>NZ_LMHM01000001.1:0-38766 GCF_001427785.1 Lysobacter sp. Root690
CACGAGACATCCTGTCTCGGTGGCGCACGGCGCACATCCATGTGCGCCGCCCTACGGGTGTGCCGTTGTTCTCGCGAGACAGCGGCTTCGCAGCGCTGGGTGAACTGCGCGGCTTCAAGCTCAAGCAAAAGCGATATGGCCTACCTGTAGGAGCGGCGCAAGCCGCGACCGCGCCACATCAGTGACGACGGCGCTTAGCCGGAGCCGATCAGATGCACATCGCAGCCATGTAACTCGCCGCGCAAGGCGCACGCCGCGCCGGCCTGGTCCGCCACAAAGATCACCCTCGCAACCCCGCCAACCGCTGCGCCAACTTCTTAGGCGACACCCCTCCACGCACACCAAGTTCCTGCGCGAACAACGACACCCGCAACTCCTCGATCTCCCAACGCAAAGCCTGCCACCCCGCATCCTCGGCCAACCCAGCTGCCTGCGCCGCGTCGAACGCGTCGACGAACGGCTTGAGTTCCAGCATCCGCGCCTGATCGCGTACCGGGTCGCGCAAGGCGCGCTCGCTGCGCACCGACAGCGCCTTGAGATAGCGCGGGTACTCCGCCAACGCCGAAGTCGCGACATCGCGCAGGAAACCCGGCGGGGTCAGCCGCGCCAACTGCGCGCGCATGTCGTCGAGGTTGCCGCTGGCCCAGCCCATCAACGACGACTCCAGCCGCGCGCGCGCCTCGGCGACCGCGCCGAGAATCGTCTCGGCCTGACGCAAGCGCTCCATCGCCTCGGGAAACAACTTGCGCGCGACGGTCTCGCGGCGCAGCTCGAACCCGGCCGGATCGCGCACCGCGACCAGGTCGGCATCGTCGCCCAGCAGCGACTGCAAGGCACCGTCGACTAGATCCTCGCGCAGCCGGTCGCTGTCGCGCGGTCGATCGTGCGAGGCGCGGTCCTGCGCCGCGCGCGTGGGCGACACACGGTCCTTGCGCGGCGCCGCCGATTCGATCGCCGCATACAGCAATCCGGTCTTGGCCTGGATCGGCATCTGCTTGCGCGCTTGCTTGAGCTTTTCGGCCATCGCGATGGCGAGCAGCCGACGCACCCCGCCCGGATGCGCGCGCAACGCGGCTTCGCGTTCGGCGTGGACGCGCAGCGACACCGTGTCGCCGTCGTCGTGCAAGGCCGGAAACGCCGGCACGCCGGCCGCGCCGGGCACCGACATCGGGATCGGCTGATCCGGAAACGCGGTCAAGCCCTGCTGGCCCAGACCATCGGCGGCCTGCGCCGCGAATGCGCGCGCGGCGCGCTCGCCGAAACGTTGGCGCAACTCGTCGAGATCGCGCGACTCCGCCAGCACCTTGCGCTCGGCGTCCTTGCCGCCGCGCGGATCGGCCGCGTCTAGCAGGCGCAGGTTGATGCGCAGATGCGGCTCGATCGTACTCGGATCGAAATCGGTCGCGGCCACTTCGGTGCCGGTGAGCTTGCGTAGGAACCGCGCGAGCACGCCGACCAGATCGTCGGCCTCGGCCTGGCGATGCGCCTCATGGAAGGCCTTGGCGAAATCCGGCGCCGGCACGAAGTTGCGGCGCAGGGTCTTGGGCAGCGATTTGATCAGCGCGGCGGCCTTGTCAGCGACGAAGCCCGGCGCCAGCCACGACAGCTGCGCCGGATCGAGCGCGTTGAGCAGATGCAGCGGCACCGCCACGGTCATGCCGTCGTCGACGGCGCCGGGTTCGAAGCGATAACGTACCGCCAGCCGCGCATTGCCCAGTTGCAGGTACGGCGGGAAACGCGACGCCTCGGTCTCGCCGCCGACCATCAGATCGTTGTTCGACCATTCCAGCGCGCGCTTCTCGTCGGCCGGCAGCTTGGCGTACCACGCGTCCATCGCCTGCACGTTGTGGAGCTGCGCCGGCAAGCGGTCCAGATACCACTGTGCCATCCATTCCTCGTCCACGACCAGGCCGGCGCGGCGCTGCTTGGCTTCTTCCTCATGCGCCTTGGCCAAGGTGGCGAGGTTGCGCGCGACGAATGCGGCGCGGGTGTTGATCTCGCCGGTCACCAGGGCATCGCGGGCGAAAATGATCCGGCTCTCTTCCGGATACAGCGCGCCGTAATGGATCGGCCGCTTCGGCGCCAGCACCAGACCGAACAGACTGATCTGCTCGCTGCCGACCACGCGGCCCTGCGAACGCGCCCAGCGCGGATCGTGATGGCGGCGCGCGAGCAGATGCGGCAGTTCCTGGATCGCCCAGTCCGGTTCGATCGTGGCGTTGGTCATCGACCACACCCGCTCGGTGTCGAGCAAGGTCGCCGACAACAGCCACGGCGGCGGCTTCTTGGCAAGCGGCGAACCCGGGAACAATTGGTATTTGCGCCCGCGCGGGCCGTCGTACAGCCCTTTGTCGCCGCGAAAACCGATCTGGGTCGGCAGGCCGGCGATCAGCGCGCGGTGCAAGGTCGCGTAGGCCGAGGCATCGAGTTCGCCGGAATTCTTCTGCGCCTGCCAACCCAGTTCATCGCACAGCAATTTCAGCTGCCGATGCAGCTCGCGCCATTCGCGCATGCGCAGGAAGCCGAGGAAGTGCTTCTCGCACCAGCCGCGCAGCTTGGATTGGGTGAGATCTTCGTGGGCGGTCTGATACGCGTCCCACAGCTTGAGGATGCCGACGAATTCCGAACGCGGATCGGCGAACAGCGCATGCGCCGCATCGGCCGCGCCGCGCTGGTCGGCCGGGCGCTCGCGTGGGTCCTGGATGCCGAGGAAGGCGGCGATCGCGATCATCTCGCGCAGGCAGCCGTGGGCGTTGGCCGCGACCAGCATGCGCGCGAGCTTCACGTCCACCGGCATGCGCGCCATGGTCCGGCCGATCGCGGTGAGCCGGCGCTGTTCGTCGACCGCGCCGAGTTCGGCCAGTTGCTGCCAGCCGTCGGCGATCGCGCGGCTGTCGGGCGGATCGAGGAACGGGAAATCCTCGATGATCCGCGCCGACGCGCCGTGCGCGGTCGCCACGTCCTGTTCGGCAACCGCCGCGGCACCGCGCGGCCCGCGGCGCTTGTGGCCGCCACCGTCGACGCTGCCCAGACCCAGCGACAGCATGCGCAGGATCACCCCGGCCAGGGCGGCGCGGCGGATTTCCGGATCGGTGTAGCGCGGCCGCGATTCGAAATCCGGCTCGCTGTACAGGCGATAGCAGGTGCCCTCGCTGATGCGCCCGCAGCGGCCCTTGCGCTGGTCGGCGCTGGCCTGCGAGATCGGTTCGATGTGCAGCCGGTCGAGCTTGCCGCGCGGGCTGTAGCGCTTGACCCGGGCCAGGCCGGGGTCGACCACGTAACGGATGCGCGGCACGGTCAGCGAGGTTTCGGCGACGTTGGTCGCCAGCACGATGCGGCGCTTGGGGCCGGGGTTGAACACCCGGTCCTGATCGCGCACCGACAGCCGCGCGTACAACGGCAGCACCTCGGTTTCGCGGTATTTGCGCCGCTCCAGCGCCTGGTGCGCGTCACGGATCTCGCGTTCGCCCGACAGGAAGATCAGCACGTCGCCGCGCGGATCTTCGCGGGTGATTTCGTCGCAGGCGGCGACGATGCCGTCGTTCACGCTCCGCGCGGGATTCGAGATTCGGGATTCGGGATTCGCAGAAGCCGATCGGCGCGCGCCGCCGGCATCGCCGCCCGCGGCTCTGTCGATTCCCGACTCCCCATTCCCCATTCCCGTATCGTCCAACGGACGATACCGAACGTTGACCGGATACCCGCGCCCCTCGACGCTGACCACCGGCGCACCATCGAAATGCGCGGCGAAACGCTCGGTGTCGATGGTCGCCGAGGTGACGATGATCTTCAGGTCGCTGCGCTTTTTCAGCAGCTGCTTGAGATAGCCGAGCAGGAAGTCGATGTTGAGGCTGCGTTCGTGCGCCTCGTCGATCAGGATAGTGTCGTAGGCCGACAGCCAGCGGTCGGACTGGATTTCGGCCAGCAGGATGCCGTCGGTCATGAACTTGACCGCGGTGCGTTCGCCGACGTTGTCGTTGAAGCGGACCTGATAGCCGACCACCTCGCCGAGCGGGGTGTTGAGTTCCTCGGCCACGCGCCGCGCGACCGCGCGCGCGGCGATGCGGCGCGGCTGGGTGCAGCCGATCATGCCGGCGGCGCCGCAGCCGGCGGCCAGGCACAGCTTGGGCAATTGGGTGGTCTTGCCCGAACCGGTCTCGCCGGCGATCACCACCACCGGGTGCTTGCGGATCAGCTCGACGATGCGATCGGCCTCGGCCGCGATCGGCAGCGCCGGGTCGGCCGGCACCCGCGGCAGCGACGACGCGCGCGCTTCGCGCTGCGCGACCGAGGCCGCCAGGGCCTGCGCGAACGCCGCCTGCGCCTGCGCATCGGCGGGCTTGCCGCTCCAGCGCGACCACAGGCCGTGCAGGCGGCCGCGGTCGCGGCTCAATGCGCCGTCGATCGCGTTGCGCGCCTGCCGTAACGCGGCGCTAGCATCCGCGTGGCTAGACTGATGTTTGGAATTGCTGGTGTTCATCGATAGATCGTTTGCATCGCAGCGCAAGGAACAAACCATTTCACATCGCGGTCGACAGCGCCTATTGTCGCCGCAGTGTCCGACGCACGCGTCGGAACCCTTTCGATTCGATGCCGGCCCGCCCGGAGCGCGCTTGAAATCCGGGGCCCGCGTCGAAACGTATTGAACTTCGGCGCGCGCGCCGGAGCGTTTTGCAACCGTCCCGCCTCACCATCCCGCACTGGAGTAAGGAGTCCCCCATGGCCAAGGTCAGCAAGCCCGGAAAACCGGACAAATCCTCGTCCAAGAAGTCCGCGTCCCCGTCGTCGTCGAACAGCCCGGCCGCGTCGCCCGCCGCCGGCAGCAGCGCGCCCTCGATCGATATTGGGATTTCGCCGGGCGATCGCAAGAAGATCGCCGAAGGTCTGTCGCGCTTTCTGGCCGACAGCTACACCTTGTACCTGAAGACCCACAATTTTCATTGGAACGTGACCGGGCCGATGTTCAACGCCCTGCACGTCATGTTCGAAACCCAGTACACCGAGCAGTGGACCGCGCTGGACGACATCGCCGAGCGGATCCGCGCGCTGGGCTTCAACGCGCCGGGCTCGTACGCCGAATTCGTCAAGCTCAGCTCGATCCCGGAAGAAGCCGGCCTGACCGAAGCCGCCGATTGGCGCGAAATGGTCCGTCAGCTGGTAGTCGGCAACGAAGCGGTATGCCGCACTGCGCGCAAGGTACTCGACCAGGCCGACGACGTCGATGACGCGCCGACCGAGGACCTGCTGACCCAGCGCCTGCAGACCCACGAGAAGTATGCGTGGATGCTGCGTTCGCTGCTGCAGTAATCGCGATCCGGCGGTAACCCGGCGGGCGCGGCGATGGCCGCGCCCGTTGCGTTTGCGGGGTTTGTGGGGTTCGCGGGCCGCCAAGGCGACGCTCATGGCCGGACTTCGGAGAATCGCGCGAACGGGCCGAAAGGCGACGACGGGCTGAACCCCGACGCTCCAGGCCTGGTACACATCCCGACCCCTGCGCAAGTAAAGCCCCGAATCCCCGACGCCGCTATCGCCGACCACCCGCACCGCCGGTTTCCGACCGGTCCGCGAACCGGCCCGGTTAAACTAGCCTCATGCCTTCCCCCGCACTCGAGTTACTGCACCGCGTTTTCGGCCATACCGCGTTCCGCGGCGAACAGGCGCAGATCGTCCAGCACGTGATCGACGGCGGCGACGCCCTGGTGCTGATGCCCACCGGCGGCGGCAAGTCGCTGTGCTACCAGATCCCCTCGCTGATCCGCGAAGGCTGCGGCCTGGTGGTCTCGCCGCTGATCGCGCTGATGCAGGACCAGGTCGAGGCGATGCGCCAGCTCGGCGTGCGCGCGGCCTATCTCAATTCCACCCTGAGCAGCGAGGACGCGGCCGAGGTCGAACGCCAGCTGTTGGCCGGCGAGCTCGACCTGCTCTACGTCGCGCCCGAGCGCCTGCTCAGCGGCCGCTGCCTGAACCTGATCGACCGCGCCAAGATCGCCCTGTTCGCGATCGACGAAGCGCACTGCGTATCGCAATGGGGCCACGACTTCCGCCCCGAATACCGCGAACTGACCATCCTGCACGAGCGCTGGCCCGACATCCCGCGCATCGCCCTGACCGCCACCGCCGACGAGCCGACCCAGCGCGAGATCGCCGAGCGACTGACCCTGGAGGACGCGCGCCGCTTCGTCAGTTCGTTCGATCGCCCCAACGTGCGCTATCGCGTGGTGCACAAGGACAACGGCACCCGCCAGCTGCTCGATTTCCTCGCCGGGCATCGCGACGAAAGCGGCATCGTCTATGCGTTCTCGCGCAAGCGGGTGGAATCGGTGGCCGAGCAACTGGCCGCCGCCGGAATCAAGGCCCTGCCCTACCACGCCGGCATCGACGCCGGCGTGCGCGCCGCCAACCAACGCCGTTTCCTGCAGGAAGACGGCGTGGTGATGGTCGCGACGATCGCCTTCGGCATGGGCATCGACAAGCCCGACGTGCGTTTCGTCGCCCACATCGACTTGCCCAAGTCGATCGAAGGCTATTACCAAGAGACCGGCCGCGCCGGCCGCGACGGCGAACCCGCCGAAGCCTGGCTGTGCTACGGCCTGGGCGATGTCGTCAACCTGCGCCAGCTGATCCAGCAAGGCGAAGCCGGTGAAGAACGCAAGCGCCTTGAACTGCGCAAGCTGGATTCTTTATTGGGCTTCTGCGAATCCACCGAATGCCGGCGCAAGGCGCTGCTCGGGTGGTTCGGCGAGCCGCATCCGGGCAACTGCGGCAACTGCGACAACTGCATGGAGCCGCCGCAGAGCTGGGACGGCACCACCGCGGCGCGCAAGGCGCTGTCGTGCGTGTACCGCACCGGCCAGCGTTTCGGCGCCGGTCACGTGATCGACGTGTTGCGCGGCACCGCGACCGAGAAGGTCACCCGCTTCGGCCACGAAGCGCTGAGCACCTTCGGCATCGGCAGCGACCTGGACGTCAAGCAGTGGAGCAGCGTGTTCCGGCAACTGGTCGCGGCCGGCCTGCTGGAAGCCGACATCGAACGCCACGGCGCGCTGCGCCTGACCGCCGACAGCGCGCCGGTGCTGCGCGGCGAGCGCGAACTGCGCTTTCGCACCGAAGCGCCCAAGGCCGCGCGCGCGAGCACCCGCAAGACCCGCGGCGGCGCGGCGCCGATGATCGACATGGACCCGGCCTCGCTACTGCGCTTCAACGCCCTGCGCGAATGGCGCTCGACCACCGCGCGCGAACAGAACGTGCCGGCGTACGTGATCTTCCACGACAGCACCTTGCGCGCGATCGCCGAAAACGCCCCGGACGATCTCGACGATCTCGGCCGCATCCCCGGCATCGGCGTGAGCAAGCTCGATCGCTATGGCGAGGCGGTGTTGCAGCATTTGCTCGATCACGGTTGAGCTCGCGGATTGGCCGTCGCATGGCTGCGAAGAAGCGACTGCAGCTTCGTTTCAGGCTGTAGGAGCGCCGCAAGTCGCGACCGCAACCTCGCGACCACGACGCAAGCGCGGTGACGCGGTCGCGGCTCGCGCCGCTCCTACAGGGGGCGACCGCAGCTTCGTTTCAGACTGTAGGAGCGCCGCAAGTCGCGACCGCGACCTCGCGGCCACGACGCAAGCACACGAGCGGTAGCCACAACGACAACTGCAGCCAAAACGACAACAACAACGACGGCCGCTACGAAAACAACACCGCCCTACTGCACCTGATACGAGAAATTCAAATTCCACCGCGGCTTGCGATCGTCGGTCTCCAGCGGAATATCCGCGGTCGGCTTGGCGTAGGCGAAGTCGATATTGAAATGGCGGTTATCGGATAAGCGCAGCCCCAGCGCGACGCTGCCCAGGTCGTCGATCGGCGGACGGCCCTGGGTCAACGAAACCCGCGCGTGCTGCACGGCCAGGTACGGGGTCACCGATTTGAGCCATTTGGCTTTCGGACGGAAGTTGCGGCTCAGTTCCAGCGCCGCGCCCCAGCCCCTGTCGCCCGAGGTTTCGCCGGGGTCGTAAGCCAGGGCGAAACGGCTACCGCCGAAGCTGATCTGCTCCGACGATGGCAGACGCTGACGGCTGTACTGCGCGGTCGCGCGCAACACCGCGGCGTAGCGTTGTTCCTTCCAGGTGCGGCTTTGCGCGTAACCCAGGTTGTAGCGGGTGAACGACACGTCGCTGGCACCGGCCACATCGATGCCGTCGATGTTGGTGATGGTGTCGGCCGACGCGCCCCAGGTATCGAGCCCGCGCGCGATCGAAACGCTCGCCTGGCGCGCGTGATTTTTCTTGGCCTCGGCGTAGTCCAGCCCCGCGGTCACCACCCGGGTCTTGGAGCGCTGATCGAGCAAGGCGCCGTTGATCGTATTGAAGTAGCGATCGGACTGATCGGCCGCATACACGCCGGCCGATACGAACAACGATCGCTCGTTGCGCAACAGCAGCGGATAGCGCGCGCTGATCGATACGCGGTCCTGTTCGACCCGGTGATCGAGGAACGCCGGCAGCGGCGTCTGGGTGACCGGCACGCCGCGATAGCGCGAGCCATCGACCCGGCCGATCCAGCCGTCGCTGCCGATCAACTGCGAATACCCGGCGCTGTAGAAACGCTCGTTGCTGCGCCCGTCGGGATACAGCGCGGCCAGGCTCCATTGCTCGGCCAGCGAGGTCAGCGCATTGAGGTTGAGCGTCGCCAGGCCCTGGGTGCCGGGATGATTGAATTCCAGCGCCCAGCTGGCGTCGTAGCGCTTGCCGCCGACGTTGAGGTCGAGCGAGGTCGCGCCGTCGGTGGTGGTCGGCGCCGGCACGTTGATGGTCATCTTCGCGCCCGGCAGGAAACCCAGGATCTGCGAATAGCGTTCGAAGGTGCTCTGACGCAGCGGCCGGTCGTCGATGATGTGCTGGGCGATCGCGCGGATCTTGCGTTCCATCTTGCCGGGCTTGCCGCCGATGCGGACCTGGGCGACATAGCCCTCGACCGCGACCACGCGCACGGTGCCGTCGGCGAAATCCTGGGTCGGCACGTAGCAGAACGACAGCGCGTAGCCGCGTTCGCGATACAGCTTGGTGCAGGTCTCGGCGGCGCCGAGCAGGTCGGCGACGGTGATCTGCCGGCCGATCAAGGGAATGAACAAACCGGTGACCTGTTCGAACGGCACCGACTTGACCCCGGACACTTCAAAGCGGATCGGCGTCAGCGGTACCGCGAGCAACGCGGCCATTTCCGGATTCTGCTGCGGCGCGACGGTGGTGCTGACCTTCGGCTCGGCCTTGGGCAGCGGCGCCTGCGGCAGGGTTTGCAGTGGATTGCCGGTGGTCGGCAATCGTGGCTGAGTCTGAGAATGCGCCGTGGTCGCCGCGAGCATCGCGGTGATCGCCAGCGCCAGTGGATAGCGCTTCCCCCAAAGCCCTGTATCCATGCGTAACCCCTTGTGCCTCGGCGATGGCTTTCGCCTTTACCGCGCCGGGCCGGTTGTCGTTGTTGTTTTGGTTTGACTCGGGCGAACGGTGGTTCCTGTTTTTGGGTGCCTGCCTGGACTCCCGTTTGCGGCGCGGCCCCGGATGCGCGCGGCCTGGGCCGAAAACGTATCCGCAAGCCATGGATTCGACTCTACGACCTGTGCGCGCGACGGGAACGGCGCGATGCCGTTCCCGCGCGCCAGATCACATCCGATCAGGGCTTACCGCCCTTTTTGCCCAGCAGGCCGGTGCCGAGCAGGCCACCCTTGCCGCTGTCGTTGCCGAGCACGCCGCCGAGCAGGCCGCCGTTGGTGTTATTGAGCCCGGTCGCCCCGGCTACGCCGTTGACGACCGTGCTCAGCCCCTGAGTCACCGGCTGCAGCGGTCCGTTGACCGCCGCGGTCGCCCCCGTGCCGACCGTGGTCACGCCACTGCCCACGCCGGCGAGCGCGCCGCCGACCAGGCCGGTGACCGGCGCCAACGGTGTCGAGCCGCCCACGCTGGCCACGCCCGCACCCACGCCGCCGACCGTGCCGCCAAGACCGGCGACGCCGCTGGTCACGCCCGCCGCGGTCACCCCGACCGGGTTGGCGATGCTGCCGGCGTTGCCCAGTCCCGCGGTGATGCCCGCGCCGACCGTACCGAGATTGTTGCTGACGCCGGTGACCGCGCCGCCGACCAGCCCGGCCGCGCCGCCCGGAACCGGAGCGCCGCTGAGCGCGCCGCCGAGCGCCGCGCCGGCCGAAGCCACGCCGCCGACCACGCCGCCCGCGCCCTGCGACACGTTGGCGACCAGATTGCCGCCGCCGCTGCCGCCGGTACCGCCGCCGTTGGTCTGGCCCAGCCCCGCGATCGGCTTGAGCACCGAACTGACCGCGCCGGTCAACGACTGGCCGGCCGAACCTTCAAGCACGCCGCCGAGCTTGCCGCCGACGTCCTTCACCCCGTTGCCGACGCCCGAGACCAGTCCGCCGGCCGCGCTGGTCAGCGGCTGGATCGGCGAGCCCTGGAACGCGCCAACCGTGGCAACCGTCTTGCCCAGGTCGTCGACCGTGGTGCCGACATTGACCACCAGATTGTCGACCCCGCCGACGGTGGTGCCGACCGGGTTGCTGATATTGCCGATCTGGCCCAGGCCGCTGCTGGTCGACAGGCCCAGCCCGCTGACCGTCTTGCCCAGATCGTCGACGACCTTGGCCAGTCCCTGCGTGGTCGGGTTGTTGCCACCGAGCAAGGCCTGATTGGGAATCTGCGCGCCGAGCGTGCTGACCCCGCCGCCGATGCCGGTGACCAGGTTACCGGCAACGGTCACGATCGCCCCCAGAGCATTGCCAGGCACGCTGGTGCCGCCGGGACCGCCGGGCCCGCCCGGATTACCCGGACCGCCAGGACCACCCGGGCCACCCGGATTGCCGGGACCACCCGGACCGCCCGGATTACCCGGACCGCCGGGGCCACCAGGACCGCCCGGATTGCCGGGACCGCCGGGGCCACCGGGATCGCCCGGACCACCGGGGCCGCCCGGATCGCCGGGGCCACCGGGACCGCCCGGATTGGGATTGAAGTTGGATTTGACCCCGCCCGAGCCCGAGCAACCGGTGGTCGATACGGTGATCGTCAGAATGCACGCCGCCAGCAAGCTGTAGGAAACGGCCTTGCGAATGCCACGAGTGTCCATCACGTCCTCCGAACGCAGCGTTGCGCTGCTCCGTGCCTGGGTTTATCGCTGCGCCTGCGTTCGCGGGGGCGACACCGGCTGAGCGCCGATACCACACATTCAAAGTGTTATTTGAGTGTGTACGGCTTGAGGCTGCTCCTGTTTAGGGTCTAGAACAAGTGATGAAAGCGGTCCGGGCGAGCGGTCAATGCGATATTTCCGATAATCGGTAATTCTCGTGAGAAAGCGTGATTTTCATTCACCGGCGGCGGCTGAAACGCGACGTTATCGACAGACCGGACACCGCCGGGCAACGCCGGCCACGGGCGATTTCGCGATGCGGAAAAAGAATTTCAATCCGCTACTTGAACGTGCAGTTCGCACGGGCCCGGCGACTGCGTCGGCGCGGCAGCGGCGCGGATCGCCGTGGATGCAAGGATCGGCACGAAATCCACGCGCTTCGCGGTCGTCGGGCCGGGGGATTTACGCATCGATTTGGCATTTCTTACGTAAATGCGGGATCGACGTAAATTTTCGCCACGCAATCTAAATTCGGCGCCGTGCCGGCGGACCCGAATGTGTCGGCCGTCTCACCACTCAACCGTGCCGCGGATCACCGCCTGGACCCGCCCGCCGATCCAGACCTCGCCGCCCTCGTCGATGCCGACCTCGACACAGCCGTCGCGGCCGACTTCGCGGCCCTGGCTGACGCTGTAGCGATCGCCGGGCTTGAGCCGGCCGGCCTCGAGCAAGGCCGCTGCGATCGCCGCGTTGGCGCTGCCGGTCACCGGGTCCTCGGCGATGCCGTCGCTCGGGCAGAACGCGCGCACCACGTAGTCGTAACCGGGATCGCGACTGCGCGCGAACACCGCCAGCCCGAGCGCGTCGTCGCCGGCCAGGGCGAGGATGGCGTTGAGGTCGGGCCGCAGGCTGCGCACGGGATCGGGCTGATCGGGCGCGGCGTCCAGTTCGACCACCCACCAGCGCGGGCCGTTGTCCCACAGCGCCGGCGTCAGCGCACCGCGCGGCAGACCGGCAAGCGCCGCGTCCAGGCGCAACGCGGTGGCGCGATCGTGATCGCAACGCCGCGCGCGCGGCGCGCGCACGCTGACCCGCATGCCGGTGCTGTCGTGAACGATCCGCACCGGCAGCAGACCGGCCGCGCATTCCTGCACCAGCGACACGCTGTCGGCCGGCACCCGTCGCGCGTCGATCGCCGCCCACGCCGCGCCAAGGCTCGGATGGCCGGCGAAGGCAAGTTCCTGACGCGGCGTGAAGATGCGCACGCGATAGTCGGCGCCGGCTTGCGGCGGCAGCAGGAAGATCGTCTCGGGCAGATGCATCCAGGCCGCGAACGACTGCATCGCCTCGGCATCCATGTCCTGCGCATCGAACACCACCGCCAGCGGATTGCCGGCGCCGATGCGATGGGCGAACACATCCAGTTGCAGGTAGCGGCGCAAGGTCATGAGCGCGGATCGTACCGGTTGCCGGCGCCACCGACAGTGGCTTCAGGCCGATTGACGCGATCGCGTTAATGATCGCGCGCAGCGGCTGGCGCGCTTGTCGGTATCGCGGCCGCGGCCGCTGCGCCTTCGCGCCGACACTCGGCGGCGACGATGTAGATTAGCCAACGCAGTCGCCCATCCCATCCAGCGCCTCGAGCAGGGGAAGCCATGCCGCGTCCACGGCTACTCATCGCATTCGTCATGACCATGTCGCTTGCCGCCGTCGGCGCTCGCGCCACCGAGCTGGGCGAATCGCCGTTTTCCCTGCGCTCGGCAGAACCCGGCAGCGTGCGCGCCCTGGCGGTGGCGCGCGCCGAATTCGTCAAACGCCTGACGTTGGAAGCCGGCCCGGATTCGGCCGATAACAACGACACGCGCCAAGCCGACGACTTCGATATCGCGATCACCCAGGACGCCGATCATTACCGAGTGGAGTTCGCTCCCGCGCAGCGCGGTTACCGCGGCGGTGGCTACGGTTACGTCATCGCCAAGGACAGCTACCGCGTGGTGGAACGGCGGATCTATCCCTAGCCCCGGCGACAGCTGGGTCGATGCGCGCCGCCATCACTTTGGCGGCATCGCCTGAGGCGAGACCTCGGAGTCCACCTGCAGCGAAACAATGGTGCGGCCCTTGCAGGCCGCGACTCGCGGCGCGAACCGCCACTTCGATACCGCGACCAGGATCGCTTCGCGATAACCGATCGGCACGCGGCCGCCATGTCCGAACGGATGCCACTGTTGCGACACGATGACTTCAGCACGACACCTCAGTTCGTCATTCCCGCGAACGCGGGAATCCAGTGCCTTACGTGCGAGAACGCTTGAAGTCACTGGATTC
The DNA here is from genome assembly GCF_001427785.1 of Lysobacter sp. Root690. Lineage (GTDB taxonomy): Bacteria > Pseudomonadota > Gammaproteobacteria > Xanthomonadales > Xanthomonadaceae > Lysobacter. The sequence continues at coordinate 13,456 of NZ_LMHM01000001.1, forward strand.
CCGCGTTCGCGGGAATGACGTTCTTGAAGGATGACGCTCAAGCCTCTGGACATTCGGCTTAGCCGAAGTAAAGCAGAGCCTGCGTTAGCGGCAATGACGTCCGCTACGGACGGGCACATGCACGTGGCCGGCACGATCGAGCTCGAACGCGACCACGGCCGAGCCCTCGTACTCGTTGTGCAGCCGCGATGGCAACGTCGGCGGCACGGTCGCGATCGGATCCAATGGCTGCGCACACCGCGGCAATTGGCCTTTCGGCGCGGCGAAAACAACGACCGCCGCGATGCTGAGCAGCATCGCGGCGATGATCGGGCAAGGCATCGGCTTGAGCACGCGTCACCCCGCGAATACGGGAACGTCGCCGCCCCGGAAATGCCAGACTAATGCGCCGGGAGCCGCTGCGGATAGGTCTGCAATTCGCCCTTCACTCGCCCTGCGGTGGCGAAGCCGCCACCGCATTGGCCGACAAGGCCTTGTAGAACTGGATCGTGGTGGCCGCGTTGTCCGAGGTGGTGTAGTTGTTGACGTCGGACGGATGCGCGGCGAGATCCTTCGACCACTTCAAGCGGCCCTCGTCGATCCAGATCCGGCAGCTCGGCGCCTCTTCCTCGTAGACCTCGATATCGCGCGCGTCGAGCCAGTTGTACAACTGCCGCGGCAGCCAGCGCGGCGTGCCTTCCGACCAGTACAGCACCGCCTGCGGCTTGGCTTGCGGCACCAGCGCATGCGAACCGGCGAAGGCCTGATCGAGCGCCTGCAGGTATCCAGCCGAGCCGTCCGCGGGCGTCCAGGTCGCCGCCGTGCAATCGGAGTACACGTGCGCCAACGACATCATCTCGCCCCAGCCCATGCCGATCGCCACGCAGCCCGACAAGCCCGCGGTATTCAGACCGACCTGCTGCACCGGCTGGCCGGGACCATCGCGATGCTGGCCATTGACCATGATCCACTGATCCAACCCGACTCTGATCAACATCGCCTGCCTCCGTCGCGAGCATCCGATCGGCAACCACTGCCGGTCCTTCGCCTGTCTTAGACGCGGCCGCGGTGAGGTTGTGAATCCGCTCGTGCACAGCACGCTGAACGCCGGCCCGAAAAAAAACAAAGGCCGGATGCTGAGCATCCGGCCTTGCGTTCGCATCGACGTCGGCGATTCACACCGGCCGTCGCATCTGCGCATCGCTCACTGCAGCGGCTGCAGCTCCAGCGACTGGAACAACTGGTTCTGCGCCTTCTTGGCGATCGAACGCGGCAGCTTCACCAGAAAGCCGTCGCCGGCCAAGCCGACGTCGCCTTGCAGGATCAAACCGTTGACACGCACGTAGCTCTTGATCGAGTACTTCGCGCCGACCCGGTCGAGTTCCAGGAACATCGGCGCGGTGAGGAAGCCCGAACCCTTCTGATACTTGCGCGCATCGCCTCCGCTGCGCTTGAGCACGTAGCCGTTGCTGGTCGCCCAGGAATCGACCATCGCGTAGACGTCTTTGTCCGAAGCGAATTCCACGTAGTCGAACTGGTTCTTCCCGTTCTTGGCGATCAGCGCCATGACATTGAGAAGAACGAGCCCGCAAAAGGCGCCAAAAATCGCCATTCCTATAATCGAAGCCATATCGTTCCTTGAACTGTAGTGAGCGTCCGGCCCGCGCGGGGCCGCGAGGCCGCAATTGGGCGGCGATGGACGCGGCCGAGCACTATACCGAAGCCCTTGCGCGCGCTGCTTGCGCGATACCGACAGTGGCGGGCTTGGCAGCGACGCAGCTTGCGATCGCCAGTCGATGCAGCGCAGCGCTCACGCACGGGCCTTGCTTGCACGCAGGCAATGCCGCACCACGAGACTGCGCGACATTGGCCTGAATGAATATGAGTCCGTAGCGGCGGGCGCGGCAAATACCGCTACGGAATGAGGACGGCAGAACCGACGCCCGCGCCGCAATTGTCAGGAGAATTGTCAGGAGCAAATAAAAAAGCGCCTAGGTTTTCACCTAAGCGCCTGTCTTGTTTGGTGGGCCGTGAAGGATTCGAACCTTCGACCAAAAGATTAAAAGTCTTCTGCTCTACCGACTGAGCTAACGGCCCGAATGCTGGGTGATTCGGTCCCGACCTGCGCCGGGGTCGGGCATTCTAACAAAGCCTGCGGCGTGGCGTCATGCCCCAGGTGACCGGGCTCGTTCAGACGGCGGGATAAGCGGCGATCAGACGTAGCGGGTCGGGTCGGCCACGCCGGCGGCGGTGAAGCCTTCGGCGCGCAGGCGGCAGGCGTCGCAGTGGCCGCAGGCGCGGCCGGCGTCGTCGGCCTGGTAGCACGAGACGGTCTGGCTGAAATCCACGCCCAAGCGCTGCCCCTCGCGGACGATGTCGGCCTTGCTCATGAATTGCAGTGGGGCCTGCACGCGCAGCCCGGCGCCTTCGACGCCGGCCTTGGTCGCCAGGTTGGCCAGACGCTCGAAGGCTTCGACGAATTCGGGGCGGCAATCGGGATAGCCGGAATAATCGACCGCGTTGACGCCGCAGAAGATGTCGTTGGCGCCGAGCACTTCGGCCCAGCCCAGCGCGATCGACAGCATGATGGTGTTGCGCGCCGGCACGTAGGTGACCGGGATGTCGTCCTTGGCCGCGGCGGCGCCGATCGCGTGGCCGTCGTTGTCGAGCGGCACCGAGATGTTTTCGTCGGTCAGGGCCGAGCCGCCGATACTGCGCAGGTCGACGCTGACGGTCTTGTGCGCGACCGCGCCGAGCGACTGCGCCACTAAGGCGGCGGCGTCGAGCTCGGAGGTGTGGCGCTGGCCGTAGCGCACGCTCAGCGCATGCACGGCGAAGCCCTGCTCGCGCGCGATGGCGATGACGACGGCGGAGTCCATGCCTCCGGAAACAAGGACGACGGCTTTTTTCATGGGTGCGGGGCTCTGGATCGGGGGCACTGGACTGGGGAATCGGGAATCGGGAATCGGGAATCGGGAATCGGGAATCGGGAATCGGGAATCGGGAATCNTAAGGCTAAACCAGCGGGCTGACGTTTTTGCTCGTTATTCCGGCGAAAACGGGTTCTGCCCTGCTTCGGCCAAGTCGGAGGCCCAAAGACTTCAAGACTTCAGCGCGTTCCATCCAGACCGTCATTCCCGCGAAAGCGGGCTCTGCTTTACTTCGGCGGAGCCGAACATCCAGAGACTTTAGCGGCGTGTCTCGAACAGTCCCGATATCCGGCGGAGCCGAACATACATCGCCTTCGTGCGAGGCAACCCAAGTCTCTGGATTCCCGCCTTCGCGGGAATGACGAGCGGAGTGACGCGGGACTGGGGACGATTACGCCACAAAATATGAAGCGATAGATATGTGAGGCATGACGCCAGGACAGATCGAGGATCGCAAATCGCGGATCGTGAGCCGTGGATCGTGGCATTGAGTAAAACCGCGACGAAACCGTTTTTACGATTCCCGATTCCCATTCCCGACTCCCCATTCCCGATTCCCAGCCCCTCACCTACCCGGCTCATCATTCCAAAGAATCTTGTGCAACTGCAGCTGGAACCGCACCGGCAGGCGATCGGCGACGATCCAGTCAGCCAGGTCGCTGGGCTTGATCTGGGTGAAGCTCGGCGAGAACAGCACGTCGCAGATCTTGGTCAGGCCGTGCTCGGCGACGATAGCTTTCGACCACTCGTAGTCCTCGCGGCTGCAGATCACGAACTTGATCTGGTCGTGCGCGGTCAGCAGCGGCAGGTTGCTCCACAGGTTGCGGTGGACTTCCCTGGAATCGGGGGTCTTGATGTCGACGATGCGCGATACGCGCGGGTCGACCGGGCCGATATCGATCGCGCCGGAGGTTTCCAACGACACTTCGTAGCCGGCATCGCAGAGCATTTCCAGCAACTGGATGCAGCGCTTTTGCGACAGCGGCTCGCCGCCGGTCACGCAGACGTGGCGCGCGCCGTGTTGGGCGACTTCGGCCAGGATCGCGTCGAAGTCCCACCACTGGCCGCCGTGGAAGGCGTAAGCGGTGTCGCAGTATTGGCAGCGCAGCGGGCAGCCGGTCAGGCGCACAAATACGGTCGGCCAGCCGATGCTGTTGGACTCGCCCTGCAGCGACAGGAAGATTTCGGTCAGCCGCAGGCGCTCGGACGGCGCATCGGCCGTCTGGGTGACAACGGCGTTCATAGGGGCCTTAGTTGCGCAGCCGGCTCAGCTGGATCGCGTTGAGGCGATCGACGGCTGTGCGGGCGGCGTCGGTGCCGGGATAGCGGTTGGCGACATCGGCGAGCGTGCGCTCGGCGGCATCGATCTGTTTCAGGCCGAACTGGGCCAGGCCGACCTTGAGCAGGGCGCCGGCGGCCTTGTCGTGGGTCGGATAGCGATCGAGCAGCGCCTGGAACTGCTCCTGCGCGAGCTGATAATTCTGGGTGACGTAATAGCTTTCGCCGAGCCAGTACAGCGCGTTCGGCGCATAGGTGCCGCTCGGGTGGACGCTCAGGAATTCCTGGAACAGCCGCGCCGATTCGGCGTACTGACCGGACTTGAGCACGTTGAACGCGGCGTCGTAGGCGGCGCGTTCGTCGCCGCTCTGAGCCACCAGACCGGCATCGCCGTGAACCACCGGCGCACTGTCCCGTACCGCCGTGGGCGGCGGTGCGGGAACAGACGCCTGCGGCTGCGGCGCGGCCCCGGGCACCGGCGCGCCGGCACCGCCTTCGAGGCGGTTCAAGCGATTGTCGGTGTCCAGATATTCGGCTTTGCTGCTGTCTTGCAGTTGCTTGTGCTGTTGCTGCAGTTCCTCGACCTGGGCGCGTAGGGACTGCAGCTCGCTCTTGAGCTGATTGACCTGGTTGAGCAGATCGAGATTGGCCTGGTTGTCCGAGGCGCGCTGTTCGAGGACCGCGACGCGGTCGGCGAGGCTGGCGCGCTGGGCAAATGCGGGCGTGGCGGCCGTTGTGGCCGCCACGATCGCCAAGGCTAGTGCGAATTTACGCATCGCTGGGTCAGCCTTCGTTGTTCTATCGGTCATGCCTGCTTGCCGAAGCGTGAGCCCCGGCCCGTCGTGCCGCGGCGATTCGCATCGCCGCGGTCACTTCATCGCGCCGGAGTATTACTTGGCGGTGTAGACGATTTCGACGCGACGGTTCTTGGCCCAGCAATCTTCGTTGGACTCGGTGCAGACCGGACGCTCTTCGCCGTAGGAGGTCACGGTGATCTGGCTGCCCGAACCGCCGTTGGCCTGGACCGCCGAGGACACCGCGTTGCCGCGACGCTCGCCCAGGCCGAGGTTGTACTCGCGGCTGCCGCGTTCGTCGGCGTTGCCTTCCAGGGTCATGCGCGAGGACGGACGGTCGCGCAGGTACTTGGCGTGGCAGCCGACGATGGCCTGGAACTCGGGCTTGAGCGAATCCTGGTCGAGGTCGAAGTAGACCACGCGCTGACGCAGGCAGGCGTCGGTGTCCAGATCGTTCGGGCCGTAGGCGCCGGACGCGACCGGACCGGTGTCGCCGCCGGGCTGGGTGGTGGTGGAACCCGGGCCGTTGTCGGTCGGAGCGGTTTCCTTGACCTTCTTCGAGCAGGCGACGGCCGCGGTGCAAAGCACGGCGACGAGCAGGATGCGGGCAGCGTTGTTCATGGGGTATTCCTCGTCAGGTGGGGCAGGAGTTGTTCGGGGGTTTGGCGCGTTGGGTGGCGCGAATCTGCGCGTTGGGGTGTGGCCGGCGCCTTAGCGCGGCAGCCTGTACGGCCCCCAGGCCGGTTCGCGCACATCGCCGTCGGCCAGCACCAGGCGCTGGCGCACCCGGGCATCGGCGGAAACGGCATAGAGCACGCCACGGCGTCCTTCGCGCGCAGCATAAATGATCATGGAGGCATTCGGGGCAAAGCTCGGCGACTCGTCCAGCGAACCGGGCGACAAGGTGCTCCAGCGCGGCGAGCCCAGGCTGGAGTCCATCATCGCGATCCGGTAGTTATTTCCGGCGCCCTGCGCGGTGGCGATCTTCTTGCCGTCGAACGACACGCTGGCGCTGGCGTTGTAGCTGCCCTGGAAGGTGACCCGGGTCGCACCGCCACCGCTGGCGCCGACCTGGTAGATCTGCGGCTTGCCGCCGCGGTCGGAGGTGAAATAGATCTTGCTGGCGTCGGCCGACCAGGTCGGCTCGGTGTCGATGCCGAAGTGGTTGGTCAGCTGGGTCAGCGCCTTGCTGCCCAGATCCATCACGTAGATCTCCGGATTGCCGCTGCGCGACAGGGTCAGGGCCAGGCGGCGGCCGTCCGGCGAGAACGCCGGGGCGCCGTTGATGCCGCGGAACTTGGCGATCAGCTCGCGGCTGCCGGTGCCGATGTTCTGGATGTAGATCGACGAATTGCCGCCTTCGAAGCTGACGTAAGCCAGGCGGTTGCCGTCCGGGCTCCACGACGGCGACAGCAGCGGCTCGGGCGAGCGCACCACGGTCTGCGGGTTATAGCCGTCGGAGTCGGCGACCATGAGCGCGTAGTTACTGCCACGGCCCAATCCGGTAGCGGTGACGTAGGCGATACGGGTAAAGAACGCGCCGCGCACGCCGGTGATCTTCTCGTAGACCGCGTCGGCGATCTGATGGGCCACATCGCGCATCGCGTTGGAGCGCGCGGTCAGCGCGAACCCGAGCAGGCGCTGCTGCTTGGCCACGTCGAACAGTTCGTACTCGACCCGATAGGTGCCGGCGCCGGCATCGGCGACGCGACCGACCACCAGATAGTCCTGGTTTAGCGCGCGCCAATCCGGATAGCTGATCTCGCTGCCCTTGGTCGGCTTGGCGGTCATCTGCTCGACCGGCAGGCCGCGGAACTGGCCGGAACGGTTGAGGTCGTTGCGCACCACTTCGGCGATATCGGTGGGCGGCGCGGCGCCGCCGCCCTGGTAGGGCATGGGCACCACGGCGATGGGCAGGGCCGAGGCGTTGCCGCCGACGACATCGATCTCCAACCCTTGCTGCTGGGCCGCGGCGGCGAAGGGAAGCAGGACTGCCAGCAGTGAAGCCAGCCAGCGCAGGGGTCGTTTCATCGGCACTCCGTGGGGTTCAACGGGGGTTTGTTCAGGTTCGGCATTGTTAACGCTGGTGGGTGAACGTGGGCTCAAAACCCGGGGTCAATTTGCGGTCCGGATGCGAACATTCGGCCAAACGGTCGTAAATGTTTGGATCAGGTGACGAAATCGGCCTTAAAAGACGTTCTGACTCCACTTTCTGCGCGGACCGCGATCTCGCTCAACGGTCGCGGATCGCGTCCACGCGGTCGCGAAGCCGGCGCCAGCGGCTGGGTTTGGCATCGTCGTCCGGGTCCGGCGCATTGATCTGCAGCCGCAACTGCGGGCGGAACACCTGTTCATATCCCTCGTACGGCAGCGGCTGAGCCTTGAGGACCGCGGCGACAATGGAGTCGCGACCGGCCGCATCGAAGCCGCAGGGCTCGACCGCCTGCACCGAGGCCACCCGCCCGCCCGAGGTCTGGCGCAGGTCGAGGATGCAGCTCGTGTCCGCAGCCAGGCCGGCCGGCGGGTTCCATTTGGCCAGGATCGCGTCGCGCAGCACTTCGGCGTAGCGCAGGTTGTTTTGCACGACGCAGCGTTCGGGATAGGCCTGGCAAAACTGCGCGCTCTGGCTGGCCTGGCCCTGCCGGGTGATCTGTTCGGCGGTCTGGCTCGATGGCTTGGCCGCCTGCGCGCACCACGGCAGCGCGATCAGCAGGCTCAGTGCCATCGCGCGGCGGACGATCGCGCGCGCGCTGTCCCTTCGGCCGACCACGGATAAGTCCATGCTCAGCGATCCTGCGCGGTGAAGTTGATGTTGAGCTGGCGGCTGAACACCGATTCGAATCCGGCATACGGCAAGGGCTGCGCCTTGAGCACCGCCGCTTCGATCGAACGCCGGCCTTGTTCGTCATAGGCACACGGTTCGACCACTTCGGCCGAATTGACCCGGCCGCCGGGCAACTGACGAATGATCAAGCGACAACGCGCGCCCAGCGGCACGGTGTCGGGACGCGACCATTTCGACAGCACCGCTTCCTGGATCGCAGCCTGATAACGCGCCATCAGGCCGGCATCGACGCCTTGATTGCCGGTAGGGCCCGGCGTCGGCGTGGTGGCGGCGACGTTCTGACTGGCGCGGCTGGCGCGCGCGTCGGCGAGCTGCTGCAGCTTCTGTTCGGCCAGTTCGCTCTGCTTCTGCAGCTTGGCGCGTTCGGCGCGGATCTTCTCCAGTGCCTTGTCGCGCTCCTGCTGCTCCTCGGCCAGGCGCTTCTGCTGCTGCGCCTCTTCCTGGCGCTTCTGTTCGGTCAGGTCGACCTGTTCCTGCTTGGCCTTGGCTTCCTGGATCTTCTGTTCTTCGCTGAGCTTCGGCGTGGGCGTGTCGACCACCTGCTCCTGCGTCGTCTCATCCGGCACCGGAATGAAATCCTGCGGCGATTGCTGCTGCGGCGCGGGCGCGTCCTGCGGCTTGGGTTCGGGGATCGGCTGCGGCAACGGCGCGCTGTCTTCGGGCTCGGGCTGCGGCAGCGGGTCGACCGGCTTGGGGCGATTGCGCAAGGTGCGCTGCATCGCCGCCGACAGGTCGCTGACTTCGGTCAATTCCGAGGACATCGGCGAGCCCGCCGCGGACACCTGCTTGCTGTCCCAGTTCCAGAGCATGCTCAGGAAAATGGCGGCGATCAGCAGGCCGTGCAACAGCAAGGCCAGCCCGATCGCCTGCACGGTGTCGGCGCGGGTTTCCCTCATTTCTTCGCGCCCTTCTCGGGCTGGCTCATCAGGCCGACCTTCTCCACGCCGGCGTCCTTGAGGATGTTCATCGCATCCATGACCGGCTGGTAGTTCGAACGGCCGTCGCCGGCGATGTAGACCTGCAGCTTTTCATTGCCGTTCTGCTTGACCAGCGCGCCGACCTTGGTCGCCAGGGTTTCCTTGCTCACCGCTTCGTTGCTGCCGGCCTTGACCGCGAGGAAGAAGTTGCCCTTGTCGTCGATCTGCACCACCACCGGGTCGTTCTTGGTCTCGATCGACTTGGCGTTGGACTTGGGCAGATCGACGTCGATGCCCAGGGTGAGCAACGGCGCGGTCACCATGAAGATGATCAACAGCACGAGCATCACGTCGATGTACGGAACGACGTTGATCTCGGACTTGAGCTTACGTTTGCGGCGGCGGACGACAGTGCCGGACATGACGGGGGTTCCTCGGTTACGCGTCGCGTTCGCACGGGGCGGAACGCAGCGGTCGCGCTGGGCGCGGGCGGCAGTGCGGGTGAGTTGACGCGGCCCGCATCACTCGTCCAGATGGGTCTGGCGCTGCAGGATCGAGGAGAACTCTTCGGAAAACGCGTCGTAACGCACCGCCAGACGCTCCACGCTGGTGGCGTAGCGGTTGTAGGCCCACACCGCCGGGATCGCCGCGAACAGGCCCATCGCGGTCGCCAGCAGCGCTTCGGAAATGCCCGGCGCGACGTCGGCGATGCCGACCTGCTTGGACGCCGACACCAGCGAATGCATGGTCACCATGATGCCGAACACGGTGCCGACCAGGCCGATGTAGGGCGAGGTCGAGCCGATGTTGGCCAGCAGTTCGAGGTTGTGTTCCAGGCCGTCGAGTTCGCGCGAACCGGTCGCGCGCATCGCCCGCTGGGCGCCTTCGAGCTGAGCGCGCGCGTCGACGCCGCGACGCTGGCGGATGCGGTTGAATTCGCGGAAACCGGCTTCGAAGATCGCTTCCAGGCCGCCGACGCTGCGGCTGCGCTCGGTGGTGCCGGCGTACAGCTTGGACAGCTCGGCGCCGGACCAGAAGCGTTCTTCGAAATGATCGGCTTCGATGCGCGCGCGCCGGATCACCCGCCATTTGCGGAAGATGATCACCCACGAGGTGATCGAGGCGATCACCAGCAGGGCCATGATGAACTTGACCGGGATGCTGGCGTTGGTGATCAGCGGCCACAGGCTGAATTCGGTGGTGGCCTTGCCGGCGGCCTGCGCGCCATCGGTCACGGCCTGCACGGCTTCCTCCGGCAGGGCTTGTACCGTGGTGGCCAGAAGCGCGATCAGCGATGACGTCATGCTTGGTTCTCCGTAGCCCGATGCGCGGGCCTGTGGTGGGGCTGCGCGGTCCGTGGGGAGTAACGAGCCGCGGGAGGTGGTGGGGTTGCAGCGGGTGAGTCTATTTCAGCAATGTTCTTGGCGATTTTCGTGAATCATCGGTATGAATTATCGCAGTGAAGCAGCGGTCGCCGGCCGGCGACGCCGATGCGGCGCGCGCCGATGAGCGAGGCTCAGGCCTCGTCGCCGGCAACCTGCCGCGCCAGCAACTGCGCGTAAAGCTCCGGCGGAATCGCGCAGGGACGCTGATGCTGCGCGTCCACCGCGGCGACCCGGACCTCCGCGCTGATCAGCCGATCCGGCCCGCGCAGCACGCTCTGCGCGAAGATCAGGCTGGCGCGGCGGCAACGCCGCAGTTCCACCGTGACCTCCAGCGCATCGTCCAGTCGCGCCGGTTTGAGGAAGCCGATCTGCATGCCGGCGACCACGAACAGCAGCCCGTGATCGTGGCGCAGACCGTCCTGGCCATATCCGAGCGCGCGCACCCATTCGGTCCGCGCGCGCTCCAGGAACGCCAGGTACTGGGCGTGATAGACCAGACCGCCCGCGTCGGTATCTTCCCAATACACGCGTGTCGGCCAACTGAATAGCCGGGATTCGGGATTCGGGGTTGGGGATTCGCTGGTCAAGAGCGAGCTCCTTGCGCCATCGCCGCGACACTCATGCCTCGGGCTCCTGGTCGAACAGGCTGACGTTTTCCACCCGCGGTTTCAGGCCCATCAAGCGATAGGCCTTGGGCGTGGCCATGCGGCCGCGCGCGGTGCGGATCAGATAGCCCTGCTGGATCAGGAACGGTTCGATCACGTCCTCGAGCGTGCCGCGTTCCTCGCTGAGCGCGGCGGCCAGCGATTCCACCCCGACCGGGCCGCCGTCGAAGGATTCGATGATGGTCCGCAGCAGGCGCCGGTCGAGGTCGTCGAACCCCTCCGGATCGATCTTGAGCATCAGCATCGCCGCATCGGCGACGTCACGGTCGATGAAACCGCCGGCGCGGACCTGGGCGTAATCGCGCACCCGCCGCAGCAGGCGATTGGCGATGCGCGGGGTGCCGCGCGAACGCCGGGCGATTTCCGCCGCGCCCTCGGGCGCGCAGGCGATGCCGAGGATCTGCGAGGAGCGACGCACGATCCGGGTCAGTTCCTCGGCGTTGTAAAACTCCAGCCGCTGGGTGATGCCGAAACGGTCGCGCAGCGGCGCGGTCAGCAGGCCGGCGCGGGTGGTCGCGCCGATCAGGGTGAACGGCGGCAGGTCGAGCTTGATCGAACGCGCGGCGGGGCCTTCGCCGATCATGATGTCGATCTGGTAGTCCTCCATCGCCGGGTAGAGGATTTCCTCGACCACCGGCGAAAGACGGTGGATTTCGTCGACGAACAGCACGTCGTGCGGCTGCAGGTTGGTCAGCAGCGCGGCCAGGTCGCCGGCCTTTTCGATCACCGGGCCGGAGGTCTGGCGCAGGTTGACGCCCAGTTCGTTGGCGATGACGTGGCTCAAGGTGGTCTTGCCCAGGCCGGGCGGGCCGAAGATCAGCACGTGATCCATCGCCTCGCCGCGCTGCTTGGCCGCTTCGATGTAGATCTTGAGCTGCTCGCGCACCGGCTGCTGGCCGAGGTATTCGTCCAGACGCTTGGGCCGGATCGACGCCTCTATGGCGTCGTCCTCGCGGGTGGCGCCTGGGGCGATGATGCGCGGATCGTTCATGGCCCTATGTTCGCATGGCCGTCGGAAATTCGCCCTCTTTGGCCGAGGACTGAGAGCCGGCGGCCGGCGGGCCGGGCGGAGCGAGGGCGGATGAGCGCCGCGGAACGGCCAGGATCGCGAGCGAGGTCTCCCCTGCCCCTTTCGAAGCAAGCACGGCGACGCCGCAACCGGCGAATCAGTCCAGCTCGCCCTGGCGCAGATCGGCGAAGAAGCAGTCGAAATCGCGCGCGCGATAGCGCGGGATCAACTCGTCGAAGTATTCGAAGTAGACCACGTCGGGCTCGTGCTCCGGCCCGCGTTCGCGGTAGTCCAGGCACAGCATCCAGTTGATGCCGTGCATCGCCAGCACCACGATGCGCTCGCAATGCGCGTGCATCCGGGCGAAGCTCCACAGCTCGGCGCCGTCCTGGAAGTCGCTCGCCACATCGGCCAGGGTGCGCAGATGGGCGAGCGAACTGAGGTAGCGGTCGGGGACGACGCTTTCCCAGTCGTAAAAATGCGACGAAGGATGGCGTCGCAGCGGCGCCCACTCGAACCGGGTGTAACCGCCGTCCTGGCGCCGATACAGCGCGCGCAGCAAGGCCGGCAGGCGCACGCCCAGGCGGGTTTCGGCGGCGGCGATCGCATCGGCCGGCGCCGGCGCGCCGCTGGCGTCGTCCCAGAAGCCCGGGCCGCTCCAGAACGTGTCCAGGCCCGGCGGCTCGGGCCGCCAGTGCAAGGTCGCGGCCGGGTCGTGCCGCGCCTGCAGCGCCGGGTTCCAGTACTGCAGATCGACCAGATCGGCGAGCCAGGGAGCGGCATCGTCGTACTCACGCAAGCGCCGTTGCTGATCGGTCAACACGATCATCGGCTCGCTGCCGGCCGAATAATCCAGGCACAAGGTCTTGTTGTGCTCGTCGATCGCGATGGCGATCAGGCGACGGTCGTCCGCGGCGAGCGCGGCGTAGGCATCGTCGCGATAGCCTTCGCGGGCGCGCAGTTGCGCGAAGGAAAACCATTCGTGCAGCGGCAGCAGGCGCGCGCGCGGAATCAGCCATTCGGCCTTGAGCCACTCGCCCGGTTGTTCGATCGACTCACCGCGCGCCATTCGCACCGCACCGCCGTTGTAGCGCGCATACAGCGTGCGCAACCAGGCCGGCAAGACGATGCCCAGCCGCGCTTCCAATTCAGCGATGGCCTCGTCCGTCGCCGCCACCCGGCCCAGATTGAGTTCCTCGTCCCAGAAGGTTTCCAGCGTCGGCGCGCGGCCGTACACCATCCACTGCAACGAGGAACCAGCGCTCATTTCAGATCTCCACCTGCGCGCCCAGTTCGACCAGCCGGTTGCCGGGAATATGGAAGAACCCGGTCGCCGGCGCGGCGTTGCGGTGCATGAAGGCGAACAGGCGATCGCGCCAGATCGGCATGCCGCGGTGGCGGCCGGCGACGACGGTCTCGCGGCTGGCGAAATACGTCGTTTCCATCGGGTCGAAATACACCCCGCCGGCATCGCACGAGCGCATCAGCGCCAGCGGCACGTCGTGGACTTCCATGAAGCCGAAGCGGATCAGCACGCGGTAGAAATCGTTGCCGATCGCCTCGATCTTCAGCCGTTTTTCCGGCGGCGCGTACGGCACGCCGAGCGTATGCACGGTCAGGAACACGTTGCGCTGATGCAGCACCTTGTTGTGCTTGAGGTTATGCATCAAACCGTGCGGCACCACGTCCTTGTCGGCGGTCATGAAGATCGCCGTGCCCGGCACCCGCACCGGCGGCGCCAGCATCAGCCCGGGCAGGAACGTGTCGAGGGCGATGCCTTCCTTGCGCACTTCTTCGAGCAGCAGCGCGCGGCCGCGGCGCCAGGTGCGCATCATGGTGAACAGGATCACCCCGAGCAGCAGCGGGAACCAGGCGCCGTCCATGAACTTGATGATGTTGGCGTAGAAAAACGCGGCATCGACCAGCACGAACATCGCCGCGAGCAGCCAGAACAACGGCGCCGGCACCTTGGTGTTGGCGCGCAGGTAGATGATCATCAGCACGCTGGTGATCAGCATGGTGCCGGTCACCGATACGCCGTAGGCGGTGGCCAGCGCGGTCGAACTGCCGAAACCGACCACCGACACGATCACCAGCGCCAGCAGCATCCAGTTGACCGCCGGAATATAGATCTGGCCGATGGTGTCGCGTGAGGTGTGCTTGATCTGCATGCGCGGGATGTAACCCAACTGCATGGCCTGGCGCGCGACCGAATACGCGCCGGTGATGACCGCCTGCGAGGCGATCACGGTCGCCGCGGTGGCCAGGCCGATCATCGGAAACAGCGCCCATTGCGGCACCGCTTCGAAGAACGGATTGCCGACCGCGCTGGGCTTGTTGAGCATCAGCGCGCCCTGGCCGAGGTAGTTCAAGGTCAAGGCGGGCAGCGCGAAATAGGTCCAGGCCAGGCGGATCGGCCATTTGCCGAAATGCCCCATGTCGGCGTACAGCGCTTCACCGCCGGTCACCGCCAACACCACCGCGCCAAGCACGAACACCGCATGCCAGTTGTGTTCCATGAAAAAGCGCACGCCCCAGATCGGGTTCAGCGCCTTGGTCACCTGCGGCGCCTCGACGATGTTGTAGACACCTATGGCGCCGAGCACGAGGAACCACACGATCATGACCGGGCCGAACGCCTTGCCGACGTTCGCGGTACCGAAGCGCTGGGCCAGGAACACCAGCACCAGCACGACCACGGTGATCGGCACGACGAAATGGTCCAGATGCGGCGCCGCCACCTGCAGGCCTTCGACCGCCGACAGCACCGAGATCGCCGGGGTGATCACGCCGTCGCCGAAAAACAGCGAGGCGCCGAAGATGCCAAGAATGCCGACGATGTAGACCCCGCGCGGGTTGTGCTTGAGCGTGCGCTGGGTGAGCGCGGTCAGGGCCATGATCCCGCCCTCGCCGTCGTTGTCGGCGCGCATGATCACCGCCACGTACTTGAACGTCACCACGATCATCAGCGACCAGAACACCAGCGACAGGATGCCGAGCACGGTGTGTTCGTTGGGGATCAGGCCGTAGTGCGGCGAGAACGCTTCCTTCAAGGTGTACAGCGGGCTGGTGCCGATGTCGCCGAAGACCACGCCGATCGCGCCGGCGACCAAGCCGGCCATGCCGGTCTTGGCGTGGCCGGTGCCGTGGCCGGTCTGGGGATGGGACGGCTCGTTCGCGGACATGCGCCTTCCTGAAGGTATGGCGGCAGGAGCCCGCGCGGCGGGCCGGCGGGCGAAGGGTGAACTCTAGCGGTTTGCGGATGACGCCGATGCGGCGCAGGTCGAACCGCGCAGGTCGAACCGGAGCGCCCGCCTTTCAGCAGGGCCCCGGATAGCGGCGCGCCGTACTCAGATCTCGACCTGCGCGCCCAGCTCGACCAGCCGGTTGCCCGGAATCCGGAAGAACCCGGTCGCCGGCGCGGCATTGCGGTGCATGAAGGCGAACAGGCGGTCGCGCCAGATCGGCATGCCGCGGTGGCGGCTGGCCACCACGGTTTCGCGGCTGGCGAAATAGGTGGTGTCCATCGGGTCGAAATAGATGCCGCCGGCATCGCACGAGCGCATCAGCGCCAGCGGCACGTCGGGCACTTCCATGAAGCCGAAGCGGATCAGCACGCGATAGAAATCGTTGCCGATCGCCTCGATCTTGAGCCGCTTGTCCTTGGGCGCGTACGGCACGCCGAGGGTTTCCACGGTCAGGAACACGTTACGTTCGTGCAGTACCTTGTTGTGCTTGAGATTGTGCAGCAGCGCATGCGGCACCACGCCCTTGTCGGCGGTCATGAACACCGCGGTGCCGGGCACGCGCGCCGGCGGTGCCAGCATCAGGCCGGGCAGGAAGCTATCGAGCTGGATGCCTTCCTTGCGTACTTCCTCGTGCAGCAGCTCGCGGCCGCGGCGCCAGGTGCGCAGCAGGGTGAACACCACCAGGCCGAGCACCACCGGGAACCACGCGCCCTGGAAGAATTTGGCGCCATTGGCGATCACGAAACCGACGTCGACGACGAAGAACACCACGCACAGCGGCAGCACCCACTTGCGCCAGCGCGGCCACAGCGCGCGCGCGACCAGGGCGAGCAGCAAGGTATCGATCAGCATCGTGGTCGCGACCGAAATGCCATACGCGGTGGCCAGCGCGGTCGAACTGCGGAACGCCAGGACCACGCCGATCACCGTGATCGCCAGCACCCAGTTGATGTAGGGCACGTAGATCTGGCCGATGGTGTCGCTGGAGGTGTGCTTGATCTGCATGCGCGGGATGTAGCCCAACTGCATGGCCTGGCGCGCGACCGAATACGCGCCGGTGATGACGGCTTGGGACGCGATCACCGCGGCCATCGTCGCCAGCACGATCATCGGGTACAGCGCCCACGACGGCACCGCTTCGAAGAACGGGTTCTTGACCGCCTCGGGGTGATGCAGCACGAACGCGCCCTGGCCCAGGTAATTGAGCATCAGGCACGGCAACACCATGGTGTACCAGGCGTAGCGGATGGGCTTGGCGCCGAAGTGGCCCATGTCGGCGTACAGCGCTTCGCCGCCGGTCACCGCCAGCACCACCGCGCCGAGGATCAGCACCGAATGCGAGCCGTGTTCCATGAAGAAGCGCAGCGCCCACCACGGGTTCAGCGCCTTGAACACTTCCGGGCCCTGGATGATGTTGTGGATGCCGATCGCCGCCAGCGACACGAACCAGACCATGGTGATCGGCCCGAACACCTTGCCGACCTTTTCGGTACCGAAGCGTTGGGCGAGGAACACCATCACCAGGATCACCACGGTGATCGGCACGATGAAGCGATGCAGTCCGGGCGCGGCGACCTCCAGGCCTTCGACCGCGCCGAGCACCGAGATCGCCGGGGTGATCACGCTGTCGCCGAAGAACAGCGACGCGCCGAAGATGCCGAGGATGCCGACCACATAAGCCGAGCGCCCGCCCTTGGCCAGGGTGCGCTGGGCCAGGGTCATCAGCGCCATGATCCCGCCTTCGCCGTCGTTGTCGGCGCGCATGATGATGGTCACGTACTTCAGCGTGACCACGATCATCAGCGCCCAGAACACCAGCGACAGAATGCCGAGCACGGTGTCGTGGTTGCCGGTCAGGCCGAAATGCGGCGAGAACGCTTCCTTGAGCGTGTACAGCGGGCTGGTGCCGATGTCGCCGAACACGACCCCGATCGCGCCCACGACCAATCCGGGCAAGCCCTTCTTGGTGCCGTGATGGTGCGAGCCGTTGCCGGCCGTGTGGCCGCGCTTGCCGTGGGACGAAGGAACAGTGGAGGACATGTCGCGTGGTTCCGGGGCGGGGACCCGCCTTGGCTCAACGAAGCGCGGACTTTAGCGCTTTGCGGATGATGGCGGCGGCATCGTCGCCGGCGGCGGTCGCTTCGCGCGCCATGCGCGCGGCTTCGACCGGTTTGTAGCCCAGTTGCTGCAGGGCGACGGTGGCTTCGCTCTGCGGATCGGCCGGCACGCCGGCGCTGGTGAAGGTGGCGCCGGAGCCGGCCAGGTCGGCGGCGCGGTCGCGCAGTTCGACCACCATGCGTTCGGCGGTCTTCTTGCCGATGCCGGGGATGCGGGTCAGCGCGGTCACATCGCCCGCCTGGACCAGGCGCGCGAATTCCTCGACCGGCACGCCCGACAGCACCGCCAGCGCGATCTTCGCGCCGATGCCGCTGACCCGCTGCACATCGCGGAACAGGCGCCGCTCGGCCTCGCGCAGGAAGCCGTACAGCGACACGCTGTCTTCCTTCTGCGCGTAGTGGGTGAACAAGGCCACTTCGCGGCCGAGTTCGGGCAGGTCATAGAACGTGCTCATCGGCGCTTCCAGCTCGTAGCCCACGCCATGGACGTCGACCACCAGCCACGGCGGCTGCTTGTGCACGATGATGCCTTTGAGACGACCGATCACGCGCGAACTCCCAATAGGATCGGCGACCCGCCGGCCCGCAGGACGGCGCGTCGCACGCAAGAAACGAAATACCCGCCGACAAAACACCCGGCGACGTCAGCCACAACGCGAACGCAGCCGCGAGTCCCTACCCACCGCGGCAACGACGACGCGACCGCATCGCATTGGGCGGCGACGGCGACGGTAACGGCGGCGAGCTGGCGCAAGGCGGCGCTCACTCAGGTCCCGCGCCTGCGCAGATCGAGGGTGGAAATGCCGGTTCGCCGCGCGGTAGCACTCATGTGGGCATGGGTCAGCGCCACCGCAAGCGCGTCGGCGGCGTCGGCCTGCAGCTTCACTTCGGGAATATTCAGCAACAGCCGCACCATGTGCTGGACCTGTTGCTTGTCGGCCGCGCCGCGCCCGACCAGCGACTGCTTGATCACCCGCGGCGCGTACTCGCTGATCGGAATCCGCCGCCGCACCACCGTCGCCAGCGCCGCGCCGCGGGCATGGCCGAGCTTGAGCGCCGACATCGCGGATTTGTCCATGAACACGGTTTCGATCGCGACCTGCTGCGGCTGAAATTCGTCCAGCGCCGCTTCCAGCCCCTCGCACAGCAGGCCCAGCCGCGACGGAAAGTCGTCGGCGTCGAGCAGCTTGAGCGCGCGCGCATGCACGAACACGCAGCGCCCGTCGCCGCTCACGTCGATCACGCCCAGGCCGGTGCGCTGCGAGCCCGGGTCGATGCCGAGGATGCGGGTGGCGCCAGCGGGAATCGGGAATGGGGAATCGGGAATCGACATCGCGGGCTTCAGGAACCCATCGCAATCGGCCGGTCATCGGCGAGCCAAAGCCGTTGCTTTGCCCGACTGCCGAATCCCGATTCCCGAATCCCGGCCTCAGACATATGCGTCTTCAGCCAGATCCGCGTTCGAATACACGTTCTGCACGTCGTCGATGTCTTCCAGCCAGTTCAGCAGCTTGACCACCTGCTGGCCGGTTTCGCCGGCGACGGCGATGTTGTTGTCGGCGCGCAGGGTGACCTGGGCCTCGCCCGGGCTCAGCCCGGCCGCTTCCATCGCCGCCTTGACCGCCTCGAACGCGTCCGGCGCGGTCAGCACGTCGATTGAACCGTCCTCGGGGTAGACCACCACGTCGTCGGCGCCGGCCTCGATCGCCACTTCGGTGATCTTTTCTTCGTCCGAACCGGCGTCGAACCACAGCACGCCGCGCTTGGCGAACATGAAGGACACCGAGCCGTCGGTGCCGAGGTTGCCGCCAAACTTGCCGAACGCATGACGCACATCGGCGACGGTGCGGACCTTGTTGTCGGTCAGGCAGTCGACGATCACCGCCACGCCGCCCGGGGCGTAGCCCTCGTAGCGGATTTCCTCGTATTCCACGCCTTCCAGCGCGCCGGTGGCTTTCTTGACCGCGCGCTCGATCACGTCCTTGGTCATGTTCGCCGACAGGCCCTTGTCGATGGCGCTGCGCAGCCGCGGGTTGCTGTTGGGATCGCCGCCGCCGGAACGCGCCGCGACGCTGATTTCGCGGATGATCTTGGTGAAGATCTTGCCGCGACGCGCGTCTTCGGCGTTCTTGCGTGCTTCGATCGAAGGACCTCTACCCATGGCGTGACCGGACGTGTTGTGTGAACAAGCCGGCGATTTTACTCGATCGGGCCTGTCCGCCGGGGCATGGAATGCGGTTTTCGCTCGGCGGGTTTGGGTTTATCCCGGTCGGGCCGCCAAACCGGGCTCGCGCCGGGCCGAAAGCCGCCGTCCGCCGGGCCGCGCGCGACTGAACCAGCGACCGCGCAGGCCCGCCCCGCCTCAGTCGGCGAAGCGGCCGAGGCGAAAGAAGGTCTCGGCCATGCGCGCGGCCTGAGCCGAAAACAGCAACCCACTGTGGCTGGCTTCGATCACCTCGTGCGCGGCCAGACCGGGCAGGCGCGTCTCCGACACCGCCACGGTGCCGTCGCTGTCGCCGTCGAAACGGCCGAAATAGCGGCCCAGGCCGCGCGGGCTGCAGCCGGCGATCAGGCCAATCTGCGCCGCGCCCTGCCACGGCGGGCAACCGGCCTGCAGCAGTTGCGCGGCGCGGCCGAGCATCGGCGCGCTCCAGGCATGCCGGGCCAGGCCGTCGGCGGCGGAACTGCCGCACAGCGGCGAGCCCAGGCAGACCACCCGTTTCACCGGCAGCTCGGGGTGTTCGCGCAATGCGGTCAGGGTGATCAAACCGCCCAGGCTGTGGGCGAGCACGTGGACCGGTTCGCGCCGCAGCCGTTCGGCCAGCCGCGGCAGGGTCACCTCCGGGCCGCCGCCGGCCCCGGGGTAGGCGAACACTTCGGGCTCGAAACCGGCCGCGGCCAGCCGCGCGCCGAGCCAGGCCATCGACACGCCGGGCATCCAGATGCCGTGCAGCAGCAACACTTTGCGGGTGTCGGTCGGTTTTGCCATCTGCGTTTCTCGCGTCCGTTCGATCCAGCATAGACATCGGGCCGCGCGCTTGCGATCCAAGCGCCCCGCTCAGCGCGGGACCCCGCGGCTTCAAGCGCCGGTCAGGTTGCGATCGCGGGTGTGGCCTCGGCGCTCGCCGCTGCGACTCGGCAGCGGTGCGAACGGCCATTGAATCGAATCGACGAATAACCGCGCATCGCATTCGCGCCACTGCTTGTAGCGACAAGCCGCGCGTGAGCAGCGACCGGAAAAAATTAGTAGCAACTGAAACCGGTCAAGGCCTTTGGAAATGCTTATTCAAAGCAAAAAGTGATGCGCATCGCCGAAGCCGAACATAAAAACATTCGACACGCCGGAATGTGATCACGCGCCAACTCTCTATTGCGATCGCGCTCCAGGATGCGCGCCACCTCCCCCCTGTTTCGCGGACCGAACATGCGCCTGCGATACCCTGCCCCGCCTCTCGTCGGCATCCTGGCCGCGGCGTTGCTCGCCGCGGCCTCGATGTCGCCGATGACGCCCGCGCATTGCGGCGAACTGCGGCCCGCGCAAAGCAACGACGACCTGTCCAACCCGCATCGCGGTTTCCTGTTGTGGGGCACCACCGTCGGCGCCGACGGCGGCCTGCCCGACAATCACTACGGCGCGTCGATGTACCAGATCTACGTGCCGTGGCGCGAAATCGAAACCGCCGACGAACAGTACGACTGGGCCGGTTTCGAGAAGCGCCATCTCGAACCGATCCTCAAGGAAAACCCGAACGCGACCTTCGTGCTGCGCCCGGTCGCCGACTATCCCGACGGCGTGTCCAACAACATCAGCTTCTATTTCGACAAGACCGAAGGTCAGCTCGAACGCGATTACCCGCGATTCCTGGAACTCGCGCCGCTCAACATCGCCGCGCACGATTACGCCAGTTGCGGCGGCGACGGCCCCGGACGCGCGCCGGAGTACAACTCACCGGCGATGCGCCAGCAGCTGCAGCAGTTCGTCCAGGCCTTCGGCCGCCGCTACGACGGCGACCCGCGCATCACCGCGATCCACGTCGGCCTGCTCGGCTTCTGGGGCGAATGGCATACCTCCGGCTGCGAAGCCTGGGAGCCCGACGCGACCACGCGCGCGCTGGTGCGCAACGCTTACGCGGCCGCGTTCACGCTCACGCCGGTGCATACCCGCTACGCGCGCAGCAGCGATCTGGACGGGACGAACTTCGGCATCAGCGAAGACTTCTTCCCGTCGTTCACCGCGATGTGCAACGCCTACAGCCCGAAGCTGCCGCGCTGCGACGACACCGGTTGGTGGAATCTGGAATGGGGTTTCCGCAACGAGATTCCGGCCGCTCGCGAGAACTGGAAGCACAACCCGATCGGCGGCGAAAGCCCGTACGCCGACCAGAAGAAGACTTGGACCTCGCGCACCGCCGACATCGTCGATCTGCTCAAGCGTTATCACTTCAGCTGGCTCGGCCCGGCCGGTCAGCACGAAAACACCGGCAGCGGGTTCCCGGCCAAGATGCGCACGATCAAGCGCGCGCTCGGTTACGAATTCACCGTGCGCCAAGCGGTGTGGCCCGATGCGATGCGCGCGGGCGCGCCGATCTCGGTCACGCTCAGCGTCGAGAACACCGGTTCGGCGCCGCTGTATCACGTCTATCAGACCGAACTGCACTGGGTCGATGCGAGTGGCGCGACGCGCGCTCGCGCGGCGTTCGATTTTCCGTTGAATGCGTTGTTGCCGGGCGCGGCGGCCAGCACTCAGGTCAGTGCGACCACGGTGCCGGCTTCGTTGGCGCCGGGCAGCTATAGCTTGCGCCTGGCGTTCGCGGACAGTTGGCGTGAGCGGCCGGGCATCGCGCCGCAGAACGTGGGGCGCGACACCAGTGGACGCTTGAGCTTGGGGACGGTGACTGTCGCTGCGGCGGCGGTCGACCATTGAATGAGCGGGCCGGCGTAATCCCTCGGACGCCGGCCCGCTTTTCATCGAGCTGTTGTGTATTCGGGATGGGTTTGGCTGTCGGTGACTTATTGACGCGGTTGCTCTCGCGGAAGTGCTGCCGCCCATTGCCGGGCAATTCATTGGGTTTTCCGGTTTCGTTTTTTATTGAAGATGATTGGGCTTTGAGGCTTTGAGGCTTTGAGGCTTTGAGGCTTTGAGGCTTTCAGAGTTTTAAGCAGATCAAAAGCTTCCGCCGCTGAAGCGGCGGGTTACTTTCTTTTGTCATAAGCAACAAAAGTCCGCCTGGATTCCCTTCGGTCAAAAGGTAACCAAAGAAAAATGCTTTGTTGTGAATCAAGAGCCCGCACGATCGGTGCCGACGCAGGCATGCGCCACACGGGACATCCTGTCCCGGTGGCGCACGGCGCACATCCCTGTGCGCCGCCCTTCGGGTGTGCTTTTGTTCTCGCGAGTCAGTGGCTTCGCAGCGCTGGATGAAATGCGAGACTTCGAACTCAAACGAAAGCCACATGGCCTACCTGTAGGAGCGGCGCAAGCCGCGACCGCGCCACTGCGACCACGACGAAAATCTCACCCCAGCCGTCATCCCCGCGAAGGCGGGGATCCAGGGCTTCATCGCGACAAATGCACGAAGCCAGACGATTCCTCGCGCGTCCTTCTCCGCTACTAGGATTCGTAAGGTTTATTGGCGGGGGATGTTCCGCCTAGATACTTCGTTATCGGCGTAGCACCGGCAGATTTGAACCGATCGAAAGGCGCCGCCGCTGAATGTCACAGATGCCGCCTGACGGACGTAATTCGGTTGCACCAAAAAAACTACACAGCCCGGCACCATTCACCCCGCAGGTCCGCTCCAAAGCCGCCGCCGCTCACATAAGCGCGAAGCGCAATAAGCGGGAACGATGACACCGGCGCGATCCGCGCGCGCAGTCACGGTCGCGGCCCGATCCGGCTTCTAGATTCCCGCCACGCCCGACGTGGGCGATCACCAGGGAGTCGGTATGAATCGATCGTCATGGTTCCTGGCGCTGAGCCTCGCGCTCGCGCCTTCGCTCGCCGCCTACGCGGCGCCACCGCGGGTCACCAACGGCCTGGTCGGCGAGTGGCATCTGGACCTGTCGGGCAACACCGCCTACGACACCAGCGGTTACGCCCGCAACGGCACGGTGCTCGGCGGTACCGCATCGTCGTGGGGCTGGCTGGGCACGTCGGCTGATCTGAGCGGTGGCAAGTATGTGGAAGTGCCGAATTCGTCGAATCTCAACTTCGGCACCGGCAGCTTCACCCTCGCCGCCTGGATCCGCATGGCCGCGCCGACGTCATCGGGAGTCAAGACCCTGATCGAAAACCGCGGCGGCGGCAGCGGTCGCGGTTATGCGTTCGGGGTCGACCAGGGCCGCAATGTGTTGCTGCAACTCAACGACGGCACCACCTGGGCCAACTACGTCTCCGACGGCAGCCTGACGATGTCGCCGAACCGCTGGCATCACATCGCCGCGGTGGTCAATCGCAGCAGCGCGCCGTACACGATCTCGTTCTATATCGACGGCCGCCGCGCCACCACGCAGCCCTCGCCGATGCTGGCCAACATCGACAACACCGCCCTGCCGTTCCAGATCGGCGGGCACATGAGCATCCCGTCCTACCGCTTCAACGACCGCGCCGACGAAGTGCTGGTCTACAACCGCGCGCTGCCGGCCGACGCCAGCGGCGGCCTGGGCGACATCATGGCCCCGGGCCGCACCACCTATCAGCCGACCTACTGGAACGACGGCAGCACCCGCCAGCGCAACAACAACTGCTACAACTACGCCAACGCGCGCGCCACCAACACCTTCGCCCAGCCCGGCCGCGCCGCCGGCTCGATGTACAGCTCGATCACCTGCGCCGCGGTGCATGCCGCGGCGGTGCGCGACGGCCTGGAACCGGTCGCCGACACGCTGATAAACGCCAGCAGCTACAAGAACATCGCCGCACTGGTGGTCGGACCCAACTACGACTATCACTGGTACCGGCGCGACGCCAACAACAAGTGGACCCACAAACCCGGCGGCACCGCGGCGACCAACCGCGACAATTCCGGCAACGAGATCACCGACCCGCGCACCGCCAATCGCGGCGCCTACACGGATTTCTGCGGATTCTTCCGCGTGTGGTCCGACAGCATCGAGGGCAGCGGCCATGAACAGATCAACTAAGCGTCGACCGACCGCACGCGCCTCATCCCAGTTCGCGGCTCACGGAGGATCCATGTCTCAGCGCTCGCTCAAGACCCTGTTCGCCGGCCTGTTGTTGCTGGCCGCGCCCGCCTTCGCCCTGGCCGCCGACGCGCCCGGAGTGAAGATCACCTACCTGGTCTATTCCGGTCGCCCCGACCCGACCATCACCGTGACCGACGCGGCCTCGCTGCGCGCGATCGAAACCCGCCTGGCCGATGCGATGGCCGCGCCCGCGCAGTCCGGCGCCGCGCCCGACCCGGTGCTGGGCTACAACGGCATCCTGATCGAACACGTCGGCGGCTCGAGTGCCAAGGCCAAGCCGCAGCCGTTGGTGATCAAGGGCCGGCAGGTGCGTATCGACACCGCGCCGGCGACCGAGCTGAAGTCGGCGACGGCGTCGACGCGCACGTCGGCCGCCGCGGGCGATCTGGAGGCTATGTTGCTCAAGCTTGGGCAGAAGCAGGGCGCGTTGGATGCGACGACGTTGAACGTGTTGCTCGACGGGCGCTGAGGTTCGGGTTGCTTTGCCTATGCGGCCCTCTCTCGCGCAGGCGAGGGAGGGCTGTTTCGTTTTGGGGTTTTGGTTTTCGTTCGGCCGTGATGGATATGGTTGCGAATGCATGCACGCCGCGTGTTCATGCGTGCGCTCGACTTCATAGGAATGCCGCGATGGAGCCCTGGATCCCCGCCTTCGCGGGGATGACGGCTTGAGGTGGCATTAGGCTCGTCGTAGCCGCTGCGGCGTGGTCGCGGCTCGCGCCGCTCCGACAGGTAAGCCATGAAGCTTTTGCTTGAGCTTGAAGCCGCGCAGTTCATCCAGCGCTGCGAAGTCGCTGATTCGCGAGAACAAAAGCACACCCGAAGGGCGGCGTGCAGGATGCACGCCGTGCGCCACCGGGACATGGATGTCNTCCGAACTTGCGGGCACTTGATTCACAAAAAAGCATTTTTCTTTGGTTACCTTTCTTTTGTTGCTTTAG
>NZ_LMHM01000001.1:38959-39033 GCF_001427785.1 Lysobacter sp. Root690
AGGCAAAGGCGACAGCTTTCGTCCGCAAGCGGCCGAGTTACTTTCTTTTGTCAAAAGCGACAAAAGAAAGGTAA
>NZ_LMHM01000001.1:39086-116224 GCF_001427785.1 Lysobacter sp. Root690
GTTGCTAACGCGAGTTACAAGCCTCGCAGCGCTGGATGAACTGCACGGCTTCAAGCTCAAGCTAAAACTCAAGCCGAGGCCGAGCTTATCTGAAGCTGAGACACCGCCAAATTCAAGAACAAGGCGAAAGCGCAAGGATGCTCGCCACTCGCGGACAGGGATTCAAGCCAAACGAATGACGATGCACAGAGGACATCGAGCCGACCAAAATCATCTCACCGCATTGCGCCGCAAGATGAACTCATGATCCCGCGTCCCGCCCACGATGAATTCGTACTCGCCGGCCTTCTCGAACCCATAGCGCCCATAGAACCGCTGCGCACCGAAATTCTCCGACCACACCCCGATCCACAAAGTGCGCGGACCTTCGCGCTCGAGCCAAGCCAAAACCGTGTCGAACAGACGCGCGCCCCAGCCGCCGTTCTGCGCCTCGCGCAGTACGTACAGGCGCTTTAGCTCGCCGTCGCCCGGGGCGACTTGCGGATGCGGCAGGCCGCACGGCCCGGCCGCGGCGTGGCCGACGACGATGCCGTCGCGCTCGAGCAGGAAGATCGCGTAATCCGGGTGCGACAGGATCACCGCCTGCTTCTCGACCGAGTAGCTGTCCTTGAGGAAGAAGGCCAGATCCTCGGGCGGATACAGGTCGCCGAAAGTTTCGACGAAAGTGCGCGCGGCGATGTCGGCCACGGTGGCCGCGTCGGCGACGACGGCGCGGCGGATCGAGAACTGCGGGGTTTCGCTGGTCATAACGCCTCGCGTGGGACGACAGTGTGTCGGCGCGGCAACGGCTCGGATCGACACAGGTCAATCTAATCTGGTCATTCGAATCGGATCATCCGAATCAGATCGGCTCCGATCGAATCGGATTCCGTCGAAGCACCGACCCGGCACGAAGCCGGATCGATGCATCGATCAGCGCCGGATCAAGCCCGGCGCGGCCCGATCAGGCCGAATCTTTCTTCGGCCGCACCATCACATGCACCTCGGCCAGCTGCGCGTCCGGGATCGGCGACGGCGCGCCAGTCATCAGGCATTGCGCGGTGGTGGTCTTCGGGAACGCGATTACGTCGCGGATCGACTCGGTGCCGGCCATCAGCGCGGCGATGCGGTCGATGCCGAAGGCGATGCCGCCGTGCGGCGGCGCGCCGTACTTGAGCGCGTCGAGCAGGAAACCGAACTTACCCTCGGCCTCTTCCGCGCCGATGCCGAGCAGGTCGAACACGGCCGACTGCATCTGCGGACGATGGATGCGGATCGAACCGCCGCCGATCTCGTTGCCGTTGAGCACCATGTCGTAACCGCGCGACACCGCGGTCTTGGCGTTGGCGCGCAAGTCGGCGATGTCGTCCACCGCGGGCGCGGTGAAGGGATGATGCAAGGCGACGTAACGCTGCGCCTCTTCGTCCCATTCGAACATCGGGAAATCGGTGACCCACAACGGCTTCCAGCCGTCCTGAATCAGGTTGAGGTCCTTGCCGAGCTTCAGGCGCAACGCGCCCATGAAATCGCTGGCGGTCTTGTAATCGGCCGCGCCGAAGAAGATCGCGTCGCCGGTCTGTGCGCCGCTGGCTTCGACGATCTTCGCAAGCGTCGCGTCGTCGAGGAACTTGGCGATCGGCGAGTTGATGCCTTCGCGGCCCTTGCTCGCGTCTTCGATCTTCATCCACGCCAGGCCCTTGGCGCCGTACTTGGCGGCATGCGCGCCGGCTTCGTCGATCTGCTTGCGCGACCAGCCCGCGGCGCCCGGCGCGCGCAATGCGATCACGCGGCCATCGGCGTGATTGGCCCAGTCGGTGAAGACCTTGAATTCGCAGCTCTTGACCAGCTCAGCGATATCGACGAATTCCAGGTCGATGCGCAGATCGGGCTTGTCCGAACCGTAGCGACGCATCGCCTCGGCGTAGGTCATGCGCGGGAACTGCGCGTCGAGTTCGACCTCGATGGTTTCCTTGAACACCACCCGGATCATGTCCTCGACCGTGTCCTGCACGTCGCGCTCGGACACCCAGGCGAACTCCATGTCGAGCTGGGTGAATTCGAGCTGGCGGTCGGCGCGCAGCGCTTCGTCGCGGAAGCAGCGCGCGATTTGATAGTAGCGGTCGAAGCCGGCCACCATCAGGATCTGCTTGAACAACTGCGGCGACTGCGGCAACGCGTAGAACTCGCCCGGGTGCATGCGCGCCGGGACCAGGAAGTCGCGCGCGCCTTCGGGCGTGGCCTTGGTCAGGATCGGGGTTTCGATGTCCTGGAAATTACGCGCGTCGAGCCAGCGGCGCAGCGACTGCACCAGACGGATGCGGGTGCGCATCATCTTCTGCATTTCCGGACGGCGCAGGTCGAGGTAGCGATAGGTCAGGCGGGTTTCCTCGCCGGCGTTTTCATGGGCATGGAACGGCAGCGGCTCGGCCTTGTTGAGCACGTCGATCGACGTCGGCAACACTTCAACCTTGCCGCTGCGGATCTTGTCGTTCGCCGCGCCGCGCGCGCGCACGGTGCCGGTGACGCGCACGCAGCTTTCCACGCTCAGGTCGCTGGCGGTCTTGAACAGATCGGCCATGTCCGAATCGACCACGATCTGGACCACGCCTTCGTGATCGCGCAGATCGGTGAACACCACGTGGCTCTGGACGCGATTGGTGTTGACCCAGCCGCACAGGGTGACGGTCTGGCCGATCAGCGCCTCATCGACGAGGCCGCAGAAGTGGGTACGCATGGAAACTCCGAATTGGTCGATCTGTGGATCGTGGGGGGTGCATCGGCCGGTAAGGGCGGGCGGGTCCGGACCGGGCCGCGGCGGGTGGCCGGGTGCGATCGCTGACCGGCCGGGGGCCGGGACCGAGCTGTCTAGAATACTAGACAAAGGCGTATGCGCCTTATGCCTCGAGCCAAGCCACATATCCGCGGGCTTGAACGCCGCTGGCGTCGTCATCCCGGGAGCCGCAGACATCACAACCGTCATCCCCGCGAAAGCGGGGATCCAGAGACTTCAGAGCCCTGCCTGGATCAGGCCCTGAATCCCGCCGTCGCGCGGATGTCGGCTGGAATTGGCGCGGCACATCACCATGGCAAGCCCAGGACGTTGGGATCCGAGACTTCACAGCCATGCCTGGATGGAACCCTGGATCCCCGCCTTCGCGGGGATGACGGCCGGCATTAACGCGGTTCGCCGCTGCGGCGAGCCCGGAAACGAAACGGGGCGCCTCGCGGCGCCCCATCGGATCGGTGTCGAAAGAGCTAGCGGGCCGTATAGCCGCCTGGCGAATCGCTCAGCTGGCGGCACCGCCACTCGCCGGCTTGCTCGCCGGGGCCGGATCGGCCTTCTTTTCGGACTTGCTTTCCGCAGACTTGCTCTCGGCCGGCTTGCTGTCGCCGCCAGCGGAGCCCGACCCGCCCGACGAAGAACCGCCGGAGCTGCCCTCGCCGGCCAGATTGCGCTTCTTGTCGCCGTCCTTCTTGAAATCGGTCTCGTACCAGCCGCCGCCGGCCAGGCGGAACTGGGGCGCGGTCAATTGGCGGCCGACCTTCTCGGCGCCGCATTCGGGGCACACGGTCGGATCGGCGTCGGACAGCTTCTGCAGGCGATCGAAGCTGTGTCCGCAGGCGCTGCACTGGAAGGCGTAGATGGGCATGGCGGTGGGCTGTGTTCGGGAACGGCGGACTGGCAGTGTGGGGGCGGATCGCGCCGATGCAAGCGCCGGCGCGTGGTTCGGATCGGCCAGCGGATCATCGCGGCCTGCCTCGGAGGTCTTTTTCAGGACCGTTTCACGCCGGTTTGCGGGTCGTTTCATGGCCGTTTTTCGGCGATCGCCAGGGCGCGGTCCGTGCCCCTTCAGGGCTCGCTCGGCGCCGCCGCAGGCTCGACCGGACCATACGCACACTGCGGGTCGATGGCGGTATCCAGGCAATCCGAAAACAAATACACCACCCGGGCCTCGATCCTCGCCACGCGCTCGCCGTCGAGCTGGGCATGTCCGTCGATACGGCCGACGAAGCTGACCTCACGGAACGGCGCGAACCGCCGCGCGTCGTAAAACCCGGCGCGGCAGGCGACGAAACGCTCGCCGTTGGAATCGCGGCCCCAATCCGGCCGGCCACCCGGACTCAGGCGCGCGGCGCGCATCGTGAAGCAACTGCGACCGCCCTCGAACGTCAACCGTTCGATCCCGCCGCCCCAGCGCACCATCACGCCCTGGCGATCGGCGCGGGCGGCTTCGCCCGGGGTGATCGGGTCGAAATCACCGCGCAGCGGGTCGGCGGCCCACGAAGCAGGTATCGGCGCAACGGCGTCAGTGTGCGACGGCGACGGCCCACCGCTCGCACACGAGGCCAGCCCAAGCACACACACCACCAACACAAGGCCACGTACATCCATTCGAATCATCCTTTACCGCTTCGCATCGTGCTGGGCCAGCGTGCGATACGCATCAACGAAAACCCGACGTCGCCGATGCGGGCACGGCGCCCACATCGGCAGAGTCTCATGCATCAAGGCCCGGTCGGCGGCACCGATGCCAGGCAATCCCCGGCAATGCATTCGATATAGTCCGCGCGCGAGTCGAGCAACTGCACCTGATACGGCCCGGTGTAGCCGGCGGGGGCGAGGAAATCATTGGAATAGAAATCCGACACCCCATACAGCCGTGCGCCGACCCGATACAGCGGGCGGAAATAGCGCACGCGCGAGGGCGCGCAGGTCTCTGCTCCGGTGGCAAACGCCTGCGTGCAATTGGCCACGATGAATGAGGTGGGCCGATTGGGAAACAGCGCACGGAAAGAATAGTCAGGGACGCCGGAGCCGGTGGGGTAGTTCCAGCTGGTCTGGCTAGAGCTCACCTGGTTGCCCAGGATGTTGACATCACGTCCGCTCCCGTCTGGGAAACGGCGGATTTCGAAAATTCGAGCCGCCGGATAGCGCGCCAGCCGCCCCTCGGACGCCGGTGTACGCCACGAACCGACCGGCGATCCCAGCGTGATGCCAGGCTGCTCCACCATCGCGACGCTGGCGCCCACGAAGTAACCACCCGCCGCCCGCGCCAGATAGATCAGCGGGCGCGAGGCCTCGCTGCCGGCGGCATAACGCCAGAAGGTGCTGTCGGTCCCCGGCTCCATCGGCGTGTTGCCCCTCACCACCTGCAATGCGCCGTTGCCGATGAGTTGATAACTGAAACTGCGTTCCACGCCGTAGCTCGGAAGGATTTCCATGCGCTCGCCGACGCCGTCGACGGCGCGGAAGGAACCGCCGTGGCCGTAGCGAAACCAATACGGAGCATGCGCGCATTTGCCGAATCCCGGCTGATACGCGGCACGCTGAGTCCAGGTACAGGCGCTCGGCAGCGAGTAGGTCGGGAACTGCAGGCCATCTCCCAGCAATTGGCCCCAAGGATATTGCAGAGACGCGGCATTGAGATCGAACGCCGACCACACCGCGTACGTCGTTGTGTCTTCCGCGAATTGACCTGCCGGGGAGATGTGGCTGTCCGACCACAGCGAGCGCGAAGCCCACAGACTGTACTCGTCGCCCACGACCAGACGGCGCAAGGTATGCCCGCGCGAGACACGATGCACCGGCAACGGTTGGAACAGAGAGAACGGCAGATAACGCAGCACGTTGCGCGTGCCGGCCTCGCCAACCGGAGTGAGCGAGAGCTCGCCTTGGCCGTTAATCGCCGCGGTGTAGCGCGGATGGGTGACCAACACCTCTTCCTCGAACAAGGCGAAGCTGCCGTCGCTCTGGCGATACAGCAACTGCAATTCGCTCAACGACACCGCCGGTTCGTTGATCGGCAGCGGCGCGAGCATCGCGGTCAAGTCGGGCAACTGCGCCAGCGAGGTAAACGGCACGTAATCGGCTTGCGAGAACAGATAAGCTTGCGAGGCCGGATAGAAATCCTGGGTCCAGAGGAATTCCGCATAAGCGGCCGGTGCCTCCAACAATTGCTGCCCGTCCTGATAGCCCTGCGGCAAGGCGACCGCGCCGGACGCGAACGCGTCGAGCAGATAGGCAACCATCATCAGATCGTTGCCGACGATCGAACGGGTCATGGTTTCGAACTCGCTGTCGCTCGCGGCGTCGCGGCCTTCCAATCCCATCCGCACCAACCAGGCCAGCGCGGTGCTGAACGGAGACACCCGCAACGAGGCGCGCTCGGCCAGGGTGACATCGCCATCGCCGCCGGAAACAGCCTGCAATTTGCCGGCGCTGCCGAGCACGGAGCGGTACCGCGCGCGCGTGGAAACCACCTCCACCGTCACCATCTCGGCGTCGTTCAAGGCATTGATCGATGCGGTGTACGTCGCGCCCTGAACGATGGCCGGGAACAACCGACCGCCGACGATCACGGTCGCGGTCACCGGTTCGTTGGCGGAAGCCAAGCCGGCGATCTCGCCATTGAGGCTCAGATCGATCGATACCTGGCTTGAACGATGCTCGCTAGCTGCCGACAACGGCGTGGCGCGGGTTTCAGCGACCGACGAAGCGCCGATACGCTGCGTCCACTGCGTCACTGCGCCCGGATCGGACACGGCCGTCACGGTGGCGCCCGCACTCAATACGACGAAAGCGGCCAAAAGGCCCTTCCCTGCTTTCATGTTCGAATCCCTCGAAGCCGAAGACCATCGTCCTGGACGGCATTCGCCTCCGTGGCTGCGGCGAACCCGCCCCAGCCGGACCATCTCCTGGCACGCAATCTATCCCAGCAAACCAGGCTAATCCAGATGGTTATATCTGGAGTGGTCTACCGAGATCGCGACAGGTCGACCATGGCACTCGCCGCCGCCGGCTCAACCCACGCCGGCGGCACATCACGCCTTAAGCCGCGTCGTACAACGCCATCCACTCCGCCTCGGCCTTGGCCAGTTCGGCGGCGACTTTCTCGCGCTGCTTCGCAAGTTCCGCGGCGTTGTCGCCACCGCCGGCGTACTTGGTCGGGTCGGCGAGGTCCATATCGAGCGTGTGCAATTTCGATTCCAGCTCGGCCATGCGCTTTTCGGCTTCGGCCAGCTTGAGCGGGTTGGCCTTACGCGAGGATTTCGCTGTCGGTGCCGCCGCGCTCGCGGCGGCTGCCGCGGCCGCCGCGGCCTTGGACGCGGCCGCGCCCTTGCCGTCGTTGCTGTTGTCGCGCGTGCGCAGCCACACCGCGTAGGCGTCGAGGTCGCCGTCGAACGGCTGGGCCACGCCGTCGGCCACGCGCCAGAAGGTTTCGCAGACCAGGCCGATGAGATGGCGGTCGTGCGAGACCAGCACGATCGCGCCTTCGAAATCCGACAAGGCCTCGGCCAGCGCTTCGCGCACGTCCAGGTCTAAGTGGTTGGTCGGTTCGTCGAGCAGCAGCACGTTCGGCTTGCGCCAGGCGATCATCGCCAGGGCCAGGCGCGCGCGCTCGCCGCCGGAGAAGCCATCGACCGATTCGAACGCGCGGTCGCCGGGGAAATTCCACTTGCCGAGGAAATCGCGCAACTGCTGGGTCGGCACGCCGGGCGCGATCTCGATCAGATGATCGATCGCGCTGACGCCTTCATGCAGCGATTCGACCGTATGCTGGGCGAAGTAGCCGATGCGCAGGTCCGGATGGCCGCTGCGTTCTCCGGTCAGCAGGTCCAGCTCGCCGACCAGCGATTTGACCAGGGTCGATTTACCCGCGCCGTTCGGACCGAGCAAGGCGATGCGATCGCCGGCTTCGAGGATGAAGCTGACATCGTCGAGCACGACGTGATCGCCGTAACCGCAATCGGCATGGACCAGGCGCAGCAATGCGTGCGGCAGCTTGACCGGGGCCGGGAACTCGATCCGCATCGCGCGCTCCATGCGCACCGCCTCGGTGCCGACCATTTTGGCCAGACGCTTGACCCGCGACTGCGCCTGCTTGGCCTTGGCCGCGCTGGCGCTGAAGCGGTCGATGAAGCTCTGCAGGTGGGCGCGTTCGGCCTGCTGCTTTTCGTGGGTGATCTGCTGCAGGCGCAGGTGTTCGGCGCGCTGGCGCTCGAACGCGGTGTAGTCGCCGGTGTACAGCTTGGCCTTGCCGTCGTGCAGATGCAGGGTGTGGGTGGTGACTTCGTCGAGGAACTCGCGGTCGTGCGAGATCAGCAGCAAGGTGCCCGGGTATTTCAGCAGCCATTGCTCCAGCCACAGCACCGCGTCGAGGTCCAGGTGATTGGTCGGTTCGTCGAGCAGCAGCAGGTCAGACGGCGTCATCAGCGCGCGCGCCAGGTTCAGCCGCACCCGCCAGCCGCCGGAGAATTCCTTGACCGCGCGTTCGTGGGTGTCGGGCGAGAAGCCCAGGCCGTGCAGCAGCTTGCCGGCGCGCGCGGTGGCGTCGTAGCCGCCGAGCTCTTCGAGCTGGTGGTGGGCCTCGGCGACCGCTTCCCAGTCCTCGCGCTCGACCGCTTCGCGCTCGGCCACCAGGACCTTGTAGACGGTGGCGTCGCCGGACAGGACGAAGTCCAGCGCCGGGTCGTCCAGGGCCGGGGTTTCCTGGGCCACGCTGGCGATGCGCACGCGGTTGGGCACGTCGATGTCGCCGCGATCGGCCTCGACCTCGCCCTGGATGGCGGCGAATAACGACGACTTACCAGTGCCGTTACGACCGATCACGCCCACCCGCCAACCGGCGTGCAGGGTCAGGTCTACGTTGGACAGCAGCAGGCGTTCGCCGCGCCGCATGGCGAAATCACGGAAAGAAATCATGCCGATATGGTCGCATGACTGATCGGTATTTGCTCATGAGCACAAGTTCGGCCGCGCCCGGGGCGGGCATCGAATAATCGGGACGTCGGCCTCAGACCGCCCCCACGCGTCAACGAGCTCGCCATCCGCGGCAAAGCGCCCCTCGCGCCGGCCGCGGCGGCGGCGTTCGTCCCGACGTCCCCCGATCGACCGCCCGGAGTCACCATGTCCCGTCGTATTTCTCTGCTCAGCACCGCCGTTTCGATCGCTCTCGCCACCTCGCCCGCCTGGGCCCAGGACGCCGGCGCCCCCGAAGCCGCCGCCTCGAACCCCACCAACCTCGACACCCTGATCGTCACCGGTACCCGCGTCGCGGACCGCACCGTGGCCGAGTCCACCGCGCCGATCGACATCATTTCCCCGCAGACCCTGGAGTCGACCGGCACCGTCGAACTGGCCACCGCCCTGTCGCGCGCCCTGCCTTCGCTGAATTTCCCGCGCCCGGCGATCACCGACGCCACCGACGCGGTGCGTCCGGCGCAGTTGCGCGGCCTCGCGCCGGACCAGGTGCTGGTGCTGGTCAACGGCAAGCGCCGCCACACCACGTCCTTGATCAACCTCAACGACAGCATCGGCCGCGGCTCCTCGCCGGTCGACCTCAACGCGATCCCGATCGCCGCGATCGAACGGGTCGAAGTGCTGCGCGACGGCGCCTCGGCGCAATACGGCTCCGACGCGATCGCCGGCGTCATCAATATCGTGCTCAAGGGCTCGGGCGAAGGCGGCTCGATCGCCGCGCGCTACGGCCAGTTCAGTGCCGGCGATGGCAAGCAGTACCAGTTGTCCGGCGATGCCGGCTTCAAGCTCGGCGAAAACGGCAGCGTGCATCTGTCCGCACAGGGCGGCCACAGCGACAACACCGACCGCGCGCGGCCCTATCTCGGCACGGTCACGCCGACCAGCAATCCGCCGGGCAAGGTCGTGCATCGCTACGGCGATCCGGAAATCGACCAGGCCGCGGTCGCATTTAACGCCGAGTACAAGGCGGCCGAGGGCGTGGAGTTCTATTCCTTCGGCACCGCCAGCCGCCGCCGCGCGATCTCCAACGGCTATTTCCGCGCGCCCGGCAATGCCAACAACATCCGCTCGGTGTATCCCGACGGCTTCCTGCCGCAGATCGACAACGTCAGCAAGGACCGCGCCCTGGTGCTAGGCCTGCGCGGCCAGACCGCCGGCGGCTGGAACCTCGACCTGAGCTACAACTACGGCCAGAACCAGCTCGATTTCGACGTGCGCAACAGCCTCAACCGCACCCTCGGCGCGACCTCGCCGCACGACTTCTACATCGGCGCGCTGGAAGTGACCCAGAACGTGCTCAACGCCGATTTCAACAAGGCTTTCGACGTGGGTTGGCTGAAGTACCCGCTCACCTTCGCCTTCGGCGCGGAATGGCGCGGCGAGAAATTCAACCAGAGCGCCGGCGAACTGGCGTCGTACGTCGCCGGCCCCGAACCCGGCGCGCCGGGCGCGCAGGTGTTCCCCGGCTTCACTCCGTCCGACGCCAGCCGCCGCAATCGCAACAGCCATTCGTTCTACGCCGACCTGGAAACCGACGTGACCGACAAGCTGTCGCTCGGCGCGGCCGCGCGTTACGAAAGCTACAGCGACTTCGGCGAAACCACCTCGGGCAAGCTGTCGGCGCGTTACGCCTTCACCGACAAGGTGGCGCTGCGCGGCACCTTGTCGACCGGTTTCCGCGCGCCGTCGCTGCAGCAGCAGTTCTACCAGTCGACCCAGACCGTGATCGTGCTCGGCGACCCGACCCCGTTCCAGGTCCGCACCTTCGCCGTCGACGACCCGGCCGCGATCGCGCTCGGCGCCGAGCCGCTCAAGGCCGAGGAATCGACCAACATCGGCCTGGGCCTGGTGCTGCAGCCGATCGAATCGTTGTACATCACCGTCGACGCGTATCAGATCGATATCGACGACCGCATCATCCTGTCGGAAAACCTGCGCGGCCCGGCGGTGGCGAGCTTCCTGGAAGCGCGCGGTTATCCGGGCATCACCGGCGGCCGCTACTTCACCAATGCGGTCGACACCCGCACCCGCGGCATCGATATCGTCGGCAGCTACAAATGGACGCTCGGCAGCGGCGCGCTCGATCTGACCGCCGGTTACAACCACAACAAGACCACCCTGGAGCGCATCGCCGCCAATCCGCCCGAACTCACCGCCGGCGGCCTGAACCTGCAGCGCATCGGCCGGGTCGAGCAAGGCCGCATCACCCAGGGCGCGCCGCGCGACAAGTTCTTCCTCGGCGGCAGTTGGAGCACCGGCCCGTGGCGGTTCGACGCGACCGGCACGCGTTACGGCGAATTCCACAGCTTCAACGACGACCCCAGCGGCGTGCGCGACCAGACCTACGGCGCGAAGTGGACCCTCGACCTGGCCGCGACCTATGCCATCGACGGCTGGGAATTCACCGTCGGCGGCGACAACGTGCTCAACGAGTACCCGGACGAATCGATCTACGCCAACAGCGAAAGCGGCCAGTTGCCGTACAGCGGCAACTCGCCGTTCGGCTTCAATGGCGCGTTCGCTTATGCGAAGGTCGGGTACAAGTGGTGATCAAGCGGTAAGGTTGCGGGAGGCGGCTGAAACGCCGCTTCCCGTGTTTTCCCGGCAGCCACACGGCGCATGTCGCCGACACCAACCGGCCCCGCGCACAGCGGGGCTTTGTTCATGCGCTCGCCGGGCTCAGTCGAGAACCCGCTGCAGGAAATCGCGAACGAGCGGCACGGCTTGATCGAAGTGGGTTTCGAGCAGCCAATGACCGGCGTCCTCCAGCAGATGCAGTTCGGCCTGCGGCAGGTCGCGAAGATAGGCGCGGGCTGCGGCGGCGGGCATATAGCCGTCCTTGGGGCCCCACACGATCAACGTCTGCGGCTTGTGCTCGCGCAAATACGCCTGATAGCGCGGGAACCAATCGAGATTGGCCTCCAGCTTGTCCATCAAGCCGACCATCGCCTCGCGCCGTACCGGCGTGTCCATCAGCGGCCAATGCAGCTTCCACAGGTCCGGGGTGATGCGCGCGGCGACTTCGGCATCGACTTCACCGATGAATTCGTCGCGAAAGCCATGTTCGCTGACCGCCGCCTGCAATGGTTCGCGATTCCGCGGCGATCGGTCCGTCCAGTAGCGCTTGATGGTCGCGTACTTGGGGCCGAGCGCATCCTCGTAGATATCGCCGTTCTGGATGATCAACGCGGCGATTCGCTGCGGATGCGCGATCGCATGGCGCAATCCGATCTGCGAACCGTAGTCGTGCAGCCACAGCGCGTAGCGCGTCAGCCCAAGCCGGTCGGTGAACTTCGCCAGGAAATCCGCATAGGCGTCGAAGTCGTAGCCGAACCGCGACGGATCGGGCGTGCCGCTGTAACCGAATCCGGGGAAATCCGCGGCGATCGTGCGCCAGCGATCGCCCAGGGCCGGCATCAGGTTGCGGTATTGAAACGAAGAGCACGGGTAGCCGTGCGGCAACAGCAGTACCGGTGCATCGGCCGGACCGTGCTCTCGATAAAAAATCTCGACGCCGTCGATTTCAGTCGTCAAATAGCGCATGGGATTCCTCGCTCGCGATCGGAAGTTCTGCCTGCACCGATCGATGCTATCGCCCGTGCGTCCACGTTCCGTTAATCAGCAACAGCGACAAGCATCACAGGCAGTCGTCCGAATCGTGGATTGACCCGATCAATGCCGAGCCATCGGGCTCGCGCGGAGACACCTTCAGTCTCGGCGCCTCGCAGCGGACCGGGCGAACTGAAAAAGAACGTCGGCGGTCGCCCCCACTGGACTTCGCGGTCTTCGCTTTCGCGCAAATCGGCGACGCGCGCTTCATCCGACGCCGCGCGACTGAATCGCTGTTCATGCATTCGTCGTCGTCGGCGCATCACGCAAGACGCGCGTGAACCATCGCCGATCACGGCGGTCTGAAGCCCGCTGGGCCGGGACCCGAACGCCGTCGACGCATCCCCGCCGACCGACGGCCGAGCGCGGAAAATGTCGCAGAAACAATCATTTGCGACGACTCGCCAAACGAGAAAGGCTTGCATCCAGCCGGCTCAGCACACATTCTTAAAAGGACCAGACCACAGGAGAGCCGATGCACCACACGTCCCTGATCGCGATTCTGGTAGCCGGCTTCGTCCTGGCCTTCATCTTCGGAATGATCGCGCAACGCCTGCGGCTGTCGCCGCTGGTGGGCTACCTCATCGCCGGCATCATCGCCGGCCCCTTCACGCCCGGCTTCGTCGGCGACCAGACCCTTGCGCCGCAATTGGCCGAAATCGGCGTGATCCTGCTGATGTTCGGCGTCGGCCTGCATTTCTCGCTCGGCGATCTGCTCGAAGTCAAAGCCATCGCCTTGCCGGGCGCGGTCGTGCAGATCGCAGTGGCCACCGCGCTGGGTTGGGGCATGGCCGAGTTGCTCGGCTGGTCGCATGGCGCGGGGCTGGTGTTCGGCCTGGCCTTGTCGGTCGCCAGCACCGTGGTGCTGTTGCGCGCGCTGGAGGAGCGGCGATTGGTGGAAACCACCAAGGGCCGCATCGCGATCGGCTGGCTGATCGTCGAGGATCTGGCGATGGTGCTCGCGCTGGTGCTGCTGCCGGCGCTGTCGGGCCTGCTCAAGGGCGAGGCCGGCGAAGCCTCGGAAGTGTGGAGCAAGTTGTTCATCACCCTGGCCAAGGTCGGCGCCTTCATCGCCTTCATGCTGATCGTCGGCCGGCGGGTGATTCCGTGGATTCTCGAACGCGTGGCCGGCACCGGTTCGCGCGAGTTGTTCACCCTGTGCGTGCTCGCGATCGCGCTGGGCGTGGCGTTCGGTTCGGCCGAACTATTCGGCGTGTCGTTCGCGCTGGGCGCGTTCTTCGCCGGGATGATGCTCAACGAATCCGAGTTCAGCCATCAGGCCGCCAACGAAACCCTGCCGCTGCGCGAAGCGTTCGCGGTGCTGTTCTTCGTTTCGGTCGGCATGCTGTTCAACCCGATGATCCTGCTGGAGAAGCCGCTGGAAGTGCTGGCGGTGTTCGGCATCATCGTGGTCGGCAAGTCGGTGGCGGCGTACGCGATCGTGCGCGCGTTCGGCAAGCCGAACTCGACCGCGCTGATGATCTCGGTCAGCCTGGCGCAGATCGGCGAGTTCTCCTTCATCCTGGCCCAGCTCGGCATCGACGAAGGCATCCTGTCGAAGGACGGGCAGGATCTGATCCTGGCCGGCGCCTTGCTGTCGATCGTGGTCAACCCGTTGCTGTTCGGCTGGCTCGACCGCAAGCAGGCGCGCGCCGACGCGGCCGAAGCCGATGCGCGCGCCGACGCGGCGGTGCCGCCGGTGCCGGCCGATATCAGCGGTCACGTGATCCTGATCGGCTACGGCCGGGTCGGCAGCGAGCTGGCGCGGTTGCTCACCGATCACCACGTGCCGTTGGTGGTCATCGACGGCGAGGACAGCCTGATCGACAAGGCGCGCGCCGCCGGGCATCCGGCGATCCTCGGCAACGCGGTCAACGAGCGGGTGCTGCGCGAAGCGGTGCCCGAGCGCGCGACCACGGTGATGCTGGCGATTCCGCAGGCGCTGGAAGCCGGCGAGATCATCGCCAAGCTGCGCGAACTCAATCCGGCCCTGAGCATCGTCGCGCGCGCGCACAGCGACAACGAGGTCAAGCATCTGCTCCAGCACGGCGCCGACGGCGCGGTGATGGCCGAGCGCGAGCTGGCGCACAGCCTGGCCGAGATGGTGCTGGCCGCGCCGGTGTATCGCGGCGCGCGCAATCTGCCGCCGTCGACGGCGCTGGCGTGAGCCGGCGCCGTCCCGAGCCCGACCACGCAATCGGTTAGTCTGAGCCCGCCCTTCTTCAGTACCCAACGACCATGAGCGACATCGATCCGTCCACCAGCGAACCGTCCGGCACCCACGACGCGCCCGACAGCACGCCTGAAAACACCGCGCCGCAGCTCAGCGCGGTCGAGGCGCGGGTCATCGGCTGCCTGATCGAAAAGGAAGCGACCACGCCCGACGTGTACCCGCTGACCTTGAACGCCATCGTCACCGCCTGCAATCAGAAGACCTCGCGCGAACCGATGATGCAACTGGAACCCGGCGAGGTCGCCAACGCCCTGCGCCGGCTGGAGCCGCGCGGCTGGATCAAGTCGCAACATCATTCGCGCGCGGAACGTTACGCCCACCGCGCCACCACCGCGCTCGACGTGACCCGGCCGCAGACCATCCTGATCGCGCTGCTGATGCTGCGCGGTCCGCAGACCGTGAACGAGCTGCTGTCGCGCAGCGAACGCATGGCCAAGTTCGATTCGGTCGGCGACGTGCAGTACGCGATGGAACGCCTGGCCCAGCATCAGCCGCCGCTGGTGCGCCTGCTCGGGCGTCAGCCCGGCCAGCGCGAGGATCGTTACGGTCATCTGCTCAGCGGCGAACCGGTGTGGAACGGCAGCGTGTCGTCGTCCGGCGACGACGCGGGTTCGGGCGGCGGATCGCAATCGGCCCTGGCCGAGCGTCTGGCGGCATTGGAAGCGAAGGTCGCGGAGTTGGAAGCGCGGCTGGAAGCGGCCGGGGCTTGAGTTTTTCGCGATAGGCGCTTGATGGCGCGCGCGGAGCCCGACGTTTTTCGTCGGCGGAAACTTCAACCCTGCAGCGGCAGGTAGATGTCGGTACGCAGCAACGCTTCGGGCACTTCGTCGGGATCGTCGAGGTATTCGTGATGCAGCGGCGCATCGCGCAAGCGTTCGCCGCTGCCGGGTAGCCAGTGCGCCAGCAGCGCATCGGTCAACGCCTCCAGTCCGTCGAAGGCGCCGACATGGCGGACGCGCGCATAGCGGCCGCCGCCCAGTCGCATCGTGCCCAGGCCGCTGCCGGGTTCGATCCGGAACGGCCGGCCCAGGGCCAGCATGCAGTCGAATACGCAGGCTTGCGGCGGCACGTCGCGACGATCGTCGACCGGCACGCCGTACAGCCCGTTCAACGCGTCCAGCAAACCGTGTTCGGCGGCCCAGCCGAACAAGCGGCCATAGCCCTGGTTCTGTTCCGGATAGGCGCCGGTTACGCGCAGCGTCACCACCTGGAACGGATCGACGCTGACCACTTCGACCCGCAACGGCGGCGATGGCTCGACACCCGAATCCGGCGGCAGCGACAGGCGATCGATCTCGCGCCACAGGCGCTCGGGCTCGGCGCGCAATTCGCTAGGCGTGCCGCCGACGCCCTGGCGAAAGGCGCGGGTGAACGCCTGCGGAGTCTGATAACCGACCGCCAGCGCCGCGTCGGTGACGCTGCGATCGGCACTGGCGAGCAGACGCAGGCCTTGCAGCAGACGCAACCGGGCCACGGTCTGGCCGGTGGTCTCGCCGGTCATCGCGCGGTACACGCGATGGAAATGGAACGGCGAGAACGACGCCGCTTCGGCCAGGCGCGCGAGCTCGGGCGGGTCTTCGCCGCGCGCGATGGCGTGCTCGATCAGCGCCACCGCGCGTTCGATGCGGCGCTGATGGGCGTCGCGGGTGCCGGCCTTGAGCGCGGGGCCGGTGCGATCGGGCGCGGGTTCGTGGACGCTGTCGGCATCGGCAGGCGTGGCGCTGTCGGCAACGGTCGCCGTGGCGGCTCGAACGGGATGATCCTTGACGGGAGGCATGCGCTCGTTCCTTGCGGGTGGGTGATGGGTCGAGGCTCAGGTTCGCAGACCGCCAACGCGGCGGCGGTCCCTATCTTGCGCTTTCGCGCCCCGCCCTCGGCTGCCCAACCCGACGCTTCAGTAGGACAACGCCAGCGCGATCAACACCGCCGCTTCGACGAGTTCGGTCAAGGCGCCGCAGGCATCGCCGGTCATGCCCTGCAGGCGACGCAGACAGGCCCGACGCCAGATCGCGAACACCACCGCCGCGACCGCGACCGCCAGACCGCCGCGCCAACCGGCCAAGGCGCAGCCGCCGACGGCGATCGCGAGCGCGAGCCAGCACGCCGCGCGTGGCGCATCCACCAACGACTGGCCGAGACCTCCGCTGCGTACGTACGGCAGCATCAGGAATGCCAGGGTCAACCCAGTGCGCGCCAGCAACGGCGCGAGCAACAGCGCGGCCCATGCCGGCGCGGGCAGGCTTGCGAGCGCGGCGAATTTCAGCAGCAGCGCCAGCACCACCGCGACCACACCGATCGGCCCGCTGCGCGGATCTTTCATGATTTCCAGCGTGCGTTCGCGACTCGCGGCCGGATCGGCGCGCATGCCGCCGATCCAGGCATCGGCGCTGTCGGCCAGACCATCCAGATGCAAGGCGCCGGTCAATGCGACCCACGCCGTCAGCAACAACGCCGCCGACAGCAGCGGCGGGCGCGTCTGCAACGCCCAGGCCAACGCGCACAGAACGCCGCCGATCAACAACCCGACCGCGGGATACCAGATGAGCGAGCGCGATTGCGCGCGCGCTTGTTCGAACACCCGCGCCGGCACCGGAATTCGGGTCAGAAAACCGATCGCGGCGAGCAAGGCCTGCATCAGCCGTCGACCGGATCGGCCCGTACCGCATCGTGGCGGGCGTCATCGCTACGCGGCACATCGACCGCGTCCCGCAGCGGTTTCGGCGGCCACGGCAAGGCATGCAGCGAAGCATGCGCGACATCGATATTGAGCAGATCGGTATAACGCCGGCCCGCGGCGAGACAACGCAGCAGGCGGATCACGCCGCCGTGGGTCACCACCAGCACGCGCCGGCCTGGGTAGGTGCGCAGCAAGTCGCCGACCGCGCCGGTCAGACGAGTGGCGAAATCGACGAAGCGCTCCGCGCCCGGCGGAGGATGCGCGACCGGATCGGCCCAGAACCGCGCCAGCGCTTCGCCTTCGTCGGCGGCGATGGCGTCGACCGTGCGGCCCTGCCAATCGCCGAAATGGTATTCGCGCAGCGCCGGTTCCAGCGCCAACGGCAAACCGCGCGACTGCGCCAGTTCCTGCGCGAACGCCGCGCAGCGCTGTAGCGGGGAGCTGACGATCGCATCCCACTCGCGCCCGAGCACGGCGTCGCGCATCTGCCGCCAACCCAGTTCGAGCAAGGCGTCGTCGAGTTGACCGCGGTAGCTGCGGTGGCCGGTGTCGCCGTGCCGCAGCAGATCGATATGGGTGGTGGTGGACGAATTCATCGCAGCTCCTTTCCTTGTGCGCGATCGATGGCGATGCGAGGGCTCATCGCGGGAGCCACATCATGCCTGTTGCGCGGCCGGTTCGTGACTGGATCCGGACACGCCGGCCTGGGCGAAGGTCGCCATGCCGTTGTGCAGCGCGCAGGCCAGGCGCAGCAACGGCACCGCCATCGCCGCGCCGCTGGCCTCGCCCAGGCGCATGCCCAGATCGAGCAAGGGCCGCGCCCGCAGGGCCTCGAGCACCGCAGCGTGGCCGCGTTCGTGCGAGCGATGCGCGTACAGCAGCCACTCGCCGCAACCCGGGTTGAGCCGCTGCGCGGCCAGCGCGGCGACGCTGGCGATGAAGCCATCGACCAGAACCGGCAAACCGGCCTGGGCCGAGGCCACATACGCGCCGGTCAGCGCGGCGATCTCGAAACCGCCGAGCCGGCGTAGCCGTTCCCAATCGCTGTCAGCCGGCGCATGCAGCGCCAGCGCGCGTTCGATCACCGCGATCTTGTGGGCGATGCCGCTCGCGTCCAGGCCGGTGCCGGCGCCGGTCAGGTCGGACGGCGAACGCCGCAGCAAGGCGCTGGCCAGCGCCGCCGCCGAGGTGGTGTTGGCGATGCCCATCTCGCCGCCGATGAACAACTGCGCGCCGGCATCGAGCGCGGCGCGCACGCTGGCCGCGCCGGCGCCGAGCGCGGCGTGCAACTGGGCCTCGGTCATCGCCGGGCCTTCGCAGAAATTGCGCGTGCTCGCGGCGATCACCGCCCGATGCACGCCGGCCACCGCGCCGGGATCGTTGACCGTGCCCAGGTCGACCACGTCCAGGTTCGCGTCGAGCGCGCGCGCGAGCACCGCGATCGCCGCGCCGCCGCCGGTGAAGTTGCGCAGCATCTCGCCGGTCACCGCCTGCGGAAACGCCGACACGCCTTCGGCCGCGACGCCGTGATCGGCGGCGAACACGCTGATCCAGACCCGGTCGATCGCAGGGCTGGGCGTGTGTTGCAGACCGGCCAGGGTCACCGCGAGGTCTTCGAGCACGCCGAGCGATCCTGGCGGCTTAGTCAACTGCGCCTGACGCGCGCGCGCCTGCGCCTGCAGGTCCGCATCGGGACGCTTGCAAGGCCGCAGCCACCATGCGTCCGCAGCGATGGTCGATCGGTTCGATATTGGCTCGTTCACTGCTTCGCTCCCGTGCGACTCGTTGCGTCCCGCGCTCACAACGCG
The DNA here is from genome assembly GCF_001427785.1 of Lysobacter sp. Root690. Lineage (GTDB taxonomy): Bacteria > Pseudomonadota > Gammaproteobacteria > Xanthomonadales > Xanthomonadaceae > Lysobacter. Next base: position 58,154 of record NZ_LMHM01000001.1, read on the forward strand.
GGACCTTTCAATACCAGCGGCAAGCCGGCGGCGACGAACACCACCCGCTCGCACAGCGCGCCCAGCGCCTGATGCAGGCGTCCGGCTTCGTCGACATAACGGCGGGTCAACTCGCCCATCGGCACCACGCCGAGGCCGACCTCGTTGCTGACGAGCAGCACCGTTCCGTTCAATCCGGGCAAGGTCGCCAGCAAGGCCTCGCGTTCGCGCTCGAATGCTTCACCATCCGGATCGCCCAGCAGATTGCTCAACCACAGGGTCAGGCAATCCACCAGCACGCAGCGACCCGGCGCCGCGTGCATGCGCAAGGTCCCGGCCAAGGCGATCGGTTCTTCGATACAGCCCCATTCGGCCGGACGGCGCGCGCGATGATGGGCGATGCGCTCGCCCATCTCGGCGTCGCGCGCCTGCGCGGTGGCGATGTAGACCACGTCCGCGAACGGCGTGGCCAGGCGTTCGGCCAAGGCACTCTTGCCCGAGCGCGCGCCGCCGAGAATCAGGCTGTGCATGTGGCCTCCAATCCGAACAGGGCTTCGAGCCGGGCGATATCCAGATGCGCCTGCACCGCGTCGGCAAGGCGATCGATCGCGGCTTCGCGCAAGCCGCGCAGGTCCAGCGGCTGCGCCTGCGCCAATCCGGCCCAGCGCACCAGCGCCGCCAAGGCTTCGGGTTCGTCGAACAGACCGTGCACGTAGCTGCCAAGGATGCGGCCGTCGGCAGAGATCGCGCCGTCGGCGCGGCCGTCGTCGAAACGCAGACACGGCCGCTGCAACGCGGCGCCGGTGCTGACACCGCAGTGGATTTCGTAACCACTCACGCAAGCGTCGTCGAGGTTCAGCCGACCGCGCACATTGCGCAGTTGCTTTTCCGGTTCCAGCACCGTGTCGAGTTCGAGCCAGGCCAGGCCTTCATCGCTGCCGGGCTCGCCTTCGATGCCGAGCGGATCGCTGATGCGCTGGCCGAGCATCTGCAACCCGCCGCAGATCCCGATCACCTTGCCGCCGTAGCGCAGATGGCGCGCGATCGCGGTCGCCCAGCCGTTGCGCCGCAGCCACTGCAGATCGGCGCGGGTCGACTTGGAACCCGGCAGCACGATCAGATCGCACGGCGGCGGGGTTTCGCCAGGACCGACGAACCAGCAGTCGACCTGCGGATGCGCGCGCAGCGCATCGAAATCGTTGTGGTTGCTGATCCGCGGCAAGGCCGGCACCGCCACCCGCAGGCGTTCGCCCGCCGTGGCGTTCGCATCACCCGCACGTTCGCGAGGCAACGCGTCCTCGGCCTCCAGATGCAGACCGTGCAGATACGGCAACACCCCGATCACCGGCTTGCCGGTTTCGCGTTCCAGCCAGTCCAGGCCCGGTTGCAGCAGGGCGATATCGCCGCGAAAGCGATTGATGACGAAACCGGCGATGCGCGCGCGTTCGCTGTCCGACAGCAAGGCCAGCGTTCCGACCAGATGCGCGAACACGCCGCCGCGGTCGATATCGGCGATCAACAGCACCGGGCAGTCGACCGCTTCGGCATAACCCATGTTGGCGATGTCGTTGGCGCGCAGGTTGATCTCGGCCGGGCTGCCGGCGCCTTCGACCACGACCGCGTCGAAGCCGTCTACCAAACGCCGATGCGATTGCAGCACCGCGTCCATCGCGATGCGCTTGTAGTCGTGGTAGCCGCGCGCATCCATGTTGGCGACCGCGCGGCCGTGCAGGATCACCTGCGCGCCGGTGTCGCTGTTGGGCTTGAGCAGCACCGGATTGAAATCGGTATGCGGCGCCAGTCCGGCCGCCTGCGCCTGCACCGCCTGGGCGCGGCCGATCTCGCCGCCGTCGGCGGTCACCGCCGAATTGAGCGCCATGTTCTGCGGTTTGAACGGCGCCACCGCGACCCCGCGCCGATGCAGCCAGCGACACAGCGCGGTCACCAGCGCGCTCTTGCCGGCATCGGAGGTGCAGCCTTGGATCATCACTACGCGCGCGGTCATGGCTGCGTCCTCTCGTGCATGACGTCGGCCAGGGCCGTGTCGAGCCGCCGCCATTGCGCTTCGTCGTCCGGGAGGCCGAAACGCAGGCTGCGCGGCTGTTCGAAATAACGGGTGAACACCCCACAACGAGCCAGCGCTTCGTGCAACGCCAGCGCCTCGTCGTTGCGATGCCATTGGAAGAATGCGCAGCCGCCGCTGGCGCGCAGGCCGTGCGCACTCAACAAGGCGGCCAGCCGTTCGCCTTGCGCCAGCAATTGCGCGCGCATCGTCGCCTGCCACTCGCGATCGGTCAGCGCGTGCCGCAGCGCATGGCGGGTCGGGCCGGTGACGGTCCACGGGCCGAGCCGTTCGCGCAGCGCTTGCAGCAAAACTTCGTTCGCACAGACGAAACCGGCGCGCGCGCCGGCCAAGCCGAAGAACTTGCCGACCGAGCGCAGCACGATCAATCCTTCGCGCGCGCTCTCGCCGCACAGGCTCAGTTCGGGCGTGGCGTCCATGAAGGCTTCGTCGATCAGCAGCCAGCCACCGCGCGCGGCCAGCCGCGCGTGCAGGTCGAGCAAGGCCGCGCGTTCGAAGCGCTCACCGCCGGGGTTGTTGGGATGGATCAGCACGATCACATCGAAATCGTCGGCCTGCGCGATCAACTCGGCGGCACCGCGCAGTTCGACGAGATGACCGCAACGCCTCCAGGCCTGCGCATGTTCGGCATAGCCCGGCGCAAGCACGCCGACTGTCGAGGCCGCACGCAATTCGGGCAACGCCTGGATCGCCGCCTGCGAGCCGGCGACCGGCCACAGCGATTCGGCGCCGTAGTAAGCGCGGGCGACATCGATCAATCCATCGTCGTCTTCGGGCAAACGGTGCCAGGCGCGCGCGGGTATCTCGGGCACCGGCCAGGCCACCGGGTTGATGCCGGTGGACAGATCGAGCCAATCCTGCACGGCGATGCCGTACTGCCGTGCCGCGCGCAACAAGCGGCCGCCGTGTTCAAGCATTGCGATGGGTTCCTTGCGAATGTCGCGACGTCTTTCGTGGGCGCGGCTTTGGCCTCGCCGCTGTCGACTGAGCCGCCGCGTTGCGACTGAAAGCCGTCGAGTCTGAAAGCCCCGCCGACAAAAAACCTCGGGATGAACCGATCCGTTCGCTCGACAAGCCCGGCCGCGGCTCAAACATGCGCGTACGCCCATCCCGTCCAGGCCGCCAGCACGAACAGACCCACCCACACCGCCACGCCGCGCTTCACCAGACGCAACGCGCGACGAATCGAATCCGCGCTCGGTGCATCGCCCTCGCCCAGCAGCGGCCGTGTTTCCCACACACCGTGATACGGCGCCGCGTCGCCCAGCCGAACCCGCAGCGCACCCGCGCCGGCCGCCATCACCGGTCCTGCGTTCGGGCTGTCCCAGTGCCGTGCCTGCGTGCGCCAGCAACGCCACGCAGCCGCGGTGTCGCCGAGCGCGGCATAGGTCAGCGCGGTCAAGCGCGCGGGTATCAGGTTGAGCGCGTCGTCGATCCGCGCCGCCGCCCAGCCGAAACGTTCATAACGCGGCGTGCGATAGCCCCACATCGCGTCCAGCGTGTTGGCGAGCCGGTACAGGACCGCGCCGGCCGGGCCGAACACGGCGAACCAGAACAACGCGGCGAACACCGCGTCGCTGCCGTTTTCCAGCACCGATTCGGTCGCCGCCGCGGCGACACGTTCGCCGTCGAGCGCATCGACATCGCGGCTGACGATGCGCCCGACCGCGGCGCGCGCGCCGGCCAGATCGTCCGCCTGTAACGCCGCCGCCACCGGCGCGGCGTGTTCGTCCAGGCTGCGCAGACCGATCGCCAGATACAACGCGAACGCAGCGTACGCGGCGCCCAGCCAGAACGAATACGCGAACAGATTGCGCTGCAGCCACCATGCGGCCGCGCTCAACGGCACCACCGCGAGCAACCAGGCCATGATTCCGCGAGCGCGGCTGTCGGCGTGCAAGGCGCTTTCGAGTGCGCGCGCGAGGCGGCCGAAACCGATCAACGGATGCAGCCGCCGCGGCTCGCCGAGCCAGGCGTCCAGCAACACGCCGCACAGCATCGTGGCCGACAGCGACGCGGCGTTCATGGCAGAAACAAGCGCGCGGCGGCCTGCGGGTTCGACGGAAAATAGAAATGGACGAAGCTCGCGCTCAGACGCTGGTCGCGATACAGCGCTTCGCGGCTCGGCCCGCCGTTGGGGTTGGTCGATTGCGCGATCGCCGCGGCCTCGATCTGCGCCTGGGCGTAATGGAAGGTATGCCCGCGCAGCACGCCTTCGGGCAGCTCCACCGACTGCAAGCCCAGCGCGGCCATGCGCGGCTGAATCTGCGCATGCCCGCGCAACAAACCGGCCATCGCACCGGAATTGCCTTCGCGGTCGCTCAACCTATCGAGCGCGTACAACAAGCCGCCGCACTCGGCGAGGATCGGCTTGCCCGCATCGCGATGCGCGTGCAGCGCCTCGCGCAAGGCCGCATTGGCCGACAGCGCCGGCAGATGCAGTTCGGGATAACCACCGGGCAACCAGACCGCATCGCAGTCGGGCAGGCTGTCGCCCGCGATCGGCGAAAACGCGATGCATTCGGCGCCCGCGTCGATCAGCAGCTGCAGATTGGCCGGGTAAACGAAACAGAACGCGGCATCGCGGGAGATCGCGATGCGCCGGCCGCGCAGCAGCGGCGGCACTTGCACGGGCTCGCTCGCCGCGAACTCCACCGGCGGCGGCAATTCGGCATCGGCGTGCGCGCCCCAGGCGTCGGCGAGCGCATCCAGACGCGCATCGATATCGCCCAGTTCGCCCGCCGCGACCAGCCCCAGATGGCGCTCGGGCAAGGCCAGCGCCGGATCGCGCGACAACGCGCCGAGCCAGCGCAAATCATCCGGCAGACTCTCGCGCAGCAACTGCACGTGATACGCGCTGCCGATGCGATTGGCGGCGACACCGTAGACCGTCAAACCTTCGCGATAACGCGCCAGACCGGTGGCGAGCGCGCCGAAGGTCTGCGCCATCGCCGATCCGTCGATCACCGCCAGCACCGGCACGCCGAGGGCCTGGGCCAGATCGGCGCTCGATGGATTGCCGTCGAACAGCCCCATCACCCCTTCGATCAGGATCAGGTCGGCCTCGCGCGCCGCCGCATGCAGACGCGCGCGCACGTCGGCTTCGCCGCACATCCACAGATCGAGCTGCTGCACGCAGTGACCGCTGGCGCGTTCGAGCACCATCGGATCGAGAAAGTCCGGCCCGGTCTTGAACACCCGCACCCGCCGCCCCTGCCGCGCATGCCAGCGGGCGATCGCGGCGGTGACGCTGGTCTTGCCTTGGCCGGAGGCGGGAGCGGACACGAGCAGCGCCGGGCAACGGGCGTTGCCGCCCGCGGGATTGGGGATTCGAGATTGGAGATTTGCAGAAGCAACGGCAGATGCCGAAGCATCCGCTTTTTCGAATCCCGAATCCCCAATCCCCAATCCCGGCTTCACAACTCAATCCCCTTCTGCGCCTTGATCCCCGCCTTGAACGCATGCTTGACCACGCGCATGTCGGTCACGGTATCGGCCGCTTCGATCAGCGCATCGGGCGCGCCGCGTCCGGTGATGACCACGTGCTGTTGCGGCGGCCGCGCCGCGACCGCGGCGAGCACGTCGTCCAGCGCGATGTAGCGATGCGCCAGGGCGATGTTCAACTCATCAAGCAGGACGAAGTCGTAACCCGGATCGGCCAGCATGCGCGCGGCGATCGCCCAGGCCGACTGCGCGGCGCGGATGTCGCGCTCCTTGTCCTGGGTTTCCCAGGTGAAGCCTTCGCCCATTACGTGATAGTCCAGTTCCTCGAAACGGCGGAAGAACGCTTCCTCGCCGGTCGAGAAGCTTCCCTTGATGAACTGCACCACGCCGCACTGGAAACCATGGCCCAGCGAGCGCGCGAGCATGCCGAACCCGGACGAACTCTTGCCCTTGCCGTTGCCGGTGTTGACCACCAGCACGCCGCGCTCGATGGTCGCGCGCGCGATCTTGCGGTCGATCAATTCCTTCTTGCGCTGCATGCGCTCGCGATGGCGTTCGTCGCTGCTCGCGGCAAAGCCGGCACGATCCTTGCTGTCTTCGCTGCCGGCGCTCATGCGGCCGCTCCGCTGCGTTGGCGGATATGGGCGAAACGGACCACCGCATAGGCGAGGAAACCGGCGCCGACGTAACCGGCCAGGGTGCCGAGCGTGCGCGGGTAATACCGCGGAATCCGATCGATGAAACCGGCCAGCGAAGCATCGGGATAACGGCCCGACAGAAAATAGAAGCCGCCCTTCGAGATCAGATACGCCACCACCGAGGTCGCCAGCAGCACCAGCACCAGCCGCGGCACGGTACTCCAGTGATCGCGATGCAGCCGCGCGTAATAGCGTCCACCGAGCCACAGCACGCCGTAGGCGAGGGCCAGCGCCCAGTACGCCGGCGACAGGCACCAGTCGGTGACCCGGCCCAGCGCCAAGCTGGCCAGATCCAGCAGCGACGACAGCACGAACAAGGCCGGGAAGATCCAGCCCGGGCGCAGCAGCGCGCCGGCCAGGAAGAACACCGCCCACGACGCGCTTGGCAAGGCATCGACCGTGGCGAAATGCTGGCCGCGGGTGCAGATCATCAGCGCCGCCAGGGCAAGGCCGGCGACGAACTGAGCCATGCGCGAACGCAGCGGCAGTCCGGTGGAGACAACGGGATCGATCGTCGACATATCAGGCTCCGTGAAGATCGGGTTCGAACAACGACGCCGCCAACGACGGCACGAACGCGGCCGGGACGATCAAGCCTCGGCCAGCGGACGCGCGTCGCGGGGCCGCGCATAACGCGCGATCAGCGCATGGGCGAAGAAACCCGCGGCGACATACCCAAGCGTGGTGCGCACGAACAACGGGCCCCACTTCCACACCCGCTCGATGTACTCGGCGAAATGCGGCTGCGGATAGCGTCCACCCCACCAATAAAACGCGCCGTTGGAAATCAGGAACGACACGCTGGCCGCCAGCAAGGCCACACCGAGCCCGCCGAGCAAGGCGCGCGGGCGCGCCGCCATGTGCGGCGCGTACAACCGGCCGGCGTACCACAGCACCGCGTAGGCGAGCAGCAGGAACGCGTACGACGGCGTCACGCAGTAGTGCTGGAAGAAGCTCAGGCCGCGGCCGGTGATCGCGATGTAGTCGATCGCCACCGCCGCCAGCAGGTAGCCGACGAACGCCGCATGCCGACGCAGATACAGACCGCCGAGAAAGAACACCGCCATCGAGGCATCGGGCAGATGCAGCGCATCGCCGAAATGATGGAAGCGGGTGGCGAGCATCAGCGTCAGCAAGGCCGCGAACAGGCCGTATTGCACGGGACGGGACGGAAGGTTCATCGGCGGCTCTCTCGTTGCGAACCGGCCGCGCGGGCGGCCGGCGGGATGCTGATCCGTCAGCGGGAGGGGCGGTAACGCAGACTCAACAGATAGTTGCGACCGGGTTGATTGTAGAAGGCGGCGGTTTCATAACGGCGATCGAAGACGTTGTTGGCCGACAGTTGCAGGCTCCAGGCCGCGTCAATGGCATAGCCCAGGCGCAGATCGGTCAGCGCGTAGCCGCCCAGGCGGCGGGTATTGGCCAGTTCGTCGTAGCGCTCGCCGGCGGCATAGACGCTGGCGCCGAGCGACCAGGACGATGCGCCATCGATGTCGAAACGGCGATCGGCATCGACCCGCGCGCTGTGCCGAGCGCGCCGCGGCAGATAGTTGTCGCGATAGGCGTTGGGGCTGTCGTTGCGCGGGTCCAACCAGGTCGCGCTGGCGCGCAGATCCCACTGCGCCAGTCGGGTATCGAGCACCGCCTCCAGGCCGCGGATGCGCGCGCGGTCGACATTGCCCGGCGCGCCGATCGAGGCGTCGTAGGCGATCAGGTCGTCGACCCGGGTCTGGAACGCGTTGAGCGACCACACGTGCTGGCGCTGCGCACCGTGGGTGCCGCGCAGGCCGACTTCGACGCTGCGCGAAGTTTCCGGTTGCACCCGCGGGTTGCCGTAGCCGGGGTAATACAGCTCGTTGAAGGTCGGCGCCTTGAATGCGGTGCCGTAGCTCGCGGTCAGCCGTAGCGATTCGCTCAGATCCCAGCCCCACAGCGCGCTGCCGGTGGTTTGCCCGCCGAACTGGCTGTCGTCGTCGCGGCGCAGGCTGGCCTGCAGCGCATGCGCGCCGAAGCTCTGCTGCCACTGCGCGAAGGCGCCGCGCAGGATGCGGCGGTCGCGCGCATAGGCGGTGTTGCTCTCGACTTCGTCGCGTTGCCAATCGAAGCCGACGCTCAACAGACCCGCGCCGATGCCGAAATCGCCCTGCACCGAGCCCAGTTGGCGACGGGTATCGAAGGTACTGGAGTACTTGCCGTTCTTGTAGGTGTCGCTCAAATCGGCGCTGTGGCCGGCATTGGCGGTCAGAGTCACCCGCTCGCTGGGTTTGTAACGCAGCTTGGCGCCGGCCACCTGCTGGACGTTATCGGCCTCGTTGTTCTGGCTGCCGTCGTAGTGGTTGTTGCCTTCGGCGCGGAACAGCCGCGCTTCGCCGTCCCACTGATCGTTGAAGCGATAACCGCCCTGCATGGTCAGCGAGCTGTTGCGATAACCGTCGCGATCGGGCGAATTGGTGAAGCAGCCCGCGCCACCCGGCGAAGGCTTGCCGCGGCAGGCGTTGATGCCGTCGGTCTGTTCGTGCGCGGCGTTGATCGAGTACCAGCCGCGCTCGCCCTTGCCGGCCACGCCGGCGCTCGCGCGACGGGTCGCGTTGCTGCCGATTGACACGCCGAAACTCGGCGCGAACGGGCCTTGCGGGCGGCGGGTGAAGATCTGGATGACGCCGCCGATCGCCTCGGACCCGTACAGGCTGGAGAACGGCCCGCGCACGATTTCGATGCGCTCGATCTGCTCGACCGGAATGTCCTGCAGCGAGGCGCCGCCGCTGGTCGCCGAACCGATCTTGATACCGTCGATCAGCACCAGCACGTGATCGGATTCGGTGCCGCGCAGGAACAGCGAAGTCGATTTGCCGGCGCCGCCGTTGTTGGCCAGGGAAGCGCCCGGGGTGCCACGCAACAGCTCCGGCAGCGAGGACGGCTGGCGCCGGTCGATCTCATCGCGATCGATCACGGTCACCGCCGCCAGGGTCGCGTCCTGGGTCTGCGCGGTGCGGGTGGCGGTCACTATCACCTGATCCAGGTCGACCGCGGCGGGCGCGGCGAATGCGGGCAGCGCGCAGAGGCTCAAGGCAAGGCCGAGGCCGGCGGTCGCAGAATGGCGAAAGCCATGCGCACGCAACGTGGACGCCGACGACGGCACACATCGCAGGCACGAAAAGGAACGGGTACGCAAAGTCACTGGCAGGTCTCCACGGCCGCGCCTCACCCGCGCGGTCCAGACAGGGTCGTGACATGCGGGGGATGCAACGCGGGCACGCGCGGAGGCACGACGCCCGAGACCGGCCCTCCGCCTGTCGGTTCGCGCTCCGGGCCGGTCTCCGGGCTTGCGAGCGAAGCGCGGCCGGCGCGGTCGTTGTTGGACCGAGCGATGCCGCCTCTTCCGTAACGCGCCTTCCCGTGTCGAAACACAGTGGCCGATTGCGCTACGTCTACTCGCCTACCGTTGCGGGGGCAGCTCCGGCTTGAACGCGCTGACGAACGACAGCGACGCGACCGGATTCCCGTTTCAATCGCCGAACCGTGTCGGCGATCACCTTGAGCGCGGGCATCTTAGCAGCGGCGTCCCACACAAACGCCACGGTATGGGCGTCGCCGTGTTCATTTAGGAAGTTATGGGCACATTTCGGACGCGTCTGATTCATCCACTTCCGGCCGTTGCGCAGGATAGGCACATTCTTCGTAAACCGAGCCACGCCATGAGCGCAGCCCATGTCCGCCTAAGCCCCGCGCCGATCGTCCGCAGTCTGGTGATCGGTGCGCAGTCGAACATCGGCCGTGCGGTCTCGGCACGTTTGTCGCGCCGTCGCGGTGAGCTGATGCTCGCCTGCGGCGATCTGCCGGGCTTGGAAGCCACCGCGCAAAGCCTGCGGCCGCTGGCCAAGTCGGATATCGAGACCCATCAGGCCCTGCTCGAAGACACCGACAGCCTGCGCCGCCTGTTCGACCACGCCGGCCAGATCGACCACTTGGTCATCACCGCCAGCGCGCCTTCGCCGGGCCTGCGCCTGGCCGAGCTGGACCTGGACGAGGTGCGGCTGGCGTTCGAACGCAAGCTGTGGGGTTCGATCCAGGCGGTGCAGCTGGCCCTGCCCTACCTGAGCCGCAACGGCAGCGTGACCCTGACCACCGGCATCGTCGCGCGCAAGGCCACCCCGGGCGCGCTCGGCCGCACCCTGATCAACGCCGCGCTGGAAGCCAGCGTCAAGGTGCTGGCGCGCGAACTGGCGCCGCTGCGGGTCAACGCGGTCAGCCCCGGCCTGACCGACAGCGACAGCTACAACGGCCTGGAGCCGACGGCGCGCATGGCGATGCTGGCGCGGGTCGGCGACCGGCTGCCGGTCGGCCGGGTCGGCAGCGCCGACGAGATCGCCTCGGCCTATCTGTTCGCGATCGACAACGCCTTCGTCACCGGCACGGTGATCGACGTCGACGGCGGCGCGCTGATCAGCTGAGCGTCGCGGCCGCGCGCCGCGCTTCTTCTTCCGGACGCCGGGTTCGCGTTTGTTGCGGCCCGGCGTTTTTTATTGGGGCGGGGATTCGGGATTCGGGATTTGGGATTGGCGAAAGCGGAGGGCGCGGTGACCGGACTGCTGCTGCGTACCTACGTGCCGTCATTCCCGCGAACGCGGGAATCCAGTGACTTTGACGAGACAACGCAGACGACGTCGCGGCCCGAGCCTAAGTTCAAGTCACTGGATTCCCGCCTTCGCGGGAATGACGAACAAAGCAGATCGGCGGTCGGGAGTGAGGGAGTGAGGGAGTGAGGCGTGGAATGCCGAGAGCCGAGAGTCTTACAAGCGAGAAACGTGGTAATCGGCCAGATATCCACGCCCTCCCCTACCGTCATTCCCGCGAAGGCGGGAATCCAGTGACTTTGACGAGACAACGGAGACGATCTCGCGTCACGGACCCACGCTCAAGTCACTGGATTCCCGCGTTCGCGGGAATGACGAGCAAAAGCAGATCGGCGGTCGGGAGTGAGGAGTGGAATGTCGAGAGCCGAGAGTCTAAAAGCGAGAGCGCGATGATCGGCCAGATATCCATGTCCTCCCCTACCGTCATTCCCGCGTTCGCGGGAATGACGAGCAAAAGCGAGTCGGCGGACGTCGTGGCGCAACTGCAATGACGCCCTTTGCCACAAGTCGCGTTGATCGACCCGCTCGCGCCGCAACCGCTCTTGCTCTTCCGATTCCCCATTTCCCATTCCCCATTCCCGAATCCCGAATCCCGAATCCCGAATCCCGAATCCCGAATCCCGAATCCCGAATCCAAGACGCCTAGCACCTTTTAACTACTTGCGTTAGCCAGATTCTGGCCGCTTTATTGACCGACTTGTTATAACCGTGTTAAACCCAATGACATCGCTGTCATCCCCCTGCAAGGAGTCGTCATGCCCGTCCGCCGCACCCCAGCCGGTCCGCGCCACCCTCTGGCCCTCGGCCTGCTGCTCGCCCTGTCCGCGTCCGTCGCCCAGGCCCAGGACCCCGCTCCGCGCAGCGATCCCAAGACCCTCGACCAAGTCATCGTCACCGGTACCCGCGTCTCCGACCGCACCGTGGCCGAGTCCACCGCGCCGATCGACATCATCACCCCCGAAACCCTGGAAGCCACCGGCACGGTCGAACTGGCCAGCGCGCTCGCCCGCGCCCTGCCCTCGCTGAACTTCCCGCGCCCGGCGATCACCGACGGCACCGACGCGGTGCGTCCGGCGCAGTTGCGCGGCCTCGCGCCCGATCAGGTGCTGGTGCTGGTCAACGGCAAGCGCCGCCACACCACCGCGCTGATCAACCTCAACGGCAGCCAGGGTCGCGGTTCCTCGCCGGTCGATCTCAACGCGATCCCGATCGCTTCGATCGAACGCGTGGAAGTGCTGCGCGACGGCGCCTCGGCCCAGTACGGCTCCGACGCGATCGCCGGCGTGGTCAACATCGTGCTCAAGGGCAGCGATTCGGGCGGCAGCATCGCCGCGCGCTACGGCCAGTACAGCGCCGGCGACGGCGAGCAGTACCAGTTGTCCGGCGACGCCGGTTTCAAGCTCGGCGAAAACGGCAAGCTGCACCTCGCCGCGCAGGGCGGCCATCAGGACCAGACCAACCGCGCGCGTCCGTTCCAGGGCGTGGTCGAACAGCGCTACGGCGATCCTGAAATCGACCAGGGCGCGATCTCGTACAACGGCGAATACAGTCCGACCGATTACCTGACCTTCTATTCGTTCGGCAGCTACAGCAAGCGCGACGTGCTCTCCAACGGTTATTTCCGCTTCGCCGGCGATCCGCGCAACATCCCGTCGATCTATCCCAATGGTTTCCTGCCGCAGATCCACAACATCAGCAAGGACCGCGCCGCGGTGGTCGGCCTGCGCAGCGAAACCGCCGGCGGCACCCAGATCGACCTGAGCTACAACTACGGCCACAACGGCCTGACCTTCGATATCGAGAACACCCTCAACCGCAGCCTCGGCCCGACCTCGCCGACCAACTTCTACGCCGGCGCGCTCGAAGTCACCCAGCACGTGCTCAACCTCGACTTCACCAAGTCGATCGATTTCGGCTGGCAATACCCGGTGACCTTCGCCTGGGGCGCGGAGTGGCGCGGCGAGGAATTCTCCGAACGCGCCGGCGAGCCGCTGTCGTACGCCAACGGCGGGGTGCCGGCGTCCAACGGCCAGATCATTCCCGGCGCGCAGGTGTTCTCCGGTTTCCGCGCCAGCGATGCCGGCAACTTCGATCGCCACAGCTATTCAGCGTACATCGACGCCGAAGCCGATCTGACCGAGAAATTCTCCGCCGGCGTGGCCGCGCGCTTCGAAAGCTACAGCGACTTCGGCGACACCACCTCGGGCAAGTTGTCGGCGCGCTACGCCTTCACCGACAAGGTCGCGCTGCGCGCCACCGCTTCGACCGGTTTCCGCGCGCCGTCGCTGCAGCAGCAGTTCTTCCAGTCGATCGCGACCAATTTCATCAGCGGCGTGCCGTATGAAATCGGCACGTTCCGGGTCGACAACCCGGCCGCGGTCGCGCTGGGCTCGGAAGCGCTCAAGGCCGAGGAATCGACCAACTACAGCCTCGGTCTGGTGCTGCAGCCGGCCGACGGCCTGTACATCACCGTCGATGCGTACAAGATCGAAGTCGAGGACCGCATCCTGCTGTCGGAAAACCTGACCAGCACCGCGGTGCGCAATTATCTGCAGGCCAACGGCTATCCGGGCATCGGCGGCGGACGCTATTTCACCAATGCGGTGGATACCGATACGCAAGGTATCGATGTGGTGGCGACGCAGGCGTGGGATCTGGACTCGGGCAAATTCAACCTCACGCTTGGCTACAACTACTCCAAGACCGAGATCGACAAGATCGCGCCGAACCCGGCGCGGCTGGCGGCGATCGATCCCAATGCGGTGCGCATCGGCCGCACCGAGATCGGTCGCATCACCAAGGGCGCACCGAAGGACAAGTTCTTTCTCGCCGGCGATTGGAAGACCGGCAACTGGGGCTTCAACGCCACCGCGACCCGCTACGGCGAATTCACCGAACTGCACGCGAGCGACCCGCTGCAGGACCAGACCTTCGGCGCCAGCTGGACCCTCGACCTGGCCGCGAGCTATCGCTTGAACAACTGGGAATTCACCCTCGGCGGCGACAACGTCCTCAACGAGTACCCGGACGAATCCAAGCTGGTGCGCGGCACCCGCAACTACCTGCCGTACAACACCGCCTCGCCGTATGGCTTCAACGGCGCGTTCGGTTATTTCAAGATCGGCTACAAGTGGTGAGTCCGCGACCGCAGGTTCTCGCGTAAGCAAACGGCCCGGTGACCCCGGGCCGTTTCTTGTTCACCACGGCACATTCCGCAGCGGCGCGGATCGGCTATACACGAGGACTGTCGCGGCACCCGCCGCACACGTCCCGTCCCGATTCGCAGGCCAAGCCACGAGGTCACCATGCGTCCGACCGCTCCGCTGTTGCTGTCGCTCGTCCCGTTGTTGCTGTCCCTGAGCATTTCCAATGCAATCGCCGCGCCCGCCGGCAAGCAACAACAGACCGTGCTGATGCAGGGCAAGCCGGCCGGCGGACAGAGCGTCGACACCGCCGCCGACGGCAGCACCCGGGTCGAGTACCAGTTCAAGGATCGCGGCCGCGGCGATCACACCAAGACCCGCTGGAGCCTGGACGCGGCCGGCCTGCCGATCGAGTTCGATGCCGAAGGCCACAACTATTTGCAGGTGCCGGTGCATGAGCGTTTCAGCCTGCGCGATGGCAAGGCGAGCTGGAAGAACGACAGCGAGAGCGGTGAGAAAGCCCTGACCACGCCGGCGTTCTATCTGCCGCTCAACGCGCCACCGGAAATGCAGGGCGTGCTCGCGCGCGCCTTGCTCAAGGCGCCCGACCACACCTTGGCGCTGCTGCCGGCCGGCGAGGCGCGGCTGGAAGCTGCCGGCACCTTCGATGTAACCACCAAGAACGGCGCTTCGACGTTGTCGCTGTATCGCATCAGCGGCTTGGATTACACGCCCGGTTCGGTGTGGCTGGATGCGCAGGGAAATACCGCTGCCTTGATCATGGCCTCCGGTTGGGTCTCGGTGATCGCGCCGGAATACCTGGATTCATTGCCCAAGCTGATCGAATTCCAGGAACGCGCCGCGGCGCAGTGGTCGCTCAAGCTCGCGCGCGAACTCGCGCACGCGCCCAAGGGCCCGCTGCTGATCCGCAACGCGCGCCTGTACGACCCGCGCGACCTGACGGTGACGCCGAACACCAGCGTGCTGATCGAGAACGAACGCATCGTGCGGGTCGCCGCCGACAGCGCGATCAAGGCCCCGCCTGACGCCGAAGTGTTCGACGCCGGCAACCGTTTCCTGATGCCGGGTCTGTGGGACGTGCACAAGCACTACTCCGATGCGGACGGCGCGCTCGACATCGCCAATGGCATCACCAGCGCGCGCGATGTGGCCAACAACACCGACGCATTTCTGGAGAAGGTCAAGCGCTTCGACGCCGGCACCGAGATCGGCCCGCGCGTGCTGTACGCCGGATTCATCGACGGCCCCGGCCCCTACGCCGGCCCGACCAAGATGCTGGTCGCCACGCCGGCCGAAGCGATCAAGGCGGTCGACTGGTACGCCGACCACGGCTACATGCAGATCAAGAGTTATTCCTCGCTGAAACCCGAGCTGGTGTCGGTGATCGCCGATCGCGCCCACGCGCGCGGCTTGCGTTACAGCGGCCACGTGCCGGCGTATATGTCGGCGCGGCAATTCATCGAAGGCGGCGCCGACGAATTGCAGCACCTGCTGTTCGTCGAACTCAACTTCATGTACCCGCGCGTGCAGGAGACCCACACCATGAAGCGGCTGACCGAAGTCGCCGCGCACGCCGCCGAGTTCCCGCCGGAAAAACCCGAGGTGCGCGAATTCATCGAGTTCCTCAAGCGCCACCACACCGTGCTCGATCCGACCATGGGCATTGGAGAGGATCTGTTCGCCGGCAACCCGGCCGACAAGGTCCCGCCCGGTTTGAAGACGGTGGCCTCGCGCCTGCCGCCGCAGGCGCAGCGCAACCTCAGCTGGGGCGCGCTCAAAGCGCCGAAGGGCGAGGAGCACGCCTACGCGCAATCGTTCCCGGCGATGATGCGGCTGCTCAAGGCGCTGTACGACGCCGGCGTGACCATCCTCCCCGGCACCGATGCGCTGGCCGGTTACATGCTGCATTCGGAACTGGCGATCTATTCGCGCGCCGGCATTCCCAACGCCGAGGTGTTGCGCATGGCGACCCTGACCCCGTCGCAGGTGCTCGGGGTGGACAAGGACCGCGGCGTGATCGCCCCGGGCAAGCTCGCCGACCTGGTATTGATCGACGGCGACCCGATCCGCGACATGGAGGACATCCGCAAGGTCGATGCGGTGTTCAAGGGTGGCAAGCGCTTCGATCCGGCGCAGATCGAAAAGGCGTTGGGGATTCAGCCGCGCAAGGCCGTGGCTGGCGGGAAGTAACGCCGGCTTGCGGATTTCGCGGTCGCGGCTCGCGCCGCTCCTACAGGGAGCCCATGCCGGGACGGCGCGAACCGCTATTGCGTTGATACCCCACGCAAAAAAACGGCCCGCAAGCGCGGGCCGTTTTCGTATCAGCCAATCACGATCGGATCACGCCTTGCGAAACACCAGATGCCCTGCCTCGGCCTCGACCTGGATCGTATCGCCGCTGACGAATTCGCCGGACAATATCTTCTGCGCCAGCGGATTCTCCAGTTGCTGCTGCACCGCGCGCTTGAGCGGACGCGCGCCGTACACCGGGTCGAAACCGACGTTGCCGATCAGGTTCAAACCCGCCTCCGACAGCGCCAGCTTCAGGCCGCGCTCGGCCAGACGCTTTTCCAGGCCGTGCAACTGGATCTTGGCGATCTCGCGGATCTGGCTCTTGTCGAGCGGATGGAACACCACGATGTCGTCGAGGCGGTTGATGAACTCCGGACGGAAGTGGGCCTGCACCACGCCCATCACCGCGGCCTTCATCTGGGTGTAGCTCTCCGGCGTATCGTCGGAATTCAACTCCTGGATCATCTGCGAACCGAGGTTCGAGGTCATCACGATCACGGTGTTGCGGAAATCCACCGTGCGGCCCTGGCCGTCGGTCAAACGCCCGTCGTCGAGCACCTGCAGCAGGATATTGAACACATCCGGATGCGCCTTCTCGACTTCATCGAGCAGGATCACGCTGTACGGACGGCGACGCACGGCCTCGGTCAGGTAACCGCCTTCCTCGTAACCGACATAGCCCGGAGGCGCGCCAACCAGACGGCTGACCGCGTGCTTCTCCATGAACTCGCTCATGTCGATGCGGATCATCGCGTCGGCCGAGTCGAACAGGAATTCGGCCAGCGCCTTGCACAGCTCGGTCTTGCCCACGCCGGTCGGGCCGAGGAACAGGAACGAACCGCTCGGACGATTGGGATCGGACAGGCCCGCGCGCGAGCGACGCACCGCATCGGACACCACCCGCACCGCCTCGTCCTGGCCGACCACGCGCGCGTGCAGCGCCTGCTCCATCTTCAGCAGCTTGTCGCGCTCGCCTTCGAGCATCTTCGACACCGGGATGCCGGTCCAGCGCGCGACGACCTCGGCGATTTCCTCGGCGGTGACCTTGTCCTGCAGCAGCTTGAAGCCCTTGGTTTCGACTTCCTGCGCGGCCTTGAGCTGCTTTTCCAGTTCGGGCAGACGGCCGTACTGGATTTCGCTCATGCGACCGAAATCCTGGGTGCGCTGCGCCGCTTCCAGATCGAGCTTGGCCTGCTCGATCTGCTCCTTGATCTTGGTCGCGCCCTGCAAGGTGGCCTTCTCGGCCTTCCAGATTTCCTCCAGGTCGTTGAACTCGCGCTCCAGCGTGGCGATCTCGGCTTCCAGATCGGCCAGGCGCTGCTTGGATTCGGCGTCCTTCTCCTTCTTCAACGCCTCGCGCTGGATCTTGAGCTGAATCAGCCGGCGTTCCTTGCGATCGAGTTCTTCGGGCTTGGAGTCGATCTCCATGCGGATGCGCGAAGCCGCTTCGTCCATCAGGTCGATGGCCTTGTCGGGCAGCTGGCGGTCGGCGATGTAGCGATGCGACAAGGTCGCCGCGGCGACGATCGCCGGATCGGTGATCTCCACGCCGTGATGCACCGCGTAGCGCTCCTTGAGGCCGCGCAGGATCGCGATGGTGTCTTCCACCGTCGGCTCACCGACGAACACTTTCTGGAAGCGTCGCTCGAGCGCGGCGTCCTTTTCGACGTACTTGCGGTATTCGTCCAACGTGGTCGCGCCGATGCAATGCAGTTCGCCGCGCGCGAGCGCCGGCTTGAGCATGTTGCCGGCGTCCATCGCGCCCTCGGCCTTGCCGGCGCCGACCATGGTGTGCAGTTCGTCGATGAACAAGATCACCTGGCCTTCGTTCTTGGACAGGTCGCTGAGCACGGCTTTCAGGCGTTCCTCGAACTCGCCGCGGAACTTGGCCCCGGCGATCAGCGCGCCCATGTCGAGCGAGAGCACGCGTTTGCCGCGCAGGCCTTCGGGCACTTCGTTGTTGATGATGCGCTGGGCCAGGCCTTCGACGATAGCGGTCTTGCCCACGCCGGGTTCGCCGATCAGCACCGGGTTGTTCTTGGTCCGGCGTTGCAGCACCTGGATGGTGCGGCGGATTTCTTCATCGCGGCCGACCACCGGATCGAGCTTGCCCGACTCGGCGCGCGCGGTCAGGTCGATGCAGTATTTTTCCAGCGCCTGCCGCTGTTCCTCGGCGTTTTCCGATTGCACGCTCTCGCCTCCGCGCAGTTTGTCGATGGCCGGTTCGAGTTTGGCCTTGTTCGCGCCAGCGGCCTTGAGCGCGCGGCCGGCGTCGCCGCCGTCGTCGAGCGCGGCGAGCAGGAACAGTTCGCTGGCGATGAAGGCATCGCCGCGTTGCTGGGCGAGCTTGTCGGTGACGTTGAGCAGCCGCGCCAAGTCGTTGCCAACCGAGATGTTGCCGGCCTGGCCCGAGACCTTGGGCAGCTTTTCCAGCGCTTCGCCCAGGCGCTCGCGCAGCAGCGGCACGTTGACCCCGGCCTGGCTGAGTAGCGGCTTGGTGCTGCCGCCAGCCTGGTCGAGCAAGGCGGTCAGCAGGTGGGCCGGTTCGATGACGCTGTGGTCGCGCCCGACCGCCAGCGATTGCGCGTCCGACAGGGCCTGTTGGAAGCGCGAGGTGAGCTTGTCCATCCGCATGGAGGGTTCTCCGAAAGGGTGTGGCGGCCGGCGGTCGCGAGTGTCGCGCGACGGCCGCGAATGACCTGTTAATGCGGGCTGTGGCGGGTGTTTCAAGACTTGGCGAGACTGCGGACGGGACTGGCTTCAGCCGTCTTGGCCCTGGCGGCGGTGGTGCCGCCCGCGGCGATGAGCGTCGTCCGCGCCCACGAGGGATCGCCCGAGGCCGTGCGCGAGGCAACGTTGAAATTCGTCGTTAACGCGCGCGCGTCAGACCGAATGAGCGTGACAGTTTTCCACGTTATTTACTCGGTCCAGGCATATCCAATAAGGACAGGATTATTTTGTTACCGGGCGATTAACAACCCGCTTCGAACCCCGTGTTTTGCTGGATTCGCACAGGCCGGAAGCTTGTGCAAAACGGCTCTTTTCAGGCACAAAAACGGGGGTTTCAATGTTCAATTCACTCATCCGCGATGCCGCGGAGCGATTCAACCTGGGCGACAAGGCCGAGCGCTTTATCGGCCTGTTGCTGGGTTTGATTTTCGACCCGGCCCAGGGCGGGTTCTCCGGCCTGCGTTCGCGCTTCACCCAGGTCGGCCTGGGTGATCTGTTTCGTTCCTGGGTCGGCGCGCATGTGGTCGACAACGTTCTGCAACCCGACCAATTCAGCGCCGCGGTCGGCGACGAGGCCCTGGCCTCGATGGCCGCCAAGCTCGGCGTGCCCAAGGTCTCGATCAGTCTGGCCGGCGCCACCCTGCTGCCGAAGCTGATCGGCCTGCTGACCCGCGACGGCGAGCCGTCGGTGGCGCCCGCCGAAGCCTTGGCGCTGATCAACGGCACGCCAGCCCCGCGCGCGCATCACGTCGCGCCGACCAGCGCGCGCAAGGCCGACAGCCACCCGGGCTGGCTGCTGTGGCTGATCCCGCTGCTGCTGTTGCTCGGCGGATTTCTGCTGATGCGCAGTTGCGGCAAGGACGAGGCTGTCGCGCCGGCGTCGCCCCCGGCGGTGACCGCGCCCAGCGAGCCGGCGGCACCGACCGCACCGGTCGCGCAGGCCAACGCGCGCTTCGATCTGAGCAATGTCGACGGCAAGGTCACGGTCAACGGCCAGGTCGCCAGCGACGCCGACAAGCTCAAGCTGTGGGACGCGCTCAAGGCCGCGTTCGGCGAGGCCAATCTCAGCGGCGACATCCGCGTCGATCCCGCCACACTGCCGGCCAGCTGGATGGACAAGCTGATCGGCTTGCTGCCGCAGCTCAAGGCGAAGGGTCTGAAGTTCGGTTTCGACGGCGACAAGCTCAGCATCGACACCTCCGGCCTGCCCGAGGATCAGCGCATCGCGGTCAGCGAGCAGTTGCGCAACGCATTCGGCGGTTTCCAGATCAGCGGCCTGTGGGATCGTGCCGCGGCCGCGCTGAGCGGATTGAAGGCCGGTTTCAGCGGCGACGATCTGGTCGGAGCGCTCAACCTGATGAACGTCTACTTCGACAGCGGCTCGGCCACCATCACCCGCGACAGCCTGGAAACGCTCGACCACGCGGCCAAGGCGATCAAGGCCGCGCCGGCCGGCATCCGCATCGAGGTCGGCGGACACACCGACAACACCGGCGACGCCGCGGCCAACCTGACCTTGAGCCAGCAACGCGCCGACGCGGTGATCGCCAAGCTCGCCGAACTCGGCGTCGCCCGCGAGGGTCTGATCGGCAAGGGCTACGGCCAGGATCAGCCGATCGCCGACAACGCCAGCGAGGAGGGCAAGGCCAAGAACCGGCGCATGCATTTCACTGTGTTGAAGTGAGTTGAAGATAGATCTCGACTTGATGAGTCCAGGCAGCTGCAAGCCGATTGGTCGCCAGACACTCGGCGGAAACGGACAAGCCGGCGCGAGCCGGCTTGTCCGTTGTTGCGACGCTATGGCCGAGTGCTCGGAGGAGACAGCGGCAGATTCATTCTGGGCAAACGACCTGGGCCGCCGCTCACGATCGGGCAGTCGCGGCGCAACCAGTTCCTGGGACGCGGGTAGTACAGCTTGAGCAACTGCACCGGCACTCCCCAACCAGGGCGATGCTCGAACTCAACGATGACCAGCACGCCGTCCGCATCGCCCGCCTCCGCCGAGACGTAGGGCGATAAATTGACGGTCGTGCGATAACTTTCGCCGCTCTTGAGCGTTTTATCGGTCACGTAATGCAGGGAGAGCGGCAGCAGGACCGGCAAGGTACGCAGCCCGGTTCGGCGCGTGTAGGCGTATGAATCGATATCGACGAAATAACCGGGCGCGTTGGGAAACTCGATCGGGCGTGGCCCGCGATTGCGTACATCCAGAGTCAATGTGTATGGATCATCGCAAGAATACAAATAGCTCACGCTAAGGTCGGACGGCGCTCCCGGAAACGAGGCGTGGCTGCTCGCGGACCACAACGCGAGCACGCATGCAGCGATCAGCAGTTTCATGGAGTCATCCCCGGTGACGGTCGCGAGGATGGTATCGGTTCCTGGACCCGGTTCGCGCTCGCAACAGTACGCATGCGCAGTGACTGAGCGAAAAGCCAATCACCTCTGCCTCTTTCGCAAACAGCGAACGATTGGGCGGCGTTGAGGGATTGTTGGAAACCGGACGCTGGTTCAGCAGGCGACGCAGTGCTGATCAGACCCGCGAAGTCGGCTGCAGAATCTCGACCCAATACCCGTCCGGGTCCTTGATGAAGGCGATGTCCTTCATGCGCCCGTCGGTGAGCTTCTTCTGGAAGGCGACGCCGAGGTGTTCGAAGCGCGCGCAGGCGGCTTCGACGTCGGGCACCGATACGCAGATGTGGCCGAAGCCGCGCGGTTCGCTGTTGCCGTGGTGGTAAGCGAAATCGGCGTCGTCTTCGGTGCCGTGGTTATGGGTCAGTTCGAGCACGCCGCGCTGGCTCAGCAGCCACTCGCCGCGCGCGGGTTCTTCGGCGGGAATCCGCGCGGGGTCGTTCACCAGCACCAGGAAGTACAGGCTGAATTTCGCCTCGGCGAAATCGCGCTTGCGCACCAGGGTGAAGCCGAGCACGCGGGTGTAGAAATCCAGCGAGGCCTTCGGGTCCTTGATCCGCAGCATGGTGTGGTTGAACACGAAGTCGCGGGTCGCGGCTTCGGGTTGCGCGGTCACGCCGGGCACGGCGTCGAGTTCGGATTGCAGGGACATGAAGTGGGCCGGTTCGAAAGGGGAATGAAATATTTAAGGCCGAAAGGCGGCCGTCTCAAGCCTGCGCCGACGGCGCGACCGGATCGCGCTGCAACGACAGCAGGATCAGCAACACCGCCAGGCCGACGTAGGCGCCGATGAACTGCCAGGCGATAACCCGCTGCAGCCCTTCCAGCGCCCACGGCAGGTACACGCCGCCGCGCGGATCGACCGAGTGGATGATGCCGAACAGGCTCAGGCCCGCGCCCGCGAGCAGGAACGCCGCGCCGCGGCGCAGGCGGCCGTCGACCATCGCCGCGACCGCCGAGGTCCAGATCATCGAGGTCATGATGAAGCCGTTGCCGAGGGTCACGATCACCGCCAGTTCCGGCAGGCCGTGGCCGTCGAGCGCGCTCATCAGCTGGGCGTGATGCTCCGGCGCGATCCAGCCGGGATTGCCGGTCTTTATCGCGAGCATGTAGGCCACCGACGGCAGGAAACCGAACACCATCGCGGTGGCGTGCTTGCTCGGCGTGGCCTGGAACGCCTGGGTGGTGATGTCGAGCGCGACGTAGACGATGATCGGCGCGAGCACCGCCAGCGGCAGCCACTGCACCAGCCCCGAGACGATGCCGAGCATGCCGCCCAGGCCGATGAACAAGCCGGTCAACAAGGTGTAGCCGCTGCGCGCGCCCATGTGCTTGTACGCGGGCTGGCCGATGTAGGGCGTGGTCTGAGCGACGCCGCCGACGAAACCGGCGACCAAGGTCGAGAACGCCTCGGCCAGCAAAATATCGCGCGTTCGATAATCGTCGCCGGCCGCGCGCGCGCTTTCGCTGACGTTGATGCCGCCAACCACCATCAGCAGCCCGAACGGCAGCAGCAGCGGCAAGTACGGCACGGTGTACGGCAAGCCATCGAGAAAACCCAGGGTCGGCAGCGGCAGCACGAAGTGCAACGGTTGCGCGGTCGGGAAGCTGAAGCCCGGCGCGCCCAGGCCGATCGCGCCGAAACCGTAGAACAAGGCGGTGCCGAACACGAACGCGACGAACACGCCCGGCAACTTGATCGGCAACCGTCCTTTCGCGATCAGCACGTACAACAACAGCCCGAGGGTCATGAACCCGACCATCGGCGAGCGCAGGGTTTCGATCAGCGGCAGAAAGCCCATCAGCACCAGCGCCACGCCGGCGATCGAACCGAGCAGGCCGGCGCGCGGAATCAGCCGGGTCACGGTGTCGCCGGCGAACGACAGCACGAACTTGAGCAGGCCCATCACGATCAGCGAGGCCATGCCGAGTTGCCAGGTCGCGGTCGCCGCGGCCTGTTCGTCCATGCCGGCCTGCTTGAAGCCGACGAAGGCCGGGCCGAGCACCAGCAGGGCCATGCCGATGCTGGTCGGCGCATCCAGCCCCAGCGGCATCGCGGTGACGTCGTCGCGGCCGGTCTTCGCGGCCAGCCGCCGCGCCATCACGGTGTAGATCAGATTGCCGACCAGCACGCCGAACGCGGTGCCGGGAAACATCCGCGTATAGATCACCTCGGCCGGGAAACCGAAGATGCCGATCAGCGCGGCCGAGATGAAGCCGAGGATCGACAGGTTGTCGACGACCAGGCCGAAGAAGCCATTGAGGTCGCCGGCGACGAACCACGAGCGCCGCATAGTCTTGGTATCGACGTTCACCAGCCGCGTCCCCCGTTACGAATTATGTAATCGACGTTCACCGTCCGCGTCCCCCGTTACGAATCATGGCATCGACGTTCACCCGCCGCGTCCCCCGTCCACCACCGCGCCAACAGCCGACGCCTTTCGAAGAAACGAGCAAACCGGCGGCGGCGCAGCCGCGACGCCGGGGGTTAAGTGGTGAAGCGAACGAGTCGATGACACTCATGGACGGTACTCGGATGCGCGATGCAGGGATGGGCGCGTCCTTGCCGGTGTACCCGCGGTCCGTTTGCGGGAGAGTGATGCGGATCGCGGTGCGGGAGACGATACGCGTTGCGGCTGGATGGTCGGTTGCAGCGAGGTTCGCGGTAATTGTGGTGTCGCGGTCGCGGCTTGCGCCGCTCCTACAGGGGGAAACGAATCTTCGATCAGGCCCTGTAGGAGNCGCGACCGCGACATCACGACTCACGACGCAACCCTCACCCGCGCCGCGCACAAACCCGTCCTGCCCAAGCGATTCCCCTGAAAATCCGGGGATTTCGCCGTTCCGACCACGCCTCGCAGCATAGAACGCCACGCGACCGCCGCGCATCCTGCTCACGGAAACACAGCGGCGCAAATTCGCGCAGATCGGCACCGGCCCGGATCACACCACCCAGAACCTCAGTCGCCGATTGCCAGCCAGCCGCGGTAATGCACCAGCAAGCCGATCCCGGGCAGCGCCGCGCGCACGTCGAAGCGGTAGCGCCCATCGCGTTCGAATTCGTGCGCATGCATGCCGTCGAACCAAGACAACGGCAACGCCACGCCCAGCGCGCGCACGCTGCGCAGCCGCCAGATCAGCCCGGCGTCGACGAGTTCCAGCGCGAACGCGAACGCCATCGGGCCGAGCCGTTCGTGGATCAGGCCGTCGCGCTCGCGCAGGCGCGAACGCATCGCGCCATGGCCGAAGCGGCGTATCCAGGTTTCGCCGTGGCGGTCGGCGTCGATCTCGACTTCGATCGCGCCCGTATGCGCGGGCGGCAGGCCGGCGATCCATCCGCACAGCCGCGACAACCAACCCGCGCCGCGCGAGGCTTCGGCCTCGCCGGCATAGCGCCGCACGCCGGCGCGGGCATGCAGCGCGCGCAGACTCGGCGGCAAGCGCTCGAAATCGGCGCCGAGGATGCGTTGGTACAAGCTGCGCGCATCGAGGTCGGAGGTCTGCTCCGATACCGAACGCGCGCCCGCGACGTCGCTCATCCGCGCGGTCGCTCAGCTACCGCTGTTGCCGATGTAATCGTCGTCGAATCCGCGCAAGTCCTTGGGCACCACGTACTCGCGACCGTCGTAACGCAGGCGCACACTGGATTTTTCGGTGCCGCCGTCGACTTCATCGCAATCCTCGCCCTTGGCGACACTGCGGCTGGTGCTCGCCACGGTGTTGAGCAACAGCCCGGCGTAGCCGTTATCACGCTTGGCGTCGACCGAGATCGTGCGCCGGGTGTCGGTGAACTCGCCGGCGCAGCGGGTATCCCACTCGCCCTGGTTGCGCATCATCACCAGATTGCGCAACACCGGCCGCAGACCCGAGCCGTCGATGACGTACAAACGCAGGGTCTCGTCACCGTAAGGATTGGCGCGCGAGCTGCCGCTGCGATGGATGCGCAGGCCGAACGCGGTGGTCTTGTCGTCGAGACGATAGCGCGCGGTGTCGAACGCGAACGAGGAGACCCGGATCGCATCGGAGGACAACAGGCCGTCCTGACGATGACGCTGCACGATGCGATCGCGCGCGCTGTCGGCGACCACCAGATCGAGGTCGGCCTCGTCAACAGCCTGATCGGCGTCGATAGCGTGCTGCAACTTCACCGCGAGCAAGGTCTTGTCCGGCGAGGCCGGCCAGACCTTGCACACCACCTCATCGGGATTGATCCAGCGCGTGGGCGTGCCGCTTAGGCGCAGCAGTTCGCTACCGTCGCCGGTTTCGCTGGTGGCGTTGGGATACGCGGCTTGCAGCAACGCCGGAATGCGCGTCTGACAATCCTCAGCCGCGATCGCGGCCGTAGAGAACAGCGAGGTGCAGATCAACAACGCGGACAGCGCCGTCCGATGGGCTGGGTTTCGCATCAGGTCATCCATATGAGAGTCGCCATGCGGCCGGTACGACGGTCGCGGCGGTGGGAATAGAAGCGGTCGGGTTCGCCGATCGTGCACAAACCGCCGCCATGCACATGATCGGCGGCCAGGCCGGCCTGCGCCAGCCGCCTGCGCGCGAGCGCATACAGATCGACCCGCCAATGCCCCGGGCGGGTCGCGACGAAGGCCGCGTCGGCCTCGGCATCGCGAGCGACGAAGGCATCGCGCACGTCCGCGCCGATTTCGTAACGTTGCGGCCCGGCGGCGGGGCCGAGCCAGGCATGCACGCGCGCCGGCGCGGTGCGCATCGCCGCGACCGTGGCTTCGAGCACGCCGTCGGCGAGCCCGCGCCAGCCCGCATGCGCGGCGCCGACTTCGCTGCCGTCGTCCGCGGCGAACAGCACCGGCAGGCAGTCGGCGGTGAGGATCGCGAGCACGCTGCCGCGGGTCGAGGTCACCGCAGCGTCGGCTTCGGGTTCCTCGGCGACGGTCGTTGCGCTCGCGCGCGGCGCATCGAAGCGCAACACGCCCGCGCCATGCACCTGATGCAGCCAATGCGGCGGCGACGGCAACCGCGCGAGCTCGATCAATAGCTCGCGATTGCGCGCGACCGCGAGCGGATCGTCGCGATCGCTGCCATAACGCGTGCCGAGGTTGAACCGGTCGAACGGCGGCTGCGAAACGCCGGCGCCGCCGCGCACGGTGGTGAAGCCACGCACCGTGGTGAGCGGCCAAGCCGCGGCGATCCACGGCGCGTCGGCGTCGCTGGGATTCACCGACCGGCCTCGACCGCCGCGCGGGTGTCGGCGCGCAGTTCGGCGACCAGTCGCTGCAGGTCGGCCGGGACCGGCGCGGTGCAGCGGATCGGCTCGCCGCTGGCGGGATGCTTGAATTCCAGGGTTTCGGCGTGCAGGGCCTGGCGCTTGAAGCCGCGCAAGGTCTCGACCAGGCCCTCGGTCGCGCCCTTGGGCAGCTTGAGCGGGCCGCCGTACAGCGGGTCGCCGACGATCGGATGCTTGAGGTGCTGCATGTGCACGCGGATCTGGTGGGTGCGGCCGGTTTCCAGGCGGCACTCCAACAAGGTGTGGGCGCGAAAGCGCTCGCGCAGCCGGTAATGGGTGACCGCGTCCTTGCCGTCCTCGCGCACGCCCATGCGCAGGCGGTCGCGCGGGTGGCGGTCGATCGCGGCGTTGGCGGTGCCGCCGGAGACCAGCGCGCCGACCACCACCGCCAGGTACTGGCGATGCACGTCGCGCGCCGACAGCTGTTCGACCAGCGAGGTATGCGCCGGCAGGGTCCGCGCCACCACCATCGCGCCGGAGGTGTCCTTGTCGAGGCGATGGACGATGCCGGCGCGTGGCAGCGCCGACAGGCCGGGGTCGTGGTGCAGCAGCGCGTTGACCAGGGTGCCGGCTGGATTGCCGGCGCCGGGGTGCACGACCAGGCCGGCCGGCTTGTCCAGCACGATCACCTCGCTGTCCTCGTACAGGATGTCCAGGGCGATGTCTTCGGCGACCGCGTGGGTCTGGGTGTCGAGCACGATGTTGAGTTCGACCGCCTCGCCGCCCTGGACCGGATCGCGCGGGCGCACCTCCTGGCCGTTCAGGCGGGCGTCGCCGGATTTGATCCAGGCCGCCAGCCGCGAGCGCGAATAGTCGGGGAACAGCTCGGCGAGCACCGCATCGAAACGGCGCCCGGCGGCGCTGTCGGGAACGGTGGCGGTCAGGGTCTGGCGGGGTGCGGTCATCGGGTCGGGTCGATTCGGTCTTCGGCGTGAGCCGGGCCTGGGGCCTGGGGGAGCGGGATCGCGGCGGCCGGTCGCGAACATGGCGGCCGGCACAAGGAAGTACGGGATCGGTTAAGGGGGCCGACCCGCGGACTGCTATTATCGGCTCTTCGTGCCTCCGGCGCCCGTTGATGCCTGCCATGACCGTACGTTCCGCCCCGTCCAGCCGTTTCGTTCGCCTGTTTTGCCTGCTGCTGATCGCCGCCGTCGCCACTACCGGCTGCAAAAGCGTCGGCAAGATGTTCAAGAAGGACAAGGATGCGGACGAAGGCCAGCCGGTCGAGGCCATCTACGAGAAGGCCCACAAGGCCATGACCAACGGCAACTGGTCCTCGGCCGAGACCAGCTTCAAGCGCCTGGTGGCGCAGTACCCGTACGGCCCGTACACCGAGCAGTCGCTGATCGAGACCGCCTACGCCCAGTAC
Source organism: Lysobacter sp. Root690 (assembly GCF_001427785.1). Taxonomy (GTDB): domain Bacteria; phylum Pseudomonadota; class Gammaproteobacteria; order Xanthomonadales; family Xanthomonadaceae; genus Lysobacter. The sequence continues at coordinate 86,216 of NZ_LMHM01000001.1, forward strand.
AAGTCGGGCAAGCACGACGACGCGGTCAGCAGCATCGACCGTTTCATCCGCACCTACCCGACCCACCGCAACATCGCCTATCTGTACTACCTGCGCGGGTTGGTGAACTCCAGCCGCGACACGGTGTTCCTGCAGAAGGTCTGGCGCCTGGACGTCAGCCGCCGCGATCTGGCGACGCCGATGCAGGCGTACAACGATTTCCTGATCGTGGTCGAGCGCTACCCGAACAGCCGTTACGCCGAGGACGCGCGCAAGCGCATGCTGGTGCTGCGCGACACCTTCGCCCGTCACGAGCTCGATGCCTCGCTGTATTACCTGCGCCGCACCGCCAATGTGGCCGCCGCCGACCGCGCCAAGTACCTGCTCGAAACCTACCCGCAAAGCCGCTACCAGAACGATGCGGTCGCGGTGCTGCTCAAGGCTTACGAAGGCCTCGGCAACGCCACCCTCGCCGCCGACGCCAAGCGCGTGCTGCAGCAGAACGACCCCAGCCACCCGGCGCTGTCGGGCGACGATTGGCCGGACTACCCGAGCAACCTGCGCAAGCTCAACCCGTTCGCGGGCGAGAAGTCGGCGGTGGACAACCGCGACAAGGAAGAAGCCAAGCGCAAGCAGCAGTAAGCGCGCGGTTCGAATCGCAGAACAAAAAAGCCGCCCCAGGGCGGCTTTTTTTATTGTTTCCGATTGCCGCGCAAGTCAGGCAGCTTTGTAGGAGCGGCGCAAGCCGCGACCGCGAACCCACACATACGCCGTAACCATGAGGTCGCCGCGATACCGCGCTTACATCGTAATTGAGATGCCGCTGTCGCGGCTCGCGCCGCTCCTACAGGGAGATACGGATCAGAACGTCAGGCCGAATAGCCGTTGGTGATCGGATACCGCCGCTCGCGCCCGAACGCGCGATGCGACACCTTCGGCCCCGGCGCGGCCTGATGCCGCTTCCACTCGCTGATCCGCACCAGCCGCAGCACCCGGTCCACCGTCGCCGGGTCGAAACCGGCGGCGACGATTTCGTCGCGCGACTGCTCCTGATCGACATGCCGCAACAAGATCGCGTCGAGCACGTCGTACGGCGGCAGCGAATCCTGGTCTTTCTGGTTGTCGCGCAACTCCGCCGACGGCGGCCGCTCGATCACCGCCCACGGGATGATCGGCGCGCCGGCGATCGCGTTGCGCCAGCGCGCCAGCGCGAACACCTCGGTCTTGTACAGATCCTTGATCGGCGCATAACCGCCGCACATGTCGCCGTAGATGGTCGCGTAGCCGACCGCGTACTCGCTCTTGTTGCCGGTGGTCAGCAGCAGGCCGCCGAACTTGTTGCTCATCGCCATCAGCAGCGCGCCGCGGGTGCGCGACTGCAGGTTTTCCTCGGTCACGTCGACCGCCTTGCCGGCGAAGGTTTCGGCCAGGGTGTCGAGGTAGCCCTGGAACGGTTTTTCGATCGGCAGCGCGATCAATCGCACGCCCTGGGTCGCGCATTGCTCGGCGGCGAGGTCGTTGGACATATCGGCGGTGTAGCGCGACGGCATGCGCACCGCGACCACGTTGTCCGGGCCGAGCGCATCGACCGCGACGGCCATGACCAGGGACGAGTCGATGCCGCCCGACAACCCCAGCCAGACTTTTTCGAAACCGTTCTTGCGGCAGTAATCGCGGGTACCGCGCACGATGGCGCGCCACGCCAGCGCATCGCGTCCCTCGTCCACTTCGCTCGGCCACGAGACCGGGGTGAAGCTGCGGGTTTCATCAAAGTAATCGGCGACCAGCCAGTGATCTTCGAATGCGATCGCCGCCGGATGCACGTTGCCGTCGCCGTCGGCGAGCACCGAGGCGCCGTCGAACACCAGCGCATCCTGGCCGCCGACGACGTTGAGATAGGCCAGCGCCACACCGGTCTCCTGCACCCGCGTTTCCAGCAGGGCATCGCGCTGGGCGTGCTTGTCGCGCTCGAACGGCGAGGCATTGGGCACCAGCACCAGGCGCGCGCCGGCGTTCGCGGTCGCGGCCAGCGGTTCGGCGAACCACAGGTCTTCGCAGATCACCACGCCGACACTGACGCTTTCATCGGACCCGCGGCCCTTGACCTCGAACACGCAGGCCTCGCCGTCGGGATCGACGTCGAAGTAGCGGCGCTCGTCGAACACCGCGTAGTTCGGCAGTTCGCGCTTGCGGTAGGTGGTTTCGACCCGGCCGTCGCGCAACACGCTGGCGGCGTTGTAGACCACCGCGCCGGCCGCCTGCGGCCAGCCGACCACGGCGACAATGCCGCGCGTGCTCGAGGCGATGCGCAGCAACGCGGCTTCGCAATCGGCGAGAAAGCTCGGCCGCAGCAGCAGGTCTTCGGGCGGATAGCCGCTGACCGCCAGTTCGGGAAACAGCACCACATCGGCGCCATGCTCGTCGCGCGCCTGCACGATCATCGCCGCGATCCGCTCGGCGTTTTTTTCCACCGCGCCGACGGGGAAGTCGAACTGGGCCAGGGCGATGCGCAAGGTGTTGGGCATGGGAGCTTCAGTAGGTAAGTCAGTCCAGGCTGACGATATTGCGGGTCAGGGCGGCGTGGATCTGTTCCAGCACCGCGTCGGTCCGCATCAGGACGTCATTGTTCCAGAATCTGAGGACGCGGTAGCCGCGGGATCGCAGATACAAGGTCCGCCGCTCGTCGGCGTGGAGATTGGAATGTTGGCCGCCGTCGGCTTCGACGATCAGACCGCGCTCGATGCAGGCAAAGTCGGCAACGTAGGGTCCGATGGGGTGTTGGCGGCGGAACTTGCAACCCATCAGAGTTCGGTTTCGCAGGTGGAACCATAGCCTGTGCTCGGCGTCGGTCATTCTGTGGCGCAGGCTTCGGGCGAAGTCGGATTTTTGGCCTGGGCGCATCCTTGCGCTCCTTGGATTGGGTGGAACTGTAGTTTCTTCGCTGCGGCTTTGGCGGTTCGTGGGAAAAGCGGCCCTCACCCCAACCCCTCTCCCGCAAGCGGGAGAGGGGCTTTATCCCGGGCGCGGATAGGAATTCGCACCATTGCTTGCGATGTCCCCGTGCGTACACGAAACCACACACACGACATATCAAGCCCCTCTCCCGCTCGCGGGAGAGGGGTTGGGGTGAGGGCCACCAGCCTCGCCTCCTAAAAGCAGAAAGGCCGCCCGAAGGCGGCCTTTCCAACAAACCAGAACGCTCCGACTTACTTCGCCAACCGCTTCGCAATCGCCGCGCCCAGATCGCCCGGCGACTTCACCGTGGTGACGCCGGCCTTCTCCATCGCCGCGAACTTGCCTTCGGCCGTGCCTTGACCGCCCGAGGCGATCGCGCCGGCGTGGCCCATGCGCTTGCCCTTCGGCGCCGAGGCGCCGGCGATGAAGCCGACCACCGGCTTGGTCACGTACTGGCTGATGAACTCGGCCGCTTCTTCCTCGGCCGAACCGCCGATCTCGCCGACCATGATGATGCCTTCGGTCTGCGGGTCGTCCTGGAACCACTTCAGCGCGTCGATGAAGTTGGTGCCGTTGATCGGGTCGCCGCCGATGCCGATGCAGGTCGACTGACCCAGGCCCACGTCGGTGGTCTGCTTGACCGCTTCATAGGTCAAGGTGCCCGAACGCGAGACGATGCCGATCTTGCCCGGCATGTGGATGTGGCCCGGCATGATGCCGATCTTGCACTCGCCGGGGGTGATCACGCCGGGGCAGTTCGGACCGACCAGGACCACGTCCTCGTAGCCGTTGAGGGTGTTCTTGACCCGCAGCATGTCCAGCACCGGGATGCCTTCGGTGATGCACACGATGACCTTGATGCCGGCGTCGGCCGCTTCCAGGATCGCGTCGGCCGCGAACGGCGGCGGCACGTAGATCACCGACGCGTCGGCGCCGGTTTCCTCGACCGCATCGCGCACGGTGTTGAACACCGGCAGGCCGAGGTGCTGGGTGCCGCCCTTGCCCGGGGTCACGCCGCCGACGACCTTGGTGCCGTACTCGAGCATCTGTTCGGCGTGGAAGGAGCCCTGCGAGCCGGTGAAGCCCTGGACGATGACTTTGGTGTTCTTGTTGATCAATACGGACATGTCATTAACCCCTTACTTGCCAGCGACGGCAGCAACCGCCTTCTTGGCGCCGTCGTTGATGTTGTCGGCCGGGGTGATGGCCAGACCCGAATTCTTCAGCAGTTCCTTGCCGGCTTCCACGTTGGTGCCTTCCAGGCGCACGATCACCGGCACCTTGACGTCGACTTCCTTGACCGCGGCGATGATGCCCTCGGCGATCATGTCGCAGCGGACGATGCCGCCGAAGATGTTGACGAAGATCGCCTTGACCTTGTCCGAGCTGAGGATCAGCTTGAACGCCTCGGTCACGCGCTCCTTGGTGGCGCCGCCGCCGACGTCGAGGAAGTTGGCCGGCGAGCCGCCTTCCAGTTGGATCACGTCCATGGTCGCCATGGCCAGGCCGGCGCCGTTGACCATGCAGCCGATGTTGCCGTCCATGGTGACGTAGTTGAGGTCGTACTGGCTGGCCAGCACCTCGGTCTCGTCTTCCTGGCGGATGTCGCGCATCGCGGCCAGATCGGCGTGGCGGAAGGTGGCGTTGTCGTCGCTGTTGACCTTGCCGTCGAGGACCGCGAGGTCGCCGTTGGTGAGGATGGCGAGCGGGTTGAGCTCGACCAGCGCCAAGTCCTTCTCGTTGAACAGCTTGTACAGGCCCAGCATGATCTTGGTCAGCTGACCGGCCTGCTTGGCGTTGAGGCCCAGGTCGAAGGCGAGCTCGCGGCACTGGTAGGCCTGCAGACCCTGCACATAGTTGACGTGGATGGTCTTGATCGCGTCGGGGGTTTCCTCGGCGACCTTCTCGATCTCGACGCCGCCTTCGGCCGAGGCGATGAAGGTGACCGACTTGGTCGAACGGTCGACCAACACCGACAGGTACAGTTCCTTGGCGATGTCGGTGCCTTCGGAGATCAGCACCGTATCGATCGGCAGCGCCACGCCGGCCGACTGGTAGGTCTCCATCTTGGTGCCGAGCATGGCCTTGGCGTACTGCTTCACTTCATCGAAGTTCTTCGCCAGCTTGACGCCGCCGGCCTTGCCGCGGCCACCGGCGTGGATCTGGGCCTTGACCACCCAAAGATCGCCGGGAATGGCCTTGGCGGCCGCGACGGCTTCGTCGGGAGTGCGCGCAACGCGCCCGGCCGGCACTGCGATGCCGTAGTCGGCAAACAGCTGCTTTGCCTGATATTCGTGAAAATTCATGCGTCACCGAGGGGAGTGAAAGACGTCCCGCGCGTGCGACCGGCCCGGAGCCGGCAGACGTGCGAGGGGGCCGCATTGTCGCCGATCGCGGCGAGCCGAGCAAAACCCGGCCCGCGGAGGAGCCCGCGCAGCTTCCGCCGGGGCCATTACAGAGCGATCGCAGGCCGGTTACCGCCGATCAGGCCCCGCCGGACGCCCGTTCGAGCAAAGCCGGCGGATCTGTCGGCACCCGCCGGCGGCCGTCAGTCGGCACGCGGCGGCGGTCGGCACCGGCCAGCCGCCCTATACTGATCGATACTCCGCCCGCGCAGGGAAACCCGCTTGCCGTCAGGTCTCGCCCCCGTCAGTCCGGCCGAAGCCGACCTCGCGCTGCGCCGCGAACTTTATTTCTTCACCCTGTACCGGTTGCTTGAAGCCGCCTTGCTGGTGCTGTTCCTGTTCGGGCCGGTCGAGAACCTGATCGGCGTGGCGCGCCACGACCTGTTCGCGCGCTCGCTGTCGCTGTCGTATCTGTTCATCGCGACCTTGCTGTTCCTGTTCGGCCGGCGCGGCGAACTGCGCGGCCAGGCCCTGGCCGGGATCGCCTGCGACCTGTTCTTCGGCATCCTGGCGATTCACGCCTTGCCCGGCGCCGGCACCGGCATCGCCTTGATGCTGATGTTCAACGTCGGCGCCGCGGCCTTGCTGCTGCGCGCGCGCTACGGCATCGGCGCGGCGGTGCTGGCCTGCGCCGGCCTGATCGGCGAATGGACCTGGAACGAGATCGGCGGCGAAACCACCGGCCGCACTATCGCCGAACCGATCATGTTCGCGATCGGCTATCTGTCGATCGCGTTGCTGACCAACATGCTCGGCCGGCAGATGCGCGAGAGCCAGGAACTGGCCGAACGGCGCGGCGCGGAAGCGGCGAACTACGCCGAAATCAACGAACTGATCATCCGCCGCATGCGCACCGGCGTGCTGCTGGTCGACGGCGAAGGCCGCCTGCGCCTGGCTAATGAGGCGGCGATGCTGCTGCTCGGCGACAGCGGTGAATACGATGGTTCGCGCCATGGCCATCGCATTCTCGCCATCGCCTCGCCCGAACTCGCGCGCCGGCTGAGCCGCTGGCGGGTCGAGGGCCGGCCTGACGAGAGCCCGCTGCAACTCGCGCCGGACCTGCCCGAAGTGGTGCCGCGCTTCACCCGCCTGCTCGCCGGCAGCGACCAGACGTTGATCTTCCTCGATGACACTTCATTAGTGTCGCGCCGCGCCGAATCGATCACCCTGGCCGCGCTCGGCCGCTTCTCGGCCAGCCTGGCGCACGAGATCCGCAACCCGCTGGCGGCGATCAACTACGCCGTGCAGTTGCTGGAAGAATCGCGCGACATCGCCATCTCCGACCGTCGCCTGCTCGAGATCGTGCGTCAGCAGGGCTCGCGCATGAACGGCATCGTCGAGAACGTGCTCGGCATGGCGCGACGCGAACCGGCCAAGCCCGAGCACCTGGAACTGATGGGCTTCGTACGCCAGTTCCTCGACGAGTACCGGGTCAGTCATCCGCTCGAACAGGACACCTTGCGCGCGACCGGGCCGGAAGCCCGGGTCGCGGCGATGGTCGATCCGCGCCAGTTGCATCAGGCCTTGACCGTGCTGGTCCACAACGCGCTGACCTACGGCCGCATCCCCGGCGAACCGGCGCGGGTGACCGTGCATGTGTACTTCGATGAAGTGGGATTGCCGGCGATCGATGTGCTCGACCGCGGCCCGGGCATCCCCGACTCGGTCGCCGAGCGCCTGTTCCGCCCGTTCTTCACCACTTCCAGCCACGGCACCGGCCTTGGCCTGTATATCGCTCGCGAGTTGTGCCGCGCCAATCAGGCCTCGCTGGATTACGTGTCCGTGCCCGGCGGCGGCGGCTGTTTCCGCATCCGCCTTGCCGGCGCCAGCGCGTTGTCGCCGGCATGAATCGTCGTCTCGCAAGCAGAATCTGTGCCACGAGCGTCTTGGCCGCGACCATACCGTTAAGCTATCGTGGGCGATGGAGGGCGCAATGGCTGAAACACGTAGTGCATTGGTAGTCGACGACGAGCGCGATATTCGCGAGCTGCTCGTCATGACCTTGGGCCGAATGGGCCTGCGTTGCGATACCGCGTCGGGCCTCGGCGAGGCTCGCAGCCAGCTGCTGCGCAACAGTTACGACTTGTGCCTGACCGACATGCGTCTGCCCGACGGCTCGGGCATGGACCTGATCGCCGAGATCAGCCAGAAGTATCCGAACACGCCGGTCGCGATGATCACCGCCTTCGGCAACGTCGAAGCCGCGGTCGACGCGCTCAAGGCCGGCGCCTTCGATTTCGTCGCCAAACCCGTCGATCTGGCGGTGCTGCGCGATCTGGTGCGGCACGCGCTCGAACTCAACGACACCCGCCGCAGCGCCAGCGAAGCGGTCGGTTCGCGCCTGTATGGCGAATCGCCGGCGATGATCAAGTTGCGCCAAACCATCGGCAAGGTCGCGCGCAGCCAGGCGCCGGTGTACATCGCCGGCGAGTCCGGCGTCGGCAAGGAGCTGGTCGCGCGCACGATCCATTCCGAAGGCGGCCGCGCCGACGGCCCGTTCGTGCCGGTCAACTGCGGCGCGATCCCGGCCGAGCTGATGGAAAGCGAATTCTTCGGCCACAAGAAAGGCAGCTTCACCGGCGCCCACGCCGACAAGCCCGGCCTGTTCCAGGCCGCCGACGGCGGCACCTTGTTCCTCGACGAAGTCGCCGAGCTGCCGCTGCCGATGCAGGTCAAGCTGCTGCGCGCGATCCAGGAAAAATCGATCCGCCCGGTCGGCGCGCAAGCCGAACTGGTGGTCGACGTGCGCATCCTCTCGGCGACCCACAAGGACCTCGCCGCGCTGGTCGCCGACGGCCGCTTCCGCCAGGACCTTTACTACCGCATCAACGTCATCGAGCTGCGCGTGCCGCCGCTGCGCGAACGGCTCGACGACCTGCCCGGCCTGGCCTCGAAGATCCTGCACCGGCTCGCCGGCAACCAGGGCCGGCCGGTACCGCGACTGGGCGACGACGCGCTCGAAGCGCTGCGCGCCTACGGCTTCCCGGGCAACGTGCGCGAACTGGAAAACATCCTCGAACGCGCCCTGGCCCTGGCCGAAGGCGAAGAGCTCAACGCCAGCGACCTGCGCCTGCCGCGCCTGTCGACCCAGCCGCCGCCGCTGCCGCCTCACGTAACCCAGCCCGGCAACCCGTCGCCGCAGCCCGGCGCCGTCGACCCGCGCACCCTCAACCCGCGCGACACCGCGACCAGCGCCCTGCCCTCGTACATCGAGGAAATCGAGCGCGCCGCGATCCAGCAGGCGCTGCAGGAAAACCGCTACAACAAGACCCGTACCGCCGCGGCCCTGGGCATCACCTTCCGCGCGCTGCGCTATAAGCTCAAGAAGCTCGGGATCGATTGAGATCGCGGGTGGCCGCGGGGCCACCCGGTGCTTGCGGCCCGGTCATTTCGGGCGATTACTATAGAGCGCACTGCATAAAGGCCTGCGTCGACCGATGGCGGGGGCGCGGCGCTGGCCGTAGCTATCGCCCCATCATCGGCAGGCCCGGCCCGACCCTGGCGACCATCGAAACGACCGCGGCGGGCGACCGTCTGTCGCCGGAATCCGATCCTCTACCAGCGGCCACGCCTCACGCCCGCCGAAGCGGCCATGTGTTACGTGATGAAAATCGCAGTTTCTGCCCAGGAAAATCCAATCTGACGCATTTGGTCACCCGCCCGATGCATCGACTGACCCTGCGCGTCACACGACCACGAGCACAACCCCGCCGATACGTGATGCCGCTATCAGTTTCGATCCCGAGCCCGAGCCGCAGTGAAGTTGGCATGGGTTGTGCGTACTCTTCCATGCACGTGCGGCACGCACGGCTGCCGAAGGATCGAACATCCGGACCTGTTGGCACGTGAAGCAACTCAATCACCACTCCTAGGGGATACACCATGAAGAAGCAGCAAGGCTTTACCCTCATCGAACTGATGATCGTCATCGCGATCCTCGGCATCCTGATCGCCATCGCTCTGCCGGCGTACCAGGACTACACCATCCGTACCAAGAACGCTGAGTGCCTGAACATCGCCGCCGCCGCCAAGCTGGCCGTCGCCGAAACCGCTCAGGATCGTGGCACCCTGGCCGGCGTGACCGAAGCTCTGACCGGCTACCAGTTCGCCGCCAGCAGCTACTGCGCCTCGATCACCATCGCCAACGGCGGCGCGATCACCGCGACCACGCAGGCCACCGGCGCCACCCCGCCGGCCGTGCTGACTCTGCGTCCGACCGGCGGCAACGGCCGTCTGGAATGGGCTTGCAGCGGCACCGGTCGTGACTCGCAGCTGCCGGCCGAATGCCGCAACTGATGTAACACACGAGCCTTTGTGCTCTCTGCCTGGCAGGGAGTGTCATTTGCTCGATGGCAACACCAAGAAACCCCGGTTCGCCGGGGTTTCTTGTAGGTGATTACCACGCGGCCCCGCGTCTTTCAGTGATTGATCGCTCCCCCCGATCCATCCACGACCTTCTAGCACTCAAGATCTGCGGGGTATTCAAATGAAACGGCAACGTGGATTCACTCTGATCGAATTGATGATCGTGATAGCGATCATCGGAATATTGATTTCAATAGCGCTCCCGGCTTATCTGGATTATGTCGCACGGGCCAAGAACATGGAGTGCCTCAATGTCGCCGCCGGAGCCAAGCTTTCCGTATCGGAAACCTCTCAGGACCGCGGCTCGCTGAGCCTGGTTACCGCGACCAACACCGGTTACAGCTTCAGCGCCTCGAGCTATTGCGCGAGCATCGATATCGGCGCCAATGGCGTGATTACCGCGACCACATCCACGGTAAACGCGCCGGTTACCTTCACTTTCCGCCCCCGCTCCATACCTGGCGGACTGGAATGGGACTGCAGCGTTCCGGGTGGAACCAACCTGACCTTAGTGCCGGCCGAATGCCGCTGAAACCACATCTGGCACCGCCTAAACATCAATGCCGACACGGAATGTCGGCTGATTGATCTGTAACCCCGGCAGTACTCGGCAGAATGCATGTCCTGTCCGTATAGTTCACAAAACTTCAGGACAAGCTGATGCTGACTCGCTCGCTTCTTTTTGCCGCGATACTTCTGACTTTATTTGTTTACTGGACTGGCCTGTCCGGCCCGTTCATGTTCGATGACGTCGCTAATCTGGACCCCATCCAGAGCTGGCTTAACGGTGACGTGACTTGGCAATCGATCGTGTTCGGCAACGAGTCGGGTATGTTCGGCCGCCCGGTTTCGATGGGCAGCTTCCTGCTGAGCGCAGAGTTCGGCGGACATACGCCGTTCGCATACAAGCTCGGAAATCTGATCATTCATATCGCCTGTGGCCTGGTGGGCTGGCAGGTGATCCGCCGCATGCTCGCGGAAGACAATCGACTTGCGGCCAACGCCGATCTGCTGGCCACCATTGTGGTCGCATTGTGGCTGCTGCATCCGATCAACGTCAGCACCGTGTTGTATTCGGTGCAGCGCATGGCGCAGTTGAGCACTTTCTTCGTCCTGGCATCGTTGTGGGCATACTTGGTCGCGCGCAAGCAGCTCGCGCAAGGCCAGACCGGACGCGCGCTGACGGGATTGTTCGCGCTGTTCCCGCTGCTGTTGCTCGCAGGTCTGTTTAGCAAAGAGAACGCTGCGGTCGCACCTGCGTTGTGCCTGGTTATTGAACTGGCCTATTTCATGGCCCAAACGGAATACAAGCGGATCAGGCAGGTTTTTTTCGGTTTATTCGTGGCACTACCCGCATTGGCGCTCGCCGCCGTGCTGGTACTCGCTCCCGATCGCCTGCTCAGCGGCTACGACGAACGCGACTTCACCCTGGTCGAACGCTTATTGACGCAGTCGCGCGCGTTGGTGGATTACATCGTCACCATCTTTATTCCAAGGACACCGTTACTGGGGCTCTATACAGACGATTTCCAGGCATCTACCGGCCTGATGTCTCCACCTACCACTTTGCTCTCCCTGCTGACGCTGACTCTGGTCAGCGCCGCAGCCATCGTACTGCGCAAGCGCGCCCCAAGCCTGTTCGCGGGCTGGTTCTTCTTCTTGGTCGCGCACGGCGTGGAATCGAGCATCGTGGCGCTGGAACTGTATTTCGAACACCGTAATTATTTGCCCGCATTCGGCTTGATCCTGGCGGTGGTCGGCTTGACCGCCCTGCTGCCGAAGGAATTGCCGATCAACGTATTTACTCCCAAGCAGCTGGGATTGTTGATCGCTGGCGGCTTTGCGCTTTCCTTCGCATTCGCCACGGGCGGACGCGCGAATGTGTGGCAGGCGGGAGAAACCATCCTGGCCCAAGGCCTGAAGCATCATCCCGATTCAATGCGCGCGCAACTGGAACGTGCGACCGTGGCAATGCAGCAGGGCAACCTGCAAGGCTCTTACGACGCGTTCGCCGACCTGCTCACCAGCAAGCGTCAACGCAACCGGGTGATCGCGCGATTGAGCTGGGTGACGCTAGACTGCATCAGCCGTAAACCGGTGACGCCAGAAGACCTGCGACGCGCCTTGGCCGAAGCCCGCCCCAGCCTGAGCATGGCAGAGGTCCCCGCGTTGCGCCTGCTTACACGAGTCAGCCAGAAACAGGGCTGCGGGGAACTCACTGATTCGGCGATCGCGGACAACATCGTTTTCATGCTTGACCGGGCAGCTAACCAACCCGACAGCTCCCGCTCCAAATGGCTGACCCGGTTCCTGGCCGCCGATACGCTGCTGCGTGCCGGCCGTATCGCCGACGCGCAGAAACAGGCAGAACTAGCCTGGCAGGCCAGTGGCGACCTACCGGTCGGCGCCCTGCTCTCACAGATATACGCATCACGCAAGATGAAGGCGCAAGCCCAAGGCTTGCTGGCCGTTCTGGAACAGCGCACTAAACCCTACGACACGCTTGGCCAGGCCGAACTCGCCAAAACGAGGGCTCTGTTGGAACAACAATGACCTCGGCGCCCATGCCAGAAGCAACGCCGGGAACGCGCCCATTCGACCGCGCTCCCGGCGCACAAAAGAAATCCCGGATGACGCGGGCTCACTGGCTGCTCTTCGTCGCCATGCTGGTCACCGTGCTGATCTATGCGGTTGGCCTGGACGGTCCATACTTGTTCGACGACACGTTCAATCTCATGCCGGTCCGCCAATGGGCAGCCGGCCGGCTGGGCTGGAATGAGGTCATGTTCGGCAACGTGTCCGGTGTGCTGGGGCGCCCGGTTTCGATGGCCAGCTTCATGCTTAGCGCCGCCCTGGGAAACGCCACCCCGCTGGACTTCAAACTGGGCAATCTGCTGATCCACATAGCCTGCGCGGCATTGATCTATATGCTGCTGCTCCGGCTATTCCTTCGGTCCTCTACGACACGCTCCATCGGCGCAACCACTGCCGGATTCTTGACCGCGTTATGGCTGTTGCATCCGTTGCATGTCAGCACCGTGCTCTACGCCGTGCAGCGCATGGCTCAATTGAGCTCTTTATTCGTGTTGGCCGCACTGCTGGCTTATCTGCAAGGACGTAACGCTCTGGATGCGCGTGCGCGCACCAAGGCCTATGTCTGGCTGTTCGTCGGCTTCCCTTTGCTGTGGTTGCTAGGCTTGCTGAGCAAAGAGAATGCAGCAGTAGCACCAGCGCTTTGCCTCGTAGTGGAGTTGGCCTACTTTCAGCGCTTGCCGGAGTTACGACGGGCACTGGCCGGATTCTACGGATTGACCCTGATTACGCCTGCATTGCTCGCACTCATGGTGCTGATCGTCAAGCCCGGCGCGCTGCTGGCGGGCTATGCGATTCGTGATTTCGACATGACGGAACGACTGCTTTCGCAGACTCGGGCGTTACTCGATTACCTAGGCATGCTGCTCTTTCCACGCGGCGAGCGCATGGGGGTATTCACCGATGACTTCGCCGTCTCTCACGGGCTGTTGTCTCCACCCAGCACCTTGGCCTGCCTGTGTGCACTCTCCGCGATCAGCGCCATCGCTATCGTTTTGCGCCGGCGATCCCCGCATTTATTCGCTGGCTGGTTTTTCTTTCTGGTCGCGCATGGAGTTGAGTCGACCGTCCTTCCGTTGGAGTTGTACTTCGAACACCGCAACTACCTGCCGTCAGTTGGCCTGCTACTGATGCTCGCGGGGATGTTGTCGCTCTCGCGTGAATCGGTGCGCGCGACTGGCGCCTATCGATATGGAATGTCGATGGCCGCCTTGGTCGCCGCTGCCCTGCTAGCCTCTATAACGTGGCAACAGGCTGGCGTATGGCGCAGCAAGGAGGCCATCGTCGAGCAAGCCGTGCGCAGTCATCCCGGCTCGCTTCGCGCGGTCCAGGCCAAAATGATCGCCGCCATCAATCGCAGGCGCTACGAACAGGCGACCGCATTGATTTCACCCATGAGCCGATCCGCTGACGCGCGTACGCGACTGCTCTCGCACCTAGACATGATCTCCATCAGTTGTCTGGCAGGCCGACCGGCGGACCCGACATGGTTGCAACGGTCGGTCGCCGATGCCAGACCAAAATTAACCATCGCAGAAATACAGTCCGTGGCATTGCTGATGCAAGTCAGCCGCGACGACGGCTGTCACGGGTTGAGCCAGCAGCAAATCGCCGACGCCATCGTGGCGATCGCGGATGCGGCCACTGCGCAATCCGACGCCATCTGGCCGAAAGCGCAGCTTCGATACGCCGCTGCGCTAATCTATGGCCGCATCGAGCACTGGCCGCAGGCCCTGCCGCAAGCGCGTCTGGCCGCTCAACCCAAGGCTCAGGCAGAAGTCACCGCGCTCTTGATCCAGGCGCTCGCACATACCGGCCAGCGCACTGAAGCGGACCGTCAATTGCAATCGCTGAGCAGCCGCATCAGTCCGGACGACAAGCCGGGGCAAGCCGCATTGAAGATCGCTCGCGAAGCCATCGAGGTCTCGACGCAGGCAACGCCCCAAAATCGAGAAACCAATCCCTCATGATCTCGATCGACAGCAAGCCTCTCTGCTCGGTCTTCGCGACGTCACACACCCGGGAACTCGAAATAGCGGAAACCGGAATAAACTGTCTGCGCTCGACCGACAGGGGGACTGGATCGCGCGTAGCCCGGTTTGCAGCCTGCTTCGAGGCCTACCAAGCATTGGATGCGCAACCAACGGGCCAGGATGGAATCCTGCACTGACTGAGCACTTGAGAACCATGAGCCCGAACACCGACCTCAATCGAGCCACGCGCGCGCCTAGTCCGTCTCGACGTCGCGAAGCCGTCCGCTCGATACTGACGTGGTCGCTGATCATCGGGGCGGGAATATTCCTGACGCACATTCTTGCGCCGGAAATCCAGGTGCTACGACGCTCGATGACCGTGATCGCGTGGCCCCAGGTGGTACTGGCGGCGATCGTGGCCATCCCCATGTACGTGATCAAGGGCTGCTATCACCTGAGCTTGCTCGATCGGATAGGCCCGTCCCGCGGCTCATGGCGCAAAGACCTACCGATTTACCTGCAAGCGCAGATCGTGCGTTATCTGCCGGGCAAGATATGGGGCATCGTCTATCAGTCCCAACGGATGTCCGGCACGCATCAATCCACCGCTGTCTTGATAGCCAATCTTTGGCAGATGGCGACGACCAATGCCCTGGCCGCCGGATTGGTGATCAGCCTTTTGTTGGCGCTGCGATATTCCTACGCTTGGGCGCTGCTGCTGATTCCCGTGGTGATCGCGGTGGAATGGCTGCATCGTCATCCCGCGATGGAAACTTGGATGCTGAAACAACTCGCCCGCTTTTTGCCGCGCCTTGCGCCCTTGGCCAGCAGCGGACCGCTTCCGCCAATGCCGTGGAAGGGCACGGCGATGCTTTGTTCCGAATGGATTTTCTATTTTTTGGCATTTGCCTGCATGCTCCATGACTTGGTCGATTGGCACAGCCTGTTCCTGCTCGCAACGTGGTACGGCGGTGCATCCCTGCTCGCCTTAGCGGCGTTCGTGGTGCCGGCGGGCATAGCTGTGCGCGAAGCCATCTTCGTCGCCGCGCCGCAAGTAACTCAAGCCGATGCGGCAACGCTGGCGATCACCGCCGCACTAGCACGCCTGGCATTCCTGGGGTCTGAAATATCCGCGGCGTTGCTCGCTAGCGCATTGAATCTAGGTAAGCGACATGAGCGACAGTGATCGACAGTTGCGCGCGTACTGGGACGACCTGTCGCGAATAGATCCGGATGCGGCGATCATCGATCCCAACGACCGGCGCGGCTCGAAAAACCGCTATCTGGCCGGTGTCCGGGACACCGCTTTCCGCGATGGGCTGCAGCGCTACGTTGTCAACTCCGGTATTTTGCTAGACCTGGGATGCGGCACAGGCAGCTCTACTCGGCCTCTGCTCGATGCCGGTCACGCCGTCATCGGAATAGACATATCGCGCGGCTTGTTACGTCATGCGCGCAACCGATGCGGCGATGAAAACTGCGTGTTCGCGGCCACCGACGGCAGACGTCTGCCCATCGCCGACGCTGCCCTGGATGCTGCGACGGTCTATGTAGTCCTGAGTTACCTGATTGAGGACGACAGGGCACGCGACTTGCTCGAATCCGTTCGTCGGGCCCTGAAACCGGGCGCGCCGTTGTTGATGATCGAACAGGTTCGCAAGCATCGAAGGCTAACCTCGGACGGACCAAAGGTGCAACGCACACTTTCCGAGTGGCGGGCTTTGTTGAGTTCGGCCGGTTTTACCGTCGAACTTACCCGAGTACTGCGTCATGGTCGCTTCCCGACTACGCCGTTGATCGCCGCCGGACTCGCACCTCCCGAGACGTGGCCGTTCATCGCGCGCCTGGAAGCGAGGATCGCCGCCGCGACCGGGATTCTGCCGTGGGATTACGCAGAGGTGCTATTCGAGGCTCGCGCATGATCGCGATCATCGGCGGCGGGCCTGCCGGCATCGCACTGGCCGGAGCGCTGGACCGGCTCGGCGTAGCTTACGATTTGTTCGAGACCCACCGTCTCGGCGCGACTTGGCGTGCCGCTCCACCCGACTTGCGTGTACTCAGTCCTTGGTGGACCAATGTCCTGTCTGCACGCGAAGCGCTGCGTGGCGATCCGTTTCGCAAGCCGCAGGCAGGCGAGTACCTCGCGCATTTACTGCGCATGGCCGATCGACTGCGTGGGAACCTTCGTGAGTCTTGCAAAGTTGAAGCTTTGAATAAGGACGCAAACGGCGCCTGTTGGCTGGATACGCAACAAGGCCGGTTCGGTCCATATTCGGCGGCGGTGCTGGCGACCGGGTATTTTTTCGCCCCACTCCGGCCCTCCCCAGCTCCGATCAGCGACGATTCGATTCAAATGCTGCATGCATCGCAGATTAGCGATTACTCGCAACTTGAGCCGTTCCGTGTTGGCCCGGGACCAGTGGTGATCGTGGGGCGTCGAGTCACGGCGGGGCAACTACTGCTGGAACTGGATAAGCGCGGGATCGCCTGCGCCTTGAGCCTGCGATCTCCAATCGAGTATCGTCGCCACGGACGTATAGCTGAGTTGCGCGAGACGGCGTATTTTTTCTGGGAAGAATTGCAGGCGCGCCTGCGGCCTGGACTCAAGCGGCCCTCTTACCCGGTAATGGACGGCGGCAGAACGCGCGAATTGATCGATAACGCGCAGGTCACCCTATGGCCCATGATCGAGCGCATCGAAAACGGCGAAGTGGTATTCGACGACGGCCGGCGTCTGCATGCCAGTGCGGTTGTGTTGGCGACGGGATATCACGCGATGCTTGACCTGTTGCCTGCATCGATCCCGCAAGACGTTTTTGGCACACCGCTGAACCGCGCTTTTGAAGTGGAAAATTTTGACAATGTATTCCTGCTTGGTTTCGACAATCTCTACGATCATCGCAGCCGCTACCTAAGAGGCATCCGCTTCGACGCGGTCAGGCTAGCCAGGATACTCGCGTCACGCGCCACGGCGGCGTAGCGCGGCCAGACTATTGGACAACCGCAACGCCCAGGAAAATCCGCGAGCGCGCACGGAATTCAGGGCCAAGTCGCTGACGACCAGGCCGATATCGTTTCCGCCCCAAGCCCGCTTGTAGGCGGCCAGGCTGCCCTGTCCGGACGGAGATGGCAGAAAATCGAAACTGCGAAATCCAGCATCGCGAGCAGCGCGCAGCATCGACAAAAACAATTGATCCGATGGATAGTGAGAGCGCGCCTGCGGCAGGTGAGCGCCATGCATGTAGCATGCGCGACTGCCTTGGAAGCCGGTGCATACGAAGCCACAAATTTCGGCGTCTAGCACTGCAACCAAGGCCGCATGCGGCGCGATTGCTTCGAAATATTCCTGACTGTAACGCGCCACGCCGCTATGACGATGCAACGTCGACAAATACAGTCGATGCAGATGCGCTCCGTCGCCGGGCCGTCCTGGCCGGATCTGCAATTCGGAACGCGCCTGACGATTTGCGGCGCGCCTGGCCTTTTCCCAACCACGCTCGCTCCAATCCTGTAGCGAGGCAATGGCGATGCTGCCGAGCGAGTGGCGCGCGTAGACTCTTCGGTCTTCGACTAAATCCGGCGCCTGCAATCGGATAAGATCCGCGCCAAGACGGCGGGCGCCGTCGCAGTACGCGCTCAACGCAGCATCATCTAGGCACGAACTGCCGATGAGGAACTGCGGATATGCCACCTTGAACGGCCCGGCACGAAAGCAAGCCATCAACCCGCCGTCATCACCCGGCGATCGCCACACTCGGGCACCCATCCCGAATTGCAGCGCCCTCGCCCAGTGTTCACCGTCGAAATCAATCATTCCGCGTCTCGCCGCGTTCGTCCCGTCGCGCAACGGCGGCGATGCGCTCGGCGATCCTCTCGATCGCAAAACGTTCGTTCATGTCTCGTAGTGCCGCATCGTCGTGCTCCGATACGAGCGAGCCGCGTATCGCGGCAGCAAACGCCTCGGCATCCACGCGTTGAGCCAACCAGCCGGTGCCGCTGCCTATCAATGTCGGCAAGTCGCCAACCGGCATCGAGACCACCGGAAGGGAGAATTTCATGGCATCCGAAAATACGACCGGGATGCTCTCGATCCGTGAAGGCAGCAACAATCGATCCGCCTGCGCGAAGGCCTGTGAAGCCTGATCTCTATCCAGATAGCCGCTCAGACGCACCGGCCGGCCGGCCGCCTCCAGGTTCGCAACGCCCTTCCTCACCGCGTCGTCCAGCGGCCCGCCACCTGCGATGTGTACCTCGGCGATACGTACCCAGTCCCTATCTTCAAGCAGCGTCAGCGCTTCGATCAACAAGTCAGCGCCCTTGTTCGGATGCCAACGCCCGAGAAACAGCAGTCGGTAAGGTGCCGCAGACGAAACAGGCTGAAATCGCGCGGCGGCCAGCTTGCGTGTACTGGGGAGGAATGCGAACTCACGTCCGCATATTCGCGCCGCATCGACGCCTAATTGCATTCCGTCGGCATAAGCATTTGCCGCATCGACAGCCACCCTACGTAGAAAACCGCGTATCACCGGCAGGCGTCCAAGCGACCAGATATCACTTCCCAATGCCCACACGCTGTAGGGGACGCCATGCTGGCGCTGTAGAACGCGTGCGGCCCAGCCCGACGGCAACACCCAAAACGCCAGTGCATGCAGCACCCGCGCATCCTCATTGGCGGCCAGCACGGTGCGCCGAAGCGAGCGCAAAGTCCGCGCAATCACCCACCAGTTGCCTGGATGGGCCGGAGTCAGCAGCGACAGTGGCTTGTCTGGTGCCTGGAACGACCAGACCTCGACCGCACCATGCATGCGCTTGCTTTCCTTTTTTCCGGGCGCCACCACTCGTACCGGCATGATGCTCGCAAGTTCCTGAGCAAGGTCGGCAACGAAAGCACCCGCCGCTTCGCTGCCATCCCCCTCATAGGCGTACGACGTGGTAATCAGCAGGGCCGTGTCGGCGCGAATCATGATTTGACCGCCTTGACAACGTAGCCAGCCGTCAATGCGGGCCAATCCGGCCACAGCAGACTCATGATCCAACTTCCCAGATTAATGGCAAGTACCGCAAACGCGGTCAATGGCAGCAATACCGGCCATTGCCATCGCGGAGCGGCTTGAGCGGCGCCAGCGAGTCCCAGGCAGGCCAACAATCCAGCGGCGCGCAACGCATGCAGTTCGCGATCGATTTTTTCCACGACCAGATTCGAGCTTTGCACGCTGCGCCGCAGTCCATACTCGGTGAAGCGCTGATAGTCATGAGGCGCATCGTGAACAGGATATAGGAACGGCATCGATAGCCACGCCTCTCCTCCCGGCCGCAGTACCCGGGCGATTTCATCAAGCACGCGTTGCGGCTCGCGCACATGCTCGATCACTTCCAGGCAGATCACCGCATCAAAGACGCCGTCTGCGAAAGGCAAGTGCGCCGCGTCGGCAAATACATGGGGTTTGGCGTGATAAAGATCGCGTCCGGTAAGCGGATAGTCCAAGGCGATATATTCGACCTGGGCCGACAGATGCGCTTGAATCCATCTGTCTCCGGAGCCGACATCGAGCACACGACCCGCCGCCGTTTCAATGCCGCGCGGGGGCTTGCGTCCACCGAGCAGCCATTGCGGATGAAATGGCGTGCGCGCCAACGGCGCTGCGAGGGCCCGCAGCCCGCTCATGGCCTGTCGGTGCGGCTGTTGTAGGTCAAGGAAGTGATCTGTTCGGATACCAACCCGATCAGAAAGACGATCACCGATGCGCTGAGCAACAACGCGCTCATATTGGTGAATCTTCCCTGGGTCGCGTAAGTCCAGGCGTAATGACCCAGGCCCAGCAGAGCGAAACTTACGGCCGTCGGCGCGAATAGTTTCAAGGGTGAATACAGGGTCGCGATCTTGAAGATGATCAACAAAAAACGCACACCGTCACGCAGGGGTCGAATGTGGCTGTTGGTACCGACCCGGCGCGAGACCTCGATCGGAACGTAGGTCACCGGATAAGCACTGCGGAAGAACGCCATCGTGCTGGTCGTGGGGTAGCTGAAACCGTTCGGCAACAGATGCAGGAACTCGCGGAACTTGGATGCGCGCACGGCGCGGAAGCCCGAGGTCAGGTCTTGGACCTTATGTCCGGTCATCCAGCTGGCCAGCCGGTTATAAAGTGCATTGGCCGCGCCGCGGCCGACGCTGGCCTGGCCGCCCGCGTTGCGGGCGCCCACGGCCATGTCGTAGCCATGGTCGAGCCGTTCCAGCAGCAGGGAAATATGCGCCGGGTCGTGCTGGCCATCGGCATCCATGAACACGATGACCTCGCCCGAGGCCGCTCGCGCGCCGCGCTTGATCGCCGCGCCATTGCCCATCGAATACGGCGACGAGAGCACGCGGGCGCCCAGTTCAGCCGCGATCGCCGCGGTGTCGTCGGTCGAGCCGTCGTCCACGACGATGACCTCGGCCGACGGAAATGCCTGACGCAATGCCGGCAACGTGCGCCGGAGCCCCTCCGACTCGTTTTTGGCCGGTAAAACAATTGATACGTGCATGCCACCTCCCCGGGAGCGCAGAATAGCCTGTCCTCAACGCAGTCGACACCGCCCATCCGCGGAATAGCGACAGCGGTCAGCTCGCCAAGAGCTGAGATTGAGGTAAAGTCAGGGTGGGGAAAACTGAGGGATGTAATGTCCACTGTCGCGACCGCCAACTTGGTGGGAATCACCGGCATTGCCCGGCGTTTGGTCATGGATGGGGCTCTGGACGAGGTCAAGGCGCGCGAAGCCATGGCCGCCGCCAGCGCCGAACGCAAGCCGCTGGCCTCCTACCTGGCCGAACATCGCTTGGCCACGTCGGCCCAGCTCGCCGCCGCCAACTCGATCGAGTTCGGCGTGCCGCTGTTCGACCCGAGCACCATGGACCCGGGCCAGGCCCCGATCCGCGCGATCAGCGAAGAGCTGATCCGCAAACACAATGCATTGCCGCTGTTCAAGCGCGGCAACAAGCTGTTCATCGGCCTGGCCGATCCGACCAACACCAAGGCCCTGGACGAGATCAAGTTCCAGACCAATGCCGCGGTCGAGGCGATCCTGGTCGATGAGGAACTGATCCGCCGCACCCTGGACCGCTGGCTGGAGACCTCCGACGCGCTCGGCGACGCGGTCGGCGACGGCGAGGGCCTGGACAACCTGGAGATCGGCAAGGACGACGACCTAAGCACCACCGGCGACACCGGTATCGACGCCAAGGGCGACGACACCCCGGTGGTCAAGTTCATCAACAAGGTGCTGGTCGACGCGATCCGTCGCGGCGCCTCCGACATCCATTTCGAACCCTACGAAACCGACTACCGGGTGCGCCTGCGCATCGACGGCCTGCTCAAGCAGGTCGCCAAGGTGCCGAACAAGCTGCACCCGCGCATCGCCGCGCGCCTGAAGGTCATGGCGCAGCTGGACATCGCCGAGAAGCGGGTGCCGCAGGACGGACGCATCAAGCTCAACCTGTCCAAGACCAAGCAGATCGACTTCCGCATGAGCACCTTGCCGACCCTGTTCGGCGAGAAGATCGTGCTGCGTATCCTCGACGGCAGCGCGGCCCGGCTCGGCATCGAAAAGCTCGGTTACGAGGACTATCAGAAGGAATTGTTCGTCAACGCGGTGATCAAGCCCTACGGCATGGTGTTGGTCACCGGCCCGACCGGTTCGGGCAAGACGGTGTCGCTGTACACCGCGCTGAACATTCTCAACGACGAACAGCGCAACATCTCCACGGTCGAGGACCCGGTCGAAATCCGCGTGCCGGGCATCAACCAGGTGCAGATGAACGTCAAGCGCGGCATGACCTTCGCCGCCGCGCTGCGCAGCTTCCTGCGTCAGGATCCGGACGTGATCATGGTCGGCGAAATCCGCGACCTGGAAACCGCCGAGATCGCGATCAAGGCCGCCCAGACCGGTCACATGGTGCTGTCGACCCTGCACACCAACGACGCGCCGCAGACCATCGCCCGTCTGATGAACATGGGCGTGGCGCCGTACAACATCACCTCGTCGGTCACCCTGGTGATCGCACAGCGCCTCGCCCGCCGTCTGCACGACTGCAAGCGCGAAGTGCATCTGCCCGAACACGCGCTGCTCGCCGAGGGGTTCACCCACGAGGAGATCGCGTCGGGATTCAAGTTGTACGAGCCGGTCGGATGTCCGGACTGTACCGAAGGCTACAAGGGACGTACCGGCATCTATCAGGTCATGCCCATGACCGACGAAATCCAGGCCATCGTGCTCGAAGGCGGCAATGCGATGCAGATCGCCGCCGCGGCGATCCGATCGGGCGTGCCCGATCTGCGTCGCTCCGCGCTGGTCAAGGTGATGAACGGCGTCACCGGCCTGGCCGAAATCAACCGCGTAACCAAGGACTAACCCAT
Source organism: Lysobacter sp. Root690 (assembly GCF_001427785.1). Classification (GTDB taxonomy): domain Bacteria; phylum Pseudomonadota; class Gammaproteobacteria; order Xanthomonadales; family Xanthomonadaceae; genus Lysobacter. Next base: position 108,878 of record NZ_LMHM01000001.1, read on the forward strand.
GTCCGCGACTCGATCCGCCACCAAGACCCCCGCCCCGGTACGCCGCGCCAATCCCCTGGACGTCTTCGTCTGGCAAGGCACCGACAAGCGCGGCATCACCATGAAGGGCGAGCAGGCGGCGAAGAACGCCAACATGCTGCGCGCCGAACTGCGTCGCCAGGGCATCACCCCGACCGTGGTCAAGCCCAAGGGCAAGCCGCTGTTCGGCGCCGCCGGCAAGCGCATCACCCCTGGCGAAATCGCCATCTTCAGCCGTCAGATCGCGACGATGATGAAATCGGGCGTGCCGATCGTGACCTCGCTGGAGATCATCGGCGAAGGGCACAAAAACCCGCGCATGAAGAAGCTGCTGAACACCGTTCGCGCCGACCTGGAAAGCGGCTCGTCGCTGCACGAAGCCATGTCCAAGCACCCGGTCCAGTTCGATGAGCTCTACCGCAACCTGGTCAAGGCCGGCGAGTCGGCCGGTGTGCTCGAGACCGTGCTCGACACGGTCGCCAGCTACAAAGAAAACATCGAAACCCTCAAGGGCAAGATCAAGAAGGCGCTGTTCTATCCGGCCACGGTCGTGGCGGTGGCGATCCTGGTCAGCGCCATCCTGCTGATCTTCGTGGTCCCGCAGTTCCAGGCCACCTTCAAGAGCTTCGGCGCCGACCTGCCGGCCTTCACCTTGATGGTGATCGGCATGAGCGATTTCATGATCAAGTGGTGGTGGGCGGTGCTGGCGCTGGTGATCGGCGCGGCCGTCGCCTTCATCATGGCCAAGAACCGCTCGCCCGCCTTCGCCCATTTCCTCGACCGGGCCATGCTCAAGATCCCGGTGGTCGGCCAGATCCTGCACAACGCGGCGATCGCCCGCTTCGCCCGCACCCTGGCGGTGACCTTCCGCGCCGGCGTGCCGCTGGTCGAAGCGCTCGACACGGTAGCCGGCGCGACCGGCAACGTGGTCTACGAAAAGGCGGTCTATCGTATCCGCGACGACGTCTCGGTCGGCTATCAGGTCAACATGGCGATGAAGCAGGTCAACCTGTTCCCGCACATGGTGGTGCAGATGACCGCGATCGGCGAAGAGGCCGGCGCACTCGACACCATGCTGGTCAAGGTCGCCGAGTTCTACGAGCAGGAAGTCAACAACGCGGTCGACGCGCTGTCGAGCCTGCTGGAGCCGTTGATCATGGTCATCCTCGGCGTGATCGTCGGCGGCATGGTCATCGCCATGTACCTGCCGATCTTCAAACTTGCTGCGACCATCTGATCGGCGAAGTATCCTCATCCAATGGCATTTCTAGATCAGAACCCCGGCCTCGGGTATCCGCTCGCGGCCGGTCTCGGCTTGTTGCTCGGCAGCTTCTACAACGTGGTGATCCTGCGCCTGCCCAAGCGGCTGGAGTGGGAGTGGAAGCGGGATTCGCGCGAAATCCTCGAACTGCCGGAGGTCTACGACCCGCCGCCGCCGGGGATCGTGGTCGAACGCTCGCATTGCCCGCATTGCAAGCACCAGCTGTCGTGGTACGAAAACATTCCGCTGTTCAGCTACCTCGCACTGCGCGGCAAGTGCCGACATTGCAAGACGCCGATCTCGCCGCAGTATCCGATCGTCGAATTCCTGACGATGGTGCTGATGCTGGCCTGCGTGGCCCGCTTCGGCTTCGGCTGGCAGGGGTTCGGAGCGATGGTGTTCACCAGCTTCCTGCTGATCCTGTCGGTCATCGACCTGCGCACCCAGTACCTGCCCGATGTACTGACGCTGCCGTTGATGTGGCTGGGCGTCATCGCCGCCAGCGATAACCTGTATTTCCCGCTAAAACCTTCGATTCTCGGCGTGATCGCAGGCTTCCTCGCACTGTGGCTGGCAGGGGAGTTGCATCGTCAGTACCAGATAGTGGTCAAACGGGTCAAAAACCCCGAAATCGGCATGGCGCCAGGCGACATGAAGCTGTTGGCGGCGATCGGCGCATGGGTCGGGCTCAAGGGCGTGCTGCCGGTGATCCTGCTGTCGTCGGCTGTCGGTGCTGTGATCGGGTCGCTGTGGCTGCTGTCCAAGGGCCTGAGCCTGAAGATCCACATTCCATTCGGACCGTATCTCGCCATCGCCGGCTGGATCGTGTTTTTCTGGGGCGAATCCCTGCTCCAGGCCTACCTGCGGTTTTCCGGGCTCGCCTGAGCCATGGCGGGGTTCTGCGTCGGCGTCACCGGCGGTGTCGCCTCGGGCAAGAGCGAGGTCACCCGTCGTTTCGAAACCCTGGGCATCGTCGTCGCCGATGCCGATCTGGCCGCGCGCGCCGCGGTCGCCGCCGGTAGCGAGGGCTTGACCCAGGTGGTCGCGGCGTTCGGCAACGACATCCTCGATCCGCACGGCGCGCTCGATCGCGCGGCAATGCGCCGGATCGTGTTCGCCGATCCGGCCGCGCGCAAACGCCTGGAAGCTATCGTCCATCCACTGGTGCGCGCCATGCTGCGCGAGCAATGCGCGGCCGCGGCCGGTGCGTATGCGATCGCGGCGATCCCGCTGCTGGCCGAGGGCGGCGGACGCGACGCGTATCCGTGGCTGGATCGCTGTCTGGTGGTCGACGTGCCGGTGGCGGTGCAGCAGGCACGGGTGATGCGCCGCGACGGCATCGATGCCGAGCTGGCCCAGCGCATGATCGACGCCCAGGCCACGCGCGAGGCGCGGCTGGCGATCGCCGACGATGTGATCGTCAACGACGGGGCGCTTGAGGCGCTGCAGGTTCAGGTCGAGGCGCTGGATCGGCGGTACCGTGCATTGGCGGCAAGTCCGCAGACCTAAGGTGCCGGTGAGATTGTGCTGGGAACGGCAGGCCTGAAGACGCTCTGACAAGAAGACGGCGACTCAGCCTCCGCCGCTTCGACGATTCAGCGATACGGCCTTGAAGCCCGACGCCCTTCGATCAGAGATCGCGGCTCCCGCCCCGCCCGACTCAGGCGTCCGCCCACAAACTCCGGATCGCGGCGATGCCCTGCGCGCCATGCTGGCGAGCTTCTCCCACATCTCCCGGCTCCAATCCACCGATCGCATAGATCGGCAGCGACACCGACTCGCGCAGCGCCGCGAAGGCCTCCCAGCCGATCCCCAGCACGCTCGGGTGGCTGGGCGTGGGTTTGATCGAACCGACCACGACGAAATCGCAGCCCAGTTGCTGCGCCGCGCGCAGCTCGTCGGCGTCGTGGCAGGACGCGGCCAGCGGCAGTTCCGCGGCGACGGGACGCTCGCGCAAATCGCGCAGTTGTGCGGCGCGCAGGTGCAGGCCGACACCCAGGCGCTGGGCCAACGCAATATCGCCGTTGATCAGCACCTCGACCTTCGCGGCACGGCAGCGCTTGACCGCCGCGGCCGCCAGACCCTGCCAGCGATCCGGCCCCAGACGGGTATCGCCGCCGCCGTCGGCCATACCCGGCGCGCGCAGCTGCACGCGCCGCACACCGGCGGCCAGCGAACGCGACAGCGCCGCCAGCCATGCATCGTCGCTGTCGCCGGGCTCGGGCGTAACCAGGTAGTGCTCGGGCTGCCGCAATGCCGCCACCACCGGCCGATCGGCCGGCGGCATCGCATAGCTGGCGAGCTTGTGCGGCGGCACCCAGGCCAGGGCCTGACCTTCGAGGCCGCGCGCGCTGCCGCGCCAGGCGCGGATCTCGCGCACGTCCAGAATCAGTCGCTTGTCGGGATAGGCCTGCGGCACGCAGATGATCTGCGCGCCCACCTCGGCCTCGATGCCGAGCTCTTCGTGCAGCTCGCGCGACAGCGCCGCCTGCGGCGTTTCACCGGGCTCGCACTTGCCGCCGGGAAATTCCCACAGCCCGGCCAGATCGCGCCCTTCGGTGCGGCGCGCGAGCAGAATGCGCCCGCGCGCGTCGCGGATCACGCCCGCGACGACATGAACTACCCGGGATTTGGGACTCGCGATTCGCGATTCGGTGGCCGCGGCCGCGTTATCCGTCGGGACCGACTCGGCTTTCGCCTTGCCATTCCCGACTCCCGATTCCCGACTCCCGGCTTCCTCAGCCCAACTGCCCATGGCAATGCTTGTACTTCTTGCCGCTGCCGCACGGGCAGGCGTCGTTGCGGCCGACATTGGCGAAGGCTTCCTCGGACACTTCCGCAGCTTCTTCGTCGGCGCCGAAACCACCGGCGCTCGCATGCTGGAACTGCATCTGCTGCAGCTGCGCCTCGGCCTGCGCGCGTTCCTGCGCTTCCAGGGCGGCGACTTCCTCTTCGCTCTGAATCCGCACGCGCGCCAGCAAGGTCACCACTTCGCGCTTGACCTTGTCGAGCATCTCCGAGAACAGCTCGAAGGCTTCCTTCTTGTATTCCTGCTTGGGCTGCTTCTGCGCATAACCGCGCAGGTGGATGCCCTGGCGCAGGTAATCCATGCGCGCGAGGTGCTCTTTCCAGTTCTGGTCGAGCACGTTGAGCATGATGTGCTTTTCGAGCATGCGCATGGTTTCGCTGCCGAGCTGGATCTCGCGCGCGGCGAAATGCTCGGCGACCGCGTCCTGGACCTTGGCGGCGATCGACTCGGCGTCGAGTTCCTCGGCCTTGCTCGCGGTCTCGACCAGCGGCACCTGCACGTTGAACTCCTGGGCGATGGTCGCCTCCAGACCCGGCAGGTCCCACTGCTCGTCGACCGAATTGGCCGGCACGTGGCGCTGGACCATGTCGGCGACCACGTCGCCGCGGATGCCCTCGACGTTCTCGTTGACGCTTTCGGCTTCCAGCAACTCGTCGCGCTGGCCGTAGATCACCTTGCGCTGATCGTTATTGACGTCGTCGAAGTCGAGCAGGTTCTTGCGGATGTCGAAGTTATGCGCTTCGACCTTGCGCTGCGCGTTGGCGATCTGCTTGGTCACCAGCGGGCTTTCGATGATGTCGTCTTCCTTCAGGCCCATGCGCGCCATAACGCGCTGCACCCAGTCGGCCGCGAAGATGCGCATCAGGTTGTCTTCGAGCGACAGGTAGAAGCGCGAGGAACCCGGGTCGCCCTGACGGCCGGCGCGACCGCGCAGCTGATTGTCGATCCGGCGCGATTCGTGACGCTCGGTGCCGACGATGTGCAGGCCGCCGGACGCCTTGACTGCGTCGTGACGCTCCTGCCATGCCGCCTTCAGGCGCTTGTGCGTTACTTCGTCGACCGGCTCGCCGTTGTTCTGCGCGGCCAGTTCGGCCAGTTCGCTTTCCAGCGAACCGCCGAGCACGATGTCGGTGCCGCGGCCGGCCATGTTGGTGGCGATGGTGATCGCGCCCGGACGACCGGCCTGGGCGATGATGTTCGCCTCGCGCTCGTGCTGCTTGGCGTTGAGCACCTCGTGCGCGACACCGGCCTCGGTGAGCTGCTGGCTGAGCATCTCCGACACTTCGATCGAGGTCGTGCCGACCAGCACCGGCTGCCCGCGTTCGTGCGCGGCCTTGATCTCGCCGAGCACCGCGCGGTACTTGCCCGGGCGGTTGAGGAACACTTGGTCGGAGTGATCCTTGCGCTGCATCGGCCGGTTGGTCGGGATCACGATCACTTCCAGGCCATAGATGCTCTGGAATTCGTAGGCTTCCGTATCGGCCGTGCCGGTCATGCCGGACAGCTTCTTGTACATGCGGAACAGGTTCTGGAAGGTGATCGAGGCCAGCGTCTGGTTCTCGCGCTGGACCGGCACGCCTTCCTTCGCCTCGACCGCCTGATGCAGACCATCGGACCAGCGACGCCCCTGCAGGGTGCGGCCGGTGAATTCGTCGACGATCACCACTTCGCCGTCGCGCACGATGTAGTCGACATCGCGCTGATAGATCGCATGCGCGCGCAGCGCCGCGTTGAGGTGATGGACCACCGAGATGTTGTGACCGGCGTACAGCGAATCGTCGTCTTCCGACAGGATGCCGGCCTTGCGCAGCAGTTCCTCGGCGTGTTCCTGGCCGGCTTCCGACAGATAAACCTGCTTGCCCTTCTCGTCGACCCAGTAATCGCCGTCACCGTCTTCTTTTTCCTGACGGGTCAGCGAGGGAACGATGCGGTTGACCTTGATGTACAGCTCCGGCGATTCGTCGGCCGGGCCGGAAATGATCAGCGGGGTGCGCGCTTCGTCGATCAGGATCGAGTCGACTTCGTCGACGATCGCGTAATGCAGGCCGCGCTGGAAACGGTCGTCCTTCGACAGCGCCATGTTGTCGCGCAGGTAGTCGAAGCCGAATTCGTTGTTGGTGCCGTAGGTGATGTCGCTGGCATAGGCGGCATGCTTGTCGCTGTGCTGCATGCCCGGGTAGACCACGCCGACGCTCAGGCCGAGCCAGTTGTACAGCTTGCCCATCCACGCCGAGTCGCGACGCGCCAGGTAGTCGTTGACCGTGACCACGTGGACGCCCTTGGATTCGAGCGCGTTGAGGTACACCGGCAGCGTACCGACCAGGGTCTTGCCCTCGCCGGTGCGCATCTCGGCGATCTTGCCCAGGTGCAGGACCATGCCGCCGATCAGCTGCACGTCGTAGTGACGCATGCCGAGCACGCGCTTGGACGCTTCGCGGCAGACCGCGAACGCCTCCGGCAGCAGCTTGTCGAGCGACTCGCCGTCGGCGATGCGCTGCTGGAACTCCGGGGTCTTGGCCTGCAGCTGCGCGTCGGAGAGTTTTTCCATCTCCGGCTCGAGCGCATTGATCTTGACGACGGATCGTTGCAGTTGACGCAGCAGGCGATCGTTGCGGCTGCCGAAAACGCGGGTAAGCAAGCTGTTGAGCATGAACGGGTCCGTGTAAAGCGAACGGGGATTGCACAGGCGGGACGCTTAAGAGCGCGTCGGCGCCGGCAAGTTCCCAGGGAATCCAGACAACCGGCTCGATCCGTTCGCTTCGCTGCCCCAAAACGAAATCAGCAAAACGAAATCAGGGGCGCCGTGCGCCCCCGATCGGATCGAGCCTGGTCTTTGGCCACACGCATTCTAGCGTGGGGGGCGTGCTGAACGGTATCAAGGGGGATGTGCGCCGATCGAATGTGGGACTTTGCCCGATTCCACAGTTTGGGGATTGGGCGGATCGGGTGGCCGGGGCTTGGTTGGCGCTCACGCAATGGGCCGGCTTGTCGCTTCCGGCTGGCCGCGGTTCGGTGGGCGCTCTAGCCCACTGCTGCTTTTGCGGCGTGTATTTGCGTCGGATCGCCGGCTGGCCGAAGAGTTTGGGTCTGCGACCCCGGCCCGCCGCGTTGCGGCGGTTCTTCTAGCCCGCTGCTGCGTTTGCGGCGTGTGTGCGCGCCGGATCGCCGGCTGGCCGGCGAGATTGGGAGTGTGCTTCCGGCCCGCCGCGGTGCGGCGGTCGTTCTAGCCCGCTGCTGCTTTTACGGCGCATGCGTGCGT
>NZ_LMHM01000001.1:116231-116318 GCF_001427785.1 Lysobacter sp. Root690
GCCGGCGAGATTGGAAGTGTGCTCCCGGCCCGCCGCGGTGCGGCGGTCGTTCTAGCCCGCTGCTGCTTTTACGGCGCATGCGTGCGT
>NZ_LMHM01000001.1:116345-265621 GCF_001427785.1 Lysobacter sp. Root690
ACCGGCGAGATTGGGAGTGTGCTTCCGGCCCGCCGCGATGCGGCGGTCGTTCAGCGGGCTGCGAGCCAGTGGCTCGCAAGCAAGCCCGCTTCACCCCAGCCCGTCGCGGCGGTGATTCAACGGGCCGCGAGCCAGTGGCTCGCGAGCGCCCCGTTTCACCCTTTGAGCGGCGACTGCTGATTGAGGAACTTGACCGGATTGACCACCCGGCCGCTTTCCCAGACCTCGAAATGCACGTGGGCGCCAGTGGAACGGCCGCTGGAACCGGCCTTGGCGATCTCCTGGCCCGCGCGCGCCAGCTCGCCGACCTTCATCAGCAGGCGGGAGTTGTGCGCGTAGCGGGTCACGTAGCCGTTGCCGTGATCGATCTCGACCACGTTGCCGTAGCCCGAGCGCACGCCCGAGTAGCTGACCACGCCGTCGGCCACGGCCAGCACCGGGTCGCCGACGTCGGCTTCGAAATCGATGCCCTTGTGGAACGCGGCGCCGCCGTTGAACGGATCGGCGCGGCCGCCGAAGCCGGAGGTGATGTAGCTGTTGGCGATCGGAGCGCGCGAAGGCACCGCGTTCATGTCGATCTGGCGATTGAACAGCAGCGACTCGAGCACCGACAGCTGTTCACCGGAGGCCTTGAACTGGCTGGCGAGCTTGTCCATGCCGGCGTTGAGCTCGGGCTTGGCCATGTCGCGGACCGGGCCCGCGCCACCGACGCCGACCGGCTTGTCGAAATCGAATTCGCCGTCCTGCAACTGGCCGATGCGGGTCAGGCGTTCGCCGAGCGCATTGAGGCGGTTGGCCTCGGCCTGCAGTTCGCCCATGCGCGCGGCCAGGGCGTTGATCTCGCGTTGCGCGTCGAGCCGGGTGGCGGCGATCTGCGCGTGCTGCTGGGCCAGTTCGGCGCGTAGCATGCGGTTGTCGGCGAGGCCGGCGCCGGCACCGACCGCGACACCGGTGCCGAGCAACAGCGCCATGGCGAGGGCGGGACGGCGGGCGCCGATCCGGCCGGCCTGCTGGAACAGATGGTCCAGCCTGGCGCGCGTGTTGTTTACGATGGATTGATAGGTCATGTGTCCGATGTCTGATTACAAGCCCAAGCCGAAGTCGCCGCCGCGGAAGTCCTCGACGCCGCGCATCGCCATGGATGCCTTGCTCGAAGATCCCGCTGGCAACAACCCGATCCGCCGAGCGCTGTGGCTGGAAGGATTGGACCGTCGGTTACGCCCCTACCTGCCGCCTTCGCTCGCCGCGCATGCGCGGCTGGCCAACTTCGAACGCGGCAGGCTCGTGTTTGTCGTCGATGCCCCGGTGTGGCGGGCCAAGTTGCGGCTCGCGGCTCCGGAACTGCTCGACGCAGCCCGATCCATCGGACTGGACGCGGCCGAATTCGTCGTCAAGACGACGATCCCGAACCCGGTGGCAGCACCGGTACGGAAGGCCAAACCCATGTCGGCCGCGACGCTCATGTCGCTGCAGGCCGCGCTGGCATCGTTGAAGAAACCCGATCCGTCGGGGTCCAGCGATGCCGGCTGACACTCGGTAGGGCCGCATGGTGGGATGCGTACCGACGGGGGTCCGAGTGTCGGGGTCGGGGCATCCTACTGGCCCAACCCGGGGCTTTTGTTAAGCCTTCACTAGCTTTCCGGAAAAGTTTCGTTAGAAATTAGTTAAGCCGTCACGCACCGTTCACGAGTGTGATCGAGTTAACGTTCCTGACTTTCCTGGGCAGACGTCACAGGCCGCTGAGGGTGCGCGTTCAGGTTGGGCGAACGCGGGGCGGTCTGGAGAAACGAGTGCAGAGGAGTGAGGAACGAGTAGAGCCGCGTGGGCTCTTACTCACTCCTCACTCCTCTGCACTCGTTTCTGCTCAGGCGAGCGCCGGCTCGCCGTAAGCCACAGGCACCGGCTCGGAGCCGCTGTAGCTGACCAGTTCCCAGGCCGAACGCTCGGCCAGCAGGGCGCGCACCAGCTTGTTGTTGAGCGCGTGGCCGGACTTGTAGCCCTCGTAGGCGCCGATGATGGCGTGGCCGGCGAGGTACAGGTCGCCGACCGCATCGAGGATCTTGTGGCGGACGAATTCGTCGGCGTAACGCAGGCCGTCGTCGTTGAGCACGCGGAATTCGTCGAGCACGATCGCGTTGTCCATCGAGCCGCCCAGGCCGAGGTTGCGCTCGCGCATGTATTCCAGATCGCGCATGAAACCGAAGGTGCGGGCGCGGCTGACTTCGCGGATGTAGTTCTCGGTGGAGAACCGCACTTCCGCGCGCGACTGCGAGGCCGGGATCGCCGGATGGTCGAAGACCACGGTGAAACCGAGGCGGAAGCCGTCGAACGGCTCGAAGCGCGCGACCTTGTCGCCTTCGCGCACTTCCACCGGATGCTTGATGCGGATGAAACGCTTCGGCGCGTCCTGCTCGGCGATGCCGGCGGACTGCAGCAGGAATACGAACGGACCGGCCGAGCCGTCCATGATCGGCACTTCCGGCGCGGACAGCTCGACGATGCAGTTGTCGATGCCCAGGCCGGCCATGGCCGAGAGCAGATGCTCGACCGTCATGACCTTGCCGACGCCGTAGGTAAGGCCAGTGCACAGAGTGGTTTCGGTGACCAGATCGGCGCGCGCGGGCATCTCGACCACGGGGTCGAGGTCGGTGCGGCGAAACACGATGCCGGTGTCCACCGGGGCCGGGCGCAGGGTGAGGAACACCTTGTCGCCGCTGTGCAGGCCCACGCCGGTGGCGCGGATCACGTTCTTGAGGGTGCGCTGACGCAGCATGGTCGTGGGGACTTCTTCCGCGAGTGTTCTGGTTCTGCTGGCTGGCCGACCGACGGGCGAACAGGTCCGGACGGACGGATAGCTAATGGGGACGGGCACGAAACCGCGCAAGGTTAGCACGGGGGTAGCTGAACCTGAACGAAAAGGACACAGCATCCCGCCGTTGTCAACAGCGCTCGTCAAACTGACCGGTCGGCCCGCCTTTACGGGTCGGGCCGACCGGCCCAAAGCCCCGCGCTCACGCCGGGGCAAGATGCCTCGGGCCGGGGACGAGTCCGGCCCTTGGTGGTTTACAGCAGAAACGAGTTCAGAGGAGTGAGGAGTGAGTAGGAGCGAGGCTTCTACTCGTTTCTCACTCTTCCCTACTCGTTCCTGATTTTCAGTCCGCCTGGCGGCGCAGGAACGCCGGGATATCCAGGTAGCTGTTGTCGCTGCCGAAATCGGCCACGGCCGGACCGGTCGGTTCCTGACGCGAGCTGCCGCGCAGGCTGCCGCCGAAGCTCGGCATCGGCGCATGGCCGACGTCGTCCATCGCGCCGAACTCGGGCTGACCGGTGGTCGCGTTGCGCACCAGCTGGATCGGCGCGCGCTGCGATTCGCGCTCGTAACCCGAACCGCGCACCGACTGCTTGGTGGCGACACGGTTGAGGCCGGTGGCGACCACGGTGACGCGGACTTCGTCCTGCATGTCCGGATCGAGCACGGTGCCGATGACCACGGTCGCGTCTTCGGAAGCGAAGCCTTCGATGGTGCGGCCCACTTCGTCGAACTCGGCCATGGTGAAGTCCGGACCGGCGGTGATGTTGACCAGGATGCCGTTGGCGCCGGCCAGATTGACGTCGTCGAGCAGCGGGTTCTGGATCGCCGACTCGGCCGCGGCCTGCGCGCGATCGTCGCCGCGTGCCGCGCCGGTGCCCATCATCGCCAGGCCCATCTCGCTCATGACCGTGCGCACGTCGGCGAAGTCGACGTTGATCAAACCCGGACGCACGATCAGATCGGCGATGCCCTGCACCGCGCCGAGCAGCACGTCGTTGGCGGCGCGGAAGGCCTGGATCATGGTCGCGTTGCGGCCGAGCACGGTGATCAGCTTCTCGTTGGGGATCGTGATCAGCGAATCGCAGTGGTGCGACAGCTCTTCGATGCCCTTGAGCGCGACCTGCATGCGGCGGCGGCCTTCGAACGGGAACGGCTTGGTCACGACCGCGACGGTCAGGATGCCCATCTCTTTGGCGAGTTGCGCGACCACCGGCGCAGCGCCGGTGCCGGTGCCGCCGCCCATGCCGGCGGTGATGAAGACCATATCAGCGCCGGTCAGCGCGTCCATGATGCGTTCGCGATCTTCCAGCGCCGCCTGACGGCCGACTTCCGGATTCGCGCCGGCGCCCAGGCCCTTGGTGACGTTGCTGCCGAGCTGCAGCTGCAGCTTGGCGCCGCAGTTCTTGATCGCCTGCGCGTCGGTGTTGGCGGTGATGAATTCCACGCCATCGACGTTACCGCTGACCATGTGCGCCACGGCGTTACCGCCGCCGCCGCCCACGCCAACGACCTTAATGACCGCGTTCGGGGCCATTTTTTCAACCAATTCGAAATGTGCCATGTTCTCGTCCTCTTATAAGTGCCGGGATTTGGGATTCGGGATTTGGGATTCGGAAAAGCGCTCCGTCCCTGTCTCGATGCCCTCGTCTTCGACGTTTTTGGTTTTAAGTTGCTATGTGTTGCCGTTGCCGCTGCCGCTGCTACAACCTGCCAGTGCTGTTGCTAACGCTCTTGCTCTTGCTGTTACTAATCTCGAATCCCAACTCCCGAATCCCGGCCTTCAAAACTCGCCGCGATACCAGTTCTTGATCTTGTTGAAGAAGCTGCCGGCGCGACCGGTGGAGATCACCGGGCGACGCGGGTTTTCGATCTGGCTGCCCATCAGCAACAAACCCACGCCAGTGGCGTGAACCGGGTTGCCGACCACTTCGCCCAGGCCGGTGACGTGCTGCGGAATGCCCACGCGCACCGGCATCTGCAGCATTTCCTCGGCCAGTTCGACCACGCCTTCCATCTTGGCCGCGCCGCCGGTCAGGACCATGCCGGCGCGAACGTGATGCTCGAAGCCCGAACGGCGCAGTTCGGCCTGGATCATTTCGAAGATTTCCTCGTAACGCGCTTGCACCGCCTGCGCCAGCGAGTGACGCGGCATGCGCCGCGGCGGACGATCGCCGACGCTCGGCACCTGGATCGATTCCTCGGCGGTCGCCATCTGCGCCAGCGCGCAGGCGTAGCGCACCTTGATCTGCTCGGCTTCCGGCGTGGGCGTGCGCAGCATGTGGGCGATGTCTTCGGTGACCTTGTCGCCGGCGATCGGCAACGACGCGCTGTGCGCGATCGCGCCCTGCACGAACACCGAAATGTCGGTGGTGCCCGCGCCGATATCGACCAGCACCACGCCCAGCTCGCGTTCGTCGTTGGTCAGCACCGCGTTGCTCGAAGCCAGCACACCGAGGATCAGATCGTCGACCTGCAGGCCGCAGCGCTGCACGCACTTGCTGATGTTGGCCGCGGCCGACTGCGCGCACACCACCAGATGCGCATGCACCTCCAGGCGCACGCCGGTCATGCCGACCGGGTTGCGGATGCCTTCCTGCGAATCGTCGAGCACGTAGTCGCGCGGAATCGCGTGCAGGATCTTCTGATCGGCCGGGATCGCCACCGCCTTGGCCGCATCCAGGACCCGATCGAGATCGCCGTAGGTGACCTCGCCGTCGCGGATCGGCGCGATGCCCTGCGAGTTGCGGCACTGGATGTGATTGCCGGAAATCGAGGCGTAGACCGAGCGGATTTCGCAGCCGGCCATCAGCTCGGCCTCCTCGATCGCGCGCTGGATCGACTGCACGGTCGATTCGATGTCGACGACCACGCCGCGCTTGAGCCCGCGCGATTCGTGCGAGCCGATGCCGATCACTTCGATGGGATTGCCAGGCGAATACTCGCCCACCAGCGCCACCACCTTGGAGGTGCCGATGTCGAGGCCAACGATCAGCGACTTGTCGCCTTTGCGGTTCATGACTGTCCTTGCTGCTGTTTCGGTGCGGCCGCGGGTGCCTGCACGGGCGCCCACGACAGCGAAAAACCATTGGTGTAACGAAGGTCGGCGCGCGCCAGCACCTGCACCCGCTGCGCCATCAACTGCGGCAGCAGCTTGACGAAGCGGCTCAGGCGCGCGCGCGCCTCGTTGCGGCCGACCACGATCTGCGCGCCGTTGGCCAGGCCGAGGGTCCAGCTGCCGCGCTGGTCGACTTCGACCTGGCGCACGTCCAGTCCCACCGGCGCGAACAACTCGCGCGATTCGTTGTAGAGCGCCACCACGTCCTTGATCCGGCTTTCCGGCCCGGCGAACTGCGGCAGGTTGGCCGGCACCTGGATGTTGGCGGTCGGAAACAAACGTCCTTGCTCCGACAACAAACGATCCTGGCCCCAGCGCGCGAACGGCTTGTGCTCGATCACGGTCACTTCCAGCACGTCGGGCCAGCGCTTGCGCACTTCGGCATGGCCGACCCACGGCAGCTTGGCGACCGCGACCTGCGCCGACGCCAGATCGACCGCGAAGAAGCCGCGCTGCGCATACGGCAGCAAGGTCTTGCGCAACGCCGTCGCATCCACCCGCTCGAACTCGCCGGTCACGCGCAGTCGCTTGAGCGGCCACTGGTTCGCGCCGATCCAGCCGTTGAGCACGGCGACGACCGGCAGCGCGACCAAGGCCAGCGCAAGCAACCATCCGACGAGGCGGAGCATGGCGTTCACGCCGTCGCACCTCCTACCGCGGCCGTATCGGTCGCGGACGACATGACCACGGTTGCTTCGAGCACGCGCCAGCACAGCTCGTCGTATTCGATCCCGATCTGACGCGCGGCCTTGGGCACCAGCGAATGGCTGGTCATGCCCGGCGCGGTGTTGACCTCGATCAGATACATCTGGCCGCTGTCGCGGTCGCGCATCACGTCGACCCGGCCCCAACCCTTGCAGCCGGCGGCGACGAAGGCTTCCATCGCCATGCGGCGGATTTCGGCTTCGTCGACGCCTTCCAGGCCGGGACACAGGTATTGGGTGTCATCGGCGATGTACTTGGCGTGATAGTCGTACCACTCGCCCTTCGGCACGATCCGGATCGACGGCAGCGCGCTGTAGCCCTCGCCATTGATCAGCACCGCGACGGTGAGTTCGTCGCCGATCACCATCTGCTCCATCAGCATTTCGCCGGGATAGCGCGCGGCCAGTTCGACCGCCTCGTCGATATCGGCGTCCTTGAGCACGCGCGACACGCCGACGCTGGAGCCTTCGCTGGACGGCTTGATGATCACCGGCAGGCCGATCGCCTGGGCCGCGGCATGCACGTCGTCGCCCTTGGCGATGCGGCGATAGCGCGGAGTCGGCAGGCCGGCCGCCATCCACACCTGCTTGGTGCGGATCTTGTCCATCGCCAGGGCCGAGCCGAGCACGTCCGATCCGGTGTAGGGAACGCCGAGCGCTTCGAGCACGCCCTGCAGCACGCCGTCTTCGCCGCCGCCCTTGTTGCCGTGCAGGATGTTGAACACGCGGTCGACGCTGCCCGCGCGAATGGCTTCGATCAACGCCGGAATGCCATCGACCGCGAACGCGTCCACGCCGCGCGAACGTAGCGCTTCGAGCACGCCGCGGCCGGAATCCAGCGACACCTCGCGCTCGGCGCTGGTGCCGCCCATCAGCACGGCGACGCGGCCGAACACGGCCGGATCGGTGACGCGGAGCGGGGCAAACTGCAGACTCACTTCGATTCTCCCTGGAAACCCTGGCTGGCGAGCTGCTGCGCCGCCGCGCCGATATCGCCGGCGCCCATCAGCAACAGCAGATCGCCGTCGTTCAATACATCCGGCAACACGCCGGCCAGATCACCCGCGCCGCCGACCACCACCGGATCGATGCGGCCGCGCGCGCGGATCGCGCGCGCCAGCGACTTCGCGTCGGCGCCGGCGATCGGCGCTTCGCCGGCCGGATACACCTCGGTCAGCACCAGCGCATCCACCGACGAAAGCACCGCGGCGAAATCGTCGAACAGGTCGCGCGTGCGGCTGTAACGATGCGGCTGGAACGCGACCACCAACCGCTTGTCCGGCCAGCCGCCACGCGCCGCGGCGAACACCGCCTCGAGTTCCTTCGGGTGATGGCCATAGTCGTCGACCAGTTGCACGGTCGCGCCCTTGTCGGTCTGCAGTTGCGCCAGCAGATTGAAGCGACGGCCGATGCCTTCGAATTTTTCCAGTGCGCGCGCGATCGCATCGGGCTGGACGCCGAGTTGCCAGGCGACCGCGCACGCCGCCAACGCGTTCTGCACGTTGTGCCGGCCGGGCAACGCCAAGGTCACCGCGGTGCGGGTCGCATCGGGCAGGCACAGGGTGAAATGCATCGCGCCGCCGGTCTGGCTGACGTCTTCGGCGCGCACGTCGGCGGTTTCGTCGAAGCCGTAGGTCATCACATGGCGCGGGGTTTCCGCGGCGAGCTTGGCGACGTTGGGGTCGTCGATGCACAGCACCGCCAGCCCGTAGAACGGCAACCGGTGCAGAAATTCCTCGAACGCGGCCTGGACCTTGGCGAAATCGCCGCAGTAGTTTTCCAGGTGATCGGCGTCGATGTTGGTGACGATGGCGATCTGCGGATTCAGGCGCAGGAAGCTGCCGTCGCTCTCGTCGGCCTCGGCCACCAGCCACTGGCCGCCGCCGAGACCGGCGTTCGCGCCGGCCGCCAGCAGCTTGCCGCCGATCACGAAGGTCGGATCGATGCCACCCTCGGCCAGCACGCTAGCGGCCAGCGAGGTCGTCGTGGTCTTGCCGTGGGTTCCGGCCACCGCGATCCCGCGGCGGAAGCGCATCAGCTCGGCCAGCATCTCCGCGCGCGGCACCACCGGAATTCGCTGCGCGCGCGCTTCCATCAATTCGGGGTTGTCGCGCTTGATCGCGCTGGACACGACCACGCAGTCGGCGCCGAGCACGTTCGACGCGGCGTGGCCGCGATGCACGTTCGCGCCCATCGCGGTCAAGCGACGGGTGACGGCGTTGTCGGCCGTATCCGAACCCGACACCTGATAGCCGAGCGTGCACATCACTTCCGCTATCCCGCTCATGCCGGTGCCGCCGATACCGACGAAATGCACGCGCGGAAACGCCTTGGCCAGGTCGCCGGTGTGCTGCAGGCGGCGGCGCAATGCCGTGCTCATGCCGGCTCCTTCATGTTCGACTGCTCCAATACGATGTCGGCGACGCGATCGGCCGCGTCGGGTTTGGCGATGCTTCGCGCCGCTTCGGCCATCTGCAACAGCACGCCGCGTTCGGCGAGGATTTCGATGGTCGCCGACAGGCGCGCGCCGAGGTCGTCGCCGGCCTGCGGCAGCAACTGCGCGGCGCCGCGATCGACCAGAAAACGCGCGTTCTTGGTCTGGTGGTCGTCGACCGCCTGCGGGAACGGCACCAGCACGCTGCCGACGCCGGCCGCGCACAGCTCGGCGAGAGTCAACGCGCCCGAACGACAGACGACCAGATCGGCCCAGGCATACGCGGCCGCCATGTCGGCGATGAACGGTTCGACCGATGCGATCACGTCGGCGTTCGCATACGCCTGTTCGGCGTCAGCGCGCAGCTTCTCGCCGCTTTGATGGCGCACTTCGCAGGGCACGCGGCCGCGCAGACCGGCGATCGCAGCGGGCACCGCCTGATTCAAGGCGCGCGCGCCCTGGCTGCCGCCGAGCACCAGCAGCCGCAAGGGGCCGCTGCGTTCGGCGAAACGCTGCGCGGGCGGCGCGACCGCGGCGATCTCGGCGCGCACCGGGTTGCCGACCACTTCTTCCTGGCCACCGGCGAAGGTGTCCGGAAAACCGGTCAGCACGCGGCGCGCGAAACGCGACAGCACGCGGTTGGTCATGCCCGGGGCGCGATTTTGTTCGTGCACGATCAGCGGCACGCCGGCCAGACGCGCGGCCAGGCCACCGGGACCGGCCGCATAGCCGCCGAAGCTGATCACCGCGCGCGGCTGGCGCGCGCGCAACACGCGCTGCGCGGCGCGCACCGACGCGGCCAGCCGGAACGGCGCGCGCAACAGCGTCGCCAACCCTTTGCCGCGCACGCCGCTGATCGCGATGGTGTCGATCTCGATGCCGTGCTGCGGCACCAGACGCGTTTCCATGCCGCCGTCTGCGCCGAGCCACGACACCGGCACGTTCCGCGCCAGCAGCGCCTTGGCCACCGCCAGACCCGGGAAGATATGCCCGCCGGTGCCACCCGCGAGAATCATCACCGGCCGATCATTCGTACGAAGCTCGCTCATGCGGACCTCCCGAACGACGGCTCGACGCGTTCGCGCAGCCGGCTGGTGCCGCGCGCGGCGTCGCTGTTGCGAGCAACGCCGGCGGCCGCGGGCGTCGCAGTCGCGGTCGAAGGCGTGCCGCTCGTGGCCGGCGCGGTCGTCTGCGCCGCTTCGCCGCGCAAACGCGCGACCTGGCGCTGAGCGCGATCGAGTTCGTAAGACACGCGCAGCAACACCGCCAGCGCCGCGCAGCTCATCAGCACGCTGGAGCCGCCGGAGGAAATCATCGGCAGGGTCAGGCCCTTGGTCGGCAACAGGCCCAGGTTGACCCCGATCGAAACGAAACTCTGCAGCCCCATCCACAAGGCGATGCCGAACGCGACGTAGCCCGAGAAGTGGCGACGCATCTCCACGCACTTCAGCCCGATCCACAACGCGCGCCCGGTCAGCAGCGCGTACATGCCGACCACCGCGCACACGCCGGCGAAACCGAATTCCTCGGCGATCACCGCCATGATGAAGTCGGTATGCGCCTCGGGCAGGTACGACAGCTTCTGCACCGACGCGCCCAGGCCGACCCCGGTCCATTCGCCGCGGCCGACCGCCATCAACGCATTGGTCAGCTGGTAACCGGTGCCGAACGGATCGCTCCACGGATTCATGAAGGAGGTCAGGCGGATGACGCGGTACGGTTCGGCGATCGCGATGACCGCCAGGATCGGCAGGCCGATCAGCACCGGTCCGAACATGCGCGGCATGTTGACGCCGCCGAGCACCAGCATGCCGGCGGTGATCGCGAGCAGCAGCGAGGAGGAACCGAAGTCGGGCTGCATCAGCAACAGGCCGACCAGCACGATCGCCACGCCGATCGGCTTGAGCATCGCGCCCCAGGTCGCCGAGATGTCTTCGCTGAAACGCTTGAGGTAGCTCGCCAGCCAGACGATGTACAGCAGCTTCACCGCCTCGACCGCCTGAAAACCGACCGGGCCAAGATTGATCCAGCGCTTGGCGCCGTTGACCTGCTTGCCGATCACCGGCACGAACACCAGCAACAGCAGCACGATGCACACCAGCAGCAGCCACTGGTTGTGCTGTTCGATGGTCTTGAGCTCGGTGCGCATCAGCCAGAACGCCATGCCCAGGCCGACGCCGAGGAAGATCAGGTGGCGGGTCAGGAAGTAGAACGCGTCGACTTCGTGGGTCGCGGCCACGCCGAGCGAGGCCGAGCCGACCATGACCACGCCGGTGCAGGCCAAGGCGATGGACACGAACAACAGCCACGGGTCGTAGCGACCGTGGATGGCGTCGAGTCGGGTTGCCTGGCGCGCGGAGTTTTCCATCAACGGACCTTGAGAGTGGCCAGACCGACCAGTACGAGCACGACCGAGATGATCCAGAAGCGCACGATCACGCGCGGCTCGGGCCAGCCCTTGAGTTCGAAGTGGTGATGGATCGGCGCCATGCGGAACACGCGCTTGCCGGTCAGCTTGAACGAGGCGACCTGGATCATCACCGACAGCGTTTCGATCACGAACACGCCGCCCATGATCACCAGCACCAGTTCCTGGCGCACGATCACCGCGATGGTGCCGAGCACCGCGCCCAGTGCCAGCGCGCCGATGTCGCCCATGAACACCATCGCCGGATAGGTGTTGAACCACAAAAAGCCCAGGCCCGCGCCGGCGATCGCCGCGCAGATGATCACCAGTTCGCCGGCGCCCGGCACCTGCGGGATCTGCAGGTACTTGGAGAACTCGGCATGGCCCGAGGCGTAGGCGAACACGCCCAGCGCGCAGGCGACCAGCACGGTTGGCATGATCGCCAGACCGTCGAGGCCGTCGGTGAGGTTGACCGCGTTGGAGAAGCCGACGATCCAGAAATACGCGACCACGATCAGGCCG
The DNA here is from genome assembly GCF_001427785.1 of Lysobacter sp. Root690. Lineage (GTDB taxonomy): Bacteria > Pseudomonadota > Gammaproteobacteria > Xanthomonadales > Xanthomonadaceae > Lysobacter. The sequence goes on from NZ_LMHM01000001.1 coordinate 128,340, forward strand.
GCGCCGAGCGGAATCGCGATCGCCTTGATCAGCGGCACGTAGAAAGTCGTGCTCGCGACCACCGCCGGATCGGCGGTGAAGTACAGGAAGGCGCCCGCGGCCAGGCCGAAGATCGACTGCAGCAGATACTTCCAACGCGACTTCAAACCATTGGGATCGCGGCGCACGATCTTGATCCAGTCGTCGTACCAGCCGATCGCGCCGAAGCACAGCATCACGCCGAGCACCAGCCACACATACCTGTTGCGCAGATCGCCCCACAGCAGCACCGAGGCCAGCACCGTCATCAGGATCAGCGCGCCGCCCATGGTCGGCGTGCCGGCCTTGGAAAAATGCGTCTGCGGACCGTCCTGGCGGATCGGCTGGCCGCCCTTGTACTGGGCGAGCTTGCGGATCACCGCCGGGCCCCACCACAGCGACAGGGCGAGCGCGGTCAACGCGCTGAGGATGCCGCGGAAGGTCAGATAGCCGAACAGACCAAACAGGCTCTGCAACTGCTCCAGCCAACGAGTGAGTTCAAGCAGCATGCGTGGTCCCCTTCCCCTGTGCGGGCTTATGCGCGGACAGCAACGCCGTCACGATCTTGTCCATCGCACTGCTGTGCGAACCTTTCACCAACACCCGCACGCCTTCGCGCAACTGCTCGCTGAGCGCGCGCGCCAACGCGTCGTGGCTGTCGAACACTTCCGCGCCGTCGCCAAAAGCCTGGGCGGCGGCGGTCGGCAGTTCGCCGAGCGCGTACAGGCGACGCAGCCCGGCGGCCTTGGCGCGGCGGCCGATATCGGCGTGCATGGCAACTTCTTCATGGCCGATCTCGCGCATCGCGCCGAGCACCAGCCAGTTTTCGCCGCCCATCTCGGCCAACGTGTCGATCGCCGCGGCGGTCGAACCGGGATTGGCGTTGTAGCTGTCGTCGATCAGCACCGCGCCGTTGTCGAGGCGATGGGTGATCAACCGGCCGTCGACCGGCAACGCGGCGTTGAGGCCGGCGGCGATCGCGGCGAGCGACACGTCGGCGCCGAGCGCCAGCGCCGCGGCGGCCAGCGCATTGCGCACGTTATGACGACCGCTGAGCTTCAGCGCGACCGGGGCTTCGCCCTGCGGCGTCACCAACACGAAGCTCGAACCCTCCGCGCCGACGCGAACGTCCTTCGCGGTCACATCCGCGCTGGCGTCGATGCCGTAGCGGATGATCCGCCGGCCCGAGGCGCGATTTTCGAAGTACGGCGCGAACGCATCGTCGGCATTGATCACCGCCACGCCGTAGGACGGCAGCGCGTCGTAGATCGCGCCCTTGGTGTCGGCGATGCCCAGCAGGCTGCCCATGCGCTCCAGATGCGCGGCGGCGATGTTGTTGACGACCGCGACCTGCGGACGCGCCACGCGCACCAGGTAATCGATGTCGCCGGGCTTGCCCGCGCCCATCTCGTAGATCGCGAACAACGCGTCTTCCGGCGCGTCGAGCACCGCAAGCGGCAGGCCGATCTCGTTGTTGCGATTGCCCGGGGTCGAATAGGTCCGGCCCGGCGCGGCCTGTTCCAGGATCGCGGTGGTCAGCGCCTTGACGCTGGTCTTGCCGTTGCTGCCGGTGATCGCGATCACCCGCGTGTCGCGGGTCGACTGCACGGTGGTGGCCAGATCGGCCAGCGCGCGTTCGGTATTGGCGACGATCACCTGCGGCATGGCCGCATCGATCTCGCGCGAAACCAGCGCGCCGGCCACTGCGGTGCCGAGCAGCTTGGCGACATGATCGTGGCCGTCGAAGCGCTCGCCCTTGAGCGCGACGAACAGCGCCGCGCCGCTCGCCGGCAGCGCGCGGCTGTCGGTAGTCAGCAGGTCGATCGCGGCGTCCTCGCCGTGCAGGCGGCCGCCGGTCATGCGCGCGATTTCGGACAGCAGCAGACGCCTCATGAGCGCGCCTCCAGTGCCGCCTGCGCGATCAGGGTATCGTCGAACGCATGGCGCACGCCGTGGATTTCCTGGTAAGGCTCGTGGCCCTTGCCGGCCACCAGCACGATGTCGTCGGGACTGGCTTCGCCGATCGCATGTTCGATCGCGGCGCGGCGGTCGCGCAGCACCACCGCGCGCTGCGGCGCGCGCAGGCCTTCGAGAATGTCGGCGACGATGACGTCGCCGTCCTCGCCGCGCGGGTTGTCGTCGGTGACGATCACCAGATCGGCGCCGTGTTCGGCGATCGCCGCCATCTGCGGACGCTTGCCGCGATCGCGCTCGCCGCCGCAGCCGAACACGCAGATCAGCCGCGCGTTGGCGTGCGCGCGCAGCGAGGCCAGTGCCTGCTCGAGCGCGTCGGGCGTATGCGCGTAGTCGATCACCACCAGCGGTAGCACGCCATCGCCGCCGAGGCGGTTCATGCGGCCGTGGATCGGTTCGAGTTGCGACAGGGTTTCGGCGATCCGCGACGGCGCTTCGTCGAGCGCATACAGCGCGCCGGCCACCGCGAGCAGGTTGTCGACATTGAAACGGCCGAGCAACTTGGAAGCGACCGGATGCGCCTTGCCGGCGACGACCAGATCGAAGCCGATGCCGCGGCTGTCGAAACTCAGCGCGTCGGCGCGCAAGGTGGCGCCGTCGCGGCCGCGCGAGCTCAACCCGATCGCGCGCACGCCCTTGGGCAGCTGCGCGATCAGTTCGCGGCCGAACTCGTCGTCGAGATTGATCGCCGCCGCCTGCAGGCCCGGCCAATCGAACAAGCGCGCTTTCGCCGCACCGTAGCTCGCCATGTCGCCGTGGTAGTCGAGATGATCGCGGGTCAGATTAGTGAACACGCCTACGTCGAAATGCACGCCGGCGACCCGACCCTGATCGAGCGCGTGCGAGCTGACTTCCATCGCCACCGCGGTCGCGCCGCCGTCGCGCATGTCGGCGAGCAACTCGTGCAGCGGCAATACCAGCGGCGTGGTGAAGCCGTTCGGCACGACCGCGCCGTACAGGCCCGCGCCGAGCGTGCCGACACTGCCGCAGCGAATGCCGCGCAAGGTCCAGGCCTGCGCGATCAGCTGCACGGTCGAGGTCTTGCCGTTGGTGCCGGTGACGCCGACCACGGTCATCGCTTCGCTCGCGCGGCCATGGAAGGCATCGCCCATTTCGCCCAGGCGCGAACGCAGACCCGGCACCGCGATCGCATCGGCCGGCGCCGGCAGATCGTCGGGCGCGGGCGGTTCGAACAGGATCGCGACCGCGCCCTGCGCGCGCGCCTGCTCGACGAATTTCAATCCGTGCGCGCCGAACCCGGCGATCGCCACGAACGCATCGCCCGGACGCACCGCGCGGCTGTCCATCACCAGACCGGAAATGCGCAGATCGCCGGGGATGCCGGCGATGTCGGGCAGCAAGTCGGCCAACGGCATCAGGCGGCTCATCGCACGCCCCCCGGGGCCAGCGCGCCGGCCGCGATCGGCGGTGGCGGCGCGGCCTCCTGCGTTGCCGCCGGCAACACCGGTCCGCTCGGCTTGCCGCCGTTCTGCTTGAGTCGCTTGGCTTCGGCCGCGGCCTGCACCGCGAGCCAGGTTTCGATGTCGTCGGGCGCCACGTCCATCAGCCGCAGCGCGCCGTCCATGACGTTGCGGAACACCGGGCCGGACACCGAACCGCCGTAATAACCCTTCTTGGTCGGATCGGGTTCGCTGACCACGACCACCATCGAAAAGCGCGGCTTCTCCACCGGTACGACGCCCGCGAACAGCGACACGTACTTCTTCGAATAACCACCGGTCGCGCTGAACTTGCGCGTGGTGCCGGTCTTGCCGGCGACGTGATAACCCAGGATCGCGGCCTGCTTGGCGGTGCCGCCCGGCTCGGTCACGGTCTGCATCATGTGCATGATTTCGCCGGCCACGGCCGGATCGAGCACCTGCTGCGGCTCGTTGCGCTGGCCCTTGACGAAGGTCGGCTGGATCAACTTGCCGCCGTTGGCCATCGCCGCGTAGGCCATCGCGATCTGCATCGGCGTGGCCGACAGACCGTACCCGTAGGACATGGTCGCCTTGGTCGTGCCGCTCCAGCGCGACGGCGGCGCGAGCAGGCCCGAGGACTCGCCCGGGAAACCGCTGTTGGGCTTGCGGCCGTAGCCGAAGCCCTGAATGAACTTGTAGTAGTAGTCGTTCGGCAGCGGCAGCGCGAGCTTGGCCGCGCCGACGTTGGAACTCTTGGTGATGACGCCGGTGACGGTCAGGGTGCCGTTGTTATGCGTGTCGGTGATGCGGTACCGGCCATTGGGCATCCAGCCCGGCTCGGTATGCACCAGGGTGCCGGGCTTGACCGTGCCGGCGTTGAGCGCGGCGGCGACGGTGATCGGCTTCATCGTCGAACCCGGCTCGACCACGTCGGTGATCGCGCGGTTGCGATGGGTATCGCGATTGCCGGCGCCGAGCAGGTTCGGGTTGTAGGTCGGCAGGTTGGCCATCGCCAGCACTTCGCCGGTCTCGATGTCGAGCACCACCGCCGAGGCGCTGCTCGCGCCGGTGTCGATCAGCGCGCGGCGCAGTTCGCGGTAGGTCAGGTACTGGATGCGACGGTCAAGGGTCAGGGTGATGTCCTTGCCCGGCTCGGCGGTCTCGACCAGATCGACGTTCTCGACGATGCGGCCGGCGCCGTCGCGGATCACCCGCTTGACCCCGGGCTTGCCGCGCAGTTCGTGATCGAACGCGAGCTCCAGGCCTTCCTGGCCGCGGTCGTCGATGTTGGTGAAGCCCAACACGTGCGACATCGCCTCGCCCTGCGGGTAGAAGCGGCGGAATTCGCGCTGCGAGAACACACCGGGAATCTTGTAGGCGAGGATCCGCTTGGCCTCGTCCGGATTGATCCGGCGCTTGAGGTACATGAACTCCTTGCCCGAACGCTGCGACAGCTTGCGGGTCAGTTCGTCCGGCGCCACGCCCAGGGCCTTGGCCAGGGCCGGCAGACGCTCGGGGCTCTTGGCCAGTTCCTTCGGGTTGCCCCAGATCGACTCAACCGGCGTCGACACCGCCAGCGGTTCGCCGTTGCGGTCGGTGATCATGCCGCGCGAGGTCGGGATCGGGATTTCGCGCAGCGAGCGCGCGTCGCCCTGCTGGCGATAGAAATCGTTGTGGATCACCTGCAGGTCGAGCGCGCGGCCGAGCAGCGCGACCGCGCACAGGCCGAGCGTGCCGCCGACCAGGATCAGCCGGTTGCGCAGGTTGAACTGGGCGCTGCGGCCGCGCGGCTTGTTGCCGGCGCGCGCGCGGTCCTCGCGCAGGCGCGCGAAGCCTTCGCCGAGGTTTTCGACCAGCCGGTCGAAGCCGCCGCCGCGATTGCTGCGCTCGCCGAGCACGCGATCGAGCGGACCGCTGCGGCCGGGCCGCTTGTTCTTGCGGCCGCTCATGGCCGGATCACCACGGTTTCGGCGCCTTCGGGGAACTTCATCCCGATCCGCTCGCGCGCGACCTGATCGATGCGGTTGCTCTCGGCCCAGGTCGCCTGTTCCAGTTGCAGCCGGCCGAATTCGATATTGAGCTCGTCGCGCTCGCGCTGCAGCTTGTTGAGCTGCACGAACAACTGCCGATGCTCATGGCGCGCGAACACCACCAACAGCGCCGAAACGACGTTGGCGACGATCAGCAGGGCCAGCAGCGGGCGCATCACTGGGCGCCTCCTGGCGGTGGCGCCGGGATTGGGGATTGGGGATTGGAGATTGGGTCGAGCGAGGCCGCGGGGTCCGAAGTTTCATCGAATCCCGAATCCCGAATCCCGAATCCCAGCTTCTCAGCCACCCGCAACACCGCGCTGCGCGCGCGCGGGTTTTCGGAGGTTTCGTCGTACTCGGCCTTCTGCGCGCCGCCGATCATCAGCAGGTCGGGGGTGAACGCGATCTCGACCGGCATGCGCCGGTTGGCCGGCGGGGCCTTGGCGTGACGCAGGATGAACTGCTTGACGATGCGGTCTTCCAGCGAATGGAAGCTGATCACCGCCAGCCGGCCGCCGGGCTTGAGCCGCGACAGCGCCGCGTCCAGGCCGAGTTCCAGATCGGCCAGTTCGCGGTTGATGAAGATGCGAATGGCCTGGAAGCTGCGGGTCGCCGGATGGATCTTCTGATCGCCGCGCGGCATCACCGAGGCGATCAGGTCGGCGAGCTGGGCGGTGCGGGTCAGCGGCTGGGCGTCGCGGCGGGCGACGATGGCGCGGGCGATCTTGCGGCTCTGGCGCTCTTCGCCATAGGTCCACAGCACGTCGGCGATCTCTTTCTCGGCGGCCGTGGCCAACCACTGCGCCGCGCTGTGGCCGCTGTCGGGGTCCATGCGCATGTCGAGCGGGCCGTCCTTGCCGAAGCTGAAGCCGCGCTCGGCCACGTCCAACTGCGGCGAGGACACGCCCAGGTCGAGCAGCACGCCGTCCAGGCCGGCCGCGGCCGCGTCCCAGTTCGCCATGTCGGCGAAGCTGCCGCGGTAGATGGACACGCGCGCGTCGTCGCCGAACTCGCGTTCGGCCACGGCGATCGCTTCGGGGTCCTTGTCCATCACCAGCAGTCGGCCTCCGGCCTGCAATTGCGAGAGCACGCCGCGGGCATGCCCACCGCGTCCGAACGTTCCGTCCAGATAGGCTCCGTTCCCGTGTACCCGCAGGCCGTCGAGCACCTGCCGATACATCACGGGAAGGTGGCCGGAGCGCGTCAGCGTGCGTTCCATGCCACCGCCCGTCATAGCTGCAGGTCGAGCAGTTCGTCGCTCAGATCGTCGTCGGAGATGGTCTGACGGATCTGCGCGTGGTGCGCCTGCTCGCTCCAAAGTTCGAATTTGTCGCCCATGCCCAGCAACACCGCCTTCTTCTCGATGCCCACCGCGGCGCGGTGGCTGGCCGGCACGGTGATGCGGCCGTTGCCGTCGAGTTCGACGAACGCGGCCGCGCCGACCAGCTTGAGCTGCATGTTGCGATTGACCTGTTTGACCTTGGGCAGCTTGTTGACCTGGTCGCGGACGCGTTCCCAGATCGACAGCGGATACAGGTAGAGGGAGCCCGACTCGAACGGGTTGTAGGTGATGACCAGGCGGTTGTCGCATTCGCGCGCGACAAGATCGCGGTAAGCGGTGGGTACCGCCAGCCGTCCCTTGTCGTCGATCGTGATGGCGGTTTCGCCCTGGAACATTGCGCACCTTTGGGGTTCCCGTCTCTACCGGACGGGTCACCTCGTTCGTTCACCCGGCTGGGCGGTAGTCCTTCGAAAACCCACAAAAACCCAGGTTTTCCCTCGGAAGCCCACATTAGCAGGGTGCTCAGGGTTGTCAACAACTTTCCGGGGTAAATTTCGCTAGGCACATCAATGGCTTGCAGCGAACTTCAGAGTCTTATTCAAGACTTATCCACTAGCCTTTGTTTCGTCTCATATTTTGAGACTCTGAACGTCACAAAGTGACCCTCGCGCGAACTCCGTCACAGTTGCCGCGCCGTTGCTGCGGGGCAACACGAAACGCCGATCAGCGCAGAAGATCGAAAAAGACGGCGCGATCGCCGCTGTCCATGGGAAGAAGCGCACGCGGCGCCGGGCGACGCATTCCGACACCCGGTTCACGTGGGCGCGCCTAGCGTGAAGTTTTCCTGCGCCCTGGAGCCACCCGATGTCCCCACCCGCCCTTTCCGGCCGCCGCGCCCTGCGCGCCGGCCTGCCGTCGGCCCTGCTGGCGGTCGCCCTGCTGGCCGGCTGCGGCCGCGGCGAACCCGACCGGCTGCCCCTGACCGCGGCGGCGGCCGACGCCGAACTGCTCAAGCGCTGGCAGGCCGAGCAGGCCCGCGAAGACCAGCACCTGCAGACCTTCGACGAACTCGATTTCGTCCACTACAGCGGCCAGCAGTGGCAGGACTTCCACAAGAGTCACGCCCCGAACATCGTCGTCCACTACCCCGACGGCCGAACCACCACCGGCCTGGACGCGCACATCGCCGAGCTCAAGCCGCAGTTCGTGTTCGCCCCCGACACCAAGATCCGCCAGCACCCCATCAAGATCGCCCAGGGCGACCTGACCGCGGTGATGGGCGTAATGGAAGGCACCTTCAGCCAGCCGATGCCGCTGGCCGACGGCAAGACCCTGGCCCCGACGAACAAGCCGTTCAAGCTCGAGATGACCACGATCGGCCGCTGGAAGGACGGGGTGATGGTCGAGGAGTGGCTGTTCTGGGATAACCAGGCCTTCATGAAGCAGATCGGCGCGACGCCGTAAGCACGCGGGCGTTCGCCGCCCCAGCCCAAACGCACAGTGTTTGGGCGTTCGCGGGCGCGCGAGCCAATGGCTCGCAAGCGGCGCCCACTCACCCCGCAAGCGGGAGAAGGTGGCCCGAAGGGCCGGATGAGGGAAAGTTGAGGCTCATGTCCGCTATTGCAGCGACGCGTGCCCTCACCCAACCCTCTCCCGCAAGCGGGAGAGGGCTAAGGACAAAGCGGAAACAAAGAAGCTGCGCCACCACCCGCCACCACGCCCCACCAGTATGAGAGCCCCCTTTAGTAAAGGGGGCGCCCCGAAGGGGCGGGGTTTTGGAAGCGCATAGCGGGGACCCGAAATTTGCTACGCAAATTTTGGGCTTTTTCTGGCGCAGCCGGAAAAAGCGCGAAGTGGGCCGATAAGCCGGGTTCTGTCGTGGACAGTCATTCCTCTAGGCGCAACGTCACCGTTACGCTCAAGCAACCTACCCGGAGACATCGCGGGCCGCGACATAGTCTCCCTATTTGGTTTTGCTCCCGGTGGGGTTTGCCGTGCCGGTCTGTTGCCAGACTCGCGGTGCGCTCTTACCGCACCGTTTCACCCTTACCACGCACCCTTGCGGGCCGTTCGGCGGTCTGCTCTCTGTTGCACTTTCCGTCGGCTCGCGCCGCCCAGGCGTTACCTGGCACCGTGCCCTGTGGAGCCCGGACTTTCCTCGGCACCGGATCTTGCGACCCGATGACGCGACTGCCTGGCCTACTTCGCGTCGGCATTGTCGCATGCGCGCGACCCGAACCGTCGCCGCGCGGTTAAATTGATCCGCGCCACGCGCCACGCGCCACGAACCGCGAACCGCGCCAACCATCGGCCAATCCATGCCAAGCGACGACCCCGAAGATCATTACCCGCTGTATCCACTGGGCATGCTGCGCCGTCACGGCCTCATCGGCGCGCAGGATCTGGCCGAACGCTTGCCCGACTGGAGCGAACAACAACTGCGCGACGCCTTTTGGCGCGCCTACGCGTCGATCCGCGAAACCGAAGCCGTACTGGAACGCTCGCTCAGCATCGACGGCGGCGAGAAAGTCATCCAACTCAACGGCCAGCCGATTTTCGTGTCCGAAGACTGCTGGAACTTCGAAGTGGTGGCCGGCGAGGAACTGATGGACCGCCTGGTCGCCGCGCTCAAGCAACAACGCGCGGCGCAAGCGGATTAGTCGGCGCTGCCATACAAGGCCTTACGCGGCGCCCCGCTCAACTCCGCCGCCAGCTTCGCCGCGGTCGACGGCGGCAGATGCTCGCTGAGCTTGGCGTACAGGCGCTTGCCTTCGATCACCTTGGCGTCGGCATCGTCGCCGGCGCCTTCGACCACGAGCACGAACTCGCCCTTGCGCTGATTCGGATCGGCCTTGACCTGCGCCGCCAGCGCTTCGAGCGACCCGTCGAGCACGGTTTCGAACAGCTTGGTCAGCTCGCGCGCGAGCACCGCGCGGCGCGACGGGCCGAACGCGCCGATCATGTCGTCGAGGGTTTCCTCGATCCGGTGCGAAGATTCGTAGAACAACAAGGTCTGCGGCTCGGCCGCGAGCCGGGTCAGGCGTTCGCGCCGGGCCGAGGTCTTGGCCGGCAGGAAGCCCTCGAAACTGAACCGGTCCGAGGCCAGCCCGGCGACGCTGAGCGCGGCGATCGCGGCGCAGGCACCAGGCACCGGCGAGACCCGGATGCCGGCCGCGCGCGCGGCGCGGACCAGGCGATAGCCCGGGTCGCTGACCAAGGGCGTGCCCGCATCCGACACCAAAGCCAGCGAATCCCCGCCCTGCAGACGCGCCACCAACTGCGCCGCCTGCTGCTCCTCGTTGTGCTGATGCAGCGCCAGCAGCGGGCGTTCCAGGCCGAAATGCGACAGCAACTGGCGGGTATGCCGGGTGTCCTCGGCGCAGATCGCCGCGACCGTGCGCAGGGTTTCCAGCGCGCGCGGCGACAGGTCGCCGAGGTTGCCGATCGGGGTGGCGACAATATGAAGGGTGCCGAAGGTCTGCATCGTGCTCTGGGTTCAAGGCCGGGTAGAATCCTAACCGGTCCCACAGGAACGCCGCTGCGCGGCGAATGCAAGCCGATGACTCATAAGAAAAACCGGCCCGCTTTGACATGGACGTTCATCGGCCTGTTGGCGGCGACCGCGGTGCTCGGCGGCTGCGCCAGCGTCGAAACCCGCCCGACCGCCGCGACCAACGCCTCCAATCCGCTGATCGCCCAGGCCGGGCACCTCGCGCGCGAACACGCCGGCCTGAGCGGCGCGGCGCGCAGCGACAACGAACAGCAGATCAATCGCCTGCTCGGCCAGCTCGACGACGCCGCGCTGAGCCGCGAAGCCGCCGCGTTGCCGGTCGGCGATCCGCTCTACAACTTCATGGGCAAGGTGATGATGCAGCGCGGCCTGCCGCTGCCGCGTCCGTTCGATCGCACCTCCGACTGGAATTTCAACGCCGGCCAGCGTCCGCCGGCCGAAGCCGACGGCTACCGCCCGCCGATGAAACTGGCGGTGCTGCTGCCGGCGACCGGCGCCTCCGCTGTCGCCGGCGCCTCGGTGCGCGACGGCCTGAGCAGCGCTTACTACGGCGAAAGCCGGCGTCGCCCGGACATCTTGTTCTACGACACCGGCAGCAACGCCGCCGGCGCGGTGGCCGCGTACGACAAGGCGGTCGCCGACGGCAACGACTTCGTGATCGGCCCGCTCGGCCGCGACGAAGTCAGCGCGGTGTTCGCCAAGGGCACCTTGCCGGTGCCGGTGCTCGCGCTCAACCGCGGCAACGTCGCCCCGCCCAGCGGCAACGTCAGCTTCTCGCTGACCCCCGAGGACGAAGGCATCGCCGCAGCCGACTTCCTGCTCGACCGCGGCGCCAAGCGCGTGCTCGCGATCGGCGGCAGCGACGACGGCCAGCGCCGCGCGATCGCCGCGCTCAAGGAGCGCCTGGCCGGACGCGGCGCGCAGATCAGCGACACCATCGGCGAAGGCACCGCCGATCTCGGTCCGTTCGTGGCCAAGCCGGGCGGCGTCGACGCCGTGTTCCTGGCGGTCAAGGGCAGCGCGGCGCGCACCCTGATTCCCAAGCTCGCGATCGTCGGCCTGTCCGACAAGCCGCGCGTGGCGACCTCGCAGCTGCTGTCGGGCACCGGCAAGCCGGAGCAGGACCGCGTGCTCGACGGCCTCGCGTTCCCGTCGGAATCGTGGACCAGCGGCGGCATTCGCGGCCTGCCGCCGGCGGTGGGCGTCGGCCAGACCCTGCCGACCGCGCGCGGCCCGGGTGCGGCGCGCCTGTTCGCGTTCGGTTACGACGCCTGGCAACTGTCGGCCTATCTCGAACGTCTGGCCACGCGCCCGGACGCCTTCATCAATGGCGCCACCGGCGTGCTGCGCATCGATGGCGGCGGCTCGGTGCTGCGCACCCCGGCGTGGTCGACCTTCAGCAGCGGCGTGCCGGTGCCGCTGGCGGATGCCGCGCGCCGCTGATCCGCGCAACGGTCCGGCGCCGCGCGCGTCGGACCGCCGCAGCCGCGGCGCCGCGGTCGAAGCCGCCGCGCGCGCCTATCTGCTCGAACACGGCCTGAGCGATATCGCCGCGAACGCGAACTATCGCTTCGGCGAACTCGATCTGGTGATGCGCGACGGCGCGACCGTCGTCTTCGTCGAAGTGCGCTACCGGCGCAGCGACCACTTCGGCGGCGGCGCGGCCTCGGTCGATCTGCGCAAGCGGCGCAAACTGGTGCTCGCCGCGCAGGCCTTCCTGCTCGCTCATCCGGCTTACAGCGACAGCCCGTGCCGGTTCGACGTGATCGAAGCCGATGGCGATCCGGCGCAACCTGATTTGAACTGGTTGCGCGATGCCTTTCGCGCCGACGATATCTAGCGCTCGTAACTCGGCCGCGGCGAGCGGCGTTCACTCTTTTGAGAACGGCTCTGGCCCCGATGCCTTTGTTCCGATCATCGGAACCGATCACAACAGAGCGAGCGCCGGGTCTAAGCCCCATCTAAAAAAGTATCGCGCCCATCGCGATGAGACTAGCTTGCTTCATCGATTCAAACCCGCGGCCAACGCGCGGCCGGCGGCTCGCGGCGATACCATGGGCCCATGCCTACCGTAATGACCCATGCCGTGGTTCCGCTTGCCCTGGGATGGGCGCTCGGATCGCGCACGATTCCGCCGCGACTGCTCGTGGCCGGCGCGCTCGCCGCGATGCTGCCCGATGCCGACGTGGTCGCGTTCAAGCTCGGCATCGCCTATGCCGACGACTTCGGCCATCGCGGCGCCAGCCATTCGTTCGTATTCGCCGCGGTGATCGCCGCGTTTGGCGCCTTATGCTCGCGCTGGCTGCGGGTGCCGCCATGGCGCGCGGCACTGTGGCTGTTCGTGTGCGCCGCCTCGCATCCCTTGCTCGACGCCCTGACCGACGGCGGCCTCGGCGTCGCCTTGTACTGGCCGTGGTCGGACGCGCGCATCTTCGCGCCGTGGCGGCCGATCGAAGTCTCGCCGATCGGCGCGCGCTTCTTCAGCGCGCGCGGCGTCGAAGTGCTGCTGTCGGAAGCGCGCTGGGTGGTGACGCCGGCGCTCGCGCTCGGCGCGGTCGGCGCGCTATTGCGGCGCATCAGCACACGCGGCGCGGATCGCGCACGGTGAGCCGTGATGCGCGCTGAGTTCGCCGTCGGCCTGCCGCCCGCGCTGCATGAGGAAATGGCGCCGCTGTTCGGCGCCGGATGGCTGACCGATCCCGGCGAACGCCTCGCCTACGCCTACGACAACTCGCGCCGGCAATCGTTGCCCGACGCGGTCGCGCTGCCGCAGTCGCGCGAGCAGGTGCTGGCGCTGGTGCGCGCATGCCGGCGCCATCGCGTGCCGCTGGTCGCGCGCGGTCGCGGCACCAACACCACCGGCGCGTCGGTGCCGATCGCCGGCGGCGTGGTGGTCTCGTTCGAACGCATGAACGCGATCGTCGAAATCCGCCCTGGCGATCGTTGCGCGATCGTCGAACCCGGCGTGCTCAACGGCGATCTGCAGACCGCGCTGAAAGCGCATGGCCTGTTCTGGCCGCCCGACCCGACCAGCGCCGCGTTCAGTACGGTCGGCGGCAATCTGGCCTGCAACGCCGGCGGCCCGCGCGCGGTGAAATACGGCGCCAGCCGCGACAACGTGCTGGCGCTGACCGCGGTGACCGGCGCGGGCGAATTGATCGTGTGCGGCACGGCTACGACCAAGGGCTCTACGGGCTACGACCTGCATCGACTCTTGGTCGGCAGCGAAGGCACGCTCGCGCTGATCGTCGAAGCCAGCCTGCGCCTGACCCCGACCGCGCCGGCGCGCGCGGCCTTGCGCGCGACCTATCGCGATGTCTCCACCGCCGCGCTCGCGGTCGCGCGGCTGATGGCGCAGCCAGTCACGCCGTCGATGCTGGAATTCATGGACGGCGACGCGGTGCGGCTGGCGCGCGATGTCGGCGGTGCCGATCTGCCGCACGAGGCTGGCGCGTTGCTGATGATCGAAGCCGACGGCGACGCGCAGACCTTGCCGTTCGCGATCGAATCTTTGAAACGCGCCGCGTCCGGCGACGGCCTGCTATCGCTCGATGACGCCGCCGACGAAGCCGCGCGGGAAAAACTCTGGGCCGCGCGCAAGGCGCTGTCGCCGTCGCTGCGCACGCTGGCGCCGGGCAAGATCAACGAAGACGTGGTGGTGCCGGTGTCGCGCATCCCCGAACTGGTCGATGGCGTGCAAGCGCTGTCGCGAGAATTCGCCCTGCCGATCGTGTGTTTCGGCCATGCCGGCAACGGCAACCTGCACGTCAACCTCCTCTACGATCCCGCCGACTCTTCGCAGAACGAACGCGCGCATGCCGCGATGGGCCGCGTGTTCGAACTGGCGCTGGCATTGGGCGGGACTTTGTCGGGCGAACACGGCATCGGCCTGGCCAAGCGCGATTTCATGCCGCAGGCGGTGGGCGCGCAAACCTTGGCGATCATGCGTCAGTTGAAGACGGTGTTCGATCCCGACGGCATCCTCAATCCGGGCAAGTTGTTGCCGGACGAGTGAGGTGGAGTGACGTGTCGTGAACTACCGCCGGACGAGCGTACTGCCATAACTCACCGCAGCCCGCGCATCTCAATAAAGCGGCGCATCTGCTTTTGCCCACTTTAGAAAAAGGGGGCGGCGTCCGCGCAGCGGACGCGGGGGATTTGAGCTTTTGACTTTGCCTTGGTCGATGCGGTGTGGAGCAAGAGCAAATCCCCCTGCCCCCTTTTCAAATGGGGGAATACCTCGACACCGACAGTCGGGCTTGAGTGGCCGCATACAACGCATGCCGCGTCGCCCGCCTCAAAGCATCCGCACACCCGGCAGCTCGCGGAAATACGCCGACACCTCGCCCGCCGTCATCTCCGCATCGCCGGGCCGGCCGAAGCCGCCCTCGGGCGCCGATCCGCCGTAATTGCCCGAATACCCATCGCGACCCGAACCCGCGCCACCGTTGCCGCCATCGCCGCGCGAGCCGGCACTGCCGCCACCGCCGCCCGATCCCGCACTACCGCCCGACACATCGAACCGCAGCAGTTGCGCGAGCTCCGGATAACGCCGGTCATAAACCAATTCAACAAAACCACCATCGCCGCCGATGCCGCCCGGCCCACCGAAGCCGCCGTCGCCACCATGACCTCCATCGCCGCCGTACCCCGCGCGCTCCTTGCCGCCTTCGCCGCGACCACCGTCGCCGCCACTGCCGCCGCTTCCACCATCGCCGCCCGCACCGCCGCGGCCGCCGCTGGCGATCAAGGTCAGCGGACGATCGGCCGGCGCGAGCACGAGGTCTTCGATATCGCCGAGCACCCGCACCACGATCAGCTTCGGATACAGCCGCGTGCTCGCATAGGTGGCATACACGCGCAGATGCGGACCGTTGAAGCCGTTGCCGCCCGGCGCGCCATCGCCGCCGCGCGCGCCGTCGCCGCCGTCCTGGCCGTCGAAACCGTTGCGGCCATCGTGGCCGCTGTAACCGCTGGCGCCGTCGGGCCCGTCCGCGCCCGGTCCGCCGGGCGCGCCGGCACTGACGATGCAGCGATAGTCAGGGTCGTAATGCAGCGTCTGCGCCAGTTGCGCGCGCGGATGCAGCAGTTGCGCGCTGATCGCGAAACCGCTGTCGACGGTCGCCAACACATCGGGATCGGGCGCGAACCAACCCAATTCGTCGAACTGCCCCTGCGCGCTGGCGAAGGCGAAGTTGCGGAAATCCAACATGCCGTTGCGGCGCGTGCCGTTGCTGCCGCGCCAGGTTTCGTAGGTCGATGGCGCCGCTTCGCGCGGCAATTGCGCGGTGACCGTCGCATGCATCTGCACCGGCTGGCGCGGGCAGATGGTGTTGATGCCCGGGCCGATGTCGACCTGCATCGCACTGACCTGCGCCTCGCCCAGATGCACGGTATTGATTCCGACCAACGAACGCATCGGGCCGCAACCGCTCAATCCAACAGCGACCGTGGCGACGACACAAGCGATGGCCACGCGGCTCATGCGACGCCGATGGAAAGAAGCGGAGATCGACGCGGCTGGGCGCATGACGGCAGGCGATGGGAAAGTCGGATCAGGCTCGCACCGGCGCAATGAAAGCGGTCTGAACTTTTGAGCTGGCTCGACCCAACTGATGGCATAGGGCGATCGAGCGCAATCGCGCTGTTTCGCGTTCGCGTGAGCGCAAGTCCTCGACGCGAAGCCGATGGTTTTTGGGGGTGGGACTTCAGCCCCGATACTTTTCGGTCGGATCGCTTCGTCAGAACGCAAGGCATCGGGGTTGAAGCCCTCAGAAACTTCGCGACGCTCTCGCAGCCGAAGCCGCGGATGACGCCTCAACCAAAGTGCTGATACCCGCGCCGCGGCGGCGTCCACTGCGAACCATCGGCCCGCCACACCTGCACGCCCGGTTCGGCCTCGATCCGGCCGATCACGCAGGCCGGCGTATCGGCCGCGCGCAACGCCGAAGCGATCGCATCGCGGCGCGAGGGCGCGGCAGTGAAGCACAGTTCGTAATCGTCGCCGCCGCCCAGTTGCAGCGACCAGCGCGATTCGCCCTCGCAGGCGGCGGCGAGCGCGGGCGACACCGGCACCGCGGCCGCGTCGATGCGCGCGCCGACCTTCGATGCCGCGCAGACATGGCCCAGATCGGCGAGCAGACCATCGGAGACGTCGATACAGGCATGCGCGAGCGGACACAGCGCGCGGCCGGCGGCGACCCGCGGCGTCGGCCGTTGCAGGCGTTCGAACAAACGCGCGTGATCGGTGAGCGGATCGCCGGCGCAGCGGCGCACGTCCGCATCGCGGTACGGCGCGACGCCGGCCAGGGCGAGCGCGCCGGCGGCATCGCCGGGCGTGCCGGTGATCCATATCTCGTCGCCGACTTGCGCGGCATCGCGGCGCAACGCAGCGCCGGCCTCGACAAAACCCATCGCGGTCACGCACACCGACAACGGCCCACGCGTGGTGTCACCGCCGACCAGGGCGACGCGGTGCTGCGTGGCCAGTTGCAGAAAACCGTCGAGAAAACCGTCGACGAAGGCCTGCGTCGCATCGCCCGGCTGCGCCGGCAGCGACAGGGATAGCGTGGCCCACGCCGGCAGCGCGCCCATCGCGGCGAGGTCGGACAGATTCACCGCCAGCGATTTCCAGCCGATGTCTGCCGGCGCGGCGTCTTCGAAGAAATGCACGCCGCCGTTGAGCGTGTCGGTGGCGACCACGAGCTGCATGCCGGCCGGCGGTTGCAGCAGCGCGGCATCGTCGCCGATGCCGAGCACCACGTCGTCGCGAGTACCCACGCGCGCGCGGATGCGCGCGATCAGGTCGAATTCGGCGGCGCTCATCGCGGCGGCATCATCGGTGACAGGTCTCGCGACGATCGCGCCGCGCGCGGGCGCGACGCGATCCGATCACTTCTTCTTCGACGCGCCGAATTCGACCGCGCGCCACTCCGCCGCCGCATGGTCGAGCACGCCGTTGACGTAGGTGTGGCCGTGTTCGGCGCCGAAGCGCTTGACCGTCTCGATCGCCTCGTTGATCACCACGCGGTACGGCACGTCCGGACGCAGACGCAGCTCGTAGGCGGCGATGCGCAAGGTCGCGCGCTCGATCGGATCGACCTGCTCGATGTCGCGATCCAGGAACGGCGCGAGCGCGGTATCGAGTTCGTCCTGGTGCTTGTCGACCCCGCGCACCAGGTCTTCGAAATATTCCAGATCGGCGACTTCGTGGGCCTGTTCGTGGGCGAACTGGCTGATCACGTCGTTGACCTTGGAGCCGGACATCTGCCAGGCGTACACGGCCTGCAGCGCGCGGCGGCGGGCGCGCGAACGCGCGACCGGGTCGATTCCATCCTGACGGCGACGGGTCATGGCAGTTGTCCCAGCAAATGGCTCATTTCCAAGGCGGCCTGCGCGGCTTCCTCGCCCTTGTTGCCGTGGCTGCCGCCTGCGCGGGCCTCGGCGTCTTCGTGGCGTTCGACCGCGAGCACGCCGTTGGCGATCGCCAGGCCGTGGTCGAGCGAGACGCGCATCAGGCCGTCGGAGCAGCCGTCGGCGACTTGTTCGTAATGACGCGTGTCGCCGCGCACGACGCAGCCCAGCGCGACCACCGCCGCGTGACGGCCGGCCACGGCCAGGCGGCGGGCGACGACCGGCAGTTCCCAGGCGCCGGGGACGCGGATCACGTCGATGGCGTCCTCGGCGACGCCGTGTTCGGCGAAGGTCTTGCGCGCGCCGGCCACCAGGGTGTCGGTGATGCGCGGGTTCCAGCGGCTGGCGATGATGGCGTAGCGCGCGCCCGGGGGGCTGCGCAGATCGCCTTCGTAATGGGGCATGGATTACGGCCTTATGAGCGGAGTGGCTGGCAAGGGCGGCCAGGCCGGATCGTCCTCGCCTGGCACGGCGGGATGCTGCCGGTAGAGCCAGAAACCTGGACCTTCCGGCGCCAGGGCGAGTCGATAGGCAAGACAGTCTTGCTTGGACAGGTAGTGGAACACGACGCTCTTGCGCGTGCGGGCCGGATCGCGGATATCGCTGCCACCGTGCAGAAGATAGGCGCTCCAGACGAACACGTCGCCCTTGCGGGCCAGGAACACCTCGGGTTGCAGCTTGAGGGCCTCGACCTGCGCCCGCATGTGCCTGTCCCACAACGGCATTTCATCCTGAATGAAATGGTGGCTGCCGTTGCTGAAGACGTACTGCGGAATTTTATGGCTGCCGGGGTAGTAGCGCAACGGACCGGCGTCCGGGTGGGTGTCTTCCAGCGCCACCCAGATCGCGACCAGGTGGTGTGGCGTGCGCGGGGTCATGTACAGCGAATCGACGTGATCGGGCTGGGCGCTGCCCTGCTCGAAGCTCAGCGAGTTGCACAGTACCGGCGGCTGGCCGAGCAGGGCCGCCACGATCGGGGTGATGCGCTCGTTCAGCGCCAGGCGGCGCACGGCCTCCCGCTCCAGGTAGAGGTCGCTGACCTTGAAGCGGTGCTCGCGGCGTGCCTGCTCGCTCACCCGCGCCAGCGGCAGGCGTTCGCCAGTGACCAGGTCGTCGACCACGATCCGCGGCGCGCCCTGCTCCCAGGCCTCGCGCAGCGACGCCTCGGCGTCCTCCACTTCGGCCGGGCTGTAGAAGCCCGGCAGGACCAGCAAGCCGTCCCGATCCCAGGATTCGCACATCTGCGCGGTCAATGGAGATACGGCGTCCGCGCCGCGCGAACGCAGCCATTTCCAGGGGAATTTCATCGGATCGGTAGGAACTTGCGGCAGCGCCGGAGGGCGGGTCGGCGGGCAGTCTACCCGCCCGTCCGGGGCGTTCAAACGTACTCGACGACCTCCAAACCGAAGCCGCCCAGGCCGATCTGCCTGCGTGGTGTCCCCATGACACGCAACTTGCCCAAACCCAGGTCAGCAAGAATTTGGCCGCCGGCACCGTTCCTGCGCCACTCGACCAGGGCCTGCCGGCCGCTGGACTCGTTCGGCGGCTCGCTGTCGGCGTGATCGGCCGCGTCGTGCCCCTGGGTTCCGCCGCGCACCCGCGCCAACAGCGCATCCGCGTCGGCGTGATCGGCCAGCAGCACCAGTGCGCCGCGGCCTTCGCGGGCGATCGCGGCCAGCACGTCGCCGACCGCCGGGCCGAAGTCCGGCCGGCGCCAATGCAGCGCGTCGGCCAGCGGGTTCTGCACATGGACCCGCACCAGGGTCGGGATCTGCGCATCGGCCTGACCGCGCACCATCGCGAAATGCAGCGCGTGGGTGAGTCGGTCGCGATAGCTCAGCAACTGGAACGGGCCGTGCTCGGTCTCGATCTCGCGCGCGTCGACCCGCTCGATGGTGTGCTCGGTGGCCAGGCGATAGCGGATCAGTTCCTCGATCGAACCGATCTTCAAGCCGTGTTCGGCCGCGAACGCTTCGAGTTCGGGGCGCCGCGCCATGCTGCCGTCGGCGTTGAGCACCTCGACCAGCACACCGGCCGGTTCCAGGCCGGCCAGCAGGGCCAGATCGCTCGCCGCCTCGGTGTGGCCGGCGCGGCTGAGCACGCCGCCGGGCTGCGACATCAGCGGGAAGATGTGGCCGGGCTGGGCCAGGTCCGACGGCTTGGCGTCGGGCCGCACCGCGGTGCGCACGGTGTGGGCGCGATCGTAGGCCGAGATGCCGGTGGTGACGCCTTCGGCCGCTTCGATGCTGACGGTGAAGTTGGTGTGGTGCGGCGAGGTGTTGTCGCGCACCATCGGCCCCAGGCCGAGCTGGAAACAACGCTCGCGCATCAGCGACAGGCACACCAGCCCGCGCGCGTGGGTGACCATGAAGTTGATGTCGGCTGGACGCACCAGCTCGGCGGCCATGATCAGGTCGCCTTCGTTCTCGCGGTCTTCGTCGTCGACGATCACCACCATGCGGCCGGCGCGGATTTCCTCCAGCAATTCGGGAACGCTCGCGAAACTCATGCCGCACCTCCGGTGTGACGCTCGCCGAGCAGACGCTCGACATAACGGGCGACCAAGTCGATTTCCAGATTGATCGCGTCGCCGATGCCGGTCTGCGCGAACGCGGTGTTCTGCACGGTGTGCGGGATCAGCGCGACTTCGAAACCTTCGGCATCGACCTCGTTGACGGTGAGGCTGACCCCATCGACGCAGATCGAGCCTTTCTTGGCGATGTAGCGCAGCAGCGGCGCCGGCGCCTTGAAGCGCCAGCGCTGCGCGCGCGCGTCGTCGTGGACCGACAGCACGGCGCCGACGCCGTCGACATGGCCGCTGACCATGTGCCCGCCGAGCCGGTCGCTCGGCCGCATCGCGCGTTCCAGGTTGACCCGCGCGGCGGGCTTGAGCGCGCCGAGCGTGGTCAGCGACAGGGTTTCGTTGGACGCGTCCGCATCGAACCACCCGGCGCCGAATTCGATCACGGTCAGGCAAACGCCGTTGACCGCGATGCTTTCGCCCAGCTTGGGTTCGGTGAAATCCAGACTGCCGGTGGCGATGCGCAAGCGCACGTCGCCGCCGAGATCGCGTTTGTCGGCGATGCTGCCGACGCCTTCGATGATGCCGGTGAACATCAGCGGACCTCCTGACGGAGACCGCGACGGCGCAAGCCCGCGCCGGTGTTGCGATTGAACTGGGTCATGAAACGTTTCCCGCAAGAAGTGAGCGAAAAACGCCTCAAGGCTTTGAAGACAACGCACGACGCGCGGCCGGGCCGCGGGAGTCGTCTCGCCCATCCTCGCGGAGGGCTCGCGCGTAGCCGTCTTCTTTCATCCGGACTGTGACCGTCGGCTCCGGCATTGGACCGGATCTGCTGACCCTCGCGCGTGGCGGCCGAGGTTCGGCTGCCACGCGCGAGGCGCTCGCGGGCTCGCGCGTTGCCGCGCCTACCGCCGGTGGGGAGTTTCGCCCCGCCCTGAAGACGTTACTGGTGGTACCGGCGAACCGGCGCGGGGAGTTTACCACCCGGGGGCTGGGCGGCCGGGGTCTGGGGGATGGGGACGGGTGGATGGTTTGTTCTGTGGGTGGGGGGATTGGGGTTCGGACTAGGGGTTCGAAGTTCGAAGTTCGAACTTCGAGAGTTGCACCCAGAAATCGCCGAAGTTGGCAGACCCAACAAAGCATCCGGCGTTGCTTTTGCTCGTCATTCCCGCGAAGGCGGGCTCTGCTTTACTTCGGCGAAGCCGAACATCCAGTGACTTCAAGCGTTCTCGCACGAAAGTCGCTGGATTCCCGCGTTCGCGGGAATGACGACGTGGAAGGAAGCGCTGAAGGCTAATGACGTTCTGGCGGGATGACTCTGAAGTCTCTGGATCCCCGCCTTCGCGGGGATGACGTTCTGGAGGTGACGTCCCGGGTGAGCGCTCGATGGGCCGGCGCCGAAGTGGCGCCACCCATCGCGACCACCCTCACCGCCACGAATCACCTATCAACCCGCCTTACGCCGCAAATGCAAGGTCAGCGGCCATTGAATCGTCCGCAGGTCCTCGGCCATGCCCCAAGCCTGCGACAGCGCCGGGCGGTTCAGCGCGACCGGGTCGTCGCCGGTCGCGGCGCGGCAGCGATCGGTCGCGGACAGACTGTTGAGATAACCCAGAAAACGCCCGAGCCCCCACTGCGCGGTCAACCACAGTGACGGCGCCGGCACGGTCTCGAACGGCCATTGGTAATCGGGGTAACCGGCGCGGACCTCGGCGTTTTCCCGCTGCCAGAACTCGTCGATGCGGGCGCGTAAATCGGCCACCGCGACCTCCATGCCTGGCGGCGGCAGGAAATCGCCGTAGGCCCATACCGCCAACACCCCGCGTGGCGCGAGCACGCGCTCGCATTCGGCGAAGAAGCGTTCGCGGTCGAACCAGTGCAGGGCCTGCGCGACCGCGATCAGTTGCACGCTGGCATCGGCCAGATCGCTGCGTTCGCCCGGGGCGACGCTCAGGCTGACCGTGCCTTCGCCGTGCAGCGAGGCCTCGTGCGCCCAATGCTGCTCGAGCTGTTTGACGCTGGGATCGCTCGCATGCACCCGCGCGAACCGTGCCGCGAGCCCGCGCGTGGCCTGGCCGCTGCCGCAGCCGGGTTCCCACACCGTCGCATCGGCCGGCACCTGCGCGGCGATCGCATCGAACAGCGCGTCGGGATACTCCGGACGCGCGGCGGCGTAGGCGCCGGCGATCGCGGAGAAATGGTCCTTGAAGGCGTTCTGAGTCATAAGCGAGGAGTGAGTGCAGAGGAGTGAGGAGTGAGTCAGAGCGGGAGCGAAGCGGGCGTGAGGTTGCCGGGTCGAGCATCGGTCTGCGCGCGCGAACACACAGACGTCCAATGCCCTACTCATTCCTCACTCCTCTGCACTCACTCCTGCTTCCGAGGCCGCAACAACACCCGCGTATCCTCGCCAAGCCGGCGCACATCGATCACATCCAACTGCAGCTTGCTGGTCATCGCCTCGATGCCCAGGCCGCCGAACAACGGCCGCGCGTTTTCGCCCAGCAACACCGGCGCGACGTACAGCAGCACTTCGTCGACCAGTCCCTGGGCCAGGAATGCGCCGGCCAGGGTCGCGCCGGCTTCGAGCTGGATTTCGTTGACGCCGCGTTCGGCCAGCAGCCTGAGCACCGCGCCCAAATCCATCCGGCCCTCGATCATCGGCACCGCCGCATGCGCGGCGTCGAAATAGCGCGACGGCTTGGCGTCGGGCGCGTGCAGGTACAGAGTCGGCGCATCGCCTTCGCGCACGCGGCCGCGCGCGACCGTGGCCAGGCCTGGATCGAGCACCACCCGCAGCGGCGCGACGAACGCGGTGTCGTCGCCCAGACGCACGGTCAGCGAGGGATCGTCGGCGAGCACGGTGCCGGCGCCGGTCACGATCGCGCCGCTGCGCGCGCGCCAATGCTGCACGTCCAGGCGCGAGGCTTCGCCGCTGATCCACTTGGATTCGCCGCTGGCCATCGCGCTGCGTCCGTCCAGGCTCGACGCCATCTTGACCCGCAGCCACGGCCGACCGCGTTCGATCCGCGACAGGAAACCGCGATTGAGCGCGCGCGCCTGCGTTTCCATCAAGCCGCTTTCGACCGCGATGCCCGCCGCCTGCAATTTGGCGAAACCGGCGCCGTCGACCTGTTCGAATGGATCGCGCATCGCCGCGACCACGCGCGCCACGCCGGCGGCGATCAGCGCCTCGCTGCACGGCCCGGTACGGCCGGTATGCGCGCACGGCTCCAGGGTCACGTACGCGGTCGCGCCGCGCGCGCGTTCGCCGGCCGCGCGCAAGGCATGCACTTCCGCGTGCGGTTCGCCGGCGCGTTCGTGCCAGCCCTCGCCGACGATGTCGCCGCCGTGCGCGATCACGCAGCCGACCAGCGGATTGGGCTTGGTCGTGTACGCGCCCTTCTCGGCCAGACGCAATGCGCGGGCCATGTGGGCGTGATCGGTGGCGCTGAAGTGGGAAGTCATGGCGTGCGCTTGAAGTGGGTGGCGTCGGGGAAATCGGAGATCAGGCCGCCGTCGGCCTGACGGGTGAGGGTCATGCCGCCGCCCTCGCCCGCGCCCAGCGCGCGGGCATCGAATTCGATCGCGTACAGCAACTTGGTCGAATCCTCCACGGTCAGCCAGCGAACGCGGTCGGGCTGCTCGGGGAAGCGCACGCCGATGGCCTTGACCACCGCGCGCTTGGGCAAGCTGGCGAATTTGAACTGGCCGTCGTCGCCGGGCACCGGGCTTTGCTCGATCACCTTGCCGTCGGCCAGACGCAGCATCGCCTTGGCGTCGCCGACCGCCAGTCCGATCCGCGGCTCGTACACGCTGACCCGCACGGTTTCGCCCGCGCGCCGCGGCTGATTCGCCCAGGCGCGCGCGAGCGGCAGCAGTCCCGCGTCGATGGCCTGCTGCATCGTGTCGATGCCGTCGCCGCGAACTTTGTCCAGATCGGCCTGGGTCAGGGGCTCGGGCAAGCTGCGCTTGATGCCTTCGCCGCCGATCGCCGCGCCCTCCACCAGCGCCACGGTGTCGCCGATGCGTTGCCAGCAGCCGCTGAAGTCCGCGCCCGGCGCCGGCACGCCGAGCAAGCGAAAACTGCCGTCGCGGTTCAATTGCAGGCTCGCCGTCGGTTTCGCGGCCGCCGAGACGTAGCCGCCGGACGACGTCGCATCCGCGGGCTCGCAGGCGAACGCGGCTGGAGCGGCGAGCATCGAGACGCAAACGATCGAACCGGCAATCGCCCAACGTAGAGATCGGGAAGAATGCGCTGCGAAGTCGCTGAAACTCATAGCCATGGGTTACCCATCCGTCAGTGCCTGGCTTGCAACGCGTGCCCGCGGAACCCAGACAGGACTCCGTCCATGTCGTCCAGCCCCGCGACCAATGCTCAGCGCTTCTTCTTGTCCGGCCGCGGCTCATCGTCGCCGAGCAAGGTCAGCTGGCCGTCGCCGGGGATATCGCGTTCCAGCCGGTCGAGTTCCTCGCGGAAATCGGCCACGTCCTCGAACGAGCGATACACCGAGGCGAAGCGCACGTAGCCGACGTGGTCGAGCTTGCGCAGTTCGGCCATGACGAATTCGCCGACCCGGCGCGAGGCCAGTTCGCGTTCGGCGGTCATGCGCAGCTGATGCACGACCGCGCGCACCGCCGATTCGATCTGTTCTTCCGAGACCGGGCGCTTCTGCAGCGCGCGGTCGAAGCCGCCGCGCAGCTTGCGCGCGTCGAACGCCTCGCGGCGGCCGTCGCCCTTGATGATCACCGGCAGCTTGAGTTCGATCGTCTCGATCGTGCTGAAACGTTCCCCGCAGGCCTCGCAGACGCGACGGCGGCGGATGGTCGCGCCGTCGTCGGACACGCGCGAATCGATGACCCGGGTGTCCACGTGCTGGCAGAAAGGACAATGCATGTCTTTAGAGTAATCCGGTTAGCCGAGCGACAGCACCACTTTACTCAATCCGGCAGCCGATACCGGATCTTGAAAAATCCCACTTCCGTCGGCGCCTGATCGTACGGGCGCGTGAATCTCGCGCCTTTTACCGCTTGCAACGCCGCATCGTGGAACTGGGTGGAGGTGCTGCACAATACCCGCGCCTCGCGGACCGCGCCGGACGCATCCACAGCCAGGAGCAAGACGATATCGGCAGATTGCTCCAGCCCTTCGGGATACACGAGGTTTAGTGTGCCGGCTTGCGGCCGTAAAGACGGGGCCAGACGCAAGCGCAGTGAGTTCTCGTCGTACCGACGCAGAAACCCCTGAAAATCGGCCTCATCGATGCGAGTCATTTTCTTGTTCGCGCAAAAGAAGCTCGCCGGATACCGCGTCTCCCGGAAAACCGCTGTCTCCCGCGGCACCCATGGGGGCGCCTCGATGGACTCAGGCTCGGGTTCCGGCGGGGGCGGGATCTGTCCTGCAGCCCACACCGGGCCGCAGAGGCCAAGGATTGCCGAAAACCACAGCCGCCCGATCGCGGTCATCGGGCGGCCGCCGCTGCGGTTAGTGGCCGCGCGTTGTTCAAACGCGCGGACCGTCGCTCAGCCATACACCGGGAACTGCGCGCACTGCTGGGTCACGTTCTCGCGCACGCTGGCGATGACGTTCTCGTCGTTCGGGTTGTCGAGCACGTCGCAGATCCACTCGGCCAGGGCCATGCAATCGGTTCATTTGTGCCGCCGGAACCCGTACTTCGGCCCATCCGGGTAAAAACGCAGGCTCACATTGCCATAGTCGGCGACCGCGCGGCCATCGCGCTGCGCGGGCTCGAAGGTGACTTGCCTGGCGAATGCGAGCGCGGGCGCGTCGAACACCGTGTCGTTGCTGCAGATCACCATCGCGTCGCGGGTGCGGCCCTTGGCGTCGACGATGACTTTCACCACCACCTCGCCGACCTTGGCGCCCGCGGCGACGGGATAGATCGCCTCGGGCCGGTTGTTCGGTTCCGGCGCGCGGCTGCCGGGCTGCGAATACGTGTCCGGCGCACCGCTGCGGTCGAGCTCGGACAGCCACGGAACCCGATTGCGCGTATGGAAGTCGGAAATCTCGCGCCAGCTGACGCGGTACTTTCTTGCGCCTTGCATGGACTCCTGGCAGGCCGGGATGTAGTAGGTCTCGGTCATGCCGATGTCCTGGCTGAAGTCCGGCGCGTTCGGCGGCGGCGCCGGCATGTCGACCACGGATGCCCCGGCCGCTTCGGCCGGGGTCACGGTTTTGTATTCGATCGCGGGCGGCGCGGATTTTCCGGCCGGCGGAGCTTCGGCCGCCTGCACGCTCAGGCATGCAAGCCAGCCGACCGCCGCCAGCCGGAAAAACGGCTTAGCCATACACCGGGAATTGCGCGCACTGCTTGGTCACGTTGTCGCGCACGCCGGCGATGACGTTCTCGTCCTTCGGGTTGTCGAGCACGTCGCAGATCCACTCGGCCAGGGCCACGCAATCGGGTTCCTTATAGCCGCGGGTGGTGACGGCCGGGGTGCCGATGCGCAGGCCCGAGGTCACGAACGGCTTTTGCGGATCGTTGGGCACCGCGTTCTTGTTGACGGTGATATGGGCGCGGCCGAGCGCGGCTTCCGCGTCCTTGCCGGTGATGCCCTTGCCGATCATGTCGACCAGCATCAGATGGTTCTCGGTGCCGCCGGAGACGATCTTGTAGCCGCGCGCGATGATGGTCTTGGCCATGGCCTGGGCGTTCTTGACGACCTGGGCCTGGTAGTCCTTGAATTCGGGCTCCAGCGCTTCCTTGAACGCGACCGCCTTGGCCGCGATCACGTGCATCAGCGGACCGCCCTGGATGCCCGGGAACACGATGCTCTGCAGCTTCTTCTGCATCTCGTCGAAATCGACCGCGCCGGCGCCGGCATCGATCGCGCCTTCCCAGCGCTTGGCGACGATGATGCCGCCGCGCGGGCCGCGCAGGGTCTTGTGGGTGGTCGAGGTGACCACGTGCGCGTGCGGCACCGGGCTCGGGTACACACCGGCGGCGATCAGGCCGGCGACGTGGGCCATGTCGACGAACAGATACGCGCCGATCTTGTCGGCGATGGCGCGGAAGCGCGCCCAGTCGACCACCTGCGAGTACGCGCTGAAGCCGGCCACGACCATCTTCGGCTTGTGCTCCAAGGCCAGGCGCTCGACTTCGTCGTAATCGATCAGGCCCTGCTCGTTGACGCCGTACTGCACCGCGTTGAACAGCTTGCCGCTGGCGTTGACCTTGGCGCCGTGGGTGAGGTGGCCGCCGTGGGCCAGGCTCATGCCGAGAATGGTGTCACCCGGATTGAGCAGGGCGAAATACACCGCCTGGTTGGCCTGCGAGCCCGAATGCGGCTGCACGTTGCCGTAATCGGCGTCGAACAGTTGCTTGACCCGGTCGATCGCCAGCTGCTCGGCAATGTCGACGAATTCGCAGCCGCCGTAGTAGCGCTTGCCCGGATAGCCTTCGGCGTACTTGTTGGTCAGCACGCTGCCCTGGGCCTCGAGCACGCGCGGGCTGGCGTAGTTTTCCGAGGCGATCAGTTCGACATGGTCTTCCTGCCGGCGGGCCTCGGCGGCGATGGCCTGGGCGAGTTCGTCATCGAATCCGGCAATACGGGTGTGGCTGGGGAACATTCGCGGAGCCTCGGAGAAGGAGCGGACAGGGGGAGGAACCTCGGGGTCAGGCCGGGCGGTGGCGAGAAGCGGCCGCCGCGCCCCGTTAATGCGGGGGTGGCTTGACGCAAGACTTGAAATGTTAGCCTAGGGGCGTATGGCGGCCAACCGCCAAGGCAGGGCTGCCACCGGCGCCCGACCCGGCGGACAATGACCGTCGCTCAACCCTCAGGGCCCGCCCCCACCGGCCGGTCCGGCCGCCAGGCTCACGGCGGCCCCGACTATGACAGCTTCAGTTCCGGATATTGCGACCATGAAATGGGTCTTCGTCTTCCTGTTCCTCGCCAGCGCGGTCTACGTCCATTACCGCGGCCGGGTACGCCACCGCCTGGGCCGCCAGTTGCTCGACCATTCGACCTTCATGGCGCCGATCAACGTGCTGATGTACGCCTGCTCGCGGGTGCCGACCAGCCCGTACCTGAGCCCGGACCAGTATTTCCCCGAACTCGAGCCGCTGCGCGCGCGCTGGCGCGAGATCCGCGCCGAGGCCCTGCACCTGCGCGAACTGCAGCAGATCAAGGCCGCCGAGGGCTATAACGACGTCGGCTTCAATTCGTTCTTCCGCCGCGGCTGGAAGCGCTTCTATCTGAAGTGGTACGACGACGCCCACCCCTCGGCCGCCGAGCTGTGCCCGGTCACCACCCAACTGTTGCGCGAAGTGCCCAGCGTCAAGGCGGCGATGTTCACCGAACTGCCGCCCGGCGGCGAACTGCGCCCGCACCGCGACCCCTACGCCGGCTCGCTGCGCCTGCACCTGGGCCTGGACACGCCCAACGACGACGCCTGCTTCATCGACGTCGACGGCCAGCGCTACAGCTGGCGCGACGGCGAATGGACCATGTTCGACGAAACCTATATCCACTGGGCCCAGAACGGCTCCGAGCAGAACCGCATCATCCTGTTCTGCGACATCGAGCGGCCGATGCGCTGGGGCTGGGCGCGCGGGCTGAACCGTTTCATCGCCAAGCGCCTGATCGCGGCCGGCGCCTCCCCGAACAACGAAGGCGACAAGACCGGCGGGATCAACAAGGCGTTCAAGTACTTCTACAGCCTGCGCTTGAAGGCGAAGGGGCTGAAGGAACGCAGCAAGGGGACGTATTACTTCTTCAAGTACGCGGCGGTGGTGGCGGTGGTGGCGTTTATTGTTTGGATTTGAGGGGTTGGGATTCGGGATTCGGGATTCGGGATTCGGGATTCGGGATTCGGGATTCGGGAAGAGCGTAGCTCGCTGTGACTGCTGTTTTGCAAGCTGCCCGAAGCGAGACCTCTTCCAGGATTGACCGCCCTTACCTACCGTCATTCCCGCGAAGGCGGGCTCTGCTTTACTTCGGCGGAGCCGAACATCCAGGGCCTTTCGTGCGAGAACGCTTGAAGTCACTGGATACCCGCTTTCGCGGGAATGACGACCTGGAGATGACGCTGAAGGCTTTGGATGTTCGGCTCCGCCGAAGTAAAGCAGAGCCCGCCTTCGCGGGAATGACATCCGGTGAGATGACGCTGAAGTCTCTGGATGTTCGGCTCCGCCGAAGCAGGGCAGAGCCCGCGTTCGCGGGAATGACGACCGGGAGCACCGCTCACTTGCAACGAAAATCCGCTGCCGAAAACAGGCAGCCACGCCTCCCGCGCAACCCGAACCACCCGCGCCGGGCCATTTGAATCCTCCGCCCCGCGCCTCCACCTTCTAACCCACCCATCCCCCGCGCTGGAACCCAGCCAGCGCCTGCGGGATAATCCCCGTTTCCCGTCCGCCCCCTCCGGCCCTACCCGGCCCGGCTCGGCACGCCCCTGCTTCGGAGTTCGCATGCAATACATCTACACCATGAACGGCGTCAGCAAGACCGTGCCGCCGAAGCGTCAGATCATCAAGGACATCTCGCTGTCGTTCTTCCCGGGTGCCAAGATCGGCCTGCTCGGCCTGAACGGCGCCGGCAAGTCGACCGTGCTCAAGATCATGGCCGGCGTCGACCAGGACTTCACCGGCGAAGCGCGTCCGGCCACCGGCATCAAGGTCGGCTACCTCGCGCAGGAACCGCAGCTCAACCCCGAACACACCGTGCGCGAAGCGGTCGAAGTCGGCGTCGGCGACGTGCTCAGCGCGCAGGCCGCGCTCGACAAGATCTACGACGCCTACGCCGAGGAAGGCGCCGACTTCGACAAGCTCGCCGCCGAACAGCAGCGCCTGGAAGCGATCCTCGCTTCCGGCGACGCGCATACGCTGGAACATCAGCTGGAAGTCGCCGCCGACGCGCTGCGCCTGCCGCCGTGGGACGCGATCATCGGCAAGCTGTCGGGCGGCGAAAAGCGCCGCGTCGCGCTGTGCCAGCTGCTGCTGCAGAAGCCCGACATGCTGCTGCTCGACGAACCGACCAACCACCTCGACGCCGAATCGGTCGAATGGCTGGAGCAGTTCCTGACCCGCTACACCGGCACCGTGGTGGCGGTCACCCACGATCGCTACTTCCTCGAAAACGCCGCCGAGTGGATTCTCGAACTCGACCGCGGCAAGGGCATTCCGTGGAAGGGCAACTACACCGCGTGGCTGGAACAGAAGTCCGAGCGCCTCAAGCAGGAAGAGTCCGGCGAAAAGGCCCGCCAGAAGGCGCTGGCCAAGGAACTCGAGTGGGTGCGCAGCAACGCCAAGGGCGGCCGCACCAAGGGCAAGGCGCGCATGGCGCGCTTCGAAGAGCTCAACTCGGTCGAATACCAGCGCCGTAACGAGACCAACGAGATCTTCATCCCGCCGGGCGAGCGCCTGGGCGCGTCGGTGATCGAGTTCAAAAACGTCTCCAAGTCGTTCGGCGACCGTCTGCTGATCGACGACCTGAGCTTCATCATCCCGGCCGGTGCGATCGTCGGCATCATCGGTCCCAACGGCGCCGGCAAGTCGACCTTGTTCAAGATGGTCACCGGCCAGGAAACCCCGGACAAGGGCGAGATCGTCAAGGGCCCCAGCACCAAGATCGCCTATGTGGACCAGAGCCGCGACAAGCTCGACGGCAACCACAACGTGTTCCAGGAAATCTCCGGCGGCGCCGACATCCTCAACATCAACGGCGTCGAGATCCAGTCGCGCGCGTATCTGGGCCGCTTCAACTTCAAGGGCCAAGACCAGCAGAAGATGGTCGGCACGCTGTCGGGTGGTGAACGCGGCCGTCTGCATCTGGCCAAGACCCTGCTGCAGGGCGGCAACGTGCTGCTGCTCGACGAACCGTCCAACGACCTCGACGTGGAAACCCTGCGCGCGCTCGAAGACGCGTTGCTCGAGTTCCCGGGCTGCGCGGTGGTCATCTCGCATGACCGCTGGTTCCTCGACCGCATCGCCACCCACATCCTCGCGTTCGAAGGCGACTCGCACGTCGAGTTCTTCCAGGGCAACTACCGCGAATACGAGGACGACAAGAAGCGTCGCCTCGGCGAAGAAGGCGCGCGTCCGCACCGCCTGCGTTTCAAGGCGCTCAAGTAAGACCCCATCGGGCCGCGTTGATCGACGCGGCCCGATTCGTTGCGCGGACCCGGCATCGCGACGCTCGCGCATGGCGCCGACCGCAACCGCACCACACGCAATCCATTCGTAATTCCGCTTTGAGTCGTACCCGTCATGCCGATCCTTCTGCCGATCCTCGCCTTCATCGCGCTGCTGGCGTTCGCGCCGGAAGCGGCGATCAAACTCGGCGTCTGGTTCGCCGTCACCACCGTGACCGTGCGGGTCAGCGCCGATAAGCTGGTCGGTTGCGCGGTGAGCTACGGCGAAGCCGCCTGGGCGGTGATCTACGCGGCGATCGCGCCGGTGCTGGTGATCGTCGGCCTGCTCAGTTTCGGCGCGTCCACCGGCATCACCGAGTTCCAGGGCGCCGGCACGATCGTGATCCTGGCGATCCTGCTCGGCTCGTTCATCGCCGCATTCATGCTGGCGCTGCACACCAGCTTCAAGGACAGCTCGATCGTCGCCGCGGTCACCACCGTGACCAGCGTGGCGCTGGCGCTGCTGATACGCGCTCTGACGTGAGAGCGTCCGCACGCCCCGACCACGCGCATTGCGCGATCATGCACACACACCCGAGCCGAACCCGAGGATGACCCCATGACCGTACTGCACGCCTTCGAACTCGAGGGATT
This sequence comes from Lysobacter sp. Root690, assembly GCF_001427785.1. Classification (GTDB taxonomy): domain Bacteria; phylum Pseudomonadota; class Gammaproteobacteria; order Xanthomonadales; family Xanthomonadaceae; genus Lysobacter. The sequence goes on from NZ_LMHM01000001.1 coordinate 160,256, forward strand.
GCGCCGCGCCGGCTCGCTGGTGTCGACGATCCTCAACACCATGCGCGACGCCGCCGTCGCCGGCGCGGTGTCGCGCGATCTCGACGCGATCGGCGCGACCATGCTGCGCGAGGCCGGCGCGCGCTCGGCGCCGCAGCTGACCTACGACTTCCCCGGCGCGACCTGCATCAGCATCAACTCGGTCGCCGCCCACGGCATTCCCGACGCCAGCGTGTTGCGCGACGGCGATCTGGTGAACATCGACGTCTCGGCCGAACTCGACGGCTATTTCGCCGACACCGGCGGCAGCTTCGTGGTCGGCACCGCCAGCGCGGCCCAGCAGAAACTGCTCGACGCCACCTTGGAAGCGCGCGACAGCGCGATCGCGCAACTGCGCGCCGGCAATTTGCTCAACAGCATCGGCCGCACCGTCGAAACGGTGGCGGCGCGACGCGGCCTGCGGGTGATCCGCAACCTCGGCAGTCACGGCGTCGGCCGCGCCCTGCACGAAGCCCCCGGCAACATCCCCGGCTACTACGACCCGCGCGACACCCGCCGCCTGCACGAGGGCATGGTGATCACGATCGAACCGTTCCTGGCGACCCACTGCACCCACACCGACGAAGGCGACGACGGCTGGGCGATGCGCTGCCGGCGCGGCTTCGCGGCTCAGTTCGAGCACACGGTGGTGGTGACGTCAGGCGAGCCTATCGTCGTTACTTGATTGGGGCGGAAATCGGTGGTGGGGAATCGGGAATCGGTAGAAGCAGAAGCCGGGACGTCCAACTCCAAACTCCGATCCCGACGACCTCCGATTCCAGACCGCTGATTCCCGATTCCCGATTCCCGAACCCAGGATCCATCCTCATGACCTTCATGCAGACACTGCGCGACCGCTGGCAACAGGCCGGCACCCTGGTCTGCGTCGGCCTGGATCCCGAGCCGGCAAAATTCCCGGCGCGTTTCGCCGCCGATGCCGACGCGGTGTTCGCGTTCAATCGCGACATCGTCGACGCTACCGCGCAATACGCCTGCGCGTTCAAGCCGCAGATCGCCCACTTCGCCGCGCTCGGCGCCGAAGATGCGCTGACTCGCTTGATCGCCTACATCCATTCGAATCATCCGGGCATCCCGGTGATCCTCGACAGCAAGCGCGGCGACATCGGCAGCACCGCCCAGCATTACGCCAGCGAAGCCTTCGATCGCTACGCGGCCGACGCGGTCACCGCCAATCCCTACCTCGGCCGCGATTCGGTGCAGCCTTTCCTCGATCGCGCCGACCGCGGCGTGGTGGTGCTGTGCCGCACCTCCAATCCCGGCGCCGGCGATCTGCAGGATTTGCTAGTCGACGGGCGTCCGCTGTACCAGCACGTCGCCGAGAAAGTCGCGCGCGAGTGGAACGGCCACGGCAATTGTTCGCTGGTGGTCGGCGCGACCTGGCCGGCGCAGTTGCGCGAAGTGCGCGCGATCGTCGGCGACGTGCCGTTCCTGGTGCCCGGTGTCGGCGCGCAGGGCGGCGATGTCGAAGCGGTGGTGAGCAACGCCAAGACCGCCGACGGCACCGGCCTGATGGTCAGCAGCTCGCGCGCGATTTTGTACGCGTCCAGCGGCGAGGATTACGCGCAAGCCGCGGCGAGCGCGGCGAAGTCGCTGCGCGATCAGATCAACCGTTACCGCTGACGGTCGCGCATGCACGCCGGACTCGATGGATTGTCGCTGGCGCAGGTCGAATCGGCGGTGCAGCGTCTGTACGACCTGGGCCGCATCGAACTGATCCATCGCGGCATGATGCCGGAGGCCGAAGTATTCCTGTGCCGCTATCAGGGCCGCCGCTTCAACCTGAAATACGATCTGGCCTACGGCGCGGAGCTGCAGGCCGTCGCGGCGTTTTCGCACGATGAGCTCGATGCGATCGCGGCTTCGCTGGTCGCCGCGGCCGATCAATAAACCGACCGATCGCGCCGCCGATGCACGGGGCAGCGATTGCGTCCCTTAGTCCGCGAACACCCGCAGCTCGCCGTCGCGATGCACGAACAAGGCGTCCGACAGGTTGTAGGCCGAGGACTGCGCGATCTGCGCGGCGATGTCCTTGAGCGAATCCACGCTGCGCTGATCCTCGCTGCCGCAGACCATCACCTCGTCGCGCGCGGCGATCGCGAACACCGGATCGCCTTGCACCTGGATGCGTTCGCTCCAGTGCTCGAACAACAACACCATGCTCGCGTCGTAGTTGCGGTCCAGCCGCGCCACGAAGCGGCCGTCGGCGCCTTGCACCTTCAACTCCGGCAGGAACCGGCTCAGGTTGCTCAAGGCCTGGGCGCGCAAGGCATCGCCATCGAGGCCGCCGCGTTCGGCGTCGGCCGGCGACAGGAAACTCATCGAATCGGGGGTGTCCTCGACATAGGTCAGGACCAGATCGCCGGCCAACGGCTCGACGATGAAGGGGATGCGCTCGCCGGCGCCGGTCGAGCGCGCCTGCTGCAGGGCGATCTCGTGCCAGCCGCGGGTCTTGAGCACCGGCAGGATCGTCGCCACGTCCAGCGCCGCGGGCCGGTCCAGGCCGCGTTGCACGTCGCGCGCCGAGGCGATCTGGTCGGCGAATACCGTCTCCAGCGACTCGGGCGCGTCGAGGTAGCGTTGATAGCTGTTGCCGAGGAAGTGGGTGGCCTTGAAGCCGTCCGGCAGCGACCAGTCGATGCGCGCATCCGACACCAGCGCGCCGTGGGCGATGCTCATTCGCGCCTCCGGCCAGGCCGCGCGCAACGCCGCCGCGTAGCGGTCGGCGAAGCTGTGCAGGTCCATCGGATGCGCGGGCCCACCCTGGTCGCGCTTGCCGCCGAACAATTTGCTGAAGATGGACATGACCGGCTCCCTGTGGTCGTTGGTCGGCCGACTATACGACCCGCCCCCTCGGCGGTCGTACTCACAATCGTCACATCCCCGGTGAGCGGCTAGGCTGCGCTCATGGACCCATGCACAGATCGCACACGCCGGCGTTTGCTCGCCGCCGCCCTCGCCGCCGGCGCCGCCGCGCTCGGCACCAGCGCGCTGCCCGCCATCGCCGTCGCGAGCCCCGCCGCGAGCGGGCCAGCCACGCGCTCGCGCCTGATCCTGCTCGGCACCGCCGGCGGGCCGACTCCGAAGGCGCTGCGCGCCGCGCCAGCGAACGCGGTGGTGGTCGGCGACGCGGTCTACGTGGTCGATTGCGGCAACGGCGTGGCCCGGCAGATGGCGCTGGCCGGGCTGTCGCTCGGCGCGATCCGCGACGTGTTCATCACCCACCATCATTCCGATCACAACGCCGACTACGGCAACCTGCTGTGGCTGGCCTGGGCCGCCGATCTGCGCCACCCGGTCGACGCCTGGGGGCCGCCGCCGCTCAAGCGCATGACCCGGCGTTTCCTGCAGCTCAACGATACCGACATCCGCACCCGCATCGCCGACGAAGGCCGGCCGCCGCTGGCGCCGCTGATCCGCCCGCACGAACTGCGCCGAGGTGGCGTGGTGATGCGCGACGATCGGGTCAAGGTCACCGCCGCGCTGGTCGAGCATCCGCCGATGACCGCGGCGTTCGCCTACCGCTTCGACTGCCCGGATCGCTCGATCGTATTTTCCGGCGATACCCGGCCCTGCGCGGCCTTGATCGAACTCGCGCGCGGCGCCGACGTGCTGGTGCATGAGGTGATGTACCTGCCGGCGCTGGAACGATTAATCGCCAGCGAAGCGCAGGCCGCGCGGCTGCGCCAGCATCTGCTCGACAGCCACACCACCACCGAGCAGGTCGGGCGGTTGGCGACCCAGGCCGGGGTCAAGACGTTGGTGCTGAACCACTTCGTGCCCGGCGGCGATGCGTCGCTGACCGATAAGGTCTGGCGCGATGCGGTGGCGCCGTATTTCAAGGGCGAGTTGGTGATTGGGCGGGATTTGATGGAGCTTTGAGGAACCCTACGGGCCGACTTACCCGCCCTTCTCCCGCCAGGCGGGAGAAGGTGCCCGAAGGGCGGATAAGGGCAAGCGGCGGAGTCTGCGAGGCGCATGTGGCGTCCCGTGCCCCACACCCTCACCCCAACCCCTCTCCCGCGCCGCGGGAGAGGGGCTTGTTGCGCGGTGTCGGCGAAATCCCGCTCGCAGTCTGTTCCCTTCTCCCGCCAGGCGGGAGAAGGTGCCCGAAGGGCGGATGAGGGCATGCGGCGAAGTCTGCGAGGCGGATGTGGCGTCCCGCGCCTCACACCCTCACCCCAACCCCTCTCCCGCGCCGCGGGAGAGGGGCTCGTTGCGCGGTGTCGGCGAATCCCGCTCGGAATCGATGCAATGCCGTCGCTGCGAGAGGCGCAAGACGACTCGCTCTCAACGAAACGCCGCGCGCACCGCCGCGATCGGAAACCGCAACCAGATCGCCGCGAACACGCCCGCGCGCACCAGCGCGCCGCGACGCGGGGCTTCGAACTTGCTGAAGTAGCGCCACAGGCCGCGGTGCTTGTTCCATTCGACGAAGAACGGCCGCGAGCGGCTGGACACGCCGCGCACGTGCATCACCCGCACGTGGTTGGCGACCGCGACGGTGGCGCCGCTCTCGCGCACGCGCCGGCACAGGTCGAGGTCTTCGGCGTGCAGACGATAGCCTTCGTCGAACCCGCCGATGCGCGCGAACAAACGCCGCGGCATCAGCATCAACGCGCCCGAGGTCGCTTGCACCGATTGCAGTTCCTGGCTGTCGTCCGGCGCCACCGCCATTTTCGGCGCGGCCCACGGGCGCAACAGGCCGGCCAGCATCGCGCCGAAGTCCGGATCGCGCCGGCGCACGGCGGCATCGCGCTCGTCGTGCTCGTTGACCAGGTCGGCGCTGATCAGCGCATCGCCGAGCGGCGCGGCCAGCGCGTGCAGGCGCGCGAAGGTGTCGGGTTCGACCATGCAATCGGGATTGACGAACACCAGCCAGTCGTCGTCGCGCGCCGGGTCCAGCTCGGCCACGCCTTGATTGCAGCCGACCGAAAACCCGGGGTTGTCGGGATTGGCGACGAAGCGCAGACGCGGGTCGAGCGAGGCGTGGCGCTGCACGATTTCCAAGGTGCCGTCGTCGGACTGGTTGTCGACGACGCGGATCGCGGCGACGCCGATGCACTCGCGCAGCCGACTCAGGCATTCGTCGATGGTCGCGGCGCTGCGGTAGCTGACCACGATCGCCTGGAATTCCGCGCGGCCCGGCAATGGGCGCGGATCAGAGGAAAAGGTCACGTTGCGGTTCCGGTGGGCCGACGCGTTCGAGGCGTTCGGCGAGGTGTTGGCGCAATTCGCGCAAGGGATCGTGCATCAGGAAATTCGCCAGCCGCGCATGCCAGTCGGGCCAGCGCGAGGCCAGCGCGTCCATGTCGCCGTCGCTCGGGCGGCCTTCGCCCAGGCGGGCGACGTAGGCGGTATCGCACAGCACGTTGCGCCAGCCCAGACCGGACAGGCGCAGCGACAGGTCGGTCAGCGCGGCATACCACGAGCCGTAACTGGCCGCGTCCAGGCCGCCGGCGCGGCGGCGCGCGCTGCCGCGCAGCAGCACCGCGTGGCCGATCGCCGCGGGCAATTCCGGATGCGCGGCCGGCATCTGCGCCAGCGCGCGGGCCAGGCGTTCGGCGTCGCCGGCATCGGGCAAGGGCGCGATCTCGCCGATGCGCGGCCACGCCGCGGCTTCGCCGGCGTTGCACCACGGCGTGGCCGAGGCGATAGCGCGATCGACCGACAGACACGCGCTCAGGCGCGACAGCCAGCCCGGCGCGGGCACCGCGTCGGCCGCGAGCACGGCCACGTCGGCTTCGCCGCAGGCGATCAGGATTTCGTCCAGGTGCGCGACCTCGCCGATGCAGCGCTGGCGACGGCTGTAATCGGCCTTGAGCGCGGTGCGCTGCAGCCAGCGCTCGATGATGGCGTAGCCGCGCGGCCCGGATTGGGCGTCGTCGGCCAGCCACACGCGAGTACCCGGCGGGGTGCACAGCTCCAGCGCGGCCAGGCAGGCGTCGAGGGCGTCGTCGTCGACGCCGACCGGCACCACCACGATCGGCAGGTCGCTCATGGCGCGGACGCGTGCATGACGCGGGCGGTGGGCGGCGCGACTGCGGCCGGGCCGCGCGCGGGCGGCGCGGCGGGGCGGAGCGCGGACGGGTGCTGACGTTCGGGCATCTGCGCGTTCGTAAGGGACGCGCATAGTGTGCGCGATCGAGGGCGACGGCGGGTGATGGCGGTGCTTGGGGAGTTCGCGGCGGGCAAAAGCGAATCCCCCCTGCCCCCCTTTTGCAAACGGGGGAAAGGCAAAGGCAGGACGCGCGTTGGTTTATCCGGACGCCCCAACGCAAACGGGGCCGGCAATGCCGGCCCCGTTCGATCCGCCGCCGTGGACGCGGCCACGGCGAGGGCTTATTTCTTCTTCGGATTCAACGGTTCCATCGCGCGGAACCGACGGCTGTATTCGTCGGTCAGGCCGCGCGACTCCTCCGGATTGCGCACCAGCGTCGGGGTCAACAGGATGATGGTCTCGCGCCGGGTTGTGGACGAGCCCTGCTTGCCGAACAGCGCGCCGAGCACCGGAATCCGGCTCAGCCCGGGCAAGCCCGAGCCGGTACGGCGGGTCTCGTCGTTGATCAGGCCGGCCAGCAGCACGGTCTCGCCGCTTTGTACCGCCGCCTCGGTCTTGAGCTTGCGATTGTTGATCGTGACGTTGGTGCTGTTGGCGTTGAGCGGCGCGCCGACCGAGCTGACTTCCTGCACGATGTCCATGAACACCATGCCGTCGCGGCTCACGCGCGGGCGCACCTTGAGGATCACGCCGGTGTCGAGGTACTGCACCTGGCTGTAGGTGTTGTTGTTGCCGGTGCCGGTATTGACCGACACCGACTCGATCGGAATGCGCGTGCCGACGTTGAGCGAGGCTTCGGCGTTGTTGCGCACGAACACCGACGGGGTCTGCAGCAGGTGCACGTCGGTGACCTTGTCCAGCGCGCTGATCACGGCCGCGGCACCGCTCTTGACCAAGCTCCACGACAGGCCGTTGCTGTTGGTGACGGCGGCGCCGATGGTGCTCCATTTCAGCGGCACGTCGGGATTGGTGCGTCGGTTGAGATTAGGGAAGCCAGCGTCGGTGGCGGCCTGTTCCAGGTACCAGTTCACGCCGTAGCTGAGATCGCCAGTGAGTTCGACCTCGGCCACCTGCGCTTCGATGTGCACCTGCATCGGCATCACATCGAGCTTTTCGATCACGTTGCGGATCGATTTCCAGGCCTGCGGGCTGCTGCGCACCAGGATCGAGTTGGTTTCCTCGACCGCGGCCACGCCGACCTTGCTGCCGTCGACCTCGAGCGTCACCGCACCGTTGCCGGATCGAGTCGCTCCCAACGACGCGCCATTGCCCAGGCCACCTCCGCTGGAACCCGAGCTGCTGTCGCTGCCGCTGTCCTTGCCGATATCGGCCGTGGACGTGCCCGAGCCGTTGTCGCGCACCTCGGTCGACTCCAGCCCCGGCATCAACGAGGGCGAGCCGTCGCCGCCGCCGGAACTGCCGCCACTGCGTCCGCCGAACACTTCCGACAGACGATCGGCGAGGTCCTTGGCCTTGATGTACTTGAGTTCCAGGGTATACAGCTGGACGTTGTCGCCGGCGCTGTCGATGCGGTCCAGCCAGTCCTTGATGTCGTCGAGGTAATCGGCCTGCGGGGTGATCACCATCACCGCGTTGGCGCCTTCCAACGGCATGAAGCGGAACATGCCCGAGACCGGCGACTTGCTCTGCTCGCCGAACACTTTTTCCAGGTCGGCCACGACCTTGGTCGCCTTGCCCGACTGCAGCGGGAACACGCCGACCGACATGCCCGACAGCCAGTCGACGTCGAACACCTCGACCGTGCGCAGGTAGTTCTCGAGCTCGGCGCGGGTGCCGCCGACGGTGATGATGTTGCGCGAGTTGTCGACGTTGACGATCGCGTTCGGGCGCGCGTACGGCTTGAGGATCTTTTCCATCTCGGTGGCCGAGATGAACTTCAGCGGCACGGTGCGCACTTCGAAGCCGCGCGCCGACGCCGGCGAATTGGTGCTCGGGGCGACGTTGCCGGCCAGCGCCTGATCGGCCGGCACGACGTTGTAGCGGCCGCCGGTGTAGACCAGGCGGGCGTTGTTCCAGCTCAGCACCATCTCCAGCAGGTTGAGCGCTTCGGCCGAACTGACTTCCTTCGGCGTGGCCAGGGTGACGGTGCCCTGCACGCCCGGCGCGATCACGTAGTTCTGGCCGAGCATGTCGCCGAGGATGGCCTTGACCACCGCGTGCACCGATTCGCCCTCGAAGTTGAAGCTGGCCGTGCCGGTGGTCGCCGGCAAGCCCGGCGGCGGCCGCGAGGCGGCGCCGCGGTTGATGGTCTGGCCGGTGCCGCGACGGATCTGCGCCTTCGGGCCGTCCTCGTCGGTCTTGGCTTCCAACGGCTCCTGCTCGACGCCGTTGTGGACCAGGCGCGCGCCCGCCTGCTCGGTCTGCGGCCCCTTGAGCGCGGCGGGATCGCCGTCGCGCCGCACGCGCGGGGACACCACGCTGGCGCACGAGGCCAACTGCGTGGCGATGATCGCCGCGACCAGGGCATGGGTGGCGTATTGCTGAGAACGTAGCTTCATGCGTTCACTCTACGGCGTGTTGGCCGGGGGTTGAGCGGCTTGCTGCTGCCGCAGTTGCGCGCGTCGCGCCTCGATCCGCTTGCGGATGGCTTCCATCTGCGCCTGCTCGGTGAGCGGCGCGGAGGTGTTGCTGTCGGTCGGTGCTGCGCTCGGTGACGGTGAGGGTTGCGACGGTGGTGGCGGGGTCTGCGACACCTGCGGCGAGCGATTGGGTTGCGGCGGCGCGATCGGCCCGGCCGGCGGCACGGTGCGTCCGACCGGTTGCGCGCCCGGGCTGCCCGGCGGCGGCGAAGCGACCGCGGTCGGCGGCTGCCCGCCCTGGCCGTTGAAGATGCGCAGGTCGAGTTCGCGCCGGCCTTCGGGGCCTTCGAACACCGCCCGGCGCGGCTCCAGCGAGGTCAGGCGCCAGGCCGGGTGCGACTCGGGCACTTCGCCGAGCTTGACCCGCACTGACTCGCTGCCGTCGGCCGGCTGCAGGAACGCCATCGACAGCTGCGGGGTGATCAGCACGCTGGTCAGCAGGTAGTCGAACGTGGCCGCCTGATTCTCGCCCTCGCCCTTGCCCTGCATGAAGAACGGCTTGGGCCGGCGGTCGTCGACGAACAACGGGCGCGAGGCGATCTCGCCGTACTGGCTCAGCGGGCCGAGCGTGTCGGGCGGGCTTTTTTGCACCTGCGGCAGCGGTTTGACCAAGGTCGGGTCCTCGGCCAGCGGATCGACGTGGCGCCCCATCCCGGCCAGGGCCAGCACCCAGGTCAATAAGGCCCAGCCGGCCGCGGTGGCCAGCAACCAGGTGCGCGGGCTGGCGTCGTCAAGGCGCATCGGTGGCTCCGGCGGCGGGTTCGGGACGATCGGCGTCGGCCGCGCCTGCGCCGGCAGGCGCCGCGGCGGCCGGCGCGGGCGCCGGGGTCGGACGCAGGTAGCCGTACAGATCGAAACTCACGTCCAGGCCGCCGTCGTTGGCCGGGCCGGCGGTGCCGGGCACGAAATAGCCGCGCGTCGACAGCAGATTGAGATTGCCGACGAACAGCCGCGGCGAGCCGCTTTCGAGCGAATGCAGCACCGCCGCGGTTTCCGGCGCGCCGCAGCGCAGGCGCACCTGCACGACCACGCGCGCGTAGCGGTCGCGGCGCGGTTCGGCCAGCGGCGAACGGTTGACGATGCCGCAGCTGCGATTGCCGGGGCTGGCCTGCAGCACCACGGTTTCCAGACGCTGGACCAGGCCGGCGGTGGCCAGCTCGGCGGTCGCCTCGGGCAGGAAGCCCGGGCGGGTTTCCTGCTGCTTGCGCACCAGTTCCAGGCGTTGCTTGATCTGCGGCGCCTGCTTGAGCTCCATGCGCTGGCGCAGTTCGCGCTCGCGCAGGCTTTCCAGCGAATCGCCGGCTTCCATCATCGGCACCGTCCACCACGGGTGGATCAGCACCGCATAGGCGATGGCGAGCGCGCCGAGCAGCAGGCCCAGGGCCAGCCAGCGGTCGCGATCGGCGGTCAATGCGCGCAGACGGTTCATGCCCGATGCGGCGGCCACGCTCGACTTAGGGGCCACGCGCGGCCTCCGGGGTCTGCGGTTTCGGCGGGCCGATCTCGGCGGTCAGGGTGAAACGGTCGCGGTTGGTCGCCGGGTCCGGCTGGACCGCGCCGGTCAACGCCGGCGAGCGCCACAGCTTGGTGCCCTGCAACTTGCCGATCAGCGAGGACGCCTCGCGGCTGAGGCCGATCATCAACAGGCTCTCGTCTTCGATCGCGAGTTTTTCCAGGTACGTGGTGTCGGGCATGCGCCGGCTGAGTTCGTCGATGATTTCCACGGTGCTCGGGCGCGCGGCGCGGGTGCGGTCGAGGAAGGCCTGGCCTTCGATCAGGTCCACCAGCTGCTGGCGCTGGGTCGAAGCCTGACGCGCGGAGGCGGCGTTCTTAGCGATGGCCTGCTGCAGATCGTCGATCGCCGCGCGGCGGTTTTCCAGCACCTGCCACATCGCCGCGGCCAGCGCGAACAGCGCGACCGCGGCCAGGGCCAGATTCCAGTAACGGAACGGGTCGCTGCGGGTGCGGCGCTGCGACGGCGGCAACAGGTTGACGCCGAGCGGCACGCCGTCGGCGCCGGCCACTTCGATGCCCGACAGGGTCGAGGCCAGCGGGCCGATCTTGGCCAGTTGCGGATCGAGCGCCTGACGCGGCACCGCGACCAGTTCGGCGTCGAGCTGGCCGTCGCCGTCGCGGCGCGCGAGCACGCGCGCGTCGTAGGCGACCGCGTCGGCGGTGAACGGGGTCTGGCGGTCGATTTCGAAACCCACCACGTCGCGCAGCCGATCGGCCGCGGCCGCCGGCAAGGTCAACCGCCGGCGCAGACTGGTCGCGGGCGGCAACAACAGCCAGCGCGGCAAGTCGCCGATTCGCGGCGGCAACAACGGCGCGAGCGGATCGGCCACGATCGTTCCAGCGCCCGCCTCGGCCGGCGCATTCAGATCGGCCAGGCTCGGCAGCACCGCCAGATCGCGCACTTCGCTGCCCTGTTGCAGGCGCAGGTGCACGCTGTCGCCGTCGACCTGCAGCAGCAGGCGACCGCGATCCACGCCCAGCGCCTGACGCGCGCGCAGCGGCAACCACGAGGCGAGGGTGCGTCCCCACCACGAGAAAAAGCCGCCCGCTCCTGGTGCAAGCCGCGCGCTCAAACTTCTCAACCGGTTGGCGCCCAACCGGCTTTCGGCAACTTGCGAGTTCATCGTGATGAAGCTCCCTCCTCCCAACGCAGCGGCGTATAGGTCATTCCCGGTAAGGGACTCCCCCCCGCTCGCACGACCACCCGCAACACCGATTCGCGGCCATCCGCCAGCCGTGCACGGCTGTCGATACTATAGGTTCCGCTGCGTTCGCCGACGAGGCCGGCGAGTTCGCCACCGCCCCCCGCACCCGGCAACTGTGATCCGGGCTGCGTTCTGCGCCGCTGCTCGACAAGCTGGGCGCCATTCATCCCCATAGCATTGAGCACTTCGACCGACGCGAACGCAGGCTCGGGCCGGGTACGTCCGCTATAAACCGTGACGTGTGGCTCGATCTTGGCATACAGCGCCGGAGTGAAGCCCAGCACCTGCTCCAGTTCGGCCACGCTTTCGAATTCGGCATCCTTGGCCCCATAAGGTCGTCCCGCCGACGCATAGTCGGCATCTTCCGCGCCACCGGCCGGCTGGGTCAGGGTATCGGCATCGCGCCAATCGATGATCGCCGCGGCCAGTCGCGCCGCCTCGGATTGCTCGAGCTTGCCGGTGCCCTGGATCAACGCGGTCAATAGCGCCGCGTCGGCCTGGTTGAGATCGATCTTGCCGTTCTCGTCGACGATGGTGATCTCCAGCTTGGCATCGCCATATGTCCAGCGATGCGGGCGTCCGTCGGGTTGCCACTGCAGTTTCTGGTCGGTCATCGCGACCCGGGTCATCGCGTACTCCAGCCCGGCGCGCGAGGCGTTCTGCGCGACCAAGCCGCGCACCATCACCCGTCCCTGCAGGTTCTCGGTGCGCGCGCTCAGCGCGAACGCGCCGATCAGCGCGGTCAGCAGCGCGATCATCCACATCACCAGCAGCAATGCCGCGCCGCGCGCGTTGCGGCGGGCCACGAAAGAAGCTGCGACGACAGCGCGCGGACGCATCACAGCTCCGGCACGAAACCGCCGGCCGAGGCGGTGGCCAGCGGCAGCGAGACGATCAGCGGCGGCCAATCGCGGCCATCGCGATCGGTAAGCGTGACTTCGACGAACAACGGCAGTTGGTCCGGCGTTTGCCAGCGTTCCTGCCATTCGCCGAGCTGGCCGCGCTGCGGATCGATCGCGCGATAACGAAAACGCGCCGACTTCAAGCCGTCGACCAGCAACTCCGGTGGACGTTCGCGCGCTTCCTTGATCGTCTCGCCGGCCAGCACCATCGACAGCGACAGCACCATGCGGGTCTGGTCGCCGTCGTTCTCGATCGCGAAATCGTGCAGATACGGGCCGCCCTGACCGAGGTAATCGGGCAGGTCGGCGACGAAACGCAGGCGGTCGGGTTCGCCGGTGAAACGCTGCGGCACCGCGGTGCTTTGATCGAACGCGAACGGAATCGGCCGGGTCGCGGCGATGCGCTTGCGCAGGAACCCTTCGACCGCGCGTTCGCGTTCGCTGCGCTGGGCCAGTACTTCGCCGCGGGTGGCGGTCTTGGTCGCCGCCGACAAGGTCGCGAAGGCCAGGGTCAGCCCGGCGACCAGCAACACCATCGCCAGCAACACTTCGATCAGGGTGAAGCCGCGCGCCTGCGTCGCCGGGCGCGATCGCAGCCGTGCGCGCGCGAACGTGGCCGCGCGCGCGCGCCTCACAGCGACACCTCGTTCGACGCCGCGCTGCTGCGCAGCGAGCGCAGGAACAGACGCCGGCCCGCGCCGCCGTCGCCCCACTCCACCGCGAGCTGCACTTCGAACAAGCGCGGAGCGTTGGGGTCGATCAGTTGCGACGAGGCCGGCAGTGGGTCGCGCCATTGGGCGACGCCGAGGGTCCAGCGATAACGGCCGTTTTCGAAATCGCCGCTGCGCTGGCCGGGCTTGAGCGGTTGTGCGACCCCGACCTGATCCATCAGCGACTGCGCGTACAACGCGGCGCGTCCGGCATCGCTGGACCAGCGCACCTGCTTGGCCGCGCCCGACAAGGTGCCCAGCAGCAAGGTCAGCGCCATCGCCAGCAACGCGAACGCGACGATCACTTCGAGCAGGGTGTAGCCGCGTTGGCGCAACGACGATGCGCGATGCGAAACGCGCGTGCGCGCAAGCGACGACGACCGCGGCGCGTTCATCGCGGCGCCTCACCGCGCTTGAGTTTGACTTCACCGGTCAGCCAGGCCACGTCGACATTCCACGCCGCCTGCTTGGCGCTGAGCTTGACCCGGCCGCCGGTGGACGCGCCATCGGCGAAGAACATGATCGCGCCCTCGCCGCGGCGCGGCTGGATTTCGCGCGCGCCGGTGAAGACGATGCCGAGGGTCTTGGGAATATCGCCGCTGCGCCCGTTCGGCGCGGTCCAGGTGTGCGCGGTCGGATCGATGGTGAATTTCTGCGAGCGCCCGGTCGCGATCGCCTGGCTGCGCGTGTAGCGCAGCTGCGAAGCGATTTCCTTCGACGCCGAACGCAACTGCATGCCGGCCATGCCGCCGTTCATCATGCCGACGGTCAACACGCCGATGCCGGCGATCAGGGCGATCACCAGCAGCATTTCCAGCAGCGACATGCCGGCCTGGCGACGGCCCGCGCGCGCTGGCATGCGCATGCGCGCGCGCGAACCAGCGCGTGCGCTGCGCGCCGCGGCCGGGTCCCCTCGCCCTCCTCGGGCGGAGGGACTGTGCCGCGAGCGGATGCTCATTGGATGCGCGGTCGCTGAGTGCTCAGTTGTTCTTGATGTCGCCGTCGACGCTGGTGCCGCCGGCCTTGCCGTCCTTGCCGTAGCTCACCAGGTCGTAAGGACCGCTCTCGCCCGGCGCGCGGTATTCGATCGGATGGCCCCACGGATCCTTGAGCTCGGCGTCTTTCGCGTACGGACCCAGCCAGCCGTTGGCGTCGGCCGGGGCCTTGACCAGTTCCTCAAGCGAGGACGGCAGGCGGCCGGTGTCCATCTGGAAGGAATCGATCTTGCCGGCCAGGGTCTGCACCTGTCCCTTGGCGAGGTTGTAGTCGCCGCGGTCCTTGCCGCCGAGCACGCGATTGCCGACGAAAGCCAGCACCGCGCCGATCAGCACGATCACGATGATGATCTCGATCAGGCTCATGCCGCGCTGGCCGGCCGGAGACGGGGAACGGGTGAGGCGGCGGCTGTTCGAACGGGATTTGCGCATGTCGGTCATCCGTTAGGAGGGAATTTAGGCTAATGCTGGACTGGTAACGTCTCGCGGACGCGGACGGGGTTGAGCCTTGCTCAGGAATTCTGTTCCGCGACGATTTGCAAAGTTCACCGGCCAAGGCCGCGTGTTCGCGCCGGTACAGCCTGCGTTCAACGCCGCCACATGAACAGGCGGCGAAGCGTGACGCAGCGCGGTAATCCGCAACGAGGGCGGGAGCGGCGCGCGCATGCTCAACCGATCGAATTCGTAAGGTCGTACAGCGGCAGCAACACCGCCATCACCACCGTGCCGACGATGCCGGCCAGCACCACGGTCACGATCGGCACCAGCGCCGCGAGCATGCGGTCCAAGGCCATGCCGGTGTCCTGTTCGAAGGTCTCGGCGGTCTTCATCAGCATCGCGTCGAGCGCGCCGGATTCCTCGCCGACCTGGATCATCTGCAGCGCCAATCGCGGGAACCGCTTGCCCTTGGACAAGGCGGTCGACAGCGACACGCCGTTCTTGACCTCTTCGGCGGCGGCGTCGACATCGGCGGCCAGGACCCGGTTGTTGAGCACGTTGCGGCCGATGCCGATCGCGGTCATCAGCGGCACGCCGTTGCGCACCAGGGTGCCCAGGGTGCGGGTCAGGCGCGCGGTCTCGATCTTGCCGATCAGCGCGCCGACGAACTTGCGCTTGAGCAGCCAGCCGTCGAGCGCCTCGCGGAACGCCGGATCTCGACGCTTGCGGTCGAACCACAGCACCGCCAGCGCCGGCACCGCGATCAGCACGATCCACCAATTACGCACGAACAGGCCCAGCCACAGGATCACCTGGGTGAACATCGGCAGCTCAGCGTCGAGGCTTTCGTACATCTGGCCGAACTGCGGCACCACGTAGCCCAGCAGGAACATCAGGCTGGCGCCGACCATGCACAGCAGGATCGCCGGATAGATCAGCGCATTGATGACCCGGCCCTGCATGACCCGGCTGCGCTCGAGGTAATCGTCGAGCCGGGACAGGGTTTCGTGCAGATTGCCGCCCGCCTCGCCGGCCCGGACCATGTTGATGTACAGGCGCGAGAAGGTGCCGTGCTGGCGCTCGAGCGCCACCGACAGCGAAGTGCCGCCGCGCACCGCGTCGCGGATGTCGGCGACCGTGCTCTTGGCCGCCTCGTCCTCGGGCAGATCGAGCAGGATGGTCAGCGCGCGATCCAGCGGCTGGCCCGCGCCGAGCAGGGTCGACAACTGCTGAGTGAACTGCACCAGCCGCGCGCCGGTGAAGGCCTTGGGCTTGAACAGCCCCTTCCACGACGACGATGCGCCGGCCTCGGAGGCGAGCTTGGCCTCGACCGGCAGATGCCCCTGTTCCTGCAGCCGCTGCACGACCTCGACGTTGCTGGCGGCCTCCATCTGGCCATCCAGCATTTCGCCGCGCGCGTTCAGGGCTTTGTAGTGGAAAAGGGGCATGCCGGACTCACGTGAAACGCAAGGAGTTAACTACTACCACGCCCAGCGCAGCCCCACACTGCCATTCTGGGATTTGAAACGGTCCCCGTGTTGGAACTCATAAGCAAATTGAAGTTCCAGATTCTGCCCACGGCGGGCCCTGAGGCCAAGGCCGAGTGCGGAGCGGTCGGCCGGTACAGCCAGGCCTCGGCTTCGGAAACTCAGCTCCGGCGCCCCGACCAGCGCCGCATCCAACTCGGCATAGCGATCCGAAGAGCTCGACAGCCACCGCGCCTGAACCGCGGGCTCCAGGCGCCAGCTGTCGCCTTCGTAACGATACGACCAGCGGGCGCCCAGTCCGGCGGTGGTGCGCTCGACTTCCAGGGTCTTGCCCAGCAGATCCAGATCGGCGGCGCCGGTTTCGCGGAATGCGTCTTGCTTGATGCGATCGACTTCGATGCTCAGCAGCGGTTGCAGCAAAGAAGCGCCGATCTCGACATTGATGCCGGCTTCCAGCGAAGCGCCGTAGCTCTCGCCGTCGTACTCGGAACCGGCCCGCCGCTGGATCGAACCGACCCGTATCGAGCGAGCCAGCTCATTGTCCAATTGCGAATAGCTCAACGCCCCATCGACATAAAAGCGCGCGCCGGAATAGCCGCCGTACAACGACAACCCCAGCGTATCGGCCTCGCCACGCTCGCCCCGCGCGAAGTCGGCATCCAGATTGCCCGCATGCACGCTGGCACCCAACAGCCAGTGCTCATTCAACCAGGCGTCCATGCCGATCGCGATACCGCGCGACGTGTAGTCGGCGCCATGCGCGGCGGCTTCGGAATCCATTTGCCCGGAACCACCAAAAACCTGCACCCAACCGGCTCCGCCGCGGTGGCGCTCGTCTTCGCTGCCACGCCGCTCCAACAGCCGCCTGGACAGTGCCTGCGTGCGTTCCGCGGCGTTATCCAGCAACACGTTGGCGAAACTAGCATGGATGTTCCCGCTCAGACTCGACAAGGCCGAGCGTGCTCCACCGACGTCCAGCGTGCTCAATTCATCGAGCACGGTTTCAGTATCGGGACCCAACTGCTGGCGCACGCTGATCGCATCGACCAGGGCCGCGGACTGACACTGATTGAAGTCCGAGCAAACATCCACGTAACGGGTGCGATTGCGTGCAACGTCCAGATAGACGTGTTGCGCGTCGTAGGACAGCAACAGATCCAGGAACGGCGAATTCTGCGTGAGCTGAGCGAACTGGCCGCTGACACCGCCGGCGGCGTCGACCAAGACATAGCGCGTGCCGCCCGCGTACTGGCCGGGCGCCTTGACCACATCGACCCGGCCGCCTTGCAAGGTGGCCTTACCGCCGACCCGCAACAGGTCGGAAGCGCCGGCGGCGTCGACATCGACCTGCAAGATGCCGCTGGCCTGATGAAGGTAGTCGCCCGTGATGCTCAAGGTTCCCAGACTGTTGCCCGGCGCCAGCGTACCGGCATTGGCGAGGCTACCCACGCGGCCCACCCCGGACAACGCAGCACCCGCAGCCACGCGCACATCGCCGCCCAAGGCGCCATCCACGATCAGGGTTCCGGCATTGACCGAAACGGCTCCGGCATTGGCGGCGCTATCGCCGGAAATACGCAGAACGCCAGCGCCGACCTTGGTCAGAGCGGTCGCGCCGACCGCGCCGGCCAAGTCGAGCTGGGCGCGCTCGCCGATGTCGAAGCTCAACGGCGACGTGGCCGATTGCACGGCGCCGGACAGGGCCCAACGCGAATCGGCGACGGCCTGGATGGTTTCGAAATCGTGGAAAGAGGCCAATGCGAGGCTGTTGCCGCCTTCCAGACGCAGGCGATCGTTACCCTCGCCGCCGTCGACGCGTCCCTCCAACGTCGATCCGCCCGTCATGGTCAGGCTGTCGTCGCCTGCGCCGAACGAAATCGCATTCGATGCCTTGATCATGCCGTTGTTGAGGATGCTGTCGTTTCCGCCGCCCAATCCGATCGCATAGTGATCGGACACCCTGGACTCAATAAGACCACCGGCATAATTCGTGATTCTGGAATCGCCGCCGTCGATCCCCACGGCGGTTTCGCCCACGATGGTTCCGCGGTTGTCGATTTGCAATCCATTCGAGCCGCGTACCGCGACAGCCCGGTCGGACGTAATGGTCGCACCGGCCTCGTTGATCAGCTGTCCGGCGTTTTGAAACGAAACACCTATGAAGCGAGCCGCTCGGATGTCACCGCGGTTCACGACGCGACTGTCATCACCCAGCTCGATCGCGGTGCCTTCGCCGTAAACGGCGCCGGAATTGATGAACTCGGCGCGCGCACCCAGTTCGGCGGCGGTCGATCGGCTCCTGATGGAACCGATGTTGTCCACTCTGGCGTCGGCGCCGAGGATGCGGATCGCTCCAGGCGAACTGAGGCTGTTATTGACGATGCTTCCGCTATTGTTGATACGCCAGGCATTACCGGTAGCAGTGATGCCCAGCCCCGTAGCATCGGGAATCACACTGATCTCCGAACCGGCCTGAATGTTCACGACCACCGAATCGACCCCAGCTCCGCCGACTATCCCGCTGGTTTGAGGATTAGGAGCGGTCGAATCACAGTTCACGGTTTCGCCGCTGACCGGCGAGTTATTGCTGCAGGCGGCCCACGCCGGAACCTGTATGGCGCATGCGATCGCGACCGCTAAAACCCGCAGACCCACAGAGCCGACGCCGCGCGAACGCACCGAAAACCGATGGATTTCAACATCCATATAGTAAACCTCGAACCTTGCCGCACACACGGCACAAATAAAGACTGCAAATATTAGCTGATCGTGATCGCATCTCTCGCGACACGAGAGAAAACGACGCCCAGCGTTTAGCAGTGCGAAAACCGCATGCGGTCAGAGTCGGGCTCGCAAGTTTTCATCGGGGCACCAGGTTGCCTGCACCAGCCGGGTGAAGCGAAAGCCGAGGCTTTCGACCGACTGCTTTAACGCGCCTGGAAAGTTTCGCCGTTCGATAAAGCACTTGAACCGAGACTTCAAGCATCCTCGGTCACCCGCAGCACTTCCTCGATCGTGGTCTGCCCGGCCATCGCCTTGATGATGCCGTCCTCGTACATGGTGCGCATGCCGGCGCTCTCGCGCGCGATCTGTTCGATCTCGCCCATGCCGGCGTGACGCATCACCGCGCGGCGCAGGTCGTCGTTCATGACCAGGAATTCCATGATCGTGGTGCGGCCGTGGTAACCGCTCGGCGCCAGCGCCGACGGCTTGGGCCGGTACAGGCAGATCTCGCCCTGCGGCTGGTAGCGGCGCAGGTTGAACTTCTCGATTTCCTCCGGCGACGCCGGGTAGCGCTCGGCGTGGGTCGGTTCGAGCTTGCGCACCAGGCGCTGGGCCAGGATGCCGTTGATGGTCGAGGTCAGCAGATAGTCCTCCACGCCCATGTCGAGCAAGCGGGTGATGCCGCCGGCGGCGTTGTTGGTGTGCAGGGTGCTGAGCACCAGGTGGCCGGTCAGCGCCGACTGGATCGCGATCTTGCACGTCTCCAGATCGCGCATTTCGCCGATCATGATGATGTCCGGGTCCTGACGCACGATCGAGCGCAGGGCATGTGAGAAGTCCAGGCCGATCTGCGGCTTGGCCTGGATCTGGTTGATGCCCTCGATCTGGTATTCGACCGGGTCCTCGACCGTGATGATCTTGACGTCGCTGGTGTTGAGCTTGCTCAGCGCGGTGTACAGCGTGGTGGTCTTGCCCGAGCCGGTCGGGCCGGTCACCAGCATGATCCCGTGCGGCTGGTCGAGCACCTTCTGGAACTGCGGCAGGAATTCGTCGGTGAAGCCGAGCTTGTAGAAGTCGAACACCACCGTTTCGCGATCGAGCAGACGCATCACCACCGACTCGCCGTGCGCGGTCGGCACCGTGCTCACGCGCAGGTCGAGCTCCTTGCCCTGCACGCGCAGCATGATCCGGCCGTCCTGCGGCAGGCGGCGCTCGGCGATGTTGAGCTTGGCCATGATCTTGATGCGGCTGATCACCGCGGCGGTGAGGTTGGCCGGCGGGCTTTCGCCCTCGGTCAACACGCCGTCGATGCGGTAGCGCACCTTCAGGCGGTTTTCGAACGGTTCGATGTGGATGTCCGAGGCGCGCAGCTCGACCGCGCGCTGGATCACCAGGTTCACCAGCCGGATCACCGGCGCTTCGGACGCCAGGTCGCGCAGATGCTCGACATCGTCGAGATCGCCTGCGCCCTCGCCCTCGGCGGTTTCCACGATCGCGCCCATCGCGCTGCGGCCCTGGCCGTGCCAGCGCTCGATCAGGTCGCCGATCTCCGAACGCAGCGCCACGAAGGGACGGACCTCACGCTGGGTGGCCAGACGCAGCGCGTCGACCTGATAGGCGTCCTGCGGATCGGCCATCAGCACCTCGACGTGGCTTTCGCCTTCGCCGACCGGGCAGATCGCGAACTGCTTCATGAACTTGAGGGTCAGCGCCACGCCCTCGGGCGGCAGCTCGGGCGCGTCCTTGATGCTGACCAGCGGCAGGTCCAGCGCGGCCGCGACGGTCTCGGCGTGGTCGCGCTCGGATACCAGACCCAGCCGCGCCAGCAAGGCCAGCAGGCTGCCGCCGGTTTCCTCCTGCAACCGCCGCGCGCGCGACAGATCGGGTTCCTTGAGGCGGCCCTTAGCCACCAGCGCATCGACGATGCGTGCGTCCACCGCGGCCTGACCGGTGAGCCCGGCGGCGTTGTTGGTCGGATCGATGGTCGGATTGATCGAATCGGCTACTGCGTTCACGTCACCCTCCTGCGCGTGAACCTTGGACTTTAGCAGTTTCGCTCGCGGTCTCTACCAGCCCTGAGCCGACGGCCACGGCGCGCTGCGCCGCGGTCTAGGCTCGAGGACCGGCCAGTGTCCGCAACGCGGTCGCAAGGCTTCGGATTCATCAATTCGAGCAACGCGGGGAGTGAAAGTTCCGTCACAGTTTGGACGCATGCATGCCATGTCGACGCCGCCGACCGGTCTCGCGTTGTGCTAATCGTTCCTCGAACGTGACCCGTACAGCAGGTTTTGCGATAAGGCCGGCGTTCATGCCCGCGGCATAGCGCAGCCTGCAAGCCGCATGTTGCAGACGCGATACGCAGCGATCGCTGCGACCTAATCGACGATAACAGCCAGCTATGACCGGTGCGGACGCACTCGACTCGCCGGAAAACGAAAGGCGCCCGATTCAGGCGCCTTTCGCGGCATTACCGGCGGATCTGTGTGAGCCAGCGAATCAACCCACCCACACCCGCGCATTGCGGAACATGCGCAGCCACGGCGAGTCGCCGGCCCAGTCCTTCGGCGACCAGCTGAAATTGGCGCTGCGCAGGGTGCGTTCGGGATGCGGCATCAGCAAGGTCGCGCGGCCGTCGCGGCTGGTCAGGCCGGCGATGCCGTCGGGCGAGCCGTTCGGGTTGAGCGGGTAACGCTCGGCGACGCGGCCTTCGCCGTCGATGTAGCGCAGCGCGATGTCGGCGGCGCTTTGATCGAGGTTGTTGGCGAAGCTCGCGCGGCCTTCGCCGTGGGCGACCGCGACCGGAATCCGCGAGCCGGCCATGCCGCGCAGGAACAGCGACGGCGATTCGACCACTTCCAGCAATCCCAGGCGCGCTTCGAACTGCTCGCTGCGATTGCGCAGGAACACCGGCCAATGCTCGGCGCCCGGCACGATCGGCTTGAGCTGGGCGAGCATCTGGCAACCGTTGCACACGCCCAGCGAGAAGCTGTCTTCGCGCGCGAAGAACTCGGCGAAGGCATCGCGCAACGCGCTGCGCTCGAGAATGCTGGTGGCCCAGCCGCGGCCGGCACCGAGCACGTCGCCGTAGCTGAAGCCGCCGCAGGCGGCGAAGCCCTTGAAGTCTTCCAGCGCGAAGCGGCCGTTGATCAGGTCGCTCATATGCACGTCGAAGGCTTCGAAGCCGGCGCGGTCGAATGCGGCGGCCATTTCGATCTGGCCGTTAACGCCCTGCTCGCGCAGGATCGCGACCTTCGGCCGCGCGCCGGTGTTGATGAACGGCGCGGCGATGTCTTCGTTCGGGTCGAAGTTCAATTTCGGCTTCAAGCCCGGCGCGGCGAAATCGCGCGCGATCGCGCGCTCTTCGTCGGCGCAGTCGGGGTTGTCGCGCAGCTTCTGCAAGGCATGGCTGGTCGACCACCACGCATCGAACAATTCGTCCCAGCGCCATTCCATCAGCACCTTGCCGTCGTCCTTGACCCGGATCGACGGCGCCGTGGTCGGTTTGGCGATGCGTTGCGCGCAATCGATCAGACCGTGGCGCGAAATCAGGTCGGCGAATTCGGCGCGGTCGTCGTTGTGGATCTGCACGATCGCGCCGAGTTCTTCGTTGAACAAGGTGCGGAACGGGTCTTCGCCCCAACCGTCGAGGCTGATGTCCAGGCCCAGGCGCGAGCAGAACGCCATTTCCGCCAGGGTCGCGAACGCGCCGCCGTCGCTGCGGTCGTGATAGGCCAGCAACAGGCCGGCTTCGCGCGCATCGCGGATGAGTTCGAAGAAATCGCGCAGACGCTGCGGGCTGTCGAGATCGGGCACGCCGCTTTCATGCCGCGCGCCGTCGCCGGTCTGTCCAGCGAACGCCGGCAGGCCGCCGTCCGCCGCATGCTTGCCGACCGCCTGCGGATGCACCTGCGCCAGCACCGACCCACCCAGGCGTTGCTTGCCGGCGCCCAGGCCAATCAGCCACAGCTCGGTGTCGCCCTCGCGCGACAACAGCGGCGTGAGTTGCTGACGCACGTCGACCACCGGTGCGAATGCGCTGACGATCAGCGAGACCGGCGATACGGATTTGTGCGCGACCGGCGACGATGCGCCTTCCCGATTCGCGCTCCACTGTGCCTGCATCGACAGCGAATCCTTGCCGACCGGAATGCTCAGTTCGAGCTCCGGGCACAACTCCAGGCCGACCGCCTTGACCGCATCGAACAGCAGCGCGTCTTCGCCCGGATGCGAAGCCGCGGCCATCCAGTTGGCCGACAGCTTGATGCGATTGAGCGATTCGACCGGCGCGGCGCACAGGTTGGTGATCGCTTCACCGACCGCCATGCGCGCCGCGGCGGCCGCGTCGAGCAGCGCCAGCGGAGTGCGTTCGCCGACCGCCATCGCTTCGCCGACGAAGCCGTCGAAGTCGCTCAAGGTGATCGCGCAATCGGCCATCGGCAACTGCCACGGGCCGATCATCTGATCGCGCGCGACCAGGCCGCCGACGGTGCGGTCGCCGATGGTGATGAGGAAATTCTTCGCCGCGACGGTCGGGTGCGCGAGCACGCGCAGGCCGGCTTCGCGCAGATCGAGCCCGTCCCAGTCCAGCGCCGGCCACGGCGCGGATGCGGGATGGCGGGTATCGCGGTGCATTTTCGGCGGCTTGCCGAACAGGACGTCCATCGGGAAATCGATGGGCCAGTCAGAAGTCCCTCTCCCGCTTGCGGGAGAGGGGTTGGGGTGAGGGTGCGCGGCGGTTGCGTTGCCCTCATCCGCCCTTCGGGCACCTTCTCCCGCCAGCGGGAGAAGGGATGCTTCGGTGCCGTAAACCGATTCGATCGTCGCGCCATAACCGACCACCAGACGCTCTTCCGCGGTCGCATACCCGACCACCGCGAACGGGCAGCGCTCGCGTTCGCAGATCGCTGCGAAATCGGCCACGCGATCGGCCGGCAGGCCCAGCACGTAGCGTTCCTGCGATTCGTTGCACCACAGCTGCATCGGCGACAAGGAGGGATCGTCGCTCGGCACTTTCGCCAGATCGATCACGCCGCCGAGGTTGGAGTCGTGCAGCAGTTCGGGAATCGCGTTGGACAGTCCGCCGGCGCCGACGTCGTGGGCGCTGTCGATCGGGTTGTTTTCGCCGAGCGCGACGCAGCGGTCGATCACTTCCTGGCAGCGGCGTTCCATCTCCGGGTTGTCGCGCTGCACGCTGGCGAAATCCAGGTCCTCGGCGCTGTCGCCGGAGGCGACCGAGCTGGCCGCGCCGCCGCCCAGGCCGATCAGCATCGCCGGGCCGCCGAGCACGATCACCGCATGGCCGGGCTTCAAGCCCAGCTTGGCCACCTGCACGCGATCGATCGCGCCCAGGCCGCCGGCGAGCATGATCGGCTTGTCGTAGGCGCGGGTCAGCGTGCCGTTGGCGGTTTCGCCTTCGGACAATTCGAAGCTGCGGAAATAACCGACCAGGTTCGGCCGGCCGAATTCGTTGTTGAACGCGGCCGCGCCGATCGGGCCGTCGAGCATGATTTCCAGGGCCGGCGCCATGCGCGGGTTGAGCGAACGTTCGCTTTCCCACGGCTGCGGCAGGGTTGGAATACGCAGGTGCGAAACGCTGAAACCGCACAGACCGGCCTTGGGCCGGCCGCCGCGCCCGGTCGCGCCTTCGTCGCGGATTTCGCCGCCGTTGCCGGTGCTGGCGCCGGGGAACGGCGCGATCGCGGTCGGGTGGTTATGGGTTTCGACCTTGATACAGAACGCCGACGGGATCTGCGCCTCGGCCGTGTAGGCCTGGCTGCCCGGCTGCGGCCGGAACCGGCGCGCCGGATAACCTTCGACCACCGCGGCATTGTCGCTGTACGCCGACAAGGTGTTTTCCGGGGTCTGCGCGTGGGTGTGCTTGATCATCTTGAACAGCGAGTACTGCTGTTCGCGACCGTCGAGCGTCCACGAGGCATTGAAGATCTTGTGCCGGCAATGCTCGGAATTGGCCTGCGCGAACATCATCAGTTCGACGTCGGACGGCATCCGGCCCAGCGCGGTGTAGCGTTCGCGCAGGTAGCCTATTTCGTCGTCGGCCAGGGCCAGGCCCAGGCGCGTATTGGCCGATTCCAGATCGTCCAGCGCGATGCGCTCGAGCTCGCCGCGCGCGGGCACCGAGAACAGCGCCGCCGCGTCGTCGCTGGTGTCGAGCAGCGACTGGGTCATCGGGTCGTGCAGGACCTTGGCCAGCGCGCCCTGGGTGGCGGCGTCGCTCGGCCAGCCGCTCAGGTCGTAGCGGGTGCCGCGTTCGACCCGCTTGACCGGCTGGCCGGCGCCGCGCAGCAGTTCGGTGGCCTTGCTGGCCCAGGGCGAGAGCGTGCCCAGGCGCGGGCTTACGTAACGCGAAACAGCACCGCTTTCGCGCACCGCTTCGGTTGGCTCGGCCTGCAGGATGCGACGCAGGGTCGCGTCGTCGGGCGAGGCGCCGGCTTCGGGTTCGACCCAGTACACGGGCCAGGCGTCTAACAGGCGGACGCTGGAATGAAGGGCGGACAGGCGAGCTTGGAGACGCTCGCGGCGGAACGAAGACAGGGCCGAGGGGCCCTCGAGGACGATCATGTCCGGGGAACCGTGCAACGCAGGGCCCGGTATTGTAACCAAAACGGGGCCCGGGCTTTGGGCCGCGTGCCCGGCCGACACGACGATGGGGTCGCGGACCGCTGGACGGGTCGATCCTCCGGGCGCCCTGCCCTGAGGCCAGCCACCGGGGGACCTCAACCGGCAGAAACGAAAAGGCCGCGCAATGCGCGGCCTTTTCGCGGAACGAACCGGAGCGGCCCGGTTTAAAGCACCGTTCGGCTTACAGCCCGCCCACCGGAGCGGCCACCGCCGCGGTCGGCTTGGCCGCGCCGGCCGGCTTCTTCGATTCGGCCGCCAGCTTGTCCAGCGCCTCGCGCAACTGCGCCGGCGGGACGTAGCCGCCGAGCTGCACGCCGTCGGCGGTCAGGATCATCGGGGTGCCGGTCAGGCCGGCGCGCTGGCCGATGTTGTACTGCTGGGTGACGGTGTTCTTGCAGTCCTTGCTGGCGACCGAGCCGTGATCGCTCTTGGCGTCGGTCAGCGCCTTGCGGCGATCCGGAGCGCACCACACCGAGACCATCTTCTTGTAGTCGTCGCTGCCGATGCCCATGCGCGGGAACGCCAGGTATTCGATCGCAATGCCCTGGCGGTTGTATTCGGCGATCTCGCTGTGCAGCTTGCGGCAGTAGCCGCATTCCACGTCGGTGAACACGGTGACGGTGTGCTTGGGATTGGCCGGCGCGAACACGATGCGCTCGCTCGCCGGGATGGACTTGACCAGGTCCTTGCGCATTCCCGCCAGGCTGTCTTCGCTGAGGTTCTTCTTGACCTGGGTGTCGAACAGCGCGCCGCCGGAACCGGGCAGGAACAGGTAACGGCCGTCGTCGCTGACGTACACGACCTGGCCCTGGGCCAGCGCCTCGCGGAAGCCCGGCATCGGCGCCGGACCGACCTTGTCGATGGTGACGTTGGGGTTGAGGGTGCGGATGGCGTCGACCGCGCGCGCGTCGGCGCTGCCGGCCTCGACCTTCGGCGCGGCGCCCTTCGACGCTTGCGCGGCGGGCTTGGCCGGATCGGTCTTGGCGGCTGCGGCCTGCGGCGCCTGGGCGCAGGCGGACAGGCTGATGGCGCCTAGCAGGACGAGGAGGATGCGCTTCATTTGCTGTGGATCCTTGACGGGAGCGAGTGGGCGTTCGACCGCCCGAGGGACATCAGGTTCAGCCGATTGTGGCATGGAGCGGGTTTGCAGTCCGTGTTCCGCGACAAGGGTCGCACTGACCGCGGCGCAGCCGCGGGAGCGACGGGGCCGCCGGGGTTACGCGCCGCCGGCCGGGGCGGCGACCGCGGCGGCCGGCCTGGACGCGCGCTCGGATTCGGCGGCCAGCTTGTCCAGCCGCTCGCGCAACTGCGCCGGCGGGACGTAGCCGCCGACATGGAAACCGTCGGCGTTGAGGATCGTCGGCGTGCCGGTCGCGCCGACGCCGGCGCGCTGGCCGATCTGGTACTGCTGCTCGACCGTGTTCTTGCAGGTCTTGCTTGATACGGCGCGATCGGACTTGACCGCGGTCAGCGCCTCGCGCCGGTCGGCCGCGCACCACACCGAAACCATCTTCTTGTAGTCGTCGCTGCCGATGCCCATGCGCGGGAAGGCCAGATATTCCACCGCGATCCCTTGACGGTTGTACTCGGCGATCTCGCCGTGCAGCTTGCGGCAATAACCACATTCCGCGTCGGTGAACACGGTGACGGTGTGCTTGGGATTGGCCGGGGCGAACACGATGCGCTCGCTGGCCGGAATCGTCTTGACCAGGTCGCGGCGCATGCCGGCCAGGCTGTCTTCGGTCACGTTGCGCTTGCCCTTGATGTTGAACAGCGCGCCACCGGTGCCCGGCAGGAACAAATAGCCGCCGTCGTCGCTGACGTAGACCACTTGGCCCTGGACCAGGATTTCGCGCAGCCCCGGCATCGGCGCCGGGCCAACCTTGTCGATGGCGACGTTGGGGTTGAGGGCGCGCATGGCCTCGATGGCGCGCGCGTCGGCGCTGCCCGCGACGACCTGGGGCGCGGTGCCGGCCGGGGTCGCCGGCACGCCCGCGCGGTCCTTCACTGGATCGGTCCCGCCCGCCGCGGCGGCACCCTGCGGCGCTTGGGCGCAGGCGGACAGGCTGATGACGGCGCCAAGCACGGTAATGAGGATGCGCTTCATCTGCTGCGGGTCCTGATGACAAGTGAGCGAATCGACAACTCGGCGCGCATTAGGTTCGAGCGCCGGTGGCATGCGGGGCGTCGCAGATCGCGTTCCGCGACCTGGGTCACACAGATCGCAACGGACACCGCTTCTGGATAGACATCGCCGCTGCGGGAGCCGACCCGGACAGACCGCCGACGCTGGCACGCAATCAGCTCCGTTTAGCCACGTGGATGGTGTCGCGCGTGCAGCTTTTTTAAGTGTTCGCGTGCGACCAAGGTGTAGATCTGGGTGGTCGATAGCGAGCTGTGCCCCAGCAGCATCTGCAGCGCGCGCAGGTCGGCGCCGTGGTTGAGCAGATGGGTGGCGAAGCTGTGGCGCAGGCCGTGCGGGCTGATCTTGGCCGGGTCGATTCCGGCGAGCACCGCGTTGCGCTTGACCAGATGCCAGAACGCCTGCCGGGTCGGGGCTTCGCCGCTGGCTTCGATGAACAACGGCGCCAGCGCGCGCTTGCCGGCCAGTCGCGGCCGCGATTGGGCGAGGTAGCGCTCCAGCCAGTGCTGGGCCTCCTCGCCCAGCGGCACCAGCCGCTCCTTGCTGCCCTTGCCCATCACCCGCAGCACGCCCTGGCGCAGGTTGAGCGCGGTCGCCGGCAGGTTGACCAGTTCGCTCACGCGCAAGCCGGCGGCGTACATCAGCTCGAGCATGGCGCGGTCGCGCAGGCCCAGCGGGGTGTCCAGGTCGGGCGTGTTCAACAGCGCGTCGATCTGGCTTTCGGCCAGCGCCTTGGGCAGCGAGCGTGGCAGCTTCGGCGGCGCCAGCAATGCGGTGGGGTCGTCATGACGGTGACCGCGTCGTACCCGAAACGCATAGAACGCGCGCAAGGCCGACAGCAGACGGGCGTTGCTACGCGGCGAATAGCCTTCGCGGGCGCGCCAGGCCAAGTAGTCGTACAGCGCCGTGCGATCGGCATCGGCCAGACCGGCGCCGTCGCGCCAGCGCGCCAGGCCCTCCAGGTCGCGGCGGTAGCTGTCCAGGGTCTGCCGCGCGAGTCCGTTCTCGGCCCAGATGGTGTCGAGGAACGCGGTGATGGCGATGGCGTCGGCGTCGTCCAGCGGCGGCAGCGACATGGCCTGGACGCGGCGTTCGGCGGGGGTGGTGGAACTCATGCCGGCATGATCGGCCCACGACCGCGGAATGGCAAAGACGGCGGGCGCGGGAAAGCGACAGGCAAGCGCTGCGGCGGCGAGCGCAACGCCCGCGCCGCAAGCCTGCGCGGGTGGTTCCCGACCCGACCTCGCTTATCCTGATGCGATGACTTCGCCCGACCCGACCGTCCCCGCCGCCGACACCGCGCCCGCCCGCCCCGCCGCCCTGATCGGCTGGCGGCTGCTGTCGATGTTCTACGACTTCTGGCCGGTGCTGGCCTTGTGGATGGCCACCGGCCTGATCTCGGTGCTGGCGTTCACTCTGGCCGGGCACGACACCCACGAAAACATCCGCCCCTACACCTTGTGGTGGACGGTGCAGTGGACCGTGTGCTGGCTGCTCGCAGGCGCCTATACGACGGTGAGTTGGCGCCGCGGCGGCCAGACTCTGGGCATGCGGCCGTGGCGGCTGAAGGTGACCGGCCCGGGCGATCAAGCCCCCGGCTGGAAAGCGCTGTGGCTGCGTTACGCCGTCGGCACTGTGTCGCTGGCCGCGGCGGGATTGGGCTTCTGGTGGGCGTGGTTCGACCGCGATCGCCTGACTTGGCACGATCGCGCGAGCGGGACCCGCACGATCCGGTTGCCCAAGCGCACCAAGTAAGCGCGTCGCATCGCGCCGCTAGCCAACGTCGCAGACCACGAGGTTTGCGCGGGTGGGGCTTGAGCCCCGATTCGTTGCGATCGCCGAACGTGGTCGTGTGGTTGCGTCGCTTGGCTCGTCGTAGCCGAACGCCACACACACCTCAGGGCAACACGCTAACGACCCGAACAAGCCGCTGGCGCTAACCCGATCGTCGTCTGAACAACAGCGTCGACACCACCAGCATCACCACCGTCGGCGCCAGATAGGCCAAGCGGAAGTCGAAGCGGAACACCTTGGCCAGTTCGACGAACTGGGTCTGCAGCAGCCAGAACACCAGCGCGAACACGATGCCGATGAACAAGCGCTTGCCCATGCCGCCGCTGCGCAGGCTGCCGAAGGCGAACGGCACCGCCGCCAGACACAGCGCCAGCACATTGAGCGGATAGAACCAGCGGCCCCAGTAGTGCGCTTCGAATTCGCCGGCATCGAGCTGATTGCGCTGACGGTCCTCGATCGCCTTGTGCAGCGCCTTGGCGGTCAGATAACGCGGGCGATTGGTGCCGCTCATCAACGCCGAGCTGTCGAGCTTGGACTCCCAGCGCTCCTCGGGAATCTGCACCTTCTCGGCCGACTTGGCGTGGAAAGTGGTGCGGGTGACGTTACGCAGCAGCCAGCCGCCGGGACGGTGCTCGGCGATGCCGGCGATCGCGATCGAGACCAGGCGGCCATCGGCGCCGAACTGGTACAGGCTGACGTTGCGCAGTTCCAACCAGCGGTCGTTGCCGGCGCTGCGCTCCTGGCCCTGGCTCGCGCTGAGGATCACATCGCCCTCGCGCGCCCACAGCCCGGAGTACTCGGCCACGACCTGGTTGTTGGACTTGGCCGCGGCCTTGAGCGATTCGGCGCGACGCTGCGCCTCGGGCGCGACGGTCTCGCCGTTGATCACCATCAGCACGGTCAGGATCGCCAGCGAGCCGGCCACCGCGATGCTCAGGCGCCGCCGCGACAGGCCGATCGCGCGCAGCACGGTCAGCTCGGAGGTCGACGCCAGTTGCCCCAGCGCCATCAGCGAACCGACCACCGAGGCGTACGGAAACAGCGCATAGGCGCGGCGCGGCACGGTCAGCAGCATGTAGGCCAAGGCCTGGACCACGCTGTAGCGGCCCTTGCCGACATCGCCGAACTCGTTGACGAAGCTGAGCATGAAATCCAGGCCCAGCAGCACCGCCCAGGTCAGCAGCACCGTGCTGAGCACGACCTTGGCGACATAGACGTCGTGGATCTTCGGAAACGGCTTCATACGATCGCCCTGCGCCGGCCGACCCGGCCGTCACGGAAATACATCCAGGACGTCACCGCCAGCATCGGCAAGGTCAGCCACCACAGCCCCAGCGCGGCCGGGGTCTTGCCGTCCTCGATCCAGCCGGTGCCCATCATCATGAAGTTGTTGCCGATCAGGAACGCCAGAAAGCCGATCAGCATGGTCCCGTAACGGGCCTGGCGCGGCGTGCTGCGCGCCAGCGGCACCGCCAGCAACGCGAACGCCAGCGCCAGCAGCGGCGGCGCGATCCGGTAATGCAGTTGGGCCGCGGCCTCGCGGCGGGGATCGCCGATCAGCTGCAGGGTGTTGAGCATTTCCGGCGACTTGGGGTCGTAGCGGTTCTCGCTGGCCGGCAACAGCACATCGTTGCTGACATAACGCATCAGGCGGAAATTCAGGCTGCCGTCGACCGGGCCTTCGACCTCGAAACCGTCGTCGAGGGTCAGATAGCGGTCGCCGTTGGCGTCCACGGTCAGGCGGCCGCTCTTGGAGGTGGTCACGTCCTGGCGGCCGGGCTTGTGCCGGTAAATGAAGATGCGTTCGAACCGGGTGCCGTCGTCGGACATGGCGCCGACATAGATCACGCCGTTGTCGCCGGGCAGGCCGGTGAAGGCGCCCGGCTCCAGGCCGGCCACGACCAGGCTGCGATTGGCCTCGTTGATCATCTGCCGCGAGGCCCGGTCGGCCCAGGGCCCCAGCCACAGCGAGCAGGCCCCGACCAGCAGGATGATCGGCCCGGCGACCAGCAGCAGCGGCTTGAGCAGCCGGCGCGGGCCCACGCCGATCGAGGAGATCACCGGCATTTCCGAATCGCGATAGAGCCGGCCGATACCGAGCATCAGCCCCAGCATCAGCGCCAGCGGCAGGATCAGCGGCAGCCACTTGATCAGCACCAGGCCCAGCTGGATGAGCATCATCCCGGCCGGGACCTTGCCCTTGGCGATGTCTTCGAGCACATCGGTGAAGGCGCCGCCGACGCTTACGATCAGCAGCACCACCAGGGTGGCGAAGATCGCCTGGGCGAATTCGCCGGAGAGGTATCGGTCAAGCTTGAGCATCGGGTCGGAAGGCGCGCTTCGGGTTGGGCTTCGGCATCGGGCGGGCTTGCTTTAAACTCGGGAGTTCGTTCGACGGCCGGCCGGACCGCGATCGCCCCGGGTTGGGGTTGCGCGGCACAGGCCCCAGATTTACCGCTGGTGCCGGACCGCTGGTGCCAGAGTCACCTCTGACGCGATCACCGGTGCGTTATGGGCAATGCAGATTCCGCGGCCTTCGCCCCGGTTCATCGCATTGTGCAAAGCCGTTCGATTGTACGTACACAACCTCTTATCTGCTCGGGAATCTGTTGGATGACCCTCGAATTCGACCTGAACCGCGACGCGTCCGCCGCCGCTCAAACCGACTGCGTCGTGGTAGGCGCCTTTGCCGACAAGACCCTGACGGCTACCGCGCGAACGCTGGATGAAGCCAGCGGCGGACGCCTGACCGCGCTGCTGGAGCGCGGCGACATCAGCGGCAAGACCGGCAAGACCTCGCTGCTGCACGACCTGCCCGGCGTGGCCTCGCCGCGCGTGCTGGTGGTCGGCCTCGGCGAGGCCGGCAAGTTCGGCGTCGCCCAGTACCTCAAGGCGGTCGGCGATGCCGCGCGCGCGCTCAAGGCCGGTCCGGTCGCGCACGCGATCTTCACCATCAGCGAAGAGCCGGTCGCCGGCCGCGACGCCGCCTGGGCGATCCGTCAGGCCGCGATCGCCGCCGATCACGCCTGCTACCGCTACACCGCGACCCTCGGCAAGGCCGCGCTCGGCAAGAGCCGGGACGAACCCGGCCTGCGCACGCTGTCGATCAGTGGCTCGGATGCGACCGCGCTGGCCCAGGGCCAGGCGATCGCCGCCGGTGTGCAGTTCGCGCGCGAACTGGGCAACCTGCCGCCGAACGTCTGCAACCCGGCCTATCTGGCCCAGCAGGCGACCGAATTCGCGGACCGCTTCGACACCACCGACTGCGAAGTGCTCGATCGCGAGCAGATGCAGGAACTGGGCATGGGCTCGCTGCTCGCGGTCGCGCGCGGCTCGGCCAATCCGCCCAAGCTGATCGTGCTCAAGTACAACAATGGCGGCGACGCAAAGCCCTATGTGATGGTCGGCAAGGGCATCACCTTCGACACCGGCGGCATCAACCTCAAGGTCCAGGGCGGCATCGAGGAAATGAAGTTCGACATGTGCGGCGCCGCCAGCGTGATGGGCGCGTTCGTGTCGGCGGTCGGCATGCAGTTGCCGATCAACCTGGTGGTGATCGTGCCGGCGGTCGAGAACATGCCCGACGCCGACGCGTATCGCCCCTCCGACGTGCTCACCAGCATGTCCGGCAAGACCATCGAGGTCGGCAACACCGACGCCGAAGGCCGCCTGATCCTGTGCGATGCGCTGACCTACGCTCAGCGTTTCGAACCGCAGGCGCTGCTCGACGTGGCGACCCTGACCGGCGCCTGCGTGGTCGCGCTGGGCAAGTTCGCCACCGGCCTGATGAGCAAGGACGACGACCTGTCGGCCGAACTGCTCAGCGCCGGCGAGGAAGTGTTCGACCGCGCCTGGCGCCTGCCGCTATGGGACGAGTACCAGACCCAGCTCGAATCGGCCTTCGCCGACGTCTACAACATCGGCGGCCGCTGGGCCGGCGCGATCACCGCCGGCTGCTTCCTCGCGCGCTTCACCGAAGGCCAGCGCTGGGCGCATCTGGACATCGCCGGCGTATCCAACGAAGAAGGCAAGCGCGGCCTGGCGACCGGTCGCCCGGTGGGCCTGCTGAGCCAGTGGCTGCTGGAACGAAACGGGAATTGAGAATCGGGAGTCGGGAATCGGTAGAGCGCTTGCGTCGCGACCGGTTCCTGTTTCTCCAGGAGCCGGGAATCGGGAATCGGGAATTGGGAATCGGCAAAGCGCTTGCGTCGCAGCCGCTCCTCGCTCCTCGCTCCTCGCTCCTCGCTCCTCGCTCCTCGCTCCTCGCTTCTCGCTCCTCGCTTCTCGCTTCAACCGATTCCCCACTCCCCATTCCCGATTCCCGGCCCCTATGCCCCGCGCTGACTTCTACCTGATCCAATCGCCGCGCTTCAAACAAGAACCGCTTCGGTTGGTCTGCGAGCTCACGCGCAAGGCGCACGACGCCGGGCTGTCCACGCTGATCCTGGCGCGCAGCGCCGAGCAGGCCGAACAGCTCGACGACATGCTGTGGGACATGGGCGAGGACGCCTACATTCCGCACCAGATCGCCGGCATGGACGAGGACGAGGACGAAGCCGACGTGCTGATCGCCGCGCCCGACTCGCAGGCCGCGTTGCGCGCGCTGGTCATCAACCTGCGCGACGCCGCCGTCGCCGACGGCTTCGAGCGCGTACTCGAAGTGGTCCCCGCCGACGACTCAGCGCGCGGCCCGCTGCGCGAACGCTGGAAGCAGTACCAGGCGCGCGGGCTGGCTTTGAACAAGCACGATATGTGAGCAGCGGGGATTCGGGATTGGGGATTCGAGATTCGAAAAACCACCCGGCCCTGCTCTTGATCTTCCGAATCCCGAATCCCCAATCTCGAATCCCTGCCCTCATGTCCCTCGCCCCCAGCTACGACCCCAAACAGTTCGAAACCCGCCTGTACGAACAGTGGGAAAGCAGCGGCGTATTCAAGCCGCGCGGCGAGGGCGAGCCCTACTCCATTCTGCTGCCGCCGCCGAACGTGACCGGCACCCTGCACATGGGCCATGCGTTCCAGCACACCCTGCAGGACGCGTTGATCCGCTACCACCGCATGCGCGGCTACGACACGCTGTGGCAGATGGGCACCGATCACGCCGGCATTGCCACCGAGATGGTGGTGGCGCGCAATCTCGGCGCCGACGGCCTGACCCGCGACGGTCTGGGCCGCGACGGCTTCATCGAGAAAGTGTGGGAGTGGAAGGGCCAGTCCGGCGACACCATCGAACGGCAGATGCGCCGCCTGGGCACCTCCGGCGATTGGTCGCGCTCGGTGTTCA
Organism: Lysobacter sp. Root690; assembly: GCF_001427785.1. GTDB lineage: Bacteria > Pseudomonadota > Gammaproteobacteria > Xanthomonadales > Xanthomonadaceae > Lysobacter. Next base: position 194,789 of record NZ_LMHM01000001.1, read on the forward strand.
CCATGGACCCGATCGCGTCGAACGCGGTGATCGAAGCCTTCGTGCGCATGCACGAGCAAGGCCTGATCTACCGCGGCCAGCGCCTGGTCAACTGGGACCCGGTGCTCAAGACCGCGATCTCCGACCTGGAAGTGATCAACGAAGAAGAAGACGGCTTCCTGTGGTCGATCGCCTACCCGCTCAGCGATGGCAGCGCCACCCTGGTGGTCGCGACCACGCGCCCGGAAACCATGCTCGGCGATACCGCGGTCATGGTCCATCCGGACGATGAGCGCTATGCGCACCTGATCGGCAAGACCGTCACCCTGCCGCTGAGCGCGCGCGAGATTCCGATCATCGCCGACAGCTATGTCGATCGCGAGTTCGGCACCGGCGTGGTCAAGGTCACGCCCGCGCACGACTTCAACGACTACGCGGTCGGCCAGCGCCACGGCCTGCCGATGATCAACATCTTCACTCCCGACGCCGCGGTCAACGACAACGCGCCGGCGAAATACGTCGGCCTGGATCGCTACGAAGCGCGCAAGGTCGTGCTTGCCGATCTGGAAGCCGAAGGCATCCTGGTCGAAACCAAGCCGCACAAGCTGCAGGTGCCGCGCGGCGACCGCACCAATCAGGTGATCGAACCGTATCTGACCGACCAGTGGTTCGTGCAGATGGACGGTCTGGCCAAGCGTGGCCTGGAGCTTGTGGAGAAGGGCGATATCCGTTTCGTCCCGCCGAACTGGATCAACACCTACCGTCACTGGATGGAAAACATCCAGGACTGGTGCATCAGCCGCCAGCTGTGGTGGGGCCATCGCATTCCGGCGTGGTACGACGCCGACGGCAAGATCTACGTCGGTCGCGACGAAGCCGATGCGCGCGCGCGCGGCGGCATCGGCGCGGACGTCGCATTGCAGCAGGACCACGATGTGCTGGAGACCTGGTTCTCATCGGGCCTGTGGCCGTTCAGTACGATGGGCTGGCCGGATGAGGCGACGATGGGTGCGCGCGGGTTCGAGCGCTTCGTGCCGTCGTCGGTGCTGGTCACCGGTTTCGACATCATCTTCTTCTGGGTCGCCCGCATGATCATGCTGACCGACCACTTCACCGGGCAGATTCCGTTCAAGGACGTGTACATCACCGGCCTGGTGCGCGATCAGTTCGGCCAGAAGATGTCCAAGTCCAAGGGCAACGTGCTCGATCCGATCGATCTGGTCGACGGCATCACCCTGGAAGACCTGGTCGACAAGCGCACCACCGGCCTGATGAATCCCAAGCACGCCGAGAAGATCGAGAAAGCCACGCGCAAGGAATTCCCCGGCGGCATTCCCGCGTTCGGCGCCGATGCGCTGCGCTTCACCATCGCCGCGCTGGCGACGCATGGCCGCGACATCAAGTTCGACCTGAGCCGTGCAGAGGGCTACAAGAATTTTTGCAACAAGCTGTGGAACGCTACGCGCTTCGTGTTGATGAACACCGAAGGCGCAAGTTTCAACGGCGCGCCGCAACCGAAGACCGACGCCGAGCGCTGGATCTTGGCGCAGTTGGCCAAGACCTCGGCCGAAGCGGAAACGCATTTCAGCGCCTACCGCTTCGACCTGCTCGCGCAGTCGTTGTACGAATTCGCCTGGAACGCGTTCTGCGACTGGTTCGTCGAACTGTCCAAGCCGGCGCTGCAAGGCGAGGACGCCGCTGCCGCCGACAGCACCCGCCACACCCTGCTGTACGTGCTCGAGCGCCTGCTGTCGCTGCTGCACCCGCTGATCCCGTTCGTGACCGAGGAACTGTGGCAGCAGGTCGCGCCGAAGCTCGGTATCAGCGAAACCACGGTGATGCTGCGTCCGTATCCGCAAGCGTCCGAATTCGACGGCGACCATGCCCAGGCCGAAAGCGACATCGAATGGCTCAAGGCGATGGTGTCGGCGTTGCGCAAGGTGCGCAGCGAGTTGAACGTCAAGCCCTCGGACTTCGTGAGCCTGTTGCTGGTGAACGGCGATGCGTCTGATCGCGTACGCGCCGAGCGTTTCGCCTCGCAGCTCAAGTTCCTCAACAAGATCGACCGCATCGAGTTCGTCGACGACGGCGCGCCGACGCCGCCGGCCGCGCCCGCGGTGGTCGGCGAGCTGACCCTGCTGGTGCCGCTGCCAGCCGACAAGCTCGATGCCGAGCGCGTGCGCCTGGACAAGGAAATCAAGCGCATCGACGGCGAGATCGGCAAGAGCCGCGGCAAGCTGTCGAGCGAGACTTTCGTGCAGAACGCACCGGCGGCGGTGGTCGAACAGGAGCGCAAGCGTCTGGTCGACTGGAACGTGCAGCTTGAAGGGCTGACCGCGCAGCGCGCGAAGCTGGGCTGAGCGGCGCGTGCCGCGACGTCTGCTGGCCTGGTTCAAGGGCCGTGGCGGTAACGGGCGCGGCGACGGCCCGCTGCCGCCGCTGGCGCTGACACCCGAACTGGTCGCGTCGGCCATCGAGGTGTTCGGCCACGGCGAACGCACGGACAGCGCGATCGAAGCCGACATGCTCGCGTTGGCCGGGCATCCGCTGACCGCGCGCCGGCTGGTCGACGTGATTCCCGAGGCCTTCGGTCTGGTGCTGGTCGCGCATATCCCGAACTGCGCCGGCATGGAACTGCCGCGGACCTTTTCAGCGCAAACCGCCGACGGCGGATGGCGTTCGATTCCGTGCGAACTCGAACCTTTGTTCGCTTTGGCCGCGGTCGCGGCGACACGCATGTATCACGACGGACCGCGTGATCGTTTCCGCGCCATCGCCACGCGCGCGTCGATCGTCAATGCGGTCAGCCAGGCACTCGATCAGGTCGACTCGCTCGAAGGCGCGTCGATGGCCGGGCCGGCGTTCAATGGCCTTCCGGCAGAACTCTATTCGGTTTGAAGGGCGCGGCGACATTCAGCGTTGTTGGCGCGCCTCGCCACACTGCGCGCTGCGTTGGCCCTCACCGCTTTCGAATCCCGCTCCCCGAATTTCAGCCGCCCCGCTTCCGACTCAACGCGGCCAACCGATCCGCTAATGCCGCATTGCCCTGCGTGCGCGCCAGCGCTTCGGCGGTGGCGCCGCTGGCATCGGTGAGGGCGAAATCGGCCTGACGAGCGGCCAAGGCCTCGACGAGATCGGCGCGGCCGAACAAGGCCGCGAACATCGCCGCGGTCTGGCCGGCGGCGTTGCGCGCATTCACATCGGTGCGCGGGTCCGCGAGCAAACGCTTGGCGCTTTCGATCTCGCCCTTGAACAACGCGCCCATCAGCGCGGTATTGCCGCGCGCGCTGTCGCCCAGGTTCGGCGAGGCACCGGCGTCCAGCAAGGTCCGCACCGCATCGGCCTTGCCGTAGTACGCGGCGAGGATCAACGCGGTCGAACCACGTTCGTCGCGCGCATCGACCTGCACGCCGCGCGCCAGCAGCGACTTGAGCACCTCGACATCGCCGGCGCGGGCGGCGTCGAACAGGTAACGACTCAGGTCCTGGGCCGCGAGCGGGGACGAATCAATCGCGGGCGTGGCATGAGCCGTGGGCGCGGCATGGCCCTGATCGGGTTGCGTCGCGGCATGCGGGTTCGCGTGCGCGCCAGCCGCCGCGGCTTGAGTCGGCCCCGCAGGATCGTGCGCGAACGCGGGCACCGCGACGATCGCAAACGCAAGCAGCGCGCCTGCCGGGAGTTTCAGCAACATGAAATTCATGAAAGTCTCCAGGCGCTCAGCCATCGCGGCCGCGCCGGTTCGATGCGCCGCATCGCGAAGGATGCGGCGTTGCGGAAGTGATGTAAGCGCGTAAGCAACGCGCGCAAGCTTGAGGTCCACCCGGAGCGATGAATCGGGACGCGCGGCGGCCCGATCCTCGCGCCGGAATGTCGCGAACGATCAGTCGCTCAACGCATCCGACAAGGTCTTCACCTTGGCCGCATCGCGCTTGAGCGCCTGCGCCAGACGCGTGCCGTAATCGGCGTCGGCCTTATGGAAGTACGAGAGCATCGTGTACATCGTGGTCTCGTCGCGCACCTGGCCCAGGTCGCCGGCCAGATTCGCGATCAGGCTCTTGCGTTCGTCGGCCGACAGCGAGCGGTAGAACTCGCCGGCCTGGCGAAAGTTCAAGGTCTTGGCGATGCGCGCCTGCTGGGTCGCGCCGCTCAGCGGCAAGGCGCTGTAACGCCCGGCATCGGACTGCGGCTTGGGCTGGATGCGCGAGGGTTCGTAGTTGACCTTGCCGCTGCGCGCGCCGCTGTTGTGCTCGCCATCTTGATTGTTGCTGTTGACCGCGACCTTCGGCGCATTGATCGGCAACTGATTGACGTTGGTGCCGACGCGATACAACTGGGTGTCGGCGTAGGAGAACATGCGGCCCTGCAGCAACCGATCCTCCGACGGTTCGATGCCCGGCACCAGATTGGCCGGCGCGAACGCGGCCTGCTCGGTTTCCTGGAAGATGTTGGCCGGGTTGCGGTCCAGGGTCATGGTGCCGACCTTGACCTCGGGCACGCCGGTCCAGACCTTGGTCGCATCGAGCGGATTGAACGCGAATTGATCGAGCTGATCGGGCTTGAGGATCTGCACGTACAGGTCCCACTTGGGGTAGTCGCCGCGCTCGATCGCCTTCATCAAGTCATTGGACAGATGATTGAAATCGCGCCCCTGCACCGAGGCGATCTGCGCGCCGGACAGATTGTGCTCGCCCTGGCGGCTGTCCCAGTGGAATTTGACATAGACGTAGCCGCCCTTGTCGTCGACCAGCTTGTAGGCATGCACGCCGTTGCCGTCCATCTCGCGATAGCTGCGCGGGGTGCCGTAATCGGAATACACCCGGGTCAGCATCTGGGTGGCTTCGGGCACGTGCGAGAAGAAATCGAACACCCGCGCCGGGTCCTGCACATTGGTGTCGGGGCTGGGCTTGAGCGAATGCACCATGTCCGGGAACTTGATCGCGTCGCGGATGAAGAACACCGGCAGGTTGTTGCCGACCAGGTCCCAGTTGCCTTCGCTGGTGTAGAACTTGGTGGCGAAACCGCGCGGATCGCGCAGGGTTTCCGGCGAATGGTTGCCGTGGATCACGGTGGAGAAGCGCACGAACACCGGCGTGGTGGCGCCGGGCTGGAACACTTTCGCGCGGGTGTATTGCGAGATGTCGCCGGTGACGGTGAAGCTGCCATGCGCGCCGGTGCCGCGCGCATGCACCACGCGTTCGGGGATGCGTTCGCGATCGAAGCGTTGCAGCTTCTGGATCAGATGCACGTCCTGCAGCAGGACCGGGCCGTCGGCGCCGGCGGTCTGCGAGTTCTGGTTGTCGCCGACCACCGCGCCGTTGTCGCGCGTCAGGGGCGGCGCGGCCTGGGCGAAGGCGGCGCCGGAGAGAAGCAACTGCGCGGAAACGAAGGCCGCGATCAAACTGCGATGGGGCATGGGCATGGCTCTGTGGGGACTGCGCGGCAGCGTCCTACAGGCATGCGATCGGGAAAAATCGTTTGTTTGGATGGCAGCGATAGCCGTCGGCTATTCGGTAGGCGTCATTGCGCGAACCCGATCACCGTTCGCGCGTCTTCGGCATTCGCGGCATGGATCGAAGCATGACCGCGCGCACGTTCGAGCGCGGATCGAGCGCGCTCACTCGCTCGGCAATAGTTCGATCGCCATCACCAAAGCGTCTTCGCGTCCGCCGCGTGCCGGGTAATAGCGCGGGCGGCGGCCGATCTCGTTGAAACCCTCGCTGTGGTACAGCGCGATCGCGCCGGGATTGGACGGCCGCACTTCCAGGAACACGCGCTCGGCGCCGCGGCCGCGCGCGACATGCAGCAACGCGCGCAGCAGCTTGCGGCCGAAGCCGTGGCCATGCGCTTCGGGCGCGACGCAGACGTTGAGCACGTGCGCTTCGCCGGCGGCCAGGCTCATCAGGAAGTAACCGACGATGCGCTCGTTCTCGGTCAACACCCAGGCTGGGTAATCGGCGCGCAGGCAGTCACGGAAGATGCCCGGGGTCCAGGGGAATTCGTAGGCGCGAATCTCGATGGCGTGGACGAGTTCGAGGTCGTCCTCGCGCATCGGCCGCAACGCGCGGGGCGCGGCGGCGGGATCGAACTCCGACGCCTGCGCGCTCATCCGCGCTTATCCGTGCGTCGCAGCTTGCGCAACTGCGGCCACAGCGCGCGCTTGGCCGCGGCGTTGCCGCGCAAGGACGGATCGAACAGCGCCAGCACTTGCGCATCGCCGGCGGCGCGGCGCGCGGCGCGCAGCAGGTTGCGCAACAAGGTCGGCGTGTCGTCGCCAGCGTTCGCGGCGCGCGGCGCGGTTTGGCCGGAGTGGGCCGCGGCACGTTCGGATGCGCCACGTTCGGGCGCGACGGATTCGGACCCCACGCGCTCGCGCGCCGGCTGCGATCCACGCACGTCCGGCTCGGCGCCGCGGGCCGAATCGGCGGACGCGGCATTCGCAATCGGCGCCTCGGCCGGCGGCTCGCTGCCGGCCAGGCTCATCACCGTATGCCCCATCGCCTGCAGCCATTCGCGCTGCTGCGCGCTCCACAGCCCGCTCATGGCGCACCGGTGGGGCTGGGCGGCGGCGGCTCCTGCGGCGTGCGACGCATGCGGCGCCACAGCGCCTGGACTGGGCCAGACAAGGCGTACGGCGCGAAGATCGCCAGCAACACGCGCGGCGGGTCGATCGCGATCGCGACCACCACCACCACCACGATCAGCACCGCCAGGAACGGCACCCGGTCGTTGCGCGGGCCGCTGCCCTTGAAGCTGACATAGCGCAGCCGGCTCACCATCAGCAGCCCGGCGATCACGGTCAGCGTCAGCGCGGCGTAGCGCAAGCGCTCGCCATCCAGGTCGAAGCTGTGGCAGGTCCACACGAAACTAGCGACCAGTCCGGCCGCGGCCGGACTGGCCAGGCCGATGAACCAGCGCTTGTCGACCTGGCCGACCTGGGAATTGAAGCGCGCCAGGCGCAGCGCGGCGCAGGCGGCGTACAGGAACGCGCCGACCCAGCCGATCTTGCCGGGGATCACCCCATCGAGCTTGGTCGAGATCAGCGCCCAGTGGTACATGACCATGGCCGGCGCCAGGCCGAAGCTGATCAGATCGGCCAGCGAGTCGTACTGGACCCCGAATTCGCTCTGGGTGTTGGTCAGCCGGGCGACCCGGCCGTCGACGCCATCGAGGATCGCGGCGATGAAGATCGCCATGCAGGCCTCGTCGAAACGGCCCTGGGTGGCGGCGATGATCGCGTAGAAACCGGCGAACAGGCCGCCGGTGGTGAACAAATTAGGCAGCAAATAGATGCCGCGTCCGCGCGGGCGGGGCGTGGGTTGAGGTTCCATAACTGGGAAGTGTAGCGCTTGCCTGCGCCCGAGCAGGATGCTGCAATCTCGCATCCCCCGCTGTACCGTAGTTTCCGCTCGTTCCGCCAGCCCCGTTCCGGAGCCTCGTCATGTCCTGCACCTCCCGTTATTCCGCCCGCCGCGCCTTGTCGGCGCTGGGCCTGCGCGCCGTTCCGACCGCTTTGCTGGTGCTGCTGGCCGTCGCGCCGGCCGCCGCCACCGAGCTGTACCAGTGGAAGGACGCCAAGGGCGTCACCCACTACTCCGACTCGCCGCCGCCCGAACAGGGCCAGGCCGGGGTCAAGAACCGGGTGATCCAGAACCGCACCGGCACCCCGACCCAGACCGCCACGACCGCCGCGCCGGGCGAGAACCCTCAGTGCGCCGGCGCGCGCGCCAACCTCAAGCAGCTGCAGAGCGCGGCCGCGGTCGGCATGGACAGCAACGGCGACGGCAAGGCCGACGGCGTGCTCGATGCGCAGCAGCGCGCCGCCCAGGTCCAGCTCGCCGAAGCCCAGATCCGGGTCAATTGCACCGCCGCGGCCCCGGCCACGCCCGGCGCCACGCCCGCGGCCAGTTCCTCGCCGTCGCCGCGGCCTACGCCGCAGAAGCAGGCGGAGAGCTGAGAAGCCGGGATTAGGGATTCGGGATTGGTCACGGCGGGTTTTGCTCGCGACCGATCCGACTCGATGATCTGACGCCGGGTCGTCCTCACGGGCGATCCGGCGTTTTTCGTTTGCGCGCGCCCTGTCCGCCACGGCGAAAACCCGCCAATCCCGAATCCCAAATCCCGAATCCCGGCCCCAACTGGCAAACTGTTCGCTTTCCCCATCCGCGAACCCCTGCCGATGCGCCTGTCGCACTTCCATCTCCACACCAGCAAGGAAACTCCCGCCGAAGCCGAAATCATCAGCCACAAGCTGATGCTCAAGGCCGGCATGATCCGCAAGCTCGCCGCCGGCCTGTACACCTGGTCGCCGCTGGGCCTGCGCGTGCTGCGCAAGGTCGAGCGCGCGGTGCGCGAGGAGATGAACGCCGCGGGCGCGATCGAAGTGCTGATGCCGGCGGTGCAGCCCAAGGAGCTGTGGGAGGAAACCGGGCGCTGGGAGAAATTCGGCGGCCAGTTGCTCAAGATCAAGGATCGCAAGGAAGCGTGGTACTGCTTCGGCCCGACCCACGAGGAAGTCATCACCGACTTCGCCCGCAACGAACTGGCCAGCTACAAGCAGCTGCCGGTCAATTTCTATCAGATCCAGACCAAGTTCCGCGACGAAATCCGTCCGCGCTTCGGGGTGATGCGCGCGCGCGAGTTCCTGATGAAGGACGCCTACTCGTTCCACGTCACCGACGCCGACCTCGGTCGCGAATACCAGAACATGTACGACACCTACGGCCGCATCTTCACCCGTCTGGGATTGAAGTTCCGCGCCGTGTTCGCCGACACCGGCGCGATCGGCGGCAGCGCCTCGCACGAGTTCCACGTGCTCGCCGATTCAGGCGAGGACGCGATCGCGTTCTCCGACGGCTCGGATTACGCCGCCAACGTCGAGCTGGCCGAAGCGGTGTCGCCGGGCCCGCGCGCGGCCGCGAGCGAGGACCTGCGCAAGGTCGACACGCCGACCCAGAAGACCTGCGAGGACGTCGCCGCGCTGATGGGCATCGCCCTGACCCGCACGGTCAAGTCGATCGCCATCGTCGGCAGCGACGCCGACGGCAAGCCGCAATTCGCGCTGGCCCTGGTCCGCGGCGACCACGCGATCAACGAGATCAAGCTGTCCAAGCTCGCCGGCCTGGCCGAGTATCGCCTCGCCACCGAGGCCGAGATCGTCGAACACCTCGGCGCGCAGCCTGGTTTCCTGGGTCCGGTCAAGCCCGCGAAGACCATCCGCGTGATCGCCGACCGCAGCGTCGCGGCGATGGCCGACTTCGTGGTCGGCGCCAACGAAAACGGCTACCACCTCGCCGGGGTCAACTGGGGCCGCGATCTGGCCGAACCCAATGAGGTCGCCGACATCCGCAACGCAGTCGCCGGCGATCCCTCGCCCGACGGCCAGGGCCGCCTGGGCATCGCGCGCGGGATCGAGGTCGGCCACGTGTTCCAGCTCGGCCGCAAGTACGCCGAGGCGATGAAGTTGACCGTGCTCGACGACACCGGCAAGGCCACCACCCCGGCCATGGGCTGCTACGGCATCGGCGTGTCGCGCATCGTCGCCGCGGCGATCGAGCAGAACCACGACGACGCCGGCATCGCCTGGCCCGAGGCGATGGCGCCGTGGCAGGCGGTGGTGTGTGTGATCAACCCGAAGAACGACCCGGCCGTGGCCGAGGCCGCGCTGGCGCTGTACCAAGACCTGGTCAAGGCCGGCGTCGACGCCGCGCTCGACGACCGCGGCCTGCGCCCGGGCGCGATGTTCGCCGACATCGAACTGATCGGCGTGCCGCACCGCGTGGTGGTGTCCGAACGCGGCCTGGCCGCGGGCAGTTTCGAATACCGCCACCGCCGCGCCAGCGAAGCGGAGAATCTCGACCGCGCCGCGGTCCTGGCCCGGATCGGCGGCCTGTCGCAGTAAGCCCGGCGGCGGCGGCGATACCGCCGACGAGCACGGCGACGATATGTCCGATTACCCCGCCCGCGGCGGCGGGGTAATCGCGACGCCCGAAGTTTCGCACCACCCCAAGCACGTTTCGTGCCTACTTCGAAAAACCTCGGTATATAGGCCCGATACTCGAGCCGCGCCGGTTGCAAACGCGTTTGGATAACCCGCGTTTCGATAGGTCGTTTCAAACAGCGCCGTAATCCCGCGCGCTCGATCGGCGAGTCCGGTCCGCGCCCGCCACCTCATGCAATCGACCCAAACCCTCGCCACGCAAGCCTCGGCGACGGGGGACGACGCCCGCGCTTGCACATATTTGTTTAAACCGTTTGCGCGGCCACACATTCCCGCGCGCGCGCCACTGGCTTTAGCGGTCGATATTCGTGTATATCTTCCGGCGCATTTACGGCAGACTTCCCTGCCCTTACTATGCTGCCGCGCGCCAGGGACTGGCCGTCATTTCCGACCATACTCCCCGGAGGCTACATGTCGATCGATCTCTCCACGTTGTCCGCGAAAGAACTCGAATCCCTGATCAGCCAGGCCAAGAAGCGCAAGACCACCTTGAACAAGCGCAAACCCATCGCGGCCGTGCGCAAGAAAATCAGCACCCTGCTCAAGACCGAGGGTTACACCCTGGAAGAGCTGTTCGGCAACGCCGCTCCGGCGACCCGCGGACCGAAGGCGAGCAAGGCCGCCACCAAGGCCGCTCCGGCCGCGCGCAAGGCGCGCAAGCCGCTGGGCAAGGTCGCGCCGAAATACCAGAACCCGGCCAACACCGGCGAAACCTGGACCGGCCGCGGCAAGCAGCCGCGCTGGCTGGCCGCCTACACCGCGCAGGGCAAGAAGCTGGAAGATTTCCTGATCAAGTAACGGGACTGAAAACCAGAATCGACGAAACCGCCGGCCTTAAGCCGGCGTTTTCATTGGAGCCGGGATTGGGGATTCGGGATTAGGGATTAGGGATTCGCAAAAGCCAGATCAAAGGCTTGGAGCCGGAATTAGGGATCCGCAAAAAGCCAAGTCATAGGCAGTGCCTTGGCCGCGACCGCTCTCGCTCTTGCCAATCCCAAATCCCCAATCCCCAATCCCGGCCCCTCACAAATTCCGCCGAGCCGGCAACAGCAAATTCCCGAATATCAGCCCCGCGATCAGCGCGAGCAGGATATTGAGCACCGCCAGCACCGCGTCCTGGCCGACGTTGACGTCCTGCTGCTGGATCATCGTGAGCAGCCCGCGCAAGCTGACGCTGCCGGGCACCAGCAGAATGATCCCGGGCACGCGGATGATCGCCCCCGGCCGGTTGCCCCAGCGCGCGTAGGCATTGCCGAGCGCGGTCATGACCAGGGCGGCGAGGAAGATTCCCGCCGGACTGCCCCAGGCCAGGCCGACGAAACGCGAAATCAGATAACCGCCGGCGGCCGCGGCCATGACCTTGAGGTAATCGCCGCGGTGGGCGCGAAACAGCACCGCGAACGCGTACGACGCCACCGCCAGCCCGCCCCATTCGACCCACGGCGCTTGCGGACGCGAGGCGCGCACCACCGGCTCCAGCCCGACCAGATCGGCCAGGTAAAGCCCGATCACCGTGCCGACCGCCAGTTTCACCACCGTGGTCACCGCGCCGGCGAAACGCGCCGTGCCCGACACCAGATGCTGGCTGGTCAGTTCGTTGACCGCGTTGGTCAGCGCCAGACCGGGCAGCAGCACGATCAGCGAGGCGATGATCACCGTGTTCTGGTTCAGCGGGGCGATGAAATTGGCGACCAGCAACACAGTCAGCGCGGCGAACATGCCGGCGATCGCCTCCAGCGCCTCGCGCAGCCGCGGCCGGCGGCCGGAGATGTCGACCAGCAGGCCGATCATCAAACCGTTGATCGCGGCCACGCCGATGTCCAGCCACGGTAGCCGCAACAGGCTGGCGACCGCGCCCGCGGCCAGGCCGTAAGCGATCACCTGCATCGAGCGCCAGCGCAGGCTGCGCGGGCGGTCGAGGGTCTCCAGCGCGGCGTGGCCGGCGGCCAGATCGAGTCGGCCGGCCATCACCTCCTCGGCGATGCGGTCGGTTTCGCTGAGCCGGTACAGGTCGTTCTCCCCGGGCGGCAGCCGGATCACCCGGGTGGTGTCGCTGTCGCCGAGCGGCCGGTTGGGATCGCTGAAGGTGAGGATCAGGCCGGTCGGGTTCGACCACGGCTCGCACTCCAGGCGCAGTTTCTGCGCCACCGAACTCACCGCGCCCTCCAGCCGCTGCGCGGTGGTGCCGTAGCTGTGCAGACGCTCGGCCAGCTCGACCACGAACGCGATGCGGGCGGCGTAGCTGGCGGCACTGAGCGGATGCGGGGTCGACATAGTCGGAAAGCATGGCACGCGATTGCGTCGCTGGGCAGCGGGCTCGCGCCGGGGTTAAGGGAAAAGGCGGGAAGCCGGGAATCTGGAATCGGGGATGGCGAATCGGAAGTGCCGAGAAACCGACACGACGAGGCGTTTTCGATTCCAACTTCCCACACACCCGATTTCAGGCGGCCCCAGCCCGATCCACGCAGCCCTCACCTCGTCATCCCTAGCCTGTATCCTCCCGCCGAGGCCCTATGACCCTATCGACCACGCACGCACCGGAACTCACCGCCGATGGCTCCACGCCTTCGCGGCTACGCCTTTCCGGATGCTGGACCCTCGAACATGCGGTCGCCATCGGCGAGACGCTCAAGCAGGCGCCCGAGGGCACCACCGAAGTCGACGCGAGCGGGGTCGAGCGGCTCGATTCGGTCGGCGTGTTGCAGCTGATGCGCTATGCGCGCCGCCACGATCTCGACTTCGACGCCGCGTTCAATTTCCACGAAAGCCACCGCGCGCTGGTCAGCGCGATCGAGGACGTGGCCGACGAGCGGCCGAAGAAGAAGCGCGAGTACGGCTTCGAAGCCGCGCTCGCGCGCCTGGGCTATGCGGTCACCGACAACTGGAAGGAAGTGCTGGCCCTGGTCGCCTTCTTCGGCGAAACCCTGGTCAAGATGCTGCGGCTGTTCAAGAGCCCGGGCCGCTTCCGCCCGACCGCGACCGTGCATCACATGGAACAGGTCGGCCTCGACGCGGTGCCGCTGATCGCGCTGCTGTGCTATCTGGTCGGCGCGGTGGTGGCGTTCCTGGGCTCGACCATCCTCAAGGATTTCGGCGCGACCATCTTCGTGGTCGAACTGGTCAGCATCGCTTTCCTGCGCGAGTTCGGCGTGCTGCTGACCGCGATCGTGCTCGCCGGCCGCACCGCCAGCGCGTTCACCGCGCAGATCGGCGCGATGGTCAGCCGCGAGGAAGTCGATGCGATCCGCACCCTGGGCATGGACCCGATCGACCTGCTGGTGATCCCGCGCGTGCTGGCGCTGCTGGTGATGCTGCCGCTGCTGACGTTCGTGGCGATGATCGCCGGCCTGCTCGGCGGCTTGACCGTCGGCGCCTACGGCCTGGACATTCCGCCGCAGCAATACCTCGCGCGCATGCACGAGACCATGCAGCTGCGCCACTTTCTGGTCGGCATGTCGAAGGCGCCGATCTTCGCCCTGCTGATCAGCCTGATCGGCTGCCTGGAAGGCCTGCAGGTCCAGGGCACCGCGCAGTCGGTCGGCGAGCGCACCACCTCCAGCGTGGTCCAGTCGATCTCGCTGGTGATCGTGCTCGATGCGTTCTTCGCCATCTGGTTCATGGAGATGGGCTGGTGATCGCGCCGGGAATGGGGAATCGGGAATCGGGAATCGTTGAAAGGCGAGGTCCGTGCGCACTCGTTCCGGTCGCGGGGAAGTCGCTGTGACGATTCCCGATTCTCGATTCCCGATTCCCGAGGTCGTCGACGGCAAAGCCGACGACGACTTGATCATCCGCATCCGCGGCCTGGTCAACCAATTCGGCGACCAGGTCGTTCACGACGGCCTCGACCTGGACGTGAAGCGCGGCGAGATCATTGGCGTGGTCGGCGGCTCGGGCACCGGCAAGTCGGTGATGATGCGGTCGATCCTGGGTCTGCGTAAGCCCAACGCCGGCGAGATCGAAGTGCTCGGCATCGACGCGCGCAATCCCGATCCGCGCATGCGCCGCCAGATCGAACGCAACACCGGCGTGCTGTTCCAGGACGGCGCGTTGTTCTCGTCGCTGACCGTAGGCGAAAACGTGCAGGTGCCGCTCAAGGAATACCACGGCGACCTGCCCGATTCGCTGCGCTACGAACTGGCGCTGCTCAAGGTCAAGCTGTCGGGTCTGCCGGCCGATGCGATCAACAAGCTGCCGTCGCAGCTGTCCGGCGGCATGCGCAAGCGCGCCGGCCTGGCGCGCGCGCTGGCGCTGGACCCGCCGCTGCTGTTCCTCGACGAGCCCACCGCCGGCCTGGACCCGATCGGCGCGGCCGCGTTCGACCGCTTGATCCGCACCCTGCAGCAGGCGCTGGGCCTGACCGTGTTCCTGATCACCCACGACCTGGACACGCTGTACGCGATCTGCGATCGCATCGCGGTGCTCGCCGACAAGAAGGTGATCGCCTGCGCGCCGATCGAGGAGGTCGAGAAACTCGATCACCCGTGGGTGCAGGAATATTTCCACGGCCCGCGCGCGCGCGCCGCGCAGGTCGCGCGCGACAAGAACGTGGACGACGCCGGTCGGCGGACGCCGGATGCGCCGGCGCGATGAACGGATTGCTCGCCCATCCCGATACGCTGTGGAGCGTGTCGATCTGGGCGGTGCTGTGTCTGGCCGCGGCGCTGTTGTGGTGGCCGAAGGCGCGCTCGGCGGTATACGTGCTGCTCGGCGCGGTCGCCATCGCGGGATTGATCCGCGGCGTATTCGATCCGCTGGCGCTGCTGTCGTTCGCCCTGCTCGGCCTGGCCGCGTGGCTGGTATTGCCGGCGCGGGCCAAGGGCGCGCGCATCGCCGGCCACGTCTTGTTCGTGCTGGTCGCGTTCGCGCTCGGGCTGCATCTGATGCCCGGCTTCCACAACCCGCAACTCATCAGCGACCTGCGGCTGACGCCCGACGCGGCGCCGATGTCGCTGTACCTGAATTTCGACAAGCCGCTGGCCGGGTTCTGGCTGCTGCTGTGCTGGCCGTTGCTGCGTCGCTTTGGCGAGGGCGACGGCACCCGTCCGGTCGCGGCCTCGCTGGCCGCCGGCCTGATCGGCGCGCTGCTCGCCGCGATGCTGTGCCTGGGCTTGGCGCTGGCGATGAACGCGGTCGCCTGGGCACCGAAATGGCCGGCGTTCGGCGCGCTGTGGGCACTCAACAATCTGCTGCTGGTGGCGCTGACCGAAGAAGCGATGTTCCGCGGCTATCTGCAACACGCCTTGCAGCGGCGCTGGAGCGAGGTCCGGCATGGACCGATCTACGCGACCTTCGTGGCCGCGCTCGCGTTCGGCCTGGTGCATGCCGGCGGCGGCTGGCGCTGGGTGTTGCTGGCCAGCTTGGCCGGACTGATCTACGGCTGGGCCTACCGCAAGGGCGGCCTGCTCGGCGCGGTGCTCGCCCACTTCGGCCTCAACCTGATTCATTTCACCGCGTTTACCTACCCCATGCTGGCATGATGCCGGCTGCCGCTTCATCGCTTGAAGGTGCCTGATGGAAACCAAGGCCAATTACGTCCTCATCGGTGCGTTCACGATCATCGTGACGCTGTTCCTGCTGCTGTTCGCGCTGTGGGCGGCCAAGTACTCCTCGGAGAAGAGCTGGCGCGAATACGCGGTGATCTTCAACGAACCGGTCACCGGCCTGTCGGAAGGCAGCACCGTGCAGTACAACGGCATCTCGGTCGGCACCGTGCAGCAGCTGAGCTTGGCGCCGGACGACCCGCGCCGCGTCATCGCCAAGCTGCGCCTGCAGGCCGACGCGCCGATCAAGACCGACACCCGCGCCAAGCTGTCGCTGACCGGCATCACCGGCAGCCCGATCATCCAGCTCACCGGCGGCAGCCCCAACAGCCCGGCGCTGGCCGACGCCGAACGCAGCAGCGACATCCCGATCATCCAGACCGAGGCCTCGGCGCTGCAGAACATCGCCGACACCGCCAACCGTCTGGTCGCGCGCCTGGATCAGGTGCTCAGCGACGACAACGTCAAGCACGTGTCCAACACCCTGGCCAACATCGAATCGCTGACCAGTTCGATCGCCGACCAACGCGGCGACCTGCGCGAGTTGATCGCCAACGCGAAGAAGTCCAGCGAACAGCTCAGCCAGACCCTGGCCACCACCAACAAGGCGGTGGAGACGGTCGATCGCGAACTCGCCGGCAAGCTGCCGGGCATCATCAACAAGCTCGACAGCACCCTGACCAAGCTCGACTCGGCCGCCACCGGCGCCAACGGCATCCTCAACGACAACCGCGCCGCGATCGGCAGCTTCGCCAACGACGGCCTGGCCCAACTCGGCCCGACCCTGAGCGAGCTGCGTTCGCTGGTGCGCGATCTGCGCCGGATCAGCGATCGCCTGGACAACAACCCGACCCGGTATCTGCTGGGACGCGATGCGACCAAGGAGTTCGAGCCGAAATGAAGCGGGTTATCGACTTATCGGTGGGCGCCGCTCGCGGTGAAAGCCACGACATGATTATCGGCATGACGGATATGAACCAGAATTTGGATTGCGCGATTTCGGCTCGCGGCCGTTTCGCTTCCAGGAATTCCGCTCGCGTGCGTAACTTCGGGTGGTTGTCCGCCGCCCTGCTGGCCGCATTCGCTTTGAGCGGCTGCTCGTCGATCCTCGGCGAAAAACCCAAGGCGCCGACCGTGCAGTACGCCCCCGATCCGCGCGTGCCGGCCGATCCGAGCTGGCCGAGCGCGAACTGGCAGTTGTCGCTGAGCGCGCCCAACGCCGCGCGCATGATCGACAGCCTGCGCATCGCGGTGCGTCCGAGCGGCAACGAGATCCAGGTGTACAAGGGCGCGGCCTGGGCCAAGCTGCCGAGCAGCATGATCGAGGATTCGCTGCTGCGCACGCTCGAGGACTCCGGCAAGATCGCCGCGGTCGCGCGCCAGGGCAGCGGCATCGGCGCGGACTACAAGCTGGTGCTCGACCTGCGCCGGTTCGAATCCGACTACGGCCAGGACGCGGCGCTGCCGTCGGCGACGATCGAGATCAACGCCAAGCTGATCCACAGCTCGGACCAGAAGGTTGTCGCTTCGCGCACCTTCCTGCAGGCGCAAGCGGCCGCGACCACCGCGGTGCCGGACGTGGTCAATGCGTTCGGACGCGCGCTGGAAACGGTCACCGGCGAGATCGCCGGGTGGACGTTGACCTCGGGCGACGTGCACGAGAAGACGCACAAGCGCTGAGTCGCCGCGCGGCATTCGGTTTGACCCGCGCCCGTCCGACGCCATGAACAACCCGTACCAAACCGGACGGGCCGCGCTACCGCCCGGCACGCCAAACGCGTGGCTTGCGACGGTCTGCTTGGGCGTCGTCGCCTTGCTCACCCTGACGGCCTGGCTGATCGCCGGATACGCTCGCTCGAACCTGGCCCAATACGGCGTAAACGAGCAGAACTTCGCTCTTGATCCCATCACGCTAAGACGATTGCATGCCCACACCTATCTGTTCGGGCCCTTGCTGCTGGCCGCTGTGGCCGCCATCGCCGGCGCCGCGTGGCCGCGCCGGCGCGACTGGTTCAATCGCTGCGCGCTGACGGCATGTCTCATGACGCTGCCGATATTCGTGTACGCCGTCGTGTGGCAGTGAGCGTGGCGGCAGGTTCGAGACAGCGTTTCGCACGCTTCGTATCAGGCCACGCGCGATACGGGCATCTTCGAAATCCCCTCCTGGACTGCGCCCTTCACCGCCGCCCGATCACCCGAAACGTCAGATTGATCCGCTCCCCCACCGGTTTGGCCGTGCGCGGCAGGGCGTGCCGGTAATTGGCCTGGGTCGGCCCCGACATCAGCAGCACACTGCCGTGGCCGAGCGCCAGTTCGCCCTTGAGGCCCTCACGGCGGCGGTGTTTGAAGGTGAAGCGCCGGGTCGCGCCCAGGCTCAACGAGGCGATCAACGGCGCGCGGCCGAGTTCGGGTTCGTCGTCGCTGTGCCAGCCCATCGCATCGCGGCCGTCGCGGTAACGATTGGCCAGCACGCTGTTGAACGGCGCGCCCAGTTCCTCGGCCAGCCGCTGTCGTACCGCGTGCAGCGGCCGCGGCCAGGGATGCGGTTGGAAGTCGGCGCCCGAGTAGCGGTAATGCGCGTCGGCGTCGCCGATCCAACTGCTCAGCCGCGGCGAATCGTGCTCGCGGCCGAACAGGCGGATGCGATGCACCTCCCACGGCACCTGCTGCAACAAGGCCGCATACAGCGCGTCCGCGGCCTCCCCGTCCAGCCAGTTCGGATGGTAAGCCAGTTCGGCGTCTTCCAGCGGCAGTCGGGTCCAGGGCATGGGCGGACGCTAGCACGCGTCCGGCGCGCGCCGCGATCCGATTCCTGCACAGTTCGCTGGGCCCGTCGGCGGCACCGGATCGGACCCAAACCCCGCCGCCAATGGCCCACGCAAGGCCCAAAACACCGGCCGCGTTCCGTTTAAAACAGCTCAATCGTTCACCGTGCCGGCGTTTGAAATGGCGCCGCCCGCGCAAACCCGCGACAATGCCGGGATTGCACGCACGAGTACCGCCAGCATGAGCGAACAGCCGATCGATACGGTCCAGCCGTCCGACACGCCAGCCATCGAGATCGAACGCGACGTCATGGAATACGACGTCGTCACCGTCGGCGCCGGTCCGGCCGGGCTGTCGTTCGCGATCCGGCTCAAGCAGCTCAATCCGGAGATCTCGGTCTGCGTGATCGAGAAGTCCAGCACCATCGGCGCCCACATCCTGTCCGGCGCGGTGATCGAAACCGGCCCGCTCGACGCGCTGCTGCCGAACTGGCGCGACAACCCGCCGCCGATCTGCGTGCCGGCCACCGACGACGAGTTCTGGCTGCTGACCAAGACCGGCGGGCGCAAGCTGCCGGTGCCGCCGGGCATGAACAACCACGGCAACGTGATCGTCAGCCTCGGCGCGATGTGCGCCTGGCTGGCGCCGCAGGCCGAAGCGCTGGGCGTGGAGATCTATCCGGGCTTCGCCGCCGCCGAAACCCTGCACGACCCCGACGGCCGCGTCGCCGGCGTGCGCATCGGCGACATGGGCATCTCCAAGGACGGCACGCCGAAGGACGGCTTCACCGCCGGCATCGACATCCGCGCCAAGGTCACCGTGTTCGCCGAAGGCGCGCGCGGGCATCTGACCAAGCGCCTGATCAAGCGCTTCAAGCTCGACGCCGACAGCGACCCGCAGGGCTATTCGATCGGCATCAAGGAACTGTGGCAGGTGCCCGAGGACCGGGTCAGCCCCGGTAAGATCGTCCACAGCTTCGGCTGGCCGGCCGACAGCCACACCTACGGCGGCAGCTTCCTGTATCACCTGGACAAGGGCCGCATCGCCCTGGGCTACGTCAGCGGCCTGGATTACCGCGACCCGGACTACAAACCGTGGGAAGCCTTCCAGCAATGGAAGAACCACCCGATGGTCAAGCCGCTACTGGAAGGCGGCAACCTGGTCTCGGCCGGCGCGCGCGCGATCGTCACCGGCGGCTATCAATCGCTGCCCAAGGTCGAGATGCCCGGCGCTCTGCTGATCGGCGACACCGCCGGCCTGCTCAACGTGCCCAAGGTCAAGGGCACCCATCAGGCGATCCGCAGCGGCATGCTCGCCGCCGAGCATCTGGTCGCGGCCGAACTCGCGGCGGAAGGCTTCGACGCCAAGCTGCGCGCGTCCGAGGCGATGGCCGAACTCAAGAAGGTCCGCAACATCAAGCCCGCGTTCAAGAAGGGCTTGTGGTTCGGCATGCTCAACGCCGCCTGGGAAACCGTCACCGGCGGGCTGTCGCCGTGGACCTTGAAGAACAAGCCGGACTGGTCGTCGCTGCAGAAACTCGGCGAGGCCGAAAAGCCCAAGCGCGATTACCTCGACCGCACCCTGGCGCCGCGCGACCGCCTGGCCTCGGTGTACTTCGCCGCGACCGAGCACGACGAAGACCAGCCGGTGCACCTCAAGGTCGCCGACACCAACATCTGCATCACCCAATGCGCCGAGGAATACGGCAACCCCTGCACCCGCTTCTGCCCGGCCGGCGTGTACGAGATCGTCGAGGAAGAAGGCAGCAAGCGCCTGCAGATCAACTCGGCGAACTGCGTCCACTGCAAGACCTGCGACATCAAGGACCCGTACGAGATCATCAACTGGGTGACGCCGGAAGGTGGCGCGGGGCCGAATTACCAGAATCTGTAATCGCACCCATCCGCGAACATGCAAAAAGGCCGCCCGAAAGGCGGCCTTTTTGTTGCGCCGCGCTTGCAACGGCAGCCAGGAACGCCCTGGCACGCGGCCACCCGGCGCGGCCGTGGGTATAAACGAAAAGCCGCCTTTCGGCGGCTTTTCGACACTCGACGAACGCTCGCTCAGTTGCGCTTGAACGGCACGCCGGTCTTTTCCCGCAGTTCCTCGTCGCTCACGCCCGGCGCGGTTTCGATCAGCACCAGGCCCTGTTCGGTCACGTCCATCACCGCCAGTTCGGTGATGATGCGGTTGACCACGCCCAGGCCGGTCAGGGGCAAGGTGCATTCGGGCAGGATCTTGTGTTCGCCGTTCTTGGCGCTGTGCTCCATCAGCACGACCACGCGCTTGACCCCGGCGACCAGATCCATCGCGCCGCCCATGCCCTTGACCATCTTGCCGGGCACCATCCAGTTGGCCAGATCGCCCTTGTCGGTGACCTGCATCGCGCCAAGGATCGCCAGGTCGATATGGCCGCCGCGGATCATCGCGAAGCTGTCGTGGCTGCCGAAGTAGCTGGCGCCCGAACGCGCGGTCACGGTCTGCTTGCCGGCGTTGATCAGGTCGGCGTCAACCTCGTCCTCGGTCGGAAACGGACCGATGCCGAGCAATCCGTTTTCGGACTGCAGCCACACGTCGATGCCGTCGGGAATGAAATTGGCGACCAGGGTCGGCAAGCCGATACCGAGGTTCACATAGGCGCCGTCGGTGAGTTCCTGCGCGGCGCGTTGCGCCATTTCGTCGCGGGTCCAAGACATGAGTAGCGGTTCCTTTGATTCGAAAGTGGTTGCCAAAACAACCACGAGAAAGAGAGTCGGCAACAACGATGGTTCTGACTTCAGCAAGACAACGAGGCGAGCCGCAACGACCGTTTCAACTTCAGCGCGGCGATCAACATCGACGCCACAGCCACGAAACGCTCAACCCACCCTCGCCCCACTCAACCAGCCCGTACCGTCCGCTGCTCGATGCGCTTCTCCGGCGTGGCGTTGACCACGATGCGATCGACATAGATGCCCGGCAGATGCACGTGATCGGGATCGATCGCGCCGACCTCGACCAGTTCCTCGACTTCGACCACGCAGGTCTTGCCGGCCATCGCGCAGGCCGGATTGAAATTGCGCGCGGTC
Source organism: Lysobacter sp. Root690 (assembly GCF_001427785.1). GTDB lineage: Bacteria > Pseudomonadota > Gammaproteobacteria > Xanthomonadales > Xanthomonadaceae > Lysobacter. Next base: position 216,142 of record NZ_LMHM01000001.1, read on the forward strand.
TTGCGGAACACCAGGTTGCCGGCGGTATCGGCCTTCCACGCCTTGACCAGCGACACGTCGGCCTTGAGCGCGGTTTCCATCACGTAATGATGGCCGTCGAACTCGCGCGTCTCCTTGCCGTCGGCCACGACCGTGCCGTATCCGGTGCGGGTGAAGAACGCCGGGATGCCGGCACCGCCGGCGCGCAGGCGCTCGGCCAGGGTGCCCTGCGGGTTGAACTCGAGTTCGAGTTCGCCCGACAGGAACTGGCGCTCGAATTCCTTGTTCTCGCCCACGTAGGACGAAATCATTTTCTTGATCTGGCGCGTTTCCAGCAGCAGGCCCAGGCCGAAACCGTCGACACCGGCGTTGTTGGAGATCGCGGTCAGGCCCTTGACGCCGCTGTCGCGCAGCGCGCCGATCAGGGCCTCGGGAATGCCGCACAGGCCGAAACCACCGACGGCCAGGGTCTGCCCGTCCGCCACCACGCCTTGCAACGCGTCTTTCGCACTGGGGTACAGCTTGCTCTTCGCGGCGCCGGTGGGCGTCGCGGCGATGGCCTGGGCCATGGGACAACTCCTTTTCGGGATGCGCGCAGTTTAGCCTGCGGCCGGCCCGGGACGTAGCGGACTTTCGGGCAATACCGCGACAATGCCTTGATTGTGTGCCGACGTTAGACTGCCGCCATGAGTTCAATCGCCCCGCCTTCCATCGTCCTGGTCACCGCCATCGCCGCCGCCGGACAGGATGACGACCTGTCGCCGCTGCTCGCCGCCTGCAACGCGCACGGCCTGCGCGCGCAGATTCGCGCCTGGGACGACCCCAGCGTGGCCTGGGCGCGATACGACGCCGTATTGCTGCGCTCGCCCTGGGACTACACCGAGCGCCTCGACGAATTCCTGGCCTGGTGCGAACGCGTCGACGCGGTCAGCCGCCTGCTCAACCCCTGGCCGGTGCTGCGCTGGAACACTGACAAGCATTACCTGGCCGACCTGGCCGCGCGCGGCGTGCCGGTGGTGCCGACCGCCTTCGTCGAACCGGACATGGACGCGATGCCGGCGTTGCAAGAGTTTCTGCTCGCGTATCCGCAGGCCGAGGAATTCGTGGTCAAGCCGGCGGTCAGCGCGGGTTCGCGCGATACGCTGCGGTACGCGCGAGTGCAGGAATTCGCCGCCGCCAACCACATCGCGCGGCTGCTCGACGAAGGCCGCAGCGCGATGCTGCAGCCGTACCTGGCCTCGGTCGATCGCGACGGCGAAACCGCGTTGATCCATTTCAACGGCGTGTTCAGTCACGCCATCCGCAAGGGCGCGATGCTGCAACGCGAGGACGCGTTGAACCTGCGCGCGATCGAACGCATCAACCCGCGCGAAGCCGGCGACGACGAACGCACCGTCGCGCTGCATGCGCTGACCGCGATGACCGCGCGGCTGGATCTGGAAGAACCGCTGCCGTATGCGCGCGTGGATTTGATCCGCGACGCCGAGGGTCGACCGCAATTGCTGGAACTGGAGCTGTGCGAGCCTTCGCTGTTCTTCGACCATGCGCCGGGCAGCGCGGATCGGTTTGCGCAGGTGTTGGCGGAACTGCTGGCGGTCGATGCTTCGGATTGAGTCGCGCGCGTCCGTGGCCGCGCGAGCTTCGGATCGAACAGCGTCGGGGCTGAAGCTCCGTCCACAAAGAGCCGAAGCTATCGCAACCTTTCACCGCAGCCACCAAAGCCTATAGCAACCCTCCCATCGTCATTCCCGCGAAGGCGGGCGCCGTTTTACTTCGGCGGAGCCGAATATCCAGTGACTTCAAGCGTTCTCGCACGAAAGGCCCTGGATTCCCGCCTTCGCGGGAATGACGACCTTGAAGGATGGCGCTGAAATCTCCGGATTCTTAAAACGACCGCCCATCCATGGGCACAACCTTCACCGACTTCAAATCCCCTCTCGGTCGCGAAGCTTCTTGTTACGCAACTTCCGCACCAATGCCATGAAGTAAGTTGTAACAAGCACTTCAACTCTTAAAACACGAAGTTCGTTGTAGCAAGAGCTCGGCTCCGCCCCCCGAAGTCCGTCGCAGCTAGAGCATCAACTGCGATGCTACGAGGTCTTTTGCGGGAAGGGTTTCAGCCACGATGCCTTTCGATCCGCAACGAAGACAGCATAAAAAAAGACCGGCCCATGGCCGGTCTTTTCGATTGCCGCATGCTTCACGACACGAACGACTTACGAACGCCCGTAAACGTCTTCCAGGCGAACGATATCGTCTTCGCCCAGATAGCTGCCCGACTGCACCTCGATCAACTCGACCGGTTCGCTGCCGTTGTTGCGCAGCCGATGCACGCTGCCCAGCGGAATATAAGTGCTCTGGTTTTCGTGCAGATCGAACACCTTGTCGTCGCAGGTCACCTCGGCCACGCCGGACACCACGATCCAGTGCTCGGCGCGCTTGTGGTGCTTCTGCAGACTCAACACGCCGCCTGGCTTGACCACGATGCGCTTGACCTGGAAACGGTCGCCCATGTCGATCGAATCGTAATTGCCCCACGGCCGATACACCTTGCGGTGGAACAGATGCTCCTGACGGCCGGCCTGCTTGAGCTTGTCGACGATCATCTTGACGTCCTGCACCCGATCCTTGCGCGCGACCAGGGTCGCATCGGGCGTGTCGATGATCACCAGGTCCTCCACGCCGATCGTCGCGATCATGCGCCGGTCGGACGCGCGCACCAGACTGCCGCGGGTGTCGACCGAGATCACGTCGCCTTCGTAGCGGTTGTCGTCGTCGTCGCGCTCGGCCACCGCCCACAGCGACGACCACGAACCGATATCGCTCCATCCGCAGCTGACCGGCACCACCGCGGCGCGATCGGTTTTCTCCATCACCGCGTAATCGATCGAATCGTTCGGGCTGGCGGCGAATTCGTCCTTGCCCAGGCGGATGAAGTCCAGATCGGTGCTGGCCCGCGCATACGCGGCGCGCGCGGATTCGAGGATCTTCGGCGCCAGTCGCGCCAGTTCGTCGAGGTAGCGCTGGGCCTTGAACAGGAACATGCCCGAGTTCCAGGCATAGGTGCCGGCGGCGACATAGCCCTCGGCGGTGGCCAGATCGGGTTTCTCGACGAAGCGGCCGACCTTGTAGCCGCCCTCGCCCAGGGCATCGCCGCGGTCGATGTAGCCGTAACCGGTCTCCGGATAATCCGGATGGATGCCGAAGGTCACCAGCCAGTCCTGATCGGCCAGCACCGCCGCGCGCGCGACCGCGTCGCGGAAGGCTTCGACGTCTTCGATCAGATGGTCGGCCGGCAGGACCAGCATGGTCGCCTCGGGCTCGCTGGCGACCAGGTGCAGCGCCGCCAGCGCGATCGCCGGCGCGGTGTTGCGGGCGACCGGTTCGAGCAGGATCGCGCCGTTGGCCACGCCGATGGCCTGCAACTGCTCGCCGACCATGAAACGGTGGTCGTCGGCGCAGACCGTGACCGGGGCCCCGGTATCGGGTAGCGCGCTGGCGCGCAGAATGGTTTCCTGGAACAGCGAGTGGTCGCCGATCAGCGAAAGGAACTGCTTGGGCTGATTCTGACGCGAGAGCGGCCACAAGCGTGAACCACTGCCGCCACTGAGAACGACGGGATGAAGCATCCTGGCTCCAGATATCGGAACGGAAAAGGGATGCAAGGATAGCCGACGGTCCGTACGTCCGGCTTCACGGCACTTAACCGGCGTTGTCCGCCGCGATCGATAAAATACGCCCACCCGGCGCCCCGCACGCGCCTCCAAGGATGGAAGCCATGACCCTCGCCCCACCGCTGCAACTGAACGTCGGCGACGACGGCCGGATCGAAGCCAGCCCGTTCGGCGCCCACGCACTGTCCTGGCGCTGCCAGGGCCGCGAGCGCCTGTACCTGAGCCCGCGCGCCAGCTTCGGCGAAGGCAAGGCGATCCGCGGCGGGATACCGGTGATCTTTCCGCAGTTCGGCGAGCGCGGCGACGGCCCGCGCCACGGCTTCGCCCGCACCACCGTCTGGGAGCCGCTGGACGGTCCCGGCGCCGGCGCGTCGCGCCTGGCCTTCCGCCTTCGCGACAACGAGCACACGCGCCGTCACTGGCCGCATCGGTTCGAGGCCGAGCTGGCCCTGGAACCGGGCGAAAATCGCCTGCGCATTGCTCTGAGCGTGCGCAATCTCGACGATGCCCCGTTCGAATTCAGCGCCGCGCTGCACACCTACCTGCGGGTCGCCGACATCGCCGGCACCCTGGTCCACGGATTGGAGGATCGTGCGTACATCGATACCGCGCGCGGCGGCGAGCAGGTGGAGCCGACCGATGCGCCGCTTCGCTTCGAGGGCGAGGTCGATCGCATTTATCCCGGTACGCGTCGGGTGCTGCGGGTGACCGACGGGGAGCAGATGCTGCGGGTGGAAAGCGAGGGCTTCGCCGACACCGTGGTATGGAATCCCGGCGCCGAACTGGCCGCCGGCCTGGCCGACCTGGGCGCGGGCGAACACCGCCATTTCATCTGCGTGGAAGCCGCGCGGATTCTCCAACCGATCCGCCTGGAACCGGGCGCCAACTGGACCGGCGCGCAACACTTGATCGTCGAAGAGACGCTGCGCTGACCGGCCGCGCCGCGCGCTTCGCGCGCCCGGCTTACCCGCAGCGGTAATTCACTTCGCTGACGCTGTTGCGGAACGGATCGGTCAGATCGTCGGAGTATTCGCCCATCAGCAGCCGCTGCTTAGGTAGCAGATTGCCGCGGAAAAACCGGCTGAAACGGGCCAGATTGTGGCCGCGCCCGGTCAGGCGCACACAGCGTTCGTCGATCACGATCGTGCCCGATTGCAACTGCTCGGTAAGGCGCACGTCGACCAGCCGGTGTTCGATCATGTACTCCTTGGCCAGCACATCGTGCAGATGATCGGCGTGGATGCCGCCGCCGCGCTGCTGGATCTTTTCCAGGATGTAGAACGACAGCGAACGGTCGATCACCGTCGGCACCGAGATCGCGAAGGCGTAGCCGCCGAGCATCCACAGGCAGATCAACTGCACCTTCTCGAAGCGGTTGAAGTCGCCGAACGCCTTGAACGCGAACACGCCGACGCCGACCACGGCCGCGGCGATGCCGGCGTCCAGGATCGCGCTGTACAGCACCACGTTGACCTTGCCGTAGCGCACATGCAGGGCGTACACCCCCAGCAGCACGATCACGAACGCGAACGTGGCCAGCAATGCCTTGAGATATTTCATGAGCGCAGCCTCTTCATTAGCTTTCCTGGCCTGAATCGGTCGAACAACCCCACCTGCCTTGGCGCGGCGCGGCACCCAGGCTCCACGCCGGCGCCACCATACCGCGCCCGGGACGCGGGTGACCGCGCCCCCGACGCACGATGCCACCGCAGCCGTGAACGCAGTCGCGGTTTGCGCAGGTCCCGCGCGGTCCATGGGGGACTCCAGCCACGATCCTCCCGCCCACAACACGCGCTGAGCGGGCCATTGCGGCCAATCGTCGTCCGAGCCGGCGCCACATCCCGTCTTCCCCGGCCCCAGCCAGCCGACCCGGCAACCTGCGCCCGCCGGCCGTCTCCGTTAGAATTGGCGGCTCTTGGCCGCTCCCGGCCGGACACCCCCACAAGGAATCCCCGCACGATGAAGATCCTCGTCGGCTACAAGCGCGTGGTGGACTACAACGTCCGCATTCAGGTCAAGCCGGATGGCTCCGGCGTGGTCACCGACGGCGTCAAGCTGTCGGCCAATCCGTTCGACGAAATCGCCCTGGAAGAGGCCCTGCGCCTGCGCGACAAGGGCATCGCCACCGAGGTCGTGGTCGCCACGATCGCCCCCGCCGATGCCCAGCCGCACCTGCGCAACGGCCTGGCGATGGGCGCCAACCGCGCCGTGCACATCGTTTGCGACCAGCCGATCCAGTCGCTGACCGCCGCGCGCGCGCTGCTCAAGCTGATCGAAAAGGAACAGCCCGACATCGTGATCCTGGGCAAGCAGGCGATCGACGACGACGCCAGCCAGACCGGCCAGATGCTCGCCACCTTGTGGGGCCGCCCGCAGGCGACCTTCGCCTCCAAACTCGAAGTGGCTGACGGCAAGGCCACGGTCACCCGTGAAGTCGACGCCGGCCTGGAAACGCTCGAAGTCGATCTGCCGGCCGTGGTCACCACCGACCTGCGCCTCAACGAGCCGCGCTTCATCAAGCTGCCCGACATCATGAAGGCCAAGAGCAAGCCGCTGGAGACGATCCAGTTCGCCGACCTCGGCGTGGACACCGGCGACACGCTCAAGACCACCCATTACGCACCGCCGCCCAAGCGCAGCAAGGGCGTGATGGTCAAGGACGCGGCCGAACTGGTCGCCGCACTGAAGCAGAAGGGGTTGCTGTGATGAGCAAGGTTTTGATCGTCGCCGAACATCTCGAGGGCAAGCTCAACGCCGCCACCGCCAAGTGCGTGTCGGCCGCGCAGGCGCTCAAGCCCGAATCGATCGACATCGTGGTGCTGGCCGCCGACCCGGCCGCCGTCGCCGCCGATGCCGCGCAGATCGCCGGCGTCGCCAAGGTGCTGACCGTGGCCAACGCCGCCAACGCCCAGCCGATCGCGCAGGTGCTCGCGCCGCAGATCGCCGCGTTGGCGAAGGGCTACAGCCATGTGTTCGGCCCCTCGACCACCTTCGGCAAGGACCTGATGCCCTGCGTCGCGGCCCTGCTCGGCGTGGCCCAGGTCTCCGACGTGATGGCGGTCGAAGGCAGCCACACCTTCAAGCGTCCGATCTACGCCGGCAACGCCATCGTCACCGTCGAAGCGCCGAGCGACCACACCGTCGTCGCCACCGTGCGCGCGGCGTCGTGGCCGGAAGCGGCTAAGGGCGGCAGTGCCACCGTCGAAGCCGCGTCGGTCGACGCCGTGCTGCCGACCCACACCCGCTACGTTGGGCTGGCCGCCGGCAAGTCCGACCGTCCCGACCTGCAGAGCGCCAAGCGCGTCGTCTCCGGCGGCCGCGGCGTGGGCTCGGCCGAGAACTTCAAGATCATCTACGACTTCGCCGACAAGCTCGGCGCCGCCGTGGGCGCCTCGCGCGCCGCGGTCGATGCCGGCTACGTCCCGAACGAACTGCAGGTCGGCCAGACCGGCAAGATCATCGCCCCGGAGCTCTACGTCGCCGTCGGCATCAGCGGCGCGATCCAGCACCTGACCGGCATCAAGGACGCCGGCACGATCGTCGCGATCAACAAGGACGGCGAAGCGCCGATCTTCGAGATCGCCGACATCGGGTTGGTGGGGGATTTGTTCAAGTTGTTGCCGGAGTTGGAAACCGCGCTGGGCTGATTCGCGCGCACGGTATCCATCGTCCGCGGTCCGAACTCCCCGCCAGCCAGAACCTGCTGGCGGGGATTATTTTAGAGTTCGGCTTATGAATAAATGCGGCGAATTGACTGTCGAGACCCTGGAGTGGTCGCGGGCTCGCGATAGCCAGTCAGGCGGGCGCTTATGAATGCAACTTGGCGTCATATGGCATCAGCCGATCCTCCATCGTCCATCGCCGCACAAGCACATAAGAGCCCAGCATGAGAAAACTAGCGCTTTATGGCAGTGGTGGTTTCGCGCGCGAAATCCTGATGCTGCTGGAAGACATGAGCCTGGGCGATCGCGTGACCGCGCTGTATGAAAGCGACGATATCTGGAACGAGCGCGTCGTCGCCGGCATCGCCACGCAGCCCATCAGCCGCTTCGATCCCGCTGCCACCGACCTGGTGATCGCGGTCGGCAACCCGCAGACACGGCGCAAGATGCAGGCATCGCTGCCGATACAGACCCGCTACCCGACATTGGTTCATCCTGACGCACGCGTCCATCGCAGCAGCAGCGTCGGCGAAGGCAGCATCATCTGCGCGGCCAGCATCGTCACCTGCGATGTCGTCATCGGTCGCCAAGTCAACTTGAACCTGTCGACTACCGTCGGACACGACTGCCGCCTGGAAGACTTCGTGACCACCGCGCCTGGAGTAAACATCAGCGGCAACTGCCTCCTCGGCGCCGGTTCGTATTTCGGTACCAACAGCTGTCTGCGCGAGAAGGTCCGCGTCGCCGCCGATGCGATCGTCGGCATGGGCGCGGTGGTCGTGGGCGATCTGCCGGAAGCAGGCGGCGTCTACGTCGGCAGCCCCGCCCGCCTCAAGCCCACTCGTTGACCGCGCGCCGATGAAGTGGCTTCGCCATACCTGGCGATCCGAAAAGCAACGGTTCCTGATCGTCGGAGCCTGGAACACCCTGTTCGGCTATCTGGTCTTCGTGGCCGTGCATCTGTTGTTCGGGCAGACATGGCATCCGACCGCAACCTTGCTGGTCGCCTACTGTATCGCCCTGCCTCAATCGTTCCTCGCCCAACGCCTGTTGGTGTTCCGGCGCACCGCCGACGATTGGCGCGCGCAGTTCCTGCGGTTCCTGGGCAGCAACAGCGCGATATTCGCGGCAAACCTCATTTTGCTGCCTGCGTTCACCTCGGTAACCGATACCAGCCCGTTGTTCGGGCAGGCGTTGTTTATCCTGGGCTCGACGGTGGCAAGCTATCTCGTCCACAAGCATTACTCGTTCGCCGGTTGACTCGATGAATATCATTCCTTTGCTTGTGCCCCACATGCCGCGAGCGGACAGCCTGCTGCCGTATTTACGACAAATCGACGAAAACCGGCACTACACCAATTTCGGTCCGATCAACGCCGAATTCGAACGTCGTATCGCCGCCGACGTGGGTCCGCAGTGGCTGCCCGAACAGGTCACCACCGTTTCCAATTGCACGGTCGGCCTGGAGCTCGCGCTGCAGGCGCTGGAGCTGCCTCCCGGAGCGCGCGTGTTGATTCCCGCCATCACCTTCGCGGCCACCGCGACCTCGGTGATCCGGGTCGGAATGAAGCCCGTGCTTTCCGATGTGGATCCCCACAACTGGCTTCTGACTCCGGCGCTGGCCCGCGCGGCCGTCGCGCGCGGCCCTGTCGACGCCGTCATTCCGGTCTCGACCTTCGCTTGTCCGCATCGCACCGACGAATGGGATGCCTTCGTTCGCGACACCTCGATACCCGTGGTGATAGACGCAGCCGGCGCTTTCGGCAACCAGCGACCGGGCGAGCTGACCGATGTCGTGTACAGCTTTCATGCCACCAAATCCTTCGGCACCGCCGAGGGCGGAGCGGTGCTGTCGCGCTCGATCGAACGAATCAAGCGCATTCGTAAGCTTTCGAATTTCGGAATCGACACCTCGATCGGCATGCTCGACTCCATCGGCACCAACGGCAAGATGAGCGAATACCACTGCGCCATCGGCCTGGCCTCGTTCGATCAATGGGACGACACCAAGCGCGCCCGGCGCGACTTGAGCGCCCGCTATGCGCGCGCACTGGCTCGAATCTGCCCCTTCCTCGACTATCAGACCAAGCCTGCCGACGGCATCTATCCGCTCTTGCCCGTATTGCTGCCGGCTGGAGCGTCGGCCGCGCGCTGGAGCGAACATCTGGCCAAACAAGGCATCCAGAGTCGCCGCTGGTATTCGCCGTCCCTGCACACTCATCCGGCATTGCGCGATACCGAGGTGTCCGGCCTGCTGGATGTCGCTGTCGACATCGGCGAGCGCATCCTCGGCCTGCCTTTCTTTATCGGCATGAGCGACGAGCAAATCGCCAGGGTCTGCGCGGCGTTGAGGGATGCGAACCAGGAGGGAGACCCGTTGTGAACAAGGTGACCTACGTCATTCCCGTCTACCACAACGAAGGATCGATCAAGCGCACCTGGGAGACGATCGCTGCGCTTTACCAGGGCGGGCCGCTGGCCGCGCACCAGTACGAAATCATCTTCGTCAACGACGGTTCCAAGGACGGCTCTCAGGCCGAGATCGAGGAAGTGACGCGACTGGACCAGAACGTCCGCAGCATCCGCTTCAGCCGGAATTTCGGCCAGCTGGCGGCGATCGTGGCGGGCTATCGGCACGCCAGCGGCGACGCGATCATCAACATGTCGGCCGACCTGCAGGATCCGGCGGAGCTGACCGTCGACATGGTCGACAAATGGCTGGGCGGTTCGGAAGTCGTGGTGGCGTTTCGCGAGGATCGCGAAGATTCCTTCGGCGCCAAGTTCTTTTCCCGCCTGGCCTACGGTGCGCTGAGGGCATCCAACCCGGACATCCCGGCCGGCGGCTTCGACTTCGTGCTGATGAGCCGCCGCGCGCTTGACTTGTTTCTCAGCTACCGCGGACGCAACCGTTTTTACCAGGGCGACGTGATCTGGGCCGGCTTGACCACGACCTACCTGCCCTACGTGCGGCGTAAGCGGGAAGTCGGCAAGTCGCAGTACAACTTCAGCAAGAAGATGAAGCTGTTCTACGACTTCCTGCTCGACGGTTCCTATCTGCCCATCCGCATCATGTCGATGTGCGGCGTGGTTTTCGCGTTACTTGGCGTCGCCTATGCAGCGGTCATCGTCGTGGCCTGGACCATGCACGCCACACCTTTCACCGGCTGGGCGCCCATCATGGTGGCGTTGCTGGTCATCGGCGGCATCCTGATGTTCATGCTGGGCATCATCGGCGAATACCTCTGGCGCATTCTTGACGAGATCAAGGACAAGCCCTTGTACGTGATCGACGAACGCACATCGTCCGCCACCGTCGTCGGAGGTGCTCCGGAACGAGCACCTGACCTGCATCCATGAATCGCCTCGCTCCCCGTTTTCCGCTGCCCGGCCGAATCGCAATGACCAACGTCGTCGCCTGCCTGATTTCCATTTTGGTCGCGATGATCGTGTGCTGGTATGGCGTGGGCATGAGCTACGGCCGCGCGGACGTACCGTTCATGTACGAAGGCGACTCGCTGCAATATTCCTACGTACTCGAAGCACAGAAGGCGGGCAGTGTATCGCGCATCGATCTGGCCGGCGCGCCCATCGGCACCGATCATCTCGACTTCCCGAATGCCGACTACGCCAATCATGCGATGGCGAACGCGGTCGCGGCGCCTGGCGACTTCGGCCGTCGCTACAACCGCATGTACCTGTTGGGCGTGGCGTTGACCGCATTGGCCGGGTTCGCCGTGGCCAGACGGCTCGGCATCGGCGTGGCCCTATCGGTCGCCGTATCGATCGCGTTCTCGGTGCTGCCGTTTCATTTCCTGCGCGAGCAGCATCTGTATTACAACAACTATTCGGCTTTCGCGCTGACCCTGCTGATCGCGACCTGGACGTATCTACCCGCGGCTCCGAACGCGCCGCAACGGTCCCGGGCGTGGCGATGGACCTCTGTCGCTGCGCGTACCGCGATTCTGATCTGGATCGGCACCACCGGCATCTACTTCGGCTTTTTCGCCTGCGTGCTGATCGGCGCCGCCGGCATTCTCGGCTACCTGCAATTTCGAGCCGCTTCCAGCCTGCGCCGGATGCTGGTGTCGATCGCGGCCATCGTCTTGTGCGTGACGGTGCAGCTATTGCCCACGACGCTGTATCGCATGGAGAACGGCCGCAATGACCGGGTCGCGGTGCGAACGGTCGCGGAAACCGAGCTGTTCGGTCTGAAAATCGCCCAAATGCTGCTTCCCGTGCAAGGCCATCGCTTCGAGCCGTTCGCCAAGCTCAGGGAACGCTACGATGCGGTCGCGCCGCTCAACACGGAGAATTCGACCGCCGGCCTCGGCCTGATCGGCACGGCCGGCTTCTGCCTGGCGCTGCTGGTGCTGCTGGTTCCCGCATTCCGCCGCCGACTGCCGCAGCAGGCGCAGTTCGCCGCGATGACCGTCGCGATCATGACGGTCTTCGCGACCATCGGTGGTTTCGCCACGCTGTTCTCGCTAATCGTTTCGCCGGAGATCCGCGCGGTCAACCGCGTTTCGCCGCTGATCGGCTACGCCTCCCTGATCGTATTGGCCAGTGCCGTGCAATTGGCGGCAACGACTTATAACCGGCGCTGGCTCGCACCGTTAGCCGCGGTATTGATGGTGCTGATCGCGATCCCCGATCAAATGCCCGACCGGCGCAGGATGCTCAAGGAACGCAATGCCACGGCCATCGCCCGCTTCGACAGCGATCGGAAATTCGTGGCCGACCTGCGCAAACAGCTTCCACTCGGCGCCGACGTGCTGCAATTGCCGTTCCTCGAATACCCGGAGACCGTCACCCCGATCGGTCACTACACCCAGTTTCGCAACCAGTTGCACGGACTGGATCTGCACTGGACCTACGGCGCGATGAAGGGACGCGCCGCGTCGGACTGGCTGTCCATGCTGGTCGCGCAGTCGCCTGACGAAGCCGTGCGCTTGTTCGACTCCGCGGGCTACACCGGCGTGGTCGTGGATGAACGCGATCGCACCCCCTGGATCGACGGATTTCTGCGCCAACTCGCCGCAACCCATCCGCTGACCACGGTGGTGTCCAGCGATGGGACCCAGACAGGTTACGCCTTGAAAAATCCAAAAACCGCCGCGCCGACATTGTTGATGGCGCTGGGACAAGGCTGGTATGTACGAGAGGACCAGGGCGGCGGCAGAGCACTGATATGGTCATCGGGCGACGCCTCCATCCATGTCGCTCCGGTGGCTGGCGGCCTTTCCGGCTGCTCATTGAACTTGGAACTGGGCACCGTCGTTCCGCGCCACATCGAGCTGTGGGTGGATGGCGATTTGGCGGCGCAAACCGAAGTCCGACCTGATGCGCCCGCGCGCGTCGCGCTGCCGGTTCCCAAGCAAGGCGCGGCGGTACGCCTCAAGACCACCCCGGCAGCCGCACTGCCTGGAAACGGTGACACGCGCCCCTTGGCCTTCTGGCTGGCGATTGGCGATCCGGTTCTATGCGGCGGCGCTGGACGCTTACAGTGACGCCGCGGCTCGACGGCATGGCTTTCATCTAGCGAGGGCATCTGGTCGCGACGCCACACCCGTCGCCGACCTGCGCGCCGACGAATACCGTCAGCCCACCCGCGCCAGGGCCTGCGATATCCGGATTGCCGCCTGAGAGTAAGCCGGCTTGATGCGGGCCGGTGAACGCACCTGGAATCTCAACTTCGCAATACCTCGAATCCGGCCCGACGCAGGACGAAGGCCATGATTCAGCCGCTCAACCGCGGATAGCTCAGCCAAGGCTCGAGAGCGTCCAGCCGGGCGGAATGCCGGCCCGTCCTCCCTCATGACGGTCTCCGTTAGAATTGCTGGATATTGGTCGCCCCGATACGACACTGGCCGGATCCGCCTGAAAACCGGGGCGACGTCCGCGTTTTACCCGGCCATTCATTCCATTAAGAAGCAAACCTCATGATCGCAGCCAATCCCATTGCCCAGCGCGCCGAGCCTACCAAGGGACTGCTATCCGTGGTTTCACCCGTGTACGGGTGCGAAGGCTGCCTGGAAGAACTGGTGCACCGCATCACGGCGGCGGTGCTACCGACCGGCATGGCGCTGGAAATTCTATTGGTCAACGACGGCAGCCCGGACGGCTCGTGGCAGAGAATCGTGGAGCTGGCCGAGCATCTGCCCAATGTACGCGGCCTGAGACTGTCGCGGAATTTCGGACAGCATTACGCCATCGCGGCGGGCATCGAGCATGCGCGCGGCGAGTGGGTCGCCGTGCTCGATTGCGACCTGCAAGATTTGCCTGAAGAACTGCCCAAGTTGCTCGATGCCGCTCTCGCCGGTAATGAAATCGTATTCGCGCAGCGTATCGATCGCCAGGACACCGCATTCAAGCGTCTGACTTCCTATACGTTCTACCGCCTGCTCAGCTACCTGACCGAAGTCAAATACGATCACAGCATCGCCAACTTCGGCATTTTCAGTCGCAAGGTGATCGACACCGTAAATCGGATGCCCGAGTCGGACCGATTCTTCCCGCTGATGATCAAATGGACCGGATTCCGAACCGCTACCGTGCCCGTCGAACATGCGATGCGTCAGCACGGAACGAGCAGCTATAGCCTGCGCAAGCTCATTCGATTGGCATTGAATGTGGTGCTGTCTTATTCCGACAAGCCGCTGCGGCTGGTGGTGAAACTCGGCCTGATGTTCTCGCTGGTCTCGATCGCTTTCGTAGCATTCAGCGTCTATCGATACTTGTTGGGCGACGTGGCGGTTGCCGGCTTCACCAGCATCGTCGCTTCGATATGGCTCATCGGCAGCGTCACCATCTTCTGCACCGGCATTACAGGGCTGTATATCGGCCGCTTGTTCAACGACGCCAAGCGCCGGCCTTATTACATCGTCAGCGAAGAAGTAACCTCCTCGGAGCGCCGCGCTTGAGCAACAACCGCCTGACTCCCGAGTCCAGCGAAGTGCTGAAGTTCTCCGAGCCGGACTCTCGACGCTTCGCTTACCGAATATTCCGCGGCGCCACCGCATCGCCGGATCCGCATCGCCTGCTGCGCGAGATCGTAGCGCAGCAAGTGGACATCGCGATCGTGCGCAGTCCGGTCGGGCATGCTTCCGCCATGCAACCCCTCGCCGCGCTCGGCTTGTCGCCCATCCACGCCGATACGCTGGTCTATTACCGGGCCGCGGTGAGCGACCATCGCGCACGCACCGCGCGTAATCACGACCTGACTATCTCCGAGGCGACTGGAGTCGACCTTGAAGGGCTTCAGCAGGTCGCGGCGCTGGCTTTCGCCGGCTACATTAGTCACTACAGCGCCAATCCCCTGCTGGACGCGGCCAAATCCAGCGCGGGTTACATCGAGTGGGCGAGCGGCTACCTCACCCACCCCGAACCGGGAAAAATCACTTGGGTAGCGCGTCGCGGCCAACAGGTAGTCGGCTTCGTATGCTGCATGGTCGACCGCGATGCGGGTAGCTGCGAGATTGTCCTCAACGCGGTCCATCCCGATCACGCCGGCGGCGGCGTTTACACCGACTTGGTCAGGCATGCGATGACGCAGTGCAGCAATAGCGGCATAAAGAAAATCGAAATATCCACCCAGATATGGAACCATGCCGTGCAAAAAGTCTGGGCGCGAGAGGGTTTCGCCTTGCACCGCGCGTATGACACATATCACATCAATGCACTGCTCCACGCTGGCGAAACGCTGGTCGAACGCGAGTTCGTGCTCACCCGAGGCAATAATGCAGGCGAAGTGGTTGCGATCTCAGACGCCATGCAGGCTTTCGGCGAACCGCTCGCGTCGGCTACCGGACTATCCGTGACGGTGCTGTCGCCGCTACAGGGTGGCGCACCCTATCTCGCCCGCGTCCGCTTGCTGACCGATGCGACTGACATGCCGATGTTAGTCGCGACAATGCACGATGCGGCCGGTGATCTGAAGCTGCTTTGCTACGCAAACACCACCTCACAGGAGTCCGTCTGACGTGGGCTATCTATTCATCGCCCTGACGGTGCTGTTCACTGTCTACGGCCAACTGGTTCTCAAATGGCAGGTCGGCCTGGCTGGAACGGTGCCGGACACCGTCAGCGGCAAGATCACGTTCCTGCTGAACACGCTTACCAATCCCTGGGTCATCAGCGGGCTGGGCTCGGCCTTCATCGCTTCTTTGTTCTGGATGCTGGCGCTGAGCAAGTTGCCGCTCAGCACCGCCTATCCCTACACTGCGACGAGTTTTCTGCTTATTCTGCTGTTCGGCGCGACATTTTTCAGCGAGCCGGTGACTGCGGGCAAGATTCTGGGAACCGCTTTAATCGTGGGCGGCATTGCCGTGCTTTCCCTAAAAGGCTGATCAAGCGAGATTCAACATGGCGCAGGTTACTAGCGGCATCCGCAGCATTCTGTCGAACCCCTTCGTCTACGATTCATTCCAAAATCTGCTGGGCGCCGAGCGGCATCGTCGGCTTATCTGTTCGGATTACGTCCGCCCTGGCGACGGCGGCATGATCGTCGACGTAGGTTGCGGCACGGCGATGATCCTTCAGCATTTGCCCAAGGACGTGCGCTACTTCGGCTTCGATCTTTCTCCGGCGTACATCGACGCCGCCAAAGCGCGCTACGGAACGCGCGGCACTTTCATGTGCCGCGACATCACGCAACTCAGCGAGGATGAACTACCGCAGTGTGATACGGCCTTGGCCATTGGCTTGTTGCACCATCTCGACGATGCGGACGCCTCCGCGCTGATAGCGCATCTGTACAAGCGCTTGGCGCCTGGTGGCCGACTCATCACCGTGGACCCGGCGTATTGGGAGCCGCAGTCAACGGCCGCGCGTTTCCTGATTTCCCGCGACCGCGGCCAGAACGTGCGCGAGGGGGCGGCCTACAAGGCGCTTGTCCCCGATATTTACTCGAATACACAACTGCACCGCCGCGACGACTTGCTCCACATTCCCTACTCACACGCCGTTCTGGAGTGCACCAAGTGAAGGTACCGTTCAACCGCCCCTACATGACGGGCAATGAACTTTCCAACATCGCCGAAGCGCATGCGAACGGCCATCTATCCGGCGACGGCGCTTTCACCAAGAAGTGCCATGCGTGGCTGGAAGCCAATACCCACGCGAACCGCGCCTTGTTGACCCACTCATGCACCGCGGCGCTGGAAATGGCCGCGTTGCTGACCGATCTGAAACCCGGCGACGAAGTCATCATGCCGTCGTTCACCTTCGTCTCGACAGCCAACGCCTTCGTCTTGCGCGGAGCGGTGCCGGTATTCGTGGATATCCGCGCCGACACGCTTAATCTGGACGAGCGCCTGATCGAAGCCGCGATCACCCCCCGCACCAAGGCCATCTGCGTCGTGCATTACGCGGGCGTTTCCTGCGACATGGACGCGATCGGCGACATCGCCAGGAAACACGGTCTCTACGTCATCGAAGATGCCGCCCAAGGCATCTGCTCGACCTACAAGGACCGGCCGCTGGGCACTATCGGCGACCTGGGCGCGCTGAGCTTCCACGAAACAAAGAACATCATCTCGGGCGAAGGCGGCGCCTTGCTCGTGCGCGACCCGGAGTTCGGCGAACGCGCCGAAATCATTCGCGAAAAAGGCACCAACCGCAGCCGCTTCTTCCGCGGACAAGTCGACAAATACACATGGGTCGACCAAGGATCGTCGTTCCTGCCCGGAGAAATCACCGCGGCGTTTCTGTCCGCCCAACTCGACCAGGCCGAAGCGATCACCGAACGGCGCCTGGCGCTATGGCAGCGCTACTACGAGTGGGCGCAGCAATACGAATCCCGCGGACTCATCCGCCGGCCCATCGTGCCTTCCGACTGCAGGCACAACGCGCATATGTTCTATATGTTGCTGCCCGACCTCGAGACGCGTACTCGGTTCATCCAGCAACTGCGCGAGCACGACGTCCAGGCGGTGTTCCACTACATCCCGCTTCACTCGGCCCCGCACGGACTCAAGACCGGGCGCGCGCATGGCGACCTGAGCGTGACCGACCGGGTGTCCGACACGCTGGTTCGCATGCCCCTTTGGGTCGGATTGGATAGTCAGCTCGACCGCGTGTTTTCCGTCGCCGGCGACGCGCTGGAGAAGCTTTGAGATGACGCGACCGATGCAGACTGGCGCGGCTGACGAGCCCAATGGAGCACATGCCTGGAAGCTCGTCTCGGCCCTGCTCGTGTGGGCGACGATCGCCTATGTCTGCATCTTCATCGCGCTGGACTACAAGAGCGTTTTCCATAGCGATGCGGCGATCAAATCCATCCTGGCCGACTTGGCTTCGCGCCAAGGCCATTTGATCCCGACTCAATGGGTATTCGCGAACGGCGACACCCTGACCATGACGCCTTACCTGTTCATCCTCCCGTTCGCGGGAATGAGCGGGATTTCATACACGAGCAACATGCTGGCCGTCATTGCCGGCTACTTGTCCCTGGTCGGCGCGGCGTGGTTCTGCGCGCGGCAGGTGCTGGGCCCGCAGCAACAGGCCCGTACCGCGGCGGTGGCGTTGATCGCTTCCACGTTGAGCGCCGCGAGCCTCGAGTTCATCGCAAGTCAAGGCGCGTACTCGATCTACTCCGCCGTGGCATTGGGAATGTTCGCCTTGCTCGCGAGTCGCTCGCGTGGCCGTTTTGTCGCGATGGCCATGTTCGTCCTGGCCTTCCTGCTCGCCTCGACCAATCCCAAGCGCGCTTTGGTAATGGCGTTTGCGCCATGCCTAATGGCGTTGGCCGCGGCGGCGCTGCACAGCCGTCGCGGACGCATGCAGAATTTGCTGTCCAGTTTCCGCGACACGACAGTCGTGTCCATGGTGGCCGGCGCCGTCGCGGGGGCCGCGATCTACTACCTCGCCATCATTCCCAACATCGCCAACTACGATGCCGCGGCCAACATCAAACTCGCTTCACCTCGCGCGATCGCGCACTCGATGTCGCAGATTCCGGTCGATTGGTTTCGTTACTTCCTGATCAATCGTCCTTGGCACGAGTTATCGGGACCAACCAAGATCCTGCAACTCGGGGTCTGGCTCATCGTCACACTGATCTTCATCGCGCCGGGCTGGATCATCCTCAAAGGCAGCGAAAACCCGCGCCTGAAATATTTCGCATGGCTGTGCTATGCCTTGCTGGCCGCAGGCATACTGCCCCTGATCGTGACCCAGGGCATTTACTGGAGCGCGCTGGAGCTACGCTACTCGACACTCGGCGTGCTCGTCGGCTTCATCGTCTTGGCGGGCGCCATATCCGAGTTGGGTACGCGAGCCAAAATCCGACCTCGCTACATGCTGATGGCGATGTCCGTGATAGCGGTGACCACCGCGGCGATGTGGCCCTCTCTATACAAGCCGGAGAACGCAGATGCGCATGGCGTCAGCCTGCGCGACCGGGAGCGACTGATCAAGCTGCTTGAATCCGAGCATGTCGGTACCGCTCTGGGCACATACTGGAACTCGCACGTAATCTCGGTGCTGTCCGAAGGCAGGGTCAGGGTCTATCCGGTTACTTACAGCGGACGCATGGCGCCGTTCGTTCATCACGTACCGTTCGTACCGAGCCATGGCGGAGCAGGCCGACGCCACGCCGTCATCCTGAGCAAGGCGGAGTTCGCCTCCGACAGCGGGCTGGCGCTTGAGCGTCAATTGGGCAAACCAAGCGAGCGTATCGACTCGGGTCCATTCGTCGTATCGATTTACGAGTCGCCCATCTCGGATGCGGTATATGGGGTCGGCGCGCGCTTCGACGAACCGGTGAATAAGGCGACGGTCGCCATCGACACTGGATCGGGCTTGGTGCCCGCATGCGAAGCGCGCGACAAATGCTTCATGCAACTACGCGTCGTCAACACCGGCAAGACGACCCTGGCGTCGAACGGCCAAGCGCCAATGCGTATCGGCATTCAAGGCATGAACGCCAAGGGTGAATTGGTGTCCGCCGATATCGGGCGTATCGAATTCCCAACCCCGCTCGCTCCCGGGAAAACAATCTCGGTGCAGACGACATTAGGTAAATTACCGCCCGAGGTCGTCTCGCTGCACGCCTGCCTTATTCAAGAGAATGTGGCATGGCTGTGCGATCGCACCACCGCGACGCATACGCAACCGCCGGCGATCGATTCGCCTGTCGATGCGGCGAGCCTGGGGATCGAATTGTCACAAAGCACGATCGCTTCGTGTCCGGCATCTAAAGCCAATTGCTCGGTGATGGTGCGCCTGACCAATATCGGGCGCTATCCGCTCACCGCTAACGGCGCCGTTCCGCTGCGACTGGGGATGAGAATCGGGGAGCCCGGCACCGCCGGCACCAGCGACATCGGACGAATCGATCTCGGCCGCGACCTCGGTCCCGGCGAAAGCATGCAGATCGAGATAAAACCACCGCCGACCGCCTCGGCGGAGGAAGTCGATTACCGCCTGTGCCTGGTACAGGAACTTGTCGCCTGGCACTGCGACAAGACCTTCGACCACTCCAAGCGCGAATAGATACCAGGCCGCTCGGCTGAGATCCGCGGGCAAAGTCACTGCTCGCGCAGGTCCTTGATCCAGTTCGGCAGTTTGACCTGATACTTGGACGCTCCCCGCTCCAGGTGCTCCCAGTAACCGTTGGTATGCACGTAGTGCTCTTCGGCGAAGAACAGCGTTTTGTAACGCTCGGGGTGCTTCTTCAACAAGAGCGCGTCTTTTTCGAAGAAGCGGGTACGCTCGGCTGACGACTCGCGCGCCACGTCGCGCTTGTGCGCCGGATGATAAACCTCCACATCCTCGCAGTACGGAACCGCGCCCAACTCCTGCATGCGCCAGCCAAAGTCGGAATCTTCCCTGAAATGAGGTTCGTCGAACGACAGATCGAAGCCATCCAGGCGCTGGAACACCTCGTTGCGTACCAGCAGGTTGGCGGTCATGAAACCGATCCCTTCGAAGCCCTTGTTGCTGACTGGACGCCAGTCGGGATCGCCGAGGTGATCCGAGCTGACCAGGCCCTCCAGGCCGACAATTGAAGAGTCGCGCAGATGATCGCGCGCGTTCGAGAGCCAGGTCGGTTTTGGCTCGCAATCGTCGTCGGTGAAGGCGATGACTTTTCCCGAGGCCAGATAGCCGCCAAAGTTACGCGCCTTGACCGCGCCCTTGATCGGCGAATGGACGTAAGTCAGCGAAAAACCATGGTCGTGCTCAGCCGCCGGCCAACGCTCGGCGGACTGATCGATGATCACCACCTCGAAGTCCCGCTCCACCTGCGCACGCAGACGATCCATCAGCCGATCCAGCAACGCCGGGCGTTCGTAACTGGGAATCACCACGGTGAAATACGCGGCCGCGCCCTGCTTTTCTTCCCATCGTTTCCGCACAAGACGCCCTAGCGACGGCGAGATGCGCTCCCACGCGTAGAAATTCTCCACGACCTTGCGCGCGCGCAAAGCGATTTCGCCGCGACGCTCGGCATCGCCGACCAATCGACGGACCGCGTCCACGAAACCGGAAATCGGCGCGACCTCGAACGGCATCTCGCCTGTATGCACTATGCCGCGGCAACCGATCTCGGTCGTTACGGTAACCAGGCCGGCGGCCATGAAATCGAACATTTTGATGCTGGTGCCCGAACCGCGAGTCAGCGGATTGACCGCGATATCGGCCGCTCGCATCCACTGCCGTTTTTCCTCTTCCGAAACCGTGCCCAACTCGCGCACGTTTTTCGGCAAGTAGTTCAACGCCAACGCCTGACAGCAACTGCCCATGATCGCGAAGTCGACGTTCGGCAGCGCGGGCGCCAACTCAGTCGCCACGAAATTCGCGGCCTCGTTGTTCGGACCGTAGTTCGACCCGAGGAAGACCGCCAACGGCCGCGTCATCGACAGCCCTAATTGCTCGCGATCTTGCTTGCGCTCTTGCGCGATTGGCACGGCCTGCGCGAACGCGGCGATGCCGTTGGGAACGACTCGCAATTTTTCCCATGTGACATCGTAAAGACGATGAAACGTGTCGCGATCATCATGAGAACATGCAAGGATCAGATCGGCGGCATGGCACAGGTCGTACTCGGTTTGCGCCACCCGCGTAAGAATCGGATCGGCCTGCGGCAGATCATCATGCAAGGATGTGCGCAAAACCGACTCAACGTTCTGCGAGTCGTACACGATCAGTTGTTCCGGACGCAGATCCTGCCGCAACGGAGGGAACGCCCACGGATGAGAGAACACCACCACATCCGCGCCAGCGATGTGCTCGCGAGCGGCATTGAGGTATTCCGGGGACAGCGATGCCTGCTCGCTGAACTCCAGGTCGATCATCGTGCGACCGTCCATGCGTTGCGCGCTGTCGCGAACGGCGGCGTGATGCGCCTTGCTCAATGGCACGCAGATCTCGCGCAAACCCGGAGTGAGCTGCTGATCGCGAAACGATTCGCCAGGCCAGTCATAACTGCCCACGTAAGTCGCTTGGACATGCTCACCGAGCGCGTGGTACAGCCCGAGCAGCCGTTGGCGTCCACCGCCGATGGCCGGCGTAATGGGCTGCATATCGACGATCGTTACCTTCAACTTTCTCATCGCCGCTCTTCCGCCTGCTCGAATGCCGCGTCGATAAGACGCGCGGCGATCTTGTCCCATGACAGCCCTTCCACCCACTCGCGGCCCGAACGACCGAGCCGCACCGCGAGATCCCGGTCGCCGGCCAGCCTGTCCATCGCCTGTGCCAATGCCGCCGGCCGCGGGTCGCAGACGAAACCGTTGACGCCGTCGCGGACGAGAACCGACGCCTCGCCCGAATCGGTACAGGTGACTACCGGTTTCCCGCTCGCGAACGCTTCCAGGGTGATATAGCCGTAGTCTTCTCTTTTCGGCGTGAAAGGAACGGCAAGCGCGTTGGCGTAAAGATCTCGCAATTGCGCGTCGTCGACACGCCCCAGGAATTCGATCCGGGAGTCGCCGGCGGCAAGCGCGCGCAGCGATTCCTCGGCCTCGCCGACGCCCACGATCTTCAGCTTGACGTCGCTTTTGACCTGGCGCATCGCTTGCACGACCAGATCCACGCGCTTCCATGGATGCAAACGCCCAGGTAGCAGGAAATAGTCTCCGGACTCGCCAAGGTGGAAATCGTTGCTCCACAGCGGTGGATGCAAGACCTCGGCGTCGAGTCCATTGTATTTACGCAAACGCATCGACACTTCATTGCCGATCGAAAACAGCGCGCGGCATCGCGGCGGCGCCAAGGCGCCGCTATCGAGCTGATGTATCAAGTCCCGGTCAGCGATGAGCGCCTTTCCCGGACGGGGAAAGGTCTCCTCGAACATGTCGTAGAACACTCTTATGGTGTGAACCAGATAGCAGACATGACGGGGATGCCTCACCAGCCAACTTGGCGCCTTGGTCGAAACAACCATGTCGTAAGACGACAGATCCAGGTCGTAGCAGTTCAGATAATTGCGCTTGATCCGCTCCATGCTCGACTCATCGCCGTCCACCGCGATCTCGTCGGCATGATGGCCCAGTTGGCGAAACGAACCCACCAGAGCGTCGTAGAAACGCTCCGCGCCGCCAGCCTCGCCACTCGCGTGGCGCATCGTCACTACTCCAATCCGCATTGCTTTCAGCCTTTACGACGACGCAGGTCGGCGTCCACCATCATTGTGATCAACTGCTCCACCGAAGTTTTCGGCGACCAACCGAGCTTGGCTTGCGCCTTGGCCGGATTACCCAACAGCACGTCGACTTCCGCGGGGCGGAAGAATCGCTCATCGATGACCAGATGATCGCGATAATTCAGGCCGACGTGCTTGAATGCGATTTCGCACATGTCGCGAACGGTCGTGGTGATACCGGTCGCCACGACATAATCATCACCCTCGGCCTGCTGAGTCATCAGCCACATGGCTTCGACGTAGTCGCCGGCGAATCCCCAATCGCGCTTGGAATCGATGTTGCCGAGACGCAGCTCTTTTTGTTGCCCCAGCTTGATCGCCGCGACCGCGTCGGTGACCTTGCGCGTTACGAATTCGATTCCCCGCAGCGGCGATTCATGGTTGAACAAAATGCCGCTGGAAGCGTGCATCTTGAAGCTTTCCCGATAATTCACGGTCGCCCAATGCGCCATCAACTTGGCCACGCCATACGGACTGCGCGGATAGAACGGCGTGGTTTCGTCCTGCTTTTCAGCCTGAATCAGCCCGAACATTTCACTGGTCGAAGCCTGATAAAAATGAGCGGACGAATTGACGATGCGTACCGCCTCGAGCACGTTCAGCGCGCCGACACCATCCACTTGAGCGGTCAGGATCGGCTGCTGCCATGAGCTGCCGACGAAACTCTGCGCGCCCAGGTTGTAAACCTCGCCGGCCTTCGACGTCTCCATCGCGCGAATCAACGACGACAGATCGGATAAATCGCCGTCGATGAAGCGCACATCCTTGTCGACACCCAATTCACGCAGGCGCCAAAGGGTATCGGTACTGCGTCGCGCGAGCAGGCCGTAGACTTCGTAGCCTTTTCCGAGCAGCAGCTGAGAAAGATACGCGCCGTCCTGCCCGGTTACGCCCGTGATAAGTGCGCTCTTGTTGTTGCTCATGAATGATTCCTTACGTCGTTCAAAATGTCGTGCAGCGTCGTTTCGAGCGTGATACTCGGCGTCCATCCGGTATGCGCGCTCAGTAATGCGGAATCGCCGACCATACGGCGCTGCTCGGCGGGCCGGAGTCTACTTGGGTCCTGGTGAAGGTCCGGATTCACGCCGGCCAGCCCCGCCATCACCCCCAGCAGATCGCGAATGCGGCGCTCCCGGCCGCTGGCCACGCAGTAAGTAGCGCCGGTTTGTCCTCCGCTCAGCATCGCCGCATATGCGGCGACGATATCCCGCACATCGGTAAAGTCGCGGGTGGTGTCGATATCGCCGACTTCGATCGTGTCGCGTTCACCGCGTTCGACCTCGACGATCTGACGAGCCAGCGCGGGCAACACGAAACGGGCGTCCTGACCGGGACCGATATGATTGAACGGTCGGGCGATCACGGCATCCAGACCTTCGGTCCGGACCCACTGCATGCAAAGCTGTTCAGCGGCGATCTTGCTCACGGCATAAGGGCTGCGCGGCTCGGGCTGGCGCTGCTCGTTCACCGGCAATTCGCTTTCGGGCACCTTGCCGTAGACATCGCCGCTGCTCACGTAGACCAGTCGGCCGGCAAAGCTCGAATCCCGCAACGCGAGCAGCAGATTCAAAGTGCCGCCGAGATTGATGTCGAACGTTTCCTGAGGCTGCTCGAAGGAGCGCGGCACGAAACTTTGCGCGGCCAGATGCAGTACGGCATCGGGGCGCACCTGGGCCACGACCTCGGCCACGGCCTGCGCATCACGGATATCCAGACCGGAAGGCACGGCACAGAACGTCCAATCCGCGAGTTTCCCGCCGTCGCCACACGCGGCCTCGACATGCCCGCCCACGAATCCGCCGGCCCCGGTCACCAAAAGACGACGCGCAAGAGTGGCGCTCATGGCGCGATCCCCACGACGGCGTAGTCCGGGGCGTTGTGGAACAACTGCAGCACCGCGTTTATCGATTCGGCGCCCGGCTGATCCTCAGCCAGAAGCGCGGGCGCCTGCAGGTCTCGCGACTCCATCAAACGCTCAATCCGCACATCGGTGAATTGCCGCGCCGCCACGATCCACCGCAGCGCCTCGGGCGGAAGGGGATTGCGATGAGTAGGATCGAGATAGAAATAATGTGACGCCACCGCCAGGTTTTCCGGGTTCGGCGTCTCCAGCGCCAGCAATCCGCCGGGGCGCAGCACTCGCCGACATTCATCGACCATGGCGACCAATACCTCGAAGGGGAGGTGCTCGGCGATGTGCATCCCGGTGATCGCTCCGGCCGAACCGGTCTGCATCGCGCGCAAACCCTCCATGGCGTCGGC
Source organism: Lysobacter sp. Root690 (assembly GCF_001427785.1). Lineage (GTDB taxonomy): Bacteria > Pseudomonadota > Gammaproteobacteria > Xanthomonadales > Xanthomonadaceae > Lysobacter. Next base: position 241,362 of record NZ_LMHM01000001.1, read on the forward strand.
CTCTATCACATCGTGACCGCGCTCGCGATTGAGCCTGAGGAAAGCCTGATTATTATCGATGCCTCGAGCGTGCAAGCCGTTCTCGCGCAACATATCGAGCCAATCGCCGCGGCCGCAGCCCAGATCGATGACCGGCGCATCCTCGCTGCCTGCTCCCACCGAACGAATCAGATCCAAATAGTGGCTTGCGCGCTCGCGAATCAGCTCGGGAGCACCACGGAAGGTTTCCTCGAACTGCACGTACATCTCGTCCAGCGCGTTCGCGGGCAATGGATGCTCATACGCTTCACGCGCGTTGAAACGGCTTTCCAACTCCTGCAAACGACGATTCGTACGATCCAGCTCGTCGGTGAGTTCGCGTACATCGAACTCCAGCAGAGCCACGTTCTCGCGCAACTCGCCTTCGCTGACATACCGGTCCTGCACCACTTCGCTGAGCGAATCGATGTTGGACTGAACGCGAACGACCTGGTTGCCCATCCCGGCGATCGGCGTAAGTTGTCCTTCGACGTCGCGGCTGAGCGCATTGACGTGCGCGCCCAATCCTTGAATCTCGCGGGCGCGCATCGCATCCATCTGACCGAGATTGCGAAGCATCCACGGCAAACGGACGAACGCGTGGGCCCAGCCGATCAATGCGCCGACCACCGGGATTCGGCGCCACTTCTGCAACAAGTATGGAGCCAGCAATCCATCGACATGCACGCCGCGCGCCAAACCTTCCGGCGAAAAGCGGATCGAGTGCAAAATCTCGACCTTGCTGACGCCCGAGCGTAGCGAGTTCAACGCATGGTCCACCCCGGCGGGGTCACCCTCGCGGCGCAACAAAACCTTGTACGCCACCTCGATAAATTCGCGATCGTCCAGCGCCAGCAGCTCGCCGATGACGTACTCGCGCTTCAGCGCGACGGCGCCGGCGCCGCCCGACCAGCGCGGCAGCGCGATCGCGGGCTCGGAAGACTCAACTTGCGCGACAACCTCCGCCTCTTGCGCCGCGCGACGACGCGCCACTTCCTCGCGCACTCGCCGCATCAACGCACTGCCGGCACGCGGAGGCGCGGTGGCGGACTCCTCCACGCCATCGAGCTCCAACCTCAACTGCGATATCAACGCATCCACATCAATGGTGCTGTTGCGTTTTTTCATTCGACAACCCCTTTGAATTTCGCTCGATGCCGCTGACTTGATCCACTCGCCGGCGAGATTGCCGATCGCGCGGCGCGGAGCACGCCGCAAACAGTGCTGATCGCTTCTATCGAAATCTTGCTAGACATCAAGCGCCGCGCCGCTTTCGATACGATTGATACGGATGACCGAAGGTATGTAAGCCGTGCCGATGAAATTCGCCTTATCGGCATTGGCGACGGTAAAGACCAACGCCAAGTCTTTCCACTGATAGTTCTTGACCAAATGACTCTCGGAGCTGGACAGCGCGACCGAAACCGAATACGTCCCGGGACCGAGATTGACCTCGAACCCCACATCGAATTCGACACGGTCGCCGCGCTTGAGCGCAGCGATCGGCTGGTCGGTGTAGTGGGTGTTGGTCCCGTAAATCGCCTGCCCCAGCCGGTCGCGCAGCATGTAGCCGAACACCAGACGCGGCACTTCGTCGTCGATGCGCACGCGCGCGCGAAGCGCTGCCTTTTGACCGACCAGCAGATATTCCGCCGGACGCCCCTGATCGTCGAGCATCTGCAATGATTCGAATTGGGCTTCGCCAGTCCCCGATTCCGTCGCGATTTTATCGTCCCGACGCTCGGTACGCAGCGTCTTGTTCTCGCGCTCGGCGATCAACGCATTGTAGTAATCCAGCACCTGTTGCGGCTCGCCATCGAGAACCACTCCGCCGTTGTCGAGCAGAATGGCGCGATCGCACATCGACTGAATCGCCGCGGCATCATGCGAAACGATCAACAAGGTGGTGCCCGATTCCCGATAGTCGCGGATGCGCTGAAAACTCTTATGCACGAAGTACGCGTCGCCCACCGACAGCGCTTCGTCGACAATGAGCATGTCGGGCCGCTCGGCCGTCGCCACACTGAAGGCCACGCGCATCTGCATGCCGCTGGAATAGGTGCGAATCGGCTGATCGAAGTACTCGCCGATTTCGGCGAAACTTTCGATATGCGGCATCATCTTCTCGATCTCGGCTTGCGAATACCCCATCAGGCCCGCCGCGTGATAAGCGTTTTCGCGTCCCGTCAGATCCGGATTGAAGCCCATCCCCAGTTCGAGAATCGCAGCGATGCGTCCGGAGCGACGGACCGAGCCTTCACTGGGCTGAGTCGTACCGGTAATCATCTTCAGCAACGTGCTCTTGCCCGCTCCGTTCTGGCCGATGATGCCGACGCTCTCGCCGGCGGAAATCGAGAAGAACACGTTCCTCAAGACCCAATGCTCATCGCGTGGACGCGTCGGAAGCCCGAACAACGAGGCCATCCGCAACCATTCGCTTCCCCAGACACGATATGCCTTACCCAGGCCATGCACCTGCAATTCACCGCTCATAGCACGTCCACCATTTCAGGACTGGCGCGGCGAAACAATGCGAGCGCGCATACCGACAACACCAGGGCGGCAAGCAGCAGCCAACCCAGATCCGTCCACAACGGCGGTTTATTGAACACCAGCACATTCTGATAACTGGTGATCAACGGGTACAAAGGATTGAGCTTGAACCAGCCCTGATACTTCTGGGGCAACACGCTGACGCTGTACACAATCGGAGTGAGCCAGAACAAAGCCTGCGTGACCACAGGCACCAACTGGCTGATATCGCGCATGAATACGTTCAGCACACCCAGCACCATGCCCACCGCCATCGCCAACAGGAGGTTGAGCAGAATCAAAACCGGCAACCACACGACTTCGCCGCCGGGATAGTGGCCCAACGCGGCGAATACGGCGAAGATCGCGATCAACAGCAACAGATTATTGACCAGCATCGTCCCGGCGGCGACCAGTGGCAGGCAGATTCGCGGGAATGCGACCTTCTTCATCAGGTTGCCGCTGTCCACGAACAGGTTGACGCAGCGCATGATGGTTTCGAGGAACAGGCTCCAGCCCAACATCCCACCCATCAGATACAGCGCATAGGCGAATTTGTTGTCTATGCCCGGCAGTTTCGCCGCCAGCACCTCGGACAAGATCAGGGCGAAGATCAACACCTGCGCCAGCGGATGGATGATCATCCATAAACCGCCCAGCTTGCTGCGCACGAAGCGGGAATGCAGTTCGTTTCGAATCGAAGAGGCGATGAAATAGCGGTAACGCCAGATCGCGATAAATAGTTCACGCATGGATACACCTTGAGATTTCGCTGCGCCGCCCACCAAAGCGCGTCGGGTCGGCGCGTAAGGCGAGACGTATATTGCGGATCGAATCGAATCGACCGGTCGTGATTCCGAGCGGCATTTATTGAGTCTCCGCGACCGAAATCACTCGCCCGCTCCCTGACTCGAAATGAGCGATCAAAGCGTCCGCCGCGGCGCGCGGAGACAGGCATTGGGCGATATCGCCGGCTGCACGGCGACCCAACTGCTTCGCCAGATCACGGTCGTCCGCCAGCCGCCGCATTTGCCGCGCGGCATGATCGACATCCGCATCGGCCCACATCGCCCCAGGCGGATGCGGATATTCGCCCTCGCCTACCGGCACCAGCGAATAGTCGACCAGGCAGCTGTTGTCTTCGTTCATGAAATCGACGTTGCCCGACCAATTGGTCGCGATCACCGCCTTGCCCATCGCCATGCATTCGGCCAGGCCCAGGCCGAAGCCCTCGGCGCGGTGCAGGGAGACATAGACGTCGGCGCAACGCTGCAATGCATGCACGTGCGCGCGGTCGATGACTTCATCGCGCACCACGATGCGAGGATCCTGGGCGCTGACCTTGAGCAGTTCGAGGAACTTGTCCGGATGGCGATGGCCGTTGCTCGATTTGACCAGCAGTTGCACATCGCCGCGGCCCTCGGGAAAGGCCCGGCGAAACGCTTCGATGGCCGCGAACGGATTCTTGCGGTGCACCCACGAGTTGAAATCGAAGGTGCACAGGAAGACGAACGTGTCCTCGGGCAAGCCGAAATCGCCGCGCTGCAAGCCGCTATCGGGGATCGGGCTGAGCGGCAACGGAACACGGAACACCGGTTTGTCGGTGACCCGCTCGAACGCGTCCTTGACGAACTCCGACGCCACCATGATTTCGTCGATCAACTCGATCGCCGGCAACCAGTCGGCGGGGATGTCCTGAAGCTCCCAGAACCAGCAGGCGATCAGCCGCTGACCGCGCAGGCGCGCCTGACCGATATGCTCCAGCGCCGGTTTCAGGTAGTCGGGATTGACGAAAAGAATGCTGACGGCGTGCGGCGTCTGTTCGCCGATATACGCGTCCAGGCTGTGATCGTCGAATCCGTGCGGCAGGTCGATGGCCACGTCGTACAGCGCCACCGGATAGCCCGCGCCGATCAACGCGCGTGCATACAGGCGCACGCTTTCGGCCAATCCGAACTGGCCGCGCATGTAGCCGAAAATATTTACGCCGCCGCCGACAACCGGCGCAACCGCGGTCGTTTGCGCCGCCGTTGCCGGCAGCGGACGCGACCAGGCCTCGGTGCGCGGGAATCGGGCGCGCACGCTCGCCCGATGCGCCAGCGTGAACAGCACCCTGTTGCGGACACGCTGAGGCAGCCGGCGATAGATCCGCTGCAGCCAGGACTGATTGCGAATCCAGGCGGACAAGGCCAGCAGACTGTTGGCGAAATTGAAGTCCATGGCACGCGCGCTCGTCATCGACAAGTACGCTTAAGTTGACGCGTGGACCGCACCGATATCATGAACTCAAGCACCCAACGCACGTTCAAGCTCGGCGCGCAAATCCGCCACATCCTCCACGCCCACGCTCAAGCGCACCAGGTTGTCGGTGATGCCCAGCGCCGCGCGACGCTCCGGCGGAATCGAGGCATGCGTCATCACCGCCGGATGGTTGACCAGGCTCTCCACGCCGCCGAGCGATTCGGCGATGGTGAACAGTTCGCAGCGCTCCATCATCCGGCGCGCGCCGTCCATGCCGCCCTTGACGTAGATGCTGACCATGCCGCCGAAGCCGTGCATCTGACGCTTGGCCAGTTCATGCTGCGGGTGCGATGTCAGGCCGGGGTAGATCACCTTCTCGACCGACGGATGAGTTTCCAGCCACTCGGCCAGCGCCTGTGCGTTTTCGCAGTGGGCCTTCATGCGCAGGTGCAGAGTCTTCAGGCCGCGCAAGGCGAGGAAGCTGTCGAACGGGCCCTGGATGCCGCCGACCGCGTTCTGCAGGAAGGTCATGCGTTCGGCGAGGTCCGCGTCGTCGCCGACCACGGCGATGCCGCCGACGATGTCGGAGTGGCCGTTGAGGTACTTGGTCGCCGAGTGCATGACGATGTGCGCGCCCAGTTCGAGCGGGCGCTGCAGGATCGGCGAGGAGAAGGTGTTGTCGACCACCACGACCAGGCCGCGCTTGCGCGCGATCGCGGCGATGGCGGCGATGTCGACCAGCTTGAGCAGCGGGTTGGTCGGGGTTTCGATCCAGACCAGCTTGGTCTCGGGGCGGATCGCGGCTTCGAACGCGGCGGTGTCGCTCAGGTCGACCCAGCTGAAGTCCAGGCCGGCGCTGCGGCGGCGCACGCGCTCGAACAGGCGGTAGGTGCCGCCGTAGACGTCGTCCATCGCGATCACGTGGCTGCCGGCGTCGAACATCTCCAGGATGGTCGAGGTCGCGGCCAGGCCGGAGGCGAAGGCATAGCCCTGGGTGCCGCCTTCCAGGCCGGCGATGCAGCGCTCGTAGGCGAAACGGGTCGGGTTGTGGCTGCGCGAGTACTCGAAGCCCTGATGCTGGCCGGGGCTGCTCTGGGCGTAGGTCGAGGTGGCGTAGATCGGCGGCATCACCGCCCCGGTGCTGGGGTCGGGCGACTGGCCGGCGTGAATAGCGAGTGTGCCCATGCCGTACTTGCGGGCATCGCCTTGCGGCGGTTGTTGGCTCATTGAAGACTTCCCATGGGCGGCATTCCGCCGGTTGGCGCAACCGCGAAGTTTAACATTGCGGCCGTGAGCGCCTGCCCGCCCGAGCCCGGACTTCAGGCGGCGTGCAGGCGGGATGTGCGGGTGGCGGGGTTTGCGACGGCGGCCACGATGGGCGGCGTCGGGCGCGGCTGAATGCGCGGTCTAGGCGGGTGGCTTGGTTGGGCGAAAGCGACGGTTTGGCAGTGGTTATCGCGAAATTCCGCTAATCGTCGCGGTGTGAAAGGACGCCCCTGAACGATGGGACATGGGCCTGAATGGCCGCCCCTTGGGCGAGAAGGTATCCGCCCCGGGCTTCAAGCCCCTCTCCCGCTTGCGGGAGAGGGGTTGGGGTGAGGGCGCGCCTGCTGCCCTCATCCGCCCTTCGGGCACCTTCTCCCGCGAGCGGGAGAAGGACTCTTCTCGAGGCTTCCGGGAATTCGGGTCAGGGCGCCGCAGCGCCCTTGGCCGGCCCGTGTTACTGCACGCGCCGCCGCAGGAAGTTCAACAAATCGATGCGCGTGATCAGGCCGAGGAACTTGTCGCCGTCCATGACGATCGCGACATGGCCGCGGTCGAACACCGGCAGCAGCGATTCGATCGGGTCGGCGACCGGGATCTTGTCGAGTTTGCTGACCATGGCGGTCGAGACCGGATCGCGGAAGCGCGATTCATCGCCGTACACGTGCAGCAGGACATCGCTTTCGTCGACGATGCCGACGATGTGTTCGCCGTCCATCACCGGCAGCTGCGACACGTCGTACAGCTTCATGCGCTGGTACGCGGTGACCAACGCATCGGTCGGCGCCACCACGACGGTATCGCGCTGCGAGTACGGACGCAGGATCAGATCGCGCAGGTCGCCATGCTGTTCGCGCTGGATGAAGCCGTTGTCGAGCATCCAGTAGTCGTTGTACATCTTCGACAGGTACTTGTTGCCGGTGTCGCAGACGAACACCAACACCTTCTTCGGCGTGGTCTGTTCGCGGCAGTACTTCAGCGCCGCGGCCAGCAGGGTGCCGGTCGAGGAACCGCCGAGGATGCCTTCCTTCTCCAGCAGCTCGCGCGCGGTCAGGAAGCTTTCCTTGTCGTTGATCGCATAGGCCTTCTTGACCCGGGTGAAGTCGGAGATCGGCGGCAGGAAATCCTCGCCGATGCCTTCGACCATCCAACTCGCCGACTTGTCCGACAAGGTGCCGCGGTTGATGTATTCCTCGAGGATCGAGCCGACCGGATCGGCCAGGATCAACTCGGTGTGCGGCGACAACTTCGCGAACGCGCGCGACAGGCCGGTCATGGTGCCCGAGCTGCCGCAACCGAACACGATCGCGTCGAGCTCGCCGCCCATCTGTTCGAGAATTTCCGGACCGGTGCCGAACTCGTGCGCCGCCGGGTTATCGGGATTGCCGAACTGATTGATGAAATAGGCGCCCGGGGTTTCGTTGGCGATGCGCTCGGCCAGGTCCTGGTAGTAGTCCGGATGGCCTTTGGCCACGTCCGAACGGGTCAGCACCACCTGCGCGCCCATCGCCTTGAGGTTGAAGATCTTCTCGCGGCTCATCTTGTCGGGCACGACCAGCAGCAGCTTGTAGCCCTTCTGCTGCGCGACCAGGGCCAGGCCGATGCCGGTATTGCCGGCGGTGCCTTCGACCAGGGTGTCGCCGGGCCTGATCTTGCCGGCTTTCTCGGCCGCTTCGATCATCGACAGGCCGATGCGGTCCTTGATCGAACCGCCGGGGTTTTGCGATTCGAGCTTGAGATACAGCTCGCACACGCCGGTGTCCAGGCGCTGGGCCTTGACGATCGGGGTGTTGCCAATGAGTTCGAGTACCGAGGAGTGAATGGCCATGCGGCTCCTGCCAGCCGCTACCGTGCGGCGAATCGGACCATTCTAGCCGCCGCGCCGTGGTGCGCGCCTCCTCGCGGAGCCGCGAACGCTTGGGGTATGACCTGCATGGCGCGGATGCGCGCAGCGGTTGCCGGTGCGGGCCGGGATCGCATCGGGCCCGCCTGCTTTCAGGACTTCATTGCCGGAGTGGTAGCCGCGGACGGCGGCGATCGACGAGGATGACCGCCGCCGCCCGCGCTAAGCCTGGAGCCGCGACCGCGGGCGGGTCGGGTCCATTTGGACTGAGCCAGGGCGTTCGCGCCCGGCCGGTGCGCAACCGGCGTCGCGCCGGCTGCGCTGCATGCGTGGCCGCCTCACCCGCGGGTGGGCCGCACGCATGCGATGGGCTTCAATGTTGCTGATCGTAGAGTTGGATCAGCCGATCCTTCGCAGCCAACTTCTCGCGTTTCATCTGACCCAAGGTGGTGTCGTCGATCGGCAGCACGCCGAGTTCGGCGTCCATGACCTTCTTGTCCAGATCCTTGTGACGCTGGTAGAGCTGTTTGAATTCCGGGTTGCTCTTGATCAGCGCGTCGATTTCAGGCTGCGGTTGTTCTTCGAACATGAAAGCCTCCTTCAGCACGAATGCAAACGCCCCGGCCGCGAGACCAGGGCGTTGCGGGGGACCGTAAGGTGCGTCGGGCTCGGTGCGGCGCCGGCTTCGCACAGGCCGGCCGCGCGCGGATGTGCGGCGGCGGGATCCTGCGGAAAGGGCGTATCGCTCATCGGCCTGACTCTTCGCCAAGCGGCGGTAGAACCGCTCGGATAATCGACCCTACTCCTGCGATCCGGATCCGGCAAGGGTGGGCTGCAAACGGTTTCAGGTTACGGCCAGACTCGCCGGCCAGGATCGTGCCCAGCGCTTAACCATTTGATTACAAAGAAATAACGGCCACACATTCGGTGCGTGAAGCAGGCTGCGAATCGCAGCTGGAATGTGGCTTTGATCGCCAAGGCCGTTCGTCGGGAGCGAGTCGCCCGCTGCGGCAAGGTGGCCCGATGACCGGCGCCGATTGACGGGTTGAGAGGAAGGCCGGGAGGGCGGGATGCGCCCGATCCCGATTGGCGCTGTGGCGCCTGGCCGGCCGCGCGCGCCGGCCGCCTTCGCGGCCAGATCGATGGACGGCGTGCCGCCCCGTGAGGCGGCTTGAGGCTTGAAGCGGGCCTCGGGACGGGCCGCAGGCCCGCCTCCGGGCTTACTTCTTCTTCGGCTTGGGCTTGGGCGCCGGCTTGGGCGGAGCTTCGCCCATCAGCTCGGCTTCCTTGCGCGCCAGTTCGGCGTCGCGCTCGCGCGCGGCCCGCAGTTTGGCGGCTTGCTGGCCGGCGACGTTGTCGAGCAGGCCCTCGGCCTCGGCGCGGGCCTGGGCTTCCTGATCGGCGGCCAGACGCAGACGCTCAGCCTCTTCGGCCTGGATCTGGGCCTGCACGCGCAGACGTTCGGTCTCGGCGCGGGCGCGGTCGGCGTCGCGGCGGCTGGCTTCGACCAACAGTTCGCTGCGCTCGCGGTCGAGGCGATCGACCTCGCGCTGGGCCAATTGGGTGCGGGTCACGATTTCGGCGGTTTCGACCCGGCGATCGGCGATCCGCAGCGCCCAGGCGCGATCGCGGCTGCGCGCGGCGCGCACCGCGTCGATGGCCTGACGCGCGCGCAGGCGCTCGAAGGCGCCGTACTGAGCGGCGTCGGGATTGGATTCGATCACGATTACCCGCTGATTCAGGCGGGCGACGTCGGGATCGTCGGGCGGCGCGGCGAAGGCCGCGGCGCAGGCCAGCGACAGCACGGTGGCGGCGAGCGTGCGCAGGATCAGGCCGCGGCTCAGATCGGCGAACGCGCTCATTGGCCAGCTCCGTTCTGCAGGCGGCGGCGCAATTCGGCGATCTCGGCGCGGCGCTGGTTGAGTTCGGCGCCGGTCTTGGCCTCGCGGCTGCGGGCCAGGGCCAGGTCGGCTTCGGCCACCGCGGTCAGGGCCAGACGCCGTGCGTCTTCGTCCTTGCCCTGCGACAACGCGCCCTGGGCCGCGCTCAGCGCGCTGCGCGCGGCGTTGAGGTCCTGCGGCGCGTATTGGTCGGCGTCGGCATCGTCGGCGCGCATCACCGCCTGCTGCGCGGTGGACAGCTCGCCGGTGGGCGGAGGCGTGGACGCGCAGCCGGCCAGGGCGGAAGCGAGAACTGCGGCCAGCAGCGGCAAACGAAATTGTGCGAAGCTTGCGGTCATTAGGGGAGCGCTGTGCGGAAGGGATGACGCACGGACATTGTCGTCAGGCCGGCAGCGTGCTTGCAACGGCGCGCGCCGTCAACAAGGGGTATGAATGCATGGACATCGGCTATTTCCTGAAGCTGATGACGGAAAAGAACGCGTCGGACATGTTCCTGACGACTGGCGCGCCTGTGTACATCAAGGTCGAAGGCCGTCTTTACCCGCTCGGCAACACCGGCCTGCCGCCCGGCATGGTCAAGAAAATCGCCTATTCCTTGATGGACGAAGGCCAGGTCCCGCTGTTCGAGCGTGATCTCGAACTGAACATGGCCCTCGCCCTGCCCGACGCCGGGCGCTTCCGCATCAACGTGTTCAAGCAGCGCGGCGAAGTCGGCATGGTGATCCGCGCCATCCGCAGCATCATCCCGAGCATCGAGGAACTGCAGCTGCCGCAGGTGCTCAAGGACATCATCATGGCGCCGCGAGGGCTGGTCCTGATCGTCGGTTCGACCGGCTCGGGCAAGTCGACCACGCTGGCGTCGATGATCGACCACCGCAACACCAACACCGCCGGCCACATCCTCACCATCGAGGATCCGATCGAGTACCTGCACAAGCACAAGAAGTCGATCGTCAACCAGCGCGAGGTCGGCCTGGACACCCACGCCTTCCACAACGCGCTCAAGAACGCGATGCGCGAAGCGCCCGACGTGATCCTGATCGGCGAAATCCTCGATGCGACGACCATGGAAGCGGCGATCGCGTTCGCCGAAACCGGTCACCTGTGCCTGGCGACGCTGCACTCCAACAACGCCGACCAGACCCTGGAACGCATCCTCAACTTCTTCAACGAGTCGGCGCACAAGAACGTGCTGATGAACCTGGCCTTGAACCTCAAGGCGGTGGTGTCGCAGCGACTGGTGGTCGGCGTCGACGGGCGTCGCCTGCCGGCGGCCGAGATCCTGATCAACACCCCGCACGTGCGCGACCTGATGCGCCGCGGCCAGGTGCACGAGATCAAGCAGGCGATGGAAGAATCGCTGGAAGACGGCATGGAGTCGTTCGACCAGTGCCTGTTCCGCCTGTACAAGGAAGGCCGGATCGAGATGGAGGAGGCGCTCAAGGCGGCCGACTCGCGCGACGGCCTGGCGCTGAAGTTCCGCCTGTCCGAGGGCGGCACCGGCGAGCACGATCCGTATGCGGATATGTATGACGCTACTGCTGCGCATTGAGCGAGCAGTAAGCGAGCAGTGAGTTGAGAGGAGTGAGGAACGAGTAGAGCGTTCCGCGGCGAACGGGTCCTTCGGGGCCCGTTTTGCTTTTTAGCGATGGCGGCGGGGCAGGAATGAGTTCAGAGGAGTGAGGAGTGAGTAAGAGCGGACACATCGCGGCGCCCGCTTTTACTCACTCCTCACTCCTTACTCCTCTGAACTCGTTCCTAGCTTCAACCCGGCGGCCGATCCGGCTGATTCTCCGGCCGGGCCTTGTCGAACTCCGGCAGCTCCAGACACGCCTGCTCGATCCGCAGCAAGGTCGGGAACGGTTCCAGCGGCACGCCGAAGCGGCGCGCGTTGTACAGCTGCGGGATCAGGCAGCAGTCGGCCAGACCGGGGCTGTCGCCTTCGCAATAAGTACCGGTGGCCGGATGATCGGCGACCATCGCCTCGACCGCGGTGAAGCCTTCGTGGATCCAGTGCGCGATCCAGCCGTCGCGTTCGGGCTGCGGGACGTTCCAGGTGCCGTCCAGGTACTGCAGCACGCGCAGATTGTTGAGCGGGTGGATTTCGCAGGCGATGGTCTGGGCGATCGCGCGCACGCGGTGGCGGTCGCGCGCGGTGACTGGCAGCAGGTTCGGCCGCGGCCAGGTTTCGTCGAGGTATTCCAGGATCGCGATCGACTGGCTCAGGGTGCGCGCGCCGTGCTGCAGCACCGGCACCAGGCCCTGCGGATTGAGTTCGCGGTACGCCGGCAGGTGTTGCTCACCGCCGCCGCGAACCAGATGCACCGGCACGATCTCGTACTCGAGCCCCTTGAGGTTCAAACCGATACGCACGCGATACGAGGCGCTGGAGCGCCAATACGAATACAACCGCAATTGCTCGCTCACCCGGGCTCCACCTGATTGTCGCTGCACCCCTGCACGGCGAACCTTACCGGTTGCGCCGCGCCGGAGTCGACCTCTCGTCCCGCGCCCGACACCGTCAGGCGGAAGGACGTTCCATGCGCTGTTCGATCGCGCCGAACAGGCTGCTGCCGTCGGCGTCGAGCATTTCGATGCGCACGGTGTCGCCGAACTTCATGAACGGCGTCGACGGCTTGCCGTGTTCCAGGGTTTCGACGGTGCGCTTCTCGGCGAAGCACGAAGCACCCAGCGAGGTGTCTTCGTTGGCCACGGTGCCCGAGCCCACGATGGTGCCGGCCGACAGCGGTCGGGTCTTGGCCGCATGCGCGACCAATTGGGCGAAGTTGAATTGCATGTCGATGCCCGCTTCCGGCGCGCCGAACCATTCGCCGTTGATGTGGGTGAGCAACGGACGATGGACCTTGCTGTCGATCCAGGCCGGGCCGAGTTCGTCGGGGGTGACGAACACCGGGCTCAGCGCCGAACGCGGCTTGGACTGCAGGAAGCCGAAGCCCTTGGCCAGTTCGTTCGGAATCAGATTGCGCAGCGAGACGTCGTTGACCAGGCCGATCAGCTGGATGTGGCCGGCCGCGTCTTCGGCGCTGACCGCCATCGGCACGTCGTCGGTCACGATCACCACTTCGGCTTCCAGGTCGATGCCGTAGTCCTCGCTGACCACGCGAACCGGATCGCGCGGGCCGTAGAAGCCGGCGCTGACCGCCTGGTACATCAGCGGATCGCTGTAGAAACTTTCCGGCACCTCGGCGCCGCGCGCGCGGCGCACGCGCTCGACGTGCGGCAGATACGCGCTGCCATCGACGAATTCGTAGGCGCGCGGCAACGGCGCGGCGAGCGCGGCGAAGTCGACCTCGAAGGCGTCGGCGGCGGTGCCGGCGTTGAGATCGTCCGACAGCGCGTTGAGCCTCGGCGCGGCGTTCGACCAGTCCTCCAGCGCGCGCTGCAGGGTGTCGGCGATACCCGTCGCGCGCACGGCGCGGGTCAGGTCGCGCGAGACGACGATCAGCGTGCCGTCGCGGCCGCCTTCCTTCAGGGATCCAAGCTTCATCCAGACCTCGATGTCGATTCAGGGCGCCGCGGCGCAATGGTTTCAATTGTAACCACTCGCGGCGCCATTGGCAGCCACGGGCTCGGGGCGCCGCTTACAGGCATCGGCCGGCTCAAAAACTGGCCGCATCCAGCGCCGAGGCCCGCCAGGGCTGCGTTTGCGCCCAATGCCGAACCCCGTCACCGCTCGCTCCGGCCGCCATTTTGCCGCCTTCCGGGCCGGGCCGAAAAATAATTTGAAATTTCTTGATGGGTCCGGCCGCCCTTCCCCGGTTTGTTGAATTAAGCGCGGCGTGGTCACGCCCGGGTTCGCCGGGACAGACCCAGCCGTGTGGAGCCGGGATTAGGGATTCGAGATTAGGGATTAGCCAGCCAAGGCGACGCGGCCGCTTTCCCAATCCCGAATCCCCAATCTCAAATCCCGGCTCCACGGGTTGAGGGCTCGTCCCTCTGCGACCGCGTGATTTTCCCAATCATGCCTATGGAGTCCATCATGAAAACTCAAACCTCTACCCTGCTTCTGCGCGCCCTGCCGGCCGCGCTCGCCCTGTGCGTCAGCGCCGGCGTCAACGCCCAGGCCCTCACCATCGACGTGGTCAATCCGATCAAGGACGGCAAGGTCGTGTTCGAAGCGATCGGCCCGTCCCAGGTCGGCGGCGCCAAGCAAGGCCGCGTTTCGCTGCGCATGGGAATCCGCAACGACGGCGCCACGCCGTTGAAGATCACCAAGGTCGAGATCCTCAACCAGCTCGCCTCCAACTTCCTCGCGCCGGTCGAAATCGCCCCGGGCACCCAGTACGCGTTCCAGAACTGCAACTGCGACTATTCCAACCCGGACCCGAACGCGCCGGACGTGCCGGCCTCGTATCCGATCATCATCAGCGCGCCGTACCCGACCACGGTCAAGGTCGCCGTCTACGTGCAGGGCTTCGCCAATCCGGTGATCAAGAACCTGCCGTTCACCGCCGCGACCAACGACAACGGCCCGCTGCGTTTTCCGGGCAAAGCCAGCGACCTGCGCTTCAACGAAGCCTGGCAGACCTCGAGCAACCACGTCGGCGGCAGCCAGGCCTTCGGCCTCGACAACAGCGTGACCGGCTGGGACGGCGACTCGTGGGACGACAAGCGTCCCGGCGCCGATCCGACCAAGCCCGAGGGCCGCCGCGCCTACGGCCTGCCGCTGTACGCGATGGCCGACGGCATCGTCTGCGAAGGCCTCAACGACCTGCCGGAGTGGAAGAACTATCCGCGCGTATCGAAGGAAATCGAACCCGAGCCGGTCGCGCCGAGCACCGGCCAGTACTCGGCCGGCGGCAACTTCCTCAAGATCCAGGCCGGCAACGAAGTCGCGTTGTACGCGCACATGCAGCCCGGTTCGATCCCGGCCGAACTGCTGGTGCCCGGCGCGGTCGTCAAGCAGGGCCAGTACCTGGGCAAGGTCGGCTACACCGGCCAGTCCAGCGGCCCGCACGTGCATGTGCATGTCAGCCAGGAAACCTCGCCGGGTTCGTGTGAAGGCAACGCGGTGCGTCCGCGTCCGATGACCTTCGCCCAGCTGCAGAGCCTGACCCGCGGCGAAGCCACCGCGATGGCCAGCGCCAACAACATGGACCCGACCGACTGGACCGCGCTAAGCAACCATTCCGCGCCGCATACCTTCAGCCTGCTATATCCGGCCAGCACGCCGTATGCGTTCGACGCCGCCGAAACCGACAACAAGACCTTCCTCGGCGTGTGGCGCGCGAGCGACGAGATCGAGATCCGGGTCAACAAGCCCAATTGGACCGCCTTCACCCAGAAGCGCGCCGAGCTGGTGGCCGACGATTTCCGTCTGGAACAGATCGACACCTACGTCGAGAACGGCGATCGCCACTTCGTCGGCGTGTACAAGCGCGGCACCGGCGCCGGCGCGCTGTACAACGCCAGCAGCTGGTCCGATTTCACCGCGGTGTGGCAGCAGCTCAGCGAGGACGGTCAACGCCTGGTCGACATGACCACCTACCTGAGCGGCAGCACCCGTCACTACGTCGGCGTGTTCCGTCCGGGCACCGGCAATGCCGGCCTGTGGAGCCACACCGGTTTCTCGGCCTTCGCCGCACAGCGCGAAACCGCCAAGGACCAGGGCCTGCGTCTGATCGACATGGAGAGCTTCGACATCGGCAACGGCCAGCGCCAGTTCATCGGCGTGTACCGCGCCGGCAGCGACTCCACCGCGCTGTGGCGTTCGACCTCGTGGGGCGGC
This sequence comes from Lysobacter sp. Root690, assembly GCF_001427785.1. Classification (GTDB taxonomy): domain Bacteria; phylum Pseudomonadota; class Gammaproteobacteria; order Xanthomonadales; family Xanthomonadaceae; genus Lysobacter. The sequence continues at coordinate 256,909 of NZ_LMHM01000001.1, forward strand.
TTCACCGCGAAGTGGGCCGAGCTGTCCGACGACGGCTACCGCCTGATCGATGTCGACACCTATGTCGATGCCGGCGTGCGCAACTACGTCGGCGTGTTCCGCGCCGGCAGCGGCGGCAAGGCGCTGGAAGCGGTCAAGGGCTGGCAGGGTCTGTATCAGTCGGCCGAGAAGTACGCGATCAAGGGTTTGCGCCTGGTTGATGTGCAGGCGATCGAGTGAGAGTAGAAGTTCGCGACTCGGTTTGAACGTCGCTGATTGACAAGGCCAACGATAACGAGAACGCCGCCTGCGAGGGCGGCGTTCTTGTTTGTTGGCCTCGGTGGCAGGGTTTGTTTGCCGCATGCGAATTATCGTTGTCGGCTGGGTTTTGCGTCGTCGCCCGGAGTTCGCGGTCGCGGCTTGCGCCGCTCCTACAGGTAGGCCATGTAGCTTTCGCCTGAAGTCAGGTTTCATTTCCAGCACTGCGAGGCTTGTTATTCGCGAGACGAACAGGACACCCGAAGGGCGGCGCACATGGATGTGCGCCGTGCGCTACCGAGACAGGATGTCTCGTGTGGCGCATGCCCGCGCATGCACCGATCTTGCGGGCACTTGATTCACAACAAGGCATTTTTCTTTGGTTACCTTTCTTTTGTTGCTTTTGACAAAAGAAAGTAACCCGCCGCTTCAGCGGCGGAAGCTTTTGATCCTGCTTGAAGCTTCAAAACCGCAAAGCAACAGCGTCCGCGCAACTAACGCGACACCACCCGCACCTCCGGCGTCCCCCGCTTAAGCACATCCAACCGCCGCAGCAAATCCGATTCCGCATACAACTCCCGCCGCAACGAAGGCTCAGCCAACCGCACCTGCTCCGCCGCACCCGCCGCATCCCCGCGCGCACGCAACACCTCGGCATAAGGAACCCGAGCCTTGGCCGTCTTCACCTGCCCCGCGCCCAACTGCTGCGCACTATCGGCGACGATCGCAGCCCAGGCACGTTCGGCCGCAGCCCAATCGCCACGTCGCTGCGCCAGCTCAGCGCGCAGACCAGGTATGCGCGCAAGCATCAAGGCGTTGTATTCACCGCGATCCAGATCCAACCCATTCAACCCCGCGGCCGCCTCATCAAGACGATCGGCGCTGAGCAACCATTCGATCCGGCTCAACGCCACCATCAACCGCCCCGGATAGTCCTCGCCATAGCGCGTATTCCAGATCCGGGTGGAATGCTCGATCAGCGGCTGCGCCCGCTCGCTGCGACCGGCCCGCGCCAGCAACCGGCCGAGCGCGCTTTCGATGCGCAGCACCCGCCGTTCCTCCGGCTCCAGATGCTGACGCCGGATCGACAGCGCCAAGGTCCAGCGCCGCTCGGCCTCGGCCACATCGCCGCGCTCGTCGGCGAGCACCGCCCAATTGTTGAGCACGCGCGCGTAATCCAGGCTGCGTTCGCCGGCGACGATCGCCATGATCGCGAGCGCCGCGCGGTAGTGCTCGTCGGCCTGGCGAAAATCGCCGATATCCTGCGAGGTGTTGGCCAGGTCGGAATGAATATTGGCGACCATGTCGCTCTGCTCGCCGTACAGCTCGCGGGCGAGAATCAGGTTGTCGAGCAGTTCGCGCCGGCTATCGTCGACCCGCCCCTGACCGAACAGCGAGCGCGCCAGTCCGAATTGATTGAGCTGGGTGGCGACGGTGTTCGGCCCGCTCGCGCGAGTAATCGCGAGCGCATCGCGGAAGGTCTGTTCGGCGCGCTTGAGTTCGCCGCGGCGCAGGTACAACTCGGCCAGATGGCCAAGCATGCCCGCGCGCTCATCGGGCGACTGGCGCATGGCGTGCCGGCGCCGCAGTTCCTGCGATTGCGCGAACGAGCGCTCGGCTTCCGGATACTGACTGTTGGCGACCTGAGCCAGACCGAGCGTGTCGTACGCATCGGCCAGCGCGCGCGGTTCGCCGTCGCGCTCGCGCAGCGCCAGCGCGCGTCGCGCGACCGCGACCGCCTGGCTGCCATACTGGCGCGCGCTCATCGAACGCGACAGTTCCGCCAAGGCCTGCGCGGCCTGGTCGGGGCGCGCCACGGCAGGATCGAGAAACTCCTTGGCCGCTTGTTCGAGCAAGACCTCGGCGCGTTGCGGCTGACCCAGGTTGCGATACGCGCGGCCAAGCACCGCGCGCAGGCGCGCGCGGATCGCCGGGGTTTCGTCGAGCCCGCGTTCGATCCGTTCGGCCGAGGTATCAAGCACCTGACGCGCACTGACTTCCTGATCCGGACGCGCCCCGCGCATGCGCGGATCGGCGGCGTCGAACGCCGACACCAGAAACTCGCTGACCTGCTCGGCCACCGCCGCTTCGCGCTGCGCGTTCGCGCGTTCGGCAGTGACCCGCCAGACGAAACCGCCGGCGAGCAGCAACACGATCGCGCTGGCCGCGCTCTCGCGCCAATGCCGGCGCAGATAACGCCCAAATCGGTAACGCCAAGTCGGCGCGCGCGCCGTTACCGGACGCCAGGCCAGATGCCGGTCGATGTCCAGCGACAACGCTTCGACCGAGGAATAGCGCTTGCGCGGGTCCAACGCGCAGGCGCGCGCGGCGATCGCGTCGAGGTCGCCGCGCAACGCGCCGCGCCAGGGGCAGTCGGCGCCAGCCCAGGCGCTCGGCAACGGCACTGGCGTGTCGCGCTCGGCGATGCCGCGGCCGATCGCCCGACACGACAGCAGCTCGGTCAACAACACGCCGAGCGCGAATACGTCGCTGACCACGCTGACCCGCGCGCCGCCGAGCAATTCAGGACTGGCATAGGCCGGGGTGCAGAAATCGTTGCCGCGTTCGCCGTCGCCGTGCTGTCGGTCCAGTACTTGGGCGATTCCGAAATCCAGCAACACCGGCTCGCCGTCGTCGAGCACCAGCACGTTGCCGGGCTTGAGATCGCAATGCACGATCAAGCGCTGATGCGCGCTCTGCACTGCGCCGCAGATGCGCTGGAACAGACGCAGTCGTTCGCGCAATCCGGGCTGACGCTGCTCGCAATAGTCGTCGAGCGCGCGGCCGGGCACGTACTCCATCACCAGATAGGGCTCGCCGTTCGGCGTGGTGCCGCCGTCGTACAGCCGGGCGATGTTGGGATGCTGCAATTCGGCCAGCAACTGCCGCTCCGCCGCCAGGCGCTGGGCGAATTCGGCCTGATTGACCCCGCTGCCGCGCAGCAGCTTGATCGCGACCTGCTGGCGGAACAGTCCGTCGGCGCGTTCGGCGATGAACACCGTGCCCATGCCGCCGCTGGCCAGGCGCTCGACCAGCATCCACGCGCCTAATCGTTCGCCCGCGCGCAGCTCGCTGTCGGGCCGGTTCGCCATCAACTCGCCGAGCGGCTTAAGCGCCTGATCGAAGCTCGCGGTTTGCGCCCGCAGCAGATCCAGGGCTTCGTCGATCAGCTCCGGATCGTCGCTGAGCCGTTGCAATTCATCGCGCCAACGTTCGGCCGGCAGGTCGCAGACCGCATCGAACAAGGCGCGCAGTTGCTGCCAGCGTTGCGTTTGCATGGGTACTCCGAAGCGGTATTGCGAAGGCGTTGCGGGTGTTGCGTCGGATCAACTCAGTTGCTGACTCAACCAGGCGCGGGCGAAACGCAGATCGCGCTCGACGGTCGGAATCGACACTTCGAGCACGCAGGCGATCTCGCGTTGTTCCATGCCGCCGAAGTACGCCATCTCCACCGCGCGCGCCGAACGCGGATCGCGCGCGGCCAGGCGGTCGAGCGCGTCGTGCAGCGCCAGCACGTCGAAACCGACCGTCTGCCCGCCCTGCAGATCCGCATGCGACAAGGTCAACAGGACCGGGTTGGCGCCGCGCTTGGACGCGGCCTGCGCGCGTGCCTCGTCGACCAGCACCGAACGCATCTTCAACGAGGCCAGCGCGTAGAAATGCGCGCGATCCTGCCAGTCGACCTCGCTGCCGATCAGCCGAATCAACGCCTCATGCACCAACGACGTCGCCTGCAAGGTGCGATTGGACGAACGCGCGCCCAGCCGCGCAGCGGCCATCGCGCGCAGGGTTTCGTAAACCTGCGCGAACAGACGATCGCGCGCGGCGACATCGCCGCCACGCCAGTCCTGCAGCAATCGAGTCAGTTCCTCGCCCATGCGCGTCCCCCGACGCCGTCGTATCGCATCGATCCCCCTGCGCGCGGATGGTATCCGAGCCTCATCGGCATGGCACAGGATGCGAGCCGGTGAACATCGCGGCCGCGACCGCCGACACGGTTTGCGGGTTTGCTCGCCGCGCGTGGCGTTCGCCTCATTACATGCGCGTACCCGGCATTCGGCGCGGCATGACGCCGCATTCGCCGCCAGCCACCACGGGCGAACCCGAGCGCATCGCCCGGCCTTCAAGCGACCCAGGCCGGCGCCGGCCGAGGCGAGCAGCCAAACCGCGGCATCCGCGCCAGCGGCGAAGGCTGATACCTTGGCCGCACTCCACCCGGTTCGACGCGATGCTGCCGTTACCGCTGCCACTGCGCCCCATCCGCGACGACGATCGCGCCGCGTTGCGTGCCTGGCTGGAGCAACGCTGGGGCACGCCGATCGTCCAGCTCGACGGCCGCGCGATCGACGCCGCGATGCTGCCTGGCTTCGTCGCCGACAACGACGACGGCAGCCTCGCCGGCCTGATCGTGCTGCTCGACGAGGCCGGGCATTCGGAGGTCGTGGTCCTGGACGTGCTGGCCTCGGGCATCGGCACCGGCACGCGCCTGCTCGAACTCGCCGCGATCCGCGCGCGTTCGCTGGGCCTGACCCGGCTGCTGGCGCGCACCACCAACGACAACCTCGACGCGCTGCGTTTTTATCAGCGCCGCGATTTCCGTTTGTGGCGGCTGACGCCTGGCGCGATCGACCGCGAGCGCGAGGCCGATCCGGAGATTCCCTTGCTCGGCCATCACGGCATTCCGCTGCGCGACGAGATCAGCCTGTTGCGCGAGTTGGGGTGAGCGATCAGGCCGTCGCGGTGATCGCTGCGCTACGGATGCTTACTCGCGGAAATAGAAACCGGCCTGACGGCGAGGCTTTTCTTGCGAACAACAGACTCCGCCTGATGGCGCGAGCTTTCCTGAAACAACAAAGATCTGCCTGATGGCGGAAGCTGTTCTCGCGAGCAACAAAGAAACCCGTCTGGCGGCGAGAGATTTTCTCGCAGACAACAAAAAACCCGCCGATTGGCGGGTTTTTCGTGAAGCCATCCGCCTTGCGGCGGTGACGATCTTGTTTGGCAGCCCCGGATGGATTCGAACCACCGAATGCCTGAGTCAGAGTCAGGTGCCTTACCGCTTGGCGACGGGGCTATAAAACACAGTCTAACGCAAAAATTCGCGGCTGCAAAAGCAAAAACCGATGCAGCCGTCGAACGATTAGCGCTTGGAGAACTGGGTGGCGCGACGGGCTTTGTGCAGACCGACCTTCTTACGCTCGACTTCACGGGCGTCGCGGGTCATGAAACCGGCCTTGCGCAGTTCGCTCTTCAACGATTCGTCGTACTCGACCAGCGCGCGGGCGATGCCCAGGCGGATCGCACCGGCCTGGCCGGTGATGCCGCCGCCGGCGACGGTGACGTTGACGTCGAACTTGTCGGTCGACTGGGTCAGCTCGAGCGGCTGGCGCACGATCATGCGCGCCGTCTCACGGCCGAAGAACTCTTCGATCGTGCGCTGGTTGATGGTGATCTTGCCCTCGCCCTTGCGCAGGAACACGCGAGCGGTGGAGGACTTGCGGCGACCGGTGCCGTAATTCTGTTGGATAGCCATGTTCGTACCTTAAAAGTCCAGGGGCTGCGGCTGCTGCGCGGCGTGCGGGTGCTCGGAGCCCTTGTAGACCTTGAGCTTGCGGTACATGGCGCGGCCGAGGGTGTTCTTCGGCAGCATGCCCTTGACGCCGATCTCGATGACGCGCTCGGGATGACGCTCAAGCGCCTGGCCCAGCGATTCGCTCTTCAGGTTGCCGACGTAACCGGTGAACCGGTAGTACATCTTGTCCTGCAGCTTCTTGCCGGTGACCACGATCTTTTCGGCGTTGATTACCACCAGGTAATCGCCGGTATCGATATGCGGGGTGTAGACGGGCTTGTGCTTGCCGCGCAGACGGCGCGCGAGTTCGGAGCACAGGCGGCCGAGCGTTTTGCCCGACGCGTCGACGATGTACCAGTCGCGCTGGACGGTCTCGTTCTTGGCGGTGAAAGTCTTCATGAAAACTCTTTTAGTGGGTGCAGATGGTCGGGCTGATTCCGCTGGATCGGACCCTCGCGAGAAGGTATTCGGCCCGGGAATTTCGCCACGCGTTGTAAATGTGGAACGTGAAGAGGCGAGATGATAGCGGGCTTATTCAGCCGCCGCAAGTCGACCCGACCCCCATGCTAGCATTCTGAACATGCCCGTCGCGCCCCGGATATCCGCCGATCCCGCCGATCCCGCCGATCCGCTGGTGGCGCTGGCCGACCGCTGCGTCCAGTGCGGGCTGTGCCTGCCGGCCTGCCCGACTTACGGGCGCGAGCGGCTCGAGGCTGAATCGCCGCGCGGCCGGATCGCGCTGACCCGCGCCTGGGCGTTGGACACCATCGCCCCGAGCGCGATCGCCGACACCCACCTCGACCATTGCCTGGGCTGCCGCAGCTGCGAAGCGGTGTGCCCGGCGGGCGTGGAGTATGGGGCCTTGCTGACCCTGGCGCGGCGGCGCCAGCGCGAGCGCCGCCCGGCGGCCTGGCGCCAGCGTCTGATCGAAGCGCTGGCGGCGCGGCCGCGCTGGCTGGGCGCGGGGCTGGGCCTGTATCGCCTGGCCCATCCCTGGCTGCCGGCGGCTTGGCGGCCCCTGCCGCGACCGCCGCGGACGGTGGCGATGCCGCTATCGCCCGGATCGACCGGCCCCGCGTCGGACCGGGTCGGCCTGTTCGTGGGCTGCGTCGCCGATCGTTACGAGAGCCCGCTGCGCGCGGCCCTGGCGCGGCTATGCGGCGCGCTGGGCGTTGTCCTCGACCCGGCGGCGCTACAGACCTGCTGCGGCGCCCTGCACGCGCATTCCGGCGATGCCGCCCATGCGCAGGCGTTGGCCGCGGCCAACCGCGACGCTTTCGCCGGCCACATCACTGTGCTGACCCTCGCCAGCGGCTGCCACGACACGCTCGACCGCGCCCTGGCCGACGGGGCCCGCGCAGTCGACGCGATCGTCTATCTCGCCGATCGCATCGAACGGCTGCGGTTTCGTCCGAGCACGCAGCGCGTCGCCGTGTACCTGCCCTGTACCCAGCGCAACGTGGTCAAGTCGGTGCCGGCGCTGCGCCGCCTGCTGGCCGCGGTACCGGGGTTGCAGGTGATCGAGCTCGATGCCGGATATGGCTGCTGCGGCGCGTCGGGCACGCAGATGTTCGCCGACCCGCAACGCGCGGCCGAATACCGGGCGCCGCTGATCGAGCAGTTCGAACGCAGCGGCGCGGAACGGCTGCTTAGCGCGAACATCGGTTGCCGACTGCATCTAGGCAACGGTACCGATCTGCGCGTGCAGCATCCGCTGGAGTTTCTGGCCGAGTGCCTGGAAGAAACGACGCCCGCCGTGTGATTGCTTTCGCTCCTATCTGATCGGAAAGCGTCGGGGCACAATGGCCCAGCCCGGAAAAAACCTCGAGGCTTCCTGGCTCCACGGCGCCGCAGTCACTATCCCGCACGCCCCGGCTGCTTCCTGGCCAAGGACGATTTGTCCACCCCGCTTAACCGACTTCTACACCGCCCGCGCCGTAGAATCGGCGGCATGAACGCTCGCACCCTCAATCCCCTGGACCGCGTGCTCAGCGAAGCCCAGCGCGCCCTCGACACGGTGTTCGGCGCCCCCGGCGCCGAGCGCCCGAACCCGGCCGGCAGCACCGCCGAGCTGGTCCTGGAACCGGCCGAGAAGCGCCATTCGGCCGGTCTGATGCGGATCAACCACGTCGGCGAGGTCTGCGCCCAGGCGCTGTACTGCGGCCAGGCCGCGGTCGCCCGCGACGAGTCCACCCGCGAGCACCTGCTCGAAGCCGCGCAGGAAGAGACCGACCACCTGGCCTGGTGCGCCGACCGCCTGCGCGAACTCGACAGCCGCCCCAGCCTGCTCAACCCGCTGTGGTACGCCGGCAGCTTCACCATCGGCGTGCTGGCCGGCCTGCGTGGCGACGGCTGGAATCTGGGCTTCGTGGTCGAAACCGAGCGTCAGGTCGAAGCGCATATCGACGAGCATCTGGAATCGTTGCCCGAAGGCGACCAGCGCAGCCGCGCGATCCTGCGCACGATGAAGGCCGACGAGGCCCGTCACGCCCAGAACGCCGAAGCGGCCGGCGCGCGCATCCTGCCGATGCCGGTGCCGACGATCATGGCGGCAGCGTCGAAGTTGATGAAGACGGTGGCTTATCGGGTTTGAGGGCCGAGGGTTGGGAATCGGCAATCGGCAATCGGCAATCGGCAATCGGCAATCGGCAATCGGCAACAGCTTGAGCACAAAGGCCCGCCATTGGCGGGCCTTTGCTTTTGGAGGACACGCTGGCAATGGGCAGTTCCGCCTGCCCTGGCGGACACGCCGGCGACCGGTTGTTCGGACTCAGACGGCCTGGCCATCAAGCACCGCAGACGCGCCTGCCGCGATCAACTCCCTCTCCCGCTTGCGGGAGAGGGCTGGGGTGAGGGTCTTCGGCGGAGCGGCAGGGCAATCGGAGCGAACCGCGCCCGCGGCGG
>NZ_LMHM01000001.1:265627-288936 GCF_001427785.1 Lysobacter sp. Root690
CCCTCTCCCGCAAGCGGGAGAGGGAGACGATCGGGCGCAATGGCTGAGGTGCCCGCAACGCGCTGCAACTGCGTGAATCAGTCAGGCCAGCGCCCAATCCCCTGCTGCGCCGCAGCGTCCGATCCCACGCTTGCGCCGCACCCAGCAAAACGAAAAAGGCCGGCTTGCGCCGGCCTTTCCCTGAACGACTCGGCGGAGCGGAACCGGAACCGGCTTAAGCCAATCCCAAATCCGAATCCCCGATCCCGGCCTCAATCGGCCAGGTTGCGCCCGTGGTACAGCTCCTCGATCTCCCGCCGCAGGCGCGCTTCGATCTTCATGCGCTCCTTGAACGAGAGGTTCTTGGCCTTCTCCTCGAACAGGTAGGTGTCGAGGTCGAATTCCTTCAGGTGCATCTTCGTGTGGAAGATATTTTCCTGGTAGACGTTGACGTCGAGCATCTCGTAGCGCGACTTCACGTTCTTGGCCAGGTAATCCTGGATCGAGTTGATCTTGTGATCGATGTAGTGCTTGCGGCCCTTGATGTCGCGGGTGAAGCCACGGACGCGGTAGTCCATGATCACGATGTCCGACTCGAGGCTTTCGATCAGGTAATTCAAGGCCTTGAGCGGCGAAATCACCCCGCAGGTGGCCACGTCGATATCGGCGCGGAAGGTCGCGATGCCGCTGTCCGGGTGGGTTTCCGGATAGGTATGGACGGTGATGTGCGACTTGTCCATGTGCGCCACGACGGCGTCGGAAATGACGTCCTTGCCGGCCGCCTTCTTGTCGATCACCGGCTCTTCCGAGATCAGGATCGTCACCGACGCGCCCTGGGGGTCGTAATCCTGGCGGGCGATATTGAGGATATTCGCGCCGATGATCTCCGCCACATCCGTCAGGATCTGGGTGAGGCGGTCGGCGTTGTAAGCCTCGTCGATGTATTCGATATACCGACGGCGCTCGTCTTCTGAGGCCGCGAAGCAAACATCGTAAATATTGAACGAGAGGGCCTTGGTGAGGTTGTTGAAACCTTGCAACCGCAGGCGCGGCAACGGCTTGACCACTGTAGGAAGATTCCAGTCGGACGGCGAGGGCCGCGATTATGAGGCAAACAGCCCCGGGGGGAAACGCATGGTGTTTTTGGGCTTCGTTGGTGACAAAAGCGTGACCGTCGCTGAACTTCCATCATCGCTCTGTATCGAAGTCCGAGTTTCAACGTCAGGATTTGCTTCCACAGGCCGTATCGCCCTAAGCTCGGTCGACTGCCAAAGCCGAATCCCAATGTCCGCCAACCCGGTAGCTCCCTTGACTGCTCTGCGCCGAACCAACAGCCCGTTGCTGCCGGATGGCGCAACGATCGAACGCTTCCTGGCCCATTGCCACCGTCGTCGTTACCCGTCCCGCACGGACGTGTTCCGCCCCGGCGACCCGGCCAGCACGCTCTATTATGTCGTCTCCGGCTCGGTAAGCATCATTACCGAGGAAGAAGACGGCCGCGAACTGGTCCTGGGCTATTTCGGCCCCGGCGAGTTCGTGGGCGAACTCGGCCTATTCATAGAAAGCGACCACCGCGAAGTCATCCTTCGCACCCGCGCCACCTGCGAGCTGGCCGAAATCGGTCATGAACGCCTGTACGACCTGCTGCTGACCCGGCTGTCGCTGGACGCGCCCAAGCTGCTGTATGCGATCGGCGCGCAGATTTCCCGGCGCCTGCTCGACACCAGCCGCAAGGCCGGCCGTCTGGCCTTCCTCGATGTGACCGACCGCATCGTGCGCGCTCTGCACGATCTGGCCAAGGAACCCGAGGCCATGAGCCATCCGCAGGGCACTCAGCTGCGGGTATCGCGTCAGGAGCTTTCGCGCCTGGTCGGCTGCTCGCGTGAAATGGCCGGTCGCGTGCTCAAGAAGCTCCAGGCCGACGGCAAGCTGCACGCCCGCGGCAAGACCGTCGTCCTCTACGGGACCCGCTAAGCCCCGATGGGACGCATCGCCCCGTCCGTCCAGACCGCACCCTCGGTGCGGCTGGCGGAGTTGGGCGACGCCAGCGACGTGGCCGACCTGCTCGGCCATCTCGGCTATCCGTGCACCCGCGACGAAGCCTTCGAGCGGATCATCACCCTGCAGGACGATGCGCGGCATTACCTGCTGCTGGCCGAAATCGACGGCCACGCCTGCGGCCTGATCGCCAGCCAAACCCGCTATTCGCTGACCCACGGCACCGACCTGACCCGGATCACCGCCTTGGTGGTCGCGCCGTCGTGTCACCGCCAGGGCATCGGCCGGCAACTGCTGCGCGAAGTCGAGCGCCGCGCGCGCCGCGACGGGGTCAGCCGGATCGAGGTCACCAGCAACGTTCGCCGCCTCGACGCGCACGAGTTCTACCGACGCTGCGGCTATTCGGACGGGTCGCTGAAGTTCGTGAAGACGCTGGGCGACTGAGCCCGCGTCTACTCCAAGCCTCCTGCGCTGCGCCCCGAATCCCCTGTAGGAGCGGCGCGAGCCGCGACCGCGCCAATTCGACCATTGCGAACGTTGCCCGCAGAACGGACAACGGACGTTGCCGCGCCTGCACGAAGTGTGCATCGGCTGCCGATTGGCCGGATCGCGGCTTGCGCCGCGCTTACAGTGGCTGCGGGCGGCCTGCGCTGGGTGCGGGCGGCGCCAAATCGCTTCGGCTTCGTGTAGGAGCGGCGCGAGCCGCGACCGCGCCAATTCGACTATTGCGAATTCCGCCCGCAGAGCGGACGACGGGCGGTGCCGCGCTTGAGCGAGGTGCATCGGCTGCCGATTGGCCGGGTCGCGGCTTGCGCCGCTCCTACACGGGCTGCGGGCGGCTCTGCGCCGGGTGCGACGGCGCCAGATCGACTCGGCTCCGTGTAGGAGCGGCGCGATCGGGTAGGTGATGTTTGGGCTACCGGGTCGAGCGCCTGTCAGGCGCGGTCAGGCGCGGTCAAGCCGACCCCACCGCATCCCCGCCCCGCCCCGGGCATCCCCAGTTGAGGATCGGGGTGCCGGCCGGCAGCACCCGGCGGAACATCTCGACCCGCTTGCGCTTGGGATTGACCACCACCGGCTTGAGCGCGGCGTGCAGCAGCGGCAGGTCGGCGCTGCTGTCGGAATAGGCGATCTCGACCGGCGCGGTGAAGCCGGCGTCGCGCAGCATCGTCATCTTCATGTACGAGTGGCAATGGCGACGGGCACCCAGCGCGCCCAGACGCGGGCCGACCAGGGTGCCGACCACCGGCACGTCCTCGTGGGCGACGAAGCTCAGGATCGCGCGCGCCAGTTCCGGCGGCGCGCCGGTCGCGATCACCACCCGGTCGCCCTGCTGGCGGTGGTGATGCAGCACGTCCAGCGCGATCGGCAGCAGCCGCGCGCGGATCTGTTCGGTATGCAGGCTGACATAGCGATCGATCATCTTGTCGAGCGCGCCGGCACGATGCACGCCGACCGTACCGACCCAGACGAAGGCGGAAATGCCGACCCGGCGGGTCTTCAGCCACGCCACCATCGGCCCGGCCACCGGCGCGATCAGCAGCGCCAGCGCCATCCGCCACCACGAGCGCTTGATCAGCCAGGCGAACAGATGGCTGCCCGAATCGCCGTCGTACAAGGTGTGGTCGAAGTCGAACACGATCAGCGGCGCATCTGCGCGCACCGCGCGGAAACGCGGCGCGGCGACTTCGGCCGGGCGGACCTCGCTCACGCCGCGAACAGGCGCTGCAGCGCCGCGCCCGGGTCGCGTTCGCGCATGAAGCTCTCGCCAACGAGGAAGGTTTCTATGCCGGCGCCGCGCATGCGGGCGACGTCGCCGGCCGTGGCGATGCCGCTCTCGGTCACCAGGGTGCGATCGCGCGGCACCGCCTCGCGCAGCGCGATCGAGGTATCCAGCGACACCTCGAAGGTGCGCAGATTGCGGTTATTGACCCCGATCAGCTCGCAGTCGGTCTGCAGCGCGCGTTCGAGCTCGTCGATGTCGTGGACCTCGACCAGCACATCCATGCCCAATTCCATCGCCAGCCCGGCCATCTCGATCATCGCGCCGTCTTCGAGCGCGGCGACGATCAACAAGATCGCGTCGGCGCCGATCGTGCGCGCCTCGTAGATCTGGTACGGGTCGATGGTGAAGTCCTTGCGCAGCACCGGCAGCGTGCAGGCTTCGCGCGCTTCGGCCAGGTAAGCGTTGCTGCCCTGGAAGAAATCCACGTCGGTCAGCACCGACAGGCAGGCCGCGCCGCCGGCCTGGTAGCTGCGCGCGATCTCGCCGGGCTTGAAGTCGGCGCGGATCAGGCCCTTGGACGGGCTGGCCTTCTTGACCTCGGCGATCACCGCCGCTTCGCCGGCAGCGTGCTTGCGCTTGATCGCGTCGACGAAACCGCGCGCGCGCGGCTGCGAGGCGGCGCGCGCGCGCAGGTCGGCCAGGGAGCGCACGCGGCTGCGTTGTTCGATTTCCTCGACCTTGCGGGCCAGGATCGTGCGCAAGACATCCGTCATCGGTTACTCCACTTCGCGGGTCGGTTCGCCTGCGAGGGGCAGGCCGGGGCGCCATTGTCCCAGTTGCAGCCGATCGAGCAAGGCGACGACGGCATCGCGGGCGTCGGAATTGTGAATCGGCATCACCAGCACATCGCCGGGCACGGCCCATTCCAGCAATTCGGCTGCGGCGCGGGCCTCGTCAAGGCAGACCTGGATCGCCGCCTCGGGCACGCCGCGTTCGAGCAGCTCGCCGCGCAGGATCGCCGCGACCTCGCCCGACGCGCGCCCGCGCATGAAACTTTCGATGTCCTTGAGCACCACCCGGTCCGGCCGGAACGAGGCCGCGACCGCGGCCAGCGCGCGGATATCGGCGTCCTCGCGGTTGCCGGCCTGACCTAGCACCAGGCCCAGCCGGCCGTGGCCGCGCGCGGCGACCTCGAGCAGGCCACGGAGGCCGTCGGGGTTGTGGGCGTAGTCCAGGTAGACCTCGCTGTCGCCCAGGCGCCAGCGCTGCAGGCGGCCGGGGTTGTCGCCGGGCTGCGAGCCGAAACTCGCCAGGACCTCGGCGATCTGCGCCGGGGCGACGCCCAGGCCGACCGCGGCCAGGGCCGCGCCGGCCAGATTGGCGACGTTGTAGCGGGCGCGGCCGGCGAAGCTCAGCGGCATGTCCGCGACCGCGCCGAGGTCGTGGCGCTGGCCGGCGTAGTCCAGTTGCAGACGGCCGGCCTCGTCGACGCCGCAGGTCGCGCCGCCGTCGGCGCGATGCATCGCCAGCAGCGGGTGGCTGTCGTCCAGGGCGAACCAGCCGATCCGGCGTGACAGCGACGGGCCTTGCCGGGCCAGCAGGCTGTCGTCGGCGTTGAGCACCAGCAGGCCGTCGTCGCCCAGGGCGCGCGCGACGGTCAGCTTGACCTGGGCCAGGTCTTCCAGCGAATGGATGCCGTATTCGCCGAAATGGTCCGGGCTGATGTTGGTGACCAGGGCGACGCGCGCGTCGCGCGGGGTCACGCCGCGGCGCAGGATGCCGCCGCGCGCGGTTTCAAGGATCGCCGCCTGCACGCTCGGCTGACGCAGCAGGGTGCGCGCGCCGACCGGACCGGAGTAATCGCCGCTGTCGACCCGTTCGCGATCGACGAACAAGCCGTCGGTGCTGCTGTAGGCGGTCGACCAGCCGTGCCGGCGCGCCATCGCCGCGAGCAGGCGCACGCTGGTGGTCTTGCCGTTGGAACCGGTGACCACCGCGGTCGGGATCGCGTGCAACTGCGACCACGGCACTTCCGACGGCGGCGGCAGCGCGTCGATCGGCCAGACCCGGCTGCCGATGCCTTCGCCGATCGACAATGCATCGTCGTCGCTGTGCGCCGGCAGGCCGCGCGCGCGCGCCTGCTCGAGCAATTCGATCAGGGCTGGATTCGCCTCGGCGCGGGCCAGCGCGCGCAAGGTGGCGAGCGCGCTGGCGCGATCCCAGTACGCGGCGTGACCGGGCGCGTGCGGCGGCAACACGTCCTGGGCGATCGGCCCGGCCGCGGCGGTCCAGGCCCATTCGGCGACTTCGGTCGCGGCGTACAACTGATCGATCGGCGCGACGAAGGCCAGCGAGGCGCCGCTGGCGTGCACGCGCACCACGATCGGACCTTCCGGCCAATCCAGCGCATCGCGCACGTCGGCGATGTTGCGTCGCCAACTCGCCAGCGCAGCCGGATCCAGACGCGCGTCGCCGCGCGTCTCCAGCGCGGCGCCGGGGCCGTCGAAGTACAGGTTGCTGCCGGTCAGCCGGCGCGAGTCCTCGAATGCGAACGCGTACTCGGGCGGCGGCGCGGCGGTGGCCTGCTGGGAGGTTTCCTGCTCAGGTATGGACACGTACTCAGTCGCTCTCTTCGCGTTCGAAGCGCAACCCGCGTTCGTCGCGCACCACGCCTTCCATCGCCGCGAACGCGGCTTCGTCCAGCGTCGGTTCCAGCGGCGGCAGTTCGGCGCGCTGCGCCACCGCCGCGACCACGCCCTCGGGCTGGAAGTGGATGATCTGCTTCCACGAGCGCGCCAGCGCATCGGCGAACACCAGCACCAGATCGCCGGCCTGGCCCATGCGCAGCGCGGCGTCGACCGCCTGCTGCTCGTCGGGAATGATCGAGATCGACGCTTCGGCCACGCCGAGCGCCAGCAGTTTCTTGGCGATGATCCGCGGCACCTCGTCGCCGTCGCGGCCACGCAGCGAGTCGTCGCGGCGGCAGATGTAATGATCGAAGCGGCCGGCGACCGCTTCGGCGATCGCGTGCAGGTCTTCGTCGCGGCGGTCGCCGGGACCGGCCAGGACCACGATGCGCCGGCCCGGCACGTCCAGTCGTTGGGCGAGGTCCGACATCACGCTGACCGCGTGGGCGTTGTGGCCGTAGTCCATCACCACCTTGAACGGATGTTCGTTGTAGACGTTCATCCGGCCCGGGGCCTGGAAGAAGGTCGTGTCGAACGTGCGCAGGCCGTGGCGGATCGCGTCGAGCTTGATCCCCAGCGAGAACGCCATCGCCGCGGCGACCATCGCGTTCTGCACGTTGTGCAGCGCGCGGCCTTCCATCGTCGCCGGGATCAGATGCGTCCATAGCAGCGGGATGTGGCTGCCCTTGTCGTACAAGGTGATCATGTGGCCGTTGATGCCGGCCTCGAGCGCGCAGGCGCGGCCGCCGGCGCGGATGTGCTCGCGCACCAGCGCGTGCGAGGGGTTCATGGTGACGTAGCAGATCACCTTGGCGTCGGTGTAGGCCGACATCTTCAGCACGTGCGGATCGTCGGCGTTGAGCACCGCGCAATCGGTGGCCACTTCGACCACCACCCGTTTGATCTCGGCGAGTTGTTCGAGCGTGTCGATGCCCTTAAGGCCGAGGTGATCGGACTGGATGTTGAGGACCGCACCGACGTTGACCTCGGACACGCCCATGCCGGCGCGCAGCAGGCCGCCGCGCGCGGTTTCCAGCACCGCCATGTCGACGTGCGGGTCCGACAGCACCATGCGCGCGGACACCGGGCCGGTCATGTCGCCCTCTACGGTGCGTTGTCCGTCGATGTAGACGCCGTCGGTGGTGGTCAGGCCCGGGGTGTAGCCGCCCATCTTGGTGATGTGGGCGAGCATGCGCGCGGTGGTGGTCTTGCCGTTGGTGCCGGTGATCGCGGCGATCGGCACGCGCGTGGGCGCGCCGGGCGCGAACAGCATGTCGATGACCGGACCCGCGGCATCGCGCGGCGTGCCTTCGCTCGGCGCGACGTGCATGCGGAAACCGGGCGCGGCATTGATTTCGCAGATGCCGCCGCCGATGTTCTTGTAGCTCTCGGCGATGTTGGGCGAAATGAAATCCACGCCGCCCACGTCCAGGCCGATCGCGAGCACCGCGCGCACCGCCATGTCGCGGTTGTCGGGATGGATGATGTCGGTGACGTCGGTCGCGGTGCCGCCGGTGGACAGGTTGGCGGTGGAGCGCAGGTAGACGATTTCGCCGGGCTTCGGGATCGACGCGGCGGTGTAGCCGACCCGCTCCATCATCAATTCGGCCTGCGAATCCAGCTCCAGGCGGGTGAGCACCTTCTCGTGGCCGACGCCGCGACGCGGGTCCTGATTCACCAGTTCGACCAGCTCGGCGATGCTGCGCAAGCCGTCGCCGACCACGTGGCCGGGTGTGCGCTTGGTCGCGGCGATCAGTTCGCCGTTGATCACCAGCAGGCGATGATCGTCGCCGCCGACGAAGGTCTCGACGATCACCGAACGCGAGTGCTCGCGCGCGGCCTCGAAACCGGCGCGCACGTCCTCGTCGCTGGAAATATCGATGGTGATGCCGCGGCCGTGGTTGCCGTTGTACGGCTTGGTCACGACCGAGCCGCCGAGCTTCTTCGCCGCGCGGATCGCGCCGCTGGAATCGCTGACCAACTCCTGCCGCGGCACCGGCAAGCCGAGCGAGGCGAGGATCTTGTTGGTCTCTTCCTTATCGCTGGCCAACTCCACCGCGATATGCGACGTCCGCCCCGTCACCGTGGCCTGGATGCGCTGCTGATACTTGCCATGCCCGAACTGGATCAGCGACTGGGTGTTGAGCCGCAGCCACGGAATATTGCGTTCCTCGGCCGCGCGCACCAGCGAAGCGGTCGACGGCCCGAGCGCGCGGCGCTGGGCGTAGCGGATGAAGCCGTCGCGCGCGCTTTCCCATTCGAAGTCCGCCGGCACGCTGCCGGCCGGGCGAATCTCCTCGGGCAGCAGCGAACACAGCAGCTTGATGCCGAGTTCGCCCGCGGCGATGCCTTCCTCGCGCTGTGCGTATTCGTACACCACCGAGTACACGCCGGGGCGGTCGTCGCTGACGCTGCGGGTCTTGCCGAAGGTGACGTTTTCGCCGGCGACGTTTTGCAATTCGATCGCGACGTGTTCGAGCACATGGCCGAGCCAGGTGCCTTCGTCCTCGCGCATGCGGCGGACGAAACCGCCGGGTTCGCGGTAGGAGCAGCCGTGTTCGGCCAATCCGGGCAAGGCTTCGACCAGTCCGTCGATGAAGGCCGATCCGAGACGCGCGGTCGGCCAGGCTTCCAGTGCCTGTAGGTCTAACTCCAGGCGTATGACCGGAAAGTGCGCATACAACGAAGGGCCGACATAAACGGAGCGATCGAGAATGCGCATGCAGGAACCTCAGTTCATGGTGATTTGGGTCGAGTGGGTTTAAGTCGCGGGAGTTGAATGGACGGATTTGAGCGGAACAGATTTAGCCGGACGGATGTAAGCGGAACGTATGCAAGACCGTCGGACTCAAGCGACATGCGCTCAAGTCACGCCGATTGCGTCATCCCGACTTCGATACGGCCAGCGAACCCGCCGATGCCTTGCGGGTATTGAGATTGAACGTAGCGCCTTTGGTCAGGATGTGCACGCCCAGGCCGAGCAGACAGACCGGTTCGTCCTCGCCGACCATGTGCATCGAGGAGAACTGCAGGCCGTCGGCGTCGACCACGGTGACCGAGCCGCTGCCTTCGACCTCGATAGTGTTGTCCGGGCCGATGAAGGCCGCGGTGTCCTCGTCCAGGCCGATGCCGATCGCGAACGGGTTGTAGGCCAGCGCCGCGACCAAGCGGCCGAGACGGTCGCGCTGGCGGAAATGCTGGTCGATCACCACCCGATTGGTCAGGCCCAGGCCCGGCGCCAGCCGCACGCTGTCGGCGCGCGGCGAGGAGCCTTCGGTGCCGAACGCGATCATGTGCTCGCTGAGGATGCTCGCGCCCGCGCTGGTGCCGCCGACGGCCACGCCGCGTGCGTTCTGCGCGCGGATCGCCTGCGCAATCGGCGTGCCACCGAGCATGGTGGAGATGCGCAATTGGTTACCGCCGGTGAAGAAAATGCCGCTGGCCTGTTCGATCCGCTGGATCCGGTTGGGCTCGAAACAATCGCGGCGGGTGTCGAAATCCATCGATTCGACCCGGCTGGCGCCGAGGTCGGAGAACAGTTTTTCGTAGCGGTCGCCGGTGTCGGGCATGCGGCTGGCGGTGGGAATCACCACGATGTCGGCGCCGTCGCCGCCGCACAGATCGAGGAACCGCTGCAGAATCTTCGCTCCGTGTTCCTTGTCTTCCGCACCACCTATCGGAACGATCCAGCCCCGCTCTTCACCGTCGGGGATTCTGCTTGGCGACATCCGTACGTACTCACTCTTGGTCGGGCTGGCTGCGCGCGAGGCGCAGCGAAAGCGGCTGGCCGCTGCGTGGGGCCGGCGGCGAACAATGATTCAGCGGTGGACCGGGCCGATCCGACCGGGTGGGGTCGCGAACGGATCGGTATCAGATCTCAAAATTACCACGCCGCAGCACTACGCCGTCGCGAAGATGCGCGCGGCCGGCGATGAACACATCGTGCGCGGCGCCGTTTTCGTCCAGCGCGACCAGGTCGGCGTCGGCGTTGGCGGCGATCAGGCCCTTGCCGGGCAGGCGCAGCAGACGGGCCGGATTGAGGGTGAAGGCCGGCAGCGCGCGCTCCAGTTCGACCCCGCGCGCCAGCACCGCGTTCAGGCATTCGAGCAAGGCGCCCGACTCGCCCACGCCCATGCCGCACATCCGCCCGTGCTCGTCGAAACAGGCCAGACAGCCGCCGGCATCGGAGCTGACGCTGATCCGTTCGGCCGGCGCGCCGCTGTCGAGGTACTGGATCAACGCATCCTGCGCGGTCCAGGCGTCCTCGCCTTCTTCGACCGGGAACGCGGTCAGGTCGATATGGCAACCGCGCCGCGCCAGCTCGAGGGCTTCGGCGAACAGAGCCTTGCGCCGGTTGACGTGGGTCGGGTTGAACACCCGCGCCGGCAGTTCGCTGCTATCGAGCGCCTGGCGCACCAGTTCCAGCCCGCGCGGGCCATCGCCCAGGTGCAGATGGACAATGCCGGCCTTGCCAGTCATCAGGCCGGCGACATGCGCCTCGGACGCGAGCTTGAGCAGTTCGTCCAAGGTCGGCTGGCTGGAGCGGTGATCGCTGATCGCCACCTCGCCCACGCCGATGAGGGGTTCGATGAACACCACATCGCCGCGCACGCTGCCCGTCAGGGTGGTCGGCGGCAGGTGATAGCCGCCGCTGTAGCCCCAGGCGTTGAGGCCTTCCTCGCGCAGGGCGTAAATGTTGGCGACCAGCTCGCGGGTGCCGCGCGCGAGGTCGTCGGTGCCGAGCAGACCGACCACGCTGGTCACGCCGGCGCGGGTGTAGCGCGACAGCATCGGCGCCGGCACGCGGGTGCGGAAACCCGCCTCGCCGCCACCGCCGGTGACGTGGACGTGGCCGTCGATCAGGCCCGGGATCAGGCGCCGGCCCTGCAGGTCGATGGTCTCGACCGGCAGCGAGGACGGCAGCTGCGGCGGGTCGATGCCCATCCACAGGATCTTGCCGCCGCCGAGCAGCAGGTTCTGCCGGCCGAGCGCCTGCGGCGCGTAGACATCGGCGTTGAGGATCAGGCGCAGCGCGGGTTCGTCGGTCGGGCCTGCGGACATCGTCGGATCACTCATGGCGGCGGCCGGGTTCGGCATCGCTGGATTGTGCCGTGTCGGCGTGAGCCGCGTCGCGGCGCCAGCCATAGGCGCGTTCGACCCGGGTGACGCGCAATTCGAACTGCGCGTACCACTCCTTACGGCCGCGCTCGCGGATCGCGGTGTGCTCGAAGTTGCGCTTCCAGGCCAGGATCGAGGCTTCGTCGGCCCAGTAGCTCACGGTGATGCCGAAGCCGTCCTCGCCGCGGGTCGACTCCACGCCCAGATAACCGGCCTGCTGCGCGGCCAGTTCGACCATGCGCTGCGCGGCTTCGCCGTAGGCGGCGTCGCCAGTTTCGGTGCGCTGGGAGCTGAAGATCACCGCGTAGTACGGAGGCTTGGGGAGGGTTGCGAAGCTGGCTGGCATGGCTGGCTCGGGGGTTGGGGCGGTTGGGACAGGCAGTTAGGAGCTGAAACGCTAAAAGCTAAAAGCGAATCCCCCCTGCCCCCTTTTACAAAGGGGGGAAAAGCATGGGGTTCGGGAAGACCCGTGTGGCGTGACGCGGCGGCGTGACCTGACCCGACTTGACCTGATCAGACGCATCGCATCGCATCTCGGCGTGAGCTTGCACGCATCGCCTTGAATCGCACATGCAACAAGTCGCACCTCCCGATCGCTTCGTCCGCATTCCCCCCTTTGCAAAAGGGGGGTTAGGGGGGATTCGCTTTTGCTTTTGCTTTGGCCTTTGCCTCAAGCCACAACCCAACCACCATCACCCCGCCGCCAACCGCTGCGTCAACGCAACGAACTCATCCAGCTTCGCCCGCGCCGCACCGGACGCCAGCGCCTCGCGCGCGCGCTCGATGCCCTCAGCGATGCTCTCGACCACCCCCGCCGCATACAACGCCGCACCCGAATTCAAGGCCACGATCTCACGCGGCAAGCCTTCGCGATTTTCCAGCGCCTGCAGCAACAACACCTTCGATTCATCGGCATCGTTGACCCGCAGATTGCGGCTGGCCGCCATCGCGATGCCGAAATCCTCCGGATGCACTTCGTACTCGCGCACCACACCGTCGCGCAATTCGCCGACCAGCGAACCGGCGCCGAGCGAGAGCTCGTCCATGCCGTCGCGGCCCCACACCACCAGCGCGCGCTGCGCGCCGAGTTCCTGCAGCACGCGCACCTGGATACCGACCAGGTCGGGATGGAACACGCCCATCAGGATGCTCGGCGCGTCGGCCGGATTGGTCAGCGGGCCGAGGATATTGAACAAGGTGCGCACGCCCATCTCGCGCCGTACCGGCGCGACCACCTTCATCGCCGGATGATGCACCGGCGCGAACATGAAGCCGATCCCGGCCTGCTCGATGCACTGGCCGACCTGCTCGGGTTGCAGCTCGATCGCCGCGCCCAGCGCTTCGAGCACATCGGCGCTGCCGGACTTCGACGACACGCTGCGATTGCCGTGCTTGGCGACCTTGGCACCGGCCGCGGCGACCACGAACATGCTCGCGGTGGAGATGTTGAAGGTATGCGCGCCATCGCCGCCGGTGCCGACGATATCGACCAGATGGGTGCGATCGGCGACATGCACGGGCCGCGCGAATTCGCGCAACACCGTGGCCGCGCCGGCGATCTCGCCGATGGTTTCCTTCTTGACCCGCAAGCCGGTGAGGATCGCCGCGGTCATGGTCGGCGAAACTTCGCCGCGCATGATCGTGCGCATCAACTCGACCATTTCGTCGTGGAAGATTTCTCGGTGCTCGATGGTGCGTTGCAGGGCTTCTTGAGGGGTCATCGGCCTACTCGGGATTCGGGATTGGGGATTTGGGATTCGCCAAAGCCGTCAACGCTGCAGGAAATTCCGCAGCAGGGCATGCCCGTGCTCGGTCTTGATCGACTCGGGATGGAACTGCACGCCCTCGACCGGATGCTCGCGATGGCGCAGGCCCATGATCTCTTCGAAACGGCCGTCCTCGTATTCGGTCCAGGCGGTGATTTCCAGGCTGTCGGGCAGGCTGTCGCGCGAGACCACCAGCGAGTGATAGCGCGTGGCTTCGTACGCGTCCGGCAAGCCGGCGAACACGCCGCGGCCTTCGTGGCGGATGTGCGAAGTCTTACCGTGCATGATGTGCTTGGCGCGGATCACTTCGCCGCCGTAGGCCTGGCCCAGGCTCTGATGGCCGAGGCAGACGCCGAAGATCGGCGTGTTCGGGCCGAGCCGGCGGATCACTTCGAGCGATACGCCGGCGTTATCGGGCGTGCTCGGGCCGGGCGAAATCACGATGCGCTCGGGCGCGAGTTTTTCGATCTCGTCCACCGACAACTCGTCGTTGCGGATCACCTGGACCTCGGCGCCCAACGACTGCAGGTACTGCACGATGTTGTAGGTAAAGCTGTCGTAGTTGTCGATCATCAAAACGGACATGACGCGCCTCGAATGCGGGTGGTGCGTGGAGTGCCTGGACGACGCACGTCGCCGGGTGTCGGTCCCGGCATCGTGCCTGCGAAGGATTGCGCCGATTGCGACGCTGCCGTGGCGCGGCGAACCGGACCCCGCCCTCGCCTGCCGGACGCAGCCGCCAGCCCGCCATTATCGCGGTTGCGAACGGGCCGGGGCAGTGACTGGGGGCGGGAATTGCCGGGATGGGCCGATAGACCCGGATCGGGCGAGATCAGATCAGATGACGTCGGATCGGATGAAGCCAGATCCGGCCGGAGCAGTACGGTTGCAATCGGATCGGGCGCTCCCGCGACGGGAAGGCGCCGGCGGCGCTCAGCGGCCGCGGGAGTGGAACGATTGGGCGGGGTCACGCAGGCATTCCTCGGAAGACGACGGCACGGAGACGGAGGCGGCACGCCACCATCGCCAGCCCTGGCCGGCCTTCGGGGAATTGTGCGGGATCGCGCGGAGCTTCATGGGCCTACTGTAACTGCTGGATCGGGGTTTGTGCGACCGCGGGCGCTGTGATGGCCGCCCTACATCAACGGCCGGCGCAGTCCCGTTTCCAACTGTAGGAGCTGCGCAAGCTGCGACCGCGCCGTTGCGACCACGACGACGGTTGGACGCCGCGACGATCGCTCACGTCGTGTTGCGCCGGTTATCGGTAATTCGCGGTCGCGGCTTGCGCCGCTCCTGCAGTCGGGCCTCGAAGCGGATGGCTACTCCGTTACCGCCGCCAAGGTCACCCGCACCCGCAACCCAGGATGATTGTCGAGCAATGCGATATGCCCGCCATGCCGATGCAGGATCGCCCGCACCAGGCTCATGCCCAGGCCGGTGCCCGGCGAGCCGCGATGGGTTTCCAGGCGCTGGAACCGATCGAATACCCGCGCCCGATCCTCGGCTGGAATGCCCGGGCCGCGATCGTCGACCTGCAGCACGATCGCCTGCCGTTCGCGCTGCAGGCCCAATCGCACCTCGGTGTCGGCCGGCGCGTACTTGACCGCGTTGTCGAGCAGATTGACCAGCATCTGGAACAACTGGTCGGCGTCGCCGCGCACCCGCGCGCCACCCGGCGAAGGCAGTTCGGTGGTCAGGGCGATACCGCGCTCGGCGGCGATCGGCGTGTACAACTCGGCCGCATCGCGAACCAAGTCGGCCAAGTCCAACTCGGGTTCGTCGTGCACCGGCGGCTGCGCCTCGATCCGCGCCAAACGCAACAGCGCGCCGAACGAATGCAGCAATTGATCGGTCTCGCCGATCGCCGCGTCCAGGCGCGCGCCGGCGTCGGCGTCCTGCTCGCGCTGACGCGCTTCCTCCAGCCGATTACGCAGCCGGGTCAGCGGCGTGCGCAGGTCGTGGGCGATGTGATCGGTGGCGTGGCGCACGCCGCCGAGCAGTTCCTCGATCCGGTCGAGCATGGCGTTGAAGCGGCGCGCGAGCCGGTCGAACGCGTCGTCGCTGCCGTCCAGGCGCGCGCGCAGGCCGAGTTCGCCGCCGCCGACGCGTTCGGCGGTGTTGTCCAGATGGCGCAGCCGGCGCGACACCCAACGCGAGGTCATCCAGCCGATCAACGCGCCCAGGCTCGCCGCGACCAGCAGCGCCGCCAATGCCGTGCGCAGCATCAGGCCGAGAAAGCGGTCCTGGCTGCGGGTGCGGGTGCCGGTCAACAAGGTGGTGCCGTCGGGCAGGCGAAGCAGTTGCGCGACCACGCGCAGATCGCCGTCGCTGCCGTGTTCGGTGAATTCGATCCAGTGCGCGCCGTGGCGATGGCTCGGCACCGGCGTGTTGCCGGCGACCACGCGGCCGTCGGGCGCGGTCAGCGCGTACACCGCATCGGGGTCGTCGTCGGAAGCGATACGGTCGCGCAGCTCGGCCAGCAGCGCGGCGCCGCCGTCGTCTTGGTACATCTCGACCAGCCCGGCCGCGTCGACCTTGACCAGTTCGCGCGCGTCCTGGATCAGCATCGCCGACACCGCGTAATGCACGCCGATGCCGAGCAACACGAACGCGAACAGGAACGACGCGGTGACCGCCAACGCCAGACGCGCGCTGGTCGAGCGCGGCATCAGGCGCATGCGCGGCGCTCGCTTGCGTTGATGCGCGCGCGGTTCACGCGCCCAACCGGTAACCGGCGCCGCGCACGGTGTGCAGCAACGGCCGCGGATAGCCCTGGTCGATCTTCTGCCGCAGGCGGCTGATGTGCACGTCGATGACGTTGGTCTGCGGATCGAAGTGATAGTCCCAGACCGCTTCGAGCAGCATGGTCCGGGTGACCACGCGTTCGGCCTGACGCATCAAGTATTCGAGCAGGCGGAATTCGCGCGGTTGCAGTTCGATGCGCTTGTCGCCGCGGCGCGCTTCGCGGCTGAGCAGGTCGAGTTCGAGATCGGCCACGCGCAGCCGCGTCGGTTCGCTGCCGCCGGCGCTGCCGCGGCGCAGGATGCTGTCCAGGCGCGCGCTCAGTTCGGCGTAGGCGAACGGCTTGACCAGGTAATCGTCGGCGCCGGCGCGCAAGCCTTCGACCCGATGGTCGACTTCGCCCAGCGCGGTCAGCAGCAGCACCGGTGTGCGATTGCCTGCGCCGCGCAGAGTCTGCAGCAGCACCAAGCCGTCGAGCGCCGGCAGCATGCGGTCGAGCACGATCGCGTCGAAGCTTTCGGTGGTGGCCAGGAACAGCCCGTCGCGGCCGTTGTCGGCGTGATCGACGGTGTGGCCGTCTTCGCGCAGGCCCTTGGCGATGAAGTTGGCGGTGTGGGGATCGTCTTCGACGAGCAGGACGCGCATGCCGACTCCGGGATCGCGACGGTGCATGAGGGGAAGGACGCCGACAGGATACCGCGCTGGCCGGGAACCACGGCGATGGCCGGTGCCGGGCCGCGACGGTCGTCGCGCCGGGGGAAAATCGCCCGCCGGACGGACCGGCGGGACCAGCCGAACACACTGGCGGAAGCGGAACATACCAACGAAAGCACGGGATCACACGAACGTTCGACCGTCGTCGCGGTCGCTTCAATAAAGACACCCCGCCGGCTCGCGCCGGCGGGGTGTCGGGGACCCACGCCGACGATGCGTGGGGCTCGGGGGAGCAGGCTCGCGAAGGATCAGTTCGAGGCAGGCGCCGCCGCTTCGGCGGCCGGCGCGGCCTTGGCCGACTTCTTGGCCTTGTGATGCTTGTGCTTGACGGTCTTGGCGGCCGGCGCGGCGGTGCCGGCGGTGCTCGCCGGCGCGGCGGCGAACGCGGAACCGGCGAACGCGGTCAGGGCGACGGCAATCAGGGCGTTGCGGACGTTCATGTGAGGCTCCAGGGGATTCGGGGGGTGGGAGGTTTGTCCGGTGGGGTGGGCCCCATCGCGAAGCCAGATTGCGCCCCGACGCTTCGCCTCGAGCTTTCCGCTGGATGAACTATTTTTAATGTGGCGGGGCGATTGCGTTGAGCTGATCGCTACGACATCCGACCGACGTCACACCTTCATTGGCGCGGTCGCGGCTTGCGCCGCTCCTACAGTCGCCATCCCGATTCTCGACGCAACTCACGGTCGCCCCTGTAGGAGCGGCGCGAGCCGCAACGGCGAATTGGCGGCAACCAGCGCGACACGACGTGAGCGATCATGGCGACTGCCAGCCAAGATCGCAGTCGCAATGACGCGTTCGCGGCTTACGCCATTCCTACCTGATGGCACGCGTGCGGTGGGGTTGCTGCAGCAGCGTCGGAATCTCGCCGGGCAGCAGCAACACGGTGCGCGCGCCCTCCTCCCCATACTCCCGTCACGATTGGGGCCGGGCGATGCCCGGCCCCAATCGTGCGCCTGTCCGAATGGGTCAGTAGATCTCGAACGGCGCCGAAGTGATCACGTACCAACGACCGCTTTGCGTGTCGACGATGGCGCGATCGGTACGTCCGTCGCCGTCGTAGTCGCCCAGAGCGAGCTCGGAATCGGCGTTCATCTGCGGCCATTGCCAGCCCCAGGGGACGACCTCCTGACCGCTGCTGGAAATCACATACCAACTGGAGAGGATGCGATCGACGATCGCCCGGTCGGTCTTGCCATCGCCGTCGTAATCGCCCAGCGCCAAATCGTGTTGCGAACCGTACCCGTCCCAGTGCCAGCCCCAGGGGAACGGATCGACGCCACTGCTGGCGATCGTGTACCAGGAACTGTTGGCCGGGTCGGCCAGGGTCCGATCGGTCTTGCCATCACCGTCGTAGTCGCCGAGGGCCAAAGGTGCCGCAGTGGCCATCTGGTTCCACTGCCACCCCCAGGGCACCACGGTCTGGCCGCTGCTGGAGATCACATACCAACGGGACGTGGCCCGATCGACGATCGCCCGATCAGTCTTGCCGTCGCCGTCGTAGTCGCCCAGCGCCAGCTCCTCCTGCGCGTTCATGCCGGCCCATTGCCAACCCCAGGCAATCGGACTGCTGCCGCTGCTGGCGATGACGTACCAAGACGAGGTCCCACGATCGACGATCGCCCGATCGGTCTTGCCGTCGCCGTCGTAGTCACCCAGCACCAGCTCATGTTGCGAACCCATGCCGGCCCATTGCCAGCCCCAGGCGATCGGACTGCTGCCGCTGCTGGCGATGACGTACCAAGACGAGTTCCCGCGATCGACGATCGCCCGATCGGTCTTGCCGTCGCCGTCGTAATCGCCCAGGGCCAGGTCGCGGTTCGTGCTCATCGCATTCCATTGCCAGCCCCAGGGGATCGCGTTCCAGACCTCGCCCTTGGGGTTGATCACGCTGCCGTACATATCCCAACGCCCCCAGCAGTACGGTGAATGGGTCGATACCGTGCAATCGCCATTGTCGTAGCTGGGGTGCAGATCGTAGGGAGCGCCATAGACCACCAGCGCGCGCCCGTCGATGAGTTGCCCACCGACCGTGCCGCTGACGCCTGGATTGTGGGTCCAGTCGGGAAAGCAGGCCGCATCGCAGAGCGTCTCGGGTTGATCCCAGTTCACGCCGTTCTGCGAATACCTGCGCGCCAGATACGAGGTCTGATCGTGGCCATTGCCGATATAGAACATGACGTACTTGTCGAGTTCAGGGTCGTACTTGACGTCCACACTGGGTTGGTTGTGCACGTCGATCTGCGTACCCGCGGGCCAGGCGGTCGGATTCGTGGTGGCGCTGGTGAAAAGCCGGTTGCATGGCGTATTGGCGCACGTGGTGTCGTCGGTATACCAGCTGACCAATTGACCGTTACGGACAACAACGGATTGTTGGCCCGCACCGTACCAGCCCGATGCGTCCGGCTTGGGCACGGCGGGACCGATGATGATCTTGGGGTTGGGGGCGTTGGCCACCCAGGTGTGATCGGTGGTCCACTTGCTGTAGGGACCGCCGACATTCGTGGCGCGCGCCACGAACATCACGGTCTGGGTGTGGAGCTTATTGCCGGAATAAAACAGGTAGTAGTACGGCTGACTGTCGCCCGGCGCCTGGTATTTCACCACCGACGGATCGCAGGTGGCGCGCTCGTTGACACTGTCGGTGGCGGTCAACACGACGACGGGCGCCGACCAGCGCCGTCCGTCCGGCGAAGTCGAATAGCGGATATCGTCCCAGCCGCCGTTGCCGAAGCTGCAATAGAACATATGGAACACGCCGTTCTCGACCACGATCGAGGGCGCATACGCATAATAGTTGTTGTTGTCGTCGCTGGAATCGATGAGCTTGTCGACGAACCGATAGGTCGCGGTCGTGTTCGTCATCGACGCAGCGCCCAATGGCGCCATCGATCCGGCGCCCGCGGGGGCGGAACGCGGGCTTGCGGATGCCGACGGCGCCGTCTGCGCGCGAGCGGATGACGATTCGCCGCCACTGGTGGTGTAAGCCGCGGCGGCCGCGGCCGCCGCGGCGACAACCAGCAAGCCCACTAGTGCATGCGCTTTCATCGATAAGCCTCCTGTCCTTGGATCAGCCATGTCGACCGATACTTTGCCAGTCGCCGGCTTCCGCTTCCATTGGCAAATTATGCGCCGCCAGACCAAGGTTCTGGCACTCAGGGCCACGTCGCGGAACCGCTGTCGGACCATGGTCGCGGCTCACGCCGCTCCTGCGCCAAAGCACGCGAACGGGCGCGCCGCGTAGCGGCAACGCCCTTGCGACACGCGGTTACAGCCCCCGTGCCGCCTCGGCCACGGCGCGGAACAACGCGCGGCCCTTGCTCATCGTCTCTTCCCACTCCTTCTGCGGGTCGGAGTCGTAGACGATGCCGGCGCCGGCCTGCACGTGCAGGCGGCCGTCCTGGATCACCGCGGTGCGGATCGCGATCGCGGTGTCGGCGTCGCCGTGCCAGCCGATGTAGCCGACCGCGCCGGAATACACGTTGCGCTTGACCGGTTCGAATTCGCGGATGACTTCCAGCGCGCGGATCTTCGGCGCGCCGCTGACGGTGCCGGCCGGAAACGTCGCGCGCAGCACGTCGGCGTAGCTCATGTCCGGCTTCAACTGACCGGTGACTTCGCTGACGATGTGCATGACGTGGCTGTAGCGTTCGATGCCGAACTGTTCGCCGACTTCGACCGTGCCCGGCAACGACACGCGGCCGACATCGTTGCGGCCCAGGTCGATCAGCATCAGGTGCTCGGCGCGTTCCTTCGGATCGGCCAGCAGCTCGATTTCCAGCGCGTTGTCTTCCTCGACCGTCTTGCCACGCGGACGGGTGCCGGCGATCGGTCGCACCGTCACTTCGCCGTCCTGCAGGCGCACCAGGATTTCCGGCGAGGAGCCGACCACTTGGGTGCCGCCGACATCGAGGAAATACATGTACGGCGACGGGTTCAACGCGCGCAGCGCGCGGTACACGTCGACCGGGCGCGCTTTGAACGGCACGCTGAGCCGCTGCGACAGCACCACCTGGAAAATATCGCCGGCGCGGATCAGTTCCTTGGCTTTCTCGACCGCGTCTATGAAGCCTTCGCGGGTGAAACCGGAAACGAAATCGCCTTCGTCCAGACCGGCCGGATCCAAGGTTTCCGGATAGCCGGCGCCGCCGATGCGCAGTCGATGAACCAGCTGATCGAGCCGGCGATTGGCGCGCGCGTAGGCCTGCGGCTCGCGCGGGTCGGCGTGCACGATCAGGTACAGCCGGCCCTTGAGGTTGTCGAACACCGCCAGCTCTTCGCTCTGCATCAGCAGGATGTCGGGCGTGCCCAGTTCGTCGGGCTTGTAGCTGCCGTCGGGCTGCGGACCGGCCAGGCGCGGCTCGATGTACTGGATGCATTCGAAGCCGAACCAGCCGACCAGGCCGCCGGCGAAACCCGGCAGGCCGTCGATCTTGGGCACGCGGTATTCGGTGCGCAGGCGCTCGACTTCGGCGAAGGGGTCTTCGACCTGACGGCTGTCGACCAGTTCGCCGTGTTCGGACACGAACAGGGTGTGGCCGGCGAACGCGTACACGCGCTGCGCGGGCAGGCCGATGATCGAATAACGGCCGAAACGTTCGCCGCCCTCGACCGATTCGAACAGATAGGTGTGCGGGCCGTCGGCGAGCTTGAGATAGACCGACAGCGGCGTGTCGAGGTCGGACAGCACCTCGCGCACGACGGGAATACGGGTATAGCCGTTAGCGGCCTGTTGCTGGAAGAGTTCGTGCGAGATCACGCGGCGGTTCCTTCATGGACGAGTGGGCAGGAGCGACGATGGCTTGCAGCCACCATCGCCAACCCACGTCGGCGCAAAAGGAATGCGGGTTCGCCCAGGCTTTCATGGCGCTCACTGTAACTGCTTCGCCGACCGTGCGCGACGGTCCGGGGCCTATCTGTCGGACTCGGTCGCGAGCGCGCCCGGCAACGCCTGCGCGGCCGTCGCCGACAGCAGCGGGCAGTCCGCGGGCAGGTGCATGCGCAGCCGCGCCGGCACGCAGTCGATGCGGAAGTGATGCGCGTGGACCGGTTCGCCGTCGAGGTTGAGGGTCAGCCCTTGCGGCGAATCGATTTCGACGTATTTCAGTTGCGCGCGCGCGGCGACGCGGTCGAGCGCGGCGTGCTTGCCTTCGGTCAGCAGGGTGCGCACGGTCGCGCCGACTTCGCCCGACAACTCCGGAACCACGGTCACGTCGAGCAGGCCGTCGTCGATCAGCGCATCCGGGCACAGCGCCTGGCCACCGCCGGCCTGCTTGCCGTTGCCGATGCCCAGGGCGATGAAGTCGCCTTCCCACTCGAAGCCGTCGCCGTGCAGGCGCGCGCGCATCGGCTCGATCTTGCCGAGCTTGGAAATGCCGGTGACCAGGTAGGCCAGTCCGCCCAGCATCTTCTTCAAGCCCGCATCGGTCTCGATCGTCACCTGGGTGCCGAACCCGCCGCTGGCCAGATTGGCGGCCCAGTGCAGCCCGTCGGGCGCTTCCAGCCGGATCAGGTCGATCGGCCGCGGCGCCTGGCGGTCGATCAGGTCCAGCGCCTGGGCCGGATCGGTCGGGATCAGCGCGGCGCTGGCGAAATCGTTGGCGGTGCCGAGCGGAACCAGCCCCAGCGACGGCAGCACGTCGGCCGATTCGTCGCGATGCGCGAGCGTGGTCGCGACCTCGCTGAGGGTGCCGTCGCCGCCGGCGGCGATGATGGTGGCGACGCCGTCGGCGATCGCCTCGGACACGTAGCGTTCGGCGTCGCCGCTTTCCCAGGTGACCCGCACATCGAGGACGATGCCGCGATCGCGCATGGCGACGACGGCGTCGCGCAGGGCATCGTCGCCGGCGGACTTGCCGTTGAGGATCAATCGCCAGCGGGGTTTGGGCATGGGGTCGGGGGTCCGTGGAGGAGTCGCGAGGCTAGCAGCGCCGCGCGCAGGGCAAGTGAATTGCGGATATCGCCAAGTGTGTCACACACCTGTCATCGTTCATCCGGAACATAAGAGGCCATATCAGGGACGACGGGCGGAGGCTGGATTGCCTCCAAATATTCCAGACGCGGGCCGAAAGGCCCGCGTTTTTTATTGGGGTGGCGCCGGTTCTGCGGGCCCATGCACGCTGCCCGTGCTCTCAGCTCACGCTAGGCGATGAAATCTCCGGCGCCGGCCCCAAGCCGCAACTCCGCTTGGCCCGTCACTCGTTACCGCTCGTCCATTGGTCTGTCTCTGGCTCAACCTAAGCCTTCGCCTTGAGCATGAAGTCGCGCAGTTCATCCAGCGCTGCGAAGTCGCGAACTCGCATTGGCAAAGGAACACCCGAAGGGCGGCGCACATGGATGTGCGCCGTGCGCCACCGAGACAGGATGTCTCGTGNACGCGCAGGCACTTGATTCAAAGAAAAGCGTTTTTCTTTGGTTACCTTTCTTTTGTCGCTTTTGACATAAAGAAAGTAACTCGGCCGCTTGCGGACGAAAGCTGTTGACCTTGCCTTTGGCTTCAAAGCTTTCAAAGCTTTCAATGCTCTAAAAGCTCTAAAAGCTCTAAAAGCTCTAAAAGCTCTAAAAGCTCTAAAAGCTCTAAAA
>NZ_LMHM01000001.1:289064-304820 GCF_001427785.1 Lysobacter sp. Root690
GCGGCTTCAAGCGCAAGCAGAAGCTACATGGCATTCCTGTAGGAGCGGCGCTAGCCGCGACCGCGGGAATGCAGCTACGACGCAGCTTGCGGCGTCTGCGTAATGGCGCGGTCGCGGCTTGCGCCGCTCCTACAGGGAGCGAACGCAGCATGCGCGGAGCAATTGTCGCTATGACTTATGCAAAATCATCGCGGCACGCACAACCGGACTCACCGCGGCCAACCCACGCGTGTGGCGACATCAGGCACTGGCCTCAGCCCAAAACACCATCCGCCAACACCACCCCATCCGCATCCGCGCACAACCACTCGCCCGGCCGGATCACCAACCCGCCGAATTGCACCGGCACATCGCGCAACCCCTGCCCCAGTTTGTCGGTCTTGCGCGGACACGTCCCCAGCGCCTTGACCCCGAGCGCCATCGCCCCGATCGCCGCGCTGTCGCGGATCGCGCCGAACACCACCACCCCGGCCCAACCGTTCTCGAGCGCCTTGGCCGCAAGCAGATCGCCCAGCATCGACCGACGCATCGAACCGCCGCCATCGATCACCAGCACGCGGCCGTGGCCAGGCTCGGCGACGGCATCGCGCACCAGCGAATTGTCTTCGTAGGCCTTGATCGTGCTGACGATGCCATCGAACGCGATGCGGCCGCCGTAATCGCCCAGCGGCAGTTCGAGCACGCGCACCTGCGCGTCATGGCGGTCGCACAGGTCGCAGGTGTTCATCATCGCGCTCTTATCGAAATGGAGTCAGCGCCGCGCCGCGGCGACCGCGTCCTTCATGCTCGCGATCACCTCGGCGTATCCGTGCTGCTGCGCGCCGGGTGCGTTGAAGATCGCCGAACCGGCGACGAAGGTGTCGGCGCCGGCCGCGGCGATTTCGCCGATGTTGTCGGTCTTGACCCCGCCGTCGATCTCCAGGCGGATCGCGCGGCCGCTGTTGTCGATGCGCTCGCGCACCTTGCGCAGCTTGTCGAGCGCGGACGGGATGAAGCTCTGGCCGCCAAAGCCGGGGTTGACCGACATCAGCAGCACCAGGTCGAGATCTTCGAGCACCCAGTCGAGCACTTCGATCGGCGTGGCCGGGTTCAGCACCAGGCCGGCGCCGCAGCCGTGCGACTTGATCAGCTGGATGGTGCGGTGAACGTGCTGACTGGCTTCGGGATGGAAGCTGATCGTGCTCGCGCCGGCTTTGGCGAAGTCCGGGACGATGCGATCAACCGGGTCGACCATCAGATGCACGTCGATCGGCGCGGTCACGCCGTGCTTGCGCAGCGCTTCGCAGACCAGCGGGCCGATGGTCAGGTTCGGCACGTAGTGGTTGTCCATGACGTCGAAATGGACCCAGTCGGCGCCGGCCTTGAGCACGTTGTCGACCTCTTCGCCGAGCTTGGCGAAATTGGCCGAAAGGATCGAGGGGGCGATGACGGTGGATTGCGTGGTCATGGGCGCTGCCGGCGGGAGATGCGGGTATTGTCGCCTTGCCGCGCGGATCAGGCAAAAACGAGTTCAGAGGAGTGAGGAGTGAGTAAAGGCGGGGTCGCTGGCGCTCTTACTCACTCCTCACTCCTCTGAACTCGTTTTTCGCCCTTAACGTCGGCGCAGCGCCTTGATCCGATCGTAGGCCCGATTGATCTCCCGGGCCCGCACTTCCGCCTGCTGGCGGACCTCCGGGGCGGCATTGGCGACCCGGTCGGGGTGGTATTGCGAGATCAGCCGCCGGTAAGCCTGTTCAACCTCGCCGTCGCTGGCGTCCGCGCTCAGGCCCAGCGCCAGGTAGGGGTTGTCGCCGCGCAGCTTGAACCAGTCGGTGTCGAAGGCGTGGCCGATCAGCAGGCCGACGATCGCGCCGAACAGGGGGTTGCCGCGCATCAGCGCGATTCCGGCCACGACCCCCAGCAATTTGCCGTACCAGCGATTCATCCAGGCCCCTCGCGCCGTCCGGCCGGGCCCGCGAGGGCCGAAGCGTCGCAGTTTACCCGCCCGGACCTGCACGCGGCCGGCCAGCCGGCGTACACTGCCCGGCCCCGTCGCGCAGGCGCGCGAGCCGAACGGCTCCGGGCGCAGGGCGATGGAGGGTTTCTGTACCGCCATCAGGGGTCCCCACGTTGACGACCACACTGCTGCAATCCGAACTGCCCGGCCTGCCCTTGCGCCACCGCGGCAAGGTCCGCGATGTCTACGATCTGCCCGCCGATCGCCTGCCCGCGGGCGCCGCGCCCGGCGGCGACTGCCTGCTGATGGTCGCGACCGACCGCCTCAGCGCCTTCGACGTGGTCCTGCCGGACCCGATCCCGGGCAAGGGCGAGATGCTGTGCCAGATCAGTAACTTCTGGTTCGGCAAGACCGCGCACATCATTCCCAACCACCTGACCGGCATCGACGTCGCCGCGGTCCTGCCGGCCAATGTCGACCCCGCGCTGTACGCCAAGCGCACGGTGGTGACCAAGCGCCTGAAACCGGTCGCGATCGAATGCATCGCGCGCGGCTACGTGATCGGCAGCGGCTGGAAGGACTATCAGCGCACCGGCCGGATCAGCGGCATCGCCCTGCCCAGCGGGCTGCGCCAGGCCGAGAAGCTGGCCGAGCCGATCTTCACCCCGTCGACCAAGGCCGCGGTCGGCGACCACGACGAGAACATCGACTTCGACACCGCGGTGCGCACGGTCGGCGCCGAGCTGGCCGAAGCGGTGCGCGACGCGACCTTGCGCCTGTACCGCTACGCCGCCGATTTCGCGGCCGAGCGCGGCATCCTGCTGGCCGACACCAAGTTCGAGTTCGGCACCGACGCCGACGGCCGCCTGTACGTGATGGACGAGATGCTGACGCCGGACTCCTCGCGCTACTGGCCGGCCGACGAGTATCAGGTCGGCACCAGCCCGCCGAGCTACGACAAGCAGTTCGTGCGCGATTACCTGGAGACGCTGGGCTGGGACAAGACCCCGCCGGGGCCGAATCTGCCGGCGGAGGTGATCGAGCGCACTCGGGCGAAGTACGCCGAGGCTCTGCAGAAGCTGGCGGGGATATCGGTCGACTGATTGGACGGAAGGGCCGCGAAAGCGGCCCTTTTTGTTTGTGGGACGAGGGGTGCGTGGATTGTTCGGCTGACGGCTACGACGAAAGCAAGAGCAAAAGCGAATCCCCCCTGCCCCCCTTTTCCAAAGGGGGGAAAAGCAGTTGCGAAGGAGTTTGGGTGGGCGCCGCAATTGATTCGCCAAGCGCAGTTCCCCACCCCGCTGCCGCCGTAGCCGTTGTCATTACCGCTGCTGTCGCTGGTGCTGTCGCTGGTGCTGTCGTTGCTGTTGCTGTTGCTGTTCCCCCCTTTGGAAAAGGGGGGCTGGGGGGATTCGCTTTTGCTTTGCTTTTGCTTTGCTTTTGCTTTTGCTTTGCTTTGCTTTGCTTTGCGCTGCTTCGCTTCGCTCTGCTTCCTCACTTTGCGTTCCCAGCCCTTCTACTTCCGCTTCCAACCCAGCCCCCAACTGTCACCTGCTTTACAGACCCCACGCCCCAAACACGCAACACTCCCCGCAAGGCGCCATCCCGCGCCGCCTTCGCCGCCCGCCGACGCCATGCGCGCTACCCTGCCGACCTCGCCTCACGCGGATCGCCCCCGGCATGAACGTCGGCTACCTGTACCTCGCCATCGCCATCGCCGCGGAAGTCGTCGCGACCAGCGCGCTCAAGGCATCGGAAGGATTCACCAAGGCCGGACCGACCCTGATCGTCGCGGCCGGCTACGGCGTCGCCTTCTATTTCCTGTCGCTGGTGCTCAAGAGCGTGCCGGTCGGAGTCGCCTACGCGATCTGGTCCGGGGTCGGCATCGTCCTGATCGCCACCATCGGCTGGCTGTTCATGAAGCAAAGCCTGGACGCGGGCGCGATCGCCGGCATCGCGCTGATCGTCGCCGGGGTGATCGTGATCCAGCTATTCTCGAAATCCGCGGCGCACTAGCCGCCGCGCGCGCGGCGTCCACGCGCGCGACCGCCCTTCCACGCGCGCCGCTCGCGGGCGCGCCAGCCACCGTCGCGCGGGCCGCGCGCCCGCCACGCACCACCGGGAGCCGCACATGAGCACCGTCGCGCAAACCTCGTTCGAAACCCGTCCGATCGACCGCTGGTTCGCCAGCTATTCCGGCGATCACCGCAACGTCACCAACCAGCGCATCCACGTGTTCGCGGTGCCGGCGATCCTGTGGAGCGTGATCGCGCTGCTGTGGTGCATCCCCGCGCCGGGCACCTGGTTCAAGCCCGGCATCTGGGCGGCGATGGCGATGTTCGCGGCGATGCTGTTCTACTACCGCGCCTCGCGCAAACTCGGCCTGGGCATGTTCGCGCAGTTCGGCGTGTTCGCCCTGCTCACGCACTGGATCGCGCAGTCGTTCGGGCTGACGGTGTTGCTGTGGTCGGCGGTCGGCGTGTTCGTGATCGCCTGGATCGCGCAGTTCATCGGCCACAAGATCGAAGGCAAGAAGCCGAGTTTCCTCACCGACCTGACCTATCTGTTGATCGGCCCGGCCTGGGTGTTGGCGAAGCTGTATCGCAAGCTGGGGTGGTCGTACTGAGAGGCCGGGATTCGGTCAGAAGAAAATCATGCCCGGCTCGCGGCTCAGGACATAGGTCTGCATCGTCAGCGCGATCAACGCGGTGGTCAGATACCACATCATTGCGCAGGCCAACGACCAACCCGCGACGCGCCAGTACTTCGGCGGTCGCCGCTCTTCGTCGCGCATCGTTTGACGGATGGCAAAGGCCAAGGCCGCCAGCAGCACCAGCGCTCCCACCGGCAGCACGTCTCTGCGCGGCAGCGCACTGAGCATCCACATCGTCAACGGGCTGATCGCCATCAGGATCACCGCCGCGATCTGCACTGCGGTCATCGCCGGCGCGTAACCTCCGCGCGAGCCCAGGGCGCGGCGTGACATCACGCCAAGCAGGCAGGCTACCGGCACCAGCCACAGGCCCAACACGCCGATCAGCAAGGCCATGACCCTCACCGCCAGCCACGCCGCGCTGAACACAGCGACCAAACCGGATCCGATCTGCGACATTGCGCGCCTCCACCGCGTCGATGGTCCAGCTTAGCCGGCGTCGAGCGCCGCCATTCGCAGCAGCTTCAAGCCACGATCGCGCGAATCAGCCCCACGATGCCGAACCCGCCCCACAGCCACAGCATCAGCGCCGCCGGCCACGCCGTCCACAAGGCGCGCGACCAGCGCAGCTTGCCGCCGTCGGGACCGGGCAGGAACATGCGCACCCCGGTAGCCAGAGCCAGGCACGACAGCACGAAGGCGATCGCGATCAGCGGCCAGCCGCTGCCGGCGCCGAGGCTGTGCATCACGATCAGGGCGACGATGCTCAGCATCGCCCACAGCACCAGCGCGTAGATCACCGACCACAACGCCGCGCCGAACGCCGGGCGCGCGCGGAACTCGCGCGCCACCAGCGCGCGCAGCAACCACGCGCCCGGGATCAGCCACAGCAGCACGACGACCAGCAACAGCAGTCCCCACTCCCAGATACCCGCAGATTGCAGGGCTTGCTTCACAATGGGTCCCCTCCGCCATTCGCGGCCGCTGATTCGGCGGCCACGATAGCCCAAGCCGGACCGCCATGCCCGCTCGCGATATCGCCTTGTTGTTACTCGTGGTCGTGGCCTGGGCGATCAACTTCCTGACCTCGGCGCTGTCGCTGCGCGAGATTCCGCCGTTCCTGTTCACCGCGCTGCGCTTCGCCCTGCTCGCCGTGCCGCTGGTGTTCGTGCTCAAGCGGCCCGCGCCGGGCCAATGGCCGCGCCTGATCGCGGTGTGCCTGTGCATCGGCGTGCTGCATTTCGGCCTGAGCTTCAGCGCGCTCAAGGCGGCCGGCGATCTGTCCTCGCCGGCGATCGTGCTGCAGAGCTATGTACCGATGACCGCGTTGCTGGCGTGGTGGCTGCTCGGCGAGCGTTTCGCCTGGCGCACCGGGGTGGCGATCGCGATCAGTTTCGGCGGCGTGCTGGTGCTCGGGTTCGATCCGCTGGTGCTGGATAAACCGATGGCGGTGGTGCTGATGCTGGTTTCGGCCGCGGCGCTGGCGCTGGGCACGGTGCTGATGAAGGGTCTGCGCGGCCTGGACGTCTACAGCCAGCAAGGCTGGACCGCGCTGATCGCGGTGCCGCCGCTGCTGGCGATCAGTTTGATCGTCGAGCCGGGCGGCCTGTCGACCTTGGGCGAAGTGAGCTGGGTCGGCTGGACCGGCGTGGCCTACGCCGCGTTCGTGTCCTCGCTGCTCGGCCATGGGCTGTATTACGTGTTGGTGCAGCGTCATCCGGTCGCCCAGGTCACGCCGTGGCTGCTGTTGGTGCCGGTGATCGCGGTGGCGCTGGGAATCGTGTTCTGGGGCGATCGGCCCGGGCCGAGTTTGTGGATCGGCGGGGCGATGGTGCTCGGCGGGGTGTTGCTGATTGCGTTGCGGAATCTGGCTAAGGCGCGGGCGCAGCGGGCGGTGGCGGCTGAGCTTTGAGAGCGACGCCTTTTCACTGCGACATCGCAGTTGCGTCGTCTGTGTAGTGTCGCGGTCGCGGCTCGTGACCGAAGGAAATCCAGTAGGACGCCGCTCCTACAGGGAGCTGCCGATTAATCGCGTGGTGTTTCGAACATTTCGGCGCTCGGCTGAAAACTGCGCGGGGCGTAGCCGAAGTCGCGTTGCGCCGGGCCCGCGTCGAAGGTCATGTCGTTGCGCATGCGTCGTACCGCGGCTTCGCCCAGGCCGGTCGCGCGGCCTGCTGCCTGCGCGGCCAGCAAGGCCAGGTTGAACAGCGGCGACGGCAGTTCGATCAGTCGCACCGGCGGACGCAGACAGGCCAGGGTGCGTTCGACCATGTCGCGATAGCTCAGGGTTTCGCCGCCGGGCACCGCATAGGTGTTGCCGAAACTCGCCGGCGCGCTCAGCGCGGCGAACGCGGCATCGGCGAGGTCGTCGACATGCACCGGCTGACGCAGGCCATCGGCGCCGCGCGGCAGCGGGAAATACTTCAGGCGCTTGGCCAGTTGCGCGATCCGGGTCAGGGTCGCATCGCGGCCCGCGCCGTAGATCAGGGTCGGGCGCAGCACCGTGGCGGCATCGCTGCGCGGCACCGCGGCTGCGAACAGGACTTCCTCGCCCTGGCGCAGTTCGGCGGCGTTGCGGCGCTCATCGGCATCGGCCGAACCGCGCTTGGTCTGCGCGCTGGTCGAACCGAACGCGACCACGCGCGTGGCCTCGATGCCGGATTGTTCGTACCAGCGCGAAAACTTCAACAGCGGGCCGCAGCTGAAGATCGCATCGACCCGCGCGGGCAACGCCGGCATGTCGTCCAGGTCGCCTTGCAGCCACTCCAGACCCGGGTGGTCGTGGCGCTCCTGGCGCGAGATCGCCGACACTCGCCAGCCGGCGTGGTACAGACGTTGCAGCAGCGGCATGCCGATCTGGCCGCTGCCGCCAAAAACTAAAGCGTGTTTCATGCGTTGTTCAATCCTGGGCGCCGCGCACCGGCAATACCGCGCGCAACCAAACGAAGCCGATCACCGCCGACAGCAGCGAGGCGCCAAGAATACCCAGAACCGCTTCCTCGTAAAGCCGCGCGTCCTGATACGCCAGCGAGGCGATGAACAGGCTCATGGTAAAGCCGATACCGCACATCAGCCCCAGGCCGACCATCGCGCGCAGGTCCATGCCGTTGGGGAAACGCGCCCAGCCCAGCGCGCGCATCAGCATCGCCGCGCCGACGATGCCGACCGGCTTGCCGACCACCAACCCCAACACGATGCCCATCGGCAGCGCCGCGGTCGCGTCTTCCAGCTTGACCCCGCTCAACGACAGGCCGGCGTTGACGAAGGCGAACAACGGCAGGATCGCGTAGGCCACCCACGGATGCAGCGCGTGCTCGAGGGTTTCCAGCGGCGAATGCTCGGTTGCGTCGTCGATGTTGTTGCGCTTGTCGACGTGCGGAATCATCAGGCCGGTGGCGACGCCGGCCAGGGTCGCGTGGACGCCGGACTTGAGCACGCACACCCACAGCACCACGCCCAGCGCCAGATACGGCCCCAGCGATTTGACCCCGCGCCGGTTCAACACCCACATCGCCGCCAATGCGAGCGCGGCCCACATCAGCGCGGTCACCGACAGGCCGTGCGAATAGAAGAACGCGATGATCAGGATCGCCATCAGGTCGTCGACCACCGCGATCGTCGACAGCAGCAGCTTCATAGCCACCGGCACGCGCGAACCCAGCAGCGCCAGCACGCCCAGGGCGAAAGCGATGTCGGTCGCGGTCGGCACCGCCCAACCGCGCATCGAGGCGCCATCGTTGTGATTGAGCGCGGCGAACAGCAACGCCGGCACGATCACGCCGGCGGCGGCGCAGACCATCGGCAGCACCAGCTGCGAGCGCTCGGCCAACTGGCCGCTGAGCGCCTCGCGCTTGATCTCCAGCGCGACCACCAGGAAGAAGATCGCCATCAGCCCGTCGTTGATCCACAGCAGCAGCGGCTTGCTGATGTCGAGCGCGCCGATGCGCACCTGCACCGGGATCTCGCGGAATGCTTCGTAGGCCGATTGCAGCGGCGAATTGGCCGCGATCAGGGCCAGCACCGCCGCGGCGATCAGGACGATGCCGCCGGCCGCTTCCAGACGGAAGAACTCGCTCAGTGCGCGCAACGCGCGCCGCGGCAAGCGCGACGTGGGGGTGATTTCGCTCATTGCCCATTATAGGCGGGGCGATTGCATGGGTTTTGTGGATGCGTCCTGCCCTTCTCCCGCTTGCGGCGATCGAAGGGAGTGCAAGGCTGAGACGGTGCCCGCAGGGCGGACGAGGTGCGAGCGCCTGCAAGATCATCGGCGCGACGCGCCCCTCACCCCAGCCCTCTCCCGCAAGCGGGAGAGGGAGAGGGAGATCCGTTACTGATGCAGCATCAGCAACTCGAACCCGATCCAGCCCAGCAAGGCCACCAGCAGGATCGCGCCTTCGCGCTTGCTGATGCGCAGGTCGCCCTTGAGCATCGGGTACAGCATCAAGGCGAACACCGCCGCGGCCGGCAGCTCGAAACGCACGAACGACGCGGGCAGCGGCACGGTATGCAGCGCGGCCATGCCGCCGAGCACGATCAGCAGATTGAACAGGCTCGAACCGATCACGTGGCCGACCACGATGTCGCCCTGCCCGCGCCGCGCCGCGGCGACCGCTGCGGCGACTTCGGGCAGCGCGGTGCCGATCGCGACCGGCAGCAGGCCGGTCAGCAGCGGCGACAGGCCCAGGCCGGCACCGATGATGGCCGCGTTCGGCGAGCCGAACCCGCCGGCCAGCGCCGGCGCGGCGCCACCGAAGCTCCACAGGCCGTTGCCGCCGACGATCAGGTACGCGCCCAGGTGCAGCAGCAGCGCGGCGATCAGCACCCGCACCAGATTGAGGCCCAGGTTGGTCTGGGTCTGGGCGAACGCGGCAATGGCGTCCTGCAGTTCGGGGGCTTCATGGCGGGTGCGCGAGGTCGCGTAGGCGACCACGATCACGAACGCCACCAGCATCGCCACGCCTTCCCGACGGCTGAGCGCGCCGTCCAGGCCCAGGCCGATCACCACCAGCGTGCCCACCAACAGCAGCACCAGCAGCGGCGCCAGCGCGCGCCAGCGCACCACCAGCGGCGCGGCGAGCGCCGCCAGGCCCAGGGTCAGGCCGAAGTTGACGATATTGCTGCCGACCGCGTTGCCGAGCGCCAGCGCCTGCTGGCCGCGCACCACCGCCTGCAGGTTGACCGCCAGTTCCGGCAGCGAGGTGGCGAAGGCGACCAGCACCAAGCCGGCGGCGAACGGCGAGGCGCCGAAGCGCTGGGCCAGGCCGGAGGCGCCCTTGACGATCGAATCGCCGCCCAGGGCCAGCAGGAACAGGCCCAATACGAACAAGCCGACGGCTTCGAACATGGCGATCTTCCCCTTGCAGTGAACAGCGTGCGGTGGACGGCGTCGCTCGGCGAGCGGGCGCATCGGTCCCGATTCTAACGTCGTGGCCGGGCCGGCAGTGGCCAGCCTGCCATGGCGGGACGGCGGTCCGCTGCCCGTAACGGCTCAGCGGCCATGGCCCGGCCGGCGACGGCTCAGCTGCAGCCTTCGACGTAATCCACCTGCGGCGGC
Source organism: Lysobacter sp. Root690 (assembly GCF_001427785.1). GTDB lineage: Bacteria > Pseudomonadota > Gammaproteobacteria > Xanthomonadales > Xanthomonadaceae > Lysobacter. Next base: position 299,208 of record NZ_LMHM01000001.1, read on the forward strand.
ACGCCGATATGCCAAGCCGTCACCTTTCCGGTGGCATCGGTCTCGAACACCAGCGTACCCGCGCCGCCCGCGCTGTCGCTCACGCGCAGGTAATGGCCGCCCTGCACGTACTTGTGGTTCTGCTGCTCGACCCGGCCGGCATACAGCTTGTTGATTTCATCGGCGCTCATGCCGCGCTTGCCGCCACCGGGCGCGGTCTCCTTGTCGTTGCCGACATCGACGCGGACGAACTTGCCGTCCTCGACCATGAAGGCGAAATCGCGCGGGTTGGTCACCCAGATCGGCTGCAGGTAGTAGCAGCCGCCGTCGGCCGGCGGCTTGCCCTTGAGCTCGCCGCCCCAAGCCTGCTTGGCCTGCTCGGCGCTCATGCCGAAGCGCATGTCGCCGTAGCCGTCGAAGCGCGCCTGGGTGTCGCTGGCGGCCGGCGGCGGACTGGACACCGGCGCGGTCGCGGGCGGAACGCTTTCGGCGGGTTGATCGGTGATCGGCGCAGGGTTGGCCTCCGGCGCGGCGTTCGCGGCCGGCTTCGCCGCTTCGGCCGGCGCGGCCTCGCGCTGGCAGGCGGCCAGGCCCAGGCTTAACACCACGGCGGCGAACAGCGCGGCGCGGCGTGGCGCGATCGACATCGGCGCAAGTTTCATCGGCGGAACTCCGGCGCACGAGGCGCGATTCGAATGGCCGAATCAGCCTAGCGGTTTTGCGTGAACGCGGCGAGAAGCGATGAATCGCGCCTGGATCAGCGCGGCGCTATCGGATGCCGACAACAACACCGCCCCTGCAGTCTTGTCGGCGCACGAACGAAAACGCGCGGCCGAAGCCGCGCGTTTTTGTCGGTACATGCAGGTTCGAAGCGATCGCCTCGAACCACCCCATTCACTCCCGCGAATTCGGATCGAAGTGCTTGCGCAGCCCCGCCCAGCACGCCTGATAGTCGCGCTGCCGGTGCGGCGCATCGAATGCCTGCGCGGTCGGACGGATCACCGCGCGCGTCTCGAACATGAAGGCCAGCGTATCGACGATCACATGCGCCTGGCTCAGATCGGCATGCGATGCCTTCTCGAAGGTCTGCGCATCGGGCCCATGCCCGGTCATGCAGTTATGCAGCGACGAACCGCCCGGCGCGAACCCGTCGGCCTTGGCGTCGTAGGCGCCGTGCACCAGTCCCATGAACTCGCTGGCGACGTTGCGGTGGAACCACGGCGGCCGGAACGTGTGCTGCGCGACCAGCCAGCGCGGCGGGAAGATCACGAAGTCGATATTGGCCGTGCCGGGCGTGTCGCTCGGCGAGGTCAGCACGGTGAAGATCGACGGATCGGGATGATCGAAGCTGATCGAACCGATGGTATTGAAGCGGCGCATGTCGAACTTGTACGGCGCGTAGTTGCCATGCCAGCCGACCACGTCCAGCGGCGAGTGGCCGATCTCGGCGCGCCACAGATGGCCCTGGAACTTGGCGATCAGTTCGAACTCGCCCTCGATGTCTTCGTAGGACGCATGCGGGGTCAGGAAGTCGCGCGGATTGGCCAGGCCGTTGGAACCGATCGGGCCGAGGTCGGGCAGGCGCAGCAGCGCGCCGAAGTTCTCGCACACGTAGCCGCGCGAAGCGCCGTCGAGCAACTCGACGCGGAAACGGATGCCGCGCGGAATCACCGCCATTTCCTGCGGCTCGACCTCTATCGCTCCCAATTCGGTCGCCAGCAACAGCCGGCCCTGCTGCGGCACGATCAGCAGCTCGCCGTCGGCGTCGTAGAAATACCGCCCCTGCATCGAGCGATTGGCCGCATACAGATGGATGCCGCAGCCGTGCTGGCCAGCGGCCGAACCGTTGCCGGCCATCGTGTAGAGGCCGTCGACGAAATCTACCTCGGTGTCGGGCAGCGGCAGCGGGTCCCAGCGCAACTGATCGGGCGAGACCGGACCGTCGCCGAAATCGTTGTGCAGGCGCGGCTGATGGAACGGCGCGAAGGTCCCATGCATCGCCGCCGGGCGGATCCGGTACAGCCAGCTGCGGCGGTTTTCCTTGCGCGGCGCGGTGAACGCGGTGCCGCTGAGCTGCTCGGCGTACAGGCCGTGCGGCGCGCGCTGCGGCGAATTCTGCCCTTCCGGCAAGGTGCCGGCGACCGCCTCGGTGGCGAATTCGTTGCCGAACCCGCTCATGTAGCCGCGCGGACGCTGGTCCATGCTGTCGATGCTGGGCATCGTGAGAACGTTGTTGTCGCTGTCGTTGGCTGCGGTGCTCATACGGGCTCGCTGGGCTGTTGGACGCCGCGCCGCGTTCGGCGCGCGTTCGGGTCGTGATGCAGGTTCAAGTGACGCTTTGCATTCGATGGCGCGATGAATCGATACGGCGAGTCGGCGCCGTCCGGGCCTGCACTCTCGGAAGCCAGCGCCGCTCAGACGCCCATCAAGGCGCGACTGAGCACATACGGATGCGAGCGGTCGATCACCAGCGCCAGCTGCGTCGCCAGCTCCAGGATCCGCGGCGTATCCGCGCGCCAGGCCAGGATGACGTTCAAGTTGTCGCTGATGCGGTCGTCGATCACCAAGGCCTCGTAACCGCCGTTGTCCTGGCGTTCGGCCAGCAGCGGATCGAGCCAGGCGAAATACTCGCTGACCAATACCTTGGGGCCATCGGAGTTGTACGGAAAATCCGGAAGCGGCTCCTTGAACCATTCGCTGATCTGCTCATGCACCTCGTCGATCTTGTCGCCGGTCGCGAAATGTTCCATCAACTTGAACACCAACGCGGTTTGCCTGAGTTCGTCGGGCTCGGGGTCCTCCATCCATTCGAATTCCGGATCGTCCGCCGCGCCTTCGATCTCGGCGGTCAACGACGCCAGTTCCTCCGCATCGAGTTCGCGGCAAGTCAACAGATCGACCAGTTCCTTCAGCATGTCCCCACCCTCGTGATCTCGAACCGTCGCAGGTCCATGCCGCGCCGCATTCACCGGAACCTCCGGCAGGCCGATCCGCTTGCGCTCGGTCGCCCGCTCGATGATCAGCCCCGACTCGGCCGCGAGTTGCAATATCCGCGCCGTATCCGGGCGCAGCACCGTCATGGCGTGCAGGTCTTCGCTGTGATTCTGCCGCAGCAGCAGCAACTCGTAGCCGCCCTTCTCGCCGATGAGCTGGACGAACTGCCGATCCAGCCAGACGAAATACTCGTCCGGCTGGAAACGGCGGCCATCGTCGTGCAAGGGGTAGTCCGGCAGCGGATCGGCGAAGAAATCGCTGATCTGCTCGTGCACTTCGTCGATCTTGCTGCCGTACGCGATGAAATCACTGAGATTGGAGATGATCGCACTCTGCGTCAGCCGTTCGGGCGCGCGATCGTCCACCCAATGCAGACGCGGATCGTCCGCCGCGCCTTCGATGGCGGCGACTGTCGATTCCAGCTCATCCGGCTCAAGCTGCCGGCAGGTGAGCAGATCGACGAGTTCTCTCAGCATGGCGATTCCTTCGCGGCCCGGCGCCTGTTACAGAGCCGCCATTACAGCACGCCGCGCTGGATCTGATCGCGCTCGATGCTTTCGAACAGGGCCTGGAAATTGCCTTCGCCGAAGCCTTCGTTGCCCTTGCGCTGGATGATCTCGAAGAAGATCGGGCCGATCGCGTTCTTGGTGAAGATCTGCAGCAGCTTGCGCTGATGGGTTTCCGGGTCGGCGTCGATCAGGATCTTGTTCTTGGCAAGACGCGGCACGTCCTCGCCGTGGTTCGGCACGCGCAGGTCGATCACGTCGAAATAGGTATCCGGCGTATCCAGGAAATCGATGTTCTGCGCGCGCATCGCCTCGACCGTCTCATAGATGTTGTCGGTGAAGCAGGCGATGTGCTGGATGCCCTCGCCCTTGTAGGCGTCGAGGTATTCGTTGATCTGCGACTTGGGATCGTTCGATTCGTTGAGCGGAATGCGCACCACGCCGTCGGGCGCGGTCATCGCCTTGGACACCAGGCCGGTCTTGACGCCCTTGATGTCGAAGTAGCGGATCTCGCGGAAGTTGAACAGACGCTCGTAGTAGTCCGACCACTTCTGCATGTTGCCGAAGTACAGGTTGTGGGTCAGGTGGTCGATGAAGGTCAGGCCGAACCCGGTCGGGTTCTGGTCGGCGCCCGGAATAGGCTCGTAGTCGCTATAGGCGCTGCCGTTGCCGCCGTATTGGTCGACCAGGTACAGCATGCAATCGCCGATGCCCTTGACCACCGGCGCGTCGATCGCGCGGGTGTCGGCGCCGTCGCCGATCGCTTCGCCGCCGTTGGCGAGCACGGCCTCGAACACTTCGCCGGCCGGCTTCTTGAAGCGGATCGCGAAGCCGCAGGCGCACGGCCCGTGGGCCTGGGCGAAGGCCGAAGCGAAGCTGTCGGGCGACTCGTTGATCAGGAAGTTCACCCCGCCCTGGCGGTACACGGTGATCGGCCGCGACTTGTGGCGCAGCACGGCGGTGAAGCCCATGCCGCGGAAATAGGCGTGGAGCATCTCGATCTTGTCGGCCGGCGCGGCGAATTCGACGAACTCGAAGCCGTCGATGCCGAGCGGATTTTCGAAGGTGGTGACCTGCATGCCGAGGTTGGGCTGTGCATTCATGGCATTGTTCTCGGGTGGCGGCCAGGTCCGCTGCGGACGGCCTCGGGGAAAGGGTCGTTATAGTTTCACATGAAACCATAAGCAAGGCACAGTGCAACATGAATCGACCGAATCCGGATCCTGAATCACCCGTTCCGCCCAGCTCGGCCCCCAGCCCCGGCAAGGCCGTGGGCGGCGCCCACCATGCCGAGCTCGACCTCGAGCACTTCCTGCCGTATCGCCTGTCGGTGCTGTCGAACCGGGTCAGCAGCGCGATCGCGCGGGTGTACTCGCAGCGGTACGCCCTGAGCGTGACCGAGTGGCGGGTCATGGCCGTGCTGGGCCGCTACCCAGGCCTGTCGGCCAACGAGGTCGCCCAGCGCACCGCGATGGACAAGGTCGCGGTCAGCCGCGCGGTCGCCCGCCTGACCGAGGCCGGCCGCCTGGAGCGCGAGACCCACGACGACGACCGCCGTCGTTCGGTGCTGCAGTTGTCGCCGGACGGCTACAAAATCTACGACGAGGTCGCGCCGATGGCGTTGGCGTTCGAGCAGCGGTTGCTGGTCGACATCGACCCGGCCGAGCGCGAGGCGCTGTTCCGGTTGCTGGATCGGCTGGACGAGCTGGAGATGCAGGCCGAGGCGGAGATGGCGGCGGATACGCGCTGAGGTTTTTTGCGTTGAGGTTTTCGCGCTGAAGATTTCGGCCATATGTGCATGGGCTCAGCGGATTGACGGCGGCTGAGTTCGTCGTTGGCGTGAGAGCAAGAGCAAATCCCCCTAGCCCCCTTTTTCAAAAGGGGGGGACGGTTTCGCTTGGGCGGGAGGTTGCTTTGAGCAACGAAGCTTCGTTGCAGTTGCAGTTGCCTTGCCTTGCCTTGCCTTGCCGTTGCCGTTGCCGTTGCCGTTGCCGTTGCCGTTGCCGTTGAAAGCTTAGCTTTGGCAATGCGTTTGCTCTGGCCCGGCGCAGCTTGTAACTCGCGATGCAAAAGCAGGCCCGAAGGGCGGCACGCATGGATGCGTGCCGTAGGCCACCCAGGACATGGATGTCCT
>NZ_LMHM01000001.1:304902-304979 GCF_001427785.1 Lysobacter sp. Root690
GAGCCTTCAAGCCGAAGGCAAGATCAACAGCTTTCGTCCGCAAGCGGCCGAGTTACTTTCTTTTGTCTAAAGCAACA
>NZ_LMHM01000001.1:305156-305227 GCF_001427785.1 Lysobacter sp. Root690
TCGGGGCTTTCGCGGGCATGCGCCACACGGGACATCCATGTCCCGGTGGCGCACGGCGTGCATCCTGCACG
>NZ_LMHM01000001.1:305241-307546 GCF_001427785.1 Lysobacter sp. Root690
TGCGAGTTACAAGCTTCGCAGCGCTGGATGAACTGCGCGATCTCCTGCTCAAAGCACAAGCAAGAATGAGTAAGTACGGCAAAGCCCAGACCATGCGAATGCCGATGCAAAACCGATTGCTTGCTGCGACCGCGAAGAACCACAAACACCACCAGTCCCACGGCCGCCACGTCGACACCCCCAACAGCACGATCAGATGAAAAACACTGACACCACCCACAATCCGACTTCCCAATCTCCAGAAACGAAAACGGCAGCCTGAGCTGCCGTTTTCGATAGATCGATCAAGCGATCAGCACACCCCGATCACTTCACCCCGTGCATCAACTTCTGCACCAGCGGCGCGACCAGGAACAACAGACCACCCGCGCCCACCAACGCCCAGAAACCGAAGGTGTAACCGCTCAACGCCGACGCCGTCGTCATGCCGCCCTCGCCGCTGACCACGCCGGCGAAAATGCCCGACAGGTTGTTGCCGATGCCGGTCGACAGGAACCAACCGCCCATGCCGAAACCGACCAGGCGCACCGGCGCCAGCTTGGTCACCATCGACAGACCGATCGGCGACAGGCACAGCTCGCCGATCGACTGGATCCAGTACACCGCGAACAAGGTCCAGAACGGGATCTTGCCGGCTTCGCCGACCAGCTTGGTCAGCGCGAACATCAGCAGCAGGAAGGCCAGGCCGTTGAAGATCAGGCCCAGGCCGAATTTGCGCGGGATCGACGGATTGGCGCGGCCCATCGCCACCCAGATCCATGCGATCAACGGCGCCAGGGTGATGATCGCGACCGAGTTGACCGACTGGAACCACGCGGTCGGGAACACCCGCTCGCCGCTGATGCTGAACACGAAGTCGGCCATCGAGGTGCCGAAGATGTCGCGGTTGACGATCTTGTCGGCGAGGAAGGTGAACGAGCTGCCCGCCTGCTCGAAGAACATCCAGAACAGGATGTTGAAGGTGAAGATGATCAGCATCGCGATCACCTTGTCGCGCTGCACCGAACCTTCGCGGAAGCCCTCGACCAGCAGCAGGCCGCACAGGCCCAGGAACATCGCGGTCAGCACGCCCTGCAGCGCGTTCGCGCCCATGGCGAGCAGGAAGTACACGATCGGAATCGCGACCAGCGCGCCGAGGAACACGTACAGCACCTTGGCCTTTTCGGCCTTGCCTTCCGGCGGACGGCCGATGCCCTGCAACTGCTGGCGGCCGAACCAGAACCACACCAGGCTGATCAGCATGCCCACGCCGGCGGACAGGAACACCATCTTGTAGTCGGGCATGGTCTCGCTGCCGAAGATCTTCTTCGCCAGCCACTGGGTCAGCAGCGGCGCGACCATCGCGCCGAGGTTGATGCCCATGTAGAAGATGGTGAAGCCCGAGTCGCGGCGTTCGTCGCCGGTGCTGTAGAGCTTGCCGACCATGGTCGAGATGTTCGGCTTGAACAGGCCGTTGCCGCAGATGATCGTGGCCAGGCCGAGCTTGAAGATCTGCTCGTTGGGCAGGGCGATCATGAACAAGCCGGCCGCCATGATCACCGCGCCGAGCAGGATCGAGCGTTGATAGCCCAGGATGCGATCGGCGACGTAGCCGCCGAAGATCGCCGCGGCGTAGACCAGCGCCAGGTAGGCGCCGTAGACGCGGTTCGCCGAGGCTTCGCCGGCGGCGTCGCCGCCGTGGAACTGATGCACGATGTAGAGCACGAGCGCCCAGCGGATGCCGTAGAAGGCGAAGCGCTCCCAGAACTCGGTCATGAACAGCATCCACAAGGGCTTGGGATGCCCGAGTCGCTGCGAGAAATCCGGGATGGGCGTGGAGCCCTGGGTGGCTGGTGCGGCTCCGCTCATGCGGTGTCCCCTGTCGTGTGGAAACTGAATGAAAATCCCACGCCGACGGCACGGGTCGGGGAGATTTACCGGTGCGGGCCGGTCACGTCAAACCTTTGTGAAGCCTGTCGTGATGTGCTGCGGCGCAACATTTGCGCCTGCAAGTGCCTGAATGGGGGTGGATTTTGCAGGGGCCGAGGGGCGAAGTTCGGGGTTTGGGATGCGTACGTGCGGGGATCGGGTGACAACTGTCACCTCGGCGGATTTCGCCGGATGGGTTTCGATGTGGGCGCGGTGGGTGTGGATTCGCGGTCGCGGCTCGCGCCGCTCCTACAGGGAGGCCATGCGGGAGCGCGGTGATCGCGGTCCGGGAAGCCGCGAGCGCCGATGCCAGCTCGGACAATCTGCGAACACCTCTCCCGCCTGCGGGAGAGGTCGCCGCGCCGCGCGCGGCGGGTGAGGGTTCGCCGGCCGGCGC
>NZ_LMHM01000001.1:307560-404402 GCF_001427785.1 Lysobacter sp. Root690
AACGTCAGGCCGGACCGGCCCCACCGCCGACCGGACAGCCCTGACCGGGCTCGTCCGCCCCGTAGCCGCCGGCGGCTCCGTACCCATCAGCGACCCCGATGCTGGTGCGCACCTCGAACAACTCCGGAAAGAACGTCAGCTCCAGCGCCTGCTTGAGAAAACCCACGCCGCTGGACCCGCCGGTGCCGCGCTTGAAGCCGATAATGCGCATCACCGTGCGCATGTGGCGGAACCGCCACAGCTGGAACTGGGTCTCCAGGTCGACCAGGTCCTCGCACAGCGCGTATTCGCGCCAATAGATGTCGGTGTTCTCGTAGATGCGTTCGAACACCGGCTGCAGCGCCGGGTCGCTGACGTGCGGGCGGCGCCAGTCGCGCTGCAGATGGCTGGCCGGGATGTCGTGGCCGAAACGCGACAGGTACATCAGGAATTCGTCGTACAGGCTCGGCGCGGACAGCGCGCGTTCCAGCTCGACCTGGCCGTCGGGGTCGTGCGCGAACACCCGCAGCATCGCCTCGTTCTTGTTGCCGAGCATGAATTCGATGGTGCGGTACTGCAGCGACTGGAAGCCCGAGGACGGCCCCAGCGTCTCGCGGAAACCCATGTACTCCGACGGCGTCAGCGTTTCCAGCACCGACCATTGTTCGGTCAGCTGGCGCAGCACCTGCTTGCAGCGCGCGATCACTTTCTGGCTCTGCCAGACCTGATCGCGACGCAGGTGGATCAGCGCGGCGCTCAGCTCGTGGACGATCAGCTTCATCCACAGCTCCGAGACCTGGTGCTGGATGATGAAGAGCATCTCGTCGTGGTGCGCGGGATCAGCCAGGCCGCGCTGGGCCGACAGCAGTTTGTCCAGCTGCAGATAGCCGCTGTAGGTGATGCGTCCGTGCAGGTCGGTATGGATACCGCTTTCCAGTTCGCGCTGGTTCTTCTCGACGGACATCGGCGGGGCTCGCGGCAGGGGCGCAAAGCGTAGCGCATCGCGCCGGGCGCGGGGCCGCGAAGCCTGCGCCATCGCATGCTCTCGCCATGCGCCGCGGGCACGCTGTCGCGATCCGTGCGACACAGCGGACGTAAAATAAACGCGCCTGCCCACTACAGCGCAACGCTGTCGGTTCCAGTCCGCAGGCGCACTTTCCAAGGGGAATTCATGCACAAACTCACAATCCGCGCGCTCGCGGCGGGGATCGCTTTGGCCTTGTCCTCGGCCGGCAACGCTCAGGCCCAGGTCGTCATTTCCCAGGTCTACGGTGGCGCGGGGAGCACCACCAGCGGATACAACGCGGACTTCATCGAGTTGCACAACAACGGCAACAGCGCCGTCAGCCTCAACGGCTGGAGCGTGCAATACGCGCAGAACAACGGCAACTGGCTGCGCACGCCGCTCAGCGGCAGCATCGCGGCCGGCGGCTATTACCTGATCCGGCAAGGTAGCGGCGCCGGCAATCTGAGCCTGCCGCCGTACAACGCCAGCGGCGGCATCGCGATGACGCCCGGCCTGGGCAAGGTCGCGCTGGTCGCGAACAACATCACCCTGAGCGCGGCCTGCCCCACCGGCCTGGTCGATTTCGTCGGCTACGGCGCGGCCAATTGCGCCGAAGGCGCCGCGCCGGCCTCCTCCGCGTCGAACACCACCGCGCAATTGCGCAAGAACGGCGGCTGCACCGACACCCAGGTCAACGCCGCCGATTTCGTCGTCGCCACCGCCAAGCCGCGCGGCAGCACCGCGCCCAAGCTGGTGTGTTCGACCTCGGTGCCGCCGGTGCTGACCGCGAGCGTGGGCGAGATCGTCGAAGGCGATTCGGGCTACACCGATGCGCCGATCACGCTGCGGCTCGATCGTCCGGCCGGTGCCGACGGCGTGGCCTGGAGCGCGTTCACCACCGCCGGCGGCAGCGCCTCGCCGGCCAGCGATTATCTCGCGATCAACAAGTCTGGAACCATCGCGCCGGGCCAGAGCGAAGCCATCGTCGTGCTGCCGATCAAGGGCGACACCGTGGCCGAAAGCGACGAAACGGTGAACCTGCAGATCAAGGTCGCCACCGGCGCGATCACCGCCAACGGCGATTACCTCGACCTCACCGCGACCATCCGCGACAACGACCGCGCGCCGCCGCCGACGCTGACGGTGTCGCCGGTCGCGCGCAACGAAGGCGACGCGGGCATCACGCCGTTCGAATTCGAGCTGCGGCTGGATCGTCCGGCCGGCGCCGGCGGCGTCGCCTGGAGCGCGCTGATCCTGCCCGGCGGCAGCGCCGTGCCGGGCGAGGACTACAACGCGATCGATCCCAGCGGCCTCATTCCCGCCGGACAGACCAGCGCGCGATTCGTACTGCCGGTGCTCGGCGACCTGGGTTACGAAACCGATGAAACCGTCAACCTGCGGATCAAGATCGCCTCCGGCGCGGTCACCGCCAACGGCGATTACCTCGACACCCAGGCCACGCTCATCAACGACGATTTGCGCGTCACGCCGATCCACGAGGTGCAGGGTCGCGACGCGGTGTCGCCGTTGCGCGATCAGTCGGTGATCGTCGAGGGTATCGTCACCGCGGTGGTCAAGGACGGTTTCTTCCTGCAGGCCGACGCCGGCCAGGCCGACGCCGATCCGGAGACCTCCGAAGGCGTGTTCGTGCAGACCGCGTCGGCGCCGTCGCCGCAGCTTCGCGCGCAGCGCGTGCGCGCGAGCGGCACGGTCATCGAGCTGATGAGTCCCGGCGACAATCCGCAGCGCGAATCGATGACCGCGATCGGCGGTTCGCCCTCGGTCACGCAACTGAGCGTCGCGCCGGTGCTGTTGCCGCCGCCGGCGAGTGCGTTGCTGCCGGATTACCACATCGGCGCGCGCGGTTACGAACACTACGAAGGCATGCGGGTAACGTTGCCGCAAACGCGCGTGGTCGGGCCGACCGGCGCGATCACCGACGCAAGCTCGGGCCAGAGCGTCAGCGACGGGCGCTTTTACGTCGTCGACGGCGGGCAGAATCCGGCCGCGCCGTTCGTCGCGCCCGAGCGCGAACCCGGCACCCGCTATCCGGTGTATTCGCAAGGCCAGTTCCAGGGCTGGCTGCCGCGCTGGGACGGCAATCCGGAAGTGCTCGGCGTCGACAGCGCCGCCGCCGGCCATGCGCCGATCGATCTCGCCACCGGCGCGCCGATCGGCGGCCTGATCGGGCCGCTCGATCATCGCAGCGGCCGTTACAGCATCGTGCTGGACGCCGATGCGCCCGCCTGGCTGCCACCGCAATCGCCGCGGGCGCCGTCGCTGATCGCCGCGGGCGCGCCGGACCAGCGCGCGACCACGCTCGCCCATTACGACCTGCGCGATCTGTTCGATTTCAACAGCCCGCCCGGCTCCGGCCAGCCCGCGCCGACGCCGTTCGCGCTGGAACGGCGACTGGGCAAGATCTCGCGCGGTATCCGCGAAAACCTGCGCATGCCCGACATCGTCGCCGTCAGCGGGGTCGAGAACGAACTGTTGCTGCAACGGCTGGCCAACCGCATCGACAGCGATGCCATGAGCAACGGCCAGCCCGCCGCGCAATACCGCGCGATCGCCCCGCCCGGTAACGACCCGAACGCGACCAACCTCGGCTTCCTGGTGCGTAGCGACGCGATCGTCAACGTCGGCGCGCGGGTGATCGTGGACAAGATCGAACAGCTCGGTTCGAACGCCTTCGCGCAGGCGCCGGGCGGCGGCATGATCGCCTTGTTCGATCAACCGCCGCTGGTCATCGACACGCGCAGCAACTACGCCGACGGCAGCGCGTTGCGAACGCGGATCGTACTGGTGCGATTGCAATCGCTGGACGGCATCGACGCCGACAGCGTGCACGCCGAGCGTTTGCGCGACCGTCGCCGCGATCAGGCCCAGTTCCTGGCGCAATGGGCGCAGCAGCAGCAACACGCCGCGGATGGGTTGCCGCTGTTGTTCGTCGGCGATTTCCAGGCGCATGCGTTCAACGACGGCCTGGTCGATCCGCTCGGCACGATCGTCGGCAAGCCCAGCGATCCGCTGCTGACGATGGTCGCGCACGACGGCGCCGATCAGGTCGAACCGGACTTGATCGATCTCAGCGCGATCCAGGCGCGGGAGCAGCGCTACTCGTCGATCGATCAGGGCAGCCGGCAGGAACTGCAGCACGTGCTGGCCGATGAGCGCCTGCTGATGCAGACCGAGTCGATCGAACTCGAACGCGCGCGCATCAACGCCGATTTCCCGGCGCGATGGCGCGACGACGAGACCAGCGCGATACGCGGCGGCGACACCGATCCGGTGCATGTGCGGCTGGTGCCGCGCGACAAGGCCTCTTTGCGGGTGTGGGCGCAACACTCCGCGCCGAGCCATCGGGTCGGCGAGTCGATGCAGCCGACCTTCACCGCGCAGGTGCAGAACCTCGGGCCGGAGGTGGCCCGGCAGGTCGGCCTGGGCCTGGCCCTGTCGGAACCGGTCGAGCCGCTGTGGGTGAGCGTGCATTCGCCCAACTGGAGCTGCGAACCGCCGGTGACCGCCGACGGCCGCACCAGCGTGGCCTGCACCGGCCTGAACGTCTCGCCGCAAGGTCCGTCGAGCAACGCGGTGAGCCTGAGCTTCTCGGCCACGCCCGAGCGGGCCGGCCGATCGATCACCCTGGCCGCGTCGGTGGTCTCCTCGGCGCTCGATGCCGATCCGTCCGACAACGCCGCCCAGACCTCGATCGAGATCCTGCCCGCCCTGCCCGTGCCGCAGCCCTGACCCCGGCGTCGCGGCGTCCATGGGGCGCCGCGGCCCGCGGCAAGGCGCGGATGATTCGCCCCCGGCGCGAGCCGGGGGTTCTTGCTGCGACGCAGCAGGCGCGTGCCGGGGTTCGCGCGGGCCGCACCGCTGAATGCGCCCGGACCGGCGCGGACGGGCTCAGCGTGACCCGCGTCATGCTCCTGCAACGCCAAAAAGTGAGTATTGATGCACAATCCAGCCGTCTGCGACCGGGGAGGTCGGGCAGACGCTCACATGGGGAACCACATGGACAAGCGCACGAGCCGCCTTTTGGCGGCGGCGGTATTGACCTTAGCGGCGGCCGGTTCGGCGCAGGCGCAGGTCGTGATCAGTCAGGCCTACGGCGGCGGCGGCAACAACGGCGCCCGCTACAAGAGCGATTTCATCGAGCTGCACAACAACGGCACCAGCGCCGTCGATCTGAGCGGCTGGAGCGTGCAGTACAACTCGTCCGCCGGCACCGGCGCCTGGCAGCGCACCACGCTGACCGGCTCGATCGCGCCCGGCGGCTATTACCTCATCAAGCAGGCCGACGGCACCGGCGGCACCGACGTGCTGCCCACGCCCGACGTGGTCGGCACGATCGCGATGTCCGGCACCGCCGGCAAGGTCGCGCTGGTCAACAACAGCACCGCGCTCAGCGGCGCCTGCCCGGCCGGCCGCGTCGACACCGTCGGCTTCGGCAGCGCGACGACGTGCTCGGAAGGCACGCCGACCGCGAACACCGCCAACGCCACCGGCGCGGTGCGCAAGAACAACGGCTGCACCGACACCGACAACAACAGCGCCGACTTCGACATCGTCGAACCGACTCCGCGCAACGCCGCCTCGCCGGTGTTCGCCTGCGCCGGCGGCAACCAGCCGGTGCTCTCGGTCGCCGACGTCTCGCTCGACGAAGGCAACGCCGGCGCCACCTCGTTCGTGTTCACCCTGAGCCTGAGCCAGCCGGCCGGCGCGGGCGGCGTGGCCTGGTCGGCCTCGACCGTCGACGGCACCGCCACCGCGGGTAGCGACTACGTCGCCCTGGCCGGCGCCACCGGCACCATCGCCGAGGGCCAGAGTTCGGCCACGGTGACGGTCACCGTCAACGGCGACACCGTCCAGGAACCCAACGAGACCTTCCAGTTGCAGGTCCAGGTCACCAGCGGCGGCCTGCCGGTCCCGCCGGCGTTCGCCCAGGCCACCGCGACCATCGCCAACGATGACGTGACCCTGGTGCCGATCCACGACATCCAGGGCAATGGCGCGACCTCGCCGCTGACCGGCCAGACCGTGACCTTCCAGGGCGTGGTCACCGGCCGCAAGAGCAACGGCTTCTTCGTCCAGGCCAGCGACGCCGAGGCCGACGCGGATCCGGCGACCTCCGAAGGCATCTACGTGTTCACCAGCACCGCGCCGACCGCGGCGGCCACGGTGGGCAACCGCGTGCGCGTGAGCGGCACCGTGGTCGAGTTCATCCCGACCGCCGACCTGGGCCAGCTGCCGCTGACCGAGATCAGCTTCGCCACCTACACCCAGACCGGCACCGACACCCTGCCGGTGCCGGTGGTGCTGCCGCAGGTGCTGCCGACCTCGCCGCTGGATGCGCTGGAACGCTTCGAATCCATGCGCGTGGCGATCAACAGCTTCACCGTGACCGCGCCGACCAAGGGCAGCACCAACGAGCCCAACGCGACCGGCACCAGCAACGGCATCTTCCACGGCGTGATCGGCAGCGTGCCGCGTCCGTTCCGCGAGCCGGGCATCCAGCCGGGCACGGCGATCCCGGGCGGCGGCACCTCGCCGCCGATCCCGCGCTGGGACGGCAACGCCGAACTGATGACCGTCGACAGCGACGCGCTCGGCGCGCCGAAGCTGGAAGTGGCCAACGGCGCGGTGATCACCGGTATGACCGGCCCGCTCGACTACGGCTTCCGCCGCTACACCCTGCTGGTCGATCCGGGCGCGACGGTCAACGTCACCCCGGGTCCGGCGCCGCACGCGGCGGTGGAAACGGTCGACCCGAACGCGGTCTCGGTCGCCGGCTACAACCTCGAGCGCTTCTTCGACACCGTCAACGACCCGGCGATCGGCGAACCGATCCTGACCGCGGCCGCGTACGAACTGCGCAAGAAGAAGGCGTCGCTGGGCATCCGCGACTACCTCAAGACCCCCGACATCCTCGGCACGGTCGAAGTGGAAAACCTGACCGTGCTGCAGGACCTCGCCGCGCGCATCAACGCCGATGCGGTCGCCGCCAGCCAGCCGAACCCGAACTACGTCGCGTACCTCATGGAAGGCAACGACGTCGGCGGCATCGACGTGGGTTACCTGGTCAAGACCGGCGAAGTGCTGCCGGGCAAGCCGCGCGTGCAGGTCGTGTCGGTCATTCAGATCGGCAAGGACACGCTGTGGACCGAACCGGCGGGCGGCAGCAGCCTGCTCAACGATCGTCCGCCGCTCGCGCTCGATGCGATCGTGCATTACGCCGACGGCCGCGAGTTCCCGCTCAGCGTGGTGGTCGTGCATCAGCGTTCGCTCAACGGCGCGGAAACCGACGATGCCGACGGCCAGCGCATCCGCGCCAAGCGTCAGCGTCAGGCCGAGTTCCTGGCGACCTACCTCAACCAGCGCCAGACCGACAACCCGTCCACCCGCCTGATCGTGCTCGGCGACTTCAACGCGTTCGAATTCAACGACGGCTACGTCGATGCGATGAACGTGGTCACCGGCACGCCGAGCGCGGACGCGGCCACCGTGGTGCCCGGCGACGGCGCCGATCTGGTCAATCCCGACCTGATCAACCTCGCCAGCATCACCGAGCCGAGCGAGCGTTATTCGTTCGTGTTCGACGGCATGGCGCAGAGCCTGGACCATGTGCTGGTCAACGAAGAAATGGTCGTCAGCACCAGCCAGATCCTGCCGGCGCATGCGCGCATCAACGCCGACTATCCGGAGATCAACCGCAACCTGGCCGACTCGCCGTCGCGCCTGTCCGATCATGATCCGGTGGTGACCTATCTGTTCCCGCGCGAAATCGCCGACATCGCAGTCCACGCCAGCGCTCTGCCGGACCCGGTGCCGGTGGGCCAGCCCTACGGTTACGCGGTCAACGTGCGCAACCAGGGCCCCGGACTCGCCACCGCGGTCGGCCTGGGTCTCGCCCTCGACGCCGAAGTGCCGTCGCTGAGCGTGACCGCCTTCGGTCAGGGTTGGACCTGCGATGCACCGCAGATCGCCGACGGCAAGACCTCGGTCGCCTGCAGCAAGGCGCAGCTGGCGGTGAACACGCAGGACACCTTCTCGCTGTCGGCCACCGCCACCGCCGACCTGGTCGGCAAGACGGTCAAGCTCGCGGTCTCCGGCACCACCAGCTCGCAGGATCCGCTGGCGCAGAACGACACGGCGCAAGCCTCGGTGTCGATCATCGCCGCTGGCCCGACGGCCACGCCGATCACCAACGGCCAGAGCGTGCTGGTGTCCGGCGCGGCCTACGAAGCGCGCGTGTATCGCATCGACGTGCCGGCCGGTGCGCGCAACCTGCGCATCGTCACCGTCGGCGGCAGCGGCGACATCGCCCTGTACGCCAAGCGTGGCAGCGCGCCGACCGCGAGCGACTACGACCAGCGTTCGATCCGCACCGGCAACAACGAAGTGATCCTGATCGGCGCGCCGCAGGCAGGCAGCTGGTTCATCACCGTCCTCGGTGGTTCGGGCGCCTTCGCCAACGTGTCGCTGCGTCCGAGCTTCGTGCCCTGATCGCGATCGATTGATATATGGCTGTACGCACCACCTAGACCCCGGCCTTGCGCCGGGGTCTTTTTTTGCCTCGGCGATTGTGTCGAGCGAATGCCGTGTCGTTGCGATGCGATGCGCTGCCGTGATGGCCGCGCTCCTGAACGAACGTTGCAAGCATCCGACCTGATCGCGTTGTCGATCGTGTCGCGCGTCAAGCTCGCCCCTCATCCGACTCGCACACTGCGTTCGCCCGACCCGTCGGCCCCGCCGCGATGCTCGACCGCTTTGCCAAAACAGGCCGCTGCGCAACCATCGCCGCGCACGCAACTGTCATCGATATCCATACCGCGCCGTCCTGTACCGATTCGCGCAGGATCGAAACCAAGTCACATTCAGCAAGACACCTCGCGACGCAACGCGACACTCGCATGCAGCGCGGACACGGCGCGCGGCTAGCGCAATCCAGGCCAGCGCGCAAACCCGCGTCGCCGACGCAAGTCGCGACGCCATAACGAAATTCCGATCCGTCATCGTCCGCGCGCCGCGTTTGAATTCCGGGCGAGTTCACGAAATCGGTGATTTCGCCGCAAGCCGCCCGACGCCTAGCGGGTTTCCGCGCGCAATGCATGCCGCAGCGCGCAACGGCGCTTAACACGCGTTTGGGTATCATCCGCGCCATGACGCAGCGCCCCAGGCCCCGATCAAAGGCCGCGGGCGCTGCGGCTTTAGCCCGGCCCGGCTGACTCCGCACTGGAACGGAGAACCGGACCCAGCCGTCTGAAGCTGACCAGCGCGCCCGGCACTGGATCCGGGACCGGAACGATTCGGACCTCATCCCCACCCGTGAGGACCCTTCCCGATGACCGTCGCCGCGACGTTCGAAATCGAATACCTGCAATACCTCGGTGCCGACGGTAAGCCCGTCGCCGAGATCCCGGCCGCGTTCAAGGACGCGAACACCTTGCTGCCGCTGTTCAAGCAGATGCTGTTCGTGCGCACCTTCGACACCAAGGCCATCGCGCTGCAACGCACCGGCAAGCTCGGCACCTACGCCGCCTGCCTGGGCCACGAAGCCACCCATGTCGGCATCGGCGCATCGATGCAACCTGATGACGTGTTCGCGCCGAGTTATCGCGAATACGGCGCCCAGTTCATGCGCGGCGTGCAACCGCGCGAAGTGCTGATGTACTGGGGCGGCGACGAACGCGGCAACGACTTCGCCGGTCCGCGCAAGGACTTCGCCTGGTCGGTGCCGATTTCGACCCAATGCCTGCACGCGGCCGGCGCCGCATTGGCGTTCAAGCTGCGCAAGGAACAAAACCTCGCGGTCGCCTGCTGCGGCGACGGCGGCTCGTCCAAGACCGACTTCTACGCCGCGCTCAATTCCGCCGGCGCGTACGAATTGCCGCTGATCCTGTGCGTGATCAACAACGGCTGGGCGATCTCGGTGCCGCGCAAGGCGCAGACCGGCGCCAAGACGCTCGCGCAGAAGGGCCTGGCCGGCGGTCTGCATTGCCTGCAGGTCGACGGCAACGATCTGATCGCCGTGCTCGAAGGCATGCGCCGCGCCGCCGAACTGGCGCGCAGCGGCGGTGGCGGCAGCGTGATCGAATTCCTGACCTACCGCCTGCACGACCACACCACCGCCGACGACGCGCGCCGCTACCGCGACGATGCCGAAGTGAAAGATGCCTGGACGCGCGATCCGATGCCGCGCCTGCGCACCTACCTCACCGATCAGGGCGTGTGGAACGAGGAGCTCGAAAAAGCCTGGGCCGAGGAATGCGGCAAGAAGGTCGACATCGAGATCAACGCCTACCTGGAAACGCCGGTGCAGCCGGTGGAAGCCATGTTCGATTACCTGTACGGCGACATGCCTGCGGATCTGCAGGCGCAACGCGCCGAAGTACTTGCTCTGGAGGGTCGTCGATGAACGTCGCGACGAAAGCCAACGTGGATACGAGTCAGCCGGTCGCCACGCCCGCCGCGATCACCCTGATCGAAGCGATCACCCAGGCGCTCGCCTACGAGATGCGCCACGACAGCACCGTGCTGGTGCTCGGCGAGGACGTCGGCGTCAACGGTGGCGTGTTCCGCGCCACCGCCGGCCTGCAGCAGATCTTCGGCAGCGAGCGCGTGCTCGACACGCCGCTGGACGAAACGACCATCGCCGGCCTCACCGTCGGCCTGGCCGCGCAGGGCATGAAGCCGGTCGCCGAAGCGCAGTTCGACGGCTTCGTCTATCCGATGCTCGATCACATCATCTGCCACGCCGCGCGTTTCCGGCACCGCACCCGCGGCCGCCTGACCTGCCCGATGGTGTTGCGGGTGCCGTGGGGCGGCGGTATCCGCGCGCCGGAGCATCACAGCGAAGCCAACGAGTCGTTGTTCACCAACGTGCCGGGCCTGCGCGTGGTGCTGCCGTCGTCGCCCGCGCGCGCCTACGGCCTGCTGCTGGCGGCGATCCGCGATCCCGATCCGGTGATCTTCTACGAACCCAAGCGCATCTACCGCCAGTACAAGGAAGTAGTCGCCGACGACGGCGAAGCGCTGCCGCTGGACGTGTGCTACGTGTTGCGTGACGGCACCGACATCACCCTGGTCAGCTGGGGCGCGCAGGTCAAGGAAACCCTGGAAGCGGCCGAGAAACTGGCCGGCGAAGGGATCAGCTGCGAAGTGATCGACGTGGCCACGCTCAAGCCGCTGGACTTCGCCACCATCGCCGAATCGGTCGCCAAGACCGGCCGCTGCGTGATCGTGCACGAAGCGCCGCGCACCGCCGGCTTCGGCGCCGAGATCGCCGCGCGCCTGGCCGAGGAGTCGATGTACGACCTGCTCGCGCCGGTCGAACGGGTCACCGGCTACGACACCCACATCCCGCTGTTCCGCCTGGAAATGAAGTACCTGCCGAGCGTCGACAAGATCGTCGCGGCGGCCAAGCGCGCGCTCGGCCATGGCTGAGATGCGCGCGCTCGTGGTCGCCGATTACCGCACCAAGTATCACGATCCCATCCGCTTCGAGGCGGGTGAGATCGTGCACTTGGGCGAACGCGACCACGAGTGGCCCGCTTACGTGTGGACCCGCCTGGCCGACGACCGCGCCGGCTGGGCGCCGTGCGATCTGCTGCGCCCGCTCGACGCCGAACGCGCCGAAACACTGGCCAGCTACGACGCGCGCGAACTCGACGTGTCGGTCGGTCAGTCGCTGCGATTGCACGACGAACTCGGCGGCTGGTGGTGGGCGCAACGCGAGGACGGCGCGCAGGGCTGGGTGCCCGCGCGCCATCTGCAAGTCATCCAGGACGATGCGTCGTGACGCCGCGTCCCAACTCCCTATTTCAGAGACGAACCCGTTTATGAGCGATACCAAGACCTTCCTGCTTCCCGACCTCGGCGAAGGCCTGCCGGACGCGACCATCGTCGAATGGGCGGTCAAGGTCGGCGACACCATCCGCCTCGACGACACCCTGGTGTCGATGGAGACCGCCAAGGCCGTGGTCGAAGTGCCCTCGCCCGTGTCGGGCAAGGTGCTCAAGCTGGCCGGCGCGGCCGGCGATATCGTCGTCACCGGCACCATGCTGGCCGAGTTCGAACTCGACCTGAGCCAGCCGCAGCGCGCCGACGGTCAGGACACCGGCCATAACCACGGTCACGCCGCGCCCGCGGCACCGGCGCCCGCCGCCGAAGCCGCAACGGCCAAGCCGGCCGAAACCAAGTCCGCGGAAAGCGCCGAACGCGCCGACAGCGGCACCGTGGTCGGCGCGATGCAGTCCTCCGACGCGGTGCGCAGCGAACAGGCGGTCGCGGTCGGCGGAGTCAAGGCGATGCCGGCGGTGCGCGCGCTCGCGCGCAAGCTCGGCGTCGACCTGAGCCGCGTGCGCGCCACCGGCGCTGATGGCGTGGTCAGCAACGACGACGTCAAGCGCGCCGCCGCCGATGGTTCGGCCAAGGTCGGTTCGGCGCCGTCCGCCGCGGTCGCCGCACCGGCGCAAAATCGCGCTCCCGTCGCCGAAGCGCCGGCCGCATCGCGCAGCACCCTGTCGCAGGCCGGCCGTCCGATGCGCACCCAGCCGCCTGGGGTGGCCGCGAGCGGCCAGCCCGAACAGCTCAAGGGCGTGCGCCGCAACATGGCGCGGGTGATGGCCGACGCGCACAGCAAGGTCGTGCCGACCACCCTGGCCGACGACGCCGACATCCACGCCTGGGCGCCGGGCAACGACATCACCGGCCGTCTGGTCCGCGCCATCGTCGCCGCGTGCAAGGCGGTGCCGGCGCTCAATGCCTGGTTCGATGGCGACAAGCTCACCCGCACCCTGCATCCGCATGTCGACATCGGCATCGCCGTGGACACCGACGACGGCCTGTTCGTGCCGGCGCTGCGCAATGCCGACGTGCTCGACACCCGCGGCGTGCGCGAAGCGATCAACCGCCTGCGCGTGCAGGTCGAAGACCGCAGCATCCCGGCCTCGGAACTGACCGGCTACACGATCTCGCTGTCGAACTTCGGCATGTTCGCCGGCCGCTACGCCACCCCGGTGGTGGTGCCGCCGACCGTGGCGATCGTCGCCGCCGGCAAGGGCCGTCACCAGATGACCCCGGTGATGGGCGGCTTCGAATCGCACAAGGTCATTCCGTTGTCGTTGACCTTCGACCACCGCGCCTGCACCGGCGGCGAAGCCGCGCGCTTCCTCAAGGCCATGATCGACGATCTGGCCCGCGCCAACTGATCGACCCGCGCGGCGCCGGTCCCTCGCGGGCCGGCGCCCGCCTCGCGACACCTTGCATGAGCGCGAATACCCGGCGCGCTGAGTGCGCGCGCAGTTAGCGAGCAAAACCGATGCGATGGCCGCGCAAAAAAATCGCGCGCGAACTGCGACCGCTTCGACACCCGGACACTTCCGCATTCGCCGCCCGCGCGGCAGTCTGTCGCTCGACCTCGGACAACGGAGCGACGACATGGCCCACCGCAGCCGCCTGGCCGGCTTCATCATCGATTGTCAGACCGGCGAGATCGACCCCGCCGCGGATTTCTGGAGCGGCGCGCTCGGCCTGGCCCGCGGCGAAACCGACGAAGACGATGGCGACGGCGCGCAATACGCGCAGCTCGCCAACACCGCCGACGAGCTTTACGTCGCGGTACAGAAGGTCGCGCATCCCTCACGCGTGCACCTGGACATCGAAAGCGACGACATCGAAGCCGAAGCCGATCGCCTGGAAAAACTCGGCGCCACCCGGGTCGAATTCATCAATCGCTGGTGGGTGATGCAGGCTCCGACCGGCCATCGCTTCTGCGTGGTGCAGATGAAGCACCCCGAGCGCGGACCGCCGCCGAATCAGTGGGATTGAACGCGGACGCGTCGCGCGCTCAACTGTCGTCGACCACCAGCCGATCGCGCCCCGCCGCCTTCGCGCGGTACAAGGCCTGATCGGCGCGATCGAACACCTGCTCGGGCGCATCGCGTCCGGGCTCGCCGCCGGCCACGCCGATCGACACGGTCAGCGCGAACGGCAAGGACGAACGCGCGACGCGCTGGCGAATGCGTTCGCCGATTTCGCTGGCGGTCGCCAGACGCGTGCCCGGCAACACCACCAGGAATTCTTCGCCACCGTAGCGCACCGCGACATCGTCTTCGCGTATCGACGCGGCCACCGCGTCGGCCACCGCGCGCAAGGCGCGATCGCCGAGCAGATGGCCGTGGCGATCGTTGACCTGCTTGAAGTGGTCGACGTCGATGACCATCAGGGTGTAGGCGGCGCGACCCAGGCGCTGCATCGCGTCCGGGCTGTCCTGCAACTGCGCCAACGCGCTGCGATTGAGCAGGCCGGTCAGCGCGTCGTGGCTGGCGCTGTGCTGCAGCAGGTCGTGACGCCGCTGCAGATCGGCCTGCGCGCTTTCCAGTTGCTGCGCGAAGGCCTCGCGCTCGGACAACAGGCGGCGCTGTTCGATCGCATACCGGCGCAGTTCGAACAGATGCTGGATCTGCCGCGCCAGCGCGGCCAGGCCGTCGGCCTGCGCCGCCGACAGCGCGCGCGGTTGAGTGTCGAGGACGCACAGGGTACCGAGCGGATGGCCGTCGGGGCTCATCAGCGCCGCGCCGGCATAGAAACGCAGCGCTTGCCCGCCTTGCAGGCTCAGGCCGAGCGCGGCGAAACGCGGGTCCTGGGCGACGTCGCCGATGAGCAGCAGGCGATCGGGCCGGGCCTGTCCGATCAGTTGATTGCAGATCGAATGCGAGCGCGGCAATTGCTCGGCGTCGACACCGTGCCGCGCCTTGAACCAGACCCGCTCGCGATCGATCAGCGCGATCGCCGCGCCGTGGGTGCCGCATAAGGTCGCGGCGAGTCGGACCAGATCGTCGTAGGCCGCCTCCGGCACGCTGTCGAGCAAACCGTAGGACTCCAACGCGTATTGGCGGCCGTCGTCCAGCCCGTCATCGAGTGAACCCGACGGCGAATCGGCCGCGGGCGCATCGTCCTGCGCGGGCAGGCCCGGGATCGACAGCGGCAGGAAGTGGCGAAGTCGCAGCGGCACGACGGGCATCGGCGATGTAGGGGGGGAGGGATGCTACGTGGTCTCGCTCAAGCTACCCCGGCAACGATTCAATGCCCGTGACGGCCGCGCGGCCTAACCGTGGCGATCCGGTGTCGGTTCAGCCAATCGGTCGCGGCGACGGCCGCGACCGCTCAGCCGCGCCGATCCAGCCAGACTTCCAGGCCTTGGGCGTTGAGCTCGATGTCGACCGCCAGCACCGCCTGCATCTGCGCCGGGCTCAGCGCGCTGCCGTGCGCCCGTGCGCGCGCCAGGAAATAGTCGGCCAGCGCCGCGACCAGATGTGCATGCCGGTCGCCGCCGGCCGCCGACGCGCCGCGCGCGAGCCGCACCATCGCATCGATCTGCTCGATCAATTCGGCGCCGAGCCGCTGCACGTCGCCGACCCGGCCGTAGTGGGTCAGGTACATCGCCTCGGGATCGCGCGCCAGCAAGGTGCGGATCGAGGCCTTGAGCGGCTCGGGTTCGAACTGCACCGGCGAACTGGTCGGCACCACGAACGGGCCGCGCGGCGCATCGAATTCGCGATACGACAGACCGAAGGTGTCGCCGGTGAACCAAGCGCGGCTGCGCTCGTCCCACACGCACAGGTGATGGCGCGCATGCCCGGGCGTGTCCACGCACAGCAGCGGCCGCCCGGCCAGATCGACGACATGACCGTCCTTGGCGACGACCACGCGCTCGGCCGGAATCGGCACGATCTGCCCGTAACTGCGCTCGATTTCCTCGGCGCCGTAGACCGCGGTGGCACCGGCCACCAATACCGAAGGATCGATCATGTGCGGCGCGCCGCGCGGATGCACGACCGCGCGCGCATTCGGCAGGCGCTGCATCAGCGCGCCGGCGCCGCCGGCGTGATCGAGGTGCACGTGGGTGAGGATCAGCCAGTCGACCTCGGCCGGAGTCAGCCCCTGCCGCGCGAGCGCATCGAGCAGGGCCGGGATCGAATGCTGGGTGCCGCAATCGACGAAGGCGGCGCGGCCGTTTTCGACGATCAGATAGGCCGCGTCGAACACCGGACGATGAAAGCCGGTGTCGATGGTGACGATGCCGTGCGAGTCGGTTGCGTGCGAGTCGGCTGGGTGCGAAGCCGCGGCATGCTCGGAAGCGGCGTTCGTGCTCGGATCGGAAGCTGAGGTCATGGCAGAGAATCGGGCTGTGACTGGCTTGCAGTCTATGCCTTCATGGCGCGCCGCCGCGATGCGGCTTTGGTCGGCATCATTTCGCGGATTCGCCGGCGGTTTCGCCCGCTCTCACTCGCGATGATCGACCACCCCGCGCAACCATCGCCAACGCACTAAGCACGCGATCGCCAGCACCAGCAGGAACACGCCATACCCCAGCGAGGTGGCGAGAATCTGCGGCCACATCGCGCCGTGCCCGCGTCCGGCATGCAGGTGCGCCCAATGCACGGTGAGCACGAACGCGCACACCGACACCGCCAGCGACACCGCATCGAACAATTTGCGCGCCGGGTTGCGCGGCCGGCGCGGATACAGCCAGAACAAGGCGCCGAGGATCGCGAACCACGGCAGGAACAGGATCAGCGCCAGATTGAGTTCGACGAAGCGACTCACGACTGGGCCGACTCCTTGGCCGCGCGCGCGTCGGCTTCGGCCTGCGCGATCGCCGCCAGCGCCGCGGCGATCGCGGCGCGCTGCGATGCATCCACCGGATCGGACGCGGCCAATACCGCGTCCAGGTCGCCGCGACCGGCCTTCACCGCGCCGATCAGCTGGCCCACATCCTTGGGCGAGGCGAAACCGCGGCTTTGCAGCAACACCTGTTCGCCATCGGCAAGCTTGAAATAGAACTGCCCATCGGCTTCGCGATACTGCTTGAACACCGGCACCGAATCCGCTTTCGCATCGGCATGCGCGGACGCGGACTCGGCCGACACTTGCGACAGATCGCGCAAGCCCACCGCCGCGCGCAGGCGCTTCATGGTCGAATGCGCGTAACGCTCGCGCACCCGGCGCGCGCCATCGATCAGGATCGCTTCGATCTTGTGCGGTTGCGCGATCAGCGTTTCGTACTTCTCGCGCAGCGGAGAAATTTCCGCGTCGATGCGCTCGAACAAGGCCTGCTTGGCCTCGCCCCAGGCGATGCCGTCGGCGAATGCGCGCCGCATCGCTTCGGTCTCTTCGACGCTAGCGAACGCCTGGTAGATCTGAAACAGCGCCGAGCCTTCGGTGTCCTTGGGTTCGCCGGGCATGCGCGAATCGGTGACGATCGAATAGATCAACTTCTTCAACTGCTCGCGCGGCGCGAACAGCGGAATGGTGTTGTCGTAGCTCTTGCTCATCTTGCGGCCGTCCAGGCCCGGCAAGGTCGCCACGCTTTCCTCGATCAGCGCCTCGGGCAGCACGAAATGCTCGCCGTACAGATGATTGAAGCGCTGGGCGAAATCGCGCGCCATCTCGATGTGCTGGACCTGATCGCGACCGACCGGGACCTTGTGCGCGTTGAACACCAGGATGTCGGCCGACATCAGCACCGGGTACATGAAAAGACCGGCGTTGATCGCCGCGTCGTCGTCCTCGCCCTCGGCGCGGTTCTTGTCGACCGCGGCCTTGTAGGCGTGCGCGCGGTTGAGGATGCCCTTGCCGGCGACGCAGGTCAGGAACCAGCTCAGCTCCGGAATCTCGACGATTTCGCTCTGCCGGTAGAACCACACCTTGGCCGGGTCCAGGCCGCAGGCCAGCCACGCCGCGGCGATCTCCAGGGTCGAGCGCTGCACGCGCTCAGGTTCGGTCACCTTGATCAGCGCATGCAGGTCGGCGAGGAAATAGAAACTCTCCACGTCCGGCGTGAGGCTGGCGGCGACCGCCGGGCGGATCGCGCCGACGTAGTTGCCGAGGTGGGGAGTGCCGGAGGTGGTGATGCCGGTCAGGACGCGGGTCTGGGTCATGGTGAATCGCGGGTGGATCGTGGTCGGCCAGTGTACCCGCTGGCCGCCGCGGCCGACCTCTGAGCCGCGCCGCCCGCGGGGCTGT
This sequence comes from Lysobacter sp. Root690, assembly GCF_001427785.1. Taxonomy (GTDB): domain Bacteria; phylum Pseudomonadota; class Gammaproteobacteria; order Xanthomonadales; family Xanthomonadaceae; genus Lysobacter. The sequence continues at coordinate 325,580 of NZ_LMHM01000001.1, forward strand.
CCGGCTGAGCGGCGGCTGAGCGCCGTCGGCCGGCGAGGCCGCGCGATCGGGCCTGTGATCGCAACCACAACCCCGTTTCGATCGGGCGGGCGTTTGCAGGATCGACCACCTCATCGACCCACCAGGAGACCCGCCATGTTCCGCTCGCTAGTCCTGCTCGTCGGCGCCGCACTGACCGCAAGCGCCTGCACCCCGAGCTACGCCCGCCCGCTGGTCGATGTCGCCGTGGTCGACCGCGACAACGGCGACTGGCTGCCGAGCTGGCCCCATCGCGGCCAGCAGTGGATCGCCGGCACCCCGGGCCACCGTTATTCGGTGCGTCTGACCAACACCACCGGCCAGCGCGTGCTGGTGGTGCTGTCGGTCGACGGCGTCAACGCGGTCAGCGGCCAGACCGCCAACCCCTCGCAGGCCGGTTACGTGCTCGATGCGTGGCAGTCCACCGAGATCAACGGCTGGCGCAAGTCGCTCGACGACGTCGCCCAGTTCGTGTTCACCGATCTGCCCGACAGCTACGCCGCGCGTACCGGCCGGCCCGACAACGTCGGCGTGATCGGCGTGGCGGTGTTCGAGGAGCGCGTCTATCGCGAACCGCCGCGGCCGTATCCCACGCCTTATCCCTATGGGTATCCGCCGATGGCGCGCGAAGGCGAAGCGGCCAAGGCCGAGCGTCGCGCATCGGGCAACGCCGCACCCGCGCCGGCGGCGAGCGAGATGGGCCGCGAATCGGCCGCCGCCGATGCGGCCGCGCAATCGATCGGCACCGGGCACGGCTCGCGCGAATGGTCGCCGGTGTCGCAGACCCAGTTCGTGCGCGCCTCGCGTTCGCCCGCGCAGATCGTGCAGTTGCGCTACGACGATTACCGCAGCCTGGTCGCGCGCGGCGTGGTGCCGCGCCAGCGCGATCCCTACTACCGCAATCGCAACGAACCCAACGCATTTCCGAGCGGCTTCGTCGCCGATCCCCCGTCGCGCGGGTGGTGAGCGGGAATCGGCTCGCGTCTTGCTTGACCAGTCGACCGCACCTGCGATGAAAAACGCGAGGCAATAAAAACGGGCCGGATTCGCATCCGGCCCGCTTCTCCTCGTACCTCGCAACGGCGGCTGTCCACAACCCCGCCGATGCGATTGGCGCNGCCGCTGATTACATCATCCAGACCCGTCGGGTCAGTTCAAGGTCTTGCCGAACTCGCGCACTTCCTTCTCGGCGCGGTCTTTTTCCCAGCCATAGCGTTCCTGCAGCTTGCCGGCGAGGTATTCGGAGTTGCCCTCGGCGACATCGAATACGTCGTCGGTCAGGTCGCCCCACTTCGCCTTGGCCTTGCCTTTGATCTGGGTCCACTTGCCGGCAATGATGTCTTTGTTCATCGATGTCCACTCCTTCAGTTGGGGGATTCGGATTCGGCGCCGCGCACTGCGTCGTGTCGATCGCGTCGTGCGTGATCGGCCTGCCGAGATCACGAGGCCAGCTTCGCAGCCGCGACATTCGCATCCGATCACGATTGCGTTAGCCCGGACTTGATGTCGATGAACGAAGTGAATCCTTCAGCCGCAAACTGAGCGCTGCGTGGCGTAACCACTGTCGTCGCGTGGTTTCGAACAAAACGCCAGGCAAACAAAAAGGCCGGATCGCTCCGGCCTTTTTGCTTGTAGCGGTTCGCGCTGCTTACTTGCCGTCGCGTACTTCTTCGGCCTTCTGCTCGACCTTCTCGCCGGCCTTCTTCACGTCCTTACCGGCGCCGGCCACGGTGTTGCAAGCACTCAGGGTGCCCATCGAAAACAGGGCCAGCAGCAACAGGGCAGTCAAACGCTTCATAGAATCTCCTTGGTCATAGCGGCCGCGCCACTCGTCGCGTCCTGGAGCCGATCAGACGCGAATGAACGTGAAGCCCGCGTGGAGTGAGGCGCGAAAGCTACGCGAAACAATGCCTTACATGGGTTCGTCGCGTCCGGCGTCAGCCGCGATTCATCGCCGCGGCCGACATTGGCGCGATCTGCCTCACTCGCGCATCAAGGTGGATTTTCCGAACAGGCTTTCGACCAGGTCCACCGACAACTTGGCGGTGCGGTTGCGCTTGTCGAGGATCGGATTGAGTTCGACGATGTCCAGCGACGCGAGCCGTCCGCTGTCGGCGATCATCTCCATCACCAATTGCGCTTCGCGGTAGTTGGGGCCGCCCGGCACCGTGGTGCCCACGCCCGGCGCGATGCTCGGATCGAGGAAGTCGACGTCGAAGCTGACATGCAGATGGGTGTTGTCGTCCACGCCTTCCAGCGCTTCCTCCATCACCCGCTTCATGCCGATCTCGTCGATGTAGCGCATGTCGTACACATCCAGGCCGTGTTGCTGGATCAATTGCTTCTCGCCCGGATCGACCGAGCGGATGCCGATCTGGCGAATGTCTTCGGCGCGCATCGCCGGCGCCGGGCCGCCGAGCGTGGTCAGTTCCTGCGGGCCGATGCCGCACAGGCACGACACCGGCATGCCGTGGATGTTGCCCGACGGCGTGACCTGGCTGGTGTTGAAATCGGCGTGCGCATCGAGCCACAGCACGCGCAGCTGCTTGCCGGTTTCGCGGCAGTAGTTCGCCACCGCGGTGATCGAACCGAGCCCCAGGCAGTGATCGCCGCCGAGCAGGATCGGCATGCGCCCGGCGCGCAGTTCCGCGCCTACCGCGTCCATCACCAGACGGTTCCAGGTCACCACTTCGGGCAGATGGCGATAGCCTTCGACCGGTTTCTGCCAGGGATTGCGCGGGCCGTCGAGATTGCCGCGATCGACCACGTCAACGCCGCGCGCGACCAGGGCTTCGCCGAGGCCGGCGATGCGCAGGGCTTCGGGTCCCATACGCGCGCCGCGGTGGCCGGCGCCGACGTCGGTCGGCGCACCGATCAACGAAACCGGGGGATAGGTACGACTCATAAGGATGTCCTCTGCCGCGCTGGCTGACGGATGAGCGCGCGGCATCGATAGGTGAACGCGGACGATGCCCGCGGCATCGCGCGATCGCCGCAACAGGGCCGTTGCGGCCGCCGACGATGGGGGCATTCTAGTGCCTAAGCGCGAACTGGGCTTAACCGTGAAGGCGTGCGCAAAAACGCGGGGGGGTGAATGGCGAATGCGTTGATTCGTGGCGAGGCGATCGCGCCGTGAGGCCAGGCATGGGTGCTGGGGAGTTTGCTGTTGTTGGTTTCGTTGGCGCGGGGCGCGAGTTGGGCGCGGCATGCTGAGCTGATGTGCTTGCTCGGATGCGGTTGGGGTGCGGCTGGGAGTGCGGCCGGAATTGGCGCGGCCTTCGGATGCGGTGGCCGGGCGGTTGTTTTCTTCTCGGCTTCACGTGGTGCCGCTTGTCCGAATCGAACGGACGACCGCTCGCTTACAAGGCGAGTGCTCTACCAACTGAGCTAAAGCGGCAGCTTGACGTGACGGGCGACCAGCGAGCGGATCGATGGCGCTGGCGCATTCTATCGCGCCCGGGTCTCATCGCGACAGCGCGACGCGTGCGGGCTGCGAATGGGCCGCTATCAACCCAGACCGGCGCAGGAACGGCCGCGCCAGCGCGAGGCGCCGGCGGCGCGGCGCAACGCATCGCCGTTGGAGGTGGTGGTGGCGACGTCGATCCAGGTCGGGCCTTCGCCGCTGTCGCCGAGCGCTTCGACCCGCGCGGTGAAGCCGGCCGCGCTCAACTCGGCGCCGCGCTTGCGCGCCGATTCCTCGCTGCGGAAACGGCCAAGCGCGATGGCGTTGGCTTCGCTGCCGCTCATCACGAACAGATCGCTGAAACCGGCCGCGCGGATGCGCAGCGCGGTGGCCTGCGCGGCCTCGGCGCTGGCCTGCGGCATGTACACGCGCCAACCGCGTGCATTGCTGGTGCTCGCCTGGGTGCGCGTGGCCAGTTTCTGGGCCAGCGGCTGCAGCTTGGCGCGTGCCTCGGCGGCCGCGGCGGTATCGGCGAACGGCCCGATGCTGAAGCATTGCGGCTTGGCTTCGGGCGGTGGTGCGATCGGCGCGGGTGTGGCAGCGGGTGTCGTCGGCAACGGCGTGGCCGTCGCTACCGTGGCGGTCGCAGACGGCGTTGCGGCCGGCGGCGTCTGCGGTTTCTCCGTCGCCGGGGCCGGCGCCGAATTCGCGGGCGCGGCCGACGCGGGCTGCGACGACGGCGCCACCGACGCGGCGGCGACCGTCGTCTTCGGCGGCGTAACGGCTTGCGGCTTGGCCGCGCTGCGCGGTTCGTCGACCATCTGCAGCCGCGCCACGCCGAGCGGAAGTTGTTCGCGCGGCGGCGCGGGCGGCGCGGGCCGCGCGATCCACCACGCGGCGACGCCGAGGTTGAGCGCGATCAGCAGGACGATGAGGGCACGAACGAGCATGCGCAGATTCTAGCCTGCCCGATCGCCGCCCCGCTCAGCGCGAAGTTTCGATTCCGGCCCAGATCGCGAGACCTTCCAGCACCAAGGTCGGCGCGGCGATCGGCGAAGGCAACGCGGCGGCGAGCGCGTCGCTGCCGCCGCCGTGCAGCAGCAACTGCGGCACGGTGCCCAACTTCAACTTGGCCACCGTGAGGCTGCGCTCGATCAGCGCCAATGCCGCGCCGTCGCAGCCCGACGCCAGCGCATCCTCGGTATCGGAGGCGAACGACATGCGCTGGCCGCCGAGCTCGGGCAATTGCGGCGCGCGCCCATGCAGCGCTTCGCGCATCAGCGTCGGCGACGGCGCGATCAGGCCGCCGTGATGCAGGCCGTCGGCGTCGAGCAGGTCGATGGTCAACGCGGTGCCGACCCCGCAGATCAAGGCCGCGCCTTCGCCGCGCGCGTGCGCGCCCAGCAGGGCGAGAAAGCGGTCGACGCCGAGCTTGCGCGGGTCGGCATAGGCGATGCGCACGCGGCCGAAACCGTCGAGTTCGAAACTCGGCTGGGTGCGCGCGATCGAGATCCGTCCGCACCGTTCGGTCAGCGCCTGCAACACCGCCATGCGCAGCGCCGGATGGGCGACGCTGGCCAGATAGGCGACCTCGATGCGCTCGTCCGGCAACGCGTCGGCCAGGGCCGCGGCGACGTCTTCCTCGCGATGCGGCAGCGCCAGCGCCGGGCCGGGGCGGCCGTGCGCATCCAGCGGCGCACACTTGAGCCGGGTATTGCCCAGATCGAACAGCCAGGCGCTCATCGCGCGTCTCCCGCGCCACGGCGCACGCTGACTTCGCCGGCATGGAAGCGGCGTTCGTCGCCGTCGGCCAGACGCACCCGCAACGCGCCGTCGTCGGCCAGACCGATCGCGGTGCCGGCGTGATCGGCCTGCGCGCCGTGGACGGTCACCGCCTGCCCGGCCAAGGCGTCGAACGCGGCATAGCGATCGATGAAAGGCGCCAGGCCGGACGCATCGAATTCGTCCAACGCCGGCAGCAGGCTGTCGAGCAACGCAGCAGCGACCGCATTGCGCGATAGCGGGCGCTGCGCCGCAAGCGTCGCCAGATCGCACCACGGCTGATCGATCTGCGCCGCGGCCGCGGCCGGCATGCGCACGTTGAGGCCCAGGCCGATCACTGCCCGTGCCGGGCCGGCGTATTCGCCGCCGCCTTCGATCAACAGGCCGCCGAGCTTGCGCAGCCCGGCGCCGTCGAGCACGACCAGATCGTTCGGCCACTTCAATCGCACGTCGGCATAGCCCAAGCGCTGCAGGGCCTCGACCGCGGCGATGCCGGCGACCAGGCTCAACCCGCCCAGGCGTGCGAGGCCACCGCCGAAATTGCGCGACAGCGACAGATACAGATGCGCGGCCAGCGGCGAGGCCCAGACCCGGCCGCGCCGACCGCGCCCGCCAGTCTGGCGTTCGGCCAGCAGCACCGCGGCGCCCTGCGCGGGCGTGGGCCGGCGCAGCAATTCGCTGTTGGTCGAATCGATCGTCCAGGCCACGTCCAGCGCCGTCAGGCGCGCGCGCGCGTCGGCGTACATGGCGGCGGTGATCGCCTGCGCATCGAGCAAGTCCAGCGGCTGCGACAAGGCATAGCCGCGACCGGGCTTGGCCTCGATCGCGACCCCGGCTTCGCGCAGGGCTTCGATGCGTTTCCACACCGCGGCGCGGGTCTGCCCGGCCGCGCTGGCCAGCGCGTCGCCGGTGGCGGGACCTTCGATCAGGCGTTGCAGCAGCGCGCGATCGTCCATCAGCTCCGGCGCCAACGGTGCAGCAGGCGCGCGCCGTTGAAGCGCGATTCGGTGCCGGCGCGCAGGCGCGCGATATTGCCGCGATGGGTGAACACGATCAGCACCGCCGTGGCCAGGGCGAAATACAGCCGCGGCAAACCGGCATCGCCGAGCCAGGCCAGCAGCGGCAGGCACAGCGCGGCGATCACCGTGGCCAGGCCGACATAGCCGCTGAGCACGATCACCATCGCCCACACCGCCAACAGAATCGGCAAGGCGAACGGCCACAACACCGCCAGCCCGCCGACCAGGGTCGCCGCGCCCTTGCCGCCGCGAAACCCGTGCCAGATCGGCCAGACATGGCCGAGCACCGCGGCAAACGCGGCCAGATAGCCATGCGAGGTCACCGACAAGGCATGCCCGACCGGCGCATAGCGCAGCGCCAGCCAGGTCGCCAATGCGCCCTTGCCGATATCGAACACCACCACCGCCGCGGCGAACCGCAGCCCCTGGGTGCGGAAGGCGTTGGTGCCGCCGGCATTGCCGCTGCCCTGGGTGCGGATGTCGACCCCGCGCAGCTTGCCCAGCAGCAGGCTGCCCGACAGCGAACCGATCGCGTAGGCGGCCACCAGCAACGCCACCGATACCGGCGCCAGTTGGGTGACCACGGACAATTGCGGAGACAGGAGGTCGAACGGCATGCGCGGATTATGCGCGAGCCGGCGCGGGTTCGAGCGCGGCGCGGATCGATTGGCGATCGGCGCAAACCGGTGGTGGCGTGCGGGTTGTGACCCGCGTGCTGATTGCGTGCACCGCCGCGCGGGTCGTCGCGACGGCAGCCCCGTATCCGACTGTAGGAGCTGCGCAAGCTGCGACCGCGAAACCGCGGCAACGACGTTAGTTGCAGGGACCCGCGCCGCAGCCCCATTGGCGCGGTCGCGGCTCACGCCGCTCCTACAGGTAGGCCATACGGCGGCGGTCCCGCGCGCTGTCCGACGCCACCCTCAAACCGCCCCGGGCACCGGCTGCAACGACACCAGCAACGCGCCGCGCCCCGCATGCGCGCCCAGCGCCGGGCCGGTCTCGACCAGCCAGGCCTGTTCCAGGTCCAGTCGCCGCCGCAGCGCTTCGAGCAGGCGTTCGCCGTCGGTGCGCGCATCGCAATGGCCGACGATCGCGCGCCAGCGCTGGCCGCGCGGCGCGCGCCGGGCGATGTAGCGCGCGAACGCTTCCGGCGCGCCGGCCTTGGCGAACACCCCGCCGCTGACGCCCAACCGGCCTTCGGGCTTGATCTTCGCGATCGGGGTCAAGCCGGTGAACCGCACCAGCGGCACCGCCCACGGCGGAACCCGGCCGCCGCGCACCGCATGCGAGATGTCGCGCGCCATCGCCCAGGTCAGGGTCAACGGCCGCAGCCGTTCGAGTTCGGCCACGATCGCCGCCAGTTCGATGCCGTCGGCGGCCAGCTCGGCCGCGCGCCAGGCCAGCAAGGCCTGGCCACCGGCGGCGTTGAACGTGTCGAACACCTGGACCCGGCGAGCGCCGCTGTCGTCGGCGCGGCCGGCGGCCTGTTCGCCCGACTGCAAGGTGCCCGACACCGCCCGCGACAGCCCCACGTACAGGACCTGGGCGCGATGGCCCAGCAGGAATTCGAAGGTCCGGCGGAAATCGCCCGCCGGCGGCTGGCTGGTGCGCGGAAGATCCGCGCTGACCGCCATGCGCCGGTAGAACTCCGCGGTCGCCAGTCCGATCTTGTCGAGGTAATCGCGGCCGTCGATCGACACCCGCACCGGCACCACGTGCAGGCCGTAATGCTCGGCCAGTTCCTCGGGCAGGTCGGCGGCGCTGTCGGTGACCACGGCCACCCGTTGCACGCGTTCGATGCTGCGCTGCTGCGCGAGCATATCGTCGGCCTTCATGCCCTCGACCGCGCCGAACCGCGCGCACGCGTCGAACAGCGTCTGCGGGGCGCCGACGTGGGCATGCACGCGCATCCGCGTGGCGCCGCCGGCCAGCACCAGCGAATCGGCGCCGATCGCTTCCAGCGCGTCGCGCAGCCGGTCGCGTTGCAGGCCCTCGCCGACCAGCAGGCATTCGCTGCACCAACGGCGCAGCGGATCGACCGTTTCGTGCAAGGCGGGAATCGCCGGGTCGGCGTGATCGCCCGCGTGGGCATGCCCACCGCAGCCTTCGTTCGCGGCGATGCCGGCGCCATGCATGCGCAGCGCGCGCGGGCCGCCGTCGACGAATTCGGCGATGCCTTCGAGCAGGTCGACGAAACCCTGCGCGCCGGCATCGACCACACCGGCCTTTTGCAGCAACGCCATCTGCTGCGGCGTGTACGCCAGTGCCGCGCGCGCCCGTGCCAGTGCGCTGACGAAGCCCGGGCGCGGGTCGCCGTCGGCGCTGGCCGCGGCGGCTTCCTCCAGCGCATCGGCAAAGGCGTTGATGACGCTCAGGATGGTGCCTTCAACTGGATGCGCCAGCGCGGCGCGGGCGTTGGCCGCGCCATGGCGCACCGACGCGGCCAGGGTGGTCGCGTCCAGCTCGGGTTGGGCGCGCGCGTGTTCGGCCACGCCGTGCAGGAACTGGGCCAGGATCGCCCCGGAATTGCCGCGCGCGCCGTCGATGGCGTCGTCGCCGATGCGCTTGAGCAGTTCGCCGATGTGGCGGCTGCGGCGGCTCAGCGCCCCGTTCAGCAGGCTGCCCAGGGTATGCGCGAGGTTGTTGCCGGTATCGCCGTCGGCGACCGGGAACACGTTGATCCGATTGAGCAGGTCGCGCCCGGCGATGACCCGGCGCGCGCCGGAGATCAAGGCCCGGCGCAGGGCGGGCGCGGTCAGCGGCAGGCGGGCGTTGGGCATGGAGCCAGTCTGGCGCAAACACGGATCGGCGCTTGCTGCGGCGCACAAGCGACGCTCCGGTCGAACGGCCGGGCGCGCTTGGCGACCATCCGGCCGAACGGCCGGGCGCACGTGACAACCATCCGGCCGAACGGCCGGATTCGGTAACGGTTTCGCGCTATAGTCGGCAATGGTCCCGGGCGCATCGCCGGGCCGACCTCCAAGGATTCCGCCATGTTACGGATCTGCACCTGCCTGCTGCTCGCTCTCGCCAGTGTCCTGGTCGTCGCGGAGGTGAGTGCGCGCGAGGTCAACAAGCTCAGCCCGGCCGACGCCTGCTCGGCCTCGCAGAAGACCGCCGCCGCCGACCGTCCCGCCGCGCGCACCAGCGCGCCGCCGCCGACCGCGCGCGACACCAAGGCCAAGCCGAGCATGCACAGCGATTCGGACAGCACCAACCGGCTGCAGTCGCCGCGCTGGCACAACTTCCTGCCGGGCATGTTCCGCTGATCGGACCGTTCCGCTGATCGTCTAGGCCGCCGCACCTTGTTCGAGTTCCTGCGCCGTCTGCGGCGCCCCGCCCCATCCATCGACGACGAACTGTGGCGCATCACCGTCGCCGCCCTGCCGTGGGCGAACGATCTGGATGCGTCGCGACAACAGCGGCTGCGCGAACTGAGCGCGCGCTTCCTGCATGAGAAGACCATCACCCCGGTGCAGGGCCTGCATCTGGACGAAGTCCAGCACTGCATGCTCGCGGCGATGTGTTGCCTGTCCTTGCTCGAATTCGGTGCCGAAGGCCTGCACGGCTGGTCGCAGATGCTGGTCTATCCCGACGAGTTCCGGGTCAAGCTGGTCGACTTCGACGAAAACGACGTGCAGCACGAGTGGCACGAGGAAATCAGCGGCGAGTCGCACGACAACGGCGTGCTGATCGTGTCCTGGGCCGACGTCGCCGCCGAATGCGCGGCGCCGCACCGCGGCGACATGGTCGTGGTCCACGAAATGGCGCACAAGCTGGATCTTCTCGACGGTCTGGTCGACGGCACCCCGCCGTTGCCGCGCGAATGGCAGCTCGAATGGGCGCGCGATTTCCAGGCGGCCTACGAGGATTTCGGCGACGAGGTCGATGCCTTGCTCGATGCCGAGGACGAAGACCCGGATCGCTCAGCGAACGACGACGAAGACGCCGGCTACCTGCACGGCATCCGCATCACCGCGGCCGACGCGCCGGAGGAATTCTTCGCCGTCGTCAGCGAATGCCATTTCAGCAATCCCGACGCGTTGCTGGCGCGCCTGCCGCGGGTGGCCGCGCACCTGACCCGGTTCTACGGGCCTTCGCCGTTCGCCTGAACGCACTCGCTTCGATTCGCGCGGATGCATCGGCCCGGACAATCGTCGCGAGCACGAAGTTTTTTTGAGAGAGGCTTCAGCCGCGGTGCTTTACCTTCGACTCACTCGAAGGTCCGCGGCGATCCGAGCGAAAAGCATCCGGTCCGAAGCGTCGTCCACGCAAAACTTTATGAGTCGCGGGTCTCGACGATCCTGCGCGCACAGCAAACGCACGCCGCCGAAAACATCGCACAACCCGGGCCTACAACCCCGGCGGCAACTTCACTTCGAATCGCGTCCCGCCCAATTCCTCCGACGGCGTGACATCCAGAGTGCCGCGGTAGCCGCGCACCAGATCCTGCACGATCGCCAAGCCGATGCCGTGGCCGTGCACACGTTCGTCGCCGCGCACGCCGCGCTGCAGGATCGAGGCGACCTTGTCGGGCGGAATGCCAGGGCCGTCGTCGTCGACCGCGAGCAACAGACCAGGCCTGCGATTGGCCGCGGTCTCGCCGGGCTGGACCGTCAGCAGCACCCGCGAATTCGCCCACTTGAACGCGTTTTCCAACAGATTGCCGAGCAGTTCCTGCAAGTCGCCGGGTTCGCCGTGAAACTGCACGCCGTCGGCGAGATCGAACTCGCACAGCACGCCCTTCGAGGCATAAACCTTTTCCAGGCCGCGCACGATTTCCTCGGCATGCGATTCGATCGCGATCGGCGCGGCGAACAGCGCATGCCCGCCCGACGCGGCGCGCGCGAGCTGGTACGACACCAGATCGTTCATGCGCCGCAATTGCACGCTGACGTCTTCGCGCAATTCAGGATCGATCGGCACCGGCCCGTTCTCGTCATCCAGGCGCGCGTGCAGCACCGCCAGCGGCGTTTTCAGACTGTGGGCAAGATCGGCCAGGGTGTTGCGCTGGCGATCGAGATTTTCGCGTTCGCTCTCGATGAAGGCGTTGATGCTTTCGGTCAGCGGTTCGAGCTCGCGCGGATGGCGTTCGCTCATGCGCGAGGCCAGGCCGCGCTGCACGCGCTTGAGTTCCTCGATCACGCGTTTGAGCGGACGCAGGCTCCACTGCATGATCAAGGCCTGCAACAGCAGCAGGATCACGCCGGCGCCGCCGAGATAGCGCCACAGCGCCTGACGGAACACCGCGACCTGATGGCGCAGCGCGCTGGTGTCTTCGAGGATATAGATCGTGTACTGGAATTCGGCCTTGGCGTCGCCGTCGACGCTCCAGATCAGGCCGCGCCCGTAACGGTAGGCCTCGCCGGTGCGGCCGCTGATCTCGGTGACCGGCAGCGGGCCTTCAAAGGTTTCCTCGGTGGGCTTGAGCATGCCGCCGTCGGGCAGCACCGGGCCTTGCGCTGACATCGAATCCCAGTGCCCGTCGGGCAGGATGACTTCGGCATACAGACCGCTGCCGGGCCGGTCGAAACGCGGGTCCGGCGGATCGTAGGGCGGGATGATTTCGCCGCCGCGACCGAAATCGGTGTCGGCCGCGTAGGCCAGCGCGTAACTGGTCAGGCGCTGGCGCAGATTGCTTTCGGCGGTCTCAAGGAAAGCGCGGTCGAGCGCGTAACCGGCCAGGGCCAGGAACGCCAACAGGCCCAGGCTCGCGGCCAGCAACTGGCGCGCGCGCAGCGAACGCGGCTGCCCCCAGCTCACGGCATCGGGCGGGCAACGCGGCCCGCATCAGGAAAAGACGCGGGCCGCATACGGTCCGTCAGGTACTCCGGATCAGTCGCCGCTGCGCGGAATGGCGAAACGGTAACCGCGGCCGCGCACGGTCTCGATCGGCTTGAGCGCGCCGTCGGGATCGAGCTTCTTGCGCAGGCGGCCGATGAACACTTCCAGCACGTTGGAGTCGCGGTCGAAGTCCTGTTGATAGATGTGCTCGGTCAGGTCGGCCTTCGAGACCAACTCGCCCGCATGCATCATCAGGTACTCCAGCACCTTGTACTCGTAGCTGGTGAGGTCGACGTTGGTGCCGTTGACGCTGACCGTCTGCGCGGCCAGGTCCAGCATCACCGGGCCGCATTCCAGGGTCGGCTTGCTCCAGCCCGCGGCGCGGCGCACCAGCGCGTTGAGACGCGCCAGCAGTTCCTCGACGTGGAACGGCTTGACCAGGTAATCGTCGGCGCCCTGCTTGAGGCCCTCGACCTTGTCCTGCCAGCTCGAACGCGCGGTCAGGATCAACACCGGGAATTTCTTGCCCTCATCGCGCAGGGCCTTGATCAGTTCCATGCCCGACATCTTGGGCAGGCCCAGATCGATGATGCCCAGGTCGAACGGCACCTCGCGGCCCATGTACAGGCCTTCCTCGCCGTCTTGCGCGGCATCGACCGCGAAGCCCTCGCGCTTCAAGCGCGCGGCCAGGGTCTCGCGCAGAGGCGCTTCGTCTTCGACCAGCAGAATTCGCATGGGCACTCCCTTGATGAAGTCGGTCCGACCGGATCGTTTGGACCGTCGGAGCGAAGGTTAGTCGTTATCGTTGTCGTCGCGGCGTGTAGGGCGATCGTCGTCGCGGCGCCCACGCTGCTGGGGATCGTCCATGTAAACACGGACCCGGCCACTGGAATCGACCACTTTGACCCGATTTACGTCACGGCCGTCAAAAGGGATGCGTTCGGCGCTGAGCACCTGGCCGCCGCCGCTTTCGCGCTCGACCCGGCGGATCGCGTCGGACAGGGAGCGGTGGTCCTCGCGACGGTCGTGGCCGCGCCAGGGCCGGCCGCCGTCGTCTTGCTGCTGCGCCACGGCCTGGCCGACCGCCGCCGACGAGGCGACGAGCAGCAGCAAGGACAGGACGCGGGCGGACCGGATGCTCATGACTTCGAAGTTGACCCCAGCGGAACAATAAAGTGCGTAAATCGCAATGTGCAGGCATTTTCGAAACGTAGCGGTGAATCCGATCTGAACTTTTCCGAACGGTCCCAGCCGCCATTCAGGCCGGTACGACCGCCATCACACGTTGGCGCTGTTGAAACGGGCCCAAGCGTGGGCCGAAGCCCGGGCCAATCATCGGCACGATCAGTAGATTTCGCCGACACAGCAACGCAGCGACCCGCCGCCAGCCTCGATCGCGTCCAGTTCGACCGTCGCCACCGCGAACCCGGCCTCGGCCAGTCCGGCCCGGGTCGCGGGCGTCAGCGAACGCCCGGCCGCGGCGCTCATCCAGACTTGGTCCGAAGACAGCGCGATCGAATTGGCCGCGAACGCCGCGTGCTCGGCGGCCGACAGCAGCCAACCGTGCGGGGCATGGAAGCCGGCGATCGCCTCGGCCACGCCAGCATCGGCGAATCCGCCCGGACACACCAGCGCGGCGCGGCCGGCCAGCACCGCCAGCACCACATTGGTGTGGTATTCGCCCGGCGCCAGGTCGAACAGCAGGGTCGCGCGCAGCCCCAGCGCCTCGTGCATCAGCCGCGCGCCGGCCTCGTCGCAGCGTTCCGACAGACCCACGTAGCCCAGCCCGCGGGCGCGATCGATCACCAGCGCGCCGGTGAGTTCGCACGGATGCGGCTGGGTCGACAGGTCCACTTCGGCGTAGCCCAGCATCTGGGTGAAGAAGGCGCGGATGTCGGCGCGGGTCGCCTCGCGCTGGCGCACCGGGTGGCGCATGCGCCCGATCACGCAGCGCGGGCCGGTGGCCGCGCCGGCGCTGGTGGCGAAGACGTTGTTCGGAAACAGCGCGTCCGGGGTGTCCGGGTCGCCGGCGAAACAGATCGTCGGCAGCACCGGCGACAAGGCACGCTGCAGCGCGCGGTGCTGGGCGCTGGCCCGGCCCGGGTCGAACTCGTCGGCCTGGGCCATGTAGCGGTTGTCGCCGGCCGATTGCTCGGCGCGGGCGAAGCCATCGGGCGCGACCAGGAACGCGGCGCGCGCGGTCGCCGCGCCGAAATCGGCCGACAGCGAGCGGGCGTGGGCGAAGAAGGCGGCGTGGTCGCGAGTGATCATGCGTGAGTGCAGCCGCTCAGGCGGCGTCGCGCGCGGCGAACGATTCGGTCACCGCCAGCGCCTGTTCGATCAGCGACCAGTCCGCGCCGGGCTTGTGCGCGCCTTCGCTGAGGACCTGCCGGAACGCGCGACCGCCGCGCTCGCCATGGAACAGGCCGAGCATGTGCCGGGTGATGTGCTTGAGGAACACGCCGCGTTCGAGCTGGCTTTCGACGTATGGGCGCAGCGACCGCAACAGTTCGGCGCGGCTGCGCAGTTCGCCGCCGAACCACTCCGTGTCGAGCCGATGCAGCACATAAGGCTCGTGGTACGCGGCGCGGCCCAGCATCGCGCCGTCGGTGTGCTGCAGATGCGCGGTCGCTTCTTCCGGCGTGGCGATGCCGCCGTTGACGACCACCTGCAGCGCCGGGCGTTCGAGCTTGAGCCGATACGCCCAGTCGTAGCGCAGCGGCGGCACCTCGCGGTTTTCCTTCGGCGACAGGCCCTTGAGCCAGGCGTTGCGGGCGTGCACCACGAACATCCGGCAGCCGGCCGCGGCGACCTCGTCGACGAAGGCCAGGAACACTTCGAAACGATGGTCGTCGTCGACCCCGAGCCGGCACTTGACCGTGACCGGCACATCGCAGGCCTCGACCATCGCCGCGACCGAGGCCGCCACCAGCGCCGGCTCGCGCATCAGGCAGGCGCCAAAGCGTCCGGCCTGGACCCGGTCGGACGGGCAGCCGCAATTGAGATTGATCTCGTCAAACCCCCACTCGGCGCCGGTCCGCGCCGCCTGCGCCAGAAAGGCCGGTTCGCTGCCGCCGAGCTGCAACGCGACCGGATGCTCGATCGGATCCATCGCCAGCAAGCGCGCGCGGTCACCGTGGATGACCGCGTTGGCGTGGACCATCTCGGTGTATAGCCGCGCATGCGGGGCCAGGGTGCGGTGGAAGACGCGGCAGTGCGAGTCGGTCCAATCCATCATGGGCGCGACAGAAAGCATAATTTCTTTCTTATTCAACATTTTAGGTGGCTTTTCACCCCATGAGGCGGTGCAGTTCATCCCGCTGAGTCATTGGCACTCCCTCCCAATCGCATTCCAGCGTAACGTTGCTGCACCACGTGGAATCGGGTGTATCAACAAGAGGGGGTAGTCGAAAAACGCGGGAATGAAGTGGCGCGCGATGGTGCGGTTGAAGGGCCATCCTACCAAGACCTCGACCTTCCACGGCCGGAAGACGGCAGAGGACTGGGCGCGCGACACGGAGGATGCGCTCCGCTCCGGCAAGACCTTGCCGGGTCCGAGCCCTACCCTTTCGGCCGTGATCGACCGCTATATCAAGGGGCTACAAACCTTCAAACCGGTGTCCGACACCAGACTCGGCAATCTCACACGCCGGAAAGAATCGCTCGGTGATCGTAAAGTTGCGAGCCTCACTGGGCAGGATGTCCTCGACCACGCCGCCAAGCGCTGCGAGGTCATTGGACCTGCAACGATGCAGATCGAGTTGGGGTACCTCGCCGAGACGCTGAAGGCCGCGCGAACTTTTTGGGTTATGACCATCCCAGACATCGTTGCCGCGGCGCGGCCGACTCCTGTACGCACCGGCATGATCGGAGACCCCTACGAGCGCGACCGGCGTCCGACCGCTGAGGAGTTGAAGAGCCTTGAGGCGTTCTATCGCTACAACCTCGCGCGGACGCCAATGCGAGATTTGATTCCCTTCGTGATCGACAGCGCAATGCGACTAAGCGAAATCACATCGATTCGCTGGGAGGACTACCGCCCAGGCAACAAGCCGCTGGTCCTAATCCGAAGCCGGAAAGACCCGAAGAAGAACATCAATCATCAGTGGGTCCGCTCTTGGGACCTTGCGCCGAGATTATCGATCGCCAGCCGAAGAAGGGTAAGTGCATCTTCCCCTCACAAGCCGGACACCATCGGCTCCAGTTTCCGCCGTGCGTGCCTGCGTCTGGAAATCGCTGACCTTCCCTTCCACGATTTGCGCCACGAAGGCACATCGCGACTGTTCGAAGCGAATTATGACATCCGGCGGGTCGCCATCGTGACCAGCCATCGCGACTGGAAGTTACTGAAGCGCTATACGAATCTGAAGTCCGCTTCACTTCATCCCGAAAAGCCCGTTGCTCTGATCCAGTTCTACCCCTCAAAGAAGCGGCCTGACATATCGGTCGCGCAGTCGCCTCATGCATGCAGCCTTCATGAGCGGACGACGGGGCTGGCACGATCAGTGCGCGGCGGCCGATTGGAACGGATGAAGGAAGTTCACGATGGCGGGATTAGCCTGCCACCGGCCCTTTTTTTGTTCCCGACAATCGTCCTGTGCCGCACACACCAGCTAAGAAGCTTTGGCCAGCGCCGTACAGTGTGAAGCCGGTCAATGACGATGACGTTTTCTAGGCTAATGTGCCAGCGCGCGGTGCAGCCCAGGCCGCCGACAATCGTCACTATTCGGCCGTGTCCGACGCTTGCAGCATTGTTCGATGACGCAGAAGAGTCGCTACAACCGTCGACGTTCAGCCATTTAAATTCGCCTCAATAAGATCGGCTATGTCATTGAGCGACGGGTTTTTAGGAAACTGCAACTCCCGAAATTCGATGCCAAACCGCTCTTCAACATCCATCATCAGATCGACCATTATTATCGAGTCGATGCCGAGTTCGCCTTGAGTCGTCGAAGCACTTACGCTTTCCGGTTTCAAGTCGAACTTGTCCACTATCATGCTCTTCAACTTATCTAGTATCTCGTCCCGCAGCATAAATAAGCCCCCGTCGTTCATTCAGTGGCAGCAAGGTTAAAGGGATGGATCAGGTAACGCCAGAGCAATTAAAACAGAGTGTACAGGCTCAGTCCTCGGTCAGGGTCAAACTCGGCGTGCCTGTGGCGCTTGCCACCATCGCTGTCAACTTATTTTCGCAATCTGCCAGCGAGGCTTCCACCTCTGGAATAGGCGTACTTGCTGGTTACATATTTTACGCTCTAACCACGTACGTCGTGGCGCGCCATCCAGGCCACCTCTCGTGGCGCAATATAGCGATAGGCACGGCAGCACTCGATCCCATCATTCTATCCGCCTGGCTGTACTTCGAAGGCGAAGCAGCGATTCTGATAGTCGGTTTTTACCTCTTCACAATACTTGGATTTGGCTTCCGCATCGGCCCAAAGATAATGCGGTTCTGCCAAACGGTCGCCATAGGCTGTTTTGGCCTGGTGCTCATGGGCTCTCCAATATGGAGAGATAACCTATTCTTCGGCCTATCCCACCTGATTCTCCTTCTTATCGTTCCGATGTATGCCGGATCGCTCATGCGCGACTTGCGTGCAGCGAAAGCTGATGCCGAGCGTGAAAGCAAGGCCAAAACACAGCTACTGGCCAATGTCAGCCACGAGCTGCGCACTCCGCTCACGGGCATCGTGTCTGCCGCGCAGCTATTGGACAGTCACAGCAATACGCCCGAAGCCAACCGGCTAGCAGCCACCATACTCAAGCTGTCTTCTTCTCTCGACGCTGAGATCAGCCAGCTCTTGGACTTGTCCAAACTTGGCATTCAACCTGCTGCCGGTCCACCGATCGCGTACGAGCTTCGCACCGTCATCAACACGATCGAAGTGGCGCTGAAAGAGATTGCAGCATCGAAAGGGGTTGAATTAAAGACGGAAATTTCACCGGACATCGCTCGACCGGTGCTGGGTCATCCCCATGAATTGACGAGCATCCTCATGAACCTGGCTGGCAATGCCGTCAAGTTCACCCACACCGGCTCGGTGACCATTCAAATCAACTTGAAGGCCGCCACGGAGCGCACTTACTCGCTCGCGTTCATCGTCTCCGACACCGGTATCGGCATACCGCTGGAGCACCAGGAAAAGCTGTTCGAACCGTTCTATAGGATCGAGACCGGCGATCGGCGCCAGTACCGCGGAACCGGATTAGGCACGACCATCGCACGCGAACACGTTCGGCGGATGGGCGGTGAGCTTTTGGTTTCCAGTTCCCCTGGCGAAGGCTCCACGTTCTGGTTCGACATCGAACTGCCCATAGCCAGCTTGCCGGTCGTGCCCGTAGACGACCAGCCACCACCGATCCTTGCTCCGAAGCGCATCCTCGTGGCGGACGACAACGCCCTCAATCTGGAACTGCTACTGCAAATGCTGGCGCGAGACGGCCACATAGTGACCGCAGCCCACAACGGCAATGATGCGTTGAGCCAACTCGCGCTGGATGACTTCGATGTCGTCATGCTCGATTTCAACATGGATGACCTTGACGGCCTTTCCGTTTTTCAAACCTACGCGATGGGCCGCCTGCATCCCGCACCGACGTTCTTCGTCACTGCCGACACATCAAGTTCGACCGCCGCGAAATTGAGCAAGGCGGGTGCGGCCGGCGTGGTGTATAAGCCACTGACGTTCGACAAGCTACGCGGCGCGATCGCTTCCGTCTTTCCGAACGAGGCCCCGGTCGCCCGGCCCGACGCCACCGATCACGGCGGGACTCGACTGAGCGCTGTTCCTGTCGAGCACATCGATCCGGCGATCTTGGATCTATTGCGCGAAATCAAAGATCAACCGGAGTTTCTGCATAAGATCATCGGCGATGGCATTGCCGACCTGCGCGATCTTTTCAGCCAACTGTCCGACGCCATCACCGATCGCGACCTCCATCTGGTCCATCACCGCGCTCACGCCATGCGCGGTGTCGCGCTAAACATCGGAGCAGTCAGATTAGGCGCTCAATGCGAGCGCCTAATGGACATCCCCATGGATCAATTGAACGCATCCAGCGAGCGGCTTCATGATGAACTGGTATCAACCTGGAAGGAGGCGCTGCAGGCGCTTGAAGAACTTCGCGCCCCCTTCGCCGGCACCGCGCACCCGACGGCATGATCGCTTATTTGCCGCCAGCGGCATCTCGCGATTGCATCAGGATCAGCATTTCCATGGTGCGAATCTCTTCAGCGCTCAGATTCATGGCGGTTTCAACCCAGTCCTCGACGACCCTGACCCCTTCGTCATAGTTGAGCGGAGCCGTCCTGTATCTGCTTGCTTGCACCTTCAACAAGGCCTTCTGCCTGCGTGAGTGCTCGGCGACATACCTCTCCACGGCACGCTCACCTTCTCCATCGCGGCATAGCTCATCAATGATGCCCATTTCGTACAGCTCGGCGGCGGAATAAATCCGTTTGTTCGTCATCATCTTCTCGGCCTGCCTCGCACCAACCTTGCTGGCCAACAGCCCCATGGCTCCTGTGCAGGGAAACAAGCCGAACATGATTTCAGGAAAACCAAACGAGCTCCGCTGCTCGGCGATTACATAGTCGGTGCTCAGCACCATCTCGAATCCACCGCCCAATGCCCGACCCTGCACCAGACTGATCGACGTGCTCTCGCCCTTGAGCCGCGTCGACCAACCGTGCATCAGATCGAGGCAGGCCATCGAGTACTGCCTGAGCCTCTCTTCGTCGCGGGCCGCGATGCAGGAGCGAAAGAACCGCAAGTCGCCGCCAACACTGAAGTAGTCGGGGTGCGTCGACTGGATCACGGTGTACCGGGTGGGCAACGCAGCCGTCACACCAACGGGCCTGCGGATCGAGTCCAGTACGCTCTGGAATTCACCTACCAACGCGGGAGTGAAGTTTTGAAGACCGGAATTTTGATCTGGGGAAAACCGCACCCAAAGCACGTTAGACGCCAGCCGCCTATTTTCCGTCACGATGCGACGGGAAAATTGAACGGGCTGGATCGACGATTTGGGCAGATAACTCTGCAAAACGGGCATGGCGCTCATAATTAAATCCTCGGGAGGTTGGCGTGGTTACATCGAAAGGCTGCGCTCGGTGCCTAGCACCAGAGCAGCATTTGTTCCACCAAACCCGCAAGAGAAGCTAACTGCCAAGTCAATTCTGCAATCTGTGCGCGGAAGCTCTCCTACGTGATTTAGGCTACAACGTTCATCAACGACTCCAATGTTGCCGCTCGCCGGCAACAACGACTCGTTCATTGCAACTACGGTGATAAGACATTCCATTGCGCTGGCCGCGCCGAGCAAATGTCCATGGACAGATTTGGTCGAACTGACAGCCGCTGAGGCCGGACCATCACCGAAGACCCCCCTTATCGCCGCCGCTTCTATTACATCGCCGCCTTCCGTAGCCGTGGCATGTGCATTTATATATCCCACCTCTTCCGCTTCGACTCCGGCGTCCTCTAACGCCGATTGCAAACATTCGATCTGGCCGGCACTATGCGGCATTCCGATGTGATACGCGTCGCATGAGACTCCGTAGCCGCGTACATATCCGTGAATTTTCGCTCCGCGTCGTTCGGCCAAATCGGCGGCTTCCAGCACGAGAAAAGCGGCGCCTTCGCCAAGCACCAATCCGCTGCGGTCCTTTGAGAACGGTCTGCAGGAATGACCGGGATCGTCGATACGCGGTTTCGACAGAGCGCGCGTGCCATCAAACACAGCAATCAGGGCCGCGCTCAGTGGCGCTTCCGCTCCCCCCGTCACGGCCACATCAAGATACCCATCGGCAATGGCTCTCATCGCCTCACCGATGGCCACTCCCGATGAGGCGCACGCGCTTGAGTGGGTGATAACCGGCCCGCGAATCTTGTGGCGGATCGCAATTTGAGCGGCGCCGCTATTGGCCATGATGGACATCGCGGTGAACGGCCTGGATTTATGCTTCCCGTTTAACAGCGATTCCTCAAACCAATTTTGAAGGGACGCCATCCCGCCATTGACGTTTCCATAGTAAACGCCTGCCTTAGAGCCAAAGCTTTCAAAAGTACCCAGCCCAGCGTCAGTGATCGCGTCACCGGCGGCGATGACCGCCATTTCATGGCATCTATCCAGAAACGGCCGCTCGATATAACTGAATCGTTCCGAGAACGTCCCTTTCACGGTGCCCGCTACGTGTTGGCTCGGCAATCTAGGAACCGTGATCAGCTCGATCCCAGTCGTGCCGACACGTAACGCGCCTGCCACTTCGGAGACCGACAGACCGAGCGGACTGAGCACGCCCATACCTGTAATAGCAACTTGCCGCCTTTTCATCGTGGCCCCCCTGTGAGCCGACCGTTGCGACGGCCAGGGCGCATGAAGCACCATCCTCAGGCCGCCGCCGTGCCAATTACGTCACAGTAGGCGCCCTTTTCGCCGTTTTGCAACCGTGAATCGGCCCAAACCGACCGCCGATAAAACCGGGTAGCCTTTCTCGTCTGCCTCTTCCGCGAGACCATCCTTGTCTGGCCCCACCCGCCCCGCGCCTAACGGCATTACGACCCTTCAGACATCAATCGCCAGGCATCGGCGCGATGTTCAGCCGATTGCCGGCGTCGTTCTGTCACCAGGCTCCGCAGAGCGGCACCGTATTCAGGAAATTCTGCGGCGCGCTGGGCACACGATCTTCTCCACGGGCGACTCCGAGGACGCACTCGACCTCTATGCCGATGAGCAGCCCACGCTATTCATGATTGTGGCTGACGAGGGCCAGGACGCAGACGTGCAGGACGCAGTCGATGCGTTGAAGCAGCTGAGAGTGCTCCGTGCGGGTTGGCGAAAAGAAGTAAAAATCATGGTGATCGGAGACGGCGTACCAGGAGAGTTCGTTGACCTAAGGCTCGGACCCGGAGTCACCGCGGAAGCTTTACTGACCTCAGTGGAGACGTTGTTCCGCCGATCACGAGAATCGGCAACGATGCACACTGAAACGCAGGGCTCTGACGTCCAGGCCTCTCATGAGCACCTCGCCGATATTGCGGCAAGTTTGGGAGTGGACTTTGCCGCTGAATACGTTCGATGCAGCCTCAGCGACATACAACGACAAGCACGGATGCTGGAAGTCGAGTTGTTCCGCAAAAACCCCTCAGCCATCAGATCGTCGCTGCATGCCATCCAAGGCCTAGCGCTCAATGTTGATGCCACAGAGCTAAACACCTCATGCCGCGAGTGGCGCGCAAAAACGGACGATGAACTTTTGCACTCGACCGTTCTGATTGCCCAGTCGATTTGGAACATGCTTCCATCGGCCCGTGAACGAGCTAAGCAGGCACTTTCCAAGCTCGGCCACGGCGTAGACGTTTAGCTGAAGGCAAACAACACATGCGCTCTAGAATTGACATACGACCGCGCAAGAAGATCCTTATAGTGGACGACGTTCCATCCGGGAGAATGCTTCTTGCGGCAGTCCTGAGCAAGCACGGCTAACCACCTCAGAAGCGTCCTTTGGTGACGCAACCACTGAGCTGCTGGCTACTCAAAAGCACAATGCCGTAATTCTGAATGTGTCGATGTTGGCTACCAGCATCGAGTATGTGCATAAGGTGCGGTCACTGATGAAGCCCGAAGCACATCTGTTCGTCGCCAGTGCAAATGACCAAGGCGACTTGGAGCAGACGGTTGTCCGAGCTGGAGCTCACCATTTCCTGAGAGCACCTATCGGATTTGAAGATCTCCTCGCGAGGCTTGAGGCTATCGACCCGCCCGGGGCAGCTACGTAAGCCTGCAGACATGGATCAGGGGCTTCGATTCCTCTCGCCGATACCGCGATGAAAATCGCAATTCTCGGCGATGTCTCTTACGGCAGTCAGCCGCCACCAGCGAGGCGCTTTCGCACGGTGCTTAATTTCGGGATTCGGCATGACGCGAAACTGTTCGCGGCAGGTCCCGGACAGCACCGCTTCGGGCGACTGATCTCGCACGCCCAGGTCAAGCGCTGACAGTGTAGACGTCGAAGGCTGAGATGCCCCTACCGTAAATAGCGAGGTGAATGGCAAGACCATGAGTTGCAGCGCGCGACGCAAGACCAATTCAATGTCCAAAAGGACTTCCCTATCCCAGCCATGCAGAATATCTATCGGCCGCCCCTGGCGAGTGGAATTTGTCACATTTTCTAGCGTACCTTTCAATCTGCAGTTTTATTATGCCTAGATATAAATGGCTCAAACGGCAGCCCATGGATGTATCAAGCTCGCCCGAACCGGGATAGCATCTAGATCCAATCACGAAAAGGACGTTCTCATGACCGACATCAGGGATGCAATTAATGCAAGAACCACAGCGATGTATTCAGTTCTCATCCTCAATACCTTTTGATCCTGCGCGCCTGTTTGAATGGCGCGAGTGCAGCCGCAAGTGAGCGATACCATCGGATGGCGGCACGCCGATGCGCTCGACGTCATAGCGATCGCCTATCCAACAGAGAGACAGCGAGTTGGCTGTTGATTCGCCGCCACTCGTCCGCGGCCTTGGCCTTCTGCTTGTCTAGGTAGTCGGCAAGCTGCGTCGCATCCACAATCCATGGAGACTTCTGGCTGCCGACGCGGTACACAGGCACAGGTAGTGCATGTCGGCAGGCGCGCTTCGCCGCCTCCGCCGGCGTCATCCCGAACAAGTGAGAGCACCGATCCAAAGGAATCTGTGCGGTTTCGTACTCGGCCATCAACAAGAGCAGAGTATTCACGCCCCCGTCCTCCCTCGAAGCACACGCTGAATCTCAGCGATATGGGCTTGGGCCGCTGAAGGGTCGATATGGGTCCGTTGCTTTATGTCGACTCGGTTGGCTGCTTGCTCCGCTTCTCGCTTCCGACGCTCTCTAACCTGAGCACCAAGATCTAGAACGAATGCACCAGCAACTGCAGATCGAGCCAAGCCTCGCAGTAAGCGCAATGGCGAGGACCTAACTTCACCACGTTCGATAGCCCCCTGCAGTTCATCCAGCACGTCTTGCTGAAGGTGGCTAGGGCACCCCTCCTTGGCGAGGATCTGCGTAGCAGATAGGGCCTGCGCAGCGGCTAACTGCGGGGGCACGCTTAGATCCTTAAGCACTTCAACAACCACGGCATTCGACGCCTCACCTAGCAAATGGGCTTCCGGCTGTAGTTGTTGTGCTTTGCTTATAGTCTGGTGCTTGGTACTACTGCTCTTAGCGCCTAGACGCCCGGCTTTCGGCAGTCCAGCCGTCGGTTTTCCAGTCATCGGGCGACCGACGCCTGAAAACCCGTCGTCGGTAGATGGGGTATCGGAGATCGTGACCTCGGTGGTCCAGCGACCGCGATCGTTCTGCCGCTTACGCCGACGCAGATATCCGGCAATCTCAAGTTCGCGTAGTGCTGCCCGAATAGCATCACGTCCCTCCGCGCGCTCGCTGGCGAGATCATCTGAAGTCATGGTGTAACCGTCGGCGTTCGAAAGCAGCCGGATCGCAACCCCTAGGGCGCGATGGGTGATTCGGAAGTCGCGAATCAACGTATGAGGAACGATCTCAAACTGGCCACTTCTCGGTGCTCGGACGATTGCCGTCATGGCTTCGCCCTCTCGGAACCCGCACCCGGCGCGCTTTCATGAAGGATGTCTGCGACGATCGAGACGTCGAACAGAACGCGCCGACCCGCACGACGCTTTGCCGTATTCAGTCGGCGCGCGAAATCGGTGTCCAGGCGACTGAGGGATACTCGCAGGCCATCCTGACTCCAAGTGCCGCCAAGAATCTTTGCAAGTCCTGCATATCCGGTATATGCACCGAACGCGGTTAACAAGTAGTCCTTAGCCGATGGTCGAGCTGGACTCGCTGTCTCTGTAGTACCACTGCCAGAGCTCACCTAGAAATCTCCGTTAGCTACAAGTAACGGAGAGAATCAGAGCGAAGCCTCGGCGGTTACAAGACACCTCAGCAAGTTTAGGTTTGACAATGGATTTCCGTTGCCTTGCTCTCACTCAGACTTCCTATATATAGGAAATCCGAACGAAAATCAGTGAGAATTAGCCAACTCTCACATGAAGAACAGTTTATAAGACATTCAGCGAATTTCATCCGAGCATCGCCGTAAGTCTCAACAGTGCGCGAAGCAACGCACTTCGCCCTGCTCTGCAAGCATCTATCCTTGGATCAGGAACTCGTTCTCACTGGCCACGATCTTCATTAACAAAAAGTCGCTCCAAAGTCGCAGGCAGCAGGGTCGCATTGGCCTCGCGGAACGCGGCATGTCGGAACTTGAGTGCCGAGACAGTGGCTTGCAGATCGACGAAGACCTGCTGAACGGCAAGCGGAGGAATAGCGACTTGGATCTTGGCCAGTTTTCCACGCCCAGTGTGCGGTTGCGTCCAGCCCCTCCTGGTGAGCCTCGCCGACCTTTTCCAAGCCAGCAGGGCTGAGTAAGTAGTACAGCAGAAAGTCCACCAGCACACTTGTTGTTCATTGACGACGCAGGTCATGGTTGATCTTGTTGATCACGTCACGCAGCGGGTAGCCGCTGAGCATGCGGTTCTGCACGCCCTTGAACACGCTGGAGATGACGCGGCGCTCTCCGCCATTGGTCTCGCGGTCGGCTAGGGAGCGCAAGCAGGCGAACACGCCCTGACGGAGCTTGCGGTCCAGACCTGACGCTGACCTGACCGACCACGAATGCGCCGAAGTGAAAATCCGTTTCCGCCGAGCGGAGAAGAACGCATTACACCGTGGCCCGAGCCGAGATTCGATCGCGATTCGTGGGACAACGTCGGCCCGCAGCCGTGAGCGATCTTGAGCAATGGGAAACGTGGGCGCCGCCGCTGATTGTGGCGCTGGCCCCGTCTGCGCGGCGCGTGTTGCTACAAGCGATAGCCGTCGATCTGCGACGGTCACAACAGCGGTGTGTCGTGCAGCAACGCAACCCGGACCGCAACGCGTATGCGCCGCGTAAGCCGCAGCGTGAAGACCGCGCCGGCCGCATCCGTCGCGGTGCCATGTTCCGCCGCATCCGCGTGGCCCGGCATCTGCGAGCGACAAGCGACGCGGACGGCTTGCGCGTCGGTTACGCCGGGCGCGTCGCGCGCATCGCCCGCGCCCACCAAGACGGCGGGACCGACCACGTGTCATGCAGCGGCGCTCTTGTCCGCTATGCCCGCCGCCAACTACTGGGATTCAGCGACACTGATTGGGAACGGATTCGCGTCTGCCTTCTCAATTATCTGACGCGTCAGGGCAAGACATAGGCTATCCACCGAAATTCGCTAGCTTCGACTTTTGAAAGTTGGCTGTATCAGGGCACAACCACAACCAATCCTGCCGATTGTTGCTAGATTTAGGTGCCGGCGCATACTCAGCCGAACCGAGAACCTTACGGAAGATGCACGACTTCAAAGCACTTTCACCCCCAGACTTCGAGCACCTTACCCGGGACCTAATTGGCAAGGATCTAGCCCTGAGCTTTGAAGGTTTCTGTGCAGGTCCTGATGACGGGATAGATGGTCGCCATGCTGCAGCGGGGAAAACCACTATCTTGCAAGCCAAGCACTATGCAGGATCTTCATTCTCTAAGCTGAAGTCGGCCATGAAGCAGGAGCGGCCAGCAATCGATCGCCTAGCGCCCGATCGCTACCTGTTGGCAACGTCTTGTCCGCTTACTCCAGCCAACAAGGCGGAGCTCGCGAAGATCATTGGCGGAAAGCTGCAACAACTCGCCGACATCCTGGGGCCAGAAGATCTCAACGCGCTACTCAGAAAATACCCGAACATTGAGAGAAGCCACGTCAAACTTTGGCTATCCAGCGCCATGGTTCTGGACCGAATTGTTCGCTCCGCACATTACGATTTCGCCGCATTCACGCGAGAAGAGATGCTAGAGAAGGTGAAGATTTATGCGCCAAACTCCAGCTTTGAAAGATCTTTCGAGAAGCTGGAGAAACACCACATCCTAATCATTTCTGGCCCGCCCGGCGTGGGCAAAACCACCCTGGCTGAGATGCTTGCTTATAGCTATATCGGTGACAACTGGGAATTAATACCGATTCGTAACCTGGACGACGGCTTCGGCGCATTGAATGATACAAAGAACCGCGTTTACTACTTCGACGATTTCCTCGGGCAGATCTCGCTAGACCCAAAAACACTTGCAACAAAAGACGCTGAGCTAGCCAAGTTCATTCGAAAAGTTCGAGCCACGAGAAACGCACGATTCATCTTAACCACACGCGCTTACATTTTTGAAGAGGCCAGGACTTTATCGGAATACTTGGGAGACCCAAGCTTAAACGTCAGCAAGTACGTGCTGGACGTTGGCGTCTACACTCGCAAGATTAAGGCACTCATTCTTTACAATCACCTACTCGCCCGGAACACGCCCCAACAGTTCGTAGACGCGTTAATTCTTAGCGGGAAGTTAAAAAGCATTATTGACCACAAAAACTACAATCCACGCGTAATCGAATGGATGACTGATGTTCAGCGCATCCAGGATATCGTGCCAACTCAGTACGCAGAATCCTTCCTTCACTCATTGGCCAACCCCAAGAAGCTCTGGGAAAAAGCCTTTGACAAGCACATCAAGCCACACTGCCAACATCTGTTGATGGCGTTGTTCTTCATGCCCGAACACGGCGCAGACATAGATGAACTGCGGTTGGCATTTGACGCACTTCACTCCGTACTATGCGAGAGACACTTTCTGTCCTCTACGCCAAAAGACTTCAACGAATCGATCAGAATTTTGGAAGGTGGTTTTATTGCCCTAACCAACCACAAAGTCTCGCTCATAAACCCCTCACTTCGCGACTACTTATCTACTTACTTGAACGACCTTAGCTTGCTCCTTGCCATAGCGTCAACTGCAAAATTGGCCGTTTGGGCAAAAAATTTATGGAAGCACGCAAAATATATAAAGTCAAATGAAGAAGAACAAAAGCAACTCGCATTTGCTTTAGTTTCGGTAGCCAAGAAATTCCGAAGCTTCCCTGTCTGGAAACGCAGCCGCCAAAGTCACAATGGGCTCGAGTCACACGATATCTCAAGTGGCGAAAGACTTGGCTTGCTCCTTGAGTGGTGGCGTGTTACCGAATCGAAGACGCTTGCAGGCGTGGCGCTGGCATTTGCCAAAAGCCCAGTGGAATCTTTCGAAGCTTGGAACGATGTGGAAGAGATTGTAAAAATCTTTGATGATCTAGCGGAAGGTGACTTCGATAGATTCGATGGATACAGCAAGCTAGTGACTGAACTTGAGGGTATTCTGACGAGTTTGCTCTTAGAAGATTTAAACGGTGACCAGTTAGGCCAATTGACCAGAGCAGTAAAGTCATCTCATCACCATATAAGCGCGCAAGCCAAGATCGACCTAGTCAAAGCGATCCGACATCAAGTTAAGCAGGCCGGAAAAATAAGCTTCGACTCTGAATCCGTGTCAGATCTGTCTGATTTCGAGGATGCGTTGAGAGACCTCGCCCCACGCGCAAGCATTCCCAAAGCAGACCTCGACTACGCGATTGACATACTCCGCGAACGGCAGCAGGACATCGAGGAGAGGATGACGAAGACTCCCGCGCCGTCCATTTCACGAGTGCGCCGGAAAGAGCCGGACGATTTCAGCGACAACGAGTTGAGCAATCTTTTCAACGCTCTACTGTCTCGACCAGAGGAGTAGATATCGCTACAGCTTCTTTTACCGGCTGCACGCCTGATGCACGTTCGACGCATCTTGATGAAGTTACCAGAATTTAGTGGATGTGGAACATCACGCCATCTAGCCCCTAGCACTGTCGATGATGCCCCTTAAACCAATCGCCGCCACCTCTCTGCGCTCGGAATAAAAACTGATTACAATTGGGACTAGCGCAGCTCCTCAGGCGCGATATCATGGCTCAATTTCTCGACTTCCAGCCCGGAAGATCGACAGCATGACCTGAGCCATGGACATATTTCACGTCATCATCGACACCAGCATTTTGACCCGCACTCCTTTTAGAAGCGGAGGCTTTGATCGGCTCTTGCTTCGCGTGCAGCAGGGTCTAATTAAGCTCTATATTCCGCATATTGTTGTAGAAGAGCGGCGCTCGCAACTACTGTCCGAATACAGCAAACACGCAGAGGCAGTAAAAGCGGCACTACAACAGATGCAGCGCGGCCATATGGCGATGCTCCTAGAAGGCTTACCGGCGGTTGAATGCGTAGTTCCAACCCGTGAAGAAGTAGATAGAAATTCGCGTTCGGTTTTCCAACGGTACTTGGCGGACAACCGCGTTAACGTACTACCTTTCACCTTCGACCATGCATCAAAGGCGCTAGAACGGTACATGCTTGGAGCCCCGCCGTTCAACCCCAATGAAAGCCGCACTGGCGAGCGCAAGCACATTCCTGACTCTTGGATTTTGGAAGCCGCCCTCGAAATAAAAATGAAACCCGGTCGGCACTGCGTTCTGGTCGACGATGCGCGATTTGAATCGGCATTGAAGAATGCGGAGTTTGAGGTCTTCAAAGATCTCGACACACTTGACTCTGAAATCGAAACAGCAACCGCTGTAGTGCCGATCCTCGGAATTAACCCAGCCCCGCCGAGCAGTAGCCAGCCTGCACCACTCAACAAACTTCGAGGCGTAGCATTTAAAGATGTAGATGTTATTGTCTTGGGCATAAACGAAGCATTGAGCAACCCGAGTAAAGAGAAGCTTTTCGGGACCCTGGCGGACATGGGTATCGAGCGAACGATTGCAGAGCATGAAGCGAGAACATTAGTTCTATCAGGCGTCTTGACAGATACAGGCAGCCATCTCGTGCCGACGAACACAGAATTGGCCCGCAGCGCGGCAAGCGAACAAGTGGTAATAGACCTGCTACTGAGAGTAATCTGATGATGGACCTTGAACTCCGCTTGTCTGCGCTGAGGAATTTGGTACCCGTCAAGACTGACGAAGTAGAACAGCGGCTACTAGCAGAACTAACGCGCGTAGAGGGCGTGCTGCAGAATGGCGTGGACTACGATGAACTGTCAGCCGCCTTGAAGGCTCTAGCCGTACTAGCGCCTAGATTTCACGCACGCGTGATACCGATGCTATCTGACTTCGTGCGGTCTGTTCTGAATCGTACTTTAGAGCAGGGTGGGGAATCTATTCCAACATCGTGGATCAAGTATCGATCCGCCAGCCATTTGGTTCGCGAGGCAATCGACGTTCCTCACGCCGTGCGCTTCGTGCACACAGCGCCTCTATTGGACTTTCTGCTGGATCTGTGGAAGCTGGACGATGAAGAGGTTCAGAATAAAGCAGCGCGGATGCTGGAAGCTATAGCCGAGTTCGATCTGAATCTCTTTTATGGTCAACAAGGCCTCGGCGCAAGACCACAAGCCGAGATCGTGGCGTATTTCGGTGCATTTGACGATCAATCCCTCGTCATGCACGCTGATATTATTTTAAAGATGTTGCGTAAAGTGTTATCTCCATCGATCGAGGGCCACACCTGGAACTACAACAGCATGACCATCAGCCGCAGCGGCGTTAGGGCTTCTAGCGGTATAGCAGACATGCGCAGGTCTGCCATCTTCTTACTGAAACGCATGTATGCTCTCGACGATAACGTTAGCTACCGAAAGCGGCTTCTGAGCACCCTAGGCGAAGCGACACGCCGAGAACAGCCGAGCAATGATGCCGAAACGGCTGCAATGTTCGACCGAGACGCGGTGGATATCCTGGACTTCCTACGCTGTCAAATTCCTTCTGAGCAACTACCGCTTGTTCAAGCCATAGAGCACGACGCCTACTGGAACTACTACCACGCTGCTTCGAATGTGATTTCTGAAGCCGCAATCCACGTACGAGATTCCATTGAGGCGCGCGGCGATTATCAGATCTACAAGCAATTGATCGGCTTTGAAGGGATACATGGCTCCTGGGAGGAGCTGAAACGCTCTGAGGCAGCTTGGGAGTACGGAGACGATAAGCGCCTGCGCGCCGCCGAGCAATATGTTGACGGCATTAATGACGATAACCACATCGTCTGGCGCGACCGTATTCTAGAGTTCTCAAAAACCCGATCAGACGACTTGGCAACCTTCCCTGTCTACTACGAGTTTCTGAAATCTGTCGGCCAGAAGCGACCAGATCTTGCGTTGGAGCTAGTGCAAGACCATCAGGAGGTCATGGAACCATTTTTGATTGCGTTATTGCGCGGTCTTTGGTCTAGCGAGCGCAATGCGGAAGTTGAGGCGATCGCACAGCAATGGCTCACTAACCAGACCCACTTGGCTGATTTAGCAAAATCTCTAAATGTAGATTATCGCCCGAGATTTGATCTTCTAATCAAAGTGATCTCGGAGGCTGACCGTGTTGGGGATACGATCGCCATTATTCATGCGATGGGCGTGGCAGCTCGCCAGTACGCGCTAGGGCATACAGAGGCAAAGTCAGTATTCATGCAGGGCCTGCGCGAAGTAGCCAAGCGTGAGGATGCCCGCTGGGCAAATGTCATTTGGTTTAACCGAGACTTCGCGAAGCTCATTGAATCGATGCAGCCTGCCGAGCGGGCTGAGATAATGGCCAGCATGACACCTCTAACAAAAATCGACTATCAAGCCGAAGAAATTCTGTATGCCATTGGCCGAAGCGACCCGCCAGCGCTCGTTAGCTTTCTGATGACGCGAATACGCGAAGAGCATATCCGTGATGAACAGAGGCGCGAAGCCGCGACAGATGAAGAAAAGGGTTTCGAAGCAATACCCGATAGCCTACACAAGTTGAACAAGGTGCTGGTGGAGATGCCGGGGCCTCTACTGTCTGAAATACGTGCCAATTTTGATGCGGGCAGCTCAAGCATGTTCCCATACAGTAGCAGTGCGCGCTTGGTTATGGCTGTATTCCCAGCCTTTGAGAAGCCACTGCAAGACCAACTGTTGACCTATATCCGAACTGGGGGAACTGAGGACATCGAATTCGCAATCGCGATTCTTCGCGCATATGGAGGTACCGCACCTATCCTTCCGCTTTGCAAGGAGATCATCAAAGCCGTCCCAGAAAAGTCTAACGCCTGGAAAGGAATAGCAGCTTCTTTTCAGTCGACTGGCGTCGTGTCTGGCGAATACGGCATGGTCAACGCATTTGAAGCTAAACGCGTCGAGATTTCGTCTTGGCTGGAGGATGACAACGCGAAGGTGCGAGCGTTCGCGGAGTGGCTCACGGAGAACCTGAGTCATTTAATTGTGCAAGAGCGCCAGCGCGCGGACGAAGATTTAGCCCTGCGCAAGCACAGATACGGAATCGGCACGAACGACACTTGATGCACGTTATCAACTGAAGACAAATTCTCGCAGCCCGTGCGCCAAGATCGTCCACCGCGAGCACGCGCCGTCGCGCGAGTTCCATGTCGATGCGACCGACATCAAGCGCATCCGCAGGCCACCGGTTTGTCGCTGGCTAAGCTCATTAACATCCTAGTGAGCACGCTGCAGAACTGGGAGCAGGTGCGCTGCGAAACCAGCGGCGCCGCACGTGCTCGAAAAGGATCCTGAGCACATAATGCAAGCGCTGATCTGATTGTTTTTAGCCTGGCTCGACGTCTTTCTCATCGGGCCGACCGAACTCCTGGCGTAGGATCAGGTCCACACGCTTGGGCACCTTGCCCGCATCGTCGACCGTTGACTCGAAGACCAAGGCCAGCATCTTGACGATGACTCCCTCGTCCATCAGGTAGTCCTGGATGGCCCGGATATAGAAGCTCGTTCCTTCGGACTGGAACAGTGCATCCCCTTGGCGGCGGGAGATCTTCGCGTTGCGCGGGTCCGTGCTGTCCACATTAAACCCGGCTCCTTCCAGCGCCTGGAACAACCAAGCCGGGTTGTAGGCGGTGCCAACGATCATTTGCCGGAATACCACCGGCTTAAGAGCGTCGGGACTCAGCGGCCACCAGAACGGGTGCGTCATCCCGGGCAGATAGTGGAAGTGGCCGTCCTGTCGATAGAAGAACCAGCTCAACAAGACGGCGTTGTCCAGTCGGCCCGGCACGAGGATCTCCTGAACCTTGTTCGGCAGATCCTCCAGCCCGCGCATCATCTTCCTCGCTGGCTTGCCCATATTGCGAAGCCTCTTCGACAACGGCTGCGAGGCCAGGCGGTACGCGAACAACGCCAAGCTGCGGCCGGAAACCGCATAGGCAACACGACCGGCAGGCGCTCGCCGGAGTAACCGCTGCATCGCAACGACGCGGTTCTCTGATTCGATCGATGCCAGCGAGTCCGGCTTCTTCCGCGCCTCGACGTGGGATTTCTGGATCCGGTCCATCTGCCGCTTTAGCCGGTCCTTGGCAGCTTTGGTCAATTGGTCCACGACGTTGAACAAGGGTGCTTCGGGCACAGGCTCGGGCATTCCCTGATGCAGATCGATACCCGATCCTTCGCCGAGAATGGACATCGAGACAACGACGTGCCCGGCTTGGTCGGAATGCGATTTGAGCTCGCCGATCCCTACCACCTTGAATCCGTGCAAGTCGATCAGCGTCACATCGCCCAGCCGAAGCATGCTGGTGACGCAGTGATGCACTAGGAAATAGCCGCCGAGTAAGCGCATGTTCTTGGCAGCCTGGAGTTCGCCGATGCCGCCGATTCCCGTCGACATCACCCCCGGCTTGGGCTCTCGCACCTGCTGCGCAAGGAACTGCACCTCCTTCTGATAAAAGAAGAACGCATAGGCATCGCCGATACTACGTCCGATCTGCAACGCTTCTACCAGCCGCTCTTGTTGGCGGCTCAGGAATGACATGCGCGCCTTGAACCATGACGGCGCGTAACGGCGCTTGTCCGAGATCCTGGCTTTGCGCTCCTTGGCAATCTGAGCATGGACCTTGGACAGATCGAACAAGGCCGAGGCCAGGATCGGCTGGAACTCGACAAGCGGATCGAGCTTGTCCTTGCTGAACTTCCCAGCTTTGATGGCCGTCAGGTAACACCAGCATTTGTTGAACCTGCGCTCAGCGCGGTCCAGGGCGGTATCGACGTCCTGCTGGCGAATTCCGGCCAAACCGATTGACCTGTATAAGACGATCGGCACCGAGTCTAGTTGAAAATCCCGGGGAGCCCGGCCTAGTCGGTGCCCGCGTACGCCAGGACTACATCGCGATCGACCAGCAGTCGCACGGGAGACGCCGCCCGTACGGTCAACGTCGGCGGTAGGTCGAGGTTACGATGATTAGGTCACTCCGGTATAAATCTATATAAATTAAAAACTTAACAATTAAATTGCACAATAACAATAACAATGTTAGCGTGCTGAAACTTTGTTACTGTGGCCTTGCATGGAATACCACGGCATCCAGCGCTACCTGCAGGAAGTCCTCGCAACCAGCGTCCGCATCCGGCCGTGGGACGACGCACAGCAACTGCCGTTCTATCTCCGCAACGCCTACGACTTCGCCGAAGTCGCCCTGTTCGACACTCCTTGCTTACTGGTCATCGCGGACCGCCCTCTCGACATCGAAGCCGACATCCGCCGCCACCTCGACGTGGTGGCGAAGCACGCGCCCCAGGATGTGCTCCCGGTTTACGTCACCACGGCACTGGCGTCCTATGAGCGCAAGCGGCTAATCGCCCAAGGCGTTCCCTTCATCGTGCCCGGCAACCAGTTGTTCCTACCGCCGCTGGGGATGGACCTGCGCGAGTATTTCCGCGAGCGCCCGGACAACACCAGCAATGCGTTGAGCCCAGCCACACAGGCACTGCTGTTCACTGCCCTACTGCGCCCATGGAAGGACGAAATCCACCCGGAACGATTAAACGAGCGATTCGGCTACACGCCGATGACCGTGTCGCGTGCCACCCGGGAACTGCAGGCCGCCGGGCTGGCCAGGACATTCGCGGTCGGACGCGAGAAATGGCTGCGGTTCGACCAGCGACCGGAAGCCGTCTGGCAGCGCGCGCAATCTTGGTTGCGCAGCCCGGTACGCAGGAGCGTCTGGGCCGTGCATGCCGTCGACCCAATCAATGACGCTCCGCTCGCCGGGTTGAGCGCACTGGCCGCACAGTCCGCGTTGGCGGACTCGGCCTATCCGGAGCGCGCTATGTCTAGTGAGCGCTGGAAGCATGCGCAGCACAAGGGTCTGCTGCTCCTGCACGCACCGGAGCCAGGCGCGACCCGCTGGCAGATCTGGCGCTACGATCCCAGCCACCTCGCCGACCACGGCTTGGTTGATCCATTGTCGCTGATCGTCAGTCTTCGCGAGGACACCGACGACCGCGTACAGCAAGCCGCCGAGCAACTGGAGGCTAAGCTGCCATGGTGAGGGGCCTCGATCGCTTCCGCGAGCACTTCGTGGGATTCAGCGACCGCTATGTATTGATCGGCGGCACGGCCGCGACCGTGACGATGGAAGAGGCCGGCCTCGAATTCCGAGGCACGAAGGATCTGGATATCCTCCTGGTCGTGGAAGCGCTGGACTCCGCCTTCGGCGACCGGATGTGGCAGTTCGTAGAACGGGCCGGCTACGAGATCCGGCAGACAAGCACCGGACACCCCCGGTTTTACCGGTTCGAGAGGCCCGCCGATGTCGCTTATCCGCACATGATCGAGTTGTTCTCGCGGCGGCTCGACGACCTGGTGCTGGGCGACGATGCCTACCTCACCCCGTTGCCGATGGATGGAACGGTGTCCAGCCTGTCGGCGATCCTGCTGGACGACGACTACTACGCGTTCGTCATGGAGGGACGCCGGCAGACCGACGAACTTGCGTGGATTGAAGCCGATCGGCTCATCCCGCTGAAGGCCAGTGCGTGGCTGGATCTGAGCGCGCGGGAGGCGGCAGGGGAACCGGTCGACGGGCGCGACATCCGCAAGCATCTCAACGACGTGTTCCGGCTTGCGCAACTGCTTTCCGGCGACCAACAGATCGTGCTGCCGGGAAAGGTCACGCAACAGTTCACGGAATTTCTGGCACGTGCGGACCAGGAGAAGATCGACCTCAAGCAGCTCAAGATCGTTGGCACCACTCAAGCCGAGACCATTGCCCGGCTTCGCGACATCTACCGCGGACCATGATCAACGCGCCGCCACGGACACAATCGTCCGAACTGACGGGCGGCGCCGGGTTCACTACGAGGCTAATGTCGCCGCGCGCTATCTGGTCGCGCTGCTGACCGAAGTATTGGCGCCGGGATTGAACCATCGGATCGTCGAACGAGTCGCGTTGCAGCAGGGCGCAGGCGAACCGCTGGATGACATCATCGTCGATGCGGCCGCCAGCAGAGACGAGCTGGCAATACAGCGCACTGAAGACCTTCGGCGACTAGAGGCTGAAGAACGACATCGGAAAAAAGAGGAGCGCGACGAGCTCCTGCGCCAGAAGGCGGAAGAGAAAGGAGCTCGCGCGACGCATTGTTACCAGCCCGATGGGTTGACCAAGGCCTGCCTAATCGCGTCTCAGGTCACACTATCGGAAGGGGACAGCTGTGTCTGCACCGGGCTCTGGCGTGGCGTGCAATTGACCATCACTAGAGATTCGGCCGGCATGAGGCGAAGCGCGAGGGTCGTTTTCAAGAGGCTCGGCGCAGGAGCTGGCCAGGCTCGTCGACGGGCGGCCACGGCTGGCGCGAGATGACCGGGCTAGCGTGCGGGGTGCTGCGTGAGTGTTACACCGACTTCAGCGGCCGGCCTAACTAGCTGAACTAGTTCACGTATTTCCCGGCATCGATCCAATCCATCATGGGGGCGACGGACAAGCGCAACTGCGCGGCGGGAATGGCGGGGGTTGGAATCATCGCGGCCCATTGTAATGGCGGGACCGTAATCGCAAGAGCCGTGGCGATACGCCGACAGCCGGTGGCTACCGAGGCATGGCCGCCTGCCGGGGCGCGACTCGCGATTTGCGACTAAGCGCCCGAAACCCGGAAAAAGGCCGCATTTTATGCATCATTTTTGATCTTAATTTCATCGTAACAAGCGGATTTTGAGTGCGTGCCGGACGCGTCCATGGGGGATGCCGGATCGCGCCGGGGGAGCCGCATGTTCAGATCGGAGCGAAACCGCCGGACCGGCCTGTCGGCCGCGGCCCTCCTGGCCGCGATGCTGTCGTGCATGTCCGCCGCGCAGGCCCAGTTCAAGGTTTCCTCGACCTTCCGCAACAACACCGAGCCCGGCTGGACCATCACCGGCACCAACAATGCCGGCATCAACGACAGCGGCATCCTGACCGGCGGCTACGGCGCCATTCCCAACAACGTCAACGACGCCAACGGCAGCGGCTGGCTGCGCCTGTCGACCAACAGCAACAACCAGCAGGGCCTGGCGTTGTATACCGGCGGCTCGTTTCCGTCCTCGCAGGGCGTCATCGTCGAATTCGACTACGTCAACTGGGGCGGCAATGGCGCCGACGGCACCACGTTCTTCCTGTACGACGCGCTGGGCACCATGGTCGGCGCGCAACCCGGCGGCAGTCTGGGCTATTGCGGCGGCAACGGCGGTTACCTGGGCATCGGCCTGGACGAATTCGGCAATTTCTCCGGTTCGCTGCCCGGCGTGCTCGGCGGTTGTCCCGCCAACAGCAGCAGCCCCGGCAGTCAGGCCCAACGCGTGGTGCTGCGCGGACCGGTGACCGATAACAACCGCTGGCTCGCCAACGCGGCCGTCAGCGGCGGCATCGACACGCCCAACGTGACCACCCGCCCGGCCGCCGAGCACATGTTGGTGGCATTGCTGCCGAACACGCCGCAGCCGGGCTATACGGTGACCGTGTCGATCGGCGTCAACGGCGGCACCCCGACCACGGTGCTCAACAACGTCAATTTCAACTACCTCGCCCCGGCCAATCTGCGCATGGGCTACGCCGGTTCGACCGGCGGCCTCAACAACGTCCACGAAGTGCGCAACATGACCGCCTCGGTGCCGGCCGACATCGGCATCACCAAGACTGTCTCGGCCGCGCGCGTGCGCCGCGGCCAGCCGGTGACGTACACGGTCGTGGTCAGCAATCTCGACATCAACCCGGTCGTCGCCGGCAACCAGGCGCCGTCGATCCCCGGCACCGACGCACCCGACATCACCGACACCTTTCCCAGCCAGCTCACCGGAACCACCTGGACCTGTGCTGCCAGCGCCGGCTCCACCTGCCCGGCGCCGACCGGCACCGGCAACATCGCCGTCACCGGCGGCTACAGCCTGTTGCCGGGCGGCACCCTGACCTACACCGTGACCGGCACGGTCGCCAACAACGCCGCCTGCAACGCGACCGTGACCAATACCGCGAGCGCGGTGTTCTCCGACACCGATCGTTTCGGCGACATCAATGCGGCCAACAACACCGCCAGCGCGAACTTCGCGGTCGACTGCATCAACTTGGCGGTCGACAAGACCGCCGCGCAGACCCAGTTCACCGCCGGCGGCACCGGCACCTACAACATCGCGGTCAGCAACAGCGGCACGATCGCCACGACCGGCGCGCTCACCGTCACCGATACGTTGCCCGCCGGCCTGAGCGTGCCCGATGGCGCGGTCGCGCTGAGCGGCGCCAATGCCGTCAACTGGACCTGCGTCGCCGCGTCCAACACCTTGACCTGCACCAGCACCACCGCGATCGCCGCCGCGGCCAGTTCGACCTTCGGTTTCAACGTCGCCGTCGCCTTCGCCGCGACCGGGCCGGCGGTCAACACCGCGCGCGTGGCCGGCGGCGGCGACGCCAACTGCCCGCTCGCCACGCCCTGCGCCGACCCCACGCCCACGAGCACGCCGATCGTGCGTCCGTCGGTGAGCCTGCGCATCAGCAAGACCGATGGCGTCGGCAGCTTCACCCCCGGCGGCAGCGCGACCTATGTCATCACCGCCTGCAACCAGAGCGGCCCGGATCCGGCCAACGGCGCGACCATCACCGACCCGCTGCCCGCGGGCGTGACCCTGAGCGGCCCGTGGACCTGCGCCGGCAGCGGCGCGGTGCTGGGCACCTGCCCGGCAAGCGGCGGCGCGATCGGAGGCAACGCAGTCTCGGTGACCGGCGTGGTGCTGCCGGTCGGCGGCTGCGTGAGCGTGAATGTGCCGGTGAGTTTCAGTTCGAATCCGGCGGATTATTGAACCTGGCGGTGGCGTGACCGCGCCGCCGCCGACGCGCCTGCCGTCATCGGCAATGAGCGCGTTCGACGACGCGGTGCAAGCTCGCACTCGACCGAGCCGACGCAGTGGAACTAATGCGCTTACGTGTCAATTGCATGCTCGCCGTATCGGCGGGTCTTTTCGGCTCGCCCGACAGGCGCGCACCGCATGAGCGAGTAATAAGCCGCGCGATCGCAGCCGGTTTACGCTGCATGTCTCGACATAGCAACGTC
This sequence comes from Lysobacter sp. Root690, assembly GCF_001427785.1. Taxonomy (GTDB): domain Bacteria; phylum Pseudomonadota; class Gammaproteobacteria; order Xanthomonadales; family Xanthomonadaceae; genus Lysobacter. Next base: position 364,897 of record NZ_LMHM01000001.1, read on the forward strand.
CATTGCGCAATGCGTGCGCAGTGCAGGCGATGTGCATCGTTTGAGTCGAATGCGCGCATTCCAAACATGCTTGATCCATGCCCGACGCATACGACCGTTCCAGCCGCCTCGCATCGCCCCGAAAACGCCGATAGGATCGGCCGACTGATGCGTCACTGTCGCTGCACGCCGCGACAAAGCGCCTAACACCCCGATCGTGTACCTGTCGAAGATCATCATGCCGTTCAATCTCACCGTAACCCAGGCCCTGCTCGACGACTTATTTTCCAGGCGCATCCTGCTGCGGTTCAATTCTCCGGCGCCCGCCGCCGGCCAATACGGATGGCTGCGCGAAGATCAGACCATCACGCTGTCGAGGCAGCTGACGATCGAACAGAACGTCGGGCTGTACGGTGGCGCCTACGCGCCGATGGTCGGCGGCATGCCGTCGAGCGGCCTGTGCAGTATCGGCGCCTTCAGTTATTCCTATTCGCCGCTGCCGGACTATCTGAGGGTAGGCCGCTATTGCTCCATTTCCACCGGCCTTCGCTTCATCGACTCCCATCATCCCACCCATGCCATCACCACCTCGGCGATGACGTTTCGGCCGCACAATCATCTGTTCGCCGATCACGTCACCGATGCGGTGCGGAAGTTCGCGGAAAAATTCCAGGTAGGCGGCGAAAAACCGGGCCCGGTCATCGAACACGATGTGTGGATCGGCGCCAACGTGACCCTGGCCATGGGCATCACGCTCGGCACCGGCAGTATCGTCGCGGCCAACAGCACGGTCACCAAGAGCACGCCGCCCTACGCGATCGTGGGCGGCAACCCGGCCGTCATCATCGGCTTCCGCATCGCCCATGAGCTGATTCCCGCGCTGCTGTCGACCCGTTGGTGGGACCATCGGCCCGATCAGGTCTTCGCGCTCGGCTTCGAGGACCCAGCAACGTTCATCGATGCTTTTTCCGCGCAGCGGCCCGAGCCCATGGCGTTCGATTCGATTCTGCTGGCTCCACCCTGAGCGCGGAAGACGACAGATCGGCCGCCCCGCGGCGACCGATCCGTCAAGAGCGCACGGTGACGCGCCAGCACTTGTGCTCGACCTGCACCCAATCGATCTCCACCGGCAGGAACTTCTCGATCAGGCGCGCGTTGCTCGACAGGTGATCGCTGATGAACGCGGTGGTGAACTCGCCGCCGCCGGCCAGCGCCATCGGCAACAGCAACTGATCGGACAAGTGCTCGCCGACCGCGGCGCTCGACGCCAGGTAGTCCGATACCTGCTTGACCACGCCGATCGCGACCTGCTCGGCGCTGAGACCGCGCTCGCCCAAGGCCGTGAACAATTCGGTGTGCTGCTGCTCACCCTGCACACGCAGCATCAGCACATTGCCCGGGCTCTGCGCGAGCGCGGCGCGACGCAGGTGCTGATGCTCGGGCGCCAGACCCAAACGTTCGGCGACGACCTGCAACTCGCGCTGGCCGATCTGGTCGTGCAAGGCCGACAGCAATGCGGTCGCGTCCAGTTGCGGCGCCGGGTCGCGCTGATCGAACACATGCGTGCGCAGTTGCGCGTTCGGCGCGACCCGCAGCTGCAAGGCGCCGCCACCGGCCGGGAAGAAGCCGTGACGCAGCAAGGCGAATTCGGTGTCCACGCCCATGCGCCGCAAGGCCGGCAGGTAGGCCTCGGCGATGAAGTCCGCGCACGGCGCGAGCGGGTTGTGGGTGCCGCCCTCGATGGTCACCTCGGACGGCCCGTCGCACGACCACAGCGCCGGCAATACCGTCTGCATCACCAACGTCGCCGAACCGGCGGTGCCGATCGAGAAACGGTAACGCCCCGGATTGACCGCGCCCGGGATGAAACGCAGCGTGGTCGCGCCCAATTGCGCGCCATCGACATGCGCGCAGCCGATCTGCGCGGCCGCACCGACCGCGGTCAGATGCTGGCGCATCAAGCCCGGGCGCGAACGCTTGGCGCGGATGTGCTGCATCTCGAACGCGGTGCCGGTGCACAGGCTCAGACTCAATGCGGTACGCAGCAGCTGTCCGCCGCCCTCGATCCCGCTGATTTCGATCAATTCCATCTTGCGATCCATGACTCGGGGCGGCCTTGCGGACGCCCGCACTCCTTTGTCTATCCAATTTCGTCGAACGGCCAACACCGTCCATGTGTATCGCCGACCCGCGCGCGGACCAACTTCATCCGCGCCACGGCATCAGCCCTTGACGCACACCACCTGCCGCAGCGTATGCACGATTTCGACCAGGTCGCTCTGCGCGGCCATGACCGCGTCGATCGACTTGTAGGCGGCCGGCGACTCGTCGACCACCTCGGCATCCTTGCGGCATTCCACGTGCGCGGTCGCCTTGGCGTGATCCTCCAGGCTGATGCGCTTCTTCGCCTCGGTGCGGCTCATCACCCGGCCCGCGCCGTGACTGCAGCTGTGGAAGCTGTCGGCGTTGCCGAGGCCGCGCACGATGAAGCTCTTGGCGCCCATGCTGCCCGGGATGATGCCCAACTCGCCCTTGCGCGCGCTCACCGCGCCCTTGCGGGTCACCAGCACGTCCTTGCCGAAATGGTGCTCGCGGTTGACGTAGTTGTGGTGACAGTTCACCGCCTCGGCCTGGGCCTCGAACGGCTTGGCGATCACCGTGCGCACCGCGTCGACCACATGCTTCATCATGATCTCGCGGTTGCTGCGCGCGAACTGCTGCGCCCACTCGACCGCGTGCACGTAATCGTTGTAGTGATCGCTACCCTCGGGCAGATAGGCCAGGTCCTGATCCGGCAGATTGATCATCCAGCGGCGCATGTCCTGCTTGGCCAGTTCGATGAAGTGGCTGCCGATCGCATTGCCGACCCCACGCGAACCCGAGTGCAGCATGAACCACACGCGGTTCTCCTCGTCCAGGCAGACCTCGACGAAGTGGTTGCCGGTGCCAAGCGTACCCAGGTGATTCAAGTGATTGCTGCGCTCGAGCTTCGGATGCTTGGCGATGATGCGATCGAAGCCCGCGTGCAGGCCCGACCAGCGCTGCAACGAAGCCTCGGGCGGGTTCGCCCAGGCGCCCTTGTCGCGCAGACCGCGGCCGACGGTGCGGCCATGCGGCACCGCTTTCTCGATCGCCGCGCGCACTTCGCCCAACTGATCCGGCAGATCCTCGGCCATCAACGTGGTACGCACCGCGATCATGCCGCAGCCGATATCGACACCGACCGCCGCCGGCACGATCGCGCCCACGGTCGGCACCACCGAGCCCACGGTCGCGCCCTTGCCGAGATGCACGTCGGGCATCACCGCGATCCAGCGGTGGATGAAGGGCAGCTTGGCGATGTTCTGCAACTGGCGGCGCGCTTCGTCTTCCAGCGGCACGCCGCGGGTCCAGTGCTTGATCGGCACCGAGCCCGGGTCGTTGATGACGTCGTAGTGGACGGCGGCGTTGGTATTGGCGTTCATGCTCTTGCTCTCTGTGTTGCGGGCCTTGCGGCCCTCGCTCCCGCCGTCGATCCTCGCCGGCGGGAAGGTGAAGGATGCAGCGTCGCGGCGCATGCGGCCAGCGCTGGTCAGCGCCCGGGGCACGGCGACCGCTCGCGGCGGTAAAGGGCGCGGCACGATGCGACCAGTAAAAACGGAACCTTGAACTTGGAAGGTTGTAGTTCCGCCCGCATTCGCGTCGTGACGCGTTTGAAACAAAAGCCGATGTATCGCGACCAGGTTTACGTGGAACGTTCTGTGCTCTACCGACTGAGCTACCGTCTCGCAACGGGCGGGGATCGAACCCGCGACAACAGGTCAATGTAGTTCCACAGGCATTCGCGATACAGCGGTAAAACGGTTGAAGCGTTGCAAGGATCGCCCCTCGCAATCCTCCAGTTCGTCATTCCCGCGGACGCGGGCTGCGCTTCACTTCGGCGGAGCCGAACATCCAGCGACTTTCGTGCAGGTAGCGGCAAAGGCACTGGATTCCCGCGTTCGCGGGAATGACGAACTGATGGATTCGTTGATTCTTGAAAAAATCGATGCATCGCGACAAGAAACGACGAAACGTTTACCTGCTCTACCAACTGAGCTACCGCTTCGCGGCGGACGGGACTCGAACCCGCGACCTGGACATTCAGAGTGTAGTTTCGCCAAGCATTCGCGATGCACCGACAAGTTAAAGCACACGCTGGAACAATGGACGACTTGAAACCTTGCATACCGACATATCGCGACTAGAAACGACGAAACGTTTTCCCGCTCTATCCGCTGAGCTACCGTCCTGCGACGGGTGGGATTCGAACCCACGACCTGGCACGTGATAGGTGTAGTTTCGCCAAGCATTCGCGATACATCGCCAAACCAGAATCCTGGGCCGGCCGGCGGACCCTATTGTCCGCCGGCCCTTCCTGTACCGCATCGCACCTCCATGGCGCGTGCGGCCGACGGACCGTCCTGGTCCGTCCGCGCGAACGTATCCCTCGTTCGCGTCGCGGCGCGTCCCTGCGCCGCGCGGCACCGTCCTGTTGCCGCTTGCAATCGATCAGCGCTTACAGCGCGATCGAATCAATCCGCTCCACCCATCGCGCCGCCGTTCCGCCCTGCGCCGCGTACACCGCCAACAGGTCGAACACCGCGTCGCTGAAGCCACCGATATGCAACACGTCCGGCGACTCGACCGTCTGGCTGGTCGCGGTCGGCTGCAAGTCGATGCAGACCAGCCGCGCATCCGGGCAACGCGCCTTGATCTGCGCCCACTCGCGCATGGTCGCGGTCGCGCCGCCGTTGCGGGTGTCGCGCCAGCTTTCGTTGTCCGACACCAGCACCAGCAAATCGACCTTGGACTTATCGCGATTCAACTGCGCCAACGGCGCGCTGACCGCGGTACCGCCACCGCACAAGCCCGCCAACTGCATCGCCAGCGTCATCACGCTGTCGCGCGGATTCAAACGCAGCTTGCGCACCTCGGTATCGAACGGCATCACCCGCGCACCCTTGTGGTTGCGCTGGATGCAGGCCGCGACCAGCGCCGCCACGTCGACGCAACGCATCTTGGTGGTCGCGCCCTTGCGGTAGCCGGTGACCGGCGAAGCCATCGAACCCGACACGTCCACCGCGACCACGACCTCGCCTTCCAGCGCCGGCACCTGACGGGTCGCGATCTCCATCGCGTCCTGCAGAGCCTCCACGATCGGCGTCGGCATATCGGCGGCGGCGTGGTACGCGCTCAACAACTGGTACGGAAACACGCGGGCGTTGCGGATTTCGTCGGCATCGGTCAAACGCGCGACGATTTCGTACACCACCGCCTTGTCATCGAACACACCATGGCGCTGGAACGTGTTGAGGTTCATGCGCAGCGTCTGCCACGACACCGTCCGCGCCAGATGGATCCAATGCGACTTGGTCAGCGGCAACGAGCTGAAGTACTGCATCGGCAGCTTCGGCATCGGCGTGGACTGCGAGCGCTTGAACGCCTCATACGCCCGCACCTTGGCCGGCAACACCGCCTCGTCGACCGGCTTGCCGATCAACCACGCATACAGCGCGGCGCGCTCGGCATCGGCCGGCTTCGGGTGGACCATCTTGATCACGTCGGCGAGCGAAGGCTGGTTGCCGATCGCCGCGTTCAACAACTGATCCACCGAAGCGCGATCGAGCCACTGTCGCACCAGCCGCTTGGGACGCGAGCCCAACGACTTGCGACCGACCTGCCCGCTGCGCACGATCTGGACGAAGTTGCGCAGCATGCGGCCGTTGTCGATCACCCGGCCGAACGCGCGCTCGAACGCCTCGCCGTCGCGGCCGGTCAGGCTGGCCAGGAACAGCGCCGGCATGTCCTTCATATGGCCGCGCTGGCGGGTATAGATCGCGGTCTTGGCGACGAACGCCGGCTCGACCTGCGCGCACAGCTTCAATACGTGATCGAGTTGCTGCTCGGCGCTGGCGTAGAAGGTGTTGTTCAAGCAGCCGGTGGCCGCGTACAGCGCCAGCGCCGACTCCGGGCGGCGCGCATGCGCCAGGCCACCGGCCTCATTGCGCGAGGTGGCCGCCGGCAGCGCCGGGCCGCGGGTCGAAGCGAAGAGGTTGAGGTTGGCCATCGGGGTATTCCGGGTTGGGACTTGCCTGTACTAGAGCAAGCGCCGTGCCAACTTCTCGCCGCGATAGCTAACCAGTTGAATAAATAGATATTTCCATCGTTATCGGGTCGGCAGCTCGGAAACCCGACAGAGATATATCTATACTGTCAGATATAAATTTATCCATACAGATATCCCAATGAAGCGCCAAGTCATCATCGGCATGCTCGGCACCCAACTCGACGCCGCCTCCGGCCCGGGCCGCTGGGAAAAATGGCGCCCCACCGTCTCGCTGGGCATGCACGAGGACTTCCTGCTCCACCGCCTGGAACTGATCGTCGACGAGCGCCGCTTCGGCAAGCTCGCCCATCTGGTCGCGCAGGACCTGGCCCAGGTCTCGCCGGAAACCCAGGTGCGGCGTCACGACACCTTCCTCGCCGATCCCTGGGATTTCGAGTCCGTCTACGGCGTGCTGCACGACTTCGTGCGCGCTTACGACTTCCAGCCCGAGGAAGAGGACTACTACGTCCACATCACCACCGGCACTCACGTCAGCCAGATCTGCTGGTTCCTGTTGACCGAAAGCCGATTGTTTCCGGGACGCCTGCTGCAGACCGCGCCGCCGCGCAAACAGACCGGCGAGGCGCCGGGCACGTATGCGGTGATCGACCTGGACCTGTCGCGGTACGACCGCATCGCCCAGCGTTTCGCGCAGGAACGGCTGCACGATCGCGACCTGCTCAAGAGCGGCATCGCCACACGCAATCCCGCCTTCAACCGCATGATCGAGCAGATCGAGACCGTGGCCACGCGCTCGAAGTCGCCGATGCTGTTGATGGGCCCGACCGGCGCCGGCAAGAGCCAGCTCGCGCGGCGTGTGTTCGAACTGAAGAAGCAGAAGCACCAGTTGCCCGGCCGTTTCGTCGAAGTGAATTGCGCGACCCTGCGCGGCGACGGCGCGATGAGCACCTTGTTCGGCCATATCAAGGGCGCCTACACCGGTGCTTCGACCGATCGCGCCGGCTTGCTGCGTTCGGCGCATCAGGGCCTGTTGTTTCTCGACGAGATCGGCGAACTCGGCCAGGACGAGCAGGCGATGCTGCTGCGCGCGCTGGAGGAAAAACGCTTCCTGCCGGTCGGCGGCGACAAGGAAGTCGAAAGCGATTTCCAGTTGATCGCCGGCACCAACCGCGACCTGCAGGCCGCGGTGCACGAAGGCCGCTTCCGCGACGACCTGCTCGCGCGCCTGAACTTGTGGACCTATCGCCTGCCCGGCCTGGCCGAACGCGCCGAGGACATCGAGCCGAACCTGGATTTCGAACTCGAACGTCACTCACGCGAAAATCGCCAACGGGTGACCTTCAACCGCGAAGCGCGCGAACGTTATCTGAGCTTCGCGCGCAGCGGCGAAGCGACCTGGGGCGGTAATTTCCGCGACCTGGGCGCGTCGGTGATGCGGCTGGCGACCTTGGCCGACGGCGGCCGTATTCGCCTGGATCTGGTCGACGAGGAAATCGAACGCCTGCGTCGGCAGTGGCATGGCGCGGGCGCGCAGCGATCGCTGCTCGACGAGATGCTCGGCGAAGGCGCGGCGCAACTCGATCGCTTCGACCGGGTGCAGCTGGACGACGTGCTGCGCGTATGCCGGCAGGCGAAGAACCTGTCGCAGGCCGGGCGCGAGCTGTTCGCGGTGTCGCGTTCGCTCAAGGCCAGCAGCAACGACGCCGACCGGCTGCGCAAGTATCTGGCGCGGTTCGGGCTGGATTGGGAACAACTGCGCGCCGGGATGTGATCCAGGCGCGCCGCGCGGCGATCAGGCTTGGGGATCAAGCCTCCTGGGGCTGCGGCTCGCGCTGCGTCTGCGCCGCCAATGCTTGACGCGCCAGACACTCGCGCCCACGCCGGCCCGGCGCCATCAACAGGCCGGTGCTGGCGAGGAAGAAACGCTCCAGCTCCATCGACACACTGCTGACCACGCAGAACTCGTCGCCTTCCTGGTGATTGATCGCGTGGTACAGGCCGATGCCACGCGCTTCCAGATCGGCCACGACCTGCGGCAGCAATTGCTTCGGCGGCTGCCACGGCAACTGCGGATAGTCCCAGTCGGCGTGATGCAGGCGTCGCGGATCGATCTCGCCCATCACGCAGGCGCGCAGCTTGGGGTAGTCCAGCAGCAGATCCAGGGCGAGCTGATCGAGTTCGACCAGATGCGGCGCGTTTTCCTTGATGTCCACGCACTGGGTCAGCTCGGTCAATGCGCGCGTCGCCGCGTGCGCGGCATACGGCGATGCGCCGCAGCCGTGCGGGAACACGATTTCCTCGGCCAATCGTTCCTGGGTCGTGGCGATGAAGGCCGGATAGGCCAGATCGCTGGTCACGTCGATCAGCAGCACCCGACGCTCGAGACGACGCTGCGCCAACTCGTGGATGCGCGCAAGCTCGGCCGGCAGCGAGGCAGGCTCGATCAAGCGGCCGTAACGCGCCGGTGCGCCAAGATAGTGCGCGAGCATGAACAACGCCCACGCATCGCGTTCGACGATCTCGCCGATGCCGTGCAACGCGGCTTCCTCGAAGCTGGCGCCGATCGCGGTGCCGCTGTTGGAGCTGTAGCGGGTCGCGCTGTGGTAATCGAAATCATCGCGCGGATCGCGCAGTTCGGGCGCGGGCGGATAATCGGGGAATACCATGAACAACGGCACGTCCAGATCGGCTCGGCCCGAATACGACGCGTACTGGCGGCAGGCCAGATGGCGTTGCGATTGATCGGCGAACTCGGATACGAACGGCAAGCCGGCGCAGCGCGGGTCGTCGGCGAGTTCGCGCGCCGACACGAACCGCGGCGCGGTGGCCAGCGCGGACGCGCGGCAGTAGTAGTGTTCGACCGCTTCGTACAAGGCACCGGTCAACGAAGCGGCGGGCTCGCCCTTGCCGGAACCGCGACTGAGCAATCGTCCCTGCGCATCGTGCAAGGCGCACTTGATCGTGACCAGGCCACGGCCGAACTCGCCGGTATCCGCGCTCCAGCCGCGCCGCGCGATGCAGGCGTGGATGATGCGGTTGGCCTCGTCCAGGCTGCGCTCTCGTTCGTACGGAATCATTCCTTGTTCCTCGCCGAAGTGCATGCGGTGCATGAGCGCGAACGCATGGCGCGCGACGCTGCGCGCGCCATGCGGGTTCAGCGCTTACTTTGCGAACTCGTCCAGGAACGCCTGCTCCTGCGCGGTCGGCGCATTGAGCTCGTTCATCGCGACCTTGAAGTCCACGCCGGACGCGGCACTGCTGATGCGCAGCGCTTCGGTGGCGGGGATGTACTTCGGCTTTTCGAGCACGGTCTTTTCGAAATCGAGGCGGGTAGCACCCATGACTAAACCTCCTGTTAGGTCGAATGAGACACGGACGCGAACCGACGAGGTGTCGTCCACCAGGCTGCGGGCCGTCCTGTGCCGCAGCCTGCGGCTGCGCGATCAGGGTTAACCGCTGCCACCGCCACAGGTCCATGAAACGCGTCACCAAACCGCACAACCGCGCCGGTTCGGGCTGGAATGCTGTGTTGCCGCCGGCGGATACGATTCATGCCTGAAACATCGCGGCCACCGCCACGCGCGCGATAGGCGCGCGATACGCAGGCGCACGCCGCGCGCGGCGCGGCGAGACGGATATGCGATCGAGTGCATGCGACAGCGGCGACGGCCGCTGCCGCCGCGGTCACAGCACGCTGGCGGCGCGCAGCTCGTTCGCGGCGAAGGTCGCCGCGGCACCCTCGGGCAGGTTCAACGGCCCGGTCACGCAGCTGACGAACACGAGCGAACGCGTGCCGCGGGTGATCTGGCCGACCTGCCAGCGCACCGCTTCGCTGCCGGCCATCACCGCCGACCCGCTCTTGGCGACCACCGAGACATCGCTGCGCGCGGGATAACGCCCGATCCCGATCGCGCCGTAATTGCCGATCAGGGCGCCCGGCGGTTGCCGCAGGCCGGCGCGCACGTCGGCCATGGCCTGTTTGTTGACAGGCAATTGCTCGCTGAAGAAGCGGCGCAGGAACAGCATCTGTTCGTCCGGCGAAATCTGCAGCGAACCTCCCATCCAGAAGTTGGCGCCGCTGCTGGTGTCGGCGTTGCCGTAGTTGAAGCGGTTCATGTACTCGCGTTCGCGGGTCTCGCCCAGGCGCTGGGCGATGAACTGGAAGTACTCGGTCGACGAATACATCAGCGCGGTGTCGAGCGAATGGGTGCCGCTGCCGGCCAGCGGCTGGCCGGCGCGCACGATGCTGCCGTCGAGCCCGGCCAGGGCGTGCGGAATATCGAAGGTCGCCGCCGGCGTGACCCGGCGCTTGCAGGCCGGCGACGGGGTGCGGCGGATCTCGCCCGCGCTCATGTCGTACAGCAGGAAACAGGCCTGGACCTTGAGCGGCTCGGCGTCCGTGTCGGGCTCGATGAACGGATAGGGCAGCTTGCTGGCCCGGTTCTGGGCGCTGGCGTTGAAGCTCAGCAACAGCATGCTCAGAACGGCGACGATTGAGGCTTTCATGCCTGAAGGACTCCTTGCAGGAAGGGCGCGGACGGCCGCAGCGCCGTGGCGCACCCGCGCCGGCCTGCGTCCTTACCGCGCGGACCGGAGCAGAATGCCATGCCCGGCAGGCACATTCGACCGCGGCCGGCCGCACTTTCCGCATCGGCACGCGCGTGGCTTGACCTGAAGCGGGCTTGAGGTCCTATGCTCGCCTGCCCCGATACCGCGCGAACCGCTTCGCGAAGGACCGCATGTCCGCCACGCCACCGCGGGTTCCACCCGCCGCCGAGCCAGCCGCCGTCGACCCGCACGCGGCCGAGCCAGGCGCTGCCGTCGACTCCGCCGCCGAGGTCACACCGCTCGCGCGCGCCGCCGGCCATCGCGGCGATTGGTCGGTGCTGACCTCGCTCGCGCCGTACCTGCGCCCCTACCTGGGCCGGATCGCGATCGCCCTGGCGATGGTGTTCGCGGCCAAGCTGCTGAATCTGTACGTGCCGATGGCGCTCAAGCAGCTCATCGACCGGCTCAACGTGCCGCTGACCCCGCTGCTGCTGCCGGTCGGCCTGTTGCTGTCCTACGGCGCCGCGCGCATCGGCGTGACCTTGTTCACCGAGCTGCGCCAAGTCGTGTTCGCGCGGGTGATGGCGCGCACCTCGCGCCAGGTGACGCTGCAGGTGTTCCAGCATCTGCACGGGCTGAGCCTGAAGTTCCACCTCGCCCGCCGCACCGGCGGCGTCGCCCGCGATGTCGAGCGCGGCGGCAGCGCGATCGCCGACCTGCTGGACTGGACCATCTACACGATCATTCCGGTACTGCTCGAAGTGGCCATGGTCACCACCGTGCTGGTGTGGATCTACGACTGGCGTTTCGCCGCGATCGCGATCGCGACTCTGCTGCTGTACGGGCTGTGGACGTTCTCGGTGACCGAGTGGCGCACGCGTTACTACCGCGCCCAGGTCGAGGCCGACACCCACGCCAACGAACGCGCGGTCGACTCGCTGCTCAATTACGAAACGGTCAAATACTTCAACAACGAAGACCACGAGGCGCGGCGCTACGACGACAACCTACGCCAGTTGGAGAACGCCCAGGTCATCTCGATCAAGACCCTGGCCGTGCTCAACCTAGGCCAGAGCCTGGTGGTCGCGCTCGGCGTCACCGCGATGATGTGGCTGGCCGCGCGCGGCGTGGCCCGCGGCGAGATGACGGTCGGCGACCTGGTCCTGGTCAACGCCTATCTGCTACAGCTGTCGGCGCCATTGTTCATGCTCGGCATGATGTATCGCGAAGTGAAGCAGGCGCTGACCAATATGGAGCGGCTGTTCGGCCTGCTCGACGAGCGCCAGGACGTGCGCGACGCGCCGGATGCGCAGACGCTGGCGTCGGCGCGGCCGCGGGTCGCGTTCCGCAACGTGCGCTTCGGCTACGACCCGCGCCGCGAAATCCTGCAGGGCATCGACTTCGACATCCCGGCCGGTGCCACCGTGGCCGTGGTCGGCCATTCGGGCTCGGGCAAATCAACTCTGGCGCGGCTGCTGTACCGCTTCTACGACGTCGACTCCGGCGCGATCGAAATCGAAGGCCACGACCTGCGCGCGTTGACACAATCCTCGCTGCGCGGCGCGATCGGCATCGTTCCGCAGGACACCGTGCTGTTCAACGACAGCATCGGCTACAACATCCGCTACGGCCGGCCCGAGGCCGACGACGCCCAAGTCGAAGCCGCCGCGCGCGCCGCGCATATCCACGACTTCATCGTCGGCCTGCCCGACGGCTACGACACGCCGGTCGGCGAACGCGGGCTCAAGCTGTCGGGCGGCGAAAAACAGCGCGTGGCGATCGCGCGCGCGCTGCTCAAGAACCCGTCGATCCTGATCTTCGACGAAGCCACCTCGGCCCTGGATTCAAAATCCGAACGCGCGATCCAGTCCGAACTCGACCGGCTCGCGGTCGGCCGCACCACGTTGGTGATCGCGCATCGGCTGTCGACGGTGATGGACGCCGACCAGATCCTGGTGATGGACGCCGGCCGCATCCTCGAACGCGGCACCCATTCGCAGTTGCTGGCGAAAAATGGCGTGTACGCGCAGATGTGGGATTTGCAGCAGCGGCAAGCCGACGAAGTCGTTGTGTAGTCACACGCCATCGCGATCTCTCGGCAACGTCGCAAGCGATGTGTCGCGGTCGCGGCTCGCGCCGCTCCTACAGTCGGATACCGTCCGCCGCGGAGTCCCATGCAACCCCCTGTAGGAGCGGCGCAAGCCGCGACCGCGACATCCCGGCAACGACGCAACCCGTGCGCAGCAATCGCAATTAGCAACCGACGAAAATCCCGCGCAACGTCACCGCCACGATCGACCAGCGATCACGCGCATCAGCTTGCCGCTGGCGCTTCCCAGATCATGTACACATCCGCCCGCTGGTAATGCGAGCCCGGACGCGGCGCCGGATGATGGCGAAAGCCGACGCTTTCGTACAACTTCAGCGCAGGCCCCAGCCGATGGCTCGACTCCAGAAACAACTCGCGCCCACCCATGTCCTGGAACGCGGCGATCGCCCCGGCCATCAGCTTGCGGCCGATGCCGCCGCCGCGTAGACCGGGCTCGACCGCCATCTTGGTCAGTTCGACCAGGCCGTCGTCGTAACGCAGCAAGGCCACCGTGCCGAGCGCGCGGTCGGCCTCGTCGACCGCGAACAGCACGCGACCGCCGCCGGCGAGCAGATGGGTTTCCGGATCGTTGAGCACTTCGCGATCGATCGGCTCGACCACGAACCAGCGCTCCAGCCATTCGATGTTGAGACGGGCGAAATCGCCGCGCCAGCGCGGCTGGAAATCGACGATGCGGACGTTACCGACGATTTCGATCGGCGGCGTGTCGGAGGGGGAGGCGGAATCGTTCATGGCCCGATGATAGCCGCGCCGAGCGCGGCTGGCCGCAGTACCAAAGTCGCAGGCGAAAAAGGCCGGTCGCGGCCTCGGCCCGCGGCACTGCTTCGGCGGACGAAAGCGCATCGCCCGATTCGTGCCGACCTGTCCGGAAGCACCCCAAGCACGTCGGCAGGAAGCCGAGGCCGAAACACAAACGGCGGCCTCGCGGCCGCCGTATTCATCGCGAAATTCGCCCGTGCGACTCAGTCGCGCCTGGCCTCGCCGGTGGTCGGCTTGCCTTGGCGTTTGGCCGTGCCCTCGCCCGCTGCGCGGCTTTTCGCAGCCGCGCCTTTGGCCTTGGCCGAATCGGCCTTACCCTTCTCCGACTTCGCCTTCTCGTCTTTGCCCTTGTCGGCCTTGGCCGCGGCCGGCGGCTTCGGCGGCGGATAATCGCGGTACGGCCGGTTGGGGAAATCGCGGTGCAACTCGGTATCGATAGTGATCGGCCGGCCCCAGCGATCGTAGGTCGGCACGAAACCGCGCTTGAGCCGATGGAATTCGGCCGAGCCCGGCTTCACGCCCAGGCGCTGCGCGACCTCGCCCCAGCCCTGGCCATGCTCGCGATCCCATTCGTCGACCACGTAACGGCACGGCCGGCCCAGCACCTGCGCGATCGCGCAGGCGTAATACACGTCGCCCGGCGTCCAACCACGTCGATCGAGCAGATCGCCGATCAGTTCGCGCGGCGCGCCGTAGTAACGCACCATCTCGTCGACGAAGGGTTCGCGATAACGCGTGGCGTAGCGGCTGATGTCGCCGAGCCACGCGTCCACCCAGACATCGCCGCTGCGCGGGTCCCAGCCCGCCGGCAGGTCCTGCGCCTGCGCCGGCGTGCCGAGCAGCGCGGCGACCGACGCGGCCAAGGCGAAGAAACGGGTCTTGAGCTTGTCGGTCATGGCGGGCTCCTGGGACGGTCCGGCGCGAGTCGCGCTCCGGGTCGTCTAGAACGTTGGGACCGGCCGGTCCGGATCAAAGCGCGGCGCGCATCGCTATTCATTCGGCAGCCACGTCGATACCGCGCGTGGCCGTTACCACGAGGGCGGCGGTCGCGGCGATCAGGTCGCGACCGCGCCGGCGTTGCCTCATCGCGAAATGGTGAACTTGCCGAACGCCACGCCGAGGTCCCAGCCCTGACCAGTACCGGCCAGCGCCAGCGACACATCGCCCTTGGTCATGACCTGCGCCTTGCTCGACTTCGACGCGCCGGCGTGGGCTTCGGCGGTGGCGTAACTGCCCAGGGTGTCGTTGAGGTTGTGGACGCCGGCGAATTCGCCGGTGCCGTGATCGATGCGCGACTTGCCCACGGTCAGGCCGCCGCCCTTGGCGCTGATCTTCACCGACGCACTCTGGCCATTGCTGCAACTGATGGTGCCGCGGCCGGACGAGGTCTTGTAGAACACCGACCAGCCCGACATGGAGAATTTGAGTTTGCAGGTGATGGTGTCACGCGCCGATGCGGCGCCCGGCAAGGCGATCGCGGCCAGCAACACCGCGGCCAGGATCATGCGGCGCGGACGACGGGCGGATGGGACGGCGGATGCGGTGACGGAACGCATGGCGGACCTCGGGGCGAAATCGTTCGAGTGGAATCGTTCGGGTGGAATCGGGGGACGCGCCACCACGGCGACGGGAAGCGGCAGGCTACCATCCGGCGCCGCGCAAGGGACCCGGCGATCACGAGATCCGGCGATACCGACGCAGCCATCCGGGCATTCCAGGCGCTGCCGGCCGCAAGCGCAGACGGCGCCCTCGGGCGCCGTCGTACACATACCCCTAAGGGGTCAGCAATCAGTCGTCGTGACGATCGCGCCAGCGGCCGTTGTCGTGGCGACCACGATGGTCGTCGCGATCGTGACGGTCGTAGCGGTCGTAGCGACGGTAATCGTCGCGACGGTCGCGGCGCGCATCGTAATAAGTCACGCGGCACTTGCCGTGGCGGTTGCAATCGCGATCGTAATAGCGATTGTTGTTGTAACCGTTGTTGTAGCCGTAATAGCGCGGCGGCGGGGCCGGGCGATAGCCGACGTAACGCGGGACGTTGCGGTAATAGGTCGGGCGGCCCCAGCGGTCGTTGACCACCACCAGCCGGTCGGCGTAGCCGTAATTGCCGTAACGGTAGTACGGGGTGTTGTTGCGCACGATGACGTCGGCGATGTCGACGATCACGCGAGCCAGCTGATCATCGGCGCGGGCCGGCGCCGGCACCATCGCCACCGCGCCCAAACCCAGGGCGAGTACGACGGGGGCAAGCCAGCGGGACAGGGCAATCATGTCGGTCTCCTGAGAAGCCTGCATCGTCGGCAGGCACGCTGCGACTGTGAGCCCGCGACAGTGAACCGGTTTTTAATGATTCGGGCCCGCGCCGAAGCCGCTCAGCCGGCGTTGCCATGGCCAACGCCGGCATAGGGCCGGCGCACGGCCTACACGCGACCGGCGTCGACCCGAGCGCGCGGCCTCAGGCCGCAGCGACCCGCGCCAGCTCGCGCACCGCCTGAGGCAGTTCGGCGGCCTGGTCGACCCGGCGCAGCCGCGGCGCGTCGGCGGCGATCTCGGCCTCGTTCTCGTGCGCCCAGGTGGTGTGGTACGGGATGTGGATGCCCCAACCGCCGAGCGCGAGCACCGGCGCGATGTCCGAGCGCAGCGAATTGCCGATCATCACGAAGCGCTGGGCCGGCAGATCGAATACGCGCAGCAGCCGCGCATAGGTCTGGGTGTCTTTCTCGCTGACGATCTCGATGCGCTGGAACAGGTCGGCCAGGCCGCACTGCCGGACCTTGGCTTCCTGATGGAACAGATCGCCCTTGGTGATCAGCACCACCTCGAACTCGGCGGCGATCTGCGCCACCGCCTCGGGGATGCCCGGCAGCATTTCGACCGGATGCCGCAGCAGGTCCTTGCCCAGCTCGACGATGCGGTGCAGATCGGCGGCGCTGATGCGTTCGCCGGTGATCTCGACCGCGGCCTCGATCATCGACAGGACCATGCCCTTGACGCCATAGCCGAAGATGCCGATGTTGCGTTTCTCGATCTCGTACAGGCGCTCGTGCAAGCGCGCATCGCGCAGGTCGACATAGCCGCCGACGATGCGTTCGAAATCGAGCTGGGCCTGATCGAAGTAGTCCTGACTGCGCCAGAGGGTGTCGTCGGCATCGAAACCGATCATGCGGATACGCGAATCCGCCACGGGGGTACGGGAGTTCATGGGCGGCATTATGCGCCCGCGCGCATTGCAGTGGTTGCCGGGTTGGCGCTGGAACCACCCGCCGATCAACGACACCGCACCTCCTGGCGTCACTCCGAGCCGGGTTCCCCCCTTTGCAAAAGGGGGGCCAGGGGGATTCGCTTTTGCCTTTGCTGTTGCCCTTACCGCAAAAGGCAACCACCCAAACGAATCGTCCGCACACATCGTCAGCCCCTACCGACAAGCCCCCTGACGGCGCAAACAAAAAAAGAGGGCGGCCTAAGCCGCCCTCCCCACAACGCAGGTACAACCTACACCCCAAGGGCGCGGCCGGAATCAGCCGCCCTTCTTGCTGCCGCCGCTGGACTGGACCTTGGCGACGTAATTCTTGTATTCGTCCGGTGTCAGCGAACCATTGGCGTCGGAATCGGCCTGATCGAACACCTGACCCAGCGCCGGCACGGCGGAGGCTTCGGTCTTGCTCAGATTGCCGTCCTTGTCGCCGTCGACGTCGGACCAGCTCTTCTTCTGCGGCGCGGCCGCGGTGGCCTGCGCGTCGGTCGCCGCGCCAGCATCCTGGGCGCCAGTGGCCGGAGTCGCCGCTTCGGTCGGCGGCGCCTGTTCGGCGGTTTGCGCGAACGCCATCGGGGCGGACAGCGAAGCAACCAGAGCCAACGTACCGATCAGCGACTTGCGGTTGGTGAAGTTCATGAGTCGTGTCTCCTGGAATGAGTGTGCTGTGCTGCGCGGTGCGAGCCGTCGATCGGCGTCGCTTGTTGCGCAGGGCGCTTACCGCACGGCCCCAACCTTGCCGCCGCGCGTCTGAACAAAACCGCGGACGCGGGTGTTAAAGCTACGTTCGCTTAACCACACGGCGCGGCACAGGCGCTAGGACGACGGCGCGGCGCGGGCCGAAAACGCGGTAAAACGTGACATGCGGCGAGATTCCGCGATTGCCTCGCGCGGGAGATTTGCCTGAACGGAACACAACCTTTACGAATCGAGCTGTCAACGAGGTGATCGGCTTGAGTCCGGCGGACGGCCGGATGATTCGATGTGAGCAATCGCGGCTATCCGCAACCAGACCGCCAAACGCGAGGCGCTTCGCGCAACGTGCCCGTCGTGCGCCAGCATTGCGGGCCGGCGCTTGCCGTTGTTATCGCGAGCGATGGCTCCGCCCCCGAAGCTGTAGACCGACGCGACACGGCCGGCCGCCGGCTCCAGCGCATGCATTCAGACGATGCGTCGCACGCCCAAGGCCGCGGCTCGATCGCTAGGCACCGAGCACGGACAAACGCACCTCATGTCGCGAATACCCGGGCGCCGCGACTCGCAGACAGCATTCGGCCTCGTGTTGCAGAGCGGTGCGATCCGCGGCCCGCGGCCGCTTGAAGGTTTCGACCATCAGCGTCGCGGTATCGCCTTCGCGCTGCAGCTTCCACACCCCGGCGACGAAGCCGTCGATCAACACCGTCGCGGCGACCAGACCGTTACGGCTGAAGATCGCCGCGCGCAAGTTCTCGTCGAAGATGCGGGAGCGATCGCGATGCGCCAGCAACACGTTGTCGAACTCCGGCAACAAACGCACCGGCGCCACCGTGTCGGGCGCGGGCCTGGGCGCATCGGGCAGATCGAACAACTCGATGCCGGTCTCGTCGAGAAACACACGCAGGCGCGGACGCAGGCGTTGCAGGCGCTCGCGCGTGCCGGTCAGGCCCGACCATGCGCTCGCATCGCGCGCGCTGGCCGGACCGAACGCGGCCAGATAGCGCAGCAGCATCGCATCAGCGGCGTCTTCGTCGGCGGCCTGCGCGATCGGCGTGCCCAGCCAAGCGTGCGCGACGGCGAAGGTCGCGGCCTGATGCGAATCCCACACCCCGGCCGGCGGCACATGCACCAGCAGTTCGACGCTGCGCACCAGCTTCGCCAACTCGGCGGTGTCGTGCGACGGCCAGCGCGCCCGCAAGGCCTCGCCGAGCGCGGTCGCACTGAGCGGACCCGCGCGCAGCGCGTCGATGCCGGCTTCGCGCAATTCGTCCAGCTCCAGGCCGCGCAAGGCCTTGGCATGCGCGGTTTGCAAGGACAAACGCTGCAGCACCGGCTGCAATACCGGACGCAGCGCGCGGTAGTCGTCGGCGCTGACCAGATGCAAGGTGCCGCGCATCATGGTCGCGCGCACGACCCGGCGCGCGCGCATGGCCTGGGTCAGATCGTCGAGCGCGAATTCGCGCAGCCGCGTCCACAGGCCGAGGTACGGCGGATTCGGCGCCTGCGCCTGCAAGCCGACCAATTGTTCGATCATCGCCAGCGGCGAGGCCGCGCTGCGTTCCAGCAGCGATTGCCGCGCCAGCAATGCGCGATTGAGCGTGCGCGTGTCGAGCCGTTCGGGACGGATGCTGATTGATCCACGCGCTGCGGGCGGCGTCACGGTCAATGCAGTCTCGTTCGGCGCGTGGCTATCGCCGCGACGGACGCGGTGGAGCGTCGCGCAGTGTTGATGCTGACAACTGCGTGGATCACGCTTCGTCCTCGGCGTAGACATCGACCCGCGGCTCGCCGTCGTCGTCGACGCTGACCGCGACCACGATCGGCCGGCAGCACACCTGGCAGTCTTCGATATAACGCTGATCGCCGGCGGAATCGTCGACGATCAACTCGATCGGCTCGCCGCAATAGGGACAGTCAACTTCGACACTGGGCAACATCGCGCGCCTCGCGGGGCCGGCAGGAATGGGCTACAGCTTAGCGCTCCGCCAATGGCCGCGATGTTCTTCCAGGGTCTGCTCGGTACGCCTGGCGCCTGCAACGCCATGGGCTCGCGGGCGGCCCAGCCGGGCGCGGGCATGCCTGCGGATTATGCCGGCAGCACGGGCTGCCGTCCGACCACGCCGAACACCGGCCCATCGCAGGCACAGAACGCGCCGAATCCGAGCACGGTCGAATCACAAGGCGCACGGGTCTCCATTGGAAGACGACGCTGCCGTTCAAGGGCGCAGACTCGGAAACGTCGATGGCGCGGACGGTTTTGTTCCCAGGCCGATGCGAATCCCACCCACGTTCATTGCTATTGAATTGCGATAGGCTCGCGCCCTATCTCACCTCGAAGGATCGACCGTGATTACGCGCAATCTCATTGCATGTGGCCTGTTGCTGGCAAGCGCGTCGTGGGCCGCAGTGGCGCAGGCCGAGCAGGGTTGTCCCGACGGCCAGGCGCCGATCGGCCGGCAACCCGGTCCGATCTGCGTGCCGCAGCCCGGTTACGGTGTCGGCGGGCCGAGTCCGATCCAGCAGCAGCCCAACGTGAGGCAGCCGCGTTGGCTCGATCGCTGGGGCGCTATCGCCATCGATGGCGTCGCCCAGAAGATGGGGACGGCGGCGGACAAGAGCAGCAGTCGCGACGCGAAGAACGCAGCTCTCAAGGATTGTCAGACTCGCGGCGGATCCGCGCAGGAATGCAAAAAGACGCTGTTGGTTTACCGCAACGGTTGCGCCGCCGTCGCGTTGGGCGCCGATTTCGTGGCGACCAGCAGCGCCGGCAGTATCGAAGAGGCTTCGGAACGCGCGCAGAAGGACTGCAACGCGAACTCGACCAACTGCGAGGTGTTGTACACCCCTTGCAGTTTCGCGGTGCTGGTCGACTGAAGAGTGGCGCGATGCGGGGACGTCCATTGATGTTTCTCACGCCTTACCGAGGCTGGCCGAGTGTCCGCGTCCGAGGATCTGCGGCAGCGCAGCAATGACTGTGCGGGCCACTCAAGCAACGCGCCCCATCACCGCCGACTAACCCGATCCGGCACATGCTCGGCGCAGGGCCCGGACTGGCCGTTGGACCCGGTCCGGTGCGATCCGCGTCGTCCGCCGACGCGGTCAAGCGGCGCTCGCTGTCCGCTCGCGAGCGCCCGGGAGACCGTCATGAAAACTCGCCACGTATTCAGCACACCCGATCTCGTCACCGCCCAGGCCACGATGGACGCGGCGCGCGAAGCCGGCGTGGACGACCGCGATATTCTGCTGATCGCGCGTTCGGATATCGAACTGACTTCGATCCCCAACGAGCGCAAGGAAGCCGACACCGACCTGATGCCGGCGGCCGTGCGCGGCGCGGGCTACGGCAGCGCGGCCGGGTTGCTCGCCGGATTGGCCGCGGTGGTGATCGCACCGATCGGCCTGACCCTCGCCGGCGCCGCGGCCGCGACGGTGGCCGGCGGCCTGGTCGGATGCTGGGCCTCGGCGTTGATGGGTTCGGCCCTGCCCGATCCGATCCGGCGCAAGTTCGATGGCTTGATCCAGCAAGGCCGCATCCTGGTGATCATCGACGGCGATCGCGATCTGCTCGCACAGGCCGAGGCGCGGGTGCTCGCCAACACCACCGACGTGGACGTGCTGCCGTTCGATGCGCTCAGCGCGATGGCTTGAAGCACGATGATTTAAAGCCGCGATGGTTTAAAGCCGCGACGACCGGAAGCCGCCGGGCCCACGCGGCGCGATATGCAGATCGTGTGCCGCTCATGCGACTGTGCATACGCAACCGGCACAAACGCATCCATGCTGCATCGCGCCGTGCGAAACGCATGCGCGCGATCGTGAGAACTGCGTCGTGTTCCGCGCACGGCGCGCTTACGATTTCCTAGCGCGAACACCCCATTGCCCGCGTGATCGCGGTTGCGAATCGCGGCAGCGTCGACGCCTGCGCCGCGAACTGCCGAACCGGTCGCAAGACCGCTGCGGCTTCGATGGCACTCTCGGCCGGCCTCAACCCCACGCCATCGATTTCCGGAGAAACGCAGATGACACGTTCGACGCTCTCCATCGTGTGCTCCACCGCGCTGCTGGCCGCGTTCGCCGCGCCGGCGGCGGCCAGGCCCGACACCGCCGCGCAGGACAACGACACCGCCGACGCCAGCGCCCAGGCGGTCAAGGCCAATCCGTTCACCGCGACCGAAGTCGCGCGCTTCAACGAACCCTGGGCGATGACGTTTCTGCCCAACGGCCGGTTGCTGGTGACCGAAAAGCGCGGTGTGCTGAAGGTACTGACCATCGGCGGCACCGCGCAGACCATCACCGGCGTACCGGCGGTGGCCTACGGCGGTCAGGGCGGCTTCGGCGATGTGGTCTTGCATCCGCAGTACGCGACCAACGGCTTGGTCTACATCAGCTACGCCGAGAAAGGCAGCGTCAGCGGCACCGCCGGCGCGACGGTCGCGCGCGCCAAGCTCACCCTCACCAGCAGCGGCGGCTCGCTGAGCAACCTGCAGGTGCTGTGGCGCCAGCCGAAACTCAGCGGCAGCAATCACTACGGTCATCGCCTCGCGTTCGGACCGGACCGCAAGCTGTGGATCACCTCCAGCGAACGGCAGAAGTTCGATCCGGCACAGGATCTGAATTCGCCGCTGGGCAAGGTGATCCGGCTCAACGACGACGGCACCGTGCCGACCGACAATCCGTTCTACAGCCGCGGCGGCGTCGCCGCGACGGTGTGGTCGTACGGCCACCGCAACCTGCTCGGCATCGCCTTCGACGCGCAGAGCAAGCTGTGGATCCACGAGATGGGCCCGAAGGGCGGCGACGAACTCAACCTGATCGAGCGCGGCTCCAACTACGGTTGGCCGCTGGTGTCGCAGGGCGATCACTACGACGGCACGCCGATCCCGCGCCACAGCACGCGCCCGGACCTCAACGCGCCCGAAGCGTGGTGGAACCCGGTGATCGCGCCGGCTGGTTTCGTGATCTATTCGGGAACGCGTTTCCCGGCCTGGAACGGCAGCGGCCTGATCGGCGGTTTGGCCTCGCAGGCCTTGGTGCGGGTGCGCTTCAACGGCAACACCGCGGCCGAGGCCGAGCGTTATCCGATGGGCAAGCGCATTCGCGAAGTCGAGCAAGGCCCCAACGGCGATGTGTGGCTGTTGGAGGATGGGGCTAATGCGCGGTTGTTGCGGCTCACGCCTATTTGAGGAATGAGTGAAGAGGAGTGAGTAGAGGCGGTAACGCGCATCTGCCAGTCTCATCGAGCAAAAAGCGGGCTTCGGCCCGCTTTTTTCATGCCTCGCCTTTTCATCTACTAGTTACTCACTCCTTTCAACTCGTTCCCGCTTTCCCGCCCTTACTCGTTCCTCACTCCTCTCAACTCACTCCTCTGAACGCTTCACTGCGCAGCCTTCAACACCGGCTTCCGCGTCCCCATCGCCAACTGATAACGCTGATGCAGCGCCTGCACCTTGGCGATGTATTCCTGGGTTTCGCGATAAGGCGGTACGCCGCCATAGCGGGTGACCGTGCCGATGCCCGCGTTGTAGGCCGCCGCGACCAGCATCAGGTCGTTGTTGTAGCGGCGCATCAGCGACTTGAGATGACGCGCGCCGGCATTGATCGATTCGGCCGAAGAAAACGGATCCACCACGCCGTATTCCTTGGCGGTGTCCGGCATCAGCTGCATCACGCCCTGCGCGCCCTTGCTCGATACCGCTTTTTCGTTGAAGCCGCTTTCGGCGTGCGCGATCGCGCGCAGCCATGCATCGTCGATGCCGTTGGCCTTGGCGGCGCTGCTGAACTGCTTGGGGAATTTGTCCAGCTGCGGCTTGCCGACCGTGCCCAGGCCCGGATGCGCCGGCTCGCCCGGCGGGGTCTCGACGGTGAAGCCCATCACCCGCACCGAACCGGGCAGCTTGCGCGTGCTGTAGACGGTCTTGCCGTCCTGCTGGCGCTCGTAGAGATTGCCGTTGATCACGCCCATCTCGCCCCACAGGTTGGGCAGCTTGACCGCGTTGTCGTCGATCTCGCGCGCGGTGCAGCGCGAACCGGGCTCCGGCGCGGTCGCCAGGCTGACCGTGCCGTCGCGCACGCAGCGGTACACGGTGCGCGCCTGCGCGCCGGCCGTCAGCGCCAACAGCAGCGTGGCGACGACGAGGCGCGGGACATAGCGGGACGGACGCGCGTTCATGGGGCGCGATTCTAGGGCCATGCACGCCCCACGCCAGCGCCACAGGTCAGGGGCCCGGCGCGGCGTTCACGAATGCAGCGGCGGCGTTCAGCCAGAACACGCAGGCGCTGGCTTGGCCGGATTGTTCAGCGCCCGGCTCGAAAAGGCGACCCGCCAAGACTGTCCCATGAAAACGGGCGGCCCGTGGCCGCCCGCGGTGAACATTACGCAGCCCGCGGGGCTACGCGCCTGGGCTCAAGTCCCCGAACCGTCGCCGGTCGCGGGCGGCGCGCCGCCGGTATCGGCCGGTGCCGCTTCGGCGGGCGTCGCGCTGGACGCGGCCGGCGCGTCGGTGGTCTCGCCCTTGCTCGCGCAGGCGGCGAGCGACAGCGTGCCAGCGGCGGCCAGTACGTACAGGGCGTTGCGGATCGTGGTGTTCATGGATGCGGTTACCTCCGTTCGTGGCCGGGACGCGTGCGGGTCCCGGCGTCGGTTGCTTCGGTGAAAGGCGTGCAATGCATTCGACCGCACTCGTCGCGATCGAATCGGCTGCCGTCGCACTGGTTTTTCGAAAGGTTTTATCGGCAGCGGCGGCAGCGCATGCACACTGGCGTCACCGCGATGAACCACAGCGCGACAGCGGTTCGCGCAAGTACGTTTTCTTAACCCGCTGCGCGCGGATCTTCGCTAAGCCCGCGCATCCAGGCGCGGGAAAATGTGCGCTGTGCCGCGTTGATGGGCGATATGCAGTGGCGTTCACGGCTGAATGGAACAAAACGTTTACGACTCGCGTGTGTATGCGGAAACCTGTTGCAGGCGCGAATCCCGCATCGAGGTTGGAAAAGATCAGCTGATCTTCGTTGATTTGTTTGCGATGGGCGCCCGCCCCTGCGCAACCGACAACAGGATCTGCTGCGATCGCTTGTTCGCAGGCCCGATCGCGCATCCGCTCGCAAAGGCCGCGCCCCTCGACAGATGCAAAGCAGCGCGATTTTCCTTTCGCGCGCGGACAAACCGACCCGGCCGCATTCGCCCCATCTTCCTGATCGCGCCGCTGCGCGCTCCCTATCGCACAAAGACGGCCGGGGTCGCGCGCGCCGCTCTTGCATAGCCACATGCCGCAACGCACATTGAAACCCGCCGCCCACACCCTCTAAGGTGCAGGCAGACCGGCGCAGCCAACGCCGCACGCCACCGAGCGAGGGGAATCACCTTTTGAGCCAGCCGCCGAGCCAGCCGACGCCGCGCGCGTCCGTCCCGTCCCCGTCCACCCTCAGCGAAACGCCCGGGACCGTGCGCGCGGTCAGCCGCTGGCAGATCGTCGGCCTGTCGATCAACGACGTGATCGGCAGCGGCATCTACCTGCTGCCGGCCGCCGCCGCGCTGCTACTCGGGCCAGCCAGTCTGTGGGCGGTGCTGCTGGCGGGCTTCGCGGTCGCGCTGCTGGTGCTGTGCTATGCCCAGGCCGCCAGCTACTTCGATCAGCCCGGCGGCGGCTATCTGTATGCGCGCGAAGCGTTCGGGCCGTTCGCCGGATTCGAGGTCGGCTGGATGCTGCTGCTGACCCGCATCTCCACCGCCGCCTCGCTGAGCAACGGCCTGGCCGAGGCGGTGGCGCTGTTCTGGCCCGCGGCCAAGGCCGGACCGGCGCGGGTGTTCGTGGTCGCCGGCTCGCTGGCGCTGCTGGTGCTGATCAACGTGGTCGGCGTGCGCACCGCCGCGCGCGCCGGCGTCGCCCTGGCGATCGGCAAGCTGGTGCCGCTGGTGCTGTTCGTGGCGATCGGCGCGTTCTACTTCGACCCGAGCCTGCTGCATAGCGATGCGCCGTTCCCGGTGCACAACCTTGGCGAAGCCGCGCTGCTGTTGTTGTTCGCCTACGCCGGCTTCGAGAACCTGCCCGCCGCCGCCGGCGAATACCGCAACCCGCGCCGCGACGTACCGTTCGCGCTGCTGACCATGATCGTGCTGGTCACGATCATCTACTTCACCGTGCAGCTCGTCGCGCTCGGAACGCTGCCCGGCATCGCGACATCGTCCAGTCCCTTGGCCGAAGCCGCCGCGCGTTTCAGCGGCACCGGGCTGGCGCTGGTGCTGACCATCGGCGCGGCGATCTCGATCCTGGGCACCAACAGCAACACGGTGATGATGGGGCCGCGCTATCTGCTGGCGTTGTCGAAGGACGGCTACGGCCCGCGGGCGCTCGGCGCGATCCATCCGCGCTTCCACACCCCGGCGCGCGCGGTGCTGTTCATCGGCGTGATCGCGCTGGCGCTGGCGCTGACCGGCTCGTTCCAGCAACTGGCGCTGCTGTCGGTGGTCGCGCGGCTGTGCACCTACATCGGCACGGCGGTGTCGGTGCTGGTGCTGCAGAAGCGCCACCATGGCCGCGAAGGCGCGCTGCATCTGCCGGGTGGGCCGTTGATTCCGATCGCCGCGATCGTGTTGTCGCTCGGGCTGCTGGCCAGCGCGAGCACCGCCAATCTGATCGCGGCCGCGGTCGCGCTGGTGATCGGCGCGGTGATCTACAAGCTGCGGCGCACGCCCGAGGCGGCCTGATTCGTTCATCGATGGCCCGGCCTGAGCCACTCGCTTGACCTGAACTAAGATTGAGGTTTTAGCCTGCGCGCATCCCCCTTCCCGTGGAATGCCTGCATGACCCCCAATCTCCGTCTGGCGCTGATTTACGGCAGCGCCCGCGAGGGCCGTTTCTGCGACGTGGTCGCCGACTGGGCGAAACGCCGGATCCTGCGTCATGGCGGTTTCGAGATCGAAACCATCGACCCGCTGGACTGGCCGCTGTCGGGCCGCATCGGCCGCCAGGACGAAGCGCGGCTGCAATCATTGCGGCAACGCCTGCACGCCGCCGATGCGTTCGTGGTGGTGACGCCCGAGTACAACCACGGCTACCCGGCGCCGCTGAAAGCCTTGATCGATGCCTGCTACGAACCGTGGCAGGCCAAGCCGGTCGCGTTCGTGAGCTATGGCGCCAGCTCCGGCGGCTTGCGCGCGATCGAACAACTGCGTCAGGTGTACGGCGAGTTGCACGCGGTCACTCTGCGCGACTGTGTCACCCTGGCGCACGCGTGGCGTCAGTTCGGTCCCGACGGCGAACTGCGCGAACCGCAGGCCGCGCACAAAGCGATGACGACCCTGCTGTCGCGCCTGAGCTGGTGGGCGCTCGCCTTGCGCGATGCGCGCGCCAATACGCCGTACGAGGTGGCCGCATGAACGGCTTCGAGCGCGCCACCCGCGAACCGGTGCGGCGTCACGACTTCGATGACGGCGATCATGCGCAAGGCCCGCAATCGGGCGATCGCCTGCTGGCCAGCGGCGGCGTGTTGCCGTTCCTGGTCGGCGCGACAGTGCCGGCCGGTCGTCCGCTGTTGTTGCTCAGCGGGCATACGCCGCCGGTGATCGATCGCAATGCGCCGGCCGACAGCATCGCCGCGTTCGGCGATACCCATGCACAGACCGACGGCTGCCTGCGCGAGCTCGAGCGCAGTCTGCAACGTCTGGGACTGGAGATGGGCGATCTGGTGCAGTTGCGGGTGTATGTGGTCGGCGACCCGGCGCTCGGCGGACGCATGGACAACGAGGGCTTTTCGCGCGCGTACGCGCGCTGGTTCGGCACGCCCGAGCAACCGCATCGGGTGGCGCGCACGCGGGTGCAGGTGGCCGGCCTGGTCAATCCGGGCTGGCTGGTGGAGATTGAGGCGATCGCCGCGGCTTGAGTTCGATCTGGGTTCGGCCCGATGCGATACCGCGCGAATCAATAGCGCAATGCCGCGCGGCGCGAGCGATTCGAATCCCGATCACGGCGAACCTCCACCCGGCCAACGACTGTCTCAGCGCAGCGGAGGCGCCGGCAACGGCGCAGGCGCTCCCTCGGGCAGCGCCAGCAATTGGCGTTGCAGGTCGTACAGGATCTCCGCATCGCCTGCCTGCCACTCGCGCGCCTCGTTGCCACGGAAGTGACGGTGGAAGGACGCCAGCGCGGCGCCGGGCTCGCGCAGGTCGTAGCCGACCAGGCGCAAGGCCGCCCAGGCATCGAAGCCCGGCGGCGGCGCGCTCAGCGGTGCGCGCGGCCACAGGCCATAACCGGCCTGCGCCAATCGCTGCCACGGAAACAACACGCTCGGATCGGTCTTGCGGGTCGGCGCGATATCGCCGTGCGCGACAATCAGGTACGGCGGGATGCTCAACCGTTTGGTGAGGTCGGCGAGCAGGCGGATCAGGCTGTCGATCTGCGCGTCGGAGAACGGCTCGGTGCCGTCGTTGTCGAGTTCGATCCCGATCGAGGCCGAGTTGAGGTCGGAGATATCGCCCCAGCGGCCGGCGCCGGCGTGCCAGGCGCGCTGGTCGTCGGCGACCAGTTGATAGATACGGCCGTCGTCGCCGATCAGATAGTGCGCGCTGACCTGCCCTTGCGAATTGCGCGTGCGCAAAGTCTGCAGCGAGCGCTCGACGCTGTCCTGCTGGGTGTGATGCAGCACGATCAATTGCGCGCGCCGCTGGTTGAAGTTCGGCGAGGGATGCCACTGCGCGAGCGGATTGTGCGGTGGAACCGAGGCGCAAGCGGCCGCGAACAGAATCGACGACAGCGCGGCGGCGCGCAGCGAGCGGTGCAGTGCGAAGGTCACGGGCGGCACTCGTGCGGCGGGGTTGCGGCGATGATCGCGCGATGGGGCGACCTTGGGCAAATCCGCGGATTGTCAGATTTCGATGCGCATCGGTCGCAAAGCATCTGGCTTGGAAGCCTTTCCATAAAAACTCGAGGCCGCGCGATCTCGCGCCCATCCCTTCAAGACCGACGCTTTGCGTTGGGTAGCGAAGAAGGCCGGACATCATCGTGTTCGAGCAATCCGACGAAAACCGCGGGCTCCGCCCTGCCGGATCACGCGTCGAAACCTCGCGTGATGGGTAAATCCTTACAACTGTCACTCCCACGGCCTTTGGTGATGCATTGAACAGTTCGCGGCCGATACGCGGCCTACAGTGGCCGCGGCGCGAGCGCTCGCCCGTGCTCCGGCGCGCGCGATCAGCGCCCTTGTTCGGTTCGCCGGCTCAATCGCCACGGCAGGAGGATCACCCATGAAATCCAGGACGATCGGCTATCTGGCCGCGTTCGCGTTGGCCGCTTTCGGATTCGGGTTCGGCGTGCAGGCCGCTTCGTCGGCGCCGCCCGACCAGGCGCTGTGCAACTACAAGGTATGCCAGGACCGCTGCGGCGGACTGCCGGGCTGGAGCCCGGGCAACGGCCAGCCGTGCCGCTGCTGCGATTGATACGCCGGCCGTCGCTCAGGCCGGGCCGGCCGAGGTCGCGCGCCTTGCGACGCGCGCCTGAAACCGGTCGATCGCCGCGCGGGCCGGAGCCTCGCGCGGCGATCGGTTCCGATCAGCTGCAGCCTTCCGGACCGCACGGCGACAGATTGCGGTTCTGCAGCGCCCGATCGGCGCTGTCCTTGTTGCTCTTCTTCTCTTCGCGGCGCTGGGCCACGGTCTTGCAGATGCGTTCGACCCGGTTGCTGCCGACGGTACGCACGCGTTCGCAGACCAGGCGGTCGTCGTCGGTCTTGCCGGCGTATTCGATCCAGGCCATGTCGACCCGCGCCTGATCCTGCTCGGCCTGGCTGAGGTCTTCGTAACGGCGGTTTTCCAGCAGCTTGCTGAGCTTGTCCTGGCGCTCGCGTACTTCCTGGCGAGTGGCCGGGTTCAATTTGCCGTAGGCGCCCTTGCCGGCATCGATGTCGGCACGGATGGTCTTTTGTTGTTCGAGCACGGCCTGTGCGTCGAACGGCGTCGCAGGGGGAGCGGCGAACGCGGTGGCGGTGGCGCACAAAGCCGTCAAGACGACGGACAGAAAAATCTTACGCATGGCAATGGCTCTCGGTCCTGGATTGAAAACGAGCGGGAGCATCAGTGCTCCACGCTTACGACGCATGGCCCGGCCGGTCATGAACGTCCGGGTCGTGCGGGCAACGCACGGGCTCCGCCCGCGCGCTGTACAACGCATCAGATGCAGGTCAATGCATCGGGTTTGCAGCTAGTTAGGTTGCGATTCTGCAACGCGCGATCGACGTTGTCCTTGCTGTTTTTCTTGTCGTCGCGGCGCTGGGCCACGGTCTTGCACACGCGTTCGACCCGGTTGCTGCCGATGGTGCGCACGCGTTCGCAGACCAGGCGATCGTCGTCGGTCTTGCCGGCGTATTCGATCCAGGCTAGGTCGAGCCGCGCCTGGTCCTGCTCGGCCGGGCTGAGGTCCTCGTAGCGACGGTTCTGCAGCAGTTTGCCCAGCTTGTCCTGGCGCTCGCGCACTTCCTGCCGGGTCGCCGGGTTCAACTGGCCGTAGGCGCCCTTGCCGGCATCGATGTCGGCGCGGATGGCCTTTTGCTGTTCGAGCACGGCCTGGGCGTCGAACGGCGTTGCCGGAGGCGCGGCGAAGCTGGCGGTGGAGGCGCACAACGCCGTCAATACGACGCCTAGAAAAATCTTACCCATGGCGGTGGCTCTCGATCGTGACTTGGAAACGGGCTGGAACGAAAGGAAGAATCCGCGTCCCTGGCGAGGCGCGCATGCCGACGATGGCGCGGCGGAGACTGGCTCCGCCGCGCCGCGGCGATGCGTAACGCTCAGCAACCGCCCGGACCGCACGGGGTGATCGTGCGGTTCTGCAACATCTGCATGGCCTGATCCTTGCTGTTCTTGTTCTCGTCGCGCTGTTGCGCCACCAGCTTGCACACGCGCTCGATCCGGTTGCTGCCGGTGGTGCGCTTGCGCACGCAGATCAGCTGATCGTCGTCGGTCTTGCCCAGGTACTTGATGAAGACCATGTGGGTGCGCGCGCGGGTGCGCTCGGTTTCGTTGAGATCGTCGTACTGATGGCCTTCGAGCATCGCCACCAGCTTGCGCTGGCGCTCGCGCAGTTCCTGCATCGAGATATCGTCGAGCTGGGCGTACGGCCCGGTGCCGGCGTCGATATCCTTGTTGATCTGCGTCTGTTCGTCCAAGACGGTCTGGACGTCGAAGGGTTCGCCCGGCAGGGTCTGGCCGATGGCGGGGGCGATAGCGGTGAGCAACAGCAAGCTCAGTAGGATGGCGCGCATGTCCGTTTGCCTCGTTGGTGGCGGCCGCACGGCCGCAGGCGAGACGCCGGCCGGCGCCTCGCGGCACTCCACAAATCCACTACGCCGACGGCCCCAACCGTGCCGGCGATTCGATCCTAATGGAGACCCGAGACACACTCCACCGACTTTTGACCTAAATCGGTACGAACGGTTTGCAAAATTCGCTTGTTTCGTGATGCACCGCAACACAAACGCACGGGAACGGATGGCGCCCTACCCCGTCGGGCCGCGCCGTTGCGGGCGGCGCCGGAGCGCCGCCCGCGGCCGGACTCAGGGCTTGAGCCAGTTGTTGGACACCGCCAGCATCGACAGCAGCTTGACGCTGTCGCCGTAGTAATCGCCCGGCGCGCCGCTGGCCATGTAGGTCCACAGCTTGTCGAGCCAGGCCTGCGCGTCGGGATCGACGGTCGCCGCGACCGCGAACGGCGCGGTGAAGAACACTTCGTTGTAGTTGTCGATCACCGTGCCGTCGAGTTTGTAACCGGCCTTGACGTTATTGGGATTATTCCCCGCCTTGCCGCGAATCCACACACTGAGCTTGCGCGCCGCGGTGCGCGAGCGGGTGTCGCCGCTGACCGCCGCGTCGATGCCGATCCGCCACGGCACCCGGCCCGCGTTCCAGGAATAGTGGCCGTCATGGGCGCCTTCGAGGAAGCCCGCCGACGCCGGCTTGGGCGTGGTGTTGGTGTTGACGATAAAGTCGGGCAGCAGGCCGGTGTTGGGCGCGTAGCTGCTCTGCATCCGGGTGATCAGGTTCTGGTGGGCGTCGAGCACGCCGGTCCAATAGCTGTCGCCGAGCTTGGCGCCGAACGCGCGGAAGTGGCCGAGCATCCAGTCCGAACTGCGGGTGGAGTTGTAGTAGCCCGGCGAACTGCTATCGACCCAGTCGCCCAGGTTCACCAGCTTGCTGGTCGGATGCACGTTGCTGCGGCGGATCGCCGCGATCACCTTGCGTGCCTCGCTGGCGTAGTTGATCGCGCCGGCCGAGCCCCACTGCAGATCGGCCAACAGCAACGCGTAGGCGATGTCGAGATCGCCGTCGGTGGCCGAATCCGCGCCGACCACGTTGTTGCAGTTGACGTCCTGCGCCCAGGCCAGCAGATCGGCGTCGTTGTTGCTGGGATGGCCGCGGTTATAGCGATGCAGGCCGTCGAAGTAGGTCTGCGCCTGCGGATCGTTGCCGGCCATCATCACCGTGATCAGCATGCCGTAGCCCTGGCCTTCGGAAACCACATAGGCATCGCCGGTGTCGGCCTTGATCCGGTACTCGCCGGCCCGGCACGCCGGCTTGAGATAGCGCTGTTTCCAGGTGGCGTAGAACGACGCGGTGGATTGATCGGCCGAAGCGCGGCCGACGCTCGGGCTCAAGGTGCCGCTCACATAGGCCTGGCGATGACTGCCGAACGGATAGTTGGGCGCGGCGATCGCGCTACCGGCCGCGGTCGCGGCGACCAGGGCGAGCAATTGCAGGCAGCGCCGCAGCGGCGGCCGGCGCGTGGGGGAGGTGACGGTGGTCATGGGACGTCTCCGAAGTGGGGAACGAAGCGGGACGGCGCCGCGCACGCCAGCGTCCGCCGACGCGCCGCGCGCGCTGCGTTTCGACGATGGACGAAAGAAAAACCGATCCGGTGTGGCGGCGAAGGAGTGCGTCGCGTCGCCGCGCATGCCGGGCAACGAACGCAACCCAGGCTAGCGCGCTCGCCCCGGCGCGTACCTGAGCGGCCGTGACCGCGCGTGTGAACCTGGCTTGCGCTGCTTCGCAGATCGACCAAGGTCTAAGGTCTCAGGTCACAGGTAGCTCAACCAGCGATCGCGGCGTCGCTGCTTGAGCCGCGCGAACCAGCGCGAGAACGGATACAGCAACGCCAGTATCGCCAGCCAGACCGCGAACACCGCCGGCAAGCCCAGGCCCCAGCCCGATTCGAACACCTCGCGCGGATGGCTGAGGATGCCCACGAACACCGCGGCCGGAATGCCGCTGGCCACGCCGATCGCCAGGGCCGCGCCATGCACCAGGTAGATATGCAGCAGATAGGTGAACAACGGCGTGCGGCCGTAAGCGAGCAGGACCTCACGCAACGGCCCGCGCAAGCGTTCCAGCGCCAGCATCAGCAGCAGCGACACGCCGAGCGTCGCCAGCGCGTACTGCAACGACGGCGGGTATTTGGACACGTTGATGAAGGACAGCACATCGAACAGCGGATCGGGCATGCGTCGCCACGGCGAGGGATCGCCGATCGCGGCCAGACGCAGCAGCGCGAACGCGATCAGCATCGCCACGGCCAGCGCGGCGAGTGCGCGCGCGCGGCGCGCCCGGGGCAGCACGAACAAAGGGCCGATTCCGTAGCCCAGCAGCATCAGGCCGATCCACGGCAGCGCCGGATAGGCGACGAAACCCTCGATGCCCGGCAGCACGCCGGGCCGCATCATCAAGGTCCATCCGGGCGCCAGCGCGCCGAGCCGCGCCGGATCGAAGCCGCCCAGCGCGCCATGGCCGGCGACGATCGCGACGCCGAGCGCGAGCACCAGCGGTCGCGGCAACCACAGCAACGCCGCCATCGCGATCATGCCCGCGCCGATCGCCCAGATCACCTGCAGAAACAGGAACGGCCACAGGAACTGGAAGCCGAACACGATCACGCTCAGCTCCAGCACGATCAGCCAGACGCCGCGCGCGAGCAGGAACCGCGACAGCTCGGCGCGGGACTTGCCGGACATGCCTTGCAGGAAGATCGACACGCCGGCGAGGAACACGAAACTGGGCGCGCACAGATGAGTGACCCAGCGCGTGGCGAACAGCAGCGGCGTGGTCTGGTCGAGATCGGTGGGGTTGAACGCGAACGCCTGGCGATGGAAATAGTCGCGCACGTGATCGAGCACCATCAGCGCGATCACCAAGCCACGCAAGCGGTCGATCATGTCCAGGCGCGGCAGGCCCAGGCGGGTCAGGCCGGCGCGGTCCGGATCGGTCTGGCCGGATGCGAGCGATACCGGTGCGGGATCGGTCGCGGTTGCCGAAGGCGGCGATGAGGTCGACATGCGCGCAAGCCCTGAGTGCCGCCGGATGCGGCGCAGGCGAGCATAACGCTGCGGGCCGGGGCGGGCGCGGGCCGGCCCGCGCAGGCCGGCAAAATCAGCGAGGTCGTTGCGGGATGGACTTCAGATCCGGCGCTTTTCGAAGCGGCGCGTTTCGAAGCGGCGCGTTTCGAAATACGCCGATCCGGCGTCGACAGCGAACCCGCTCAACGCACGCAGCGCGATCTCAGCGAAACCGCGACAGCGCAGGCACCGAGCCGCCTCGACCGCCGCGGCGTTCCCGCGCCGCCGTCACGGCAACCTACTTTCATTCCTTGCGAATCGCGTGCCCACCGAATTCGTTGCGCATCGCCGCCAGCAGCTTGTCGGCGAACGAATCCTTGTCGCGCGAACGCAGGCGCTCCAGCAAGGACGCGGTAATCACCGGCGCCGATACGTTGAGGTCGATCGCCTCGGCCACGGTCCAGCGGCCTTCGCCGGAGTCTTCGACGTAGGGCGCGATGCCGTCCAGGCTCGGGTTCTTGCCCAGCGCGTCCGAGCTCAGGTCCAACAGCCACGAACGCACCACGCTGCCGTGGCGCCAGATTTCCGCGATCTGGTGCAGGTCCAGGCCGAAGTCGGCCTTGTGGCCCATGATCGCGAAGCCTTCCGCGTAGGCCTGCATCAAGCCGTACTCGATGCCGTTGTGGACCATCTTGGTGAAATGGCCGGCGCCGCTCGGACCGACCCGGCCCCAGCCGCGATCGGCCGCGGGCGCGAGGGTTTCGAAGATCGGCCGCAGCCCTTCAACCGCCGCTTCTTCGCCGCCGATCATCAGGCTGTAGCCTTCCTTGAGGCCCCACACGCCGCCGCTGGTGCCCGAATCGACATAGTGCAGGCCATGCCCGGCCAGTTCGGCCGCGCGCCGCATCGTGTCCTTGTAATTCGAATTGCCGCCGTCGATCACGGTATCGCCGGGCGACAGCAGCGGCAGCAGTTCGGCGAGGGTCGCGTCGACGACTTGCCCGGCCGGCACCATCAGCCACACCGCGCGCGGCGCGGGCAACGCGGCGACCAGTTCGGCCAGCGAGGTCGCCGGCGCGATGCCGCGCGCGGCGGCCTGCTCGCGCGCGGCCGGACCGGGATCGTAACCGCCGACGGTGTGGCCGCCGCGGACCAGGCGTTCGGCCATGTTGGCGCCCATGCGGCCGAGGCCGACCATGCCAAGTTCCATGTTTTCTCCAGTAGCGGTTGCTGTTCGTTGGGCCGGACCGGCGGAGGATTTCGCCGCGGCGAAGCCGCTGATGTTCCCGCCGGGTGCGATAAGGAAGTGTGAGCGAAAATGCGCAATCAAAGTCCGCCGACGCAACGCAGTGTCACGCGTTCGATCAAGGCGGCGCGGATGCGTCCGCCGCCGCGCCCCGGCGCGCGGCGCGGTGGCGATGGATCGCGTGCATGCCCATCGGCAGGAACGCCAGCACGAGCAGCAGCGTGTTGACGCCGATCGCCAGCCACAGGAACTCGGGATCGCGGTAATCAATCAGGGCCACGAACAGGCCGACGATCGGCCCGGCCGCGGCGATCGCGCTATGCCACAACGCGAGCTTGCGCGAGCGGTAGCGATCGAATAACGCCAGCAGCGCGAACACCAGCAGATGCAGCGCGCTCCACGGCGCCACCAGGTAGAAGGTGAAGAACAACGCAAGCATGCCGTCGTAGTTCGACGCCCAGGCCGGGGCCGATGCGGCCAGCAGCGCCAACGCCGCCAAGGTCGTGAACACAGTCTCCGCCCGCATGGTCCTCACCTGCCCTGGAATGGACCTTGCGACTATCGACGTTCGCCGCGCGCGTCGCAAGCAGGGGCCGAAAGGCTTAATGCAGCGCGCGATCGCCGATCCGCCACAACGATCCTCGCGCGGCCTGCTCCTTGTCGCGCTTGCGCATCTGCATCGCTTCGAACACCGCGATCGCGGTCGCTGCGGGCTGATCGTTGGGAATATCGTGGCTGCTGTTCTCGATCACCACCCGCTTGCCGGTGCGCGAACTCGCCATCAGCGCCAAATGGGTCTGCTCGCGCGCCGCGGTAAGCGCCTTGAGATCGTCGGGCGCGACGCCCTGGTACGGACGGTCGGCGCTGAGCACGATCAGCGGCTTGCCGTCGTGGCGCTCGCTCTTGGCCACCGCGCCCGCGTACAGCGCTGCGCGCTGTTGCGAGGCGGAGATCATGCTTTCCCAGAACGCGGGCTGCGACCGCCAGCCGCGAATGGCCGCGTTCAAGCCGTCGCTGTAATTCGGATTCGCGCCACGCAGGCAATTGCGCAACGCCGGCGGTGGCGTGGCGGTCGCGAGCTTGCCGTCCTTCGCGCCCTGTTCGCAGGCGCGGTACATCGCCAGCATCTTCGGCGCGACCTCGACCTCGGACTTGGCGTAGGCCGGCGAGAATTCGCCGACGTTCTGCGCCGGCGGGTCGATCAGAATCAGCGCCGACACCCATTTCGGATACAGCGTATCGAAGCGGCGCACGACCAGACTGCCGTAGGAATGGCCGGCCAGGATCACCGGCGTGTCGATATCGGCCGCGTCGATCAGGGCATGCAGGTCGGCGACATCGGCCTCGAGATCGCGCGGCAACGGGCCGGTATCGCTATAGCCCATGCCGGCGCGATCGTACGCGCAGACGCGGTTGTGTTCGGCCACCGCTGGCTGCGATCGGGCCCAGGCCAGCGAATCGGCGGCGAACCCCGCTTCCAGGATCACGGTCGGCTCGCCCTGGCCGCTGCAGCGCAGATTGAGATGACGGCCCTTGCCGATGTCGACCCGTTGCGCGGGCGCGGCATACACGTCCAGGGCCGGATCGGGCTTGGGCGAGGTCGGCGGGGCCGCGAGCGCCGGCACTGCCGCCAACGACAGCAACGCCCACAACGGCGGCGACACACGCCCGCGCTTCGTCCTGGAATCGCTCATGCCCGCCCTCGCCTTCGGTCGATGAAGGCGCGATGGTAAACAGCGAATTGTCATGTCCGCTCGCGCGATCGCGCAGCCGAGACAGACCCGATTCAGCTGCGGGGCGCAGAGCTCGCGCGCTCGCGAAAAAAACTTCGCCGGCGCTGTCGATCCGGCCGCGGCCGGTTCGTCGTCCTTACAAGAACGCGGCAATGCAGCATGGCCCAGCGCCAACCGCGCGCCGCGACTACCCACCCGCTACACCACCGGAGACACGTCCATGCGCTTCATGATGCTGATGATTCCCCAGGGCTACGAATCGGCCGCGCCCGGCACCCTGCCGAGCCTCGAACAGATCGAAGCGATGACCGCCTATAACCACTCGCTGCAGGAGGCCGGCGTGCTGATCGCGCTCGACGGCCTGCATCCGCCGTCGATGGGCGCGCGGATCAGTTTTCCCAAGGGCCAGAAGCCGCGCGTGGTCGACGGACCGTTCCCGGAAGCCAAGGAAGTGCTCGGCGGCTATTGGATGCTCGACGTCGCCTCGCGCGAGGAAGCGATCGAATGGGCCAAGCGTTGCCCGGCCTCGGAAAACGAAACCATCGAGATCCGCCAGGTGATGGGCATGGAGGATTTCCCCGAGGACGTGCAGAAACAGGTCGGCGATCGGTGACCGATGCGCGAGCGTTGCGCCGCCGCGCATCCCACGCGCGCGGCTGAACGCCATCGCGCGAACGTGCTGGCCGGGCCGCCAAGCCGCCCGTATCCTGCGTGCGTCCTTCCCAGGCTTGGCGAACCCCGTGCCCCGATCCCCGTCCGCCGCCGGTCCGACCTCGGCACGCCGACGCTTCGCGAGCTTCGCGCTGCTCGCCGCGCTGTTGGCGGGCTGCGCGAGCCAGCCCAGCCAGGAAGGACGCCAACCCGCGGACGTGCGCGCCGAGCTGGTGCGCAAGATCCCGGCCTCGACCGCGGACCGCGACGGCTGGGCGGCCGACATCCAGGCCGCGCTCGCCGCGCAGCGGATCGATCCGTCCAGCGAGAACCTGTGCGCGGTGCTGGCGGTGGTCGAGCAGGAATCCGGCTACCGGGCCGATCCCCGCGTGGACGGGCTGGCGCGGATCGCGCGCGAAGAGATCGACCGCCGCGCCGCGGCCAAGCACATTCCCAAGTTCATGGTGACCGCGGCGCTGCAGATCAAATCCCCGGACGGACGCAGTTACGCCCAGCGCCTGGAATCGGTGCGCAGCGAACGCGAACTGAGCGAACTCTACGAAGACATCATCGGCCGCGTGCCGCTGGGCAGTCGTTTGTTCGCGGGCATGAACCCGGTGCAGACCGGCGGCGCGATGCAGGTGAGCATCGACTTCGCCAAAGCCAACGCGCGCGACTATCCGTATCCCGTGACCGGTTCGATCCGCGACGAAGTGTTCACCCGACGCGGCGGCCTGTATTTCGGCATCGCCCACCTGCTCGGCTATGCCACGCCTTACACCCGCAAGCTGCACCGTTTCGCCGACTACAACGCCGGCTGGTACGCCAGCCGCAACGCGGCCTTTCAGAACGCGGTGAGCAAGGCGTCGGGCATCGCGTTGGCGCTGGACGGCGACCTGCTGTCCCCCGGCGCGCCGATGAAGGCGCCCGGCAAGACCGAGATCGCGGTGCGCGCGCTGGGCACGCGGTTGGGCATGGACGATGCCGCGATCCGGCGCGCGCTCGGCCGCGGCGATCGGCTCGACTTCAGCGAGACCGATCTGTACACGCGCGTGTTCGCCCTGGCCGAAACGCGCGGACCGCTGCCGCGCGCGCTCGTGCCCGGCATCGCGCTGGAAAGCCCCAAGATCACCCGCAAGCTGACCACCGCCTGGTTCGCCGATCGCGTTAACCAGCGCTATCAGCGCTGCATGCTCAAGCCCTGACGGGTCTTCGCGGCGCGATGCGAATGCCGAGATCGGCTCAAGGCAGCGTTTCCTGAACAGGCGAAAATCATTTCGACCGCGATGTCGATTCCCGCGCCTTCGGTTCGTCGTTCAAGTAAGGCGGCCAGCTAACCGGTGCCGTTGCGCACCGCCGCCCTATTCGTTCCGTGTTCCCACCAGGAGATTCCCATGTCCTACATCGACGGTTTCGTGATCGCCGTACCCGCGGCCAACAAGCAGAAATTCATCGACCACGCCCGCCAGCTCGATCCGATCTTCATCGAACTCGGCGCGCTGCGCGTCATCGAAGCCTGGGGCGACGACGTGCCGGACGGCAAACTCACCGACTTCCGCAAGTCCGTGCAGGCCACCGACGACGAAGTGGTGGTGTTCTCCTGGATCGAGTGGCCCGACAAGGCCACCCGCGACGCCGGCATGAAGAAAGTGATGGACGACCCGCGCATGGACCCGTCCAACCCCGACACCCCGCCGATGCCGTTCGACGGCAAGCGGATGATCTTCGGCGGCTTCGAGCCCGTGGTCGAAGTCAAGTAAACACCGCCCATCCGGACCTTCGCCCCGCCCTCCAGCGTGGCGAACGCCCGAGCACAACCGGCAACACACAATGGCCGAACTCGGCCAAAGTCGCGTCACAACGTGTCGTATCGTGTCGAGACCGAGACCGAGACCGAGACCGAGACCGAGACCGAGACCGAGACGCTATCCCAACATCAACCCACGATGCCAGGTTGATTCACCAGCGCTGCGAAGCCTGTAACTCGCGTTAGCAAAAGCCCACCCGAAGGGCGGCGCACATGGATGTGCGCCGTGCGCCACCGAGACAGGATGTCTCGTGTGGNNNAACGCACGCGCGGGCCCTTGATTCACAACAAAGCATTTTTCTTTGGTTACCTTTCTTTTGTTGCT
>NZ_LMHM01000001.1:404428-450243 GCF_001427785.1 Lysobacter sp. Root690
GAAACCAAAGGCAGGATCAAAAATCTTATTCACGAGCATGGAAAAATCGTCCGCGATCTCTTCGAGCACGGTAAGAAAGATTTAAAGAATCCAGGCAGAAACAAGCACGCTCTGAACCACACACGCGTCGCTCCGCCCTACCAATCCCAAATCCCGCCCCTCAAGCCACCTCTCTCTGCGCCCCGGCCTGCCAAATCTCATACCACTCCTCAGCACTAAGCCGAACCGACAACGCCGCCACCGCCTCCCGCAACCCCTGCACACGCCCACTACCGGTAATCGGCCAAGGCCGCGACGGATGCCGCAACAACCAAGCGTAAGCCACCGTCGCCACCGACACCCCACCGTGCCGTTCACCGATCGCAGCCAGACAATCGCGCACCCGCGCAGCGTGAGCGTCATCGCCGGCGAACAAACGCCCGCCGCCGAGCGGCGACCAGATCATCGGCCGCATCCCGAGCAACTGACACTGATCGAGCGTACCGTCGTCGAGCGGCGGCAAATGCAGCGGCGACAATTCGATCTGATGCGTGGCCAGCCGATGCCGCGCATGCAACAACTGCAGCTGCGAAGGCGTGTGATTCGACACCCCCACATGCAGCACCTTGCCGGCCGCCTTGAGCTGCTCGAACGTCAGTGCTAGCGCGTCGGCGTCCATCAACAGATCGGGACGATGGATCAGCAACAGATCAAGCCGGTCGGTGCGCAGCGCGCGCAGCGAATTCTCCACCGAAGTCCGCACGTGCCCGGCGGAGGTGTCATACGACTTGATACGGTGATCGGGCCGCTGCGCCGAAGTCAGCTTGATCCCGCATTTGCTGACGAGACGAATGCGATCGCGCAGACCTGGCTCGGCCGCCAGGGCTTCGCCGAACAGCGCCTCGACCCGGTAATCGCCGTAGATATCGGCGTGATCGAAGCTGTCGATACCCAGCGCCAGCGCCTCGTTGATCCATTGCAGGCGTTGGCCAACATCGAAGCCCCATTCGGCCATGCGCCAGGCGCCGGCGACGATCGGAGACAATTGCAATGAAGACGGGTCGGCGGACGTAGAGGTGATGGACATGGCGGACGCGGGCGGTGGGGGACGCTCAGTCTAGCCGCGACCGCCCCCTGCGCAGCATCCAGGCGATTCGATTGCCGCTTGCCGCCGAACCACATCGGCATAATCATATCGGCATGGAACGCAGCGCCGGCAGATGCGCGCGCGATATCGCCGCCGCTCAAGCCGCTTCGTAATCGGCCAGTTCCACCGCGCGCGCATACACGGAGTCGAACAGCGCTTCCAACCGTGGGTGCACGCCGCGCACGCCGTCGATCACCCGCGCCGACCAGTCGAAGTAATCCTGCTTGCGCTGGCGCGACCAGTTCGGCGGCGGCGCGGCGAGCAGATCGCGCAGATTGCAGATCTTGTCGGCGAGTTTGACCAGCTGCGCCTCGCGCGAGGCATGCGCGGCATGTTCGATCTGCAGACGCTTGCGTTCGGCCTTGGGCAGGGACTTGTCGTCGCTGACCTCCAGCACCACCGCGGCGATGCGGGCACCGAACATCGCTTCCAGTTCGTCCGCGCTGGTGTCGGTGTCTTCGATCGTGTCGTGCAGCAAGGCCGCGCACAGCGCGACGGTATCGTCGACGCCGCCTTCGTTGGCGAGCACGTCGGCCAGGGCGATGGGATGGTTGATGTAGGGTGAGGCGGCCTGGTCGAGGCGGCGTTGGTGGCGGTGACGCTCGGCGGCGAAGGCCGCGGCGCGGATCAGCAGGCGGTGATCGGTGCTCATAGGGTTCTCCTGGTCATGCGGGCCCGCGCCCAGCCGTCGGCGCCACGCGGCTCGGGCCGCGCGGCGACAATCGGAAGGGGGAGCGTGGCGGGACCGGTCGCAGAATGCGAGTCTGGTGCGGCCACGAACGCATTGTAGCGCGTCCGAGGCCGTCATAAGCAGCCGACTTATCGCGCTGCAAGCGCTTCGAGCGGCCGACCTATGGCGCTACGGCCGCTATCGCCTCGATCTCGAACAACATGCCGTCCAGGGCCAGTCGCGGCACCGGGATCAGGGTGCAGGTCGGCCGATGATCGGCGCCGAAGGCCGCGGCCAATTCCTCGCCGAACACGTGCAGACGCTCGTGGCTGTGGTCGACGATCAGCACGGTCAGCTTGACCACATCGCGGCCGCGCGCGCCGCCGGCCGCCAAGGCGGTCAGCAGATTGCGCATGGCCTGGCGCACTTGCTGGCGGAAATCGGGGTCGAGCGCGCCGTCGGCGGTCTCGCCGCCCTGTCCGGCGACGATGATCCAACGCGCGCCGGGCTCGATCCGGGCCAGATGCGAATAGCCATTGGGCGCCGGATCGTACAGGCCGGCTGGATTGCTGAGTGCGAACACGGGTTTGGAGATTGCAGCGTTCATCGTCGATCCTTGCAGGTGAGGTAAACGAAGTGCGGACGACGGCGCGACGTTCAATGCGCGCGCATTCGTTGCACTGTCGTGTGGATGACGATCCGATGCCGGCAACCGTGACATGGCGATGCGCGAGACCGCCGCGGGTATCGCCTCGTCATGCAACACGCGCCAACTCAGCAAAGCTCGGACTCAAGCCACCACGCCCTGCGCCGAACGCTGCAACTCGAAGCCTTCGTCCAGCCAGCCGGTGATGCCGCCGGCCATCAGCTTCACCGGATAACCCAGTTCGGCCAGGCGCAAGGCGCCGCGTGCGGCGCCGTTGCAATGCGGGCCGGCGCAGTAGGTCACGAACAAGGTATGCGGTGGATACGCGCTCATGCGCGACGCGATGATCTTGCGATGCGGCAGGTTGATCGCGCCGGCGATATGGCCGCGCGCGAACAACTGCGGGCTTCGCGTATCGACCAGCACGAAGCCGGGCTCGCCCGACTGCAGCGCCTCGCAGGTGTCCCAGCAGTCGGTCTCGAACGCGAACAGGGCCTGAAAATGCGCCAGCGCCTGTGCGGGCGCGGCGGCGGGGATCGCGGTGACGGCATTGGCCATGGCGGACTCCGAATGCGGGAAGGTGCGGCCATTGTCGGCAGCCGCGCGGCGGTTCACCATTGGCGGCAATGCCATCCATCGATCAAATCATGCCTAAGTCGAAAATCGCATCCAACGGCATCGGGCCGATCAACCCTCGGGTCGCCGTGCTGGTGTACGACGGCCTGTGCGCGTTCGAATTCTCGTGCGTGGCCGAAGTGTTCGGTTTGCCGCGGCCGGAGCTCGGCCGCGACTGGTACCGCTTCGAAACCTGCGCCGCGCAGCGCCGGCCGTTGCGCGGCCAGTACGGGTTGAAGCTGTCGGCCGACGCCGGCCTGGACCGGCTGGTGCGCGCCGGCACCGTGATCGTTCCGGGCTGGACTTCGCTGGACACGCCGGTGCCACCACGCATCGTCGCGGCGCTGCGCGAGGCGCATGCACGCGGCGCGCGTTTGCTGTCGATCTGTTCGGGGGCGTTCGTGCTCGCCGCGACCGGCCTGCTCGACGGCCGCCGCGCCACCACCCACTGGCGTTATGCCGATGCCTTGCGCGAGCGCTATCCGCGCATCGAGGTCGATCCCAATGCGCTGTACATCGACGAAGGCCGCCTGCTTACCTCGGCCGGCAGCGCCGCCGGCCTGGACCTGTGCCTGCATCTGGTGCGTCGCGATCGCGGCGCGAAGATCGCCAACCATGTCGCCCGCCGCCTGGTGATTCCGCCGCACCGCGACGGCGGCCAGACGCAATACATCGATCGACCGGTCGATCGAAACGAACGCGGCGCGCTCGCGCCGCTGCTCGACGCGCTGCGCCGGCGCCTGGCCGAACCGCTGCCGGTGGCCGAGCTGGCGCGCATGGCCTTGATGAGCGAACGCAGCTTCATGCGCCGCTTCAAGGCCGCCACCGGCACGACCCCCGGCGACTGGCTGATCCAGGCGCGGGTCGAACGCGCGCGCGAGCTGCTCGAAACCACCGCCGCGTCGATCGATCGGATCGCCGCGCAGACCGGCTTCGGCAGCGCGATCACCATGCGCCATCATTTCCGCCGCAAACTCGGGCTGAGCCCGCGCGATTACCGCGAACGCTTCGCCCGCGGCGCCACGACCGACTAAGCCCTCCGTCCAGCGCGACGTCATCCGTCCAGCGCGCCGGCTTCCTCCAGCCATTGCCGCATCGACGCGACGCCGCGGTAATGATGCGCGTTGACCCCGAGCGCGGCCGCCGCGGCCACGTTGCGCGCGTCGTCGTCAACGAACAGCAGGCGCTGCGGCGCGGCGTCGGCGCGATCGAACGCGGCCTGGAACAGCGCCGTGCCGGGCTTGGCCGCGCCGACCTCGCTGGAGTTGACGATCGCGTCGAAATGCCGCGACAGCCCCAGCGCGTCCAGATCGCGCGGCAGGCGCGAGGTCGCGTTGCTGACCAGAATGCGGCGCAGCCCCGGCCGGCAGGCTTCGAGCAAGGTCAGCACCGGCGCATCGACTTCGCCGCACGACAGCGACCATTGCCGCACTGCATCGTCCACCTGCGCACGCGGATGCGCCGCGCGCAGACGCGCCGCGACCTGCTCGCGCCATTGCCCGTCGTCGATGCGCCCGGTCACCGCCTGCGCCAACAGCTCCGGCGCGAACGCGGTCGCGCGCAGGCTGCCGCGCGGCAGGTCGTGGGCGGCTTCGATCGCCGCGTCGCGCTCGGGCCAGCGGCGCAGCACACCATCGAGATCGATCAGCAACGCGTGGTAGTTCATGGCATCGCCCGCGGGTCGGTGGTTGCATCGATTATCGGCCCAGATGCGGGCCCAGATCGCGTGACGTACGTAGGCGATCGTGAATACGCCGGGCGCGAGATCTCAGCCGGCCGTATCGCGCCTGCGTTCGAAACGCAGACCCTCGGCCGCCTGCGCGTTCCCGCTGCGCACGAAGCCCAGCTTACTCAGCACCCGCACCGAAGCCGGATTGGCCCATTCGGTTTCGGCGATCACCCGCTCCACCCGCGGCTGCGCCAGTGCCCAGTCGACCAGCGCGCCGGTCATTTCCGATGCGTAGCCGCGGCCTTCGAACTGCGGCAGCACCGCATAGCCGACCGCAACTTCGCCGTCGAGCGGCGGACCGATGAAACCGCCGCTGGCGACTAGCACCGATGCCGCGCCATCCTCTTGCCGCGCCAGCGCATACCAACTGAACCAGCCGCCACAAGCCGGCGCGGCCTGCAGCCATAGCGCGAACAGCGGCAGTGCGTCGGCCACCGTCTGCGGCGGCCATGCATCGGGAATCCGCGCATCGAGCAAGGCGGCGAACGCGTCGCGGTCTTCGAGTTCGGCGCGGGCCAGCGCGAGCGTGGCCGGCACCAGCAGCAGGCGTTCGGTCGCGATCGGCGAGGCGCCCGGCGGGACGATCGGGAGTACG
Source organism: Lysobacter sp. Root690 (assembly GCF_001427785.1). Classification (GTDB taxonomy): domain Bacteria; phylum Pseudomonadota; class Gammaproteobacteria; order Xanthomonadales; family Xanthomonadaceae; genus Lysobacter. Next base: position 409,810 of record NZ_LMHM01000001.1, read on the forward strand.
GCATCGCGGGTGAAGCTCATGCTTGCGATCGCCTGACGAAACCAGAACCTGGGACTGCACCTTACCCCGCATGGCTGCACGCAGGCGACCGCGGCCGCGCCGTGCCCTTCACGATCCGCGCCATCGCGCGCTAACAAACGCGACGCACATCACTCATCAAGCATCTCGCTGTCCTGCGCTGCCCGGGTTCTACGTGGGCTTCGTTCAGGGCGCCGATGTCCGCGGTGATGTCCGCGCGCCCATTCGCTTGCGCATTCCGCCAGGACGGCACCGCGCGACCAGCTGCCTTGCTGCGTCCGCTCCCCACGCTTGCCCCCACCACGGAGTCCTCATGAGCACCTTCACCACCCGCGCCGGCGTCGACCTGTACTACAAAGACTGGGGCAGCGGTCCGATCGTGGTGTTCTGCCACGGCTGGCCGCTGAGCGCCGACAGCTGGGAAGCGCAGATGTTCTTCCTCGCCGGCAACGGCTATCGCTGCATCGCCCACGACCGTCGCGGCCACGGCCGTTCCAGTCAGCCGTGGGACGGCAACGACATGGATCACTACGCCGACGATCTGGCCGAATTGCTCGAACATCTGGATGTCGCCGACGCGGCCTTGTTCGGCTTCTCCACTGGCGGCGGCGAAGTGGCGCGCTACATCGGCCGCCACGGCACCGCGCGGGTCCGCAAGGCCGGACTGATCTCGGCGGTGCCGCCGTTGATGCTGAAAACCCCGGCCAATCCCGGTGGGCTGCCGATCGAGGTATTCGACGGTTTGCGCGCTGGTTCGCTCGCAGACCGTTCGCAGTTGTACAAGGACCTCGCCGCCGGCCCGTTCTTCGGCTACAACCGGCCCGGCGCCACGCCGTCGCAAGGCGCGATCGACTGGTTCTGGCTGCAGGGCATGGCCGGCGGCCACAAGAACACCTACGACTCGATCGCCGCCTTCTCGGCCACCGACTTCACCGAAGAGCTGAAGAAATTCGACGTGCCCACGCTGATCGTGCATGGCGACGACGACCAGGTCGTACCGATCGACGCCGCCGGCCGCGCCTCGGCCAAACTGATCGCCGACAACAAACTCATCGTCTACCCCGGCGCGCCACACGGCCTGACCGATACCCACAAGGACCGGCTCAACGCCGACCTGCTGGCGTTCCTGCAATCGTGAAACCATCGCGCTGACATACACCGCCGCCTTCGCCCGCTCGCGTCGGCGGTTTTCTCCCAGGCATCCCCAGGAGCTCAGGCATGTTTGGTATCACTGCATTTGGCATGTTCCACACCGTGCTCGGCCTGATCGCGGTCGCCGCGGGTTTCGTCGCGATCGCGCGTCACTACGAAATCGCGATGGCCTCGCGCAGCGGAAGGCTTTACGTCTGGATGACCGTGGCCACCTGCATCAGCGGTTTCTTCATCTTCCATCACGGCGGCTTCGGCAAGCCGCATGTGCTGGGCATCGTCACCCTGCTGGTGCTAGCGGTCGCGTGGCTGGCAGAGCGACGCAAGCTGTTCGGTCGCATTTCCCATTACATCGCCGCCATCAGCTACACCCTCACCCTGTTCTTCCACATGATCCCGGGTTTCACCGAAACCCTGACCCGCGTGCCCGAAGGCCGCCCCTGGGCCAGCGGCCCGGACGACCCGCAACTGGCGCAGCTCATTGGCGGCGTGTTCGTGGCCTACCTGGGCTTGATGGTGTGGCAGGGGTTGCGGATACGGCGCGAGCGCGGGCGGGTGAAGGTTGTGCATGACGTCGCCCCGGTAGATCGCGCGGGCGGTTGACCCGCATCGGCGTTGCGCCGGTTGCTCATGTCGATGCTTCGTCAGCGCGGTGGGTCGAGTCCACCGCGAATCCGCACGAACCGCGCTACCATCCGCGCTCAGCATGGAACCCCGCGCAAGCCCGTCATGAAGACCCTGCAACTGTGGCCGATCCTTACCCTCGAACCAAGCGAGGGCAAGCTGGTCGCCTTCGATATCGGTCCCGATCGCGCGGTGTACCTGTTACATGCGCTCAAGCCGCTGGACTATCGGCGCGAAGAAAAAGGCGCGAGTTTCGCCAAGGCCCGACCCGCGGCGCCGCAGCGCTATCGCGCGCAGGCCTGGCTGGATGGCGCGCGGTTGCTGGACCTGACCATCGACAACGAGCTTTACAACATCCATGCCCTGCAGCCGCTTGGCGAGGACCTGCTGCTGGTGTGCGTACGTTCCAGCCAACGCGGTGGTGACAGCGATCTGAACGGCCGAATCTACTCACGCGGCGGCCGGCTGCTGCATGAAATCGGGTTGGGCGACGGCATCGAGCAAGTGCAGACCACATCGCGTGGCGAGATCTGGACCGGTTATTTCGACGAAGGCGTGTTCGGCGACCACCCTGTGTCGGCGCATGGCCTGGCCGCCTGGGACCGGCAAGGTACGCCGGTGTTTCGCTACCGGCCCGAAGCGCCACTGGACACCATCGCCGATTGCTATGCGCTCAACGTCGCCAGCCACAACGAAGCATGGACCTGCTACTACACCGACTTCCCGCTGGTGCAGGTGCGCGACCATCGCATCGTTCGCCACTGGAACGTACCGGTGTACGGCGCGCATGCGTTCGCCGTTTATCGCGATCATGCGCTGTTCGCCGGCGGTTACGACGCGCGCCATACCTTCACGCTGTTGCGACTGGACGACGGCCCGAGCGCGTCGATCGTGGCGACGTTCGACCTGATCGATGAGCACGGCGAACCGCTCCGGGCCGAACTCGTCCGCGGTCGCGGCGACACCCTGTACCTGCACCGGGACAATCGCGTCTACGCCTGCGATATCCACCAGGCATTGAGCGCGTTCGCGAACTGATCGATGCTCAATGCGCCGGGTGCACCGCGCTCTTGATCCGCTCGATCTGCTCGCCCAATCCGCGTTCGAATGCCTGACCTTCGTCCAGACGACGATCGATCTCGATCATCGGCAACCAGCGCCCCTGTGCGAACACACCGGCGATCTTCGACACGTTCTGGATATCGGCCAGCGGATCGGCATCGAGCAGCACCAGATTCGCGCGTTCGCCTTCACGCACCGCGCCGCTGCCGGCGTCCGGATCGAACAAGCGATGGGCATTGATCGAGGCCGCGCGCAGCACGTCGAGCGGGCGCAACCCGACCTCGCGCAGTTCGATCATTTCCTGCTGCACCGACACGCCGAACGCGAGCCCCGGCAAGGCCGCATCGGTGCCGACGGTCAACCTCACGCCGCGCTTGTACAGCTCGCGCGTGAGCACTCGGGCGAAGTCATAACCGGCCGAGAACGTGTCGGCGCCGTCCTGATCGCGAAACGCTTGGCTCAGGTAGCGATTGGCCGGCGGTGTCCAGTCCAGGCGGGTGACCGGGTCAACGAGTTTGATCCAGTCGCCCGGAACCGACGCCACTTCGCGCTGCACGTACATGCCGACGATGGTCTTCAGCGTGATCAGGGTCGGCGTCACTGAAACGCCGCTGGCGTCGACCGCCTGCGCCAACACCTCGATGTCCTTGGGCGACAGGTCGCTGCCGATGCGGGCGAACCGCGCCAGTTCCTCACTGTGGGCGATGTTGGTCATGGGATGAGCGAACGCGAACGCACGATCGGCGCAGCTCGCGCAACCCAGCTCGGGCAAATGGCCGGTGGTGATGAAGCCCTGGCGCCTGGATTCCTCGACCACCGCCTGATAGGTCTCGCGATTGAGGAACTGATACGGCTTGATGAAGTCGTAGCCGCGTTCGCGCGCGCGGCGCACCGCGGCGATGCCGTCGGCGGCGGTATACGGCGCTTCGGGCCTGGACGCCGGTACCGTCGATTCGGGCTTGATCGCGACCGCCGCGCGCGGCCCATTGATGCGCTTGCCCACGTACAGCCGCGGGCCGTCGATGCGGCCTTGGTCGATCTGCCCGCGCAACCACAGCAGATCCTCGTCGCTGCCCGCGCTGCCGCCGAGATTGGCCGCGCCGGTGACCCCGGCCTTGAGAAACGACAGCATCACCTGCCGGTCGTAGGCATGATCGCGCCCCAGGTCGAGCGCGGCCATCGCCGGATCCTTGCTGTCGCGGATCGCGCCTTCGGTGGCGATGTGGACATGCGCGTCGACGAACCCGGGAATCAAAAACTTTCCGCGCCCGTCGACCACCGTCGCGCCCTCGACCCGCGTCCGCGCGCCTTGAACCGAGATTCGCGCGATCTTGCCGTCGCGGATCAGCACCGTGCGATTGCGCAGCACCTCATCGGTATCGACCGGGATCACGGTGACGTCGGTGATCACATAGTTACCAGCCGGTGCCGCCGCCGCGGTGGCCGACAGCGACGCAAGCCCGAGGCCCAGCGCCAGCGCATGAACGATCATTCCACTCTCCCGATACTTGCGAGCCGATGATAAACACGCAGGCGCCGCCGGCATGGGCCAAACCTCATGCCGCCGATCGCAATCCGCCCTCAACAGATGCCGCCGATGGCGCTATGGTTGAAACCCGCAATCGTTCGACAGGCTTATGAACCACGACGATGACGATCGGTACACCGACTGGCGATGGCTGGCCTGCGACGCGATCGGCCAGATCGCCGCGTTCACCACGGCCGGATCCGGCCCGATTCCGCGCTCGGCACGGGCCACTGTGGACGGGGTCGATGCCGGCGTGCACGCCTTGCCGATCCGCGGCGCTTACCGGCTGATTCCGCACGACGGCACCGCCGAGGATTGGATAAGCTGTGCCCAGCGCGGTCTGTTCGCCTACGATTGGAGTGACATCGCCGCGGACGATGGCGGTTACGCCTACGAATTGCTCGCCGTGCCGCTCGCTCCGATCCGGTTGTCGGAGTTGCCGTCGCCGCTGCGCGAGCTCGCCGCCGCGACCACGATCGCCCATATCGTATTCGGCGAAAACGATCTGCTGTCGCGTAGTCTGCTTCCCGATACCGAGTTCCCCGCATGAAAGACAAAATCGTCGTATTCACCGGCGCAGGCGTCAGCGCCGAAAGCGGCCTGAAGACCTTCCGCGACATGGGCGGGCTGTGGCACGAGCATCGCCTCGAAGACGTGGCCTCGCCGCAGGGCTGGCAGCGCGATCCGGCCACGGTGCTGCGCTTCTACAACGAACGCCGCCGCGGCGTGCTGGCCGCGCGCCCCAACGCCGCGCACGAGGCCATCGCCCGTTTGGAAGAGCGCTATGAGGTCGTGGTGATCACCCAGAACATCGACGACCTGCACGAGCGCGCCGGGTCTTCGAACGTGCTGCATGTGCATGGCGAAATCCTCAAGTCGCGCAGCACCGGGCTGACTCCGCCGCGCGTCTACACGCTCAAGAGCGCGACCATCGAGATCGGCGATCTGTGCGAGCGCGGCAGCCAATTGCGCCCGGACGTGGTGTGGTTCGGCGAGGCCGTGCGTCATATGGACGAGGCCGAAGCGCATTTCGCGGCCGCCGCGAAGGTGCTCGCGATCGGCACCTCGTTGACCGTGTATCCGGCCGCGGGCCTGGTCGATTGCGCGCCGCTGGCTGCCGAGCGCGTATTCGTCTCGCCCGAGCTGCAACAGGTGCCGCGTCATTACCATTTTCTGCAAGACACCGCGGTGGAAACCGTGCCGCCGTTGGTGCAACGGTGGCTCTCGCATTGAAAGTGCATTACAGCACTTTTTTAGCGCTTATTTTGGGGAATGCAGTGCGCTGGCGAGAACGCTAGCATGAGCATGTTCAATCATCGCCCGGGGGGGACCGATGTTCACTCTGAGCAGCCCATGCACCAGGGCTGCGCAAATGTTTGAAAGCAGAGCCTTGCGCGCCACATCCCGGGCATGCGCGTCGCGTCGTGCCTGCCGTCCTGATGCGTGTCGGCTTTCCCGGCGTTAGCGCGATACGGCAGGCGCCGTCGCGGCCGGACTCGCGACAGCGAAGACGATTGAGCAAGCAACCGGATCGCGCATCAGTACGCGCATTGAATGCATCGATACCGCGCCCGTCGCCGCGACAGGTATACGCAATGGATGGCCGATATCGGCGCGGCCCAAATCAACGCTCCCGCAACCCGGGGCACTCACTTTTCTCGATCGCCGATGGCGAAGCCGCAGTCTTGGAGAGCAGATGACCAGCACCACCTCCGTAGCGTCCCATCGACCGCGACGAAGCACACTTCGTCCGCCGTTGCGTTTGGCCGGACTGCGGTCGTGGGCGCTGGTGCTGGCGTTGTTCTGGCTGGCGTTGCCGCCGCCCGCGCAGGCGCAGTTCGCGACCGGCGGCACGGGCGTCTACCGCAACAACATCATCTGGTTCCGCTGGGGAAACGGCACTTGCCCCACCAACGGGGACAGCTGCGCGGAAATCGGCAACGGCACCGCCAATCAGACCATCACCAGCCAGCAGACCTATACCGTGGCGGGGCAACCGCTGGTGGTGACGTGCACGCTATCCGGGGTGGACAACGACGAGTTCCGCACCTATCGCTCCGGGTTGTGGCAGGGCGACGGACTCGACGACCTGTACAACATCGGCGGCGTCGGCGCGGCCAATACCTTGTACAACGGCCTGCTGAATTTTGGCCAGAACGCGACGGCGACGGCCACGTTCGCCTGCGCGGCCACGCTGGGCGGCAATAATTTTCCGCTGGAAGGACTGGTGGTCGCCGATGGAGAGCAGTCCCTGACCGGCGGCACCGGCCAGAACGAATCGATTTCCGCCAACGCACCGACCGCGACCAGCTGGCGCATCATCGACCGCTTCCGCACCGCCGGCTGTACGACCAACGCCACCGCCAACATCACCGGAAATACGCTGACCCTCAATGGCAGCACGCCGCTGTGCACGGCCGGTCCGATGGCCGTCGCCTTCATGGAAGGCGCCACCGGCGCGACCTTGACCCTGCGCGGCGGCGGGCGCTCGGCCATGGCACTGGGCGTCATGGTGTTCGTCGCCGACCGCAGCGATGCGCCGCTGAGTTACGGCGAGCCACAGCACTTGCCGAACTTCACCTGGAACGGCGGCAACCTGCCGAACGGCAACACCACCTACACCACCATGACCCTGGCGACGCTGAATCAGCCGGCAGTACGTCTGGGCACGCGGGTCGACATCGAAAACGTCAGTCTGGCCAGCGCCGCGGCGAACGGCGACGACGGCAACTTCACCACTCCGACGCCCACCGACGACGAAGACGCCTTCGCCGCGCTGGCGGCCATCGCATTGTCGCCGGGCGCCAGCCATAACCTGTCGGTGCCGTGCGCCGGCAACGGCGCCTTCGTGCGCGGCTTCATCGATTTCAACCGCGATGGCGATTTCGCCGACGCCGGCGAAACATCCGCCTCGGCGACCTGCAACGGCACCGCCGCCGCCGTGAGCTGGACGATGCCGACGGTCGCCGGGCTGAACCCGGGCGCCAGCTTTGCGCGCTTCCGCATCGCTTCGGCCGCCGCCGACGTGGCCAATCCCGTCGGCCTGGCGAGCAGCGGCGAAGTCGAGGATTACCCGGTCACCCTGACCTCGCAGACCTTGACGCTACGCAAGCAATGGACGGGTGCGACGGTCGGCGACGACGCGGCCATCACCGCCTCGCGCGCCGGCACCGTGATCGACACGCTCAACAGCAACGCCGATGCCGCGGGCGAACTCGAAACCGATCCCACCCCGATCAACGTGTTCGCGGGCGAGACCATCGTCCTGGCCGAAACCCTCGCCGCCACCAACGCCGGCAACTACGCCCCGGCACTCGCCTGCACCGGCGCCGCCGACACCGATCCCAGCGACGGCATCGCCATCGCCGCGACCGATACCAACATCGTCTGCACTTACACCAATACCCGGCTGGCCACGCTGCAACTGGCCAAGGCCTGGGCCGCCAACAGCAAGACCGGCGATACGGTGACGATCGGCGCGACCACCGGCGGCAACAACAACACGGTGTCGTTCGACGCCACCGCGCCGACCGCGGCCAACAGCGGCGCGCCAGTGAGCGTGCGCCTGGGCGATGTCGTCACTCTGCCCGCGGAAACCGGAACCGGTCTGGGCAAATACACCACCACCCTGGCCTGCACCGGCGGCCATACGCTGTCGGGAACCAACGGACAGGCCGCCAACACACTGACCATCACCAGCGGCAACGCGGCGGTCTGCACCTACACCAACACCCGCATCGCGCAGCAGATCAACCTGGCCAAGGTCTGGAGCGCGAACAGTCCCGCCGGCCACACCGCCAGTGCGACCACGACCGGCGGCAGCGCCAATCCGACCTTCAGCGCGACCGCGCCGACCAACAGCACCGGCCCGGCCGTAACCGTGTTCGCGGGCGATGTGCTGACCCTGCCGGCGGAAACCTTCGGCGGCGGCGCGACGACCGCCAGTTACACCACCGCGCTCGCCTGCACCGGCGGCAGCCCCTTGGCCAGCGGCGCGACCGGGCGGACGCTGACGATCACCGCCAGCACCGCGGCGACCACCTGCACCTACACCAACAATCCGGTGGTGGTGGATCTGTCGATCACCAAGACCAACACCTTCGGCGCGGGACCGCGCGATCAGGCCAACGACACGGTGGCATCCGGCGCCGCGACTTCCTATACGTTGGTCGCGACCAATAACGGACCTGGCGAAGTCACCGGTTCGATCGTGCGCGATACGCCTGTCGCCGGGCTGACCTGCCCATCCGCCAATGTGGTAACGATCAGCGGCAATGGCGTGCCCGCGGGCAGCTTCACCGTCGCCGACCTGAGCGCGGGCATCGCGCTCGGCACCCTCGGCGCGGGGCAGAGCACTACGCTCAGGTTTGATTGCCTGGTGAATTGACGGGGGTGCCGGGCCAAGCCAGCGAGTTGCCGATCTGCGGCATTTCGCTGGCCGTGTACCACCGAGCCGCCGGTGGCCGCAGCCGCGCCGGATGCGCTACCGTTCGATCCAGTAACCGTATGCACCATTGTCCCGGATCACACAGGAGCAAAAGCCGATGTTCACCTCCAAGGCGATCACGTTCTCCGCATTGGCCTTGACTCTGGCGGTTTTCATCGGCGCTCCGGTTTTCGTCCTGCATGCCAGTCCTTACATGCAGCCGGGACAAAACTGGTCGATCGGCTTGTTGGCGGGCGGAAACCTCCGTTTGCTCGAGTCCGGTCGCTATGTCCATCAATCGTGGTGCGACATTTGTCCCAACGAGATGATCGTGGATGGTACGTGGCAACAATCGGGCGATTGGTTGCTGTTGAAGCCCTCGGCTAGCGAACGTCCCGAAAGAAGGCTGCGCGCGGCCACGATCAAAGGTTGCCCGATGCTGATTCCTCTGCAGGACGGCGAGTTGCCCAAATGGATCAGTCACAGCACGGTTTATTCGCGCGAAGGAGATCACTGCGTGGTTGAGCTGGATATGGCGGGCCATACCGGAAAACTGCTGCGCGACCTGCGGTGAAGTTGCTGCCTGTGGGCTTGTTCAGCGCAGCGGCGCGCTCGCGCAAGATGCCCGATCCACAGTGGACACCGGGTTGTCGCGGACTGGACAGGAATAGCGTCGATCGAAATTCAGCGAACCCACCTCGCAGTAGTCGTCGGGTGTATTGCCGGGACGCGAACCCCAAGCGGCTAGCTGCGATTCCCCGGATTTTCCAAGGTCGCGTTAGGGGCCGTCGGATACTCCGCGGATCAATAGATGTATGGGTGGCGCCATGGGAACTGCTCTTTGCAAGATTTCCTTTCGCCAACCTTGACCATGTCATTGCGGTAAGTTCGGAGCAGGCGTCGTTTTCGCAGTCCCGCGGTCGCGGCTCGCGCCGCTCCTACAGTTAGGCCATGCGGCTTTGGTCTCATTTCAGGCGCCGCTACCAGCGCTGCGAGGCCTGTAACTCGCGAGAACAAAAGCACACCCGAAGGGCGGCGCACATGGATGTGTGGCGCGTGCCCGCGTCAGCAACGCACGCGCGAGCCGTTGATTCACAACAAGGCATTTTTCTTTGGTTACCTTTTGACCGAAGGGAATCCAGGCGGACTTTTGTTGCTTTAGACAAAAGAAAGTAACCCGCCCGCTTGCGGGCGGAAGCTCTTGGCTTTCTATCTTGATCGGTGAATTGAAAGTCGCAGGATCGTCAATTCAAAAGGTCCGGGACGAACGGTCGTTTTACGCCACATGGCGGCATCGGGCACCCCCAACATCGCAGCCCAAATCGCCCATAACGACCAGGCCCCACGCAAAACATACGCCCGCGTGTGGACAGCCCCGCACCGCCCTCCTAGACTCCGCTCATGCACCTGACCTTCACCGCCGAACGCAGCATCGCCGCCGCGCCCGAGGCGGTGTTCGCGCTGGCGCTGGACCACGAACGCTTCCCGGCCCTGTTCGAAGGCTACGGCCCGATTCCCGGACTCAAGCGCATCACCCCGCTGTCGCCGCCCGCGCCCGGCAGCCTGCGCGCGCTGGAGAACCGCGACGGTTCCAAGCTGCGCGAACGCATCACCGCGCTGCAACCTCCGCACCACCACGCCTACGTGCTCGACGGCTTCCGCGCGCCGCTGTCGTGGCTGGCGCGCGAGGGTCAGGCCGATTGGCGCTTTCACGCCGAACCCGACGCCGACGATCCGCGCGCGGCGAACATCACCCGGGTGGTGTGGACCTACCGATTCGAACTTACCTCGTTCCTGGCCTGGCCATTGGCCGCGCCGCTGCTGCAAGGCTGCATGCGCGCGGCCATGCGGCGCTGCCTGGAACGCATGGCGCAAACCCTGGAAACCGCGTGGCGCGAGGAGCGGCGCTGATGGAAGAGTGGATCCTGATGGCGCTGGCGCCGGTGTTCCTTCTGCTGATCGCGCTGGAAGCCTGGTACTGGCGCAAGCGCCGACCCGATCAGTACAGCCTGCGCGACACCTTGTCGAACGCGGCGCTGGCGTTGATGCACCAGGCCAGCGACGCGGTCGCCTGGCTGATCGTGATCGGGCTGTACTACGCCGTCTACGCACATCGATTGTTCGAACTGCCGGCCTCGGCCTGGACCATCGCCGGCCTGTTCCTGGCCCAGGATTTCTTTTACTACTGGTTTCACCGCGCCAGCCATCGCATCCGCTGGATGTGGGCCTCGCACGTCACCCACCATTCCTCCGAGCGGCTCAACCTGTCGACCGCGTTCCGGCAGAGCCTGACCTATCCGATTTCCGGCATGTGGCTGTTCTGGCTGCCGCTGGCGTGGATCGGCTTCGAACCCAAGCACATCGTCGCGGTGGTCGCGATCAATCTGGCGTTCCAGTTCTTCGTGCACACCCAGGCGGTCGGCAAGCTCAGCTGGCTGGAGAAAGTGTTCAACACGCCGTCGCACCATCGCGTGCATCACGCGCGCAACGCGAAGTACATCGACCGCAATTACGCCGGTGTGCTGATCGTCTGGGACAAGTTGTTCGGCACCTATGTCGAGGAAGACGACGCGGTGCCGTGCGAGTACGGCATCATCGGCCAGATCCACAGCCACAATCCGATCAAGCTGACCTTCCACGAGTGGATCGCGATGTTCGGCGACGCCTGGCGCGCGCGCGGCCTGCGCGGCATGTTCGGGCAGTTATTCGGACCGCCCGAGCGCGCGTTGGCGCATACCACCCCAGTGGTTATTCCGACGGCGCCGACGTCGACGTCGACAACCCTTCTGGCCGACAGCCGCGATTGAAGCGGGCGTCGGCCGAGGTAGACGCGTTTTACTGATGAAGCGCGCGGCTCAATCGTGGGTCTCGCCCGACAACGGCGTGGCCCGCATCGAATCGCGCCGTTCGAACGCATCCAACCAACCGCTGAGTTTCGGCCGGCCCTCGCGAAAATCCGGCAATTCGCGAAATGCCAGCCAGCTCAGCGCGGTGGCGATGGAAATATGGCCGACGTGCAGCGGAGCGTAGGCATCGAGTTCGCGTTCCAGCCAGTCGTAGCTCTCGATCAGCTTGAGCGTGTAGGCCTCGCGCAACGCGTCGTAGCGCAAGGCCTCGGGCCGACGCACGGTTTCCCAACGCACCTTGATCCCGGCATCGGCCAGGCCCTGCGCGATCGCCTGCAGGCGCAAGGCCTGCCAACGCGCTTCGCCGTCGCGCGGAATCAGCGGCGCGCGCTCGTGCAAGGTGTCGAGGTAGGCGCAGATGATGTCGGAGTCGAACAGTGCCGACTGGCCGGGACGAATCAACACCGGCACCTTGCCGAGCGGGTTCTGCGCGTACACCGCGTCGTTGCGCAGAGTCGGGCTGGTTTCGTGATGCACCACCTCGATCCGATCGGCCAGCCCGGCCTCGTGCGCGAACACCAACGCCTTGCGCGCGTACGGCGAGTGGGTTTGATAGAGCAATTGCATGGGGCGGGTTCCTGAGAAGCAGATAGGGATCAAAGCACTAACGTCATCGCGGATCGACATCGCCGCGCGCATCATGCAGCAAGCACGCCAGCGCCGCGGTGATGCGGCGCGCGGTCGGCAGATGCAGGAACTCGTTCGGTCCGTGCGCGTTGGATTGCGGCCCGAGCACGCCGGTAACCACGAACTGCGCCTGTGGAAAACGTTCGCCGAGCATGGCCAGAAACGGAATGCCGCCACCGCCGCCGATCAAGGCGCCGTCGCGGCCGAACGCATCGTGCGATGCGCGTTGCAGGCTGTCCGCCAACCACGGCGCGACCGGCGGCGCGTGCCAGCCTTCGCTGACCGAATCGATGGTAAACCCGACCTGGCTACGATACGGCGGGTCGGCTTCGAGCAGTTCTTTCAACCGCTGCGATGCGACCTGCGGGTCGAGGGTCGGCGGCAAACGCAGGCTCAGCTTGAGCGCGGTATGCGGCTGCATCACCGCGGCGGCATCGGCCACCGCCGGCAGGCCGTCGATACCGGTGATCGCCAGTTGCGCGCGCCAGGCGCGGTTGAGCGCCAGTTCGCCGGGCGCCTCGTTGACCGGACGGGTGTCGGCATGAAACGGAAACCCGCGCACCAGTCCTTCGCCCAAGGCATTCGCCGCGAGCCAGGCCTGCTCGCGCCGCGCCGCGGGGATCTCGACCTGGAAGTCGGCGATCACGTCGCCGCTGATCGGATCTTCCAGCCGCGACAACAATTGACGGACGATGCGGAAACTCGACGGCACGATCCCCGACGCATCGCCCGAATGCACGCCTTCATCGAGCACCCGCACGCTCAGGGTTCCGGCGACCTGTCCGCGCAGCGAGGTCGTGGTCCACAACTGATCGTAATCGCCGCAGCCGGCGTCGAGCGCGATGATCAGGCGCGGCTCGCCGAGCCGCGGCGCCAGCAGTTCGATGTACGCCGGCAAATCGACGCTGCCCGATTCTTCGCTGGCCTCGATCACGATCAGACAACGCGGATGCGCCAGCCCCTGATCGCGCAAGGCGCGCAGCGCGGCGATCGCGGCGAAGATCGCGTAGCCGTCGTCGGCGCCGCCGCGTCCGTACAGACGCTCGCCTTCGAGCACCGGCGTCCAGGCCGCGCGGCCCGGTGCCCAGCCCGGCATCGGCGGCTGTTTGTCGAGGTGGCCGTAGATCAGGCTCGGCGGGCCCGCTTCGCCGGGCACATCGATGTATATCAGCGGCGTGCGCCCGGGCAAACGCAGTACCTCGACCGTGGCGCCGGCCAGATCTCGCAGTTGTTCGCGCGCCCATTGCGTCATCAATTCGATCGCGCGGTCCATGTGGCCGTTGCCGGCCCAGTCGGGATCGAACGCCGGCGATTGGCACGGGATGGCTATGTAATCGCACAGCGCCGGCAGGATCCGGTCCTGCCAGGCGTGGTCGATATGGAGCGAAAGCGCGGGGAAATCCATGCATTGACCTCTCGATGAGGCGAAAATGCTAACGGCGCGGCCCCGCGCTTTCGCCGCGAACCGATACCGGCCCGCGCGGTTTTCCGGCGCGTTCGCGCTCTAAGATGCGGCCATGAAACTCGATCGATTCGACCGTCAGCTGCTGAACCTGGTGCAGGAAGACGCCGGCCAGACCGCCGACCGTCTCGCCGAACAAGTCGCGCTGTCGCCCTCGGCGATCCAGCGCCGGCTGCGACGCATGCGCGAGGCCGGGGTGATCGTGCGCGAAACCGCGGTGGTCGATCCCAAGCAGGTCGGCAAACCGACCTTCTTCGTCGTCTCGCTGCAGGTCGAGCGCGAGCGCCCGGAACTGCTCGCGCAACTGCGCCGCTGGCTGGGCGCGCAGGATCAGGTGCAGCAGGTGTTCTACGTCACCGGCGAGGCCGATTTCGTATTAGTGGTGACCGCGCCGGACACCGAGGACTTCGACGCACTGATGATCCGCATGGTCGGCGAGAATCCGAACATCCGCCGTTTCACCACCAATGTCGCGCTGAGTCTGGTCAAGCGCGGGCTGACCATTCCGGTGGCGCTCGACGAGGACGACTGAGCCGCGCTCACAAGCGCGCGCGAGTACGCGGGCCCGCTGCAAGCGCAAGCGCGAACGCGCCGAAATCCCGCGCCACGCCGCCGATCTCGCCGCCAACCGGCGCGCGTCGCCGCCCACACTGGCGACATGAGCGAACATTGGCTGAGCGACCCGAACCGGCTGTGGCCGGATTACCGACCCACGCGGTTGATCGAACTGCCCGCGCTCGCGCGTCGCGCCGGCGTCGCGCGCGTGCTGGCCAAGGCCGAGAACGAACGGCCGCTGGGCAATTTCAAGGCGCTCGGCGGCATGGTCGCCGGCTTGCGCGGACTGGCGAGGATCACCGGTGCGCAGTCCCTCGATGAACTTCGCCATCGTTGCCGCGCATGGCCCTCGCCGCTGCGTCTGGTCTGCGCGAGCGACGGCAACCATGGCTTGGCCGTGGCCGCGGCGGCGCAGCACGCGGGTGTGGTCGCTACTGTGTTTCTGCCCGCAGCGGTCGGGGCGGTGCGCGCGGCGCGCATCCGAGCGCTCGGCGGCGAAGTGGTGATGGTGGACGGCAGTTACGACGACGCGGTCCTGGCCGCGCGCGCTGTGGAGACGCGCGGCGATGGCTTGTTGATCGCCGACACCAGCGACGATGCCACCGATCCGGCGGTGATCGACGTGATGGCGGGTTACGGTCTGATCGCGCGCGAACTCGCGTCGCAGTTGCGCGCGTACGCGGCGACCAGCGTCAGCCATCTGTTCGTGCAGGCCGGGGTCGGCGGACTGGCGGCCGCGCTCGCCGGTGGCCTGCATGCACAGGCGCTGGCGCCGCGGCGCTTGATCGTGGTCGAACCCGACGCCGCTGCGTGCGTGGCGCGCGCGCTGGCGCATGGCAAGCCGATACAGATCGAAGGCGACCTGGACACCTCGGCGCAGATGCTGTCGTGCGGACTCGCCTCGGCCTCCGCGCTGGCCTTGTTGCTGTGGCATCGCGCGCAGGCGCTGTGTGTCGACGAGCCGGCCTTGCGACGTGCGCCGCGCGAACTGTCGGAATGCGGCGGCCCGCGCAGCACGCCATCGGGCGCGGCCGGCGTGGCCGGTTTGTTGCATGCGGCCCACGGTCGCGCGCGGCGCGAGCTGCATGGGTTGGATTCGGCTAGCACGGTGCTGCTGATCGTTACCGAAGGCGCGATCGAGGACGCCGACTGAAACATTCGAAGCCGGTTGAAACGTGGGCGACGTAGCTCAGGAGAGCGCGAGACTGTCGAGCAGGAACTCCACCGTCGCGCGCACGCTCGGCAACTGGCCGCGCCGATGCGGCACCAGTAAGGTCGTGGTCACGCGGCCGGCGGTCCACTCGGGCAACACGCGCAGCAGTTGGCCGTTGCTCAGTTCGGCGCGGCACATGCGTTCGGGCAGCACGGTGATGCCCAGGCCGGCCACGGCGCCTGCGCGCAACACCCGGCCCTCGTTCGCGGTCATCCGCGCGCGCGGCTCGACCTGCGCCTGCGCGCCGTCGATCCGGGTCAGATGCCAGGCATCGCCGCCGGCCTGGCCGGTCAACAAGGCATCGTGTTCGCTCAGTTCCGGCGGCCCGCTCGGCAGACCGTGTTCGGCCAGATACATCGGCGCGGCCACCAGCACGATGTCCTCGACCAGGGCCTGACGCTGGATCAATCCCGAATCCGGCAACGGCGCGAAATGGCTGCGCACCGCGATGTCGTAGCCCTCCTGGACCAGATCGACGCGGCGATCGCTGACGTCGACCAGCACGTGCATGCGCGGATACCGACGAGCGAGCACCGGCAGATGTTCGGCCAGATAGTCCTGCGCGGTCGGCACGCCGCAGCTGATCCGGACCTTGCCGGTTGGCTCGGCGACGCGGCGGCGCACGCTGTCCTCGGCCGCTTCGGTTTCGATCAGCGCGGCGCGCGCGTGTTCGTAGAAATCGCGACCGGTGTCGGTCAAGGTGAAACTGCGCGAGGTGCGGTGGATCAGGCGCACGCCCAGATCGTCCTCAAGCGCGGCCACGCGTTTGCTCAGCGTGGACTTGGGCACGCCGAGCCGGCGCGAGGCCGCGGCGAAGCCGCCGTGCTCGACCGAGGCGGCGAACAGGACCAGATCGTTGAGATTGAGCATCGCCGCAAAGTACACACAGGCAGACTTTGCGTCCACTTTTCGCCGACTACCCGGAGCAAGTTCACATACCTACAGTGATCGGCACGCAGGCGGCGGACCTGCATGCGAGCTTGGTCTCGCCCGGCCCCGCCGCTGCCAACCCTCATCACTCAAGGAATTCCGATGTCCCCGATCCTCTACTACGGCGTCCCGTCCGGCTGCTCGTTCGGCTCCATCGTCGCGTTGGAATGGTCCGGCCTGCCCTACCGGCTGGTGCGGGTCGACATGCCCGAGAAGATCCATACCGCGGCCTACCGCGCGATCAATCCGGTCGGCGAAACCCCGGCGCTGCTGACCGCGCGCGGCGACGTGCTGGCCGAAAGCCTGGCGATCCTCAATCACATCGGCGCCGACGCCATCGCCAGCGGCATCGCCTTCGCTCAGGGCACGCGCGAGTTCGACGAGCTCAACCGCATGCTCGCCTTCCTCAACACCACTTTCTTCAATGCGTTCGCGCCGCTGTGGCATCTGCTCGAACACGAGAGCGACGAGCACGAGAAGGTCGCGTTGACCGCGTACGGCCGCGGCAAGGTCGAGCGCGCACACGCGCAACTCGAACGCATGCTGGGCGACCGGCCGTGGCTGCTCGGCGAGCATCGCACTTTGGCCGACGCCTACTTCATCGGCGTCGCGCGCTGGACGAAGTATCACGCCGTGGTCGATCGCCGCGACTATCCGAACCTGCAACGCCTGTACGACAAGCTGGAAGCCGATCCGGCGGTGATCTTCGCCCATGCGATCGAGCAGCAGACGGCCGCGATCAGCGCGGGTGGGTTCGCGGGTGAGATCGGGTTGGAAGAGGCGTTGGGGTTCAAGCGGGCGGCTTGATGCGTGGCGTTTTGGATTCGCCATGAGCGATGGCGGATCGGCGGAGCAAAAGCAAATCCCCCCTAGCCCCCCTTTTTCAAAGGGGGGAATCCAACGGGTGAATCGATACGCGTCGAAAAACGCGATCACTCAAGGGGAAGCAGCTTTTGCCGTTGCCCACTTTAGAAAAAGGGGGCGGCGTCCGCGCAGCGGACGCGGGGGATTTGAGCTGTTGCTGTTGCTGTTGCTGTTGAGGCTACTGCTTTCGCCGTCGTAGCCCCAACCCCATCAACCCTGCGCCTCAACCGCCTCAGCCCGCACCAACGGTCTCCGCGCACGCGGCCGGCTCGGCCACGCATGCCGCACGATCCGCCACATCACTTGGCCGAACTGCCGGGGCAGCGAGCCGGTGTCGTAATGCTGACCATAACGCCCGCAGATCTCGCGCACCTCCACCGCCAGCGCCGCATAACGACGCGCCGGCAGATCGGGGTAAAAGTGATGCTCGATCTGATGGCTCAGATTGCCGGTCATCAGGTCCATCCACTTGCCGCCGCTGAGGTTGGCCGAACCGCGCAGCTGACGCAGATACCAATGCCCGCGCGATTCGTTGCGCACCGATTCCTTCGGGAACACTTCCGCGTCGGCGGTGAAGTGGCCGCAGAAGATCACCGTGTAGGTCCACAGGTTGCGGATCACGTTGGCGACGACGTTGCCGAGCAGCACCGGCAGGAAGAACGGGCCGGCCAACGCGGGAAACAGCACGTAGTCCTTGAGCATCTGCTTGCCCATCTTGCGGCCGACCGGCACGAACTTGCGCCACATCGCGCGGTGCTTGGTCTTGCCGGTGAACCAGCGGCCCACGCGCAGTTCCTGGATCGCCACGCCCCACTCGAACAGCAGCGCGAACACCACCGCGATGAACGGCTGCAGCAGATAGAACGGACGCCAGCGCTGCTCCGGAAACAGACGCAGCAGGCCGTAGCCGATGTCGTCGTCCATGCCGCGCACGTTGGTCCAGGTGTGGTGCATGTAGTTGTGGGTTTTGCGCCAGTTGTCGCCGGTGGCGACGATGTCCCATTCGTAGGTCTTGCCGTCCAGATGCGGATCGCGCATCCAGTCGTACTGGCCGTGCATGACGTTGTGGCCGACTTCCATGTTCTCCAGGATCTTCGACAGCGCCAGCAACGCGGTGCCGAGGATCACGCCGGGCCAGAACAGCCACGACACGAACGCGCCGCCGATCGCGCCGACCATCAGCAGCAAGCGGCCGAGCAAACCGGTATAGCGCACCACCGCGACCACGCGGCGAATGTAGTCGGCGTCGACCCGGCCGATCTGGGCGACGGTGCGCGCGCGCAGCGCGTCGAGTTCGGCGCCGAAGCGGTCGAGTTCGGTCGGGGTCAGCGCGCGATTGCGTTTGGATGCGGTCATGAGCGGATCACAGGTCGAGGACGAGGTCGCTGGTCGCGCTGTTCACGCACAGACGCAGCGAGGACACCGGTTCGGCGTGCACGTCGCCGGTATGCAGATGACGGGTGGCGCCCGAGGATTTGCCGCAGGAGCAGGTGTTGCACAGACCCATGCGGCAACCGGAATTCAACTTCAGGCCCTGCGCTTCCAGCGCGGTCAGCAGCGATTCGCCGCGCGCCAGTTCCAGGGTGCGGCCGCTGCGCGCGAGGGTGACCGCGACCGTGCCGGTGTCTTCGACCGCGCGCGGCGGCGGCGTGAACGCCTCGGCCGCGAATGCCTGCGCGCGCGTTTCGATCAGGCCGCGCGCGCTGGCGACGAAACCGCCGGGGCCGCAGGCATAGACCTGACGCGCGGCGAGATCGTCGACGTGCGCATCCAGCAACGAGGCGTCGATACGGCCGGCGTCTTCGTCGGCGGCGCGCGGCTCTTGCCGCGTGAGCAGGAAGCGCACGCGGAAATTCGGATGCGCCGCGGCGAGCGCGCGCAATTCCTCGACGAAACACAGTTCTTCGCGGCGACGCGCCCAGTACAGCAGGGTCAGCGGCGCCGGCATGCCCTGCGCGGCGAGTTGGCGGGTCATCGCCATCAACGGGGTGATACCGCTGCCGGCGGCGACGAACAGCCAGCGGCCGTCGACACGCGCGGGCAAGGTCATCTCGCCGAACGCCAGACCGAGTTCGAGCACATCGCCGACGCGCGCATCGCGGTGCAGATGGCGACTGAGCTTGCCGCCCTCGATCGCCTTGACCGTGATCGCGATGCGGCCGTCGGCGCGTCCGGCTTCCGACAGGCTGTAGCTGCGCGACACCAGCGCGCCGTCGATGCGGGCGCCGATCATCAGGTGCTGGCCGGCGCGGGCCGGCTCGTGGCGGCGGCCGGCCCAGTTGCGGTTCGGCGCCAGCAACAGGGTCACCGCATCGGCCGAAGCCTCGCTGCGGCCGACGATGCGCGCGAGCGGACGCTCCCAGCTCCAGGTCGGATGCAGGCGCGAGGCCCAGAAATCAAAGACTTGCGGAACGATCAGCGGCGCGATCAGGCGTCGCAGGCGGCTGCGCGGACGGTGGCTGGCGGGATGAAGGGCAGCGTTCATGGGAGCACTATACACATATCCGCACAGATGTGTGCACAACCGTATATTAATACTGGGACGGGAGTATGATGTCGGCTGCCCGTCTTAGCGCCAGCCACTCGTGAGCCAACGCATCACCGACATCGACGTCGACATCCACCCGGGCCGCAAGGCGACGATCTCGCGTGAAGACCTGATCGCCGCCGCGCTCAAGCTGATCGGCCCGCACCGCAGCGTGTCGAGCCTGAGCCTGCGCGAGGTGGCGCGCGAAGCCGGCATCGCGCCCAACAGCTTCTACCGCCAGTTCCGCGACACCGACGAACTCGCCGTCGCGCTGATCGATCTGGCCGGGCAATCCCTGCGCAAGATCGTCGGCGAGGCGCGCCATCGCGCCGCGACCCGGCGCAGCATCGTGCGCAGCTCGCTCGAGGCTTTCATGGAACAGTTACGCGCCGACGACAAACTGCTGCACGTGTTGTTGCGCGAAGGCACGGTCGGCTCGGACGCGTTCAAGCGCGCGGTCGATCGCGAACTGTCGTTCTTCGAGGAAGAACTGCGCGTCGACCTGATCCGGCTGGCCGCGCAGGACCAGATGCCGTTGTACGAACCGGCCGTGGTCGCGCGCTCGATCACCCGCCTGGTGTTCGCGATGGGCGCCAGCGCGATGGACATGCCGCGCGCGCGCGATCCGGAACTGATCGAGGAAATGAGCACGATGATCCGGATCATCCTGGCCGGTTCGCGCGCCCTGGCTCAGACCGCCAACCGCTGACGCGGCGCCGCTCAGGCGAGCTGCATCTCGACGAACGACAACGGCCGCGCATCGGCATCGCTCAACAGCGCGCCCAGCGACTCGACGAAATCGCGAACGTCCGCGGCGCTGCCCGGGCCCCAGTTGTAACGACCCTCGGGCGCGAGTTCGGCGAGCACGGTCGTCGCCGAACCATCGGTCGCCGACAGCGAAGATTCCAGGCAGAAGAACCGCAGCTTCCCCGGTAGCAAGGCCGCGGCCAGGTAATAAGCTTCGTTGCGCTTGCGCGGCGCCGGCAAGGTCAGCACCAGCAGCTTCGGGCCCTCGGCGCCCAGGCGAACGCGATCGACCTGCAAACCTTCAGCCTCAACCCGATCCTCGACCGGCATGTCTTCGCCGAGCAAGCGCCAATACTTGCGCAAGGCTTCCTCGCCGCTGTCGGCGGCGAAGGTGTTGACGAACCACACCGGGTCTTGCAGCGCGCTGCTTGCCAGCATGTATTTGGCTTTCAGGTGATGCGGGCGGGCGGTGTCGGTCATGGCGAATGCGGTCGGGTTCGGGTCGGATGGGATGAGTTCAAGCGATCGCGGGTCGCATCGTTTGAACTCAGTTGGTTGGAAATCGGTTGTTTCAAACCGCGCGGGTCGGGATCGATTCGCTAGGGGCCGCCGTACAACCGCGACGCACCATTGCAGATATCCGGCATCCCCACCGGCGTCAGCGCCGGCAACGCCAGCCGCGACGACACCTGCGCGTACTGTGCGGCAGACAACGGCCCGATGACAATCGAAGCCGTATCGGCCATCGGTTGGTAGCGCCGCTTGGGCAGGATGACGAAACGCTCGACGGCGCCCACCACGCGCAGGCGCTGACGGACCGCGATGTAATCCGCGTTCTCGGCGACCGCGGACACGCAGGTATTCACGACCGGCGTGCTGGCGGTCGCCGTCAGGCGATAGGCCAGATGCGCATCGGCCGGTTCGTCGATCCACAGTACTTCGTACGGTCCGGACGCCCACTCCACCCGCGAGTCGAATACGCCGCAGCCGCTCAGCCAGACGGCGGCGATGCAACTCACTGCGATGCGCAGGCGACGGATCATGCCGCTCCCGTTTGCAGGGATTCGATAATCGTCGACCAGATCGCGCGCGGCGCGGCCGCCGCATAGCCGGATTCCTGCGCGTCGTTGCACTCGATCACGATCCAGCGCCCGTCGGCGGTCTTGGCGATATCGACCACCAGAAACGGCACCCGCAGCCTGCGCGCCGCTTCGGCGGCCAGCGCCAGACCGTCGTCGATATCGTCGCAGGCGTACTGGGCCGCCTGATACCAATAGCGGCCCCAGCCCACGCATGCGCCTTGCCACCAGAAACTGCGGAACTCCATCGATGCCGGCACCTTGCCGGCGATGCCGCCGGCCACCGCCTGCAGCGGCACGAACTCGCGCACCACCGGCCGCTGCCAATGCAGCACCGGATCGCGACGATAGCGTTCGCTGGCCCACGCGTAGTGGTCGCGATCGCCGATCACCGACAGCTTGGCGTTGTGCTTGCTGGTCTGGCGCGAGCCCTTGAGGAAGATCGGCCACTCGAATTCGCGCTCGATCTGCGTCGTCTCGGGCAGCGATTCGAATATCCGCGTGCGCGGGGTCATGTCGGTCAGCAGCGGATACCACACCGCCAGTTCGCTGGCGCGTTCGTGCTGTTCGGGCGTGTTGACCGGCCGCAGGCCCCACTCGCGCAATTCCTGGTAGCGCGCGCGATAGTCCTCGACCGCGCCGACCCGCAACACGCACGGCGTGGCTTCGTCGAAGAAGGTCGGATGGCGGCAACGGAAATACAGCTCGAAATCGAAGTCGTACACCGCCACGCCGATGCGGGTGCTGACCACGGCGAGCACGTCTTCCAGCAAAGCCACGTGCATCAACGAATCCTTTCCGAAAAGCGGCGATGCGCCAGATCGTGCGAGCGCGAACTTTAACCGGCCGCGGGCATGGCGCGCTTCGCTGAGCCGCCGGGCGGCCAGGACACTAAGCCATTCAGGAAACTTTTCTTGTCATCCCCAGGCGCCAGAGCAATACTTAGCCAACACGGAAACCTTAGCGCACGCGAGCCCTCCATGTCCCTGAGCCTATACTCCCACCCGCTGGCATCGTTCTGCCACAAGGTCTTGATCGCCCTGTACGAGCAGGGCACGCCGTTCCAGGCCCATCTGCTCGACCTGGGCAACCCCGACGCCAAGGCCGGTTTCCTCGACCTGTGGCCGGTCGGCAAGATGCCGGTGCTGCGCGACGACGCGCGCGACCGGACCGTGCCGGAAACCTCGGTCATCATCGAATACCTCGATCGCCACTACCCCGGCCCGCATCCGCTGCTGCCGGCCGATGACGACGCGCGTCTGGACGTCCGGCTGTGGGATCGCTTCTTCGATCTGTACGTGCATGCGCCGATGCAGAAGTTCGTCAGCGATCACCTGCACGCGGCCGGCGACAAGGACCCGCGCGGCCTCGCCGACGCTCAGGCCACGTTGGCGACCGCCTACGCGATGATCGAACGCCAGGCTGCGGGCCGCGTCTGGATCTGCGGCGACGATTTCAGTCTCGCCGATTGCGCGGCCGCGCCGGCGCTGTTCTACGCCGCCATCGTCGCACCGCTGCCATCGCAGCATCCAAACCTGCACGCCTACTACGAGCGCTTGATGGATCGTCCGTCGGTGCGCCGCACGATCGCCGAAGCGCGGCCGTATTTCCCGATGTATCCGTTCAATCATCTGATCCCCGCGCGCTTCCTGCGCGACGACGCATGAGCCCGCGCGCGAACACGCCGCGGCCGCCCGACCCCGCGCGCCTGGACCGCATGTTCCATGCGCTCGCCGACGCCAGCCGTCGCGGCATGGTCGACCGGCTCAGCGAAGGCCCGGCCTCGGTGTCCGAACTCGCGCGCC
This sequence comes from Lysobacter sp. Root690, assembly GCF_001427785.1. Taxonomy (GTDB): domain Bacteria; phylum Pseudomonadota; class Gammaproteobacteria; order Xanthomonadales; family Xanthomonadaceae; genus Lysobacter. Next base: position 433,332 of record NZ_LMHM01000001.1, read on the forward strand.
CACTGGCGATGGCGCTGCCTTCGGTGGTCAAGCACTTGGCGGTGCTCGAATCGGGCGGCATCGTGATCTCGGAAAAAACCGGGCGCGTGCGCACCTATCGCATCGCGCCGGATGCCTTGGGCGTGGTCGAGTCCTGGGTGGCCGAACGCAAGGCCAAGTGGAACCGTCAATTCGACGCACTCGAACGCTATCTGCTCGCACAGGCCGACGATCCGGCCGAAGGAAACGCACCGTGACCGCACCGCCCGCGCCATCCTCGTCGGTCGCGCACAGCAGCTTCGTGATCGAACGCGAATTCGCGGCGCCGCCGCATCGCGTGTTCCGCGCTTGGTCGGATGCGCAGGCCAAGCGGCGTTGGTTCGTATGCCACGACGACATGGTCAACACCGGCTACCGACTGGATTTCCGCATCGGCGGCAGCGAAACCAACCAAGTCGTCGGCCCGTCGGGACAAACCCATCGCTTCGACGCCCACTTCTACGACATCGTCGACGACGAGCGCATCGTCTACGCCTACGACATGCATGTCGGCGCGACTCGGCTGTCGGTGTCGCTGGTCACCGTGCAGTTCGTCGCCGCCGAACACGGCACGCGCATGATCTTCACCGAGCAAGTCGCGTTCCTCGACGGCCATCAACGGGCCGAGGAGCGCATCCACGGCACCGAGGAAGGTTTCGAGCGTCTGTTGCTGGAAGTACATGAGACGTCGACGGCGCAGTGATCGTCGCCGCGTAGCCGAGTGCGGCTGAGAGAAACCGCGCCGCGAACCGCCACCGCCCACAGGGAGGACAGCGACGGTCGCGGCGTGGCCTTGCCCGGATCGACGGCCCGGTGCGCGCTGCACTGGCTGGGATGCACGTCGTGCCGATTTACCTTAGCCATCGCGGCGCGGCCGATCCAGGAACAATCCGGGAACGAATCGGGACATGCGCGGTGGCTTCGCGGAGGACGCGGCTCGCGCGCCATCGGAAGTGCGACGACAATCGCGTGCGTTCGCACTGGCGCCGAGATTTTCTCTTCGATGCGTTGCATAGCGACCGGCCGCGAATTCAGATCGAAATCGGCAACAACGCAATACGAAACACAGCTCCGCGGATCACCGCGCGGCAATCGTCACGCAACGTGTCGGAAGTTTGCGCGGCGGTCGTCGTAAAGGACGCGCATGTGCACCGCGGATGCCTCAACGGCCCGCCCCATGCATGAGGCGGGCCGCGATCGCGATGGGCTCAGGCCATCATCGTCTTGGGCTGCTGACGTTCCTGCGCCGGTTCCTGCGTCTGGTTCTGCGTCGGCGCGTCCTGCTTGAGCTGCTGAGTCGACTGCTCGATGCTCTGGCTGCTGGCCTGCGCCTTGTCCACCACCACGCGCTGGCTGGCCGGATCGCGCAGTTCGCCCTGCACCGCGAACAGACCGGTGCCGCTGGCGTTGGGCACGACGTGGTCGATCTTGGTCATGCCGCTGACGCGCGCTTCGTAGGTCATCGTTCCGGCCGCGCGCTCGAGCGCGGCGTGGTCCTTGAACCCGGCCTGCGGTCCGAGCTTCTCCAGACCGGCGACGGCCTGCTTGTACATGGCGTTGTCCGGATGCGCCGGATTGGACAGTTGCACCTCACCGGGTTTCGTCGTCGCCGGCTGCTCGGCCTGCGGACCGGCCGGCTGCGCGTTCTTCAGCGCTTCCAGGGTCTTGGGCCCGGCCTTGCCGTCCACTTCCAGATTATTGGCGCGCTGGAACGCTTCGACCGCTTCCTTGGTGTGCTTGCCGTAGTGGCCGTCGGGCTTGAGCTCATTGCCCTGCGCATCGCGGAAACCGGCCTTATTCAATTGCTCCTGCAACGAAGTCACCGCCGGGCCGCGTTCGTCGGGCTTGAGCACACCGTCGGCCATCGCATCGCGCGGCGCGCGCTGCGACGAACCCGGGGTGGTGATTGACGCGGGCAGGGTGCGGTTAGGATCGTCACCGGTGGTCGCCTTCCACGCGTCATCCGGCTTCATGCCCTTGTCGATGTTGGCCTTGTACTCGGTGCGCATCTGGTTGAGCGCGTCGGCCGACTGCTGCAGGCTGATGCTGGCGTGGTTCGCGCCGCCGTAATGGCTGGCACCGTTCTTGTTCGGATCGCCGAAGCTCGCCCATTCCTTGGACAGGCCGTGCTGCGCCTCGGCCAGGGTCGCACCGGGCTTGCCGGTGATGTAAGCGGCCACTTCGGGACGCTTGTCGACGATCAGGTATTCGGAGAACACCTTGTCCTGCAGGGCCGGGGTGAACGGCTGATTGCGGTCCAGGCCCATCTCGGCCACCGCGCCGCGCATCGTCTGCGGAATGATCTGGTACTTGCCGACCGCGAACACGCGATCGTCGTTGCCGTTGGGCAACGCCTGCCGGTCCATGACCTGGCCTAGCGTCATCTGCGAAAAATCGATCGGACCATTGGGACCGCGGATGCGCTCCCTGCCCGCGTCGTCGGTGTAGGTGCCGCGGTTGTACGCGTTGTAGCCGGCCGCGCCGGATTCGCCGCGGTACATCAGTTCCAGCAATGGATTGTTGCTCATGAGAATCTCCCTTTCCTGTCGTATGAATCGGCGCATGCGCGGCGGCGTCCTCTTTGCCGCTCACGCGCACACACCCCGATGCTTCCTGTTTAACGCCGTTTGCGGCCGGCGGCGGCCCGCGATCAGTCGGCCTTGGCGGCCAATTCCCAACCGGTGACCTTGAAACCCGAATCCTTGCCGCTGTCCTTCCAGTACTGCGCTTCGCCGTAACCGGTGGCCTGCAGCACGCCGGTCACGCCGGCATGGGTGAACTGCACCAGGCAATGCGCGTCGCCGCTGCACGAATTGAGTTCGGGCAGGTCGTCGCAGACCTGGCACAGGCCGGGATCGGCCTTGCAGATTTTTTCGTACTTGCCGCCGACCACGTTGGCCTTGCACTGCGGATCGACCAGCGGCTGCCAGCCTTGCGCCAGCACGGCTTTGCGGAAGTCGCCGTAGGCCATGCCCTTGCTGAGCGCGGCTTCGGTGTTCTTGACGATCGTCGCCGAATCCGCAGGCGCAGGCGCCGCGCTCGGCGCGGCGGCCGGCATCGCAGCGGCTTGCGCATTCGCGTCGGGCGCGGGTGCAGGCGCGGCCTCGGCCGGCGCGGTGGCGGCGGGCGGCGGAGCGGACGTGGCCGCCGCGGCTTCGGACGCCGCATTACCGGAATTGCATGCGGCCATGACGGCGCACAACGCCAACGCACTCAGACTGTGAACAAGTTTCACGCAACCTCCCGATTCGAATCCATGGACTGCTGTGTCGTCCCGTCGTGCCGTCGGCGGCGCGGGGCTTCCAAGCCGTGTCTGGCAATGCGCCAGTGTTCCTGCCGGAACCTGCAGATAATAGCGACAGCGTACCCATTCCGGCGAAACCGCCGGTGACGTGCTAGCTGAACAGCGGCGGCGATCTGCGAAGAACACCCGCAGACGCGACCCGCGCCCGCTTTCCGGCCGACCCGGGCCGGCGCGTCATTTGCATGCAATGCACGTTCGGCACAGTGCAGCCTCCCCTGATTTACCCGAGCCCCGCATGCGCCAGATTCCGCATTCTTTCGCCGCCACCGTCCTCGGCGCGGCCGTCCTCACCGCGCTCGTCGCCCTGCCCCTGCTGTCCACCGACGCCTTCGCCGCGCCCAAACAAGCCGCGCGCAAGGCCCCGCCGCGCGCCGAGAGCGCGCAGCGCTGGTTCGAGGAAGGCGCGCAGACCGCGCGCGACGGCGCCAACCTGCGTCCGACCCCGGGCAAGGCCAAGAACGTCATCCTGTTCGTCGGCGACGGCATGGGCATTTCCACCATCGCCGCCGCGCGCATCCGCGAAGGCCAGCTCAAGGGCGGCAGCGGCGAAGAGAATTCGCTGTCGTTCGAACGCCTGCCGTACGTGAGCCTGTCCAAGACCTACTCGGTCGACGGCCAGACCCCGGACTCGGCGCCGACCATGACCGCGATGGTCACCGGCATCAAGACCAACCAGGGCGTGCTCAGCGTCACCCAGAAGGCCAAGTACGGCGACTGCGCCTCCGCGCGCGGCCAGGGCGTGGTCAGCATGCTGGAACTGTCCGAGGCGCTCGGGCTGGCCACCGGCATCGTCAGCACCGCGCGCATCACCCACGCCACCCCGGCCGCGACCTACTCGCACACGCCGAACCGCGACTGGGAAAGCGACGCCGAACTGTCCGCCGAAGCCAAGGCCAACGGCTGCAAGGACATCGCCCGCCAGCTGATCGAATTCCCCTACGGTGACGGCCTGGAAGTCGCGCTCGGCGGCGGCCGCAGCTACTTCCTGCCGGCCACCGTGAGCGACCCGGAAGACGCCGGCGCCGCCGGCCGCCGCAAGGACGGCCGTAACCTGCCGACCGAATGGGCCGCGCGCCCGGGTTCGTCGTATGTGTGGAACAAGGCCCAGTTCGACGCGATCGACCCGCGCCGCACGCGTCACCTGCTCGGCCTGTTCGAACGCTCGCACATGGAATACGAACAAGACCGCGGCAGCGACGCCGGCAAGGAACCCAGCCTCGCCGACATGACCGCGAAAGCCATCGACGTGCTGGAAAACAGCAGCCGCAAGGGCTACTTCCTGATGGTCGAAGGCGGCCGCGTCGATCACGCCCACCACGCCGGCAACGCCAGCCGCGCGCTGACCGACGCCATCGCGCTGTCGGACGCGGTGCGCAAGGCGCTGGAGAAAACCTCCGAGCGCGACACCCTGATCATCGTCACCGCCGACCACAGCCACACCTTCACCGTCGCCGGCTATCCCGATCGCGGCAACGACATCCTCGGCAAGGTCGTCACCAACGGCCAGCTCGCGCTCGACAAGAACGGCAAGCCCTACACCACGCTGGGCTACGTCAACGGCCCCGGCTACCGCGGCCCGAACGCGCGCCCGGACCTGACCGCGATCGACACCGCGCACCCGAATTACCTGCAGGAAGCCACCGTGCCGCTCGGCGATGAAACCCACGCCGCCGAAGACGTCGCCATCTACGCCCGCGGCCCCGGCGCGCATGCGTTCCAGGGCGTGGTCGAGCAGAACACGATCTTCCACGTGATGGCGCAGTCGCAGCGCAACACCAGCATCTTCCTGTGCACCTTGCTGGGCCAGTGCGGCAACGGCCGCGGCCGCTCGGCGATCAATGCGCCGCTGATGGAAGAAGACCTGCGCGCGGGCATGGCGAAGCAGTCGGCCTCGCTGTAATGCGCGGCCGAAATTTCCTGGGTACGGCGACGTTGTGCGTCGCCGTTTCGCTCGCGTTCGCCGGTCCGGTGTGGGCCGGCGATGCGGCGCGATCCGAAGCGAGTGCTGGTGTCGGGCTCGCCGGCGATCGCGGCGATGGGCCGGTTGCCGCGAATGCGGCCTTGCTGCCGGTGTTGGTCGCCGAGTATCAAGTCCGCGATGCGCGCGGCGAACGCAGTCTGGTGTTGGTGCGCTCGGCCGATCGCATCGAGTACCGCATGCAGGGCGAGCCGGTCGAAGTCTGGCGCAGGACGCCCGATGGCATCGCGCGCCTGGAGTTGTTCGCGAAGGAGCAGCGCAGCGTGTCGTGGTCGCCCGGCGATCTGCGCACAATCGGGGAGGTCCCGCAGTGGGAGCAGTTGGCCAGTCCGATCAATCCGGAGTTGCGTGCTCGGTTGCAGCGTCATGGTGAGGCCAAGGCGTTCGGCGGTGTTGCTTTGCGGTATCGCGGTGAGAGCGCCGAGGGGCAGGCGATTGCGTTGGAGTGGATCGAGGCCGATGGGTTGCCTGCGTTCTATCGCGCTGGCAAAGGTAAGGCTTCGTCTGGCGCGGCCGGGGCTTACGAATTGCGGTTGCGTAAGCTCGAACGGGTCAGCGCCGAGGGGGCGTTTACCGCGACTTTGGATTATCGCGAGACGGATTATGCGGACCTGGGCGATATGGAACTCGATCCGTTTGCGGCGAGTTATTTGAAGCATCGTGGCGATGCGCACGTGCATTGACGTTCGCGGCGCTGGGATTGCGTTCGTCTTTTTATGTAGCTCAAGGCCTTGAGGTTGTTCAGATCCTATGGCGTTGAAGCTAAAGCAGGATCAATAGCTTCCGCCCGCAAGCGGGCGGGTTACTTTCTTTTGTCATAAGCAACAAAAGAAAGGTAACCAAAGAAAAATGCTTTTCTTTGAATCAAAGGCCCGCAAGTGCGGTGCTGACGCAGGCACGCGCCACACGGGACATCCTTGTCCCGGTGGCGCGCGACGCGCATCCATGCGCNTTACAAGCCTCGCAGCGCTGGCAATGAAATCTGACCTCAGACGAAAGCCGCATGGCCTTCCTGTAGGAGCGGCGCAAGCCGCGACCACGAAACTGCGACAACGACGCCAGTCGCAATAGTCACCGCGCTCAACGCTCCCCGCCGCCGGTCAGCTCGACAAGCTCATAAGCCACCACGACCACGAACGGCTGCATTAGCCCCGCCTCGCTCAACGCGGCCCGGGCCGGCGTCAGGTCCTGGTCGCGCAACGAGACTTTCAGGCTTGGTCGCCTCGGATCGGTGGACACGGTGCAGTCCAGCCCCTTCGCCCGCAATACCTGTTTGACGGTCTCGCCGATCCGATCCAGATCGCGCAGCGAATGCGCCACGGTGACGGCTTCGAAGGTCGGGTCCGCGGTCAACTGGCGCAGGCTGGCGTTCGCATCGCGGCTGAAATTGACGACCACCCGATAACGCGGCTGGTGCTCGATATACAAGCCGCCAAACGTGTCCGGGAACCTGGCGCTTGCCAGTGCCTGCACTCGCCCCGGATCGGCCGGTGTCTGGTCGTCGTGCTGCATCTGTTGCACACGCTCGCCGTCCATGCCGGCGGCCTGCGCTTTGGCGGACTGGAAACCAATTGCAGACAGCAGAGCGAGCGTCGCGATCGCCGTCAGGGTGATGGTCTTCATGAAGATGTCCTCTCGCGGATCAGGGCCCCGCGCCGGCCACCCGGCCCGTTCCAGGCATCAAGACCCAACGCACGAGACTCATGCGCGGGGTGACAGGTAGGGCGAACTCCTGCGAGCCGTGCCCAGGGATCAGGCGAACTCAGCCGTCCGGCCCGCCAACGCCCCCGCCAACAACGCCATCCCGCGCCGTCCCGGCGCCATCACCATGCCGGTGGTGACCAACAGGAACCGCTCGAGCTCCAGCGCCACGCAGCTGACCACGCAGAACGCGTCGCCTTCGCGGTGATGGATCAGGTGATGCAGCTCGATGCCGCGCTCGGCCAAGGTGTCGATCAATTCGCGCAGCAACGTCGCCGGCGGCTGGCGTTCGCGCTGCGGATGCGACCAGGCCGCATGTCGCATCCGCTCACGGTCCACCTGGAAATACGCACAGGCGCGCAGCTTGGGATATTCGGCCAAGGCCTGCAGCACCTGCCGACTGTAATCGCCGACGCTGGTCAGACGTTGCCCGACCACCACGGTCTGCACCAGTTCGGTCAAGGCGCGGATCGCCGCGTGCTCGGCGTATAGCGACGCGCCGTAACCGGTGGGGAATACCGCTTCGCTATCGACAATGCGGTCGGTGGTGGCGATGAAGGCCGGCACGCCCAGGTCGCTGGTCGTATCGATCAGCAGCACCTCGCGGCCGAGCTGCGCGCTCGCGGCCCTGTGCACGGCCGCGACCGATTCGGGCAACGAGGCCGGGTCGATCCAGGCGCCGAAGCGCGAGGGCTCGCCCAGGTAATGCGCGGCCAGAAACAGCGACCACGAATCGCGCTCGATCAATTCGCCGATCGCGTGCACCGCGGCTTCTTCCAGGCTGGCGCCGATCGCCGTGCCGCTGTTGGAGCCGTAGCGGATCACGCTGCTGTAATCGAAGTCGTCGCCGGGCAACAGATCCGCCAGCGCATTCGGCCGGCACAGGAACGCCGGCACCGCGAAATCGTCGCCGTCGCCGAAGAACGGGCGATAACGCAGGCAACTCAGCTGCCGCGTCGCCTGCCGTCCCAACTCGGCGAAAAACGGCAGCGCGGCGTAACGCGGATCGGCGAACAGCATTGACGCCGCGCGCAACTCGGCGCGTTCCTGCGGCGCCGAGGTATTCGCATAGACGTGTTCGACCGCTTCGTACAGCGCGCCGACCCGCGCCGCGTCGCGCTCGCCCTTGCCGAAGCCGCTGCCGATGGCCTCGCCGTCGGCGTCGTGCAGCATGCACACCGCGCCTTGCAGGCCCGTGTCGCTGCTGTCGATCTGCGCGCGCCACCCTTGGCGCGCGAGAAAAGCGTCGATCGCCCGCTGCGCATCGGCCAGCGACCGCTCGCGTTCCAACGGAATCATGCCCGCGCTCCTTGCCTCATGGCCTCGCAAAAACGAAGCGGCCCGGCCGGAGCCGCGCCGCTTCGGTCGTACCCCGCCGCTTACTTGGCGAGCAGATCCAGGATCGCCTTCTCTTCCGGCGTCGGCGCCGGCGCCTGGTTCTGGCTGACCTGCTGCTGCGCGGCGATGGCCAGGGTGATGGCATTCTTGACGATGGTCGTTCCGATCAACTTCTTCATACAGTCCCTCGTAAGTGTCGATGCGTGCGATAAGTCCCCGCAGCGCCGGCGCAAGGCGGCTGTGATACGCACCCGCGGCGGCCTGCCGGTCAGCAATACGCCCGCCGTGGCCGGCGCGTCAATCGTCGCCCGGCACCGGGCGATGCGGTTGTGCGACTGCAACCACAGATTCGCGGGTTCCCACGCGCCCAGGGCGTTACGGCGCGGGCCGCGCCGACAGCGCCGCATACGCCTTGCGGCCGACCGAGGCCGACAGGCTGTTGAGGCCTTGAATGATGTTGGACGAGGTGTCCTTGACCTCATCGTCGCGATCGCGATAACGGATGCGCAGCGCGAGACGGTCGCGCCCCGCCATGACCCCGAACATCACCCGCACGCCGGGCGGACGCTGACGGATATCGGTGATCGTCACTTCGGCGACCTCGGTCTCGGACACGGTGGCGGAATGCTCCTGCGCTTCTTCGGCGTAGGCCTGCTCGATCAGCGGCGGCACCTTATCGTTGTGCTCGCACTCGCCGCAGTCCCAGACGATGTGCAGCTTGGGCACGGTCGCCGGTGCCGACGCGGCGGCCGGCGAGGCGGACGGTTCGGGCGCGTCCTGCGCGAATGCGGACGCGCAGACGAGCGAACAAAGCAACAGCGCCGACGACAAACCACGTGTAATCACACATCCCTCCTGGAGTGTTTCCGGTTCTAATTTTTGATCGATTTAGCGTCAGCATAAACGGCAGCATCAGGGCCGCAATCGCATTGCGACGGCCGCTCCCAGCTCCAACAATCCGTCCGCGCCTTTATCGCCTGACGTGCGCTGTCGGCGCAGAAGCCCGGCAGATGCTCGGACATAGCCTTGAGCAAGCGCGCACGAAGCGAAACCTCGGTGGCCTCATCGATTAAGAACAAGCCGCTGGTCGTGCGCAGCACCCAATCGTAGTCGCCGCCTTCGCGATACAAACGCGCACTACGGATATCCTCCCATCGCACCGACCCGGGGTTGTCCTGGTCTTGTGAGACGAGGCCCTCGGCGTTGATCTTGAAAGACAAACGCGGCCTGATCACCCAAAAGTAGAACATCGCCAAAAACTGCGGCGCCACGTATACCAGCGCATAAATCGCGAAGTTCTCCATCGTCGACCCTATGGCTAAACCCAGCCGTCAGCCGCGTGCGCTGCCGGTCGGCAACACGAATTCGATCGGCACCCGCGCGACCGCTTCGACCGCCTCGCCGTCGCGCACCCGCGGTTGGAAACGCCAACCGCTCAGCACCGCGGCCAACGCCGCCTCGTCGAGCGCGCGATGGCCGCTGCTGCGCGCGATCCTCGCCGACAGCGGCACGCCGTCGACGCCGACGACCACCTCGATCTCGACCGAACCGCTGAGCCCGGCATGCAACGCTTTACGCGGGTACACCGGTGCGGGCGAGACGATGGCCTGCAGCGGCAGATCGACACTCGCGCGGTAATGCGCTGGTGGCAGCCGCAACGTGTCCAGTAGGCTCGGCACCGACAGCGGCAACGTCGGCGTGGGATCGATCGATACGCGCACGTGTTGCGCGACGGCCGTAAGATTCGGCGGCGGATCGGGGAGACGCAGGCCGCAGCCGGGCCGTTCGGGTAGCTGCGAATACGGAATCTCGACAACCAACGAATCGCCGGCCGGCAGGTAAGACGATCGCTCGAACGGATTGACCGGCAACGTCACCGCCAGCAGCAACCACGCATGCAACGCCAATGCCCCGGCTATGGCCGACACCCGCAGCACATTGGGCCGTTCGCCACGCCGCGGCGCCGCACTCGCCCGCAGACCCCCGCCTTCGCCTGCCGCATCCATATCAGCCCCCAAGACCAGCGTGATGTAGGTCACACGAATATGCGCATGCGCCGCTAAGATCGCAAGCCCGAACAGGACCGTCCGTCCAAGGAACCCATGAGCCCGTCATCGCCCCGCATCGTCGCCCTGGCCGACCTCGCCGACGCCTACCGCGTCCCCGACTACATGCCGGCCGACTGGCGCATCCTGGTCGTCCCCGGCGACCTCAGCGTCGACGGCGACCTGCAACTGGAATGGGACCGCCCCGACGGCAACGCCAACCCGTCGCGGCACGACTGGCGCGACGCCGCCGGCTGCCCGCCCGGCGAAGGCATCGACGGCGTCGCCATCGAAGGCAGCCTGCACGTCGGCGGCGCGATCATCAGCCAGTGGGCCGGCCCGGTCCTGCTGGTGCGCGAGCACCTGCGCGCGCGCAGCCTGATCGCCGGCGGCGCGTTCATCCGCATCCGCGGCGACGCCGACGTGACCGACACCGTGCTCGGCCACACCAACCACGGCGAGCTGTACATCGACGGCACCGCGACCGCGCCGCTGCTGATCTGGGACGACCACTTCTTCAACGCGGCCACCATCAACGCGCCTTACACCTTCGACACCCGCGCCGCCGCGTGGGACGACTGGCAATACGACGACGACCTGGACGGTTATCCGCTGCCCGAGCAGTTGAAGCCGGTGCTGAGGGAAGAGTTCGGGTGCTGGGATGAGGTGATGGATGCGTTGCGGGCGGGGAAGGAAGTGGTCAAACCAAACTTCAGTCGCCAGGCATGATCGACCTGACTAGCCGCTCACCACAAATCGGGCGACGTCAGTTGGACGGGCCTTCGTATTCGCGCAACTTCCGGCACTCGTCCGGCCATTTGCATAAAGCCAGGGGCTCGGACTCCCAATGCTGGGCGAAGTACCAGCAGTCGGATTTCTTCTCATAACTGTCGGTCACGCCCGCATCGACCACGACGTCGTACCGGGTCGCGGAAACACGCTTGATCTTGAACGCCGCGAGCGGCGCAGGCGGACGCTTACGCTGGGTATCGCGTGGCTTCATCCAGCGCTCGGATGCCGCCAACACCTCAGTGTCGTACACATACACGTCTCGCGTCGCATCGTAGCGATACTTGATGCCAGGTACGTCGCCCCGCTCCTCGACCTGCCAACGCGGGAATTTCGGATCGCCCGGCTGAGTGTTGTGTTCCCAGTAATAGGGAAACTTGGCCTTGTACGGCCATAGCGAATAGGCCGACTGCACCGCGCCACGGTTGGCGAATGCCTTCAAGAATTCCTTGAAGTCGGCGGATGGGCAGGCCACCGATTGCCCCACCGGCTCGGTGACGACCGACGGCGCTTGTGCAGGCGCCCCCTCATCCGATACAGAACCTCCCACCGCACTACCGGCGCTGCCCAACACACAGAGCGCGGCGAGCGCACTGACAAGTCGAAGCCCTCTCCAACGCCCGACCGGCTTGGATCGCGGCGAACGTCCCTGTAGACAGATCATGCGTTTTCTCCTGTTACGCGTGGACAACCTTACGCGGCCGGCGGCTCAGGCGTCACGCCCTCTCGGCCTCTCAGCGTCGGCGCTTTTGCCTGGTAGTTGCACCCACTGTGTACCAACAGGCTGCGCGCGACGCTCCTGGCAGAGTTCAGTTGCACCGCAAGGCTGCATCGCAGAACCCGGGCTGCATTGCCAAGCATGGGCAATGCGCTTGCGAAGCCGGGACAGGCATCAGGGAAGACCGGCGAGGTAGTCGCATGAAGCTATTTCGGATTCCGTAGCGCTGGCGAGGCAATCGCTCAAGCGAATTTTGCATTCCCGAATGCCGATTCGGTGTTCGCGTGAAGCTCTTTGGGACTGCGCAATCCAAATCTGCTGCTCGCGAAGGACGTTTTCGTACTCCGGAGTCCTAATTTGGGACTCGCGTGAAGCTTTTTCGGACTCCGCAGTCCCGATTCCGGACTCGCGAATGACTGTTTCGCTCTCGCGAATCCCGATCTACTGCTCGCATGCAGCAATTTCGGATTCCGAAGCAGCAATTTGCGATTCGCATGGAGCTTTTTTGGATTCCGGAATCAATCGCCGGGCTTTCGATGAAGCTTTTTCGCACTACGGAATGGAAAAAATACATATCGATGGTGCATGTCGGGTCGGACGAAGCGCGCGCAGTGTCTGGAGTCGTCCTTTACCGTGCCGGCGTCGGCAGCTTCACTTTGGCTACGACGCGACCAGACCCGGCTTAGCCCGTGCGCGGCCTCGCCCGCGCCTTGTGGGCTGGGCGGGTACGCGTGGCCGGTGGGCTGACGCGTGCCTTCAGCTCAAGCGCGAGGCGGCGTTGCTCGGATTCGGGCAGTAGGCCGAAGGCGAGGATCACCTCGGCTAAGTCGGCGTTGTCGGCGTAGAGGTAGGCCACTGGAACCCCAAGGGAATCAGCCCAATCGCGGGCGATCGCCAAATTAACTTCCCCTGAGGCGACCTCGCGATGCTGAGGCGAAATAGCAAAAGGTGCGTGTGACGTGGTAACGGGCATGCGCGACTCCTTCCGAACATTGCTGCGGCTATTCGTGATGAACAATCCAGAGATCACCAACACCCTTATATCCCGTTTTGGGGTAATTTCAACCCATTTTGGGATATGCAATGCAACGAAAAGCTCGCGATCCACAACAAAGATGCAGCACGGGCATGCGGATGGTTACTTACGGGATTTAGCGACCTGCCGGATGACATCGCCTGGATCAACGCCTAGGCAGGCGCACACGTGCATGAAGTCGATGACATCGAGCCTGCGCTCGCCTAGCTCGTACTTGGACACGAACGATTGCGCGCGGTGCAGCTTGTCAGCTACCTGCGTCTGTGTAAGCCCAGCGCGCTCACGCGCCTCTACCAACAACTGGCGTAGGCGCAGGTACTCGGGCTTGTTGAGGACTGTAGGCACCCAAGAAGACTAAAGCCCAAGTCAAAATAACCCATTTCGGGGTTAGCCAAATCACATTTGAGTTATCAAGTCCATCCAAGAGTCTGAGTCATCCAGATGAGTTAGCGCCCGTCTAGTGGAACCATGACCACACCAATCCAACTAAAATCGCTGATGCGTCAGATGAAAATGAAAGCGAGCCGCCCTAAATTCATTCGCCATCCAGACGATAAACGGCGCCAACCCCAGGTTCGCTCTGCACGACTGGCACGAAGCCTAGTTTCTCTGCAAGACGGAGACCATCCTGAGTAACGGGCCTCGTAAAAACGACTGGACCACCCTCATCAAAGAATTGAGATATACGCGCCTGAATGTGCTGCACAAGCCAGCCTCGGGCTCTAAACCCGCGCGCGCCCATACCACCTATATACAGCCCCGCCACCTTTCGACGCGGACCAGCAATATGCGAACGATCCAGCCTAAGGCCATTAATATTATTGCCGACCAATAGAGAAACAGCGCCTTCGGTTAAGCTAATAATTGAAAAAAAACCAACACGTCTTGAAGTGTTTTCACCACGCAAACCAGACACCCTCTCAACAAACCATATGCAACATCGACTCGCATCGTGTATCGCCAACAATCTATCTAGAGGTGGAACTTGCGGAACAAAGCTTGCTGAAAAATCCAGCACCTCACTCAGTTCTCGTCTTTTAACATGCCGAGCTCTAAAGGATCCTTCAAACGTACCCCGCTTCATCACAAAGTTCACTACTGAAAGCGACAATGCAATCAGCATGAAAAAAATACCGGCTACAACCAGCCCTCTCATCACATCAGAATTTACATACCCCTTCAAGACTCCATCAAGGCCAGCAAACGCCCAAGCCAGCCCGCCCCCTGCATAAAATATTTTAGCGTACCCGTGCAGTTCCATCCGCCCCCCTACCGATTGAAGTAAAAATATAGATACTACGCTCCGCCCCCTAACGCCTCACAATAATCGCACAACACTCTCTCTCCGAATCGTTCATGACCGAGATTAATTTGCAATCCATCGAAGCCAAAGCCTTTGTTCCGGCGCGCAATTTCGATTTGTCAAAGCGCTTCTACGAAGCAATCGGCTTCACCATCCCCTGGTCCGACGACACCCTCGCCTACGTCCACCACGGCCATTGCAGCTTCCTGCTGCAGAACTTCTACGTCCCCGAGCATGCGCAGAATTTCCAGATGCATCTGCTGGTGGAGAGCGCGGACGATTGGTGGCGGCATCTGGACGAGCAGAAGATCGCGAAGACGTTCGGGGTGGAGATCGGGACGCCGGAGGATCGGCCGTGGATGCTTCGCGATTTCACGCTGGTCGATCCGAGCGGGGTGTTGTGGCGGATCGGGCATAACTTGCCGCTGGGGTGAGGGGCGGTGGGGCCCCGGGGTTCGGTCAGGTGCGTTGATGGTTGATGTGGCGCGGTCGCGGCTTGCGCCGCTCCTATAGGGGATACGAGGCTGGCGTCAGGTTTGGTTTGCGGGTGATGCGGGGTTGGGGGAACGGGTTGTGGGGCAGCCAGAAACGAAACGGCCGCGAGGAGCGATGCGGGCTCCGACGCGGCCGTTTGGTTTTTAGCGCCGGGTTGGACCCGGCGCGGTTGCAGGCTTACTTGCTCGGACGCTGATCCGCCGTCTCGTCGCGCGCGGCGCGGAACTCGGAGTCTTCGCTCCAGTTCGGCCACTTGTTGGAGTTGGCGAGTTCATTGCCCAGGGTGTAGAGGATCTGCATGTCGCGGGCCATGCCGGCGAAGGTCCAGGTGGACTCCCACTGGTCGGCGGGCTGGTGGTAGCGGTCGCGGGTGTAGGCGTCGCTCTCGGCCTTGCCGGCCGCGACGCCGCCGTCGACCTTGTCTTCGCCCGAGCCGAACGAGATCGCCGGCACGCCGCGCTTGGCGAACGGGAAGTGATCGGAGCGGAAGAAGTGGCCGGCTTCGGGCTTCGGGTCGTCGACGTAGCTCAGGTTCCAGCGCTGGGCGGTGCTGATCAGATCGGTCAGCAGGTCCTGCTTGGCGCTGCCGGAGGTGGTGAAGTCGCGCGAGGGGCCGGTCGGGTCGAGGGCGTCCATGTTGATGACGGCGACGGTCTTGGCCAGCGGGTACAGCGGACGCGCGGAGTAGTACTCCGACCCCAGCAGGCCCTTTTCCTCGGCGGTGACGTTGAGCAGCACGATCGAGCGCTGCGGCTTCTTGCCCTTGGCGAAGGCGCGGCCGATTTCGATCAGCGCGGCGGTGCCGGTGGCGTTGTCGACGGCGCCGTTGTAGATCTTGTCGCCCTTCGCATCGGGCTGGCCGACGCCCAGGTGATCCCAGTGCGCGCTGTAGATGACGGTTTCGTCGGGCTTCTTGCTGCCGTCGATGCGGCCGACGATGTTCTGCGAGGTGATGACCTGGCTGTCGACGGCGTAGTTGGCCGACAGGGTCACGTTCTTGAGCACGACCGGCTTGAACTCGCGGGTCTGCGCCTGCTTCTTGAGTTTTTCGAAGTCCAGGCCGGCGCTCTTGAACAGGCTGACGGCGAGGTCGCGCTGGATCCAGCCTTCCATGGTCGGGTGGGTGGCGCTGGGATTGTCGCGCACCACGTCGAACATGGTGTTGGTGTTGGAGTTCTTGACCGTGGCCCAGCCGTACGACGCCGGGTCGGTTTCGTGGACGATCAGCAGGCCGAGCGCGCCGCGGCGGGCGGCCTCTTCGAACTTGTAGGTCCAGCGGCCGTAGTAGGTCATGGCCTTGCCGCCGAAGTCGCCGTTACCCGATTCGAAGTCCGGGTCGTTGATCAGCACGACCGCGATCTTGCCTTTCAGGTCGACGCCCTTGAAGTCGTCCCACTGGCGCTCGGGCGCGGCGACGCCGTAACCGGCGAACACCAACGGGGCGTTCTTGAAGCTCACGGTCTTGGAGCCGTCGAGCGCGGCGCGCACGGCGATCTCGTTGCCCTGGGTGAGGGCGCGGGCTTTCTTCTTGACCGCGACCGACAGGGTCGGGGCGCCGGCGATTTCGGTGCGCAGCAGCGGCACGGCCTGGGTCCACAGGCGCTTGCCGTCCTTGAGGTCGCCGCCGGGCTGGATGCCGGCCGCTTTCATCTGGGCGACGACGTAGTCGATGGTCTTGGTCTCGCCGGCGGTGGCCGGGCCGCGGCCTTCGAACTCGTCGGAGGACAGGGTCTTGACCTCGTCGGACAGGCGCTTGGTGTCGAAGGTCGGGGCTTTGGGCGCCTTCGGGGCTTTGGCGGGCTTGGCGGCGTAGGCCGGCAGCGACAGGACGGCGGCGCAGAGCACCGCCAGGGGCGTGGCGATTGGCAACTTCATTGGGGAGGCCCTCGGTAGGTCGGCCGATGGTAGCTAGGTGGGGGTGAAGGGTCTATCGGGCTTTGGCGGGGGATGGGGGTGGTGGGGTTTGTTTGTGGTGAGGATGGGATCGATGTTGTTGGTGGGTGATGGTGGACGGGCTAAAAGCGAATCCCCCCTGCCCCCCTTTTGCAAAGGGGGGAAAAGCAGGGGCGCGGGGGGTTGGGAGATGGTCGGCCTGCTGGTTGATCGGGCTGTCGTTATGTATGAGCGCGCGAGTCAATTCGCCCACTTTGAAAAAGGGGGCTGCGCCCTGCGCTGCGTGAGGTCGGG
>NZ_LMHM01000001.1:450249-450471 GCF_001427785.1 Lysobacter sp. Root690
TTGTAGTGGCTGGCGCGGGGGATTTGCTTTTGCGCTTGGTGTTGGGGGAAGAGCAAATCCCCCCTGCCCCCTTTTTTAAAGGGGGGAAAGCGTGGCGCGAGGGTTCGGAGATGGTCGGCCCATTGGTTGATCGGGCTGTCGGTTTGTATGAGCGCGCGGGTCAATTCGCCCACTTTGAAAAAGGGGGCTGCGCCCTGCGCTGCGTGAGGTCGGGGTGTAGTG
>NZ_LMHM01000001.1:450476-501231 GCF_001427785.1 Lysobacter sp. Root690
GCTGGCGCGGGGGATTTGCTTTTGCGCTTGGTGTTGAGGGAAGAGCAAATCCCCCCTGCCCCCCTTTTTTAAAGGGGGGAAAAGCACGGGTTTTCGGTTAGCGCATGCGGAGTTGGACGGCGCGGGAAATCAAACGCCGCGCACGCGCATCGGATTCGGCGCGGGGTTCGGCGCGGTCGCGGGCAGGTCGCGGATCAGTTTGCCGAACTCGCAGACCGCGGGCGCGGCTTCGAGCGAGTTCCAGATCAATACGAACTCAGCGTCGGGCAAGGTCGGCAGGCCGTATTCGCCGTCGACGATGCGCATGCCCGGTTCGACGTCGTCCTCGGCCATCACCGTGATCGCCAGGCCGGCGAGGATCGCCGCGTGCAGGCCTTGCTGGCTTGGCGAGGTGAACACCACATGCCATTCGACCGCGGTGCCGTCCAACGCCGAGATGCCGACTTGCCGGTTGATGCACGGCGGCGGGAAAAACGCGAACGGCAGCGAGGTGTTTGCGGGCACGTCGAAGTAATCGGCCGCGACCCACACCCAGCGCGTACGCCGCAATACGGTGCCGGCGCCGCTATCGGGCAAGGCGATGATCACCGCGAGGTCGAGTTCGTCGGCTTCGACCATCTGCCGCAGGTCCATGCTCATGCTGACGCTCACGTCCAGACGGATCGACGGGAACGCGCGCGCGAACTGACACAGCACGTTGGGCAGACGATCGCCGATGAAATTCTCGGGCACGCCGAAGCGGACCACGCCGGCGATCGGCGAGGGCTGGAAGCGCCGGGTCAATGCGTCCAGCGATTGCAGGATCTGGCCGGCATGACGCAGGAAGTCTTCGCCGTCTTCGGTCAAGGTCAGGCGCCGGGTGGTGCGGCGCAGGAGCGGGCGGCCGACCTGGTCTTCGAGGCGGCGGATCTGGTGGCTGATCGCCGACTGGGTCAGGTGCAGGCGCTCGGCGGCGCGGGTGAAGCCGCCGGTTTCGGTGACGGCGACGAAGGTGCGCAGCAGGGCCGGGTCGAAGTCCATGGGCTCAGGATACGGCGATTGATGAGGGGCCGTAATGGGTTCCACAAAATTAAATCATTTCTCTCATGAGTCGGGCACGGGGAGAATGATCGGTGTCGCTCGATTGGCGATGCGGCCCATCGCCGCGAGGCCGCGAGGTCTGTTGTGGGAGGGGCTTGAGCCCCGACGCTCTCGATCAGGTCACTGAGGCCTTTCGCAATCCGAGCGGAAAGCATCAGGGCTGAAGCCCCTCCCACGAAAAACCTCGAAGCTGCGCTGCGGTCTTGCACAAGCCGACTTGCTGGCTTGCGACGCATCCACCTTTGACTACTCGCAACGCAACCGCGCCGCAGCCATCAAACGCGGCAATGCGAAGCCCTGCCCCATCGTTTCCCAGGACACCCCATGCCCCTGTCCCAATCCGGCAAGAACACCCTCGCCCTCGCCGCGGTCAGCCTCGCCGCGCTGATGTTCGGCCTGGAGATCTCCAGCGTGCCGGTGATTTTGCCGACCCTGGAAAAACAACTGCACGGCGATCTGCGCGACATGCAGTGGGTGATGAACGCCTACACCATCGCCTGCACCACGGTGCTGATGGCCGCGGGCACGCTGGCCGATCGCTACGGCCGTCGCCGCGTGTTCGTGCTCAGCGTGATCGCGTTCGGGCTGACTTCGCTGATCTGCGGCGTGGCGCAAAGCATGCCGGTGCTGATCGCGAGTCGTTTCGCGCAAGGCCTCGCCGGTGGCGCGATGTTGACCTGCCAGATGGCGATCCTGTCGCATCAGTTCCAGGCCGGCCGCGAACGCGGCCGCGCGTTCGCGATCTTCGGCATCGTGTTCGGCGCCGGACTGGGCTTCGGGCCGATCATCGGCGGCGCGATCGTCGCGCTGTCGAACTGGCACTGGGTGTTCCTGGTGCACGTGCCGTTGTCGGTGTTGACCTGGGTGCTGATCGCGCTGGGCGCGCAGGAGTCGCGCGATCCCAATGCGCATAAGCTCGATCGCGCCGGCATCGTCACCTTGTCGGTCGCCGTGCTCGGTCTAACCTATTACCTGACCCAGGCGCCGGAACAAGGCTTCGCCAGCCCGGTTGCATTGGCCGCGCTGACGATCGCGGTGATCGGTTCGATCGCGTTCGTGATCGCGGAAAAACGCAGCGCGCATCCGATGTTCGATTTCGCGGTGTTCCGCATCCGCGATTTTTCTGGCTCGATCATGGGCTCGATCGGCATGAACTTCAGCTTCTGGCCGTTCATGATCTACCTGCCGATCTATTACCAGAGCGCGCTGGGCTACGACACGGTCAGCGCGGGACTCGCGCTGTTGGCGTACACCCTGCCGACTCTGCTGATGCCGCCGCTCGCCGAACGTTTGTCGGCGCGTTATTCGCCCGGGGTGGTGATTCCGCTGGGGCTGTTCGCGATCGGCGCGGGCTTTCTGGCGATGCGTTACGGCAGCGCGGTCGAACATGCCAGTTGGCTCAGCATGTTGCCCGGCGCGCTGCTGGCCGGCGCCGGCCTGGGACTGACCAATACGCCGGTGACCAATACCACCACCGCCGCGGTGCCGAGCTCGCGCGCCGGCATGGCTGCGGGCATCGACATGAGCGCGCGCTTGATCACCTTGGCGATCAATATCGCCTTGATGGGTTTGATCCTGATCGCGGGCATCGCCGCGCATCTGCATGGGGTGTTCGGCGCGCGTTTCGACGGCGCGCAGTTGCGGCAATTGGCCGGGCGGATCGCGGCGGGCGATGTCAACGCTTTGCAGTCGGTCAGTGGCGGCACCCACGAGGTCGCGCATGCCGCGTTGATCGAGGGCTTCGAGTGGGTGCTGTGGTACGGCGGCATCGGCGTATGCGTGCTGGCCGCGCTGAGCCTGGCGATCTTCGCGCCGGGCCGCGCGCGTTCGTCCGCGAACGATGCGCAAACCGCGTCGTGCGCGCAGTAAGCGCGAGGCCTCAGAAGAACGCGATGCCCGGCCGCAGCACCAGTTGGAAGATCAGCAACTGCGCGATCACCGCCAGCACCGGCACTGCCAGCGAACGCGCGGGCGCGATGCCCGCCACTCGCGCCGACCCGGTCGACCACGCCGCGGCCTGCAGCCACCACACGCCGATCACGAACTCGGCGATCGGCACGATCGCGACCTGATCGAGACTGCCCGGCACCCGCATCGCGATGATCAACGGCAGCGCCAGCAAGGCCGGCAGGGTCGCGATGCGGAACATGAAACCGCTGCGCCGTCCGGGCGTGGCGATGTCGCCGGCCTGCGGCGCAAGCGCGAGCAAGTGCTTGGCGAAACCGATCGCCAGCGCGGCGATGATCGGCAACGCGGTCAAGCCCAGAGCGAGCTTGGTGCCCGCGCCGAGCTGCAGATAGTCGAAGGCCATGCCGACATCGTTTTGCGGCACCACCGAGCCGACCACGATCTGCGGCAGCGACTGGAAGTAACCGTGGAACGCCATCCAGATCGCGAACAGCCGCCAGCCCATGCCGCGCGGCGGGCGCAGCTTGAGCCACGCGGTGCAGGCGATCGCGACCAA
Organism: Lysobacter sp. Root690; assembly: GCF_001427785.1. GTDB lineage: Bacteria > Pseudomonadota > Gammaproteobacteria > Xanthomonadales > Xanthomonadaceae > Lysobacter. The sequence goes on from NZ_LMHM01000001.1 coordinate 454,021, forward strand.
CAAGATCGCCAACGCGCCGGTGCCCTGGAACAGATGCGCCAGCGGGTTATCGCCATCCCAGTGATGATTGTTGTGGAACAAGGTCGGCCGCAGGCCCGGGGTCAGCGCCTTGGGCACCACCAGGAACAGTTCCTGGATGAAGAAGATCAGGCTGAAGCTGAATGCGTACAACGCGGTGGAATGGAGGGTCGGGCGCCAGTTCCATTCGCTGCGCGGCGCCACGCTCGCGGCCGTGCCGCGCGAACGCAGCAAGCCGACCGCGCCCCATAGCAGCGGGCCGACCACGACGGTCAGCAGCGAAGCGATTACAACCAACTGCACGGTAGCGTTCATGCCGATGCCGCAAACTTAAGTTGCTGCAACAGATACGGCCAAGGCCGCGACGGTTGCAGCCGCTGCAAGGATTTCTTTTGCCTGCCGCGAGAATTCCTCGTTTGTCGCGGTCACCCATGCCGCCAATAATCGGGTTCCCCGAAGGAGACCTGCCCATGCAACGACGCGATTTTCTGCAATGCGCCAGCGGCCTGCTGCTCGCCGCCGGCGCGAGCGCCAGTTTCGGCGCCGCCGCGCTGAGCCTCGCACCGCCGGCCAAGCACGACGCCAAGCCCGGCGACTGGCAGACGCGCCTGCGCGATCTGGAAAAGCACAGCGGCGGCCGCCTGGGCGTGGCCGTGCTCGACACCGGCAACGGCCAGCGCATGGCCTGGCGCGAGAACGAACGCTTCCGCATGTGCAGCACGTTCAAGTACCTGCTGGCCGCGGCGATTCTGCGACAGGTTGAATTGGGCAAAGTCACGCTGTCGCAGCAGGTGCCGATCACCGCCGCCGACATGATTGCGCATGCGCCCTTCACCCAGCCGCTGGTGGGCCGCAGCGCCAGCGTCGCGCAGCTGTGCGAGGCGACGGTGACCTTGAGCGATAACCCGGCGGCGAATCTGCTGTATCCGCTCGTCGGTGGCCCGCAAGGCTTGACCCGATTCCTGCGCGAGATCGGCGACGGCGTCACCCGCACCGACCGTACCGAACCCACGCTCAACGGCGGCGCGCCCGACGATCCGCGCGACACCAGCACGCCGACCGCGCAGATCGCCACCATGCAGCGTCTGTTGCTGAGCGATGCGCTGAAGGAATCCTCGCGCAAGCAGTTGATCGCCTGGCTGGTCGCCAACAAGACTGGCGACAAGCGTCTGCGCGCGGGCCTGCCGGCCGGGATCCGGGTCGGCGACAAGACCGGCAGCGGCGACGATGCGACCAACGACGTCGCGATCGTCTGGCCGCCGGGTCGCGCACCGATCCTGATCGTCAGCTATCTGGCCACCGCCAAGCTCGACGGCGCCGGCCGCGACGCGGTGCTGGCCTCGGTGGCGCGCATCGTGAGCGAGCAGTGGGGCCTGTCCGCGACGCAACGCTGAGCCCACGCGGCGCCCTCTTGCATCGCACGCACAAGCGGCCCTCGTGGCCGCTTCTGCATTGGGCCGCGCGCGCCGTTTAGAATCAGGATCGATGCGGCCCGCCGCTGTCGCGCGGGTTTGCGTAACAAGGACTTGAATGAACCGAACTACCTGGATCCTGGCCGCGATCGGCCTGACCGCGGCCGCGCTCGCCGCCACCTTCGTGATCGAACCCGGCGCACCGCGCGCCTTGTTGAACGCGGCCAAGCCCGCGCCCACGCCGACCGCGTTCGGCTGGAACGCGCAACTCGAACTCATCGCCGGCGACGGCGTGCGCGGCCTGCGCAACGCGACCGCGGCGCAGGCGCGCTTCGCCGATCCCTACGGACTGGCGCGCAGCGGCAACGGCACGCTGTATGTCGCCGATGGCGGCGACAACAATCTGATCCGCCTGATCCGCGCCGACGGCAGCGTCGCCACCGTGGCCGGTTCGATCGAAGGCTTCGCCGATGGCGCGGGCACGAAGGCAGCGTTCAATACGCCGTCCGGGTTGGCGCTCGACAGCTTCGGCAATCTATATGTCGCCGACACCGGCAATCACGCGATCCGCAAGATTTCGCCGCAAGGCTTGGTCAGCACGCTGGCCGGCAGCGGCGTGGCCGGTTATCGCGACGGCCCTGGCGCGCAGGCGCAGTTCAACGGGCCGATCGGGGTCGCGGTGTCTCAGGCCGGGCGCGTGTTCGTCGCCGACACGTATAACGATCGCATCCGGGTGATCGAACCCGACGGCAGCGTCGGCACGCTGGCCGGTGGAGCGCCTGGCAACAGCGACGGCGCGGCGGCGATCGCGCGCTTCGATACGCCGACCGCGCTGGCGATCGATGCGCAAGGCATCGTCTGGGTCGCCGACACCCGCAACCGCGCGATCCGCCGTGTCGAACCCGATGGCGATGTCAGCACCTTGAACCTGTTGCCGACGGTCGAAGGCGATAATCCGCTGTCGCGTCCGACCGCGCTGGCGATCACTCACGACGGTCTGATGTACGTCGGCGATATGTCGACGGGATTGGTGTTGCAGATCCGCGCCGACGGCAATTGGGTGGCGCTGACCGGCAATGCGCAAGAGCAGCGCCTGTCGCTGCCCGCGGCGATGACGCTCGACGCAGAAGGTGCGATCTACCTCACCGATGCCGGCAGCTACCGTGTGCATCGCGTTGCCGCGGCCGCGGCGCAGCCCATCGTCACCGTCGCCGGGCCATCGCCGCTGGACCCATTGCCGTTCACCGCCGGACGTTGGCCGCTGCATCCGCAGGACGCGTGGCACGAAGTGGTCGGTACCCTGGGCGAAGTGCGCGGCGATGGTCGCGGCGAAAGCCGCCATCACCTGCACGGCGGCTTCGACATCCGCGGCGACATCGGCCAGCAGGTGCTCGCGATCGCCGATGCCAAGACCAGCAATCCGTCGAGTGCCTGGGGCTACGGCAGCCTCGGCGAAGGCGCGTCGCTGGATACGATCAGCTACATCCACATGCGCGTGGGGCGCAACGGCAAGGGCGAACCGATCGATCCGGCGCGTTTCCAGCCGATCGTCGGCGACGACGGCAAGACCGAACGCATGCGCTTGCGTCGTGGCACCCGCTTCAAGGCCGGCGACGTGCTCGGCACCATCAATCCGATGGCGCATGTGCATCTGGCGCTGGGTTCCAACGGTTACGAGCGCAATGCGGTGACCTTGGGTTTCACCGGTTACGCCGATCATTACCCGCCGCGGATCGAACGCATCCAGTTGCTCGATTCGCTGGAACAGCCGCTCGCGCAGAAAGAACAGGGTCGGCTCGTGGTGTCGCGCGGGCAACCGGGCGTGCAGATCGTGGTCGAAGCCTGGGATCAGGTCGACGACAATCTGGCGCGGCGCCGGCTCGGTCTGTACACGCTGGGCTATCAATGGCTCGACGCCGCCGGCAAACCGCTGCCCGGGTACGAACAGCCGCGCATGAACATCGAGTTCGACCGCAAACCGCCCGACGATGCGACCAAGGTGCTGTACGCCGCCGACAGCGGCATCACCGTCCACGGCAGCGCGATCACCCGCTTCCGCTACGTGCTGACCAACACCGTGCGCAACGGCAAGGTCGCCACCGGTCTGTGGCTGCCGAGCGAACTGCCGGCGGGCGATTACACCTTGCGCATCAGCGCGCGCGATTACAGCGGCAATGAGGCGAGCGCGGGGCGCGATCTGGCGATTCGGCTGCGTTGATCGGGCTTGCTGAAGCGCAGGCATGAAAAAGCCCCGTCGTCGCCGACGGGGCTTTTGTTTAGCTATCGTGACGCGTGTTCGACGCAGCAGGATCGATCGTTATTCGAACCCGTGGTTCGAAACGATCAGGACGCGGCTTTCAGCGCGTGCTTGCGGGTGCTCATGATCTGATGGCATTCGCGCACCTGCGGCAGCAGGCGTTCGACTTCGACGCGCGCGGCCGGCGGGGTGTCGCTGTCGGACAAGGTCTCGTTGAACGCCTTGAGCAGGCGATCTTCCGACTCTTCCAGTTCGGCCACGTAGCCGTACTGGGTGTCGCCGAGGGTCGCGCGTACCTTGCCGTAGAACTGCTGCATCGAGCCGACGAAGGTGCCGTGCTCGGCCGGCTTGCCGCCCGCGGCGACCACCGCCGAACTCAGGCTGGTGACGATGTCGCCCTTGACGCCGGCGATGCGCACGAACAGCGCGGACAGCTCGGAATCCTTCACCTTCTGCGCGGCTTCGGTGTAGAAGTCCTTGCCGTCGCGCGCGATTTCGATGAGGTCGTTGAGGGTGTGCGCGGTTTTGGTCTGGGTATTCATTGAAGCTCCTGGCTGGCCAGCAAGAGCGTGTCGCGCTGGCCGTGTGGGGATGATTGCTCGTAATGAGCCGGCGATGTGCGCCGGTGCCATGGACTATTTCGCATCGCTCATTAAGACCTCGTGACCCTCGCGCGCAACGATTCATACAGTCGCATGCACTGAATAATTCATTTTCTGGATTCGCTCGCTAACTCACGCTGCGTTGACCCGGGCGGCGATCGCGATCCGCATTCATCGCGCGCATACGCCGCAATTCGCTTCGACGCAGCCACGACCACGCGCGATATGACGATCCCGTCACGACGCCTTTTGCACAGTGGCGCCACCCAATCGTCGGACCTGGCGCATGCAGCCTGATGATTTGATCGTGGTTCGCCCGCAAGGCCTGTACTGCCCGCTCGGCGATTTCTACATCGATCCCTGGCAACCGGTCGCCACCGCGATCGTCACTCACGGCCACGCCGACCACGCGCGTGTCGGCATGGGCGTGTATCACGGCAGCGAAGAAGGCCTGCCGATTCTGCGTTGGCGACTGGGCGATCAGGCGTATCGAAGCCATGCCTATGGCGAAGCCTTCGAACTCGGGCGCGTGCGCGTGTCCCTGCATCCGGCCGGGCATGTACTGGGGTCGGCGCAGGTACGCATCGAACACGGCGACCAAGTCTGTGTGGTGTCCGGCGATTACAAACGCCAGCACGATCCGACCTGCAGCGCGTTCGAACCGGTGCCGTGTTCGACCTTCGTCACCGAGTCGACCTTCGCCCTGCCGATCTATCGATGGCCGGACACGGCGCAGGTCGCGGCCGAGATCGTCGAGTGGCGCGAGCACTGCGCCGCGCGCGGCGAGACGGCGGTGCTGTTCTGTTATGCGCTGGGCAAGGCGCAGCGCATTCTCGCGGAACTTGCGAAACACGCCTCGCGACCGGTGTGGGTCCACGGCGCGATCGCGTCGGGCGTGGAGATCTACCGACACGCCGGCGTGGCCATGGCCGACACCGAACTTGTGGCGGATGCGAAGTCGCGCGACGAATGGGCCGGCGAACTCGTGCTGGCACCGCCGTCGGCCGCGGGTTCGGCGTGGATGCGCCGGTTCCGCCGTGTGCAGACCGGATTCGCCTCGGGCTGGATGCGCATCCGCGGCAATCGGCGCCGGCGCAACTTCGATCGCGGCTTCGTCATTTCCGATCACGCCGATTGGCCCGCGTTGCTGCAGACCATCGACGACAGCCGCGCCGAACGGGTGATCGCCCATCACGGACGCTCGGAGGCGCTGTTGCGCGTGCTCGCCGAACGCGGCCTGGCGGTGGATCGCTTCGATACCGGCATGCAGGGCGAACAGGCATGAAGCGCTTCGCCGCCCTGTTCCGCGAACTCGATCGCAGCACCGCGACCTCGGACAAACGCGCTGCGCTGATCGATTACTTCACTGCCGCCGCGCCGCGCGATCTGGCCTGGGGCCTGTGGCTGCTGTCGGGCCACAAGCTCGGCAAGATCGCGAACCAGCGCGAACTGCGCGAATGGGTCGCGCAGGAAACCGGATTGCCCGGCTGGTTGATCGACGACAGCTACGATCAGGTCGGCGACTTGGCCGAAACTCTCGGCCTGTTGCTTGACGAACCCGATCCCGCCGCGGCCGTGGACCGGCCGCTGCACGACTGGATCGAATTGCAGCTCGCGCCGTTGAGCGGGGTGGACCCGGCGACGCGTCGCGATGCGGTCGTCGCCGGTTGGCGCGGGTTGCAGGCCGAACAACGTTTCGTGTTCAACAAACTGCTGACCGGCGCCCTGCGCGTGGGCGTGTCGCAACGGCTGGTGCAGCAGGCGCTGGCGCAATGGTCCGGCGTGGATATCGCGCTGATCGCCCAGCGCATGCTTGGCGCATGGCAGCCTTCGCCCGAATTCGTGCAGCAGCTGCTGGCGAAGGAAACCACCGCGCAGGACCGGCAGCAGCCGTATCCGTTTTTTCTCGCCTCGCCGCTGGAATCGAAGGACGATGCGCCGCCGACCCAGGCGCTGGGGCCGATCGAGGACTGGTTGCTGGAGTGGAAGTGGGACGGCATCCGTTTGCAGCTGATCCATCGCCAGGGTCAGTCGTTGCTGTGGTCGCGCGGCGAAGAACGCCTGGACGGTCGCTTTCCGGAGATCGAAGCAGCGGCGCGACGCCTGCCGCGCGATTGCGTGCTCGACGGCGAACTGCTCGGCTGGCGCGACGGCGACGCGCAGCCATTGCCGTTCGCTGCCTTGCAGACCCGGATCCAGCGCCGCAAGCCCGGACCGAAGATTCTGGCCGATACGCCGGCGCGCATGCTCGCCTACGACTTGCTGGAACTCGACGGCGAGGACTGGCGACCGCGGCCACTGCACGAACGCCGCGCTGCGCTGGCGACGCTGCTGACGGCGCATGCCGATCCGGCGATCGTGCTGTCCGCGCAGGTCGACGCGGCAGACTGGACACAAGCGGCGGCGTTGCGCGAACAGGCGCGCGAACGCGGCGTCGAGGGGCTGATGCTCAAGCGCCGCGACTCGAGCTATCAGGTCGGTCGACGCCGCGGCGATTGGTGGAAGTGGAAGATCGATCCGCTGACCATCGATGCTGTGCTGGTGTACGCGCAGGCCGGCAGCGGCCGCCGCAGCACCTTGTACACCGACTACACCTTCGCGCTGTGGGACGGCGATGCGCTGGTGCCGATCGCCAAGGCCTACTCGGGCCTGGACGATCAGGAAATCCTGCAACTGGACCGCTGGATCCGCGCCAACACGCTCGAACGTTTCGGCCCGGTGCGCTCGGTGACGCCGCTGCATGTGTTCGAACTCGGCTTCGAAGCGATCAATCGGTCGAGCCGGCACAAGTCGGGGATCGCCGTGCGCTTTCCGCGGATCCTGCGCTGGCGTCACGACAAGACCGCCGAGCAGGCCGATCGGATCGAGACGCTGAAAGCACTCGCGCCGTAGAACGACTCCGCAAGCTCAGCCCAACACCCGCCGCAGATAAGGCGCGGTCCGGCTCGCCTTGACGCGAGCGACCTGCTGCGGCGTTCCGCTGGCGACGATCGCGCCGCCGTCTTCGCCCGCGCCCGGGCCGACATCGATCACCCAGTCGCTGTCGGCGACCACGCGCATTTCGTGTTCGACCACGATCACCGTATTGCCGGCATCGACCAGGCCATGCAGCTGCGCCATCAGCTTGTCGACATCGGCCGGATGCAATCCGGTCGTCGGCTCGTCGAGCACGTACAGGCTGTTGCCGTGCTGGCTGCGCTGCAACTCGGTCGCCAGCTTGATGCGCTGGGCTTCGCCGCCGGACAGTTCGGTCGCCGGTTGTCCCAGGCGCAGATAGCCCAAGCCGATATCGCGCAACAAGGTCAGCGGACGCCGCACCGCGTCTTCGTCGGCGAAGAACGCCAGCGCCTCGTCGACCGTCATCGCCAGCACTTCGGCGATGCTGCGGCCGTTCAACAGGACTTCCAGCGTCTTCGCGTTGTAGCGGCTGCCGTGACAGGTCGGGCACGGCGCGTACACGGTCGGCATGAACAGCAATTCGACCTGGACGAAGCCCTCGCCTTCGCAGGTCTCGCAGCGCCCTTGCGCGACGTTGAACGAGAACCGGCCGGCGTTGTAGCGGCGCGATTTGGCCAGCGCGGTGCCGGCGAACAGTTTGCGCACGTGATCGAACAAGCCGGTGTAGGTGGCCAGATTCGAGCGCGGGGTGCGGCCAATCGGTTTCTGGTCGACGTTGACCAGACGTTTGATCGCATCGGCGCCGCCGTGGATGCGTCCGGCGGTCTTGGCGATTTCGCTGGGCTGCGGTTCGCCGGTCTCGGATTCTTCCACCGGCGGCTCGTGGCCGAGATGGTCGCCGACCAGCTCGACCAAGGCCTGGCTGACCAGACTGGACTTGCCCGAACCCGACACGCCGGTGACGGCGGTGAACACGCCCAGCGGAAAACGCGCATCCAGGCCGTGCAGGTTATTGCGATGCAGACCACGCAGTTCCAGCCAGCCGCTCGGCGAGCGCGGCGCTCGCGCGCGCTTCGCATCGGCACCGTCTGCAGCGAACAGATAACGCCCGGTGTGCGACGCGGCGATCGTGCGCAGGCCGTCGGGCGGGCCGCTGTAGAGAATCTGTCCGCCGTTCTGGCCGGCGTCCGGACCCACGTCGACCAGCCAATCGGCGCGCCGCATCATGTCCAGGTCGTGTTCGACCACGAACACCGAATTGCCGGCGTGCTTGAGTTGATCCAGCGCGCGATGCAGCGCTTCGCTGTCGGCCGGGTGCAGGCCGGCGGATGGTTCGTCCAGCACGTAGACCACGCCGAACAGGTTGGAACGGATCTGGGTCGCCAGACGCAATCGTTGCAGTTCGCCCGGCGACAGGGTCGGCGTGGTCCGATCCATCGCCAGATAGCCCAGGCCCAAGGCCTGCAAGGTCGCGATGCGCTCGACCAGATCGTGGGCGATGCGTTGTGCGGCGATGCGTTTTTCTTCGGACAGGTCCGGCGTGCGGCGCACGTCGGTGCCGCCGGCATGCGCCGATCCGCCCGCGGCGACGCGCTTGGCGGTGTCCTGGGCGCTGGCCGCGCGACTGCGCGTGGATGCCTTGGTCGGCGCATCGAAGCGTCCGTTCGCGGCCGGCGCCAGCACCTCGGCGATGCGATTGAGCGACAGCCGCGACAGGCTGCCGATGTCGAGACCGGCGAAGGTCACCGACAGCGCTTCGCGCTTGAGCCGGCGACCGTCGCAGACCGGACACGGCGCGCCGCTCATGAAGCGCGCCACGCGTTTTTTCATCAACGCGCTTTGGGTGGTGGCGAAGGTGTGCAGCACGTAGCGGCGGGCGCCGGTGAAGGTGCCCATGTAGCTCGGCTCGGTCTTGCGCCGCAGCGCGGCGCGGGTCTGCGCGGGAGTGAAGCCGGCGTACACCGGCGCGACCGGTTGTTCTTCGGTGTACAGGATCCAGTCGCGATCTTTCTTCGGCAGATCGCGCCAGGGCACGTCGACGTCGTAGCCCAGGGTAACCAGGATGTCGCGCAGGTTCTGTCCGTGCCAGGCCGGCGGCCACGAGGCGATCGCGCGATCGCGGATGCTCAGCGACGGATCGGGCACCATCGCGCGTTCGGTCACCTCGTACACGTAGCCCAGGCCGTGGCAGTTCGGGCAGGCACCTTGCGGGGTGTTCGGCGAGAAGTCCTCGGCGTACAGCATCGGCTGCTTGGGCGGATAGGTGCCGGCGCGCGAGTACAGCATGCGCAGCAGGCTCGACAGCGTGGTGACGCTGCCGACGGTCGAGCGGACGTTCGGGGTGCCGCGCTGCTGTTGCAGCGCCACCGCCGGCGGCAGGCCGTCGATCGCATCCACGTCGGGCACGCCGACCTGATCGATCAGGCGCCGCGCATACGGCGACAGCGATTCCAGATAGCGGCGCTGCGCCTCGGCGAACAAGGTGCCGAACGCCAGCGAGGATTTTCCCGAGCCCGACACGCCGCTGAACACCACCAGCGCATCGCGCGGGATATCGACGTCGATGTCCTTGAGGTTGTGTTCGCGCGCGCCGCGCACGCTGACGTACGCGCCGAAGCGGGGATCTGCTCGAGTGGATGTGTTTGCCATGGGCCAGCCGAAGAACGTATATCGGCGGCCATTGTGCGCGAGCCGGTGTTAGCCGGACATGCAGCGCGCGGCGTTCGGCAGCCGTCGAGCGGGCCTCAGGAGACCGGCACCTGAGGCGGATCGGCTTCGGCCTGATCGGTCTCGGCTTGATCGGCTGTGGCATCAATCGGCGCGCGCCGCCCGTGTTCGTCGATCAGGGTCTGCAACTGCATCGGCAGCAGTTCCAGTCGGTTTTTGTCCCATACCGTTTCGTCCAGGTGCTCGGTCGCGTCGGCGGTGGCGCCGGTCAGGAACACGAACAAGCTGGCCGGCGCCTGCGCGCGCACGATCGCGCGCGCAACCTCGCCGTCGAAACCGGGCAGGTTGAGGTCGCACAGGACGATGTGCGGCGCGAACTCGGCCAGGGCCGCGCGCAGTTGCGGCTCGTTGTCGACCCGGCGACTGACCCAGGCCTCGGGCCAGCGGCCGAGCTCCAAGGTCGCCAGTTCGACGTCCTCGGCGACATCGTCGACGAACAGCAGGCGCCAGGTCATGGCTCGCTCAACCTTGCGCCTTGAACGGCGGTTCGTTGATCACCGCCCAGAACTTTCCGAGCGTGCGCACCGCCTCGAAGAACTGGTCCACGTCGACCGGCTTGACCACGTAGGCGTTCACGCCCAGGTCCCAGCTGCGCACCAGGTCGGCTTCCTCGCGCGAGGACGACAGGATCACCACCGGCAACTGGCGCAGCTTTTCGTCCTGGCGCAAGGCTTCCAGCACTTCCAGGCCGTCCATGCGCGGCATCTTGATGTCGAGCAGCAGCACCGAGGGATCGCCCTCGCCGCGATCGGCGTACTTGCCGCGGCGGAACAGGTAATCCAGCGCCTCAACGCCGTCGGTGACGTGCACGATCGGATTGATCAGGTTGGCCTCGCGCAGCGCGTCGATGGCCATTTCGGCGTCGTAGGGACTGTCTTCGGCGAGCAGGATGGTGCGGATGTCAGTCATGGCCCGAAGGTCCCCTGGCGAGTTCGGCGTTGGAAGGAAGGATGAAATGGAAGGTGGCGCCCTCGCCCGGCCGGCTTTCGGCCCAGATCCGGCCGTTGTGGCGGGTCAGCACCCGGCGCACGCTGGCCAGGCCGATGCCGGTGCCGGAGAATTCGCTGGCCGAATGCAGGCGCTGGAACACGCCGAACAGCTTGCCGGCGAAGGCCATGTCGAAGCCGGCGCCGTTGTCGCGCACGCTGAAGTGATGGTTGCGTTCTTCGTCGTAGCGGTGCTCGACCTCGATGATCGAGGGCTGGCTGTGCACGCTGTACTTGACCGCGTTGCCCAGCAGGTTGAGCCAGACTTGGCGCAGCATGTTCTCGTCGCCGACCACGATCGGCAGCGCGGCGAGCTTCCACTGGATCTCGCGGCCGGGCTGGTCCATGCGCGCATTGGCGTCGAGCATCGAGCGCGTCTCCTGCACCAGCGACTGCATGTCCACCGCCTGCAGGCGCATCGCGCTGCGACCCAGGCGCGAATACACCAGCAGGTCGTCGATCAGGTCCGACATGCGCTTTGCGGAGTTGGAGATCACCTGCAGGTAGTGGCGCGACTTTTCGTCGGCGGCCTCGCCCAGGTGACGCTGCAGCTTGTCGGCGAAGCCGGCGGTGTGGCGCAGCGGCGCGCGCAGATCGTGCGAGACCGAGTAGCTGAAGGCTTCCAGCTCGCGGTTGACGTCGGAGATCTGCTCGACCTTGCCCTCGAGCTGGCGATTGAGTTCGTGGATGCGGTTCTCGCCGGCGCGACGGGCGCTGATGTCGCTGGCGGTGATCATCACCGTGTTTTCTTCGGTTTCCGGCAGCGGCATGCGCCGTGCGTTGATCATCATGACCCGGCGCACGCCGTCGTGGGTGATCTGCTCGCGCTCGTAGTCCCACAGCTCGCGGCCGCGATTGAGCACTTCCGCCAGCCGGCGCGTGGTTTCCTCGTCGGCCCAGGCGCCGCCGCTGAGTTCGGTCAGCTTCTGCCGCGCGCCGGGCTCGTCGCGCATGCCGTACAGCTCGCCGAAGGCGACATTGGCCAGGACCACGCGCAGCTCGCGATCGACCACCGCGATCGGCTCGCGCACGGTGTCGAGCACCACCGAGGCATGCGCGCTCGCGGTCTGCGCGTCGCGCTCGGCGTTCAAGCGCCGGCGCATCTGGCGCAGGGCGAAGAAGCTGATCGCGGCGAGCACCAGGATCTGCGCGAGCACCGCGCCCCAGCGGGTCAGCTCGGTCAGGCGCACGCGCTGTTCGTACTGGACCTGGCGCTGCGCCAGCAGGTCGCGTTCTTGCTTGATCAGCTCGGCGATCAGCGCGCCGACCGGGTATTGGGTCACCGCCCGGCTGGTCTGTTCCGCCGGCAACGGCTGGACGTGCGGCTGGGCGATGTCGTGCATCGATTGCAGCCGCAGCCGCACCTGCCCGCGCAATTCGCCCAGGCGCAGTTGCTGGTCGGGGTTGTCCTGGGTCAGCCGCTGCAGGGCCAGCAGCTCCTCGGTCACGCCGGCGCGGGCGTCGGCGATGCGCTTGTCGAAACGCTCGCTGCGCGGAACGCCGGCCGCCAAGGCCAGCGAGGCCGCCTCGACGTCGCGGATGTTCTGGCCCAGGGCCTGGGCGCGGGCGTCGACTTCGAGGGTGTGCTGGACCCAGTCGGAGGCTTCCACCGCGGATTGGTTGGCCTGCAACAGCACCCAGGCCGGCGCGACCACGATGAGCACGATGACGATCGCCAGCCCAGTGGCCTGCCAGAACGGCGAAAGTCGGTCGACGGAGCGTAGGGGCATGAGTAGGAAGGCCGTCTGGGTGAGGTCGCACCGCGCGGCCATACGCTCCCGAGGCAGGCCGCATCATCGCGTCGAGGCCGGTTGTGTGCAATAGGCTGGGTGTCACGGCACACCGTCGGCACAATCGGCGGCCCAGGCTGAAAGGTTCAGCGTGGCGGTGCGGCTTCGCGCGGGTTTGATGCGACGGCGTTACATCAGCGGCGTCGGAACCGGCCGCGGCGGGCGACATCGGTCGCTCCGAGTGGTGGCGGGCGGCTGGCCGCGGCGGCCTTAGCCGTAGCGTTTCTGGCAGACCTCGCAAAAGAACGCGCGCCGCTTGAACCGGCCCAAGTGCTTGCAGTAACTCAGGCGCGCGCCATCACGAGGGCAATGGGTCTTGGTGTGCACCTGGTAATGACGCTTGAGTTCGAAAGTCTTCTTCCAGCGGTAGAAATCGAAACTGTAGTCGCGGGCCTGCGCGATCAGTTCGCCGAGTTTGCGCGGCGGCAGCGCGCCGACCGTGCTGAGCGGATGCACGCCGATGCGGTGCAGGACTTCGTTCTTGATGATGTTGCCGACGCCGGCGAAAACGTTCTGATCGAGCAAGGCGTCGGCGGCCAGCTCATTTGGACGCAGCTTGAGTTTCTTGCGCGCCGCCTTCGGGTCCCAGGCCGGGTTCATCACATCGCCGGTACAGTCGTAGGCCTCGTCCAGTGGCCCTTCGATGAACTTGACCGAGCAATTGTAGAAATTGAGCTCGTCGCCCAGAGCGAAGCGCAGGCTCACCCGCGGCGCGGCCGGCCGCTGCTCGTTGATGCGATAGCTGCCGAACAGCATCAGGTGGATGCGCAGGGCGAAGCCTTCGAATTCGACCAGGAAATGCTTGCCCCAGGTGCGCAACGCGACGATGGTCTGGCCGCGCATGCGCTGAATGTCCTGCGCACTGTTGCCGGCCACGCTCAGCACTTCGCGCCCTTCGAAGGCGGCGGCTTCTTCCTTGAGAATGACGATCGTCGGGCCTTCAGGCATGACCGCAGTATCGGTGCGCAAGGTTAGCGATGCGTCAACGCCGACGCGCGATCGTCGTGCGATGCTCGTTGCTCATGACGACACGAGCAGTATCTGCGCGAATGAACGAGTCATCTTCCGTACAACGCGCGCGCGTTCGCATCGGCTGCGCGGGCTGGTCGATCTCCGCCGCGCATCGCGACGCGTTCGGCGCGGGCGACAGCATGCTCGCGCGTTACGCCACGGTGTTCGACGCGGTCGAGATCAACTCCTCGTTCTACCGTCCGCATCAGCGCAAGACCTACGAACGCTGGGCCGCCAGCGTGCCGGCCGATTTCCGTTTTTCGGCCAAGCTGCCCAAGAGCATTTCGCATGAGGCCCGCCTGCATCGCACCGGCCCGCTGCTTGAACCGTTCATCGAAGAAGTCACCGGACTGGGCGCGAACCTGGGCGGCTTGTTGCTGCAGCTGCCGCCGAGCCTGGCCTTCGACGCGCGCACGGCCGCGACGTTTTTCCGCATGCTGCGCGCGCGCTGGAACGGCGGCTGCGTATGCGAACCGCGGCATGCGAGCTGGTTCGCGCCGGCGGCGACGGAGTTGCTGCGTAAGCACGCGATCGGCCGGGTCGGCGCCGACCCCGCGCTCAACCAGGACGCACGCGTGCCCGGCGGCGATGGGTCGTGGCGCTATTGGCGCTGGCACGGCTCGCCGCAGATGTACTACAGCGCCTACTCGCCCTCGGCATTGGCCGAACTGGCCGAGCAGGTCGCGGCCACGGCGGACGACGGCGAGACCTGGGTGATCTTCGACAACACCGCGGCCGGGCACGCGATCGGCGATGCGCGCGGCCTGCAATCGCTGCTGGCCGCGCGTCGCGCCGGGATCGTTCCCATAGGCCACGGCGCGGCCGGCGATTGAACGCGGCGGCGCCGCGCGCTCGAGGCTTACGCCGACTCATTCGTCGCGACGGCCGGAAAGCCGCGGGTGAAAGCCGTCGCGGGGTCGCGGAACCGAGCCATATCGTGCGCGAAGCCGTAGGATGCGGCTGAATCGTCAACGATCGTCGGCCAAGGAACCCCGATGGAACACATCGACGTCATCGTGGTGGGCGGCGGACCGGCCGGCCTGACCGCCGCGACTTATCTGCAACGCTTCCATCGGCGCTGCGTGCTGATCGATGCCGGCGACAGCCGCGCGCTGCGCATTCCCGAAAGCCATAACTGCCCCGGCTTTCCCGATGGCGTGTCCGGTCCGGACCTGGTCGAGCGCATGCGCACCCAGGCGCGCGAGGCCGGGGTCGAATTCGAATCCGGCAGCGTCGACGCGCTGACCCGGCATGACGACGGCGGCTTCGTGGTCAGCGCGGGATCGCGCCAGTGGCGCAGCCGCGCGGTGATCCTGGCGACGGGTACGCGCGACGTGCTGCCCGAGGTCGAGTGGGCCGAGGAGGCCATCGCCTGCGGCGCGCTACGCCTGTGCTCGGTGTGCGACGCGTTCGAGGCCACCGATCTGCGCATCGGCGTGTATGGGCCAAGTAGCGCGGTGGCCTCGCACGGACGTTTCCTGCGCAGCTACAGCGACCGGCTGGTGTTGATTCCGACCGATCAAGCGTTCGATGCGGGCGACGACAAGGCCTTCGCCGACGGTGCGACGCAGGTGTTGGCGCCGGGCGGCGAACTGCGGTTCGACGGCCAACGCTGCGCGTATCGCGAACCCGACGGCACGGTCACCGAACTCGACACGCTGTATCCATTCCTCGGCGTCGAAGCCGAGCATCCACTGGTCGCCTGCGCCGGGGCTGGGGTCGAGCGTCCCGGCGAAACCGTGGTCGACGCGCATCAACGCACGCGCATTCCCGGCCTGTACGCGATCGGCGACATGGTCAGCGGCTTGAACCAGATCTCGGTCGCGGTGGGCCAGGCCGCGATCGCGGCCACCCATCTGCATAACGCATTGCCGTTCGTGCCGCGCGGCATGGCCTCGGTCAAATAACGATCGAGGCCACGGCGACGCTTAGCGCGGCTTGCGCCGCGCCAGGCGACTGCGATTGGCCTTGACCGTGCGCGCCACCGGCTTGAGGCCTTCGGCGAGGATGCGATCGCCGGTAGCGAACAAGCCGCTCCACTGCTGCCACGGCGTCGCGCCGGGCATCCACGCGCTCCACGCCGACAGGCTCCACGGCGCCATCCACGCCGCGCCGGCCATCGCCCACCAGCCCTGCATCGCCGCGGCGGATTTCTCCGACACCATCCGGCTCCATTCGCGCTGCGTCTGCGCCGACGGCGGATAGCCGCCCTGCGCGGTTTCCATCAGCCGCTGGGCGATCACCCACGGTGCGGCCTGAGCGATGGAGGCGAGTTGATCGGACGAACGAGTGGGCGTGGGCGACATGGGCAACTCCGGGAATCGAGTTCGCACAGTGCCTGAGGCCTGTGCTGTCGCTGTGACGATGCGGAGCCGATGTGCGCGATTGGGCGCTTGGCGATGAATGGTTCACGAAACGGCGCGGTCGGCGCGTCTGCCCCGCCCTGCGCGCGCGGGCATTGGCGCGATGGCCCGCGCGCGCACAACGTTGCGCGGACCCATCGCGATCTCAGCGCGCCCCGTCCCAGAACTTCATGTCGCCGTACTCCCACTCCCACGGCGCGCCGGTCTTGCCCAGTACGAATTCGACTAATTTGGGAAACGCAGGCTCGGCGCGCACATCGTTGGACAGGATCACCACGCAACGCTGACCGCGCTCGACGCAGACCAGGGTGTTGGCGGTCGAGTCGTTGTGCCCGCCCTTCATGAAACCGGCGCCCTGCGCGCTGCGGAACGCGATCACGCCCAGGCCCGCGGCCAGATCCGCGCGCCGCTGCGCCGCCGGCAGTTCGGGTTGCAGGGACGGGAACTGACTGCGCGTGGTGATCGGCAACTGCGGCTTCGCCAGCTCCGCGCGCATCCGTTTCGACAGGCCGGCGCCGCGCACCAGTCCGGCGGCGAACCGCGCCATGTCGTCGATGCTGGTGTCCATCGATCCGGCCGCGCGCACCCGGCTGCGTTCGTCGTGCGGCTCGGCCGAGCCGTCGGCGCGCCAGCCATCGGCGAGGTTCGCGGCGAAGCGCGATTGCCAGATCATGCTGGTGTCGCGCATGCCCAGCGGTTCGAACACGCGTTCGCGCATCCCCTCGCCGACATCGATGCCGAGGCCGCGCTCGATCACGAACTGCAGCAGGATCAGGCCGTCGCCGGAATAGCCGTAGCGCGTTCCCGGGTCAAAATGGAATCGCAGTTTTTCGTCGGCTTCGTCGAAGAAGAAATTGGCGAAGCCTGGGCTGTGGGTCAGCAGATGGCGCGCGGTCAACTTGCGCCAGCGCTCGTCGCCGGCCAGCGTCGACCACGGCGCATAGCGGTCTTCATCGGGATAGTCCGGCAGCGGCCGATCGAGATAGCCGGCGATCGGCTTGTCCAGGTCGAGCCGGCCTTCATCGACCAGTTGCGCGACGAAATAGGCGAACGCGGCCTTGGTCAGCGACGCGCCGTACATCACCGTGTCGGTCCGCAGCGGTTGGCCCTGCGCGTTGCGGCTGCCATAGCTGCGGACCCGGACGACACGGCCGCGATCGACGACCGCGATGGCGAGGCCGCGGGTACCGGTGGCGGCCATCGCGCTGGCGGCCTGCGCGTCCAGAGCGTCGGTATCGGGAATGCGGGCGGCGGCCGGGCCGGAGGCCAGCAGCGCCAACAATCCAGCGACGGCGAGCGAGCGCAGCCACGCCGGCATGTGGGCATCGAACGGAAACAAGGCGGAACGCGACAGCGAAGCGGCGGACGACATGGCGTTTTCTCCTGGGGTGTCGACCGCTATGACGCGCCGGGCCGGCGAAACTTACAACGATCGCCCAATCTGGCCGCATCGGCCGATCGTTGTAAGTTTCGCCGGCCCGGCGCGTCTTTCTGGTCGAACTCCCAGCACAGACCCCTATGCCATGCTTGCCCGGATCAACCCGCTTGCCCGGATCGACAGACCCGCCGGCATCAACTGGACCCCGCCGATGACCGAATCCGCGCCGTCTCCCGATTGGCTGGCCCAGCACTACGGGCCGCTCGTGTTCAAGGCCGCCTACCGCGTGCTCGGCGACGCATCGCTGGCCGAGGACGTGCAGCAGGACGTGTTCCTGAAGCTGATCGAAAGCAATCCGATCGATGTCGCCTCATGGCCGGCGTATCTATCCGCCTCGGCGGTGCGCACGGCCATCGATGTGTTGCGCCGCCGCCAGCGCTGGTGGCGGGTCGTGCCGATGTGGCGCGCGCAGCAGTCGCTCGCGGCCGCATCGGCGGAACAGGCCAGCGAGGAACGCGAACGCAGTCAACGCCTGCGCCTGGCGCTGGCGAAGCTGCCCAAGCGCGAAGCGCAGTGTTTCAGTCTTCGCTATCTGGAGTGCATGGAGATCGGCGAGATCGCGCGCTCTCTGGCGCTCAGCGAAAACAACGTCAACGTCGTCCTGCACCGCGCCCGGCGCAGGCTGGAAACGCAACTCGGCGAAGCCGCCGTGGAGATCGCCCCATGAACCAGCGATTCGATCACGAACTGTCCGCCCCGCTCGCGCAGCGGGTCCGCGAAGCCGATGCGGTTCCCACCGATGCGGTCGAACGCGCGCAGCAACGACTGACCCAGCGACTGCGCAATCAGGCCCGTCCGCGCCGCATGCAGGCACCACGCTGGATCGCCGCGTCCGCGCTCGCCGCGCTGCTGGTCGTGGTGGTGATGAGCGTGCCGATGCTGTCCGGCGGCGGCGATGCCTTCGCCGCGGTGCAGGACCATCTGCGCCGTTTCGTCCATCTGGAAATGAACGTCACCCAGCGCGCGCAGGGCCAGGTGATCCAGACCTCGCGCACCCTGGTCGATGCGCACGGCGTGTTGCGCACCGACGTGGGCGATCAGCTCAGCATCATCGTCGACCCGCCGCGTGGACGCGTGCTGACCCTGCTGCACGCGCCCAGGCAAGCGATGGTGACCGCGCTACCGAAGGGCAAGAACGCGCCGCAGGACACGCTGCAATGGCTCAACGAGCTGCGCAATTTCAAGGGCAAGGCCACGCCGCTCAAGCAGACCCGGATGATCGACGGACAGCGCGCGCAGGGCTGGTCGCTGCGGCTGCACGGCGTCGACATGGAGATCTGGGCCGATGCCAGCGGCCTGCCCCTGGCGATGCGGCAGCACGGCGGCGCGGGGCTGGAAATCGACTACCGCTTCACCCTCGACGGGCCGGTCGCGCCGGGACGCCTGAGCAGCGATCCGCCGCCGGGTTACGCGCGGGTCGAGCCTGATCGCGAGTAGATCGATGCACTGGTGCCTGCGCTTGCCTCGACCGCGGCGCAGGCTTCCTTGCCAGCGCCGACGCATCCGCGACGCCGCCGATTTACGTGTTGCCCATGGCCAGTGCTGGAGCAGCCGGCGCAGCCTGACCTTGCTCGGCGACGCCGCCGATCTCGCCAGCGGTTTAATCGAACGGATGGACTGGAATGCCGCGGTGAGCGAATACGAAATCGGGATGTTCGAATGCATCGTCGAATCCGCCGAGGGTTCGGCCGAAGGTGCGGCGACTCTCCCGTCGCACGACGGGCAGGCGCTGACCTTGGCGATGTATCGCAGCCACGAGGCCGCGCCATCGGAAGTCTGTAGTGCTTCGGTCGACGGCGGCGTCCTGCGCGGTTAATCCCGGCAGTCGCCGGCACCTGACGACGACAAGATCGCGGACACAAAAGAGGCTCCCGAAAGAGACGTTCAATTGCGCAGAGCCGTTGCGGTTTTTTACTCGCGGTGAAAGGGCCGATAAAAGGAAGGCGAAAACCCCTCCCACCGCGGCGGGTGAAAGGGGGACTTTCCCGATGCCGCCGTTGAGGCCGGCACCGTTGCGCGTCAGCTTATTGGTAACGCGCCACAACGAAGGCCGACGGCGAGTTGCCATAACCCACCACGACGATTTTTCCGTCGGCCTGGATGGCGAGCCCTTGAACCGCGGCATTCGCGCTGCCGACGGTGGCGGCGACAGGGCCGAAGCTCGCGTCCTGATTGCCGAACGAGTCGTAGCGATTCAAGGTCAACTGGCGGTAACTGCCCGCATTGGAGTACCCACCGACGATGATTCCGCCGTTGGCGTCGATGGCGACGTCACCGCCGACCGCATCGCCGCTGCCGATGGCGGTAACGACCTTGCCGGTGCCCGATCCAAAGTAGCTGTCCAGCGCGCCGGTGCTCGTGTAACGGACCGCGGCGAATCGGTAGGGCCCGGCGCTCGCGCTTTTCGCGTAGCCGGCGGCGACGAGGTTGCCGTCGCTTTGAATCGCCAGCGAGGTGGCGATGGCGGCGTTGCCGGCGGACGTGCCGGCCACATTGGTCAGCACTTTACCGCCGGTACCGAAGCTGGCATCCAGCGCGCCACTGGTGGTGTAACGCGTCAACGCGAATACGGTGCCGCTGCTCGACGCATAACCGGCCAGCACCGGTTTACCATCGGCCTGGATGACCAGGCTGTTGGCGAAGGACGAACTGGTGCCGACCGACGAGGTGACGGTACCGGTACCGCCGCCGAAGCTGTAATCCAGAGTCCCGCCGCTGGTAAGCCGCGCCAGCGCGAAGCCGGAACCGGCATAGCCCGCGACCCAGATCGAGCTGCCCTGTACGGCAATGGCGTTGGCTTCCGAAGCGCCCGCGTAGAAATTGACGGTCGCCTTGCCCGAGCTGCCGAAGCTCGTGTCCAGCGAACCATCCGTGTTGTAGCGATAGACGGTGAAGTTGCGGGTGGAGGTGAAGTTCGGGCACGAGGTGCCGGCAACGACGATCTTGCCATCGGCCTGCAGAGCGAGTGCGCGCGCCTGTCCCGAGCAGCTGCCCGAGGGCGTGGTGGTGACCTTGCCGGTGCCGTTGAAGCTGGTATCCAGCGCGCCGCTGGTCGTATAACGCGCCAGCGCGAACTCACCGAGCGCGGTCTGGCCGGCGGTGACGATCCGTCCGTCTGATTGGATAACAACCCGGGCGGCGGCACCGTAGCTGCCGAATGCGGTGGAGGTAATGCCTGCCGAACCGAACGCGGGGTCCAGCGATGCGGCCTGTGCGAGCGTTGCAAATGCGCCGATAGCGCTGATGGCGATGCCAAACGATACCTTCATCGTGTTGCTGGTCACTGGTGGGTTCTCCTTGTTGGAGGTGGTTGAATCCATTCCGGGATTCAATTCACCGCCGCTCACTGTGCAGCGGCGGTGTGCTGGGTGCGCAAGGTCTTGAAGGCGATTGCGAGGTGGCGTCGCATGTGAAAGGTATCCGTGCCTGCACAGGTATCGCGCAAGCAACCGTGCGGCGTGGCCTGAGTTGATCTGCCGCACCGACGGGCCGTTCGTGGCGATCGGCGGGCCGGCATCTTCGAGGGTGCTTTTTAAGACGTACGACGCTGTTGGCGAAACCGGAGACATCGGGAGAGGCTCATAGACCTCGTCACGCTCGGCCCAATGGGCAGATCGGTACACGTCGCAGTTCCCCTCCGACAAGCTTCGGTTTTAAACCGATCGCTGGTGCTCGATGCCCGTCCAATAGTCGCACTCCCCATGCACTGGACCAGGGCGCCCCACTGCTCTGCCTCTCGGCCCAGGACATGCTTATGCGTGCGACGGTAAGCAGACCCCAGCTTCTGCGCGGACATTCAGCGCCCCCCTTGTGCCAATTGTGCGCCGGACGAATCTCCGTGATTGCGACGTTCCGCGGACATGGACTATCCAGCGCATGCGAGCACTGAAGCCCGAGCTTGCGTGCGACCGCGGCCGCTTTGCGCCGAGTAAATGTCAAAAAAGAAAAAGGGGCTCCGGAGAGCCCCTTTCAGGTAATAACAAACTTCTGGGTGGCGACGTAACGCCTTCACGGCGCCCGAGCATGGCGACTTCGCGCTACAACATCACCGCCTCAACCGCACTTGGAATAGCCGCAGTTCAAGCAGGTCGCGCAGCCGTCCATCAGCACCAGCGCCTTGGTGCTGCACTTGTGGCAGACCGTGGCCGAGGGCGGGAACGAGGCGCCGTCGCCGGTGACGCTGACGTCCTCGACGCGCGGCTCGATCACGGTGATCGACGCCGACGCAGTTACCTCAGAGTTTTTTTTTGAACCGCGCTGTTCGTAGGCGGCGCGCTTCTCGGCGATCAGCGCGCGCTGGGAATCGCTCATTTCCGGGTCGTGGATCATGCCGATCGACTTGAGGTGGTCCTCGACGATGGCGCCCATCTCGGCGACCAAGGAGGGCATGTACACGCCGCCGGCCTTGAAGTAGCCGCCGCGCGGGTCGAACACGGCCTTCATCTCGTCGACCAGGAAGGTCACGTCGCCGCCCTTGCGGAACACCGCCGACATGATGCGCGTGAGCGCCACGATCCACTGGAAGTGGTCCATGTTCTTGGAGTTGATGAAGATCTCGAACGGACGGCGCGATTCGTGTTCGGTGCCGGCGTTGAGCACGATGTCGTTGATGGTGACGTACAACGCGTGCTCGAACAGCGGCGATTTGATCTTGTAGGTCGAGCCGATCAGGATCTCGGGGCGCTCGATGCGCTCGTGCATCTGGATGACATCGGCGACCGGCAGCTCGACCGGCGCGTTGCGCGCGGCGGCGGCGGCTTCGGCGGCGCGGGCGTCCTTGGCCTTGTCTTCCTGGCTGATGACGCTGTAGCCCTTGATTTTCTGTTCGATCTTGACGGCCATGGGCCCGACTCCTGATTGCGGCGGTGCTTGTTCGTGTGCGGGTGGTGCGGGACTTGCGGGGCGATGCGGCGCGAGACGCGGCCACTGCTTTCACCCCAGCCCTCTCCCGCTGGCGGGAGAGGGAGGGACGCTGCGATCAGGCCTTACTTCGCGGCCTTCTTCGCGGCTTTCTTGGCAGCCTTCTTCGCAGGCGCCTTCTTGGTCGCCTTCTTGGCGGCGGCCTTCTTCACTGCTTTCTTGGCGGGCGCCTTCTTGGTCGCGGCCTTCTTGGTCGCGACTTTCTTGGCCGCCTTCTTCGCGGTCTTCTTCACGGCCTTGACGGCTTTCTTGGCCGACTTGACCGCCTTCTTCGCGGCTTTCTTGGCGGCTTTCTTCGGCGCGGCCTTCTTGGCGGCCTTCTTCGCCGCCTTCTTGGCCGGCTTCTTGCCGGTGGCCTTGTCCTTCAGCGCGGTGGCTTCCTTCTTGGCCTTGGCGCTGGCGGTGGCGAGCTTCTTCTTCGCCGTGCCGACGGCTTTCTTGGCGGCCTTGCGGGCCTTGGTCGCGGTCTTCTTGACCGAGGCCACGGCTTCCTCGGCCCGGGTCGCGATCGCGCTGCCGAGGTTGGATGCGGTTTCTTTCACGTTCTCGGCAGCCTGGGTCAGGGTCGCCGTCACTCCATTTCCGTTGCTCATGATGCCCTCCTGATGGGCGTTTTTTAATCGCGGTACGTGAGCGTTACTTGCAATCGGGGGTGTTACCGGAGCGATGCTATACCTGCTGCGCGCGGCTAGACAGTGGCCGCTCGTCGGTTCGCTGCGCGCGAGAGTGATCCGAGCTGGAATTCCGCGGCCGCGAGGACATTGCCTGCAACCGCGACGCCTGCGATCGCGCCGCGCCGACGCGTCGAGCGACGCCCGAACGCGCGGCCCGCGGTGGCGGGCGCGCGGCCGGACCGGCCTTAGAACTTGCCGTAATACCCTTCCTTGAGCGCATCGAACAGGTTCGCGGCGGAGTGCATTTCGCCGTCGTATTCGATCTGTTCGTTGCCCTTGACCTCGATCACGCTGCCGTCTTCGAGCTCGAAGCGGTAGGTGGTGTTCTCGAGATCGGCTTCCTTCACCAGCACGCCCTGGAACGCGGCCGGGTTGAAGCGGAAGGTGGTGCAGCCCTTGAGGCCTTGCTCGTGGGCGTAGCGGTAGATGTCCTTGAAGTCCTCGTACGGGTAATCCGTGGGGACGTTCGCGGTCTTGGAAATCGAGCTGTCGACCCACCTCTGCGCGGCGGCCTGGACGTCGACGTGTTCCTTCGGCGAAATATCGTCGGCGGAAATGAAGTAGTCGGGCAGCTTCGCCTCGGCTTCCTCGCTGAACGGCATCGCCTTGGGGTTGATCAGTTCGCGGTAGGCCAGCAGCTCGAACGAATAGACGTCGACCTTTTCCTTGGACTTCTTGCCTTCGCGGATCACGTTGCGGCTGTAGTGATGGGCGAACGAGGGCTCGATGCCGTTGGAGGCGTTGTTGGCCAGCGACAGCGAGATAGTGCCGGTCGGCGCGATCGAGCTGTGGTGGGTGAAGCGGCTGCCGACGTCGGCCAGCTCCTCGACCAGTTCGGGCGCGACTTCGGCCACCCGCTGCATGTAGCGCGAGTACTTGGCGTGCAGGACCTTGCCTGGGATTTCCTGGCCGATCTTCCAGCCGTCGGCCTTCATCTCCGGACGCTTGCGCAGCATCTCGGCGGTCACGGCGAAGCGCTCTTCCATGATCGGGGCGGCGCCCTTCTCCTTGGCCAGCGCCAGGCCCATTTCCCAGCCGGCCACGGCCATTTCGCGGGCGATGCGATCGGTGAACTCGCACGAGGCCTTGGAGCCGTACTTCATCCGCAGCATGGTCACGGTGCTGCCCAGGCCGAGGAAGCCCATGCCGTGGCGGCGCTTGCGCATGATCTCGTCGCGCTGCTGCTGCAACGGCAGGCCGTTCACTTCGACCACGTTGTCGAGCATGCGGGTGAACACGCGCACGACTTCCTTGTATTCCTCCCAGTCGAACTCGGCCCGGTCGGTGAAGGCGTTGCGCACGAACTTGGTCAGGTTGACCGAACCCAGCAGGCAGGCGCCGTACGGCGGCAGCGGCTGCTCGCCGCAGGGGTTGGTCGCGCGGATGGTCTCGCACCACCAGTTGTTGTTCATCTCGTTGACGCGGTCGATCAGGATGAATCCGGGCTCGGCGTAGTCGTACGTCGAGACCATGATCATGTCCCACAGGTGCCGCGCGCGGATGTGACCGTAGATCTTGCAGGCGACCAGGCCGTCTTCGCGCGAGATGTAGTTGCGCGTGGTCGGCCAGTCGCGCCACACCACTTGGGCGGCGTCCTCGAGGTCGACGTCCTCGCGTTCCTTGATGTTGACCGGGAACACCAGCGGCCAGTCGGCGTCGGTCTTGACCGCGTCCATGAAGCCGTCGGTGATCAGCAGCGACAGGTTGAACTGGCGCAGGCGGCCGTCTTCGCGCTTGGCGCGGATGAAATCCTTCACGTCGGGGTGGCTGACGTCGAAGGTGCCCATCTGGGCGCCGCGACGGCCGCCGGCCGAGGACACGGTGAAGCACATCTTGTCGTAGATATCCATGAAGGACATCGGACCGGAGGTGTACGCCCCGGCGCCGGCGACGAACGCGCCGCGCGGCCGCAGGGTGCTGAATTCGTAACCGATGCCGCAACCCGCCTTGAGGGTCAGGCCGGCTTCGTGGACTTTCTCGAGGATGCCGTCCATCGAGTCTTCGATCGTGCCCGAGACGGTGCAGTTGATCGTCGAGGTGGCGGGCTTATGTTCCAAGGCGCCTGCATTGGAGGTGATGCGGCCGGCCGGGATCGCGCCGCGGCGCAACGCCCAGGCGAAGCGCTCGTACCAGTACTGCTGCTTCTCGGCATTGGGCTCGGCGTCGGCCAGAGCGCGGGCGACTCGCAGGTAGGTGCCGTCGATATCGGCATCCACTGCCTCGCCGTTCTTGGTCTTGAGGCGGTACTTCTTGTCCCAGATGTCCTGGGACGCGGGCTGCAGGGCCATGTCCTGCTCTGCCGCCGGGTTCTTCACCGCCTCGAGGCGCACGCTGCTCATGCCTGTTTCATCTCCTTCTATTGGCGGCGGGCCGTTGGGTTGCGCCCGCCGCCGGTGGTTTCTTTTTTGAACGGGTAATCGGGGTGTGTCTGAAGGTGTTGCGTACTGCGGGTGGATCGGTGGATCGACTGCTGGGTAATCGGGACACTCTATTTATGTCCCGCGACCTGACTCGATCCCACGCATGCTGTGTAACGACTGCAGCGTGTAGAGCCTGTCGCGGGTGTTGCGCCTGGCGCCGGACAAGGTCCTTAGCCGGGTGGATCAGCCCGTCGTCAGCCCCCCGCCGACGACGACGCACGCGATCGCGTGAATTACGCGCCGCGTGCGGCTGGTATGCGTGTTTTGAGGTTCTCGTTCGTCGTCGTCATGCGCCCGCTCACTGTCTAGGCGATGCCTGCACACCCACCCAAGCTGAACCCCTACGCTTGGGCTCCTCCTGCCGGGCCGACCACTAGATGTTGTGGCCCCGCAGGGACTTCAAACTACGCCGCGCGTTTGTCGAAGTCAACGGCTTGTTGATGACTATCACGCTTTCTCTGACCCGGCTCTGTCACAGATTCCAGTTCCGATGCGGCGGCGATACATCCTCGGCCAAGGGCCTGCGTACACTGCGCGGCCCGTGCTGGCCGTGCGTCACTTCATCGGCTATTTATCGCCCTGCTCCAACAATGAATGGGTACGGCATCGAACCACCGCGCGCCGCGGCGGTCCAAGCCTGCGACCGGCGCGGCCGCCCTGGCGGCAAGGCCGAACTGCCACGATGTCCTCCCTCTTTCTTTCACGTTGACCGGAACCGCGACGCGATGCGCCCTCTGCCGACCTTGCTGACCCTTGCCCTGGCCGCCGCGTTCGGCGGTTTCGCCGCCACCGCGATCCGCGAAGGGATCCAAGCGCCCGCGGCGGCCTCGCCGGCCGCGGCCGCGGTGATGCCGACCGCCGCCGCGCTGCCGGCCTCGGTCGGCGGCCAGTTGCTGCCCTCGCTGGCACCGATGCTGCAGAAGGTCACCCCGGCCGTGGTCAGCGTGCATACCAAGCAGACCGTGCGCATCCGCAACCCGTTCGCCAACGATCCGTTCTTCCGCCGCATGTTCCCGAACATCCCGCAGGAGCGGATCAACGAATCGCTGGGCTCGGGCGTGATCGTCGACGCCAAGAACGGCTACGTGCTGACCAATCACCACGTGATCGAAGGCGCCGACGAGGTCTCGGTGACCTTGGCCGACGGGCGCACGGTCAAGGCCGAGTTCCTCGGCTCGGACCCGGACACCGACGTGGCGGTGATGCGGATTCCGGCGCAGAACCTCAGCGCGATCACCCTGGCCGATTCCGATGCGCTACGGGTCGGCGACTTCGTGGTCGCGGTCGGCAACCCGTTCGGGATCGGCCAGACGGTGACCTCGGGCATCGTCTCGGCGGTCGGCCGCAGCGGCTTGCGCGGGCTGGGCTATCAGAACTTCATTCAGACCGACGCCTCGATCAACCCGGGCAATTCCGGCGGCGCGCTGGTCAATCTCAACGGCGAGCTGATCGGCATCAACACCGCCAGCTTCAATCCGCAGGGCAGCATGGCCGGCAACATCGGCCTGGGCTTCGCGATCCCGGTGAACCTGGCGCGCAACATCAAGGACCAGCTGATCGCCAACAACGGCGTGGTGCGTCGCGGCACGCTGGGGCTGGAATCGCAGGACGTCACCCCGCAACTCGCGGCCGGGCTGAAACTGTCCGAACCGCGCGGCGCGCTGGTCTCGCGCGTGTTCGCCGGCAGCGCGGCGGCGGCGGCCGGGCTCAAGCCCGGCGACGTGATCCTGACCGCCAACGGCCAGCGCGTCGACGGCCGCGATGCGCTGCGCAATTTCGAAGGCCTGCAGGCGATCGGCAGCAAGATCGCGCTGGACGTGCAGCGCGACGGCCAGACGGTGCAACTGAACGCGACCCTGCGCGAACAGCCCAAGGCGATGGCCGGCGCCGAACTCGATCCACGCCTGACCGGCGCGACCTTCGCCGAAGTGCCCGAACGCCTGCGCCAATCCGGCGTTTCCGGCGTGGTGGTGGAAAGCGTGACCCGCGGAAGTCGCGCCGAAGCGAACAATTTGCGCAAGGACGACGTCATCGTTGCCGCCAGCAGCGGCGATTTCGACGATCTGCCCGGCTTCCGCGCGAGCTTCACGCGGACTCCGGCACAGTTGGTCCTGCGGATCCGCCGCGGCAACAGTGTCGGCAATCTGCCAATGCAGTAATCGCAGGTGGCGTAAGGTGCCGAGCATCGTGCCGTCGCCGTCCGCAGTGTTTTCGTTTCGATGCGTCAGGTTTCAAGCGACACCGTCAAGGCACCACGCTTCAATGCGTCATGTTCGATGCGCCATGCTTCATCGCACCGTTCGCGGCGCAATCCGCTCACCCTCGTCGCGCGTCACCGATCGGCCCCCGCCGCCGGGCTCGCGACAACCCGCTAGAACCCTGGACTTGTTCAGCGGTTCATCCATGCAGCACGGAGGAACACCCTGATGACCCCTACCTCGACCGACGCCATCAAGAGCAACCTGGGCGAAGCCGGCACCCATCTCAAGCAAGCCGCCGCCGACGCCGGCGACGCGATCCGCAATGCCGCCAGCGTGGCCGGCGATGAATTGAAGGTCGGCAAGGCCAACGTCAAGTCCGGCCTGGCCGACAGCGCCCTGGCCGGCATCGCCGCGGCCGAGAACGCCGGCGGCGCCGCGCGCGAGCAAGTCGACGCGCTGATGGACAAGGGCCGCGACCTGATCGAAAGCGCCGCCGAACTGGTGCGCGAACGTCCGCTGGCGTCGTTCGGCGTGGCCTTCGCCGCCGGCTTCATCATCGCCAAGCTCGCCCGCGGCGGCGACAAGTAAGCGTGAGCGACACGCCCGGCATGGACCCTCACGCCCAGGCGCCTTCGGGCGCCCCAGGCGGCGACTCGCAACGTTCCGCCGCGGACGATCGCGCACCTTCGATCGACGCGGCGTTCCGCGACATCAGCAGCGCGGGCCGCGAGGGCCTGTCGGCCGCGCTCGACACCGGCCGCGCCTTGCGCGGCCTGGTGGTGGCCGATCTCGCCCTGGCGCGCAGTGCGCTGGGGCGGGCCTTGCTGTGGGTCAGCGTGGCGATCGTGTTCGGTGCCTCGTCGTGGCTGCTGTTGATGGCGGCGCTGATCGCGGTGCTCAACGGCGTGCTGGGCTGGTCGTGGATGGCCTCGATGGCGTTCGCGGCCGGGCTCAGCCTGGTCGTGACCGGCGTGGGCGTGTGGCAGGCCTTGCGTTACTTCGAACACACCCGCCTGGACGCCACCCGCCGGCAATTGCGCCGGCTGGGCATCGGCGATGACGACGACGATGCGACTCCGCTCGGCGTCGCGCCGGGGCTCACGCCCCGCGATCCCAACCGCACGGAGGCGTGATGAGCCGTTTCGAAGCCTTGCAACGCCGGGTCCATAAGCGCGAGAAGCTGCTCGAAGGCCGTTATCAGCAGGCGGTCGAGCGTAAAGACGCATTGAAAGCCAGTTGGCGCGAAGCGTGGACGCCGGGTCGGATCGTCATCGCCGGTTTGGTCAGCGGTTTCGTGATGGGTCGCGCCGAGCCGGTCAAGATCGCGGTCAAGAGCGGCAATCTGATGCAAATCGTGACCTTGCTGTCGGGCCTGTTCGCCGGCACCAGCGCGCAGGAAGCCGCGCAGAACGCCGACAAGGCCGCGGGCCAGGCCGGTCATGCGGCGCGCGAGGCCGGTCACGCCGCCGACAGCGCGCACGAGGCGGCGCAAACGGGCGAACGCGACGCGGCCTGAGGCCGCTCGCCATCGCTTAGCGACAACGATTCCAGCAACGGCGATGCTTCGGGCATCGCCTTTCCCGTGCGCGTAAACGGCGCAAGCCGCGACTGCATGGGTCGGGCGGCTTGATTCGCACTCCATTACCTCGGGCCTCGTCGGTTCGGTGCGGCCATGGTCCGATCCGCCGCGACGACCCGGTCCGAACGCGACTGCAAGGCGCGCGCTTCGACAAGGCCACTTCAGCAAGACCATTTCGGCAACCCGTTTCGAGCGGTCCCGCGCGTGTGTCCGGCGTGATGGCGAACACACACGCGACAGCGCACAGTACGCGCTCCGAAAACGCCGAGCCTTCGCCGCCTTGAGCCAGACCGCGCCGCCGTCCGCCTCACCCGAGCCGTCCGACCCGGCGCAATCGCAGCCGACCGACCCGCGCATCGCTTCGTCCGATCCCACCGTCGAACCGACCGCCGACACGCCGCCCGCAACCGACGCAACCGCGTCGCCACCGCCCGACGCCGCTGTCAAACCGCCGATGCCGCCGCGTCCGCGCGCGCCGATGCCGCTGCTGGTGCTGGCCATGCTCGCGATCGGCTACACCTTGTGGGCCGCGCAGGAGCTGCTGCTGCCGGTGCTGCTGGCCGCGTTCTTCGCCCTGGTCGGCAATCCGATCCTGCGCCTGCTCGGCAAATTTTACGTGCCGCGTTTTCTCGGCGCGTTGATCGTGCTGGCCGGTGGCCTCGCCGTCGCCGGCGCGCTGACCGTGCAACTGGCCGAACCGGCCGGCGAATGGGTGCGTCAGGTGCCGCGCGAAATGAAGCAGATCGGCCCGAAGCTGCGGCAGATGACCAAGCCGCTGCAGGACGCCAACCGCGCCGCGCAAAATTTCGCCCGAGCCGCCGGCGGCGAAAGCACCAGCAAGCCGGTGCAGGTGGTCAAGACCGAACTCAACGATCCCTACCGCTCGCTGACCGCCACGCCCAAGTACATCGCCCAGGCACTGGCGGTGGTGCTGCTGACGTTCTTCTTCATGGTCTATGGCGAATCCTTGCAGCGCAACGCGATCGCGCTGCTGCCGAGCCAACGCAAGAAAGTGGTCACCATCGACATCCTGCATTCGATCGAGCGCGAGATCTCGCGCTACGTATTGACCATCAGCCTGATCAACACCGGTTTCGGCCTGGCCTTGGCGGGCGCGCTGTATGCGCTGGGCGTGCCGGTGCAGGAGTCGCTGCTGTGGGGCACGATGGCGGCGATCCTGAATTTCGCCCCGTTCGTGGGCCCGCTGATCGGCATGGCGGTGATGCTGCTGATGGGACTGGTCGCGTTCGACGAGCTGTGGCCGTCGCTGCTGCCGGTCGGGCTGTACCTGCTGCTGCACACGATCGAATCGCAGGCGGTGACGCCGATCGTGCTGGGCCGGCGCATGCGTTTGTCGCCGCTGGTGCTGATCCTGGCGCTGATGTTCTTCGGCTGGCTGTGGGGCATCATCGGCCTGCTGCTGGCGGTGCCGATGCTGGTGTGCGTGAAGCTGGTGCTGGCGCGGATCGAAGGTCTTGAGGGGTGGTCGAAGTTGCTGGAGTGAGATCGCACGACGTGCCGCGCGCTGTCCGAGGTCTTTGCGACAGCGGCTTCAGCCACGATGCTTTCCAATTCGTCGCGCCGAAATCGCACTCGCGTCTGCAGCCGCGTAATCGCCCCGAATAGTCCGCAATGATCCTCGCCGTCGACGTCCAGTACCGCGAAACCTCCGCCACCGTCGCCGGCGTCTTGTTCGCTGATTGGGGTGATGCGCAAGCGATCGCGTCGCACACCTTGGTCTGCGAGGACATCGCCGAGTACGTGCCCGGCGAGTTCTATCGGCGCGAACTGCCATGCATCCTGCGCTTGCTCGATACCCTGGCGGCGGTGACGATCGATTGCATCGCGATCGACGGCTACGTCTGGCTCGGCGCCGAACAACGCCCCGGGCTCGGCGCGCATCTGCGCGACGCGCTGCACGAGCGCGTGCCGGTGGTCGGCATCGCCAAGACTTATTACGCGGGCACGCCGGCCGCGGCCGAAGTGCGGCGCGGCGGCAGCGATCGACCGTTGTATGTATCGGCCGCCGGCATGGCGCTGGACGAGGCGCGCGCCGCGGTCGCGCGGATGAGCGGCGGCCATCGGATTCCGGATTTGCTCAAGCAGGTCGACCGGCTGGCGCGCGGGCTGGATGCGCCGGTGCCAGTGAAACCGTCGCGCTAGCGCCCACGGCACTTCACGGACGCTGACGGCGCTCGTCGTGCGCGCTGCGCAAGCGGGGCGCGACTTCGCGGAACGGCCTTCAGCCCGGATGCCTTCGCTCAGGCCGCCTCGCCATCGTCCGTCCGCTGATCGCGGCGAGGAATTTCTGACCACCCCAGCTGCGCGGACCTCGGAAATCGGTGCATCCGGCCCAGGCTCCACTCAACCGCGATGCTCTGCCCCGAACGGATGTCGCCAAGTCGGGGGTGCGACGCCGTCCGCACATCCACCCAGAGCCACGCTCTTCCACAACCCGGCACAACCCGGTGCCCGCTCGGGCCGGTCGCCGCGCGTCACCCATTCAGCAGGGCGCCGCGCGCTAAAATGCGCGCATGAGCTTACCCATCCGCGCCATCACCCTCGATCTCGACGACACCATCTGGCCCATCGCTCCGGTCATGATCCGGGCCGAGAACGTGCTCGTCGACTGGCTGCGCGAGCATGCGCCGCGCACCGCCGAACGCTATCCGGCCCAGGCCATGCGCGAGCTGCGCGACCGCATCGCCGTGCAGCGGCCGGACCTGGCCCACGATTTCACCGAACAGCGCCGGCTGACCCTGGAGCACATGCTGCGCGACTCCGGCGACGACACCGCGCTGGCCGCGGCCGCGTTCGACGTGTTCTTCGCCGCGCGCTGCGAGGTCGAGCACTACGCCGACAGCGAGCACGCGCTCGCGCGTCTGGCCGCGCGGCTGCCGCTGGCGGCCTTGACCAACGGCAACGCCGACCTGCACCGGATCGGGCTGATGCCGCTGTTCCGCTTCCAGCTCGGCGCGCGCGAACACGGCCGGGCCAAGCCCGATCCCAGCATCTTCCACGCCGCCTGCGCGCGCCTGGATGTGGAACCGGCGCAGGTGCTGCACGTCGGCGACGACATCGAGATGGACGTGATCGGCGGCGCCCAGGCCGGCCTGCGCACCTGCTGGATCAATCGCGAACATAGAAGCTGGCCGCAGGAACACGCGCGTCCGGACCTGGAATTCACCACCCTTGCCGAGCTGGCCGACTGGCTGGACGCGGCGCACCGCACGGACACCGCCACCGCATGACTCTGCCCCTGGGTTTCACCTCCGATGCCGGCGACGCGCTGCCGCTGGCCCTGGTTCGCCGCGCCTCGTTCGATAGCTGGCGCGCGACGCTGAGCGAGTCGGCCGCGGCCTGGGTCGACGCGCAGGGCTTCGACGCCTCGCCCGGCACCGTGCTGACCCTGCCCGACGGCAACGGCCGCATCGCCTCGGCGGCGCTCGGCATCGGCGACCCGCGCGATCCGTTCTCCTACGGCCACGCCCCGTTCGCGCTGCCGCAGCGCGACTGGCAGGTCGGCGGCGAAGACGACGAGGCCAGCGTGAGCGCGCTGCGCATCGGCTGGGGCCTGGGCAGCTATCGCTTCAGCCGTTACAAGACGCCGATGCGAGCGCCGGCGCGACTGGTCGTCGACGCCGCGCTCGAAGGCGATGAGAGCTTCGACCTGATCGCCGCCTGCGTGCGCGTGCGCGATCTGATCAACACCCCGACCGAGCACATGGGCCCGGCCGAACTCGAAGCGGTCGCGCGCGAAATCGCGCTGCGCTTCCACGCGGACATCGAGGTGATCACCGGCGATGCGCTGATCGAACAGAACTTCCCCGCGATCCACGCGGTCGGCCGCGCCTCGCACCGCGCGCCGCGACTGATCGCGCTGCGCTGGGGCGACCTGGCGCATCCGCATATCGCGCTGGTCGGCAAGGGCGTGTGCTTCGACACCGGCGGCCTCGACCTCAAGCCGGCCGACGGCATGCGCTGGATGAAGAAGGACATGGGCGGCGCCGCGCACGCGATCGCGCTGGCCGAACTGATCATGGCGCGCAAGCTGCCGCTGCGGATCACCTTGCTGGTGCCGGCGGTGGAAAACTCGATCGGCCCGGACGCGTTCCGTCCCGGCGAAGTCATCGCCACCCGTCAGGGCATCAGCGTGGAGATCGACAACACCGACGCCGAAGGCCGGGTGATCCTGTGCGACGCGCTGACCTACGCCGGCGAACAAAAACCGGTCTGGCTGCTGGACTTCGCCACCCTGACCGGCGCGGCGCGGATCGCGCTGGGCCCGGATCTGCCGGCGCTGTTCACCAACCAGGATGCGATCGCGGTGCAGTGGCTCGAAGCCGGCCAGCGCCAGCGCGACCCGCTGTGGCGCATGCCGCTGTGGCGTCCGTACCTGCGTTACCTGACCAGCAACATCGCCGACCTCGCCAACGCCGGGCCGTCGAAGATGGCCGGCTCGGTGACCGCGGCGCTGTACCTGGAGCGTTTCGTCCCCGCCGACCTGCCGTGGGCGCATCTGGACGTGTACAGCTGGAACGACGCCGACCGCCCCGGCCGCCCGGCCGGCGGCGAAGCGCAGGGCCTGCGCGCGGCCTACGCCATGCTCAAGGCGCACGCGAGCGAGTGATCGATCGGACGCTTCGAACGCAATCGCAGGCATCGGCGGTGATCAGGTACTGATCGGGCCGATGTCCGATTGGCTCCGTCGATCGCTCATGCGCAGCCACGACCCGCCGCTTCGCCCGCACAGGACCCGACCGACATGAAAGCGCTGCTGATGTTTTCCGCGATGGCCTTATCGAGTAGTTCTGTGGCTGGCAGCACGGTGACCGGCGGCGCCGCGGCCGCCGACAGCGCGGCGGCGAACCCGCCGCGCTCGATCACGATCCAGTCGCCGAACCCGCTGCCCGACGACGGCCGCATCAGTGTGTTCCTGGCCGGCAGCATCGACATGGGCGGCTCGGTCGACTGGCAGGCGCAGGTCGCGCGCGAACTGGCCGATGAGGGCGTGGTCCTGCTCAACCCGCGCCGCGACGACTGGAACCCGGCCTGGAAGCCCAGCGCCGACGAACCCGAATTCCGCCGCCAGGTCGAATGGGAACTGGCCGCGCTGCAGCGCGCGGACGTAATCGCGATGTATTTCGTGCCCGGCTCGCAAAGCCCGGTGACCTTGCTGGAACTGGGCCTGCACGCCGGCTCGGGCAAGTTGCTGCTGGCCTGTCCGGACGGGTTCTGGCGCAAGGGCAATGTCGATATCACCGCCGACCGCTACCACGTGCCGCGTTTCGAATCGCTGCCGGCCCTGGTCGCGGCGGTGCGCGAGCGGGTGGAACGGCTGCGTCGCGCGCGCGCCGGCGCCGGCCCAGGCTGAAGCAGGCAACGGATCGGCGTCGCCGCTCCGTCTACCGATCCGGCGGCCCCAGACTGTAGGAGCTGCGCCCAGGCGTGACCGCCCAAAAGCCACCTGTGCATCTAGGCACACTCCCCGTGTCCTGCGCCGCCCCCTGCCCCCGTTCAACCCGTTCGACTCGGTGATCGCCGGCTCGGGGCTGGCATCTGCGATCGCCTTGCCGCAAAATGTGATTTGTGGCACATAACAAGTGCTATGCAAGTCACTAACGGCACCCGGGTCGATCGGGGCCGGGGCGGCCAGGCAGCGACAGCGCGCCCAAACCTTCGTAGTAAGGCTCGTTCAACAGGGGATTTCATGAATCGCTTGATCCGTTTCGGCCGCCAGGCCGGTCTGGCGCTGTGTGCCTGCGCGCTCGCCCTGAGCGGCGGCGCGTATGCCGCCAACGCCACCAGCCAGCAAGTCGCCAACCCGACCGGCGGCGTGCTCGCCAACGGTTCCGACGGCCTGCGGGTGACCTGGGGCAGCAACAGCCAGTTCCAGGTCCGGCTCAGCAATGCCGATCAGGTCTATAACGCCAACGCCACGCCGACCGCCGGCACCTTGTACAACGGCGTGTACCTGCGCGTGGATCGCGGCACCAACGCCACCACCCGCGTCTACACCAACGCCAACAACGCCGCCGGCGTTCCGTTCGCGCTGTTCACCCAGGTGTCGCAATCCGCGCTCAGCGGCACCGGCAGCGCCGCGTCGCCGTATGAAGTGACCACGGTGTTGCAACCGTCCGTCGCCGCCGACAACGCGATGCGGGTCACCATCGTCGACCGCTACATCACCCCGCAGGCGTGGTTCACCCGCCGGGTCACGCTCAGCGGCATGCCCGCCACGGGCGCGACGATCAAGTTCTATCAGAACGTCGACACCTACCTGCAGGGCGGCGACAACGGGCCGGGCTTCATGCGCACCAGCCCGGGCAACAACACCGGCCGGCCGGACCTGGTCGGCGTGATCAAGAACGATCAGTTCGAAGCGCTGTGGTGGGAGCCGTCCTCGGGCACGCCGAACTGGGACCGCTACTTCAGCGCGACCTACAGCCAGGCGCAGTCGCTGGTCTGCAACGGCACCGTGACCACGACCAACCCCTGCGTCAGCGCCGCCAGCAACGCCAACGCCGGCAACCTCAACAACAATATCGACACCAACAACGCCACCGACAACGGCATGGCCGCGCAGTGGAACGTGCCAGCCGGCACGACGACCTACGATATCGAATATCGCGTGACCTTCGCGGTCAGCTCGGTCGACCTGACCAAGGAATTCGCCCCGACCACCATCAACACCGGCGGCGTGTCCACCCTGACCTTCAATCTGGCCAACAAGAGCGTCAACACGACCTCCAGCATCA
This sequence comes from Lysobacter sp. Root690, assembly GCF_001427785.1. Lineage (GTDB taxonomy): Bacteria > Pseudomonadota > Gammaproteobacteria > Xanthomonadales > Xanthomonadaceae > Lysobacter. The sequence continues at coordinate 490,075 of NZ_LMHM01000001.1, forward strand.
ACTTCGTCGACACCCTGCCGGCCAACGTGGTGGTCGCGCCGACCCCGAACATCCGCACCAACTGCGCGGCCGGCGGTACCCTCGGCACCGCGTTCCCGGCCGGCATGACCGTCACCGCGGTCGCCGGCAGCGGTTCGATCGCGGTCAACGGGGGCCGGGTCAACGGCGCCGGCGCGGTCGGCGGCCAGCTCGCCTGCCAGATCACGGTCAACGTCACCTCCAACACGGTCGGCGTGTACCACAACACCAACGCCAGCATCAGCGGCACCAACAATCTGGTGAATCTGGTCGCCGACGAAGTGCTGACCGTGGTCCAGCCGCAGCTGACCGCGAGCAAGACGGTCAGCGGCACGCTCGCCGCCGGCCAGGCCGGCGCGGCCGCCGACGGCTACTTCGCGATCGGTCTGCAGAACACCGGCGGCGGCCCGACCACCGGCGCGATCACCATCGTCGACACCCTGCCGGCCGGTTTCAGCCTGGTCTCGGCTTCGAGCGCGCAAGGCACGGTGGCCTGCGGCACCCTGCCGGCGACCGGCACGGTGACCTGCACCTTCACCCCGAGCGCGCCGATCGCCGCCGGCGCCAGCGCCAGCGTGCGCTTGAACGTGGCGATCGCCGCGACCGCCACCGGCACCCCGACCAACACCGTCGCGGTGGCCGGCGGCGGCGACCCCGATCCGCTGCCGACCTGCCCCGCCGCGGGCAATCCGCAGTGCGCGCAGGTCCCCGCGCCGATCGCGGTCAACATCGCCCTGAGCCTGGTCAAGGGCGAAGTCGGCAACGCCACCACCTACACCCCGGGCGGCGCCACGACCTACACCCTGCGCGCCTGCAACCTCACCGGCCCGGCCGTGGCCAACGGCGCCACGGTCAACGACCCGCTGCCCAATGGCGTGACCCTGAGCGGCCCGTGGACTTGCGCCGGCACCGGCGGCGGCACCTGCGCGGCCAGCGGCGGCGCGGCCGGCGGCAATAGCGTGCAGCTGACCGGGGTGGTCCTGCCGGTCGGCGCCTGCGTCAACGTGCAGGTGCCGGTGAATTTCAGCCCGAACCCGGGCGCTTACTGACCGACCCGCCCCGCCCCAGCGTCCAAGCGATCCCTAAACGACCCGTCCGGCGCAAGCCGGGCGGGTTTTTTGTCGTATTTGTGTGCCAATAGCCACTTATGCACGTAGACATAAACACCCGAAAAGAGTCTTTTATGCGGCTAGCTTTGCGGGCGGTTTCGAGCGATAGCGCTACCCATCACTAATTTGTCCGCACATCGGCACAGATTACGTAAGCGACTAAGGGGCATGAATCCGTATCGGGTGTGTCCCACGTAGAGTGAAACGGCACTGCATTCCACAGGGGCCCTCGCTGGACGCGAGGTCTGCACTGCGTCACTCGGGGATAGGACATGGGGATCGAAGCGGGTATTCAGCGGTCTGGGCGCCGTATCGCATTGCTGGCCCTGTGCGCCGGCCTGGCCGCGTGGAGCGCCGGGGCCAACGCGGCGCAGGTCCACAATGCCACCGCCACCGGCACCATCGGCTTCAACAGCGCCTCAACCAAGCCGTATCCGTCGACGCTGACCACGACCTATACGGTCACCGGCGCCAACGTCCAGATCGTCGCCAACAACGTGCCGATCACCACCCTGGGCGGCGCCACCGCGGCGATGTTCACCCCGAACGTGCCGACCACGACCACCGGCATCCAGATGCAGACCGTCGGCGCGGCCTGCAACTTCGCCAACAACGCAGCGACCACGGTCGCCTGCCCGAACATCGGCACCCTGACGATCGGCTTCAGCCGGCCGGTCACCAATCCGACCGTGCACTTCCTCGGCCTGGGCAGCGTGCGCAGCATCACCGGCGATACGGTCACCATCACCGCCGCGCGTCCCGTCCACGCCATCGCCAGCTCGGTCCCGGCCGGCGCGACCATGACCCTGCTGGGCGGCGCGGTGAACCTGCAGACCCTGGGCGGCGGCACCTCGCTGGACCTGGTCAACACGACCTACAACGGCACCAACTGCACCGCGATCGCGCCCCCGGCCACCCAGCTCGCCGGCTGCGGCAGCGTGCGCATCAACGGCACGGTGACCTCGGTGACCTTCAACGTCGGCATCTCCGGCACCCGCAACGTCTTCAACGCCACCATCGGCAACGCGCTCGGCGATGACGGCTACATGGTCACCACCAGCGTCGACGAAGACTTCGGCGACGCCCCGGCCAGCTACGACGCGGGCGTGGCGGCGAGCCACATCGTCGACGGCATCCGCCTGGGCGGCAGCGTCGACGTCGACAACCCCAACGTGTTCAACGACACGCCCGCGGTCACCCCGAGCCCGAACGCGGTCGCGGTCGGCGCCGACAACAACGGCGCGGCCGGCGACGGCGCCGACGAAGACGGTCTGACCACGCCGCTGGCGACCCTGCACACCGGCCTGATCGGCCAGGCCTACGCGCTGACCCCGAGCCTGAGCGGCAGCACCGCCGCCGGCACCGTGTGCGGCTGGATCGACTTCAACCGCAACGGCGTGTTCGAAGGCGGCGAAGGCGTGTGCAACGCCGTGGCGAGCGGCGCGACCACGACAACGCTCAACTGGACCGTGCCGGTCGCGACCACCGCCGGCCGCAGCTACGTGCGCCTGCGCGCGACCCAGGGCAGCCAGCTCAGCACCGCCACCCCGACCGGCCGCCTCGACAGCGGCGAGGTCGAGGACTACATGATCGAGATCAAGCCGGTGGTGCGGGTGATCAAACAGCTCAATCCGACCGGCGCCACCGGCCGCTTCGACCTGGGCATCGGCGGCACCGCCTTCGCCATCGCCGCCGGCCACAACGGCACCACCAACTTCCGCACGCTGTACCACAACAGCGCGTCGGGGGCGCCCGACCTCACCGTCGCCCAGAACATCGCCACCACGCCGATCACCACCACCGTGGTCGAGGTGCCGACCCCCGCGACCACCGCGCTGTACGTCAGCACCTACGCCTGCGTGAACGGCGCCGGCGCCACCGTCGCCACCGGCACCGGGACCAGCGTCAACATCACCCTGCCGGTGTCGGTGATCGGCGCGGCCGCGAACGGTCAGGCGCAGGCGGTCACCTGCACCTTCACCAACCGGCTGGGCACCAGCGCGCTGTCGATCACCAAGGCCGACGTGCCGACCACCTACACGCCCGGCGGCAGCAGCACCTACACGATCCGCGCCTGCAACGCGGCCGGCGCCGACCCGGCCGCGGGCGCGACCATCACCGACACCCTGCCCCCAGGCGTGACCTTGAGCGGTCCATGGACCTGCGCCGGCACCGGCGGCGGCACCTGCTCGGCCGCCAGCGGCGGCGCGGCCGGCGGCAATACCGTCACCCTGACCGCGACGGCGCTGCCAGCCGGCGGCTGCGTCAACATCACCGTGCCGGTGAACTTCAGCGCCAATCCCGCCGATTACTGATCCGGCGGGGTTGGTTGCTACGCACTAACGCCGAGGCCGATCCGACGAAGTCCGACTGCAGGAGCTGCGCAAGCTGCGACCGCGACATCGCGCTTGCGACGGCTGCTGCGGTACCGCGGTCGCAGCTCGCGCAGCTCCTACAGTCTGGCTTCGAGCCGGCGCGGGCTGAATGCCGGCGTACGCGCGCGCACCGCGAGTGACACTTGTCATGCAAAACCGTCGACTCAAGGGCTGACAGAAACTGACTTTCAGCAGGTTGGCGCGCGCCCGCCGGCACGGTCACACTAGGCGCCATCTGGCGTATCGGTTGAGACCATGAGTGCATCGGCTGACCTGTTGAAGGAACTGCGCATCGACCGCAACCGCGCGCCGGAGCCTTCGGGTCGCCGCCGCCTGCTGGTGATCGGCCTGGCGCTGCTGTTCCTGGTGCCGCTGATCGTCATGGGCTGGATGCTGTTCGGCCGCAACGCCGGCGCCAAGGTCCAGACCGCCACGGTCACCGCGATCGGCGGCGGCAACGGCGCGGGCGCCTCGGTGCTCGACGCCACCGGCTATGTGGTCGCGCGGCGCATGGCCACGGTCTCGGCCAAGATCACCGGCAAGGTGCGCGAGGTGATGATCGAAGAAGGCCAGCGCGTCGAGGAGGGCCAGGTCATGGCCACGCTCGACCCGATCGACGCCAACGCCCAGCGCGAACTCACCGCCGCCCAGCTCGGCGCCGCGCAGAGCGACACCCAGCGCGTGCAGGCCCAGCTCAAGGAAGCCGAGGTCAACGCCACCCGACTTTCGTCGCTGGTCAAACAGCAACTGGTGTCGAAGTCGCAGTACGACCAGGCCGTCGCCAGCCGCGACTCGCTGCGCGCGCAATTGCTGACCGCGCAGCGCAACGTCAAGGTCGCCAGCGACAGCCTGCGCATCTCCGACCTGGGCGTGGATAACACCATCGTGCGCGCGCCGTTCTCCGGCGTGGTCACCGCCAAGGCCGCGCAACCGGGCGAAATCGTCTCGCCGCTGTCGGCCGGCGGCGGCTTCACCCGCACCGGCATCGGCACCATCGTCGACATGGACTCGCTCGAGATCGAAGTCGACGTCGGCGAATCCTTCATCGGCCGGGTGCAGCCGAAGATGCCGGTCGAGGCGGTGCTCAACGCGTACCCGGACTGGAAGATCCCGGCCGAAGTGATCGCGATCATTCCCACCGCCGACCGCGGCAAGGCCACGGTCAAGGTGCGCATCGCGATCAAGACCCGCGACGCGCGCATCGTCCCGGACATGGGCGTGCGGGTGAGCTTCCTGGAAGCGGCCAAGCCCGACCAGCCCAAGCAGACCAAGCCCAGCGCGATGATCCCCGCCAACGCGCTGGCCCAGCGCGACGGCAAGGACGTGGCCTTCGTGGTCAACGACGACAAGGTCGCGCAGACCGAGCTCAGCCTGGGCCGCAAGCTCGGCGAGGATCGTGAAGTGACCGCCGGCCTGAGCGGCGGCGAGACCGTCGTGCTCGATCCGCCCGATTCGCTGAAAGACGGATCGCGCGTGCGTGTCGAAACCGGCGACGCCGATTCGTCTAAGTAAGACATCGCCGAAGTAAGGCGACGTCGAAGTAACGCAACCGGGCGATCACCGCGCCCGACGCGCGCATCGCCACGATCACCGCGGCCGCGACACAAGCGGCCGTGCCGGACCATCGAACCGGCCGCCGCGCGCGGCCGCCGTACCGATCTGCGACCCGCGCGCGGCGCGTGTTGGCTCCTTTCACCGCAATCCCAACGCTTGAGGACGTCGAAGATGGACACTCTGGTTTCGATCAAAAACCTCACCAAGACTTACCAGCGCGGCCCGGAAAAGGTCGAAGTGCTGCACGGCATCAACCTGGACATCGCCAAGGGCGACTTCGTCGCGCTGATGGGCCCGTCGGGCTCGGGCAAGAGCACGCTGCTCAATCTGATCGGCGGCCTGGACAACCCCACCGGCGGCGAGATCACCATCGAAGGCGAGCGCATCGATCGCCTGAGCGCGGGCCAGTTGTCGCAGTGGCGCAGCCGCCATGTCGGCTTCGTGTTCCAGTTCTACAACCTGATGCCGGCGCTGACCGCGCAACGCAACGTCGAACTGCCGCTGCTGCTGTCGCCGTTGAACGGCTCGCAGCGCAAGCGCAACGCCGAAATCGCCCTGACCCTGGTCGGCCTCGCCGATCGGCGCAGCCACCGTCCGAACGAATTGTCCGGCGGCCAGCAACAGCGCGTGGCGATCGCGCGCGCGATCGTGTCCGACCCGACCCTGCTGATCTGCGACGAACCCACCGGCGATCTGGACCGGCACGCGGCCGAGGAAATCCTCAACCTGCTGCAGCTGCTCAACCGCGAACACGGCAAGACCATCGTCATGGTGACCCACGATCCCAAGGCCGCCGAGTACGCCACCCACACCCTGCACCTCGACAAGGGCACCCTGGTCGAACAGCAGTCGCACGCGGCATGAGTCGGGAGCGGCCATCATGAAATATTTCCATCTGATCTGGGCCGAGCTGATGCGGCGCAAGACGCGCACGGCGCTGACCTTGCTGTCGATCATCGCCGCGTTCCTGCTGTTCGGCCTGCTCGACGGCGTGCGCGAAAGCTTCGAGCAGGCCGGCAACAGCGCCAACGGCGTCAAGCGTCTGCAGACCGGTTCGCGCCTGTCCTTCATCCAGCCGTTGCCGATGTCGCTCAACGAGCGCATCGCGCAGGTACCGGGGGTCAAGCAAGTCACCTATGCGAACTGGTTCGGCGGCGCCTATCAGGATCCGCACAACCAGATTTTCAGCTTCGGCGTGGCCGACAACTATCTGGACCTGTATCCGGAAATGGCGGTGTCCGCCGCGCATCGCAAGGCGTTCGCCGCCACCCGCACCGGGGTGCTGGTCGGCGAAGGCCTGATGGCGCGCTTCGGCTGGAAAGTCGGACAGAAACTGCCGCTGCAGTCGACCATCTTCACCAGCAGCGACGGCAGCAAGAACTGGAGCTTCGACATCGTCGGCACGCTCGCGGCCAGCGACAAGAAATCCGGCGGCTGGTTCGACCAGATGATCCTGCTGCACTGGAAGTACTTCGACGATTCCACGCCCTACAACCGCGGCCAGGTCGGCTGGTACGTCACCGAGGTCAAGGACGCCAGCCAGAGCGACCGCGTGGCCAAGGCCATCGACGCGATCTCGGCCAATTCCGATCACGAGACCAAGACCCAGACCGAAGCGGCGGCGACCGCGAGCTGGATGAAGCAGATGGCCGACATCGGCCTGATCGTCGGCTCGATCATGGGCGCGGTGTTCTTCACCCTGGTGCTGCTGACCGGCAACACCATGGCCCAGGCGGTGCGCGAACGCACCTCCGAACTGGCCGTGCTCAAGACGATCGGCTTTCCCGACCGCAGCGTGCTGCTGCTGGTGCTGGCCGAGTCGGTATTGCTGCTGCTGCTCGGCGGCGTGATCGGCGTGGCCATCGCCGGCGGGCTCGGCCCGATCGTCAGCGCCGGCAGCAACGGCGCGATCAGCGTGCCGCCGATCGGCTGGCGCAGTTGGTCGGTGGCGTTGATGCTGATGGTCGGCATCGGCCTGTTGGTCGGCCTGTTGCCGGCGATCCGCGCCATGCGCCTGAACATCGTCGATGCATTGGCCGGACGCTAACGGAGAGCGCACATGAAAAAGTTCCTATCGTTCTTACGCGGCCTGCTCACCTTCCTGGCCCTGGTCGCCGGGCTGGTGCTGTGGGCGCTCGCGCCCTGGCCGGTGTTGCTCGGCCTCGCCGTCGCGTTCGTCTTGTGGATGCTGCTGACCCGCAGCGGCCAGCAGGCCGCGTCGGTGGCCGGCGTCGGCATCAGCACGCTGCGCCAGCGCGCTGGGTCGTCGTCGGTGGTGGTGATCGGCATCGCCGGCGTGGTCGCGGTGCTGGTGGCGATGCTGTCGATGGCCGAGGGCTACAAGCAAACGCTCGCGCGCACCGGCAGCGACGACACCGCGATGGTGCTGCGCGGCGCGTCCGCGGCCGAGGTGATGTCGACCCTCGACCTGGCCAGCATCAACGTCATCGAACAGGCACCCGGCATCGCCCGCGCCGCCGACGGCCGGCCGCTGGCCTCGCCGGAAACGGTGGTCGCGGCGAACCTGCCGATCAAGGGCGGCAAGCCCGACGAAGACGGCAGCGTGCAGTTGCGCGGCGTCGGCGATCGCGCCTGGCAGGTGCGGCCGCAGATCAAGATCGTGCAGGGCCGCAAGTTCGAGACCGGCAAGCGCGAAGTGGTGGTCGGCGTCGGCGCGCAGCGTCAGTTCGCCGGCATGGAGGTCGGCAAGCAGATCCGCCTGGGCAGCGAGACGTGGGCCGTGGTCGGCATCTTCAAATCCGGCGACGCCATGGATTCGGAAGTGTGGGCCGACGCCGACATGGTCGCGTCCACCTACCGTCGCGGCGCCTCGCGCAACGCGGTCATCGCCAAGCTCAGCGACGCCAAGCAGTTCAAGGCGTTCAAGGCCGCGTTGGCCGGCGACCCGCGACTGCAGGTCGACACCAGCACCACCGCGGAGTATTTCGCCAAGCAATCCGAGGCGATGACCAAGGTGATCCGCATCATCGGCATCGTGGTCGGTTCGATCATGGCGATCGGCGCGGTGTTCGGCGCGCTCAACACCATGTTCGCCACCGTCGCCACCCGCGCGCGCGAGATCGCGACCCTGCGCGCGATCGGCTTCCGCGGCTTGCCCGTCGTGGTCGCGGTGATGCTGGAAACGATGCTGCTGGCCTTGCTCGGCGGTTTGATCGGCGGCGCGCTCGCGTGGCTGATCTTCAACGGCTACACCGCCTCGACCATCGCCGGCGGCGTGGGTCAGTTGACCTTCGATTTCCGCGTCACCGGCGAGTTGCTGTGGAACGGCTTGAAGTGGGCGCTGGCGATCGGCTTCGTCGGCGGCCTGTTCCCGGCGCTGCGCGCGGCGACCTTGCCGGTGACGTCGGCGCTGCGGGCGTTGTAGGCTCAAGGCTCGACATGTGATTGCGATGCAAAAGCCCCCCTGCAATGAGGGGGGCTTTTTTTTCGGCGCAGTTTTATGCATCGCAGATGTCGCTCGTCGAGCGTCAATCCCCGCGGGCGCAAACGCCGGCCCGGCGATCCGCCGTCGCGATCGTTTGCCCGGCTGTCGGGCGACGTAGCTTGCGTCCGGCCACCTGCAACCTCGCTTGAGCCCACGCTATGCTTGCTTGCAACCTATAGGGGCGGGGGAAGGCGGAGATGAAGGAGCAACCCAAGCAAGGTTCGCTTGCCTTGGCGATCGTCGGCTCGATCATCGCGGGGATCGTCTGGTTCAGGCGGCACGACCCGCCTTCCGACGACTCGCCCTTCATCGCGGTGATGACGTGCCTGAGCTTTTTGCTGTTCGTGCTCTACGTCGGCGGATCGATCCTGTTTCCCGACCTGTGGAGCAAACGCGGCAAGGATTCCGCGCGCCGACGCGTGGCGCTGCAGCGCCGCCGCATCGGCGGTTTTACCTGGAGTCACAAGCAATGCCTGAGGATCGATCAGGAAGGCATCTTCGAAACCCGTCTGGGGATGATCGCCTGGTCTCAAGTTCTCGGACTATCGGCTCAGACGCTCATAGTCAACGACGTGGAGATGCCTTTGTTGCGGGTCTACTTACGTGACCCTTGGCGCTACCTGGAAAACGAAACCTCGGCGTTGATGGCTTACGGATACCGGATGCAGCTGGCCCGCGACGCTCGCCACGGCCGGATCGATATCGTGACCCGCCCCTACCGCGTGGATGTGGAAACGGCCTGCGAGATAGCTCGCGAGCTGCGCAAGGATTGCGCCGAACCCTGGATCGAAGACTGGAGCGCGGCGACCAGCGCGGCGGTCGTCGAGCAGCGCCTGCGCGAGTTTGAGTTGCTCGCCGCGACGCAGCTCGAAGCACCGCCGCCGACACCTGCCGTTCGCGCCACGCTGCAGGCCGACAGCCGACAGCACAGTGCGTCGGGCTGACGCGAAGGTTCATGCCGCCGCAGCCGCCGCCATCCGTCGCGACCGCAACAATCCCTCGCTGGCGAATACCGCCAGGCCGGTCCAGATGATCACGAAACCTATCGCGCGTTCGGCGTTGAACGGTTCGCGCAGAATCAGCACGCCGATCAGGAACTGCAAGGTCGGCGCGACGTATTGCAACAACCCGATCGCGGTCAGCGACACCCGCCGCACCGCATAGGCGAAGCCGATCAGCGGCNATCGGTGCCCGGCCCCAGCCGCCGATGAAACCACCCCACCGATGGGCCTGATCCCACAGCCCCCACGCCAGCCCCAGTGCGAACAGATAGACGTTCTCCGCGCCCACGCCGTCGACGGCATGCCCGATGCTTCAATTGCCTTTGTTTTCGCTCTAGAGTGGGCTGGAATTCACGGCAACACGCAGGCATGGATGAACACTGCAACTCGCAGACGCTTGTGGATCGGCGCAGCCTACGCATCGGGCATATTCGCGATGATGATCGCGCTCGATAGCGATGCATCGAGAAACCACAACCCGTATCTGAAACTGGCCTTGTTGTCGCTCTGCATCGGCGGTCTCGCGCTGTGCTTGCGAGCGATCTACCGCATCGATCACAGCCGCGCCAACGATCCGCGCAAGGCACTGCGCGCCGCGCTGGCGCAGAACGAATTACGCGGCACCTCATCGCTGTCGCTCGGATTGGCCGTGGGCACGCCGCTTATGGCCGTGCTGATTTCCACTATCGCCTACAGCCGTTGGCACGCCGCCGATTACCCAGTCGCGCTGTTCATGACCGTCTGCGCCGTCCTGCTCGGCACCGGCTGGATCTGGCTGCTGCGCAATCGCTTGCAGCCGCGCGAATTGCGCATCGATGCGACCGGCATCCACTCGCCCGACTTCGGCTTGATCGACTGGAGCGACGTTGTCGGCCTGCGGCGTTATTACGTCCGTCAGTTCGGGGGCGAGATTGAAGCATTGCAGGTGTGCGTGCGCGATCCGGCCCGCTATTTCGGTCGCCTGCCGGTCTGGATGCAACGGGCCAGCGGTCAAAACGCCACCACGACCCGACGTCACGCGCCACTGGTGGTTATGTTGAGCGGCTACGGCCTTGCGGCCGACAGCGCTTACGTCAGCGCGCTGGCGCTGCGGCGGCGGATCGCGGGAGCGTTCGTCGAGGACTGGGAGCCGGCGATAAGCGATACGGAAATCGATGGCTACCTGGCCGCGCACGCGCCGGTCGCCGCGGCACGCGCGTTGCCGGCTGCCGCAGCGTTGGGCGCGACCTTTCCTCAACGGCTGCAGGCGCAGCAGAACGCCGGCGCGGCGTTGTCCACCTCGCAGGCCCGCCTACAGATCCGCAATCGTGCGCGCCAACGGCGCTGGCACGAAGGCGCCTGGCGTCGTGGAATCATCGGTGTGTTGGGCGTTGTGGCCTATGTGCTGGTGATGGGCTGGCTCGACGGCCTGTTCGACTGACGCTCAAGCCGCCTGCGCAGCCGCCGCCATCCGCCGCGACCGCAACAAGCCCTCGCTGGCGAACACCGCCAGGCCGATCCAGATGATCACGAAACCGATCGCGCGTTCGGCATTGAACGGTTCGCGCAGAATCAGCACGCCGATCAGGAACTGCAAGGTCGGCGCGACGTACTGCAACAACCCGATCGCGGTCAGCGACACCCGCCGCACCGCATAGGCGAAGCCGATCAGCGGC
>NZ_LMHM01000001.1:501238-510014 GCF_001427785.1 Lysobacter sp. Root690
GTCGGTGCCCCAACCCCAGCCGCCGATGAAACCGCCCTGACCGTGGGTCTCGCCCCACAGCATCAGCGCCAGCGCCGGTGCGAACAGATACACGTTCTCCACGCCCAGGCCGGTCACCGCTTCCACCGCGACCAATTTGCGCACCAGGCCGTACACCGCGAACGACACCGCCAGACCGAGCGCGATCAGCGGCGGCCGGCCGTACTGGAAGGTCAGCCACAACACGCCGGCGAAGGCCAGCGCGATCGCGACCCATTGCACCGCGCGCAAGCGTTCGCCGAGGAACAGCACGCCGAGCATCACACTGACCAGCGGCCCGATGAAATACCCCAGGCTGGTCTCGATCACGTGGCCGGCATTGACCGCCCAGATGTACAAGCCCCAGTTGAACGCGATTAACACGCCGCTGAGCGCGAGCATCGCCGCCTTGCGCGGTTCGCGCAGGATGTCGCGCAACCAGTGCCGGCCGAATTTCCAGCACAGCCATGCGGTGACCAGCAGGGTGCTCCAGACGATGCGGTGGGCGACGATCTGCAGCGACGGCACCGCGTTGAGCAGATGCCAGTACAGCGGCATCAGGCCCCACAGCACGAAGGACGCGACCGCGATCCACAGCCCGCGGCGGTCGGTCGGGGCGCTCATGCGCGTTTCTCCAGATCGGTTGCGGCTTCAACTATCGGTGCTTCGGTCAACGCGGGTTCGCGCGGTTCGGCCACGGCCACCGGGCCGATCGCCGGCGCCGCGGCCGGCACCGTCTTGCCCGCGCGCGCCTTCGCCAAGGTGATGATGCCCACGCCGACCAGGATCACCGCCATCGCGCCGAGGTCGTGCGAGGTGAAACGCTCGCCGGCGAGCAATGCGCCGAACAGCACCGCGATCGGCGGATTGACGTAGGCATAGCTGGTCGCCAACGCCGGACGCACGTGATGCAGCAACCAGATGTAGGCGGTGAAGCCGAAGATCGAACCGGCCACCACCAGGTACAACAATGCCGCCGTTGCGCCGAAGGTCGGCATCGTGGTGATGCGTTCGCCGGTGACCGCGGCCGCGCCGAGCATCCACACGCTGCCGGTCAGCATCTGCGCGCTGGCGGCCATGAACGGCGACGGCAGGTCCTGATCGCGGCTCCAGATCGAGCCCCAGGCCCAGGCGATCGGCGCGACGATCAGACACACCAGGCCAAGCGTGGACGCCGACAACTTGCCGCCGGCGTTGAGCCAGATGACCCCGAGAAAGCCGATCGCCAAGCCGATCCATTCCACCTTCGACGGATGCCGTCCGCGCAGCATCGCGAACACGCCCGCGAACAGCGGCATCGAGGCGACCGCGATCGCGGCGAGTCCCGAATCGACCTGGGTCTCGGCCAGATTCACCAGGCCGTTGGACAGCAGCACCATCCAGATCGACAGCACCCACAAGGTGCGCCATTGCTTGCGCGTCGGCGCCGGCACGCCGCGCCAGCGCAGCACCGCGTACATGATCGCGCCGGCCAGGAACATGCGCGCCGCGCCGAGCAGGAACGGCGGATAGCTGTGCAGCGCGAAGCGGATGCCGAGATAAGTCGACCCCCACAGCACATACACCGAGGCCAGGGCGAGCGCGACGGCAAGCGCGCTGGGCGCGCGGGATTCGGAAGACGAGGGAGCGGCGCTCATGACGCGGGTACTCGGGGGAGAGAACGTGGGGAGACAGAGAACGCGGAGAAAGACTTGGGGAAAGAAAACGAACAGCTTGGCGCGAACGCGGGAAAAACAGCAGCGAGAAAAACTTGAGTCAGCCTTTAGCGATTCGCGGGGTCGGGCGATCGCCACGCCGCCCGCGAAGTCGTTCGTCGCGATCCATGCGAGCTCTTGCGCAAGCAAACCGCGCAGCCGGACGATGCGAATCCGGCGGCGGATGGAATGGATCGTCGGCGAGGCCAGGACCCGCGCCGTCGCGGCACAGGCCGCGACGAGCCCAACAACCCAAGCGATCAATCAATCGACAAAACCCGACCCGCCCGCGTTACCTACGCCACGATCCCCTTCCCTACTTCCGGGCGCACGCAGCGACGCGGCGCCGTCCGCATCAGGCATGCGGCCCGTAGCGCGACACCGAAGTACGACGGCTGCCGACATCGCGACGGCGCGGATCGTCGAACACGTCGATCACCACGAAACCGGCCTTGCGCATCATCCCGGCCGAGCCTTCGTTTTCCTCGTGGCGCTCGACATAGATCTCGATCAATCCCATCTGCAGCAGCCGCCCCACCGCCGCCTTCAGCAGCCGGGTGCCCAGCCCCTGGCCGCGATGCGCGCGATGCACCACGACCTCGCCGACATGGCCCTGCCATTCGATCTCGCGACCGTCGGGCTGATAGCGGTGGAACGCGTCGCTCGGCTCGAATGTGACGACAGCCACAATTTCACCTTCGTGCAGCGCGACGATGGCCTGCGTGCGGCCGAGCCGGATCGCCGACAAGTGCGCGGCCAGCTCGACGTCGGGCAGGAAATTCCAGGGATTGGGGCCGTGTTCGCGGATCAGCGCGAGAATCTCGCCGATCTGTTCGGGCACGGCGGCTTGCGTCACGTACCGGGACATCCCGGGGGCGTCCGTATGTAAGGGGTTGGGGGATTGAACCCACACATAAAAATTCTTCGTGCGGTGGGATCAAGAATAGCGTATCGATGTCATTCAAATTACGGTTGAATTATTGCCCGTACAGACGCAAAAATCTTGCATGAATGGTAGCCCCCTGGTTTTGGACGAGTTCGACCACAAGTTGCTCGAACTATTGCAGCACGACGCCTCGGTGACCCTGAGCGAACTGGGCGAGGCCGTGGGCCTGTCGCCCAGCGCGGTGCAGCGGCGGATGACCCGCTACCGCCAGGATGGCCTGATGCGGCAGGTCGCGGTGCTCGACCCGGTGACACTGGGCAGCACCCTGGCCGCGGTATGGGTGACGATGGAGCGCGAGTCGGCCGAGGGCAACGCCACCTTCCACGCCCGCGTGCGCGCCGCGCCCGAGGTCCAGCAGTGCTACACCCTGGCCGGCGAGTGGGACTACCTGGTGATCCTCGCCACCACCGGCGTCGCCCATTGCCGGCAAGTGGTCGACCGTTTGTTCCTCGACGAAGGCAACGTCAAACGCTACGACACCCATCTGGTGTTCGACGTGGTCAAGCACGGTCTGGAGCTTCCGACCCGCGATGCGCCGCGGGCGACGCGCAAGCGGCGCGGGTGATGAGGACGGTCGCGGCCATGCGGGTTGAACCGCCGGCATTGGCTCGGTCGGCATCCACTCACCCGGCCACCGGCCGAGCGTCATTACGCACGGTGATCGCGTGGATGCGTCGCCGCAGGCGCGCGAATCCCAGGCACTCGCCGCTTTACCCTATGCATGGGCGGGACCAGGCTGGGCGGCGTCACACCGCGGGCCGAGGCACGCGGGCCGCTTCGCACTCACGATCGGAGGGAGTCCGGCATGTTTAGGAAGGGCGCGGATGAAGAAAGCGAGTCAAGCATCTTCAAGAAGAGCGTGGGTGAAAAAAACGAGTCGGGCATGTTCAAGAAGGGCGCGGATAAACAGAGCGCCTGGGGCGTCTCCGACCCGCTGAAACGGAAGTTTCTGGCCGGATTGTGCATCGGGATCGTCATCGGCATGCCCATCGGCCGCTGGCTGGCCACGTTGTCGTGAGAGCGCAGTGTCGCCATCGCCGCCTCTAGCCCGGGCAAGCTCTTGCGGCGCTCGCCTGGACGCAGCCAATGGCATGTTCCAGTTGAGCCGGTTGCGGTTGTGGTTGCGGTTGCCATCGCCTCATCGACACTACCTTCAGCACGGACCCGTTTGCGCGCAATCGCCAGGCGCGGCTTGCAATGGGCAACGTCGGCGTTCGCTCAAGCCGCCTGCTCACGCTGCAAGAGCTTTTCCTTGAGCGGCAAACCCCAGCGATAGCCGCCCAGCGAACCATCGCCCCGCACCACCCGATGACACGGCACCACCACCGCCACGCGATTGTTCGCGCAAGCCTGCGCCACCGCGCGCGCGCCACGCGGCGAACCGACCTGCTGCGCGATCTGCTCGTAGCTGCGGGTCTGCCCGGGCGGAATCTTCATCAGCGCATCCCAGACTTTCTTCTGGAAGGCGGTGCCGATCAGATCCACCGCCACGGTTTCGCGTTTGCCACCGAGGGTCTGCGCGACCGCGCGCACGCGCGGCGCCAGGAATTCGTCGCGGCCGGCGTCGACGCGTTCGAGCGTGGCCTGCGGGAATTCGCTGTGCAACTTCGCCTGCAAGACTTCAGCGTCGTCGCCGAGCTCGACCATGCAGATGCCGCGCGCGGTGGTCGCGACCAATGCGGTGCCGAGTTCGGTCTGGGTCAGGCTCCAGCGGATCTGCTCGCCGGCGCCGCCGGCGCGGTAACGCGCCGGGGTCATGCCCAGGCGCGCCGCGCCGCTTTCGTACACGCGCGAGGGCGAGCCGTAGCCGGCGTCGTACAGCGCCGCGCTGACGTCGCTGCCTTCGCGCAGCGCCGAACGCAGGCTGCCGAGCTTGCGCTGGGCGAGGTATTCGGCCGGGCTCAGACCGAAGCGCGCGCTGAAACGACGCTGCAGGTGCGAGGGGCTCAGGCCTACCGCTTCGGCCAGTTCGGTCAGCGACGGCTCGCCGGCGTCCAGCAGGATCCGCGCCTGTTCGAGCTTGTCGATGGCGGGCGGGTGGGCAACCGGCGCATCGGTGACAGGGCCGGTGTCGGGCTTGCGGATGTGGGTTTTGGCGTTCATGGCGCAAGACTAGGCCTGATGCCGGGGTCTCGCTATCCGCATCTTGCCCGCGGCGGGGTCGGGTTTCTCGGGCTGATTCAGGTCGGATTTCGCGAGGGAGCGCGGTCCGAAAACCGGCGATCGCCCGGTAAGCGAAAGCTCGCCCTCGCCAATGGCGGCCCGTGCGTTCGCGAAGTCCGTGGCAGCGTCCGCAGTGGCCACGGCAACACCCGCGATGCGCGAAACTCCTTGACCCGAACACAACGCCGTCAGCGCATCAAGCCACGCACAAAAAGAAAGCGCGCCATCAAGGCGCGCTTTCGGTCGAACGTTTAGCGGACCTGCCTCAGTCAGCCCAATGCCCCGGCGCGGTCGCGGTCGGCAGCACCTGCGCCGACAGCTTGCGGTCGGCGTTGAGCAGGCGCACCGCGTCGGCCAGGATCGCCGCCGATTCGCGCAGCAGCGGGTCCGGACGCTTCTCGGCGAGCTTCTCGCGCGCCGCGTCCTTGGCGATGTCGCGCTCCGACGCGGCCAGGCCGTCGTCGTTGGAGTCGTCGCCCAGCGGGTCCAGGTCCAGGCCCAACTGCTTGCGCTCGGCCTGACGCTGCTTGCGCTTGCCGTCTTCGCGATCGCGCTCAGCGCGGCGCTCGACTTCGTTGAGCGAAATCCACTTCTTGGCGCGCTCGGCGCGGAACTCGGCCACGTCCTGCGACCACCACTGGAATTCCTTATCGCCGACGATGCGGCTGCTGTGCAGGGTTTCCAGCTTCGGCAGCAACGGCGCGAAATTGCCGTAGCTGGTGTGCGGGACGGCCGCGATCTTGGTCCACGGCAGCGCGTTGTCGTAGGTGCTCTCGCCGTACTCGGTCGCGTCGACCGACACCGGGAAGGCGATGTCGGGCACCACGCCCTTGTGCTGGGTCGAACCGCCGCTGACGCGGAAGAACTGGGCAATAGTCAGCTTGACCTGGCCGAAGCGCGGGCCTTCGTTGGCCGGCCAACGGTCGAGGTCGGCCAGATTCTGCACCGTGCCCTTGCCGAAGGTGGTTTCACCGATCACCAGGCCGCGTCCGTAATCCTGGATGGCACCGGCGAAGATTTCAGAGGCCGACGCCGAACCACGATTGATCAACACCGCCAGCGGACCTTCCCAGGCGATGCCCGAATCGGTGTCGCTGTCGACCTGGACCCGGCCGCCGGCTTCGCGCACCTGCACCACCGGGCCGCGATCGATGAACAAACCGGTCAACTCGACCGCTTCGTTGAGCGAACCGCCGCCGTTGTTGCGCAGGTCCAGGACCACGCCGTCGACCTTGTCGGCGCGCAGCTTGGTCAGCAGCTTGGCGACGTCGCGGGTGGCCGAGGCGTAGTCGTTGGCGTTCTTGCGGCGGCCTTCGAAGTCTTGATAGAAGCCCGGCAGCTTGATCACGCCGATGCGCTTGGCCGGCGCGCCGTCGGCCGGCGGCACGTTGATGATTTCGGACTTGGCGGCCTGATCTTCCAGACGCACCTTGTCACGCACCAGCACGATCCGGTTGGGCTTGCTGTCGAGGCCGGCTTCGGCCGGGATCATGTCCAGGCGCACCTTGGTGCCCTTGGCGCCGCGGATCTTGGCGACCACGTCGTCAATGCGCCAGCCGATCACGTCGTCCATCGCGCCGCTTTCGCCCTGGCCCACGCCGACGATGCGATCGCCGGGCTTGAGCAGACTGCTGCGCGCGGCCGGACCGCCGGGGATCACTTCGCGGATCGCGACCACGTCGTCCTGCTTCTGCAACAGCGCGCCGATGCCGTCGAGCGACAGCGACATGGTCATGTTGAAGTTTTCCGCCGATTTCGGCGTCAGGTAATCGGTGTGCGGATCGATCGCGTTGGCGTAGCTGTTGACGAAGGTCTGGAACAGGTCTTCGCCCTTGATCTCGCCGATGCCCTTGGCGAGGTTGGCGTAGCGCTTGTCCAGGGTCTTGGCGATGTCGTCGTTCTTCTTGCCGGCCAGTTTCAGGCGCAGCCAGTCGTTGCGCACCGACTGCTTCCACAACGCGTCCAGCGCCGCCGTGTCGGCGACCCAGGGCGCGTCCTTGCGGTCGTAGTCGTAGCGGTCCTTGCCGGTGAAATCGAAATTGCCCGGCTGCTTGAGGAGGCCGCGCGCGTAGGCGACGCGTTCGTCGACGCGCTGCTTGTAGGCGGCGAAGATCGTGTACGCGGGCGACAGGTCGCCGCTCTTGATCGCGTCGTCGAGCTTGGTCTTGTAGGCGTCGAACTTGGCGATGTCGGCGGCGGTGAAGAACTGCTTGCCGGCGTCGAGCGATTCGAGATAACGCTTGTACATATCGGCCGACAGCGCGTCGTCGAGCGCGCGCGGCCGGTAGGCGTAGCGGCTGTCGGACAGCAGGCCGTAGACCATCTGCGCGGCCGTCGACTGGTCGGCGGTGGGCGCATTGGGCAAACCGCCGGAGCCCGCGGCGTCGGGTCGCGCCAACAACGCCAGCGGCGCGGTCAGCAGGAGGCCTGCAAGCAGGGTCAGGGTACGCGTGTTCTTGAGGGTCATCGCGGAGTCTTCCCGGCGAGGGTGCCGGATCTGTGCAGCGGCTAGAGGATGTAGCGGCTTTCGACTGGTCCACAGTGCCGAAAGTTGCCTGTGCTGTCACGCCACCTCGCGAAATTACCTGTTGCGGGCATGAATCTGGTTCAGGTTGACGGCCGAGGGCGTTAGCCGGACGTTAGAACGGTGGGATCGGGCACGGATTGGCCGCGCGATTGCTCGGTTGTCGTTTGCGCGATGGGTCCGCTCTGCGCCGGTTGGACGCAGCGAGCGGCTTGGTTCAAGAACAGCGGCGCGGTCGATCGGGCCGGCGGCGGACGCTGAGCCAGTTCCGGTCTTATGGATGTTCCGAGCTGCGTCGTTGATGAGCCGCGCGTCAGCCGATCCAGACTGGCGCGCGGACGGCTATCGCAAATCCATGAAGGCCGCGATCGCCGGAGGCCGACGGGCGCCTGGCTCAGGCGACCGCGAAACCCGCGTCGATCGCCTGCCGGTCGGCGTGGTACGACGAGCGCACCAGCGGGCCCGAGGCGACGTGGGTGAAGCCCAGAGACATGCCGTAGACCTCGAGTTCCTTGAACTCTTCCGGGGTCCAGTAGCGCAGCACCGGGTGGTGGTGCGGGGTCGGCTGCAGGTACTGGCCGATGGTGATCATGTCGACGTCGTGCGCGCGCAGGTCGCGCAAGGTCGCCTGCACCTGCTCCATGGTCTCGCCCAGGCCGAGCATGATCCCGGACTTGGTCGCGACCTGCGGGTGCTGGGCCTTGAACTTCTGCAGCAGGGTCAGCGACCACTGGTAGTCGGCGCCGGGGCGGACGTTGGTGTACAGGTCCGGCACGGTCTCGACGTTGTGGTTGAACACGTCCGGCGGGTTGGTGTTGAGGATCTCCAGCGCGCGTTCCATGCGGCCCTTGCCGCGGAAGTCCGGGGTCAGCACTTCGATCTTGGTGCGTGGGCTCTGCTCGCGCACCGCCGCGATGCAGTCGACGAAATGCTGGGCGCCGCCGTCGCGCAGATCGTCGCGATCGACGCTGGTGATGACCACGTACTTCAGGCCCATGTCGGCGACGGTGCGGGCCAGGTTGGCCGGTTCGTTCGCGTCCGGCGGCTTGGGCCGGCCGTGGGCGACGTCACAGAACGAGCAGCGTCGGGTGCAAACCTCGCCGAGAATCATGAAGGTCGCGGTGCCGTGGCTGAAGCATTCGTGGATGTTCGGGCAGCTGGCTTCTTCGCAGACCGTGACCAGGCGGTTTTCGCGCAGCTTGGCCTTGAGCACGGCGACCGAATTGCCCGACGGGATGCGCACCCGGATCCACGACGGCTTGCGCAGCACCGGCACGTCGGCGAACTGCACCGGCGAGCGGCTGATCTTGTCGCCGCCGAGCTGCTTGGCGCCGGGCGTCATCGTGGTCGATTCCAGCACCGCCGGCGCGAGCACTTCGGGCGCGCCGCCGCTGACGATCGTGAGCGGGATGGATTTGGAGGCGGGGGGGG
>NZ_LMHM01000001.1:510030-513401 GCF_001427785.1 Lysobacter sp. Root690
CGCGCCCTCATCCGCCCTTCGGGCACCTTCTCCCGCTTGCGGGAGAAGGAAAAATAAGCACTCCTCCCGCTTGCGGGAGAAGGAACATCAAGCACCCACTCCCACAAGCGGGATAAGGCATTTAAAAGCTCAACGGCTCCGCGTCCTCGACCGTCAGACCGAACTGCCGCGCGAGTTGCGCGACCAGCACCGGCTTGACCTGCTCCATGCCCGACGGGCCGCCCAAGTCTAGCACCGAGGTCACCTGCAGCCCCTGATACCCGCACGGATTGATGCGCTGGTAGGGCGACAGGTCCATGGCGATATTGAAGGCCAGGCCGTGGAAGGTGCAGCCGCGGCGGACCCGGATGCCCAGCGCCATGACCTTGGCCCCGGCCACGTACACGCCCGGGGCGCCGTCCTTGCGGGCGCCTTCGATGTTCCACTCGGCCAGGGTGTCGATCACCGCCTGTTCGATCCGGTCGACGTACTCGCGCACCCCGACCTTGAGCCGGCGCAGGTCCAGCAGCGGGTACAGCACGATCTGGCCGGGGCCGTGGTAGGTGACCTGGCCGCCGCGATCGACATGGATCACCGGGATATCGCCCGGCATCAGCACGTGCTCATCCTTGCCGGCCTGACCCAGGGTGAACACCGGATCGTGCTCGACCAGCCACAGCTCGTCGGGCGTGTCCGCGCCGCGCGCGTCGGTGAACGCCTGCATCGCGCGCCATACCGGCTCGTAGGGCTGACGACCCAGATCGCGCAACTGCGCGCGCGGCGGCGCGCTTTCGCCACCGAAAACGGCGGCGACGGCGTCGATCACAGTGTCCACTTCACTTCCGGGTGCTCGCGCAGGACCTGATGGGCGAGGTCGTACTGGGCGCGGTTTTCGGCGCGGAAGCTCAACTTGACCGAGACGAACTTGCCGGTCGAGGAGTGCTTCCACTGAATGGTTTCGGTTTCCACGTTGATCCCGGCGCCCAGCAGCAGGCGCGGCAATTCGTGCTCCAGGCCCGCATCGGCCGCGCCCATCGCGCTGAGCTCGAAGGTGCCGGGAAACTGGAAGCCGTGGTCGGGGTTGTCGGAATGAATGTCCATGGCGGCCATTATGGGTCCGGGGCCGGGGCAACCCAAGCGCAGCGGTGGGACGGCGGTGTGCTGGAGGTGGAACGGCGCCGCACTTGGCGGACTTGCGCCGCGATCGGCTGGCAACCGCCAGATCCGGCATGGCTCGGGCTGAGACGATCCCGCAGCCGATGCAGATGCGGCCACGCGAGTGGGCTGTGTACGAACACCGACGCGCATGCGACGCGACGGCCGCCGTGCGCTATCGCCGCCCATGCGGCCTCGGGCATCATCGGACAGCCCCACTCGACCGCATGAGAACGCAAGGATGAGCGAGCGCCTGCTGTTGGTCCTCGACCTCGACGAAACCCTGATCCACGCCAGCGAGATCGAACTCGATCGTCCCGCCGATTTTCGCGCCTTGCGCTATCACGTCTACCGCCGCCCGCATCTGCAGCGCTTCATCGATCACGCGCTGGCGAATTTCGAGGTCGGGGTGTGGACGTCGTCGGGAAAGCTCTATGCCGAGGCGGTGGTCGAAGCGCTGTTCCCGCCGAATTCGCTGCGCTTCGTGTGGTCCGAAGAACGCTGCTCGATCAGCCGCGACTGGACCACCGGCGAGTATATGAACCGCAAGCGCCTGGATAAGCTCAAACGGCGCGGTTACCGCCTGGAACGCGTGCTGGCGATCGACGACACGCCGTCCAAGCACGCCTACAACTACGGCAACCTGGTGTGCGTGCGCGAGTACCTGGGCGAAGACGAGCACGACGATGAACTGCTGCGGCTGATGCCGTACCTGGATTTGCTGGCAGCCGAGCCGAACATGCGCAAGATCGAGAAGCGACGCTGGCGCGAAAAGGTGCTGGCGGCTGCGGCGCGCGACGAGCCGATGCCCGGCCGGCGCGCCGATGGCGCGGATTGAGAAGGATCTTGCAGACCGCCGCCGGCCCACATAACAGAGCGCGGCGACCGGTCTAACCAATGCGCTGCACGCGACGGCGCGCGATACACCATCCATCGCCGTCCATGGCCTGCTCCGGCGCGCGCGAGCGTTCTCAACCAGTGAGTGGCCGGTGCGATCTAATAGCGGCAACACGCAGCCGCTAGAACCTGGCCCTGTCGCGCGCCTGCGGCGCGCTCTCCGGAGATCCCCCGATGCCTCCCAGCCAATCCGTCGCCCTGCCCCTGCGCGGCCAGTTCCGCAGCCTGTACACCCAGCTCAAGCGTGCCCATCTGCTCGAACGCACGCCGGTGATTTTCTGCGAAGGCGATTCGTGGTTTTCCACGCCGCTGGCGATGAACCTGCTCGACTGGATCGTCTCCCCGGCGCCCGAGGACGAAGCGCGCGGCGTACCGCTGCTGGGCCACGGCGGCCTGTTCTTCCGCGCCGAACACAGCGGCGATCACGCCTCGCGCAATCCCGACGACCCCAAGCGCTCGATGTTCGTGCGCGACAACATCGACGACATCATCGGCTGGTACGAAAACTTCGACTTCGACCTGATCCTGCTCAGCGCCGGCGGCAACGATTTCGTCGACAATTTTCTCAAGAAGACCTTCGCCGGCCAGCACAACCTGTCCGCCGACGCCGGCTTCCAGCGCGTGCTCGACACCGGCAAGTACGAGCAGGTCAAACAGGCATATGCGCTGTTCCTGCAGGCCGCGCTCGCGGCCAAGCCGGACATCCCGATCCTCGCCCACACCTACGACCATCCGCAGCTGATCGGCCGACCGGGCGCGTTGACCCCGGGCAATATCGGCGTCGCGGCCCTGCTCAAGAAAAGCGTGGGCCCGTGGATCGGCCCGCACATCGACGCGATCGTCAACGCCGACCCGGCCAAGACCGCGGACGAACGCCGCCGTTTCGTGCGCTTGTTGATCGACGGTTTCGAGAAGAACGTGTTGCGCGAGCTCAAGCACGACCCGCGCTTCGCCGGCCGTTTCGACTATGTCGACCTGCGCGGCACATTGACGTCGGAAAGTCAGTGGTTCGATGAAATGCATCCAACCGAAGCCGGTTTCCACGCGTTGGCGAGCAAGTTCCGCGCGGCGATCATCGGCAAGCTGCCGGCGGCGAAGCGGTAGTTTTTGTCGGGTCTGAACTCCCGAGCGCGCCATTACGGCAACCTCGCAACCTGCGCCGTGGTTGCATTCCCGCGGTCGCGGTTTGCGCCGCTCCTACAGGGTGGCCATGCAGCTTTTGCTTGAGCCTGAAGCCGCGCAGTTCATCCAGCGCCGCGAGGTCGCTAATTCGCGAAAACAAAAGCACACCCGTAGGGCGGCGCACATGGATGTGCGCCGTGCGCCACCGAGACAGGATG
>NZ_LMHM01000001.1:513469-513560 GCF_001427785.1 Lysobacter sp. Root690
AGCTTTAGAGCTTCAAGCTTTGAAGCTGTAGAGCCTTTGAGGCAAAGGCAACAGCTTTCGTCCGCAAGCGGCCGAGTTACTTTCTTTTGTC
>NZ_LMHM01000001.1:513709-513798 GCF_001427785.1 Lysobacter sp. Root690
GTGAATCAAGTGCCCGCACGATCGGTGCATACGCGGGCATGCGCCACACGGGACATCCATGTCCCGGTGGCGCACGGCGTGCATCCTGC
>NZ_LMHM01000001.1:513806-581067 GCF_001427785.1 Lysobacter sp. Root690
ATCGCAGCGCTGGATGAACTGCGCGGCTTCAAGCCCAAGCAAAAGCGACATGGCCTTCCTGTAGGAGCGGCGCAAGCCGCGACCGCGGGAATGCAACTACGGCGCAGGTTGCGAGGCTGTCGTAATGGCGCGGTCGCGGCTTGCGCCGCTCCTACAGAAAGGCCATGAGGATTACGATCCACTCATGCACAATCGCGCGGGGTTGTGAACCATGGTCATTGCAAGTGAGATGCCTACGCGGCACGCCCCACGCCGGACATCCTCCCGCAGTGGCGCACGACGCACATCCATGTCGCCGCCCTATGAATGGGCTTTTGCTAGCGCAAGCTACAGGCTTCGCGGCGCTGGATGGACTGCGCGCCTTCGAACATACGCAAAAACAAACCCGCAATGCCTATTGTGGAACGTCAGCACGCCCCCCCTGCCGAACCAATTGCACCGACCAAACCTGGCGCCGGCAGCACTGATAGGCTGTAGCAGGCCGCCCCAGAAATATCGCGCATGACCATAGATCCCTACGCCGCACCCAAAAGCCAGATCACGCCGGCGCATCCGCAGCGACCGCGGCCCAGCCGCTGGTGGTGGCTGTACTTCGCGATTCTGTGCGCATTGTTGCTGGCCGGAATGTGGATGCAATGGCGCATCGGCATGCTGGCGCTGACCTCGCTGCTGCCCACCTTGTTGAACCTGTGGGGCATGCTCGGGCTGGTTGGCTTCATCACCGCGCGGCCGATCGGGCCACGTTGGCAATGGCTGATCTGCCTGATATTGACCTCGGCACAACTGAGCGTGGTCATCCTGTTGCTACTGGGCAATCTGCTAGCGTCCGGATGGACCTCCGAACACCTCGTGGCCCTGTTTGCACTGACCGGACCGGTGTTGATGCTGCCATTGCTGCTGGCGCTGACCCGCTATCATTTCGACTTCGGCCATCTGTGGACGCAACGCGCCAACGACTGAATGCGCATCCAAGCCGAACCGCCGAACACGAAAAAGGCCGGCGAATGCCGGCCTTTTTCGTGCTGCGATGAGCATCGAAGCGGACTTACTCCGACTCCCACCACATCCAGAACTCATCCCACAGGCGCTTGAAGAAACCGCCCTCTTCCACCGCCGCCATCGCCACCAGCGGACGCTGCGCGATCACCTTGCCGTCGAGCATGACCTTGACCGTGCCGATCGCCTGGCCCTTCTTGATCGGCGCGACCAGGCTCTTGGGCACGTCCATGCTCGGCTTGAGCAGCGGGTACTTGCCGCGCGGCACGGTCACCAGCAGCGGCTCGGCGACGCCGAGCTGGACTTCGGCGGTCTGGCCCTTCCACACCTTCTGCTGGGCGATCACCTTGCTGGTGTCGTACAGCTTGTGGGTTTCGTAGAAGCGGAAGCCCCAGTTGAGCAGCGCCTGGCTGTCGGTGGCGCGCTGGGCTTCGGAGGTCGAACCCATCACCACCGAGATCAGGCGCTGGTCGCCGCGCAGGGCCGAGGCCATCAGGCAGTAACCGGCCTTGGAGTGGTGGCCGGTCTTGATGCCGTCGACGGTGTTGTCGCGCCACAGCAGCAGGTTGCGATTGGGCTGGGTGATCGGCCCGACTTTGAGTTCCTTGATCTTGTTGTACGAGTACGCGACCGGGAAATCGTGAATCAGCGCGCGACCCAGCAGGGCCAAGTCGTGCGCGGTGGAGTAATGATTCTCCTGCGACAGGCCGTGCGGATTCACGAAGTGCGAGTTCTTCAGGCCGATGCGCGCGGCGTACTGGTTCATCAGCGCGGCGAAGGCGTCTTCGCTGCCGGCGACGTGCTCGGCCAGGGCGATCGCGGCGTCGTTGCCGGACTGCACCACCATGCCTTTTTCCATCTCCACCAGCGGCGCGGTCTGGTTGACCGCGAAGCCCGAGTAGCTGCCGTCGGTGGCCGCGCCGCCCTTGCGCCAGGCGTTCTCGGTCATCATCACCTGGTCGGTGTCCTTGACCTTGCCGCCCTTGAGCTCGGCGGCGATCACGTAGCTGGTCATGACCTTGGTGATGCTGGCCGGCTCGACCCGCAGGTCCGGGTTGTGACTGGCCAGGATGTTGCCGCTGGCCGCGTCGATCAGGACCCAGGCGGTGCCCTGGATCTGCGGCGGCGGCGGAACCGGCAGCGAATCGCTGGCCGGCGGCAGCGCCGCGGCGGGCGTGGCGGCGGCCGGTGCGGCGGCGGGCTTGGCGGCCGGGGTTTGCGCCGAGGCGAAACCGGCCCCGAGCGTTACCAGAAATGCCGAGGTCAGCGCGGCGAAGGCGGCTGCGCGCGAGGTGGAGCGAAGGGTCATCGTTGAACTACTCCGGAGGCCGGCGGCGTGCCGGCCGAGGGTGTGTGGGGTTCCGGCGTCGGCGTCCTGGCGTCCACCGCGGGTATGGGACGGACCGGGCGTTCCTTCCCCAGTCCGCGAAGTCGTGCATCGTGCCTGAGATGGACGATCCTTGCAGCCGCCCGGCACGCCGGACGGCCGCTGCAGTTCAGTCGCGCACGCGTTGCGGCTGGCCGAATCCCAGACCGACGATACGGGCGGCGAGTTCCGGCGCGGCATCGGCCTGCAATGGGCCGACCCGCAAACGCCAGACCTTCTGGCCGTTGGCGGCATTGCCGTCGAGCAACTTGGCGGTGCCGATCCCGGCGCCGCGCAACATGGTCAGGGCGCGGTCAGCGTTGCTGCGCGCGGAGAAGCTGGCGACCTGCAAGACCACATCGCCAACGCTGGGCGTGGCGGCGGCGACCACCGCGGCGGCCTTGGCCGGGCTCGGCGGCGGCGGCGCGGCCGGCGGCGCCGGCAATGCGGTCGTGGCGGCCACGGCGGTCGCGGGCGATGCCTTGCCGGCTTTCTTCGCGGCTTTTTCGGCCGCGGACAAGGCCTTTGCTTGTTCTTTCTGCTGCTTGGCCATGGCGCGCTGCTCGGCCCGGCTCAGCGGCTTCGGCGGCGCCAGGGCCACGCCCTTGCCGGTCGCAACGCGGACCTGACGGGTCTTCATCCACGCGTCGAACTCGTCGGCGCTCATCGACTTGCCGTTCTGCATCATGTCGAAGCGGTAATCGCCCGAGGCCGACGCGACGGTGGCCGGCTTGGCCGCGGTGGCGGTCGTGGCCGGCTTGCCCGTCGCGACCGTGGTCTTGACCTCGGCGGCCGGCGTCGCGGCGGTCGGCAGCGGCTTGCCCGTGGCGACGGTGGTCTTGACCGGCGCGGCGACCGGCGCGGGTTTGCCGGTCGCCACGCGCACGCCCGGCGGCAATTCGCCGGCGTTCGCGCTGGCGATCGGCATCGCCGAAACCAGACGGTCGATCGCCGACGGCGACGCCGGCTTGGCGGCTACCGCGACCGGCTGCGGCGGATTATTGGCCGCGCTGGCGTACAGCGGCGGCGCCGCCTCGCCCGGATGCAGCGCGCGCACCTCGACCCGACCGGTGCCGCGCTGGGTGATGCCCAGCTTGACCGCGGCGGCGTAGCTCAGGTCGATCACCCGGCCGTCATGGAACGGGCCGCGGTCGTTGACCCGCACCGTCACCGACTTGCCGTTGTCGATATTGGTGACCCGGGCGAAGCTCGGCAGCGGCAAGGATTTATGCGCGGCGGTGAAGGCGTACATGTCGTACACCTCCAGGTTGGAGGTGCGGCGGCCGTGGAATTTCTGGCCGTAGTACGAAGCCGTGCCGGTCTCGACGTAATCGTCGTGCGAGTCCAGCACCTTATAGGTCTTGCCCAGCACCACGTACGGCGAGCGGTTGCCGAACTGCGAACGCGCCTCGGCGACGACTTCGGGTTCGGGGATCGAATCGACATCGGGAATGTAATCGGGCGTGGTGTCGCTGACACCCGGCGCGTACAGGCCGCCGGCCTTGTAGTTGCCGCGCTTGCTGAGGTCTTCCTGCGCCGGCGCATACGGCGATTTCTTACGCCCGCCATGCGACGACGACGGCAGGCCGGCGCTGTGGACATGGCCGCGGTCGGGCAGCGCGAGCGCCTGGGAGCCGGATTTCTTGGGAGAACTGGCGCAGGCCGCGAGGACCAGCGGCAGCGCGGCGACGATCAGCCGACCGAGCGCATGTGCGATCGGCAGCCGTTTCGGGCCGGCGCCGCTCATGCCCGCGGTGCCTGGGGTTCGACCGTCGGGGCCGGCGCGACCGCCGGGCTGGACACGTTCACGGGTGCGGCCAAGGGATTCTCCCGTCCGGCGATCGCCTCGGCCAGCTGGTACACCGCCATGCCGTAATGCTTGGAGATGTTGTAGCGGGTGATCGCATAGAAGTTGCGGAAACCGAGCCAGTATTCGGGACCGTTCACACCATCGAGATTGAGCAGCGTCGCGGTCTCGGCCGGCGCCACCGGGGTCTGCGGGCGATAGCCGCGCGCGGCCAGATCACTGAGCGAATACACCGGGTCCATGTTCTCGGGCACGAAGTCGGCCGCGGTCGCATCGCGATTGGCGCGCGCGACCACCGGACCGCCGCGCACCCAGCCGCCCTTCTTGACGAAGTAGTTGGCGACCGAGAAAAACACGTCGTCCAGATCGGTGAACAGATCGCGCTTGCCGTCGCCGTCGCCGTCCACCGCGAACTCGCGATAGCTCGACGGCATGAACTGGCCCCAGCCCATCGCGCCGGCGTAGCTGCCGGTCAGGGTGGTGATGTCGATCTTTTCTTCCTTGCCCAGCGCGAACAGTTGGGCGAGCTCGCCACGGAAGAACGCCTCGCGGCGGTTCTCGCGATCGAGCTTGGTCGGATCGCCCGTGCGCGGGTAAGCGAAGGCCAGCGTGTACAGCGCATCGACCACGTTGTACTTGCCGGTGTTCTTGCCGAAGCTGGTTTCCACGCCGACGATCGCGACGATGATCTCGGCCGGGACCCCGGTCTGCGCCTGCACGCGATCGAGCTGCGCGCGGTGCTCGGCCAGGAACGCCTTGCCGCCGTCGATGCGCGCCTGGGTGATGAAGATCGGGCGGTAATCGCGCCACGGCTTGGCCTCGGCCGGCCGCGACATCGCCGCGACGATGCTGTCGCGGATCTGCGCCTTGGCCAGCACCGACTCGATATAAGCTGGGTCGACACCGTACTGGCTGGCGGTATCGCGCACGAACTGCGCGCGCGCCTGCTCGATCGGCATCTGCACCACCGGCGGCGGCAGCGCGGGTGTGCCGACCACCGGAGTAGCGGGCTTGACCGGCGGCGGCAACGCGGGCGTCGCGGCGGCAGCCTGGGCGGTGGCGATAGGGGATACGGAAGGCGTCTGCGTAGCGCAGGCGGCCAACGCGAGCGTGAGTGCGCCGAACAGGGCGCAACGGGCGGTATGGCGTCGGGTCATTGGCGCGAGGGTAGCACGCGGGCCCGTGGTAAAAAAACCTTGGGTTTGCGGGACTTAACCGATTTTGTTCACGTCAGGTTGTCGAATTGAAAGCGGCCGCGAGGTGGCTTGTCGATGCCTGGGCTCGATGGTGAAACATGAATAGCGGGCAGGGTCGACCGTGAAGCCGTGCGGGCAGCGAAACGAAGCGGCCGATCGCCCCTCGTGCGCGGCGACGCCCTGGCCCTCAGCGCCGCTCGAAGAACGACGCCTGCAGAAACCGCATCCCCGCCAGGACCTGCGCCACCCGCTGCGCCGACAACACGCCGATGTGCTCGCCCAGGCGCGCCTTGTACAGCGACGACACCTGCGAGACCACCACCACGCTGCGCTTGGCCAAGCCGCCCTCCCCCGCCTCCAGCGCGACATTGCCCGGCTCGCTGGCGCGGGCCGGGTTCGAACTGAGCGCGCAGACCACCACCGTGCCGATGCGCGAATGATTGAACACGTCGTCCTGCACCACGACATGCGGATGCGCGACCCCGGGAATTGATCCGCGCGACGGGTCCGGCTCGATCCAGAACACATCGCCCTGATTCACGACCCTCGCGAGCACCTGCTGATTGGCTTGATCGTCTCGGTCCATGCTCAAGGCGAATGCAGAAGGACGGTTGAAGAAGAAACGGTGGCAACGCAACGACGCGCACGAAGGCGCGCGTCGTTGCCCACCGCGCTCAAGACTTCCCGGCCCGCGCCAGATGGTAGGCGACGAGCGCATTGGCGTGGCCATGGCCCATCTGATGCGCGGTCTTGAGATGGGCGACCATCTCCATGTGCTTCTTGCCGTTCAATCCCTCAAGCACGCCCAGCCAATACGCGATGGGCTGGCCGTAGTTCTTTTCGATCGAAGGGAAATACGAGGCCGGGCCTTTCACTTTCGCGTCGTCGCTCATGTCGTGCGTTTCCATGTCGATAGCGGATCAAGGCGGCTAATCTATCGCAAAGATCGCGGCGCTACCCCGCCCCGCCGAGCACTTGATGGGCGTTGCCGATCGTCAGATGCAACGCCGGAGAAGGTTCGCGCGGCAGCCCGAGCTCTTCGCGGACACTCAGGGCTTGCGCGCACGACACCGGACACCACACGAACCCCTCGGTTTCGCATACCACCGGGTCGTAGTCGAACTCGACCGTCGCGCCGTCCAGCCTCTTCCAGGCCGCGGCGTTCGGCGGAACCTCACCGCGGATCACCGAGATATGCGGGCCCCACAGCGGACTTTGCAGCGCGCGCGTGCGGCGATGGCCGAGCAGGAATTGGTGGCGCAGATAACGCCCGAGTTCGGGATCGCAATCGATGATCAACCACCACCAGGTACTGCCGCCGTCGCGACGCGTATGGCCCGCGCCGGGGCCAAGCTCGGGGCTGTAGCGAATTATCCCGGTGGAACGCAGCAATAAGGGGCGCGGCATGGAAGGTCGTCCTTGAAGGGTGGCGCGAGTGTCAATGCGGGATTGTATGAATCGCAACTTGGCCGGCAGCCGGCTCACAACGAACACGCCTTCTTCAGCAACATCTCCCGCGCGGGCGCACTCATGCCGGATCCGATGCGGCAACCGATCGAAGCGCGCACACGACCGGGTGTTACCCGTCTTCAGCCGCCCCACCATCGTGCTCGCGCAGCTGCTGCGCGAATCGACGAAGCTGCGGCCGCGTGTCCTGCAAGGCATCCGCCAACAAGGCCGCAAGGCGCGGCGACTTCAATTGGCGCAGACACTCCAACGCCGACATCCGCGCCCACTCCTGATTCTCGTCGACACGCTGCCACTCGCCCCAAGCCAACGCTTCCGCCGACTGCACGCCGAGCGCGGCCAGCGAGCGGATCGCGCGACGACGCACGTACTCGTCGTCATCGCGGGCCAAGGCCAGCAACAGGCCCTCGGCTTCGTCGCCGCGCGGCAACTGCCCCAGTTCGACCGCCAACTGCCACCGCGCCTCGGCCTCGCCTTGAACAAGCGCGGCGCGGGTAAGCCACAGCAGGGCGTCGGGATGTCGTTTGCGGATTTCACGGACCAAGTATTGAGCATCGCGGTCGCGAGCGATCGCATACAACACCTGCCCGATATCGGCATCAGGCGCCGCCCGCCCCGCGCGTCCGCCGACCCAATCCAGAACGGCCTCATACCAGGCCGGCCACGCCTCGTACACGCATTCCCACTGGCCGTCGTGCATCGCCAGACCATCGGCCCAGTGGCGGAATCGCTCGGTTTCTGACTTCAAGTCGGGCATCGCTAGCTTTCGTACCTCTTGTCCGCTCCGCGAGCGCTAGACGATCAACTCGCTATGGGTAATGTTGTAGAACAGCCCGCTATCCACCACCAGATCGGACAGGTCCTGCCCAGTGTCGATGGCCGCGAACTGCGCCTTGTCGACAAACATCCGCCGATGAATCAGCGCCCGCAGCACCTCACCGAACAAGCCATCGTTGCCGAGGTAGCGCCTGAGATTCAACACATCTTCCGGGCGATCCTTCAGGACATGAAAGGAGTAGTTCATCAGGATCATGTTCGACACGAACAAACGGTCGTTCGACTGATGGCGATCCACGGCGGCGGCCAGCGCCTCGAACACCCGCCCCGGATCGCGCGCCAACGCATCCACGAACCGATCCGAATCGATCAAATCGGCGTTGCGATCGTCGAAGCTCAAGCGAAGCTCCGGGTCACCGGGAGCGGCCACAAACGCCACCACCGCACGATGGAACCCATGCATGCACGACAGCAGCGCATGCTCCTTGGCGCGTTCGATGCCCAGCGAGCCGTACACCTCGTCGACCACCTGGGAAAAATCGACCTCCACCAGCTCGTCGGTGGCGAACATCATCCTGTTTCCCGACAGCCTCAGCCGGGCTCGCACCTCGTGATCGATGCTCAGCTCGAACAACAGGAAATACAGCGCCTTGCTCCGGACATCATCGCCGCCCTCGATCGGACGCTGCTTCAGCGCCAGCAACTGCAGCACGTAAAAGAATATGAAGTAATCCTTATTGGTGCGCTGACGTCGATCGACCTCGAACACGAGAGCCAAGCGCGAGAGGACCACGACGATGGCATCCAGATCCGCTTCGCTGTAGCCGCGCTTATGCATCGCCCGCGCCAGCGCCTTCCTCGGCAACAGATCATGCCAACGCACCAGCGGCACCGCCGTGCCGCCGGCGTTTGTGGCCGCCAGCAGGAACTGCGAAGGCTCGGCTTGCACATACACAAGCGGGCCGAAGCTGCCCGGCCCAGGCCCGGCGTCGAGGAAGCTGTCCAGCTTCTGAAAAAACAGGTCGGCCAGGTTCATCGTGGTTCGCTGGGATAGTGCAGGCACGCTCGTCATAACTCTTCCGGCCGAGGCGCACGAACCCGCGTCAGGCGCTCGCGCGCCGAGGCGCCGAACTGCCGATAGTTGGCCCGCGCCTGGGTCAGACTCAGCGCGCCATTGGGACCGCCAAGCACTTCGTCCGCGTTGTCGTTGTCCTGGCCGTCGTCCTCCCAACCGCAGACCTCGCAGATTTCGTATCCGCCGCGTTCGCCGAGGGTTTTGCAGCTGCAGCAGGGGCAACGTAAAGGCGAGCCTTGCAGGTCGCAGATCATGCCTGCCATCTGTTTTCCGCTCCGAATCGGACTTTCGACATACAGCCACTGTATCGCGATGACGCCGGAAAGGACTATGCGCATGGCGTGGTGTCGACAGCGTTGCGTACAACCCTCGCGCGTCACACCGACCTGCGCATCGACCTGTGCGCAAACCGCACAGCTGCTGTACGCGCAACCCGCTAAGCGATCCGACCGAAGCCGCGCATCATGCCCGCCATCCAAACCCCACAGGCCCATCGCATGCGAATTTCTGCCCTTCTCGGACTCGCCACGCTCTCGATCGCCGGCATCGGCGCCGTCGATGCAACCACCCCGACCGCCGAACAGCACCCCACCATCCGCGCCATCGCCGGCGCCACCCCGATCTCAAGCCTGCAGGCGGGCAAGACCGCCTTGCTCGTGATCGACTTCCAGAACGAATATTTCGCCGGCGGACGCATGCCCATCCCCGACGGCGACGCCGCGCTGCGGCAAACCCGTCGCCTGCTGGAATTCGCCGATCGCCACCGCATCGCGGTCATTCACGTCCAGCACGTCCTGCCCGCCGGCGCGCCGCTGTTCGCCGACGGCGGAAACACGGTGAAGTTCCACGCATCGATGCAGCCGCGCGCCAATGAGCCGGTCGTGCAGAAGGATGCGGTCAGCGTGTTCGCGGGCGTTTCGGCCGGTGCGATCGAAAAAACCTTGAAGGATGCCAACGCCGACACCTTGATCATCGCGGGCCTGCAGACCCATGCCTGCGTGGCCGGCGCGGCGCGCGACGCGGCCGCGAAGGGTTACAAGGTCATCGTCGCCTCCGACGCCACCGCCACCCGCGATCTGGCGCTGCGCGATGGCGCGCGGGTCGACCATAAGCAATTGCACGCCTCGGCGCTGGCCGAAATCGAGGACACCTTCGGCGACGTCATGAGCACCGACCGCATCATCGCGCTGCCGGTCCACTGATACCCTTGACCCGGAACACGGCATCGGCGCCCCGCCGATGCCGTCCGCCTGGAGTCGAGTGATGGACCAATTGTCAGCCATGCGCGCCTACCGCAGCATCGTCGAATCCGGCAGTTTCACCCAGGCCGCCGAACGCCTCGGCACCACCCACACCTCGCTCTCGCGTCAGTTGGGTCAGCTGGAGAAACACCTCGGCGTGCGCCTGCTCAATCGCAACAGCCGCGGCCTCACCACCACCGAGGCCGGCGCGCACTACTACCGCGACTGCATCGACATCCTCGAACGCATGGACGCCGCGCAGCAGCGCTTGAAGGACGACCCGTTGCTGCCGTCGGGCGTGTTGCGCCTGAGCCTGCCGCACGCGGTCGGCGCGCTCGAGCTGGGACAGTGGCTGCCGGGCTTCGCGCAGCGCCATCCGCAAATCCATCTGGATATCTCCTGCGACGATCGGATCGTCGATCTGGTCAAGGGCGGCTTCGATATGGCGATCCGCATCTCCGGGCCGCTGGCCGACAGCAGCCTGGTCGCGCGCGAACTCGCAGTGTCCGACCGCGTGCTCGTGGCCGCGCCGCAGTACATCGCTCACCACGGCCTGCCGCGCACCACCGCCGACTTTCAGAATCATCAACTGCTGGCCTATGCGGGCGACGGCCCGACCCTGCAATTGACCTCGCACCGTGGGGAAGTGGCGTCGGTCAAGGCCGGCGACCGGCTGCGGCTGGATTCGATCCTGTCGCTGCACGCCGCGGCGATGGCCGGACAAGGCATCGCCGCGCTGACTTACCTGACGGTTCATCAAGACCTCGCCGCCGGCCGCCTGCTGCGCCTGCTGCCGCAGCACCATGCCGGCCAGCGCCACTATTTCGCGATCTATCCGCATGCGCGCCAGCTGACGCCCAAGGTGCGCGCCTTCACCGAGTTCATGCGCGCGCATTACGCGGCGGCGCGGCAAGGCAATGGGGCGTAAGCATCGGCGGCGCCCAATCGAACGATGACGGCGACCCTCCGCCGCGAAGTGTGCAGCCGCGAGCTACCCGAAATGCGACGTCGACTGATCGTTTTCGCTGGTTTGGCGAATCATCGATCATGACAAGACGCCTTATAGCCTTTTTTGGAAAGGACCCCAGATGCGAATCGCATGGCTGACAGGCCTGTTTTTACTCAGCGGCTGCGTGCTGCACGTATCCGAGAAAAACATCGTCCAGGCGAAACCGGGAGCGGCGATCGAATCGGGCACCAGCGCCGATGGTGCATGGACCATCAAGGCGATCTCGCTTCCGCTCGAACCCGGCGCGGTACTGCGTGGCGCGCTCTTTCAGAGGCCCGGCGCGGTCGCGACCGTGCTGTACTTCGGTGGTAACGGCTTCGTTCTCAGCCAGCACTATCAGTACGTGCTGCGCATCTACAAAGACTTGCCCGTCGACATCGTGGCCTTCGACCATCGCGGTTACGGCGGCAGCACCGGCACCGCGTCGCTGGACGCGATGATGGCCGATGGGCCGCTGCTCTACGACTACGTCAAGACGCTGCCGACAGTCGCGACCAGGCCACTGATCGTGCATGGCCACTCGCTGGGCAGTTTTGTCGCCGGAGAGGTCGCGAAGCAACGCTCGCTCGATGGTTTGGTGCTGGAATCGTCGGCGACTTCCGCGGAACAATGGGCGAACGGTTTCGCCGATGCGTCCATCTGGATCCGCAAGGGCGTGGTGGATTCAAGCCTGGCGGGGCGCGGCAACCTGAAGATGATGGCGACGCTGGATGAACCCGTCCTCATCGTGTCGGGCGCGGACGACACCACCACGCGCCCCGCGATGGCCAAGGCGCTGTTCGACGCCGCGGCCGTTGCGGATGCCAGAAAAATCCTGCTTGTCGTCGCGGGCCATGGCCACATGGACGCGTCGCTGAGCGCCGAGTATGTCGAAGCGTTCGATCGGCTGTACTTGACCGATGCACATGGAGACAGTCAGCGGAACTAACGAACCGGTGAGATCGCTTTCTCGGTCGCGACCCGCCGTGTAGAGCCAACCGTGCTATCGCTGGAGGTGAACCTCAACCGCCGACTTTGCTCCACGCGCCTTGAGCCATGCGGCCAGTTCGTCGTACTCGCCACGTTCAGCCGCATCGAGCGGCGTCATGGGCTCCCACGGCGCCAACCAGTTCACGTCCGCACCGCGCTCAAGCAGATACTCCGCCGCATCGCGCTGGCCGCCGTGGCAGGCGCACCAGAAAGCCTCATCGATCGCTTCACGGTCGGGCACGGCCTCGGCGGCGAACATCGCCTCGATGCGATCCATCAACCCGAGTGTCGCGGCGTCCGACAGCGTTACCTGCGCACCGCGCTCGACCAACCGGTGCGCGGCCCGCCACTGCTTGAACGCGGTCGCATCGGCCAGCGGCGAGCCGCCGCCGATCACCGCACCCGCGGCGTCGATGTCCGCGCCGGCATCGAGCAAGGCATCGAGCACCGCGACGTCATCGCAACTCGCCGCCCAGTGCAACGGGGTTTCCTGATGCGTACCCACAAACCGAGCGTTGACGTCGGCGCCGGCCGCCACCAGGACGCTCACCGTCTCGGCACCGTTGGGAAAATGGCCCGGCCAATCGCTGACGATGTGCAGCAGCGTGCGCTGCGATCCGTGAGGATCACCGGCGGCGATCGTGCAAGTGGCGAGGTCGGGATGCTCCAGCAGCAGGCGCTTCAACGTGGCCACATCGCCGGCCTGGATCGCCTCGACGACCGCGACCGCGATCGGGTCCTTGGTGCTGATCGTGTTCATCGTCCACCCGGTTCATCAAACGCGAGGAGAGACGCAGGATATCCGGGGCGCGCGGGATCTGTCCAAGTTGCGCGTCGCGCGATCCACCTGCCTCGCTCAGCTCCCGCTGCGCGCCGTCGTTGCCGCCCAGACACTGTCGCTGTGGCCGTTGCGCATGCGCCGACGGGTATAGCGAGCGATCAGCACGAACACCGGCACGGCCACCAAGGCAGCGAGATCCACCACCACGCCATAACCGGGATGATTCCAGGCCCCGCCAAGGCCCAACGCGCCGGCCAGGCTCGACAGCGGAATCAACAAGGTCAGCACTGCGCACCATCCCAGCAGCTCGACCGCGCCGCGCCCGGCGCCGCGCGCGAACGCCCAGGCCACCGCCGCCACGAACACCGCGTAGTAAATGCCCTGGTGCCATGCGGCCAGATCGTCCACGCGCGTGGGCAGCCACTTGGTCGCGGCCAGCGTGGCGGAGATGCCGGCCACGCAACCCAGCGAAACGCCCACGGTGAGATGACCCAGCGCGCGCGCAGAACGAGTCTGCACCACCGGGCCGTTGCCGCGATCTTTCTTGCGCCGCGATTCGATCCACAGCAGGTTGCCGGTGTAGAACAACATCGCGCCGGCCAGGCCCATCAGCAAATACATCCAGCGCACTGTGTTGCCGCCGAAACTGCCGAAGTGAAGCATGAAGAAGGCGTTGACCGAGCCGTTCCAGCCGTCCATGTGCCCCGGCAGATCGTGCGTATCGACCTCGCCGGTGTACGCGTCCAGATGCGTCGAGGAATAAGTGCGCGCGCGCGTGCCGTGGCGGGTATCCAGGCCGGTTACGCGCGCTTCCACGCGATCGTCGCCTTGTTCGAAGCTGAATCCGTAGACGCGAAAACCCGGCAGCTGCTCGTTGACCCGACGCAGCAGCTCGGTCGCCGGCAAGGGCCGCGCACCGGGCGGTGGCGGCGGCGCGTGTTCTTCCTCGCCCCATTGGATGCCGTTGGCGTACACCAGCTTGTCCTGGACGTCGTAGAACTCGTCATGGAACGCGAACACCACGCTGGTCAGGGCCATGACGATATGGAACGGCAGGCTGACCAGACCGAGCGCGTTGTGTACGTCGAGCCACATGCGCTTGATGTTCTTGCCGATGCGCAGCGCGAACACATCCTTGACCAAGGTCGGCAACAGGATGATCAACCCCGAGACCAGGGCCAGCGCATACAGCAAGGCCACCGCGCCCATGAAGAAGCGCGAGATCTCGTGCGGAAACGGCAGGCCGACGTTCTGATGCAGATCGTCGATCCACTGCGCCACCGGGGTCTTGCGGATCTTCTCGACCTGCAGCACGCCGCCGGGACCGAAGCTGGCGCCGAATTCGGTGACATCGCGACGGCTGGCGCCGCGCACGCGCCAGATCACCCGCGCGGGCACGTCAGGCGCGGTTTCGACCAGCACGAGGTAGTTCTTGGCCGCTTCCGGGTGCGCGGCGAGCACGGCGTCGACCAGCTCCGGCGCGCGCTCCAGCGCCACTGGCGCCGACAACGTCGACGGCGGCGTGGCCCAGCGCTCCAGCGGCTTTTCGAACATGGTGATCGCGCCGCCGTAGAACGCGACGAACAGCATCAGGCCAGCGATGATGCCGACCCAGATATGCACGTCCTTGTAGACCTTGATGATGTCGTTGCGCAATTTCATCGGCATTCCTTACGCCATCACCGAACGCACGATCCACAGCGCGCCGAACGCCACAACGTTCGCCGCGCCGAGCCAGCACCACGCTCGCGCGCTGGTGCGGAACAGGAACACGAACGACAGCGCCATGCACCAGATCGGCGATATCAGCCACATGTTGAACTGGATCTTTCCGCCGCCACCGTCGATGCCGCCCGGCCCCAGCCACGCGAACAGTCCGGACAAGGCCAGCGCCAGGCCGAAGCCGAGCAGCAACCCGGCCGAGCCCTTGCCGAACCAGTGACGGCTTTGCAGACGTGGACGGCTTTCCGAAGACGGCTGTTTGTCGCTCATGGCTTGACCCGGCGACGCTGATGACGCCAGGCGCCGAGGAACGGCGCCAGCGTCGTGACCAGCATCAGCACCGTCAGCCACAGCGCCACCGCTTCGACCGGCCCCATCGCCGGCCACAGCAACACCAGCGACAGCAGTGCGCAGATCGCACCCGGCCAAATGCCGCGTCGCGCGGGCCACGGCCCGGCGGCGCGCCATTGCTGCTGCGGCGAAGCGAGATACAGCAACCCACCGGCCGCGACCGCGAACAGCAGCGCGGGAATCAACAGCCACACGTTCATGCGTTTTTATCCTGCCTAGTCATGCGCACAGCGCGAGGCCGACGCGACCCGACTGCGATGAACACGCGTGGCAATGCGCCGCCATCGCGCATCACCAGCCGAACCGCACGCTCGCCACGACCGTGCGGCCGGTGGCGTAGAAGCACGACGAAACGCCGCCGCAGGTCGACACATAGGTCTTGTCGCTCAGGTTGCCGATGTTGAGCGCGAACTGAGTGCTCGGACCGTTGCCGCCTTCGATGCGATAACGGATCGCCGCGTCGAACACCGTGTACGACGGGATGCGGTAGAGATTGGCGCTGTCACCGTAGCTCTCACCGTTGTGGCGCACGCCGGCGGCGAACCCCAGACCCTGCAACGCGCCGCGCTGCAGGGTGTAGTCGGCCCAGATCGATGCGGTCCAGTCCGGCACCATGCTCAGCTGCTTGCCCTGCACGTCGGGCGTACCGCGGGTGATTTCCGAATCCATGCGCGAGGCCGCGCCGATGATGCTGAAGCCTTCCAGCGGGGTGACCCGCCCTTCCAGCTCCAGGCCGCGCACGCGTCCCTCGCCGCTCTGCACCTGGCAACGGCTGGCGCCGGTCGACCCGCAGGTGACGTGGGTCGGGTCGGGATCGTCGGTGAGGATGTTCTGCTGACGCAGGTCGTAGGCCGACAGCGTGATCAATCCGTCGAAGCCCGAGGGCTGGAATTTGATTCCGCCTTCCCACTGTTTGCCGGTGATCGGATCGAACGGCGTGCGCGTATGGCTTTGGTTGATATCGGTGGTCGGCGGCTGGAACGACTCGGCGTAGCTCAGATACGGCGACCAGCCGTTCGCCGCCGCGTACAGCACGCCGGCGCGACCGGTGAACGCCTCGTTCTTCAGACGCGTGCGTGCCCACGGCGTGGTCCGGCCGGTGGCGACGGTGTAAGTCGCGGTCGCGGTGTCGTCGTCGGTGCGGTCGTAACGGCCGCCGAGCAGGAAACGCCAGTTGCCGACCGCGACCTGATCCTGCAGATAGGCGCCGAATTGTTCGTTGACGCCGCGCGACAGGCCGACCGAGCGGGTAACCGGCACATAACCGGTATACACCGGTTTGAAGATATCGATCGGCGCGGGATTGCTCATCGCGCCGCGGCCGCCGTTCCAGTCGGCCTTCTGCCAGTCCACGCCGACGATCAGCGTATGCGCCAGCGCGCCGGTGCGGAACTTGCCTTGCACTCGGGTATCGACGGTGTCGCCGTCGGACTCGCCCTCGCCCCAGGTTGCGCGGCGGTTTTGAGTGCGACCATCCGGATTCAGCGCGCCGCTGGTGACCACGGTGCGGAACAGCGATTCCACGTGGGTGCGGCGCGCGCTCTGGCTCAGGCTCCAGTGATCGTTGAAGGCATGCTCGAACAACCAGCCCGCGGTCCAGATATCGCGGTTGAAGGTGTTCCAGTTCGGCTCGCCGATGAAGGTGCTGTTCTTCATCCGGCCATAGCGGGTAGCGACCAGCGTGCCGTCCATCGGCAGGAACTGATAGGTCGAGCCGCCCTCGTCCTTCTGATACAGGCCAAGCACGGTCAGGCGGGTGCGCTCGCCCATCTGCCACGAATAGCTCGGCGCGAGAAACCAATGCTTCTGTTCGGTGTGATCGATCTGGGTGTCGCCGTCGCGATACAGACCGACCAGGCGCAGCAGATGCGCGTCGTCGGCCATGGCGGTGCCGACGTCGAACGCCGCGCTGTACTGGCCGTGCGCGTCCAAGCCCAGTTGCAGCACCTGCTGCTGATCCGGCTGCGGCGTCTTGCTGACCTGATTGACCATGCCGCCCGGCGCGACCTGGCCGTACATCACCGCCGACGGCCCCTTGAGCACTTCCACCCGCTCCAGGTTCCAGCTGTCAAACATGGTCCGATTCCACTGACTGCCCTGCGGCGCGCGCATGCCGTCGAGGGTGACGTTATTACTCCAGCTGCCGGCGTCGTAGCCGCGGATGCGGAAGTCGTCGACGCGGTTGTCGATGCCGCCACTTTCCAGCGACACGCCGGCGACGTAGCGCATGGCCTCGTTGAGATTCTGCACGCCGCGCGCGTCGAGTTCCTCGCGCGCGATCACCGCGATCGATTGCGGGGTTTCGGCGACCGAGGTATCGGTCTTGGTCGCGCCCTGCGCGTGCGAGGTGACGCGGTAGGCGTTGACGCGCACTGCGTCGAGCGTCTGCGCGTCATCGGCCGGGGCGGACGACGAACTCTGCGCCGCCGCCGCGAACGGCAGCGACAGGACCAGGAGGACGGACAGGAACAGCGGAGACCGCGCGGGCGCGCGGAAGCATCGGGTTGCGGACACGGAGTCGGCCTCGATCGATGAGGTCTGGCTGACTGCGTGTGCAGCGGCTGTTGGGGGAATGGTAGCAAATGCGAACGGTTCGCAACAATAAACGTGCGGTGCGCCTCGGTCTTCGGCCGGGACGAACTTGTTGCGAGCGTGTCCGGCGGTGGCCAGGCCCCTGCTCTCGCCTACGCTGATGTTGAAACGCTACCGCATAGATGCAGCGGATCGGCAACCTCTACGCCGAGCGACACCGACGCAGGCCCAACCGGCGGATCGAGTTAAACGTGCTGATCGAGCATGATCACGTTGCCGTCGGGATCGGACAGGATGATATGCGCCGGGCCGGTGCTGTCCGGGTCGGCTCGCGTAGTGATTTCGACGCCCTGCGCCTCTAACGACTTCTGCACCTCGCGCACATCCGTGAACGACGCCAACGCGCTGGCGCTTTGATCCCAGCCCGGATTGAAGGTCAGGATGTTCTTGTCGAACATCCCGCGAAACAGACCGATCACGGTCGACCCGTTGCGCAGGATCAACCAGCCCTGCGCCTGATCGCCGGCCATCGGCGAGAAGCCGAGCTTCTCGTAGAACGATCGGGACGTCTCGATATCCTTCACAGTCAGGCTGACGGAAAATGCACCGAGTTCCATGAGTCACCTTTCAGGTCGTGGAGCGCTGTGTATCGGTTGATCAGCATCGCCGCCGGCATGGATTGCTTGGAACACTGATTTCAACACTGTCAGCGCCTTGAGCGAACCGTTCCGGCAATCACTGTGCCGATCCGCATTCGCCCAATCAATCCCAGGCCGACGCGTTCTTGGGAAATCCGGGGCGCTGAACCCGCACCACGCAAAACCGCTGCCCCGTCGGCGCCTGCATCACCACCCATCGCTCCAGCCGATCGACCACGCGCGCGCCCAAAGCCTCCAGCCGCGCCACCTCCGCGGGAATGTCGTCGGTCTCGATGTCGATATGAACCCGGCTCTCATGCTCGACCTTCTGGATCTGCACGATCGGCTCGTCCGGTGGCGTTTCCAGCATGCGGTAGTTGCCGCGGGTTCCCGGATGATCGGGATCGACTGGTCGGCCCAACGCATCGGCCCAAAATTGGGCGGCCTGATCGATGTCCGGTGTATTGCAATCGATCAGCAGTGCGCAAAGGCGGGAATAGTGCATGGTCGGCTCCTCGATCCGCGGGGCGAGCCGTGAGTGTAGAGAAAGCGGCCTCTCTCGGCGTCAAGAAAGAGAGCGATTGCGCCCCGCTCCCACGACGTTCCCGTCACATCCCTGGGAACCAACGGCTGCGCATATCGCTCAGGAATTCGTCCGTGATCGGAAAGCCCGATGCCGACCCAATCACCGCGTCGACCCCGCAACGCGGGCATAAGGCCGTGGTGCCGGTTTCGCTATCACTGCCGTCCGGCGCATCGTCCGGCGCATCGATCCATTCATCGATCGCGGCGGGAGCGAAAGTAGACAAGCAGTAGAAACAGCCGCACAACACGCTGGTTTCCAATTCCCGCCGATGATTGGCGCTGTGCTTGTGAGCGAGATCGCTGTCAAACCTCATGGCTTACCCCTGATCCCTGGACAAACCTTTCCGGCCTTGCGCGTGCGCGTGGCGTTTGGTCGCTTACGCCGAATACGGAAGGCAGAACCGACTTCCCCGGGATCCACTTCGACCCCGGAACTGAAGTATGCGCCGGGCCAAGTTTGGA
Organism: Lysobacter sp. Root690; assembly: GCF_001427785.1. GTDB lineage: Bacteria > Pseudomonadota > Gammaproteobacteria > Xanthomonadales > Xanthomonadaceae > Lysobacter. The sequence goes on from NZ_LMHM01000001.1 coordinate 532,781, forward strand.
GCGCACCATGACCTGGCCGGCTTACCTCAATCATCCGAGCCTGATGCAATCTCGTCCGCCGAAAAAAATTTGGGCCCGCCGCTCACAGCACGAGCGAACGGGCCCATCGCTACCTATTAGGAATCAGCGCCGCTGGATCAGCGATAACCCTCGTTCAAATACGCGGCCTCGTACGTCCCGGAGAAGCACAGGCGCTCGCCGGTCTGGCCCGGATAGGTGTTGTCGTAAGCCACCAGGGTCAGCGAACCGCCGCGGATCACGCCCTGCAGCATCTTCCCCGACACCGCGTCCGCGCGCCCGCCGCAGACCTGGACGCTGTTGGCGCGGGCCGGCACGGGTAGCGGAACGATGACCGAACCACTGGCGGTCTGATTGTTGGCGATGACCACGTGGCCCGAGAAATGGATGGTCTTGCCCTCGGCGGACCAATGGACCTCGCACGTCGCCTGAAAGCTGCCCGACTGCGGCACGGCCGTGGGCGCATGTTGCCGCCAGCCACCGATCTTCTCGGAGATATCGCCCAGGTTGTTGCTCGCGAACTGCGCCGAGATGCGCGCGTTCTCGCTGCCCTGCACCGATTGAACGCCCCAACCACGATTGTTGTCGATGCTGACGCCGTCGCCGAGAACCACATAGGTCGACGCATCGTCGACCCGCACGCCGTCTTGAAGGTTGTTGAAGATACGGCCGGCGCCCATGACGAAGCTGCTCTGCGGCCAGGTCTTGATGTAGACGCCGTGCAGCTTGGAGCTCCCGATAAAACCGTGCGAAACGACCGTCCCGCCGCTTGCCGCCGGATCGTCGATATAGATGCCGTACGACGACACCGTGTGGACGCCGTCGGCGATGTAGTTCGCGCCCAGGATGATTTCGCGGTTACCGGGCAGCGACGCGGACGGCTGCGAATTGTCGATGATCAGATTGGCGGTACCGTTCGCCAGAGTTTCGACCTCATCCAGATACAGACCGCCGAAGCCGCCCGCGCAGCGCACACCGCAGACGCCGTTGTTGGTCGAGTAGCCGTGGTCCAGATACAGGTCCGAGCACGATTGCAGATCGATGCCGTTGACCCGGATGCCGTCGCCCTTGGTCTGGCAGTCGAAGTCGGTCAGAAAGACCTGATGCGCGCCGTTGAGCCATACACCGTTCGCCGTGTAGTTCGCGTACAACTCGCCGCCGAAGGTGACGTCGGTAATGGACGAATTCGCCAACCGATTGGCCTTGAGCGCGAAGCCGCCGGTCATGTCGTAGTAGGAGAAGATCGAAATGCCCTTGATCTGCACGCCGTTCGAGTTGGCCGCGGCATTGCCGATCTCGAAGATGTTCACGTTGGTATTCGCGCTGGCGTAGAAGAACGCCGAGGCGTAACGACCGTGACCGACGATTCGCCAGAAATCGCCGCGCGCCGCGGTCACCGGCGCGGTGAGCTTGTAGTTGCCGGGCGGCACCACGCCGGTCTTGCGGTTCTGGGAAATGTCGGTCAGCCACATCTGGACCGCGGCGGTGTCGTCGGTGACGCCATCGCCCGCCGCCAGGTACGGCGCCTGCTTGAGATTGGCCACATCCGACGAACCGGCGGTAGTCGCCAGCAGCGATTGCGAACCGGGCGCGGGCGCCCCGCCGATCGACTGCGGCGTAGCCGCGTCCGCGCTTGTGCGCGCCGGCACGAATGCGGAACTCTGCGGCAGCGTCATGGACGCCACGCCCGCGGCGCCCACCGTGATGAATCCTCGTCTATCCATGTGCATCTCCATTCTAAAAATAGGCAGTGGGCTTCGATTCAAACCGCAGGGACACTGCAACTTGGCAGTTGCCTTGATAAGCGGACTGCAGACGGCTCGTAGAGGCTAAAGCGGCAGCCGCGATGTACCGCCGCGATCCATTAGATCAACTGACCATCTCGCGCCGTGATACGCCCATGGCCTTGCGGATGGCTGAGTCAGATCAGAACGAAAACAGGGGATTGAGTGGACTTGGCAGCGTCCACCCAGCCCCTGTTTTACTTAAAGTCTAAGGGCTCAGTGACAAAAAAAGGGATTGAAACAGACGAAGCAGACGAAACAGACGACACAGCGGTCTTTTTCGGCGCTGAGCGATAAAGACTAAAGGCGGAGTATCGGCAAGTTCCGGAGTGCCGGGCGTTTTTTCCGCGTCCGCTTGACGGTCAGCCGCCTACGCCGAACACGACGAAAGCGCTGACGAACAAACCCACGCCCGCAAGCACCGCCAGCGCCAATACGGCGATATCCGGGCCGCTGAGGTGAGTCCAATCGGCCAGACTTTCGGTGTAATCGTCTGGCTTACCCTGACGTGCGCGGGAGCGGGAGAACGCCCAGTTGGATGCGATCACGGGCAATGTAACGCCGGACAGCAAAGTCACGACACCCGGCAACGACACCTTGCCAGCCAGCGCGCACGCTACGCCTATAAACCAGAACATCAGGATCAATGCCCAGCGTCCCGCGTTGATCATGTGCCGCTCTCTTGTTGGCGCTCGACGCGCGGACGTGAGAAGTACTTTAGGGATGCACCTTTTCCATATGACCTGCTGAGTCATCGACGGACGATGCGCTCGGCATTTCGCAGTAGAACAGGGCCAGAGTAGTCTTTCTCGACTCGTAAAGAGAAAAACTACTCTGCCCCTTTTTTCCTTCATCAGACGATGCTTGCCGTTGTCTGTAACGACTGACGATTAGTGCGGTTCGCTCACGACGCGGGTAATCAGCAGTACACCCATGCGGTCTTCGCCCGCATCCCAGCCACCGTCTGCGTCCTCCGCAGAGACGTTCGCACCGTCTTTAGTCTCCACCGGGCTTCGCAGCGGCTGCTGTGCCATTTGCACGGTTAGGTCAAGCGGGGTATCCGCAGACATCATCTTGAGGATGCCCGCCATACGACTACCAGATCCCGCAACGGCTTGAGCTACAGCCGGAAGCTCTGCGCACACGCATTCTTGGATCAATGTAGCCACCAGTTTGTCCCAGTCGCAGGACTTTCCGTGAAGATCCGGGGTGAGCACGCACCGGGCGCCAATGTCGATATCGGGACGAAATGAAGCGACAGCGGCGATCACCTCACCAATTGTGTAATCGCAGCTTGTTCCGTCCATTGGTGCGCCGCAAAGCCAAGCAGCGCTTTGCTTGCATGCGTGGTTGAAGTCACGGTGTGCAGCCATAAACCACCCGTAGGAGCCCGGACCTGAATTCAGATGAAACGTGTCAATCTTTTGACCGCCGACGCTGTGCGGAAACAGATCGAAGCAACCCCAATTCGATAGAAGATATTGTTGATTGAGAGAACTTTTATCGATTTTTCCGAATAAAACCGTGAGCGCATTGGATATGTTTGGTTCTTGAAGCTTCGCCTGCATCAGAGCGCAACGACCGGTGAAGTCGCGGGGCGGTCGCTTAGGACTGATGACTTTGTTGAGTGCAATGATGGCTAGATCACCGAGCTCCACGCGAGACTGCAACCCCTGAAGCTCAGCATACGGGCGCTTGTCGATCCACCCGAAGGCGACTTGATAATCGCTGTATCCACTAGTGTCCGTGTTATTGAAGGCAACGCGCATCCCATCAAGCGAATTTTTGGAAAACATGGTCGCAAGCCGTCTCAACTCGTGGCCTTGCTTATGTACGTCTCGGCGATTCAACGCTTTGTCCAGCTCCGTGCTCAGCGCCATGGGAATCCTTCTTGAGTTGATCGGCTAGCGTCGCGAAACAGGGTCAGATTAGCCTTTCTCGGCTCTAAAGGAGAAAATTATTCTGTCTGCTGTCTGGACTTGAAGCCCACTCCGCTCCTGTTTTCAGTGAAACACGGGGCGGGCGGGGCTTTTCTCAACCCAAAGAGAGAAAGGCCACTATTAGCCGTCTTACTCCTCACTACTCGCCTCACTGGCACCTGTTGTAGGTCGTGGATCGCTCGCCGTCCGTCACGGTCAAGTAGTCGCCGCTCAGGACGTAGATATCCACGACCGGGTCTTTGTCTTCGTCGTGTTCCTCTATCGCCTCGATACGCCACGCCTTCGGCATCGCGGAAATCTGCTGGACCTGCTTCGGCGTATCGGAGTGCTCGTAGCCTTGCAGCCGACGGGCGGCGATCTTGAAACCGCCGTCGCTGTCGTAAGTCAGCGGCAGTTTGCAGGGGTTGGGGCCTGGTTCCCACTGACCTATGAGTGCCGCGGGATAGGACGGCTCCTGACTCTTCTGCGCGGCGCTTATCTTGGCGGCGCCTTGCGTCGCCCCGGGGTCTTTGGCTAGCGAACAGGCCGGCAACATCAACAATAGCGCGAGCGCTGATACGACGATTTTTCCAGTTCGCATGTCGATTGCCTTGGGGAGAAGATGTCGTTGCTTCCAGGGAAGGCCGAAACCGCTTTTCGGACAATGTGCATTGAGACGCGCCCCAGCTTTCCCTTCCATACTGGCGACGCTGCCTTAGTGCGGAGAGCGAAACTAGGCTCAATGTTGGTTGATCAAGTCCGCTGGCTGATCAGGCGCAAGCAGCACGGCGTTGAGCGTTCTTGAGAAATCGACTCTGGCCCGGGGCTTTTGGCTTCTGGCTTGAGCCGCGCCACCCTTCGCGTGCACCACGCGGGTGCACGCGAACGCCGCTGCGTTGCTCCCGAACACCGCGACGCTGCTTCGGAATACCGATTCGGTAATCGCGTAAGCCGTTCCGGTCTTACGGAAGACGAATTTCGTGTTCGCGAATACCAGCGAAGCACTCCGGAAGCCCGTCGCGGGCTTCCGGAATCTCTTTTCGGCATTACCAAAGACCAGCGCGGGATTCGCATGCACCACATTGGGGCTCCGGAAGGGCTCGATCGGATTCCGGAACACCGATTCGGCTTTCACGAGAGCCGAATCGGTATTCCGGAGAAGCTTTTTCGTGCTCTCGAATCTCTCAGCGCGACTACGGAAGACCTCCGAGGCCTTACGGAAGGACTCGTTTGCCTTCCGGAATGGAAAAAATACATACCGATAGTGCACGGGGCACCGAAAAGAAGGGAAACAGAGGCGCGGTCGTTCTCACGTCCAAGGCAGAAGACTAGGTTGATCCGTGTGGTCCGGATTCGACCGTATCGTCCGAGCCCCAGATGTTGGTCAACTTCCGGACGAAGACTGTCGGATCGTCCTCATCGACATAGCCCATGCCCTCGTCGCGCAGAATGCCGGCCGCGATCAGATCCGCGACGACCGGGTCCGTCAGGTCGGCGTAGTCGCTCAAGTCACCGAACGCGCCGCTCGCGAACGGCCACACGTCGTCGTGATCGTTGACGAACGCAATGGCGTCGCCGGGGTGCTCCAACAAATACCAAGCCACCACGGCGGCCGCCGCCGGATGCCCGGCAATCTCGCGCTTGGTCGATGCCGGCAGGTGGCGGAACGCGATCTGTTCGCGAAGGGTTGCGTTGACGAGGATGTAGCCGACGCTCATGGAGAACTCTCAGGCGGATTGATACGAAGCGGGGTCCGAAACAGGGGGCCGGTAATAGGCGGAAACAAAGATCAGATTGGACTTACGGAGAGTCCACTGCGCCCCCTGTTTATCCGATGTGCGACACGATTGCAGACGCTCGCGCGCATCGCTGCATGACAGCATATTCCGCAGCGTGACGACCACCGCATTAATCGAAAGTGGATAACTTGACAGGCCGGTCGCCGCGCACCACAGTCGGCAGCGCCTGATAGCGCTGCACACGCATGCGGCGCACTTCGCGGATCAGCAACTGACCGCACCACTGTCGTCATTGTTCTCTGGGGGGAACAGCCGCGCCGCAGCACGTCTGCCGCGTGGCTGGTAAAGGTTGGCGCGTGCGCGCCCGCCTCCTTCCCTATCCACCCGGTATCTGGAGAACACACCTCATGAGTATCCGATTGACAGGAATCTTGCTGTCCGGCGTTTTGCTGGCGGCCGGGCTGTCGCCCGCGCATGCGCAGAACGTCAGCTGCGCGGGGATCGCCGAATGGAATCCGTCCACCATCTATAACGCGGGCAGCAAGCTCGTGTATCAGGGGCGGCTGTACCAGGCGACGACCTCGATCTGGAATACGCCGCCCACGCATTGCCCCAGTTGCGGCTACTACCAGGATCTGGGTGTCTGCAGCGCCGGCGGCAACACGCCGCCGACGGTCACGTTGACCGCCCCGGCGAACGGCGCGACCTTCACCGCGGGCGCCACCATCACCGTCACGGCGAATGCGGCCGATGCCAACGGCACCGTCACTCAGGTGCAGTTCTTCCGTGGCGGCACCTCGCTCGGCGTCGATACCACGTCACCTTACAGCGCGAACTGGAGCAACGCGGCCGCGGGCAGCTACGCGATCACCGCGGTCGCCACCGACAACGCGGGCGCGACCACCACGTCCGCGGCGGCCAACATCACCGTCAATACCGGGACGCCCGACACCACCGCACCGAGCGTGCCGACCGGACTGGCCGCGACGTCGGTGACCTCGTCCAGCGTCAACCTCAGCTGGAACGCCTCCACCGACAACGCGGGCGGCAGCGGCGTCGCCGGCTACGACGTCTACCGCAACGGCACGCTGGTCGGCTCGCCCGCCGGTACGTCCTTCAGCAACACCGGCCTGACCGCGTCCACGGCCTACACCTTCCGCGTGCGCGCCCGCGACAACGCCGGCAACGCCTCGGCCCAAGGCACGCAGATCAGCGCGACCACCAGCGCTGGTGGCAGTGACAACACCTTGCCGCGGCATGCGTTGGTGGGTTACTGGCACAACTTCACCAATCCGTCCGGCCCCACCATCCCGATCAGCCAGGTCTCCAACGACTTCGACGTCATCGTGGTGGCCTTCGGCGACGATGCGGGCAACGGCGCCGTCAGCTTCACGGTCGATCCGGGCGCCGGCACCGAAGCGCAGTTCCGGACCGACGTGGCCGCGGCGCGCGCGCGTGGCAAGAAGGTCGTGCTGTCGCTGGGCGGCCAGAACGGCACGGTGACCCTCAACAATGCGACGCAGGTGACGAACTTCGTCAACAGCATGGAAGACCTGATCCGCTACTACGGGTTCGACGGCGTGGACATCGATCTGGAAAGCGGCGCGGGCGTCATCCACGGCGCGGCCGTGCAGACCAACCTGGTCACCGCCATCAAGCAGCTCAACACGCGCATCGGCCCGTCGTTCTATCTGTCGATGGCGCCCGAGCACCCGTACGTGCAGGGCGGATTCACCGCCTACAGCGGCATCTGGGGCGCGTACCTGCCGATCATCGACGGACTGCGCCAGGAGCTGGACCTGATCCACGTGCAGTACTACAACAACGGCGCGCTGTACACGCCGTACAGCCAGAACGGCCTGGCCGAGGGTTCGGTCGACATGCTGGTCGGCGCCAGCCTGATGCTGATCGAAGGGTTCCGAACCAACAACGGCACCGGCGTCGCCTTCAACGGCTTGCGCCCGGACCAGGTGGCGTTGGGACTGCCCTCGGGCCCGTCCTCGGCCAACAGCGGACAGGCCTCGTCGGCCACGATCGCCAATGCGCTGAACTGCCTGACGCGGTTGCAGAATTGCGGAACCATCCGGCCGCAGCAGGCCTATCCCACCTTCCGCGGCGTGATGACGTGGTCGGTCAATTGGGATCGGCGCGATGGGTTTATTTTCTCTCGGCCGGTGCGGGCTACCTTAAATACACTGCCCTAATTGGCAGTGAAAAGTCGGGGGGCGCGTGACAGTTCGCCTGTCATCCTACTCCTCCTTACTCGGCGCCCTCGGTGGGCGCCGAATTTTTTATCAACTCATCGCAGATCCATTCCAACCATAATTGGATTTTTCCAGGCGAACCAGCACCAAGGAGATCAAAAGTAGAGCCGAGTAGCCTTTCTTGACCCATAGAATGAAAGCTTATCCCACCCTGCTTTTTCTACCTAAACACCGCCAGTAAAAATCAATTTTTCTGCAGCCGCTGCGAGCGCAACGGAACGCGCTGCAATGAAGTCCGCATAACTCTTCGTGCCCGAGAACACTTCCATCGGGATAATAGCCCCCGCCGCAATATCCGCCTTTTTTTCGCTTGGAATCTTTGCCATGTAAGTGACCGGGCTTTCATCAGATATCGCCCTGTTATCTGACGAACTCAGCAAGCAAATGTTAGCAATGATATTCGATTGATGAAATTGAATGCCCTGCGCCGAAAGATGGGCCTTAGGATATATGTGATGAAACTCACGCGCGTTGTACGCTGACATCGCCACGCCAAGATCCACCAGCGCACCAGTCAAAAAACTACGCGGCTCCATCTGAGCCAACATACAAATCGACGCTTTCGCAACGGTGGAGTTTACTCGCCATGTCTTCCTAAAAATATCAGGACTGACTTTAGCGACCTCATCAAAAACCGCTTTTCCTTCAGCCAGCTTTTCCATACTCCTAAGATCTTCTAGCACCGCCGTGTTGGTACCGGCTTTGTATTTTTGAGTGAATGCACAATGCCAGAACCAACGTTTTAAACTACCACGCTGCGAAGCGTCAGGCTTCAAGTTACGGGAAAAAAATCCAACGAGAGAGACAAGCATAATGGGGAAAGGCACGAATACCACGTTTTTTATTCGCAGTTCCTTTTCGAGAAAATCCACAGATGCGAATATTGCCTGTTTAAGCCGACTCATACCATCAATCAGATCGCTCGGCGGAATATCCACCAATTCTTCCGCATCAATTTTTCCAACCACGACAGCGGTCAAGCACCTGAGGACAAGTTCTTCACTCAGCTCCCCGTAGTTAACATCCTCTAGCTTTTCGAGTAGCCCAGCTATTTCGTTGATGAGATTGAACTCATTAGACCACGTCCAAGCAGACAGCAATTCCAGTGTTGAAAGCCTCGTACCGGAAGAGTTGATACGTTGAAAGATTCGACAAACCTCAATGTTTGTTCGGTCCCGAATTGTAACCACAGGAAACTCATAGTCCTTGAATCTCTCAGTCAGAGTAGCGACAGCCTTTTGATCCTCTGACGAGAAACGCCCCAATTCTGGCAACAGCTTTGTGGTGTCTAGAATCGTCCTTAAATTGATGCTTTTCGCTGGATCAGCTACGCTTGAATGAAGAAACTCCTCTGTTGCGGGGACAAAGGAAACGTCGAATCGAGAGGCCAGTTCCGCATCCTTCGTGGCAGCGTCGGAATTGAAAACTCCAAATAGTGTCGTCAGTCGCTGCTGACCGTCCAGTAAGTAATTGACCGGAAAATCCATGGGCGTCAATGGCAGTGCAAAACCACCGACATCTCTCTCATGATTGATAGTCTCCTTAGTACTCCAAAGCAATAACGAGCCGACAGGATAGCCTCGATAAATCGAGTCCAGCAGGCTCATTATTTGATCATCTTTCCAAACATACTCCCGCTGGAACGCAGGGATTTTTATGTTCCCGCGACTCACATCCGACAAGAGTGCCCCAAGACGTGGATTTGTCGGCGATATCTTGCTTGCTGTATTCATTGGACACCCAGTTCCTTGTGCGTCTTATAGACTATTTTGACGACCGACCACCGCTGTATCGTTAATATCTTGTTCGCTTGCATGGGCCGGCGCGCCAATGCATTTTCACAACGACTGCCGTCCCACTCGACAGGCTCCATAACCGTAGAACAGGGGTCAGAGTGGCCTTTCTCTACTCATAGAGAGAAAGGCCACTCTGATCCCTTTTTTCACATCATAGAAAGAACGACTACGCCGGCCACTGCCTAGAAATTGACCCCAGCGACTCTCAAGAGCCGAAGCTCAGCGCCCAACTCCCAAGCAATGTGCTGTACAAATTCTGATTAAATCATGGGTGCGTCCAAATACATTCCTTACGGACATCCACTCTGTCAAAAATCAGATAGCAGACCACTTTGACAAGTGGCCGCACACTACTTTTCGCCGCGGAGTATTCGGTCGATTTCGATCAACATCTCGCTATTATGTTTAAGTTGTTTGTAGAGCGTATCAAGCAACTCCTGCGCCTCGTCCGCCGTTACTTGCCGTTGTTCCATGGTCTTCTCCTTCACCAATCGCTTCAAACGATTAGTAATCGCCCGCTTCTTTCCCAGAAAACTGTAGTCGTTAACTTGCCAATATATTTCTCGGTAGTCGTATTGGGGATATTTTTTTGCTATGTCTGCGATCTTCTTGCCCTTACCGAGAAGATCGTTCATGACTTCAAGTTCAGCTTTGCTTATGGACATTCTCATTCCTCTACTTGCTACGATGTACTCGATTATTTGAATTGGCATTCAATACTTTAACTAATTAATTTGCGCAGCAGTCGGCTTAGCCTTTGCGTACCTAGATCAAGTTATTGAACGCAGGATTTGACTCTATGCGGCCATCTTTGTTGGCCAAGGCTTTAGAGCTAGATACTTGGCTATTGTTATTTTTCAATGCGTCAAACAGGACTAAAGTGGAATTCCAAAGTCGGCTCTAACGACGACACTTCCACCTCTGAAATCCGAGAGGAAAGACCACATGCAAGGGAATTACTGGCTCACCACTCCCCATCAATGCATCACATGCGGAACTCACTTCCGGGGAAAACAGGGGTCAGAGTGGCATTTCTCATGCAATAGAGAGAAGACTACTCTGCCCCCTGTTTTCCAGACCCCTGTTTTCCAAAGCCGAATGGTGTTCCGGAGAAGCTTCTTCGTGCTTTTGAATCTGTCCGCGCGACTACGGAAGGCCGTCGAGGCCTTACGGAAGGACTCGTTTGCCTTCCGGAGTGGAAAAATACATCCTTGGTGTAAGGGCACCGAATCGGAACCCTGTGCGGAAAATAGGGGTCAGAGTGGCCTTTCTCAATTCTTTGAGAGAAAGAACACTCTGACCCGCGTTTTAGTATTGCCCTCAGAATGCCGTCGGCGTCACTTGGATCACACCTTCGTGGGTAATCGCTAGTCTGATCTTCGCCGTAGTACCGGCCTCCACTGCATAGGACGTTTCCCGGCGATGAGCTTGTTCGTTGCCCCAAGTGCATATACCTTTGCCCGCAGGGCCAGCGCTAAGAATACGATTGCCTGCGGGCACCGTCAGAGTGGTCGTTTCGCCCGCACGCAAATGAGCTGCCAGCGTGCCATCAATGTAGAAGGCCATGGGGCACCCGCTGGCCATGTATCCCGCATCCCGTGCAATGACCAGTTTTCCACTGGCTGCGATATCGGGTGACTGAAAGGCGAAGACTTTATCCGCCGGCACTGCCGCAGCTTTGTCGAGAGCAACCGGATGGGTTGAGCATCCCGCCAGCGCGACGGCAGTTAAGAAGATGAGACGGTTCATAGAACTCCCTCGAGTCAAGGTTCGTGGAATCGGCAGAACGGGGCAGGTTCAATTCTGAAAACAGGGGTCAGAGTGGACTTAGCGAAAGTCCAGAGAGCAGGGGGCAGAGTGGCATTTCTCATGCAATAGAGAGAAAGACTACTCTGACCCTTGTTTTGGAGTGGACTTTGAATAAGTCCACTCTGGCCCCTGCTTTATTTTTCTCGCTTTCCATTTCCGACCTACCTCTTGATGCCTGAAGCACTAAGAAGGCGAGAAATTTCACCGGAATAAATCTCCTCATACTTCCCGGCAATGGCCCGTGCTTGCAACGCATGCTTTTCGATCGCCTCTTTCGAAACGACTCTAATCAACGTTCGCACATGGGTATCCAAGTACGCGCTAAATTCAAAGAAACTTGAAGTCACTTCTTTGAAAACTTGCTCACCAACCTCCGATTCACTGTACTCGTAGATCGGAGAGTCCACCACTATCACAGGAAATGCAAAACTCAGATCGTCATTCTGACGAGAAACTAGTGCTACCGATGCCTTTAGAGCGCTCATACACGCAACATATGCTTGATCATTTTGCCCTGAGAATGCTTGCTTCAGCGCATATCCACCATTAGACCTGCCGAATACTGAGTTAAACGCTTCTAAACTTTCGAAAATTTCATCACCTCTTGAATGTCGAGCGCGTTGAGACATCAAAGACAAAGACAGCGCTGTGTGCTCGCCGTACTGATGCCTGTTGGTGAGGACAATCCAAGGTTTATCGCTCGCCTTACACTCCACCACGATAAATGCACGAAAGCAGCCAGAAGGGTCTGTCTTATAAGCTAGAACATCAATCTCCCTCCCCTTTTCTGCCTCAGGGTCTAAATAGACAGCAGAGTGCAAGGTTCCAAATCCCGCTTGAAACAGGGACCTGGCAACGGATATTTCCAGTGGCAAACCCGTACCATTGAACCATCGTCTCAATTCCAGCTGAATATCCTTGCTCGGCATTGGCGAATTCCCTTTCCACATGAAAAAACGCAAGAGTCAAAGTGAATCTCTTCAAATTACTCCATGCCGCCCCCCTGCCGAGGCGCGTCAGTTCATCTAAGGATCTAGCGAAGCGCCACTTCGAAACGCTTCACGAACGCCGTAAGAGATACGCCACAAACCGCGCAATAGTCCCGGAGCTGGACCAAGTCCAAGCGACGAGTCCCGCTTTCGATGTCGCTGATGTGCGACTGAGATCGTCCCAACGCCTCCGCGAACGCCACCTGCGTGATGCCAGAGGCTTGGCGCATCTCCTTGAGCAGACGGACAAGCACCGTGTGTTCGTCCTGATGGACTGACTTCTTAGGCATTTGTTGTGGCCTTCCTGTAGCTCAGACCAAAACGACGCTATATCTACTTTCTAGATATCGGAAAAGTCGATATAACTACCTTGAGCGTCGGCCGCCCTGCCCTTGCGATCCGGCGAACTGACGTTGCTTCGACCACATTGCAAGGAATGCACCCATGCCTCAGCTCAGCCCCTTCTCTGCGTCTGCTGATTTATTGCTGCGACTGCTGCAATCCAGCCCCGAGATGCCGCAATCGGCGGCGCATCTCGCTCGACTGGAGCCCGGCCTACTCGACTACCTGCAAACCCAAGCCGCCGACCTGCACTATCGTGCCGTTGGCGAAGCGCGGGATTTGCTGGATGTTGCGCTGGAATTGCTGGAACAGCCGCTCTCGACAGAACACCAACGCCGTTTGATCGAACGAGCGGACGACGAACTGGCATCCGCCCAGCGCTGGGGCGAGTTAGCGGCAAACGCACGGTTCTGCCTGCAGCGGCCGGAGTTGGCGCAGCAGTTGGCGGGTGATGCGCGGGCGGCGGGTTCGGACGATGCGGCGGGCGATGGCGGAAAGCGGTCGCGCGGGCGGGAGCGGTCGGCCGGGTGAGTGGCGCGGGTGGTGGGGTTCGTGGTCGCGGCTCACGCCGCTCCTACAGGGGGCGGGTGCTCAGCCCACGAACCAGAAGACGATGCGTTCCGCGCCGGACGACTGCAGTTCGATCAGGTCGGGCAGAAAGTGTTCGTCGAGGAATTCGCGGTAGGTGGCTTCGGCGCAGTTCGGGCCGCGGCCGCCTTGCTGGAATCGCAAAGGTGCGTCGTAGTCGAAGGCGAGCAGCTCTTCCAGGCTCAGCCAGGAATGCATCGTCGTGTCGCCTTCTTGAAGGTCCGCGTTGGATGCGACGTAGGCGCTGACATCCGCGGGCAAGCCGCGCGGTTCGCTGATGGGCACGATGTTGAACGAATTGCGTGCGCCAGCGAGGAAGCTGTAGCGCCAGTAGTTACGCTGGTCCAGGTCCTTCGGTGTGGGGAGTTTCTGGAAGGTGCCTTCACTATCGCGACGTTCGGGGTAGAGGTAGAGGTCGCAGCCCATGGGTGGGTCCTTGCGGCGGGCGTTGGGTGATTCGTCGTTGTTGCGGGGTCGCGGTCGCGGCTTGCGCCGCTCCTACAGGGGTGCTCCGGGGTTGCGCGGCGAACGGGTGGTCAGCGGCCGCCGTGCACGGGCTTGTGCGCACGCACGGCCATGACTACACCCAGGCCGGCCAGCAGCGATACGGCCGACGTGCCGCCATAGCTCAGCAACGGCATCGGCACGCCGACCACCGGCAGCAAGCCGGAAATCATGCCGCCGTTGACGATGACGTAGACGAAGAACGCCAAGCCCAACGCGCCGGCGATCAATCGCGAGTAGCCGTCGCGCGCGTCGGCGGCGATCCACAGGCAGCGGCCTACGACGAACAGGTACAGACCCAGCACGGTAACCACGCCGACCCAGCCGAATTCTTCGCTGAGTACGGCGAAAATGAAGTCGGTGGTGTGTTCGGGCAGGTAGTTGAGGTGCGATTGCGAGCCTTGCAGCCAGCCTTTACCGGTCATGCCGCCGGCGCCGATCGCGATCTTGGACTGGATGATGTTCCAGCCGGTGCCCAGCGGGTCGGTCTCGGGGTTGAGGAAGGTCAGGATGCGGTCTTTCTGGTACGGGCGCAGCAGCCAGAACCAGGCGACGGGGGCGATCGCGGAGACGCCACCGAACGCGGCGGCGAACCACCACCACGACAGGCCGGCGAGGTACAAGGCGAATGCGCCGCTGATGCCGACCAGCATCGCGGTGCCGAAGTCGGGTTGCAGCAGGATCAGCACGGTCGGCACGCCGATCAGCACGGCGGCGACGATCACGTTGAAGAATTTCGGCGGCAGCGCCTGACGGTTGAGGTACCACGCCACCATCATCGGCAGGCTCAGCTTGAGCAGTTCGGCCGGCTGGAAGTAGAAGACTTTCAGGTCGATCCAGTGACGGCCGTGCTTGCCGGTGCCGACCACCAGCACCAGCAGCAGCGGAATCATCGACACGGCGTAGATCACCGGGGTCCAGTTGCGCAGTTGCGGCATCGACATGCGCGACAGACCCCACATCGCGGCCAGGCCGATGACGAAGCGCGAGCCCTGCGCGAGCACCATGCGCATCGAGTGTTCGCCGGCGCTGTACAGCACCGCCAGGCCGATCGCCATCAACGCGATCAAGGCGGCGAGCATCATCAGGTCCAGCGTGCGGGTGAAGCGCTGGGTCATGTCCCACAGGTAGCGCAGGATCACTTTCACCGGCGCGGCCCCGTGGTCGGCGCCGTCACCGGCGCCGCGTCGTCGTCGGCCGCATCGGGGTCGAGGTCGGGTTCGATCAGCGCGTCGTCGCTGCGCGGCGCTTCGCTCGGCGTCTGCTCCGGCACGTAGCCGGGCAAGGCCGGGCGCAGCATCGACGGGCCTTGCAACACCTGCGGGGTGTGGCCGGGCTGGTTGGCGACGCGCGCGTTGATCTGCGCGACCGATTCGGCCCAGGCGCCGTTGACCGCGACGGCGCGGCCCTTGGGTGCGTCCTGTTCGGCCTGCGCGGCGGCTTCGCCGAGTTTGGAGGTGGCGCTGGGCTTAGGCGCGGCGCCGTTGGCGGCCAGCGGCGCGACGGTCGGCGCGGGCGCGTCCTTCGGCACGATCGGTTCGGGCATCTTGCCGAGCAGCCAGGCGTCGAAAATCTTGCGCGCGATCGGCGCGGCAGTGCTGCCGCCGTAACCGCCGTGTTCGACCACCACCGCGACCGCGATGGTCGGGTTGTCGGCCGGCGCATAGCCGACGAACAGCGCCTGATGGCGCAGATGGAACGGCAGCGAATGCGGATTCATGCTGACGTTGCCCTTGCGGCTGACCTTCTGCGCGGTGCCGGTCTTGCCGGCCATGCGGTACGGCGCGCCGCGCGCCATCATCGTCGCGGTGCCGCGGCCGCCGTGGATGGTCGCTTCCATGCCTTCGTGCACGGCTTGCAGATGCGCGGGGTTGTCGGTGATGCGGGTGGTGGGTTGCAGCACCTTGGGCACCCACGGCGATTCGTAACCGGTGCGGATCTCGCGCACCAGATGCAGCTGGCGCAGGTTGCCGCCGTCGGCGATCGCGGCGGTGCCGCGCGCGAGTTGCAGCGCGGTCACCACCCAATAGCCCTGGCCGATGCCGGCGATCACGGTCTCGCCCGGGTACCAGCCTTCTTTCTTCTTGTTGTTCTTCGCCTTCCACGCCGGCGACGGCAGGATGCCGATGTTTTCGCCGGACAGGTCGATGCCGGTCTTCTGGCCAAAACCATATCGCGTCATGTACTGATCGACGCGGTCGATGCCCATCTCCAGCGCGAGCTTGTAGTAGTAGGTGTTGACCGACTGCGCGATCGATTCGCGCAAGTCCACCCAACCGTGGCCGCCGCCGTGCGAATCGCGATAGCCGCGCTTCTGCCCGGCGATATGGAATTCGCCGGTCGACAAAGTCTTGTCTTCGGCGCGGCGGAAACCGCTGTCGAGGCCGGCCAGGGCCATGAACGGTTTCATGGTCGAGCCCGGCGGGCCGCCGCCGAGCACGTTGCGGTTGAACTGCGGGCGCGAGGGGTCGTCGTTGAGGGTCTTGTAGTCGACGCTGGAGATGCCGTTGACGAACAGATTGCTGTCGTAGCTCGGCAGGCTGACCATGCCGAGCACTTCGCCGGTGCGCGGGTCGACCGCGACCGCCGAGCCGTCCATGTCGCCGAACGCGGTGACCATCGCGCGCTGCAGGTCCAGGTCGATGCTCAGGCGCAGGTCGGCGCCGGGCTTGGCCGGGACGTGGCCGACCTGGCGGATCGGGCGGCCGTCGACGTTGGTTTCGATCTGCTCGTAACCGATCTGGCCGCGCAGTTGTTCTTCGTAGGAGCGTTCCAGGCCGGTCTTGCCGGTGTGGGTCAGCACGCTGCGCCCCATCGCCTCCTGGTCCTTGGTGTCGATGCGGCCGACGTAGCCGATCACGTGCGCGAACAATTCGCCGTAGGGATAGCGGCGATTGAGGTAGGAGACCAGTTCGACGCCGGGGAAGCGCCAGCGGTCGACCGCGAACGCGGCGACTTCCTCGTCGCTGACCCGCATCTTCAGGACGATCGGCTTGAATCCGCGCGAGGCGCGGCGTTCGTCTTCGAACCGCGCGATGTCCTCGGGCGTCAGCGCGACCACCTTGGCCAGCTGCGGCAGCCAGTCTTCGCTGTCGCCGGCTTCGCTCGGGGTGACTTCGATCCGGAACGCCGGCACGTTGTCGGCCAGGATGCGGCCCTGGCGGTCGTAGATCAGGCCGCGGCCGGGCACCACCGGGCGCAGCTTGACCCGGTTGGCCTCCGAGCGCATGGCGTAGTCGTCGTGCTGCCACACCTGCAGGCGGAAGTACCAGAAGCCCAGGCCGATCACCGCGATCAGCACGCAGGCGAAGGCGACAGCGGCGCGCAGGCGGAACTGGTCGGCCTCGGCCGCGGTGTTCTTCAGCACCCGCTTCTTCAGCGGATGACGTCCGAGCAGGCGGCGGCGCGGGCCCATCTCAGCGTCTCCGCCAGCTGCCCAGACGCAGCGCGTCCAGCAGCAGGAAGATCAACGGCCACAGCAGCATGCCGGTCAGCGGCGAGAACCAGAACGCCGACGGCAGCGCCGGTTCGCGCAGGACCATGTGGATGGCGGCGGTGACGATGCGGTCGTTGAGCATCAGACCGCCGACCGCGAGCGCCTGCTGCGACAGCGGGAAGAAGCGCAGCCGCGCGCGGAAGCGCTGCAGGATGAAGGTCATCACCACCAGCCGCAGCGCCTGTTCGCCAAGCAGGCCGTCGGAGACGAGGTCGCCGGCCAGGCCGACCAGAAACGCGAAGCCCAGGCCGACCCGGTCGGGGTCTTCGATCACCCAGTACGCCAGCACCAGCCCGACCCAGTACGGCCGCAGCGGCAGCAGCACCTGCGGCATCGGCAGCAGGCTCAGCGCCAGCGCGACGACCAGGCTGGTCGGCAACACCCAATGGTGGCGGGCGCGGGTCACGGGCGGTTCTCGGCGGGCGGCGATGCGGCGTCGCGCGTGGGCGCGGCGGCGGGCGGGCGGGTGGTGGTCGGCGCGGTTTGCGCGGGACGCGATGCGGGTGCGTTCGCGGCGGTTCCGCTGGCGGGCGGGCGCGGGTTGCGGCTGGCGGCGGCCTGATTGGCCGCGGCGCGCGTGCCGTTCGCGCTGTTGCTGGCCGGTGTGTTGGCTGCGCCGGCTCCGGCGCCGGGACGCGCGGCCGTATTGGACGCAGCCGTGGCCGGCGGCTTGGATTTCCTCGCGCTGTGCTTGGCCGCCGCGGCCGCGACCGCGGCAGCGGCTTCGGCCGCTGCACGGGTCGCCGCGGCCTGCGCGGCCGGACTCGACGCCGCCTGGGCTTCGGGCAGCGCGGGCTGGGTGTCGAACTGGGTAAGGTCGGCCGGCGGCGGCGGGATCGACAGCAGCACCAGCACTTCGCGGCCGCGATCGAGCTGCGCGGCGGGCTTCACTTCGCCGACCAGGAACGCGCGGCTGTCATCGGGCTTAAGCGCGGCGATGGTGCCGACCGGGAAACCCGGCGGAAAGCGTCCGCCCAGGCCCGAGGTCACCAGCATGTCGCCGACGCGCACGTCGCTGGACAGCGGCACGCTGCGCAGGTTGAGGCTGTCGCTGCGGCCTTCGCCGTACGCGACCAGGCGCACGCCGTTGCGCGCGACCACCACCGGCACCGCATGCGAGGGGTCGGTGATCAGCAGCACGCTGGCATGCAGCGGGGTGATCCCGGTGATCTGGCCGAGCAAGCCACCGGCATCGATCACGCTCTGGCCCACGCGCACCTTGTCGCGGCTGCCGGCGTCGAGCACGAGGCGCTGGCGGGTGGGGTCGAGATCGATATCGAGGATCGGCGCGAGCACCACGTCCAGATTGCCGCGTTCCGCCGCTTCCAACAGCCCGCGCAAACGCAGGTTATCGGCGGCGATCGACTGCAACCGCGCCATGCGCGCCTGATTGACCAGCGCGTCGTTGCGCAGCTTGCGGTTTTCTTCGGTCAGCTGACTCATGGTGCCGGCGTCGTCGCTGACCCGCTCGATCAGCCGCCCGGGCCAGCCGGCGACCGCCCACAGCGGCGCGACCAGGGTCGCGGTCTGTTTGCGCGCTTGATTGAGCCAGCCGCCGCGGTGATCGAGCACGATCAGGGTCAGCGCCAACGCCAGGTACGCCATCAGGCGCAACGTGTCGGCGACTTCGCCGCTACGGGCTGCGGTGGATGGACCGGCGTAGGGGGGCATTGGGGCCGGGAGTCGGGGTTCGGGAGTCGGGATTCGTAGAAGCGAGAACGCAGCGACGGATCGCTGCGCGCGCTTGCGAGGTAACTGCTGACACTAACGCCTGAGCGTCGAAGGAACCAGACGCGGCGAACGGGCTTTCACGACTCCCGCTTCCCCACTCCCGATTCCCGGCTCCACTCACTCCGGCGCGAAAAACTCGTTGCCGTGCATGTCGACCAGCTCCAGCGCGCGGCCACCGCCGCGGGCGACGCAGGTCAGCGGATCGTCGGCGACCTGCACGTGCAGGCCGGTTTCCTCGCTGATCAGGCGATCCAGGTCGCGCAGCAGCGCGCCGCCGCCGGTGAGCACGATGCCGCGCTCGGCGACGTCGGCGCACAGTTCCGGCGGGGTCTGCTCCAGCGCCAGCTTGATCGCCGCGACGATGCCGGCCAGCGGCTCGCGCAGCGCTTCGAGCACTTCGTTGGAGTTGATCCGCACCATCTTCGGCACGCCCTCGGCGAGGTTACGGCCGGAGATCTCGATCGTCGCGGCGCGTTCCTGCGGGTAGGCGCAGCCGATCTCGAGCTTGATCCGCTCGGCCGTGGCTTCGCCGATCAGGGTGCCGTAGGTGCGGCGCACGTAGTTGATGATGGATTCGTCGAAGCGGTCGCCGCCGATGCGGACCGACGCCGAGTAGACGATGCCGTTGAGCGCGATCACCGCGACCTCGGTGGTGCCGCCGCCGACGTCGACGACCATCGAGCCGCGCGCCTCGGTCACCGGCATGCCGGCGCCGATCGCCGCGGCCATCGGTTCTTCGATCAGGTAAACCTCGCGCGCGCCGGCCTCTTCGGCCGATTCCTTGATCGCGCGGCGCTCGACCTGGGTCGAGCCGCACGGCACGCACACCAGCACGCGCGGGCTCGGGCGCAGGAAGCGCGATTTGTGCACCTTGCGGATGAAATGCTTGAGCATTTCCTCGGTGTAGGTGAAGTCGGCGATGACGCCGTCCTTCATCGGCCGGATCGTGGTGATGTGGCCGGGGGTGCGACCGAGCATCTGCTTGGCCTCGCCGCCGACCGCCGCCACGGTCCGATTTCCGCCGATCAGCCGGTCCTGGCGCACTGCGACCACGGACGGCTCGTTCAGGACAATCCCTTGCCCGCGCACATAAATGAGGGTGTTGGCCGTGCCCAGGTCGATGGACAGGTCATTGGAGAACATGCCGCGAAACTTCTTGAACATCGGGGGATTGGGCCGTTAAAAGTTGGGGCGAGCGGGGGCATAAGCCTAGCAACCGCCCCCCCTGCGAGCAAGGAAAATCAACGGTTTCGCTCGACCTGCGCTATTCAGCGAGTGGGTCCGGATCGGGCCCGGCACCCCTGGGGATAACCCTAGGTCAGCGGCCTGCCGGCTGCCTGTCGCGACCGGTTTCGGGGTTGGACCGGGACCGGCCGAGCGGGCCGCCGCGGGACCCTCGCGGTGCCCGCCGGCGTCGGGCCGAGCGCAAAAAACTGGCCGCCCGCGCGCCCACCCGCTACCCTACGCCGCCGGGCGGTCTTTCACCGCCCGCTTTCGCATTCGCGACTTTTATTTGGGGTGACCATGTCTGCACTGATTTGCGGCTCGCTGGCCTACGACACCATCATGGTGTTCCCGGACCAGTTCAAGAACCACATCCTGCCGGACAAGGTTCACATCTTGAACGTGTCGTTCCTGGTGCCGCGCATGCGCCGCGAGTTCGGCGGCTGCGCCGGCAACATCGCGTACAACCTCAAGCTGCTGGGCGGCGATCCGATTCCGATGGCGACCGTCGGCCAGGATTTCGGTCCGTATCGCGAGTGGTTCGAAGAACAGAAGATCCGCCTTGAGTGCGTCAAGGAAATCCCGGAGCTGTTCACGCCGCAGGCGTTCATCACGACCGATCACGACAACAACCAGATCACCGCGTTCCATCCCGGCGCGATGATGCGTTCGTACGAAAACCACGTGCGCGACGTGAAGGGCGTGACCTTCGGCATCGTCAGTCCCGACGGCCGCGAAGGCATGATCCAGAACGCCACCGAATTCGCGGAATTGGGCATTCCCTTCATCTTCGATCCGGGCCAGGCGATGCCGTTGTTCAACGGCGAAGAGCTGCGTCATTTCATCGAGCAAGCCGACTACGTCACCGTCAACGATTACGAATCCAACCTGCTGCAAGAGCGCACCGGCTGGAGCGAGAGCGACATCGTCAAGCGGGTGAAGGCCTACATCACCACGCGCGGCCCGCACGGCTCGCAGATCCACACCGCCGAAAAGAGTTACGACATCCCGCCGGCGCACGAGCGCCGCGTGACCGATCCGACCGGCTGCGGCGATGCGTTCCGCGCCGGCCTGATCTTCGGCATCGAGAAGGGCTACGACTGGCTGACGATCGGCCGCATGGCGAATCTGATGGGCGCGTTGAAGGTCGAGCATCCGGGCACGCAGAACCAGCGCTTCGATTACGAGGAATTCGCCGAGCAGTTCCGGCAGCAGTTTGGGTACGCGCTTTAACAGCGGGAATCGGGAGTGGGAGTCGGGAATCGTTAGAGCGGATTCTGGCTTCGGTATACATCGCGATGTGGTGCGGACAATCCCGGCTTCGGCCGGGATTTTTGTTTGTTTTTGCGATACCTCGGTCGTCGCGTGGGTGTGCAATCCGCGTGCACAAGGGGCGCAAGCCGCGACGCGAACACTCCGTCGAGACCGGCGCAATGTTTCTTCGCGCGCTCATGACCGCCTCGCCATGACGCCGTCGTATCGGCTTAGAATCGATCCAGACAGCTTCGGACACTCGGACGTGTTCCAGCGCGATCGAGTACGTTCGAACACCCGGGACGTCGCCCGCGAAACCTCCGCTCAACCGAACATCGCCGAGGAATCTGCTCATGGAACGAGACATGCCGCGTCGTTTGTGCGGCTTGCCAATACTGGTCGTGCTGGCCGTACTGGCGCCGCTGGCGTCGGCCGCCACTTCGCCGATTCCGATCGCGCTGCGCCTGGAGCGACTCGACGCCGAACGCGGCCTCAGCGTGTCGCTGCGCACGCGCGGCGACAGCGACGGGCGCACCACCTTCGCCAACGAAGACCAATGGGCCGACGTACGCGACGCGCGCCGGCTCATCCGCGACTTGCGCGTCGAGGATGAAAGCGGACGCGCGTTGAGCGTCAATCAAGACGTGTCGGGCTGGACGGTGCGCAACGCGCCCGGCCAGCCGCTGACCGTGCGTTATCGCATCGCGCCCAGCGGCCCATCCGTGCTCGGCGCCGAACCGATGGCCGTGCATCGGCCGATCGTGCATGCCGGCATGCTGCATCTGGTCGGGCACACCGCCCTGGTGTTGCCGACAAGCGCGCGTGGCAGCGACACCATCGCGTTCGAGTTCGATGCGCGCGCTGTCGCCGACGACGCGCACTTCGCCTCTTCGTTCGGCCCCGGCGCGCATCTCGCAACCACCCCGGTTCAACTTGCGACGCTACGCAACAGCCTGTTCGTCGGCGGCGCCATCCACCTGAGCACGCTCGACACCCCCGACGGCAAGATCGGCGTCGCGCTGTCGGCGATGGCGCCGGGCTTCGACCGTCGCGCCTTCGACGCTGACGTTCGCGCCGTGCTCGGCGGCGTGCGCGCGTTTTACCGCGACAGCCAGCCGTGGTTTCTGATCGGCCTGCATGGCGCGACCGGCGGCGAGGAAAAAGGCATACGCATCGGCGGCGGCACCGGCCTGCAACGTGCGTTCACCACGTATGTCGCGGCCGATTACGATCTGCGCGATCACGACGAACGCGGTTTGATGCGCTGGCTGCTGGCGCACGAGTACTCGCACCAATGGATCGGGCAGACGCTGCGGCTGTCGATCCAGGGCGACGACCGCAAGGAGCCGCGCGGTTATTGGTTCACCGAAGGTTTCACCGAGTTCTTCGCGGTGCGCGTGCTGACCCGTGCCGGCCTGTTCGATTCGGCGCAGGCGCTGGATGCCTTCAACGAACGCATCCTGCGTTACAACCTGGTCAAGCGTCGCGGGCTCGGCGCCGATGCGGCGGGCGACCGCTTCTGGAGCGATCCGGATGCCGAGCAGTTGCTGTATCGCCGTGGTTATCTCGCCGCGTGGCAGGCCGAACTGTCGCTGCGGCGCGCCAGCGATGGACGGCGCGGACTCGACGAAGTGCTGCGGGCCTTGATACTCAAGGCGCGCAAGCAACCGGCGTACCGCGTCGACAACACCGCCTTGATCGCAGCGATCACCGCGGGCATGCCGGCGGGCGATGCCGCGGTGTTCCGCCGTTTTGTGCTCGACGGCGGCGATTCGCCGTTGCGCGCGGCGGATTTCGCGCCGTGCCTGAGCGGCTACGTCCAGCGCGACGGCGCGATGCTCGACGGGCGGCGTTTCGATGTCGCGCCGGGCACGGTGTTGCAGTACCGCCGAGTCGACGGGGCCAAGGCGGATTGCTTCAAGCACTGATACGACGCGCGACGCGCGATGGCCTGCAAGCACTCGTGAAACAACGCCGCGCTCACCCGTCCGGCTGTCGGCGATCGATGTGCGGGGATTGCTCACGCGGCGATCACGGTTCGCTCAAGGCGCCTGCTTGTCCGCCTCGACGCCCGCGCGCGGCTGCGACGGCACCTTGCCGCCGCGCCAACGCGCGAACGCGGCCGCGTCGCCGTCGAACACGTTCAGATCGACCGGACCGACGATGCCGGCGACGCGAGCGCGGTTGTGGTACTGCCACAGCACCCACGGCGCGCTCGCGTCGGGCGCGCGCACGATCGCGCGCCGCCACAGCGCGCGCGGCGGCAATGCCTGGCGATATGCCGCGAGGAATTCCGGCGTGACGTACAGCAGCGCCGGTTTCGCGTAGGCGTGTTCGACCGCTTGCAGGTAGGCATCGAGTTCGCGGCGCAGGGTCGCGTCGTCCGGGGTCTTGCCGCAGTTGCCGCCGAACTCCAGGTCCACCGCCGGCGGCAAGGCATCGGCGGCGACCGGCACCGCGTCGATGAAGTTGCGCGCCTGCTCGGCACCACTGCGGCAGAAGGTGAAGAAGTGATACGCGCCGGTGGCGATGCCGGCCGCGCGCGCGGCGCGCCAGTTCTCGGCGAAGCGCCGGTCGCGGTGGTCGCCGCCTTCGCTGGACTTTAGATAGACGAAGGCGACGTCGTCGCGCGCGACCGCGGGCCAGTCGATCGCGGCCTGATGGTGCGATACGTCGATGCCGCGTAAGGGAAAACGTTCGCGATCGGGTTGCCAGCGAAGGAACATCCACCAGGCCGCGGCCACGCCCACGGCCGCGAGCAGGATCAGCGCGGCGATCCACATCGAGATTCGTACGATGCGTTGCTTCACGGCTGCGTTGCGTCGTGAATCACAGGCGCCGTTTCAGCGGTCGGCAACGGCGTCGCCGCCGACGCGGTCGCGCCATCGAAAAGCGAGCTCATTCTTTCGACGGTCCCCACGACGCTTTCGCCAGTGGAATCCCCGCCTTGCGCAGGATCGCGTTCAATGCGGCCTGACTGCCCATCGAGTAGGTCTGGCCGTTGCCGCCTTCGTCGTCGCCGTCGATGATGACCCGAACCTGTCCGCATTGGTAACACAACAGCACGTCGTAGTAGTGTCCACCCGATACGAACGCGACACTATGCCGGTACTCGGGAAGACACATCGAAACGTATCCAGGGATTTTTCCGAGCGATTCGCGCAGGGCCTTGATCACCTGAGCACGATCGTTCTTGCTGTTCACCGCGACCTTTCCCAGCACCTTGTTGCTGGCCAAACAGTCGTCGCGCGCGCACCATTCGCGCTGGCTGCGCTCCCATAATTCATCGTCGCGCTTTTCCGCGGCGATGTATTCGGGGCTGCCGTAAGCGCCGCGCCGCGGCGGCGATGTCGGCGGCATAAAAGGCTGCAACGAGTACAAGGTCAGCGGCCCTTCGATCGCGGCCAACGCGGCCAACGCGCGACCTCGCGGCGAATCGCGCTGCGGCGGTTGCGGCACGTCGGGCTGCTCCATGCCGCGCTCGCCCACGAGCTTGCTGACTTTGAATTTCTCGCGATTACCCTCGACGGCGTCGGCGCGCCCGGCGAAAAACACCGCGGAAAGCATCAAGCCGAACATCGCCAGACCGCAAGCGCCGCGCACGCCGATCATCACTTCCAACCCGGCAATTTGTCCTGCTTCAACCCGCCGACTTCGAACGTCGCCGTGCGCGTGCCGCCGGCCTTGACCGGGAACTCGATGGTCAGTTCCTTGGCCTTGTCGAGCATGCGCCACAGGCCGCGTTCGTCCTCGATGAACATCGCGATCGCTTCGTCGGTCTTTGGCCTGCGTCCGGCCATGGTCTTGATCTTGCCGTCGATGCCGACCTTGAGCTTGCAGCCGCCGTAGCAATTGAAATCGCCGACCTGCAATACGAGGTAGCTGCTGCGGCCCCAATCGGGATGATCGCGGAAGATCAGCTGCACCGGGCGCGGCGTGCGGCCATCGGTTTCGACGTTGGCTTTCGCGTACAGCGACGCCGACAACTGGGTGCCGTCCTTGCCCTTGTCGGTCTTGACCGGCGTGCTCATGTACGACCACAGCGACTCGACCCGGCGCTGCTCGCGCGCCAGCTTGGCCTTGCCCTGCGCTTCCTCGTACAGCGGCCGCACCCGATCGGCGGTCGGCGTGCCCGGATACTTGGAGGTGACGATCTCGCCATAGGCCGCGGCCATTTCCCAGTTCTGCTGACCGTAGGCGCCGTCGAAATCCTTGGCCGCGGTCGCCGCGGCCTGTTCCTGCTGCGCGGCCTTGGCCGCTTCGGCGATCTTGGGATCGGGCTTTTCGCAGGCAGCGAGAATCATCGCGGCGGCGAGCAGCAAGGTGGCGGTACGGGTATTCATCGTGCTTGGCCCTTGTCTATCAGTTGGGTCACGGCCTGCGCGGCCGCATCGGGACGTTCGACGATCGACATGTGGCCGCAACCGTCGAGCAATACGCGCTGCGCTTGCGGCAGTTGCGCCGCGTACAACTCCAGCGCACTGGCATCGATCACCGCGTCCTGCCGGCACCATAGCAGCAGCGCCGGTTGAGCGATGCGCGCGGCCTCGATGCCGGGCAGAAAGCGCTCGTCGCCGCGGCCGATCTTGTCGAGCACGGATTGCTCGAACGCCGCATCGCGCTTGCGCCGTTCGATATAGATGCCGTCGGCCGGCCACGGGATCGACGGCTTGGTGCGCGGATCGAAGAACACGGTGTCGATGTAGCGTTGCAGCGATGCGGCGTCGTCGACCGCGAACGGATTCTTGCCGTCCAGCACCTCGATGCCGAACCGGTTGTCCTTGAAGCGCACGCCGGCTGCATCGAACAGACCAAACCGATCGACCAGTTGCGGATGCCGCGCAGTGGTCAGCGCGACGATGCCGCCGCCCATCGAATGGCCGAGCAATACGATCGGGCTGCCGTCCTTGCGCGCGACCTGTTCGATGAAGCGCGCGACGCGATCGTTCTGGGCGACGAATCCGTAATCCCCGCCCTGCTTGCGCTCGCTCTCGCCCCAGCCCGGCAGATCCGGGATGAAGATGCGATAGCGGCCGTGCAGCCGCTGCGCGAGCGGATACCAGTTTTCCTTGCCGCCGGTGAAGCCGTGGATCATGACGATGGTCGGCGCGTTCGCCGGCGCGTCGTCGTTGTAGGCGTAGACCCAGCGCTGATCGTCGATCTTGACCGCGTTGCGGGTCAGTCCGGCGGCGATGCGCTGGCGGGCGAAATCGGCCAGCACGACGCGATACGGATCCCACCACAGCCACACGAACAGCGCGCACAACAAAACGGCCGCCCCGAGGGCGACCGTCTTGATGATGCGTCGCAGGCTCATGCGCTTGCGCTGCCGGACCGGCTTACTGACCGGCCGCCGACGGCTGCGCCGGCTCCTTGGCCTTGGCGATCACCGCCTCGACCGAACCGGTGGTGATCGGGTGATAACCCGGCTTGGCCTTGGCGAAGGTGTCCTCGGCCAGCTTCAGGCCTTCGGGCGTTTTCACCAGTTCGCCGTAGGTCGGCATGATCAGCTTGCGCCGGCCGATGGTGGTGAGGAACGCGGCGATGGCCTGGTCGGCCTGGTGATAACCGCTGCGCACCGTCAGCGGATACCAGCGCTGGGCGATCTCGCCGTTCGGCGTGCCGGTGAACTTGTACGCCGCATCCAGCGCGCCGAGCTGATCGACGCTGAGTTTTTCCGGCATGCCTTCGATGAAATGCACCCATTCCTGGGTGGTCCACTTCGCGGTCAGCGCCTTGTCCGGCAGCGCGCCGCCGTCGACCCAGGTCTTGCGCGCGGCATCTACCGCGTCGAAACGCGGCGACACCGTGGCCGGCGCCGACTTCGGAATGCCCGACCCGTAGATCCATTCGTCCAGCTCGGCTTCGCTGACCTTGCCCGGATGCTTGGCGAGCAGGTTGGCCTTGGCGTAGTCGACGAACTGGGTGGTCGCGATGCTCTGGAACGCGAAGTGATTGAAGTAGTCGCGCAGGAACGGATCGAACACCTCGCGGCCGTAGCGCTGTTCGAGGAACTGCAGGAACCACGCGCCCTTGGTGTAGACGGTCGCGCTGCTGGCTTCGTCCGGGTCCTTGAGCACGCCGGGCTTGAGCGCCAGCGCCTGCAGCTTGGGATCGATGGTCTTGAATTCGGCGGCGAGCTCGTTGCGGCCGATCACGCTCTCCATGTCGGAGCGCTCCTTGCCGTACAGCGCCTCGACGATGCGGTTCTCGACGTAGCTGGTGAAGCCTTCGTTGAGCCAGGCGTCCTTGCTGCTGCTGAAGGTCACCAGGTTGCCCGACCAGCTGTGCGCCAGCTCATGCGCGACCAGCGACACCAGCGACTTGTCGCCGACGATCACGGTCGGCGTGGCGAAGGTCAGGCGCGGGTTCTCCATGCCGCCGTACGGGAACGACGGCGGCAGCACCAGGATGTCGTAACGCTCCCAGCGATACGGGCCGTACAACTTCTCCGTGGTCTCCATCATCTTTTCGGTGTCGACGAACTCGGTCGCGGCCTTTTTGACCATGCCCGGCTCGGCCCACACGCCGCTGCGGTTGGAGATCGGCTGGAACACCAGATCGCCGGCCGCGATCGCGAGCAGATACGACGGGATCTTCTGCGGCATCTTGAATTCGTAGTCGCCGTCGCGCGCCGCCTTGGGATCGTTGTCGGCGCTCATCAGCACCATCGCGTCCTTCGGCGCGGTGACATGCGCGGTGTAGGTGAAGCGCACGCTCGGCGTATCCTGCAGCGGCACCCACGAACGCGCGTGGATCTGCTGCGACTGGCTGAACATGAAGGGCGTTTTCTTGCCCTGAGTCATCGACGGTTCCAGCCACTGCAGGCCCGACGCGCTCGGCGAAGTCGCGTAGCTCACGCGGATGCGCTTGTTGCGATCCGGCGCTTCGATGGTGAGCTTGCTGCCGAGGGTCTTGTCGGCGTCGGCGAGGCTGTACTTGAGGTCGACCCACTTGCCGTCGTCGCGTTCGCCGACGATCTTTTCGATCTTCAGGTCGCGCGTGTCGAGCACGAGCTGGTTGGCCTTCGGATCGGTCCACGCCAGGGTGTAGGTCGCGCTGCCGGTCAGGGTCTTGCTGGCGAAATCGACCGCGAGCAGCAGGGCCAGATCGTCGATGCGCACCAGATCGGGCTGGGCGTAGGAATGTTCGTCGCGGTCGGCCGCGGCTACGGCGGTGTCGGTCACTTTGGCCTCCGGCGTCGCGGTGGTCTTGGAAGCGTCGGCGGCCGGCGCGGCATCGCGCGAGCAACCGGCGGCGGCGGTCAGGGCCGCGACAAGGCAAACGGTCAGGATCGAGGTACGCATGGAAAACCACGGCAGCGGGTGAGGGCCCGAGTGTAGCGCCTCGCCCCGGCGCTGGGCTTGTGCATGTTGGCAGGTCGCGGGGATGGGTCGCGGTGGGCTGGATCGTGGGCGATGCGGCGATCTTGCCGGTGCGGGGTTCGGGCCGAAGCCCTCTCGCGAGAAAGATTCCGCGGCCATGTGGCCGATACGGTTACGCGAATGAAACGCGACGCCAGACGCTGGATCTGTCCAGTGCGCGACAAAGCCACGAAGTTTCTGTGGGAGGGGCTTCAGCCCCGACGCTTTCCGCTCCAACGCGACGAAACCCACAGAACCGAATTCGCTCCGACCACGACAGCAATACGCATCGTCCTGACCGCCCCCGCTGCGCAACCGCCGCGACCGGGCTAGCGTGGACGCCCTACTCCCACCTTTCGGAAACCCTCGACATGAGCCTTCCCCTCGCAGGAAAAGTCGCCCTGGTCACCGGCGGCAGCCGCGGCATCGGCGCGGCGATCGCCAAACGCCTGGCCGACGACGGCGCCGACGTAGTGCTGACCTACGCGCGCGCAGCCGACCAGGCCAACGCGGTCGCCCAGCGGATTCAGGCCGGCGGCCGCCGCGCGCTCGCGCTGGCCGCCGACAGCGCCGATCCGCAGGCAGTGATCGCCGCGGTCGAACGCACGGTCGCCGAATTCGGCCGCATCGACATCGTGGTCAACAACGCCGGCGTATTTCCCTACGGTCCGTTCGAGGACGAGAGCGCCGAGAGCTACGAGCGGGTGATGGCGATCCATGTACGCGCGCCATTCGTGGCCGCGCAGGCCGCATCCAAACACCTGCCGCGCGGCGGCCGCATCATCACCATCGGCAGTTGCCTGGGCGAGCGCGTCGGCGCGCCGGGGATGACCTTGTACTCGATGAGCAAGGCCGCGGTGCTCGGCCTGAGCAAGGGGCTGGCGCAGGACCTGGGCAAGCGTGGGATCACCGTCAACGTGGTTCAGCCCGGCCCGGTCGATACCGACATGAACCCGGCCGACGGCGAAGGCGCCGATCACCAGCGCGCCGGTTTGCCGCTGGGCGAATTCGGCCGCGCCGAGGATGTCGCCGCGACGGTGGCGCATCTGGCCGGGCCGGGTGGGAATTTCATTACGGGTACGGCGATTTCGGTGGATGGTGGGTTTTCGGCTTAAGGTAGCGGACGCGGGTTGGTTGCTGGGACCGCGGTGCTTAGTTGATCAATGCAGCGAGGTCCGCGAGCTGGTGCTTCCTAGCCGTGCCTGCGCCCCTTCCAGGCCGTCATTCCCGCGAACGCGGGAATCCAGTGACTTGAACGTTGCCGCGCCGATATCAAAGAGTGGTTCACTCGCCATCCATCAACGTCCCGCCCTTGCACAAAAGTCGCTGGATTCCCGCGTTCGCGGGAATGACGAATTGAGAGTTGCGACGCTGTTGTCGCTGCACGCGGATTGTCATTGCGCATGCGTCGGCTTTTGCTCGTCATCCCCGCGCAGGCGGGGATCCAGAGACTTCAGAGTCATGCCGCGGTGAAGCCCTGGATCCCCGCCTTCGCGGGGATGACGGACTTGGGGGTTAATAAGTCAAACGGGATACACGCTAGACGCGAGATACGCGAAAAATAGCAGCGACGCTCTCGAACGATCGCTCGACTTATGCCTGTGCGCCGCTGGCGGCGTTACGCCTTATACCCAGTATGAATCGCGCAGATACCCGCGCTCAGATTCTTGTAATCCACGCGCGCGAAGCCCGCGTCAACCATCATCTGCTTGAGCTCGTCCTGCGGCGGGTGCTTGCGGATGCTCTCGGACAGATAGCGATAGCTCTCGCTGTCGTTGGCGAACAGCTTGCCCAGACGCGGCAGCACGTTGAACGAGTGGAAGTCGTAGATCGGCTTGAACCACTCGGCCTTCACTTCGGAAAATTCGAGCACGCGCGCCTGGCCGCCGACCTTGAGCACGCGCAGCATCTCGCGCAGCGCGGCGTCCTTGTCGGTGACGTTGCGCAGGCCGAAGGCGATGGTGACCAGGTCGAAACTCGCATCCGGGAACGGCAGCGACTCGGCGTTGAGCTGCACGTATTCGAACCCCGACACGCGGCCGCGATCGGTCATGCGGTCGCGACCGACCCGCAGCATGTCCTGGTTGATGTCGCCCAGCACGATCACGCCGCGGTCGCCGACCCGGTCGCGCAGGAGCGCTGCGATGTCGCCGGTGCCGCCGGCCAGATCGAGCACGCGGTCGCCGCGGCGGACCTGCGCGGTGGCGGTGAAATAGCGCTTCCAGACCCGATGGATGCCCAGGCTCATCAGGTCGTTCATCAGGTCGTAGTTGCTGGCGACCGAGGAGAACACTTCGCCGACCAGCTTGCGCTTTTGCTCGCGCGGAACGTCGCGGAAACCGAAGTGGGTGGTGTCGGGCTTGGGGGTGGATTCGCTCATGGGCCGATTATCGCACGGGGCGGCGCAAGCGGCAGGTGAGACGGTTTGCCGCGCCGGGGCGGTATCGCGGCCCTGCCCTGTTCCGCGCCGCCGGCTTTTTGTGGGCGCGGCTTCAGCTCCGGAGCGTTCCGTCCGGCGCGACGCCCCAGGCGCAAGGCGGGGCCGAGCCCCTGCCACGAGGCCGCTGTCCGCGTCGCTTCCGCGAAGTTTTGGCATCATCTCGCGATGACCGCGAACCTGACCTGGCAGAGCAAGCCCTACGCCGAACTGAGCCTGGACGAGCTGTACGACCTGCTGCGCCTGCGCGCGGAAGTGTTCGTGATCGAACAGAACTGTGTGTACCTCGATCCCGACGGCAAGGACCGCCATCCGCAGGCCCTACATCTGTTCGGGCGCGACGCCGACGGCACCCTCGCCGCCTACCTGCGCATCCTGCCGCCGGGGCTGAGTTTTCCGCAGGTCAGTTTCGGCCGCGTGCTGACCGCCGCGAGCCACCGCGGACGCGGTGTCGGCGGTCCGATGCTGGAAGCGGCGCTGGGCGCGATCGAACGCGTCTGGCCGGGCGCGGATATTCAGATCGGCGCGCAGGCGCATCTGCTCGGGTATTACGGGCGGTATGGGTTCGAGCCGTCGTCGGAGCCGTACGACGAGGATGGGATTCCACACGTCGATCTGTTGCGGCGTGGGCGGGGGGTGGGGTCGGGTTGAGGGCGGCTTTGCTCGACGCCGCGCCTTATACCTGCCGTTGCAACCTGTCTGATACCAACCGCCGCTTCGAATCTCTCAGCCCGTCATTGCTACCAATCGGCCGACCTGCCGTTCGCACGAACCTCCCAGCCGTCATTCCCGCGAACGCGGGAATCCAGTGACTTGAAACGTGGCCGCGCTGACTCCGAACAGATGATCCACGCGCCATCCGCCAATGCATCGCCCTTGCCGAAAGTCGCTGGATTCCCGCGTTCGCGGGAATGACGGGCCTGGGGTGCGATCGCCTCATCAGCGCCCCCGCACCTCGCCCATCAACGCACCCCGCACTCGACCCGGCGCCGCGCTCGCGCCAGACTGGCGGCCATCGCTCAGGAATCCCACATGATCGCCACCCCCGACTACCGCGCCCTACTCGCCACCGCCGTCGCCGAAGCCCGTCAGGGCTTGGCCGAGGGCGGCATTCCGATCGGCGCGGCGCTGTTCCACGACGACGGCCGCCTGCTCGGCTGCGGCCACAATCGCCGCATCCAGGAGAACGATCCGTCCGTTCACGGCGAAACCGACGCCTTCCGCAAGGCCGGCCGCCAGCGCCGTTACCGCGACACGATCATGGTCACCACGCTCGCGCCGTGCTGGTACTGCAGCGGCTTGGTGCGCCAGTTCAACATCGGCACGGTGGTGGTCGGCGAATCGGTCAACTTCAGCGGCGGCGTGGATTGGCTGCGCGAGGCCGGGGTCAAGGTGATCGATCTGGCCGACCAGGAATGCATCGAAATGCTCGGCGGTTACATCGCCGCCAATCCGGATGTCTGGAACGAGGACATCGGCGAGGATTGAGGTCGGGATTCGGGATTCGGGATTCGGGATTCGGGATTCGGGATTCGGGATTCGGGATTCGGGAAAAGTCTGTTTCCACCGGTTTTCGTGCGCAAGCGTGCTGGCGATGTCCGACTCAGATTCGGTGCCTTTCCAATCCGCGGTGCTGATCCGACCCTACGTGCTGGGCGACTGGCCGCGCCTGTGCGAAATCCACGATCGCGCGCGCCTGGACGAATTGACACTCAGCGCGAATCCCGCCGCGTTCCGCAGCCTGGCGCGCACCGCGCACAGCGAGGGTCTGTTCGAGGGCCGGCTCGATGTCGGCCTGCTCGACGGCGTCGTGCAGGGCTTTGTCGCTTATCAGCGGCATACGCTGAACTGGTTGTACGTCCACCCCGACGCGTACCGCCGCGGGGTCGGACGCAGCCTGTTGCGGCACGCACTGGCCGATTGCGGGCCGGTGGTCGGGACTCAGGCGCTGGACGGCAACGAACCGGCGCTGCGCTTGTATCGCTCCGAAGGCTTCGTCGAGATCGAACGCCGCAACGGCCGGCTCGCGGGCAGCGACGAATTCCCGGCGATCGGGGTGATCCTGCGGCGCTGGCGCTGAGCGCCACGCTCACACAGGCACGTCCGGACCGGCGTGCTCAGATCGGCTTGAGCACCATCAGCCAGAAGATCGCCATCACGCTCAGGAACGCCGGCCAACCGAGCCAGAACCACCAGCGCATCGTGCGGTGATACGCCGGCGACAACGGTTCGCCCGCGGCCGCGGCTTCGCTCGCCAGCCGCTTCGCCCGCGCCTGCAACCACAGCACCGGCAGCCAGCACGCGCCGACCACGAAGAACAGCACCAGCGCGGTCTTGAGCCAGAACACCGACGGCGGCATGCCCAAGTGCAGCATCAGCCACACGCCGGTGGCGAACTGCACGATCACCGCCGGCGCGGTGAAGCAGGCATCGGCGATCACCACCGTGCGCGCGGTCTCGGCGATCACCTTCGCGTCGCCGCGCTTGTGCGCGATCCAGAAGAAGAACGCGATGCCCAGGCCGGTGCCGAACAGCAAGGTCGACGACAGGATGTGTATCCACTTCACCCACAGATAGAGCATCGGTTTATCTCCTGTCCGCCAACACCCAGGCCACCGCGAGCGCCGGCAGCACCACCAGATTCTTGGCCAGTCCGCCGAGCGGATCGAGCCACTGCATCGGCAGCAAGGCGCCGAACACCACGGTGTAGGCCAGCACGCTGATGCCCATCAGGCCGAGCATCCAGCGCGGCCGCCAGCCGATCAACAGCCCTGCGGCGAGCACAGCATCGAGCGTCGCGGTCGCGCGCGCCAACAACACCGGCTGCAGCGCCTGCATCGGCGAACCGGCGGTCATCGCTTCGATCGTCGCCGCCGGTGTGAGCCATCCGGTCACGGCTGAAATCAGCCACAGCGCGACGATCGCCAAGCGCAAGGTCGGCGCGAGGAAATACAACTGCGCCTGCCAACGGTCCTGGACCTGGCTCGGCGTGGCCGCGAGCACCTGCGGCAGATCACGCGCGGCGTGACCGAAGTCGGCCTGCACCCGCGCCGGCGCATCCGCCGCAGTGATGTTGCCGCGCCGGAGCATGCGCCACATGGTTTCGCCGACCGGCCCGCGGCCGAGCCGTTCGCTGATCGCGACCTGCAGCGACACCAGCGACTGCGGGAAATCGATCGCGCGGCTGCCGTCGATGCGCAGCCAGCGCCGCCACTGGGTCTGGTACTCGCGCAAGGACATCGTGCGCGGGCCGCCGATTTCGTAGATGCCGCGTTGCGTGCCCGCCGCGGCGCGCGCGGCGATCTCGCCGAGGTCTTCGGCCGCGACCGGCTGCAGCGGCCAGTGGCCGTCGCCGGGCAGCAACTGCCAGCCCGGAAACGCGGCCAGCGCGCGCAACAGCGAGGTGCCGCCGTAGGAACCCGAAGCGGCGTAGACGATCGACGGACGCAGCGCCACCGCGCTCAACGGCAGCGCGAGCAAGGCCTCATCGAAACGGTGCTTGGAGGCGAGAAAACCGCCGTCCTCGGCCTGGCCGAGCGCGGAGATCTGCACGAAGCGTGGGACGCCGAAGTCAACGCAGGCCTGCGCCAACGCAAGTGGACCGTCGACATGGATGGTCTGAAAGGTCTGCACGCCGGTCTCGCGCAGGATGCCGGCGACGTTGACCACCGCATCGACCCCGCGCAGGCTGTCGCGCCAGGCATCGGGCGTGGTCATGCGGGCAAGGTCGGCGGCGCGTTCGTCCTCGCGCAAGGCGCGGCCGCTGTCGCGGACGCCACGCAGCACGCGCCAACCGTGGCGATGCAGGGCGGCGATCAGATAGCCGGCAAGAAAACCATTGGCGCCGATGACCAAGGCGGTG
Source organism: Lysobacter sp. Root690 (assembly GCF_001427785.1). Taxonomy (GTDB): domain Bacteria; phylum Pseudomonadota; class Gammaproteobacteria; order Xanthomonadales; family Xanthomonadaceae; genus Lysobacter. The sequence continues at coordinate 567,901 of NZ_LMHM01000001.1, forward strand.
CGCGCGGTGTCGGTCCGTCGCGCGAGTGCGGTGTCGTCCATGGGGCGACACGGTAGCAGAGCGGGTGCGGATTTCGGACTGGTTGCGCGATAGATCGTGTGGGTATATCGGCTAATCGCCGCGACAGTGTTCCCTCTCCCGCTTGCGGGAGAGGGCTAGGGTGAGGGGCTTGGAGCTTTGACTGCAGCGATGTCGCTCAGGCGACGCAACCTTGCTCCCCTCACCCCAACCCCTCTCCCGCAAGCGGGAGAGGGGCTTGGAAGCGCCCGCGAATTACCGGCGCGAATTACAGGATGTAACGACTCAAATCCGGATCCTGCACCAACTCGCCCAGATGCTCGTCGACATAGGCGCGATCGATCGTCACTGCCTGACCATCGCGATCGGGCGCCTCGTAGCTCAAGGTATCGAGCAGACGCTCAAGCACCGTATGCAGACGACGCGCGCCGATGTTCTCCTGGCGCTCGTTGACCTGCGCGGCGATCTCGGCCAGACGATCCACCGCATCGGCGGTGAACTGCAGATTCACGCCCTCGGTCTTGAGCAGTTCGACGTACTGAGTGGTCAGCGCCGCCTTCGGCTCGGTCAGGATGCGGACGAAATCGTCCTTGGTCAGCGCGGTCAGCTCGACCCGGATCGGGAAGCGGCCCTGCAACTCGGGAATCAGGTCGCTGGGTTTGGCCAGATGGAACGCGCCCGACGCGATGAACAGGATGTGGTCGGTCTTGACCGCGCCGTACTTGGTGCTCACGGTCGAGCCCTCGACCAACGGCAACAGATCGCGCTGCACGCCTTCGCGGCTGACGTCGCCGCCGCTCATGCCCGACTCGCCGCGCTTGGCGACCTTGTCGATCTCGTCGATGAACACGATGCCGTGCTGCTCGCAGGCTTCGATCGCGGCCTGACGGATGTCGTCTTCGTTGACGAGCTTGCCGGCCTCCTCTTCGATCAGCTGCGGACGCGCGGCCTTGATCGTGAGGTGCTTCTTCTGGCTCTTGCCGCCCGACACCTGCGAGAACATCTGCCGCAGCTGCTGGCCCATTTCCTCCATGCCCGGCGGCGCCATGATGTCGACGCCGACGTTGAGCGAGGTTTCGATTTCGATCTCGCGTTCGTCCAGCTCGCCGCTGCGCAATTGCTTGCGCAGTTTGGCGCGGGTGTCGCTGTCGGGCGCGCTATGATCGGCGGCCGGGGTTTCCGCGCCGAAGCCGAAACCGCCGGGCACGCGCTTGGGCAGCAGCGCGTCGAGGATGCGGTCCTCGGCGCGGTCTTCGGCCTGGGTGCGCACGCGGGTCTTGGCCTGTTCGCGATACAGCTTGACCGCGGTGTCGGCCAGATCGCGCACGATCTGCTCGACGTCCTTGCCGACGTAGCCGACTTCGGTGAAGCGCGTGGCCTCGACCTTGACGAACGGCGCGTTGGCGAGCGTCGCCAGGCGGCGCGCGATCTCGGTCTTGCCGACGCCAGTCGGGCCGATCATCAGGATGTTCTTGGGCATGACTTCGTTGCGCAGATCGTCGTCGAGCTGCATGCGCCGCCAGCGGTTGCGCAGCGCGATCGCGACCGCGCGCTTGGCCGCGTGCTGACCGACGATGTGGCGATCGAGTTCCTGCACGATTTCGCGCGGGGTCATGGTGGCGTGGGTGTTGTCGGGTTTCATGAGTGCCGGGATTCGGGATTGGGGATTCGGGATTGGCAAGAGCCGGTGCAAGGTGTCGGTGCGGGACGGATCGCTTTGCGAATCCCTTATCCCGAATACCGAATCTCGGCCTTACAGCTCTTCCACCACCACATTGCGATTCGTATAAATGCACACATCGCCGGCGATGCCGATCGACTCGGTGGCGATGGTGCGCGCGTCGAGCTGGGTGTGGGCCATCAGCGCGCGCGCGGCGGACAGCGCGTACATGCCGCCCGAACCGATCGCGATGATGCCGTCTTCGGGCTCGATCACATCGCCCGTGCCGCTGATGATCAACGACGTTTCCTTGTCGGCCACCGCGAGCAGCGCTTCGAGTTTTCCAAGGCGTCGTTCGGTGCGCCAGTCCTTGGCCAGTTCGACCGCGGCGCGGGTCAGCTGGCCGTGTTTTTCCAGCTTGGCTTCGAACAGTTCGAACAAGGTGAATGCGTCGGCGGCGGCGCCGGCGAAACCGGCCAACACCTGGCCGTCGCGGCCCAGGCGGCGCACCTTGCGCGCGTTCGACTTCATGACGGTGTGACCAAGCGTCACCTGACCGTCGCCGGCCACGGCGACGCGGCCGTCGCGGCGTACCGAGACGATCGTGGTGGCGTGAAATACGTTGGGATTCTGACTCGGGTCCATTGCGACCTCCAGGATGCTGTAACCCTGGATGGGGTCGCCGGACCGCTTGTCAAGGGGAGCGGGGAGCAGAAGTGAGTGGAGAGGAGTGAGGGGTAAGTAACAGCAAGGCCCGGCTCTTACTCACTCCTCACTCCTCTCCACTCATTCCTGCTTCTTCCGCTTGGCCCGAGGATGCGCCGCGTCATAAACCTTCGCCAGATGCTGGAAATCCAGATGTGTATAGATCTGGGTGGTGGCGATATCGGCGTGGCCGAGCAGTTCCTGCACGCCGCGCAGATCGCCGGAGGATTCCAGGATGTGACTGGCGAAGGAATGTCGCAGCAGATGCGGATGCACGCGCTTGAACAGGCCCTGGCGCTGGGCGAGTTGGCGAATGCGCAGTTGCACCGCGCGCGGCGTGATCGGGCCGCCGCCGCGTCCGGGAAAAATCTGCGCATCGTTGCCCGCGCCGGTCGATGCGCGCCACTCGCGCAAGGCGGCGCGCGCATGCGAGCCCAGCGGCACGATGCGTTGCTTGCCGCCCTTGCCGAGCACGGTGACCAGGCCGTCGTCGAGGTCCAGATCGCGCCAACGCAAGGCGCACAGTTCGCTCAGGCGCACGCCGGACGAATAGAACAGTTCCAGCACGGCGCGATCGCGCAAGCCCAGCGGCACATCGGTCGGCACTTCGACCAGCACCTTGGCTTCGTCCGGATCGAGCACCTGCGGCAGTTTGCGCGGCGCTTTCGGCGCGCGGATCGCCGCGGCCGGACTGGCGGCCAGATGGCCTTGCTTGACCTGCCACAGATAAAAGCTTCGGCACGCCGACAAGCGCCGCTGCAGGCTCTTGGGGGTCAGCCCACGCCGGCGTTCGGCGGCGATGAACGCGCGCAGGTCCTCGGTCTGCAAGGCCATCACGTCGCCGCGTCCGCTCTCTTCCGCCCACAGCCACAACGCGGCCAGATCGCGCTGGTACGCATCGAGCGTATGCGCGGACATGCGCCGCTCCACGCGCAGGTGATCGAGAAATGTTTCGACGGCGTTCATGCCCTGCGATCGTACTCGCTTCGGCGTCGCGGCGATGCGCGACGAGGCTTGATCCGCGCGCTACCAGCCTTCTTGCGGCGCCTGCATGCGGGTCTTGAGGAACTCGAAGTATTTCGGGTCCTCGCCTTCGAATATGGCCAAGCCACGGCCGGCGTGCGCGCTGGCCAGATAGGCGCGGCACAGTTCGTCGGCGGCGCGATCGCTGTCGCCGAGTTCGTAGTGCGCCCGGCCCAGGCGCAGGTGCAGCGCCGCCTCGCCGAGCGCGTCGCGGCAGGAGATCGCGTCGATGTAGGCGTTCAACGCGGTTTCGAAGTCGCCGGACTGCCAGTACACATCGCCGAGCGTGGCGAACAATTGCGCCGCCTGCGGCCACTGCCCCGGCGGATCGGGCAGCAATTCCAGCGCTTCCAGGCAATGCCGATACGCCTGCTGACGGCCGTCGGCGTCGTTGCGCGCGAGTGCGCGCGCGGCCTGCGAAGCCGAGCCCTCGACCCGCCGTTGCACGTCGTCGGGCAGGCGCTTGTTGCCTTTGAACAAACCGAACATGAACCTCTCCCTGGTTCCAATGGCGGCGCGCGCGTCAGTCGTAACGGCGCAACGCCACCGCCAGCGATTCGCCCATCATGCGCAGGAACAGCGTGCCCATGCCGGGGAAGAAACGGTTCGGGTCGCGGCTACCGACCGCGATCAGGCCGCTGCCCGGCAACGGCAGCAACGCGGTGGACTGCACGTCAGCGGCGCGCTCGCCATACAGCACCGCGTGCTTTTCCGGCTGCAGACGGCCGCACAGCGGTTCGCCGTCGCTCAGCGCGTCGCGGAACGGCTGCAGGCGCGGATCGGATTCGTCGATGATCTGCAGCCACTCGTTGTCGCTCAAACCGTCATAGGGCTTGAACACGATCAGCCGAACCAGGTCGCCGTTGAAATCCTCGGCCAGGCTCGCTGCCATCGCGCGCAGGGTGTCGGCGGCGTTGTCCTGGCGCATCAGCGCGAGGGTCAATTGGTGGGTGCGCACGGCCAGGCGTTCGTTGTCCTGGGCGTTGCCGAACAGTTCGTGCAGGCGGCGCGAGAGTTCGCGGTTCTTGTCGCGCAGCACTTCGAGCTGATAGCTCGCCAGCGACGCGGCCGAACCTTCCTCGCGCGGCACCACCAGGCTCAGCGACAGGTCGGGGAATTGCTGCAGGAAGCGCGGATGGCGGCGCAGCCAGTTGGCGATTTCGTGCGCGCCGAGCTGGTCGGCCGGCTTGTCGCCGAATCTGTCGCTCATCGGTTCCACTCTCCTTCGAAGACGAATGCGGTCGGGCCGGACATCGACAGCGCCGACTCGGCGTCGGGCCAGACGATGCGCAGTTCGCCGCCGGGCAACTGCACGCGCACGTCGCGGCCGACGCGGCCGCGTTGCATCAGCACCGCGGCGGCGGCGCAGGCGCCGCTGCCGCAGGCGAGGGTTTCGCCGGAACCGCGCTCGTACACACGCAGCTTGATCCGGTCCGGCGCGATCACCTGGACGAAACCCACGTTGGCCGATTCGGGAAACGCCGAACTCGATTGCAGCAGCGGGCCGATGCTTTCGACCGGCGCGATGTCGACGTCGTCGACTTCGATGACCGCATGCGGATTGCCCATCGACACCGCGCCGAAACCGAACACGGTGTCGTGGATGTCGAGCACGTATTGATCCTGGCGCGCGGCATAGCCGAGCAGAGGAATGCGCGCGGGTTCGAACTCGGGCCGGCCCATGCCGATGCGGTAGGCGTCGCCGCCCAGGGGTTGCACCGCGTGGCGGCCGGCCGGGCTGTCGACGAAGAAGCCGCCGTCGGCGTCGGCGCTGTTTGAAGCCGCGCCATCGCGTACCAGCCAGGCGGCGATGCAGCGCGCGCCGTTGCCGCATTGCTGCGAGGTCGAACCGTCGGCGTTCCAGATCCGATACGAAGCGACGGCGCCGTCGCTGAGCGGATCTTCGATGGTCAGCAGCTGATCGCAGCCGACCCCGAAATGACGGTCGGCGAGGCGGCGGCAGGTGTCGGCATCGGGCGGCGCGAGGCCGCCGCGCAGGTCCAGCACCACGAAGTCGTTGCCGGCGCCGTGCATCTTGCTGAAGCGCATCTTGCCGGTGCCGGTAGCGCCCGAACCCGGCGATGCGGACGCGGCGGTGGATTCGGCCATGGTCTCAGCCGCCGGCGGGCGTCGGCTCGGCCGGCTTGGTCTCGCCCGCGCCATCGCCGTCCTGGGTCTCGCCGTCCTTGTCCTTGGCGTCCTTGCTGTCCTTGCCGTCCTGGGTGGTCGGCGGGGTCAGCACGCTGTCCAGCGGCGGCGTAGGCAGCGACTTGGTCGCCGGCTTGGTCGCGACCGGCGGGTCGTTGGCGTTGGAAATGGACACCGGCACTTCGCCGGGCTTGGCCGCCGGCGCTTCCTGCGGCGCGGGCTGGGTCGGCAGGACCAACGGGCCCTTGTTGCCGCAAGCGGTCAGGGCGAGGGTCAGCGCGGTCAGAACGAGGGGCGTGGCGTGGCGTGCATTCATGGGTCGAAGTGTAGCCCGCAGGGGCGGCGGAAACGAACCCACGGGCGGGGCCGATCGGGCCCGCGGACATGGACGGGTTCAGCTGATGGGCCTGGCGCGGGCGCGACGGCGGCGGGGCGATTGTTGCGGCTGGATGAATTCACTTCGCAACCGGGCCGGCTTTATCGCGCCGGAGCGCACAACAACAATGCGCCGCACGGACCCCGCGTCCATCACCACCAAGGACAAATCGCCATGCCGTTCGCAAATTATAAATTCCCCGAGGGCATTCTCGATCACGCCCGCAAGGAGGAGATCATCCACCGCACCACCGCGATGTTCGTCGAATACTTCGGCGAGGGCGTGCGCCCGTATTCGATGGTGCTGGTCGAGGAAGTCGCCGACGGCGGCTGGGGCCGGGCCGATGAGACGCTGACTCTGGAAAAGATGGGGATGGCGCCGAAGGTAGGTTAGCTTCGGCGCGGGTTGCCGTGGGTGTTGAGGACGACGCAACCGGCGGCGCGAGCTGCGGCTCGTTCAGACCATGCCGCCTGCCGGCCGCGCAAGCTGCGCGGCTGGGAAACCTTCACCGCGAGCCGCGATCCGCCGGCGGCTCCGGCCGGCGCCACAGCCAGATCGCCACCACGGCCATGATCGCCGTGCCGGTCATCGCCATCCACAGCTTGGGCGAGGTCAGGAACATGATCACCGCGCAGGCCGACATCATCGACACCGCCAGCCACTTGGCCCGCCGGCTGACCGCGCCGTGCGCCTGCCAGTCGCGGATCATCGGGCCGAACTGGCGGTGCGCCAGCAACCGCGCGTGCAGGCGCTCGGAGCCGCGCGCGGCGGCGAACGCCGACAGCAGCACGAACGGCACCGTCGGCAGGCCGGGCACGACGATGCCGACGATGCCCAGGCCCAGGCTGGTATAGGCCAGCAGCCACCAAGCCCAGCGAAAGCGGCTGCGCGGGCGCGAGACGGGCGGCTCGATCGGCGCTGGGGGCTCGGACGCGGCGCGGTCGGCTCGCGGTCCGGCGTCGGGATCGGCGCCTGGATCGGAGGGAGAAGGTGGAACGGACATGCCGGAAGTATGCAGCCGTGCGGTGGATGGGAAACACATGGCGGGCGTCGGCACGGTTTCAAGCGCCGCGGGTGGATCGGGTGTTGGGTTGGCGTGGTTCGAGTGGAACGTATGGGCTGGAGGCCCTCGCGCATAGACCTCGCGATATCGTGTCGTTTACCGAACCCCAGCCTCTTCCTCCCGTCGATAAATCAAAAGTATTCGCGAAGGTCTTTGATGCTCCCTGTAGGAGCGGCGCGAGCCGCGACCGCGGGATCGCGCCTACGTCGCAACTCACGCCGTAGTTGCATTGTCCCGGTCGCGGCTTGCGCCGCTCCTACAGATAGTTATTGCCGCTTGCGCTTCTGCGGGGAAGAAGCGTGCGTCCCGGCCTTCTTTTCACTTACGAGTTCGCTTCGCTTTCCGATTCACCGAACCTCGGCACCTTCCGCCCACGGATGTTCGCGAAGATCCGTGAAGCCCCGTGTAGGAGCGGCGCGAGCCGCGACCGCGGGGTCGCATCCACGCCGCAGCTCACGCCGTAGTTGCGTTGTCCCGGTCGCGGCTCACGCCGCTCCTACAGGTAGCCATCGCGGCTTGCGCGACATACCTAGGTCTCTATCGGAGGAGCTTCAGTCCCGACGCCTTCGCTTGGCCCAGGCCGAACCTGCCCGTCGCACCAAGCGCAACCCTTGCGCAACCCCCCAGAAACGAACAAGCCCGGCATCGCCGGGCCTGCCCGATCACCGCACCGCGCGCTACCGGCGCGAGCGCATGCATCGACTCACTTCGCCACGATGTCCGCGCTGACCTGCATCTGGTCGATCATGAACGAGTACATCTCCGCCTGTTCGCGGAAGCGGCGGAAGCGGCCCGACTTGCCGCCGTGGCCGGCGTCCATGTTGGTGCGGAACAGCACCGGCTGCTTGCCCGTATCCAGGTCGCGCAGACGCGCCACGTACTTCGCCGGCTCCCAGTACTGCACCTGCGAATCCCACAGGCCGGTGCCTACGAACATCGCCGGATACGCCTGCGCCTTGAGGTTGTCGTAAGGCGAGTACGACAGCATGTAGTCGTAGTAGTCCTTCTTCTCCGGATTGCCCCACTCGTCGTACTCGTTGGTGGTCAGCGGGATGCTGGCGTCGAGCATGGTGGTGACCACGTCGACGAACGGCACCTGCGACAGCACCACGCGGTACTTGTCCGGGGCCATGTTCGCGATCGCGCCCATCAGGAGGCCGCCGGCGCTGCCGCCGTACGCGGCGACGCGATCGGGCGCGGCGTAGCCGGCCTTGACCAGATCGGCGGTGACGTCGACGAAATCGTTGAACGTATTCTGCTTGTGGAACAGCTTGCCGTCGTCATACCACTTGCGGCCCATTTCCTGGCCGCCACGGATGTGCGCGATCGCATACACCATGCCGCGATCGAGCAGGCTGACGACGGTGCTGTTGAAGCCCGGGTCCATCGACATGCCGTAGCTGCCGTAGGCGTACTGCAGCAACGCGGCCTTGCCGTTCTTCTCGAAGCCCTTCTTGTAGACCAGCGACACCGGCACCTTGACGCCGTCGCGCGCGGTCGCCCAGAAACGCTCGGTCACGTACTTCTCGCTGTCGTAACCGATCACCGGCTGGCGCTTGAGCAGCTTGCGCTCGCCGGTCTGGGTGTTGAGCTCGTAGGTGGTCGCCGGCGTGGTCAGCGAGGTGTAGGTGTAGCGCAGCCACGGCGTGTCGTGTTCGGAATTGACCGACAGGCCCATCGAGAACGCCGGCTCGTCGGCCTTGACGAACTCTTCCTTGCCGTCCTTGCCGATCAGGCGCAGACGCTCAAGCGCGTTGGAGCGCTCGGCCACGGCGGTGAAGCCGTCGAACAGTTCGAAGCCCTCGACGAACACGTCGTCGCGGTGCGCGATCCAGTCCTTCCATTCCTTGATCGAACGCGCGCCGTCGTCGGCGGTGACCAGCTTGAAGTTCGGCGCAGGCTTGCCGTCGGCGCCGGGCGCGTTGGTGCGGATCACCCAGCGGCCGGCGAGATGGTCGGCGTCGTATTCGACATCGCGCTGACGCGGCGCGAGCACGAAGAATTCCTTCGGATCGGCGGCCGGCGCGCAGCGGATTTCGCTCGACACGGTGCTGTGGATGTTGATGCAGATGTAGGCGTCGTCGCGGCTGCGCTCGATGCCCATGTAGAAGCTGTCGTCCTTTTCCTCGTAGACCAGCACGTCCTTGGACGCGGGCGTGCCGAGCACGTGCTTCTTGATCCGCACGGTCAGCAGAGTCTTGGGATCGTTCTCGACGTAGAACAGGGTCTTGTTGTCGTCGGCCCAGACCAGGTCGGTGGACGTATTCTCAATCACGTCCGAGTAGATCTCGCCGGTGGCCAGATTCTTGAACCGGATCTTGTACTGGCGACGACCGACCGCGTCGTCGGCCCAGGCCAGGATCTGATTGTCCGGGGTGACTTCCATCGCGCCGACGCTGAAGTAATCCTTGCCCTTGGCCATCGCATTGACGTCGAGCAGGATCTGCTCGGCATCCTCCATGCTGCCCTTGCGGCGCGCGTGGATCGGGTAATCCTGGCCGGTCTCGAAGCGGGTGTAGTACCAGTAGCCGCGCTCGCGGTACGGCACCGAGCTGTCGTCCTGCTTGATGCGGCCGACGATCTCGCCGTACAGCTTGTCCTCCAGCGGCTTGAGCGGCTTCATCACCGCGTCGACATAGGCGTTCTCGGCATTGAGGTACGCCAGCATCTCGGGGTTCTTGCGCTTGTCGTCGCGCAACCAGTAGTACTCGTCGCCGCGCTGGGCGCCGTGCGGCGCCTTGACGGTGTACGGCTTCTTGGCCGCATCGGGCGGCGTGGGCAGGTCGGCGGCGGGGACGTTGAGGGTGGTGGTCATCAGTAGCGTGGCCGCAAGCGTTAACAGGGTCGGTTTCATATAGGGTCCGAGGACGGGTTGCGCAACGGGGCAAGACGCGGATTGGGGACTTGGGTCGCGCGATGGGCTCGCCGCGCCGGCGACCCATCGGCCGAACGGGCGCCATGGCGCCCGTTCGGTCGTGACTCATCAGGGACTGGCCACCACTCGGCGCAGGCGGCCGATCACGGGGCCAACCGCTGCCACAGGAAGGTCAAGGCCAGCGCGCTCATATGCGCCTGCTGGGCGTTGTTGGCCGCGCCGCCGTGGCCGCCCTCGATGTTTTCGTAGTAGGTCACGTTCTTGCCGGCATCGAGCATCTTCGCCGCCATCTTGCGCGCATGGCCCGGATGGACGCGGTCGTCCTTGGTCGAGGTCATGAAGATCACCGGCGGATACTCACGCTTGGCGTCGAACAGGTGATACGGCGAGAAGGTCTTGATGAAGGACCAGTCGTCGGTGTCGGGATTGCCGTACTCGGCCATCCACGAGGCGCCGGCCAGCAGGTGGCTGTAACGCTTCATGTCGAGCAGCGGCACCTGCACCACGACCGCGCCGAACAGTTCCGGGTACTGGGTCAGCATGTTGCCGGTCAGCAGGCCGCCGTTGCTGCCGCCCTGCACACCCAGGTGCGGGGTGCTGGTGATCTTGCGCTCGATCAGGTCGCGGCCGACCGCGGCGAAGTCCTCATACGCCTTGTGCCGGTTGGCCTTGAGCGCGGCCTGATGCCAGCGCGGGCCGTACTCGCCGCCGCCGCGGATATTGGCGACCGCGTACACGCCGCCCTTCTCCAGCCAGCCCTTGCCGATGCCGCCGGAATACACCGGCGTCATCGACACTTCGAAGCCGCCGTAGCCGTACAGCAGGGTCGGCGCCTTGCCGTCGTACTTGAGGTCCTTCGGCCGCACCAGGAAGTACGGCACGCGGGTGCCGTCCTTGCTCTTGGCGAAGTGCTGTTCGATCGTGTCCTTGGACGCGTCGAAGAAGGTCGGCATGGTCTTGAGCACTTCGGGCTTCTGCCCCGGCTCGGCCAATGCCAAGGTGGTCGGGGTCAGGTAATCGGCGGCGCTGAGCCACACCGCGTCGCTGTCGATGCCGTCGACCGCGCCGACCATGACCGTGCCGAAGGTAGGCGCGCCGACGAAGGCGTTGCGCGTCCACTCGCCCTGCCCCGCGTCCGGCGGCGTCAGCACGGTGAGCTTGTTCTTGACGTCGTCAAGAACGTTGATGATGAGGTGGTGGCGGGTCCAGGTGGTGCCGGCCAGAGAGCTGGTATCAGTGGGCGCGAACAGGCTGACGAAATCGCGCTTGCCGGCCTGGAACTCGTCCAGGCGGATGGCGATCAGGCTGCCGGCCGGGTACTTCTTGCCGCCTGCCTCGTAAGGATCGCGCAGCTCCAGCAACAGCCACTCGCGGCGCACTTCCTTGTTGGCGGAGTTGGGCAGGTCGAGCTTGCTGAGCTTGCCGTCGGCGCCGCGCAGGAACAGTTCGTTGTTGTAGAACGCGATGGTGCGCTCGACGAAGTCGCGCTCGAAGCCCGGGGTCGGGTCGTGCCAGGCGCCGACCATCATGTCGCTGTCCTTGCCCTCATAGACCGGCGCGGCCTGGGCCATCGGCGTGCCGCGCGTCCACAGCTTGACCGTGCGCGCATAACCCGAGCTGGTCATGCTGCCCTTGCCGAAATCGGTGGCGACGTAGACGTGATCGCGATCGATCCAGGTCAGGCTGCCCTTGGCTTCGGGGCGGTAGAAACCGTCCTTGATCCAGGTCTTGGCGACCAGATCGAATTCGCGGGTGACGTCGGCGTCGGAACCGCCGCGCGACAGCGAAATCAGGCAGCGCTGGTAATCCGGCCGCAGGCATTCGGCGCCGTGCCAGACCCACTGCTCGTTCTCCTGGGCGTTGAGCGCGTCCAGGTCGATCACCGTCTCCCAGGCCGGCTTGTCCTTGCGGTACTCGGCCAGCGTGGTGCGGCGCCACAGGCCGCGCTGGTGCTGGGCGTCCTGCCAGAAGTTGTAATAGTGATCGCCGATCTTCTGCACGCCGGGAATCTTGGCGTCGGAATCCAGGTTGGCGCGGATGCTCGCTTCGAGCTGCTTGAACTGCGCGCTGCCGGTGTATTCGGCTTCGGTCTTGGCGTTGCGCGCGTGTACCCAATCGAGTGCGCGCTTGCCGTCGACGTCTTCGAGCCACGCATAGGGATCGTCGGTCACGGTCGCCTCCTTGGCGATGACGGCGCCGCAGGCCGATGCAGCCGCGAGACCGGCCGCTAGCAACAGGGACTGACAGGTCTGCGAGAGAACGGGCATGGCGGATCCGGAACAAAGGAAGGCCGCCACGCTAGCACAGGGCGCCGGGGCGGCCGCCCTGTCCATGGTCATGTAGGGAGGTGCGGGGTTGGCTGCGTTGAAGGGCGGCGCCGCGGGGCCGTGGCGATGCGCGGCGAGCGCCGTGAATTCGGGGCGGATGAGGCTGAATTCAGGCGTTGGATACCGCGACGGGCGCGACGCCAAGCGGCGCGACCTGCAGGCCAATCCGGCCCCATAAGACCGGGATCGGCAAAACGGTTCGACACATCAGATCGGTACAGCGGCTTGGTGCGGCGGCCCGGCAGGTCGAGTCGGCGGATCGGGTCGACAGATCGATTCAGCGGACCGGTTCAGGCCGCGCGCGGCAGCGACCGGGCGATCACCGCCGGACGCGCGCGGCGACGCGCCTGGACCGCGCCGCGACGGCGGCGGCGCAGCGCCTGCCCGACCTCGTCCGGCGCCTTCCGACGCCACGACGGCAGACGGAAGCGATGCAGCGCCCACCACGCCATCGCCGGCATCGCCACCAGCCACATCGGCAACCAGCCGATCGCGCTCTGGCTGCCGCGCGCGGCCGGCAGCATCAGCACCAGCAGCGCGCCGATGGCCAGGGCGTAGCGCAGGGCGGTGTCGAGGTCGGCGCGAAGGACGTCGGCAACGGTGGACGACGACGGGGAAGTGGAAGGCGCGGTGGCGGTCATGGACTGACTCCGATGGCGGCAAGGTCGATGGGCTGGAGCCCACCTTCGTGCCGCCGCGTCTCAGGGGCTGCGATGAGTGCGACCGCTGGTCGGGATGGGAGTCGGGTTAGGGGATTTGCGCCGGGGCTGCCCTCACCCGGCGCGCTGCGCGCGCCGACCTCTCCCGCGAGCGGGAGAGGTGATTCGTCGTACCTTTTGATGGTCGCCCGCTCTACTGCAGACAAAGGCTTCGCCGTAGCGAATGGTTCGCTGAAGCTGCGGCTTTGCTCCTTCCCCCGCTTGCGGGGGAAGGCCGGGATGGGGGCTCGACGGCCGGCGTGCCCTCACCCGG
>NZ_LMHM01000001.1:581093-581235 GCF_001427785.1 Lysobacter sp. Root690
GGTGATGCGTCGTGCCTGTTGATGATCGCCCGCTCTGCGGCGGGCAAAGGCTTCGCCGTAGCGAATGGTTCGCTGAAGCTGCGGCCTTGCTCCTTCCCCCGCTTGCGGGGGAAGGTCGGGATGGGGGCGCGACGGCCGGCGT
>NZ_LMHM01000001.1:581275-603108 GCF_001427785.1 Lysobacter sp. Root690
GGGAGAGGTGATCCATTGGATCAATACCCCGCCTTATCCAACGCCTTCTCCGCTTCCTCGCGGCCGATCTCGATCAGTTCCTTGGCCCGCCAGAACTCGTAGAACTGGCAGGCGTCGCGCGGAATCCGGATCACCAGTTCGGGCGGGTCCAGGGCCAGCTGCACGCGCGCGATCTGCGCCTGCATCGTGTCCAGCGAACGCGCCATCAATTCGGTGAAGCCCATCTCGCGCGGCGCGTCTTCCTCGACCTCGTCGGGCAATTCGGTGGCCTTGCGCCGGAACCAGTGGTTGAACAACGACGGCGGCTTGGCGTCGCCACCGCCCTGGGTGGTCAGCACGCCGCCGCCATTGTGCTGGGCCAACGCGCCGGGCGGTTGCGCGGGCCAGCCGTGCATGTCGACCGCGACCAGACGATGCGCGTCGGACAGACGCGTCGCAGTGATCGGCAACGGCGCCAGCAGGCCGCCGTCGACCAGTTCGCGGCCGTGCAATTCGTAAGGCGTGAACACGCCCGGGATGGCGATCGAGGCGCGGATCGCGTCCCACAGGTCGCCCTCGCGCAGCCACACTTCGCGCTGCCGCATCAGGTCGACCGCGACCGCGGTGAAGCCGATCGGCAGGTCCTCGATGCGCGGCTCGCCGGCCAGTTCGCGCAGGCTGTCCATCAGCCGCTCGCCGCGGAACAGCGAGGATTGGCCGAACACCGGATCGAGCAGGCGCAGCATCGCGGTGCGGCTCATGCCGAACAACCAGTCGCGATAGACCTCCATCTTGCCGGCCGCGAACAAGCCGCCGACCAGCGCGCCGCTGGAGGAACCGGCGACGGTGACGATGCGCAGCCCGCGCGCCTGCAGCGCTTCGATCACGCCGATCTGGGCCAGCCCGCGCGCGCCGCCGGCGCCGAGCACCAGCGCGACGGCTTCGCCTTTTTCGATACGCGGAGGATCGGCGCCGGGCATCAGTGGCCGTAGTTGCTCAACGCCAGTTCCAGCATCGACTTGGCCTGCTCGCGCAGCACCACCGGCTCGACGATTTCCGCGTCGCTGCCGTAATGCATCACGTCCATCAGCAGTTCGCGCCCGGCGCTGTACGGAACTTTCAGTTCGTAGCGGCCGTCGGCCAGGAAGCGGCCCTGCTGCTGCGAATGCCAGTGTTCGTCGGCGACCCAGCGCGCGGCCTTGGCGCTGAACACGATGGTCGCCCAGCCCTTGGGCGCGCCAGAGAAAATGCCGTAGCTCGAGGCCAGGTGCTGATCGAGTTCCTCGTCGGCGACATCGCGCGCCGGCACGTCGCCGATCTTGGCCGCGCTGATCCGGTCGACCGAAAAGCTGCGCAAGGCGTCGCGCTCGTGATCCCAGGCGTCGAGGTACCAGTTTTCGCGGTAGTGGGTCAGCCGCTGCGGCGACACGCTGCGACGGGTGCGTTCGTCGGTGGAGCGCGCGCGGTATTCGAACGTCAGCGGCTTGCGATCGAGCACCGCGGTGGCGACGGCGCGGAACGCGGTTTCGTCGAGTCGGCGGGTGCGGTGCGGGATGACCCGCACGCGCTCGACCGGCAGGCGCCGGCCGCCGGCGTGTTCGTCGAGCAGTTTTTCGATGCGTTGCTGCAACGGCGCGAGCGCGTTCGACAGCACCCCGCCGCCGCTGCGCATCAGCAACTGTTGCGCGGCGAGCAGCGAATGCAGCTCCTCCGAGCTCAGCCACAGGCCGGGCAGCTCGAAGCGATCGCCTTCGCTGGTGTCGTAGCGGAAACCGGCCTCGCCGTTGCCGACCACCGGTGCCATCAGGTAATCGCGCAGGTAGGCCAGATCCCGATAGACGGTCGCGCGCGAACACTCCAGGTCCTCCTGGAGGCGCTGAACTGTGACCGGATACCTGGCCGCAGTGAGAATCCGGTGCAGCGCGTGGATGCGTTCGATACGTTCCATGTCGGCAGGGTCTGGTAGAGGCGGTGGGGACACAACTAGCATGGCATCGGCCTCTGTCCGGCCGCCACCATCGAACCTAAGGATCCTACGTGATCAAGACCTCATTATCCGCAACGCTGACCACCCCGGTGCTGCTGCTCGCTCTGAGCGCCTCCAGTCTGGCCTGGGCCGGACCGAAAGAGGAGGTCGTGGCCGCAGTCGACAAATTCCTCGCCGCCAAGAGCTACCACGCCGTCATGAGCATGGGCCCGGGACCGGGCACCGAAACCGACTTCGTCGCCCCCGACCGCATGCGCGTGAAGATGGGCACGATGGGCGAGCAGATCATGATCGGCAACACCTTGTACCTGACCATGCAGGGCAAGACCAGCAAACAGGCCGCGCCCAACGGCGGCATCGCCCAGTTGCGTACCCGCGACAAAGTCCTCGGCAATCTGGCGACCCTCAAGGTGACCGCGGCCGGCACCGAGAACCTCGGCGGCGTGGCGACCAAGAAGTACAAGATCGACAACACCCAACCCAAGTCCTCCTCGACCTTCTGGGTCAACGCCGACGGTTATCCGGTGCAATCGGTCAACATCGCCGACGTCAACGGCAAGCAGTACACCTCGACCTTGAAGTATTCGCGTTTCAACGACCCCAGTATCAAGATTCAGGTCCCGGCGGTGAAGTGACATTAGGCACCATCGCGGTCGCATGGACTGCGACTGCGATGGACGCGCGCAGCGTCAGCCGCCGGCGCTGCGCATCGCCGCGCCCATTTGCTGCAGGACGTACCAGGCCGCGGCGCCCAGCGCCGCCGAGACGCACGCGGCTATATACCAGCGATTGAATCCCGGCCGGCGTTTGCGCTGTTCATAGCCAACCCAGGCCAGCGCGAGCGCCACCCACAGCAAGCCACCGTAATAGGCGAACCCGAACAAGAACCCCATGCGCGATTGCTCCTCGGGCGTCGTGCCGCGGCCGGCCAGTATGGGCGGGCCGTCGCGGCGAGGACAACAATCGTCGCCGCGCTCGCCGGATTCCGGCGCGGCAGGCACAATGGCGCGATGCGAGAGCACGCTCCCTCCGAGCCAGCCATCGACCTGTCGCCTTCGCCCGGCGATGAGGTCAAGACCACGACCTGTTACATGTGCGCATGCCGATGCGGCATCAAGGTGTGGCTGGCCGACGGCAAGATCCGTTACATCCAGGGCAATCCCGATCACCCGGTCAACCAGGGCGTGCTGTGCGCCAAGGGATCGGCCGGGATCATGCAGCACTATTCGCCGGCGCGGCTGAGCAAACCGTTGTTGCGCGTGGGCGAGCGCGGCAAGGGCGAATTCCGCGAGATCGAATGGGACGAAGCGCTGGGCATCGCCGCCGGCTGGCTGGCACCGATCCGCGAACGCAATCCCGACGAGCTGGCGTTCTTCACCGGCCGCGATCAGTCGCAGGCGCTGACCGGTTGGTGGGCGCAGCAGTTCGGCACGGTCAACTACGCCGCGCACGGCGGGTTCTGCTCGGTCAACATGGCCGCGGGCGGGTTGTACACGCTGGGCGGCTCGTTCTGGGAATTCGGCGAACCCGACTGGGAGCATTCGCGTTATCTGATGCTGTGGGGCGTGGCCGAGGATCACGACTCCAACCCGATCAAGCTCGGCCTTGGCAAGTTGAAGGCGCGCGGCGCGAAGATCGTCGCGGTCAATCCGGTTCGCAGCGGCTACGGCGCGATCGCCGACGAGTGGATCGGGATCCGGCCCGGCACCGATGGCTTGTTCGCGTTCGCGCTGATCCACGAGTTGTTGAAGGCCGACCGGATCGATCTGGATTACCTGGTGCGCTATGCGAATGCGCATTGGTTGGTGATCCGCAATCCGGGTGGCGCGGATGATGGGTTGTTTGCGCGCGATGAGTTGGGGCGTGCGTTGTGTTGGGTGAGTGGCCCTCACCCTGGCCCTCTCCCGCAAGCGGGAGAGGGAACAGTTGCGGAGCGATCGGATGCAGTGCATGCATCCGAAGATGCGCCACATCACGACGGCTCGAACACCGCCGAAGAGCCCCCTCTCCCGCCCGCGGGAGAGGGCCGGGGTGAGGGCCGCGCCCACCCCGCCGACACTATCGACATCTCCCCCGCCGTCGTAGGCGAATACACCCTGCCCGACGGCCGCCGCGCGGTGCCGGTGTTCCATCTACTGGTCGAACGCTACCTCGACCCGCAATACGCCCCCGACGCGGTCAGCGAACGCTGCGGCATTCCCGCCGACACCATCCGCCGCATCGCCCGCGAACTTGCCGACGCCGCATTCGATAACCCGGTCAGGCTGCCGATCGCCTGGACCGACGCGCACGGCCGCGAACACAGTGAGATGGTCGGCCGGCCGGTCAGCATGCACGCGATGCGCGGCATCAGCGCGCACAGCAACGGCTTCCACACTTGCCGCGCGCTGCACTTGTTGCAGTTGCTGCTCGGCGCGGTCGACACGCCCGGTTCGTTCCGCTATCAGCCGCCGTTCCCCAAACCGCTGCCACCACCGAACCGACCCGGAAAACAGCGTCAAGCCAACGGTGCGCTGGACGCCGCACCGCTCGGTTTCGTGCACGGCCCCGAAGATCTCGTCGTCGACGAACACGGCCAGCCGCGCCGCATCGATCACGCATTCTCGTGGGCCTATCCGCTGTCGGCGCACGGCATGATGCACACCGTTATCCGCAACGCCTGGGCCGGCGATCCGTACAAGATCGACACGCTGATGATGTTCATGGCCAACATGAGCTGGAACTCGGCGATGAACACCGGCGAGACCATGCGCTGGCTCACCGATCGCGGCGAGGACGGCGAGTACCGCATCCCGCGCATCATCTACGCCGATGCCTACGCCTCGGAGATGACCGCGTACGCCGATCTGGTCCTGCCCGACACGACCTATCTGGAACGCTTCGACGCGATCAGCCTGCTCGACCGGCCGATCTCGGACGCCGATTCGGCCTGCGACGCGATACGCCATCCCATCGTGGATTCGGCCACCCAACGCCTGCACGCCGGCGACGAAGCGCGCGACGTGCGCGGCTTCCAGTCGGTATTGCTGGATATCGGCGCGCGCCTGGGCCTGCCCGGGATGGTGCTCGACGACGGCAGCCCGCGCTATCGCGATTACGCCGACTACATCGTGCGTCACGAACGCGCGCCCGGGGTCGGTCTGCTCGCCGGCTGGCGCGGCGAACACGGCGAACTCGAAGCCAAGGGCCCGCCGAATCCGGAGCAACTGCAACGCTACATCGACAACGGCGGCTTCTGGCGCAGCCATGTGCCCGAGTCGGCGCGCTACTTCAAGATGGCCAACCGCGGCTATCTGGACTGGGCGCAGAAGATGGGCTTTCTCGGCCACGCCGATCCGATCGTGCTGCAGCTGTATTCCGAGACTATGCAGAAGTTCCGCCTCGCCGCGCAGGGCCACGGCGACAAGCAGCCGCCGGCCGAACACCGCGAACGGGTCGCGACCTATTTCGATCCGCTGCCGATCTGGTACGAGCCGTTCGAAGGCGCGCAGATCGCCGACGGCGCCACCCGTTTCCCGCTCAGCGCGGTGACCCAGCGGCCGATGTTCATGTACCACGCCTGGGGTTCGCAGAACGCCTGGCTGCGGCAGATCACCACGCGCAATTTCCTGTACCTGCATCCCGACACCGGCGCGCGCCACGGCATCGCCGACGAAGACTGGATCGCGGTGCAATCGCATCACGGCCGCATCCAAGTGCAGGCGAAATTCGCCGCCAACGTGCAGCCCGACACGGTCTGGACCTGGAACGCGATCGGCAAGCGCCGCGGCGCCTGGCGCTTGAACAAGGACGCGCCGGAAAGCCGCAAGGGTTTCCTGCTCAATCACCTGATTTCCGACATTACGCCGAAGGGCAACTACGCCAACGCCGACCCGGTCACCGGCCAGGCAGCCTGGTTCGATCTGCGCGTGTCGATCCGCAAGCTCGATGCGGCCGAGGATACGCAGGCCGTGTCGCAGCCGCAGTTCGCCGCGCTGTCGTTCGAACCCGCCGACGATCGGCCCTTGCGCTATGGCGCGCAGTTCAGGAAAAACCGATGAAGGGATGCATCGTCGACCCATGGTTCCGCCGACATCGTTTGCGCCGACCTCGCGCCGTGTCGACAGCCGCGCGGGTTCGAATTTTTATGGAGCAATCATGAAACCGGTGCGCGTATTCGCCGGCCTGTTGTGCATCGCGCTGAGCTTCGGCCTGGTGCTGTTGCTGGGCCTGGGCATGTTCGATCCGACCCGCGACGCGGCCGCGAGCGCCAACGGCTCGGTAACGCCGGTGCTGATCGCGTTGATGCCGAGCGTGAGCATCGGCCTGGCCGTGTTCGCGCTGGGCGTGTGGTTGATTTCGACCGGGAGAAAACGATGACCGGTCTGCCGCCGCCGTCGAAGAAGAAACTGGGTCTGGTGATCGACCTCGACACTTGCGTGGGTTGCCACGCCTGCGCGGTGAGCTGCAAGGAATGGAACGCCGGCGGCTTTTCCGCGCCGCTGACCGATGAAAAACCGTATGGCAAGGATCCGTCGGGCGTCTGGTTCAATCGCGTCCATAGCTACGAGGTGGAAGCCACCGCCGTCGCCGCCTTGCCGATCGCCGACCCGGTGCGCGGCTGCGGCAGCGCCGCGGCGGCCGTCGACACCGCGCCGCAACCGGCGATGACCCTGCACTTCCCGCGCTCGTGCCTGCATTGCGAACAACCGGCCTGCGTGACCGTGTGCCCGACCGGCGCCAGTTACAAACGCGCCGAGGACGGCATCGTGCTGGTCGACGAGGACAAGTGCATCGGTTGCAAGCTGTGCTCCTGGGCCTGCCCGTACGGCGCGCGCGAGTACAGCCCGGTCGAAGGCGTGATGAAGAAATGCACGCTGTGCATCGACCGCATCTACAACGAGAATCTTGAAGAATCCGAACGCCAGCCGGCCTGCGTGCAGGCCTGCCCGACCCGCGCGCGCCATTTCGGCGATCTCGCCGATCCGGAATCGAAGGTGTCGAAACTGGTCGCCGAACGCGGCGGCGTCGACTTGATGGCGTCGCTGGGTTATCAACCGACCAACAAATACCTGCCGCCGCGCGCGCGCCGCGTCGGTGCGGCGGAAACGGCGCCGGCCGCGGAAACGCTGGACACCCAGGCCTTGCCGACGGTGCTGCGCTGGCTGGATCGGGTGCTGTCGCGATGATGCGTCTGCGCGGTATGCAGCGACTGCTCGATGGCGGGCGTGGCGAGTGCGTGCGCGCACGCGCCTGCGTGAATTTCATTTTCCTTCGTTTCGCTCGCGCAGGCTGATATGCACCCGGCGTTCTCGGTCATTTTCTTCACCACCTTGTCGGGCGCCGGTTATGGGCTGATGGCGTGGATCGGCGCGATCGCCTTTTACCACTACGCCGGCGGATCGCCGGTCGAGCCCATGCGCATATTCGCGCTCGCGATGTTCGCCGCCTTGGCCCTGGTCAGCGTCGGCCTGCTCAGCTCGACCCTGCACCTAGGCAAACCGCTACGCGCCTGGCGCGCGTTCTCGCAATGGCGGACCTCATGGCTGTCGCGCGAGGGCGTGATGGCGGTCGTCGCGTACTTGCCCGCGTTGGGCTTGCTGCTGGGCGTGGTGCGCAAAAGCGGCGCGGCGATGCCGATGCTGCTGTCGGCGGCGGTGGTGGTGTGCGCGCTGCTCACCGTGGCCTGCACGGCGATGATCTACGCCTCGCTCAAGCCGATTCCGGCGTGGCGGCATTGGCTGGTGGTGCCGGTGTACCTGAGCTTCGCTTTGCTCAGCGGCGCGGCGTTGTTGCCGGTGCTGGCCGGCGGCCGATTCACCGCGCCGGCCACGATCATTGCGGTCGCGCTGCTGGCGCCGCTGACCGGCGCGCTCAAGCTCGGCTACTGGCGCGCGATCGACCGCACGCCGTTGCCGTTGAGCCGCGGCGATGCAGTCGGCCTGCCGGATCGAGAGCTGTCGGTGTTCGAACGCCCGCACACGGAAGACAACTACCTCACCCGCGAGATGGGCTACGTGCTCGCGCGCAAACACGGGCGCAAGCTGCGGCTGATCGCGCTGACCCTGTTCGCATTCGCACCGTTCGCGCTGGCGCTGCTGGCGCTGGGCGCGCCAGCGATGGCTACGGCGGCGATGGCGCTGGCCGCGCTGTGCGTGCTGCTGGGGACACTGGTCGAGCGCTGGCTGTTCTTCGCCCAGGCCAAACATCTGGTGACGCTGTACTACTGAGCCACTGGGCCATCGATCGCGGGCACGAACCCGGCGAACGCCCCGCGCCACAAGGCTTTCAGCCATTCGCATCAATCACTTGCGTGCCATCACAGGATTAATCGAACCTATCCGGCGTGCCCGGCGTCGCAGGTCTGTAATCGGTTTCATGGCATTATCCTGGGCCGTACTTCCAGCCTGACTCAGACGATGCTCGGTGCAATCGGGCTCGCCCTGCTGGGCGCGCCTCTGGTGACATTGCCGAATCCCGCCTTCGGTGGCGACCCGATCCTGATCGCGATTGCGAGCGATCCGGCGCAGATGCGTCTGTACTGTTTTTCGACCCGTTGCGGCGACGAGGAATGGAAGCTGGCGATGGCGAGGCGGCAACGCGCGCCCGAGATCGACCCGGCCGACCTGCCGCCGCTGCGCAAGGTGGAACTGCCCGGCCAGCAACGCGTGATCGGCGGCGTCAGCGCCCCGGCGACCTCGCGCGAAAGCCGCTCGTTGTATTCCAACGATTACCGCATCGGCACCCGCTACGGCGTACAGGCGGTGCGCGACGGCCCGACCCAGATCGGCCTGCAGTTCGGCGCCGGCTATCGTCTGGCGCCGTTGTACGACGACGGCATCAACCGTCCCGGCGCGGTGTTCCGCGGCGAACTCAACCTCGGCCAGCGCATCGGCGACCGCGCGCGTTTCACCCAGAGCGTGCAGGTCGAAAGCGGCCGCGGCGACACTTTCGTCAAGCAGTCGGTGCGGCTGGACGTGGAGGTGTGGCAGAACTGGAAGCTGGAGACCGATTTCGCGATTCGCCACGACAACAATGGTGGTGGGGGTAGCGAGAGTGCGGAGAGTTCGATCGAGTTGATTCGGCGGTTTTGAGGGTTGCGGCTTGGCGAGTCGCGCCAAGCGGTGTTTACGCCGCGTTTGACGTGTCGCGGTCGCGGCTTCGCAATGCGTCTGTCAGACCGCGATCCGCCCGCGTCCGCGATCAACGCAAACGCTCAATCCTGATCGCCCCCATCGCCCAACGAATCGGCGATGAACTCACCCGCACCCTGCTCCAACAGCTTCTGCGCGACTTCGATCCCCAGGCACTCGGGCGCGTCGCCGCGGCCCTCGCCGTGCGCGCGCACCGAGCGGCCGTCGCTGGCCGAACCGACCTGCCCATCCAGGCGCAGGTGTTCGCCGTCCAGGCGCGCGTACGCGGCGACCGGCACGTGGCAGCTGCCGTGCAGCGCGCGGTTCATGCCGCGCTCGGCCTCGACGCAGGTACGCGTCGCGGCGTGATCGAGCGCGGCGCACAGCGCGCGGGTGGACAGGTCGTCCTCGCGGCATTCGATCGCGATCGCACCCTGCGCGGGCGCCGGCAGCCAGTACGGCGATTCCAGCCGCGCGCGGATGCGCGCGTCCAGGCCAAGCCGCTGCAGGCCCGCGCAGGCCAGGATGATCGCGTCGTACTCGCCCGCGTCCAGGCGCCCCAGGCGGGTGTTGACGTTGCCGCGCAGGTCGCGCAGTTCCAGGTCCGGACGCAGCGCGCGCAACTGGGCCTGGCGGCGCAGCGAGGAGGTCCCGACGCGGGCGCCGGTCGGCATCGCGTCGATGCCGTCGAAGACGTTGCTGACGAAGGCGTCGGCGTAGTCGGCGCGTTCCAGGATCGCCGGCATCGCGAAGCCCGGTTCGAGCTCCATCGGCACGTCCTTGAGCGAATGCACCGCGCAGTCGGCTTCCTCGCGCAGCATCGCCAGTTCCAGTTCCTTGAGGAACAGGCCCTTACCGCCGATCGCGGCCAGCGAGCGGTCCAGCACCTCGTCGCCGCGGGTGCTCATCGGCACCAGGGTCACCACCAGCCCGGGATGCAGGGCGCGCAGGCGGTCGGCGACATGCTCGCTCTGCCACAGGGCGAGCGGGCTCTTACGGGTGGCGATGCGCAGGGTCTTCATGGCGGCATTATCGCCGCTGTTGGGGGGCGACTGCCAAAAGGGGTGGACGCTATTGGCTGCGGGCTTTGCTTTTGGCTTTGCTATAGCTCGTCATTCCCGCGAAGGCGGGAATCCAGGGCCTTTCGGGCGAGAACGCTTGAAGTCACTGGATTCCCGCTTTCGCGGGAATGACGGCCTGGAAGATGGCGCTGAAGTCTCTGGATTCCCGCCTACGCGGGAATGACGGTCTGGAAGGATCGCGCTGAAGGCTCTGGATATTCAGCTGCACCCAACTAAAGCGGAACCGCCTGCGCGGGAATGACGGCAGGAAGGCTGCGCCGCAACCGATTCCCGATTCCCGATTCCCGATTCCCGATTCCCGATTCCCGATTCCCGAATCCCGAATCCCGAATCCCGANAAGCATTCAAAGATGCTTGAGCGTCTCCCGCAACGCCGCCACACACCGCCGGCTGACTTCCAGCGGCTGCTTGCCATGCCGCAGCACCGCCTGCACGTGGCCTTCGGCGTTGCGCTTGAGTTCGACGATCTCGTGCCGGGCCACCAGGCAGTTGCGGTGGATGCGCACGAAACGTTCGCCGAATTCGTCCTCCAGCGATTTCAGCGATTCCTCGATCAGGTCCTCGCCGCGGGCGTGATGCACGATCACGTACTTTTCTTCGGCGTGCAGGTAATGCACGTCGTCGATCGGGATCAGGCGCAGGCTGCCGCGCAGGCGCGCGCACAGGTGGCTGCGGATCTGGCCCGGCGCGGTCTCGCCGCCGTCGTGGCGTTCGCGGCCGGCGGCGAAGGTGCGCACGCGTTCGAGCGCGGCGTCCAGGCGTTCGGCCCGCACCGGCTTGACCAGGTAGTCGATCGCTTCGGCGTCGAACGCCGACAGCGCGTGCGCGTCGTAAGCGGTACAGAACACCACCGCCGGGCGCGGATCGAACGCGGCCAGATGCCGCGCGGCCTCCAGGCCGTCGATGCCGGGCATGGCGATGTCCAGCAGCACCAGATCCGGCCGGTGTTCGGCGCAGGCATGCAGGGCGTGCTGGCCGTCGACCGCTTCGGCGACGACCTCCACGTCCGGCCGCAGGGCCAGCAGCGCGCGCAGTCGCTCGCGCGCCAACGGTTCGTCGTCAGCGATCACCACTCTCATGGCCAGCCTCGTCGCAACCTTCATCGACTCTGCGCCTCCACCCCGGTCGGCACGTGCAGTTCGCACAGATAGTATCCCCGCTCCCAGCCTGAGGTCATTCGCGCCGTAGGTCCATAGGCATAACGCAGACGCTGGACGATGCTGTGCTGGGCATGGCGCGATCCGGCGCGGGCTTCGGCCGGCGCCGGGGACGGGTTGCGGATGCGCAGCAGCAGGTGATCGCTGAGCTGGGTCAGCTCGATTTCGATCTCGCCGCCGCCCGGCAACGGCGAAATCCCATGCAGGACGGCGTTCTCGACCAGCGGCTGCAGGATCAGCCGCGGCAGCGGCATCTTCCACGGCAGCGGTTCGCGCTTGCGCCAGACCACCCGCAGGCGCTCGCGCAGGCGCAGCTGCTCGATCGCCAGGTAGCGCTCGGCCAGCTCGACCTCCTCGGCCAGGCTGGAATCGCTCTTGGACGCGCCCAGCGCGGCGCGGAACAGGTCCGACAGGTCCAGTACGGTGCGCTCGGCGACTTCGGGGTCGCTGCGCACCAGCCCGGCGATGGTGTTCATGCTGTTGAAAAGGAAGTGCGGCTTGATCCGCGCCTGCAACGCCTCGACCTCGGCGCGGGCGTTGGCGCGGACCTGGGCCTTCCAGCTGTCGTTGATGTAGAGGTAGCGCAGGACCACGCCGACGGCGAGGATCGCGATCGCCGCGGTGCCCAGCACGAAGCGCAGGAACGAGACCCCGGCCGGCACCAGGCCGATGCTGGTCACCGTGTCGATGGTGTGGGTGACCCCGGCCAAGGCCGCGGCGATCGCCGCGGCGGTCGCGGTGGCGATGAAGCCGCCCACGCCCGGCGGCAGCCGCGACAGCCATTTGCGCGACACGCACAGCAGCACCGAGATCGCCAGCGCCAGCCACAGCGCGAACGCGCTGGAGGAGACGAACCGGCCCAGGTCCCAGCGGGTGCCGTCGGGCGCCAGCGCCAGCACGATCACGATCAGCTCGGCCATGCTCAGCATCACCACCAGCCGCGGCAGCCGGCACAGGTCCGGCAGCCAGGGCTCGTGCTCGGCCAGGGGCAGACCGGTGGGCGGCGCGGCCACGGTCGGCGGGGCTCAGCGCTGGGCCGCGAACCGCTGCGACATCCAGTCGCCCAGGGCGTCGATTTCCTCGGCGCAGACCTGGTGCGCCATCGGATAGGCGTGCCAGTCGATCTTGAAACCCAAGGTGCGCAGGCGCGCGGCGGCCATCTCGCCGCCGCGGTACGGCACCACCGGGTCGTGCTGGCCGTGGGCCATGAACATCGGCTGGGTGTGCGCGACCGCGGTCGCCTCGCGGATCAGGCGGTCGGCCATCGGCAGGTAGGTGGACAGTGCGATCAGCCCGCCGAGCGGCTGCTTGCGCCGCAGCGCGGTCGCCAGGGTGATCGCCCCGCCCTGCGAGAACCCCGCCAGCAGGATGCGCGAGGCCGGGATGCCGCGTTCGATTTCGCGCTCGATCAGCGCCTCGACCTGACGCACCGATTCGTCGACCCCGGTTTCATCGGCGCGATTGGCCAAGTTGCTGAAATCGCGGATGTCGTACCAGGCGCGCATGCGCATGCCGTTATTGATCGTGACCGCGCGCACCGGCGCATGCGGGAACACGAAGCGCAGCGCCGGCCAGTCCGGGCGCAGCAGTTCGGGCACGATCGGCGCGAATCCGTCGCCGCTGTCGCCCAGGCCGTGCAGCCACAGCACGCTCCAGGCGGGGGTCGGACCGGTTTCGCGGATGACGGCGTCGAGCAGTTCGGGGGATGCGGCGGGGGAAGTCTCCATGCGCCGCATTGTGGCCGCTCGGTGCGTGTCGCGCCAAGCCGCGGGGGTTTACGGGCGAGTTGGCCGCTCGCGGACGATGGTCAGGGCGCCGTCGTGGAACGGGCTTCGGCCCTTACGCGTTTCGCTCGAGCGCCGCGATCGCAAACAAAAGCGCCGGGGCCGGAGCCCCGCCCACCAGCGTGGATACCGCCGCCCTCAGCGCGACGGCAGCTTGAAATTCAAGGTACGGCGGGCCGCGTGCGACTGGCCGCTGGGTTCGAAGCGCAGCCGCGCCACCGCCGCCAGCGCCGCGTCGTCGAACACCCCGGCCGGCTCGGAGCTCACCAGCCGGGCCGCGCCGGTGCGGCCGTCGGGCAGGATGGTGAAGCTGATCTCGACGCTGCCTTCGATCTTGCGATTGAGCGCTGGCAAGGGATAGCGCGGGCTGGCATCGGCGATCAGGCGCGGCATCGTGCGTGCCGGCGGACCGGCGATGGCGGTCGCGCTCGGCGTACTCGCGGCCGGGGCCGGGGCCGGGGCCGCTGCGATCGGCGCGGCCGGCGTGCTCGCCCGCGCCGCGGCTTCGTCGGCGGCGAGCGCGCTGGCGGCCGCGTCGGCCTTGATCGCGGCGCTGGTCGCGCCCGGCAACACGCGCGATGCCGGCGCGGCGGGCGCGGCATCGGCGCGTTCGGCCAGCAGGCGCTGGGTTTCCTCGCGCGCCTTGCGTTCGCGCGCGGCGGTCGCGCCGCGCAGGCCCTCGCGTAGGCGCGGCAGCGCCGGCGCCTGCGGGTCCATGCGTTCGAGCAGATGCAGCAGACGCTGCGATTCGCCCAGATCGTCGTCGAGCAGCGCCTGTTCGCCGGCGATCACCACGTACGGCTGCAATTCGCCGAGCGCGCTGATCACGTCGATCTGGCCCGGCTCCTTGTCGCGCAATGCCAGGTAGTAGTCGACCGCGCTGTCGCCGGCCGGGGTGTGGATGCGCTGTTCGCGCAGCGCCTGGGCGGCGCGGGCGCGCAGGCCTTCGCCGTCGAGCTCGACCAGCGGCTCGGGCAAGGCCGCCGCGTCGGCGTGTTCGGCCGCGGCCCGAGGCGGATCGGGCGGCGCCGCCGCGCCGCAGGCGGCCAGGCCCAGGCACAGCGCCAGCCACAGGCAGGTACCCGCCAAACGCGCCGAAGCGGCGTTCGACAACGTCCGCGCGCCCATCGGACGCGTCGTTTTCCAGCGACCGGCCGCGCCCACGCGCGCCGGCTTGCTCACAACCTTCACTGCACAACCCCTTACCCTGAAACTGCGAACTGCGCGCGCAGACTAGGTACGGCATGTGACGGCGTTGCTGCTCAGCAGTTTGCCCATCCTGTTCGACGGTGTCCGTCTCCCGATGCCGAGCCTCCTGCCACGCGGCGCGGATTATGGACGCTGCGGCCGGAGCGGCGCGATGCGCAATCCGGCGGCCCGCGCGGCGCGGCCGCGAGCCGATCCAGGCCGAGACCGGCCTGAACGCGATAGACGCGCTGAAATTGTATTGCGGCGGCCACGGCTCCTATGATCGCCGCTATGCCCGGCCTGTCCTCCCTTGCGATCGCTCTGCGCTACCTCGCCTACGGCGTGTTGATCGCGGTGATGCTGATCAAGCCGGTGCTGGCGTTCGCGACCGAGATCGGCGAACTCGCCGTCCCGGCCGCCGCGGCGCACGATCACGGCAACGCGGGCGCTACCGATACGTCCGACGCGGCGACCGACCTCGCCCAGACCGACCCGGCCACCGATCACGACCCCGACGGCTGCGGCGACAGCCGCTGGCACCTGAGCCACTGCTGCGCCATGCAGGCCGCGCTGATGCCGCGTTTCCACATCGGCCTGCCGCTGCGCAGCGCCGCCGCGCCCAAGCCGGCCGCCTCGACTTCGTTCGTGCCCAGCCCGACCGCGGTCCCGTTCCGCCCACCCATCTTCGCCTGATCCCGAGCCCGGCCTAGCGCCGGCCCGCTGCCGTGGTCGGCTGGCTTCGCGCCGGTCGCTGTCGACAGCGGTCATCGCCGTGCGGCTTCGCGCCGCCGCGGCGCCGTTCGAGTTTCAGGAGAATTCCCCATGCGGTTACGTCCGGCGGCCTTGGCCGCCCTGACGGCTGCGCTGTGCTTTCCGGCACAGGCGCGGCCGGCTCTCGCCCCTACCAGTCCCACTATTCCAACCGAAACCGTCGCGCCGCAACGCGCCGGCTCGGTGTTCACCCTCGACGACGCGTTCGCGCGGATCGGCGACGCCCACCCCGACCTGCGCCTGTTCGGCGGCCAACGCAGCGTGCTCGAAGCCGAGCGCGACGTCGCCGCGCAACGGCCCGCGCTGGTCGGCGGCGTGTCGGTCGAAAACATCTTCGGCAGCGGCGCGCTGAGCGGCACACAGGGCGCCGAAATCACCCTCAGCCTGGCCTCGGTGTTCGAACGCGGCGGCAAGCTCGACGCCCGCCGCACCTTCGCCCAGAGCCGCATCGACGCGCTCGCGGTCGAGCGCGAAAGCCGCCGCCTGGATCTGCTCGCGGAAACCGCGCGCCGCTACCTCGCCGTGCTCGCCGCGCAGCGCCAGATCGAACTGGCCCAGTTCGACATCGGCCAGCGCAAGCGCAGCGTCGACGCCGCGCGCGTGCGCCTGCAGGCCGGCGCCTCGCCCGAATCGGGCCTGCTGACCGCGCAGGCCGCGCAGGCGCGCGCCGAACTCGATCGCGCGCGCGGCGAACGCAGCCTGCTGGCCGCGCGCCAGCATCTGGCCGCGCTGTGGGGCGAGCGCGATCCGGGTTTCGCCACCGTCGCCGGCGATCCGTATGCGTTGCCGCAGATCGAGGACGCCACCGCGCTGGCCGGCCTGCTCGACCGCAATCCCGAACTGGGCCGTTTCGTCGACGCGCGCCGGATCGGCGAGGCGCGGGTGCGATTGGCGCAGAGTCAGGCCACGCCCGACCTGGACTGGCAGGTCGGCCTGCGCCGTCTGCAGGACGGCAACGACATGGCGCTGATCGGCAGCGTGTCGATGCCGCTGGGCGCGCGCGCGCGCGCCGAACCCGGCATTCGCGGCGCGCAGGCCGAACTGGCCTTGCTCGATATCGAACGCGAAGCCAAGGGCCTGTCGTTGTATTCGACCCTGGTCGAAGCGCACGGCCGCTATCGGGTCGGCGCGCTCGAAGTCGCGCGGCTCAAGGACGACGTGTTGCCGCGCCTGGTCCGCGCCGAGAAAGCGGCCGAGTACGCCTATCGCGCTGGCGCGATCAGCTATCTGGAACTGGCGCTGTTGCAGGCCGAAAGCGTCGCGGTGCGCAAGCAGCGCCTGGACGCCGCGCTCGACGCGCAACTGGCGCTGATCGAAATCCAGCGCCTCACCGGCGAGTCATTCCTCGCCGCCTCGCCCATCCCCGCAGGAGCCACCCGATGAAGCCCGAACTGATGATCGTCGCGGGCCTGCTGGCCCTGAGCCTGAGCGCGTGCGGCGGCGGGTCCGATCCGAAAGCCGCAGCACAAGCATCGGCGGAAACGAAGCCCGCCAAGGGCGAGCACGCCGACGAAGCCACCGACAGCCACGAACACGCCGAAGGCGAAGCCGGCCACGGCGAGCAAGCCGAAGTCGAAAGCACGGTGATCCGCAACGAGATCGCGCGCCGCTCCGGCATCGGCGTGGCCGCGGTCGGCGCCGGCACCATCGCCGACGAACACGAGGTGCAAGGCCTGCTCACGCCGCTGGAAGGCCGGGTCGCGCGCATCACCGCGCGTTACCCCGGTCCGGTGCGCTCGCTGCGCGCCAATGTCGGCGACCGCGTCAGCGCCGGCCAGACGCTGGCGACCATCGACAGCAATCTGAGCCTGACCACCTACAGCATCGCCGCGCCGATCTCCGGAGTGGTGCTCGCGCGCAACGCCTCGGTCGGCGAAGTCGCGGTCGAAGGCATGGCGCTGTTCGAAATCGCCGACCTGTCGACCTTGTGGGTCGACCTGCACGTGTTCGGCGAGGACGCCACCCATCTGCGCCCGGGCCTGCCGGTCACGGTGATGCGCATGGGCGACGACAGCGGCGTGGAGACCACGCTCGACCGGATCCTGCCCGGCACCGCGACCGCGAGCCAGAGCACGGTCGCGCGCGCGTCGATCAAGAACGCAGACGGCCTGTGGCGTCCGGGTTCCGCGGTGCGCGCGCGGGTCACGGTGGAACAACTGCCGGTCGACCTGGCGGTGCCGCTGACCGCGTTGCAGCGCATGGACGACGCCGATGTGGTGTTCGTGCGCGAAGGCGAACGCTACAGCGCGCGGCCGGTGAAACTCGGTCGCCGCGACGCGCGCCGCGTGCAGGTGTTGTCGGGTTTGAAGGCCGGCGAACAGGTGGTGATCGAACAGAGCTTCCTGATCAAGGCCGACATCGAAAAAGCCGGAGCCTCGCATGAACACTGAGTCCCGGCCCTCACCCACTTCGCCCGCGCCTCAACAGCGCGACCCCAACCTCGGCATGCTCGAACGCATCCTGCGCTTCGCGATTCGCCAACGCTGGTTGATGCTCGCCTTGACCCTGGCGCTGATCGGCCTGGGCGTGTGGAGTTTCGGCAAGCTGCCGATCGACGCCACCCCCGACATCACCAATGTGCAGGTGCAGATCAACACCCAGGCGCCGGGCTACTCGCCGCTGGAATCCGAACAGCGCGTCACCTTCCCGATCGAAACCGCGCTGGCCGGCCTGCCCAAGCTCGACTACACCCGTTCGCTGTCGCGCTACGGTTTGTCGCAGGTCACCGTGGTGTTCAAGGACGGCACCGACCTGTACTTCGCCCGGCAACAAGTCGCCGAACGATTGCAGCAGGTGAAGTCGCAGATTCCCGACGGCCTGGAACCCGAACTCGGCCCGACCGCGACCGGCCTGGGCGAGATCTTCATGTACACGGTCGACGCCGATCCGAAAGCGCGCAAGCCCGACGGTTCGGCTTACACCTCGACCGACCTGCGCACCTTGCAGGACTGGGTGATCCGCCCGCAGTTGCGCAACACGCCCGGCGTCACCGAGGTCAACACCATCGGCGGCTACGCGCGACAGATCCACATCACCCCCGATCCGGCGCGGCTGCGCGCGCTCAACCTGACCCAGCGGGATCTCGTCGCCGCGCTCGCGGCCAACAACCAGAACGTCGGCGCTGGTTACATCGAACGCAACGGCGAGCAGTTCCTCGTGCGTGTGCCGGGACAGATCGCCAACCTCGAAGCGATCGGCGAAATCGTGCTCGACCGCCGCGACGGCGTGCCGATCCGGGTGCGCGATGTCGCCAGCGTCGGCGAAGGCCCGGAACTGCGCAGCGGCGCGGCCACCCAGAACGGCCATGAAGTCGTGCTCGGCACGGTGTTCATGCTGGTCGGTTCCAACAGCCGCGAGGTGTCGCAGGCCGCGGCGGCCACGCTCGAAGCGGCCAACGCGAGTCTGCCCAAGGGTGTCAGCGCGAATGCGGTGTACGACCGCACGTCCTTGGTCGACCGCACCATCGCCACGGTGTCGAAGAATCTGGTCGAAGGCGCGTTGCTGGTGGTGGTGGTGCTGTTTCTCTTGCTCGGCAATTTCCGCGCCGCGCTGATCACCGCCGCGGTGATTCCGCTGGCGATGCTGTTCACCATCACCGGCATGGTCCGCGGCGGCGTGTCGGGCAACCTGATGAGCCTGGGCGCGCTCGACTTCGGCCTGATCGTCGACGGCGCGGTGATCATCATCGAGAATTGCCTGCGCCGCTTCGGCGAGCAACAGCATCTGCTCGGCCGGCAGATGAGCGACGACGAACGCCATGACTTGACCGCCTCGGCCACCGCCGAAGTGATCCGCCCCAGTCTGTTCGGCCTGGGCATCATCGCCGCGGTGTACCTGCCGATCTTCGCACTCAGCGGCATCGAAGGAAAAATGTTCCACCCGATGGCGATCACCGTGGTGCTCGCGCTGACCGGCGCGATGCTGCTGTCGCTGACCTTCGTGCCGGCGGCGGTCGCGATCTTCCTCGGCGGCAAGGTCGCCGAGAAGGAAAACCGCGCGATGGCCTGGATCAAGCGCCGCTACGAGCCGACGTTGGCGTGGGCATTGCGCAGTCGCATGATCGTGGTCGCCGGCACCGCCGCGCTGGTGATCTTCAGCGGCGCGCTGGCGATGCGCATGGGCACCGAGTTCGTCCCGAGCCTGGACGAAGGCGATGTCGCGGTGCAGGCCATGCGCATCCCCGGCACCAGCCTGACCCAGTCGGTGACGATGCAGAAGACCATGGAGCAGGCGTTCCTGGCGATGCCCGAGGTCGAACGCGTCTTCAGCAAGATCGGCACCTCCGAAGTCGCCAGCGATCCGATGCCACCGTCGGTCGCCGATACCTTCGTCATGCTCAAGCCGCGCAAGCAATGGCCCAATCCGAACAAGACCAAGGACGCGTTGACCGAAGAGATCGAATCCATCGCCGGCACCCTGCCCGGCAGCAACTTCGAGTTCACCCAGCCGATCCAGATGCGCACCAACGAGTTGATCTCCGGAGTGCGCGCTGACGTCGCGGTCAAGGTCTACGGCGACGACCTGCAGCAGTTGCTCAAGGTCGCGCAGCAGATCGAAGCGGTGGCCAAACAGGTGCCCGGCGCGGCCGACGTCAAGACCGAACAGGTCACCGGCCTGCCGATGCTGAGCATCGAACCCGATCACCGCGCGCTGTCGGTGTACGGGCTCAACCCGGCCGCGGTGCAGGACACGGTGGCGACCGCGGTCGGCGGCGAAGTCGCCGGGCAGTTATTCGAAGGCGACCGGCGTTTCGATCTGGTCGTGCGCCTGCCCGAGACCTTGCGCCAGGACCCGTCGGCGCTTGAGGATCTGCCGATTCCATTGCCGGCGGCCGGCGCCGATCGCGACGAATCCAGCCGCGACGCCACCTGGACCACCGGCGCGCCGCGCACCGTGCCGCTGCGCGAAGTCGCCACGATCCGCTCGGTGCTCGGTCCGAACCAGATCAACCGCGAGAACGGCAAGCGCCGGATCGTGGTGACCGCGAACGTGCGCGATCGCGATCTGGGCGGCTTCGTCGGCGACTTGCAGCAACGCATCGACGCGCAGGTGAAATTGCCGGAAGGCTACTGGATCGGCTACGGCGGCACCTTCGAACAATTGATCTCGGCTAGCCAGCGTCTGGCGGTGGTGGTGCCGGTGACATTGGTGCTGATCTTCGCCTTGTTGTTCATGGCGTTCGGCTCGGTCAAGGATGCGGCGATCGTGTTCAGCGGGGTGCCGTTGGCATTGACCGGCGGGGTGATCGCGTTGGCGCTGCGCGGGATACCGCTGTCGATCTCGGCCGGCGTGGGTTTCATCGCGTTGTCGGGCGTGGCCGTGCTCAACGGGTTGGTGATGATCGCCTTCATCCGCAAGCTGCGCGAACAGGGCGACCCGCTCGACAACGCGATCGTCGACGGCGCGCTCGGACGTTTGCGACCGGTGCTGATGACCGCGCTGGTGGCCTCGCTGGGCTTCATCCCGATGGCCTTCAACGTCGGCGCCGGCTCGGAAGTGCAGCGGCCGCTGGCGACCGTGGTGATCGGCGGCATCGTGTCTTCGACCCTGCTGACCCTGCTGGTGTTGCCGGTGCTGTACCGCTGGCTGCATCGCAACGATGCGCAGGAGCGCGATCTGGAATCGCAGCCCGCATCCGGAGCGGCCCCACACCCCGCCCCCGCGCACTGATGGACCTTCAACAGATCGACAGTCGATAGAAAGACGGCAGGCGGACCGCCATCCGGCGGTCCGCTTCGCTGCCACGCCGCTCACGCGCGGTCCGATTCAATAGCACTTGCATGAGCGCTCGCCCGCGCGGCAGCGCTCACAACCGGAGAAACGACATGGGCAGCGGACACGACCACGGCACGACCGCGATCCGTCACGAAAAACCGCTGTGGTGGGCGCTGGGCCTGACCGGCGGGTTCCTGATCGCCGAAGTGATCGGCGCCTTCCTCACCAACAGCCTGGCGCTGCTGTCGGACGCCGCGCACATGGGCACCGACACGCTCGCGCTGATGATCGCGCTGACCGCGGTACGGCTGAGCCGCAAGCCCGCCGACGCCAGGCGCAGCTACGGCTACGTGCGCATGGAAGCGATGGGCGCGATGGTCAACGGGCTGATGCTGTTCGCGGTCGCCGGTTACATCCTGTGGGAAGCGGTCGGCCGTTTCAGCCAGCCGCCGCAGGTCGCGACCACCGGCATGCTGGTGATCGCCTCGCTCGGCCTGGCGATCAACCTGATCGCGATGCGCCTGCTCAAGGCCGGCAGCGGCGAAAGCCTGAACATGAAAGGCGCGTACCTGGAAGTGTGGAGCGACATGCTCGGCTCGATCGCGGTGATCGCCGGCGCGATCGTGATCCGCTTCACCGGCTGGACCGTGATCGACCCGATCCTGGCCGTGCTGATCGGCCTGTGGGTGTTGCCGCGCACCTGGACCCTGCTGCGCGAAGCCGGCAATGTGTTGATGGAAGGCGTGCCCAAGGGCATCCACCTGGAGGCGGTGCGCAGCGTGCTGACCTCGACCCCGGGCGTGGTCGATGTGCACGACCTGCATGTGTGGTCGCTGGGATCGAGCACGCCGGCGATGACCGCGCATCTGGTCATCGCCGAGGGCGTGGACGGCGAGGCGTTGCGGCGCGAACTGAGCGCGACGCTGGACGAGCGCTTCGAGATCGAGCATTGCACCTTGCAGATCGAAACCACGAGCTGCGGCGAGGCTTGCGATGTCTCGCATTGAACACTCGCTTGCTGCGAATGTTCGCCCCCCCCCTGTAGGAGCGGCGCGAGC
>NZ_LMHM01000001.1:603171-611622 GCF_001427785.1 Lysobacter sp. Root690
CCCTCTCCCGCTTGCGGGAGAGGGCTAGGGTGAGGGAATGAGCGCCGAAGGCGCGAATGCTGTTGCACGTGCCTTTAACGTAGTCGCGACCGCGTTAACACCTTGCCGCGCAACCCTCACCCCAACCCCTCTCCCGCAAGCGGGAGAGGGGCTAAGAGCATCACCGTGGAGGCTTAAAGCATCACGACGCCGGACACGGCCCATCCGCCTGCGCCCAGGTCTTGAACGCCGCCACGAATTCCGGATGCGGCACCGACACCGGCTTGCGTTCGCCGCCGGGTTCCCAGCCCCACAGCACCAGCTTGTCTTCGCTGACGTGCTTGATCAGCGCGGCGAAATCGCGGCCGCCGTTGCTGCGTTTGTCCTTGATCATCTCGCACAGCTTCGGCGCCGGCAGGCCGATCCAGGCCATCTTGTGATCCGGCGGCGGCAGCGCCCAATGCGGCGCGCCCGGCGGCGCGTTGACGCCGTAACTCGCGGGCAGATTGGCTTCGCCGTGACAGGTCGAGCACGGCAGACCGGCCGCGCCCTTGCCGTCGGGCCCGCGCACCACGCCCATCGCGTGCGGAATGCCGGCATCGAACTGCAGGGGCTGATCACCGGGAATATGGCAATTCTGGCAACGCGGATGCTGGAACACCTTCTGCACCGTCGCGAATGCGGCGATGCCCTTGTCGCGTTGCTCGGGCGTGACCTTGGAACCGCTGCATGCGCTCAAGCTCAGGGCGGCCAGCACGGTAAAAACGATAGGCATCGCTCGCATCGTCGTCTCCTCAGGCCGGCAGCCGCAACGGCAGCTCGCGCAACCGCTGTTGGGTAAGCGCATACACCGCGTTTGCCACCGCCGCCGCGACCGGCGCGGTGCCGGGCTCGCCGGCGCCGCCCATCTTCTCGGTGCTCGGCACGATATGCACTTCGATTTCCGGCGCTTCGTCCAGCCGCAGCACGCGGTAGTCGTGGTAGTTCGATTCCTGCACCCGGCCGTCCTTGAAACTCAGCGCGCTGTGCAGCGCCGCGCCCAGGCCGAAGTTGATCCCCGATTCCATCTGCGCGTGCACGCCATCGGGATTGACCGCGATTCCGCAATCGATCGCGCAGAAGAACTTGTGCACGCGAATACCCTTGCCGCCACCGGGCTGATCGACCAGCGATACCTCGGCGACCTGGGCGATGTAGCTGCCGAAGGACTCATGCACCGCGACGCCGCGGCCGCGGCCGGGTTCGAGCTTGGAACCCCAGCGCGATTTGTCGGCGACGAGATCGAGCGCCGCAAGGTGGCGCGGGTGCGCCTTCAACAAGGTGCGTCGGTACTCGACCGGGTCTTTCCCCGCCGCATACGCCAACTCGTCGATCAGACTCTCCATCACGAACGCGTTGTAGCTGTGACCGACCGAACGCCACCACAGCACCGGAATACCGGTCCGAGGCGAATGCAGGTCGACCCGGAAATCCTTGAGCCCGGTGATGTACGGCGAATCGGCCACGCCCTCGACCGAGGTCGCATCGATGCCGTTCTTGACCATCATCGGTTCGAACGGCGTGCCCGCGGTGATCGACTGTCCGACCAGCACGTGCTCCCACGCGACCGGCATGCCTTGCGCGTCGATGCCGATGCGCGCGCGTTGCAGGTACATCGGCCGGTAATAGCCGCCGCGCACGTCGTCCTCGCGCGACCACACCGTCTTGACCGGTTTGCCGGCGGCCTTGGCCACGTGCACCGCCTCGGTCACGAAGTCCGAGGTCGGCGTCGCGCGACGGCCGAAACCGCCGCCGAGGAACATGGTGTGGATGCGCACCTGCTCGGGCTTGAGTCCGGTGATTTCCGCGGCGACCTTCTGGTCCACGGTCTGGAACTGGGTGCCGGTCCAGACATCGCAACCGTCGGCGTCGATCTTGACCGTGCAGTTCAACGGCTCCATCGGCGAATGCGCGAGGTACGGCACGTTGTATTCGGCCTCGATGGTCTTGGCGGCTTTCGCCAGCGCGCCCTTGACGTCGCCGGCCTGGCCGGCGACCGCGCCTTCGGTCGCGGCGAGCGCGCGGAACTGTTCGCGCAACTTGACCGTGTCCAGGCCCGCGTTCGGGCCGAGATCCCAATCGACCACCAAGGCATCACGGCCTTGCTTGGCGGCCCAGTAGTGATCGGCGATCACCGCCACGCCGCTGGGCACCTGGACCACGTCGCGCACGCCAGCTATCGCCTTGGCCTTGCTCGCGTCGAATGATTTGACCGAACCGCCGAACACCGGCGAGCGCGCGACCACCGCGGTCAGCAGTCCGTCGAACTGCACGTCCATGCCGAACTTGGCCTTGCCGGTGATCTTTTCCGGCCCGTCCAGACGCTTGGTCGACTTGCCGATGATCTTCCAGTCCTTGGCGTCCTTGAGCGGCAGCGGCGCCTTCGGCGGCGGCAGCTTGGCCGCGTCGAGCGCGAGTTCGCCGTAGCGCGCGCGCTTGTCGCCGGCGATGGCCACGCCGTTCTCGGTGGTCACCTGATCGACCGGCACGCCGAAACGCTGCGCCGCGGCTGCGATCAGCAACGCGCGCGCGGTCGCGCCGGCCTGGCGGTAGCGATCGAACTCCGACCAGGTGCTGGTCGAACCGCCGGTCATCTGCATGCCGAACGCGGTGTGCGCGTAGGCCTGCGCCGCCGGTGCGTGCTCGACCTTGATCTTCGACCAGTCGGCATCGAGTTCCTCGGCGATCAACATCGCAAGGCCCGTCCAGATGCCCTGGCCCATTTCCGAATGCGACAGCAGCACGGTGACGCTGTCGTCGCTGCCCACGCGCAGGAACGCATTCGGCGCGAACGGTTGCGCGGCGGCCGCCGCGGCGACGGCGGGATCGGCCTGGGCGAAGCGGCTGGCCGCGGGCAGCACGAACCCGACCACGAGTCCTGAGCCGATCAGCGCGCCGGTCTTGAGAAATTGCCGGCGGGAATTCGATGGCACGGCGTTCACGGGAACCTCCGTTGCAAAAAAGGACGGCGCGCGTCAGCGGCGCCGGCTCAAGTCGATGGCCGCGGCGTTCGCGCGCTGCGCACGTTGGTGCCGCTCGGATGCGCGCGGCGCGCGTGGGTACGGGCCGACAGGCTGACGTCGATCGAGAACGCGCCATCGCCACGCGCGGCATCGCCGCCGCGGGAATGCGCGATCGCGATCGAACCCACGCCGCTCACGCCTTGCCGATCTCGGCCGCGCGCTTCACCGCCGCGCGGATGCGCGGATAGGTGCCGCAGCGGCAGATGTTGCCGGACAGGGCTTGGTCGATATCGGTGTCGGTCGGCGCGGGAATCTTGGTCAGCAGCGCCGCCGCCGACATGATCTGGCCGGACTGGCAGTAGCCGCACTGGACCACGTCGATCTCGGCCCAGGCGCGCTGCACCGGGTGGCTGCCGTCCTTCGACAGGCCCTCGATGGTGGTGATCTGCTTGCCTTCGACGCTGGCGACCGGAGTCACGCAGGCGCGCCGCGGCGAGCCGTCGACATGCACCGTGCAGGCGCCGCATTGGGCGATGCCGCAGCCGAACTTGGTGCCGGTCAGCTGCATGAGGTCGCGCAGGACCCATAGCAGCGGCATGTCCGGCGGAGCGGCGACCTCGTGTTCGGTGCCGTTGACGTTGAGCTTCATTGGATCCCTCGCGGCGGCTGGGGTGGTTCGAGCCTACTCCTCGTGTGCCGCGCCGGCTAGGTAGTGGCACTAAGACTTTCGCACTGCGTGACCGCTGTCGAATCGGCCGCAATTGCACGATCCTCCAGGCTTGCGAGCGGCTTGAGCACCGGGACGCCGCGCGCGGACGCACCGGGCATCGACGCGCATTCGCTATGCGTCCAAACCGATCGCGCACGCGCGCGCGATCGCCCGCGCTTGCCCAAACCGCCACGCCGCGCCGCCGGCCGCGACCGGCGCATGCGTTTTTTCTTCGCGATCGCTCTAGACTCGAAGCATCCACCGCCCACGAGGCGCACCGCGATGGCCGATTCGCCCGAACCTCCCACCGCGACGCGGACCGCGCCGGGCGGGGCGCGCGCGGTGGTCGAAGCCAGCGCCGCCGCGGCGACGCGCGGCGATCCGGCCACCCTGGCGGTGGTGCTGGAAACCGAAGGCTCCACGTACGTGCGGCCCGGCGCGCTGGCCTTGTTCGGCGCGCGCGACGGCCAGATCGGCTGGCTCAGCGGCGGCTGCATCGAACCCGATATCGAACTGCGCGCGGCCGACGCGGCCGCATCGCAGGGCATCGAATGGATGGACATCGACACCCGCAGCGACGAGGACCTGTTCGCCGGTTCCGCGGTCGGCTGCCGCGGCCGCCTGCGCCTGGCCTTGCTGCCGCTGGCCGCGCTCGACGGCTGGCCGGCGTTGGTCGACGAATGGCGGCGCGGCCACGGCGATCTGCGCCTGGACATTCGCAGCACCGGCGCGGTGACCGCCGCGGTCGGCGACGAACGCATGCGTTGGACCGTGCCGGTCACGTCCTTGCCGTGGGCGATCGAAGGCGGCGCTCACTGGACCTTGGACATCGCCACGCCGCCGTCGGTGCTGGTGTTCGGCGCCGGCCCGGAAACCCCGGCGCTGCTGCCGTTGCTGCGCACGCTGGGCTGGATGACCACCCTGGTCGAACGCCGCCCGCGCTGGTCCGGCTTGGCCGCGCTGGCCGACCACGCGCTCGCGCGCAGTCCCGCGCAGGCGCTGGCGACCGCGCGCCCGCACGACGCGGCCCTGGTCATGCACCACCATTTCGAACTCGACCGCGAAGCGCTGGAGCATCTGGCCGAAAGCATCAGCGGCCAGGCGATCGGTTTCGTCGGCCTGCTCGGTCCGCAGCGTCGGCGCGAGGATCTGTTTCGGGTGTTGCCGGCCTCGGCGGGCGCCTCGCTGCTGCCGCGCCTGCATTCGCCGATCGGCCTCAAGCTCGGCGGCGAAGGACCCGAAGCGATCGCCCTGAGCATCGCCGCGCAATTGCACAGCCACCGCCACGCGCAGGCTTCGCCATGACCCGTCCCGCGCCGACGCATGCCGCCGTGGTGCTGGCCGCCGGCGCCAGCCGGCGCCTCGGCCGACCCAAGCAACTGCTGACCCGCGACGGCGAAACCTTGCTGCATCGCGCGGCGCGACTGGCCGCGGCCAGCGGCGCGCTGCGCACCGTGGTCGTGCTCGGCGCGCGCCGCGACGCGATGCAGGCGGCACTGGCCGGACTGGACGTGGAGAGCGTGTTCAATCCCGACTGGGAACAAGGCCTGTCGAGCAGCCTGCACGCGGCCGCGCGCGCGCTCGATGATTTCGACGGCTCGGTGCTGGTGTTGGGCTGCGATCAACCGGCCCTCGACGGCGCTCACCTGAGCGCGCTGATCGCGGGGGCCTCATGGTCGCCCGGTGCTTGCGCGGCCACCGCGCATGGCGAAGCGCTGGGCATACCGGCGTTGATCCCACCGGCATTGTGGCGACAGAGCACCGGCCTGCACGGCGACCGCGGCTTCGGCGCGACCTTGGCGGCTCAGGTCCCCGGCGCGGTCTGGCGGCTGCAGGCGCCGGAACTGGAATGGGACCTGGACACGCCGGCCGATGTGGCGGTAGCGATCGAGCGTGGCTGGATCGATCCGGACCCGACTGCGACGCAGGGCCTATAGAGGTATCGCACCGCCGGCCCGAATGTCCGCCACCTCTCTGTAGGAGCGGCGCAAGCCGCGACCGCGCCACCTCGCCTACGACGCGACCACGATGTTGCAAGCATGTTGGCTGGCTTGCGGCCGGGCCTGCGTCGTTACTCAGGTACCGCGGTCGCGGCTCGCGCGGCTTCTACAGAGGACCACGACGCATCTTCCTGCGCCGCCTTTTCCCTCTCCCGCTTGCGGGAGAGGGCCAGGGTGAGGGAATGAGCGCCGAAGGCGCGAATGCCGTTGCAGGAGCAGTCGATACCGCAGTGCTTGCAGGGAAACCTGACCTGGACACCCTCACCCCAACCCCTCTCCCGCAAGCGGGAGAGGGGCTCTGAGGCTCAGTGCAACAGCACCGACGCGCGCGGCGCATCGCAATCCAAAGTCGAAATATCTATCAGGCCAGCACAGCCGCGCGCCGTGTGCCAATACGTGCTTGGAGGCCCGCGCCGCCCGGCCGGACCTCCTGTCAGCCGGGCGGCGCAAACCGCACGCCAGCCCTAGGGAACCAGCGTGCCAAACACGGGCTGCGATTCCGCATCGTAGATCCGCAGCCACAGGCCCTTGGGCGCATGCATGGCGTATTTGCGGGCCTGCGGCAGCACAGCGCGCAACGCCGCTTCGGCGCTGCGGTATTCCTTCTGGATTTCGGCCATCGCCACGGCCAGCGCATTGTCGTCGCTGCCGTCGCGCTGCTTCAGTTCGACGCGAAACATGGATCCATCCTTGTAAAAGTTCAGCCGGCCCGGTCTGGGGGAATGCCCGCCTCGTGGCGGATCTATGACTCGGTGGTGCCGTCGGAGCGTCTAAAAGATGCGCGTTGCGTGAACAGGAAACCGTCGTCGGAACGCCTGTAAGCGTGTAGGAATTTTCCTAATCTGATGTGCGTGACGTCACAAGTTCAAAAACCACCAGTGGACTTGGCATGGTATTTGTTCATGTGGACCTGCTTCACGGATGAAATATTCCACCGTGAGTACACACCACCACGCTAGCGGCGGCCGTCGAACATCGGTTGCAAGGCCGCCAGCCCCTCGCGCAGGGCATCGGCGAAGACCCGCATGCG
Source organism: Lysobacter sp. Root690 (assembly GCF_001427785.1). GTDB lineage: Bacteria > Pseudomonadota > Gammaproteobacteria > Xanthomonadales > Xanthomonadaceae > Lysobacter. The sequence goes on from NZ_LMHM01000001.1 coordinate 609,892, forward strand.
TTCGGTGCGGCGCAGGTCGGGATGGCTGAGCAGCCACAGGTCGGCCGCCAGCCCGGCCACCGGATCGCCCACCCGCACCAGACGCCGCTCGGCGTCGCCCAGATAGCACGGCAGCACCGTCAGCCCCATGCCGCAGGCGGCGGCGTCGCGCAACGCGATCAGGCTGTTGGCGCTGAACACCGTGCGCCGGTCGTACTGCTTGTGCCGCAGCCACTGGGCCATGCCGATATGGGCCAGATTGCCGTCGGGCACCAGCCAGTCGTAATCGGCCAGATCGTCCGGCCGGGCGCCACGCGGCAGGCGCAGCGAGCGCGGGCGGTAGACCCCCGTGGCCATGCGCGCGACCTTGCGCCCGATCAGCCCCTCCGGCGGCTTGCCGCCCGGACGCAGCGCCAGGTCGGCCTCGCGCCGGCTCAGGTCGCGCACCGCGTTGTCGGTGATCAACTCCAGCACGATACCCGGATGGGTATCGCGGAACCGCGCCAGCAACGGCGGCAGCACGCCGTACAGCAGCGGCTCGACCGTGGTCAGCCGGACCTTGCCGCTCGGCCGCGCGTCCAGTCCGGCCAGACGCCGTTCGGTCGCGGCGATCCGGGTTTCGATCTCGGCCGCGACCGCGATCACCTCCTCGCCGGTCGGGGTCGGCGCGTAACCGTCGCGCGCGCGTTCGAACAAGCGCGCGCCGAGGCTGCGTTCGATCGCATTGATCCGGCGGAACACGGTCGGATGGCTGACGGTCAGCAGCTTGGCCGCGCCGTTGAGCGATCCGGCGCGACCGACCGCGAGCACGAAGCGGTAATCGTCCCAGGCCAGCGCTTGTTCATTCATGCAATCTCGCCTTGCATTCGTGGCGGAATGTATTTCAACGATGAACATCCTAACCTGCCGGCCTCGCGTCGCACGACGCCCCCTCCGAGGAAGTCCCGATGTCCACCCGTCTCGATTACAACGCCATCGACCCGCAAGGCACCCGCGTGCTGGCCGGCCTGAGCCATCACGTCGGCAAGAGTTCGCTGGAAGCTTCGTTGATCGATCTGGTCAACGTGCGCGTGTCGCAGCTCAATGGCTGCGCCTACTGCATCCGCCTGCACACCGAGGAAGCGGTGGAGCGCGGCGAAAGCCATCGCCGTCTGCATCTGCTGCGGGTGTGGCCGGAAGGCCCGTTCAGCGAGCGCGAACGCGCTGCGCTGGCGTGGGCGGATGCGATCACCCTGGTCAGTCAGGCGCCGGTATCGGACGAGGTGTATGCGCGGGCGCGTTCGCAGTTCAGCGATGCGGATCTGGTGGCGTTGACGCATGCGGCGATTGCGATGAACGCGTGGAATCGGTTGGGGATCGCATTTCGCAAGCCGGATCCGGCGTTGGTGGGATGAGTGTACTGACGCTCCGCATTGTTCGTAGCGGATATAGGTAACCGACATTGCCGCATGGTCTGCCTGTAGGAGCGGCGCGAGCCGCGACCGCGACATTGCGACTACGCCGCAGGCTTCGTCGTGCCCGTAATTGCGCGGTCGCGGCTTGCGCCGCTCCTACAGGCAGCCCATGTGGCTTTTGCTTGGGCTTGAAGTCGCGCAGTTCATCCAGCACTGCGAGGCTTGTAACTCGCGAGAACAACAGCACACCCGTAGGGCGGCGCACATGGATGTGCGCCGTGCGCCACCGGGACAGGATGTCCCGTGTGGCGCATGCCCGCGTAAGCACCGCACTTGCGGGCTCTTGATTCAAAGAAAA
>NZ_LMHM01000001.1:611685-611773 GCF_001427785.1 Lysobacter sp. Root690
AGCTTCAAAAGCTTCAAAAGCTTCAGAGCTTCAAAGCTCTAAAAGCTTTAGAAGCTTCCAGCAGGATCAAAAGCTTCCGCCACTAAAG
>NZ_LMHM01000001.1:611855-674898 GCF_001427785.1 Lysobacter sp. Root690
TACAAGCGTCGCAGCGCTGGAAGGGGAGTCTGAAATCAGGCTCAAGCGAGAGGCGAAAAAGCAGAGTCAATGGCGACGGCGACAGCAACTGTGGTTAGGCCATTGCGCCAGACCTGCAGCAACAAGTTTCGTTAGACAGGCGCGAACACCCGGTCCGTTTAGAACCGATACCTCACCACCCGCCCCAGACTGCGCAACCAGCGCGAACGCCCGTACACCTTGAACAACCAACGTTGCATCCACGGCAGCGCCTTCATTTCAGGCAATTCCGCATAATCCGGTTCGTCGACCAACTGCAGCCGCGGATGCCAGGTGTCCAGTTCCGCCGCGCCGGCCGGCCCCCATTCGCCGATGCGCGCCTGGGTCGCGCGGATCATCCGCGCGTTGCGCAACAAGCGCAGCGCGAGACGGCCGTAGACGTCGCACAGCAACTGCCCGCCCTGCGGGAAGCGATCGATCAGGCGCCGCATCAGTTCGCGCGCGCGGTATTCGTCCAGATACGGAAACAGGCCCTCGGCGATCACCAGCACCGGGCGCTGGTTGTCGAGTTTCTCGATCCAGTCCGGCTCCATCACGTTGGTCGCCAGGGTGCGGTAACGACCTAGGCGTTGCGGCAGCAGGTCGCGGCGCAACTGGATAACCTGCGGGAAATCGATGTCGATCCAGTCCACGTCCAGGCTCGGGTCGACCCGGAACACGCGCGCATCCAGGCCGCAGGCCAGGTGCAGCACCAGGGTGTCGGGGCGCGATTGCAACGCGGCGCGGGTCCAGTTGTCGATGATGCGCGAGCGCAGCGCCAGCCCGCGGATGTCGTAGTCGCTCAGGCCGAAGCGCTCGAAGTCGTAATCGATGCGGCGGATCAGGTCGTCGGCCAAGGCGTCGTGCAGGATCGACGGCGTGGCCCGGTTGTCCATGGCCTTCGCGTACAGGGTGATCAGCAAGGTTTCCTGGCTGCCTTCCAGGCGCATCGGACACTCCGGCTACAAGAGGGGCGGCGTCTACCGCGGCAACGCGGCGCCAGTGTGCGACCGGCCGCGTGATGCCGGAGCGTAGAAACGGGTCGGCGCCGCATCGCGCCTATTCAGGGCGATGCCGGGTCCGACCACGCAGTCGTCACATCGTCGGAACGGACGATCGGCGTCGTTACTCCCGCCGTGAGCGCGGGCGGGCGATCCGTGGCGCGGGCGGATCGCTCCGCTCAACGCACCTGTCGTATTCCCGATCGCCGATCACGCGAGGTCGCCGCATCGGCATGCCTGCCGTTTCCGTTCCGCGGACTCATGCGCCCGCACACCGTCATTCGCGCTCGTAGAACTCGATCGGCAACCCGTCGGGGTCGGCGAAGAAGGTGTAGCGACGTCCGGTGTATTCGTCGACGCGCACCTCCTCGACCGCGATCGCCTGCGCCTTGAGCTCGGCCACGCAGGCGTCGATATCGGCGACCGCGAAGGCCAGATGGCGCAGGCCGCAGGCTTCCGGATAGGACGGCCGCGGCGGCGGATCGGGGAACGAGAACAGTTCCAGCTGGCCGCCGTCGGGCAGGGCCAGATCGAGCTTGTAGGAACCGCGCGCCTCGCGGTAGACCTCGGCGAGCACGCGCAGGCCCAGCACCTGGGTGTAGAACCGCTTGGAGCGCGGGTAATCCGAACAGATCAACGCGACGTGGTGGATGCTCGACAGGTGCATGGCGACTCCGGCGAGCGGCGGGGGTTCGCTCGCGACACCGCGATTGTCGGATACTGGGCCGGCCCTGTCGCGGATGCATCGTGCGACGCCCCGTCTTGGAGAACCGCGTGACCGTGTACGTCGACGATGCCGTCTGGCCCTGGCGCGGCGAGCGCTGGGCGCATCTCATGGCCGATACGCTCGATGAACTGCACGAGTTCGCGCAACGCCTGGGGCGGCCGCGGGTGTCGTTCCAGAACAAGCTCAGCGGCTGCCATTACGACGTCACCGCGCAGATGCGCGAGCGCGCGCTGGCGTTGGGCGCGGTCGCGATCTCGCGTCACCGCGACCGGGCCCAGGTGCGCGCGATCATCCAGCGCGCGCGCGATCAGGCCGCCGGCAGGGCGCCATAAGCGACGCGCCCGGTGGCGTGACTAAGTGATCTGTGACGCGCCCGGCGGCGCCTCAAGCGATCCGCGACGCGCTCAGCGGCGGGCGTCGACCGCCATGCGCACGGCCAGCGCCGACAACACGCCGCCCATGATCCAGCGCTGCGCGGCGACCCAGCGCGGCCGCCCGGCGAGGAAATTCGCGATCCCGCCCGCGCCGGCCACGATCAGCGCATTGACCCCGACACTGATCGCGATCTGCAGGCTGCCCAGCGCGAGCGATTGCAGCATCACGCTCTTGTGCGGGTCGATGAACTGCGGCAGCAGCGCGAGGTAGAACATCGCGACCTTGGGATTGAGCAGGCTGGTCAGCAGACCCATCATGAACAAGCGGCGCGGGCTGTCGACCGGCAGGTCGCGGACCTGGAACGGCGAGCGGCCGCCGGGGCGGATCGCCTGCCAGGCCATCCACAGCAGATAGGCCGCGCCGCCGATGCGCAGCGCGTCGTAGGCGTAAGGCACCGCGAACAACAACGCGGTGATGCCGAAGGCGGCGGCGAACAGATAGAAGAAAAAGCCCACGCCGACGCCGGCCAGCGAGGTCAGTCCGGCCTTGCGGCCCTGGCAGATCGAGCGCGAGACGAGGTAGACCATGTTCGGGCCCGGGGTCAGCACCATCACCAGGGCCAAGCCGGCGAAGGCCAGTAATGCCGAAAGTTCGAACACTTTTCTTCTCCGGGAGGGGTCAGGGTGCGTGCGCTGTTGCGCGGCGGGGTCTCATCATCGCCGAAGGCGGGACCGGGGATAAGCCGCGCGGTTCGCAACACTGTGACGTAGCAGCGTCGTGGCTGTGGAAAAAGCAAATCCCCCCTGCCCCCCTTTTTCAAAGGGGGGAACTTCGATGGAAGTGGCTGGGATTTGTAATAGCCCGGGCTGACGGCTGTCCGATGCTTCGCACTCAACCGAAGTCGAACAACCGCAATCCTCGCCGCCCCCACAAAACGGGTTCCCCCCCTTTGAAAAAGGGGGGCCAGGGGGGATTTGCTCTTGCCCGCAAGAACTAAGCGCCCCCCAAAGAAAAAGCCGCGACGGCCCAAACCGTCGCGGCTTCCTCATCGCTCACTACCGCCCACGAACGGGCGCCAACCTCAGAACCGCAATGAATACCGCGCGTTGATGCCGTGATCGTGCGCCTCATCGGCGATCTGACCGCTGTAGTTCAACTCCAGCAACCCATTGGCGCTCAAGCGCGCGGCGATGCCGGCTTCGAGCAAGGTCGCCTCGTCGGCCAGCGGCGCGCCCTGCACGGTGAACGCATTGGCGCCGCGCCAGGCAACCGAAGTCTCCGGGTTCAGATCGCCGCTCGCATGACGACGGCCCAGGCCGCCGCGCAGGCTCAGCCAGCTGTCGTCCTGCTGCGAACCCTTGAGGTTGACGTTGAACCGCAGGCCCACGGTCGACAGATTGACCCGGCTGTCGGCGCCGCGGCCGGTCAGCGCGGCGGCGCCGCCGGTTTCCTGGAAGCCGTCGCTGCTCACCCGCACCTGGGCGAACTGCGCATACGGTTCGAACTCCCAGGCGCCGGCGTTGAAGCGGTAGCCGCCTTCAACGAAGCCCTGCTTGCTGTCGGCGTCGTACGACGCGCGGGTGCGGTCGCTGAAACCGTTGAAGCCGATGCGGCGCTCCAGGTCGACGTCCTGACGGGCGAAGGTGAAGCCCGCGCTCAGGCCGAAGCCGCCCCAGTTCTGGCCGGTGTAGATACCGATGTGACGGCTCTTGACCCGACCCTTGTCGAGACGATCGTCGTTGCTGTCGCTGCGCCCGCTGCCGCCGAGCACGCCGATGCGCCAGCCGCCGTCGAAGCGATAGTCGTAACCGACCACGGTCGCCGAACTGTTGTACTCGTTGCGCGCGGCATTGCCGTCGCCGTCGAGAGTACCGCCGGACTTGATCAGTTCGACCCACGCGCCCTGCGAGGATTCGCCGTCGGCATCGGCGGCGAACGCGCCGCGTCCAGCGCGCGCGCGCACCAGCGCCGCATCGCGGATATGGCGTTGATCGTCGACCATGATCGAACGCAGGCTGGCGAGGCCTTCGCCGCTGAGCGAATCCAGCGCCGCGACCGCCTGGGCCGGGAACAACTGAGTCAACGGCTGCGGAATGCCCTGGCCGATCGCGAGCTGATCGGCCGCGGCCGCCGCGGCGCGCTGGTTGTCGGTCTGCGCCGCCGACGCGAGGCTGGCGCCGCGGGTCACCGCCACGCCGACCTGGTTGGCCGCATAGCTCAGGCCGAACTTGAGGAACGGCGAAAACGCGGTCTGATCGAGCGCGGCGAACTGGCCGCTGACGCCGCCGGCGGCGCTGAGCAGATTGAACGACTGTCCGAGCAGGTACTGGCCCGGCGCGTGATGCACGACCAAAGTACCGCCTTCCAGCGTCGCCTTGCCGCTGACGCTGATCAGGTCGGACTGGCCGCCGGCCGACAGTTCGGCGTCGTAGATCGAGCCGGCCGCCTGGGTGTAGTCGCCCTGCACGCTCAAGGTACCGATCGAATTGCCCGGCGAGACCACGCCTTCGATGCGCGCGTTGCCGACGATGCGGCCGCTGCCGGCGAGGATGCCGCCGCTGCGCACCGCCAGGGTCTGATCGCTGCTCAGGCTGCCGTTGACGATCAACGCGCCGCCGGTGACTTCGGCCGCGTAGTTGTTGTCGCCGGTCAGTTCGAGCACGCCCTGCTGCACGGTCAGGCCGGCGAAGTCGTTATTACCGCTCAGACGCAGCCAACCCACGCCGGACTTGGTCAGGCGACCGGGGCCGCCGATGTCGTTGCGCCAGTCGTCCCAGGCCGCGCCTTCCCACACTTTCGCGCCGCCGGCGCGCTGGTTCATCACCACGTCGGTGTCGACGCGCAACTGGCCCGGACCGTCGATGGCCTTCTTCAGATCGAGCATGCCCCAACCGTAGATCTCGTCCACGCCCGGCGCGCCGATGTCGGTCGCGGTGGTCAGCAGCACGTCACGCACCTGCGCGCTGCTCAGGTACGGAAAGCGTTCGAACAACAGGCCGAGCGCGCCGGTGACGTGCGGCGCGGCCATCGAGGTGCCGGTAAGCAGGCCGTAGTCGTATTCGGGCGCTTCGGCGTCGATCAGGAAACGCAGATAGTCGTCGGTTTCATCGATACGTCCGTCGATGCGGCCGGCGATGATGGTGCTGTCGATGTCGGTACCCGGCGCGGACACGCACCAGTCCTTGCTGAAGCCGCAGATGCTCGAGCTTTCGTCGATGACGTAGCCTTCTTCGCCGTCGCCCGGCAGACGCACATTGGCGACGCTGAGCCAGTACGGCTCGATCTCCTTGTGCCAGCGCGGCAGGGTCGCGGCGATGCTGGCCAGGCCACCGGCCTGATTGCCGGCCGCCCACACCTGGATCAGGTCGGACGCGGGCTTGCCGTCCTTCGGTTGATAGATGCTGGCGAACACTTCGTAGCCCGCGCCTTGCTGCGCGTAGTACGCCTCCAGCTGCGCCTCGGTGGTGTTGCGGCGGGTCGGGCCCCAGCTGTGATTGATCGCGCGCGTGCCCAGTGCCTGCGCCTGATCGAACATGCTTTCGGTGGCCGGGTCTTCCGGATCGGTGCGGTACAGCGGACGCGGACGGTAGAAGCCGTCTGGGTCGAGGCGCCATTCGTTGTAGGTATCGCCGAACACGGTCGCGGCGGTGAGGTCGGCGCCGAACGCGACACCATGAGTACCCGTGCCGTCGCGATTCGCACCGACGGTACCGGCGACGTGAGTGCCATGTTCTTCATACACGAAGCCGTACGGCAGACCCGCGGCGATGAGACGCGCGGCCAACGCCGGCGGCACGCCCGGGCCGAGACCGTAGTACGACTTGCCCGGACGATCGCCGCGGGTCGCGCCGCACGCGCCCAGACCGGCCACCACCGACGGATCGGCGCACTCGGGATCGTTGCTCAGCGCGATGCTGGTGGTGTTGCGGCCGGAAAACTCCGGATGCGCGAGCGCGGTGCCCGAGTCGAACAGGCCCAGGCGTACGCCCTTGCCGGTGAGGCCGCGTGCGTAGGCGTAGTGGGCGTTGATCGCCTCCAGGCCCCAGTCGCGCTTGAATTCCTCGCTGCGCCAACTGTCGGCATCGCCGACTTGGCCCATCGTGTCCTGCGCGAACACCATCGGCGAAGCGGCCAGCAGGCCGCCCACGATCGCCAACGAAAGAAGAGAACGGGTATGCGTGCGGAGCGTGCGCGATTGAATGCGCGTAGCGCGGGTAGTGCCTTGCATCTGTCGATGAACCCCTGTCATGTCGAAGGCGCCGCGGTTCGGCGCCGGCAATGGCTCGATGCGCGTGTCGGCATCGTTGCTGCGTGGATCGCTAGGGCGACCTCTGTAATCACTAACGCAGCTTCACCATCGGCTCCCTACCTCGAGAGCGCGCATTGCTTGCATGACTTTCGACGCTTGCGTGCGATGAACGCGAGCGAGCGCCGACTTTGCCGAATCTGCTTTTTGGCCATAAACCCCGCGCAAACAGGGGTTTTATCGAATGACTCAACACATCGATAGACACGCTCGCCACGAAGGCGACGACACGCATGCGCACCACGATCGAATCGACCGCATGCGCGCTCACAGCGCGTCGTCGGCCTCGCCCGTCATCAATCCGCGCCGCCACGCGAACGCGACCGCTTCGGTGCGATCGGCCAGATGCAGCTTGGCCAGCACATTGCCCAGGTGCGACTTGACCGTCTTCTCGCCGATATTGAGCGCCGCGGCGATGCGCGCGTTGCTGCCGCCCTCGGCGAGCTTGCGCAGCACGTCGAGTTCGCGCTCGGTCAGGCACGCGAACGGGTCCTCGCGCGGTTCGCGCTTGCGCCGCACCGCCTTGAGGATGCGCTGCGCAACGAAGGGATGGATCACCGCCTCGCCGCCGGCGATGCGGCGCAGGGTCGCGAGCAGTTCGTCGCCGAGCATGCTCTTGAACAGCAACGACTGCGCGCCGGCCTCGATCGCGGCGAAGGCCAGATCGTCCTGATCGGTCGAGGTCAGCACCGCGATCGCGCTGCGCGGGCTCAGGCTCTTGATAGCGCGGATCGCGGTCACGCCGTCGACGTCGGGCATCATCAGGTCGATCACGATCAGGTCCGGGGCCAGATCGCGCGCCAGTTCGATCGCCTCGGCGCCTCCGCCGGCCTCGCCGACGACGTCGAAATCGTCGGTCAGCATCAACAGGCTGCGGATGCCCTTGCGCACCACTTCATGATCGTCGACCAACAACACCGAGGTGGTCATGCTTGTACTCCTTGCGGCGGGTCGAGCGTGAACGACACCGTGACCACGGTGCCGCTGGAGGAACTGGCGATGCGGAAACGTCCGCCCGGCAAGGTGCGCGCGCGCAGGCGCATGTTGGCCAGGCCCATGCCGGTGGTTTCGTGCTCGCTGAGCATGAAGCCGCAACCGTCGTCCTGGATGGTCCAACCGTAGCGGTTGCCGGAGTTGTTGAGCACCACCTCGATCCGGCGCGCGCCGCTGTGGCGCAGGCTGTTGGAGGCGGCCTCGGTGGCGATCAGCAACAGCTGCCCGGCGTGCTGCGGATACTCGCCCAGGCCGCGTTCGGCGACCCCGTCGAGCAACAGCCGCCATTCGATCTCGCTGCCGCCGAGCAGGTGCGAGAAGGTGTCTTCCAGCGCCTTGCGCAGCCCTTGTTCGGCCACGGTTGGCGCCGAGAATCGCTGGATCACGTCGGCCAGATCGCGCTGCAACTGCCCGGTCAGGCCGAGCGCGGCCTTGATCAGCGCGCGCTGGCGCGGATCGCCGCCGCCTTCTCCGGCGTTCTCGCCGGCGCGTTCGTTGAGATGATCGAGCACGCTCAACTGCAGCCCCAGCGCGAAGCTGCGCTGCTTGGCGGTGTCGTGCAGATCGCGCGCCAGGCGGTTGCGTTCCTCGGCCACCGCCAGCGCCTGGCGCACCTGGATCACTTCGCCCAGCGCATCGGCCATGCGATCGAACCGCTGCGACAAGCGGCCGAACTCGTCCAGGCCGTTGTCGTGGATGCGCGCGTCCAGCTCGCCCGCGGCCCAGGCGTCGGCGGCGCTTTCGGCGTGACGGATGCGCCGGGTCAGCAAGGTCGCGACCGCGATCGCCGACATCGCGCTGATCACCACCAGATAGATCATCAGCCCCTCGAACGCGCCCGAATCCATGCGCATGAAGCTCGCCAGCGAACCGCCGGCATGCTGGCCGACGCTCAAGGTCGCACCCGGCCGGTCGGTCAACGGTAAGGCGACGACGCTGATCCAGTCGCCCTCGCGCTCGTGCCGGCGCGGCACCGCGGCGCGGGTGGTCGCGGCTTCGTGTTCGCTGTCTTCCAACACCTGCTGCAGCGGCGCGCTGGGCCGCGCCGGAAACTGACAGACCCGGCCGTCGCGATCGCGGTAGCGGATCGCGATGCGGCCGTCGGCGGTGCCGCCGGCGAAACTGTACGAGGCCATCCATTTGGCCGAATCCATGCCGACGATCCGCACCAGCAACGCCTGCACCAGCGCCTCGCACTGCTCCGGCGCGACCCGGGCCTGCTCGGGCAGCGGGCCCAGACGTTGCAGTTCGCGCCGCATCGCGCTTTCCAGCAGCGGCGGCGCCATGTGCGCGCGCACCTCGCGGCGCTCCAGGTACAGGCCGAGCAAGGACAGCAGGCCGGTGCTGACCCACGAGGCGATCAGCATCGACAGCAGGCATTTCCAGAACAGCCCGCTCCACCAGCGCCGTACCGGTGCGCGCGCGGCAGGCATCGGGCGTGCGGCGGTATCGTTCATGCGCTCAGTATTCCAGTTTCCACGCGCGGCGAATCCGCCAAACGTCCCGGTCGCGTCCCAACGGCGGCCCGATGCGCGCGAGCGAGACCGCGCGGAGCATGGCGCAGCCTTCCCTTCGCCTCACGCCATGCCTTCCTCGTCCCGCGATGCGCAGCGCATCGAACATCTCGACGCCCTGCGCGGATTCGCCCTGTTCGGCATCCTGATCGTCAACATCGGCGTGTTCGCCTCGCCCTGGTTCGGCCTGGGCGCGGCCGATCCGGCCTTCGATGCGCCATCGGACCGCATCACACATGGGCTGATCGCGGCGCTGTTCGAGATGAAATTCTATCTGCTGTTCTCGTTCCTGTTCGGCTACAGCTTTCAGTTGCAGCTCGATTCGGCGCGGCGCGCGGATGCGGCGTTCGTGCCGCGCATGGTCCGGCGCCTGCTCGGTCTGTGGTCGATCGGCCTGATTCATGCGGTGCTTCTGTTCCATGGCGACATTCTCAGCACCTATGCCGTGCTCGGCCTGCTGCTGTTGGCGATGCGCGACAGCCCCGAGCAACTCGCATGGCGCCGCGCGATCCGATTGATCGGCATGACAGCAGCGGCCTGGGCTGGTCTGGCATTGCTGCTGTGGATCGGCGGCGACACCCGGCCTGCCGATGCCGATGCCGCGGCGCTCGCGCGAGCCGCGCAGGCCGTGCAATCCGGCTTCACTGGCGATCCGGGCGAGGTGATCGATGCGCGCCTACACGAACTGGGTTCGACCGCGATCGTACTCGCCTGCCTGCAGGCGCCGTGCGCGCTGGCGATGTTTTTGTTCGGATTGATCGCCGGCCGTCGCCAGGTGCTGGCGCGACTGGATCGCTATCAACCGTTGCTGCGTCGTGTGCGGTGGTACGGACTGAGCATCGGCCTGCCTGCGGCGCTGGTGTTCGCGGCGATCACCGTGCTCGCGCCGGGCGGGCCGCTGGAACTGCTCGCGCTCGCCCTGAGCGTGTTGACCGCGCCGTGGCTGAGCCTGGCCTATGCCGCCTGGGCAATGGCCGCATTCGACAGCGCACATGGCCGCCGCGCGGTCGCGGCTTTGGCGCCGGCGGGCCGCATGGCGCTGTCGAACTATCTGCTGCAGTCGCTGGCGTGTGCGTTGGTATTCACCGGTTACGGCTTCGGCTTGATGGGGCGCGTGTCGCCACTGGGCTGCGTGGCGATAGCGGTCGCGCTGTTCGGCGCGCAGTTGTGGCTGAGCCGTTGGTGGTTGCGACGCCACGCCTATGGGCCGGTCGAGTGGCTGTTGCGCGCGCTCACCATCGGCCACTGGCCGCGACTGCGCAAAGGCCTGCCCGATTCGCGATGAGCCGCGAATTCGCGCGGCGCTTTGGTGAGAGGCCTTTCGGCTCAACGCTTTCCTCCACGAACTGGATAAGCCCGCATCGGATCGATCGAACAATCCCGGACTGAAGCGCTTTGCGCAATGACGCCATGCAACGCAACGATTTTCCTGCATGGGCATATGAATGCGGCAGCGATGTACCGCCGATCGAATGACCCTTGTCATCTGTCGCGCAAACCGTGACCGACTTCGACAATGCCGTGTGGCCCGTCCCGCGGTCATGTACGACACTCAACGGCCGAACCTGATCGACCGGAGTGCGCGCAACGCCCGTGATCGCCTGGACTCGCCCGAACGCATCCATCGCGCGCGCAGCGCACGGCTGACGTCTTCATGCACGAAGACCTGTTCAGACGCGAAATGCTCGACGCCAGGAAACAACGCTGGCTCGGCAGCATCCGCTTGCCGGTTTCACGCATGGGTTGGCCGATGGCCGCGCTCGCGACGGCAGCCTTGATCGCGTTGCTGGGCCTGCTCGGCTTCGGTCGCTACACCCGCAGCGAGAGCGCGAGCGGCCAATTGATTCCGCGCGGCGGTCTTTTGAACATAAGCGCGCCGGCCGGCGGCCGCATCGCGCGCAGTCACGTGGTCGAAGGCCAAACGGTCGCGCGTGGCCAGACCTTGCTGGAGATATCGGCCGAACTCGACAGCCCGGCGCTGGGCGCCGGCGTCGGCCAGGCGGTCGGCGCCGAACTGGCGTTGCAACGAGAACGTTTGCTCGCCGAGCGCGACGCGATCGAACGCGAACGCGGCCGCGACACCGACTCCTTGCGCCAACGCATCGTCGACTCGCAACGCCGCCTCGACCTAGCCGACGCGCAACTGCAGTTGCGCCGCGAACAAGCCGCGCAGGCCGAACGCCTGTCGCAACAGGTGCAACCGCTGCGCGCGGCCAAGCTGCTCAGCGACGTGCAGTGGCAGCAATACGAAACCACCCGTATCGACAGCCTGAGCCGGGTCCAGGACGCGCAACGCGAACGCCTCGACGCCGCGCGCGAACTCACCGACGCGCGCGCCGCGCTGGCCGATCTGCCGCGGCGCCTGAGCGAACGCCGCGGCCGGATCGAACGCGAACTGGCCGACATCGCACAGGACGACGCCCACAACGAAGGCCGTCGCCGCATCGCCGTGCTGGCGCCACGTGCGGGCCGGATCAGCGGCTGGGCGCTGACTGAAGGCCAGACGATCGATGCGGGCCAACGGCTGTTCTCACTGCTGCCCGAACGCGCACCGCTGCAAGCCGAACTGTGGCTGCCCGATCGCGCAATCGGCCTGATCGCCGCCGGCACGCCGGTGACCTTGCGCTACCCGGCGTTTCCGTATCAGACCTACGGCCTGCAGCGCGGCCGGGTCGCGCAAATCGCGCGCGGGCCGCTGTCGGCGCAGGACATCCGCGAGCGCACCGGCCGGCCCGCCGATGCGCCGGCCTGGCGCGTGCTGGTCGATCTGGACCGGCAGGAGGTCGCCAGCCACGCGCTGCAGGCGCAGATGCGGGTCGACGCGGAACTGCAACTGGAACGGCGGCGGCTGTATGAATTCCTGTTCGTGCCCAACGTGTCCGCGCCGCGCGGGCTCGCGCTGACAACGACGCAAGGCGACGCGCCATGAGCCGCACTCGCGCGCTGCCGGTGATCCAGCAGAACGAATTGGCCGAATGCGGCCTGGCTTGCCTGGCGATGATCGCGATCCACCACGGCCACGACATCGACCTGGCCAGCCTGCGCCGCCGTTTTCCGGTGTCGCCGCGCGGCGCGACCCTGGCGCGCCTGATCAAGATCGCCGGCGCGCTCGGCTTCGACACCCGCCCGCTGCGCGCCGAGATCGAACACCTCGCCGACCTGCAACTGCCGTGCGTGTTGCATTGGGATCTCAATCATTTCGTCGTGCTCAAGCGTATCGCCCGCGGCCGCGCCGAACTGCACGATCCGGCGCGCGGCGCGGTCTCGCTGCCGCTGGCCGAATTCGGCCGCCACTACACCGGCATCGCCCTGGAACTGTCGCGCAAGCCCGATTTCGCGCCGATGCGCGAACGCCAGCGACTGAGCCTGCGCGGACTGGCCGGACACATCGTCGGCCTGCGCCGCGCCGGCCTGCAGATCCTCGCGCTCGCGCTCAGCCTGGAAGGCTTCACCCTGCTGCTGCCGTTGGCGATGCAATGGGTGATCGACCGGGTGCTGGTATCGGGCGATGTCGAACTGCTGCATCTGCTCGGCATCGGCTTTCTGACCGTGGTGCTGTTCCAGTCCGCGATCACCGCCATGCGCGGCTGGCTGATCGCCGATCTGGGCGCGTCCTTGAATTCGCAATGGCTGGCCAATCTGTTCGGCCACCTGATGCGGCTGCCGCTGGATTTCTTCGAGAAACGCCACGTCGGCGGGGTGATGTCGCGCTTCGTTTCGGTGCAGGCGATCCAGCAGACCTTGACCGGCAGTTTCGTCGAAAGCCTGCTCGACGGACTCACCGTGGTCCTGGTGCTCGGGCTGCTGCTGTTCTACAGCCCGCCGTTGACCGCGCTGGTGCTGGCCGCGTTCGCGTTGTACGCCGGCCTGCGCTGGCTCGCGTTCCGGCGCCTGCGCCGGCTCAAGGAAGAACAGCTGATCCAGGTCGCTCAACAGCAGAGCCTGCTGATCGAATCGATCCAGGGCGTGCAGACGATCAAGCTCGGCAACAAGCAGGACGAACGCCGCGCGCGCATCGCCAATGCCAGCGTCGAAGTCGCCAACCGCGAAGCCGCGATCAGCCGCACCACCGCGGTATTCTCGGCCTTGTCCAAGCTAGTGTTCGGCGTGCAGCGCGTGCTGCTGATCTGGATCTGCGCCTGGCTGACCCTGCAGGGCCGGTTCACCGCCGGCATGATGGTGGTGTTCGTCGCCTATGCCGATCTGTTCGCCACCCGCACCGGCAGCCTGATCGACAAACTGGTCGATCTGCGCCTGCTCGGCCTGCACGGTCAGCGCATCGCCGATATCGCGCTGGAAGCGCCGGAACCGCATGTGCATACCGACTACGCCGGGCCGGCGCCGCGGCCGCGGATCGAGCTGGAAGGCGTGAGTTTTCGCTATGCCGCCGACGAGCCGTGGATCCTGCGCGATTGCAGTTTCAGCATCGAAGCCGGCGAATCGGTTGCGATCGTCGGTCCGTCGGGTTGCGGAAAGACCACCTTGGCCAAGCTGATCCTCGGCCTGCTGCGGCCCAGCAGCGGCACGATCCGCATCGGCGGTGTCGATATCCAGCGTTACGGGCTGGCCGCATACCGCGAGTTGTTCGGCGCGGTGATGCAGGAAGACGTGCTGTTCGCGGGTTCGATCGCGCAGAACATCGCCTTCTTCGATCCGGCCGCGAGCAGCGAACGCATCGAGGCCGCCGCGCGCGCGGCGCGCATCCACACCGACATCGCCGGCATGGCGATGGGCTACGAAACCCTGGTCGGCGACCTGGGCTCATCGCTGTCGGGCGGGCAAAAGCAGCGCGTGCTGCTGGCGCGCGCGCTGTACCAGCAACCGGCGATCCTGCTGCTCGACGAAGCCACCAGCCATCTCGATGTGGCGCGCGAACACGAGATCAATCGCGAGATTTCCTCATTGCGCATCACCCGCATCGTCATCGCGCACCGACCCGACACGATACGCAGCGCCGATCGCGTGATCGCATTGCGCGACGGCGTGAGTGAATCGATTACGAACAAGGAATTCGCATCGCCGATCGTGTCGCGCATTCACGATGAAACTGCGATGGCGATGGGGAAAACACGACTTTCTTAGTTGCTAGCATCCACGTTCGTGCCGACGCCGGGACGGCCTTCCAACTCTTCTCGGCAATCACGTTTCAGGAGAACGCTTCATGAGCAAGCAAGACGCGAATCTGCCTCAGAACGACACCGCCCGTCCGCTCGCCCGCATCGCGGCGCGCGAACTTTCGCTCGACGAAATCGCCGCGATTTCCGGCGGCAAGGGCGACACGACCCACGCCACCGGCCCGAACGGCGACGATCCGGGCGATCCGGACCTGGTGTGATTCGATCCGCTGTGATCTGACCTGCCGTGATCAGACCTGCTGTGAGCAGACATGCTGTGATCGGATCGGAACACAGCGATCGAATGCGTAAGGCATCGATGGACTCGCGCGCGAGCGACGTGCGCGTAAATCGAAGCGACTGCGCGAACTTCGGCACGCCCCGCCCGTCGGGGCGTGCTGTTATCAACCAAATCGCGACCGGACCGAGCCATCGCCGCATGCCCTCTCATCGCCGCCCGCTGATTCTTTCTTCCCTCGCCCACGACATCCACGCCTCGGCTGCGCGCTGGGCGCTGCAAGCCAGCGGCATCGACGCCACCTGGGTGACCTCGCTGGCCGAGTCCGAACTGGGACCGATGTCGCTGCACTGCGACGCCGGCAACGGCCTGCGCATGAGCGGCGCGCTCGACCACGATCGGGTCGGCACGGTCTGGTATCGGCGCCCGCGCAATCCCGAAAACTTTCCACGCGCGCATAGCAGCGACGCGCCGTTCCTGCGCGGCGAATGGGGCCGCTTTCTCAAGAATGTTTACGCACTGACCGATCAGGGCGCGGACCGTCTGTGGGTCAATCGTCCCGCGGCGGCGGCCATGGCCGAGAACAAACTCGTGCAGTTGCGCGCCGCGCACCGCTGCGGGCTGCGCTTTCCGGCCACGCTGGTGTCGCACGATCCGCACGAGATCCGCCGCTTCGTCCAGCGCCACGGCCGCGTGGTCTACAAACCGTTCATGACCCACACCTGGAAGGACGCCGAGACCGGCCGCATGTTCAGCACCTATGCGCGCATCGTCGAACCGGCGATGCTCGAGGACGACGCCAGCCTGCTGCACTGCCCCGGCATCTATCAGGTTTACGTCGACAAGCGCTGCGACCTGCGGGTGACCGCGATCGGCGATCGCTATTTCGCCGCGCGCCTGCATGCGCAGCACGACGGCGGTTTCGTCGACTGGCGCGTCGGCCAGGCCGTGCAGGGCTTGCGCGCCGAACCCGGCGAGTTGTCGGCGTCCGACCAGGCCAAGCTGTCGATGCTGATGCGCGAGCTCGGGCTGGTGTTCGGCTGCATCGACCTGGCGATCGATGCCGACGGCGAAGCGCATTTCCTGGAAGTGAACCAGGCCGGGCAATTCCTGTTCGTCGAGGACTTGCTGCCGTCGCTGCCGCTGCTGCGCGCGATGAGCGCGATGCTGGCCGAAGGCCGGCCGGATTATTCGCTGGCGACGATCGCGCCGGTGTCCTACGCCGACTATTGCGCGAGCGAGGAGCACCGCGCGTGGTGGGCGCAGGCCAGCGAGGCCCTCAAGGATCGCAGCCCGGCGGCGGCGGGCATCACCCTGGAGTAGCCGCGAGTCGCCGAAGGTCCGCTCTCGCGACTTCGCGGCATCCAACGTGGGCGTCAGAACGCCCGGCTGATCGTCACGCTGCCGAACACCGGCGTCTGCTTCTGTCCGTCGAACTCGCGGGTACGGTTGTAGCGCGCCAGCGCCAGCTTCCAGCGCCCGCGCATCAAGGCCACGCCGTAACCGATCTCGCCCACGAACGAGCGCTTGTCGACACTGTGGCTGTCGCGGAAGGTGTTGCCATCGAGGGTGATGTCGCGCACCACCCAGCGCACGTCCGAGGTCACGAACACATGCGCGGCGAACGGCCGGTTGCCGGTGTTGTAGTGCCGGGTCGGCGCGGTGTTCTCGCCGGCCGGGCGCAGCGGCGTGCTGCCGAAGTCGTCGGGCAGGCGCAGGCCGAAACGCAGTTCCGCGCCGACATTGGCGTAGGTGGTCAGATTGCCGAAGCTGCCGCCGTAATGAGTGATCGCGTCCCAGCCCCAGGCGCCGTTGTGCGCGTCGCCGGCCGAATAGCGGTTCATGCGTTCGTGGACGATCCGGAACACCGGCTCGTCGTGCAGTTGGTTGTCCCAGCCCTTGAAGGTCTCGTCGCCCAGCGCCTTGTGGACCGCGTCCTGCACTTGCTTGCCCAGGGCCGACGGCCCGACGATGCCGAACTGCAACTGGGTGGTCTGCAGATAATCGCCGTTGCGCGCGTTATAGCCCAGCCCGAACAGCAGCGCGGCGGCGTACGGGCGATCGTCCGGAATCAACTCGCGGCGGCTGAAATCGGTCGGGGTGAAGATGCCCTGGGCGAAGGTGGCGATCATGTTGCGCTGCTCGAAGCCTTCGGGCTGCAGCGCATCGAGATGGCGATTGACCCAGCGCGCGAGCCGCGGAATGCACGGATCGTCGGTGTAATCGGCCAGGTTCGGCGACACCAGGGTCAGTTGCACGCCATTGCTGTAGCCCTGGTCCTGGCCGCCGAACAAATCGTTGTCCAGTCGCAGGTTGACGGTGGGCGGCAGGCGCGTGTGGCCGTTGGTGCAGGCCTCGCGGCCGTCGGCGCGGGCCTGGCCGCAATGCATGAGAGCAGCGGCGAACAGGACGCAAAGCGGCAATGCAGTGGAGCGCATGGGCGGGTTCGGCAGTCTGAGCCGCGGCGCCGGCGTGCGCGCAGCGGACGATTGGTAGGAGCGGCGGGACAACGGAGACCGGCCGCCTCGACGGAGATCGGCCTCCCATTCCCGCGCGCGCTGGACCACGGCGGATCGGCGCCAAAGTTCGCACAGATCGTGAGCGCTGCGGCTTGCAGGGTTGTGACGGATTGTCCCGCAAATGATACTTGAGTCGATCGGCGGCGCGATGGCCGCGACGACAGCCGGTGCCAGGCCATGGCGCCCGAGACATGAGTGCAAAGTGTCGGGGCCGACACGGCGGCCCACAAAACACCTTTCACCCAAGCCCAGGCCGCGAGAAACGCGAGTTACGACATCGGCGGCAATTCGTACTCGAACGAATAGAAATGCGCCCCGCCCTCGCGGATCTCGATCTTCATGCTGCCGGTCAGCCCGCTGAGCTCACCGCTGCCCGAATCGGGCACCACGGTCACGATCAGATTCGGCGCGCCGCGATCCATCAGCCCGCGATGCAACAACAGGAAACTGCCGCTGCGCCCGGCCAGACGGCCTTCGACTTTTTCCAGCGCGACATAACCGGCCGAGCCCTTGACCGGGGTCATCGCCGCGAGCATTTCGCCGCGGCTGGCGGCGTCCAGCTCGCCGTGGAATTGCTTGTCGATCGACATGCGGCCGAACTTGCCTTCGGCTTCCTCGTGGACCGGCTGCGGGCTCAGTTTGACGTTGAACGGGCCTTCGATGTGCGGCATGGCGATGCTCCAAGGGGCGATGGGCGCGAGCGGCTCGCGCCAGGCGTTGCAGATTAGGCCTTCGTTTCGGTCTCGCCTAGCGCACAGAGTAGAAGAGGCGTTGAGCGGAGCAGGCACGCGACCGGCGCGGCGCCGCGGCTTGCGTATCGGCACCGACACAACCCTGGCGCCGGCTCACTGCGGCAACTTGCCGCAGCCCGGTGCACGGCCTCGCCGCTAGCATCGTGCGCTTGTCCGCCGTCGTCACGACGGCCGCCCCTTGGTCTTCCAGTCGCGCCGCGTCCCGGCCGGTCGCGTCCGCGCGGCTACGACGCGGCACCGCCCGCTCTTATCGCCCCGCATGCACATACCGATGTCCCGTTCGCTCAGTTCGCTCCGTTTCATCGCGCCGGCCGCTTCGCTGCTGAGCTGCGCGCTGCTGGCCTGCGCCGCATTCGACGCGGCCGCGGCGAGCGCAGCCGAAGCAGTCGCCGACGCCGATCCCGGCACCACCCTCGACGCCGTGCGCGTACACGCGCAGCGCGACGGCAGCCGCGACGCCTCGGTCGCCACCGCCAGCCGGCTGGGCCTGGACCCCGACGAACTGCCCGCCACCCTCGACGTGCTCGACCGCGACGACATCCAGGCGCGCGGCCTGCGCGACAGCGTCGAGGTGCTGCGCGCGATGCCCGGGGTGATGGCCGGCAACCTGCCCGGGCAACCGGGCGTGGCCTCGATGCGCGGCTTCGCCAGCGGCGCGGTGTCGTATTTGTTCGACGGCGTGCGCCTGACCAGTTCGGGGTTCTCCTCGCGCAACTGGGACAGCTTCAACTTCGAACGGGTCGAAGTGCTCAAGGGCCCGGCCTCGGTGCTGTATGGCGAAGGCGTCTTGGCCGGCGCGATCAACTTCGTGCCCAAGAGCGCGCAACTGGACGGTCGCAGCGGCGAAGTCCTGCTCGGTTACGGCAGTCACGACAGCGCGCGACTGGGACTGGACGGCAATCTGCCGTTGAGCGACACGCTGGCGGTGCGCGGCGTGCTCAGCGCCAATCGCTCCGACGGCCACGTCGACGACACCGCGTCGCAGGCCCAGGCCTTCAGCGGCTCGTTGCTGTGGCAACCGCGCGACACGCTGTCGGCGCGGGTCGCACTCGATTACCAGCGCGACGATTTCGACACCGCCTATTTCGGCGCGCCGCTGGTGCCGTTGGCGGTCGCCGCCGATCCCAGCGGTTTGGTCGATAACGACGCGGGCTTGGTCATCGACCGCGCCGCGCGCGATCGCAACTACAACGTCGGCGACGGACGCATGGATTCGCGCTCGTACTGGCTGCGCACTCGCGTGGATTATCAGCTGAGCGAGCAATGGTCGCTGCGCAACGAAGCCAGCGGCTTCGACGCGCGACGCCGCTGGGACAACAGCGAGGACTTCAGCTACGACCCGACCAGCGGCCTGCTCGCTCGCAGCAGCGCGCGCATCCATCACCGGCACAAGGTCTGGAACGAACGCCTGAGCCTGCGTCACGACGGCCGCATGGGCGGGCGCCGGCATCTGTTCGCGGCCGGGTTCGAATACAGCGACACCGATTTCTTCAACCTGCGTCGTTTCGGTCAGGCCGCGCCGGTCGATCTGCTCGCGCAGGATCGCGGCGAATTGCCCGCCGACAGCGCGGCCGCTTACCGCGACGGCCGCAACGATTTCAGCACCCGCGTGCGGGTCGCGGCGGTGTTCGTCGAAGACGCGTTGAACCTGAGTCCGCGCTGGCTGCTGGTCGGCGGCCTGCGCCACGAACGCATCGCGTTGAACCGGCACAACCTGGATCTCGACAGCGGCCTGAGCAGCCGCTTCGATCGCGACTTCAGCCCGACTTCGTGGCGCCTGGGCAGCGTGTTCGACCTGGGTCCCGGCACCCAGCTGTACGCGCAATACAGCAGCGCGGTGCTGCCGGTGAGTTCGCTGCTGACCATCAATCAGCGCAACAACGCCTTCGACCTGAGTCAGGGCGATTCGATCGAGGTCGGCATTCGTGCCGCATTATTCGAGCAACGCCTGCATCTGACCGCGGCCGCGTATCGCCTGCGCCAGGACGACATCCTGACCCGCGATCCGTTGCAGCCGCAGATCAGCGTACAGAACGGCCGCCAATCCTCGCGCGGGATCGAGTTCTCGCTGAGCGCGCAGGCCACCTCGCGCCTGCGCATCGACGCCAACGCCGCGCTGCTGTCGGCGCGCTTCGATCGCCTGATCGAAGCCGGCGGCGCCGATCGCGGCGGCAATCGCCCGTCCAACGTGCCCGAGCGGACCGCCGGCGTTGACCTGTTCTACCGCGCCGACGGATCGCCGCTGAGCTTGAGCCTCGGCCTGCGCCATGTCGGCGACTTCTACACCGACAACGCCAACCGCTATCGGGTCCGCGCCCACACCGTCGCCGACGCCTCGGCTTCGCTCGATACCGCGCACGGCCGCTACACCGCGCGGGTCCGCAACCTCACCGACGCGTTCTATGCCGACTGGTCCGGCTACAGCGCGAGCCAGGTTTACCTCGGCGCGCCGCGCTCGCTGGAACTAAGCTGGTCGAGGTCGTTCTGAGATGAGCGGGGCCAACCCACATCAACGGCTCGGCCGCGCGTCCTACCGCGCGGTGTGGCGCTGGCATTTCTATGCCGGCCTGTTCGTCGCACCGCTGCTGCTGATCCTCGCGATCACCGGCGCGATCTATCTGTTCAACGATGAGATCGAAGACGCCGTACATGCTTCGCTGCGTTTCGCACCGCAACGCGAGGCCGACCTGCCGATGTCGCGACTGATCGACGCCGCGCAACGCGCGCATCCCGGCGCGGTCACCCGCATCGACCTGCCATCCGATCCGCGGCGCACCGCGCAGGTGTTCGTGACACCCGTGCAGGGCGAACCCTTGCGCATGTTCGTCGATCCTGGCACGGCGCGGGTGCACGGCGCATTCGTCTACACCCGCACCCTGGTCGGATTCGCCGACACCATGCATGGTTCCTTGATGCTTGGCCGCGTCGGCGATGCGATCGTCGAACTGGCCGCGTGCTGGGCGCTGCTGCTGATCGCGACCGGCCTGTACCTGTGGTGGCCGCGCGAGCGCGGTTGGCGCCATGCGCTATGGCCGGACTGGCGCGCGCGCGGTCGGGTGTTCTGGCGCGGCCTGCATTCGAGCGTCGGCGCCTGGGTCGCGGCGCTGATCGTGTTCCTGATCCTGACCGGCCTGCCCTGGGCCGGCGTGTGGGGCGATCTGTTGCGCGCGGGCACTCAGCAACTCGGCATCGGCTATCCGGCCGAACATCGCCATCACGGCCCGGCGGCGACGAAACCGACGACCACGGTGGCCGAGGCGATCGGCGAAACCCCGTGGACCTTGCGCGATGCGCCGATGCCGGCCTCGATCCATGCGCACCATGCGCATGATGGCGCGAGCGCGATCCGGTCCGATATCGGCATCGATGCCGTGGCGCGCGTATTGGCCGTGCAAGGTCTGCGCGGCGATTACCGACTGTCGTTGCCGCAGTCCGACGATGGCGTCTACACCGCAGTGGTGTATCCGAACCGGCCGCAAGGCCAATACACCGTGCATATCGATCGCTACAGCGGCGCGGTGGTCGGCCGGACCGGTTTCGCCGATTACGGCTGGGCCGCGCAGGCGGTCGAGCTGGGCGTGCAGTTGCACATGGGCAATTACTTCGGCCGCGCCAATCAGATCGTGATGCTGCTGCCGTGCATCGGCATCGTGGTGCTGAGCATCAGTGGCGTGTGGATGTGGTGGCGAAGACGACCGCGCGGGCGCCTGGGCGCGCCGTCGGGGCCGTCGCCGACGCAGTTGCGCACGATCGCGATCATCGCGCTGGCTTGCGGCGTGCTGTTCCCCTTGCTCGGGGCGTCGCTGTTGCTGGTGGTTGCGATCGATCGCTGGGTGATTGCGAGGATTCCGCGGCTTGCGGCGGCGATGCGGTGAGGATGGCTGAAGTCTCGCCAGGGCTGAAAGCTCTTCGCAAAGAACGCTCCCGCAAAGATCGGACCAAAAAACATCGCCGCGAACGCGGCGATGCGGAGGTCCCTGCGAGTGATTTCGTGGCCAGTGCAATCGTCGTTCGATAAAGCAACTACCGACTTCGGTCCAGCGCACCGAAGCCGGTAGCGCCACCCGTCCGGCGGCGCCGGTGCATCCGGCCCGGCTTATTGAGCCCGGGCCGAAGCCTCGTCGCACCACGTCGTCGGCTGGGTCATCGCGCCCGACGGAGGGGCGGGTCGCGATGTCGCGGCGGCGAGTCGCGGCGCGGGACGCCGCTTGCTCGCCTGGGTTGCGGTGCCGCGCGAGGCGACACGCTGGGTCTTGGAGATCGGTCGCGCGCCACGCGGCTTGGCCTTGGCCTTCGCCACCGTTCGCGGCGCCGCGGCCTTGGCGGCGGGACGAACCTTGCACTGTCCGAATGCGGCAGGTTGCGCGGCACTCTGAGTCGAAGCACCGGCCTCGGATGCGGCCACCGCACCCGCGGCAGCGCCGGCCGACTGCGCGGCATGGGCTGCCGACGCAGTCGATCCGGCCGCCGCCGCGGTAGCCGCTCCCGATCCACTCGCCCCTGATGCTGAAGTATTCGCGGCCGCTCCCGCCAAACCGGCCGAACGTTCGGCTGAAATCGCCGCGGCCGCGGTGCCTGCCGCGGCCGCGGCCGCGGCCGCCGGACCGGCCGAATGCGAGCCCGAGCGCGCCGCGCCCGACACTGACGAAGACGATGCGGCCGGCAACGGACCCGCGCCGGAAACCGCGGAAGAAGCCGCCGGCGCGCCCGGATCGCGCGCCGACGCCGCATCGACCGAACCACCGCGATCGATGGACACACCATCAACCGAACCGCGATCGGCCGACGCCACACTCGTCGTCACCGGCGCCGCGCGCGCCGCCGCGACCGCCGACGAACCGCCCCAACCCAGCCGCAGACCGATATTGAGCGAATGCGCGCGATCGTCGCTGCCGATATCCCCGCGGTACTCGATAAAGCCGCTGCTGACCGGACTCATCCGATACGCCAAGCCCAGACCGACGTTCCAGCGATTGCGTTCGGCCGCGAACCCGCTCACCCCGAAGCCCGGCACGGTCGCACCGGCGAAGGCATTGCGCGCGAACGGCTGATCGTCCTGCAGATCGTGCAGATAACGAATGTCGGCGGTCGGCGTCAGCTTGCGCGCGGCGCTGCCGGGCACGCTGGAGAAGCGCACACCGATGCCGGCGGTGGTGGTGTCGAAGCTGCCGGTCGACACGATCAGGTTCGCGTCGCCCGCGCCCTGCTCGGTGAATGTCGCCGATTCGACCTTGTTGTAGTACACGCCGAGCAACGGCTCAACGCGCACGCTCGCGCCGTCCCAGCGCCAGCCGGCTTCGAGCATGGCGTACACGCCGTCGTTGCTGAAATGCGCATCGCTGCGGCGATTGAACGTGCCCACCGCGATCTCGCGCTCGGCGTCGAAACTGGCGTAGCTGTAACCGGCCGCGCCCTGGGTCCAGAAGCCGCCGGGCGCATACAGC
This sequence comes from Lysobacter sp. Root690, assembly GCF_001427785.1. Taxonomy (GTDB): domain Bacteria; phylum Pseudomonadota; class Gammaproteobacteria; order Xanthomonadales; family Xanthomonadaceae; genus Lysobacter. Next base: position 634,857 of record NZ_LMHM01000001.1, read on the forward strand.
CAGTGAATGCCGACGTTGAACAGATCGCCGTCGACCTTGTCGTCGCGGCGGTCGGTTTCCATCTTCGAATGGGCCATGCCGATGTGGCCGCCGAAACGGAAGTGTTCGCCGGGCGAGCCTTCCAGGCCGATCGCGATGCCGCCGACGGTGTTGTCGATGCCGTCCAGGCCGTCGCCGTCGAATTCGGCGCGGCCGCCGTACGCGGTCGCCCACACCGTGCCGAACGTGCTTTCGTCCTCGGTGCCGGCATCGCGCGCGCGATCGAGTTGACGCGCCACGCTGCGTTGCATCTGCTCGGCGTTGTAACGCTGAGCGCTGGCGATCGAAGCGTAGGTCTCGCCGCTGAGCGTGTCGAACGCGCGCGGCGCCTGCGCGGCGCTGAGCCCGCGCGCGGCCGCGACCAGGGTCGGCAACTGGGGCGTGGCGGCATCGGCGATCGCCTGCAGGGCGTTGGCCACCGATTGCTGATTGCCGCTGAGCCCGGGGAACTGATTGAAGCGGATGCCGGTGCCTCCGGCATCGTGCTCGCTCAGGCGCAGAAACACGTCGTTGCCGATCGTCACCAGGCTCGCGTCGAGGAACGGCAACGCGGTCTGGCTGACGCCGCTGAACGCACCGCTGAGCGTGCCGGCATCGACGATGCGGTAATCGGTCACCGGCGCGTAGCTGCCGGCTTGCGGAATCGCCACCACCTGGCCGCCGTTCAAGGTCGCCGTGCCGGCGACGATCACGCTGTCGGTCGCGCCCGCGCCGTTCTGGCGCACTTGCAGGCTGGCGCCGGGATTCACGGTCAGGCTGGCGACATTGAGCGAAGCGCCGACCGCGCCGGTACCCGCCGCCGCGCCGCTGCCGCCTGCAACGCCCGACGGCGCTAGCACGCCGCCGAGAGTCAACGAACCGGCCAGTGCGCCATCGCCGATCAACGCGCCCCCCGCGGCGACGTTGGCATTGCCACCGAGGTTGCCGTTGAGCACGAGGTTGCCGCCGACCGAGGTGTTGTCGAACGCGCCGGTCGCGCCGCTCGGCAGGATCAGCGTGCCGCCCGCGCCGACGCCGAGATTTTCGAAACCGCTCAAAGCCGCGCCCGGCAGCGTGCCTTCGCCGCTGCCGGCGACCGAGAACGTATCGCTGCCAGCACCGGCGTTGATCGCGCCGGTGATACCAGCCAGTTGCGTCGGCGAGGCGTTCAACACATCGTTGCCGCCGCCGAGATTGACCGCGCCTGCGACTGCCCCGGTCACGCTGAGATTGTCGGCCCCGCCGCTGAAATTCGCGGTCGTGCCCGCAGCCGAGGCGAGCCCGGCGGTGATCGGATTGGCGACGTTGAGCGTGCCACCCTGGATCGACAGGCCGCCGGTGAAACCGAGCACCGCGCCGTTGAGTCCGAGCGCGCCGCTGCCGGTCTTGATCAACGTGCCGCTGCCGGCGACCGTGCCGTTCAAGTCCAGCGCGTTCGCGCCGACGATGCTCAAGGCACTGCCGGCGCCGATATTGACCGCATTGGCGAGCGCAAGTCCGGGCAAGGCGGCGCTGAGATTCGCATTGCCGCCGATGTTGAGCGCGCCGCTGCCGAGCGCGCCGGCATTGCCGAGCGCCAAGGTGCCCGCGCCGAGATTGAAGCCGCCGCTGAAGCTATTCGCCGCGCCCAGTGACAAGGTGCCGGTGCCGTTAAAACCCAGACTGCCGGCGCCGCCGATCGCGCCGCCGAGGCTGAGATCGTTGCTGCCGCCGATGCCCAGCTGCGCGCCCGCGGCGAGGTTGATGCCGTTGCCGAGCGCGATGCCGGGCGCGGTCGCGGTCAAGCCCGCGTTCGCGCCGACGTTGAGCGCGCCAGTGCCGAGCGCGAGGTTGTTGCCGACGCCCAGCGTGCCCGCGTTGAGCGCGACGCCGCCGGCAAAGGTGTTGGCGCCGCCGAGGTTCAACGCACCGGTGCCGCTCATGGCCAAGCCGCCTGCGCCGCCGATACCGCCGCCGAGCGACAGATCGTTGCCACCGTTGATGCCCAAGGTCACGCCGGCGCCGAGATTGACCGCGTTGCCCAACGCGATGCCCGGCGCGCTCGCGTTGAGATTTGCGTTGCCGCCGACATTGAGCGCGCCGCTGCCGAGCGCGGTATTGGCGCCGACGCTCAGCGAGCCGCCGCCGAGGTTGAAGCCGCCGCTGAAGCTGTTGCTGCCGCCCAGGCTCAGGGTCGCCGGGCCGTTGAAACTCAAGCCGCCCGCGCCGGCGATCGCACCGTTCAAACCCAGGTTGTTGGCGCCGCCGAGGTTCAAGGCCGCATTGAGATTGATCGCGTTGCCCAGGTTCACCGCCGCGCCCGCGTTGAGCGTGGCCGCGCCGTTGACCGCGAGCGCGCCGCTGCCGAGCGCGGTGTCGGTGCCGACGTTGAGCGTACCGGCCTGCAGATCCAGCCCGCCGCTGAAGCTGTTGGCGCCGTTGAGCGACAACGCGCCCGCGCCGGTCTTGATCAGCGAACCGCCGCCGGCGATCGCGCCGCCCAGGCTCAGATCGGCCGCGCCGCCGAGCGACAGCCCCGCGCCCGCGCCGAGATTGATCGCGTTGCCGAGATTGAGCGCCGCGCCGGTGCTGGCCATGCTCGCATTGCCGGTAACGTTGAGCGCGCCGGTGCCGAGCGAGGTGCTGCCGCCGAGCAGCAGATTGCCCGCACCCAGCGACACCCCGCCGCCGAAGCTGTTGGCGCCACCGAGGGTGAAACTGCCCGGACCGTTGATCGACAAACCGCCCGCGCCGCTGATCGCGCCGCCGAGATTGAGCGCATTCGCGCCGCCCAGGCCCAGGGTCGCGCCCGCGCCGAGGGTGACGTTGTTGGCCAACGCGATGCCCGGCAGGCCCGCGCTCAAGTTCGCGCTGCCACTGACATTGAGTCCGCCCAGACCGAGCGCGAGATTGTTGCCGACACTCAAGCTGCCGCTGGCCAGATCGACGCCGCCGGCGAAGCTGTTGGCGCCGTTGAGCGCGAGCGTGCCGCTGCCGTTGAACGCAAGCCCGCCCGCGCCGCTGACCAATCCGCCGAGCGCGATATTGTTGGCGCCGCCGATGCCCAGGCCGGCGTTGAGCACCACCGCGTTGCCGAGATTCACGCCGGCATTCGCGTTCAAGGTCGCCGCGCCGTTGACCGTCAACGCGCCCAGTCCGAGCGAGGTGTTGGTGCCGACGCTCAGGCCTCCGGCTTGCAGATTCACGCCGCCGGCGAAGTTGTTGGCGCCGCCGAGCGTCAGGTTGGCCGCGCCGTTCTTGGTCAAACCACCCAGGCCGTTGAGCGTGCCGTTGAGCGCGAGATTGGCGCTGCCGCCGATGCCGAGCCCGGCGTTGAGGTTGAAGTTGTTGCTCAGGCTCACCGCCGCGTTCGCGTCCAGATTGCCCGCACCGCTGACCGTGACCGCGCCGCCGCCGAGCGCGGTGTTGTTGCCGACCACCAGCGCGCCGCCGCCGAGATTGAAGCCGCCGGTAAAGGTGCTGGCGCCGTTGAGCGTGAGGCCCGGCGCGCCGGCCAGACTGATGCCGCCCGCGCCGCTGATGCCGCCGTTGAGGGTCAACGCACCGCCGCCACCGCCGGCGCCGAAGTTCAAGGTGTTGTTGAGCACGATCGCGTTATTCAAGGCGACGCCGGCCGCGCCGGTCAGCGAACCCGCGCCATTGACCGTCAACGCGCCGGTGCCAAGCGCGCCGCTGTTGCCCAGATCGATCGAACCGGCCTGCAGGACGGTGCCGCCGCTGTAGTTGTTGCTGCCGGTCAGCGATAGCGCGCCGCTGTTGAGGGTGAGACTGCCGGCGCCGCCGATGTTGCCGCCGAGGGTCAGCGCGCCCGCGCCGTTGAGGGTCAACGCGCCGTTGAGTTGCACCTGATTGGCGAGCGTGCCGCTGAACGAGGTGTTGAGCGTGGCCGGTCCGCCGACCAGGAACAGACCGGTGCCGAGCGAATTCGCGTTGCCCAAGGTCAGGCCGCCGCCATTGAGGGCGAGCCCGCCGCTGAAATTGTTGTTGCCGAGCAGCGACAAGGTGCCCGCGCCGTTCTTGATCAGACCGCCGGCGCCGCTGACCGTGCCGCCCAGACTCAGCGCGTTCGCGCCCTGCACGATCAACCCGCCGGTCAGATTCACGTTCTGCGCGAGCGTCAGACCGGGCAGCGAGGCCTGGATCGCGCCGCCGTTCGCGGTCAACGGGCCCAGGCCGAACGACAGCGCGTTGTCGAAGATCGACAGGCCGCCGTTGAGCGTGGCGCCGCCACTGACCACCGCGCCGCTCAAGGTCCAGGTGCCGCTGTTGACGGTGAGGTTTTCGAAATTGAGGTATTGCAGACCGGAGATCGAACCGGTGCCGCCGGTACCCGAACCCGGACCGGCGACGGTGTTCTGCAGCACCAGGGTATCGCTGCCGCCGATGCCGGCATCGACCGTGCCGGTCGCGGCGAAGGTGAGCAGACCGGGCGGCAAGGTCGGGGTCGGCACGCCGACCGGCGGCAACGGGATCAGCGGATTGGCGAGCGAGGAACCGGTCACCGCGACGAAGGTGTCGTTGCTCAGGGTGGTGCCGAGCGAGACGCTGCCGTTGATGGTGCCGGCGTTGACGAAGGTGTTGCCGCCGCTGCCGGGGCTGGCGAAGGAAACCCGCCCGATGATAGTACCGGTGTTGGTGAAGTTGACGTTGCCGCCGCCGTAGATCGCCACCGCGATCGAATTGGCCGGATCGAACAGGCCCAGCGCGCTGACGCCGATCGTGCCCGAATTGGTGACCGTGGTCGTGCCGCTGTTGGCGACCACCATCGCGGTACCGAGCAGGCCGAAGGTGCCGTCGAAGGTGCCTTCGATCGAACCTTGGTTGTTGACGGTGACGTTTCCGTTGGTCGGCGCGATCAGATTGCCGATGGTCAGCGCGCGCGCCAGCACCAGCGAGCCGGCGGCGTTGGCGTCGATCGCGCCGAGGTTGTTGAGGGTGATGTTGTTGCCGCCCAGGGTCATCGCGGTGCCGCCGGGCAGCGTGCTCATGATCGCGCCGGACTGCACGGTGACGTTGAGGTTGTTGGCGCCGCTCAGGAACGAATTGGGATTGGGCGGCAGCAGGATCGGCACGCCGGTGCAACTGACGTTATCGCCGTCCACCGGCACGGCCGGTGTGCAGGCCGCGGTGGCCTGGCCGCTGTAGAACTGCAGCGCGATCAACAAGGGAATCGCTTGCGCGACGCCGAGGCTCAGGGGATGAAAGCGAAGACGACGTTGCGCGCGTGCGGGCATGACCGATCCTCCGATAGCCGATCAAGGACTCGGACGGGACGGTCGAAGGACGAGAACCTTCGGCTATGGCGGCATCGCGCCGCGTCGCGTCCGTGCAGCGGCGGCCAGGGCGATCAGGGCCCCGACATCCGACAGCGACGAGTGGTTTCGACAGCGTTACAAAGCGAGCCGGCTCGTGATTAGAAGAGAACGAAACCCCGATGCAAGTCTGGGCAATCGCTTAGCAATTTATTAGCGCGGAGCTGCCGTGCAACTCACAAACGATCACCTGAAGCTGAGCGCATTCATGGTGATGTACGAGGCTCACGCATGCTCACCAAGTGTCATGGGTGGGCTAAGAGATCGCGTTGTTATTTTCCCGACGCCTTTGGCTTTTGCTGCTGCCCCCTCTGAAATAGGGGGACGGGGGATTCGCTTCGCCTACGTATTTTCCAAGCCGTCATTCCCGCGAAGGCGGGAATCCAGTGACTTTAGCGAAGACCATCCTGTGCCGACGCGTTTGTCCATTTCGCGGGATGTCTGATACGCGGCTCTTTCGCACGAAAGGCCCTGGATTCCCGCCTTCGCGGGAATGACGACCGTGAGCACGACCAGTAGGCGAACCTGGCACGGCAAACGAAAATGGCCCGGATGCTTGCGCATCCGGGCCTCGGAGCAACTGGCGCTGCTAGTTAGTCGTAGCCGCGCTATGGCGGGGACACGACCGCCGCCGAGATCAAACCAGAGTCAAAGTCACATCAATATTGCCGCGGGTCGCGTTGGAATACGGGCAGACCACATGGGCCTTGTCGATCAGCTCCTGCGCCTGTTCGCGCGGCAGGCCCGGCAGCGAGATCTTGAGCTCGACTTCGATGCCGAAGCCCGTCGGGATCTGGCCGATGCCGACGCTGCCGTCGACCGACGCGTCGGCCGGGAACGCGATCTTCTCGCGACCGGCGACGAACTTCAGCGCGCCGATGAAGCAGGCCGAGTAACCCGCCGCGAACAGCTGCTCGGGGTTGGTGCCTTCGCCGCCGGCGCCGCCGAGTTCGCGCGGCGTGGTCAGCTTGATGTCGAGAACGTTGTCGGACGAAACGGCGCGGCCGTCGCGGCCACCGGTGACGTGAGCGTGGGCGGTGTAGAGGACTTTTTCGATGGACATGGCAATGCTCCGTGGACAGGGGATGGTGCGGGGATGAGGTGGGTTGGTACGCGGATGTTCGGTTACTTGTATTTCAATATCTCGCTATTTAATAGCGCGCTATTTCAAAGTTCGAATTCGAAATCGGTCACACGGGCGGTCAACCGTTGCGGATCAGGCTTTCGCGCAGCGACTCCAACTGCGCCTTCAACACCGTGAGCTGCTCGACCGTGCAGCCCTCCAGCGCGCAGGACATGCCGGCCGGTACGCCCTGGGCCTTGGTCTTGAGCGCGCGGCCGGCCTTGCTCAGCTCGATGATGACCTGGCGCTCGTCGCTGGCCGCGCGGGTGCGGGTCAGCAGGCTGGCGGTTTCCAGGCGCTTGAGCAGCGGAGTCAGCGTGGCCGAGTCCAGGAACAGGCGCTCGCCGATCTCCGACACCGTGACCCGGTCGCGCTCCCACAGCACCATCATCACCAGGTACTGCGGATAGGTCAGGCCCAGCTTGGTAAGCAGCTTGCGATACACCTTGTTCAAGGCCAGCGAGGCCGAGTACAGGGCGAAGCACAGCTGGTCGTCCAGCAGCAGGGTCGGCTGCGGCGGCTTGGCGGTGACGGTGGCGGCAGTCTTCTTCATGGCCCGCAATTTACATAGCGCACTATTTAATAGCAAGCACTATCCGCCAGATCCTGCGGTCCGCATCGTTCCACCCGTGCCGCGAATCCCCGGCCGCCCTGCCTTTAGGAGCGGCGTCCTGCTGGATTTCCTTCGGTCACAAGCCGGACCGCGCCACCACCCACACCCGCGCCCCTAAAACCCTGGCACCACCCCACCCATCCTCAAGGCGACCTGACTGCACTCCCCGGCAAATACACTCGCCCAATCGCCAACGCCAACCGATACGGCTCCGGATCATTGCGATTGCTCAGCACCACCACCGTCAACCGCCGCTGCGGCCAGCGCACGATCACATTGCGAAAGCCCATGGTCTCGCCCGAATGCCACAAGGTCTCGCCGGTGATGCGCCAGCCATAGCCGTAACCGACATCGGCCACATCGGTCGGGGTATGCGCGGTGAAGGCGAGCGTGCGCGACGCGTCGCTGAGCAGACGGTCGTCGTACAAGGCCGCGTCCCACTTCGCCAGATCGTCAATCGACGAATAAATGCCGCCATCGCCGAGTACCGCGCTGGTCGAACTCTGATCGGTGCGCACCCACCGGCCCTGCTCATCGCTGTAACCGTAGGCGGGATGCGCCACCTCGGACACGCCGCGCTCATACGCCACCGTGTCGCGCATGCCCAGCGGCAGGAAGATGCGCTCGCGCAGGAAGCTGGCGAAACTCCGCCCCGACGCGCGCTGCACGGTTAAGGCCAGCAGCGCGTAACCGCTGTTGCTGTAGCGATAGCCCTGCCCGGGCGCGAAGTAGGTTCGATCCTGGCCTTCGAGCACATGCAGTACATCGAGGTCGTGCATCTGTCGCTGATCGGCATCGAAGCTCGCCGGCATCACGTCCTCGTAATCGATCAAACCGGACTGATGGCTGAGAATCTGTCGGATGGTGATCGCGTCGGCGGCCTTGGGCAGCGACGGCAACCAGCGCTTGATCGGATCGTCCAGGCCGAGCGTCCCGTCCTGCGCCAGCAACAGCACCGCCGCAGCGGTGAACTGCTTGCTCACCGAGGCCAGGCGGTAATTGGTCTGCGCGCTCGCGGCTTCGCCGGTCTCGACCACCGCCAGGCCGTACCCGCGCCGCAGCAGCGCGTGACCGTCGCGCAGGACCAGCACGCTGGCGCCGGGAACCTGGCCCTGATAATCGCGCATCAAGGTATCGACTTCTCGTTGCAGCGGATCGGCCCCCTGCGCCTGTCGATGCGGCGTCATCGCGCAGGCGCTCAACAGCGCGCCGATACCCAAGCTCGCGATCAAGCGCCGCAACGGCCGATGCATGCCGTGCCCGGAGTTCATGCCGATAGTCACGATCACGCTGCCACCTCATGCAAGGGATGTCGCTGTGCCGGTCCGCGCGGGCCGCGATCACTTCACCGGGAAGTCGAACGCGGTCTCCGGTGTGGGCTCGGGCTTATAGGTGTAATGCCACCACTCCAGCGGATAGTTCTCGAACCCTTCGCGCCGCATCGCCGCGCGCAGCCACTCGCGGTTGCCGCGCTGGATCGCGTTCGCATGCGGCGAATCGGTATGTGCCAGTTCGTCGAAGTAGTCGAAGCCCGTGCCCATGTCCAACAATGCGTAGCGCCCGTCGCGCAGTTCCATCAGGCTCAGGTCCAGGGTCGCGCCGCGACTGTGGCCGGAGGTCGGCGAGATGTAATCGCCAAGCAAGACACTTTTGTCGAGCTTGGGGTAGTAACGCGACTTCGTAGCCTGATCGCCCAGATCGCCGGCCCAGCGCACGAAATCCTGCACCGCGCGCACCGGCCGATAGCAATCGAAGATATGCAGGCGCAGGCCCTGTGGGCGCAACGCGCGCTCGACCCGCGCCAGCGCCTGCGCGACCGACCGGTGCAGATAGCAACCGGCGGCCTCGTAGCCGACCACCGGCCGGCCGACGAAGTTGTCGCTGCCGGCGTAGCGGATCTCCAGCGACATGTCGGGCACCAGCGAGCGAATCTCGACCATGCCCGCAGCCGCCGCATCGGTCGCGATGGATACCTTCGGCGCGACCGCTTGCGCCGCGGACGTGGCGACCAGCGCGGATGCGGTGGCGTCATGGCCCTTCGGCGGAAGCGCATCCGGCGAGCGCACCGCGGCGACGCAACCGATCAGCACCAGCAGCGCGCAGGCTTCAACCGCAATCGCCGATACGCGCGAACGCCAGGTCCTCGTAGTCGTAGCTGAAGTCCGCATCCGGATCGACCTTGCTCATGACGAAAGTGGCGGTGGCGCCGGCACCGGAGAAATCGATCCAGGCCTCGGTGTCGACTTCCTCGGCGTCCCAGTCGATCAGCAGGCGCGGGCCGACCCGGACGATCTTACCGGTCAGCAGCGGCGACTTGCGTGCGGCGAATTGCACATCGCGGTCTCGCCCGCAGACCCGCACCTCGCCGAACCACGGGTCGCGGTAGACGCCAAGATACGCGGCCAGTTCCTTCGACTTGACCGGCTTGCGCGCGGACGTATCCGGCGCGCGGTTGCGCGCGGGCGCCTGCGCCTCGCGCGCGATCGCATCCATGTACCAGGCCGCGTCGCGCGGCGAATCCGGCGCGGTGAAGTGCTGGGTCAACATCTGATCGAACACGCCGCGCGCATCGCCGGCATCGCCGTTGATCAACACCACGAAGCCGCTGCGCTGGTCCGGCAGCAGCGTCACCAGCGAGTACATGCCCATCAAGGTACCGGTATGCGAGACCTTGAACACGCCGTCGACGTCGCTCAAACGCCAGCCGTAACCGTACGCCGCGAAGTGCGTGTTGCTCCATTCGCGCTGGCGCTGCGACACGTTCATCGGCATCTGCGCGCGCCACAGCGCCGCGCGTTGCTCGGCCGACAGCCACGGCTTGCCGTCGGCACCGGCGCGCTGCGGATCAAGCCAGGCGCGCACCCAGGTCGTCATATCGTTGAGGCTGCAGCGCACACCGCCGGCCGGGTCCATGGTCGAAGCGTCGATGCGGGCCGGGTCGCGGCGTACCGCGACATAATGTCCCTCGCGCTGCGAATGCGGCTGAGCCACGTCGCCGACCGCATCGCGATCCCACGCGCCGATCTGGCAACGCGACAAGCCCAGTGGTTCGAACACTTCCCGGCGCAGCACCGTCTCGTACGGCGCGCCGCCCGCGGCCGCGGCGACTTCGCCGGCGACGATATACAGCAGATTGTCGTAATCGTAGCGCGAACGAAAGCTGTGGATCGGCTTGAGATAACGCAGTCCGTGCAGGATATCGGCGCGGCTGAAACTGTTCGGTTCGGGCCACAGCATCAGATCGCCGGCGCCGGCGCGCAGGCCACTGTTGTGGATCAGCAGATCGCGTACCTGCATGTCGCGGCTGACCCAATCGTCGTGCATGCGGAATTCCGGCAGATACTTCGTCACCGGATCGTCCCAGCGCAGCTTGCCGGCATCGACCAGTCGCGCCAACGTCGCGGTGGTCATCGACTTGGTGTTCGAGGCGATCTTGAACGCCGTGTCGGGACCGATCTTGTCGCCCTCGCCCGCCACGAGTTCGCCTGAGGTGCGTCGATACACGACCTCGCCGTTCTCGATCACGCCGATCGCCAAACCCGGCAGCCGATAGCGCGCCTGCACCTGATCGACGATGCGGTCCAGCGCCGCCTCGCGCGTCTCCCGCGCCGACGCCGGCGGAATGGCGAAGACACACGTCAAAAAAATCAGGGCCGTCCACCGCAGTGAGTCGCGTCGCATCGGTGGAGGCCCTGTCGAGGTAGAGAAATCGCGGCCCCGCGTCACGGGGCCCGCCAAGGGGTCGAGAGAACGGGTGCTCAGAAATCCACGGACACGGTCAACTGGGCGTAGCGCGGCGACTGATAGCCAGTGCCGTACAGGTACTGCGGGTTCTTGAAGCCGATGTCCTGTTCGTACTCGTCGTCGACTTCGATCCTGCGCTGCTGGTTGAGCAGGTTGTACACCGCCAGCTTGACCCGCAGATTGGCCTGGGCGAACTGCTGCTGATAGCTCAGGCTGGCGCCCATGTCGAAGATCCACGGCGTGCGCCCGCCCGAACCGCGGCGGCGCAGCTCGTAGGTGCGCTCGGCGAAGTTGTCGGCCTGGCAGTTGGCCACGCACACATAGAAGCTGTGGTAGCTGGTGCCGTCGAACGGGCTGCCCTTGCCGAAGGCGTTGATCGGCCGGCCCGACTGCGCGTTCAAGGTCGCGCCGACCGACCAGTTGTCGTTGATCGCATACGCGCCGCGCAGCTTGATCTGGTGACGGCGGTCGTTCGGCAGCGGGCCGTCGCCGTTCAAGTTCACGAACGGATTGTCGAACGACTCGGTGCGGCCGGTGTTGTCGAAACCGAAGTCGGAATTCGACGGGCCTTCGGCATTGCCCTCGCTCTTGGACCACGTGTACGACGCGTTGAACGCCCACTTGTCGTCCCAGGCGCGATCGAGCATGAACTCCAGCGCGCGATAAGTACGCTTTGGCTTGACCCAGCCGCGCTCGCCGACATAGTTGCCGTCGGCGTCGTACAGGGCCCAACCGGCGCGCGAGGTGTCGATGTTGACGTAACCGTCGTTGATGCCGTCGCAGTTGGTATCGGTGTACAGCTTCACCGACTTGCCGGGATTGCCCATCACATAGCCGATCTCGCCGGGCGAGCCGTTGCACAGGATGCCGTTGGAGGTGATCTCCATATCGTCGATGGCGTTGTGCAGGCGCCGGTAGATGCCGCGCACGCCCCACGACCAGGTCTCGTCGATCATCGACTGATAACCGAGGATGGCTTCGTCCTGGTAGACCGGATCGATGTCGGCGTCGACTTCGCTGCGCAGGTCGCCGACGCTGCCGTCGCCCTGGCTGTTGTCGACCGGGCCGATCTGCTGGCCTAGGACCGGCCGGTAATAGGTCGATCCGTTCTTCTCGAACGCCTCAAGCCCGGCCAGCGCGTAGTAGGTGCGCTCATCGAGGAAGGCACCGGCCTGCTTGACGTTGATCTGGTTGACGATCGGCAGGTAATAGCGGCCCACGTTGCCGAAGATCTTGGAGCGGCCGTCGCCGTTGAAGTCCCAGGAGAAGCCCAGGCGCGGCGCGAGCATGTCGTCGATCTTGATGTAGGTGTTGCCCTCGCCGTCCTTGTTGTCGAAGCCTTCCATGCGCACGCCGGCGTTGAGCATGAAGTCCGGGGTGATCTGCCAGTTGTCTTCGATGTAATAAGCCGAGTTGATCGACTCAAACGTGCCGCTGACTTCCTGCTGGCGCGCGCGCACGTAGGCGTTGACTCCGGCCGGCACCGCCCCGCCGTTCTCGATGGTCGTGCCCGGCGTGGTCGAGTAGATCTGGAAGAACTTGCGCGACGGGCCGGGGTAGAAGCTCTCGTTGTCGGAGGTGTTGACCTCGCGGTCCAGGCCAAAGCGCAGCAGGTGATCGCCGAGTTGCCATTCGAAATCCAGGCGCGCGGCCTCGCGCTTGTCCAGGCCCTGTTCGATCAGCGCCGAGGACACGCAGCCGATCTGCGGCAGGCCCGACACCCGGCGATCCTGCACCGCGTCGCACTCCAGGTCGTTCTGGCTGCTCTGGATGCGGTCGCGCTTGTTCTCGCCGTACAACGCCTTCATCGAGAAGTTCTCGGTGAGGTAGCCGGTGTAGGTCAGCGCCCAGTTGGTGCCGCCGGCCTCGTTGAACTGGGTGTTGATGCGATTGCCGCGGCGGCCGTTGGCCAGGTCGAACTGGTAGTTGTCGGTGGTGGTTTCGTTCTTGTCGGAGAAGGCCAGGAATTCGAGCAGATGCTTGTCGCTGATCTGCCAGTCCAGCTTGGTGCCCCAGAACCCTTTGTCCGACTTGCCCTTGAAGAACGTGCTGCCGGCGTCGTTGGTGTTCTCGGGCTGGTAGTCGCGGAACTCGTACATCGCATAGAAGAACAGCTTGTCCTTCACGATCGGGCCGGACGCATGGACATTGAGATTGGCGCGGTCGTACTGGTCGTGGCTGCGTATGCGGAACGGATCGCCGTCGCGGTCGTAATGGTTTTCGCCCTTCGACTGCAGCGACTTGGGTTCCCATACCAGCTCGGCGCCGTACTTGAACTCGTTGGTGCCCGACTGGGTGACCGCGTTGATCACGCCGCCGGTGGTGCGGCCGAACTCGACCGAGTAACCGCCGGTCTTGACCTGGAATTCCTTGAAGAAGCCGAACGGCACCGAGGAGAACCCGACCCGCTTGTAGAAGTCGGTGACGTTGAGGCCGTTGATGTAGACCGCGTTCTCCGACACCGAGGAGCCGCCGAAGGAAGCGCCGCCGTACTGGCCCTGGATCACGCCCGGCGCCAGCAAGGCCACCGACTGCGCGTCGCGGCCGACCGGGATGCGTTCGATCTCGGCCTTGGTCACGTTGGTCGCCGACTCGGTCGAGCGCACGTCCACCGGCGAGATCACCCGCGTGCCGATCACCTGCACCGCGCCGAGGTTGGTCGCATCGCCGAGGTTGATGTTGGCTTCGTTGCCCAGGCTGACCACGACCTCGATCGGCGCGCCGACCGCGGCGCCGTCCTTGCTCGCCTGCAATTGGTAGGTGCCGATCGGCAGGAACGGGAAGCGGTAGTTGCCGTTCGCATCGGCCTTGACCGTGCGGGTGAAACCGGTGTCGACGCTGCGCACCGTCACTTCGGCGCCGGCGGCCACCCGGCCGGCCAGCGAGCCGTCGGTGTTGGCGGCCAAGGCCGGCTGCACCGCCATCGAAGCAAGGCAGATCCCCATCGCCATGCACAGTGCGGACTTACCCAAGGTCTTGCCTTTCATTGCGTACTGCCTCCCCAGAATGATGTTGAGCGCTGCCGCCGACGCTTAGTCCTTCGTCGTCAGCACTTGCGCGCTGTAGTCGTAATCCCATTGGTCGAAGTAGAGATTTCCCCCTTCCCACTCGACCTCGCCGCGTTGCGAGTCCACCGTTTCGGAACGTTCGTGCCGCTTGGCCGGAACAAACTGCCGGCCGTAGTCGTCGTTGTAGGCGATCCGATACGCATCGAATCCGCCGAAATAGAAATTCGCCAGTTGCGAATCGGGCGAATCGAAGCGGCCGGTGGTCACGTCCACCGGCACCCAGCCGTACGGCGCCAGGTACATCCAGGCCCAGTCGTGCATGTTGGTGTAGCCGTTGTCGCCGAACACCCAACCCGACTGCCAGCGCGCCGGGATGCCGTTGAGACGCAGCAGGGTCATCAGCAGCAAGGTCTGCTGCCCGCAGTCGGCATGGCCGGCGTGCAGGGCGTAGTCGGAGATGTTGGAAATGGTCGAATACTCGCGCGCGCCGGCCCACGGGATGCGGTCGACCGCGGCATAAAGTTTCTGCGCGATCCGATACGGATTGGTTTCGTCGCCGACCACCTCGCGCGAGAACTTGCGCAGCGCATCGGTGTAGACGATGTGCGGTGGGCGTTCGCCGAGATGATCGCGTGTAGCGTCGTTGATCGGCGCGGGCACGACCTTGTCCGGGTCGATGACGCGGTACTGGCCGAATACGGTGAGTTCGTAACTGGTTTCGAATCGGGCCGGCTGCCCGGCCTTGGCGACCTGCTGCATATAGACGGTGCGCATCGCGGTCGACTCGGGCGCGATCGTATGCGTGGCCGGCGTGCTGTTGATAAAGCGAATGGCTTCCTGCTGATGCGGCAACGCGCGCGGATACGGCAGCCAGGCGCGCAGCATCTTGCCGGCCGGCACCGCATCGGCATTCACCGTCAGCGACTGGGTGACGCGCACCCGCCGCGGCGCGGCGTAGCCCAAGCCGTCGCGGATCGCGCCGTCGCGCACTTCGGCCTGATGCGCGTTCAAGGTTTCCATCGGCCCGACGCTGAGCGGCTTGGCGCCCGGCTTGCGACGCGCCAGCGCGGCGGCGTCGAGCCGGAACAGGTTCGACGGCGCGCGCTGAAAGTAGCGCTTGTCGCCGTCGATGATCATGTATTCGAGCAAGCCTCGCCGATCCCACTCATCGAACTCGGCATCGCGCATATCCGGGATCTGTTCGCGCAGCTTGGCCTTGGCCTGGGCTTCGTCGAGGGTGAAATCCAGACGGATGCGACGCATGCGTTCGACTTGCTCGTCGAGCGCGCGGCGCTGGTCGGCATCCAGATTCGGCCGCGCGCGCGCCTGGGCGATGCCGGCGCGTGCGCCTTCGAAGTGGCCGACGTCGATCAAGGACACGATCGCGGCGAGGCGTTCGTCGGCGTCGCGGCGTTGTTCCTGTGCATGCACCGAACCGATCTGCGTGCTCAGCACCAGCGCCGGCAGCGCGAAGATCAGCCCGAGCGCGAGCGCGGCCGCGCGCCCGCGCCGCGAAAACGAGACGATGGCCCGCGCACGGGGAGCGATAAACAGCAGGTCAGTCACGGGATCCATACCTGGTGTCACCCATGCGGGGCCATCGGTTCATGGCTGTGTAACATGAGTGGCACAGGTGGTCAATAAATTATTCCCTATCTATTTTTCCAAGGAAGTATGTATTCTGCGGTTCGACCCGCTGGCGCCCCGTGCGCGACCGGGTCGGTGCCGGACGACCGGCATCGAGCCTGTGACGGCGCGCGGCCGTGCCGCGCAGCCGCCGGAGCATGACGCGATGGGTACCGCTTCAAGCCGCAACCTCGGCGTAATCGCCCGCAGCCATCGCGGTGTCGCGAGCGCGTTCGTTCGCTGCAGTGCAGCACCGCGTTCAGGCGTGAGCATCGCGATATGCATCGCCGCCGCATGCCTGGGCGCGGTCTTGCTGTTGCCGGCCTGCGCCCTCGCCCGCAGCGCGACCGCCGCTCCCGCCTCGGGCATTCCAGCTACCGGCGTGATCGGCATCGAGGAGGGGCAATTGAACGCCGACTACTGGATTCGCCAACAGAGCAAGCCCGACGCGACGATCCTCGACCCGCGAGCGATCGCCGCGCAAAACAAACGCCTGCATGAACTCGATGCATCGGTGCACGACATCGAGCATCTGCCCGCGCGCCTGACCCGGGCGCAGGTGCGTGAGTGGATCGAGGCGATGTCGCAGCCGCGCGAGGAAACCCTGTACGACGAACGCGGCGAGGAAATCCCCGCCGCCACCCTCGCCGCGCTCGGCGACAACCTCGCGCTGGATACGATTCCCGCCGAGCAGGCCACGCGCTACGGCATGGTCGTGCGCCGCGCCGACCTGCGCACCTTCCCGACCCGATTGCGCGTGTTCAACGCCAAGGGCGACAGCGACATCGACCGGTTCCAGGAAAGCGCATTGTTTCCCGGCACACCGGTGGCGATCGTGCATGCCAGCAAGGATGGCAAGTACTGGTTCGTGGTCAGCCCGCTGTACGCGGCTTGGGTCGAGAAGGACCGCATCGCCGAAGGCGCGAAGGCGGCGATCTTCGACTACACCCGCAAGACCCCGTATCTGGTGGTGACCGGCGCGAGCGCGCGCACCGTGCACACGCCCGAGCAACCCGGCGTGTCCGACGTGCAGCTGGAAATGGGCGTGCGCGTGCCGCTGCTCGCCGACTGGCCCAGCGACAAGCCGGTCAACGGCCAACATCACTACGCCTCGCACGTGATCGAGCTGCCGTACCGCGACGATCAAGGCCGCCTGCAATTCTCTCCCGCGCTGCTGCCGCGCGCCGCCGACACCTCGGCCGATTATCTGCCGCTGACCCAGGCCAACCTCGTGCGCCAGGGCTTCAAGTTCTTCGGCGAACGCTACGGCTGGGGCCATTCGTACAACACCCGCGATTGCAGCGGTTTCGTCTCCGAGATCTACCGCAGCTTCGGCGTGCAACTGCCGCGCAACACTCGCGACCAGGCGGTCAGCCCGGCCTATAACCGCATCGATCTCGCCGAAGGCCTGAGCCATGAGGAACGGCTGAAGATCGTCAAGACCCTGGAAGTCGGCGATCTGATCTACATCCCCGGCCACGTCATGATGGTGGTCGGCCACGAAGACGGCTGGCCGTACGTGATCCACGACACCACCGGCATCACCTTCCGCGACCGCACCGGCGAACTGGCGCGGGTCCATCTCAACGGCGTGTCGGTGACCCCGCTGGTGCCGCTGCTGTTCAACCGCGAGCAGCCGACCGTGGACCGGATCACCAGCATTCAACGTATACGTCCTTGAGGCGACACTGCATGCCCGCGACCGCAGCGCCGTGTTCGCCTCATCGGGTCGATCGAACTCCGCCCGGCCCGCCGCGCTCCCATCACCGAATCACGATGAAACAAGCCAAGCCAACGACCACATGAAGATCACCGACATCCGATTCGGCATGCTGCGGGTCCCGCTCAAGACCCCGTTCAAGACCGCGCTACGCACGGTCGACACGGTCGAGGACATCGTCATCACCATCCACACCGACACCGGACACGTCGGATACGGCGAGGCGCCGGCCACCGCGGTGATCACCGGCGACACCCACGGCTCGATCGTGGAAGCGATCCGCAAGTTCATATCCCCACGCCTGATCGGCCAGGAGATCGCCAACCTCAACCGCATCACCGGGCTGATCCAGGGCTCGTTGGAAAAAAACTCCAGCGCGAAGGCCGCGGTCGAGATCGCGGTCTACGATCTGTGGGGCCAGTTGTACGGCGCGCCGCTGTACAAGATGCTCGGCGGCGGCGATCCGGTCATCACCACCGACCTGACCATCAGCGTCGACTACATCGAGAAGATGGTCGCCGACTCGATCGCCGCGGTCGATCGCGGCTTCGAATCGCTGAAGATCAAAGTCGGCAAGGACATCGGCGTCGACATCGAACGGGTCAAGGCGATCTACGCCGCGGTCGAGGGCCGCGCGTTGCTGCGCCTGGACGCCAACCAGGGCTGGACCGCGAAACAGGCGGTGTACGCGCTGCAGACGCTGGAAGACGCGGGCGTGCGGCTGGAACTGGTCGAGCAACCGGTCAAGGCGCAGGACCTGGACGGGATGAAATACGTCACCGATCGCGTCCACACCCCGATCATGGCCGACGAAAGCGTGTTCGGCCCGGCCGAGGTGATCGACCTGATCCGCATGCGCGCGGCCGACATCATCAACATCAAGCTGATGAAGACCGGCGGCCTGTCCAAGGCGATCCAGATCGCCGACATCTGCGCGATGTACGGAGTCGAATGCATGATCGGCTGCATGATCGAGACGTCCATCTCGGTCGCCGCCGCGGTGCATCTGGCGGTGGCCAAGTCGAACGTGATCACCAAGGTCGACCTCGACGGACCGTCGCTGTGCGCGTTCAACCCGGTCGACGGCGGGGTGATCTTCAACGAGTCCGAAATAACCGTGACCGATGCCCCGGGCCTGGGCATCCGCGAAATCCGCGGGCTCGAACCGCTGACCGCGAGCGCCGCCTGAGCATGCTCGCCGCGGCCGGCTCTCGCGAAGCCCTCGCGCGGCCGGCCGTGAAGCCGGCTACGCTGTAGCCTTCCGCCGCGCCCGGGACCGGACCCCTGCCGATGTCGCCACTGCTCAAGATCCGCTCAGAACGCGACCAGATGTCGGCGATCGAGCGCCGCATCGCCGACTACCTGCTGGAGAACGCGCACCTGCTGCGCGACTACTCCTCGCAGCAGTTGGCCAACGCGCTCGGCATCAGCCAGTCCAGCGTGGTCAAGTTCAGCCAGAAGCTCGGTTTCAAGGGCTATCCGGACCTCAAGTATTCGATCGGCGAGGCGGTCGCGCGCGGCGACGGCCACGACGACAACGGCGCCGCCGTGGCCGCGCCGAGCGATCCGCATGCCGCCCTGGCCGAGCGTCTGTGGCACGGCAAGGCCCGCGCCGAGGAGGAAACCCGGCTGATCAATCCGCCCGATCGCATCGACGCGATCGCCGAACTGATCCAGGACGCGCGCCGTGTCTTCATCATCGGCCTGGGCGAGGACGGCATTCCGGCGCGCGCACTGGCGATGAAGCTGGCGATGATCGGTATCCTCAGCGTCCACCATTTCGATCCGGTGCTGATGGCCGCGAGCACCGCGACCGCGAGCGCCGACGACGTGCTGTTGGTGTTCTCCGAGCAGGGCAAGCTGACCTCGCTATGCCATCTGGCGCGGACCTTCGGCGAAGCCGGCGGCAAGGTCGTGTCGGTGACCCGGCACACGCCCAACCCGCTGCGCGCGCATGCGGATTTCTCGCTGCTGGTGTCGGCGCACGACGAGCGCGCGCATGTCGAGCCGCTGCTGTACCAGTCGGCGCTGCAGCACCTGCTCGACCTGATCTTCATTCTGCTGTGCGAACGCGGTCAGGGCCGCCTGAGCCAGCTCGACAGCAACGCCGAACGCATCCAGGACATGCTCGATACCTGAGCGCGGGGATGCGATGGCCAGCGAGGACGCGACATGGGCGGGATCGACACGCTGCACCGATCGAACGACGCGGCGAACGCGGCGAAGGGCCTGCGCCGATACTTCCACCTCGCCCTGTTCGCGATAGCCGCCGCCATGACCACCGCCTGCACCGGCCTGCGCACCGACCAAGTCCCCGACGGTCCGGCGCAGGCGCAGCAACTCGTGCTCGTCACCACCGCCGACTGGGACGCGAACCAGGGTCGGATGCAGCGCTTCGAACGCGCGGGCGGGCAATGGCACGCGGTCGGCGACGCCGCCGCGGTCACCATCGGCCGTGCCGGTTCGGCCTGGGGTTTAGGCCTGCACGCGCCGCAGACCGACGGACCGAGCAAGCGCGAAGGCGACGGCCGCGCGCCGGCCGGGATGTTCCGCATCGGCACCGCGTTCGGTTACGCCGACGATGTCGCCACCGCCCTGCCCTATGCGGCGATGAGCGCGTCGGATTACTGCATCGATGTCAGCCAGTCGCCGCTGTACAACCGCATCGTCGATGCCGACGAGGTCGGCGCGGCCGCGATCGAAGGCTCGACCGAACCGATGCGCCGCGACCTGCACGCCGACGGCGATCAACGTTATCGCCAAGGCTTCGTGATCGAGCACAACGCCTCTCGCGTGCCCGGCGCGGGCAGCTGCATCTTCGCCCACCTGTGGAAAGCGCCCGGCGAAACCACCGCCGGCTGCACCGCGATGGATGATGCGCGCATGAGCCAGTTGCTGGCGTGGTTGCGGCCGCAGGCGCAGCCGGTGTTCGTGCTGTTGCCGCGGGCGGAGTATCAAAAGCTGTGGAAGTCGTGGGGGTTGCCGCCGCAGGCGGATGGGTGATGAGCCACGCGGGTTATCGTTTTCAGGCGCGACGCCGCGAATTCTTTCTTCGATCGTGAGCTGCGATTGCGGCATCACCGCCGGGTCGTTGGTTCATCGTCAGCGCGATGGCGCGGTCGCGGCTTGCGCCGCTCCTACAGTCGGATACGCAGCCGCAACCCACTACCTGTAGGAGCGGCGCGAGCCGCGACCGCGACACCGCGCCCGGCGACGCAGGCACGATGCCGAACTCGCGGCCCGCTTCGCCTCAAGAGGCAGCCTTACCCTTGCCCGCCTTCTTCTCCGCAGCCTTGGCCCGGCTCTCCTCGATAAACCGATCCACCCGCCGCTCCAGCACCGGCAACGGCACCGAACCCAGCGCCAGGATCGCGTCGTGGAACGCGCGGATATCGAAATCCGATCCCAAGGCCTTCTCGGCCTTTTCCCGCGACCGCACGATGCTCATCTCGCCCAGGTAATACGACAGCGCCTGCCCCGGCCAGCCGATGTAACGATCCACCTCGGTCTCGATCTCGTGCTCGCTCAGCGCGGTGTTGTCGCGCAGGAACGCCTGCGCCTGTTCGCGCGTCCAGCCCAGGTGATGGATGCCGGTGTCGACCACCAGCCGGCTCGCGCGCCACATCTGATAAGTCAGGTAACCGAAGTAATCGTAGGGCGTGTCGTACAGCCCCATCTCGATGCCGAGTTTCTCCGAGTACAAGGCCCAACCCTCGCCGTAGGCGGAGATATAGGTGTAACGGCGGAAATCCGGCAGGCCTTCGTGCTCGGCCGCGAGCGAGGTCTGCAGCGAATGACCCGGCGAGGATTCGTGCAAGGTCAGCGCCGGCAGATTGAACAGCGGGCGCGACGGCAGGTCGTAGGTGTTGAGCAGGTACACGTCGCGACCGCCACGGCCGGCGGTGTAGAACGGCGCCAGATCCGGCGGCACCGGACGGATCGCGAAACGCTGACGCGGCAACAGGCCGATGTAGTTGCCGATCTCGCCGTCGACGCGCTTGGCCAGCCACGAAGCGCGCATCAGCAGCTCGTCGCCGGTCTTGGGATAGAACTTGGGATCGGTGCGTAGGTAATGCAGGAATTCGGGGAACGTACCCTTGAACCCGGTCTTGACGATGGTCTCGTCCATCTGCGCGCGGATCTTGGCGACTTCCTCCACGCCGATCTTGTGAATCTCCGCCGGCGACAGATCCAGCGTGGTGAACTCGCGGATCTTCGCGCGGTACAGCGCCTTGCCGTCGGGCATCACCTCGGCCGCCAAAGTCGTGCGCGCCTGCTGCATGTATTCGTTCTGCATGAACGCAAGCAACTTGCGATAGGCCGGCAGCACCGATTCGTCGATCGCCTTGGCCGCCTGCGCGCGCAGCCGCGCCTGTTCGGCCGCGGGAATGTTCGCCGGCATCTGCTTGAACGGGGTGTACAGCAGATTGTCCTCGAGCTTGGCGTCGACCACTTCCTTGATCGACACGTCGCGGCCGGTCAGAGTCACCCGCGGCACGCTGTAGCCGCGCTTGAGGCCGTCGCGCATGTTGCTGATCTGATCGTCGAAGTAACGCGGGATGTCGCGCAGCTTGCCGATGTAGCGTTCGTAGCCGACGACATCGCGAATCGGCCGGCGCGCGCCGAAACCCAGGTTGGTCCAGAACGCGCTGTCGCTGTTGAACGGCATTTCCCAGTCGCGCAGCCGCTGGTTGGCGAGCAGGCTCTGGATCTGCTGGCGGAACACTTCGTAGTTGACCTGATCCTCGTCGCCGAGCGCGGCCTTGTCGATCGCGTCGAGCTCGCTCATCACCTGCGCCCAATAACGCTCGCGCATGGCCTGGGTGGCCAGATCGACCTTGGGCAGGCGCGAGGCCGGCTGACCCTGCACGTCCTCGTCGTCGCCGCCGGCGAACTGGGCCTGACGCCACTTCCATTCGCGCGTGTACAGCGCCTTGAAGCGCGTGGCGGCCTCGCTGCTCGCGGTGATCGCGGCGGCGGCGGCCTGCGTGGGCGTCGCTTCGGCGGCGACGGCCGGGGTCAGGTTCAGGCCGAGCGCGAGCGCGGCGGTCAACACAGCCAAGGGCGCGGCGGACAGGTGCATGCGGGCGTAGCGGGAGCGGTTCGAGGTCATCGCAAGACTCGGATGGGTTGCGGACGGGTGTCGGCCATCATGCGGCAAAGCGCGCGGCCGCGGATGTGCCTGAAGTGTCTGCCGCTGGCGGCAATGCGGGGGCGATGCGGCGGCGGACCGAGGTCGCGCCGCCGCGGCCGCTCACGGCACCAGTTCGAAATTCGGATACGCCGGATGCGGCGCGTCGAACATCCAGGTCGGCCGATGCTTGAGGTGCAGATCGAAGAAAGCCCGCACATACGCGCGCGAACCGGCCACCGACTCGGCCGCCGGCATGCTGCCGTTGGCCAGTTGCAGGAAGCCCGCCGGCGCCGCATCGCTTAGTCGCGGCACGAACGCGGGGTAGTCGCTGAAGCTGAAATGCAGGCCGAGCGGCAACTGCACTTCGCGCTTCCAGCCGCGCTGATTGCTCCAGAAATCGACCCACGAGCGATCCTGCTCGCCCACCGGCCGATGCGAATAACCGGCCGCGCCCATCAGCAGAAAGGGTTTGTCGAGACCGAATCGCGCCGCACGGGTCGGGCCGTAAGGCAGATCCTGAGGCGGGCCGTAAGTGGTCGACAGACGGCCGTCGAAATCGATGCCGGCATCGAAGCGGCGATCGAAGAACATCGTCTCCGCCGCGGTGGTGCCGCCGTAGGAATGGCCGAAGAAACCCACCCGCGACAGATCCAGGCCGCCGCGGAAACCGGCCGGCAGGCGCCGGTGTTCGGCGTCGGGATTGCGGCCTTGATTCATCGCGCTCAGGGCATCGAGCACGAAGCGGCTGTCGGCGACGCGGGTATCGAGCCACATCTGGGTGGATTCCACCGTTTCGGTGAGCTCCACGCCGCGCGCGACGCGTCCGCCGGGAAACGCAGCGAAAAACGCTTCGTAGGTGTGGGTCATCGACGCGACCACGTAACCGTGACTGGCCAGGTCGTCGACCGAGGCGCTGTAGAGTTCGCGGAAGAACTGCAGGCCCGGCGAAAACAACACCACCGGCCAACCGCGCGGCGAGGGCTTCAAGGCCGCGCCCTCGATCGCCGGGCGGCGCGCGCCGGCCCAGTCGATCGATCCGGGAACGAAGCCGTAATCGTCGTACAACGCTTCGATGTCGCCGACCAGCGCCGGGTCGATCCAGGCCGCGCGCGGCCCTTGCGCGTGGGGCTGGATCGGATAGGCGATGGTCACCATGATTTCGCGCGGCCCGCCGACGAAGAGATCGATACGTGAACGGTCGACCAGATGCACGATCGCGGTGCCGACGCGGTACGGGCCGGTGGTCGGCGGCAAATCGAATCGCTTGGGCGCGCTCGCAACGTGGCCCGGCGACGGCGACGCTGATGTCGCCGATGCCGGCGCGCACAACGCGGTCAGCATCGCCAGCGACAACATCGCCGTCGCAGCGATGCGGGTGCCGGCACGGGCGATGCAATGCAATCGCGTGCGCAGTGTCGCCGTCGACTCCATCGCGGCGACGCGGGTCGAGCCTGGGTCTGATGATCTGAAGCCGAGCATGCCAACCTCCTGGGTAGCGCACGGCATCCGGCCGTGCGGCGGAATGCACAGGCTGGCAAGGCCCGGATCGCCGGCGCACGTGCCGGACGGCCCTGCGGCCTGGCTCAAACCATGACCTGGCGCGCAGAAGCGCGATCGGCCGCCGGCGATGCGCCGAAGCCGCCGCGCGGGTTCCGAGGCGCTCGCTTCGCTGTGTCGAGTCGAGGCGCGAGCGCCCGAACCGGACTAATCCGCGAACGGCCGATCGATCGCCAGCGACGGCGGCGTGAACCAGGCCGCGCCGTCTTCGGTGACGTAGAAATGGTCTTCCAGGCGCACGCCGAAACGATCGGGTACCACGATCATCGGCTCGTTCGAACAGCAGTTGCCCGGCTCCAGTCCGCGCGTATTGCCGCGCACCAGATACGGCGCTTCATGCACGCTCATGCCGCAGCCGTGACCGGTGCGATGCGGCAGCCCGGGCAAGCGGTAATCCGGCCCCAGGCCGCCGTGTTCGAGCACCTCGCGCGCGGCGCGATCGACCGCCTCGCCGCTGACGCCGGGACGCACCGCGGCGAACGCGGCCTGTTGCGCCGCCAGCTCCAGGTCCCAGATCCGCTGCTGCTGCGCGTCGGCGCGTCCACAGATGTAAGTGCGGGTGATGTCGGACTGATAGCCCTGCACCGCGCAACCGGTGTCGATCAGCACCAGCTCGCCCTCGCGCAGAGTCTGTTCGCCGGGAATGCCGTGCGGATACGCGGTGGCCTGGCCGAACTGGACGATGCAGAAGGTCGAGCCGTTGTCGGCGCCGAACGCGCGATGCGCTTCGTCGATGAAGCGGCGCAGTTGGGTGGTGGTAACGCCGGGGTCGGCCAGACTCGCGGCGAGGCGATGAGCCTGCAGGGTCATCGCGGTCGCCTGTTTCATCAACGCCAACTCGGCCGGGGTTTTACCCGCGCGGCAGCCATCGACGATGATGCTTGCATCGCTGAGTTCCAGCGTCGGCGCGGCCGTGCGCAGGCCGGTGAAGATCGCGAACGCCGCCGCCGGGTCCAGCGCCAGCCGGCTCGCGCCGCGGCTGCGCAGTCCGTCGACGACCAATGCGTACGGGTCTTCGTGTTCCTCCCAGTATCGCGGTTGCGCCGGGATCTTCAGCTCGTGGGCGAGCGAGCCGGCTTCGAACCCCGGGCAGATCAACAGCGGATCGCCGTCCAGGGTCAGCAGCATCGCGACCAGGCGCTCGCTGGCGCCCCAGGTGATGCCGGTGAAGTAACGCAGCGACGTGCCGGCGCCGATCAACAGCGCATCGCGTCCGTTCGCGCGCAGCAAGGCGCGCGCGCGCTCGATGCGCTGCTGGTATTCGCGCTCGCCGATCGCCGGCGCGCGCTGCGTCCATGGGCTCAGTTGAGCGCGCGCCTGCTCCAGGCTCAGGCCGCCGATCTGCGATGCGCCGCGATTCATACCGATGCTCCGATGTCGTCCGTTCGCCATTGTCCGTCGATGCAACGCGCCACGCCGCCGGGATTGCGATCGCGCAGTTCCGGCGGCAGCAATGCATCGTCGATCTGATCGTAGCAATGCAGCGCGGCGAAGCGGCGGATCGCCGCCGGCAGGCCGACCGAGGTGAAGCCCGGATGGCCGGTGCTCGGATACGGCCCGCCATGATTCATCGCCGCGCTGACCGCGACTCCGGTCGGCATACGGTTGCCGATTAGCCGTCCAACGCGCGGCCGCAGTCGCGCGGCCAATGCGGCTTGCACGTATGAATCGTCGCCCGAGGCATAGATCGTCGCGGTCAGATTGCCTTCCAGGTTTTGCGCGATCGACAACATGTCGTAGTAATCGTCGCGCGTGCGCACGATCAGGCTGGCCGGCCCGAACGCCTCGCCGCGCAGGCGCGCATCGGCGATGAAGGCTTCTGCGTCGACCGACCACAGCGCCGGTTGCACCCGATAACCCGCGCCGGTCGATTCGGCGCCGCCGCCGACCAGGCTCGCGCCGGCCGCCCGCCATTGCGCCGTCGATTCGCCGAAGTGATCGGCCACGCCTTGCGAAAACAACACCCCGGTCGGTGCCTGCGCGAACAAGGCCGCGGCCGCGTCGACGAAGGCATCGCCGAGTTCGCCGCGCGCGACCACCACGACCCCGGGATTGGTGCAGAACTGGCCGGCACCCATCGTGCAGGACGCGAAGAACTCCTGCGCCAATGCCGCGCCGCGTTCGCGCAAGGCGCCGGGCAGCACGAACACCGGGTTGATGCTCGACAGTTCCAGATACGCCGGCACCCCGGCCGCATCCGCCGCCGCCTTCAACGCCAATCCGGCGCGCCGACTGCCGGTGAACGCCAGCGCGCCCAGACGCGCGTCACCGGCTAGTTGCAGGCCCAGTTCGGGCGGCAGGTGATACAGCACCTGCAAGGTCGCGGCCGGCAAGCCGGCCTGGGTCAATGCGCGATGCGCGAGTTCGGCCAGACGCTGGCTGGTCGCCGGATGCGAGGGATGGACCTTGGCGATCACCGGGTTGCGCGCCGCGATCGCCGAAGCGAAATCGCTGCCGGCCACCGCGTTGAAGGCGAACGGAAAATTGTTCGGCCCGAACACCAGCACCGGCTTGTGCAGCGGCGCCAGATGGCTGCGCAGGCCCGCGGCGGTATCGATCGTCGGCTGGGTCCAGGAACGCTCGCGTACCGCGCGCGCGGCCTGGCGCAACTGCCCAGTGGTGCGCGGCAGTTCGACCTTGGCCAGGCGCGGCTCGATCGGCAACGCGGTTTCCAGATGCGCGAGCGCGACCAGATCGGCCGCGTCGTGCTCGATCGCCAACGCATACGCATCGAGGAAGTCGACGATTTGCTGCGGATCGCACGCGGCCAGTTCGTCGGCGACCGCCGCGGCCGAGGCCAGCGCGGCCTCGACATCGCCCGCGCCGGATATCGGAAACATCGGTCCGACCGCTTCGCCGAGCGTCGGATCGAAGGCGCGGAAATCGCCGCCGGCATCGCGCGATGCCTGCCAGCGGCCCTCGATCAAAACCGGCGAGCGCGCGCTCATCTCAGCGCCCCGCGTTCGGCTGCACGGCGATCGCGTGTTCGATCACCGCCAGCGCCGCCGCGCGTTCGGCGCCGTCGAGCACCAGTCGCGGCGCGCGCACGCGCTCGCTGCCCAGGCCGACGCGCTCTTGCACCAGCTTGATCAGCTGCACGAACTTCGGCACGGTGTCCAGGCGCAGCAGCGGCAGGAACCACGCGTACAGCTCGGCGGCCGCGGGCGCACCGCCGTCGCGGGCGAGTTCGAACAACTGCACGGATTCCTTCGGATAGGCGTTGACCAGGCCGGCGATCCAGCCGGTCGCGCCCATCGCCACGCCTTCGACGATCGCATCGTCCATGCCGACCAGCAGATCGAGACGATCGGCGAGCAAGGCGCGGATCGCCGCGAACCGGCGCACGTCCGCCGAGGATTCCTTGACCGCCTGCAGATTCGGGAACTGCGCGGCGAGTTCGGCGATCTGCTCGGGCACGAAATCGGTCTTGTAGGCCACCGGGTTGTTGTAGAGCATGCACGGCAGATCGGTCGCGGCGATCACCGCGCTGACGTGCGCCTTCATCTCGCGCCAGTCGGTTGAGTACACATACGGCGGCAGCACCATCAGGCCGGCGCAACCGATCGCCTGCGCTTCGCGCGCCAGCCGCACCGCTTCGTCGGTCGACAGCGCGGCGATGCCGGGAATCACCGGCGCGCGGCCGTTCAAGGCCTTGACCAGGGTGCGCAGGATCGCGAGCTTGTCGTCGAAGCTCAGCGTCGCCGCCTCGCCGAGCGAGCCCAGCGGCACGATGCCGACGCAGCCGGCGTCGATCAGGGTGTTGGCGTGGCGGCCGAGAAACTCGTGATCGATCGAACCGTCGGCGTTGAACGGCGTGGTGATCGCGGGGATGACGCCGCGCCAGAAGCTTGCGTTGGCCATGAGGTTGGTTCCTTGTGTTCGGGAATGAAGGGAAGGCGAAGGGAAGGACGAAGCGGGATCGGGCTAAGGCTTGGATTGAGCGGCCGACTCGCCCTCGGAAGAAAAAGACCCGGCGAGGCTGGCCAACCGGGTGGGGAAGACCGGCGGTCGCGCGCCGTGCGCGGTCGTGGCCGGTGTCGGGGGAAGCGGATTCGGATTCAGATTAGAATTCGGATTCGGATTCGCCGCGTTCGCGGCCGCGAGCGCGTTGTCGAACACCCGCAACTCGGCCAGCGCCGCGCCGCAGATGCGGCCCTGGCAGCTGCCCATGCCGCAGCGGGTCGCGAGCTTGGCCGCGCGCCAGGCGCGATGACCATGCAATTGCGACAGGTTCACGTCCTCGCAGCGGCAGACCACGGTCTGCGGCGTCGCGGCGAGATGGATCTGCTCACGCAAGGCGAAATGGCGCGGCAGCAGTTCGGCGAAGGCGCGGGCGTAATCGCGGCGCACGCGCAATGCTTCGGCCTCTTTGTCGGCGCCTGCGGCGAAACAGCCGGCCATCGCGCCTTCGATGCGCGCGGTGTCGACGCCGCCGATACCGCAGGCTTCGCCGGCCGCATACACATCGGCCACGCTGGTCATCAGGCGGGTGTCCACGCGTACGTGTGGGTGCCGGTCCTGCATCGTCAATTCGCAGCCAAGCTGTTGCGCCAATTCGGTGTTGGCCACCAGGCCGTAACCGACCGCCAGGTGATCGCAAGCGATGCGTTCAACGCCGCGCGCGCTTTCGATCTCGACCTCAGTCACGCGCTGATTGCCCGATGCGCTGCGCACCCAGGTTCCGCTGCGATACGGGACCCCGGCCAGACGCGCGCGCAGGCCCGCGGCCTGGACCAGCTTGGATGGCCAGCGCCACAACTGCATCGCGAAGCCGCGCAGTTGCGCGGCCGGCGCTTGTTCGCAGATCGCCAGCACCTGCGCGCCATGCGCATGCAGCGTCGCCGCCGCGGCCAATAACAGCGGACCGCTGCCTGCGACCAGCACTCGCTTGCCGGCGATCGGCCAGCCTTGTTTGACCAGCGCCTGCAATGCGCCGGCGCCGGTCACGCCCGGCAAGGTCCAGCCCGGAAACGGCAGCAGCAGTTCGCGCGCACCGGTCGCCAGCACCAGGGCGCGGTAATGCAGTTCCATCGCCGTACCGGCGTGTTCGATCAATACGTAGCCAGGCCGCGCCGCGACCACGTGCGCCTGTTGCAGGCAACGGACAGCGGGTTGCGCCGACAGTTCGGCGAAGGCTTCGCGCGCCGCCGCGACCGCCGGCTTGCGCAGGTCCTGCCGCCACACTTGTCCGCCCACGCGCGGCTGCATGTCGACCATCACCACCTTCGCGCCGTGCGACGCGGCCGCACACGCCGCGGCGAGTCCGGCCGGACCGGCGCCGATCACCAGCACGTCGCAGCGCTCAGTCATCGCAACGCACCTGCATGCCCTCGCGCGCGACGGTCAGGCAAGCGCGCTGATGCGCGACGCCGTCGATCGTCACCCGACATTCGAAACACACGCCCATGCCGCACAAGGGCGCGCGCGGCTCGCCCGAGCGCGAGCGGCGAAAACGCAGCGCGACCTCGCTGCGGGTCGCGATTGCCGCGGCGACGCTGGCCCCGGCCGGCACCTCGACCGCGACACCGTCGATATGCAGACACACGTTCGGCGCCGTCATTGCAACACCCGCGCCGGCAGGAACGGCAACGGATCGATCGCCGGTGCGCGGCCGAGCATTTGATCAATCAGCAACTGCGCGGTGCCCAATGCGGTCGTCACGCCCAGGCCCTCGTGGCCCGCGGCGACCCAGGTGTGCGCGCGATCGGCGACCGCGCCGATATACGGCCGGCCGTCGAAGGTGGTCGGGCGGAATCCCGTCCACACCCGCAGCGCCTGCAATTCGCGCAGCATCGGCACGAACGCGAATGCGCGTTCGAGCATGCGCCGCAGCATCGCCGGCGACACCTCGCGATCGTCGACGCCGAACTCGCGCGAGGAACCGATCAGGATCTGCCCGGTCGGACGTGGCTGCACATTGAATGCGACGCTGCTGTCGGCGTCGCCATGCGCGCTATCGGCATAGCCCAACTCCAGCAACTGGTGCCGCACACGGCCCGGATAGCGTTCGGTGATGACCAGGTGGCCCTTGCGCGAACGCATCGGCAACTGCGGCAGCAACTCGGGCAAGGCGCAGCCGGTTGCGACCAACACCGGACCAACCAGTTCGGCGCCATCGTCCAGCCGCACGCCGTCGGCGCTCAACGCGACCGCGCGCCGACCCAGCACACAGCTCGCGCCACCCTCACGCGCCAGGCCGAGCAGATGCAGCGCGACCCGCGGCGGATACACCACCGCCTCGTCGGCCACCAGCATGCCCCCGCACAGACCCGCGACCAGCGCCGGTTCCAGGCGATACAACTCATCCGCATCGATCTGTCGCGCGTCCACGCCGGCCGCGGCCAGTCGCGCGATCTTGGCCGGAACGCTGGCGAACTCGCTCGCCTCGCGCGCCACCCACAAGGTCCCGCAGCGGCTGAATTCGGCCTCGGGCAAGGTCGCGAAACGCTCCCACAGGCCCAGCGAATAACGCGATAAGGCCAGCTCGGCCGGATCGTCGTCCATCGCCACCAGATGCCCCATCGCCGCCGCGGTCGCGCCGCCGCCGACCGCGCCGGATTCGACCACGGCCACGCGCAGCCCCTCGCGCACGGCGAGTTCGGCGCAGGCGGTGCCGACGATGCCGGCGCCGATCACGATGAGGTCGAAGGCCGCCATCGCTCAGCGCGCCACCACGCCCCAGGCGAAGGGGTCGTTGTCGTCGATCAGCAATTGCGCGCGCGCGGTGATGTAGGCGCTGCCGGTGATGGTCGGCAGCACGCCGTGTTCGCCGAGGCGATAACGGCCTTCGAACACGCTGCCGAGCACGCTTTCCTGCCGCCACACCGCATCCGGCGCGAGCTTGCCGTCGGCGGCCAGGCACGCCAGCTTGGCGCTGGTGCCGGTGCCGCACGGCGAGCGGTCGTAGGCCAGACCAGGACACAGCACGAAATTGCGTCCGTCGATGCCGGGCGTGGCCGACACGGTTTCCAGTTCGATGTGATCGATCTCGGCGCCGTCGGCGCCGGTGATCCCGGCCGCGACCAGGGCGTGGCGGATCGCTTCGGCGTACGCGGTCAATTCGCGTTGCGTGGCCAGCGAAATCTCGCGCGTGGTCTTGGCGATGTAGAACCAGTTACCGCCCCAGGCGACATCGCCGCTGACTTCGCCGTAGCCGTCGACCTGCACGCTGACATTAGTGGCGTGACGACGGCTTTCGACGTTGTCGACCGAGACGCTGCCGTCTTCGTGCAATTCCGCGCCGACCGTTCCGACCGGCGTTTCGATCCTGTGCCGGCCCGGCGCGATCCGCCCCAAGTGCTGCAAGGTGCGCACCAGCCCGATCGTGCCGTGCCCGCACATGCCCAGGTAACCGACGTTGTTGAAGAAGATCACACCCGCGCAGGCATCGGCCGCCTGCGCCGGCAGCAACAGCGCGCCGACCACCGTGTCCGAGCCGCGCGGCTCGCAGGCGATCGCGCTGCGCCAGTGATCGAACTGCGCGCGGAAGCGCTCGCGCTGTTGCGCCAGGCTGCCGGCGCCGAGATCGGGGAATCCGGAGATCACCACGCGGGTGGGTTCGCCGCCGGTGTGCGAGTCGATGATGTCGAGGCTGTGCATCCGTCCATGCTCGCGGCCAGGGCCGGTCGCGGTCTAGCGCAGCTTGCCGGCGGCGGATGCGGAATTCGGCATAATCGCCTCAACCCGCTCCAGCCGTGTCCGCCGCCATGCCCTCGCCCACCGCCAGCCTCAACGACGCTTCGGTCCGCATCGACGCCGGCCTGATGCAGACCTTGTGCGACGCGTTGCCGGACGTGGTGTTCTTCGTCAAGGACGCCGCCGGCCGCTACACCCACGCCAACCTGACCCTGGTGCGGCGCCTGGGCCTGAAGCGACGCGAGGACGTGATCGGCCGCGCGGTCGCCGACCTGTTTCCCGCGCGCCTGGGCGGACGCTATGCGCTGCAGGATCGGCGCGTGCTCACCGGCGACATCATCGAAAACCAACTGGAAGTGCATCTGTACCCGAACCGGCAACCGGGCTGGTGCCTGACCGGCAAGCGGCCGTTGCCCCTGTCCGACGGCGGTTGCGGACTGGTCGGCCTGTCGCGCGACCTCGGCGCGCCCGACGGACGCGACCCCACCTACGAACGCCTGCGCCGGGTCACCGAACACATGCAGCAGCATTACGCCGGCCCGCTGCGCGTCACCGCGCTGGCGCAGTTGGCGAACCTGTCGGTGGCGCAACTGGAGCGGCACTTCCAGCGAGTCTTCCAACTGACCCCGCAGCAGAGCTTGACCAAGCTGCGTATCGAAGCGGCGATGCACCATCTGCGTGGCGACGCCAGCATCGCCCAGGTCGGGCTGGCCTGCGGTTTTTCCGATCAAAGCGCGTTCGCGCGGCAATTCAAGGCGACGGTGGGGATGGCGCCGCGGGATTACCGGACCTTGCAGGCCGACCTCGGCGCATTGGCCGACTGATGCGCCGGCCCGATCCGATGCCCGACCAAACGGGTTGACCCGGCCGGGTGCGGCCTCGATCATCCGCGCAGGTCTTCGATGTCGGCCGTGGTCTATGCAAACGGACGATTGGCAAACGCTGGACGAGAATTTCGATGCCAACGACATCGCCGCGCAAGGGCCGATCGCTCGACTGACCCTGCACTCCATGGGCAGCCTGACCACGACGCGCAGCAAGTTGTTGCGCACGCTGCCGTCGCTGCGACAACTCAATCTCAATTGCGACGTCAGCCGCGCGTCGATACGCGACGTACTGGCCATCGCCGGGCTGCGCGAACTCGACGTCCTACGCATCCTTCCGAATGGCCGGCCCGGCGGCTTCGCTCGGGCGAAGGACCTGCGTGTCTTTCGTGAGCTGACGGGTTTGCCCGAAGTGGATCTGCTGGACGTTGCGCGCTGTCCGGGCCTGATCGAACTCGGCATCCAGAGTTCGCGACTCACACCGCGATCGTTCGATGCATTGATGGGACTGAGTACGCTGCAAACTCTGGACGTCGAAGCGACGCCGTTCGACGATGCGATGGCGGCGCAACTCGCGCGCTTGCCGGAGCTGACCAGTCTGCACGCCGGGCGGACCGCGATTTCGCGAGCCGGTCTCGAGGCGATCTGCGAGTTGAAGCAGATGCGCGAGCTGGACCTTTGGGCGATCTCGCTGAGCGTGGACGATCTGTATCTGCTGCGCGGCTTGCCGGCGCTGGAATACCTGTCGGTCGGCAGCTCCCAGGGCTATGAGCCGATTCTGATCGAATCGTTGCTGCCACTGCTGGATCAGCTGCCGAACTTGCGGCGACTGTGGCTTGATGGTGTGGCGGTTCCCGATTCGGTGAAAGCGCAGCTGACGTCGCGGTATTCGGGTTTCCGGGTGACTTGTTTCGCTTCGAGTCTTGAATGATTCGCGGCAAATAGGGCGAATAGGGCAGGCGCTGAATTCGCTCGACCGATAGACCGCTCGGCGACGCGATCATGGGCGGAACGGGCTCCAGCTCCCGCGTCGCCCGAACGCTGCCCGCTCACTCGCGCAACCGCCCACTGTCCTCGAACGCGCCCACCACCGCATCGCTCAATCGACGCGCGAGCATTCCATCCGGGTCCAGCTCCGGATCGAAGATCGTCAACTCCATGCCAATCGCCTTCGGGCTGGCGAGCAACGGCGCCAACAGCGCGCGCAGTTGTTCGAAATCGAGACCGTCGGGGTTCGGCGAGTCCACCGCCGGCATCACCCGCTGCGCGAGCACGTCGGCATCGACGTGGATCCAATAGCCTTCGGTCGGCATCGCCTCCAGGCGGGCGCGCGCGCGATCTCCGGCCTGCCGCGCGCCGTCGCGATGGATCGTATCGGCGTCGATGCTGTGTATTCCGGAGCGCTCGAAACTTTCGAAGTCGTAGTCGCGGCGGTCGTCGTCGGTGGTCACCAGGCCCAGATGGACCACATCCTCGCCGCGGAAATACGGCGACTGCCCGCGCAGATTCGACAACGCCGCCGGCCCGTGTCCGGTCGACAGGCCCAGGTCGAGCCCGGCCGCGGCGAAGTGGCCCTGATAGCGCCGGCGATCGCGCACGAACGAGAAATCGTCGTGCGCATCGACGAAGGCCAGCCCGTAGCGGCCGTGTTGCTTCAAGGCCAGGCCGCTGCCCAGCAGCACGCTGCAATCGCCGCCGAGCATCAGCACGAACCGCTTGCGCTGCAGCCACGGCGACAGGCGATCGGCGAGGGTCTGGCTGTAGTCGGCGATCGCCGCACCGTTGCGAAAACCGATCGTGTGATCGGGCTCGGACGAATACGCCGGCGCCTCGACCCGGCCGCCATCGTGCGCGCGCAAACGCCGCAACAGACCGGTTGCGCGCAGCGCGTCGGGCATGCGCCGCACGCCAGGCTCCACGCCGGGTCGCGGCGGGCGCAGGCCGAGATTGCTTGGCGCATCGATAAGCACGAGGAACGGCGCGATCGGCATGGCGGACTCGGGTTCGGATCGGATGGATGCGGCCGACGCGCCGGACGGCGTGTCCGCGCAGGCAGTGAGCGCCGCGCACAGCAGCCAGGCGCCGGACAGCCACCGCTCGCGGGCATGACGCATCGTCTTAACCTTTAAATCGTTTTTCAGAGGTTATTTAGTTTCTTCCAAACCTGTCAATTTGTTTTTAACAGTTACCGACCGACGGTCGTCGTCGGACTGGCATCACGGCGCAGCGGCAACGCCCGCGCGGTGCGGTAGCATTTCCGCCGATCCGCGCCGACCGGCGTCATCCAGGACAATCGATGGCTATCGCACTGAATCGGCGCGCAGCGCCACGGCTCGGATCGGCGCTGGCTGGGCTGATTCTTCTAACGGCCATCGCCACGCCGATGCCGGCACGCAGCGCAGCGCTCGATCCGGCCCTGCAGGCGCCGGTCGAAGCGCGGGTGCCGTGGGCGCCGGCCGCGGTCGCGGCCACCGACGGCGCTGCTCATCTCGCCTACGAACTGCACCTGAGCAACTTCTACCGCGACACCGGCGTGCTGCGGGTCAAACGTTTGACCGTATACGCCGACGACAGCGACACCGCGCTCGCGGATTTCCAGGGCGAGGCCCTGCAGCGCATCGGCCTTCCGCGCGCGCCCGAGGGCGCCAAGCCCGACGACGGCGTCGCGATCGGCGGCGGCCTGCGCGGCGAGCTGTTCGTCTGGCTGACCCTGCCGGCCGGACGCCCCGCGCCGACGAGCCTGCGTCATCGGATCGAATTCGAAACCACGAAAGGCACGACGCTCTGGGTCGACGGCGCGCGGGTCGCGCTGGCCAGCGCGTCACCCGTGGTGCTGGGCCCGCCGTTGCGCGGTGGCCAATGGCTGGCCTACGAAGGTCCGTCGAATTCGCAGTCGCATCACTGGGGCAGCCTGGTCGTGGCCAATGGCGAGGCCACCATTCCGCAACGCTATGCGCTCGATCTGATCGGCCTGGACGCGCGCGGCCATGCCGTGCGCGACGGCATCGAGCCGCGCAAAAGCAAGCATGCCGACTGGATCGGCTACGGCGCCGAGGTGCTGGCCGCGGCCGACGGCATCGTGCGCGGCGCGCGCGACGGCGAGGCCGAACACGCGCCGCTGTCGCCGCAGTCCGAACCGGCCATGCTGAGCGCGGACGCGCTGTACGGCAATTATGTAATCCTGGAAATCGCGCCGCGCACCTATGTGCATTACGCGCATCTGCAACGCGGCAGCGTGGCGGTGAAGACCGGCGAACGCGTGCGTCGCGGCCAGAGTCTCGGCCGGCTCGGCCAATCCGGCAACACCGGCGGGCCGCATCTGCACTTGCACGTGTCGAACGCGCCGACCTTCGAGCAATCCGAAGGCCTGCCGTTCGTGTTCGACGCCTTCAGCTATTCGGGTACGCGATCGATCGATCAGACGCTGGATTCGACCTCGGCCTTCGACGCCAAGCCACAAGCGCGGCAGGCGCAGATGCCGCTGGACAACGCGGTGATCGGGTTCGACGCCAAGCCTTGAACGACGGAGCGTTTCGTGGGCGGGCATCACGCCCACCCACGAGCGAGCGCTCGCGCCGATCTCGGGCGACTAGCCTCAGTAGCGATCGTTCAAGGCGAAGATCGGCTTGCGGTCTTTCCACTTGCCGTTGGTGAAATCCGGGAATTCCAAGGTCTTGTGCTCGGCGATGGATTGCTCCGACAGCGGCGTGATCGCGCTCCAGGCGATCGCGTCATAGATGTCGATCGGCATCGGCGCATCGGCCTTGAGCGCTTCGACGAAGGCGTTGATGACGAAGAAATCCATGCCGCCGTGGCCGGCATCGGCGGCGGCGCTGGCGAAGCGCTGCCACAGCGGATGATCGTACTTGGCGAACCAGTCAGCGGCCTTGTCCCACTTGTGCGGCTGGCTCTTGCCTTCGATGTGGATCGACTCGTTGAGATCCATCCACAGCCCGTCGGTGCCCTGCACGCGAAAGCCCAGCGAATACGGACGCGGCAGCGACGTGTCGTGCTGCAACACAATGGTCTCGCCGTTCTCGCACAGCAGTTGCGTCGTCACCATGTCGCCGAGCTTGAACTTCACCTTCGCGTTCGGATGCTCCGGCCCGGCCTTCTTGACGATGTAGTCGTGCAGGCCACGCGGCTTGCTCGAGAACGCGCTCAAATGGGTGAAGCGGTTGCCGCGGTGGATGTCGATCGCCATCGCGCACGGGCCGATGCCATGGCTCGGGTACAGATCGCCGTCGCGCTTGACCGAATGCTCGGTGCGCCAGCGCGCTTCCGACCACGCCTTAGGACCGAACTCGACGCCGCTGCCATAGGGCTGATCGGGATTGCCGCTGTTGAACTTGACCCCGCGCAGATCGTGCTGATAACCGCCCTGCAGATGCACGATTTCGCCGAACAGTCCCTGTCGCACCATGTTGAGCGCGGCCAGCACGTCGCGGCGATAGCACACGTTTTCTAGCAGCATGTACGGCGTGCCGGTGCTCTGCTGAGCGCGCAGCACCTGCCAGTGATCGTCGAGGGTGAGGCCGGCTACCACCTCGCAACCCACCGCGACCTTCGCCTGCATCGCCGCGATCGCCTGCGCGGCGTGGAATTCCCACGGCGTGGCGATGATCACCGCGTCCAGTCCGCCCTTGGCCAGCATCGCGCGGTAAGCGTCGAGGTCGCCATCGGCGCCGTAAGTCGTGGGCTTGGCCTTGCCGGCCTTGGCGATCATCGCCAGCGAACGCTCGAGCATGATCGGTTCGACATCGCACAGCGCGACCACGTCCACGTCCTCGCGGCGCAGCAATTCGGTCAGATGGACCTGGCCGCGCATGCCCACGCCGATCAGGCCGATCCGCAGCTTCGAGCGGGCGCGCGCGAACGCCGGAGTGAACGCGCTGCTGGCCAGCAGCGTGCTCGCGGTCGCGGAGGTGGCGAGAAAATCGCGTCGGTTCATGCGGGTGCCTCGATCGGTGCGTTGGAGTGGAGACGGGAGGATTTGAATACGGTCGGTGATGCGAAGCGCTTGGCGAGCGATGGGCTTCGATCCATATCTTTCGATCGGACCTCATCCGCGTGCTCCAACTTTTGAATCGGCTTGCGTGGTCCACGAATGCGCTTCACGCCGAACAATGCATAAATACAGGCGTATTTGCTAGTCTCTGACCACAATACGAAAGATCATTTTTTTGGATTTTCCAAAACGAAAGATGTGACGCAGTCTGACTACCGCCTCAAGCCCGGACGCGCATGATCGGCATCTTCGATCGAACCCTGGCCGACGCCGATGCGATCGATGACATCCGAACTACCTTGGAGCACCGCGATGAATGGAGCAGTCCGATGAACGACGCGCTGCGCGAACTCGCGCACCAGTGGCTGCAGCCCGGCACCAAGGGCCTGGCCCTGCAGCAGCCGCTGCGCCAGGACACGCTCGGCGAACTGGGCCTCAACGTACTCGATGGATTGCTGTCCTACCCGGTCGCGGTGCTGCGGCAATCGACGCTGGACCACAACATCGCCTGGATGCGCGACTTCGTCGACCGCGCCGGTGCCCTGCTCGCGCCGCACGGCAAGACTACGATGAGCCCGCAGTTGTTCCAGGCCCAACTCGACGCCGGCGTCTGGGCGATCACCCTGGCGACCATTCCGCAGTTGCGCGTGGCCCATCGTTTCGGCGTCAAGCGAGTGCTGCTGGCCAACCAGCCGGTGGCGATCGCCGATATCGAAAGCCTGGCCGCGCTGCTGCGCGACGAAGCGGATTTCCAGGCTTGGGTGCTGGTCGATTCCAGTGCCGGTGTGCAGCGCTTGAATCAGTTGATGCAACAGGTCGCGCCGCAGCGGCGCCTGCCGGTGCTGGTCGAACTCGGCGCCGACGGCGGACGCAGCGGCGTGCGCGGTCTCGACGCGGCGACGCGGCTCGCGCACGAGGTGCATGCGGCTTCGCATCTGTCGCTGGCCGGGATCGAAGGCTACGAGGGCCTGTGGGTCGGTGCCGATCGCGATGCCGACCTGCAGCGAGTGCAGTCGTTGCTGACTCAGATGGTCGCGCTGACCCAACGTTGCGATGCCGAACGACTATTCGACGGCGACGAGATCCTGATCAGTGCCGGCGGCTCGGCGTATTTTGACTTCGTTGCCGATGCGTTCGACCGCGTGGGCGAAACCTCGCGTCCGCTGCGGCGAATACTACGTTCCGGCTGCTATCTGACGTCGGACCACGGCCTCTACCATGGACTGCAACAGGAAATGCGCACCCGCCACGACGCCAGTTTCCGCCACGGCCTGCAACCGGCGCTGGAGGTATGGGCGATGGTGCAGTCGCGACCCGAGCCCGGGCTGGCGCTGTTGACCCTCGGCAAGCGCGACGCGTCCTACGACATCGACCTGCCGCGTCCGCTGATCTGGCATCGCCCCGGGCAACCGGCGCCGCGGCCGATGCGCGATGCGCGCATCGTCAAGATGAACGATCAACACGCTTATCTGGAACTGCCGGTCGAGCATCCGCTGCAGGTCGGCGATCTGGTCGGCAGCGGCATCTCGCATCCGTGCACCACCTTCGACAAGTGGCCGCTGATGCTGCTGACCGACGACGGCTATCGCGTCACCGGTGCGATCAATACGTTCTTCTGAACAACGACGCCGGGTGCCCGTCTATCGCATTGCGATGATGCCAGTGCGGTCGGCGTATTGAGCCCAACCGATCCGAGGCTGGCGAAGCCGGAGCGTCGACAGCCGTCAAGACGACACGGCATGACGCTGTTGCCTCAGTCGTTGGGACGGTGCGCGTAGCTGATCGCGCGGGTGACTTGCCAGCGTTCGCCGACGCGATGCCAGACCAGGATGAACTCGCCGCGCCCGGCGCAGGTGGTTTCGCCGGTCGCGCAGAAGCGGTGTTCGCCGATCTCCATCGCGCCGAAGTCCTTGATCGGGTACACGCGCAAGGTTCCCGGGATCAACTCGCGGCGGAATTTTCCGCAGACGTTCTTGCGCACGTTGCCGAGCATTTCCTCGCGCGTCCAGGTGACCCCGCCGTTGTCGTGGTAGAACTCGACCTTGTCGTCGAACAGGGCGCGATGGCGCTTGAACTGGGCGGGGTCGTCGCAGCGGTTGAACGAATCGAACATCTGCGTGTCCAGCCCGGCGACGGTGTCGTACAGGGCGGAGCCGCCTTTCGCGGGGTCGCCTTTGGCCGGTTCGTTCTTGGGCGCGGCGGGCTTGGCCGTTTCGACCGCGGCCGCCGGGGCCGCCGTCTTGTCCGACGCGGCGAGCGCGGAGCCGGCCATGCCTGCGCAGAGCATCGCGGCCAGGGCGGCGGCTGGGACGAATCGGTTCATCGCGGGGTCTCATGGCAGTGGATCGGCGCACCTTAAGGCCGGCACGACGCGGGCGCCTGTGCCATTCGACACCGGGCGATGGTTGGCCTGCCGATGGGTAGACGCCGCGATTTCGCGATGGGTCCGAGGCCGTGGTTTCTACGATCCCCATGCCCCAGAGATTCAACCAAGCTCACCGCTGCCGCCGTTGAAACGGCAAGTTACTTTCTTGGCACTTGCAGATCAGCTTGGCTTGGCTTGGGTTCCGGAACCGGTTCCGGTCGTGGCATGGCCTTCATGCTCGAGTTAGAAGTTTCGTCGTTCATCCAGCGCTGCGAAGCCACGGACTCGCGTCAGCAACAGCACACCCGAAGGGCGGCGCACATGGATGTGCGCCGTGCGCCACCGAGACAGGATG
>NZ_LMHM01000001.1:674953-675045 GCF_001427785.1 Lysobacter sp. Root690
TGCTTCAAAGCTTTAAAGCTTCAAGCTTGAGAAGCTGCAAGCAGGATCAAAAGCTTCCGCCACTAAAGCGGCGGGTCACTTTCTTTTGTCTA
>NZ_LMHM01000001.1:675115-915539 GCF_001427785.1 Lysobacter sp. Root690
ACGGGGCCTCGCAGCGCTGGATGAACTGCGCGGCTTCAAGCGCAAGCTGAGCTACCTGCTCTAGCTGTAGGAGCGGCGCGAGCCGCGACCGCGGGAATGCGGCTACGACGCAGCTTGCGACGTCAGCGTAATGGCGCGGTCGCGGCTTGCGCCGCTCCTACAGGGAGCCATCGCGGTAACGACGCGAATTGGTCGCTCGATCGGAGCGAAAGATATCGGGTTCTGGTGTGCATCGAAAAAATGGATGCGGCGAGAGACGCCCATATCTCACCCAAATCAACGCAACGAATTCCGCCCATCCTGGATCGCCACCACACTCCCATCGTCACGCGCGACATCGTCGTTGAACGCATGCGCCCCGCCGCTAGCCGGTAACACCGTGGCGGCCGTGGTCACCGCCGCTGCTGCCGCCACCGAGACCGCATCGCTCGCCGGCTCGCCCTCATCGAGCACCGCTTTGCGCACCTCGGCGAGCATCGGCAGGATGTTGTAGAAAGCATTGGCGACCGATTTGCGCCCCAGCGCGCTGTAGCGATCGCCCTGGGTCAGCGCGAACCAGGTCGCCGCGTGCAGCGCGTGGATGGCGCGGCGGGTCTGCGGACCGCCCGCGGGGGTGTTGTCGAGGCTCATGGTGCGCTCCTGGATGGCCGCTGAAGTCGCGGAATACAGACTAACCGCGCGCCAGATCAGATCCTGCGACTGGCTGTGTCCGCACGCACGAAAACGCGCACCCACACCGATCCGCGATCGCCGCGGCGGCGCGTGTCATCGTCTGCGAACGGGCAGTGGGAATCTGCGGGCCCGGCGGCGCATGCCGCGCCGCGTTGCGCACAAGGATGCGAACGTCATGACCGATCTGATCGACCAGGCCCAGTTGTTCGAGGCCATCAACCTGGCCCAATCCCTGCAGGCGCGCCAGCAGGCCGCCGAAACGCTGGTGCGGCCGGCGCCGGTCGGGTATTGCCTCAGCCAGACCTGCCTGGAGCCGTTCGACGGCGAGCCCGAGCGCCTGTACTGCGGTCCGGCCTGCGCGCAATCGCATCACCAGCAGATGCAGCGCGACCGGCATCGTCCGCGGCGCGGTTGATGGCGGCGGCAAATACAGCCGCGCGCCGGGCTAGTAGCATGGCGGCATGGTCAAACATGCCGGCTCGGTGTTTTCCGTCGACGTCACCGGTCTGCAGGCGCAGGCCGGGCAGCCGGCGTACGCGCGCATCTGCGAACGCATCCGCGCCGCGATCGTCAGCGGCGCGCTGCCGCCGAACGCGCGCCTGCCGTCGGGTCGCACGCTCGCGCAGGACTTCGGCGTGGCTCGCAACACCGTCGACTGGGCGCTGGATCAACTGGTCGCCGACGGCTACATCGTGCGCCGCCGCGGCGCCGGCAGTTTCGTCGCCGCGCAGTTGCCCGAACGCGACCTGATGCCGTCCGCGCGCGCGGCGCGCGCTGAGGCCGACACCACGCCGCGCCGCCTGTCGCAACGCGCGGATGCGTTGCGCGCGTATCCAGGTCATTACGCATCGGCATCGGCGCGGGCGTTCACCCCGTCGTTGCCGCCGATCGATCTGTTTCCGCGCGAAGTCTGGAATCGACTGCTGCTGCGCGAAGCCGGCAAGGCCGGCGGCGAGTATTGGGAATACGGCGCCAGCAACGGCCTGCGGGCGCTGCGCGGCGCGATCGCCGCGCACGCGTCGGCGATGCGCGCGGTGCGTTGTTCGCCCGAGCAGGTGATCGTGGTCACCAGCACCCAGCAGGCGGTGGAACTCGCCGGCAAGGTGATCGCCGATCCGGGTGATCGCGCCTGGTGCGAAACGCCCGGCTATCAGCCGGTGCAGCACTGCCTGCGCGCGGTCGGTCTGGAGGTGGTGCCGGTGCCGGTCGACGAACACGGACTCGATGTAGAGGCCGGCGTGGCGCGTGCGCCCGATGCGCGCGTCGCCTATGTCACGCCCGCGCATCAGTACCCGCTGGGTTGCGAGATGTCGTTGTCGCGGCGCGAGGCGCTGCTGGCATGGGCGCGGCAACGCGACGCGTATGTGATCGAAGACGATTACGACGGCGACTATCGCTATCAGGGCCGCCCGATCGCGTCGCTGCAGGGCCTGGACGACACCGGCCGGGTGATCTACGTCGGCAGCTTCAACAAGATCCTGTTTCCGGGCCTGCGCATCGCCTATGCGATCGTGCCCGAGCCGCTGGTCGCCGCCTTCGTCGACGCCAAGCACAGCGCCGACGGCCACACCGCGCTGCTGGCGCAGGGCGTGCTCGCCGCGTTCATTCACGAAGGCCATCTCGCCCGCCATCTGCGCAAGACCCGGGCGATCTACGACGAACGACGCCTCGCGTTTCTCGAGCAGGCGCGCGCGCTGGACGACGTGCTGGAATTCGGACCGGCCATCGCCGGCATGCACGTCGCCGCTTGGTTCAAGGGTCCGACGCGCATCGACGATCGCGCCGTTGCCGAGGCCTGCGCGCGCGACGGCGTCGTGGTGCATCCGCTGTCGAAATACGGCCGTTGCGAACAGCCGCCGTACCAATACGGCGGACTGGTGTTCGGCTTCGCCGGCGCGACGCCGGTGCAGTCGCGCTCGGGACTGCAGGTGGTGCGGCGAGCGATTGAAGCGGCCGGCGCCTGAAGCGAAGACGCGGCGATCAGATAGCGATGTCGTGCGCCGCGGCCTGCTGCACGGTCACCCGGTCGCGGCCGCCGGCCTTGCTCGCGTACAGCGCGGCGTCGGCGCGCTCGAGCAGTTGATCGAAGCTTTCGCCTGGCCGCAGCTCGGCCACGCCCAGACTCAGGCTCAGCGGCAGAACCCGCCCGTTGATGCTCGGCGGATTGGCGCTGATGGTGCGGCGCAGGTGCTCGGCCACCACCAGCCCCTGTTCCAGGCGCGTGCCCGGCAGGCCGACCAGGATTTCGTCGCCGCCGTAGCGGCCGCACAGGTCGGTCGCGCGCAAGCGGTTGCGGGTGCGTTCGGCGACCGTGCGCAGCGCTTCGTCGCCGGCGCTGTGGCCGTGCTCGTCGTTGATGCGCTTGAAGTGGTCGATGTCGAAGAACACCACGGTCAGCGGACGCGAGGCGCGATGCGCTTCGGTAATCGCCTGACGCATGCCTTCCTCGATCGCCGCGCGGGTCATCACGCTGGTCAGGCGGTCGTAGGTGGCGCGGTGCTTGGCGCTGTCGTGATCGCGGCGCAGTTGCTGCAGCTTCGCCGCCAGGCCGAGCAACAGGCCCAGGCCGCCGAGCACCAGACCAACCGGATAGGCGTATTCGAGCCAGCCGTACGACGGCCACCAACGCTGATACGCGCCGACCAGCACGATCAACACCGCCATCAGCGGCGTCCATGCCAGCATCAGGAAATAGGCTTCGCGCTGGCG
Source organism: Lysobacter sp. Root690 (assembly GCF_001427785.1). Lineage (GTDB taxonomy): Bacteria > Pseudomonadota > Gammaproteobacteria > Xanthomonadales > Xanthomonadaceae > Lysobacter. The sequence continues at coordinate 678,497 of NZ_LMHM01000001.1, forward strand.
CCGGCCGATCGCGACCGCGCTGGCGTAGACGATCGCGCCGATCACCACCAGCAGCACCACGTTGCCGAACGAGGCGCTGGCCCGCCAGGTGTGGATCATCGACACCAGCAACAGGCCGCCGAGCAGCCAGCTGCAGATGTTGAGCAGCTTCGCCACCGGCGCCTGGGTCGCGCGCAGATCGAGGAAGAACATCAGGAAACGCACGCTGGCCAATACCGCGGCGGTGTTCAGCACGACGTTGGTGCGGCGGTCCGGCATGATGTCGCCGAGCCACGGAATCATCCGCGTCTCGCCGCCCTCCACCGCCAAATTCAAGGTCTGCACCACCAAGGTCAGGCACAGATAGGCGTAGCCGCGTTCCTTCAGACCGATCCAGAAACCGAACGCGAGCAGCGCGATCACCCCGAGCGCGGTCAGCACCACGCTGCGCAGGGCGATGTGGCTCATGTCCTGGCGATGCACCGCGTCCAGCGGCATCACCAGCAAGGTCGACGCGGTGACGTCGGCGGCCGCGGCGCGCAGATAGATCACCTCGCCCTTGTGCAGGCCGCCCTCCAGCGGAAACACCAGGAACCGCGAGGAGTGGCGGAAGTCCGCGGCCTTGCCGTGGATCGAGCGGCGTACCGGCGAGGTCGCGCCCGCGCGCCAGATGCCGACGAACTTGCGGTACGGCTGGGTCAGCACCAATTGCGGCGCGTTGTCGCCGGGCACGTCCTGGGTCGAGACCAGTCGCCACCAATGCCAGTTGCGGTCTAGCACCGCGATCTCGTTGCCCTGCACCGGGACGAAGCGCGCGTCGTAGTCGCCGGCCAGCACGCGCGCGGGCGGCGGATCGGTCGACGGCTCCAGGCGCGACAAGGCGAACGGCTGCGCCGATGCCACCGCCGCGGCCGTGAGACCGAGCAGGATCAGCGCGAGCTGCCAGATGGAGCGCCAGAACCGATGCATTGCCTTGCGAAGACTTCCCCCTAAACCCCGCCGAGCATAGCCCAGGCACCCTCGCCTAGACCTTGCGCCACGGCCCGGCTCGGACCCAGGACTGCGACCTGGATTGCAATCGAGGGCGCCGATCGGGCCGGTTCGCCGGCGTTGCCGCTCAGCGGAGGTAGCGCGCGGCGGTCAATCCGTCCAGGCTGATCTGCGGCGCGCGGCCGCTGATCAGGTCGGCCGTCACCCGTCCGGTGCCGGCGGCCATGGTCCAGCCCAGGGTGCCGTGGCCGGTGGCGAGGTAGAGATTCGAATACGGCGTCTCGCCGAGCACCGGCGTGCCGTCGGGCGTCATCGGCCGCAGCCCGCTCCAGAATTCGGCGCGGCGCGCATCGCCTCCGCGCGGGAACAGATCGGTCAGCACATGCAGCAGGGTGTCGCGGCGCGCGTCGTGCAGGCGGCGGTCGTAACCGGCCAGTTCGGCGGTGCCGCCGACCCGGATGCGGTCGCCCAGGCGGGTCACCGCGACCTTGTGGGTTTCGTCCATGATCGTCGATTCCGGCGCGTGCTGCGGATCGACGATCGGCACGGTGATCGAATACCCCTTGACCGGATACACCGGGATGCGGATGCCGATCGGCGCGAGCAGCAGCGGCGAATGACTGCCCAAGGCGATCAGGCAAGCATCGGCCTTCAGCACGCCGGCATCGGTGTGGACACCCGCGATCGTTCCACCCTCGGCCTGCAACGCCTGGATGTTCACGCCGAAACGGAACTCCACGCCGATCGCTTCGGCCATGCGCGCCAGGGTCTGGGTGAACTTGAAGCAGTCGCCGGTCTCATCGCCAGGCAAGCGCAACGCGCCGACGAACTTGTGCCTGACCTGCGCCAGCGCCGGTTCGTACTGGAGGTAATCGTCGCGGCCGAGCAACTGGAAGGCGACCCCGTACTCGCGCAGGATCTCGATGTCCTTGCCGCTGTCGTCGAGCTGCTTCTGGCTGCGGAACAATTGCAGCGTGCCCTGCTGGCGATCGTCGTAACCGATGCCGGTGTCGGCGCGCAGCTCGCGCAGGCAATCGCGGCTGTACTCGGCCAGTCGTACCATGCGCGCCTTGTTGATGCGGTATCGCGCCTGGGTGCAGTTGCGCAGCATCGCCATGCACCAGCCCAGCATCGCCGGGTCGAGCAGGTCGCGGATCACCAGCGGGCGGTGCCGCATCGCCAGCCATTTGATCGCCTTCAGCGGCACGCCCGGCCCGGCCCAGGGCGCGGCATAGCCCGGCGACACCTCACCGGCGTTGGCGAAACTGGTTTCCATCGCCGGCGCGGCCTGGCGATCGACGACGGTGACCTGATGGCCGGCCCTGGCCAGGTAGTACGCGGCAGTGGTTCCGATCACGCCGCTGCCCAGAACTAGAACCTTGATGGCCGTCTCCTGCTCGTGCCGGTCAGCCGAGTTCCTGCGCGAGTCCGATCAAAATCCCTTCCGGCCCGCGGATGTAACACAGCCGATACACGTCCTTATAGTCGACCACTTCGCCTACCAGCTGCGCGCCGCGCTTATACAAGCGTTCGAGCGTCTCGTTGAGATCGTCCACGGCGAACATGACGCGCAGATAGCCCAGCGCATTGACCGGCGCGGTGCGGTGATCGGCGACCACGGTCGGCCGTAGAAAGCGCGAGAGTTCGAGCCGGCTGTGGCCGTCGGGCGTGCGCATCATCGCGACTTCGACATGCTGATCGCCCAGACCGGTGACACGCCCGGCCCATTCGCCTTCGATCGAGCCGCGCCCTTCGAGTTCGAGGCCGAGTTCGCGAAAGAAATCGACCGTCGCTTCGAGGTCTTCGACGACGATTCCTACGTTGTCCATCCGCTTGAGCGCCATGGTTCCAGTCTCCAGGGTGTCGTTTGCCTGACCAGGGCTTCGCGCCCGCAACACCTGTGGATGATGCCATGTGGATCCGCGCCCGGGGCCAGGCCGGCTTCGCGAAGCGATTACGCGACCGACCTGCCGCCGGCCTGCGAGGGCCGGCGGCAGTCACGCTTGTGTCGGACAGCGACGCCCGCGAGGTTCAAGCCATGCCGAACACCCTATCGCCGCGACCCGGACGATCCGGCCGCGGCGTGCTCAGCGCTTCAAGGCGCCGCGCAGCACAGGCAGTTCTTGCCGTCCGGGGTCAGATCGCCGCCGGGGATACCGCAGCGCGAGCGGCAGGCGATCGTCTGGCAGCGCGCCTTGAGGCCGTCGCCGCTGGACAGATCGTTGGCGAACACCTGGGAAAATCCGAATCCCATGGCGGTCGAGAACAACGCGGCGATCAATACGTTACGAATACGGGTGTTGCGCTTCATCGTCTTTCTCCCTGATGTTCCGCTCCGCCCTTCCAGGACGGACGCGAACGCGATGGTTCGGGCCGGTGGCGGCCCTGCAATCCGGAGCGGCGCGACCGCCTCCGTCCGACAACGGGTCGTCCCTGACCCGTGAAGCGCCCTGCCTTTCAGGGCGACTCCTTGTTCGCGACCCGCGCGGCGCCGCCGCCGGGTCGTTTGGGTTCGTCCAGCGCCGCCAACGCCGCGCGCAGATCCGCGGCCTCGTCGATCACGCCCATGCGCGCGTAACGCACGCGCCCGTCCGCGCCGATCACCAGTAGCAGCGGCACGCTGTGCGCGCGGAACAGCATCGCGGTGCGCACCTCGCTGTTGGCGACGATCGGAAACGCCAGCGCATGCGCGCGTGCGTAGGCGCCCGCGTCGGCGGCGCTCGCGCTGGCCACGCCGATCATTTCGGCGCGCCCCTTCGACGCCGCCGGCGCTTGCGCGGCGATCGCCTTGACCATCGGCAGCGAGGCCAGGCAATGCGGGCAGGTGGTGCTGAAGAAGTACAGCAACTGGTAATCCGCGCGCGGCTCGCCGAGCACCACCGCGCCGCCGTCCAATGCGGTCAGCGCAACCTTCGGCACGTACATGCCGACATAGGGATCGTTGACTCGCTCGACCAGGCCGCGCCGCTCCTGACGCAGCTCGCGCAACTGCCAGGCGAGCGCCAGCACCAGCGCACAGGCCAGCAGCAGGCCCAGCGTCAACGCCAGCGACACGCCGCGCGCGGGTCTCGCCGCGACCGCCGAATCGGCGGCGGCGCCGCGGACGACCGCGGGAATCTGCCGAGGGCCGGACGTGGTCGAACTCATGCCTTCAGCGCCCACGCGCGAACGCCGTCGCCTTGCAGCCGGTGCACGACGCACGCGCGGATCGCGCGACGATGCGCATGTTCGAAACAATCCGATAACACCGAGCGGCCGACCGCAGCCGATGCGTGATCGGGCTTACAACACACGAACGTGATCATTCGACCTCCTTGTCGCGATGGCGCGCCCCGGCGCCGCATGCGGCCGCCGTGTCCCCCACGCCGCGCCCGAGCCAGGACTATGCCGCAGTCGCCACGGTGGCTCGTGCCGGCGGTCACATATCGCGATCGCGCATGCGGTCGCGGTCGTGGCTCGGCCGCGACCTGGGCACGTTCGTTCGCGTGCGCGCGACGCGGCGTCGCGATCGGATCGCGCGGTCCACAGCGTCGAGCAAGCGAAGACGCAATCGCGATGTCGGTTTTTCCGTCCGTGCCGCGAACTCCCCGGGGATGACCGGCGGTGGCGGCCTGCATGCCGGCGCAAACCATGCGCTGCGTCCGCTCCGGTAAGTGACCGCGCCAGCGGCCCGGAAACGCGGCGCGAGCAGCGGCGGGGAAGCGTGATCGACCCGGCAAACGCACGTCGGCGAGGCCGCTAGTCTCGGCCGATATCCCTTCGCGCTCACGGCACCGGACATGGTCGACATCCATCACGCAGGGCCGTACTTCGCGATGATGCTGGCGGCGCTCGCATTCGCTTCGCTGCCGCTGTTCCGCGGCGCCGACCCCGACGGGCCGCAGCCGGACAAGCGCACCGACACCCTCGACGGTTTGCGCGGGTTCCTGGCCCTGAGCGTGTTCGCGGCGCATACGGTCGTGCATTACGAATACCTTCGCAGCGGCGTGTGGAAACCGTCGAGCGCGCAGTTCTACAACGTCGCCGGGCTGTTGGGCGTGTGTGTGTTCTTCATGGTCACCGGCTTCCTGTTCTGGACCAAGCTGCTCAAGGCCGGCGGCCGTCCGGGCTGGCGGGCGCTGTATATCGGCCGGGTGTTCCGGCTGGGACCGGTGTATCTGGTGGTGGTGCTGACGATGATCGGCGTGGTCGCCTATCGCACCGACTTCCGCTTGCAGGTGCCGGCATCGGAAGCGATCGCGTCGACCTTGGCCTGGCTCGCGCTCGGCATCGTGCCGCCACCGCCGACGATCAACGGCTATGCCGATACCGGCACCATCCTCGCCGGGGTGACCTGGACCTTGTTCTTCGAATGGCTGTTCTATTTCTCGTTACCGCTGCTGGCGGTGTTCGTGCGTCGCGGCCGGCATCTGGCGTTCACCGGCGCATTGGTCGCGGTCTGCCTGCTGACCATCGTCGCGGCGACCTGGAACGGCGGTTTCGAAGCGGGGGTCAAACCGCGTCCGGTGTTGATGCTGGCGGTGCTGGCCGAGTTGGTCCTGCTGTTCGCCTCGGGCATGTTCGTCGCCTCGCTGCTGCATGCCGGCATCGGCGAACGTCTGCGCCTGCAGCGGCGCCGCTGGGCGGTGCTGGCCTTGCTGTGCCTGGCGCTGGTGTTCGCCGCGATGCTCGACCTGCGCAACCTCGGGATGCTGCCGTTGCTCGCGCTGTGCCCGCTGGCCGCGACCTTCCTGTGGATCGTGTGCGCGGGCAATCGCTTGTTCGGGGTATTGGCGTGGCCGGCGTCGCGGCGATTGAGCGGGCTGAGTTACGGCATCTATCTGGGCCAGGGACTGGCGCTGCTGGCGGTGTTCGCGATCCCCGGCGTCAAGACGTATGCAATGAGCGGAACGCTGGCGTTCTGGCTGGTCAACACCGTCTGCGCGCTGGTGCTGGTGACCGGCGCGCTGGCGGTCCATCTATGGATCGAAGAACCGGGCATCCGCATGGGCAGGCGCTGGGCGCAGCGGCTGCGCGCGCGCTCCGATGCGTTGGTGCCGCTGGCCTCGACCGGCTAGCCGCGCGCGCGCCGGCATCGGCGAAGACGCGATCGCCGTACAACGTTCGAACGCGACCGCGGCGGCCACCGGCGATGTGCAACTCGGCACACACGACATAAATGGCTCACCTGAAACCGAAGCGGTATGCTGCGCCCTCCCGACCGGCGCCGCCTCGATGACCGCCGCTGCTCCACCCGACATCACTCAGCTGTTGCAAAACTGGCGCGCGGGCGATTCCGACGCCGAAACGCAATTGCTCGAACAGATCTACCCGGTGCTGCGCCGTCTGGCCCAGCAGCGCCTGACCCGCAGCGGGCAGCTGACCCTGGTCGCCACCGAACTGGCGAACGATGCCTATTTCAAGTTGGTCGAGCAGCGCGAAGCGCAGTTCCAGAACCGCGTGCATTTCTATGCGATCGCCGCGCACGTGATCCGCCGGCTGCTGGTCGATCACCTGCGCGAGCGCTCCGCGCTCAAGCGCGGCGGCGATGTCCTGCGCGTCACCCTGCAGGCCGGGCAGGAGGTCGCCGCGGTCACTCCCGATCTGGCCGACGCGCTCGACCTCGATCGCCTGCTCGAACGCCTGGAACGCATCAATGCGCGCGCCGCCAAGGGCGTGGAGCTGCGTTTCTTCGGCGGCCTGACCATCGAAGAGACCGCCGAAGCCATCGGCGTCTCGCTGCCGACCGCCAAGCGCGACTGGCAGTTCGCCCGCGCCTGGCTGCACGGCCAACTGTCCCCGCCGACTTCCTGATCCCAGGCCGTTCGCCATGCAGACTTCCACTTCGATCTGGTCGCAGGCCGCCGATGTGTTCGTGCGCGCGCTGGATCTGGATCCGGAGCGGCGCGGCGCTTTCATCGACGAGCAATGCGCGGGGCAAACCGATCCGGACGCGTTGCGCGAAGCGGTGCAGCGGCTGATCGACGCGCACCACAGCCTGGACGAATCGGCCGAGGCGGGAGCGTCCGACGCCTGGCAGGACGCGGCCGCCGCGGCCGCCGCGCAATGGATCGAGCACGACGCCGAACAGCTCGAACCGGGCAGCCGCGCCGGGCCGTTCGTGATCGAACGCGAGCTCGGGGTCGGCGGCATGGGCCGGGTGTATCTGGCGCGGCGCGGAATCGACGAAGGCGAACAGCGCGTGGCGCTCAAGGTCGCCGCGTTCCATCGCCTGGCGCCGCAGGTGCGTCAGCGCCTGCGCCGCGAACGGCAATTGCTGGCGACGTTGGAGCATCCCAACATCGCGCGGCTGATCGATGCCGGCGAGCTACCGCCGGACCGGCCCTACTTCGCCATGGAGTACGTCGACGGCGAACCGATCGTGCAGCATTGCGACCGCCTCGAACTGCCGCTGCGCGCGCGCATCGAACTGGTGGTGCAGGTGCTGTCGGCGGTGGAGTACGCGCATCAACGGCTGGTGCTGCATCGCGATATCAAGGCCGGCAACGTGCTGGTCGACCGCGACGGCCGGCCCAAGCTGCTCGACTTCGGCATCGCCAAGGCGCTGACAGGAGTCGACGCGCCGGTCAGCATGGCCACCGCCGACGCGCAGGCGTTCTTCTCGCCCGCCAGCGCCGCGCCGGAGCAGGTACTCGGCGCCGCCACCGATGTCGCCACCGACGTCTACGCGCTCGGCGCGCTGATGTACGAACTGTTCGCCGGCGAATTGCCGCTGACCCTGGAAGACGCCAACCCGGCGCTGATGGCGCACGCGATCGTGCACACCGTGCCGGCCCTGCCGAGTCGCGCAGTCGCGCGGCTCGACAAGCAGTCGCCCGAACGCGCCGCGCAGATCGCGCGCCACCGTCGCAGCGCCAGCGCGCAGGCGCTGGTGCGGCAATTGCAGGGCGACCTGGATGCGATCGTTGCGCGCTGCCTGCGCAAGGAACCCGAGCAACGCTACGCCAGCGTAGAGCGTCTCGCCGCCGACCTGCGTGCGGTGCTGGAATCGCGGCCGATCGCCGCGCGCCGCACCGAGTCGCTGTATCGGCTGGGCAAATTCGCGCGCCGCCACGTCGCCGCGCTGACCCTGGCCGCGATCGCCTGCGCGCTGACCATCGGCTTCGTCACCAGCACCGTGCTGCAGTCGCGACAACTCGCGATCGCGCGCGATCGCGCCGAGGCGCGGCGCGCCCAGGCCGAAGACGTCACTCAATTCATGATCGACCTGTTCCGCGCCTCCGACCCGGCCCAGGCGCGCGGACGCGATCCGGGCGCGCGCGAGTTATTGGCGCGCGGCTCGCAGCGGCTGCAGGCGATCGACGATCCTGAAACCCATGCCGCATTGGCCGCGACCATCGCCGACATCGACCTGTCGCTGGGCGACTACGATGGCGCCGAGCGGCATTCGGCCGAAGCGCTGCGGCTGCTGCAAGGTCTGCCGCACGCGGACCCGACCGACTTGCGCGCGGTCTATCGCTTGCGCGCGCGCGTGGCCATGGCCCGCGCCGACTACCCGCGCGCGCGCGGCCATCTCGAACAAGCGCTGCGCGCGCTGCCCGACGATGCCAGCAGCGACAGCGCAGCGATCGTCGACGAGCGCCTGTTGCTGCGACGCCTGCAGGCCGAACTGGAGCAGGCGCAAGGTCGCCTGGATATCGCGCTGCGTTTGTGGGAATCGGTGGACGCCGACTATCAGCGCCGTTACGGCAACCGCGACCTGCGCAGCATCGAAACCCGCCACGGCTGGGTCAGCGCCTTGCGCGCATCGGGCCAGCAACCGCGCGCGGCGCTGCTGCTGGCGCAATTGCCGGCGCTGGACGCGAACGCGCAACCCGACACCCCGGAGGCGGGCGAATCGCTTTACAACCAGGCGCGGCAGAAACGCGAACAGGGCGATTACCCCGCGGCCGAACGCCTGGCCCAGGAATCGTTGCGGGTCGATCTCAAGCTGTACGGCGAACGCCACAGCCGCACGGCTTCCTCGCTCAACCTGCTCGGCACGATCGCCCAGGCGCGCGGCGACTACGCCGCCACCGCGGCTTATTTCGAGCGCTCGCTGCAGATCAAGCGCGAGGTCAAGGGCGAGCAGCACCCGCACGTGGCCGCGGCCGAATACAACCTCGGCCTGCTGCAGCACATGTATCTGCGCGATCCGGTCGGCGGCGAACGCCATCTGCGCAAGGCGGTGGAGATCGCCACCGTCGCCACGCCGGAACACATGAACCTGGCGATGTACCGGCTGGCCTGGGCGATGGCGCTGCACGATCTGGGCCGCGACGCGCAGGCGCGCGCGGTGCTGGCACCTGCGATCGAGCGATTCAGGCCGATCCCCGGGCATGCCGCGAACCTGGCGCTGGCGCAGGCCGAAACGCTGTGCCTGGGCGATCTGCCGACGCCGGCGAACGCAGCGCGCGAACTGGCCGACGCGCTGGCGGTGATCCGTATCGATTTCGCCGCCGACAACCCGCGTGTGCTGCGCCTGCAAGCCTGCCAGAACCGCCTGGGCGCGCTCGCCAGAAAGTGAGCGCGCCGCAGGCGCATCGGGCGATCAGCGCGACCAGTCGAGATTGATCGAGGTCGCGCGCGGCGGCGACTTATTGCAACTGGGGCACGGTCGGATCCGGCGGCGGTATCGGCTGGTCCAGCGGATTGATCGGCGCCGGCACCGGAGCCGACCAGTAGTGATCGAACGCAGTCGGCCAACCGATGCTCACCTCGGTACCGCTCTGCGTCGGCACGCCGAGCAGGAGCGCATTACGCAACCGCACCGGCCGCCAGCTCGCCGACGGCAGCGGGAAACGCACTTCGCGTAATTGATCGCCGGCCCACACGCCGACCACGACCGCGCCGGGAACCCACTTCAGATACGCCGGCTGGCCTGTCACCTCAGGGCCGTCCAGGACGATGCTGCGGTGATCGAGCCATTCCGGTTCCAGCAACGACGCGGTGGCGTACGACCAGTCCGTGGTGGGCGACTTCAGCCAGTCGAGCATCAAGGTGATCTCTCCCTCCTTGCGCCGCAGCGATATCACCAGCATGCGTTCGACCCCGTACTTGTCGGTCGGCCGGAACGACCACTCGATCATCCGCGCCTCGGACGCCTGCGACGTGTCCGCGCCCAGCTTGAAATTATCGATGTGCCAGCCGATTTCCACCTCGTTGGACGGGTTGCGCAGACGGTTCAGCAGGGCGTCGCTGAAGCCGATCTCGCGAATGCGGCCGCGGGCTTCGATCGGCACCGTATCGAACATGCTGAGGGTGTAGACCAGATTGACTTCGCACGAACCGGTACCCGGGCCGTTGCCCGAATCCCAATTACTTCCCGGCGGCTTCGGGTCGCCACCGCCGCGGTCGTCGCAGAATTCTTCGCCCGCCCAGGCGGGTCCGACCGCCAGCGATACGGCAATGGCGAGCAGTCCTAGCATCTTCTTCATGGGAGCCTACTTGTCATGTTGAATAAAGTGAGAAAGAGCCACGCGCCGCGACGGCGATCCTTGCGACACCGCGACGCGCAACCTGGAACCACCCGATCCGCCCGGCGCGGACCGACCACCACCCCGGCACCCGGTCGCCGTGCCGGCCGACCGATGCGCGTCCGACCCGCGGCCGCCGTTGCTTGTCAGGCGCAACGGGTCCGTGGGCAGGTCGCTCGATCGGCACCGACCGGGCGAAGCCGGATCGGCCCGGAGCCTCGGCGACGCCGAGCGTCCTGTGACGATAAACACGTAATCGACGTGAGGAACGGCTCATTGCGTATCAGCATCGCTTCGATACCGCTCCGCCCTCGCCGCTAACGCGCGCGGCCGCCCGTCCCCCTACGCGATGACGCGCGCCCGCCGTCAGATCGGTCCACGTTGCCGAGCCGTTCGCCGTCGCGCAGCCCTCGCCCCAGCCGCGCGATCCCGCCCGACGCCCGAACCCCGTCTGCCCGCAAACCCATGCCGCGCAAGGCCTTCATAATTCTTCACCCAGGTTTCAGGCACTTCATCCGGCGCTCGTTCGCAATCGGGTTTCCTCATCGCTCGGAACCTCGACCATGCGTCCACGCCTCAACTGCCTGACCCTCCCGTTGCTCGCCCTGCTCGCCGCCGCTCCCGCCATGGCCGGTGCCTATCAACCGCCGCAGGCACGCGACGACGGCTGGGCGGTCGCCGACGCCGCCGGCCAGGGCTGGCAGGTCGAACGCTTCGGCGAACTCGAAGCCGCCATCGCCAAGGGCAGCTTCCCCGACGTCACCAGCATCGTCGTGGCCAAGGACGGCAAGCTGGTCTACGAGGCCTACTTCAACAAGGGCGGTGTCGACGTCCTCAACGACGTGCGCTCGGCGACCAAGAGCGTCACCTCGCTACTGGTCGGCGCGGCCATCGACCGCGGCCTGATCCCCGGCGCCCAGGCCGGCGTGTACGGCTTCTTCGCCGACAAGCGCCCGTGGTCGAACCCCGATCCGCGCAAGGACAAGTTCACCCTCGAAGACCTGCTGACCATGAGCTCGCTGTGGGACTGCGATGACGACAACCCGTTCTCCGACGGCAACGAAGAACGCATGTACGTGCGCGAGGACTGGACCGCGTTCGTCCTGGGACTGCCGATCAAGGGCTTCGCGCCGTGGATGACGCGGCCGGAGAAAAGTCCGCACGGCCGTTCGTTCTCGTACTGCACCGCCGGCAGCTTCCTGCTCGGCGCGGTGGTCGAACGCGCGAGCGGACAGCCGTTGGAAAAATTCGCCGCGCAGACCCTGGAACAGCCGCTGGGCATCAGCCGTTCGCAATGGAACCGCGCGCCCGAAGGCGTCGGCATGGGCGGCGGCGGCACCCGCTATCGCAGCCGCGACCTGGCCAAGCTCGGACAGATGGTCGCCGACGGCGGACGCTGGCAGGGCAAAACGGTGATTTCGAAAGCCTGGATCGACGCCGCGCTGAGCGTGCATGCGCAGGCGCGCGACGACGCCGACTACGGCTATCAGTTCTGGCGCTTCCGCTTTCCGCTGCACGGCAAGCAGACCGGGGTCTGGGCGATGTCGGGCAACGGCGGCAACTACGTGTTCATCCTGCCCGAGCAACGCCTGGTCGCGGTGCTGACCCGGACCGCGTTCAATCAGCGCAACGCCCATCCGCAATCGCAGCAGTTGTTCGCCGACTACCTGCTCAAGGCGATGCCGTAAGCCGCGCCAGCAACTCGCGCGGGACCTGGCGGTTTTGATCGGCCACGCGCTGATGGATGAGGTCGAGCGAACGCGCGAACTCCGGATGCGCGGCCAGGGATCGGAACAGCGGCGAGGCGCCGAGGTAATCGGCGTCGCGATAGCCTTCGTCGACCGCGCGCTGCACGTCGCGCAACGCGGCGGCGGAGTCGCCGCTGCCGGCGTGCAGCAAGGCCACTTCCAGCCAATCGGAGGGATAGCCCGCGCCTTGTTGCAGGTAACGGCTCGACTCGCTGGCGCGCTCGCGCAGGGCCGCGGGCGCGAACGGCGAGCCGTACAGATCGACCAGCGTCCGCGGCAGGCTCGCCTGCGGCCGCAACGCGGCGGCGCGCGCGAACGCCGCGGCCGCGTCCTTGCGATCGCCGCGCGCCAACGCCAACTCGCCGGCCAGCAGATGCAGGTCGGCGTGTTCGGTGCCGCGCTGCAAGGCCTGGTCCAGCGCGCCCCGCGCTTCGGTCAGGCGGCCGTGGCGGAACAGGAACTGCGGCCAGGCAATATTGGAAAACACGTTGTCCGGGTACAGCCGGAAACTTTCGCGATAACGCGCCTGAGCCGCCTGCGGATAGCCGAGCAGATCCAGATTGCTGGCGATCTGCAATTGCAGAAAACGCACGCGCGCCGGATCGCCGTGCAATGAGGTGTTGGCGATCAATGCATCGGCCAGCCGGCCCTTGCGGTCGTACAGATATGCGGCCGACGCGCGCGTGGCGTCGTTGCCCGGGTCCAGACGCAATGCCTGTTCGTAACCGGCCAGCGCGTCGTTGAGGCGCCCGCGGCAATCGTGCGAATACCCCAGCGCGGCGTGGCCGGCGGCATTGTCCGGATCGGCGGCGATCGCGGCCTGGGCCAGGGTCTGCGCGCGCACCGCCCATTCGGGCGCGAAATTGAACAGGCATACGCGCGCACTGTAGGCGCGGCTCAGTCCGACCTGAGCGGCGCGGTCGCGTGGCGTTTCCTGCAAGGCCTGCTGATACAGCGCGATCGCGCGTTCGTTGTTGTCGCGCTGGCCGAGGCTGGCGTAGTACTCGGCGCGCTGGGTCAGGCTCTGCGGCGCGGCGGCGGCGGGCACGACAGGCGCGTTGGAACGGCCGCGCCATACGCCGAAGCCGATCGCCGCGATCGACAACAGCGCGAGCGCGGCGATCCACGGCGCGAATCGGCGCATCGTCGATGGCGACGACGACAACGGTTTTGCAGGCATCGTCGCCGGCGCGGCCACCGCCTCGTCCGCATCGCGCAACCGCTCGGGCCGCACGCACAACTGATAACCGCGCCCACGCACCGAACGCAGATAGCGCGGATCGCGGCCGTCGTCGCCCATCGCCTGACGCAACAGCTTGACCCGCTGAGTCACGGTTTCCTCGTTGACCACCGCCGGCGCCCAGACCTGTTCGATCAGTTCGTCGAACCCCACCACGCGATCGCCCTGCGCGATCAGATACGCCAGCAATTGAAAGCTCAGCCCCGAGACCTTGAGCGCCACGCCGTCGCGTTCCACCCGCTGTCCCGCCGTGTCGACAACCAGGTCGACCAGGGCGTAGCGGCCGGCAACGGGCGCGGAAGGAGCGGCATCGGCCATGCGGGTCGTCGCTGCGTAGGGAACCCGAGTTTATCAGTCCGGCTCCGATTGCCCGCGCGCGCGTCAGCGCGGGCAGTCGCATATCCATCGCCGCGCCGTGTCGGGTTTTGCCCGCCCGGTACGAACTGGGTCATGTGCGGCGACGCGGTGATCGCGTAACGCACAGGCGTGTCGGACCGCGGCCCGGTCGATCACCCGGGTCCGGCTGCAGACCAGAGCCGGATCGGCCTCCGGTCCGCACCCAGGACATTCACCGGCGTACATCCGTTCGCCGCCACTCATGGAGAGAACCGCATGAAAAAACCCTACAGAACCTTGATTCTCGCGATCGCGGCGACGGCGTTGTCGGCGGGTATCGCGTTCAACCTCTCGGCTCAGCCGGGCGCTTATGTCGAGATACGGACCTACCGCGACACCGGCGGCACGGTGCATGGCGTGCGCTACATCAGCCACGGCTGCGCCGACCCGCAGCCCGCGGACTGGGGTCGGGCCATCGGCCTGTTCACCTCGCAGCAGAGCATGTGTTTCGCCCTGCCGACGCCGGGCGGCGGGTTGTGATCCATCGGCCGTGACCGTGGACTTGTGAGCCACGGTCGAGGCCATGGCGTCGCGGGACGGGTCCCCAACACCCGTCCCGTTACGTTGCGGCGATGCGCGGTCTCGACATGGATCGCCAGCCATCGCCGCCGCGCTGCAAGCGACGCGACGCTAGTTGGCGTGCTCGCGCATGCGCCGCCCTCAGCGCCGCTTGCGCAGCAACTGCGCGAGCAAGGTCAGCACCGCGAACACCAGGATCACGACCACGCCCGGGTACAGCATCGACAACTGCGTCGCCGGCGCGATCGCCGCGGTGACTACCGCCAGGCCGCAGGCGCCGCCCACCTGCAACGAACTGTTGAGCAACCCGGCCGCGAGCCCTTGCTCCTCGTCGTCGACGCCGTTGGTGCCGGCGACCATCAAGGCCGAAATGCTCAGCGCGAACCCCACGCCCCACAGCACCGAGGCAGGCAGCAGCACCGTCCACAAGTCCGGCTGCGGGCCGATGCGCAGCATCAGCAGATAGCACGGCACGAACGCGAGCAAGCCGACCAGCAACACCTTGTCGACCCCGAAGCGGCTGATCGCCGCGCCGAGTTTCGGCCCGAGGATCACCACCATCAATCCCGCCGGCAGCAACACCAGCGCCATCTGCCACGGCTGCCAGCCGTGCAGGTTCTGCAGGTACAAGGCGATCAGGAATTGAAAGCCCATCGCGCCGCCGTACAACAACGCGGCGCTGAGGTTAGCGGCGACCAGGCCGCGATTGCGGAAGATGCCGAGCCGGATCAGCGGATGCGTGGACTTGCGCTCGATCCGATAGAAGCCGAGCAGCAACAGCGCCGATACCGCGAAGCCGGCGATCGTGCGCGCCGCGACCCAACCCACTTGCTCGGCCGACACTAGGGTGAACACCAGCAACAACATGCCGCCGACCAGGGTCAGTGCGCCGGCGATGTCGAGCCGCACCGGCTCGCTGCGCGGCGGATCCGGCGGCAGGAAGCGCAGCGCGGCCAACAACAGCAACACCGCGACCGGAATCGGCAAAATAAAGATGTAGCGCCAGTCCAGCGCCGCGAGCAGGCCGCCGATCAACAAGCCGCTGGAATAACCCGACGCCTCGAACAGATTGAAGATGCCGAACGCCTTGTTGCGATGCGGGCCTTCGGCGAAGGTGGTGGTCAACAGCGACATCGCCGCCGGCCCGGTGAAGCCCGCGGCCATGCCTTTGACGAAGCGCGAGACGATCAACAAGCCGGCATCGCTGGCGAACGCGCCGAGCACCGACACCAGCGCGAACACCGCCAGGCCGATCACCAGCACCCGCCGCCGTCCGAACAGATCGGCGCAGCGCCCGCCCAGCAACAGGAACCCACCGAAAGCCAGGATGTAAGCGCTGACGAACCATTGCGCGGTGGCCGCGCTGATCGCGAATTCGCGCTGGATCTCCGGGATCGCCACCGCGATCATCGAGATATCCAGACCGTCGAGCAGGATCACGCCGCTGAAGATCAGCAAGGCGATCCACGAACGCGCTGGCCAACACACGCGATCGTCGCGCGGCGCCGATGCCGTTGCGGATGTGGATGTGGATGTGGATGCGGCCGCGATCGCAGACGCGGCCGCGGCCGCGGGCAAAGCAACGCCGTCCCGCGGCGTTTCGCCCGGGTTCAAGCCAACCGACATGACGCACTCCAATGTTTTCGTTGCCGCGATCATCGCCGCTTGTAGGCGCGCGCAAAAACGAGTAATTCTCAGCGCATCATCAAATGTGGCTTGAAGATCGATGAATCGCATGCTGCCCGGCACCCGGGCGCTCAGGACCTTCGAAGCGGCCGCGCGCCATCTCAACTTCACCCGCGCCGCCGATGAAGTCGGCCTGACCCCGGCGGCAGTCAGCTACCAGATCAAGGAAATCGAAGAGCAACTGGGCATCGTGCTGTTCGTCCGCACCAGCCGCAGCATCCAGTTGACCGCCGCCGGCGCGGTGCTGCTTGAAGCGACGGTCGATGCTCTGGGTACCTTGCAGCGCGCCGTCGGCCGCGCGCGCAGTCTGGAGCGCGGCTCGACTCAGCTGCGCGTGTCGCTCAGCGCCGGATTCGCCAGCAACTGGCTGTTGCCGCGCATGTCCCGGTTCAACGCCGTCTATCCACAGCTGCAACTGAGCTTCGACATCAGCGACGAGTTGCGCGACTTCGAAACCGACGACATCGACGTGGCGATCCGCTTCGGCACCGGCGATTACCCGCGGGCGCGATCGCATCGTCTGTTCGACACGGTCGTGGTCGCGGTGTGCAGCCCGGCGCTGCTGGCGAACGGGACCGCGTTGAACGAGCCGCGCGACCTGTTGCAGCACACCTTGTGCTATGTCGACTGGAAGACCGAGCGCATGGTCTGGCCGAACTGGCGCATGTGGATGGCCGCGGCCGGTGTCGGCGATTTCGACGACAGCCGCTGCGTCGCCTTCGCCGATTCGGGTTATGTGGTGCAGACGGTGGTCGACAGCGGCGCGATCGGCCTGGTCGATCTGGCGCTGATCGGCAACGACCTCGCCCAGGGCCGGCTGGTGCGCTTGTTCGACATCGGCGTCGAGGTGGCGCCGGACTACGCCTACCACCTGGTCTATCCGGAAAGCGGCGACGACGATCCGCGCATCCGCGCGTTTACTGAGTGGATGCTCGATCAGGCCGGACAAGACATCCAGCGCTGACGATCGATTACCAGATCAGATCGTCCGGCACCTGGAACTTGGCGTAGAACGCATCGTCGTCGCTGGCCTCGGCTTGCGCCGCCGGCGCGGACGCGGCGTGGTCGAGCACGATCATCGACGGATCGCGCGCCATGACTTTTTCCGCCGCGGCGCGCGGCAGCAGCTCGTAGCCGTCTTCGTGGCGCGCGATCACCAGGGCGCCGCTCGCCAGCTGCGCGCGCAAGGCCGGATTGATCCACACGCTCTTGATCGCCGCGCCATCGGTGAAGCGGTAACTGATCTCGCCTTCGCGCTTGACCTTGTTCGCTTCGACGATCTGGCGGATCTGCGCGCGCAACTCGTGCGCGCGCGCCTGCGCATTGCGTTCGGCGGCCAGGGCGCGATCGCGCTCGGCCCGTTCCGCGCGCGCGCGCTCGGCCTCGACCTGCTCGGCGCTGGGCGCGGCCGGCGCCTTGCCGTGGCGCTGCTTGGTCTGCTCGCGCGCGACCTGGGCGACCTGGGACTTCTTCACCAGGCCGGCTTTGAGCAATTGATCTTGCAGGGGATTTCGCATGCTCACGAGTCTAGTACGCGCGGCCGCCGGCCGGAAGCGGGCAAACCCCCGCCCCGCACGGCACGCGCGATCCGTCCCGGCGGATTGACCCGCCCTCGCGCCCCGGACTGTAATGAATCCTCCGAGGAGGCCGTCCCCATGCCCGCTTACGCCGTCACGCCCCGGCTCGCCCAGTTCGAAGGCGAACACCTGCCCGGCAACAGCGTGTGGCGGACCAGCCACGTGCATTACCTCAGCGACGCCGAACTGCCGCCGTATCGGATCGCTATCCGCGACGGCCTGCTGTACCGCGCCGACGGCAGCCTGTTCGACACCGCCGACTCGCACACCCACTGGAGCGGCCAGGGCCGCGCGATCTTCGTCATGCACGGCGACGGCGCGATCTATTCGGCGAAGGAACACTTGGTGGGCCGTTTCCATCATTCCAGCCTCGGCCAAGGCAAGCCGGTCGCCGGCGCAGGCGAACTGGAAGCGCGCGATGGCGTGCTGACCGCGATCACCGATCACAGCAGCCACTATTGCCCGCCGCGTCGCTACACCGAACAAGTGTTGAGCGAACTGGCGCGCGGCGGCGTGGACCTGACCCGGGTGACCCGGGAATTGCGCTACTGACCGCCGCCGCCCGCGCCAACGCGCGTCGCCATCGCCGCGGCCGGTTCGTCCATCAAATTGCGTAATCCCCGTTGCTTACCGCTGCAGCAAGGACGCATCTCGCGGGTCATCACAGGGGACGCTGCACGCATGAACATCCTTTCGTCCGACGCCATCGCGTCCGGCGCCGATCCCGACTGGGACGCATTGATCGACAACCCCTACGACATCGGGCGGCTCGACCGCCTGGTGCGCGCGGACCGCTGGTGGGTGGTCACCGGCATGCGGGTCAACCTCGGCGAAGCGGTGACCCGCGCGCAGGATCGCGGCCGCGCCGAGCAGGCATTCGGCGTAGACAAGCTACTGATCTTCGCCGACACCGTCGACGCACGGCACACGCCCGAGGCGCCGCTGCTGTGCGGCGAATTCAGCCGACTGATCGTGATCGCCCGTCATCTGGACACCAACGAAAAGCTGCAACTGGAAAAACGCGGCTGGGAGGTCGAGTTCTATCTCGGTTTCTACGTGTGCGGTTTCAGTCCAGTGTTGAAGACCAAGACCTTGCTGCGCTGGATGTTCTGGAGCGAACCCGGCGGCGCCCGTCACGACATCCGCACCACCCACGCCCTGCCCGATCCGTTGACCCGCACCCAGCTGATGGTCACCACGATGGGGCTGCACGATCCATTGCCGTTCACCGAGCATCCGTTGTTGCTGGCGCTGCTGCCGCTGGACGCCTGCACGCCGCTGCTCGAACGCATGCTGTTCGCCGCGCAGCAACTGGCCGCCGAAGGCAAGGGCGAGCTGGCGGTGGAACTGCTCGCGCGGCTGGAGCAATTGCTGGATCGCTCGCCGGACCGTCCGGCCTGGCAGACCGTCGCGCTGGGCTGCCGCACCACCCAGGAACTGCTGCGGCCGGTGCGCTTCGACCCGGGCCAGGTGCCGTACCTGAGCGCGGCGTTCTATGGCGAACTGGCGAAGGAACACATCCCCACGTTGCAGGCCTACGCCGGCACCTTCGCCCGCCTGAGCGATCGCGGCTACGACCTGGATGCGCGCAAGAAAGCCGCGCGGCTGGTGCTCGGCGAAAAGGACGATCAGGGCGCGTTCCAGAAGCTGGTCGCCGAGCAACTGGCGGAGAACTTCCGCATCGCCACCGCCAACGTCACCCGCGCGCAGAATTCGATCGGCCCGCAGAGCGATCAGGTCAAGCGCGCGGAAGCCGGGTTCAAGGCCGGGCTCGCGGCCTGGGAGGAGGCCAAGAAGCGCGAGATGGCGATGGCCATCGTCGGCAGCGTGTTCTCGTTCGTGTCCGGCGTCGCCTCGATGTTTTCCGGCAACGCGTCGGGCGCGGCCGGCGCGGCCAAGGCCGCGGCCGATGTGGCGAGCACCGCGGCCAAGCTGGCCGAGATCATGAGCAAGCTGGTCCAGGTCGGCAAGGCGATCGAGAAGATCGTGCGCCTGTGCCTGGATATCGTCGCGGCGACCGACAAGCTCGACAACGCCAAGAACTTCGCCGACTCGATGGCCGCGATCACCCGCGACTCGCTGTCCGACGGCGCCAAGGGCGCGCCCTCGGCCAACGCCTATTGGGACCAGTTGTGGGTGGAGATCGAAACCCAGCTGGCGCCCGCGATCGATCAGAAGATCGACGGCGCGAACGAGTATCTGAAGGAACTCAAGATCCTGGTGATCTATGGCCGCGCGTTGACCGCCGCGCAGATCGCGTTGCTGCCGTTGATCCAGGAAATGGCGCGGGCGAAATTGCAGGCCGAAATCGCGCGCCGTCAGCACGATGCGGTGCTAGCCGAGATCAATGCGCTGACCGCGCAGAAAACCTTGTCCGGCCAGGCGATGGTGGTGCTGTGGGGCAACTACCGCAAGATGCAGCGTTCGATGCTGGTGACGCTGCAGCAGTTCGATGCCGCGTACCGCTATTGGGCCTTGACCGACGAACGCGCGCCGCGCGACAACCTGCGCGGCATCGCCGACCTCGCCGGCGATCTGGCCGAGATCGCCGACCTCAAGAAGATGCAGGGCCGCGCGCTCGACAGCTTCCGTCCGCCGCCGCAGCCGTTCGTGCAGATCAAGCACGTCGTGGCAGCCACGGCGCGCGACGCCTTGCTCAAGGGCGAGCGGATCACGATCGCGCTGACACCCGGCAACGGGCCGTTGTCGGGCTGGGGCCGGGTCAGCCGCGCCCGCGTCGGCGAGGTCTTCGTCTGGGTGGAGTGGGTTGAAGGCAAGCGCCCGAAGAGCGGCGCGGTCGAATTCACCGTGCGCACCAGCGGCGTGTACGACGACACCCGATTGATCGACGCGCAGTCGAAGCTGTTCCACTTCCAGGGCGCGCCGGTCGATCTGACCTTCCGCTACGACCTCGCCGCCAGCCCGCACGACCAGCCCAGCTGCATCCGCGCGCGCGCCGCGATCGCCGAGGATTTCCGAACTTCGTACTCCGAGCCGACCCTGTCCACCGACTGGATCCTCTCCTCGCCGAAAGTCTCCTCCGGCGACGGCGAAACCGTCGACCTGACTCAGCTGAAATCGGCGATCGCCGGCATCCGCCTGGAGTTTTCCGGTAGCTACATCAAGGACCCGGAACGGATGTTCTGATGACGTTGCGCGCGGTGCCTGCGCGCGCAGGCGTCGCGGCAATTCGTCGACACTCGTCGGCAAGACCAGTCCGCGCTTCGTTGCGACCGGACGACCAGCAGCAACGCCCAGCCCCGCGCTCAGCGTCGGGGCTGGACCACGCGATACTGCTTCTGATCGCCGTAGCTCTTGCCCTGCGGCTCGACATTGGCGCACAGGCGGCCTTCGCACAGGGTCACGTCGGCCTGGTTGTAGGCGCGCAGCAGATCGGCCGCGACCCGGTTCTCGTTGATGTCGGCGCGGTACTGCCACAACAGCCAACCGCCGCCGACCAGCAGCAGCAACACGCTGCCAAACGCCGCGCCGACTATTTTCCAGACCAGATGCTTGTGCAGCGATTCCATGCGCTTGAGCTGCGCGGCCAGGGTCTGCGAGCCTTCCTGCAGCAATCCGCCGGCGCTCTGCAGACGTTTCTCGTAAGCGCCCACCGGCTGATCCAGGCCGCTTTCCAACCGACCCATCACCGCGCCGGGCAAGCTGCGCAGGCTTTCGTCGGCCGATTGCCGGACCACGCCGGGCACTTGCTGGGCCAGTTGCTGCAGTTGCTGCATCACCGCGCGCTGGCTGGCGCTGATTTCGTCGCAGCGCCGCTCGAACTGCTCCATCAGCACCGCGGTCTTGCTGATCAAGGCCATCAATTCGTCTTGCTGCATGGTCCCCTCCTTGAGATCGTCGTAGCCAATGATCGCGCGGGATCGCTGCGCCCGCCGACGGCCGCGCATCCGGCCGATCGCATCGCAGACACTCCCCAGCAGACGGTCCCGAGCCTATGCCAGGGCGCGGGACAAGGCAACGACCGACGCCCTACCTCGAGGCGACGGCGTGTCGGCTAATCGTCGGCAAGCCCGCTGGCGATCACCACGAAATGCGGCGAGTCGTCGAAACCCGGTTGCCGGTCCGACAGATGCTCATGGCCGTAGTTCGCGCCCATGCGCTGCATGGTGTCGGCGGCCTTGTTGAGAAAGTTCGCGATCCGGCGCAATTCGGCTGGGGTCGCGACCAGGCTGATTTCCGCCATCTCCTTCGGCTGGATCTCGCCGCTGGACCGACCCTCACCGCTGTAACCGTGGATCTTCATGTTCGATGGTCCTGGGTGGGTCGCGACTTGGTTGCCGAAGCCGTGCTCGTATCGCTGCTGCGCTTCGAGCGAGCGATCAATCGGCTTCGCAAGGCACCGTCGACGACGTTGCGCGACGTGCGTCGGCGCGCGCCCAAGCATAGATCAGCAATCCGGCCAGCGCGGTGATCGCGCCGACCACGCCGGTCGAAGTCCAACCGTAACCCGCGGTGATCGCCATGCCGCCCAACCACGGCCCGAGTGCATTGGCCATGTTGAACGCGGAGTGGTTGGAGGCCGCCGCCAAGGTCTGCGCCGACTTGGCGACGTCCATCAGATGCGCCTGCAATACCGTCGCCAGCGCGCCCATCGTGCCGACCGCCAACACCGCCGGCAGCACCGTCCACACCGAGCGCGCGGCCAGCGGGAACAGCAGCAGGATGATCGTCGACCACACCAGGATCCACGCCGCCGCGCGGAACTGCAGACGATCGAACAACCAGCCGCCGCCCAATGTGCCGAGAATGCCGCCGATGCCGAACGCGATCAGGCCGAACGGAATGAACGACTCGCGCACGCCGGTGACATGCACCAGGGTCGGAGCCAGATAACTGAAGACGCAGAACATGCCGGCGAAGCCGATCGCGCCGATGCCCAGCGCCAGCCACACCGGCTTGCGGTTGAAGTCGCGCAGTTCGCGCATCGCGTCCGGACGCGGCGCGTTCATGCCACGCGGCAATACCCGCATCGTCATCGCCACCGTGGCCAAGGCGATCAGCGACACCAGTGCGAACGCCCAACGCCAACCGAAACTCTGCCCCAGCCACGTCGCCAGCGGATTGCCCACCAGCAGCGCGACCGACAAACCCAGCATCACCCGCCCGACCGCGGCGCCGCGTTGCTCGGGTGGACTGATCCGCGCGGCGACCAGGGCCGCGATTCCGAAATACGCGCCGTGCGGCAGGCCGGCGACGAAGCGCGCCAGCATCAGGCTGTAGTAGCCCGGCGCCAACGCGCTGGCCAGATTGCCGAATGCATAAAAGCCCATCAGCGCGAGCAGCAGACTGCGCCGCGACATGCGCGCGCCGAGGATCGCCAGGGTCGGTGCGCCGATCACCACGCCGAGCGCATAGGCGCTGATGACATGCCCCACCTGCGGCTCGGTCACCGCCATCGCGCGGGCGATGTCGGTGATCAGTCCCATCACCACGAACTCGCTGGTGCCGATGGCGAAACCGCCCATGGCCAGCGCGAACACGATCAGGCCGACCTGGCGGGGAGACAGAATCGGGGCGGGTGCGGGGGTGTCCGGGCGGACGGGGGCGGCGACGGTCATGAGGCCATTATTGTGCATTGCAGCATGCGGCGCCATTGCGGGATCGGCCGGTCGCGGCGGCGGGACTAAACCCTCGGGCCTTTGATCGCCGGATCGTCCTGCGCCTGCGCGGGTGCTTGTTGCGCCACGCCCTGCGCTTGTGACTGCTGCTGGGCCAGGGTGTCGCGAACCTGTTGCGAGGCCTGGGACAGGCTGGTGGCGTTGTCCTGCGCGGCGGGCAGCAGGGCCAGTTTCGCGGTCGGATTGCGCAGTTCGCCCTGACCGGCGATCAGGCCGCTGCGGTCGTTGTTGAACACGACGAAATCGATCCGATCCAGCCGCTCGTTCTGACCACCCTGCGGCCGTTGCGCGCCCGCGAGGCTGGCATAAGCCAGATTGGCGGCGGCCTGCTGCAGGCGTTCGTCCGGGAATGTACCCGGCGGAATGTTCGGCGAACGCCCGATCGCGTCCATCGCCTGCTGGAAGCGCTCGTGACCGGGGTGATTGCGGTCGGTGATGCTGGCCGCGCCTGGAGGCGAAGCGGCCGGCTGTTGCGGTCCGGGTTGAGCCGGCTGCGTTGGCGTCGGTTGCGTCGTCGGCGCGCCTTGGGTTGGCGCGCTGTGCTCAGGCGCGGGCGCACCTTGCTGCTGCGACTGTACGCGCGCCGCCGGGCCGATGTTGAACTCGGCGAAACTTCCCTCGCTTACAAGCCGATTGAGGTTGACTGTGATTTCCGGGTTGTTCGTGTTCCAGTTTGCGCCGATGTTGTGATCGCCCTCTCTTGCGCGCTCGTTGGTCCCGTAGGGATTACGTAGCGTGACCTGGGCCTCATTGGTTCGCGGATCGCGCGACACACCCATCACCATGTAGGCATGGCTTTCTTCCAGGCCATCGCGAACATCCCGGCCCTGTGTCGCCATCGACACCGGCCGGCCGTTCGCCAACGCCTGCTCCACCTCGGTATACACCGCATCCAACTCCAATCTGGCGGCATGCAAGGGCGCCCGGTACGGCGGCGGCTCGGGGCGTGCGACATGATCGGGGCCGGTGGGCCGCATCGGCGGGGCATCGGGATCGAGGATGCGCAAACTGCGGCCTGATTCTCCGGTCAAGGCATACATGCCGTCGCCCAGACCACCGCCGCCCGTCGGATCGCCTACCGTCAGGTAGCCTCGGCGCAGATCAACTCGTCCCTGCGAATCACGGCCATACAGTTCGGCGAACCCGGCTTCGATCACGGTCGGCCACAGGGGACCATCGCCCCCGCGATTGTTGTCGGCGGTGCCGCCGCCCCTCTCGCGAATATTCCGACGAATATCCTCTTGCGACACAACGATCGATTCCCGGATCGGGTCGGCTTGTCCCTGGCTACGCTCCTGCGTATTCGGAGGGCGGTACAGCGTTACCGTGAACTCTCCGACCTGCGCATCAAAGCGGATGGCATCGCGAATACGATCGGGTTGTTTCTCGCCGAGCGAGCCCATCGGCGCGAGGAAATAACAGTTGTAAATAAGGTCTTGGTCGATATCCGATGCACGGGGATTGCCGTTCGCTCCATACAAATCCTCCACCGTGTATTGCCGTTCCTTTGCCATACATATCTCCTGTCTGGACCATCTGCATTAATGTTTCGCGGATGGCACAAGTTCAAAATAGCCCAGTAAGGTGCGATCGTGCGTATCGGGCAAAAAATCGTTGGCCCAAACGAAAGCGACATAGCGCGGTGAGCTATCGCCAAATGTCCACAGAAAAATCCTGTAACCATCATCGTCATACCAGCCATTGATCTTCATCGAACCGCCCAAGTTCTGCGTAACGTGTTGCTGCGCCTTGGAGCCAATCGCCGCTCCGTCGGTGGACCCGGGCGCGGTTAACACGAAACGTTGACCGATCACTCGATATTCGTGCTTCAGATATCGCTCGACCCACTGCACCATCGCCGCCTTGGCACGCTGCTGCTCGTGCGCGGGCGACACGCTGTCATACGGCTCGGGCGATGCCCACTCCTGTAAGTCCTTCAGCGTGCTATTGGCTGGCTCGATAGTTTTGCAACTCATCAGCGAGCAGCACACCAGCAGTAGCAAAGCCGCGAGAGGGCGAAATTTCATGGTGAGTCTCCTGCCTGATGTGGCCGTGCACTGCTGTTCTTCCCTGCTCATATCGACTTCCTGTTGTCGCAGCCTGGTTAATTTTTCGCTACGGACTCAAGTTCCAGATAGCCCAACATACGGCGTTCGGGCGTACCAGGCAAAAAATCGCGGGTCAACACGAAAGCCACATAGCGCGGTGAGCTGTCGCCGAATTTCCACACATGCAGCATGTAGTTATCATCGTCATACCAGCCATCGATGTGCATCGCGCCACCCAAGTTCTGCGTGACATATTGATGCGCCTTGGAGCCGATCGCCGCTCCTGCGGTGTCCCCGGGCGCGATCAAAACGAAACGTTGACCGACCACCCGATATTCGTGCTTCAGATACTGCTCGACCCATCGCACCATCGCCGCTTTGGCGCGCCGCTGCTCGTGCTCGGGCGACACGCTGTCGTACGGCTCGGGCGTTGCCCACTCCTGCATATCCTTGAGCGTGCTATTGGCTGGCTCGATGGTTTTGCAGCTTGTCAGCACGCAGCACACCAGCAAGAGTAAGGCCACGAAAGGGCGGAATTTCATGGCAAGTCTCCTTCTGCCGATGCAGTCAGTGTAGACCGAGCCTGCTATGGCTGCCCATGCTTACTTATGGTGCCGATTTAGATACTGCAACATCACAGGCCGCTACCGGCCAATCATCGAATCGTCGCCGAAGCGCTTGACTCAAGGCGCGAGTTCGAAATAGCCAACCAGACTACGTTCGGGCGTGCCGGGCAAGAAATCGCTACCCATCACCATGGAGATATAACGCGGCGTGCCATCGTCAAGCTTCCATAGCAAAATCCGATAGCCCTTTTCAGCATCATGATGAGAAAAAGAATATTCATGTTCGTACCATGCGACCGGTTGCGGAACACCGCCCAATACCTGTCTGACATATTGACTTGCCTTTGATCTTATCCGGGCGCCGTCCGTGAACCCAGGCTCAGTCAATACAAAACGCTGATCAACGACGGTGACTTTGTATTTTTCACTCAAATGCTGCTCCAGCCACTGCACCATGGCGGCTTTCGCACGACGCTGCTCATGGGGCGGAGACGGGCTATCCCGCGGCGCGGGCGTCGCTGACGCCTGCAAACGGTCGAGCACGCTATCTCGTGGCTTTACCGTCTGACACCCGCCCAACAGACAGGCTGCCAACAGTAGAAAGGCAACCAGCAGTCGGCCTGACTTGAAACTGCGGGAGCTCTTTGTCGCGCACTTCCGTTCTTGTCCGACCATGCCTAACGCTTCTTGAAGATGTGTTTGTGTCAACGCTTGGCGGAAGACGTGAGTTCAAAATATCCGACCAAACTTCGCTCGCGCGTACCGGGCAAGAAATTATTGGCGACCACAAAAGCGACATAGCGCGGTGAGCTATCGCCAAATCTCCACAGAAACATCATGTAATTATCATCGTCATACCAGCCTTCGACCTGCATCGTGCCGCCCAGGGTCTGGGTCACATACTGATGCGCCTTGGAGCCGATCCCCGCATTGCTGGTGAACCCTGGCGCGGTCAAGACGAAACGTTGATTGACCACCCGATAGTCATGTTTCAGATACTGCTCGACCCACTGCACCATCGCCGCTTTTGCGCGTCGCTGCTCGTACTCGGGCGAAAAGCTGCCAACTCGCTTTGGCATCGACCACTGTTGCAAATCTTTTAGCGTGCCATTGGCTGGCTCGATGGTTTTGCAGCCCGTCAGCGCGCAGCACACCAGAACGAGCAAGGCCGCGAGAAGGCGGAATTTCATGGCGAGCTTCCTACTGCCGATTACCGCCAGTCTAGACCGCGCCTGTCGTGGTTGCCCGTCCTTTCCAGCCGCTGTGTCTCGCCCACATCGCCACGCCACGCTCCAGGGTCGTACTAGACCCCACAATCGACTCAAAGCGGCACGCGTTTTCCATCCAGCATGCCGCGCTCCAGGCGTCCGTTCTCGACGAACAGCAATTCGCCGGAGCGGCCTTCCTTGATGCTGCTGTCGACGGCGATCACGCGGCCGTCGAAATAACCGCCGACGTGCTCCATCGAGGTATGGCCGACCACGATACGGCTCACGCCGAGGCGGTCGAGAATCGTCTGCATGTCGTTCTGGCTGAGCTCGCCTTGCTTGAAATAGCCGCGGTACCAGATCGGACTGGTCTTGCCGTCGTACAGCGGTGCGAACAGTGGATCCTGCTTCACCGTGGTCTTGGCCAGGCCGAGCGATTGCCGGTAGCGCGCGTTGACCGCGTCGCGATCCAGTTGCAGATCGAAATGACCCGGCTCGATGCCGCCGTGGACGAACAGCAGATCGTCGATCTTCAGCATCGTCGGCAATGTGCGCAGCCATGCGCCCAGCACGCTGTCGGCGTCGTACAACTGCGGGTACGGCTTGCCCAGCAGCTCGGCGCCGCGCAGGTACTTCGGGTTGACGTAGCGCAGGTCGTCGTACAGCACCATGGTTTCGTGATTGCCGAGCAGCACATGCACGTCGCCGCCGGCGTCGCGCGCCTGTTGCTGCAACTGATACAGCAGCCAGAACGTCTCAGTGACACGCGCGCCGCGATCGAACACGTCACCGACCACGACGAGGTGACCGCTGCCGTAGTTCCAGCGAAGCCGCTTGTCGATGACGCGATTGGCTTGCAGCAAGCGCACGGCCAGATCGAACTGGCCGTGGATGTCGGACAGGGCGACGATGCGGTCGACGCCGCTAATGGCCGATGTGGGTTTGGCGACCGCCTTCGCCCTGACTTCGATGGGATCGGGATAACCGCAGCGCGGCGGTATCCGCAGCGGCCATCGCCGCGCCTTGAACGTCTTGCGGATCACCTCGCCGTCGCAGACCCACTGCGCCTGCACCTGCGAGGCGCCGTAGCTCAGGTAGGGCCCGTCCTGGATCGATGTCGCCGCCACCGCTTCGGCCTCGGCCGGTTGCTGGCTGCGCTCCTGCGCGAAGGCCGCGCCGCCAACCGCGAGTGTGGAGAGCAGGCATCCCGATAGCAGACGTGCGAAAGCATTCATCGAGGTCGGATTCCGTCCGGGGTAATGATTCATCGGCGCGGCCAGACCGCGCTCAAGCTTGCCACGATGCGCCTGCGTCGTCGTTGCCGAACCAGGCGCGGCGCGTGGCCGGATCTTGGACGATCCGGCGCCGCTTCTCCAGCGCGCGACCCAGACGGCGCCGACGCCCGGCGACTGTCGATTGCGGCCTGGACGGCCCGAGCGGCGCAGCGTGAACCTTTTTCCCCATGCACCGACTACCTTGGGGACGAGTGAAGGAGAGTCCGTCAGTGGACGAACACGCATCCGACCGCGAACCCATCGACCAAGCGCGCGCCGACCTGTTGCTGGTCGTGCGCTGCCAGTTGGGCGAGCGCGCGGCGTTCGACGACCTCATCCGGCGCTGGTCCGGCTCGCTGCACCGGTATGCGCTGAAGCTGTGCAACGACCCCGAACTGGCCGACGACCTCACCCAGGAGGTGTGGCTGCGCGCCTTGCAGGGGCTGGGCAAACTGCGCGAGGCCGCGCAGTTCCGCGCCTGGCTGTTCGGGATCGCGCACCGCTGCTTCATGGACCGGCTGCGAACGCGCTATGCCATGCCCGTGGACAGCGGCATCGATCTCGATGAGCTGGCGACGGTCGAGGCGCACGACGACGACGAGGATCTGGAGCGGGCGCTCGCCGTCGGCATGGCGTCGCTGCCGTTGGTCGAACGCGAAGTGTTGACGCTGTTCTACCTCGAAGAGCTGTCGCTGGGCGATATCGCCGCCGCGCTGGGGATTCCCCTCGGCACGGTCAAATCCAGGCTGTTCCGCGCAAGGACGCTGTTACGCAAATACATTGCCCCGGAGGCATCGCGCTCATGATCACCCAATCCTCGCCACGCTCGCTGGAAGCGGAACTGCGGCAGCTGACCACGCATGCGCTGTCCACTCGCTCGCGCTATGGCCATGTCGCCTTGCTGCTGGCGGCGCTGATGATGAGCGTGCTGCTCGGCGCATTGCTCGCAACCGAGCCGGCGTTGCCCGGTCGCACCCGGGTCGCGCTCACGGTCATGCTGGGCATCGGCGCCAGTTGGGTCGTGTATGCGGTGTGGGTACTGCGTCATCGCAGGCCTCTACTGGCCAATCACCGGGTGGTGGCGGGCTGGATGGCGGTGACGTTCACCACGCTGTTTTTCGTCGGCGCATCGGCGATGGCGCTCACCGCGGGCGGCCCGGTCTTCCAGGCCGCGGCCACGGTGGGTGCCGCGATGCTCGCTGTTGCGGTGGCCGTGCTGATCCGCGCCTACCGCAACGTCGCACGACTGCAGGCCCGGCGCCGCGAACTGGAACGGCAACTGGGCCTGTGACGGACGCCGTGCTGTTGCTCAGGCCGTCGACGCATCCGTCCGCGGCAGTTTGGCGATCACCTTGATCTCGAACTGAAAGCCGTACAGCCAGGTCACGCCGATGCCGGTCAAGGTCGGGTACGGGGCGCTGCCCCAGTAATCGGGCAGCACGTTCCAGATCGTATCGAAGTGAGTTTCGGGATCGACGATGAACACGGTCACGTCGATCACATCGTCGAACGTGCAGCCCGCGGCTTGCAGGATCGCGTTGAGGTTGTCGAACGCGCGTCGCACCTGCGCGGTCAGTTCGGGCTCGGGCGAGCCATCCTCGCGGCTGCCCACCTGGCCCGAGACGAACAGGAAACCGTCGGAGCGGATCGCCGGCGAGTAGCGATTGCGTTCGTAGAGCGCCTGGCGCCCGGCGGGGAAGACCACGTCGCGTTTGTTCATTGAATTATCTCCATCGAAGGGTCGCAGCCGACCCGCGCCGCGACGATGCGAGGACTCTAGGCCAGCCGATGCGGGGGATAAACAGGCCAGTACGGTCATCACTGTCCGTAGAATCCAAACAATCCCCGACCCGGCCGGAGCGCAGATGGACCGTTTCGATGCGATGCAGGCCTTCGTTCGCGTGGTCGAAGCCGGCAGCTTCACCAAGGCGGCGCAGACCCTGCACATGAGCAAGACCAGCGTGACCCAGCTGGTGCAGCAGTTGGAAGCGCGGCTGCGCGTGCGCCTGCTCAACCGCACCACGCGCAAGCTCGCCGTCACCGCCGACGGCGCCGCTTACTACGAGCGCGTGGTGCGTCTGCTCGCCGACATGGACGATGCCGAGAGCAGCCTGTCCAGCGCCTCGGCCGCGCCCAAGGGCCGGTTGCGCGTGGATGTGCCCAGCCCGCTCGCGCGCATGATCCTGATGCCGGCGCTGCCCGCGTTCCACGCGCAATACCCGGACATCCAGTTCGACATGGGCGTGAGCGACCGCATGGTCGATCTGATCGGCGAGCACGTCGACTGCGTCGTGCGCGGCGGCGCGCTTACCGATCAATCGTTGATGGCCCGGCATGTCGGCGATCTGCAACTGCGCGTGTATGCGGCGCCTAGCTATCTGCAGCGCGTCGGCACGCCGTCGCATCCAAGCGAACTGGAGGACAGCCTTCACCGCATCGTCGGCTTCCATTGGGCCCGCAGCGGCAAGGTCTTTCGCTACGCCATGCAGCGCGGCGCAGAAAGCATCGATGCGCAAGGCCGCTACGTGCTCGCGGTCGACGACGGCAACGCCTATCTCGCCGCGGGCCTGGCCGGCATGGGCGTGCTGTGGTTGCCGGATTACATGGCGAAGGCGCATGCGGCACGCGGCGAACTGACTCCCTTGTTCGAGGACTGGCGGATGGAGCCGATGCCGTTGTACCTGGCGTTCCCGCCCAACCGCCATGTCAGTCGCAAACTGCGGGTGTTCATCGACTGGATCGTCGAACTGATGGCGCAGCACGCGCCGATCACCACCCGGCCCGATCCATGAACGCCGCCGCGGAAGCGTGATCCAGTTCGAATCATGAACGCCTGATCAGACGGTCTGTGCCACCGACGCGACTGGACGGACCGAACGGCGCGTGGCTATCATCCCAGCGCCTGAATACGCACGCAGATCATCACGCAAAGGGCCCCTTGCAACCGAGGAGCCGCCCATGCGTGCGCTGTCCAGCCTTGAACCGATCCCGCACCCGGATGCGCAAACCGGACTCGCCCAATGGCGCGAGCTGACGCGCCAGGCCAACGCGGCCTTCGACCGACGCCAATTCGCGCATGCGCAACGCCTGTACCGACAGGCGTTGCAGACAGCGCTGGCGCTGATCGCAAGTCCGGCGCTCGCCGCCTGCCCTGACGACTGCCTCGCCGCCCTGGTCGTGGCGCATCACAACGTGTCCGAAACGCATCGCCAGCGCCGCGATGCGATCGGCACGCTCGACCACTTGTGCCTGCCGCACGAAGCCCTGATCCGGATCGCCGCCGATCCGCGCGTGCCCGATGCCGCGCGTCGCCGCGCCGTGCATCACATGAGCCGCACCCGACTCGCCCTGCTCGACTGGCAGACCCGCCACGGCGCATGCGCGAGGACCCAAGCCCTGTTGCGCGACGGCCTGTCGGCGTTGTCGTCGCTGGGCGCCGACGCGTTTCACTGATTCGCTTCGCCCCTCTCCCGCCTTTGGAAAACCCACCATGACTTACGCGCTTCCCGCCCTGCCCTACGCCTT
Organism: Lysobacter sp. Root690; assembly: GCF_001427785.1. Taxonomy (GTDB): domain Bacteria; phylum Pseudomonadota; class Gammaproteobacteria; order Xanthomonadales; family Xanthomonadaceae; genus Lysobacter. The sequence continues at coordinate 710,347 of NZ_LMHM01000001.1, forward strand.
CGATGCACTCGAGCCGCATATCGACGCGAAGACGATGGAGATCCATCACAGCAAGCATCACCAGACCTACATCAACAATCTCAACGCCGCGCTGCAAGGCAACGAACACGACGGCGTCGCGGTGGAAACGCTGATCGCCGAGATCGACCGCCTGCCCGAACACTTGCGCGCGCCGGTGCGCAACAACGGCGGTGGACATGCCAACCACAGTCTGTTCTGGACGGTGATGGCGCCCGCCGATCAAGGCGGCGGCGGTCGACCCGATGGCGCGTTGGCGCAGGCGATCGAGTCCGACCTCGGCGGCTTCGACACCTTCAAGGACGCCTTCACCAAGGCAGCGCTGACCCGCTTCGGCAGCGGCTGGGCCTGGCTGGTGGTGGGCGCGGACGGAAAGCTCGGCGTCGAGAGCAGCGGCAATCAGGACAGCCCGCTGATGCGCGGGATCGGCTCGGGCGGCGTGCCCATCCTCGGCCTGGACGTGTGGGAGCACGCGTATTACCTGAAGTACCAGAACCGGCGGCCGGATTACATCGCCGCTTTCTACAACGTGGTGAATTGGCCGGAAGTCGCGAGGCGGTATGCACAGGCGCAGAACTGATTCCCGCGCCGAGGGCGCGACGAGCCACGCGCGCGCGACGGTGTTCGGTCGCAGGCTGAGCGTGGCGCAATGGTTCGGGCTGGCGATCCTCGCGCTGGGCGCGATGGCGATGATCGCCGACGCCTGGCGCTTCATCGACAGCGTGCCGGCGGTGCGCGCCGCGTTCGTCGGTGGTTCGGTCGCGGCGCTCGCGACGGCATTGGGTGCGTTGCCGGTGTTGTTCTCGCAGCGCCTGTCCGATCGCATCCAGGACACTCTGTTCGGATTCGGCGCCGGGGTGATGCTCGCGGCCTGCGCGTTCTCGCTGATCATTCCGGGACTGGCGGCGGCACAGGCCACCGCCCAGTTCGGCGGCGGCGAACGCGGCGCCAGTCTGGTGATCGGCCTGGCCGTGCTGTTGGGCGGCGCGACGATCATGCTGATCGATCGGGTCGTGCCGCACGAGCACTTCATCAAGGGCCGCGAAGGACAGTCGCCGGGAAAACTGCGTCGCACCTGGCTGTTCGTGTTCGCCATCGCGCTGCACAACCTGCCAGAGGGCCTGGCGATCGGCGTGGGCTATGCCGGCAACGAGGGCGCGGTGCGGGCCAATGCGCTGGCGATCGGCATCGCGATCCAGGATGTGCCCGAAGGCCTGGTGGTGGCGGTCGCGTTGCTGGCCGCGGGTTACGGCCGGCTATGGTCGGTGTTCATCGGCGCCGCGAGCGGTCTGATCGAACCGGTCGGCGCCGTGCTCGGCGCGGCCGTGACCAGTCATTCGCATGCGTTGCTGCCGTGGGGGCTGGGCTTCGCCGCCGGCGCGATGCTGTTCGTGATCAGCCACGAGATCATTCCCGAATCGCATCGCAAGGGCCATGAGAGTTTCGCCACGGCCGGGTTGATGATCGGGTTCGTGTTGATGATGGTGCTGGATACTGCTCTGGGTTGAGGCCGGCACTCGGTTGAGGCCGGCGCTGGGATAGCGCCGACTGATTCGGTCGGCGCTGCGCACGCGACGTTACGCACAGGCGAAGGCGAGGCTCACGGCAAATTCGGATTCGGCGCCGGATCAGTGCGGCGCCAGCGCTCGGGCAGGCCGTAATCCTTGCAGGTGCCGCAGGTCCAGTCGTTCTCACCCGCTGCCTGCAGGATCAGGCGCGGCGCCTTGGGATCGGCGCAGGCCACCCGGGACACGTCCGCGCCCGGCATCAGGATGTCGAAGCCGTTCTCGCGTTCGCAGTAGTACTCCAGATAATCCAGCGCCGGACCCTTGCGCTTGCCGATCATGCCCAGGTCGAGAATCGCGGTCGAAGCGTCCATCAGGATCATCGGCGCCATCGGCCGCGACAGCGCGCCGCGCTGCACCGCGGCCTGGACCTGCGCGGCCTCGGTGTACTCCACCGGCACGTAGCGGCCGGCGTAAGGCGCATGCAGGCTCGACACCGGCGCCTGCTGTTCGCGGATCTGTCGCGACACCATCTCGTGCAGACGAGCCATCTTCTGCGGCGACAGACCGTCGACCAGACGCCCATCCTCATCGTTTTCGTCGCGGTAAACGGTCACCCGGCCCCAACGGTCGGCCGAGTCGATGTTGTAGTACTCGAACGGCACCACCACGTTCCCATCCAGATCGATCACGCCGTGCTTGCCGCCGCGCTGGGCGTCGACGATCACGAACTCGGGCCACGGCGCCTTCAATCCCAACGGCCAATAACTGTCTTCCGGGCTGATGAATTGGTAGTCGCCCGCGAACACGGGCTTTCCGCTGCGCACGTCGTACAAGGTATAGCGATCGCGGTCTTCGGCTTTGGCCGAGTAATCGGAATCCGAAAACATCACATACGGCAGGGGCAGCTCGCTGTTCGGCGCGATTTCGGTATGCGTGGCGTCGATCCGCCAACGCCCGGCGCTGTCGATCACGCCCATCTTGTCGCCCACCTTGACGATGTACACCTCCTGGCTCGGATAGCGCGCGATGACCCGCATGTCGGCCATCGGCAGGATCACGCGCCCATCGGCGTCAACCACGCCGGCGTGGTAGCGTGTGCCCTCGCCCCAGCGCAGGGTGAAGAATTGCGGCGGCGCCTTGTTTCCTTCCCGCTCCGACGATGCGATCGGCACGACTCCGATCTCGTCGTAGTCGGGCTTGACCAGCCAGCGACCGTCGCGATCGGCAAGGCCCTCGCGTTCGTCGGCGCCATCGGGCGCGGCCACCGTGACGACCAGGCGAGCGGCCAGGGTCTGGTAGATGGAGCGGGCCTGCAACTCGGCGACGCGGCGGCCGGCCTCGTCCAGCAGCAGTACCGTGCGGTTCGCGTAGCGCGGCGCGGATTCATCGCCGCCCTTCGCTTTGCGATATGGAATCGCGAACCAGCGGCGCGACTGCGGCAGGTAGTCGACCTCGGTGAACTCGCCGGCAAGCGCGGGTTTCGAGGTTTCGTCCAGCACGCGGCAGCGCGGCTCATCGACGATCTCTTCGCCGGTCTCTTCGCCGACCGGACGAATGCACTCGCGAATCCACGGCGAGCCCTCGAGCGCTTCGTAGTCGACGCCATCGCGGAACTCCGTCAACGCCTTGCCGTTGCGATCGAACAACGCCGACTGGCCGCGTCGGGTTACCGCCAGCAAGGACGAAACCGCCTTGACCGAATCGTTGAGCGGGTCCAGCACGATCCGTCCCTGCGCATTCATCGCACCGACGCGGCGCGCGCGCTGGAACGAGAACAGGCCGGTTCCCTTCAGCGCGTCGAGTTCGGTATACACCGGCTCGGCCACAACCCGGCCGTCCTCGCGCACCAGACCGCCCTTGCCGCCGAGCACCGGTGAGCCTTCGGTGCCGATCAGCATCACGTCCAGCGAGGGCTCGGGCGGCTCGACATACTCGAACGGACCGGCGATGCGCTTGCCGCGCGCGTCGAGCAGTTCGCCGCCGAGTCCGGCGCGGCTCAACCAGCCACCGCCGGGCAGCCGGATGAGTTCGACCGTATCGACCGGCACCACCACGCGGCCCTGCGCATCGCGCAGGCCCTGGCCGGTCCAGCGGGTGAGATCGTTGTTCAAGGTGAATACTTCAAGCGCGCCTTCGGCGGGCTGGGCCGCATCGGCGCCCGACAGCGGCGCGCACAACGTCCCGGCGCAAACCAGCGCCAGCAGGGATTTGAACAGCGAACCGCGCATCAGCGATCTCCGATCGGACAGGAAGGAACGAAACTGGCGCGATAGTCCAGCCAGATCGCGCGCGCCGACAGCAGCAGCGGCGCACCGGCTTCGGTCGACAAGCGCGTGGGGTCGATTTCGAACGCGGCCGTCTGCGCCGCCGCGCCGCAACGTTGCGCGGCGAGTTTGCACAGGCTTGCCGAATCCGAAGGCGCTCGCGGGCCGAGCCATTCGTCCCAACCGCTCGGCCCGTACGACGACTGCTGCGCCAATTGGGTCAGCGTCGCCAGCACCGGCGCCGATCGACGCAACAATTCGGCGCCGCCCGCGGCAGCGCGGAAGCGCTGCTCGATCGGCACGGCGAGGCCGTTGCGGCAATCGACTGCCAGCACCTGTTCGACCTGCGCGTCCTCGGGCACCTCCTGTGGCCAGCGCTCGACCTCGCCTCGCGAGGTGCGCGACGTCACCTCGATGACGCCGTCGCCGCGATGGCGCAGCGAGCCCAGATCGAACGCGGACAGCGAATCTTCGGCCGGCGCCGAGCGCGACCGACGCTCGCTCCGACGCGATGCTGGCGCTGCCGTCTGCGGCGTCGGCAGCGGCGGCGCATAACGCGCGATCGCCCGGTCGTATTGCGCGCGCAGGCGGTCGAACAAACCACGCGCGTCGGCGGGCGGCGCATCGCCGATCGCGGCATAGTCGTAGGCGAACTCGGCCGCCGCTTCCGATTCCGGCGCGGCCGCCGAACCGGCCTGTCGGGGCATCATCGCCAGTGCGCACGCCAGCCAGATCTCGCTGGACGCGGGCCAGCGATGGCTCTCCACTTCGCCCTGGCGCAAAGCGATTTGTTGCAACTGGTCTTCATAGGGCAGATCGCGGCGCGCGATCGGGCTGCTGTCGCGGTCGAGCAGCAGCAAGGCCGTATCCACGTACAGACCGGTGCGGCAGTCGAGCAGACGTTCAAGGGACTCGTAATAGCCGCGTGCGTTCTGCTCGGCGGTCCAGCCATGCGACGAGGTGCGCGGATAGCGCGACGCCGATTCGATCAGGCCGTCGGCCCGCAGCGTCAACCGATCGCGGTCGACCGCATGCGCGCCGTCGCCCATGAAGCCGCTCCATCGGCCGGAGTCCGCATCGGCCTGCGATGCCATCGTCATGCCCGCATTCGAACACCCCAGAATCAGTGCAAGCCATGCACCGTGCCCACGTCCCTGTAACCACGCCATATCGCTTCACCACCGATGCAGATCAAGAAGGCCGGAGTTCGCGATCACCTAGCGATCACTCCTGGATCCATTCTCCCATACCGCGGTGCGGTGCAGTCGCGCGCCAGGCACGGGCGCTCGGCCACGTCGCCGCCTGACGCATCCTGGATATCGTTGCGCCGGCCGACGCGCAATGCCGGCAAGGTCGACGGGACGAAACACTGCACAAGATCGCGGCACGCCGCGCCGCGCCCGGCTTGGTCTCCAGGCCACCATCGTCGCGGCCTGGAGGTTGCAATCGTTGAAGCCGCCGAACGACCGGCCGCATCGCGCGGCCGATGCGCTCAGTAGTCGTCGCGGCCGTGAGTGGCGGTGGAATACCCCAGAAACTCGGCCGCGCTCGCGTCCGGACGACCGCGCTTGGTCGCGTTCTGGAAGTTGGGAATCGCCACGCCGCGATTGCGATAACCGTTGACGGCGATGTCGCTGTAACCGGCATACAGACCATTGGACCGGCAATCGCGCACGCCTTCGCCGTACAGGATCGACTTGGCCATGTACTCCAGCCCGCGCGCGAAGCGCGGCTGCGAATCGGCGCCGACGGTATGCGTCCACACGCTGGTGTCGCCCTGGATCGTGGCGATTTCCGCGGCCTGCGCGATCCCCGCGAGCGAGTACTGCGGATGATGGCAATCGCGGGCCTGAAGTTCCTGCACTTCGCCGCTGCTGTAGACGATCAGCGGAATCATCTGCTTCATCCGGTTCAGACCAGCGTTGTAGCGATTGGCGTCGTCCTGATACACGCCCGCGGCCATCATCGCCAACGCGCCGGATACACCCCAGTTGTTGGTCCGGCTCGAGGCCTGATTGGCCTGCGCGTAGAGCTTGTTGAGATAGCTGTTGAAGCGATCCTGCTGAGCCGGCGTCCAGCCCGCCTCGCCGCCGTTGTGATGGCGGATGATCTCCGCCGCGCTCGCCCACACCGGCAGACCCCAGGCCGCTTCGAGCCAGGCCTGCGGCGCATCGGTGCCCGACGCCAGCGTGAATCCGGTGAATTTCGACGACCACGCATCGAGGATCTGGATCGCCTTGTCGCGGTTGCGGGTGTCGCCGCTGACGGTCCAGCGCAGCGCGTTCAAATACGCCGCCATGCTGTCGTTCTTCCACCGCGTTTCCTGCGGACCGCCGGCGGCGCGCACCACCTGCACGGTCGCCAGCGCCGAGTGCGCGTAAGTATGCGAGCCACGATTGTCCTGCAGCAGGCGGTTGTAGCCGGTCTTGATGGCGCTGTTCGCCGTGGATTGCACGGCCGCGCGGATGCTGTTGAGGCGGGTCTGGGTGACCAGCAGGCCGGGATGTTTGAACGGCGGAACCGCTTTGTCGGCGAGGTTGTCCGCGGCGTCGATCTCCACGATGCCGAGCGCGGCGAAGTCCTGCGCGACCGTGTGGCCCGCGGCAGCACCCGCGGCAGCGGTGCCGCGATCGTTCGCATAGGCCGCGCCGGCCCAGCCGATCAATAGCATCGAAGCCATCGCGGTGAAATGCAATTTGGTGATGTGGAGCTTGCTGATGCGCAGCATGGGCATCCTCGTTCGAGTCGTCGTAGGTTGGGGGAGGCAGCGTCGATCACGAACCCGCGCGCGGCGAGTCCGTGGAAAGATCCTGTCGTTCTATGCCGCGACGGCAATCGTCATTGCCGCGGCAGCGACGCCGGACCATGGGCCGAGCAAGAGATCACACGCGTTTTAGGTCGGGCGTCGAACTCATGCTGCACGACTTCAAAACGAAAAGTTGCGACTCGCTGTCGATAAGCGCGGTCGCCGAACCGTTGAAAACACAGGACGATTTCGCAGTTCCGCATTCTGATCGATCGGTATTCGCCGCATCGTCATTGATATCGCAGCGCGGGCAGGCGCCGACGAGCGCACCCGGCGATCAACCCTACATCGCCGATAGCGGTGGCTGGATGGTTGCAACGGAAATCGATTGCGTCGGCCCAACGCGTCATCGGATGACGCATCATGCTTCCGTCGTCATCTCGGCGTGGTCCGGCGTTTCTTCGCCGCGCCCTCGGAACGTTCGACTGCGTTTTGCTCGGGCGCTGCACCCGCGCAGGTCAGCGCCACGAAATTTTTCGTCTGCGCCGATTCCTGATCGAGCAGATGCGCCAGCGCCAGACGCGCGATCGGTTGCAGACCGGCGATGTCGCGATAGACGATGCCGGGCAGCGCGAACCGGCGCATCGCTTCGGGCACGATCGACACGCCCAGTTCGGCCGCGACCAACGCCAGCGACGAGGCGAGTTGCGGCGCATGCTGGCCCAGGCGCGGTTCGAATCCGGCATGACGGCAGGCGCCGACGATCGCGTCGTGCAGGGTCGGGCCGACCGTGCGCGGCGTCAGGATCAACGCGTCCTCGCGCAGTTCGGTCAGGCGGATCGATTTGCGCCGGCCGTCGCGCGCGGCCGGGTGCGCGCTCGGAAGCGCGGCGATCATCGCCTCGTCGAGCAGCGGATACAGGCGCATGTCGCCGTTCTCGGAACCGTCGGGGCGCAGGAACGCCAGGTCCAGCGAACCGTCGCGCAGCTTCGCCGACAGATAGGCGCTGTTGCCTTCCTCCAAGGTGAGTTCCACGTCGGCGTAGCGGCGGCGGAAATCGCGGATCGCCCGGGTCGTCAGCGGCGCGAGGATCGCCGATGAAGTGAAACCAAGGCGCAGCGCGCCGGTCTCGCCGCGCGCCGCGCGCTGCGCCTGACGCACCGCCGCGTTGGCTTGCTCGGGCAGCGTTCGTACCCGTTCGAGAAAAGCGCGGCCCGCGTCGGTAAGTTCGGCGCCATGCGGTACGCGGTGGAACAGGCGCGCGCCGATCTGGGTTTCCAGATCGCGGATCTGCTGGCTCAACGGCGGCTGGCCGATGCCGAGCCGCTCGGCGGCGCGGGTGAAGTTGCGCTCCTCGGCGACGGCCAGGAAATAGCGGATATGGCGCAGTTCCATCGATATCTCCAAAACATATGGAGCAGGTAGGTTTCATATATTGGACGAATGAAGCACGCGGCGCCATCCTGCGCCGCATGAGCACGACACCCTTGCCGCTATCCGCCCTCGCCGCGCCGATCGAACGCGGCACCAGCGCCTATCGCCGCGCCAATTTCGCCCTGTTCCTCGCCGGCTGTTCGACCTTCTCGCTGCTGTACTGCGTGCAGCCGCTGCTGCCGGAGTTCGCGCGCGATTTCGCTCTCGCTCCGGCGGTCAGTTCGCTCGCGCTGTCGCTGACCACCGCTGCGCTGGCGATCGCGATCTTCATCGCCGGCGCGCTGTCGCAGCAGGTGTCGCGGCGACGCCTGATGTTCGCCTCGATGGCCCTGGCCGCGGCCTGCAACCTGCTCGCCGCGGTCGCGCCGGACTGGAGCTTGCTGTTGCTGGCGCGAACGATCGAAGGCGCGATGCTCGGCGGCGTGCCGGCGGTGGCGATGGCGTATCTGGCCGAGGAAATGGACCCGCGCCATCTCAGCGGCGCGATGGGCCTGTACGTGGCCGGCACCGCGTTCGGCGGAATGATGGGACGCGTCGGCATGGGCTTGCTGGTCGAGATCGGTTCCTGGCGTTCGGCGATGGCGGCGATCGGCGCGTTCGGGCTGATCGCGGCGATCGGCTTCGCCGCGTTGTTGCCGCCGTCGCGCCGGTTCGCGCCGCGCCGCGGTTTCGTGGTGCGCCATCATCTCGAGTCTTGGCGCGCGCATCTGGTTCATCCGGGCCTGCTGCGTTTGTTCGTGATCGGCTTCTTGCTGACCAGCGTGTTCGTGGCGCTGTTCAATTACGTCGGTTTCCGCCTCGCCGGCGCGCCCTATGCTCTGGGGCCGGCGGGGATCAGCCTTATCTTCCTGGCGTATGTGTTCGGCATGTTCTCCTCGCCGTTCGGCGGCCGTCTCGCCGATCGCTTCGGCGGACGCGCGCCGCTGATCGGCGGCATCGCGATCATGACCGCCGGCGCCGTGGTCACGCTGGCCGCTTCGCTGCCCTTGATCGTGGTCGGCATCTGCCTGATCACGATCGGTTTCTTCGTCGCCCATTCGGTCGCCAGCGCCTGGGTCGGACGGCTCGCGCGCGCCGACAAGGGCCATGCTTCGTCGCTGTATCTGTTGTTTTATTACTTCGGTTCCAGCGTGACCGGCGTGATCGGCGGCTGGGCCTGGCAGCACGGCGGCTGGACCGGCGAAGTCGCGTTGACCGCAAGCCTGGCGCTGGCGGGTATCGTGTTGGCGACCCGGATCGAAGACCCGCGCCAGCCCGACAGGAGCGACGCGTGAGCGACAAACAGCCGCTGCTGTTGCTGCCCGGCCTGCTTTGCGACGAGCGCCTGTGGCGCGATCAAGCGCGCGATCTGGCCGATATCGCCGCGCCGGTCATCGCAGACCTGAGTCTGGACGACAGCGTGGCGAACATGGCGGCGCGCGTTCTGGCTGATGCGCCGCCGCGGTTCGCCTTGGCCGGATTGTCGATGGGCGGCTATGTCGCGTTCGAAATCCTGCGCCAGCAACCCGAGCGTGTCTGTCGGCTGGCTCTGCTCGACACCAGCGCCGCGCCGGATTCGCCGGCGCGCGCCGAGCAACGACGCGCCGGTCTGCGACTGCTCGAACGCGGCCGCTTCGCCGGCGTCACTCAACAATTGCTGCCGATGTTGGTGCATCCGCGCCATGTGCATTCGGCGATCGGCGTGGAGGTGCGGGCTATGGCGCAACGGGTCGGCGCGCAGGCGTACCGGCGCCAGCAGACGGCGATTCTGCAGCGACCCGATTCGCGACCGCTGCTGGCCTCGATCGCGGTACCGACCTTGGTCGTGGTCGGCGAAGACGACGTGCTCACCCCGCCCGCGGCGGCCGAGGAGATCCAGCGCGGCATCGCCGGCGCGGTGCTCGCGCGAATACCCGACTGCGGCCATCTGCCGACGATGGAAGACCCGCTGCAAACCAATCGCCTGCTGCGGCAATGGCTGATGTGGTGATTCGAGCGCGTGGCCTTCGTACTATCGAACTTCGACGATCGACTGGAGCAAGACGATGACCGCGCTGGACTTCGACACGACCGATCTGGATGCGCTGCTGCGCCTCAACCGCCTGCGCGCCGAAGCGGCAAGCGAAACCGCGCTAGCGCTCGAACGCCATTTCGCCGAGCGCTATCAGGCGGATCGCCGTTTCGCCGTGTACGGAACCCTCGCGCCCGGCAAGCCGAACCATCACCACCTCAGCGATCTGGACGGCACCTGGACGCCGGGACACTTCGTCACCGGCCGGTTGGAGCAATCGGGATGGGGCGCCGATATGGGCTATCCGGCCTTGCGCTGGTCCGAATCGGGCGACGCGATCGAAGTGCAGCTATTCGCATCCGACGACTTGCCCGCGCATTGGGCGCGGCTGGATGCGTTCGAAGGCGACGAGTACCTGCGCATCCTGGTACCGGTGCATGCGCCGGACGGATCGGTGACGTTGGCCAATGTGTATGCCGCGAGGCCCGATAAGCAAGCGTAGTCGTGGCGCGAAGCCCGACGGACGTCGTGTCTGTTCGAGATCCGAAGCGTCGGCGATTGCTTCGCGCAAGCGGCCTTGCCCTTGTGCTGATCGCGCCGGAGAATGCAGACGGTGCATCGCGCCGCGGCGCCATCGACGGCGTCGCGCGCCGCATCCCTCTCCCCCTTGAGAGCTCCCATGACCCGCAACCACCTCTCCACCTTGGCGCTCGCGCTGTTCACCACCGCGATGCTGGCCGGATGCCCGCAATCCCGGCCGCTGCCGACCGAAACACCCAAGGCGGACGCTCCCGCGCCCGCCTCGGCCGCGACGCCCGCGCCGCAGCCGGTGAACGCCGATGTGTTCCGTTTCAAAATCGGCGCGCTTGATGCGGTGGCGCTGAAAGACGGCGACATCGACGTCGCCAACGACGGCAAGACCTTCGCCATCGGCCAGCCGGCCGATGCGGTCAACGCGCTGCTGACCGCGGCGGGCCAACCGACCGACACCCTGCACCTGAGCATTCAACCGCTGCTGGTGCGCAGCGGCGCGCAGGTGCTGCTGTTCGATACCGGCGCGGCGGATGCGTCGTTCGCGCGCGCCGGACGCTTGCCGGCGTCGCTGCGCGCGGCCGGCGTCGAGCCCTCGCAGGTCACCGACATCTTCCTCTCGCATCACCATCCCGATCATGTCGGCGGCCTGCTCGGCAAGGACGGCGCGCTCGCCTTCGCCAACGCCAGGATCCATCTGTCGGCGCCCGAATGGGATGCGATGAAGAAAGACGACGGATCCGCCAAGCTGGTCGCCGCGATCGCGCCGAAGGTCGAGACCTTCCAGCCCGGCGCGGCGATCGTGCCCGGCGTGGTCACCGCTGTGGCCGTCGACGGACATACGCCGGGCCACAGCGCCTACGAGATCGCCTCGGGCGATCAGCGCCTGCTCTACATCGGCGACAGCGCGCATCACTTCGTGATCTCGGTGCAGCGCCCGGAGTGGACCGTGCAGTACGACCAGAACGCACCGCTGGCGCAAACCAGCCGGCGCGCGCTGATGCAACGCGCCGCCGACGGCAAGCTGCGCGTGTACGCCGTGCATTTCCCGTTCCCCGGCCTGGGCCAGTTCAAGGCTCAGGGCGACAGCTTCGTGTGGGAACCCGAACGCTGATCCGCCGCGCCCGCGACGAAACGACGGGCGTATGAACCAGGATGAGCGGACGTCGATGGCGACGTCCACTCGCCGTGAGCAGCCTCCGGCATTCCATGGCACAGGCCTGCATCGCTCATGAACCTGGCGCCAACAGGCCCGATCGGACCCGTCTCTAGCCCACCTCCCGGTCATGCCCCGGCATCGCCGCTGAACGGCCGCGGCTCGGTCCCGCCACTGGCGGTCTTTGGCGCTAAGCTCTCGCCACGGCGCGCCGACGGATGCCGCGCGATCGCCGTTCCCGCTGTGATGCACTACGACGAGGTGCTTGCGATGAAATCCCTGAAGCGTTCCGCTCTATGCCTGATGCTCGGCTTGAGCTTTTCCCTGGCCCTGTCGGCGCAGGCCCAGACCATCGGCTACAACATCCGCACCGGCGACGTCTGGGTCGATACGCGGTTGGGCGAGATCAACGATTACGGCCGCCGTTACCCGCAGCCTTTCGTCGACGAAATCAGCGGCTATTACGGCGCGCCGCGTTCGTACGTCGAAGAACTGCTGCAGCGTCGGCGCTGGGCGCCGGGCGATGTGTACTACGCCTGCGCGCTCGCGCATTCGCTCGGCGTGCCGTGCCAGAACGTCGTGCGCGAGTACGACCGCAACCCCGGACAGGGTTGGGGCGCGGTCGCCAAGCGCATGGGCATCAAGCCCGGCTCGCCCGCGTTCCATGCGCTCAAGCGCGGCGCGGTGACGACTTACGACCGCTGGGGCTATCCGATCCGCGTCGATCAGTCCGTGCACGTGAACTGGGCCGATCATGGACCCGGCAAGGGCCATGGCAAGTCGAAAGGACCCGATCACCGCTCGTACGACTCCGGCCATCCGTCTTCGCAAGGCCACGGCAAGGGAAAGAGCCACAAAGGCGGCGAATCGCACGGCGGCGGCAAGGGCCACGGCAAGGACAAGGGCCACGGCAACGGCAACGGCAACGGCAACGGCAACGGCAAAGATAAGGGCAACGGCAAAGGTAACGGCAAGGGCCACTGAGCCATCCTGGGCCGTGTAGACGACGATCCATTCGCCCCGACCCGGCCGAGCCGCGATGCGGTTTGGGCCGGGTCGATTGGTCTGGATTCAACCGCGCTTTCGGGCCGCCACGATTTCGCGACTCAAGAAACGGCGACATGCGTGCCGTGCGCGGCCGAAGTCGACAGCGCTCATCGCGTCGTAGCGTCGCTCGCCGTCTGTATGCAGGGCCGGCAGCACTCGATGCTGTCGGCTTCAACCGGTTCGACCGGAAAATTATCGCGAAGCCGCGTCGCCTTCCTTGCGGCCGCGCCCACCCGGAACGCGATCGCGCGCCGGAAAGGATTTGTCGGTCAGGCAGGCATTGAGCCAACCCTGATCGGCGCGCAAGCCCGGAACGGCCAACCAGTCATCGTCATCGCTCAGCACGGCGATATCCGGGTCGAGCTTGCTCAGCGGGCCGAAGCTTTCGACGATGGCGGCCTGCTCCGCTGTCGGCTTGAAGTTCCAACCGACGGCCTGTCCGGTGACCGACAGACCGGGGCATTGGCTGTCGACGCAGGCGGCGATCACTCGCGGTTTTCCGTTGACGATGTCGGCGACGGCGCGCTGCGTCACCACGTAATAGCTGGCGAAATCCTCGCTGACGCTGCATACGCGATCGCCGTTCTGCACGTTCATCACGCCGAAGCAGTTGTACGAATAGACATTGGGATCCCGCCGATCCGGCACGAACGAGCAGCTGGCGCGGTAGCCGGCGAAGGAGCCGCCGCTGTAGGCCGCGGCATTCGCCCGCTGCTTCAGAGCGACGGCGATGAACTTCGGCGTTCCGCCGACGCGCTCGGTCAGGCTTTCGGTGCGCGCCGTGGTGGCGTCGAGCAGGATCGCGCGTTGCTCGTCGGCGTCGGGCGCGCCCTCGTCGTTTCCGAGCGCGCCGAGGTCGTGCTCGCGCGCGGCGATCCAGCGACGCTGGCTGTTGATCAAGGCGGCGCGCACATCCGCATCCGTGGCGAGACCCAGCAGCTCGAAATAGGCCTTGCTCATCGCGGCATCGGCTTTGCGCAAGCGCGGGTCCGCGCAGATCTTGTGTTCGAGTGCGGTCGACGCCTTGCGGCAGTCCAGGGCATGAGCGGGTCCGCCGAGCAAGGCCGCGGACATCAGGCAAATGGCCGAAAGCAAACTCTTCACTGTCGTTCGTCCTTGGTTTATGACCCAGCATAACCAATCAACCCGCGAACGCGCAGCCTCCGGCCGAACTGCGCGAGCGCATCGCAGCGAGTGATGCGCTCGTCGCTTGGCGCCTCAATCGTTCGGCATCGGCGCCGGATGCAGATGAATCGCCAGCCAGACCGCGCCCTGCGAAACCCGCCGCACGGTATGCGGTGTGCCGGCGGGCAAGAAGACATAACCTCCGGACCGAAGCTCGATGGCCTCGCCCGCCACCTCCAGGGTCGCCTCCCCCTGCAGCAACGCGACCCACTCGTCCTGGGCCTGCACGTACTCCATCGGAACCGTCGCGGCGGAGCTGAGTATGCGTTCGACGACAAGGTTCTTGTGCGTGAGCAAGGTCTCGAAGCGTTCGCCCTGGGCAGGCGCATCGGCATCGGCGAACAGGTTTCCAGTCGGCATGCGAACGAGCTCCTCTCCAATCGGTCTCGACATCGAGTCGGCCGCTTCGCGAAGCTTATTCGGCTCGATCCCGTCGTCAGACGCGAGCCTACACGATCGCAGCCCATACCAAGGAAGATCGCTCCAGCGTGCGCTCCGTGTCGGCCATGCACCCTCATGCCGAAATCGCCGCGGCGACGCAACCGAAAGCCGCCGCGCCATTGGCGAGAAGCGCAATGACGGCAAGCCACCGTGGCCGCTCGCCCATCTCCAGCGCGTCGATCGAGAATCCAACGCCGAGGATGATGGAAAACGCAATCATGGCCGTGGCTATGAGCGCGGCGCCCAGTGGGTCTTCCGGCGTCGCTTTGAACAACGCTATGGCGAAATAGCTTCCAACCGGCGGGGACGCGATCGCCAAGGCCGTGCGCAAACGGATTTTTGTAAGCGATGCCTGCATTGCGGCTCGACTCCTGAGCTGCGTGCCGTCGACATGCCGCTACGGCCGGTATTTGAGCGCGATGACCTTGGCCGGAAAGCCGCGCGTCAACAAGACCCTGCCAAAGGCATTGCCCAACTCGATGTCCGGGTCAAGCCGAAACGGGAAATCGGCCGAGTAATAGCCGCGCGGTATGACATAAACGGAAAGTTTCAGCTCATAGCCGTTGCGGATATGGCGCTGGAGCTCGAACTCAGGGTCCAGTTCGACGAACCCGCTTACGGTACTTCGCTCCGACACTTGATAACCGCTTCCAAGACGATGGCCTGGCAACACCAGCTTGCCCCAGGCAAAGGCCACCGAATCGTCCCCGGCATCCGACCCTGGAACCCAGACGGCCGCATGCACCTTGTCGCTCACCCAGACGTAGGTGTCGCTGCGTTGGTTGGAGACCGTGACCGCGAACTTGTGCGCCGAGAGATCCGCGCGCAATGTCGCCAGCCAGGCTTGCCACCCCAGATACAGCGTCAGGACGACGGCCACCGCAACCAGCAGACGAATCTTTCCTTGCGCAGCCCGCGCCGGCGCCGGTTTCATGAGGGTCGGCGAACGGATTCGATGCAACGCCTGGACTTCATCGCCATTCCTTCGCGGTTGACCGTGGAATGAAAATCTAATCGGCGATTGTGTCGCTGGCGGGAAGCGAGCGTGAAGCCGGCCAAGCGTGCAGGCATCTAGGCGGAAGGTAGCGGCCCGTGGATTTCCGATCAGTCCCCGTCAGGACGGGTTGTACGCCACCCATCCCTTGAACGTGAACGCGGCAAAGAACAGTTCGACCGTTTCGAATCCGGCCTCGCGCAGCAGCGCCTCATCCTGTTCGGGCGAAAGCATGGGCAGCCGGCTGCCGAGCGCGGCGACCGACTTGTCCGCGTCCTGCGCGGGAATGCCGCCGGACGCCACCGCGAATGCCGCATAGCGATGGAGCCATTGCAGCTTGCGATCGCCGGGAACGCTGTGGTGGGCCACGATCAACGGCGCGCCGGGCTTTAGCCGTCGCCTGAGTTCGACCAGCGTGCGCAGGCGTTCTTCGGCGGGCAGAAAATGTAGGGTCAGCAGACAGGTCGCGCCGTCGAACGGGCCGACCGACGCGGTGTCGATATAGCCTTCGCACAGATCGACCCGCGACGCGAGCGGGCCCAGGGTTTCGCTCGCCAGCTTCAGCATCTCGGCCGACGGGTCCACGCCGACGAAGCGCCATTCGGGCTGCGCTTCGGCGAAAACCTTCAACTCCAGGCCGCCGCCGGCGCCGAGAACGAGCACTTCGCCATCGCCAGGAACCGCCTCGGCAAGCAGCAACGCCGTCATCCGTTGCAGGGCGTGAAAGCCGGGAACCTGCCTGACCGGGCCTTGTGCGTAACGGGCAACCACTTGGGGATCTGAGAACGACAAAGCACCACTCCACTTGGCGAGTTCAACACGGCTCATGCTAGCGCAGCGCGTTTGCGCCTGGCCGATCGCGGATGCTTCGATCTGTTCCATCGATGTATCGCTGCGGGCTTACGCGCAACAACGATCCATAATGCCGCGGGCGATTCGCTGTAAGCGGATCCCCTCATTCGTTACCTATTGCCGCGAATCCCAGAAAGACCCGCATGCCCACGAAAGCGCGACCCCGGCTGATGACGATTGGAGCGGCCAAGTACTTGTGGCTCATTCGCCCCATCAATCCCAACCACGTCGTCTTGAAAGTCTGGTCGAAGCAGGGAGGGCGCAAGGATTTCCCGCTCGAAGTCCGCTTCCGCTTCGACGATCCATGGCTGAACTATGGCCCGATCATCACGGCGCCCAGCGAACGGCGCCACGAGTTTTTCGAACTGGCCCCCGTCACTCCGAAACTGGTGCGTTGGGCGATCGATGCCGCGATCACGGCGGGCTGGAATCCGGAGCAACCGCGAGAGCATCGCTTGTTCGAACGCGGTTCGAACGGCGATCTGGTGAGCTCGCAAAGGGCCTGAAGCGTTGCGGCGTTTCTGGGCGAACGCTCGGCTCTGACGCTGCCGAGAGAACCGACCGTTCAATGCGAAACGACATCCGCTATCAAGGACGGTCGCCTACGAGATAGCCAGCGCATCCGTGTCGATCATCGTCTCGCGCACCTTCGCCGTAGTTTTCCGCCGGCATTCGAGCAGCAGCGGCGAGGCCAGATCGCAATCGGGATGCATGCGGTTGAGCGCATGAATCGCCCCAGCCAGACCGGTCATCAGCCCGGGCGTGAATGCCTGACGGGTGATGCCACCGACGATGCCGTGCTCCTCGATCGCCGAAACGACTTCGGCGGTCGCCTCATCAAAATCGATCGCGGAGCCTTGCGGATCGAGCGCCGATGCGCGCACCAGCAGTTCCCACAGCGAGAAATCGCCATGGCAGAGGGTGTGGGTGAAACCCCATTGGCCGCGCGACGCCGCCACCGCGCGGCGCAGGTCGCGCAGATCGCGCGAGTTGCCATCGCGTGCATACAGATCGGCCGCGGCCAGACCAATGCCGACCCCGCCGTTGCACCATGTGGGGAAGTTGACCGTGTCCTTCATGCGCACGTCGCGCCAGTTGCCGACCGCCGCGTCAAACAGCGAATCCTGGAAGGCGAAGGCGCCCTCGGCGAGCGCGTTCCAGCGTCGACGATCGGCTTCGCTGCCGGCCTCGGTCCGGGCCAGACGCGCCAAGGCCCAGCCGATGCCGTAGCCGCCGTGGGCGAAGCCGCCGATCGGATCGGCGATGCCCGCGGTCAGCCAATAAGTGCCCTGTTCGTCGACCCGTACTTTCGATTCCAGATGCGACGCCGCGCGCGCGGCGAGCGCCAGCCAGCGCGGATCGGCGCTCGCCTCGGCGAGGCCCAGCAACGGCAAGATGGCGCCGCAACTGCCGTCGGTGATATCGAGGCTGGGATCGTCGTCGAAGCCTTTTTGCTCGAGCGCCGCCGCGCATGCGCAGGCATTGGCGAGCAATTGCGGCCGCCCCAGCAGATCGTGCAACACCAGCCAGGCCCAGATGCGGCTGCCGTCGCCGGTGAAGCCGCCCACTGTCGCAGGCGTCTGAGCCGCGACGAAGGTCTGCAGGGCGAGCAAGGCGCCTTCGAGCGCTTCATCCACGCCCGCCACTGGATCAGCGCGTCCGTGCGCGACTTCATGGCGATAGCCGGCCAAAGTCACCGCCACGCCGCCGAGGCCGAAATACGCGTCGGCGCCCAAGGGCTGCACATGCCAGCCCTGGCTGCCGAAACTTTCCGGCGTGATCCAGGTGACCGAGCCGTCTTCGCCGCGCACGGCGAGCTGCAACAGACGCCGCATCGTGTCGGCGGCCAGCCGACGCCTGCGTTCGTCGAGGCGGTCGCGATGCGGATGGCGAGCGTAATGCGATCGGCTGTCGCGTTGATCCGGACCATCCGCGCCGCTGTTGAGCTGGGTGACCACCAGCGAACTGCGGATCGTCATTTCCTCCAGTTCGATCCGCATGCCGCGCCAGTTGGCGAGCGTCGCGGCGATGCGTTCGGGCGAAAGCGACAGCGCGAAGATCGGGATGTCGCCGTAGCGCAGCGCTTCGATTTCGCCGGCGATATCTTCCAGCGACGGCTGCGCGCCTCCAGTGGCGCTGGAGAACAGGGTGCGGGCGCGCTCGATCGCCTTGGCTTCCTCGTGCAGCGACGCCGGATGCCAGAGCATGCGGCCGATTTCCACGTAGACCTGGGTGGTTCGGCGCACGTCGCGGGCGCGGCAGCCTTCGAACGCGGCGAGCAACGGCGCGAGCCGGCCGTCCGCGTCGAGCCGGCGCAGCCGATGCGAGGCGTCGAGAAAAGCTTCGGTGATCTCGTCCCAGTAACGCGACACATCGGGGTTCGCACTGGGGTGGTTCTGCGACCGCTCCATGTCCGCTTCGACCAGTTCCACCCGCGCGGCGGTGGTGCCGTCGTCGGCGATGACCGGGACCTGCAATTGCGGCTGTTCGCCCGGCAAGGAGCCGGCGGCGGACAAGTCCGCGCGGCCGAAACCCACGCTGCGCGAACGGAACGGCACGATGCCGGTACGCAGCACCGAGTCTTGGATCAGGGTCTGGGCGAGGTCGTAGGCCTGGCCGTAGTTCGACGATGCGACCGGCCGCGCGGCCGCGAACAGACTCTCGACATCGACCACCACCGGCACCGGACCGGCCGCGACCAGATTCTCCAGGTGGATGTCGGTGCCGCCGAGCAGACGCAGCATCGCCAACCAATGGCCGAGGCCGCGATAGAAGCGGCGCAGTTCCTCGTCGCCGTCGCAGTAGCGATGATCGATGAAGGCGGCCCAACCGTAGTCGTCGCGTTCGAGCACCGCCGGCACGCGGATGCGTTGCTCCTCGTCGAACAACTGGGCGAGGAACGCATCGAACACCGCGTCGATGCGCAGCGAGCGCGGCTTGTACATGACCTGCCCGGCTTCGAACGTCAGCCGGGCCACGGTCTGCCCGCCTTCGTGTAGGTCGCCCTGGCCGAGGCTGAGCTTGATCAGGCGACCGGGCGCGGTGCCCATGAACTCGGCCAGCGCCGCACGATCGGCGATCAGGCGCGCCGCCAATGTTTCGATCGCCGCGCATTGCTGATCCAGCGCGCGTTGCAGACGCTCGCGCAGCGGTGGATAGCGATGCCGCAACAGTTCGGCGAATTCCGGGCTGAGCGCCTTGGCGACGAACTGGGCGAAGCGGCCGGCTTCGTCTTCGGCGGTGAGCTCGCCGCCGAGCTTGGCCGCATGCAGTTCGAGCAACAGCACCCGGTTGAGCTTGAGTCGCGCGTTCTCGTACAGAGCCTGCGCGAGCGCCGCGCGGATCAGTTCGGATTCGTGTGGGTCGAGGCCGGCGGGCAAGGCCGCGAGCCGAGTGTCGAACGCGTCGCGCGCGGCCGCGGTGAAGTGATCGATGATCGGACCGAAGCCCTCGTGGATACGGCTTTCGGTCATTGCGACACCGGGATGGAATTTGGGAGAGCGGGCCGTCGGCCCATGAAAGTACCGAATCAGTACCGAGACGACGCGCAACCCGGCTGGGTTGCGCGCCGACGACCTCGTGAACGGCTTACATGCAGCAGTAGCAGCGACCGCTTGGGCAGGTCGATATCGAAGTGGAGTGGGTCAACGGGGTCTTCATCGCTTCGTCCATCGCGATCTCCCCTTCGATGTAGAGCGGTCCCGCCGGATTCTTGTAACCGCCGACGTTGTTGGCGCCGGTGAGCCAGGCGGAGACGATATCGTTGCTTTGCATTGCAGGTCCTCCTTGAGTACTGAATGTCGCCCGGCAGACGGCGGCTCCGTGTGGCGAAACTCCGTCGCACCGGACATCGATTTCGAGCCTTGCGGCCTCTCACCGCGAACCGATTTTCATCGGCGACGTACCTCAAGAGATACCGCCTCGGCACTCTAAACAGCGGTATCGACAACTGTCAAATGAGCCGCGCGCTTAACTTTCGCTCGCACTGTCGGGCTGCATCGCGACGTTCGGCGACGGCGCGAAGACATGGAATGAAGCGGTCGAAAAACAGGTCGCCGCGATACTTGGCATCGCACACAAGCGCTGCGCAAAGCCGCCGATAGTGACCCAAATGTTATCGGCTCAGGCCGAACCGCCGTCACGGATATAGCGCCACGACAAATCCGCCGATAACAGCAGCCCGACCATGCAAACAACGCAGACGATTCGCAGGCCGGCATCGATGCGAACCGCATCGGCCAATAACAGACCGCACAAGGCCACGCCCAGCGCCGCGCCGGTCTGGCGCACTGCATTGAGCACCGCGGCGGCGGTGCCCGACCAGGACCGGTCCACGCTGGCCAGGATCATCGTCGTGGTGGCCGGCATGGCCAGCCCCATGCCGGCGGGAACGGCGAGGAACGCGGGCAATATCCACAGGTAGCTGTCGCCATCGCCGAGACGCCCCAGCCACGCGAAGCCCGACGCGCACAACAGCAGACCCGACAGGATCGTGACGCGGAAGCCGCGGCTTGCCAGCAGCCGGCCACCCAGCAGATTGGCGGCAATGAAGGCCAAGGTGAGCGGCACATAGGCCAGACCGGTCTGCAGCGGCGTATAGCCGGCGAACTGCTGCAGGTACAGGCTCATGACGAAGATCAGGCCGTAGTAGGCCAGACTGATCGCGATGGCGGATAGCAGCGCGATGCTGAAGTTGGGCAAGCGCAGCAGCGCCAATGGCAACATCGGTTGCGCGACCCGTGTCTGCGCGATCGCAAACGCGATGGCGCATGCCGCGGCCAGGCCGAATCCACCCAGCACTACGGCATGATCGAATCCCAGGCGCGGCGTCTCGATGATCGCGCCGATCAAACCGACCAGGCCGACCACCGCCAACACCTGCCCGGCCATATCGAGGCGCCTGTCGGCTTTGCGCGGCGTTTCCGCGATGCGCCAGGCCAGCACGATGCCGAGCGCGCACAGCGGCAGGTTGACGAAAAAGATGCTGCGCCACCCGAGCGTTTGCAGCAGCGCGCCGCCCAGCAGCAGGCCCATTGCCGCCGCCGCGGCGCCCGAAGCGGTCCACACCGCCATGGCGCGTGCGCGCTGCGCCGTGTCGTGCGCGAAGGCGTGATTGAGCAAGGCCAGCGAGGACGGCACCATCAAGGCGGCGAACAGCCCTTGGCCGGCGCGCGCCGCCACCAGTTGGGTCACGCTCTGGGCGAGGCCGCATGCCGCCGAGGTCAGCAGAAATCCGCTCAGGCCGATCAGAAAACTGCGTCTGGCGCCGAAGCGATCGCTGATCGCGCCGGCCGACAGCAGCAACGAGGCGAACAGCAAGGTATAGGCATCCACCACCCACTGCAGGCCGAAGATGTCGGCGGCCAGATCGTTCGCCAGCGTCGGCAGCGCCAGATTGACGATGGTGATGTCGAGCTGGACGACCATGAAACCAAAGCAGGCCGCGAGTCGGGTGACGCGAAGCTGGCGGTCGGAGGATCGAGGTGGCGTGGGTGATGGGTCGGACATTTTGTTTCCGTCGACAGGGTGAAAAGCGGTCCGTGGTTTCCGTAGTGGAAGACCCAATCCACCGCGGCTGTTTTGGCCAAGCGTCACGACAGAGCGTCCACGCGCGTGGGCGAGCGCCACACCACATCCACATGCCCGCGGATCGGCACCTGGCCGCTCGCATCGATCACCTGCATCGCGATGCGTGCCTTGCCTTCGCTTGAACCGGTCACGGCGATGATCTGCGCCGCGTCGATCGACGCATTGGCCTGGATGTCGCCACTGAGCGGCTTGCGGAAATCGGCCTGCACCGCCTTGACCACGAGCTTGGCGCCACGCGCCAGATGCTGCGCGACCACCAGCGCGGCGGCATATTCGCCGGCCAGGCTCGCCGCCATCGAATGAATGCCGCCGGCGCGATTGCGCAGATGACGACGATTGCCGGCCAAAATCGACACCTTGCCCGGTTCGATGGCGACGATGCGGAAGCCGTGGGTGTGGAAATACCGACTTTGCCGGCCCAGCGCCGCCGATACGATCCGATAGCGCCAGCCGCGGGGAAGAAACGCGAGCCGATCCAGCGAACCGGACACATCGCCCATGATCCGCTCATGCCAACTCAGGCTAGGCATGTCGCATCAACCCGCGGCATGTCCACTTGACGTAATGCGTCAGCACCCAGATGCCGCGGAAGAATTGCTTTTCTTCGCCGCCCTGCACTACATGCCGGTGATGCAGCTCCTGCAAGGTCAGCAGGTAGCGGAACAAACCGAAGATCCGATAGAACGCCCAGTCCTTGCTGCCGCGCGCGGAGGCGCTCAGGTAGCGATCGAGCAGTTCCTCGCGGCCGAACATCCCGGGCAAGTGCGACGGCTGCCACTGATAGCGCCGCGCGACGAAGTGGTCGCCCGGCTCGGTCCAGTACGACAGCAGTATGCCCAGATCCATCAACGGATCGCCCACGCCGGCGAATTCCCAATCCAGCACCGCGCGTATGCGCGTCGGCCGCGCCGCGTCGAAGACGATGTTGTCGAGCCGCCAATCGTTGTGCAGCAACGCGGCGTGACGTTGCTCGGGCACGTGATCGAGCAACCACTGGCCTATCGCGCGCAGATCGGCGCCGTTCCAGGTCCTGAGCCGAGCATGACGGCTCAACCAGTGCAGCAGCAGTTTGCGCAGATGGCTCGCGCTGGGTGGCGCCAATGTCAGATCCTTCGAGACCAGCGAACGCGGATCGATCCGATGCAGCGCGAGCATCTGCTCCAGCAGGTTGACGCACACCTGCCGCGCATCGCCGATCGACAAGGCGACGCCGCCGAACGATCGCCGGCGAGGCACGATCCCCGGAACGTAGCGCATGACATAGAACGGCGTTCCGACGATGCGTTGATCCGCGCACAAGCGGAGCATGTCGGCGACCGGACAGTGCGGTCGCAGCGCGGCCTGCAAGGCGAACTCGCGCCGCATCCGCTGCAACCCGCCCTGCCCCGGCGGCGGCCGGCGCAACACCAGGTCGTGCGTGTCGTAGCGCAGGCGATAGGTCAGATGCGACATGCCGCCGTCGCAACGATGGATATCGGGCCGCCCGTCGACATCGACGCCCTCCGATCGCAGCCAGCGCGTGACCGCCGCGACCGCACCGGACGTTTCCGACAACAGCGGATCGGTGGATCGCGACGGCACCGGTTCGACGTGCGCGCGTTGTCCGACGAACTGCCGGTGCCGGATCGAAATTCCGGCCGTACTTGTGCGATGGCGAAAGCCGAAATCCGGATCGGCGAACAGTCGCGCGCGCGCGCCTGAATCGGTCAACACCGCCGGGCCGAGACGATGCGGCCCGCGCGGCGGCCCATCGAGGCCGGGCGGCGACGCAAGCGTGGTCGGCTTGTCGTACGCGGATGGCCCGCCTGTATCGCCTTCGTCCTTGTCGTTCGCCATGGCGCGCCCCTGTCCGACTGCGTCCGCCTTCGAGTGCTCCGCGCAAAACCGGCCGTAGCGCACAGTTCCGCTCGCTCCAGCCGCGGCGGCAAGCACGCCGCTATCGCGCGAATCGATAGCACGCGTCGGGCTGCATAACTGATACTCGCGACCGCTTTCCCGGCCCCGGGCGGATCGGCGCGCCTGCGCGATCGCGCATATCGGCCGACGGTCTCAGTTGCGATGCGTGACCGGTTGCCGCGCGTGCGCAGGCGATCGCGGGACCGTCGCGCGCACCCCGGTCAGCAAAGCGTCGGACGCCAAGACACAGGCTGCTGCTGCCTTATTGCCAGGACGCGTGGCGGGCGTGCTCGGTCGCATGAAGCGCTCCGAGGCGCGCTATCCCTTCATGAATGCGCACACGCATCGTCCATCCCGCGACGCAAGGCCGTTTCGCGCCATCGCCATGTTGCGCCGCGACAAATAAATCGGCCGAGAAAACGCTTTCTGTCGAGTCCGTAGCAGCCCATGTCCTGTTTTATTGACAGCGCTGTCAGTCCGCGTGTCAAATCGCCCCGCGGCACTTTCGGGGCATGCAGGATGTACCTGCATATCCATCGCAAGATCCTGGGGAGGAGTTTCGATGAAGCAAACGCGTGTTGCCCCGCGGCACACCATGCTGGCGTCCGCACTGTTGTTGGTGCTCGGCCAGCCGCTGTACGCACAGACGACCACGACCACGCCGGGCACCGCTGCCGACGAGCAGCCCAAACCCGATGGCGAGCGCGATGCGAGGACGCTCGACACGGTCGTCGTCACCGGCATCAAGGGAAGCCTGACCTCGTCGATGAACCTCAAGCGCGATGCGCAGGGTGTCGTCGACGGCATCGCCGCCGAGGACATCGGCAAGTTCCCCGACACCAACCTGGCCGAGGCGCTGCAGCGCATCAGCGGCGTGTCGATCGACCGCAGCAACGGCGAAGGCTCGCGCGTGACCGTGCGCGGCGTCGGCCCGGACTTCAATCTCGTGCTGCTCAACGGCCGGCAGATGCCGACCGCGACCGGCGGCCGCGCGTTTGAATTCAGCGACCTGGCGGCCGAATCCATTTCCGCGGTCGAGGTGTTCAAGACCAGCCGCGCCGCCACGCCCACCGGCGGCATCGGCGCGACGATCAACATCAAGACCGCGCGGCCGCTGGACAATCCCGGCCTGCACGCCAATGCCGGCATCAAGGGCATCTGGGACGGCTCCGACGACGATCTGCCGGGCGCCTACAAGGGCGATTCGGTGACGCCGGACGCGTCCGGCATCTTCAGCAACACCTCGGCCGACGGTCGCTTCGGCATCGCGCTGAGCGCGAATTACCTCAAGCGCGAATCCGGCTCGGCCTCGGCGTTCGTGGCGTCGGGCAATGGCTGGCGTCCGTTTATCGATACCCCGCAGCCCAACGGCGAAGGCGCCGGCTCGGCGTTGCCGCTGCCCGGCCAGCCCGGTTCGGGCAACATCACCAACCGCCCCGGCCCGAACGACGTCTACTCGATGCCGCAAAGCCTGGGCTACAGCATCAACTCGGTCAAACGCGAACGCGTCAACAGCCAGCTCACCTTCCAGTGGGCGCCGACCGACAACCTCACCACCACGCTCGACTACACCTATTCGCAGAACAAGATCGAGCAGCTGCGCAACGACATGTCGGTGTGGTTGAACTTCACTCCGGGCACGAGTTCGTGGACCAAGGGCTCAGGTTCTTCGCCGACCTATTACGACGAGCGCTACAACGGCAACTCCGACTTCGCCAACGGCGCGAGCAAGACCGCGGTCAAGCGCGAGAACAAGTCGGTCGGCCTCAATGTCGATTGGCGCGTGGCCGACAACTTCAAGCTGAACTTCGACTACCACCGCTCCACCGCCGAATCCTCGCCCGACAGCCCGTACGGCTCGAGCAACACGCTTGGCGCCGCCGGCTTCTTCCGAGCCGGCAATACCATCGACTTCAGCCGCGATTTCCCGGTGCTGACGCTGCACCTGCCGGCCGGCATGACCGCGATCGACCCGGCGCAGATGCTGGTCGCCGGCTCGGTGTTCCGCAACGACATGCACCGCGCGAAGATCGAACAATTCCAGGCCAACGGCGAGTTCGAGTTCCAGAACTATTCCAAGCTCAATTTCGGCGTCGCCTCGACCGACTACGAAAACCGCTCGGCCTTCACCAACGTCCAGCTCGATACCTGGGGCGGCGCCACCAGCGTCAACGACTACCCCGATTCGGTCTGGCGCCTGCAGCACATGGGCGATTTCTTCAACGGCGTCAGCGGCAGCAACGATCCGAACTTCACCGATTCGTTCTTCCTGTTCGACTTCGATCAGGTCCGCCAGCTGGCCGAGGACGCGTGGGTCGCCGCGGGCAAGGGCTCGCGCGAGGACTACCGCGCGTCGTTCGACTACAGCGGCGCCGCGGTTCCCGGCAGCACCGCCAACCGCACCGTGGGCGACAGCCAGGTGCGCGAGGAGTCGAGCAGCTTCTACGTACAGTGGAGCAATACCTTCGAGTGGAAGCTGCCGGTCAACCTCGCCGCTGGCGTGCGTTACGAGCGCACCAAGGTCAAGGCCTCGGCGCTGCAGCCGGCGCCGTCGGGTATCGACTGGCTGTCGGAGAACGAATTCATCATCCGCTACTCCGGTTCGGAGTTCCGCAATCTCGACGGCGACTACAAGTACTGGCTGCCCAGCCTGGACGTGTCGGTCGACCTGACCGACAGCATGAAGCTGCGCGCCAGCTACGGCGAGTCGATCGGCCGGCCGAACTGGAGCAGCCTGAATCCGGCGCTGGGCGTCGGCGGTCAGGCGCGCTACGACGGCGGCGGCGGCGGCGCGGGCAATCCCGGGCTCAAGCCGCTGGAATCGCGCAACTTCGACCTGTCCTACGAGTGGTACTACGGCGAATCGAGCTATTTCTCGGTCGGCTACTTCCGCAAGAAGATCGACAACTTCATCGCCGATCAGGTCAGCCGTCAGACCCCGTATCCGGATCTGCACACACCCGCGGGCGGCGCGTACTGGAATCAGGCCATCGCCCAGGGCTGCGCCGCCACCGACCGGCCGTGCATCCGCAACTTCATCCTCAACACCTATAACGGCCAACCCGGCGTGGTCAGAACCGGTGTCGACGCCAACGGCATCGCGACCGGCACGATCACCGGCCAGCCCGGCGATCCGGTCCTGACGTTCAACATCACCGCGCCGGTCAACAACCGCTCCGATACGCTCGACGGCTGGGAGTTCAACCTGCAACACGTGTTCGGCGACTCGGGCTTCGGCCTGGCGGCGAACTACACCATCGTCAATTCCGGTCTGACCTATAACGACGGGCGCCTGGGCACCCAGTTCGCGATGACCGGCCTGAGCGATTCGGCGAATCTCGTCGCGTTCTACGAAAAGGGCCCGTGGCAGGCGCGCGCCGCCTACAACTGGCGCGACAAGTTCCTGACCTCGCTCGGCGACGGCAAGGGCGCCAATCCCGCCTACGTCGAGGCTTACGGGCAGCTGGACATGAACGTCAGCTACGCGGTCAACGACAATCTGGTGCTGTCGCTGGAAGGCATCAACATCACCGACGAGACCATGCGTACACACGGGCGCAACTCGCGCCAGTTGTATTCCTACGATCAGTCCGGGCCGCGTTACATGTTCGGGGTGCGCTACAAGTTCTGATCGCGGCGATCGCCACGCCTTGCCGTCGGCGCGCACGGGACTACTGCTTCGGCAGACCCATGCGACGTCGACGGTGAGGGCATGGCGGCCATCGTCTTCGGCCACGGTCCGGCGCCCGATGCGCCGGCGATGCGCGGGCCTTCCCCTCGGTGCGCCACGGGTACATTCTCCTCCGGAGCAGCCACCGCGGGCGCAGCCCCGCGGAAACCTGCGCCGCGGCTGGTGTTCCGCGGAATCCGCACCCGCTGGGCGCCACGCTCACTCATGGCCCGCACCGATCCTGGAAACCGCGATGCCCCAAGCCGTACTGCTCAACAACATCGACCATCACGACCTGCGCGTGATCACCGCCCGCGGTGCTCGCTACGGCGACGATACGATGCTGGCGCCGACCTTCTTCCGCGAGTTCCGCGACTTGCAGGCGCACTACCCGGTGGTGTTCCAGAAGACCGCGGACGGCGGTTTCCAGCCGATGGCGCTGCTGGGCCTGCGGCCGGACGAAAACCTGTTTCTCGACGGCGAAGGTTCCGGCACCCAACGCTGGGACGCGCATTACCTGCCGATCGCGGTCCAGCGCCTGCCGTTTCTGATCGGCATCGCCGACGACGAACCGATGATCCATATCGACCTGGCTCATCCGCGCGTCGCCCGCGGCGATGCGGCCGAGGGTGAGCCGCTGTTTCTCGAACATGGCGGCACCACCGCGTACCTCGACCACATGGCCTCGATGCTGCGCGCGCTGCACGACGGCCTGCGCGACAATGCGGACTTCATCGCCGCGCTGCTGCGCCATCGCCTGCTGGAACCGTTCGCGCTCGATATCCGCCTGGACGACCGATCCGAACTGCGCCTCACCGGATTTCACACCATCGACGAACAACGCCTGCGCGAACTCGATGCCGCGGCACTGCATGAGCTGTCGCAAGCCGGTTTTCTCGAAGCCGCGTACATGGCGATGGCCTCGATGTCGAACTTGCGCGACCTGATCGAACGAGTGAACCGCCGTCATGCCGCCGATCGCTGAGGCCATCGAGGAACTGCACAGTATCGACGCGGCGGCGCTGCCCGAGGCCTTGCTGCATCCCACCCGGCCGTACGTCTTGCGCGGTCTCGCGGCGGATTGGCCGATCGCCCGCGCCGGCGCGGCGTCGGCGCAGGAGGCGATCGCCTACCTCAAGGGTTTCGCGCGCGATACGCCGGTCACGGTCAGCATCGCGCCACCGCAGGCTGGCGGACGGATTTCCTATCGCGAGGACATGCTCGGCTTCGGCTTCTCGCAGGAGAAGTCGACCTTGCCGGTCGTGCTCGACAGCTTGCTGCAACAACTCAACGATCCGGCGGCGCCCACTGTCTACGTGGGCTCCACCACGATCGATACCTGGCTGCCGGGTTTTCGCGAGCACAACGACCTCGGCTTCGGCGCGGCCCAGCCGCTGGCGAGCATCTGGATCGGCAATCGCACTCGCATCCCCGCGCATCAGGACGTCCCCGATAACATCGCCTGCGTGGTCGCCGGCCGGCGTCGGGTAACGTTGTTTCCGCCCGACCAGTTGCAGAACCTGTACATCGGTCCGCTCGATCGCACCCCGGCCGGACAGGCAGTCAGCCTGGTCGATTTCACCGCGCCCGATTACCAGCACGACCGCGAACGTTTTCCCCGATTCGCCGACGCCTTGCGCCACGCGCAAACCGCCGAACTCGGGCCCGGCGATGCGGTGCTGATCCCGAGCATGTGGTGGCATCACATGCAGGCACTGGATGCCTTCAATGTGCTGGTCAATTACTGGTGGCGGCAGTCACCGAAGTGGATGGACACGCCGATGAACGCGTTGCTGCTCGCGATCATGAGCGTGCGCGACCTGCCACCCGAGCAACGCGAGATCTGGCGCGAAGTGTTCCGCCATTACGTCTTCGATGCCGACGCGCAGACCGCGGCGCATATTCCCGAAGCGGTGCGCGGCCTGCTCGCGCCGATCGACGAACTTCGCGCGCGCGAATTGCGCGCGCGCCTGCTACACGGCCTGAACCGTTGAGAGACGCCATGCATAACGATGCCGAGCGCAATGCAAGCGCAGCCAGACCGATCAAGCGCGTGGTGATCGCCGGCGGCGGCACCGCGGGCTGGATGGCCGCGGCCGCGATTTCCAAGATCCTCGGCGGCAGCCTGGAGATCAGCCTGATCGAATCGGAGGAAATCGGCACCGTCGGCGTCGGCGAAGCCACGATCCCGACCCTGACCACGTTCCACCGCCTGCTCGATATCGACGAGCGCGAGTTCATGGCCTCGACCCAGGGCACGATCAAGCTCGGTATCTCGTTCGAAAACTGGACCACCGAGCAGCACCGCTACATCCATTCCTTCGGCAGCACCGGCAAGGATCACTGGAGCGCCGGCTTCCAGCATTTCTGGCGTCGGGGCCGCGAACTCGGCCTGGCCGGCAGCTACGACGACTACTGCGTCGAACTGCAGGCCGCGCTGCAAGGCAAGTTCGCGCATCTGAAGAATTACCGGATGAACTACGCCTACCACCTCGACGCCAGCCTGTACGCGCGATTCCTGCGCACGATGAGCGAGGGCAACGGGTGCCGGCGCATCGAAGGCAAGATCGTCGAAGTGCTTACCGATCCGGATTCGGGCTACATCACCGCCTTGCGCCTGGAGCGCGGCGAAGTGATCGAAGGCGATCTGTTCATCGATTGCACCGGCTTCCGCGCGCTGCTGATCGACAAAACCCTGGGCGTCGGCTTCGAGGATTGGTCGCACTGGCTGCTCAACGACAGCGCCATCGCCGTGCAGACCACTTCGGTATGCGATCCGGTGCCGTACACCCGCGCGATCGCCGAAAAGTGGGGCTGGCAGTGGCGCATCGCGCTGCAGCACCGGGTCGGCAACGGGATCGTCTATTCCAGCCGTCATGTCGGCGACGATGAGGCCAAGCAGGCGTTGCTCGATAGCGTCGACGGCGAGATCCTCAAGAATCCCTGGCCGGTGCGGTTCCGTCCGGGACGGCGCCTGCAGTGCTGGAGCCATAACTGCATCGCACTCGGTCTGGCCGGAAGTTTCATCGAACCGCTGGAATCGACCACCATCCATCTGATCCAGCGCGGCATCACTCACCTGATCCGTTCGTTCCCGCAGGTCATCAGTCAGGCCGGTGTCGACGAATACAACACCCAGATGGCAGATGAGCTGCAGCACGTCCGCGACTTCGTGGTGCTGCACTACCACGCCACCGAGCGCCGCGATTCGCCGTACTGGGAATATGTGTCGAGCATGACCTTGCCCGATACGCTGCGCCGTCGCATCGAATTG
The DNA here is from genome assembly GCF_001427785.1 of Lysobacter sp. Root690. Taxonomy (GTDB): domain Bacteria; phylum Pseudomonadota; class Gammaproteobacteria; order Xanthomonadales; family Xanthomonadaceae; genus Lysobacter. Next base: position 740,942 of record NZ_LMHM01000001.1, read on the forward strand.
TTCCGCGAGACCGGCACCGTGTTCCACGTGCCCGGCGAGTTGTTCGCCGAGAACTCGTGGATCCAGGTGATGATGGGCCAAGGCATCACGCCGAAGACCCATCATCCGACCGCCGACACCATGAGCCAGGCCGATCTGCGGCGGTTCCTCGACGACATCCGCACCCAGGTCGACGCCACCGTGCGCGCATTGCCGTCGCATCAGGCTTATCTCAGCCAGTACTGTCCCAGCGCGCCTCGCGTGACGGTGCCCGCCAATGTCGCGTGATCGGATGAACACTCGTTCCGGCAACACGCGCGGCCTCGGCGTCGCGCTGGCTTCGGTGGGTCTGTGCGTGGCGATGGCCTTCGCGCCGAAAGCGGCCCAGGCCGAGGGATTCCTGCGCGCGCAAGGCCAGCAGATCGTCGACGAACACAACCGCCCGGTGATTCTGCGCGGCGTGGGTCTGGGCGGCTGGATGCTGCAGGAGGGCTACATGCTGGGGCTCAGCGGTCCGGGCATGCAGCACACGATCCGCCGGCGCATCGTCGATCTGATCGGCGAGCAGGACACGCAGGTGTTCTACCAAGCCTGGCTGGACAACTATGTCAGCAAGGACGACATCGACACCTTGGCGGCCTGGGGCTTCAATTCCATCCGCTTGCCGATGCATTACGAGCTCTACACCCTGCCGGTGTCGAAAGAGCCGGTGCCGGGCCAGCAGACCTGGCTGGAGGACGGTTTTCGTCGTACCGACGAACTGATCGCCTGGGCCAAGGCCAACGGCGTGTACGTGATTCTCGATCTGCATGCGGCGCCCGGCGGTCAGGGCAACGACCTCAACATCTCCGATCGCGACCCGTCCACGCACTCGCTGTGGGACGACGCCGCCAACCGCGACAAGATGGTCGCGCTGTGGCGCAAGCTGGCCCAGCGCTATCGCGACGAACCCGCGGTCGCCGGCTACGACATCATCAACGAGCCCAACTGGGGCTTCGCCAGCGCCAAGGACAAGAACGGCTGCGAGGAAACCGGCAACGCGCCGCTGCGCGAGCTGCTGATGCGCACCACCGCGGCGATCCGCGAGGTCGACAAGCGCCACATCGTCATCATCGAAGGCAACTGCTGGGGCAATAATTACCGCGGCGTGCTCGATGCCGGCCTGTGGGACGACAACTTGGTGCTGAGTTTCCACAAGTACTGGAACGGCACCGGCCGCGACAGCATCAAGGATCAACTGGCCCTGCGCGCGCGCTGGAACATCCCGCTGTGGCTCGGCGAGACCGGCGAGAATTCCAACGACTGGTTCGCCCGCACCGTCGAAACCATGGAAGGCGAAAGCATCGGCTGGGCCAACTGGCCGGTGAAGAAGCTGCGTTACAACAACCCGCTGCAGGTGATCGCCAACCCGGGTTACGAGCGAGTGCTGGCGTACTGGGAAGGCAAGGGCCCGCGACCGAGCCGCGAGCAGGCGCGCGAGGCGCTGCTGACCCTGGCCAACCACGACATTCTCCTGCACAACAATGCGCGCCATCCCGACGTGGTCGATGCCTGGCTGCGCGCGCCGCGCGACGACCGCAGCCTGCCGTTCAAGCGCAATGCGATCGCGTCCGGCGGTGGCGAGGTGGCCGCGGTCGATTTCGATCTGGGCCGCAACGGCGTGGCCTATTTCGACCTGACCGCGGCGAACGAGAGCGGCAAGCCGAGCGGCGACTGGAACCCGTCGCAGTTGTATCGCAACGACGGCGTGGACCTGATTCGCACCGCCGACGGCCTGCGCGTGGCCGCGATGCAGAACGGCGAATGGCTCAAGTACACGATCGAGGTCGAGGCCGCCGGCAATTACGCGTTGACGGTACGCGGCAGCGCCGGTCGGCTGAAGATAAAGCTCAACGGCGACGCATTGGCGCCGATCGATGTGAATCAATCCCGGCCGGTGACCTTGCCGCGCGGCCGCAACACGGTGGTGGTCGAAGCGGTATCGGGCACGCCCGATCTCGCGTCGCTGCAACTGCAACCCGTTTCCGGAGACGCTCGCTGATGCGGGTATTGGTCAGCGACATCGGCGGTACCAACGCACGCTTCGCCATGGCGGAACTGGCGCGAAGCGCGCCGCTGCTGCACGACAGCGTGCGCGAGTACCCGGCAGCGGATTTCCCGGGCGCCGCCGATGCCGCGCGCCACTTCCTCGACGAACTGGGCGAACGCGCCGATGCCGCGGTGTTCGCGGTGGCCGGCCGCGTGCGTTTCGAGGAAGCGCAGATCACCAATCATCCCTGGCAGATCCGCGCGCCCGAAATCGGCGCCGCGCTGGGGACGCCGCGGGTGGCGCTGATCAACGATTTCGCCGCGCAGGCGATGGCGATCTCGCGGCTGCGCGCGGACGACGTTGTGGCGATCGGTCCGCTCGGCTGGCCGGGCTTCGACACGCGCGCCACGCAAACGTATGCGGTGATCGGACCGGGCACCGGCTTGGGCGTGGGCGGTCTGCTGGTTCGCAACGGCCGCTGCTTTCCGCTGGAGACCGAAGGCGGCCACGCCGGTTTCGCGCCGTCGCGGCCGCAAGACCTGCGTACCCTGGAATGTCTGATGCGCAGGTTCGGGCGCGTGTCGTGCGAACGCCTCGTATCCGGGCCCGGGCTGGTGAATCTGTATCTGTCGGTGTGCGAGGTCGAGGGCGTGGCGGCGGAATCGTTGTCGCCCGCGCAGATCAACACGCACGCCGCGGCCGGGGATGCGCACTGCCAGCAAGCCGTCGATCTGTTCTGCGCGGCGTTCGGCTCGATGGCCGGCGATCTGGTGCTGACCCTCGGCGCCTGGGACGGCGTATTCCTCGCCGGCGGCGTGGTGCCGAAGCTGTTGGATGCGATGCGGACACGCGGCTTTCGTCAGGCCTTCGAAGCCAAGGGCCGCTTTTCGCCGGCCATGGCCGACGTGCCGTCGCTGGCGGTCGTGCACGCCTGCGCGGGCCTGCTCGGCGCGGCGGCGTATGCGGCGGAAACCTACGAACCGGCGGCGGTCGCTTAGCCGTCGCCGGTGGTTTCAGGCTCCACTCGCGCATACCGGCTCGGCGAACGTCCCACCTGCCTGCTGAAGGCGATGCTGAAAGCGCTGGCCGAACCGTAGCCGACGCGTTCGGCGATGTCCGCCACGCTCAGTTCGTCGCGCCGCAGCAGGTCCTTGGCGATTTCCATGCGCCATGCGAGCAGGTATTCCATCGGCGCGACGCCGACCGCTCGGGTGAAGCGATCGAAAAACGCCGATCGCGACAGCGCCGCTTCCTTCGCCAGTTGCGCGACCGTCCAGGAACGGTCGATGTGCGCATGCATCCGCGTCAACGCGATCGCCAGCCGTTCGTCGCCCAGGCCGCGCAGCAATCCCGGCGGCGCGGTCACCGCCGTGCCCGAACGCAGCGCTTCAACTAGCAGCATCTCGACCAACCGGCTCAGCATGAACTCGCTGCCGGGTTTGCGGTCTTCGTACTCCTCGCCGACCATCTGCACCAACTGGACGAGCCGCTGCGATCCCTGCACATGCACGACCGCCGGCAGCAGCGACACCAACAGCCCGGAATCGGCGCCGTCGAACAGGAACGCGCCGCCGAGCGAACGCATGTCGGGCGGTCCGTCCTGATCGCCATGGCGCAGCTCGCCCTGCCCGCCCGGAACCAGCTCGGGATCGATGAACACCGGCGGCGCCGGCACGAAACTCGACATGGTGAAGCCCGGCGTCGTCGGCAACAGCACGAAATCGCCGGCGCGGATGCTGATCGGCGCATGCCCGTCCACCGCCAGCAGCGCGCCGCCTTCGAGCACGATGCAAAAGCTGGGCCGGCCGTATTGCGCGTAGCGCACGGCCCAGTTGCCCTTGCCGCTGATGAGGTTGGCGAACGCCGCGCGCGGCTGCAGTAACCGGACGACTTCGGTAAGCGGGTCGCTCATTGGACGCTCGCTAAATTAAAACGGACTTCCCATTATCGACCATCCCGATGGCCTTCCCTATCGTTCGCTCCGGACTATTCACTTCACTGGAGCCAAACGATGAACGACGCAACCAAGACCGTATTGATCACCGGCTGTTCTTCGGGCTACGGCCTGGAGACGGCCCGCCATTTCCTCACCCAGGGCTGGAAGGTGATCGCCACGATGCGCACGCCGCGCGAGGACGTATTGCCTACCTGCGAGCGCCTGCGGATCCTCGCGCTCGACGTTACCGACCCTGCCAGCATCACCCAGGCGCTGGAACTCGCCGGGCCCGTCGACGTGCTGGTGAACAACGCCGGGATCGGCCTGTTCGGCGCGTTCGAGGCCACGCCCATGGTGACCGTGCGCGACGTCTTCGAGACCAATACCTTCGCGGTCATGGCGATGTGCCAGGCATTCATTCCGCAGTTCCGGGCCCGCCGCGCAGGCACCATCGTCAATGTCACCTCCAGCGCCACCCTGGCCGCGTTTCCGCTGGTGGCGGCCTACACCGCCAGCAAGACCGCGATCGAGGGATTCACCGCTTCGCTGCAGCACGAACTGCAGGCCTTCGAGGTGCGAGTCAAATTGATCGAGCCCGGTTACGGCCCGTCGACCCGTTTCACTTCCAACGGCCAGCAACGCATGCAGGGATTGATTCCCGAGGCCTATGCGCCGTTCGCGCACAGCGTGTTCGCCGGCCTCGCCGACAACACAGCGGTCACCCGCGAGAGCGATGTGGCCGAAGCGGTCTGGCGCGCGGCCAACGACGCATCAGATCGATTGCATTTCCCGGCGGGCGCCGACGCCGTGGCATTGGCGCGGCAGCCCCGACTCGCATGAAGCCGGCTGTCGCCGTCAGCAGCTGAAGAAGAACGGCTTGCCCGGCGTGCCCTTGCCCAGGGTGCGTGTATTGATATCGAGCGAGTACCACAGCCCGCCGCGCCGCAACGACACCGGCACGGCGCCGCAACCGGGCGCCGCGTCCTGGAAATCCTCGCCGAACGGCGTTCGCCCGGCCGCGTCGATCACCGCATAGCCGCGCGCGCGTTGCAGGACCAGGAAGTCCTGAGTCTGCATGTACAGCCGCCCCTCGAAGCGCCCCACCCGGCGCGGCTCGCCGCGCGCATCGAAACGGAACAACTCGGTGTTGCCGTCCTCCGACGGCAACGCCAGCATTCCCGATCCGGTGATCGCGACCCTGCAGCCGTTGAGGCCATGCGGCGCGCGGGTGAACGGGGTCAGGTCCAGAGTGAGGTAGACACAACCATCGTCCTTCGTGTCCAGCGCCAGCGCCACCAGCGTATTCCACGACCATAACGCCGCCGGCTGCCCATCGGTCAGCGCACGCAGCTCGATCACTTTGGCGATGCCGTCGGCTGCATGGTGCGGGCCACACTCGCTCAACAGTTCGACCCGCTGCTTGGCGAATGCGATCCACAGTCCGGCGCCGCGTCCCGCAGCCTGCTCCTGACTTGGCTTCGACGCCGGACACCTGTCGATTCCGCCGCTCGCGGCATCGACGAATTCGATCGAATCGAAACGCGGCGGCAGCACTTCGCGCAGGTCGGATGCGAGTATGCCGGTCGCGCCGGCATCGGCCTTCGGCGCATACCAGTACGTCTCGCCGCCGCTTCTGCCGCGATAAGGCGAGAGGTAAGCGTAATAGCCCGAGCGCCGCACAAGCGGGCGATCGCCGGGCCCGATGCGGATCAGCTGCATGCCCAGGGGATCGCCGCCGACCAGCACCACGCTGCCGTCGTCGTTGATGTGATCCACACCCAGACTCGCATAGGCCAGCGGCAACACCGTGGCACCGTGGACGTCGATCACGCCCTGACAGCTCCCGCGCGCGACTTGCAGCAATCGGTCATTGATCGGCTGCATGCGGTCGAAGATCGGCGGCGTCAGGCGCCGATCTTTTTGCTCCAGACCGAAACGCCACAAGCCAGCGGCGCTGACCGCATAACGGCGAATGCCCTGGTCCGGTGCGATGTCATCGTTCTGCTCGTCATAAAGTGAATTGAACGCATCGCCGTCGGGCTCGCCGTCGAAACGGCACGGACCGGCTGCCTCGCGCAGCGCGCGCGCCGAGGAGAAGTCGATACTCGATCCGGTGTGCACGCCGGTTTCACTGCCGACGCTCGTCGCCGGCCACAGCAGGCATAAGGCCACAAGCCACGTTGTTTTCACCGACCGACTCCGTTTTCGCGAGCTGCCGACGCCTTCCGTTGGCTGTGACGCCGGCCACCGTCCATAACGGAATCGTCCATGCAAGGCAGGGGATTATGCATCGCGGCAGATCGACGCGAGCGAACCGCCGTGTACGCGCTGGCCTCGACGAGCGCGATGGGCGCGTGCATCCAGGCTTTGCGTCATCGCTGCTTGCATGCCGCCCGCGACGAAGCCGCCTGGGCCCGAATCAGATCTCGGCGGAGGCGCCCGACGACACGGCGATCGTGATGGCTTCCTGCAGATGCTCATGGCGCCAGTTACTCGGCCCGCGAGCGTGCGCGGTGACGCGAACAGCGCCATGGGTCTTGTCTTGCCAAGCAACCTGACACTCGATCTCGATCGGCTCCCCACTCACGCCGACGACTCGGGTTGAAGCCGCGCGCCCCACCAAGGCGATGAGTTCGGTCTCAGGGAGGGTGCGGATGGCTTCCAGTTCCTCCTGAAGTACGACGTATGCGTCCGAAGTTCTCATCGATGAGCCGCCATGCGCGCAACGGCGGGATTGAAGCCGTCCACGCAGCGATTCAGTTCGGGATGATTTTTCATTTGCGACAGGCCGCCTTTACCTTGGAAGCCCAGTACCGGTCGCCAGGATCGACCGTAACAACCCGGAAGCCGTGCCTGTCGCCTTCCGCTTCGACTCCGGCGCAGTCATCGACCAGCAAGTCGATCCCGAATGCCGGCGGGTACTTGGACGGACCGACGGGCCGGCCGCGCAAGGCGTTCGCATGGGCGGTTGCATTCACCACGCCGCCGAGACGAATTCCCGCGCATAACAGCCATAGGTACAGGTAGCGCTTCGAACGCAGCGAGGACGTGTATATCCAGACCTCATGCCCGTCGGCCTGCAGCTCGCGCATGAGCGCGACCGCCCCTTCGCGCAAGGGTTCGCGAAAAACCAGGCGCATCGGCAGCGGCAACGACGAAGATCGGAATTGCCCTCGACCCAGCGGAGTCAAGGTCCCGTCGATATCGAAGGCGATCCGCATCTGAAGTTGCCCCGGGACCTCGGTCAATGACGCCATGCCGCGGAAACAGCGCGGCGCCAAATCAGCGGCGGCCGCATGCCACGACCGCCGCCGGAGTCCGCACGAACGAACAAGGCTTATTGCGCGCTGCGTTCGCTCCGCGGGCTCTGCGCCTGGGCGATCTGGATCGGGCGCGGCAACGGATTTTCGACCATCGGCCGCGGCAGGTCGGTGAACGGCGCGGCGATCGGATTGGTGCAGAAGGTCTCTTCGCACAGCGCACGCGCTTCTTCGCAGACCTGCTGCTTTTCCGGCGTATCCGCGCGGCTCATACAGCGCACGAACAGCCAGGGGCAATCGTTGCAGGCCGCGAACGCGCTGGAGATGGGCAGCAACGCGGCGAAGACGGTGATCGAGCCAAACAGCAATGGGGTCAGCAAGCGAGACTTGAACATGACGATCCTTCCCATGGGTGGCGCCGACTCATTCGGCCCGGTGAGATTATCACTTGGCCGATCCCGCCGAAGGCTGCATGGCAAAGCGCCGCGAGCAACCCGCGCTTGGATGGAAATCCGGACGCAGCGCGCATTAAGCGTCTGACCGCCGTCGAAAACCAGACGGCATCAAGCCGTGGTTTGAGCTCGATCCGAACCGCGACGCGGCGACAGCTCGGAACCGTCTGACCTCTCGGTCAAAGGCCTGGACTCGAGCTTCGATGCATTCGGTCCGATGCATGCCGCACTGCGGCAGAGGCATCGCTGCCCTGGACGACGTTGCCGACCATCGCCGGAGGATCGCCCCTTAGTACTGCGACGCGACAGCGCGACGACGCCTCGGGCGGCGCCACGCTGTCGCCTTCATGCCTTCGCTCAGAGCCTGCGATACACGCGCACATAGTCCACGTGCATCTTCGCCGGCAACTTGCTTTCGTCGACGTTGAAGCCCGGCCAGTTGCCGCCGATGGCGAAGTTCAGCAGCAGGAAAAAGTCGCGATGGAATTCGTCGGTGCCGTTGATGCTGTTCTGGATGTTGGCTTCATGGAACTTGTTGCCGTCGACGTACCAGCGGATCGCGTTGGCGTCCCACTCCACCGCGTAGACGTGCCAGTCGGCGACGTTAAGGGCGGTGTTGCCGCCGTATTGCGCGTAGTTGCCGTTGTGGTCGCGCCAATGGATGGTGCCGTAGGTACGATTTTCGTTGTTGACATGCTCCATGATGTCGATCTCGCCGGAGGCGGGCCAGCCGACTTGCGGCAGGTTGGAGCCCAGCGCCCAGAACGCCGGCCACGCGCCCATGAACGACGGCAGCCGCATCCTCGCTTCGATCTTGCCGTACCTGAAGTTGCGGATCCCCTGCGTCTTCATGCGCGCGGAGGTATAGCGAAACCCGCCGAAATCCTGGCGCCGGGCGGTGATGACCAGGGCATTGTTCTCGATGCCGGCGTTCTCGCGCCGGTAGTACTCCAGTTCGTTGTTGCCCCAGCCGCCGCTGCCGTTTCCGGTCTCGAACACCCAGCTCGGGCCGATCGATCCGTTGAACTCGTCGCTCCAGGCCAGCTGCCAAGTCTGCGCGCTGGCGCCGCCGGCGAACATGCAGGCGACGAAGAACAGCATGCCTTTCATAAGCAGTTTCATGACGTCTTATCCTCGTGGGAAAGGGAGTGAATATCGATTCGACCGGACACGGCGCGACGACTCGCGCGCAACGACGCGAGGTGTTCGGCTATATCCGACTGGCCGCGATCAAGCCCGACCGCTCAGGCCGGCTGCTTGGTCCTTGATGAGAAATTCCGCGGCGCCGCCAATGTTGAGCGCATGCCGCCAGCGACGCGCCCGAGCATTCGGCAACCGGCCGCGAGGATGGATCGATCGGTGCATGCGCCGACGTTTCGCCACCCTTCCGCATCAGGTCCGCGACCGACGCTGTCCTTGCATGACAGCGCTGTCAACCGGTGTTTTGCCGAACGATTCTTTGCGCGGACAGGTTCACATTCCGGATGTGGGCTGGTTGGTACTAAGCCTCGGCCTTCGCCCGAGCCGTGCTGCACGACAGCACGACGCTGCGCCCGCATCGGCGAGGTGAGTTGTCCGTCAACGGGCACGGTCGCTTGCCTCGATACAAAATTTGCCGAGTCTGCCCTGGTCGCGATTTTGCGCAGCAGTGCCGGTCGGTCCCGTCGCGCGACGGGTAGAAGCGACGTTCCGGCGTGGGCCGGAATCCCAAGGCGCTAAGGAGAGTTCCGATGTTCCGTTTGCACAGGTTGTCCAAGAAGAAGTTGTCGCTCGCGTTGTTCGCCGTCGGCCTGATCGTGTCGTTCGCCGCGGCCGCCCTGCCCTATCCGAATCCGGGCGAAAGCTACATCCAGACCTATTACTCCGATGCGACGCGCACCCAGGTGGTCGGCGAGCGTTCCTACGGCCACTGCGGCGAGAGCTACTCCTGGGGCACCCTGAAGGGTTACTTCACCCTCAGCAAGGTCACCTGCGGAACCGGCGGCCCGGAAGGCGCTAACTGAGTCGTCGGCCGCGGCGCTCGTCGCCGCGAGCCGCAACCGAGCCCACCGCATGCGGTGGGCTTTTTGTTTGGCGATCCATGCTCGACGGTGTCGCGATCGACCCATGTCGGCCTGAATGTTCGACGTCGGTTTTCGTGGGCGGCCGGCCCAGGCCACATTCGACCGTGACGTAGAACGCACTTCCACGAGCATGTAACCGTTTCCAAGGGTAATCCCTAGCTGGTCCTGTGCCATCTCGGCACCTGTAATGAGCCACGACCGCTATCACCGCCGCGCACCGGGCGGCACACAGCACAGGAGACCGACTCATGGACAGCGTCAACGGCAGCTCCGGCACCGCAGGCACTTCGGGCACTCACGACAGCCAGTCCGCCTCGCTCGGCGCGCAGTCCACGCCGACCCAGGCCGAGACCCAGGAACAGGATCTGCGCGAAGCCCTGGCCGAAAATCCCCAGGCGGTGGCCGCATTGTCCGCGCTGACCGCGAACACCCACTACGCCCAGCTCAGTGTCGAACAGCAGGTGCAGGCACTGGACGCGTTCAACGCCGCGCCCAACCTCGCCACCGCGACTTATCTGCAGGGCGTCGCCGAACAGACCTTGAATCCGCAAGCCACGCCCACCTCGCTGACGCCCGATGCCGGCACGCTGACCCTCGACGGGCAGACCTACAGCATTCGCAACGGCAATCTGATCGGCGCCGACGGCCAGGTCGCCGGCACCATCCGCAACGATGGCCAGGTGCAGCTCAACAACGAAACCACGACGCGCAGCGTCTACGACGACATCAACACCCGCGTGCAGTTGCGCGAGACCAACGCGGCGCAGGAGTTGCAGGACTTGGTCAACCTGCACGCCGCCGATCCCAACGCACGTCTGGACAACGCCAACATCAACCGCGAGATGGCCCGCCTCGCCACCGACGTGATTTCGCGCGCGCGCATGGAAGGCATGGACATGCGCGTGGTCAGCGATTTCCGCAGCGTCGAGGAGCAGAACGCGCTGTTCGCGCAAGGCCGCACCGCGCCGGGCCGGGTGGTGACCAACGCGACCGGCGGCAGCTCCTGGCATAACTACGGGCTGGCGGTGGACGTGGCCTTCAACAACGCCAACGGCCAGCCGAGCTGGCCGGAAAACGCCAACTGGGATCGCTACGGCGAGATCGCGGTCCAGCGCGGACTGGAGTGGGGCGGCAACTGGCGCGGGATCAACGACCGCCCGCATATCGAATACCACCCCGGGCTCGGCGCCGGCGAAGCACGCACCATGCTGCCGGCGTATCGCCAGGGCGGACTGGATCAGGTCTGGAACAACCTCGGGCTAGGCGGACGGTGACGTGTATCGCCTGACGATCCCGGCGTTCGCGTGGATACTGACGCCATCCGCGCCGGCCGGGACCGCTTCGCCATGACCGCAGCATCGCTTCGCCATCGTCGTCTGCGCCTCGCGGTCGCCGCCTGCTTTCTGATCGCGACCGCCGCTTGCGCCGCACCGCCGCGCGGCGTCGTGCCCGCGGTCGACACCACCGCGGTGCAACTGCCGGCGCAGGGACCGTTGTCGTTTCATCCGCAGCGCGATGAGCTGTCCTGGGCGCAGGGCCGCGACTGGCATCGGCTGGATCTGAGCAACGGCCGCAGCGAACACTTCCAGGCCGAGGCCGAGATCGCCGATCTCGCTTACGCCGACGACGGCGCGCTGTGGCTCGCCGCCGGTGCGCCGCAGCGTTGGCTGCAAGGCCGGCGCACTTGCCACGGCGATAACGCCGATCTCAGCCGCGCGTTCGGCGCCGACCGCGACGGCATGCGCATGGCCAGCTACGGCCACGACGACACTCAGGGACCGATCCGCCACCAATACTGGTTCGATCCGCAATGCCGCGTGCGTCGCGACAGCCTCGCGCCGTTGCCGGCCGGCCTCACCGACAGCGCCGCCGATCCGGGCGAAACGTCCGGCTCCGATGCTGCACTCGCGGCCAAGCTGCGCAGCGCCACGCAACCGACCGCGGATGGCACCATCGCGGTATCGCGCGATGGCCGCTGGCGCGTGGTCGAACGCGGCGGCGAACGAAAACTCGAGCGCGTCGGTCCGCCTTAAGTCCGCACCCGGCGGTCGCCAAGCGCATCGGCGCGACGCGATCGATCGCATTCGCGGCGGCTGCGACGTATCCGGCCAAGACTGACAGCCCATACAACGACAGGGCTGGAACTTCGCGCAACTTGAACGATCGCGGCGGTGATCGCGACGCGCCTACATACCGAACGGTCGATCCCCTCGACTGCATTCGGCTGCATGCGTGGCCGTGCGCGGCACACGAGGCCGCGGCGGAGCTCGTGCATGAAATCGCCGCTGATCGCAAACCCGATCACACGCCAAAAGGACGGCCGTTGAATTTTTCCGTTCAAGCGGCGGCGGTATCGAATCGCGCATCGCCGCGGCGGCACATGCCGCGTGCAATGCCGATACATCGCACGCGTTATCTGTCGCGCTGACTCAGAGCGGACTGATCGCAACCACCGTTATCGTCGCATCGGCCGTCGACATTCGCACGCGACGGTCGTCGAGAGGTTGAGCACGCGCGGACGCCCCGCCGCCAAGCCTTGGTCACGGAGGGTTACGGCACAGGCATTCGATGGGTGGCTGACGCACGGCTCGACTCGATGTCATCGCTACTCAAACCACAGGATGGACCAACGACATGAAGATCGATTCGCCACAATCGTCTTGTCCCCGCAACCACGTCGATATCGACCAGTTCTGGAAACTCGCCGACGATCTGCAAGGCAGGACCGTCGAACACGCCAAGGACATGTTCGCCTTCGTCGAAACCGCCAGCCCGGACCGCTTGTTCTCGCTGCTGGTGCAGTACCGGTATTTCACCGTCTACTACATCTCCGACATCGCGCTGCTGATCGCGCGCCTGCAACCGGGCCGGATGCGCAGCTTTCTCGCCGACATTCTGCTCGACGAGCTCGGCGGCGGCGACCACACCCAAGCCCATCCGGAGTTGTACGACCGCTTTCTGGCCAGTCTGGGACTCGAACATTCCTCGCTCGACGGCATGGCGCTCGCCGACAACATCGCCTTGCTGGAAACCGCGCGAGCGAAATTGATCGCGCCGGAAAACACCAGCGCCTACGGCATCGGCCTGCGCGGGATGGGCGGCGAATGCGTATGCCAGATCTATCTGGCCCGCTTGTACGAGCATCTGATCCTCAATCCGTACATCCGCGAACGCACGGCGAGCATCGACTGGACGTTCTGGGAGCTGCATATCGGCGAGCACGACATCGCCCACCGCGAGAACCTGCGCAAACTCATCAGCGACGAAGTCGCCGGCATGGACGGCGACAGCGTGGCGGCGCTCGAAGCCGGCTTCCGCGACAGCATGACCGCATGGTCGGCGTTCTGGCAGAACATCCACGACGAGGCGACCAAACCGGCGGGCCAGGAATCGAACCCGCGCGCGGCCGTCGGCGACGTGGTGCTTGGTCCGGCCAAGAACGATCGGGATGCGGTCACCGACATCCACCAGTTCCATCTCGCCATCGGCGTGCATGACTTGCAGCAGGCGCGGCAGTTCTACTGCGATGTGCTCGGCGCCAAGCAGGGACGCTCGACCAAGAACCTAATCGATCTCGACTTCTACGGCCATCACCTGGTGATCCACCAGACGCCCAAGGACGCGGACAACACCGACAACGCCTTCGGGTCGGCCTTCTATGGCGAAACCGTGCGCGTCCCGCACTTCGGCATGAACCTCAACTGGCGCGACTGGAGTTCACTGGCCGATCGGATCAAGTCGAAGGACTACACCTTCATCGACCCGCCGCACGTGCGCATGCGCGACCTGCCCGGCGAGCACGCGACCATGTTCCTCAACGACCCCAGCGGCAATTCACTGGAGTTCAAGGCGTTCCGCAATCACGACGAAGTGTTTTCGGTGATCTTCTCCAACAGCACCCGCGACATCTTCGGGCTGGATTCGCTGGTGGCGAAGGCCGCCGCGGCCGCCTGACCGCGAACGGACCGCTGCATCGAGGAGGCCCCGAGCATTTCGGGGCCTCCTTGTTTCCGCGGCCCGACAGGCATCGGGCCGCGCACGAAGCGGCTACGCCACCGCGTATCGATCGGTCACGGCCAACGCCTCATCGATGATGGCCAGGCCCTGGCGCAGATCGTCTTCGCTGATCGTCAGCGGCGGCACCACATGGGTTCGGTTGAAATGAGTGAACGGCCACAGGCCGCGCTGCTTGCAGGCGGCGGCGAAGTCGGCCATAGGCCGGTTGTCGGCGCCCGCGGCGTTGTACGGCACCAGCGGTTCGCGGCTGTCGCGGTCGCGGACCAGTTCGATCGCCCAGAACATGCCGACACCGCGCACCTCGCCGACCGAGGGATGCCGCTGCTTGATCGCCTCCAGCGCGGGCGCGATGAGTTCGTCGCCGAGTCGGCGCACGCGCTCGATGATGCCGTCGTCTTGGTAAACGTTGATGCAGGCCACCGCGGCCGCGCAGGCCAGCGGGTGCCCCGAATAGGTCAGTCCGCCGGGGAACACCTTGGTGGCGAAACTCTCGGCGATACGCTCGCTTATGATCACGCCGCCGAGCGGCACGTAGCCGCAGTTGACGCCCTTGGCGAAGGCGATGAGGTCCGGCACCACGCGCCAGCGGTCGATCGCGAACCATTCGCCGCAGCGGCCGAAACCGGCCATCACTTCGTCTGCGACCATGACGATGCCATGCCGGTCGCATAACTCGCGAACGCCCTGCAGATAGCCGTCGGGCGGGACCAGGATGCCGTTGCCGCCGACGACGGTCTCGAGCACGATCGCCGCCACGGTGTGCGGACCTTCGACCATCAACACATCGGCCAGATGGGCCAAGGCGCGATCGCGCTCCTGCTCGGGCGAGGACGAATAAAAGGCCGAGCGGTACGGATACGGCCCCCAGAATTTGACCGCGCCGGTCACCCCAGGCTCGGCGCCCCAGCGACGCGGATCCCCGGTCAAGGCCATGGCGCCCGCGGTGGCGCCGTGATAACTGCGATAGGCCGACAGCACCTTGTGCCGGCCGGTGTGATGGCGGGCGATGCGCACGGCGTTCTCGATCGCCTCGGCGCCGCCGTTGGTGAAGAACACCTTGTTGAGATCGCCGGGCGCGACCTGCGCGATCAGCCGCGCCGCTTCGGCGGTGGCCTCGTTGGCGTGATACGGCGCGAGCGTGCACAGCTTGTCGGCCTGCGCCTTGATCGCTTCGATCAATTTTGGATGTTGATGACCCAGATTCACGTTGACCAATTGGCTGGAGAAATCCAGCCAGGTCTTGCCGCTCTCGTCCCAGAAGCGGGAGCCGCTCGCGCCGGCGACCACGACCGGATCCAGCGAGGCCTGCGCCGACCACGAATGGAAGACGTGCGCGCGATCGTTGCGATACGCGGCCGATCTGGCCTGAGCCTGCGCGTCGTGGTCGGTGTCTGTCGTCATGCCGTCGCTCCGGATGGGCGGAATGGATTGCCGTCAGGGCCGATCGTCAACGCGTCGCGGCCGATCCGCTTCTGCGGCGACAACCGCTCAAGGCCCGCGGCCAGAATTACAGCGACCGTTCCGGCGCGCAAGCCGGGTTGGATGCGACCGACGCCGCTTGATCGTCACGCCGATCGATGTGCGCCGCCGCGCGTCTGCGGGCCAGCAGCCGATCGCGCAGCCGCAGGAACGGCCGCTCCACGCCGTAGTGCAACAGCGCGGCGGCTGCCAACGCGGCGACGCCAAAGGCGGCGAAGGCAACGATGCCGCGCCCGGCCAATACCTCGCCGAACGCCTCGTCGACCACATGGAACATCGCCTTATGCACCAGGTACAGGCTGTACGACGCAGCCGCGAGCCAACCGGCCCCGGGAATCGCCCAGCGCCCGATCCAACTGCCGCGGCTGGCGCCGGCGAACACCAGCAAGCCCAGGCCGGCCGACAGCACCGGCCAGCCGATCGCATTGCCGAGCAAGCCGGTGCGAACGTGAAACAGCTCGAACGCAAGCGCGACCACACCCAATCCGAGCAATAAGGCGATGTTGGCGTGAGCCTGCGCGCGCCGCCACGTGTGCGGGCGGAACGTCTTGAGCGTCGCCAACACGACGCCCGCGAGCAAGCCGTCGAGCCGGTTCCAGGTCGGGTAATAAATGTCCTCGACGAACCAGTTGCGCCGCGCCGCGTCGACCGGCCCTTCGACCGCGGCATCGTGCAGCCAGACACCGGCGCGCAAGGCCACCCCGGCCAGCACCACGCCGATGCAGATCGCGACGAACGCCGCCTTCGAAGGCCGCCGCGTCAGCCACCACGCAAGCAGCGGGAACACCAGATAGAAATGCTCTTCCACGCACAGCGACCAGGCGTGCGAGAACGCCTTGTTGTCGCCGTAGTCGATCAGCAGATTGAGGGTGAAGCTCAGGAACTTCCATGCCGGCTCCAGGCCCGGCGCTTCGCGGAATCCCGGCACCCACATGTAGATCGCCAATACCGCCAGGAACGCCGGCAGGATGCGGAACGCGCGACGCAGATAGAAACCGCCGAACGACAGGCGCTCGCCACGCGCGAGCGGCGCCAGCACCTGCGAGCCGATCAGATAGCCGCTGAGCACGAAGAACAGGTCGACACCCATCCAGCCGTAGCGCGACAGCCAGGCGTAGTCCTCGCCCAGGCCGCCGACCACGTAGGAATGAAACAGCATCACCCAGACCACGGCGATCGCCCGCAGCAGATCGAGTCCGGGCAGGCGCGTCGCCTCGCCGGCCGGCTCCGGCGTTTGCAGGCGTGCTGCGTCGAGGGGTGCGTCCGCCACGTGGGCCGTCCTGTGCAGGAATCAAACCGGAACTGTAACGGACCCGGCGCGGTTGTGAATCGGCGCGTCGCCGAATCGTGCGCGGGTCGCGGCGAAGCGGTGGCTGCGTTTTCGAAACGCCCGGCGCTGCGGGCAGCGCCGCCTCGTGCCCGGTTCGCCGCATCCAGCCACCGGCTGGCCGCAGTGCGCGCGCCCGCCACGGCGCGCGGCGCTTACAGTCCGCTGCACCCTTGCAACCTGTCGAGGTTCGGATGAAAGCGTTGTCGATTCTGCTCGCCTGCCTGCTGTCGCTGCCCGCATCCGCGTCCACTTCCGCGTCCACCAACGCAGAACCGCCGTCGCGCCAGCACGAGGCGGGCATCCGCTCGGTGATCGAAGCGTTCCGGGTGTCCATCGTCGAAAAGGACAAACCACGCTTCGTCGCGCTGTTCGTGCCCGCGCCGGTCACCTGGCAATCGGTCGACAGCGACGAGATGGTTGAACGGATCCGCAAGCAGCACCCGCGGGCGGCCAAGACCCGCTTCAATCCGGACAGCACCTATCTGAGCTTCATCGACAGCATCGTCAACGACCCCAAGCGGATCGAGGAAACCTTCGACCGCATCCGCATCGACAGCGACGGCGATATCGCATCGGTCGCTTTCGACTACCGGTTCGTGGTCGCGGGCGTCGAAAGCCATCATGGCCAGGAAAGCTGGCAGTTGCTGCGCACCGACCAGGGCTGGCGGATCGCTTCGGTGATCTGGTCCATGCGTCCGTCGCGCAAGGCGAGCGGCGGTCGATGATGCGGTTGCCGCCTGGATCGGCGGGCTTGATGGCATCATGATTTCAAACCCAGCCGCCGGGACACCGAGTCGATGAAACAAGCCGGGGATAGCGACATCGAACCGCTGTCGTCGCCGCCGTTCTGGCTGCCCGTCCTGGCGGGCCTGCCGATCGGCCTGTGCCTGATCGTGATGGCCCTGCCGGTGCTGGGCCACGGCCACGCCACCGCCTACCGGACCTTGTACCTGCTCGCGTTCCTGATGTGGGTCGTGCCGCTGACCGCGTTGCAGCGCGCGTTGTGGCGCCGGCGCACGCCGCTGTGGGCCATGGCCTTCGTGCTGCTGGCGACGACTTATCTGATGTCGCTCGCGAACAACGCCCTCGGCGCCGCGCTGGCGGTGATCGCCGGCTGGGAGTCGGCATCGGATTTCGAATGGACCGGACTGTTCAGCGGCCTCGATGGCTGCTGGCTGGCCTTGATCGCGTTCTGCGCGATCCACGCAGTGGTGGCGTACTACGCCCAGCTGAAACAGGAACAGCACCGGCGCCTGCATATGACCGCGCTGGTGCGCGACGCGGAATTGCGCGCGCTGCGTTATCAACTGCGCCCGCACTTCCTGTTCAACACGCTCAACGCCATCTCGGCCTTGGTGGCCGAGAACCGCAATCGCGAAGCCAGCGACATGATCGTCCGGCTCGGCGACTTCCTGCGCGCCACCCTGGATGGATCGCAGGGCCATGAGGTCGCCTTGGCTGACGAATTGGCCTTGACCGAGACCTATCTGGAGATCGAGAAAGCGCGCCTCGGCGAGCGCCTGCGCCTGAAATGGCAGCTGGGGCCGGATCTGCTGCGCGCACGCGTGCCCTGCCTGCTGCTGCAACCGCTGGTCGAGAACGCCATCCATCACGGCATCGCGCGCCGCACCGCCGCCGGCGAACTCGATATCCGCATCGCCCGCGAGGGCGACCGGCTATGCCTGCGCCTAAGCAACGACACCGAACCGACGTCATCGGCCGATGCCGCGCCGCGCGCCAGCGCCATCGGCCTGCGCAATATCCAGGAGCGCCTGGAAAAACTTTACCCCGGCGAACACGGCTTCGAGGCGGGTCCGCGCGCGGACGGCGGTTTCGAGGTGCGGGTGAGTCTGCCGTTTCGTGAGGCGTCCAGCGCGCAGGACACCTCCGCATGATCCGCGTCGTGGTGATCGACGACGAACCGCTGGCCCGCAGCGGCGTGATCGTGCGGCTTGCACGGCAGGCCGATGTGGCGGTGGTCGGCGAATACGGCGATGGCGCCGCCGCGCTCTCCGGTTTGCGCGAGCTGCGGCCCGACCTGGTGTTCATCGACGTGCGCATGCCCGGGCTGTCCGGACTCGATGTGCTCGCCGCCCTGCCCGCGCACGAGCGCCCGATGGCGATCCTGTTGACCGCTTACGAGAGCTTCGCCGTGCGGGCCTTCGAGCTGCGGGCCGTCGACTACCTGCTCAAGCCCATCGACGACGAACGCTTCGCCGAAGCGCTCGATCGCGCGCGCCAGGCGCTGGCGTGGCGAACGTCGATGCCGCCGGCGCCCGCGGCCGCCGAGCCGAACGCGCCCAGCCGCTGGCTGACCCGCTTCTGCGTGCGCGTGGGACGCAAGACCGTCTACCTCGCCGCCAGCGAGGTGGAATGGATCGAGGCCGACGGCGACTACGCCACCCTGCATGCCGGCGACAAGACGCATCTGCTGCGCGAATCGCTGCAGCGGCTGTGCGAGCGTCTCGACCCCGCGCTGTTCATGCGCGTGCATCGCTCCGCGATCGTCCGCATCGACTGCGTCACCGAGCTGCAGCCGCTGGCCAACCGCGACGCCATGCTGCGATTGCGCAGCGGCACGCCGCTGCGCGCGAGCCGCACCTACATCGAGCCCTTGCTCGGGCGGTTGCGTGGTGAGCCGGACCCGGAATCGTAGTTGCCGGATTCCGGCGGCAAGTCGAACCTGGATTAGCCATCGTCGCGAAAGTCTCGTGCAACCTCCCGGCAACTGCGAACCACTCACGCATCATCCGGTGTTCCGTTCGCGGCTGTCGCTGACGAAGTTCGCCGCGCTGAATTAGCGCGCCGCAGCGGCACTTCCGACAAACCTGTCACGACCGAGCTTGACCGCCAGTTTGCGTGCATCGGCGAGATCCTCGTCGTTCGGCGGCGCGCGGCGCTCCAATTCCGGAAGTCCTTGGCGTAGCAAAGCACGCGCCCGAACCACATCGCCGCTGAGTGCATAAATCTCCGCCGCTTCGATTCGAATACGCGCCAATTGCAGATCGTCGGCTTGGATTCTTTCGCTATACCCCAAGGCAGCCTCTATGTGCAGGCGTGCTCCAGCCAGGTCGCCGCGTTTTTTCGCCAGCATCGAATCGGTCGTCGCGAACATGGATCCAACACTCAGTTTTCCAGGAAAATGCCGCGCGTAGCCGGCGCGGCCGATCTCCAGGAAACGTTCGCTCTCATCGAGCCGTCCCTGTTCCATCAACATCTGGGCATGTAAATACGCCACCCAGGCGTATTTCGCGGAGCGTTCGCCCCTGAGTCGCTTCGCCAGACTCAGCGCCCGTTCGATTGCGGTGGTGGATTCGGCCGTGCGCCCAAGGTCGAACATCACGTTGGCGCGAATCGCATGGGCATTGACGATCGCCTGGGCCATGCCGGGTTCATCCTCGGGAAGACGCGCGATCGCGTCGTCTAGAAGCACCAGAGCGCGCGCGGAATCACCTCTTTCGAAATAATGGATGGCCAATGTGACATCGCCATCGGCCAGGCTGCGCTCATCAAGCCCAAGGCGCTTCATGATCGAGCGTGCTCGTCGCAGGTGGTCGGAGACGTTATGCCCATCTCCTTCCGGGACGAGTGTCAACGCCATCGCCGTCTCCGCGTCTGCGGTCAGCCGGCTGTTCTCGCCATAGATACGATGAGCGATTTCAAGCGCACGCCGCGTATGCCAGCGCTGTTCCAACGGGCGTTCCTGGACGTAACGCAGCCGCGCTGCGCTATTGTGCAGCGAAAACCAGAGCGGATCGTCCGGCCCCAACGATGCCTTCGCGGCTCTCTCGGATTGCTGCAAATAGGCCTGCGCTTGTGCGATTTCGTTCTTGGTCGCCGAAATATCGAGTAAACCGATTAACAGCGAGGCGCGCTCGGGCGAATCGCCGACCCCGGCTTGATCGAGATAGGTCAGACCGCGACGCATATGGCGACCGGCGGCTTCCATATCGAAGACTTTCTGGGCGGTGGCTCCATAGTCCGCATAGGCTCTCGCCATCTCGACAGGGCCTGCATTAAACCGCTCGCGCAGTTCGACCATCTGCTTCATCGTAGCCAGCGCCTCGCGATGCCGGTCCAGTTGCATCAACACCTTTCCGCGCGCGCTCAAGGCACGGGCGCGCAACTCGGCGCCGGCGGGATCGCGACCGTCGAGCAACGACAACGCGACATCGGACGCGCGCAGGCCCGGTTGCGGATCGTTGACGCTGGCGTAGATCTCGGCCACGGTGAGCCAGGCGATGGCGCGGGTGACGCGATCCTCGGGCGGATTCCTGGCCAGCTTCTGCGTCGCCGCGCTCAGCAGCGAGGCGACCGTGATCGGCTTGCCGCGCGCCTGGGACGGATCGCTGGCGCCGAGCACCGAGACCAGGAAGTCGCGCGAGGCATGCGCATTGCGCGCCTCGCGTTCGGCGGCGATCTCGGCCGCGCGCGAACGCTGACGCTCGACATCGAGCCGTACCACGAACGCGCCGATCAACACCAGCGCACCGACCCCGACCGCGCAGCCCAACCGGTGCCGGCCGACGAATCGGCTCAGGCGATAGCCGAGCCGATCCGGCGCGGCCGAGATCGGCCGGCCTTCGAGGTAAGCGGCGATGTCGTCGGCCAAGGCCGTCGCCGTCGCGTAGCGGTCCTCCGGCCGTTCCGCGCAGGCCTTGAGCACGATGCGATCGAGATCGCCGCGCGGGACGAGGCGGCGCGCGCGATCCTCGGCGTGAACGCTCGGCGCCGGCACGTGCGCGTCGCCTTTTCTAAGCGTCGACAGCCTGGCCCCGGTCAACAGATCGAACAGCACCGTGCCCAGGCCGAACACGTCGGTCGACGTGGTCGCTTCCTCGCCGCGGCGCTGTTCCGGCGCGCCGTAGCCCGGAGTGAACGCGACGGTGACGGTCGCATTGTCGCCGAGGTTTTCGCCGATCAGCTTGCCGACGCCGAAATCGAGCAGCACCGGCGAACCGTCGTCGCGCACGATCACGTTGGACGGTTTGATGTCGCGATGCAGGATCAGGCGCTGGTGCGCGTGTTGCACGGCCATGCACAACTGCCGGAACAACTCCAGGCGCCGACCCAGATCGAAAGTTTGCGAGGCGATGTAGTCGGGCAGCGTCCGCCCCTCGACATAGTCCATGACCAGGAAGGGCTGGCCCTGCTCGGTTTCGCCGCCGTCCAGATGCTTGGCGATCCGCGGATGATTGAGCCCGGCCAGCAAGGCGCGCTCGCGCCGCATCCGACGCCGCTCGGCGAGCGTCGGCACGCCGTGCAGCAACTTCAGCGCGACCCGCTGCGCGGTACCGCCGACATCGCGCTCGGCCAGGAACACCGTGCCCATGCCGCCGGCGCCCAACTCGCTCAACAGCCGGTACGAACCGATGCGATGTCCCGGCGCCGGCACCGACCACAGATTTCCGAGCCGGTACGCGAGCGAGTCCGGCATCGCGTCGTCCCCGGTGTCCTGCGCATGCCGCAGCAGACGCAGCACCGTATCGCGCACCTGGGTATCGGCGTCAGCCGCGCAAACGAACTCGGCGCGCCGATCGGGCGGCTGGGTGCTGGCGGCGTGGAAGATTTCTTCGATCCGACTCAGTTGCTCGGGCGTCATGGCGATGAACTCCTTTCCATCGGCCTGCCGGCCATGGGCGGAGTCTAGCGCTTCGATCGCATCCGGCCGCCGGGCGGCGTGCGCCTAATCAGGTGTTTCCCGCGACGCGGCGAGCGCGCTGACCATGACGTAGTAACTATCGGGATCGCGTAACACGAACGAAACTGCGTGCAGCTTATTGCTCTTTGAAGAGCGCGGCCTTGGATTGCGGGAACAACCGCATGCGCCGGCTGCCGAACGATTCGCTCCGCGAATGCACCAGCATCGTCATCCTCGTATCTGTTCGAAGTTCCGGCCCTGCCCATGCCTCCACAGCGGCGCGCTGGAATCGGGCCTGACCTTATCGCGACGGCCGTTTCCAGACTGTTTCTTCGCTACCCGCGCCGACGCCCAAGCGTCGACAGCATCGCTGCGAACTCAGGGTCGATCGCCCGCAAGCGGTGGGCAAGAGTCGTCGGACGCCACGCATAAAGGTATCGGCGTACCCAGCATCCCCGAACGCGATACCGGAACCAGCTCCAGCCTCCAGCGAACCTCTCCGTCGGCATCCGCGGAGAGGCTGGTCCAGGCCCAGTGAAGGGTGGCGGCGCCGTTTTCCGCGCGTCTGGGCGTGATGGGATGGGTGGGCAACGGCGCCTCGCCGTTACCGCCCGCCTGCTCGCGGATGAAGACGCCATAGCTGTCGATGTCGCGAGAAGTCGGACCGGACAGTTCGATGGTGATGAAGCCGATTCCGTCGCAAGTGCTGTCGCTTCTGACCTGCGGGACGAAATTGACCTTGCGCACCTGGAGCCGCGGCGGATTTTTCGTAACCTGCGTGGCGGCGCGTGGGTAAAATTCCGGCGACATGTACATTCTGCACGCCGATCCGGTGGCGGGCAGCAGCGCAAGCAGCGCGATGGCGGCGAAGCGTTTGTTCATCATCCCTGATCCCCCTGTCGAGCCGAGCAGCAAGCTGGGCTGCACGCCAGCGCCGCTCAGGCGCGAACCTATGTGATCACAACCCCGACCGATGTCAAACCACAGGCGGCATCCCAGGCCAACGCAGGTCGAAGGAACGCTGGCCGAACGACGCGGCCGCGATCAGAACACGATGAGTCGATCCGGTCGCCGCCGTCGTCGCGATCGCGGAAGTGCCCCATGAAAGATCTCCGGCCGCCGAGTACGGATCGGACGCAAACCCGGCTATCGCCAGGAACTATGCGAACAGGTCCAAAGGCCAGGCCAACGCAACGGCACAGACCAATCGCAACGATGCCGAAGAACCGAATGCGTTGAGCATCGCTTGCTTGCGAAACCGCGGTTCCGGCCTCGCTCGTCCGCCTTGGACGAACACGCCCGCATGGCCAGCCGGACCGCCGCGCGAACCGGACTGGGCGGGTCCATTGAACCTTGGTCGCAGTGCCCGGCAAGTACGAGTGGCACACATCCTGTGCTAGCGTCGCCTTTCCCGATAATTCCGGAGGCCGCCGCCGCTTCTGGAGGGGTCGCGTCATCGCGATACGCGAGGGTTGCGCGTGCTGTCCGACCGATGAGGGGAACGACCGGGGCGGCTTTCAACGGAGGGATAAAGCATGAAGGGATGGATTGCAAAAGGCGCCGTGTTGGCGGTGTTCGTGGGTGCGATGGTGTCGGCCATGCCGGCCGCCGCGGAACCGACCTACGAATGCACGCTGGCGCACGAAGGCGAGTTGTTCCAGGTCGCGTACGATCACCCGGTCGATCCGGGCTACCTGTACCAATGCCGCGGCGCCAACTGGCGCCTGGTCGGAATCTGCAGCCAGAGCCAGGGTTGCCCGCCGGCGCCGGACCCGGGTGGTCCGATCGTGGAGATGTAAGGATTTCTCGCGTCCGACCGACGTGGCTATTCGAGGCGGGGCCCAGGCATGGGCCCCGCCTTTTTCATGCTCGCTCGGTGGCGATGCATGGCGCATGCGCGGCGCCGCGTTCGATCCTGAATCGTCGATCGCGCGCGCCCTCAGCGTAAGTCCGCAGTAAGAAGGCGCCGGCAACACTGCGCGCCCCTCCCCCCATGAGTCCGGACCATGCTGAAGTTCTTCCCGCTCGCCTTGTTGTTCGCCGCGCCCTCGATGGCGATGGCGCAATCCGCGACCAGCAGCGGCGACCTGCTCGCCGAGGAGGTCGACGATCGCTGGGATCTCGGCCTGGCGCTGTCGGTCAACGACAGTCCCTATGCCGGCGAGGATGTGCGCGCGCGGCCGTTTCCGCTGATCGGCTATGAAGGCGAGCGCCTGTTCTGGCGCGGCTTGTCGGGCGGCGTGCATGCCTTGCGCGGCGATGTCTTCAACCTCGACGTCATCGTGTCCGGCCGTTTCGACGGCTTCGACATCGACGACCTCGGCCGCCGCGAGTTGGCGGCGAACGGCGTCGACGCCGATCTGCTCGACGATCGCGACGACGGCTTCGATGTCGGCCTCGCCGCCAGTTGGAAGGGACGCGCGGGAGAATTCAAACTGCGTGCATTGGCCGATGCCAGCGACACCCACGACGGCTACGAACTCGCCGCCGACTACGCCTACCCCGTTCATCTCGGCCGCACCACGCTGGTACCCAGCATCGGCGCGCGTTGGCTGTCCAAGGACCTGGCGAACTACTATTACGGCACCCTGGACAGCGAGGTCGCGCGCGGCGTGACCCTGTACCGGCCGGGATCGGCGGTCATTCCGCAAGTCGGCGTGGCGCTGTTGCGGCCGCTCGGCGAGAAATGGCGGTTGTTCGGATCGATCGACTACAAGCTCCTGCCCGACGAGATCAAGGACAGCCCGCTGATCGATCCCGACGTCAGCGGCGAGGCCGGCCTCAAGATCGGCATCAGCCGCGGTTTCTGAGCTATCGAGCGTCGCCCACGCCCCTGTCGGAAAGCCCATGTCGCCAAGCACCCGCAAACTGCATCACCGGATCGCGCTGGTCGAAGACCACGCGCGCCTGGCCGATCTGGTGACGCGCGGCCTGGTCGGCGCGGGCATCGCGGTCGACACCTTCGCCACGCTCGAATCGGCCTGGCACGGCATCGGCGAGCGCGAATACGCGGTCGCGGTGATCGATCGCGGCATGCCCGACGGCGACGGGCTCGGCCTGGTGCGGCGCATGCGCGACGCGCGGATGCTGACGCCGTGCCTGATGCTGACCGCGCGCGATGCCTTGCGCGATCGCGTCGACGGATTGGACGCGGGCGCCGACGACTACCTCGCCAAGCCCTTCGCCATGGAGGAACTGATCGCGCGCGTGCGCGCCCTGATGCGCCGGCCGGCGCAGATCAGCGACACGCGGCTGTCGTACCACGGCGTCAGCGTGCAACCCGAAGCCGGCCACATGCTGTGCGGCGACCAGCACGTGAGCCTGGCGCCGGCGGAGCTGCAGATCATGATCTGCCTGTTGCGCGCCGGCGGTCAGGCGGTGCGCCGGGCGACCCTGGAAGCGGCCGCCTGGGGCGTCGGCGAAGCGGTCACGCCGAACGCGTTCGACGTCGCCCTGCACCGCTTGCGCAAGAAACTCGCCGCGATCGACGCCGACCTGGCCCTGGTCAACCTGCGCAGTTACGGCTACGCGTTGAAGGCCGGCGATGCTGCCGCGTAGCCTCACCGCGCGGCTGATGCTCGCCAGCCTGGGCGGGCTGCTCGCGGCCGCGATCGCGGCCGCGGCGTTCGTCTGGCTGCAGTTCTGGCCCGCCTCGCCCGCCAGCATGGTGCGCGCGGAACTGCGCGGCGAACTTGGCGATATCGAGGAAGCATTCCGGGTCGATGCGGGCGGACGCGCCCGCGTCGTGCTCGATCATTACGACGCGGCTACCTACGACGCCATGACCAAGGATGCCGCCTACCTCGTATTGAACGATGCGGGCGATGAAGTTGCCCGAAGCATCGACGGCCCCGCGCTCGCAGGTCTGCGCGCGGCGCCGCGCGGCGCGCGCGCGCTCACCTTGCCCGGCGGCGACGCGACGGTGCGCTTGCAGGTCGGCGAACTCCATGCGACGCGCGAAGGCCATCGCTATCTCATCCGCATCGCCCGCAGCGAGCGCCTCGTCGTCACGCTCAACACCTTCGCCGGCGAGAAATTCCTGCGCGGCGCGATGGTCACGGCGGGGTTCGCCTTGTGCACCTTCGCCCTGGTGGTCTACTTCACGATCCGTCGCATGGTCCGGCCGCTGCGGCGCGCATCGGCGGTGGCCGCGCGGCTGGAACCGGGCAACATGTCCGAACGCCTGCGCACCACGGGCGTGCCGAACGAAATCGTGCCGCTGATCGACGCCTTCAACTCCGCCCTGGGCCGGCTGGAGCGCGGCTTCCGCGTGCAGCAGGATTTCCTGGCCTCGGCCGCGCACGAACTCAAGACCCCGCTGGCGCTGCTACAGGCCGAGATCGAACTGGGCGGCGCCGCCGACAAGAACGCGCTGCTGCGCGACACCGCGCAGATGGCGCGCATCGTGCATCAACTGTTGCATCTGGCCGAAGTCAGCGAAGGCCATAACTACCGCTTCGAACCTGTGCAACTGCAGACCGAGATCGGCGAGGCCGTCGATTATCTGCAGCGCCTGGCCGCGCAACGCGGGGTGTCGCTGCGGCTGGACGGCGCAGCCAGCGACAACGCAGTCGAAGCGGACCGCGGCGCGGTATTCGTGCTGGCGAAGAACCTGCTCGAAAACGCATTGCATCACTCGCCTCCCGGCTCGACCGTGCACGTGCGGGTCGAGCCGGACGGCTTCTGGGTGCAAGACCAAGGACGCGGCGTGGCGCCCGAGAACATCCCGCACCTGTTCGAACGGTTCTGGCGCGCCGACAAACAGAACAGCGACGGCGCCGGGCTCGGCCTGGCGATCTGCGAGGAGATCTGCCGGGCGCATGGTTGGCGGATTCGCTACGAAGATGCGGGTGCGGGCGCGAGCGCGACTGGCGCGCGCTTCGTCGTGACGACTGTGACGGATGGAGCGCTGGATTAGCGGACCTCGCGACTGATGCGCAACGCCGCGATTCGGAAAGCATGCGGGATTGTCGACGACACGAGCTTGCCATCATTCGGCCCGCGATATTCACTCGCGCGCCTTACGGTCGTGGCTTGCGTCCATCCGGCAATGCCGGCTGCCGCGATCCCCAGCCCTACTTCTTCCCCGCCGACAGCGGCTCGCCTTCGTCGTCATAGGCCGGCGGCGAATAAAAATTCACCGTCTTCAGCGCGGTCCGGCCAGTGTTTCGTATCTCATGCCGCTCACCGCGTTCGATCACGATCAAACTGCCGGGCCCGAGCCGCTGGCGATGGCCTTCGACGATCGCCACACCACTGCCCGCGACCACATACAGCCACTGGTCCGCGCCGCGATGGCGATTGTCGGGCCCGCCCTCGCTGTCGCCCGGCGCGATGACCATCTCCGCCGCCTGCACCCGACGCACCTGAAACGCAACCCGAAAGCCCTTCCCGAAACGGAATCGCTTGTGCTTCATGCCCGACTCCATCGATCGTGGATCGCGGCCAGAATGCGCGGCGCGACGTTAACGCCGCACGCAGGGGATGTGAAGAAGCGCGCGGAGGTTTTTCATGGCCGGTCTGGACCATGTTCGGCCGCCACGATCGGAACAGAGGATTTTTTGCATTCTGGCAATCCGCCGCGCATGGGCGGACGTCGCGTTCAAGGCTGACGCCGGACGCCAGCCGGACCTAAGAACGCCGTCAGCTCAATCGCCTTCCAGCCTCACTTGACGAACTGCATCTCGAGTAACGCACCGGTCTTTACATCGACCCGGGCGATATAGCCCACATCGAGATAGAAGCTCAAAGGATCCTCGCCCGCGATGCTGTACATCACCAGATGGTCGTCGTCGCGTGGGAAATGCGCCAGGTCGAGATCGCTCCAAAGCACGGTGCGATCCAGGTCGAGCGCGAGAATGGAGGGTTCTCCTTCGTCGGGCAGGAACGTCACGATCACCGTATCGCCGATCAGTGCCGCATCGTGAATGTGTCGACCGAAGTCCCACTCGCTGCCGTTGACGATGATGGTTCTTCTGATGGGGATCTTCATGCTGGGCCTGTCCATGGATGGCTGGCGCGGGAGCTGCGTCGCCGACGAATGCGCTCCACAATCGTAGTTCACTGATGGCCGAAGTACGGCGATTTAGAGCGAACTCTCCCACACCGGCGCCGCGCGCGGCCGCACCGTGCACCGGCCGCCAGTCCACGCGACCCAAGCCGTGGGCCGTGCTACAAATAGCCATCATCCGGCGCAAAGGACCCGCCATGGCCCGCTATCCCAGGATCGACCAACCCTGCCCGCTCGACGCGACGGCCCGCAGCCGCATCGACGGCCACTGCGGCCAGTGCGGCAAGACCGTGTATTGCCTGGACGCGAACAGCGATGCCGAGCGCGCGGCATTGTTGCGGCAAGCCGGCGGCCCGATCTGCGTTTCGTATCGATTGGCGATGGGCACGGCCTTGGCCCTGGCGATCGCCGCGCCAGCCGCAGCCACTTCGGTGGACGCCAATGCAGCAGCCGCATCGTCGCAGGCCGCGCCCCTGACTTCGCCCAATGCCGCGTCGCAGAGGCAAACGCCGGTAGCGCCCGAGACGCAGGTCGAGCCCGACCTGCGGATGGTGTTCGTCGGCGGCATCAGCCGGCCCGACGAAGCCGAATGGATCGACGAGGATCACGAGCTGCCGGAGTTGCCGATGCGGCGCGACCCGCCGCCGCGCGAATAGGCGCTCGCGACACTCAGTTCGCGGCGCGGTCCTCGTCCAATACCCCGAACGCATCCTCGATACGCAGGCCGGCGATGGCCTGCATCGCTCCGCGCAGACTGTCCGGATCGCCATCGCCGACCACCAACGCAAGGTGGCCGGCGTCGAATTCGCCCATACCGGCGTCGTAACTGACCCAGCGTTCCCCGTTCCAGGCCTGCACCCACATATGCGGCCCGAACGCGTTAGTGCGGCCGACGAAGCGACTGCCGTAGGCCAGGCCGGCGACCACCCGAGTCGGTATGCCGCGCGCCCGTGCGGCCGCGGCGAGCAACAGCGCGTACTCGGTGCAATCGCCTTCGCGCCGCGCCAAGGCTTCGCGCGCGCTGTGGTAACCGCTGTAGACCACGGGTCCGGATAGATGCGCCTGCACCGCCGCAACCAGGCGGCGCATGCGTGCGTCGACGCTGCCGCCTCCGGCGGCACGGGCGAAACCCGCCACCGCGCGGTCGTCGCTTTGCAACCACGGCGTGGGCGCGAGGTAACTCCTCAGCGCTTGCGCGTCGGGCGCGGTTTCGCCGCCGCAATCCTTACAGACGGTCACCTCCAGCCCATCGGACCTGCGCACCGCGGATTGCTCGCCGGTCCGCGGCCACAACCAGCCCACCGCTCCATCGCGCTCGCCGAGCCGGTAACGGATGGTGCCGTGACGCGCCGCCGGCGACAGCCGGTACGGCGACGGCACCAACACCGCCTGGATCTGCGCCTTGAGCTCGAGCTCGGACGCGGCGCTATCCGCGGCGTCGGCTTCGCGCACCCAGCCTGAACACAGGAGCAGCCACGCGCATAGCAGAATTCGTTTCGATTTCATGCACCGTCTTCCCAGCGTTCTGGTTATCTCCAGCCTGAGCGCGCCCACCGTCTCACGCCGCGGGCGCGGCGGTCGACCCACGCAGCATCAAGCTGAAATCCAGTGTCTGTTGATGCGGCACTTCCACGGCCTCGATGATGGCGAGCAGCAGGTGGACGGCGCGTACGCCGATCTCGCGCATCGGCTGACTGATCGTCGTCAGCGGCGGGGTGAGATAGCGCGACGATTCCAGATCGTCGAAACCGACGATCGAAAAATCCTGCGGCACGCGGATGGCCAGATCCCTGCACGCGGCGAGAACGCCCAGTGCCATCTGATCGCTAAAACAGAACGCGGCGGTCGGCGCGGATGCCTGGCTCAGCAGTTTTTTGGCAGCCACATAGCCCGATTCAACCGAAAAGTCGCCCGGGGCGATCGTCAGCAGACGTAAACGACCCTTCGCTCTGGCCGCGGCTTTGGCGCCTTCCAGCCGTTGTCGATGCAAGGGATTGTCGGGCGGACCGCCCACCACCGCGATCCGCTCGTGCCCCAATCCATACAGATGCTCCATCGCGACGCGCGCAGCGGCGGCGTTGTCGATGTGGACGCTGGGAATGCCCAGCGCCGGGTCGAACTCGCATCCGTTGACCACCGGCGCGGTAGCGCCCAGCCGCTTGACGATCTCCTGCGCCGTCGGCGGAAGCCGATGGCCCAGCACGATCAAGCCGTCCGCTTCGTTGCGGGGAAGCATCTGCGCGTAGCGCTCTTCGCGCTCCGGTCGGTTCTGGGTATCGCCGAGCAGGACGGCGTAGTCGGCGGCCTGCGCCGCTTCTTCCGCGCCCTTGAGGATCTGCGCGAAGAACGGATTGGCGATGTCCGGAACCGTGACCAGGATCTTGCCGCTGCGCTGGGTCTTGAGCGTCCTGGCCACCGTGTTGGGGACATACGACAGCGCGGCGGCCGCCTCCTCGATGCGCTTGCGCGTGGCCGGCAACACCTTGTCCGGGCGGGAGAGCGCGCGCGACACGGTGCCGGCCGAGACACCGACGTGTTTAGCGATGTCGTAGATGGTCGCCATGACTCAACCGCGGGTCCTGCGATGCAGTGCACAACGCGTGTCCCGGGGACCCCATGCTAGGATTGCAATCGATTGCATTGGGCGGATTACCGTGAAAACACTCAAGGGTCCAGCGCTGTTCCTCGCGCAGTTCATCGATGACAAGCCTCCGTTCGATCGGTTGGACACGTTGGCCGAGTGGGCGGCCGGGCTTGGCTATTCTGGGGTACAAGTGCCGACCAGCGCGCCCCACCTCTTCGATCTCGCCCAGGCCGCGCGCAGCCAGGCCTACTGCGACGATATCGCCGCCACCCTGGCGCGGCACGGCATCCAGATCACCGAGCTGTCCACGCACCTGCAAGGTCAGCTGGTCGCCGTCCATCCAGCCTACGACATCTTGTTCGACGGTTTCGCTCCGCCGGAAAAACGCGGCGATCCGGCCGCGCGGCAAGCCTGGGCGGTCGAACAGCTGACACTGGCGGCCAAGGCCAGTCAACGCCTGGGACTCAGCGCGCATGCGACGTTTTCCGGCGCGCTGGCCTGGCCTTACTTCTATCCCTGGCCGCAGCGACCGAACGGATTGGTGGAGGAAGCCTTCGCCGAACTCGGTCGCCGCTGGCGCCCCATCCTCGACGCCTTCGACGACTGCGGCGTGGATGTGTGCTACGAGATCCATCCGGGCGAAGACCTGCACGACGGCGCGACCTTCGAGCGATTCCTCGACGTCGTCGATCAGCATCCGCGCGCGAAGATCCTGTACGACCCCAGCCATCTGTTGCTGCAGCAGATGGATTACCTGGGCTTCATCGACCGCTATCACGAGCGGATCGGCATCTTTCACGTCAAGGACGCCGAATACCGCGCCAGTGCGCGCAGCGGCGTGTATGGCGGCTACGAGAACTGGATCGATCGTCCCGGACGATTCCGCTCGCTGGGCGATGGCCAGATCGATTTCAAGGCGATCTTCTCCAAGCTGGCCCAGTACGACTTCCCCGGCTGGGCGGTACTGGAATGGGAGTGCTGCCTGAAGCATCCCGAAGATGGCGCGCGCGAGGGAGCCGCCTTCATCCGCGACCACCTCATTCGCGTCACCGAGCGCGCATTCGACGATTTCGCCGACAGCGGCGCCAGTGCGGAAACGATGCGCGGCATGCTGGGGATTTGATCCGACACCGACCTGGGAGGGGAAGTCATGACGTTCACCATGTCGCGCCTGAGCGCGATGATGTTTCTTCAGTTCTTCATCTGGGGGGCGTGGTTCGTGACCCTGGGTACGTACCTGGTGCAGGGACCGCTGCAGGCCAGCGCCAGCCAGGTGGCGACGGCATTCCTCAGCCAGTCCATCGGCGCCATCGTCGCGCCGTTCCTTGTGGGACTGATCGCCGATCGCTACTTCGCCGCGCAGCGCATCCTCGCGGTGCTGCATCTGGCCGGCGCGGTACTGATGTGGCAGGCCTCCACGGCCACCAGCTTCGGCGCGTTCTCGGCCTGCGTCATGATCTACATGCTGCTGTTCATGCCCACGCTGGCCCTGGCCAACAGCATCGCGATGCGACATATGCAGTCGCCCGAAAAACAGTTCCCGCCGGTGCGCGTCGCCGGCAGCATCGGCTGGATCGTCGCCGGCGTGCTGATCGGCTGGCTGGGCTGGGAACAGGCCCATCGGCTCGAGCTCACGTTCCAGATGGCCGCGGCCGCGTCGTTGCTCCTCGGCCTGTATGCGCTCACTCTTCCGAGCACACCGCCGCTGGAACAGCAACGCAACGCGACGCTCGGACAGATCCTGGGGCTGGATGCGCTGCGTCTTTTGAAATCGCGTTCGTACCTGGTGTTCTTCCTGGCCTCGATCGCGATCTGCATCCCGCTGTCGTTCTATTACAACTTCACTAACCCGTACCTCAACGACCTCGGCGTGCGCGGCGCGGCCGGCCTGCAGTCGCTCGGCCAGGTGTCCGAAGTGCTGCTGATGCTGGCGATGCCGTTCCTGTTCGCGCGGCTGGGCGTCAAGACCATGCTGGCGCTGGGCATGGCGGCGTGGGTGCTGCGCTATGTCCTGTTCGCCTATGGCGATGCCGGCGCCGGGTTCGCGCTGCTGGTGGGCGGCATCGTGCTGCATGGCATCTGTTACGACTTCTTCTTCGTCACCGGCCAGATCTACAC
This sequence comes from Lysobacter sp. Root690, assembly GCF_001427785.1. Classification (GTDB taxonomy): domain Bacteria; phylum Pseudomonadota; class Gammaproteobacteria; order Xanthomonadales; family Xanthomonadaceae; genus Lysobacter. The sequence continues at coordinate 773,840 of NZ_LMHM01000001.1, forward strand.
CGATGCCCACGCGGGCCCCGCATCGCGCAGCAGCGCGCAGGGCTTCATCACCCTGGCCACCTACGGCGTCGGCATGTTGATCGGCAGCTTCCTGTCCGGCGCGATCGTGGAGCACTACACCACGGCGGCGGGGCGCGACTGGCAGCAGATCTGGCTGTTCCCGGCGGGCGTCGCCCTGGTCGTGCTGGTGGCGTTCGTATTCCTGTTCCGCGAGCGGCCGGCCGCCGTGTCCGACGCATCGTCCGCGCCATCCGCGCACTGAGGATCCAGACCGATGAGCAAGCTTGGAGTCGCCATCGTGGGCGCCGGAATGATCGGCGAGGTGCATCGCCGCGCGGCGATCCTGGCGGGCGCCATCGTCAGGGGCGTGAGCGCGTCGTCGCCTGAGCGCGCCACCCAGGTGGCATCAGCCTGGGATGTTGCGCGCGCCTATCGCGATATCGAAGAAGTCGTCGCGGACCCGCAGGTGCAGGTCGTGCATGTCTGCACGCCCAACCACCTGCATCGCGCGATGGCGCAGGCGGCGCTGGCGGCCGGCAAGCACGTGATCTGCGAAAAGCCGCTGGCCACGACGCTTGAAGATGCCAAGACCCTGGCGGCGTTGGCCGCATCCACCGGCCTGACGGCCACGGTGCCCTTCGTCTATCGCTATCACCCGGTCGTGCGCGAGGCGCGCGCGCGCATCGCCCACGGTGAACTGGGGCCGCTGCGCCTTATTCACGGCAGCTACCTGCAGGACTGGTTGATGGACCCCGCTAGCAACAACTGGCGCGTCGATCCGAAACTGGGCGGCGCCTCGCGCGTGTTCGCCGACATCGGCTCGCACTGGTGCGATCTGGTGGAATGGGTCACCGGCGAGCGCTTCGCCGAGGTCAGCGCCGCATTCGAAACGGTGATCGCCGAGCGAGGCGCGGCCACCAGCAAGAGCTTCGCCAGCGCAACGACAGACGGCGCGATGCACGCGGTATCGAGCGAAGACGTCGCGGCGGCCATGTTCAAGACCGGCGGCGGCACCCTGGCCTCATTGACCGTCAGCCAGGTGTCGGCCGGACGCAGGAATCGCCTCTGGTTCGAGATCGACGGCGCCAAGGCCAGCGTGGCGTTCGATCAGGAAGACAGCGAGCGACTGTGGATCGGCCTGCCCGACCAGCGCGAAGAAATCTTCGTGCGCGGCCCGAGCGCGGGAAGTCCCGAGCAACGCAGACTTTCGGTGCTGCCGGTCGGCCACGCCCAAGGCTACGGCTACTGCTTCGAGGCTTTTGTCGCCGACACCTATCGCGCCATCGCGGCCGAACGGCCGGAAGGGCTGCCGACGTTCGATGACGGGCTGCGCTCGGCCTTGATCGTCGATCGCGTCATCGCATCGGCCAGAACACGCGTCTGGACACCCATCAGTTGAGCGACAACGAAGCGCGTCGGTCCGCCCGACGCCGCGAGTACAGCGCCACTTGAGTCGTTACTTGTCCACCGTCATCACAATCCCGGAAGGAAATCATGATGATCGTCACCCCACGCAGCATCGCGGCAGCCGTACTTCTCTTGGTCACCGCCTTGCCCGCCTTCGCGCAGACTACCCGAAGCCACGCCAAGCCCATCGCGGTGCAGATGTACACACTGCGCAACATCGCCTCGCTCGATGAACAGCTGAAGATCGTCCACGACGCCGGCATCCACGCCGTGGAGACCGTCGGCACGCAGAACACGTCGGCCAAGGAGCTCAAGCAGCTTCTGGACAAGTATTCGATCAAGGTCGTTTCGACCCACGTGCAGTTGTCCGACCTGCGTAGCGACCTCGACAAGGTGGTCGCGTTCAACAAGTCGATCGGCAACATCGTGCTGGTGGTGCCGTATCTGAAAAAAGAGGAGCGCCCGACCGATGCCGCCGGCTGGACCGCATTGGGCCAGGAACTGGGCGAGATTTCGGACAAGGTCCGGGCCAAGGGCATGACGCTGGCCTATCACAACCACGACTTCGAGATCGTCGACTTCAACGGCAAGACCGGCCTTGAACTGATGTTCGAAGGTGCCGGCCCCAAGCTCGAAGCCGAACTCGACCTGGCCTGGATCGCGCGCGCGGGCCACGACCCGGCCGCGTTGCTCGGCAAGTTCCGTGGGCGTGTGTACGCGGTCCACGCCAAGGACAACGCGCCGTCAGGTCAGGCCAAGGAAGAGGACGGTTTCGCCGCCGTGGGCAAAGGCGTGCTGAATTGGAATGCGATTCTTCCCGCCGCCGCAGGCGCCGGCGTGCAGTGGTACATCATCGAACACGATCATCCGCTCGATCCGGCCGCTGTCATCAAGACCGGCGCGGCCTACCTCAACCAGCACCTGCCCGCGGGCGCGGGTCGTTAGTACCGAGGAAAGCCCATGTTGAAATTCATTCCGATAGCGGCCCTGCCCTTCCTCGCCGCGGCGATCGCGGCCGCGCCCGCCACCGCGCAGGATGCCGCGGCAGGCGCCAAGCTCTATGCCGCCAACTGCTCGGCCTGCCACGGTCCCGACCGCGCGGGCATCGCGGGAACGTTTCCTGCCCTGACCGACGTGAATAAACGGCTCGACCCGAAGCAGATCAAGGAAAAGATCCAGAAAGGCGGCGGACTGATGCCGCCGTTCGCGCAACTGTCGGAAAAGGATATCGACGACATCGCGGTCTTCCTGAAACAGTAGCGAGCGGGCGCGGAGGTTCGGCTCCGCGCGCGTCGCTCACAACTCGCGCACCCAGACGTTGCGGAAGCTGACCTTCGAATCGTGATCCTGAAGGTAGATCGGGGCGCAGCCATGAGGCGAGTACGAAGGCGCTCCGATGTATTCGGTCTTGCCCGACACGATGGTGTCGTTCTGCACGAGAACACCGTTGTGCAAAACGGTGATGCGGGCGGGCGCAACGAGACCGCCGCCGTCCGAGAAGCGCGGCGCCTTCCAGATGACGTCGTATGCCTGCCATTCGCCCGGCGCGCGCGATGCATTCACCAGCGGAATGGCCTGCTTGTAGATCGAAGCCGCCTGGCCGTTGGAATAGGTCGGATTGTCGTAGCTGTCGAGCACCTGCAGCTCGTAGATTTCCTGCAGGAAGATCCCGCTGTTGCCGCGATTCTGGCCGGCAAACCCTTGGGTTTCGGTCGGACTGCGCCATTCGATATGCAGCTGGATATCGCAGAAGCGCTTCTTGGTGCGGATCCCCTTGCTGCCGGGCACCACGGTGAACGCGCCGTCGGCTACGGCCCAGGGCGCTTTGCCGCCCTGTTCGCTTTCCCAGGCCGACAGATCCTTGCCATCGAACAACACCACCGCGTCGGATGGCGCGGCGTCCTTGGGCGTGGCGACGGCCACGGGAACCGGCCTCCAGGCTTCTGTCTTGGCCGGGTCGCGCTGCTTGTCGCCTTGTGTCTGCGCGAACGTGGGCGTCGCGGCCAGCACGCACAAAGCCATCAGAATCGGTTTGGTCATCATTCCCCCAAGAGGAGCGGCTCGAGCACGTCGAAGCGTTATCAGTTGGTCGCCCACGCGGGCGTGCCCGGCTCGTAGGCGACGTTGCCGTCATAGCGGCCCGGCACGGCGACGTAGTGCAGCACCTGTGTCGCTCCCACCTTGGAGGTGAAAAATCCGAAGAGAACGAGCTGCTTGATCATCGCGAAGTAATGCAGCTTCACCGAGGCCGGATTGGCGCCTCCGGTGGCCACTTCCGTCGCGTTGCGCTGCTTTCCGGCTTCGGCATCCAGGACACGCAGCAAGTCCGTGCGGGCCTGGGGCGTCAGCGACATGAAGTCGCCGCCCGCGCGCTTGTCGATGTCGGCCAGTCCCTTGCGGAAGACCGTCCGATACTCGGGCGTGTAGCAATCGCTCACGAACTGCGCCATGAACAAGCCCACGCCCGCATCCTTGGCGCCCGGCGTCTTGGTGCGCGGCAGTATGGTTTCCGCGATCTCGTCCAGCTTGGCCACTTCGGCCTCGGAAAAAACCGTCGTCCCGTTCGCGACCGGCGCCTGTCCATAGACGAACGCCGGCAGGCCGATCATGGCCGCGCCGGTGGCGGCGGCGATCATCTTCAAAAGCTCGCGACGTTCCATCACAAGTTCCCCGCCTTGAGTTCGCGCGCTGCATGATCCGCCGCCCGCGCCGTCAGCGCCATATACGTCAGCGACGGATTCACGCAGGCACTGGAGGTCATGCAGGCCCCGTCGGTCACGTAGACGTTCGGCGCATCCCACACTTGGTTGTGCATGTTCAAGACCGAATTCTTCCGATCGCGACCCATGCGCGCGGTACCCATTTCGTGGATGCCCATGCCGGGGGCGTAGTCGCCCTTGTGCACCTTGACGTTCTTGACGCCGGCGGCTTCCAGCATCTCGGCCGCATCCGCGCCCATGTCCTTGCGCATGGCCAATTCGTTCTCGCGCAGGCTCACATCCATCGCCAGCACCGGCAGGCCCCACTTGTCCTTGCGCTGCGGATCGAGGCTGATCGCGTTGTCGTGATACGGCAACATCTCGCCAAAACCCGTCATGCCGATGGACCAATCCCCCGGTACGCTCAGCGCGTCCTTCAGGTCGGCGCCGATGCTGAGTTCGGCGATATCGCGCGACCAGCCGGTGCGGCTGGCCGAGCCCTGATAGCCGAACCCACGCACATAACCGCGCTTGTCGCTGCCGAGGTTGCGGAAACGCGGGATGTAGAAGCCGCACGGGCGGCGGCCGAAGTAGTACTTGTCTTCGTAACCCTCGACCATGCCGGCGGCGCCGACGCGGAAGTGATGATCCATGACGTTGTGCCCCAGCTCGCCCGAAGACGAACCCAGTCCGCCGTCCCACACATCGGTGGCTGAGTTCATCAGCAGCCAGGTCGAATTGAAGCTCGATGCGTTGAGGAAGATGACGTCGGCCGTGTATTCATAAGTCTGGCCGTTCTCCGCATCGATGATTTCGACCCCGCGTGCCCGCTTGCGGTCCTTGTCGTAAAGCACTTCCTTGACGATCGAGAACGGGCGCAAGGTCAGGTTGCCCGTTTTCATCGCCGCCGGCAGCGTCGCCGACTGAGTCGAGAAGTAAGCGCCGTAAGGACAACCGAGGATGCACTTGTTGCGGTACTGGCAATTGACGCGGCCCTGCTCGATCTTGGGCTGAGTGATGTTCGCGGTGCGCGAGTGGATCAGGTGGCGGGTGCCGCCGAAGGCTTTCTTGATCCGCGCCGCCACGTCCTTTTCGACCACGTTCAACGGGATGGGCGGCAGGAACTGACCGTCGGGCAGAACGTCCAGCCCTTCGACGGTGCCGGCGATGCCCGCGAATTTCTCCACGTGGTCGTACCACGGCGCGATGTCGGCGTAACGGATCGGCCAGTCGGTGGCGATGCCATCCTTGAGGTTCGCCTCGAAATCCAGATCCGACAGGCGATAACTCTGCCGGCCCCACATCAGCGAGCGGCCGCCGACGTGATAACCGCGGAACCAATCGAAGCGCTTGGTTTCGGTGTAGGGGCTGTCCTTTTCGTTGGCCCACATCCCCATCGTGTTTTCAGCCAGCGCGTAGTCGCGCATCAGCACCGGGAAGTCCGCCTTCATCGCCTGAGTCGGCCGGTCGCGGTGCGGGAAGTCCCACGACTCCTTCATCGCGTTGACGTAGTCCTTGACGTGTTCGATGTTGCGGCCGCGTTCCAGCATCAGGACCTTGAGTCCCTTTTCGGTCAGCTCCTTGGCAGCCCAACCGCCACTGATTCCCGATCCAACGACAATGGCGTCGTAGTGATTGTCTGCCATGGGTACTTCCCTAGGTGGATATCGATTTCAAACGTCGCACAAACGTATCGCCTCGCGCAGCGAGGCGACGGGATCGGGCGCCTGCGGCATGAACTCCTGCGCCAGATAACCGCCGAAGCCGGTGTCGCGGATCGCACGGCAGATCGCGGGATAGTTGAGTTCCTGGTCCGCGCCGATCTCATGCCGGCCAGGTACGCCGGCGGTGTGGTAATGCTTGAAGAATGCATGGTGCTTGCGGATGCTGGCGATGATGTCGCCTTCCATGATCTGCATGTGATAGATGTCGTAGAGCAGGCCGAAGTTGTCCGAACCGATCCGCTTGCACAACTCGACACCCCACGCGGAGTGATCGCAAAGGTAGTCGGGGTGATCCACCCGGGAATTCAGCAGCTCCATCACCAGCATGACACCGCGCTTCTCGGCATGCCCGAGGATGCGCTTGAGCCCCGCCTCCGCGTTCGCCAGCCCCACCGCGGGATCCATGCCGTTGCGATTGCCGGAAAAGCAGATGAGGTTGCGGTAACCGGCATCGGCCACCAGGTCGATGTGGCGGGTGTAGCGCTCCACCAACTGATCGTGGAACTCGGTGGCGGCGAAGCCCTTGGTCAGGCCGATCTCCGCGCCGTTGCACATCGAGCTGTCCACGCCGTGCGCTTTCAAGGTCGGCCAGTCGTCCGGGCCGACCAGGTCGATGGCGGAAAAGCCGATGCTCTTTACCGTCTGGCAAAGCTCGGCGACCGACTGCTTCGGGAACGTCCAGCGCGCTACGGAATGCTTGAGGTTGCCCTTGAGCGGCTTTGTCGCCGCAAGCCCGGGCGTAACCGCGCCCGCGGCCAGCCCGAGACCGGCCATCATCGCGGCGCCAATCGCGTTCCGCCGCGTGAGTTTGGGGTTGAAGGAACTCATCGAGTCATCCTCAAACCACAAACGAAAGATTTCCCGGACGAATCTTTCGAGGCATCGCCTCTGCTGCAGGATGCATATCCGCCACTGATTCGTTGCGTCGGTTGGATCGAATAGATACCCATCTATCTTCCGGCCTCCCAACCGGCGCGAAACCTTGAAATTCGCCAAGATGCAATCGATTGCACCATAAACAACGGCGAGCGTCACCGCAAGGCTTCCGAAGCCGGATTTTATGCTGCAAGGCACAACAGAAAACGCCGCGAAATCCACAGATCCTCGCAGTCCTGCAATAGTTCGATGATCTTATGTCGGTCGTCCACGCGGATGATTTCATGCATCGCTGCGGCGATCTTGTGCGCCGCACGGAGCATGTCGGGCATCAGCCGCGACGAATGAGTGGTTAAATATTTCTAATTGACTCTGCACGGATCGCGAATGCTTCGGATCGCAGAGCATGGAAGAAACGACAACTAGCCTCGTCGCGCATCGAACTGATGTGGGCACTGAGCCTTGTCACCCTCAGCGCACGATATGAGCGCGGGCATCGGTTTGGCGTGCAGGCGCGGAAGCCATGGAAACCCGGTTCAAGCCCACTTGATGGGCCCATGAGGGCTCATGAAGTCCTTGGGATGGGTTCGCGGAGACGTTGCCGGCGTCGGCTTTTCCGGTCGAGTACCTGGCAGGCATTCTACGCGCCCGCGATTCTCACCGGCAGCGCTGGCCTCGGCCATGCCGTCTAACGTCAATCGCGGCGTCAGTGCCAAAGCGTTTGAACGTGCCTCGCGTTGAGGCCGGTCAGTATCTGACTTTGCTTCGCAGTCCACCCGTGTCCGCTACTCGACAAGCGGATTCAATCCCGAACACAACGATGGGATCAGGTTGAGCCACCCCAGCTTTCCGCGGCGTGGCGCCAAGCTCGATGGCGTCGCGCGATCACCACGCATGACCCGGAAGCGAAAACGCTTCCGGGCCCGCGCACCACTTAATAGACCAGATACTCCAGACGTTTCGCGCTCAACTCCGCGGACGATTCGTTGCGCACGTCGGCACTGAAGCCTTGCCCCGTCAGGGTGCCCTGGCTGATCAGGAAACTGAAAATACTCGGCCCCTTGCCAGTTGTTTTGTCCCTGGGGTATTGCGCGTTGCCGTGGCAGCCCATGCATCCGCCCATCACCAGTTGATCGCTGTTCGGCGGCAGCTTCTTCACGCCCAGGATGCTCGGCAGCCCGCGCTTGGCAAGCAGGGTGAATTGCTGCTGGTCGGGGTCGGGATCCTTGACGCCGCCCTTGAACAACTGGATGCCAGGCTGGCTGCTCTCGATCACGATATTCGCCAGGTAAAAGTCCTGGGTGAGCGGATCGGGCTTGGCCGGCGTGACCGAGCTGTCCTCGTTGGTGGGCAAAACCTGCAGCCCCACGAGACGGTAATACCGCCACACCGAGTTCTTGAACGCGGGCGAGCTGGCCATGGCTTGCTGGACTTCGCTGTTGACGCCGTAGACCGCGCTCGTCGCTACCGGTGGATTCTGGACCTTGATCGGACCCGAGAATCCGGGCGGCAGAGTGTATTTTCCGGCAATGACATCGTAGCCGTGGGCGCTGTCTATCGCGCCCGCCAAGGGCAGCGTGACCGCTGTGCGGTTGGAGCCCGAATTGAGGATCGCCGTCGGCCGCGTCCCTGACGGTACCGATGCATCGTATTGCATCTGGTCATACAGATTGATGAGATACAAGCCGGTGTCTTTGTTGTCCGGCGTGGTCAGACTGTCCACCTGTTCGAAGGTGGTGTAGACGAAGGTCGGGTAGTTTTCCATCTTGCGCAGGATGTGCAGGCCGACCAGACCGAAGGTGGCCACCCGAGCCTGGGTCACGCCGTTTTCCTTGTAGTAGTACAAGGCCTCGGCGGTGTGATAACGGCCGGACGCGATCAAGGCGGGCGTCATTTCCCGCCATGCCGACTTGACCTCCACCGATTCGTTCTGGCTCGTCGCGTTGGGAGGCAATTCGAGCGAAGCCGGCGGGTTTCCGGCGTTGTAGATGGATTTTATATAGTCGTATTCGACCGGATTCACCTTGGCCTGGAACAAGATGATGTGATCGTCCTGAGGATTGGGCGAGGGCGTGTTGCCGTTTTTCGGGAAGAAGATCTGGTTCTGGCCGATCTGGGTGTTTTCGTCGAGATTGTTGAACCGGGCGTCGGTCGACGCGACCTTCAGATTCGCCTGGAAGACGTACTCGGGATCCAGGGTGGCGAGGTTTCCTTTGGGGGCCGATCCCGCGGGAAACAGCTCCGACCGATGAGCGAAGGTTTCCCACACCAACTGATTGCCGCTGAAGTTGGAGGCGCCGGTTCTGCCGCTCTGGTAGAAGTCGCTGGCGCCGGACGCGGCGAAGTTGCGGCTCGGATCGATGCTCCCGCGCACTACCGGCGACTTGCCGGCGGCATCGACGCCGTTCTTCTGCGCCGGCGAATTGAAGTGGATGAACTGCCGCCAGGCAAAGCGCGCGTATTCCGCATGAGTGATGTTGGGGTTGTAAGGATCGTAGTTGTACGCCGGCGGAGCGGCGGGCAGCGCCGCCGGGGTCGCGGTCAGATCAGCCGCGGTGATCGGCGCGCCGCCCGGAAACGGTGTTGCTTGATCCTTGGCGACCGATGAAACGGCGACAGCGGATTCGGTTTTCGTACACGATGCGGACATCGCCAGCACACTGGCGAGTGCGCCGAACATCAGGATCCTGGTCTTCATTGCCGCACTCCGTCATTGTTGCGCCGCGCGGCGAATCCACGCGATCCATCGCGGCAGCCATGGGAATTGATGAGGTGTCGTGCCGCCCCCGCTTCAGTCGGGAACGGGGGGCGAAGGCGATCAACCTACGTACGCGTACCACTGGATCACGAAGCTGGTGTCGTTGTAATCCATGTCGCCACCGTCTTCCGTCACGTACAGGGTGCCCCCACCGAATACCTTGTTATTGATGAAGAACTGGACCGGATTGCCCGCCGAGACCAGCGGAACATTCGGCCCGCTGCTGCCGAACTGGACCTGCATCCCCGACGCCATCGTGAACCGGCCGGCGCCGTTCTGCAGGAAGCCGACATTGACGCCGCTTCCCGAGATCGGAAAGCTCGCCTGACTGCCGTCCAGGCAATGGAAACTGATGGGCCGGTTGTTGGCGTCGATGATCTGGACGTATTGCGTGTATTCGGCCTGATGCATCGCCGTGAACGTCACGAGCATGCCGTCGGGGATATAGGCCAGCGATTGAGCGGCCGACCATTGAACGCCTGCCATGATGAAATCTCCTTGTCTTGATTGGCTTCCAGGATTGAGTGAGGCAACGCTGCTGCCTTCACCGACTCCCACGGAGCCGGTGATTCCCGTTGAAACATGCGGGCTTGGTTAGAGACGAGTGCTACGCGCGACGACTTTCCCCAATCGGCGACACAGGGCGATAAGTGACGAAGTAGCCTCAGGGTTCATCGATAGCCTTTCCGTGATTCAACGGAAGCACCGTCGTCTTAGGCTCGAGCATCTGCGTCTTGGCGCATCACCAGCTACTACGCTGTCAGGCGGAAGCTGCGGCCAGGTTTTTTGATCGATGCTTGATTGAGCTCACAAAATTTGGCTGCTATTTCGCGCCAATGGGACTTTGCTAGCAAATGCATTAATATCCAGCCAGTGGGAAGCTCCATGCGCACAATCGCCGGATCGGCGCTGATGCTTCGGAGAAAAGGTCGATTTGCCCTGAAGGCAGGTGAGCACGAGACCGGCCGGCCCGAACTGAGTGTCTACCGGACCATGTCCGCTAGACGCGTCTGTCAGCACATGCACGCCACTAGCCCGGCGACCGAAGCGCGATCGGCCACACGCATCTCGACCAGCACGCTGGCAAGACTCCCGCGCCGACAAAAATTCGAGCCTCAGTCACGATGATTTTGTACGCGATCACAGCGAACGCGAGACTCTATTTCAGAGCAATCGGATGCCCATGTTCGCAGCACGCGATCACGTGCACCTCGGAACATTCACCGGCCACTGGCTCATCGAGAACTTGCCCAACTCGCCAAGGACGGACTCAACACACTCCGGCAGCGCTCATCAACGACGCGATAAAAAAATCGTCACGCAAGAGGAACGGTTCAGCCCGCACGACCTCAAGCGCAAAGGCATCACCGATACGCCCGGCACGGGTGCCGAGAAGAAGGACGCAGCCGGCCTCTCGGAGGCGATGATGAAGACCTACGATTTGAGCCGATTGGCCGTGAAACCTTCCGCAACTTGATGAGTTTTCCGAAGCGCAATTCCGAAGTTTGCAACTCCCCGGCGCTAAGTCATTGAAAACGTGGTGGGCCCACCAGGATTCGAACCTGGAACCAAAGGATTATGAGTCCTCTGCTCTAACCGTTGAGCTATAGGCCCGCGCGAGGCGCGAGCGGGAATTCTAATTGCTTGGCGGGTCTGGCGTAAGCCGCGGTCGGGACGACGGATACGGAAAAGGCCCGGGGTGCGGAAACCCGGGCCTTTCGTGGTGCATCACTCAGTGAGCCGTGGCTCAGTGCCGCAGCGCGGCGACCGGTCGGCGCGTCAATCGGACTCGACGGCCGCGACTATCCAACCCAGAGCCACCACCCTCACCGCCCCACACTCATCGAATACGGCCGCAGTTTCGGATCCGTCGCCCATTCCTTGTTCGGCTGCGCCTGCATCACGAATCGCAGTTCCCCGCCCGCGACGATTTCCTCATGCCGCAGGAAGCTGCGATTCAACGGTTTGCCGTTGAGGGTCGCGCTGCCGATGTAGGTATGCGCCTCGTCCAAGCCGTCGGCGATCACGCTGAAGCGTTTGCCATTGGGCAGGTTGAGGGTGGCGCGCGGCAGGAACGGGCGGCCGATGGCGTATTCGTTGCTCGCCGGGGCGACGGGGTAGAAGCCCAGGGCGGTGAAGACGTACCAGGCCGACATCTGGCCGAGGTCGTCGTTGCCGGCTAGGCCGTCGGGACGCGGGGCGTATTGGGTCGCCATGATCTGCTTCAGCCGCTCCTGGGTGCGCCAGGGTTGGCCGGCGTAGCCGTATAGATACGCGACGTGGTGGCTGGGTTCGTTGCCGTGCGCGTACCAGCCGATCAGGCCGGTGATGTCTTCCATGTGTTCGAAGATTTTCGGATCGACCTTGGCGTCGAACACCTGGTCGAGTTTGTCGACCAGTTTGGTGTCGCCGCCGAGGGCCTGGGTTAGGCCGGCGACGTCCTGCGGTACGTACCACGAGTACTGCCAGGCGTTGCCTTCGGTGTAGTCGCTGCCATAACCGCTGACGGTCGGGTCGAAGGGTTCGCGGAAGCTGCCGTCGCGTTTGCGCGCGCGCATGAATCCGGTCGTCGCGTCGAATGCGTGTTTCCAGTTACCCGCACGCTTGGAGAATTGCGCGGCGATGTCCTTGCGCCCCATATCGGCAGCCACGCGCGAAATCGTCCAATCGTCGAACGCGTACTCCAGGGTCTTCGACGCGGCCTCGCCTTCTTCGTTGATCGGCACGTAGCCCAGCTCCATGTACTGGGCGATCCCGTCGTAGGGGCCGTAACTCGCGCTGGCGACCATCGCATCCAGCGCTTCCTTGGTGTCGTAGCCGCGGATGCCTTTCATGTAGGCGTCGGCGATCACCGGCACCGCGTGGTAGCCGACCATGCACCAGGTTTCCTGGCCGTGGAACGCCCACACCGGCAGGATGCCGTAGGGGCTGTCGCGGCGCGAGGCCAACAGCGAATTGATGAAGTCGTTATTGCGTTGCTCGGGTTGCACCAGGGTCAGCAGCGGATGCAGCGCGCGGTAGGTGTCCCACAGCGAGAAGGTCGAGTGGTAACGAAAGCCTTTCGCCTGATGCACGGCGTTGTCGGGCCCGCGATAACGGCCGTCGCTGTCCATGAACAGACTCGGCCCCATCAGCGTGTGGTACAGCGCGGTGTAGAAGCTCTTGCGCATCGGTTCGGGCGCGTCGGCGTCGATCGCCGACAAGGCCTGGGTCCAGGTCGCGCGCGCCTTGGCGCGCACGGCGTCGAAATCGAAGCCCGGCACTTCGGCTTCGAGGTTCGCGATCGCGTTGTCTTCGCTGACCGGCGAAATCGAAACTTTCACCACCAACTCTTTGCCGGCGGCATCGTTGAAATCGAAGCTGCCGACCAGTTGCCGGCCTTCGATCTGCGCTCGCTTAGTCGGGTCTTTTTCGCCCGGCGGCGGGAAGCCCTTGTAGGCGACATCGGCTTCGGTGTCATGGAATCCGTGGCCGCTGACCGGCCGCGAGAAGCGCATCGCGAAGTACAACTGCCGGCCCGGCGCCCAGCCGCGGGTTTCGCGAAAGCCGGTGACGGTGCCGTCGGCGCGCAGACGCAGGCGCGACCACAGCACCTTACCGGGGTAGTCGTACATGCTCGTGCGCAGGTCGATCAGCACATGCGCGGCCTGCCCTTGCGGGAAGCGGTAGCGATGCACGCCGACGCGCTCGCTCGCGGTCAGTTCGGCGCGGATCTTGTAGTCGTCGAGGGTGACGGCGTAGTAGCCGGGCTGGGCGACTTCGTCGTCGTGGCGGAAGCTCGATCGGTAACCGCTGCGCGCGACCTTGGAATCGCCGCGCTCGAGTTTCACTTCGCCGGCGATCGGCATCAGCAGCACGTCGCCCAGGTCGGAATGGCCGGTGCCGGAAAAATGCGTGTGCGAGAAACCGACGATGCTGCTGTCGCTGTAACGGTAACCGGCGGCCCAGCCGTAGGCGTCCTTGCGCGGCTTGATCTCGGTGTCGGGGCTGAGCTGGATCATGCCGAACGGCACGGTCGCGCCGGGGAAGGTGTGGCCCTCGCCGCCGGTGCCGATGAAGGGGTCGACCGCCTCATAGGCGCGGCGACCGGCCTCGTTCGCGGGCGCGGCGGACACGGCGAAGGCGCAGGCCACCAGCATCGCGGCACTCAGGCTGCGCCAGAAACGACGCGCGCCGGGTGCCATGGCGGTAGGCTGGGGCAATTGGGTCGGCCGGGTCATCCGGAGTACTCCATCTCAGACAGGATCGGGGTGGGGCCGGCCGCCAGGGGATCGGGGCCGGACACTTTTAGATCGTTCTAAATACGGGCAAGCTAACACGGGGCCAGGACGCGTTCATGCTGCATTGCAGAATGCAGGGACGGGCCTCAAGCCGCAGGATGACGGCATTTAGAACGATCCAAAAGCCTTCAGCGCGAGCCCGCCATGATCCGCCACCGCCCTATTCCAGCGAGGTGCCACCGATGAACGACGCGCCCGCCCCCCGAGGCCGGGTCACTCTGGCCGACATCGCCCGGGCCTGTGGCCTGTCGCGCGCGACCGTGTCGCTGGTGCTGCGCGGCAGTCCGCTGGTCCATAGCGAAACCCGGGCCCGGGTCGAGGCCGAGCTCAAGCGCCAAGGCTACGTCTACCACCGCGGCGCGGCCAACCTGCGGCGCAAGGTGTCGACCGGCGTGGCGCTGGTGATCAACGACCTGTCCAACCCGTTCTTCGCCGAATTCGCCGCCGGCGTGGACGAATGGCTGGCCACGGCCGGCTTCGTCACCCTGCTCGGCAGCACCAACGAGTCGGTCGAACGCCAACAGGCGGTGCTGACTTCGCTGATGGAGCACGACCCGGCCGGAATCATCCTGTCGCCGGCCGAAGGCAGCGACGGCGCGCGCGTGCGCGCCCAGGTCGGCGGACGCACGCCGGTGCTGGTGTTCAACCGCGAGCTCGACGCCACCGACTGGGATTTCCTCGCCCTCGACAACACTCACGGCGCGCGTCTGGCCACGCGCCATCTGCTCGAACGCGGCCATCGCCGCATCGCCTTCTTCGGCGGCCATCGCGATTCGTCCTCGTGCCGGCAACGCCGCCAGGGCTATCGCGAGGCGTTGGCCGAAGCCGGCATCGAACCCGAGCCGCAGTGGCTGGTCGAATGCGCGCCCACCCGTCTTGAAGCCGCGCAACAGACCGGCGCGCTGTTCGTGCGCGATCCCGCGCCGACCGCGGCGGTCTGCTACAACGACGCGGTCGCGCTGGGCCTGATGGCCGGGCTGGTCGCACGCGGCCGTCGTCCCGGCGGCGATTTCGCGGTGATCGGATTCGACGATATTCCCGAAGCCTCGGTCGCCTCGCCCACGCTCACCACGATCGCGGTCGATCCGCGCGCGCGCGGCCGCCAGGCCGCCGAACTGATCCTCAAGCGCCTGCGCGAACCCGAGTTGCCGCGCGCCCACACCGTCGCCCCGGTCCGGCTGCAGGCACGCAGCAGCAGCGAGGTGCTTGTTCCGCCGTCCGGAGAGTCCGCATGAGTCGTCGCGACATGTCCTACACCGCCGCGCTGGCGGTGGTGACCATCATCTTCTTCACCTGGGGCGGGCTGACCAGCCTCAACGACGTGCTGATCCCGCATCTGAAGAACGTGTTTCAGATGAACTACACCGAGTCGATGCTGATCCAGTCGACGTTCTTCGGCGCCTACTTCCTGATGTCGCTGCCGGCGAGCAAGGTGGTGGCGATGTACGGCTACAAGAACAGCATCGTGATCGGCCTGATCGTCGCGGCGATCGGCGCGGCGATGTTCTTCCCGGCCGCGCGCCTGCCTTCGTATCCGTTGTTTCTGAGCGCGCTGTTCGTGCTCGCCAGCGGCATCACGCTGCTGCAGGTGTCGGCCAATCCCTACATCAGCCTGCTCGGCGATCCGGCCGGTGCGCCGAGCCGCCTGAATCTCGCGCAGGCGTTGAATTCGCTCGGCACCACAGTATTTCCGTATGTGATCGGGCCGCTGATCCTGGCCGGCGCGGCGCTCAGCGTCGACGAACTGGCGGCCAAGCCGGTCGCCGAGCAGATCGCGTACCGCGCGCACGAAGCGGCCTCGGTGCAGATTCCGTACATGATCATCGCCGCCGGCCTGCTGCTGCTCGCGGTGTTCGTCTACACCATGCGCATCCCCTCGCTCGCCGAAGCCACCGAGAGCGCCGATCCGGTGCATCACAGCTTCGCCGAGGTGCTGGAGCAGAAGCATCTGTTCTATGGCGTGATCGCGATCTTCCTGTACGTCGGCGCGGAAGTGTCGATCGGCAGCTTCCTGATCAACTACATCTCCGCGCCGGAGATCGGCAACATGGATCACGCCACCGCGAGCGAGCATCTGCCGTATTACTGGGGCGGCGCGATGGTCGGCCGCTTCATCGGCGCGGCGCTGCTGCAGCGCTTCGATGCGCGCCGGCTGCTGGCGTTGTTCGCGGTGGTCGCGATGGCCTTGCTCGCGTTGACCATGCTGACCCAGGGCACGGTGTCGATGTGGGCGGTGCTGGCGATCGGCCTGTTCAACTCGATCATGTTCCCGACCATCTTCACCATCGCGATCGAACGGCTGGGGCCGCTGACCAGCAAGGCCTCGAGCCTGCTGATCATGGGCATCGTCGGCGGCGCGCTGATCCCGTTGCTGCAGGGCGTGCTGTCGGATCGCTTCGGCATCCAGCATTCGTTCGTGCTGCCGCTGGCGTGTTACGCCTTCATCGTCTGGTACGGCCTGAGCGGCTCGCGCATTCGCGCCGGCCAGGGCCAACACGCCAACGCCCAGGCTTCCGGAGTGATGCATTGATGTCTGTTGCACCCGTGGTATCCGATTCCGCCGTATCCAACCCATCCTCGTCGCGCGGCGCCGCCATCCTGTGCTTCGGCGAGGCGCTGATCGACTTTCTCGCCCGTCCGTCGTCAATCGCGGGCGAGCCGCGCCACTTCGTCGAATACGCCGGCGGCGCGCCGGCCAATGTCGCGGTCGCGGCGGCGCGCCTCGGCGGCAATGCGCGCTTCGTCGGCATGCTCGGTCAAGACATGTTCGGTGACTTCCTGGCCGAGCAGTTCGAGCACTACGGTGTCGACACCCAGCACGTGGTGCGCACCGCTCAAGCCAAGACCGCGCTGGCGTTCGTCTCGCTCGACGGCCACGGCGAACGCAGCTTCAGTTTCTACCGGCCGCCGGCCGCGGATCTGTTGTTCCGCGATTCGGATTTCAGCGTCGACAGCTTCGTCGATGCGGGCGTGTTCCATGTCTGCTCCAACAGCCTGACCGAGGAAGCGATCGCCGCGGCGACCCTGGCCGGCATGCGCCGCGCGCGCATGGCCGGCGCCTTGGTCAGCATGGACATGAACCTGCGTCCGTCGCTGTGGCCGAGCGATGTCGATCCCGCGCCGCGATTGCTCGCCGCGTTGTTGGAAGCCGACCTGATCAAGCTGTGCCAGAGCGAACTGGATTTCCTCGCCCGCCATCTCGGCGGCGAACGCGCCGCGTTGCAGCGCCTGTGGGTCGGTTACGCGACCTGCGTGCTGATCACCGACGGCGCCACCCCGATCCGCTGGCATACCCGCACGCGTTCGGGCGAAGTGGCGACGTTCAAGGTCGCACCGGCCGACACCACCGGCGCCGGCGACGCTTTCGTCGGCGGCCTGCTGCATCGTCTGGCCGCGTTGAAGGTCGACACGGCGAATTTCACGTCGTTCCTCGAACGCGAGAGCGATTTCGTCGACGCGCTGCGGTACGCCGCGGCGGTCGGCGCGCTCGCCACCACCCGCCATGGCGCGTTCGCGGCGATGCCCAGCGCCGCCGAAGTCGAGCGTCTGATGCAAGAGCAAGCCTGATCCAGGAGCAAGCATGAATCTTCCCGCGACCCCACTGCCCGATTTCCGCAAGGCCGATGTGTTGCGCGCGCATGTCGCCGACACGATGGCGTTCTACGATCCGGTCGCGCTCGATCCGGACGGCGGATTCTTCCATTACTTCCGCGACGACGGCTCGGTCTACGACGCATCGCACCGGCACCTCGTCAGCAGCACTCGCTTCGTTTTCAACTATGCGATGGCGGCGATCGAGTTCGAGCGCGAGGACTACCGCGAACGCGCGCGCCACGGCCTGCGCTATCTGCGCGAGGCGCATCGCAACCCGATCAGCGGCGGCTATGCCTGGACGATCCGCGACGGCGTCGCCGAAGACCGGATGAATCACTGCTACGGCGTGGCGTTCGTGCTGCTCGCCTACTCGACCGCGCTCAAGGCCGGCATCGAGGAAGCGGCGGCGTGGATGGACGAAACCTGGGATCTGCTGGAAGCGCGCTTCTGGGAAACCGACCACGGTTTGTATCGCGACGAAGCCGACGCCGACTGGAACTTCACCGATTACCGCGGCCAGAACGCCAACATGCACATGTGCGAGGCGATGCTGGCCGCGTATGAGGCGAGCGGCAAGACGCGTTATCTCGAACGCGCGCTGACCCTCGCGCAGAACATGACTCAGCGTCAGGCCGCGCAGGCCGACGGGCTGGTGTGGGAACACTACGATCGCGACTGGACCATCGACTGGGACTACCACCGCGACGATCCCAAGCACTTGTTCCGCCCGTGGGGTTTCCAGCCGGGCCATCAGACCGAGTGGGCGAAGCTGCTGCTGATCCTCGACCGTCATCTGTCCGCGCGCGGCGATGCGCCGCGGTGGCTGGTGCCGACCGCGCGGCATCTGTTCGACGTCGCGGTCGCGCGCTCCTGGGACGACGCGCGCGGCGGCCTGTACTACGGGTTCGCGCCCGACGGTTCGGTCTGCGACGACGACAAGTATTTCTGGGTGCAGGCCGAATCGCTGGCGACCGCGGCGCTGCTCGGCGCGCGCACTGGCGACGACTTGTACTGGCAGTGGTACGACAAGCTGTGGGCCTATGCCTGGAACCACATGGTCGATCACCGCTACGGTGCGTGGTATCGAATCCTTGATGCCGACAACCGCAAGTATGACGACGAAAAGAGCCCTGCCGGCAAGACCGACTATCACACGATGGGCGCCTGCTACGAGGTCATGCGCTTGTTGCGTTCGCACGCGGCCTGAGCAGCACGCCACGTCGCAACCGGGCCGGCGCATGCGGGTAACGCCTGAGCGCACGGCGCCGCGGGCGGTCGCGGGCATCGGCTAACCTGCCGGCTTCGCCAGGACAGGATGACCGCATGCGCTCGACCCGCTTCCACATCGCGCATCCGCGCGCGCCTCGTTCGCCGCGGACGTTCGCGCCGCGGCGTTTGTCGTCGCTCGCGCTGGCCTTACTCGCATCGGCCTCGCTCGCAACGGCAGGGATGGCGCCGGTCGCCGCGGCGACCGCGGCCGACACGACAAGCGCATCCGTATCCAAGCCGGCGACAACGACCGCCGCGCCTGCCGCGATCGCCTGGGAACACCGGCTGCGTCCAACCGTGATCAAGGCCGGCGACGCGCAACCTGCGTGGTCGCTGAGCGAACGCATGGCCCACTACCGCGTCCCCGGCGTCGCGGTGGCGATCCTGCGCGACGGCAAGGTCGTGTCCAGCCGCGGCTACGGCGTGCGCGACAGCGTCAGCCGCGAACCGATCGACGCGCAGACCCTGTTTTCCACCGGTTCGGTCAGCAAGGTGGTTACCGCCGCGACGACGTTGCGATTGAGCGCCGCGGGCAAGCTCGACCTGGATCGCAACGTCAACGATTACCTCAAGCAGTGGCAGGTGCCTGCGGATCCGAAGTGGCCCGATGCCCGGATCACGCTGCGCATGCTGATGTCGCACACCGGCGGCTTCAACGTGCACGGCTTTCCCGACCTGCAGCCCGGCGAACCGTTGCCGAGCCTGTTGCAGACCTTGAACGGCCAACCTCCGTCGAAGACCGAAGCGGTGCGGTTGATCCATGCGCCCGGCGCGCAGCAGGATTATTCCGGCGGCGGCGTGACCATCGAACAGGCGGTGATCGAAGCGGTCGACGCGCATGGCCTGGACGCGGTCGCGCGGCGCGAAGTGTTCGAGCCGTTGCACATGCGCCGCAGCGGCTTCATCGCCGAACTGCCGGCGACCACGGCGAACGTGGCCAGGGCTCACGACGAGAAAGGCCAACCGACCGCGTTGCCGCGCGGCTGGGAGTCATTCCCGGAACTGGGCGCGTCGGGACTGTGGACCAACGCCGACGATCTGGCCGCTTTTGTCGCCGCGCTGCTCGGCAGCTATCGCGGCTCAAACGATTTCCTGCCGCGCGCGTTGGCGACGGCGATGATGACCGAGGTCGCGCCGGGCAACTTCGGCCTGGGCCCGCGTCTCAATGGCGTCGGTCGCGGCCGCGTGTTCCATCATGGCGGCGCGAACGATCACTACTACGCCTGGATCGAAGGCCATCTCGACAGCGGCGACGGCTTGGTCGTGCTGACCAATGGCGCGGAAGGCGACCGCTTGATCACCGAGATCCGCAACGCGGTGACCGACGCCGCGCATTGGCCGCTCAACGAACCGGTGCATAGCGTGACGCTCGCCGCGGACGCGGTCGCAAGCGCCGATTATCGCGGCAACTACCGGCTCGACCCGCGCCAACCCATGGACCTGCGCGGTGTGCTCGCCGATATGTTCGATGTCGAATCGCTGGCGATCGGCGGCGACGACGCCGGCGCGATCACGCTGCAGGCGGCCGGTTCCAAGCGCGTGCATCCGCTGCTGCCGCTGACGCCGAACCGCTACGTCGCCCCGGAAATCAGCGTGCCGGCGACGACCTTGCAAGTCGAATTCCACCGCGGCGCCGATGGCCGCGTGCACGCGCTGACCGTGCTGTGCGGCGAATCGCGCGCGCATTACCTGCGCGAGTGAGCGCCGGCTCGCGTGCGTCTCGCAGGCGACCGTCGATCTGAATGAATGCGCGGGTGATGCCTGTCACCGCGCAGCGCTGACGTTAGTGCGCAGCGCCGTCATGGCCCGCCGCCTATGCTGGGCGCTCCCCTCAACGGAGCGCCGCCATGGACATCCAACAGATCGCCAATCGCTATGTCGAGCTGTGCCGCGCCGGCAAGCACGAGCAGATCCAGGACGAGTTGTACGCCGACGATGCGGTCAGCATCGAAGCGCCCGGCAACGAGTCCGGTCCGCTCGGCAATGTCGAAGGCCTCGACGCGATCCGCGCGAAGGGCCGCGCGTTCCAGGCGGACGTGAGCGAACTCCACGACAGCTGGTGCAGCGATCCGGTGATCGGCGGCAGCTGGTTCAGTGTCGCGATGGGCATCGATGCGACCTACAAGAGCAGAGGCCGCATGGCGGTGGCCGAGGTCGCGGTGTATCGGGTGCATGACGGCAAGATCGTGCATGAGCAGTTCTTCTACGGCTGAGTTCGTGGCGCATGCGGCGTAAGCGCATGCACGTGCCGCGATGTTCCCGCGTTGATCGACGGTCGAGTCGCGCGCCTGCCGTAAGCCGCTACGGCAGGCCGCGCGGTCTCAATAGCCCAGCAGCGTCGCCATCACGCCCACCAGCACCATGGCCAGTGGCGCGATGAACAACACCAGCGCCGGCAGCAACGCCACCGCGATCACCAGCGCGAGCACGTTCGACGCCATCGGCCCGCCGGCCCGAATGCGTTGCGCGATCGCCGGGCCTTGCAGCATCGCCGCCAGGCCCGTCATCGCCAGCGGCTGCGTCACCAGCGCGAGCAACAGCAGCGGCATCGGTTCGATCCCGAACCTCCGCGAGCCGACGTACAAGCCGCTCAGCACCACCATCGTCAGCACCGGCCCGAGCAGCAAGACCACCGCCCACGCGGTGCCCCGCTGTTTCTGCGCGGCGTAGTTCAGCGCGATCAGTACCGTGCCGGCGAACACGCTGCCCAGCGCGCTGGCGAGCGCGATCGCGGGCAGGCCGAACAGACCGCGCTCGCCGCCGTCGGCGTCGGGCAGCCGGATGTCCGCTTCGGGTGGTCGGTAGGGGTCGATATCGGTCACGGATCGACCCAGTTCTCGATCCGCATCACAGGCCGCCGCCATCGACGCCCGAGCCCGACAAATAGATTCCGCCTACGACCAGGGCGACGTTCAGCGCCAGCACGATCACAAGGAACAGCAGCGCGATGCCCGCGGCAAGCCAGTTCGAGCGCATCGGCCGGCCCGCTGCGATGCGCTCGGCGATCGCCTTGCCTTGCAGCGAGCGCGCCAAATAGATCAAGCCAAACACCTGCGGGACGATGACTGCGACACGGGGCACCTGCTCGGGCAGCACCATGGATAGCGCCATCAAGGCGAAGAGACTCAACACCGAAAGAACTTTCGCTTTGAGCGCCTGCGCGGGACGACCGAGCGCGGCGTAGTTCATCGCGATCAGCCAACCGCCCGCGAGCACCGACCCCAACACCGTGGCGAGACCGATCGCGTTGATGCGGAACAGCGGAGCACCGACGCGATCTGTAGCGTCTTCGACTACGGATTGCGGTGCCTGATAGGGGTCGCGGTCCATTCGAATTTCCTTGGCCGGTTGCGTATGCGGGGGGATCGGGCGGTATCTATCAAGGGCTCGGCATCAAGGCACAACCGTCGGCCCGGAACAAAACAAGCCCTGTTTCCGCAATGGCCTGTCGGTGCTTTCTTGCGAACTTGGTTCAACGATAGGGATCGATGTCGTGCAAGCGATCATCGTGTTGCACCGCGCGTTCGTCCGCGCTCGGCGTAATCGGTCCGCTCATGTCGCCTCAACCAGACCGACCACGGTGAACATCAGCATCAGGATCAACGGAAACGCGATGGCCAACAGCATGAACGCCATCGCGACCAACAGCGCCAGCCACCACGGCCGCGCCGCCAACCCGGCTGCGGCGCGCGCGCGGATCGCCCTTCCGTGCGCCCAGTCGGCTAGCAGGTACATGATCGCCGGCACGATCACCACGACGGCCAGCGCCACGGTGATCCGATCGTTGCTGTTGGCGTTGACCGCGAAACGGAATCCCTCGAGCGCGGCGAGCGCGAACATCGGCACGGCCACCAACCGCAACAGCCAGGCCGTGGCGTACCGACCCTGCGCCGCGTAGTTCATCGATATCAGCCAGACCCCGGCGAGCGCGCTGCCGACGATGCTGGCGACGGCGATGCTTGCCAAGCCGAACAACGGCGGGCCGGAGTCGGGCGCGCTGACGGTCGTGCCGGCTTCCCGCAGCGGCGGTGGCGGTAACGGCGGCGGTGAACTGGGTGACGCGTCCATGGTCCGGCCTGCTCCAGCGTTGTCCTGCGCCGATCATGCACCGGCGCGACGGCGATGTCGCCATGCGTGCAGTCGCGAGGGCCCAAAACGAAACAGGCCCCGTTTCCGGGGCCTGTTTCTTACACATTTTCTACTGACGCGATCAATCGATATCGAGGAAGCTGCGCAGCTGTTCCGACCGGCTCGGATGACGCAGCTTGCGCAGCGCCTTCGCTTCGATCTGACGGATGCGCTCGCGGGTCACGTCGAACTGCTTGCCGACTTCTTCCAGGGTGTGATCGGTGTTCATGTCGATGCCGAACCGCATGCGCAACACCTTGGCCTCGCGCGGGGTCAGGCCGGCGAGCACGTCGCGGACCGTTTCCGACAGGTTGATGTTGGTGGTGGCTTCGACCGGGGACTCCACGTTGGTGTCCTCGATGAAGTCGCCCAGGTGCGAGTCTTCGTCGTCGCCGATCGGAGTTTCCATCGAGATGGGCTCCTTGGCGATCTTCATGACCTTGCGGATCTTGTCCTCGGGCATGTCCATTTCTTTCGCAAGCTCTTCCGGCGTGGCCTCGCGGCCGTACTGCTGGAGCATCTGACGCGAGATGCGGTTGAGCTTGTTGATCGTCTCGATCATGTGCACCGGAATACGGATGGTGCGGGCCTGATCGGCGATCGAACGGGTGATGGCCTGACGGATCCACCAGGTGGCGTAGGTCGAGAACTTGAAGCCGCGGCGGAATTCGAACTTGTCGACCGCCTTCATCAGACCGATGTTGCCTTCCTGGATCAGATCAAGGAACTGCAGACCGCGGTTGGTGTACTTCTTCGCGATCGAGATCACCAGACGCAGGTTGGCCTCGACCATTTCCTTCTTGGCCTTGCGCGCCTTGGCTTCGCCGTAGGCCATCGCGCGGCTGATTTCCTTGATGTCGTTCAAGGTCAGCAGCGAGGCCTGTTCGATCTCGATCGTCGTCTGCTGTTCGACGATGATCTGATCCTTGACGTCGCGCAGGCCCGACGACCACTTCTGCTTGCGCTTGAGCAGTTCGTCGACCCATTCCAGATTGGTCTGGTTGCCTTCCCACGCGCGGATGAAATCCTTGCGCGGCATCTTGGCGACGCGGGTGGCCAGATCCAGGATCTTGCGCTCGCGGTCCTTGATCGAACCGACCACGTCGCGCAGGTTGCGCATCAGGCTGTCGGTCAGGGCGAGCGGCAGCTTGAGGGTGACGAACACCGCGGCGATGTCTTCGCGCAACTTGGTCACGGTCTTGTGGCCGGCGCCGTTCTTGGCCTGGGCCTTGACGAACTTGCCGTACAGGTCGGCGATGGCCTCCATGCGCGCGGCGACTTCGACCGGATCGGGACCGGACGTGGTTTCCTCGGCGTCGGCATCGTCGCCGGCGGCTTCGACTTCTTCGTCGTCGTCCGCGTCGGCATCGGCCTCGGCCACCACCACCGGCGGCGCCGGCGGTTCGGGTTCTTCGTCGAGGTGATCGTTGAAGCCCACGACGATCTCGGCCAGGCGCTTCTTGCCGGCCTTGTGGGTTTCGTAGTCTTCCAGGATCAACTGGATCGTGGACGGGAACAGAGCGAGCGAAGCCTGGACCTGGTTGAGGCCTTCTTCGATGCGCTTGGCGATGGCGATTTCGCCTTCGCGGGTCAGCAGTTCCACCGTGCCCATTTCGCGCATGTACATGCGCACCGGGTCGGTGGTACGGCCGCCTTCGCCGTCGAGCGCAGTCAGCGCCGCCGCGGCTTCTTCAGCGGCGGTGTCGTCGACTTCGCGGTTACCGGTATTGCCGTCGGCGAGCAACAGCGTTTCGGCATCGGGCGCAACTTCATGCACCTCGATGCCCATGCCGTTGATCATGCCGATGATGTCTTCGATCTGTTCCGCGTCGACGAGATCGTCGGGCAGGTGATCGTTGACCTCGGCATAGGTCAGATAGCCCTGCTCCAAGCCCTTGCTGATCAGGAGCTTGATATCGGACGGAGGGGGCTGACGTTCGTTGGCCATGGGCTGCGCCACCGCGCTATTGAGGGTAGGGAACGCTCCAGTATAGCAGGTCCGGGCCGGTCGGCCGGGTCATGCATGCGGGAGGCTTGGGTCGAGCGGGTCGATCAGGGCGGTCGGATGGACCGGTCAGGCGCGGAGCAAGAAGGTCACCGGACCGTCGTTGACCAGGCTGACCACCATATGGGCACCGAAGCGGCCGGTTTCCACCCCCCCGGCATGACGTTGCCGGCAAGTTTCGACCAAACGGTTGAATAGCGGTTCAGCCAGGGCCGGGGCGGCCGCGGTACTGAAGCCTGGACGCATGCCGCTGCTGGTGTCGGCCGCCAGGGTGAACTGGCTGACCAGCAACAGTCCACCGCCGCTGTCGGCCAGGCCGCGATTCATGCGGCCGGCGTCGTCGGCGAAGACCCGGTACCCGAGCAGGCGTTCGGCCATGCGAGCGATCTGGGGTTCGCCGTCGCCCGGTTCAACCCCGACCAGGGCCAACAGCCCCGGGCCGATCGCGCCGACGGTTTCGCCGTCGACGACCACGCTGGCCTGGGTCACGCGCTGGATCAGGCTCAGCATGCCGCACACCTGTTGGAAAAGTCGGGAACGCCAGTGTAAAGCCTGGATCGCGCCGGCATCGGCGGCGTTCGTCCACCGAACCGGCACACCCGCCACGATCGGCGCCGAAGTGCCTGCCGCTACACTCGCGCCATGAGCTCATTCGTCGCCCGCGTGCTGTATGTCCTGGCCGGTCTGCTCGGCCGCCTGCCGTGGTCGTGGCAGCGGCGCCTGGGCGACGCGATCGCGGCCTTGTGGCTGCGCCGCGACGCCCGCGAGAGCCGGGTGGTCCGGGTCAACCTGGAACTGGCCTACCCTGGCCTGCCGCCGGCCGAACGCGCGCAGTGGCAGCGCGCGATCATGCGCACCACCGCGCGCCAGGCGGTCGAAACGGTGCGGTTATGGACCCGGCCGCATGCGGAAAATCTGCGCCTGTTGCGTGAGCAGCACGGCACCGAACTGTTCGACGCGGCCGTGGCCTCGGGCAAGGGCCTGATCGTGGCCGCGCCGCATTACGGCAACTGGGAACTGTTGAACCAGTGGCTGGCCTCGCGCACGCCGCTGGCGATTTTGTACCGGCCGCCGGAATCGGCGATAGGCGAGGCGTTCCTGAACCTGGTTCGCGCCGATACCGACGCCGAACGCGTGACCCAGGTGCGCGCCGAAGGTGCCGCCGTGCGCCAGTTGTGGAAACGGCTCAACGCCGGCGGCGTGGTCGGCATCCTGCCCGACCAGCAGCCCAAGGCCGGCGACGGCGAGTTCGCGCCGTTCTTCGGCGTGCCGGCGCTGACCATGACCCTGCTCGGCCGGCTGGCCGAACGCACCGGCGCGACCGTGCTGTTCGCGTATTGCGAACGCATCGGCACCGATGCCGACCCGCTCGGCTTCGCCTTGCGCATCGAGGCTGCGCCCGACGGCATCGCCGACCCTGATCCGCAACGCGCCTGCGTGGCGCTCAACGCCGCGGTCGAACGCATCGCGCGGCGCGACCCGGCCCAATACCAGTGGACTTACAAGCGCTACACCCTGCGCCCGTCCGGCGACGGCAACGACAATCCGTATCGGTTGCGTTGAATTCCGGTCGCATTGAACCCTGGGCTTCGTTGAAGCCTCGCCCGTGTCGGCCCCCTCGACGGCGATCCGCGCCTTTTGCACGCACGATCAAACATCGCCGCACGCGCGCGTGTCGATGCCGTTCCACGCCCCGCGCCGACGACTACACTGCAAGCTGACTCGCCCGATGGCCGCAGGATGACGCAGACCGATCACGACGACGCAGCGCCCGCCTCCGCATCGGCCGCCCAGACCGAGCCCGCGTCGGCTCCGCCCGCGCCGCCGGTCGCCGCCGACGGCGAATGGCAGCGGCTGCCGGCGCGCGCGATCCCGCTGTGCACGATCGACATCAGCCTGTCGCTGGCATTCGTGTTCGGCATCGCCGGCACCATCGTCGGCGTGCTCACCCTGGGCCGCTATGCCGGCCTCGCCAGCGGCCTGGCCGGCGCGCTGTTCGGCGCCGGCATCGGCATGTGGATCGGCTTCCGCCGTTATCGCAACACCCTGTGGCGATTGGACGACTACGGCTTCGCGGTGCGCCGCGGCGTGGCCTGGCAACGCGAAACGCTGGTACCGCTGACCCGGGTGCAGCATCTCGACCTCAAGCACGGCCCACTGCAACGCATGCGCCGGCTGTCGACCCTGGTCGTGCACACCGCCGGCACCCGCCACAGCGCGGTCTCGATCGACCATCTCGATGCCGACGACGCCCAACGCCTGCGCGAGCGCCTGGGCCGCCAGCTCGATCACGAAGACGACGACGCCTGATGAGCGCGTCCGAGATCGAGCCTGCCGCGCCGGCCGGATCCGCCGCGCCCGCAAGCGTCAACGCAACGAACGCCAATCCGGCCGCGGCGGTCGACGCCGACCGCCGCCTGCATCCGATGTCGTGGCTGTTCGTGCTGATCCAGCAACTGCGCCAGTTCATCGTGCCGCTGCTGGCGCTGCTGTTCTTCGGCCGCGGCGATCGCAACGAGCTGTGGTCGCTGATCGGCGTCGGCGTGCTGGTACTGGTGTCGCTGTGGCGCTATTTCACTTATCGCTACGGCATCGGCGGCGACAGCGTGGTGGTGCGCAGCGGCCTGTTGAACCGCAGCCTGCGGGTGATCCCGTTCGTGCGCATCCAGAACGTGGCGCTGCATCAGAACGTCCTGCATCGTTTGTTCGGCGTGGCCGAAGTGCGGCTGGAATCGGCCGGCAGTAAAGAGGCCGAAGCGCATATGCGCGTGCTCAAGCTCGACGATGCGCTGGCGCTGGAGTCGCTGGTGCGCCGGCGCGGCGTGAGCGCGGCCGAAGCGGTCGAGGAGCGCGCCGACGTCCTGTTGCGGCTCAGCACGGCCGACGTGCTGCGGCTCGGGCTGGTCTCCAACGGCGGCCTGGTGCTGGTCGGCGCGGGCTTGGCCGCGCTGTCGCAGATGGTGCCCGACGTCAACGGCCGCATCCCCGAACGCATGCTGCGTCAGGGCCTGCGCTGGGTCTCGGGCCATGTCGACGTGCACCACTTCGACACGGCCGGTTATGCGTTGCTGGCGATCGGCGTGATCGGTGCGACCGCGGTCGCACTGAAGACCTTGTCGATCGCGTTGGCGCTGCTGCGTTACCACGGTTTCGAACTGAGCGAACAAGGCCGCCGGCTGACCGCCGAACGCGGCCTGCTCGGGCGTTGGCGCACCACCGTGCCGCGTCGGCGGATCCAGGCGTGGACCTTGGAAGAAGGCCTGATGCATCGTCTGCTCGGCCGTCGCCGGCTGGCGGTGGACACGGTCGGCGCGGACGAGGGCGACGAGGGCCGCGCGCTCAAGGACCTGGCGCCGATCGCGACGCCGGCGGCCTGCGATGCGCTGGTCGAACATCTGCTGCCGCGCGCGCACTGGGATCGGCTGCAATGGCAGGCGCTGCCCGGCGCGACCTGGTGGCGGCTGTTCCTGCCGGACGTGCCGTGGACCGTGCTGGCGACGGTCGCGTTGTATTGGCACCTGGGCGCGTGGGGCCTGCTCGCCCTGCTGTGGCTGCCGTGGACCGCGTTCAAGGCGCGCCGGCGCGCGCAGCGGATCGGTTATGCCTACAGCGAAGATCTGATCGCGGTGCGCGAGGGCTGGTGGCATCGCTATTGGCGTTTCGCCGAACTCGACAAACTGCAGGCGCTGCAGATCAAGCGTTCGCCGATCGACCGGCGCTGTGGCACCGCGACCTTGTGGCTGGACACCGCCGGCGCCGGCACCCTGGCGCCGCCGCTGCGGATCCGTTTTCTGCCGGAAGCCGACGCCCGGCGCATCTACGAGACGCTGGCCGCGACGCTGTCGAAACGGCCGTTGCGCTGGTAACGCGCGACCGGCGCCAGTCCACGATGCCGCCCATCGCGGCGAGCGTGGATGCAGCAACCACCCGCGCGGATCGCGCGGGCCGCCTAGGCGATCAGCGCGCCGATCCCCAGTAGCCGATGCGGCGGCGAAGCTTCAGCTTGCGCCACCAGTTGAGGGGCTTGCGCTTGCGGTTGACGCCGCCGCGGGCGATGAACTCGTCGATCGCTTCGAGCACGCGTTCGCTGGAACGTCCGTCGTGATACGGATGAATCGCCTGACCATATTCGCGGATCGCCTGCATCAACTCCGCGGGCCGCGCCAAGGCGCGCTCGATCGCCGGCTCGAACTGGTCAACTTCCTGGATGTCGATCAGCTGCGGGCCGGGACGGCGGTTGCGGAAGGTCACCACCGGCTTGCCGGTGAGCAGGAATTCGTTGAGCGCCGAGGAGGTGTCCGAACACATCATGTCGACCTGGGCGAACAGTTCGAAGATGTTGTCGTTCTCGGCGAAGGTCAGGTGTTCGTTCTGCAGCGCCTTGTAGCGCGCGACGGTGTCGGGATTCATTTTCGGATGGAAGGTCACGATCCAGCGCTTGCTGCCGTCGCGCGACATCCGCTTGACCTCTTCGTACAGCGTCTCGGCGGCGCTCCACGACGGCGAGAAGGTCGAGTGGTACAGGATCGTCGGCGGCTGGCGCAGCGGTTCGGGCTGGCCGGACAACTGATCGGCGAACGGGTCGAGCTTGGGCCAGCCGGTTTCGACCACGCTGAAGTGGCCGACGCGGTCGGCGATCTCGCCGAACTTGGCGGTGTCGCGCGGCCCGGTGGTGCAGTACAGGTCGAAGAAGCCGCGGATATAGATATGCCGGGGCTTGCCGGCATCGAAGCCGTGGAAGGTTTCGACCTTCACGCCGGGAAAGAAATGCGGCACGGCATTGCTGGAGGTGATGACCGCTTCGGGCCGCCAGCGCCGCACTTCGGCCACGCTCAGCAGACGCTCGCCTTCGACCAGATCTTCCGCGCCGGGGCCGTCGAAGAACCACGCGGCTTCGTCGCCGCGCGCGCGGATCGCGCGCTGCAGCGGCCGCAGGATCGCCAGCGCGTAACGCTCGGAACCGTAGAGAAGATAGTGTTTTGGCATGGTCAGCGATCAAGTCCGTGGCGCCGCAACACCGTGCGCGCCTGTTCGATCGACGCGGGATTGCGCCGCATTTCGTAATAGCGGATGCGTTTGTACACCGCGTAGGCGGCGGCGACATGCGACACGATCAGGCCGCGCCATCCGTCGAGGATCGCCAGCCGCATCACGTAGTCGCGCAGGAACGCCGACAGGTACACGAGCGGCGTCTGCCACATCCGCACCGGGCGGTTCTTGTCGTTCCAGTCCAGGCATTTGAGTTCGGCGTAACGGAGCACCTTGAGGTGCTTGTGCGCCAGGGTCGGGTTGTGCGCGTGATCGAACGGCGCCTTGAAATCGACCGATTCGCCGTCCCAGCGCAGCGACTCGTGCACGCGCGCGTCGGTCCAGCGCGCGCGGCCGCGGTGATACAGCCGCGCCAGGCGCTCGCCGCGCATCGGCCGGTACCAGCGCATCGGCGCGCCCATGTAGGAGGTGCGCCGGCGCAGGATCGCGACCGCGGCCTGAGAGCTCAGCAACTCGGGCAGGCGCTCGCGCAGTTCGGCGCTCAACTGCGGCGTCAACGATTCGTCGGCGTCGAGAAACAGGATCCAGTCGTGCCGCGAATGCGCGGCGGCGGCGTTGCGTTGCGGGCCGAAGCCCAGCCAGTCCTGATGCACCACCCGCGCGCCGTGCGCCTGGGCGATGGCGACGGTGTCGTCGTCGCTGCCGCTGTCGACCACCAGCTTCTCGGCCGCGAACGGAACACTGTCGAGACAGGCCGCGATATTGGCCGCCTCGTTGTGAGTGATGACGATCAGGGAAAACGGCAGTTCGACCATGCCCGAATCATACCCGATGGGCCGAGGCCGCCAATCTCGACCCGGCCTCGTTACCGCGCCGGAATGCGCGGCGATTCAGGCCTGTGGCCGCTTTTTGCAGCGGCCGATGCAGAACCGGGGCGCGGCGTTCAATGCAGCGCCAATGGCATGGCAGCGGCGGACTCACTCTCGATCGACACCGGCGAGGCAGACCGGTAAGGCGTCACGCAAGCGCGGGCTTGAGTCCCATCGCGACCTTGGCATCACGGGCTTCGCGCAAGGCGAAGCCGTACAGCGTGCCGATCGCCACCGCGTAGAACGACGCGATCAGTTGGTGCGCGAACATCGATTGAGTCAGGCCGCAGGCGAGATAGACCAGCACCAGCACCAGGCCGGCCAGCGCCGCGCTGCGCGCGCGTCCTGTCGGCAGCTCGCGCAGGCGTCGCGCGAACAAGAACAACGGCAGCAGATAAACGCCGAGGATCGCCAGCAGCCCCGGCACGCCCATGGTCGCCGCCCATTCGGGCACATCGCTGTGGGCATGACCGAGCCTGCACAATCCGGGACGCGGCGCCGGCGGCTGGCATTGCGGCAGATCGCGCACCGCGCGACCGAAACTGCCCACGCCGATGCCGGTGACCGGGTGCTCGGCGAAGGTTTCGCCGGCCAGCGACAGCAGCACCAGGCGCTCACCCAGCGAGGATGCGGCGTCGCCTTCCATGTAGCGGTCGACGTCCGAGCGCAATTCCTCGATCCGGGTCTGCTCGGCCAGCGGCGGAATCCACCACGACGCGATCACCGCCAGCGCCAGCACCGCCAGCAAGCTCAGCAACAACTTGCGGGCGCGGCCGGCGCTGACCAGCAGGCCGATCACCAGCACCAGCCCCAGCCCCGGCCAGATACCGCGGCTGCCGCTCAGGGCCACCGCGCCGATGCCGATCGCGCAGGCCACGGTCGTCCACAGCAACTCGCCGGGCGGACGGCAGAACACCGCCAGCACGATCAATGCGATCAAGGCGTCGGCGAACATGATCGCGTTGTCGGTCCAGCCCAGCGCGCGATCCACGCCGTTGCCCACCTGCCAGGCCGCGACCGCGAACGCGCCGACCAGCCCGGCCAGCGCCCCGGCCCACAGCCAGCGCCGCGAAGGCCGGTAGGCATAGACCATCAACGCGAAGAACGGCAGGGTCAGCAAGCGCAGCCGGTTGTCGACCTCGCGCCAGCGCACGTCGAAGACGAACTTCGAGATCACCACCACCGCCGTCACCGCCAGCACCAGCGCCAGCAACAGCCGCAGCGAACGGCCGATCTCGCGCTTGCCGCGCGCCAGCTGATCGGGCGCCATCAGCAGCGCGGCCAGGGCGAACGCGGTGAACGGGGTCAGCCCCCAGGGCGTGGAGATCAGCAGCGCCGGCAGGCAGAACAAGCCGATCTCGAGCACCCGCCGCGCCCTGCGCACGCGCGGCGATTGTGCGCTCGCGATGGCGGCGTCGGCGGTCGGGTGGGCGCGCGATTCGGGCAAGGGCATTGGCGATGCGGGCACGGACTCAGTCCAGGTCAGCTTTGTCTATCCCGCTGATCGCCGGCGCGGCGGAACAGGTGACCCGCGCCGAATACGGCACCAGCCACCAGTTGCGCCGATTGGAGACACCGACCTTGGCCTGGCTGCGATCGACGCAGTCGGGCACCGCCGGCTCCTGGATCAGCAACCAGCGCCGTTGCGGCGACTGCGCCTGCCAGGCCAGACCCATCGCCAATTGCTGGTTCCACGGCACCGAGTAGCCGAAGTCCTTGGTGCCCGGCGGGCTCATCAGCATGTTCTGCACCCGCCAACCCACCAGGCCGAGTTCCGCGTCCGGCCCGATCGTGTGCGCGACCCGGGTCATCACGCCGCGGGCGGACGAGGCATCGTTGAAAATCGGCGGAATCAGCAGGCCGTACAGCACCCACAGCCCGGCCAGGGTCGCAATCAAGCCGTGGTACGGCCGCTTCCACCCCGCCCACAGCAGGGCCGCCGTGCCCCACGCGCCGATCGCCAGCACCGCGACGGTCAGCTGGTGCGCGCCGTCGGTCAACTGACGCTCGACGATGAGACGCCGCTCGAATCCCGGATCGCCGAACCACATCGCCAGACCGACGCCGAGCGCGGCCAGGGTCAACGCGGCGGCGAAGGCGATCGCGAACACGCGCAGCGCGCGCCGGCGCATCAGCCCCGGCAACAGCGGCGCCAGCGCCAGACACACCATCGGCAGCGCCGGCATGATGTAGACGTCGCGCTTGCCGGCCGGAATCGAGAAAAACACGATCACCAGCGCCCACCACACCAGCGGCAGCAGATAGCGGCCGTCGAGCCGGCGCAGGCGCCTGCGCCAGGCCGGGATCGCCCACGGCAGCGCGAACATGGTCGGCAGCCACATCGTCGCCATGACGCCGAAGTGGTACCAGACCGGCTGATGGTGATCCCAGGAGCGCGAATAGCGCCCGGCGGTCTGCCGGAACAGGATGTCGTTGAGATAGGCCTGATGCGACGGATCACCGCTGGACAACACGCCCGCGACCATCGGCACGATCCACAGCGACACCGCGACCAGGAACGCCAGCGGCCCCAGCCAGAAGCGTGGATTGCCGATGCCGGCGCGCACCGGCAAGCGCGTCCACGCCAGCAGCCGCGCGCCGACGCCGCCCGGCGCCAGCGCGCCGTGCACCGGCCGCAGCACCGCCGCCAGCGCCACCGGCGCCAGCATCAGCAGTGCGATCACGCCGACGCCCTTGGTGATGGTGCCGATGCCGGCGGCGAACCAGCCCACGGCCCACCAGCGCCAGCTCGGGCCGGTCAGCAGATGCCGCAGCAGGCCGTAGTTGGCCAGGGTGATCCAGAACACCACCGACGGATCGATCTGCGCCTTCTTGCCCTGAAAGACGAATTGCACCGTGATCAGCAAGGCCCAGCCCGCGTACAGGCCGACCCGCGGGGTCCACAGGCGCCGGCCCAGATCGACCACGCACCACAGCGTGCCCAGCGCCGCCAGCAGCGACGGCAGCAGAAACGCGACCCGCCAGTTGCCGGTCAACAGGTAAGAGACCGCCTGGGTCCACATGAACAACGGCGGCTTGTCCGAGTACAGCTCGATGCCGCGATGCGGGAACAGCCACACCCCGGTGTCGACCATCTGCTTGGCGACCAGGGCGAAGCGCGGTTCGTCGGTGGGCCACGGATCGCGCAGGCCCAGACCGGCGACGAGCACCAGCGAGGCGACGACCCAGAACAACCACAGATGTCGCTGGGTGGCTCGATTGAATGCGGTGATAGGCATGGCGCGGATGATACCCAACGAACTCGAAACCAGTGCGGGGCGGCGCCGTCGACGGCGCCGGCTGCTTACGGTGCACTCATCCTGGGTGCGCGGAGCCGTCGGGCGGCGAACGGCGAAGGCGCGCGTAGAAGAATCCGTCGCCGCCGTCCTCGCCGGGCAGGCGCTGACGGCCGACCTCGCGATCGTGGCCATAGCGCGCGTCCAGCGCCTCGCTGCGCGCATCCGGGGTGCGGGCGAGGAACGCGCGCACCTGCGCCTCGTTCTCCTCCTGCAAAATCGAGCAGGTCGCGTAGACCAGCACGCCGCCGGGCGCGACGGTGTGCCACAACGCATCCAGCAGGCGTGCCTGCAGCACAGTAAGCGCGGCAATGTCGGACTCGCGTCGGTGCAGGACCACGTCGGGCTGACGGCGCACGATGCCGGTGGCCGAGCACGGCGCGTCCAGCAGCACCGCATCGAACGGCCGGCCGTCCCACCACGCGTCCAGCTCGGCCGCGTCGGCGGCGAGCAGTTCGACCCGGTCCTCGAAGCCCTGCCGGACCAACCCGCTGCGTACGCGCTGCAATCGCTGCGCGTCGATGTCGAGCGCGGTCAGCCGCAGCGAGGCGTCGCGTTCGAGCAGGTGCGCGCTCTTGCCGCCGGGCGCGGCGCAGGCGTCGAGCACGCGCGCGCCGGGCGCGGGCGACAAGGCGTCGGCGACCAGTTGCGCGGACAAGTCCTGGATCGAGACCACGCCTTCGGCGAAGCCGGGCAGCGTCGAGACCGGCACCGCCGCATCCAGGCGCAGCGCTTCGGCCGGCGCGGCCGGCGCCATGCTCTGGATACCCGCCTCGGCGAGCTGAGCGCGGTAGTCCTCACGCCCGACCCGCGCGGCGTTGACCCGCAGCCACATCGGCGGCGCGATCGCGCTGTTGGCCAGGATCGCGTCGAAGTGTTCGGGCCATTGCTTACGCAGCAAGCCGCGCAACCAACTGGGCCAATGCGAATGGCGCGGGTCGGTGGCCGGCAGGCCGTCGCGCTGGGCGCGGCGCAGCAGCGCGTTGACCAGTCCGGCCTGATGCTTGCGGCCGAGCACGCGGGTCGCTTCGACCGTCGCGGCGAGCGCGGCGTGCGCGGGCAATTGCAGCGGATCGAGCTGGGCCAGCCCGGCGAACAGCAAGGCGCGCAGTTCGCCGTCGCGGCGCGACAGCGCGCGCGGCATCCACGCCTCGAGCGCGGCCTCGTACCGCAACGGTTGGCGCAGCACCGCGAAACACATCGCCTCGACCAGGGCGCGATCGCGAGGGTCGGGCAAGGTCGGCAGCGCGGTGGCGAGTTCGGCTTTCAGCGAGCGGCCGCGATGCAGCACCGCATCGAGCACGCGCGCAGCGATCGCGCGCGGCTGTGCGCCGGGCAGCAACGGCGGCGGCGCGGGCCGGGTGACGGTGGGCTTACCGGTTGACGACGCGCCGGCCGAGTCGTCGGCGCGGCGCGGCGAAGCGCCACGGGGCCGATCGCCGGCGCGCGGCGCGGCGCGATACGGCGACTTACCGTCCGCCGGCTTTCCGCCAGCAGACTTCGCCCGATACGCCTTGGTGCCGCCAGGCTTGGTCGCACCCGGTGTCGCATCGGCCTCGCCGCGCGGATCACGCGCGCCGGGCGATCCGTTCACACCACGCTCGCCTCGCGGCCCACGCGGACCTTTCGGCGGCGGAGTCGATTCGCTCATGCGCCGCGCGCCGCGATCAGATCGCGCCGGCCGTTCAAGTAATCGGCCGCGGTGATCGCCTTGCCGCCGTCGCGTTGCAGCACCCGCACGCGCAAGGCGCCGACGCCGCAGGCAATGTCGATGCCGTCGCGACCGGCCAGCAGCACCGTGCCGGGTTCGGCGCGATGCTCCAGCGGTAACGCGATCGCGCCGTGGATGCGCACGCGCTCGCCGGCGATCAGCGCATCGGCCATCGGCCAGGGATTGAACGCGCGCACCTTGTTGGCCAACGCGGTCGCGCTGTGGCTCCAATCCAATCGCGCTTCGGCCTTGTCGAGCTTGTGCGCGTAGGTCAAGCCGGCCTCGGGCTGGATCCACGGCCGCGGGAATAGTTCCGCGCGCGCCAGGCCCAGGCCGTCGCCGAGCACTTCCGCGCCGAGTTCGCTGAGCCGGTCGTGCAACTGCCCGCCGGTCTCGGTGTCGCCGATCGCGAGCTTGGCCTGCAGCAGCACCGGCCCGCTGTCGAGGCCCTTTTCCATCTGCATCAGGCACACGCCGGTTTCGGCGTCGCCGGCCTCGATCGCGCGCTGGATCGGCGCGGCGCCGCGCCAACGCGGCAGCAGCGAGGCATGCACGTTCCAGCAGCCGTAGGTCGGAATATCGAGCACCGACTGCGGCAGGATCAGGCCGTAGGCGACCACGATCATCAGGTCCGGCTGCAATGCGCGCAGCGCCTCGCGCGCGGCGCGGGTCTTGAAGTTTTCCGGCTGGAACACCGGAATCCCGCGCAGCAGCGCCTCGCGCTTGACCGGCGAGATCGACATCTCACGGCCGCGTCCGGCCGGACGATCGGGCTGGGTGTACACGCCCACCACCTCGCCGCGTTGCGCGGCCGCGCGCAGGCTCGGTACGGCGAAGTCTGGGGTACCGGCGAAGATCAGGCGCATAGGGGCGGGGATTCGGGATTGGAGATTCGGGATTGGAGATTCGCAAAAGCGCTGCGCGCAGTTTGCGGTCTCAGAGCACAGACGTGGTCACAACGGCGATCCGAACGAGACGAAAACCGACGCCACGACCCGACCGCGCCGAAACGCTCTTTCGAATCCCGAATCCCGACTCTCGAATCCCGGCCCTTACGCCGACTGCCGCCGCTGCTTGGCCAGCTTCTTGCGCACCATCTCGCGCTTGAGCGGCGAGAGGTAGTCGACGAACAGCTTGCCGTCGAGGTGATCCATCTCGTGCTGGATGCACACCGCGAGCAGGCCGTCGGTGCTCAGCTCGAACGGCTGGCCGTCGCGGCCGATCGCCTGCACGGTGATTTCGTTGGCGCGGGTCACGTCGGCGAAGATGCCCGGTACCGACAGACAACCTTCCTGGTAGACCTGCTCGCCGGATTTAGCGACGATCTGCGGATTGACGAACACCAGCGGCCGGTCTTTCTCTTCCGACACGTCGATGACCATGAACCGCTGATGCACGTCGACCTGGCTGGCCGCGAGGCCGATGCCGGGGCATTCGTACATGGTCTGGAACATATCGTCGAGCAACTGCTGGAATGCAGGCGACGTTACGTGCGAGGCTTCCACCGGCACTGCTTTGGTCCGCAGGCGGGGGTCGGGAAATTCGAGGATGGGGAGCAGGGCCATGGGCGTCAAAAATGGGGGCGTGGGTCACATACGCAAGCTTTGGTTGCATTGTACCCCCGTTATAGGCTGTAAATGCCTGCTAGTGTTCGCAGCTCTTGGGCTATAGTCCGGGTGCCCGCAGAGGGCAAACCTGGAAGGGGAATCAGGTAGATGGCCGCCATGTTTAAACCTATCCGTGCGGTTTTTACCGCAGCGTTGCTGACTGTTGCCACGTACGCCCTCGCGGCGGAACTGCGTGGCGACCACCCCAACACCTATACGGTGAAACGGGGCGACACCCTGTGGGACATTTCCGCGCGCTTCTTGAAGAAGCCGTGGCTGTGGCCGGAAATCTGGCAAGCCAACCCGCAGATCAAGAATCCACACCTCATCTATCCCGGTGACGTGATCTCGCTGGCCTACCTCGACCGCGTCGCCGCGGCCCAGGTCCAGCCCGGTCCGCGCCAGGAAGCGCCGCTCACCGGCGTGCCGTTGTCGGAGATCGAGCCGTTCCTGAAGAACCTGCGCGTGGTCGACGACTTCGAACAGCTGCCCTATGTGGTCGGCCTCGAGGAAGACCGCCTGCGGGTGACCCAGGGCCAGGCCGCCTACGTCAAGGGCCTGACCGACCAGAGCCCGGGCACCCGTTACGCCGTGGTCCGTCCGACCCAGCGCTACACCCGCCTGGACCGCGTCGCCTGCTGCGACATCATGCGCGCGGCCGATCTGGACTACCGCGGCAAGCGCACGGTCGACTTCGACGCGATCTGGACCGACGTGGTGGTGCCCGACAAGGGCCGCGAACTGCTCGGCTACGAGCTGCTGCAGGTCGCCACCGGCACGCTCAGCCGCGGCGCCGTCGGCGGCATGCAGGCCTCGACCCTGGTGATCGACGACACCGGCCGCGAAATCCGCGTCGGCGACCGCCTGATTCCGGTCCAGGCCCAGCCCTACGACCTGCAGTTCTTCCCGCATCCGCCCAAGGCCCAGTTCGACTACGGTCGCGCCCAGGTGCTGTCGGTCGCCGATCTGGTCAAGAGCGGCGGTCCGCGCGACGTGATCGCGCTGTCGGTCGGCTCCAAGGACGGCATCGACAACGGCACCGTGTTCTCGACCTGGCGCGTAGGCACCAGCAAGCCCGACCGGGTCAAGGTCGGTCCGGACCGCGCCGAGGATCTGTTCGGCAAGCATTCGCGGGTGCGTCTGCCCGATGAGTTCTCCGGCCACGCGATGGTGTTCCGCACCTTCGACAAGGTCAGCTATGCCTTGATCATGGACGGCGTGCGTCCGACCAAGGTCGGCTACGAGCTCAAGCACCCCGATTCGTCGTACTGAGTCTGGATAAGCCTCGCGGCCAAGGCCGCGCGGACTTTTCCTACAGCATCACGCGACGGCGCCTTCGGGCGCCGTCGTCGTTTGCGGGCTAGGCTGGGGCATGAACCAGACCGATGCCGACATCACCGGCGAAGACGCCCTCGCCCTGCTGAGCCTGATCGACGCCGGTGGCGCTGCGGCGCCGCGACGGCTGCTGCTCGAACAACACGGCAGCGCCGCGGCCGTGCTGGCGGCCGGGCCGCGCGCCTGGCGGGCGGCGGAGTTGTCGGAAAAACAGATCGACCGCCTGCGCACGCCGCAGGCCGAAACCCTGGACCGCGCCAGCCGCTGGCTGAGCGAGCCGGATCACCACCTGATCGAGTGGAACCACCCCGACTACCCGCCACTGCTGCGGCGCGCGCCCAGCCCGCCGCTGGCGCTGTTCGTGGTCGGCGAACCGGCCCTGCTGTGGCATCCCTCGGTGGCCGTGGTCGGCAGTCGCTCGCCGACCCCGACCGGCAGCGACAACGCCGCCGACTTCGCCCGCGCCCTGGCCCGCAGCGGCCTGGCGGTGATCAGCGGCCTGGCCGCGGGCATCGACACCGCCGCGCACCGCGCCGCCCTGGACGCCGGCGGGCTGACCGTGGCCGTGCTCGGCACCGGCCCCGATGTCGCCTACCCGCGCAGCAACGCCGAACTGTTGGCGCGGATCGGCCAGCTCGGCGCGGTGGTCAGCGAGCACCTGCCCGGCACCCAGGCCCGGCCCGAGCATTTCCCCAGCCGCAACCGGATCCTGGCCGGGCTCAGCCTGGGCACCCTGGTGATCGAGGCGGCCGAGCGCTCCGGCGCGCTGATCACCGCGCGCTTGGCCAGCGAATGCGGGCGCGAGGTGTTCGCGGTGCCCGGCTCGATCCACAACCCGCTCGCGCGCGGCTGCCACCGCCTGATCCGCGAGGGCGCCGGGCTGGTCGAAAGCGCCCGCGAAGTGACCGCGGCCTTAGCGCCTTTGGCGGCCGAACTGGCCGACGGCTTGCGCAGGCGCCTGGGCGTCCCCACTACATCGGGCCATGCCAGCGACGAGGCGTCGCCTCCGGCGGATTACGCCAGCCACGCGAGCGTCACACACGACGATCACGATGGCCACGACAGTATTTCCGGAGCGCCGCCGCACGCCGAATACGCCGATCCCGACTACCAGCGCTTGTGGAATGCGCTGGGTTACGACCCCACCGGTATGGATCGCCTGGTCGATCGCACCGGATTGACGATCGCCGAACTGTCCTCCATGCTGCTGGTCATGGAGCTTGAGGGTCGCGTCGCGGCGCTGCATGGCCGTTACTTCCGCAACCGCTGAATCCGAATCGGCATCGATCTGCCGGCGGGTCATTCGGTCAATCAGCAACTCCTGACCCACCGCGCCGCATGCGGCGCAGGCCGAGGGAAATGAAAGAGAGCATCCTGGACGTCCTGCTGTACCTGTTCGAGCATTACTTCACCGACGATGCGGACCTTGTCCGCGACCGCGATTCGCTCCGCAGCGGCCCCCTGTTCGATGAACTGGGTCAGGCCGGTTTCAGCCCCGCCGAGATCAACAAAGCCATCGAATGGCTCGATGCGCTGGCCCAGCAACGGCCCAGCGTCAACGCGCCGCGCGTGGGCGGACCGACCCGGATCTATTTCGGCCCGGAACTCGACAAGCTCGATGTCGAATGCCGCGGCTTCCTGCTGTTCCTGGAACAGCACGGCATCCTCGATGCCGATCAGCGCGAACTCGTGCTGGATCGGGCGATGGCGCTGGATCAGGAGGAACTCGACCTGGACGACCTGAAATGGGTCGTGCTGATGGTCCTGTTCAACCAGCCCGGCTCCGAGGCGGCGTACGCCTGGATGGAAACCCAGATGTTCGCCGACGAGCCCGAACCGGTGCATTGACCCCGCTCGCGCCGGCCGTCTGACGCCGGCGCGCAGCCCTCGCCGCGCCGGCCCTGCCGGCGTGGCGGCAGCGATCCGGAGCGCCTCGCGCCGCGCTTGCCGAGCCTCCCCAGACCGCCCCATCCGGATCTCGCGCGACACCGTTCATCGCCGAGCGCGTGCCGCCGCTGCGGCCTGCGTCACGTTTTCTCCTCTCCGTGCTAGTTTCTTGCGTCTCGCGCACGCCCCAGGGGGCGGCGGCGCGGCAGCATGCCATCGTCCGCGCGATCGCCCGACCGGGTCCGTCCGCCACCACGATGGCCTTCACTACACAGGGACGATCGCAAGATCAGGGGGAACGACATGACGAATTGGTACTACCACGACCCGGCCCAGGGCCGCGTCGGTCCGATCGACGCCGACGCGCTGCGCGGCCATTTCCGCGAAGGCCGCATCCAGCGCGACACCTTGCTCTGGCGCGAGGGCCTGCGCGAATGGCAGCCGCTGGAACGCCTGTCGGCCGAACTGGGCCTGGACGGCGACCTGCTGTCGTCGACCCCGCGACCGCCCGCGCCGCCGCCGTTGCCGCCCGGCGCCAACGACGCGCCGGCGTACTCGGCACCGGCCTATTCGGCCGGCCCGGGTTCGAATGGCCAGGTTTCGAATGGCGCGGGGCCGTCCACCGGCGCCAACCCCGCCGATGCCGCAGCCGCGCATTTCAACCGCCGTCCGGCCGCGCCGCCGCCGCGCAAGGGTCTGTCGGGCTGTGTGATCGTGCTCATCGTGCTGGCCGTGCTGGCGATCCCGGTGATCGGCATCCTGGCCGCGATCGCCCTGCCGGCGTACCAGGACTACACCCACCGCGCCAAGGTCGCCCAGGCCATGGTCGCCGCCAGCAGCCTCAAGGTCTCGGTCGCCGAGTACGTGCTGAGCAACGACAGCTGCCCGGCCAACAACAGCGAAGGCTTCCAGCCCTCCGAGGACTACGCCGACACCTATATCGCCAGGATCAGGATCGGCCAGTTCACCGAGAACGGCAGCTGCGCGATGCAGATCGAACTGCGCGGTATCGGCGCCGCCATCGACGGCAAGCACCTCGTACAGTCGTACGACCCGGCCAGCGGCAGCTGGACCTGCAGTTCGGACATCGAAAAGCGCTCGGTCCTGCCGATCGAGTGCCGCGACTGAGCCCGACCCGGCGCGCGCGATCGCGCGCGCCGGCGCATCGCGACGGCAGTCGATGGCATCATGCGGGGCATTGCGGCCCCGCAGCCGGGCCCACGACCGCCAGAGACTCGCGATGACCCAGTGGTACTACAGCGACAACGAACGTAACCGGCACGGACCGCTGGACGGCGCGCAGATGATCGAGCGCCACGGTCGCGGCGAGCTGGGTCCCGATACCCTGGTGTGGCGCGACGGTCTGCCGCAGTGGCAGCCGTGGCGCGATCTGGCCGCCGAACTGGTCGCCGACCCCGGCTTCAGCGCCGCGCCCGACCCGGCCCAGGTCCTGTCAGAGCGGGTCGACAACGTGGTCGGCCATGCCGTCGCCGATGCTCATGAGCGCGCCGACGACGCGGTCGATGCGGCCGCTGCGCGCAACCCGGCCGGCACCGCCGCGCCGCTTCAGGACGAGCCCCGGCCGAGTCCCGCCGAGGCTTTTCAGGCCGAATCGACATCGGCCAACGTCGGCGATACCGCATCGTTCACGCCGTCTTCGTCAGCGAAACCGAGCGATACCTACATCCCCGCGCGGGCCCTCGACGAACCCGATTCGCCCTACGCCGCGCCGCGCGCCGGCGTGGCCGAGGACATGTCGGTCGTGCTGGGCCACGAGGTGGTCTATGCCGGGTTCTGGAAGCGCCTGGCCGCGTACATGATCGACGGCCTGCTGGTCACCATCACCTATTACGCGGTCAACACCGTGCTGGTGCTCGGCGGCATGGTCGCCTTCGGCGCCGCCAGCGGGTTCGATTCGGCCAAGTGGCTGACCAGCGGCGCCGACAGCATGTTCATCGTGTACACGGTGCTGTCGTACGTGATGATGGGCGCGATCAGCCTGAGCTACTACGCCGGGTTCGAGTCGTCCTCGATGCAGGCCACGCTGGGCAAGCTCGCGGTCGGCATCAAGGTGGTCGACGCGCAGGGCCGGCGGCTCAGCCGCGGGCGCGCGATCGGCCGCTGGTTCGCGGCCA
This sequence comes from Lysobacter sp. Root690, assembly GCF_001427785.1. Taxonomy (GTDB): domain Bacteria; phylum Pseudomonadota; class Gammaproteobacteria; order Xanthomonadales; family Xanthomonadaceae; genus Lysobacter. The sequence continues at coordinate 816,409 of NZ_LMHM01000001.1, forward strand.
TGCTGTCCTACCTGAGTCTGTACGTGGGCTACCTGTTGATCGCCTTCACCGACCGCAAGCAGGGCCTGCACGACATGGTCGCCAAGACCCAGGTGGTCGACCGTTGGGCCTACACTGCGCGCCCGGAACTGCAGAACCGGACCCTCGGCGCGGTGGCGCTGGTGATCCTGATCCTGGCCGGCCTGATCTGGGCCGCGGTGGTCGGCGTGCTGCTGGTCGCGCTGGGATTCGCTGCCTTCTCGAGCTGAGTCGCAACGCGCTGGCAGCTGAACAGGACACAATCCATCACACCTTCTTCAAGCAATTGAGTGCCACTTTATTGGCGGTTCCGAGGGGCCGAGCTTGACAGCTCCGCCCAGCTCGTGATTCCACTAGAAAGAGGAAACCTGAACGCCCGCCGCTGAACGCTGCGGGCGTCGCCTTCTTAAACCTTCGCAGCGCCGGGCCCGTCCCGACGATGCCCGCCGCAACAGAACACGCTGTCGAGCAGGCGCCCCGCCCCGGGCCCTGCGGAGTACCAATGGCCAAGAACCTCCTCATCGTCGAGTCGCCCGCCAAGGCCAAGACGATCAACAAGTACCTCGGCAAGGACTTCACTGTCCTGGCCTCCTACGGCCATGTCCGCGACCTGGTGCCGAAAGAGGGCGCGGTCGATCCCGACAATCACTTCGCGATGGACTACGCCGTCATCGAGAAGAACGAAAAACACGTGGACGCGATCGCCAAGGCCGCCAAGAGCGCCGACAACGTGTTTCTGGCGACCGACCCGGACCGCGAGGGCGAGGCGATCAGCTGGCACATCGGCGAGATCCTGCGCGAGCGCGGCCTGCTGGAAGGCAAGCCGCTGCAGCGGGTGGTGTTCACCGAAATCACCCCGCGCGCGATCAAGGAAGCGATGAACCACCCGCGCGAAATCGCCAGCGACCTGGTCGATGCGCAGCAGGCCCGTCGCGCGCTCGATTACCTGGTCGGCTTCAATTTGTCGCCGGTGTTGTGGCGCAAGGTCCAGCGCGGCCTGTCCGCCGGCCGCGTGCAATCGCCGGCGCTGCGCATGATCGTCGAGCGCGAAGAGGAAATCGAAGCCTTCGTCGCCCGCGAGTACTGGTCGATCGAAGCCGAGTGCGCGCACCCGCAGCAGTCGTTCACCGCCAAGCTAAACAAGTTCGACGGCAAGAAGTTCGAGCAGTTCACCATCACCGACGGCACCACCGCCGAGGACGCGCGCAAGCGCATCGTCGCCGCCGCCAACGGCGCGCTGCAGGTGACCGACGTCACCAGCAAGGAACGCAAGCGCCGTCCGGCCGCGCCGTTCACCACCTCGACCCTGCAGCAGGAAGCCTCGCGCAAGCTCGGCTTCACCACCTCGCGAACCATGCGCGTGGCGCAGAAGCTGTACGAGGGCATGGCGCTCGGCGACGAGGGCACGGTCGGCCTGATCAGTTACATGCGTACCGACTCGGTGAGTCTGTCGCAGGAAGCGGTGGCCGAAATCCGCGACGTGATCGCACGCGACTTCGGCACCAAGGCGTTGCCGGACAAGCCCAACACCTACCAGACCAAGTCGAAGAACGCGCAGGAAGCGCACGAAGCGATCCGTCCGACCTCGGCGTTGCGCACGCCGACGCAGGTCGCGCGTTTCCTCGACGACGACGGCCGCCGTCTGTACGAACTGATCTGGAAGCGCGCGGTCGCCTCGCAGATGGTGCCGGCCACGCTCAACACCGTCAGCGTCGATCTCGCCGCCGGCTCCGAACACAGCTTCCGCGCCTCGGGCACGACGGTGATCGATCCGGGCTTCCTCGCCGTGTACGAGGAAGGCAAGGACGCGAAGGCCGCCGAGGACGAAGACGAAGGCCGCAAGCTGCCGTTGATGAAGACCGGCGACCGCATCCCGGTCGATCGCATCCACACCGACCAGCATTTCACCGAGCCGCCGCCGCGCTTCTCGGAAGCGTCGTTGGTCAAGACGCTCGAGGAATACGGCATCGGCCGTCCCTCGACCTACGCCTCGATCATCCAGACCTTGTTGTTCCGCAAGTACGTCGAACTCGACAGCCGCCGCTTCCGTCCCAGCGACGTCGGCCGCGCGGTGTCGAAGTTCCTGTCCGGCCATTTCACCCAGTACGTCGACTACGACTTCACCGCCAAGCTCGAGGACGAACTCGATGCGGTGTCGCGCGGCGAAGAGGACTGGGTGCCGCTGATGGAGCGCTTCTGGGGCCCGTTCAAGCAATTGGTCGAGGACAAGAAGGAATCGGTCGATCGCAACGAAGCCACCGGCGCGCGCGAACTGGGCACCGATCCCAAGAGCGGCAAGCCGGTCAGCGTGCGCCTGGGCCGCTATGGGCCGTATGCGCAGATCGGCACCGCCGAGGACGAGGACAAGCCGACCTTCGCGTCGTTGCGTCCGGGCCAGAGCATGCACACGATTTCGCTCGAGGATTCGCTCGAGCTGTTCAAGCTGCCGCGCAAGCTGGGTTTGGACAAGGAAGAGGAAGTCAGCGTCGGCGTCGGCCGTTTCGGCCCGTTCGCCAAGCGCGGCAGCGTGTACGCCTCGCTGAAGAAGGAAGACGATCCGTACACGATCGACCTGGCGCGCGCGGTGTTCCTGATCGAAGAGAAGGAAGAGATCGCGCGCAACCGGATCATCAAGGAATTCGACGGCAGCGACATCCAGGTGCTCAACGGCCGCTTCGGTCCGTACATCAGCGACGGCAAGCTCAACGGCCGCATCCCGAAGGATCGCGAACCCGCGTCGCTGACCCTGGAGGAAGTGGTCAAGCTGATGGAAGAAACCGGCAAGCCGATGCGCGGCCGTTTCGGCAAGAAGACCGCGGCGAAGAAGGAACCGGCCAAGAAGGCGGCGAAGAAAGCCGCCAAGAAGGTCGTGAGCGCCGACGGCGAGGCCAAGGCACCGGCGAAGAAGGCCGCGGCCAAGAAGGCGCCGGCGAAGAAGGCAGCGAAGAAAGTCGCAAAGAAGACCGCAACCAAGAAGGCCGCGAAGAAGGTCGTCAAGAAAGCTGTGGCGAAAGCTTGATCGAACGATCGCCGCGGTCAGCGGCGACTGAGGTCAGCGAGTTCAAAACGGGCGCCGGTTTCGGCGCCCGTTTCGTTTGCGCGAAGGCCCGCGCGCCCGACGCGCCGCAACAAACGCCAGCGACACGGTGTCGCAGCCGCGCGGTCAAGCCGTGACGCCGCTTCCGCTTTCGCATCGCCGCCGCGACCACACGCCCGCGCATGTCGCCGCCAGCGACCGCTCGCACAGATTCAGCCTGCCCCGGCCACTAGGATCGGCCCCACATCGCGGGCCGGTCCATGGACCGAAGCCCGACTCAGACGCGATCCAAATCGCGCGCGCATCACGACCAGCACGAAGACCTGTTCCCTGGGGGGTGTCTTTCACCTATCCCATCGACAGGAGTCGTCATGACCCGCGCCACTCGTATTTCCCTGCTCTCCGCCGCCGTCGCTTTGTGCGCGGCCGCCCTGCCGGTGTCTTCGGCCTTCGCCCACGGCACCTTCGTCAATCCGCAAAGCCGGATCTACAAGTGCTATCTGGGCAATAAAGAGAATCCCGCCGATCCGGCCTGCCGCGCCGCCTGGGCGGTCGCCGGCTCGCAGCTGTTCTACGACTGGAACGGCATCAACCAGGCCAACGCCAACAGCAACCATCGCGCCGTGGTGCCCGACGGCAAGCAGTGCAGCGGCAACAACCCGACCTTCCGCGGCCTGGATGTGATCCGCAGCGACTGGCAGACCAGCAACGTGCGTTCGGGATCGAGCTACACCTTCACCTTCTACGCGACCGCGCCGCACGCGACCAAGGACTGGACCTTCTTCGTCACCCCGCAGGGCTGGAACCCGAACACGCCGCTGCGCTGGAACGACCTGCAGCAGTTCTGCAAGACCGGTCCGGTGCCGCTGTCGAGCGGCAACAACTACCACATCACCTGCACCCTGCCGGCGCGCACCGGCCGCCACGTGATCTACAACGCGTGGCAGCGCTCGGATTCGACCGAAGCGTTCTACACCTGCATGGACGTCAACTTCACCAACTCGGTCGCGGACGCGAAGTCGCCGTGGCGCGAGTCGGGCAACGTCAACGTGGTCAACGACTATCCGGTCGGCACCGCGGTGACCCTGCGCGTGTTCAACCCCGACGGCAGCGACGCGGAGAAGATCGAAACCGTGCTGCGCGAGGGCGAAACCTCGATCGTCGCGTGGCCGCGGCGGGTCGCCGAACAGGTCAACGCGCGCGCCAAATTCGCCCGCATCGGCGAGCAACGTGGCGGCCAAGTGCAGGCGAAGGACGGCCCGGGCAATCGCGTGTACCTCAGCGGCAATCGTTCCTATGCCTTCGACGTGCGCCTGCCCGCATCGGCCAAGCCGTTCACTGATGAGCACGCGCATCACGATCACTGAGATCGCGCTGAAGACCCATCGGCGTTGCGAGGCGGCTTGCCGTCTTGCAACGCCGAGTGGGTGAAACTGGTTCGCGGGCATGTCGATCTTGATCGTCATACCCGCGTTCGTCGTCGATTCCGCGAGTTCGCCGTCGACCACATCGATCGGTGCCGTCGAACGGAGCATTGCTGCCTGGCCCTGCAGTCGGCGGCATTCGGCAAGCACGCACAATGCGTACTTGTCTGATTGTGCTCGCGCTGAGCGTGCCTACGCTGGCTTGTCCGGATGCCCCCGGACGCCATTCCAGGAATGCTCATGACTCCGTTTCCCCCGATACGGTCCGCCCTTCTCGCCCTCGCCGTGCTGACCGCATTGCCGGTCGCGCACGTTCACGCCCACGGCTCGATGATCAAACCCAAGAGCCGCGTCGTCGCCTGCGCCGACGGCAACCGCGAAAACCCGACCGACCCGGCCTGCGCCGCCGCGCATCAGGTGTCGGGCTCGGCGATGTTCTACGACTGGATGAGCATCAATCAGGCCACCGCCAACGGTAACCATCGCGCCGTGGTCGCCGACGGCAAGCTGTGCAGCGGCGGCAATCCCACCTTCGACGGCCTGAACCTCGCCCGCGCCGACTGGCAGGCGCAGCCGATCGCCGCCGACGCCAACGGCCGCTACGAATTCCTGTTCAAGGGCACCGCGCCGCATGCCACCCGCGAGTGGACGTTCTATGTCACCCGCGACGGCTGGAACCCCAACCAACCGCTGCGCTGGGCCGACCTGGACGCGTTCTGCACGGTCGGCAATACCGCGCTCGCCGCCGACGGCAACTACCACTTGAACTGTCCGCTGCCCAAGCGCAGCGGCCGCCATGTGATCTACAACACCTGGCAACGCTCGGATTCGACCGAGGCGTTCTACACCTGCATGGACGTGGCGTTTTCTGGTGCGGGCACGCCGCCCTCGCCGACGAGCTGGACCGACGCTGGCGCATTGAGCGCACACACCGCGCTGCCTGTCGGAACCAGCGTGAGCCTGCGGGTGTTCGCAGCCAACGGCAACGACGCCGAGCGCATCGAGGTCACGCTCAAGGCCGGCGAAACCGCGGCGACCGCCTGGCCGCTGCGTCTGGGCCGGCAGGTCAACGCGACCGCCCGCCACGCCCGCATCGGCGTGCTCAGCAACGGCGTGATCACCCCGCAGCCTTCGGCCAGCGCCAACCGCGTGTTCCTCAACGGAAGCGGTCGTCGCCATCAACTCGACATCCGGCAACCCGCACCCAATCCAAATCCGAATCCGGGCACGCCGTCGGGTTACGACTACGTCTACCCCGACGGTATCGGCCGCTACCTGCCCGGCGTCACCGTGGTCAAGGGCAGCGACGGCAAGCGCTACGGCTGCCGGCCGTTCCCCGAAGGCGGCTGGTGCAACATCAACGCCGACGCCTACCGCCCCGGCACCGGCTATGCCTGGAAGGACGCCTGGGTGCCGTACTGAGCTCCGCCGTACCGAGTTCGAACCGGGCCCGGCACGGGCCTCAACGGGTCGATCCCGACGCCGCAATCGCCATGCGACACTGCGCCATCGCCCCCGCGCCTGACCCGCATGCCTGAGCTGAGCCTCGAACACGCCGCCGCCGCGCTCATCCGCGGCGGCGTCGTCGTCTATCCGACCGAAGCGGTATGGGGGATCGGCTGCGATCCGTTCGACCAGACCGCGGTGCTGCGCCTGCTGGCGATCAAGCAGCGGCCGGTGGATAAGGGGGTGATCCTGATCGCCGCCTCGGTTGAGCAGTTCGACGGCCTGATCGACTGGCCGGCACTGCCGGTCGAGCGCGCCGAGACGGTGCGCGCCAGCTGGCCCGGACCGAACACCTGGGCGGTGCCCGCCACCGACGCGGTCCCCGCCTGGATCCGCGGCAGCCACGACAGCGTCGCCGTGCGCGTCACCGCGCATCCGCAGGCACGCGCGCTGTGCCAGGCGCTCGGCCGCCCGCTCGTCTCCACCAGCGCCAACCTTGCCGGCCAGCCGCCGGCGTTCCAGCGCGACCAGCTCGACCGCGCCCTGCTCGCGCTCGCCGATGGCGTGTGCGTCGGCGAAACCGGCGGCCTGTCCGCGCCGACCCCGATCCGCGTCGCCGCGACCGGCGAGGTGCTGCGGGGCTGACGACCGGGGTCCGACACGGCCGCGACTATGCTCGCGCGATCCCGCCCTTGGTCCGAGGTCCCGCCATGAACGCCGCCATCAACCCGTTCCCCGCCTGGGCGCTGTGGGCGCTGTTGTCGGCCGTGTTCGCGGCCATGACCGCGGTGCTGGCCAAGGTCGGCGTGCAGGGCGTGAGCGCCGACTACGCGACCCTGGTCCGCACCGTGGTGATCGTGATCGCCCTAGCGCTGCTGGTGCCGCTGAGCGGGCAATGGGTCGATCCGCGCACATTGCCGTCGCGTTCGCTGCTGTTCCTGATCCTGTCCGGGCTGGCCACCGGCGCCTCATGGCTTTGCTACTACCGCGCGCTGAAACTCGGCGACGTGGCCCAGGTGGTGCCGGTCGACAAGCTCAGCGTGGTCCTGGCCGCGCTGTTCGCGGTGACGTTCCTGGGCGAGCGGCCCAGCGCGCGCGAGTGGCTGGGGCTGCTGATGGTCGGCGGTGGCGTGCTGGTGCTGGTTTGGCGTCGTTGAACCGGCCGTCGCCGCGCCGCGCTTCGCTAAACCCGCCCTCAACGCCAGCGATCGGCGACCGGATTCGACTTCCCCGTAACGCAGGCGAGGCGCAAGATGCGTGCATGAACGCCATCCACGCCCGCCGTCGAAGCCTGGTCCTGGCCGCCCTGCTGTCTACCGGCGCATCGCTGGGCACGGCGCAGGCCGCCGAGGTGCTCATCTATCGCTGCACCGACGATCGCGGTCAGCTCAGCCTGCGCGACACGCCCTGCGCCCAGGGCCAGCGTCAGCAGACCCTGAGCATGGCCCGCCCGGTCGACCCGCCGCCGCGGACGATCGAAGCCTCGGCCGCGCCGGCCCCGGCCTCGCGCCCGGGCATCGACAGCAGGCCGCGCGTGCTGGTGGTGCGCAACCCGCAACCGATGTTCGACTGCGTGCGCCCGGACGGCAGCAGCTACACCAGCAGCAACGGCGACGGCAATCCGCGCATGGTGCCGATCGTCGACCTGGGCTACGGCGTGCCGGTCTACAACGGCAACCACACCTCACTCGGCGGCCGCATCGGCGCGCCCCGGCCGCGCCTGGGCGACCCGTCCGCCGTGCTCAATTCCACGAGCTCCCGCTCGATGGGCATCGGCTCGGCGGGCATCGCGGTGGCCGCCAACGGCCGCCACGGCAATGTGAGTTATGCGACCACTGCCTATTCGGGCGGGTATTATTCCGGCGGCTACAACTACGGCTCCGGCGTGTACTACGGCAGCCAGTTGATCCGCGACGAATGCGAGCAACTGCCCCAGGAAGAAGTGTGTTCGCGCCTGCGCGACAACCGCTACCAGGGCGATCGCCGCTACAACAGCGCGCTGCAGAGCGAGCGCGAACAGATCACCCGGGAACAGCGCATCATCGATGCGCGAATGAACGCCGATTGCGGAGCTTACTGATGCGTGTGTGGTGGTTGTCGGTTTTGTTGCTGGCCAGCGCCGGCACGCACGCGCAAGGCGGCAAGGTGGTCATCTACCGCTGCACCGATGCACTGGGCCAGTTGACGGTGCAGAACAACACGCCGTGCCCGAAGGGCCAGCAGCAGGAAAAACGCGTGCTCGAAGGCGTGTCGACCTCGTCCGCGCCGCCGACCTTCATCGGCTCGCCGGTGGCGCCGTACGCGCCGGCCAACGCGCCGCCACCGCACCCGCCGGTGTCCTCGCAACTGCCGTCGGTGAAAACGCCCGCCGCGATCAAGCAAGGCCCGCCCGTGCCGGCCGGCCCGCAGATCGCCGACGCCGACCGGCTGCCGCCGCCGGTGCTGTTCGAATGCCGCACCTACGACAACGGCCGCTACCTCAACGACGACGGCAATCCGCCGCAGCGTTGCGCGCAACTGCAGACCACCGGCCTGGGCGGCAACACCAGCCCCGGGGTCGGCGTCGCCTGCCAGATGGTCACCGACCAATGTCAGCGCCTGCCCGACGAAGCCTTGTGCGAAAACTGGAAGCAGCGCCTGCGCGAAGCGCAATCGGCGCTGCGTTTCGGCCGCAGCGACAGCAAGGATGCGTCGGCCGCCGAGGTCGCGCGAATCCAGCGGATCGTGACCGAGAGCACCTGCGGCAAGAAATAAACCGCGGCGCGACAACGCGCACGTCTCGGCACACCGCGTCGCCCGCGGCGTCGATCGCGCTTCGTGCTCAATCGCTTGCATGGTTTTGTATGGCCCTCGGATGGACCGCGGCCTGAGCGGTCGCGGCGCGCGCCTATCGCCCGGACCGTTCGCCCGCGCATTTGCCGCGGCGCCGGGCGCGTCGCATAGTCGGGTATCGCCGACGCGCGGATAACGCCATGCCGGAACCGAATCCACCACGTTCGCGTCGCTTCGATCGCCGCCTCATCGTCTGGATCGTCGCCGCCATCGCCGTGTCCGTCGCGATCGCGATGGCGTCCACGGCGACAACGGGCAAGTTCCTGCCTTCGCCCGACATCCTGTGGCTCAAGCTGCTGTTGAACACGGTCGCGGCGAGCGGCGCGGTATTCGCTTTCATCGCGCTACGGCGACGACAACGCGCGCTGGCGACGGACACCATCGATCCATCCGAGCTGATCGTTCGATTCCAGCCTTCCGGCGGCAGCGCGATACTGAGCGCATTCGTACTGCTGGCCCTCAATGCCATGCTGACCGGTCTGGTTCCGCCGTTGCTGCATCGGCTGGCAGGCCCGGTCGAGACGAGCGTGATCGAGCCGGTCCGCACGCAGACATCGCGCATGCGCGGCTGCCGGCGGATGGCCGTGCTGCCCGGCGATTCGATGTTGATGCGCCGCCGGCTGTGCGCCATCCCGGTGTTGCTGCATGACGAAGTGAGCGACGCCGGCCGCATCGAAATCGTCGGCTCGGTGTCGTATTTCGGTATCGCCGTGCGTTCGTATCGCGCGGTTCCTGTCGCCGACACGCCGTGACGCGAGCAAGCGTCGCTCGCCTCTATCAACGCGATGCGCGCGGCGCGGCGTCGTAACCCTCGACCGAGATACCGAAGTACGAGCGCTTGCCGCGCAGCTCGATGCGTTCGCTGTGGCGCAAGGCGCCGAAGGTGTTGGGCGGAATCGTGCACAGGCGACGACGCAGCAGAAAGCCGTCGCCGGGCAGCACGGCCGAGGTGCGGCAACCGCGGAAACTCGATTCGCGCACGCGCACCGCTTCGATCTGGGTCGCCGGACGCGGGCCGGCCAGATGGTGCAGCAGTATCGGCAACCCGAAGCGCAACGCGCTGTGTGCGATGAAGAAACACGCCACGCACAGCAGCACCTGGATTGCGCCGCCATGGCGCCGGTCGGACGACGAGGCCAGCGACAGCGGCCAACCGTATAGCAGCACGATCACACCCAGGGCCACCGCCGCGGCCAATAGCACCATCACCGGGCCCAGCCAGGCCGCCTCCAGCGACGGCACGAACGGGTCCAGCATCGTCCGGATTCCCATCGCCAGCAAGACCACGCCGAACAAGGTCCAGCCGGAACCCGACTTTCGCATATCGATGACAACCGGCGCTTTGTCGCGAGCGGGCATGGCGATGTTCTCAGAATCCGTAACGCTGAAACCCGCCATCCACCGCGATGCATTCGCCGGTGATGTAGCCCGCCGCCGGCAGACACAAAAACGCGACCGCCGCGGCGACTTCCTCGGGTTCGCCGATGCGGCCGGCCGGCGTGCGCAGCAGCACTTCGTCGAGATAATCCGGATCGGCGAGTTTGTCGGAGGTGCGGCGGGTGCGGATGTACCACGGCGCGACCGCGTTGACGCGCACGCCGTCCTCGGCCCATTCCACCGCGAGGTTGCGGGTCATCTGGTGCATCGCCGCCTTGCTCATGCCGTACGGCGAGCCGGTGCGCACGTGCAGGTTGCCCGACACGCTGCCGACGTTGACGATGCTCGACGCGGCATGGCGGGTCAGCAATGCATGCGCGTAGCGCGACAGTTCGAACGCCGAGAACACGTTGATCTCGAAGATCTGCCGCCACTCGTCCTCGGTGTAGTCGTTGGTCGGCTTGCTCAGGTTGCCGCCGGCGTTGTTGACCAGGATGTGCAGGCCTTCGCCGAAGTCCTCGACCCAGTCCAGCAGTTCGCGCCGCTGTTCGTCGTCGGCGACGTCGGCGACGAAGCCGTGGATATCGCGGTCGGGGAAGTCTTCGAGCAGTTCGGCGCGCGCCGCGTCCAGCGCGGTCGCGTCGCGCGCGGCCAGCAGCACGTCGGCGCCGAAGCCGAGCAGTTCGCGCGCGATCGCGCGGCCGATGCCGGCGCTGCCGCCGGTGACCAATGCGAGCTGTCCGTCCAGTCGCCAGCGCTTGGGGTCCATGGCTTGTCTCCGGGTGTGCGGTGGATCGCCGCGCTGCGCGCGCGACCGGCGTAGCATAACGGCCGGACCGACCGAGGATGCCGCGATGAAACCACGCCGTATCGTATCGACCTTCGCCTGCGCCGCCCTGCTGTGCGCGCTGGGCGCATGCTCCAAGCCCGAGCCGCCGGAAAAAGAGCGGCCGGTGGACCCGCAGGCGACGCAGATGCGCGACGCGATCCAACAACCGATCGAGCAGGCCAAGTCGGTCGAGGGCGCGGTCGATCAGGGCGCCCAGCAGACCCGCGACGCGATCGATGCCGCTGGCGGCTGAGTGATCGCGGTGCAATGCCGGACTGCGATGCGGCCCGGCCCGGTCACGACGTTGCCGTCGTCGACGTCGTTGCCCGAATACTTTTCGTTGCCTCGTTACTTTTACGGGTGGCGCTTCAGCCCCGACGCTCTTGTGTCGGTTCGCGCGGATGGTTCGTCGCGATCGGAACGAAAGGCGTCGGGGCTGAAGCCCCTTCCCCAAGAGCTGCCGCGCTCAAGCCATATCGGGCCGCGCGCCAACGCGCCCGCAACGATTGGGGCTCGGCGCCCGCAGTGGCCTTTTGCTTGTGAAACGACAACGGGCCGCGATGCGGCCCGTTGGCTGGTGACTCGTCGCGGCTGTGGCCCTCACCCCAGCCCTCTCCCGCCAGCGGGAGAGGGAGCGGATCGTGGCGCTCTGCCGGGTTACGGGAGGCGCGTTACAGCTCGCAGAAGCAATACGCCAGCGACTTCACCGGCACGCCGCTGGTCGGCTTGATCGAGCTTTCCAGGAAACGCAGGTCCGACGCGGTCTGCGGCAACGCCTTGGCCAGCAGGCCGCGGGCGAGGTCGGAACGGCCCAGCAGCGCGCTGCCGGCCTGGCTCTGGGCGATGCCGGCGAAGAAACGCTCGAACGGAGTCGGCATCTTCTCGACGTAACGCACGCGGTACTCGCCGGCCTTGCCGAGCTTGGCGCGCGCGGCGACATCGGTGATCGCATCGGGCAGGCCGCCCAGCGCGTCGACCAGACCGCGTTCCTTGGCCTGCGCGCCGCTCCACACGCGACCGCGCGCGATCGCGTCGATCTCGGCCACCGGCTTCTTGCGCGCGTTGGCGACGCGGCCGGTGAAATCGGCATAGCCCTTGTTGATCACGGTCTGAATGACCTGACCGACTTCCGGCGCCAGCGGCCGGGTGATGTCGAAGGAACCGGCGAAACGGGTGGTGCCCACGCCGTCGGTATGCACGCCGATCTTTTCCAGCGCGCGCGGCACGGTCGGGATCATGCCGAAGATGCCGATCGAACCGGTGATGGTCGAGGCGTCGGCGTAGATCTTGTCGGCGTTCATCGAGATCCAGTAACCGCCCGACGCGGCCAGATCGCCCATCGACACCACCACCGGCTTGCCGGCGGCCTTCAGCGCGACGATCTCGCGACGGATCTGCTCGGAGGCGAACACTTCGCCGCCGGGCGAATCCACCCGCAGCACCACCGCCTTGACGTGCTCGTCGTCGCGCGCGTCGCGCAACAGCGCCGCAGTGCTGACGCCGCCGACCGAACCGGGAGGCTGCTCGCCGCCGGCGATTTCGCCCTCGGCGACCACGATCGCGACCTGCGGACGCTGATCGGCGGGATTGACCATGCGGTCCATGCCGGCGATGTAGGCGTCGAACGAAATCTGGCGGAAACCGCCCTCGGCGTCGGCATCGGCCGCGCCGCGCTTGGTCAGCAGGGTGTCGACTTCTTCGCGCGTCTTCAAACCATCGATCAGCTTGAGCTGCATCGCGTACTTGCCCAGGTCGCCCTGGACCGCGTCCAGGCGCTGCGGCAGTTCGTCGATCGCGGCGGTCAGGTCGGCGGCCTTGAGCTTGCGCGCCTTGGCCACGTCGTCGAGATAGCGCGACCACAGGTCGTTCATCCAGAACAGATCGGCGGTCTTGGACTCTTCCGACGCGGCGTCGAGGATGTACGGCTCGGCCGCCGACTTGAACTCGCCGACGCGGAACAGATGCACGTCCACGCCGAGCTTGTCTTGCAAGCCTTCGCGGTAGTACTGGCGATAACGGCCCAAGCCCTCGAGCATCAACCCGCCCATCGGATCGAGGAAGATTTCGCTGGATTGCGAAGCGACCAGATACTGCTTCTGATCCATGGTCTCGGCGAAGGTGATGACTTCCTTCTTGCTCGCGCGCACCCGCGCCACCGCCGCGGCGACTTCGCGCAGCGACGCCATGCCGGCCGCCTGCAGCTTGTCCAGACGCAGCACGACGCGCTCGATGCGCTTGTCGTCCTTGGCCGCGTCCAGCGCGCGGATCACGTCGCGCAGCTGCACTTCCGGGTTCTTGTCGCCGAACGCGCGGCTGAGCGCGCGCGAGGCCGGGTCGGAGCTGTACTGCTCGACCAGATTACCTTCCGGCGCGATCACCAGGGTGGTGCGCTCCTGCAACGGCTTGGCGCCGCCGCCGCTGAACAACAGCATGGCGAGAAACAGCAACAGGAAGCCGAAGAACAGCAGGTTGAAGATCAACCGGCGAGTGAAATTCATCGTGTCCCAGACGCCGACGAAGAATCGCATCAACGGCCCGCGACTTGGGGTGACTTGGTTCATTGCACAGACTCCATGTGTACCGGGTCAGACTAACCCGGCACGGGTTGCGGTTTCACCCGCCATTCGTACTGGGGCCGGGATTCGAGATTCGAGATGGGGGATTCGCAAAATCAAGGCAAGGGCCAGGGTCCTGGGCATTCACAAATCCCGAATCCCCAATCCCGAATCCCGGCGTTCAAGTACATCCGGTTTCGTGCGGATCGACCTCATGCGGCGACTCGGTCGCCATCCGCGCCGCCAGCCGCTCGGGCTGACTGGAACGCAGGAAACGCAGGCCCAGCAACACCGAGGCCACGGTCAGGCCGGCGATCAGGCCGATCCACATGCCCTTCGGGCCCCAGCCCAGGCCCAGGCCGAGCCCGGCGCCGACCGGCATGCCCACGCCCCAATAGGCCAGCGCGGCCAGGATCATCGGCATGCGGGTGTCCTTGAGGCCGCGCAGGGCGCCGGCCGACAGCACCTGAATGCCGTCGGGGAACTGGAACATCGCCGAATACAGCAGCAACGACGCGGCCAGGGCCGCGACCGCGGCGTCGGCGGTGTAGAAACTCACCAGCAGCTCGTTCGCGCTCAACAGCAGGATGCCCGAGCACAACTGGGTGGCGATCACGATCGCGTACCCAGCGAAACCGGCCCGGCGTACGCCGAGGTAGTCGCGCCGGCCCATCGCATGGCCGACCCGCACCGTGGTCGCTTCGGCCAGGCCCATCGGCACCATGAAACACAGCGCCGACAGGTTGATCGCGATCTGGTGCGCCGACGCCGGCACTTCGCCCAGGCGGCCGATCAGCAGCGCGGTGACGATGAACAGACTGCCCTCCATCAGCACGGTCACGCCGATCGGCAGGCCGGTCGCGAGCAGGCCGCGGATGGTCGGCCAATGCGGCTTGTCGAAGCGCTCGAACAGGCGCAGGTCGGCGAAGCGCTTGGCCCGGCTCAGCACCACGAAGAAACCGATCGCCTGCACCCACAGCATCGCCGCCGAGGCGATGCCCAGGCCGCCCGCGCCCATTTCCGGCAGGCCGAACTTGCCGAAGGTCAGCACATAGCCCAGCGGCGCCAGGATCAGCAGGCCGCCGGCGCTGAGCAGCATCGTCGGCAAGGTCCAGTGCAGGCCCTCGCTGAGATAGCGCATGCAGAAGAACAGCGTCAGCGCCGGCACGCCCCAGCGAATGCCGTGGAGGAAATCGCGCGCGCCGGGAATGATGCCCGGGGCGATGCCCATCGCGCCCAGCGCATAAGGGATCAGAGTCAGGAACGCGAACAAGAACACGCTCAGCAGCACCGCCATCCACAGGGCCTGGCGAAACAGCGCGCCGATTTCGCCGCGGCGGCCAGCGCCTTCGAGTTGCGACACCGACGGCGGCACCGACAGCAAGGTACCGATCGGCACCATCATCGGCAGCCACCACAGCGCGGTGCCGATGGTCACCGAGGCCAGCGTGGTGGTGCTGTGGTGACCGGCGAGGGTGTTGTCGACGAAGCCGATCAGGCCGGTGGACACGTGGCCGGCCACCAGGGGCGCGGCAAGAATCAAGGTGGTGCGGATCTCGCCCGCCAGGCCGGAACGGGCGGCGGGGCGGGAATCGGTGGGGGATGACGCGGACATGGGAGAGGACCAACAGCACGACTGCGGCCGCGCATCCGGTCTAGGGCGCTGGCGCCGGGTCGCGGCGGACGGCTATCTTACCCGCTCGAAAGTGAAGGCCGGGGAGCCTCTTTTCTCGATTCCCAATGAGCGCAACCACTTCTTCAGGCGCCAGCCATGCTGGCGAGCACGAACCAGACCACGAGCAAGGCCACGCACCCGGCGACGGCCACGGCCATCCCAGCCATTGCGAAAACTGCAATGCGCCGCTGCAAGGCCACTATTGCCACGTCTGCGGCCAGTCGGTCGTCAATCCGATCCGCCACGCCGGGCATGCGCTGGAGGAAGTGTTCGAGTCGTTCTGGCATCTCGACGGCCGCATTTTCCGGACTTTGCGCGATCTGCTGTCTCCGGGCCGGGTCGCCAAGAACTACATCGCCGGCCATCGCGTGCGCTATGTCGCGCCGCTGCGGCTGTTCGTGATCGTCTCGGTGCTGACCTTCTTCGTCGCTCAGTTCACCGTGCATTTCGATGAATCCAAGTCCGAGGGCTTCGAGGTCATCGACCTGCAAGGCACCACGGTGCGCATGGGCAACCGGCAGAAGCAGATCAAGAAAGCCAATTCGGTCGCCGAAGTCGAATCGCTGCGCCTGCAGACCGTCAAGGAACTGGAGATCGCGCGCGCGGCGATACCGGCGTCGGCCCGCGGCGCCATCGACAAGTCGATCGAAGGCGTACATCGCCAGGCCGACCTGCGCATCGAGATCCTGCGCGGCGAGCAAAGCCTCGACGAAAGCGACATCGCCGAGGGCAAGGCCGAGGGCGCGCGCGAGGCCGCCGAAGCGCTGCTGCCGCCGAACGGCATCGCCGCGGCCAAGACCCTGGCCGAAGTCGAACAACGCCGCGACGCGCTGATCGCGCCGCTCAAGACGCAACGCGCGACCACGCCGGCCGGTTCCAAGCCGCGCGATAAGATCGATCGCGAAATCGCCAAGACCAATGCCGAAGCCGGTTGCCGCATCGCCGCGTTGCAGGTCAAACACGCCACCGTCAGCCAGGGCGCGCCGCCGCGTCCGCTCGACGCGCAGCGCTACGGCGACACCGATTGCGACGACGGCAGCCCGTTGTCGTTCAATGGCCGGGCCTGGGACGCCAAGACCAATCCGCTGACGGTGAGCTGGTGGCCGCAATTCGCCAACGACTGGCTCAACCGCCAGGTCGGCCGCGGCGAAATCAACTTCAAGCGCGCCAGCAAGGAACCGTGGCTGTACATCCACTCGCTGATCGCCGCGGTGCCGTCGGCGCTGTTCCTGATGGTGCCGATCTTCGCGCTGCTGCTGAAGCTGACCTACCTGGGTTCGGGCCGCGGTTATCTCGAGCATCTGGTGGTGGCGTTGTACAGCCATGTCTACCTGTGCCTGTCGATCCTGGCGATGTTCGTGCTGGTGCTGCTCGGCAACGCGATCTCGCCGCACTGGAGCGGCTTCGCCTGGATCAGCGGACTTGGCATCAGCGCGCTGTGGATATGGATGCCGATCTATCTGCTGCTGATGGAAAAACGCGTGTACGGCAACGGCTGGCTGCCGACCCTGGTGCGCTACGTGGTGATCGGCACGCTGTACTTCGTCCTGCTGAGCTTCGTGGTGCTCGCGCTGGCGGTCGCCGCGCTGGTGCGCATGTGAGCGCGCCGCGCGCGGACGATGCCGGCGAGGCGACGGGCGTGATCTACGAGGTCAACCTCGACCTCGACGCCACCATCGCCGACGACTACCTGGCCTGGCTGCGCGAACACATCGCGCAGATCTGCGCCCTGCCCGGGTTTCTCGGCGCGACGCTGCACGTCGTCGCCGATCCGGTCGCCGAACCCGGCCGCAGCGCGCTGTGCGTGCAATACCGATTGCGCGACCAGACCGCGCTGGACGACTACCTGCGCGATCACGCGCCGCGATTGCGCGCCGACGGCATGGCCCGTTTCGGCGGGAAGTTCAGCGCGTCGCGGCGAATCCTGCATCCCATCGCACGCTGAGCGCGGCCCCTGTAGGAGCGGCGCAAGCCGCGACCGCGATACTTCGCTTGCATCGAAACCCTCGCCGCAACCGAAATGCCGCGGTCGCAGCTCGCGCCGCTCCTACACGGGCTTCGGCGATATCGATCCTCAGAACAACTGCAGGAATTCTTCCGGATCGGCCTGGATATCGCGCAGCGATCGGGTCAGCAGATCGGCGAAATCCGTGGCGACATACGCGATTTCATCCGGATCGTGCACGTAGGCGATGATCTGCCCGACCTCGCCGCCCGGCGCCGGCGCGTAGTCCTGGATCAGCAGCAAGCTCGCGCCGCCGAAGCTCGCGAACGGCAGCCAGCCCTCGTGGAACCAGCCGGCCTGGATGCGCGGATCGCGCGGCTGCGGATCGGCATAACCGGCGTATTGCTTCGCGCGTTTGCGCATGCCCTCGCGCGCGGCGAGCGCGGCCTCGAGCGGCAGGAATTCGTAACTGGTCAGAAAGTCCGGCCGGACGAACAAGGACACCTCATCGGCCGATCCGTCGCCGCTTCGCCACGCTGCGCGCAAGCCCGGATCGAGCGCGAATCCGAGCTTGCGCTCGGCCGCGGCGAGCACGGATTCGCTCGCGCCGGCTTGCGTCGACCACGGCACGTCGTGCTCGTTGTAAATCGCTTCGAGTCGAACGAGATACTGGGCGAAATCCATGTCGTGGCTCTTGTCGGACCCGTACCCGTCGGGTCGTTCGGCGGATTTGTTTCGACTGGTTGGTTTCGGCAAGCCCGGCGCGGCGATCTTAGTGCAGCAACGCATCCTGCAACCACGCGCCACGCTGCGCCGCCGGCGCGGCGAGCAGACCACTGCGCAGACGTTCGCGATCCTGCGGCGCGGTGCGCTGCACCAGCACCGCGAGGTCTTTGCGCTGAGCCGGCGTCAACGCACGCAGCGCGCTCAACAGCGCGGCGTGCTGGGCCTGCGGCAGTTGCGCCAGCAACGGCTGCAACGCGGGATAGTCCGCGCCGAGCGCGGGACCGAGCAGCCAGCCACGGCGCTCGCTGCGATCGAGCGCGTCGAACTGTTCGCGCAAGGCCCGTTGCTGCTCCGGCGGCAAGGCGGCGTAGCGCGCGGCCGCGGCCTGCAGCTGCGCGCGTTCGTCCGCGCTCAGCGCTTGCCAGGCCTGAAAACGTTCGCGGCGCTCGCCGCGCTGGGCGTCGCTGAGCTCGCCCCATTGCGCGGCGCGGCGGCCGAAGTCGCGGCGTTGGTCTTCGTTCCAGCCGTCCCAACGCTGGCCGTTGTCGCGCAGGCGGGCCTGGGCGTCGGCCGGCAGGCGCGACAAGGCCTGGTCCAGTTCCGGTGGCAATGCGCTCGCCGGCCACAACACCGATACCAGAACCAACACGGCCGCTACCAGCGTCGTCCGATGCGATCGGGTGCGCGAGGAAACTGATGCATGACGACGCATCATTCGCCCTCCGAGGCGTCGGTTTCGGACGAGTGGGTTTCGCTGCCCGGCGCGGCGGGCGCATCGGGCACGGCCGGGGTTTCGAGCGGCACCGCGGCGGCGACCGTGATCGTGCCGGCGTCGCGCGCGGCCAGCCAACTGCGGAAATCCACGTCGGTCGCGGCGGCTTCAGCCTCGGGGTCGGCCAGCAGGGCGAAGTCGCGGTGGGCGATCAGCCCGGCCTCGCGGCCGTAGCGCTCGGCCGGCGCGGACGCCTCCGGCAATGCGCTGACCTGGACGCCGTCGGGCGCGCCGAGCCAACCGCCGGCCAGACCGCCGCCGGGCCAGAACGTGGCCGCGAAGGCCAACACGCATAACGCGAGCAGGGTCCACAGCAACGGCATCAGCCAGCGCGGGCGCGCCGGCGCCGGCCGGGTGGCGCGTCCCGGCGCGGACACCGGCGCGGCGTTCGCGGGTCCGCCGCTGAGCGCGAGCTCGCGCGCCTGGGCCAGCCGCTGCAGGCGCTCGGGCGGCAGGGTCTTGATCCGGCGGTGGACCTGTTCGCGCAATTGCTGCCAGGCCTGCGGGTCGGCGCGGCCGTCAGCGTGCCGCGGCAGGGCGCGTTGCAGGGCCAGCCGGTAGGTCGCCGGGGCGACCCCGAGCACGGCCGCGGCCTCGCCTTCGCTGAGCCCGGCGGCCAGCCGCAGTAGCAGCGCAGCGCGCGGTCCGCTGCCCAGTTCGGCCAGTCGGTCGGTGGCCTCGACCGCGATCGCGACCGGGGTGCGATGGGCCAGGCCGGGCTGGGTCAGCAGCAGCGACCAGAACCGGCTCGGCCAGTCGCTGAGCGCGGCGTCGGCGGCGATCGCGCGGAATGCGCCCATCGCCGCGGCCAGCGCGGCGTCGCCGGCGGCGGCATCGCCGGCCTGCAATTCGGCCAGCACCGCGCCGCGTCGTTCGACGCCTCGCAGGAACGCGGACAGCGCCGCCGGAGCGGTCGAACGCAGTGCGGAAGGGCCCGTAGCGGGGGTCGTGGAACTCATCGGGACGGCTTCACCATACGGTGCATCATAGCGATGCGAGCGGCACACAAAACCGCTTGACAAACCGTGCAGACGCGTTCGCACGAAGCAGGACGCGGCTTGCAGCCAAATCCGGTTGTGCACAGCAGTAACAGAACCGTCATCCGCCTCAATTTCGGACCGCGCCGCGCCCGCATTACAACGATGTTTCACGAGCAAAGCCTTGATACGCAAGGGATTGGCGCGTCTGGCGATTTTTTCACCAACCTAACCCGAGGGCTTATTTCAACGCCCTCGCGCATAGCTGCGGACCCGCCATGCACAGATTTATCCACAGGCGGTGTGGATAAGGAGATTTTCCCTTCGAACTCGGCCACTTGCGTGATTATTGTCACTTAATCCAGAGCAATGCCCTGCAACTGACGCGTCTGCCGCCGTTCGCTCCAGCTCGCTAGACTGAGGCATGCCCGAGGCCCTGTTTCCACCGCCGTCGACCGTCTGGCGGGTCGCTTTGCCGCTGCCGTTGCCGCGGCTGTTCGACTACCTGCCGCCCGCCGGACCGAACGCCGCGGGCGACCCGGTCGGCTGCCGGGTGAGGGTGCCGTTCGGGCGCCGCGAACTGATCGGAGTGGTGACCGAAGTCGGTCCGCCCGAGGCCGGCACCGACCCGGCCGCGCTCAAGGCGGTCGCCGCCCGGCTCGACCCCGAGCCGCTGCTGCACGGCGAGCTGCTCGACTCGCTGCGCTGGCTGGCCCGCTACACCCATGCCCCGCTCGGCGAGGTCCTGGCCACCGCCCTGCCCGGCCCGCTTCGCCACGGCGAGCCGCTGGCCGACACCCATGCCTGGGCCTGGCGTCTCACCGAAGCCGGCGCCACCGCCCGCGAGCGCCTGCGCGCCGGCAAGCCGCGCCGGCTCTCCGACCTGCTGGCCGAACACGGCACGCTCGACGAGGACCGCCTGGACGAACGGCTCGAGGACTGGCGCAGCGCCGCGCGCGCCCTGGCCAAGCGCGAACACGCCGAACGGATCGCGGTGGCGCCCACGCAGCGCGCGCCGGCGCCGCAACCCGGCCCGGCGCTCAACGACGAACAGCAGGCGGCCACCGATTCGGTGCTGGCCGCGCGCGGCCGCTTCGCCGCGTTCCTGCTCGACGGGGTCACCGGCAGCGGCAAGACCGAGATCTACCTGCACGCGATCGCCGACTGCCTGGCGCGCGGCAAGCAGGCGCTGATCCTGGTGCCCGAGATCGGCCTGACCCCGCAGACCCTGGCCCGCTTCCGCGCCCGCCTCGGCGTGCCGGTGCATGCGCTGCACTCGGGCCTGAGCGACGGCGAACGCGCCCGCACCTGGGCCGCGTTCGCGCGCGGGCAGGCGCGGGTCGCGGTCGGCACCCGCTCGGCGGTGTTCCTGCCGCTGCGCGAACCGGGCCTGATCGTGATCGACGAAGAACACGACGGCAGCTTCAAGCAGCTCGACGGCATCCGTTATCACGCCCGCGATTTCGCCCTGGTCCGGGCCAAGGCGCTCGACGTGCCGGTGCTGCTCGGCAGCGCCACGCCGTCACTGGAATCGCTGCGCAACGCCCAGGCCGGGCGCTACGGCCATCTGCAACTCAAGCGCCGCGCCGGCCAGGCGCAGCCGCCGCGGGTGCGGGTGCTCGACGTGCGCAAGCGCCCGCTCGAAGCCGGCCTGTCGCCGGAGCTGATCGAACGCATCGGCGGCGAACTGCGCGCCGGCGGCCAGGTGCTGGTGTTCAAGAACCGGCGCGGTTACGCCCCGGTGCTGCTGTGCCACGACTGCGGCTGGACCGCGCACTGCCCGCGTTGCTCGACCCCACTCAAGGGCACGCCGATGACCGTGCACGGCGGCGGCCGGCGCCTGCAATGCCATCACTGCGGTACTCGCCGGCCGGCGCCGGACGCGTGTCCGGATTGCGGCGGGCTAGCCCTGCAATCGCAGGGCGCGGGCACCGAGCGGATCGAGGAATCGCTGGCCGCGCGGTTTCCGGATTTTCCGGTCATGCGCATCGATCGCGGCAGCACCCAGAAGCGCGATGCGCTGGAACAGATGCTGGGCGAATTCGGCACGACGCCGGGTGTGCTGGTCGGCACCCAGATGCTCGCCAAGGGCCACGACCTGCCGAATCTGACTTTGGTCGCGGTGGTCGGCATCGACGAAGGCTTGTTCAGCGCCGACTTCCGCGCGCCGGAAAAACTCGCGCAGTTGCTGATCCAGGTCGCCGGCCGCGCCGGCCGCGCCGACAAACCCGGCGAGGTGATGCTGCAGACCCATCATCCCGATCACGAACTGCTGCATACGCTGCTGTCCGGCGGCTATCCGGCGTTTGCCGAAGTCGAACTGGCGCAGCGCGAAGCCGCCGGGTTTCCACCATTCGCGCACATGGCACTGATCCGCGCCGAGGCGCAGGAAGTCGAAGCGGCGAACGCGTTCCTGGCGATGGCGCGGCGCGAGTTCGAACGCGTCGCCGGCCCGCGCGCGCGCAACGCCGCCGATCCGGCCACGTCGCTGGAAGTCAACGGACCGGTGCCCGCGCCGATGCCGCGCCGCGCTGGTTACCTGCGCGCGCAGTTGATCCTGTCCGCGCCCGAACGCCGCCCGTTGCACGCCGCGCTCGATGCGGCGTTGCCGGCGATCCATGCCGCGCCGGAAGCGCGCAAGGTGCGCTGGTCGCTGGATGTGGATCCAGCCGATCTGTACTGACGCCACCGCTTCATTGCGGCGATTCGTGCCGCGGAAACCCGCATCGCGCGCTCGTCGCCGCACATCATCTCGCCGATCTGCGCCGATGCTCCGCTGCTCCCTGTAGGAGCGGCGCAAGCTGCGACCGCGACATCTCGCTTGCGTCGTATATGAGGTGTCGCGGTCGCGGGCGAGAACTTCAGCTCCTGATAAATACAGATTCCGCACGTAGCGACTGCATGCGCGCGGAGCTCAACGCACCTCGATCTTCAACGAATACTTCACCACCGCGCCGCGACGCGCGCTGGCGCGCGGCTGATACATCTGGATGCGATACACGCCATCGGCCGGCAGCCGCGCGCCGCGGGTGTCGTCGCCTTCCAGCGGCAAGGCGAGCTGTTGCGGATCAGGCAGTACGTAATCGGCCGGCGGAAACACGTTGAGGTTGGCGTTGCTGCTGCCGCTCACCTTCACGCTCAACCGCTGGCCGGCCTTGGCGGTGAGTAGATACTCGACGGTGTCGTAGCCCTTGAACGAACCTTTGAGCGTGGTCGCGCTCTGGCCCTTGGCGAAATGCACCGGCACCTGGCTGACCTTGTCGGCGGCCGAAGCCACCGACGAGGACATCAGCAAGGACAGTGCGAGCAAAGCGGCCGATACGGGGTGAGCGATCATGTTCGAGTTCCATGGGGATGGGCGATGACCTTAGCCCAAGCCACACTACGCAATCGTGAACCACGCCGACGTGGCGAAATGAAAGTTCTTCAGCGCCGATATTTTCTCCACGCATTGCACGTAAAAACAGAGCGCGATGTCAACGCGACAACACCGACCCAGCGCGTGCTACCGCCTCACCCACCCAAGCCCGTGCCCGACGAGACCGTGCTTTCATCGCAGGGAAATCCCGCCGGCAGCGACAGCTCGGTGCGCGAATCGATCAATCGCTGACAGCCCACCGCGATCGCGACTGCCGGCTCTGTGATCTCACGCGGACACCGATGCGATTCGCCACCGGTCAGGCCCGCCATGTTCGCCATCGCGCCCATCCGATCCACACGCCGGTCGACATCGCGGCGCCAGGTCAACTCGGTCACTCGCGCCCGTGCCGTGACCGGATCCCCGGCGATCTTCATGCGCGCCCGCGGCTCGGCCGACGCGCGCATCAGCCCGACCGACCACTGCGCCGAGGCGCGACCGTTCTCGACATCAAACCAAACTCAGGACGAGCGGCTGAGGCTGCATGCGAACCCCGACGGCGTACGGTCGCGTCGGTTAGCGCCGCGCATCGAGAGATCGCGGTATATCGATGCGCGACGAGATACCCGCCCGGATGGATCTTGCCGTCGTGTTCAAACGTTGCCGGCGAATACGGATCAGGACTGCGGCTTGCCTGCGGGCTTCGCGGGCGCAGGTGTCGCGGCCGCGGCCGGCTTGGATGCGGGTTGTTGCTTGGATTGTTGCTTGGGCTGCTGCTTTGGATTTTGTTTGGCTTGTTTCTGCGGCTGCGGCTTCGACTGCTTCTTGGGTTGCGGCGCGGCCTGTGGCTTGGACTGCGCCGCAGGCTGTTGCGTGGCTTTCTGCGCAGGCTGTGCCACCGGCTTCACCGGCGAGGCCACCGGCTTGATCACGCTTTTATTCTTGTCGCGTATCCACACGCTGAGCGAATCGCGCCGAATCTCGAACAGCCCCATCGCCTCGATCAGGTCGCTGAGCTTGGGATACCCGTAATTGCGCGGATCGAACGAGGCCTGGTTGCCGACCTGCTGGCCGACGCTCGCCAACCGCGACCAGCCATCGTCGCCACTGGCCGAATCGGTCGCACGCCGCAGCATCTGCACCAGACGGGTATCGCCGCGCAGGTCCTTGGCGCTGCGCGGCGGCGTGGTCGCCACCTCGTCGGCCGGCGCGTCCTCGCTGGCCGGCTGACCCAGGCCTTCGACATAGGTGAACTTCGAACACGCGTTGACGAACGGCTCGGGGGTTTTCTTTTCGCCGAAGCCATAGACCTTGACCCCGTCGGTGAGCAGACGCATCACCAGCGGGGTGAAGTCGGCGTCACTGGAGACGATCGCGAAGCCGTCGAGGTTGCGCGCATACAACAGATCCATCGCGTCGATCACCATCGCCATGTCGGACGCGTTCTTACCCTTGCTGTAGGCGAACTGCTGGATCGGCCGGATCGCGAACTCGTGCAGCACCGCTTCCCAACTCTTGAGGTTCGGGCTTTTCCAGTCGCCGTAGGCGCGGCGCACGTTGGCCACGCCGTAGCGCGCCACCTCGGCCAGAATCACTTCGATCTTCGCCGCCGGCGCGTTGTCGGCATCGATCAGCAGCGCGATGCGTTTTTCTTCCGAAGCCAGGCCCATGCGCTCATTCTCCCTGCCGCCGGCCCGGACGCGGGTGGGCGTTGTCGCGGCCAGCCTAGCGCAACCGCCGCCGCGGCGCGTGGCACTGAAGATCGACGCACTGAAGATAGGCCGGCTTCATGACGGCCTAACCCCGATGCGGGACAATGGCGCGGAATCCGACGACAAGACACTCCCCCCATGAGCAATCAACTCGAACAACTGCGCGCGCTGTCCACGGTGGTCGCCGACACCGGCGACATCGACGCGATCGCCCGCTTCCATCCGCAGGACGCCACCACCAACCCTTCGCTGCTGCTCAAGGCCGCCGGCCTGCCGAATTACGCGCCGTTGATCGACGCGGCCCTCGGCGGCGCCCAGGGCAACGACGAGGCCGCGCGCGTGAGCGACGCCGGCCTGCGTCTGGCGGTGGCGATCGGCGGCGAAATCCTCAAGCTGATCCCCGGCCGCGTCTCGACCGAAGTCGACGCGCGCCTGAGCTTCGACACCCAGGCCAGCCTGGCCCAGGCGCACCGCATCGTCGAGTTGTACGAGCAGGCCGGCATCGGCCGCGATCGTCTGCTGATCAAGCTCGCCTCGACCTGGGAAGGCATCCGCGCCGCCGAGCAACTCGAGCGCGAAGGCATCCACTGCAATCTCACCCTGCTGTTCTCGTTCGCCCAGGCGGTGGCCTGCGCCGAGGCCGGCGTGTACCTGATCTCGCCCTTCGTCGGCCGCATCCTCGACTGGCACCTCGCCAACGGCATGGCCAAGCCGGCGACGCCGCAGGACGATCCGGGCGTGCAGTCGGTCACCCGTATCTGGGAGTACTACAAGCGCAACGGCTACCAGACCGTGGTGATGGGCGCGAGCTTCCGCAACACCGGGCAGGTGCTGGCACTGGCCGGCTGCGACCGGCTGACGATCTCGCCCGAACTGCTCGGCGAACTCGAATCCACTCAAGCAGACGTCAAATGCGCCCTGTCCGACGACGGTCAACGCACCCAACCGACCGAACCGCTCAGCGAAGCCGCATTCCGCTGGCAGCACAACGAAGACGCGATGGCGACCGACAAGCTCGCCGACGGCATCCGCCGCTTCGCCGCCGACCAGCGCAAGCTCGAAGAACAACTCGCCCAGCGTCTGCGCGGCTGAGGCCATCGCGATGAACAACGATCCGCGCAAGCACGTCGTCATCGTCGGCGGCGGTTTCGGCGGTCTGTGGACGACGCGCGCGCTGGCTTCGGCCGACGCGCGCATCACCCTGATCGATCGCCGCAACCACCATCTGTTCCAGCCGTTGCTGTATCAGGTCGCCACCGCCGGCCTGTCGGCGCCGGACATCGCCGCGCCGCTGCGCCACATCCTGCGCAAACAGGCCAACGTCGAAGTGCGGCTTGGCGAAGTGGTCGGCCTGGATGCGGTCGCGCGCAGCGTCACGCTCGCCGACGGTGAGGTGATCGGTTACGACTACTTGCTGCTGGCCAGCGGCGCGACCCACGCCTACTTCGGTCACGACGAATGGGCGCAGCACGCGCCGGGCCTGAAGACGCTCGACGACGCGCTGCACATCCGTCGCCGCGTGCTGACCGCGTTCGAGCGCGCCGAAGCGGCCGACGACGAGGCCGAACGCGCGGCGTGGCTGCATTTCGCCGTGGTCGGCGGCGGCCCGACCGGGGTCGAACTCGCCGGTACCCTGGCCGAGATCGCGCACAAGACTTTGCGTCGCGAGTTCCGCCGCATCGATCCGTCGCAGGCGAAGGTCCGCCTGATCGAAGCCGGGCCGCGAGTGCTCTCCAGCTTTCCCGAGTCGCTGTCGGAGAAAGCGCGCGCGCAGTTGCAGCGATTGGGCGTGGAAGTCGTCACCGGCACACCGGTCGGCGCGATCGGACGCGACGGCTACAGCCTCGGCGCCGAGTTCGTGCCCGCGCGCACGGTGCTGTGGGCGGCCGGCGTCGCCGCCTCGCCGCTGGGCGCGCTGCTCGACGCGCCGCGCGACCGCGCCGGCCGGGTGCGGGTCGAACCCGACCTGACCGTGCCCGGCTATCCGGACATCTTCGTCGCCGGCGACTTGGCGAGCATCCAGCAAGCCAACGGCCAACCGGTGCCGGGGGTCGCGCCCGGCGCCAAGCAGATGGGCAGCTACGTCGCGCGTGCGATCCGCGCGCGCCTCGGCGGCCGCACCATCGACGCCTTCCGCTACGTCGACTACGGCAACCTGGCCACCATCGGCCGCCGCGCCGCGGTGGTCGATCTGCGCGGCTTCAAGTTCTCCGGCTTCCTGGCCTGGGCGTTCTGGCTGGCCGCGCACGTGTTCTTCCTGATCGGCTTCCGCAACCGTCTGATCGTGATGCTCAACTGGTCGTGGGCGTATTTCACCTACCAGCGCCATGCGCGGATCATTTTCGGCGGCGCCGGCGAAGACGGCGATGGCAAGGACGACGACGCCGGCTAAGCCATGCGGACTTCACCGCAACAACGAAGGGCGCCTCGCGGCGCCCTTCGTTTTTTCGATTGAGTCGAATGCGGCGATCGATCAGGTGTAACCGTCGTAATAGAACGCGGTGGCCTGCACGTTCTTGGTCGCGCCGGTATCGAGATCGGTGATGGTCACGCGCAAGGTGGCCTCGCCGTCGCCCTGGGTTTCGGTGCTGATCGACTTCTCGCAGTAAGGCTGATTGCCGCAACCGGCCGGCACGGTGTTGGTCTCCAGGTCGCGCCAGGCATAGGAATAATTGCCCGCGCCCAGGCCGGCTACCTGGAACAGCGCGGTCGTCGGATTGGTCGCGCCGCCCGGCCGCCACACCGAGGTGCAGCTGAAGGCCTCGGGCACGTCCAGTGCATAGGTGTCGACGAAGCAGGTCACCACCGCATTGCTCATGTCGCCCGCTCGTGCCGGCTGGCTGTGCGCCAGCCCCAAAACCGCAATCAACGCGCCCACCGCCCATAGCTTGATGCCTTGCATACACCCTCCATTGGTCTGCGTGACGCGGGCCGCGATCGGCCCGCGCGATTCGGGAAACCGCCGGTCCCGGCGGCTTCGAACGCGAGTCTAGACAGGCCCGGGGGCGCGCATGCGCCTGACGCGGCAAGCGCATGCGGGAGTGCGATGTGGCTTCCACTTTATCCCGATGCGCAGCACATCCCGGCGCGATGCCATCGCAAGTGCAGCATGCCGGCCATCGTCAGGCGCACGCCGTTCGCATCGGCCGATGACGGCCTCGACGCGGCTCAATGCCGATCGATCCGGCACAGGAAGCAGCCGAAGCGCGCGTTGTGCGCCATCACGCTGACCACGCCGTCGATCGCGAACAGCGACTGCAGTTCGTCCTGCGCCGCCGCGCCCTCGACCGCGCGCGCATCGCGCATCCAGCCGTCGCGGTCGTAGGCGCGCAAGGACAGATAGCGGGTCGCCAGGATCGGCGGCAGTTCGTTGCGATAGGTCGGCTCCTGCAGCGCGGCCTCGCGCACGAAGATCGGACCGCTCGCGCGATACGGCCCCAGCGCATGGTGTTCGTACGGCAGCAGCAACAGCGTCTCGCCGACCGCGGCATCGGTCAGCGACACCCGGCAGGGATAACCGCGCGGCGAATCGGCGACGACCCGGCGCATGTCGTGGGCGCGCAGGCGGTCGTCGTCGAGCGCGAACAAGGGACGGAACGGTTCGGGCGACAGGCCGCTGATGCGATAGGCGTTCATGGGCGACTCCAGGCGATGGCTTGAACTCACGATAGCCATCGCCTGGCGCGGTCGATATCCGGATCTTGTCGCGGCCGCGCGCCCTCAGCTCCGCGTGTCGCGGTGGTCGATCGGACAATAAAAAACGGCCCGGTTTCCCGGGCCGTTGCATTGCATCGCGTTATTCGAAGCTTGTTACGCCGCGAACAGGCCGCGCATCTTCTTCAGCGCGTTGGCTTCGATCTGGCGGATACGCTCGGCGCTGACGCCGTATTCGTCGGCCAGTTCCTGCAGGGTGATCTTGCTGTCGTCGTCGAGCCAGCGGCGCTTGATGATGTCGCGCGAACGCGCATCCAGGCCGGACAGACCTTCGCGCAGCAGACCCAGCTTGCTGTCTTCTTCGTCTTCGCGCTCGTAGGACTGCGACGGATCTTCCTCGGCGGCGCGCAGGTACGCGGCCGGCGACGGCGGCGCGTGGTCGTCGTCCTCGTCGGACGGCGCGTCGAAGCCGATGTCGCGACCCGACAGGCGCGATTCCATCTCGAGCACTTCGCGCTCGGAGACGTTGAGGTCCTTGGCGACCTGGCTCACCTCTTCGGCGTTCATCCAACCCAGGCGCTTCTTGCTCTTGCGCAGGTTGAAGAACAGCTTGCGCTGGGCCTTGGTCGTGGCGACCTTGACGATGCGCCAGTTCTTGAGGATGAACTCGTGCATCTCGGCGCGGATCCAATGCACCGCGAACGAGACCAGGCGAACGCCCTGGTCTGGGTCGAAGCGCTTGACCGCCTTCATCAGGCCGATGTTGCCTTCCTGGATGAGGTCGCCGATCTGCAGGCCATAGCCGTTGTAGCCGCGGGCCACATGGACCACGAAGCGCAGATGCGAGTGGACGAGTTCACGGGCCGCGTCGAGGTCTTCGCCCTCGCGGAAACGGCGGGCCAGGGCCTGCTCGTCTTCGGCGGTCAGCACCGGGATCTGATGCACCGCGCCGATATACGCGTCCAGCGAACCGAGCGCGCTGGGCACAGGCAGGTTGTTGGTGACGAGAGCAGCGGATTGGGCAATAGAGGTCATGGGGGTCATCTTAGCAGTCGGCATATAGGACTGCTAAAGGGGGAAAAGGTTCCGCTGTGTTGCGGGATTGGAACGCACGAACGCGGTCTTGGGGTGTCGGTCGCATTCGCTATGACGGGCCTTGGCCGAAATTCCGGTCAAAACCATGAGGCCGAGTCGAAAGCTCAACAACATCAATATGTTACAAAATACAGCCGGTAAGTCCTTGTGAATCTTTCCGCGCGCCGGCCGAATCTGGCCTGCGTTATTCGGCACTGCCGGGCATCCAATTCGGCGGTTTGTTGCCATTTCCCGCCGAATCCCTTTATCCGCGGTTACGCCAGCGGTTTTTCGCGGCACGGCGGCGAGCGAGATAACTATTTGAACCTCATGAATTAAAAGATTATTAAGAGCAGGCGCCGCAGCCGCTCTACCAGACCTTCGCGGGGCCGGGACCCTCATCGATCACGGCCAGGATCGACCGCCAAAGCGAGCTGTTTACGGCATCTTTCAGGCCGCTCGATCGACGCCAAACGCAGCAATTAGCCTGCAATTGCCTTCATTTCGCCGACGAAGCGCGCCGTTATGCGCTGCGGCCGGGTAATGGCACTGCCTATGACCACGAAATCCGCGCCAAGTTGCAGCGCTCGGGCAGCCTGCTGCGGTGTGTCGATACCGCCTTCAGCCACCAGCAGGCAACCGTCGACGGCCCGGCGCATGCGCCGGAACGCGGCGAAGTCGTCCTCCGGCAGGCGCTGGCCGCGGGTAGCCTCGGTATGGCCGAGCGCCGCGCTGGACACGCAGTCGAAGCCCAGCGCCTGCGCCCGCAGGGCCTCGACCGTGGTCGCTACCTCGGCCATCAACCGCAGGCCCGGATGCCGCTTGCGGATCGCGGCGTAGAAGTCGGCCAGGCGTTGGCCGCCCGGACGACGGCGCTCGCTCGCGTCCAGACCGGCCATGTCGGCGCCGGCCTGCGCCACCTGGTCGATCTCGACCAGGGTCGGGGTCAGCGCGATCTCGCAATCCGGATAGACCTGGGTGAGCACGCCAATCAGCGGCGCGTCCACGGCGGCGCGGATCCGGGCGATGTCGTTCGCGCCGTTGGCCAGCACCCCGCAGGCACCGCCCTCGACCGCCGCGCGCGCCATCGCCGGCATGCAACCGTGCATGGGCTCGCCGGGCAAGGCCTGGCACGAGACGACCAAGCCGCCGCGCAGGCGTTCGAACAGGCGGCTGGTCGCCACGCGGTTCATCGCCCGGCGTCGCCGCGCGCCGACGGCAGCGGCGCGTCGTTGAGCAGGCGCGCGTCGAGGATGTCCCACCAACGATCCTGCTCGATCCGTCGTTGCTCCCAGGCCGGGTTCGCGGAACGACGCGACACCTCGCGGCGGTAATCGCCCCAACCGGCTTCGTCGGCGAACGAAATCCAGTGCTCCAGGCTGTGCACGCCCGGCCCGACCGTGCACACGTACCAGCGCGGATCGTGGGCCATGGCCAAGCCGTCGTAGAACCAGCGTTCGCGTTCGTCGACCCAGCGCCAGAACGCGGGCAGATCGGCGCGCGCGACGGCGGTCGGGCGGAAGGTGTAGATCAGATGCAGCATGGCGACTCCGCGTGCATGGATTACAGGAACGCTTGCCAGGCCGGGCCCAGGTGCGCGCCCAGTTCGCGACGATGGCGCTCGGCGAAGCGCCGGTTGTGCCGGTGCATCGCGATCGAATCGAGCGAGCGATCGCTCAGCAGCACCGCCGCGGCCAGCGGCTCGATGCGCGCGCCGCGGCTGGCTTTCGCGTGCAGGGCCGAGGTCGACAGACGCAGTTCGCCGAGTCCTTCACGGGCGGCGTAGTCGATCGGTTCGTAGCAGGTCAGGACGAAGTAGCGGAAATCGCGATCGTCCAGGCTGTAATCGCACCCGTAGTAGCGCGCATGCAGCGCGCGGCCGAAGCGATACAGCAGGCATAGCGCGACGATGCACCGGTCGCGTCGCGCCACGACCGCGATCGGCGACAGCCCTACGTGGCGTTGCGCCTCGAGCATCCGCTGCATCCAGGACGCGCCCTGCGTGCTGCCGTAGCGGGCGCGATTGCAGGCGATCAGTTCCGCCGCGCGCATCTGTTCGGAAGGATCGATGACGCCCCATTCGACCCGATTGTCGCAACGCGCGAACGCGGCGATCTCAGCCCGGACTTCGAAGCGATGGTGCTTGTTCCAACCCGCCATCAGCCCGGCCAGACCGTCGGCTGGAACCTCGATGTTGGCTTCGGCCGAGTGCAGCAGCACGCTGGCGCCGCAGACGTCGGCCAGTTCTCGCGCGGCCGTCAGCGGCATGTACGGCAGGACCACGCCGGCGGCGCCGCGCTCGCGTGCGATGTCGGCCATCGCCTGCAGCAGGCGGCTCAACGCCTGCGCGCGCCGGCGCCCGCTCACGCACGGCACTTGGTTATGGGTCGAACGACGTCCACCACCCCAGACGAAGCCGCGCGTCCATGGGCCGCGAACGTCGTTGAATAAAGCGCCGAGTTCGAACAATCCGTCATCGCGTTCGCCGCTCCATAGCGGGCAGGCAGCGAGTAATCCGGCCGAACTCCAGACCGCAAGCACTTCGCACGCACCCCGTGCGCGATCCAGCCCGGCCAGCCAGGCGTGACTGTTGTAGAAATTCTGATCGCTGACCAACGCATCCCACTCGTGCTCGTCGATGGCGGTGACGCCGCGACCGAGCGACACCGTCAGCGCCTCATCCGTCTCGCCGATGGCTTCGGCCCGTGGCTGCAACAGACAGGCGCGCATGGCCTCAGGCTTTGCGCGCGAGAATCAGCGCCGCGTGCGGACGATCCAGATAGGCGCGCAGCAACGGCGCCGCCGCGGACGGATCGGATGCGGTACTCGGATCGCGCCAGACCAGATCGGTCATGCCGGCCTCGCGCAACGCCGCTTCCAGTGTCGCGCGCGACCAGTACCAGGCATGCACGCTCGCCTGATAGCGACCGTGGCACAGCTCCAGGCGGATGCGCGCGCCGTCCGTGCGCGGCGGGCGATCGTTGTCGTCGTCCGGAATCAGACGAAAGCCATAGGCCTGGTAGTAGTCGGGATCGGGCTGGTAGTCCGGATGGATCGGCAGCGCGACCAATCGCCCGCCGGGACGCAGCAAACCGGCGAGCGCGCCGCACATCTCGCCCAATTCCCGCGTGCTGGTGGCGTAAGGCAGCACGTAAACGCTAAGCACCACATCGAACCGGCCGGCGAAACGCGGCTGCAGTTCGGATACGAACTCGATGTCCAGGCCTTCTTTCTCTGCCCTGCGCCGCGCGTACCCAAGCATGCCGTCGGCCAGGTCGTAGCCGACCACCGAGCGTGCGCCGCTGCGTTTGAGCAGGCGCGAATACAGACCGCTGCCGCAACCGAAGTCGAGCACGTCCAGGCCATGCAGATCGCCGAGCGCCGCGATCACGCTCGGCGTCTCGATATCGTGCCGGAACGGCCAGCTCGCCATGTCCTCGTACAACGCGGCCAGCTCATCGAACTGCGCGGCGACTTCCTTGCTCATCGGGCTCTCCCGGCGATCGAGCGATCGTCTTGTCCGAGCCGTGAGTTAGGCAAATCCATGCGCGCGCGGTCGCGCCGGCAATCACGTTTCCAAAGCGACGCGGCTAACCGACGCTCACACTGGGACGGCGATCGTGCATGGCGCCGCGGCCGCCGTCGGGACGTTCAAATCTGCAACAACGCGATCGATCGCGCGCGCTGGAAAACGAACAGGCCGACTTGCGCCGGCCTGTTCGTGGATAGCCATCGTTGTCGCGCGAGCAATCAGAAATTGAACAAATAGCTGAACTTCATGAAAAGCTGCTTGCCGGTGTGCAGGTCGAGATCGCGCGTGGGAATGACGATGTTCGGGTTCTGGTTGATGCGCAGGTTCTTCTGCTGGTCGGTATAGCCCAGGTAGAACGAGGTGCCCGGGTTCGGCGAGTAGCTGACCAGCAAGTCGGTGACCAGGGTCTTGTCGCGCGGAATCAGGAACAGGTCGGTGTTGCTGTCGAGTGCGCGGTAATCGAAGATCACGTGCGCGGCCCAGAAGCGGCTGAACTGGTACTTGACCTTGGTGCGCGACTGAATGCCGCGGAACACCTTGGCATCCGATTCGTTGCCGGCGATGGAATACTGCGTGCGCAATTCGTCCCAGATGAAGGACTGGTCGATGCGAAGCTGAGCGAACGGACTCACCGTCAGCTTGATGATCGCCTGGCGCTGGTCGCCTAGGAACGGCTCCACGCCCGCGGCCGGCAGGTAGTTGATCTTATCGCGGACGATGATCTTGGCCTCGGCGGTCAGCCAGCGCCACCACTCGGTGCTGGCGCCCAGGGTGAAGCCGTCCATGTAGAACTTCTTGCCGCCGAAGTATTCGAAACCGCGGATCAGGCTGCCTTCGAACTTGGTCTGCAGCAGGCCGTTGACCACGAAGCCGGGTTCGAAATTCCAGTCCTGCACTTCACCGTCCTGGTCCCAGGTGTGCTGGGCGAGCAGGGTCGGACCCATGTTGATGAGCCACGGCGCATCGGGGAACTGCTTGAGATAGGACGACTTCTGATAGAACTGGCGGATGTTCACCCGCGGCACAAAGCCGAGCTGCGATTCGAAGTTGTCGGTGGCGTCGAAGTACTGGCCGTCGAAGTTGAAATCGCGGCCGCCGCGGATCGCCTGCAGGAACACCATGCGTCCGTCGTAATCGAGATTGTTGGCGCCTTCGGACTCGCTGCGGGCGAGCTGGCCGTTGACGCTCCAGTTGTCGTTCAACTTCACCCGCGAATCGACGCCGAACACGCGGTTGAACTGGTCGCCGACGGTGCGGTCGGTCAGCATGACGCCGACGTTGGACTGCTGGCCGATGTCGCGCTGCACGCGCGCCACGCCGATGTTGCCGGTCTTGCCGAAGTCGTCGCCGAGCACGGTCAGGCCGGCGGATTCGTCGTCCATCAACAACCCGCCGACCGCCCAACGGCCCAGACGTCCGGACACGCGCGCGCCGTACTGCGGATTGACGATCCGGCGCGAGTAGAACAGCGGCACCGGCAGGCCGAAGATGCCGCTGTTCTCGAGGAAGAATGGCCGCTTCTCGAGGAAGTTCTGTTCGTAGCGCTCGTTGACGATGACCTGCGGCTCGTCGGTCTCGACTTCGCTGAAATCGGGGTTGACGGTGAGGTCGACCGCGATCGAATCCTTGATCACGAACTTGGCGTCGACGCCCAGCTCGCTGCGCTCATGCCGGCGCATCGAGGGGTCGCCGGCCGAATTAACGCCCAAGGTGCGCGCGTCGCGGTAGGTCAGGTGCGGAATGACCTGGATGTTGCGGCCGGGCTGGATCGAATCGTCGATACGCGCGTGCGCGAACTGGGCGACGAAGCCTTCCTTGCGCTCGGTGATGTAGGGCCAATAGACGAATTCGTTGGTGCGCGGAATGATCCGGTTGACCGCGATGCCCCAGTCCTGCACGTTGCCGCGCTCGAACCGCAGGCTCTTGAACGGGATCTGCATGGTCACGACATAGCCGTCGTCGGTCAGGCGGCCGTCGGAGGTCCACTGGGTGTCGAAGTTGAAGTCGTAGCTCAGGCCCTCGGTGTAGCGGCTGTCCATCTGCGCGCCGTAGGGATTGACCGTGAACACGAACGCACGCTGCTTGTCGTGGTAGGTGTCGAGCATCAGCTGCACGCCGTCGTCGCCGAACACCGCGTCGCGCCGTGCGATGCGCGCACGCACCTGCTTGGGATCGTCCTTGCACACGAACACCACGTACAGGTTGTGGTCGTCGTAGGACAGGTAGGCGCGGGTTTCCAGGGTCGCCGGATTGCCGTCGCCGGGCTTGTTCTGGACGAAGTCCTTGACCTCGATGCCGGCATCGGCGGGAACGCCGCCGACGTAGTCCTCGAGCCTGGGCGCGTGATCCGCGCGCGGAATGTTCAAAGTGTCCTGGGCCTGCGCCGAAAACGCGCTGCCCAACAGCGCGAGCATGACCGCCCACAAAGTATTACGCCGCATCACGTTGCCACCTTCGTATTATCAAGAGAAAAGAAATCGTCGTCGGCCGCCGCGGCGGCCGTGGAATCGTCGTTGCGCCAGGAATGGGTCGCGGCGCCCGCGCGCAGCGCGCGCGGCTTGCGCAGCACCGCCCACACGCACAGCGCCAGCGCGATCACCTGGATCGCCAGGGCCAGCACGATGCGCGTATGCACTTCGGGCAGCTCGATGCCGCCGACCGGAATCACCGCGGTGCACACCAGCCAGCCCAGCACCAGCAGCACGGTCTTGCGCGGCGTGAGCACGGTCGCCGCGGCGATCAGGCTCCACAGCCACATCGGCGCGATCAGGCCGCTGTGATCGGGCAGGAACGGGCTGCGCATGGTCGCAAGGCCCAGCACCGCGACCCACACCGCGGCGCGTTCCAGCCGCGTCATCGACGCGTTGCGCAGGGCCGCGATAATCGTCAGCACCACCGCGATCGCGGTCCACATCCAGGCGACCGTGCCCATGGTCGCGCGGGTCATGCCGTCGAGGCCGAGGATCTTGGCTTTCAGCACCAGCCCCGGCACCGATTGATTGAGCGCGCTGACCCACTCGAGCCCGGGGATCTCCAGAAACGCCCAGGCGTCGCCGCTGGCGATGCGCGGCGCCTGATAGTGGAAGAACGCTTCGAACGGATGCGCGCCGAGCCACAGCCAGGCGATCGCGGTGTACAGCGCCGAGAACGCGAAGGTCCAGATCGCCGCGCGCCAGCGCCGGGTCACCAGCAGATAGATGCCGAGCAGGCCCGGGAACAATTTGAAGATCGCGAACCCGAGCAGCGCCCCGCCGACGGCGTTGCGGCCGCGCTCGAACTGGATCATCGCCAGCACCGACATCGCGATCGCGGCGAGCTGGAAATTGCCGACCTGCAAGGTCACCAGGATCGGGCTCGACAACATCACCGCCGGAATCAGCAGCCATGCGCGGCGACCGACGCCGGCGCCGATCCAGCGCGCCAACGACCACAACGCGGCCATCGTGATCGCCGCTTCCAGGCCGAACCACACCGCGCGCATGCTGTAGAAATCGCCGCCGAGCAACAGCCCCAGTTCCGGCAGCAGCACGAACTGCGGCAAGTACATGAACTCGTCAAGCTTGATATGGTCGACCGAGCCGGTGTACAGCGCAGTGTCGTAGAGATTGGCCACGCCTTCGCGCGCCAGTTCGGCCGCCTGCCAATACGCCGAATAACAGCTATGGCCGATGTAGAACGGGTCGAACCAGAACGCCGAGAATTCCGGGTGCTTGGCGTCGGCCATGTACCAGGCCACGCCGAGGGTTCGCGCGATCGCCAGCAGACCGACCACCAGCAACACCACGCTCGCCAATGCATGCTTGCGGCGTTGTCCGTCCCAGTGCGCCGGCAGACGCCGCGCCAGCGGCAACCACGCCGCCGCGAACGGCACCGCGGCGACGATCAGCGCGATCGCGAACGACAGGCCGAATCCGGCCAGCGCGGACGCCAGCATCGGCCAGCCCAGCGCCAGCACCAACGCCGCGGCGGCGTGTCGTTCCAGGGAAATCTTTCCGACTGCGGTGTTCATCGTGGCGCGGACTCCTTGCGCTGATCGCCGCGATTCGCGGCGCGGTCGCGGGCCGGGCCCGCAAGCGGCGACGGCATGGCTACCGCGGCGTCAGGCGCCCGCGGACGCTCAACGTTTCTGGATGCCATCGACCTTCCCCGAGAAAAAGTAGTGATGCAGTTCTGTGAAATCGTCGAATTCGACATCGCAGCCGGTGCCCTTGGCTTCGTGGCTGCGGTCCACCCGCAACAGCGTGCTGATGCCGAACGGACGCGCGCCGGCGATGTCGTTGACCGGGTGATCGCCGATCATCCAGATCTGCGCCGGGTCGATGCCGAGCTTGTCGATCGCCAGCCGGAACGGCGCTTCCTGCGGCTTGTCGGCGCCGGCCTCCTCGGAGGTCACTACGTAGTCGAAGCAGTCGTCCAGGCCGAAGTAGATGATCTTGCGGAACTGAATCTGCGAGGTCAGGTCGGTGATGATCGCCGTGCCGATGCCGCTGCTGCGCAAGGCCAGCAGGAATTCGCGCACCCCGGGAAACAGCTCGCAGTGGGCGAGGAAGGTGCGCCAGTAGGTCTGCTCGAGATCGAGCGTGATCACCAGCTGGGTCTTGCGCCCGAGGATCTCGATGCCGCGCTGGAAATACAGCAGGCGGCTGTGCGAACTGGCGGTCTTGCCGAGCTGGCGCTTGACGTCCTCGCGCGCTTGCGCGAACGCGTTGCGCACCTCGCCCGGGTCGACCCCGAGCAACCGCACCGCCTTGCTTTCCGCCGCCGCCAACGCCTGGGTATGCGGATGGTCGTAGGCATACAAGGTGTTGTCGGTGTCGAAAATAATCGCCTGCGGCGCGCGCAGGACCTTGTCCGAGTTGTGAATTCTCAGGGTCATTTGATCCGGCTCTTCAACGATTCTTCGATCTGGATCAGGACCAGCAATTGCATGATCCCGCTCATGCCGTCCTCCCATTGAGGGTGGATATCGAGCATTTCCTGCAGGCCGGGCACCAACTGCCGCGCGGCCATGGCGATGTCTTCGGCGGCGACTTCGCCTTCGATGGTCATTTCGACTTCGCGCCCGTCTTCCGAGGGCTGCACGTCCAAGTGCAAGCCGCAGATACCAATCAAAATCCGCGCCATGCGCTCGTGCGAGGTGCCGTTGCGGATCAGCGCGACCAGCTTGAGCCGCACCTGGCCCATCGCGGTGCTGGACTCGAGCTGATGCGCGTTGACCGGCGCGAGCCTGAGCACCAGGCCGGCGTCGCGGCGCTGCGGATGGATGTGCAGACGCGAATCGGCCATGCGTTTCTCGATCGAGGCCAGCACCGTGGCCAACGCATGACCGCGCTGATGCACATCGCGCTCGATCTTCCAGGCCCGGCGCAGCTCTTCGTCCACATCGAGGAAGATGCTGACGTCGAAACGCTCGCGCAGCCGCTGCATGTGCAGCGCGTGCAGGCCCGAGGCGATCACCACGTCGTTCTTGTCGAGCAGGGTCGGCGGAGTGAAGCGGCCGGCGCCGTGATCGTAGCGGCGGCACATGATCGCCTTGCCGTCCATCAACGCCAGCACGTCGTTGTTGAAACGCTGCAGATCGTTGGCGCGTGGGTTGAGGTGGGTCAGGCCCTTCCACATCGGCGCGTAGCGGTCCCAGACGTGGTAGTCGTCGCCCGACACGTGCACGACCGAGTGCTCGCCGAAGATTCCGGCCAGCGCGCGGCTCAAGGTGTCCTTGCCCGAACCCGAATCGCCGGCGATGCCGAGCGTCACCGGCTTCTGGCCGATGCGGTAGTAATCGTTGCGCGACACCCGCTCGCGCAGCATCTGCACCAGCAAGACCAGGCCGGCGGCGACCAGCAAGGTGTAGCCGAGCGAATGCAGGTGCGGACTCATCAGCGCGCCGAGCCGCGCAATGGCCGGCGCCGGATCCAGACCGAGCAGCGGCAACGACGCGCCGCTGGAATAGATCAGATGCATGCCGATCAGCAGCGCCGAGAACATGCCGGTCAGCAAGCGCGCGCTGCGATCGCTGTACAGCTGATGCGCGACCAGGAACGGCACCAGCCACAGATACCAGCCCGGCGGCGCCGGCGTGGCCAGCACCACCAGGAAGAACGACAGGCCGATCGCGGCGATCAGCAGTTCGAAACTGATCCGACGCAGCCGCCACAGTCCGTACACCGCCAGCAGGTACAGCAGCGGAGTCAGGTACAGGCGCAGGCCGTTGCCCAAAGGCAGGGCGAGATCGAACAGACGCAGCGATTCGGGCGTACCGAACACCATGCGCACGAAGCCCGGCGAGGCCAGCCAAGGCACCACCGAAATCAATGCGGTCGCGCCGCAGGCGATCGCGAACGGCCGCATCAGTCCGCGCAGGCGCTTGTTGCGCCACAGATAGATCGCCACGAACGGCGCGGCGAGCAGCATGCTGAACTTCGCCGCCAGCGCCAGCCCGAGCGCGACGCCGCCCAGACGCACGCGGTACTGGCGCAGCAGCAGCAGCGACCACAGCACCAGCGCGACCGGCACGATATCGGTCTGACCGTTCCAGTAGGTCACATACAGCGCGATCGGCGACCACCAGTACAGCCACAGCAACAGCCGCGGCCGCTCCGGCCACAGCCGCGACAGCAGGTACAAGGTCGCGATGTCGGCGCCAAGCAGACCGAGGCGGAAGCCCATGCCGGTGAAATAGTCCGATCCGCTCAACGCCGCGGCGATCATGCCCAGCGCGGTGCCGGGCAGATGCGCCAGCAGCATCGCCGGCCCGTACGGATAGGCCATCGGATCGCCGCCGGCGGCGAGGAAACTCGACCACGGGTCCAGCGATGGCTGCGCGATCGCGTGCTGCACGAACGGCACGAACCAAGCCTGCTGGATCTGCGGCACGAGCAAGACCACCAACGCGACCTTGAACAACAGGCCGAGTCGGAATACGGGATCGCGCCAGATCCGGTTCGCGTTCATCGCCAAAGCGCGGGCTCCTTGGTGCAGACCGCTTCGGCGGCGATGCCTTCGCGCGCCAGCAGCGCGCGCAGTTCGGCGATTTCCTCGCTGGCGCGTCCCTGCAGTTCCGGCGACACCAGACACAGCTTGAAACCGGCGTCCTGCAGGCGTCGCGCCTGCGCGCCGTCGAGCGGGAAACGGGTGAAGCAATCGACCCAGACCCAATCGATCTGTCCGGCCAGGCTCAGCGCGGTGTCGATCGATTCGAATTCCGACACCCGCACCGCGCAGCGCGATTCGCCGCGCCTGGCGGTGCGCACCAGGAACGGGAACGACTGATCGAGGAAGAAATAGTTCTCGATGCCGCGTTCACGCATCAGCGCGATCAGCCGGTCCTCCAGCCCCTCTTCCTTGACGTTGAGGATCAGCAGGCCGTGGCGATAGCCGTCGAGCCAATCCTCGAAGCGTTCGCCGTCGACGAAGGCGTCGTGATGGATGATCAGATCCTCGCCGCGGCTGCGCAGATCCAGTTCGATACCCAGGTCCTGCGGCGTGGCGCGCAGTTCGTCCAGGGTGTTGCGGCGGTGGCGGACGATGATCATGCGCGCTCCTGCAGGCCTTGACGCAGGCGCAGACTGAAATCGACGGTGCGCTTGATGAAGCGCAGCTTGGCTTGCCAGTTCACGTTCCAATGCGAGCTGCCGTGCGCGCGTTCGCCGAAGCGCACCGCGAAGCGCTGCACGCGCAGACCCTCGCGCAGGGCCTGGTAATAGGCGTACAGATCCAGGGCGAAATCGTGCGGCGGCTCGCGCCAGCGTTCGAAGAAAGCGCGCGGAAACAGCGTGGGCTGCGCATTGATGTCCCACATGCGCCGGCTCATCAGCACGGTCTCGAACACCGACATGCCGACGGTGAAGGCGACATCGGCGGCCGGACGACCGTAGCGGCGGCCCTTGACGAACAGACGCGTCGGATCGGCGGCCTGGTCAGCGGCCTGGTCGTACAGCGCCAGCCCGCGCAAGGCGTCCTGCGGATCGGTCTGCATGTCGGCGTGGGTCCAGCCGAGCACGTCGCCGCGCGCCGCGCGCAGGCCGGTCAAAATACCGTAGCCGTAGCCCTGGTTGACCTCGACCCGCACGCTACGGATACGTTCCTGCCCGGCCAGCAGCCGCGCCAGCACCGCCGGCGAATCGTCGGTCGAGCCGTTGTCGACCAGCACCACTTCGGCGCGGTCGTCGAGAAAGGTTTCGCGCAGGCGCGCGACCAGCAACGGCAGATTGGCCGCTTCGTTGTAGCAAGGGATCACCAGCGACAGGCTCAGCCGCGCCGCGCCATCGGCGCGCGCGGGCGTCGCCATGGTCGCCTGCACCGGAGCGTTCGCGCCGGCATCGCCCGCGCCAAACACGAACAACTTCAAACCGACGAAGTTCATCGCCGCCGACACTCCGGTCGCGGCCACGAAGGCCGAGGCCAGCGCGATCTCGCCGCGTCCGAGCACCGCCAGCACCAACGAGTTAACCACCACGTTCGCGGCCAGCGCGATCAGGTATACGGCGATGAAGCTCAGCAGTTCGCGCCGGCGCCATTGCGCGCCTACGCGGAAGGTGAAGCTGCGATTGGCGAAGTAGCCGAACACCGCGCCGGCGATGTAGCCCGCGGTCTTGGCCGGATGCACCGCGATCGCCAGCGCCAGCAGCCCGCGATAGACCGCGAAGTCGATCACCACCGAGGTGACGCCGACCAGCACGAACCGCGCGAGTTCGCCGCGCAGCCTGCCCGATGCGGCGGTGGACAGCGCATTCACCACGTCGCGCGCTCCGGTTGGCGCATGCGGAAGCGCTCGGCCAGCGCCGCGCGCGCCGGCTCGGCGATGCGCGGGTCGTGCTCGATCCGGTACGGATGCACCGGCCATTTGTGGAAACACGATTGCCAGTATTCGTAGGTGCGCAGATCGTCCGGCGTGCCCCAGCACAGGTAGTGCGAGACCTCGAACACCCGCACCTTCAAGCCCAGCGCGAGCGCGTCGTTGATGCAGGTGTCGACGTAGAACTCGCCGTTGACGCGGCCGTCGCGGGCGATCATCGCCTCGGCGGCGGCGGCGAAATCGCCGGCGCGGCGGAAGGTGAAGGTGCCCAGCACGATCGGATCGCGCGCCGGATCGGCCAGCGGCTGCTTGACCGAGACCGAGCGCACCGCGCCGTCGGCTTCATCGACCCAGCCGTAATGCGTCGGCCGCCGCGCCGCGCCGGGATAGCCGCGCGCGACCCACACCAGCACGTCGGCGTCGGCATCGTCGAGCAGCAGCGACAGCGCCTGCGCATCGAACACCGCGCCGTTGTCGCAAGCACCGATGGTCAACGGCTGCTGCGGATCGATCCCGTCCAGGCCGAGCAGGCAGGTACGCGCCTGGCCGTCGGTGACCCGCTCCAGATCGATCAGCACGCAATCGGGAAAGCGGCTGCGCAGCGCTTCGGCGATGCGGCCGCGGCCGGGAATGTCGCGGCGCTGCACGAACACGCGTTGCGCCGGCTCAGGCAGATCGCGCGCGGCCTGCACCACCATCGGTTCGCCGGATACGTCGATCAACGGCTTGGGATCGGCATAACCTTCGGCGCTGAAACGCGAGCCCAGTCCAGCCATCGGCACCATCACCGCGCCGCGCTGGCGCGGCGGCGGGTGCGCGCGCGCCGGATCGGCCAGGCCGCGGAACGCGCCCGACCAGTAGCGGTATTCCTCCAGGTCCTGCGGCGTGCCCCACTGCATGAAGTGGTTGAGTTCGTAAACCGCGATGCGGCGGCCGTCTTCCAGCATCGGCTTGTAGGCCAGGCTGACATAACGTTCGCCCCCCACGATCAAATCCGGCCGCGCCATCGTGCGTTCGAACGCGTCGCGCATCAGCGCGCCGGAGCCGAAGTAATAGGTGCCGCTGGAGGCGAATTCGCTGCGCGGCTGATCGGTGTAGGGCTGTTTTTCCTGGATGTCGAGCACCCGCCCGCGGTCGCTGCGCACGTAGGCGTAGTTGGTCGAACCCATCATGTGCGGGTGGAAGCCGGTGTAGCAGGGGATCGCGCCGTCGCAGCCGCTGCTCAGCACGAAATCCTTGAAATCCGCGTAATCCCAGCTGCAGGTGAAATCGCAGTAATTGACCACCGTCGGCTCGGCCGGATCGATGTGATCGATGGCCTGCAACACCGCGTTGACCGGCCCGAGCTTGTGCGGCGCAATGCCGACGACGCGGCCGGTCGGGCAGTACTGCGCCAGTTGTTCGGCCATGCGGTACGACGGTTCGTCCAGATGCTCCTGGTTGCAGATGAAGACGAACTGGGTTTCGCCCGGAAACAGGTCGATGACGTGAGCGATGATCGGCTTGCCGTC
Organism: Lysobacter sp. Root690; assembly: GCF_001427785.1. Classification (GTDB taxonomy): domain Bacteria; phylum Pseudomonadota; class Gammaproteobacteria; order Xanthomonadales; family Xanthomonadaceae; genus Lysobacter. The sequence goes on from NZ_LMHM01000001.1 coordinate 859,657, forward strand.
GACTTCGATCAGCGGCTTGGGCACGCGATAGCCCGCGCGCCTGAAGCGTTCGCCGAAACCGGACATGGGAACTACGATCTGCATGGATTCCTTCCGTGGATCTGTTCGCGATGGATGGATCAGTTGTGTGTCCGCACCAGCGAACGTCGGTATTTCTCGGCTTCCCAGTCGATCAGCGCGGCCACGTCGGCCTCGCCCAACCGCACCAGGCCGTCGTCCTCGCACACCCGCAGCGTGACCAGCGCCAGGCACTGCAACATCGCCTGCGCGCCGTCCGACAGCCCCGGCACGGTCAACACGCCGGCGCCGGGCACCAGCGCGAACGCCGGCGCGACGCCGCTGTCGCCGGTGGTGCGTTCGACCGCTTGCGACAAAGATTCGCCCTCGCCCACCACCGCCGCGCAGTGCCCCAGAAACACCGCGTGATCGGGGTACAGCACGCCGTCGCGCGCGATCTGCAACGCTTGCGCATCGGTCGCCAGCCCATGCACCGATTCGGTGCCCGGCAGCGCCCACTGCAAATCATTGACCGCAGCCAGTCGCTGCGGCTGCGACGGCGGCGCGACCCGTTCGACGATCGCCACGCGGCGTTCGACCTCGGCCAGCAATGCATCGGCCTGAACGCGGTCGTTCGCGCCGATCACCAGACCGTGATTGGCCAGCACCAGTACGTCCGGCGCGCGCGTGGACAGCACTTGCGCGACCGCGCGGGTCAAGGGATAGCCAGGCCGTTGATACGGAATCCACGCCCAGTCGAGGCCATCGAGCAATCTCGCCAGCTGCGCTTGCGCGCGTGTGCGTATAGCCCACGCGATGGTGTTCACCGAGTGCACATGGACCACCAGCGGATGCGGCAGCAGTGCATGCAGCGAGGTTTCGATCGACGGACGCAGCGCAAGACCGCTGCCGAGCTGAGTCAGACGGGCTTCGCCATCCTCGTGGCGCAGCGCGTCGCGCACCTTAGCTAATGGCAGCGGGACGAAGATGTCGCGCTCGCGCGCATGCGCAAGCCACGTGCCTGAAGCCTTCACCCACAGCACATCATCGCGTTTAAGCGATGTGTTGCCGCCACCACCCTGCACCAACAACGGATCGGCGCCGATCCGCGCGGACAGGTCGATTAGATCGGTCAAAAAGTCGATGTTGGCCACATCACCCACCCATGGGCAATGCTCGTTTCCGGCACCTCAAGTGCCTGTATGAACAGCCATTCCATGCATAGCCCCCCGGCTAAAAAAAACTCCTGAAATCCCCTTAACGCAGCGGTATTTGAGAATCGGACGCCCCCGTCCGTTCCCTGCAGCGCGCCGTTGGTCGGCACCGTAATCGTTTCCCCTGCCGAGAATTCAAGGTCTCGACAACCGATTGCGGCCCGCTTTGTGCCTAAGCCCCGTTATGTGGATAGGATATACGCGGGGGGCACAGCCAACAGCATGCCTAGGATGATAGCGGCCACATGCCGTGCGTAACAACATCTCATGGTTTGCGAATAGTGCGTGCCATAAAAACGCCGACAGGGTAGGTCGGCTGACGAGAGTCGTCACAAGGAAGGTAGAGGGATGAGCGAGATTGACCATCGCATCGCAGGGTTGTCCCCGGCGAAGCGGGAACTGCTGCGCCAGATCGCGGCACGCCAACGCGGTAGCAACCAGATTCAAGCCCGGCCACGGCCCGAGCGGATCCCGCTGACCTTCGGTCAGCGCCGCCTGTGGTGGCTGGACCAGTTCACGCCCGGCATGACCGCGTACAACTCACCGGCCGCGCTGTGGCTGGACGGCACGCTCGATCGCGATGCGCTGCATGCCGCGGTACAGGCACTGGCCGATCGCCACGAAGCGCTGCGCACGGTGTACCGCAAGCACGACGGCGAACCGTTCCAGAAAATTCTCGACCAGGTGCAGGCGCCGTGGCGCGAATTGCGCGCCGACGGCGCGACGCCGCAGGCGCGGCGCGAGGCCGCGCTCGACATCGCGCGCGCCGAAATCCGCGGCACCTTCGACCTGAGCGCCGACGCGATGCTGCGCGCGGCCTTGATCGAAGTCGAACCGCAATTGCATCTGTTGGTGCTGACCTTCCACCACATCGCCATCGATGGCTGGTCGATCAGCAAGCTGCTCGACGAGATGTACACGGTCTACAACGCGCGCCTGGCCGGCGAAGCGCCGAAGCTCGACGCGCTGCCGCTGCAGATCGCCGACATCGCGCTGTGGCAGCAGGAAACCCTCGGCGAAACCGGCCTACAGCCCCAGCTCGACTACTGGCGCGAGCGCCTGACTGGCGCTGCGACCACGCTGGATCTGCCGGCCGATCGCCCGCGTCCGGCGGTGCAGAGTTTCCGCGGCGCGCTGTACCGGGTCGAGATTCCGGCCGCGCTCAACGAACGCATCGAAGCCTTCGCGCGCGAGAGCAAATCGACCCTGTCGATGGTGTTCATGGCCGCGTACCAAGCGCTGCTCGCGCGCTACACCGGCCAGGACGACATCACCGTCGCGATGGGCATCGCCGGCCGCAACCGGATCGAACTCGAATCGGTGGTCGGCTTCTTCGTCAACACTCTGGCGCTGCGCACCACCTTCGAAGGCGATCCGAGTTTCGCCCAGTTGCTCGAACGCGTGCGCGAAAGCGTGCTGGCGGCGATGGAGAACGGCGACGCGCCGCTGGACAAGGTGCTCGAAAGCCTGCGCCTGCCGCGTTCGTCCAGCCATACGCCGCTGGCGCAGGTGATGTTCTTCTTCCAGAACTACCCCGCGATCGAGTCGGAATTGACCGGCCTGCGGGTCGAATCGATGCAGCTGACCGAGCTGCAGCCGGGCAACGCGCAGGGCGACCTGAGCCTGTTCGTGACCCAGGACGCCAAGCGCGAAATGGTGTTCGAATACAGCACCGATCTGTTCGACGCAGCGCGCATCGAACGCCTGGCCGAGCATCTGCTGACCCTGCTTGAGCATGCGGTCGCCGCGCCGGACACGCGCGTGGCGCAACTGCGCCTGATGAACGACGCCGAGCAAGCCGAACTGGCGCACTGGAACGACACCGTGCGCGAATTGCCCGCGCAGCGCACCTTGTCGACCTTGATCCAGGCGCAGGTCGAACGCACGCCCGACGCGATCGCGCTGAGCTTCGGCGCGCGCGAAATCAGCTATCGCGAACTCGATCGCCGCGCCAATGCGCTCGCGCATGAACTGCGCGCGGCCGGCGTGACCGCCGGCGCGCTGGTCGGGCTGTATGTCGAGCGCACGCCGGAGATGCTGATCGGCCTGCTCGGCATCCTCAAGGCCGGCGGCGCCTACGTGCCGCTGGACCCGACCTACCCGGTCGATCGCCTGGCCTACATGCTGGAAACCTCGGCCTCGCGCGTGCTGGTGACCCAGCGCGAACTCGCGGCCACGCCGCCGGCGGAAGTCGAAAAAGTCGTGCTCGCTGACGCCGACGCGGTGCTCGGCGACAACGCCGATCATCCGCCCGCCGACGGCGCGAGTGAAGACGATCTGGCCTATGTGATCTTCACTTCCGGCTCGACCGGCAAGCCCAAGGGCGTGGAAATCCGCAACCGTTCGGCGGTGAACCTGCTGCGTTCGGTCGCGCGCGAACCCGGCCTGGCCCAGGGCCAGAAGCTGTGCGCGATCAGCACGCTGTCGTTCGACATCGCGCTGTTCGAACTCGTGCTGCCGTTGACCGTCGGCGCGAGTATCGTGCTGGTCGACCGCGACACCGCGCGCGACGGCATGAGCCTGCGCCGCCTGGTCGACAACGCCCATCTCGACGTCATGCAGGCCACTCCGGCCACCTGGCGCATGCTGTTGGAAGTGGGCTGGCGCGGCAACGACACGATCAAGATCATCTCCACCGGCGAAGCGCTACCGCGCGAACTCGCCGACCGCCTGCTGCCGTGCTGCGGCGAGCTGTGGAACCTGTACGGCCCGACCGAAACCACGGTGTATTCGGCGCTGTGCCGCGTGCATGCCGGCGAAGGCCCGATCCTGGTCGGCAAGCCGGTCGACAACACCCAGATCCACATCGTCGACCGCAACATGCAGATGCTGCCGATCGGCGTGCCGGGCGAGTTGCTGATCGGCGGCGACGGCCTGGCCGCGGGATACAGCGGGCGTCCGGATCTGACCGAAGAGAAGTTCATCCCCGATCCGTTCAGCACCGTTGCCGGCGCGCGTTTGTACCGCACCGGCGATCTGGCGCTGTGGCGCCGCGACGGCACGATCGAGGTGATCGGCCGCATCGATCACCAGATCAAGCTGCGCGGTTTCCGCATCGAACTGGGCGAAATCGAATCGGTGCTGGCGCAGTACGACGGCGTCACCCAGGCAGTCGTGCATTGCCGCGAAGACACCCCGGGCGACAAGCGTCTGGTCGCCTACGTCACCGCCGAAGGCGCGGCGCCGGCGTTGGTCGCATTGCGCGATCATCTGCGCGCCGCCCTGCCCGACTACATGGTGCCCAGCGCGTTCGTGGTGCTGGATCAGTTCCCGCTCACCCCGAACGGCAAGGTCGACCGGCGCGCGTTGCCGGCGCCGGAAACCGCGAGCGGCGCGCAGGACGGCGAGGCCGACGTGCTCGCGCCGCGCACGCCCGAGGAAGAAATGCTGGTCGAGCTGTGGCAGCAGTTGCTCAATCTGCGCAGCGTCGATGTGCGGGCGAATTTCTTCGACCTCGGTGGTCATTCGCTGCTCGCCACCCGGCTGCTGTCGCGCATCGATCAGGCCTACGGCGTCGAATTGCCGCTGCGCACCCTGTTCGCGGCGCCGACCCTGGAGCAGCTGGCCGTGTGCGTCGCCGATGCGCGCGCGCAGTTCCAGCCCGACGATCTGGAAGCGCTGCTCGCCAGCCTGGAAAACCTCAGCGACGAAGAAGCGAGCGCGCAGTTGAATGCGTCCTCGCAGCCCGGAGCTTCATCATGAGTGAGCTCGACGCACGTCTGGCCGGCCTGTCGCCGGAAAAACGCGCGCTGCTGTTGCAGCAACTGGGCCGCAAGCAAAGCGCGGCCCCGAAGCAGGATATCGTTCGCCGTCAGCGGCCGGCGCGCCTGCCGCTGTCGTTCGCCCAGCAGCGCCTGTGGATCCTCGACCAGCTCGATCCGGGCTCGGCGGTCTACAACGTGCCGCTGACCCTGTGGCTGCGCGGTCCGCTCGACGCCGCGCTGATCCAGCGCGCGCTCGACGAAATCCTGCGCCGTCACGAAAGCCTGCGTTCGGTCGCCCGCGCCGACGACGACGGCCCGTTCCAGGTGGTGTTGCCGCCGTCGACGGTGCAACTGGCGCAGCAGGACCTGCGCCATCTGGACGAACCGGCGCGCGAAGCGGCGGCGTTCGAACTCGCGCGCGCGCAGGCGGCGCGCTCGTTCGACATCGGCAACGGCCCGCTGTTGAGCGCGTCGCTGAGCCGGCTCGAGGACGAGCGTCACCTGCTGACCGTCAATGCCCATCACATCGCCGTCGACGGCTGGTCGCTCGGCATCGTGCTGGACGAATTGCAGCAGCTGTACGCGGCCTATCGCGGCGAGCGCCCCTCGCCGCTGGCCGAGCCGGCGTTGCAGTACGTCGACTACGCGCTGTGGCAACGCGATCAGTTCGAAAACCAGACCCTGGCCAAGCAGCTCGACTACTGGAAACAGCAGCTGTCCGGGCGCCTGCCGGTGCTGGAATTGCCGGGCGATCGTTCGCGACCGGCCTTGCAGAGCCATCGCGGCCAGGTGTTCCGCGACGCGGTGCCGGCCGAGTTGTACGAAGAGGTGAAGCGCCTGAGCCGGCAGGAAGGCGCGACCGCGTTCATGACCGTGCTGGCCGCGTTCAACACGCTGCTGATGCGCTATTCGGGCCAGTCCGACCAGATCGTCGGCGTCGGCATCGCCAATCGCAATCGCCAGGAACTCGAGTCGCTGGTCGGCTTCTTCGTCAACACCCTGGCGGTGCGCAACGATCTGTCCGGCGATCCGACCTTCCGCGAGTTGCTCGCGCGGGTACGCGACAACACGCTCAACGCCCAGTCCAACCAGGACCTGCCGATCGAACGGCTGATGGAGGAACTGGACCTGGACCGGGCGCTGAGCCATTCGCCGTTGTTCCAGGTGATGCTGTTCTTCCAGAATTTCCCCGGCGAATCCAATCGCGTCTCCGGCCTCGACATGAGCCCGGTGACTTTCGACGCGATCAACCAGGGCACCGCGCGCAACGACCTGTCGCTGTTCGCCAGCGAGCACTTCGGCGCGTTGCAGTTGTTCTTCGAATACGCGACCGATCTGTTCGACGAAGCCACGGTGGCCGCGTTCTCGCGCCATCTGATCCAGTTGCTGCGCGCGGTGGTCGCCGATCCGACCAAGCGCCTGAGCGAAATCGACATCCTCGGCGACGATGAGCGCCGGCAACTGCTGCGCGACTGGAACGACACCGCGCGCGAACTGCCGGCCGATCCGACCCTGCATGCGCTGTTCGAAGCCCAGGCCGCGCGCACGCCCGACGCGATCGCGGTCGAGCAGAACGGCGCGCGCGTGAGCTACGCCGAACTCGACGCGCAAGCCGACGCCATCGCCCGCGCGCTGGTCGCGCACGGCACCGCGCGCGGCGACATGATCGGCCTGTTCGTCGAACGCAGCCCGCGCATGCTCGCGGCGATGCTCGGCGCGCTCAAGGCTGGCGCGGCCTATGTGCCGATGGACCCGAGTTATCCGAGCGAGCGTCTGCGCTTCATGCTCGAGGATGCCGCGCCACGCGTGGTCCTCGGCGAACGCGCCCTGCTCGCGCAGTTGCCGGCATCGACGAGCCCGACCCTCGCGCTCGAGGACGCGCTTGCCGCGCCCGCGGGCGAACGCGTCGCCGCAGGCGTCGGTCCGGACGACATCGCCTATGTGATCTTCACCTCGGGCTCGACCGGCCGTCCGAAGGGTGTGCAGATTCCGCACCGCGCCGCCGCGAACTTCCTGAGCTCGATGGCGCGCGAACCCGGCCTGAGCGCCAGCGACGCGGTCTGCGCGGTGACCACGCTGTCGTTCGACATCGCCCTGCTCGAGCTCATGCTGCCGCTCAGCGTCGGTGCGCGCGTGGTGCTCGCCGATCGCGACACCGTCGGCGACGGCGCCGCTCTGGCGCGCCTGATCGAAAGTTCGACCAGCACTGTCATGCAAGCCACCCCGGCGACGTGGCGCATGTTGCTCGACGCCGGCTGGCGCGGCGCGCCGCACCTGCGCCTGCTGTGCGGCGGCGAAGCGCTGCCGCGCGAACTCGCCGATCGATTGCTGGCGTGCTGCGGCGAGTTGTGGAATCTGTACGGCCCGACCGAGACCACCGTCTGGTCGACGGTCGAACGCGTACGCGCCGGCGAAGAGGCGATCAGCATCGGCACGCCGATCGCCAACACCCAGGTCTACATCGTCGATCGCCAGATGCAGCCGGTTCCGGCCGGTGTGCCCGGCGAATTGCTGATCGGCGGCCTCGGTGTCGCCCGCGGCTATCTCGACCGGCCCGAAATGACCGACGAAAAATTCATCGCCGACCCGTTCGGTGCGAACGCGAACGCGCGCCTGTACCGCACCGGCGATCTCGCCCGCTGGCGTCGCGACGGCCGGCTGGAAGTGCTCGGCCGTATCGATCATCAGGTCAAGCTGCGCGGCTTCCGCATCGAGCTGGGCGAAATCGAATCGGTCCTGGCCGAACAGCCCGACGTGCTACAGGCGGTCGTCATCTGCCGCGAAGACCGTCCCGGCGACAAGCGCCTGGTGGCCTACATCGTGCCGCGCGCGAGCGACACGTTCGACACCGGCGCCGCGCGCGCCGCCGCGCGCCAGCGCCTGCCCGACTACATGCTGCCCTCGGCCTGGGTCGTGCTGGCGCAACTGCCGCTGACCCCGAACGGCAAGGTCGATCGCCTCGCCCTGCCCGCGCCGGAAGCCGGCGCGATCGAAGCCGATCGCTACCTCGCGCCGCGCAACGGCGAGGAAGCCACGCTGGCCGGTCTGTGGGCGGAAGTGCTGGGGCTCCAGCGCGTCAGCATCGACGGCGACTTCTTCGAACTCGGCGGCCACTCGCTGCTCGCGACCCAGCTGGTCACCCGCATCAACAAGGCCTTCGGCGGCGAAACCCCGCTGCGCGCCTTGTTCGAAGCGCCGACCGTGGCCGGCTTCGCGCAGTGGCTGATGCAACAGCGGGTCGACAGCGTCGATGCCGACGATCTGCTCGGCATGCTCGATCAGCTCGAAGGTTTGTCCGACGACGAAATCCAGGCCCTGCTCGCCGACGCCGGCGCTTGATCGCACTCTCAAGGACGAACCGCACCGCATGAACCAGTCTTCTTCCAATCCCGCCGACATCGTCGCCGGCACCGGCGCCGACACCGTCGTTTCCGACGCGGCGGCCGAGCGTCTGGCGCGACTAAGCCCGCAACAGCGCGAGCTGCTGTTGCGTCAGCTCGCCGCGCGCAATGCCGCGGCCACGCCGAAGCCCGACGCGGTGACGCGTCGCAGCGTCGCCGGCGTGCCGTTGCCGTTGTCGCCGGCGCAGCAGCGGATGTGGTTCTTCGAACGGTTCCAGCCGGGCACCGGCGCGTATCACGTCTGCGATCACCTGCGCCTGCGCGGCGCGCTCGACCTCGCCGCCTTGCGCAACGCGTTCGCGCGGATCGTGCGCCGTCACGACACCTTGCGCACCGGCTTCAGCGAAGTCGCCGGTGAGCCGCGCCAGACGGTGTTCGACGAAGTAGTTTTCGACATTCCGACCATCGACCTGAGCGGACTGGCGCCGGACCTGCGCGAGCAGGAAATTCAGCGTCTGGTCGACGCCGAGACCGAGCGTCCTTTCGATCTGGGCAAGCCGCCGCTGATGCGCGCGAGTCTGCTGCGGGTCGATGCGCACGATCACGTGCTGATGGTCGTGCTGCATCACATCATTTCCGACGCCTGGTCGATCGGAGTGATCTACGACGAACTCGGCCGCCTGTACACGGCCGGCCTCGACGGCGCCTCGCCCGATGCGCTCGACGCGGCATTGCCGGAACTACCCGTGCAGTTCGGCGACTGCGTGTTGTGGCAGCGCGAACCGGCGCAGGAACAAAGAGTCGCCGCGCACATGACGTTCTGGCGCGATGCGCTGGCCGGTCACGCCGGCCTGCTCGATCTGCCCACCGATCTGCCGCGTTCGGCGACCGCGCTCGGCCGCGGGCGCCGGCAATCGCTGCAACTGCCCAAGGCCTTGGCCGACGGCGTGGCCGAACTCGCGCGGCGCGAAGGCGCGACCTTGTTCATGGCCTTGCTCGCGGCGTTCCAGACCTTGCTCGCGCGTCACAGCGGCCAGGACGACATCGTGGTCGGTTCGCCGGTCGCCAATCGCGGCTTGGCCGAATCGACGCCGTTAATCGGCCTGTTCGTCAACACCGTGGCGCTGCGCGGCGATCTCAGCGGCGATCCGTCGTTCCGCCAGTTGCTGGCGCGCACGCGTTCGCACTGCCTGGATGCGTTCGAACACGTGCAGGCGCCGCTCGAACGCGTGGTCGATCAACTGCGGATCGAGCGCGTGCCCGGCCGCACGCCGCTGTTCCAGACCATGTTCGTCTTGCAGAACGCGGTCGGCGCGCCGTTGACCCTGCCCGGCCTGGAGCTGGACTGGATCAATCCACAGACCCAGGCCGCGCGCTTCGAACTCACCTTGTCGCTGGCCGCCGGATCCGACGGCATCAACGGCGTGCTCGACTACGACATCGACTTGTTCGACGCCGGCACCGCCGAGCGTCTGCTGCGCCAGTTCGAACATCTGCTCGGCGATGCGGTCGCGCATCCCGATCGGCCGCTGTCGCAGCTCGCGCTGCTTGACGAGGCTGATCGCAGCGCATTGCTGCATTTGGGTCACGGAGGCGACGCCGAACTCGATGACGCGAACGAGCATTTGTACGCGATGTTCGCGCAACAGGCCGCGCGCACGCCCGATGCGGTTGCCTTGATCGAACCGGGCCGCGAACTAACCTATCGCGAGCTGCTGCAACGCGCCAACGGCCTCGGCCTCGCCTTGCAGGCGCTCGGCGTCGGCGCGGAATCGCGGGTCGGCGTGCTGACCGATCGCTCGATCGAAGCGCTGGTCGCGGTGCTCGGCGTGCTCGCCGCGGGCGCGGCTTATCTGCCGCTGGACCCGGCGCATCCGGACGAACGCCTGCATTTCCTGCTCGACGACACCGCCGCGCTGGCGCTGCTGGCGCCGCCGCAATGGCGCGCGCGCGCCGAGGCCTTGAACCTGCGCGTGCCGGTGCTGATCAGCGATGAAGTCGCCGCATCGGCCAGCGCGCCCGTGGTCGAATTCGCGCCCGAGCACGCCGCCTACGTCATCTACACCTCCGGTTCGACCGGCCAGCCCAAGGGCGTGGTGATCGAACACCGCGGCGCGGCCAACCTGACTCGCGGCTTCATGGCGCGGCACGATTTCCGCGATCAGCGCCTGCTGATGATCCCGCCGCTGGTGTTCGACGCTTCGGTCGGCGATGTGTTCCCGGCGCTGGCGAGCGGTTCGGCGCTGGTGCTGCATCCCAACCCGACCGAGCTGGGTCCGTTCGAACTCGAAGCGTTCTGCCGCGAGCACCGGATCAGCGCGATCGACGCGCCGGCCGCGCTGTGGCGGCGCTGGAGCGAAGGCTGGTCGACGATCGTGCGCAGCGAACCGCTGTTGCCGCATCTGCGCCTGATGATGATCGGCGGCGAGAGCGTCGCGGTCGAACAGGTGCGCCGTTTCGCCCAGATCACCGACGGGCGGGTCGCGCTGAGCAATCACTACGGCCCGACCGAGACCTCGGTGTGCGCGGCCATGCTCAGCACGGTCGATGCCAGCGAGTACCTAACTCGCGAGTTGCCGATCGGCCGGCCGTTGCCGGGCGTGCGACTGTACGTGCTCGATCCGCACGGCGCATTGGCGCCGCGCGGCGTGGTCGGCGAGCTGTGCATCGGCGGCCTCGGCGTCGCGCGCGGCTATCTCAATCAACCTGAGCTCAGCGCGGCGAGTTTTCCGCCCGATCCGTTCGCGGCCGATGGCCGGCTGTACCGCACCGGCGATCTGGCCCGCTGGAACAGCGACGGCAGTCTGCAGTTCCTCGGCCGCCGCGATCATCAGATCAAGCTGCGCGGCTTCCGCATCGAACTGGGCGAGATCGAAACCGCGCTGGAATCGCATGCGCAGGTCGAAGCCGCGGTGGTGCTGCTGCGCGAGGACCGGCCCGGCGACAAGCGTCTGGTCGCCTATGTCGTCGCCGACGAAGCCAGCGGGCCGAATCAGTGGCGCGAGCATCTCGCCCGCAGTCTGCCCGAAGCGCTGCTGCCGTCGGCGTATGTGCGTCTGCCGGCGATGCCGCTCAATCGCAACGGCAAGGTCGATCGCAAGGCGCTGCCCGAACCCAGCGCCGAATTGCTGGTCGAACGCACCCTGATCGAAGCGCAGACCGACACCGAACGCGCCGTGCTCGCGGTGTGGCGCGAGGTGCTCGGCCGCGAGGAGATCAGCGCCGACGACGATTTCTTCTCGATCGGCGGCGATTCGCTGATGACCCTGCCGCTGGTGTTCAAGCTGCATGCCGCGCTCGGCGTGGAGCTGCCGCTGGCCTCGGTGTTCGCCGCGCCGACCCTGGCCGCGCAGGCGCGTCGCATCGACGAGCTGCTGTCGGGCGAAGCGGTCGAGGAATTCGATCTGGCCGCGCAGGTCCAGCTCGCCGACGATATTCACCCGCGCAGCGCCGCGTTGCCGGCGGTCTCGCGCGCCAATCCGCGTTCGGCCTTCATCACCGGCGCCACCGGTTTCCTCGGCGCCTACATGGTGCGCGAGTTGCTCGACGTGACCAGCGCCGAAGTCGTGTGCCTGGTGCGCGCCGCGGACGCCGACGAAGGTCTGGCCCGGATCCGCGCCAACCTGCACGGCTACGGCCTGTGGCGCAGCGGCGACGAAGCGCGTCTGGCGATCGTGCTCGGCGACCTCGCCCAGCCGCGCCTGGGCCTGGACGAAGCCGCGTTCGACGCGCTCGCGCAACGCGCCGAAGTGATCTTCCACAACGGCGGCCAGGTCAACTTCCTCGCGCCGTATCAGCATCTGGAAGCGGCCAATGTCGGCGGCACCCGCGAAGTGTTGCGGTTGGCGACCTTGCACCGGATCAAGCCGGTGCATCTGGTCTCCACCCTCGGCGTGTGCCTGACCGCGTCGAACCTCGATCGCACCGTGTTCGAATCCGATCCGCCGCCGAGCGCCGACGAACAATACGGCGGCTACAACCAGAGCAAGTGGGTCGGCGAACAACTGGCCCTGGTCGCGCGCGAACGCGGCCTGCCGGTGGCGATCTATCGGCCGGCGCGGATCACCGGCGACAGCCACACCGGCGCCAGCAACCTCGGCGATTACTTCAACGCCTGGCTCAAGGGCTGCGTGCAGATGGGCCGCGCGCCGCATCTGCCCAACGAAGCCTTCGACATGGCCCCGGTCGACTACGTCGGCCGCTCGATCGTGCGCATCGCGCTCGGCGCGGGCGACGCCAACGGCAACTTCCATTTCTATAACCGCCGCCGCCTGCCGATCCCGACCGCGGTCGCGACCCTGCGCGAAGCCGGCTTGGCGCTGGAAGAAATCGACTACTTCGAATGGCGGCGCGAATTGCTGGCGAACGCGGCCGTCTCGCGCGACAACGCGCTGGCGCCATTCGCCGGCCTGTTCCCGTCCAACCCCGATCCGCGCGAACCCAGCTTCGATTGCAGCGCGACCACCCGCGCGGTCGAACCGCTCGGCTTGATCTGTCCGCCGGCCGACGCCGCCTTGCTGCGCCTGTACGTGCGCTTCCTGCAATCGCGCGATTTCTTTCCCGCGAATACTCGTGCGGCGGCCGAGGTGAGCGCATGAATCCGTGGGCGGGCCTGCGCAATTTCCTGCTGATCTGGTTCGGCCAACTGGTCTCCGGCGTCGGTTCGCGCCTGACCGCGTTCGCGCTGGGGGTGTGGGTGTTGCAAAGCACCGGCTCGACCACGCGCTTCGCGATGGTGTTCGTGGCGATGGCGGTGCCGTCGCTGCTGATCTCGCCGATCGCCGGCGCGTTGGTCGATCGCTGGGACCGGCGCCGTACCATGATCGTGTGCGAGGCGATCTCGGCCACGACCATGCTGGTGATGGCGGGTCTGCTCGCGAGCGGCCATCTGGCGATGTGGCATATCTACGCCGGCGTCGGCATCACCGCGCTGGCCAATGCGTTCCTGCAACCGGCCTATGCGGCGAGCATTCCGCTGCTGGCCACCTCCGATCAGCTGACCCGGGTCAACGGCCTGGTCCAGACCGGTTTCGCGATCGCCCAGGTCGGCGGCCCGCTGCTGGCCGGCATCCTGGTCAGCACGATCTCGATGCAGGGCGTGTTGATCGTCGACGCGCTGACCTTCGTGACCGGTCTGCTGGCGCTGGTGTGGGCGCGGATACCGCGGCCGCAGCGCAGCTCCGACGACGAGGAACGCGGCCTGTGGCACGAAGCGGCGACCGGCTTCGCCTACGTGCGCGATCGCCGCGGCCTGTTCGGCCTGCTGATCGTGTTCGGCCTGAGCAACTTCATGTTCGGCATCGCCAGCATCGCGATCACGCCGCTGATTCTGTCGTTGGCCGATCCGGCATTGCTCGGCATGCAGATGGCGATCGGCGGCGTCGGCCTGTTGCTCGGCGGCGTGGCGATGACCACCTGGGGCGGACCGCGCCGGCGCGTGGTCGGCGTGCTCGGTTTCTCGATGCTGGCCGGCCTGTTCCTGGCCGCGCACGGGCTGCGCCCGTCGTTCGCTTTGGTGGTGGTGGCCGGGTTCCTGTTTTTCCTCAGCGTTCCGATCATCAACGCCAGCAACGCCACGCTGTGGCAGAGCAAGGTGCCGGCCGATCTGCAGGGCCGCTGCTTCGCGATCCAGCGCGTGCTCGCCGAAGCGGCGATGCCGCTGGCGTTCTGCCTGGCCGGACCGTTGGCCGAGCACGTGTTCGAACCGTTGATGGCCATCGACGGTCCGCTCGCCGGTTCGATCGGTCTGTTGATCGGCACCGGTCCCGGCCGCGGCCTGAGCCTGATGTTCATCGTGCTGGGCTTGTCGATGGTGGCGATCGCCGCGGTCGCCTGGTCGGTGCGTTCCATTCGCGAAGTCGAAGAGCAGTTGCCCGACGCGCCGGTCGCGGTCGAGCACGGCGAGATCGACGAGACCCCAATCAAATGCGTGGCCTGAGTCGCTCAGGCATCAACAAGGAGTCGTTCATGCAAGACCCACTCATCGATCCAGGGCCGTATCGCGCGGTACGCGACCGTCGCGACCGAAGCTGTACACCGCCGCTCGACGACGCGTTCGCCGGCGGCGAACGCGGGTAAGGATTCAAACGCAGTGCCTCGCCGATGCCGGCGAGTTATGGACGGACTCGCGCACGCGCATACACCGCGGCACGGTCTGAGCTAAGCCAAGTGATGCAGGGATGAAATGGCAATGACCCCAGACAACGACTCGACTTCGGTCATCGACTCCGACCGCCTGCTGATGCAGGGACAGGCTTTCGTCGAGAGCCCGATCGCCGCGGTGCGCGGCAAACTGCTGCAGGCCTCCGTGGTCGAACGCGAACAGGACCCGAGCGCTCCGCTGCCGCAGACCGTGGCGTGGATCCGCACCTTCCTCGCCCGTCCGCACCCGGACGTGGGCCGGCCGGGACCGGTGTGTCCGTTCACGCCGACCGCGCTCGCGCTCGACACGATCTGGCTGGCGGAAATCCACGACCGCGATGTCAGCGTCGACAGGATTACCCAATTGATCGGGGAATACCGCGACCTGTTCGCCGAAATCGAACCGCGCACCGGTCAGGTGGCGATCAACAAGACCGTGCTGATCGTGTTCCCGCATCTGGGCGACGAAGCGGCGGCGTTCATCGACGAAGTGCAGCAGCAGTTGAAGCCAAGCTTCGTCGACCTGGGCCTGATGCTCGGCGAGTTCCATGCGACCAACGAAAGCCCCGGCTTGCGCAATCCGGACTTCCGCCCGCTGCGCAGCCCGGTGCCGATGCTCGCGATCCGGCACATGGTCGAAACAGACCTGCCGTTCCTGCGCCGCTCGCTGGATACGCCGCAGGTGCGCGGCCAGTACCTGCGTTCCTACCTGCGCCGACTCGGCCCGACGGTGCGGCGCAACTACTTCGAGCAAGCGGTCACCGCGCTGGTCGATGCGGAACTGGAAGTGCGCGCGCTGAAGCGGTCCAAGGCGGACAAGACCGCCGACAAAGCCGCCAAGACCGACAAAGCGGCGCGCGCCTGAGCCGCCGCCGATACCTTCGAATGTACGGATACTCACTTCGATGACTGAGCAAGACATCAACGCCGGCGGACGCGTGGCGATCGTCGGCGGCGGCCTGGCCGGTTCGCTGCTGGCCTTGTCGCTGGCGCGCCAGGGCGTGGGCGTGGACGTGTACGAACGGCGCCCGGACCCGCGCGTCGGCCTGAGCGAGGGCGGACGCTCGATCAACCTGGGCCTGTCCAAGCGCGGCATCCAGGCGCTGACCGAGGTCGGCCTGATCGACCAGGTGATGCCGCTGTCGGTGGTGATGGGCGGCCGCGTGATCCACGCGCCCGACGGCAGCACCCGCTTCCAGCCCTACGGCAAGGACCGCGGCGAAGTGCTGCACTCGATCGACCGCAACGAACTCAACCGGCTGCTGCTCGATCACGCCCAGCGCCATCCGCAGGTGCGCCTGCATTTCAACCATCGCCTGGACCGGATCGACAAGGCCCGGCGTGAACTGGAATTCGATCACGACGGCGAGAAAGTACGCGCGCAGCCGGCCTGGGTGGTCGGCGCCGACGGCGCGTTCTCGCGCGCGCGCCAGGAAATGCAGCGCGGCGAACGCGCCGACTACCACCAGGAATACCTGGAATGGGGTTACAAGGAACTGAGTCTGGCGGCGCTGCCCGGCGGCGGCTCGCAGATCGAACTCGAAGCGCTGCACGTGTGGCCGCGCGTGCATTGCTTCTTCGTCTCGCATCCCAATCGCGACGGCTCGCATACGCTGACTTTGTTCCTGCCGCATGAAGGCCCCGATAGCTTCGCCACCACGCGCAGTCCGGATGAAGTGCGCGCGTTGTTTGGCAAGTACTTCCCCGACTTGATCCCGCTGCTTCCTAACTTGGTCGACGACTGGGTCAGTCATCCGACCGGTTCGCTGATCACCACCCGCACCGCGCCGTGGAGCATGGACGAGTGGATCGTGCTGGTCGGCGACGCCTGCCACGCGGTGTATCCGTTCTACGGCCAGGGCATGAACTCGGCGTTCGAGGATTGCTCGGCGCTGATGGCCGCGTTCGCCGCGCATCCGCGCGACCGCCGCGCCGCCTTCATCGCTTACGAGCAATCGCGGCGGCCGCACACCGATACCCTGGCCGAGCTGTCGAAGGCCAATTTCATCGAGCTCAAGCAGAAGGTGCAGTCGTTCTGGTTCCTCGCGCGCAAGCGCGTCGACGCCGCGCTGAACCGCGTGCTGCCCAAGACCTGGCTACCGCTGTACACCATGATCGCGCACACCACCATGCCGTACGGCGACGCGCTCAAGCGCTCGCGGCAGCAGGAGAAGATCCTGCTCGGCGCGGTCTCGGCGTTGGCGCTGGTGGTGGTCGGCGCGGGCGTGTGGGTGGGCCGGCTGCTCTGAGTCCGGTCCGGCGGTGAGCCGCTTGCAGCAGGCGGATTTCATCGGATCGACACGATCTTGCGATAAGGATATCGGCATGAACGAGAACTCTGCGACCCAAGCCAGCCTGCCCCCAGCCGCCCTGACCGACGTCGGGGCCATCGAAATCGGTGTGAGCCAGGATGGGCTCGCCCGCTGCGGCGAGCGCGAACTGGGGCTGTTGCGCGCATTGCACGGCTCGCGCGACGACGCGGCAATCCGGATGCCGTCCCATGGCGGCCCCGGCCTGGGCGGCGGATTGAGCCCCGATGAGCAGGCGCTGCTGCTGGCCGCGTTCGGCATCGATGCGCGCACCCGCCCCTTGAGCCTGCTCGCGGTCGATTTCATCCGCACCCGCCGGCGTCTGCGCGACGCGCGGCCGCGGATCGCCGACGCGACCTGCTGAGTCGGCCGCGGCGAAGCACGACTACACTGATGGCGTCCAAACCGCCGCCATCGCGTAACGATCGATGATCCGCCGCAAGACCCAGCTCGACAGCACCGGTTGCGGCCTGGCCTGCGTGGCCATGCTAGGCGACATCGGCTACGCGCAGGCGCGTTCGCTCGCGCGGCAGCTCGGCATCGTGCCGAAAGCGCCCGGCGAAGCCAGCGGCGGCGCCACGCGCGGCAGACGCAAGGCCTACTACACCAGCGCCAACGAACTGGCGCGGATGCTGCGCCTGCTCGGCGCGCGCCCTGGCCGCGAGCGCATGCTCGAGCGGGCCGACGCGCTCGACAGCGACGGCATCCTCGGCATCAATCCCAACCCGCGCGACGGCAGCTGGCATTGGGTGGTGTACATCCACGACGACGACGGCGGCTACGTGCTCGATCCGAATCCGCGCGTGCGCAGCGAACGCCGCAACGATCTGCGCCGGATGCGCTGCCGCAGTTTCCTGCCGGTGCATTCGCGTACGGACTGATCGCGACGCGATCGCGCGCCGATCGCGCCGGTTACAACGACTCCAGCGCGCGCCGAACCTTTCGCAACGCCACGCCGATCTCATCGGCATCGATCACCCCATAACCGAAGGTGATCGCCGGCCGCGGCAACGGCGCGATCGCGTAATCGTCGATCGTCTGCGCGCCCGGCAACAGCGGCAGCGCGCGCGCCATGATCGCCGGCGCGAGCGCCGGGTCGCGGATGCGCGCGGCCAGATGCAGGCCGGCCTCGCACGGAATCGGCTGCATCCACGGGTCCAGTTCATCGCGCAATCCCGCCAGCAAGGCCTCGCGCCGCTCGCCGTAGATCGCGCGCATGCGCCGCACATGCCGGGCCAGATGGCCGTCGCGGATGAACGCGGCGAGCACCGACTGGGTGACGGTGTCGCAATGCGAATCGGCGCAGTGCTTGACCGTGATCAAGGCATCGCGCGCCCACGCCGGGGCGACGATGAAACCCTTGCGCAGCGCCGGGAACAGGCTTTTGGAAAACGTGCCGACGTAGAACACCAACGCATCGCGGTCCAGCGTCTGCAAGGCATCCAGCGGCCGCCCGCCGAAGCGGAACTCGCCGTCGTAGTCGTCCTCGATCACGATCGCGTTACGTCGCCGCGCGAAGTCGAGCAACGCGCGCCGCCGCGACAGCGACAAGGCCACCCCGGTCGGCGACTGATGCGATGGGGTCACACTGATCACACGCACGTCCTCGGGCAACTGCTCCACGCACAGGCCTTCGTCGTCGACCGGTATCGGCACCAGTCGCGCACCGGCGGCGGCGAACGCGGCGCGCACCGGCGGATAACCGGGCTCCTCGACCGCGACTTTCGTAACGCCCGGCGTCACCAGCAGACGCGCGAGCAGATCGAACGCCTGCTGCGCGCCCGAGATCACGATCACATCCTCGGCCACGCACGCCACCGCGCGCGCGAACGCGACGTGCTGGGCGATGGCCTCGCGCAACGGCGCGATGCCTTCCGACGGCGGATAGCTGAAACGGGTCTTCGACCACGCGCGCAACGATTGCGCCGACAAACGCCGCCATACGTCGTGCGGGAAATGGCGATGATCGGGAATGCCGAGGCGGAAGCAGCGCTCGGGCAGGTGACGCGGCGGTTCGGGGCGCAGGAACGGCGTGCGCCACAAAGGATTGAGTCGCGGGTCTTCGATGCCGGCGGCCAGCGAGCGCGGTCCGCGCCGGTCGCGGCGTCCGGCGACGTCGGCGACCACCGCCTTGGCGCCGGCGCGCGGGGTCGCGTAACCCTCGGCGATCAACAGGTCGTACGCGGTCACCACGGTGTTGCGGGCGATCCCCAGCGCGCTGGCGACCTGGCGCGTGGCCGGCAGCGCCGAGCCCGCGGTCAGGCGCCCGTCGAGGATCGCCGCGCGCAGTTGCTGGTGCAGCGCCTGGGTCAGGCTGCCCTGGCCGCGCTCCGGCAGGGCCAGCGGAAACTGGAAAACTGGTTCCATGGAATCTACCCAATCTGGACCAACCATGGCACCAGCTTACCCCTAAGCTGACCTCATGAAAGCGGCCCTCGCCGCGCGGAGCGCCCCCATGATCGACCTGTATTTCGCCGCCACGCCCAACGGCCTGAAGCTGCGCCTGTACCTGGAAGAGACCGGCCTGGCCCACCGCGTGGTGCCGGTCAAGCTGTCCGCCGGTGAGCAGTTCGCGCCGGACTTTCTGGCGATTTCGCCGAACAACAAGATCCCGGCGATCGTCGACCACGCGCCCGTCGACGGCGGCGAGCCGCTGGCGGTGTTCGAATCCGGCGCGATCTTGCTCTACCTCGCGCGCAAGACCGGACTGCTGTGGCCGCGCGAGGAACGCGCGCAACTGCAGGCCACCCAATGGCTGTTCTGGCAGATGGCCGGACTCGGCCCGATGACCGGCCAGGCCGGACACTTCCGCGCCCACGCGCCCGAAGCGGTGCCGTATGCGATCGAGCGCTACACCCGCGAAGTGAAGCGTTTGTTCGGCGTGCTCGACCGGCAATTACAGGGACGCGACTTCATCGTTGGCGACACCTATTCGATCGCCGATGTCGCCTGTTATCCGTGGATCGTGCCGCATGCGGGCCTGGGCCAGACCTTAGCCGATACGCCGAATCTGCAGGCCTGGTTCGAACGGATCCGCGCGCGGCCGGCAACGCAGCGTGCGTATGAGGGCGTCGAAGATCCTTATGCGAAAGCAGCGAATTTCACTGACGAGGAGCGCAAGGTTTTGTTCGGTCAGGGCGCGAAGACGTAAGCGGCGACCGCCGTGCAAGCAGCGACGCGGCTCGCACACCAGCGCCGTCGTGCCGCATGAATAACGCCCCTGGCCGCCATCGCCCGCCAAGACCGGAACTCCGCTTCATCCGGTAACACCGACAAGTCACTGGATCCCCGCGTTCGCGGGGATGACGGAATCGGGAAAAACGAATCGAACCCAAGACGGCCAACGCTGTCACGGCAACGCTTTGCCCACTCGAACCACAAACCCCCATCGCCACCTCGACGAGGCCCGCCATGCATCCGATCTGCGAAACCTGCGGCACCCAGTTCGCCGAATCCTCCGCGCCGCCCGAGCACTGCCCGATCTGCGAAGACGAACGCCAGTACGTCGGCTGGAACGGCCAGCGCTGGACCACCCATGAAGCGATGGCGCAGCACTACAGCCTGCGTTTCGAAGACGATGCCGGCGTGCTCGGCATCGGCCTGAGCCCGGACTTCGCCATCAACCAGCGCGCGGTCTATCTGCAGACCGACGCCGGCAACATCCTGTGGGAATGCCTGACCCTGGTCACCGACGAAGCCGTGGCCGAATTGAAGGCGCGCGGCGGCGTCGATCTGATCGCGATCTCGCATCCGCATTTCTATGCCTCGATGGTCGAATGGAGCCAGGCGCTCGGCGGCGTGCCGATCTATCTGCACGAGGCCGACCGCGAATGGGTGCAGCGCGACTCGCCGCTGATCCGCTATTGGAGCGGCGACGAACTGGCGCTATCGCCCGACGTCACCCTGATCCGCTGCGGCGGCCATTTCACCGGCAGCACCGCGCTGCACTGGCGGCGCGGCGGCGAACGCGGCGACGCGCTGTTCCCCGGCGACGCGTTGCAGGTCGTGTCCGACCGTCGCCACGTCACCTTCATGTACAGCTACCCGAACTACATCCCGATGAAGCCCAGCGATGTGCATGCGATGCAAGAGCGCGTGTCGCGCTACGGCTTTGAGGATGTTTACGGCTACACCTGGGGTCGCAACATCATCGGCGGCGGGCGCAGCGCGGTGGATGGTTCGTTCGAGCGCTATTTCGCCGCGATCGCGGCTTGAGCAGCGTTGCGTGATCGGAGGACACGCAAGCGATGCTGGCTCAGGCGAGTGGTTTGCGCTCGTTGAACGCCGCCTCGGCTCTCGGAGTTCTTCGGTCCCTTCTTGATTTTCGACCTTTCAATGGAGCTGTTGCCATGACGCTTGGTCCCGACACCCTGCATCAATACCTGCCGGCGCGCATCAGCACCAGCGCCGACCTGCCCTGGATTCCCTCGGCCACGCGCGGCAAATACGCCAAGCCGCTGCGCTTCTTTGCCGAGGACCGCGGCTTCGTCGAACTGCTGCGCATGGACCCCGGTGTGACCATGCCGCTGCACCGGCATACCGGCGAGATCCACGCCTACAACCTCAGCGGTACCCGTCAACTGTGCACCGGCGAACTGATCGGCCCGGGCGACTACGTGTTCGAACCGTCCGGCAACGTCGACTGGTGGAAGATCGTCGGCAACGAACCGATGATCGCGCTGGTGGTGGTGATGGGCACGGTCGAATTCCTCGGCCCGGGCGGCAGCGTTCGCGCCCGCGCCAACGCCACGACCCAACGCGCGGAGTACGAGCAGTACTGCCGCGAGCATCGTCGGGCGATATTGGACCTGACCGATCGCTGAGGCTCGGCGGGACGCGAATCGCCACTCGATGCGGGTGAGCGCATACAGCGAAACGCAAGGCCGAACCCGATTAATTCGGTCCGCGGCTCGATCGCTCCGAGTCGATTGATCCGGTACGACCGCATGCGCGGCACGGATCGGATCGGACCGCTCAGCCCTCGACGAACGCCTGCAACCGCAGCAACGCCTGTTCCCATTGCCCGGCGATGCTCTCCAGCGAACGCCGCGCCTCATCGATCTGCGACGGTTCGAACTCCCACAAGCGCTCGCGCCCAACCTTCAGATCGCGCGCCAGCCCGGCTTCGGCCAATACCTGCAAATGCTTGGTCACCGCCTGCCGGGTGATCTGCGTGGTCGCGGTCAACTGCGCGATCGAGAACGCGCCGCCCGCGCACAGGGCCACCACCAAGCGCAGCCGCGTTTCGTCGCCGAGCGCGCCGAACACCCGCGCCGACTTGCGCAGCGCGGGCGCCTTCAACGCCGCCGGCTTAACCGACATAGCGTTCGATGTTCCCGATCTGCTCGTCCCAGCCGCCGGAATTCATCCGGAACGCCTCTTCGCGCCGCGCCGCCGGCACCTTGTCGAAGCCGGACTCGACCGTGCGCAACAGCGTGCCACCCTCGACTTCTTCGAGCGTGAACTCGACCAGGGTCGGCTCCTCGGTGGAGTAATCGACCGCCGGATCGACCGCATACGGATGCCAGTTGAACGAGAACAGCCGCTGCGGCTGCAATTCGCGCACAGTCACCTGCATCAGCAGATGCTCGAAGCCCGGATAGGTGATTCTCCCCTCGGTGACTTCCCCGGGCACAAAGCGTTGGCCCTCGAACTTCACGCCGAACCACTGGCCGAAGGACTCGGCATCGGTCAACGCATGCCAGACCTTGGCGCGCGGAGCCTTGAGCAGGATCTGGCGTTCGATGCGATCGGTGGATGATGTGTTCATGACAGGCAACCTCCTGGGTGCATTTGGTATGCGGCATGCTGCCACGGCCAAAATGCAACCGTCAAGTTGCCTGTTTATATTTACCGATCGAATCGTTGGCCCGTCTATCAACGTATCCGACTTCAACCTACAGAAATAGTCTTGTCTACGCCAAACCTCACGCCCGTCAGCCGCACCGAGCGCGCGACCGTCGCCAGCTCCTCGGGAAGCTCGTCGCAGTGAATCGCAGCGGCGGGAATCGCCATCAATTCGTAGGCATCGAGGTGTCCGGAACCTCGGCTTATGTCGGTCCAGTCGTACACATACAAGCCCCGGCTCGCCAGGTCGATGTAGGAGTCCGGTCGCGGTACCTTGACCAGCATCTTGACTCCCTCGCGGTCCCGGATGCTCATGTCCAAGACCCTGGGTTCGACTTCGACGACAGGGAAGAACTCGGCGTTCAACGCCGCACTCGCGATCGGCCCTTCACCCGCGGTAATGAATATGCCGACATTTCCCTGATCGTCGGACGCGATCCAGCCAAAATCCTTGGCGTGCGGATACGCTTGCTGATTCATATCGCTCCTTGTATGTGAATCATTGGCCGGGTCATAACCTTGCAGGAGAAACCGGCCCTGTCGGGCCCGAAACCGCGCGAACGCTCAGAACGGCCACTTCCTGCCTACGATCTCGTCAATCGAATGGAACTTCCCGTGATCGTGTTGATTGAAGTGTTCCACATGCTTGTAGGCGCTGGCGCGCGCAAGCCCGAGCGTGCGCTGCAGTTCTGCGTTGAGGTAGGCGAGGGTCAAGCGCAAATGACCGGCCTCCATGTCGATGCGCGCTTGCCCGTCGTCGAGATAGCGCGCGATCTTGCGCAACACATCGTTCGCCATCGGGAAGAACGAAGCACTGACGACCGGATCGTGCCGGAACTGATTCATCAACTTCAGCCGCAATAGACGCGGCGCTGAACCGAGCCGATCGTCCGCATCCAGGTGGATACCGCGCCAGAAAAAATCGCATACCTTGCCGGGTACCGCGCTGTGCTCGCGCAGATAGTCCGTCAAAACGTGACGTGGATGGCCGGAGGCCCGATGCAGGGACAGATCGACCTGGAGCAGGTAGGCGCCCAGACCGATGACGACCAGGCGATCAACTTTCTGGTGCTTCATGCAAGCCGCCTCCTTGGCAATCAGGTACTCCGAATAAAGAATCGGATCCAGGCGTCTGGGACATTCTTCGCCGCCAGATCCTGTCCATGGCGTCGTTCTCCGGATCGGTTGATGCATCGAGCGCGCCGCCGCGGCTACATAGCATGACGGCCGCGAACACAGCAAGCGCAGGCCGGAACTCCGGGCGAGCGGGCATCGGCCAGTGCGCGATCGTCAGGTCAAAACCATTCGGAGCGAATATCGCCTCATGCTCGCGGCGCACGCCTGATCGATGGCGCCCGCCGCACCATCGGCAAACTCGCCAGCCCAGCCGCTCGGCAAGCGCATAGATACCGGAACGCGGATCGATCTCGCGACGCTCGCATGACGTTTGTCATCGATCGCCACTGCACCGCGCCAGATCGCCGGCATCCCATCAATGCGAGCGTCACGCCGCATACAATGCGCAGATCTCCACGCACCGTGGACTCGCAACTACGCCTGCATCAAGGTTTGCAACCCAATCGCCGCTGCCGGCATCTCCATTATCAACTCCCCCGCCAGACCGATACTGGATGCCCCCACCGCCGCGTCACCGATACGATGGACAGTCGTCCGGCTCGTCCCCTCGACGCATCGTCCGTTGTCTGCGTTCGCGCGATCGTTGGTCTGCCCGCATGCCGAGCAACGGCGAGTTGTGCGTCGGATGTGTTTGTTTGTATTGCCCCGACCGACCGCACCGGTCGGCGCTACCATGCCGGCTCGCATGAGGTGGCCATGAACAAAGTCCTGCTGATCGAGGACGACGCCCGTCTGGCCGGGTTGATCTCCGAATATCTGCAACGCTACGACTTTCAGACCCGCGTGGTGCTGCGCGGCGACCAGGCACTGACCGCGATCGAGGCCGATCCGCCCGATGTGGTCGTGCTCGACCTGATGTTGCCCGGCATGGACGGCTTCGATGTTTGCCGCCAGATCCGCAAGCAATCGGATTTGCCGATCGTGATGCTGACCGCGCGCGCGGATCTGTTCGATCAGGTGACCGGGCTGGAAGTCGGCGCCGACGATTACGTGCTCAAGCCGGTGGAACCGCGTCTGCTGCTGGCGCGACTGCGCGCGATCCTGCGCCGCAGCCAGGCGCAGCCGCAGGCCGCGATGCCGTCGCTGTTGAGCTACGGCGGGTTGCAGATCGATATGAGCGCGCGCCAGGTGTATTGGCGCGGCGAGGAGATCGACCTGAAGACCGCCGACTACAACCTGTTCGTGATCCTGGCCCAGGCCGCCGGCCGCGTGCTCAGCCGCGACGAACTGCTGCGGCGCTGGCGCGGCATCGGCTTCGACGGGGTCGATCGCACCGTCGATGTCAGCATCTCGCGGCTGCGCCGGCATTTCGCCGACGACGCGCACGAGCCGCGCAAGATCAAGACGGTGTGGGGACGCGGCTACTTGTTCAGCCCGATCGCCTGGGAGGATTGAATGCTGCAGATGCTGGTGCGGCTGTACCTGACCGTGGCCGGCTTGCTGCTGTGCTCGTTCCTGTTGGTGCAGCAGGTGTTTCCGTATGTGTTCCCGGACCAGTACGGCGAATCGGCGCGGCAGGAATTCGTCGGCGAACTGGCCTTGCTGCGCGAACGTCTGGCCGGGGCGAGCGGCGATGAACTGCGCGCCCGCGTCGCCGCGCTCAACCGCGTCACCGCCGATCGTTACCGCCTGCTGCCGCTATCGGGGCTGAGCGCATTGTCGGCGCAGGTGCGCGACGACCTGCGCCGGTCCGACACCGCCAGCGACCACGGCAACAACGATCATCATCACGTCTACCTGCGCCTGCACGGCGGCGAGGTGATCCAGATCGGCTACGACGAAGGCGATTTCCCGATCCGCTACATCGCCTACTTCACCGTGTTCACGATGGTGCTGTTGGGGCTGATGATCTGGCTGCAGCCGCACTGGCGCGACCTGGAGCGCCTGCGCGACGCGGCCGCGCGCTTCGGCGACGGCGACCTGAGCGCGCGCGCGCGATTGCGCGGCGGCTCCTCGATCCGCCAGCTGTGCATGTACTTCAACAACATGGCCGACCAGATCGGCCGGCTGATCCAGTCGCAGCGCGACATGGTCAATGCCGCCTCGCACGAGTTGCGCACGCCGATCATGCGGCTGGAGTTCGGCCTGGCGAATCTGGCCGACACCGTCGACGACCGGGTCGCGCGCGCCCGCGTGCATGCGCTGCGTTGCGACGTCGAGGAGCTCGACCTGCTGGTCGGCGAATTGCTGACCCTGGGCATGATGGAGCGCAACGGCCCGCTGCCGACCCTGGAGCATGTCGACCTGGGCGCGCTGTTGCGCGCGTCCACCGGGGTATCGGCCGAGGAACTGCGGATTCGCGCGACCACGATCGAATGGGCGATCGCGACGGGCCTGGAGCAGATCGCGGTGGAGCCGCGCAGCCTGGCCCGCGCGTTCTCCAATCTGATGCGCAACGCTTTGCGCTATGCCGACAGCACCATCCGGGTCAGCGCCGAAGGCGACGGCGCGGCCTGGCGGCTGATCGTCGAGGACGACGGCGTGGGCATTCCGGTCGAGGACCGGCGCCGGGTGTTCGAACCGTTCTACCGCCTGGACCGCAGCCGCGACCGCGCCACCGGCGGCTTCGGCCTGGGCCTGAGCATCGTGCGCCAGGTGATCGAACGCCACGGCGGCGACATCCAGGTCGACGGCTCCGCCCTGGGCGGCGCGCGTTTCGTCGCGCGCCTGCCGCGCCATCAGCCGGGCCCGTGGGCGGGCCGCAACCGGGGCGAGGGCGAGGATCTGGACGAGCTGGAGCACTCTTTCCATATTCAGTGACCCTTTTTTGCCGCAAGCGGCGTTATTCGTTACGCAAGCTCCCTTTACCGCCCTACCGGCTTCCAGGATGGAACCCCAAGGACATCTCATGCATATGGATATGAATGCGTTCCGCGACGACACCCGCCACGACGGCGGCGCCACCGAGTTGCTGTTCGACGACGTCGAGTCGCAGGTGCTGGACCTGGCCAATCAGGCGATCGGCTACCTCGCCAGCGAACAACCCCGCCAGGCCGCCCAGCACTGGGCACGCGCGATCGCCCTGGCCGACGCTGGCCTGCCCGGCGATGAAATCCGCTTCTGGTTGCGCAGCGGCGTGGCCGAGGCTTATTTCCAATTGGGCAACGACGCGGCCTGCATCCACGCCGCGCGCGAGGCGCGTGCCTGGTGCCTGCAACAGCAGGCGCCGCTGGCGACCCTGCTGCTGGGCCAGGCCTTGCTGCGCAGCGGCCAGGTCGATGCGGCGCTGGACGCGCTGCGCGAGGCGCGCTCGCTGATCGGCGCCGGATTCTTCGAAGCGCTGGACCCGTCCTTGCGCGACAGCATCGCCGATCTGCTCGCGCAGACCCGCGCGGCCTGAGCGGCGCGCGCCGCCTCAGCCGCAACCGGCGAACGCCACGATGCGTACGCGACGCGGTTCAGAACCGCGTCCACCACTGCACCGAGCGTTCGAAATAACCGATCAAGGTCTGGCTGAGGCGCTGCCGGTCGGCCGGTTCGCCGCTGGCGATCACCCGGTCGACCGCGCTGTGCATCGCGGTGAAGAAGATCACCGCGGTCAGGCGCGGGTCCGGCGCGACCCACACGCGCGCGGCGATCCCGCCTTCGAGCAGCTCGACCAGCCGCTCGATCACCGGGTTTTCCTGCCAGGCGTGGCGGTCGTGGCTGCGCTGGTCGTGAAAGACCACGTCGTGCAAGGCGACGTGATCCAGGTAACCGTCGACGCCGGTGCGCACGAAGGTACGCAGGCGCGCGCTCCAGTCGCCCGGCGGGCAGCGCGCCATCGCTTCATCGAGGTGCGCGCAGTAATCGCTGACGAAACGATCCTGCATGGCCTGCAGCAACTGCTCGCGGGTGGCGTAATGCCCGCGCGCCGCGCGCGCCGGCAGGCCGGCGGCGGCGGCGATGTCGGCCAGGCCGACGCGCTCGACCCCGCGCTCGATGAACAAGCGCTCGGCGGCGTCCATCAACGCGATCGCGGCGGCGGGCGACTTGGGCGATGCGGACGGCGGCGAAACGGCGAGCGCGGACGACCGGAACGTCGCCATCGGGGCATCCATCAAATGAGAATGGTTCTCATCATAGCCGATTCGCCAATCCCGTGCTGGGCCCGGCCGGGCCGCCCGACACCATCATGCCCGGACAGACATCCGCGCTTCGAATTGCCGATCGATAACGAACCGATTTTCCCGCGTCGATAAATTTTTCACCGTTGCTCACCAACGTTTGCGACGTCGATCGATATTCGCATGAGACAAATCCATTCGCGCGCGAGAAAACCGATCGGCGTTCGCCGGAAACAAATCCGAAATCATCACAACCAATCCGTGAACTTCAACGCGCTTGCGAGCGCGCGAAGAAACACGCGATTTTTCAGGGAAAAACGCGACGCACGACGATCTACCTGGATTATTCGCGACGCAGTCGATGACCGTATAAAAAGCTTCACATATCCGTCTTGTGATCCGGCTCTCACCGCACGCTTCGTAAATACTCGACTTGTGATCCGGCTCTCACCGATCTCGATGGACACGGCCTGAGCGCTCGGGGATATTGATTCCGCAGGTGACGAACGGCACTGCCGATGTGTCACTTGCGAATGACCCGCTTTGGAAGCGAGCCGCTTTTTCGCACGCTGCGCTCTGAAGATGCATCGCCTCCCGAGCACGCGCCACGCAGGACCGTCAGCACACCAATAAGAACTCAGGCCCACCGTAAGCGCGCAAGCGCGCCGGAACCCGCCTTCGGCGCGCAAGCGCGCTGGATGCATACGGACAGGGTCATGCCCAAGCGCGCTGCGCTCAGGCCATGGCGGTATTTGAATCGCGACACATGGAGAGGGGGCCACTCGTAACAACGAGCTGGCCGCAGGCTCGCGCGCGTCGAACACACGCGCCGTCGGACAGCGTCCGCCGGCCGTCGGCGGCGTGCGGCCCCACGGTCGCTCAAAGGAAGCGCAATGAACGAACTCCATACCCCCGGCCTGCCCCTGACCACCGCCCAGCGCGGCCTGTGGGTCGGGCACAAACTCGCTTCGGTCGAAGCCACGTTGAACATCGCCGAAGCGGTGGAGATCCACGGACCGATCGAACCGGCCCTGTTCCTGCGCGCGTTGCGTCAATTCACCCAGGAGGCCGAAGCCACCCGGGTGCGCATCGTCGAGCAAGGCGGACTGCCTTATCAGATCGTGCGCGAGCACTACGAATTCGATTTCCCCTACTTCGACGTCAGCCAAGACGCCGACCCGCGCGCCGCGGCCGAGCGCTGGATGCAGGCGGAAATCGTCAAGCCGGTCGATCTGGTCCACGACCCGCTGTGGGTCGGCGCGCTGTTCAAATTCGCCGATGACCTGTTCTGCTGGTACCAGCGCGCGCACCACACCGTCTACGACGGCTTCAGCGGCGGCATGGCGGCCAAGCGCATCAACGAACTGTATTGCGCCTACCTCGACGGCCGCGAGCCCGAGCCCAGCGACTACGGCACGTTGGCCTCGCTGGTCGAGGCCGAGGCCGGCTATCGCCAGTCCGAGCGCTGCCGCCGCGATCGCGAGTACTGGCTGGAACAACTCGCCGACCTGCCCGAAGCGGTGACGCTCGCGCGTCGGCGCGTGCGCAACAACGGCGGCCTGCGTCGGGTCAGCGGGCATGTGCCGGAGCATGCGCGCGAGCGCCTGTCGCAGATCGCGCGCGATTGCGGAGTCAGCCTGCCGCAAGTGCTGATCGCGCTGATCGCGGCGTATTACCACCGCGCCAGCGGCGCCAACGACCTGGTGTTCGGCATGCCGGTGACCGGGCGCGTCAATCACGCGTTGCGCAACACCCCCGGCATGGTCGCCAACGTGGTCGCGATCCGTCTGGCGATGCGTCCGGACATGGGCATGAGCGAGTTGTTCGGACAGGTCTCGCGCGTGGTCAAGTCGGCGCTGCGCCATCAGCAGTACCGCTACGAAGACCTGCGCCGCGATCTGGGCCTGGTCAACACCGACCAGCACATGGCCTGGCTCGGCATCAACATCGAACCCTACGATTACGGCAGCTTCGGCGGCCACCGCGCCAGCGGCCGCAACCTGCACAACGGCACCGCCGAAGACCTGACCGTGTTCGTGTTCGACCGCCTCGACGGCAACGGGCTGAGCTTCGATTTCGACGCCAATCCGACCTTGTATCCGGCGGCCGAACTCGACGAACACCTGCGCCGGTTGATGCGCCTGATCGACGCGGTGCTGGACAATCCCGATGCGACCCTCGGCGCGATCGACATCCTCGGCCAGGACGAGCGAGAACGCCTGCTGCTGGGATGGAACGACACCGACGCGCCGTTGCCGGAAGCCACCGCGCTGGCGCAGTTCCAGCAGCAGGCCGAGCGCACGCCCGACGCGATCGCGGTCATCAGCGGCGACACCAGCCTGAGCTATCGCGAACTCGACGAAGGCAGCACGCGCCTGGCCCAGCGTCTGATCGCGCGCGGCGTGCAGCCCGGCGCGATCGTCGCGATCGCGCTGCCGCGCGACGAGATCCTGATCGCCGCGTTGCTGGCGGTGTGGAAGGCCGGCGCGGCCTACCTGCCGCTGGATCCGGAAGCGCCGATCGAACGCATCGCCATGACCCTGGACGATGCCGCGCCGAGCCTGCTGCTGACCACGGCGAATTTCGCCGACGCGTTCGGCGCGCACGGCGTGCCGTTGTTGTTCGCGCACGAACAGGACGAACGCTACGACGCCGATGCGGCGGCGGCGCTGCCGCACACCCACGCCGATGCCGACGCGTATCTGATCTACACCTCCGGCTCGACCGGACGGCCCAAGGGCGTGCGCGTGAGCCAGGGCAACCTGAGCAACTTCCTGCTCGCGACCCAGCGCCTGTTCGCGCCGACCTCGGCCGACCGCTTCCTGGCCCAGACCACGGTTGCGTTCGACATCGCCTGCTTTGAGCTGTTCCTGCCGCTCAGCGTCGGCGCGCGGATCGTGCTGACCACCGCCGAGGTGATCCGCAATCCGCTCGCGCTCGGCCGCCTGATCGCCGAACACGCGCTCAACTTCGTCCAGGCCACGCCGTCGCTGTGGCGCATGCTGCTGGCCAATCCCGACGTGCGCCTGGACGGCGTACACGCGTTGTCGACCGGCGAAGCGCTGCCGCCGGAACTGGCCCAGCGTTTGATCGCCGCGGCCGCGCGCGTCACCAATCTGTACGGCCCGACCGAAACCACGGTGTGGGCGAGCGCGATCGAACTGAGCGCGCTCGATGTCGCCGACGGCGCCGCGCCGCCGATCGGCCGGCCGTTGCTCAACACCCGCGCCTACGTGCTCGATTCGCAGTGGCAGCCGGTGCCGACCGGCAGCGTCGGCGAGTTGTACATCGGCGGCGCCTGCGTGGCCCAGGGCTATCTCAATCGCGACGATCTGACCGCCGAGCGCTTCATCGCCGATCCGTTCGCCGGCGACGGCGCGCGCATGTACCGTACCGGCGACCTGGCGCGCTGGCGCGACGACGGGGTGATCGAATACCTCGGCCGCGCCGACCAGCAGGTCAAGATCCGCGGTCATCGGGTCGAATTGGGCGAGATCGAAACCCTGCTCGGCGCCGACGACAACGTCGCCGACGCCGCGGTCGCGCTGCACACCGACGCCGCCGGTCACGCCCTGCTCGCCGCGTACGTGGTGCCCGCGCCCGGCGCGCGGCTCGACAGCGACGCGCTGCGCCGCCGCCTGGCGTTGAAACTGCCCGACTACATGGTGCCCAGCGTGTACACCGAACTGGCCGCGTTGCCGCTGAGCGCGAGCGGCAAGCTCGACCGCAAGGCGCTGGCGCCGCCCGAACGCAGCCGCAGCGCGCGCTACGTGGCGCCGCGCAGCGAGACCGAGCACAAGCTCGCGCTGATCTGGCAGCAGATCTTCGGCCTGGAACAGATCGGCGTCCACGACAACTTCTTCGAACTCGGCGGCGATTCGCTCAGCGCCGCCGAACTGGTCGCGGCGTTCCCGCGCCACTTCGGCAGCGAGTTGTCGCTGGGCGCCTTGTTCGAAGGCTCGACCATCGCCGGGCTGGCCGCGCATCTGGAACGCAACGGCGGCGAAAACGATCCGCTCGCCGGCCTGCTGTCGCTACGTCCGTCCGAACGCGACCGGCCGCTGTTCTGCATCCATCCGGTCACCGGCTTCAGCTGGTCGTACGCCGGCATGCTGCGCCACCTCGACGACATGCCGGTATACGCGTTGCAGTCGCGCGGATTGCGCGGCGGCGGCGCCCTGCCCGGCAGCATCGAGGAAATCGCCGCCGACTACATCGCGCAGATGCGCAAGGTGCAGCCGTACGGGCCGTACCGCTTGCTCGGCTGGTCGCTGGGCGGCCTGATCGGCCACGCCATCGCCGCGCAGTTGCAGGCGAACGGCGAACGGGTCGAGTTGCTGGCGATGATGGATTCGTATCCCTTCGTCGCCGACAACGCCGATGCCAGCGAAGCGCAGCAGGCACTCGCCGTGCTCAAGTTCCTCGGCTTCCACCAGCGTGCGCGCGAAAACCCGCCGCAGGACATGCGCGGGCTGGCCGATCTGCTGTGCCAGGAATACGAGGTGTTCTCGATTCCCTTGGTGCAGGAAATCATGAAGGCCGATACCCGACTGATCGAGAACGTCGCCGCGGTGACCCGCAACAACCTGATGCTCGCGCGGCGCTACCGGCCCACCGCGATCGACGCCGACGTGGTGTTCTTCAATGCGCGGCTGAAGGAACACGTCGACCTCGACGGTCTGCTGCATTACCACCCCAAGGCCTGGCAGCCCTTCGTCGGCGGACGCATCGACGTGCACGACATCGACTGCCATCACCAGAGCATGCTCGAGCCGCGCGCCGCCGCGCACATCGCCCGCCTGCTGCGCGAGCGCCTGCAACCGCCGCAGGCCGAGCCGCAACGGCTGGAATCGCCCGTGCCGACGGCCACCGCGCCGCGCGCCATCGCCGCTTACTCGTAAGGAGACGCACGTGTCCGCACCGACCTTAGCCATGCCCGCCGCCGGCCCGGCCGCCAACGATCACAGCGTCGACGGCCCGGTCCAGCCCGGCGCGATCGTGATCTTCACCGTTGGCACCCAGGGCGACGCCCGCCCGTGCATTGGCCTGGGCCAGGCGCTGCATCGCGCCGGTTATCCGGTGCGCATCGTCACCAGCGACAACTTCGCTCCGCTGGTGCGCGAGGCCGGACTGGAGTTCTGCGCGATCAGCGCCGACTTCAGCGATCTGCTGACCAACAACCCCGAGACCGTCGACAAGGCGCTCAATCCCTGGTTCCTGGTCAAGCACACGCGGGCGAAATTCGCCGAGTGGGCGGCGACCTGGGCCAAGGAAGCGCGCCCGGCCTGCAAGGGCGCGGCGCTGCTGATCGGCACCGGCATCGTCACCCAACTCGCCAAGGCGCTGGGCGAAGCGGAGAACGTGCCGTTCCTGCAAGCGCATCTGCAGCCGTTCACGCCGTCGCGCAAACTCTCGCCGCTGTCGTTCTGGTCCAAGCGCGAGTTCCCCGGCTGGGCGAACATGGCGCTGTTCTCGGTGATGAAGCTGCTGGCCTGGTACACGCTCAAGCCGGCGGTCAACGGCGCGATCCGTCCGCAGCTCAAGCTGCCGCTGTATCCGTGGTACGGGCCGTACTTCGACAAGGACCCCGAACGCATGCGGGTGTTGTACGGCTACAGCCGGCACATCCTGCCGCGTCCCGACGACTGGCCCGAACAGGTCTGCGTCACCGGCAGCTGGTTCCTCGATCAGGCCGGCGAATGGCAGCCGCCGCAGTCGCTGACCGATTTCCTGGCCGAAGGCGAGAAACCGATCTACATCGGCTTCGGCAGCATGCTCGCGAACAACGCCGAAGCCTTCACCGACATCGTGGTCGACGCGGTGCGCCTGAGCGGCCGTCGCGCGGTGCTGGCGACCGGCTGGGGCGGCCTGCGTCGCGAACCGGGGCGCATGGACGACCAGATCTACGTGATCGAAGCCGCGCCGCACGACTGGCTGTTCCCGCGCATGGCGATGGCGATGCATCACGGCGGCGCCGGCACCACGGTGGCCGCCGCGCGCGCCGGCATTCCGTCGGTGTTCGTGCCGTTCTTCGGCGATCAGCCGTTCTGGGCGCGACGCATGAACGAACTGGGCGTGGCGCCACCAGCGCTGGACCGGCGCACGGTCGACGCGCAGCAGATGGCCCAGGCGATCGCGCAGGCGCTGGAGCCGCAACGCGTCGACGCCGCGCACGCACTGGGGGAAAAAATCCGCGCCGAGAACGGCAACGCGACCGCGGTGCGAACCTTGGGGGAGTGGGGCCTGCTGCCGCCGTTGCGCGGCAGCCACGAGGCGGCGACGCCGGCCACCGCGCCAACCAGCGAACCGCTGGTGCAGGTGGCCTGAGGCGAACGCGCCGGCCCGGGCGTGAGCGCTGCGGCCTCTCTCATGGCGTGAGGGAGGCCGCAGCGCGGCGAGGACAACGCGTTACCCGTCATGCCCTGTAGGAGCGGCGCGAGCCGCGACCGCGAAACTTGGCTGACGACGCCACTTCATTGCCGCGTCGCGGCTTGTGACCGAAGGAAATCCAGCAGGACGCCGCTCCTACAGGGAGCATCGGCACATCGCCGCCCCCCTTTTAGCCCCTCTCCCGCTTGCGGGAGAGGGGTTGGGGTGAGGGCCACACGACACCTCGAAATCGCAGCCTCAGCGACACCCCTATCGCAAAATAACCGGCTGCCAGCGCGATCCCCAACCGCGCCGCAAACCGTGAGGCGTCCGCGATGAAAAGCACCGATGTCGAACTCGAACGTCTGCGCATCCGCCGCGAGGCGCTGCGCGCCGAACTGGCCGCCGACACCAGTCGCGCGAGCGAACGCGAAGGCCGCGCGCTGTGCCTGTCCGGCGGCGGCTACCGCGCCGCGCTGTTCCACCTGGGCTCGCTGCTGCGGCTGCACGAAACCGGCCTGCTGGCCGGCATCACCTTATTCAGTTCGGTCTCCGGCGGCAGCATCGTCTCGGCCTGGCTGGCCTGCCGTTACCTCGACACGCGCACCTCCCGCGACGAATCCTTCGCCGCCTGGAGCGACCGCATCGATTTCCGCGCGACCGTGGTCGAACCGTTCCGCGCCGTCGTCGCGCGCGACCTGCGCACCTGGCCGGTGCTGGCCACCCTCGCCCACAACTGGCTCGTGCCCTCGCACCGCATCGCCCTGCTCGAACATGGCTATATCCGCGCGCTCGGCGAACGCACGCTCGACGATCTTCCGGATGCGCCGGCATTCGTGTTCTGCGCGACCGACCTCACCTTCGGCGTGAACTGGGAATTCTCGCGCCGCCGGGTCGGCGACTACCTCGCCGGCTATCTGCGCGACGGCGCACAGCGCACGCGCCTGAGTTGCGCGGTTGCCGCCTCGTCGTCGTTCCCTCCGGTGTTCGGCCCGGTGCGCTTCGAAGCCGCGCCCGGCGACTACCAGCGCGGCAATTACCAAGGCGACGACGCGCCGTTGCTGCGCGCGCGCATCGAACTCAGCGACGGCGGCGTGTACGACAACCTCGCCACCGAACCGAGCCTGCGCCGCTACCGCGAAGTGCTGGTGTCCGACGCGGGCGGCCCGTTCGTGTTCGAAACCAAGCGCTGGTGGCTGCAAAAGCTGATGCGCTACACCCAGGTGATGAGCAATCAGGCCGAAGCGCTGCGCAAGCGCCTGTTCTTCGGCCAGGCCGGCAGCGGCGCGATGATCGGCGTGTATTGGGGCCTGACCGGCGACCGCGACGAAGGCGCCGACGGTTACAGCCCGGCGCTGGTGCGCGATGTGATCGGGCAGATCCGCACCGACCTCGACCGCTTCCTTGATCCGGAGTTCGAGGTGCTGGTCAATCATGGCTATTTCGCCTGCGTCGATGCGTTGTGGCGGCAGGACGATTGGATTTCGCCGAATACGCAGGCCGCGACGTGGCCGTACCCGCAACGCGCCAATGAGAGCGAGGTGCGGCGATGGTTGCGTTATAGCCATCGGCGCGTGTTGCATCGGCGCTGGTGGGGCGCGACTTGATTTGCTTGGCTGGCTCGGTGATGCGGTAAGTCGTTGCCTCGAGTCAGACCGCTTTTGCTGGTCATTCCCGCGAAACGGTCTCTGCTTTACTTCGGTGAAACCGAATATTCAGCGACTTCAGGCATTCTCGCACGAAAGGCACTGGATTCCCGCTTTCGCGGGAATGACGGTCGGGGTGGATGACGCCGAAAGCAGTGGATATTCGGTTTCGCCGAAGTAGAGCAGAGCCCGCCTTCGCGGAAGCAACGAGCAAAAGATATTTCGAGCCGCCGCCTATCCCTTCGCCACAGCCCTGCCATCGCACGGCGCGAACAAATCCAGCCGCTTCTGATACACGCCGGTCTCCACCTGCATCAAGCCCAGCACCGAGTGGAACAGGTTGTCCTGGCTCGCCGGCCTGGCGGCTTCGTCGCGCAGACAGCGCAAATCCAGGCCGCGCGCCGCGCTGAAGCCCGGCGAGAACCACATCAACATCGGCACCCGGGTCTGGGTCTTGGGCGCGATCGCGTATGGCACGCCGTGCAGGTACAAACCGTTCTCGCCCAGCGACTCGCCGTGATCGGACAAATAGATCATCGCGGTATCGCGCGAACTGTCCTGAGCCAGATACCGGATCGTGC
The DNA here is from genome assembly GCF_001427785.1 of Lysobacter sp. Root690. Classification (GTDB taxonomy): domain Bacteria; phylum Pseudomonadota; class Gammaproteobacteria; order Xanthomonadales; family Xanthomonadaceae; genus Lysobacter. The sequence continues at coordinate 895,989 of NZ_LMHM01000001.1, forward strand.
GCGCCAGGAATTCGTCGGTGGCCAGCACCGCGTTGTCGTAGGCGTTGACGATCTGCTGCTGGCTGCACTGGCCCAGTTCGCTGGTTTCGCAGGTCGGGGTGTAACGACGCAGGCGCTGCGGATAGCGCAGGTAATAGCTTGGGCCGTGATTGCCGAGCTGGTGCAGGATCACCACCGCGTCGCCGGGCTTGGCGTCGATGCGCTCGCGCAGACCTTGCAGCATGACTTCGTCGAAACAGCCTTCGGTGGTGCAGAACTTGGGGTCGGTGCCGTGTTCGAACGACTCGAACGCCAGATCCTTGCACACGTTCTTGCAACCGGTCTGGTTGTCGCGCCACAGAGTCTGGATGCCGGCGTACTCGAGCACGTTGAGCAGCGACTCCGAGCCCTGGATGCGGTCCTTGTTGTAATTCTCTCGGCCGTACGGCGAGAACATGCACGGCACCGACACCTCGGTGCTGCTGCCGCATGCGGTCATGTCGGGGAAGTTGATCGGTGCGATCCGCGCCAGTTCCGGCGTGGTCTGGCGCGCGTAACCGTTCAAGCCCCAGTTCTGCGCGCGCACGGTTTCGCCGACCACGATCACCAACAGGCGCGGCTTGCTGCCCACCGGCCGCGCGGCGGCGCGCGCATCGGTGCCGATCGGCATGCGTCCGCGCACTCGCGAGGCCGAGTCGTCCAACGCGACCCGGGTCAGCGAGACCAGATAATTGGCCGGCGTCACCAGATGGCGGATTTCCTTGTGATTGCGCAGCAGCGAGGAAATGTCCTGATAGGAACCCAGCAAGGCCAGTGCGGCGATCACCAGCGAGGCGAGCAGCAAGCCCACCCGGACCAGCATCGCGCGGCCCAGCGCGCGCGTTTTCAGCCGCACCCGCCACAACAGCGATGCGGGCAGCAGGCCGTACAGCAGCACCGAAAACAGCATGCCGCCGGTGATCAGCTCGCGCGATTCCTTGGTGTCGGACTGCAGCACGTTTCGGATCATGCCGGTGTCCATGTAGACGCCGTAGTTGCTCATGAAATAGGCCGCACCCGCGCTGACCAGCAGCAACACCGTCAGCAGCGGCTTCACTGTCCATCGATTGAGTAATAGGCCCAGCAGCAGGAAGGTGATCGCCACCACCGCCACGAACACGCATACCGCGACCCAGGCGCCGTGCGCGCCGCTCAGTACGCCGGTCGCCGAGGTCGCACGCCAGAACGCGCTGTTGGCGCATAGCGCGAAGTAGACGCTGGCCATAAGCACCAGCGCGTCGACGCCGAATTCGGGCCGGTACGCGAACCACGCCGGCCAACGCAACTGGGTCCGTGCAATGACATTCATCGCGCGGCGCCTCCCGGCAGCGGCAGCGCATCGCGCACGGCCATCGGCGCCTCGCGCGTAACCATCGCCAGATACAGCGCAAGCGCGACGAACCAGCTGATCGCCAGGGTCCACACGTCGTGCGAAAGAAAATGCGCGCCGCGCAGTTGCTGCGCGAAACCGAACAGCAGGCCCAGCCCCAGACCGATCGCGAGCCCGGCCCAACGCAGGCGTGGGCGCAGCATCATGAAAAAGAAGTACAAGGCGACCCAGGCATAACCCGCGCTGGCGTGGCCGGCGGGGAAACACACGCCGCGCGCGAGCGCGGCCGGTCGCGCGTCGAACAAGCCGAAGAACTCGCGGTCGCCGCCGTAGCGGGCCAGGTCCCAGGGGCAGTCCATGTTGGTCAGCGACTTGAGCCCCGATGCCAGCACGATCGCTATCAGGGTCGACAGCAGCAGATACGCCAGCGGCCGGCGCCACTGCGCCAGGGCCGGACGGCTCCGGGCGAACAGCCATAGCGCGAACACGCCGATCCACGCGGCGGTGCTGGCGTCGCGGCCGAAGCGATGGATCACGTGCTCGGTCAGGAACGCGTTCTGTAGGCTCCAGTGCCCGCCCTGCCAGGCGTAGAAGCGATCGGCGAGCCAGAAGTCGCCGCCCAGGCCCATGCTCAGCAACGACAGCGCCAGCCATGCCAGCAGCGGCCACAGCGCATGCCGCAGCAGGAACATGCGGGGCAACGGCACGGACGACAGCACATAGGACGACGGCTGCGGCGCGAAGCCGGGCAAGGCAGGCGAAGCGGCCACCGTCGGGCGGGGCCAGGAAGCGGAACGGTTCATCGACGGCAGCGGGCTCGAAGGCGATCAGGGAACCGGTGCAACACACGGACGTCGTGGAACCGGGTGCGGCGATGATCGAAACGGTGCTGTCGGAGCGCGGTCGGAGCGGAGTTGCGGCTTCGTTAAAAGCACTTGGGGCGCGCAAGGGATGTGGCTGATCGTTCAGCCTTGGGCGGCGACCGGACCCGCTTGGCTGAATCTCCGCCAGATTCCGACAAGGTTCCGACGCTTGCGGCCGCAAGCTGGCGGTTTGGTTCGACGCCGCCGTCGGCGACGACCCTCGTCGGCCCTGGTCGAGACTGTTCCAATCCAGACTGCTCCGATCCGGACTGTTCCGATGCGGGAACCCCGGCGGCCCCGCGGATGGGGCACTATCGCAATCGCCGCTCCCGCGGCATGGAGAACCCGGCGCATGCGCCTGTTGGTGGTGGAAGACAACCGCAACCTGGTCGCCAACCTCTTCGATTATTTCGAAGCGCGCGGCTACACCCTCGATGCCGCCCCCGACGGCCCGACCGGCCTGCACCTGGCGGTGACCCAGCGTTACGACGCGATCGTACTGGACTGGATGCTGCCGCGCCTGGACGGGCGCGAAGTGCTGCGCAGCCTGCGCGAGGAAGCCGGCTCGGACGTGCCGGTGCTGATGCTGACCGCGCGCGACGAACTGCCCGACAAGATCGCCGGTTTCCGCGCCGGCGCCGACGACTACCTGACCAAGCCCTTCGCCCTGCCCGAACTGGAAGTGCGGCTGGAAGCGCTGGCCGCGCGCGCCGCCGGCCGCGGCCGCAGCCGGGTGCTGCAGGTCGCCGACCTCAAGCTCGACCTGACCACCCTGGAAGTCAGCCGCGGCGGTCGCGCACTGCACCTGTACCCGGCCTGCCGCAAGCTGCTGGAGGTGCTGCTGCAGTCCAGCCCCGGCGCGGTCACCCGCGAGCGCCTGGAACACGCCTTGTGGGGCGACAGCCCGCCCGACGGCGACATGCTGCGTTCGCATATCTACGAATTGCGCCGCGCGGTCGACGGTCCCTATCCGGTCAAACTGATCCAGACCTTGCCGCGCGTGGGCTACCGGCTCGCGATCCCGCAGGCCGCGGACACCGCGAGCGATGACGACGCCGGCTGATTCCATTTCCAACGGCACCGCGACCGCCACGCCGAGCGCGCGCAACCCGCGCTCGAGCCTGCGCAATCGCATCCTGCTGGGGTTGTTCGGCTATACCGCGCTGCTGTCGATCGCGGTGGTCGTGCAGGGCGTGATCGTCAACGAACACGCCGAGCATCTGGTGTGGACCTCGTTGATGGACACCGAGCTCGACCATTTCGTCGAGCGCAGCCGCCTTGATCCGGATTACCGCTGGACCGACACCCCGGCGCTGCACCTGTACGACGACGCCACCCGCCCGCCGCCGACCGAACTGCGTTCGCTGGAGCCGGGCGTCCACGACGAGATCGTGGTCCACGGCACCGAGTATGTCGCGCTGGTGCGCGACGTCGACGGCCGCCGCCTGACCCTGGCGCTCGACATCGACGACATGGAACATCGCGAGTTCGATCTCGCCCTGACCATCGCCGGCTCGGCGATCACCACCTTGCTGCTGCTGTGCGCGGTGATCGCCTGGGGCGTGCACCGGCTGGTGCGGCCGCTGAGCAACATGGCCCGGCGCATCGGCACCCTGCAGCCCGACCGCGCCGGCCAACGCATCGACGTGCCCGAGTCGGCGAGTTCGGAACTGGTCGTGATCGCCGACGCGGTCAACGATTACGTCGCGCGCCACGACCGTTTCGTCGCGCGCGAACGCGCCTTCATAGACAGCGCCAGCCACGAGCTGCGCACACCGATCGCGGTGATCGCCGGCTCGACCGAAATCGCGCTCGACCAGCCCGACCTGTCGCCGGCCACGCGCAACCAGCTCGGCCGCATCCACCGCACCGCGCGCGATGTCGAGCAACTGATTTCGCTACTGTTGGTGCTGGCCAAGGACCCCAAGCGCCTGACCGCGAGCAGCGACCGGTTTTCGCTGGATCAGCTGCTGCCGGAGATCATCGAGGACCACCGCCACCTGACCCGCGACAAGGACCTGACCATGGTGCTGGCGCCGATGGCGCCGTGCGAGATCGTCGCGCCGCTGCCGATCGTGCAGGCCGCGATCGGCAACCTGCTGCGCAATGCGATCGAGAACAGCGACCGCGGCGAGATTGTCATACGCCTGGAAGCCGAGGCCACCGTGGTGATCGAAGACCCGGGCCACGGCATGACCCCGGAAGAAATCAGCGAGATCTACACCCGGGTCGCGCGCGGCGGCCGCGAAGGCGGCGGCATCGGCCTGGACCTGATCTCGCGCCTGTGCGAACACCTGGGCTGGAACCTGCGCTTCGACAAGGCCGAGCGCGGGACGCGCACGACCCTGGTGCTGCGCGGCAGTCAGTGAGGCGTTCGGGTTCGACGTAATCCGGGAATAAGCGTGGGGCTGAAGCCGCTGTCACACGAGCCGCATCGCATTGCCTGATGCCGACGCGAAGGTCGGACGTCTTGCGCGCAACCTCTGCGAATCCCCAGCGTTCATTGCGAGAGAGACTCCAGCGCCGACGCCACGCGTGAGGATCGACGCGTTACTCGCCGCCGTGCTCCAACACAGGCAACGCGCCCTCGCCCGCCTTGACCTGCCGGTACGCCCGTTCCACCGCTTCCGCGCCGTACTTGCGCTCCAGCCGCTTGACGATGAAATGCCCGCGCGCCATGTCCTGGTAGTGATTGGTGAACAGCACATTCATCGTCGCCGCGGTCGCCGCGCCGATCACCGGCACCAGTTGCGCGGCGGTCTTCTCGGTGATGATCACGCCGAAGCGCGTGGCCACCGCATCGATCAGCTTGGCCATCCACGCCGCGCCCTGCTTCTTGGCATAGGCATGGGTGACCTGTTCCGCGCCGCGATGCCCGGCCAGATGCACCAGCTCGCGCGTGGCGTTCTTGGTCAGTTCCGACAACACCCCGCGTGAGGCGTAATAGCCCGACTCCGACGCATCGTCGTCCTTGCTGTTGCCGCCGAACGCGAACACCTCCACGCAGGCCGCCTGCACCCAGGGCTCGGACACCGAGAAGCCTTCGCTGCGGGCGATGTCGGCGACCGAGCGCATCATGATCACGGTGGTGACCGGCAGCTCCAGAGTCAATCCGAGCGCGCCGAACATCCCGCCGGCCACGCCCGACGCCGCCGCGGCGAGTTTGTGGGTCTTGGTCGACGAGCCCTTGTTCGGCACGTCCTTGACCGTCCACAGCGCCGCTGAGGCCGCCTTGTGCAAGGCCGCGTGGACGGTCTTCTGGATGCCGCGATGGGCGAACTTCGGCAGCTTGGACATGCCGAATTCGATCGGCGCCCCGGCCAGCGCGGCCATGCGCGCGGTCAGCGACGGGGTTTCCAGCAACGCGACCGCGCGCTTGAGGTCGGATGCGTCGCGCGCATCGTCGAAGAGGTTCGGTCCCTGCTCGCTCATATCCATCTGGGTCATGTCGCTTCGCTCGCTCCTGCCGCACGATGCCGCGGCCGGACGGCCTGGGCCTGTGAAACATAGGGACGATGCATGAGTACGGCAAGGTCGGCGTCCGCGTCCGCTCGATGGCCGTCAAGGCGAAACCTGATTGGCTGGTGGCCGCGTTTTATTCGTGACCCGCTTTCGCCAGCAGTCGATCCAGCAATGGCTGGTACAACGCGCCTCCGCGCAGCCCGGTGCGCCAGCGTTCGGGTATCGCGCCGATCCCCTCGCGCAGTCCGGCTATCCCACCGGCGATGCAGGCCGTCGTATCGGTATCGCGACCCAGCCCGATGGCGGCCCGCACCACTTGCTCGTACGTCGGCAGCGACGACGCCCACAGCGCCGAACGCAAGCTGTCGACCACATAGCCCGAACCGTGGCCGATGGCCTGCTCGTCCGGCCGCAACGACCACTCCAGTTCTTCAAGCGCCTGCGCGTTATCGACCCATAGCGCGCGCAGGGTCGTCACCGCATCGCGCCACGGATCGTCCACTGACTGCAATATCCGCCGAGCCCACAGGCAATACAGCGCGCAGCACACTTGCGAGCGCATATGCCCGTGAGTTACCCGCGACTGCAGTTGCGCATCACCTACCAGCTCGGCATCGCTACCCCGGTGCCACAGCGCCAGAGGCAGCGAGCGCATCAGCGCGCCATTGCCGTGGCTGCTGTGCTCGCCATCGCGGTGCCCGGCGGCCAACGGCGACGCGCCGTCACGCAGCGCGAGCAAGGCGCGACCGGTCGCTACGCCGACATCGAACACCACGCCATCCACGGCCAGATGCCCGTCGTCGTACCAGCGCACCAGACGGCGCCCAAAGTCATCGACATCCAGACGATCGCATTCGAGCAGGGATTCAAGCAGACACAGCGCCTGCGCGCCGTCGTCCGACCACGTGCCCGGCTGGATCGCCTTGTGCGAGCGATCGAATCCAGGCGGCGGCGTGTATTCGATATCGTCGGCGGATGGAATCTCGTGCGGCGGATGGAATTCGTAGGGCACGCCCAGCGCATCGCCCACCAGCAGGCCGACCAGCCCACCGGCGATACGATCGCGTCTATCGCGTTGTGTCGATTCCATCAGCGACGCCCCTGTTCCAAGTCGGTGCGAGCTCGATGCGCCGACGCTTCGCTCATCCGAAACTTCTAATCGCGCGGCGCAGCCACCCGCACCATCCGCTCCAACAAATGCTCGACGATCGCGTCGGCCTGCAGGCAGCGGCCGGTGTGCACCGGCGAGAGCTGAATGATCGAGCTGCGCTTGGCGGTCAGCCAATGGAAACGCGCGCGCGGCGGCAACTGGCCGATCGGGCCGGAATCGGCGCCGCCTTCGCAGATCTTCGCGATCGCCTGCAAATGCAGGCGCACCGCGTCGATATCGACGTTGGGATCGAGCGCGAGCAGCCGCCGTGGATCGAGTTCGATGCCGGCGACCAGCAACTTGGCCTGCGGGCACGAGACCAGCACGCCGACGTTGACGAATTCCTCGCGCTCGACCCGCGGCACCACGCGGATCACCGCGTAGTCATAGCTGGAGCGAACGAGCATGCAGCGCCTCCTCGACGAAAGCGCGCGGCGCGAGCACGCGGCGGTTGAGGTAGTCGGCATAGGCGCGGCGGTGCGCGTCCGCGTCGCTGAAGCCGGGTTCGTCGATCAGCCAGCTGTCGGGAATCAATTCAAGGATGGCGTGCACCAGCTCCGGGGTGATCTGCGCGGCCAGCGCTTCGTCGACCTGCGCGAGTCGGTCGGCCAGCGGCAGCAGCACGTGGTCCTTGATCGGCGCGAAACGGCTCGCCGCGGCATCGGCCGCGCCGGCCCAGTTGTGATGGAAGTACAGCGCCGCGCCGTGATCGATGAGGGTCAGGCGACGATGCCACAGCAGCATGTTGGTGTTGCGCGGCGTGCGGTCGACGTTGGTCACGAACGCATCGAACCAGACGATGCGCGAGGCCAGTTCGGCGGTCGGACGATCGACCAGCGGGTCGTAGTTGACCGAGCCGGGCAAGTAATCGAGCGCGAGATTGAGACCCGCGCTTTCGCGGATCAGGTGCTGGATTTCCGGATCGGGTTCGGTCCGCGCCATGTCGGGGTCGAGTTCGATCAGCACGATTTCGGGCACCGGCAGGCCGAGCCGACGCGCGAGTTCGCCGCCGATGATCTCGGCGATCAGCGCCTTGCGGCCCTGGCCGGCGCCGCGGAATTTCATCACGTACAGACCGTCGTCGTCGGCCTCGACCACGGCCGGCAACGAGCCGCCCTCGCGCAGCGGGGTGACGTAACGGGTGGCGCACACGGTTCTCAACACGGCGGTGTCATCGATCGGTTCTCGCACGACGGCGATCGCGGCGGGCGACGCGATCCGGTCGCCCACCTTAGGTCCGGGCGGTGAAAAGTCCAAGTCCGGGCCGTGCCGGACCTCGCCTATCACGCGTGCGCGGATCGCTCGCGATTCGTCACGCGGCGGCCCGGGTCGCGCGTTCGTGCGAAAGCCGTTGCACCAGGGCGTCCACCTGCGCTTCGGCGCGCTCGATCGAGGCGCGCAGATCGTCGCCGCCGAATTCGTCGTACTCCACCGCCGCGCCGTGGCTGTCGGTGATGCCGAGGTAGCGCATCGGGGTCAGCACCGCCGGTTCGACATGGTTGATGTGGGCTAGGCGTTCGCCGGCGCCGTAGCCGTAGTCGCCACGCGAACTGAGCAGCACCAGGGTCTTGCCGGCGTCGCTGAGCATCGGCCAGTACGGTTCGCCTTCGCGCTGGCGGTCGAAGCCGAAGGTGCGGCCGACCCGCACCACGTTGTCGATCCAGGCCTTGAACGGCGCGGGTACGCCGAAGTTGTACATCGGCACGCCGGCGACGATCAGGTCGGCGGCCAGCAGCTCGTCGATCAGGGCGTCGCTTTCGGCCAGCACCTGCGTCATCCACGGCTCGCGCCGGGCCGCCGGGGTGAATGCGGCGTGGATCCAGCGGTCGCTGACCGGGGTCGGTGGCGCGAGGCCAACGTCGCGCACGACGATCTCGTCGGCGGGGTTGAGTTCGCGCCAGCCGCGCACGAAGCGCTGGCTCAGGCGGCGGCTGTGCGAGCCGTGGGCGTGGCTGTCCGAGCCGTGCAGGCGGGCGCTGGCGTCGATGTGCAGAAGGCGGGTCATGGGAGAATCCGGGTTGCTCATGGATGAGTGCTGATTGCTGTCAAGAGGGCTATCAGCGGTATAAACACATGTTGAATCTGGCCACTCGGCTCGACAAACTCTGATTTCTCAGCCAACGCATGAGCGAATTTCATCCATGAGCGGACGCCGCCTGCCCCCGCTGGGCACCCTGCGCGCCTTCGAGGCCGCGGCCCGGCTGCGCAGCTTCAAGCGCGCCGCCGAGGAGTTGTCGGTGACCCCGACCGCGATCAGCCACCAGATCCGCGCGCTGGAAGCCCAACTCGGCCTGCGCCTGTTCGAGCGCGAGACCCGGCGGGTGCGGCCGACCGCCGAGGCCGAGCGGCTGTACCCGGTGCTGCGCGACGGCTTCGATGCCTTCGCCCAGGCGATCGCCGAACTGACCGCGCGACCGCGGCGGCAGGCGCTGACGATCTCGGCGACCTTGTCGTTCACCGCGAAATGGCTGGTGCCGCGGGTGGCCTCGTTCCACGCCGCGTATCCGGACCTGGACCTGCGCCTGCACGCGTCCGACGATCCGGTCGATCTGCACGGCGGTGTCGCCGACGCGGCGATCCGCTACGGGCGCGGGCCGTATCCGGGCCTGGTCGCCGAGCCGCTGATCGATAACCGCTTCGCGCCGGTGTGCAGCCCGCGCCTGGACCTGCGCGGCCCCGACGATATGCGCCGGCACACCCTGCTGCATTCGGAATGGCGACACCCCACCCAGGACTCACCGACCTGGCGCGGCTGGTGCCTGCAGGCCGGGCTGGACGGGCTCGATGTCGACGCGGGCCTGCGCTTCACCGACGAAAGCCACGCGATCCAGTCGGCGATCGCCGGCCACGGCGTGGCCCTGCTGAGCCTGACCCTGGTCGCCGACGACCTCGCCGCGGGCACACTGGTGCAGCCGTTCGGGCCGGCGCTGCAGGGCCATCCGCATTGGTTCGTGCATGCCGATGCGAACCCGAGCCCGCAGGTGCGGGCCTTGCGCGATTGGTTGCGGGCGCAGGTGGCGCTGGGGGATTCGGTTTGACGCGCAGCGATTCGCCGAACTTGTCAGCGAACAGCCGCGGACATCTTCGATCTCCCGAAGTCTCTGTGGAAGGGGCTTCCGCCCCAATGCTGTTCTATCCGGCGCGGCGATCTGAGACAAAAGCGTCGGGGCGGAGGAAGCCCCACTCATAGAGACCTATGGGATCGCGCGGGTCGCTTCGATCTAGCAGATTGGCTCGATCAATCCTTCGCACTCAGCTGGGCGAGCTGATACCGCCGCTCCTGAGTCAACCCGCCATAGCCATAAGCCGCCGCACGCGCGTCGATCACATGGATGTAGGAGGTCTCGTGCACCTCGCCGATCAGCGCCGATAGCTGCGCATGCACCTGTTGCAGATAACGCGCTTTCTCGCCCTTGGTGTTGGTTTCGTCGGTGATGCTGATGTCGAGGTGAAACGCGTCGCGGTCCCACTCCGCCAGCGAACGCCCATCGATGAACCAGTGCGCGCGGTCGACGTAATGGATCGCGATCGCGATCAACTCGCGGGGCTTGCCCAGCACTTCGACGGTGAGGTCGGCGATCAAGGCCGCGGCGCGACGGCTGAGGTCGGGGTTCGGCGATCCGGACAGTTGCAGATTCAGGTGCGGCATGGCGGCGGGCTCTGAGGCGGGCCGGCATGACTCGGCCCCGGGATGCAGGTTCACATTAGGCTTGCCATAGCCATCGGAATAGCGGGAAGATCTGATCCCATCCATCGGCCTGGCCGATAGCAGGAATGCCCATGCGCAGCCTCGATCTGGAACAGCTCCGCGCCCTGGTCGCGGTCGCCGACGCCGGCAGCATTTCCGGCGGCGCCGGCCGCGTGTTCCGCTCGCAGTCGGCGATCAGCGAACAGATCCAGAAGCTCGAACTGGCGGCCGGCGCACCACTGCTGCTGCGTTCGCGCAACGGGGTCGTGCCGACGCCAGCCGGCGAACGCCTGCTCGGGCATGCGCGGCAGATGCTCGCGCTCGGCGAACTGGCGCTGCACGACGTGCGACGCGAGCTGCATCGCACTCAGGTGCGGCTGGCGATCAGCGATTACTTCCGGCCCGACGAGATCGCCGCCCTGCTCGGCCATCTCGCCCGCCACTGCCCACAGCTGCAGTTGCAGGTGACGATGGGCCAGAGCGCGGCGCTGGCGCGCACGCACGCCGAGGGCGGTTTCGATCTGGCCCTGACCATGGACCTGGAAACGCCCGCGCAAAGCCGCCAACGCGGCCGCAGCGACGTGCTGCGGCGCGAACCGTTGGCATGGGTGGCCGCGCCCGGCCTGGACCTGCGCGGCGAGTCCGAACTGCCGCTGATCCTGTTGCCGGCCAGTTGCAGCCTGCACCAGACCGCGGTGCGGCGTTTGCTGCAGCAGCGGGTCGGGCACCGGATCGCCCATATCGGCAGCGGCGTCGCCGGTGTGCAGGCGGCCCTGCGCGCCGGGCTCGGTCTGGGCTGCCTGAATACTTCGGCGATCGCGCCGGGATTGGCGATCGCGCGCTCGACGCGCTTGCCCAGCCTGCCGAGCTGTCGCTTCGTGCTGTTGCCGCCGCCCGACGACGCGGCGCCGGGATTGCGCGAGGCGGACGCGGTATTGCGGGCGTTCTTTCGCTGACCGCGATCGCGTGTCGCGAACAAGCGCTGGCGGGCGGGCATGCGCTTGAGGCATACGCTCGAGGCTCGCGCCCGAGTGCGCGCGGCGTTCGCACGCGCTGGCGTTTCGAACCGAAGCTTATCAACCCGACGTGGGTGCCGGCGCGGGCGAAGTCTTGATGGCGTCGCGAACCGATTACGCGGAGCCGGTTCGGCCTGAGCGCATCATCGAAGCCGATCCGTCGTCATGGCTCCGCGGAGTCGCCGCCGCAACCGGATTATCCGCGCCGGCTCGCAGGAGCCGGCTTACGGCACGGGAGCGCCGCGCCTTGTACTGGGTGGCAAACCACCGCCGGCCCGATTGCGATGAACGAGCCTGATTCGATGGGTTAACGGATTGGCCGAAAGCTGTCATGCAATGTCGCCGCATCTTCCGGTATGCGGCGGGGCCATAGTCACATCATGCGGGTCATGCAGGTCACAACAGCATCAGTTCGGAACGCTCCTTGGTGCTGTTGTCGACGAAGAACATCTTCTTGCCCTTGTCTGCACGATCCTCGACCACCTGGTACAGGCGCAGCGCCTGACGGATGGCCGCGGTCTTGCTGACACCCTTGCGCACACACAGCTCTTCGAGAAACTGCATCTCGCTGCCGGCCAGATTAAGGGTCATACGGCGCCGGGTCTCTTTCATTGGTACACCTCATTGTTTAGCTGAATTGGCCAGAAGTCGCGGCCTTGCTCGACGCGACCGAAATTATCGACTTGTCGCTCCTGTTCTCTTGCTTGCCTTCCTTGCAGGTGTCGCACTTGCCATGCGCATGCATTCGCCGTGTCACCGGAAAACCCATCCGCATCGTGGGCGCAAAGGCCCACACGTCCACGGCCGGGGAGCGGCCGCTTCCGGAAATCGGCATCGCCGCGAGCCAGCGAGGCTGGACCCGCGCCGATGCATCAGTAACTCCCGACCATGTTGAGGAACCAGCCACGATGGTCGTAATCGAAATTGGTGAGGTCGTCGCTGAACTCGGTGAAGTTGTAGCCCACGCCGACGCGGAAGTTCTTGCCGATGTCGCGATCGATGCCGATCAGCGCGCCCTGCTTGCGGCCGCCGTCCTTGACGTCGAGCCATCGGTATTCGGCCAGGCCGTGCCAGACCTCCTTGAACTCGTAACGCGTCTGCACCGCGGCGAAGGTGGTCGAGGAATCGGCCCACTCGCCTTGCAGCCGGCCGAAGCGCACCTCGCCGACCCGCCGCGCCAGCTTGCCGGCGAACTCCCAGCGATGATTCGGGTGGTAGATGCCTTCGAACGCCAGCACCTGGCTGCGCTGATCGTAATCGGCGATGTTCGGACCGACCTGCTCCAGCGCCGAAACGTCGTACAGGAAGGTGTACTTGCCCAGCAGCGCCCAGCGTGTGTTGTTGTAAGGGCGCCATGAGAAGCCGACATTGCTTTCGACGAACTTCGCGCCGGCGTCGCGATTGATCTGATCGCGGGTCTGCGAGTAGTTCAATCGCCCGGCGATGCGGAAGCTGTCGTTGAGCTTGTGCAGGAAGCGATTGCTCGAGGTCCACTGCTCGCGCCGCTCCGCGCCGCTGTCGCGCCGCCATTCGAGCTTGCTCGACCATTGGGTGTCGACCGAATTGCGGCCGCCGCTGAGGCTCACCGCGCGGCGGTTGACCTGCCCCAGTTCGGCGGCGCGATCGAGCGTCGCCTGCTGCAGGGTGAAGCCCAGGTTCCAGCCTTCGCCCGGGTAAAAATCCATGCCGTAGGTGTGGGCCAGGCCGGATTCGTTCGGCGCCTTAAGGAACTGGCTTTCGTTGAACAGGTTGACCTGGTTCGACAGGCGCCAGCGCTGGCCCAGGGTCCATCCGCTGTTGAGGCGGTCGTTGAACAGCGGGTCGTGCTCGGTGGTGTCGGTCGAATAGGTGTAACTGCCGTACAGGCTGTGATCGGGCGCGAGCCGGTATTCGGCGTTGACCTTGGCCGCGTCGCCGCGATCGCCGGTGGTGAGCTCAGCGCCGACGCTGGACAGTTCGCCGAACAGGTACTTGGCGCCGACGCTCAAAGCATCGTTGTCGGCGTAGCGGCCGTCATCGTCGTCGACGGTGACCTGGGCGGTGCCGAACAGCTCCAACTGGGTGCTGACCTGCTGGCGGTACTCGAGCGCGGCCAGGGTGCCGTTGGCATCGCCGCTCAGGCGCTGCTCCTGCACCCGCCGCACTTCGCCGCTGACGGTGATGTCGTCGTTGAGACGCCATTCGCCGGTCAGCTGGGCCTGGGTCAGCGATTCCTCGCCGCGTTCGGCAACGCTGTAACGGCCGAACAAACGCAGCGCCGGGGTCAGTTCGCCGTTGAACTCGAAGCCGCGCTCTTCGATCGGCTCGCCGATGTCGTAACGCGAAATCGAATAGCCGGCGTCGACCTTGCGCCACCACGAGCCCAGCGTCCAGTCGTTTTCGGTCCAGCCCAGTTCGCGCAGATTGGCCCGCGCCTCGACCGAGCGCGCCTTGCCTTCGCGGTCATTCAGGCCGGAATTGAGTTCGGTGAAGCTCAGGCCGCCGTTGTCGGAGAAGAACACCGGCGCGCTGGTCGCCTCGGTCTGGGTCTGTTCGAGCTTGAGGTAGGTGCCGCGGCCGGCCTGCAGGGTGAGGTCGGCGCCCTTGAGGCTGTAGTCCTCGCCCGAGCGCTTTTCGTCGATGTAGGTGCCGCCCACCGCGACGTGGTCGCCGAACCAGTGCTTGCCGCGGAAACCGGTCGCCATGTCGTCGGCGTCGAAACCGGTCGGCACGTATTCGTAATCGACCAGCAGGATCTGCTGATAGCCGTCGAGCGGGGTGTCGTGGGTGAGCGTGCGCAGGCCGTCGCGCGACACTTGCGACAGCGGCTTGTCGAGCAGGATGCGGCCTTGCAGCTCGTCGATTTCGTAATCGGCGCCGCGCACCAGGTCGACCCGGTTCTCGACCCGGCCGGTGGTGGGATCGCGCACTTCGACGGTGAGCTTCTCCGAGCCCGGCAACACGTCGCCGTGCTTGAGGTAGTACAGGCGCGCACCGGTGCCGAGCAGTTCGGTATGCCCCGGCGCGGTCTGCGCCTGCGAGCCGAACACGCGCAGCTGCGAGCCGGCTTCGCCGATCGCGGTGGTGCGACGGCTGCGCCAGTCGAGCGCGCCGCCGTACAGCGAACGGTTGTACTGGGCGTATTCGGTGCCGGTGATGCCGGTGTTGAAGTTGCCCCACAGCGCCTGGTTCTTGTCCCAGTCCACGCGCAGGTACAGGCGCCCCATGGTGTCGACGTCGCGGTAGGTCACCGAGTCGTCGCCGTACACCGGGTAGTACAGGTCGGGGTCGAGGCGGCGGAACACGTCCTGCGGGTCCGCGTCCCAGAAGCCGTTGAACAGCTCGCTGATCTCGCGTTCCTGGGTGTCGGCCTGGGCGGTGACAAGGTACTTGCCCTTGACCTTGCCCTTCAGATAGAACGCCAGGCGGCCGTCGATCAGGAAGTTGTCGTCATAGCGATCGTCCGGCGTGACCGGTTCGACCGAACCCGACGCGCTGTTGCCCGACACGGTGACGTCGGCCATCGCGACCGCGAACAGGTAGCGGCCGGTGACATCGACATCGATCGCGTGATGCAGGGCCGGCTCATCGTTGCGGCCGGCGACTTCGATATCGAAACGATGCTGGCCGACCGGCACCAGGTACTCGGCGACCAGCTTGCGTTCCAGATCGACCGGATGCATGCGGCCGTTGATCTTGATCGACATGCCGTCGGGGATGTTGCGTCCCTGCAGGCGCACGCGCGAGCCGTAGATCGGGATGTTCTGCTGGCGCAGGTTGTCCTGGCCGAAGATGCTGTCGATCTGGTTGCGCTGTTCGGCGTCCTGCTCGCTCAGCGAGGCGCCGAACTGGCGCTCGGTGGCATCGCGCAGGATCCGCGCGCCGCGTTCGGCCTCTTCGGGCCGGACCAGTTGGATCCGCCGCGGAAAGGTTTCGTCGAAGCTGCCGTCTTCGCCGTAGGCGCGGACGATGTAGATGAGTTCGTCGTCCGCGCGCAGCTTGAGCTCGGCCGGCATCGCGCCGTCCCATTCGACGTCGCTGACCGCCGCGAGCGGCATCGGCACCGTCGCGATCGGGCTGACCAGGTCGGAATCGCTGGCGCGATAGATCAACACCTCCGCGCGTTTGATGAACGCCGCGTAGTTGTTGTAGGCGTAGAAGCGCACCGGCTTGACGATCCGGCTGCCATCGAAGGCGACCAGCGACGGCGCCGACACGGTCATTTCCGGCTGACCGAGGTTGGGATCCTCGGTCGCCCAGATCACGCCGCCACCGGGCAGTTGCATCGACCATTTGCCGACCACGACCGCCTTGCCGGGCACCGGGTTCTGCTGCCAGACCGAGTTGCTGTCCTCGGCTTCGATCGTGACCCGGCGATCGGGTTGCAGCGTCTCCGACGAGGAACGTTCGGTGGTGCCTTGGGTGACCGGCTGACGCTTGCCGCGCGTGCGCAGTTCGAACAGCACGCCCTGGTCGCTGCCGCAACCGGCGTCGTTGCACTCCACCTCGCCGCTGTCCTGCGCCGTGTCCGGCGCCGCGGCGGGAGGGGTCGCCGGCGGCGCGGTTTGCGCGCCGGCGACCTTGACCAGGCCACTGAGAATGCAGATCAGGGTGTAATCGAGCAGTTTCATTTTCATGGCAGGCCCCCTCACTTGCCCGGCTTATCGGCAGGGGCTGCCGGGTCGTTGCTGATGTCGACGCGCAGGTGCTGGCGCAGCTCCGGAGTGGCGTGGGCGACGATCGCCTCGAACACCGCCCGCGTGCGGCGCATGCCGAGCGCGACGTTGTATTCGTCCGAAGCGCGCAGATCGGTGTGGCCGGTGATGACCACGCGTGTCCCACGCAATTGCTCCAGCGCCGCGGCCACCTTGGCGATCACCGGCAGATACCTGGGCTTGATCGTCGCCTTGTCGGTATCGAACAGCACCGTGCCCAGCAGCGGCCACTCGGCGAAACCCACCACCATCGTGGCCGGGTCCTGCGGATCGGTGCGGACGCTGATCTGCAAGGCCTTGAACAGCTGCGGGTCGACCATGGTCTCCAGTGACTTGCGCACCGCCAGGGCACGGTCCATCGCCAGCGTCTCGTTCTCGCCGTTGGCGGTGATGACGATTTCGCCGCCACCGTACTGCTTGATCTTCGACGCCATGTTCTCGATCGCCGGCAGGTACTGCGGAGTGACCTGCGCGCTGGCCGGCGAGAACATCACCTCGCCGATCCGCATCTCGACCTGCTCCTGCCTGCCGGGGATTTCGCCCGGCGGCAGCTTGACGCCGAAGTCGAAGCGCACCGGGATGCCCGGAGTCAGACGCCGCACCAACGGGTTGTCGGTGGTGAACGTCGCGCCCGGAGGCAAGGTGGCCGGATCGACCTTGAGGATGAAGTTGCGGCCGCGTTCCCACGGACCGCCCGCCACGCCCTCGAGGTGGTAGCGGCCGAACTGGTCGGTTTCGATCAGCAGGCCTTCGACCGAGGCGATGCGCACGCCGGGAATGCCGCGTTCGTCGATGCCGTGATTGCTCACGATGTAGTCGACGCGGTAGCCCTCGGCGGTCTGCGCGACCTGGCGTTCGACCTTCGGCTCGGCGGCCGTGAGGTTCTTGGCCGCGTCGCCGCTGAGCTCGGTACGGGTGTTGCCGGCCGCGTCCATGCGCACGGTGATGCCCTGCGCCGTGGTCAGCGCGAAGCCGTCGTCGAACTTGGGTTCGCGCAGCGTCTGGCTGATCACCACGCGGTGGTCGGCGACCGGATCGGCCTCGGACTGACGCGCGCTGATCTTGCCCAGGTCGATGCCGTGCAGCATCGGCGAGCTCGCATCGGGCTCGGGCTTGGCGCCTGCGCCGCGATCGACCGTGGTCGAGTTGGCGACGTAGGCGTCGGCCGCGAAGCCGCCCTGCACGCGCACCCGGCTCAGGTCGGCCGAATCCTGCCAGCCGTCGCTATCGCGGTCGTCGAACACGGTGCCGACCAACAGCGATTCGTCGAGCAGCGGATCGGCGATCAGCTGCACTTCGGCGGTCGCCTCGTTCGACCGCACGTCGCCGTCCTCGGCGAAGGCGCGGTTGACGTGGGTACCGGGACGCACGCCGGCGCCGACCCGCAGCAGGTACATCACGGTCGCGCTCTCGCCGGCCTTGATGTCGATCTGATCGACCTTGATCGGGTAGCTGCCAACCTGGCGGCCGCCGCCATCGCGATCGGCCACTTGCAGGCTGCCTTCGACCAGGGTGAAGCCGGCCGGCGGCGTGTCGGTCAAGGTCGCGTCGACCGTGTCGACCTGGCCGACGTTCTTGATCGTCAGCGTGTAGCGGACCAGGTCACCGATCTTCACGTCGCGCGGATTGGCCTGCTTGCTCACGAACAGATCGCTGCTCGCCTCGGGCTCGACCTGGACGATCGCGGCCGCGTTGGCGGTCGCGGTGCCGGTGGCGCCGCCGCCGACATTGCCGTAACGCGCGGTCACCTTGACCACGTTGTCCAGCGTGCCGCCGGCGTTGGCTTCCTCGCGGGTAATGGTGTGCGTGTAGGCGTTGCAGTCCGTGCTCGCGCCCGGCGCCAGCGAAGTCGCGCCGCAGCTCAACGTGGTGGCCGGATAGGTCTCCAGCACATCGCTGGTGGCCATGTCGTTGAGGGTGATGTTGCCGGTGTTGCTGATGCGCACCGCATAGGTGATCACGTCGCCGGCATTGCCCACGCCCTGCTTGCCTTCGTCCACGGTCAGGGTCGCGACCTTGACGATGGCCACGGCCGGACGTGCCTCGATCGGCACGGTGACGGCGGGATGGCAGCGCGCTTCGGTCGAACCCGCCGGGCAGACGTTCGGCGTGCTGGTGCTCACCGTCGCGGTGTTCACCACCGAGCCGTTGTCGGCGTCGGCCTGCAGGACTTTGTAGGTGCCGGTCAGCACGCAGGTGCCGGTCGGCGCGACGCTGGCGCAGGCGATCGTGTTCGGCGTGATCCTGTCGTCGCTGACGACCACGTCGGTCAGATCGATGTTGCCGGTGTTGGTCGCGGTGACGGTGTAGGTCAGCGTGTCGCCCACGCTCACCCGTCCGTCGCCGTCCTCGTCGGCGTTGCCGGTCATGGCCTTGGCCGAGCTCAGATTCGGCATCTGGGTCACCGGCACGTCGACGCGCGGGTTGCACTTCGGATCGGCCGAACCGCTCGGGCAGACCGGCTGGCCACCCGGCGGCGGCGTGTCGACCACCGTGGCGGCGTTGCGGATCGTGCCCGCGTTGGCGTCGGCCGGCGTGACCCGGTACGTGCCGGTCAGCGCGCAAGTCGCACCCGGCACCACGATCGCGCAGGTCGTCGTGTTCGGCGTGATCTTGTCGTCGGTCACCACCACGTTGCCGAGATCGATGTTGCCGATGTTGGTCACGGTGATCGTGTAGCTCAGGGTATCGCCCACCGTCACCGAGCCGCTGCCGTCTTCGTCGGCGTTGCCGCTCATCGCCTTGGTCGAACGCAGCTCGCCGTTACGCGGCAGCGGGGTCTGGGTGGACGCGGGGCCCGAGGTCACCGGCGTTCCGCTGGGCGGCGTACCGGTGGCGGTCGCGGTGTTGTCCGAGGTGCCGGCGTTCACTTCCTCCTGGGTGATGGTGTGGGTGCCGGTGCAGGTCGTGCTCGCATTCGGCGCCAGCGTGGTCGCGTTGCAGATTGCCGGCGCGTCCAGCTTGGCGTCGTTCACCACCACGTTGGTCAGGTTCACGTTGCCGGTGTTGGTGATCACGAAGGTGTAGCCGATCGTGTCGCCCGCATCGGTCACGCTGGCGTTGGCGCCCAGGTTCGTGGTCGGCGCGCTCGCGGTCTTGGTTATGGTCAGCGCGGGGTTGACCACGACCGGATGGGTCGTGGTGCAGGACGTGCACTCCGGATCGGGATCACCGCCACCATTGCCCGTCACACTGTTGCCGACCGAGCCCGATGCATTGGCATTGATCGTGGTCGTGTAGCTGACCGCATAGGTGCCCGGAACGGTCCCGGCCGGCAAGGTGCAGACCACCGGACCGGTTCCCGTGCAGGTGTACGCACCCGGCGCGGTG
>NZ_LMHM01000001.1:915586-915653 GCF_001427785.1 Lysobacter sp. Root690
GGTACCCACCGTGGTGGTGACCGTGTACGTGATCGTCGCACCCGGATTGACGTTCGTGCCCGATGCC
>NZ_LMHM01000001.1:915782-915904 GCF_001427785.1 Lysobacter sp. Root690
CGGGATCGCCGCCGCCTGTGCCGACGACGCTATTGCCGACCGTGCCCGATGCATTGGCGTTGATCGTGGTCGTGTAGCTGACCGCGTAGGTGCCCGGCGCGGTACCGGCCGGCAAGGTGCAG
>NZ_LMHM01000001.1:916049-916142 GCF_001427785.1 Lysobacter sp. Root690
GGATCGCCGCCGCCTGTGCCGACGACGCTATTGCCGACCGTGCCCGATGCATTGGCATTGATCGTGGTCGTGTAGCTGACCGCGTAGGTGCCC
>NZ_LMHM01000001.1:916299-916415 GCF_001427785.1 Lysobacter sp. Root690
CCGGATCACCGCCGCCGGTGCCGACGACGCTGTTGCCGACCGTGCCCGATGCGTTGGCATTGATCGTGGTCGTGTAGCTGACCGCGTAGGTGCCCGGCGCGGTACCGGCCGCCAAG
>NZ_LMHM01000001.1:916507-916667 GCF_001427785.1 Lysobacter sp. Root690
GTGCAGACCACCGGGCCGGTTCCCGTGCAGGTGTACGCACCCGGCGCGGTGATCGCAGCGAACGTCTGATCGCCGCTGNGTTGACGTCAACGCCGCGGTGCCCACCGTGGTGGTGACCGTGTACGTGATCGTCGCACCCGGATTGACGTTCGTGCCCGAT
>NZ_LMHM01000001.1:916761-916889 GCF_001427785.1 Lysobacter sp. Root690
CGTGGGTCGTGGTGCAGGACGTACATTCCGGATCCGGATCACCGCCGCCTGTGCCGACGACGCTGTTGCCGACCGTGCCCGATGCATTGGCATTGATCGTGGTCGTGTAGCTGACCGCGTAGGTGCCC
>NZ_LMHM01000001.1:916964-917515 GCF_001427785.1 Lysobacter sp. Root690
ACGGCCGTCAGCGCCGCCGTCGTCACCGTGGTCGACAAGGTGTACGTGATCGTCGCACCTGGATTGACCGTGGTACCGGTCGCCGGATCCGACGACTTAGTGCTGCTGATCACCGGCGCAGCGACCGTATGAGTCGTGGTGCAGTTGGTGCACTCCGGATCCGGATCGCCACCACCGCTGCCCGTCACGCTGTTANNCCATCGGCGTCGACGGTGGCCGTGTAGCTCAGCGTGTAAGTGCCAGGCAAGGTGCCGGCCGGCAAGGTGCAGGACAACGCACCCGTACAGGTGTAGCTACCCGCATTGGTGACCGAACCAAAGGTCTGATCGCCGCTGATCGTGTCGGTCAGGGTGTAGACGGCCGTCAACGCCGCGGTGCTGATCGTGGTGCTCAGGGTGTAGGTGATCGTCGCACCTGGGTTGACCGTGGTGCCGGTCGCCGGATCGGACGACTTGCTGCTGCTGATCACCGGCGCGGCGACCGTATGGGTCGTGGTGCAGTTGGTGCACTCCGGATCCGGATCGCCACCACCGCTGCCCGTCACGCTGTTA
>NZ_LMHM01000001.1:917526-917640 GCF_001427785.1 Lysobacter sp. Root690
GCATCGGCGTCGACGGTGGTCGTGTAGCTCAGCGTGTAGGTGCCCGGCAAGGTGCCGGCCGGCAAGGTGCAGGACAACGCACCCGTACAGGTGTAGCTGCCCGCATTGGTCACC
>NZ_LMHM01000001.1:917730-917837 GCF_001427785.1 Lysobacter sp. Root690
GAACGTCTGATCGCCACTGATGGTGTCGGTCAGGGTGTAGACGGCCGTCAGCGCCGCCGTCGTCACCGTCGTCGACAAGGTGTACGTGATCGTCGCACCCGGATTGA
>NZ_LMHM01000001.1:917855-918101 GCF_001427785.1 Lysobacter sp. Root690
ATCGCCGGATCCGACGACTTGCTGCTGCTGATCACCGGCGCGGCGACCGTATGGGTCGTCGTGCAGTTGGTGCACTCCGGATCCGGATCGCCACCACCGCTGCCCGTCACGCTGTTACCCACCGTGCCGGCCGCATCGGCGTCGACGGTGGTCGTGTAGCTCAGCGTGTAGGTGCCCGGCAGCGTGCCGGCCGGCAAGGTGCAGGACAACGCACCCGTACAGGTGTAGCTGCCCGCATTGGTCACC
>NZ_LMHM01000001.1:918126-918233 GCF_001427785.1 Lysobacter sp. Root690
AAAGGTCTGATTGCCGCTGATCGTGTCGGTCAGCGTGTAGACGTCCGTCAGCGCCGCCGTCGTCACCGTCGTCGACAAGGTGTACGTGATCGTCGCACCCGGATTGA
>NZ_LMHM01000001.1:918253-919695 GCF_001427785.1 Lysobacter sp. Root690
GATCACCGGAGCCGCGACCGTGTGGGTCGTCGTGCAGTTGGCGCACTCCGGATCGGGGTCGCCACCACCGCTGCCCGTCACGCTGTTGCCGACCGTGCCGGCCGCATCGGCGTCGACAGTGGTGGTGTAGGTCAGCGTGTAGGTGCCCGGCAACGTGCCGGCCGGCAAGGTGCACGACAGCGCACCCGTACAGGTGTATGCACCCGCATTGGTCACCGAACCGAACGTCTGATCGCCACTGATCGTGTCGGCCAGGGTGTAGACCGACGTCAACGCCGCCGTCGTCACCGTGGTCGACAAGGTGTAGGTGATCGTCGCACCCGGGTTGACCGTGGTGCCGGTCGCCGGATCCGACGACTTGCTGCTGCTGATCACCGGCGCGGCGACCGTGTGGGTCGTCGTGCAGTTGGTGCACTCCGGATCGGGGTCGCCACCGCCGTTGCCGGTCACGCTGTTACCGACCGTGCCGGCCGCGTCCGCGTCGACGGTGGTCGTGTAGCTCAGCGTGTAGGTGCCCGGCAACGTGCCGGCCGGCAGGGTGCAGGACAGCGTACCCGTACAGGTGTAGCTACCCGCATTGGTCACGCTGCCGAACGTCTGGTCGCCACTGATCGTGTCGGTCAGGGTGTAGACCGACGTCAGCGCCGCGGTGCTGATCGTGGTGCTTAGGGTGTAGGTGATCGTCGCGCCCGGATTGACCGTGGTGCCGGTCGCCGGATCCGACGATTTGCTGCTGCTNGATCACTGGAGCCGCGACCGTGTGGGTCGTGGTGCAGTTGGTGCACTCCGGATCGGGGTCACCACCGCCGCTGCCAGCCACGCTGTTACCAACCGTGCCGGCCGCATCGGCGTCGACGGTGGTCGTGTAGCTCAGCGTGTAGGTGCCCGGCAACGTGCCGGCCGGCAAGGTGCAGGACAACGGGCCGGTGCCCGTGCAGGTGTAGCTACCCGCATTGGTCACGCTGCCGAACGTCTGATCGCCACTGATGGTGTCGGTCAGGGTGTAAACGGCCGTCAACGCCGCCGTCGTCACCGTCGTCGACAAGGTGTACGTGATCGTCGCACCCGGATTGACCGTGGTNGCTATGTCGTCGTTGGTGATGCCGCACTCCGCGTCATCGCCGTTGGTCAGCACCAGACTATTTCCAGTCAAGGTACCGCCCGTGCATGACCACGCACTGGCGGCGTAACCGGCGAGATTGGTTTCAGTGAGCGTATAGGTGCCCGAACTAACCGCCGCGTTGGTGATCGCTGGAGTGCCGCTCGTGCCACTAATCGGCGTCGGCCCCGTGGCAGTCAACGTGAAGTCGGCCGTCGTCGCCGTACCACGGTTGTCGTTAATCACCGTCTTGACCAAGGTCAGCGTCGCCGCCTGGTCATCGTTGTTGATCGTGCAAGTCGCGTTGTCGCCCGCGGCCAGGGCCACGGTGTTGTTCACCACC
>NZ_LMHM01000002.1:0-142 GCF_001427785.1 Lysobacter sp. Root690
GGGCTTTACCCTAAAACGCCGCAACCAACTGGTTGCGGCGTTTTTCTTTGCGTGGAATAAAAGTAATCGAACGACGACAGCGTAAACCGTGATCGCGAGTTAATCCGGGGATAATCGATCGGTGCGTCCGTTCTGATAATCG
>NZ_LMHM01000002.1:173-30138 GCF_001427785.1 Lysobacter sp. Root690
ATTTCCTTCGGGCACAAGCCGCCACCGCGCCAAGACGCTTGCGTCGGTTGCCTGATGTTCCGCTAGCGCCTTACTTCATAAACGGGAACCGCCACCCGGTAGACCCGGGCTTGCGGCGTATGTGTCGGCTCGCGGTCGCGGCTTGCGCTGCTCCTACACGAAGCTATCGCCGCTGCGTGTCAACTAGACCGGCGCCCTTAATCGGTTGCGCCTTAGGGCTGTTCCGGCTGCGACGCCCCACGAGCATCCCACTGTTGGGTCTCGATTGGCCTGTGCCGCCGATCAGGTGTGGTGCATCGCCGGTATCTGTGCGCCGGCGATTCAACATCAATGCACAAAACGTCGCGCCAAACCAAGTTCGACCCGAGTC
This sequence comes from Lysobacter sp. Root690, assembly GCF_001427785.1. Taxonomy (GTDB): domain Bacteria; phylum Pseudomonadota; class Gammaproteobacteria; order Xanthomonadales; family Xanthomonadaceae; genus Lysobacter. The sequence goes on from NZ_LMHM01000002.1 coordinate 544, forward strand.
TCCGCCATGGGATATGAAGCGATTGATGCGCGAGGACACGGCCTCGTTGTGTCATCCCTCAACCTGTAAACGCGTCAGATCACGCTATCTGCGCGGAAGCTGAGACCGTTCTGCTGGGATTCGTCGACGACGCATTCAATGCGACACCCGACCGGCAGAATCCACCCGGAGTCCGGTCAGGTGATCCGGAATGACGCAGTGAGCAAGGAACAACCATGGAAGATACTTCGTCGCAATCAAGGTGCACGTCCCTGACGTTTCTGAGGCCCTGCGTGCTCATCGCTATGTGTTTTTCAGCGGGAGCAGTGGCCGCGGAAACGCAACCGGCAGTAACGTTGGCTCCACTGGATTGCATGGCTTATGGATTGACGCCGCCGAATGCGCAAAATCAGCTGGCGCCGTCACTGCCGTTCTATCAGCCGCTCGTTTCCAGGTCGCAGATCGACAGCGTGGTCAGCAAGCCGATCGCATCGCCGTCCGGGAGCCTGATGCTCCCCCAGTTCAACCATTTCAAACTATGGAGCTTCTGGTTCGAGACGGCCGGTCAAGAGGCGCCGCTGCAGCCGATGACGAGCTGGAATATCGGTCAATACACAGGCTTCAATCCGCCAGGTCCGCTCAGCGACGTCCAGCGCGGCTTCACTGATGCCTTCGGTCGTTCGGGATTGCAACTCGACGACGGGCGCGTGGGCATGTGGATGAACTCGCTCGATCCGAACTTTCGCCGCTTCAATGGCACCGCGAATGTAAACGACGGCCATGGCTCGATGAATGCCGGTTGTTGGTACTACCCGGGCGTTCCGCTTGCCAAGTTGTTCCCTACGGCGGCACACCAGTTCGATGTGGCATTCGATGTCGGTGTTCACCATGACGGATCGACCAAGAACGACTGGCTCCCCAACGGAACGGTCAAGGATGGGTCCGCGCAGGCATATTTCCAGTTGATCGCGAGGAATCGACAGCCTTACTACTGCGAGCAGCCGGTGCCCGGTGGGCCGGTCAAGCCTCCGAAGGTGTGCGACTTTTCGATGGCGGTCGAGTTCTACACGCGCGATCCCAAGTACGCAAACAATCAAGAGGTGCATGGCGATAACTCGGGAACGCTGACGCATCCGATCGCACAGACCGGGTTGATGGAGCCGGAGCATCAGGCGCATTGGATTCAGCGTATGCCCGATTCCATGGTCTACCAGACCAACGTCCCTGTCGCTGGGCGGGTGCATTTTCGAATGTCATCAAGCCAGTTTCGTGCGGTTCTTGAAGCGTTAGCGACTTATCGAGCCAAGCCCACCGATCTGTTGCCGGAGATCTCACTGAACCCGCTCGACTACGACATCACCCTGTTGAACGTGAACGGCGAAATCCACGACAAAAACGCAGCGACCGGCCACGCTCAGCTCGGCATGAGCGTTAGCAATATTCGTATCACCTCGGTTCTGGAGCACTCGGCGGCGGGCGCACCGGCCGGTTACATCGGCGATGGCTCGGCCGTGGTGTTCCGTAACAGCGACAACTCGATTCAGCTGTTCCAGGGTGAGATCGGTCAAGGCGCGGCGAACAAGGCCGTGCTTTCGGCCGGTCCGGCGCTCGGCGAGCCGGTGGGTTACTTCGCCGCCGCTGCGCCACGCGTGGTCTATCGCGATACCAACCGCGCGATCCGCGAGATCTTTCGCTACAACGGCCAGTGGAGCGAGTGGAATCTCTCAGCCGGGCTCGGTGCGGCGGAGGCTTATTCCGATCCGCGCACATTCGTCGACAGCGGGAACATGCCGCATGTGGTGTATCGCGACATGGCCGGCGATATCCACGAACTGTATATGGACGCCGGCGGCTGGCATCGCGCGAATCTGTCGACCGAGAGCGTGCCGGCGCGTCCGCGGCCGGCCTTGAGCGCGATGGCTTATGTCGCCAGCGGTGCGCCGCGAGTCGTGTTCCGCACCGTCGATAACGGCATCGGCGAGCTGTATCTCTGGAACGGCGAGTGGCGGCAATGGGACATGACGGCATTGGCAGGGCCGGGCGCCACCGTGCGCTCCGACCCGCAGGGATTCGCCGACGTCAATGGTTTGCCACGTGTGGTCTATCTGGATTCGGCGGGGTATCTGCATGAGTTGCGGATCAATAACGGGGCGTGGACTCATACCGATCTGTCGATGTTGACCGGAGCCCCGAAAGGGCTTGGTAATCCGATGGGATTCGTCGCCGGCAGCGCGGCCCGTGTGGTGTACCGAGGCGAAGACGGGCGCATCTTCGAACTGGTCGACTGGAACGGCCAATGGTTGCTCAACGATCTGAGCGCCACCCGCGGCGCGCTGACAGCGAATGCCGATCCGATGGGGTTCGTCGATGCGAATGGTATGGCCCGCATCGCCTATCGCGGCGGCGACAACATGCTGCATGAGTTGTTTTACAGCGGCGGTCAGTGGCTGCATCGCGATCTGTAAGCGCGTAGTTCGAAACGCAGAACCGGCGTTTCGGCGTATGTCGTAGCGCCCGTGATGCGCAATATCGCGACGTCGCACCGACTTTGGGCGGATGCAACGAACGCACGGCGCGGTTACACTCGCCCTTGGTCGCGCATCGCGACCCGCGCGGCCCGGCGATTGATCCCGGGCCGGCCGATCCAAGAGCGCAAGGAGAGGTCCAGATGAAGTTCACCACCATCGGCAAGGTTCAGCACTAAGTCCGATTCCGCGGTCCAGGGCGATGCCCGGGCCGTGTCAGGCAGGTCGTTCGTGCCTGGGGTCTGTCATGGCCCTGGATCGCGCGCGCTCGCCCGCCGCCTCTCTCTCCCGATTCGTTGATCCGGCGCACCCTGCGCCCGTTCGCTCTCGTGCGTCATCGCATGCGCCTCGCCGGCGCGGGCGGATGACTCGCGCCGCGGGAGTTTCCAAGTTCAAACAAGGCTGATCGCCATGATGATTTTTCGTTGGTTCGAATCGTTGATCGACCCGTTCCGGCCCGCGCCGGAGACCATGCCGCCGCGTTCGGTGGCGGCGTTCTATTGGCATTTCATCCGTCAGGCCTGGCCGGTATTCGTGGTCCTGACCGTGGTCGGGTTCTTCGTCGCCATCGTCGAGGTGGTGATGTTCGACTACCTGGGCAAGGTCGTGGATCTGGTCAACACCACGCCGGCCGAGGCTTTGTTCGCCCGGCACGGCAGCGAGCTGCTGTGGATGGCGGCGGTGATGCTGATCGCGCGTCCGATCTGCCTGGGTTTGCACGACCTGCTGCTCAATCAGGCCGTGCATCCGAGCATGACCAACCTGGTGCGCTGGCAAACGCACCGCTACATGCTCAAGCAGAGCCTGAGCTTTTTCCAGAACGATTTCGCCGGCCGGGTCGCGAATCGGATCATGCAGACCGGTCCGTCGTTGCGCGAATCCACGACCCAGGCGTTCGACGCGATCTGGTATGTGATCGTGTATTCGGCGTCGGCGGTGTATTTGTTCGCCCAGGCCGATGTGTGGCTGGTGGTGCCGTTGCTGGTGTGGATCGTGTTGTTCATCGGCTTGATGCGTTACTTCGTGCCGCGGGTGAAGGAGCGCTCGTGGCGCGCGTCGGATGCGCGTTCCAAGCTGATGGGCCGCATCGTCGACGGTTACAGCAACATCACCACGCTGAAACTGTTCGCGCATTCGCGGCGCGAACAGGAGTACGTGGCCGAGGCTATGGTCGAACAGACCCAGCGTTCGCGCGACATGACCCGGATGACCACGTTGATGGGCGTGAGCATCAGCGTGCTCAACGGCCTGTTGATCGCCGGCACCTGCGGCCTGTCGTTGTGGCTGTGGCATCGCGGCGCGATCACGGTCGGCGCGATCGCGTTGGCGACCGGTCTGGTGATTCGCATCCACAACATGTCGGGCTGGATCATGTGGACGGTGAACGGCATCTTCGAGGACATCGGCACGGTGCAGGACGGCATCGAGACGATTTCGCGGCCGTTGACCGTGACCGATCGCGTCGACGCGCTGCCGTTGCAGGTCGAACACGGCAGCGTGCGTTTCGAGAACGTGCATTTCCATTACGGCCAGGACAGCGGCCTGATCGCGGATCTGGATCTGGAGGTGCAGCCGGGCGAGAAGATCGGTCTGGTCGGGCCGTCGGGCGCGGGCAAGTCGACGCTGATGAACATTCTGCTGCGGCTGTACGATCTGGAAGGCGGTCGCATCCTGGTCGACGGGCAGGACATCGCCGGCGTCACTCAGGAAAGCCTGCGTTCGCAGATCGGCGTGGTCACTCAGGACACCTCGCTGCTGCATCGCTCGATCCGCGACAACCTGCTGTACGGCCGGCCGGAGGCCAGCGATGCGGAGATGTTCGAGGCCGTGCGCAAGGCGCGCGCGGATGAGTTCATTCCGCGTCTGGTCGATGGCGAGGGCCGGGTGGGGTATGACGCGCTGGTCGGCGAGCGCGGGGTCAAGTTGTCGGGCGGCCAGCGTCAACGCATCGCGATCGCGCGGGTGCTGTTGAAAAATGCGCCGATCCTGATCCTCGACGAAGCGACTTCGGCGTTGGATTCGGAAGCCGAGGCGGCGATCCAGGAGAGTCTGGAGACGTTGATGGCCGGCAAGACGGTCATCGCGATCGCGCATCGTTTGTCGACCATCGCTCGGATGGATCGATTGGTGGTGATGGATCGCGGCCACATCATCGAGACCGGGACGCATGAGCAGTTGATCGCGCGCGATGGGTTGTATGCGCGGTTGTGGAAGCGGCAGACCGGGGGATTCGTGGCGGTGGATGCGTAAGCGTTGGTGTTGAGCAAGACGGGCGGGGCTTCGGCCTCGCCCGTTTTTCTTGGTGAGTTGTGCGATTGCGGTCGTGGCGAAGTCGCGATGGCAGGGATACGTCGTTGGTTTGGGGCGCGGTCGCGGCTTGCGCAGCTCCTACAGGGAGCGAACGTGACTCGCGCGAGGGATTTAGAACAGCGAACCGGTGGTGCCGCGACCGCCGGGCTCGCCTTGGTCGCGGCGTTTGCGCACCCAGCCGCCTACGCCGGAAGGTTGATGCGACGGGCCGACCGGTTTCGCGGGCTTGCTACGTTCGCGCGCCTGACGATGCGCGGTTTCGGCCATCGCCTTGAACTGGCGTTCGCGCCGCAGCCACAGCTCGTCCATGCTCGGATCGGCGTGCGCGGGGTCGCCCACGTCGGCTTCGGTGGCCTGATCGGGAATGTGCTGGAACGGAATGCGCATCGGCGCGGCGCCTTGCTCGAGCGCGTGCTGCATGGTGCCGAAGTACAGGCGGTTGTGGCCGTAGCGTTGATTGACCTGATCGAGCACGCGGGTCAAGGCCTGATTGCGATGTCGATCGGGAAACAACGACGCGGTGTCGGCGGCGCTGGGTTGCAGATCGGTCAGCGACACCGCGACCGACAGTGGCGGGTAGCGCTGCACGTTCCAGCGTCCGTCGGCGGCGCGCATCAGCGGTTCGATCGCGTCGGCCATCAGTTGTAGCAGGGTCGGGGTGTCGTCGAGCGGCGCGAACGACAGGTCGCGGCTGAAGCGTTTTTCCTTGCCGACGAAACGGATGTGCAGGCTCATGCCGCGCGCCTGGCAACGCTCACCGCGCAGCCGCATCGCGGCCTTGGCGAGAAGTTTGAACAACACCGAACGCATGCCTTGCGGGCTGCGCATCTGCGGGTCGAGCACGTGCGAATGGCCGACCGAGGCGACGGTCTTGCGCTGTCGCGACGGCGGCTCGATGCCGCGCAGTTGCGCCCAGAAGCGCTCGCCTTCGATGCCGCCCCAGATCGCGCGCAGATGCTCGCGCGGTGCGGTGGTCAGTTTTGCGACCGTGTCGATGCCGGCATCGATCAGCCGTTGCAGCATCGACGGGCCGATCCCGCACAGGTCGTGCAATTGCAGGCCATGCAGCGCGTGCGGCAAGTCGGAAAGTTCGATCACGGTCAGGCCGTCGACTTTCTGGATGTCGGAGGCGGTCTTGGCCAGGAAGGTGTTGGGCGCGATGCCGATCGAACACAGGATCGGGCTGAGCTCGCGATCGATCAGGGTCTGCTTGATCTTGTGCGCGATCGCGATGGCTTGGTCGCGCTGGCGTTCGCGGCCGATCAGCCGGCAGGCGACTTCATCGATCGACAACGGCTTGCCGTCGATCGGGATGCAGTCTTCGATCGCGGCGATCAGCCGGTGATGCAGCTCGACGTAACGCGCCGGCCGCGCCTGCACGATCATGATCTCGGGGCAGCGCTCGAGCGCTTCGTGCACCGGCGTGCCGGTCTTGACGCCGACGCGCTTGGCTTCGGGGCTCGCGGCGATGCAACAGGTGGTCGCCGCCATCACCGGCACCACGCCGACCGGGCGGCCGCGCAACTCCTTGTGGTCGAATTGCTCGACCGAGGCGAAGTAGGAGTTGAAGTCGACGAACAGGCAGCGCAGGGTCACGGCGGCGGGCCACGCATGGGGACTCAGTATCGCGCCGCGCGATCGCGGGCGGGTGAATCGGCGCCTGAACAGAGCCCGGTGCTGAGCCTGGAACCGATCCGCCGAGCCTGCCGGCGGATCGTCGCGTCGACTGAGATCGCTTGTCGCGTCAGTCGCTTAGAGCACGATCGGCGGTTCGCCGCCGACGATCACGATGTCGGCCGGGCGGCGCGCGAACAGGCCGACGCTGACCACGCCGGGGATCTGGTTGATCGCCGATTCCATCGTCACCGGATCGACGATGGCGAGGTTGTGGATGTCGAGGATGTAATTGCCGTTGTCGGTGATCACGCCCGCGCCGTTGGCGTCCTGGCGCCACACCGGCTGGCCGCGGGTCATGCCGAGAATTTCGCGCGCGACCAGGCTGCGCGCCATCGGCACGACTTCCACCGGCAACGGAAACTTGCCGAGCACGTCGACGCGCTTGGCCGGATCGACGATGCACACGAACTTGGCGCTGGCCTCGGCGATGATCTTCTCGCGGGTCAGCGCGGCGCCGCCGCCCTTGATCAGGCGCTTGTGCGGATCGCACTCGTCGGCGCCGTCCACGTACAACGACAGCGGGCCGGTGGCGTTGAGATCGAGCACTTCGATGCCGAGCGCCTGCAGGCGCGCACTGCTCTGTTCGGAGCTGGACACCGCGCCCTTGATGCGATGCTTCACCCGGCCCAGGGCCTCGATGAAGAACGCGACGGTGGAACCGGTACCGACGCCGACGATCATGCCGTCTTCGATGTAGTCGATGGCTTTTTCGCCGGCCAGGCGTTTTGCTTCGGACATGGGATTCGAGATTCGTGATTCGGGATTAGAAAAAACACAAGCGGCTGGCGCGAGATCGGACGGAAGATCGAGGACGCGCTTTTGCGAATCCCGAATCTCCAATCCCGATTCCCGGCCCCACTACTCCATCGCCAACAACAACTTCCACTGCGCCGCCGACACCGGCAGCACCGACAGGCGGTTGCCGCGACGGGTCAGGGCGAAGTCTTCGCCGAGCTGTTCGCTGCGCGCCTTGATCTCGTCGAGCGAAATCGTGCGCTTGAGTTTGCGTTCGAAGGCGACGTCGACCAGCAACCAGCGCGGTTCTTCGCGGCTGCTCTTGGGATCGTGGTAGTCGGACTTGGGATCGAACTGGGTCGGGTCGGGATAGGCTTCGCTGGAAATCTTGGCGATGCCGACGATGCCGGGCACGGCGGTGTTGGAGTGATAGAACAGCACGCCGTCGCCGGTCTTCATGCCGTCGCGCATGTAGTTGCGCGCCTGGTAGTTGCGCACGCCATTCCACGGCTCGACGCCGACGCGCTGCAGGTCGTCGATGGAGAAGGTGTCCGGTTCGGACTTCATCAGCCAGTAGCGGCGGCGTGCGGTCATGCGGGACTCTGTGGGGACGTGGAGAGGGGTCAGGCGAACACGGCGGAGCGGCAGTCCAGGGTGTCGGCCTCGGTGCAGACCGCGTCCAGGGCGACGTCCCAGTCGGCGGCGTCGAGGCGATCAACGCGCTGGGTCTCGAACCCGGCGCCGACCAGCCACGGCGGCGCGGCGCGCTGCTGGCGGAATGCGAAGCTGCGATCGTACCAGCCGCCGCCCATGCCGAGCCGGTGGCCGCGCGGATCGAATCCCACCAGCGGCAGCACGATCAGGCTCAGTTGTTCGGGCTCGAGCAACGAGGTTTCCGCCAGCGCGGGCTCGGGAATGCCGAACTTATTGGGAATCAGCGCATCGCCCGGCCGCCACGGCGCGAATCGCAGCCGCTGGTCTTCATGCAGCACCGGCAGGCAGTAGATGCAGTCCTTGGGCAGGCGCAATTGCCAGGCGTGCAGGGCGATTTCGCCGTCCATCGCCCAGTAACCGGCCACATAGCCCTCGCTCGGCGCGAACGGCAGCGCCAGCAGGCGCGCGGCGATGGCCTCGGCACCGGCGATCCGCGCGGGCGCGCCGAGATTGCGGCGGCGGGCGCGCAGTTCGCGGCGCAGCGTCTTGCGATCGTCGGTCATGGGCGGGGTCCTGAGAGGGGCGGATCGGGGAGGCCGGGTTTGGCTGGGTCGGCGATGCATGCCGCTGGTCGGCGCCGGTGGTCTGTGTCGACGATCCATGCCGGTGAGAGCGGCCTGCGTCGATTTTACCGGGATCCGTGCGCGGACGCGGCCGATGGCGGAACGCGCGGGCCTGTCGCGCGGGCATAAGGAAACGGGCGCGAGTTCACCTGCGGTGATCTCGCGCCCGTTTCGGGAAAAGTAGTCCTCCGCCAATGACGATGCTTGCGAAACGACCTTGAACCCTGGGTTCAAGTGGGGACGCTTGGGGATCTTCGGGCTTCCCGCTACGAGGCGGACTTGCACTCCGGATTCCGGTTGCGTCCCCGGTGTCGTTATTAAGGGACAAGGCGAATGTTTGGCAGGCCGTCGCGCACAGCAGAGGACGTGGGCGGGAGTATAGCGCCTGCGTTCGCGCAGGTCAGTCCGCTCGTCGGCGATGCAGCGTTGCGGTTCATGCGCTTGTGTTATGCGGATACGCATGAACGGGGACTTGCGTGATCACGGTCGCGCGCAGTCGCAACGATGGCGACGATGCGGTGGCATGCGTGGGTGTGTGTGTTTGTTGCGCGGTGCCGTGTACGCCGACTTGTGGCGATGTCGTTGCGGCTTGGTGACGGTTCTCAGCGGTACGCGGCGTGCGTGCGGGGAAATCGTGGATTCGTCGCGGTCGAGCCCTGGATCCCCGCCTTCGCGGGGATGACGGTCTGGGAGAGGAGGGGCTGTCGGGCCGATTGTTGCGGGCGCAGCCGCAAACTCTGTCTGCGGTCTGCGGTCTGCGGTCTGCGGTCTGCGGTTTGTGTCTGTGGTCGACGATCAGCAATCGGCAACAGCCAATGCGCCGCAGGCGCACCGGCGGACAGCGTGCGATGTTCAGCGAATCGCGGCGTCGAACAGGCTGTCGAGCTTGCGGTGCAATTCGTCGAGGGTGCGCGAGAGCTCGCGGTCGCGGCTGCTGCCGTCGCCGCGCAGTTGCTGCAATTCGTGGGCGAAATTGAGCGCGGCCAGCACGGCGACGCGGTCGAGCGCGGCCATGCGGTTGCTGCCGCGGATTTCGCGCATCTTGCTGTCGAGCATGCGCGCGGCGGCGAGCAGGTCGTCGCGCTCGTTGGGCTCGCAGCCGACGGTGTATTCGCGGTCGAGCAGGCTGATGCTGACGGCTTCGCTGGTCATGCGCTCAGGCTCATCCGAACGGGTTCATCGAAAGGGGGATCACGTGTGCTGCTCCAGCGACTTGAGTCGCGCGATCATGGCCTCGACGCGGGTGCGCGCCTGCTCGTTCTTGGCCAGCAGGGCCGAGCGTTCGCCGACCAGTTGTTCCTGCTGCTGGCGCAGGCTGCGGTTCTCGTCGCTGAGTTTGCGCACGCGGTCGCCGAGCTCGTCGACGCGGGCAAGCAGCGACTGCAATTCGGCGAGAAGTTCGGCGCGTTCCATCCCGGCACGATGGCAGGCCGGGGCGGGGGCGGTCAAGGTGGGGTGTGGCGGTTGGGGCGGCGGCCGTTTAGGACGGGCGCGATTGAGGCGGCGCGGTGAACGGACGAGACGCGGGCGCGGCTCGTGACCGAAGCAAATCCAGTAGGACGCCGCTCCTGCGGCCGGACACCGGACCGCAGCCTGAACCTCAAACCGCCGGACGCAGGCTCTCCGGCGGCTGCCATTCCTGGATGAACTTCAGGCAGACGTCGGCCTCGAGCGGGCGGGCCAGCCAATAGCCCTGGATTTCGTCGCAGCCGTGCGCGCGCAGGAATTCCATCTGCTCTTCCAGTTCCACGCCCTCGGCGACCACGTTCAGGCCCAGCGAATGGGCCATGGTGATCACGGTGCTGGTGATCGCTTCGTCGTCGGGGTCGCGGGTCAGGTCGCTGATGAATTCCTTGTCGATCTTGAGCGTGTTGATCGGCAGGCGCTTGAGATAGGCCAGCGAGGAATAACCGGTGCCGAAATCGTCCACCGCCAGCGCCACGCCGAGTTCGCGCAGCGCCTGCATGGTGGTGGAGGTGTGCGCGGCGTTGGACATGACCACGCTCTCGGTCAGCTCCAGTTCCAGCCGCCACGGCGGGATGCCGCTTTCGCTGAGCGCGCGGGCGACCATCTTGGGCAGGTCGCCGCGCAACAGCTGGATCGCCGAAACGTTGACCGACACCGACAGCTGATCGAGCCCCTGCTGGCGCCACTGACGCAGGCGGTTGCAGGCTTCGCGCATCGCCCATTCGCCGATTTCCAGGATCAGCCCGGTTTCCTCGGCCAGCGGAATGAATTCCGACGGCGGGATGTTGCCGTGCTCCGGGCTGTTCCAGCGCAGCAGCGCTTCCACGCCGTTGATGCGCGCTTCGGGCAGCGACAGCCGCGGCTGATAGACCAGGCGCAGCTCGCCGCGATCGAGCACCTTGCGCAGCGCGGCGGAGATGGTCGCGCGCTGGCGGATCTCCACGTCCATCGCCTCGGTGTAGCGCATGAAGGTGCGCCGGCCGGCGGCCTTGGCCTGGTACATCGCGGTGTCGGCGTGCTTGAGCAGGTCGGTCGGGACCTGGGCGTGATCGGGATAGACGCTGATGCCGATCGACGGCGAGATCGCCACGTCATGGCGTTCGTCGAAATCCAGCGGCGCTTCGAACGCCTTGATCAGGCGCCGCGCGACGTCCTCGGCCTGTTCGGGCGTGTCGAGGTTTTCCAGCACCACGGTGAATTCGTCGCCGCCCAGGCGGGCGACGGTGTGCTCGGCGCCGACGGTTTCCTGCAGGCGCACCGCGGCGGCGCGCAGGATGCGGTCGCCGGCGGCGTGGCCGAGCGAGTCGTTGATGTCCTTGAACCGGTCAAGATCGAGGAACAGCAACGCGATGCGATGGCCATGGCGGCGTGCGCGCACGATCGCGCGAGACAGCCGCTCCGACAGCAGCGTGCGGTTGGGCAGGCTGGTCAGGGTGTCGTAGTTGGCGAGGTAGCGCAGTTCCTGTTCGGCGCGCTTCTGGTCGGTGATGTCGGTCAGTACCGCGACGTAGTGGCCACGTTGGCCGCTGCTGTCGAGCACGATCGAGGCCTGCAGCCAGCACAGGAATTCGTTGCCGTCCTTGCGCTGCTGCCAGATCTCGCCCGACCAGCGGCCGCTGCGCTGCAACTCAGCGCGCATGTCGGAATAGAACTCCGGGTCGTGCTGGCGGCTGTCGAGCAGGCCGGTGGTCTGGCCGATGACTTCGTTCTCGGGGTAGCCGGTCATGCGCGAGAACGCCGGGTTGATCGAGACGAACACGAAGTCGCGATCGAACACCGCGACCGCTTCGGCCATCGAGCGCAGCACTTCGCTGGAAATGCGCCGTTCGCGTTCGGCGCTGCGGATCGCGGTGACGTCGCGGCCGGTGCCGGCGACCCGCACCGGATGGCCCTCGGCGTCGCGCTCGACCACCCGGCCGCGGGCGCGCACCCAGCCCCACTCGCCCTTGGGCGTGCGCATGCGGTGCTCGGACAGGAACAGCGCGGCGTCGCCCTTGAGGTGCTTGCGCAGCAGTTCGGTGACCCGCGACAGATCGTCGGGATGGATCTCGTGATCGTCGGCGATGTCGGCCTGCACGCCGATGTCGGGCGATTGCGGGTTGTGGTCGTCGACGCGCATGCGGTGCAGTTCGCGCCGTTGCAGGTCGTAGTCCCAGAATTGTTCGCCCGAGGCCCACAGCGCCAGTTTCAGGCGTTCTTCGCGTTCGCGGATCTGGGTGAAATAGCCGCGTTCGCGCTGGCGGGCGACGTGCCAGCGCCAGCCGAAACTCAGCAGCAGGCCGAGCGCGGCCAGGGCCGCGGCGGCGATCGCCAGCGGATGCCGCCACAGCGGCGGATCGACGCTGACCGGGATGCGCAGCTCCTGGGTGTTCCACACGCCGTCGCGGTTGGTCGACTGGGCGCGGAACAGGTAGCGGCCGGGCGGCAGGCGAGTGTAGGTGATGTCCTGGCGCGGGCCGTTGTCGATCCAGTCGCGGTCGAACCCGTCCATGCGGTAGCGATAACGGATGCCGCTGTTGGGGCCGAAATCCAGCGCGCCGATGCGCAGGCGCAGGATGCCGGCGCCGTCGGGCACCTCGAGCTTGGCCGACTGCCACAGCGCGCTGGCGCCGGCGCTGGTGTCCGAACCGATCCAGGCGCCGAGCAGACGTACCGGCGGGGTGTAACGCGAATCGGCGATGCGGGTGGGATCGAACAGGTTCAGCCCGCGCACGCCGCCGAACGCGAGCCGGCCGTCGGCCAGGGTGGCGACCGCGCCGGAATTGAATTCCAGATCCTGCAGACCGTCGGCCAGACCGTAGCGGCGCACCAGCGAGGCGCCCGAATCGAAGCGCAGGATGCCCGCGTCGGTGCCGAGCCACAGCCGTCCGGCCGGACGCTCGGCGATGGTGAACACCACCGGCACCGGATGGTCGCCGAGCACCTGCGCGAGCGGGTGTTCGAATCGGATGCGGCCGTCGCCGAATTCGATCACCCGGCTCAAACCGGCCTGGGTGCCGACCCAGATCGTGCCGTCGGCGGCCTGATGCAGGGCCAGCACCAGATTGCCCGGCAGGCTGTCGGCCTGATCGGTGACGTGGCGGTAGTGGCGCAGGTAGCCGGTGTCGGGATCGAGCAGGTCCAGGCCGTCGCCGGTGCCGAGCCAGATCCGGCCCTTGCGGTCTTCCAGGATCGCGTTGACGCGCGGATGGCTCAGGCCCTTGGGATCGCCTTCGCGGTAGGCGTAGCGGACCAGCGCGCCGGATTCGGGCAGGTAGTGCAGCGCGCCGATGTCTTCGCCGCCGAGCCACAGGCTGCCGTCGCGGGCGAATTGCAGGGTGCGCAGCGGGGCGTCGCGGTAGCCGCGCAGGTCGATGGTCTCGACCCGCTGGGTGCCCGGTTCCAGCCGCAACAGGCCGGCGCGGGTCGCCAGCCACAGGCGGCCGGGCGTGGGTTTGTGCGGCGAGCGGGCTTCGGCCGCAGTGGTGCCGGGCGCGGCGACGACGTCGGGTTCGCGCGCGATCGCGCCGATCGGACCTTGCCGCGCCGCCGCCGGCAACAGGCCGGTCAGGTCCTGGAACCGATCGCCGGACAGGTCGTAGCGGCGCAGGCGCGCGCTGTCGGTGCCGATCCAGATCGCGCCGCTGTCGTCCTGGGCCAGGCTGCGCACGCTGGCGTCGGAGGCCGCGCCGTGGCCGTGGTCGTCGTCCAGGTCGAGCACATAGCTGAAACGGGTGCCGCGCGGATCGGCGACCGCGGCGCCGCGGAACTGGCCGCCGGCCCACAGCAGGCCGCCGTGGTCGACTATCAGCGCGTTGATAGTGTCTTCCGGCAGGGTCGCCTCGACCCCGGATTGCGCGTGCACGCGCTGGGTGTGGCCGCTGTCGGGATCGTGCCGGTACAGGCCGTTGCCGTAACCGGAAATCCAGATCCGCCGGTCCGGCGCTTCCACTATTGCGCGCGCGTCGCGCAGCGCCGACAAAGCTTCGTCCTCGACCTTGACCAAGATGCCGGTGTGGCCGTCGAGTCGGTACAGGCCGTCGGCGCCGCCGGCCCAGAGCCGGCCGCGGCGGTCGATCATCACGCTGCGCAGGGCGATCGCCGCGCCGATCCGTTCGACCTTGCCGCTGGGCAAAATGCGATGCAGGCCGGCGGCGCTGACCAGCCAGGCGCTGCCGTCGCGGGCCTGAGCCAGCGCCTGCCACGGCGATTGCCGGCTGGCCTCGCCGGGCAGCGCCAACAGCAGTTCGCGCGTGCCGGTCTGCGGGTCCAGCCGTTCCAGGCCGGCGAGGGTGCCGATCAACAGCGATTCGCGCCACGGCATCAGCGCGACGACTTGGCGCCCGGCCTGCGAATCGGGCGCGCCGTAGCGATGGATGCTGCCGCTGGCCAGGTCCAGCCGCGCCAGGTATTCGGAATGGGTGCCGATCCACAACGCGCGCTGGCCGTCGAGCGCCAGCGCGGTGACGTAGCTGTCGGGCAGGCTGGCCGGGTCGCGCGGATCGTGGCGATACGGCAGGTAGCGCTGGCCGTCGTAACGGTGCAGGCCGCCCTGGGTGCCGACCCAGACGAAGCCGTGCACGTCCTGGGTGAAGGCGGTGACCGAGTTCTGGCTGAGCCCTTGTTCGCTGCCCAGGCGCGAGAAATAGAAGTCGCGCGTGGCCGCCTCGGAACGCTGCGGCCACGCCGTCGCCCACAGCAGCAAAGCGGTGAGACCGGCGGTCAGCAGGGCGGCGGGGGATAAGGAACGCACGGACACCGTGGCGCAAGGCACAAGAGCCGCAGTGTAGGCAAGCGGTCGTGGCAGCAACAAGCTCTGAAGCTATCTTTTCCGGCACGCCGTTGGTTCGAGCGGGTTTCGCCGTCGCCGCGCGCTTGCGGCGCGAGCTATCGCCGCCGCCACGAATGTCCGCAGGGCGGACTTCCCGCACAGGCCGCAATGCGCCGCGCATTGCTAAACTGCCCCATCCCCCTCGATCCCATGCCTGTGGCCGCGACCGAATTGCCCTTGTTGTCCGATGTCGATGCCGAGAGCCGCAGCCTCTCGCTCGGTGCTTCGCCTTCCGAATTGCACGGTTCGTTGTGCGGCTGGCTCGCCGGTGGCGGCGCGTCGGTCAGCGACTGGCCCGCGCGCGTGCTCGCCGACCCCGGCATCGCGACCCCGGTCGCCGACGGCGCGCTGGATCACCTGCGCCTGACCAGCGCCGCGCAACTGGCCGACCGCAGCTTCGGCTTCGACCTGCTGCTGCCCGACGCCGACGCCTCGCTGAGCGAGCGCAGCGGCGCCCTGTTCGACTGGTGCCGCGGCTTCCTCGGCGGCTTCGGCCTGGCCGCGGGCGCCGCGCCGAACCTGTCGGAGGAAAGCAGCGAGGCGCTCGGCGATCTCGCCCGCCTGGCCGCGGCCGCGCCGCAGGACGACGGCGACGAGGAGGACGAAGAAGCCTTCACCGAGATCGAGGAATTCGTCCGCATCGTCGCCCTGCTGCTGCACGGCGACGTGGCGATGGCGGCGCAGCACAGGCAGCGGCTGAACTGACATGCACACCGCGCTGACCATGCCGGCCAAGGCGTACGCGCGCCGGCGCAAGCAGCTGATGGACATGGCCGGCGGCGACGCGATCGTGATCGTGCCCTCGGCGCACGAGCTGATCCGCAGCCGCGATACGCATTACCCGTTCCGCCAGGACTCGGACCTGAGTTACCTGACCGGCTTCCCCGAGCCCGACTCGGTGCTGGTGCTGGTGCCGGGCCGCAAGCATGGCGAGACCCTGCTGTTCTGCCGCGAGCGCGACGCCGAGCGCGAAGCCTGGGACGGCCCGCGCTATGGCCCGGAAAGCGCGGTCGACGCGTTCGGCCTGGACGATGCGTACCCGATCACCGACCTGGACGACATCCTGCCGGGCCTGCTCGAAGGCCGCACCCGGGTGTACTACCACTTCGGCCGCGACACCGACTTCGATCTCAAGCTGATCGGCTGGGTCAACCGGGTGCGCGAGATGGTCCGTCAGGGCGCGCAGCCGCCGCACGAGTTTCTGGTGCTGGGGCATCTGCTCGACGAACTGCGCTTGTTCAAGGACCGCGACGAGCTGCGCTTCATGCAGCGCGCCGCCGACATCAGCGTGCTCGCCCACGAAGCGGCGATGCGCGCGGCGCGGCCGGGCATGCGCGAGTACGAACTGCAGGCCGAGGTCGAGGCGGTGTTCCGCCGTTTCGATGCCGAGCCCGCCTACGGCAGCATCGTCGGCGCCGGCAGCAATGCCTGCGTGCTGCATTACCGCGCCAACAACGCGGCCTCGCGCGACGGCGATCTGGTCCTGATCGACGCCGGCGCCGAATACCGCGGCTACGCCGCCGACATCACCCGCACCTTCCCGGTCAACGGCCGTTTCAGCCCGGCGCAACGCGCGCTGCACGATCTGGTCGGCGCCGCCCAGGCCGCGGCCTTGGCGCAGGCACGGCCGGGTCTGCCGTACGAGGCCGGGCATCTGGCCGCGGTGGAAACCCTGACCGAAGGCCTGCTGCGGCTGGGCCTGCTCAAGGGCAAGCTCGAACGCAACCTCGCCGACGGCAGCTACCGCCGGTTCTATCGGCACAAGACCGGGCATTGGCTTGGTCTGGACGTTCACGATGTCGGCGAATACCGCATCGACGGCGAATCGCGTCTGCTCGAACCGGGCATGGTGTTCACCATCGAACCGGGGCTGTACGTGTCCAGCGACGACACCACGGTCGATCCGAAATGGCGCGGCATCGGTATTCGCACCGAGGACGACGTGGTGATCGGCAAGGACGGTTGCGAGGTGTTGACCGATAAGTTGGCGCGCAGCGCGGATGAGATCGAGGCGTTGATGGGGCAGCGGCGGGCGGCTTGAGGGTTGGGTGGTTTGGAGTGGGTCGACTCGGCTCGCTTCGCATTGATTCGATTCGGTATCGGCTCGCTTGAACGCGAACCGACGCGAACCGACTCGACTCGTCTCGACGTGATTCGTCGTGACTTCGATCAGACGCGACTCGCTTCGTTTTCGTCTTGTTCCGTCTTGTCTCGTGTTGTTTCTTCTTGCCCGGTCCGTGCGCCACAAATTCTTCCAGCGAGCCGCCTTTGCTTTCCCCCCCCTTTGTAAAAGGGCGGCAGGGGGGATTTGCTTTTACGCCGCCGATGGCCTGCAACGCTGCCACAAAAGCTCTGAAGTTCTGAAGCTTTTGAGCAGGATCAAAAGCTTCCGCCACTAAAGCGGCGGGTCACTTTCTTTTGTCAAAAGCGACAAAAGAAANTTTGGATCAAAGGCCCGCAAGTGCGGTGCTTACGCGGGCACGCGCCATACGGGACATCCTGTCCCGGTGGCGCGCGACGCGCATCCATGCGCGTCGCCCTCCGGGTGTGCGCTTGCTAACGCGAGTTGGTGGCTTCGCAGCGCTGGAGGTGAGGAGGGAAATGAAGCTCAAGCCCGAGCAGCGCGGCTTTTGCTGTTCCCCCCTTTGTAAAAGGGGGGCAGGGGGGATTTGCTTTTGCTTTTGCTATTGCTCTGCCTCTGCGCTGTTGTTGTCCAAAAAGCCAAAGCCAAAGCAAATCCCCCCTGGCCCCCCTTTTACAAAGAGGGGGTCCTTCATTGGAGGTTCGTGGTCGGTGGGGATGTTGGGCTGACGTCTTTGGTTAAAGCCGCAGCGGCGTGAAGGCGCGGAGTCGCGAATGCTTGAAAGTGCTCAGTAGAAACGTCAGTGGAAAGCTCCAGCGCAGCACGAAAGCCAATGACGCTCGCGCCAAGCGTCCACTCAACGCTCCAGCCCCACACCATCCGGCCCCATCCGCTCCAACACCAACTCCACAAACCGGCTGAGCTTCGGCAAAGGCTGCCGATCGCGCGGATACAGCAGATGCACCGGCCGCGGCGGAGGCAACTCGTTTTCGAACAGCGCTACCAGACGGCCCGCGGCGATGTCCTGCGCCAGCAGCACTTCGGGTTGCAACACGATGCCGCAACCGGCCAGCGCCGCGCGCCGCAAGGCTTCGCCGTGGTTGGATGCGAAGCGCCCACTCACGCGCAGCGGCTCGGCCGAGAGTGAATCGAAACGCCAGCCGGCGTCGCGATTCCACAGCAGATGACTCAGGCAGCTGTGATCGAGCAGTTCGCGCGGATCGGTCGGGGTGCCGCGCGTGCGCAGGTACTCGGGCGAGGCGGCGACGATCATGCGGTAAGGCCGCAGCGGCCGCGCCACCAGATGATCGGAATCGGCGAGCGGGCCGATCCGGATCGCCGCATCGAAGGCTTCGGCGATCACATCGGACATGCGGTCGGACAGCACCAGATCGACCGAGACCTCGGGATGGCGCTGCAGGAATTCGGCCACCACGTCCGCGACCGCGCTACCGCCCAGCGTGAACGGCGCGGTCACCCGCAACCGCCCGCGCGGACGGTCGTCGTCGCGCAGGCGCTCGGCGACCGATTCGGCGTGGCGTACCTGATCGAGGATGCGCCGGCAATCGTCGAGAAATGCGGCGCCGACTTCGGTGAGGTGCTGCTTGCGCGTATCGCGCTGAAGCAGGCGCGCGCCGAGGTGGTCTTCCAATTGCTTGATGTGCTTGCCGACCATCACCGCCGACAGGTGTTCGGCCTGAGCCGCGGCGGCGAAGCTGCCGGTCTCGGCCACCGCCACGAACACGGCCATGCTGCGCAGCTTGTCCATGGGCTAACCGTCAGTTAGGGGAGCGCGAAATCCTAGCGCATTCACCGTCGACGCCATGGCGCGCAGACTGGCGTCCTGTCTCCCCACCGGAATTCCCGTCATGAAGATCCTGCTCGTCGGCGCCAGCGGCACCCTCGGTCGCGCCATCGCCGACACCCTCAAGCATCACGAGATTCTCGCCGCCGGCCGCAGCAGCGCCGATTACCCGGTCGACATCACCGACGACGCCAGCGTCGAGGCCTTGTTCGCGCGCACCGGCAAGCTCGACGCGATCGTGTCGGCGGCCGGCGTGCTGCATTTCGGCCCGCTGGAATCGATGAAGCCGTCGGACTTCGCGATCGGCCTCAACGACAAGCTGCTCGGGCAGGTGCGGTTGGCCTTGCTCGGCCAACAGCATCTCAACGACGGCGGTTCGATCACCTTGACTACCGGCATCGTCGCCGAGGAACCGATCAAGGCCGGCGCCAACGCCAGCGCGGTCAATCGCGCGATCGAGGGCTTCGTCCAGGGCGCCGCGTTCGAACTCAAGCGCGGGCTGCGCATCAACGCGGTCAGCCCGAATGTGCTGAGCGAATCGTGGGCCGACTACGGCCCGTTCTTCCCCGGCTTCGAACCGGTCACCGCCGCGCGCGCGGCGCTGGGTTATCAGCGCAGCGTCGAAGGCATCCAGAGCGGACGGGTGTTCAAGGTCTGGTGATGGTGCGCGGCGTGCCGTACATGCGGCGCGCCGATCACAGATGCCGCGGCACCCGTGCCTGCAGCAAGGTCACCAATGCCGGCGCCATGTAGTCGTAGTCGTCGGGAATATCCAGGCAGACCACGCGCTTGCCGCGCAGCTGCGGCCGGAACTTGTGTTGCAGCTTGCTGCGCTGGGCCTTCTCCATCACGAAGATCAACTGCGCCCATTCGACCAACTCGGCGCCGAGCGGCTGCTCGGCGTCGTGATTGAGCCCGGCCGAGGCCACTTCCAGATCGTCGCGGCCGCCGAACACCTGCTCGGCGGTCGGGCTGCGCAGCTTGTTCTGGCTGCAGACGAACAAGATGCGCTGCATGCGTGGCTCAGGCGCTCGCGGCGAATTCGTCACGGGTGAGGTTGAGCGGCGCGGCGTCGGTGCAGACCACGTCGTCCTCGATGCGGATGCCGCCGAACGGGCGGAACTGGTCGATGCGGTTCCAGTCGACGCTGTCGGCGTGTTCGCCCTTGCGCAATCCATCCAGCAGCAGATCGACGAAATACAAACCCGGCTCGATCGTCACCGCCATGCCGGGTTCCAGTACCCGGGTCAAACGTAGATACGGATGACCGTTGGGCTTGTCGATACGGCCGCCGCGATCGGACGCGGCGAAACCGGCGACTTCGTGCACCTGCAGGCCGATGCCATGGCCGATGCCGTGCGGGAAGAACACCCCGCTGACGCCGGTTTCCACCGCCGCTTCCGCGCTGGTTTTCAGCACGCCGAAATCCTTGAGGATGCCGGCCAGCGCCAGATGCGCATCGAGGTGGATGCGCTTGTAGTCGGTGCCGGCGCGGACTTGATCGCACATGACCAATTGCGCCGCGTCCACGGCGTCGATCAGCGCCTGGAACTCGCTGCCAGCGTCGCTGGCGTAGCTGCGGGTGATGTCGCAGGCATAGCCGTGATGGCTGGCGCCGGCATCGATCAGGAAGCTGCGCGACTGCGCCGGCGCCTCGCGATCGAGTTCCATGTAGTGCAGCACCGCGCCGTTCTGGTTGAGGGCGACGATGTTGTTGTACGGCAGTTCGTTGCTGTCCTGGCGCGCGGCGGCGCAGTAGGCCAGGTGGATGTCGAACTCGCTGCGGCCGGCGCGGAACGCGGCTTCGGCGGCGCGGTGCGCGCGCACGCCCTTGCGCGTTGCCTCGCGCATCATCGCCACTTCGTACGGGGTCTTGAACGCGCGGTGGTATTCGAGATAGTCGATCACCGGCTGCGGGTTGTTCGGCGCGAACTCGCCGAGCGTGCTGAGCGGCTCGCCGAGGATGGCGCAACGCGCCGGGTCCTTGGGCAGATGGGCGAGCGCTTCCTCGGGCGTGCGGATCACGATCACGTCGAAATGCTCGACCCACCAGCCGCTGGGCGCCTGCGGCACGACATGCCAGTAGTCGAAGGGCTGCAGGTAGATCAGTTTGGGCGTCTGCCCGGGCGTGGCGACCAGCCAGCTGCCCGGGTTGCGGGTCAGCGGCACCCAGGCCTTGAACTGCGGGTTCGCCGCGTACGGATAGTCGCGGTCGTCGAACACCTGGTAGTGCAGGGTGCCGCTGGGAACGACCAGATGATCGAACCCGCCGCGCGCCAGCGCCTGTTCGGTGCGGCGTTGCAGTTCGGCGAAATGCTGCGCGTACAGGTCGGCGATGGAGCGGGACGCGGACGGATCGGCGGTGCGGGCGGGGGCGGTCATTGCGGGGCTTCGGCTGGGGAAACGCGGCTATTTTGCCGTATTGCGCGCTGGGCTGGATTTGCCGCATGCGCTATGCCCCTCTCCCGCAAAGCGGGAGAGGGGTTGGGGTGAGGGGCGCTGGCTGTTTGCGTCGCGGTGCCCGCGCNTCGGGCACCTTCTCCCGCAAGCGGGAGAAGGGAACAGCGTTACTCGTAACTGGCGCCCGGCGAATCCAGCCACTGACGCAAATGCTGCATGCCGTCCTCCGGCATGGCGATGAAGCGAAAGCCGGTCCAGGTCTGGCCCGGGACGCTCGCTCGGTCCTGCCACAGCAGGTGGGCGCCGACTTCGATCGGCGAGGCGTGCTGCGGCGCGTCGCGCAGGTTGAAGCGCAACTGGTACAGCGCGTCGTCGACCAGCGGCGCGCTGGCGATCAGCATCATCCCGGTCTCGGACAGATTGCCCAGATGGCCGATCACGGTCTCGGTCATGGTGTCGACCACCTGCACGGTCTCGACGATGCGGCGGCGGCGGGTGCGGCGGTATTCCTCGTTCATGCGCCGGCCTCATTCGTGCCTGCCCCGTCGTTGGCGGGCGCGCGGTTGCCGCCGAAGCCGCGCAGCACGTCCAGCGCCGCGTGCCAGGCGCGATCGACCAGCCGGCTGCGTTCCTCGACCACGATCCGCACCTGCCCGCGCGCGAGCATCCGCGCCAGGCTGTCGAGCGATTGCTCGCCCACGCGCTGGCCGCGTTGATTGACGAACAAGGCGTTGTCGGTGACCGGGCTGAACCACGACAGGCGCCGACGCACCGCGTCGCCCTGCTGGTTCTGCACGAATTCGAACCAGGTGCCGAACGGCAGCGCGCGGATCTGTTCCCAGCAGGCCTGTTCGCGCTCGTCGCGCGGTGACAGCGATGAGCGTGGGGCCGGCGCGTGGCCTTCCTCGCCCAGGCGCACGCGCGAGCGCAGCTTCACCGCCAGTTCGGTGCGCGAAGCGGCTTCGTCGGTCAGCGCCGGGCCGATCGTGAGCTGGCGCGAGATCGCGCCTGCATCGTCGGCGTGATAACCGACCAGGGTCAGGGCATGTTCGATATCGGCGTCGAGCCCGCACGGAGCGGTGGCACCGACGCCGGTCAGGTTGGCGGCGACGATCTGCTCGGTGATCGCGAGCTGGCGCCGCCAAGCGTCGGATTCCTCGCCGTGGCGCAGCAGGGTCAGGGTCAGCACGTCGGCCCAGGCCTGGCTGAGCAGGGTCTGGACGAAACGCGGCAGGCGTTGGTCGACGGTGCTCGCTTCGATCGCCTGATTGGCGCGGCGCTTGGCCAGTTCGAGTTTTTCCTTGCCGCGCGCGGCCTCGATGTGGCGCCGCTCGCTGACTTCGGCCTTGCGCGCCATGGTCTGCAGATGTTCCTGCAGGCGCTGGTTGGCGGTGTCGAAGGCGCCGGGCGCGACTTTGTAATGCTCGATCACGTGATCGACCGCCTGACGCAGCGGCTCGTGCAACTGCGGGTCGACTTCCTCGGTCGGGGTCCAGCGCGCGCCGGCCTCGGCGACGGTGTTGAGCAACTGCCGCGCCGGATGCCCGCTGTGTTCGAGCAGCGAGCGGTCCTGCAGCGCCGCGTGCAGCAACGGCGCCTGCAGGCGATTGAGCAGGGTCGAGATCATCGCATCGCCGCGCAGGCGCTGTTCGATCTCGCCGTAAAGCAGGTCGAGCAGGTCGAACACGTCGCCGTCGTCGCGCGACAGCGCGGTCGGACGTTCGGTGTCGGTGTCGGTGTTGTCGTCGCCGCGGTCGTTGCGCTCATGCGCCGCCAACAGCGATTGGCGCAGGTCGGCGACCTTGCGCAGCGGCTGCGGGCCGCGCGGCAGTTCGTCCTTGAGTTGATTGAGCGCGTCCAGCAGGTCGGCGGTGTTGAGCGCGGTCGCCGGCGCCGACGGCTGCGCGCGTGGGCGCAGCTTGTCGACCAGTTCGCGGCGTTCGCCGAGCCATTGCTGCAGGGTCGCGAAGTCGACCGCGTCGGCGGATGCGATGGTGGCGGGCTGGCCCGGCCAGGCGGTGTGCGGACGCGGCTGGTCGTTTTCGCGCGCGGGCTTGGCGGCCGGTTCGTGGGTCGGTCCGGCGTTCGCGCCGGTGCGCGGGCCGGCGTTGAGTTCGCCGCCGGCGCCGCGCGCCGGGTCGTTGCGGCGTTCGCCGGCGGGATCGCTGGCGGACGCACGCCGCACCGGTTCGGCCGCAGGCACGGCCAAGCCATCGGCGGCCGGATTCTGCGCGCTCGGGCGGGTCCGCAGCGGCACGAACGACAGGCTCGGCAGCACGTTCTCGCGCGCCAGCAGGGCGTTCATCGATTCGACCATCGCCGCGTAGCCCAGCATCACCTGCTGGTCGAACACCCGGTACAGGTCCAGCCGCGATTCCAGGCTGATCTGCAGCGGCTGGCAGGCTTCGGCGAAGCTGCGGATCAGCCGTTGCGGACCGACCGGCAGACGCTCGCTGTCGAACGCGGGCGCGCCGGCGAGTACGCCGAAGCGCTGGCCAAGCAGCAGCAAGCCCAACCCGGCGCGCGACTCGTGGCGGCTGGCCACCGCGCGCAGCACGGTGTTTTCGTCGACTTCGCTGTCTTCGACCAACCGAAGCTCGCGAAAATGAGGCGCCGAATTAGTAACTGGACGCGCAGCCACCGCCGCGCCTTCCCTCAACCGAGTAAGCGCCGTTTCCAGCCCGAGTAAATACCGAGGAATCAAATCCGCCCGCCGCAACCGCACCAGCCGCAGGGTCTCCAGATACCCCGACTGCAAACTCGGATTGCGGGCCTGATCGGCCTGGCGGAACAACTGCTGCTCGTACTCGGCGAGCATGCGTTCCAGCAGCGGCGCGATCTCGTCGCTGACCAGCGCATACAACTGCTCGAGCAGCCGGCGCACGCGGCGAGGCAAGGCGGCGGTGGCCAAGGTGGCCCGCGGCGAGGCGTCCAGAGGGTCGAACGTGGCGGACATGGGCTTTGGGTACTGACGACCGCGAGATATAACCACGCCTCCCGGGCCACAAGCCAGCCCGAACCGGTGCGGGCGTAGCGTGCAGCCGACAGGAGGCGACCATTGGCACAAACGCGGTGCCTACTGCGTAGCGGCCAGGGCCGAGTGTGTCGTGGTTGCGGTGGTGACGTTGTGAGGTGGCATCTGGGCCGGCCGAGCTACCGAACTGGCGACCCACCGCGCCGGCCAGCACCGCGCGCCGCGATCATTCGGGCAGGAACAGCGCGACCACGTCGTTGGTGAAGCGCCGGCCCAACTCGGTCGGCTGGACCCGGTCGCCGTCGCGCTGCAGCCAGCCGGCGGCGTAGCCCGCCTGCAATTGCGGCTCGATCGCCGCGCGCTCCAACCCGGTGCACGACTCGAACGAGCTCAGCGAAAAGCCCTCGACCAGCCGCAGCACATTGAGCATGTATTCGAACGGCCGCCGCGCCGGCGCGATCCGGTCGTCGCCGCCGATCGCCGCGGCGGTGCCGGCGGCGGCCAGGTACTGGGTTGGGTGCTTGAGTTTCCAGCGCCGCAGGATGTCCTGCTCGGCACCCAGGGTGATCTTGCCGTGGGCGCCGGCGCCGATCCCGAGGTAATCGCCGTAGCGCCAGTAATTGAGGTTGTGCTGGCAGCGGCGGCCTTCGCGGGCGTAGGCGCTGACTTCGTACTGGATATAGCCGTGTTCGGCCAGCAACGCCTGGCAATGTTCCTGGATGTCCCAGGCGCCGTCTTCGTCGGGAATGCCCTGCGGCGGGCGCGCGGCGAATACGGTGTTGGGTTCCAGGGTCAGCTGGTAATGCGAGACGTGCGCCGGATCGAGCGCGAATGCGCGCTGCAGGTCGTGTTCGGCCATGGCCAGGGTCTGACCGGGCAGGGCGTACATCAGGTCGAGATTGAGATTGTCGAAGCCGGCGTCCTGGGCCAACTTCACCGCCGCCTCGGCCTCACCGCTGTCGTGGATGCGGCCCAGGCGCTTGAGACAGCCGTCGTCGAAGCTCTGGATGCCGAAGCTCAGCCGGTTGACTCCGGCCGCCTTGTACAGCTCGAAACGGCCGTGCTCGGCCGTGCCCGGGTTGGTTTCCAGGGTGATCTCGGCCCCGGGCGCGAAGCGCAGGCGCGCGCTGGCGGCCTGCAGGAAGCGGTCGATGAATTCCGGCGGGAACAGGCTCGGGGTGCCGCCGCCGAAGAACACGCTGTGCACGGTACGGCCCCAGACCAGCGGCAGGTCGTGTTCCAAGTCGGCGATCAGGGCCTCGACGTAGGCGTCGAACGGCAGCGCGCCGCGGCCTTCATGTGAATTGAAGTCGCAGTACGGGCATTTGCGCACGCACCAGGGCAGGTGGACGTACAGCGACAACGGCGGGGTGGTCAGGGCAGGAGTCAACAGCGCGGGCCGGGCGCCGGGGCCCGGTATCGGTAGCAGGGGAACCGATAGCTTACCGGTCGGGCGTCGCGCCGTAGCGGCGGGTCGCCAGCAGGGCGCGCAGATTGGCGTCCAGTTGCACGTCCGGGCGGGCCTGGACGACCAGATGCATGATCGTCGCCAGCGGCTCGGCGTGGCCGTCGCCGGACATTTCGCCGTCGAACACGGTCACTGTGTCCCAGGCGCGGTGCGGGGCCGGGGCCAGGCGCAGTTCCAGGGTCGAGGTCAGGCGCATGCGCCCGTCCTTGGCCCGGTGCAGCGACATCGCGACCACTTCGCGCGGTTCGAACACCCGGCTGCGGTGGCCGCTGGTGATGTTGGCGCAGCGGATGGCGCCGCCGACCGACGGGTTGCCGAGCGCGGCGTCCAGGCTGACCCGCTGGACCGCGGCCAGGGCGACCAGCCCGACCAGCCCGGCCAACAGCCACAACGCCAGTTCGATCTCGCTGCCGAAGCTGGGGGCGCCGGCGCGCAGGCCGTCCTGGCGTATCCAGATCGCGATCGGCATCGCCAGCAGGTACAGCACCGCCACCGACAGCACGGTGTGGCCGCCGGTACGGAAGGCGCGGCGCTGCGGGGCATCGGCGCGCAGCATCCGGTTCATGGGCTCAGCTCCGCGAGGCGCTCGCGCAGAATCGCCAGCGCGCGGGCGCGATGGCTGACTTTGTTCTTGATCGCGTCGTCGATCTCGCCGGCCGACACGTTGTACTGGGTGTCGAAAAACACCGGCTGATAGCCGAAGCCGCGCTCGCCCTGGCGTTGCCGGGCGATGCGGCCGTGCCAGACGCCCTCGGCGATGATCGGACGCGGATCGCCGGCATGGCGCAGCAGCACGATCACCGCATAGAAATGTGCGCCACGCTGGTCGTCGGGGACGTCCTTGAGCGCGGTCAGCAGTTTGTCGATGTTGCCCTGGGCGTCGCCGTGGCGGTGATAGCGCGCCGAGTACAGGCCGGGGGCGCCGCCGAGCGCGTCGACGCAGATGCCCGAGTCGTCGGCCAGGGCCGGCAGGCCGGTGACCTGACAGGCATGACGCGCCTTCAGCAACGCGTTCTCGACGAACGTGCTGCCGGTTTCCTCCACGTCCTCGACCCCCAAGTCGGATTGCGCCACCAGGTCGATGCCGGTGTCGCGCAGCAGGTCGCGCAGCTCCACCAGCTTCCCGGCGTTGCTGCTGGCCAGCACTAATCTCATGCCTTCAATTCCAGCAAATCCCAGCGATTACCGTACAGGTCTTCAAAAACAGCGACCGTGCCGTAGGTCTCGACGCGTGGAGATTCCGCGAAGCGCACCCCGCGTTCGAGCATCGCCGCGTGGTCGCGATGGAAGTCGTCGGTGTGCAGGAAAAAGCCGACCCGGCCGCCGGTCTGGTCGCCTACGCGCTCGCGCTGCGCGTCGTTCGCGGCCTGCGCGAGCAGCAGCGCGGTCTGCGCGCCGTGCGCCGGCGCGACCCGCACCCAGCGCTTGCCGCCGCCTTGGTCGATGTCTTCGAGCAGGCTGAAACCCAGGGATTTCGTGTAGTACGCGATGGCCTCGTCGTAATCGGCTACGACCAGGGTGATGCTGCCGATGCTGCGGTTCATGCGTGACCTCGTGCGGGGGCGTGGTGTGGCGTGCCGCGATTGCCCGGCGGAATCGACCGGCGAAATCGTTCGCCAAAATAGGCCGCGGCGACGGCCTTTCGGCGGCTGGCGAGAATGATCGCGGATGCGCGGTGAAGTTCAGCGCGGGTGGCGAAATTTGAGACTTGGTGCGCGGATGTGTTCACGCGCTGTGTGAGGTGGTCGCTATCGCGGACGTGGGCGTCGGGTCAGCCCGATGGCTTGTCGCCCAGGGCTCGCCAGCAAAAGATCTCGTGATAAGCGCGAGGTTTGGTGTGGTTCGGGCGATCATCACCGCGCGTACTTGCACGGCAAGAGAGGGCGCGATCGCTGGACAAATTCCGAACGCTTTTGCTTGACGCTTTTGCTCGTCATTCCCGCGAAGGCGGGAATCCAGAGACTTCAGCGCGGGTCATGCGAGCAACGTCGTTTTCGTCAGCCCGTCCAAGTCACTGGATTCCCGCCTTCGCGGGAATGACGGTAGGAGGGGGCGCGGTCGCTGGGCAATGACGGTAGAAGCGCGCGCCACTGGACAAGTTTCGAACGCTTTTGCTCGTCATTCCCGCGAAAGCGGGAATCCAGTGACTTCAGCGCGGGTCATGCGAGCACCGTCGTTTCCGTCAGCCCGTCCAAGTCACTGGATGTTCGGCTGCGCCGAAGTAAAGCGGAGCCCGCCTTCGCGGGAATGACGGAAGGAGAGGGCGCGTTCACCGGGCAATGACGGCGGAGAAGGCGCGGTCACTGGACGATTCAACTCGTACCTAACCAGCAAAAACTCACCCCGCCAACGCCTCGCGCTGCTTGAGCACCAACTCGGCGATACCCGCCTCGGCCAACGCCAGCAACCCATCGAGTTCCGAGCGCCGAAACGCATGCCCCTCGGCCGTGCCCTGCAGCTCGATAAACCCGCCGCCATCGTTCATCACGACATTCATGTCGGTATCGCAGTCGCTGTCCTCGGCATAGTCGAGGTCCAGCACCGGCACGCCGCGGTACACGCCGACCGAGACCGCCGCGACCGCGCCGAAGATCGGGTCGCGGGTGATCTCGCGCCGCGCCTGCAGCCAGCGGATCGCGTCGACCAGGGCCACGTAGGCGCCGGTGATCGCCGCGGTGCGGGTGCCGCCGTCGGCCTGCAGCACGTCGCAGTCCAGGGTGATGGTGCGTTCGCCGAGCGCCTTGCGGTCGATGCAGGCGCGCAGGGCGCGGCCGATCAGGCGCTGGATTTCCAGGGTCCGGCCGCCCTGCTTGCCGCGCGCGGCCTCGCGATCGCTGCGCGTATGGGTGGCGCGCGGCAGCATGCCGTACTCGGCGGTGACCCAGCCCTCGCCCTTGCCGCGCAGGAAACCGGGCACCTTGTTGTCGACGCTGGCGGTGCACAGCACCCGGGTCTGGCCGAAGCTGACCAGCACCGAGCCTTCGGCGTGAGCGGTGTAGCCGCGCTCGATCCGGACCTCGCGCATCTGCTCCGCGGTGCGGCCGCTGGGGCGGACGAGCGGGCCGGCCGGAGCCTGGGCGGGAGCGGCGTTGGGACCGGTCATGAGGCGGATTTACCGTTTGAGGGCCGGCGAGTTTACCATTCGCTCCCTGTAGGCTCGGGATTTCCGAATGATTCGCAGCATGACCGCCTTCGCCAGCGGCGAACGCGTGACACCCTGGGGCACGCTCGGTTGCGAGCTGCGCTCGGTCAACCACCGCTTCCTCGAACTCGGCGTGCGCCTGGCCGACGAGCTGCGCGTGCTGGAACCGGCGCTGCGCGAACGCGTGGGTTCGCGGATCAGCCGCGGCAAGATCGACCTGAGCCTGCGCCTGCGCGCGCCCGAAGGCGGCGATGCGCTGCAACTCAATCCAACCCGGCTGCGCGAACTGAGCGATCTGGCGATCGACCTGTCGGCGCGCTTCCCGGCGCTGCGCACCGACTTCACCGATCTGCTGCAGTTCCCCGGCGTGCTGCAGGCGCCGAGCACCGACCCGGCCGCGTTGCAGGCCGAAGCGCTGAGCCTGCTCGACAGCGTGCTGGACGAATTCGTCGCCTCGCGCGAACGCGAAGGCGGCAAGCTGGCGGCGGTGATCGGCGAACGCATCGACGGCATCGCCCGGATCGCCGCCGACGTGCGCGCGATGATGCCGGCGATCCGCACCGGCCAGCGCGTCAAGCTCGAAGCGCGCCTGGCCGACCTGGCCCAGCCGGCTGACAACGGCCGCGTGGAGCAGGAACTGGTGCTGTGGCTGCAGAAGCTCGACGTCGACGAAGAACTCGACCGGCTCGATTCGCACGTGTCCGAAGCGCGGCGCGTGCTCAAGCTGCGCGAAGCGGTCGGCCGCCGCCTGGACTTCCTGCTGCAGGAATTCAACCGCGAAGCCAACACCCTGGGTTCCAAGTCGGTCGACGCGCGCAGCTCGGCGGCGGCGGTGGAGCTCAAGGTACTGATCGATCAGGTGCGCGAGCAGATTCAGAACATCGAGTAACCACGAGCCCCTCTCCCGCTGGCGGGAGAGGGGTTGGGGTGAGGGGCGCTAGCTC
>NZ_LMHM01000002.1:30145-105188 GCF_001427785.1 Lysobacter sp. Root690
TTCTCCCGCAAGCGGGAGAAGGGGACAGCAACCGGATTCTTACTTACCTTCATGCGCGGAACCCTCTACATCGTCGCCGCTCCCTCCGGGGCCGGAAAATCCAGCATCGTCAACGCGGTGCTCGCGCGCGATCCGAACATCCGCCTGTCGATCTCGTTCACCTCGCGCCAGCCGCGTCCGGGCGAGCGTCACGCCGAGCACTACCACTTCGTCAGCGCGCAGGAGTTCGAGGCGATGGTCGAGGCCGGGGATTTCTTCGAATACGCGCGCGTCCACGGCGACTGGAAGGGCTCGGCGCGGCAGTCGGTCGAACCGTTCCTGTCGGCCGGCAAGGACGTGCTGCTGGAAATCGACTGGCAGGGCGCGCGCCAAGTGCGCGCCAAGGTGCCCGACGCGGTCAGCGTGTTCATCCTGCCGCCGTCGCGCGACGCGCTGGAGTCGCGCATGCGTTCTCGCGGCCAGGACAGCGAGCAGGTGATCGGCCAGCGCCTGGACGCCGCGCGCGAGGAGATGTCGCACTACGGCGAGTTCGACTACGTCATCGTCAACGAGATCTTCGACACCGCCGTGGACGAGATGTGCGCGATCTTCCTGGCCAGCCGGCTGCGCCGCGAACCGCAGGTCGCGCGGCATTCGCGCCTGATCACGGCGTTGCTGGCGGATTGATTGGCGGCCGGGATTGGAGATTAGGGATTAGGGATTCGGGATTCAGATAGCCGCGCGGCGGCGAAGTCCGACTAATAGGAGCGGCGCAAGCCGCGACCGCGCCAATCGGTCACTGCGCCACCTCGAGGCCTGTCCGGCCCTGCAATCGCCGCTCGACCCCGCCCCGATAGCGCCCATCCCGGCCTTATCTGGTTGATTCACAAGGCCCCGGTCACCAAAACCTTGCTCCCGCCGGGCACAGCGACTAAACTTCCCGGTCCCCATCCGCATTACAAAGACGGCCGCACCGGCCGCAGGAGCCCCATGGCCCGCATCACCGTCGAAGATTGCCTGGAAGTGGTCGATAACCGCTTCGAACTCGTCATGCTGGCCGCCAAGCGCGCGCGCCAACTGGCCAACGGCGTCGAGCCGCAGCTGGACAACAGCGAAGCCAACGACAAGCCGACCGTGCTGGCGCTGCGCGAAATCGCCGCGCGTCAGGTCAACCCGGAATACATCGACGCGGTCGAGAAGGCCGAGCGCGAGCGCAAGGAACGCGAAGCCCTGGAATGGGCCGCGGCCGAAGTGGTCGCCGACGACGACCTGTCCAAGGGCGACGACTGATCCAAGCGGCTCCGCGCCCGCGCGCGGACGATCCGGATCGACAAACGGCTCCGCCTCGGCGGGGCCGTTTTCGTTTGTGGCCGAGGCCGGGCCGGCATGGAAGCCTGGAGAACCGCACGGGGCGAGGCTTTGCGGACGCGGCCAGCTGGCTTTCCCGACGAGATCGCGTCCGTGCGAGCCTGGTTTCGTGCGCGGCGCTTCGGCGCGACGCGGTCCGTTCCGCTCGAGCTGGAACTTCCCGATAACCTGTTCGAACAGCGCCGGCGCCGGCGCCGCGCCCACAAAGACTTCGGGCAACCGCCTTCAAGCGGCCGGCTTCAGATAACAGATTTGAAGGCCGGATCGGGGCGGGGAGGTCGAATAATCGACCGGCACGTAGCACCCGGAATCGCCCGACAGCCAGGCCCAGCCTGAACCGAACCGCCCGCCAACTGCGCAAGCCGTGACCGTGTGCTTGCGCAGAATCGAGCCGTCGCCACATTCAAAGTACGTAATGCGTTGCGCCATGCGCTCCCGCCCGCGTAAATTTCCGTTATGACCCCTGCCGAGCCCGCGCTGAAAACTTATCCTGCCGCTGCCGAGGACACGGAGCTGCCGGACTACGTGCGCGAGCTCGAGCTCGCCGCGCACTACCTGCCCGAAGCGCAGCGCCATCAGCTGCGCCGCGCCTGGGCGGTCGGCGCGGCCGCGCATGCCGGGCAGACCCGCAAGTCGGGCGAGCCCTACATCACTCATCCGGTCGCGGTGGCCAAGGTTCTGGCCGAGCAGGGTCTGGACGTCGAGACCCTGGTCGCGGCGATCCTGCACGACACCATCGAAGACACCCCGCTGACCCGCGAATGCCTGGCGACCGAGTTCGGTCCGACCGTGGCCGAACTGGTCGACGGCGTCACCAAGCTAGACAAGCTGCAGTTCCGCGATCGCCAGGAAGCGGCGGCCGAGAGCTTCCGCAAGATGTTGCTGGCGATGGCGCGCGACTTGCGCGTGATCCTGATCAAGCTCGCCGACCGCCTGCACAACATGCGCACCCTCGGCGCGCAGAGCGCCGAAGCGCGCGAACGCATCGCACGCGAGACCTTGGAAATCTACGCGCCGATCGCCCAGCGTCTGGGCATGAACCTGATCAAGGCCGAGCTGCAGGACCTGGGCTTCCGCGCGCTGCATCCATGGCGTCACGCCGTGGTCGAAAAGCGCATCCGCACCCAGCCGGTGGTACGGCGCGAGTCGCTGGTGCAGATCGAAGCGCATCTGGCCCAGCGGCTGGCGAAGGAGAAGCTTCAACATCGCCTGATCAGCCGGGTGAAATCGCCGTGGAGCATCTACACCAAGATGCATCACGAGCATAAGAGCTTCACCCAGGTCATGGACGTGTTCGGTTTCCGCATCGTGGTCAAGAGCGTGCCGGACTGTTATCACGCGCTCGGTGTCGCCCATTCGGCGTACAAGCCGCTGGATTCGCGCTTCCGCGATTTCATCGCGATCCCGAAGGCCAACGGCTACCAATCGCTGCACACGGTGTTGTTCGGCCCTTACGGTTCGCCGGTGGAAGTGCAGATCCGCACCGAGGACATGGACCTGATCGCCGAACGCGGCATCGCCGCACACTGGTCGTACAAGCACGGCGGCGAAGGTCCCAACAGCGCGCAATCGCGCGCGCACAGCTGGATCGCCAGCCTGGTCGAATCGCAGCGTTCGACCGGTTCGTCGCTGGAGTTCCTCGAAAACGTCAAGGTCGACCTGTTCCCGGACGAGGTCTACCTGTTCACGCCCAAGGGCGACATCCTGTCGTTGCCGCGCAATTCCACCGCGCTCGACTTCGCCTATGCGGTGCATACCGACGTCGGCAACCGCGCGGTCGCCGCGCGCGTCGACGGCAAGCTGGTGCCGTTGCGGACCAAGCTCGCCAGCGGCCAGCGGGTCGAGATCATCACCGCCAAGTCGTCCACGCCCAAGCCGCAGTGGCTGGAGTTCGTGGTCTCGGGCAAGGCGCGTACCTCGATCCGTCAACAGCTCAAGCAACTCGAACACGAAGACGCGGTGCAGCTCGGCCATCGCATGCTCGACCGCGCGCTGGAAGTGCTGGAGACCTCGCTCGACCGCACCCCGGCGCAGCGGCTCGACGCGTATCTGGCGGAAAATCGTTATCCGCGCCTGGAAGCGCTGCTGGCCGACATCGCGCTCGGCAACCGCATGCCCAACCAGGTCGCGCTAGCGCTGGCGCGCGAAGCACCGGGCAAGGCCCGCGGCCGTTCGATCGATCGCCCGCGCCTGCCCGAAGACAAGATCCTGATCACCGGCGCCGAGCGCGGCGTGATCAGTTTCGCCAACTGTTGCCTGCCGTTGCCGGGCGACGAAATCATGGGCTACCACACCGCCGGCAAGGGCATCGTGGTGCATCGCCTGGATTGCCCGAACGTCGCCGAGTACCGCAAGTCGCCCGACCGCTGGGTCGCGATCGGCTGGGACCGCCAGGTCTCGGGTGACTTCGCCGCCGCGCTGCGGATCGAAGTCGACAACCGCCCCGGCTCGCTGGCCCAGGTCGCGGCCGCGATCGCCGAAGCCGAGTCCAACATCGACCGGGTCGAATACCTCGAACGCGATTCCAACATCGCGATCATGCGCTTCGCGATCGAAGTGCACGACCGCAAGCATCTGGCCGATGTGATGCGGCGGGTGCGCCGGTTGGCGGTGGTGTTGGGTGTGCAGCGGATGTGAGGAGCCGGGATTTGGGATTTGGGATTTGAGATTGGCAAAGGCGCGGCGTGACCGGATTGGCCGCTATCGATCCCGGCTTCGGGCTTTTGCCTTACGATTCCCCAATCCCTAATCCCCAATCCCGGCCTCTCAAATGTCCCGCGAAATCATCCAGACCGACCAAGCCCCGGCCGCGATCGGCCCGTACTCGCAAGCCGTGCGCGTTGGCGACACCGTGTATCTGTCCGGCCAGATTCCGCTGGATCCGTCCAGCGGGTTGGTGATCGAAGGCGATATCGAAGCGCAGGCGCATCGCGCGTTCCGCAATCTGCAGGCCGTGTGCGAAGCCGCCGGCGGTTCGCTGGCCGACATCGCGCGGCTGGGCCTGTACCTCACCGACCTGAGCGCGTTCGGCAAGGTCAATGCGGTGATGGGCGAGTATTTCAACGCACCGTTCCCGGCCCGATCGACCGTCGAAGTGTCGGCGCTGCCGCGCGGGGTCGCGTTCGAGGTCGATGCGATCATGGTGTTGCGCTGAGTCGACCGACGGCGTCGCGGCTTCGCTGCATCGTGTAGGAGCGGCGCGAGCCGCGACCGTGATGTTGTCGATGGCCGCGTCAGTTGGCGCGGGCGCGGCTATTGAAGCGCGGTTGTCGTGATGCTGCGGCGGTGTCGCGGTGATCGGGGTTTCGCGGTCGCGGCTTGCGCCGCTCCTACAGTCCGGAACGCGGGTGCGCTATCTGCGCTCGCCGGCCATCTCGGCGAGCAAATGCTCGCGCAGCGCGCGCGGCGTCTGCCCGGTCAGGCGCTTGAACGCGCGGCGGAAATCGCGCGGGTCCTTGTAGCCGATCGCCGCGCCGACGCTGGCGATGGTCAGGTTGCGTTCGCGCAGCAGGGCGTAGGCGCGGTCGATGCGCAGGCGATCGTGGATGTCGTGGAAGCTGGTGCCTTCGTTGGTCAGCTGGCGCCGCAGGGTGCGTTCGCTGACGTGCAATTGCGCGGCGATGCCGGCCAGCTTCGGGTCCTGCGGCAGCTGCGCGCGCAGCAGGCGCTCGACCGCGGCGGTGACCTCGCCGGGCACCGCGGTGTCGGGCATCTGCGCTTCGCACAACGCCAGCACCTGACGCGATGCGATCGGGTTGTGGGTCGGCAGCGGCACCGCCAGCCAGTTCGCGTCCAGCACCAGCCGGTCCTGCGGTTGTTCGAATGCGACCGGGCAATCGAACACGTCGTCGTAATGCTCGCGATACGCCGGCGCCGGATAACTGAATTCGATCCGCAGCGGCCGCAAGGTATTGCCGACCAAGCCGCGCGCGAGCGCCAGGCAACTGCTGAAGAATTCCTCGGCGACGAAGCGGTGGATGCTCGGATAGGCCAGGGTCATCTGCCCGGCCAGGGCCAACGTGCCGGTTTCCGAGGCGCTTTCGACGAAACGCATCAGGCTGCCGACCACCGGGGTGAAGCGCAGGCCGATCTGCAACGCTTCGCCGAACGTCGCCGCGGTGGTCATCGCCAGCCCGAGCAGGCCGAAATTGCCAATGTGCTGGTCGCGGCCGATATCCAGGCCGATGGTCGGCGGCAACACCTTCAAGGCGCGCTCGACCACCACCGCGGTCGGCCGGTCGGGCAGGCGCACGCCGGGATCGCTGACCTGCGCGCGGCTCAGGCCGGTGCCGGCGAACCAGTCGTCGCTGGGCGCGCCGATCCGGTCCGCGGTCTCGAGCAGACCCCACAACAGGTTCGGCGACATCAATGCGATATCGGGCCGGGCCTTGTCCTGATCGGATGACTGACGCATCGCCTCTCACTGTTGATCGCGGCCGTGTCGTGAACTTGACCGCGAATGCCCCCTTAGTGTGCCGCATTCGCCCTCACGCGCGCTCACACCGGCGGCGGAGACTCGACGCTTAGCCGTCACGGGGTCCGTTCTCGCCATCGGCGCGAACCCGCCCCGGTCGCCAACGATCACGGGGATCACCATGAACCAGCCCATTCGCGCGTCCGTCCTCGCCCTGGCCGTGGCCGCGCTGACCGCCGCATGCGGCCCCGAACAAGCCCAGCACACGCCGACCGCGCAGGTCGCCGCGGGCGATGCGAGTTTCGCCGATACCTTCCGCACCCGCCTGCTCGACGCCAAGGACGGCGACGTGATCGAGGTGCCGGCCGGCCGCTACACCTTCGATCGCAGCCTGACCTTGCGCGTGGACGGCGTGACCATCCGCGGCGCCGGTCCGGACAAGTCGGTGCTGAGTTTCAAGGGCCAGAAGGCCGGCGCCGAGGGCCTGCTGGTCAACGCCAGCCGCTTCACCCTGGAAAACATCGCGATCGAGGACAGCAAGGGCGATGGCCTCAAGGTCAACGAAGGCGAGCACATCACCATCCGCAACGTGCGGGTGGAATGGACCGGCGGGCCGAGCACCAAGAACGGCGCCTACGGCCTGTACCCGGTCAAGACCCGCAACGTGCTGATCGAGAATTCGGTCGCGATCGGCGCGTCCGACGCCGGCATCTACGTCGGCCAGTCGCGCGACGTGATCGTGCGCAACAGCCGCGCCGAGTTCAACGTCGCCGGCATCGAAATCGAAAACACCGTCAACGCCGACGTCTACGACAACGTCGCCACCAACAACACCGGCGGCATCCTGGTGTTCAACATGCCGGCGCTGTCGCAGCAGGGCGGCGCGATCCGGGTGTTCAAGAACAAGGTGTTCAAGAACAACACCGCCAACTTCGGCGCCAAGGGCACGCCGGTGTCGAGCGTGCCGGCCGGCAGCGGCATGGTGGTGAATTCCAACGACGACGTGGAAATATTCGACAACGACATCAGCGACAACGCCACCACCAACATCATCGTCTCCAGCGTCTATTCCACCGGGTACAAGGACGACAAGGCGGCCAAGGATTTCGATCCGTATCCCGAGCGCATCTCGATCTACGGCAATCGCTTGAAAGGCGGCGGCGATTCGCCCGATGGCCTGGACCTCAAAGCGCTCAAGACCGCGATCTACGGCTTGAGCGGACACTTCCCCGACGTGCTTTGGGACGGCTACGCCAACAAGCAACGCAAGGAAGGGCCGCAGATCTGCATTCGCGACGTGTCCGGCGTGGTCAATGCCGACGGCCCCGGCAGCTACAAGAACCCGAGCCAGGACACCAAGCCCTACGAGTGCGACCTGCCGAAGTTGCCGGCGATTGACCTCAAGCGCGGTTGATCGATGCGCCGTACTTGGATGGCTCGTGCTTCGATGGTTAGTACTCCGATGCGTTACGCGTTCGCCGTGGTGATGTCGTTGCTGGTTGCGGGATGCGGCAAGCCGAATGCGGACGTCGCGCCGCAAGCGGCTTCGCAAGCCACGCCGAAAACGGCGAACATCGCGGCCGATTCGCCCTGGCCGGCGGTGCATTTCTTCGCCGATGGCCAGCCGGCCGACCTGGCCGAATGGAACGTGCTGCGCGTCGCCGACGGACGTCTGCGTCTGAATCGCGACGTGCTGCCGTACGACCTCAACACCGCGCTGTTCTCCGACTACGCGCACAAGCTGCGTACGGTGTGGATGCCGAAGGGCCAGGCCGCGCAATTCGATGCGCAACGTGAATTCGATTTCCCGGTCGGCACCATCTTCAGCAAGACCTTCTACTACCCGCGCGGCGAAGGCGATGCGGTGTTGCGCAGCGCCGACGACGGCCCGGACCTGGCCGGCGGCGGCCTGCAGCTGAGCAAGGTGCGCTTGATCGAAACCCGGTTGCTGGTGCGACGCCAGGACGGCTGGATCGCGCTGCCGTACGTGTGGAATGCCGAGCAGACCCAGGCCAAGTTGATGCGCGGCGGCGAACTGGTGTCCCTGCAATTGGTCGCGAGCGACGGCAGCCGCGAAGAAGCGCAGTACACCGTGCCCGATCAGAACCAATGCGCCGGTTGCCACGGCACCGACATGAAGAGCAAGGCGCTGCATCCGCTCGGGCCGCGCGCGCGCCATCTCAATCGCGATTTCGCCTACGACGACGGCGCGGCCAATCAGCTCGCGCACTGGACGAAGCTGGGCTATCTGCACGGCGCGCCCGAGCCGGCGAACGCGCCGCGCGATGCGAACTGGCGCGATCCGGACGCGCCGCTGGACGCGCGCGCGCGGGCCTACCTCGATATCAATTGCGGTCACTGTCACAGCCCGACCGGGCCGGGCAATACCTCGGGCCTGTGGCTCGATGCGGCGACCCAGGAACCGCTGCGACTGGGCCGTTGCAAACTGCCGATCGCGGCCGGCAAGGGCACCGGCGACCGGCGTCACGATATCGTGCCCGGCAAGCCGGACGAATCGATCCTGACCTATCGCATGGTCAGCGACGATCCGTCGGTGATGATGCCGGAACTGGGCCGCAGCGTGGTCCATGCAGAAGGAGTACAACTGATCCGCGATTGGATCGCCGCGCAACAGGGGACGTGCGGTTGATCGCCACCTCGCGGAAAACTTGCGAGGTCTTTTGTGGGAGGAGCTTCAGCCCCGACGCTCTTCGATCCGATCGCTTGTGGTCTCGGGAGGATCTGATCGAACAGCATCGGGGCTGAAGCCCCTGCCACGAGACTTCGAACATTCGCATGTGGAACACAATTCGAAACATCGTCTGATGGAATACAGACCATAGAACGCAACCGCCGCACGCGTTCGAACTAACGACAACGAGAGGGGAGCTTGAGATGTCGCTGCGTAAACACCGTTTGGTCACCGCGACCGCCACCGCCATCGCCGCATTGTGCGGCGGCGGACTCGTACTGGCCGCGCCGGCCGCCTTCGCCCAGTCCGCCGCGCCGAACCAGGCGTCGGCGCCGAAAGAGCTGGACAAGATCACCGTCACCGCGCAGAGCCGCGAGCAGGAACTGCAGGACGTGCCGATCGCGCTGCAGGTGGTGACCGATCAATTGATCGACGATACCGCCGCGCAGGATCTGGGCGATCTCGACAGTTTCGTGCCTGGGTTGGTGGTCGACAGCCAGCAGCCGACCCAGCCCGGGTTCGAACTGCGCGGCATCAGCACCGACGATTTCGGCATCGGCACCGATCCCGCGGTCGGCGTCTACGTCGACGGCGTGTACGCGGGCCGCGGCGGCGGCGTGCTGTTGCCGTTCACCGACGTGGAGCGCATCGAAGTGCTCAAGGGTCCGCAGGGCACCTTGTTCGGCCGCAACACCGCAGCCGGCGCGATTTCGATCATCACCCGCAAGCCCGACGCCAGCGCGACCGAAGTCAAGACCAAGCTGCGCATCGGCAACTACGGCAAGCAATACCTCGAAGGCATGCTTAACTTGCCGACCGGGGACGATTCGGCGTTCCGTTTCAACGCGCTGGTCAATCACGCCGACGGCTGGATCCAGGACGCCGCGACCGGCCGCGATCTCAATCCGGAAAACAACTGGGCCACGCGCGCCGCGTTCAAGACCCGCTTCGGCGAACGCACCAGCGCCCTGATCAGTTGGGATCATGAAAGCCTGGATCAGCTGGGCCAGGCCACCACCGGCATCATCGCGCTGCCGCCGGCGCCGGGTTTGGCGCCGCTGCCGGTGGACGAGTCGGCCTATCTCGACCCGCGCAAGATCCCGACCATGAGCGACGCC
Source organism: Lysobacter sp. Root690 (assembly GCF_001427785.1). Classification (GTDB taxonomy): domain Bacteria; phylum Pseudomonadota; class Gammaproteobacteria; order Xanthomonadales; family Xanthomonadaceae; genus Lysobacter. The sequence continues at coordinate 39,717 of NZ_LMHM01000002.1, forward strand.
GAAGGCAACGAGGAATCGCGGCGCTTCGACGGCGTGACCCTGATCGTCGATCACGGCTTCGACTGGGGCGGTTTCACCTCGACGACGTCGTGGCGCGATTACGACTCGGTCAACCGGGTCGAGGAAGACGGCACCAATCGCAATTACTTGTACGTCGACTCGACCAACACCGAGAGCAATCGCAGCTATTACCAGGAGTTCAAGTTCAGCGGCAGCACCGACAAGCTGGACTGGATCGCCGGCGCGAGCTACTTCAAGGAAGACGCGCGGCAGACCAGCGAGGTCAATGCGCTGACCGATTCGGTCGACACCATCGTGCATAACCTGGGCTTGGCGCCGACGCCCAACGGCTACCTGTTCGGCTACGTCGATCAGCAACTCGACGCCTTGGGCATCCCGATCCATCTGCTCGGCCATCGCTGGAACGAAACCTTCCGCAACACCCTGGACACCAAGGCCTACGCGGTGTTCGGCGACGTGATCTGGCACGCCACCGACAAGCTCAACCTGACCGTCGGCCTGCGCTACACCCGCGACGAGAAGAACTTCAGCTGGCATAACGACCCGCGTTACGCGCCGGGCCTGGACGCGTCGCTGGATCAGCTCGAAGGCCTGGGCTTCTTCGATCTGGCCGGCATCCCGCGCGAGTTCTTCGTGTTCGACATCGCCTTCATCGATCCGCCGGCGATGCTCAACAAGGGCCTGACCAATCGCGACAAGCGCTCGTGGAGCGACTTCAGCCCGCGCTTCGTCGCCGATTACCACATCAACGACGACACCATGGTGTTCGCGTCGTTGGCCAAGGGCTACAAGGCCGGCGGTTTCAACTCGTTGCAGATCGGCAGCAGCTTCGAGAACGAGGACGTGTGGAACTTCGAGACCGGCATCAAGAAGTCGTTCCCGGATCAACGCCTGCAGCTCAACGCCTCGGCGTTCTACTACGTCTACGACAACCGCCAGGCGGTGCGACTCGACAGCAGCACCAGCATCCCGCGTTTCGTCGTCGACACCTCCGACCTGGAAGCCTACGGCCTGGACTTCGACATGCGCTGGCAGGCGACCGACAACTTCGGCCTGGACTTCAACGCCAGCTTCATCGATTCGACCTACAAGAACTACGTCACCTCCGACGGCATCGACGCCAGCGGCGACCCGACCGGGCTGCCGTACTGGTCGGCCGCGGGCGGCGCGTATTACGTGGTGAATATGGCCGATCACGGCGACCTGCGTTTCTCGCTGCGTCACTCGTATCGCGGCAAGGTGCGTTGCAGCGCCGAGTCGCAGGCGCAGAACCGCTGCGGGGTGAGCCCGGCGCTGGACCTGGGCGAGGCGCAGAACCGCACCGACCTGCGCATCGGCTGGACCTCGCCGCAGGGCCGCTGGGGCCTGGCCGCGTACGGCAACAACCTGTTCGACAACCAGTACATCAACTCGCTGGGCACCTACGGCAAGAACGTGCTCGGCACGGTCGGCGCGCGGGTCAGCGAGCCGCGTACGTTCGGGGTGGAGTTCAGCGCGAAGTATTGAGAGCCGGGATTCGAGATTCGGGATTCGTGGGGGCGGGGCCGTCGCGCCTTGGCTTTTGCGAATCTCGAATCCCTAATCACCAATCCCTTATCCTTATGCGATGCCGAGCCGTAAGGACGGGCCCTCCGTCGATCTCCACACGCAGCCGATGCCCCGCATGCCCGGGGTCGGGCCGCGCGTGGCCGAGAAACTCGCCGCGCGCGGGCTGACCACGCTGCAGGATTTCTGGCTGCAACTGCCGCGGCAATACGAAGACCGCACCCAGATCACCCCGATCCGGCTGCTGCAGCCCGGGGTCGCGGCCCAGGTCGAAGGCCGGGTCGAAGGCGTCGAACGCGGGTTTCGTTACAAGCCGATGCTGCGGGTCGCGATCGGCGACGATTCGCGCGCGACCGTGGTGCTGCGGTTCTTCCATTTTCGCGCGGCCCAGGTCGCGCAGTTCCAGGTCGGCGCGCGGGTGCGCCTGTACGGCACGCCCAAGCCCGGTCAGCACGGCCTGGAGATCGTCCATCCCAGCTACCGCGTGTTCGACGACGACAGCGACGAAGTCGCATTGGGCGAACAGCTCGATCCGGTGTATCCGGCGATCGAAGGCATCGGCCCGGCCACATTGCGCCGTTTGATCGGTTACGCGCTTGATCGGTTGCCCGACGACGGCTCGCTGGAACTGATCCCGCAGGAGCTGCGCGAACGCCTGCAATTGCCGACCTTGCGCGAGGCCTTGCTGACCGTGCACCGGCCCGCGGTCGATGCCGATGTCGCGGCGCTGATCGCCGGCCGGCATCCGGCGCAGCGACGGCTCGCACTGGAAGAATTGCTCGCCCATCACCTGAGCCTGCGTCGCCAGCGCATCAGCCAGCAGGCGCACAAGGCGCGGCCGCTCAAGCAGATGCCGTTGGCCGAACGCTTGCGCAAATCGCTGCCGTTCAAGCTGACCGGCGCGCAGAAGCGGGTGTTCGACGAGATCCGCGTCGACCTGGCCAAACCGTCGCCGATGCTGCGCCTGGTGCAGGGCGATGTCGGCAGCGGCAAGACCGTGGTGGCCGCGCTCGCGGCGATGATCGCGGTGCAGCACGGCCGCCAGGCCGCGCTGATGGCGCCGACCGAGCTGCTGGCCGAGCAGCACCTCAACAACTTGCGCCGGTGGCTGGAGCCGCTGGGCGTGCGCGTGGCTTGGCTGGCCGGCAAGGTCACCGGCCGCGCGCGCAAGGCGGTGCTCGAGCAGGTCGCCAGCGGCGAAGCGCAGATGGTGGTCGGCACCCATGCGCTGATGCAGGAAGGCGTGGCCTTCGCCGATCTGGCCTTGGCGATCGTCGACGAGCAGCATCGGTTCGGCGTGCATCAGCGGCTGGCGCTGAGAGACAAAGGCGCCGGCGGCGCGGTCGGCAAGGACGCGATCGTGCCGCATCAGTTGGTGATGACTGCGACGCCGATCCCGCGAACCCTGGCGATGACCGCGTACGCCGACCTGGATGTGTCGGCGATCGACGAACTGCCGCCAGGCCGCACGCCGGTGCAGACCGTCGCGCTCAGCGAGGAGCGTCGGCCCGAACTGGTGCAACGCATTCGCGGCGCCTGCGCCGAAGGGCGGCAGGCGTACTGGGTCTGCACCTTGATCGACGATTCCGACGAGGTGATCGCGCAGGCCGCGCAGACCACGTTCGAGGAATTGTCGGTGCAACTCGCGCCGCTGCGCGTGGGCCTGGTGCATGGGCGCATGAAGCCGAAGGAAAAACAGGAAACGATGCGCGCGTTCAAGGACGGCGAACTCGACCTGCTGGTGGCGACCACGGTGATCGAAGTCGGCGTCGACGTGCCGAACGCTTCGTTGATGATCATCGAGAACGCCGAGCGCCTGGGCCTGGCCCAGTTGCATCAGCTGCGCGGCCGCGTCGGCCGCGGCAGCGCGGCATCGAGTTGCGTGTTGTTGTATCGCTCGCCGTTGTCGGGGCTGGCGCGGCAGCGACTGGAAACCATGCGTCAGACCGTCGATGGTTTCGTCATCGCCGAAAAAGACCTGGAATTGCGCGGTCCCGGCGAATTGCTAGGCACCCGCCAGACCGGCCTGGCCGGTTTCCGCGTCGCCGACCTCGCTCGCGATGCCGACCTGTTGCCGCTGGTGCAGGAACTTGGCGAGAGCATGCTCAAGACTTCGCCGGAACTGGCCGAACGCATCGTTTCGCGCTGGGTGGGTGGTGCGGTGCGCTACGCATCCGCTTGAGCGTCGAAGATCGTGGCGACGCGGACCGATGGGCTTCGCGCCGTCGCAGCGTTCGCGATCCGCTTCCGGTCCAATGGCGGAGCCGCGGTGCTGAAGGACGGCGGCACCCGCCGCCGGAGCACCGGGCCATCGACAGGAGTCTTGCATGCCCATCGCGTTCGATCAGCCGCCCACCGCCGGCGGCGCCAGCGTTCACTCACCCGCGCAGACGCGGTCCATCGCCGATTTCACCTGGAGTCCGGCGACGCGCGCGGCCAACGCGCGGCTGCGGCGCAACGTGCCCGGCCTGTTTTCGACCGTCACCGGCACCGCCGGCGACGATGTGCTGTACGGCAGCCATCAGGTCGACCTCATCGAAGGGCTCGACGGCGCCGACACCTTGTACGGCCTGGGCGGCGACGATGCCTTGTACGGCGGCAGCGGCGACAACGTTCTGCTCGGCGGCAGCGGCGAAGACCAGTTGTACGGAGGCGAAGGCAACGATTTCTATTACTTCAACATCGGCGATGGCCAGGATCGGATCTACAGCGCCGACAGCCTGGGTCAATTCATCGAGGTCGTGCATTTCGGCGCGGGGATCGATCCGACGCTGGTGACGCTGGCGCGCGTGGGCGCCGATCTGATCGTGAACTACGGCAACGGCGATGCGGTGACGGTGGTCGGCTTCTTTCCCGGTGGCGAAGATCCGTGGCCGCGCGGCGTCGATGAAATCTGGTTCCACGAAGGCGCGACCTGGGACGTGGCGGAAATTCTCGCGCGCCTGCCGCCGGGGCAGGGCCTCTGATCGAATCGAGCCGATCCGCGCGCGCCCGGAGGCGGCGCGCGCGGATCGAACGGTCGTGGTGGCCGACGGCGCTTCGCGACGTCGGTTTCAGTATCAACGGCTCCGACTCACGCGGCTGCTCTCTAGTCGCCGCGTACTGCGTGCCGGCCGTGAAACGGTCCGCTGGCGCCGATTACCACAGCGCTCCGATATTTGGCATAGTGGCCCGCCAGCTGGAGCGCCCCACCCGGATGCCGGGAGCCCTTCAAAACGCAGCCACGCAATGGTTCGGACCGGCTTTCGACCGGCTGCACCCCTTGCTGCAGGCGCTGCATCGCAGCGGCGGCACCCTGGGCGGGGAGATCGCCATCTCCACTGGAACCGGAACGGCCGGCCGCATCGGCCGCCGCCTGGCGCGCAAACTCGGCATCCCGATCGATCGCCCGCGACGCGGGTTCCGGGTCGATATCATCCACGACTCACAGCAGATGCAATGGCGCCGCCGCTTCGACGACGGCAGCGAACTGATCTCGATTTTCCGGCCGGTGGGCCGTTATCCCGACGGCTATTGGCTGGAATCCACCGGCCCGGCGCGCATGCGGCTCGGCGTGGATCTCGATGGCGGCGGTTGGCGCTGGCGTTTGCGCGGCGTCGATGTGCGCGGCCTGCGTTTACCGCTGTCCCTGTTTCCGCGTACCGATGCCTATAAGCGCATCGAACCCGACGGCGAGGGCGAACGCTACCGTTTCGCCGTCGCCTTCTCGCTGTTTCCCTTCGGCGAACTGCTGCGCTACGAAGGCGCGCTGCACGCCATCCCGGCCGTTACGGCCTCCTCGGCCGATCCGGCCGGCGCAGCGGTCGCCGCTGCGCACAGTTCCGCAGAACGAGTGATTCCATGACTGATCGTATTCCCTTGCTTATCGACACCGACCCCGGCGTGGACGACGCGCTGGCCCTGCTGATGGCGTTCAACGATGCGCGCCATGAGGTGGTCGGTCTGACCATCGCCGCCGGCAACGTCGGCCTGAAGCACACCGTCGCCAACGCGCTCAAGCTGTGCGAAGTGGCCGGCGTCGACGTGCCGGTGTTCGCCGGCACCGCCGCGCCGCTGCTGCATCCTTCGCCCGATGCGGGTTATGTGCATGGCCAGGACGGTTTCGGCGATGTCGGCTACGAGCCGGCGAAGCGCCAGGTTGAAGCCGAGCATGCGGCGCTGGCGATCCTGCGCCTGTCGCACGAACACGCCGGCAAACTGCTGTTGGTCGCGCTCGGTCCGCTGACCAATGTCGCGCTCGCGCTCAAGCTCGACCCGACCCTGCCGCAGCGCATCGCGCGCCTGGTGGTGATGGGTGGCGCGGTGACCTGCCAGGGCAACATTACCCCGGCAGCCGAGTTCAACATCTACTTCGATCCGGAAGCCGCGCACATCGTGTTCGAAGCGTTCGAACACATCGACCTGGCCGATTGGGAAGCGGTGGTCGCGCACGGTCTGCATCACGATCGCGTGGTCGAGTGGCTCAAGGCCGGTTCGACCCGCGGCCAGTTCTACGAACGCATTTCCGAGAAGACCCGGTTGTGGTCGATCGATCGCCGCGGCGATCACTGGCATGCCGCCGACGCGCTGGCGATGGCGTTCGCGCTGGAACCCGACGGCGCGCTCGACGTGCAGGCGCGGCCGGTTTCGATCGAGTTGGAAGGCACCCACAGCCGCGGCGCGACCATCGTCGACTGGCGTCGCCAGGAAGGGCGGGAAGATCGGGTGGCTATTTTGATGAAGTACGATCACCAGCGATTCGAACGTCTGATCCGGGACGCTCTCGCCGCGTCCCCCGCGTAGTCAGTCGTACTACGACGCAAAGTGCCGAAGCGACCCCATCAAGTCGCCGAGGCACTTCCGATACACGGCGCCCCGCGTAGTCAGTCGGACCACGACGCAAGGTGCCGAAGCGACCCTCTCAAGTCGCAGAGGCACTTCCGATACACGGCGCCCCCTCGTAGTCAGTCGGATACCGGCGCAAGGCGCCGAAGCGACCCACCAAGTCGCCCCCGTTCGGCGGCGCACACACAGATAGTTTGGATAGCGGATCAAAGGGCGCGAAGCGGCCAGCTTGGGCCGCATCCTCGCGCACCCTCAGGCAAGCACGGATTTCGCTGAATCGGCCGAAGCCCAGCCGCGCCGGCCTGGCCCGACAGCGCCCTCGATCGGGCCCCCAAACCCCGCCAAACCCAGACGGCGCGGCCCTCAAGCAGTTTTGACTTTTCCTGCTCGCGAGACTTGCGCCACCCGCCAGGTGGCCGCTATACTGCCCGACTTTCCCGCACATACTAAGGTTGAGTGCCATGAAGGCAGGCATCCATCCCGAATACCGCAGTGTCGTCTTTCAGGACGTCACCACCGATTTCCAGATCGTGACCCGTTCGACTCTGTCGAGCAAGGAAACGATCAAGGTCGATGGCACCGAGTATCCGTTGATCAAGGTCGATATCTCGTCGGCTTCGCACCCGTTCTATACGGGCAAGCACAAGATCATGGACACCAGCGGTCGCGTCGACAAGTTCCGTAAGCGTTACGCGCAGAAGTAATTCTCGCCGGAGCGATCCGGGCGCGACATCGCTGTACGCATAACGGCTGCCCGCAAGGGCGGCCGTTTGCGTTTGCGCGTCAGATCGCGAGCTGCGTCGCTGGCCGCAGCGGTCGGGCAGGGGTGGCGCGAGCTGCGCGACCCGATGGCTGTGGGGCGCTGGGTAAGTGCACAGGTGCGTGCAGCGTTGCGGGTTGCAGCGGGTGGCGCCGTGGCTGTCGATTCGTGGTCGCGGCTTGCGCCGCTCCTGCAGGGGGCGGGCGATATCTGCACGTGGGGCGGCCGGGTTGTTGCCGGGTTGGCGACGGACATATTCGCCGACGAACGCCCCGGCTTTGCCGCATCGGGCCGCGTGCCTGGGCCGGTACGGCGGTTCGCCCGGTTCGACCCAAGGCTGGAACGCAGCAAGGTTCCAGCGGGGGCGCCCCGACCAAAGTCCGAGCTTGGGCTCAGGAAGCGTTGTGCGATAATTCAGCATCGCAACGCAATGCGACCCCCCGTTCCCCTCCTGTCGCGGCCCTCCCTGCGGCAGGCAGACTGAGGAGTGTTTCGTGTCTGAAGATTCCAGCAAAACCCGCCTCGATCAGGTCACCGTGACCGCCGGCGACAAGAACTTCGCCCTGCCGGTGCAGCATCCGGTGCTCGGCGCTCCGTGCGTCGACATCGCCAAGCTGCCGAAAGAAACCGGGATGTTCACCTACGACCCGGGCTTCACCGCGACCGCGAGCTGCAAGTCGGCGATCACCTACATCGACGGCGACGAAGGCGTGCTGCTGTACCGCGGCTACCCGATCGAACAGCTCGCGGAGAAGTCGAACTTCCTCGAAGTCGCCTATCTGCTGATGAACGGCGAACTGCCGACGCAGACCGAGTTCTCCAAGTTCGAACACGAAGTCACGCATCACACGATGATGCATGAGGCGTTCCGCACCTTCCTGTACGGCTTCCGCCACGACGCCCATCCGATGGCGATGCTGGTCGGCATGCTCGGTTCGATGGCGAGCTTCTATCACAACGAACTCGACCTGGAAGATCCCGAACAGCGCCGCCTGGCCGCGATCCGCCTGATCGCCAAGGTGCCGACGATCGCAGCCGCCTGCCATCGTTATTCGATCGGCTGGCCGATCCGCTATCCGAAGAACAGCCTCGACTACACCACGCGTTTCCTGCACATGCTGTTCGAAGTGCCGAGCGAGCCGCTGGAACTGAGCCCGGTCGCCGCCAAGGCGATGGACCTGTTGTTCATCCTGCACGCCGACCACGAGCAGAACGCGTCGACCTCGACCGTGCGTCTGGTCGGTTCCACCGGCGCCAATCCCTACGTCAGCGTCGCCTCGGGCGTCGCCGCGTTGTGGGGGCCTGCGCACGGCGGCGCCAACGAAGCCGTGCTCAAGATGCTCAACGAGATCGGCCGTCCGGAAAACGTCAAGGGCGCGATCGACAAGGCCAAGGACAAGGAATCGGGTTTCCGCCTGATGGGCTTCGGCCACCGCGTCTACAAGAACTACGATCCGCGCGCCGCGCTGGTGCGCAAGATGACCCACGACGTGCTCGGCGAACTCGGCGTCAACGATCCGCTGCTGGAAGTGGCGATGAAGCTGGAAGAGGCGGCGCTGAAGGACGATTACTTCGTCCAGCGCAAGCTCTACCCGAACGTCGACTTCTACTCGGGGATCATCTACAAGGCCCTCGGCATCCCGGTGGAAATGTTCACGGTGATGTTCGCGATCGCGCGTACCGCCGGCTGGGTGTCGCATTGGCTGGAACAGCAGAACGATCCCGAGAACAAGATCGGCCGTCCGCGCCAGATCTACACCGGCCACGGCGTGCGCGATTACGTCGGCGCCGACAAGCGCTGAGTTACCGCGTCATACGATGAATACGAAACGCCCCGCATCCGCGGGGCGTTTTCGTTTGCGCCGATACGTAATGCGGCCGTGGACAAATTTGGGCCGAGGACAGACCGCTCGTTGAGGCGGTTGTTTCAGCCAGTGATGGCTACGACGGTGGGTGTGATGGGTGATGCGGCCTTGCGGTTGCGACACAGTGGTTCGGTGGCTTGTGCAGGGCGGTGCGGAGATGGATACGAAGACGCCCCGAGAGCCCTCACCCGCGCCTTCGGCGCGACCTCTCCCGCGAGCGGGAGAGGGATGCGAGGCAGTTGAAGAATTCGACGCGGCTCCGACTGCGGTCGGCTTGCGAGCGAGGTGTTCAAGGCGGTTTAGGAGTTCGACGCGGCTCCAACCACCTCTCCCGCCCACGGGGCGGGGTGAGGGCCGCGCCAATTTCCTGCGCGCCGATCGATGCCGATGTCGGCAAAGTGTCGCTGCGCCGATGATCTTTCAGACCCGCGGCTTACTCGACCGTGCAGTCCTTCAAATTCAAGTAGTCGGTGCCGCTGGTGAAACCGACCGTGCAGGTCGCGGTGAACTTGGCGCCGATCTTGAGCGCGCCGAGCTTCTTGCTCTGCGCTTCGTCCTCGCCCATCAGGCGGGCGTATTCGGCTTCTTCGCCGGCCTCGGTGGCCTGCAGGATCGGCGTGTCGTCCATCGAGGTGGTCTGGTCGAGCACCACCGCGCTGAAACGCACGCGGGTGTCGTACTCGGCCATCGACAGCGCGCTGTTGCCGGCGTTTTCGTAGCTTTGGTAAAGCTTGGTCAGGCTGGTCGCGGCGGGCTTGTCGGCGGCGACGGCGGCCGACGAAAGCGTCAGCAGGCACAGCAGCGCGGGTCCATCGAATCGCATGAGACGTCCTTGAGTGGGTACGGAAAGATCGCCATTGTGCCGTCGGTACGCGTCGGTGTCTCGCTCATAATCGGCCATGTTTCGCGCAAGTCTCGCCGGATCGGGTTGAGCCTGCGCGAAGCCCGGCGGGTTGCGTGGCCCGTGCTTGTGCTTGCTCGGAGCCTCAGCATTACTTCCTGTCATCATTCCCGCGCAGGCGGGCTCCGCTTTACTTCGGCGAAGCCGAACATCCACTGTCTTTCGTGCGAGAACGCCTGAAGTACTGGATGTACGGCTTAGCCAAACAAAGCGGAGCCCGCCTGCGCGGGAATGACGGTAGGATCGCGCGCGCTCGCGGGAGTGCACGGCTATTTGAGGTCGGGAAAGCGTTCCAGCGCGCATTGCATCAATCGCTCGGACAACCGTGGATCGCGCTCCTTGAAATAGTCCGACATGTCGCGTTGCGCGCCCGGATCGCCGGCTTGCGCGGCGCGCCAGCGCAGCGTCGTGACCAGGTCTCGATCCGCTGGCGAGGCATGGCCGTCTTCGTAGCTGGCGATGGTGCCGTGCAGTTCGGCGAGCTTGTTGTAGCCGGCCGGCGCGCCGCGTTGCAGCAGCCAGGCCACCAAGGGCTGGGCCGATTCCCAGTCTTCGCCGTACATCGCCACGTTGAACAAGGTGGTGACCGCGCGCCAGTTGCCTAATTGAGCTGCCTCGATCAGGACCGGTTCGGCCTGCGCGTCGTACGCGCCGATGCGCCGGGCCTGTGCGTATTTTTCCTGCGCGGTGGCGGTGATTTTCGGCAAGCCAGCATTGCCGGTGTCGCAGGCGAAGTTGTCGGCGATCAGGCGCGCGGCGGGCGTGCGCATCCACGTTTGCTGGTCGCGCATCGCTTCGGAAATGATCGAAACCACGCGCTCGGAGCTCATCGTCGAAGACATCCATGCGGTGCGGGCCGCCAACCGGCGCTTGCGTTCGAGATCCTTGCGCTCGTCTTCGGCTTTTTCCTGTTTCTGCGCCCGGGTGTCCTCACGCGGCCCGATTTCAGCGCAGTCCTCGAACTGCGCCTCCGGTCGCCGCCAACATTCCGCGCTGACCTTGACCGGGAACCGGCCCCATAGCATTTCCAGGACGTAGTGCTCCTGGCCGATGCGCGGGGTCACCGTCGCTCGCGCATCTTCGCCGGTCACGCTCTGGACCAGGACCGTTCCGTCGGCCAGGTCCCAGTGATACGGCTCGTTTCGCCAGTGCCCATCGAGTTGCAACTGGCGCGCGTCGGCGGCGGCAGGCGGTTGTGCGAATGCGTTCGATGCGAGGCCAAGGGAGCACAGCGCGATCGCCATGACGAACCAGCACGGACGGCGAGGGCGATGGGTCATGGTGCGTTGCTTCCTGCGATGGATCGATGTGGATTTATACATGTTCGTGCCTGCGACGACGTAGCGGCGGCCGCGTCTATGGAGCCCGCGCGCTCGTCTGCAGATCGCGGATGAAGTGCGCGTATGCGCCGCGGTCGTCGGCGGCGCTGACTGCGATGCGGTCGAGCTGCGCTTGCGCCTGGCGCGCAGCCTGATCGGCACCGAGGCTGCCGTCGAGCACGCCGTCGCGCAGTTGCCGCATGCGTTGCAGGCTCAGGCCGGACGCGCGGGCGTACTTGTCGTTCTGGGCGAGAAAGAAAGCGACCAGCGTCGTCGGCAGTCTTGCGTCGTCGACGATGTCGCGACGGCCGTATTCGTAAATCTTCGCCTGCTTCCACGGGTCGAAGCCGCGGGTGCCGAAACTGTCGGATTGGGTCAGAAAGATCTGCGTGGTCGGAACCACGATGCGGGTTTCGCGCGGGCTCGACGCGACACGCCATACCGCGACGGTGTGATTGGATGTCGGCCAGAACAAGCCGACGTTGCGTACGCCGCCGCGGCGGGCGAGGAAGGCGTACAGCGCGGACAGCTCGTCGCATTCGGCGGTGGCGGTGATGCCGGTCGGCGTCGCGCCGCGCAGCGATCGCCATTGCGTCCAGATCGCGTCGGAGTTGGGTTCGCGATCGGTGATCGCCCAGTGCAGGTTCCAATAGCCGCCGTCGCGGGTGGCTTCGAACAACATGCGCAGATAGGCGTAGTCGGCGTAAGGCAATTGCGTGGTGCTCACGCGCTGGTCGGCGAGCAGGGTGTCGTAGTCGGCGCGTACGGCAGGGCTGGATTGCGACGCGGCGGCTTGTGCGCGCAGGCGCGCGACCAGGCTGGCGACGGTGTTTGCTTCGGCTGTCGGGGTTGTGTTGGACGCGGCGCGCGGGGCCGGCGGTGTCGCGGTCGCAATGAACGACAGGGTCGACAGAAGTAGGGCGCCGAGCAGCTGGCGTGCGCCCGATGCCGTGTTCCGCATGGTCGAGTCGGTGCGCTGGGGTTGTTTTCGCATGGGTTCGGTCCTTCGAACGGTTGTGTTGCTCGGTTGTGGCTGCGGTTACGAACGCATTCGAAGCACGGGCGGTTTCATAGCGTTCGGTTAGCGATTAATTCTCAGCTTGCGATGATGCTCGACCGTTTTTCGCCGTCATCCCCGCGAAGGCGGGGATCCAGAGACTTCAGAGTCATGCATGGATGAAGCCCTGGATGCCCGCCTTCGCGGGGATGACGGCTGGGAGGTGTCGCGAGGATTTGAGGCGCTCTTTGGTCGCCTGATCGCGATCGCATGCTAAGCGTTCTGGTGAGGCGAAGCAGGCCGAAGAAAGCCGAAGCAGTTCGAAGCAGTTCGAAACAATCCGAAGAAATCTCGACCGACGCGAACCTGCGACGACGGCAAAAACAAATCGCTCTCGCTCCATACCGGCCCGCACCGATCACATCATTTCCATGCACCACGACACCTGCTATCCCCGCTCGAACTCCGAAATCTCCTCATCCGCCAGCAACTGCCGCACTTGATTGGCGCCCGCGCGCTTCATCGGTTTTTCGTCGACCTGCGACAGCGGCGCCTGGCGTAGCACGTCCAGCGGCAGCACGGTCAGGTCGAAGGTCAGTTCCTCGGCGCTGAACACCCACACCGGGAAGTCTTCGCTGCGTTCGCGATCCAGGCGCAGGCGGCGTTCGCGCGCCTCGGCCGGGATCAGGTGATGGTCGAGAAACATCGATACCGCGTCGGGATCGTCGCTGTACAGGTGCAGGGCGACCGGGCTGCGCGCGTCGGCGGTGCCGTCGAGCACCGGGCCGACCAGGCGCGGTTCGAACGGAGCGAAGAACTCCAGCGCGCGCAACGCGGCCTCGCGGCGTTGGCGCAGGCCGTCGAGGTTGTCGCGCTGGAACAGGCGCTGGTATTCGCGCAGCGCGTCCTCGATCTCGCGGTTACGCGGCAGCGAGGCATCGTCGAAGATGCCCAGTCGTTCGGCGGCCTTGAGCTTGGCCTGGTGGTAGTCGCGGATGCCGCTTTCGGCGATCAGCCGGGCGGCTTCGTGGGCGAGGCGATGACGGCGCTCGCGAATGCGGGTCTGCGCATGCTGATGTGCGTGCTGTCGGGCCTGGTGCATCTCGACCTCCGCGGCGGGCACTCACGGCGAGGGCGCTCGCCGCGGCCGGTTGGGGCCGGCAAGAGCAAAGCTAGCACGTTCGTCTATCACGGCAATGTCCACGCGGATACGCCGCTTTCAGCCGCCAGACAGGGCAAGCGCGACGGCAGGCGAACAACGCGGCGGACAAAGAAAAAGGCCGCACGCTGCGCGCACGGCCTTCGTCTTGTCCGGCGCGCGATCCGCGCGCCGTCTTGGGCTGCCCGCGATCAGAAGATATCGAACGATTCTTCCGACGGCGCGGCGTCTTCGCTGCCGTAGTCGGTGTAGGTCTGCATGCGTTCGAGGTCTTCGGCCTTGACCCATTCGATCACGCCGCCGGCGCCGTCGGGAATCAGCGCGCCGTTGCCGGCCACCGACACCTTGACCATGCCCTGCGGCGGTTCGTTCGGCTGGATCGGCTTGTCCTTGAGCGCCACGCGCATGTAGTCGATCCAGATCGGCAACGCGGCCTTGCCACCGTACTCGCGGTAGCCCAGCGACTTGTAGTTGTCGCGGCCGACCCAGACCGTGGTGACGTACGGTCCGCCGAAGCCGGAGAACCAGGCGTCGCGGTGGTCGTTGGTCGAACCGGTCTTGCCGCCGACGTCCTCGCGGCCGAGCACCTTGGCCGCGGTGCCGGTGCCGCGTTTGACCACGTCGCGCAGCATCGACACGATCTGGTAGGCGATGCGATCGTCGATCGCGCGCGGCGCCAGGTTCAAGGCCGCCATTTCGGCCGGGGTGAGCGGCTTCTTTTCCGGTTCGGCTGGCTTCTTGTCCTTGCCGGCCTTGTCCTTCGGATCGGGCTTCTTGGCCGCGCTGTCGGTGCCGGGCGCGGGGCCCAGGTCGAAGCCGTCGACCACGTTGCTGACCGGCAACGCCGCCGACGAGGTGCCGCCGCGACCACCGCACTGCGGGCAGGCGGTGGCTGGCTTTTCCTTGAACACCACCGCGCCGGCGCGATCCTTGACCTCGTCGATGAACCACGGGGTGATGCGGAAGCCGCCGTTGGCGAACACCGAATAACCGCGCGCGACCGACAGCGGGGTCAGCGAGGCGGTGCCCAGCGACATCGACAGGTTGGGCGGCAGCTGCTCGGGATCGAAGCCGAAATGGCTGATGTACTTGCGCGCGAAATCGACGCTGATGGCATCGAGCAGACGCACCGAGACCAGGTTGCGCGATTGCACCATCGCCTCGCGCACGCGCATCGGGCCGGCGAAGTTGCCGCCGTCGTTCTGCGGGCGCCACAGGTGGCCGCGGCGGTCCTTGAACACCACCGGGGCGTCGAGCACGATCGAGGCCGGGTTGTAACCGCGTTCGAACGCGGCCGCGTACACGAACGGCTTGAAGCTCGAACCGGGCTGGCGGCGCGCCTGGGTGGCGCGGTTGAACTTGGCGCCGGCGAAGCTGTAGCCGCCCGACAATGCGCGCAGCGCGCCGTCGGAAGGTTCCAGCGAAACCAGGGCGGCCTGCGCCTGCGGCAGCTGATCGAGACGGTAGGTCACGATCGGCGGCTCGGTCGGGGCTGCGGGTGCCGCCGGTGCGGCTTCGCCAGGCTTGGGTTCCGCCGCCGGCTTGGCCGGGGTTTCCAGGCGCGCGACCCGGACCAGGTCGCCGCGGGTCAGCAGGCTGCCGGGGCTGCGGCCGCCGAAGCCCTGCTTGTCGGTGAGGGTCAGTTCGGTGCCGTCGGCGAGCGCGACCGTCGCCTGCGCGCCGCTGGTCGCCAGGACCACGGCCGGCAGCAGGTTGGCCTGGGCCGGAATGCCGCGCAGGCGCACGCGGATCGCCGCCGCGTCGTCGCCGGCGGCGAGGTCGAAGTGCTGCTCGACGCCGTGCCAGCCGTGGCGGCGGTCGTACACCGACAGGCCGTCGCGGATTGCCTTATCGGCGGCGACCTGCAGGGTCGGGTCGATGGTGGTGGTGACGTGGTAGCCCTTGGTCAGCGCCTCGGCGCCGTAGCGGGCGACCATTTCCTGGCGGACCATCTCGGCCACGTACGGCGCATACACCTCGACCGGCCGCTCGTGCGGGGTCGCGTGCATCGGCACCGCCTTGGCCTGGGCGGCTTCGTCGGCGCTGATGAAGTGCTGCTCGGCCATGCGGTCGAGGATGTAGTCGCGACGGATCTTGGCGCGCTCGGGATTGCTGAGCGGGTTGCCGCTGGACGGGAACTTCGGAATGCCGGCCAGCGAGGCCATTTCGTCGAGCGACAGCTCGCTCATCTTCTTGCCGTAATAGAACTCGGCCGCCGCGCCCACGCCGTAGGCGCGGTTGCCGAAGAAGCTCTTGTTCAAGTACAGCTCGAAGATCTCGTCCTTGCTCAGTTCCTGCTCCATGCGCATGGCCAGCAGCATTTCGCCGAGCTTGCGCTTGTAGCTGTATTCCGAGCTCAGGAAGAACTGGCGCGCGACCTGCTGGGTGATGGTCGAACCGCCCGGCACGCGCTTGTCGTCGGTGGTCGCCAGCAGCCAGACCGCGCGGCCGATGCCTTTGTAGTCGATGCCGTGGTGCTGGTAGAAGCGCGAGTCCTCGATCGCGATGAACGCCTGTTTCTGGCGCTCGGGCACGTCTTCGATCGCGATCGGGTAGCGCCGGGTCTCGCCGAACATCGCCATCAGGCGACCGTCGCGGGCGTAGACATACATCGGTTCCTGCAGCTCGATGGTGCGCAGGGTTTCGACGTCGGGCAGTTTGGGGACGATCAAGTAGTACAAGGTGCCGAGCGCGATGGCGCCCAGCAGGGCCACGCCGATGAACGCGTAAAGCGCCCAGCGCAGCCAACGGCGTATACGGGACATCGAAGCGGGTTCCGGGGTCGGTGGTCGTAGCGGGGAAGTATAGAGGAGCGCGGATCGCGACCCGGGTCCCGGTTTGTTGCTCGGCTGCGGGCGGTCCGTGCGGGGTCGTGGCGGGTTCGCGGTGTGTTCGTGTCGGGTCCGTGCCGGGGTTGGGCGGCCCGGTTTCGCGCAATTGGCGGCCGGAGCGGGGTTTTCGCCAACCGATCCGCGCCGTCGCGAAGGCCGAAATGCCGGCGCCGGCACGGATCGCGTCCCGGCTCTGGCGGCAGGATCGGCAAAGCGCCCTGCGCCGTCGGGCGTTTTACGATTCGGCCGGCGCTCAGGCGTCCGCGCGCGGTTTCGCGCCGGGACGCCCGGCAAGTGGACTGACGGTGGCGGTCACGTGACGTTGAGGGTCAAAAAAGCACGACTTGGTTGGCATTCACGAAAGAAGTGGTTGCCAGCCTGTGAAAAGTCCGTTATCTAATCCGGGGCCACACGAAGTGCGCGTAAGCGCTTGTGGCATGGGGAGATAACTGTGGGACTCATCACAAAAAGCCAGCCGGCCTTGGTCGGCGTGGATATCAGCTCGACCGCGGTAAAGCTGTTGCAGCTCTCAAGAGTCGGCAACCGCTACCGGGTTGAGCACTATGCTGTCGAACCGCTGCCGCCCAACGCGGTGGTGGAAAAGAACATCGTCGAGGTCGAAGCGGTAGGCGAGGCGATCAAACGCGCCGTTGCCCGCTCGGGGACCCGCGTGAAGCATGCCGCCGCCGCGGTCGCCGGTTCCTCGGTGATCACCCGGGTCATCGGCATGCCGAACGATCTCGACGAAGACGAGATGGAGTCGCAGATCGAGCTGGAGGCGGCCAATTACGTGCCGTATCCGATCGACGAGGTGAACCACGACTTCGAGGTCCTCGGGCCGATGCCGGGCGCTTCGGACATGGTCCAGGTGCTGCTCGCGGCCTCGCGATCGGAGAATGTCGAGGTGCGCGCCTCGGCGCTCGAGCTCGGCGGCCTGACCCCCCGGGTCATGGACGTGGAGGCGTTCGCGATCGAAAACGCGTTCGCGCTGCTCGCCGACACCCTCAGCGGACCGCGCGACGGTCTGGTCGCCCTGGTCGATTCCGGCGCGACGATGACCACGCTCAACGTTCTGCGTAACGGCCGCAGCCTGTATCACCGCGAACAGGTGTTCGGCGGCAAGCAGCTGACCGACGAAGTCATGCGCCGCTACGGTCTGAGCTACGAGGAAGCCGGTCTGGCCAAGCGCCAGGGCGGGTTGCCGGAGAGCTACCAGGCCGAAGTGCTGGAGCCGTTCAAGGAAGCGATGGTCCAGCAGGTCAGTCGCCTGCTGCAGTTCTTCTATGCCGGCAGCGAGTTCAACCGCGTCGATCAGATCGTGCTGGCCGGTGGCGGCGCCTCGATTCCGCGCATCGCCGAGATGGTCGAGGAGCAACTCGGCGTCCCGACCACCGTGGCCAATCCGCTCGCGCACATGACCCTGGGCCCGCGCGTCCAGGCGCATGCCCTGGCGCAGGACGCGCCCGCGCTGATGATCGCCTGCGGCCTGGCCCTGAGGAGCTTCGACTGATGGCACGCATCAACCTGCTCCCGTGGCGCGCAGAGCGCCGCAAGGCACGACAGAAGGAATTCGGCGCGATCATGCTGCTGTCGGTCCTGGCCGCGCTGGCGCTGTCGGTCCTGATCGTCTTCTACTACAGCAGCGAAATCAGCGGTCAGCGCAAGCGCAATGCGTTCCTTGACACGCAGATCGCCGAAGTCGAGAAGAAGATCACCGAGATCGAAGAGCTCGACAAGAAGAAGTCCAAGCTGCTCGCGCGCAAGGAAGTGATCGAGAAGCTGCAGTCCAACCGTTCGCAGATGGTGCACCTGTTCGATTCGCTGGTGCGCACGATTCCCGACGGCGCGGTGCTGACCGCGATCAAGCAGGACGCGGAAACGCTGACCCTGGAAGGTCGCGCGCAGTCCAACGCCCGGGTCAGTACCTACATGCGCAACCTCGAAGTGTCCGGCTGGATGACCAAGCCCGACCTGAGCATCATCGAGGCCAAGGGCAACGAGAAGGGCCTGCCGTACGAGTTCAAGTTGCAGGTCAAGCTGGCCAACCCGAACGCGCCCAAGGACGAGGACGGCGACGGCTTCCCGGATGCGCCGGCACCTGGCGACGCGACCGCGATGCCTGCCGATGGCGCGGCTCCGCCCGCGGGAACGACGGCTCCGGCCGGCGCAGCCCCGGCCGGTACCGCTCCCGCGGCTCCGGCTGACGCCAAGCCCGGTGCCGCGCCGGCCACGACGCCCGCCAAAACCGTGCCTGCTCCCGCCCAGCCTGCCGCTGCGCCGGTCAAGCCCGCGCCCGCCGCCCCCACCAAGACAGGAGCCGCGTCGTGAGCAAGAAGGCTTCCATGAAGAATCTCGATTTCAACAATATCGGCGGTTGGCCACGTAACGCGCAGATTCTGTTCTGCGCGGCGATCGGGCTGATCATTGTCGGTCTGGCCTGGTGGTTCTTTGTCAGCGACAAGCGCGAAGAATTGCAAGGCCTTGAGCGTCAGGAAACGGAACTACGTCAGACCTTCGAGACCAAGCAAGGTCGCGCCGCGAACCTGGAACCGCTCAAGCAGCAGCTCGCGCAGATGGAGCAGCAGTTGCAGCAGATGCTGCGGCAGCTGCCGAGCAAGACCGAAATGCCCGACCTGATCGTCGACATCTCGCAGACCGCCTTGGCCACCGGCATCTCCAACGAGCTGTTCCAGCCCGGCGCGGAAGTACCCAAGGAGTTCTACGCCGAGAAGCCGATCGCGCTGCGCATGGTGGGTACCTACCATCAGTTCGGCGCCTTCGTCAGCGGCGTGGCCTCGCTGCCGCGCGTGGTCATCATGACCATGCACGACATCTCGCTGAAGCCCAAGGGCAAGAACAACAAGGACGCGGTCGGCGGCATCACCCCGAACAGTCCGTTGGAGCTGGCCGGTACGGTCAAGACTTACCGCTATCTGGATGAAGACGAGATGGCTGCGCAAACCCAGGCGACTGCGGATGCCGCAGGCGGAGACAAGGGCGGTACAGATAACAGTAAGAAGGCAGACGGCAAGAAGGGGGCTGACTGAGATGGCCAATAGCCTCGCTTTGAATCGCTCCTGGGCCAGCGGCCTGTTCGCGGTCGCCCTGCTGTTGCTCTCCACCGGCTGCTTCCGCACCATCACCAGCACGCCTGGCGAAGCGCCGAACCTGGAAAAATGGGTGGCCGAGGTCAAGGCCAAGCCGGCGCCGCCGCTGGACCCGCTACCGGTCATGCAGCAGTTCGAAACCTTCGAATACACCGCGCAGGACATGCGCGATCCGTTCAGCACCGCTTTCACCGATCAGGACAACGGCTCCGGCCCGCGCCCCGAGAAGGAGCGACGCAAGCAGCCGCTGGAACAGTTCCCGCTCGATGGTCTCGACATGGTCGGGACGCTCGGACGCGGCAGCGGTATCGTGGCGCTGGTCATGGCGCCCGACAAAGTGACTTATCGTGTTCGACCGGGTGCGTACATGGGGCAGAACGACGGTCGCGTGACCAGCGTTTCTGAGGAGCGCATCGACTTGGTGGAACTGGTGCCGGATGGCGCAGGCGGTTGGCTGGAACGTCCGGCTTCCGTGGCGCTGGAAGATCAATGATTAGGGGATAGCATGATGATCGTATTCAACGCCAAATCCATGCCGTCGGCCCGACGCCCCATGGCCTCCGGCGCCCGCATGGTCGGGCTCGTGGTCGGCGTGCTCGCCGGCATCAGCGCTGTCCATGCGGCCCCTCCGGCCGCCGCCGCGGCTCCCGTCGTCCAGCCGCAGGCCCAGTTGCCCGCCGCCGCGACGGTGGCGCCGACGCCGAGCAACGACCCGTCCAAGCAATTGCCGGGCACGATTTCGGTCGCCAACATCGACTTCAAGCGCGGCGACGGCGGCTCCGGCAAGCTGATCGTGCGCTTCAGCGGCGATGGCGCAATGCCGGACATGCGTAACCAGGGCTCGGAAGTGCTGGTCAACGTCGGCAATGCGCAATTGCCGGCGTCGCTGCAGCGCCAGCTCAACGTGGTCGACTTCGCCACGCCGGTGCAGCGCATCGACGCACGCGTAAGCGGTACCGGCACCCAACTGGTGCTCAACGCCAGCGGCGCGTTCGACACGATGGCCTACCAGACCGGTCGAGACTACATCGTCGAAGTCGTGCCGCGCACGGCGCAGGCCGGCAACCGCGCGGTGGGCGCGGCCGCGGGCGCCAAGCCGTCCGGCAATGCCGCGCCGACCTCGGGCACGATTTCGCAGGCGCCGGCCGGCGTGGTCCGCAGCTACTCGGGCCGCCCTGTGACCTTCAACTTCCAGGACGTGCCGGTGCGCACCGTGCTGCAGTTGGTCGCCGAGGAATCCAACCTCAACATCGTCGCGGCCGACACGGTCCAGGGTAACGTCACCCTGCGGCTGGTCAACGTGCCGTGGGATCAGGCGCTGGACATCGTCCTGCAGGCCAAGGGCCTGGACAAGCGCCGCAGCGGCAACGTGGTGTGGGTCGCGCCGCAGGCTGAAGTGGCCAAGTACGAACAGGATCGCGAAGACGCGCGCATCGCGCTCGACAACCGCGTCGATCTGACCACCGAATACATCCAGATTAACTACCACAATGCCGCGCAGATCTATAAGGCGCTGACCGAGGCCAAGGGTATTGGCGGCGGTGGCAGCGGTGGTGGCTCGGGTGGCGAAGCCGGGCAGAACGAAAACGGCTTCCTGTCGCCGCGCGGTCGTCTGGTCGCCGACGAACGCACCAACACCCTGATGATCAGCGACATCCCGAAGAAAGTGACCCAGATGAAGGAACTGATCCGGGTCATCGACCGCCCGGTCGATCAGGTCCTGATCGAGGCGCGGATCGTGATCGCGACCGAAAGCTTCGCTCGCGATCTAGGCGCGCGTTTCGGCGTGTCCGGGCAGAAGGGCGACGTGATCACCAGCGGCACGCTGGAGAGCATCAACAACTATCGCAACACGACGGCGAAGAATGGTTTGATCCGCAGTCAGGCGAGCAGCTTGCTCGATGAAGCGATCGCGGCGGAAAATCGCAACGATGCGGCTAAGGGCACGGCGCTGCGCGACCAAGCCCGTTCGCTGCTGCAGACCTTGACCAATCCGGCGTTCCTGTTTCCGAACAGCCTCAACACCAACCTTCCCGCGGCCACTTCGGGCGGCGCTCTCGCGTTCACCATCCTCGGTAAGTTCGTGGACTTGGACATGGAATTCTCCGCGATGCAGACCGAAGGTCGCGGCGAAGTGGTGTCCAACCCGCGCGTGGTCACCAGCAACCAGCGTGAAGCGGTGATCAGCCAGGGCCAGGAAGTCGGCTACGTGACGATCTCGCCTCAGCAGGGCGGCAACAGCATTCCGATCCCGAACGTTCAGTTCAAGGACGTGCTGATGGAGATGAAGGTCAATCCGACCATCACCAATGACGGCCGCGTGTTCCTGAACATGAGCGTCAAGAAGGATGAGATCGAAGGCTTTGTCGACACCTCGATCGGTCAGGTGCCGCAGATCAACAAGCGCAACATCAATACCGCGGTGCTGGTCGAGGACGGTCAGACCGTCGTGATCGGCGGCGTCTACGAGTTCCGCGATCGCACCGATCTTTCCAAGGTGCCGTTCCTGGCCGACATCCCGTTCCTCGGCAATCTGTTCAAGAAGAAGAGCCGCAGCAAGGAAAAGGCCGAGCTGCTGATCTTCGTGACGCCGAAGGTGATGCAGGTGACGCAGCGCTGAGTCGCGGCACCGGTAACAGCGAAGAGGGCCTACGGGCCCTCTTCGCGTTTGCGGGGTCCTGACTTCGCGATCGGCCTTGGCGACCGGGCTGAACAGCCGCATGCACCGATGCCGCCACCGCGCCCGGCCCAGCGGGGCGGGCGCTCCATGCCCTACCTTCGGCACTTCCCCGCGATCTCCGCGCGCGTCTGAATGAGCCCCGTGATCGCCGAAGTAGAACGACGTTTTGAACCTTGACGGCGAACTTCGGTCAAAATCTGCCCGAACCCCGCCTCGCCCCGCGCTTGCCCGGCGCGTCACCTGGATACCGGATGGACAACGCATCAACCCTTGCCCGCGATCCCGCCATCGCCTCCGGCGCCGAAACCGCGCGCCTGCACGACGCCTTCCGCGCGCTGCGCGATGCGCTGGCGCTGGAAATCGTCGGCCAGGCCGAGCTGATCGAGCGGCTGCTGATCGCGCTGCTGGCCGACGGCCATCTGCTGGTCGAAGGCGCACCCGGCCTGGCCAAGACCAGCGCGGTGCGCGCGCTGGCTTCGCGCCTGGAAGCCGAGTTCGCGCGCGTGCAGTTCACCCCCGACCTGCTGCCGGCCGACCTGACCGGCACCGAGGTGTGGCGCCAGCAGGAAGGCCGTTTCGAATTCCAGCCCGGGCCGATCTTCCATCCGATCCTGCTCGCCGACGAAATCAATCGCGCGCCGGCCAAGGTGCAATCGGCGCTGCTCGAAGCGATGGGCGAGCGCCAGGTCACCGTCGGTCGCGCGACCTATGCCCTGCCGCAGTTGTTCCTGGTCATGGCGACCCAGAACCCGATCGAGCAGGAAGGCACCTTCCCGCTGCCCGAGGCGCAGCTCGACCGCTTCCTGATGCATGTGCGCATCGGTTATCCGGAAGCGGCCGCCGAAACCGAGATCCTGCGGCTGGCCCGCGAGCGCGCGCGGCAGACGCTCAAGACCGCGCCGGCGCCGGTGGCCAAGATGCCGCTGGCCGACGTGTTCGCGGCGCGCGAATCGGTGCTGGACCTGCATGTCGCGCCGTCGGTCGAACGTTATCTGGTCGAAATCGTGCTTGCCTCGCGCGACGCCGCCCGCTACGACCCCGCGCTCGCGCGCCGCATCGCCTGGGGCGCGAGCCCGCGTGGCTCGATCGCGCTGGAGCGCTGCGCGCGCGCGCATGCCTGGCTGGCCGGACGCGACTTCGTGACCCCGGACGACGTGCGCGCGATCGCGCCGGAAGTGCTGCGTCATCGCATCCTGCCGAGCTACGAAGCCACCGCCGAAGGCTGGGACGGCGATCGCCTGCTCGGCGAATTGCTCAAGAAGGTGCCGTTGCCTTGAGGCCGGGATTCGCGATTTGGGGCTCGGAATTCGTACCGGCGGCGCTCGCGATGGTGGATGAATCGACGAGCGAACGTAGTGTCGGATCTGGAGTTCGTGGCGGTTTGGGCGGCAACGGAATCGTTTGATGAGTGATGGCGTCGTTCCCAGCTTGGCCGAGTTAGTCGCGCTGCGCGCCGCCGTCAGCGGCCGTCGCAGCGCGCGTCTGGGCCGTCACGGCGTCAGCGGACAGGCGCTGTCGCCGCTGCGCGGGCGCGGCATGGAGTACGCCGAGTCGCGTGAGTATTCGCTCGGCGACGACGCGCGCCATATCGATTGGCGCCTGACCGCGCGCACCGGCCGCGCGCATACCAAGTTGTTCCAGGCCGAACGCGAACGATTGACCTTGATCGTCGCCGACACCGCGCCGTCGTTGTATTTCGGCACCCGCGTGCGCTTCAAGTCGGTGCAGGCCGCGCGCGCCGGCGCGGTCGCGGCCTGGGCTGCGGCGCGCGACGGCGACCGTATCGCCGCGCTGCGCGGCAGCCTGCGCGAAGCGCCGGTGACGCCGGCCTCCGGCCCGCGTGGCGCCCTGCGCGTGCTCGATGCAATGGTGCGTTGGTACACCCAGCCGCCGGCCGAGGACGCCGGGCTCGGGGTCGCGCTCGATCACGCCGCGCGTCTGCTACGACCGGGCTCGCGCCTGATCGTGCTGGCCGATCCGGCCAGCATCGCCGCCTTGCCGCAGCGTCGCTGGGCGGTGCTCGCCCAGCATCACGAAGTGATCGTGCTGCTGCTGACCGATCCGATCGAAACCCAGCCGCCGTTGTCGGCGTTGCCGTTCAGTCGCGACGGCCAGCGCATCGAACTCGATCTTGGCGTGGATGCGCAGCGCAAGCGTTGGCACGACAGCTTCGTCGCGCCGGTCGAAGTCGCGCTGGACAAACTGCCGCTGCGCGGCGTGCGCGTGCAGGCGCTGTCGACCGACGCGGCGAGCGAATCCTGGCTGCCGTTGCTGGGCCGCGCGCGGCCGCTGGTGGCCTGATGTCGGCGCCGCTGGCTTTGCGCGATGTGCATAACACCCTGGCGCCGTCGTGGTGGCCGTTGGCGCCGGGCTGGTGGATGGTGATCGGCGCGCTCGCGTTGATCGCGCTGGCGCTGTATGCGCTGCGGCGCTGGCGCGAACGCCGTCGCCGCCGCATGAACGACGTGTTCGATCGTGCGCTCGCCGATGCCGACACGCCCGCGGCCGAAGTGGCGGCGATGTCCGAATTGCTGCGTCGCGCCGCGCGCCGCCGCGATCGCGATGCCGATCGCCTGCAAGGCGAGCAGTGGCTGGAATTTCTCGATCGCGGCAGCAAGCGCCGCGATTTCGCCGACGGCGTCGGCCGACTGCTGCTCGACGGCGGCTATCGTCGCGAGGTCGATCCCGAACAGGCCGGCGCGTTGCGCGAACTCACGCGCAAGCGTTTCCTGCGTTGGATGGGCGTGTCCTGATGCCGTGGTGGAACAGTCTCATCGCCGACGCGCGCGAGTTATTCGCATGGCCGTGGTATCTGGCCGCGTTGCCGTTGCCGTTGCTGGTGCGCTGGTTGTTGCCGGCGGCGCGCGACGGTTCGGCCGCGCTCAAGGTGCCGTTCGGCGAACGCCTGGACGCGGTCGCCGCGGCCGGCGGCCGCAGCCTGCGCGGCGGCGGGGCCGGCGTACTCGCGTGGCTGGCCTGGGCGCTGCTTTGCATCGCCGCGGCGCGGCCGCAGGAACTCGGCGACGCGGTGCAGCCGCCGCAGGTCGGCCGCGACATGATGCTCGCGCTGGATTTGTCCGGCAGCATGAGCGAGCCCGACATGACCTTGGGTTCCTCGCCGGTCGATCGCCTGACCGCGGCCAAGGCGGTGCTCGCGGATTTCCTCGATCGCCGCGCCGGCGACCGCATCGGCCTGCTGGTGTTCGGCCGCCGCGCTTACGTGCTCACGCCGTTGACGCTCGATCGCGACACCGTGCGCGATCAGCTCAAGGACAGCGTGGTCGGCCTGGCTGGACAGGAAACCGCGATCGGCGACGCGATCGGCCTGGCGGTCAAGCGATTGCGCGAACAACCGGCCGGGCAGCGCGTGCTGATCCTGCTGACCGACGGTGTCAACACGCCCGGCACCGCCGATCCGCAGCGCGCCGCGCAGATCGCACGCGACGACGGCGTGCGCATCCACACCATCGCCTTCGGCGGCGACGGTTCGATGTCGCTGTTCGGTTTCAAGATCGCCATTCCCGGCGGTGAGGCCGAGATCGACGAAGACGCCTTGCGCAAGATCGCCGGACTTACCGGCGGGCAATTCTTCCGCGCCCGCGATACCGCCGAACTGGTCGGCATCTATGCGCAGATCGATCGGCTGGAACCGGTGAAACGCCCGGGCAAGGCGGTGCGTCCGCGTATCGAACGTTATGCCTGGCCACTCGCGGGCGCGTTCGCGTTGGGCTTGCTGGCATTCGTGTTGCCGCGACGGAGGCGGGCATGAATCCGTTGCCGTGGTTCGGCGATGCGAGCCTGGTCGTCCTGCGCCCGCATTGGTTGTGGGCGCTGCTGGCGTTGCCGCTGCTGGGCTGGTTGTGGCGCAGTCGGCGCAAGCGCAGCAGCGTCTGGCGCGGCGCGGTCGATGCGCATCTGCTGCCGCATCTGCTCGAGTCGCGCGGCGGGCGGCGTTCGCGTTTCGCGGTCATCGCCGCCGTGCTCGCTTACCTGATCGCCGTCTTTGCGCTCAGCGGCCCGAGCTGGCGTCAGAGCGAACAACCGCTATGGCAAGGCAAAACGCCGCTGGTGATCGCGTTGGATCTGTCAAGCCGCATGCTCGCCAGCGATCTGCCGCCAAGCCGTCTTGCTCAGGCGCGGGCCAAGCTGGCCTCGTTGCTGCGCCAGCGCAGCGGCGGCCAGATCGGCCTGGTGGTGTACGCCGACGACGCCTACACGGTCGCGCCGATGACCGACGACCCGCGCAATCTCGCGGTGTTTCTCGACGCGCTCGCGCCCGACGTGATGCCCGGCGATGGTCAGCGCGCGGACCGGGCGATCGAATGGTCGGTCAAACTGTTGCGTCAGGCCGGTTTCGAACGCGGGCAGATATTGATCCTGAGCGATCGCGCCGACGGCAACGAACGCCGCGCCGCGGCCAAGGCCGCGGCCGACGGCTACACGGTGTCGGCGCTCGGCCTGGGCACCGCCGCGGGCGCGGCGTTCCAGCGCCCCGACGGACGCATCGTGATGGCGCGCATGGACGTCGATTCGCTGCGCGGGCTGGCCGCCGACGGCGGCGGCCGCTACGCCGCGATCAGCAACGACGACAGCGACCTGCGTAGCTTGCGCATTCTCGCGCCGGGCGCGGCCGACGCCGGCACCGCGCAGGGCGAGAAGACCCTGACCCGCGAAGACAACGGCTATTGGCTGCTGCCCGCGCTGATGCTGCTGGCCTTGCTCGCGTTCCGTCGTCGCAGCGGCGTGGCCGCGGTGCTGTTGCTATGTCTGTGGCTGCCGATGGCGCCCGGTCATGCGCAGAGCCTGTGGAAGCGTCCCGATCAGGCCGAACACGAACGCATGGAGCAGGGCACCCAGGCCTATCGCAAGGGTGAATTCGAACGCGCCGCGCAGCTGTACCAGCGCAGCCAGGGCGCCGATGCGCACTACAACCTCGGCAACGCGATGGCGCGCCAGGGCCGCTACGAAGAGGCGATCAAGGCCTACGACAGCGCCTTGAAACTGCAACCGGGCATGGCCGACGCGATCGCCAACAAGCGCGCGGTCGAGGCGGCGATGAAGCGCAAGCCGCCGCCGAAGAACGGCGACAAGGGCGATTCGAAATCGCAGCCCAAGGACGGCAAGGACAACCAGGACGATAAAGGCAAGGGCGACTCGCCGCCGCAGGGCGATCCGTCGCAACAGCCGCCCAAGCCGTCCAAGCCCGACGATGCGAAGCAATCGAATGCCGAGCAGCCGCCCAAGGACCCCGAAGCGCAGCGCAAGGCCGATGCCGCGCAGCGCGAGAAGATCCAGCGCGAACTCGAACGCCAGGCCAAACAGCCCGGGCAAAAGACCGCCGCGACCGAACAAGCCAAACCGCTCACCCCCGAACAGCGCGAGCGCCGCGTCGCCAACGACGCCTGGCTCAAGCGCGTGCCCGACGATCCGGGCAGCCTGCTGCGGGAAAAATTCAAGATCGAATACGAGCGGCGCCAGAATCAGGCGCTGCGGGGAGATTGAGGCCGATGTCGCGATTGCTGGTCAAACTCGGGTTGTGCCTGGCGCTGATGACGTTCAGCGTCGGCGCCTTCGCGCAGGTGCGCGCGTGGCTCGATCGCGATCGCATCAACGCCGACGAGAGCCTGGTGCTGAGCATCCAGCTCGAAGGCGTGGCCGGCAGCGGCCCGAACTACGGACCGTTGCTCGGCGACTTCAAGCTGATCGCGAGCAACGCCGGCACCAGCCTGGAACCTGGGCGCGGCGGCATGGTGATGCGCACCTTGTTCCTGGCTTCGTTGCGGCCGCTGCGCAGCGGGCTGCTGACGATTCCGTCGCTGCAGGTCAACGGCATGAGCACGCGGCCGCTGAGCGTGATGGTCGTCGGCAACGCGCCCGAGCCGCCGCCGCAAGCGCAACCGGTGGCAACCGGCGCGGACGTGTTCATGGAAACGCTGGTCGACGATGACAGTCCGTATGTGCAGCAGGCGGTGGGTTTGACCGTGCGGTTGTATTCGGCGCTGACCTTGGTCGGCGGCAAGCTCGATCAGCCCACCCCGCAGGGTGCGTCCCTGACTCGGGTTGGCGACGACAACCAATACGAGCGCGACATCAGCGGGCGCCGTTACACCATCGTTGAGCGCCGTTTCCTGCTGGTGCCCGAACGCAGCGGACCGATGGCGTTGCCGCAGGCGCGGTTCGACGGACGCAGCGCGCCGGGTCTGTTCGATCAGCTCACCGGCAGCGGCGGCGACGATCAACACGCGCGTTCGCGGCCGCGCACCCTCAACGTGCTGGCCGCGCCGGCGAATGCGCCGCAGCCGTGGTTGCCGTTGCGCAGCGTGACCATGCGGTATCGCAGTACGCCGCAAGGCCTGCGCGTGGGCAGCGCGGCGGCGGTGGTGGTCGAAGCCACCATCGACGGCGCCAACGCCGCGCAATTGCCCGAATTGCTGCTGCCGCCGATCGATGGCATGCAGGTATTCCC
Organism: Lysobacter sp. Root690; assembly: GCF_001427785.1. Lineage (GTDB taxonomy): Bacteria > Pseudomonadota > Gammaproteobacteria > Xanthomonadales > Xanthomonadaceae > Lysobacter. The sequence goes on from NZ_LMHM01000002.1 coordinate 68,192, forward strand.
CGAACCGGTCCAGGCCGACGAGGGCTTCAACGAAGGCCGGCCGCGGGTGCGGCTGACCCGCAAATTCTCGCTGGTGCCGTCGCGTCCGGGCCCGGTGCGGGTGGACGGTCTGCGCATGGATTGGTGGGACGTGGTCGGCGGCGCGGCGCGCAGCACGACCTTGCCGCCGTTGAACCTGACCGTCACTGGTGTCGGCGGTGCGACGGCTACCGCGCCCGCTACCGGCGGCGCCCTGGCGCCCGACGCGGCGAACACGGGCGCGGCGATTGGTACCGATGCGACGGCCGCATCCTCATCGCCGTTCGGCAATGCGGCGTGGGCGGGCGCGGCGTTGTTGTTTGCGGTGCTGTGGTTGATCACCCTGTTCTGGGCGCTGCATCTGCGCGGCCAACCTTCGCGCGCGCCGGCTGTGGCCGCGGCGACGGGTGCCGCGCCGGCCGCGGCCGGATCGCGCTCGCTGGCCTTGAACCTGCCGGCGCTCAAGCAATTGATCGATGTCGGCGATTTCGAACAGATCGCCACGGTGCTGCGTTCGCTCGCGCGTCCGCCCGCGGCCGACGACGACGAACTGGTCGAGCGTCTGGCCGATCCGGAGCAACGCGAGGCGGTGCAGGCGCTGCGGCGCGCGCGCTGGGGCGGCGGCGACGGCGTCGCCGCGCGCAATCTGCTGCGTGCGGCGTTCGCGCGTCCGCCGCAGTGGCGCGAGGTCGTGGTCGAGGCGCCTTCGGTATTGCCGCCGTTGTATCCGCCTCGGGGTTGATGGCCGGGCTGAGTAACAGCAAGGCGAAGTAGCGCAGAGCAAAAGCAAAGCAGGGCAGAGCAGAGCAAAAGCGAATCCCCCCTGGCCCCCCTTTTGCAAAGGGGGGAACCCCTTCGGGATGTTGCGGGGCGTGGTGATGGCTCGTGGGCTTGACTTGCCCTCGCACTAGCTCTCGCATTTGCTATCGGCATCGGCATCGGCATCGGCATCGGCATCGTCTCGCCTCGCCTCGCCATCCCCATCCCCATCGCCATCGCCATTGCCATTGCCATCAAACTCGAGTTTGCTTTCGGCTTTCGGCTTTCGGCTTCGGCTTCGGCTTCGGCTTCGGCTTTCGGCTTTGGCCCTGGCCCTGGCCCTGGCTCTGGCCGTGCTGTGACCGTGGCATAGCGACCAACATCAAAACGGCCGCCGCTCCTCCCCCAAGCAACTCGTGCTTTCCCCCCCCTTTGCAAAAGGGGGGCAGGGGGGATTCGCTTCTCGCTTTCGCTTCCAGCCAGCGATCACCCCGCGCCGACCCCACCGCCCCATCCCCCAGCCAAGCCCAAAACCCCCTGGTGTATCCTGCCGATTGTTTTGGCCAGGCCCCTTTAGGAGCGCGACTATGAGCAAAACCATGAGCGCAGCCCGATGAGCGACACCGCATCCGCGCGCAAGCCGCTGCCGCTGCACTGGAAGATGGCGATCGGCTTCCTGACCGGTCTGGTGCTGGGCTTGATCGTCTATGCCGCCGGCATCGGCAGCGTCACCTGGGCGCAACTGGTCGGCGACGCCTGCCCGGCCGCCGCGACCGGTAGCGACGTCGCCTGGCAGTGCCGACCGTTGCTGAAGCTGTTCAGCGAGACCGTCACCGGCCCGGCCGGCGAGATCTTCCTGCGCCTGATCTTCATGCTGGTGATCCCGCTGCTGTTCTCGGCCCTGGTCATGGGCGTGAGCGAGATGGGCGACATCCGCTCGTTCGGCCGGGTCGGCTGGCGCACGCTGGGCCTGACCGTGGCGATGTCGGCGATCGCGGTCGTGCTCGGCCTGGTCATGGTCAACGTGTTCAAGCCCGGCGCGGGCGTCGACCCGACCACGGCTCAGCAGATGATGAGCGAGAACGCCGAGCGCGCGCAAAGCATCGTCCAGGGCAGCGCCGACGCGCCCAAGGGACTGCAGATGCTGATCTCGATCGTCCCCAACAACGTGATCAAGGCCGCCGCCGACGACGCCATCCTGGCGGTGATGTTCTTCGCCCTGATGATCGGCATCGGCATGGTGCTGACCAAGTCCAAGGCGGTCGACACCCTGCGCGACGGCATCCAGGGTCTGTTCGATATTTCGATGACCCTGATCGGCCTGGTCATCAAGCTGGCGCCGTACGCGGTGTTCTGCTTCATGTTCAACCTGGCCTCGCAGTTCGGCTGGGACTTGCTGTTCAAGCTGGCCAAGTACGTCGCCGTGGTCGTCGCCGCGCTGGCGATCCACTTGTTCGTGGTGTACGCGCTGGCGCTGAAATTCGTCGGTGGGCGCTCGCCGATCGAATTCTTCCGCGCCGTGCAGGAAGCGATGGTGCTGGCGTTCTCGACCGCGTCGAGCAACGCCACCCTGCCGACCGCGTTGCGCGTGGCCGAGGACGAACTCAAGCTGCCGCGGCGCGTGTCGCGCTTCGTGCTGACCGTCGGCGCGACCGCCAACCAGAACGGCACCGCCCTGTTCGAAGGCGTCACGGTGATCTTCCTGGCCCAGTTCTTCGGCGTCGACCTGAGCCTGGGCCAGCAGGTGATGGTGATGCTGGTGTGCATCCTGGGCGGCATCGGCACCGCCGGCGTCCCCTCGGGTTCGCTGCCGGTGGTGGCGATGATCTGCGCGATGGTCAACGTGCCGCCGCAGGGCATCGGCCTGATCCTCGGCGTCAACCATTTCCTCGACATGTGCCGGACCACGCTCAACGTGACCGGCGACATCGCGATCGCGGCGATGGTCTCGCGCGGGGTCGAGGACCCGCCGGCGGAGCGGATGGAGGACTGAGGTCCGGTCCGCGCGGCGCAATCCGAAGGCCCGCCGTAATGGCGGGCCTTTTGTTTATGTCGCCGTGGACGCGGCCGCGCGCAGACCGCGAGGTTCTTCCGCTTGAGCGAGCCCGACAGCCCAAGTTCGTCAATTCGCCGCCGCCGCGGTCCGCGAAGCCGCGCTCGCTCGACCATGCCGATCCTGTCCGCAACCCAGGCCCGACGCGGCCCGCGCGCCGCCGCGGGCGCCCGGTCGGCCGCGCTCCATACGCTCGCGCGCGACAGCGCCGGCCAGGGGTGGGACAATGGCGGCTCTTCGCCGGCTCCGCCCCAGATCGCCCGCGCTCTGGCCCGGGCCCGGCTTTCAAGACCGGCCTCTCAGCCCTCAGACCGCAGACCCTCATGACGACGCCCAGCCGCCGCGACCTCGCCAACGCCATCCGATTCCTCGCCATCGACGCGGTGCAGGCCGCCAACTCCGGTCATCCGGGCATGCCGATGGGCATGGCCGACATCGCCGAGGTGCTGTGGAACGACTACCTGACCCACAACCCCGGCAACCCGAAGTGGTTCAATCGCGACCGCTTCATCCTCTCCAACGGCCACGGCTCGATGCTGCAGTACGCGCTGCTGCACCTGTCGGGCTATCCGTTGCCGATCGAGGAACTCAAGCGCTTCCGCCAGCTGGGTTCGATGACCCCGGGCCATCCGGAAAACTTCGAAACCCCCGGCATCGAAACCACCACCGGCCCGCTCGGCCAGGGCTTCGCCAACGCGGTCGGCATGGCGCTGGGCGAGAAGCTGCTGGCGCAGCGCTTCAACCGTCCCGAGCACGAGATCGTCGATCACCGCACCTGGGTGTTCATGGGCGACGGCTGCCTGATGGAGGGCATCTCCCATGAAGCCGCGTCGCTGGCCGGCACCTGGGGCCTGCACAAGCTGGTCGCGTTCTGGGACGACAACAAGATCTCGATCGACGGCAACACCGACGGCTGGTTCACCGACGACACCCCGGCGCGGTTCGAGGCCTACGGCTGGCGCGTGATCCGCAACGTCGACGGCCAGGACGCGGTCGAGATCAAGACCGCGATCGACACCGCGCTCAAGCACAGCGACAAGCCGACCCTGATCTGCTGCCGCACCGCGATCGGTTTCGGTTCGCCGAACAAGGCCGGCAAGGAGTCCTCGCACGGCGCGCCGCTGGGCAAGGACGAAATCGTCGCGACCCGCGCCGCGTTGAACTGGCCCTATGCCGAGTTCGAAATCCCGCAGGAGATCTACGACGGCTGGCGTTCGCACAGCACCGGCGCGGTGCGCGAGGACCAGTGGAACCGTCTGTTCGACGCCTACGCCGCGCAATACCCGGCCGAAGCCGCTGAGCTGACCCGCCGCTCGCACGCCGATCTGCCCGCCGATTTCCTGAGCCAAGCCGACACCTACATAGCCAAGCTGCAGGGCGAAGGCCTGACCATCGCCTCGCGCAAGGCTTCGCAGATGGCGATCGAAGCCTTCGCGCCGCTGCTGCCGGAACTGATCGGCGGCTCGGCCGACCTCGCGCATTCCAACCTGACCCTGTGGAAGGCCAGCAAGTCGGTCGCCAGCAGCGATCCGAACGCGAACTATGTGTATTACGGCGTGCGCGAATTCGCCATGACCGCGATCAGCAACGGCCTGCAGCTGCACGGCGGCTTCATTCCGTTCGACGCGACCTTCCTGGTGTTCAGCGACTACGCGCGCAACGCGGTGCGCATGAGCGCGCTGATGGGCGCGCATGCGATCCACGTCTACACCCACGACTCGATCGGTCTGGGCGAAGACGGCCCGACCCACCAGCCGATCGAGCACCTGGCCTCGCTGCGCTACATCCCGCACAACGATGTGTGGCGTCCGTGCGATGCGGTCGAATCGGTGGCGTCGTGGAAGGCCGCGATCGCGCGCAAGGACGGCCCGAGCTGCCTGGTGTTCTCGCGCCAGAACCTGATCCACCAGCCGCGCGACGCGCAGCAGGTCGCGCAGATCGAACAAGGCGGCTACGTGCTGCGCGACAGCGAAGGCACCCCGGACGTGATCCTGATCGCGACCGGTTCGGAAGTCGGCCTCGCCACCCAGGCCGCCGACGTGCTGAGCGGCGAAGGCGTCAAGGTACGCGTGGTGTCGATGCCGTCGAGCGACGTATTCGACCGCCAGCCGCTGGAGTACCGCCAGTCGGTGCTGCCCAACGCGGTGCGCAAGCGCGTCGCGGTCGAAGCGGGCGTCACCGATTTCTGGCGCAAATATGTCGGCCTGGACGGCGACGTGGTCGGCATCGATACCTTCGGCGCCTCGGCGCCGGCCGAAGCCCTGTTCCCGCATTTCGGCTTCACCGTCGAGCATGTGGTCGCGGCGGTGAAGGCGCTGGGCTGAGTCTTCGCCAAGGCTTCATAACGGAACGGTAAATCCGGGGCGGTGACGCCCCGGATTTTTCGTTTCGGGCTTATGGCACATGGCAAACTCGCCGTGTCCATGGGGCTTGAAAGCAGTGCCGATCGCACAGGTGTAGGGCGCGTGCCGCCCACAACTTGTCGCAGCGGTGAAAGTGTGGACGGCAGTAGCCTTCGTTCAATGTGGGGAAACGATCTTGATGTCGACCGCTCCGGCCACCGATTCGCAACAACGCCTGCCGCAGCTCGACGCCCTGCGCGGCATCGCCGCGCTGTACGTGGTGATCTATCACGTCATGGCGATGCCCGACCCGGATTTGTCGGTGCCGGCCTGGGCGCTGCCGATCGTCGGCATGGGCGGCAGCGGCGTGGTGCTGTTCTTCGTCATGAGCGCGTTTTCGCTGTGCCTGACCTGGCCGCGTCACGCAGCATCCGGGCTGCCATTGCGCAGTTTCTATCTCAGCCGCCTGGCCCGGATCGCACCGTTGATGCTGGTTTTGCTGAGCGTGATGGTGTTCAAGGACCAGTTCCGCGCTGTGCCCTTGCGCGGTTACGACGAGGTGGCCTGGAACTATTCGCTGCTGTTCGGCCTGTCGCCGCAATGGCAGCAGGGCATCGTCATGGGCAGTTGGACGATCGGCGTGGAGATGCTGTTCTATGCGATCTTCCCGTTGATCGCCCTGTACGTGCGCGGCCTGTGGCCGCAACTCGCGCTGCTGGTGTTGAGTTATCTACTGGCCTTGTGGGCCAAGACCGGATTGCCGGCCGGCTGGGCGCATTTCGGCGGACACGTCGGCCTGCTGCGGCAATTGCCAGTGTTCGCATTGGGCTGCGTGTTGTTCGAGCTGTGGCGGCGTTTGCGCGAGCTGCCGCAACGACGCAAACACATCGTAGGCGTGAGCCTGCTGTTGCTGGGCGTGCTGGCGCAGGGCTTGTTGTTCTACGGCCGCCTGCCGCCGATCCCGGGGATTGTCGACAGCTGGTACCTGTCGGCGCTGTTCTACGGCCTGATGCTGCTGGGCCTGCTTTTGGCGAGCAACCGCGTGCTGGTCAATCGCGCGACCTGTTTTCTCGGCACGATCAGCTATTCCTTGTACCTGGTGCACCCGTTCGTGGTGTCGCGATCGTACGGTGTGTTCGCGAAGTTCTATGCGGCGCTGCCGGAGGGCACCGCGTACTTCGCCTGCCTCGGCTTGAGTCTGGCGCTGGTCGTTCCGGCCTCGTGGCTGACCTATCGCTTTATCGAGAAGCCGGGCATTCGCCTGGGACATCGGTTGTTTGCGTGGGTGCGGGCGCGGCGGTCGCCGGTTGCGGACGAACGTGGGGCGAGCGGGCTGGCATCTTGAGTCGAGGTCGCTTCGGATCGCCCGGTTTCGTTTGTGTGGGTACGAGCGGAAAGCGTCGGATCCGAAGTCCGTCCCACAAAATCCTGTCGAAGCGTGGCGGTCGGCCGCTGCGTGGCTTGCGTCATGCTTGTGTGTCGATCGTATTTGCCACGCAAAACGCCGCGTGAAAGACCATGGCGATGCCAATAGCGCCAACCGCATCAATCGCGAAGCGGCGAAGTCTTTTGTGGGGCTTCAGCTCCGACGCTTTTCGCTCAGACGCATCGTACGCGCCACGCCAGACGCGCTTAGGGATTTTCCGATTCGGTAGCGCAATCAACCCTGATAGAAAGTAGATGCGTGCGGGCCAATCATGCCTGCATGAACTCACCCGACCATCAGCCAGGCTATCGAGCGATCCGACGCGGCCGCTGGTCCGAACAACAACGCATCTACCTGGTCACCACCGTCTGCATCCGCCGACGCCGTATCTTCGCCAGCGACCTGTGCGCCGACATCGCCGCGCGCGCCATCGCCGATCCCGGGAAGTGGTTGGGCGCGACCCTGCTGTGCTGGGTGCTGATGCCAGACCACTGGCATGGCCTGATCGAACTGCACACCGACATACGCCTTGAAAGCGTGGTGGCCTCATTGAAAGGCCGAGCCGCGCGAGCGGTCAATCGCAGTCTGCACCGCAAGGGAATGGTGTGGGCGCCGGGTTTCCACGATCATGCATTGCGCGAAGACGAAGATGTGTTGCAGGCGGCGCGTTACATCGTCGCCAATCCGAAGCGGGCCGGTTTGGTGCAGCGGGTCGGCGACTATCCGTATTGGGATGCGGTGTGGCTGGAACAAAAGCGTCGGGGCTGAAGCCCCACCCACGAAAATCCTGCTGATTCGGGATGATCGGCTGCTTCATCGCTCCTGCGAATTGCATACGTCAGTTGTCTTTGGTGGCATGGGCTTGTCCCGACGCTCTTCGATCAGTGCGCCGCGCTTTCCTGCAAACCCAGCGCAACCAACTTGGCTTCGACACGCTCGCCCAGGCCGGACGGTTGCTCCAGGCCCATGCGTTGCAAGGCCTCGTGGTCCTGGCTCGCCGGCGCGAACAGCGCACGCAGCACGGTTTTTATCTTCGTGCCCTTTGTGGCCGTGTTGGCCTTCAACCAGCCCAGCCCCTTGATCAGCCGTTGCTCGACCTCATCGAAGTCGCTTCCGAGCGGATAGTCGGGCAGCGTGCCGTCGCGGCGGAACGGCGCCAGCGTTTCGCGCAGGCGCTCTGGGTTGTTGTGGGTGCTCACGCGCGGCACGAACCGCGGCAGTTTGCCGCTGTCCATCGCGGTCGACAGCAGGCCGGCGATGAAGCGCGAGTCGGCGACGGCCGCCATCGCGCGGATGCAGTCCTCGTCGGTCTTGCCGCGCAGGTCGGCGATCCCGTATTCGGTGATGTAGATATCGCGCAGATGACGCGGGATCGTGGTCTGGGCGTAGTTCCAGACCACGTTCGAGCGGACCTCGCCGCCGCTCTCGCGGCTGGCGCGCAGCATCAGCACCGAACGCGCGTTGGGCAGCGCGTGGGCCATCGCGACGAAGTTGTACTGCCCGCCGACGCCCGACACCACCCGGCCGTCGTCGAGCGTGTCCGACACCGCCGCGCCGAGCGCGGTGGCCATCATGCAGCTGTTGAAGAAGCGCGCGTCGCGGCGTTGCAGGCGTTCCAGGGTTTCGTTGCCGCCGTACAGTTCGTTGACCTCGCTGATCCGGCGCATGCTGATGCCGCGGCGCTGGTCGTCGGGCAGATGCCGCAGCCATTGGTAGAAATCCGGCGAGCCCAGATAGAAGCCGCCTTGCAGGAATTCGCCTTCGCGTTCGAGCCGGGCGAGGTCTTCGGAACTGGCGTCGCCGTCGTGCACGCGGCGCATCACTTCCAGATCGTCGACGACCTTGCGCTTGATCACGCCGACTTCGACCAATCGCCGGAAGCCTTCGTTGATCATTTCGGAACAGCCAAAAAGCCCAACGCTAAATGGACCAAGCGGCGCGACTGGCGCCTTCGCGTTACGGTCTGCGACCAGGTCAACTTCGCTCGAAGCGGTTTGGCCGAGCGGCGCGGCTTCCGCCTGAGAACCAACCCCCAACGCCGCAATCACCTGCAGATACGCCGCATTGTCCGTATGCCGCAGCGCCAGCGCATGACACAGCGCATCGGCCAGCGTGCCGATGCCGATCTGCAAGGTGCCGCCGTCGCGCACCAGGGTGCTCGCGTAAAAACCGATCGCGTAATCGGCATCGCTGACCGGTTGCCGCGGCAGGCCGAACAGTTTCGGATACGGTCCCGGCGGCGTCACCACCGCATCGAAGAAATTCGCCTCGACCGCCGCGCTGCCGTCGAGCCACGGCAACTGCGGATCGACTTCGGCGATCAATATCGGACGCGGCAGGCCGCGCGCGACGATCGCGTCGATCGCATCGAAGGTCAGGTCGGTATTGCACGACAGCGACAGGCGCGTGCCACCGCTCGGATCGGCGGCGACTTTCTGCACGATCGCGTTGACCCCGCGATCGGCAAGCGCGCGCGCGACGTGGGTGTAGTTGAGGCTGGCGTAACGGCGCTGGGTCGCGCTGGCGTTGAGCAGCGCGCCCGATTGCAGATAGAACTCCTCGATCTCGACATGCGCCGGCAAGCTGTTGCGCTTGAGCGCCTGCACATAGCGCAGGCGCGGGAAGTCGTCGCCGAAATGGCGCTGCGCGAACGGCCCGATGAAGCGGCCTTCCAGACCCTTGCCCGCGCCGGGCGGGTCCAGCGACAGCGCGGTGTACAGGTGCAGCGGCCGCTGGGTCTCGCGCTCGGCGCGTTCGTACAAGGCGTTGAGCAAGCGATGCGGCTTGCCCAGGCCGAGCGGCGCGCCGACGTGCAGGGCGCCGTCGAGACGCTGGTAAAGAAGGTCGACGGCGTCGGCCAGGGATTGGAAGCGGGCGGGTTCGTTCATGCGACCAGTATCTCAATCCGGGCAAATTGGTGCTTGCAATTTTCGTTTACGTGCGTAATCTCAGGAAAAATTACGGATGTAAACGATGCAGATCAGCGAAGCCGAGTCGGTGGTGATGGACGTGCTGTGGCAACGCCATCCGCGCAGCGCGGAGGAGGTCGTCGCCGCGCTCGCCGACAGCCAGTCCTGGCAGGAGCCGACGGTCAAGACCTTGCTCAACCGCTTGTTGAACAAAGGCGCCATCCGCGCCGAGAAAGAGGGGCGGCGCTATCTCTACGCGCCGGTGCTCAAGCGCGAGGACTGGGTGTTGGAGGAAAGCCAGGGCTTGCTGGAGCGCTTGTTCGGCGGACGCGTGGCGCCCTTGGTCGCGCATTTCAGCGAGCACCGCAAGCTCAGCCGCAAGGACATCGCCGAGCTGCGCAAACTGCTGGAGGATCTCGACGATGAGCCGCGCTGAGTGGCTTGGGGTTTTGCTGGAAACCAGCGCGGCGATGAGCGTCGCCGTGGTCGCGGTGCTGCTGTTGCGAAAGTGGTTGCGACGATGGTTCGGAGCGGGCGTGGGGTACTACGCTTGGTGGATCGTTCCGGCGGCTGTATTGGCGACGCAGTTGCCCACGTCTTCGCGCACAGTGTTGCCGATGGCGGAAGGTTTCTGGTCGCTGGACCTCGCTGGTGCCGCACCTGTCGCCGTGTCGGCGACGTTTACGAGGGACAATGGCGCGTTGGCGATCGCGATCTGGCTGCTCGGCGCGGTCGCGGCTGCCGCCTGGATGATCCGGAATCAACGCCGCTTCCGCGCGTCGCTCGGGCGATTGTCGGTACACAGCGACGGCTGCTTGCGATCGCAGTGCGATGCCGGCCTGCCCGCGGTGATCGGCTTGTGGCGCTCCGCGATCGTGCTGCCGCAGGATTTCGAACGCCGCTTCGACGCGCGCCAATGCGAACTGATCCTGGCCCACGAGCGAGTGCATCTGAGAAGGGGCGATCTGCGGCTCAACGCGCTCGTTGCGGTGCTGCGTTGCGTGTTCTGGTTCAACCCATTATCGCATTACGGCGCCGCGCGCTTTCGCCACGATCAGGAATTGTCCTGCGATGCGCGGGTGATCGCGCGGCATCCAGGCGCGCGGCGGGCTTACGCGCAGGCTTTGTTCACTATCCAGCTCTCGGCGCAGGCCACGCCTTTGGGCTGCCATTGGGGTCACACCCATCCTTTGCAGGAGCGAATCCAAATGTTGAAACGAAACACGAATACGCCGTTGCGCCGCAGGGTCGGCGTCATCGCGGTCACGGTCTTGGCCTGCGCCGCGGGCGCGATAGCTTGGGCCGCGCAACCGGCGCGACCGGCGCCATCGGCCAGCGCGCCGGCGCCGGGCACGGTGACGATGGACTTCGTCGCCAAGGTCGGCGGCCATGAGCGGCGTTTCACTCAGATCGAGCCGGTCGGACGAGCCTTCTCGATCCGTGATGCCGGCGGCGACGCGCAATGGAGCATCGATGGCGTGGTCACGGTCGGCGAGGACAAAGCCGTGTATCCGGGCTCGACTCGCGACACGGTCTGGCTGGCGATGACGCTGCGCAAGAACGGCGAAGTCGTCGCAACGCCCAAGGTGGCGGTGAAGAACGGCAGTACGGCGCGTATCGCGCACGGCGGAAAACCCGGTGCCGGCGATGCGGATCTGGAGTTGCAGATCAAGCTGACCGCGGCGCAGGCGGTCGCGGTGTCGGCGCAGGGTACGGTGGCCCGATAAGGTCTACGCAACGGATGTCGCGGCGACGGCCGCGCATCCGTTGCCGCATCAATCGACGGTATGCACTTCCTCGGCGATGCGCCGCACTTCTTCCGGGTAATGGCTGACGTAGATCATCGGCAATGACGTCTCGTCGCGCACGCGTTGCAGGTACGGCAGCAGTTCGTCGCGACGGTTCATGTCGAGCATCGACAGCGGTTCGTCCAGCAGAAGGATGCGCGGCTGCGAGAGCAGGGCGCGGCCGAGCGCGACGCGCTGCATTTCGCCGCCGGACAAGCCAGCGGTGCCGCGTTGCAGCAGCGGGCCGATGCCTAGCAGTTCGACGATCGCGTCGAGTTCGAAGCGCGGCGCGCGTTTCGCCTCGCCCCGTAATCCGTAAAGCAGGTTGCGGCGCACGTCCAGGTGCGGAAACAGACGCGCGTCCTGGAACACGTAGCCGATATGGCGGCGATGCGCCGGCAGATCGATGCGCGCATCGCTGTCGTACAAACAGCGGCCGGCGATTTCAATGCGTCCGCGCAGCGGCCGCAGCAGGCCGGCGATCGCATGCAGCAACGAGGTCTTGCCGGCGCCGGAGTCGCCGACCACCGCGATCACGCGCTGCTCGCTGCGGATCGCGAACGAGCGGGTGAAGCCGCCGCGGCGCAGTTCGACGTCGATCAGAAAGCTTGCGGCGTTCATCGTCGCGCTCATCGCTGCGCACTCGCGCGCTGGCGTTGCACCAGCCATTCCGACACCAGCACTGCGGCGAACGAGATCGCCACCGCGACCACCGCCAGCCGCAACACGCCCGACTCGCCGCCGGGCACTTGCATCAGGCCGTAGATCGCCGACGACAGGGTCTGGGTTTCGCCTGGGATGTTCGAGACGAAGGTGATGGTCGCGCCGAACTCGCCGAGCGCCTTGGCGAACGACAGCACCGCGCCAGCCATCAACCCCGGCCATGCCAATGGCAGAGTCACGCCGAAGAACACCCGCCAGCGGTTGGCGCCGAGGGTCGAGGCGGCTTGTTCCAGACGTTGATCGACCGCTTCGATCGACAGCCGGATCGCGCGCACCATCAGCGGAAAGCCCATGATCGCGCTGGCCAGCGCGGCGCCGGTCCAGCGGAACGCGAAACTGATGTGCAGATACTCGGCGAGGAAGCGGCCGATCGGCCCTTGCGAACCGAACGCGATCAGCAAGGCGTAACCGGTGACCACCGGCGGCAACACCAGCGGCAGGTACAGCAAGGTGTCGAACAGCAGCTTGCCGGGAAAGCGCGTGCGCGCCAGCAACCAGCCGAGCGCCACGCCGAGCGGCAGGCTGCACACGGTGGCGACCGTGGCGACCTTCAGGCTCAGCGCGATCGCGGTGAGTTCGGCCGGGCTGAAGTCGAACATCGAGCGCGTCAGTCCAGCGCGGTGAAGCCGTGGCGGCGGAAGATCGCGCTCGCGGCCGGCGACTTGAGCCACTTCACGAACGCGGCGGCGTTGGGCTGCTTGCTCGCGTTCAATCGCGCGATCGGATAGACGATCGGCGGGTGGCTGTTGGCCGGGAAGGTAGCGAGCACGCGCACGTTCGGTTCGGCCTTTGCGTCGCTGCCGTAGACCACGCCGAGCGGGGCTTCGCCGCGCGCGACCAGCATCAGCGCGGCGCGCACGTTCTCGGCTTCGGCGACCTTGGGTTGCAGCTGATCCCACACGCCCAGCGAGGTGAACGCCGCGCGCGCGTACTTGCCGGCCGGCACGCTCGCGGTCAGCGCCAGAGCGATGCGGCCGTCGCCGAGCAGCGGCAGCAGCTTCACCCCGGGCTTGAGCGCGACGGCCTTGGCTTCACTCGTCTTCGGCGCGATCAACACCAGGGTGTTGCCGAGCAGATTGCGCCGGCTGCCGTCGTCGATCAGCTTGCGTTCGTGCAGGTAGTCCATCCAGTCCAGATCGGCCGAGACGAATACGTCGGCCGGCGCGCCTTGTTCGATCTGACGGGCGAGCGCGGAGCTGGCGGCGTACGACACCCGCACCGGTTGCGCGCTGGCTTTCTGGTACGCGGCTGCGGCTTCGTCGAAGGATTCCTTGAGGCTGGCGGCGGCGAACACGGTGATCGGTTCGGCGGCCGGCGTCTGCGCGGCGGCGAAACCCGCGGCGAGCAGACAGGTCACGGAACACAGGGTTTGCAGCCAGCGGCGACGAATCGGATTCATGACGGGCCTGATCGGTTGGGGGTGCAGGCAGAGTACCGCCAGCGGGTGAGGGTGGGATGCGCGCCGCTCAGCGCGCGTCGATCACCCGGATCGATTCGACCTGGCGCACCCAGCGCGCGGGCCGCGATTCGCCCGGCGCGATCAGTCGCCACGGACCGTCGTCGGCCGGCAGCGCCTTGCCGTCGCAACGACGGGTCAGCACGACCTGGCGATTGCCCAGGCTGGGATCGAGTTCGCCGAGTGAGAACGCCGCGCGGTAGCCGTCGCGGGCCTGCACCACGACCACGCGCGCGAGTTGCGGGCCGCGCAGCGGCTCGGCCGGGATCGCGCCGCTGGCGCGCAGCAGTTCGTGCAGGGCGACGCCTTCGCAGCTGAGTTTTTTGCCGTGCGCTTCGCCTTGCGCGCTGATCTGCGGCAGGTGCGCGATCAGCGCTTCGTCGAGCTTGACCTCGACCGGCGCGATCGGCGCGGACGGTCTGGGCGCTTCGTGCCGGTGCGGCGGGGGAGCGGTTTTGTCGTCGGCCCGGGCGACGCCGAGCGACGCGAGCGCGATCGATACGACCAGCGAAACCTGCAGACGGATCATGGGCGCTCCTGGGTGAGGACGGGTTTTGTGGATGGATCGAATCGCGGCGATGGATCGGCCGGGCGATCCGCGAATATCGGTTTGCGGTGGCGCCGCGAACGCGTCGCGCAAGCGTGGTTCAGAACTGATCGAGCGGCAGTTTCAGATAGCGTACGCCGTTGCCCTCGGCCTCGGGCAGCGCGCCGCCGCGCAGATTGACCTGCAACGCCGGCAGGATCAGCGCCGGCACCGCCAGGGTCGCGTCGCGCGCTTCGCGCAGGGCGACGAATTCGGCCTCGCCGGTGTCGGCGCGGACGTGGATGTTGCCGCGCTTCTGTTCGCCGATCGTGGTTTCGCAGGCGACCTCGCGGCCGCCGGGGCCGTAGTCGTGGCAGACGAATACGCGGGTGGTGTCGGGCAATCGGTACAGCCGCTGGATCGACTGGTACAGCATCGCCGCGTCGCCGCCGGGAAAGTCGCAGCGTGCGGTGCCGCTGTCGGGCAGGAACAGCGAGTCGCCGGTGAACAAGGCATCGCCGATCAGATACGCCAGGCTGTCCTGGGTGTGGCCGGGCACCGGGATCGCCTGCGCCGACAACTCGCCCACCGCGAACGTGTCGTCGTCGTCGAATAGTCGATCGAAACAAGATGCCTCGGTTTCGGCCAGGCCGAACACCGGCGCGAAGAACCGTCGCACCTCGCCGATGCGGCGGCCGATCGCCAACTGCGGCGCGTGTCCGCCATCGGCCTGCAGGCGCTGGCGCAAGACATGCGCGGCGCTGAGGTGATCGGCGTGGGCGTGGGTTTCCAGCAGCCAGTCGACCCTCCATCCGCGGCCGCGCGCTTCGCTCAGCAGCCGTTGCGCGCTGTCGGTCGCGGTGCGGCCGGCGCGCGGGTCGAAGTCGAGCACCGGGTCGATGATCGCCGCCGCGCCGCTGACCGGATCGGCCACGAGGTAGGACCAGGTGCCGGTATCGGCGTGGTGGAACGGCACGACCTGCGGCGACATGCGGATCTCCTGAGCGAACGACGGGCGCGGCTGGCAAGCGTACGGGTAGCAACGCGGCGCGGGCAGATCAAGGGACGGCTCGTCCCCCGGATCAGTCTTTAGCGCGGCTTGGCGAACGCCGCGTTGAGCACTTCGGCCAGATGCTCGCCGCCCATGCGCAACTGGGTTTCGGCGACCGGGCGCCAGGTGGTGACGTAGTCGGCCGGCAGCTTGTGTGCGGGCTTGCCCGACGGCGTGAGCGGATAGAACCCCGGCTGCAGCACCAGCTTGCACGAGCTTTCGGCCCAGCCCGGCGAATCCGGCGGCAGACCGGCGCCGCCGACCCGCGGCACTTCGATCGTGCGCAGGCGTTCGAGGTAGGCGTCGTCCTTGAGTTTGTTCATCGACAGCATGGTGCTGTCCCACAGCGAATGCAGATTGGCGCCGTAGCCGTCCGGGCGCGCGGGCTGGCCGGGGATCGACAGCTGGAAATCGTTGCCGCCCTTGTCGTGGCCGAACCCGGCGTGCAGCGGTTGATGCACGTCGCCGACGAAATGGACCACGAACTTCAGCGCCTGTACGCGCTCGTCCTGCGGCCTGGAGCGATCGGCCAGGATCGCGGCCTGGGCGCGGATCGCCTCGACCACGCAGTTGCCGCCCGGGCAGTGGCGGGTGGCGTCGTAATGGCAGTCGTCCTCGGCGATGTTGACGTAATGCCACTTGCCGCTGCGCCGGCCGAGGTCGGGGTCGTTGGCGCGCAGCTCGTCGGCCCAGTTGGCGATGGCGGGCAGCGGATCGTCGCTCGACGCCGCATCGGGTTCGCCGGCCAGCAGTTGCTGGATCTGGCTGCGCACGTCGGGACGCAAGTCGTCCCAGGCCAACGCGGCGACCAGGCGATGGCCCTGCGGGCCCCAGGCGAGGGCGTTGAGCGGCAGCAGGAGCAGCAGCGCGGCGAACCGGCGCAGGCGACGGCGGGCGGGACGGGAGGCGTCGATTGGCATGTTTTTCATGGCCGCCACTTTACCGGAGCGGCCGCGGCGGCCGCTGTCCGAACGTGGCGGTGCGAGCAACGTTGGCGAGCCCACCGTGCTTTTCCCCCCTTTGCAAAAGGGGGGCAGGGGGGATTCGCTTTTGCTCTGCCGTCGCAAGCAAAAGCAAAAGCAAATCCCCCCGCGATCGCTACGCGATCCCGGCCCCCTTTTTTAAAGGGGGCGAACTGCAAAGGCCACGAAAGGCGACGGCAAGGATTCGTACAGTCACGCGGCCGAGAGCCGCATCAACCCGCCGCCCGACCCGCTCAGAACTTCATCACGTACGCCAGACCGAACACGGCCGGATCGATATCGGCCTTGCCGATCTTCTCGCCGTTGAGCTCGACATCGCTCTCGATGTCGATCCAGCGCGCGTCCACCCGGATCGAGCTGCGCTCGGTGATGATGAAGTCGATGCCCACATGCGCGGCGACGCCGACCGAATCGTCCAGCTTGAGGTCGTTGCCGCGCAACGGGCCGCTGGTCTTCTCGCTGAAGAAGGTCGTGTAGTTGATGCCCACGCCGACGAACGGCGAGACCGTGCCGCGGCTGTTCCAGTGGTACTGCAGCGAGAACACCGGAGGCAGGTGCTTGGTCGAGCCGACCTTGCCCAGGCCCCGGATCTCGATGTCGTGCTTGAACGGCGTGGCCGCCAGCACTTCGATGCCCAGGTTCTCGCGGATGAAGTATTCGAAGGTGATGGTCGGCTGGACGTCGTCGCCGATTTCCAGCTGCGCGGTGCCCCCGAGCAGGCTGCCGTTGTCGGACTTGGGCGTGACCTGGTGGGCGCCGATGCCCAGGGTGTAAGTGCCGGCCTGCTGGGCCAGGGCGGGCTGGGCCGCGCAGGCGAGGGCCGCGGCGACGGCGGCGCCGATCAGTCGATGGTTCATTCCTTGAGTCCCCTAGGTTCGTCGGTGAGTGCCGGAATTGTAATCTTGCTGAACAGGCCTTGGCCTGTTTGGCACTCTAAATATGCATTAGAACGGCAAACCTTGATTGTCGTCGCAGTCCCGCGCGCGCTCACCCAAGCTCTCGGCCGGGCAACGGCCGGACTGCGACGCCGGCCACGCCTTGCTAGAATGGCGGTTTCCCCACTTCGAACCGCACGCGCGGCCGCAGGAGTTAGCTCAATGACGATCAAGGTAGGCATCAACGGCTTCGGCCGCATCGGACGCAACGTCCTGCGCGCTGCCGTGCAGAACTTCGGCAGCGAGATCGAGATCGTCGCCATCAACGACCTGCTCGAGCCGGATTACCTGGCCTACATGCTGCAGTACGACTCGGTCCACGGCCGTTTCAAGGGCGAGGTCAAGGTCGAAGGCAACACCCTGATCGTCAACGGCAAGCCGATCCGCCTGACCCAGGAACGCGATCCGGCCAACCTGAAGTGGGATGAAGTGGGCGCCGAAGTGGTGATCGAGTCGACCGGCCTGTTCCTCGACAAGGTCACCGCGCAGAAGCACCTCGACGCGGGCGCCAAGAAGGTCGTGCTGTCGGCGCCGTCGAAGGACGACACCCCGATGTTCGTGTTCGGCGTCAACGACAAGACCTACAAGGGCGAGGCGATCGTCTCCAACGCCTCGTGCACCACCAACTGCCTGGCGCCGCTGGCCAAGGTCATCAACGACAAGTGGGGCATCAAGCGCGGCCTGATGACCACCGTGCACGCCGCCACCGCGACCCAGAAGACGGTCGACGGCCCGAGCAACAAGGACTGGCGCGGCGGCCGCGGCATCTTGGAGAACATCATCCCGTCGAGCACCGGCGCGGCCAAGGCGGTCGGCGTGGTGATCCCGGAGCTCAACAAGAAGCTCACCGGCATGTCGTTCCGCGTGCCGACCTCGGACGTGTCGGTGGTCGACCTGACCGTCGAGCTCAACAGCGAAGCCAGCTACGCCGAGATCTGCGCGGAAATGAAGGCGCAGAGCGAAGGCGCGCTGAAGGGCGTGCTGGGCTACACCGAAGACAAGGTCGTGGCGACCGACTTCCGCGGCGACGCGCGCACCTCGATCTTCGACGCCGAAGCCGGCATCGCGCTCGACGGCACCTTCGTCAAGCTGGTGAGCTGGTACGACAACGAGTGGGGCTATTCGAACAAGTGCCTGGAAATGGTCAAGGTCGTCGCGGGCAAGTAAGCCGCGATGCTCACGCCGCCGGTGACGGCGGCGGTCAACGAAAAGCCCCGCGATTGCGGGGCTTTTTGTTTGTGGTGCGTTGTTTGCGCGGGTGTCTTCTTTCGTTGAAGCGCGGTAACGGTATCCGCCAGCAAGAACGAATCATTTTTGTCCTCCTTCAAACTAGGACGTCCGCATCGCAATGCGGCGACCGGCGTGCCGCGTCGGCACGAAAAGGAAGAAAAAATACGTCTTTTCGGACTAGTCCCAACTCCTTGCTCACTCAAGTGGCTGAGTATCGGCAGCGACATCGCCAGTTGGAGCGCCTGTTCGCTCCGGTCGCGTCCGATAACCCTTCAACCTCCGCCGTTCCGCACGGGTCGTGGCGGACATCGAGGCGATATGAGCAAGCTGGTCCTGGACGGCGTCTTCAAGTACTACTGGAACAAGCCGGTTCTCAATAAGGTGAGCTGCAGCTTCGCACCCGGTCTGACCCTGCTGGTCGGCCCCAGCGGCGCGGGCAAGTCGACCTTGCTGCGGCTGATCGCGACAGCGGAGAAGCCGAGCAGCGGCCGTATCGTCTGGAACGACGAGCCGCTGCCAGGCGCGCGCGACAAATTGAGGCAGACGCTGGGCTACGCGCCGCAGGCCGTGGAGCTGCCCGACGACCTCAGCGCGCGCGAATTCGCCATGCACATGGCGGCGTTGAAGGGGCTTGACCTGAGCGCGGCGGATCTGCAGTTCGGCGCGATCGCCGAGCGCATCGGCCTGCACGCCGACATCAACCGTCCCATCGCGACCTTCTCCGGCGGCATGCGGCGAAGGCTGATTTTCGCCCAGGCCATGCTCGGCGCGCCGCGGGTGATCGCGCTCGACGAGCCGACCGCGGAACTCGATCGCGAGACCGCGCAACGGGTCGGCGCGCTGATTCTCGAACGCGCCGCCGAGGCGATCGTGGTGATGACCACCCACCTCGCCGACGAACTCGCGCCGCGAGCGGTGGATGTGCTGCGGATCGAAGCCGGCGTGCTCGGCTCCGCCCGCGCGAGCGGCGAGCAGGAGGTCGCTTGAGCGCGCTCGCGGTCGCGCGTTCCTCGTTCGCGACCTCGCTGGTGCGCTACCGCCGCAGTTGGGGGCTGTGGCTGCTGTTGCTGGTCGCGCCGGTCAGCGCGCGCTACTGGATCGCCGGCAAGGACGCGGCGAGCGCGGCGATCGTCGTCAACGGCAAGGCGCCGGTGCTGACGTCGGCGGTGGTCGGCTTGTCGCTCGGCGTCATTCTTTCCACCGTGCTGCTACCGGTCATTTTCATTTACCTGCGTTCCAACACCACCCGGCGTCAGCCTTGGCAGATCGAAGAGACGACCGCGGCGTCGCGGGTCGCGATCGGCTTCGGACGTTTCGGCGCCGATAGCGCCGTACTCGCGGCGGTGCTGGCGGCCCTGACGCTGGCCGGTTGCCTGCTGGCCTGGGTGATCGGCGCGGTCGACGGAGTACGTCCGCTCGACATCGCCCTGAGTCTTTGCCTGATCGCGGCGCCCGCGCTGACGGGCGTGGCGGCGGTGCGCGCCGTGTGCGATAGCCTGCCGCTCACTCGCGGCGCGCTCGGCGAGGTCGGATTTCTGATTCTGTGGATCGTCTCGATTACCGTGTCGGCGCTCAGCTCGATGCTGGATCGCGGCTTCATCGCCGCCATGCTCGATTTTTCCGGGTTCGTGCGGCCGATCATCCACACTCTGCCGGACGATGCGTTGCAGATCATCACGATCGGCAGATCGCCGGTGACGGCGGATCGGATCGCCATCGACGTCAACAGCGGCCTGCTATCGGCGAGCTATGTCGCCTCGCGACTGCTGTGGGCGGGATGGGCGCTGGCGTTGGTCGCGCTCGCCGGCGTCGTGTACCGGCCGCATCGGCCGGGCAGGCGTTGGAGCGTGCGCGACCGGATCGCCGCGCGGTTCGCGGCCGGGCCGCCGCCGCCGGCGCAAGCCGATGCTGCGCCCGCTCGCGCGGTGTCGATGCCATGGCTCGGTGTACTGATCGCGGAGTTTCGACTGATCGGGCGCGGACGGGCCTGGCGATTGCTGGCTTTGGTGGTGGCGCTGGCCGGTCTGTTCGGCGATTTCTCCCGAGTGATCGCTCCGGCCCTGGTCCTGCTGCTGATTTTCGGCGCGTGCGCGCAGGCCGGACGCAGCGAACCACGCGCGCTGCTGGCATTGACCCGGACCCTGCCGTGTCCGCCGATGTTGCGGCGTCTCGCCTTCGTCGTGGCCGGGATCGCGTGGTCGTTGACGATGGCGTTGCCGGCGATCGTCAAGGCGATGGTGGCGGGCAGCTTCGAGCCGTTGGCGATCGCTTCGATGGCCGGCGCGATCGTCGCCACCGTCGCGATCACGCTGAGTACCTGGGCGCGTTCGGCGGTCGCCGCGCGGCTGATCCTGCTGATCGCCTGGTACGCCTGGATAACCGCTTCGTAGTGGCCGCGCCGCGGTCGCGTCACCCGCCGCGGCCGTGGACGATTCGAGCGGCTTGCCGATCGCGAATCCGGACGCGCCGCGCCTCCCGCGCGGCGCGTCCGGCTGGCTCAAGACCCGCGTATCAGGCCGTCGCCAGCGCCGCTTCGCGCAATCCCTGCGCCGCCCGCACCATCGCCTGCAACGCCGCGCGTACTTCCGGCCAGCCGCGGGTCTTCAATCCGCAGTCCGGATTGACCCACAACTGCGCCGGATCGAGCACCTCCAGCGCCTTGTCGAGCAACTCGCGCATCTCGGTTTCGCTGGGCACGCGCGGCGAGTGGATGTCGTACACGCCCGGGCCGATACCGTTGGGATAGCGATAACGCGCGAACGCGTCGAGCAGTTCCATGCGCGAACGCGAGGTCTCGATCGAGATCACGTCGGCGTCCAGCGCCGCGACCGCTTCGATGATGTCGTTGAACTCGGCGTAGCACATGTGGGTGTGGATCTGGGTCGTGTCGCCGACGCCGCTGGCGGCCAGGCGGAACGATTCGCCGGCCCAGGCCAGGTACGCCGGCCAGTCGGCGCGACGCAGCGGCAGGCCTTCGCGCAGCGCCGGTTCGTCGATCTGGATCACCGCGATCCCGGCCGCTTCCAGGTCCAGCACTTCCTCGCGCAAAGCCAGTGCGATCTGCCGGCAACTGTCGGCGCGCGGCTGATCGTCGCGCACGAACGACCACTGCAGGATCGTCACCGGCCCGGTCAGCATGCCCTTGACCGGACGCGCGGTCAGCGATTGCGCGTAGCGCGTCCATTCCACCGTCATCGCGCGCGGCCGCGCCACGTCGCCGAACAGCACCGGCGGCTTCACGCACCGCGAGCCGTAGCTCTGCACCCAGCCGTGCGCGGTGAAGGCGAAACCGTCGAGTTGTTCGCCGAAGTATTCGACCATGTCGTTGCGTTCGAACTCGCCATGCACCAGCACGTCGATGCCGAGCGCTTCCTGCTCGCGCAGGCAGTGGGCGGTCTCGTTTTCCAGAAACGCCTGATACGCCGCGTCGTCGAGCTTGCCGGCCTTGTGCTCGGCGCGCGCGCGCCGCACCTGCGCGGTCTGCGGAAACGAGCCTATGGTGGTGGTCGGGAACAGCGGCAGGTTCAGGCGTTCTTGTTGCAGCTGCGCGCGCTTGGCGTACGGCGACACGCGCCGGGCCATCGCCGGTTCGACCGCGGCCAGGCGCTTGCGTACCTGCGCATTGCGCAGCAGCGGCGAGGCCAGACGCGCGGCGCGCGCGCTGGCGGCGGAGGCGAGATCGCGCGCGGCTTCCGCATCGCCGCCGAGCACGCCAGCGAGCAGATGCAGTTCTTCGATCTTCTGCTTGGCGTAGGCCATCCAGTGGCGCAGCGGCGTGGGCAGTTTGCGTTCCAGTTCGATATCGGTCGGCACGTGCAGCAGCGAGCACGACGGCGCCAGCCATGTGGCCCGCGCGCCGGCGCGACGGGCCAGGCTCAGCGCGGCGTCGAGGTCGGCGCGCCAGATGTTGCGGCCGTCGACCACGCCCAGGCTCAGCGCGCGTTGTTCCGGCAGCAGCGGCAGCAGGCTTTCGAGCTGCTGCGGCGCGCGCACCAGGTCGACATGCAGACCTTCCACCGGCAGTTGCGCGGCGAGCGTTGCGTTGTCGCCGAGCGCGCCGAAATACGTCGTGAGCAGGCGCTGCGGCGCATCGACTTCGGCCAGCGCGGCATAGGCGCGACGGAACGCGGCGCGGTCGGCGTCGTCCAGGTCCAGGGTCAGGGTCGGTTCGTCCAACTGCACCCACTGCGCGCCGGCCGCCTTGAGCTTGGCCAGCAGTTCGGCGTAAGCGGGCAGCAGCGCGTCGAGCAATTCGCGCGGGTCGCCGCCGTCGTTGCGCTTGCCGAGCTTGAGGAACGACACCGGGCCGAGCAGCACCGGCCGCGCGTCGAGTCCCAACGCCTGCGCCTGGGCCAGTTCGGCCAGCGGCTTGTCGCCGCGCAGGGCGAAACGCTGGCCGGGTTCGAACTGCGGCACCAGATAGTGATAGTTGGTATCGAACCACTTGGTCATTTCCAGCGCGCGCAGATCACGGCGGCCGTCCTGCACGCCGCGGGCGAGGGCGAAATAGCCGCCCAGCGGATCTTCTTCGAACGCCGAGCGGTGCGAGGCCGGAATCGCGTCGAACAACACTGCGTTGTCGAGCACGTGGTCGTAGAGCGAGAAATCGTTGCACGGCACGACGTGCGCGCCGGCGTCGTGGGCGAGCCGCCAATGGCGTTCGCGCAGCGAGGCGGCGGTGGCGTGCAGCGACTGGGCCGGCGTGTCGCCTTTCCAGAACGATTCCAGGGCCAGCTTGAGCTCGCGCCGCGCGCCGATGCGCGGGAAGCCGAGGTGGGTAACGCTGATCATGATGAGTACCTGCGATGCGTGGGCATGACGCAGGGCAACGAAGGAAACCACGGCCACGCCGGCCCGGCGCGATCAGCGCCCGGCTTCGCCGCGAACCTTGGCTTCGACCTTCGCCCCCGCGGGCGAACCGGCACCCGTCGCGCCGCGTGCGGGCACGCGGCGGTGGGATACCGGAGTCGGGCGGAAGGCGAACCTTCCGGTCGCGGCAGGTCTTCGGGCTCGGGACATGGGGCGCGAGCCCTTTGCCTACTGAGGCCGCTTCCCAGGCTGATCGCCCAGTGCCAAGACCCGTTCGTTTCCCATACCGCTGCGGGGCAGCTCCGGATTCGCACCGGATTCCCTCTGGCCGGCCGCGGCGGTTGCCTTGGCCGGCGTGTCCCATCGCTTTATCTTTATGAAGCGATGTTCACCGTAACGGCGCCAAGGTACGCAGCGGGACCGGTGAAGTCAACGGGACCGATTGAATCACTCGGCGCGGCGCGATCGTTGGATGCGGTTCGCGGCGGCGGCGAAGCCGCGTGGGCCGCCACGGGTTTGCGCGTCATGGCCCCTGCGCCAGCGCGCGCGAATCGGCCGGTTTTCTGCGGCTGGCGTTCATGCGCGGCCGCCGATGATGAAGGCCGTCTGTCGCCTGGTTGCGCGCACGTCGTCGTTGAGCTTGGCGATGGCTGCCGCTAACGTTTGCATTGGCGCAAGATGCGTGGCGCGGGCCAGGACGGTCCCGCGCGATCCCGACTCCCATGGGTGGAACATGCTTTTCAGATGGACGTTGCTGTGGCTGCTATGCGTGCTCGGGCTGACCGCCTGCGGCAAGGACGCCGTGCCGCCGCCGGGCGCGGCCGAGCCGATGACGCTCGGCAGCCAGAACGAGACCCCGAAGGTCGCGCCGGCGCCGCCGAGCGAGGCCGAGATCCTGCGCGGCACTTACTGGCCGCCGGCCAAACTCGACGGCGGCGTCGCCCGGATCAGCTGCGAATACGACTACCCCAGTTTCGGCGAAGGCGAACGCCTGACCTCGCTGGATTTCTTCAGCCTGGTCGACGCGCTGTCGCCGTGCCAGGCGCGCGGCGTGGTGCGATTGCGTTACCAGGGCAAGATCGGCGCGGGCTTCACCGCGCTGGTGCAGCGGGTCGCGGCGATGGCCACGCGCATGGAAATCCAGACCCGCATTCTCGACATCGATTCCAGCGGCGGCCACGTCGAGGAAGCGATCCGCGCCGGCGATTCGATCGCCGAATCGGGCTGGGCGATCTGGGTGCGCGACGGTTCGGTCTGCCACAGCGCCTGCGTGCTGGTGCTGGCGGCCGGCGACACCCGCTCGGTCGAAGGCAAGGTCGGTATCCATCGTCTGATGCGCGACCGCTCCACCGCGACCTCGCGCGCCGAACTCAGCCGCGAACTGCGTTCGATCAATCAGCAAGTGCGCGATTACCTCGAACGCAACGGCGTCGCCACCAGCGTGTCGGACCTGATGATGACCGTGGCCAATCGCGACCTGCGCATCCTCACCCCGGACGAGCTCAAGCTGTTCGGCTTGGACGGCACCAACGCGGCCCAGGACGATCTCGACCGGATTCGGTTGACCCGTAAGTGCGGCGACGATTTCGTCCGTCGCCGCGAAGCGTTCCGCCGCGCTTTCGATGCCCAGTGCATGGCCACCGGCAAGAATTTCGAATCCATGCCCGAATGCGCCCGGGATCTGCAGGGCGAATACGGTTTCCCGGACAAGGCCTGCCCGTCCGACAGCCCGGCCGATCTGTATGCGCGCGATCTGCCCGACCTGCTGCCGTTCGAGGAAGAGGCGGTGAGCAACGAGGCCAAGGCCGCGGGCGATGGCGTGAAGGGCGCCGAGAAGGGCGCGGCGAAGAAGTCGGGCGCCAAACAGGTCGACTAAGGGATCGGGCTCGTTGCTGTGCCGTTGATCTGACTCGTCTGTGCACCAAGCACTGAAAAAGTAATTCGGCGCCGAGTCGAACAGGCACGCGGCATCGTTGCCGCGGCCACGCGAGCCGACGCGCAAAGCGATTCGCACTTGCGATCCCGTCGCGTGGCCCGGAAAATCGCCGCCTGTACCAGCCAGAGCACGCCTGCCGGGCTCGAGCCATTCGCCCTCGCAGGAGTTTTCCGATGTCCGCCCTCCCTTACCGGCCGGCGCCGACGCGTCTCGCGCTGGCCCTGCTGTCGTTGTGCTCGTTGTCCGTGTCGCCGTCGCTGGCGTTCGCCGCCGAATCGCCTGCCGACTCCGCGGCCGAAGCGCCCGCTGATTCGCAGGTCCACCAACTCGACCAGATCCAGGTGCGCGGCGTGGCCGGGCCGAAATTCGGCGCCGAGCGCAGCCGCAGCGCGACCAAGACCGACACCGCGCTGATCGAAATCCCGCAGGCGATCACCGTGCTGCCGCGCGCGTTGATCGACGCCCAGGGTGGCCGCTCGCTCAACGAGATGCTGGCGCTGGTGCCCGGCGTCGGACTCAACAACGGCGACGGCCAGCGCGATCAGGTCGCGATCCGCGGCTTCAGCGCGCTCGCCGATCAATACCTCGACGGCGTGCGCGACGACGCCATGTACTACCGCGATCTGGCCAACGTCGAGCGGATCGAAGTGCTCAAGGGCACCGCGGCGATGCTGTTCGGCCGCGGCTCCTCGGGCGGCTTGATCAATCGGGTGAGCAAGCAGCCGCTCGATACCGCGCAAGGCAAGCTGCGCCTGTACGTCGACAGCGAAGGCGGCCGTCGCGGCGAGTTCGACCTGACCGGCCCGCTCGGTCCCGGCGCGGGCCGCGTGGTCGGCGCGATCGAGGATTCCGAGACCTTCCGCGACCAGGGTTTCATCGAACGCTGGCTGATCGCGCCGTCGTACCGGTTCGAACTCGGCGGCGGTCAATTGCTGTTGCAGGCCAGCGCGCAGCGCGACGAACGCGTCACCGACTTCGGCATGCCGAGCCTGTTCGGCCGGCCGGTCGACATGCCGATCGATACTTACTACGGCTCCAGCGATGCGCGCCACGACGATTACAGCCGCGCCCGCGTCAACATCTTTAACGCGACCTACAGCAAGGCGCTGAGCGAACAACTCGACCTGCGGGTGAGCTTGCGCGGTACCGACTACGAGCTCGATCGCCGCAACACCTTGATCAGCGGCAATCCGTTCCTGCGCGACGGCCGCTGGCTGTCGGCGCGTCGCCACGCCGGCAATACCCGCGACCAGCAGGCGTGGTTCGCTCAGACCGATCTGGTTTACGAGGGCGAGCGGCATCGTCTGCTGATCGGCAGCGAGCTCAGTTACGAGCGCAAGGACCAGGCGAGTTATGGCGGCGTCGCCACGCCGATCGACCTGTTGAATCCGCTGCTCGACCGGCCGCGATTCAATCCGCGTCCCGAGGCCGCCGCGCGCAGCCGGCTGCGCAACGCCGCGTTGTATGTGCAGGACCAGATCACCTTGAGCACGCAGTGGAAGGCCGTGGTCGGCGCGCGTTACGACGATTACCGCCAGCAGACCCGCGATACGCTCAATCGCGCCGCGCCCGCGCTGGATCGCAGCGATCGCGAATGGAGCCCGCGCCTGGGCCTGATCTGGATGCCGAGCGCGCAGCAATCGCTGTACGCGAGCTGGGGCGAGTCGTTCCAGCCGTCGGCCGAGAGCCTGCCGCTGAGCACGGTCAATGTCGATCTGAGCCCGGAAACCACCTCCAACCGGGAGATCGGCTACAAGTTCGCGCGCGCCGACGGCCTGCTGAGTTTCGACGTGGCCGTGTTCGAAACGCAGCGCGAACACATCAAGACCACCGATCCGGTCGACCCGCGCCGGCAGATCGGCGTCGGCACCCAGCGCACGCGCGGCGCCGAGGTCGGGCTGGCCGCGTCCTTGCTCGATCAGCGCCTGGATCTGTACGCCGGTTACGCTTATTTAGACGGCGAGATCACCAAATCCAACAACGTCGCCAGCGGCGTCGCGTTCCAGGGCCGCACCTCGCCGTTGACCCCACGCCACAGCGCGTCGGTGTATGCCGAGTACGCATTGGGCCGCGGTTTCAGTGTCGGCGGTCTGGCCCAGCACGTCGCGATGCAATACGCCGCGCCGACCAATCTGAGCGTGCTGCCGGCGTTCACCCGCTTCGATTTCAACCTGCGCTACCAGACCGGCCCGTGGGATTGGCGCCTGCGTTTGGAGAATGCGTTCGACAAACGCTATTTCGCTTCGGCGCATGGTTCGGTCGACGGCTTCAACGCGCCGGGCGCGCCGCGCACGCTCAGCTTGACCATGGACTATCGTTTCTGAGCAGGCATCGGGGTTTCGGCTCCGAGGCGGACGTTCAAGCGAAGGCGCGACTCGGCCGCATGTGTGCCGTCGCGCCGGACGGTCAGCGCGCCAGCGGCGGCACCGGCGTGGGCTTGCCGTCGATGCCGAGCGCGATCATGGTGAAGCGGCCGCGCGTGGCGAGCTGGGAGTCGCCGGTAAGCAAGTCTTCCTTGTGCATCTCGACCTCGACCTGCATCGAGGTGCGGCCGGTTTCGACCACCCGCGCGACCAGTTCGACCAAGGCGCCCTTGGGCACCGCGGTGTGGAAATCGATCTGCTCCGAGCGCGCGGTGACCACGACCGTGCGCGCGTAGCGCGTGGCGGCGATGAAGGCGGCCTTGTCCATCCACGCCAGCGCCTGTCCGCCGAACAGCGTGCCCAGATGGTTGGTGTGATCGGGGAACACGATCTCGGTCATGCGGGCTTCGGTCATGGGGCGAGAAGTGAGTTCGGAGGAGTGAGGAGTGAGTGGGAGCGGCGAGAATCGGGCGGACGAAGCGAGGGCGAGTAGACCGCTTTTTTGCCTCTACTCACTCCTTACAAGCTAGGAGTGAGTGCAGAGGAGTGAGGAGTGAGTGGGGAAAGGCGAAAGGCGAAAGCCGACGAATCAGAACGAGGAGCGAGCAGATGCTCTTGTTTTTACTCACTCCTCACTTTTCTCAACTATTTTTTTGGTTCTATTTTCTGGCTTCAAAACGCCTCGTCAAACGCCACTTCACCCTGCACGCCGACCTGATACGCCGAGACCCGGCGTTCGAAGAAGTTGGTCACTTCCTGCACGTCCTGCAGGTCCATGAACGCGAACGGGTTGGTCGAGCCGAAATGCTTGGGCATGCCGAGCTGGGCCATGCGCTGGTCGGCGCAGTATTCCAGGTACTGGCGCATGTCCTTGAGTGACAGTCCGACCACGCCGCCGGACAGCACGTCCTGGGCGAACTGGTATTCGCAGTCCACCGCGTCCTCGAACATCTTCACCACCTGTGCGCGCAGGTCGGCGTCGAACAGGTCGGGCTCTTCCTCGCGCGCGGTGCGGATCACTTCGAACGCGAACGCCATGTGGCAGCTCTCGTCGCGGAACACCCAGTTGGTGCCCGAGGCCAGGCCGTTGAGCAGGCCGCGCGAACGTAGGTAGTACACGTAGGCGAACGCGGCGAAGAAGAACAGGCCTTCGATGCAGCCGGCGAAGCAGATCAGGTTGAGCAGGAACTGGCGGCGCTGCTCGCGCGTCTCGATCCGCTGCAGACCCTGGATCGAATCCATCCAACGGAAGCAGAACTCGGCCTTGGCCCGGATCGAGGCGATGTTCTCGACCGCATCGAACGCCTTGGCGCGCTCGTTCGGATCGGGCAGGTAGGTGTCGAGCAGGGTCAGATAGAACTGCACATGCAGCGCTTCCTCGTACAGCTGCCGCGACAGGTACATGCGCGCTTCGGGCGCGTTGATGTGCTGATACAGGTTCAGCACCAGATTGTTCGACACGATGCTGTCGCCGGTGGCGAAGAACGCGACCAGGCGCTCGACCAGATGCCGTTCGGCCGGGCCGAACTTGTGCTTGAGGTCGTTGACGTCCTGGGAAAAATCCACTTCCTCGACGGTCCAGGTGTTACGGATCGCGTCGCGGTACATCTCGTAGAAATGCGGATAGCGCATCGGCCGCAAGGTGAGATCGAAACCGGGGTCGAGCAGCAGGCGGGTTGAATCGGTGGACATGGTGGTTCCTTAGATATTGCAAGCCTTTTTCGCGAGCGAAAAGGCATGTTTCTCCCTTCTCCCGCTGGCGGGAGAAGGTGCCCGAAGGGCGGATGAGGGCGCGCGCGATGGTCGATAACGGCGCGAGCTGGGCGGTACGGTTGCCCTCACCCCGGCCCTCTCCCGCACGCGGGAGAGGGAGCAGAGCTTGTTACTGACAGGCTTCGCAGGACTCGGGATTTTCCAGCGAGCACGCGATCGCCTCGCTGGCGGTGAACTCCACCGGCACCAGTTCGGGCTTCGGCGTCGCCGCGACCGGCGCGCTGACCGTGGTCTTGGCGATCTTGGTGGCCGGACGCGAACGCAGGTAATACGTCGTCTTCAGGCCCTTCTTCCAGGCGTACATGTACATCGAGCTGAGCTGGCCGATGTTCGGGCTCTCGATGAACAGGTTGAGCGACTGGCTCTGATCGATATACGCGCCGCGCTCGGCGGCCATGTCGATCAGCGAACGCATCGGCAGCTCCCACGCGGTGCGGTAGACCTGACGCAAGGCCTCGGGCACTTCGGTCACCGACTGGATCGAACCTTCGGCCATCTTGATCCGGTCGCGCATCTCGGCGGTCCACATGCCGAGCTTCTTGAGTTCCTCAACCAGGTACTTGTTGACCACCAGGAAGTCGCCCGACAGCGTCTCGCGCTTGAACAGGTTCGACACCTGCGGCTCGATGCATTCGTAGCAACCGGCGATCGACGCGATCGTCGCGGTCGGCGCGATCGCGATCAGCAGCGAGTTGCGCAGGCCGTGTTCGGCGATGCGCTTGCGCAGTTCGTCCCAACGCTCGGGTTGGGACGGGGTCACGCCCCAGGCTTCGAACTGCAGTTCGCCGACGCTGGCGCGGGTGTCGTCGAACGACGGGTGCTTGCCGTGTTCCATCGCCAGTTCGTTCGACGCCGACAGGGCGTGGAAGTAGATGGCTTCGGCGATCTCCATCGCCAGCTTGCGCGCCGGCTCGGAATCGAACGGCAGGCGCAGCTTGAAGAACACGTCCTGCAGGCCCATCGAACCCAGGCCGACCGGACGCCACTTCAGATTGGCGCGGCGCGCGGTTTCGATCGGATAGAAATTCAGATCGATGACGCGATCGAGCTGGCGCACGGCCAGGCGCACGGTTTCGGCGAGCTTGTCGAAATCGAACGCGCCCTTGCCGTCCTCAAACATCTCGACGTGATGCGAGAGGTTGATCGAACCCAGGTTGCACACCGCGGTTTCGTCCTGCGAGGTGACTTCCAGAATTTCGGTGCACAAGTTCGACAGGTGGATGACGTTACCGTCGCGCAGGGTCTGGTTGGACGCGCGGTTGGACTTGTCCTTGAAGTTCATCCAGCCGTTGCCGGTCTGCGCCAGGGTGCGCATCATCCGGCCGTAGATGTCGCGCGCCTTGACCTTCTTGGCGGCGAGACCCGCGGCTTCGGCGGCGTGGTAGGCGCGGTCGAAGGCTTCGCCCCACAGGTCGGTCAGCTGCGGCACCTTGGACGGGTCGAACAGCGACCAGTCGGCATCGGCCTCGACCCGGCGCATGAATTCGTCGGGAATCCAGTTGGCCAGATTGAGGTTGTGGGTGCGGCGCGCTTCGTCGCCGGTGTTGTCGCGCAGTTCGAGGAATTCTTCGACGTCGGCGTGCCACGGCTCCAGGTACACGCAGGCCGCGCCCTTGCGCTTGCCGCCCTGGTTGACCGCGGCGACCGAGGCGTCGAGGGTCTTCAGCCACGGCACGATGCCGTTGCTCAAGCCATTGGTCGAACGGATCAGCGAGCCGCGCGAACGGATGCGCGTGTAGCTCAAGCCGATGCCGCCGCTGAACTTGCTCAGTTTGGCCACGTCCATGTAGCGCTTGTAGATGCTTTCCAGCGAGTCGTCGGGCGAATCGAGCAGGAAGCAGCTCGACAGCTGTTCGTGGGTGGTGCCGGCGTTGAACAGGGTCGGCGAGGACGGGATGTAGTCGAGCTGCGCCATGCGGCGATACAGCGCCAGCGCGTCGCTGACGTCTTCGCTCAGTGCGCAGGCGATGCGCAGGAAGAACTGCTGCGGCGTTTCGATGACGGTGCGCGCAGTCGGGTGGCGCAGCAGGTAGCGGTCGTACAGCGTGCGCAGGCCGAAGTAATCGAACTTGGCGTCGAGGCTGCGGTCGATCGCGTCGTTGAGTTTGCGCGCATTGGCCTGGACGAAGGTCACCAGGCGCTCGTTGATCAGGCCCAGCTCATGGCCGCGCTGGATCGACTGCGAGAACGCATGGATCTCGATGCCGGCGACTTCCTTCTCGATCACGCCGGCGAGCAGGCGCGCGGCGAGACGGCCGTATTCGGGTTCTTCCGCGGTCAGCAGGGCGGCGGTGCGGATCGACAGTTCGTCGAGCTCCTGGGTGGTCGCACCGTCGTACAGGCCGGAGATGGTGCGGGTGGCCACGCGCATCGGGTCGATCGAATACAGGTTCTCGCCGCTGCGGGTCACCGCGCGCACGATCTTGTTGAGGTCGACCGGTTCGCGACGACCGTTGCGCTTGGTCACGCTCATGGTCAGGTTGGCGGCGGGCGGGGTCAGGGCGAAACCGGGCGCGGCGTCGTGCGCATCGCGGGCAACGGGTTTGGCGGGGGCGGCGGGGACGTCCGCGACGGGGGCGGCGGACGGATCGGTTGCGAGCGTGGTCATGAGCGTTACTCCGGGGCGTGGATGCACGGTGCGGAGACGCCGACGCACCACCGACGACGAACCGCGCGCGCGGCGTCACCGATGGCACGGCCGTGCCCCCGCGGGCGGGAATCTCGGAGCTTGCTGGCTGGGTGTCGCGCGGCCCGAGACGCGAGGTCCGGGACGGCCGCTCCGCGCATCGCGCCGGAACGGACGGGCGCGACGGTGGACCGTCGTGCCGCGACACCGGCCGTCTTCCTCCGAAGACTCCTTAGGGCCGGGACCGCGCGGTGTGCGACGCGCGGCTGTCGGCAGGTCTTCGGGCTCGGGACCCGGAGCGAGAAACGGGCAAAGAGAAGTGAGCGACGAGGGGTGACCCGTATCTCACTTTTCTTTGCCCGTGTCCCGTTCCTCCTACCAGGATCGCTTCCCAGGCGTACCGCCCAGTGCCATGACCCTTTCGTTTCCCATACCGCTGCGGGGCAGCGCCGGCTTCGAAGCGCGCGTGAGCGCGATTCCTACCGGCTTCCCTTTTCAGCCGACCTCGCGATCGGCACCGACGAGCACAACATAGTGTGGTTACGCGATTTCGTCAACGCGATATGTGGTAGATGAATCGTGTATATAAGGAGTGAAGGCAATGCTTCCCTACACCTCACATCGGTGTAACCTGCCCGCCATAAGGACTGGGGAACTGTGATGGAAGCACTGCTTGTGTTGTTGGGACTGGGTTTGCTGCTGGTCCCGGTTCTGCTCATCGTCGCGCTGGTCCAGGTGTCCGGACTCAAATCGCGGGTGAGCGAACTCGAACGCCGCCTCAGCCAGGCCGCGCCGGCCCCGTCGGCCCGTCCCGCGCCGGTCGCGCGCAGCCTCGATGACGAGACCCTGGCCGAGCGCATGGCGCGCGAAGCGCCGCCGCCGCGACCGCAGGCGACCGTCTCCGAGGCCGCCGTCCCGCCGCCCGCGCGCGTGGCGCCCGAAGCGCCGCTGGCTGCCGCCACCGCGTCTTCGCCGCCGCCGTTGCCGCCCACACCGGGGTCTGCCGCGCCTGCCGCGCTGCCTCCGCGCTCGCCGCCGCGCCCGATCCCGCCGCGTCGGCCGGCCGCGCCGGTCGAGCCGGACGTGTTCACCCTCGGCGTGCGCTGGGTGCGGCGCTGGTTCACCGAGGGCAACGTGCCGGTCAAGGTCGGCATGCTGGTGTTGCTGGCCGGCGTGGCCGCGTTGCTCAAGTACGCCAGCGATCAGGGCTGGATGCGGGTGCCGATGGAGTTCCGCCTGGCCGGCATCGCGATCGCGGCGATGGCCGGGTTGGTGTTCGGCTGGCGCCAGCGCGAACGCAAGCGCATTTTCGGCCTGAGCCTGCAGGGCGGCGCGATCGGCGTGTTGCTGCTGGTGGTGTTCGCCGCGTTCAAGCTGTACGGCATGATCCCGGCCGGCGCGGCGTTCGCGATCAGCGTGGTGCTGGTCGCCGGCGCCGGGGTGCTGGCGGTGAAACAGAACGCGCTGGCCCTGGCGGTGTTCGCGATACTCGCCGGTTTCCTCGCGCCGATCTGGCTGTCGACCGGCTCGGGCAACCACGTCGCCTTGTTCGGCTACTACGCCGTGCTCAACGCCGGCATCTTCGCGATCGCCTGGTGGCGCGCGTGGCGCATCCTCAATCTGCTCGGCTTCGTCTTCACCTGGGGCATCGGCAGCTTGTGGGGCGTACTCAAGTACCGGCCGGAACATTTCTCCACCACCGAGCCGTTCCTGCTGCTGTTCTTCGCGTTCTACCTACTGATTCCGGTGCTGTACGCGCGCCGCCGCGCGGCTGGACGCAAGGATCTGATCGACGGCTGCCTGCTGTTCGGCACGCCGTTGATCGCGTTCACCCTGCAGGCCGGGTTGCTCGAAGGCGACCGCATGCCGCTGGCGTTCTGCGCGCTCGGCCTGGGCGCGATCTACGCCGCGCTGGCGTGGTGGCTGCGTCGCGATCAACGCTTCGTCGCGCTGGCGACGCCATACGCGTTGTTGGCGGTGGGGTTCGCGACCCTGGCCGTGCCGCTCGCGCTGGCCGCCGAAGCCACCGCCTGCGTGTTCGCATTGGAAGGCGCGGCGCTGATCTGGCTGGGCCTGCGTCAGCAACGCTGGTTGCCGCAGATGACCGGCATGGGCTTGCAAGTGGCCGCGGCGCTCGCCTTCATCATCGGCGCCAGCGATTCGGTCTGGGACAGCGACACGCCGCTGCTCAACGCCAACTTCGCCGGCGCGCTGCTGATCTCGCTGGCCGGTTTCGCCAGCGCCTGGAGCTACCGGCGCAGCGCCGACCGCACCCCGGCCGCGCTGTTCTACCTGTGGGGCATGGCCTGGTGGCTGGCGGCGACCGGCAGCGAGATCGCCGACTTCGTCGCCGACCGCAACAGCGCCGATGCGGTGCTGATGCTGACCGCGTTCACCGGCTGGATCGCGTCGGAAGTGTTCCGTCGCCATGATTGGCGCGCGCTGTCGGCGACCAGCACGTTGGCGATGCTCAGCAGTCTGCCGCTGCTGTTCATCCAGATCGACCAACATCAGCAGCCGTTCGCGGCGCTGGGCTGGCTGGCCTGGGCGCTGTACGCGCTGTTCGGCGCGCGCAGCCTGCTCAACCTGCGCGAACGCGCCGGCGGCGAGCTCGCGGTCGCGCATCTGGGTTGGTTGTGGTCGTGGGCGCTGGCGCTCGGTCTGAGTTTGTTCCGCCTGCTGCGGATGTCGGTGGACGACGGCGTGGCCAACTTCGGTTCGGGCTGGACCGCCTCGGCGCTGCTGTTGCCGATAGTGATCATGGCCGCGCTGACCTTGTGGCGTCCGAACCTGATCGCGCAACCGCTGGCCGCGCGCTTCGCGCAATGGCGCTCGGTCGCGATGACGTTGTTCGTCGCCGCGCTGGTCGCGGTGATCGCGCTGGCCTTGACCACGCCGGCCAATCCGCATCCGGTGATGTGGCTGCCGGTGCTCAATCCGCTGAGCCTGCTGCAACTGGCGACGCTGGTGCTGGTCGGTGCGTGGCTGGCATCGCCGATGATCGACCCGGCGGTGCGCGCGCGCCGCGTGCCGTTGCTGGCGCTGGCCGGCTTCGTGCTGATCACCGTCGAAGTGCTGCGCACCGCGCACTTCTGGGGTGGGGTGGCGTGGGATGCGTCGATGTTCTCGACCAGCCTGGTGCAGACCAGCCTGACCGTGGTCTGGAGCGTGCTCGGCGTGGCCGGCTGGATCGCCGGTTCGCGCCGTGGCCAGCGCATCCTGTGGATGGCCGGCGCGGTGCTGATGGCGGTGGTGCTGGTCAAGCTGGTGTGGATCGATCGCGTCCACCTGGGCAATCTGCTCGGCATCGCCTCGTTCATCGCTTACGGCCTGTTGTGCATGTT
The DNA here is from genome assembly GCF_001427785.1 of Lysobacter sp. Root690. Classification (GTDB taxonomy): domain Bacteria; phylum Pseudomonadota; class Gammaproteobacteria; order Xanthomonadales; family Xanthomonadaceae; genus Lysobacter. The sequence continues at coordinate 103,241 of NZ_LMHM01000002.1, forward strand.
GGTCGGTTACTTCGCGCCGGCGCCGCCGAGCAAGCCCGACGATTCCGCCGCTCGCCCGGATGGCGAAGACGATTCACGAGAGGTCCAGGCATGAAGCGTTGTGTCCGCAACGGTGTGTTGATCGCAGTCGCCGTGCCGCTGCTGGCGCTGGCCGGCGCGCGCGAGGACTACGCCAGGCAATGGCCGTTGAGCTTGAGTCGCGACGATGCCGGCGCGTATCGGGTGGTGCTCGACGACAGCGTGTACCGGCAGACCCACAGCGCGCAGTTGCGCGACATCGACGTGCTCGACGGCAGCGGCGTGCCGGTGCCGGCGGCGGTGTTCACGCCCGAGCAGCCGTTGGCGCGCGCGCCGCAACGCGTGCAACTGCCGTGGTTCGCGCTGCCGGCGTCGCCGTCGGGATCGAGCACGCAAGGTTGGGAACTGGTCAGCGAGATCGAAACCGACGGCCGCCTGCGCCGGGTCGAAGCGCGCAGCACCGGCAGCGACACCAGCAAGCTGCCGCAGACCTCGCTGTTGCTCGACGCCAGCAAGCTGCGTGCGCCGATCCTCGCGCTGGAACTGGAGTGGGCGCCCGGCGCCGCGTTGGATGCGGCGTATACGGTCGAAGGCAGCGACAACCTCGATCAATGGCGCACCTTCGCCAGCAGCGGCCGCCTGGTCGATCTGCAACGCGGCGGTCAGCGCCTGGTGCAGCGGCGGATCGTGTTCGATTCCATGGGCGAACAAGCGCGTTATCTGCGCCTGACCCCGCAGGATCCGAAGTCGGCCGCGCAGATCAGTGGGGTCAGCGCGGAACTGGCGACGACCGCGGCCAGTGCGCCGCTGCAATGGCGCGAATTGAAGGGCAAGCGGATCGAGCAACGCGACGGCAGCGTCGCGTTCGAATACCAGCTCGACGGCCGCTTTCCGATCCAGCAGGCCGACGTGGCCTTGCCCGGCAATCACGCGCTGGAGTGGCGCCTGGACAGCCGCGACGACGCCGAGCAGGGCTGGCGTCCGCAGGCCGGGCCGTGGATGGCGTATCAGGTCGCCGGGCAGGGTCAGGGCGACCGGTCCGCCGCGCGTCAACTGGCCGACACTACCCGCGACCGTCTGTGGCGCTTGCGCGCGAACGGCGCGGTGCCGGGCGAACCGGTGTTGCGTCTGGGCTATCGGCCCGAGGTCGTGGTGTTCCTCGCGCAGGGCGCGCCGCCGTACGCCTTGGTCGCGGGCAGCGGCCGCGCCACGCGCGCGGAGTCGCCGCTGGCGCATTTGATCGAGGCCTTGCGCAAGAGCCGTGGCCAGGACTGGCAACCGTCCGACGCGAGCCTCGGCGCGAGCGCGGTGCTGGCCGGCGATGCGGCCTTGGCGGCGCCGGAGCCAAAGCGCGATTGGCATTCGTGGGTGCTGTGGGCGGTGCTGGTGGTGGGCGCGCTGTTGGTGGCGGGGTTTGCGTTCACTGTGTTGCGCACGAGTAAGCCGCCGGCGGATTGATGGGTTGGTGGCGTGGATTTCGTCTGGAATGAAGCAAACGGCGCATCCTCATGCGCCGTTTTCTTTTGGTGGCGAGGGATCATCTCCGCGGTTATTTCGGACAAGTTGCATGTTCTTGCTCAGCGTGAAGCCAAGAAGTCTGGGGACGTCATCCTCGACGCTTTGTCATCGATCGCGAGAAACCTTCGTCCGGTGGCTTTGAGCAAGAAGTCGCCGGTCACCAAACCTCGGCGCATGGTTCGCAGCACCCCTGTAGGAGCGGCGCGAGCCGCGACCGCGCCATTACACCCACGTCGTAACCTGCGTCGTAGTTGAATTCCTGCGGTCGCGACTTGCGTCGCTCCTACAGGTAGGCCATGCAGCTTTGCTTTTGCTTGAAGTCGCGCAGTTCATCCAGCGCTGCGACGCTTGTAACTCGCGTTAGCAACAGCACACCCGAAGGGCGGCGTGCAGGATGCACGCCGTGCGCTAC
>NZ_LMHM01000002.1:105236-116306 GCF_001427785.1 Lysobacter sp. Root690
CCAGCAGGATCAAAAGCTTCCGCCACTAAAGCGGCGGGTAACTTTCTTTTGTCCAAAGCCACAAAAGTCCGCCTGGATTCCCTTCGGTCAAAAGTAACCAAAGAAAAAGGCGTTCCTGTTTCGAATCAAGAGCCCGCAAGTGCGGTGCATACGCGGGGGTAGGCCACACAGGACATCCATGTCCTGGGTGGCCTACGACGCGCATCCATGCGCGTCGCCCTTCGGGCCTGCTATTGCATCGCGAGTTACAGGCCGCGCCGGGCCAAAGCCCAACCGAAGCCAAAGCTCAAGATCGACGGCAAAGGCAAAGGCAAAGGCAAAGGCGAAGGCGAAGGCGAAGGCGGAGGCGAAGGCGTAGGTGAGGCGAAGGCCAGACGAGACGAAGGAAAGAGCCAAGCTTTGAGCGGGCAGGCGATCCGTCAACTCAAATGCCCGATCTGGCACCCAACCACCAACCCAGTCGGTCCAGTCAGGACCGCCATTCAGCCCCGAGGTTTATTTCAACCTCCCACGCCGCGACAATACCCACCCCGACCCGCCGGTCCGCCCAGCCGAACCCGCGCCGCCCCCGTTCCCCTAAACCCAGGAGTCCCCGTGTCCATCGTCCGCATGACCGATCTCGATCTCGCCGGCAAACGCGTGCTGATCCGCGAAGATCTCAACGTCCCCATCGACGACGGCCGCATCACCTCCGAGCAGCGCATCACCGCCGCGCTGCCGACCCTCAAGCTCGCGCTGGAGAAAGGCGCCGCGGTCATGGTCACCTCGCACCTCGGCCGGCCGAAGGAAGGTCAATGGAGCGAGGCCGATTCGCTGGCGCCGGTCGCCAAGCGTCTGTCCGAATTGCTCGGCATCGAGGTGCCGCTGGTCAAGGATTGGGTCGACGGCGTCGAGGTGCGGCCCGGTCAGCTGGTGCTGCTGGAGAATTGCCGCATGAATGTCGGCGAAGGCAAGGACGACGAGGCGCTGTCGAAGCAGTACGCCGCGTTGTGCGATGTATTCGTCATGGACGCGTTCGGCACCGCGCACCGCGCGCAGGCGTCCACCCACGGCGTGATCCGTCAGGCCAAGGTCGCCGCCGGCGGCCCGCTGTTGATGGCCGAACTCGATGCGCTGGCCAAGGCGCTGGACAACCCGGCGCGGCCGTTGCTCGCGATCGTCGCCGGCTCCAAGGTTTCGACCAAGCTGGAATTGTTGGCGTCCTTGGTCAGCAAGGTCGATCAGCTGATCGTCGGCGGCGGCATCGCCAATACCTTCATCGCCGCGATGGGCTTTAGGGTGGGCAAGTCGCTGGTCGAAACCGATCTGATCGACACCGCGAAAAAGATCATGGCCGACGCCAAGGCGCGTGGCGCGGATATTCCGGTGCCCACCGACGTGGTGGTCGCGCCGGCGTTCGCCGCCGATGCGCCGGCCACGGTCAAGGCGGTCGATGCGGTCGGCGCCGACGACATGATCCTCGACATCGGTCCGGACACCGCCGCGCGTTACGCCGAATTGATCAAGAGCGCGGGCACCGTGGTCTGGAACGGCCCGGTCGGCGTGTTCGAATTCGATGCGTTCGGCAAGGGCACCGAAACGCTGGCGCGCGCGATCGCCGCGTCCAAGGCGTTCTCGATCGCCGGCGGCGGCGATACCCTGGCCGCGGTCGACAAGTACGACATCGCCGATGAGGTCAGCTACATCTCCACCGGCGGCGGCGCCTTCCTCGAATTTCTCGAGGGCAAGGAACTGCCGGCCGTGGCCGCGCTCAAGCAGCGCGCGGGCTGAGCCGTGACGGTGAAGACCATGCTGTTCTTCGATCTCGACGGCACCTTGATCGATTCGTCCATCGGCATCACCCGTTCCATCGCCTATGCGCTGGAACGACTGGATCATCCGGTGCCGGACGCCGACGCGCTGCGCGGCTGGATCGGTCCGGCGCTGCGCACCAGTTTCCAGCCGCTGCTCGGCGACGAGGCGAAGATCGAACAGGCGGTGGCGTTCTACCTGGAACGCTACAGCCGCGAAGGCTGGACCGAGCATCATGTCTACGATGGCGTCGCGCATATGCTCGACGCGGTTCACGCCGCCGGCCACCGGCTGGCGGTGGTGACCGCGAAGAACGAAAACAATGCGCGCAAGATTCTCGCCCATCTGCCGTTCGGCGATCGCTTCGAGGACGTGATCGGCTCGACCGACGACGGTCGCTTGACCCACAAGGTCGACCTGATCGAAGAGGCGATGCGCCGTTTGCAGTTGGATGCGGCGCAGTGCCTGATGATCGGCGACCGGCGCATGGACATCGAAGGCGCGGTCCAGCACGGCATGCGCAATATCGGCGTGTTGTGGGGCTTCGGCAGCGAAGACGAATTGCGCGAAGCCGGCGCGCACCGGCTCGCCGCGGCGCCGTCGCAGTTGCCGGTATTGCTCGCGGCTTGAAGGCTCCCGCGGCTGGAAGCCGGGGTGTCGATACGAAGGGCGCTCTCGGGCGCCCTTCGCCGCATTCGCCGCCGTCCTGCCGCGACGCTCGGTCATGCGTGCAGATAGCGCGCCGCGGAGTCCAATCCGCGATATTCGTCACGGACTCGGGTTTCCCTGGTCGTCTGGCGTCCGGGACGCGCGCAGGCTGCGCTAGTGTCCGCACGCGGCCAAGGAGGCCGCGTTCACACATGGAGTCATGCATGAGCCGTCTGTTAAAGATCAGCTTGTTGGGCCTGATGATCGCGCTCGCTTCGACCAGCGTCGTGTCGGTTCCCAGCTATCCGCCGCTGGCGCCGGGGTATCAGCGCGATTTCTTCGACAGCCAGGGTCACCTGGTCGGTCGCTGGGTCAACGATTGCGACAACGTGCATTTCTCGCAATGGGGCGTGCGCACCGACCGCTATACCGATTCGCCGACCGTCTGCCTGTAATCGGCCGCGACACCGGGCACGGCCGCCGGCGCATCGCGTCCGGCGGCCGTTGCCGGCTCGGTCGGCGCACTCGCCGATAGCATGGCCGCCGCGCGATTAAGCTGCGGAATCGTCCAGTCCAAAAAAGCCAAAAGCCAACTCAATCACGAATACACAAAGTCGTGACAGTGCTTAACGCGCATTTCATGCCTGCGCATGACAAGTCTGGGATACGGTGCGCGAGCGGCGAATGGGTGCCGCACACTCGGGAGAGATATCGCATGCGTCGTATCGGATTGTTTTCCGCTGTATTGGCCGTAGCGTTGGCCGGCGGCATGTCGTTCAGCGCCATGGCCAACTGGCAGGGCACTTGGTACTACTACAACGCTGAAGGCGCGCAGATCGGCAAGTGGACCGCGGGCTGCGGCGCGGCCGACGGGCGTTGGGGCAACACCACCCACACCAACACCAACAAGCGTTTCGTGCAGGGTTGTCAGTCCGAGAGCTGATCCGGCCACTCGGTCTTCCCGTCTTCGCCCGCGGTCGCGACGAGGCCGCGAGCGAAGCGCGGCGCGCATCGGCAACAATGATCCGTCCGGCGCGATTCACATCGTGTCCGATGCGATGATTTCGCCTGATGCGCGCCGTTCGAAAAGCTCCGTTCGCTCCGGAGCTTTTCGTTTTAATGCGTGTGCCGTCGTTGCCGCATCGATGCCGGCCAGCGCGATCATCGACGAATTCTTCGGCTGTATTCCTTCGCTTACAGGAGAGACACGCCATGCGTTATATCGCCATCGCAAGCTTGACCGCGGTTCTCGCCGCCGCCGCGACGATCGGCAGCGCCAGCGCCGCGCCGCCGTGGCAGGGATATTCGATCACCTATTTCGATTCGGCCGGCGAAGTGGTCGGCGGCGCCACCGCGAATTGCGGCGGGCAGTACCTCTCGTGGGGCGAACACACGGAGGTGTTCGAAAAGCGCACCTGGATTTGCGATTGATCTGATTTGATCTCGTCGCGTCGAGTCCGTGGATTCGATGCGGCGAGCCGGTCGCGACGTTGTTGCGGTGTCGCGGTCGCGGCTTTNTAGCGAACGCCACAACGCAGCGACCGCGAACCTGCGACTACGGCCTCACTGCATTATTTCGCGCATGTCCCGATGCGCGACCGCGGCCCGCCTCACCGCGCGCTACGCCAATCGCTTGCGAGCAACCCCAGCAACTCGCTGTCGGTGACCCGATCGCCGACGAAGAAACTTTCCCGCTGCCGACCCTCGGTCACGAACCCCAGGCGATGCAGCAGCGCGCGCGACGCCTGGTTGTCCGGATCGATGCCCGCATCGCAACGATGCAGTCCGAGGTAATCGAAAGCCCAGTTCAGCGCCAGGGTGGCGGCTTCGCGCGCGATCCCGCGGCCCCACTGGGCCGGATGCAGCGCATAACCGAGCTCGGCGCGGCGATGAGCGGCGCTGAAGGCGAACAGGGTGCAACTGCCGATCAGCGCGTCGCCGTCGTCGGCGATGACCCAATTGATCAACCGGCGTTCCTGCATCGACTTGTGGATGTCGGCGATCAGCGCCTGCGCCTCGGTCACGTCGCGCATCGGCGGGCGGCTCCAGTAACGCATTACCTGCGCGTCGCCGAACAGGGCGAACAACGCCGGCGCATCGTCGTCGCGCGGCCCGCGCAGGCGCACGCGCGGGCCTTGCAGCAGCGGGAAATCCTCGAGCGCGGCGAGCTTGGCCGCGATCGCTTCACTGGTGGGGGACACGGTCATGAGAGTCTCGGGCGACGTACTGGGGCGTGTGCTCGGCCGGCGCGGTTCGAAGCGCGCACAAGCTGTGCTAGCTTGGCCGACAGTCCAGAGAGTCTGCCATGTCCATCACCCCACGACGCACCAAGATCCTTGCCACCCTCGGCCCGGCCACCGATCCGCCGGGCGTGCTCGATGCCTTGCTCACGGCCGGCGTCGATGTGGTCCGCCTCAATTTCTCCCACGGCGATCCGTCCTCGCAGATCGCGCGCGCCAACGCGGTGCGCGAAGCAGCGCTGCGGGTCGGAGTCGAGGTCGGCATCCTCGCCGACCTGCCCGGTCCGAAGATTCGCATCGAACGATTCGCCGAGGGCAAGGTCTTGCTCAAGGCCGGCGACCGCTTCGACCTGATCGCCGCGGAAAACCCGCCGCCGGGCAATCTGCGCGAAGTCGGCGTGAGCTACCTCGGCCTGCCCGGCGACGTCAGCCCCGGCGACGTGCTGCTGCTCGACGACGGCCTGCTGCAACTGCGGGTCGGCGCGATCGACGGCGAACGCATCATCACCACCGTGCTCAACGACGGCACCTTGTCCGACCGCAAAGGGCTCAACAAGCTCGGCGGCGGTCTGTCGCTGGGCGCGCTGACCGAACGCGACAAGGAGCTGATCCTGGTCGCGGCCGAATTGAACGCCGATTTCATCGCGGTATCGTTCTGCCGCAACGCCGAGGACATGAACGAAGCGCGCCGGATCGCCCGCGCCGCCGGCAGCGATGCCGCGCTGGTGTCGAAGATCGAGCGCGCCGAGGCGATCGAGAATCTGTCCGAGATCGTCGAGGCCAGCGACGTGGTCATGGTCGCGCGCGGCGATCTGGGCGTGGAGATCGGCGATGCCGAATTGCCCGGCCTGCAGAAGAAGATCATCCGCGAATCGCTGCTGCGCAACCGGGTGGTCATCACCGCCACGCAGATGATGCAGTCGATGGTCGACAACCCGATCCCGACCCGCGCCGAAGTGCTCGACGTCGCCAATGCGGTGATCGACGGCACCGACGCGGTGATGCTGTCGCAGGAATCGGCCGCCGGCCGCTATCCGATCAAGGCGGTCGAGGCGATGGCGCGCATCTGCCTGGGCGCCGAGCGCCAGTTCAACCACGACACCGATTTCGAAGCCGCGCCGCGCAACCTCGAACGCGCCGACCAGGCGATCGCGATGGCGGCGATGTTCCTGTCCGAACACATCGGCGTGCGCGCGATCGTGGCCATGACCGAGTCCGGCGGTACCGCCCGGTTCCTGTCGCGGTTCCGTTCCAACGCGCCGATCTATGCGTTCTCGCGTCACGACGGCGCGCGCCGGCGCATGGCGATGATGCGCGATGTCTACCCGATCGATTTCGACAGCCGCGGTCAGGCCTCGCGCGACGCCGCGCGCAACGTGGTCAAGCAGTTGTTCGATTGCGGCAAGCTGGCCCAGGGCGAGCGGGTGATCTTCACCAGCGGCGACACCATGGAGCAGCACGGCGCGACCAATACCCTGCGTCTGCTGCAGGTGGGCGAGGGCGGCAGCGCCGAGGGTCTGGGCGAGTTGTAAACCGGCGGCATCGCGCCCGGTCGATGCATGGGAGGTCGTCGACCTCCCATGCGCAGCGTAAATCTCGCGGTATCGGTACGGCGGGGCATCACGCCCCGACGTAGCCGCCCTTGAATACCGGCTTCCACTGGCCCGACTTGCGCGTCCAGATCTGGTATTCCACGCCTTCGTACTGGCCCAACTGGAAAATCAGTTCCGGCTCGCCGTCACCGTCGAGGTCCAGGCGATCGAAGTAGCGATGGGTTTCCACGACATCGCCGCCGGTCACCTGGACCAGCCGGCCGGCGGTCTTGTAGCCGCCCTTGCCGTCGGATTCCAGGATCAGCACCGCATCGACGCTCGTTTCAATGGCGTTTTCGCTCTTGGGCGGCAAATCCCAGACCAGGCTCGCGACCTGCACGGTGCCGAGCTTGCCGGCATCGAAGGCATGAATCTGCACGCCGCCGCGCTGCTCGGCGCCAGGACGCGCCTTGAGCGCCTTGTCGATCTGGCCGCGATCGATCTTCTCGCGCTGCAGCGCCGAGCGCAGTTCGCTCTCGATGGCCTTGCGCGCGCTCGCCGAGACCGCGGCATCGGCGCGCGCGGCCTGCGCGGTCGCGGCGAAGTTGGTCGCCAGCCCGGCGACCTCGTCGCTGCGCGCGGTCATCGGCGCGAGCCGCACCTGCGCTTCCAGGCCCACACCCGCGCTTTCGCGCGGTTCCAGCACCTGCACCACGCCGTCGGCGCCGCCGCGGCGATAGAAATGCAGGCCGCGCCGGACCGGGTAATAGCTCGCCTCCGCCTGCGGATCGGTTTCCAGATACCGGCCGCCGTCCTCGACCCGCGCGAGCGCGACCGCCCAGCCGCGATCCACCGCGAACAAAAGCTTCGGCTCGCCGCTCAGGCGCTCGGCCTTGGGGTTGAGCAACTGGTCGCGGACCAGACCGGCCTGGCGCGCGCCTTCGCCGTCGCCGGCGGCCTGCAGCGCGTCGATCAGCATCTGATGGCTGCGCGCCTGATACGGCGACAAGGCCACCGCGCGTTCGGCCCAGGTCTTGCGCTGATCCGGCGCGGCCGCCGCGTAGCCCGAAGCGATCGATTCCGCCGTCGGCGCCTTGGCCTGCAGCAGGTCGGCGCGAATCCAGCCCACCGACGGCGAATCGCCGTCGGTATGCCCGCGCACCCAGCCGTTGAGTTCGCATTCGATCTCCACCGCCGTGGCGATCGGCACGCGGCTGACCAAGCCCGCCTCGCTGCGCGGCACCGGCCGCATCAGCGCCGCGGTGACCGAGACGTAGCGCGTGCCGGTCTTGGGCGCGGCCTTGCATGAGGCGACGGCGGCTTGGTATTCGTCGTCGATCGCGGCGGCGTGGGCGGAGGCGGTCGCGGTCAGCATCAGCGCCGCGGCCAGCACGATGCGGTGGCGGTGCTGGCGGAGATTCGTGGTCGACCGGTGAACGTGTTGCGGCATGATCGCTGTCCTTTGCGGTGAATGCGGATGCGCAGGCTAGGGCTTGACGATGACGTGTGCAATCGACGTTCGGCGCGAGCGGTTGCCAACGTGAGTTGTCGATGGGGACTCTGTGGTCCGCGCGCCACACAATTTCGTTCTTGCATGGCACTCAATGCACGGTGACAGCAGCCGTCGCGGCGGCTTCGATAGTGCGTCGTATGCGAGGTGACGCGGTCGCGGCTTGCGCCGCTCCTACAGGGCGCAATGCTGCATTCGGCGTAATCGGGCCGGGGCCGTGACATCGGTGTCGGCCTTCGCGCTGAAAACGGTTACCGTCCAAACTGAGCGCAAGTGCCTGATTCGACAGGCCCGGCTCAGGGGCAAGGTTCACCGTCAACGGCTATAATCGCGGGCTTCCCACCGCTGCCGCAGGATCTCCATGAGCATCGAACAGCTTGCCGAAACCGCCCTGGCCATGGTCGCCCCGGGCAAGGGCATCATCGCGATCGACGAGTCGACCGCCACCATCGCCAAGCGCTTCGCCGGCGTCGGTATCGAGAACACGGAAGAGAATCGCCGCGCCTACCGCGAGCTGTTGCTGACCACGCCGAAGCTGAGCGACTACATCTCCGGCGCGATCCTGTACGACGAAACCCTGCGCCAGTCGACCAAGGCCGGCGTGCCGTTCGCCAAGCACATGGCCGAACACGGCATCATCCCGGGCATCAAGGTCGACAAGGGCCCGGCGCCGCTGGCTGGGTTCCCGGGCGAAGTGGTGACCGAGGGCCTCGACGGCCTGCGCGCGCGCCTGGAGGAGTACTACAAGCTCGGCGCCCGCTTCGCCAAGTGGCGCGCGGTCATCAACATCAGTGAAGACATCCCGTCGGGCACCTGCATCGAGGCCAACAGCCACGCGCTCGCGCGCTACGCGGCGCTGTGCCAGGAGCAGGGCCTGGTGCCGATGGTCGAGCCGGAAGTGATCATGGACGGCAGCCACGACATCGACACCTGCTTCGAAGTCACCGAAGTCACCCTGCGTTCGCTGTTCGGTTCGCTGTACGAGCACAGCGTGGTGCTCGAGGGCACGATCCTGAAGGCGTCGATGGTCCTGCCGGGCAGCACCTGCCCCGATCAGGTCGGCGTCGAGGAAGTCGCCGCGGCCACCTTGCAGTGCCTGAAGTCGACCGTGCCGGCGACCCTGCCGGGCATCGTGTTCCTGTCCGGCGGCCAGTCCGACGAGGCCGCGACCGCGCACCTCAACGCGATGAACCAGATGGGTCCGAACCCGTGGCCGCTGTCGTTCTCCTACGGCCGCGCCATGCAGTCGGCGGCGCTGAAGCTGTGGTCGCAGGATCTGGTCGCGAATCTGGCCAAGGCCCAGCAGACGGTGTACGAGCGCGCCAAGGCCAACGGCCAGGCCGCGCTGGGCGAGTGGAAGCCGGCCGCCTGAGTCGGGGTCGTTCGAACTGCTGACTTCATCGAAGCGTCTGCTTCGTGGAACAGGAAACGCCGGCCTCGCGCCGGCGTTTTTCGTTATGCGGTCACGGCCGCTCGCCGCCGGTCGTTCCGCCCGATTCGGCGCGTTCTCGCGTCGGGGCTTTTGCTGCAAGATGCGATCCGGGCGGCATTCGGGCCGTCGGCTATCACTGACCGCAGGGGCATTCGATGGAAACCCAATGGCTGGCGTTCGCGTTCGCGGCGTTGATGGTCACGCTCGCGCCCGGGCCGGACACCTTCCTGGTGATCGGCAATGCGCTCAGCGGCGGCGTGCGTCGCGGCCTGGCGACGGTCGCCGGCATCCTCACCGGCGGCCTGTTCCATGTCGCCTTGTTCGCGTTCGGCGTGGCGCGGTTGCTGATGTATTCCGAACGCGCGTTCTGGACGATCAAGATGCTCGGCGCCGGCTATCTGGCCTGGCTCGGGGTCAAGGCGCTGCGTTCGGCGTTCGCCGCGCGCGTCGAGGCCGATCCGGCCGCCGCGATCGAATCCTCGGCGCGGCCGTCGCTGTGGCGCAGCTATGCGCAAGGCGTGCTGACCAACGCGCTCAATCCCAAGATCGCGATCTTCTACTTGGCGTTCCTGCCGCAATTCCTCGCGCCCGGCCCGGACATGGCGATGCAGTCGATCGCGATGATCGCGATGCACTACGTGATCGGCACCGTGTGGCTGAGCCTGCTGGTGATCGGCGCGTCGCGCATGGCCGGCGCGGTGCGCAGCACGCGGGTGGCGCGCACGCTCGACGGGGTGATCGGCGCGATGATGCTGGGTTTCGGCGCGAAACTGGCGTGGTCGTCGCGCTGAACGGCGGCGCGGCGCGCGGCTGTTAGGCTGGGCGCAGTTCGCACCCAGGTCGGCCCTCATGTCAAATCCCGCAACGCCGTTCATTCCGCCGCAGGTGGCGACCTTGCTTGCCGGCAATCGCAAGATCGAGGCGATCAAGCTGGTGCTCGACAGCAATCCCGGTCTGGGGCTGCGCGCGGCCAAGGACGCGGTGGAGGCGTACCAGCGCAATGGGCCGTCGGCGGCGGTCGCGTCGAGCGCCGGGAACGCCGCGGCGAAGCCGCCGTCCGGGGCGGGACAGGTCGGCGATTTTCCCCAGGCCGCGCGGCAGGCCATCGCCGCGGGCGACCGGATCCTGGCGATCAAGATCGTGCGCGAAGCCTACGGGCTGGACCTGCGTTCGGCGATGCAGCGGGTCGATGCCTACAGCGAAGGGCATGCGCCCGACGTGGCTGACGGCGCGGGCGCTGGCCGCTATGGCGCCGCGGCGAATCTGCCGGCCGAAGTGGTGGCGTTGATCCTCGGCGGCCATCGTGAGCGCGCTTCGCAGTTGCTGCAAGTCATGCACGGCCATTCGCCACGCGATGCAATGACCGCCATCGTCGCTTACGAACTCTCGCGCAAGCGTCGCGGCGTCGGCGCGACCGGTGGCGACACGGTGCGCAGCGGCGACAACAACGGCAAATTGTTTGCGATTGCCGCGCTGATCGCGATCGTCGCGGTAGTGGCGTGGTATTTCATCGCCGCCTGATCGTTGCACGCCGTTACGAGTCGCCACCCACCCATCGAATCGAAGGATCGACCATGAGCGCGCAGCACTTCGCGATTTACTTCAGCGACCCCGCCTTCCGTCTGAGCGAGGGCGAAGACGCCTTGGGCGAGATCGGTGTCGAAGTGGCGCGTGACGGCGAGATCCTGCGGCTGTCCGGCGAGGACCTGCCGCGTTTCGCGGTGCGCTTGCTCGCGGGCGATTCGGTCGCGGCGCAGGCGCGAAAGCTGGCCGAAGGCGTCGGTCGCGCGAGTCCCGAGGGGGAAGCGCTATCGCGCTGCGATCGTTGTTTCGTCGTGGACATCGAGGACTTCGACGAAGCGCTCGATGAGATCAACACGATGATGGAAGTGCAGGCGGCGTTGCAGGATGCGACCG
>NZ_LMHM01000002.1:116313-116526 GCF_001427785.1 Lysobacter sp. Root690
GCGGAGTGCTGTTCCTGTCGTGGAACGGGCATTTGTCGCTGCCTTACGAGGGTTGAGCGCGGAGCGTCATCGCGGTTGCGACGCAGTTGAGAGTTCGCGGTCGCAGCTCGCGCAGCTCCTACACGAAGCGACTGTAGGAGCTGCGCGAGCTGCGACCGCGAAAATAAATCCACGGCGCAGCGTTCGGTGAACGCGTAATGCGCCGGCGTATCA
>NZ_LMHM01000002.1:116532-130797 GCF_001427785.1 Lysobacter sp. Root690
GCCCAACGTTGCCAACCACTCTTCGTCGCTGCCCTCGTTGACGCCCTCGAACAAGAACGTACTCAGATAACGCTCGCCGGTATCGGGCAGCATCGCCAGGATCACCGCGCCCGGTTCGGCCTGAGCCGCGACCTGCAGCGCCGCGGCCATGGTCGCGCCGGCGGAAATTCCGACGAACAGGCCTTCCTCGGCCGCCAGCCGACGCGCGGTGTCGCGCGCGAGCACATCGTCGACCGGCACGATCGCGTGCGCGGCGCCGCGGTCGAGCACGGCCGGGATGAAGTCCGGGGTCCAGCCCTGGATCTTGTGCGGCTGCCAGTCCTTGCCGCTCAGCAACGACGCGCCGGCCGGTTCGCACGCGGTCACGCGCACCTCGGGCCGCGCCACGCGCAGCACGTCGGCGACGCCGGTCAGGGTGCCGCCGGTGCCCCAGCCGGTGACGAAATGATCGAGCCGGCGGCCGGCGAAGTCCTGCACGATCTCGGCCGCGGTGGTGCTGCGGTGATAGGCCGGATTGGCCGGATTCTCGAACTGGCGGGCCAGGAACCAGCCATGCTTTTGCGCCAGCTCGGCGGCGCGGCGCACCATACCGCTGCCGCGCTCGGCGGCCGGGGTCAGGATCACCTTGGCGCCGTAGGCGCGCATCAGCTTGCGGCGTTCGATCGAGAAGGTCTCGCTCATCGTCGCCACGAATTTGTAGCCGCGCGCCGCGCAGACCATCGCCAGGGCCACGCCGGTGTTGCCCGAGGTCGCCTCGATCACGGTGTCGCCGGGCTTGAGCTGGCCGCGCGCCTCGGCGTCGAGAATGATCGCCAGCGCCAGCCGGTCCTTGACCGAGCCGCCGGGATTGAACGATTCGACCTTCGCGTACACGGTCGCGTGCTCGGGGGCCAGGCGGTGCAGGCGCACGATCGGGGTGCGGCCGATGGTGTCGAGAATGCTGTCGTGGATCATGGACGCGGGCTCCTTGGGGGACATCCGGAGTATGAACCGCGATGCCCGCGCGCGGCGTCGTGGCGGCGGTTGCACTGCTGCAACCTGCGAAGGTGAGCGCAATGTCAGCGCGCTGTCAGCGCAGTGTCAGCAACGCTGCTGCATCTGTACGGCTCCCTTGGCACGCATACATCGCGGGTACGACTTTGCGTATACGGTGGTCAACCAATGGCCCACGCGAGCGTTGACCTCGGACCGCTAGACTCACGCCGGTTTCGGAGCCGCCCACGGTCGGGACCGTGTCGCTCCACCGCCGTGCCAGCGTCGTTCGCGCGAATCGCCTGGTCGGCCGTCCCATCCGTCCGCTCCTCACCCGTCCGATCCGCGCCACCGCCCTCACGGGTCCCCGTTCAGAGAACCGCATGCGATCACGTTCCGGATTGAGCACCTGTTGCGCCCTTGCCCTCGTCGTCGTCCTGGCCGCCTGCGGCAAGGGCGGCAAAGCGCAAGGCGGTCCGGGCGGTCCGGGCGCGGGACAGGGCGACAGGCCCACCCCGGTCACCGCCGAGCAGGTTCATCTGCGGCCCTGGAACGACACCGTTCAGGCGCTCGGCAACGTCAAGGCGCGCGAGTCGATCACCGTCTCGGCCAAGGTCAGCGAGATCGTTCAGGCCGTGCATTTCGAAAGCGGCGACCACGTCGCCGCCGGGGCCTCGCTGATCACCCTGAGCGGCAAGGCCCAGCTGGCCGCGCTGGCCCAGGCCGAGGCCACCGCCAAGGAGGCCGAGCAGTTGTTCAAGCGCCAGACCGAACTGGCCGCGCAGCAGCTGATCGCGCGATCCGCGCTCGACACCCAGCGCGCCACCCGCGACGCGGCCCGCGCGCGGGTCGAACAGATGAAGGCCGATATCGGCGACCGCGAGATCCGCGCGCCGTTCGCCGGCGTGCTCGGCATCCGCCAGGTCAGCCCGGGCTCGCTGATCACCCCGGGCACGCCGATCGCCACGCTCGACGACACGCAGCGCGTCTACATCGATTTCCCGGTGCCCGAGACCCTGCTCGCGCGCGTGGCCAAGGGCCAGAGCGTGACCGGCACCAGCGCGGCCTATGCGGGCAAGCGCTTCGAAGGCGAGGTCAGCACGGTCGACGCGCGCATCGATCCGGCCACCCGCGCGGTCACCGTGCGCGCCGATTTTCCCAATCCCGATCACCTGCTGCGCCCGGGCATGCTGGTGCAGGTGACCTTGCTGCAGCCGCAGCGGCAGGCGCTGCTGATTCCGGAAATATCGGTGGTGCAGGTCGGTACCGATTCCTATGTGTTCCGGGTCAAGCCGGACAACACGGTCGAACGTGCGGATGTTGAAGTCGGCACGCGTCGCGAGGGGCTGGCTGAAATCGTCGAAGGCTTGAAGGTTGGCGATCGGGTGGTGGTCGATGGCACCGGCAAGTTGCGGGTTGGCGGCAAGGTGCAGGTGACTGCGGCTGCGGTGGTGCCCGCGCCCGCGCAGACGCGCGAGGCTGAGGCCGGTGCGTCCGCACCGGTGCCTGCGGTGCAAGCGCCGGCCGTTGATGCACCCGCGCAGAAGAACGCCGCGGCTGGAAAGGGCAATGCCAATGGCTGAGTCCCAGGGTTTCTTCGAGCGACTGCGCGCTCTCATTTCGTCATTCCCGCGAACGCGGGAATCCAGTGACTTTGAAGTAGTCGCACGAAAGCCACTGGATTCCCGCGTTCGCGGGAATGACGAGCAAAAGCAGACACAATCGTCGGCCACTCCCGTCTACATCGCCGCCAAGCGCGGCGAACCCAAACGCCGCAACGGCGCGGGTGACGGCCGATGATGCTCTCCGACGTCTCCATCCGCCGTCCGGTGTTCGCCACCGTGATGAGCCTGCTGCTGATCACCCTGGGCGTGATGGCGTTTTCGCGCCTGACCCTGCGCGAACTGCCGGCGATCGATCCGCCGGTGGTTTCGGTCGACGTGTCCTATCCCGGCGCCTCGGCGGCGGTGGTCGAAACCCGCATCACCCAGGTGCTGGAAGACGCGCTGGCCGGCATCGAAGGCATCGAGAGCATCGAGTCGCGCAGCGTCAACGGCCGAGCCTCGATCAGCATCGAGTTCACCCTGCAGCGCGAAATCGAAGCGGCCGCCAACGACGTGCGCGACGCGGTCAGCCGCGTGTCCAACCGCATGCCGGACGAAGCCGATCCGCCGCAGATCGAGAAAGTCGAAAGCGACGCCGACCCCATCTTGTGGCTCAACATGAGCTCCAAGCAGATGGACACGCTGCAGCTGTCCGACTACGCCGAGCGCTACATCGTCGATCGGTTGTCCTCGGTCGACGGCGTCGCCCAGGTGCGCATCGGCGGCCAGCAGCGCTACGCGATGCGGATCTGGCTCGACCAGGACGCGCTGGCCGCGCGCGACATCACCGTCAACGAAGTCGAAGCCGCGCTGGGCGCGGAGAACGTCGAACTGCCGGCCGGGCGGATCGAATCGGAATCGCGCGACTTCACCCTGCGCGTTGCGCGCAGCTATCAAAAACCCGCCGACTTCGCCCAGATCCCGCTGAAGAAGGGCGCCGACGGTTATGTCGTGCGGCTCGGCGACGTGGCCAAGATCCAGCTCGACTCGGCCGAACGCCGCGCTTATTACCGCAGCAACGGCGAGCAGAACATCGGCCTGGGCATCGTCAAGACCTCGACCGCGAACAGCCTGGACGTGGCGCGCGCGGTGCGCGAAGCGGCCGACCAGATCCGTCCCGGCCTGCCGCAGGGCACCGACATCTTCGTCGCCTTCGACACCACCGTGTTCATCGAATCGGCGGTCGAACGCGTTTACCACACGCTGGTCGAAGCGATCGTGCTGGTGCTGATCGTGATCTGGCTGTTCCTCGGCAGTTTCCGCGCCGCGTTGATCCCGGCGGTGACGGTGCCGGTGTGTCTGATCGCCGCGTTCATTCCGCTGTACATGTTCGACTTCTCGATCAACCTGCTGACCTTGCTGGCGCTGGTGCTGTGCATCGGCCTGGTGGTCGACGACGCGATCGTGGTGATGGAGAACATCCAGCGTCGCGCCGACCTGGGCGAGCCGAGTCTGGTCGCGGCCGCGCGCGGCACCAAGCAGGTCGCGTTCGCGGTGATCGCGACCACCGCGGTGCTGGTCGCGGTGTTCCTGCCGGTCGGCTTCATGGAAGGCAACACCGGACGCTTGTTCCGCGAGTTGTCGGTGGCCTTGGCCGGCGCGGTCGCGTTGTCGGCGTTCGTCGCGCTGACCCTCACCCCGATGATGTCGTCCAAGTTCGTGCGGCCGCACAGCGAGGAGAAGTCGAACTTCATCAATCGCTGGATGAACGCGCGCCTGGACGGCGTGAGCCGGCGCTACAAGGGCCTGCTCGATCACACCGTCGAGCGGCCGTGGCTGTTCGGCGTGCTGATGCTGATCGCGATGGCGTTGAGCTTCGTGCTGTTCAAGTTCGTGCCGTCGGAACTGGCGCCGCAGGAAGACCGCGGCTCGTTCCAGATCTCGATCCTCGGCCCGGAAGGCGCCGGTTACGACTACACGGTCAAGCAGGTGCAGCAGGTCGAGAAGATCATCGCCTCGCACACCGGCCCGGACAAAACCATCCAGCGCTACAACCCGCGCGTGCCCGGCGGTTTCGGCGCCAGCGAGGAAATGCATACCGGCCGCATCGCGGTGTTCCTGCAGGACTGGGACAAGCGCGAGGTCAGCACCGCCGATGTCGCCGACGGTCTGCGCGGCGAGCTGAGCCAGCTCACCGGCGTGCGCGCGTTGCCGCAGGTCGGCGGCGGTCTGGTGCGTACCCGCGGCCAGCCGATCCAGATCGTGCTCGGC
Organism: Lysobacter sp. Root690; assembly: GCF_001427785.1. GTDB lineage: Bacteria > Pseudomonadota > Gammaproteobacteria > Xanthomonadales > Xanthomonadaceae > Lysobacter. The sequence continues at coordinate 121,320 of NZ_LMHM01000002.1, forward strand.
GGCCCGGAATACGTCGAACTGGCGCAGTGGCGCGATCGCCTGCTGGCGCGGATCGAGCAGAACAAGGGCCTGTTCTCGGCCGATTCGGATTACAAGGAAACCCGGCCGCAGATGCGGGTGGAGATCGACCGCCAGCGCGCGGCTGATCTGGGCGTGAGCGTCACCGACATCGGTCATGCGCTGGAAACCATGATGGGTTCGCGCCGCGTCACCACCTTCGTGCAGAACGGCGAGGAGTACGACGTGATCGTGCAGGCCAATCGCGATCTGCGCACCTCGCCAGCGGACCTGTCGGCGATCCAGGTGCGCGCGCGCGACGGCGGCCTGATTCCGCTGTCGAATCTGGTCACCCTCAACGAACTGGCCGAGCCCGGCAGCCTCAACCGCTTCAACCGTCTGCGCGCGATCACCATCAGCGCCGGCCTCGCTCCGGGTTACACCATGGGCGAGGCGGTCGCGTGGTTGAACCAGGTTGTCGCCGAGGAACTGCCCGATCAGGCGCAGATCGACTGGAAGGGCGAATCGCGCGAATACCAGAAGGCCGGCGGCGCGGTGCTGATGACCTTCACCCTGGCGCTGCTGGTGGTGTACCTGGTGCTGGCGGCGCAGTTCGAGAGCTTCATCCACCCGTTCGTGATCATGCTGACCGTGCCGCTGGGCGTGCTCGGCGCCTTGTTGGGGCTATGGATGACCGGCGGGACGCTCAACCTGTTCAGTCAGATCGGCATCGTCATGCTGGTCGGCCTGGCGGCGAAGAACGGCATTTTGATCGTCGAATTCGCCAATCAGTTGCGCGACGAGGGGCGAAGTATTCATGAAGCCATCGTCGAGTCCTCGGCGGTGCGCCTGCGTCCGATCCTGATGACCTCGATCGCGACCGTGGTCGGCGCGGTGCCGCTGGTGCTGGCCGGCGGCCCGGGTTCGGCCAGCCGCGCCACCATCGGCATCGTGGTGATCTTCGGCGTGTCGTTCTCGACTCTGCTGTCGCTGTTCATCGTGCCGGCGTTCTACGTGCTGCTCGCGCGCTTCACCAAGTCGCCCGAAGCGGTCGCGCATGAGTTGGAGAAGCTGGAGAAGGAAACGCCGCAAGTCGACGGGCACGCCTGATCTTCGGGTGCCCCCTGTAGGAGCGGCGTAAGCCGCGACCGCGACATCCGGCCTACGTCGCATGTGCGATGTCGCGGTCGCGGCTCACGCCGCTCCTACAGGGCGTTTACGCGCTCGCGCGGCGGGCGTAACCCATGTCAGGCCGACTCGACGACGCGGCCGCATTCGTACCCGCGCATCCGCTCCAGAATCCGCAACGCCTCGGCTTTCCCCGCCAGTTGCTCAGGCCACTGAAGGCTCACGGAGTCGCCGAATTCCAGATCCCTGAGCCCCGCGGCGTTGAACTCGACATCGATGGACCGCTCACCGACCGCGATGCGCTCGGCGCCGCCATAGCCACCTCGGCTCTGGTCGTCGCGCTCCAGATAGATCGCATCCATGCCGCCGTCGCGATCCTGCGGCTTGATCGCGCAAGCGCAGACGATATGCAGCACGTCCAAGGGGTTTTCGGCCGAGGCAAAGCCCAGGCTGACCCAGAGGTACTCGCCCGCTTCCTCGCCCGACTGAGCTTCCTCGATCAGATACGTCTTCATCTTCATCTCCTGCCGATCGCGTATTCACGCGATCGTCGGCGCCTCGCGATACAGACGCAGGAACTTGAACATCTTCGGCCACTCCTCGCGCGGTTTGAGCACGATCGCCACCTCGCGGCCGTCCAGCGCCGATTCGGTCAGCACCAGATGGTCGGCGACCTGCTTGGCGTTCTCAAACTCGGCCGCATTCACCTTGCACACGGCCTTGAAGAACGGCCCGTCCAGCCACTGCGCCACTTCCGGCGTGTCGCGGAACTTCAGGTAGCCGGCCAGCGAGGCGTGGGCGACCGCGACCATGGCGAAGCCGAGCGGGATGTCGTCGCGGACCAGGATGTACATCTTCATGACGTCGACAGGCCGTTATGGAGCGGATGAGGCGGAAGCGCCGGCGCGCGCGATTTGCAGCGCGGCGGCCACGTAATTAGGCTAATCGTATGAACCTTTCCCCCTCAGCCGCCAGCCCGCCGCCGCGGGGCGACGGTTTCGTGCTGCGCCCGTGGCGCCTGGACGACCTCGACAGCCTGGTCGCGCATGCCAACGACGAGCAGGTATCGCGCGGCCTGGCCGATCGTTTTCCTTATCCCTACACCCGCGAGGACGGCGAGCGGTTCCTGTCCGGCGGCGTCATCGACATGGCCGAGCCGGTGTTCGCGATCGAGGTCGATGGCAGCGCCTGCGGCGGGATCGGCGCGCATCCGGGCAAGGGCGAACGCGCGCATTCGGCCGAGTTCGGTTATTGGCTTGGGCGTTCGCTGTGGGGCGAAGGCCTGATGACGCGCGTGGTCGCGGCATTCGCGCCATGGGCGATGAACGAACTGGCGCTGTATCGGTTGTATGCGACCGTGTTCGATCACAATCCCGGTTCGGCGCGGGTGCTGCTGAAGAACGATTTCACCGAAGAAGGCGCGCAACGTTGCGCGGTGGTCAAGCGCGGGCAACTGCACGACCTGCGGGTGTTCGCGAAAGTACGAAGGAGTTTGAACGATGCAACGTGACGATCCGCCGCGCGGTCCGCGCAAGCCTTACAGCGGTCAGGGCCCGCGCAAAGACACCGGTGCCGGTACCGGCCAGGGCGCAGGGCAGGGTGCGGGCCAAGGTGCGGGCCAAGGCCCGTGGCGCAGCGGTCCGCGCCGCGACGATGAGCAGCGGCCGCCGCGTCCGGGCGCCTTGCCGCCGCGTGCGCCCGATGCGTCCGGGCCATATCGCGCCGCGCCGCGTCCGCCGGCGGGCGACAGCCCGTACCGCAACAGCGGCGAGCGCCGCGCGCGCGAGCCCGCGGCGGTGGACCCGGCGGCGGTGCCGCATCGCAGCGGCCACGCTCATCCACACGACCGTTCCGAGCGTCGCGACCAGCGTCATCGCCACGGCGACGACACGCGCGAACCGCAGGCGCGCGAACGCCATGCGCGGGCCGAACGGCCGTATCGCGAACGCGACGACGAGATCGACGGCGATCTCGGCGACGAGGGTTTCGGTTCGCCTTCGCCGCAACGCGCGCGCCGCGACGCGGAGCTGCGCCTGTATGGGCTCAACGCGATCCGCGCGGTGTTCGCGCGCCGGCCGCAGGCGATCCGCAAGCTGTATCTGGATTCGAACCGGATCCCGCAGTTGCAGCCGCTGCTGGCGTGGTGCGTGGCCAATAAGGTCGGCTACCGCGTGGTCGAGCAGACCGATCTGGACAAGCTCGCCGCGAGCAGCCATCACGAAGGCGTGGTCGCCGACGTGCTGCGCGAGGAACCGGTGTCGCTGTCGGAATGGCTGCGCGAACTCGCGCCGGGACCGCAGCTGGCGATCTGGCTCGACGGCGTCGGCAATCCGCACAACCTCGGCGCGATCCTGCGTTCGGCCGCGCATTTCGGCGTGAGCGCGGTGCTGTTGCCGAAGGACGCAACGCTGGCCTTGTCGGGCGCGGCCGCGCGCGTGGCCGAGGGCGGCGCCGAGGCCGTGCCGATGGTGCGCATGGGCCGCAGCGACAACGCGCTGGCGCAATTGCGCGGCTCGGGCTTCAGCCTGGCCGCGACCGTGGTCAGCGGCGGCGAGGACATATTCGCCGCGTCCTTGCCGGAACGTCTGATCTATGTGCTCGGCGCCGAAGGCGAGGGCATGGACCGCGACCTGGCCGCGGCCTGCGACCGGCGTGTGTCGATTCCCGGCAGCGGCAAGGTCGAAAGCCTCAACGTTGCCGCGGCGACGGCGGTGGTGCTGGCCGCGTGGCGTGCGCGGCGTTGAGCAGCGGCGCCTGACCAGAGTTTGACCCGGCGACGCGATCGGGCGTCGCCGATCCCGCAACTGTGGGGTCGCTCCCTGTAGGAGCGGCGTCCGACTGGATTTCCTTCGGTTACAAGCCGCGACCGCGACACCCACATACGGCGTATGCGTGTGTTGCCGATCCGCCCGAATCATCAGATTTCATGCAGGCGCGGTGATCGAGGTTGCGTGGTCGCGGCTCGCGCCGCTCCTATAGGGGCGGTCGATTCGGTGTCGCCGCGGCGAGACGGGCGCGAGTTAGGAATCGCGACTGATCCCCACAGAAAAAAGACGACCGCGCCGATCGTTGCGAAGGTGAGTTCGCCCCCTGTCGGAGCGGTCGATCCGCTGACGCAGCGGTGAAGCAGGCGGAATCGCGACACCGAACGGATCGCGATTCCAACCGGCCTGGCGCCTCAACCCAACTGCTTGATCGCCTCCAGCACCGCCGCGTACTCCTCGGCGCGTTCCGGCGATTTCAGCATCGCGTCCAGGCAGATCGTGGTCGCGGCGAGCTGCACGGCCTGCAACTGCTGTCGGTATTCCACGGCGCTGACCTTTTCGAGCCCGTCGACGAAAGCTTCGATGCTGACGCGATGGGCGTAGGCGAACGCGGCCCCGGCGCCCAGGGTGTACTGATGGCTGGCACTGACCGCATCGAGGATTTGCGAATTCACCGAGCTGCGGGTCGTCGCCAGTTGCTTGAGCTTGCTCGCGGTCTCTTGCACGTCGGCCTCCAGAGTCTTTGGATCGAGAACGGTGGTTTGCGCGTTGGACGCGAGGCCGCGGGCGGATTCGGCGCCGTCCAGCGACGATTCGCCGGGCTGGAACGCCGCGCTGGCTTGGGAAAACAGCGTCATCGCGCCTTGTGTGGCCGCCGACGAATTAATGATGCATTGCTGTTGCTGCGCGTTGACCGCGTTCTCGACCATGATCCCGGTGGCATGGCCGATGCTCTGGTAGATCTGCGCGATGGCCATGGCCGGCGCTTCGGCGACGAGTTTGACGTTGGCCTGGGTGATCGCATCGGTGACCTGCGAATTCACGGTGCCGGAAACGGAAGCTGCCTCATCCATGGAGAGTGTCCTGTGCGGGAAGGGATGCAGGCGCGGCGGGTTTGCCGGCCTTCGTTGCGGTTACAACGCAATTCGGCGGACAGACCGGGCGTCGTGCGCGACGAAGCGGCGGTTATGCGATGCGCATCGCACTGCGCTTGTCGTGCACGGCCGATGAGATCGGCGCCATGCCGCTCGCCGCGATCGGGCGATCCGGGAAAGAGAGCGCCGGGCCTGAAGGAGGGCCCATGGATTCGTGGATGTCTGGCGCATTGGCCGTATCCGCAAACCTCGCCGCCTTGCCCCATCGCGTGGAGAAAGCTGCGAGGTTCTTTGCTTGAAGGCGTTCGAGCCAGATGCCTTTCGCTCCGGCGCGACGCTGCACGGGCAAGGCGACCAACCTGAAACCGCAGGCCAAAAAAAACCGCCCTCCCCCGATCCGGGAGAGGGCGGTCGTGTCACGCATCGCCTGTGGCGCTCATTCCTCCGGCGGAACGACCTTCTTCGGCGCGCTGCCGAAATCGCCGTCGGCCGATGCGGCCAGATACGCGAACACCGCATACGCCGCGACGTTCTGCGCCAGCGCCTTCGGATCGATCTTGTCGAGCGTGTCGTCGGGCGTGTGGTGGTAATCGAAGTAGTCGGTACCGTCCTGCGCCAGACGCGCCCAGGCCAGGCCGCCGGCGGCGAACGGCGAGATGTCCGGGCCGGGGCCGCCCTTGCCCGGGGTGTGCTCGATGCCCAGCGGCGCCAGCGCCTGCGCGATCTGCGCATCGGCGGCCTTGGCGTAGTCCGGCGCCGAACTCGAATAGGCGTAGATGCGGCCCGCGCCGAAGTCGCTTTCCGCGCCGATCTGATGCTTGCTCACGTCGGCCGCGTGCTTGGCCGCGTAGGCCTTGCCGCCGTGCAGACCCTGTTCTTCGTTGGCGAAGGCGATGACCCGGATGGTGCGCGCCGGGCGCAGCTTGGTCTGGCCGATCAGCTTGGCCGCGGCCATGGTCAGGCCGACGCCGGCGCCGTCGTCGATCGCGCCGGTGCCCAGGTCCCACGAATCCAGATGGCCGCCGATGATCACCACTTCGTCGGGCTTGCTCTTGCCGCGGATCTCGCCGATCACGTTGTGCGAGGTCGCCTCGCCGTCCCAGCCGCAATCCAGCGCGACGCGCACGCGGGTCGGGCCGAGCGCGGCCAGCCGCGACAACTGCGCCGCGTCCGGCGCCGACAAGGCCGCCGACGGAATCGGCTTGAGTCCGTCGTCGAAACGGGTGATGCCGGTGTGCGGCATGCGGTGCGAATCGGTACCGGCCGAACGCATCAGAAAACCGCTGGCGCCGGCGCGGATCGCCGCCGACGGACCGCGGCTGCGCACGCGCCCGCCGGGGCCGTAACCGGCGCCGTCTTTCGCGCGCGGCATGGCGAAGTCGACGAAGGCGATCTTGCCGGCCAGCGAACCGGCCGGCACCGCTTCCAGCGCGGCCAGGTCGGCGAAGCGCGCGACCTCGCCCTCGACGGTGCCGGCCGGGCTGCCGCCGAGAGCGGTCAGGGTCAACGGCTGCGCATTCGCGCCGAGCACTTGCGCGTGTTCGCTGCGACGCTCCCATTTCGGAAACGTCACCGGTTCCAGCCACACCTTGTCGAAGCCGAGTTCGCGGAACTTCGCCTGCGCCCAGGCGACCGCGCGCGCGTCGGCTTCGCTGCCGGCCAGGCGCGGCCCAACTTCGGTCGTCAGCGATTCGGTGATCTTGTAGCCCAGGTCGCTGGCGAGCGCGCGTTCGCGCAGTTCCGCGGCGGCGTCGACCGCGGCCTGGGGTATGCGCGTTTCGCGCGGAGCGGCCACGGCAGAGCCTACGAACAGTACAGCAGCCATCGCTGCCCACAACGGTGCGCGCATCCCCAATCTCCTCAGCGGGCCTTGCCGTCCGGAAGGTCGGGCGGCACAGGCGAAACGTCGAGCTTAGCAACCCGCGCGGCGGTCGCTATCTGAGGAAAGTCACCCCGCGGCTTGAGCGTTTTTTGTCGCTGGCTATCGCGAGGCTTGAGGCGGGTCGCACCGGTGCGGCTAACTTTGCCGTTCTTGTGGTTTCGCCCGGCGGTCGGCGAGTAAACGAGCTCTTTCGTGGGAGGGGCTTCAGCTCCGACGCTCTTTGCTCAGTTCGCGATGAGCTGAAAGAAACGCATGGGAGCTGAAGCCCCTTCCACAAAAGACTTCGAAGTCGCGCGGCGATCCGTGGCGAGCGCAAAGCGAAACGGCCGCGCAAGGCGGCCGTTCCGGATGCGACGCGAATGAATCCAGGGAACTCAGAGCGTGGTCTTGCCCTGCAGCGAATCGCGGATCTCGCGCAGCAGCAGCACGTCTTCCGGGGTCGCCGCGACCGGCGCTTCGACCGGCTTGCGCACCTTGTTATAGGCCTTGAGCACGATGAAGATCACGAACGCGATCAGGATGAAGTCGATCGCGGTCTGCAGGAACATGCCGTACTTGACCGCGACTTCGGCCGCGACTTCCTTGCCGGCCGCGTCGAGCTGCGAAGGCTTGAGCACGTACTTCCAGTCGCTGACGCTGACGCCGCCGGTCAGGTAACCGATGCTCGGCATGATGATGCCGTCGACCAGCGCGGTGACGATCTTGCCGAACGCCGCGCCGATCACCACGCCGACGGCCAGATCGACCACGTTGCCGCGCGCAATGAACTCTTTGAACTCGCTGATCATGCCCATCGCATGCTCTCCCTGGTTGCGGCTGGGCCGTGACGGACCAGACGGTTGACGACATCGAAAACGGCGCTGGATCGAGCCTCCACTCGCCGCGGCCGGACTATACGGGCGCTCAGGTGATGCGCCCGTGCAGTTCGGCCACGCCTTCGAGCACTGCGCGGTAGCGGTCGCCGCGCTGTAGCGGACCGACGCCCGACGGCGTGCCCATGTAGACCAGGTCGCCGGCGCGCAATGCGTACAGGCGCGAGAGTTCGTGCAGGATCTCGGGCACGTTCCAGACCAGATCGTCGAGCGTGCCGCGCTGGCGCGGTTCGCCGTTGACCTCCAGGCTCAGGCTGCGCGCGCCGAGTTCGCCGACTTCGGCTACCGGCACGATCGCGCTGATCGGCGCGGCATGATCGAACGACTTGCCGGTGTCCCACGGCAGGCCCTTGGCCTTGGCCTGCGATTGCAGGTCGCGGCGGGTCAGGTCGAGGCCGACCGCGTAGCCGTAGATCAGATTCGCGGCGTCGGCGACGGCGAGTTCGCCGGCCGGCGCATCGCGGCCGATCGCGACGACCAGTTCGACTTCGTGATGCAGGTCGCTGGTGCCCGGCGGATACGGCACGCTGTCGCCGAGTTCCAGCGAATCGTGCGGCTTGAGGAAGAACACCGGCTGGCCGCGATCGGCGGCCGAGGTCGGCACCGCGGCGCCCATTTCGCGTGCGTGCTCAGCGAAGTTGCGGCCGACGCAGTAGACGCGGCGTACCGGGAACGTGGCGTCGGCGGCGAGGCCCTGGCCGCGCACGGGAATGCGGGTAAGCGGCGGCGCCGCGATCACGTCGCTCATACGCTCAGCGCGCCGTGTTCGAGCGGTGCTCGACCTTGGCCGGGTCGACGACGCGGAATTCGCCCTCGACCACGTCGTGCTCATGGCGCGGGCCGCGTGCGCTCATCGGCTTGCCGCGGCGCTGCCACAGCTTGTAGGTCAGGCCTGCGACGATCATCGCCGCGCCGACGAACACGCTGAAGAACACCAACAAGGCCAGCAGGCCCAGTCCGACGACGCCGAGCACGAAACGCAGGAGGCGGTGACGCGGCTTGCGCGGCTCGAACGCCGTGCGCACGCGCGATTGGAATGCATTCCATTGCGGTCGTTGATCGAAAAAGCGGAAGGTCTGGGCAAACATTTCGGGTGTCGTGAGACAATGCGGCTTGGGCCGGACACTGGAGTATCGTTCCAGGCATGGATGAGGGTGTGAGAACTTCGTTAAATGCCGCGGGCGGCGCCGACCCGGCCGGTCAACCTTTGATCGAGCTGCAGCGCCTGGCCGACGGCGCGTTCGCCGAGGCCGAAGCGAGCATCGACGGCGACGCCGAATCGTTGCTGCTGTACCGCGACGGCGACGCCGTGCGCGCCTGGCTCAACATCTGCCCGCACGCCGGCCGCCGGCTGGACTGGGCGCCTGGCCAGTTCCTCAAGACCAAGGACGGCCTGCTGGTGTGCGCCGCGCACGGCGCGAGCTTCGAACTGCTCGGCGGCGAATGCGTGGCCGGGCCTTGTCGGGGTGAATCCTTGCGCGCGGTCGAGGTGGTGGTGCGCGATGGGGCGGTGTGGTTGGCCTGAGCCAGCCGCGACCGCGAAACGTCATCTGCGACGCATGCCGCAATAGCCGTGCCATCGCACCGGCGATGCGGTCGTTGCTTCTCGCATCGAATTCACGATAGCTCCCTGTAGGAGCGGCGCGAGCCGCGACCGCGAAATCACAACCACGTCGACCGATAGACGTCTCCGCGATGGCATCGCTTGCGTCGTATGCGAGGTCTCGCGGTCGCGGCTCC
>NZ_LMHM01000002.1:130816-230134 GCF_001427785.1 Lysobacter sp. Root690
TCGCTCAGGCGGACGGATTCGGGTTTCTAGGTGAGGCGTCGCGCTTGTTTTTTCTGCGACATTACTTGCCCCAAAACAACACATTCACCATCAACACCGTCACCACCGTATAGATCAACGACAACGGCCCGCCGATCCGCCACAGCTCCTTGCCGCTGTAGCCGGCCGGGCCGGAGATCATCGAGATCACCGGGTTCGACGCGGTCATGAAATTGTTCGAGGCCGACAGCGCGACGATCAGCGCGAACGCGGTCGGGTTGCCGCCGGCGGCCAGCGCGAGGTTGACCGCGAGCGGCACCACCACGATGGTCGCGCCGACGTGGCTGATGACTAACGAGAATAGTGTCGTCAGCAGCCCGATCAGTATCTCCAGCAGCCACACCGGCGTGCCGGTGGGCAAGCGCTCGATCGTATGCCCGGCGATCCACGCCGCCGCGCCGCTGGAATCCATCGCCCAACCGAGCGGAATCAGGCAGGCCATCAGGAACACGGTCTTCCAGTTGATCGCCGAATAGGCTTCGTCGATGTTGATCACCCCGGCGATCAACATGCCGGCGACGCCGGTCATCAGCGCGATCGACACCGGCAGGCGCGAGGACAACGCCAGCAGCATCGCCACGGCGAAGATCGCCAGCGCGATTTTGAGCTTGTGCGGACGCTGCTCGCCCTTGGGGTAATCGGTGACCACGACCAGGTCCTTGCTCGCCGCGGCGCTGGCCAGGTCGGTCCAGATGCTGTGGAACACCAGCATGTCCCCGGCGCGCATCGGAACGCTGCGCACGTTGTCGCGCAGCACGTCCTTGTCGCGGTTGATCGCCAGCAGGCTCAGGCCCGACTGCTTGCGCAAGTGCAGGTCGCCGGCGGTTTTACCGATGTAACCGGACGTCGCCGGCACCACCGCTTCGGAAATGCCGGCGCGCGAGGGATTGAACAGGTCGGCGAAATTGCGCAGGCGCGAGGACAGCCGCAGGAAATGGTTCTGGGCGAAATCGGCGACCTGCTGCTTCGGCCCCATCGCGCCGAGCACGCTGCCGACCCAGATGCGGGTGTCGGCCGGCGGCGCCAGGCGCGAGTCGTTGTCGCTCTTGAGCGCCAGCAGCAGCGGCGCGTCGCGCAAGGCTTCCGCTTCGCCCAGCGACATGCCGACCAGGGGGCTGTCGGCGGTCACGGTGAGTTCGTAGACGTCGCCCTCGATGCCGTAAGCCTTGGCGAAATAACTCTGGGTGCGCGCCGGGGTCGCGCCTTTCTCGGTGTCGTCCTTGAGCAGCTTGTCGCCGAAGAAATGGAAATACGCCAGCGACGCGGCCAGCAGGGCCACGCCGATCGGCAGCGGCGCGAACATCTTCAGCGGCTCGATCGTGGCCGCGCCCGAGGGCAGGTTGCTGTTCGCGTTGAGCAGCAAGTCGTTGAGCAGGATCAGCGGCGAATTGCCGACCATGGTCAGCGCGCCGCCCATGATGATCGCCGCGGCGATCGGCAACAGCAGTCGCGGCAGCGACAGGCCGGTGCGCGAGGACAGGCGTGAGGCGACCGGCATGTACAACGCCATCACCGACGGGTTCTGCATGAAGGAGGAATTCAGCCCGGCCACCGCGGTGGTCAGCAGCAGCAATCGCTGCTCGACGCCGTGCGCGCGCCGCAGCAACCAGCCGGCGAGGCGATTGAGCGCGCCGGTGCGGTCCAGGCCGGCGCCGAGGATCATCGTCGCGATGATGCTGATCACCGCGTTACCGGAAAAGCCGTTGAACAGTTCGTCGGGCTCGACCAGGCCGGACAGGCCCAGCAACACCAGCACGACCAGGGCGACCACGTCGGCGCGGATGCGTTCGAACAGGAACATCGCCATCGTGAACACCACCAGCCCGAGAACGAGCTTCATGTCGGTGGTTAGCGCGAGGGCGGTGTCCATTTAGGGCCGGGAATCGGGAATGGGGAATGGAAAATCGGAACAGCCAGGGCAAGAGCAAGGCACCGCAGCACTACCGAATTCGGCACCGACAACCTGTCGCGAATGTCCGGTGGCTCGCATCCGATTCCCGACTCCCAATTCCCTATTCCCGGCTCTTGTCGTACAGCAGATCCCAGACGCCGTGGCCGAGCTTCTGGCCCCGGGTCTCGAAATGCGTCTGTGGGCGCCAATCCGGACGCGGCACGCTGCCGCGCTTGCCCGCGCGGTTGACGATGCCCCCTGTCGCATCCAGGACGTCCCACATCTGTTCGGCATAGTCCTGCCAATCGGTGGCGAGGTGCAAGCGTCCGTCGTCGGCGAGCTTGCGCACCAGCAATTCGGCGAACGCCGGCTGCACCAGCCTGCGCTTGTTGTGACGCTTCTTATGCCACGGGTCCGGGAAATAAATCCGGACCTCGTCCAATGAACCGTCGGCGACTTCGTTGTTGAGCACTTCGACCGCGTCGTGGTGATACAGCCGCACGTGGTCGCTGCCGTCCTCGGCCAGGGCGTTCAACAGCCGGCCGACGCCGGGCGCGTGGACTTCGATGCCGATCAGGTCGCGGTCTTTATCGTTATTGGCGGCGAAACGCAGCGCATCGCCGTTGCCGAAACCGATTTCAAGCACGCGCTTGGCGCTGCGTCCGAACACTGCGTCGAAGTCGCGCGGCGAGCCGTGGTAATCGATACCGAAGCGCGGCCACAGTTCGTCGAACGCGCGCTGCTGGGCCGGGGTGAAGCGGCCCTGGCGCAGCACGAAGCTGCGCACCTGGCGGCGGCCTTCCTCGACCGTGAACGGCTTGGGTGGGGACTTGGCGCCGTCGCTGGCGAACGGATCGGTCATATCAGCCGATCAGGCCATCGATGGGGCTCGACGCGCTGGCGAAACGCTTGCGCGGAATGCGCCCGGCCTTGAATGCGGCGCGGCCGGCCTCGATCGCCAGTTTCATCGCATGCGCCATCAGGATCGGATCGCGCGCGCCGGCGATGGCGGTGTTCATCAGCACGCCGTCGCAGCCCAGTTCCATCGCGATCGCCGCGTCGGAGGCGGTGCCGACGCCGGCATCGACCAGGATCGGCACCTTGGCGTTCTCGATGATCTCGAGCAGGTTGTACTTGTTCTGCACGCCCAGGCCCGAGCCGATCGGCGCGGCCAGCGGCATCACCGCGACGCAGCCGATTTCCTCCAGGCGCTTGGCCAGGATCGGGTCGTCGGAGGTGTAGACCATCACGTCGAAGCCGTCCTTGACCAGGATTTCGGCCGCGGCCAGGGTCTGCACGACGTCGGGGAACAAGGTGCGCTGGTCGCCGAGCACTTCCAGCTTGACCAGTTTGTGGCCGTCGAGCAGCTCGCGTGCGAGGCGGCAGGTGCGCACCGCGTCGTCGGCGGTGTAGCAGCCGGCGGTGTTGGGCAGCAGGGTGTAGCGGTCCGGCGGCAGTACGTCGAGCAGGTTCGGCTCGCCCGGGTTCTGGCCGATATTGGTGCGGCGGATCGCGACGGTGACGATCTGCGCGCCGGCGGCCTCGGTGGCCCGGCGGGTTTCGTCGAGGTCCTTGAACTTGCCGGTGCCGGTCAACAGGCGCGAGCGGTAGGTTTTGCCGGCGATGACCAGCGGATCGGAGAAGGCGGTGTCAGTCATCCGGCAATTATGGCTGATCGCCGGTGAACATGTCCGAGCCGGGAGCGCGCCGGGCGGGGCTGTTCTGGCCTTTCCGCCATCGCGTTCTGCCCGGGCTCGCAGGCCCGGCTTGGCCGAATCTGGCCGCAAAGTCCCTTCGTCTGTCACCGGGGTTTAAGCGTTCGCGCGCAGCATTGGGTGCAGCGGTCGGGCTCGCGCCGGGCTTTTGGACGAAGCCGGCAGGCCGTGGGGCTCGCTTTCGGTCTTGTGGAGGATGCCGAAGCCTCGCGTCTCGATTGCGTCGGCCGGGCCGGTCGATCGGCCTCATCCGCGCACCGAGTTGGCATGGTGCGGCGGTTGCGGTCATGCCGCGCTGAGGTTCCAGCCGTGAGCGTATCGTTCGTTTTTTTAGCGAAGGGCCTTATGCGAATTTCCAAGCGGAATCGGCTGTGCGGCGCATGGGCGAGGGGCCTGCTGTCGGCCTGTCTGTTGACGGCGGGCATCGCGCAGAGCGCGATCGCGCAAACGCCGGCCCGAGCGCAGACACCCGGCTGCATCCTCGATGCCACCGGCGCGGCCCAGGCCGGTCCCGACTGCGCCGCGGCCTGGATCGATCGCAACCTGCGCCTCAACGACGTACAGGCGATCGGCACCCACAACAGCTACAAGCTCGCGATCGCGCCGGACGAACTCGCGGCCCTGCGCGCGCGCGACCCGGCCGGCGCCGATGCGCTGGACTACGCGCATGCGCCACTGCACGAGCAACTCGAACTGGGCATGCGCAGCCTGGAACTGGACCTGTACTACGACCCGAAAGGCGGCCGCTACGCGCATCCGCGCGGCGCGACGGGCCAGGGCTACGGCGACGCCGGTCCATGGAACCGCGAGGTAGCCGCACGGAAGCAGCTGCCCGGGTTCAAGGTCATGCATCTGGCCGATGTCGATTTCCGCAGTCAGTGCACGGTGTTCGTTCAATGCCTGGAGCAGATCCGGGCCTGGTCGCAGACCCATCGCGATCACGCGCCGATCCTGATCCTGATCAACGCCAAGGACGGCAAGGGCGGGACGGATTCGACCTCGCCGCTGCCGTTCGACAGCCGCGCCTTCGATGCGCTCGACGCGGAAATCCGCTCGGTGTTCGCCGCCGATGAATTGATCACGCCCGACCGTGTGCGCGGCGATGCGGCGAACTTGCGCGCGGCGGTGCTGGCCGGGCGATGGCCGACCCTGGCCGAGTCGCGCGGCAAGGTGCTGTTCGCGCTCGATGAAGATGCGCGCAAGGTCGCGCTGTACCGCGGCAAGCGCCGCTCGCTGGAAGGCCGCGCGATGTTCGTCAACGGCGATGAAAACGCGAGCGATGCCGCTTACCTGACCCTCAACGATCCGATCGCGCAGGGCGAGCGGATCGCGCGCGCGGTCGCCGCTGGCTTCCTGGTGCGCACGCGCGCCGACGCCGACACCGCCGAAGCCCGGCGCAACGACCCGCGCCGCCGCGAAGCCGCGTTCGCCAGCGGCGCGCAGTACATCTCCACCGATTACCCGAAACCCGACCTGCGCCTGAGCCGCTACCGGGTGACGTTCCCGCGCAGCGAGGTGGTGCGTTGCAACCCGCGCCGCGCGCCGGAACGCTGCGGGCAGCGCGCGATCGAGGCGGCCGAGAAGCACGATTGATAACCCTCGGCGACGCGCTTCCGTCGCTCGATTGATCTGTGCCGGGTAAGAGCCATCCGTGCTTGTACTGAAAGGCAGTGCGGTATCGGCTCGCGTTTGAGTCGATCCACCGCCGATGCGCATGCGTATGCATCCTGCGTTTCGCGCATTCGCGTCGACGAGGCATGCGATCGCATGCGTTTCTTCGCGAATCGCATGCGACCTTGGTCGCGAATCGGATGATGGTTTGATTAAAAGATTTGATCGAATCGATAGGCGAAAGCTTTGCGTACGACCGATCGTGAGTCCCGCAGTACCGGACTAATGCTGCTTTTTGCGTGGAATTTATTGATTTTCAGGCACACGATCGTGCTCGCGGCGCGAAGCGCCCGATTTCGGGCGATCGGATGGGTGACGTCGTCGCTCCCTGGATTGTCGATGGCGATCATCGGTTTTCGATAATCGGCTTGTAATTGGCTTCGCGCGGATTCGAGTCGACGCGATCGGCAATGCCGCGCGCTGCGCGAACCGAAAGCGCGAGCTGCATAAAAGATGTGTCAACGAAGCAAGATTGCGGTAATCGAAGCGTGATTCGTAGCGGCAAAAAATACGAGATTTCGATCTTCGCAAGCTCGCTTCGCATGGCGATGCGGCTCGCGCGGTTTTCCGCGCTCGCAGCGCACGCGCTCGCCGAATTGCCTGCAAATGAAACTTTTTTCGCGTGCTGTAATCCGGCCGGCTTTCGTTCTCGGCACGAGATCGATCGCGAACCGGCCGATATCGGTCGGCTCCCCCGAAAAATCCTAAAGGAGCGTTCCATGCGTATTTCCCTTCGTGCGGCAGCTTTGTCTCTTGCGACCGTGTGCCTGTTCGCGGCCGGTTCGGCCTCGGCGGCCGATTCCTACACGATCAACCTGGGTACCTTCCAGGGCGACTTCGACGAAGACGCCATCGCCCTGGCGAACAGCGAGTTGACCAATGCCTGCGTGGCCAATGGCGACACGCCGGGCCCGATCACCATTCACGGCATCGGCCGCGACGGCTGCAACTACGTGAGCTTCGTGGACGCCACCATCACCTGCCATCGCAAGTGAGTCGTCGGCGTTGAGGGATTCCCGTCGCCGGAACATCGGCGACGGGAAGGTGGATGCGGCGCGTTGCCGGTTATCGGCGAATGCGTGTCATGTGCCGCGTGCTTTGCACCGGTCGGCACGCTCGTTTCAATTCAGGTCGCGACGTGGCTGGCATCGCGCGCGACTCGTTGCATATCCGCGGCTCGCTCGGGTCGGATGCACGAAGTCTCGTGCAAGGGGTTTAAGCCGCGACGATTTTCGGCGCCAACAACGCAGCGGCGGGGCTCTGAGCCCCTTCCACGAAACATCGAAAGCTGATGCCGGCGGCCGCGCGCCGCGACAGACGACCGGGTGGTTATCGCGAGATCGCGACAGAGCCCAACTCAACCACCGCCCAAGGCGTGCACGATCTCGACTTTGTCGCCTTCGTTCAAGGCCGTGTCGGCATGGCGGCCGCGCGGCACGATCTCGCCGTTGATCTCGACCGCGACCCGGCGTTCGCCCAGGCCTTCCTCGCGCAGCAGTTCGACCAGCTTGATCGGCGCGGCGAGTGCGCGCGGTTCGCCATTGAGCAGAATGTTCATGCCGATATTGTTGCGTGTACCTCGCGCGGCGACCAGCCTTTGCCGCAGCGGGCGGTTCGCTCATCGTCGCGCGGGCCACCGGCCCGATGCCGGCCGGGCCCAGCCACGGCGTCATCGCTCACCTGTGACGTCTGGCCCCGGCACGCGGCGTCCGCGAGGACCATAATCGCGCCGCCGGGTCCGATCGCGGCGCTTGCGGCCGCCTGCGGCCGCGCGCCGCCGCCCAGGAATCGGCGTCCCGGACCGGGACGTTTGCCGCGCTGCGCCTTGCTTTGCTCGCGTGGCACATGTTTCGATTCAGCCATCCGGCGGCGTATGTCGAGCCGCGCGGAGACTCATCCGGCGTCCGATCGTCCTCGCCAGGACAGGTCGGACGCCACCACCGCTACTTATCAATGCAGGGAAGTTAATGATGAAACCCGTTCGCACCGCGCTGGCCGCCGCCCTCGTGCTGGCCGCCGCCCCGGCCTTCGCCCAGACCTATTCGCAGACCGTCTTCATCGGCGACAGCCTGACCGACTCGGGCCACTTCCGCCCGGCGCTGATCCAGGCGGTCGGCCCCAACGGCGCGCTGATCGGCCGTTTCACCACCAATCCGGGTCTGGTCTGGGCGGAGTACGTCGCCGACTACTACGGCACCAACGCCAACAGCGATAACCAGGGCGGCACCAACTACGCCGTCGGCGGCGCCCGTACCGGCGTCAACACCGCCGGCGCGCTCGGCCCGATCCCGTCGCTGACCACCCAGACCACCAACTACCTCGCCGCCAACGGCGGCCGCGCCGATCCCAACGCGCTGTACACCGTGTGGGGCGGCGCCAACGACCTGTTCGCGGTCGCGGGCGGCGCGCCGGCGCAGGCGACCATCACCAACGCGGTGACCGCGCAGATCGGCGTGATCGGCGCGCTGCGCAACGCCGGCGCCGAATACATCCTGGTGCCGACCATTCCCGACCTCGGCGTGACCCCGCAGTTCCGCGCCGGCGGCGCGGCCCAGCAGGCCGCGGGCACCCAGTTGGCGACCACCTACAACACCGCGCTGTACGGCGGCCTGGCCGCGACCGGCCTGCGGGTGATTCCGCTCGACACCTTCAACCTGCTGCGCGAGATCACCGCCAACCCGGCGCCGTACGGCATCACCAACGTCACCGGCACCGCGTGCAACCCGCAGATCACCGCCTCCTCGGTGACCTGCAGCCCGACCAACACCATCCCGGGCGCGGCCGAGAGTTATGCCTTCGCCGACGGCGTGCATCCGTCCAGCAAGGCGCACAAGATCCTCGGCGACTACGCCTTGTCGGTGCTCGAAGCGCCGCGCTTCATCGCCCTGCTGCCGAACTCGGCGTCGACCACCGGCCGCGCCCGCGCCGACCAAGTCGCCAACCATGTCGCCGGCGCCCAGGACGGCGACGGCACGCGTTGGTGGGGCAGCGTGCGCGGCGACTTCCAGCGCTACGGCCACGGCGATCTGTACGACGGCGCCGGTCCGGCGCTGACCGGCGGCGTCGACTGGACCAGCGGCAAGCTGGTGGTCGGCGGCTTCCTCGGCTACGGCCAGCAGAAGCAGGACTTCGGCCTGCGCAACGGCGACTTCGACCAGAAAGACACCAGCATCGGCGGCTTCATCGGCTGGTACGGCGAGCGCGCCTGGATCAACGGCCAGTTGAGCTACACCAAGCTGGACTACGACATCGACCGCAACGCCAACCTCGGCCCGGCGACCCGCGTGCATCACGGTTCGGCCGACGGCAAGAACGTCACCGCCGCGCTCAACGGCGGTTACGAGTTCGGCGAAACCTTGCGTCACGGCCCGGTGATCGGCATCTTGGCCCAGCGCATCGACGTCGACGGCTTCGCCGAAAGCGATCCGAACCTGGCGACCTCGCTGGCCTACCCGGACCAGTCCTTCGACTCGCTGATCGGCAGCGTCGGCTGGCAGATCAACTACACCCACAGCGAAAGCTTCCGTCCGTACGCGCGCCTGACCGTCGACCGCGAGTTCGAAGACGCGCCGAAGAACGCCTACGCGCGTCTGCAGACCGTGCCGGGCCTGGGCGACTACGCGGTCAAGGGCCGCGAGTTCGACCAGGACTACGGCACCTTGCTGTTCGGCGCGCGCACCAAGCTGTTCGGCCTGGACGCCAACCTGGGCGCCAGCGTCACCGTCGGCCAGGAAGGCGGCAACAACGCCACCGTGTTCGCGCAGATCGGCAGCGGATTCTGATCGCGGCGCGGTCGCTGTAGCGATCGCGTTTGCTTAGAGGTTTGCGTTGTAGTTGAAGAAACCGGGCCGAAGGGCCCGGTTTTTTTATGAGCGGCGATCCAGTTGGTTGTGCGTGGCGATCGGCTTGAGAGCTAGCGGCGGCGAGTCGCGATCGGGCGGGAATCAAGAGCGGCGAGGCGATAAGTCGCGGGTCGATCGCGGATCGGCGGTTTTGGCGAAAGTGTTCTAGGTGGTGCTTCGGTCGCTGTGCTGTGCGGCCCTGGTGGTTATGTTCGGAAGCGATAACCGCTGAAAGCATCTAAGCGGGAGGCACGCCTCAAGATCAGATCTCCCGGTAGGTTTCGATCCGATCAAAGAGCGTCGGAGCTGAAGCCCGTCCAGCAGACCTCGTACGCCCGCGAGATCGGGGCCGCAAGGAAGGGAATCGCGAGGAAAGGGAGGCGCGAGCAAAGGGAGTCGCGACGCCGGCTGCCGCCATGCGCCCGGGAACGTCTCATCCGCCCCGGCCGCGCCGAACAACGCCCCCCGGTATCCGCATCGCCGCACCGCATTGCCACCCGCGTTCGGGCCGAATAGACTGGTCCGCAAGCGGGTGTAGTTCAATGGTAGAACTGCAGCTTCCCAAGCTGCTAGCGTGGGTTCGATTCCCATCACCCGCTCCATCTCGTTCACCCGCTCCTTTCTCAACCTTTGCTGCGCGTAAAGCGCTGACTTGCAAAGGCTCCTGCGGACCTTCGATCCCGATCGCGGTGCCTTCCACGAGGTATCGCCGAAGGTATCGTTTTGTGCCGAAGCCCTATTTCCTGTCCCGACCCGCCGGGCTCTACGTCCGCTTTCGGGTGCCCGAGGACTTGCGTCTCAGAATCGGCTTGCGCTTCGTCGTGCGTTCGATGCACGGGCTGCGCGGGGACGCCGCCCGCTTGTCCGCGGCCCGCCAAGCTGTGGCACTCTCAGCCGTGTTCCATCGCCTACGGAAGGGGGATGACGTGACCGGATTCGATCCGAAGAAGCTCATCGACAGCGCCCAACGGGCGGCCGCCGACGGCACGCTTCGGGAGTGGACGGCGACCGGCGTGCGGATCGGTGCTGTGGACTTCGGCGCGGTCACGACCCAGGGGCCTCAAGACACCCTGGACTTCATTGAGGCCATGAAGGCGGCGGCCGCCATCGCGCCGTCGATGCCCATGCCTGTTTCTGCTCCGGTCGCTCCCGTCCCGGAGCCTATTGCTCCCACGGGGCCGCTGCTGTCCGAGGCGATCGCCGATTACCTCAAGGACCTCGAGTCAGCCAAGCGCGATCCCAAGACGGTGTTGGAAAGCCGCCACAGCCTTCGGATCCTGCTCGGGGTGGTGGGCGACGTTGCGGTCGGTACGCTCTCGCAATCGCACGTGCGCGCGTTCTTTGACGCCGTGCGGCATTGGCCGAGCAACGCCACCAAGCGGCCGGAGTACCGAAGCCTCAGCGTGCCGGAGGTGCTGGTGCTGTCGAAGGCCCGCAAGGAGCCAGAACCCGCGGCGCACACGCTCAACAAGCATCGCCAACGCCTGTCGGCGTTCGTGCAGCCGCTGTTGGCCGCACGGGTGATCTCGCACAACCCTATGGCGGGCATCGTGCGCATGAGCGCCCACGCGGCGAGTGCCGAAGTCGAGACCGGGCGGCCGTTCACAACGGCGGAGTTGCAGGCCGTTTTTGCGCCATTGGCCTACCTGCCATGGGCCAAGAAGTATCCGCACCGCTATTGGGCGCCGATCCTTGGGCTCTACAGCGGCGCCCGAGTCACCGAGGTGGCGCAGCTCTACGTCGACGACATCGAGACCGTGGAAGGCGTACCCGGCTTTCACGTCAACCGACGTTTCCCTGGGCAGAAGATCAAGAACGCGCAGTCGCGTCGGTTCGTGCCGTTGGCGCAGCCGGTGTTGGACGTGGGGTTTCTGAGGTTCGTCGAAGAGGCGCGCAAGGCGGGTCAGGCGCGGCTGTTCCCGGATTTGCCCAACGGAACGGGGCTGGGTTTCGGGCGGCAGCTGAGCCGGCAGTTCTCGGCCTACATCAAAAAATGCGGCGTGGTGGAGGAGGGCATGGGATTCCACGCGTTCCGCCACACGTTCGCAACACTGTTGAGCGAGGCGGGGGTTGAGACCACGGACATTGCACGGTTGACCGGGCACCTGGACGGAAAAGCGCAGGGGTCGGTGTTGGAGAAGTTCTACATTGATCGCAAGACGCTGCCGTTGCGGGTGGCGACGTTGGCTAGGTTTACACCGGCTGTAGGTATGCCTACTTAAGTTACTTTTTACTGCGAAAAAGAGAGCGCTTGAGACCTCGGTGTAAGCTATTGTTGGCTCAAGTTTAGTTTAAGTTTGCATGCGGAGTGGCTAATGAGCGAGTCAGTGCTAGTCGAGTCGACGGTGTCAGCGGACAGCGGAATTATCGTCGTAGAGGTAACTGTATACGATAATAGGGGTGTGCCACTTTCGGAAGGTCTCCAGCCAAAAGCGCGTTACTACGTTATTGATACGAATATCCCTAGCCCGAGGGTGTGCCATACCTGTAGCAGTCTTGGTGAGGCGTCTGGCTGGGCTGAGGGTGTGGGGCGAAGAGTGTTGGAGGAAGGAGAGATTGATGATTATTTTCTCCGGGAAGCATTTAAAGCAGGTTACCCGCGCATACCGGGTGGCGCAGGTTTGCCCTTGCGCCCGGTAAAAGTAACTTGTATGTATTCAGGCAAAGTATCAGTCAAGCAGTTCACGCATCGATGGATTGTGGCGAGTGCAGAGCTTGGTGATCTTCTGCCTTTGAAGTTTCTCTTTGGCCTGGAAAATAAAGCGCAGTTAAAAAAATGGTTTCCTGGGTCTCATGACGACGATAGCGTCCCATCTTCAGGAGCAAGTCCTGATGGGCCGGCTACCCGCCGGCGTCGTGGTCCTGGGGGGCGATAGGGTAGGGGCCAGGCATTCGCTGCTGAGGTGCATTGGTAATGTCTTGCTCTTGCCAAAGAATGGATTGAATCGGCGCCCAATGGAGGCGGTGGTCTATCCAGTGGTGCAAGCAAATCTGAGTGGCTTCGTCTGCCTCTTTTTTTGCAGCCTCGGCCGGCAACCGGGCTAATGCTGCCAGGAACGCTTGATTCCAGAACTCCTCGATCTTCATCAGTCCCTCGTCATCAACTTGAACGGTGCTCTTGATAACAGGGGTTCAAAGTTTGTCAAGGGGGCATTTGTCAAGGGTTGTAGCTTCTACCGAATCTCTATGAAGAGCTGCGCAGAGCGTTGCAGCCTAATCGTAAGCTGTGGCAAAGATCCTATCTATCAAGTGTCTCCGGCTGACGCCGACAATGCTTCCGTAGTAGCTTTCCGCTTTCCTGCAGCCAGTTGGTTGATGCCGCCATGAACTTTTCCCACCGCCGCAGCTGCGGCTGGCTCTGCTGGTCTGCCTCCTAAGTCGTTGTGGCCATCTCCGACATGGCGGAGCAACTGCGCCAGCGGTATTTCTAGATCCTTGGCAAATTGAAACATCACGCCCAGTTTGATGGTGATCGTCTAGCTTCGTATCGGTTATTCCGTATAGCGGCGGCGCCCTTATCCATAACCGTGTGGATATCTGCTTGGCATTGGTTCTAGCGCGCAACGCGCAGGCTTCAGTCGAGCGCTTGAAAAAGATGCCGTCGGGCTAGTAGGTTCAACGAACTTGTTCACGCCTGAGATTGTCCAGCACCGCGAACACAAATGCGAAGAGCCATCCCTGCCTGCTGTGGCGATTGCTACTTGGCAGAGGCGCTGGGGTCGACAAGGCACGCTACATTGCATAGCGGAATGGGAGGCGGGAAGATAATGGCTTCCTTTTGGACGTCGGATCTAATCCGGCAGTTGTTGAGTGCGGAGAGAGCACTAAACCCCGAGGCATCCTCAAATGCTGATGTGCTGATCTGGTTGGTTATGGCGCCTCTATATATACGATCCCAACACGCTTTATCGGGAGTCGTTGCAGATGGGAATGGGGAGCAGGTCAGTAATTCCGAAGCCGAGCAGAAGTAAGGTGCTGATCGAGAGCTGGCGGCAGATCTACAACGAGCAGTGGCTGTATAGTGGCCACTGATATATGCCGCCGGCGACCATGCACCGAAATTGGATCGGACCCCCAAACTCACAGTGTGAGCGGTTACGTAGTCCATACGCTGGCTACCGCTTGCGGGTTCTTTAGCTAGCCGGACGCAGATGAATCGCGTACTCGACCACCCGTTTCTGGCCACGTTTGCCTTGGGCTTTGTAGCTGTGGTCCATGCAGAAGACATCTGCAGTCTTTGCATGATCTTTTAGGCGTTCAAGCGTCCCATTGACCGAAGCAACTCCCGAATTGGAGTAACTCCACAGACAGTTCCAGCCTCGAGACAAACAAGCTTGGATCGTCCTGGCGATCTCGGCTTCCATAAGATCTGCGCGCCGTCCACTGAACTTTGACGCAAATCGCCCCGCAGAGCCGCGCTTCGGCAGGCGCCCTTTCCCGGAAACAGCCTGCGGCTCATAGCGCACTAGTGCTTCGAGGACATGGTAGTAGCGGCTATACTCGTCACGAGTGTAGGGCGGATCGATATAGACGCAAACGGGCCCACGACCGCAGCTACGCGCGACCGCTTGAATTGCGTCCTCCCAAGGCCCCGCAACCAATGACACCGCGTGCTTAACATTCTCGCTTTCGCTAGCCAGGCTTGTTAATCGGGTGAAGAACTCATGGGTGACGGATAGCGAGCGCTGCTTGAGTGCTTCCGATATGTCCCCTCGAGACTTCCCTGAATCGGATATGTCAAGCTTCGGCTGAGCAAAATGACCTCCATAGGTGTACGCGCAGGCGCTGGCAGCACACACGAGAGCTCCGAGAGCCCACCTTCTCTCCAGCTCGTCTGGCAAGTCCGAAATTGACTGCCGGAGGCAATCGAGCTCCGCGGCCTGTCGATCGCCGAAAAAGACGCCACCATAAAGGTGTCCGATTAGCCTGCCCGAGCGATGCGCTGCCTCAACGGCTTCGAGGCTGCCAAGGTTATCGGTATCCCAAATCATCAAACGCTTTTGAAGTCGATGCAGAATAGTATCTGTTACGCCGACTGTAAGCTCGGAGTTCACGAGTTGGCTTTCGCCGTCAATAGCGCGGCGCACCTCGTCGCCGAGGCTGTTGAACCTGCGACGAGCGCCGTGGATCACGCGCTGTGCGATTTCTACGCCGCGGGTATAAGTCATTCCGCCGGCTTGAACCAAGCCGAGTAAGCGGCAGAACTTCTGCGCGTCCGACGCGATGGTTGGGAACTGTTTGGCGAACGCCGACGCCATTACGCCCGATCCGCACATCAGATCGACCATGGTGGTGTCGGAGGATTCCGTGGCGTCAACGATATCGAGGAACTGGCTGGCAAGCGCAGCTTTGGAGCCCATGTAGTTCGCTGACCGCGAAAACAATGCGCTACGACTGGCCGCGAAGTTCTTATAACGCTCAACGCTCTTCGCCGAGATCGCATTTAGCGCAACGTTCAGCGAATAGGCGCGATACCCATCGATGTCCACCTCATTCCAACTCGAGCATGGCAATTGGCCGGTAGAAGCGGGCTGATCCAATAGCCACAATGGCAGAAGTTGCATCCACAGCGAAGATGCAGGTGACGAAAGTGGAGCGGCACCTTGCGTCAAGCAAGAGGAAGCACCAAGCTCAGCAACTAAATGGGGCGTAAATAGATCATCTGGAAGTTGCGGTCCGACATTCCAATCGAATTGGACCGCCGTTAGCTGCTTGAGCCTATCGTACTGGGAGGTGGTGATCCAACTCTCACCTTGGCGCGTAGTGATGGACGGAAGAAGGCCGCAAGAATCCCATAAGGTTTGTTGAGGATCCGAGGCGTCGAAGGGGCGAAGAAGATAACCCAGACCGCTCATGTTCAGCCCATTTTTACAGCCACGATCGGGCCGAAGGAAGAATGACTGAATTGTCCCGCAAGCTCAAGCGCGCTGGACCGCAAGCATGCGAAAAAAGCGGCTAGGCCGATGCCTTTATGAAAGTTGAGAGCCCAGACACCGCCAGGCTTTAGGTTACACTGTACGCCTGCCAGAGTCTCGGCGAGGTCGCATGTGTAATGCATCGTGTAGGCACTTAACGCGACATCGAACCGCGCGGATCCTGAAACGAACTCATCTCGCGACATCACCGTCATACCAGCAGAAATCGCCGCTTTAGCGGCAATATCGCTGATGTCGTAGCCGACGAGAACTTGTGCTGTGTGAGCCACGTCCGAGCGAAGGATAGTGCCTGGCCCGCAACCTACATCTAGTACGGCGGTTGGGGTCGGGACTTCTCGGAACTGGTTCGCGAAGCCGTATAGATACTCGTAGCAAGCCAGGTTTCTAGTGGTTTCGATCTCATTGCTGTACCGATCCGTAAGCCAGTCGAAGAATGCGCTGACCACGACTCCTTGTGCTTTGTCATTATCGGCGTTGACAAGGTGATACTCCTCGAATATGCGCGTCCACTTTCGGCCATTCCCTTGTGAGCTTTCCAAAAGCGTGCGATCCGCACTTTCGAGGATGCAGACGTCGTCTGCCAGGTACACAAGCGCCGCCCTACGATCTGTCAACAGTGCTTCGATCAAGCTATCCGATGGGGACAAGACCAAGCGACTAGGCTTACTCACTTGATTCGTCCACTATGCGTTTAGCAATTCGATGATGCACGCCGTCTGATCGCATGTGTAGGCTAAGTGCGATGT
Source organism: Lysobacter sp. Root690 (assembly GCF_001427785.1). Classification (GTDB taxonomy): domain Bacteria; phylum Pseudomonadota; class Gammaproteobacteria; order Xanthomonadales; family Xanthomonadaceae; genus Lysobacter. The sequence continues at coordinate 146,657 of NZ_LMHM01000002.1, forward strand.
ACGTCAACTCACCCAAGCGGAACGGCGTCGCTTCCGTACCAGGTTGTTCATGGTTAATTTGTTCCAGAAGAGATTTTGCTAATGCGGTTGAACCATAGAGGCTGTAAGGGAGCCCAATAAAAGCCTCGACGGTGCGCCAGACAAAAACCCAGTCGACGGTCTTCTCGACTGACGAACTATTAATTCGCGGGGAGGCCCAGACAGATACCAATCCTGCTGGAGACGGATTCCCATCGGCGGCCGGAAAATGAGGTACGACCAAGCACGCCCGTCGTGTCGATCTAGGGCCTTCGCCCGAAAAGCACGCGAGCAACTCTTTCTTGAATGCAATCAACTGATTGTTCGATGCTAGACCCCTGTTGATCAGGCCGCCCTCGCTCAGAAGTACGTCTTGTGCGTAGCGATTCATGTCGTCTTCTTGCTCTCGCAAGTAGCCAGGCACCGCAGGCGCATTTGGCGTCTCGAGCGTGAGTTTGAAGGCGACAAGCTCTCGAAGCGGCTGGCGCGCATCATCCGTAGAATCTCGAGTCACCGCCTTGCGCAGCGTGTCAATGATGATTGGGTAGGCCTGAGAGGCAGACCGGCATCGCAAGCCATCAGTGGCTTGCAATGGTCCCAGTTTCAGCATCTCTCTTGCGAGCGGCTCATTCTCCAACTGTTTCTCGGGCGATTTTGGCTTCGGTGGCGCGCTTACTACCGGGGCAATTTTATAGAGTTCATTCACGACGGATTTGGCGTCGTCGAAGAGGATTGTGTTAGTTTTCAGTTGCGGCTGCAGTCCACGCACCTTACTGGAAGGGACGTTAGCTAGGCGAGCAATCTCATCCTCAGACCAAGGCTTCATACCTTGCAGTCGACTCACTGTCTCGCTGTTGCGCGCCGCGCCCCAAGCGAATACATAGATCAAATCCGGGCCAGTGGTGGCAACCTCACACACCTGCGCGAGCGCAGCCTGCCAAAAGTCGGGTAAACCGCCCCCAGAACTCGGTCTGTCATCGACGATGACGACCTGAGAGAACAACTCGTTAGGCAGCTTATTCAGGCCTGCAAGAAACAAGCTCTCCTGAAATCCAACTTGAATGCCCACAAGTACACATGCAGGCCGTTCAGAGCCTGGCACTTCGATTTCTACTTCATAAACGCCCGGAGCATCGTCTGCAAGATCGTCCCCCCAAACGGTTCGTGTGTTATCGACGACTGATACTTGCCTGCCATCCGCCACGAAACGGATACGGATGTCGATCGCAGCTTCGTGATTGATATTGTGCTGCGCTTTAAGAATGCCTCCGGCTACGGCCGCCGCAAGACCAATTCTGGGTATCGCTTTTGGTGCCGTCTCCTTTAGGAGGCTTTCGACGGTGAACTTCTCACTTAATGCGAGATCAAGCCACGCTTGTACGTCCCGCAGATGCTCGTCCAAGCTCTGTTTTTTATCCCCAAGATAATACTTGCAGACAGCACTTTGAACCATGCCGAGGCGTGGGTCTCTGAAAACTGCCGGCGAGGTCAAAGTATTGCGCCTCACCATAACCGCAGCGAGTTGTGCGAAGTCATCGGGAGCGATTTGAGTTGTTTCAACGTCGCTTATTCCGAAGATTGACAGCTTACCTCGGCGTTTATTTTTCTTAGGCTTTATCTGGGCCTGATCATCTGACTTCCCCTCGTGGAACTCAGCGCCTACTTCGCCTGTAAGATTTTCGGCTGGAGCCTTGGTGGCCTCCTCGGCATTGACCAACGCGCCCTCCAGTGATTCTACGCTGATCAGGCCGTGGAAGAAATTCAATCCAAGAGTAAGATCGACGTTATGGCCCCGACCAGATTGGTCTATAAACTGATGGTCTTTAATGCGTCTTCTCAGCTCGAAAAGCGCCTCCATCATGGGCAGAAGCCCTTTATCGGGCAAGATCAGGTAGTACTCATCACCGCTCGGATGAAACGGCAAGCCCCCATGTTGAAGGCAAAGATCATGGAGTTCCCGATTGACCAAGCGGATGGCGTCATTACCCCGTTCGTGACCGGCTTGGTCATTTAATTCCTTGAAGTAATCAAGGTCGCCGTACAAGATGGCAACGGTAGTATCACCTGCCCGTACGCGTTCTACAGACCTAGCGAGCTTGGCCTGTACGGACTCGGGTTTCCAGTTTGGCCCCCCCATTGATCGGACGTCATTACCCCAAAGTGCTCTCGCCAAGTCTGCAAACTTCGTTAAAAACGACTGCTCATGTTCTGTCACAGGATAGCGATCGCCTCGGACCTCGAAGCCGACGGCAGTGCTTAACGCGCCTTTGCGCAGGACCGTCTGGGGGCCCTGTTCGTCGAGGCAGCCCCATTGGTACCTCTGCCCGTGATGCTCGACCTCGACTAGTAGCCGTTTTGCGAATAAATTTTCTGCCAGTGAGTTGAGCCGCAGCGTGACTTCCTTTGGCGAGAGTATGAGAGTGCTTGCCTCGCTGATTAGCGTGTCCAACTCGTTTATCTCACGGCTTGAGTTAGCTTCCATATTCCGAATGCCTCCCTGTCCAAAGTCTTCTCGCTCGTGTGACTAAATCTAGAGCTTCGATCGCCCCTTGCGACGACGGATACGTGGTTTTGAAGCGACTCACTGCTTGTGCGCTTGGAGACGCATTCGACACACAAACGCTAACGCCGACCGCGTCTAGCAGCTCGACATCGTTATCATTGTCTCCAATCGCCATTACTCTCGAGGGCTCGATCTGCAAGCTGCGCAAAAGTGCGGCGAGCGCAGCAGCCTTGGTCGAGCCAACTGGCCGCACTTCGATAAACTTGGAGCCGCTCGCGGTGACAGATAGGCCCTCGATCCGTCTCACGGCGTCGTGAAGGCGCTTCCTAACTTCGTTATTTTCTGCCCAGAGCAGGGCGGCGACGCAACTGGCGCCAAGCGGAACCTGATCGGCCGTGACTACAGTCAAGCTATTGAATTCTCGCTCAGGAGCTTGGCCGTGTCCGATGAACACCGGCCACTCATCTTCGAGTTGACCTGAGAAATCAGCTCGCAGCCAGTAGGTTAGTGCGCTCCCACCAGTGTGCTGCACGGTGTCGCACAAGCTCCGGATAGAAGCCCCTGTGATCGCGGTATGTGCAAGCAACGCTCCGTCGCCGGAAATGACGGCGCTCCCATTATAAAGAATGAAAGGCGTAGATTTTTGCGGTGAGACGATCTGCGCCAAGCGGCGAGCTCCAGCGTATGCGCGGCCCGTGGCAACGGTCAGTGGAACACGGTAGTAGTTCAGGCTAGCAAAGAGACTGACTCGGCGTTTCCAGATTTCGGTCTCGGGCGAATCGTCAGTATGGCTAATCAGCGTGCCGTCGAGGTCCAAGACAATGAGCTTGAGCAGCGCGAAAGGCTCCATCTCTGAGAGATCCGCGAGTGCATCCGGTAGAGGGACAGGTTGACCAGTCGACGTTGGAAACATATTCTCGAAGTCGGTGGAGATTCCTACGGGTCGTATGGACGAAGCGCTACAAGGATAGTAGGGCTATGCTACCTCAGGCGGAGCCAAAATGCGTACCCGCCGTAGTGCGCGCGGTAAAGCGCCGGTGCCTAGCGGACCACGAAGTTCAATGTTGTTTTGGTTCAGTCCAAGCCGATAGGCCGGGGCTATGCCGCATGTGGCGGTGTGGGGTTAATGCAAGTTGAAGTGGTGAAGCCAACGGTCCAATCCGTCCTGGCGCTAATCCGAGATATCGAAGCTGGTCGCGTAGGCCTGCCTGTGCAGGCCGGCCGGGATGAAACGGTCGGACTTGCGATTGGTATGTGGTGTGTCCGGATGTATTTTTAGCCTCAAGGCTTGGCAGGCATCGGCGAAGACAGGTAAGCACGGCGTCCGTTGACGGCCAACAGCCAGTGGACGGCGAGGCCACGGCACTGTAGTCCGGCACAAACCGGTGCAGGATCGCGGCGGCTGTTTCGTAACATTCATCGACTGCGATGGTGGTAGTGGCCACGCATGAGTGATCGTCGATGGTCATATCAACCAAAATCCCGGCCGAGGCCCCGGAGACGGTGTGACCCGTTGCCCGTAACGCAATAGCACGGTGAGCCGATCCGCCCCAGCTTCTTAATACCCAGATGAATCACTCACCCGGCACGGCATAATCGTACCGCTGTGCCGGCGTCTGCAGTTCAAGTTCGCGTCAGCGGCTGAACTCGACCTGCGGTAGCGCCGGCGACACCATGGCCGCCGACAACCCGAACTGACGATCAATCCGGTGATCATTGTGGCGCTGGCGACGCAGCATCTCTACCTGGGCGCCCAACTCGGTCGACGTCCGGCTGGCGGCAATCGCGGCCGGCTGCTGCGATCCCACTAACCTTCGTTCGCTTGGCGCCGCCACCACTTGCGGACCGTTGTCTCCGACGTCCCCAACGCCTGCGCGACCCGCGTCACGCGCCGGCCGGCTCGCATACGCTGAATCAAAACCTCTTGAGTCTTGGGGTCGGGCGGGCACAATGGTGCATGTTGTTCCCCTCGCTGGATAAAAGTAACGTTTTTCGAGATCAGCGTTCCCAAGTCATAGGTGAGCAACCTCCTGAAACATACACCTAGACTGCTTGGGTGATGGTTTTGCCGGCGATAAAACTGCCTGGCGCTTTGTCGATGATGAAGATGTGATGTTGATGCTGGCGCGCTTGGGCTGTGGTGGTATAGCCCAGAGCTGGAAGCACGTACTCCTGAAGCTTGCCAGCTTTGTTTAGCATATTTCGCAGTTCGGACATCGGAATTTCCGACCCCTCGCAATACTGCACGACGAGCCGCTTCCAATGTACGGAGTGTATAAGCTCCTGTAGGTAGTTCGCTTCGACGGACCTACGAATCAGCGAAGATGCATCGAGCATTTGAATCGGCACACCCGATGCTCTGTTCGGGTTTGTGTCGGGCTGCTTGAGCGATGCGAGCGATTCCGGGAGGTGATAGTAGCGCGAGTAGTCGCGACGGTTGTATGGTGGATCGAGATAGAGAAGATCGAAGGTCTTCCCTCTGAGGACATCAAGGGCGTCACCCACGAGCGCCTGACCACCAGTTGCCCCCACTTGCACCGGAATCCACTTCATTTGGAACGGCTTGAGCGCCTTGCGGTGCCAATGCTTAAGATGCGCGTAGTAGGTTCCTGCGGTGTTTGCGCATGGATCCATGCTATTGAGAAACGAAGCCAGCAAATACTTACGCTCGGACTCACTCAAGAGATCATCTTCGTTCCAGCGCTTGATCGCGTTCCAGGCGCCGGCGATGCGCGAGGCATTGCTGCGGGTGAAGAACTGACGCTGAGTGGAGAACTCAGTAACGAGCCACGATCGGTCGGCCCGGCGGGTATTTAGATGTTCCAGGATGGCACCGCTAGTCTGCAGGCCCGTGATCTTTCGCAGACGAGTGAAGCGAGGACGTTCCTGGCAAACGATGCGAGCGTGCTGGAACGCATTGGGCAACATCAGAACATCACAGGTTGTCACCTTTAAGCCACGGCCCTTGAGCACGGCACCAATCGTGCCTAGGCCGCCGAATGCGTCGGCGGCGGTTGTGCCCGAAAACCCAATCGTCGCGAGCTCGGCAACCTGAGTGGCACTTGAATGCTTGGAGCCGAAATATCGAAACATGTCAGTCTTACTCGGTTGATGCATTATGGGCGATCTGAACTGCTCAGGGCCTTGTGAAAAATTACAGGACTGAAAGTCCCGCCTACCGTTAGTACTCTACCGGAGATATGCCTCCAGTGGTTTCGTGGCGGCGTATTGGAGTTGTAGAACATCTCGATGTAATCGAACACATCACCTCGGGCATCGACATGGGTGGTGTAGATTCGCTGCTTGATGCGCCGGCGCTTGAGCGATTGGAAGAGGCTTTCCATTGCCGCATTGTCGTGACAGCTTCCGCGTAGATTCGTGCTGCGCATGATGTCGTGCGTTTTCAAAAGGCTCTGCCAGTCTTCGCTCGTGAATTGACTGCCCCTGATCCGAGTGCAAGAGTAGGCCGGGTTCGGGCTTGCGGCGCCACACCGCCGCTAATAGAGCTTGCAGCACCAGATCGGTGTGCTGCGTCGGACGCGTGGCCCAGCCCACGACTTGGCGGGAGAAAAAATCCAACACGACGGCTAAGTACAGAAAGCCTTCGTAGGTGCGGATGTAGGTGATGTCGGTTACCCAAGTTCGATTGGGCTCTGCCGCAATGAATGCACGCGCCAACACGTTGTTTGCCACCGCGCCGATCGGTCCGTTCAAAGGCCGCGGACGCCGGCCATAGCCCACTATGGCGCGCAGCCCTTCTTGCTTCATCAAACGCGCAACGCGGTGTTTGCTGCACGTTTCACCCAGTTCGCGAAGATCCTTGGTGATCTTGCGATGACCGCAAATCGATCCGCTCTCCAGCCAGCAGTGCTTGATCAAGCCGAGCAGGCGTTGATCGTCGCGCGCACCAACGCTGTTGGGTTCGCGAAGCCATGCGTAGTAGCCGCCGCGGCGCACGTGCAGCGCGCGACACATCGCGGCCAGTCCGAATTCGTTGGCGTGCCGCTTCATGAAGGCGCACTTCACCTTTACCCCTTGGCAAAGTACGCGGCGGCTTTTTTTAGGATGTCTCGTTCTTCAGTCATGCGTCGAAGTTGTGCTTTCAGGCGTCGAACGTCCGCGTTCTGGTCTTGTTCAACGCGACCAACCACGCTGCCTTTGCCTTGCTGGCGCTTCCAGCCGCACAGGCTGCGGAACGACACGTCCAGGCGCTCGGCTACTTCGGCGACCGGTCGCCCGTATTCCACTATCTGACGGACAGCTTCGCTGTTGTACTAATCCGCGTATCGCTTCACGCTCATAACCACTTCCCCTTAAGTCATAGTTTATGGCTGCGAGATATTTACGCAGCATTGGGCGATTCAGGACAATGAGGTAGTGCACCCTAAATCCGGTTCTTGGCTTGTCAAGTGGGGCCTATAGATATCGCCTGGGCTTCTTGTAGGCTGATCCGCGCGGACGCCGCGCCTTTCCCAGGCAAATGAGTACTCCCCCGCGCTTGGTTCTAGCCGCGAGACGCGCAGGCTTCAACCGAGAATTTGGAAAAGGCAGGGCCCGACTAGCACGCTCAACATGGTCCATCAAGCCCGAGAGGATGGCTCAAAGGGTTACCCCTAGTTGGTCAACCTTTCAATCCTGAGCCAGCAAGCTCTTTCAACACCGCAATCGCCTTCCTCTGCCTCGCCGGAGGCAGCCGATTGAAGATCAGGATGGCTTCGGCCAGCGCGTCCGACGTGGCGTGGAAGTAGGCCACCGGCACGCCCAGGGCCTCGGCGAGCTCCCGTGCCGTGTCGTCATCGGGCGCATGCAGCCCGGTCTCGTATCGGCTCACCCGCGGGGCGCCGGTGTTCTGTTCCGTCAAGCCCAACCTCTCCGCCAACTGCGCTTGGGTCCAACCCAGGCTTTGCCGTGCCGCGCGAAGGCGGCGGCCAAAAATGGAACCTGGGGCTTTGATCGGCATGCGGAGAGCGTACGGAAGCTGAACCGCTGAACCGTGCCAGTTTTAAACTAACATGTCATTTGCGATTATCGCAAATGACGGCGATGGGCCGCGTGATCGGAGTGGGGCATGGGCACGGGTAGGAAGGGAGTAGGGCTGGCGGCGGCCACGCTGGCCGCAGCGGGGTTGCTGGGCGGGTGCAGCGGACGGCCGTCGACCGAGGACGCCCAAGCCGCGTTCGTGGCGGAGTTCGACCGCGCCTTCGACGGCGGCGCCAGGGTTGAGGACGTCCGCCGCTTTGAGTTGTCGAACTGCGAACCCGCCCGGGAGGTGGACGGCTACCTGTGCGATGTCGAAGGCGAGCTGGTGCTCAACATCGCCGGCACCCAGGTGCCGCGGCCGCTCAAGGGCAGGTTTAGGTTCTCCGACAGCACGGGCGCGTGGAAGGCGTATCAGCCATGAGCGCCGCCCACATGCTGCCAGCGACCCTGCTGCTCGGCGGGTCGGGAACCATCGCTGTCTTGGGCAGCCCCGAGGCGGGAGCACGGGCGCCGATCTACCTGGTCGGCGGTCTCGCGATCTGGGGTGTCCTGGCGCTGCTCTGGATGCTCAACATCCGAGCCGCCCGATACCACGCTTGGGCGTTGCAAAACTATCGCGCCGGACCGCCCAAAGCTCCCAAGGGGGCTTTCTGGAAGGGCGCGGGGGTAGGGCTGCTGCTGACGATCGGTGGGCTGATTTGCGCGGTCTATTTGCTCGCCCACGGTGGTCCGGGTGTCCAAGAGCTCGCGGGCTGGGTGCTGCTCATCGGGGGCGGCTGGGGCTTGACGCTGGTGCCTCTGGTGGCGGGCTGGGCCTGGGTCCAGATCGCCGCAACTCGGATCCCCCGGGGATCCCGGTGACCGGCACTCTCTGGCCCCGGCAACGGGGCCTTTCTTTTGCCTATTAGTCCCACTTAACCGCCGGCGCCCATGCTTACCGCTCGATGCGAATGTTGATGGACCACGGGACTTTCCCGCACGGGCTGTTGGGAAAAAATGCTCGTCGAAGACTCTCGGGTCAGTTCGCCCAAGCTTCCAAACTTACCTCCGCCGCATCGCCACCATTGGCTCCCTTGATAACCAGGTAATAGTCGCCTTCCTTGACGTCCCCGGTGAACAAGTCGGCACACGTTGGCTTAGCATTGGAGATGGCCCGCCCTCGGGCATCAAAGAGCTGGTAAGCCGGCTTCGAACCGTCCACCTCCTCCGCGACGCACGAGAGGTTGTTGGAGATGACGTTCAAGAACACCGGCGGATCGCCGCGGCTCGCGTCGATGCGGTAGGTACGCTGCTCGCGTGCGCCAATGCGGACATCGAAGCGCTGACCGTTGGGTAGGGTCTGGACGGGGTTGGCGATGTCGGGCGTGAAGAGGGCAGGGTATGCACCCAACGGCGCAGACTTCGGCTCCGAAGGCGTCGGCGAGGCCCTCAGAGCGGGCAGATGCGACACCAGGAACTCCGTCGAGCCGGACACGGCCAAGTCGAATGCGCAGGCGTTCAGGCGATCGGCGGGAACCCCGGCGGCAGCGCAGGCTGCATGCGCCGTTTCCAGCGCCTCCGGGGTCGGCTTGGCCGGCTTTTCCGGAAATCCTCGCAGGTCGAACGTCGCCGGCGACTCGCCCTGTTGGTAGTCGAAGAGGCTCTCCTTGGCCTGGATGCGCCAACTGGCGACGAACGCGTCTGCTTGGTCCGGGTTTGCCAGGCTTCCGGGTCGACCATCCCGGCCGATGAGCGCGCCGGCCACGGTGCTGGACGCCTGGCCGATGAGACCCTTGTCGTTTGCGACGGCCGTGCCCCGCGTCCAGGTCGTCTCCATGTCCAGCCAACTGCTGCGCAAATGCACCCGCAGGGTCCGCCCGTTGCGCCATATGACGGCCACTTGGGACGGGCGTTCGCTCGCTCCCCAGACGCCGACCACGGCCTCGGCGCCCAAGGCTTGCTGGTGAAACTTGCCGGCCCAATGCAGCGCCTTTCCATCGACCATCACGCGTCCGTCCGCGTAGACCCCCACGCGGTGGATGCCGACTTGAGCAGCGATCGCCCCGATCGCGGCCACCTGCCGGCTCTGGCCCCACGGGATCTGCCGCACCTGGATACGGGTCCGGTCGGGCGCGTCGAGCAGCCAGAACTCCCCGGCGCGCTGGGTGGTCAAGGTCTGGCCGCCGGGAAGCCGGTAGTGCGGCTCGCCCGTGCCGGTGGCGTAGCCGGAGGGGCGGTGGTCAGAGCCACCCGAGCGATCGCGGTCGGTAGGCCCTTGGCCGCTGGCACCGCCGTGCCCGGCAGGACCCGGGGGCTCTGCCGGGGGTGGGTCGGGCTGCATGCGGCAGGTATCGATGGCGCTGTTGGCCGTCGGCGGGGCGGCGCCGGTAGGTGCAGTGCACACGCTGCCTAGAGTGGACAGTGATTTCATCAACGAGCCCTGCTTGGCGCTCAGGGCCGCGCGTTCGGCCGCGTTCCCTTGGCCGGGCTGAGCGCACCAGGCGTCGATCTGCTTGGACGCATCGTCCAACGCCGCTTTATCTGCGTTGCGAACGGTGGCCAGCCCTCGGAGAACTTGGCGGATGGCATCCAAGGTGTCGGTGCGGTAGTTCGGCTTGTCGGCCGAGTCGGCCCACCTAGTCCCTTTCAGCGCAGAGAAGAACTCTTCAGGCGTTGGGTTGCCTTTGCCCAACTGTTGGAGTGTCTTGGTGTAGTTCTTGAACGGAAGCAGGTAGCCGTCGGCCGCCTTCTGGACGCTGGGGTACTTAGGAAAACAGACTACCGTCCACTTCATCGGCTCGCCGGCACTGTTGGTGAAACAGCCGTTGTAAGCGATGGGCTTCCGGGGAATGGGTGGAAGGCTTTTCATCGCGTCCGGACACACGACCTCCGTGTCGGATCGGCAACTGGGTGTCGCGTCGGTTTGGACATTCCAGAGGTTGAGGTTGGGCTTCGGTGTGAAGTCCATTTGCTCATCGCGCATGTTGCCCAAACTTTCGCCACGCGCTTGGCCCGCAATGTAGGCCCAGAGCACCGGCCCGAGTCCTCCAGCGTTGTGCTCGACAAGGGGTAAGGTCACATTGCGGGCGTAATCGATTCCAAATTTCGCGTCTTGGCCAGTGAGCGGCTCCCCACAGTCGACCTGTGCGGAAGCCGGAAGCACTGCGGCGGCCGCGATCAGCGCGGCGGCGATGCGCCTCACGGGGCTGCCTCCAGCCGTTCGGTGCCGTTTCTGCCGATATACCGCGTAGACCCGTCGGTGGCATGCCACCAGCGCTCCCGCGTGCCGTCCGGCCAGATTTGCTCCAACACGACGTCGCCGCCCTCGTGGAGCGCCTTGGTCAGCGAGGTCGCGCCGGAATCGGGCGCCAAGGCGAGGGTGACCGCGTCGCCCGTGGGCCAGGAGGCGGGCAGCTCCGCCGGGGCGGGCGGTGGTGCGGGCGTGGTGGCGGACTCGGCGACCTGGGCAGCAGGTGGGGGGGCTTCGGTTGACGTATGTCGCTCGCAGGCGGCAAGCGGCAGCAGGGCGAGGAGCAACAGACAGCGGATGGAAAGCACAGGCATAAAACCTCGAGGCTGCCGCAGCGCGGGAAACGGCTGTCGGGCCGATGTCGAAAGACTACGTGCAACCGGGACTCAAACGGTCACCGTTCCAAATGTTCAAGAGCTCGCAGGTTGGGTGCTGCTTATCGGGAGCGGCTGGGGATTGACGCCGGTGTCTCTGGTGACGGGGCTGGGTCTAGGTCCAGATCGCGGCGAGTTGGATCCACGGGTGCCGCGGCAGCCGGCACTTCCACTAAGTTTTCGACCCAGAACCTCGGCGCCGCTTCACAGTTTCGATTGAAGGCGGCGTCGCCTGCTTGGCCACGCTGGATCCCATCGCCAGATCGTGACCGAATGAACCGCAGCGGTAATAAATAAGAACACGAGCGTCACTATCCTCAACCTAAGTAAGCGAAGGACTCGACCGTACTGCGCTCTTCGTGTTTTATTTGTGCGCACAGCGTTGACCACTGGTCGTTGGCCAGTTGGCATGGTCTCCATTGACCAAGCCGGTGTTTCATGTCGCCGACGCTGAGATGCTGGACGCTCAGGATTGACTCCCCCAAGCCGCAAAGGACGTGCCGGCAACTTCCCCACGAAAGATGCAGATGTTTCATAGGAAACGGACGTTTCCGCGCGCCATGATGGCCGCGGCGGCTTCTGTCGACGGGCACCTGATTGCCCCCCAAGGAGATCGACAATGTCTAGAAGAAATGGAGTTCCATCTGCCGGGCTCGACCGGCGCCCCCTCGTAGCCGTGTTGGCGCTCTCTATTGGCGCGGCGCTGTGCACGAGCGCCCATGCCCAAGAGGCCGGAAAACTCTGGATCAGCAACGCCATTCCGGCCGAGCCTCAGCTTACCGAGGCGGGAATCCAGCAAGAAATCAAGAGCTTCTTCTCCAACTTTCCTGGTGGATCGGCAGCCAAGCTGCTCGTCACCGGCAACGTCGTCTTCGGCAACAAAGCGGTCTACAACTACGATTTCGAGCCACTGCCGNTAGTTCTGCTGGTCCCGAGGTCGGTTCGATCGAAGCGCTCAAGGCGCAACTCATCCAGCGCATTAACCAGGAGAGCGTCAACGATGGGTGTCCGGCCGCCACCACGATCCAGATCGATCCGGACTGGAGCGAGCAAAATCCCTGGCAGGATGGCCAGACCTCCACATTAGGGTTCGGTGAGTACACCGGCACGCGATCGGCCTGGACCGGAAGTCAATGCGACACTGTCAACGTAGGCGGTTCCTTGGAGCGTGCGCGCAACGTCGCTTGCCCGAACGACGCCTTGTTGGACTGGCGGGCGGATCTGCAAGCTTGCGGCGGACCGCAGTTCCAGATCAGTTACGAAACCGCGCCCCTGCCCAAGAACGAGTGTCCGGTCGGCAACCCGTGCGATCCCACCACCGGCGACAAGTCCGAGCCGGCGCCTGATTTCGATCTGGGCTGGATCGCGTTCGATCGGCATTACCACTCGATGGCCTCGGCCGGGCGAAGTGGTTTCGGCGACGGCTGGACCCATTCGCACAACATCCAGTTGGCCATGGGCACCGACCCCATGGACCCGAACCAAACCCTGCAAATGGGGTTGGTCGAAGCCGACGGGTCGCAAATCTCGTTCACCGCCGTTGGTTCAGCCTATGAGGCCGACGACGGCAGCGGCGACCGGGTTGTCGCAGACGGCACGGACTGGCTGTTATACCAACCGGACCGGGTGCTGCGCTTCAACGCCAAAGGACGCCTGTCTGAGCAGCGGTTCGAAGATGGCACCTCGTTGGTCTACACGTACGACGCGTCGCGTCGCTTGACGGCGATCACCCACAGCAGCGGTCGAAACTTGGGGTTTGAGTACACCGCGGGAGGGGACAACGCGCCCATCATGGCGATCCGCTCTGCCGGTGTTGCGCTCGCCAGCTACACCTACACCGCCGGCGGCCAAGTCGAAACCGTCACCTACGCAGGCGGTGGAATCCGCACCTACCATTACGAGGACACGCGCTTTCCGCGCTTCCTGACTGGCGTGACCCGCGAGGATGGACTGCGCTACAGCACCTTCGTTTACGACGACAAAGCGCGGGTGGTGTCGAGCACGCATGCCGGCGGCGCGGACTCCGTAACCTTGACCTNNGCCGGCTGGAAATGACGGTCTGTCGCGCAAGCCCACCACGTTCACCGATACGCGCGGAAGCGTCACCCGCACGTATCTGGACGCGGGCTCTGATTTCCGGCGTCGCTTGAGCACGGTCGAGGACCGGCGCAATGTAAACACCAATCACAGCTACACCGAAGCGAACGACGCCGTGACGGGCCAGCCGGCGCGCATCCACGCGGTCACAGAGGCGGTAGGGCTGGATGAGGAGCGCACCAGCCAGACGCGTACCGATATCGCCAGCAATCGGGTGCTGATGACGGTGGTTGCGAACCGCGAAACCCGCATCACCCGCAACGCCAGGCTGCAGCCGATTACCGTGGCCGTGCGCGACACCACCACCAACGATGTCCGCACCACCACCTACGCCTACTGCGAGTCCGGGGATGTGTCGGCACCCAACAGCACCTGCCCGACCTTGGGTCTGCTGAAGTCGGTGGACGGTCCGCGAACCGATGTCAGCGACATCACGACGTTTGAGTATTACGGCAGCGACGACAGCACCTGCGCCACCACGCCGGAACTATGCACCTACCGCAAGGGTGACGTGCATAAGACGATCGACGCGCTCGGCCGTGCAACGCAGGTGCTGGGCTACGATCCGCAAGGTCGACCGTTGTCCGTGCTCGATCCCAACGGCGTGGTCACCGATTACGAATACAACGCGCGCGGCTGGCTGACGGCCACGAAGGTGCGTGGGGCCAACAACGCGGTGGAGACCGACGACCGCATCACCCGAGTCGAGCACGAGCCCACCGGTCTGGTTAAGAAGGTGACTCTGCCCGACGGCGTCTACACCCGCTACACCTACGATGCGGCCCACCGCTTGACCGACGTCTTCGACAACGCAGGCAACACGATTCATTACACGCTCGACCTGGCCGGCAACCGCAAGCAGGAAGACACCAAGACCGCTGGCGGAACGCTTCGGCAAACCCTGTCGCGCGTGTTCAATACGCTGGGGCAGCTGGAAGCACTTAAGGATGCATCGCAGAACGCCACCGGCTTCCACTACGATGCCAATGGCAACCCCGATCAGGTCACCGACGCCTTGCTGCGCAGCAGCACCCGGACTGCTGACCCTCTCAACCGGTTGAGCATCAGCGTGCAGGATGCCGGGGCCGGTGGTTTGGCCGCTGAAACCAAGTTCAAATACAACGCATTCGATCAGATCACCCAGGTCACCGATCCCAACGCGCTCAACACGGTCTACGCTTACAACGGCTACGGGGATCGGACCAAGCTGACGAGCCCGGACACGGGCGTCACCGACTTCACCTACAACAGCGCGGGTCTGTTGGCGACGAAGAAGGATGCCAATGACGCCGTGGCGCATCGCTACACCTACGATGTGCTCGGTCGGCCGAAGGCGGTTTTCTACACGGCCGCGGGTCCGGCGGATGTCGAATACGATTACGACACCGTCAACACCGAATGCACCGCGGGCCAGGGTTTTGCGATGGGACGGCTTACTGCGTCCCGGACCGAAGGCAATGAGCTGAAGTATTGCTACGACCGTTTCGGCCAAGTTGTGCGCAAGGTGCAGATCGTTGCGGGCAAGAGTTTCACCCTGAGCTATGCCTATACCCTTGCGGGAAACCTCGACAGCCTGACCTATCCCGACGGCACCACCGTGGACTACGTCCGCGATTCGCAGGCGCGAATCACCGAAGTCGGCGTTCGTCCGAATGGTGGCAGCCGCACGGTGCTGCTGAATAACGCGACCTACGAGCCGTTTGGTCCGGTGAAAGGGTGGACCTACGGCAACGGCCGGACGCTGGCCCGCACGTACGATCTGGACTACCGCCCCAAGACCATTCTGGACAGCGCCAGTGGCGGCTTGTCGCTCGGCTACGGCTACAACAGCGTTGGCGAGTTGACGGAGTTGAAGGATGGTCTGCAAAGTACTTTTCAGGCGAAGTACGCCTACGACACGCTGGGCCGCTTGACCGTCACCCAAGACCCCAACGCTAACCCGCTGGAAACCTACACCTACGACAAGACCGGGAACCGGAAAAGTCTGACGGACGGTGGTGGCTTGCAAGCCTACGGGTACAACAGCGCCGGAACCCATCGCTTGACCGACGTGGCCGGCGTGGCGCGCGGCTACGACGCGGCCGGTAACACGACCAGCATCGGCGGCACTGCGAAGGAGTTTGTTTACAGCCCGGGCGATCGATTGAGCCAGTTCAAGCAGGCCGGAGTCATCAGGGCGAGTTATCGCTACAACACCCGCGGCGAGCGCGTCGCCACGACCGGCGCCACGACGAGCACCATCGATACCTACACTTTGTACGATGAGGGCGGCAACTGGATAGGCGACTACGACACCACGGGCGCGGCCAAGCAGCAGGCTATTTGGTTCGGCAATGCCCCGGTGGGCTTGGTGATTGGCGGTGGCGCGGGTCAGACGCTGGCTTATGTCCAGCCGGACCATTTGGGCACGCCGCGGGCTGTCATCGATCCGGCTCGTAATGTTGCTGTTTGGGCGTGGGACGCAAAGAGCGAAGCCTTTGGCGGCAGTCCGCCGAATCAGGATCCGGACTTGGATGGCACTGCGTTCGTGTTCAACATGCGGCTCCCGGGGCAACGTCATGATCCGATTACCAAATTTAACTACAACTACCACCGTGACTACGATGCGAGCAGTGGACGATATCTGCAGAGCGATCCAATCGGCTTGGCTGGGGGGATTAACACCTTTGCATATGCCAATGGCGGCCCCCTAGCTAACACTGACTTTTTTGGGCTAGCTGCTGATCTGATTCTTTTTCCGGCGAAAGATGTAGAGAATCGCGCAAACGCGAATAGCACGACGCCCCCGCCGGGAGTTTTTGTTGTTGCGGCCCATGGCAATCCTTACGGAATTCGGGATGCCGATGGAAACAGTTTGTCTGCGGAGAAGTTGGCCAGCTTGATAAAAAGCAATCCAGCATGGCAGAGTGGCATGAGCGTTCGTTTGGATGTTTGTTACTCTGCTGTGACGCCGTCGCCAAACTTGGTATCTCCGGCGCAAGCTCTCGCCGAAAAGCTGAGATCCTTGGTCTGGGGCGCGGATGATTTTGTATGGACATATCCAGACGGGCACACTTTAGTAGCCCCGTTGAAAAACGGAGTAACTTGGCGAAACTATACTCCGGCGGATGCGCGCGATGGCCCTGATCTGACTAACATTGGCCGTTACGTACCGTTCGCTCCCTTGATTTATAATCGTATTAAACCGGGTCAAAAACATGAGATCAATCGCCCTTAGTCTCTTGCTGTTTACTCAAGTGGTCGGTGCTCAGCCAACATCCAGTGCAACAGTTTTTTCTTTAAGTGAGCAGCAGGTATCTGATTTTGAAAAAGAAGCGTTAGCCGGGTCGGCGGAGAAAGCCAGGCGGCTATATGATTACTACGCAATTACGCGAGTGGACTTGCAGCAGGCGCGAGCTTGGCTGATTGTTTGTGCCGAAAATGGTGAGCCTGTCTGCCAGTACAATCTGGGGTTCGTGCTGAATCAAGAAAAGCAAAACGTGCGATCTGTATTCTGGCTCACCCGGTCGCTAGAGAACGGCAATCAAGCAGCCAATGATCTCCTTAAGGAAATCAGGGGGAGGGGGCGAGAATAAAAAATATTTAAACACATTCCCTCGGCTGTTCTTTGTCTTTAGAAGCACTGGTTATAAATATTATCATTTCTAAAAAGGGCCTCGAAAACGAGGCCCTTTTTTATGCTTTTCCATTGAGCTGTTTAAGAACTTCGCAGTGTTTAACCAGGCTGTAAAGTCGATAGCATCAGCAATCTTAACGGGACGTCAGAATTCCGGCCAAGCCATCGCATCAGCTCCGTGGGATGGACGTCGCGCGATGAAGGCGCCCGACCCAGCCCACGAAAAGCGGAAGAACGGCGTAACCGATGAACCCGGTGAACGTCCACACCACGCCGAGGAACTGCAGCCCCTCGGGTCCGATTTCCTGTTTGGCCACCACGTAGGCGCCCACATGGAGGACGAACGCCAGGCACAGCCCGAGCGCTGCCCCAGCCAAGAACCCGCCCTTGCGGGGTGTTGGCGCGGGGTACCTCGAGCGCGCCCAAGCGGCGTAGCGGGCAGCGCGGACGTTGGCCCACCACAAGAACGTCAGGAAGGTCAGCAGCGCCAAGCCCCCGGCAATGGACGCCGCTTGGGCGCCGGGGGTGGAAAACTCGCCGGATGCGGTCAGGGCGAGCGTGGCCGCGCCCCCAAGCACGAGGGTGGCGGGAGCAAGGTGGGCGTAGGAAGCGCTCATGGCGATCTCCAGAGGGCGCGAGTGGCTGGTTCGAAAGCGGTGGGGTCGTTCATGCCGTTCGGGGCGATAGGGGCGTTACTTCGCGGGCTCGCCTGACCGCCGGTCGAAGACGACGACCTGGTCGCCGAACCCCACCCGGGCCTGGACCACCCGGATCTCCAACTGCGGCAACGCGGTGCCGGCGCGATGGCCGCCCCGAAGCACGTCGAACGCGATCAGGTGCTCGGTGGCGTTGGGTCGCTTCGAGGTGAGTTCGGCGGCCTCGTTGGACGACATTGCGAAGGCGGCTTTGAACGTGCCCGCGTGGGGCGGGGCGCCGACGGCGTTGCCACGGGTCACCATCGCCGGCACCACGTTCTCCCCAACGTAGCCGCCAACGTCGAACCCATTGAGCAGGGGCAGCTTCATGTAGACGTCCAGCGCTCCACGCCGCGCGTCGTAGGGGGCCACGTTCAACAACGGCCGCAGGGCGAAGCGTTGGGTGCGCCGAAAGAGCTCCAAGCGCGCGTCGAAGGCGGGGCCGTACCGACGCTCGATGGCATCCTCGCCGGGCGAACGTCCCAGTCCGTCGTCGGCGCCGGTCACCAGCACGTTCTCGCGCTCGTCTCCCAAGCACTTAGTGCGCCTGGGGGCGTCGATCCGATAGCCGGTCTTGGCCGCGGCCAGCAGCTCGCCGTCGCAGGTGGGCATGCCTTGGATGCCCATGTCGGTGTGGCCCCATCGCAGGCGAACGGCGTCGTCGATCTTGTCCGACTTAGACCAAGCCCGGCCGATGAACGCCGTGGGTTGCCGCTGGGGCACATGAGCTGCTTGAACGATGCGATCGAGCAAAGAGCCCGCATGGGCGGGAAGAACGGCAGCCGCGAGCGTGGCGGTCAACAAGAGCGTGCGCATCCCAACCCTCCATGGCCGCCCCGTGCGGCATATCTGCCATATTGGCAGATTTTTGAGTTAGGATTCCAGTCGGGCAGACTAGCGGGCGTCCCGCCTCAGGTTTTGTATGCCCGCACCCACGCCCATCGCTGTCCTGTTCGGCCGACGCCTGCGCGCGGCCCGCAAGGCCGCAGGGCTGTCGCAGGTCGAGCTGGGGATGTTGCTGGGCATGACCGAGAAGAACGCATCGCCGCGGGTGTCTCGCTATGAGCGGGGCGAGCGAGAGCCCGATGGGGACACGCTTCACGCGCTCAGCGAAGCACTGGGCGTACCGCCGGCGTATTTCTTGGCCGCCAGCGACTACTTGGCTGAGTGCATTCTGCTTATCGCGAGGCAGCCGGAAGCCAAGCAGAAGAAGTTGCTTGCGCTCCTGAGAGAGCATGTTCAAGAGCGTTAGCGTCCACGTTCCCACAACGTGGCTACCAGTCGAGTGCTCTTTGGGGCACAAGTTGACTTGGTGCGCAGTTCTCATGTTGACCATACGGCGTTCGCTGAAAGCGTGCGCAGTGTCGAGCGATATACCAAGGCTTATTGGCTGCTCTGACGTGCATTAGCCTCTACGCACACTCCGCCTGCGCTAAGGGCTGCTTATGGCCTAAAGCGGGTTTGGTCAGATGCTAATCCAAACTATCAGCGTCATGTCCACTTCCGACCCAAAGCGGGCATCCTTTGTCCGTATTCATTCGCAGACCTGCGCGATAGGTTTTGCCCGCTAGCGGACGCGGCGACGGTCGAACAGTCTTGCCACATAGTTAGCCTCCAATCCTTGGCCGGCATGATCTAGAGCAATTGAGAACGGCAGTACTAACAGCTACTACGATGCGTCGGGTCCGCGGGTGGCACGCACATTGGGGATGCTCTCAGTCCGACGGCGAACCTTCGCGAACTCATCGCTCCTTGCGACGAACCCGCCCGCGCCGACCGCACGAATTGGCGACACCGCATTCCTGCACCGCCCGAACAATTCCGGCCCCCATGATTCCCTTTGGCCGCTCCCGCCCAAACCTCCCGTTTCGAGAGCTAAGGGGAGTCGCAAGCAGGCACGGTTAGCGGCTGGCCGGAGCGTCTTGAAGAGACATATCCGGCAGGGCATTAGGTCTCATGGAGGGGCCGTCGATGCATCGAATAACCAGCCGTTCCGTCGGTCCCGCCACGCGCCCGTGCGCACCTGGCCGCGGCGGCCTAGCGTTCATCGCTACAGCGGCCGGTGCGACCGGAATTTCGGGCAGATCCGCCTTCGAAACGCCGCACATCGCCAACACCGCGCCACCGTCATTGCCGCCCCATCGCTGCGTGCTCGGGTGTGCGCGGGCCAACCATGGAGAATCGAGATGAACGCTGCCATCCGGGCGGGCCTGCTCTTCGGCCTGCTGTCGCTGACCACGTCCGTCCTGGCCCAGGACGATCTGTCGGACCTGAAGGATCTCGAAGACGAGCCCTCGCGCACCCAACTGTTCGCGCTGGTGCGTGCGGTGGCGGAGGCCGAGGACCCTCCTGCCTCCGATTCGCAGCGGCAGGAGTTCTCGCTGGTGGGTCCGTTCGGATTTCCCACGGACGTGCTCACCGACTCCTCGACCAACCAGCCGCGGACCGACGCCATCTTCGGCGTCGACATCAGCCACTACACCGATTCCTCGTTCCCGATCTCCAGGCTGCGCGACAAGCGCGTGCGCTTCGTGTTCGTGAAGGCCTCGCAGGGCACGACCAACAAGGACGGCAAGTTCGCCATGTTCTGGAAGGCACTCGGCCAGCTGCCCGCCGAGCACCGCGTGCACCGCGGCGCCTACCACTTCCTCAGCGCCTCCAGCGAGGGCGCGGCGCAAGCGGCGACCTTCCTGCGCGTGCTGAACGCCAACGGCGGCATCGTCGCCCGCGACATGCCGCCGGTGGTCGACCTGGAGTGGGACAACGACCGCGACGGCCACGACCGCTGGGCCGGCAAGACGGCCGACGAGATCGTCGCCTCTGCCAAGGCCTGGCTGCAGGCGGTGGAGCAGGCCACCGGGCGCAAGCCGATGATCTACACCGCGCAGGCCTGGTGGACGCCGCGCCTGGGCGACGCACGCCTGGCCGAATTCGCGGGCTACCCGATCTGGATCGCCGACTACTCCAAGGCCTCGCGCGCCGCCGAGGTGCCGCGCATGATGGGCAACGCCGTGCCGGCGGCCTGGCAGTTCACCGATAAGGCGAAGATGGACCAGGGCTTCACCGCCGGCTTCGACGCCAGCGTGTTCAAGGGAAGCGAGGAGAAGTTCTACGAGACCTTCGGGATCGCGCGGCCGTGAGCGCGACCGCGGTGTTCCGCATGCTGTCGCGCGAGCTCGCCGCCATTGGCCTCATGGGCGCGCTGCTGGCCAGCGCGTCCGCCGAGGCGACGATCTGCGCGTCTGGCCCCGAGGTCGACGCGGAAGCGTACTGCGCCTATTTCAAGTTCTACCGGACCCAGGACGAGACCCCGGACCCTAGGATCGCCAAGCGCCTGATCCCGACGGGCAACGAGACGGTGCGATCGATCGCGCTGATCATCGGCAACAGCGTCTACCCGAACATACAAGGGACCAACGGCAGCCTCTCTGCCGCGGCGATCGACGTCTCCAACCTCACCGATTTCTTTGTCAACGACCAGCAATTCGACGAGGTGATCGTCCTCAGCAACGGCGATGCCACCAAGGACTCGATCGACTACTTCCTGCGCACCTACCTTCGCAATGTCGGCATCGAGCACGTGGGCAAGATGCGGCTGGTCGTCGCCTACTCGGGCCATGGCGTGAAGGCGGGGCCGGGCAGCGATGCACGGCTGCTGCTCAGCCAAGCCACGAGCATGACCGACAACACCAACTCGATTCCGATGGCCGACCTTCGCACACGGCTGGGCGAGTTGTCGCAGAACTACTTCCATGTCGTGGCACTGGTCAACGCCTGCTACAGCGGCGCCCTCTTCGGCGACGCCGCCGCCGGCGGCAGCCTGTGGGAGACCGACGAGCCGGCCGCACATGCCGTCTCGGCGAGCTCGGATATCGAGCCGTCCTTTTCGCTCGGTGGCCCGACCGACGGAAGCATCTTCTTTGACGGCATCCTCGCCGGGATCAGGAACTCGGATTCCGACCCCACCATTGACGTCGTCATGAGGGACAAGGTGGTGGTCCAGCACGGAGGCGTCGTCCGCCTCGGTGCCGTGGAACACGCCCTTATCAGCACTATCGACGGAATCAACCAGACTCGAAACCTCGCCGCCGGCGAGAAGAAGGTGAAGTACCCTTGGATCGGCTCGATCGTGCCGCCGCGCGATGGCCTGAAGCCCGGCGGTTTCTTCTTCCTGTCGCCTATCATCTATGACGTGCCGGAAGCCCAGGTGGAGTTGCGCTATGTCGCCAGCTTCGTGCCCGGGCGACCGGAGCTGCAGGTGTTCGGCGCCAGCGAGGAGTACGACATCCGGGGCATCGACGTGTCCCGCTACGAGGACGACATCGACTGGCGGGCCGTGAAGGACAAGACGGACTTCCGCTTCGCCTACATCCGCTACGCCGATTCGCAGGGGCGCGATGCGCGCTTCGCCGGGCATTGGCGCGAGGCCAAGCGGGTTGGCCTGGATCGCGGCGCCGTGCACGTGTTCGACTACTGCAGGTCCGTGGACGAGCAGTTCGCGATGATCAGGGACGGATTCTCCCTGTTCTGGGGCGAGCTGCCGTTTGCCATCGACGTCGGCCAGGCGGTTTACCCGGCGCAGGCGGCGTGCCTGGGCCGCCTGGGCCGCGAAGGCTGGCAAACGGGGGTCCTGCAGTTGGCGGAGCGGGTGCAGGAGTATTCGCGCAAGACGCCGCTGATCTACGGTACCCGCGACCAGTTCGACCAGATGCTAGACGAGCGCTTCGACCGCTACATGATCTGGCTTGCCGTCTACCGTAAGGGCGTCAAGCCGCAAGCCGCCGACCTCGGCCTGAAGGGGCAAAATCCCTGGACGCTCTGGCAGTACGACTCGAGCCTGACTGTGCCGGGCATCGGCGACAACGTCGATGGCAACGTGTTCTGGGGCAACGAGCGCGCCTACGAGGCGTTCAAGGGCGCGCGTTCCAACCTTACCCTGCAGATGGCGACGCAGGGCATTGACCTCTAGCCGATCGATCTATACCACCGAGGAGGCAGCCATGGCATCCCTGCAGCAGATGTTGGCGACCCTTGCCCTGGCTTGCGCCTGCTGCATGGTGCTCGCGCCGGCCCGCGCGCAGGAAGTGACGGCGGCAGTGAGCGACCCGGTCATCGTCGTGTTTGTGCGGTGCCGCATGCCGCATCGTTCTGAACAGACGGCTTCCCTTCCCAATGTCCGCTCCCGACCCGAAGCGGTCACTCCGTCGCGATTACGTGAGCACACGACCCCGCAAGGAATGAGGGCGTGGACAACCCCACCCGACTATGGATGTTGGCGTGCCCACCGAGGATCAGCAGACATCTAATATCGCGACGCGCCCAAAATCTAAGGAGCCGCCCAATGAGTGCGCCCCTTCGATATGGCAACATAGCTCCAACCCATTTTTGGACTAAGTTGCCGTGCAGACCTACGAAGGTGGTCGTGTTGCGCTAGAGCGGCTAATTGAACACTCCAAATCGATTCCGGCCGATGCCAACGAGGCAACCGTCCGGTTTCAGCTCATTGACCAATTCGTAACTGAGGTCTTGGGCTGGCAAAAAGGCGACGTACAGGTCGAAAAGTATGATCGCGGAGACTTCACTGACTACGAATGCGGCAGTCCAACTTCGCTGATCATAGAAGCAAAAAGAAGCTCGACATACTTTCATGTCCCTGCGGGTTTTTCTCAGCGCGTTTGCCGCATTAAGACGCTATGTGAAGCGTCACCGGATGTGGGTGCCGCAATTCATCAGGCCATCGACTACTGCCAGAATCGAAGCGTCCAGTACGGCGCCATTAGCAATGGCACCCAGCTCGCGGTCTTTATAGGAACGAGGCTGGACGGAGTTTCGTCCATGGACGGAAAAGCCTTGGTCTTCCTTTCATTGGAAGAGATGCTTTCGCGTTTTGTCGAGTTGTGGAATGCGCTATCCCCTGCCGGAATGGCAGAAGACAATTTGGGTCGTGCTCTGAAGACCCCGGTGCTGCCACCTCCGCCATTGAAGCTCTCAGGTCGGCTTCTCGGCTATCCAGGCCACAAGAACCGAAACCCTATTGCCATTGAGCTTCAGCTACTTGGCGGTCTCTTCATCGAGGACTTGGCGGACGACCCGTCCCTTTCCGAGGAATTCCTCAAGGAGGCCTACTGCCGAAGCGGCGCCCTCTCTCAGTACGCCGTCGTAAGCAAAGAACTGCTGAAAACGAGGTACACAACATTCTTTGAACAGCAAACCGGCGTTTCCCCGCTACCGGCTACCGATAAAAAGGGAACGTCCAGACAACTCACTACGGACATAATCGCCGCTGGCTTGAGTCGTCGTCCGATTCTGCTAGTCGGCGACGTGGGTGTCGGCAAGACGACGTTTGTGAAGAACTTGATCAAGGTTGAAGCAAAGGAGGAGATGCAAAATGCAATCGTTCTTTACATAGACTTTGGCTCGAAACCTGCTGTTGCAGAGGAACTAAGGAGTTACACGGTCGGCGAGATCATCAAACAGCTTCGTGAGGACTATGGAATCGACCTCGAGGACAAGCAGTTCGTTCGGGGCGTCCATAACCAGCGAATTCAAGCTTTCGGCAAGGGCATCTATTCCGAACTCAAGGAGCTAGATCCATCTGCGTTCAAGGTGAAGGAAATTGACTACATAGCTGGGCTAGTAGCGGATAAGGAAGAGCATCTCCGCCTCTCATTGGAGCATGCGTCCAAGGGGCAGAAGCGGCAAATCGTCGTCTTCTTGGACAACGTAGATCAGCGGCTTCCCCATTTCCAAGAGGAAGTATTTCTGATCGCTCATTCCATTGCGAGCAACTGGCCGATCACTGCTTTCGTAGCCCTGAGGCCGGAGACGTTCTCTTTGTCGCGCGCAAAGGGCACGTTAGCCGCTTATCAACCGCGAGTATTTACCATCGAGCCTCCGCGGGTGGATCAGGTCATCCTAAAGCGTCTCCAGTTTGCGCTCCACCTTCTCCAAGACTCCGGACGTTTGCCGGGAACGAGCTCGGGATTCAGTCTTCAGTCCGAGCGCCTTGAGCTCTACTTGAAGATGCTCATCGATGCGTTCACGAATCGAAAGGAGATAATCGAATTAATCGACAATTTGTGCTCCGGAAACGTTCGCCGAGCGCTTGAGTACATTCAGGTCTTCGTCGGAAGCGCTCACGTCGACAGCGCGAAGATCCTGGAGGCAATGGAGCGCGCTGGGCGATACACTTTACCCATCCATGAGTTCCTCCGCGCCATAATTCACAAAGACGGCGAGTACTACGACCCAGCAGCAACCCCGATCATCCCTAACCTCTACGATATCGTAGCGGATGATGCGCGTGAGCATTTTGCCTGCCTGTTAACACTGGCATACATTGAGCATGCAGGACAGGTTGGCGGAGCATATGGGTTTGTGGAGCGCCAGAAGATTTACGAGTTCCTACGTGAGCAGGGGTTTCATCAACATCAGATCACGAGCACCGTGAATCGGTTGTTGGAGGCGGAGTTGGTTCTTACTCCAGTTGGCCTAAAGGGCGCCCAAGAAGAACGGCTCCGCATAACGACAGCCGGCGCGTACATGCTGAAGAAGATGTGCGTCTCTTTCGCTTACGTGGACGCGATGATTGTCGACACGCCAATCATCGATGCCGCGGTTAGAGCCAATATCAATGATGAGAAGACGATTGAGGGC
Organism: Lysobacter sp. Root690; assembly: GCF_001427785.1. GTDB lineage: Bacteria > Pseudomonadota > Gammaproteobacteria > Xanthomonadales > Xanthomonadaceae > Lysobacter. Next base: position 171,825 of record NZ_LMHM01000002.1, read on the forward strand.
CGACAAGCACGGGTTGTGAACTTTATCGCATATCTAGACGAGTCGTGGTCCAAGCTCAAGCCAACCGCGACCATTCTGGATTGGAACGCCCTCTCATCGACAGCCAAGGCCAACGCCGAGGAAGTGCGGCGTCGCATCGGAGCGTAGCTCCCGGGGCTTCTACCCCGTTAGGACGGACACTTACGAAAAGCCAGATACCGCGGTTATTTCAATCACCAAGTGCGCGACGCTGAATGGTCTAGAGGTAGTTGAGTGACCGCTTCTGGCCGAAAGCGGACTTGGGCACCGATGGCCTCACACTCAGCGGAACCGTGCCCTTAGCGACCGCCGCCAACAGATCTTTCAAGATTGGACAGCGCGGCTCAGGGCAGTCCCAGCTACAAAAGCCGAGGCGAGGGATAAGTTGCTCAAATCCCCGGTTTTCGTGGTATTGGTTCGGATTGGTTGGGCGCTTTCGTGGGTTTGATGGCCCGCGTCATGGGCGTAATTTGGACGATCACCCTTCGGTAGGCCGATCAGGCCTTCGGCGTGGCTTTCAACATATCGGCCACCGTCTGCCCTGTGTCCTGCCGCTTGATCATCGTAGCCCGCGAGCACTTGTCACCGGCACCGTGGATGGCTGCGAAGTCCACCCGCGCGTCGTCGCCCAGCGCTGCCTCCACCACAACTCGACCGCGGTGGTGCTCTTCCAGAGCCACCCCTCCGGCAATCCCGAGCCAAGCGCGGCCGACCGGGCCATCACGGTCTGCCCGAAGCAGGCCTTGGCGCTCCTGGACGTCCGGGTGCTTGATCACTTGGTGCTGGGCGGCGATGCCCACGTCAGCCTTGGGGGCGTAGGGGTGGGCGTAGCCCACTCCCTAGTCTTTCCGGCCGCCGACTTGGGGGCAAGTCCGGCCAAGCGCCGAGACGAGCCGGCGTGGCGAGGCTTTTTGCCTGACGCTTGGAGCGACTGCTATAAACACCGCTGTATATGACGTTGCCCAATTCCACACGGACGTATCCCATGACAGAACCAGCCCAGTCGCAGGCGTTCCGCGATTTCGAACACAGCATCAAAGACGCTCAAGATCTCTTGGACCACTACGACGTGCTCAACAAGGACGCTCAGCCGCCTCCCGTTGCGGAAGTGCTGAAGCGCACGAGTCTGGTCATGGCGCTCACGGCATTGGAAACCTACGTCGAGGACCGGATGCTGGAGGCCGCAGGCCGGGTCATAGGGATTGATCCGGGTGCAGGGCGGTTGGCGACCTTCTACCGGCGTTCGCTGGAGCAGCACCTAAAACAGTTTCACGCCCCGAGCGTCGAACGGATCCGCAAGCTGTTCAAGACTTTTTTGGACATCGACGTGACAGAGGGATGGAACTGGAACAATTTCTCTCCTGAGCGCGCGCGGGGTGAACTGGACAAGATCAACCAGAAGCGTGGGCTCGTTGCGCACCGATCCAGCCGCCCTCGGGTCGGCGATTCAAAAGCACATGCGGTCACGAGGGAAGAGCTGAAGAAGCACATCCGGTTCATCCGTGATCTCGTTGCGGCCACCGAGAATTACCTCGCCGAGAAAATTTGAGTTCTGGCGAAGTCTCAATCAAGACGCTGCGAGCAGGGATTTCAGATTTCGGGGGGATGGGCGCGCCAGTCGACAGCGCGCTGCTCAAGGGCCGAATGCGATGTGGATCGCTACCGAACTCAAGGGAACTTCCAAGAGTCCAGCCGCACAATCGCCAAGGTGCTCAGCAGCACCGGTGGGCGAGGAGGTGTGGTTCACGCGCCGCCTGCCGCCCCAAGGTATTGCCGCCCAACCCATGTCAGCAATCGTGGGTGTGCGGCATGCCTTGCTGCTGTTGGCGCCGGGCACATACGCGATGTTTCGACGTTAACAGGCACCGCAGGTGTGATGCTTCGTTCACTTCATCGCGTCACCGTATAACCTGCCCGCGCATTGGCAGGCTCAGGCGTGCGAGACGATCGTGCTTGAGTTCCGGCCGCAGGGCCACGGGGACTTGCTCGTGGCGTGTCTGGTTTCAAGGTGGCAAGGGCCGGGCGAAGAACTGCTGTCGTTCGCCGCCATCACCGACGAGCCGCCGGCGGAAGTGGCCGCGGCGGGGCACGACCGCTGCATCGTGCCCATCAAGACCGAGCACCTCGACGCTTGGCTCAACCCGGGCCCCAAGCGGCGCGCCGACCTTTACAGAAAATCCTGGACGACCGAGAGCGACCGTATTACGAATATAGGCTAGCCGCTTAAGAACATTGGATTGCTAGATGTTAAAAATAACATTCCCAGAGGGCTCTGTCGAGATGGATGATAATCGGAAACACTATGTTTATCTCATAGCGTGCAGAAATGAGAGTAGCGTATATATCAAGATTGGCCGAAGCTCCAGCTTGGTTTCGAGGATTAGGAACATTCAAACCGGATGCCCGATGGCTTTTGTCAAGACATTCTGCATCACATCCGGCTATCGGGAAGAAGTAATGGGGCTTGAAAAATTACTTCATATGCAGCTAAAAAAGAGAAGTGAACGAGGCGAATGGTATGTTGCAAGCGCTGAATTTCTCCGCGCCCTGATACGACTGCTTCGGAAAATAAACAATGGCAATTTCACTTACGAAGAAATTGAACAGATGCCAGATTTTTGTGGGCATGAGCTGGAAATTATGATGCACAGGCACGACTTCAAGTTTTATCGATTCCGATTGGCATCTTCGAAAGAAAAGCAACAAAACATGCTTGAAAAAGTGAGCAATGCGCAGGTTGTTCGAGAATTGAATGAGCTTATTGCGAACGGATAAGCCGGTGCATATGCCGTTGGATCATGCATGTGAAGCGGCGCGGTGTTCACGCGGCAAGCGATGCGCCACAACAGCAGTCGTCGTTCGACGAACCTACCTCAAGCGGTGCCCATTTTTGAGCGCGAGCGATGGCGAAGAGAACACCCGGAATAGCTCCAGAGTAAACAGTATTGGCCGAGCTAAACGGCCCTTAGGTGTAAGCGGTGAGTTCAACCAAAGATTGGACATCAAGTCTGCCCACACGTCAGATCGGCGTTGATACGACGGTCTGAACTTCATTGGCGCGGGCTTGACAGGTTGCAGTAAGTCCACATCAGTGCGGCCACCCTAGCCGGAGACGATAGCGGCCGGCATGATCGAATGGTGCAAGACTAAAGCGAGCTATATGAGCTGCTAGCGCCAACACTTAAGGGTAGAACTTGCTGGGGTCGGCCAGCTTCTTCTTGAACTGGCCCTTTTGGTACACAGGTATCGTCACGAGTGGTCGATACCGCTCAAATGCTGCGATCTGTTTCTTCCTGGCGAGCATCGGCTTCTTATGGAAGTAGGCGTCATGGAGCACTGGCACGCGCTTGCTGACGGAATGACCAGTCAGTAACGCAATGTCATCATCCGGAACACCCTGGTGGTGAAGATCGGTTGCGAGGGTGTGGCGGAAGGCGTGGAACCCCACCCCTTTCGGAAATCCCAGGCTCTTGAGGTAGCCGCTGAACTGCTTCACCACGCCCGCGCTGTAGTGGGCGTTGGTCTCCCCTGTCTTCCTGTTCACGCCGGCCGAGAGGTGGGGAAAGAGCCGAGGGTGACCACAGCCACGTATGTCATCGACGAAGTCCAAAAATCCAGCGTTCAGCAGTGGCTGCGGGATGGGGAGCGTACGGACCGCGGCTTTGCCCTTTAGGCTTTGGCGACTGCGTCCGGTTTCCTTGTGAGCGAGGTCGGGATCGACGGTCTTGCGGATGGCGATACACCACACGCCGCACTCATCAATGATGTCGGCCAGTTTCAGCTGGCACACCTCGTTGATACGAGCACCTGTATAGAGTCCAATCATCGGCGCCCACCACCGGTGGGGATGGTTCCGAGCCCATTTGACGAAGCTCTCGGGCGAGAAGATCCGTTGGAGTTCCTCGTCGTCGAAGAGACGTTCGGACCTGCCGGGGTCGACCGCCAAGTCCCGCTTGATCTCGCCGAACGCCGCCATAGGTGATTGGGGGATCACACCCATGCGGACAAGCTGATTGAAGAACGACACCAAAAATCGCCGATGCCGTTCGAACGTGGCCGGTGCTTGCGCAGGCACCCCGGCCGCCTTGCCCAGTTCAATGCAATGCTCTGGCGTGAAGGTGTCGAAGTCAGCCCGAAGCGTCAGGCCCGGAGGAGCCCAGCGTAGGACCTCCCAGAGCAAATGGATGTGCTGGTAGTTGATGCGGGTCACTGGAATATCGCCGCACGTCAGTTGCAAGAGCTTAAGCGTGCGTGTGGTGACCTCGACGGTTTTGGGATTCAGCCCCTTGCGCGTCATCTGGCTGAGATGGTCACGAATCTCAAGACTCAACACCCGCGCTGGGTAGAACATCGGAAGGGGCTGTTGGGTCCGCGTGCCGTGCTTGCCGCCGCGCCATCGTTTGGCCTTTTCCTGAATGTTGTGTATGAGCTGATCCAAGCTGATCGCAGCCTCACGTCCTTTGACACGCACCTCTTCAACGGAAAAGGTACCGATCCGGATGTGCTTGAAGCAGAGCACGCCATAGGGATTTGCGATGTAGCGCCTGATCTTTTGTTGCGGCTCGCTTTCCAAAGCTGTGCCTCCATCGAAACGATGGAGGTACCTTGAAGCGGTGCTTCAGTTCGTCAAGCATCTTCCGCACTTTGTTCTGTGCGCTCTCTGTGTCACGAACATGCCCAGCTTTTATGGGCTTTTGCCGTTCGTCCATACGGGTTACCCCGCCAGTGACGAATGAAATTTGATTTTTATCAGGTGGTTGCGCGTCGCACTTTGATCAACGGCGTAGGCATGTCCGTACTATGCAGCGAAATGAGCTAACAACCGGAACGCGATTCACGGGTGTCAGACCTGTACGGTGTGCAACTGCAACAACGCGATGAGAAAAACAGGAGGCTTGTTAGTCTTACGAAGTGGATCGAGGGGGCGAAAACACTAACAACCGCAGTGTCCCGATCGCACGGCCTTGGCTAACATCGCAACCAACTAGGCACTTTTCCCGTGAACAGCCGTATGGATCCGAACGCCAAGCGTTCCGGTCGCCGTATGACAACTTCTTCTGGGGCGGCAACGACCAGCCCATGTTCTCGGCGGCGCCTGGACGCGCGGCCTACCTGTCCATGAACGTCAAGCTGTGAGCTCGGGCGTGCCTTCGACGATCCCTGCCATCCCTCCCGCCGGTGTGCCGGCCCAGCGACTGCCCGCGATCGACATCCTGCGAGGCGTCGTCATGCTGCTGATGCTGGTGGACCACGTCCGCGAGACCTTCTTGCCCCACCGCCAAGTCAGCGATCCCATGGCGGTTGACGAGGTGACGCCTGCGCTGTTCGTCGCGCCGATGCTGGCCCACCTGTGCGCGCCGGTGTTCGTGTTCCTCACCGGCCTGTCGGCCTTCCTGTACGGGCGCAAGCAGGTCAACCCACGGCGTGCGGCCAGCGAGTTTCTGTTGAAGCGCGGCGCGTTCTTGATCGTGCTGGAGCTGACCGTGGTGAACTTCGCCTGGACCGGTGAGTTTCCACCCAGGGTGATCTACCTGCAGGTCATATGGGCGATCGGCGTCAGCATGGTGGCGCTGTCCGCGCTGCTTTGGCTGCCGCGGTTGTGGATGCTGGTGCTGGGCGTGGCGGTGGTGGCCAGTCACAACTTGCTGGACGGTTACACCTTTGACGGGTCAGGTCTTGGGCACGCGCTTTGGCTGATCCTTCACGAGCGCGGATGGTTTGAGATCGGCGGTGTCCGGTTGCGCACGTCGTATCCGGTGCTGCCCTGGATTGGCGTGATCGCGCTGGATTACGTCGCCGGCAGTTGGTACGCGGTCGCTGACGACAGCGCCAAGCGGCGAGGTCTCGCGGCCGCAGGCGTGACCATGCTGATAGCCTTCCTGGCCGTGCGAGGCTTGAACCTCTACGGCGATGCGCCGTGGCAGTGGGGCGACGGCTTTGCTGAGACCGTCATGAGCTTCTTCAACGTGACCAAGTATCCGCCTTCGCTCCAGTTCCTGCTGCTAACCCTGGGGGTGGGCGCGTGCCTGTTGCACGTATTCGAGCGTCCGAGGGTAGCGCGAGCTTTGTTGCCGCTGGCGACCTTTGGTGCGGCGCCGATGTTCTTCTACCTGGTCCATCTCTACCTGCTTAAGGCGCTCTACCTCGTTGCTCTAGTTGTGTGGGGCGCCAACCAAGGCGCCGTGTTTGGCGTCGGGGGCGTGGCTGCCGTGTGGGGCATCGCCGGGCTGGTGGCGCTCGGGCTGTGGTATCCAACGCAGGCGTTCGCTCGCCTCAAGGCGAGCAAGCGGGAGTGGCATCTACTTCGCTATCTCTAGATCCACGAGCGGGTTATCGCGTAGGAAAGCGGCACTTGGTGCCTATCCTCAGCGTTATTTTGCAAGTCGATGTCCGCTATCGGCCACAAGCAGACCGTCATCGGTAATCGCATTCAGGCATAAAGTATCTGATGATCGTGCGTCCGGCGTCTCCCCAACGCTGGACGTCGATTGCGGGATAAACGCGGCTTTGGCGCGTCTCGTCAATCTCCGCTGTTATTCGAGCGAGCGACTTTAATCGAATTCTTAATGATTTTTTGGAGGTCTGCGGCGATTGTGGTGCGCGTAGCCTCGTCACCAGCAGCTGCGAGCTTCTTGACTTGATGGCTTGCCGACTTGAGCATAGCCTGCAGCGTCTTATTCTCCTTCAGGTACTCGGTCACATCCCGAATCTGGGCGCCGTGATCCTTGATCATTATCTGGACGATGTCGGGGCCCTTCTTGTTCTGACCGATCATCTTGTCGATGATAGCGGTCTGATCTTTTGTCAATGCCATGCTTTTCTCCCTTGAACTGGCCAATTATCTTATTGCCGCCCGACTGTAGTTGCAGATAGGGGAGGTCTGCAAGGGAATGCGCGCAACGCCCGGTGCAATCCTTCTTTATTGGCGCCTGCGTCAACTGCAAAGAATGACTTGACTTCGCCATTGCGCCGGGGCGTTNCCGAAATGGGCCAAGTGAGGTCTGCTTTGGGTCGAAAGCGGGCATCTGTGCTGTGCCGAGTGTCCAAATGGCTGGCGGCGGTGTCCAGTTCGTTTGGCTGGGCCGGTGACGTGGTTGGATTGGGAACCCATCACAGATCCAGAGGCGCCGGTGCGTCGTGCGACCGGTTCGTCTTTTGCAGCGAGGACGCCTGGGGCAGGATCGGCGGCATTCGGGTCGGAGCAGGAAAGCCGACCGGCGTACCGCTCAGGGAGTTGTCGATGGCCGCCACGAAGACGCAAGCCGCCCTCCGGGCGGCCAAGAAGTTGTTAGGAAAAGTGCCGCCCAGGGAGGGGGTGCCTTGGCGTCAGCTGATCGCCGAGGTCACCCGCCAGGCTGCAGTCCTGCGCAAGCGCAAAGATCTGTCATGGACCCTGACGCTCAACGAGGCGGCGGGGGCCTTGGGCATGCAGCCGAACCGCCTGCGGCGTCTCGTGGCCAAGCATCCTCTGGACCCGCCGCTGTTCACCCGACCCGCCCCGAAACCGCGATCGGGCTCGAAGCCCGCGTCGAACACCACCCGCAAGCCCAACACCGTCTCGCGAGCCTCCATGGTTCACCTGGTCGATTGGCACGAGGGCTTGGTGGCTGCCGGCCACCTTGAGCCCATCGATGAGCGCGTGGACCTGGACGCCAGGGTAGGGGGCGATGGCGTGCCGCGGGTGCGGGTCCACCCCTCAGTAGTGCCAAGAGCGGCGTTCAAATACAAAGACGAGGGCGACGGCAAGTTCCTCATCCTCGGCGTGCGCGACGCCGAGGATTTTGGGGGCCTGCTCAAGAGCCTTGGCGGACAAGCGATGGGGTTCATGGTGATGACCCTTCCCGAAGCCCTGCGGCTGCCGTGGGAGGACTCCGCCGTGCGGGAGGTCTGGGCGCAGACATACACCGAATGGCTGACCGCGGCCGAAGCGGATGTGTCGCAGGTGTTGGCCGAGTTGAGGGCCGCCAAACTGGACGTGTCCTGGCAGAGAACCGCTGGCGAGGAGCGCCCTGATGGCGAGCAGGCGGCCGCCAAGCCAAGGCGTCCCCGTCTGTAAGAGGGTCGCACGGGCCCTGAATCGTGCTGGGTGCATGCACCCACTTTGCGCCGTGCTCGAAGCGGCCCCGCCTATCGTTCGCCCCCTGCATCGCACGGTCAGCGTGGCTCAGCCTGAGCCGGACCACGGCGGTGCCTGGAGGGCGTAGATGCGCAAGCGTCGTTTTAACGTGGTGATCACTGGAACCGCACAGGGCGAGGCCACCCTCGTCATCGAAGCCGAAGACCTGGACGCGGCGACCGAACAGTTCGCGGCGATCACGCAAGAGCAGGTCAACGCGATCGACTGGGGCGTGGACGTCGTGTGCTTCGAACACTTCGTCGAGGTCCACGACTGCAAGAAGAAGAAAAAGCCCAGGGAAATGCCCTGGCCGAACTACCACTTGGGCTATCGCCTGTACTGATCCGGGAGACGACCATGGGTACCTTTACGTTCACCTTGCAGGGCAACTTCCTGGCCACCAAGACCTTCTCGTTCAAGGCCAAGTCGCACGAAGAAGCGTTGGCCGCGTTCAACGAGCTGGAGTTCGCCAAGCTCGATGCTGCACCTTGGCGCATCGGCGCGTTGACGCTCGACGACGTCGGGGTCTGCGATGAAGAGGAGGGCGACACCTACGCCATCGACATGGACGAGTACGAGGACGCTAACAGGGTCTTCGAGAACACCGAGGCGTGGGAGGTCCACTACACGGACGATCGGCTGAACCTCCACCAGCTGCTGGCCGCGGTTCAGGCCGGTCATTGCGAGGAGCCGCCGCGCGCCGCCGAAAAGTCCTTCTTCGTGTCGGAGATCGTCTGGGACACCGATGACGAAACGCCGGATCTGCCGCACGAAACGGTGGTTCGGTGTGATAGCTCCGACGACATTGCCGACGCCCTCAGCGACGCCCACGGATGGCTGGTGAGCGACTTTCGCGCCGAGCCCATGTAGACCAGTGCGGCAGGTCGATCGCCGCCAGCGTAGCCGCGGCGGCTTCGGTGCCGTCCGCGAACGACGACGCTCCGCTCCCTGAGCGGGGCCACTGTCTGGCTGCCGCGCCCACACGGCGCCCACACGGCGCCCACGCGGTGCCTGTCGCTGACCTCCGAGTTCACAAGGGAGGGCGAGGCCGCCGGTAGATTTTCGTGGTCATTCGAATGGCGGGGGGCGTTCGGGAATGACTTGGCGAAATCGCGATCGATGCTATAACCGGGGCTTCTCCTCGATAGGACGACCCCATTGGCCCTGACCACACTTCAGTCGATTGACGCCGAGATCAAGCAGTTGGAAGCCCAGAAGAAGCTGGTCGAGAAACGCGACTCCGAGGTTCCCAAAGCAATCGAAGTTCTTCAGCGATACGCCAAGGTGCTGACGCCGGCGCAGCGCCGCAAGCTGGCGAAAATCTCCGGAAGCGAGTTGGGCGCCGAAACGGCCAAGGCGCCGGCGCGTGCCTCCCGTGCTCGAAAGATCGGCAAGGTGGCGCCCAAGTACCGCCTACCCACTGGCGAAACCTGGACCGGGCGCGGCCGAACCCCAATCGCCTTCGCGGCGTGGGAGAAGGGTGCCGAGGGCAAGGCCTGGCGCAAGACCAACGAAGGTGGGCGTTTCCCCGCCATTGATGGCACCTCCGTCAAGGCTCCCGCCAGCGCCGCGTCGACGAAAGCCTCGCGCGGCGCTGCCAAGAAGATTGGAAAGAAGGCGGCCAAGAAGGCTGCGAGGCCTGCGAAAAAGGCGGCCGGCCAGTGATCCGCCCGTTTCCAAACAAGGACGCTTCGATGACGGTTGAAATCCAACAACGCAACGGCGCGAGCACCGATCACCTGCGGTGTTACACGAGGCTGCTCGCCGTGTCGGCCTTGTGCTTCGCCGCGGTTGCTTGCACCGACGGCACGGGCGGTGGAATCGGCAGCGCGATGTCCAACGAACTCGTGGACCCCGCCAGCGGCGCCACCTGCAGCCAAGGGTCGAACGTGAGGATCACCAAGAACGAGTTCTCGACCGTGCTCGACGGCGAGTGCGGGGATGTGATCATCACCGGTTCGAACGGTTCGGTGAACGTGGATCGCGCCAAGTCGATCCGCGTCGAAGGTACGCAGGTCACCGTTCTCAACGAAAAAGTCGAAACGTTGGTGGCGGTGGGCTCGGACAACACCTTCAACATGACCGAGGTGGGGCACGCCACCATCGCCGGCGATCAAAACACGCTGCTGGGACGCAACTACCGCCAAGTAACGTTCAAGGGCCAGGGCAATTCGGTCAACACCGACAACGAGCCGCAGTTGGACGATCAGGGGACGGGCAACAAGGTCATTTGATCGCTTCGTGGAATGAGCGGTGGGCACCCCGTGGACCACGCCTCGGGGTTTTCCATGGCGCAGAAGCGTGGTTTCCAGGGCCTTGGCGTGACAGCACCTCCCCCCGTTGCCGTCAGTCGCTCGGCCTGAAGTTTGGCTCGAAATTGCCAAGTAGCGTTCTTGTAGGCGCGGGGCGACGGCTTCCTGGCCAGCGTCTGGTCGTGCTGACGCTTACTTGCCGGGGGTGCGGCCCGTTGCTGCGGCCGCCGCCTGAGGGATTGCCGGTCATGCTGGGCCAGCCGCCGCCGTTTCCTTGACCCCGGCCGCCGCTGCCCGAGGTGCTTCCGCCACCGCCGGTGGGGCCGCGACCACCACTGCCACCGGATTTTCCACCGCCGCCACCGCCACTGGTTTCCTTGGCCATTTTCTGTACTCCGTTACGTTACCGACATCGTGGGGAGCGCTGTGGTGGTTGGCTTCACCGCGAAGCGCCTATGCCAGGATTTATCACGCACCTGCACCTTGCGGCGTGAACGCTGGAGAGAGGAGCGCGTGCTTCGCTAAACGCCAATAAGTCGAAAGCTTGAGCACGCAATGACGCGTGCTCCTACAGGGGAGAGAAGTGGCATGGCTGTTTACGTCGTGACGTGGAACTTGAACAAGGAGCGCTCCAACTACGCGCAAGCTCGAAAGGAGTTCATCGAAAATCTGAACAGGTACGAAAACGTGGGCGATCCTGCCTTGGAAACGGTGAGATGGGTCTCGACGACCTGGAGTGCCGCACAAATCTCTAATGACTTGCGAACAAAAATGGACGACAACGACAGAATCTTCATTTCTCAGGTTACGGCTGGGACGAACAGCGGCTGGCTCAATCGCGACGTTTGGGATTGGATCAATTCCAAGCTTTAGCCGCATCCTGCGCGTCGATGGTTCTCGCTACACTCGAACTGGACAGGGTTGCGACATGGTCGTTACGTGTCGGAGATCGCCTCTTCTCCTAAGGCAGCATTGCCCAGTGCCTCGACCTCCGTTCTCTGGCTTTCGGTGGCTTCTTGGCGGTAATGAACCAGCACGCCCACGATTTCAGTGTCGGCAAGGTGATCGCAGCCCGCTGCGATCACCAACTCCGCCAAGCGCTCTCGCCGCAGTCGATCCTGCCGGCGGCGGGCGGCTCGGTCTTTTTCTGCTTGCCGCTGCGACGCTAGCAACTGGCGCGCCTGTAGCTTCGCGAGCCGCGAGGTCGCGTTGCTGATTTGCTCATGCAGCCGATCTTTCATCCCCATGCTTGGACCCTCGCATTCGATGCTTCGATTCAAGCAGAGGCGGTCGTAGTGTCAAGCACGTGCCGCGAAGTGCAGTTCCCGAAACGCCGGCCGCTGCTGGAAGTGTGAAAAAGAAACGGCAAACCCGGCACAGAAAAGCGCCGAGCGCTAAAGCGTGGGCGGTAAGGCGGAGCGAAGAGCGCACTTATGCATTGCCGTTGGCAACGCGTGCGCAAGGGCTCTGCCCCTTGACCCCAACGGCGTGCCACCACCGCCCTCGAGGCTGAATCCACTCTAAAAACCAGCGTTTGCCAATGCGCAGCTCCTCTCCACACCGTAGACGCCCAACCAGGAGAGCGTATGGCCATTTATCACATGCAAGTGAAAACGTTGAGCCGATCAAAGGGCAACTCCTCAGTGGCGGCTGCCGCGTACCGAGCCGCGTTGCTGCTCTTCGATGACAAGACCGGTATCAAGCACGACTACCGTGTGCGCAGCGGTGTCGTCGAGACCCAGTTCGTGTTGCCTGAGGGGGCTGCGCTGTGGGGAAGAATCCCGCAACAGCTTTGGAACGCCGCGGAGGCGGCAGAACGGCGCAAGGACGCCGCCGTCGCCCGAGAGTTCGAAGTTGCGCTGCCGCACGAGTTGAACGAGTTGCAGCGTTCGGCACTGGTGAGGGAACTCACCGAGCGCCTGGTGACACGGTACGGGTTCGCAGCTCAGGCCTGCATCCACACCCCGACCGCGCCGGGCGGGCTGAACCACCACGTCCACATTCTGGCTACGACGCGTCGCATGGGGCCCGACGGGCTCACTGAGAAAACCCGTGAGTTGGACGCCAGGCCTGGCTGTACGGAGCAGGTGATGTGGGTGCGCGCGATGGTGTGCGATGTGATCAATCGCCACCTGACGATGGCGAGGGTGGACGCCCGCGTCGACCACCGCACCTTGTCGGCGCAGGCGGAGGAAGCTTGGGGGAACGGGGACTCGGGGAAGGCCATCGAGCTGACCCGGGAGCCGACCAGGCACATTGGCAAAGAGGCCATGGCGCTGTATCGAATGGGCTTCGAGGTCGAGGCGGTGGAGGAGAACAAAGCCATCCGCCGCAACAACCAGCAAGAAGCGTTGGTTCGGCTGATGGATTGGCGCAGGGCCAGCCGCGGCACGGACGCGACCTTGCCCAACCGGCTCTTGGCCTCCTCCTCGGGCGGCATCGTGGCGCACCTGGACGACGAGGACCGGGTGCGGCTCGCCCTTCTCGCGCCCGACCCCGGCGCAGGGAGCCCACACGCGGAGGCCGCCGCGTTGCTCGTGGAGGCCGAGAAGCTGTGGAACGAGCCGTTTCGCGCTTGGTTCGACAAGATCCTCGTCATGACCGGGCGTTTCCTGAAGCACAGCACGGAGCGCCTGCGGGCGTACCACGAGCGACCCCAGTTTCTTTTGCACCTGAAGAACCTGGTTTGGCGGCTACGCCAGCTCAAGAAGGACTCCGCGGAGGGAGAGCGGCGGCAACTCGTCTTGACCGAGGCGATCGCTGCTGTCGATCAGGCGGAAACCGCGCTTGAGCAGATGGGCAAGGAACGCCCGCGATCGGGGCCTTGGGCCAAGCGCGAGTGGCGCCGACGTCGCCGTGCGCGGGCGTTCGAGCTCAAGGTCAAGCGCAAGGCCTACTTCGTGGCAAGCCAAGAGGCAGCGGCCGACACCTTGGAGGAGTGCGAGGAACTGGCGAGTACCAGCGCCCAGGAGTTGGAGGCCTGGAGCCGGATGTTGATGAAGCGCTACCCCGCTCCCCAGGACGCCGTGGACCAACGCGCGGCGAACGCCGCCGCCCTCGGGATGGCCATTCCGTCCCCGGTGCTCGTGGTCGGTGGCGGGGACAGCGGCAGCGCTCCCCGCCAAGGCCCGGCTACGATTTCGACGCTGACGCCGAAGCGTCCGCGGCCACCGCGCTGAGGCTGGAAGGACGGGCGCCCCGCGCAGGCGGGACGTCCTCCGCGAGAAGGGCCGCGCAAGGGGCTTCCAAGGCCGCGCGCCTGCCGGCCCTTTGGTCGGGCGATGTGAGCGTGGCGGAACCGCTCCGTTCCGTGGTGGCGCCCGATAGGGCCGCCACCATCGTCGCTGGTTCCGCCTGCCCAGAGCGTCAGTGGGCTCAATCCACTTCTTTGCAGGTCGCTCCCTGGCACTGCAGGATCAGCGAACGTCCGGTGGCCGGGCAGTTGGCGCGAAACACGTTGCCGCTCACGTGGGAAATGCCCGCTGCGCTGCAACCGCGGGTGGCCGCGTGGCGCAACGCCGCCTCGTACCCGGGTTCTGACGCAGCCGGCTGAGCCGGTGCTGCGGAAGGCCCTGCGCTGGCAGTAACGACGGGCGAAACGATCACCGTGTTGCCGCCTGCGGCCTGAGGAGCGCCCGTGCCGGTGCACTGGAATTCCTTGGTGACCACCCAGGTCGCGCAGCCGCCGAACCCGCCGGGCTGGTTGCACTGGCGGGTTGTCCCGCCGAACGCTTCGGCGCCGGTGTAGCCCCAGGTCGCGCAGCGGCGGGTCGCCATGGCGATGGCTTGGCTTTCGCTGAGTTGTGCTTGCTCCATCGCGCCGACCTCGTAGGACAAGCGCACCACGCCATCAGCCCTGCTGCCGCCGGTGGCTGACCACTCCTTCGTCGTTACGCAGCCGCTGGTGGCGGCCAGGATCATGGTCACCACCAACATTCCCTGGATCTTCATCAAAAACTCCCCTGTGTCTCGTTGTTCCTACGCAAAGCCGCGCCGCGATCGGCCAGGCGAAGCCCCTCCCGTGGTGCGCACGGGAGGGGGCGCCTAAACGGTCACGGTCGCAGTCGAGCAAGCCTCAAGAGGGCCTTGGCGAGGGGCCAGGCGGCCGGTGCCCTAACGCACGGATCAGCCGGTCCGGTGCTGGGTTGGGCAGACGAGCTTTCCGATCACCGCGAAAACCGCCGCGGGCCCCGGCGATCAGGTGGGGGCTCCGGTGGGCTGGAGGCTTCCGAGGGAGCGGGTGACTTTTCAGAGGCGGACGGTTTGGGGCAATCCGGCTCCGGCCGGGTACCGGTGTTGGACGGTGGGTCGTAATCGTAGGTCGGTGGCATGCGGGTGGAGACGAGCAGCACCGCGTCGGCGACCTTAAACGCATGGTTGATGTCGATCAGGCGTCCTCGGTTCATGGAACGGCATCGGTCATGGCCGATCAGCGTGCACAGGACCTGGGTTGCGATGGATACGCGTTGGGCTAGGTCTTGCATGAGCATCTCCCGCTGGGTGGAGATTTCATCAAAGCGAGATTCGTGGCGAACGCAAACTGCGGTTCGATTTCATGACCCTGTAGGGCTGAAGACGACCCAGACCTTGGACGCATTGCACGGAGCGGAGAGCGGTTGCTGCACGGAGGCGGGACGCGGTAGCGTTGCAGTCCTGTCTTGGTATCGCGTTGGGTATCACCGGTTCCTGATTGAGGTAGGAGCAAGTGGTTGAACGGCTTGGAAACGGGTGGGTTCGATGCAGTTCGATTCCCATCACCCGCTCCAGATTCGCCAGGCATCGACATTGAGTCAATGACGCGGCACGCCACGACGGCTCGATCCCATGGATCGGGCCGTCGTTGTTTCCGGGATTTCGATGCGTGCGATCAGGGGGGCGGCGATGCTTTCCTTCGCCGCACCATTTGATGGATGCCGCGTTTGCGCCGCTTCAACGCGCCTGCACCAGCGCGCTACGTTTTCGCTCACGCCGTGCCAAGACGGTCGTGCGATCCGCACGCCACAATTGACGGCATGTACCCGATCGACTCTTACAGATCGCGACTACTCGGCCTTAGCAGGCAAGCGATGCCATCCACGTTCGTAGGCCACAGTCCCCCACAAGGCCTGCAGATGCGCCGTCTTCGCCAGCGCCGGGTCGATCGACGCCGCGGGCGTCATGCGCTCGCCGGGGGTATAGGTAAATTGCCTGGGCGGTTGGCCGGGCTGCAGCACGATGACGTCCTTGCCCGACATCCAGGCGAAGTTCTTGTCGTATTGCATCATCGCGCGGCCGGGCTGGAATCGATCGCGTTGGTTGAGGTCGTGACCGCTCATCGGCGTGGGCGTATCGATTCCGATCAGCGACAGCAAGGTCGGCGGCAGATCGATCTGGCTGACGATGCGCTTGTCGCGCGCCGGCGCGACCGCGCCGCCGAGGATCACGCCGGGGATGTGGAAATTGTCGATCGGCACCAGGTCGCGTCCGAATGCTCTTGAATCGTGATCGGCGACGATCAGGAAAATAGTGTCGTTCCAATACTCGGACGCCATCGCCTTGCGGAAAAATCCGCCCACCGCGTAATCGGCGTACTTGGCCGCGTTGTTGCGCGTGGCCTGCGGCTGTTCGTAGAGCTCGATGCGGTTGCTGGGGAATTCGAACGGGTCGTGGTTGCTCGAGCTGAACACGAATCCGAAGAAGGGCTTGCCCGCCTGATGCATGCGCGCGAATTCCTGGTGCGCGCGATCGAACAGGTCTTCGTCGGACACGCCCCAGGAACCGGTGAACGCGGGGTGCGGATAGTCCTTCTGCTCGATCACCCGCTTAAACCCGTTCGACAGGAAGAACCCGCGCATATTGTCGAAGTGGCTTTCGCCGCCGTAGTAGAAAGTGGTGTCGTAACCGCGACGGCCTAGAACTTCGGCCAGGGTGAAGAAATTCTGCTGGCTGAGTGGTTGCTTGACCACCGCCTGCGACGGCGTCGGTGTGAAACCGGTCAGCACCGCTTCGATGCCGCGGACCGAGCGCGTGCCTGTCGCATACAGGCGCTCAAACGCCCAGCCTTGCGTGGACAACCGATCGATGTTCGGCGTCAACGGCCGTCCGCCCAGGTTGCCGACGAACTGCGCACCCAGGCTTTCTTCGAGCACGATCACCAGATTTCGCGGCTTGCCTGTGTAAGTGGGCGGGCGGCGGGCGAGGGTCGGCAGCTTGGGGTCGACGAAGGCGTCATGCGGAAGCTGCATGCCGTCGGTGACGGCCTTGACGACCTCGGCATCGGCCGCGCCGCCGTAGATTCGCGCGCCCGGATCGTGGCGAAGCCAGTCGCGCGCCGCGTATGCCAGCGAATAGAACGAGTTCAACGGCAAGGTATTGACCGTTGCGTTGCTGGAAAAAGCCATCATCGCCGGGTTCATCGGACGATGACCGAGGGTCGAGCGGATGCCGAGCGCCGCCAGCAAGATCAGCACCACGGCGAACGGCAGGCGCGCGCTCCAGTGAGCGTTCGACTGCGCGCTCACGCGCAACTGGCGGTTGGCGAAGCGCCAGACGAGCCAGCCGGCGATCGCGCTCAGCAGCAACGCCAACGCGGCGCTGACGAGGTGGCCCTTGGCCAGGGTCGAGGCGACCTCGCGCGGATAGATGAGGTATTCCAGGAACATGCGGTTGGGCCGTAAGCCGTATTCCTGCATGAAGGTCGGCGTGGCCAGTTCCAACGCGACCAGCACGGTCAGCGACAGCGCAAGCCACGTCACCATGACGACCCGCACCAGCGCGTGGCGCGCGACCCGCGCCGGCAGCAGCAGGTACAGCGCGGTGGCGATGCCGAGCAACATGCACAATGCCGCGATGTCGACGCGGATGCCTTGCAACAGGACGCGCGACCAGGCGTCGGCGTCGTTGACGGCGTCGGCTTGCCACAGCGCGAGTCCGAGGCGGGACAGCGAGAGCACCGCCAGGCCGATGCCGAAGCAGCACAGAAAGGGAACCACCCGCGCCAGGCAGTCCTTGATCACACGCACAAGCATCGCGACTCCCGTAGCTCTGCTCCGGGTCGCGGGCGCCGGCCGCGCGCGACGCAAAGCAGATTCTTGGGAAAATGGTCGAGCAAGGTCTGTCGGAGAAAGGTCGGAAGGGTGGCCGCGGCCAGTCAACACCGAGCGGGTCAAGGGGAGGGACACTGACGTGGTGCGCGACGGAAACGCCGATATCGGGGGGTTGCGCGAAACAGGCGGCGGTTGCCGGATGCGGTGCGGCGTGAGGGCTCCATGGTCCGAGTGCCAGCCCGATGGGGTTTCGTTGATCGCGCTTGCTGGATTCGGATGAGCGGGTCGATGTGGGCGGCGTCTGTCTGGATGGCGGCTGCGGCGCAGGGCGAATCGGCGGTTCCAACGAAACAGCGTCGCGACGTTCCGCGGCCCGCACCGTCGCCGCTTGCACGCCTGCGCTGCGCGCGTTGCTAACAATTCGTTAGCGCGATCGTCGCCGCTTTAACCGCAAGCAACTGCGAAAGTTGACAGGCTGCGCAACCGACGTGGTTGTTGGCACACTCCGACGCGGTCGACAGACGAACGGATGCGGACGATGGGGCAGGGATGCGATGCGCTTGCGCGCGATCAGGTGTCGACCAAGCGCGCATGGCGACATGACCGCGAGTAAGCGCGACGTCGCGCGCACCGAACGCGCGTGTGCGTGGGGCGTGGTCGCCCTGGTCCATGCCGGCTTCATCTGGGTCGCCATGCAATGGCGCATGCCGGCCGATGCGGTCGAGGACGATTCGGTATTGGCGCTGATCTTCATCGCCGCGCCGTCGCGTCCGCCCGCGCGAACGTCGCAGCTTCCGCAGCCGGCGCAACCGCCCGAACGACGCGATCGCGTTGCCTCAGCGCAACGCAAACCGCCACAGCGCGAACGCGTCGATACGATCGCTGCGTCGTTGCCGCCGGTCGATCCCGCGCCGCAAGATCCGCCCAGCGGCCTGACTGCCGTGCAGATCGATCCACGCGTGACCGATCCCGCGCGCGCCACGCGCGCGCCCTGGGACGCGCCCGCGGCCGATCTGCTCGAGCGACGCGCGCCGACCCTGCCGGGACACGCAACGCAGCGTTTCAAAATGCAGCAGCCACGTTCCCTCGCCACCGCGGTGGAGCGCTTCGGGCAGATGTTCGGCGGGCGCGGCGAAGACCCGTGCAAGCGCACCCGCGCCAACATCGACGGGCTCGCATCGCAGGGCGATTCGGCGGATTTGCAGCGCGAACTGGAGTACGAACGGCGCTATTGCCGACCCTGAAGGGTTCAGTGGATCGGTGCCGGGCGATGTAAAAAAATCATTGCATCGTCACCATGCACAATCGCACGCTCACGACCGCCGCGATCGCAATCGACGCTGCATCGCCGGCGCGCTATGCTTCGCGCCCGGTCCTGAGTGGGCGCCGCGCATCGCACCGTAGCCTTGGGCCTGGACGATCCGCGCCCGCTTCGGTCCGATACGTACGGCGGCCGCGAGGTCGCCGTTTTTTGTCGCCGCGACGCGAGTGGAACGGAACGACTTCGGGTCGTCGCGGTCCAAGCCGAAGCGGTCGTCCCTACCCGATTGCAATCGCCACAGCGGAGGTGCGATGTCGTCCAAGATCGTCCTCGGTTGGCGCGAGGTCGCCGCCTTGCCCGTGTTGGGCATCGCCGCGGTGCGCGCCAAGATCGACACCGGCGCGCGCAGTTCGGCCTTGCATGTCGATGCGCAGTGGCGTTACGTCGACGGCGGCCAGCCCTGGGTCGGGTTCCGGCTCAGCCCGGGCGTGGTTGGCGCCGACGTGATCGAAGCGGCCGCGCCGGTGTTCGACGAACGCTTCGTCACCGACTCCGGCGGTCATCGCACCAGCCGCGTCTTCGTCCAGACCGTGCTGAGTCTGGCCGGTACGCAACGCGAAATTGAAATAAACCTGTCGGATCGTCGCGGTATGCGCTTTCCGATGTTGCTTGGCCGCACCGCGGTGACGCACCTGTTCACGGTCGACCCTTCGCGCTCGTTCCTGCATGGGCGCGCGCGGCGCCGGGTCAGCCGCACCTGAGCCGCGCGCCCGACGCGCGCCGTCCTTCCTCATTCACATGAATTCTGCCGATGAAGCTCGCGATCCTGTCGCGTAACACCAAGCTCTATTCGACGCGCCGTCTGGTCGAGGCCGCGCGCGAGCACGGCCACAGCGTGCGCGTGCTCGATCCGTTGCGTTGTTACATGCGCATCGCCTCGGACGGGTTCCAGATGCATTACAAGGGGCGCGAGATCGCCGGTTACCACGCGGTGATCCCGCGCATCGGCGCTTCGGTCACGCGTTACGGCTCGGCGGTGCTGCGTCAGTTCGAGCTGATGGAGACCTACACGCCCAACACCTCCGACGCGATCCTGCGCGCGCGCGACAAGCTGCGCAGCCATCAGCTGCTGGCGGCGCAGCGCATCGGCCTGCCGGCGACGGTGTTCGGCGACAACCCCGACGACACCGCCGACCTACTGTCGATGCTCGGCCCGCCGCCGCACGTGATCAAGCTCAACGAGGGCACCCAGGGCGCCGGGGTGATGCTGACCGAGAAGCTGTCGGCGTCCAAGGGCGTGATCGAGGCGCTGCGCGGCCTGTACGCGAATTTCCTGGTGCAGGAGTTCGTCGCCGAAGCCAAGGGCGCGGATCTGCGCTGTTTCGTGGTCGGCGGCAAGGTGGTCGCGGCGATGAAGCGGCAAGCCCCCAAGGGGGACTTCCGCTCCAACCTGCACCGCGGCGGCACCGCCAAGGGCGTGCGCGCCAGCGCGGCCGAGCAGGAGGTCGCGGTGCGCGCGGCCCAGGTCCTGGGCCTGGGCGTGGCCGGCGTCGACTTGATCCGGTCCGACCGCGGTCCGCTGGTCCTGGAGGTCAACGCCTCGCCGGGCCTGGAGGGCATCGAGGAGGCCAGCGGGGTCGACGTGGCCAGCGAAATCATCCAGTACGTGGCCGGCCGGATCCAGCTCAAGACCCCCCGACGTGCCGGCGGAAAACGCTGAACGGGGCTCGCCGGGGCGGCCGGGCTTGCCCGATCCTGTGGAATGGCAAGCCTGGCAGGTCATCTGCCGGCGACCCGCCGAACGGCAGGTCCCCGGCCCGGAAGGCGCGGGCCGCCGGGAGCGCAACTTCGGGTTGCGAATAACTTTTATTTAACAGCGCTTTTAACGGCGGTTTAATCGAAATCCGCGTAGCGTTACCGGACCGCAGCACTGCAGCTCCTCCAAGTCGCGCTCCTCGTCAGAACGTTACGGATAGGGATCTGGTCGAAGCAGGTTACGGTAATCGGGGCAATACCCTTTTGGCCCAGGCGCGGTGGCCCCGCGTCTGGGCTTTTTGTTTTTGCCGCGGTTTTCAGGGGCAAATCGATTGGGTTGCGATGGCGCAGCGACCCATGACCTTCGGCCTATGCCGACGCCCCGCCGCTTGAACGGCAGCCCTCGGCCCCGTTCACCTTTCCGTTCACTTTACATTCGCTCTGGCAGAATCCTCGGCTTGCCGCCGCTGCGCATCGTGCAGCGGCCCGAATGACGGAACCCCGGGCGTCGCCGCACGGTCGAACGCCAACCCACTGGGAAGAGCACATGCGCATACTCGTGATCGAAGACAACCAAGACATCGCCGCCAACCTCGGCGACTTTCTTGAAGACCGCGGCCACACGGTGGATTTCGCCGCCGACGGCATCACCGGATTGCACCTGGCGGTCGTGCACGACTTCGACGCCATCGTTCTCGATCTGAACCTGCCGGGCCTCGACGGCCTGGAGGTCTGCCGCAAGTTGCGCAACGAAGCGCGCAAGCAGACGCCGGTGCTGATGTTGACCGCGCGCGACAGCCTCGACAACAAACTCGCCGGCTTCGATTCGGGCGCCGACGATTACCTGATCAAGCCGTTCGCGTTGCAGGAAGTCGAAGTCCGCCTCAACGCGCTGTCGCGTCGCGGCCGCGGCGTGCAGACCCGCGTGCTCAACGCCGCCGATCTGGAATACAACCTCGACACCCTGGAAGTGCGCCGTCAGGGCAAGCTGCTGCAGCTCAACCCGACCGCGCTGAAGATCCTGCAGGCGCTGATGGAAGCCTCGCCGGCGGTGGTCACGCGGCAGGAACTGGAGACTCGCGTGTGGGGCGAGGAACTGCCCGACTCCGACAGCCTGCGCGTGCACATCCACGGCCTGCGCGCGGTGGTCGACAAGCCGTTCGACACGCCGCTGATCCAGACCCGTCACGGCATCGGTTATCGCATCGCAGCGCCCGAAAGCAACGGTTGATCGCGTGGCCTCAGGGGACCCGTCCGCATCGCGGCTGCAAAAGAAGAAGCGCTTCCGGCGACGGTTGCGCAGTCGCATTATCCTGTCGTTCGTATTGCTGGGCTTCGGCCTGACCGCGATGTTCGCGTTCGCGACCAATTGGACGCGCACGCGGGTCGAGAATCAGATCGTCGAAGACGTGATGAATCGCAACATCGACGAGTACGCGCGGCAGTTCTATTCGGCGCCTAACGCCAAGCCCGAGTTCGGCGTGCAGCAGATGCTCGGACGCGTGGTCAAGAGCGATCGGTTCGAAGCGCTGCGCACCGAGCAGCCCGAGTGGTACGAACTGCCCGACGGCATCCACAACATCCAGGGCAAGAACGCGGACGGCAGCCCGTTCTCGTACAAGCTGGGGGTGCGCAAGACGGCGACCGAGTGGTTTTTCCTCGCTTACGACATGACCCAGGCCACGCGCGGCGAGGCGCAGTTCAACCGCGCGATCTATCTGTCGGTTCTAGTGTTCACCCTGTTCTCGCTGCTGGTCGGCTGGTGGGCCGCGTCGCGGGTCATGAGCCCGGTGTCGGAGCTGGCCAACCGGCTCAAGCGCTCGGGCCGCAGTTCGCGCTCCGAGGCGCTGGCCGCGCACTTTCCGGACGACGAAGTCGGTCAGCTGGCCGAGGCGCTGGACGATTACGCCGAGCGCCTGACCAACGTGGTCCAGCGCGACCGCGAGTTCAACGCCGACGTCAGCCACGAGCTGCGCACGCCGCTGGCGGTGATCAAGGGCGCGGTCGAACTGTTGCTGTCGCGGCCGGACATCGAGGACAAGACTCGCAACCGGTTGTTGCGTATCCAGCGCGCCGAGCAGCAATGCACCGACCTGATCAGCGCGCTGCTGCTGTTGTCGCGCAACGAGCGCGGCCATGGCGCGACCGACATCGCCAAGCTGTCGGAACAACTGCTCGAAGCGCATCGCGCCCAGCTCGGCGGCAAGGCGCTGGCGTTGCGGGTCGAAGGTGAGCGCGGCCTGGTGGTCGACGCGCCGGAAGCCGCGGTCGCGGTGGCGCTGGGCAACCTGATCGGCAACGCGGTCAAGTACACCACCCAGGGCGAGGTCGTGGTGCGATTGCATCCTCGCTCGGTCGAGGTGATCGATTCGGGTCCGGGCCTGAGTGCCGAGGACGCGGCCAAATTGTTCGAACGCGGGTATCGCGGTACCCACGCTGGCCATTCGCAGGGCGGCGGCATCGGTCTGTCGATCGTGCGCCGTCTGTGCGAGCTGTATGGCTGGGACGTGCGGGTGAAGCCGGGCGAGACGGTCGGGGTGGTGGCTACGTTGAAGTTTGAGCGGGTGGATTGAGACCCGGGGCCACGTGCGTGGCCGTGTCTGCGTTGATCGTTTGATCGCTGCGACGATGCGAGGCTTTGCGATGCGGAGGCATCACTCAACGCTGCTGATATTTCCGATGCGCAATTGCGCGGCGGCTTCGTAGCCCGCAGGCCTATGCGTCGCGCCGCGTATCGATGCGCCCCCTTTGGAAAAGGGGGCTGCGCCTTGCGTAACTACGGTGGGTGTACTTGAAACGTGGCGCGGGGGATTCGCTTCTGCTTTTGCTGTTGCGTCTTTGACAAGACAAAAGCAGAAACAGAAGCAAAGCAAAAGCGAATCCCCCCTGGCCCCCCTTTTGCAAAGGGGGGAACGGCTAAGCGCATTCGCGCCTACTTGCCGCGTCGAGTTATTCGACCTCTACGGCTTACTTGACTGCTTCCAGCCAACCGTACTTATCCGCGGTCTTGCCGTTGAACAGGCCGAAGAACAGTTCCTGGATGCGCTCGGTCACCGGGCCGCGACGGCCCGTGCCGACCTGGCGGCCGTCGACCGAACGGATCGGGGTGATCTCGGCGGCGGTGCCGCACATGAACAACTCGTCGCACAGGTACAGGTACTCGCGCGGCAGGTCGCGTTCGACCACTTCGATGCCGACGTCGCGCGCCAGGGTGATGATGGTGTTGCGGGTCAGGCCGTTGAGCAGCGCGGCGCTGACCGGGGTGGTGTGCAGCGCGCCGTTGAAGACCAGGAACAGGTTTTCGCCGGCGCCTTCCGACAGCAGGCCGGTCGAGGCCAAGGCGATGCCTTCGCCGAAGCCCAGGCGACGCGCTTCGCGCGCGACCAGCTGGCCCGACAGGTAATTGCCGCCAGCCTTGGCGCCGGCCGGAATGGTGTTCGGCGCGAACCGCTGCCAGCTCGACACGCAGGCGTCGATGCCTTCCTCGAGCACGCTGGCGCCGAGGTACTGGCCCATCTTCCAGGTCGCCACGGCAACGTCGGTCGGGGTGTCGGCCGACAGGCCGAAGCCGCCCAGGCCGCGATACGCGACCGGACGCAGATAATCGGTGGTGTTGCCGTTGGCCTTGATGACTTCATGGCAGGCGGCGTTGAGCTGCTCGAGCGAGTACGGAATGCCCATGTCGTAGATCTTCGCCGAGGCGAACAGCCGCGTGTTGTGGTCGTTCAAACGGAAGATGATCGGGCCGTTCGGCGTGTCGTACGTGCGGATGCCCTCGAACACCGACGAGCCGTAGTGCAGCGCGTGCGACATGACGTGGGTGGTCGCTTCGGCCCAGCGCTTGATCGCACCGTTGTGCCAGATCCATTCGGGGTATTGCATCGTCGGCTTCCGTGGTGGGGAGGGGAAACCGCTATTGTGCCCTGCGCCCGGGGGCCGACCCAAGCCGATGCCTAGCCGGTGCGTTGCCGCGCCGTGGCGGCACGCCTGTTCAGCCTTTGATCCACCAGCAGCCGTAGTGGCGGGTCAGACCGAACACGGTGCGCGACGGAGTGACGCCGTTGCCCAAGGTCTGTTCCAGGCGCAACGCGACCGGCGCGCGCCGATGCGGCACCGGCGCAGGGGCCGCGGTGGGCTGCGCGGCGGTTTCGCCGGCGGGGGCGGCTTGCGCCGTCTGTTCGCCGCTCATACCGGCCGGACGGCCCAGCCCCGCGGGCGCCGACGGCTTGATCGGCGGCAGCGGCGCGAGCGCGGCGTTCGGCGCGGCCGGCGGCAAGGTGGTCCAGGCGCCGGGAACGGCTTCGGGTTCGGGCACCGACGGCATCACCGGCGCGATGTCGAGCAGCGGACGTTGCGCGATCGCATCCAGGCGCTGGATCACCGCATAGGCGCGATCGTCGGACATGCCGGCCCAGTGATACACCGAGGCGAGCTTGTTGCCGTCGTGGGCGTCGATCGCGCTGGTGATCTGCCCGACCAGGTCGCGCAGATTGCGCGCGCAGCCGCCGGTGTACGGCGTTTGCTGCGCGCTCGCGGGCGCGGCGCCGCGCGGCAGGCGGTCGACGCCGCCGGCGCTGGCGCAGTCGCGGTCGGTATAGACCGAATTGCCGTGCGTATCCGTGCAGCGGCGGATTTGCGCTTGCGCTGGGCTGGAATGCAGCAACAACGCGGCGGGGGCGGCGGTCAGCAACAGCAGCAGACGAAGTCGGGCGGGCACGGGCATCAGCGAAGACTAGCGCCGGTGGCGGGTTGTGCCCAGTGCGTATGCCTGAAATCGCGTCGCTAAAAGCCCCTCTCCCGTTTACGGGAGAGGGGTTGGGGTGAGGGTAAGCCCGAATTGCGTCGTCGTTCGATGCCTCGCGCGCCCTCATCCGGTCCTTCAGACCACCTTCTCCCGCGAGCGGGAGAAGGGTAGAGCGCGATCAGTTGCGGAAAGCCGCCACCGTCGTCGCGCGTTCGTTCAACACGCGCGCGTTGTTGCTCTTGGCCGCGGTGCCCATCGGCGAACCGTTGTAGGTGATGTTCGGGTTCGACCAGTAGTTCAGGCGCGGACAGTTGCTGCCGCAGCTGTAGGCCATGATCGTGCGCCACGCATTGCCCGGGCCCCAGTAGCCGTGACCGTAGGGATACACGGTGTTGGTGCCGTTGCTGGGATCGTGGTGCGCGCCGAAGTTGTGGCCGATCTCGTGGGCGAAGCTGTAGTAGCCGGTCATGCAGCTGGCGCCGACCACGCTGAAGGCGCTGGCCGCGTTCGAGTTCAGATAGCCCAGACCGCAGTACGCTGGATCGGTGATGATCAGCACGTTGACGTCGGCTTTGATGGTGTTGCGGGTGGTGTGGTAGCTATCGAGATAGCCGTCGCTGGTGCCGGAGAAACGGCTCAGGTCGGTGTTGAAACCGGCGCTGACATAGCTGTTGGTGTACTGGCCGGCGAGTTCGAAACGCACGTTGACCGCGCTGTTGGCGAAGCTCTGGTTGCTCTCGGTGATCGCCAGATTGGCCTTGGTCAAGGTGTTGCCGACCGCGTTGGCGGCGGCCTGGGTGTAGACCACCATCACCCGCACCACCGCCGGCGCTTTCTCGACGGCCGCGGCTTCGTCGAACTTGGGATCGTTGAGGAACGGCACGATCGGCTTGGCGCTGTAAGCCTCGGCTGGATGATCGGCCGGCATCAACGCTTCGTTGATCAGGCTGACGGTGTGGCCGCCGTTCTTGAGCGGATCGATGCGATACAGCTTGCCGCCGGTGCGCACGGTGCCGGACATCTGATCGCCCTGACGCACGATGATGGCCGATTCTTCCGGATTGTCGATCAGCTCGGCGCCGGTGAATTTATTGATGCGCTTGAGCTGGGTGTTCGGATCGCCGACCAGGCCCTGCCAGATCACGATGCCGTCGGCCTTGCGTTGCGCCTGCAGCTTGTGCGCCTTGAGATTGACGCCGGGCGCGAGGTTGAGCAGGAGTTCTTCCTGGGTTTCGTTGATCTGCGCGGCGTCGGCGCGGACCAGGTCGATCTTGACCGCGGCGCGATCGGACTTGATCGCCCGATAGGCCAGATCGCTGTTGAGACTGCGCGCGACGCTGGCGGCGGGGGTGGAGAACAGCGGAGCCGGTTCGGCGGCCGAGGCGGCGCCGGCCAGGCCCAGCGACAGGGCGATGGCGAAATTCAGAGGCAATAGTGCGTGGCGTGCGGACATGATGCTCACTCTCCATTGAGGACCGCTGCGCGCCGCGCACCCGTGGCCTGGGTGCGCGACGGCGGTCGCGAGGGCATCGCTCGTCGCGGCGATGCATCCTGGAGTCAGTGGGCTACCGTCGTGTCGCAAGGCTCAAGACCGAACTTGTCGCAGGACAAGCGCAGGCTGAGAACTCGCTTAGCAATTCGCCTTTGGTGCTAGGCACCAAAGGCAATTTTTGTGACGCAAACGAGATGTCTTAATGTGTCTGAATATCGCGTCGCGAACGCGCGTCCGGCCGAGTGCTTACGACCGGTGGATGCGGGCATCGCGCGATCAGGCGATGCGCGACAGCACGGTCAGCGTGGGCTTGGACAAGTTCAGCGTGTAGAAATGCAGGCCCGGCGCGCCGCCTTCGATCAAGCGGCTGCACAGGCGCGCGACCACGTCGGCGCCGAATTCGCGGATGCTGTCGACGTCGTCGCCGTAGGCCTGCATGCGCTGCGCGACCCAGCGCGGAATCTCCGCGCCGCACAGGTCGGAGAAACGGCGCAGCTGGCTGAAATTGGAGATCGGCATGATGCCCGGCACGATCGGGATGTCGATGCCGGCCGCGCGCACGTCGTCGACGAAACGGAAATACGCATCGGCGTTGTAGAAATACTGGGTGATCGCGCCGTTCGCGCCGGCGCGGACCTTGCGCTTGAAATTCTCCAGGTCCGAATGCGCGTCGCGCGCCTGCGGATGGGTTTCCGGATAGGCCGCCACTTCGATATGGAAATGGTCGCCGGTTTCGGCGCGGATGAATTCGACCAGTTCATTGGCGTAACGCAGGTCGCCGGCGCTGGCCATGCCCGAGGGCAGATCGCCGCGCAGGGTGACCAGGCGCTTGCAGCCGATCTCTCGATACAACTGCAGCAGTTCGCGGATCTCGGCGCGGGTGCCGCCGACGCAGGACAAATGCGGCGCAGCGTCGAGCTTGTGCTTGGCGCGCAGCCGGCGAATGGTCTCGGGCGTGTAATTCAGGGTCGAGCCGCCGGCGCCGAAGGTGCACGAGACATAGCTCGGTGCGTACGGCTTGAGCTTGAGCGCGGTCTTGTCGAGCTGACCGCGTTGTTCGTCGGTCTTGGGGGGATAGAACTCGAAGCTGATCGGCAGCATGGGCGGGGCCGCGGCGGTGGGAAGATCCGATAATATCTCTTTATCGCGATGAATGGTATCGAGAGCGGCGGCGGGTTGATGGCGACAGGCTGGCGGTAAAGCCGCCGCCCCGCCGATTGCGCGCGGCCAGCGACTGAGCGGCGGGGATGACGCGATACGCATCGCGGNATCGCGGCTTGCGAACAACGAACTCGACGCAAACCTGCTGCGACTCCGCTGCCACTGCGCTATAGATGGGAGCGGTTTCCCCATCCCGTTTCGTCATGACCGATCACCCACTCGATAACCCGATCTGGCGATCCCTGCGCAGCCGTCACCAGACGCTCGCCCTTGGCGATGCGCGCGTCGCCCGCTACCCGGCACAGATCGCGCCGTTCCTCGGCGTGGCGGACGACGCGGCAGACATCGAAGACCTGCTGCCGTCGTTGCTGCCGCCAGGCGACACCGCGCTGCTGCTGGCGCGCACCCCCGCGCTATCGGCGCGATGGGAACTGCGCCATATCACCGATCTGGCCCAGATGATCTGTCCCGAACCGATCGCCGCGGCGCCGCGCGACGACAGCGCGCGCATCGTCGAACTCGACCCGAGTCATCGCGACGACGTACTCGCGCTCACCGCGCTGGTCTACCCGCACTACTTCCGCCCGCACACCATGCAACTGGGGCGCTACTTCGGCATCTACCAGGAAGGCCGCCTCGCCGCGATGGCCGGCGAGCGCATGGGCACCGACGATTACACCGAACTGAGCGCCATCTGCACCCATCCCGACTTCCTCGGCCGCGGCCACGCGCGCCGCTTGCTGATCTTCCTGTCCAACGACAACCATGCGCACGGCCGCGTCCCGTTTCTGCACGTCAGCCACGAGAACCCGCGCGCGATCGGGTTGTATGAGCGCAATGGCTATCGGATGCGACGGGATATTGCGTTTTGGTCGTTGCGGCGAATGGCTGAGTGATTTCGCCGTCAGGAGCGGCAAAGTCGCGATCAGGCCCGCACCGATGCCATGCAGTCAGGGCTCGCGTTGTCTTTACGACAAGTCCCGCCGCGCGTCGAAAAGTCATCGTGGATCACGCGGCTTTTCAATTCTCGTAAGGGCCAGTGAATTATCCTGATGGAATTGATGCTGGCGAGAATGGCCACAGTGTCGCGGNATGAAGACGTTCGTTGTCCTCCTCGCATGCTTTGCTTGCGCTATGTCGGGTTGCTCGGATGTGACAGTGAGTAGCTATGACAATTACCGTGAGTTGGCTGCAAGTGGAGCCATGGATCGCGGCTGGGTGCCTGAGTTTATTCCGGCCAGCGCGCACGATATAACCGAAGGTCATTCGGTGGAAATCAGTGCTCTGAGTGTCGGCTTCTCTTTCGGCGCGGATTTTCGGCCCGGTAAGAACTCGGATTTCGTGCTGCTGCGCGGAGACAAGCGAGAGGCCGTTATGGACGATGTCGAGTTTCCGCACTGGGCTAAAATTACAAGGAGTGAATCCTTGGAGGTCTTCTCGATTTGTGCCGATTCTCAGTCGGGTGTGCTTTTCATGGATTCGGCGGCGTCAAGGGGGTTTTACGCTCAGCCAGCGGGTGAGGCCAAGTGCGATTGAATTTTGATCTGGTCATGAGGGGCGCTGGATGATTCGATTGATCGCGTGCCTGCCGTTGCTCGAATAGCACGCAGTGAATTTAATTGCGCCATCAGCGATGACAGACCGGGCTGTCTGTCTTTGTCCGTATGCACGGGTAGGCCATCGTCCAATCGTTAGCTGTAGTTGATCCAACTCCGAAAGGTGTTCTGTGCTCATGACGGTGGGCCATCGCCCAGGCCGCCATCGCCATGGTGCATCCGACCCACGCGACGGCATCCGCATGATGCATAGCCAGACCGCCCCGCCACTCCTCCAGCCCCCAAGCCGCTCGCCAGCCGCCGCGGCCGCTCGTCATTTATCCGCCGACGCGACGCGGGGAACCGGGCAAGGTGCGTCCACCACTCAGGCTCTGGAGCCCTTCGATGAATCCGCTATCCCGTTCGCGTTTGCTACGTCGTATCGCGTTGGCTGCCGCTGTGTTGATCGCGGCCGGCGGCGCGCAGGCCAAGACCGTGCAGTTTCAGGACCTGTCGGTCGAGGTCGTCGGCGAGGGCCGGCCGGTGCTGATGATTCCGGGGCTCAACAGCGCCGGCGAGACCTGGCGCGAGACCTGCGCGGCCCTGCAGGCGGACCGTGTGCAATGCCACATCGTGCAGTTGCCCGGTTTCGCCGGCGCGCCGGCGGTCAAGACCGATCGTTTCGCCGATTCGATGCGCGATCGTCTGCTGGCCTATATCAAGGATCGCAAGCTGGCCAAACCGGTGGTGATGGGGCATAGCCTGGGCGGTTTCATCGCACTGGAGATGGCGATCGAGCAGCCCAAGGCGATCGATCGTCTGGTGATCGTCGATTCGCTGGCGTTCCTGGGCGCGTTGCAGAACCCGGCCGCGACCGCCGAGTCGGTCAAGCCGATGGCCGAGGCGATGCGCAAGCGGATGACCGAACAGGATGCCGACACCTATCGTCTGGGCGTCGCCAACGCGGTCAAGGGCATGAGCCTGGACGAAAAGCGCGTGGCCACCCTGGTCCAATGGGGCGAGGCCAGCGATCGCGCCACCACCGCGCAGGCGATGTACGAAATGATGGTCACCGACCTGCGACCGCAGTTGGCGAAGATCAAGGCGCCGACCCTGCTGCTCGGTTCGTGGGCGGCGTATGCGACCTACGGCGCGACCAAGGAGTCGACGACCGCGATCTTCAAGGCCCAGTACGCCGGCTTGGATGGCGTGCGTATCGAACTGAGCCAGGCCGGTTACCATTTCCTGATGTGGGACGACCCGAAGTGGCTGCAGGATCAGGTGCGCGGTTTCATCGATGCCGGCGCCGGCCACGGCGGCTGATCGCGCCCCTGGTGTGATGCTCAAGCACGGCCGCGCTTCGTCGCGGCCGTGTTCTGTCTTATCGACATTGTATTTTTTTCGACGGAAACCGCCGCATGTCGCGAACGCAACTGCGTACCGCCCTGGCCGACGCCGCGTTCTGGACCGGCCTGGCCGTGTTCAACCTGACCCTGGCGGTGGTGTTCGGCGGCATGAGCTCAGGCTCGATCCTGATCAGCGTGCTGCTGTCGCTGGAGCTGTGGGTGATCGGCGGCGCGATGCGGCGCATCGCGTTGCGGCGGCACTGGTTCGAACTCGGGCCGGTCCGGCTA
Organism: Lysobacter sp. Root690; assembly: GCF_001427785.1. Lineage (GTDB taxonomy): Bacteria > Pseudomonadota > Gammaproteobacteria > Xanthomonadales > Xanthomonadaceae > Lysobacter. Next base: position 202,818 of record NZ_LMHM01000002.1, read on the forward strand.
GCCGCGCGCTTGTTGCTGTGCGTGCTGCTCGGCGCGACCTTGGCGCAGCTGCTGTTGATCCCGGCGTTGAAGCTGGCGCTGAGCCAGGGCTGGGTGTCGTTGCCGCAATCGACCGGCTACCGCCCGGCGATGCTGTTCGTGTACTGGGCCAATACCGCGTTCATGCTGGGCCTGTGGGCCGCATTGTGGAGCTGGACCATGGCGATGCAGCGTTATCGCGAAGGCGAGATCGCCCGGCTCAACGCCGAGTCGTTGCGCAATGCGTTCGAACTAGACGCGTTGCGCGCGCGCCTGAACCCGCATTTCGTGTTCAACGCGCTCAACAACCTGCGCGCGCTGATCAACGAGGACACCGAGCGCGCGCGCGAACTGGTCACGCGGCTTTCCAATACCTTGCGTCACGCCCTGGATCACAGTCAGCGCGAGCAGGCCAGCATGGCCGAGGAACTGGCGGTGGTCGATGATTACCTCGCGGTCGAGGCGGTGCATTACGAGGATCGCCTGCGCGTGCAACGCGACATCGACGCTAATGCGTTGAGCGCGCGGTTGCCGCCGATGGCGCTGCAACTCTTGGTCGAGAACGCGGTCAAGCACGGCATCGCGTGTACGCCCGGCGGCGGCGAACTCAGCGTGCGTGCGCATTGCGAAAACGGACGGCTGCATATCGAGGTCGGCAATCCCGGCCGCATCGACCCGGAGCCGGCGCGACGCGGGGTCGGTCTAGCCTATCTGCGCACGCGCCTGGCCCACGGCGGCAACGCCGGGCGTTTCGAACTCAAGCAACGCGGCAACCGGGTGATCGCGCAGTTGGAGATACCGCAATGAACGCTCGCCCGTTGCGCGTGCTGATCGTCGACGACACCCGTCTGGCGCGGCAGGAGTTGCGCACCTTGCTCGCCGATCTGCCGGACATCGAACTGCTCGGCGAAGCCGACGACGTGCCCGCGGCGCAGGCCGCGATCGCGCGCCTGCGTCCGGACTTGGTGCTGCTCGACATCCAGATGCCGTCGGGCACCGGCTTCGATGTGATTGACGGACTCGACAGTGCGCCGCTGGTGGTGTTCACCACTGCCTACGACCAGTACGCGGTGCGCGCGTTCGAAGCCAATGCGCTGGACTATCTGGTCAAGCCGGTCGACGCCTTGCGTCTGGCCGCGGCGCTGCAACGCGCGCGTGCGCGCCTGCCGGAAGCGCCCTGGCTCGGCGCCGCGCCGCGCGGCCTGCTCGGCGCGGACGATCAGGTGTTCCTGCGCGAAGGCGAGCGCTGCTGGTTCGTGGCGCTGCGCGAAATCAGCCGGATCGTGGTCGACGGCAATTACGCGCGGGTCTGGTTCCGCAACGAATGCGCGTTGCTCGCGCGCAGCCTGAGCGCGCTCGAAGCGCGATTGGACCCGGCGTTGTTCTTCCGCGCCAACCGCAACACCTTGGTGAACCTGCGCGCGGTCAAGGCGATCGATCTGGCGGTCAACGACGGCTTCGAACTGGAGCTCAAGGACGGCAGCCGGATCGAAGTGTCGCGGCGGCAATCGCGCGAGTTGCGCGAGCGCTTGGCGTTGTAACGAGGTTGTGTGGAAACAGTGTTCGCCTGGTTGCGCAGTGGTTCGGGTTTGCGCGGTCGCGGCTTGCGCCGCTCCTACAGGAGGCGGTCGTGGCGTCGAAGACAGACTGTAGGAGCGGCGCGAGCCGCGACGCGGTCAATCGGCGGCCGATGCAATGCGAAGTCTTGGTTCTGCGCCCCAGTAAAGAAAACGGGCGCCCGAAGGCGCCCGTTTTGCTGTCGATCTTCGCCCGAAGGCGAGCGATCAGTAGCGGTAATGATCCGGCTTGTACGGACCGTCCACCGACACGCCCAGGTACTTGGCCTGGTCGTCGGTCAACGTGGTCAGCTTCACGCCGATCTTTTCCAGGTGCAGGCGCGCGACTTCTTCGTCGAGCTTCTTCGGCAGGATGTAGACCTTGGCCTCGTAGCTGTCCTTGTTCGCCCACAGGTCGATCTGGGCGAGGGTCTGGTTCGAGAACGAATTCGACATCACGAAGCTCGGGTGGCCGGTGGCGCAGCCCAGGTTGACCAGGCGGCCTTCGGCCAGCAGGAAGATCGAGTTGCCGCCGGCGAAGGTGTACTTGTCGACCTGCGGCTTGATGTTGAGGTGCTTGGCGCCGGAAGCGACCAGCGCGTCGACCTGGATCTCGTTGTCGAAGTGGCCGATGTTGCAGACGATCGCCTGGTCCTTCATGCCCTGCATGTGGGCCAGGGTCAGCACGTCCTTGTTGCCGGTGGTGGTGACGTAGATGTCGCCGCGGCCGAGAGTGCTCTCCACCGTGTTGACTTCGAAGCCTTCCATCGCCGCCTGCAGGGCGTTGATCGGGTCGATCTCGGTGACCACGACGCGGGCGCCGTACGCGCGCAGCGAGTGGGCCGAACCCTTGCCGACGTCGCCGTAACCGCACACGACCGCGACCTTGCCGGCCAGCATCACGTCCATCGCGCGCTTGAGGCCGTCGGCCAGCGACTCGCGGCAGCCGTAGAGGTTGTCGAACTTCGACTTGGTGACCGAGTCGTTGACGTTGATCGCCGGGACCAACAGGCCGCCGGCTTCGGCCAGCTGATACAGGCGATGCACGCCGGTGGTGGTCTCTTCCGAAACGCCCTTCCAGTCGCGCACGACGGTGTGCCAGAAGCCCGGACGCTCGGCGTGCACGCGCTTGAGCAGGTTCTTGATCACCTGTTCTTCGTGGTTGCCCGACGCGGTGTTGACCCAGCCGTCGCCGTTCTCGAGCTCATAGCCCTTGTGGATCAGCAGGGTGACGTCGCCGCCGTCGTCGACGACGAGCTGCGGGCCGAGGTGCTTGTCGGTGCCGTTGCCCGGGAAGGTCAACGCTTCGAGCGTGCAATCCCAATACTCTTCCAGCGACTCGCCCTTCCAGGCGAACACCGGGGTGCCGCTGGCGGCGATCGCGGCGGCGGCGTGGTCCTGGGTCGAGAAGATGTTGCACGAGGCCCAGCGCACGTCGGCGCCGAGGTCGCGCAGGGTCTCGATCAGCACCGCGGTCTGGATGGTCATGTGCAGCGAGCCGGTCACGCGCACGCCCTTGAGCGATTGGGCGACGGCGTACTTCTTGCGGATCGACATCAGGCCCGGCATTTCGTGCTCGGCGATGTCGATTTCCTTGCGGCCCCAGTCGGCCAGAGTGATGTCGGCGACCTTGTAATCGCCTTCGGTCGAGAAGGTCTTGAGTGCTGCGTTCATTGGATGTCGCTCCAGTTCTTTGGGGAGCCGGCGGATGCCGGGGTCCGGCGAGTCGTTGGACTCAAACCGGGCGCCGTTGGGACCTGCGCCTCGCCGAGCCTGGCCGTGGCGTTCACGGTCGCAGCGCCCCTCGGCGGGCTGAGCGCGCAGTATATCGCGGCGCCGATGACAGCCGCACGGTGCGCCGTCGCGTCGCGCCGATCGGGGCTGAACCGGCCTATGTCGGCCTGATCGGCCTGAACCGGCATTCATCGCGCCGCGCCGGACCGCGCCGGCACGGCCATCGGCCCGAATGGCATAAGCCGCCCGCGGCGCGCGCGGGCTAAGCTCGGGCGGGGAGCGCCGGGCCGGCCCCGTTGGTGTGAACGCGCCGCGCCGGTCCCGCGACTCCGACGTTCATTTCCCTGAGGACCGCATTCGATGACATCCCTCGCGACGATCCGTCACGCGACCCGCCGCCAGCCGCGGCGCACCCACAGCCTGCTCGTGCTGGGCCTGCTGCTGGCCCTGGGCCTGACCCCGCCGGCCATGGCCGCGCAAAAAGCCAGCAACGCCGCGCTGGCCGTAGACAAGCCGCTCGCAGACGGCTACCAGCTGCCGCCCAAGGCCCTGCAGGCCATCGTCGATGCGCCGCGCCCGCCGCAGATGTTCTTGAGCCCGCGTCGCGACCGCGTGGCGCTGGTACAGACGCCGTCGCTGCCGGGCATCGCCGTGGTCGCGCAACCGGAGTTGAAACTCGCCGGCCTGCGCATCCATCCGCGGGTCCGCGCGCAGAGTCGTTTCAGTTTCGGCAGCCAGTTGAGCCTGCTCGATACCGGCACCGGCAAGCGCATCGAGATTCAAGGCTTGCCGTCGCCGTTGTCGCTGGCGACCTTGCAGTGGTCGCCCGATCAGCGCTGGATCGCGTTCAACCGCATCGACACGGCCAGCGCGGCCAACGAGCTGTGGTTGATCGAACTGGAGACGATGCACGCGCGCAAGCTGGTGTCCGGCCTCAACACGGTCGGCGCCGGTTACCAGTGGATGCCCGACAGCCGCCGTCTGCTGGTGCAGTTGCAGCCCGAAGCGCAGGGCGAGACGCCGCCGAGCGATGCCACGCCGACCGGTCCGGCCGCGCAGGAAACCCAGGCCAGCGCCACCGTGCGCCAGATCCGCACCTATCAGGACCTGCTGCGCAACGAGAACGACGCGCGCCTGTTCGAGTACTACCTGCGCTCGCAACTGGCCACGGTCGATCTGACCGGCCAGGTGAGCAAGGCCGGATTGCCGGCGTTGTACGTCGAAGTCGAGCCGTCGCCGGACGGCCGTCATCTGTTGGCGACGACGCTGGAGCGGCCGTTCTCGTATCAGGTGCCGGCGTCGCGGTTCGCGCATCGCATCGATGTGCTGACGCCCGACGGCAAGTTCGAACACGAAGTCGCGCGTCTGCCCTTGGTCGAAGGCTTGCCGACCGGCAACGACGCGGTGCCGACCGGCGTGCGCGACATCGCCTGGCGCAGCGACGTGCCGGCGACCCTGGTCTGGGCCGAGGCGCAGGACGGCGGCGATCCCGCGCGTGCGGCCGATATCCGCGACGCGGTGCTGATGCAGGCCGCGCCGTTCGACAAGCCGCCGCAGACTTTGGCGCGCCTGGCCTCGCGTTTCGAGGGCGCGCGCTGGGGTCGCGACGATCTGGCCCTGATCGAGGAGTTCTGGTGGAAGACGCGTCAGGTCCGGCAATGGCGCGTCGCGCCCGATCACGGCGATCGCGCGCCCGAGTTGATCCATGAGGGCAGCAGCGAAGACCGTTACAACGATCCGGGCGAGCCGCTGATGCAGCGCGACGCCAACGGCCGCGAGCGCCTGCTGACCTCCACCGACGGCGCCATCCTGTACTACAGCGGCGAAGGCGCCTCGGCCGAAGGCGACCGTCCGTTCCTCGACCGCTTCGATCTGGCCGACAAGAAACGCACGCGTGTGTTCCATTCGCAGGCGCCGTATTACGAAAAGCCGATGGCTTTGCTCGATGCCGACGCCAAGCGCCTGCTGACCACGCGCGAATCGCCGACCCAGCCGAGCAACCTGACCCTGCGCGACCTGTCCGCGGCCGATGCCGAGCCGCAAGCGCTCACCCATTTCCCGCACCCGACGCCGCAGCTCAAGGACATCAAGAAAGAACAGATCCGTTACAAGCGGGCCGACGGCGTCGAGCTGACCGCGAGCCTGTATCTGCCGGCCGGCTTTGATGCCAAGCGCGACGGACCGCTGCCGATGCTGATGTACGCGTACCCGGCCGAATTCAAATCCGCCAGCGCGGCCAGCCAGGTCAATGATTCGCCGTATCGCTTCAACGCGGTGAGCTATTGGGGGCCGTTGCCGTATCTGGCGATGGGCTATGCGGTGCTCGATAACCCGTCGATGCCGATCGTCGGCGAAGGCGACCACGAGCCCAACGACAGCTACATCCAGCAGCTCACCGCCAGCGCCCAGGCCGCGGTCGACGAAGTGGTGCGGCGCGGCGTCGCCGACCGTAACCGCATCGCGATCAGCGGCCATTCCTACGGCGCGTTCATGACCGCGAACCTGCTCGCCCACACCCGCTTGTTCAAGGCCGGTATCGCCCGCAGCGGCGCCTACAACCGCACCTTGACCCCGTTCGGTTTCCAGGCCGAGGAACGCAACTACTGGCAGGCGCAATCCACCTACGAGGCGATGTCGCCGTTCAATTTCGCCGACAAGATCAAGGACCCGCTGCTGCTGATCCACGGCGAACAGGACAACAACTCCGGCACCTTCCCGATCCAGAGCGAACGCATGTACGCCGCGATCAAGGGCCTGGGCGGCCACGCCCGACTGGTGATGCTGCCGAACGAAAGCCACGCTTACCGCGCGCGCGAATCGATCATGCAGATGATGGCCGAGACCAATCGGTGGTTGGAGTTGTATGTGAAGAATGCCAAGCCGGAGGCGAAGTCTGCCGTGAAGGCGACGAAGCAAGCGGCCGCGAAGTAAATCCGACAACGTTTCGAGTCACCTGGAGACGGAGCGCTTGCGCTCCGTTTCTTTTGCGCCGCTACGATCAGAAGAAGCGAAACGCAGCGTCGTCGATGGACCGTGTTTCGTTAGTGCGGGTTTATCCATGATCCTAGTCAGTTGCGTTCGTAGAGCGCCTCGGTTTCTCAGTCGAATATCCAATGCCAGCGGTCGAAAAAGGCTGGCACGTTGTTACCGGGCCTGCCGATCCGAACGTGTTTTCGACCAGCGCAGGACGGCCCGAGTCAGGCCCGCCAGTCCGAGTGCGGCGCCGCCGACGATCAACAACCAGCCAATCGGTATCAGTCCGAACGGCTCGTGCAGCATCCCTTGCGCATCGATCGTCGAACCGATCAGGTTGAAGGCGAACAGGCAGGCGCAGCCGAGAGCGATCAGGGCGAGCGACAAAATAGTCAGCGGATTGATTTTGCTCATGGTCGTTTCCGGTATCGGCTCGCGCATCGCGGTTGGACCCAGAGTGATCGGCGCGTGTGGGCTGACGATGAAGCCGATGTGAGGCGGAGCCACTCGCTGGCAGGTCGTCGGCGTGGATCAAGTGCGCGACCGCGTTCGCAGGTACGCGGTCCACCGGTCGCACCTGTCGTGGCCGCGATGCTATAAACGCCGCCGACAACCAACGGAGTGGACCATGTCGCATGCAGTGCCCTTTAGACTTCTGACCCTCGCCGCGATCGTCGCCGCCGTATGCGCGTGCGGGCGCGGCGACGGCGCATCGGCTTCGACCGATTCCGACGATACCGCTGGCGCCGCGTCGGCTCCGGCCGAGGTGGCGAATACCGCGAACAACGCGCAAGCGCCAACCGCCAACACCGCGCCACTGACCGCCGGCGATCGCGAGTTCCCGGTCATTCCGACCATCGTCGTGCCCGACATCCTCGGCGTGACGCCGGCGCAGCGCGCGCTGGAAAGTTCGATGCAGGAGCTGATCAATCCGATCGAGGGCGTCACGATCAAGCCGGCCCGCTGCGGCGACGACGGCGCGCTGGTCAACGATGCGGGCCTCACCCACCTCGACGCCCAGGGCAATCTGGCCCGCAACGACGGCAAGGGCACTTTTAATGTCAGCGCCGACGGCAGCGGTTCGGCTAATTACCAAGGCGGGTTGATCACGGTCAACGCCGACGGTTCGGGTTCGATCAATACCGGCGGCAGGGACGACGACGATGAGGACGAAGGCAAGGCCACCATCAGCGTCAACGCCGACGGCTCGGGCAGCTACAACGGTCGCGGCGACACCATCCACTTGGACGGCAAGGGCGGTGGCAGCTGGAACGGCGAGATGGGCCTGATCACCTACAACGGCGACGGCTCGGGCAGTTGGAACGGGCCGCAGGGCCTGATCACCATCAACGCCGACGGCTCGGGCACCTGGAACGGTCCCGACGGGCTGGTGCGCAACGACGGCAAGGGCCGCGGCACGGTCGGCACGCCGCCGCGCGAGATGGCGATGGCGCCGATCCCGAAGCTCGCGCCGGCCGGGCGTTTTCCGCTGTTGAACAAGTTCGTCGTGCCGGGCGCGCCGTGCGGCGTGCTGATCACGCTCAACGACAAGGTGCTGTTCGATTTCGACAAGTCGGACATCCGCCCGGACGCGGCCGAAGTGCTCGACACGCTGGCCGAAGCACTGGCGAAGATCCAGGCCAAGGGCATGCAGATCCGCGGCCATACCGACGCCAAGGGCAGCGACGACTACAACCTGTCCTTGTCCGATCGCCGCGCGCAATCGGTGGTGGCGGCGTTGCGTCAACGCGGCGCGGCGAAGGACGCGGATGCACGCGGGTTCGGCGAATCGCAGCCGGTCGCGCCGAACGAGGTCGACGGCCACGACAATCCGTCCGGCCGTCAGCTCAATCGGCGGGTGGAGATCTACGTCAAGACCTGATCGCTTCAACGCGCCGACGGATGCCGGCAACAACGCGACGCAAAAAAAACGGAGCGCCGAGGCGCTCCGTTTTTCGTTGTCGCGATGTCGACTGCGTACGCGGGCGGCTTACTTCTTCAGCCCGGCGTCCTTGCGCAGTTCGTCGGCCTTGTCGGTCTTTTCCCACGAGAACGCGGTGGCGGTGTGCTTCTTGCCGGCGCCGTCGACGTAGGTCACTTCCTTCGGCTTGCGGCCGAAGTGGCCGTAGGCGGCGGTCAGCTGGTACACCGGGTGGATCAGGTCGAGCATCTTGACGATGCCGTACGGGCGCAGGTCGAAGTGCTTGCGGATCAGCTTCTCGATCTTGTCGTCGCTGATCTTGCCGGTGCCGAAGGTGGTGACCGAGATCGAGGTCGGCTCGGCCACGCCGATCGCGTAGGAGACCTGCACTTCGCAGCGGTCGGCCAGGCCGGCGGCAACGATGTTCTTGGCCACGTAACGCGCGGCGTAAGCGGCCGAACGGTCGACCTTGGACGGATCCTTGCCGGAGAACGCGCCGCCGCCGTGACGGGCCATGCCGCCGTAGCTGTCGACGATGATCTTGCGGCCGGTCAGGCCGCAGTCGCCGACCGGGCCGCCGATCACGAAGATGCCGGTCGGGTTGATATGGACCTTGTTCTTCGGCAGCTTCTCGAGCCACGCCTTCGGCAGCACCGGCTTGAGGATGTGCTCGTACACGCCTTCGATCAGGTCTTTCTGCTTGATGCCCGGGTCGTGCTGGGTCGACAGCACCACCGCGTCCAGGCCCAGCACCTTGTGCTCGTTGTCGTAACGCAGGGTGACCTGCGACTTGGCGTCCGGACGCAGCCACGGCAGCTTGGAATTCTTCTGCTTGCGCACCTTCGCCTGCTGCTCGACCAGACGGTGCGAGTAGTAGATCGGCGCCGGCATGTATTCCGGGGCTTCGTTGCAGGCGTAGCCGAACATCAGGCCCTGGTCGCCCGCGCCTTGTTCTTCGGGCTTCTTGCGGTCGACGCCGGCGGCGATGTCGGGCGACTGCTTGCCCAGCATGTTGATGATCGCGCAGGTGTGGCCGTCGAAGCCGACATTCGAATTGTTGTAGCCGATGTCGTTGATGACCTTGCGCGCCAGGCTTTCGATATCGACCCAGGCGCTGGTGGTCACTTCGCCGGCGACGATGGCCGCGCCGGTCTTGACCATGGTTTCGCAGGCCACGCGCGCGCGCTTGTCCTGGGCGAGGATGGCGTCCAGCACCGCATCGGAAATCTGGTCGGCGATCTTGTCCGGATGACCTTCGGACACGGACTCGGAAGTGAACAGGTAGCTCGACATCGGGCGGATATCCTTCGATTCGGATAAAAAGATGGCCGCATAGGATACAGCCTCGGCCGGGAGCGCGCATTGTGCCGTGCCCGGGGGTTGTCCGGGCGTTAAGCGGCTCCTGAACGCCTGTTGTCCGCCCGGTCTTTGGGCGGGCGCGGGCCCGCAGCGAGCGTGGGACCCTGTTCGGTCATGCCAGGACGGCGCGGATTTCATGTCGTTCGGGCACGCGAAGCACAGTCGTGGAGCCGCCCAGGAAGGCGCTGTCACGCGACTGACCCGAAACCGCCATGTGGCTGTCGCCGCGCCGGCCCAGGCTGCGCGGCATACCGCCGCCCTCAGATGCGACGATTCCCGATGCTGCAATTCGAACGCCGACTGGAAGAACGTTTTCCGCAATGGTTCCGCGGCCGCCGCGCCGCGCTGGCCCGGCCGTTGATCCGGACCATCGGGCGCTGGTCGAAATTCGACCACATCGACCAGTTCCTGGCCGAAACCAGCCACCTGCGCGATTTCGATTTCGTCAGCGCGTCGCTGGATTTCGTCCAGGCGCGCTACCTGCTCGATGCGACCGAGCTGCAGCGCATCCCGCGCAGCGGTCGGCTGCTGATCGTGGCCAACCATCCCTCCGGCGCGGTCGACGCGCTGGCCCTGCTCGACGCGGTCGGGCGGGTGCGGCGCGACGTCAAGATCATCGCCAACGACCTGCTGCTGGCGCTGGACGGGCTGAGCGGGCTGCTGCTGCCGATCCGCATCCTCGGTGGCCGGCCGAGCGCGGAGAGCCTGCACGCGATCGAGGCGGCGTTGAACGAGGAGCAGTGCGTGATCGTGTTCCCGGCCGGCGAAGTCGCCCGCCTGGGCCTGCGCGGGGTCACCGACGGACGCTGGCAGCGCGGCTTCCTGCGCTTCGCCCGGCGCACCAACGCGCCGGTGCTGCCGGTGCGGATCGAGGCGCGCAATTCGGCGCTGTTCTACGGCGCCTCGGCGCTGTTCAAGCCGGCCGGTACGGCCCTGCTGGCGCGCGAGATGTTCGCCCGCCGCGCGCGCCGCATCGCCCTGCGCATCGGCCGTCCGCTGCATCTGCCGGCCGACGGCAACCCGAACCAGTTGCTGCGCGAGGTGCGCCGCGAACTGCACGCGATCGGTACCGCGCGCGAACGCGCCGCGCCGGTCGGGCCGGAGACTTTGATCGACCCGGTCGATCCGGCGCTGGTGCGCGCGGGCGTGGACGCGCTTGAATCGCTCGGCCAGACCCTCGACGGCAAGCAGATCCGGGTCGGCACCCTGCGTCCGGGTTCGCCGCTGCTGCGCGAAATCGGCCGCCTGCGCGAGCTGACCTTCCGCGCGGTCGGCGAGGGCACCGGCCAGCGCCTGGACGTGGACATCTACGACAGCTGGTACGAACACATCGTGCTATGGGACGAGGCCGAGGCGAAGATCGCCGGTGCCTACCGCATCGCGCGCGGCAGCCGGGTGCTGGCCGAACGCGGTCTGGCCGGGCTGTACACCGCGTCCTTGTTCCGCTACGCCGACGACGCGGTGCCGCGTCTGGCTCAGGGCATGGAACTGGGCCGCAGCTTCGTCGCGCCCGAGTACTGGAACAGCCGCAGCATCGATTATCTGTGGCAGGGCATCGGCGCCTATCTGATGCGCCATCCGGGCGTGCGTTACCTGTTCGGGCCGGTGTCGATCAGCGCCGCGCTGCCGCCGGATGCGCGCGAGCAGATCGTGGCCTATTACGCGCGCTATTACGGCCAGCTGGAATCCGAAGCGTTCTCCAAGCAGCCGTTCGTGTATCGCCAGGCGCCGCCGCAGTTCGACGAGCTCGATGCGGCGACCGCGTTCCGCGTGCTCAAGAACAACCTCGACGCGCTCGGCACCAGCGTGCCGATGCTCTACAAGCAGTACACCGACCTCTGCGAACCCGGTGGCGCGCGCTTCCTCGCGTTCGGCGTCGATCCGGCGTTCAGCGATTCGGTCGATGGCCTGATCGAAGTCGACCTGCAGCGCCTGCGCCCGAAGAAGCGCGAACGCTACCTCGGCGCATCGCCATCGCGCGCCGAAGCGGGCGCGGCGAACCAAGCGGACGCCGCCCCCGACACCTGACCCCGTCGCCAGCGAGAACGTGTCATGAGCCCAGCATCGATCACGCCCTTGCCGATACGCCGCCGCGCGGTATTCGTGTCCGATGTGCATCTCGGGGCCAAGCACTGCCATGCGGCGGAACTGGCCGATTTTCTGGGCAATCTGCGCTGCGATCGGCTGTACCTGGTCGGCGACATCGTCGACCTGTGGTGGATGTCGCAGCGGCGCGCGACCTGGGGCGCGGCGCAGTACCGGGTGGTCGAGGCGCTGCATGCGCTGGCGCGCGCCGGTACCGAGTTGATCTACGTGCCCGGCAATCACGATCGCTCGGTGCGCCGCTTCTGCGGCCTGGCGCTGCCGCGCATGCAGGTGCGCCGGCGCGCGATCCACCTGACTGCCGACGGCCGCCGCCTATTGGTCACGCACGGCGACGACTACGACAGCGTGACCCAGTTCGGCGGCATGCAGGAGAAATTCGGCGACTGGCTGTACGAACGCATCCTCACCGGCAACCAGCTCACCAACCGGGTACGGCGCCGCTTCGGCCTGCGCTACTGGTCGCTGGCGGATTTCCTCAAGCGCCGCAGCGGCGCGGCCGAGCGCTACATCTCGCGCTTCGTCCAGGCCGGCTTGAACGATGCGCGCCAGCGCGGGCTGGACGGCATCGTCTGCGGCCATATCCACCGCGCGGCGTTGTTCGAACGCGACGGCTGCATCTATGCCAACGACGGCGACTGGGTCGAGAGCCTGACCGCGCTGGCCGAGGATCCCGACGGCACGCTGCGCTTGCTTGCGCATACCGGAGAGACCTTGGCGATGCTGCCGGCGCGGGCGTTGCGATTGGCGGTACACGAAGAGTTGCCGCACGCCGCTTGAGGCGGGCCTGGCCGCCCTCATCCGCCCTGTCGGGCACCTTCTCCCGCAAGCGGGAGAAGGGAGTGGCGAGGTTTCTGACACTTTCTCCCACTTACGGATTTGCCCCCTTCTTCCGTTTAAGGCGGCAGGGAGCAGAGCTGCTTCTAACTCCCTCTCCCGCTTGCGGGAGAGGGCTGGGGTGAGGGCGCTTGGTCATTCGTCGCAATCACCCGCCAGTTACAGCTCGCCGCAACGCCGCCCGCGCCAACAACCGCGTCGAATCCAACGTAGGCAACACCGAGTTCCCGTCGCCGATGATCAGCGGAATCTCGGTGCACCCCAGCACCACCGCGTCGCAGCCCTGGGCCTTAAGCCCCTCGATGACCTGCTGGAAATACGCCACCGTCGACGGCTTGAATACCCCGTACACCAGCTCGTCCATGATCAGCCGGCCGATCGCCGCGCGTTGCTGCGCATCGGGTCGCACGAACTCCAGCCCCAGCGCGCCGAGTTTGTCGGGATAGACCTCGCTCTCGACCAGCCACTGCGTCCCGGTCAGGCCGATTCGGCGGAAGCCGCGTTCGGCCGCGCTGCGCGCGACCACTTCGGCGATGTGCAGCCACGGCAGCGGCGAACGCGGCAGCACGTAGTCCATCGCCTGATGGATGGTGTTGTCGGGGCAGATCAGGAACTGAGCGCCGGCTTGGGCGAGCTTGTGCGCCGAGGACAGCATCAACTCGCCGACGCCGTCGATATCGCCGCGATCCAGGCAGGCGACGTAGTCGGCCAGCGAATGGGTATGCAGCGCGATCTGCGGATGCGCATGCGGGCCGAGCAGGGCCGCGCCTTCGCTGCAGATCGTGCGATAGCACAGCGCGGCGCCTTCGGCCGAACAGGCGACGATGCCGATGGACGCGGGGTGGGGCATGGACGACTCCCGAGCGAACGTAATGGGTATCGCTATTCTGCCGAAGCCGCGCCTGCAGGGAGCTACCGGCTTCCGACAATCAACCCGGGAAAACGAAAAACAAACGCCCGCGTTGTGCCGTATCGGTAGCATTCGCGGATGGATTCACTGACCCAGATCGTGCTCGGCGCCGCGCTGAGCGCCGCCATCGCCCCTGCCAAACACCGCCGCGCGGCCCTGCTCGCGGGCGCGGCCCTGGGCACCTTGCCCGACCTCGACGTCATCCCGGTCAACCTGTTCACCGACGATCCGGTCGCGCGCATGACCTGGCATCGCAGCCTCAGTCATTCGCTGCTGGTGCTGCCGTTCGTGGCCTGGGCGATATGGGGCTGGTGCCGCGCGCGCGGCGGCCGCGTGGCCGAATCGCCGAAGCGCTGGTTCTGGGCGATGCAGGCCGCGCTGCTGACCCATCCGCTGCTCGACGCGTTCACCGTCTACGGCACCCAGTTGCTGTGGCCGCTGCCGATGAAACCGGTGATGTGGTCGAGCGTGTTCATCATCGATCCGCTGTACACGATCTGGCTGCTGATCGCCTGCGTGGTCGCCTGGTTCTGGCACGAACGCCGCATGGCGCAGCCGGCCTTGCTGGTCGGGCTGGGCCTGAGTTCGCTGTACCTCGGCGGTTCGCTGTGGGCGAAACACCGAGTCGAACAGGACGCCGCGCCGGCGCTGGCCAAGCTCGGCCTGGAAAACGCGCCGCGCTTCTCGGTGCCGACGCCGTTCAACACCCTGCTGTGGCGGGTGGTGGCGATGACGCCCGACGGTTTCGTCGAGGGCGAGCGCTCGCTGGCCGCCGATCGCGGGCCGATGCAGTTCCGGCACTACCGTTCCGACATTCCCGCCTTCACTCAGGTTAACGGCTACCCGGCCGTGCATCGGCTGCAATGGTTCAACCACGGCTTCATGAAGGCCGAGCAGCAGGACGGCCGACTGCTGCTGAGCGACCTGCGCATGGGCGCCGAACCCGAGTACACCTTCCGCTTCGCCGTGGCTGAGCGCGACGGCGAGAACTGGCGCGAGATCGAACCCCAACAGCTGAAGTGGTCGGCGGACGTGAAGCAGGCGTTGCCGGCGATGTGGGCGCGGATCTGGAACGAACCGGCGATCGTCGCCGATGCGGATGCCGAAGCCGCCGCACGGGTGCATTCGCTGCAAGAGGCGACGGCGATGCGCGCTCGGGTGCACAGCGATACGTTGAAGTAGCCGCCGCGCAGGGTCATCGCCGGATTCTTGCGCGGGATCCAGCACGGGATTCCGATGCGATCAGGGCACTGCGCGGATCGGACGTCGCATAATCCATCGGTGCCGCTGGCTTGCGCCGGCATGGCCGCACTGCATCATGCAGACGCGCTCCACAGACCGCGGCAAGCATTGTCAGATCATCCGAGGTACACCATGCACCATGTTCTGCACCGGCTCGGCTTGGCCGCGGCTGTGCTGCTCGCGCTCGCCGGCACCGGTTGCGCGACCTTCGCGCGCGGCTCGACCCAGTCGCTGACCATCGACAGCCTGCCCGGCGGCGCGACCGTGTCGCTGTCCAACGGCGAGCGATGCTCGACGCCGTGCACGCTCAAGCTCAAGCGCAAATACCCGGTCGCGGTTGAATTGTGCAAACCCGGTTACCGCCAGGCTCTGGCCCAGGTGCGCAGCCAGGTCGGCGGCGCGGGCGCGGCCGGGCTGGCCGGCAACATGCTGATCGGCGGCCTGATCGGAGCCGGCGTGGACGCAGCCAGCGGCGCGGCCAAGGACTTGAATCCGAATGTGGTTGCGGTGCTGCTGTTGGAAGAGAAGCCGGGTTGCACCGTGCCGGCGTTCCCGCTGGTACCCGAGCACGGGCAGACGCCCGAGGACTATGCGCGGCAGAAGGCCAAGCAGAAGAAGCACTGAACTTGGCGCGGTGGTCGCGTGGCTGGGCGATCAGAGATCACGCTCGATGCCGGCGATGTTTTGTCGGTCAGGCTGCGGGTCGCGGCGCCAGCCTTTGCCGGAGAAATCTCGCAAGGCCCGCGCAAGCCGCGGAATTTCGTAGGCGGCGCTCAAGTCCCGATACCCGCTCGCCGCGCACCTGCACCGATCGCCGCGAGCGTAAGCGACAAATTCTCAAGCCGCCGCCGACAGCTCCGGCACCACGCCCGCGATCAACGCATCGAAATAATCGCGCGTCAGCTGCAATTGCAACTCCGCCGAATCGGCGCGATTGACCACCGCGCGGAATGCGATGTTTTCCGGACGATCCTTCGCGTACCAGCCCAGATGCTTGCGCGCGATGCGCACCCCGGCGACTTCGCCGTAGAACGCGTGCAGGTGTTCGAGATGGTCGAGCAGGATGTCGCGTACTTCGCGCAGCGACGGCGGCGGCAGTTCCTCGCCGTGTTCGAGGAAGTAAGCGATCTCGCGGAAAATCCACGGCCGGCCCTGCGCGGCGCGGCCGACCATGACCGCGTCGCAGCCGGTCTGCGCGAGCACGAACGCGGCCTTCCGCGGCGAATCGATGTCGCCGTTGGCGATCACCGGGATCGACAGCTCGGCCTTGATCGCGGCGATGGTGTCGTATTCGGCGTGGCCGGTGTACTGCTGGTCGCGGGTGCGGCCATGCACCGCGAGCGAGGCGATGCCGGCGTCCTGGGCGATGCGCGCGATGCTCGGCGCGTTGCGCTGGTCGTGGTCCCAGCCGGTGCGGATCTTGAGCGTGACCGGCACGTCGACCGCCTTGACCACCGCCTCGACGATGCGCGCGACCAGGCTTTCGTCGCGCATCAGCGCCGAGCCGGCCCAGGCGTTGCAGACCTTCTTGGCCGGGCAGCCCATGTTGATGTCGATCAGCTGGGCGCCGTGGTCGACGTTGTAGCGCGCGGCCTCGGCCATGATCTGCGGCACGGTGCCGGCGATCTGCACGCTGATCGGGTCGGGCTCGCCGTCGTGGTCCATGCGGTGGCGCGACTTGGCGGTGTTCCAGAAACGCGGGTCGCTGGTGGTCATCTCCGACACGCACAGGCCCGCGCCCAAGCGCTTGGCCAGCACGCGGAAGGGTTTGTCGGTGACCCCGGCCATGGGCGCGAGGATCACGCGCGGGGCGATGGAGTGGGGGCCGATGCGCATGGCGGCATTGTAAGCCACGCGGCGCAAGGTGCCCGGCAAAGGGGCACGGGACGCAAGGGTCGGCCGTCGAGTTCGCGACCGCGGGTTCGAGGCGGCGGATTCCATGCGGCGCAATCAGGCCGGCTCGGCGGCCGCCCGGTTCGGATCCGGCCCCCTCCAAACGAACGTGGCCGCAGATTCAGCTGCGGCGACGCTCAGGCCGGCCCCTGCGGACCGGCCCATGTCGGTCGGCTCAGCCGCCGCTGTTGTCTTCGACCGTGGCGGTCGGGCCGTTCTGCTTGACCGCGTCGATGCCGTTCTCGCGCGCCGCGTCGCTGTTGTACAGCTCGCTGGTGCCGATGACCTCGTGGTTGCCGGCCTTGAGCACGAAATACGGTTTGTTGTTGGACGACAGCTTGCGCTCGTAGCGCGCATCGATCGGGCTGTTGGCGCGCACCGACGCGATGCCGTTTTCGCAGGATGCGTGAGCGGTATAGCTCTCGCTGCTCAGAATGGTTTCGCCGTTGCCGGCCTTGAGCACGAAGTGGTACTGACCGTTGCTCTGCTTGCTGATGACGTACTTGCCTGACATGTTCGTTCCCTCGTTGAGCCGCCCGTGGCGGACGTGTGACTTCCGGTTACACGTGCATACAACGCCGTTGTGAAGCCGGACCGGTCGGAGGGGGGTGTTTCAGGAATGAACGGTTTGGGTGCGCGCGTCTTGGCCGTCGAGCGCGGCGGCACCGGCCTTTCAATGCGCTTTCGGCGCCAGCACGCCGATTTCGACCAGCCAGTTCTCGACCAGCGACGGCCAGACCGCGACGACCGGGTGCGCCATGCGCCTCAAGCCGAAGGCATGGCCGCCCTTGGCGAACAGATGGACTTCCGCTGCGACGCCGGCCGCGTCGAGCGCGCGCGCATACACCGTGCTGTTGCAGATCTCGTCGACCGGGTCGTCCCATGCCTGCAACAGGAACGTGGGCGGTGTTCGCCGGCTGACGCGTATGCCCGGGTCCAGGCGCGCGCCGGGGCGGCACAGATGGCCGGGATAGAACGCAATGGCGAAGTCCGGGCGACTGCTGATCTTGTCGATCGCGTCCACGGGTTTGTAGGCCGGCTCGAAGATATTGCTGGTCTGCGCGACCAGATAGCCGCCTGCCGAGAAACCCATGACGCCGATCTTGTCTGGGTCGACGCCCAGTTCGCGCGCTTTGGCGCGAACCAGTCTGATGGTTCTCTGCGCGTCCTGAAGCGCGCGCGGAACCTTGGGCGTGATCGCGCATTCGCACTCGTTGTCCCAATGATGATTGCTTTTGGGAACGCGGTACTTCGACAGGATGCAGGTGATTCCTTTCGAAGCGATCCATCCGCATATCTCGGTGCCTTGCTTGGTGACCACGACCGCCTTGAACCCGCCGCCCGGAAACACGATCACCGCCACGCCGGTGTTCTCACCCTTCGGTGGGAACACGGTGATCGTGGGTGAGGCGACGTCCCAGGCCGCCTCGGACGTGGTCCCCTCGAGCGCGTCCGGCGTTTGCGCGATTTCGATTCTTTCCGGGCCTTGAACGACGCCCTGCATGTCCGGCGCGCCGTCAGGCCAGATCGGGATCTGCTTCAAGCCCTTCGGCGGCTGCCAGATGCCCTGGGCCCAGGTGTTTTCTTTCTGCGGGGATTGCGCTGTTGCGTCTACCGGGATCGGCCCGGCCTCGGGCGCTGGCGCGACGGCGATGGCGGCAATCGCGTTCGACCACCCGAGCAGGCACGCGAGCAGCAGGCAGGTTCGGGCTATCGACCAGGGTGCTCGCTCGCCGCGAGATGCTATGGAATCCATGGTTTGCAAAGCCCCGTTTGGCGGAGCCTGCGATTGTGGTGCCACGGTCCGAGCGCGAGTAGCGACGATTTCTTTTGCTTGCCTCAACCAAATCTTGAAGCTGTCGTGGCCTGCGGTCGCGTAGTCGCGATAGGTCGGGTCGGGGTGGGCAGGGGTTTGGGCTGCGAAGCTTTCGGCTCAGATCGCGGCATCGCCTCGGGGGTTTTCCTCATCGGAAAGCGAAGCGTCGGCGCTGAAGCCCCTGCCACAAAAGACCTTTCGGCCGCGGCCTCGATGACCTGCGTCAGCGCCCGCGCCGTCGGCGCCAGAACAGGAAACCGGTGATGAGCAGAAACGCCGGCACCAGCCCGGTCAGCGCGATCAGGCTTTGCCACACGCGTCCGCCGACGAAGCCACCGTGCAGCGGATAGATGGCGTCGAAGCTGCGCGAGCCGCGGCCCTGTGTGGTCGCGTCCTGCGCGCCGATCACCGCGCCGCGATACGGATCGATCCAGACCTGGCTGCGTCCGACCGGATGCCATTCGGCCGGCATGCGCGCGCGGATCGAGACCATACCGCTGCCGGTCTTGGGCAGCCCGATGCGGCGCAACTGCGCTCCGGCCAAGGCGCCGCCCGGCGCGACCGCGGCATCGGCCGCGCGCAGCACCGCGTCCCAGTCGGCCGGCTGATCGCTGGCGGCGAGTTTCGGCGGCTTGGGCGGCTTGCCGTCGCCGAAGGTCGCGCGCAATGCGTTGCGCGCGACCTCGTCGTAGACCATCGAGGTGCCGGTCAGCGCCGCGAGCAAGGTCAACGGCAGCAGCCACAGCCCCAGGCCGCGATGCCAGCTGAGCCAGCGTCGCGTCGGCGGCCCGCGGTACCACTTCAGGCTCGCCGCCAGCGCCGACCAGCGCGGCCACCACAGGTACAAACCGCTGAGCAGCATGAACACCGCGACGATGCCGACCACGCCGAGCACTTGCTCGCCGGTCTTGCCCGACAACAGATGCGTATGCAGATCGCGCAACCACAGCACCGCGTCGTTGCCGGTGTTGCGGGTCAGCAGCAGTTCGCCGCTGGCCGGATCGAAGTAACGCCGCTCGTTGTCGGGAAAATAGCCCTGCCACACCGGCAACTGCGGCGTCGGCAGGTCGAGCGAACTCATGCCCGGCGTCTGCCACTGCCCGACGATGCGTTGTAGCGCCTGGCTGCGTTGCTGCGGGGTGATCGCCGCGTCGCGTTGCAGTTGCGGATACGCCCACAGCGCGAGTTCGCGCTGGAACGCGAGCACCGTGCCCGACAACGCCACCAGCGCGAACGCCGTGCCCAGGCTCAGGCCGAGCCACAGGTGCAGCCACCGCAGCACCGCGCGTGATCGCGAGCGTGTGCGCGGCGGTGAATCTGCGGGGGCCTGGCGGTCGGTCATGGCTGGGCGTGGGTCGCGGTCGATTTCGGATCGATCAGTTTAGAAACGATGCGACCAGCTTGCGCTGAACACCCGGCCGCGTCCGGACACGTAGGTGTCGTTGCGCGGCGTGCTTTGCGAGTAGTAGGTGATGTATTGCTCGTCGAACAGATTCTCCACGCCCAGGTTCAACTGGCCCAGCGGCAGCTTGAAGCGCGCCTGCAGGTCGACGGTGGTGTAGCCGTCGGTACTGGCCACGCGCACGCCCTTGAGGTCGAAGTCGCGGTCGAGCGCGCGGCTGCCCTGCAGGCGGGTCGACACGGTGTCGTTCCAGCGCTGGTCCCAGAACGCGGTGATGCGATCGGGGCTGATGTTGATGCCGGGCAGGTCGCTGTCGACGCGATCATCGCCGTCGCTGTCGTAGCGGCCGTTGGCCTGCGCGTAGCCCACGCCGACCCGGCCGGCGTCGGAGAACTGGAACGCGACATTGCCTTCGATGCCGCGGATTTCGGTGCGCTCGCGCACGACGAAATAACTCTGGGTATTGCGATCGAACGCCAGGCGCGAGCCGAGGTCGGAATCCGACCAGTACGCCGCCAGATGGGCGAGCCAGCGGCCGTTGTCGAAGTCCACGCCGATCTCGCGGTTGTCCGACACCACCGGCGACAGGTCGACCAATTGATCGACGCGCTGGTTCGGCGTGGTGATGCCGCGCAGCACCCGGCCGATATCGGCGACGGTGTAGCCCTCCGAGTAGGACGCGTAGAACTTCAGCGCGTCGGTGGCTTCGAACACGATGCCGTAATTCGGCAGGGTTTCGCGGGTCTTGGGCGAGCCGCCCTCGACGAAGCGGCTGCCGCCGGCGTTGGCCGGGATGGTGGTGAAATCGCCGACCTTCAGCGTGCCGCGCTCATGCCGCACACCCGCGGTCAGCATCACCTTGTCGGCGACCCACCACTCGGCCTGCAGAAACGGCGACCACGATTCGTACTGGGTTTGCGGCACCCACTTGAGGCCGGAGACCACCAGTTCCTGGTAGGTCTTGTCGCGGTTCCAGTCCAGGCCGCCGGTCACCCGCAGGCGCTGGTCGAACAGGTTGTCGCGCGACCAGCTGAACTTGCCGCCGGTCTTCTCCGACACGTTCTGCGACTGATCCCACCAGTGCAGGTCGCGGCCGTCGCGCCAGAAGTCTTCCCAGTCGGTGGCGCCGTACAGGCCCTTGAAGTCGACCCAGAACAACTGCGCGTTGAAGAAACCGCCGGCCAGTTGCTTGTCGGTGTAGTCCAGTACCAGCGAGGTCGAGCGGTTGCGCGCGCCTTCGCCTTCGCGGCTGCCGCGCGCGGAGGTCGCGAGCTTGCCGGTGCGGATGTCGCCGTTGACGGTGATGTAGTCGTTGTTGCCCTGCA
The DNA here is from genome assembly GCF_001427785.1 of Lysobacter sp. Root690. Lineage (GTDB taxonomy): Bacteria > Pseudomonadota > Gammaproteobacteria > Xanthomonadales > Xanthomonadaceae > Lysobacter. Next base: position 223,907 of record NZ_LMHM01000002.1, read on the forward strand.
ATTCGTAGCGGTTGGCGGTGAGCTGCAGGCGGCGGCGATCGTCGATGTTCCAGCCGGCCTTGGCGAATACATTGTGGGTGCGCGCGTCCATCAGGTCGCCCTGGATGTCGTTGACCGCGATCGCATCGCCGTTGCCATCGTAGTACAGGCCCTCGCTGGCGTAGGACGCGCCACCGACGAAGTCGAACGCGCCGCGGCGGGTGCCGAACAGGTACGAGGCGCGATAACCGGTGCCGTCGCTCTGGCTCGGCAGCGCGGTGCTGGCGCCGATGCTGAGGTCCTGGAAGGTCTCGCCGTCCTGGCGCGGCGCGCGCTTGGTGATGATGTTGATGATGCCGCCCGAGGCGCCCAGGCCTTGCAGCGCGTTGGCGCCGTGGATGACTTCGATGCGTTCGATCATGGCGGGGTCGACGGTGTGGCCGTCGCGGCCGCCTTCGCGCAGCGGCGTGGACTGCGGCACGCCGTCGACCAGGTACAGCGGCTTGCGCCCGCGCAGGGTCTCGCCGCCGTTGGTGAGCTTCTGCCGCGAGGGCGAGAACGAGGGGATCAGGTTGGCCAGCACCTGCGAGATGTCCTGGGTCACCGCGAGCTGCTGGTTGAGCTGCTCCTGATCGATCACCGTGATCGTGTTGGCCAGCGCGGCCTCGGAGTTGGGCGTGCGGCTGGTGCTGGCCGAGACGGTGACGCGGTCGATGTCCTTGGCATCGGCTTCAGCGGCCTGGGCGACGGGCACGGCAAGCGCGGCCAGCAGGGCGCTGGCGAGGAGGGTAAGGCGGGGCATGGGGGCGGGGACCTGAAAACTGCGACAGGGTTGGCATGCTAATGCGAACCATTCTCAATTTAAAGGCCGGGCGGAGAGCTGGGGCGTGTTGGGAGCCGGGCAGGGTCGTACGGGCTGGCAGTACGCAGTGGCGGAAAACCCGGCATGCACCGCCCGAATCCTTCTCCCGCATGCGGGAGAAGGTGGTCCGAAGGACCGGATGAGGGTGCTTCGACTGCCGTCGGTGCCCTCACCCCAACCCCTCTCCCGCACGCGGGAGAGGGGCTTAGGAGCGGAAGCTCGCCCGCACACGCGGAAGAGAAGCTCAGGCGGAAAAACGCGCCCGCAGGTCGGCGTCGTTGGGCATCGCCGCCGCCGCGCCCGCGCGCTCGGTCGACAGGCCGGCATAGCGGTTGGCATAGGCGATGTGTTCGCCGAAAGGCTGGTCGCCCGCGCGCGCCAGCGACGCGGCCAGGGCGCCGTTGAAGGCATCGCCCGCGCCGGTGGTGTCGACCGCCTGCACCGCCGCGGCCGCGACCCGGTAGCAGGCCTGGGTATCGCCGCGCAGCGCGCCGTCGGCGTGCGAGACGAAGCAGCCGGACTTGCCGAGGGTCACGATCACGCTGCCATGCGGCAACAGCGCGCGGCAATGCGCGTGCAACTGCGCATCGTCCAGCGCGGCCAGGGTGTCGGGATCGAGTTCGCTGCCGGTGTGCCGACGCAGTTGCGCGCAGAACTCGGTTTCGTTCGGGGTGATCGCATCGCTCAACGCCCACAGCTCGGCGCTGACGACCGCATCGGCCGGGGCCGGGTTGAGCAGGGTCAGGGCGCCGGCCGCGCGCGCCAGCGTGAACGCGGCGGCGGCCGATTCGACCGGCGTTTCCAACTGGGTCAGCACCACGTTCGCGGCACTGAACGCCGCGCGGTGTTCGTCGATGAACGCAGGCGACAGCTGCGCGTTCGCGCCGGGGCCGATCACGATGCTGTTGCGGCCGTCGGCGTCGACATAGATGCCGGCGGTGCCGGTCGGTGCGTCGCTGCGCAGATCGCGCAGGTCGATGCCGTCGGCGGTGGCCAATGCACGCGCCAGCTGACCGCCGGCGTCGTCGCCCAGCGCGCACACGAACGCGGTCCGTGCACCCGCGCGCGCCGCCGCGGTGGCCTGGTTGAAACCCTTGCCGCCGGGACCGGTGTGGTAGGTGCCGGCGAGGGTTTCGCCGGGACGTGGCAGCACCGGCAAGGCCCACACGTGGTCGACATTGAACGAGCCGACCACGACGACGTGGCCGTTAGGCAGGTCGGTCATGAACTTAAGCGGCGAAGTGGGTCAGCACGCCCGCGATGGTCGCGGTCATGAAGGTGGCGATCGAACCGCCGAGCACCGCGCGCAGGCCGAACCGGGCCAGGTCCTGGCGACGTTCCGGGGCGAGCCCGCCGATGCCGCCGATCTGGATCGCGATCGAGCTGAAGTTGGCGAAGCCGCACAATGCGTAGGTCGCGATCAGGCGGCCTTCGTCGCTGAGCGACATGCCCGCGACCTTGCCGTTGACGATGTCGGCCAGGTGCGTGTACGCGACGAATTCGTTGAGCACGACCTTCTCGCCGATCAAACCGCCGACCACGGTCGCGTCGGCCCACGGCGTGCCGATCACCCAGGCGATCGGCGCCAGCACGAAGCCGAGCAGGGTCGACAGGTCGGTCGGACGGCCGATCGCGGCGGCCAGGCCGGTCTGCTCGCCGAGCCAGGTCAGCGGCGCGTTGACCAGCGCGATCAGGGCGATGAAGGCCAGCAGCATCGCGCCGATGTTCAGCGCCAGGCGCAGGCCGTCGCCGGCGCCGGCCGCGGCCGCGTCGATGACGTTGGCGGTGGTCTTCTCGATTTCCATCTTGACCGTGCCGCGGGTCAGCGGATCGCCGGTCTCGGGCACCAGGATCTTGGCGATCACCAGGGTCGCTGGCGCGGCCATGATCGACGCGGCCAGCAGATGCTTGGCGTAGAACGCCTGCTGCACCGGGTCGCCGGCGCCGAGCATGCCGACATAGGCCGCGAGCACGCCGCCGGCGATGTGGGCCATGCCGCCGATCATCATCGTGATCAGCTCGGATTCGGTCATCTTGCTGATGTACGGGCGCACGGTCAGCGGCGCCTCGGTCTGGCCGATGAACACGCTGGCGCATACGCTGGTGGTCTCCGCGCCGGACACGCGCATGACCTTGGTGATCGCCCAGGCCATCGCGCGCACGATCGCCTGCATCACGCCCAGGTGATACAGCACGCCCATCAGGGCCGAGAAGAAGATGATCGTCGGCAGCACCTGGAAGGCGAAGATGAAGCCGAATTTGCTGACGTCCATCAGGTCGCCGAAGATGAACTTCGAGCCGGCGCCGACGAACTCGAGCACGTGGACGAAGCCCTTGCCGATCGAGTCGAACACGTCCTTGCCGCCGGGCACCAGCAGCACCACCGCGGCGAAGGCGATCTGCAGCGAGATGCCGATACCGACCAGTTTCCAGTCGACCGCGCGACGCTTGACCGAGAACACCCACGCAATGCCTACGAGCACCGCCAAACCGAACAGGCCGAAGGCCACGCGCGAAATCGAATCCACTCCACTCTCCCCGGCGCCGGGGCTCCGGCGGCTTTTTGACGTCTAATTAGTCGGCGCAGCCTAGTGGCTGGCCGCCTCAGCGGCAAGCCGCGGCGCAGCGCAAACGCGTTTTAAGCGTTGAAAAGACGCTCAGGCGGTTTTTTGTATGGAGGCCGCGGCGGCGATCACGGGGTTTTTTGCGGGCTGCGCTGGCCTACAGATCCCGCGCCACCACCCGGTTGCGCCCGGACTGCTTGGCCCGCTGCAGGCGCAGGTCGGCCCGCCGCAGCAGCCGCGACAGGTCGCCGCCCTCCTGCGGGAAGGTGACCAGGCCGGCGCTGAAACTCAGCCACAGCGGCTCGGCGCCGCGGCCGGGTTCGAACGGGCGCTCGGCGACCGCGCGCCGGATCGCGTCGACTTCCTCGAACGCGGTGCCCAGCGGCTTGCGCATCACCAGCAGGAACTCGCCGCCGCTCAGCCGCACCAGCCATTCGCTGGGCTCGGACTGCTCGCGCAGCACCGTGACCAGGTGGCGCAGGCTACGGTCGCCGAGGCGATGGCCGTAGTCGTCGTTGATGCGCTTGAAATGGTCCAGGTCGATCAGGGCCAGGGTCAGGCTGCCGCCGTCGCGGCGCACCGCGTCGAACAGGCGCGGGATGCGGTGGGTCAGCCAGGTCCGGTTCGGCAGCCGGGTCAGGCCGTCGGTGCCCGACATCTCGATCAGGCGCTGCATCCGGTAAACGATCATCGACGTCGCCACGGTCATCATCGCCAGCAGCACCAGACGCTGGGTCTGGCTGCCGACGGTGACCGCGCCGTAATCGCTGGACATCAGGTCCTCCGGCGAGCCGGCCGTGGCGAATACCCACAGCACCAACAGCCCGTACTGGACCAGCGCGAGCGTGCCGGCGAACAAGGTTACCCGGCCGTCGCTGCGCAGCGCGGTCAGCAGGATCGCCAGCAGATAGCCGCACCACACGATCAGGCTGTTGAGGCCGGCCGGCAGGTGCTGCGCGGCCAGCATCGCCAGCACCAGGGTGGTCGCGGTGACGTCGAACCCGGCGGTGCAGAACGGCAGCCAACGGTACCGGCGCTGCCGCCGCGCCAGCGCCAGCGCCAGTTGCGAGAACACGTTGACGAAGATCGCCCCGCCCAGGCCGATCATGGTTTCCTTGACGCTGCCGCCGCCGAACGCGTTGAGCAGCGGCAACAGCAGCAGCATCGCCGCGAGCACCGCGCGCAGGCGCGCCACCAGCAGTTCGCCGCCGGCGCCGATCTCGAGCATGATTTCGTCCGGCCGCAACAGCAGCGCCACGAGCACGCTGCGTATCCGACCGCCCACGCCTTGGTACATCCCGGTTCCCGTTTACGGCCAAGCGCGGCCCGCGGCGAGCATAGCGCGACCGCGCGCCGACGAACGTGCCAGCCGAACGTGCCGGCCGAACGTGCCGGCGAATCGTCCCGACACTGAGAACGGGCCGTTCGCGACGCGCCCATGGTTGCCGTCAGGCGACGACGGCGCCGTTGCGGGCGCCGTCTCGGCCGGACGCGGTTGGCGCGAACCGGCCGGCGATCAGCCGATGCCGCGCATCGCCACCCACAGCGCCAACACCGCGAACACCACCGCGGCCACGTAACGCGCGGTCTTCAGCGGCAGGCGATCGGCGAAGCGGCTGCCGAGCAGGGCGACCGGCACGTTAGCCAGCAGCATGCCGATCGTGGTGCCGAAGATCACCGCCCACAGCGGCTCGTAGCGGGTTGCCAGCAGCACGGTCGCGACCTGGGTCTTGTCGCCGATCTCGGCGAAGAAGAACGCGATGGTGGTGGCGATGAAGGCGCCGCGCGCGGAGAACTTGGTTTCTGCTTCGTCCAACTGGTCGGGCTTGAGGGTCCACAGCGCGACCGCGAAGAAGCTCGCGGCGACCACCCAGCGCAGGATCTCGGGTTTCAGCCACTGCGCGACCAGGGTGCCGAACCACGCGGCGAGAGCGTGGTTGAGCAAGGTGGCGAGCAGGATGCCGGCGATGATCGGTAGCGGCTTACGAAAGCGCGCGGCGAGCAGCAGGGCGAGCAACTGGGTCTTGTCGCCGATTTCGGCGAGCGCGACGGTGCCGGTCGACACCGCGGTGGTGACGACCGAGGCCGGCAGGTAGGACAGATCCATGACAACTCCAGGGTCGGGCATTCGCGTGGACGCGAAGGCGGACGCCACGTGGCCCGACCCGGGTTGCACGCAACGCCTGCCTTCGGTCTTGCCCGTGGTCGCTGCGTGGTCGGTCGCCAGGCCTGAGGCCGTGGCTCGATCGCACGCTGGCTGCCGTACATGCGCCATGGCCTGTGGACCAAGTGTGTTGACGCATGCCCCCGCGAACCTGGTCGGTGCGCGGGTGGGCTACTCCCCGGAGGAGGAAAGTGCGCGGATTGTAGCGGTATTCGGCGGGGTGCGCAGCAAATGAGAAGCTTTCGCTTTGGTTCGTGCTTTGGTTGTCGGGACGCAAGGGGCGAGGCTTGGACGGGTGTTCCGCGATTCGACGCAATCAGTGTTCTTGCTTTGCGAGTGCGGTCTGGAGTGTGGTGTTTGGCGTGATGCGTGTCGCGCCCATCGTTCAAGCACGAGGCGACGTGGCGACGTCGCAGCCCCTGTAGGAGCGGCGCAAGCCGCGACCACGTCACCGCAACTACGGCGTAAATCTCGACGTTGCCGCGGTGGCGTGGTCGCGGCTTGCGCCGCTCCTACAGATAGGCCATCCAGCTTTTGCTTATGCTCGAAGTCGCGCAGTTCATCCAGCGCCGCGAAGCCACTGACTCGCGTTAGCAAAACGGACACCCGAAGGGCGGCGTGCAGGATGCACGCCGTGCGCTACCGGGACATGGATGTCC
>NZ_LMHM01000003.1 GCF_001427785.1 Lysobacter sp. Root690
AACGCAGTACAGCCACTTCAGCCAAGTAGAACGCGGCGTGATCATGATCATGACGAGGCAGGGCCACAGTAGCCGCGCGATCGGGCGTGCGCTGGATCGCTCGGCCAGCAGCGTGTCGCGCGAATTGGCCCGCAATGGACATCGCGCCCCAACCGCGACGCCGGCCCTGGGCCGCCCGCGTCGCGGCTATGATGCGGTGCATGCAGGCGCACGGGCGCGTCGACTGCGCCACCGCGCGCGCCGGCAACGCAAACTCACGCTGGACAGCGCGCTGTGGCGAGAGGTCAAAGACCGGCTGATGCGGTTCTGGTCGCCACGACAGATCAGCCAAGGCCTGCGCGATCAGTACCCCGATCAACCGGAGTGGCAGGTGTCGCACGAGACCATCTACAACGCGATCTATGCGATGCCCCGCGGCACAATCCGACGCGAGTTGACGTTGCTGTTGAAGCAGCAGCGCGCGGCGCGGCGTTCGCCGCGGCCGGGACCCGAACGGCGCGGGCGACGCAGGGACATGCAGAGCATTCACCATCGCCCGCTTGAGGCCGAACATCGACAGGTGCCGGGGCACTGGGAAGGCGATCTGCTGGTGGGCGCCCGGAACGCATCGGCGATCGGCGTGCTGGTGGACCGCAAGACCCTGTTCACCGTGCTCGCGCGCGTGGATGGCTGCAAGGCGATCGATGCCCTGAAAGGATTCAACCGGGTGTTGCGACGCTTGCCGGAGTCGGCGCGCAAAACGATGACTTACGACCAGGGCAAGGAAATGGCGTTGCACAAGGTGCTGACGCAGCGCACGAAGGTAGAAGTCTATTTCGCTGACCCCAGCAGCCCGTGGCAACGCGGGATCTGCGAGAACACCAATGGACTGTTGCGTCAGTACTTCCCCAAGGGCACCGACTTGTCGCATTTCACCCAGCAGCAGTTGGATCGCATCGCTCACGAGTTCAACACCCGACCGCGGGCGTCATTGGGCTATGAATTTCCGGCCGTCGTATTTCTTCGTGAGTTGGGCATGCCCGAGTCGGCTGCGAAAGTTCGCCAGGCCGTGTTTGACTCGTTTGATGCACTTAGACGTTGACAGTGCA
>NZ_LMHM01000004.1 GCF_001427785.1 Lysobacter sp. Root690
AAATCCAGACGACGTTGCTTTGATTGCGCTGCGACTGCAGCGACAGCACGCACTCGGTACCGAACGGTTTCGGAGCATGATCGAAGCCCAGTTACAGCGGCGCGCAGGTCCGGCAAAGATTGGGCGTCCGTCTAAGGCTCGATAGATATTGGAAAGTGCACTCTGACTCTTGTTTCCTTAACTCTGGTCCCTGTTTCGATGCCCTGTTTCGAGGATTGGGCGTCTGTCTAAAATTTGATCGTCTCGGAGAGTGGAAAGTCCACTCTGACCCCTGTTTGGCACGTGGGTTTGGCAAAGATCGCGTCCATCTGAGGCTCGACTGGTTTCGGAGATTGGATATGAAAGTCTACTCTGCCCCCTATTTTTTGGATGGATCTTGGAAAGCACGGCCCTCTGTTTCGTCCCCCTTTTTCGAAAGCTTAAGTAGGAGATGGGTCTTTCGCAGCTCGATAAACCTTTGAGGCTTCTACTATGTCCAATTTCTCGTCGCCTATAGCTTCAATTGGATATCCAAGCACTGTGTCAAATGTCTTTTTCGCATCGGGCGTAAGTAGCTCATATATTTCAAATACATTTTTTTCATTTACAACTCTGAACGCCATTTCGGCAATGTCGACATCAGCAAAATCATCTTGGCGAATTGGTTCATCATTACGTCTTCTTTCGCAAATGGCGACTAATACTGGGTATGGGTTTTTTATTGAATCGCACAGCAGGTTCCATTTTTCTGGGCCATATATTTCCTGCAGTTCGGACCGGTCCGATTCATATCTACTGTCCCCGGTTACTGCTCGTCTGTAATGTTCGTAGATGGAGAAGTCCAGCACGGAAAGATATCTTTGCACGTTATCGGCAGAAATAAGTGAAGAAAAATATCTGTGGAAGTCTGAAACTGAACGCCCTGCCAGGCCCAGGGTGTTGTTATTCACAAATTGCCTCCATTATTTCCAAATAATTTCTTGTATTTGCCAACCTATAGAAACAGGGGTCAGAGTGCATTTTCTTAGCTTCGTATCCGTAATTAACCGATGGTGGTCGGCGCCATACTAAAACAGGCTGTGTGTCGTCCCCGCAAGGATGCGTAGTATG
>NZ_LMHM01000005.1 GCF_001427785.1 Lysobacter sp. Root690
CTGTACTGCGTTGCCATCGGATTGGACTCAAGGCGGGTGATGCACTTGAGGGTAGTCAGTGCAGTTACCTTTCTTTTGTTGCTTTAGACAAAAGAAAGTAACCCGCCGCTTCAGCGGCGGAAGCCTTTGATCCTGCTTGAAGTTTTAAAGCTCCAGCGCGAGTAGCGATATTAGGCATCGCGTCTTAGGTAGGCCCACATTCCTGCCGCTGCACATCCGGCACAGCCCCCTGAAACGAAAACACCGGCGAAGGCGCCCCACCAACGCCAACCGACGCACCGCCCGCAGCCGGCGCAGTCCAACTCTGAGCGCGTTCCGCCGCGCGCTCGCGCGCCTGACTGGCCTGCTCCGGCGACAAATCGCGACTGAGCGCATTGATCTGCGCATCAATCGCCTCGCGCGGCGGCAGCCCGCCGCCCGGACCGAACCCACGCCGCCCGCCACCGCCACGCCAGCCGCCGCCGGGCGAGGCCGTTTCGGGCGTCGCGCCGGGTTGCGGCGCCGGCAGGGAATCGCGCAATTGCAGGAACAAGCTCAGCGATTCGACCGGGTCAGGCTGCACCGCCTGGCTCAGGAAACTGCGCCGGCCGCCATCGCGCCCCGGCGAATAGGCATACGCCAGCGACGCGATCATGCGCGAATCGCCGCGCTGCGCGGCGGTGCGCGCGACCGATTCGGCCTCGTTGCGATACACCCCGAGCGCCGGCAGATTGTCGAGCAACTGCGCGAATCGGAACGCGTTGCCGCTGGCGTAGTGGCGCATCGCCGCCGGATGGCCGGCGAGTGCGGCGCGGCGCCAGTAAGCGGTACGTTGTTCGGGCGAGATCGGAGGCACCTGCGCGCAATGCTCGGATTGGTTCAACAGTTTCTCGGTCATCGACTGATAACCGTCGGCCATGCGCTGGCGCTGCTCGCGCTGCTGCGCGGTGTCGTTGGGCATGCGCTCGAGCTGGCGTTCGAGATTGTCGAGATTGTTTTCGGCGCCGGACAGGCGCTGGCGCAGGCCGTCGCAATACTCCATTTCCGCGGCGAGACGGCAGGCCGCGGCCGGTTCGTCGGCGGCGCGGCGTTGCAGTTCCGGCAGCACCAGTCGCAGCGGCGTATCCAGGGACGGCAATGGACGCGCGGCGGTGCCGGTGTAGCGGGGGATCGTCGCCGGCGCCGATCCGGCGGCGCTCGCAGGCACGGCGCGGCTGCCGCCCTCGGTGGCGGCTGCGGCGACCGGCGCACGGGCACCTAGTTGTTCTTCGCCGCTGCGGCGTCCCCAGTAGTACATGCCGGCCGCGGTCGCGGCCAGGGCGAGCAGCCAGATCACAACGCGTCCGTGTCGGGTGGTGTCGCTCATGGTCGATATCGTTCCGTCGAGGTGATCGGCGGATCATAGAAGCGATTGGGCGTGAGTGCGTGTGCCGTCCGATTGCCGGTCGCAGTGGGTTGAGGGTGGCCATGTCGCGGCTCGGGATGCGTTGTGGTGCCGATAATCGGTTACATGGCTGCAAGCACCGCCCCGGCTCTGGCTCTGGCTCTGGCTTGACTTCGAAGCCGAGCCTGCCTTCCAGCGCTGCGAGGCTTGTAACTCGCGAGAACAAAAGCACACCCGAAGGGCGGCGCACATGGATGTGCGCCGTGCGCCACCGA
>NZ_LMHM01000006.1 GCF_001427785.1 Lysobacter sp. Root690
GGCTGTTCCACACGTAGGTGCGGGTGCCGTCGCCGATCAAGTTGCCATTGGAGTCGTAGCTCAGCGCTTGGCCTTGGTACTGGATCTGCCGATGATTGTCGTCGACAGAACGCACGCCAAGCCCACGCCTATTCACCCCTGCAGATCAGCGATGAGTTGGCAACAGACTTCAAGCCGCGGAAGCGGATCCATTCCTAATGCTTCATCAAAAAACCTGCTGTTGCCGTCATACTCAATGCAGAAAATAAAACCACTGACCGTCCAGACCTTAGCAATCAACATAGCCGTGCTTCGACCAAATCCAGCGCCACTTTAGCGACTAATTACTCTTCCGCTTTATTTACAAACGCAATTGCCGGATCTAAAACCACTGCACCACCAGCCATCCGGTAGAAGTCTACTTCCACCCCACCAGGCAGCCGCTGCACCTTGTTAGAGGTCTAATTCCTTCTTGAAAACATAAAGCATTAATCTCTCGAGAGCAGATGTTTTTTTGCTCGGAAAAATAATTGAGCCAGAAATTTATTCACTGCGAACACCCACAATCATTCAGATTAGCGCCCATCCCTGCTGCACCTCCACCAATCGCCGCCCCCTTATAGACATTAGGGATACGCACCCACTGCTGAACAATTCTGACCGACAGTGGGTTGGATAGTTTCCATATCCTAGGTGCGAGCCGATAACGAAACGGATCGGGCAGGGCATGAGTTATTGATGGCACGTAATTACCGTTCCAAAGAGAGCGCGGACCACCCCTATTAGAAATCCAAACTCGGCAGGCCGGCCGGAATACCGCCGACAGTTATTTACCTTCATACAAGTCATTGCACAAATATGGCGCCTGACGCTGCGGCAACGGATTCGACCTTCACACCCCGATCAATGCCCGCTCAAACGCACGTCTACCCTATTATGACAAAACCACCAGCTGCAAAATCCAGCACATCCTGAGTCGGAGCAACTCGGGCATAGCGTAGCAGCGCCAGACTGCTCATTCTCTTCTTCGAAGCACATAAGTTGCTGCAATGAGCGCCAGTACCGACATAGACAATGAACCTGGGCCTACAAGGAATAGAAGTGCAGGAGGCGTCCGGTTCACGGCTTCTACTGACGGGATAAAGGACTCAATAACTACCCCAACGAAACAAAAAAAATAAAGCAAAAGAGCGACCTGAATATAAAAAACTTTACGAAATAGTGAGGCCAAACTGAGAATGAAGCTTAGCCCAAGCAAGAAACACCCACCCTCGACTTCCCGCTGATAAAAGGAATGGACTGCATCCGCAATCAACAGTACGGAAACTACCCCATTGAGCATAAAAAATAATCTAGCCATTCGCTCCATGCAAATTATTCCCGCTTGCAACCACAGTCAGGATCAGCTTGCGATGCTCCCATCCAGGCATCTGCAAGGCCGGCCCATGAGGCATATATGGCAGAGCTCGATGCTGGCGAATGAGGATTCAATTTAAAAACCGCATTCATCCCGTGATAAGCCGGCACTGCCCAGAACATTGACACATACATTCCAGTCTGCCCGTGCCATTTATCAGAACTATCCTGAACCGCAACATAGGAAGCAACATAGTTCTCAGCATTTCTTAGTCGATTTCCTAGCGGCGTGCGCGCATCCCAATCGTTTGAATCACCATTTCCAAGCGAACGTCGGGCATCTTGAAGTGCACTTAATGCTTCGTCTCTTGACCTGAAGTGACCCATGTACTTCAAAGCGTCACAGTATCCAGCGAACCGCTCCAATCCTAGCGGATCGATAAAGGCGATCGGATCCCCTTCGACATAGGCATAAGTATTCAACCCGCCTGCCAACCCGATCGGATCCTCACTGATAAACCGCGCCATCCCGGGATGGTAGTAGCGCGCCCGATAGTAATAGAGTCCGCTCTCGTCCAGTTCG
>NZ_LMHM01000007.1 GCF_001427785.1 Lysobacter sp. Root690
CTTTTATTCCACGCAAAGAAAAACGCCGCAACCAGTTGGTTGCGGCGTTTTAGGGTAAAGCCCCTGGCGATGACCTACTCTTGCATGGCTTAGGCCACACTACCATCGGCGCATGTGCGTTTCACTTCCGAGTTCGGGATGGGATCGGGTGGTGCCACACAGCTATTATCACCAGGGAGAGGGTGGAGGGTCGCAGGCTTCGGTGGATTGAAGTTGCGCTCACGCTCACGTGGGTGTGCTTTCAACGGAATGAACCCCGTTGTCGGCAAATAAGTTGGAATGTAGCGAACAGTATTTTGGGAGAAACGTCTTAACGTGTCAATGAAGCCAAGGCAACTTGAGGTTATATGGTCAAGCCACACGGATCATTAGTACAGGTTAGCTCAATGCGTTGCCGCACTTACACACCCTGCCTATCAACCACCTAGTCTTGATGGTTCCTTTAGGGGACTTAAAGTCCCGGGAGATCTCATCTTGAGGCGCGCTTCCCGCTTAGATGCTTTCAGCGGTTATCGCTTCCGAACATAGCTACCCGGCAGTGCCACTGGCGTGACAACCGGAACACCAGAGGTTCGTCCACTCCGGTCCTCTCGTACTAGGAGCAGCCCCTCTCAAATCTCCAACGCCCACGACAGATAGGGACCGAACTGTCTCACGACGTTCTGAACCCAGCTCGCGTACCACTTTAAATGGCGAACAGCCATACCCTTGGGACCGACTACAGCCCCAGGATGTGATGAGCCGACATCGAGGTGCCAAACACCGCCGTCGATATGAACTCTTGGGCGGTATCAGCCTGTTATCCCCGGAGTACCTTTTATCCGTTGAGCGATGGCCCTTCCATACAGAACCACCGGATCACTAAGACCTACTTTCGTACCTGCTTGATCCGTCGATCTTGCAGTCAAGCACGCTTATGCCTTTGCACACAGTGCGCGATGTCCGACCGCGCTGAGCGTACCTTCGTGCTCCTCCGTTACACTTTGGGAGGAGACCGCCCCAGTCAAACTACCCACCATACACGGTCCCTGACCCGGATAACGGGCCTAGGTTAGAACGTCAAGCACGACAGGGTGGTATTTCAAGGATGGCTCCACCACAGCTAGCGCCATGGTTTCATAGCCTCCCACCTATCCTACACAGACGAACTCAACGTTCAGTGTAAAGCTATAGTAAAGGTTCACGGGGTCTTTCCGTCTTGCCGCGGGAACGCTGCATCTTCACAGCGATTTCAATTTCACTGAGTCTCGGGTGGAGACAGCGCCGCTGTCGTTACGCCATTCGTGCAGGTCGGAACTTACCCGACAAGGAATTTCGCTACCTTAGGACCGTTATAGTTACGGCCGCCGTTTACTGGGGCTTCGATCAAGAGCTTCGCCTTGCGGCTGACCCCATCAATTAACCTTCCAGCACCGGGCAGGCGTCACACCCTATACGTCCACTTTCGTGTTTGCAGAGTGCTGTGTTTTTGATAAACAGTCGCAGCGGCCTGGTCACTGCGGCCCCCCTCAGCTATTAACCGTGGAGGGCGCACCTTCTCCCGAAGTTACGGTGCTATTTTGCCTAGTTCCTTCACCCGAGTTCTCTCAAGCGCCTTAGAATTCTCATCCTGCCCACCTGTGTCGGTTTACGGTACGGTCTGCGTAAGCTGAAGCTTAGGAGCTTTTCCTGGAAGCGTGATATCGGCAGCCTAGCCCTAATGGGCCGGTCCTTAGTCTCAACGTTGCTCCCCCGGATTTGCCAAAGGGAACCGCCTCAACTCTCTCACCAGGACAACCAACGCCTGGCCTGCCTAACCTTCTCCGTCCCTCCATCGCACTTACGCGAGGTGCAGGAATATTAACCTGCTTCCCATCGACTACGCTTTTCAGCCTCGCCTTAGGGGCCGACTCACCCTGCGTCGATTAACGTTGCGCAAGGAAACCTTGGGCTTTCGGCGTGCGGGCTTTTCACCCGCATTATCGTTACTCATGTCAGCATTCGCACTTCCGATACCTCCAGCAGACTTCTCAATCCACCTTCAACGGCTTACGGAACGCTCCTCTACCGCGCATCACAAAGTGATGCACCCCAAGCTTCGGTTTATCGCTTAGCCCCGTTAAATCTTCCGCGCAGACCGACTCGACCAGTGAGCTATTACGCTTTCTTTAAAGGGTGGCTGCTTCTAAGCCAACCTCCTGGCTGTCTGTGCCTTTCCACATCGTTCACCACTTAGCGATAAATTTGGGACCTTAGCTGTGGGTCTGGGTTGTTTCCCTTTTCACGACGGACGTTAGCACCCGCCGTGTGTCTCCCGGATAGTACGTGCTGGTATTCGGAGTTTGCCATGGTTTGGTAAGTCGCAATGACCCCCTAGCCATAACAGTGCTCTACCCCCAGCAGTATTCGTCCGAGGCGCTACCTAAATAGCTTTCGAGGAGAACCAGCTATCTCCGGGTTCGATTAGCTTTTCACTCCTAATCACACCTCATCCCCGTCTTTTGCAACAGACGTGGGTTCGGGCCTCCAGTTGATGTTACTCAACCTTCACCCTGGGCATGACTAGATCACCCGGTTTCGGGTCTACTGCCCGCGACTATGCGCCCTTATCAGACTCGGTTTCCCTTCGCCTCCCCTATACGGTTAAGCTTGCCACGAACAGTAAGTCGCTGACCCATTATACAAAAGGTACGCAGTCACTCTTGCGAGCTCCTACTGCTTGTACGCACACGGTTTCAGGGTCTATTTCACTCCCTTCACCAGGGTTCTTTTCGCCTTTCCCTCACGGTACTGGTTCACTATCGGTCGGTCAGGAGTATTTAGCCTTGGAGGATGGTCCCCCCATGTTCAGACAGGGTTTCTCGTGCCCCGCCCTACTCGATTTCATCGCATCAGCCCCTTCACATACAGGGCTGTCACCTTCTATGGCCGAGCTTTCCAACTCGTTTTGCTGAAGCTGATGCAACTTAAGGGCTAGTCCCCGTTCGCTCGTCACTACTTAGGGAATCTCGGTTGATTTCTTTTCCTCCGGGTACTTAGATATTTCAGTTCTCCGGGTTCGCTTCCAGCAGCTATGTATTCACTGCAGGATACCTATTGCTAGGTGGGTTTCCCCATTCGGACATCGCGGGATCAAAGCTTATTGCCAGCTCCCCCGCGCTTTTCGCAGGCTATCACGTCCTTCATCGCCTCTGACCGCCAAGGCATCCACCGTGTGCGCTTATTCGCTTGACCATATAACCCCAAGTTGCCTCGGAATTACACGGGCCCAGGGGTACAAAGCCCGGACTCGAATATAACGACTCAATTAATAAAGTGTCTTTCGACACTCGCCTTAGCCTCACGACACGTCATGGACATTCCGTCTCAAAACGCTCGCTACATTCCAGTTTTTCAAAGAACACTTGAAAGGCTTCAGCGCCTTTCCAGTTTCAAATCTTTATGTGTGTGCGCAATTCAGAAGTCTTGTCGTTTGCCTTAACTCTTCACCAGGGTGGTGGGTCTGGGAGGACTCGAACCACCGGCCTCGCCCTTATCAGGGGCGCGCTCTAACCACCTGAGCTACAGACCCAAAACTGCTACTGGCTAGGTGGTGGAGCTTGTCGGGATCGAACCGACGACCCCCTGCTTGCAAAGCAGGTGCTCTCCCAGCTGAGCTAAAGCCCCATCGAAACGGGACGACTCCTCAATCGCCCTGTGGCGATCGGGAACTCTGAATGCAGGTCACTTGTGCGGACGTCTGGACAGGCAATTGGCTGTCTTTATGTCTCTAAAGGAGGTGATCCAGCCGCACCTTCCGATACGGCTACCTTGTTACGACTTCACCCCAGTCATCGGCCACACCGTGGCAAGCGCCCTCCCGAAGGTTAAGCTACCTGCTTCTGGTGCAACAAACTCCCATGGTGTGACGGGCGGTGTGTACAAGGCCCGGGAACGTATTCACCGCAGCAATGCTGATCTGCGATTACTAGCGATTCCGACTTCACGGAGTCGAGTTGCAGACTCCGATCCGGACTGAGATAGGGTTTCTGGGATTGGCTTGCCCTCGCGGGTTTGCAGCCCTCTGTCCCTACCATTGTAGTACGTGTGTAGCCCTGGCCGTAAGGGCCATGATGACTTGACGTCATCCCCACCTTCCTCCGGTTTGTCACCGGCGGTCTCCTTAGAGTTCCCACCATTACGTGCTGGCAACTAAGGACAAGGGTTGCGCTCGTTGCGGGACTTAACCCAACATCTCACGACACGAGCTGACGACAGCCATGCAGCACCTGTCTCACGGTTCCCGAAGGCACCAATCTATCTCTAGAAAGTTCCGTGGATGTCAAGGCCAGGTAAGGTTCTTCGCGTTGCATCGAATTAAACCACATACTCCACCGCTTGTGCGGGCCCCCGTCAATTCCTTTGAGTTTCAGTCTTGCGACCGTACTTCCCAGGCGGCGAACTTAACGCGTTAGCTTCGATACTGAGAGCCAAGTTGCTCCCAACATCCAGTTCGCATCGTTTAGGGCGTGGACTACCAGGGTATCTAATCCTGTTTGCTCCCCACGCTTTCGTGCCTCAGTGTCAGTGCTGGTCCAGGTAGTCGCCTTCGCCACAGATGTTCCTCCCGATATCTACGCATTTCACTGCTACACCGGGAATTCCACTACCCTCTACCGCACTCTAGTCAGCCAGTTTCCAATGCCATTCCCAGGTTGAGCCCAGGGCTTTCACATCAGACTTAACAAACCACCTACGCACGCTTTACGCCCAGTAATTCCGAGTAACGCTTGCACCCTTCGTATTACCGCGGCTGCTGGCACGAAGTTAGCCGGTGCTTATTCTTCCGGTACCGTCATGATCCCCGGGTATTAACCGGGAACTTTTCTTTCCGGACAAAAGTGCTTTACAACCCGAAGGCCTTCTTCACACACGCGGCATGGCTGGATCAGGCTTGCGCCCATTGTCCAATATTCCCCACTGCTGCCTCCCGTAGGAGTCTGGACCGTGTCTCAGTTCCAGTGTGGCTGATCATCCTCTCAGACCAGCTACGGATCGTCGCCTTGGTGGGCCTTTACCCCGCCAACTAGCTAATCCGACGTCGGCTCATCTATCTGCGCGAAGCCCGAAGGTCCTCCGCTTTCACCCGTAGGTCGTATGCGGTATTAGCGTAAGTTTCCCTACGTTATCCCCCACAAATAGGCAGATTCCGACGTATTCCTCACCCGTCCGCCACTCGCCACCCAAGGAGCAAGCTCCTCTGTGCTGCCGTTCGACTTGCATGTGTTAGGCCTGCCGCCAGCGTTCACTCTGAGCCAGGATCAAACTCTTCACTTAAATGTTTCGACTCCAGCCTTGCGGCCTTCATCAATGCTTTGAGTGCAGACTTCGTTCCAGGCCAATTACTCAATATGCATTTGCATGCTTCTTAAATCGTTGGACTCTGTTACGAACGTCTGCAAGATGGACAACTATCCACCCGCCAGACGCCCGCACAAGTCACCTGCGCACACTGTCAAAGATCTTTAGGAACCGGCCTCAGCGCCTTGTTCCGTCTCGTCACCGAAGTGCCCGAGGGAGCCGCACACTATACAGCAGTTTTCGTGAACGTCAACACCTGTTCGCGAACTTCTTGCTGCTTCCCGACTCGCCGAAATCCTTCGTTTCCGAAGCATTCCACCTCACCGGGCCGCGCATCTTACAGCATGTTTTCGACTCGTCAACACTTGTCGAAACCGCCGCTTTCCGCGCGTCCCACTCACCTACAAACCGGTCAGCGGGCCGCGCATCTTACAGCAATGTTTCAGACCGTCAACACCTGTCGAAACCGCTGCTTTTGCGCGTCCCCCGCAACCAATCAACCGGTCAGCGGGGCCGCGCATTATGCAGATCTGAATGGGGCTTGGGAAG
>NZ_LMHM01000008.1 GCF_001427785.1 Lysobacter sp. Root690
CTGTACTGCGTTGCCATCGGATTGGACTCAAGGCGGGTGATGCACTTGAGGGTAGTCAGTGCAAACCAAAGAAAAATGCTTTTCTTTGAATCAAGGGCCCGCACGTGCGGAGCGGACGCGGGCATGCATCACACGGGACATCCATGTCCCGGTGATGCACGGCGCGCATCCTGCACGCCGCCCTTCGGGTGTGCTGTTGCTAACGCGAGTTACAGGCTTCGCAGCGCTGATGGGTAGCCTCCGCTTCATGCTCAAGCCAAAGCCAAAGCCAAAGCCAAAGCCAAAGCCAAAGCCAAGGCTTAAACCAAAGCCAAGCTCAAACTAGGCCGAGCTCAGTCATAGTGAAACTGGGTTTCAGATAAGCGCCGCGCGCGCGAAGCGCTCCGGGCATGGACTCAACGCCGATTGAGTCGCCGACCCAACCACCAAGCCCCGGCCGCCACCGCCACACCGAGCAGCAACGCCACACCGCTGCCGCCCGGACTGGCGCGCTCGGTGATCAGGCTGCCATCGGGCAGCAACAGCACCACCGCCATCGCCAGGCAGACGTAAGCGGCTACGGTCAGCACCCAGAACAACCATTGCAACGCCCGCACCACTTCCAGGCTCGGCTGGTGTTCGTGGGTGGGACGATGCACGCCGCCGCGGCCGAACGCGGACAGCCACTGGGTCAGGCTGGCGTTGTCGACCCGGCCGCCGCGGCGCAGCGGACGGCGCTGCATGCTTTCGCCGGTGTAGATCTGATTGTTCGGCAGGCCGTCGCCGCGTTGCTGGGCGATGCGGTCGTTGAGGTTGAGTGGCTGATTGCGCGCGTCGTTGTTGAGCGTGTTGGTCTGTATCGACGGCAGCGTCGCCGAGGTTTCCGACGGCGGCGGCGCGGCGGTCGCGCCGCTGGCGCCCGGCGGGTTGGCGTGCTGCGGGTTGGCCAGGCGCGCGAGCACGTTCTGCTGCGCGATCAACGCGTCCTGGTTCAAGGCCGCGGCCATCGGCGCGGCCGGCACCGCGTTGGGCGTGTTGTTGGCGACCAGGGTCAATGACGGCGCGGCGACGTTGCTGGTGGTCGCGTTCGACGCGGCCGTATTGGCGAGCGCGCCGTTGCTGGCGCCGTTGGGCAACACGGCGGCATTGGGCAGGGCGTTGCCCTGCACGCTGGCCGACGACGCGTTCGCCATCGCTGCGGGCACCGCGTTGAAATTGCCCGGCCGGTCCAGGCTGGCGAACTGCGCGGCGTTGTTGAGCGCGCGTTCGGACAGGGTCGGCGCCGGGTATTGGGTCGGGCTGGTGTTGAACGGGCTGTTGCTGTTCTGTGCGGATTGCCCCGGCAGCATGCGGCTGTTGGGATTGGCCAAGTCGCGCAGCAGGTCGCCGGTCGCGCCCGGGGTGGTGCCGTTGTTGAACAGACCGTCGCCGCTGACGGCACCGGGATCGCCGGCGTTGTTGTGGTTGCCGGGCTGCGGATTGGGCGCGTTGGGATCGAGCGGTTTGCTCGGGTCCTGCGGGCCGCCTTCAAAACCCGGTAACGCGATATCGGGCAAGTCCCCTGAGCCGTGCGCGCCAGGCACCGACGGTCCGCCCGGAAACGACGGTCTGTTACCGGGCAAGGGTAAGGGCAGGCCCGTGGGCAGGTTGATGGACATGGGCGTGCTCCCACGCAGGGGCTCGCGCCGCGGAGGCTGCGCGTGCATCGACGTTAATGCCGCGACCGCGCCGCGGCATCCTCGGGCCGACCCTAGGGGAATGGCGCGAAGCGAACGGCGCGCACATAACACGCTTGTTCGCCTGATCCGGCATGGCGACCGGCTTGCCCCGCTTCCGCAGCACCCGATCGACCCAGCGCTGCTGCGGCTATACGACGACTGAGACTCAACCACTCACCGGCTGCGCACGGCGGCCGCGCAGCAACCAGGCCAGCGCGACCGCGCCCAGCGCGGCGAGCGCGACCGGAATCGACGCCGCCGGCCAGCCCGCGGCCTGGACCACGCCGCCGAACAGCGACGGCCCGAGCACCTGGCCCAGGTAGCTGCCCTGCATCAACAGGCCCATCGCCACCGCGGCCAGCGCCGGACGCGGAGTGAGCTGGGTCGCGCCGTTGATCGCGCTGGCCGGCAGCAGGCCGCCGGCCAGGGAGAACAGCACGCACAGCGCGAATACCGCCGGCGCCGGCAGGCCCAGCGCGAACGCGCCGACCGCCGACAGGCCCATCGCCGCGCTGGCGATCGCGATCAGGCGCCAGCCCGGCGTCCCGCGACGCAGCAGCAGGCCGGCGCTGAGGTTGCCGATCACGTTGGCGCCGACCGCGACCGCGCTGAGCAGGCCCGCGTCCAGCGCCGAGACCTGCATGCGCTGCATCAGCAGGGTCGGCAGGAAACTCAGCACCGCATAGAACTGCAACGAGTACAGCGCGAACACCAGCGCCAGCAGCAACGGTCCGCGCGCGCCGGCGACCGCGAGCGCGTCGCCGGCGATGCGCCGCCACGGCGTGGCGCCGGTCGCGGCCTGCGGCGCCGGCACGCCCGTGCGCAGCAGCAGCGCGGCCGCCACGCACAACGCGGCGTTGATCAGCCAGAACCCGCGCCAACCATCGAGGGCCGCGCCGGTGGCCAGCGCCACCGCCATGCCGGCGGGCAGGTAGCAGCTCCAGATCGCGAACACGATGTTGCGATCGGCCGGCCGCGACACCCGCTGCAACACGCTCGCCCCGGCGACCGCGAACAACAGGAAGCCCGCGCCCTCGAGCACCCGGCTGGCCAGCAGCCAGGCCAGGCTATGAACCAAGCTGCCCAGGGCGCTGCCGGCGGCCATCGCCAGCAAGCCGCCGACCTGCAGCGCGCGATCGCCCAGCCGCGCTACCAGCGCGCCCGCCGGAACGCTGGCGACCAGGCCAAGCACGCCGAACACCGCCATCACCCAGCCGCCCGCGCGCAGGTCCAGGCCCAGATCGGCGCTGAGCGCGGGCAGGGCGATGGCGACCTTGCCGACCTGCAAGGCCGCGATCAGGCCGGCGCCGAACACCGCGGCGACCGCGATCCAATCGGTGGAAACGACGACCGGCACGGCCGGCGAGTGGGAGGGCAGGGACAGGGCAGTCATGGGCGGGGCCGGTGGAAACGGTGCGGCCACCTTGCGACCTCAAGCAAGGTCGAGGTCAACGAAACCCATCAGAACAGTGCGATCTGCGTGCTGCGGTGCAGCGTGATGGGCATCAACACCCCACCGACAGACCTGGCTTAATGGCACTCAATGCGTGACTTGTGTCACTTTTTAAGCAAAAACTTGGTGATTTAAGGTGGGGCAAGAGCCTTTCGGCGGCGTTCGAGTCAGAGAGTGTTCTAGCGTTCAGCTTCAAGGGAGGACGGCGCCCGCGGTGGGGACCGCGTTCGTCATAGCCCCACACGGTCCGTCGTTGCTTCCCCCGGCGATGACGGTTCATCCAGCGACCCGGCTCGACCGGGGAGAAGAACCGATGGGCGGGCTCAGGCCCGTCGTTGCCAGGGGAGTGGAACCATGCATCGAACCCGCGCCGAACTCGACGGCGATTTGTGCCAGCTCAGCGCTGCATTGCCGTTGTGGCGACGCCATTGGAGCGACGACACGGTGTTCTGGCCGCGCGTCGACAGTCTGGTCGAACGGCTGCTCACGGTGACCCCGCGTAGTGAACGTGGGCACGTGGTGTCCAACATCAACCGCATGCTGGTGTCGCAGGGCTTGCAGCACGCGCCGTACGAGTAAGCACGCGTGAACACGCGGACGAATTGAACCGGCGACTGAGCGGGCGCCGCGTCGCGGTCCGCATGCGACTTACTTCTTGAGCAATTCGTCGAGCAGCGCGGTCACCCGCGCTGCGTAAGCATTGGGCGCGAAGCGCTGGGCGAACGCGCGGCGCTGTTCGGCGCTGCCGACCACCGACTCGCGGCTGAGCCGGATCATCAACTGCGCCAACAGGTGGCGGTCGTGCGGATCGAAGCGCGGCATGTCGCCCGGCGCGACTTCCTCCAGCGCACTGCCCTCGGCGACCGCGACCGGCGTGCCGGCGGCGAGCGCCTCCAGCACCGGCAGGCCGAAGCCTTCGGCGTACGACGGCTGCCACAGCCGTTCGGCGTCGACATACAGCCGCGCCAGGCCGGCATCGTCAATGGCCTCGAACCAATGCACGCCGTTGAGCCGCTGCAGCTCGGGCGCGACGTCGCGCGACGCGCCGACCACGACCAGATCCGGGGTGTCGTAATGCTGGCGGCGCGCGTCCAGCCACGCGCGTAGGAACAGGTCGGCGTTCTTGCGCGGTTCGCGGGTGCCCACCAGCAGCCAGTAGCGGGGCGGCAACGGCAGCGCCAGCTGGCTGCGCTCGGCCGGCGGCGGCAGCGGCGCGACCGCGTCGGGCAGCACGTACAGCTTGTGCGCGTGCGCCGGGTACAGGCGGCCGCATTCGGCGGTGGTGTAGCGCGACGGCGTCCAGATCGCGTCGGCGCTGGCGATGGAATGGCCGATCGCGGCCTGATCGACGACCCGCGAGGTCAGCGCGCGCCACGGCGTGGCCGGCGGGCGGCGCAGGGTCAGTCGAAACAGGTCGTGCAGCAACAGCACCTGGCGCACGCCCGAGGGTTTGCGCCACACCGGCAGGCCGCCGTTGGCGGCGGCAATGTAGACGTCGACGCGTTCCTCGCGCAGGGCCGCGGGCAGGAACCCGGCCTCGTAGCGCCAACGCCGGCGCAGCCCGGGCTCGGCGTCCAGCGGCACGCCCAGGTCGGCGCTGACCGCGATCGCGCGGTGCGGATGATCCTGCGGGGCTTCGGTGAACAGCACCGTTTCGACGTCCTCGCGGCGCCGCAGCGCACGCTCCAGCGCCAGCACCTGGCGGCCGGGGCCGGTGTGCGGAGCGGCGGTCGCGGCGCGATAGTCCAGGCCTATGCGCATCGCCGTGGACCGCTCAGGCGCGCGCACGCCCATGCCGCGGCGACAGACCGCCCGGCACGGAAAAACACGTTGGAATACGTAAGCGTCATCGGAGTACCGCCATGCCCTGGACAGACGACTAACGGGACATGCAGCCGAGTCAGCCCTTCCCTCTTAGTGCGAACAGCGTCACATTTATTATGTGATGAACTGCGCCGAGGTGCCCGATGAAAAGTGCGGTTGTTCATGAAGAAGCTGAACGAAATTGCGCCCTGGCGCAGGCCGCATGCCTGGACGGCGCCGTCACGGCACGCTTGACACCCTGCGCCGAGCGGGCTTCAACTAGCCGTGTTATTTAACCTACTGGTTGAGTTGATATGTCCGCCGACCCGCTCAGCACCACCTTCGCGGCCCTGGCCGATCCGACCCGGCGCGCGATCCTGGCCCGGCTCGCCACCGGCTCGGCCGGGGTGACCGAACTGGCCGAGCCGTTCGACATGAGCCTTCCGGCGATTTCCAAACACATCAAGGTGCTCGAACGCGCCGGCCTGATCGCGCGCGGCCGCGAAGCGCAGTGGCGGCCGTGCCGGCTGGAAACCGCGCGCCTGCAGGAAGTGTCCGGCTGGCTCGACCGCTATCGCGAATTCTGGGACCAGCGCCTGGACCGGCTCGACGATTACCTGACTCAATTGCAGACCACCCACGGGGCGGCGCATGCGCGCGACGACGACTAGCGCGCGCGTTCAAGGCGCGCAGGTCCACGATTGCGCGCCAACGTCAGCGCGAGCGTGGAGCGACGGCTGACGATGGCCGACACCGGCGCGCCCGATCGCAAAGCCAACGGCAAGCGCGCCGACGCGTCGTCGACCCGGCCGGCGCGCGCGCCGTGCTGCGGACTGCCGAGTCCGTTGGCGAGTGCGATTCGGCATACCGTGGCTGAGCCGGTGGAGTCTTCCGTTGTCGATTCAAGTCGAAGCAAACGGCGCGGGCGTGGTGTGCGCGAAACGGGCTGAGTGGGGTCGAAAGTTTTTTGCGCGTACGTGTCGGCGAGCCTGACGGTTTGGGCTGTGCGTATCGGATTCTTCGACGTATAGGGCGGCCCTCACCCCGGCCCTCTCCCGCACGCGGGAGAGGGAGCATTGGTTTCAGCGCGGATCAATGTGGCGCCGGGTCTTGATGCTGGTTCGAGTTGTACTTCTGCATCGGGTCTCAATGCCGAGTCGAGTCTCAACGCTGAGCGGATCTTCAACGCCCAGCATATTTCCAACGCCGAGTGGATCTTCAACCTCGCCACTTTTCTCTCCCTCTCCCGCTTGCGGGAGAGGGCCGGGGTGAGGGCCGCATCGCATCGCGATGCATGCCATCGAACATCAGCGCACGAAGCCGAATCATCACGGCACGCGCACCCGCGTCCAACCGCACCCCAATGCGCCGATGCATTGCGCAGCGCCGCAAACACTCGACACATTGCGCAAAGTCGCGCCGCGAGTAAGCGGAACTGCGTCGAAGTATGCGGCGGCCCTGACGTATTAACGTCGGTTCCCGCGCCATTCGTGATCGACATCGCGTGTTTGCCGCGTAATCGGTAACGCCCGATACGTGCACGTTTTCAGGGGGATTTCGCAAGAACGGGCGAAGCGATTCAACAACGACGGCATATCCGGTTACGCAATCGCGCGCAGAAACAGTAAGCGCGACGCACAACCACATGCGCATCTCGATCCCGACAATGCCGATGGGACATGCGCTCGAACATCCAGCGCGGAACACGAATTACCAATCGCCAAATACGAACCACCACGAACAACCACGCACCAAACACTAAGCGCCACGCACGACAGCCAAATCAGCAAACACAAAACCCGACCCACCTTGTCCAGCCTTGTTCGCCTTGTCGTTCATTCGCACGACCACCCACGGGAGCCGACCATGCCGCACGCCATCCTCAGCCACGCCATCGCACGCGCGCTGTTCGCCGCCGCCATCGTCGGCGTCGCGCCTGTCGCCGCTTATGCGCAGGACGCGGCGCAACCCACCACCCTGGACCGGGTCGAAGTCACCGGTTCCAACATCAGCCGCGGCGACATGGAAACCGCCTCGCCGGTGCAGGTGGTCACGCGCGCGGAAATCGATCGCACCGGCAAGGCCAGCATCGCCGAATACCTGCAGACGCTGACCACCGACGGCGCCGGTACGATTCCGAAAACCTTCGGCACCGGTTTCGCCGGCGGCGGCTCGGGCATTTCCCTGCGCGGCCTCGGCGCGGGATCGACCCTGGTGTTGTTGAACGGCCGGCGCACCGCGCCCTACGGCCTGGCCGACGACGGCCAGAAAGTATTCACCGACCTGAGCACGATTCCGATGGACGCGGTCGAACGCGTGGAAGTGCTCAAGGACGGCGCGTCGGCGATCTACGGCTCCGATGCCATCGCCGGCGTGGTCAACATCATCCTGCGCAAGGAATTCACCGGCGTCACCGTACGCAGTTCCTACGGCGTATCGGGCGAGGGCGACGGCCAACAGGCCAAGGCCTCGGCGACGTTCGGCTTCGGCAATCTGAGCGAAGACCGCTACAACGTCTTCTTCAACATCGAAGCCAGCCAGACCGATGAGATCCAGGTCGCCGACCGCAGCGATCGCAAATGGATCGGCACCGGCGACGCGCGTCGCTGGGGCTACAGCCAGACCAAGCGTTTCATGAACGGTTTCATCCTCGGCGCCGACGCCGACGGCTCGCCGGTCGGCAACGTCAAGAACCCCACGAGCGGCCAATACGTGTCGCTGCCGGGCTGCGAGAAATTCTCGACCATTCCTCAGACCGATCCCGGCGGCGGTTGCCTGTGGCAGGCCGGTCAGTTCAACAGCCTGACCCCGGAAGAGAAGTACGTGAACCTGTTCGGCCGCGCCACCTTCGTGCTGTCGGACAACTTCGAGGCGTATCTGGAAGCGGGTTATTCGAAGAAGAAGAACACCTTCGTCAACACGCCGTCGGATGCGTCCGGCGCATGGGGGTATCCGGGCGGTCCGGTCAACGGCGACTCCGGCGACGGTGCGGTCGTGCTCGGGCCGAACCATCCGGACAACCCGTTCCCCGGCCAGTCCGCCAATCTGCGCTACACCGCGTTCGACGTCGGCCCGCGGGTGATCCGCACCGACAGCGAATTCAGCCGCTTCCTGGCCGGCGTCAAGGGCACCGCGGGCGCGTGGGATGTCGACGTGGCCTACCTGCATTCGCAAAGCGATCTGACCAACACCCGCGACGGCTTCCTGCGTTACAGGGCGGTGCGCGACGCGCTGACCAACGGCACCGGCCCCGGCGGCTACTGGCGCCTGGGCCAGAACGCGAACCTCAATTCGCAGGCGCTGTACGACTACATCTCGCCGACCATCCACGCCGACGGCAAGACCACCTTGGACCTGTTCGACGTCAAGGGCTCGCGTTCGCTGATGGACCTCAAGGGCGGCGCGCTCGGCGTCGCGTTCGGCGCCGAGTGGCGGCGGCAGAAAGCCGAACTCAAGCCGCAGACCTACACCGACGCGGGCGACATCATCGGCCTGGGTTATTCGGCCTACGAAGGCACCCAGGAAGTCGCCGCCGGTTACGCCGAAATCGTCGCGCCCGTGCTCGAAAGCCTGGAGCTGTCCGGCGCGGTGCGTTACGACAGCTACAAGGGCGGCGACAGCGCGACCACGCCGAAATTCGGGGTGAAGTGGAGCCCGTTGCAGCAACTGTCGCTGCGCGCGACCTACGCCGAAGGCTTCCGCGCGCCGAACCCGGCCGAGTCGGGCAAGGGCGGCCTGGCCGGCTTCACCGCCGCGGCCGATCCGGTGCGCTGCCCGGGAGGAAACCCGGCGCCGGGCGGCAGTGTGCGCGACTGCGACATCCAGATCGCGGTGATCACCAGCCCCAATCCCGACCTCAAGCCCGAGGAGTCCAAGAGCTACACCGTCGGCCTGGTGTTCGAACCGACCAGCAGCACCACGGTCACCCTCGACGGCTGGCAGATCAAGCGCAGCAACGAAATCAACGTCGAGACCACCGATGCGGCGATCGCCGCCGGCAAGGTGATCCGCAGCGACAACAACCTGCCCGGCCAGGCCAACAGCGGCACCTTGCTCGCCGCGCTCGCCAACTACGTCAACTCGGCCTCGACCACCGTGCGCGGCATCGACCTGGACGTGCGCCAGGGCTTCGATCTCGATTCGGCCGGCAAGCTCAATCTCGATCTGCAGTGGAGCCACATCACCACCTTCGAGCGCGAGGAACTCGACGGCAGTTCGCTGGAGTTCGCCGGCACCCACGGCAACTGCGACGTGACCAACTGCATCGGCACGCCCAAGGACCGGATCAACCTCGGCGCGACCTGGGAACTCGGCAACTGGAGCCTGAGCGGCGTGGTCAACTACATCGGCAGCTTCAAGAACGTTCGTTACGAAGGCGACGTGTGCGCCAGCCGTTACGCCGACGGCCGCCCCGCGCCGGGCGGTTGCCGCATTCCCTCGTTCACCACCGTCGACCTGTCCAGCCGCTGGAAGGCCAAGGACGGCGTGGAAGTGTTCGGTTCGATCCAGAACCTGACCGACAAGATCGCCCCGCTCGACCCGCTGACCTACGGCGCGATCAACTACAACCCGATGCATTCCAGCGGCGCGATCGGCCGCTATTTCACGGTCGGGGTGAAGTACAACTTCCAGTAAGCCGCGGCCCAGCGATCGCTGCGTACATCGTCCGCCGCGATCGAGCCCATGCCAGCCGAAGACCTGTTCCGCGCCCATCGCGGAGCAGGTCTTTTTGTTTGCGGCCAACCAAGTCCTTGGCCGCCGGATACGTCGAACCAGCCCGAAGCTTCAGACTCACGATTCTCGACTCCCGATTCCCGGCCCCACGGCTTGTCGATTCCGCCCCGGCCCATTCGTCGCCTTCATGAAGCCAGCCCGACCAGGACCCGCCGGGACCCGGGGCCGGCTCGCCGACGAGGAGCGAGGACGATGAAATTCATGCTGATAGTCAAGGCCGATGCCCGCAGCGAGGCCGGTGTGCTGCCCGACGCCGCGCTGCTGAACGCGATGGGCGCCTACAACGAGGACCTGGTCCGCGCCGGCGTGCTGCTCGCCGCCGAAGGCCTGCAGGCCAGCGCCAAGGGCGCGCGCGTGTATTTCGACGGCCGCGGCCGCCGGGTCGAGGACGGGCCGTTCGCCCACACCGACGAATTGATCGCCGGGTTCTGGCTGATCCAGGCGCGCTCGCTGGACGAGGCGATCGAGTGGGTCAAGCGGGTGCCGAGCCTGGACGGCTCGCCGGCGCAGATCGAGATCCGCCAGGTGTTCGATGCCGCCGATTTCGGCGACGCGGCCAGTCCGGAACTGCGCGCGTCCGAGCAACGTCTGCGCGAGCAAGTCGCCGCGCGAGCGGGCTGACTCCCGTCGCGAACGCGCTACGCATCACGTTCAGCGTCGCCGCCGCAAACACACGACGTTCGACGCGGACGCCCCGAGGTTTTTGTGGGAGGGGCTTCAGCCCCGACGCCTTTCGCTGCGATCGCCACGCTTCCCACTCCCCGCCCTTTCCGGCGAACCGCCATGCCGACTCGCCGCACCGACTTGCAACGCCCCACCCACCCGGAGCCCGTCATGCAACTGGTTACCTACCTGTCCTTCAACGGCGACTGCCGCCAGGCGTTCGAGTTCTACCTGAAAACACTCGGCGGCAAGATCCTCGCGCTGATGCCGTTCGGCGACCAGGCCGGCTGCGATGGCGGCGACTTCGATCCCGCCGACCGCGACAAGATCATGCACGGCTGCTACGAGCTCGACGGCGGCATGCTGATGGGCACCGACGCCACCGCCGCGCATCCCTACCAGGGCATCGTCGGCGCGCATGTCGCGCTGATGCTCAACGACCCGGCCGATGCCGAGCGCATCTACGCCGCGCTGGCCGACGGCGGCCGCGTGCAGATGCCGCTGCAGGAAACCTTCTGGGCCTTGAGCTACGGCATCGTCACCGACCGCTTCGGCGTGCCGTGGATGATCAACTGCGTTCGCGCCGGGATCGGTTGCCCGGAATGATCCGGCGCGAGGGCATTGCGGTGGCCCGGGATGACTCGCTCGCGAGCGGCGACGGCGGCAATCGATAACGCGCGGTCGCCCAGTTGACGATCGCGCCGCGTCGCACGCGTCGCGCCTCATCGACCAGCGCGATGCGCTCGACCTGACGCGGCCGCGCTCGCACCGCCGCCGCCGGACGCGGCTTGAGCGCGAGCCCAGGCTTCATACCCTTGCATCGCCGCGCCCGAGGTGGTCTGATCGGTCGCCGTGACGGACCCCCACTCTTCCAGCGCCACGCACAAGGCCATCGATGCGGTCTGGCGGATCGAATCGGCCAAGCTCATTGCCGGCCTGACCCGCATGGTGCGCGACGTCGGCCTGGCCGAGGAACTCGCCCAGGACGCGCTGGTGGTCGCGCTGGAAAAATGGCCCGACAGCGGCGTGCCGGACAACCCCGGCGCCTGGCTGATGCAGACCGCCAAGAACCGCGCGATCGACCGATTGCGGCGCAAGAAGCTGCTCGATCGCAAGCACGAGGAAATCGGGCGCGAGATCGAAGCCAGCCAGGACGAAGTCGAGGACGCGTTCTTCGACAAGCTCGACGACGACATCGGCGACGACCTGCTGCGACTGGTGTTCATCTCCTGCCATCCGGTGCTGTCGACCGAGGCGCGGCTGGCGCTGACCCTGCGCCTGCTCGGCGGCCTGACCACCGACGAGATCGCGCGCGCCTTCCTCGCCAGCGAACCGACCATCGCCCAGCGCATCGTGCGCGCCAAGCGCACCCTGGCCGATGCCCAGGTGCCGTTCGAGGTGCCGCGCGGCGAAGAACTCGCGCAGCGCCTCTCGTCGGTGCTGGAAGTGATCTACCTGATCTTCAACGAAGGCTATTCGGCGACCGCCGGCGACGACTGGATGCGTCCGGGCCTGTGCGAGGATGCGCTGCGGCTTGGCCGCATCCTGGCCGGGCTGATGCCGAAGGAAGCCGAGGTGCACGGCCTGGTCGCGCTGATGGAAATCCAGGCCTCGCGTTCCAAGGCGCGCACCGGCCCGGACGGACAACCGATCCTGCTGTTGGACCAGGACCGCGCGCGCTGGGACCGCATGCAGATCCAGCGCGGCCTGAGCGCTCTCGAACGCGCGGTGCAGCTGAGCGGTTCCAACGGCCCCTACGCCCTGCAGGCCGCGATCGCCGCCTGCCACGCGCGCGCGGCGACCGCGCAGGACACGCCGTGGCCGCGCATCGCCGCGCTGTACCAGCAACTCGCGCTGCGCACGCCCTCGCCGGTGATCGAACTCAACCGCGCGGTGGCCTTGTCGATGGCGTTCGGCCCGGCCGCCGGCCTGCAACTGGTCGACACCTTGCTCGACGAGCCGTCGATGAAAAGCTATCACCTGCTGCCGACGGTGCGCGGCGACCTGCTGTTCAAGCTCGGGCGTCGCGAGGAAGCGCGGATCGAGTTCGAGCGTGCGGCCGCGTTGACGCGCAACACCCGCGAACGCGAGTTGTTGTTGGCGCGCGCGGCGGAGAGTGGTTAGAGGCCTTTCTCTGCCACGCGTCATCCCTGTGATGGGCAACACGTAGGCTTCAGCGCGAATCCAATGAGTCGTCATCCCCGTGAAGGCGGGGATCCAGAGACTTCAGAGCCATCACTCAAGACAGTCATTCCCGCGAAGGCGGGAATCAAAAGACTTCAGCGCCATCCCTCAAGAGCGTCCCCCGCGAACGCGGGAATCAAAAGACTTCGGCGTCATCCTTCAAGAACGTCATTCCCGCGAAGGCGGGAATCCAGAGCCTTCAGCGCCATGTTTCAGATCGTCATTCCCGCGAAAGCGGGAATCCAGCGACTTCAAGCGTTCTCGCACGAAGGGCACTGGATTCCCGCCTTCGCGGGAATGACGGTAGGTAAGGGCGGCCAGTCTGGAAGAGGTATTGCTTCGGATAACTTGCGCAAACAACAGTCATAGCGAGCTACGCTCTTCCCGATTCCCGATTCCCGATTCCCGATTCCCGATTCCCGATTCCCGATTC
>NZ_LMHM01000009.1 GCF_001427785.1 Lysobacter sp. Root690
GGCGATGGACGAAGGCCTGCGCTTCGCGATCCGCGAAGGCGGCCGCACCGTCGGCGCCGGCGTCGTAGCCAAGATCATCAAGTAATGCTTTACTGCGGCGGCCGAAAGGTCGCTGCAAGCCGCGAACGGCGGGCCGGCAACCCGGTCCGCCTTCGTTGTTTAGACGGTCCCTAAAGACGATTCGTCGCTCAGGCCCAGGAGCCTGACCGGATTCGAACGCGGACCGAACACTTCAAGACGTACGCCAGTAGCTCAATTGGCAGAGCAGCGGTCTCCAAAACCGCAGGTTGGGGGTTCGAGTCCCTCCTGGCGTGCCACTCGATACCGAGTCGGGTCGGACGATCCGGCGACTGGAAGGCATTGAAAGGGCCGCGCAACGGATGGGCGGGCTTTCGCGAGGGAATCGCCCCGAGATGAACAGTAAGGCCGAACAACACAAATCCGGCGGCGCCGGTGACATCGTCAAGTACGCGCTGGCTCTGCTGCTTGCGGCTGGCGGTGTGTTCGCCTACCTCTGGTTCGAGAATTGGAGCGGCCCGCTGCGCAGCGGCGCGGTCGTCGTCGGCCTGCTGGCCGGTGCCGCGGTGTTCATGCTGACCGCCAAGGGCGCGCAGACCCGCGAGTTCCTGTCCGAATCGCGGTTCGAACTGCGCAAGGTGGTCTGGCCGACCCGCGAAGAAGCACTCAAGACCACCTGGGTCGTCATGATCGCAGTGGCCATCCTTAGCCTGATCCTGTCCGGTTTCGACTGGGTGATCCAGGCCGCGGTCAAATTCCTGCTGTCGCGCTGAGGAGACGACCGACTTGAATACGCAAGAAAACAAACGTTGGTACGTGGTCCACGCCTATTCCGGCTTCGAGAAGTCGGTGGCGCAGGCGCTGCGTGATCGCATCGTGCGCTTCGAAATGCAGGACCGCTTCGGCGACGTCCTGGTCCCGACCGAAGAAGTCGTGGAAATGCGGTCCGGCCAGAAGCGCCGTTCCGAGCGCAAGTTCTTCCCGGGCTATGTCCTGGTGCAGATTTCCACCCACGACGAAGCCGGCATTCCGCGGATCGACAGCGAGAGCTGGCATCTGATCAAGGAAACCCCGAAGGTCATGGGTTTCATCGGCGGCACCGCCGATCGTCCGCTGCCGATCCAGGACAGCGAAGCCGACCGGATCCTGCAGCGCGTTCAGGAAGGCGTCGAAAAGCCGCGTCCGAAGGTGCTGTTCGAGCCGGGCGAGATGGTTCGCGTGGTCGATGGCCCGTTCGTGGATTTCAACGGTGTGGTCGAGGAAATCAACTACGAGAAGAGCCGCCTGCGCGTCGCGGTGCTGATCTTCGGCCGTTCGACTCCGGTCGAGCTGGAATTCGGGCAGGTCGAAAAGGCCACCTGAGCAAGGTGCCGGTCCGGTGGGGCAGCCCCGCCGGATCGCTTGCCCGCAATTGTTCAGCTTCCAGGCCCGGTCTCGCCGGGCCTTGGCCTATGGGCCGTCTATGGGATCCCATAAAAACCTGATATAGTGCGCGGCTCGCTGCCCAGTGCGGCGGACCCAAATCATCCAGCTGCCCCCTCTCACAAGGACCGGGGCGGCTGTGTGCGCAAGCAAAACGCGAAGCCGGAACGCGCGATTTCCGGCCCGATGGGGAGCCTGAGGTTCAGGCGCTAGCACCCGGAGAGAAACCAACATGGCAAAGAAAGTAGTCGGCTACATCAAGCTGCAGGTAAAGGCCGGTCAGGCCAATCCCTCGCCGCCGGTCGGTCCTGCGCTGGGTCAGCGCGGCCTGAACATCATGGAGTTCTGCAAAGCGTTCAACGCGGCGACCTCCAAGCTCGAGCCGGGTCTGCCGACGCCGGTCATCATCACGGCCTACTCGGACCGTACCTTCACCTTCGTGACCAAGTCGACCCCGGCTTCGGTGCTGCTGAAGAAGGCCGCGGGCATCACCTCCGGCTCCAAGCGCCCGAACACCGACAAGGTGGGCAAGGTCACCCGCAAGCAGCTCGAAGACATCGCCAAGGCGAAGGAAGCCGATCTGACCGCGGCCGATCTGGACGCGGCGGTGAAGACGATTGCGGGCTCCGCCCGCAGCATGGGTCTCGTGGTGGAGGGCTAAGACATGGCGATCACTAAGCGCGAAAAAGCAATCAAGGCCGCCGTCGTTCCGGGCAAGGCGTACTCCTTCGACGAAGCCGTCAAGATCGTCAAGACCGCCACCAAGGCCAAGTTCGTCGAGTCCGTCGACGTCGCCGTCCGCCTGGGCGTGGACGCGAAGAAGTCCGACCAGCAGGTGCGCGGTTCGACCGTGCTGCCGGCCGGTACCGGCAAGTCGGTGCGCGTGGCGGTGTTCGCCCCGGCCGGCGCCAAGGCCGACGAAGCCCTCGCCGCTGGCGCGGAAGCCGTCGGCATGGACGATCTGGCCGAGAAGATGCAGGCCGGCGATCTGAACTACGACGTCGTCATCGCCACCCCGGACGCCATGCGCGTCGTCGGTAAGCTGGGCCAGGTGCTCGGCCCGCGCGGCCTGATGCCGAACCCGAAGGTCGGCACCGTCTCGGCCAATCCGGCCGAAGCGGTCAAGAACGCCAAGGGCGGCCAGGTGCGTTACCGCACCGACAAGGCCGGCATCATCCACTGCACCATCGGCAAGGCCTCGTTCGAAGACGGCTCGCTGAAGGACAACCTGCAGGCGCTGCTGCTGGACCTGATCAAGGCCAAGCCGGCGACCGCCAAGGGTCAGTACCTGCAGAAGATCTCGATCAGCTCGACCATGGGTCCGGGCGTGATCGTCGATCAGGCGTCGCTGTCGCTCAAGTAATCGAATAAGCAGGAGTGAGTGAAGAGAAGTGAGGAGTGAGAGCGGAAAGCCTAGTCGCTCTGACTCGTTTCTCACTTCTCCCAACTCGTTCCTAGCATTTTGAGGGCATCGCAAAGGGCCAAAACCCCGCGCGATAGCCGTCAAAGACCGCAGGCGCGGTCAGCGCGTACCGACGACGGGCACGGAAGCTCGATACGGCAAGGAGTCGCCGTCGGTGCAAGCGAGATCGCTTAATTCGGACTCTTCGGAGCCCGGGCCCGCGCAGATGGTGCCGCCCCGACTGAATTCAGTAATGAATCTTCAGGAAAGGCCACCACCCGGGACGCCTTCGGCGTCCCCGGCGCCAAGGACGGTCGCCGCCCAGGACCGCAAGCGGCAGGAGCCGTAAGCGGAGTTAATAGTGCCGGGATTGGATGTTCGCAATCAGGATTGGCGAGCCAGGCGAAAGCCGCTCAGCGAATCCCGAAGCCGACCCCCGACTCCCGGCCTTGGAGGAGTGCAATGGCTCTTAATCTGTCTCAGAAGCAAGAAGTAGTCGCCGAACTGGCAGAAGTCGCTGCGAAGGCTCACTCCTTGATTGCGGCCGAGTACGCTGGCCTCACGGTTGCTCAACTGACCGCGATGCGCAAGAAGGCTCGTGAAACCGGTGTGTACTTGCGCGTTGTCAAGAACACCCTGGCTTCCCGTGCCGTGGCCGGTACCGAATACGAGTGCGTCCAGGACAAGCTCGTCGGTCCGCTGCTGTATGCGTTCTCGACCGAAGAACCCGGCGCCGCCGGGCGTCTGATCAAGGAATTCGCCAAGGGCAACGACAAGCTGAAGGCTCAGGTCGTCGCGATGGGTGGCCAGGTGTATCCGGCCAGCCACGTCGACGTCCTCGCCTCGCTGCCGACCCTCGACCAGGCCCTGGCCATGCTGGCCCGCGTCCTGTCCGAACCCGCCAGCATGTTCGCCCGCGCCGTCAAGGCCGTGGCCGACCAGCAGGGCGGCGGCGAAGTCGCTGTCGAAGCACCGGCCGAAGCGGAACCGGCGTAATCGCCGCCCCGCTCACGCGACCGCTTCACTGAACCCGATTCGTAAGATCAATATTTCCTGAGGTTATTCAAATGTCCCTTTCCAACGAACAAATCGTCGAAGCCATCGCCGAAAAGACCCTGATGGAAGTCATGGAACTCGTCCGCGCGATCGAAGAGAAGTTCGGCGTTTCCGCCGCTGCTCCGGTTGCCGCCGGCGTCGCCGCTGAAGCCGCTGCTCCGGTCGAAGAGCAGACCGAGTTCAACGTCATCCTGAAGGCCGCTGGCGACAAGAAGGTCGAAGTGATTAAGGCCGTCCGCGCCATCACCGGCCTGGGTCTGAAGGAAGCCAAGGACCTGGTCGAAGGCGCTCCGCAGACGGTCAAGGAAGCGGTCAACAAGGCCGACTCCGAGAAGTTCAAGAAGGATCTCGAAGCCGCTGGTGCGACTGTCGAAGTCAAGTAAGCAGTACTTGCGTCGCCGTTTTTACTTGGCGACCACTGAAGGCTGGGGACGAAAGTCCCCGGCCTTTGGCCGTTCCACGGGATTAGCGATTCGGGATTAGGGATTCGAAACGGCAGCGTTTGCTTTTACGAATCCCGAATCACGAATCCCCAATCCCGGCTCCAAACGAGTTGGCAGTCGGAAGTAGCGGGAGAAGGCGTGCTGGTGCCGGCAATACCAGCGACTTCCCACTGGCAATTTTGTTTTCGCATTAGTCCCCTGAACCGCGGACGCGCGGTTCGCCCGGAAAGACTCGCTGTCAGGCGACTTTCCCGGCCCATTAGCTAAATCGAGGCGGTAGCTCACCATGACCACAGCTTCCACGACGCAACAGTATTCGTTCACCGAAAAGAAGCGCATCCGCAAGGACTTCGGCAAGCGCAAGTCCATCCTCGAAGTGCCGTTCCTGCTCGCGATCCAGGTCGATTCCTATCGCGAATTCCTGCAGGAACACACCGATCCGGCCAAGCGCGCCGATCGCGGCCTGCATGCCGCGCTCAAGTCGGTGTTCCCGATTTCCAGCTACAGCGGCAACGCCGCTCTCGAATACGTCGGCTACAAGCTCGGCGATCCGGTATTCGATGAGCGCGAGTGCCGCAACCGCGGTCTGTCCTATGGCGCCCCGCTGCGCGTGACCGTGCGCTTGGTGATCTACGACCGCGAGTCGTCGACCAAGGCGATCAAGTACGTGAAGGAGCAGGAGGTCTACATGGGCGAGATTCCGCTCATGACCGGTAACGGCACCTTCATCGTCAACGGCACCGAGCGCGTCATCGTCTCGCAGCTGCACCGCTCGCCGGGCGTGTTCTTCGATCACGACCGCGGCAAGACCCACAGCTCGGGCAAGCTGCTGTACAGCGCCCGCATCATTCCGTATCGCGGCTCGTGGCTGGACTTCGAGTACGACCCGAAGGACGCCCTGTTCACCCGTATCGACCGCCGCCGCAAGCTGCCGGTCACCGTGCTGCTGCGCGCGTTGGGCTACAACAACACCGAAATGCTCTCGGAGTTCTTCGAGATCAACACCTTCCACATCATGTCCGAGGGCGTGCAGTGGGAGCTGGTGTCCGAGCGCCTGCGTGGTGAAACCCTGGACTTCGATCTGGCCGACGGCGACAAGGTCATCGTCGAAGCCGGCAAGCGCATCACCGCGCGCCACGTGAAGCAGATGGAACAGTCCGGCATCGCCGCGCTGGCCGTGCCCGACGCCTACCTGGTCGGCCGCATCCTGTCGCACGACGTGGTCGACACCAAGTCGGGCGAGCTGCTGGCTTCGGCCAACGACGAAATCAGCGAAGAGCAGCTGGCGGCGTTCCGCAAGGCCGGTATCGAGCAGGTCGGCACGATCTGGGTCAACGACCTCGATCGCGGTCCGTACATCTCCAACACCCTGCGCATCGATCCGTCCAAGACCCAGCTCGAAGCGCTGGTCGAGATCTACCGCATGATGCGTCCGGGCGAGCCGCCGACCAAGGACGCCGCGCAGAACCTGTTCCACAACCTGTTCTTCACCTTCGAGCGCTACGACCTGTCGGGCGTGGGCCGGATGAAGTTCAACCGCCGCATCGGCCGCAAGGAAACCATCGGCGCGTCGGTGCTGTACGACGCGAAGTACTTCTCCGAGCGTAAGGACGAGGAGTCGGTGCGCCTGCGCAACGAGCTCGGCCAGACCTCGGACATCCTCGACGTCATCCGCGTGCTGACCGAGATCCGCAACGGCCGCGGCGTGGTCGACGACATCGATCACCTGGGCAACCGTCGCGTGCGTTCGGTCGGCGAAATGGCCGAGAACACCTTCCGTGTCGGCCTGGTCCGGGTCGAGCGCGCGGTCAAGGAGCGCCTGTCGATGGCCGAGTCCGAAGGCCTCACGCCGCAGGAACTCATCAACGCCAAGCCTGTTGCCGCCGCGATCAAGGAGTTCTTCGGCTCCTCGCAGCTGTCGCAGTTCATGGATCAGAACAACCCGCTGTCGGAAGTCACGCACAAGCGTCGCGTGTCGGCCCTCGGCCCGGGCGGTCTGACCCGCGAGCGCGCCGGCTTCGAAGTGCGCGACGTTCACCCGACCCATTACGGCCGCGTGTGCACGATCGAAACGCCTGAAGGCCCGAACATCGGCCTGATCAACTCGCTCGCCGTGTTCGCGCGCACCAACAAGTACGGCTTCCTCGAGACGCCGTACCGCAAGGTCGTGGACGGCAAGGTCACCGACGACGTCGAGTTCCTGTCGGCGATCGAAGAGAACGAGTACGTCATCGCCCAGGCCAACGCGCCGCAGGACGACAAGGGCATGATCAGCTCGCAGTTCGTCGCCTGCCGCTTCCAGGGCGAAACCCTGCTCAAGCCGCCGTCCGAGATCCACTTCATGGACGTCTCGCCGATGCAGACCGTGTCGGTCGCGGCCGCGCTGGTTCCGTTCCTGGAGCACGATGACGCGAACCGCGCGCTGATGGGCGCGAACATGCAGCGTCAGGCCGTTCCGACCCTCAAGGCGCAGAAGCCGCTGGTCGGTACCGGCATCGAGCGCGCCGTGGCGCGCGACTCGGGCGTGACGGTGAACGCGCTGCGCGGCGGCACGATCGAACAGATCGACGCGGCCCGCATCGTGGTCAAGGTCAACGAGAGCGAAATCTCCGGCGTCACCGATGCCGGCGTCGACATCTACAACCTGATCAAGTACACGCGTTCGAACCAGAACACCTGTATCAATCAGAGCCCGCTGGTCAAGGTCGGCGACGTCATCGCCCGCGGCGACGTGCTGGCCGACGGCCCCTCGACCGACATCGGCGAGCTCGCGCTCGGCCAGAACATGCTGGTCGCGTTCATGCCGTGGAACGGCTACAACTTCGAAGACTCGATCCTGCTCTCCGAGCGCGTGGTCGAAGAGGATCGCTACACCACGATCCACATCGAAGAGCTGACCTGCGTCGCGCGCGACACCAAGCTGGGACCGGAGGAAATCTCCGCCGACATCCCGAACGTCTCCGAGCAGGCCTTGAACCGCCTCGACGAGTCGGGCGTGGTGTACATCGGCGCGGAAGTGCGCGCCGGCGACATCCTGGTCGGCAAGGTCACGCCGAAGGGCGAGTCGCAGCTGACTCCGGAAGAGAAGCTGCTGCGCGCGATCTTCGGCGAGAAGGCTTCGGACGTTAAGGACAGCTCGCTGCGCGTGCCCCCGGGCATGGACGGCACCGTCATCGACGTGCAGGTCTTCACCCGCGACGGCATCGAGAAGGACAAGCGCGCCCGTCAAATCGAAGAGTCGGAAATCCGCCGGGTCAAGAAGGACTTCGACGACCAGTTCCGCATCCTCGAAGCGGCCATCTACGATCGTCTGCGTTCGCAGCTGATCGGCAAGGTCGCCAACGGCGGCGCCGGCCTGAAGAAGGGCGACACGGTCACCAGCCTGGTGCTCGACGGCCTCAAGCGCACCGATTGGTTCACCCTGCGCATGAAGGACGAGGAAGCGATCGAGGCGATCGAGCGCGCGCAGAAGCAGATCGACGTCCACCAGAAGGAATTCGATCGTCGCTTCGCCGACAAGCGCGGCAAGATCACCCAGGGCGACGACCTCGCGCCGGGCGTGCTGAAGATGGTCAAGGTGTTCCTCGCCGTTAAGCGCCGCATCCAGCCGGGCGACAAGATGGCCGGCCGTCACGGCAACAAGGGTGTCGTGTCGACCATCGTGCCGGTCGAGGACATGCCGTACGCGGCCGACGGTCAGACCGTCGACATCGTGCTGAACCCGCTGGGCGTGCCGTCGCGTATGAACATCGGCCAGATCCTCGAAGTGCATCTGGGCTGGGCCGCCAAGGGCCTGGGCCAGAAGATCCAGCGCATGCTGGAAGCGCAGCAGAAGATCGCCGACCTGCGCAAGTTCCTCGACGACATCTACAACCACGACCAGAAGGTGCACGGTCAGCGCGTCGATCTGAAGCAGTTCTCCGATGAGGAACTGCTGACGCTCGCGCACAACCTGACCGACGGCGTGCCGATGGCGACGCCGGTGTTCGACGGCGCGGCCGAAGTCGAGATCAAGCGCATGCTCGAGCTGGCGGACCTGCCGCTCAGCGGCCAGACGATCCTGCACGACGGCCGTACCGGCGAAGCGTTCGAGCGTCCGGTCACGATCGGCTACATGCACATGCTCAAGCTGAACCACCTGGTCGACGACAAGATGCACGCGCGTTCGACCGGTCCGTACTCGCTCGTCACCCAGCAGCCGCTGGGCGGCAAGGCGCAGTTCGGCGGTCAGCGTTTCGGCGAAATGGAAGTCTGGGCGCTGGAAGCCTACGGCGCGGCCTACACCCTGCAGGAAATGCTGACGGTGAAGTCCGACGACGTGCAGGGCCGCAACCAGATGTACAAGAACATCGTCGACGGCGAGTACGAGATGGTCGCCGGCATGCCGGAGTCGTTCAACGTGCTGGTCAAGGAAATCCGCTCGCTGGCGATCAACATGGAGCTGGAAGAGAACTGAGAAGCGGTGATTGGGGATTCGGGATTCGGGATTGGTAAAGGCGAACGCCGACCGTCCCGATCCTCCGGATCCCCGCCTTAACGAATCTCAAATCTCTCATCCCGAATCCCGGAGTCAAAAATGAAAGACTTGCTCAATCTCTTCAACCAGCAGCGTCCCGCGCTGGACTTCGACGCGATCAAGATCGCGCTGGCCTCGCCGGACCTGATCCGTTCGTGGTCGTTCGGCGAAGTGAAGAAGCCCGAAACCATCAACTACCGTACCTTCAAGCCCGAACGCGACGGCCTGTTCTGCGCCGCGATCTTCGGACCGATCAAGGACTACGAGTGCCTGTGCGGCAAGTACAAGCGCATGAAGCACCGTGGCGTGGTCTGCGAGAAGTGCGGCACCGAAGTCACCCTGGCCAAGGTGCGCCGCGAGCGCATGGGGCACATCGACCTGGCCTCGCCGGTCGCGCACATCTGGTTCCTCAAGTCGCTGCCCTCGCGCATCGGCCTGATGCTCGACATGACCCTGCGCGACATCGAGCGGATCCTGTACTTCGAAGCCTACGTCGTGACCGAGCCGGGTCTTACCCCGATGGAACGCGGCAATCTGCTGACCGAAGAGCAGTACCTGACCGCGCGCCAGGAACACGGCGACGACTTCGAAGCCGCGATGGGCGCCGAGGCGGTCTACGACCTGCTGCGCACCATCGACCTGCAGGCCGAAATGCTGCAGTTGAAGGAAGACATCGCGTCGACCGGTTCGGAGACCAAGCTCAAGCGCCTCACCAAGCGCATCAAGCTGGTCGAAGCCTTCCTCGAGTCGGGCAACCGTCCCGAGTGGATGGTCATGACCGTGCTGCCGGTGCTGCCGCCGGACCTGCGTCCGCTGGTGCCGCTGGACGGCGGCCGCTTCGCGACCTCCGATTTGAACGACCTGTACCGTCGCGTCATCAACCGCAACAACCGTCTGCGTCGTCTGCTCGAGCTCAATGCGCCCGACATCATCGTGCGCAACGAGAAGCGCATGCTGCAGGAATCGGTCGACGCCCTGATGGACAACGGCCGTCGCGGCCGCGCCATCACCGGCACCAACAAGCGCCCGCTCAAGTCGCTCGCCGACATGATCAAGGGCAAGCAGGGCCGGTTCCGTCAGAACCTGCTCGGCAAGCGCGTGGACTACTCGGGCCGTTCGGTCATCGTGGTCGGCCCGACCCTGCGTCTGCACGAGTGCGGCCTGCCGAAGAAGATGGCGCTGGAACTGTTCAAGCCCTTCATCTTCGCCAAGCTGCAGCGCCGTGGTCTCGCCACCACGATCAAGGCCGCCAAGAAGCTGGTCGAGCGTGAAGAAGCGGAAGTCTGGGACATCCTCGAAGAGGTGATCCGCGAGCATCCGGTGCTGTTGAACCGCGCGCCGACCCTGCACCGTCTGGGCATCCAGGCGTTCGAGCCGGTGTTGATCGAAGGCAAGGCCATCCAGCTGCACCCGCTGGTCTGCACCGCGTTCAACGCCGACTTCGACGGTGACCAGATGGCCGTCCACGTGCCGCTCTCGCTGGAAGCCCAGCTGGAAGCGCGCGCGCTGATGATGGCGTCGAACAACATCCTGTCGCCGGCCAACGGCGAGCCGATCATCGTGCCGTCGCAGGACGTCGTGCTGGGTCTGTACTACATGACCCGCGCCCTGGAAAACAAGGCGGGCGAGGGCATGGTGTTCGCCAACGTCGCCGAAGTGAAGCGCGCCTACGACAACCGCGTCGTGCAGATCCACGCCAAGGTCAAGGTCCGCATCAGCGAGATCGTGATCAACGAGGACGGCACTCGCGAGCCGAAGACCTCGATCGTCGACACCACCGTCGGCCGCGCCCTGCTGCGCGAGATCCTGCCCGACGGTCTGCCGTACGCGCTGGCCAATACCGAGCTGACCAAGAAGAACATCAGCCGCTTGATCAACTCGTGCTACCGCATGCTCGGCCTGAAGGACACGGTCGTGTTCGCCGACCGCCTGATGTACACCGGCTTCGCTTACGCGACCCGCGCCGGCGTCTCGATCGGCATCGACGACATGATCATCCCGGGCGAGAAGAAGGGCATCCTGGCCGAAGCTGAAACTGAAGTGCTGGAAATCCAGCAGCAGTACCAGTCCGGTCTGGTCACCGCCGGCGAGCGCTACAACAAGGTCGTCGACATCTGGTCGCGCACGAACGAGCGCGTGGCCAAGGCGATGATGGACGCGATCGGCACCGACACCGTCGAAAACGCCGAGGGCAAGCGCGTTCCGCAGAAGTCCATGAACTCGATTTACATCATGGCCGACTCCGGCGCGCGTGGTTCGCAGGCGCAGATCCGTCAGCTGGCCGGTATGCGCGGCCTGATGGCGCGTCCCGACGGCTCGATCATCGAAACGCCGATCACCGCGAACTTCCGCGAAGGTCTGAACGTTCTTCAGTACTTCATCTCGACCCACGGCGCTCGTAAGGGCCTGGCCGATACCGCGTTGAAGACCGCCAACTCCGGTTACCTGACCCGCCGACTCGTCGACGTGGCCCAGGACGTGGTGATCACCGAAGACGATTGCGGCACGCTCGAAGGTCTGATGATGACCCCGATCGTCGAAGGCGGCGACGTGGTCGAACCGCTGCGCGATCGCGTGCTGGGTCGTGTCGTGGCCGAGGACGTGTTCCTGCCGGGCAACGACGAAGATCCGATCGTCACCCGCAATACCCTGCTCGACGAAGCCTGGGTCGCGAAGCTTGAAGAAGCCAGCGTCCAGTCGATCAAGGTCCGCTCGACGATCACCTGCACCAGCAGCTTCGGTGTGTGCGCCAACTGCTACGGTCGCGACCTCGGCCGCGGCCACCTGGTCAACCACGGCGAAGCGGTCGGCGTCGTCGCCGCTCAGTCGATCGGCGAACCCGGCACCCAGCTGACCATGCGTACCTTCCACATCGGTGGCGCGGCATCGCGAGCGGCTGCGATCGACAACGTCACGGTCAAGACCACCGGCTCGATCAAGTTCAACAACCTCAAGCACGTCGCGCACGCCAACGGCCATCTGGTCGCGGTGTCGCGTTCGGGCGAACTGTCGGTGCTCGACCCGCACGGCCGCGAGCGCGAGCGCTACAAGCTGCCGTACGGCGCGACCGTCGCGGTCAAGGACGGCGCCGAGATCAAGGCCGGCCAGACCGTCGCCAACTGGGATCCGCATAACCACCCGATCGTTTCGGAAGTCGCCGGTTTCATTCGCTTCATC
This sequence comes from Lysobacter sp. Root690, assembly GCF_001427785.1. Classification (GTDB taxonomy): domain Bacteria; phylum Pseudomonadota; class Gammaproteobacteria; order Xanthomonadales; family Xanthomonadaceae; genus Lysobacter. The sequence goes on from NZ_LMHM01000009.1 coordinate 12,035, forward strand.
GACTTCGTCGATGGCGTGACCGTGATCGAGAAGACCGACGAACTGACCGGTCTGGCGTCGCGCGAAATCACCGACCCGAAGCGTCGCGGTTCGCAGGGCAAGGATCTGCGTCCGATCGTGCGCATCGTCGACAAGAACGGTAAGGATCTGTCGATCCCGAACACCGATCTGCCGGCGCAGTACCTGTTGCCGCCGCGCTCGATCGTCAACCTGCAGGACGGCGCCGCGGTCGGCGTGGGCGACGTGGTCGCCAAGATCCCGCAGGAAGCGTCGAAGACCCGCGACATCACCGGTGGTCTGCCGCGCGTGGCCGACTTGTTCGAAGCGCGCAAGCCCAAGGACCCGGCGATCCTCGCCGAAGTCTCCGGCATCGTCAGCTTCGGCAAGGACACCAAGGGCAAGCAGCGCCTGATCATCAAGCAGGCCGACGGTGACGAGCACGAAGAGCTGATCCCGAAGTACCGCCAGATCATCGTGTTCGAAGGCGAACACGTGGAGAAGGGCGAGACCGTGGTGGACGGCGAGCCGAGCCCGCAGGACATCCTGCGCCTGCTCGGCGTGGAGCCCCTGGCCGTGTACCTGACCAAGGAAATCCAGGACGTCTACCGCCTGCAGGGCGTGAAGATCAACGACAAGCACATCGAAGTGATCGTCCGTCAGATGCTGCGCAAGGTCGAAATCACCGACCATGGCGACAGCAAGTTCCTGCACGGCGAGCAGATCGAGCGTCAGCGCTTCGTCGAAGAGAACGCGCGTCTGCTGGCCCGTAACGAGATCCCGGCCAAGTACGATCCGGTCCTGCTGGGTATCACCAAGGCCTCGCTGGCGACGGAATCCTTCATCTCGGCGGCTTCGTTCCAGGAAACCACCCGCGTGCTGACCGAGGCCGCCGTGCGCGGTACTCGCGATGGCCTGCGCGGCTTGAAGGAGAACGTGATCGTCGGTCGTCTGATCCCGGCCGGTACCGGTCTGGCGTATCACACCCAGCGTCGCAAGAACGCCTCGGGTCTGACCGATCAGGAAATGGAAGCGCTGTCGGGTCCGGTCACCGCCGCCCCGGTCGAAGCCCCGGCTCCTGCCGCGGTCGAGACGGCTGCCGGCGACGACAACGCCTAAGCCTGCGCGGTAAGCAGCGATACGAAGACAAGGCGGGCAGCGATGCCCGCCTTGTTTTTGTCCGGGATCCGGCGACGACCGGCCCCGTGGTTCCGGGATAGCCGAAAGGGCTGGCAAATCCCGAAAAATATGCTATCGTCGCCAGTCGGATGGGCCCGCATGGGTCGAATCCCAGATCACGAAATTAGGCGCATGGAGCGCCTAGTGTTCGGCCCAGGGCAGGGCGGGATCAATCGAATGGGTATGGAAGTCGGCGCCGCAAAGCGCTGATTCTGCTTGTTCGTGTCGCCTGCGTTGACGGAGACGTTCAGCGCGGGCTATACTTTTTCGTCTCGGCAGGTCGGGTGTATTCGGCGTGCCGTTTGTTTCTCACGAAGCGGCCGCCCGGCCCCTCTCAATACAAGAGTTCTAGATGGCAACCATCAATCAGCTCGTCCGCAAGCCGCGGCAGGCGACCACCTACAAGAGCGCCTCGCCGGCGCTCGCGAACTGCCCGCAGCGTCGCGGCGTTTGCACCCGCGTGTACACCACGACCCCGAAGAAGCCGAACTCGGCGCTGCGCAAGGTCGCCAAGGTGCGCCTGACCAACGGTTACGAAGTCATTTCGTACATCGGCGGCGAAGGCCACAACCTGCAGGAGCACTCGGTCGTGCTGATCCGCGGCGGTCGCGTCAAGGACCTGCCGGGCGTGCGCTACCACACCGTGCGCGGCTCGCTCGATGCCGCCGGTGTCGCCAAGCGTCGCCAGAGCCGTTCCAAGTACGGCGCCAAGCGTCCGAAGTCCTAAGCGCGTCGCTTGCCCGGCGCGCGCCGTCCGGCGCCGCCACCCGCCAGCACGACTGTCAAGAATCACGAATATAGGTACGCACCATGTCGCGTAAAGGCTCCACCCCTCAGCGTTCGGTTCTGCCCGATCCCAAGCACGGCAGCGAGACGATCGCGCGCTTCATCAATATGGTCATGCAGAGCGGCAAGAAGTCCGTCGCCGAGAAGATCGTTTACGGCGCAATGGACGTCATCGGCGAAAAGAGCCCCAACGCTCTGGAGCTGGTCGAGAAGGCGCTGACCAATGTGTCGCCGTCGGTCGAAGTGAAGTCGCGTCGCGTCGGCGGCGCCACCTACCAGGTGCCGGTCGAAGTGCGCACCTCGCGCCGCATGGCCCTGGCGATGCGCTGGTTGATCGAATCCGCGCGCAAGCGTGGCGAGAGCTCGATGCCGCGCAAGCTGGCCGCCGAACTGCTCGACGCCTCGGAAAATCGCGGCGCGGCGATCAAGAAGCGCGAAGAAACCCACCGCATGGCGGAAGCGAACCGCGCGTTCGCTCACTACCGCTGGTGATCGCAGACCCTGGCGACAGGGTCTTCGCAACATCCGCATGAGATGTTGCCGCGGCGGCGAAATGGCCGCCTAGCGAACCGGAGGCCGCCCACGAGGCGGCGTCCGGCCATCTGGAATTCGAAAACTTATTACGAGAGGGTCCCGTGGCTCGCACCACTCCCATCGAGCGTTACCGCAACTTCGGCATCATGGCCCACATCGATGCCGGCAAGACCACCACGTCCGAGCGCATCCTGTTCTACACCGGCGTCAGCCACAAGATCGGCGAAGTGCACGAAGGTGCCGCGACGATGGACTGGATGGAGCAGGAACAGGAACGCGGCATCACCATCACTTCCGCCGCGACCACCGCGTTCTGGAAGGGCATGGACAAGTCGCTGCCCGAACACCGCTTCAACATCATCGACACCCCCGGACACGTCGACTTCACCATCGAAGTGGAGCGCTCGCTGCGCGTCCTCGACGGCGCGGTGTTCGTGCTGTGCGCCGTTGGTGGCGTCCAGCCGCAGTCGGAGACCGTGTGGCGTCAGGCCAACAAGTACTCCGTGCCGCGCATGGCCTTCGTCAACAAGATGGACCGCACCGGCGCCAACTTCGACAAGGTCGTTGAGCAGCTCAAGGCCCGTCTGGGCGCCTACGCCGTGCCGATGCAGGTGCCGATCGGCGCCGAAGAAGGCTTCGAAGGCGTGGTCGACCTGCTCAAGATGAAGGCGATCCATTGGGACGTCGCATCGCAGGGCACCAAGTTCGAGTACCGCGACATTCCGGCCGACCTGCAGTCGCAGGCCGAGACCGCGCGCGCGTTCATGGTCGAAGCCGCGGCGGAAGCCACGGAAGAGCTCATGGACAAGTACCTCAACGAGGGCGAGTTGACCGAGGAAGAGATCGTCGCCGGTCTGCGCGCGCGCACCTTGCGCGTCGAGATCGTCCCGGTGTTCTGTGGCTCGGCGTTCAAGAACAAGGGCGTGCAGGCCATGCTCGACGGCGTGATCAATCTGCTGCCGTCGCCGTCCGATCGTCCGCCGGTTCCCGGCATCGACGAGGACGACAAGGAAGACAGCCGCAAGGCGTCCGACACCGAGCCGTTCTCGGCGCTGGCGTTCAAGATCATGACCGACCCGTTCGTGGGTTCGCTGACCTTCTTCCGCGTCTACTCGGGCGTGCTCAATTCGGGCGACCAGGTGTACAACCCGGTCAAGTCGAAGAAGGAACGCGTCGGCCGCATCCTGCAGATGCACGCCAACCAGCGCGACGAAATCAAGGAAGTCCGCGCCGGCGACATCGCCGCCGCTGTCGGCCTGAAGGACGTGACCACCGGCGACACGCTGTGCGCGCAGGATCACATCATCACCCTGGAACGCATGATCTTCCCGGAGCCCGTCATCTCGATGGCGGTCGAACCGAAGACCAAGTCGGACCAGGAAAAGATGGGTATCGCCCTGGGCCGTCTGGCGCAGGAAGATCCTTCGTTCCGCGTGCGCACCGACGAAGAATCGGGCCAGACCATCATCGCCGGCATGGGCGAGCTGCACCTGGACATCCTCGTCGACCGCATGAAGCGCGAGTTCAACGTCGAAGCCAACGTCGGCAAGCCGCAGGTGGCGTACCGCGAGACCATCCGCAAGTCGGACGTCAAGTCGGACTACAAGCACGCCAAGCAGTCCGGCGGTAAGGGTCAGTACGGTCACGTCGTGATCGAGCTGTCGCCGATGAACGAGAAGGACCGCGCCAACGAGGACGTCGAGAACGATTTCCTGTTCGTCAACGACATCACCGGCGGTGTGATTCCGAAGGAATTCATCCCGGCGATCGAGAAGGGCCTGCGCGAAACCATCACCAGCGGTCCGCTGGCCGGCTTCCCGGTCGTGGGCGTCAAGGTCAAGCTGGTGTTCGGCTCGTACCACGACGTCGACTCCTCGGAAATGGCGTTCAAGCTCGCCGCGTCGATGGCGTTCAAGGAAGGTTTCCGCAAGGCCGATCCGGTCCTGCTGGAGCCGATGATGAAGGTCGAAGTCGTGACGCCGGAAGATTACGTCGGCGACGTGATGGGCGACTTGAGCCGTCGTCGCGGCCTGTTGCAGGGCCAGGACGACACGCCGTCGGGCAAGACCATCAACGCGATGGTGCCGCTGGGCGAGATGTTCGGTTACGCGACGACCATTCGTTCGCTGACCCAGGGCCGCGCCACCTTCACGATGGAATTCGATCACTACGCCGAGGCGCCGAACAACATCGCCGAGACCGTGATCAAGAAGGGCGGCTGATAGACGGGATTCGGGAGTGGGGATTCGGGATTCGCAATGCGGATTCCACCTGCTCCCGGACCTCGCCGCGGATCCGAGCACGACAAATTAGTAAGGGATTGGGCGGCCGTTGATCGCCAATCCCCAATCCCGATTCACGAATCACAGAACATTTGAGAGAGATATCATGGCTAAGGGTAAATTCGAGCGCACCAAGCCGCACGTCAACGTCGGCACCATCGGTCACGT
>NZ_LMHM01000010.1 GCF_001427785.1 Lysobacter sp. Root690
TACCGTCCGGCCGATACACACTCACCATGATCGAGCTCGCCGTTCCTGGCGTGACCAGGTCGGTGATGCCCAAGCCCAGGTCGGCGCCCTGCGTCGCGGTGAACGTGAAATAAGCGTTCTGACCAGCCGCCTGAGTCAGGACACTGCCGGGATCGCCACCAGGCTGGATCGTTTGCGACTGTCCCGAAAGCAAGGTCAACCGAGCCTTGGCTTTTTCTCCGTATCGGGGATCGACGAACACGAGGTAGTCGCCGCTGACGGGCAGGTCGTCCAGATTCAGGGTCAGCCAAGTATCGGTTGAACCCTGCTTCAACAACGCCCCGTCGGGCTTGTAGACCGTGTAATAGACCCTGCGCCCGGTTGGTTCGCTGATCTGGTCAGCAACATTGAAAGCGAACGTTTGCCCGGCTTCGGCCGCAAACCTGAGCCGCGCGTTCTGACCTCGGTGGTCGAGAACCAACTCAAGCGGTGTGCCCACCGACAAGTTGGCCATCAGATCCACGCTCACGACCGCCTTGAAGCTCATCGATGCCGCACCGCTGGGCGGCACCACCATGACCGTGTAGTTACCAGCGACCAGATCCGGCAGATTGAGTTCGCAGCCGTTATCGGACGCATAACAGTAGTCGTAAACGAGCTGTGTCCCGTCCGGACGATAGACGTACATCGTCGCGCTACCGGTACTACCCGGGGTCAGCAGATCGCTGAGCGCCAGGCCGAGATTGGCTCCTTGTTCGGCGATGAAGCTGAAGTAGACGTTCTGGCCCGCCGCCTGGGTGGCGAAGTTGCGAGGTTCGCTACCGACTTGCACGTCTCCGGTTTCGCCGGGCAATAGCGCCACCTGCACCTTGGCGGTCTCGCCATAGTTGGGATCGACGAACAACAGGTAGTCGCCCGTCAACGGCAGGTTACGCAGGTTCATGGTCACGCCGACATTGGAATAGCCCTGCTGCAGGAGCGTGCCGTCGGGTTTATAGACCGTGTAGTAAATGTAGCGGTCGGTCGGGACGATGGTCCGACCGGAAGCGGTCAAGGCGAAAGTCTGGCCTGCCTCGCCGGCAAAGCTCAAGCGCGCATTCTCGCCGCGCTTGGTCAGATCGAGGTTGAGCGGCGAGTTGATCGCCAACGTAACGGCCTGATCCGTGCTCAGAGTCGCCTTGAACGACATCGTCTGCGCGCCGGAGCCCGGCGGCATCACCGTGACGTTGTAGGTGCCGTCCACCGGGATCGTCAGATTCAAATCGCAGCCGCCTTCGGAGGCGCTGCAGTATTCATAGGTCAACCGAATGCCGTCCGGGCGATAGACGTTGACGCTCACCGAGGAGGTGGTTCCGGGCGTGACCAGATCGCTGAGGCCTATGCCCAAGTGGTCGCCCTGCTCGGCCGGGAAACTGAAGTACACGTTCTGGCCCGGCGTCTGGGTTTCGAACTCGCCGAGCGAGCCGCCCGGGTCGGGCCCGCCGACCATGCCGCTGACCAGTTTGATCTGCGCCGCGACGGTTTCGCCTTGGCTCGGATCCATGAACACCACATAGTCGCCGCTCGCCGGCAGGTTCGGCAGGTTCAAGGTCAGCGCACCGCGGGTGTTGCCCTGTTGCAGCATCGTGCCGTCGGGCTTGTAGACGGTGTAGTAGACGTCGCGGTTGGCCGGCGTGGTGGTCTGCGCCGAGACGTTGAACGCGCGCGTCTGCCCAGCCTGCGCAGCGAAACTCAGGCGCGCGTTCTGGCCGCGGCGATCGAGCGCGACCGGCACCGCGGTATCGGCGGGCAGCGCCACGATTGCATCAGCGCTGAGCGTGGCGTTGAACGCTACCGTGCGGTCGCCGCCGCTTGGCGGATTCACCACCACGCTATAGTCGCCGGCCGGCAGGTTGATGAGATTCAGGTCGCAACCGCCGTACTCGGAGTAACAGTACTCGTACGTCAATTGGCTGCCGTCGGGACGGTACACATAGACGTACACCGCACTGGTCGTTCCCGGCGTCAGCAGATCGCTGAAGCCCAGTCCCAGATTCGCCCCCTGCCCGGCGGTGAAATTGAAATAGATATTTTGTCCCGGCGTCGTCGTGGCGAACTCGCCGCTGCCCTGGCCCGGCAGCACTTCACCGGTTTCGCCTGAGACCAGACCCAATTGCGCGGTCGCGATCTCGCCGTAGATCGGGTCCACATAGATCTGATAGCCGCCGCTGGCCGGCAGCCTAGCCAGGTTCAAGGTCAGCCCGGCCTTGGTGGAGCCCTGCTGCAGCACACCGCCATCGGGCTTGTACACGGTGTAGTAGATGTCGCGGTTGGCCGGTTCGGTGCTCTGACTGGCGACGTTGAAGGCATAGGTCTCCCCAGCCTGCGCGGCGAAGGTCAGGCGGCCGTTCTGACCGCGGCGCGGCAGCGCCAGCGACGCCGGCGCGTCGGCGCTCAACGGCAACACAATGTCGGCGCTGAGCGTGGCCTTGAGTGAGAGCAGACGCTGGCCGTCGGAGGTCGGCATCAGCAGCAATGTGTAAGGGCCGGCGATGCCGAGGTTGGGCAGGTTGAGATCGCAGCCGCCATTGCTGGCGTAGCAGTAGTCGTAGGTCAGCTGGCTTCCGTCGGGGCGATACACCGTGATCTGCATTGAGCTGGTCGAACCAGGCGTGAGCAAATTGCTCAGGCCGACGCCGAGATTGTCGCCGGCGCCGACATTAATCACGAGGCGCTTGCTCTGATACGCGCCGGCGGTGGTCACCGCCAGCGGATCGGCCTGAGTGGTCAACGCCACGTTCTTTTCCCAATTCAAGTTCCACGCCATAGGCGCGCTCGGCTTAAGTAACAACAGGTGCAAACCAACGCCCAGGCGCGGTAAATGCGCGCTCGGCGCTGTCGCGCTGACGCTGTTGCTGATCAGCAGCCGGTTGTCCGGCGCGTACAAGGAATAGCTCACCGATCCAGCCAGCTCGGCTAACTGCAGACTGGTGAGGTCGCGACCGTTCGAATCCAGCAGCAACGCGACGACTTGGCCACTCTGGGACGTCGTCACGGTGCGCGGCGCCGCGTCCAGCGTCAGTCTCCCGCCATTGACCACGTCGGCGACGTTGACACCGGCCGGCACCACCACGAACTCATCCGCGCTCTGCGCGCTGCCGTACGGCGTGCTCACCGTGATCTTGCCGGTGCCGGCGCGCGTCGGCACCGGGAACGTCAGCTGGGTCTGGCTCGACGTACCCGGCATCGCGATGCGGTCGCCGAGCAGCACCCGGGTCAGGTCCGGCGCGGGATATAAATGCTGGCCGGTCACCGTGACCTGGGTACCGGCGACGCCGATCAGCGGGGTCACGCTGGCGATCTGCGGCGGTTGCGCGTCCTCGTCGACGACGAAGTCGGCCGGACCTGTGACGGTTTGCGCGCCTACCGTCACTGTCAACGGACCGGTGCTCGCGCCCACCGGCACCAATACCTTGAGCTCGGTCAATGCCGCCGAGACCACCGTCGCCGCGGCGCCATTGAAGCGCACCACGTTGTCGGCAGCGGTCGCACTGAACCCCTGGCCTTGTATCGTCACCTCGACGCCGGCCGCGCCACGCGCCGGCACGAACGAGAACACCGCGATCTGACCGGCGACGAGACGTTCGATCTTCAACAGGTTGCCGACCTTGTCGTAGACGTAGCGCGCGCTTTCGCCCGACTGCTCGTTGACCATCACCACCAGGCGGCCGTTATCGTCATAGACGTACCTGGCCGCCAACGCCAGCGAGCCGCTGACCAATAGCGTCAAGGCCAGCAAGGCCGCCCAGCCGCGGGAGAGAGCGCTCGCGCGCCGACGCGGCCGCGAATCCTGCTTTGACCGCGCAAGCGAGTCAGTTCGGGCGGAATCCAAACGCTGTTCCATGACGCTCTCTCCAAGCGCAACCCGGTCCGACCGGGCTTCCTGAGGGTCGATCTACCGCTCCGGCATTCCGCCGGCGGGTTTACTGCGAACTTGGAATCACGCGCCGGCCGGCGGCTTGGGCCGCGCGCCTTCCGGCAGTGTCTTGGTCACTTCGATTTCTTGTCGGCCCGCCGGTTTGCCGGCGATCGCCACTTCCATGACATAGCGCCCCGGTGTCCACTGGCCTGCGCCCTGCTTGACGAATTCCAGGTTGGTCGTCGCCGCGCCGCTCAAGGTCAGGTCGGTGCTCTGCTCGCCCACCACTTGGCCGTTGCTCATCTCGATCAGCTTGACCGACACCGGCACACCCTTCGCCGCGCCTTGCGTGCGCAGTGAGGCGATGATCTTTTCGCCGGGCAGGAATTGGGTCAGCGGCACCACCGTGCCGTCGGGATTGGACGCGACGCCGACGTCGAGCGCGAACAGGGTCAACTCCGATGCCTTGGCTGGTTCAGCCGCGCTCGTCGTCGCGGCCGCGGCGCTGGGGCCGGCGGCCTTGTTGTCGCAGCCCACGCTCAACGACGTGCACACCAGCGTCGCGAAAAGAAAAAAACCGATCTTGTTCATTGATCTGGATTCGACCGAACGATGCGGACTTGTGTTGTCGCACCATGGGCAGATCAAGTTCAAGACATAAGTGGACCGTATTTTTTACGCATATGGTGACGATACGTGCCGCACAGACACATCGTGTGTTTCGAAAAATCACTGTATTCAGTGATGCCGCGTAACTTCGAATTTTGCGGGAATCAGAAGCGGCACGCTCATCCAGATCGCGATGCGCAATGGTCTGGGTCGGCGATCATGCCGAGGCAGGGCTCGACTTGAGGATGGACCCCGCGACTTGGTCGGCGGCGCATGGCATCGGCGATTGAGACGCTATTTCGCTTTAGCGCGCAACGCGACTTGCTCGGCGATGGTCAGGGCGACGTTGTTGCGCAGATACGCCGGTTCGATCCGCTCCGGCGCGACGGCTTCGCCGCGCGCATAGGCCAGCGCGGCCAGACGGGCGAGGTCGGCGGCGTGCGGCAAGGCCTGCGCGTCGATCGCGGCGAAACGCTCGCCCAGGCGTTCGCGCAACGCGCCTTCGGCCGCGGCGAAACCGGTGCCCACGCCGAGCCAGCCGTTGCGGTCGCCCGGCACGACCGCGGCGGTGGGCGCGATCACGATTTCTTCGTCCAGCGCGAACGCGTCGCCGTCGCGCAGTTCGTAGGCGGCGGTGTAGACCTCGCCCATGCGCGCGTCGATCGCGGCGAATACGCGTTGCGGTTCGGCGCTTGAGCCTTCGGGCTTGAGGTCGTGCGCGCGCAGGGCGAGCACGGCCAGGGTCGATACCGGCACGATCGGTTTGTCCAGGGCCAGCGCGATGCCTTGGGCGATGGCGATCGCCAGACGCACGCCGGTGAACGCGCCGGGGCCGCGGCTGATCGCGATCGCATCGAGCTGGCTGCGCTTGATACCGGCCTGCGCGAGCAGTTGCTCGGCCCAGGGCAGCGAGAGTTCGGCGTGGCGACGCGGCGCGAGCTCGAAGCGCTCATGCACTTCGCCGTCGAGCCATACGGCGACGGAGCAGGCTTCGGTGGCGGTTTCGAAGGCTAGGAGTTTCATGGGGCTCGGGGGTGGTGTTCGGTGGTGCGGGATTTCGAATGCAGGGGCGTGTCTTCCGCTTTTTTCGCTTTCCGCTTTTACGTTTTCGGCGTTCTCGGGCCTTACGTTTTTCGCTTTACCTATTTTGCTTTTGTTTTTTGCTCGTCATTCCCGCGAAAGCGGGAATCCAGGGCCTTTCGTGCGAGAACGTTTGAAGTCACTGGATTCCCGCTTTCGCGGGAATGACGATCTGGAAGGATAACGCTGAAGGCTCTGGATTCCCGCCTTCGCGGGAATGACGATTTGGGAAGAGCGCGCTGAAGGTTCTGGATATTCGGCTCCGCCAAAGTAAAGCAGAGCCCAGCTTCGTGAGATTACGAACCGCACCAACTCCATCTCACCCGCCCCCACCACCCACTCACTCCGCACCCGGCTCCCACAACTCGATCAACCCACCCTCCGGATCGACCACATACCCGAACTTGCCCTGCTCGCTTTCCTCGTAACGATCGAGCACCTGGCAGCCTTCTTCGCGCAAGGACTGCAAGGTCGCGGCCAGGTCGTCGACGCGGAAATTGATCATGTAGGGCTTGTCGCTGGGCTTGAAGTACTCGGTGGTTTCGGCGAACGGCGACCACACCGTGTAGGCCGCCTCACCGGTGTCTTCGCGCTTCCACCCGAACATCGCGCCGCCCCAGTCCTGACCGCCGACATCGAGGTGGCGGCCGTACCAAGCTGACAGCGCGGCCGGGTCGCGGGCCTTGAAGAACACGCCGCCCAGGCCATGCACGCGCGGCTTGCGTTGCTCGGCTGGCGCCGGCGATGACGCTGTGGAGTCGCCCTGCTCTTGCTCGGTCATGCTCCTGCCCTCGCGGTCATTGGTAGTAGTACTCGTCGTCGGACGAGGCCGACGTGGCCGATTCTAGTACCAGCGGCTCGCCGGCGAAGAACCGGCCCACGTCCTCGACCTGGCGGGTGCGCGGCAGCGGCGGCAGCGAGTCGAGGAAGGTCTTGCCATAGCTCTTCGACAGCAGGCGCGGGTCGCACAGGACCAGCACGCCGCGGTCGGTCTCGCTGCGGATCAGGCGGCCGGCACCCTGTTTGAGCGCGATCACCGCCTGCGGCAGTTGTTCGTCGCGGAACGGGTTGCCGCCGCCGCGACGGATCGCGTCCAGGCGCGCTTCGAACACCGGGTCGTCGGGCGCGGCGAACGGCAGTTTGTCGATCACCACCACGCTCAGCGCTTCGCCGGCCACGTCCACGCCTTCGCGGAAACTCGCCGCGCCGAGCAGCACGCCGTTGCCGGAGGCGCGAAAACGTTCGAGCAGCACGTGCCGCGGCGCTTCGCCCTGCACGAATAATGGCCAGGGCCCGTCGCGCAGCAATTCGGCCGCTTCGCGCAAAGCGCGGTGCGAGGCGAACAGGACGAAGGCGCGGCCGCCGGAGGCTTCGAGCACCGGGCGCAGGCGATCGACCATGCTTTCGTTGTAGTGACGCACGGCCGGATCGGGCAGGCCGCGCGGCAGGTACAGCAACGCTTGTTCGGCCCAGTCGAACGGGCTGGGCGCGAGCAGGGTCGTGGGTTCGACCAGGCCGAGCTTGGTCGCGTAATGCTCGAAACGGCCGCCAACCGCGAGCGTGGCCGAGGTGAAGATCCACGCCGCGCGCGAACGTTCGCGGTGCTCGGCCAGGGGCGCGGCGACATCCAGCGGCGTGCGCGCCAGGCGGAAGCCGCGCGCGGTGAGTTCGTACCACAGCACGCTGGTGTCGGGCGCGGCGGGGGTTTGTTCGGCTTCGTCTTCGGCCGCCTCGTCAGCGACAGCCTCGACCGGTTCGACCATGGCCTCGACTGCGGCGACCCGCCGCGGCGGCGCGAAATCGTCGTCTTCTTCGATCGGCTCGACCACGGCCGCGACCGGCGGCGGTCCGCCGCGCCAGCGCCGCAGCTTGGTCTGGAAATCCTTGGCCCGCGCGTGGCAGCTGTCGAAGCCCGGCGCGGCGCCGCGCAACGGTTCGAGCGTCTTGTGCATCGTGCCCAACGCGGCGTCGAGCGTGTCGAACGCGGCCTCGACCGCCGGCACTTCGGCGGCGCGGCGGCGGGTCGCGCGCACCGGCAACTCGTCCATCGCCGCGCGCAGGCCGCGCACCGCCTGTTCGAGGTCGCGCGACGGCGTCTGCACGCTGGCCAACGAACCGGTCACGCTCTTGCATTCGGCCAACGCGTCGCGCGCCAGTTCGACCAGCGGCCGCGCGCTGATCGCTTCGCCGAAGAATTGCGACGCCAGGTCCGGCAACTGATGCGCTTCGTCGACCACGAACGCCTGCGCGCCCGGCAGGATTTCGCCGAAGCCTTCCTGCTTCAGCGCCAGATCGGCCAGCAGCAGATGATGATTGACCACCACCAGGTCGGCGGCCTGCGCGCGCTGGCGCGCCTGCACCACGAAGCAGTCGCCGAACATCGGGCATTCGCTGCCCAGGCAATTTTCCGCGGTCGAGGTGACCATCGGCAGCAGCGGCGAGTCTTCCGGCAGACCGTCGAGTTCGGCCAGATCGCCCATGCGGGTGCGCCCGGACCAGCTGACGATGCGCTGGAACTGGGCGGCGTAATCGCGGCTGGTGAAACGCGGCTCGCCCTTGGCCTGCTCGGTGCGGTACTTGCACAGATAGTTCGCGCGGCCCTTCAACAACGCGGTCTTCAAGCCCACGCCGAGCGCGTCGCGCACCCGCGGCAAATCGCGGTGATACAGCTGATCCTGCAGCGCGCGGGTGCCGGTGGAGACGATGGTCTTGAGCCCCGACAACAACGCCGGCACCAGGTAGGCGAAGGTCTTGCCGGTGCCGGTGCCGGCTTCGGCGAGCAGGGTCGAACGCGCTTCGAACGCGTCGGCGATCGCCACCGACAGGTCCTGTTGCGCGGGTCGCGGCGCGAACGCGGCGATGTTGCGCGCGAGATCGCCGCCTTCGCTCAGCGCGGCACGAGTGGCGACGCCGAGGCGGCTGGGTTGTGGCATGCCGTCCTCAGTAACGCGCCGGCGCGGCGACCGTGCAGGTGGCGATCTGGGCCTGGGCCTGCCGGGCCGATGCGGTCAGCTGGGTGCGCTGCGGGACCAGCGCGTCGTAATGGTCCTGACGCTCGGCCAGCTTCATCGCGGCGTTGACGCCGGACAGCTTGGCGCTGCGCACTTCCGCGATCGTGGTCCAGTTGCGCCGGCACAGCGGCCCGACCTTGGAACTCGAATCGAAGGCCTGCTGGGCGAACCGTTCGGCATCGTCGAGGCGATGCAGCAGCAGCGCGGCTTCGGCGCGTTCCTGCAACAGTGCCGGATCGTTGGCGTTGAGCTGCAGCGCGTGATCGAGCGCGGCGGCGGCTTCGGGGTACTTGCGCGCCTTTTCCAGTTGCGTCGCCTGTTGCCGCAGGTCCTCGACCTGCGGGTCGCGGATCGGCTGCACATCGAGTTCGCGCGATTCCAGACCGCCGGCCGCGACCACCTTGGCCACCGCGGCTTCGCCGTTGAACGCGGCTTCGGCCAGCGCGGTGGGCTGCGGCGGCGCGACCGTGCAGGCAACCAATACGGTCGTCAGCATCGCGGCCGTCAACATCGGGGCGGCGCATCGGGGGATGGCGCCTGCGAAAAAACTGCGCTTCATGGATTACTGCTCCGGGGACGGGGGATTGGGCGCCGGCTCACGCGCGGGTTCGTCCTTGTCCTGGCCGATGCCGAACCATTCGCGCCAACCGCCGCCACCGGATTCCTCGGCTTCGGGCTGCGGCGCCGGGCACGGCGCGTACTGCGGCGCGAAACCGGCCACGAACGGGAAGCGGCGCGCGCCAGCGCAGCTCGCGTCGGTGGTGTTGGTGCCGACCACCGACTGCCAGTCCAGGCCCTTGTCGGTGACTTTCAACGACGCGCTGGGCAGGCGCGAGAAGATCGCCGACCACACCCGCATCGCGCCGGTGCCGCCGTACAGGCCGGTGGCCTGGTTCTGATCGTTGCCGACCCAGATCACCGCCAGATGATCGCCGGTCCAGCCGGCGAACCAGCTGTCGCGGCCGTCGTTGCTGGTGCCGGTCTTGCCGGCCGGCGACAAGCGGCCCAGGCCGTCGCCGACCAGTTGCCGGCCGGTGCCGTTGGTGATCGCGTGCTGCAGGGCGATGGTGATCAGGCGCGCGGCGATCGCGTCGCCTTCCTGCGCCGGCGCGGGTTCCTTGTCGTAGCGCTTAACCGCCTTGCCGTTGGCGTCGAGCACGCCGCGCACCGCGTGCAGCGGCTGGATTTCGCCGCCCGAGGCGAGGAACTGGTACAGCTGCGCCATCGCGTACGGGCTTTGATCGACCGCGCCGAGGATCAGCGAAGGGTTGTTGTCCGGCGCCTCGATCCCGGCCAGGGTCTTGATCAGCGCCGAGATGCGCTCGGGCGCGACCTGCATGCCGATGCGCACCGTGGCCTGGTTGTAGGACATCGCCAGCGCATCGATCATCCGCACCATGCCGTGGCTGCGGCCGTCGGAATTGCCCGGGTTCCAGTTGCGGCCGCGGCCGAGCTTGACCGTGACCGGCGAGTCGTCGACCCACGAACTGAGGTTGAACTCGCCCGGCTGCGCCAACGCGAGCAGATACACGAACGGCTTGAGCAGCGAACCCACCGGTCGCTGCGCTTCGATCGCGCGGTTGAAGCCGTGCTGGGTAAATTCGCGGCTGCCGACCACGGCGAGCACTTCGCCGTTGTGCACGTCGGTGACCACCAGGCCGGCCTGCAACGGTGGCCGGCGCTTGTTGTCCAGGGTCTTGAGCGTGCGCGCGACCGCGCCCTCGGCCTGCGCCTGCGCCGACGGCGACATCCCGCTCATCACGCTCAGGCCGGCGCCGGCCAGCGCATCGGCCGGGTAGTCGCGGGCGAGCTGGCGGCGGATCAGGTCGACATAGGCCGGGAAGCGGTTGGCTGCGATGTTGCCAGGGTTGGCGGTGATCTCCAGCGGCGCCTTGACCGCGCGGTCGTGCTCGTCCTGCTTGATCAGGCCGGTCTCGAGCATCTCGCCGAGCACGAAGTTGCGCCGCCCCAGCGCGCGCTCGGGATTGCGCCGCGGGTCGTAGTAGGACGGGCCGCGCACGATGCCGATCAACAACGCGATCTGCTCGGTGTTGAGATCGCGCAGGTCGCGGCCGAACCAGAACTCGGAGGCGGCCGACACGCCGTGGATCGCCTGCGAGCCGCGCTGGCCCAGATACACCTGATTGAAATAGGCCTCGAGGATCGTGCGCTTGTCGTAGCGCGCCTCGATCAGCAGGGCGTAGATGATTTCCTTGCCCTTGCGGGTCAGGGTCTGTTCCTGGCCGATGCCGAGCAGGCCGCTGCGCGCGAGCTGCTGGGTCAGGGTGCTGGCGCCCTGCTTGGCGCGGCCGGCGGCGACGTTCTTGAACGCGGCGCGGATCATGCCGGTGATGTCGATGCCGATGTGGCTGTTGAAGTCGCGGTCCTCGACCGCCTGCAGGCCGGTGACCAAGAGTTCCGGCACTTCTTCGATACGAACCAGCCGCCGCTCTTCCTGCTTCTGCCCGTACAAGGTGGCGATACGCGCCGGGTCCAGGCGCGCGACCTTGAGCGCTTTCTTCGAGGTCAGATCGCGCAGGCCGGCGACGCGGCCGCCGGACACCACCACTTCGATCCGGCGCGGTTGCACGGTGCCGTCGACATCGTTGAAGCCGCGGCTGGCGACGGTGAAACGGCCGCCGTCGCGGGCATAGGTGCCCGGGCGTTCGCCGCCGTCTTCGCGATAGGAGGCCGCGTCCAGCTCGGTCTTCAGCGTCGCCGGGTCCAGCGCCAGGCCCGGCGCGAGTTCCAGCGGGCGCCCGTAGACCCGGGTCGGCAGCTGCCATTGCAACTGGCCGAAGCGTTCGCCGACTTCGTGATTGAGGTAGAGCGTGTAGGGAATCAGAAACCCCAGCCCCAGGCCGATCGCGGCCAGGGCCCAGGTCACCAGACGGCGGCGCCAGGTCGGCGCCGGAGCGCTGTCATCGCGGTCGTCGTCGCGTTCGTCTTCGTCGTAATCGATTCGGGCCACGGATCTGCAACACAGGGAGTCGCGGGCAAGTCTAGCGCAGGCGTCCATGGCCCGCGCCCGGGTCGGATGGCAGGGGCCTGACGCATTCAGACCCCGTGAATAAGCGCTGGTTCAGGGATTTGGGCCGGTGCGCGTGGAAATCGCGGCGTTGGCGGCCTGGCGTTCGCCCCAAACGGAACGGAAGGCCGCGAGGTCGGTTGTTGGAGGCGCTGCTTGCGCTGAAGCGGGTTTGCACGGCGATCTGGGGCCAGAGGCGCCGGCGCCATGAGCCTCACATAGCGCTGCGATTGCAGGTCGAACCGGGTGCACGCGGGGTTTCGCGTCGCAAACCCACATCGGTCGGTGATGCTAGTCCTGCGCGGGCGGCATAGGCCCGTCCCGTCCTCGCAGGCCATCGCGCAGGCCGCGCAGCATCGCCTTCAGATAAGCCCCACGCGGCTTCAGCAACACCACGGTGCCGACGAATTTCAACAGCAGCCGCGGCAGGTCCTGCGCGGCCCAGCGCCGCGGCACTTCGACGCGGCGGTACAGGGCGATGCGGTTGCGCATCATGTAGTACAGCCGGGTCGGGCTGTGGACCACGGTGCGGTAGGGAATCAGCCGCGATACCGGCTCCAGTTCGCCGATCCGGTGCTGCATGCCGGCATCGCAGATGCCGTACAGGCGGTAGCCGCGGTACTTGGCACGCGAACTCCATTCGACGTCGACGTTGTCGATGAACAAGCCTTCGTCCATGCCGCCGACCGTGTCCAACACCTCCAGCGGCAGCAGCGAGCCCGAGGTGATCAGGAAATCGCAGTCGATGACCTGGCCCGGTCCGCCGTAAAACTTGTGGTTGAGCGGAAAACCGATCCGTACGAACGGCGCGATCGCGCCAGTGCGCTGATCGCGGAACTGCGGCCCGACCGCGGCGACCGGGTGCTGCGCCTGCAACCGGTGCAGATGGCGCTGCAATACCGCGACCATGTCCGGGTCGACGATGCTGTCCTGGTCCATCAACAGCAATTGCGCGAAACCGGCCGCGCGCGCGGACTGCGCGGCGTGGTTGATCGCGCTGCCCAGGCCGACGTTGCACTCGCCGCGGACCACTTCCACGCCCTGCCCGCGCAGCCGTTCGAAATACGCGTCGAGCGCTTCGCCGGGACTGGCGTTGTCGAAGATCAGGACTCGCCCGACCTGCGGCTTGATCGCGGCGACGACCTGGTCGAGCAGTTCGATCTGCGGGTGGTAGGTGACGATCGCGGCGCATACGTCCGCGGCCTGGGCCGACGCTGAGGGGTGCATGTCAGCGCAGCCCCAGCAGGTCGCAGACCATCGAATGCAGTCCGGAGGAGTAATCGAGATAACGGCCCTGACGCCATTCTTCGCGCACCAGCGGCCAGCGCCGGGCGAAGCTCGCCGGCAAGTCCAGGCGCAGGCGCAGATGGGCAATGCGCGCGTCGAGTCCGGCGCGCTTGGCCGCGCCCACGTCAAGGCCCGCGCGTCGCAGGTGCTCGCGCAGCGAGTCGAACTTGGCAGCCATGGCCTGCATGTATTCGCGCCGTTGCTTGCCGCCGCCGAGCCGCTCGATCAGGCTGCGCTGGCGCGCGCCGATCTGATTCCCGCCGTGCTGGCGATACCCCATCGTCGGCGCTTCCACGCAATCGATCTCGCCGGTCGCGGCCGCGATCAGCGCCAGCCATTCGTCGTGGACCCAGGCGCTGCGTTCGAGTTCTGGATGTTCGATATCGGGAATCGGCAGCGCCTGCGCCAACACCTCGCGCCGCAGTGCGATGGTCGCGCCGGTCACGATATTGCGCCGGACCAATACGTCGAAACCGCGGCCGGCGTGGATCGCGGCCAGTTCGGCGGCGCTCACTTGCAGGGTCTGGAACATGCGCTGGCCCAGTTCGCGGCCCTCGCCGTCGATCAGCCGCGAATCGCTGTGCAGCAGGTTCAAGCGCGGCCGGGCGCGAAACTGTTCGAGATAATCGGCGAGTTTGTTCGGGTACCAGACATCGTCCTGATCGCACAGGAACACGATCGCTTCCCCGGCGCGACGCAGCGCGGCCTCGAAATTACGCAGATAGCCCAGGTTGCGCGAATTGCGTTGCAAGTCCACGGCGATGCCGCGCGCGCGCGCGCGTTCGGCGAAGGCTTCCAGCATCGCCCAAGTGTCGTCGCTGGAGGCGTCGTCGGCGATCACGATGCGCTGCGGCGCCAGGGTCTGCGCGAGCAGGCTGTCGAGTTGCCGCGGCAGGTAGCGCGCGCCGTTGTAGGTGCACAGCACCACCGCCACCGTGTCCGGCGCCGGGCGGGGGTTCAACGCCATGAGCGCTCCGGCGGCGCGGCGAACGGGCGCGGCGCGACGCGGACGGCGGACAGGGCGAGGGTCGGATCGAAAGGCAACGGGGCGGTCTGACGGCGGAAACGGCCGGCATTATCGCCCAGCGCCGCGCCGCCGGGAGCGGCGGCGCTGAACGGTCGCCAGCGGGCGATCCGCGGCCGCCGCGCTGCGACGGCGATCGCGTTCGCGCGGGCCGGGCCGCCCGAGGCGGCAACCCGGTGCGCGGGACCACGTGGGTCCGAAACACAGACTTGGGAACAAACGGCCCCCGATCGATGGATCGGGGGCCAACCGCGGAACCGATCGCGCCGCACGGATCGACAATGCGGCGCGATCGCAACGCAACGCCTCGCAGCCGGGGCCCTCGCGCCGGGCCGTGCGCGACTACGGCGCGGCCGCCCGCGCAGGCTCCTTGGCGCCGGCCGACACCCCGCGCACGTCGACGCTGGTGATGGTGTAGCCGGGAATGCCCAGATTGAACCGGATCGTGCCGAAGCCGATCCACGGCGCGCTCTGGCTGCCGCTCTGGCCACCGGCGAACAACTGCGGATTGTTGCCCTGCGCATCGGTGATGATGATCTGCGCGTTGGGCTGGTTGCTGTTCCAGGTGATGTTGGCGGTGCAGATCGCGCCGCCGATCGGAATCACGCAGGGATTGGGGCTGGCGCTGATCGAGCCGGTCGGCTTCGGCTTGACGTTCACCACCACGTTGGGAGTGGCGTCGCCGAACCAGGCGATGCCTTCCTTGACCAGCCTCCACTGGAAGTTGTAGTTGCCCGGCGTCGACGGCGGGACCACGGTGAAAGTGAAGGTGACGTTCTGCTGCGGCGCGACCGCGTACGGCAGATTCACGCGGTGCAGGCCCCAAGTGAGGTTGTCGCCGGGATTCTGCGAACCCAGGCCGAAGTAGTCGTTCGGCCGCCAGGTCTGGCTGCTGGTGTTCTTCATCGTGATCGACACCGTGGTCGGCACGCCGGCCAGCATGGTCGGGTTGACGCTCTGGCTGACGAAGCCGCCGAACAGGCCGTGCTTCACTTCCTTGCCGATCGCGGTGTAGGACGCCTTGAGCGAAGCGTGGGTGCGCACGCCGTTGGTGTTCGCGTGGCCCCACAGGAACGGCAGCAGCATGATCACGCGCGGGTCGGCCTTGCCGACGGCGTACATGGTCTCGGGCGTGTGCGGCGAGTGGTCGAGGATTCCGCCCACGCCGGCTTGCGGGACCATGATTTCGCGCTGTTGCGGGCGCATGTAGTCCTGCAGGTCGCCGACCGTGTCGATGTAGCCGCTGTCGTTGGCGCCGTAGTTGTTGACGCCGACCCAGTCGACCAGGCGCAGGCCCTGCGCGGCGTCGCGGAATTTCTTGCTCAGGATCATCGCGATCGGAATCCCGGCGGTACGGCTGTCGGCGCGGATCACGCCGATCGCGTTGGCGAGGGTGGGATGGGCGACGCCACCGACGTCGGACAGGTGGTGCAGTTCCGGTTCGTCGATCGGATAGAACGCGGCCACCGTGCTGCGCGTGGGATCGCCGGGCACCAGGTAACCGGCGGTGACCAGGTCGCCGAGCAGCGCGCCGAACGCGCTGGCCGCGTCGGGGCGCTGGCTGTAAATCGGATCGGAATCGGATCCGGTAATGGTGAACAGGAACGAGTCGAGCGAAATCACCGCCTTAACGCCGTTGTCCCTGGCGCGCTGCAACTCGTCGAGAATGGCGGCACGCGCGGCGGTGCTGTCGCGGCCGGTCCAGACGTGGGTGATGTTGGTGTGGTCGTTGTTCTCGTGCTGATAGCCGTTATTGGCCCAGTAGCCGAAGTACTTGACCTCGGCCCGCGCGGCCGGCGGCGCGGCGGCGGCCAGCAGCAGGGACAGCATCAATGCGGTGCGTTTCATGAAAAGTCCTTGGATGACGAAAGGGAACCGACAATGCGTGCGGGACTCGCTGCGGCGGCGTGCGGCCGTTGGCGCACGCGCAAAACATCCGCCGATCCGACGCGCCGGCCCGCCGTCCGGTTGCGGCGTCAACGGCGGCATCGGGCGGCGGGCATTCATGACTCGCGGAACGCGCGAGGAAGGGATCACTGCGCGCGAATATCGCAGCGCGGATCAGGCGCCGACAGAATGGTGCGGACGAAAAAGCCGCGCGCGGGTTCGAGTTAAGCGGCCGGATCGCGCGCGTGGCCTGTCCTCGCCTCATGCATCGCGAAACAGTTTCGGATGCCGTCAGACCGCTGCGATCCGCAACGCCCGATAGCGTTGGGCCGAGTGCGTTCTTTCGCCCAGACCGGCGAGCGCCGCGGCGCCGCTCGCCCTGCCCTGCCTGCCAACGCGGAGGCACAGCGCGCTAGCGGTCGCGCGCGCTCAATTCGCCGCCGCCGCCGCCTGCACGCGCGCGGCCAATTCGCTCAGCCCGGGCGCGCCCGGATCCAGCCGCCGCGCCGAGTCCAGCGCGCTGCGCGCGGCGTGCAGTTCGCCGGCGCCCAGGCGCTCGTCGCCGACCGCGATCCAGCGTTGCGCCAGTCGCGTCGCCGCTTCGCGCACCGGCGCGCTCGCGCCTTCCAACGCGCGCCGCGCATCCAGGCATCCGCTCGCGCGCACCAATCGATTGCCGCTGAGCTCGGTTTCGAAACAGCGCCTGGCCGCCGGCAGCAGGCGCGCCGCGGCGGCGCGCACCGCCGGGTCCTGCGGCGCGATCGCCTGCGCCGCGCGCAATTTGTCGTAGGCGCTGTCGCCCGGCGGGGTCAGCAGATCGCCGCGCTGTTCGGCCGCCGCGGCTTCGTTGAGCAGACGCCGCAGCGACTGGCGCCGCGCCAGCGGCGGTTCCTGATCG
This sequence comes from Lysobacter sp. Root690, assembly GCF_001427785.1. Lineage (GTDB taxonomy): Bacteria > Pseudomonadota > Gammaproteobacteria > Xanthomonadales > Xanthomonadaceae > Lysobacter. The sequence goes on from NZ_LMHM01000010.1 coordinate 16,702, forward strand.
AAACGCTTGCGCGATTCGCGCGCGCGGTCCAGATGCTGATGCGCCAAGGTCACCGCGGGCGCATCCACCGCGAGTTCGCGCGCCCGCTCCAGCTCGGCCTGCGCATCGGCGAAACGGAAATCGGCGGCGTAGCGCTCGCTGAGCGCGGCATGCGCGTTGGCGACGGCGATCAGGCCGCGCCGCGCGGCTTCGTCGCCGGGCTGGATCGCCAGCAGGTCGAGGTAGGCCTCCGCCGCACGATCGAGGCGTTGCCGGCGCAACGCCTGATCGGCATCGCGGCGGCGTTGTTCGACATGGCGCTCGAGCACGCTCAAGGCATCGGGCAGATCGGCGTGGCCGGGATCGGCCGCCTGCACCCGCGCGATGCCCTGCGCGCCGCGCGCGAGCTCGCCGCGTTCCAGCGCCTGCCGCGCCTGTTGCAACAGGTCGGCCAGGGTGTCGTCGCGGCCTTCCAGCGCGTCGTTGCGTTGCGGCTGCAGTTCCAGCACCCGCAGGTACAGCGGCAAGGCCGCGTCGGGCGCGCCGTCGAGCCGGCCCTGCGCGCGCGCGTTAGCGGCCTGCGCGACCAGCCGGTCCAAGCCCGCATGCGCCGCCTCGCGTTCGCGCAGCCGCCGCGCCAGCGCTTCGACCTGATCGCGCGGCGTCGCCAATTCGCGCGCCAGCTCCAGCCGTTCGCGGGCGAAATCGAAATGGCCGCCGTCGATCGCCTGACGCGCCTGCACCAGCGCCATCGCCCCGACCCGGGTCAGTCCCTGGCGCGCATCGCCGCGATCGGGGTCCAGCGCCAGCGCCGCCTCGTACAGCTCGCGCGCGCCGTGGCCGTCGGGGGAAGTCAACTTGCCCTCGGACAGCGCCACGCCGGCCTGCTGGCGCAGGGCCTGCAGGCGGGTTTCGGGCCAGAGCCAGTCGGACAGGGGTTGGCGCAGGGGGATCAGGGCGATCAGGACAAGCGCCAGCAATGGCAAGCCGATCCGCAGCCCGAAACGACGACGAGTCCGCGCGCGCTGGTCGGCCGCGTGCTTGTCGACTATGTGTTGCGGCGCATCCTCGAAGCGCAACCGATCCCAGTCGCCGACAGGCTCGATCCGCCCGTCTGGCGCCGGGTACGGGCGATCGGAACCGGATTGGGACGGCGGGGCGGGATTCACTGCGACAGCATAGCGCTGGCGCAGTGACAACGGTCTGTCTGCTCACACGCTGCGGGTCGTGCAGCAAGCATGTCGACTCAAACGCACTCCCGCGCCGCATCATCCAGGTTGCAGCCTTGGGTCAAGATGCGCGGCAAAGTTCGTAGAGTCGGACCCTCAACTCATCGAACTCGTTGTTTTCGCGAGGCAAAGGCTGATGATCCTTGTAGAGAACAAGATCGTTCAGCGAGCCCATGCCTCCATACATCGCCAGGATCCGCGCCTTGGTCAACTCCGGCGTCGCCGCAAGATCCTCGCGATGCCTTTCCAGCGCGCTTGCCCAGTCGGTCTGCGCGGCCAGTTCGAGCAAGTCGGCCATCCGGCTCAACAGTGCTTGTATTTGCTGAAGCTCGGTCATTTTAGAGGCTTCCACTCGATGACTTGAACGCCGTCGATCTGCCAAGGCTTTCGCACCACGATCTGCTGGGTGCCACCTACGTAAAACCCACCCTGGGTTCCCACCTCGCCGACATACACCTCGGTTCCGGCGGGAATCTTAACCGCGAACACCGTATCGATCGGGGATTTTCCGCCGCCCGGCCATTCCGGCAGCACCGCCTTGTCGATGCGCGTCTGCAGCACGCCCAATGGAGATTCCCGGCTGAAATACTGACCTAACGGCTGACTCTCGGTCCCGGCGCGATACAGCACGGTGTCTTGGTCGAGCACCACCGTCTTGTACCGGCCTCCCGCGAAGGTTCCGGCCATTCCGTCGTCCAAGGGCCCGGGATTGATCGCAGAGTAGTTACCGGTTTGCTTGCCTAATCTACTGCTCGGAATGTCCTGACGCCCCACCTTTGCACGCGATCCCAACCGCACTGGGCCACGCGAGGCCGGCATGCGCGACGTGTACAGATCGAGCACGATGGCGCCGGCCTGAAGCGCGGCGCCTACACGTGTTTCGTTACCGCCCACCGCACGGGTCAACAGAGCGGGCAGCGCGAAAACGCCTAACAAGCTGATGCCGATATCATTGGCGAAACCACGCCGCATTTCCATTTCCGCCGCGCTGGCCGCCGCAACCGGCAGCGGCGTATCACCCATGTAATAGCGATTGAATGTATTCAAGCTGAGCCGCAACGCCGCGGCCTCTTTAGCCGGAAGTTCGATCTCGCCGGCGTCGTAGGCCATCAAGCGAACGTAATAGTCCTGCACCCGCTCCAGTGGAATGAATTCCGGGGCCTGCTCGAACTCAGCCATATCGCGCTTGGCATCGGTCAGTTCCTCGGGCTCGCCGACGCGGCCGCGATGATCCCCCAGATACCAACCCGCGCGCTCCATCGGACCGGCATCGCGCTGGCGCTGAAGTTGCTTGGCAAGATTGTCCCGCACGATGCTGTCGTCCTTGTAAAAACCCGGATTGGCATCGATCGGCCGCGAATCCACGATCAGATCGACATCGCCGACCGCGACCACGCCGCCGCCCGACGCCGAAACGGCCATGCTCGCGAACGACGCCGCGGCCAAGCGCCCGCGCCCGGCCACTACCGAATACAGATTCGACTCGGTCGCGGCGAAATTCCGGCTCGACCATTGCAACGCATTCGCGCGCGCATCGGCCCGCAATCCGATCGCGGCCGACAAGCGCATGTCCGCGGACGCCGCCAGCCCGGCGAACTGCCGATCCAGGTCGGCGCCGACACTCAAGCCGGTATCGCGCTCGATCTCCATATCCAGGCGGCGTTGCATCACCGCCATCGATCTGGACATTCTCGCTTCGAGCGTCTTCGCGCCATCGCCAGCGCCTTTGGCGACCCAGTTGCCCAGGGCATTGCCGAACGCATCCAGCGCGATCGAGCCGTAGTCGCCTCCGCCGGCCATGCCGAACGCCTGGCGCACATGCAGACTGACCACACCCTCGGTCAGATTCGCGCCGAACCCGACCGCGAAGCCATCGCCTTCGAAACCCAGCGCGCCGTTGATCTTGCTCGACACCGCGCTGCTGACCGCGCTGGCCGCGAGATTGCGCCAACTGAAAGCGACGTTGAGTCCGGCGGCCTTCTGGCCGACGTAGTTCGCGGCCGAACCGATCGCGGCCATGGCGACGTTGCCGTAATCAGCGCCGGCAAGCGCGCGGCCGAACGAACTCGCGCCGACACCCGCGGTGATCGCGCCGGTAATCGCCCCGGCGGCCACGTTGCGCCAGCTGAAACTGCTCACTCCCATCAGACTGCCGACCGCCTGGCTGGCCAGGCTTCCGGCCGCGCCGGCCACCGCGCCGGCCGCGATCGCCGTGCCGGTGCCGACCGTCGCGGTCGTCGCCGCGGCGGTTGTCGCGGCCGCCGTCGCCGTCGCCGTGCCGGCGGTGGCACCCGCGCCCGCGACCGCCGCCGAGGCAGGCCCGGTCATCGCACCGTAGGTCACCACCGAGACCACCACCGCCACCACCACCATCAACACCATCGCCACGGCGTTGCAGTGTTGCTTCGGCGGCGGGGTCACGATCGGCAGGCCGGGCGTGGTCGATCCGATCGCGGCGCCGGGGTCGTAGGGCTTGAAGGTCGAGGCGTCGTTGCGGCTGACGGTGATGTCGGGCGCGATCAATTGCGAGCCCGCGGCCAGTTCCTGATCGGGATCGCCCAGGCCGTTGGCGTCGGCGAGCACGTACCACAGTTGCTCGGTGCCGTAGATCCGCTGCGCCAACGTGCGCAGCCGTTCTCCGGCCTGGACCACGACGGTGTCGCCGCCGGCCGAGTAATAGCCGCGTCCGCCGAGGGTCTGGATCTGCCGCGAGCTGGCGGTGAAACCCTCGCGCAGTTCGGCCTGCTGTTCGCCGGCGGCGTGGATCAGCAAGTAGTTGCCCGGGCCGTACACCATGTCCTGCACGAACGTCTCGCCGCTCATCGTGCCTTCGCGGCGGCTGCTGACACGGCCGTCGCCGTTGTAGGCGTAGTAACGCATGCGGTCGTCGATCGCGCCGCTGGTCAGCGGGGTCTGCTCGCGTTGCGATTGCAGGCGGCCGTAGTTGTCGTAAGTCAGGCGATTGGTGGTCGCCTGTTGATTGGGTGCGTTGCCGCTGCCCTGCACCTGGATCTGTTGGTAGCTGTCCCAGCCGGCGTAACTGAAATTGTAAGTAGCGGTGTAGACGGGACCATTGACCTGGCCGTTCGAGCTCAGGTAGCGGTATCGGGTCAGGCGCCCGGCCAGGTCATAGCCGGTGGCGCGAGTGTCGCCGTCGCCAAGGCGGTACTCGGTGCGGTTCTTGAAAACGTTGAGCACGGACAGATCGGTGGCCTGGCGCCCGTTCTGGTTGTGGTTGTTGGCTTCCACCACCCAGTTGCCGGCGTCGTCGATGCGGCCGACGCTCTTCTGCCACATCAACCGCCCGTCGATGTCGTAGGCATACGTCTCCGCGGACGCCAGCCAACCGCCGTAGTTGATCGTCACGCCCGGCTCGGGGGTGCCCGCGCCCGGCGTGAACTCGGACGCATTGCTGTAGTAATTCCGCATCTCGGTGACGCGATTGTTGGCGTCGTAGATGAAGACCTTGCGCACGCCCTGATAGTTGGCGGTGCCGCCGTTGATGATTTCCTCGTAGAACTCGATGGTGCGGTTGCCGCGCAGGTCGAACGCCGAGCGCTCTATCCACAGCAGGTCGTTGCCGCCGATCGGATTGGCGCGCCGGTTCATGCGCGCGACGATGTGGCCGGCGGCGTCGTACTGCAGTTCGTACGACTCCTGGTCGTAGCGCAGCAACTGGATCTGGCCGTTGACCAGGGCGCCGTTATTGATCTTGATCCGATTCTCGGCGTCGTAGGTGTACCAGTACTCCTTGGTCTCGACCGGCACCAGCGCTTCGATTTCGTCGATGCCCGGATCGGTATCGCCGGCGGGTTCGCCCTTGCCGGGTTCGGTCTTGTCGGGCTCGGTCCTGCACGGTTCGATCTGATCGGATTCGACAAGCTCGGCGATCTGGTTCGCCGGCGGCGAGCCCATGTCGAAGCGGAACGCCACGCCCTCGTCGTCGCCGACCGAAGCGATGCGCGCATGCGCGTCTTCCAGTTGCACCTCCAGGGTCAGCGTCGCGATACCGCCGCGCCCGTCGTTGGCCTCGAACTGCAGTTGATACGTACCAAGCGCCGCGTAGGCGCCGTTGTTGGCGCTGAAGACGTGCTCGCCGGTCTGCGAGTCGGTCGAGTAGCCGAACCACGCCGGCCTGTTGATCACCCGATAGGTCATCGGGTTGCCGTCGGGATCGGTGAACAGGTTCGCCGGCAGCCGGATCGGGTCCGGCCGCGGATTGTCGCGCGGATAGACCGGGAACCACAGCGACTCCGACACCACGCTGGCCTGCGGCGGATGGTTCACCGAGGTGGCCGCGACATTGATCTGGAAACTGGCGGTGGTCGACCCCTGGTACGGATCACGCGCGACCACGGTGACGGTGTAGTTGCCGGTCGCCAACGGCGTGCCGCCGATGCTGCGGCTGCCGGCCGTGAAACTCAGGCCCGGCGGCAAACCCGCAACCTCATAGCTCACTGCATCGTTTTCAGCGTCGCGAAACTCGGGCAGCACGTAGTTCCAGGCCAGATTGATCGTGGCCTGCGGCGGCGCGAATGCCGGCGTCTGCGGCGCGGTGTTGTCGCGCACTCTCAGGCCGAAATGCTTGGTCGTCACCCCGCCACGACCGTCGTCGGCGATGTAGGACACATCGTAAAGTCCGACCGCGACTCCGCCGGTCTGGCGCAACTGGCGCGTGGCCGGATCGAAGCTCACGCCCGCGGGCAGGTTCTGCACCCGGTAATTCAACACCGCGTCGTCGGAATCGGTGAACGGCGGCAATGGCGGCAGCGCGGTGCCGGCGCCGCGGATCAGCACCTGGGTGTCGATCGTCGCCGGCGCCTGCGGATCGAGGTTGTAGCGACGCATCGTGATCGTCAGCGTCGCCTGCTTGACGTGGTTGTTCTCGTCGGTCGCGGTGAACACCACTTGATACACCGTGCCTTCGGCGACATCGGCCGGCGCGCGGCCGCTCAGGCGCAACTGCGGCTGGCCCTGCTCGGTCGACCGCAGGAAGCTGAAACCCTGCGGCATGCCGCTGGCGGTGATGCTCAGCCGATCGTTGTCGGCATCGAAGAACACCTGCGACAGCGGCATCATCCAGCTGAAGTCGCGACCGATGGTGGCCGAGCGCGCAGGCAGCACGTCCGGACCGGTCGGGCCGGTGTTCTGCACGACCTCGATCGACACGGCCTTGACCACCGACGCGCCGCGTTGATCGGTCGCGCGCAGGTACACGGTGTGGACGCCCGCGGTATCGGGCGTGCGCGTGCTGCGCAGACGCACCACGCCGCTGCCGTCGACGAACACCTGCAGCCAACTCGCCGCGGGCTGCACGCTGTCCACGCTCAAGCCGAGCAGATCGCCCACGTCGGGATCGCTGAAGTAATCGCTGGCCAGCAGATCGCGACTCCAGGCCTGCGCGGTCTTGGCCCGCACGACCTCGGTGCCCGGATTCAACAGCACCGGCGGCTTGTTCGCGCTTACCGACAAGGTGAAGGTGGTGGCGATGCTGCGGGTGGGATCGCCGTTTTCCTTGGCGACCAGACGCACCTGGAACTGCTGATCGACCACGGACAGGTCCGGCGTACCGACGAAGCGGATCACGCCATTGGCTTGCTGGGTGACGCTGAGCCACTGCGGCCACGGCTGCCCATCGAGGCGGCCGATCTCCAGCGTCAGCGGGTCCTGCTCGGCGTCGCGGAACACCTCGCTGAACAGCACGGTGAACTCAGAACGCTGCCCTTTTCGCAGCGAACGCGGCGGCGGCTGTTGCGCCACCACGGGCAAGGTGTTGTTGCTCGATACGCCGCTGGCATTCGCACCATAACCCGCGCTGGCCTTGACGCTGCGGCGGTTGCCGACCGCATCGTAGCTGTAGCTCAGATCGAATACGCGCTTGAGCACCTGGCCCGAGGCGACCGCGACTTCTTCGGTGTAAACGCGCTGGATGCGGTTGTGACTGTCGTACAGGGTGCGGGTGATGCTGCGCTTCAGGCGCGCGGAAGGAACGTCGTAGACCGTCGCGTCTTCGAGCGTGCGGTTGCCGGCCGCGTCGTATTCGTAACGGTAAGTCGCGCCCTGCGCGCCCTGCTCGACCACCTGCTTGACCCGCCCGTCGGGGAAATACGTGGTATCGCGGGTGGCGTTGCCGGCGCCGATCGGGCCGCCGCTCTGGGTGTCCTGGATCAACTGGCCGGTGAGCGTGTCGTAGGCGTAGCCGAAATCGCGCCCGCCCAGGTTCTTGTGATCCTGGGAACGGCCGTGGATGTCGTAGACCCAAGTCATCGCGTTGACGCCGTCGAATTCGCGGATCTTGTGGCCCTGGGTGTCGTACTCGAACGTGCTGACCGCGCCGCTGGCGCTTTGCGAACGCACCACCAGGCCGCGGCTGTCGTACTGGTAACGCACCAGATTGTTCATCGCATCAAAGACGCCGATGCGATCGCCGTTCTGGTTGAGCTCGTAGCGTTGCAGGCCGGCGCGCGCGCGGCCAATGCCGTTGCTATTTGGCAGGTAATCGCCGATTTCGACCACCCGGCCGAGCGCGTCGAAATCCTTGTAGGTCAGATAGCCCATCGGGTTCTGGGTGATGCGCTGGTTGCCGAGCGCATCGAAGGCGAAGGCGGTCGTCTGGCCCAGGCCGTCCTTGGACTTGATCATGCGGCCTACGTCGTCGTACACGTTGACGCGGGTATTGCCGTTGGCATCGCGGGTCGCGACCAGGCGGCCCAGCGCGTCGTAGAACCACTGATTGACCGGGCGCAGCCACTGCCGCGCGCCGCTCTCGGAAACCACCTCGACCAGCGGTCGTTCGTCGCGGGTGACCTGATTGGCCTCGTTGTAGCGGTAATCGGTGCGCAAGCCGCGCACGTCGACGAGCTGCAACACATTGCCCCAACGATCGAGCTGCCGGGTCGTGCTCGCCGTCTGCGCGGTCGAGACACCGTGCGGCGGCAGGCGTGTCGCGATCACCCGGCCCAGGCGATCGAGCGTATCCACGCTCACCGCTTCGAACGCATCGCTGCCGCTGCGCCGCCACTGCGTCTGGCGAACGCGCTGACCGGCCAGGTTGTAGCCGTAACCGCGGGTCGCGCCCGTCTCATTGTCGCTGACCATGCGCCCGGCCGCATCGTAGCCGTAAGCCAGCAGGCCGCTCACGCCGGCGTGGCTCTTGTTGAGGATTTCGCCGAAGCTGTTATAGATCACGCTCTCCGCCAGATCGGTGGCGAGCACCACCGTGCCGGTCTGATCCGTGCGCACTCGACTGGCGCCGGTCTGACGGCCGGCCAGGTCGTAATCGTAGTGATCGCGCACGCGCACGACGACGCCGGACGGATCGGTCCTGAGTTGCGACCAGCGGTCCACGATCCGGTCGGCGGCGTCGTAGAGGATGTAGCTGCGCTGTTCGTTGCCGCCCGCGAGGCCGGCGAATACGGTAATGGCGCGGCCCTGGCCGTCGTAACGCACGCGTTCGACCTGATCGCGCTGGTCGTCGGCGACCGCGGTGCCCGCGCGCAGGCCGTTGGCGTAGCGGCGGGTCTCGATGACGTTTCCGAACGCGTCGTAACGCATCTGGGTGTACGGCGAAACCCATTCGTACAGCGTGCCCACGCTCAAGTCGGCGCCGTTGAGCAACTGGTTGCCGGCATTGGCGGCGAGCACGTCGCGGGCCGGCTCGGTCAGGCTGATCGCGCGGCCGAGCGCGTCGTACAGCGTGGTGGTCACGCCGGTGGCGTTGCTCAGCCGGGTCAAGCGGTCGCGACCGTCGTACTCGAACTGGCTCATCACCTCGCTGACGCCGCTGGCGCCCTGGCTGTCGGCGAAATGGCGCTGCATGTATTCGCGGTACTTGCGTCCGAGCGTGTCGTATTCCCAATGGGTGATGCGGTCGAAGCCGATGATCTCGTCGCCGCTCGCGGGCAAGCCCGGCTGGGTGGCGGTGCTCAGGCCCGAGATCGCGATCGCGCGCGCGTACTCGATGCTGCGCTTGAGTTCGCCGGTCGGGTAATACTCGTTGCGGGTGACGTAGCCTTCCGCATCCACGCTCAACACAAGGCGACCGAGGTCGTCGTAATAGAAATAGCTGTCGGCCCAGCGCGCATCGGCCTGATCGCGGGTGCCTTGCAGCAATTGCGATTGCTTGACCTTCTGGCCGTAGCCGTCGTACTCGTACAGCGTGGTCGGAATGCCGTTCGCGACGCCGCCGTCGTCGCGGTAGTAGTTGACCGGCCCCTGCTGCACCCGCGCCACCAATCCGCGCTTGTCGTAGAAGGTGCTGATGGAACGGTCCTGGACCGTGTCGTAGACGATGGCGTTGAGCGACTGCGCGTAGCCGATGGCGTTGCCCGCCGACCAGCCGGGCAAGGCGCCGAAATTGAGCGCATGGGCGCGGCGATACAACTTGGCCTGTTCGCCGAAAACGGTGTACTCGTATTCGGTGACGTAACCGGCCGCGTCGATGTCCAGGTACAACTGGCCGAAATCGTCATAGACCTTGTAGCTGTAGCGGCCGGACACGTCCTTGTTGACCACCGCGCGGCCGAGGCTGTCGTAGACGACCTCGGTCGTGGGCGGCGTGCCGCTGACATCCAGCACGCCGGTGAGCGGATCGATGCGGCCGGCGATCGGGAAGATCGTGCGGTTCTGCCGCCCGGCCGCGTCGTACTCGTAGCGGGTCACGCGCGCCTGCGCGGTGCCGTCGTCCTCGCTGCGCGAGATCACCTGGCCGAGCGCGTTGTAGTTCGTGCGGGTCACGATCGAACGGTTCTGTAGGGTCATCGCGCCGTTGGCGTCGATCGTCCACACGTCCACCCGCGGACTGGTCTCGGTGATGCGGCGGCCAGCGCCGTCATAGCCGTAGGTCCACACCCGCCCGTTCTTGTCGAGCAGTTCGATCAGCAGGCCGGAGGCGTCGTAGGTGTAGCGCTCGACCTGATCGGCGGCGTCGGTGACCCGCTCGACCCGGCCGGCGTTGTCGTAGCGGGTGACGGTCATGCGCTGGCGCATGCCGGCGACCGCCGCCGCGAGCGCGGCCTCGGTCATCGGCGTGGCCGCCGCGATCAGGCCCTCGTACTGCCGCACCACGGTCGCCCGCCCGGCCTCGTCGTACTCGCGCGCGACCACCGCGCCGGCATCGTCGACGGTGTAACGCGCGCGTCCGGCCTGGTCGTAGACATAGCGTGTCTGGCGCAGATTACCGGTGCCGCCGGCGATGCCGAGCGCGGTGGTCACCGCGGCTTCGGTGAGCGCGGTGCTGAGCGGGATACGCACGCCGTACAGGTTTTCGGCGATGACGCGGCCGCTGTCGTCGAAGCGGCGTTCGCTGACCGTCGCCGTGCTCGCACTGTCCTGCATCAGGGTGTAACGCTCGCGGCCGGCGGCGTCGTAGACATGCCGGACCATGCGCGCGTCGCTGGAGACGATCAGCGCGGCGATGTCCTGCGGCGGCACGGTGCCCGCGCGCAAACGCTGGCGCAATGCCTCGTTGATCGCGATGGCGCTGGAGTAACTCAACTCCGAGGCCAGGCGTCCGGCCACGTCATAACGGCTGTCGTTGATGCGGCCCTGCAGGTCGATGCGGTAACGCACCCGGCCGTCGCCGTCGTAGACGACGTAAGTACCCTGATCGCCGGCCTGCTCGATGCTCAGAGCGTTCAACTGCGCGAGCGTGGTCGCATCGGTGAGCCCGGCCGGCGCGGTCGCTTCCAGATACGCGCGGGTGGCGACTTCACGACCGGCCGGGTCGTACCAGCGGCGGGTGATCGCGCCGGTCGGATCGACGCTGTAGATCAGCCGGTTGGCCTCGTCGTAATAGCTGCGCTGGGTATGGCGCTCGTTGCCGCCGTCGAGGACATAGCGGCGCAGCAGATTGTCGTTGCCGTCGTAGACATAGCCGGTGGTCAGCTGCAGGCCGGCGGGATCGACCACTTCGCCGACGCGGCGGCCCAACAGGTCGTAGTCGTAGCGCACCGTGCGCGCCCGCGCGGTTTCGGCGCCCTCGGTGACGGTGAGTTGGCGGCCGTTGACATCGTAGGAATACTTGGTGCGCAGGTTCAGATTGTCGGGATCGAGCGCGGTTTCCAGCAGCCGTCCTTCGCGGTCGTAACGGTGCTGGACGACCCGCCCGCTCGCATCGGTCACGCGCTGGCGGCGACCCTGGCCGTCGTAGACATAGCTCGTGGTCAATGCGAGTTGCTGCGGGTCCTCGATGCGCTGCAGCACCCGGCCGACCGCGTCGTAACGCAATTCGACCCGGCGTCCGCTGGCGTCGACGCTCGCGCTGAGCAGGCCGCGGCTGTCGTACTCGTTGAAGGCCTGCTTGTTGAGCGGATCGGTCACCGACAGCAAGTGGCCGTCGCGGTCGTAGCTGTAGCGGGTGGTCGCGACCGCGCCGCCGGGAATCGCCTGCGACACCGACAACTGCTGGCCGTGCCGGTTGTACAGCGTGGTGACCTCGATACCCTCGGGCGTGGTCACGCGCATGCTGCGCGCGGCGGCGTCGTAGAAATAACTCGTGCTGCGTCCGTTCGTATCGGTCTGGCTGAGCACCCGCGCGTAGGCGTCATAGCTGCTGGTCCAGGTTTCGACGCGGCCCTGCACGGTCTGGCTGCGGCTGACCTGACGGCCGAGACGGTCGTAGCCGAACGTGGTCGGCGCGCCGCGCGCGTCGCTGGCGGCGACGACCCGACCGAAGGCGTCGTAGCTCCACGACAGCTGCCGCTGCAAGGCGGTGTTCGGCGCTTCGATGCGGGTCTTGATCAGGCCGCGGTTGTCGTAGCTGCTGTCGATGCGCAGTTGGAGCGCGGTGCCGAATGCGCGTTGCTCGACCGTGCGATCGCCGTGGCCGTTGTAGCCGTAACGCAGCACCGCGTTTTCGGCGTCGCGCACTTCGGTGAGCTGGCCGCGGCGGTTGTAGCCGTAACCGCGACGCGTGTCGGTCGCGGCGGTATAGGCCAGGGTCGTCAGCGCGGCGGCAACGCTGTCGCGGCTGCCGGCGACAGCGATCTGCAGATAGCCGGTGTAAGCGGTGGTCTCGACCGCTTCGCCGAACGCGTTGTAGCGGGTCTGGCTGACTTCGCCGCGCGCGTTGAGCACGCCGCTCGTACCCGGCAGGCCGCGCACGGTGTAGGTCGGACGACCGTCGGCGTCGTAGAAGTACCAAGTCTTGTGACCGCCGGCATCGATGCTTTCGATGCGCCGTCCCAGGCCGTCGTAGCTGTGACGGGTGCCGTACTGGGCGAACACCGCGTCGATCTGCGCCTGGGTCATGTCCGGGCGCAGACGGGTGCTGGCTTCGCCGCCGAGTTCGCCGGTCAATTCGCCGAACACGTTGTAACGCAAGCGGCCGTCGCGCACTTCGCTGGTGTCGGCCGCGAGTTCCGTGCGGACCAGATTGCCTTGCGCGTCGTAAGTGTTGCGGGTGAGCGTTCCCTGCGGATCGGTCTGCACGCTCAGGCGGCCTAGCGCGTCGTAGCCGCGCCGCGTCTCGCGCACGCGCCCGGCCTGCGCGCGGCTGAGCAAGGTCGCCAGGGTTTCGCCGCCAGTCAGGCCGATCAACTGGATTTCGAACGCGCGCGTGGTGTCCTGGGCCAGACGTTCGTTGCGCAGGTACTGAGTCAGATAGCCCTCGGCGTCGAGCATCGCCAAGGTGTTGCCGCGACCATCGTAGAACCACAGCGTGACCTGATCCTGCGCGCTGGCGGCCGGACGCATCTGGCCCAGCGTGGCTTCGCGCAGATTCGCCGCGACGGCGGTGGCGTAGGCGACGCTGCGGGTGCGGTTGCCGGCGAGGTCGTAGTTGTGTTCGACCAGATAGCCCTCGGCGTCGAGGCGACCGAGTTCGCGTCCCATCACATCAAAAAAATAACGCGTGATCCGTTCTTCGTTCTGCGGCGCGTTCACGCGCGGCAGTTGCCGGGTGCGGATCAGGCGGTCGTTGAGGTCGTAGCTGAAATAGGTCACCCGGCCTTCGGCATCGGTTTCGACGTTCTTGCGGCCGAGCAGATCGTAGAACGTGGTAACGGTGCGATCCTGCGGCGTGGCGGTCGGCCGCACCAGGTCGATGTTGATCGGCACCTGGGTCAGGCCCGGCTCGGCCGGCGGCGCCGGCATCCACGCGCGGGTGTCCAGCAAGGTTGCGTAACGCACGGTCTGGACGATGCGGCCGAAGGTGTCGCGGACGTATTCGATCAAGGCACCGGTCGCGTCGACCTCGCCGACCAATTGCCGTTCGACGTCGTAGAACAGATAGCTGCGGCCGCCGTTGGCGTCCTGCACCGCGCGCAACAGGCCGGCGCGGTCGTAGAGGTTGCGGGTCTCGCGCGTCGCCGTCGGGCCGCCGAGCGCGCGTTCGCTCACCAGCACCACCTGCCCGGCGGCGTCGCGCTGTTCGATCCGGACCCGGTCGTTGCTCAGGTCGCCATCGCCGACAGCGCCGCCCTCGACGATCGCGATCGCCAGCCGCTGCGAGTCGGTATAGGCCCAACTGCGCGACTGCAGCGCCACGGCGTTGCGGTCGAACACTTTCTCCGCGAGCAGCCGGTCCATGCCGTCGTAAACGTAGACAGTGCGGCGCAAGTCGGCGCCGTTGGACGCGTTGCGCTCAAGCACGCGGCCGCGTTCGTCGTAGCGATAGCCTTCGATCAGATCCGCATCATTGGCGATGCCGTTGCCGGCGGCGTCGACCGCGGCGTAGCGGCGCCAGGCCACGCTGCCGAAGGCGTCGTAGCTGTACTGGGTCAGGCCGCTGTTGGCCTTGCGCGGCGCGGCCCCGGCCCAGGCTTCGAGCGCGGCGAGGCTGTGGTCCCCGCTGTAGGTCGCGTCCAGGTACTGGCGTGATTTCAGCAACCTGCCGACGCCGAAACCGGTGCTGGCGTATTCGCTTTCGCTGACCTCGCCGGCGGCGTTGACCACGAAGCGCAAGCGATTGGCCGCGTCGTAAAGGTAGCGGGTGATCAGCGCGTTCGCCGGTGGCGTCGACGTCGAGTTCTTGCCGGCATCGCCGGCGCCCGCAAGGCCGAGAATGTCGCCCTCGTCGACTTCGTAGACAGTTTCGCTGGTGATTTGATTGGCGGCGTTGAAGGTTCGCTCGGTGACGCGGGCGATGACCCGCAGCCCGGAGGAAATGAATTCGCGCTGCTCGATCGCATTGCCGTTGGCGTCGAAGCGATAGACCGTGCCGGCCATGCCGTCGCTCATCGCGGCGGTGAGATTGCCGTCGGCGTCGTACTCGTAGGTGTAGGTTTCCTGCCAGCCGCCGGCGGAGGGCTGTTCCGCTGCGATGAGCTGGTTGTTTTCATCGTAGTAGTAGACCCAGGCGCGTCCGGTCGAATCGCTGACCCGGGTCGAGCGCGCTTGGCTGTCGTAAGCGAAGCTCAGGGTCTGGCCTTGGCCGTCGGCGTCGTTGTCGTTGAGATCGCCGCGAGTGAGCGTGCGCACCCGGCCGAGCGCATCGTAGGTGTAACTGACCACGACGCCATCGCTGTGCTGCACCGATGCGATCTGCAGGCCGCTCGCGTCGACATAGTGGTAGGTCGTGCGGAACAGACGGCCGTCGTTGGCGCCGGCGGTCGCGCTCCAATCGTCGTCGCCGGTCTTGCCCGGGGTAAGGTCGGTGGTGACCGTGTTCAAACGCCCGGCCACGTCGTAGCCGTACCAGACCCGACCGATCGTCTCGCCGCCGGCATGGCTGGTGACGCTGGCGAGGTTGGCGCCGGCGTAGGTGAACTGCATCCGGCTGAGGTTGCCTGTGCCGTCGTTGGCGGCGACTTCGCTCACCCGCCCTTGCGGGTCGTAGCTCAGGTTCCAGGTGGTCGGCTGCAGCGGATCGCTTTTTAGATCGCGGATGCGGGTCAGGCGGCCGCCGGTGCCGGGGTCGGCATAGGTTTCCTCCAACCGGGTCTCGCCTTCCTCGTACAGCCACTGCTGGGTCTTGCCGTCGCGGCGCAGGCTGTCGTGCGCGCCGTCGCCGACGGTCGATCGGTACAGGCCATTGCCGGCATAGGCGAAGTCCTGATACGAGCCGTCGCCGCTGTGTCGGCGCATTACGCTGCCGGTCTGATTGAGCGTGCCGATCAATTCGATCCGACGTTCGAACCCGGTCAACCACGCGTCGCTGCCGGCGCCGGCGAAACTGCCGCGGCTGTTGTAGGTGCGGCTGAAGCCGACGGTCATGCCGCGCATCACGACCTGATCGTCGAAACTCTGCAGCAGCAGATTGCCGGTGGCGATGTTGACGTACTGGCTGTCCTGCCCCTGGCCGTAACGCGCGCTCGCGCCGAGGCCCTTGCCGATCTGGCTGAAAGAACTGTTGAACAAGCCCAGACCGCCACCCGAAATCACTGCCGCCATCGTCCTGTCCTCGAGCGTGGTTACGACCCGGACTAGTCGGGTCTGTCGAAGACTGCATCCGCGACGAAGGCGCGCGGGTTTAGGTGTTTTTGCCTGGAAATATGCGGTTTTGCGATGCGGCGAGCAGAAGTGAAAATTACTCGCGAAATTTCGCTAAATAGGTGATCCGTTTTTTCTTCTGGTTACGAGTTTGGTTTTTTATGGGCGGGTGTTGATTGGTGGAACGGGTTAGGGTTTGGCGCGGCGGATGGGGGGCGCGGCGAAAAGCAGAAGCAACAGCGAATCCCCCCTGCCCCCTTTTCCAAAGGGGGGAACAGCAACAGCAACAGCAACAGAAGCAGAAACAGAAGCAGCGGTTGCGGTTGCGCTGGCAATGGCAGTGGCGACGGCGATGGCAGTGGCGACGGCAGTGGCGACGGCAACAGCAACAGCAACAGCAACAGCAACAGCAAAGCTGCAGCCGCCACCATCGCGACCACAAGCTCAATTAACGCTGCCTTTGCTGTTCCCCCCTTTGAAAAAGGGGGGCAAGGGGGGATTTGCTGTTGCTGTTGCTGTTGCTGTTGCTGTGGCTGTGGCTGTGGCTGTGGCTGTTGCTGTGGCCGTGGCCGTGGCCGTGGCTGCGGCCGTTACCGCGACCGTGTCCATACCCACCGCACCCACCGCCAACCCCACACCTCACTGCCGCTGCGCATACTCCACAGCCGGCAGCGACGACAACTTGCCGAGCAAGGTCGACAACTGGCCGTAGTCGGCCACCCGCAAACGCAGGCGCAACCGCACCTGCGCGCCGTTGCGCTCGACATCGCTGCGGATGCTCAGCACGTGCGCATTGGCCTGGGCGATCACGTTGGTGACTTCCTTGAGCAGCCACTTGCGGTCCAGCGCCAGCACTTCGATATCGACTTCGTAGCCGCTGCCCTTGCGGCCCCACTCCACCGGCAGCACCCGCTGCGGCGTGGCCGCGGCCAAGCGTTCGAACGCGACGCAACCCGGGCGATGCACGCTGACGCCGCGTCCGCGGGTCAGATAACCGACGATGGGTTCGCCCGGCAGCGGCTGGCAGCAACGCGCCAGCTGCACCAGCAGATTGCCGACGCCTTCGACGGTGAAGTCGGTGGACTTGCCCGGCACTTTGCGCGGCGCCGGCGGCGTGACCACGGTGGTGCCGCTGGCATGAGTCGCGGCCGGCGGCGGCGCCGACTGCGCGCGCTCGTGTTCGAGCAAGGCGCGGCCGATCTGGTGCGGGCCGATATCGCCGAGCGCGACCTGCACGTACAGGTCGCCGTCGCTGGCCAGGGTGAAGCGCTCACGCGCTGGCGCCAGATCGGCGCCGAGCAGACCGAGCCGGCGCAGTTCCTTGTCGAGCAATTCGCGGCCCGCGGTTTCGTTGCGCGAACGGTCGAGCTTATGAAACCAGTTACGGACTTTTTCGCGCGAGCGATTGCTGGCCAGGAACCCGTTCGCCAGCACCAGCCAGTCGCGCCGCGGCTCGCCGGTTTTCGCGGTCAGGATCTCGACCCGGTCGCCGCTGCGCAGCTTGTGATCGAGCGGCACGATGCGCCCGTCGACCTTGGCGCCGCGGCAGCGATGTCCGACCTCCGTATGCACGTGGTAAGCGAAATCCAGCGGCGTGGCGCCGGTCGGCAGATCGATAACCTCGCCCTTGGGCGTGAGCACATAAACCCGGTCCTCGACCAGTTCGGTATCGAGTTCGCTCGCCAACGCCTCGTCGCCGCCCTGGCCGCCGTCGCCCTTGGCGTCGAGCAGCCGGCGCATCCAGGCGATCTTGCGATCGAACGCGGCGTCGGCGCTGTGGCTGCCGGCCTCTTTGTATTTCCAGTGCGCGGCCACGCCGAGTTCGGCCTGGCGGTGCATCTCATGGGTGCGGATCTGCACTTCAAGCGTCTTGCCTTCCGGCCCGATCACCGCGGTGTGCAGCGAACGGTAGTCGTTGCGCTTGGGCCGGGCGATGTAGTCGTCGAACTCGCTCGGCACCGGCGTCCAGGTCGCATGCACCACGCCGAGCGCGGCGTAGCACGCGCCCAGGTCGTCGACCATCACCCGCACCGCGCGCAGGTCGTACAGCTCGCTGATCGGCGCGTCCTTGCGCTGCATCTTCTTCCAGATGCTGTAGATGTGCTTGGGCCGTCCGGCGACTTCGGCCTTGACCCCTTGCGCGCTCATCGCCTCGCGCAAGGTGCGCTTGACCTGTTCGATGTAGCGCTCGCGATCGCCGCGCTTTTCGTCGAGCAGGCGCGCGATCTTCTGATAGGTCTGCGGTTCCAGGTAACGGAACGCGAGGTCCTCCAGCTCCCACTTGAGCTGCCAGATGCCGAGCCGGTTGGCCAGCGGCGCGTGGATGTCGCGGGTCAGCGCGGCCAGTTCGCGGCGCGTCTCCGGCGGCAGATGATCGGCGTGGCGCATGCGCGCGAGCTGGCGCGCGAGCAGGATCGGCACGACCCGCAGGTCGCGCACAATCGCCAGCAACAGCCGGCGCAGCCCTTCGGTGCCCGACTGCCGGCCCTGTTCGGCGTGCAGCGCCCACACCTGGCCGGCGGCGCGCTGGCCGTCGAGCAGGGCCGCGACCACCGGGTAATCGCGCTCGAAGCCCGCGCCCATCGCGCTGGCCCAACCGGGATAGGCGTGCAGGATCGCCGCGGCGACGGTGTCGCTGTCGGCGTCGAGCAGGGCCAGCGCGTCCAGGGTCGCGGCGACCACCGCCGGCGCGTCCAGCGCATTCGCGCCGGCCTGCGGCGCCTGCGCCGCCTCGGCCAGGGCCTTGCGCAGCGGTGCGGCCAGGGCCGCCGCCGCGGGCTGGGCCAGGACGTGGGTCGGATCGGGACGGGACGGAGCGGCGGGAACGTTCACTGCGTGGGGACGGATCGAAGCGGGAAGAGCGAGCGTCTACACTAGCGAGCATCCGCCCCGAGGAACAGCACGATGTCCGCGATTCTCCTTTCCACGCCGCGCCGCGCGCCGTCGCGCTTGCTGATCGCCGCCGCGATCGCCCTGACCCTGGTCGCGCCGGCCGCGCTGGCGCAGTCGAAGATCGAACAACAGATGAGCGCCGAGCAGTTCAAGGCCGCCGGCCTGGATCAGCTGAGCCCGGAGCAGCTGAGCAACCTGAACGCCTGGCTCAACCGCACCCTCGACAGCGAAACCAGCAAGGCCGTGGTCAAGGCCAAGGAAGAAACCCGCGCCCAGGTCAAGCACGAAAACCGCGGCTTTCTCGGCTCGGGTTCGCGCGAAGCGGTGGTGGCGCGCATGACCGGCCCGTTCAACGGCTTCGCGCGCGGCCAGACCTACATCCTCGACAACGGCCAGGAATGGCGTCAGGACGACAACGCCGATCTGCCCGGCGTGCATCTGGACGCGCCGCAGGTGCGCATCACCCCCAGCGTGATCGGCAACGTCTGGTACATGGCGGTGCAGGGCTACAACACCCGCGCCAAGGTCACCCGGACCAAGTAAGCTGCGCGACGACGACCGATTCCCTTTTGCATCTTATTTTCGGAGTGTTCTCATGCGTGCGTTCGCCCCACTGAGCCTTGCCGTGCTGCTCGCCGTCTCCGCCGGCGCGAGCGCGGCCGAACGTCATTACCTTCCCGTCGAGCAGCGCTTCAGCGCCGAGCAGATGCAGGCCACTGGCCTGTCGACGCTGTCGCCCGCGCAGCTGACGTTGTTGAACGAACTGTTGAGCCAGGATCAGACCAAGGCGGTCGCCGAAGCCGAGCGCAAGATCCAGGCCGAGCGCAACGACCCGTTCTCCAAGGTCGCCGCCGATCCGATCCACTCCACCATCCAGGGCGAGTTCCGCGGCTTCTCCGGCGGCAGCGTGATCGTGCTCGACAACGGCCAGCGCTGGCGGGTGATCGACGGTTCGCTGTTCATCGGCAAGCCGGTGACGTCGCCTAAGGTCACGATCAAGCCCGGCATGATGGGCGCGTGGTATCTCGAGGTGGATGGGCAGATTCCGAAGGCCAAGGTCAAGCGGGTCGACGGGGGTTGAGGTTTCGACTTCGGCTGGCGGTCGCGCGGTTGATCGCGCGATGAGCCGCTAATAATTGATCGCAAACGCCGGCGCATAGCCGGCGTTTGTATTTGTGGGATGCCGCTCGCGATGTGCGCGCTTGATTCGCGCATTCTCATCGAAGATTCGTCGCCGCGCGTGGTTCGCGGTCGCGGCTAGCGCCGCTCCTACAGGCAGGCCACGCAGCTTTTGTTTGAGCTCGAAGCCGCGCAGTTCACCCAGCGCTGCGAAGCCACGCACTCGCGTTAGTAACAGCACACCCGAAGGGCGGCGTGCAGGATGCACGCCGTGCGCCACCGGG
>NZ_LMHM01000011.1:0-73080 GCF_001427785.1 Lysobacter sp. Root690
TCCCGATTCCCGATTCCCGATTCCCGATTCCCGATTCCCGATTCCCGATTCCCGATTCCCGAAATCAAAACATCTCGCGATGAATCCCAAGCGTCGTCAGCACCTTGCTGGCGATCTCCTCAATCGAGGTATGGGTGGTGCTCAGGGTCGAGATGCGTTCGGCGCGGAACATCATCTCGGCCGCGGCGACCTCGCGCTTGCAGGTCTCGAACTGGGCGTAACGCGAGTTGGGCCGGCGTTCCTGGCGGATCTGCTGCAGCCGGACCGGGTCGATGGTCAGGCCGAACAGCTTGTTGCGGTACGGCCGCAACCGCGGCGGCAGGCGGTCGTGCTCGAGGTCTTCCTCGGTCAGCGGGTAGTTAGCCGCGCGGACCCCGTAATGCAGGGCCAGGTAAACGCAGGTCGGGGTCTTGCCGGCGCGCGACACCGCGACCAGGATCAGGTCGGCCTCGTTGTAGTCCACGCTCTGGCCGTCGTCGTGGGTCAGGGCGAAGTTCATCGCATTGATACGGCGGTGATACGTGTCGAAATCGGCGATGCCGTGGGCCTGGCCGATCCGGCGTTGGCGCAACTCCTGAAATTCGCGCTCCAGCGGTTCGATGAACGGCGCGAATACGTCCAGCATCAGCGCCCCGCTCTCGGCCAGGGCCGCGCCGACATCGCCGTCCATGCACGAGTTGATCACCACCGGGCGTACACCGTAGGACACGGCGGCCTCGCGGATCTTGGCCGCGACCTCCTGCGCGCGCTCGACGCTGTCGACGAACGATATGCGATCGGTCACGAAACGGGTTTCGGTGAACTGGGTGAGCAAGCTGTGGCCGATCGTCTCGGCGGTGATGCCGGTGCCGTCGGAAACGTAGAAAACCGGTCGGGTCCCTGCCATCGATAACCTCGTCAGAAAGCTGCACCAATACGAAAAACCCCGCCGGATCAAGCTTGTATGCACCCGACACCCGGGCGATCATATCCGCTTGGCCGCGTCGGACGCGTCCTCGCCCCCCTCGGAGATAGTGTGCCTTGAACGAGAACATCCTCTGGCTGCACGCGCTGCGCCTCAACGATCTGGCCCGCGTAGGCGGCAAGAACTCCTCGCTCGGCGAGATGATCGGCAACCTCGCCAACCTCGGCGTCTCGGTCCCGGGCGGCTACGCCACCACGTCCGAGGCCTTCAAGGCCTTCATCGCCCATAACAACCTGCACCAGCGCATCTTCGACAAGCTGGCCACGCTGGACGTGGAAGACGTCCCGGCGCTGACCCAAGCCGGCGGCGAGATCCGCGGCTGGGTCATCGAGGCCCCGCTGCAGCCCGACCTGGACCAGGACATCCGCACCGCCTACCGCCAGTTGTGCGCCGAGAACGGCGGCGGCGACGTGGCCGTCGCGGTGCGCTCCTCGGCCACCGCCGAAGACTTGCCCGACGCGTCGTTTGCCGGCCAGCAGGAAACCTTCCTGAACGTCACCGGCGAAGACGACGTGGTGCGCAAGGTCAAGGAAGTCTTCGCCAGCCTCTACAACGACCGCGCCATCGCTTACCGCGTGCATCACGGCTTCAAGCACGAAGACGTGTTCCTGTCGGCCGGCGTGCAGTTGATGGTGCGTTCCAACGTCGGTTCCTCCGGCGTGCTGTTCACCCTGGACACCGAATCGGGCTTCCGCGACGTCGTGTTCATCACCTCCAGCTACGGCTTGGGCGAAATGGTCGTGCAAGGCGCGGTCAACCCGGACGAGTTCTACGTCTACAAGCCCACCCTGGCCCAGGGCAAGCCGGCGATCCTGCGCCGCAGCGTCGGCGCCAAGCAGTTGCGCATGGTGTATTCGGATACGCCCGGCGAACGCGTGCGCACCGAAGACACGCCGGCGGAACTGCGTTCCAAGTTCTCGATCAACGATGCCGACGTGCATGAGCTTGCGAAACAAGCCTTGGTGATCGAAAAGCATTACGGCCGCCCGATGGACGTCGAGTGGGCGAAGGACGGCGTCAGCGGCAAGCTGTTCATCGTGCAGGCGCGCCCGGAAACGGTGAAGTCGCGCGGCAAGGCGACCCAGATCGAGCGTTACCAGCTGGAAAAGCGCGGCGAAGTGATCTGCGAAGGCCGCGCGATCGGGCAGCGGATCGGTTCGGGCGTGGCGCGCATCGTGCGCAGCCTCGACGACATGAGCCGGGTCCAGCCCGGCGACGTGCTGGTCGCCGACATGACCGATCCCGATTGGGAGCCGGTGATGAAGCGCTCGGCCGCGATCGTCACCAACCGCGGCGGCCGCACCTGCCACGCGGCGATCATCGCGCGCGAACTCGGCGTGCCGGCGGTCGTCGGCACCGGCAATGCGCTGGACACGATCAAGGACGGCGAAGTCATCACCGTCAGCTGCGCCGAAGGCGATACCGGTTTCATCTACAACGGTGAACTGCCGTTCGAGCGCCACGTCGCCGACCTGGAAAAAATGCCGCCGGCGCCGCTCAAGGTGATGATGAACGTCGCCAACCCCGAGCGCGCGTTCGACTTCGCGATGCTGCCGCACGCCGGCGTGGGCCTGGCGCGGCTGGAGATGATCATCGCCAGCCACATCGGCATCCATCCCAAGGCGTTGCTCGAATACGCCTCGCAGGACGCGGCGACCAAGAAGAAGATCGACGAGAAGATCGCCGGTTACGACGTCGACCCGGTGCAGTTCTACGTCGATCGCCTGGCCGAGGGCATCGCCACCATCACCGCCGCGTTCGCGCCCCATCCGGTGATCGTGCGTCTGTCGGACTTCAAGTCCAACGAATACGCCAACCTGATCGGCGGCTCGCGCTACGAGCCGCATGAAGAGAACCCGATGATCGGCTTCCGCGGCGCCAGCCGTTACGTCGATCCGAGCTTCACCGACGCGTTCGCGCTGGAATGCCAGGCGGTGCTGAAGGTGCGCGAACAGATGGGCCTGACCAATTGCTGGGTCATGATCCCGTTCGTGCGCACGCTCGACGAAGGCCGTCGCGTGGTCGAGGTGCTGGAGAAGAACGGTCTCAAGCAAGGCGAGAACGGCCTGAAGATCATCATGATGTGCGAAGTGCCGTCGAACGCCTTGCTGGCCGACGAATTCCTCGACATCTTCGACGGCTTCTCGATCGGTTCCAACGACCTGACCCAGCTCAGCCTGGGCCTGGACCGCGACTCGGCGATCGTCGCCCACCTGTTCGACGAACGCGATCCGGCGGTGAAGAAGCTGCTGGCGATGGCGATCTCGGCCGCGCGCGCCAAGGGCAAGTACGTCGGCATCTGCGGCCAGGGCCCGAGCGATCATCCCGATCTGGCCGAATGGCTGATGGATCAGGGCATCGAGTCGGTGTCGCTGAATCCCGACACGGTGGTCGACACCTGGCTGCGCCTGGCGAAGGCCAAGGCCAAGCAGGCCTGAGCGCGGCATGGCGAAGCAGGAGATCGCGCAGACCGTCGTGCCCAAGTCCCTGCTGGGACTTGAGGCCGGCTTCGACATCGACAAGCTGACCGCCTGGGCGCAGACCAAGGGCCTGACCCTGCTCGGCGCGCTGGCGATCCTGCTGATCGGCCTGTGGGTGGCCAAGTGGCTGTCGCGGGCGTTGGAGCGGGTCATGACCCGCGCCAACATGGAAGTCACCCTGCGCGGCTTCCTGCGCAATATCGCCTATGCGGCAATGATCGTGATCGTCGCGGTCGCGGCGCTGCAGCAGGTCGGCGTGCCGATGACCTCGGTGCTCGCGGTGCTCGGCGCCGCGGGCCTGGCGATCGGCCTGGCGCTGAAGGACTCGCTGTCCAACATCGCTTCGGGCGTGATGCTGATCGTGCTGCGTCCGTTCCGCGCCGGCGACTACGTGCAGGCCGCGAACGTGGAGGGCACGGTCGAGCAGATCCGGGTGTTTCAGACCCGCCTGCGCACCATCGACAACCGGGTGATCGTGCTGCCCAACAGCCTGATCACCACCGCGGTCATCGTCAATTTCACCGCCAACCCGAAGCGCCGCATCGACCTCACCGTCGGCGTGGGCTACGACGACGATCTCAAGACCGCCAAGGAAACCCTGCTGGCTCTGGCTAATGCGCACGCGAACGTGTTGCCCGATCCGGCGCCGGAAGTGCTGGTCACCGCGCTGGCCGAAAGCAGCGTCAACCTGGAGCTACGCGCCTGGGTCAAGACCGCGAACCTGATGCGGACCAAGAGCGATCTCACCGAAGGCATCCGCAACGAACTGATCGGCAAGGGCCTCAACATCCCGTATCCGCAGCGCGATCTGCACGTGTATCACCACGATGCCGATGGACGGCCGATCGCGGAGTTGCTGACCAAGTCGATCGCCGACGACGGCGACGTGCCGAAGCCGGTGGCGAAGCCTAA
Organism: Lysobacter sp. Root690; assembly: GCF_001427785.1. Classification (GTDB taxonomy): domain Bacteria; phylum Pseudomonadota; class Gammaproteobacteria; order Xanthomonadales; family Xanthomonadaceae; genus Lysobacter. The sequence goes on from NZ_LMHM01000011.1 coordinate 4,357, forward strand.
GGCGTAAGCGGCAAGCGCCTGGTGATTTGTACGAAAGTCGCTGGATTCCCGCGTTCGCGGGAATGGCGGGCGGGTGTTGAGCGCATTATTTGTCGAAGCCGCGTCCTGTCGGATCGTCATTCCCGCGAACGCGGGAATCCAGCGACTTTCGCTATCGATGCCGACCTAAGCCAATCGAGCGATGACTTGAGCCTGCGCGCCCGGCCAGGGCGCATGGCGCCATGGCGTTCGCGGATACGCGCCGATGGCTCGCAAGCCCATCCGCTCAGCCCAAGCCGCCGAGCTTGCCCATCGCCGCGCGGTAATGCTTGAGCTCGGCGATCGAATCCATCACGTCGCTCAGCGCGGTGTGCTTGCTGTCCTTGCTCAGCCCCGCCAGCACGTCCGGCGCCCAGCGCCGCGCGAGTTCCTTGATCGTGCTGACGTCGAGGTTGCGGTAGTGGAAGTAGCGCTCCAGGCGCGGCATGCAGCGATGCAGGAAGCGGCGGTCCTGGCAGATCGAATTGCCGCAGATCGGCGACGTGTTCGGCGACACCCACTGGGCCAGGAAATCCACGGTCCGCGTCTCGGCCTCGGCCATCGGCACGCCGGCTTCGAGCACCCGCTTCCACAGCCCGGACTTGCCGTGCTGGTTGCGGTTCCATTCGTCCATCGCCTGCAGGCGTTCGAGCGGATGGGCGATCGCCAGCTCGGGCCCTTCGGCCAGCACGTTGAGCTGCGCGTCGGTGACGACGGTGGCGATTTCCAGGATGGAATCGCGGTCGGTGTCGAGCCCGGTCATCTCCAGATCGATCCAGATCAGCCGGTGCTCGGGTCCATTTTTCTCGGTCATAGCCTCGCCGTCGTGCCCAGGTCGCGGCATCATAGCCCACGCCCCCGCCCGACGACCCCACCGCGATGAGCCAGAACGCCACCCTCGCCCACTACGCGATCCTGACCGCGATGCTGGCTCCCGCGTTCTTCCTGACCGCGACCGCCTCGCTGCTGCTGTCGGCCAATAACCGGCTGGCGCGGGTGATCGACCGCGCCCGGGTGCTGCTCAAGGAACTGGCCGACAGCGACGACGCCGAGGAACGCGACCTGATCGAGCGCCACATCCTGCGCCAGAAGAAGCGCAGCCGGATCATCCTGCGCGGCAGCCAGCTGCTGTACACCGCGATCAGCTTCTTCGTCGGCACCAGCCTGACCGTCGCCGGCGACGCGGTGCTGGGCTATCGCCTCGGCTTGGTGCCCACCGTGCTCGCCGCGTTCGGCGTGCTGTCGATGTTCGCCGCCAGCCTGCTGCTCGCGCGCGAGTCCTCGCTCGCGGTCGAGGCGGTCAACGAGGAAATGGATCACGGCCATGCCAGCGCGATGAAGCGCTGGGCCAACCGGCCGCCGCTGCCCTGAGCCGACGATCCGCTCCACCCACCTGCGTTCGCGCACGGCGCCGTTGCGTCATCATGTCGATCCGAACGCATCGAACGCCCGCAACATGGACCCCGCCATGGCCGATCCGCTGCAACTGAGCACCCATTACACCGTGGTCTCGGCGATGATCACGCCGGCCTTCTTCCTGACCGCGACCGCTTCGTTGCTGGTGTCGTCCAACAACCGGCTCGCGCGCGTGGTCGATCGCATGCGCCAGCAGTTGGCGCTGCTCGAGGACACGATCGACGAACACGCGCGCGATTACCTGGAAGCGCGGATCATCCTGCACCGCCGCCGGGTGCGGTTGATCCTCACCTGCCTGCAGCTGTTGTACGGCGCGATGACCGCGTTCGTCGCCACCAGCCTGTCGATCGGCATTGACCAGTTCACCGATTACCGCATCACCGGCGTGCCCACCGGCCTTGCGATGTGCGGCGTTCTGCTGGTGCTGGCGGCCTCGATCAACCTGGGCCGCGAGGCGCGCATGAGCGTGAGCATGCTCGACGCCGAAGTGAAGCGCGAGTTCGATCGCGATCAACGCACCGGCAAGCGCAACTAACAAGCGCGCCTCGGGCCGCCGACGCCGGCCTGCGCAGTTGACCTGCATCGCCCGCAAAAAGTTCGAAGTCCATCACAAATTTCAATTCGGCCGCATCGCCGCCGATGCAGATTTTCTTGCGTAAAACTCGTGCATTAGCGCGTATCGAAACGGCCTGACTTGCCACCACCCGCGCTGCACTCCGCGCCGTCCCAACCTCAGACGGCAAACGGCGAGACCACGGCCTAGTGCAAAGGCCACTCTTTTGCAGCCGCTGGCCCCTGGCGATGGAATCGTTTCAGACGCCAGGCAAGCACCCATTGTCTCCGACCGTTGAAGCTGCGAACAGCGCCTCGCCTGCATCCATGGCCGGCACATGGATGTTTAGCGCCATGAAGCAGCGCGTCGCCGGACATTAATCCCCCATGAGCCGGCCAGGCCATCGGCGATGCGCACGTTCGCAAAAACCGTACCTGCGAGCGACACAAAGCTCGCGTTGCACGCGATCAGTCGCCGCCTGTTCTCACGAAAGATGCGCAAATAACGCACGCGCACAACTATTTTAATTACATAAAACATATGCCGGTAAAAATTTTCGCCGCGTCCGCGATCCGATTGATCTGAACAAACATCTGATTGTGAAACGAAAAACGATACCGCTATCTTGTCGCCGTCTTTCGAACGTGGCCGCGTTCATGACGCCTTGAGCGCCGTGCGCATCACCCGCTTCATCTCGTTTCGAATCGCACACATTCATCAATGCGGTCCAGGGGAAAAACTCAATGAATCTTCACTCGTTGCGGGTGCGCCTGCTGCTGCCTGTGCTCGCTCTGGTGCTGGTGTTCGTCGTCGCGTTGACCATCGCGCTGGCCATGAACCAAGCAAGCCATGTCCGCGAAGATGCCGCGCAATCGATCGACCGTCGCACCTACGCGCTGCAAAGCCTGTTCGCGGTCACCCGTTCGGTGATGCTCGACCGCACCCGCGACGCCATGCGCCTGCTGCGCAGCGAAGGCCGCCGCCTCGGCCCGCCGAGCGTCGGCGGGCGCGTAGTCGTCGGCGGCCGCAACAGCAACGACTTGGTGCTCGGTGGCGTTTCGCAAGCCAATAACTTCGCCCTGGTCGACGGTGTCACCGCCTTGGCCGAAGGCACCGCCACGCTGTTCGCCCGCGACGGCGACAACTTCGTGCGCGTGGCCACCAATGTGCGCAAGGACGACGGCAGCCGCGCCGTCGGCACCCAACTCGATCCCACCGGCCAAGTCATTCCGTTCATGCGCAAGGGCGAAGCCTTCTACGGGGTGGTCGATATCCTCGGCACGCCGTACGTCACCGGCTACGAGCCGATCTTCGCCGGCAACGACACTCAGCGCGCGATCGGCGTGTGGTACGTCGGCTACAAGACCGACCTGAAGGCATTGACCGCGGTGATCGATGCCAGCCAGGTGCTGGAGTCGGGCTTCATGGCGGTGTTCGACGGCAAGGGCAAGTTGCGTTTCCATTCCAAGACCGGCGCCACCACCGACGCGGCGGAGATCGAACGCATCGCCAGCCAGAATCCGCAGGACTGGGTGGTGACCCGGCAGGAAGTGCCCGATTGGGGCTTCACCCTCGTGTCCGCTTATCCCAAGAGCGACGTCGAGCATGTGATCGTGCGCCAGTCGTTGTGGATCGGCGGCATCGGCCTGCTGGTGTGTTCGCTGCTGCTGGGCCTGCAATGGACCCTGATCCAGAACCGGGTGTTGCGTCCGATCCAGCGCCTGACCGTGGTCGCCGAGGAACTCAGCGTCGGCAAGTGGAACCACACCATCAGCGAGGCGGATCTGAAAGACGAAATCGGCAAGCTCGCGCGCGCGATTTCACGCTTGTCCTACAGCGTCCGCGTGGCGATGGAAAAACTCGCCAAGCAACGCTGAGTCGAGCAGCGCCGAAGCGAGCGAGGCTGAAGCGACGAATCCCGACCAATCGTACGATGCCAGGTATCCGACATCATGAGCCATGAGTTCCGACCGCTGATCGAAGTGCTGCGCGAACTCAATGCGCTGGTGCAGATAGAGGCCTCCGGCTTCGTGTTCCTCGTCACCGAGGAACTGCACTCGGGCATCATCCGATTGCACAACGGCCAGGTGAAGGAAGTGACGTTCCGCATGCTGCGCAACGACGAGGCCGTGCAAGGCTTGTCGATGGTGTCGACCGCGAAGCTGCGTTTCCAGCCCAACGACATTCCGTCCTACGGCAACAAGATGGCCTTGAATCCCGCGTCGATGAAGTGGCTGCTCGGCGGATTCGAACAGGAGCTGGCCGGGCGTTCGGAAACGACCGCGGCGATCGCCGCGGCGAGCGCCCGCGCGCCTGAGCCGCCGCCGCCGGCGGCGCGGGTGGACAAGCGAGTGCGCGACGCGATCGAACAGGTGGCGGTGAACTACCTGGGGCCGATCGCCGGCATGCTCTGCCAGGAAGCCTTCGAGACCCGCCACGACCCCCGCCAGGTCGTGGCGCACTTGGCGACGTACTTGAACTCTCCGCAGGAGTCGCGCCGATTCGTCGACGACGCGCACAAGGCGCTCGACCTGCTGCGTTGAGCCACGGGTCGCATTGAAGACGCGGCAAACCCGGGAAGCCTGCCTGATGCCTTGAAACGGCACGGGTCATCGGCACTGCGCGGGCGTTCCGCAAGGAGCTTCAGTCCCGCTGCTTTCCGCTCCGGCGCGGCGAACCATCGGCCGCCGCGACCGATGCCATGGCGCCATCACCCGGGCTTTATCGCCAACCACGGCACTTCGATCAGACCGGCTTGCCGCGCTTGCGCCGGAAATACGTAGTCAGCCGCGTGCCCGCCTCCTCGCCCAGCACCCCGCCCTGCACCGCGACGCGATGGTTATGGCGCGGATCGGTCAGCAGATCGAATACGCTGCCGGCCGCGCCGGTCTTGGGATCGCTGGCGCCGTAAACCACCCGCGCGACCCGCGCATGCACCATCGCCATCGCGCACATCGCGCACGGCTCCAGGGTCACGTACAAGGTCGTGCCGATCAGGCGGTGATTGCCGATCCGACTGCCGGCTTCGCGCAAGGCGACGATCTCGGCATGCGCGCTAGGATCGTGGCTGCGGATGTTGCGGTTCCAGCCTTCGCCGAGCACCGCGCCGTCGGCCGACACCAGCACCGCGCCGACCGGGATCTCGTCGTCCTCGCGCTCGGCGCGATCGGCCAGCGCCAGCGCGTGGCGCATCCAGCGTTCGTCGATCGATGCCTGATCGCTCACGACGTCATCGCTCATTCTTCGACCCAGGCGGTCGAGTCGGAGCGCTCGCTGAAGACCCGGCCGTTGCGACGGATCAGCCGCTCGGTCCACTTGGTCACGCCCAGGTCGCGCGCGCCGACGGTCATCCGGCCTTCGGCCTGCACGGTCGCGCTGTGGCGGTCGTCGGCCACTTCGATGTTCTTCACCTCGATCGTCCACGACGGCAGCGGCAGGCCGATCTTGGCATCGCGGATTTCGACCAGTTCGGCGACCGTCTCGCGCGTGCGCTTGCACGACTCGGCCTTGTTCAGGCGCTCGTCCTTGCGCTGCTTGCCGGTGTAGGTGATTTCGACGACTTCGTAGTCGTCGGTCATGCTGGTGCAGAACCAGTCGCCGTCGAAGCGGTAGTAGGCCTGCATCTGTTGGTTGTAGTAGTCGCGCACGGCGGCTTCGTCGATGCGGCGCGCCAGGTCGAAGTACCAGAACGCCAGACCGGCCAGCAGCAGCGGCACCAGCATCAGCAGTCTTTTCACGTCACGTCCTCTGTGCGGATCGCCCGGACGGCGCCGGACCCGTTCCGGCGCGCCAAGGGCGACATGCTAAATCACAAGACGTCGCGAACCCGAACCCGGGTCGCGATTCCGGCCGACTGGCGACCGCGATACCGCTTGGGACGTACTGATCGGAGCCGTCGCCGGCCCCGATCATCACAACTCAGGCCGGCGACGCCGCGCCGCGCAGGTAGTCGAGCTTGCCGAGCGGCACGCCCTGGTGGCGCAGGATCCCGTAGGCCGTGGTCAGGTGGAAATAGAAGTTCGGCAGGACGAAGCCGCGGATGTAGTCGCGGGCGACGAACTTGAGTTCGCGGCCGCCCGGGCGGATCACGATCTCGCGTTCTTCCTGGCCGTCCATGCTGTCGGGGGTGACGCTGCGCAGGAACTCCTGAGTCTTGGCGATGCGCGCGCGCAACTCGTCGAGGGTGGTTTCCTCGTCGGCGAAACTCGGTGGGGCGATGCCGGCCAGGCGCGCGGCGCCGAACTTGGCCGCGTCGCTGGCCGACTGCACCTGGCCGATCAAGGTGTACATGTCGGGCGCCAGACGCCCGCCGATCAATTGCGAAGGGTCGATGCCCTGCTCGTCGGCGTAGGCGGCGCCCTTGTCGAGCAGGTGAGACAGCGTGTCGAGGCCGCGGGTGAAGGCCGGCACCGAGATGTCGTAGAGCGAGAAGCTCATGGGGAGGTCCTGTTTGCATGACGGGGAAACAGACGATGGCGAGGGCCGTGCAGGCCGCGACGGCCAAGCGTATCTAGCCGGCGGCGAGGGCCGCGACCGAGTCTGAGCGCTTGTCCCGGACCGGTCAATGAATTTAGTATCGATCGCTATGGAAATAGATGTTGCAGATTCGGCACCACCCGAAGCCGACGATGCGGCCGCCGAAACGCCTCCGCGCCGGCCGCGCGGACGGCCGCGCGCGTTCGATCGCGAGCAGGCCCTGGAAACCGCGATGCAGTTGTTCTGGCGTCAGGGCTTCGAGGCGACCTCGCTCAGCGATCTGACCGCGGCCATGGGCATCGCCCCGCCCAGCCTGTACGCGGCCTTCGGCAGCAAGCAGCAATTGTTCCGCGAGGCGCTGCAACGCTACCTGCAGCAGTTCCGCCAGCGCCACGCTGCCGGTCTGCAGGCGCCCGGGCTGAGCGCGCGCGAGGCGTTCGAGCGCTTGTTCTACACCATCGGCGACGGCTTCGCCGGCTGCGGGCAGCGCAGCGGCTGCATGCTGGTCGCGGCCGAGGTAGGCAGCGTCGGCACGTCGGCGCCCTTGCGCGAGGAAATCGCCGCGCACCGCCGCTCGATCGAAGCCGGCTTTCGTGCCCGCATCGAACGCGGCCAGCGCGAAGGCGACGTCGCCGCCGATTGCGATGCCGAGCGATTGGCCAAATTCCTGGCTACCGTGGTCCAGGGTCTGTCGATCCAGGCCCGCGACGGTGCGAACGCGGCTGAGTTAAGGGACGTGCTGCGCACCGCGCTGCGTGCCTGGCCCGCGGGCTGACCGGCGCGCGACTCAGGCGCTCAACGCTGCGAGTAGTAGCGCATCGCCAGGCCCGCGCCGCGCACACCGTCGCGACCGACGGAATCGACGCACCGGCAGCGCTCGAACGGAACCACGCTGCGCTGCGCCTGCGCCGAGCAGGCGCTGTCGGCATGCACCGCCGCGTCGTTGCGCGACGCCGCGACCGCCAGCAAGTGCGGCAGAGCCAACAGAGCGGCGGCGATCGGCAGAGTTTTCGACATCAGCGTTCTCTCCTGGGCAAGTCGGACGGCGCAGGTTCCGCGCGCACGGCACACGGATTCGGCCGCCCTTGTCTGGAACGACGAACCGGGCGGGAGCGAATCGACATGCGGATCGCGATTGGGGGATGGTCGGCGTCGAACGCCGGGGCGGGAGCGCGGCCGTCGGCCGGTTCGAGCGCAGATTACGCCGCCTTGCGGACAGGGGCGGTCCTAATGGCCGAGGGCCCAAGGCGGGGCTTGGCGCCTCACATTTCGCTGCCCGGGCTAGCGCGTTCGTCGCGCGGTAGCGCGGAAAGCACGTCCGCCAGCCACGCAACGGCAGACTTTGCATCGAACACGCACTCACCGACGCAGGCGGCAAGCGACGGCAAGATCACGAGCGTCGCCACATCGCGGCCAGCTTGCGGCCAACTCGCGATCAGATCGCCACCGGATCGCGTACGGGCCTCGATACCGACCCATCGATCGGACGACGTGGCACGAAAAGAGGCGGTCGCCCGCCCCTTCCCGCTTTACCGCGGTCAGCAGCCGGGCGAACAGATCGCCCAGCAACGCGAATCCGGATCGTCCGGATCGCAACTGCTGCAGCACGGACGCGCGACCGCGCTGAGGCTGACGCTGAGGCCCAGTCCGAACGCGAAGCACGCAAGGATCAACTTGGCACGAGACTTCCTGATCATCGTTTTCTCCAACGTGGCGAGGCGGCCGAGGCAGTCCTTGCTCCAGTCGCCCGGGACGCCGACGGCGANNNTGCCGTCGCGCGTGGGTTGCCGCGGCTCCTTCCGCGGTCAATGCGGGTTCGCCGGACGCGCGTCGAACACGCGGGTTCGCGCGAACGACCTCGGCTGCGCCGCGCGCTGCCTGCGGCGGCGCGGCGCTCTTGCACGCCCTCGCGCACGAACGGACCCAATGGAAGGGTCCGTCGGCGATCGGACGACGCGGCACGGAACGAGGCGGTCGCCCGCCCCTTCCCGCCTGCCCGGAATCAGCAACTGTCCGAGCAGATCGCCCAGCAGCGCGAATCGGGATCGTTCGGATCGCAATTGCTGCAGCAAGGAATCGCGAACGCGCTGAGGCTGAAGCTCAGGCCCAACCCAAACGCGAAGCACGCAAGCACCAACTTGGCACGAGACTTCCTGATCATCGTTCTCTCCAACGTGGCGAGGCGGCCGAGGCAGTCCTTGCTCCAGTCGCCCGGGACGCCGACGGCGANCGCCGTCGCGCGTGGGTTACCGCGGCTCCTTCCGCGGCCAATGCGGGTGCGCCGGACGCTCGTCGAATAGGCGGGTTCGCGCGAACGGGTTCGGCTGCGCCGCGTACGCGCCGACGATGCGGCACGCATGCCGGCATTCGCGCGCGAGCACGACCGAACGCAATGGAAAACGCAGCGGGCGCCGTGCACGCCGAAGCGAGGCTATCGGTGTTATCGGGGCTATCGCCGATCGCGGCACGGGCGCGGACACGCCAACCATCGACAAACGCATCGCCTGGACGCGAATCGCTGCCGAGCAACCTGCCGATCCATTCCGTGGCGGACATCCTTGCGTCCTTGACGGCGGCGCCCGATACGGGCGCGACGACTGAGTCGAACCCTAGCCCGGTCGACGCGCGGGAACCGCGTCAGTTGTCACAGCCCGGCGCATGCGTCGCCGCGGCGGCGCAAACGCGGTGTGTTCAAGCGTTCAGCGTTTCGACCTGCCCGTCGGCAAACACCACGAGCATCTTGCTGAATTCGCTGGAAACGCCTAGCTGCGAATAGACGTGACGGTACGTCGCGATCCACGCGGGGTCCCGTTCATCGGCGATCACGAGCCAGCGCTCGCCGCCGAAAGATTCGGTCGGATGCTTAACGGCCGCCGCGCCGATGTAGTTGAGCAAGGCCGCGGCCAGATCGAAAAGCACCCGCGGATCGGTGTCGGGGTTGTGCACGAAACCGATCACTTTCGACGCCGGCCTCGCGCCGCCCCTAGCGAACCGGACCCGGGTCTGATTGCCGCAGATGGTCTCGCCGATCTCGACCTGCACGGGTCCCCGTCGGAGACATTCGCTGATGTTGGATTCCAGCTCTTCTGCGGTCTTCGACGGCAGGCGAATCGGCGCGGTGACAGCGAGCATCACCACCTGCCCATCGGCGACTTGCGGCGAAAGCGCGGCCTGCAAACGCGAGATCAAACGCAACGCGACCTTGTCGAAGCGCAGACGGGGCACAGCATCGTCGCCGTGTCCCGCGACCACAGGTTCGATCACCGCGACATCGATGGCGATGCGTTTTGCGTCAAGCCTCAGATAGCCATCGGGCGACGTCGCCGTCGCCCCGCTCCCGGATCGCACCGAAGTATTCGGCGACCTGCTCGATCGCCGCCGTCTCGCGCTTGCCCGACCCGGACATACGCCGCACCTCTCAAAGGGCCGAACTTACTCCCACTCGATCGTCGCCGGCGGCTTGCCGCTGATGTCGTAAACCACCCGCGACACGCCGCGCAGTTCGTTGATGATCCGGTTCGAGACCGTGCCGAGGAAGTCGTACGGAAGATGCGCCCAGTGCGCGGTCATGAAGTCGATGGTCTCGACCGCGCGCAGCGCGATCACCCATTCGTAGGCGCGCGCGTCGCCGACCACGCCGACCGATTTGACCGGCAGGAACACCGCGAAGGCCTGGCTGGTCTTGTCGTACAGGCCGGCCTTGCGCAGTTCGTCGATGTAGATGTGATCGGCCTGCGCGAGCAGGTCGGCGTATTCGCGCTTCACTTCGCCGAGGATGCGCACGCCCAGGCCCGGGCCCGGGAACGGATGGCGATAGACCATCTCGCGCGGCAGGCCGAGTTCGACGCCCAGGCGGCGCACTTCGTCCTTGAACAATTCGCGCAACGGTTCGACCAGGCCGAGCTTCATGTGCTCGGGCAGGCCGCCGACGTTGTGGTGGCTCTTGATGACGTGGGCCTTGCCGGTCTTGCTGCCGGCGGACTCGATCACGTCCGGGTAGATCGTGCCCTGCGCCAGCCATTTGGCGTTGGCGAGCTTCTGCGACTCTTCGTCGAAGATCTCGACGAACAGGTTGCCGATGATCTTGCGCTTGGCTTCCGGGTCGCTGACCCCGGCGAGTTTTTCGAAGTAACGGTCGGCGGCGTTGACCCGCACGACCTTGACGCCCATGTGCTCGGCGAACATCGCCATCACCTGGTCGCCTTCGTTGAAGCGCAGCAGGCCGGTATCGACGAATACGCAGGTCAGCTGATCGCCGATCGCCTTGTGCAGCAGCGCGGCCACCACCGAGGAATCGACGCCGCCGGACAGGCCGAGGATCACCTCATCTTGGCCGACCTGCTCGCGCACGCGTGCGATCTGGTCGTCGATGATGTGCGCGGCGGTCCACAAGGTCTGGCAGCCGCAGATGTCGACCACGAAGCGGCGCAGCAGGGTCTGGCCCTGCTTGGTGTGGGTGACTTCGGGATGGAACTGCACGCCGTACCAGCCGCGCGCATCGTCGGCGAAGGCGGCGACCGGGATGCGGTCGGTCTTGGCGGTGACGACGAAACCGTCCGGCGCCTTCGACACGTGATCGCCGTGGCTCATCCACACGTCCAGGCGCGGCGGCGAGCCGGGATGATCCTTCAAGCCGTCGAACAAGCGATCGTGCGCGACCAGCGACACTTCGGCATGACCGAACTCGCGCTGATCGGCCGCTTCGGTTTCGCCGCCGAGCTGCTTGGCCATGGTCTGCATGCCGTAACAGATGCCCAGGATCGGCAGGCCGGCGTCGAACACCTGCTGCGGCGCGCGCGGCGAACCGTGCTCGGTGGTCGACTCGGGGCCGCCCGACAGGATGATGCCCTTGGCGCCGTACGCTTCGATTTCGGCCGGGTCGTGATCCCAGGCCCAGATCTCGCAGTACACGCCCAGTTCGCGGATGCGTCGCGCGATCAGCTGCGTGTATTGCGCGCCGAAGTCGAGGATCAGGATCTTGTCGTTATGGATATCGGTCATTGGGGCCGGGATTCGGGAATGGGGATTCGGGATTCGTAAAAGCGGAACGCTGGGGATGGGAAACGAATCGGCTTACCGAATCTCGAATCCCAAATCCCTAATCCCGCGCGCCGGCATCAGCCGGCGCGATAGTTCGGCGGTTCCTTGGTGATCTGCACATCGTGCACATGGCTCTCGCGCGCGCCGGCGTTGGTGATGCGCACGAAGCTCGGCTTCTTGCGCATCTCCTCGATGGTCGCGCAGCCCACGTAGCCCATCGTCGCGCGCAGGCCGCCGGCGAGTTGGTGGACCACGCCGCCGAGCGAACCGCGGTACGGCACACGGCCTTCGATGCCTTCGGGCACGAGCTTGTCGGCGTCGGAGGCGTCCTGGAAATAGCGGTCTTTCGAGCCCTGCTCCATCGCGCCCAGGCTGCCCATGCCGCGGTAGCTCTTGTAGCTGCGGCCCTGGAACAGTTCGATCTCGCCCGGCGCTTCCTCGGTGCCGGCGAACAAGCCACCGACCATCACCGTCGATGCGCCCGCGACCAGCGCCTTGCCGATGTCGCCCGAATAGCGGATGCCGCCGTCGGCGATCAGCGGAATGCGATCCTTCAAGGCTTCGGCGACCATCGCCACCGCGGTCACCTGCGGCACGCCGACACCGGCGACGACGCGGGTGGTGCAGATCGAACCCGGACCGACGCCGACCTTGACCGCATCCGCGCCGTGATCCATCAACGCCAACGCCGCTTCGCCGGTGACGATGTTGCCGCCGATCACCTGCAACTGCGGGAAGCGCTTCTTGACCCACTGCACGCGATCGAGCACGCCCTGCGAATGGCCGTGCGCGGTATCGACCACGACCACGTCCACGCCGGCCGCGGCGAGGGCTTCCACGCGCGCTTCGGTATCGCCGCCGACGCCGACCGCCGCGCCCACCAGCAAGCGCTCGGCGCTGTCCTTGGCGGCGTTGGGGTTGTCGGTCTTCTTCTGGATGTCCTTGACCGTGATCAGGCCGCGCAGCTCGAAGCCGTCGTTGACCACCAGGATCTTTTCGATGCGGTGCTTGTGCAGCAGCTGCAGCACTTCGTCGTCGCTGGCGCCTTCGTGCACGGTGATCAGGCGATCGCGCTTGGTCATGATGTGGCGGACCGGATCGTCGAGCTTGGTCTCGAAGCGCATGTCGCGGCTGGTGACGATGCCGACCAGCTGGCCGCCGTCGACCACCGGCACGCCGGAGATGTTGCGCGCGCGGGTCAGCTTGAGCACTTCGCCGATGGTGGTTTCCGGCCCCACGGTGAACGGTTCGCGGATCACCCCGGCCTCGAACTTCTTGACCTTGGCGACCTGCGCGGCCTGGGCTTCCAGGCTCATGTTCTTGTGGATGATGCTGATGCCGCCGAGCTGTGCCAGTGCGATCGCAAGGCGGGCCTCGCTGACGGTGTCCATCGCGGCCGACAGGATCGGCAGACGGATCGACAGGTCGCGGGTCAGGCGGGTGGAGAGGTTTACGTCCTTAGGCAGGACGATCGAATGCGCGGGGACGAGAGACACATCGTCGTAAGTAAGCGCTTCAGCCTGGATGCGCAGCATGGGCGGGCCCGGGAGGATGAAGCGCGCCATTCTAACCCGAACCGGGGGTCCGGCGCTGGGGTTAAGGGCGGAAAGGGGCGTTCTGCTGGCGGGGTTTGGCGGAGGGTTTAGCGGGGCTTTGGGTGAGCGGGCCGCCAGCGGCCGTGGCCTCATCCGCGCGCTTTTTTGCTCGTCATTCCCGCGAAGGCGGGAATCCAGAGACTTCAGCCGGTATTTTCCAGACTTCTTCTTGCTCGTCATTCCCGCGAACGCGGGAATCCAGTGTCTTTCCGGTTTGAAGTCGCTGGACTCCCGCGTTCGCGGGAATGACGGACTGGGTAGAGGACGCTGAAGTCTCTGGATTCCCGCCTTCGCGGGAATGACGAGCAAAAGCGGCAGTGCGAGAAAAGCGGGAGTAACGGTCAATAAAGCGACAACCGACTGTAACCGGTCGGGTCAAAGGCCTCTTAACCCCGATCCCCCGCCTCCGCCGCCTCCAACGTGTTCTGCATCAACGTCGCCACCGTCATCGGCCCCACCCCACCCGGGACCGGGGTGATCCAGCTGGCGCGCTGGGCGGCGGCGTCGAAACCGATGTCGCCGACCAGGCGGCCGTCGTCCAGGCGGTTGATGCCCACGTCGATCACCACCGCGCCGTGCTTGACCCATTCGCCCGGGATCAGGCTCGGGCGGCCGGCGGCGACCACCAGGATGTCGGCGCCGCGCACCGAGGCCTCCAGCACCTCAGGCGGGGTGAATTTGTGGCAGCTGGTGACGGTGCAGCCGGCGATCAGCAGTTCCAGCGCCATCGGCCGGCCGACGTGGTTGCTGACCCCGACCACGGTCGCGCTCTGCCCGCGCACCGGCCGGTCGGTGTAGCCCAGCAAGGTGGTGATGCCGCGCGGCGTGCACGGACGCAGGCCGAACTGGCGCAGCACCAAATGACCGACGTTCTCGGGATGGAAGCCGTCGACGTCCTTCTTCGGGTCAATGCGGTGGATCAGCGCGGTGGCGTCGCGGCGGTCGGGCAGCGGCAGCTGCACCAGGATGCCGTGGACCTCGGGGTCGGCGTTGAGCCGGTCGATCAGCGCCAGCAGTTGCTCGTCGCCGGTATCGGCCGGCAGGTCGTAGTCGATCGCGCGGATGCCGACCTTCTGCGCGGCGCGGCGCTTGTTGCGCACGTACACGCTGGAGGCCGGATCGTTGCCGACCAGCACCACCGCCAGACCGGGCCGCGACAGGCCGGCGGCGACGCGCGCGTCGACCTGGGCCTTGAGGTTGTCGAGCAGGTCCTCGGCGATGCGCTTGCCGTCGAGGATGCGGGCCGGGTGCGAAGAAGGCGTCATGCGGGGTCGTCGGCGCTGCGCTAGAGTCGGGGCCGCGCATTATCCCCCATTCTTTCGCGCGAATTCCGTCACTGCGCCGCCGAATCGGCGCCGGCCGGCGTCGCTCGCGGCCGCCGCGCCGCCATCCCGTCCCTCCAGCTCCGAACGAGACACCGCCATGAGCCATCCCGCCCCGCCCGTCGATTCCGCGCCGCAGGACCACGAAACCATCGCGATCCAGGCCGCCGCGTTCCGCCGCCTGCTCGCTCACCTCATGCACGAGCGCAGCGACGTGCAGAACATCGACCTGATGATCCTGGCCGGCTTCTGCCGCAACTGCCTGGGCGACTGGTACCGCGAGGCGGCGCAGGCGCGCGGCATCGATATGAGCAAGGACGAGGCGCGCGAAGCGATCTACGGCATGCCGTTCGCGCAATGGAAGGCGCAGTTCCAGCGCGAGGCGACGCCGGAGCAGGTGGCGGCGTTCGAGGCGGCGCAGAAACAACACGGCTGAGCACGGCATGCCGTTCGCGCAATGGAAGGCGCAGTTCCAGCGCGAGGCGACGCCGGAGCAGCTGGCGGCGTTCGAGGCGGCGCAGAAACAACACGGCTGAGCGACGTGGGTATCTCCTTGTAGGAGCGGCGCGAGCCGCGACCGCGACATCGCGGCTACGACGAAACCGACGCCGTGGTTGCGATGTCGCGGTCGCGGCTTACGCCGCTCCTACAGGGGGCGATCGAAGAGACGCGCGTCAGTTCTGCTCCGGCCGAATCCCAGGCGTATTCGGATTCGGACAACGCGGCACGCCCGAACCCACCACGCACTGCACGCAGCAACCCGACGGCTGCAACGACGCCGGCGCGGCCTGCGGGGCGAACAACGGCGTCGGCGGCGCGAGCTGGGCCAAGGCGGATTCGGACTTGAGCTTGAGCAGCACCGCCCAGTCGAGCTTGCTCATGTCGCAGGCCGAAGCGGTGTCGGGCGAACACTCGACCTGGGTTTCGCTGCGCAGCGGCAGCGGCCAGAACTGGCCGTTGCGGTTGACCGCCATCAGCCGCATGGTCGCGCCCTGCTGGACGTTGCCGCCGATCAGATAGGCCTTGCCGTCGTTGCCCGGATTGACCGCGACGACCACGTCGCAATGCATGTTGAGCGAACCGTTGGCGGCGTCGAGCGCGGCGCTCAGGCCCTGGAAGCCGTAGACCCGATTGCTCGAACGCACCGCGCACAGCAGATCGCCGGGCGAAGCGGTCGCGCTGGCCGGATCGAGGAACTGGAACGGACTTTGATCGGCGCTGCGATACGCGTCGCGCACATAGTCGTAATGACTCGCCGACGGCCGGAACCCGGGCACCGACGCTTTCATCATCACGTAGGAAATGAACGCCGCCGACCACGGGTTGTCGATCAGGAAGGCGCGGCAGGCCACCGCCGAATAGCCGCTGCCGTAGGGATCGAAGCATTGCTCGGCGCCGGCGAAACCGCTCATGCGCTGCAGCAGGCCGGTGTCGCGCCAATAGCTGGCGGTGCGACGCCAGGTTTCGGTGGCGCCGTCCTGCAGGCGCGAGGTCTCCGCTTCGCTGACCACCGCGCTGGCGAGCCGGCCCTGGGTGTCGATAAAGGGCCGGAACCACAGCAGGTTCTCGGTGCAGGCCGCCGCCGCGATGCGGGTGGCCGCGTCCGCGGCCGCGCCCTGGTCGCGCAATGTGGGACAGGCGTCGGCGGCGAGCGCGGGCCGCAGCGGCCACAACGTTGCCGACAGACTCAGCAAAACCAACAAAGCGCAGCGGTACATCGGCGATCTCCGGGTGGCGATGCGGCCGCGATGCTGGGCGGCCGCAGGGTTTCTCGGCACGACCCCAATGAGCCCGCCTGTTTCCAGCCTAGTCATCTTCCGTGCAAACAGTGTGATCGCGCCAGCGCTGGCGAGACAGCACCGTCGCGGGTTATCGTCGCAACAACGCACTGCGGCACACGGTTTGTGCGACCGCAGTCGGCGCTCCCCCGCCCCGCAAGGAAGGCTCTCGCATCGATGGCTCGCAACCCCCGTCTGCTCCAATCCGTCACCGTGCTCGCCGGCGTCGCCGCGGCCGGTTATCTCAGCATCTGCGGCTGGCTGTACTTCAAGCAGCGCGAGCTGATGTATTTCCCGCAGAACACCCGTCTTGGCTCGGACATGACCGATTACACGGTCGATCGCGGCGACGTGGTGCTGCGCGGCTGGCGGCTCAACGCGGGCCGCGAAAAGGCCCTGATCTATTTCGGCGGTAACGCCGAACGCATCGAGAACATGCGCGAGTCGCTGGCGCAATGGTTCCCCGATCGCACCATCTACCTGGTGTCCTACCGCGGCTTCGGCGCCAGCGAGGGCCAGCCCGAGGAAGCCAAGCTGTTCGCCGACGCATTGGCGATGTTCGATCAGGTCGCGCGCGAACATCCCAAGCAACCCATCGCGGTGATCGGCCGCAGCCTCGGCAGCGGCGTCGCCAGTTATGTCGCCGGCCAGCGCCCGGTCGAGCGCCTGGCGTTGGTGACGCCGTTTGACAGCCTCAGCGAAACCGCGCAAGCGCATTACAACTGGCTGCCGACGCGCTGGCTGGTCCGCGACCGCTACGACTCCGTCGCGCATCTGCGCGGTTATTTCGGCCCGATCCTGGTCGTGCGCGCGAGCGCCGACGACGTGATCCCGCCGGCCAACACCCAGCGTCTGATCCACTCGTTGCAAACGCGTCCGCACGGATTGGACGTGATCCAGTTGAACGGCGCCGATCATCACAACATCGGCCAGTACCCGCAGTACGGTCAGGCTTTGAGGGATTTCATCCACTGATCCATCAACCCGAGGTGCGACATGGAACGCCAAGTGATCCATCCCACCGAAGTGTCTTACTCGCAGGCGCACCAGATCACCGGTTTCAAGCGCCTGTTGTTCATCAGCGGCCAGTTGCCGCAATGCGATGCCTGCATCCTGCCCAAGGATTTCGACGGCCAATGCCGCCGCGCCTGGGCCAACGTCGAACGCCAGCTCGAAGCGGCCGGGATGGATTTCAGCAACCTGGTCAAGGTCACCACTTTTTTGACCGACCGACGCATGCGCAAGCGCAATTACGAAATCCGCCATGAAGTGCTGGGCGAGCATTCGCCGGCGCTGACGGTGGTGATCGCCGAGTTGTACGAGGAAGGCTGGATGGTGGAGATCGAGGCGATCGCGGCGGACTGAGGGAGCTAGAGGAACGAGTTCAGAGGAGTGAGGAGTGAGTAAGAGCCGGAGCGCGGCGAACGATGCTCTTACTCACTCCTCACTCCTCTCCACTCACTATTAACTCGAAGCGCAGAACGCTTGGTAGTCGATGTAACCCGGAAACGCGCGATCGGCCGCGCACACCGGGCAATCGGGATCGGGCCGCAGGCGGGTTTCGCGGAAGCGCATCGCCAATGCGTCGAAGTGAAGCAGGCGTCCGGCCAGCGATTCGCCCAGGCCGAGGATCAGCTTGACCACTTCGGTCGCCTGGATCAGCCCGACCACGCCCGGCAGCACGCCGAGTACGCCGGCCTCGGCGCAGTTGGGCGCGGCCTCCGGCGGCGGCGGTTCCGGAAACAGGCAGCGGTAGCACGGGCATTGGCCGCGATGGCGGCCGGCATCGAACACGCTGACTTGGCCTTCGAAACGGTGGATCGCGCCGTACACCAGTGGCTTGGCCAGTTTCACGCAGGCGTCGTTGAGCAGATAGCGCACCGGGAAATTGTCGGCGCCGTCGAACACCACGTCGGCGTCGCCGATCAGGCGCTCGACGTTGTCGGAACTGATCCGCTCGGCGAAGGTTTCCACCCGCACGCGCGGGTTGAGCGCGTTCAACGCGATCCGCGCCGATTCGACCTTGGACACGCCGATCCGGCCCTCGGTGTGCAGGATCTGCCGTTGCAGATTGCTGCGATCGACCACGTCGTCGTCGGCCAGCACCAGGGTGCCGATCCCGGCCGCGGCCAGATAGAACGCGGCCGGCGAACCCAGCCCGCCCGCGCCGACCATCGCCACGCGCGCGGCCTGCAGCTTGCGCTGGCCGGCTTCGCCGACTTCGGGCAGACGCAGGTGGCGCGAATAGCGGTCGTAGAAGTCGCGTTGTTCGTCGGACTGCTCCAGCACCGCCAGCGGCAGGCCGTCGGCGATCCAGCGCGCGGTGCCGCCTTCGACCGAGGCGACCCGGGCGTAACCGGCATCGAGCAAGGCCTGCGCGGCGCGCAGCGAACGCGCGCCGGATTGGCAGATCAGCACGATGGCGGCGTCGCGGTCGGGCAGATGCGCTTGCGGGTCGGCTTCCAGCGCGTCCTTGACGATGCCCAGCGCGTGCTCGGCCTGGCCGGCGGCGCGTTCGTGCGGCTCGCGCACGTCGATCAGGATCGCGCCGGCCTGCTGGCGCGCGCGCGCTTGCGCGGGGGAAAGGTGTTCGATGCTCATGGATGGATTATCGCCGGTTGCGGTGGGGCCGGCGGGCGTGGGATGCGACGGACTGTTGCGCCTGCCCTCACCCAACCCTCTCCCGCGAGCGGGAGAGGGCTTTAGACACGCGAAGCTATCTAAAGCTCTCTAAAGCCCCTCTCCCGCCTGCGGGAGAGGGGTTGGGGTGAGGGCCGGCAAGCAATTTTCAACCCAAGGCATACGGCATCACCTCCATCACCGTCCCCTCCTGCAACCGCTGCGGCCCCTCCGGCACCACCATCAGCGCATCGGAATCGGCCGCCGCGCGCAGCCGGTGCGAGCCGGTGGCCGGATTGGGATCGACCCGCAATACCCCGTCGTCGTCGCTGAGCAGGCGCGCGCGGATGAATTCGCGCCGCGGATGGGTTTTCTCGATCGATCCGACCAGCCGCGCGCGCCACACCGGGCGCGGTTCGGCGCGGCCTTGCAGCCCGTCGATCAGGGCGCGGCCGAAGCTCAGGTAGGTCGCCATCACCGACACCGGATTGCCCGGCAAACCCAGCATGCGCGCCTGGTCCATGCTGCCGAACAGCAGCGGCATGCCCGGGCGCATCTTCACTTTCCAAAAATGGATCGCGCCGAATTCGCCGAGCACCGCGGGGATGTGGTCCTTCTCGCCGGCCGACACCGCGCCGCAGGTGAACACCAGATCGAACGCGCAGGCGGCGTCGCGCAACGCGATCTCGACCTGCTTGGGATCGTCAGGCAAGCGCGGCCACGCGGTCGGTTCCAGACCGTCGGCGCGCAGCAGCCCCATCAGCAGATCGCGATTGCTGTCGTAGATCTGCCCCGGCGCCAGCGGCATGCCCGGTTCGACCAGTTCATCGCCGCTGGTGAACACCGCGACCGTGGGTTTGCGCCGCACTTCCAGCGAGGCCAGCCCCAGCGAGGCCGCCAGCGACACCCGCGCGGGCGTGAGCAGCTGCCCGGCGCGCAGCACGCGCTCGCCTTCGCGCACGTCTTCACCGGCGTAGCGCACGTTCTGGCCGAGCGCCGTCGCCGGCACCCATACGCGATCGCCGTCGATGCGCACGTTTTCCTTGATCGCCACGGTGTCGGCGCCGGCCGGCAACGGCGCGCCGGTGGTGATGCGCACGCATTGGCCCGCGCCCAGGCTCAAGCCGGCGGTGAGACCGGCGAATTGTTCGCCGACCAGGACCAGCGCGGTGTCGTCGCCGTCGAGATCGGCGTGACGCAGGGCGAACCCGTCCATCGCGCTGTTGTCGAACGGCGGCAGCGACAGCGGCGCGTCCACATCCTGCGCGAGCACGCGGCCGTGGCAACGCGGCAACGACAGGGACTCGGTGGCGAGCCGATGCGCGGCGGCGACCTCGGCGACGATCGCCATGGCGTCGTCGAACAGCAGGCCGGTGGGGAAATCGCTCATGGCTGGGGACTCATCGAAGACATGTGGATTGAGGGAGAGGCGGTCGCCGCCGGCAAGGATGGTTCAGTGCTGATCCGTCGGCGGATCGCAGCGCTCCGGACCGGCCTGGGAGTCGGCCTGAAACCCGGCCGCGGCCAGATCGTCGAGCGTATTGAGATTGCCGAAGCGTAGGCCATCCAGACGCAGCGCGGCCATGCCGAGTGCGGCCTGCAGCGCGCGCACGGCCAGCGCGCGGCGTCGCAAGGCCACGGCGAGGGCTGCGCGCAGCGGCGCGACCGGCCACAACGCGAACAAGGGCTGCACGCCGTCGTCGTCGATCGCGTACGCACCCTGCCCGGTTTGCGCGGCGATCAGTGCCGACAACAGGTGTTCGTCGAGGTTGACCGCATCGACCGGCAAGGTGAACAACCATGGCGTCGCGCAGGCACCGACCAGCGCAGCGAGACCGCCGAGCGGCCCCAGGTCGGGCTCGGCATCGGCGAGCGCTTGCAGACCGTGCGCGGCATAACGCGCGTGATCGCGATTGGCGCTGACCCACACCTGCGCGACCTGCGGTGAGTACACGCGCGCCAAGCGCAGCACCTGCGCTTCGCCGTCGCGTTGCAACCAGGCTTTGTCGAGTCCGCCCAAGCGCGAAGCGCGGCCGCCGGCGAGCAGGCCCAGGCTGAGATCGTTGCGCAGGACGGACATGAGGCGGGTAGCGACTCGCGGCGGCGGACCTGAGCGCATTGTGCCTCCACGGCCGCAAACGCGGTGTCGTCGTGCCGGTGTCGTCGTGCGCCGCCGACGCTACGGCGCGCTTGCAGCGAGTTCGGCCTGCCGCTGCCGCGCCTGTCGGACGTGCGCGACGATCTCGCCCCATGCCGCCTCCAACGCGGACGCGAACCGTGGCGTGTTCGCGATCTCGGACACGGTCACGCCCGAACCGATCACGGGAATGCGCACGCACGCGGCGTCGATCAAATCGGCCGACATGGTGCAAAGAATTTCCTTGAGCGCGTCGTCGGCGTGATGCGACTGGAACGCGGGATTGAACGCCGCCACGGGTTTGCCCCCGAACGGCGGATGCCCGACCAGCCAGTCGAGTGCGTTCTTGATCGTGCCGGTGACGCCGTGGGCGTATTCCGGGCTGACGACGATGATCGCCTCGGCGTCGGTGACGGCCTGCCACAGCGCCGCCACGGCCTGCGGGGGCCGCGATTCCAGATCGGGGTTGAACAGCGGCAATTCGCTCTCGCGTTCGAACGCGACCTCAGCCGGCGCCAGCGCGCGAGCCGCGCGCAACAAACCGGCGCTGAAGGACTGCGCGCGCAGGCTGCCGCACAGGCCCAGCAGCTTCATCGGACGTGCGCGCTCGACCGACATGGGCGCGACGCGCCTTACTTGCCGCGCTTCACATGCCGGATCAGACGCTTCTTCTTCGCCACCTGCCGCTCGGTCAGCACGTTCTTCTTGCCTTCGTACGGGTTGCTGCTGTCCTTGAAGATGAAGCGCACCGGCGTGCCGACCAGCTTGAAGCGCTTACGGAAGAAGTTTTCCAGATAGCGCTTATAGCTGTCGCTGAGCGTACGCAGGCGGGTGCCGTGGACGACGAAGGTCGGCGGGTTCAAGCCGGCCGGATGGGCGAAGCGCAGCTTGGCCACGTGCCCGCGCACCACCGGCGGCGGGTTGGTTTCGTAGGCGACTTCCATCGCCTTGGTGACTTCGCTGGTGCCGATCTCGGTGGTCGCCGAGGCGTGCGCGCGATGGATCGCGGAGAACAGCTCGCGCAGGCCGGAGCCGTGCTTGGCGCTGATCCGCACCGGTTCGGCCCATTCGACGAAGGCGAGCTTGCGCTTGAGCAGGTTTTCGGTCTGCTGGCGCTGGTATTCGGTCTGCCCGTCCCACTTGTTGACCGCCACCACCAG
This sequence comes from Lysobacter sp. Root690, assembly GCF_001427785.1. Taxonomy (GTDB): domain Bacteria; phylum Pseudomonadota; class Gammaproteobacteria; order Xanthomonadales; family Xanthomonadaceae; genus Lysobacter. The sequence goes on from NZ_LMHM01000011.1 coordinate 26,471, forward strand.
GGCGCGGCCGGAGTCGAGCGCGTAGCCGAGCACGCTGGCGTCCTGATCGGTCACCCCTTCGCCGGCGTCGAGCATGACCACCGCGACCTGGCAGTTTTCGATCGCCTGCAGGGTCTTGATGATCGAGAACTTCTCGACCGCTTCCTCGACCCGCGCCTTGCGCCGCACGCCGGCGGTATCGACCAGGCGGTACAGACGGCCGTCGCGCTCCATGTCGATCGCGACCGAATCGCGGGTGGTGCCCGGCACTTCGGAGGCGATCATGCGTTCTTCGCCGAGCAGGCGATTGACCAGGGTCGACTTGCCCACGTTCGGGCGGCCGATGAAGGCCACGCGCATGCGCTTGGGATCGTTGTCGAGCTCGGTGGTCGTGCCCTCTTCGGGCAGACGGCCGTAGACCTCCGCCAGCAGTTCGTCGATGCCCTGGCGATGCGCCGACGACACCGCGATCGCGTCGCGGATGCCGTAACGGGCGAAATCGTTGATCGCCTGACGCGCGTCGAGGCCGTCGGTCTTGTTGACCACCAGCAGGGTCGGCCGCGCGGTCTTGCGCAGCCAGGCGAGGATTTCGTCGTCGAGCGCGGACGCGCCTTCGCGGCCGTCGACCACGAACAGGACCAGATCGGCCTCCTCGGCGGCGGAACGGGCCTGGCGCGCGGTCGCGCCGGCCAGACCTTCGTCCACGCCGGCCATGCCGCCGGTGTCCACGATCGCGAATGGGCGCTGGCCTTCGGGCCGGCACACGCCGTAGTGGCGATCGCGGGTGACGCCGGGCTCGTCATGGACGAGCGCGTCGCGGGTACGCGTGAGCGCGTTGAACAGTGTGGATTTTCCGACGTTGGGACGGCCAACGAGGGCGACTAGGGGAAGCATGTTTGAGGAGCCAGGATTCGGGATTGGAGATTCGGGATTCGCAACCGCGCAGCGTGGAGGGGCGTTGCGCCCACTGGCTGCGACCAGGGTTGTTGAATCGATGTGGCGTACATAGTGCCAGAGCGGCCGGCAAGGCGTCGGTAAAACAGCCCAGGCACGGGGCTTCGCGGCTTAAAACTCGGGGTTAGCGGCTGCGTGGCTTGTACAAGCTCTTATTCGCCGCAGCCAGGACAATCGGTGAAACTAAAACCCACGGCTTTACGGCCCACAGCGGGCAATGAAGCCCTCAATATCGAACGGCCCGGGTCGGCTCAGCCGATCCGGGCCGCGTGATTCCTCAGGCGGGTCCACTAGCCAATATCGCAGGCGACTAGCCCTGGGCTCTTGCCAATCCCGAATCCCAAATCTCGAATCCCGGCCTCACTGCAGCTTGAACGCCGTCAGTTCGCCCTTGACGTTCTGCACGATCAGCACGCCGTCGGCGACCACCGGAGCGGCCCGCAGCGACTTGCCGCCGACGCGCTCGCGCGCGGCGAACTCGCCGGTGTCGAGCTTCATCCAGTGGATGTAGCCGTCGAAATCGCCGACCACCGCGTAATCGCCCTGCACGGCCGCGCCGGTCAGGTTGCGGCGCGCCAGCGAGGGCTGCGACCACAGCGCGCTGCCGCTCGAACGGTCCAGACCGTAGACGGTGCCGGTCGGGTCGCTGACGATCAGGCGATCGCTGGCCACGCCGACGCGGCCCGCGCCGCCGTGTTCGCTGACCCAGATCGGACGGCCGCTCGGCGCATCGATGGCGACGGTCTGCTTCTTGAAGCTGCTCGCGTACAGCACGGTGCCGTCCAGCACCGGGGTGCCGTCGACGTCGGCCATGCGGTCGAGTTCGCTGCGGCCTTCAGGCTGCGCGACCGGCTGGTCCCAGGTCGGACGGCCGTCGCTGGCGGCCAGCGCGCTGATCGTGCCGTCGTCGTTGCCGACGAACACGAAGCCCGGGCCGAGCGTCGGCGAACCGTTGCCGCGCAACGACAGCATCGGCACTTCATGGGTCCAGAACCAGCGACGCTCGCCGCTGGCGGCGTCGAACGCGGTTACCCGGCCGTCGTTGGAGCGCACGAACACCATGCCCAGGCCGATCGCCGGCGCGGCGATGACTTCGTTGGTGACCTTGGCGGTCCACTTCTCGGCGCCGGTGGCGGCGTCGAGCGCGATCACTTCGCCGTCCAGGCCGCCGATCACGACCAGGCCATCGCCCGCGCCGGGGCCGCCGGACAGGCTGATGTCCTTGTCCTTCTTGTCCTTGTCCTTGCGCTTGGGGATGTATTCCCAGACCTGCTTGCCGGTCTGCAGATCGTAGGCGTGCACGCCGCCCTTGATCGCCGCGGCGTAGACGCGGCCATCGGCCACGACCGGGCCCTGGCGCACGCCGATGCGGTCCTCGCCCTTGCCGGCGTTGGTCGACCAGATCTTGTCGACCTTGACGCTGGCGGTGAAATCGCTGAGTTCGGCCGGCTCGTTGGGCTTGCCGTCGTCCTTCTTCTTGCCGCCGAACCAACCCTTGACCGTGGAGCAGCCGGCCAGCGCGAACGCGCACAGCACCACCGCGGCGACGCGAACGGCCGGACGCAGGTTGCGACCGGTCTTCTGAGCTTGCTTCATCTTCAAGATTTGGCCTCGGGCTTGGCCGGCGTGCCGCCGGCTTCAATGAGCTTGAGTTCGAGCAGACGGCGACGCTGCGAAGCCTCGTCGAGCTTGCCGAGCGCGGCGCTGTAGTCGTTGCGGGCCAGATCGCTCTTGCCGAGCGCGAACTGCGCGTCGCCGCGCACCTCGATCGCCATCGGCGAGGTCGATTTGCCGAGCAGCTTGACCGCTTCGGCCGGCTGCTTGGCGTCGATCAGCAGACGCGCCAGACGCTGGTTGACGATCTCGGCGATCGCCGCGTCTTCGGTCTTGATGCTGCGCAGGGTCGCGATCGCGGCGTCGCGCTGGTCGCTATCGACCTGCGACTTGGCCAGGTCGAGCTGGGCCAGGGTCTGGTAGGTCCCGGCCGGCAGCGCCTTGACCTTGGCCGCGGCGGTCTTGTCCTTGGCTTCGACCGCGTCGGCGGCGGCCTGGAACTGCGCCGCGGCCTTGCCGTGTTCTTCGAGCTGGTGGTTGCCCCACCACTTCCAGCCGCCGATCGCGGCCAGACCGAGGGCGATGCCACCGATCAGGCCGGCGCCGTTGGCGCGCAACCACGCCAGTACGCGTTCGCTTTGTTCGTGTTCGTCGAGCAGGTCGTCTATCGCCATGATGCGCCGTCGCTAAGCTGACTTGAACGCCCCAACGCCGCGCAACGCGCGAGGATGGGCCGTAATGGACCGGCCCGATGCCGCACTCGATGCAGCGTCGGGCCGATGAAGGTGTTCGCGGACCCGCGGCGCGGATCAGTCGGAGACTGGCGCGAGGGAACCGTCAGAGGATAGCGTAAAGCGCGCGACGTTCGCGCGGCTGAACGGCGCCAGATCAAGCGGTTGGCCGGCGGCGCTGACTTCGACCGCGGCGGTGTTGCCCAGACGCACGCTGGCGACTTCGCCCGGGCCGTAGCTGCGCTCCTGGCCGGAGCCGAGGATGCCTTCTTCCAGTTTGCTGCCGTCGACGCCGACGATCTGCACCCAGCTGTCGCCGCTGAACTTCAGCACCAAGGTCTTAGCCGGCGCGGCCGCGGCCGGGGACGGCATGATCGAGGCGGTGACCGGGGTGCGCTGCGGCGGGGTGGCCGACGACGGCTGCGCGGCCGGCAACGCGGTGTTGGCCGTGCCCGGCGCGACCGCCGCCATGTCCAGCGACTGCACGGTGGAATTGCTGGCCGGATGACGGGTCGCGATCCAGATCGGCACCGCGATGGCCGCGGTCATGACGATGTAGACGGCGCGGCGCGTGGTCTGTTCGAACACGCGGCGATAGCGCGGGGTGTGGGTGTGGCTGACGAGTTCGGACGGCGCGGTCGAAGCGACCGACGTGCCGCTGAGCTGGCTTTCCAGGTCGATGCCGACCAGTCGCGCATAGCTGCGCAACTGCCCGCGCACGAACACCGGCGCGCCCATGCTGGCGATGTCGTCGTTTTCCAGGGAATACACGACGCGCGCCGGCATTTTCAGCCGCGCGGCCACGTCTTCCACGGACAGCCCCGCGGCTTCGCGGGCCTGCTTGAGACGCGCGCCGCAGCTTCCGCTGCCTTCAGGCGCGAATTCGTTCGACTGCATCATCACTTACCGCCATCCCCTATTCCGGAGCCCTGCGTGTCAGGGAACTCCGCCCTCATTCGCTGAACGTATCTCGCGGCGGCAGCCGTGTCGCCGAGTTTTTGTTCGATCTGTGACGCAGTCATCAGCGCTTCAGCTGAAATAGGCTCAATGGCCAGTCGCCGTTCAGAAAACGCCCGCGCTTCGAAGGCCTTGCCCAGGCGCAACTGACGCTTGGCCATCGCGCTCAGCGCGAGTGTGGATTTGGGATCGAGCGACAGCGCCAGGCGCAGGTCCTGGTCGGCGCGATCGTTCTGGCCGAGCTTGTCGGCGCAGGCGCCGCTGTTGGCCAGCGCCACCGCCGGACTGCCGTAGCGCGGATCGGCCAGGGTGCGGTCGAAATAGCTCATCGCCTCGGCCGCGCGGTTGTTGTCGCACAGCCACACGCCGTAATTGTTGAGCGCGGCGCCGCGATCAGGCGCGTACTCGGCGGCCTTGCGGTAGTAACCGCCGGCGTCGGCGGTCTTGCCGTCCATCTCGGCCATGACCGCCATCAGGCTGTAGGCCTCGGCCGATTTGGAATCGATCTGCAACGCCTGCTTGAGTTCCGAGCGCGCCTTGTCGCGGTCACCGGATTCCAGGTAACGCTGGGCCGACTGGACCCGGCCCTGCGCGGCGGCCGCGCCGTCGACGCCCTTGCGCCGATCGCCGACGTCGTACTCCACCGCGGTCTGCTTGAAGCCTTTGCGGTCCATCTTCGGGCGGATGAAGCTCAGCCGGTTGCAGGCGACGGTGGCGAACACGATCAGCGTCAGCAGGGCCAACAGGCGCAGCACACGTCCGCGGGCCGGGGCGTTGCGGTGGCTCAGACCGGACAGCACGGAATCAAGCCGCGGCATCGCCGACGCTCCCGTCGGGCTGGCTCAGGCCCTGGGCCTGCAGTTGCTTGCGGAATTCGGCCTGGCGCCGGGTGCGGTCCATGACCTGGCCCTTGAGCTGCCCGCAAGCCGCGTCGATGTCGTCGCCGCGGGTGCGGCGCACCGGCGCGATCATGCCGGCGTCGTTGAGCAGCTTCTGGAACGCGCGGATCGCGACTTCGTCGGGGCGCTCGAAACGGGTGCCCGGGAACGGGTTGAACGGGATCAGGTTGACCTTGGCCGCGTCCTTCATCTGCACCGCGTTGTCGAACTGGCGCAGCAAGCGCACCAGTTGCCGCGCGTGGGTCGGCTGGTCGTTGACGCCCTTCATCAGGGTGTATTCGAACGTCACCGAGGTGCCGCGCTTGCGCAGCGCATAGCGCACGCAGGCTTCCATCAGTTGTTCGATCGGGTATTTCTTGTTGAGCGGCACCAGTTCGCTGCGCAGCTCGTCGTTGGCCGCGTGCAGCGACACCGCCAGCGACACGTCGCTGACTTCGCCGAGCTTGTCGATCATCGGCACCATGCCGGCGGTCGACAGGGTCACGCGCTTGTTGGCCAGGCCGTAGCCCAGGTCGTCGCGCATGATGCTCATGGCGCGCACGACGTTGTCGAAATTCATCAGCGGCTCGCCCATGCCCATCATCACCACGTTGGTGAGCTTGCGCTGCTGATGCGGGACGTTGCCGAGGTGACGCGCCGCTACCCAGACCTGGCCGATGATCTCGGCGGTCGACAGGTTGCGGTTGAAGCCCTGGGTCGCGGTCGAACAGAACTGGCAGTTCAAGGCGCAACCGACCTGCGAGGACACGCACAGCGTGCCGCGGCCCTTGTCGGGAATGAACACCGCCTCGATCGCGTTCTTGGCGTCCATGCCGAGCAGCCACTTGTGGGTGCCGTCGGTGGAAGGCTTGTCGAAAATGACCATCGGCGCGCGCACTTGCGCGTGCTCTTCGAGCTTGGCGCGCAGCACCTTGCCCAGGTCGGTCATGTCGTGGAAATCCGTGACGTAGCGGTGATGGATCCACTTCATCACCTGATGCGCGCGGTAGCGCTTCTCGCCCAGGGTCTGCTCGAAGAAATCCTCGAGCTGGGTGCGGTCGAGATCGAACAGATTGGTCTTGCCGTTGTCGGGCACGAAGACGCCGGCCGAAGCCGGCGCCTTCGCGCTTTCAACGTTCGTGCTTTCACTGTTCGAGCGGTCGACGCTTGAACCGTCGACTTGCGTGATCGCGATCGGCGCGCGCGCAACGGGTTCCGTCGAGGGCGTGTCGCCGAGCAGCGGAAGGTCGTTGGCGTTGTCGCGGATATCGTTCACTGCATTACTCGATGTACGTGCGGCTTAGCGCGCGTACACGTCGGTGGCCGGGAAGAAGTACGCGATCTCGATCGCGGCGTTCTCCAGGCTGTCCGAACCGTGCACGGCGTTGGCGTCGATGCTGTCGGCGAAGTCGGCGCGGATGGTGCCCGGCGCGGCGTCCTTCGGATTGGTGGCGCCCATCAGGTCGCGGTGCTTGAGCACGGCGTTCTCGCCCTGCAGCGCCTGGATCACCACCGGACCACTGATCATGAACTCGACCAGGGCGGCGAAGAACGGGCGCTCGCGGTGGACCGCGTAGAAACCTTCGGCTTCCTGCTTCGACAGCTGCTTCATCTTGGAAGCGACGACCTTCAGGCCGGCCTTTTCGAAACGGGAATAGATCTCGCCGATGACGTTCTTGGCGACGGCGTCGGGCTTGATGATGGACAGGGTGCGCTCCAGCGCCATGGAAAGTCTCCGGGTAGGCGGGCCGCTTACGGTCGGCCCTGAGAATAACAGAAAACCCGCGACAGGACGCGGGTTTAGCCGATATGGCTCCCGTAATTCTACATGTAAAGGCGGGGATTCGGGAGTGGGGATTCGGGATTCGCCAGCGGCAAACGTAAGCCGCGGGCCGGCCTGCTTTGGCGAATCCCGAATCGCGAATCCCGAATCTCGGCGGTCACGATTGACGCGCCCGCACCCTCCGGACTAGCATCAAACAAGCGTTTGATTCATGCCGCCGCTTTAAGACCGGCGCCCAGGCCGGTACCAAGGCCATCCCCTGCTCCCGGAGTCCGACCGACCGCATGACCACCACCGCTCATTTCTCGACCAAGGACCGCATCCTCGGCGCCGCCGAAGAGCTGTTCGCCCAGTTCGGCTTCACCGGCACCTCGCTGCGTCAGGTCACCAGCCGCGCCGACGTCAACATCGCCGCGGTCAACTACCACTTCGGCAGCAAGGAAAACCTGGTCAACGAGGTGTTCCGCCGGCGCATGGACGAGATGACCGAGCAGCGCATGAGCGCGCTCAAGGCCGCGGTGGACGCGCATCCGGGCGAGCTCGAGCCGATCCTGGCCGCGTTCGTCCAGCCCGCCCTGGCCCTGGCCCAGGACCGCAACGGCGGCGGCGCCTTCGTGCGGGTGATCGCCCGCGCCTATGCCGAGAAGAACGACAGCCTGCGCAAGTTCCTGTCCGACCACTACGGCCACGTGCTGCGCGAGTTCGCCAAGGCCATCGCCGTAGCGGTGCCGGGGCTGAGCAAGGAAGAGCTGTACTGGCGCCTGGATTTCCTGGCCGGTTCGCTGACCTACGCCATGGCCGACTTCGGCCTGATCAAGCGTCCCGCCGGTGTCACCGAGGCGGCGCATCGTGAACGCGCCGCCCGCGAACTGATCCGTTTCGCCGCCGCCGGCTTCAAGAGCTGAGCGACGCAGGCGCCGGTCCCGGCGGGGACCGACGCCGCCGGAGTGCCCAGTGCCCCGGCCCGGTAAACCCGCCCGCTCGCGAGAAGCACATTCTCGCCGAGCACGTCCCTCCCCTCGCCACGTCCCAAGATTCTCGAATTCCTTCAAGGAGTTGTAGACGATGTCCAACCAATTGCTAGTCCGTCGCGCCGCGGTCCTCGGGGCCGGCGTCATGGGCGCCCAGATCGCCGCGCACCTCACCAATGCCGGCGTCGACACGGTGCTGTTCGACCTGGCCGCCAAGGAAGACGCGCCCAACGGCATCGTCGACAAGGCCATCGCCAACCTGGCCAAGCTCAGCCCGGCGCCGCTGGCCAGCAAGGCCCTGGCCGAGCGCCTGACCGCCGCCAACTACGACACCGGCCTGGAACTGCTGCGCGACTGCGACCTGGTGATCGAAGCGATCGCCGAGCGCATGGACTGGAAGCAGGACCTGTACAAGAAGATCGCCGACCACGTGCCCGACCACGCCGTGCTGGCCTCCAACACCTCGGGCCTGGGCATCAACAAGCTCGCCGAAGTGCTGCCGGAAAAACTGCGTCACCGCTTCCTCGGCGTTCACTTCTTCAACCCGCCGCGCTACATGCATCTGGCCGAGCTGATCCCGGCCAAGACCACCGACGCGGCCGTGCTCGAAGGCCTCGAGACCTTCCTGACCACGACCCTGGGCAAGGGCGTGGTGATCGCCAAGGACACCCCGAATTTCATCGGCAACCGCGTCGGCGTGTTCTCGATGCTGGCGGCGATGCACCACACCGAGCAATTCGGCCTGGGCTTCGACACGGTCGACGCGCTGACCGGCCCGGCCATCGGCCGTCCGAAGTCGGCGACCTACCGCACCGCCGACGTGGTCGGCCTGGACACCATGGCCCACGTCATCAAGACCATGGGCGACACCCTGCCCGACGATCCGTGGCATTCCTACTTCAAGTCGCCCAAGTGGCTGACCGCGCTGGTCGAGAAAGGCGCGCTGGGCCAGAAGGCCGGCGCCGGTTTCTACACCAAGAAGGGCAAGGACATCCTGGTGCTGGATCTGAAGGCGCAGGATTACCGCGTCGCGGCCGGCGAACTCGATGCCGACATCGCCGCGCTGCTGAAAGAAAAAGATCCGGCCAAGAAATTCGCCGCGTTGCGCGCCAGCACCAACCCGCAAGCGCAGTTCCTGTGGGCGGTGTTCCGCGACAGCTTCCACTACAGCGCCTTCCATCTGGAGTCGATCGCCGACACCGCGCGCGACGTCGATTTCGCCATGCGCTGGGGCTACGGCTGGTCGCTGGGCCCGTTCGAAACCTGGCAGGCCGCGGGCTGGAAGCAGGTCGCCGATTGGATCGCCGAGGACATCGTCGCCGGCAAGGCTATGGCCAACGCGCCGTTGCCGAACTGGGTGTTCGACGGCCGCGACGGCGTGCATAACAAGGACGGCAGCTACAGCCCGGGCCGCGGCGCTCAGGTGCCGCGTTCGTCCAACCCGGTGTATGCGCGCCAGCGCTTCCCCGACGCGCTGATCGGCGAGAAGTTCTCGCAGGGCCAGACCGTGTTCGAGAACGACGGCATCCGCCTGTGGGCCGACGACGGCGACGACATCGCGGTGATCAGCTTCAAGACCAAGATGCACACGGTCAACGACCATGTGCTCAACGGCATCCAGGAAGCGATCGGCATCGCCGAGAAGAAGTTCAAGGGCGTGGTGATCTGGCAGCCGAAGGAGCCGTTCTCGGCCGGCGCGGATCTGTCCGGCGCGCTGGGCCTGCTGCAGGCCGGCGATCTGAAGGGTTTCGACGCGATGGTCGCCAACTTCCAGGCCACCAGCCAGCGCATCAAGTACTCGCTGGTGCCGGTGGTCGCGGCGGTGCGCGGTCTCGCGCTGGGCGGCGGTTGCGAATTCCAGATGCATTCGGCGCGCAGCGTGTTCGCGCTGGAAAGCTACATCGGCCTGGTCGAGGCCGGCGTCGGCCTGCTGCCGGCCGGCGGCGGCCTGAAGGAATTCGCGGTGCGCGCGTCCGAAGCCGCAGGTCCGGGCGGCGACGTGTTCGCCGAACTCAAGACCGCGTTCGAAAGCGTGGCGATGGGCAAGGTCTCGACCTCGGCGTTCGAAGCGCGCGAACTCAAGCTCGCCCGCGACGGCGACCGCGTGGTGTTCAACGCCTTCGAACTGCTGCACGTGGCCAAGGCCCAGGCGCGCGCGTTGGCCGAAAGCGGCTACCGCCCGCCGCTGCCGGCGCGTCGCATCCAAGTCGCCGGCGACGTCGGCATCGCGACCTTCAAGATGATGCTGGTCAACATGCTCGAAGGCCGCTTCATCTCGCCGCACGACTACGAAATCGCGACCCGCATCGCCACCGTGATCTGCGGCGGCGAAGTCGACCGCAACGCGCTGGTCGACGAGGAATGGCTGCTCAAGCTCGAGCGCGAACACTTCGTGGCCTTGGCGCAGATGCCCAAGACCCAGGAGCGCATCGCGCACATGCTCAAGACCGGCAAGCCGTTGAGGAACTGAGATTGGTGATTCGAGATTCGGGATTCGCAAAAGCGAATTCCGAATCCTCTCCCCTAATCCCGAATCCCTAATCCCGAATCCCGAATCCCGCTTTCGGAGAAAGCACATGAAGCAAGTTCAAGAAGCCTACATCGTCGCCGCCACCCGCACCCCGGTCGGCAAGGCCCCGCGCGGCGTGTTCCGCAATACCCGTCCCGACGACATGCTCGCGCATGTGCTCAAGTCGGTGATCGCGCAGGCGCCGGGCATCGACGTCAACCGCATCGACGACGCGATCATCGGCTGCGCCATGCCCGAGGGCGAGCAAGGCATGAACGTGGCGCGCATCGGCGTGCTGCTGGCCGGCCTGCCCAACACCATCGCAGCCCAAACCATCAACCGCTTCTGCTCGTCGGGCCTGCAGGCCGTGGCGCTGGCGGCCAACGAGATTCGCCTCGGCAATTCCGATCTGATGTTGGCCGGCGGCACCGAGTCGATGTCGATGGTGCCGATGATGGGCAACAAGGTCGCGCTGTCGCCGTCGGTGTTCAACGACGACCACGTCGCCATCGCCTACGGCATGGGCATCACCGCCGAGAAGGTCGCCGAGGAATGGAAGATCTCGCGCGAAGATCAGGACGCGTTCGCGCTGGCCTCGCACCAGAAGGCCATCGCCGCGCAGCAGGCCGGCGAGTTCGCCAGCGAAATCAGCCCGTATGAAGTGATCTCGCATCAACCCGATCTGTCCGGCAACCTGATCAAGCTGCGCAAGACCCTGGTCGAACTCGACGAAGGCCCGCGTCCGGACGCGTCGCTGGAAGCGCTGGCCAAGCTCAAGCCGGTGTTCCGCAACGGCCAGTTCGGCGGCAGCGTCACCGCCGGCACCAGCTCGCAGATGAGCGACGGCGCCGCGGCGGTGTTGCTGGCTTCGGGCCAGGCGGTCAAGGATTACGGCCTGACCCCGCTCGCGCGTTTCGTCAGCTTCTCGGTCGCCGGCGTGCGTCCGGAAGTGATGGGCATCGGCCCGATCGCGGCGATTCCGAAGGCGCTCAAGCAAGCCGGTCTGACCAAGGACCAGATCGACTGGATCGAGCTCAACGAAGCCTTCGCCGCGCAGGCGCTGGCGGTGATCCGCGACAGCGAACTCGACCCGTCCAAGGTCAACCCGCTCGGCGGCGCGATCGCGCTCGGCCACCCGCTCGGCGCGACCGGCGCGATCCGCACCGCGACGATCGTGCATGGTCTGCAGCGTCGCAAGCAGAAGTACGGCCTGGTGACGATGTGCATCGGCACCGGCATGGGCGCGGCGGGCGTGTTCGAGTCGCTCTAAGCTCAAGCCATCCGATCGCGCAACGGCCAGGGAGGCCGTCGCCATGACCTTCAAACCCAGCGCGTTCGCTGTGGCCGTTGCGTTGATCCTGGCTTACTGCACCGTGCCCGTATTCGCAGGGCACGGGGCGGGCGCCATGGGCTTGCTGCTGTTCAACGGCGGCCCCAGTGCGACGATGGCCTGGTTCGGCATCCTCGCCAGTGTGGGCGCCAGCTTCCTGCGTTGGGAGCTGGCGTCGTTGCTTGGGCCTGTGGTGCTTGCGATAGCGCTATGGTCGGGCTTCGTCGATATCTACGGCGAGGACGATATCTTGAGCGTTCAAGGCATCTTGTCCTGCCTGTTGTGGAGCGTGCTGTTCCACTTGATGCTATTGATCTCGATAGTCCGTACCGTGTTGTTCTGGCTGGAACAACGCGAATACGAACGGCAGTTGTGATCGGTAATTCGCATTTGGCCGCATCCGCCCCTGTGTTCGATACAGACGTCGTGATGGGATATTCCGCACTTGCATCGATGCCATTCGCACAGGAGCCGGTATGAGCCAATCGGCCTTGCCTTCCGCCGCGCCCGCCTGGGCCGTCGCGATGCGCCGTTTTACCAACTATTTGTCGCAGGATTTTCTCGGCGGCCCGCGCCCGTGGAAACTCGCGTGGATCGTAAATTTCCAGAAGGCCGGCACCTTCGTATTTCTCGGCGCGTTGATCGGCTACTACCACAACACTTCGACGGCCGCGTGGATTTATCTGGCGATGCACGGCAGCTATGGTCTGGTCTGGATCATCAAGGACCTGGCGTTTCCCGATCCGAGCTGGCAGGTCAAGGTGACGATCGGCGGCGGTATCAACGCGTTCGCGAGCGTGCTGGCCTGGTACTGGGTGTTTGGCTGGCTGCTGATTTCAGGCGCGTCGCAACCGGACTATCCGTTGCCGGACGCGATCTGGTTTTGTCTGTGCATCAGCCTGTGCATTCTCGGCTGCGCGATCATGATCGCCGCCGACGCGCAGAAATACTTCACCTTGCGCGTGCGTAGCGGCCTGATCAGCGACGGCATGTTCCGCTACGTGCGCCATCCGAACTATCTGGGCGAGATCATGATCTACGGCAGTTTCGCGCTGATGGTCTGGCATTGGCTGCCGGTCGTGGTGCTGGCCTGGGTCTGGCTGGGCCTGTTCGCGGTGAACATGGCGATGAAGGAGGCGAGCATGTCGCGCTATCCGCAGTGGGCGGAATACAAGCGGCGCAGTTGGTGGTTGATACCGGGACTGTTCTGAGGCGTCGAATCGGCGATGCGAGCGGCAGGCTTGGTCGCTTAGGCCACGGCTACCCCGCGGATGTGAGCACGACGATCAATCACGACCACGCCGCGCGATTGGTCGTGTCGTGAAAGCGCGACTGTCGTGGAGCGCGGCTATCGTGAAGCACGCTCTGGTGAAGCACGAACGACCGGGCCCGCGCGCAATCGCACGGGCCCGGCGCTGAAGACTTACTTCGGACAGGCAGTGAACTTGCCCTTGGCATCGCGACACCGCTTGGCCTCGGCCTTCTTCGCGCAGGCGATGAACTTGCCCTTGTCGTCGCGACAACGCTCGGTGGCGGCCTTGGCGGGCGCGGCCTTGGTCGCAGGCGCCGCGGCGGGCTTGGTGGTCGGCGCCGGCGCCGGAGTCGACTTGGTCGTCGGCGTCGGCTGAGTGGCGGGCGCGGGCTGCGGCGCGGCGATCGCGCCCAGACTCAGGGACAGCAGGACGGTGGCGAGCGAAACGGCGAGCGTACGGCGCATGGCGAGGTCTCCCGAGAACGCGACCGCAAGGTCGATCGCAGCGAGATGCTAGCAATCCGGGCACCGTCGCTGTGTGTTGGCCGGGTTAAATTTACTTAATCCATCCGCCCTGCCCGCCGGGATCCGACTCCGGTAATTGACGGCTCAGGCCATCCGGGTGCCGTTCGCCACCGGCCGCTCGATCGTGGTGATCACCACGCCCTCGTCGGTCGGAAAACCGGTCAGCAGGAACTCCGACACGAACGGCCCGATTTGCTTGGGCGGGAAATTGATCACCCCGACGATCTGGCGTCCGACCAGATCTTCAGCGGCGTACAGGTGGCGGATCTGCGCGCTGGTCTTGCGGATGCCGTGCGGGCCGAAGTCGACCCACAGTTTCCACGCCGGCTTGCGCGCCTGCGGAAATTCCTCGACCTGGGTCACGGTGCCGGCGCAGAGCACGACTTTCTCGAAATCGCTCCACGCGATCGTCGCGGTGGATTCGGCTGCCGTTGGTTGGGATGTTGTCTGGCTCATCGTCTGATTCCTTCGCTCATGTCTTTCCACGCGTCCTTCCATTGCGCCCAGCTGTAACTCAGCTGCGCCGCCAGCAGGCCGGCGGGTTTCATCGCCGAGACCAGGCCGTAATCGGACAGTTCGCGCCAGCGCTGATCGCCGTCGGCGATCGCCGCGGCGAGCAGCTCGCCGGCGAATGTGGTCGGCGCGACGCCGTGTCCGCCGAACGCCTGCGCCAACCACAGGCCGGGTTCGACCTGACCGATCTGCGGCATCTGGTGCCGCGCATAACTCATCAATCCCGACCACGCGTAATCGATGCGCGCGCCGCTCAGTTGCGGAAACACCTTGAGCAGATCGCGATACAGCAAACGCTTCACGTCCTGCGGCGAGCGATCGCGCACCGAGATGCGGCCGCCCCACAGCAGGCGCGTATCGGGCAGCGGCCGATAGTAATCGAAGGCGAAACGGGTGTCGTAGACCGCCGCGTTGGTATGCAGCGCCTCGTGCAGGCGCGCGCCGAGCGGTTCGGTCACCATCACATAGGTCGCGATCGGCATCACCGCCGCATCGACCCGACGCCGCAGCCCCGCCAGATAGCCGCCGCAGGCCAGCACCACCTGCTCGGCTTGAATCTCGGCGTGCTCGGTGCGTACCCGCCATCCGGCACCATCGCGCTCCAGCGCGAGCACCGGGCTGCGCTCGTGCACGCGCACGCCCAGGCGCGCGGCCAGCGCCGCCAAGCCGTGCGCGTACTTCAAGGGATGAAAGTGCAAGGCCTGCGGTTCGAACAAGGCTTCGTGATAGCGCTCGCTGCGCAGCCGTTCGCGCACGCGCTCGCGCGACCACCATTGCCAGTTCACGCCAAAGTGTTCGGCCAGCAATTGTTGCCGCGAGCGCAGCACGTGCGGATCGCGGAACCAGTTCGCCCAGACGATCCCCGCCTCGACCGCATCGCAGTCGATGCCATGGCGATGGATGCGGCCGCGGATCAGCTCGACCGCGTCGGTGGTGCCCGTGTACAAGGCGCGCGCGCGTTGCGGTCCCAGGTCGCGCAGCAACGCGTCCTCGCCGCGCGAGAAACCGCCGAACACGAACCCGCCGTTACGCCCGGACGCGCCGAAGCCGATCTGCCGCGCGTCGAGCAGCAGCACGTCGGTCAAGCCGCGCTCGGCCAGACCCAACGCGGTATTGAGGCCGGCGAAACCGCCGCCGATCACGCACACGCGGGTCTGCGCCCGGCCCTCCAGCGCCGGCCATTCGGGGCGATGATCGAGGCTGGCGCGATAGTAGTTTTCGGCGGGTATGGACATGGGCGAAGCGCAGCGGTTTGATGGGGGCGGCCGAACGCGCGCAATGCGCGGACCCGCCGCGCCGCCGTCAGCTCGATGCCTTGAACGGATGCCTTGAACGAATGCAGCGAACCCATGCAGCCTAGCCGCGAAATCCACCGCGCCGACCTAGCCTACCGCAGACGCAGCCTGTGGCTGCTCGCCGCGACCGTGCTGGTCTGCGCGATCGGCCTGTGGCATTGGCATGAGTGGCTGACGACGGTACGCGATCAGGTCGTCGCCAGCCCGCCCGAACACGCGCGGCGCTGGTTGGCTCAGGCGATCGTGGTCATGCTGCTGGCGCCGGTGCTGCCGTTGCTGGGATGGGGCCGCGGCCTGCGCCACATGGGCGCGGCCGCGCGCGCGCAAGGCCGGTTTCCGCCGCGCGACTGGAAGACCTATCGCGACGTGAACGTGCTGCGCGATCGCGCCGCCCTGGATTGGTCGCGGCGCAGCGAACGGCTGGGCCGTTTAGCGCAAAACGCCGCCGGACTGTTGGTCGCGGCGGCGTTGGCGGTGTGGCTGTGGTTGAGCTGACTCGCTCAGTCGGACGGGTGGACGTGGCTCAGGCTAGGTCTTCCACGCCCAGTTCGTTCAACGCGTTCTGCATCAACTGGCGCGCCGCGTCACTGAGCTTTTCGTGGTCCAGCGCATAGCGGATGGTCGCCTCGATCAGGCCCAGGTGGGTGCCGCAGTCGAAGCGGGTGCCCTGGAACCGATACGCGTTGACGGTTTCGCGTTCGAGCAAGGTCGCGATCGCGTCGGTCAGCTGGATCTCGCCGCCGGCGCCCGGCGTGGTCTTTTCCAGCAGTTCGAAAATGCCCGGGTTGAGCACGTAGCGACCGACCACGGCGAGGTTGCTCGGCGCGACCTCGGGCGCCGGCTTCTCGACGATCGCGCGGATGCGGCCTTGGCGCGCAGCGAAACCGTCGGTCGCGACGATGCCGTAGCTGGCGGTCTGCGAGCGCGGAACGTCCTGCACCGCGATCACGCTGGCGCCGGTGGCTTCGGCCGCGTCGGCCATCTGCTTCAGCGCGCCAGGGCCGCGGTTCCAGATCACGTCGTCGGGCAGCAGCACCGCGAACGGTTCATTACCGATCACGTCCTTGGCGCACAGCACCGCATGACCGAGGCCCAGCGCTTCGGCTTGAGTGACGAACACCGCGCGCACGCCGGGCGGCAGCACGTTGCGAATCAGTTCGAGTTGTTCCAACTTGCCCGAGCGCTCAAGCTTTTGTTCCAGCTCGTAGGCCTTGTCGAAGTAATCGGCGACCGCGTGCTTGTAGCGGTTGGTGATGAACACCAGTGTGTCGCAACCGGCTTCGATGGCTTCATCGACCGCGTACTGGATCAGCGGCCGATCGATGATCGGCAGCATTTCCTTGGGCACGGTCTTGGTCGCGGGAAGAAACCGGGTGCCGAGGCCGGCGACGGGGAACACGGCCTTGCGAATACGTGGAGGCATCAAATCTTCCTGGCGTTACGGGCGGGGAATGCCACCACCGTAGCCGACTCTTTGTAATCAGGGTGTTCACCCACCGGGTGGAACTCCGGCACCGCGATGCGCAGCAGCACCGCGAGCGCGTCGCGGTCGTAGCGGATCGAGGCTTCGCGCAGCTGTTGCAGCGAGTGCTCCAGCGCGCTGGTCGACACGTCGCGCGGCTCGGCCTGCAGGATCTTGGGGTGCACGGTCGGGCGATAGCGCTCGTCGGCGTGGAACAAGGTCTCGTGCAGCTTCTCGCCCGGACGCAGGCCGGTGTAGACGATCGCTACGTCGCGGCCCGGCTGCTTGCCGGCCAGACGGATCATCTGCTCGGCGAGCAAGCGAATCGGCACCGGCTCGCCCATGTCGAGGGTGTAGATCGCCTCGTGGGTGCCGATCGCCGAGGCCTGCAGGATCAACTGGCAGGCTTCGGGAATGGTCATGAAGAAACGGGTGACTTCCGGGTCGGTGACCGTGACCGGGCCGCCGCTGCGGATCTGTTCGCGGAACAACGGCACCACACTGCCAGCCGAATCGAGCACGTTGCCGAAGCGCACGGTGACGAAGCGGGTCTTGCGCTGATCGGCCAGCGAGGTGCAGGTCATCTCGGCCAGGCGCTTGGTCGCGCCGAGCACGTTGACCGGATCGACCGCCTTGTCGGTGGAGATCAGCACGAAGGTGCCCACACCAGCGGCGCGGCAGGCGCGCGCGACGGTTTCGGTCGCCAGCACGTTGTTGCGCACGGCTTCGCGCAATTGCGCTTCCAGCAGCGGCACCTGCTTGTAGGCGGCGGCGTGGAAGGCGGCGTCGGGTTCGGCCAGCTTGAGCGCGTATTCGATGACGGCCTTGTCGCCGCAGTCGCCGAGGATCGGAATGAATTCGACGTCGGGGAAATCGCGGCGCAGCGCGGTCTCGGTGGTGACCAGGGCAAGTTCGTCGATTTCGATCAGGGCGATGCGGCCGGCGCCGTGACGCGCGCACTGGCGGCACAGCTCCGAACCGATCGAACCGCCGGCACCGGTGACGAGCACCGAGCGCGCGCCCAACCAGCCGCGAATCGCCTTCCAATCCGGCAATACCGGTTTACGGCCGAGCAGATCCTCGATCGCGACTTCCTTCAACTCGCCCGGCAGCGAACGCCCTTCAAGCACGTCCTGCAGACGCGGCACCATCCGGAACGGCACGCCAGTGCGCTCGCAGGCCATGACAATGCGCTGCATCGCATTGGCATCGGCCGACGGCATCGCGATCACCAGCAGCTTGGCCGCGGTCTCGCGGGCGATCTCGGCGACGTCATCGACCTTGCCCAGCACCGGCACGCCCTGCACCTTACTGCCGCGCAGGCGCGCAGCGTCGTCGAGGAACCCGACCGGGTGATAGGTACCGAAGCGGCGCAGATCGCGTACCAGCGCCTCGCCGGCGCGGCCAGCGCCGAGGATCAGGATGCGCACCGACACCGCGTTGGCGCTGTCGATCCGGCTGTCCTTCCAGGCGCGATACAACAGTCGCGGCGCGCCGAGCATGCCCATCAGCACCAGCGGATACAGCACCAGCACGGTGCGCGGAACCTGTTCGACGCGGTTGTACAGGAACAAGCCGAGCACGATCGCGAACAAACCGAGCATGCAGGCTTTGAAGATATTCCAAAGGTCGGGGACGCCGGCGAAGCGCCACAGGCCGCGATACAGGCCGACCTGCCAGAACACCAGACCCTGCGCGAGCAGCACCAGGGCGATTTCGGTCGACCACAGCGGCAACGGCGGCGGCGTGGCGGTGATGCCGAAACGCAGCTTGTGCAGCGCTTGCCAGACCAGCCAGACCATCGCGAGATCGTGCGCGACCACCGCCAATCGGGGCAGTCCGCTTTTGAGACGATCACGCCATGAGCTCATTCTTGCCTCGCCTGATTACTGGTACTGATTGGGTATGCGTCAGCGGCTGCGACCGTCGGGTCGGGTTCCGGTCTTCTGGATCAGCCACCAAAAAAAAGCGCCGGATATATACCATCCGGCCCCCATACACAGCATGAAACCGATTCGGACTTCGGTCACAAGCCGCATGGAGAGTAAGGCCAGCAGCGTGAAAACCGCATAGGCAAGGGTCACGCGCGTGTGCCCGATGTGCCTCGCCCAGACCTGATAAGCGTGCTGGGTGTGCGGGGTCCACCAACGCTCACCGCGCCTCACCCGCCGCAGCAGGGTCAGCGAGGAATCGATCATGAATGCGGCCAGCGGGATCATGACCATCACCAAACCAGTCGCCAGCCCGCCCTGTGAACGCAGCCCCAGCATGCCCGCCGACACCACGGTCAAGGCGGCCACGGCGTAGCCGATCGCGCCGCTGCCGACGTCGCCCATGAAGATCCGCGCGCGCGGGAAATTGAACGGCAAAAAGCCAAGGCAGGCCGCCATCAGGGCCAGCGCCAGCCAGTTCCAGACCGTGCCGCCCAGGCCGACCAGGGCGAACCCGACCAGCGCCGCCTGCGAGGCGGCCAGGCCGTTGATCCCGTCCATGAAGTTCCACACGTTGGTCAGACCGACCGCGAGCACGAACGCGGCCAGCGCCAGCCACGTGTCGCCGAGCACGTACCAAAGCGCGAAACCGAACACCGCCGCCGCGGCCACATGGACCCCCAGCCGCAGCCATGGCGACAGCGGCCTATGGTCGTCGACCCAGCCGATCGCCGCGACCATCAGCAGGCCCAGCGCGAACGCCCACACCACCGGCGCGTGCGAGGGGAAACGAATGCCCAGCGCGACCGCGGCGATCAACACCGCCGCGACGATAGCGATACCGCCGCCGCGCGGGGTCGCCTCGCTGTGGCTGCGGCGTTCGCCGGGCTGGTCGATCATGTTGCTGCGCAATGCGTACACGCGCGCAAGCCAGGTCCCTGCCGCGCCCAGCGCCGCATAGATCGCGATCCACTGCCACATGCTTCAGACCACCGCGTAGTTCAACAGCGGCTTGATCGTGCCCCACTCCTTGCAGCTCGGGCATTGCCAGTGATGGCTGCGCGCGCCGAAGCCGCAGCTCTTGCAGCGGTAGCTCGGGTTGCGCACCAGCAACTGATCGGTGATGTGCTTGAGATCGTGCAGCGTCGCCAGCGGATCGGCGTTCTCGGCGATGGTCAGATCGATCAGCGCCGCTTCGCCGCGCACCGACGGGCGGTCCTTGAGCTGCCGCGCCAGGTAGGCGCGCGCGGCCGGCACGCCGTCCTCGGCCTCGACCATCCGGGTCAGCGCCAGCACCGGGGCGATGCCGCGGTAGTGCTCGCACATTTCGGCCAGGAACGCGCGCGCGCCGGTGGCGTCGCCGTCGCGCTCGTAGCAGCTGAGCAGGGACGGCAGCACTTCGGGCAGGTAATCCGGATCGGCGCGGGCGACCCGCTCGAACGCGCGGATCGCGGCGGGATCGTTGCCGGCTTCGACCTCGACCCGGCCTTCGAGCATGCCGGCGCGCACCGAGTTGGCGTCGGCCTCGTAGGCGCGCTTGATCGCGGCGCGCGCGGCCTCGCTGTCGCCGGCGGCGCGATGGCGGTCGGCCAGTTCGCATTCGAACTGGGCTATCAGCTTGCCCATCGGCTCGCCGGTCGCCGCTTCATAGCGCCGGGCGTTCTCGATCGCCTTGTCCCAGTCGCGTTCGGACTGGTAGATGCCGATCAGGTGGCGCAGCGCCAGCGGCGCCAGGTCCAGCGCGACCAGATCGCTGAATACGGTCTCGGCGCGGTCGAGCAAGCCCGAGCGCATGTAGTCCTCGCCCAGCGCCAGCAGCGCCTGCACCTTCTGTTGATCGCTCAGGCCCGGTCGCTGCACCAGCGCCTGGTGCAGCCGGATCGCCCGGTCAACCTCGCCGCGGCGGCGGAACAGATGGCCCAGCGCGACCTGGGTCTCAAAGGTGTCCTTATCGAGTTCGGCGATATGCAGGAACAGCTCGATCGCCTTGTCGGGCTGTTCGTTGAGCAGGTAATTGAGGCCGCGGAAATAAGTGGTGGACAGGCGGCTGACTTGGTTGTCGCTGTGGCGCTCGCCGCCGCGCCGGCCAACCACCCAGCCGCTGACCGCGGCGATCGGCAGCAACAGGAAGAACCAAAACCACTGGCTGATGAATTCCATGCTCAGACCTCGGGGCCGGCGATCGTGGGCGGCGCCACGACGGTGCGCTGCGCGCGGGCCAGCCGGCGGCGCAGCGGCAGGACCACGCTGGCGCTGATCGCCAGGCCGCCGATCAGCGCGCCGATCAACAGCGCCACGATCAGGGCGATGCCGAGCGAGGTGGCCGGGATGAAGCCCACGCCCAGGTCGATGCTGACGATCTGGCGGTTGAGGGCGCCGAGAATCGCCCCTGCCGCGAGGCAGACCAGGGCGATGAGAAGGCGGATCACGCGCATGGGGAGGGTTCCAACGGTCTTGCACGGTCTCGTGCGTGTCGGTCCTAGCTTAACGGACGCGCATGCGCGCGGCGTGTGGGGGCCAGAAACGAGTGTGGAGGAGTGAGGAGTGAGTCAAGGCGCGATCGCCCTGCCCCCTCGGCCAGTGCGGCCGGTACCTATATAGAGAAGGAATCGAGAGCGGGCCGGCGGCGATGCCGCTGGTTCCTCACTGCTCAAGGCGGCGCAGCCGCCACTCATTCCTGCCTTGAACCTTTCAGCTTTCCTCGTCCAACGGCGTCACGCCGCTGACGCGCTCGCGCAATTCCTTGCCGGGCTTGAAATGCGGGACATGCTTGCCGGGCAGCGCGACCGATTCGCCGGTCTTGGGGTTGCGGCCCAGACGCGGCGGACGGTAATGCAGCGAAAAACTGCCGAAGCCGCGGATTTCGATCCGCTCGCCGGCCGACAAGGCGCCGCCCATCATTTCCAGCAATGCCTTCACCGCCAGATCCACATCGTCGCCCTTGAGATGGGCCTGACGCTGCGAAAGGATCTCGATGAGCTCGGACTTGGTCATGCGGAGTGTTGCCTGGCCTTATGAAGGTCGTTGAAGAGTGCCCGCGACATCGCGGAACGCCGCGATCCCCTGCCGCAGACCGAAGACGGCCGGCATGGCCGGACCGTCCCGGTGTCGCATCGCGGCCGGCGCTGGGCCGGACCGCGACGCGGATACCGCCGGCCGGGACGAATCCCGGCCGTATTGCGATACAACGTAAAGCCCGCGATTACTCGGACTTGCCGCCCAGACGCTCGCGCAGCAACGCGCCGAGGCTGGTGGTGCCGCTGGAGGCTTCCGAGGCGCGGTGGTTGTAGTCCGACAGCGCTTCCTGCTGCTCGGCTTCGTCCTTCGCCTTGATCGACAGCTGCATGCTGCGGCCCTTGCGGTCGGTGCCGATGATCTTGGCTTCGACTTCCTGGCCGACCTTGAGGTACGTGGAGGCGTCTTCGACGCGTTCCTTGGCGATGTCGCGCGCGGCGACGTAGCCCTCGATACCATCGGCCAGTTCGATCGTGGCGCCCTTGGCGTCGACTTCCTTCACCACGCCCTTGACGATCGAGCCCTTGGCGTTGGAGGCGACGTACTGACCCATCGGGTCCTGCTCGAGCTGCTTGACGCCGAGCGAGATGCGCTCGCGCTCCGGATCCACGGCCAGAACAACGGCTTCCAGCGTGTCGCCCTTCTTGAAGTTGCGCACGATGTCTTCGCCGGTGGTGTTCCAGCTGATGTCCGACAGGTGCACCAGGCCGTCGATACCGCCGTCCAGGCCGATGAAGATGCCGAAGTCGGTGATCGACTTGATCTGACCTTCGACCTTGTCGCCCTTCTTGTGGATGGCCGCGAAGGTCTCCCACGGGTTCGAGGTGACCTGCTTCATGCCCAGCGAGATACGACGACGCTCTTCATCGACGTCGAGCACCATGACCTGAACTTCATCGCCGACCTGCACGATCTTGGACGGGTTGACGTTCTTGTTGGTCCAATCCATTTCGGACACGTGGACCAGGCCTTCGACGCCCGGCTCGATCTCGACGAACGCGCCGTAATCGGTGACGTTGCTGACCTTGCCGAACACGCGGGTGTTGGCCGGGTAGCGACGGGCGATGTTGTCCCACGGATCCTCGCCCAGCTGCTTGAGGCCGAGGCTGACGCGGTTGCGCTCGCGGTCGTACTTGAGCACGCGCACGTCGAGTTCCTGACCGACTTCCACGACTTCCGACGGGTGACGCACGCGCTTCCACGCCATGTCGGTGATGTGCAGCAGGCCGTCGATGCCGCCCAGGTCCACGAACGCGCCGTAATCGGTGAGGTTCTTGACCACGCCCTTGAGAATCGCGCCTTCCTGCAGCTTCTCCATCAGCTGTTCGCGCTCGACGCTGTACTCGCTCTCGACCACCGCGCGGCGGGAGACGACGATGTTATTGCGCTTGCGGTCCAGCTTGATCAGCTTGAACTCGAGTTCCTTGCCTTCCAGGTAAGCGGAGTCGCGCACCGGGCGCACGTCCACCAGCGAACCGGGCAGGAAGCCGCGGACATCCTTGATGTCGACGGTGAAACCACCCTTGACCTTGCCGCTGATGCGGCCGGTGATGGTCTCGTTCTTTTCGAGCGCCTCTTCGAGCTCGTCCCACACCATCGCGCGCTTGGCCTTCTCGCGCGACAACACGGTTTCGCCAAAGCCGTTCTCGATCGAGTCGAGTGCGACCTTGACTTCGTCGCCCACGGCAACGTCGATCTCGCCGGCGTCGTTACGGAACTGTTCGATCGGCACGATGCCTTCGGACTTCAGGCCCGCGTTGATCACCACCACGTCGCTGCGGACTTCCACAACGGTACCGGTGACGATCGCGCCCGGCTTCAGCTTGGCCAGGTATTGCTGGCTGGCTTCGAACAGTTCGGCAAATGATTCGGTCATTGGATTGAATATCTCGGTTGAACACACGGGCCGCACCGTTTGACATCGTTGCCGTCGTGGCAACGCAAGCAGAACGTGGTCGACCCACCCGTTATGTGGCGCGATGGAGCCGCACCATGTGTTGTTGGTTGATCCGGCGCAGGATTGCGACGGGGTTTTTGTTGCTGAGATTTTTTCGCACTTCCGCTGCGGACGACGGACTCGCGCCGTTGCCGATGGCCGTTCAGCGCGCAGGCAACAAAGCCAGCACCTGTTCGACTACCGTGTCGATTCCCAGACCGGTGGTATCGATGCGGACGGCGTCTTCAGCCGGTCGCAACGGAGCCACCGCGCGCTGGGCATCGCGGGCGTCGCGGGCCAGAATCTCCCGCAGCAGACCGTCCAAGGTAACGCAAACCCCTTTGTCTTTCAACTGCTTATAGCGCCTTTCCGCCCGTTCGTCGGCGCTGGCGGTCAGGAAGACCTTGAACGGGGCGTCCGGGAAGATCACCGTGCCCATGTCCCGCCCGTCGGCGACCAGCCCGGGCGATTGCCTGAATGCGCGTTGGCGGTCCTTGAGCGCGGCCCGGACCTCCGGAATCGCGGCGATCGCCGAGGCGGCCGCGCCGGCGGTCTCGGTGCGCAGCTCGTCGGTGGCGTCCTGTTCGTTGACCAGCACCCGCAGCTCGCCGGACGGGTCGTCGCGGAAGCCGATGCGGGTGTCGAAGGCGCAGCGGACCAGGGCGGCCGGGTCGGCGAGGTCCAGGTCGGCCCAGCCGGCGGCGACGCCGACCGCGCGGTACAGGGCGCCCGAATCCAGGTAATGCCAGCCCAGGCGCTGGGCGACCAGGCGGCTGATGGTGCCCTTGCCCGAGCCCGAGGGCCCGTCGATGGTCAGGACGGGAATGGTGGTGCTGTCGGAGGATGCATTATTCATGGCGCCTATTATGCGGCGGCTGGAAGCGGTTTCGGCCCGCCCGGCGCTTGAGCCGGCCCGGGCCCGACCGGCGGATCGGTCCTCGCATTCCTGCGCCGCGCCGCTCTCCGGTACGCGACCGGGGCGAGCAACCGAACTCCCCCGACGGCGCAATTGTCCCTTGAATTGAGCTCTATCGCCCCGCTCCGCCCACGCCGAGCGAATTTTTTCACTGCAAGCGCTTGATCGGACGAAGATTTATCCGGTACAATCGCGGGCTAACTTTTCCACCCCGTTTCTTTCACCTATTTTTTGCCGAGGTCTGTCATGAAGGTCCTGTCCTCCCTGAAGTCGGCGAAGGCCCGTCACCGCGACTGCAAAGTCGTCCGCCGCCGCGGCAAGGTCTTCGTGATTTGCAAGTCGAACCCGCGTTTCAAGGCGCGTCAGCGCTAAGAATCGCCGACGGCCCAACCGCCGTACCGGGTTCAAGTCGAAAGCCGCCGCAAGGCGGCTTTCTTCGTTCTTCCACCCCTTTCGCCCCCAGCTTCGCAAAAACGTGACGGCCGCACGCTGCCGTTAAGCGTCACCTTGTGCCTAGAATCCCGCGTCCTTTGACGAGGTGGATTTGCCATGAAACTGCGCATTGCCGTTGCACCCCTGCTTGCCCTGCTCGCCCTGTCCGGCGCCGCCTCGGCCGAGACCCTGTTGATCGAGCGCGTGCAGCAAGAGGGCAAGGCCCTGCTGCCAGTGCGCGGTCAAGGCATGGACCAGGTCAAGGCCCGCTACGGCGAGCCGACCCAGCGCCTGGAGGCGCGCGGCGGTCAGAAGCGGCAGTGGCCGCAGATCAACCGCTGGGTCTATCCGGCCTTCACCGTGTACTTCGAGAAGAGCCGGGTGATCGACGTGGTGGCGAACAAGGCGGACGCGAACGAAGTCGGGCCGAAACCGCCTATCCTTTGAGGTTATGACTAACAACGCATTGCGCTTCCCCGCGGAGTGGGAACCCCAATCCGCGGTTCTTATCGCGTGGCCGAACGCCGACACCGACTGGGCCGATCGCCTGGGCGAGGTCGAGGAAACCTACATCGCGCTGGTCGCGGCCATCACCCGCTTCCAGCCCGTGCTGATCTGCGTGGCCGACGACGACGTGCAGGCGTATGCCCGCGCGCGCTTGTCCTCGGCGCGGATCGACATGGGCGCGGTGCGTTTCATCGACGCGCCCTACGACGACACCTGGCTGCGCGACTCCGGCCCGATCACGCTGAAAGCTGGCGACGGCTTCCGCCTGCTCGATTTCCGCTTCACCGGCTGGGGCGGCAAGTTCGACGCCAGCCAGGACGATCTGCTGGTGGAACGGCTCAGCGATCAGGGAATTTTCGCGAACAGTGAGCGCCAAAGCATTGATTTTGCTTTGGAAGGCGGCGGCATCGAGACCGACGGCGCGGGCACTTTGCTGAGCACCTGGCAGTGCCTGCACGAGCGTCACCCGGACGCCAGCCGCGAAGAGATCACCGCCAAGCTGTCGGCCTGGCTGCGGCAGGACCGGGTGCTGTGGCTGGACCACGGCTATCTGGAGGGCGACGACACCGACGCCCACATCGACACCCTGGCCCGCTTCGCCGCGGTCGACGCCATCGTCTACCAGGGCTGCGACGATCCGGCCGATTCGCATTACGACGAGCTGCAGGCCATGGCCGCCGAACTGGCCGCGCTGCGCACCCGCGATGGCCAGCCGTATCGCCTGTTCGCATTGCCGTGGGCGCAGCCGATCATCGACGAAAACCGAAGGTTGGCAGCCAGTTACGCCAACTTCCTCATCGTCAACGGCGCCGTGCTGATGCCGGCCTACGGCGACGCCCGCGACGGCGAAGCCCAGGCGGTGCTGGCGCAGGCCTTCCCGGACCGCGAGATCGTCCCGGTGCCGTGCCGTCCGCTGATCTGGCAGAACGGCAGCCTGCATTGCGTGACCATGCAGTTGCCACGGGGCGTGGTCGCGGGCTGAGGTCTCGCCTCGTCCTGAGCCAACACAGACATCGGCCGCCGCTTCGGCGGCCGATTTGTATGTAACGGGCCACGGGCCATTTAGCTCCAGGCCATCCACGTCCCAAGCCGCCGCGAGGCTTGGCGAACGGATACCACTGCGACATTCTCCGGCATCTATACGCCACCCTCCATTCGCGCGCGGCTCAGGGGATCTCATGCGTCGAACCATCCTTGCTACCGGCCTGGCTCTCGCCGTGGCCGGCCTGCTCAGCGGCTGCGGCCCGCGCTACTACAAGCCGCAATCGCTGGGCGCCGGCACCGCGACCTTGAACATGAGCCGGGGCGCCATGCACCTGGGCGCTCGTTCCCTGCAGGTGTACGCCGGTTATCGCGACCGCCAATGCTCGCGATCGGCGGGAACTGGCCGCCTGGGCTGGATGTTCACCTACGCGACCGTGAACAAGACCGCCGTGGTCGACGCCGGCCAACGGCTCTACCTTATCGCCGGGTTGCACGAATACAGCGTCGGAGGCCCGCCTGATCAATCGAGCGAGCGGGGCATGTACATGACCCACGGCACCTGCCGCAATCTGGCCAGCTTCATTCCACAGGCCGGCCACAGCTACGAAATCATCCAGGAGCAACACCGGCCGCACACCTGCGAGCTGCGGGTGCTGGACCAGGGCACCGACGCAGCGCCGTCGGACCTGACCGTCGAGGATCCCCGCAACTGTCCGCTCGAAGCCGCCGGCTGATCCGGCGCCCGTCGCACGAGGCCGATCGCGCGACAGAGCAGTCGCGGTCTTCGGCTTTACAATGATCGGCCCCACGCTCGTGATTGCGACCCGACGATGAAGCCCACCACCCTCCCCGTCGCCCTGATCCAGGACCGCGACCACGGCTCGCGCGAGGCCAATCTGGCCAATATCGAAAGCCGCGTCGCCGAAGCGGCCAAGCAAGGCGCCAAGCTGGTGCTGCTGCAGGAACTGCACAACGGGCCGTATTTCTGCCAGCACGAATCGGTGAGCGAATTCGATCTGGCCGAGCCGATTCCCGGCCCGAGCACCCAGCGCCTGGGCGCGTTGGCCAAGCAGCACGGCGTGGTGTTGGTCAGCTCGCTGTTCGAGCGCCGCGCGGCCGGGCTGTACCACAACACCGCGGTGGTCTATGAAACCGACGGCTCCATCGCCGGCAAGTACCGCAAGATGCATATCCCGGACGATCCGGGCTTCTACGAGAAGTTCTATTTCACCCCGGGCGATATCGGCTTCGAGCCGATCGACACCTCGGTCGGCCGCCTGGGCGTGCTGGTGTGTTGGGACCAGTGGTATCCGGAAGGCGCGCGGCTGATGGCGCTGGCCGGCGCCGATCTGCTGCTGTACCCGACCGCGATCGGCTGGGACCCGGACGATCAGCAGGACGAAAAAGACCGTCAGCGCATGGCCTGGATCCTCAGCCACCGCGGCCACGCGGTCGCCAACGGCTTGCCGGTGCTCAGCGTCAATCGCGTGGGCCATGAGCCCTCGCCGATCGGCGCCTCGGGCATCCAGTTCTGGGGGTCGAGCCATGTGCTGGGACCGCAGGGCGAGTACCTGGCCGAGGCCAAGACCGCCGAGCCCGAGATCGTGATGGCGCAGGTCGACCTGGGCCGCAGCGAACACGTGCGGCGGATCTGGCCGTTCCTGCGCGATCGCCGCATCGACGCCTACGCCGACCTGCTCAAGCGGTACCGCGATTGAGCCCGGCCGCGCCCGCGTCGTTGCAACTGCGCCCGGCGGCCGAAAGCGATCTGGCCGCGATCCATGCCCTGTACGCGGTCGAGGTGCGCGAGCACTTGGCGACCTACGAATACGACGTGCCCGACCTGGCCGAGATGCATCGCCGCTGGCGCGCGATCGTCGACGCGGGCTATCCCTATCTGGTCGCCGAATGCGACGGCACCTTCGCCGGTTACGCCTACGCGACCAGTTACCGCACCCGCATCGGTTATCGCTGGACGGTGGAGAACTCGGTCTACATCGAACCGGCGTTTCACGGCCGCGGCATCGGCCGCGCGCTGATGCTGCGGCTGATCGACGACTGCACCGCGCTGGGGTTCCGGCAGATGGTCGCGGTGATCGGCGACGGCAGCAACGCCGCCTCGATGGCGCTGCACGAGCGCCTGGGTTTCAAGCTCGCCGGCGTGTTTCACGGCCTGGGCCGCAAACACGGGCGCTGGCTGGACACGGTGCAGATGGTGTTGCCGCTCGGCGACGGCAATGTCGGCGAGCCCGATGAGAACGTGCCTGGGTTGAAGTAAGCCCGTCTCGAATAAGCCGATCGCTCGTGGCCGAAACGATGCTTGAGGTCGGTGGGTCACTCGGCTTGCGTGGGCGCGGCCTCAGCCTCGGCGCCTTTCGTTCCGATCGCATCGATATTCCATCGCGACGGTTCGAACTGCGCCGGGCCTGAATGGCCTTGCCACCAAACCTCCGGCCGCATCATCGCGAGCGGAAGCAATTCACCTGCATCGGATCAAGCCTCCGACACACGCACCACCAACTTGCCGAAGTTGCGCCCTTCGAGCAGACCGATGAACGCCTCCGGCGCGTTCTCCAGACCGTCGATCACGTCCTCGCGCACTATCACGCGGCCAGAGTCGATCCACTCGCCCATGTCGCGGCGGAAGGCCTCGAAGCGGTCGGCATAGTGGTCGAGGATGATGAAACCCTGCATGCGGATGCGCTGTTGCAGCACCGTCGCCATCAGCAACGGCAGACGGTTGGGCCCGGGCGGCAGGCTCTGGCGGTTGTAATCGGCGATGTGCCCGCATACCGGCACCCGCGCGCCCTGGTTGAGCAACGGCAGCACCGCGTCGAACACTTCGCCGCCGACGTTCTCGAAATACACGTCGATGCCGTCGGCGCAGGCCGCGGCGAGTTGCTCGGCCCAGCGCGGATCGTGGCGGTCCAGGCAGACATCGAAGCCCAGCGTCTCGACCGCATACCGGCATTTGTCGGCACCGCCGGCGATGCCGACCACGCGCGCGCCCTTGAGCTTGGCGATCTGCCCGACCACCGAACCGACCGCGCCGGTCGCCGCGGCCACCACCACGGTCTCGCCCGGCCGGGGCTGGCCGATATCGAGCAGGCCGACATAGGCGGTGAACGCCGGCATGCCGAGCCCGCCCAGCGCGCGCGAAGGCTGCGCCATATCGCCGAGCGCGGTCAGGTCCGTGCCGTCGGACAGCGTGTAGTCCTGCCAGCCGGCGTTGGCGAGCACCAAATCGCCGACCTGGAAGCCGGGATGCCTGGACACGACCACGCGGCTGACCGTGCCGCCGATCATCGGCGCGCCCAGGATCACGCCGGGCGCATACGAGGTGCCGCCTTCTTCCATCAAGGTACGCATGTAGGGATCGAGCGACAGATACTCGGTGCGCAACAGCACCTGACCTTCGGCCGGCACCG
Organism: Lysobacter sp. Root690; assembly: GCF_001427785.1. GTDB lineage: Bacteria > Pseudomonadota > Gammaproteobacteria > Xanthomonadales > Xanthomonadaceae > Lysobacter. The sequence continues at coordinate 56,313 of NZ_LMHM01000011.1, forward strand.
GCACGGCGGCATGATCGAGGCGGAAGTCCTGCGCGGTCGGCAAACCTTGCGGACGGGCGGCGAGAAGGAAGCGGCGATTTACGGTGTCGCTTTGCGGCATGGGATGAGGTCCGGTTGGCGTGGAAGATCGGATGAATTGCTGCGGTTGTGTACAGACGCGGCGGCGGCAGGCAGAGGTGATTCCGGGTGGTCGCAGCTTTAAATAGACCGGTCGTCTATAAAACAGACAAAGAAAAGGCGGGAAGGCCTGCGCCTTCCCGCCTCAGGCGATCGCGACCAGTCCCAGCAAGTGCCGGGTGCTGGCCATGGCGGTGTCCAGCGGCGCGCGGTCGCGGGTGATCTTGGCCAGCAGGCTGGCGCCGAGCCAGTTCTGGTAAAGCTCGGCGCCCGCCAGGGCGGCATCGCGAGGGGCCGTCAGCGAACCGTCCGCGCGACCGGCTTCGATGCAGCGGGCCAGCCGGTCGGTGATCCCGCGGGTGCCGCGCGCCAGCGCCGCGCGCATGCTTTCGGACAGATCGCAGACCTCGGCCCCGAGCTTGACCACCAAGCAGCGGCTCTGCGCTTCATCGCCGGTCTGCGAATCCAGCCAGTCGTGGAAGTAAGCGCTCACTCGCTGCGCCGCCGTGCCCGGCTGCGCCAGCAGCTCGTCCATCCGCCCCAGGTAATCGGCGAAATAGGCTTCGAGCACGGCCTCGCCGAACGCCTCCTTGGAGCCGAAGTAGTGATAGAACGAACCCTTCGGCACCTGCGCCGCGCTCAGAATCTCGGCCAGGCCGACCGCGGTGAAGCCCTTGCGCAGCAGCAAGGGATGGGCGACGTCGAGGATGTGTTGGCGGACGTCGGCTGTGGCGGGAGTGGCGTTCATGGCAGGCACATTAGCGGCCATTAGACCGGTCGTCTAGTGACGGTTGGCGAGGCCTCAACCGGGCCATTCTGTCCCGGGGCCGCGGCTCGGCGAGCGCTGGACTGCCAAAGGCTGGGCGCCTCGATCCGATCCAGTAGCAGACCTTAGGTCTGAGCGGCTGTGCCACAGAAGCCCCATGCCAATTCGTGCGAGGGCCTTTGCATGCGGCTCAACCCTGGCCCGGCGCGCTGCGACTGCGCCATGGCTACGCCACCGAGCAAGCGCGCGACGGCCGGGACCGCACAGCCGGCCCCACCCACTGAGTTCGACTCAGTACCGTGCCAGTTCGACCTAAGCCCGCATCCCGATGCACACCTGCGCCTAAAGACCGATGGCCCAGTCACGCGAAAAGCGCACTCTCGACACTAAGCCTGTGCTCGGCTTTACTCGATCCGCACACTCGCTGCCGACGAACGGCGACAATAAAACGAACGGACGTGCTATTTTCCACCCCATGTCGACCCTGACCGCCACCAACAAAGGCGCCGCCACCCGCGACGCGATCCTCGAGCAGGCCTACGGCATTGCCTGCTCGGCCGGATTGGAAGGGCTGTCGATCGGTCCGCTCGCGGCCGCAGTCGGCATGTCCAAGAGCGGCGTGTTCGCTCACTTCGGTTCGCGCGAGGATCTGCAACTCGCCGTGCTCGACATGGCCGGACAGCGTTTCGTCGGCTATGTGCTGCTGCCGGCCTTGCAACAGCCGCGCGGGCTGGTGCGCCTGCGCGCCATCGTGAATGCCTGGTTCGACTGGTCGCGGCACACCGACGGTGGCTGCGTGCTGCTCGGCGCGGTCAGCGAGTACGACGACCGGCCCGGCCCCCTGCGCGACTGGGTGGTCGAACAGCAAAAGCGCTGGCGCCAGGTCCTGGGCCAGGCCGTTCAATTGTCCATCGACACCGGCGAACTCGGCGCCGACACCGATACCGAGCAACTCGCGTTCGAAATCTACGGACTGGCGCTGATCGTGCATCACGATGCCGGCCTGTTCGGTTTCGACGCCGCCACCGAACGCGGCCGGCGCGCCTTCGAGCGCCTGATCCGCTCCTACGCGCCCTCCCCCACCGCCTGAGCGCCCGACGAGGTCCGTCATGTACCCGCTTATCGCCAAAATTAGCACGACCGTTCGTAACGCAATCAAGCTGTACGGCCTGCGCCTGAGCTTCGTTTTCGGCGGCTGGTTCGCGCCCGAGGCGACCATGCGCCGCGCCGCCGACCTGTTCTGCACCCCGTTCGCCTCCTCGCGTCGGCGCGCGCTGGCCGCGCCGACCTTTGATGCGCGCGAAGACACGCTCGACATCGACGGCCATGCCATCGCCGCCTATGTCTGGGGCGATCCGCAGCGCCAGCCGTATGTGTTGTTCGCGCACGGTTGGTCCAGCCATGGCACCCGCGTCGCCAAGTGGCTGCCGCAGTTGTTGGCCGAAGGCTATGCGGTGGTCGCGTTCGACCAGCCCGGTCACGGCCGCAGCGGCGGGCGCCTGGCCACCCTGCCCGACTTCACCCGCCATCTGCACCAGGTCGGCGAGCACTACGGCCCGGCCGCGGCGGTGATCGGCCATTCGCTCGGCGGCGCCGCGGCGCTGCTGGCGATGGCGCGCGGCCTGCGCGCCGAGCGCGCGGTGCTGATCGCGCCGGCCGCCGATCCGGTCGCCGCGGTCAAACGCTTCGCCCGGTTCCTGTGGGTCGGCGACGATCTGTGCCGACGCATGTTCGCGTATTTCGAAACGCGCATCGGCATCAGCTTCGATTCGCAGCAGGCGCATCGCAACGCCCCGACCATCGCCCGCCCGGCCCTGATCGTGCACGACCTGGACGATCGCGAAGTGCCCTGGGCCGAGGGCGAACGTTATGCCCGTTACTGGCCCGATTCGCGCCTGCTCAGCACCCAGGGCCTGGGCCACAACCGCATCGCCGACGACGGCGGCGTGATCGTCGCGGCGCTGCGCTTCCTGCATGGCGAACAGGTCGGGGACAAAGTGGTGTCGAGCGAGAATCTGCCGTATGGGTTTGCTTGAGTGGCGCCGGGCGAACCCGCGATCGATATGAAACGGGTAATGAGTCGCCAGCAGTGAGTAACGAGTAAGAGTCCGCGTGGCATGCGATCGGTCTGGTCGGGGCTCCACCCCTCCGGCCTCGGCCAGGCCGTTCGCCTATCGCACGCGCTGCCGTCGCGGCGGCCTGCGACGGCCCGCAGCGAACCTCGAGCTGGACGATGGCGGGCGAGCGAGACCCGACCCGCCCCATCGCCCCCGTACCGCGAGTCGTCCGCCGCATCCGCCGCCACCGCCGCGAAACCACCGCTGCGCGCCGCGCGCCGCCAGTGCCGGACCGCCGTCGCGGGTTTGCCGGCACCCCTGCCCGACCTCTATGCTGCGGGCCTTTCTGTGCTCCGGCACAGCACCTCGCCGCGCGAGCCAGAAGCCCCCATCCGAATGAATGAACCGCTGAACGACGGCCTGCACGGCCAACCGCACGCCATCGTCGAACGCGACGGCGTCCGCTACACCCTGCTGGGCACCGCGCACGTGTCGCAGGCCAGCGTCGACGCGGTCCGCGATGCGGTCGGCAGCGGCCGCTATGACGCGGTCGCGGTCGAACTCGACGCGCAGCGCCTGCAGGCGCTGACCGACCCCGACGCGCTGGCCAAGCTCGATCTGATCCAGGTGATCCGCTCGGGCAAGACCGCGCTGTTCGCCGCCAACCTGGCCCTGGCCGCGTACCAGCGCCGGCTCGCCGAGCAGCTCGGCATCGAACCGGGCGCCGAACTCAAGCGCGCGGTGCTCGAAGCGCGCCAGCGCGAACTGCCGGTGCATCTGATCGACCGCGAAGTCGGCCTGACCTTCAGGCGCGCGTCCAGCAAGCTGGGTTTCTGGGGCCGCGCCAAGCTCGGCGTCGGCTTGATCAGCGGGCTGTTCGCCGCCGATGAGGTCGGCGAGGAAGAAATCGAAAAGCTCAAGCAGGGCGACATGCTCGAATCGAGCTTCGGCGAGTTCGCCGCCGAAAGCCCGCAGTTGTACGAAACCGTGATCGCCGAGCGCGACCGCTACATGGCCGCGCGCCTGCGCGAGACCCATGGCGACGCGCGCGAAGTGCTGGCGGTAGTCGGCGCCGGCCACCTGCAAGGCCTGGCCAAACACCTGCGCGAAGACACCCAGGATCCGGTCGAGCAGCGCACCGAACTCGAACAGGTCGCGACCAAGAGCAAGGTGCCGTGGGTGATGATCGTGATCACCAGCCTGATCCTGGCCGGCATCGCCTGGGGCTTCTGGAAAGGCGGCGTGGCGATGGGCGCGGACCTGCTGCTGCAGTGGGTGCTGTACACCGGCGGCCTGGCCGCATTGGGCTGCCTGCTGGCCGGCGGCCATCCCTTCAGCGTCATCACCGCGGCGGTGGTCGCGCCACTCAAACCGTTCCGTCCCGGCGTACCGACCGGCGCGCTCAGCGCGCTGGTCGAGGTGCATCAACGCAAGCCGGCTTACGGCGACTTCATGGCCTTGCGCGACGATGCGCAGACGCTCAAGGGTTGGTACCGCAACCGGGTGGCTCGGGTGGTGTTGAACTTCATGCTGACCAACATCGGCACCGGCATCGGCGTGTGGATCGCCGGATTCCGGATCGCCAGCAAACTGGTCGGCTGAGGCGCGACGATCCCGGCGACGCATCGTCCATCGATGCGCTCGCCGCTCGCGACGGCGCGCCGCGGATGCGCCGATTCAGCTGAGCCATCGCGCGCGCGGCCACGGCGATAACGATTGCGCGCGCTGGCGACCTGTCAGTTTTCGCCGTTGACTTGGCGTTGGTGCCGCCCGATAGTTCGGCACCGGATGGATCCATCCGCGGCAGGCTACGCGCACAACGCCATGGATAAGGCAAGCACCGTCACCGACAACGCGCCGGCCGCACCAGCGTCTTGCGCCGACCGTAGCGACAATCCGGCAATCGCCGTGCTGGATTCGCGATTGCCGCTGCAAGGCATCCAGATCCAGGCCTGGCCCGACGGCGAATTCCTGATAGGCAACGCCGCCGGCAAGCACTTGGTCGCCGGCAAGGAAATCGCGCTGATCATCCGCGCGCTTTGCGCCGCGCCGGACGGCGCGCAAGCCTACGCTCGCTATGCCGCGCAAGGCGGTCGCCTGGCCGAAGCGGCGTTCCTGACGCAGGCCTCGCGCTGCACCGCCGCGCTCGCGCTGACGCCGTCGCCGGCCGCTCCGCCTCGATTGTTTTTCCGCCGCACGGTGTTGTCGCCCGATCGCGTCGCTCCGTTCGCGAACATCGCCCGGCACGCCTTCGTGTTGCCGTGGGCCGCGCTCGGCGTGCTCGCCGCCTTGGCCGCGCCGGTGTTGGCGATAGCGGTGTTCGGCGAACGTCTGGCCGCGACCTGGCTGAGCCTGGACCAGTCCATCGCCGCGTTCGTGCTGATCCTGCTCGGCGCGGCGATCCACGAGTTCGGCCATGCCGGCGCCCTGGTGCGGCACGGCCAACCCGCCGGCGCGATCGGTGCCGGCCTGTATCTCGGCGCGATTCCGGTGTTCTACGCCGATGTCTCGCGCGCCTGGCGCCTGAGCGTGCGCGCGCGGGTGGTGGTCAACCTCGGCGGCGTGTATTTCCAGGCGATCTATGCCACGGCGCTGATGCTGCTCGGCGCGGTCGCCGGGTATCCGGCACTGCAGATGGCCGGCGCGCTGTCGGTGATCCTGGCGCTGACCCAGTTCATGCCGTTCGCGAGCACCGACGGCTACTGGGTGCTGAGCGATCTGCTGCGCGAGCCGCGCCTGGGCAAGTTCGACGCCAAGCTGTTGCGCGAATGCAGGCAAGGTGACGCGGCCGGTCGCGAGGCGCGCTTGCGGCTGGCGTATCAACTTTGCAATGCCGCCGTCGTCGTCGCGATCCTGATCGTTTCCTTCCGCCACGCCTCCGGCCTGCTGCGCGCCATCGCCGATTCCTACAGCACCGGCATCGTGTCCGACACCTTGCGGCAACCTTCGCGTTGGCTGTCGCTGGTGCTGCTTTGCTTCCTCGTCTATCAACTGCTGGCGGTGGCGCGCCGGCTCGCGAACAACGCCAGGTCACGCCGCCGGCCTGGTTGAGCTCTACCCGAAGCGCGGCCTCGAAATGGACTGTCCGAGCATGAACGAAAACCTGGATACCGATCTGAAACTGGAAGCGCTGGACGAACGCCTGGAGTTCGCGCCGGCGTGGTTGTGCGAGAACGCCGAGTGGTTCACCGATTTCTGGGGCCTGGACTGCACCCAGTAACAATCGCCGACGCTGTCCGTGCCGGCGTTGCATGAACCCCGAACGCCGCCCACGGACAGCCGATGCTCAACCGTCGCGGCCACGATGGCCGCGGCCAACAGCGGAGAACGAAGATGGACGCACCGATCGACAGCAACGAACTGAAGCTGGAAGAACTCGACGAACGCCTCGAGTTCGCCCCGGCCTGGGTGTGCGAGCACTTCCCGATCTACGAGTATTTCGGTGGCAGCTGCGTCCAGTAATCACTGGCCGATACGCCGGGTAACATCGCGGAGCGGGATCGGCTCCACGCCGATCCCGCTTCCGATGCGGCAACGCGGCAATACGGATCGGCGGACGCGGTCGCGTCCTGCCTCGCATGCGACGTAACGCACGGGACCGAATCTTGAACGCAGCAAACACACTCCGCCGCGGGCCGCTTCATCCAATTCGACTGGCGCGGCTGACGGGTATCGGCCTGGCGGTCGCCGCGCTGGTCGCCTGCGGGCCGCAACCTCCCGCCGGGGTCGCCCAGATCGATGGCGACTATGCGGTGGTGTCGCGGCTGCGACCGCATTCGCTGCAGCGGGTGAGGATCGAGGTCGCCATCAGTTTCCACTGCCCCGCCTGCAAGCGTTTCCAACCCAGCCTGGATACGCTCGCGGCGAAGTACGGCGAGCGTCTGAGCATCGAGCAGACCGCGATGACGCCGCGCTCAGGCTCGGGCCGTCCCGAGCGCCTGTTCCTGCTCTCCAAGCGCGCGGGCCTGGGGCCCGCCGCGCGCGACGCGCTGTATCGCGCCCGCTTCGACCTGAAGCAGGACATCGAACAAGACGCCGTGCTCACCGGCATAGCCCGCCAGATCGGCCTGCCGCCTGCGCTGCTGGCGCAGCTCGACAGCGCCGAACTCAAGCGCGATCAGGCGTCGATCGACGCGCGCACACGCGCTTTCGCCGCATACACGCCCAGCATCCTGGTCGAAGACCAGTTGCTGGTCGATGCCGACGCCGCGCAGATCGCGCGCGTGGTCAACGGCCTGTTGCCAAGCCGCTGACCCGCGACGCTCAACCCGCCGCTTCGGCCATGCCGCCGGCGTTCGCGCGCGAACCGCGCGCGCGCCGCACCAAGGCCGAGGTGCCGGCGCGCATATCGTCGAGGATGCCGTAGATCGTCGGCAGGAACAGCAGGCTGACGACGGTGGAGAACGCCAGGCCGCCGGCCACCGCGCGCGCCATCGGCGAGTACGCCAGGCCGCCCAGCACCACCGTATCGCTCAGCGAAATCGGCACCATCGCCAGGATCGCGGTGCCCATGGTCATCATGATCGGGCGCAGACGCTCGCGGCTGCCCTCAACCAATGCCTCGTTGCGCGACATGCCGCGCCTGCGCAGGTTGTTGATGTGCTCGACCATGACGATGCCGTTGTTCACCACCACCCCCATCAGCACCAGGATGCCGATGAAGGCCATCACCGTGAACGAGCTGCCGGTCAGCCAGAACAGCCAGAACACGCCGAAGATCGAGAACACCACGCAGCTCATGATCGCTGCGGGGAACAGCAACGATTCGAACACCGCCGCCATCACCACGTAGATCATCACCAGCGCCAGCACCAGGTTGATCATCATCTGCTTGCCGGCGTCGTCGTCGCGTTCGAACGAACTGCCGTCGAAGCTGTAGCTGTAGCCGGCCGGGAACGACACCTTCTTGAGCGTTTCCTCCATCGCCTTGCGCGCATCGGGCGTGGTCGCCTTGCCGTTGAGGCTGGCCAGCACGGTCAGCGTGGTCTGTCGGTTGTTGCGATTGATCTGGCTCGCGGTCGGGCGCACGTTGACGTCGACCATCGCCAGCAAGGGCACGCTGCGGCCGTCGCTGGAACGCACGGTGAACTCGGCCAGATTCTCGATGCCGTAGCTCTCCGCGCCGGCGAAACGCGCCCACACCGGCACCTCGGTATCGCCGCGCTGGAAGTCGCGCAACTGGGCGCCGCGCAGCGACAGGCCGACGAAGCGCGAAACTTCCTCGACGCTGAAACCGAACGATGCCGCGCGCTCGCGATCCACCTTCACGTTGAGCTCGGTATTGCGGTCGCCCACGTCCACGCGCACATCGCGCAGTTCGGGCCGGCGCGCGAGCATCGGCACGATGTCGTTGGCCAGTTCGCTCAGGGTTTCGGTGGAGTCGCCGACCAGTTGCACCTGCACGTTGTTGCCGCCGCTCTGGGCGCTGCCCTCGTCCTGGCCCATGCTGATCTCGGCCTTGGCCGATTTCGGCATCGCCTTGGCGATCGCGTCGACCACCGGCTTGGTGTTCTTGACCTCGTTCTCGTGGAACTGCAGGCGGGTGCCGGCTTCGCTGCCCTGCTCGCTGAAGAACGAATAGATCTGCTTGATGTGGTACTGCTTGCGGTGTTCCTCGAGGAAACGCTCGGTCTTGAGGATCTCCATCGACATCTGCTCGCGGGTGTAGCTGCCCTTCCAGTGGTACTGGATGAAAGCCTCCTTGCCGCCCTCGTTGCCGAACATGTCGAACTTGGTCTGGGTCATCGGCACCAGGCTGAGCGCCACCACCAGGACGATGCCGAGCACGCTCAGGCCCCGATGCTCCAGGGTCCAGCGCAGGAAGCGCGCATACACGCGCTGCAGGCGCGGGATCAGGCCGGTGGTGGTGTTGACCGCAGGCGGCGTTTTCAGGCGCGCGGAGATCATCGGGATCAGGCTGACCGCGACCAGCCACGAGGCCAGCAGCGACACCGAGATGGTGATCGCGATCTGCGACATGAAGATGCTGATGTCGTTGGTCTCGCCGATCAGGTTCGGCAGAAACACGATGCAGTGGCACAGCGTGCCCGCCGACAAGGCGATGGCGACGTGGCGGGTGCCCAGGATCGAGGCCAGTTGCGGCTGATCGGGCATCTTCTCGCGTTCCTGATAGATGCTCTCGACCACCACCACCGCGTTGTCCACCAGCATGCCGACCGCGAGCAACAGGCCCATCAGCGACAGCACGTTGAGGGTGACGCCGACGAAATGCATCAGCCCGAGCGTCATCACGAAACAGATCGGAATGGCCAGGGTCACCATCAAGGTCGACGGCCAATGGCGTAGGAAGAAGAACAACACCGCCACCGACAGCAGCAGGCCGATCGCGCCGGCCTCGGCCAGTTCCAGCAAGGAACTGGTCACGTCCTCGCCCTGGTTTTGCACCACCTTGATTTCAATGTTGCTCAGCGCCGGCTGGGCGCGGATCGCCTCGACCTCGGCCAGCGCCAGCTTCGCCACCTCCACCAGGTTGGCGCTGCGCTCCTTGTAGATGTCCAGGCCGATCGCCGGACGACCGTCCAGGCGCCGGCCGGTTTCCAGGCGCGCGGGCTTGAGGCGCACGTCCGCGATCGCGCCCAACTTCAGGCCATTGGTGTTGATGACCAGGTTGCGGAACTGTTCCAGATCGGCCACCTGGCCGATCGGCTGAACCCGCAGACGGCGCCCGCCGTCTTCGATTTCACCGGCGGAAATCGAGAAATTCAGCGCCTGCAGGCTCTTGGTCAGGGTGTTGAGATCCACCCCGTGCGCGACCATGCGGTCGGGCAGGATCGCGATCTCGACCTCGCTCGGCGCCGCGCCGCCGATCTCGACCTTGGCCACGCCCGGGATGCGTTCGAGCCGGCGCTTGAACTCGCGGTCGATCAGGTCGTACTCGCGACTCAGATCCATGTCGCCGGCCAGGCGCACCTGCAGGATCGCCTGGTCGCCGCTGGACCACTTGAACACGAAGTAGCGCTGGAAGCCCTCGGGCAGATCGTCGACGATCGCGTCGATGCGCTCGCGCGCCTCCGAGGCCGCGATGGCGATATCGCGGTCCCAGTCCTTGAACTCCATCTGGATGGTGGCCGAATCCGAGCTCGCGCTGCCGCGCATGCTCTTGATCCCGGTCATCGTCGCCAAGGCCTCTTCGGCCGGGCGCAGGATGGTGCGTTCGACCTCTTCCGGCGTGGAGCCGTCGTAGGGCAACTGCACCAGCAGGAACGGCGCGGTGATGTCCGGCAACGACTCCAGCGGCAGCCGCACCGCCGCGATCAGGCCGATCACGAACATCGACACGAACAGCATGATGGTCGTGATCGGCCGCTTGATGCTGATCTCGGCAACGCTGCTCATGTCAGTGCGTCTCCGCCAGCGGATCGTTGTCGTGGCCGATCTTGTCGGCGGCCACGCGCGCCTCGCGTTCGGCCTTGCGCACGCGGTTGCGGTAGTACTCGTCGCCGCGGCGATCGAGCAGATCGTAGACCACCGGGATCACCACCAAGGTCAGCAGGGTCGACACCAGCAGGCCGCCGATCACCGTGATCGCCATCGGCGAGCGCACTTCGGCGCCCTCGCCGGTCGCGATCGCCAGCGGCAGGAAGCCGAACAAGGTGCACAGCGTGGTCATGATGATCGGGCGCAGGCGCGAACGCGCGCCCTCGATCAGGGCCTCGCGCTTGGGCGTGCCCTGCTCGCGCAGCTGGTTGACCTTGTCGATCAGGATGATCGCGTTCTTGACCACCAGGCCGACCAGCAGGATCAGGCCGATGAACACCACCACCGACACCGGCGAACGGGTCAGCAGCAGTGCCAGCACCGCGCCGACCAGGGCCAGCGGGATGGTGAACAAGATCACGAACGGATGCAGCAAGGATTCGAACTGCGAGGCCATCACCAGGTACACCAGGAAGATCGCCAGACCGAACGCGAACAGCAACGAGTTGATCGACTGCTGCAGTTCCTCGCCCTGACCGCCGATGTGCATGCGCACCTCCGGGCTCAACGGCTCCTCGCGCACCATCTTCTCGACCTCGGAGACCGCGCCGGCCAGATCGATGTCGCGCAGGTTCGACGACACGATCGCCACGCGCACCTGATCGGCGCGGTGGATTTCGCTGGGGCCGCTGGTGGCGACCACGTCGGCCACCGACTCCAGCGTGACCGGACGGCTGCTGTTGGGATTGACGATCAAACGGCGGATGTTCTCGATCGAAGCGCGATCGGATTCGCGCGCGCGCACCAGCACGTCGATCTTGCGATCGCGGAAGCTGTAGCGGGTGGCGACGTCGCCGCGCACCTTCTTGACCACGATATCGGCGATGTCGCGGGTGGCCAGGCCGAGCGCGCCGGCGCGGTCCTGGTCGAAGCGGATCTGGATCTCGGGGAAGCCCTGCTCCACGGTGGATTTGACGTCGGCGAAATAGGGATTGGCGCGCAGCATCGCCGCCATCTTCTGGCCGGCGCGCTGGATCGTTTCCAGGTCCTGCCCGCGCAGTTCGATTTCCAGCGGCGTGGAGAAACTGAAAAGCTGCGGACGGGCGAAGTCGACCTGGGCGCCGGGATGCGCCTGCATGGTCTGGCGCAGTTTTTCGGTTTCGGCCGCTTCCACTTCCTTGCTGCCGCCGTCGGCCATCACCACGGTGATCTTGCCGATGTTCTCGCCGCTCTCGGTCGGATTGGCGTCCAGGCGCGTGCCGCTGCCGCTGACCCCGAACCAGGCGTGGATGCCCGGATCCTTGGCGTGCTTTTGCTGGATCTCGCGCACCAACTTGTCGGTTTCGCGCAGCGGCGTGCCCGGCGGCAGCTTGACCGTCATGTCGAAGCGGTCCTGCGCCAACTGCGGGATCAGGTCGGCGCCCAGCAGCGGCACCGCCGCCAGGGTCGCCACGAACGCCGCGCCGGCCAGGCCGAGCACCAGCACGCGATGGCCCATCGCCGCCGGCAGCAGCTTCAGATAGCCGCGTTCGGCGCGCTCGTACGGCGCCATCGCCAGATCGCTGGCCTTGCCCATGACCGGGCCGACCACCGCGCCGATGCCGCGCCACGCGCGCACCACCACCCAGGCGATGCCGAAGAAAGTCCAACGCACCGCCGAGGCGATCGCATACAGCGGCCACGCCACGATCTTCAGCAGCCGATTGCGCGGCTGCCAGCGCGGATGCGGCGCTTCCTCCTGGAAGCCCAGCGCCGGCCGGCCGCGCAACGCGCTCAGCATCGGGATCAGGGTCATCGACACGATCAGCGAAATGCCGATCGCCAACGCTACCGTCAGCGCCTGGTCGCGGAACAGCTGACCGGCGATGCCCTCGACGAACACCAGCGGCAGGAACACCGCGATGGTGGTCAGGGTCGAGGCGACCACCGCCATGCTGACCTCGCGGGTGCCGACCACGGCCGCCTCGAGAATGCCCAGGCCGCGCTCGCGCGCCTTGGCGATCGATTCCAGCACCACGATCGAATCGTCCACCACCAGGCCGGTGGCCAGCGCCAGGCCGCCCAGCGACATCACGTTCAAGCTCAGACCCAGACGGTCCATGAAGAAGAACGTGGCGATGATCGACACCGGCAGCGACAGGCCGATCACGAACGTGCTCCAGCCGTCGCGCAGGAACAGGAAAATGATCAGGACCGCGAGGAACGCGCCGATCACCGCGTCTTTCTTGACGTCGGCGATGGCGTGGCGAATGAACTGCGATTGGTCGTCGATCGTGGTCAGTTCCACGTCCGGCGGAATCTGCGCCTTGATCTGCGCCAGCCGCGCCTGGATCGCATCGGCGGTGGACACGGTATTGGCGTCGCCTTCCTTGTAGATGGCCAGTTCCACCGCTTCCACGCCGGCCAGGCGGATGACCGCTTCGCGTTCCTTGTAACCCTGGCGGATCTCGGCGATGTCCTTCAACCGCACCGGCTTGCCGCCGGCCGCGGTGGCCTGATCGCCCGAGTTCGCGCTCTGCACCGACGCCGCCGCCGCCATCGCGTCGGCCGAACCGGAGGCCGCGGCCACCCGCGCCATTTCCGCTGCCGCGTCGGCCGCGGCGTTGCCGCCGACCTTCTGCGTGGTGACCAGCATCTCGCGGATTTCCGGCACGCTGGCGAATTCGTTGACCGTGCGCACCAGATAGCGCTGCGCGCCTTCTTCTAAGCGGCCGCCGGAGACGTTGATGTTCTCGGCCTTGAGCCGCTGGATCACGGTGTCGATCGGCAGATTGAGCTGGGCAAGCTTTTGCTGGTCGATGTCGACCTGGATCTCGTCCTCCAGACCGCCGCCGACCTTGACCGCGGCCACGCCGTCGACCGGTTCGAGCTTCTTCTTCAGATCGTCGTCGGCGTAGCGGCGCAACGCGGTCAGCTGACGGATCGCCTCGGTGTCGCTGGCCTTGTCGCCGCCCTTGGTCGACAGCGCGATCCGCAGGATCGGCTCGGTCGAGGGATTAAAACGCAGCAGCACCGGCTTCTTGGCTTCCAGCGGCAGCTGCACGATCTCCATCTTGTCGCGCACCTCCAGGCTGGCCTGGTCCATGTCGGTGCCCCAGGCGAACTCGAGCACCACGTCGCTCTGGCCGGTGCGCGACACCGACTTGAGCTTGCGCAGGCCCTTGACCACGCCGACCGCTTCTTCCAGCGGTTCGGAGATCAAGGTCTCGATCTCGGTCGGCGCCGCGCCGGCGTATTCGGTACGCACGGTCAGGGTCGGATAACTCAGATCGGGCAGCAGATTGACCTTCAGGCTGTTGAGCGCGATCACGCCGAACAGCAGGAAGGTGATCGTCACCATCGCCACGGTCACGCGGCGACGGGTGGAAAACTCCACCAGGTTAAAGGACGTCGTGTCCGGAAGCTGAGCCACAGTCAGTCCCCACGTTCAAATAGGTAGTGCGAAGGACGCGGCCGTCTGCGGCCGCGTCGGGGGCGTGATCGCCGGTTTACTGCTTCAGCGGAGCGGTCGCGCTCGCGGCGGCGGCCACTTCCTTGGGCTTGGCGGCGTTGATCGGCAACACTTCGGTGCCTTCGCGCAGCGCGGTCTTGCCGGCCACCACGACCTGATCGCCGAGCTTGATGCCGTCGCGCACCTCGGCCCAGGCGCCGTCGAGGTAACCCAGCTTGACCGGCACCCGCGCGACCTTCTTGCCGCGCACCACGAACACCGCCGGATCGCCTTCGTCGTCGAGCAGCGCCGCGCGCGGCACCACCAGCGCGTCGGCGCGGTTGTCGTAATCGATGCGCAGGCGGCCGAACATGCCCGGCTGCAGCACCCCGCCGCCTTCGAAGCTGCAGATCACCCGGAAGGTGCCGCTGCCCGAATCGACCACCGGGGCGACCCGGTCGACCTTGCCGGTGAAGGTCTTGCCGGGCATCGCGTCGACCAGCATCTGCACCGGCAGGCCGGCCTTCAAGGTCGCCAGCTCGCGCTCGGGAACGTTGAGGGTGGCCTCGAGCTGCGAGGTGTCGACGATGCGGATGATCGGCGAATTGATCTGCACGAAGTTGCCGGTCTTGATCGAACGCGAGGCGACCACGCCGGAAATCGGCGCTTCGACCTTGGCGTAGGACAGTTCCAGGCTGGCCATGCGGTTGGCCGCGCGCGCGCTTTCCAGGTCGTAGCGCAACTGGTCGGCGTCGTTGGCGCTGAGCAGGCGCTGCTCGGCCATCTGCCGGGCGCGCGCGTAGTTGGCTTCGAGCTTGCGCATGGTCGCGTTGGTCTGCGCGGCCTGCTGCTCGGCGCGGGCCGAGTCGAGCCGCACCAGCACCTGTCCGGCCTTGACGAACTGGCCTTCCTCGACCATCACGTCGAGGGCGACGCCGGAGGTCTTGGCGACCACCTGCGATTCGGCGCGCGCTTCCAGCGGCGCGGTACCGGTATAGCTGGCCGCGATCGCGCGGCGGCTGGCCGCGGCGACCTCGACCGGCACCGCTTCCGACACCTTGTCCTTGGCCTCCTTGGCCTGCGCCTCGGCGGCGCCCGCTCCGCCCTTGCAGGCCGACAGTCCCATGAGGCAGGCCAGGGCCAGGGCGGCGATCGCCACCGTGCCGCGCACTGCCGGACCGCCCTTGCGGTTATTGGTGAGTTGACGCATTCGAGACGACCCCAAGCTACTAAAGTTTTTTCGTCGGTTTCCGGTCGTATGCCGGTGTTGTATATAGGTATATCACCAGCCCCTAAAGCCAACATCCGCCGAAGGTCATGATGACTGGAGCCATGGATTTATTCTGAGGCACGGTGCGCGCGGGCGACCTCCGTCGCGCGCGCCGCCGTGCCTTGCAGCGCAAATCCACGCCGGGCCCGGAGCGTTCCGGAATCGGCGCCAAGTATGGATGCGCTCAAGGACGGCTTCGTTGCAGTCGCGTCGCCAGCTATACTCGGCGGCTTGTGCGCGGCTCCGGCCCCGCAGAGCCAGCCACCACCTTTCGCTAGCCATTCGAGATTGCGGACTACGACATGATGCGACCGCTGACGATCGCCGCCTGCTTTGCCCTGACCCTGGCCGCCCTGAGCGCACATGCTCAGCCCCAGGAACCTGCCAAGGCGCCGGCCCCCACTCCGACGGCTCCGGCCGCCGCCCCGGCCGCCGCGCCGTCTTCCAAGGGCAACGCCGAAACCGGCCGCCAGCTCACCTACACCTGTCAGGGCTGCCACGGCGTGACCGGTTACAAGAACGCCTACCCGAACTATCACGTTCCCAAGATCGTCGGCCAGTCGCCCGAGTACCTGGTCAGCGCGCTGACCGAATACAAGAAGGGCACGCGCAAGCACCCCACGATGCAGGCCCAGGCGCAGAGCTTCTCTGACCAGGACATCGCCGACATCGCCGCCTTCCTTTCCAGCGCCAAGTGAGCCGCCCCATGACGAATCCCAGCTTCTTCAAGCGCGGCCTCGCCATCGCCTCGCTCGCCCTGGCCCTGGCCGCGTGCTCCAGCGGCGAAGTGCCCGCCGGCCATTCCTCGGCCGACCGCAACGAAGGCCACACCAAGTCGTCCTCGGGCCTGCCGGCCGGCAACATCGCCGCGGGCGAGAAATTCGCCAACACCAAGCGCCCGCCGACCAATCAGGCTTGCGTGGAATGCCACGGCACCAACAGCGACAGCAAGCTCCCGATCGATCCGGTGACGCCGCGCCTGGCAGGCCAGTACCACGACTATCTGGCGCACTCGCTGCAGATGTACCGCGACGGCGACCGCGCGCACGCGCTGATGTCGTTGCAGGCCAAGGATCTGACCGATCAGCAGATCGCCGACGTGACCGCCTATTTCGGTTCGCTGCAGAACGACAAGCTGCGCGATCTGCACGGCGTGCATTGATCGATCGGTGGATCGGGGCGCGGCTGGCTCGCGCGTTTGGATCACGCTACAGAAAACGGCCCGCATTGCGGGCCGTTTTTGTTTGTGCGGTTGTCGAATGGAGCCGCTTGCATGTCGATCTGTAGGCCCGACGACTTGATCTACAGGTATCGCAACGGCATACATCGACATCCTGCCATCGATTCGCCCAGTGGTTGCGTCCTTTCCTGCCGTCATTCCCGCCAACGCGGGAATCCAATGACTTTGGCGGAGCAACGGAAACGACGTGGCTCGCGTGACTAAAGTCACTGGATTCCCGCGTTCGCGGGAATGACGAGCAAAGGCCATTCAACCCGCAGGCCGAAGCTTTATATATCGCTACCTTGCCATCGAATCATCCAGCGACTTCGCCCCTTCCTACCGTCATTCCCGCGAACGCGGGAATCTAGTGACTTTGACGAAGCAACGGAGACGACGTCGCTCGCAAGACCCCGCGCTAAAGTCACTGGATTCCCGCATTCGCGGGAATGACGAGCAAAGGCGGTTCGAT
>NZ_LMHM01000011.1:73094-73280 GCF_001427785.1 Lysobacter sp. Root690
AAGTGCCTGTGACTGCGCATCACCACGGCATTTTTCACTTGCTGCGTCCTCTCCTATCGTCATTCCCGCGAAGGCGGGAATCCAGTGACTTTGACGGAGCAACGGAAACGACGTGGTTCGCATGACCCCGCGCTAAAGTCACTGGATTCCCGCATTCGCGGGAATGACGAGCAAAGGCGGTTCGAT
>NZ_LMHM01000011.1:73296-83163 GCF_001427785.1 Lysobacter sp. Root690
GAGTGCCTGTGACTGCGCATCACCACGGCATTTTCACTTGCTGCGTCCTCTCCTATCGTCATTCCCGCGAAGGCGGGAATCCAGTGACTTTGACGAAGCCACGGAGACAACGCCGCTCGCAAGACCCCGCGCTAAAGCCACTGGATTCCCGCCTTCGCGGGAATGACGATGCAAAGCGGCTCGATCGACCCACAAGCAAGCACTCAGACGCGGGAATGACGAGCAAACGCGGTCCGCTCGACTGAAAGCAAGCGCGCAGAAGTTGCGACACGCCCGGAATTCAAGGCTCCGACTTCAGCGGCGCACTCCTGACCGCCCCTCAAGCTCAACTCCTCACCCACCCGGCGGCGGCCTGACGCTGCCGTTGTTTTCCTGCAGGTGCGGCTTGAACGGGATATCCGGCGGCGGCCTCGCCTCGGCCGGCTGATCGTTGAGGTTGGGATCGTCGATGCCGCAACCGCCGCCGGCCATCAGCAGCACTACCGAACACTGGATGCGCTTGCTGGTGCCGGGGATCGGAATCATCACCGTCTGCACGCTGCGCCGCACCCACTCGGCCAGCAGGGTTTCGTTCGGCCGCCAGTATTTGTCGAGCGCGGTCGCTTCGTAGTCGGTGGGCTTGCGCCGCAGCCAGGTGCCGGCGCGGTCGAGGTCCTTGATCTCGGCGGTGATCGTGCCCGGCGGCTTACCCGGTGAGGCCGAACCCGGCGCGTCGGCGATGCGCGGGCTGCCGTCGCTGTTGTACAGGCCGGGGCTGTCGCCGCGTTGCGCGCCCGGACGGTTGCGGTTGGAGCCACCCCAATCGTCGTCGGTCTTCAGGTTCGACCAGGTGCCCGGCGCGGGCGTGGGTTTCGGCCCGGCGCCGGCGGTCGCGGCCGGCGTACGCGAAGGCGTAGTGCTGGAGCTGGCACTGGGATTGGCGCTGGGCGTCGCCGCCGCGGTGCTGGAACTCGCGGCCGCCGCATTCGGCGACGGTGCCGTCGAACTCGCAGTCGAAGGCGTCGTCGTCGCGGGCGACGGCGAAGGTGAACTGGCCGGTGCCGGCGTGGCCGAAACCGACGGCGCGGGAATCTCGGCGATCCGCACTTGCGGGGTCGTGCTGCGTACCTGCGGCTCCGGCAGCGGTTGCGCCGGCAGTTCGCGCATCTGCAATTGCGGCAACGGCGCGGGCACCTCGCGCACCGCGACTTCGCGCGGCTGTGCGTTCACCGTCGGCGCGGCGATCTGCGGTTGCGGCAATTCGCGCGACAACGGCTGCACCGGCGTCGGCACGTCCTGGGTCGGCACCGGCCGGGTCGCGATCTCGAGCTGCGGCACCCGCGGCGTATCGTCCAGACGCTTGCGCGTCGGCGGCAGCACGAAGATCTGCGGCGAATCGGGGACGTCCTTGCTGACCATCACCGGTTGTTCGACGGTCGGCGGCGGCAGTTGCGGCTCGGGCACGTCGCGTTGCGGCACCTCGGGCACGCTCGCCTGCAGTTCCGGCGTCGGCGGCACGCTGATCGCGACCTGCGGCGGCGGTTGCGCGGCTTGCGGCGGCGCCGGCGTGGAGGGCGGTTGCGGCGGCGTCGGTTCGGTCCGCGGCTGATCGGAGGGCTGCTGCGCGCCGCCGCCGGGGTCTTTGGGCGTGCCGTCGCCAATGAATTCGATCATCGTGACGTCTTCGCCCTGCGGCGGCGGCCGGGTGGCGAAGAACTGCAGGTACATCAGCCAGATCAACGCGCTGGCGACGAAGATATGCCACAGCACCGAGAACGTGGCGGCCACCCAGCGCAGGCGGCGCTCTTCGCGTTCCGGCGGATGCCATTGCTGACGCCATAAGGTGGCGAAGGCCTGCCAGCGATTGAGGCTGGCCGCGCGCCGCGGCGGCGACGCCAGCGGACGCTGCGCGAGGGTGGCGACCATCGCCTCGGAGGTCGCACCGACCACCGCGCCGCTGCGCTCGCTCAGCGAGTCGAACCAATGCTGCCAGCCCGGCGGAAATTCACCGGGCGCGGGCGACTCGCGGCGCAGCGACAGCCGCAACCGGCGTTGCAGGGCCTCGATGAGTGATGCGGCGGTGGGCATGGGCGCTGCGCCGCGCGGGCGTCAGGCCGCGGTATCGCGGGGAATATACGGCGCGTCGCCGGTGTCGTGGTCGGTCGCGTCGCGCACCGCGGTCACGCCCGGCACCTTGGTCATCAAGGTGGTCTCGATGCCCTGCTTGAGGGTCACATCCGCCATGCCGCAGCCCTGACAGCCGCCGCCGAAACGCAGCACGACCACGCCATCGGCGGTCACTTCCTGCACCGACACATTGCCGCGGTGCTGGGCGAGCTGCGGATTGACCTCGTGCTCGACCACCCAGCGCACGCGTTCGACCAGCGAGGCCGAATCGGCCGGCGCTTCGCCCTTGATCTTGGGCGCGCGGATCTGCAGCTGGCCACCGGTCGCCTTGTTCTCGTAATCGATCTCGGCGCCGTCGAGGTACTTCACGCTGTCGGCGTGCAGCCACAGGGTGAAGCCTTCGCAATCGATCGCCCACTCATCGCCGACCAGATCGGCCGGTTCGGCGAACTCCAGGCGCACGTCGGCGCGCGGAGTGCCCGCATGCACCGCCGACAGCCGCACGCCCAGGCCCGGCAGGGCCTCGCGCTCGATCAGTTTGCGGAAGTGCGTTTGCGCGGATTCGGAAATATTGATCATCGGGCTATTCTAGCGGGGTCAGTGCGGCGCGTAGCCGTGCCTGCATCCTACGACCGTCGGCGATACGATTCCGTTCATATGGAGCCGCGCCGGCGCAAACGCAACGCCGCCGCGCCCGCTCCAGGCCGCCAGGAGTCATCGCATGAACGATCTGATCCCCCTTTCGCAGGCCCACTGCATCGCCCGCCGCGGCAGCGAGCACCGCCTGACCGAAGCGCGCGTGCGCGAGCTGCTGCCGGAAGTCGCCGGCTGGGAGCTGGCCGAGGACGGCCACGCCCTCACCAAAACCTTCCGCTTCGACGATTACTATCGGACCATGGCGTTCGTGAACGCGCTGGCCTTCATGGCCAACCGCGAAGATCACCATCCCGATCTGGGCGTCCATTACGACCGCTGCGTGGTGCGTTACTCGACCCACGACGTCGGCGGATTGAGCGAAAACGACTTCATCTGCGCGGCGAAGGCCGACGCTCTGACCGGTTGATCGCCATGACCATGCTTGCTCGCCAGCTTTTCATCGCTTCCCCGCGCCTGGGCGCGCTGCTCGCCAGCGGGCTGCTCGCGGCGCTCGCCGCCGGCTGCGGCCCGCGCGACGCCGATCAACCGATCGTGCCGTCGACCCCGCTGCGCGCGGTCGATACCCCGCCGCCGGACTACCCGGCCGAGATCGGCTGCGACCAGATCGGCGGCAAGGTCGTGCTGCAACTCACCGTCGGCCCGGAAGGCAAGCCGACCAAGGCCACCGTGCTGACCAGCAGCAAGACCCAGGCGCTGGACGATGCCGCGGTCAAGGGCGTGCAGCGCTGGCGTTTCGAAGCGGCCACCCGCAACGGCAAGCCGGTCGCCACCGACATCCAGGTGCCGGTGACCTTCCATCCTCCGGCCGACCGGCCGGCGCATTGCGGGCCGGCCTGAGCCAACGCGCGTCGTCCTTAGGTCGGCTTGGGGAACTGCCCGAATGCACGGTGTTCGCCGTCTGATCGGCTTGCACTTGCTGCTGCCGATCTCGTTCGCCTGCGCTTCGGTCGCCCATGCCCAGGTGGCCGACGATCCCTCGCAGATAACGCCGTCGCACTACGACGACTTCCCCCCACCGCCGCCGCCACCGCCGCCCATCCATCCGGACAAGCTCCAGCGCCGGTCGAGGGCGCACCGCGATCGACCGCCGAAATATCCGATCACCGCCGTCTGCGCGGGCTCGTACGGCACCGTCGTGTTGCTCCTGACCATCGACATGAAAGGCCAACTCATCGACAAGCGGATCGAACGCAGCAGCCGCCATCCCGAACTCGACCGCACCGCGATCGAGGCCGCGGCCACTTGGCGGTTCGATCCTGAAATCCGCAACGGCCAGCCGGTCGCGTCGAGACTTCGGATACCGGTGGAGTTCGTCAAGCCCGAGACGCCATCGAACTACTGCGCGCCGCGCATCGAGTTGCGCAAGCCCGGCAGCGCCAAGCCGAGCGTGCAGTTCGCTTCCAGCGACGCCATCGAGGCCGAGCTTTCGCAGTACGCGTTCTCGCCCACCTCGGTCGTGGCGAGTTGGCGGCGCGTGGCCGCGAACGGCCAGGCCGGAGCCACCATCCACCAGCAACGGCTGAGCCTGAAACCTTCCAAGGTGCGCCAGCAGTCGCGTTTGCTGTTGCCCGCCGGAACAGTCGCCGGCAGCTACCTGCTGGAGGTCGCGATCGACGGCCGTCCGATGTCGCCGACGCGCTTCAAGATCAACTAACCGCCGCGTCGCGACGCTTACCCCAACCGGTCCAGCACCTCGACCAGTTCCGGCGCCAGCGGCGCATTGAGCGAATACGGCTCGCGTCCGCCGTCGAGCGCGAACTCCAGGGTCGATGCGTGCAGGAACAAGCGGCGCAGGCCGAACTGGTCGCGCAGCTTCTTGTTGACCTCGGCCTCGCCGTACTTGTCGTCGCCGGCGACCGGGTGGCCGATGTGCTGGGCATGCACGCGGATCTGATGGGTGCGGCCGGTTTCGATCCGCACCTCGCAATAGGACTGCCCGCCGCGCCGTTCCAACGTCTTGAAATGGCTCAGCGACGGCTTGCCCTCGCGATGGACCTGGACGTGGCGCTCGCCGCCCTGACGCAGGCCGATATGCAGCGGCGCGTCGACGCTCATCACCCCTTCGGGCATGCGGCCGGTGACCAGCGCCAGATAACGCTTGGCGATGCCGCCGTCCTCGCGCATCAGCGCCTGCATTTCGGTCAGGGCCGAGCGCTTCTTGGCCACGATCAGCAGCCCGGAGGTGTCGCGGTCGAGCCGATGCACCAGTTCCAGGGTATGACCCGGACGCGAGGCGCGCAGTGTCTCGATCGCGCCGAAACTGATCCCGCTGCCGCCATGGCTGGCCACCCCGGACGGCTTGTTCAGGGCGAGCAGACGCGCGTCCTCGAACACGATCGCGGCGTCCAGGGCGTCCATGAACCCCTTGGGCGGGGCCGGCTTTTCTCCAGCCTCGTTGAGACGAACCGGCGGGATCCGCACCTCGTCGCCGGCCTCGAGCTTGCGCTCGGCCTTGGCCCGGCCCCCGTTCACGCGCACCTGACCGGAGCGCACCAGCTTGTAGATCAAGGATCTGGGCGCACCTTTGAGTTGGCCCAACAGGAAGTTGTCGAGCCGCTGGCCATCGCGGTCTTCGGGCACGCGCACGGTGCGGGCACCGGCATTAGTGGAGTTTGCTGACTGGGTCATCCCGAAGCGTTATCTGTTACACTCGCGACGCGAGATAAGGTTTTGATTTCGCTGGGAGTTGTGCCAGTCGTCCGCCTCAACAGCGTGCGGCCCGGTACGGGGCCGAAAGCCCCTCCCGCGATTCCGGTCCGCGTCTAACCACTGCCCACGGGGTAGCCATGTTAGCAGCGACGGACCGGCGGAACCGGCCTTCGCCCGATGGGTCAAACCATCGCGATGAACAACCGTGCGGCGCCAAGGCCCCTCAAACAAGAGTTGGCTCGAAGCTGCCGTCGCCCGCCCCGAGCGACGTTCGCGTCGCCGGCCCCGATAGTTTTTGCATAGGTAAGAAGCGCTCCCGCGGCGTGCCGTGGTGATGTAGCGCTGGTAGTGGAGGCTCGCCGGCGCGCGGGCGGCCCGCATCCGATGCGGCCGACGATCGCGACGGCGTGGCCTCAGTTCCCAGATAGCGAAACGCCATGGCGTTCCGCGCGGTAGAGCGCGCGAGGAACGCAACAATGAAGCGCATGCTGATCAACGCGACGCAGGCAGAAGAACTGCGCGTCGCCATCGTCGACGGGCAAAACCTGTACGACATCGATATCGAACAGCCCTCCAAGGAACAAAAGAAGTCCAACATCTACAAGGGCCGCATCACCCGGCTCGAGCCTTCCCTGGAAGCGGCCTTCGTCGAATACGGCGGCGATCGCCACGGCTTCCTGCCGCTGAAGGAAATCTCCCGCGACTACTTCCAGCCCGGCGTCGACCATAACAAGGCCGGTCTGCGCGAGGTCCTGCGCGAAGGCCAGGAGATCGTGGTCCAGGTCGACAAGGAAGAACGCGGCAACAAGGGCGCCGCCCTGACCAGCTTCATCTCGCTGGCCGGCCGCTACATGGTGCTGATGCCCAACTCGCCGACCGCCGGCGGCGTCTCGCGCCGGATCGAAGGCGACGACCGCGCCGCGCTCAAAGAAGCGATGGACAAGCTGCAGATCCCCGACGACATGGGCGTGATCATCCGCACCGCCGGCGTCGGCCGCGACGCGGAAGAACTGCAGTGGGACCTCGACTACCTGCTGAGCATCTGGAAGGCGGTCACCGACGAGGCGCTGAAGAAGCCCGCGCCGTTCCTGCTGTACCAGGAGTCGCGCCTGATCATCCGCGCCCTGCGCGACTACATGCGCCCGGACATCGGCGAGATCCTGGTCGACACCGACGAGATGTACGCCGAAGCGCGCGAGTTCGTCGAACAGGTGATGCCGCACAACCTGCGCAAGCTCAAGAAGTACGCCGACGAAACCCCGCTGTTCAACCGCTTCCAGATCGAATCGCAGATCGAGAACGCGTACGAGCGCACCGTGCGCCTGCCCTCCGGCGGCGCGCTGGTCATCGACCAGACCGAAGCGCTGACCGCGATCGACGTCAACTCCGCGCGCGCCACCAAGGGCGGCGACATCGAGGAAACCGCGTTCAACACCAACCTGGAAGCGGCCGAGGAAGTGGCCCGCCAGATGCGCCTGCGCGACCTCGGCGGCCTGGTGGTGATCGACTTCATCGACATGTCGTCCAACCGCCACCAGCGCGAAGTCGAAAACAAGCTGCAGAACGCGCTCAAGCAAGATCGCGCGCGGGTGCAGATCGGCCGCATCTCGCGCTTCGGCCTGCTCGAACTCAGCCGCCAGCGCCTGCGCCCGTCGCTGGGCGAATCCAGCCAGCTGGTGTGCCCGCGTTGCGACGGCCACGGCCGCATGCGCAGCGTCGAATCGCTGTCGTTGTCGATCCTGCGCGTGGCCGAAGAGCACGCGATGAAGGAAAACACCGGACAGGTGCTGGTGCAGGCCCCGGTCGAGATCGCCAACTACCTGCTCAACGAAAAGCGCCGCGCGCTGACCGAGATCGAGCTGCGCCACGATTCGCCGATCGTGATCGTCGCCGACGACCAGCTCGAAACCCCGCACTACGAAGTCACCCGGGTGCGCGAGAACGAGATCGGTGAAGAGACCACCAAGCCCAGCTATCAGCGCGGCACCCCGCGCAAGCTGCCGGTGCATGCGCTGACCAAGGCGCATCTGAACATTCCGGACGCGCCGGCGGTCACCAACGTCAAGCCCCTCCAGCCCGCGCCGCTGCGCGAACCCCGCGAGCCGTCCGTGGCGGTTGCTCCTATTGCCAGCCCGGCCCCGGCCCCCGTCGCCGCGCCGACCCATTCGGTCGGCCTGGTCGAGCGCATCCTGCGCATCTTCCGCGGCACCCCGCAGCCGGCCGTGGTCCAGCCCGAACCGGCCGCGCGCGGCAGCGAAGGCCGTGGCCCACGCAACGACCGCGGCGATCGCAACGGTCAGCGCCGCGGCGAGAACCGCAACGGCAAGGGCGGACGCGATGGCGCGCGCCGCGACGAGCCGCGTCGTGACGAGGCACGTCAGGACTCGCGTCGCGACAAGCCGCAGCAGGGCAACGCGCAGGTGCAGGTCCCCGCGGCCGCGCAGGCGCAGCAGCCCAAGCAGAAGCAGCCGCAACCGCAGCAGCCCAAGCAGGCTCAGCAGCCCAAGCCGCAGCCGCAGAACAAGCCC
Organism: Lysobacter sp. Root690; assembly: GCF_001427785.1. Classification (GTDB taxonomy): domain Bacteria; phylum Pseudomonadota; class Gammaproteobacteria; order Xanthomonadales; family Xanthomonadaceae; genus Lysobacter. The sequence continues at coordinate 81,237 of NZ_LMHM01000011.1, forward strand.
GATCGCGAAGAACGCGCCGCGCAGCAGGCCAATGGCAACAACGGCCAGACCCCGCGTCCGCCGCGCGAGCCGCGTCCGCCGCGTCAGGACGTCGCCGCGAGCGACGCCGTCGCCGCAGCGGTGGTGCCGGCCGCGATCGCCGCCGCCTCGGCCAGCACCGGTGCGCCGGTTGCGCCGCCGGTGGTGAGCGAGGACAACGCGATCAAGCTCGACACCGCCGCCGCCGAAGCCGTCGTGGCCGAGAACGCGCAAGCCGAAGCCCATGACGGCGATGCCGGCACGGCCGCCGGCGATACCGGTGAAGGCAGCGGACGCCGCCGTCGCGGCCGTCGCGGCGGTCGCCGCCGTCGTCGTGGCAACGGCGAAGCCGGCGCCACGGGCGAAGGCGAAGGCCAGAGCCAGGACGAGAACGGGTTCGACGACGAAGACGAGACCTCCGGCGAGCCGGGTTCGGCCCCCGCGGCCGCGAACCGTTCGCAACCCGAGTTCGATTTCGACGACGAGTCCGGCGCGCAGCCCGCGCCGGTTGCCACCCCGGCCGCCGCGGCCGCGGTGGTCGCCGCCACGGTGAGCTCTGCCGCGAGCAGCGTGTTCGCGCCGTCGAACCACGGCGAAACCCGCAGCGAGCCCAAGCCCTCGTTCGAGAACTTCGACCACGCCAAGCCGGCACCGGCCAAGGCTGACGCCGAAGTCGGGCATGCCGACGCCGAACAGGCCGACACCAAGCCGGCCAGCGTGTTCGCCGAGCCGTCGACCTCGTTCGTGGCGCCGCAGTCCGCGTTCGCCAAGCCGGCGACCTCGTACGTCACGCCGGCGTCCGAACCGGCGACGCATACCACGCCCGCCCAGACCGCGGTCGAGTCGGTCGAATCGATCGAACAGGCCAAGCCCGAAGTGATCGTGGTGACCGGGCAGGCAGCCGCGCCGCACACCGCCGCGCCGGTGCAGGCACAGGCCGTCGACAACGAAGAACCGGCGTCGGTGGTGGTCGAGCCCGAGGTGGTCGAACCGACCCGTATCGCGCCGCCCGCGTCGATCGAGCCGACGGTGGTCGAGCCGGTCGTGGTCGAACCTGTGGCGGTTGCTCCCGTGGCGGTTGCCCCGGTCGCAGTCGAACCCGTGTCGGCCGAACCGGTCCGCCCGGCGCCGATCGCGGTCGAGCCGTCGGTGACCAGCGCAGTCGACGCATCGGCGACCCATGTCGCCGAGCCCGTCGTGTCGACGCCGCAGCCGATCGTCGCGAACGAGGTCGTTGCCTCCGCTCCCGCGGCGATCGAGCCAGTCGTCGCGCCGGCCGAACCGGTCAGCCCGATCGACACCGCGGCCGCTAGCGTGGAGTCGGTCGAACCGGCCTCGCCGCTGACCCCGCGCACCGGCGGTCTGTTCGACACCCTGCCCCACCCGGCCGAACCGGCGCAGCTCGACGCGGCCCAGGCCGCGGTCGAAGGCGAGCAAAGCGCCGAGGACGATACGAACGGTGCCGGTCCGGACGACCACCACGAGCGTCGCGCCTGATCGCGCCGCTCGCGGATCGAACGCAGTAAACGCAAAACCGGCCGCGCGAGCGGCCGGTTTTCTTTTGGGCGTCGCGCCAGACGGCAGGAGCGGTGCAAGCCGCAACCGCGCAACTCACGGCTACGACGCAGCCGCAAGCTGCCGACGTTGGCGCGATCGCCAGCGCATATCGCAACCGTCAGACCCAGATCGTGAAAATTCGGCTGCTGCATGCGTGCGCCGGCTCATGCGATTTCGCGGTCGCAGCTTGCGCAGCTCCTACAGGGCTACGGGTGGCTACATCTGATCGGATCCGACTGTAGGAGCGGCGCGAGCCGCGACCGCGCAACCCTGCGGTTCACGACACAGCGGCACGCAGCCCTCAGCCGTCATTCCCGCGAAAGCGGGAATCTAGAGACTTCAGCGCCAAGCA
>NZ_LMHM01000011.1:83174-83303 GCF_001427785.1 Lysobacter sp. Root690
TAATACGTGGCGTTGCCTCACGAAAGGCCCTGGATTCCTGCCTTCGCGGGAATGACGGCTGGGAGCCGGCAGCTGTTACGCGGGCAAGGCATAGCGACGTCCGATCGGGTCAGACTGTAGGAGCGGCGC
>NZ_LMHM01000011.1:83409-83509 GCF_001427785.1 Lysobacter sp. Root690
AAGCCGCGACCGCGCAACCCTCCGGTCACGACACGGAGGCACGCAGCCCTCAGCCGTCATTCCCGCGAAAGCGGGAATCTAGAGACTTCAGCGCCAAGCA
>NZ_LMHM01000011.1:83626-83754 GCF_001427785.1 Lysobacter sp. Root690
AATACGTGGCGTCGCCTCACGAAAGGCCCTGGATTCCCGCCTTCGCGGGAATGACGGCTGGGGGTCGGCAGCTGTTACGCGGGCAAGGCATAGCGACGTCCGATCGGGTCAGACTGTAGGAGCGGCGC
>NZ_LMHM01000011.1:83780-203131 GCF_001427785.1 Lysobacter sp. Root690
GAGCCGCGACCGCGCAACCTAAGACCACGACGCAACCACACGCAGCCGGCGTTGGCGCGATCGCCAGCGCACATCGCAACCGTCAGAACCAGATCGTGAAGATTCGGCTGCTGCGTGCACGCACCGGCTCATGCGATTTCGCGGTCGCAGCTTGCGCAGCTCCTACAGGAAGCTACGGGTGGCTACGTCTGCTCGGGTCAGACTGTAGGAGCGGCGCAAGCCGCGACCGCGTAACTCACAGCCGCGACGCAATTCCAACCCGACGCATCTCGCAAACCCTCAAAGCGAATGCGCGGGATCCGCCAGACCGTACTGCGCCGCCAGGCGCGCCAGCGCAATGCTGTCGTTGATCGCGAGCTTCTCGAACAAGCGCGTCTTGTGCGTGTTGACGGTCTTCGCGCTCAGGCTCAGGCGCTTGGCGATTTCTTCCTGACGGAAGCCCTGCACCAGCAGCAAGGCGATTTCCAGTTCGCGCGGCGACAATTCGTCGAACGGCGAAGCGCCGCCGTCGAGATTCGACAAGGCCAGGTTCTGGGCGATGTTGCTGGCCAGATAGCGCTTGCCGCGGGCCACGTCGCGGATCGCGCGCAGCAGTTCGCTGGCGTCGCCGCCCTTGCCGACATAACCCGATGCGCCGGCTTCGAGCAGGCGCTTGGGCATCGGCCCGTCTTCGAGCACCGAGACGATGATCACCCGGGTGCCGTGATCGCCCTTGACGATGCGCTCGGTGACTTCCAGACCGCTGACGCCGGGCAAGTGCAGATCGCACAGCACCACATCGGGCTTGAGTTTGCGGATCTGCGGCAAGGCCTCCTCGCCGCTCTCGACATCGCCGAGTACTTCGATATCCGTCTCCGCCGACAGGATCATGCGCATGCCGGTTCGCACCAGAGCATGGTCGTCCACGATGAATACACGGATGGTCATACGATCCCCAGAAAACACGTTCAGCCAACGTAAGCGAGGCTACGCGGCAGTATGAAACCGCGCAAGGCATTGATATTCATGACTCAACGACGCCGCCCCGATGCCGCACAAACTCCGGCTTGTCATACGCGAAAAAAGCATCCGTGCCGCGCCAAGCCGATCGCCTTGAATGATCTGCGTCACAACCCGGCATTGACTCACCGCAGTTGCCAGCGCTGGCACGCGGTAATGGTATCCGAGTCGTGCCGGGCAAACCCGGCGGCGGCCGACAATGGCGGGAAACCGGCGCTTCGTGTCGGTTACGCGATAATCCGCCCGCGCTGGAAAACCAAAACAGCATGACGCGAAGATGCGATCCAGTTCGCTTTTTAACGAGACGCGAGCCGCGCTTTCTCAGGTAAGTTCACGACCGAAAACGGCCGGCACCTCCAAGGCACGCATGCCATGCTGACCGCACGCCCCTCTCCCGCACCCGGAAACCCACTCATGAGCCGTCCGCAAACCGAACTCGCCACCCAGTTCCATGCCCTGCACCACGACGGCCTGCTGCTGCTCGCCAACGCCTGGGACGCCGGCAGCGCGCGCATGATCGAAAGCCTGGGCGCCAAGGCGATGGCGACCACCAGCGCCGGCGTGGCCTGGTCGCACGGCTATCCCGACGGCGACCTGTTGCCGGTGCGGCGGCTGGTGGCGACCGTCGCCGACATCGTGCGCGCGATCCAGATACCGCTCACCGTCGACGCCGAGGGCGGCTATTCGGACGATCCGGCCGCGGTCGCCGAAACCGTGTCGGGGCTGATCGACGTCGGCGCGGTCGGCATCAATCTGGAAGACGGCGGCCAGGATCCCGACCTGCTGTGCGCCAAGATCGAGCACATCAAGCGCGCGAGCGCGCGCCTGGGCATCGCGCTGTACCTCAACGCGCGCACCGACGTGTACCTGCGCGGCCTGGCGCCGCCGGAACAGCGCGTGGAAGCCACCCTCGCCCGCGCCGCGCGCTATCGCGCCGCCGGCGCCGATGGCCTGTTCGTGCCCGGCCTGACCGACGAAGCGCAGACCCGCGCGATCGCCAGCGAGGCCGGCTTGCCGCTGAACCTGCTCGCGCGTCCGGCGCTGCCGTCGGCGGAGGTCCTGCACACCTGGGGCGTGCGCCGCCTAAGCGCCGGCTCGGATATCGCCCAGTCGATGTACGCGCGCATGTCCGCGCTGGCCAGCGGCTTCCTGCGCGACGGCGATTCGCGGCCGCTCGCGGCCGAGGCGACGCCGTACTCGCAACTCAACGCTTTGTTCGAAGGCCGTTGAAGAAGCGGAGCGATTGCCCGCGATACCGGCGTATTCGCGCTTGCTCGCCACGCAGCGCAACGAACGCGCCGCTGACTAAAGCACCGACACCGAATGCATCGCATCGCGATGAGGCGATGCATTCGTTAATTTTTCGCCGTGCGTACAGCGGCGTGTCTAGCTACATCCGGCTATTTCGCCACGATCGCCGCCCACGTACCGTGCCGCCCAAGCTGGCACGGCGACGGATCGCACCCAACGCCGTACAGTGAAGACACCACGGTTCAATGGATGGACTAGCGGAGGATTGTCATGAGCGATCCGAACACCGCGGCGACGGACGCCGCGCAATGGACGAGCCAACAAAAAGCCTTGTGGAAACGCTTGCGCGAGCATCGTTTCGATGAGCCCGGTTCCGACGAATTCGCGCTGCGCGTGGCCAAGGACGCGCGACTGCAACTCGACGATGCCCACGCCGCGATCGAGGAATACCGGCGCTTTTGCTTTCTCGCGGTGGCCGCCGGCCATCCGGTCACGCCGAGCCAGCGGGTCGATCAGGTCTGGCATACCCACATCACCGACACCCGTGGCTATCACGCGTTCTGCCAGCAGGTGCTGAAGCAGCAGTTGCACCACGTGCCTTCGCGTGGCGGCGTCGCCGAAGACCGGCGCCACGAAGCGCAATACGCCGATACCCTGGACAGTTACCGGCGCTACTTCGGCCCGTTGCCCGAACGCATCTGGCCCGATGCGCGCATCGCCCAGAAAGTCCGCGCACTCAGCCGGGGCTCGGAACGCGAACCGTCCAACAGCCTGCGCTGGCTGGTGCGCCTGAGTTCTATCACCGCCATCGTCTACATCCTGCTGGCCTCGTACTGCGAACGCCTCAATCCCCTGCACTGGACCGGCGGCGCGTTCCTGCTGTGGTACCTGACCTTGATGTTTGCCTCGGTACGCCTGAGCGGCTGGCTACTGCGGCGTGCCGGCGATCATGGCGACCGCGCCACCCGCAAGGCCGAACCCTGGGAACTGGCCTACCTGGCCGGCGGCGCCAGTCGCGTCGCCGACGCGGTCGTGGCCGAGTTGCTGGCGCGCGATCTGGTCGTGCTCGAATTCGACCGCAAGGACCTCAACGCCGCGCGCCACAACGATCAGGTGTGGTTGCGTCCGCAACCGCTAATACCGGCGCAGATGGAGGCACTTCCGCCGATCCTGCGCGAAGCGATGGATACCATCATCGCCTCGCGCAAGAACCTCTCGCACATCCTCGGCCTGCTGCGCCAACGCTATGAAGGCATGGACGAGGAACTGCAGCGCGTGGGCCTGGCCAATACCACCGAGCAACGCTTCAAGGCCAAGCTGTGGTCGTTGGTACCGCCGGTGGCGGTGGTCGTATTGGGCGTGAGCAAGATCGTGATCGGCCTGCAGGGCGATCATCCGGTCGCATTCCTGATAGTGCTGACCGTGCTGATGATGCTGATCACCTTGGTGCGGATGGCGATCCCGGCCGACGCGACCAGCCGCGCCGGCGAATGGGAGTTGTACCGCGCACGCCGCCAGGCGAACGAGGCCCCAGGCGATGCGCTGACCTACGTCGCCCTGATCGGCCCTGCCGCGCTGATGGGCACGCCGCTGGAAAGCTACAACCTGGTGCGCGAACCGAGTGGTCACGGCGGCGTAGGCGGCGGAGATGGGGGTGGCGGCGGTGGGGGTGGCGATGGCGGCGGGGGCGGTGGTTGCGGCGGCGGTTGTGGTGGATGCGGCGGCAGTTGACGTCGGTGTTACGGTTCGCCGCGGCTCAGCTCAATCCGGCCCAACCCGACTCAAGCCATCGAAACCTCTGTAGCGCCAATGTAGACAGCCTGTGCCCACGGTATCGCGGCGACAGGCTGCTTTTTGAGGTCCTCGATCGCACGGCCGGATTAATCGGAACCGTTAGCGATGGCCTCGCATCGGGACAAACGCGCACCCGTTCGAGTGCGCGCGGATTCACCCCCATAAACCGCCGGATCAGAACGTCCCCGCCGTCGGCCGCACGATCACTTCGCTGACATCGACATCGGCCGGCTGTTCGATCGCGAACGCGATCGCGCGCGCGATCGCATCGGGCTGGATCGCGATGCGGCGGAATTCCTTCATGCCCTGCGCGGTGGCCGGATCGGTGATGGTGTCGGCCAGTTCCGACTCGACCACACCCGGCGAAATCGTGGTCACCCGGATCGTGTCGCTCTCCTGGCGCAGGCCGTCGGAGATCGCCCACACCGCGAACTTGGTCGCGCAGTACACCGCCGCGGTCGGCACCACGTAGTGCGCGCCCAATGACGCGACGTTGATCACCTGGCCCGATCCCTGCGCCTGCATCACCGGCAGGATCGCCGCGATCCCGTGCAGCACGCCGCGGATGTTCACGTCGATCATGCGGTTCCACTCGTCAAGCTTGAGCGCGCTCAGCGGCGACAGCGGCATGATCCCGGCGTTGTTGACCAGCACGTCGACGCGGCCGAATTGCTGCTGGGCGTAAGCGACGAACGCGGCGACATCGGCCGCGTCGGTGACGTCGAGCAGGCGCTGGCGGATCGATCCGCCGGTCGCGGTGATGGCCTGCTCCAGCGCCTGCAGCCGCTCGCCGCGGCGCGCGCCGATCACCACGTTGGCGCCGCGCTGCGCCAGCAGCTTCGCGGTGGCCTCGCCGATGCCGCTGCTGGCGCCGGTGATCAATACGGTCTTGCCGTGCAGAGAAGTGTTGTCGCTCATGTCGGTTTCCTCGTGTTCGGACGGCGGACGCGGGTCGTCCGGCCTGCGGCGAACTTTGAGGAACCGCGGCCCCGCGGCGATAGCACGATCGCCGCGCACTCTTGCACGATCCTCCAGACCCGCCCGCGAAGGCTTGTCCGGCCATCGCCGCGCGCGGATCATCGCCGCATCGGGCCGATCGGCGTAATTCGCTGAAAACCACGGCCCGCATCCCACCGAGGCGATGTTCCCATCATGACTGCCGCACACCTGCTCGCTCGCGCGATTGACCGATACTCCGACGGCGACGGCCTGCATCCGACCGCATTGCCGCGGGTTCAGCTGATCCGTTGCAGCCGCCCGGTCGATGCGCTGCACGAACTGCATCGGCCCGCGGTCTGCATCGTCGCCCAGGGCCGCAAGCGGGTGATCCTCGGCGATCGCATCTACGAATACGATCGCCAGCGCTATCTGGTGGTCTCGGTCGACGTGCCGATCATCGGCGAGATCGTTCACGCCAGCGAGGACGAACCCTATCTGTGCCTGCGCATCGATCTCGAACCGGCGCTGCTGAGCGCGCTGTGGATCGAATCGGGACTGCCGCCGGCGGTCGAGACCGCGCCTGGGCCCAGCCTGATGCTCAGCGACGCCACCGCCGATCTGCTCGATGCCGCGGTGCGTCTGTTGAATCTGCTCGACACGCCCGCCGACATTGCGATGCTGGCGCCGCTGATCGAACGCGAAATCCTGTACCGCCTGATCAAGGGCGAGCAGGCCTCGCGCCTGTACGACATCGCCCACGGCGAAAGCCGCGGCCGTCAGGTGCATCGCGCGATCGACTGGATCAAGCGCAATTTCCGCGAACCCTTCGACATGGCCGAACTCGCCGCGCACGCGCGTATGAGCGCCTCGGCCCTGCACGCGCACTTCAAGACCGTCACCCGCATGAGCCCGTTGCAGTACCAGAAGCAACTGCGTCTGCAGCAGGCGCGCGGGCTGATGCTGGGCCAGGCCATGGACGCGGCCAGCGCCGGCCACGCGGTCGGCTACGAAAGCCCCTCGCAGTTCAGCCGCGAATACGCGCGCCTATTCGGCGCGCCGCCGTTGCGCGACGTGGCGCGGCTGCGCGAACTGCCATCGGGCTTTCAGGGCACTTGAACCGGCGCCGCATGCGCGGCCGGCTCAATCCACGCGCAGCGCCTGCATCGGGTCCGAGCGCGCGACCCGCAACGCCGGCAGCGCGGTGGCCACGGCCGCGGCGAGCGCCAACACCAGCGCCACCGCCAGCATCGCCAGCGGATCGGCCGCGCCGACCCCGAACAGGAAACGCCGGATCACCCGCGCCGCCAGCAACGCCGCGAGCAAGCCCGCGCCCAGGCCGATCGCGACCTGCACCGCGCTGTCGCGGAACACCAGCGCCAGCAGACGCCGCGCGCTCGCGCCGAGCGCGGCGCGCACGCCGTACTCGTGACGGCGCGCGGCCACGTTGACCGACAGCACCGCATACAGCCCGATGCAGGCCAGCGACAGCGCCAGCAGCGAGAACAATCCGACCAGCAGCAACTGCAGCCGGCTTTCGCCCATCGCTTCATCGACCACCGAGCGCATCGAACGGATATCGCCGATCGGTTGCCGTGGCGCCGCCTCGGCCACGGCCTTGCGCAGCGCCGGCTCCAGGTTCGCGATCTGCCCGCGCGTGCGCACCGCGTAGTTCAAGGGGCCGAATTCGCGCATCGTGTTCCACAACTTGGGCGGCATCTGCGCGAGCGGCACGTACACGATCGGCGGCGCCGGTTCGGCCGGCCCGAACTGGCGCACATCGCCGACCACGCCGACCACCCGCATCGTCGGCATCGCATTGCCGTCGCCGCGGCCCATGCGCAGGGTCTGGCCCAACGGATCGCCCTTGAAATAGGCGCTCGCGAACGCGGCGCTGACCACGCACACCGGTTCGGCGCCGTGGCTGTCGCGCGCGTCGAACACGCGCCCGGCGCTGCTGGCGATGGCGAACAGCGCGAAGTAGTCGCCGTCGACCGGGCGGTACTGCGGCTGGATCGAGCGCCCGTCGGCCAGGGTCGCCGGCAGATTGAGCTGCGAGCCCAGCGGCAGGTTGCCGGTCACCGCGACCGACTGCACGCCCGGCAACGCGCGCAAGCGATCGAGCACCGCGCGCGTCTGCGCGTTGACCGCGTCGATGTCGGTGTAGATGCGCCGCACCGGCGCCAGCTTGAAGGTCTCCACCGAGGTCGCGTCGAACCCCAGCGGCACCGAATTCAATTCGTACAGGCTGCGCATGAACAAACTCGCGACCACCAACAACAATGCCGCCAGCGCCACCTGCGCGATCACCAGTACCCGCCCCAGACGCCCGGCGTGCCGGCTCAATCCGGAGCGGCCGCCGCCGACCAGTTCGGCGCTGAGGCTGCGCACGCGGCCGCGCCACACGCCCAGCACGGCCGCGAGCAACGCCACCAGCACGCCGATCGCCAGCGCGAACCAGCCGCCGGCCGCGACCAGCGCGATGCGTCCGCCAGGCAACCACTGCGGCGGCACCGAACCGCCCAACAGCCGCAGGCCGGCCCAGGCCAGCGCGATTCCGGCGACACTGCCGCAGGCGCCGATCAACAGCGCTTCGGCGAACGCCGGCATCGCCAAGCGCAGGCCCGACGCGCCCAACGCCGCGCGCACCGCGCTGTCGTGGGTGCGCACGATCGAACGCTGGATCACCAGGTTGGTCAGGTTGATCGCGGCGATCGCCAGCACGCACAGGGCCGCGGCGAAGAACAGCCACAAGGTCGCGCCGGTGGCGCCGGTGTAGAACTCGCGCAGCGGCATGGCGAGGTAACGCTGGCGCGACAGATGCTGGTACGCCTCCGGCGCCATGCCCGAGCGCAGGTCGCCGATCAAGGCGTGGATGCGCGCGTCGATTCGCGCGTTCAACCCCGCGGCCGGGCCGCGCAGGCGCGCGATCGCATACTGGTTGGTGTCCATGTCCTGGCTGATGGGCGCGAGCCGCATCGGAACCAGCAGGTCGAAGTCCTCGACCCAGGCGAAGTCTTTCGGCAGCACGCCGATGATCCGCGCCGGCTTGCCTTCCAGCACGATCGAACGGCCGAGCACGTTCGCATCGCCGCCGAACTGGGCGATCCAGAAGCCGTGGCCGATCACCACCACCCGGTCGCCTTCGGGGCGATCCTCGGCGTCGCTGAAATTGCGGCCCAGCGCCATGCGCACGCCGAGCGTTTGCAGGAATCCATGGTCGGCCAGCAACAACGGACTGACCAGCAACGCATCGTCGCGCACGACATTGACGTTGCGCACGAACGAGGAGGCGATGCCGCTGGCGGAAAATTCCGGCAGTTCGCGCAGGCTGCGCTGGATCGCCGGCGCGGCGACCACGCTGCCTTCGTAGTCCATGCCGATCGCGACCAGTTGTTGCGGCTGCGCGAACGGCAGCGGCCGCAGCAGTCCCTGATAGAGCAGCGAGAACACCGCGCAACTGGCGGCCACGCCGAGCGCGAGGGTCAGCGCCGCGACCAGCAGATAACCCGGCTTGCGCAGCAGATTGCGCCACGCGCGCAGCCATTCGCCCAGGATCAGCATCGCGGCCATGCTCACACCGCTTCCGCGTTGTCGGAATGGATGCGCCCGTCGAGCATGCGCACCACGCGCCCGGCGCGCGCGGCGAAGCTCGGATCGTGGCTGACCATGCACAAGGTCGAACCGCCGCGATGCAGATCTTCGAGCAGGCCCATGACCGCCTCGCCGTTGTGGCTGTCGAGGTTGCCGGTGGGTTCGTCGGCGAGCAGGATCGCCGGTTCGCCGACCAGCGCGCGCGCCACCGCCACGCGCTGCTGCTGGCCGCCGGACAACTGCCCCGGGTAGTGCCGCGCGCGATGCGCCATGCCCACCCGTTCGAGCGCGCTGGCTACGCGGCGGCGGCGCTCGTCGCGGCCGATCGCGTTGCGGTAGGTCAACGGCAGTTCGACGTTTTCCTCCACGCTCAGATCGGCGATCAGGTTGAACGACTGGAAGATGAAGCCGATCTCGTCGTTGCGGATCTGCGCGCGCGCCGCGCGGCCGAGCCCGGCGACATCGCGGCCGTTGAGCCAGTACTCGCCGCCGCTGGGCGCATCGAGCAGGCCGAGGATCGACAGCAGAGTCGATTTGCCGCAACCCGACGGCCCGGTGATGGCGACGAAATCGCCGCGCGCGATCTCCAGCGACACCGCCGACAGCGCGTGGGTCTGCACTTCGTCGGTATCGAAGACCTTGTCCAGCCCGCGCAGCCGGATCAGCGGCGTGGCGGCCGCGGCGGCGTGTACGGCCGACGCCTCGCCGGTCGCGGCAACGCCTTCGCCCTGAAGGGATTGGAAACTGGCTGCTGCGTTCATGCGCGCTCCGTAGTGATCAACGCACCTTGAGGGTGTCGTAGCGGTCCCACTGACTGGTTTCGGAAAGAATCACCTGATCGCCCGGGCGCAGGCCCGAACGCACTTCTATGCGATCGCCGGAGGCGCGGCCGTAGGCCACCTGCGTGCGCCGCGCGATATCGCTGCCGGTCGTCAGCACGAACACGCGCGAGCCCGAACCGGGCGTCGCGCTCGCGGCCCGGCCAATGCTCAGCACATCGCGCAGACGCGCCAGCACGATGCGGCCGTCGACCGACAAGTCCGGCCGCGCGCCGGAGGGCAGCGGACGCGCGAAACCGACGTCGACCGTGACCCGGCCTTCCTTGACCGCTGGGTCGATCCGGCTGATCCGGCCCTCGGCCACGCCGTTGTGGGTATCGACCTGCACCGGCAGGTCCAGGCTCAGGTCTTTGGCCTGCACTTCCGGCACCTGTAGCCGCGCGATCAGCACCTCCTGCCGCGCCACCCGCGCCAGGCTGGTGCCGAGCGGAACCTGTTGCCCGGGTTCAACGTCCATCTGCTGCAGGATGCCGTCGATGCCGGCGCGGACTTCCAGCGCGGCCACGTCCTGTCGCGCCAGTTCGAACGCACTGGCGACTTCATCGCGCTTGGCCTGCGCGGCGCGCATCTGCGCATCGAAGTTCTGCCTCGCCGCGGCGGCGCGGCGTTTTTCCACCGCGACCAGATTGCCATCCTGGACCAGGGTGATCTGGCTTTGCCGCAGTTCCATCTTCGACGAAGCGCCGGCCGCCTCGGCGCGCGCCTGCGCTTCGGTCTTGGCCTTGCTGATCTGGTACACCGATTCGGCCTTGGTCAGCGTCGCTTCCTGATCGAGCAACTGCGACTGCAAGGCGGTGCGCTGGGCGGCGACATCGGCATCGGCGCCGGCCAGCGCCGCGCGCGCCTTTTCCAGCGCGGCCAGCGCGGCCGGATTGCCGAGCCGCAGGATCACCGTATCCACGGCGACCCGCGCGCCCGGGAGCACCAGCACCTCCTGCACGGTGCCGGCGGTGGCCGCGGTGATCCAGCGCACGTCGCGCGGCACCAGGGTGCCGGTGGCGCGGATCTCATGCACCATGTCGCCGCGCGTGGCCGCGTCGATCCACAGGTCCGAACGTTGCGCGCTCGGCATCGCTTCGCCCAGGCCCATCAGCGCGGCGCTGATCGCGACCAGGGCCACGCTGCCGCCGGCCAGCCACCAGCCGCTTCGCTTCGGCATGAATCCGGTTTTTTTCGCTTTGATCACATCCATGACGCTCACTCCACCATGACCGGCTCGGCCGCCGGCTCCGGGTTCTGACGCGTGCGCAACGCGACCGCCAGGCCGTGGTCGCGGGCGATGAATTCGGCGTAGCTGGGACGTTCGACGATGCGTCCGTGCTCCAGCACCAGGATCACGTCGGCATTGCGCACGGTGGCCTGGCGATGCGCGACGACGAAGGTCGTACGCTGCCGCTTGAGCCGTTCGATCGCCTGCTGGATCAGCGCCTCGGCCGCGCCGTCGACCGCCGAGGTGGCCTCGTCCAGCAACAGGATCGGCGCATCCTTGAGCAGTGCGCGGGCAATCGAGATGCGCTGCCGCTGGCCGCCGCTGAGCTGCAGGCCGCGCTCGCCGATCTGGGTGTCGTAGCCGTCGCGCAGGCGTTCGATGAACTCGTGCGCGTGCGCGTCCCGCGCGGCGGCCTCGACTTCTTCGTCGCTGGCGTCCAGGCGGCCGTAGCGGATGTTCTCGCGCACGCTGGTGCCGAACAGGAACACGTCCTGCGACACCATCGCCACCGACTGGCGCAACGATTCCAGGGTGTAGTCGCGCACGTCGCGGCCGTTGATCCGCACCGCGCCGGCGCCGACGTCGTACAAGCGCGGGATCAGCCGGATCAGCGTCGATTTGCCGGCGCCGCTGTGGCCGACCAGGGCCACGGTCTGACCGGGTTCGGCGCGCAACTGGATGCCGGCCAGCACCGGCTCGTCGGCGCGGTAGGCGAAGTCGACCGCGTCGAACTCGACCACCGCGCGCTCGCTGCGCAGTTCCACCGCATCGTCGCGCTCGCGCAGGCTCGGCTCGATGTCGAGGATCTCGAACACCCGTCGGGACGCGCCGGCCGCCTGGCTGAAGGCCGAGTACTGCTGCGACAAGGTCACGATGCTTTGGGTGATGTTCTGCGAATACAGCAGGAACGCGACCAGACTGCCGGCGCTGAGCCGGCCGGCCATCACCTGCAGGCCGCCGTACCAGAAGATGGCGATGGTCGAACTGGCGGTGAGCAGCGAAATCAGGGCATTGAAGAATGCATCGGTGCGGCGCGCGCTCAGCACCACGGCGAGATAGCGGTTCATGCCGCTGCGATAGCGCTGGGCCTCGCGCGGCGCGCGCGCGTAGGCCTTGATCAGCTCGATTCCGGTCAGCGATTCCTGGGCGATGGTGGTCGAATGCGCCAGTTCGTCCTGGATCTTGGCCGACAGCCGGCGCAACACCGGACCGAAGCCGCGCGTGACGATCGTGGTCAGCGGCGTCACCGCCAGCACCAGCAGGCCCATGCGCCAGTTCATGCCCAGCATCACCACCGCCGCGCCGACGAACTGGAACAGGTTGATGACCACGTACACCGACAGATTGGCGACGATGTTGCGCACCGCGGCGACATCGTTGCCCAGCCGCGACAGCAGATCGCCGATGCGCTGCTGGATGTGATAGTCCAGGCCCAGCGTGTGCAGGTGTTCGAACACGCGCACGCGCAATTCGGCGACCACACTGTCGCCGACCAGTTGCAGGCGGAATTGGCCGAGGAAACCGAACACCGCGCGCAGCACGAAGATGCCGAGCAAGGCCAGAGTCACCAGGTGGATGGTCGCGGTGTCGCGCTCGGCCAGCATCTGATCGAACAATCGCTTGATCCCCAGCGGCAGCAGCAACCCGATCGCGGTGGCGATCATGATCAGCAGCAGCGACAGCGCGATCCGCCCGGCGTACGGCCGGGCGAACGCGTAGATGCGCCGACCCTGCGCGCCCAGCTCCAGCCCGTCTTCGCCTGCTTTCGCGCTCGTCGATGCGTTCATCGCTACGCGCATCCTTGCGCGCGGCCGAGCGAACCGGGATTCAAGCGATCGATCGCGATCGGCGCAGGCCTCATGACAAGGCCTCGCACGCCGGCTCCGGGCGATCCTGCGGCGCCCAGTCCGGCAACAGTTCGTCGAGCATGAACGAGGCGCCGTCGCGCTTGCGATACCGGTCCATCACCAGCGCCACGCCGGCGCCGCCGGTGCCGAAGTCGCAACTGATCCGGGTCAGCGATTCGCCCGGAAACGCCAGGCCGCCCTCGCGTTCGACCGGGAACAGCATCGCGCCGGCCAGCAACCGCCGGGTCGCCGCCATCGCCATCGATTCCCAGCGCGGGAAGCGCGCCATGTCCAGGTACATTTCCGCGATCCCGGCGATGCCGAAGAAATAGCCGGGAAAGATCGTGTACTTGCGATCGCATTCGATATGGATCTGTTCCAGCGGCACGGCATAATCGGTTTCGCCGCTCGCATGCCAGTAGCGCAGCAACACCCGGCCGATGCCGGAACTGCCCCAGCGCCAGTACGGGGTGAAGGTCGCGGTGCGGTCGCGCGCGCGCCAGGTCAGGCCGCCTTCGATGTTGCGCACCGATTTGTGCATCACCCATTCCATCGCCTGCTGCCCGGTCGCCAGGAACCGCTCCTCGCCGGTGGCGTAATGCAGGTACAGCAGGAACAGCGCGATGCCCGCCGCGCCGTGCGCCAGGCTGGACGACACGCCCTCGGGCGCATTCCAGAAGCAGCCCGGGAACAGCTCGGGATCGACCTCGCGGCTTTCGATCAGGAAATTGCCGACCTTGCGCGCCGCCTCCAGATACGCCTGGTCGCCGGTCTCGCGGAAGAACCGCAACTGCGCCATGCCCACCCCGATGCGCCGTCGAACAGGGTCGGCGAATTCCACAGCAGGCGATGCTCGCGGGTGTGCTCCATGGCCTCGATCGCCTCATCGCGCAGGCCCAGTTCCAGCATCGACCAGGCGATGCCGGCCAGCCCGGTGTACAGGCCCGGCGAATAAGTGCGTCCCTTGATGTTGAGGTTCTGCGCGCGGATCCATTCGATCACGCGCGGATCGACCGTGCCGCGCGCGCGCTGCATCACATAGGCCACGCCGCAGGCGCCGTGCGCGATGCTGAGCGGATTGGTGTCGAACACCATCGCATCGGCCGGATACAACCGGTCGTTGCGATCGAAATCGGCGACCGAGTCGGCGTAGCCCAGGATGCGTTCGATGGTCTGATCCAGATCGATCCGGTCCAGTTCATAGGTGCCGATGTTCGGTTCGCGCGGCTCGTGCTCGGCCGACAGCACCTCGATCACATGCTCCATGCCCGGCCGCTGTTCTTCGTCGGGGTGCAACAGCGCGAGGATCAGTTCGGCCAGATCGTCGGGCAGGTCGAAATCGCGCCGGCACGCGTCGATGTAGCGCCGGTGCGCGTCGCGATCGAGCACCAGCAGCGAATTCATCGGGAACAGGCCGGCCATCATCAGCCCGCCGATCGAATAGTAGTCGTCGCGCTTGGTCGACATGCCGCGGTCGGCCGCCTGCTGGGTCGAAAACCCCGGGGTCATCAGATGGGTGGGCACATCGATGCCTTCCTCGTACGCGCCCTCGAAGTCGATCAGCTTCAAGGTCGGATACTGGTCGTCGCTGTCGCGCATGAACACCATCACGTTGGCCATCGACAGATCGCTGAAGACGATGTTGCGGTCGTGCAGCGCCTTGACCATCTTCGCCAGTTCGATGAACAAGTGGCGATAACGGCGGTAGTACTCGCGCGCGTACTCGACGGTCGGCCGGGTGCGCAACAGCAGGCCGATCTGCAGCAGATGGCCGCGCAAGGTGTGGCTGCCCTCCAGGTATTCCTCGACCAGGTAGGCGTGCTCCCAGTCGAGGAAGAAATCCAGCGGCTTGGGCGCGATCCCGAGATCGGCGATCAGGCCGAGCAGACGGTGCTCCTTCTTGAGCAACTGCATCGCATCCAGGCCGCGCGCCGAGACGTTGGTGTACGGCCGGCCTTCCTTGATCACGACCTCGCGCTCGCCGTGGCGGTCCCAGGCCAGGTACACGCTGCCCGGATTGCTCGACGCCAGCACTTCGCGCACTTCATAGCGTCCCTTGCACAGGGTGCCGTCCTCGCCTTCGTCGACGCTCGCCGCGGAGGGCTGCTCGAACGGATCCTGCACGCCGTCGGGCAGATGGAAGAACGGCGTGCGCTCGTCGTCGATGTAGTTGCCGTCCTGATCCTGGATCACATGCACGGTGCGGCCACTGACGTCCAGGCGCTTGACCGGCAACAGACCGCCATAGCGGTAATGCACGATCCGGCTGTCCTTGTAGCGGCGGTCGGACAGGATGTACGGGCCCCAGTAACCGATCGTGGCCCGATGCAGATCCTCCAGCAACTCGGCGCAATGCTCGGTGCTGGTGGGATAGACAGTGATGAACTTTCCGGCCGCGCCGCGCGACCAGCGCTTGCCGTTGGACAGATGCAGCAAGGTGCGGTCGACCAGGAATTTGAAGGTGACCCGGCGCTCGATCATCATCCGCGCCACGGTCATCAGGATCGCCGGCGAATGCGCGGGCGTGGCCGACAGATGGATCTTCCAGCCCTGCGCGGGAATCTGCGCGCCCTCATAAGCGCAACCCCACCAGACATTGTGCTGGTCGATGCGCCAATCGGGCGGAAGCAGACGCCGCACCTGCGCGTGGTAATCGCCGAGCAAGGGTTGATAGCGCGACATGGGTTCGTAGAACTCCTTGCTCGCCATCGAGAACAGCTGTTTGTCCTGTATCAGCAGCTCGCCCATGCCCCATCCCCTGGTTGATTGATTGTCCGTGCGCGCACTCGCGATGGTCGCGGCGAGCGATAGTGGTTGTCTGCCCGAAACCCGCGCTCGGCGCGCGCACGCGGTCGATCGCGCGTCGCCGTTCGCGTCGTCGGTGCTGCTTGATCGATTGGAGCCCGGGGAGGCGTTGCCTCCCCGGGGCTCCGACCACGACTCAGACCGCGATGGTCACTTCGCCGCTGCACAGGCAGCTGCCGTTGCTGCTGGTCGAGCAGTTGCAGCCGGCAAAACTGCTGGTGCTGTCGCCGGCGGCGCCGTCGCTCGGATCGGCGCTGATGGCGAGCTTCTGCAGGTTCAAGATGCGGTTCATGGGTCTATCCTCCTTGAGATATCGATTAAAGGACGCAGCGATTGCGTCCCCACGTGATCCCGTCCGCCTCCGTCCTGGAAGCGTGCAGGCGTGCCGGCTCCGGCGCGCGCTCAGTCCCGGCGTGCGTTGCATCGAGCGCCGAAGCACTCGACTTCACCATCGGCTGTCCATGGCCGACGGTTCATGCACGTGCATCCACGCGAATTTCTTTCTCTCGCCGCGCTATCCGGCTGGAGCTGAGAAACCGCGTAAAAAAGCCCCGATTGCACACCGGGGCCGCGTTCGTTGGGACACAGGGGACATGACGGTGAGCGCACGACAACGCACGCGGCGCGAAAACTCGCACGCACGGCGCAGGCTCGGCGGAATCGCCGGCTCGGGCGCATCAAGCGCGATAGAAAAAGAAACGAGCGCGTCCATAGAACGAGTGATCCTTACTCGCCATCCTTATCGACGCCGCATCACGGCGCCGCCCCTGTGGCGAGTCGCTCTGATCGCTGCGTCGCACAAAAAACCGGCCATCGGCCTGCTTTCGTGTGCGAGCGAATCACCTCGCCGTGAAGCATTCAAGCACGCGCAAACACACGCATCTGCGACATGCACAACAAATTCGGCAACGAATCGAGAACTGGCTTGCACATTGCAAAACGCATTCGAGCGCGATCGGCATTCATGTCGAATGCGAACGCGCCGCGGGCGGAGTCATGCATAAGTTAAACAAGCTGACTGTCGCGAATCAGGGATCGCACATCGCGATGCCGATTCCTTCCTGCATGGGGAGAACACAGGATTCGGCGGCGTGTTCATTCAGCTGCGTCAGGCGATCGGCGAGCGTGGCTGGCCACCCGATCGGGTTACGCGCACGCACCACCGGCCGCGACGGGACGGTTTTTTTTTCGCGCCAGGCCGCGGCCATCGGCCGTTTTCATGGCCGGCGCTTCCGCGCCGCATCGGCGTATTCAGGCTTGCGAACGCAGCCAGTCGAGCAGATGCGCGGCATCGGAGTCCGGCGCGATCGGCGCCGGCGACAACAGGTGATACGCGCTGCCGTCGGCGACGAAACCGAACGGCGCTTCGAGCAGGCCGGCATCGATCTCGTCGCGCACCAGCTGCCACGGCCCGATCGCCACACCGACCCCGGCCGACGCCGCCTGCAGGCTGAAATAGAAATGCTCGAAACGCTGCGAAGGCGCGTCGGCCAGGTCGCGGCCGCTCGCGCGCGCCCAATCATTCCACGCACCCGGCCGGGTCGCGCTGTGCAATCGCGTGGCCCGCGCGCGCAGGCGCAGGCGCGAACCGGTACCGCTCACGACCTGAGCACTCAGACGCGGGCTGCACACCGGCCCGATCCGTTCCTCGAACAGGAACTGCGCATGCACCCGCGCATCGCGCTCGAAATCGTCGCGCCGGATCGCCAGATCGACCTCGCCGAATCCGACCGGCCCGCCGCCGGCGACCAGCTGCAGCGCGATCCGCGGATGCAGGGCATGCAACGACGGCAACCGCGGGATCAGCCAGCGCATCAGCAAGGTCGGTTCGCACGACAGCACCAGCACCGGCGAACGCGGCGTGCTGCGCAGCGCATGCACGGCGGCGGCGAGCCCGTCGAAGGCCGACGCCGCCGCGTCGCGCAAGGTCGCCCCGGCCGCGGTCAGATGCACGCGCTGGTTGCGGCGCTCGAACAAGGCCACGCCGAGCGCGTCTTCGAGCGAACGCACCGCGCGGCTGATCGCGCCGTGGGTCAGGTGCAGTTCCTCGGCGGCGCGGGAGAAGCTGCCCAGCCGCGCGGCCGCCTCGAAACAGCGCAAGCCGCCCAGCGGCGGCAGCGGCGCCCTGCCCGATCGTGAATTTTTCTCACTACCGTCGTGACTATTCATCGTTTGTCGCCCTGGCCGCACCCGACTAATTTAGCGCCTAACTCCGATACGCGACGAATCGCCCATGCAGGAACTGTTAGCCGTACTCACCATCACCGTACTGGCCGTGATCAGCCCCGGGCCGGACTTCGCGATGGTGTCGCGCAACAGCCTGCTGCGCTCGCGCCGCGCCGGCCTGTTGACCGCGCTCGGCATCGGCCTGGGCGTGTGGGTGCATGTGGCCTATACCCTGCTCGGGGTCGGGCTGGTGATTCAGCAGTCGCTGCGCCTGTATGCGGTGCTCAAGATCGCCGGTGCGCTGTACCTGATCTACCTTGGTTGGAAAATGCTGCGCGCGCCCGCGGCCGACGCATCGGCGGCCGACTCCGACACCGCCGGGCTGTCGGATCTGGCCGCGCTGCGCGTTGGCTTCCTGACCAACGCCTTGAACCCGAAATGCACGGTGTTCATTGTCAGCCTGTTCCTGCAGGTGGTGCAGCCGAGCACGCCGCTGGCGACGCGAATCGGCTACGGCGCGTTCGTATCCGCCACCCACGTGCTGTGGTTCGGCCTGGTGGCCTTGTTGTTTTCGGGCGGAGCGCTGAAAGCGCGACTGCTGGGCGCGCGCCGCTGGATCGACCGCGTGTTCGGTGCGGTGCTGATCGGGTTCGGTGGGTTGTTGGCGGGGTCTCCGCTGAGGCGTTAAGGCCGATGCCGCGGCGATGATCGGCGGCGTCCGTGCAATCGCCGATCACCGAATGACGCGATGCCATCAGATCACAAAGCCGCGCACGTACTCGGCGTACGCCTCGCCGAGCGGTAATTCGAGGTTGCGGCTCAGCCGTCGGCGTTGCGCAGTGATCGCTTCGCCGGTCTTGGGATCCAACGCGGGCTTTTGGTAATCCTCCCAATGGATCGCCGTGCCGCGCTTCTGCCAGGCCGGCAGATCGTTGAACTGGATGCCGTGCTGGAACAGCAGTTCGTTCTTTCCGGCGGTGGACAGGCCGAGCAAGGCCTGGTTCGCGGCCTGTGCGCTATCGCCGCGCTTGCGCAGCAGCCAATAGCAATGCGCGCTGAGCGCATTGCGATGTGCATCCTCATGGCGCCAGCGGAAGTACTCGATCACACTCGCTGTCGAAGGCAATTGCGACACCCGCGCGTCGAAAACACCCACGCCGCCCAAGCCCAGGCTGAACTTGGCGCTGGCCTCGCCGGCCAGCACCGAGATCAGCTTGCGGGTCTTGCGACCGAAGCTGTTGTCGTCCTGTCGCAGCAGCAGAGAGATTTCATCGCTCTGGGTATAGCCATACACCGCGCTGACCCCGCACTCCATCAGGTGGGTGACGGTATCGAGCATCAGGTCGCGAAAACAAGGGTCGAACGGCGCTTCGAACGGCCAGGTTTCCTTGGTAAGGCGGGTGAAGTTCTTGCCGTCCAGGCGTACCACAATATGCAGACCAGGCAGTACGCAGTGGTCATGAGCGGTTTCGTAGACGCGCATGCGCGCATCGAGATTTTCGAACTTCATCGCACGCCTTCACTTTCAGATTCATAATCGGTCACGATGCAGCCGCCATCGCGCACCTGCACCGTGTAGAGCTGTTCGAAGCCTTCCGCCCAGGCCGGCGGTTGCAATCGCTTCAGGGTCGCGCGTATCGCGACCTCCGGCACCCGAGCCTTGCCCTCGCGCTGGGCGTTGCGCGACAGCAAGTCGTCGTAGGGCACGTCGAAATAATAGCCCCGCACCGCGAAACCATGCTCACGCGCCTGGACGATGTAAGCGGCGCGTTCGTCGCGGGTCGGGTTTGTGTTATCGACCACGAAGTGCTGTTTCATCTCGAAACAGGCGCGCAGCAACAGCCGCTCGCGATGGCGGGTCTTGAGCATGTCCAGATTGACCCGCACGTGGGTGGCGAAGAATCGGTCGAGATAAAAACGCGACTTGCCCGCGCCCTGGGCGCCGATGAACAGAACCATTTCCATGCCGCGCCGCGCCCGCCCTGACCGTATAGCCATGACTGTACCGGAGCCAGGCGGCATCATGCCGCCCCGGACAGACCGAAGCGCGCGCCCTAATCCGCCTCGGCCGCCGCCTCGCGCCCCTGCTGCCGGATCAGCGCTTCCTCGCGCGCGTCGTTGATCGCGTGACGCACGCTGTCGACGTCCACCGCCGATTCGTCGTGGACGAACACGCCGGTCAGTTCGCTGTCCGGATGCAGATCGCCGGCCACGAACAGCGCCCACATTTCCTCGCCGTACCAGGTATCGAGCAGCTCCGGCGCCCATGCGCCGAGGCTGGCGGTGAGGTTGTTGACGTCGCGCAGCAGCATGGTGCGCGCGGCGTTGTTGCCGGCCGCGCTGACCACCTGCGGGAAATCGATGATGACCGGGCCGTCCGGCGCGACCAGCACGTTGTATTCGGACAGATCGCCGTGGATCAGGCCCACGCACAGCATCTTGACCACCTGGCGCACCAGGAAGCGGTGGAAGCCGCGCGCCTGGTCAGGCGCCAATTCGACCTCGCCCAGGCGCGGCGCCGAATGGCCGTCGGCGTCGGTCACCAGTTCCATCACCAGCACGCCGTGGAAATAGCCGTGCGGCTCGGGCACGCGCACGCCGGCCTCGCGCAACTGGTACAGCGCGTCGACCTCGGTGTTCTTCCAGGCGGTTTCCTGCTGCTTGCGGCCGTATTTGCTGGCTTTGCCGATCGCGCGCGCCTCGCGGCTGCCGCGCACCTTGCGCCCTTCCTGATACTGCACGCGCTGCTGGAAGCTGCGCTGGGCCATGTCCTTGTACACCTTGGCGCAGCGGATCTCGTCGCCGCAGCGCACGACATACACCGCGGCTTCCTTGCCGCTCTTGAGCGGGCGCATCACTTCGTCGATCACGCCGTCGTCGATCAGCGCCTGCAAACCGGGTGGAGTCTTCATATCGTCCTGTGAGTGAAGCCGTCGCCGGTTGCGGGGGATTTCCGGCGCGACAGGCGTATATCTTTACACTTGCCGCTTCCCACATCGACTTTCCTCATGTCCGAACCCGTCCGACTCGATAAATGCCTGGCCGAATTGATCGGTTGTTCACGCGCGCAGGCCCAGCAATACATCGAGGGCGGCTGGGTCCGGGTCGATGGCAAGGTGGTCGAGGAGCCGCAGGCGCCGATCATGGCCCAGCGGGTCGAATTGGACCCCGATGCGCGGGCCGAGCCCGCCGAGCCGGCCACCATGCTGCTGCACAAGCCGGCCGGGCTGCCGTTCAACGAGAGCGCCCGCCTGGTCGTGCCGGTCAACCACGCCGAGGGCGATATGTCGGGGGTGCGCCGGCTCAAGCGCCATTTCCAGCATCTGGCCCCGCTGATGCCGCTCGATGCCGACGCCAGCGGGCTGGTGGTGCTGACCCAGGACCCGCGCGTGCGGCGCAGGCTGAACGAGGATTACGCGCAGCTCGAACAGGAGTTCCTGGTCGAGGTCAACGGTCAGCTCGCGCCATACGGGTTGAAGAAGCTCGCCCACGGCCTGAATTACCTTGGCCGCCCGCTGCCGCCGTGCAAGGTCAGCTGGCAGAACGAGATCCGGCTGCGGTTCGCGGTCAAGAACGTGCAACCGGGCCAGTTGCGGCACGTCTGCGGCGAGGTCGGCCTGGAGGTGGTATCGACCAGACGCCTGCGTATCGGCCGCATTCCGCTGAGCAAGATGCCGGTCGGCGAATGGCGCTATCTGCCGGTCGACGAGCGCTTCTGACGCCGATTCGCGGGCGTCGTCGCGCCCCATCCTGCGCGCCCTCACCTACCACCCGCGCATTAGTCGATGGCAGGTACTAAACTGCCGGCCATCGCCCAGTGACGAGGTAATCGAGTTGATCATTCAGCCCAAGGTTCGCGGCTTCATTTGCACCACCACGCATCCGCTCGGCTGCGAACTCAATGTCCGCGATCAGATCAACGCCACCGTCGCCCGCGGCGTGCGCGCAGACGGTCCGAAGAAAGTGTTGGTGATCGGCGCGTCCAGCGGCTACGGCCTGGCCGCGCGCATCACCGCCGCGTTCGGTTTCGGCGCCGACACCCTCGGCGTGTTCTTCGAAAAGCCCGGCACCGACAAGAAGCCCGGCACCGCCGGCTGGTACAACTCGGCCGCGTTCGACAAGTTCGCCAAGGCCAAGGGGCTGTACAGCAAGTCGATCAACGGCGACGCGTTTTCCGACGAAGCGCGCGCCCAGGTGATCGAGCTGATCAAGAACGAAATGGGCGGCCAGGTCGACCTGATCGTCTACTCGCTGGCCTCGCCGGTGCGCAAGCTGCCGGGCGGCGGCGAACTCAAGCGCTCGGCGCTCAAGACCATCGGCGAGCCCTACACCTCGACCGCGATCGACACCAACAAGGACACCATCATCCAGGCCACGGTCGAACCGGCGACCGAGCAGGAAATCGAAGACACCGTGACGGTGATGGGCGGCCAGGACTGGGAACTGTGGATCGACGCGCTCGAACGCGCCGACGCGCTGGCGCCGCGCGCGCGCACGGTCGCCTTCAGCTACATCGGCACCGAGATCACCTGGCCGATCTACTGGCACGGCGCGCTCGGCAAGGCCAAGGTCGACCTCGACCAGACCGCGCAGCGACTCGATGCGCGCCTGAGCCAGAAGCTCGGCGGCGGCGCCAACGTCGCGGTGCTCAAGTCGGTCGTCACCCAGGCCAGTTCAGCGATCCCGGTGATGCCGCTGTACATCTCGCTGGTGTTCAAGGTGATGAAGGAAAAAGGCCTGCACGAAGGCCCGATCGATCAACTCGACCGCCTGCTGCGCGAACGCATGTACCGCCAGGACGGTCAGGCGCCGGAAACCGATTCGGAAAACCGCCTGCGCCTGGACGATTGGGAACTGCGCGAGGACGTGCAGAGCGAATGCAAGGCGCTGTGGCCGCAGGTGACCACCGAGACCTTGTTCCAGCTCACCGACTACGCCAGCTATAAGCACGAGTTCCTCAAGCTGTTCGGTTTCGAGCGCGACGATGTCGACTACAGCGCCGAAGTCGACCCCGAGGTCAGCTTCGACTGCATCGAGCTGTAAGCCGCGGAACCAGCACACAGCGTCCGGCCCTTGCGATGCAGGGGCTGGAACCGCTTCCGCGTTGCATTGCGCACCCGTCCTGCGCCGTAATCGTGAATCGCCGCGTCGAACGCGGCGATTCGCGCGTAGGCCGTCCGCCTGCCCCTCACTCCATCGAATGCACGCCGATCGTATTGCCTTCGGTATCGGTCAGCAGCGCCGCGAAGCCGTACTCGCCGAGGGAGAACTTGTCCTTGTCGACCGTGCCTCCATGGGCGACCGCACGCCCGGCTTCGACCGCGCAATCGGCCGACATGAAGTACACGATCGTGCCGCTGCCGCCCACCGGCGCGCCCGGCATATGCACCAGCGCGCCCGACGCGCCGTTGCTCTGATCCATCGCACCGGGGAACGCCCACATCTGCCAATCGGCATCGGGACCTTCGAGTTTTTCCAGCATGAGCGCGAACACGCCCTCGTAGAACGCGCGGGCACGCTCGATGTCGTTGACGTAGATCTCGAACCAACCTACCGGCTTGACTTGCATGGCATCGCTCCTTAACGGGTGGGAATCGTGGAAAACCGCATGGCTTCCACTAAGGCGACGATCAAGCAGCGGCCGAATCGACACTGCCGCGAAAAAACTTCGCGCGGGCGCGGCGGCCGGAATCGCTAGCGCGGCCGTTGCGGGTCGTTGTAGACAAGTGGCTATGCGATTGTCCGGCAATCCCGTGTCGTCGGAGCCAGCACCATCATGGGACCCCGCCGCGATGCGGCGTCCGCGCCGCTATAAGGTATCGACGATCCGCCGCCGGCTATTTTTAACTTGCTTGCGCTGCTGCGCGAGCTTGTCGCGGAAATAGTCGGCCGAAGCCAGAATCGCCGCCCGCGCCTGCTCTTTCTGTTCCGCCGGCGCCGCGTCCAGCCGCGCGGCCAGCTCGTGAAACTGGCCGATCAACTCGTCGAGATCGTCGATGACCGCGCGCTCACCGTTCTTGAGATGCTCGATCAATTGCGGAATTTCGCTATAAGAACCCAGCGATACCGAAAACCGGGTCGGATCGAACATCTGCCCGAACTTGTCGGCCAGCTGATACAGCCCCGCGCAAATGTGGTGCTCGTGGTAACTGCCCATCAGCTTGGATCGCGCGTCGTACAGATAGGCAGCGAGTTCGTGATCGTCCTTGGAAAAGCGCACTCCGACCAAATACGAATCGGCCAGAGACAATGCCCGATCGAGTTCGTCGGCCAACTGCCCGGTTACGTCGCGAATCTGCTGCCGCGCCGCGGCATTGGCGCCGGCGCCGAGGGTGATGAGGGATTTGCCTGCTTCCAGAAAGGCTTTGATCGTCGACATGTCGCATCCTTGGACGGGTGATGGCCGGATCGGTTCGTGCAACAGCGTCGCGCCGTCGGCTCATCTGCGATCTCTGCTTGCGGAAACGTGACGGCAAGCCGGAAGCGGTCACACGGCCAGGTTTAGACGGGCACAAAGAGATATCTCACCGGTCAAGCAACGTCGCCGCCAGCCGGCTCAGGTCACGGCATCGATCCGGATCAACTTGCAATCGCGCGCCTGTTGGACCGAGTATTTCTCGTCTGCAAACGTATTCCTTGCTCGTGTTGATCATCGAGGCGGTCATGGCAGAGTTCGATTACCTGGAATACAGCCTCATCAGCGAGCACATCGCGGCCGAGCACAAATCGGCGCGCGCCTGCATTCACAACGACTCGGTCGCCGAAATCGAACAAGTAGGCGAAGCGATACTCGACTCCAGCCTGGTCGCCGTCACGAAGGATCGCTTGCTTCTCCAGCAAGAAGGCGCGGTAAACAGCGCGATAAGGCGCCATCTGATCGACAGCGGCTTCGGGATACTCACCAAGGACAAAAGCGGCGCCTGCTTTTTTCAACTAGGGAACAACATCACGCCGGCCGGTGATTTCCCGGTCACTTCCGACTCAATACCGGACGTGATCTTCGACCGCGACGGAAAACGGATCGAACTGAAGACCACCGCGCTTTTCGTATCGAAAAGCGCGATTCCGGAGGATTTCTTCAGCAAGGATCTGAACCAACTGACCGATCGCGACCAGGAACAGGACCGCAACCATTGGGAAGGCGCTTCGCGCGACTACCGCAACGCGGAAATGGCGTTGATCATCGGGGATCGGGACATCATCGTCCGCGACAAAAAACTCAACGCCTTGCTGGGCAAGAAGTTCTGGGCCGAACCGGGCTTGTCGTACAACCGCCACACGGGCGTAAATGGCACCTGCTTTATCGTGCGGTCGGCTCACTACGATCAGCCTTTGTCGATCACGGACAAGAAAGGAAATAACCGCGTCATTCTCGAGGCCATGGCGATCCTTGCGTTTCCCGCCCGCAAAGACTGGTAAGTCAGATCGCATCGCGCAGAACACAACGGCCGAAAGCTCACGGACGCTCGCAGCGCATCCAGTGGCGCGGCAATGCGCCATCCCTCATCCGGTGCGCCGTCGCCCGTACACGGAACCTACACCAGCCCCGTCAGGAAATGAGATAGCTTGTTGCCGGACCTCAACCGGGAATTCGCCATGAACCTCGCACTTCCGCTATTAGGCGCTGCCTTGCTGCTCGGATCATCCACTGCTGCACTGGCGCAAGAAAATAATTTCAATGTCACTTATCACGTCGAGCGCACGCCCGCCGCTCGATTGAGCCTGGACACCTGCAGCGGCGTCGTGACCAAGGCCGCGCAGCGCGCCGGATTGCGCGCCAATTCGCAGAGCACTCCGGGCAAACTCGTGACCGTCGTGGGCGGGTCCGAATCCAGCGGAACGTTTGTCGTTCATTGCATTGCAGTCGATGACAAGACCGTCAGCGTAGTGCAAGGCATCGACTATCAACCGCAGAAAGGCGCGCTCGGCAGATTTGCCGATCAGGCGTTCGCCGCGCTGAAGGCGGCTGTGAAATAGCTGCCTCAACACGCTTGCGCTTCGGCGGCGTGACCTATTCCAGACGCAGTCGCCAGATCGACGGCAGACCTTTCGTATTCACTGGCGACAGGACGCCGGCTGCCCATATGCCGACCGCGATCATGTCGGGCAACGCGTTCCATCGTCGTTAGCGACCCGTGGGATTCGCGCGCATGCGGCTGCGACGACATGTCAGCCTAGGGGCGCGCGTTTCAATTGGGTCGAGGTAACTATGGATCAGCCACCAAGACCGTTCAGTCGCCGAGCACCAGCAGGACTCGCCACCAGAGACGACGACGCCATCAAGCCAGGGACGATGGCGGAGAGAGTGGGATTCGAACCCACGGAAGGTTTGACCCTTCGGCGGTTTTCAAGACCGCTGCCTTAAACCACTCGGCCATCTCTCCGTAATTACAGCTCCCCGGGTACGCACGAAGGCGATCTCCGGCGACCGATCATCGCGCGTTCGGCGGTTAAGCCCAAACGCCGGATCGATCAGGGACGGCCCGTTGCGGTGCCGCCCCCAAGGCGCCCGGTCTGGACCGGGCGCGGGGCATTCTCTCATGCCGGAGCGGAAATCTTCACCGGCTTGTCGTGCTTCTTGCCGTCGCGGCCGGCGATGCTGTCGGGGCACGGGATACCCTTGATGTCGCTGCATTGCAGGCGCGCGGATTCGACCAGGGACGGGGCCTTCTCGGCCAGGAAATCGATGAACACCCGCACCGCCGGCAACAGGCCACGGCGCGAGGCGAATACGGCGTGGAAGATGCCCTGCGGCAGGCGCCAGTTCGGCAGCACCACTTCCAGTTCGCCGCGGCGCACGGCTTCGGCACAGACGGTCTCGGGCAGCAGGGTGATGCCCACGCCCTGCTCGGCCAGCGCCATCAGCATCGGGAAATCGAAACCCATCACCCGCGGTTTGAGTTCGACCTTGCGCACTTCGCCGTCCGGGCCGTGCAGCTCCCAGCGCTGGCGAGCGTCGTCTTCGCTGATGCTCAGGGTGACGTGATCGGACAGTTCGTCGGGATTGGTCGGGCGGCCCATGCGGGTCAGGTACTTCGGGCTGGCGACCAGCAGCTCCTGGATCTGGCCGAAGCTGCGCATCACCAGGCTGCCGTCGTCGTCGAGCTTGGAGCGCACGCGCAAGGCAACGTCGATGCCTTCGTTGATGATGTCGACCCGGCGGTTGCTGACGTGCAGCTGCACGCGCACCTGTGGGTATTTGGCCAAAAATTCGGGCAGCAGCTTGGGAATCTGCTGCTGGGCCAGACCGACCGGCACGCTGACCCGGATCACCCCGCGCGGCTCGGCGCTGAGGCGGTCGACCACTTCGCGCGCGGCCTGGGCCTCGGCCAGCATCGACTGGGCGTGGCGATAGACGCTGTTGCCGACTTCGGTGACGGCGAAACGGCGGGTCGATCGTTGCAGCAGGCGCACGCCCAGGTCGGTTTCCAGCTGGCTGATGCGGCGGCTCAGGCGCGACTTGGGAATGCCCAGCGCGCGTTCCGCGGCGGCGAACCCGGCGTGGTCGACGACCATGGCGAAGTAGTACAGGTCATTCAGATCGTGCATGACGGAAGTTCCAATAATAGAACAATTAGTGATATTGAAGCAGCTTTATCCCACTGACGCAACGACGCAGACTTTGCTCCAACGCGGCGATGCCCGCATCAGACGACCCATCGAGGTCATAGAAATGAAGCTCCTGCACATCGATTCAAGCGCTCTGGGCGCAAATTCCGTGACTCGCGAGCTGTCCGCCGCGGTGGCAACGCGGTGGCTGGACGCCCTGCCCGGTCTGAGCATCGATTATCGCGACCTCGACGCCGATCCGATCCCGCATCTTACCGGTCGTTCCCTGGCTGGGGCGGATCCGGCCGAAACCGAGGCTTCCGAGCGCATCGTGCAACAATTCCTCGACGCCGATGTGATTGTTTTGGGCGTGCCGATGTACAACTTCGGCATCCCTTCGACGCTCAAGGCGTGGATCGACCGGGTCGCGGTCGCGGGCAAGACCTTCCGCTACACCGCCGATGGCCCCGAAGGCCTGGCCAAGGGCAAGCGCGCGATCATCGTCAGCGGCCGCGGCGGCCTGCACAGCGGCCAGCCCAGCGATTTCCAGGAGACCTACCTGCGTCACGTGCTCGGCTTCATTGGCGTGACCGATGTCGAGTTCGTGCGTGCCGAAGGTGTGGCTTACTCGCCACAGCATCGTGCCGACGCGCTCGCTGCGGCGCACGCTTCCATCCCGCTGCCGCAACGACGCGCGGCGTGAGGCTCTCCGCGTTTGTCCCGCGAGTACCGTGTCCCACCGTGTAAGTGCAAGGCCGGCGTTCCCTCCCCCATGCCGGCATTGGCCGGGTCCTGACGGGCCCGGCTTTTTTGTGAGCATCGATCCTGTCCGGGCCGATCCGGGCTTGCTGTGTCCCGCCCGGATTGCCGCGGGTGCGCTTGGACGTCTGTCAGCCTGGAGCGAATGTCCGCGAGGCTGATAACGTGTCGATCCGATCGCGCGGGGCCGGGTCAAACATGCACCGAATCGTGGGAACGCTACTGCTCGCCGGATTGACGCTGGCCGCTGGCGGCTGCGGCGCAGGAAACCTCCCGCCTGCCACCGGGCCTGTGGCGTCTCACGAGGCACAGCCACCCCCGCCTCCCGACACGGGGGACATCGCGCATTTCCACGGCTGCACGACGCTTCCGCGGCGCGAGCTGTCTGCTTACGAAGACTGCTTGGTCGGCCGATTGAAAAACCAGTGCACGCCGGCCGCGGATTGCGTCCTCACTTGCCTGGCGAGTCCGCACGGACACAGCGTGGGCGGCGGATGCGATCACGTCTGCTTCGACAATAACCTGCGGTTTCAGCGGAAAGATCGCCCCACGGCGATGGACCAATGCCGAGAAGCGTCGTCAATCGCGCAAAACCCGGGCGCGGCACAGGAAGGAAGCGGCCCGGCAGAAGGCTTGATGACGCGCGAGCAGGCATTGCCGATCGCGCGCAAGGCCGCCACGGCCCACGGCTACGATCTCGAGCGCTACTCGCTCGATACGTTCGGTAACGAGCTATCGGAAGATGGCGGCGAATGGATGTTCGGCTTCCTTTGCAAACCTGTACCTCCGCCCGGCTGCATGTTCCTGGTCGTAGTGGACCGACGGACCGGAATCGCGGAGGTATTTCCGGGCGAGTGAACATCGCCCGCCACCGTTTGTGCCGAAGGGTCGGCATCGGTGGTCCGGAAAGGATCTCCCGCCGCTACCACCTTCGCGCCATCAAGCCAGCGTCTCAACCCCACCCATATACCGCCGCAACACCTCAGGCACCGTGATCGAGCCATCGGCGTTCTGATAGTTCTCCATCACCGCGATCATCGCGCGGCCGATGGCGACGCCGGAGCCGTTGAGGGTATGCACCGGCTCGGGCTTGCCGGTCGCCGGGTTGCGCCAGCGCGCCTGCATGCGCCGTGCCTGGAAGGCTTCGCAGTTGGAGCACGAGGAAATCTCGCGGTAGCTGCCCTGGCTCGGCAGCCACACTTCCAGGTCGTAGGTCTTGGTCGCGGAGAAACCCATGTCGCCGGTGCACAGCAGCATGCGCCGGTACGGCAGGCCGAGGCTTTCGAGCACGACCTCGGCGCAGCGGGTCATGCGCTCGTGTTCTTCGTAGCTCTGATCGGGCCGCGCGATGGTGACCAGCTCGACCTTCTCGAACTGATGCTGGCGGATCATGCCGCGGGTGTCGCGACCGGCGCTGCCGGCCTCGGCGCGGAAACACATCGAGTGCGCGGTCATGCGCAGCGGCAGCGCGGACTCCTCGAGGATTTCGTCGCGGACGATATTGGTCAGCGGCACTTCCGAGGTCGGGATCAGGTAACGCTTACTCGCCGATTCGCCTTCGCCGACGTGGGTCGCGAACAGGTCGTCCTCGAACTTCGGCAACTGGCCGGTGCCGCGCATCGCGTCGGCGTTGACCAGCAGCGGCACGTTGGTTTCCTGGTACTCGTGCTGCTCGGTGTGCAGATCGAGCATGAACTGGGCCAGCGCGCGATGCAGCCGCGCCAGGCCGCCGCGCAGCACGGTGAAACGCGCGCCCGACAGCTTGGCCGCGGTCTCGCCGTCGAGCCAGCCGTTGCGCGCACCGAGTTCGACGTGGTCCTTGACCTCGAAATCGAACTCGCGCGGGTTGCCCCAGCGGTGCTGTTCGACGTTGCCGGTTTCGTCCGGGCCGAGCGGCACCGAATCGTTCGGCAGGTTCGGGATGCCCAGCGCGATCGCCTCGATTTCGGCCTTGATTTCGTCCAGACGCGTTTCGCCGCGCTTCTGCTCGTCGCCGAAGCTCGACACCTGCGCCATCAGATCGGACACGTCCTCGCCCTTGCTCTTGCGCTTGCCGATCTCGCCCGACAGCTTGTTGCGCGAGGCCTGCAGTTCCTGGGTCCGCACCTGGACCATCTTGCGCTCGCTTTCCAGCGAGGCCAGCGCCGCCGGATCGAGCAGATAGCCGCGGGTGGCGTGCAGGCGGGCGGCGAGTTCGGCGGGCTGTTGGCGCAGCAGGGTCGGATCGAGCATGGCGGTGCCGGAGGACGTGGCGGGAGAACCGCAGATTATCGCGGCTGGCGGGGTTTTTAGCGAACTTCATGGTGACGCGGCGCGGACCCGCATCACGCGCGCTCGGCGCGGCGCGGCATTTCGATGCAGAATGCGGAGCATCACGAATCAGATCCACGAGCAGCCGGCCCCATGTCGACACCGTCACCCGCACCTCGCCGTTCCTTCAATTTCGCCGCCTGGCTGCCGTCGGGCAAGGCGTGGCTGTGGGTCGTGGGCGCATTCGCCATCGGCCTGGCCCTGTTCGCCTGGGTCTGGTCGAGCAACCGCAATCGCGGCGATGGCTTCTATCGCAGCGGCGACACCCCGCCGACCAGCGCGCAACCGTTCTATGCGCCGCTGCCCGCGCCGGCCTCGGCCGATGGCGAGGGCGTGGCGCCGGCTCCGTCGCCGCAGCCCTCGCCCGCCACGGCCGGCGGCGAGCCGCAGGAAACCCCGCAATTGGTCGAAAACCCGAATCCGCCGGCGCCGCCGCAGAGCATGCCGAGCGGCCCGCAGTCGCCGACCGCGCCGACCGCGGCCGCGGGTGCGCAGACCGCCGCGTCGCCGCTGCCGGGCAATCGGCCGCCGCAGTATCCGGCGGCCTCGCTGCGCCGCGGCGAAGGCGGCACGGTGCGCGTCCGCGTCGAGGTCAGCGAGCAAGGCGACGTCGACGGCGTGGACGTGGTCGAAGGCAGCGGCTCGCGCGCGCTCGATCGCGCGGCACTGAGCGCGGTGCGTTCGTGGCGCTTCAAGCCGGCGATGCGCGGCGGCCAACCGGTGGCGGGCGCGGTGATCGTGCCGATTACGTTCAATCCGAATCAGTGAGGCTGGGGACGGGAGTCGGGAATTGGGAATTGGGAATCGGAGAAGCAGTCCGTCCTTGTCTCGATGCCGGCCGCTGCGATTTTTTTCGGTGGCGAAGCGATGCATCGCGGATCGCGAGTGACTGTGCCTGAGCCTGTCGCGCGACTGAACCGCATGCACGCGTTGTTCACCACCCGCTAACGACGCCGCTAAGAAGCTCGGCCTCCGATCCCATCCCCCGGGGGCGGTCAGAAGG
The DNA here is from genome assembly GCF_001427785.1 of Lysobacter sp. Root690. Lineage (GTDB taxonomy): Bacteria > Pseudomonadota > Gammaproteobacteria > Xanthomonadales > Xanthomonadaceae > Lysobacter. The sequence continues at coordinate 114,843 of NZ_LMHM01000011.1, forward strand.
AGGCCGACATGAGCACCACATCACATTCCATCGATCCCAACGCGCCCGATCGCGACACGCCGCCGGCCCCTGAAGCGGCCGCGATCCACGCCGCGCCCAGCCGCACCGGCCTGTGGCTGCTGATGATCCTGCTCGGCGCGACCTTCCTAGGTTGGTATCTGTACGGCAAGCGCGCGCCGGTCGCGCCGCCCGCGCCGTTGCCGCCGATCGTGGCGCTGCCGCCGCTGGATCGCGGCGCGAACGATGCGGGCGCGATCGCCAATGCCGCGAACACGGCGAACAAGCCCAGCGCCGCCAAGCCCGCGCCGAGCACCAAGACGGTCGCGGCCAAGCCGCGCGCGACCCAGGCCCGCCCGATCGCTAATCGCAGCCCGGAACCGCGTTATCCGGCCGCGGCGCTGCGTCGCGGCGAAGGCGGCACGGTGGTGCTGCGGGTGAACGTCGGCGCGGACGGCGTGCCCGACGATATCGCGGTCAGCCGCCGCAGCGGTTCGCGCGATCTCGACCGCGCCGCGATGACCGCGGTGCGCGACTGGCGCTTCAAGCCGGCCACGCGTAATGGTCGCGAAGTGGCCTCGGTGGTGGAGCAGCCGGTGGAGTTTCGTCCGCTTCAATAAGCATCGTGACAGCAAGCCGGGATAAGCGGCCATGAGGGCGAAACGCGGATCGACGCCCATGGCGTGGCGAAACGCTCCACCCGGCTCGGGGTCGGTACCAACTCGATGCCAAGCAACTGAATGAATAACGGCGGCCTGCGAGGGCCGCCGTTATTCGTTGGACCACCAGGCGCGTCGTCTTCGACAACCGGCGACGAATGGCATCTGGTTGAAGCTCCTTCCATGAGATATCGCGGCTTCGTGGCACCGTGGCATTGGCACGCCATCGGCTGCACGCCGATCCGCACTGATTCGAAACCATGAGCGTGGCGGCCGCGGCCGAACGGATCGGTAAACCGCCGTCGTGCGGTTGCGACATGACGATCGTCGAGCGAGCATCGCGATGGTTCGGCTATGACTGGGACGTCTTGTCTCAATCTCCACGGCGTGCAATCGTTTTTCGAACACACCCGCGCGGAAGCACGCTCTTGTCCGTCAGCGCCTACATCGTCATCGAGTTCGCCGATCCCATCGCGATTCGCAAGCACAGATCGCCCGACTATCCGCGCACGATGTCGCTCGACTTGTCGTACTGCGGATTCACCCTGCCCGGCGGCGCCTTGGGTCTTATCGATCGCTACCACTTGCCGCGGGTGTCCCCGCCTCACGCGCTGCTGGACTGGTCCAGGCGCATCAGTGAGGCGGAGTATCTGGAACTGGTCGGACCGCCGGATCTTGACGCTCTGGCGGCGAAGCATCGAGGTCTGCGTTTCTACCTCGACTGGCGCAAGGAGCCAGGGCACGAAGATGACTATGGCCAGGTCGGGAACGTGTTCGCGCTGATCGAGGAATTTCGCTACGGCAATCGAGCGTTGGCGTACACGCTGACCGTTTCGGACATGGGCTGAGCCGCGGCCACGCAGATTGACGACGGCGAAACGCGAGGTCTTGTGCTCACGCTGCGTTGCATCCGGATTGCGAAAGTCCCTTCCTTGTCACGGACGCAACGCTTCGGCTGCTCCGTGATCTGCAACATACGCGTCGAAACTCAAGCCCCACCACGAAGGCATCGCGGCTTCCAGACGGCTTGAAGGCTCCCGGACTCACGGACCGCAAAACAACGACGGCGGCTCCAGGCCGCCGTCGTATCACTGCATCCGGCAATACGGCTTACCGCGCCGCGTCGACCCGCATCCCCGCCTTCGCCGCCAAGGCCTCGAAGCCCGGGAACGAAGTCGCGACATTGGCCACGTCGCCGATACGGACCTCGCCGCTCGCCAGTTGCGCGGCGATCGCGAAACTCATCGCGATGCGATGGTCGCCATGGCTGTCGATCTCGCCGCCATGCAGGGCGCCGCCGTCGATGATCGCGCCGTCGGGGGTTTCCTCGATCGTCGCGCCGAGCGCGCGCAGGCCCGTGGCCATGCTCGCGATGCGATCGGACTCCTTGACCCGCAGCTCGGCCGCGCCGCGAATGACGGTGCGGCCCCGCGCCACCGCGGCGGCGACGAACAACGCCGGGAATTCGTCGATCATGTCCGGCACCAGGGCCTCGGGCACTTCGACACCCTGCAGCGGCGCGTAACGCACGCGCAGATCGGCGACGGGTTCGCCGCCCTCGGCGCGTGGATTTTCCTCGACGATATCCGCGCCCATCAGCCGCAGCGCCGACAACAGTCCGGTGCGGCGCGGATTCATGCCGACGGCTTCGAGTATCAGCTCCGAACCCGGCACCACGCTCGCGGCCACCAGGAAGAACGCAGCCGAGGAGAAATCCGCCGGCACCGCGACATCGGCCGCGCGCAGCACGTGACCGCCGCTGAGCTTGGCGTAACCCGGCGAGAATTCGATCGGCCAGGCGAACGCGGCGAGCATGCGCTCGGTGTAGTCGCGGGTCGGATGCGGCTCGTGGACGACGGTGTCGCCCTGCGCGTATAGGCCGGCCAGCAGCAGCGCCGACTTCACCTGCGCACTGGCGACCGGCAAGGTGTATTCGATCCCGGTCAACGCGCGGCCGCCGCGAATGCGCAACGGCGGCAAGCCGCCTTCGTCGGTGTCGATCTGCGCGCCCATCGCCGCGAGCGGCTCGGTGACACGACGCATCGGCCGCTTCGACAAAGACGCATCGCCGATCAACACGCTGTCGAAGGCCTGCCCCGCCAGCGCGCCGGCGAGCAGACGCATGCCGGTGCCGGCGTTGCCGCAATCCAGCGGTTCGGCGATGCCGCGCAGGCCGTGCAGGCCAACGCCGTGGACGATGCGTTCGCTCGCGCTCGGCGTTTCGATGCGCACGCCCAGGCGTTCGAACACGCGCGCGGTGGCACGAGTGTCCTCGCCTTCGAGAAAACCGGTGACTCGGGTGACGCCCTCGGCCAGGGCGCCGAGCATGACCGCGCGATGCGACACCGACTTGTCACCGGGCACGCGCAGCGAGCCGCGCAGCGGCGTGCCGGTGCCGGCGATCCAGGCTTGTTGCTCTTGAGTTTGCGTGTGCTGCGTATCCGCCGAAACACTCATGCCAACACCCGATCCAGTGCGCTCAGCAGACGACGGTTGTCATCGGGCGAACCGACGCTGATGCGCAGGCAATCGGGCAAGCCGTAGCCGCCCATCGGCCGCAGGATCACGCCGAGTTCGACCAGGGCCGCCTCGATCTGCGGCGTGCGCGCGCCGAATTCGACCAGCACGAAATTGGTCTGCGACGGAAACACCCGCAGCCCACCCCGCGTCAGCGCATCGGCCAGGGCCGAACGTTGCTCGGCATTGCGCGCGCAAGCCCAGTCGAGATGCGCGACATCGCCGAGCGCGGCCTCGCACGCGGCCAGCGCCGGGCCGTTGACGTTGAAACTTTCGCGCGCGCGATCCATCACCGCGATCAGGCCCGGCTGCGCGATCAGATAACCGACCCGCAAGCCGGCCAGCCCGTAAGCCTTGCTGAAAGTGCGGGTGACGGCGAGATTGCGGTAGCGATCGAGCAAGGACACCGCGCTGGCGTAATCGGGCGCGTCGGCCATTTCGGCATAGGCTTCGTCCATCACCACGATCACCTGCGGCGGGACGCGCTCGAGGAACGCGATCATCGCCTCGCGGCCGAACCAGGTGCCGGTGGGGTTGTTCGGATTGGCCAGATACACCAATCGCGTCTGCGGGCCGATCGCCGCGGCGATCGCATCGAGATCGTGGCCGCAGGGCATCGCCGCATCGCGCGGCAGCGCCTCGACCACGCGCATGGTCGCGCCGGCGCATTGCGTCGCCAGGGCGAACACCGCGAAACCGTAGCGCGAGAACACCACCTCGTCGCCGGGACCGGCGAACACCTGCGCCAGTTGCATCAGCAGTTCGTGCGAACCGTTGCCGAGCTGCAGTTGCGAAACGTCCACGCCGTGCCGCGTCGCCAGCGCGCGCTTGAGGTCGGCGCCGAGCGGATCGGGATAACGGTGCAGCGCATGCAGCGATTCGAGGATCGCCTGGCGCGCGGCCGGCGACGGGCCGTATGGGTTTTCGTTGGAACCCAGTTCGGCGAGATTCGCCTCGCCGAAACGGCGCCGCAACGCGACCAGATCGTGACCCGGGTCGTAGGCCTTCAAGCGTTGCACGCCGGGCTGCGCGCGCGCGGCGAACCAGGCTTCGTCGAAAGCCGGAGTCGATGCCGACTCCGGCTGCTGCGATTGCGCGGCCGCCTGACTCATGCGATCGCCACCGGGTAGGAACCGAGCACCTTCACTTCATGCGCGAGGTCCTGCAGTTCGTCGAGCGCTTCGCGCATCGCCGGTTCCTGCACATGGCCGCCGATATCGACGAAGAACGCGTACTGCCAGCGGCCGGTATGGCCCGGACGCGATTCGATCCGGTTCATGCTCAGGCCGCGCTTGGCGAACGGCGACAGCACGTTGTACAGCGCGCCCGGCTCGTCCTTGATGAAGATCAGCAGCGAGGTGCGGTCGTTGCCCGAGGGCGTGAACAGCTCGCGGCCGATCACCAAGAATCGCGTCGTATTGTCCGGACGATCCTCGATCGGACCGGCGACCGTACGCAGCCCGTACACATTGCCCGCGCTCGCCCCGGCGATCGCCGCCGCATCGTCGGCATTGCGCGCGCGACGCGCCGCTTCGGCGTTGCTCGACACCGCGATCTTCTCGGCCTTCGGCAGGTATTCGCGCAACCACGCCTTGCATTGTGCGAACGATTGCGGATGCGAATAGACCCGCTCGATGTCCTCGATCCGGCCGCTGCGCGACAGCAGATGCTGATGCACGCGCAGTTCGACTTCGCCGCTGATCTTGAGCTTGGAGGTCAGGAACATGTCGAGCGTGGACTGGATCGTGCCCTGGGTCGAATTCTCGACCGGGACCACGCCGAAATCGGCGTTGCCGGCTTCGACTTCCTGGAACACTTCCTCGATGCTCGCCAGCGGCAGGCCGTGGATCGAATGGCCGAAGTGCTTGAACACCGCCTGCTGCGAATGGGTGCCTTCCGGGCCGAGGAAGCCGATCTTCAGCGGCTCCTGCTGGGCCAGGCAGGCCGACATGATTTCGCGGAACAGCCGCACCAGCACTTCGTCGTGCAGCGGGCCGTCGTTGCGGTCGACCACCCGGCGCAGCACCTGCGCTTCGCGTTCGGGACGGTAGTAATCCACCGCCGCGGCGAGCTTGCCCTTGGCCTTGCCGACCTGATTGGCGAACTGCGCGCGCTCACCGATCAACTGCTGGATATGCAGGTCGATGCCGTCGATGCGTTCGCGCAAGGTGGCCAGGTCGGGAGCGGCCGCGATGGGCGCGGCGTCCTCGACCTTGGCGGCCTTGGATTTGCCGGCGGCCTTCTTGTCGGTCGCGCTCTTGGAAGCGGCGACGGGTTTCTGCTTGCCGGGCTTGGCCGGCTTCTTCGTATCTTTGCTGGCCATCTCAACCGTGCCGTTGTTGGAAGTCTTGCATGAAGGACGCCAACGCCTGCACGCCGGCTTCCGGCATCGCGTTGTAGATCGAAGCGCGCATGCCGCCCAGCGCGCGATGGCCCTTGAGCGAGATCAGCCCGGCCGCTTCGGCTTCCTTGAGGAACGGCTTGTCGAGCGCTTCGTCCTTGAGGAAGAACGGCACGTTCATGCGCGAGCGCGCGGCCACCACGACTTCATTGCGATAGAAACCGCCGGAGTTGTCGATCACGCCGTACAGCAGCGCCGACTTGCGCGCGTTGCGCTTGGCGAATTCCTCGACGCCGCCTTCGGCCAGCATCCACTTGAACACCAGTCCGGCCAGATACCAGTTGTAGGTCGGCGGCGTGTTGAGCATCGACTCGCCCTTGACGTGGGCGCGGTAGTCGAAGATTTCCGCGCGCGGCTGGCCGGCGCGTTCGAGCAGTTCGCGCTTGACGATGACCACGCTGACGCCGACCGGGCCGAGGTTCTTCTGCGCGCCGGCATAGATCACGCCAAATTTCGAAACGTCCAGCGGCTCGGACACGATCGAGGAGCTGAAGTCGGCGACCAGCGGAACATCGCCGACATCGGGAATATCGCGGAACTCGACGCCGTGGATGGTTTCGTTGGCGGTGTAGTGGACATAGGCCGCGTCCTTGGACAGATTCCAGGTGTCGCGCGCGGGAATGTCGCGGAAGCCGCCGGGTTCGCCGTTGGCGGCCACGTTCGCGTTGACGTAAGGCTTGACCTGCTTCAATGCGGTCTTGCCCCAGTGGCCGCTGACGATGTAGTCGACGGTCTGGCCGGGGTCGGCGAAGTTCAGCGCGATCAGCGCCTGCTGCGCGGTCGCGCCGCCTTGCAGGAACAGCACCGCGTAATCGTCCGGGATCGACATCAGCGTGCGCAGGTTGCGCTCGGCCTCGGCGGCGACCTGGATGAACTCCGGGCCGCGGTGGCTGAGTTCGACGATCGAGGCCCCGGCGTTGTTCCACTCCAACAGTTCCGACTGCGCCTGCAGCAAGACCGATTCGGGCAGGGTCGCGGGACCGGCACTAAAGTTGAAGGCGCGGGACATCGGGAGGCTCCGGGGTGTGGGGTGGACCCCAAGTATGCCGCAGTGCAACACCGTGTGTACCTGTCGTTACTCGCGCAACTTTTACCCCGGCAGCTGCCTCTATATGGGCATGCGGTCTCGTATTGCTGAATGCATTGCCCGCTCCAGAAGTCCCGCTGTGCTAAGTCCGTCCGCGAACCCGCTCGTCCCCCGCTCCGGAGCCGTCCCATGTCGCTGCGCCAAGTGCTCAACCTTCCCGCTTCCGAAATCACCGACGAGGCGGTCTACCGCGACCGCCGCCGCCTGCTGACCGCGCTGGCCCTGGCGCCGGCGCTGAGCCTGTCCGGCTGCGCCGAGGCCGAGGCCCCGCCGCCGCCGGCCGGCAAGCCGGTCAGCCCCGAGCAGGCCAAGGCCGGGTTTCGCACCGACGAAGTGCTCACCCGCTTCGAGGACGTCTCCAGTTACAACAACTTCTACGAATTCGGCACCAACAAGGGCGACCCCTCGGCCGCGGCCAAGACCTTGCGCACCAGTCCGTGGACGGTCGCGGTCGGCGGCGCCTGCGCCAAGCCCGGCAAACTCTCGCTGGAGGACCTGATCAAGGGCCTGACCCCGCAGGAGCGCATCTACCGGCTGCGCTGCGTGGAGGGCTGGTCGATGGTGATCCCGTGGCTCGGCGTGCCGCTGGCCGACGTGCTCAAGCGTTTCGAACCGACCTCCAAGGCCAAGTACGTCGCCTTCACCACCCTGGCCGATCGCAAGCAGATGCCCGGCATCGCCTACGACTCGATCAACTGGCCCTATCGCGAGGGCTTGCGCATCGACGAGGCGATGCACCCGCTGACCCTGCTCGCGACCGGCCTGTACGGCAAATCGCTGCCGCAGCAGAACGGCGCGCCGCTGCGGCTGGTGGTGCCGTGGAAATACGGCTTCAAGAGCATCAAGTCGATCATCGCGATCACCTTCGTCGAGTCGATGCCGGTGACCAGCTGGAACCAGCTGCAGCCCAGCGAATACGGCTTCTTTTCCAACGTGAACCCCAACGTCGATCACCCGCGCTGGAGCCAGAAGACCGAGCGCCGCATCGCCGGCACCGGCAGCAAGTTGTTCGCCGACCGCATCGCGACCCGGCTGTACAACGGCTACGCCGATCAGGTCGCCGGGCTGTATACCGGCATGAACCTCAAGACCTGGTTCTGAGATGAGCGATTCGACCAGTACTCCCGGCGGCGATGCTGCCGCCGCGCGCGCGTCGCGGCCGATCCCCAAGCGCAAGACGCCCAAGGGCGTGATCGCCGCCAAGGTTCTGGTGCATGCGCTCGCGCTGACGCCCGCGGCGATCCTGGCTTGGCAGATCCGCGAGGAATTCCTCACCGGCAGCGGCGGCCTGGGCGCCGACCCGATCGCCGCGATCGAGCATCGCCTGGGGCTATGGGCGCTGCGCCTGCTGCTGATCACCCTGGCGATCACCCCGCTGCGCCAGCTGACCGGCCAGGCGGTGTTGCTGCGATTCCGGCGAATGCTCGGGTTGTACGCGTTCTTCTATGCCAGCGCGCATCTGGCGGCGTATCTGCTGCTCGATCTGAAGGGGTATTGGACCCAGATTTTCGAAGAGATCGCCAAGCGGCCCTACATCACCGTCGGTTTCCTGGCCTGGCTGCTACTGATCCCGCTGGCGGTGACCTCGACTCAGGGCATGATGCGTCGACTCGGCCGGCTGTGGGGCAAGCTGCATCGGCTGATCTATGCGATCGCGGTGTTGGCGGTGCTGCACTTCTGGTGGCTGGTGAAATCCGACATCCGCGAACCGCTGCTGTATGCGGCGATCTTGGCCGTGCTGTTGGGATGGCGGCTGTACAAACGAGTGACCGACGCACGAAGCCGCGCCAAGCCAGCCGCAGCGCGGTCGCTGAAGCCCCTGTAGGAGCGGCGCGAGCCGCGACAACGACATCGCGGATACGGCGATGGCATGAAGGCGAGATCGTAAGGCACGCGAGATACCGCAGTTACGACGCAGGCGAGGTCTCGCAGTCGCGGCTTGCGCCGCTCCTACAGGAAGCCACCGACGCTCAACGCACCCCGTATAGCAGCAATAACCCCAGCAACCCCGCCATCACCACGGCCGCAAGCAGCAGCCACGGCATGCGCCGCACCGACGCCGGCAAGGCCGACGGCGGCGGCGGACGGTCTTCGTTCGCGGCCGCTTCCTGGGCCAGTTGCGCCTGCAAGGCCTCGGCCGCGCTGAACTGACGGGTCGGCGCTTCGATCACGAACCGATGCTGGCCGTCGAGCAGCAACTGATCGCCTGGCTTGAGCAAGGCGTGCCGCACCGGCTGACCATTGACCACGCTGCCGTCGACCGAGCCGACGTCGCGCAGCACCACGCCGTCGGCATGCGCCTCCAGACGGGCGTGGCGGTCGGCGAAGGCCGGCTCGTTGATGCGGATATCGCAGTCACCGGCGCGGCCGATCACCCGCGGCTGCTCCAGGGTGTAGCAGCGGCCATGGTGGATGCCGCCGACGCCGCGCACGACCATGCGCGAATCGGCCGGAATCTCGACCCCGAACGGCGGCGCCGCATCGGGCTTGTCCGACACCAACAGCAGCTCGACCCCATCCAGAAAGATTGCATCGCCCGGCCGCAGCATCGCCATGCGCTTCACCGGCCGACCGTTGACGTGCAGCCCGCGCAGGCCTTCGCGCACCTGCAACCAAACGCCGCGGCGGTCGACGCTGAATTGCGCGATCGCCGCGCCGGCGTCCTCGACCAGCACGGTGCGGCCGGCGGGATCGCGGCCGATCGCATGCACGCCGGGTTTCAGCGGCAGGTCGGCATGTTCGCGGTTGGGGTATCGAAGTTTGAGTGCGCTCACCCGGCAGGAATCTAGCAGGTTGTGGGGATAGGCACATCCGGGGTGCGGCAACGGACTGAACGGATACGCATGCGCGCCGCCGATCGGCTTTGCCCTCGGAAGCGGTGAGCACGCGTGCGTCGCGAGCAACAGGCCGAAGCTCGAAAAACGCCTCCTTCGCATGGGCACCGGGCGTACCGATCCGGTAGCCGCCCAGGCTGACGGATACCTAGTGCCCGGACGAGGCTTGGATGCGCCCGTCCCTGCCCGCACAATAGTCGGTTCCAGGGAAACCCAGACTTCGACGAGCCCGACCATGTCCAGTATCGATATCCAACACCCGCACACGCTCGCCCCGGCCAAGGCCCGCAAGGCCGTCGAAGAAGTCGCCAAGAAGCTCGCCGAGCGTTTCGACGTCGAATACGGCTGGGTCGGCGACACCCTGAATTTCAGCCGCAGCGGCGTCGACGGCAAGATCGCGCTGCAGCCCAATCAGTTGCATGTGTCGGCTCAGCTGGGCTTTCTGCTCGGCGCGCTGAAGGGGCCGATCGAGTCGGAGATCCGGCGGGTGCTGGAGGAGCGGTTCAAGTAAGGCCGGGATTGGGGATTCGAGACTCGGAATCGGGAGTCGGGAGTCGGGAGTCGGGAGTCGGGAATCGGAGCCTAAGCACCCGGTTACTTGACGTCCTCCCCAGAACGTCATTCCCGCGAAGGCGGGAATCCAGTGACTTCAAACGTTTTCGCACGAAAGGCACTGGATTCCCGCGTTCGCGGGAATGACGAACTGGAGGGACGGCGCTGAAGGCTCTGGATTCCCGCTTTCGCGGGAATGACGAAGTGAAAGAACGCGAACGCGCTGGAGAAAGGTGAAGCGCCAGGCCGTGTTTCTCGACGGCCCCACAGCCCGCCGATCCGCCGCATCACCCCAAATGCGGAAACGGATCCCCATCCTCCTCGAACAACCGCCGCGCCACTTCGCGCTCGTCCTGTTCGATTTCGGCGATGAATTCGCGCACGTCGCCCAGTTGCGAGAACGCGGCGAAGCCGCGCTCCAGGAAGCCCTGCAGTTCCGACAGGCCGGCGGCCTTGGCCGGGCCGCGCGAGAGTTTCAGCAAGGTCATGATCCCCGGCATCCGCAGCGCCTTGCCCAGGCCCAGGCCGACCCGGGCGATCAGGTCGATCTGATGGTCGCGCAGTCGCGGCAGGCCGCAGGCGCGATAGGCCTGCGCGTACAACTGGCCGTCGAGCTTGCGCCGGCGCGGCGCGATCTCGTGCAGGCACTGGCTGATGCGCAGGTCGAAGGCATGGGTCAGCAGGCCCAGCTCGATCGCGTCGGCGACGGTATTCAGCAGCGCGCCGGGCAACAGCCGCTGCATCATCGGCAGGACCTTGGCGATGTCGGCGTCGCGGCGGCTGAAGTCGCGGTCGTTATAGACGTCGCTGAGGAAGAACTGCGCCGCCGGGCGCCGGCGCGGGTCGCGCAGGAAGCGGTCGAAGCTGGCCTCCAGCCGCCGCGCCTGCCAACTGCGCAGTTCCGGCAACCAGCGCAACTGGTTGCGCGGCTCACGGCGCGGGTCGTGCAGGGCCTGGTGGCGGGCCAGCAGGCAGCCCAGTCGTTGGCTGAGGTCGGTCGTTCTGGACATCGTTCGGGATGATCGCGACGTCCGCGCCGTACCGCAAGCGCTGCCCGCCCGACATCCGACCGCTGAGCCAACAGGCGCATCGAAGGTGCCCGATCGCACCGTATCCAATCACCATCCCGGCCCTGCGACCTTGGTCCTAACCCGCTGGACGCTTGCCCCAGCTGGGCTACACTCGGCCGATTCCGCCTAGGACGTGCTGCCGATCACATGCTGTCACTTCATGCCGCCCAGCATCGGGCGAACCGCAAACGCACGGCCAACGGCTCTTCCCACCCGACAGCGTCCGAAACCGGCAAATACAAGGCCGGCGCGACCAAGACCCGCGCCTCCAAAGCGGGCAACGCGAAGGCGGCACCGCCCAACGCCAAGCCGCGGATCGGCCTGGCCATCGCCGGCGGCGGCCCGATCGGCGGCATGTACGAACTCGGCGCCCTGCGCGCCCTCGACGAAGCCATCGAAGGCCTGGACCTGACCCGGCTGGATTGCTACGTCGGCGTCAGCAGCGGCGCGTTTCTCGCCGCCGGCCTGGCCAATCGCATGGACACCGCCGAGATGTGCCGGATCTTCGTCACCGGCGACAGCGCCGATGTCGAGTTCCGTCCCGAGACCTTCATGCGTCCGGCCTTCCTCGAATACATCAAGCGCGCCGCGAGCTTTCCGCGCCTGGCGACCGAATGGTGGCGCGAGCTGCTGTTCTCGCCGCTGGAAGCGCGCTGGTCGGACCTGATCACCCGCTTCGGCGGGCTGATCCCCAACGGCCTGTTCGACAACGCCCAGGTCGAGCTGTTCCTGCGCGAAGTGTTCACCCGCCGCGGCCGCAGCAACGACTTCCGCGAACTCGACGCCGATCTGTACGTGGTCGCGGTCGACATCGACAGCGGCGACGCGGTGCGCTTCGGCGGCGACAACTGGAAGGACGTGCCGATCTCGCAAGCGGTCCAGGCCAGCGCCGCGCTGCCCGGGCTGTACCCGCCGGTGCAGATCCGCGGCCGCCACTTCGTCGACGGCGCGCTGCGCCGGACCATGCATGCCTCGGTGGTGCTCGAACGCGGCATCGACCTGCTGATCGGGATCAATCCGCTGGTGCCGTTCAATCATCCCCAGGGCATGCCGGTCAGCGAAGACAACAGCCTCGCCGCGGGCGGCCTGCCGGCGGTGCTGTCGCAGACCTTCCGCACCCTGCTGCAATCGCGCATGCAGGTCGGGCTGGCGCGTTACGCCCAGCAATATCCGGACGTCGACCAGTTGGTGTTCGAACCCAACGCCGAAGACCGCGAGCTGTTCTTCACCAACGCCTTCAGCTTCTCGGCGCGCAAGCGCATCTGCGAGATCGCCTACCGCAACACCCTGGCCGACCTGCGCCTGCGCGCGGACACGCTGGGGCCGATGCTGGCCGCGCACGGCCTGCGCCTGCGCGCGGACGTGCTGGCCGATACCGAGCGCTCGATCCTCGACGGGATCGAACCGCCGCGGCGCGATACCGAGACCACGGCGCGGCTGCGGCGGGCGCTGGATGATGTGGATCATCTGGTGGCCGGGCGCGGTAAGGCGCCGCGTGCGGCGCGGGCGAAATCCGCGGCCAAGTCGGGGGCTCGCGCTTAAGGCCTCTGGAGCAAAAGCCGGGATACGGCTGCAGACCATCGTGGTGCTGCCTGTGAGTGCAGGTACAACCTTCGAGGGGTGGTGTGAATACTCTAGACAGCAACGCCATGGTGGGGGCACAGCACTAACCCCAACTACAGGATGTCCATGGCCGCCAAGTTCAAGAAGACCGCGAAGAAGACTTCCGGCAAGACCAGCAACACCGCCGGCAAGGGCAGCGCGCAGGAACAGGCCGAGCGCCTGTCCAAGACGCTGAGCGAGTCCGCGCAACAGATCTGGCTGGCCGGCGTCGGCGCGTTCGGTCGCGCTCAGGCCGAGGGCACCAAGCTGTTCGAAGGTCTGGTCAAGGAAGGTCTCAACCTCGAGCAGACCGCGCGCAAGTTCACCGGCGGCCAGGCCAGCGTGCTGCGCGATGCGGTCGAGTCCAAGGTCGGCCAGGCGCGCGAACGCGCCACCGACACCTGGGACCGTCTGGAAAAGGTGTTCGAAGAACGCGTGCAGCGCGCGCTGGTCAAGCTCGGCGTGCCGGGCCGCGACGATCTGGCCGGCCTGAGCGACCGCGTCGATGCGCTGACCGCCGAGCTGCGTCGCCAGGGCGGCGCCCCGGCTGCGCGCAAGGCGGCCAAGGCACCGGCGGCGAAGGCACCGGCCAAGAAGGCCGCCGCGCCGCGCAAGGCTGCTACAAAGTCGGCCGCCAAGCCGGCCAAGGCCGCGCGCAAGTCGATCGCGCGTCCCAAACCGCCGGTCGCACCGTAAGCGATTCACAGCGGGTATTGGTACACGCTTAGCAGTAGCGACGCTCGGCAGTAGCGACGCTCAACCGTCGCAGCAACGCGGCAATCGCAGTACCGCCCGCTCGCAGTTCCTCGCAGCCATCCATCGGCCGCGAACCGGTTTCACCGCGTCGCCGCGCATCGGCGACGCGACGTTTAAGCCCGCCAGTCCGCGCTTCCGTATGCTCCCCTCCCCTTACGGTTTCGGACTGGCGGGCTTTCTTATTCCAGCCTCCGCGTGCAGACACGCGACCGCCTCGCAAAGCCGTTGCACGCTGACTTTCAGCGTCCCGGCCGTGACTTCCCGGCCCATGCAAACTCGGCTTCACAGACCCGCATCTGGGACGTTGAATCAATAACGGCTGATGACGGACACATCGAATTCGCGAAACGCGTCTCAATTTTCATGAATTTCATGTGTCTGAAGCCGTATATCCTCAGCGTCTTTTATGGGCTTCGTGCTGCATGTCGAGTTTCTCCCTGTGGTCCGCCGCCGCCGTCGCACTGACGATCGGCCTGGCGTCCACCGCCTACCTTTGGTCGTATCGCCGTCATCGCACTGAGGTCAGCACCGGCATTGCCGGTCTGTCCAAGATGCGCTGGCGCGAATTCGCGCGCCTGATCGTCGAGGCCTTGCGCGAACGCGGTTTCGAGGCCGAATCGGTGGAGGAATCGCTGGCCCGCGGCACCCAGGCCGAGCTGCGCCTGCTGCGCGCCGGCAAGCCCTGGCTGCTGGCGTGCAAGCTCGGCGATGCGGATTACAAAGTCTCCGCCGCGACCGTGGCCGAACTGGCCGATGCGGTGCGCTTCAACGGCGCCGCCGGCGGCCTGCTGGTCACCACCGGCCGTTTCGACGGTCATTCCGAACGCGTAGCCGACGGCCTGGACCTGTACAGCGGCGAGACGCTGTGGGAACTGGTCGAGCCGCAGTTGCCGGCCTCGACCCGGCACGAGGTCATCGCCGCCGCGCAGAAGCGCAGCATCCAGACCATCGTCGCGGCTTGGGCGGGGGCGATTGCACTGGGCCTGATCGTGGGCTTCGTGGTGCCGCTGCTGAGCTCGCGCGCTCCCGCCGAACCGGCGCGGAGCACGACCCAAACCGCTACGGCTCCGGCCACCACGACGTCGCCGGCGAACCCGGCCGCCGCAGCCCCCGCGCCAGCTTCAACCTCGCCAGCCGCAGCCGCGCCCGCTGCGTCTGCGCCCGATACGGCCGCATCGACTGCCGCGCCTGCCGCCAGTTCACCCGCGGCTGGCGAAACCGCCACGCCGGCCCGCGTCGACGAAACTGTTCCCGCTGCGACTCCGACGACGCCAAACACAGCGACGCCGGCGAATGCCGCATCCGGTAATCCTTCCGCCGATCGCGCCCAGGTCATCCGCGCCATTGCGACCCTGGACGGGGTCGAACGCGCGCTGTGGTCGACGCCGTCGAACCTGCTGATCTACCGCTTGACCGACGCCAGCAAGCAGGACGTCGACCGCATCTGCCAGGTGCTCGACGGCTATCCGGAATTGCGCTCCTCGCGCGTGCAGTTGCAGCCGCCGCCGGGCAGCGCGACGCGGGTGCGGTTCTTCCAGTGCCGGGCGTACTAGGTTCGGCCGATTCGCCAGGTTCGGCCGACTTAGTGCATTGATGCGGCATTCGCTTGGCGATCCACGATCGCCGCAACGGTTTGCCGCACCATTCGTCGGACGCGCGAACGCTCGATGTAGGAGCGGCGCAAGCCGCGACCGCGAAACCGGCTTGCGACGCAAACGTTCGATGAGATACGCGGCCTAAGCCGCGATGATCGCGTGCGCACAGCAACGCGGCACGCATGCACTGACGCGTCCGCACGAAAGCGAAATGCATTCGCAAAACAATTACGACGCTACCCCGAAGTCTTCCCCCCTTTGAAAAAGGGGGGGGCTGGGGGGATTTGCTTTTGGCTGGAAGTCGAGCGAAAGCAAAGGCAAAGCAAATCCCCCCTAGCCCCCCTTTTTCAAAGGGGGGGAACGTCTCGGGGATTCGTATAAGCCGGATCGATGCACGGCTTCGGCAGTCGGAAACCGGGTGGCCTGGACCGCATGAGCTCCACGGCCGAAGCCTCCGAACATCCAACGCTCGGCTTCCACGAAGGAAGCCGAACGTGCGTCCTCACCGCAGCGGGCTTAAGCGGACATCCGCCGCGAACTCACCAATGCACACCACGCATCAACGCCGCGAACGCGATCTGCTCGTTGCTCGCGTGCTCGTCCTTGAGCCCCTTGCGATCGCCCTTGGCGGCGGCCGAATCCGGGAACAGTTCGAACGCGGTGCTCATCACCACCTCGTAGGCCTTCGGCGCCAGCGCGTTGACCACCGAGGCGAAGATGCCCAGGCGGGTCGCGATGCGGCTGGGCTTTTCGATGATGCCCTTGACCACCAGGTCGGCGGCTTCGTCCGGGCTCAGGGTCGGGATGCTGTCGTACATCTTGGTCGGCGCGATCATCGGGGTCTTCACCAACGGCATGTTGATCGTGGTGAAGCTGATGCCCTTGCCAGACAGCTCGCCCTGGGCGCAGCGGCTGAACGCGTCCAGCGCCGCCTTCGACGCCACATACGCCGAGAACCGCGGCGAATTGGCCAGCACGCCGATCGAGCTGATGTTGATGATGTGGCCCTTGCGGCGCTCGGTCATCTTCGGCATGAAGCCCATGATCAGACGCAGGCTGCCGAAATAATTCAGCTGCATGGTGCGTTCGAAATCGTGGAAGCGGTCGTAGCTCAGTTCGATCGAACGGCGGATCGAGCGGCCGGCGTTGTTGACCAGGATGTCGACGTGGCCGTGCTCGGTCAGGATCTGCTTGACCAGGCGATCGCAGTCGGCCATGTCGGCCAGATCGGCGGTGTAGGCGAAGACTTTGCCGCCCTGCGCCTTCATCGCGTCGCGCGCCTTGAACAACTCGTCCTCGCCGCGCGCGACGATGATGGTGACCGCGCCGGCCGCGGCGACCTTCTCCGCGGTCGCCAGGCCGATGCCCGAGGAACCGCCGGTGATCACCACGACCTTGTTGCAGACCTTGCCCTTGAGGGTGCGGTCGATGAACAGGTCCGGGTCCAGATGCCGTTCCCAGTAGTCCCACAAACGCCAGGCGTAGCTGTCCAGGTTCGGCACCTTGATCCCGCTGCCGCGCAGCGCGCGTTCGGTTTCGCGGTTGTCGAAGCGGGTCGGATAGGTGATGAACTTCATGACCTCCTTGGGGATCTTGAAGTCGCGCAGCAGCATGCCGATGAAACGCTTGACCGGCGGCAGGTTGGTCACCGCGCCGCGGATGCCGGCCGGCACGAAGGCGAACATGCGCGCATCGATGCGCATGGTCATCTCCGGCGTGTGGCCGGCGCGGGCGAAGGTGTTGAGCACCTCGCCGACGCGCTGCGGTTCCGGATCGGTCAGATGGAAGCAATGGCCGTCGAGCTTGGGCTTGTGCGCGATGTGGTCCATCGCGTCGACCACGTAGTCGACCGGGATGATGTTGATGCGACCGCCTTCCAGGCCGAGCATCGGCATCCACGGCGGCAGCATCTCGCGCAGCTTCTTGAGGAAGGTGAAGAAGTAGTACGGGCCGTCGATCTTGTCCATCTCGCCGGTCTGCGAATGGCCGACCACCATGCCCGGGCGGTAGATCCGCCACTTGATCCGCTTCTCGTTGCGGACCAGGCCCTCGGAATCGTGCTTGGTGCGCAGGTAGGGATCGTCCAGGCCCTCGGCCTCGTCGAACATGTCCTCGCGGAACACGCCCGAGTACAGGCCGGCGGCGGCGATCGAGCTGGTGTGGTGGAAACAACCGGCGTTGAGCACGGCGGCCAGGTCCAGCGCGTGCTGGGTGCCGTCGATATTGGCCTCGCGCTGCGCGGCGGCGCTGGCGGTGAGGTCGTAGATCGCTGCCAGATGGAAGAAATGCTTAATTTTTCCGCTCAGCGCGCGAATCTGCGCGGCGGTCAGGCCGCACTTGGGCTGGGTCATGTCGCCCGCGACCGGAATCACGCGCTTGAGATCCCAGCCCATCTTCTTGGCCGTGGCGTCGAACTTCTTTTGCGAATCCTTGCGCACCAGCACGTGGATCGTGCCCTTGCGTTTCAGGAGATTACTGACAAGGAAGCGACCGATGAAACCTGTCGCGCCGGTGACGAAATAGCTCATACCCCTCTCCTGGATGGCCGATCGGCCGCCACGTGCGGCGGCGAGCCTCTACGGTGCCAGAGCCCACGCCGAGTAACAATTCCTTTCCGTATTGACCGGTCGTCAGGGCGCATGCTGTGATGCCGCCTCAGCCCGGCGCCAGGAGAAGCCCGTGTCCGATATTCAATCCGCATTCGAACAAGCCGCGAAAGACGTCCAGGCCCTGCCCGAGCGTCCGGACAACGACACCCTGCTGCGCCTGTACGCGCTGTACAAGCAGGGCGCCGACGGCGACGTCAGCGGCCCCAAGCCGGGGTTCTTCGATTTCGTCGGCACCGCCAAGTACGAGGCCTGGGAAAAGCTCAAGGGCACCGGCCAGGACGAGGCGAAGAAGAAGTACGTCGACATGGTCAAGAAGCTGCGCGGCTAAGCCGCGCCGCCTCCGGCCCCGGCCCGCTCAATGGCGAAACAGACCCGCCAGCGCATCCTCGATGCCGCGTTGACCATGTTCAACGCGCAAGGCGAGCCCAATGTAACCACCAACCACATCGCCGACGAGCTGGAGATCAGCCCGGGCAATCTGTACTACCACTTCCGCAACAAGGACGACATCATCGAGCAGCTGTTCGCGCGCTACGAAGAGCGCATGGACATCGCGCTCGCCGCGCCGCAGGGCCGCCTGCCGGGGCTCGAGGACATCTGGCTGCAGTTGCATCTGGTGTTCGAGTGCATCTGGGACTACCGCTTCCTGTACCGCGATCTGGTCGAGATCCTCAGCCGCAACCGCCGCCTGCGCCTGCGCTTCGCGCGCATCCTCAAGCGCGCCGATGAACAGGCGCACATGGTCATGCGCGGGTTGTCGCAGGCCGGGGTCATGCGCGCGTCGGGCGACGAACTGGCCGCGACCGCGACCAACGTCCTGGTGATCGCGACCTTCTGGCTCAACTACGCCGCCGCGCGCGGCGACAAGGACGAGCACGCCGCGATCCGCGACGGCATCGTCCAGGTGATGATGCTGCTGGCGCCGTTCCTGCGCGACGCCGAACGGATGCATCTCAATACGCTGATCCGGGCTTATCTGGATTGAAGCCCCGAGGCATGGCGCGCGCGTGACGCGCGCGCCGGCTGTGCGCGCAACGCCCACTTCGGTCCCATCGAAAGCCATCGCCCTGCCCCACGGGCTTCGCCCGGTTGCGCGACCGGGATCACGAACGGCCACTACCGACCCGACCTGCGGCCGTTTCGATCAACGCCGCCCGCGCTAGCCTGGGCCCACCCGCCGCGCCGCGGCGGGCCATCCGCCACACAAGGAAGCGACCCATGCGCGCCATCGCCGACAAACTGCCGTTGTTCGCCGTTCTCGCCGCCTGCCTGTCCTACGCCTCGATCGCCGACGCGGCCGGCTGCGACGTCAATCAATGCCAGCGGGTCTACGACTATTGCGTCAGCACCCTGGGCAACGTGCCGGTCTGCGAGGTACGCCGGCAGCGTTGCGAGGACATCTGCGGTTTCAGCAAGTAGTCCATGGCTCGCCGCGATGGGCGGCGCGGTGATCGCCGCGGCGATCGTGGCGGGCGAACCGTGGTAACCGGCCGCGACATGGCGTCGACAGCGCCGGCAACGTCACCCCGACATCCAACGAAAAGGAGTTCCGCATGAAAATCGCCCGTACCCGCGTCGCCATGCTCATCGCGCTCGCCCTGCTGGCCTGTTCCAGCGTCGTGTACGCGCAATGTCGCCCCAACAACTGCATCAACCTGCGCGACGAATGCCGCGCCAGCGGCGGCAGCCATTGCGAGCTCGCGTACTACGAGTGCCTGTACGGCTACGGCTGCGAGATCCCGTGACAGGTCGGGTCGCTCAGGGTCGAGATCGCCATCGGCGCGCATGACCGGCGGCGATCCTTATCGCCATAGGCAGGTAAACGACAAGGGGCGCCATCGGCGCCCCTTGTTTCGATCTGCAACTCGGCCGCGAGGACCGAACCAATCAGGCCTTGCGCGCGCGACGCGCGGCCGGCTTGCGCACCGTGCGGCGCGACTGCGGCTTGACCTTCGCCGCCGGCTTGCGCGACTTGCGCTGGCCGCGGCCCTTGCCGTCCTTCTTCAGGCCCAGCTTGTCGAGCACCGGCGCCAGGCGCGCTTCGACATCGGCGCTGAACTTCACCACCTTGGGCTCGACCTGATCGCGCACGGTCTCGATCCCGCCGCGCACATTGCTGCGCGCATCCACGGCCAGATCGCGCACGCGCTGCTGCAGCGACTGCACGCTGCCGGCGGCGCGACCGGCCGAGGCGATCGCCTCGCGACGCGCGATCACGGCCAGGCCCAGACCGGCCAGCCAAAAATGACGCAGCGTGGTTTCGCCCGCCGCCGCCTGCTTCTTGCGTTTCACAGCTGCCATCGTTTGCTCCGCTGACCGCCCGGGACTGGGCGGTTTCACCAGGCCACTGTGGCCGCGCCCCATCGAGCAATCACACTAAGCGCTTCAGGCGGCGAACAGCTTCGCGCTGCCCCTTGCCATCGCGCGGCCACGGCGGGATGCTGCCTTCCCGACCTGTCGACAAGGACCGCAGATGGCCGCCAAAACCGCTTGGGCCGCCTTTCCCCACGATGCCAAGGGCTACGCCTACGCCGGCGACGCCCTCAAGAAAGCCTGGCCCAAGCTGCACGCGGGCGACGCCGAGCCCTACCCCGACGCGAAGCGCGCCGCAGCCTTGATCAAGGCCGCCGGCAAGTCCGCGCCCAAGGGCCTGGACGCCGACGCGCTCGCCGCCGCGCTGCAGGACGCCTGGCGCGCGTTCCACCGCGGCGATTTCAAGGCCGCGTTCGACGCCGGCCAGGCGCTCGGCCCCGCCGGCGCCTCCGTCGCGGTCAAGGCCCTGGGCATTCACGCGACCTATCTGGTCGACGACGAAGCCGAACAACTCAAGCGCTACGAACAAGCCGCCAAGCTCGCCGAAGCCGCGGTCGCGGCGCTGCCCGACGAAGCCAACAGCCACTACCGCCACGCGTTCGCATTGGGCCGCTACAGCCAGGGCATCAGCATCGCCAAGGCGCTCAAGGCCGGCATCGCCGGCAAGGTGCGCGCCGCGCTCGACACCACCTTGGAACTCGAACCCAAGCACGCCGAAGCGCATACCGCGATGGCGCTGTACCACGCCGAGATCATCAACAAGATCGGCGGCATGATCGGCGGACTGACCTACGGCGCGAAAGCCGCCGAAGCGGAAAAGCACATCAAGAACGCGGTCAAGCTGACCCCCGACTCGCCGATCGCCCACATCGAACACGGCAACGTGCTGATGCTGTTGCACGGCGACAAGCAGGAAGCGGCCGCGGCGGCGGCGTACGAAAAAGCCGCCAAGCTCAAGCCGCTCGACGCGATGGAAGCGCTCGATGCGGCGTACGCGAAAGAACAGCTGGAATAATCGCGTTGCGTTGAACGCAGGCGCGAAATAAATACGCGTTCGTATACGACTTGCGCACTGAAAACCGGCGGACCGCGCGCGACGCGGTTCGCCGGCGATGCGACTGAATCAGCTCCACACCCTCGCCCGAACCGCGCCGACGACAGCGCTGTCATCGCCGTCGTGATGCGCATCACGCGCAAGCGCGCGTTTCTCGGGTTTTCCCCAGATGCACCCGCCCCCTGCCGCGGGCACCGTCGTTACACCGACCGTGCCCACACAGGAGTCGCTCATCATGGCGATCGAAGCCACCTCCCGCGCCGCCCTGCCGACCTTGGCCGAATTGCAGCGCAAGGAAGAAACGCCACCGGTTGCCAAATCGAACGGCCCGACCAGCGGCCCCGGCCACGAGCCCTACCAGGGCCCGCCGAATCCGGTGACCCAGGGCAAGGAGATCCGTGAGCGCGTGACCGAAGGCGGTTACCAGATGGTCGCGCGCGACGCGCAGATCACCTACGAGGACATCCGCGCGGTCGACATTCCCGGCGAGGTCCAACCCGGTTACATCCGCTTCACCACCCACGACGGCGCCAAGCACGTGGTCGCGCAGATCGGCAATCCGTCGATCTTCGCCGCGGCCGAGCAGAAATACCTCGACATCGGCGCGCCGACGGTCGATCTCGCACGCGACAAGGCCGGCCTGCCGCCCAAGGGCGAGACCGATGCGTTCTCGCTCAAAACCGACATCGAAAGCGGCGACGAAAAACTCACCATCGGCCAGGCCGCGTACAAGGAACTGGTCGATCAGTACAAAGACGCCGATCTGGAACCCGACAGCAATCAAGCCAAGCTGGTGCGCTTGCTGGAAGCGCGCGACGCGGTCAGCAACGGCAAGTTCATCAAACCGACCTACGAAGCGCCCAAGCCCTGGACCGGCACCAAGACCGAGGTCGAAAGCCTGACCCAGCTCGAACCGGCCGACATGAAGGACATCTTCGATAGCGCCGCGATCAATCGCGAAATCGAATACCTGATGCGGCAGGAGCCGATCGCGACCGACTTCGCCGCCAAGCTCGACGAAGCGGTCAAGGCCGTGCCCGAGGCCGATCGCAAGGCGATGGTCGACAAGCTCGCCGGCGTGGTCGAGAGCGCCGATTACGTCGATCAGATTTCGAAACTGCCGGCCTGGGACGCGCCGCGCGCGCGCGCCGACGTCGAGGACGCGATCGGCCAGTTGTCGCTGCTCGATCCCGACCGCGCCCGCAGCGCCGGCCAGACCTTCACCGCGAACGCGCTGGCCCGCGATTTCGACAGCGCCTTCGCCGATCCGACCAAGGTCAGCGACGAAGCCAAGGGCGGCGGCGTGGCCGACGTACTGGAGACCGTCAAGGGCACGCTCGACACCGTCACCGGCCTGCCCGGCGACATCGGCGAACAGATCGACGTGTTGCTCGGCAAGGACGGCGCCGATGCGCGCGTGGACGTGGCCAACGTCGCCGCCGAATTGCGCGCCAACGGTTACAAATCCGAAGACATCGACAAGGCGTTTTCCAAGATCGATTTCAGCAGCGGCGACAAGGATTCGATCCGCAAGCTGTTCGACCAGCTCGATTCGCAAGGGCTGCTGCCGGCCGTGACCGGCGCGTTCGGCCTGGCCGGCGCGGTGCATTCGCTGAGCACCGGCGAGTTCGGCACCGCCGAGGAAAATCTCGCCGTGGCCGGCGGCCTGATCGGCTTCGTCGGCTCGCTGCCCGACGCGGCGAAGGTGTTGCCGAATCTGGTCGGCATCGACGCTTCGGCGCTGAATCTGCTCGGCGTCGACGGCAAGACTCAAAGCGCGCTGGGCGTGGGCTCGGCCGAACCGAACAGCATCGTCAGCAAGGTCGGCGAACGCGTCGCCGCCACCGACGTGCCCGCGCCGACCGGCCTGAGCGATGCCGACAAGGTCACCGACGGTTTCCGCGGCCTGATCTCCGGCGGCGACGCGGGCGCCGACGCTTCGCGCCTGAGCCGCTCGGCCACCGCGGCGGTCGATGTGGTGTCGAAATTCACCGGCGTGGCCGGCGGCGTGCTCGACGTGGTCACCGGCGGCATGGCGGTGAAGGAAGCCTTCGGCGAGGACGGCAGCCCCGGCGACCGCGCCGAGGCGGTGCTGAGCCTGATCTCGGGCTCCAGCGAACTCGCCTCGGCCGGCGCCAACGCGCTCAGCGCCTTCGCCAGCGCCGCCCAGGGCGGCCAGGCCAACACCGCCTCGCGGGTGCTGTCCACGCTGTCGCGCGGCCTGTCGGCGGTCGGCGTGGCCGCGGGCGTGGTCAGCCTGCTGATCGGCACCTGGGTGCAGAGCGCGAAGGACAAGAGCTTCGTCAAGGACCAGTACGAGTGGTTCAAGACCCTGGCCGAGGACGGCATCGCGCGCCCGGACTGGAACCTCAAGTACGACTACGCGGTGACCACCTTGGCCGAGTTCCGCAACGCCGGCAGCAAGAGCGACGCGATCGCCTCGCTGCGAGACGACGACTGGGGCGGCCGGCAGGCGCCGGGCGACCGCAGCATCTTCGATTTCCACCGCGAGGAGTTCGCCGACTTCCGCGAGAAATGGGAAAAGGACCGCGGCGCCGACAGCTACGCCCCGTTCCTCGACAAGAGCAAGCGCGAGGCCGACTTCAAGCGCGAAAAGGACCAGATGGACGAGGTCAAGGCCTACCGGGACGCGCACCCTACCCATTTCGCCGGGCACAACGACTGGGTGCTGGATCTGTAAGGCAACGCCGGGGCCGAATCCCGAATGCCGAACAAGGCTTGCCTGTTCCCCGCAGGCCCATTAGAATCTGCGGCCCGATTCAACATCGGGCGGTTAGCTCAGCGGTAGAGCATCGCCTTCACACGGCGAGGGTCGCAGGTTCGAACCCTGCACCGCCCACCAGTTTCACGGAAAGGCCGGCGAAAGCCGGCTTTTTTCGTTTCAGGCGGTGCCGTCCGAAACGGCCGCGCGGCCTTCGGCACGCAGGCCGCGGACAGATCGCCGACGGTTGCGCCGTCGCGACTGGATCGCCGCAAGCCCGGTCCGAGCGAATACGCCAGCCCGCCGAAATCGACCGGTTCCCGCGCCGCGAACGCTTTGTCGGCCGCGCCCTGCACCGCCGAAACCGCACAGGAGATCGCTGGATGAACGACGCCCACCTCGCCCCGACCCGGCTGTACCACAACCCGCGCTGCTCCAAATCACGCGGCGCGCTGGAACTGCTGCATGCACGCGGCGTACAGCCGGCGATCGTCGCCTACCTGGACACAGCGCTCGACGCCGCGCAATTGCGCGATCTGCTCGCGCTGCTGGGCCTGCCCGCGCGCGAGCTGCTGCGCAGTGGCGAGGACGAATACCGCGAGTTGGGCCTGGACGACGCCTCGCTCGACGACGAGGCGCTGATCGTCGCGATGGCCGAACATCCGCGCCTGATTGAACGGCCGATCTTCGTACACGGTGGCCGTGCGGTGATCGGACGGCCGCCGGAGCGAGTGCTCGAACTGCTCTGAAGGCGGCAAATGGCGTTCGCTCGCGACAGCGGCGACAGATCGCGATCCCGCCCGAAGTCTTTTGTGGGAGGGAGCTTCAGCCCGACGCTTTTCGATCCGGTTGCCTGGATTATCGGACGAAGCGACTTGCTTAGAAGAGCTGTGGCGATCTGAGCGTAAAGCGTCGGCGCTGAAGCCCCGCCCACAGAAGACCTCGGGGCCTAAAGAAAGCTTGCGGGAAATCGAGCCTGAACCCAGGCCACAAACCACGCTTAGCCCCAGGCTGCGATCGCTAGCGATCAGAACGACTTGCTCGCCCGCATCGCCAGCAAGCGATCCGGCGCGGCGAACGAATCGCTGCGCGCGTTCGCCCAGAACGACTTGAACACCGCGTGGTCGGGCACCTTGCCGAGCAGGTCGCCCGGGGCGAGGAAGTTGTACAGCGCGCCGAGCGAGCGCACCTCGGTCGGCGAGACCCGGCGCAGGATGTGCTCGGGGCCGATTTCGCCCGGATGGCTCAGGCCGGCGGCGCACAGCAGATCGCGCAAGGCCTTGAGCGTGTTGTCGTGGAAATGGAACACCCGGGTCGACTTGTCCGGCACGTCGAGCTTGCGCCAGCGGCTAGGGTCCTGGGTGGCGATGCCGGTCGGGCAACGGTCGGTGTGGCAGCTCTGCGCCTGGATGCAACCAAGCGCGAACATGTAGCCGCGTCCGGCGTTGCACCAGTCCGCGCCCATCGCCAGGGTGCGGGCGATGTCGAACGCGCTGGTCACCCGGCCAGCCGCGCCGATGCGGATCTTGTCGCGCAGTTCCAGCCCGACCAGGGTGTTGTGGACCAGCATCAACGCCTCGTGCATCGGCACGCCGACGTGGTCGATGAACTCCGCCGGCGCCGCGCCGGTGCCGCCTTCGGCGCCGTCGACGACGATGAAATCCGGCAACACCCCGGTTTCCTGCATCGCCTTGGCGATGCCGAACCACTCCCAGGGATGGCCGATCGCGAGCTTGAACCCGGTCGGCTTGCCGCCCGACAACTCGCGCAACTTGGCGACGAACTGCAGCAGCCCCTGCGGCGAATTGAACGCGGTGTGCGCGGCCGGCGATACGCAGTCCTGGCCCATCGGCACGCCGCGGGTGACCGAGATCTCGGCGCTGACCTTGGCCGCCGGCAACACCCCGCCGTGACCGGGCTTGGCGCCTTGCGACAGCTTGATCTCGATCATCTTGACCTGCGCATCGCGTGCGTTGGCGATGAAGCGTTCCTCGCTGAACATGCCCTGGTCGTCGCGGCAACCGAAGTACCCCGAGCCGATTTCCCAGACCAGATCGCCGCCGTTTTCGCGGTGATACGGTGAAATCGAGCCTTCGCCCGTATCGTGATAGAAGTTGCCGAGCTTGGCGCCCTTGTTCAAGGCGCGGATCGCGTTGGCCGAAAGCGAGCCGAAGCTCATCGCCGAGATGTTGAACACGCTGGCCGAATACGGCTGCGCGCTGTTCTCGCCGATCACCACGCGGAAATCGTGCGAGATGTGCGCGGTCGGCGCCAGCGAATGGTTGATCCATTCGTAGTCCAGGCTGTAGACATCGGCCTGGCTGCCGAACGGACGTACGTCGTTGACCGACTTGGAACGCTGATAGACCAGCGCGCGCTGCTGGCGCGAGAACGGCACCTCGGCGGTATCGGCCTCGATGAAATACTGGCGCATCTCCGGGCCGATCGATTCCAGGCCGTAACGGAAATGCGCAAGCACCGGGTAATTACGGCGCAAGGTGCTGCGGGTCTGCAGCAGGTCGACCGTGCCGAGCGCGGCGATGGCGCCGAACACGGCCACGCCCCACCACCAATCGACGTGGTGGGTGAACACCAGCACGATGGAAATCAGGGTCAGGATCAGACTGGCGAGGTAAGCGGCATAGCGCATGGCGATCGGAATAGGTTCACGAGCTGAGTCCGAGCATACCCTTGCGGGAGTGGATTGGCTGTACGGGGGTGGCTGGCTTGTAACAACAAGTGCCCGCGCCCTTTCCTACCGTCATTCCCGCGAAGGCGGGAATCCAGTGCCTTTCGTGCGAGAACGCTTGAAGTCGCTGGATTCCCGCGTTCGTGGGAATGACGACGTGAAAGATGGCGCTGAAGGCTCTGGATATTCGGCTGCGACGAAGAAAAGTGGTTCGTAACAGCAGGTACCGACGTATCCTCCTACCGTCATTCCCGCGAAGGCGGGCTTCGCTTTACTTCGGCGCAGCCGAATATCCAGGGCCTTTCGTGCGAGAACGCCTGAAGTCACTGGATTCCCGCGTTCGCGGGAATGACGACGTGAAAGATGACGCTGAAGGTTCTGGATATTCGACTGCGACGAAGCAAAGTGGTTCGTAACAGCAAGTACCGACGCTCTCTCCTACCGTCATTCCCGCGAACGCGGGAATCCAGGGCCTTTCGTGCGAGAACGCGTGAAGTCGCTGGATATTCGGCTGCGCCGAAGTAAAGCGGAGCGCGCGTTCGCGGGAATGACGATCTGGAAGATGGCGCTAAAGGCTCTGGATATTCGGCTGCGCCGAAGTAAAGCGGAGCCCGCCTTCGCGGGAATGACGATTTTGAAGATGACGCTGAAGTCACTGGGCTCCCGCATCCGCGGGAATGAGATTCTGGAAGACGCCGCTAAAGCCGCGCATCCACCTCATCGCGCGGATACAGACTCTTGATGTCGTACAACAACGCCCCCGGCTTGCCGTAAGCGCGCGCGCCGGCCGCGCCGAGGGCGCGGAACTGTTCGTGCGCCACCGCCAGCACGATCGCGTCGTAGGCGCCGGCCTGCGGGTGTTCGACCATGCTCACTCCGTATTCGCGTCGCGCTTCCTCGTGGTGGGCCCAGGGGTCGTGGATGTCGACCTGCGCGCGGTACTCGCCGAATTCGCGCGCCAGATCGACCACGCGGGTGTTGCGCAGGTCGGCGCAGTTTTCCTTGAAGGTGATGCCCAGGATCAGGATCCGCGCGCCGGCCACCGCGGTGCCGCGCTGGATCATGCGCTTGACCACTTCGCCGGCGACGTGACTGCCCATCGAATCGTTGATGCGCCGGCACGCAAGCAAAATGTCCGGGTAATAGCCGGCGCTCTGCGCTTTCTGGATCAGGTAATACGGATCCACGCCGATGCAGTGGCCGCCGACCAGGCCCGGCCGGAACGGCAGGAAATTCCACTTGCTGCCGGCCGCTTCCAGCACTTCGGTAGTGTCGATGCCGAGCCGCTGGAAGATCAGCGCGAACTCGTTGATCAGGGCGATGTTGGCATCGCGCTGGGTGTTCTCGATGACCTTGGCCGCCTCGGCCACGCGCAGGCTGGAGGCCTTGTGAGTGCCGGCCGGAATGATGCTGCGGTACAAGGCGTCGACGCGTTCGGCGGTCGCCGGATTCGAGCCCGAGGTCACCTTCGGAATATCGACCAGACGACGCTTGCGATCGCCCGGGTTGATCCGTTCGGGGCTGTAACCGACGAAGAAATCCTCGTTGCAACGCAGGCCCGAGACGCGCTCGAGTTCGGGAATGCAGATTTCCTCGGTCGCGCCGGGGTATACGGTCGACTCGTAGATCACCGTGTCGCCGGGTTCGAGCAGCACCGCCAGTGCGCGGCTGGCCTCGATCAGCGGGGTGAAGTCGGGCCGTTTGTGTTCGTCGATCGGGGTCGGCACGGTGATCACGTACACGTCGCGATCGGTCAGGTCTTCGATGCTCGCGCTGAAACGCAGCCGGGTCGCGGCGGCGATCTCTTCGGGATCGTTCTCGCGATGATGATCCTCGCCGACGCTGAGCTGGGCCACGCGCACGGCATTGATGTCGTAGCCGACGGTGTCGTACTGCTTGCCGAACTCCAGCGCCAGCGGCAGGCCGACATAGCCCAGGCCGATCACGCCGATGCGCGCTTGCGCGATGCCCGCTTGCGAGGTGGTGCCGTCGTGCTGTGTCATGCCCTGCCCTGATGTCGGGTCGGGCGCCGGGGCGGCCGGACCCCCGGTGCGGGGATTCTAGGCAGCCGCGTCGCGCACTGGCAAATACCGGCGGCGCGGTTCGCCCGGGCTCACGCCTGTGCGAGTGAACGCAGTCTCAAGTCGGCTGGGTGTCCGTCGTCGCAGTCCGCGGCGACGAATCGGCACGCGCTCCGGCGACCAACCGGAACGGCGCGGCCACCGCGAGCAAATGCCGCTGCGCGTCGCCGCTGTTGGTCTGCAATGCGACGATGCGATCGTCGCGATACTCGATCAGGATCGCGCTACCGTCGGTGCGCGCTTCCCAGATCGACAGGCCGCCGGCCGGATTGAGGTAATGCCATTCGGGCTCGGACGCGCTGTCCCAGATCGCATCCGACAACGCCTGATGCGCGTCGAAATCGGCCCAGGGTCGCGCCGGCGTCCACTCGACCCACCGCGTCGGCGGTCGAGCGGCTTCGCTCATCAATCCTCCGCCACCGCGACCTGGTTGCGCCCGAGTTGCTTGGCCCGATATAGCGCGGTGTCGGCGTGACGCATCCACATCGCCGCGCTGATGGTCTTCGGCCCCATTCTCGCCACGCCGATGCTGACCGTGCAGCGCAACGCCGGCGCCTCCTCGAAGCGCGCGTCCTCGACCGCGCGGCGCACGCGTTCGGCGATCGCCAGCGCGCCGTCGAGATCCAGGTCCATCAGGATCAGCACGAATTCGTCGCCGCCGAGGCGGCTGGCGGTGTCGGTCATGCGGGTCGCGGTGCGCAAGGTACCGGCGACCCGGCGCAACACCGCATCGCCGACCAGATGGCCGTGGAAATCGTTGATCTCCTTGAACCGGTCCACGTCGATCACGATCAGCGCCGCGTGCTTGGACGAACGCGCGCAATAGGTCATGGTCGCGGTCGCCGAATCGTCCCAGTGCAGGCGGTTCTGCAGACCGGTCAGCGGATCGGTGCGGCTGATAAGGGCCAGCTGTTTGTTCTGGCGCACGACCTTGCGCGCCAGACCGTAGGCGGCGCTGCTGATCGCCATCGGGTAGACGAACATGAAAGGCAGGCTGGCCAGGATCACCGGCATCGAGCTGTGCGGCTGAAAGCCGAACCCCAGCACCGCCCAGGTCGCCAGGCAAGTCACGACCTGGGCGATCGCGGTGCGGGCGAAGAAGCGCCAGCCGCCGACGCCGATCTTGTCGGCCGACAACATCACCGCGAGCAGCGCGCTGGGTACCGCGTTGAATTGCATCACCGCGATCCAGACCCCGCCGAGCGCGGAGTCGATCAGCAGGTTGCGGTACTCGGCGTATTCGGGATCGCGGCTGCGCCGGGCCAGCAGGAACGCGAGCGGCGGCCACAGGAAGCCGTTGAAGGCCAGCGCCGCCCACAGCCACGGCGAGGCGCCCTGCTCGTGCAATACGCCGGCCACGGCGAAGAATCCGACCCCCAGCCCCAGCGTGCGCATCTGGTAGATGCGGCGCACGAAGCGCAGATGCTCGCCGGACGAATCCGGTCCGAGCGGGCCGTCGGCGATTCCCGTCACGCTCACTCCCCACGGGCTGACTCGATCAACAATGCAGGTGCCGCAAGGTCGGCGGCAAGCACAGCATACCCCGCCTCCGCGCGGCCGGACGGGGCCGGCCGGGCCGCTCGCATACGACCTGCATCGCAGTTTTCGGAGCGCCGCGCCAACCGCCCGAGTCGGCACGGGCCGGGCCGGTGCGCGTAGCGGGACGTGAACATTCCCTACACAAATTACTAACGCCGAAATTTGGCACCATTCGGGCACAGGGGGTTCCCGAGTGGAGCCTGTGTGATGACGACCCGCTTGCAAGGCCGCCCCGCCCCGACCACGCCCGGATTGAGCTACTGGGCCAGTCATTTCCGCGATGCCGAGTTCTACCGCGACGGACTGCGCTTCAGCGATTACGCGCCGGCGTTCTACGTCGGCATCTCCGCGCAACTGGAACACCCCGACCGCGATTTCGACGACCCGCGCCTGGACCTGCGCGACCGCTACCAGCGCATCCGCCTGGGCTCGGCGCTGGACTGGGAACACGCCGAACACGCGGCCCGCTCGGCCTGGCGGCGCGCGCGCGACAATGCCGAAGCCGCGCACATCCGGATCCAGCGGCACATGGCCGAACTGGCCGCGCAGCCCTGAGCGCGAGTCGCGACAGTCGACGCCCGCGGTGCAATGCCGCGGGCGTAATCCTTCATGGATTGCAGGTTTCGTAAGTTACGACACCGGATCGACGCAGCGCGTGTGAGCTACCGACTCAGCCGCTGAACTCGACCAGGGTGTGATCCTCGCCAGCCAGCGCCGTATCGATGATCGCCGAAATCCGCACCCAGTCGCCGCCGGCGAGGCCCGCGCCGATCAAGGGGTAGCCGATTCGCTGCCCATGAAATTGCTTGGCGATCGACGCCATCGCCTTTTCGATCGCATCGTATTCGGCGCGCACGCCAGCGCCGCGCCAGTGAAACTGGGTATAGGCGTTGACGACGACGAACTCATGCCCGTTCTCGCTCACCCGGGCCTGGCTGTATGTGCCGAGTTTCTCGCGCGAGGCTTTTTCGGTCTGCAGATCGGCCTGATACGCCGCGGGAAACCGGCGTTTGATGCTTAAGGCAATGCCCTTGCCCATCTGGCACTGGCAATTGCAGCCATGCACGATCACGTCGAAATGGCCGTCGGCCGCCAATTGCAGCAAATCGCCCTGGATGATCTTCATCTGTGTCCTGAGTCTGCGTCCTGAAAATGACTCAACTGGTGAACTCGACCAGGGTGTGATCTTCGCCGGTCAACGCGTCGTCGATGATCGCGGCTATCCGGCCCCAATCGCCGCGCGCCAAGCCCGCGCCGATCAGCGGGTAGCCGATGCGACGCCCGTGGAACTCACGCGCGATCGCGCGCATCGCACGCTCGATCGCATCATAGTCGGCGAGCACGCCCTCGCCCTGCCAGTCGAACTGGGTGTAGGCGTTGACCACCACGAATTCGTGGCCGTTCTCGCTGATGGTCGCCTGGCTGTAGCCGCCGAGTTTGGCGCGCGAACCCGGCTCGGTGCGCAGGTCGGCGTCGCGCGCGGCCGGGAAGCGTTCGCTGATGCTCAAGGCGATGCCGCGCCGCATCCGGCACTGGCAGTTGCAGCCTTGCACGATCACGTCGAAATGGCCGTCAGCCGCCAGCTGCAGCAAGTCGCCCTTGACGATCTTCATGTGCGTCCTTGTCGTTGAATGCGATCAGCGCCGCCGGCATGCCGCCGCGCGCCGCTCAGAGTTTGAAGCGCCCGCCGTCGACCCGCAGGATCTCGCCGGTGATGTAGCTCGCGTCGCGCAGATACAGCACCGCCTGCACCACGTCGTCGACCGAGCCCATGCGACCGAGCACGGTGCGCGCGGCGATCGCTTCCTCCTGCTCGGCGCGCTCGGCGGGGTCGCGCACCGACGGCAACACCGTGCCGGGCGCGACCGCGTTGACGCAGGCCGGCGCCAGTTCGGCGGCGAGCGCGCGGACCATGCCGGCGCCGGCGGCGCGACTGACCTGATAGGCCGCATGCCCGGCGAAGGAACGGTCGAGATAGGTATCAAGCAGCATCACCACCGAGCGCAGCGGCGAGCGCGCGTGCAGGCTCACCACCAGTTCCCAGGGCGCGAGCAGATTGACCCGCAGGTGGCGCTCCAGGCGCTCGCGCTCATCAAAGACCTCGGCCGCGCCGAGCGCGCCCCAGGCATAGCCGCGCTCGAACAGCGAGGCGTTGAGCACCACGTCGGTGACCGGCGCCGACGGCAGCCCCGGCAAGGGCTGGGTCATGTCCCAGCACCAGTCGATCACCGGCGCCGAATACGGCGCGCATTCGCTCGTCGCGTCGCGCCGATGCGCCACCACGGTTTCGCCGCGCGCCAGGCAGGCTTCGGCGATCGCGCGGCCGATGCGGCGCGCGGCGCCGGTCACCAGGGTCGTGCGTTGGGTCATCGCTGCATCTCCGTTTGCATGGACCGCCGCGTCGCCGACGCGGCCAGATAGCGTTCGACGAACGCCGCGCTCGCCAACTCATAGAACCCGCTCGCGTTTTGTTCCGCCACGAACCCGCGCTGCGCGGCGACGCGATCGAGTTCGCGTTGCAAGGCCGGCAACGGCAACTGATGCAGGCCGTGGTACAGATACGCCCGGCCGGGATCGTAACGCGGCTGCCATTGCACGCCGTCGTCGATGCGGCCGAGCAGATCGATGTCCAGCGGCACCGGCATCGCCCGGCGCGGATCGCGTTGCCGGCCGAATGCGGCTTCGATGCGCTTGAACTCGTGTTCCAGCGCTTGGATCGTCAGCCCCGCCTCGACTTCCAGCGCCAGCATCAGATTGACCGTCGCGCCGCCGCGATGCGGGCGATGACGATCGCCGAACAACTCCGAGCAAGCGCGCAGCGCGCGCGCCTGCGGCAATCCGAGCAGGCGTGTCGCCGATTCCAGCAGATTCTCCACCCGCGCGCCGTCGCTGGCGCCCAGGCAGATCAGCGCGATCCAGCTCATGCGCCGTCCGCCGCGCGGCCGGTGCGGCCGGGCGCGGCGCAGACGCCGCCGTGCATGTTCGTGTCGGTCCTGATCGTCAACGCTTCGCCTCTGCTAGCTCGTTTACCGCGCCGTTGCGGCCGCGGTCGCCGTGGGGGGATGGCCGCATTCTAGCCGGCAAACCGGCGCTCGCCCGTGACCTGCACGCCGCGACGCTACCGGCGTCAGTGCCGCTCCGACGACGGCCGCCGCGCCGCCTGCCGCTGCGCCAGCTCGTAGGCTTCGGCCAGCAACGGCTGCAGGCGTTCGAACGTGAGCCGGCTCGGATTGAGCACGCTGACCCAATGCATGCGCGCATACATCGGATGCGGCATCAACCGGTCGAGCGCGGTGTAGTCCCAGGCCTCGTCCTGCGCGGTCTCGAACACGGCCGCATAACCGGGCTTGCTCAGGCCGAGGTTCAAGCGGAACACGCCGTCGCGGTCGAGCCGCGACAGGTGATCGAATTCGTTGTCGCGCGTGACCACGGTGGCAAACGGAAAATGACGTTCCGCGCCGAAGAAAAAGAAACAGTCGCTGCCACCCTCGCTCTGCGCCGATTCAACCGCTTCGACCGAATCGAAGGCCGCGACGATCCCGTCGATCACCTGCTGCTGGGTCATCGCTTCGGCGCCGGGATCGATCGGGTCCATGGCATGTCCTGAGGGTGGAAACGGGGCCGATACCTTAGCGCAAGGCCGCGGCACGAGCGCCTACTCCACCGGATAGGGAATGCCTTCGAACGCAGTGGCGTGATAGCCCTTGATCCCGACTTCGTGCGCGAGCGGGCTGCGGAAATCCAGGCCCGCGCGCAGACAGTCGAGCACGTAGCCGAAACCGTAGCGCGGCTCCCAGTGCAGGTCGCGACGAGCCGCGTCGTTGACGTAGACCCGGTCCAGTTGCGGGAACAAGGTCCAGCCCTTGGCCGCGTACAGCTCGCGGCAGTGCGGGAACAGGCGCTCGACCACGCCGGCGGCATCGTCGTGCAGCGCCTGCAGATCGGCCTGCGCGAACGGCGTGGTCGCCGAAACGATGTAGCGGCCGAAGCGCAACGCGGGCGCGCGCTCGATCGCGCACAGATGCGCCTGGACCACGTCGTCGAGGTCGGCGCGCCGGTACAGCAGTTCGTTGGCCTGGATATTGGCCGGCGCGTACACGCTGCGCACCGCGGCATCGTCGTCGTCCTCGGGAAAGAAACGCGAGGTGCGCAGCACCAGCACGGGCAGCCCGTGCTTGCGATGGAACAATTCGCACAAGCCTTCGGCGGCGATCTTGGTGGTGCCGTAGATGTTCTTGGGGATGGGCGCGACCTGCTCGGTGATCCAGGTCGCCGGCCCGCCCGGCGGCGGCTTCAGCGCGCCGCCGAAGGTGCTGGTGGTGCTGGTGAACACGAACGCTTCGACCCCGGCCTTCAGCGCCGCCTCCAGCAGGTTCAGGGTGCCGGAGATATTGGTGTCGACGAAGTCCTGATAGCTGTGGGTCGCCACATGCGGCTTGTGCAGGGTCGCCGAATGGATCACGCAACGCACGCCTTGCATCGCCTCGTCGACGAAGCCGCGATCGGCGATCGAACCGACACTGTCGGTGAATGCGGACGGCTTGATGTCGATGCCGCGCGCCGCGCGCGACTGTGCGCGCAGGCTGCGCATCAGCCCTTCGCCGAGGTGGCCGGCGCTGCCGGTAACGAGGACGGTCATTCGAGCGGCTCCGCAAAGAGTGACGCGCCGAGGTCGGTGGACGTCGGCGGAAGCGTGTGTGGATGGCGCGCAGGTTAGCAAGCGCGCGGGTGTGGCGTCATCCTCGCGCTGCAGTGCTCGCTGTCGCATTGGTTGCGTGATGCCGCGGCAGATGCGGTCGCGGCGCATGTGCAGCTCATGCCGGATCGTGTCGTCGACGTCGTGCCCTGATCGAATATAGCCGCGTCCACTCCATCGATCTGTTTTTTTGTGCAACTCGAACCAGCGACACATCGATCCGATGCGAGCACGTCCACGTGCGATGGCGGCAATGGGCCATGCGTCGGTACACGAAGCTCGACTGCGCCACTCACTCGCCCGCACAGCGGTCGCTGGCGGCGACCGAACCTGCAAATCGGCTATCCCAGCCTGTTGACCGCCATCTTATCGTCTCGTATAAAAGACGGAATGGACACATTATCGGACGAAACCAGCCTCCGCCTGGCCCGCCGCATCCACCACGAGCGCGAATCGCGCGGATGGTCGCTGGCCCAGTTGGCCGAACGCTCGCAGGTCTCCAAGGCCGCGATCAGCAAGATCGAACGCGGCGAAACCAGCCCGACCGCGGCGCTGCTGGTGCGTCTGGCGGCGGCCTTCGACCTGACCCTCGCCGGCCTGCTGCTGCGCGCCGAAGCCGCCGACGACAGCCGTGTCTCGCGCGCCGCCGAGCAGCCGCTTTGGCGCGATCCCGACAGCGGCTATCTGCGCCGGCAGGTGTTTCTGCGCGCCGATCACCCGGTCGAAATCGTCGAGGTAGAAATGCCGCCCGGGCAGCGCGTCGCCCTGCCCGCCGCGTCGTACGCGCGCATCCGCCAGGCGATCCGCGTGCTGTCGGGCGAACTGGTGGTGGACGAAGGCGGCGAACACCATGTTCTGGCCGCGGGCGATTGCCTCGGTTTCGGGCCGCCGTGCGATGTGGTCCTGGCCAACCCGGGCGATAGCGCCTGTAGCTATCTCGTCGTGCTGGCGCGGAGCTGAGCCATGTCGTCCATCGCTCCGCCGTCGATCACCATCGTCGCGTTGGCCTCGTCGCCGCGGCACAGCGCCGACCTCGCCGGCCTGCTGATCAACGTCGTCGCCGATGGCGGCTCGGTCGGCTTCATGCATCCGCTCGCCTACGACAGCGCGCAGCGTTTCTGGCACGACGCGCTGGCCGCGGCCGATCGCGGCGCGCGCATCGTGCTGGCCGCGTTCGAGGGCGAAACCCTGGTCGCCACCCTAAGCCTGTCGCTGGACTGCCCGCCCAATCAGCCGCACCGCGCCGAACTGGCCAAGATGATGACCCGCCCAAGCCATCGCGGCCGCGGCATCGCTGCCGCCCTGGTCGATGAGGCCGAACGCCTGGCCGCGCAACATCGGCGCAGTCTGCTCGTGCTCGACACCGCATCGGAGCAAGGCGCGGCCGGCTTCTACGAAAAGCTCGGTTACACCCGCGCCGGCGAAATCCCCGACTACGCATTCAAGCCGCATGGCGGGCTCACCGGTACGGTGCTGTTGTGGAAGCGGATCGCGGTCCCCTGATGCAAGGTACCGCGTACCAGTCTGGCACCCACCGTCATCCAGACGATTGCGAAAGCGCAACGCGCGGGATCCACTCCACTCGCTGACACTGCGAACACCACGCTTCGATCAAATCCGTCGTTTCTCTACACGCCGCGACAACGCACTTGTTACGAAGTGCACACAAAGCACAACGGCGACTCGCGCGATCGCGACCATCGCCGCGGATCAGACGTCGCCGTCACGCCGCGCACCGCACCGTCGGCCTGCCGCAACGACGCGGCGCATCGCGGAGACCCGCTCATGATGGGCATCATCATCTGGCTGGTCGTCGGCGGCATCATCGGCTGGATCGCCAGCTTGTTGATGCGCACCGACGGACAGCAAGGCATCTTCCTCAATATCGTCGTCGGCATCGTCGGCGCCTTTATCGGCGGCTGGCTGGGCTCGCTGCTCGGCATGGGCGGTTCGGACATCAACGACGGCAATTTCAGCCTCGGCGGCCTGATCGTGTCGCTGCTCGGCGCCATCGTGCTGCTCGGCATCGTCAACCTGTTCCGCCGCGGACGCGTGCGCTGATGCGTTGACGCTCCGCCCGCACCGCGCCAGTTCGTATTCGCTTTCTGGAGAAAGTAATGCATACACCGCAAGAGCTCGAAACCAAGCTGTGGAAGTCGCTGCAGTCCGACCGCACCCTGATGCTGGGCCTGCACGGCGTCGACGAAGGCCACACCCGGCCGATGACTGCCAACGTCGAAGACGGCAGCCGCATCATCTGGTTCTTCACTTCGACCGATAACGCCCTGGTGCAGGCGGTGAAGCCCGGCAGCCGCGCGATCGCCGCGTTTTCGTCCAAAGGCCACGACCTGTTCGCCAGCCTGTCCGGACGCCTGACCGTGGATACCGACCGCGCAGTGATCGAGCGTCTGTGGAACCCCTTCATCGCCGCCTGGTACGAGGGCGGCAAGACCGATCCGAAACTCGCGCTGCTGCGCCTGGATGCGGAGCACGCGGAGATCTGGCTCAACGAGAACAATCTGCTGGCCGGGGTCAAGATGCTGCTCGGCATCGACCCGAAGAAAAGCTATGAGGACAAGGTCGCGAACGTCGACCTTCGCTGAGTTCGCAGGCTTACCCGCAGTCACCGACACCCGCCGAATGGCGGGTGTCGTTTATCAGGCCTACTCTGCGCGCAGCTTGTCGACCATGCGCTGGTAATCGCGCCGGTACTGCTTGCCCAGCTTGAGCTTGTCGCCCGCGCCGATCAGTTTGCCCGACACCTGGAAGAACTTGGTCTCCTCTTCCTTGAGATGGTGGTGGACCTTTTTCGACAGCTTGCGCATGGTGTTCATCCAGCCGCGATCGCCCGGCGGTCGCTCGCGCAAGTCCTCGACCAGTTCGTCCAGTTCGTGATGCTCGTGCAAGGCATGCCGCGACGAATCCAGGCCGGCGTCGTTCATCAGCATCGGCACGTACAGATAACGTTCTTCGGCGGCCTCGTGCGCGGCCAGTTCGATGCGCAGCGCGGTGAATAATTCCAGTCTCCCCTCGCCGGGCTTGGAACGCAGCAGTTTCCTGCACAGCGAGCGTTGGACTTCGTGGCTTTCACGCAGCGCATCGTAAATGGTGTCGGGCATGGCGGGCTCCTGAGCTTGCTCAGGCGAGCATCGCCTGCCTGACGTGGCGGCACCGTGAGCCCGCGCGGCGAGACCGCATGCATCGCACAATCGCCGCGCCCCGCGAACGCGACCTGCGTCAGCCCAATCAGCTGTATTCGTAGCCCATCCGCCGCTCCGCCGCGCGGCCGCGCAGGATCAGGCGGAACAACGGCCCGGTCAGCACGGTCGACAGCACCGCCAAGGTAACCAGCGCGGCGAATGCATACTCCGACAACAGGCCCTTGTCGCGAAGAATGGTGGCCGCGACGATTTCCATCAGCCCCTTGCATTGCAGCAGCGCGCCGATCGCCAGCGCCTGCCTGCGGCTGAACCGCGGCGACGGCGGGCACAGCACCAGCGCGGCCAGCTTGGCCAGCACCGACAAGGCCAACAACGCGAATGCCGCCTGCAGCGAAGCCCAGCCCAGCGCGTCGCCGTCGATGCGCAGGCCGCTATGGCCGAAGAACAACGGCGCCAGGCCGATCAGCGCGAACTGGCCCATGCCGTGCAAGGGCAGCCGCCGCGTCCAACTGGGCGGAATGATCGCGCCGGCGAAATACGCGCCGAGCAAGGCATGCAGCCCCAATTGCGAACTCGACCAGGCGCAGGCCGCCAGCGCGACCGGCAGGGCCAACCACACCACCGCGATCGGCGGTGTCGCGCCGCGACGCTCGGCGATCACGCCGAACCCGGCGAGCAACAGCGGCAGCGCGATGGCTACGCCGTCCAGGCCCGACCACCCGGCCAAGCCGTCGCCGCCATCGGCGAGCAACAACAAGGCGGCCAGACCGATCCACAGCACCGCATCGTCGACCACCGCGATGGCGACCGCGGTCTGGGTCAAGGGGCGATGCAGCGAACCGAGCTCGCGCACGATCCCGATCAACACCGGCAAGGCGCTGACCGCCACGCAAAGGCCGATCGCGACCGCGCCGAGCCACCCCGGCGCGCGCGGCGCGGCCCAGCCCGGCAGGCCGATGAAATGCCAATACGCAGCGACGGTACCGACTAGGAACGGCAGCACCAGCGCGAGCGCGGCGCTGAGGGTGAAACGCGACAGCGACAACGCGCTGCGCCGCGATCCCGATTCGCTGTCGGGTTCGCTGTCGGATCGGGAGTTGGATTCGGGCGTCGGCGCGGCCGGGCTGTGGCGCGTCTCCAGGCCGGCGGTGAACGCGAGCAGCAGCACGCCGACCCAGCCGATCTGATCGCCGATCTTCGACGGCACGCCCAGGCCCGCGGGCAGCCACCCGGTCGCGGCCAGCACCAGTCCGATCACGATCGGCACCACCGCCAGCGGTATCGAGCGCCCGAGCGCGCGCCAGATCCCCCACGACAGCAGAATGAAGATCAGGGCATCGGCTAGGGCGGCGAGGATGGGCTGCATGCGCGGCATGATATCGGCGTTGACGGCGGCTGGGAGCTATTGCCGGGTTCGAGAACTCGCCGTCGCCGTCGCGCCGGGCGTCCGTCGCGCCACGGCGGCAGCCATCGACTCACCCAAACTCACCGCCTCCCGGGCACCCGAGCGGCCGGCTCGCCGTTGAGGCCAAGATCCGAGTGGAGCGGTACGAAAAGCATCGGGATTAAAGCCCTTCCCAAGGAGACCTCGCGACTTTGCGCGTCAAGACCGGCGCTGCCCGTCGTGCTTTTTGCCAGCCGGGTCCTATTTCACTTCGATTACTCCCGGGCAGGCTGGACCCGCAGGGACGACTGCGTGCCGAAGGGACGACCATGACCCGCGACGATCGCATCATGATGACGGCGATAGCCACGACCTTCGTGCTGTCCGCGCTGGTCATGGCCACCATCGTCGTTAAAGGCAGTGCCATTCACGATCGTTTCTTTTTCGGCTCGGACCCCATCGCCGCGGCGCTCAGGCTTGTACCCGCGCGACCGGCGGCAATCGCGGCGCAATCCGAGTCGTCGCCGCAACCGTCCGATCTCGCGGCGTCGATGCCGTTCCCGCACCACTGGTCGAGCGCGCAGCGCTCGCGCCACCTGGTCGTACCCGCCCCTGCCGTGACCGTGCTTGTGGGCAACGATCGAGCGTTCTCGTTCGAAGCCGATCATAGGAACCGCGACGGACGCTGATGCGATAGCGCTCGTCGTTGAAGCGGAACGAAACTATCGGCGCCATGCGAATCCCACGACACACAGCGCGCGAAGCTCAATGCATTTTTTGCGAATAGCGCATAAGCAAGACTGTTGTCTTCGCAATGATGTTTCGGCATGCGTGCGCAATTCGTAACGAGCCGAAC
Organism: Lysobacter sp. Root690; assembly: GCF_001427785.1. Taxonomy (GTDB): domain Bacteria; phylum Pseudomonadota; class Gammaproteobacteria; order Xanthomonadales; family Xanthomonadaceae; genus Lysobacter. Next base: position 155,017 of record NZ_LMHM01000011.1, read on the forward strand.
ACCACCGCTTGCATCGGATGCTTGTCGAATCCTCCACCACCCCGGCATCAGCCTAAACCACGAAAAACAGCGGCGAGTGCTCAGAAAAACAGCGCCGCAACAAGACTGTTTTTATCGGTTTTCGACCCACACAATCCAGCTCCCCGTGCGGAGCGAAGCATCATGAAACAGTGGATTTTCCTGGGTATTGCAATTGTCGGAGAAGTAGTGGCAACGTCCGCGCTCAAGGCCAGCGATGGGTTCACCAAACCGGTCCCATCACTGATCGTGGCGGCCGGTTATATCGCCGCCTTCTACTTTCTCTCGCTGGCGCTGAGGTCGATTCCGGTCGGCGTGGCCTATGCGATCTGGGCCGGCCTCGGCGTGGTGCTCGTCACCGGGTTCGCCTGGTTCCACTACGGCCAGAAACTCGATGCCGCCGCCGGCGTCGGCATGGCCTTGATCGTGTCCGGGGTGGTGGTTATGAATCTGTTCTCGAAGTCCATCGCGCATTGAAGCTGCGCTCGCCGATGCCGATGTCGTGCTTGCGCCCGATGCCGGAAGCATCGCCATGCTAGCCACCGCCGCCGCCATCCGTTGCACCGTCCTCGACCCGCGGACGGTCGCGAACGCGCCCGCTCCGCGCGCCGCCGAACACGCAAGCGCGGGCGGGAAAACCGCTGGCGACGCCACCGCCGCGCCGGCGCTGCTGGCGACAGCGACGCCGGTCACAGCGGTGGATCGTTGACGACCTTCCAAGCCGCGCGCCTGGGGTTTACGCTCTGCCCCAGCGAGTGGTCGCCGGCCGTCTGGCCGGCGACCGAGCGCCGCCGAAGGGATCGGCGGCGAGGCGCATTGCGCCTGCCGGACACGCCGCATCGCCACAAGGGGGCAGCATGAAGACGCGAAACAGGATCGTCGGCGCCGGGATCGCCTTGCTCTCGGCGGGATGGCTGTTTCCGATGTGGCTGGGGGTCTCGACCTGTCTCTCGTTCTGGACCAAGGAAGTCTGGCCGACCTTGCTCAAGGAACCGTACCCCGGCAATTCGTTTCCCTTCCTCGGGTTCGCCGGCGACTGCTTCGCCTGGGGTTTCGCCTGGCTCGGCGTGGTCGTCGTGTTCTGGTCGTATGTCGGTTTCTCGGCGTTCCTGCGGCTTGGCGAAGCTCGCGCCTAGCCTTCCAACACCCACACAGCTGCATCCCGGAGGCCCATGGCCATCAGGAACTCAGGCTGGACCATCTCGGCGGTGAACTCGAACGGCTGGCCTTGCCAGCTCACCTGCATCCGTCAGGTCGACGTCACCACCCTGCCCGACGGCAGCGAACAGATCAGACAGTTGTCGCTGCAGATTCGCGATACCCGCGGCGTGGTGCTGCGGCCCAAATCGGCCGGCGTTTACGTCAACGATTTCGAAGCGGTGACCTACTGGTCGATGGACGTGCACGCACCCTAGCTGGGTCGATCCGCAAGGCCGACGCCGCGATCGCCAGGTGGGTTAAGCCAGGCCGGACAGCCGGTTCCACCGCGCTTACGTTGCGCTAAAGTTCACCGCGCGCCGGCCGCTCGTGAGCCGCGCGCGGCCGCATGCGCCATCGCTCGCGGCAACCGAACTCACATCGAGGTGGCATGTCGTTCAAACGCTTCGCGTGGCTGATCCTGGGCTCGTTGCTGGCCATGAGCGCGGCCGTGGTCGCGCTGGTATCGGTCAACCTCATCGGCGGCACGCTGGCGTCGTGGCTGGGTTTTCCGCCGGGCGGCACCGGCCGCCTGGCCTGGGATCTGGCCTGGGCGATCGCCGGCGGCACCGCCGCGATCGCGACCGCAACCTACTGCGCGCCGGCGGCCCCACGTCGCCATGCGCTGGTCTGTTTCGCGGCCTTGTCGATCGCCGCCGTCTACGCAGTGGCGCAACTGGGCGGCGACTTTCCGTCATGGTTCTGCGCCGGCCTGTTGTTGAGCCTGCCGCTGCAAGGCTGGCTTGGAATGAAGTGGGCGCTGAAACTGAAAAGTCCAACGATCCCGCCTGCGCGCCCGCGGTATCCGCGGCAAGACAACGCATAGGCGATTCGCGCGATCCGCGGCCATCGTCAGGGCAACGGCGACTCGCCCATCCCGTGTTCGACGTCGACTATGCGCTTGCGCCGTTTGATATTTTCCAGTTGCAGCGACTTGTGGTCCAGGCAGGCCTGGATCCGGTCGAACTCCGCCCGTTCAACTTCGCGGCATTTGCCCGAGCGCAGAATCACATCGGCGATCAATCCATCGAAGTTCGCCTTTGTGACGATGCGATGGTGAATGCTGTTGTTGACGGTACGGTCGAGGTCCATGCTGAAACCGAACAGGATGCGGCTGGCCTGCAAGTCGTGTTCGACCGGCTCGATCTTCCACAGTACGAATGCGTCGTTTCGATCCAGTTGGAACGATGCTTTATCGTGGATGGCACTGTCGACGAAATAGCGGTTCATCCACCGAAGTATCGGTATTTACGCCAAGCCGGCAAGAGCGCGGGCATTCGCGCCCGCGCCTTTCATCGCCGCTTCGCCCCCGACATTCACGCCACGCGCGCACTCAACTTTGATGGATCTCGATCTCGCCGTCGAAGCCATTGCCCTGCGCGCCCGGGAAGGTGGCCGGCGCCGCGCCGAGCACCGCGCCGCCGGCGACGTTGCCGACGGGCAAAGCCTGGCGGCCGTTCATGGCCGGCGGCAACGCCGGCCGCACGAACCCCGGCGGGAAGGCCGGCACCGCCAGACGCGGGTAGTTGCCGATATTCGCCGCGGCGACCTGAGTCGACACATTGACCGGCTTGGCGATCCGCACCGCGCGCCACTGGATGCGGATGAATTCCGGCGCGTACGAATACAGGTTCTGATTGTTGGTCGTCGCCGGGTGCGAGAACGGACTCGCCGAGGCCTGCACGCTGTAGTAGACGCCGTACCACGCGTCGCGCTGGCCGCTGGTCTCGTATTGGTAGCTCGCCGCGAGATAGGCGTCGATATAGCTTTCGACCGTCGCATGGTTGGAGTTGGCCACGCCGGTGAGCGGCACCAGGTTGTTCCACGAACCGCCCGGACCGCCCCAGCGTCCGTTGACCAGATGGCCGCGAATCCATGCGTAAGTGCCGTCCTGCACGAACGCGATCGGCGGCCCGCCAGCGAGCAGACGATCCCACGGCGCGCCCGTCGCGGTCGGGACATTGCTGCCCTGCTGTCCCGGCATGATCAGATCCGGCCCGAGCAACGCCGACGCGCAGGTTCCGGCGAAGTTGGCGATCTGCCGGACCGCAAGCGCGCCGGCCTGATACAGCGTGGTGGTGAAGATCGGCTGGTTGGTGCTCCAGTGCGGATTGCCGGGCGCGCCGGTGTAGATGATTCTGCTCATGCGGATGGCCTGCCGGGTCGTGGCGCGGTGGGTGGGTCCGGTCGTGGAATCGACGACCGGAGACGCCGTGCGTATCGACACTTCGACGACGGATGCGGATCCGCGATCGCGCAACGGCTTGCTCGGGATAACGCGCGGACCGATGGGCTTGTGAAACGCGAATCGGAGCATCGCGCCGAACGCGAACGATCAGCGCAACGGCGCTAGGCACCTCCAGCGCGACATGGCACGATCGCGCCGATGACCCGCCCGCCCACCGAAGCCGTCCATCTGCGCGATCTCGCGCGGCTGCGTCGCGTCCGCGACCGGATCGACCGCGACTACGCGCAGCCGCTGGACGTCGAAGCGCTCGCCAGCGGCGTGGGCATGTCGGCCGGGCATCTGAGCCGTCAGTTCCGCATCGCCTACGGCGAGTCGCCCTATTCCTATCTGATGACCCGGCGCATCGAACGCGCGATGGCGCTGCTCGATCGCGGCGACCTCAGCGTCACCGAGGTCTGCTTCGAAGTCGGCTGCTCATCGCTGGGCACTTTCAGCACCCGTTTCACCGAACTGGTCGGGGTGCCGCCCAGCGTTTACAAACAGCGGGCGGAACGCGCGAGCGAGGGGCTGCCGCCGTGCGTGGCGAAGCAGGTGGCGCGACCGATCAGGAATCGAGAAGCGCCCGACGGCGGCTCGACCTAGCATGACGTCTCGCCCCACCACTCCCAGGACGATTGCCATGGACATCAGCATTCACGCGAGTTTTCTCCCCCACAACGACGCTGACGCCGCGCTGGCGTTCTATCGCGACATTCTGGGTTTCGAGGTCCGCAAGGACGTCGCCTTCGGCGGCATGCGCTGGATCACGGTCGGCCCGGTCAACCAGCCGGCCACCTCGATCGTGCTGCATCCGCCGGCGGCCAGCCCCGGCATCACCGACGAGGAACGCCGCACCATCGCCGAGATGATGGCCAAGGGCACCTACGCCATCATCACGCTCGCCACGCCCGACCTCGACGGCGCGTTCGCCCGCTTGCAGGCCGGCGGCGCCGAGATCGTCCAGGAGCCGATCGATCAGCCCTACGGCGTGCGCGACTGCGCGGTGCGCGATCCCTCGGGCAATCTGATCCGCATCAACCAGCTGCGCTGAGGCGCGCGCGTAGCGCCGCGGCCGGCGTTGCGCGTACGTCGCGCGTCGCGTCACGGGCCATGCTCGTACTGGGTGGGGCTTTAGCCCCACTCTCAAAATTCCAGGCGCTCCGGGCCGCGATCGGCACCGTGCCCAGCGGCTCCGCTCAGAACGCCGGCAACACCGCGCCGCGATACTTCTTGCTGATGAAATCCTTGACCTGCGGGCTGGTCAGCGCGGCCGCCAGCTTGAGCACGCGCGGGTCCTTGAGGTTGTCGGGACGGCCGACCAGGAAATTCACGTACGGCGAATCGGAGCCTTCGATCGCCAGCGCGTCCTTGGTCGGGTCCAGGCCGGCGTCGAGCGCGTAATTGGTGTTGATCAGGGCCAGATCGACCTGACTCAGCACGCGCGGCAGCATCGCCGAATCGAGCTCGCGGAACTTGAGCTGCTTCGGGTTGGAGGTGATGTCGCGCAACGTCGCCAGCGAATCGGTCGGATCGCGCAACTGGATCACCCCGGCCTTGTGCAGCAGGATCAGCGCGCGGCTGTTGTTGCTTGGGTCGTTCGGGATCGCCACGTCGGCGCCGCTCGGCAGTTCCTGCAGCGACTTGAACTTGCGCGAGTACGCGCCGAACGGTTCGATATGCACGCCGATGATGGTGGTCAGCTGGGTGCCGCGGCTTTTGTTGTAGGCATTGAGGTACGGCTCGGTCTCGAAATAGCTCACGTCGATGAGCTTCTGCGCGACCTGGTCGTTGGGCTGCACGTAGTCGTTGAACACGCGCACGTCGAGTTCGACGCCTTCCTTCGCCAGTAGCGGCTTGACCACTTCGAGGATTTCCGCGTGCGGCACCGCGGTGGCCGCGACGGTGAGTTTCGACGACGCCGTGCCGGACGAGCCGCAGCCGCCGAGCCCGACGGTGGCCAGCAGCAACAGCGCAAGAATCTTTTTCATCGGGACAATCCTCTTTCGAATGATGTGATGCGGCTCAGCGGCGGCTGAAACGCGCGACCAGCTTGTCGCCCAGGGTCTGCAGCGCCTGCACCAGCAGCAGCAACAACAGCACGGTCACGAACGCCACGTCGGTATGCGAGCGCAGATAGCCGTCGCGGTAGGCCAGATCGCCCAGGCCGCCCGAGCCGATCGCGCCGCCCATCGCGGTGTAACCGATCAAAGCGACGGTGGTCACCGTGGCGCCGGCGATGAGTCCGGGCAAGGCTTCGGGCAGCAGCGCGCGCAGCACGATCTGGCGCGTGGTCGCGCCCATCGCCTGACAGGCCTCGATGATGCCGCGATCGACTTCGCGCAGCGCGGTCTCGACCAGGCGCGCATAGAACGGTGCCGCGCCGATCACCAGCGGCAGGATCGCGCCCCGCACGCCAAGCGAGGTGCCCATGACCGACAAGGTCAGCGGGATCATCACGATCATCAAGATGATGAACGGCACCGAGCGCAAAATATTGATGACCAACGACAGCGCGCCGTACAGGCGCGGCTGCGCGCGCAACTGACGCGGCGCGGTCAGGAACAAGGCGATGCCCAGCGGCAAACCGATCGCCAGGGTCAACGGCAACGCACCGGCCAGCATCAGCAAGGTGTCGAGCGTGGCCTGGCCGATCTCGGCCCACTTGCCCGCGTCGAGATGAGCGAACCAACCGGCGTTCGGCGTCATCGCGCGATCTCCTCGATATGCACACCGGCCGCGTTCAACGCCGCGATCGCCGCGTCGCTGTCGCCGCCGACCAGGGAGATGGTGAGCTGTCCATACGGCATGTCCTTGATGCGATCGATGCGGCCAGCCAGGATGTTGTAGTCGACCCCGGTCTCGCGCGCGATGCGTCCGAGCAGGGGCTCGTAGGTGTGCTGGCCGAGGAAGGTCAGACGCAACAGGCGCCCGGCGACCGCGGCAAAATCGCTGTGCAGGCTGCCTTCGTTGACGTGCTCGGCTTCGGAGACGAAGCGGCGCGTGGTCGGATGGCGCGGATGCAGGAACACGTCGGCGACCGTACCGCTTTCGACTAGATGACCGGCATCGAGCACGGCGACGCGGTCGCAGACCCGGCGGATCACTTCCATCTCGTGGGTGATCAGCACGATGGTCAGTCCCAACTCGCGATTGATCTGCGCCAGCAGCGCCAGCACCGAGGCGGTGGTCTGCGGATCGAGCGCGCTGGTGGCTTCGTCGCACAACAGGATGCGCGGCCGGCAGGCCAGCGCGCGGGCGATGCCGACGCGTTGTTTCTGTCCGCCGGACAACTGCGCGGGGTATTTAGTGGCGTGATCGTTCAGGCCCACGCGCGCCAGCAGCTCGGCGACGCGGCTGGCGATCTCGTCGCGCGGCGTGCCGGCCAGTTCGAGCGGAAACGCCACGTTAGCCGCGACCGTGCGCGAGGACAGCAGATTGAAATGCTGGAAGATCATGCCGATACGCCGACGCAGCGCGCGCAGCCCGGCCGGATCGAGCGCGCTGGGATCCTCGCCGTCGACCAGCAGGCGGCCGCCGCTGGGACGCTCCAGGCCGTTGATCATCCGGATCAGCGTGGATTTGCCGGCGCCCGAATGGCCGATGATGCCGAACACCTCGCCTTCGACGATCCGCAGATCGAGCGGTTGCAACGCCGAAACCTCGTTGCCGCCGACGCGGAACGATTTATGGATCTGCTGGAATTCGATCATGGACCGTCGCGTAAGCACTTGGGTGCGGGGGAAGGACGTCGCCCTACGGGCCGTAGCGCGAGGTCGGACCGGGGGCGGGACTGCAGCGCCGCCAGCCTATCACCGGCGCGAATCGCCTGTGCGAATCGCTTGTGCGATCGCGGCCGTCGGCATTGTAAGGCGGGCCGGCCTTCGACGGATCGCCCGGCGGTTATGTGCTTATGCCGGATCAGATTCAAGTGCGGCGGCTGAACGCGGTTGCGTGGCTCTGGTCGCTACCCGATGTCGGGTTCCGCCGAAGCCGAAGAAACGCGCATAACGGCGCTAGTCGAGGCCCGGTCCGAATCGGCGGTCGAATCGGTGGCCAACGCTGGCGGCGGCCTCGATCGCGGCCTTCGACTCGTCGCGTTTCGCGCCGCGGCCTCACATCGCCTGGCCTGCGCACCGACGCCGCCGACGCCGCGCCGATCCATTGACATGCCGGCGCGCCCGGCAAATGCTCGCACAGCCATCGGGCGCCCCACACAAGGAACTGTCAGTCCCCGAACCACGCCCGATCGCAGCCGTTCCTATCAATCGACAAGGAGAGTACGAGTGATGAACACATTGACCCGCCGCACGTTGTTGTTCACGGCCGTGGCCCTGTTCGGGTTTTCGGCCACGGTGGCCGCCGCATGCCGCGATCGCTGGTGCACGACCAATTACTACGCCTGTCTGACCGACGCGAACGCCGACGGCGTGGTGACCTACCCCGAGCGCCAGCATTGCGTCGACGAATGGAGCAATTGCCTGATCGCCAACGGCTGCCAACCGCCGTAAGCCGAACGCGGTAACAGCGTCCCGTTGAGGGACGTGCAACGAGGGCCGGCGAAAGCCGGCCTTTTGCGTTTTCGATGCGGGCAGCTTCGACGCGATCGCGCTGTCGAAGTGGCGGCGTCTGTGCGAACTCGTTCCGTATTCGTATCGTCCGCCTTGATGGGGACGGGCCACCTGCCCGGCTTGCATGACGCCGATTGCGCCGCACGAACGCGTGCCCGGCAGGGCGATCAAAGCCGCGACCTCGCCGTGATCGCTTGCATTCGAGCCCGGCAAAGATTCGATTTTTCCGTATAGCCTTACCGACAGACGAATAATTCGAATGGACACGACGACCATGACTGAAACGACGCTCGATTGGACCGGGCCCGATCTGCTCGATGCCGCCGAGGTCCGGCGCGTGGACGGCGATCTGTTGGTCCTCGACGCCGCCGGCGGCATTTCATGCATCGACCTGGAATCAGGCGCAATCGCCTTGCTGGGCACGGTGATTCTGCGCGAGCAGGCCATCGACGATGACGGTCGGTACGGCGTCGCCTCGCGATGGCGACTGCATGCGTCCGCCGACGACGCGTTCGCGGCGATCGTGTTCGATGGCGGAAGCGACGGCTTGGTGATCGATCTCGACAATTTCAGGATCACCATGGAGCTCGACGGCGGCAGCTATTACCCGGACACGGTTGCCTTCTCGCTGTGCTTCCTGTCGCTGCGCGGCGCCGCTGTCGTGGTCCATCGCACCGCCTGGAATCGCCTCGACGCGTCGGACCCGCGCACCGGCGCCCTGCTGACGCAACGCGGGCCGACCACTTACGTCGACGGCAAGGCGCCGCCGCATTACCTCGATTATTTCCACGGGCGGCTGCAGCCCAATCCCTCCGGGTCGCGCCTGTTCGACGACGGCTGGGCCTGGCAACCGGTCGGTATCCCGCGCGTATTCGATGCCGCGGTCTGGTTGACCGACAATGTCTGGGAGTCCGAAGACGGGCCCTCCGTGCTCTGGCTCACCTACTCGGACGATTGGAATTTTCCGGCCTGCTGGATCGACGACGATCGCATCGCGCTGGCCAGCATGAGCGACTGGAACGAGGAGGAGTTCGCCAGCGATCCGGCATTGCCCGGCGTACGCATCATCGACCTGAGCCAGCGCGGCGCGACACCCGACCGCAAGCTGCCGATGAGCGCAGCGCCGCAAGCGTTGTTCTCGGATGGCCGATCGATTTTCGCCGCGCATGGGTCCGACACTTCGGTCTGGTCGGTGGATAGCGGCGATTGCACGCGGGTGCTGGCTGGGTTTCAGGCCACACACCACCATCGGCACCGTCAGGAATTGCTGGAAGTGAAGCCCCGGCGGATCAGGCGCGTACCGATCGCGTAAGAGTTTCGGCGGCGCGGGATCGCGTTGGCGCGAGCGCCGCCCGGCTTCAATCAGATCGATACGACCATCCGCGATCCCCAGTTCATTGCCGGCAATCAATCCTTGCCGAACGTTTCGTCGATCTTGTCGATGGCGGCCAAGGTTCCGGCCTCCAGGCTGGCCTCCTGAACCTCGCGCACCGTCCAGGTCGCACCGCAATGAGCGCAGGTGATGACGTCGTCCGGATGCGGATTCTGGGGCTGGATGAGCTGTTCGCTGCCGCAATCGCCGCATCGGTAGTGAGTGATGGTGGTTTCCATGCTGATGCCCCTTGGTCATGGTTGAAGGCGATCGGGCCGTGCTCGAACCGGGCAAACGCGACCGCGCCGTACCGCTCGCGTCGATGTCCGCTCGGGCACAACGGAACAATCCGCCGTGTCCACGCACACAGTTGCGCTCGGCGCCATGTACGCGACGTCGTCGCCATGCGAAGACGGGCTTAACAAGCCGCGCAGCGGCGACGTGGGACTGTCTCTAAAAGCGCATCGGCCGATGCCCGACAAAGCCCGCGGCATCGCTCACCCGTGCGGCGCGGCGACAGGAATTACCGTCGGCTTATCGCCGGCCATCATCGCAACTGATAATCGCCGACGACTGCGCAAGCGCCGGCATCACAAAATCCGCCGATCAGTAGTCGGCTTGAACCGACGCTTCCAACGGCACGTCATGCGACTTCAGCCAGGCCACGATGGCGCGCCGTTCGGCCAGCGCGCGTTCGTTGAGCGCGTTGCGCGGAAACTTGAAGTAATACGACTGAAACGACGCGCCGCGCGAATTATTCGCCAACGGATTCGCGCCGCGTTCGAGCAGCAGCAACAGCGCGGCGCCGGCATTGGTGCGCGCCGCCACGTGCAGCGCTGTGTCGCCGTTGCGATCGACCTGATTCGGATCGGCGCCGGCATCGAGCAATATCCGCAACTGGGTCGGGTTGCCGCCCAGCAAGGCCGATTCCAGTGGCGTGGCATCGGTCTGGGCGTTGCGCACGTCCGGCTTGCCGCCGTGGGCCAGCACGATACGCAGCAATTCGGGATCGTCGGCGAACGCGGCCAGATGCACCGGGGTCTTGCCGTCGGGGCCGGCGCGATTCGGGTCAGCGCCGCCTTCGAGCAAGGCGCGCGCGCTGTCCGCGTGGCCCTGCGCGATCGCCAGCATCAGCAGGGTCGAGCCGTCGGCGCCCGGCGTATCCGGCGCGACGCTCTGCAACTGGCGGCGGATCTCGGCGGCATCGCCGCTGCGCACGGCCTCGGCCAAGGGCGCGAGCGTCGGACTGGCGAACGGTTCATTGCTCATGGAGGACCGTGTGCATGCTGGAAGACCGATGACCCAAAGGCCGATAAGAACAGCCGCACGATAGCGCATACCCGCGCGCCGCAGCATCGCCGCGGCGCCGGGATCGCGACGAAGCGTTGCGATGCGCGCGAACGCCGGGATCAACGTCCGGTCAGCCAGCCGACGACGTCCGAGCCTGTCTGCACGACGGCACCGGCGCCGTCTGCCAGGATTTCCACGCCCTGCCCGGCGATATCGGAACCGGCCTGAGCGAGATCGCCGCTGCCGGAAATGGCGCCGGACAGCAGATCGCCGAGCGGACCGCCGACGTTGTCGTCGACCGTCTGCGCCAAGACCTCGGTGGTGCGATTGGCGGTATCGCCGACCGTATTCCACGCGCCCTCGCCGAGGTCGCCGAAGATGCTGAAGCCGCCTTGCACGTAGTCGCCGTTCTTGAAGTCGGTATCGATCACCTCGCCGATGTCGGAAATCAGATCGTGGGTGTTGATCGCGAAATCGTCCTTGAGCGGATCGGGCACCAGGTTCTGCAGGTCCTTGCCGAAGTCGGACGGATTTTCGTAACCCGCCTGCCACGGCTGTTGCTCGATCATCGCCGAGGTCAGCACGTTGGGGTTGTGGCTCAAGGCGCTGTAGGCGAGATCGCCGACGCCGTTGATAAACGGCACCGGGCTGTGGCGGGCGGCTTCGCCGACCGCGTTCAGGGCAGCGAGCGCGGCCGGCGGCAGATTCGGAAACTCGACCGCGCTGGCGCGCGCCAACAAGGTGTGCTCGCTGATCGGACCGGGCTCGACCACGATGCTGGTGCCCAGCGCATCGGGCGCGAGCAAACCGAGCGGGCCGCCTTCCTGGGTCTGGGTCAGCAGATCGGAGTCGAGCGAATAGGCGCGGATTTGCCCACCCTCCGCGATGTCGCGCGCCTTCTGCGGATCGGCGAAACCCATTCGTTCCAGCGTATTGGGATGGATGCCCGAGGCATCGAAGGTCACCGCCGGAATGCCGGTGGCCAGCGAGCCGACGGTGGCCAAGCCGCCGCCCTGCGAATGGCCGGTGATCGCCAGATTGCTCGACGCGCCATCGGCGCCGGGCTCGCCGAACACCGCCGCGAATTCGGTCGCGGTGTTGACCGCGGTCTCGCTGAACTTGTCCGCGGGGTCGGTCTTGAAACCGGTGCCCTGCTCGAAGTTGTTCATCCAGTCGTCCGCGCCCTCGGCGGTGCCGCGGTAGGACAGAACGAAGTTGCCGGCGCCGTCCTGATAGATTTCGGCGCGGTATTCCTGCGAATTGGTCGCGACCGCGTCGTTGGCGCCGAGGAACTGCAGACGCCAGGCCTGCGGGTCCTGGATGCCGCGCGCAGTGAGGTCCTGATCGCTCACCGCGCTCCAGCCCGGCGGCGGATCGCCGCGGGTGCCGTACACCGCGGTCGCCAGTTGCGACATGGTCACGTCGAAGGGCTGCGCCTGGGTTCCGCCGACGGTTTGCGCCAGCGTGCTGCCGGGCGGCAAGGCATACGGACCCCCCTGGCTCTGCGGCGGCGCGCTCGGGGCCGGGAACTGCGGGTGATAAGACGGCTCGAGCCGATACGGCCCTGGCAGCGGCCCGGTCGGCAGCTGCGCCGTCGTGGCGGTGGTCGGCGGCGGCGGTGGCTGCCAATAGCGGGCCGCACCGGCGTCGTTGACGGGAGAGATGCCCATGGCCCCAGACCCCACAGCATTCAAGATCGTTCCGACTCTAACCCTGTCCCGGCCCGAAACAACTGGGGGCCGCCCTAGGGCAATGACCGCCGGGCGCCCGGGGTTTCAGCTGATCGGGTATGAACAGGCGGGGACAACGAGACGCAAACCAGTCGAACGCGCGCCTTATCGATAACGCCGATTTGTCGCGGTCGCTTGCCCCTTACATCGCGAAGCACGCCCTCGGCTTGGTGATCGCGACGCGGATTGCGGCCATGAATGCCATCATGATCGCAACCAACACCGGCGAGCCTCGAGCTCCACCAACAAGCACCCGACCATGCCTGCGACGCGCGATGCAATCTGGCGAGTCATGACGTTCTGGCCCTTTCCTTATTGGCTGACGTTCGCCATGGCGGAAGGCACCGATCTCGACGGCACCACCGCCGATGGCGTCGCGAACTACTGGACCGTCCGAGTCGTCGGACCGAGAGGCGAGTCGCTATACCGCATGGCGAAGGGCTGGTATTGCGACAAGGTATCAGGAACGATTTACGGTACGGACGATCCGCGCGCACCTTGAACAACGCCGGCCGCCGCGCCATCCGAACCGTTCGTGTAGACGATCTCGCAGACGGCATCATCGAACCAAACGCTGACCAACCGCAGACAACAAAAAGCCCCAATCAACGGGGCTTTATGTGGGTCGTGCCGACTGTAGCTGCATCGAGAACGGATGCGTGGTGCGGAGCCGGCTCCGCATAAACGACCCATCCACTTGATTATTTTGATATTAATCAAGAACGCACAGTCGGAATGCCCCCATAAATGCCCCCAGACACCGGGCTCTGCTGATCGCCGCTCGATGGCAGAAATCCGTTGGTGGCGGTCACCCCAGCCCTGCTCTCAAGCATGTCGATGAGGAATGCGTAGCGGCCACCGACTCGCGATCACGTCCCGCCCTGCGGGGGATCGGCCGAGTGGGCCAATGCCGACAATTCTTCGCACGCGATCATCTGTCCCCCTGGCCCCCATGTCAGGCCGTCGTCGACGGGGGCGATCAGATAGTTGGTAAGCAAGCTGGGTTTACTGACGGTCATTTCGTCGTCGTCGTCGGGCGAGGCACTCACGTTGCAGCCGCTCCAGTCGGGATATTGGGCGGAGCTGATGCCGTTGTCCTTGAGCCAACCAGCCAGCAGTTCGACGGTGCGTGTTGGATCGGACTCCGAGAACACCAGAATGCCAAGCCGGTACTTTTGTTCGGTCGCGCCGGGGATCGCCGCCTGGGTCATGGCTAGCGCGTGGTCGAGCTTTGCCCGGTAGCCGTTCGGACCGTCCCAGGTGTTCGGGCCTGGCGGTTTACCCGTTCCGTCAGTGCATCCGGAAAAGACATGGGCCAGGGCGATCTGGCCGCCCTCCCAGCCCAGCGCAAGTCCGACGCAACCGCTCAGGCCGCGGGTAGCGAGGTGGCCGATCTCCCTCACCGACGGCTGACCCGGTAACTGCAGCGGCTCGCGGCCGTCGATGGCAATCCACTGGTCCAAACCCACCATGATCCACATACGCACCTCCCGCGCCCTTGATGTATCGGGAGGAACGCCACGGACGCCATGGTGTGAATCGACCGCGCCCGACCGGCTATCGGAAATGACTGCGACGAGCATTCCAGTCTTGAGCAGTGGGGCTCAAGCATTGGCGGCAACAGCTTGGCAGGCTGGCTAACGTATGCGGACCAACAAGGGGGGGGATTTATGAAATATCGCACTATCGTAGGGGCGGTGGCGATTTGTCTGGGGCTGACGGGTTGTCCGTGTGGGCCAGTCACTACTACAGGCACCATCAGCAAAAAAGAAATCACACTCCCCTCGGGTGAGCGGCAAGAAGAGCTCACAATCGGGGCGAGCGCGAGCGCGCAATGCGGTAAAAGCCGCAGCAGCATGCTGATGATGAATGCAATGAGCGCCCTGGATGCGGCTGACATCGCGGTCGACATCACCACCCAAAACACCATTATCTTGGACGGTTCAGGGACCGGCACGCTGGCGGTCAAGCAGGGCGAAACAGTGCTCGGATCGACGTCCTTCGGTTTCGTTGTGGCCGACTCGATGGCGGTGGCCGCGAATCCGGCTGCGCTCAACGCCTGGCTCGCCAACTATCCATCGGCAGATGGATTCAACATTGAGCTGGACGGGGTGCAAAAGTCCGACATCGCGCCGGGCACGGCAACCGTGACTGCGGAAGCCGTCTATGGATCGACGGTGGTTGCTTCGGGCAGTTCCTCTTGGGCGACGAGCGGCAGCGGCTGCGTCGGCAACCCAGGCGGCGGCGGGGAGACCTTTCCCGAGATGCCTGTCATCGATGAAGACCCAGGCGTCGGTTGCCCATAAGCTTTTGAACCAATGGGCCGCAACTCGCACACCATCAAGGGCGCTTCGGCGCCCTTGATGCATTAGCGCACCAGCGGTTCAACTCAAGCTCGCATCAGCGTCCTTCTCGGGCACAACGGTATCAGCGCTATAGCCACCTAGATCCGCTGTTCGACTCAGCATGATCGCTTGCCTTCTTGAGGCCGATCTCTGGCCTTTGGATGCTCACCACCGAACGACAACTCTCGTCAAACCTTTCCCAGGCCCGCCTGACATTCCGCTGGGTTCTGTCGGAGCTTCTTCCGCAGCAAAATTCAGGTCGTTGAGGCAGGCAATTAGGCGATCGACCTGTCGCGGATGGACGCCTGATATCACCACCTCATGCCTGCCCAGCATGATCGCATCGGGCACTCCAGGGGTCATCCACAGCGCAAGATCTACGACATCGGCCCCGTGCTTCTCTCGTAGGTCAGAAGCATGCCAGCCAGCTTTGCTGCTTCCTTGCCAACTGCCACTGTCGACTGCGCTCGGCGGGCACGACTCATCGTCGCAGATCGTAAATTGCGTCGCCAAGGCGCTAACCCTGGTCAGCGTCCGTGCTTCGTTCGATCGAACATGAAGTTCGGTCCTCAATCGATACCTACGACAACAGTCCTCGCGACCTGTGAACTACCTAGCCAGGTCCTAATTCAGCCAGAACCCGTACGTGGGTGATCCTATTCATATGGATGTACCGACGCGGCTGCCTCATACCCCACTCTACGAATGGGCCCTCCCAATACTGGTCGCCCTTTACCTTGCTCCTCTGGTGGAATTCATCCTTGCTCACCTCGACATATGACCAGCCACGGCCCTAGCGCCGCCATGCCGAGTCCGGCAACTCATTCAACCAATTGAAATCCACTTTGCAGCTCCCAAAGCTGACGTAGTTTTCTGAGACATACGCTTGAAGACGTAGGAACCGGCCAGTTCTTGGCGTGCAAATCCCATGCGCGTCACAGTTGCCCTTACAGCGGTCATCGGCCGCGTTTCATGCGGTCAAGCATGGGATCAGGCGCCACTGGCCCATGCCTGCGCCACGGTGCCTCGGCGACGATCCGGTCCGCGTACTTGGTCACCCACCCAGCCATCCACTGAACCGCCTCGGCCTCATCGCGCATGTTCACCCAGCGGCCAACGCCGAAATGGCACCGGTAGACGCCGGTGCAGACTTCCCAGCCCTCGGCGCGCTTGCGCGGAAGCGCTACCGCCACCCAGACCTCGCGCTCGAGCAGGATGATGTGCGCGTCCTTGAAGTCGGTATGGGCCGAGTTGGCCCATTCGAAGCGGTCGGGCAGGCGCGCTGCCATAAGCGCGCTCTGCTCGAAATCAGTGAACAGGCACATCTCGAGCGTGTCATTGATTTGTATGCTCGCGGCACATGGCTTGCCCCGTGCTTCACAGCTCGCAAGTGAAACGCCGCTCCCGTCCAACAATGCAGGTTCCGAAATGACATCACTCCGCGCATCTCTGTCGTTAGTGGCTCTGATCCTTGCAACTTCGCTACCGCTTTCCGCTCAGGAAGCCTCTGACTCCACAAAACGAGAGATCGAAGCCGTTAAGGCACATGCAATCTATAAAGAATTCTTTAGTTGTTCAGAACACGCCGCCGGCGACCTTCCCTATTTAGGTGATGACTTAGGACAGGACTGCAGCATCACTAGGACGGTGGACCTCGATGGGCGCGAATTGACAAGGGAGTACAAGGATCAGGGCTTCCGCAATGAAGACTATTTCGGCTGGGGGCAGCAAGTCCTATCTCCTTGCGATTGCGTCGTTACGAAGATATTGATCAACCCAGTGACGAATGAGCCTGGAAAGTTCGGCAAGCCGCCGGCGTCGATGATACTTCTGCGGCGCGCAGACGGCGTGAGATTCGCGCTCGCCCATATCCAAGACCCTGCTGTAAAAAAAGACGATGCCGTCAAGGCTGGGCAGGTAATCGCGAAAGTTGGCAACAATGGCTATGGCCGAGCGCCTCACATCCACATCGGCGCATGGAAAGACAAAGACGCGTTCCAAATCCGCTGGGACCTTAAAACGCTCAAGGGTCCTCAGCAGTGACCGTTCCGCAGCGTGACGGCCGTCGAGCGAGACCTGGCCCGTCTACGGGTTGTAGTTCTGCCCGGGGAAAACGCGGTCGACGCCCTTGAAGAAGAAGTTCGCAACCCTGCCGCGGGGGTTGCCCTCTGTGCCCTCTGCCACTCCTGTTCGCCTTTATTAGTCCAGTCTTGGAAGTGCCCCACCGATCGAGTCAGTGGAGCGTGTGCTTCTTGGCGGCTTCCAGTGCCTGGGCCGGCTCATTCAACGAAGCCTCAAGCACTCCAACCCGGTTCTGCAGGTTGACGATTGCCTTAGCGATCTCACCTATGTCGATCTCGACCGATCGACGGCATTCGTCATGGAAAGCGGCGTCATGCGCGGACACCTCGCTTTGGTGAGCCTGTATCTCCGAAAGGCTCACCAGCCACTGCACGGCCCACTGCAGCACGTCCTCGCGCTCCTCGCTGGCCGGCGGCGCATGCAACTGGGCGCGGCCAAGCAACTTGCTAAGCCAGCCCATTAGGCCACCTTCCTGGGCTTGCCCGTCTCGCCAAACCAGTTCTGCCCGCCGCCCTGCCCCTTCTCCTTGCCGCCGATCGCCTGGACCTTCTTGTCCAAAGACTGGATCGCGCCCGTGAGCGCGCCGAACATGTCGGGGAACTCGATCACCGGCTTATCCGGCAAGCCCAGCGACTTGTTGAAGTCCTCGGCATAGGTGCCGATGTGCGGCGTGTCCTCGCCCTTGTAGTTCCAGTGGTCGAGGTTCCAGCCGCGGACGGCCTTGAGCATGGCGTCGGGATCAGCGGGGCCGTGAGTGTCCTTCAGCTCGCGGGACCAACTCATCCATGCACCGGCCAGGGACAGCGCCGCCGAGTAGGCGTTCTGCCCTGCGCTGCGGTAGTTAGGGTTAGCACCCGACTGCTGCACGGTGCCGCCGTTGATGTATCTAGAGTGTCGGTATGTGCTGTGCAGGTAATTCCACACCTAAAGCATCGCGGTACTCGTCACAGTCCATGTTCATGGCGTTCTAGAAGCAGGCCCTGCCATTGCAGACCGATGCAGCTAGATATTGAGCGCCCGAGAATCACGATTGAGCCAGCGAGGGAATAGTGCCGAGCGCGGCCTACCGACTCGACATGTTCTAGGTCCACGCGGATTGCTGACGCTCCAGAGGCTGCAAGCGGCCTTCCGTGGACGCTGACGAACGACAGATAACAAAAAAGCCCCGAATATTGGGGCTTTATGGGTCGTCTGCGGACTGTTGCAAACTCGCGCGAACTAAACCGTGGTGCCCGGAGCCGGACTCGAACCGGCAAGGAGTTGCCCCCGGCGGATTTTAAGTCCGCTGCGTCTACCGATTTCGCCATCCGGGCAGGATGCGGTGACCGCATCAGCTTACCGCATCCGGGTTTCGCTGGCCTCTCATGGGCCTTCCGGGCCGACGTTGCGAAGCCATTGGGCCGAGCGCCGGCCGCAGCCGGCGCGGTCACCAATCGCGCGTGGCGATCAGTTCCTCGCTGTCGGCCTGGAAGCCGTAGGCGGCAGCGATGATGCGGAAATCCGCGCCGATGTTTTCACGCGCGGCGGTCTCGATTTCACTGTCGTTGGCTTCGAATTCGCCGGCGAGCGCGTTGAATTCGTCGGTCGCGGCGTGGGTCAGCGCATACAGCGCATCCAGGCTGTCGGGACGCTGCGCTTCGATGGTTTCGCACAGGCGGATCAGGATCTGCTGACCCTTTTGCACCAGATCCGCCGGGAAGTAGCTGTCATGTTGCATTTCGCTCAGGAAGCGGTGGGCTTGCAGTTGTTCGTTCGCGATGGGCATGCGTGCCTTCCTTGGTGGGATGCACAAATGGTAGCGCGCTCATCGTCGATCGATCGTCCGCCGCAGCGCCCGCGCGCAAACAAAAACGGCCGGCTCGCGCCGACCGTCATGCGGTATCAATGATGCGGTGTCGATGGAGGCCTGGACGGGAATCGAACCCATCTCTACGGATTTGCAATCCGGTGCATAGCCAATCTGCCACCAGGCCGGTGACGCGCTCACTCTACCTTAGCGCTGCGTGCTTGCAACTCGCTGCGCAACCATGGTGCCCAGCCACACGCCGCGCCGGAAAAACGAAACCCCGCTTGCGCGGGGTTCGTCGATCATGCCGCGCGTGGCGCCGCATGCGGAATTGGAGCGGGAAACGAGACTCGAACTCGCGACATCTACCTTGGCAAGGTAGTGCTCTACCAACTNAACTGCTGCTTGAAACTTTTTTGAAGAAACTTTCTTGAAACTACCGATGGCGACGTGTTGCATCGCGATCGAGATTGGAGGCCGAGGTCGGAATTGAACCGGCGTACGCGGATTTGCAGTCCGCTGCATAACCACTCTGCCACCCGGCCGATGACTGCTACAACCTTACTTGGTACTGCCCATCTACTGCAACGTCGACTTGCGAATACAACGCATGTCTTCGTCTTAAAAAACAAAACCCCGCGAAGGGGGCTTTGTCCGGAAGCGGCTTCGTTGCCGAAGCGCCTCGAATCTGGAGCGGGAAACGAGACTCGAACTCGCGACATCTACCTTGGCAAGGTAGTGCTCTACCAACTNGGGAAGCGATATTTTAGGCATCGAAAGAAAAGTGTCAACTCTTTTCTTCACGCCCCGGCCCTCGCAAAACCGGCCGTGAATGCGCCGGAAACAGGCCCCTGCGCGATATTCCCGCTCGCGTTCCTCGCCGCTGAAGGCTCGGTTCGCGTGGACCGTTTCGTTGCCGATCAGGTCGAGGGCTTGTCCGCGTCGGCGCGCATTATAGGCCAGGCGGCGCGCAGATAGGCCAGCCCCGACCACAGGGTCAGCAGGGCCGCGGCGGCGAGCAGCCATTCGCCGATGGTGAAGATCGGCAGGCCGAACACGCGCTCCTGATACAGCAGGCAAACCAACGCGACCATCTGCACGATGGTCTTGATCTTGCCGATCGAGGCGACCTTCACCGCCGCGCGCTGGCCCAGTTCGGCCATCCATTCGCGCAAGGCGGACACGGCGATCTCGCGGCCGACGATGACCGCGGCCCACAGGGTCATCCACACGGTCGGGTGTTTCTGCACGATCAGCAGCAGGGCGACGGCGACCATCAGCTTGTCGGCGACCGGGTCGAGGAAGGCGCCGAACGCCGAATACTGGTTGTAGCGGCGGGCGATCCAGCCGTCGAGCCAGTCGGTGACCGAGGCGAAGGCGAAGATGAACGCGGCGGCGAAATTGGTCCAGGGGTAATCGAGGAAGAACACCACCACCAGCACCGGGATCAGGACGATCCGCGCCAGGGTCAGCATGGTGGGTACGGTCAACTTCATCCTTCACTCCGCTTGCGATCTGGCGCCGTTTCGGCGGCGCCGGCTGGGCCGTTGCCGGCTTTCTTGCTGCCCGCGGCCTGGGCCTTGGGAAGGGTATTCGGTGCGACGGACGGCTCGGCGGGCGCATCCAGCCCGTGCAGGGCGGCGTAGATGCGCTCGGCCAGGGCCGCGTTGACGCCTTCGACCCGGGAGATTTCCTCGATCCCGGCGGCCTTGAGACCGCCCAGACCGCCGAAATGCTTCAACAGACTAGCGCGTCGACGCGGGCCGATGCCCGGAATATCTTCCAGCCTACTGCTGTTGCGCGTCTTCTGACGACGCCCCCGATGGCCGGTAATGGCGAAACGGTGCGCCTCGTCGCGAACCTGCTGGACCAATTGCAGCGCCGGCGACTGCGCGCCGGGGCGTTCGACCCGGCCATCGGGCAGCAGCAGTTCCTCATCGCCGGGGCGCCGGGCCGGGCCCTTGGCGACGCCGACCAGGAGCAGCCCCTCGACCCCGAGCTCGGCCAGCGCCGCGCGCGCCTGGGCCACCTGCCCCGCGCCGCCGTCGATCAGCAGGATGTCGGGCATGACCCCGTTCTCTTCGACCGCGCGGCGGAAGCGCCGCGCGATCGCCTGGTTCATCGCGGCGTAGTCGTCGCCCTCGGTGATGCCGGTGATGTTGTAGCGACGGTACTGGCCGCGCACCGGGCCTTCGGCGTCGAACACCACGCACGAGGCCACGGTGGCCTCGCCCATGGTGTGGCTGATGTCGAAGCACTCGATCCGCTGCGGCAGCGCCGGCATGCGCAGCAGATCGCGCAGCGATTCGGCGCGCGCCAGCTGCGCGGCATGGCTGGTCAGTTCGGTGCCGAGCGAGAGTTCGGCGTTGCGCCGTGCCATGTCGACATAGCCGGCGCGTTCGCCGCGCACGTTGCTCTTGATCTGCACGCGGCGTTCGCCGGAGGCCGAGAACGCCTGTTCGAACAATTCGCGATCGGGCAGGTCGCGGTCGAGCACGATCTCGCGCGGCGGCGTCTGTTCGCCGTAGTACTGCGAGATGAAAGCGGTCAGCACTTCCTCGGGACTGTCGCTGCCGTTGGTCTTCGGGAAGAACGCGCGGGTGCCCAGGTTGCGGCCGTCGCGGAACGCCAGCAGCAGCACGCAGGCCGACACGCCCTGCATCGCCACCGCGAGCACGTCCAGGTCGGCGGCGCGGCCGTCGACGTACTGGCGCGCCTGCAGGGTGCGGATGGCGGTGATCAGGTCGCGCAGGCGCGCGGCGTCTTCGAAATCCAGACGCACGCTGGCCGCTTCCATGTCGCGGCCGAGTTCGTCGGTAAGCTCGTCGCTACGGCCGTCGAGCAACAGGCCGGCGCGGCGCACGCTCTCGGCGTAATCGCGCGCCGGCACCAGGCCCACGCACGGCGCGCTGCAGCGGCCGATCTGGTGCTGCAGGCACGGCCGCGAGCGGTTGCGGAACACGCTGTCCTCGCAACTGCGCAGGCGGAACAGCTTGTGCATGAGGTTGAGCGTGTCGCGCACCGCGCCGACGCTGGCGTAGGGACCGAAGTAGCGCCCCGGCACCGCGCGCGGACCGCGGTGCATGGCGATGCGCGGCCAGGCCTCGTTGGTCATCAGCACGTAGGGATAGCTTTTGTCGTCGCGCAGCAGCACGTTGTAGCGCGGCTTGAGCGACTTGATCAGCTGGTTTTCCAGGATCAGCGCTTCGGCCTCGGTGCGGGTGACCGTGACTTCCATGCGCACGGTCTGCGACAGCATCGACATGATCCGCGCCGACTTGGGCGTGGCGTTGAAATAGCTCGACACCCGGTTGCGCAGCGCGCCGGCCTTGCCGACGTAGAGCGCGTTGTCGTCGGCGCCGATCATGCGGTAGACGCCCGGCGCGGTGCTGAGCTTCTTGACGAAGGCCTTGCCGTCGAAAGGCGCGGGCGCTGGCGCGGCGGCGGTCATGCGCGCACGGTCCCCACGCGCGACGGATGCACCGAAGCGACGACGGAATCAGGCTGGCGGGCTGGCGAAAGGGCGGGCGTCGCGGTCACGGGCATCGGTCGGCGGGGCGGCTCTCGGCCCGGAGGCCGACAAAATGGAGGGACCAAGCTTGAATTGGGCTGATTATGCGCGAGCGCAAGGCTTGCGGCCGGGATCGGGGGCCGGATGCTGGGTGAATTTGCGACCCGCCCGCTCCCGCGTCGCCGCGGCGACCCTCTGCAGGAGCGGCGTGAGCCGCGAGCACGCTGTATCTGATCGCGCCGAAACTTGCATCGTAGTCGTGGTGTCGCGGTCGCAGCTTGCGCAGTTCCTACAGTCGGGTGCCGATTTTGCGCAGCGATCCGATACGGCGTTGCATGGCGGCGCCCTGTAGGAGCGGCGCGAGCCGCGACCGCGCTGTGTCCGATCGCGCCGAAACTTGCGTCGTAGTCGTGGTGTCGCGATCGCAGCTTACGCAGCTCCTACAGTCGGGCGCCGATTTTGCGCTGCGATCCGGCAACGCCCTACCCGCGCAACCCCAGCTCCTCGCGCAAGCGCGCGATCGCTCCATCCGCCGCCCGGTCCAGCAGTTGGAATACATGCTCGAACTGCGCCGGTCCGCCGGTGTAGGGATCGGGTACTTCGCCGTCGGTGACGGTGTTGCACCAGTCCAGCAGCAAGGCGCTGCGCGCGTGGGCGCCCTTCGGCGCACGCGCGCGCACATCGCGCAGGTTGGCCTTGTCAGCGCACAGCAGCCAATCGAAATTCTGGTAATCCGACGCGGCCAACTGGCGCGCGCGCAGGCCGGAAATATCCACGCCGTGTTCGGCCGCATTCGCGATCGCGCGCCGGTCCGGCGGATCGCCGACGTGCCAGTCGCCGGTGCCAGCCGAATCGAGTTCGATCCGACCGGCCAGCGACGAGGCCTCGATACGCGCGCGCAGCACGCCTTCGGCGACCGGAGAGCGACAGATGTTGCCCAGGCAGACCACGAGCAGGCGCACGGCTCAGGCGCCCTCGCCGCTTGCGGGCGCGTTCGCTTCGCCCTGGCGCGTTTGCGCCAGATACGCTTCGGCGCGGGCCAGATCTTCGGGCGTGTCGACGCCGGGCGGGAACGGTTCGGGCGTGATCCCGACCGCAATGCGATAACCCGCCTCGAGCACGCGCAGTTGTTCCAGCGATTCGATCTGCTCCAGCCGGCCCGGACGCAGCTTGGCGAACTTGCGCAGGAACCCGGCGCGATAACCGTAAATGCCGATATGCCGCAGCCATTCGTCGCCGCCGGGCATGCGCTCGCGGTCCTTGGCGAAGGCGTCGCGCGGCCACGGAATCGGCGCGCGGCTGAAATACAGCGCATCGCCATTGCCGGCGCGCACCAGCTTGACCGCGTTCGGATCGAACAACACCTCGACCTGCGTGATCGGAACGGCCAGGGTCGACATCTCCGCGCCGCTGTCGCGCAAGGTCTGCGCGGCGGCGACGATGCCGGCGGCCGGCGCGAACGGTTCGTCGCCCTGCAGATTCACCACCACGGTGTCGTCGCGCCAACCGGCGATGTCGGCGCATTCGGCCAGGCGGTCGGTGCCGGAGGCGTGGTCGGGCGAGGTCATCGCGACCTGCACGCCGCTGTCCTTGAGCGCTTGGGCGATGCGTTCGTCGTCGGCCGCGACCCAGACCTCGCGCGCGCCGGCCGCGAGCGCGCGGCGCGCGACGTGCAGCACCAGTGGTTCGCCGCCGATGTCGCGCAGAGGCTTGCCGGGCAGGCGCGAGGCGGCGTAGCGGGCGGGGATGGCGACGACGAAATCCTGGCTCATGGTTCGGCTCCGAAACAGGTGATGCGGATTGCGGATGCGGTAAGGACTACGGTTTGCGTAGCGGGCGCGGTCGGTGCGGATTCGCGGTCGCGGCTCGCGCCGCTCCTACAGTGGCTCCATGCGGGAACGGCATGAACCGCCACCACCGCAATCGCTCCCTGTAGGAGCGGCGCGAGCCGCGACCGCGTCAGTGCAACTACGACGCAGCGACCGAGCGCTTTGCAAACGCCTGCAATTTATCCAGCAACGACACCCAGAACGCTTCCGGCAACTCCGCGCGCACCGGCACGCTGTAATACGACTCCGAGGCGAACGCGCCCTCGCCGCTCAGCGGGATCTTGACCGCGTCCTTCTCGGTCATCAGCACCGGCAATTTGCTGCCGAAGCCAAAGTCGGCCTGGGTGTAACGGTGATGATCGGGAAACGCGTGCGGCACGATCGCGATGCCGAGGCCGCGCAGCATGGCGAAATAACGTTCGGGATCGCCGATGCCGGCGACCGCGTGCACGCGCTGGCCGACGAAGGCCTCGAGCTTGAGCGCGCGCGCGCCAACCAGCGGCAACGCCTGATCGGCGATCAGGCGCATCGGCCATTCGCCGAAACCGGCGCTCGCGGCGGGATCGCCGGAGGCGGCCTGCGGCATGTTGACCACGCGGAAATCGCAATCGGCGGCGCGCTCGGGCGGCTCGCGCAGCGGACCGGCCGGCAGCAACTGGCCGTTGCCGTAACGGCGGCGGCCGTCGACCACTTCGATCTCGATGTCGCGCGCCAGCCGGTAATGCTGCAGGCCATCGTCGCAGATGACGATGTCGCAGCCGGCCTCGGCCAGCGCCTTGGCCGCGGCGGCGCGATCGCGGTCGGCGCGCAGCTTGACTCCGGTGCGGCGCGCGATCAGCACCGGCTCGTCGCCGCCGATGCGTGGATCGGTATCGCGATCGACCCACAGCGGCGTGGCGATGTCGTCGCGGCCGTAGCCGCGGCTGGCGACGCCGGGGGTCCAGCCTTCCTGCTTGAGCCGCTGCACCAGCGCGATGGTCAACGGGGTCTTGCCGGCGCCGCCGACGGTGATGTTGCCGACCACGATCACCGGCACGCCGGGATGGCGGCGGCGCTTGAGTCCCTTGCGGTACAGCGCGCGGCGGAACGAGGTGACCGCGGCGTACACGCCCGACAACAGCCGTGCGTGCATCGGCACCGCGCTGTCGTCGTACCAGTACGCCGGCACGCCGCCGCGGCGATCGGGCGCGCCGCTCATCGCACGCTCCCGCGGCCATGCGGGCCGTGCATCGCTACGATCGCGAGCATGCGCATCGGAGCGCTCACTCGGCGTCCCGGAACTGCATGCGGTGCAGGTGCGCGTACAGGCCGCCCTGCGCCAGCAGTTCGGCATGCGAACCGCGCTCGACGATGCGGCCCTGATCCAGCACCAGCACCTGATCGGCGTGTTCGATGGTCGACAGGCGATGCGCGATCACCAAGGTGGTGCGGTCGGGCATCAATCGCTCAAGCGCGTCCTGCACCAGGCGTTCGGATTCGGTATCCAGCGCCGCGGTGGCCTCGTCGAGAATCAGGATCGGCGCGTCCTTGAGCATCGCGCGCGCGATCGCCAGACGCTGGCGCTGGCCGCCGGAGAGCTTGCCGCCCTTGGCGCCGATCGAGGTGTCGACGCCTTCGGGCAGACGTTCGATGAACTCGGCCGCGTTGGCGCCGCGCACCGCGCTGTCGAGCGCGGCGGCATCGGCCTGCTGCATTTCGCCGTAAGCGACGTTGGCCGCGACGGTGCCGTCGAACAGCATCACCTGCTGGCCGACCAGGGCGATCTGGCGGCGCAGGTCGAGCAGTTTGTACTCTTCGAGCGGATGGCCATCGAGCAGGATCTGCCCGGACTCGGGATCGTAGAAGCGCGGAATCAGCTTGATCAGGGTCGACTTGCCGCTGCCGGAGCGGCCGATGATCGCGGTCACCGTGCCGGGCCGCGCGGTGAAGCTGATGTTCGACAAGGCCGGCGACGCCTGCCCCGGATAGCGCGCGGTGACGTCGCGGAATTCGATCAGCCCCTGGCTGCGCGCGAGTTCGCGCGTGCCGGTGTCGGGCTCCTCGACCGCGTCGAGCACTTCGAACAATCGCTCGGCCGAGGCCACGCCGCGCTGGAGCATGTTCTGCACGTTGGTGAGCTGACGCAGGTTCGGAATCATCGCCATCATCGCCATCATCAGCGCGACGAAACCACCGGCGCTCAAGCGCCCGTTGAACGCTTCGTAGCCGGCCACGAACAGCAGCACCGCCAGACCGATCGAGCCCATCAACTGCACCATCGCCGAGGCGATGCTGCGGGTGGATTCGACCTTGAGGCTGAGCTTGAGGTAGTGATCGGCGATCGCGCCGTAACGGGCGAGTTCGGACTGCTGCGCGCCGTAGACCTTCACTTCCTGCTGGTTGGACAAGGTCTGGTCGGCGGCCAGCAGCAACTGCGCGCCGCTTTCCTGGATGCGATGGCTGATGCGCCGATAACGGCGGCCGACCTTGTCCATGACCCAGGCCAGCGGCGGCGCCACGACCAGCACCGCGAGGGTCACCTGCCAACTGGTCCAGATCATCACCGCGAGCAGGCCCAGGGCCTGGGTCGATTGCTGGACCATGACCTTGAGCGCGTCGACCGAGGCCTGCGCGACCTGGTCGCTGTCCGAGCCCAGCCGCACCAGCATCGACGGCACCGGCTCGGTGTCGAAGCGCGCGCCGGGCAGACGCAGGTATTTGCCGAGCACCTGCACGCGCAAATCGCGCGCCACGCCGCGCCCGGATTTGGCCATGTAGTAATCGGTGACATAGCCGGCGAGGCCGCGCATCACGAACAGGCCGACGATGGTCAGCGGCAGCCAGATCGCGATGCGCTCGTTCTTGGCGATGAAGGTCTGGTTGATGACCGGTTCCATCAACTTGGTGAAACCGGCGCCGGCGGCCGCTTCGATCAGCATGCCGATCAACGCCAGCCACAGCAGGGGGCGGTACGGCAGCGCGAATCGGAGCAACCGGCGGTAGGTCTGCCAGGGCGACGCGGTTGCGCTCGCGGTCACCGCACCGGCCCCGCCGCGGGCTTGCCGTTGTCGCTGGCGTCAGCGGCGCCACCGGTGTTCTGCGGCGGCGCGGTCGCGCTCATGATCTTGCGGAAGCCCAACTGGCCGAGCGCGTCGTAGACGGTGACCACGGCCTGATACGGCGTGCGCGCATCGGCGCGCAGCATCACGCTGCGGTCGCGATCGGTGCCAGCGACTTCGGCGATGGTGGCCTTGAGCGATTCCAGATCGTCGCGCAGCACCTCGCGGTCGCCGACAAAGTAACGGCCCTCGGCGTTGACCAGCACGATCAGCGCCTTGCTCGCGTCGCCGGACGGTTCGCCGGTGGCGCGCGGCAGCTCGAGCTTGAGCACCGAGCGCGCGTCGAAGGTCGCGGTGACCACGAAGAAAATGATCAACACCAGGATCACGTCGATCAACGGAACCAGGTTGATCTCGGGCTCATCGTCGGCGCGATGGTCGCGGATACGCATCGAGCGCGCCTCAGCCGGCCTGACCGGCCAGCCGCACCGGCGCGCGCGCCGCTTCGGCCTGGCGCGCTTCGGCGGTGCCCGGGGTCAATACGTCGATCAGGGCGATGGCCTCGTGCTCCATCGCGACGATGTATTCGGAGATGCGGCCGCGGAACCAGCGGTGCGCCATCAACGCCGGAATCGCCACGATCATGCCGGTCGCGGTGCACACCAGCGCCTTGCCGATACCGCCGGCGAGCTGGTTGACGTCGCCGATGCCGTGGTCGTTGATGACCATGAACATCTGGATCATGCCGACCACGGTGCCGAACAGGCCCAGCAAGGGCCCCGCGGCGGCGATGGTGCCGAGCGTGTTCAGGTAACGCTCCATGCGGTGGACCAAGTGCCGGCCCACGTCCTCGATGCGTTCGCGGATTTCCTCGCGCGGACGGTTGCGCACGTCCAGCGCCGCAGCCAGCAGCGCGCCCAGCGGCGCGGTCGCGCGCAGCGACTCGATGTGCGCCGGGTCGAGCTTTCCGGTCGCCGCCCAGGCCCGCACTTCCTGGCCCAGTTGCGGCGGCAATACAGCGCGCCGGCGCAGGGTCCACAGCCGCTCGATGATGATCGCCAGCGCCAGCGCCGACAGGATCAACAACGGAATCATCGGCCAACCGCCGGCCTTGACCAGTTCCAGCACTCGCGAACCTCCGGCCTGTGGCCGACTTCAATCCGGCCGATAGGATAGCCCAGGGTCCGTGCGCCGGGTCGCATCCCACAGACGCGGGTGTGCCTGGCGTCGCGTTTCGACCGTGGTGCCGCCGGCGCGCAGGCCGACCCGCAGCGCGCCATCGGCCGCGGTGTCGCGGGTTTGCGCGCCGGCGCGGGCCCAGCGTTCAAGCACATCCGCGCGCGGATGGCCGAAACGGTTGCCGTGGCCGCTGGACACCAGCGCATGGCGAGCACCGGTGGCGCGGACGAAGGCCGGATCGGACGAACCGCCGCTGCCGTGATGGGCCACCAGCACCACGTCGGCACGCAGATCGTCCTCGGGCGAAACCGCGGCGCGGCGGACCAGATCGCGTTCGATCACCTCGCCGATGTCGCCGGTAAGCAATGCCGAACCATGGCGGCTGTCGATCCGCAGCACGCAGCTCGATTCGTTGCCCAGATAGGGGAAATGCCGCGGCGGATGCAGCCAGCGCAGGCGCACGCCATCCCAGGTCCAACTGCGCCCGGCCTCGCAGGGCCGGATCGCGATGTGTTGCAGCGCCTCGCCTTCGGCCTCCGGCGGCGCCGACACCTCGCCCGCCGGGAACGCCCGCAATACCGCGGCCAAGCCGCCGGCATGGTCGTTGTCGGCATGACTGGCGACCGCGCGGTCGAGCCTGCGCACGCCCAGGGCATGCAAGGCCGGCACCACCGCGCGTTCGCCGGCATCGAAGCCGTCGCGCACCGCCGGCCCGGCGTCGAACAACAAGGCGTGATTCGCGGTACGCACCAGCACCGACAGCCCCTGCCCCACGTCGACCACCACCAGTTCGGCCTCGCCGTGCGCGGGCAGATGGCGGTCCGGCCACAGCAACGGCAACCACAACAGCACCGCCAGCGCCTTGCCCGGCACGCCGCGCGGCAGCAACAGCCAGAACGCGCCGATCAGGGCCAGCGGCAAGGCGAACCAGCGCGCTTCGGGCAACCACCACAAGGCCAGGCCGCTGTCGGCCAGCGCTTCGAACCACGGCCAACCCGGCTCGAAACAGGCCGCGGCCCAGCGCCAGGCGAATTCGCCGGCACCGGCATGCAGCGCCTCCAGGCCGGTGCCGATCAACGCCAGCGGCACCACCAGCAGGCTCCACCACGGCACCGCGATCAGGTTCGCGAACGGTCCCGCCAGCGAGGCCTGGCCGAACAGCAGCACGCCCAGCGGCAGCAATCCCAGGCTGGCGACGCCCTGCGCCGACACGAACGCGCGCAGCCGTTCGCGCCAACCGCGGCTATCGGCCTGATCGGGCAGGCACCACAGCAACCAGGCCACGCCGAGAAAGCTCAGCCAGAACCCGGCCCCGAGCACCGCCAGCGGATCGGCGAGCAAGACCGCGATCGCGGCCAGCGCCAGCGCGTCGAAAGCATGGAAAGGACGCCGCGACAGACGCAAGCCGGCGATCACCGCGATCATCAGCCAGGTGCGCACGGTCGGCAGGGCGAAGCCAACCGAAGCCGCATACAACAGTCCGCCCAGCATCGCCGCCACCGAAGCCGCGACCGCCGCCGGCACCCGCCGCCCCAACCCCGGCCACAGCCACCACAGCCCACGCGCGAACAAGGCGAAGAACCCCGCCACCAGCCCGACGTGGAAGCCCGAAATCGCGATCAGATGGGTCAACCCGTTCGCGCGCAACACGCTCCAGTCGCGTTCGCCGAGCGCGCGCGTGTCGCCCAGCGCGAGCGCGCGCACGAAGCGCGATGCATCCGAATTCACTCGCGCGGCGATGCGATTGCTGATCGATTCGCGCCAAGCCTGCAGGCCGCGGGCTTCGGCCAGGCGTTGGGCATTTTCAGGATCGCGCAGATAACCGGTCGCGCTGAGCCGCTGCATCAGCGCGTATTTTTCCGCATCGGGACCGCCGGGGTTGCGCAAGCCGCGCGGCGCGCGCACGCGTGCCACGAATCGCCAACGCTGGCCGGCGGCGAGCACCTGTCGCGGTTCGATGCGTTCGTCGTACCAGGCCAGCCGCAGCAGGCGGCCGCGCAGCGGCGACGGTTGCGCGGCATCGTCGTCGACGCGGAATTCGAAGCGGGTGCGGCGCGGCTCGTGTAGCGGCAATTCGACGATGCGGCCGGTCACCGCGACGTCGCGTTTTTCCCACTGCGGAGGCAGTTGCAGGCTGAGCGCATAGACCGCGTGCAGACTGACCAGGGCAAAGCCGAACCCGGCCGCGGCGAACGCGCGCCAACGCGGCGAGCGCCACCACATCAGCGCGGCTAGAATCAGAATCGGTAACGATAGTCCCCACGGACACGCACGCGGCAAGGCCAGACCGGCACCGATGCCGGCCAACAATGCGATCGCGATGAGTTTTCCGAAGGGCGGCGTCCTTGCCGCGTCGAGCATGTCTACACCTCGGCGGCGTCCAGTTGCCGCAGTTTGCCTTCGTGCAATTCCAGCACGCGGTCCAGGCGCCGCGCGAGGCGGCGGTCGTGGGTCACCAGCACCAGGCTGGTGCCCTGCTCGCGATTGAGCGCGAGCATAAGCTCGAACACGGTCGCGGCGGTTTTTTCGTCGAGATTGCCGGTGGGTTCGTCGCCGAGCACGCAGGCCGGACGATTGATCAGCGCGCGCGCCACCGCGGCGCGTTGGCGCTCGCCGCCGGACAATTCGCCGGGCTTATGGTGCAGCCGATGCCCCAGCCCGACCGATTCCAGCAACACGGTCGCGCGTTCGCGCGCCTGCGCCACGGACGGTGCCTGGAACTCATCGATCACCGAATGCAATATCGCCAGCGGCAGATCCACCAGGACGAATGCGGCCAGGCCGAAGGCCACGCTGCTTGCGCCGAGTATTCGCCGGGGCTGCATCGAGCGTCCGCTCAACAGGATCGGCAGCATCACGTTTTCCAACGCGGTGAATTCCGGCAGCAGATGGTGGAACTGATAGACGAAGCCCAAGGACTTGTTGCGCACGATGCCGCGCGCCCGGTTCGACAGCGCGCTCATGCGATGGCCATCGACATAGACCTCGCCCTTGGTCGGCGTGTCCAGACCGCCGAGCAAGTGCAGCAAGGTGCTCTTGCCGGCGCCGGAAGCGCCGAGGATCGCCACGGTCTCGCCGCGTTTGACCGAGAAGTCGAGCCCGTCGAACACCGGCGTGCGCAGCTTGCCTTCCGAATAGGTCATGGTCAGGCCGGTGCAGCTGAGCACCACATCGTCCGCGCCATGGCCGGCCGGATTGCGCTGTTCCATCTTAGATTCGAGAACCTCACTCATAACGCAACGCCTCCGCCGGAGCCGTACGCGCGGCGCGCCAGGCGGGATAGATAGTGGCCAAGAACGCCATCGCCAGCGCCACGCAGGCGATGACGATCACGTCGCTGCTGCGCAGGTCGGTCGGCAGGCCGGTGATGTAGTAGACGTCCTCGGGCAGCAGTTGCACGCCGAGCACGGTCTCGATGGCCTTGAGGATGTGTTCCAGGTTCAAGGTCAGGGTGATGCCGCCGACGACGCCGAGCACGGTGCCGATGATGCCGATCAAGGTGCCCTGTACGACGAACACCGCCATCACGCTCATCGGGGTCAGACCGAGCGTGCGCTGGATCGCGATGTCGGCCTGCTTGTCGGTGACCAGCATCACCTGCGAGGACACCAGATTGAACGCGCCCATCGCGATGATCAGCGACAGCAGCACCGCCATCACCACTTTTTCCATCTTCAACGCGCGAAACATGTTGGCGTTGTCGCTGCTCCAGTCGGTGACCCGATACGGGCCGCCCAGGCTCAGCGCCAGATCGCGCGCGACGTTCCAGGCCTGATCCATGTCGTGCAATCGCAGCCGCACGCCGGTCACGCCATCGCCCATGCGCAATACCCGCTGCATGTCGCGGATGTTGACCACCGCCAGGCCCTTGTCGAATTCGTTGTAGCCGGCTTCGAAGATGCCGCTGACGGTGAAGCGCTTGAGCTGCGGCATCGCGCCCATCGGCGTGCTGCGGCCGTCGGCGGTCATCACCACCACGCTCTCGCCGACCTGCGCGCCCATCCACAGCGCGAGTTCCTTGCCGAGCACGATATTGAAACTGCCCGGCGTCAGCGAGTCCAGCTTGCCCTCGACCATCTTGTCGGCGAGCACCGAGACCTTGTGGTCTTCGACCGGATCGACGCCGCGCACGATCGCCGGCTGCTGGCGGGTGGCCGACAGCAGCGCTTCCTTGTCGACGTAGGGCGCGGCACCGGCGACGCGCGGATCGGCCATGGCCTTGTCGACCGCGACCCGCCACTCGGTCATCGGTTCGCCGTAGGCGCTGACCGTGGCATGCGCGGCCATCTGCAGCATGCGGTCGCGGATCTCGCGCTGGAACCCGCTCATGACCGCCAGGGTCGTGATCAGCGCGGTCACGCCCAGGGCGATGCCGCCGATCGAGGCGAGCGAGATGAAGGAAATGAAGCCGTTGCGCCGCTTGGCGCGCAGATAGCGCAGGCCGATGGCGACTGAAATGGGTTTGAACATTTATGGAGCCGGGATTCGGGATTCGGGATTCGGGATTGGGTTCATTGTCTTGGGCCTGTGTCGGGAAAGGGTGGCGGATGGGGCGGAAACGAAGTTCGCTGCAGTCGAATCCCTTATCTCCAATCCCGAATCCCGGCCTCGACTCATGGTGCCACCGAACGCGTATCGCGCGCAGGGGCTGTGACCGCGACGGCCAGCCGCAGTTCACGGCGACCGGCCGCGTCCAGGGTGTCGGGCCACCACAGCAGCCGCTGCCGGCGCCCGTCGGGCCCGGTGAAATCGAGCCGGGCCAGCCAACCGCGCCAGTGCAGGCGCAGGTCGGCGATCGCCTCGCCGGCCAGCGTGGCGCGGCCCCCGCGGATCACCAAGGAACGCGCCGGTCGCCGCAATTCGCGGCTGGCGCTCGCGGTCGCCCAGAGCAGCGCGAGAGCAGCGGCCGGCAGGGACAGCGACTGCGGCAGTTCGGACGCCCAGGCGGAAACGCCGCCGAGCACGCCCAACACGATCAATGCCGACGCGAGCCAGCGCGACGGCCGCCACTGCAGTTCGCAATCGGCCATGGCGTGGCCGCGGAAGGACTCGCTCGGTTTCGGTTGAGTCGCGGTGCCGCCCGATTTTGTCGATCCCTGTCGCTGGAAACCGACATCCTGCGATTGCCGCTCAAGACCGCGGCCATGCACTAACTGCCGCTCAAGGCGGCGACCATGCACTAACTGCCGCTCAAGGCGGCGACCATGCACTAACTGCCGCTCAAGGCGGCGGCCGTGCAATAACTGCCGCTCAAGGCGGCAGTTGACGAATCGACTCAACCAGTTGCTGAAGCTGCGCATCGCCGGAGGTCTCGTGGCCCATGAACCAGTGCCAGAGCTTATCGTCCTCGGTTTCAAGCAGCCGTAGGAAAACCCCGCGCTGCGATTCGGAAGCCTGCTTCCATTCGCGGTCCAGGTAACGGCCCAGCAGTTGATCGAGTTCGCGCATGCCGCGCCGGCAGCGCCAGCGCAGGCGGCGCAGTTCGATTTCGTCGCGTTGCTCGGCCGAGAGTTGTTCGCTCATGAGCCGCTCTCGGCCGGCGCGGCGCCGACCATCGCGCACAAACCGGTGGGACGGCGCTTGCAATACCGCGCCACGTCGCGCTTGAGCGCGGCATCGCCGTCCAGCGCCGCGGACGCGGCGGCGAACAGCTCGGGGCCGAACGAATCGCCGAGCACGTCGCCGATCGTGTTCTCGATGTCGCTGTCGGCGAAGGCCCGATGCGCCCGCAACTGCGCCTCGCCGCCGCGCTGTTCGATGCAGGCCGACACCGCCGGGGTGGCGGCGGAATCGCGCACGCAGCTCAGCTCGGTCTGGCCGGCGGCGCTGCGGAAATAGCGCAGGGCTTCGTCGAGCTGCGCGGCGCTGGTCTGCTCGGCCAGGCGTTGCGCGGTCTGCGCCGCGACCGGCTGCAGCTTCGTCGCCGCCATCCAGCGCTGCAGCAGGGCCTTGTCGCCGTCTTCGCGCGGTTCTTCCGGCAGGGTCTGATCGTTGACCAGCACCATCATCTGCCGCAGCACGTTCTCGAAGCCCATCGTGTCGAGCAGGCTGCTTGCCTGCGCGACGGTGGCCTTGCCGGGCGCGGCGGACGCGGCCTCTTCGGCCGGGCGCGCACTCGCGCTGGCGGCCAACACCAGCGCCGCCAGTGCGCCGCAGACGCGAAGCGACAACGACGGTCGAAGCGAATTTCGAAGCAAACTCATCATGCGAGCAGTCCTATTCCCAGACGTATCCATAGCGCCCACAGCGCGAACGCGCCGCTGGTGTAAGCGAAAAAGCGATGCATGACCTTGTTGTAGCCGCACTGGATCGCGCTGTGGACGATGCGCGTAATCACGAACAACCAGGCCAAGCCGAGCGTCAGCGCATCGGCCAACTGGGCGAACGCAGCCACGGTAAGGCCCAGATAGAACAACACCGGCAGTTCGAACAGATTGCGGAAATTGTCGGCCGCGCTGCTCTGGGTCAGCCGCGCGCTGACCTGGGCCGAGGTCGCCACCGCCTGCGGATGGATGCGGTCGCGGCGCATCTGACCGATGCGGACGACATACATGCGCAGCCACACGACCAGGGTCAACGCAACCATCGCCAGCGCGGGAAGGAAAATAGCCTTCGAATCCATCGATCGCCTCGCTCCTGAGCGGGCCGCGCGCTCGCGCGGCGGTTCGACTGCCTATACGACACCGCGGGTCGCGGTGTCGACGGTATCGCACTGCGTCGCGGTATTCCTCGGCGAAACCCGTGCGCGCCGGCCGCTGCGGGCTCAGCCGCGCCGGCGCCCCGCCAGTACGCCGCCGACCGTCAACGCGGCGCCGAGGCCCAGCAGGAACATCGCCAAGCCGTTGCCGCCGATTTCATTCTCGTTCGCGGCGCTGATCGCGCGCGCCGCGCTGGCCGCATCGGTCGCGGTGATCATATGCGCGAACGCGGCTTCCTCGCACTTGTCGCGCATGGCCGCGTCGGCCTTGCGCTTGTCCATCTCAGCGCGGCATTTTTCGACCACCGCGATGTCCACGTCGGCCGGTCCGTCGGAGAATTTCAGCCAAGCGCCGGCCACGAACACAAGCAGGCCGGCCAGCACGAGCAACAGCGATTTCTTGTTCATGCGACCGGTCTCACCTCTCCGTGGCAACGCAATCGATCCGCACTACGCCGAGCACCGATGCTCGCTCGCTGGCCGAAACCCCCACGTCGGAGGCCGCGGCCATAACGCGAAGTCCGGATCAGACCCGGCGCGCCAACATCAGCTTCTTGATCTCGCCGATCGCCTGCGCCGGGTTCAAACCCTTCGGACAGGTGCGCGCGCAATTCATGATGGTGTGGCAACGGTAGAGCTTGAACGGGTCTTCCAGATCGTCCAGGCGCGCGCCGGTGTCTTCATCGCGCGAATCGATGATCCAGCGGTAAGCCTGCAGCAGGATCGCCGGGCCGAGGTAACGGTCGCCGTTCCACCAGTAGCTCGGGCAGCTGGTCGAGCAGCACGCGCACAGGATGCATTCGTACAGGCCGTCGAGCTTCTTGCGGTCTTCCGGCGACTGCAGGCGCTCGCGGTCGGACGGGGTCGCGCTCTGGGTGCGCAGCCACGGCTTGATCGAGGCGTACTGGGCATAGAAGTGGGTCAGATCGGGAACCAGATCCTTGACCACCTGCATGCTCGGCAGCGGATACACCGGCACGTCGCTCTTGGCGTCGCCGCAATCGGCGATCGCGCGCGTGCACGCCAGGGTGTTGGTGCCGTCGATGTTCATCGCGCACGAGCCGCAGATGCCTTCGCGGCAGGAACGGCGGAAGGTCAGGGTCGGATCGATCTCGTTCTTGATCTTGATCAGCGCGTCGAGAACCATCGGACCGCAGGCGGCGAGATCCACCTCGTAGGTGTCCACGCGCGGATTCATGCCGTCGTCGGGGTTCCAGCGGTAGACCTTGAAGGTGCGCGGCTGCTTGGCGCCCGGGGTCGGCCAATGGCGGCCCTTCTGGATCTGGGAGTTCTTGGGTAGGGCGAATTCAGCCATGCTGGCGATCTCTCGGCTTGCGTCGTACTGAAGTAGGGTCGTTGCCGGCGCGCGGCATGCCGCGCGCCACGGTCGAAAGATCAGTACTTGCGTTCTTTAGGCGGCACGTAGGCCACGTCGTCGGTCAGGGTGTAGTTGTGCACCGGACGGTAGTCGATCGTGGTCTTGCCGCTCTCGTCGACCCAGCACAGCGTGTGCTTCTGCCAGTTCACGTCATCGCGCTTGTCGAAATCCTCGCGCGCATGCGCGCCGCGCGACTCGGTGCGGTTCTCGGCCGAGACGATCGTCGCCAGCGCCTGGCTCAGCAGGTTCGACAGCTCGTAGGTCTCGATCAGGTCCGAGTTCCAGATCAGCGAGCGATCGCTGACCTTGACGTCGGCGAACAGCGCGTGGATCTCGCGCATCTTGCGCACGCCGTCGCTCAGCGTTTCGCCGGTGCGGAACACCGCCGCGTCGGCCTGCATGGTGCGCTGCATCTTGTCGCGGATGACCGAGGTCGGAGTGCTGCCGCTGGCGTTGCGCAGCTTGTCCAGGCGCGCGAGCGCCGCGTCGCAGGCATCGGCCGGCAACTTGGCGTGCGGGCCATTGGGCTTGATCGTCTCGGCGCAGCGATTAGCGACTGCGCGGCCGAACACGACCAGATCGAGCAGCGAGTTCGAACCCAGACGGTTGGCGCCATGCACCGACACGCAGGCCGCTTCGCCGATCGCGTATAGACCTTCGACCACCGCGTCGGGATTGCCGTCCTTCAACTGCACGACTTCGCCGTGGTAGTTGGTCGGAATGCCGCCCATGTTGTAGTGCACGGTCGGAATGACCGGGATCGGCTCTTTCTCGACGTCAACGTTGGCGAAGATGCGCGCCGACTCGGCGATGCCGGGGAGCTTTTCGTGGATCACTTCCGGGCCGAGGTGGGTCAGGTCGAGCAGGATGTGGTCCTTATGCTCGCCGACGCCGCGGCCTTCGCGGATTTCGATGGTCATCGAACGGCTGACCATGTCGCGCGGCGCGAGGTCCTTCACGCTCGGCGCGTAGCGCTCCATGAAGCGCTCGCCGTTGCTGTTGCGCAGGATGCCGCCCTCGCCTCGCACGCCTTCGGTGATCAGGCAGCCGGCGCCGTAGATGCCGGTCGGGTGGAACTGCACGAACTCCATGTCCTGCAGGCCCAGGCCCGCGCGCAGCGCCATGCCGCCGCCGTCGCCGGTGCAGGTGTGGGCCGAGGTCGCGGAGAAATAGGCGCGGCCGTAGCCGCCGGTCGCCAGCACCGTGCCCTGGGCGCGGAACAGGTGCAACGTGCCCTCGGCCATGTCGAGCGCGAGCACGCCGCGGCAGGCGCCGGTCTCGTCCATGATCAGGTCGAGGGCGAAGTATTCGATGAAGAACTGCGCGTCGTGCGCCAGCGACTGCTGGTACAGCGTGTGCAGGATGGCGTGACCGGTACGATCGGCGGCGGCGCAGGTGCGCTGCGCCGGCGGGCCTTCGCCGTATTTGGTGGTCATGCCGCCGAACGGGCGCTGATAGATCTTGCCCTCGTCGGTGCGCGAGAACGGCACGCCCTGATGTTCGAGTTCGATGATGGCCGGGATGGCCTCTTTGCACATGTATTCGATCGCGTCCTGGTCGCCCAGCCAGTCCGAACCCTTGACGGTGTCGAAGAAGTGGTAACGCCAGTCGTCCTCGCCCATGTTGCCGAGCGCGGCGGAGATGCCGCCTTGCGCTGCGACGGTGTGCGAACGGGTCGGGAACACCTTGGTGATGCAGGCGGTCTTCAGGCCCTTCTGGGCCAGACCGAAGGTGGCGCGCAGTCCGGCGCCGCCGGCGCCGACCACGATCATGTCGAACTTGTGTTCTTGAATCTTGTAGGCAGAGGCCACGACTCAGGCTCCCAACGCGATGCGGATGATGGCGAGCACGCTGGCAAGAGCCGCGAGTACGCAAACGAAAACGACGGCGATCTGCGAGGCGGCCGCCAGGCCCGGGGTATGCACGTAATCCTCGATGATCACCTGCAGGCCGAGCTTGGCGTGCCAGAACATCGCGATCACGAACGCGCTGAGCAGCACGGCGTTGCATGGGTTATGCACCGAGGCGCGCACGCTGACGTAATCGCCGCCGATCCACGACACGATCAGGCCGAGCACGTAAAGGGTCAGGCCGATCAGCGCGATCGCGGTGACGCGCTGGACGATGAAGTGATGGGTGCCGTCCTTCGCCGAGCCCAGGCCGCGTGCGGTCTTGAGCGGGTTGCGCAGGTTCTTGTTGTTGGCCGTGCTCATGCGCCACCTCGCGACATCATCGCCACGATCCAGATCAGCGCGGTCAGCACCAGGCTGCCGATGACGCTGATCCAGCCGTTGCGCACAAAAGTATCGACCTTGTAGGCGTAGCCCGCGTCCTGGACCAGATGGCGGATGCCGTTGATCAGGTGATAGGCGAACGCCCAGGTCCAGCCGAACAGGATCAGGAAGCCCAGCGGCGAACGGGCGCAGGCGGTGAAATTCGCCCAGGCCTGCGGACCGGCCGCCAGGGCGAGCAGCGCCCAGGCGATCAGCAAGGCGCCGACGGAAAGGATTACACCGGTGGTCCGGTGCAGGATCGAGGTCACCATCTGTATCTGCCAGCGATACACCTGCAGATGCGGTGACTTGGGTCGTTCGCGGTTCGCCATTAGCGTGGCAATCTCGGCTGGGCGGCGGCGCCGCGTGGCGGGAAGCGTGGGAGCGCTGGGTGGGGTGTTGAAAAGCGGGACCGGGGATCGGATCTAGACACTCATGCACGACACGCCCATACAAGACACATCATGCAAGCCGGACTAGAAGTCGATGCAGCGGCCGTTCTTTTCCCAATCGCCGTAGCGGGTCGGTTCGAGACCCTCGCGACCACCGTGCTCTTTCGGAGCGTCCTTGGCGGAAGGCGAATGGCCTCCCGTTTCGGTAACGGGAGTCGCCGGGTTCTCGGACGCGAGGTCCGAACGTGCTTCCGGGGTGGTTTCGCCTATCATCACAGCGTTAAATATTAAGTCCCGCCCCCCATGCCTGACAACCCGCAAGCCTTGTACGGACAAGCATTCGCCCTGTCCGGTCAACAACTGATCGCCCTGGAAGGCCGCGACGCGGCCGCTTTTGCCCATTCGCAGTTCATGAACGAGGTCAAGGCGCTGGCCGACGGCCACTGGCAATGGAACGGCTGGCTGACGCCCAAGGGCCGGGTGATCGCGCTGTTCGCCTTGCTGCGCCTGTCTGAGCAGCGAATCTGGCTGCTCGTGCCGGACGCCGATGCGACCGCCTTTGCCGAATCCTTGAAGCGATTCGTGTTTCGCAGCAAGGTCGCGATCGGCTTGCGTGAAGACCTTGTGATCGAAGGGCGTTTCGCCGCGCCGGCATCGGCGCGCGACGCCGAGATCGGCGGCAACGAGGCCTCCGGGCTCGAATTGGACCTGAGCAGCGCGGAATCGCCGCGCAGCGTGCGCATCCACGCCGGCCCGGCCACGGCCGAAAACGCCGCCGCGGTGGCGCTGTGGGCGCAGACCGATCTGCGCCACGGCTTGCCGCGTCTGCCGGCGAGCCAGGCCGAGCAATGGACGCCGCAGCAGTTGTCGCTGGATCGGCTGCGCGCCTTCAGCGTCAAGAAGGGCTGCTACCCGGGCCAGGAAATCGTCGCGCGAACCCATTTCCTAGGCAAGGCCAAGCGCGGCCTGGCCCTGTTCGAAAGTCCGACGGCGATCGCCGCGGGCGCGGAAGTGCGCGGCGAAGCGGCGGTGCTGGGCACGGTCGCCGCGAGCGCAAGCCACGACGCGACCCATCTCGCGCTGGCGGTGCTGCCATTGGAACGCGGCGAGACCGCGGCGAGCATCGACGGGCATGCGGTGGTGGAAACGCCGCTGCTGGATGGGTTGGCGCGCTGAGCCTGATTGCGTCGGTCCTCGTGCGGGAGCGACCGAAGCACCATTCCCGACTGTAGGAGCGGCGCGAGCCGCGACCGCGACACCACGAACCGCGACGCAGCGATCCAGACACTACGTGGTCGCAGCTTGCGCAGTTCCTACGGCGACCAACCGAAGCACCATTCCCGATTGTAGGAGCGGCGCGAGCCGCGACTGCGATACCACGAACCGCTGCGAAGCGATCGGGGCGCTACGCGGTCGCAGCTTGCGCAGCTCCTACAGGCAACCCAGTCCGCTCGCGTCCGACTCAACCCTTCGCCAACAAATCCGCGGCGCGGACGATATCCTCTTCGCCCGGAATCACCAGGAACGCCGCGCCAGCCAACGGCGTGTAGGTATCCACGCCGACCACACGCTGCATCGGCACGCCGCCGAATCCGGCTTCGGCCAGCGCGGTGATCACGCCCTCGCCCACCCCAGCACTGCGCCGGCCTTCGTCGACCACGATGATGCGCTTGGCGTTGCTGGCCTGCTGCGCGATGTAGGCGTCGTTGAGCGGCACCAGCCAGCGCAGGTCGATCACCCGGGCTTTCCAGCCCAGCGACTGCTCGATCTGGCGAGCCGCGCGCAAGCTCATCGGCACACCGTTGCCATAGGTGAAGATGACCAGATCGTCGCCATCGCCGCCTTCCGGCAGATACGCGCGCCCCTCGCCCAGCGTCATCGCCTGATCGGGCGACGGATACTGGGTCAGCCAACGACCGTCGCCGGCCTCGTACAAATCCTTGGTCATGTACAGCGCGATCGGCTCCAGCAACACCGCCACCCGGCCGTCGACCTTGGCCAGCGCGGTCAGCGTGCGCAGCATCGTCGCCGCGTCGTCGCCACGCGAGGGACAACCGACCACCAGGCCGGGAATATCGCGCAGCGCGGTGATCGAATTGTCGTTGTGGAAATGCCCGCCGAAGCCGCGCTGATAGCCCAGCCCGGCGATGCGCACCACCATCGGATTGCGATATTGGTTGTTGCTGAAGAACTGCAGCGACGCCGCTTCGCCGCGAATCTGGTCGCAGGCATTGTGGAAATACGCCAGGTACTGGATTTCCGGAATCGGCAGCAGACCGACGTTGGCGAAGCCCTGAGCCATGCCCAGGATCATGGTTTCGTCGAGCAAGGTATTGAACACGCGACGCGGGCCGAAGGCTTTCTGCAGGCCCTTGGTCACTGTGTACACACCGCCCTTCTGGGCGACGTCTTCTCCGAACAACAGCGTCTCGGGGTACTTGGCGAAGATGTCGTGCAGCGCGTTGTTGATCTGGATCGCCAGATGCCGCGGCGGCTGGTTCTCCGGCAGCTTGGTTTCGCCACCGAACACCTCCAGGCGACGCTCGGCGAAATCTGCGCGCGCGGCTTCCTTCGCGACCGCCGCCGGCGTGTACGGCGCCAGCGGCGCAATCACTTCAGCCAGATCGTCGAGCTTCGGCCGGCGATCGGCCTCCTCGGCCGCGGCGAAACAGCGCTTGCGCGTGGCTTCGTACAGATCGATCACGTCAGCCTTCGACATCAGCCCCGACTCCAGCGCGATCGCCGCGGATCGCAGCAGCGGATCGCTGGCCTCGACCGCGCACAGCTCTTCGACCGAACGCCATTCGATTTCGAAATCGGTGCCGGCGTGACCCATGATGCGGGTGGTGCGCAGATGCAGGAAGGTCGGGCGGCGGGTGCGGCGGCAATGTTCGACCGCGCGCTTCACGTCGCCGTAGCCGCTGGCCAGATCGAGGCCGTCGGCGGCGAAATAATCCAGCCCGTCCATCGTGCGGAAACGATTGCCGATCCAGCCGCCCGGGGTCTTCACCGAGATACCGATGCCGTTGTCCTCGCACACGAACAACACCGGCGCGGGCAGCTTCTGGTACGCGGTCCAGGCCGCGGCGTTGAACGCGGTCTGCGCGGTGGCGTGATTGGCCGAGGCATCGCCGAACGAGCAGATCGCGATGCTGTCGTCGGGGATCGGCAAACCATGGCCGAGGCGCCGACCGGTTTCGATGGCGACCGCGGTGCCCAATGCCTTGGGCAGATGCGAGGCGATGGTCGAGGTCTGCGGCAGCACCCACAACGGCTTGCTGCCCCACACCTTGTGGCGGCCGCCCGAGGCCGGGTCGTCCTTGCTCGCCGCGAACGACAGCGCCGAATCCATCACCGGGTCCATGCCGGGCAGCTTGCGGAAACGCTCGGCCATGAAGCCGCCGCTGCGGTAATGCAGGAACGCCGGATCGGTGTGGCGCGCGAGCCGCGCGACCATCGCATTACCTTCGTGACCGCTGGAACCGATGGTGTAGAAGACCTTGTTCTGCACCCGCAATACGCGCGCCATCAGATCGAGATGGCGGCTGATCAACTGCGATTCGAACAGCTCGCGAAAGCCGCGCGCGTCCAGCGCACTGCCGTCGAGAATGGCCTCGTCGGCCGCGGGACGCGCATCGGCGCGGCCATTCCAGGCTTGCACGAATTCGACGAAATTGACGTCGCAGATCTCGGCCCGGTTGAGGCCCTTCATGCGCGCCGGAATCGGGCTCGCGACGGGATTGAAGTTGGGCACGCTGCTGAAAATCGAAGACTGCGGTTGCGCTGACATTGCAAGCTCCGCCGCCCGCATGCGGGTCGGCTCATCGGTAGGAAAGATCAGGAGGTGAGGGCGATCCGCTGCGCGGCCCGCGCATCGGGCTCGGGCAAGGCGACGAAACCCGGTGTCGCGCGCACGCGCGCCAGCCAGGCCTGCACCGCCGGATACGAAGACAAACCGATGCCGCCGTGTTCGGCCACATCGGTATAGGCGAACAGCGCGATATCGGCGATGCCGTAGCGTTCGCCGGTGAACCACGGATGGTCGTGCAGATGCCGCTGCATCACCGCAAGGGCTTGATGGCCGCGTTCGCGCAAGCGCGGCAGTTCGGCGCGACGCGGCGAATCCAGTTCGGTCCAGCCGGCGATGAAACGCGCCACCGCGATGCAGGGTTCGTGACTGTACTGCTCGAAGTTCATCCAGCTCAGCGCCTGCGCGCGCTGCCACAGGTCGGCGGGCAGGAATTCGCTGCCGTCGGCGAGGTAATACAGGATCGCGTTGGATTCGCTGAGCGTGCGGCCGTCGTCGAACTCGACCACCGGCACCTTGCCGTTGGGATTGAGCGCGAGAAACTGCGGCGTGCGGGTCTGACCCTGGCTGCTGTCGACTTCGACCCAGCGGTAGTGCTCGCCCAATTGCTCCAGCAGCAGACGCAGCTTGTGGCAATTACCCGACGGGGAAAAGCCATGCACGGTGATCACGCCGACGCTCCGGCCTTGCGCCGCGCGCGCCATTGTTCGACCGTCTGGCCCCAGATCTCGACCTCCTTGTCGTTGAGGGGCTCGGGCAAGAAACGCCCTTGACGCAGGTAACGCGAGCCGAGCTTGGCAGCGACGGCCTTGGAACCCAGGTTGTCCGGGTCGATGGTGTGGATGATCTCGCGCCAGCCCAGGTGCTCGAACGCCCATTCCATCGCCGCGGCCGAGCCCTCGCTCGCGTAACCCTTGCCGTTTTCCGAAGCGACGATGCCCCAGCCGACTTCGGTGCCGGGCCAGCCTTCCGGACACCATGGACCGAGCCGGCCGATCCAGCGGCCGCTGCTCTTTTCGATCACCGAGAAGAACGCGAAGCCCTGCACCGCCCACGAACCGATCACCGCCATCATCGCGCGCCAGGCCAGCGCCCGCGGCTGCGCGCCGCCGACGTAGCGCACATGCTCGGCGTCGGCCATGAATTCGGCCCAGGCGTCGAAATCCTCCAGCCGCGGCGGGCGCAGGATCAGGCGCGGGGTTTCCAGCTGGATGTCGGGGATCGTCATCACGGTCGCGTACTCCTGCTGCGCATCGCCAACCCCTGTTCGCGGATGAAAGCCCCTCTCCCGCTGCGGGCGAGGGGTTGGGGGTGAGGGGCGCGAGACTGCGCTGATTGCGCAAGCCGCTACTTGCCGCGCGCCCTCATCCGGCCCTTCGGGCCACCTTCTCCCGCAAGCGGGAGAAGGAATATCGTGCTGCCTGCGGCAGCAAAATTAAAAAGCGTTGATCCCCGTCAACTCACGGCCGACCACCAACTGGTGAATCGTCTCGGTACCTTCGTACGTGATCACCGATTCCAGATTCAGCGCATGCCGGATCGCCGCATGCTCGGTGGTGATGCCGGCGCCGCCGAGCAGGTCGCGGCATTCGCGCGCGATGTCGATGGCCATGCGGCAGTTGTTCCACTTCGCCAGCGACACCTGGGTCGGCTGCATGTTGCCGGCGTCCTTCAAGCGACCGAGTTGCACCACCAGCATCTGCGCCAGGGTGATTCGGCGCGCCATCTCGGCCATCTTGATCTGCGCCGACTGCGTGGCCGCGACCGGACGATCGAACAGGATGCGTTCCTTGGTGTAGCCCAGCACTTCGTCCAGACAGGCGATGGCCGCACCGATCGGGCCCCAGGTGATGCCGTAGCGGGCCTGGG
The DNA here is from genome assembly GCF_001427785.1 of Lysobacter sp. Root690. Classification (GTDB taxonomy): domain Bacteria; phylum Pseudomonadota; class Gammaproteobacteria; order Xanthomonadales; family Xanthomonadaceae; genus Lysobacter. Next base: position 199,606 of record NZ_LMHM01000011.1, read on the forward strand.
TCAGGCAACCCAACGGGCCCTTGAGGCCTTTCACGTTCGGCAGGCGGTTGGCTTCGGGCACGCGCACGTTGTCGAAGAACAGCGACGAAGTCACCGACGCGCGCAGGCTCATCTTGTGCTTGATTTCCTGGGCGGCGAAACCGGGCATGCCCTTCTCGACCACGAAGCCCTGGATGCCGTCCTCGGTCTGCGCCCAGACGATGGCGATGTCGGCCAGGTTGCCGTTGGTGATCCACATCTTGGAGCCGTTGAGGACCCAGTCGCCGCCGTCCTTCTTGGCGTTGGTCTTCATGTTGGCCGGATCGGAGCCGCCGTGCGGCTCGGTCAGGCCGAAACAGCCGATGATCTGGCCCTTGGCCATGCCCGGCAGCCAGCGCTCGCGCTGCTCTTCAGTGCCGTAGGCGAAGATCGGGTACATGCACAGCGAGGACTGCACGCTGACGAAGCTGCGGATGCCGCTGTCGCCGCGTTCGAGTTCCTGGCAGATCAGGCCGTAGCTGACCGCGTTGAGGCCGGCGCAGCCGTACTTTTCCGGCAGCGAAGAGCCCAGCAGGCCCAGGTCGGCGATCTCTGGCACCAGTTCCTTGGGGAAACGACCCTGGTCGAAGGCATCGCCGATGATCGGGATCACGCGCTCGTCGGTGAAGCGCGCCACGGTGTCCTGTACGGCGCGCTCCTCTTCGCTGAGCAGGGAACGGACGTCGAACAGATCGTAGGGATTCAGGGCCATGGCGGGCTTTGGGAGACCTGTGGGGCAGAAAGACCGTCATTGTAATGGTCGCGCCGGGCTGGAGTAGCCCAATTGGACCGGCCCGTCGCATTACGCAAGTTTCCCGCATTCGCGCCAAGGCGCGCGCAAAAAAGAACGGGGCCGGATGATCCGGCCCCGTTCGGGAACTGCATGTCAGGCGACGATCAGCCGCGGCTGGGCACCGACGCAGTCGCGGTCTGGGTCACGACCTGGCCGTCGATGACCGGCAGGCGCTGAGCCGGACGCTCGTCCATGCGGATGGTCTGTTCCTGACCCTGATAGCGGTAGGTCACGTCGTAGCCGACCACCTTGTTCTCGTTGCCCAGGGCGATGCGGCTGCCCGGCTTGGTCTCGGTGCGCATGGTGCCGGTGGTGCCGTCCGGATTGCGGAAGGTCACGTTGTAAGCGACCACGCGCGAGGACTGCGAGCTGTCGGACACGGTGTGGCACTGGCGCTCGGTGCGGTTCACCACCCGGCCGCCGACATGATTACGGTCGACCCGGTTGCCGATGAAGCCGCCGGCCACGGCGCCGGCCGCGGTCGCGGCCTTCTTGCCGTTGCCGCCGCCGACCTGATTGCCCAGCAAACCGCCGATGACCGCGCCGGCGACGGTGCCGCCGACGTTGCCGTCGCGTTCGGGCAGGCGGTCCTGCACGACCACGTCGTTGCAGACTTCGCGCGGGGTCGACACGGTATTGGTCTCGCGCACCGGATCGGTACCGATCACGGTCGCGTAGAGCTTTTCTTTCTGGTTGATCGGCTTGACGTTGACCACGTCGGCGTAATCGAGCTGCGGCGCCGGAGCGTTGATCGCGCCGTTCGCGGCGATGTTGTCGCCCTCGGCGGTGACGCCGTTGATCGGCAACTGCGCGTTCGGGGCCAGACCGGCCTGCGCGTTGGCGGCATCGTTGCCGCGGAAGCTCTGGAACGCGGCGACGGCCACGCCGCCTACCAGCAGCGACGCAATCGCGACTGCAATCAAGTTCTTATTCATTTGGAGCCTCCTGCAGCGGGGTCACCGCGGTGATGATTCGGTCCTGACAGCGGCCGCGAACGAGGCGTCGCCGGACAATGCAGGACCGCGTTGTGGACGTCGCCATTCCACCACCGGAATGCTGAACCGGTGCCTATTGATTTTCGCTAATCTGTCCCCTATCTGAACCGTCACGCGGCTACGTGCTAGCGTGTTTGCCAACCCGGTCACACCTCAATCGCCATGGCCAATCCGCTGCTCGCTCCCCTGATGGGTTTTCTCGGACGCCTGAGTTATCCGCGTCTGTTCATGCTCACCGCGGCCCTGTTCGCATTCGACCTGGTGATCCCGGACTTCGTGCCGTTCGCCGACGAGATCCTGCTCGGCCTGGGCACCTTACTGCTGGCGAACTTCAAGAAGCGCAAGGAACCGCAGCCGCCGACCGTGCTGCCGCCGTCGCGCTGAGCGCATGCCCGCGCTGGTCGACAGCCACTGCCACCTCGACGCGCCCGAATTCGATCCCGATCGCGCGCAGGTAGTCGCACGCGCGCGCGCCGCCGGGGTGACCCGGCAAGTCGTGCCGGCGATCGACGCCGCCGGCTGGCCGAAACTGCGCGAGGTCTGCGCGGCCGATCCGGGCCTGCATCCGGCCTACGGCCTGCATCCGATGTATCTGTCGTCGCATCGGCCGCAACATCTTGATGAACTGCGCGAGTGGCTCGAGCGCGAACGTCCGTGCGCGGTCGGCGAATGCGGACTGGATTATTTCGTCGACGGCCTGGATCGCGACGAGCAGTCGCTTTATTTCGACGGCCAGTTGCGACTCGCGCGCGAATTCGACTTGCCGGTGATCGTGCATGCGCGCCACGCGGTCGAAGCCACCATCGCCGCGATCCGCCGCGTCGGCAACCTGCGCGGCGTGGTGCACAGCTATTCCGGCAGCGAGGAACAGGCCGAGCAACTGTGGAAACTCGGTTTCCTGATCGGACTCGGCGGCCCGGTCACCTACGACCGCGCCAAGCGCCTGCGCCGCATCGTCGCGGCGATGCCGATCGAGTTCCTGCTGCTGGAAACCGACGCCCCGGACCAGCCCGATGCCGACATCCGCGGACAACGCAACGAACCGGCGCGGTTGGCCGGCGTGTGCGAAGTCATCGCCCAATTGCGCGGGGTGCCGTACGAGCAGGTCGCCGAGGCGACTTCGGCTAATGCGCGGCGGTTGTTTGGTCTGGCGGTTTGAGCGTGCGGCAAGCCGGCGAAGCACAAAGCGGCGGGACCTAAAGCCCCAACAAAATACTTCATAGCTTTGCGACGAACCGCAGTCGCTTTGCAAACGCGATGGCGAGTAATTAATCGCACAGTGACGAGCCAATCACCTGCTTCGCTCGACTTCACAATCATGTCGCGATGGAGCCCTGGATCCCCGCCTTCGCGGGGATGACGGCTTGGGAGAGGCGTGGGCTGTGTCGATGTCGAGGGAGTGGCAGGAGCCATGTCGATGTCGATGCGATGTGGACGAGGTTATCCAGTGTTGTTGTGATTTTCTGACCAGAATCGTGTTTGCCCAGGACCGTAGTTAACTTCGGTACAAAAATCTCGGCACGAATGAATTCGACCAAGCCAAATTCGACGTGATTGAAGTGGCGCGGTCGCGGCTTGCGCCGCTCCTACAGGTAGGCCATGCGAGTTCGGCTTAGGTTTGAAGGCGAGCAGTTCATCCAGCGCTGCGAAGCCACTGACTCGCGTTAGCAAACGCACACCCGAAGGGCGGCGCACATGGATGTGCGCCGTGCGCCACCGA
>NZ_LMHM01000011.1:203165-219212 GCF_001427785.1 Lysobacter sp. Root690
AAAGGCTTAAAAGGCTTAAAAGGCTTAAAAGGCTTAAAAGGCTTCAAATATAGAAAACATAGAAAAATTTGAGGCATCAAGCCTCAAAGCTTCGAACCATCAAAGATCTAGATCTTTGAAGCCCTAAAAGCCCTCAAGGAAAAAGCAGAATTCCCGCGAAACCCCAAAGCCTAGCCCCTCAACCCACCACCACCTTAGGCTTAAGCAAAATCTCCAACGCCCGCGCCACCGCCGCAAACGCAAACACCCCCGTGATATGCGTAGCCGCCCCCAACCCCGCCCCACAATCGAGCTTGAGCGAAGCGTCCCCATCGAGCTTAGGCCGCAACCCACACACCGTCCCATCGGCCTGCGGATACTTCACATTCTCCAGCGAATAAATCGCCGACACGCCGAAATACCGATCCGGATTCTTGGGAAAATTGAACTCCCCGCGCAGCTTCTTGCGGATCAACGCCAACATCGCATCGTGCTCGGTGCGCGACAGATCGCGCACCCGCACCAGAGTCGGATCGGTGCGCCCGCCGGCCGAACCGACCGCGATCACCGGAAGCTTGCGTCGCCGGCACCAGGCGATCAGCTCGACCTTGCTGCGGAAACTGTCGCAGGCGTCCAGCACCAGATCGAAACCGCGATCGAGCAGCTCATCGAGATTGGACGGGGTCAGGAAACTCTGGATCGCATCGACCTCGATCGCCGGACTGATCGCGCGGCAGCGTTCGGCCATCGCCTCGACCTTGGCGCGGCCGTAATTTCCATCCAGCGCCGGCAACTGGCGATTGGTGTTGGAAACGCACAGATCGTCGGCGTCGATCAGGGTCAGGTGGCCGATGCCGGTGCGGGCCAAGGCCTCCACCGCCCAGGAGCCGACTCCGCCCATGCCGACCACCGCGACGCGGCATTGGCGGAAACGGGCCACGGCGCCTTGGCCGAACAGTCGGTCGATGCCGGCAAAACGCTCTTGCCAGACGGTATCGGAAGTGGATTCGCTCATCCGCCCATTGTAGTGGCGAAGGCCGGCGATTCCGGCCGTGGCGATGGAAAGCAGCGACTCATGGCCGCAACCACGAGGCGCGGCCGAATGCCGGTACCAAGCCGCCTTAGCCCCGTCAAACCCGCCGAAACCACCTGTGCCAACGCCGATTCAAACCGGCCGCCATGTACCGATCCGAAGCGCCCTCGCCCGCCACCCGCGCGCCGCGCCGCTGACCCCGGCCTCACATCGCTGCGTGCTATGGTTCCGCGATCTTGGATGGAGGCCAGGCAATGAGCGAAACCCAGCCCACCAATGCCGCAGTGAAACGCAAAGGCAATGGTTCGAAGTACCTGTTTCTTTTCCTGTTCGGTCTGGTCGGCGGCGCGGTCGCCACGGTCATGGCCGTACGCGCGCTCGAGCAGCGCAAGGACCATTTCCCCGACAGCGTCATGCACCTGCAGCAATGGCATCTGGGTCAGCTCAAGGGCAAGGCCGAGCAGAACCGCTGCGCCGCCACCGACACCCTGCCGCACCTGAAGTCGCTGCGCATGCTGGCCGACGACCTCGACCCGGCCTTCCCCGACCTCAAGGACGACACGCGCTTCGCCCAGCATTCGGCCAAGATGCGCGCCGCCCTCGACAGCGCGCTGGCTAGTCCGCCGGTGAGCTGCGCCGGGGTGACCGAGGTGTCCAATCAGATCGGCGAGGCGTGCAAGGCCTGTCATCAGGATTTCCGCGGCTAAGCGGGAGTCGGGAATGGGGAATCGCCGCGGCGATCGTGTCGGTTTGTCAGTGTTTGCGCTGACGAACGGCTGGCTGCTGGTTGCTCGCTTCCCTTCCTCTTTTCCTGATCGTGTTTCGCCCATCACCCGCGGCGTAACGGCTGGGTAAGCGCGAACTTGCGCGCCGTCGCCGCGCGCCACGGCGACGGCTCACACCCTGCCCCAACCTGAACGCGCCCGCAAACAAAGCGCGAGCAGCCACATAAATTGAACACGTGTTCACGCGCCGGCTTATAGCGTGTCCAGCGCGTGGCGACTTCCGCCATTCGCTCACAGCGCAGGAGCCTCGAATGAATACCAAGAATTTCCGATTGCTGGCCGTAGCCGCCGCAGCTTCGCTGGCGCTCGCCGGTTGCGCGACCTCGCCGGGTTACGGCGGCGGCGGTGGCTACAACAACGGCGGTTACAACAACCCGCCGCCGTCGGGTTATGGCAACCAGAACAACAGTTGCTACGACTGCGGCGTGGTCACCCGGATCGAGCAGATCAGCACCCAGAGCAACGCCCCGAGCGCCACCGGCGCAGTGTTGGGCGGCCTGGTCGGCGCAGTCGCCGGCCGCAAGATCGCCGACGACCACACCGACAGCAAGGGCCGTAAGAACACCGCCACTGTCGGCGGAGCGGTCGCCGGCGCCATCGCCGGCAACGCGATCCAGAATCGGGTCGGCGCACCGAGCTACAACGTGTACGTGCGCATGGACGACGGCCGCACTCAGGTCGTCACCCAGAAGGACCTCGGCGGCATTCGCGAGAACACCTACGTGCGCGTCAACAACGGTCGCGCCTACGTGCGTTGATCGGCGGCCGTTGATCGGCGACGCAACGCGGCGTTCGCGATGCCCGCTTGATTGAAACAATGTAACGAAGAAAAACGGCCCGCCACGCGGGCCGTTTTTCGTTTGCCGCGAGCACGATCCGAGTCCACAACGCACATCACGATTAGTCACGGAACTGGAGCACTTATTGGGGTCTTCATGACGAGGGCGTTGCGCTAGGGTCGTTCGCGTCCGCCTCGCGGGCCTCGTCAACGCAAGATCAGGAGATCGTGGAATGAACCTTCGCTTCGTGCATGTGGTGTCCGCGGGTGCCGTATTGACCGGCGCCATCGCCGCCGCCATCGCCGCGCCCGGCGCGGTGCAGAACAATCCGCTGCGTGTCGGCATGGTCGCCGTCAACGGCGCCGCCGACGATTTCCTCGGCTCGGTCGAGGTCAGCATCACCAACACCAGCCGCAAGACGGTGCGCCTGCCGAAGTGGCAACTGCCTTCGGATCAGTTCGATTCCAAGCTGTTCAGCATCAGCTACAACGGCCAACCGGTCGCGTACGAAGGCGCGATGGTCAAGCGCGGCCTGCCGCAGGCCGAAGACTTCGCGATCCTGCAGCCGGGCGAAACCTATCGCCGGGTGATCGATCTGTCGGCGGGTTACGACCTGTCCAGGACCGGCCAGTACGTGGTCGCGTTCAACACGCCGCTGCAACATGCCTCGACCTCGGACCGGGTGATGCTGCATCAAAACAACGGTCTGCCGATGTCGGCGCAGAGCGCGCCGCTAAGCCTGTGGGTCGACGGCCTGGATCAGCTCGGCGGCGAGAAAATGTCCGCCGTGGCGAAGAAGCCGGTGGGTCCCACCGCCGTGGTCAACGGCGTCAATTACGTCGGCTGCACCACCGCGCGCACCAGCAGCGCGGGCCAAGCAGTGAACGCCGCGCGCACCTACGCCGAAAACGCCAAGGGTTATCTCAACACCGGCACCATCGGGCCGCGCTATACCACCTGGTTCGGCGCTTACACCTCCAGCCGTCTCAACACCGCGCGCAGCCACTTCGTCAACATCGATTCGGCGATCGACCAGAGCAACGGCCAGATCACCATCAACTGCGGCTGCACCAGCAGCGCTTACGCGTATGTCTACGCCAACCAGCCGTATCAGATCTATGTCTGCAACGCGTTCTGGAATGCACCGTTGACCGGCACCGACTCCAAGGCCGGCACGCTGATCCACGAAATGAGCCACTTCACCGTGGTCGCCGGTACCGACGATCACGTCTACGGCCAGACCGGCGCGAAGAACCTGGCGATCAGCAACCCGACCAACGCGCTCGACAACGCCGACAACCACGAGTACTTCGCCGAGAACACCCCGTTCCAGAACTGATCGGCGCGTCGCAATCGCGCGTTACGACAGGTAACGACGGCCCGCTTCGGCGGGCCGTTTTTTTTTGCGATTCGATTTAGCGCGCGGGGTTTGCGCGACCGATTGGCTGAGCGGTTTAGCTACCTGCCTTGAGCGCAGGTCTTCATCGCTCGATGCCTGACGCCTGTCGCGGCGCGCGACATCGGTATCGACACGGCCGATCACCGTGCGCACGACTCAACCCCATCGCCACGATCCATGCGTTGGATACCCACGAGCCTGTCGCAGGATGCGATCGCAGACAGGACGCGGCGGCACGCGGTGGGAGACGAGGCCCATCGCGCGCCGCGCAGCAGGCTCCTTGCGCCGGGATAGGCGCAAGCGCGGGACCGGCGCGAGACAGATCGGGGCGCCGGTATCCGCATCGCCATGGACAGCGCCGCCGCGACAGGGATGGGCGACGGCCGGGCGAGGCGACGGGGTGGCCGGGGGCATGAAGTCCCCGGCCTTTTCGTCTTGACGCTCCGCTCGCGTCGGCGACATCGAGGGCGGGTATATCAACCCGATCGCCGGTATCTGGATTGCCCGCCGCCCGTCCCGGCGAAATTTAAATCGATATAAATTCAAGCGCCGCCCAAGCCGTGACGCCGATGAACTGTTCACGCTCGGCGGCGGGACGCACAGGCACGTTTCGTAGCGGTTTTGCGACAGCCGGCGAATGAGTATTTCGAAGTGTGACAAACATCAAAAATGCACAAAAGAAAAACCCGGCCGAGGCCGGGTTCTTCTGACGCGGATGCGGCGCGGCGAAGCGTCGCGATCAAGCAGGTCCGTGTCGTATTACAGCGGTTCGACCGCGTCCGCCTGCAGGCCCTTCTGGCCCTGCACGACGGTGAAGGAAACCTTCTGGCCTTCCTTCAAGCTTTTGAAGCCCTGGGACTGGATAGCGCGGAAATGCACGAAGACGTCTTCGCCATTTTCACGGCTGATAAAGCCAAAACCCTTGGCGTCGTTGAACCACTTAACGGTTCCGGTTTCTTTGGACATCGTTACTCTCTCCTTGGAACGAGGTGTTGTTAACGCGAGCATCGCGTGCTGGTTGCAAGGAGGAAGCGAGGTGCAACGATGTAGCGGATCGATGGATCAACCGCATCGGGCCACGATTCACGGTGACCCTTGGCAAACCAAGCGCCCGCAACGTACCCCGACATGGGCCAAAATGCAAACAGCCCGGACAGCCTGTCCGGACGGGGATTGCGCATGGATTTGACTACGTTTTATTACATCTTGGCGGGCGTACTGGTGGTGCTCGGAATCGTCGGCACGGTGCTGCCCGCCCTGCCCGGCCTGCCCCTGGTTTTCGGCGGCATGCTGCTGGCCTCGTGGGCGTCGGGTTTCGAGAAAGTGGGCTGGATCACCTTGGTCGTGCTGGGCCTGCTGACCGCGCTGTCGATGGTGATCGATTTCGCCGCCACCGCGATGGGGGCCAAACGGGTCGGGGCGAGCAAGCTGGCGATCATCGGCTCGATCATCGGCACCTTCGCCGGACTGATGTTCGGCTTCATCGGCGTGTTCATCGGCCCGTTCGTCGGTGCGCTGATCGGCGAACTGATCCATACCCGCAAGCTCGACCAAGCCACCAAGGTCGGGGTCGGCACCTGGGTCGGCATCCTGGTCGGCACCGTGCTCAAGCTCGGCCTGGCGTTCGCGATGCTCGGCCTGTTCGCGATCTCCTGGTTCTTTTGATCCACGCGGGCTCCGGCCTCTCAGCCGGAGCCCGCGGCCGTTCCGCACCGACACGATTCACGCTTCGTTCGCGGCGCAGTGCAAGACTGCCGCGGCTTTACCCACCTGCCTTGCATCACCAACGAGTCGCCCGATGCCCTACTCCCGCACCACTCCATTCCGCGCCGCGTTGCTGTTGGCCGCGACCGCGACGCCCCTGCTCGCGTTCGCGCAGACCGGCGTGCAACCGGCCACGCCCGAAGCCTGTCTGGCGATCAACGTCGACGCCGATCGCCTGGCCTGCTACGACACCGCGCTCGGCCGCCAGGCCGGCGACGCGCGTCAGGCCGATATCGCGGCCAAGGAGGCTAAGGCGATCCGCAAGAATCTGGAAGTAAGCGATGAGCTCGCCGGCGAGTCCAAGCCGAGCGTCAGCGAACGCGCGCGCCGCGCGGTAGCGGGCAATCTGTTCAGTCACGAAGAACCGCTGGCCGATGCGATCGCCAACGCCGGCAAGGGCGGCCTGCTCGACAGCCGCTGGGAACTGGCCAAGGATTCCAAGCTGGGCCTGTTCAACTTCCGCGCCTACAAGCCGGTGTACCTGTTGCCGGCGTTCTGGAACAGCGACCCCAACGTACTGCCGCATTCGCCCAACCCGCGCAATACCGTGACCGAACCGCAGTCGCTGCAGAGCGTCGAAGCCAAGTTCCAGATCAGCTTCAAGACCAAGGCGGTGGAAAACCTGTTCGGCGACAACGGCGACGTGTGGCTGGGCTATACCCAGTCCTCGCGCTGGCAGGTCTACAACAGCGACAACTCGCGTCCGTTCCGCGAAACCAATTACGAACCCGAAGCGATGCTGGTGTTCCGCAACAACTACCACATCGGCGGTTGGAGCGGCCGCATGGCGGCGATCGGGCTCAATCATCAGTCCAACGGCCGCGCCGATCCGCTTTCGCGCAGCTGGAACCGGGTGATCGGTCAGGTCGGCCTGGACCGCGAGAACTGGTCGATCGTCGCGCGTCCGTGGTGGCGCATCTCCGACGGCAACGACGACGACAATCCGGACATCGAGGATTACATCGGCCGCGGCGATCTGACCATCGTGCATCGCCGCGGCGGTCATGAGTTTTCGCTGATGGCGCGGCATTCGCTGCGCAGCGGCGATCGCTCGCACGGCGCGCTGCAGTTCGACTGGGGCTTTCCGATCTACAACCAGTTGCGCGGCCATCTGCAGGTGTTCGATGGCTACGGCGAAAGCCTGATCGACTACAACCATCGCGCAACCTATATCGGCCTGGGCGTGTCGTTGCTGGAGTGGTATTGATCGCGACGCGAAACTGCGACCGGGTATGACCCGGGACGTCGACCGGCTGCGTTAACCTGCGCCGGTTCGACGGAGAACCCGATGAAGATGCAGCGCATCCTCTCGCTGGACGGCGGAGGCATCCGCGGCCTGGTGAGTTGCCATTGGTTGGCCGGCGTGGAACGCGCGCTGGCCAGCGCCGGAAAACCCGGCTTGCTGAAACACTTCGACCTGATCGCCGGCAGTTCGACCGGCGCATTGGTCGCGTGCGGGCTCGCCCACGGCATCAGCCCCGACACGCTGGCCGAGTTGTATCGCGCGCAGCGTCACGTGATCTTTCCCAATCTCGCCGGTCGATTGTGGTCGCGCGCCAATCGCTTGATCAGCGACGGCATGTCGGCGCCGCGCTACGACGGGGTCGGCATCGAGAAGGTGCTGCGCAAGGTGTTCGGCAAGACAACGCTGGGGCAGCTCGAGGCGCCGGTGCTGATCACCAGCTACGACACGATTTCGCGCACGCCGGTGATCTTCAAGAACTTCGATCCGAAGCATCGCGACTTGCTGGTGTGGGAAGTCTGCCGTGCGTCCAGCGCCGCGCCGACCTATTTCCCGGCGCATGCGATGAAGGTCGAGGGCAAGGATTGCGCGCTGATCGACGGCGGCGTGGTCGCCAACAATCCGACCGCGTGCGCGATCGCCGAGGCGCTGCGCAAGGACGCACGGGTCGACAACAGCCGCGATCTGGTGGTGCTGTCGGTCGGCACCGGCGAGCGCACGCGCAGCATCGACCTGGACTCGGCGCGCTCGTGGGGCGCGCTGGAATGGGCGGTGCCGATCATCGATGTGTTGTTCGACGGCAATACCGATTCGGTCGATTACATCGCGCGGCAACTGGTCGGCGACGGATATTTCCGGATGCAGGCCGAGTTGCTGATCGGGCTGGACGATCTGGACGACACCAGCGAGACCAATGTGCTGGGGTTGGAGACCTTGGCCAAGGAGTATCTGACCCGGGCGGCGACCAAGAAGATGCTGGCGCAGTTGGTCAAGCGGCTTTGATCGCGGTTGCCTGATCGCGACGTGGATCGCGACAACCTCCTGTAGGAGCGGCGCAAGCCGCGACCTCACGGTTACGACCCAGGCGCGATGTCGCTGTCGCGGCTTGCGCCGCTCCTACAGGCAGGCATCGAGGCAAAAAACGCCCGGATAACCGGGCGTTTTTGTTCGTGGCAACGCGGCTTACTCCACCACCACCGGAATCTTGCCGATCCGCGTCTGCCATTCCTTCGGCCCGGTCTTGTGCACCGACTCGCCGGTGCTGTCGACCGCGACCGTCACCGGCATGTCCTGCACGGTGAACTCGTAGATCGCTTCCATGCCCAGATCGGCGAAACCGACCACGCGCGAGGCCTTGATCGCCTTCGACACCAGGTACGCCGCGCCGCCGACCGCCATCAGGTACACCGAGCGATGCTTCTTGATCGCATCGATGCCGGCGGGGCCGCGCTCGGCCTTGCCGACCATGCCGAGCAGGCCGGTCTGCGCCAGCACCTGTTCGGTGAACTTGTCCATGCGCGTAGCGGTGGTCGGGCCGGCCGGGCCCACCACTTCATCGCGCACCGGATCGACCGGGCCGACGTAATAGATGAAGCGGCCCTTGAAATCGACCGGCAACGCCTCGCCCTTGTTGAGCATCTCGACCATGCGCTTGTGCGCGGCGTCGCGGCCGGTCAGCAGCTTGCCGTTGAGCAGCAGCACTTCACCGGGCTTCCAGCTGGCGACGTCTTCGGGCGTGACCGTGTCTAGATCGACCCGACGGCCCTTGGAGGCGTCGTAGGTCAGCGTCGGCCAGTCTTCCAGCGACGGCGGATCGAGCATCACCGGACCGCTGCCGTCGAGAGTGAAATGCGCATGCCGGGTCGCCGCGCAGTTGGGAATCATCGCCACCGGCAAGTTGGCGGCGTGGGTCGGGTAATCCTTGACCTTGATGTCGAGCACCGTGGTCAGGCCGCCTAGGCCCTGCGCGCCGATGCCGAGCGCGTTGACCTTTTCGTACAACTCAAGCCGCAGCTCTTCGGCGCGATTGCTGGCGCCGCGCGCCTGCAGGTCGGTGATGTCGATCGGCTCCATCAGCGCTTCCTTCGCCAGCAGCATCGCCTTTTCGGCGGTGCCGCCGATGCCGATGCCGAGCATGCCCGGTGGGCACCAGCCCGCGCCCATGGTCGGCACGGTCTTGAGCACCCAGTCGACGATCGAGTCGGACGGGTTGAGCATCGCGAATTTCGACTTGGCTTCCGAACCGCCGCCCTTGGCCGCGACGATCACGCCGAGCTTGTTGCCCGGCACGACCTTGACGTTGACCACCGCGGGCGTGTTGTCCTTGGTGTTGCCGCGCTTGCCGGCCGGATCGGCGAGCACGCTGGCGCGCAGCTTGTTGTCGGGATGCAGATAGGCGCGGCGCACGCCTTCGTTGACCATGTCCTCGACGCCCATGGTGGCGCCGTCCCAGCGCACGTCCATGCCGATTTCCAGGAACACGGTGACGATGCCGGTGTCCTGGCAGATCGGCCGGTGGCCCTCGGCGCACATGCGCGAATTGATCAGGATCTGCGCGATCGCGTCCTTGGCCGCGGCGCTTTCCTCGCGCTCGTACGCGGCAGCGAGGTTCTTGATGTAGTCGACCGGATGGTAGTAGCTGATGTACTGCAGGGCATCGGCGACGGACTGGATCAGGTCGTCCTGGCGGATGACGACGGGGCCGCTGCTGGCGGCGTGGGACGGGCTGGCGGTCACGGCGGGCATCAAGGCTGGCGGTGGGGATCGCCATTCTACCCGCCCGGCCCGCTCCCGGCCCTTGCCAGGACGGGCGAGGCGTCGGCGGTTAAGCTGCCTCGGCCACGGCCCCGACCGTCATTGCCCCCGCGCTTGCGAGCCCACGCCATGCCCTACACCGCGCCTCGTTCCGAACTGCCGGCGCCGCCGGCGAACCGATCGCGCCCGCTGCTGCTGGCGATCGGCCTGATCGTGTCGGCCTTTTGCGGGCTGCTGCCGTTGCTGGTGGTGCCCTCGTTCGCGCAGACCTTCACCGCCTTCGGCGCCGACCTGCCCGCGGCGACCGCGCTGCTGATCGCCCGCCCCTGGCTGGGCTGTCCGCTGCCCTTGCTGGTATTGGCGCTGTGGGGGCTGTGGCCGCGGCCGCGGCGCGATCTGGTCGCGTGTGTGTTCGGCGTGGTCGGTGGGATGGGCATGATCGCGCTTACGGCGGTCGTGCTGTACCTGCCGATCTTCAAGCTGGCCGCCACGGTCTGACGAGCCGATCCGGCGACCCGGCCGAGCGCGCCCAGTGAGCGAGTGCGACCCGCCGTCCCATGATCGGGACCGCGGGCCGCGATCGCGCCGGCTTCGATAACCGACGTCGGCGCCTTACTGCGGACAAGCGTCCAACACGCAGCCGCGCCACAGCATCTGGCAGTAATACTCGTCCTGGCCCGACTCGCGGCAGGTCTCGAGGACATCGTAGTAACAGTAGACACCGCCCGCGCACACGATCAGATCGCGCGGCGCCGCGCTGGCGCCGAACGCGAACGCAAAGGCGAACGCGGCCAGGGCCACGGTGAAGCGACGGCTCGACAGCTTGCCTTTCAACGGCTGGATCTTCATTCGAACTCTCCTTTTCGATGGATGGATCAGCACTGCAAGTTCCATGCGCTCCTCGCGGAGCCGGGCCACGGTACGCGAGCGCCCGCATCGGCGACAGCGCCGGCGTGGCGGTTTGTGCGCCACTGGGCAGTTCCTCGCCGACGCCGCCGGGCCGCGCGGATTTCAAACGTCACTTGTGCCTTCAGCCGCGCCGGTTAGATTGGTCCGAACCCCCACCGCGGAGCGTCCCGTGATCACCTGCTATCTGCGCTATGTCATCGACCCGTATCAACTGGCCGAATTCGAACACTACGGCCGCCTGTGGATTCCACTGGTCGAGAAATTCGGCGGCACCCACCACGGCTACTTCATGCCGTCGGAAGGCAGCAGCAACATCGCTCTGGCGATGTTCTCCTTCCCCAGCCTGGCCGCTTACGAGGACTACCGCACACGCTCGTTCGAAGATCCCGACTGTCAGGCCGCGTTCGCCTACGCCCGCGAGAACCGTTGCATCGTCAGCTACGAGCGCAGCTTCTTCCGGCCGGTATTCGGCGACGAGGCGTAGACCTCGCATCGTCGACGCGTCACGCCGACGCCGTCTCAGGTTGCGCGGCGCAGCTCACTGTCCGTTGCGATTCTTATGGGCATCCACCTCGTCCCGCAGGTGCAGCCGATCCTTCGCAGGGCCCAGCATTCCCCACAACACCAGCCAGATCACCGCGATGCTGACCGCGATACTGACAAACGCGATGGCCCTGTGCTCGCCCAGAAACAATAGCGCAAGCGCGGGAGCCCACCCGAATCCCAACGAAGGGGCGAAAAACACGCCGAGCACGACCGCATGCACCAGCATCCGCCGCCCACGCGACTTGACCAGCGTGGACAAAGCCCAGGCCACCGCATAGACCACCAAAAAACAGACGAAGTACATGGCCCAGAGCACGGGGAGCAATCCGCTGTAATCCGATGCGACGGCCTCGCCGGCCAGCGCCGCGACGGCGGCCACGCCGATCGTGCAAGCCGGCTTCAAACGCGTCCGCATCCCCGCCATTGCCGTGCTCCCTTGAGTTGTTGCGTTCCAGTTCAAACGCGTCATGACGCGCGCATGCGCGGCCGGCGACATCCAGCGGTGACGGCTCGGCGCGAATTCCACCCCGGTCCACGGCCCGCTCGTCATGCCAAGCCCGGGGCGCGGACAGCATCGCATAGCCGCGTCCGCGCCTGCGCGCCGCGGCCCGACCGCAATCGAAACACAACCTTGACCCGGGACTTGGGCACAATCGCCGCATGAGCACTCCCAGCGACGCCGCCAAGCCGTCCCGTAACGCGAGCCCCGGCAACGGCGGCAAACCGTCCCTGCGCGAGCGCTTCGACGCGCTGCGCAACCTGCGTCCGTTCCTCAAGCAGATCTGGGCGACCAGTCCGTCGCTGACCCTGCTCACACTCGGACTGCGCCTGATCCGCGCGCTGCTGCCGATCGCGACCTTGTACGTCGGCAAGCTGATCATCGACGAAGCGGTGCGGCTGGTCGCGACCGGGCATGGGTTCGGTACGTTGGCGGAGGCCTGGGCCAGCGGTCAGCTCAACACCTTATTGACGCTGCTCGCGTTGGAGTTCGGTCTGGCGATCGGCTCCGACCTGCTCGGCCGCATCGTCAACTACGGCGACTCGCTGCTGTCGGAGCTGTTCACCAACGCCACCAGCGTGCGCCTGATGGAACACGCGGCGACCCTGGACCTGGAGGACTTCGAAGATCCCGACCTGCAGGACAAGCTAGACCGCGCGCGCCGCCAGACCATGGGCCGCATGAGCCTGATGAGCCAGTTATTCGGCCAGTTGCAGGACACCATCACCGTGGTCAGCTTCGCGGTCGGCCTGTTGGTGTATGCGCCGTGGCTGATCCTGCTGCTGGCGGTGGCGCTGATTCCGGCCTTCATCGGCGAAGCGCATTTCAATGCGCTGGGCTATTCGCTCAACTTCGCCTGGACACCGGAGCGACGCCAGCTCGAATACGTGCGTCAGATGGGCGCCAGCGTCGAGACCGCGAAGGAAGTGAAGATCTTCAATCTGCACCGCTTCCTGATCGCCAAGTACCGCGAGCTCGCCGACAAGTTCTTCGCCGCCAACCGCGCCCTCGCCCGCCGACGCGCGCTGTGGGGAACCGTGCTCGCCGGACTGGGCACGCTGGGCTACTACATCGCGTACGGCTATATCGCCTGGCGCACGGTGCGCGGCGATTTCAGCATCGGCGACCTCACCTTCCTGGCCGGCAGCTTTCGCCGTCTGCGCCAGTTGCTGGAAGGGCTGCTGGTCGGCTTCTCGCAGGTCGCGGGACAGGCGCTGTACCTGGAAGACCTGTTCTCGTTCTTCGAAATCCAGCCCGAGATCACCTCGCCGGCCAACCCGGTCGCGGTGCCGAAACCGATCGCGCGCGGCTTCGTGTTCGAGAACGTGGGCTTTCGTTATCCCGATGCGGAGCGTTGGGCCTTGCGCGGTCTGGATTTTGAACTACGGGCTGGTGAAGTCCTGGCCTTGGTCGGCGAGAACGGCGCCGGCAAGACCACCCTGGTCAAGCTGCTCGCGCGTCTGTACGACCCGGACGAAGGCCGCATCCTGCTCGACGGCCGCGATCTGCGCGACTACGACCTGGACGAATTGCGCGCGAGCATCGGGGTAATCTTCCAGGACTTCGTGCGCTATCACCTGACCGCCGGCGAAAACATCGGCGTCGGCCAGATCGATGCGATGACCGATCTCGAGCGCATCCGCAGCGCGGCGCGGCGTTCGTCGGCCGACGAAGTGATCGAAAGCCTGCCGCGCGGCTACGACCAGCTGATCGGCCGGCGTTTCAAAACCGGCGTGGACTTGTCGGGCGGGCAATGGCAGAAGATCGCGATCGCGCGCGCCTACATGCGCGATGCGCAGGTGATGATCCTCGACGAACCGACCGCGGCCTTGGATGCGCGCGCGGAGTTCGAAGTGTTCCAGCGCTTCAAGGAATTGTCGTCGGACACCACCGCGGTACTGATCTCGCACCGCTTCTCCAGCGTGCGCATGGCCGACCGCATCCTGGTGCTGGCCGAGGGCCGGCTCGAGGCCAGCGGCACCCACACCGAGTTGCTCGCGCAGGGCGGACGCTACGCCGAATTGTTCGAACTGCAGGCCGCCGGTTATCGCTGAGCGCCCGCGCGTGCCGTTCAGAGGGGCGCGGTCGCCGACACCAGCGCGGGGATGAATTCTTCCTGCACCCGCGACGCGCCCGGCTCGCTGACGACGTTCGCCGCGAGCACGCCGGTGTAACCGCCGTGCCGCGCCACCTCGACCGTGCAGCGATCGTGGGGGCCGTTGAGCATGCTCATGCCGTCGCCTTCGGCCAGCAGCACGAACGCCTGTTCGACCGCCTGGTCGTCGTCGCCTGGACGCAGCTTGCCGTTGCGCGTGCGGTAGCTGCGGGTATACGCCGTCTCGCCCTTGAGCCGGACCGATACGGTCGAATCCGCCGCCGCATCGAAATACACCCGCACGCCCTCGGGCACGGACTCGACCCGGTCGATGAAACACGCATGCTCGCCGGCATGGGCCGGGGTCGCGAACATGCTCAGTAAGATCGGGCTCAGTGCGACAGCGAGGTTCGCGGCAAGACCGCACGCGACAGGGTGAGCCGGCAACGGCATCGATGAACTCCTTTTCGTTGCACCGCCGTGCGGCGGTGACCCTGGCCGCCCGACGACTCATCGGTTCGACCGCGCCGGCCACCGGCGCGGATCGGAGCATGCCGCCGCATGCCCGCGGCTGGCAAGCCGCGATTGTGCGGGTTCACGTTTTCGCCGATGTCGCCGAGCAATCGAGCGCATGACGCGGTGCGTTTGTCCGCCCCGCGGCCAGCGGCTATGGTGTGGATCGCCGAAGCTTTTCCCTCACAGGAGCGACCGCATGAGCACTGCCCTCACCCGCACGATTCCAGCCTTGGTCCTGCTGCTCGGTCTGTCCGCCTGCCAGCGCGGCGGTCAGGCCGAAGCCGCCGCCGCTAAACCGGTACCCGCGCCGGCGCAACGCGCGTCCCATGAAGTCCCCAGCGAAGCCGGACCGGTGCGCGTGCACGAGATCGCATCGGGACTCGACCATCCATGGTCGGTGGCGTTGTTGCCCGACGGCGCGTTCCTGATCACCGAACGCCCCGGACGCCTGCGTCGCGTGGGCGCCGACGGCGCGATCTCCGCGCCGATCGCCGGCGTGCCCGCGGTATGGGCCAAAGGCCAGGGCGGCCTGCTCGACGTGGTGCTCGCGCCGGATTTCGCCAGCAGCAAACGCATCTACCTGAGCTACGCCGAACCCGGCCCGGACGACAGCGCCGGCACCGCGGTGGCGTCGGCCACGCTGGGCGATGCCGCGTTGTCGGACGTCAAGGTGATCTATCAGCAGCAGCCCAAGCTGGTCGGCCCGAATCACTTCGGCTCGCGTCTGGCCTTCGACAAGAACGGACATATCTTCATCACCCAGGGCGAGCGCCAGCAGCGCATGGCCTCGCAGGAACTCGACAAACTGCAGGGCAAGCTGGTGCGGCTCAATCTCGACGGCAGCGTGCCGGCCGACAACCCTTTCGTCGGCCGCCAGGACGCGCGTCCGGAGATCTGGAGCTACGGCCATCGCAACATGCAATCGCTGGCGGTCGACCCGCGCACCGGCACATTGTGGGAAGCCGAGCACGGCCCGCGCGGCGGCGACGAAATCAATCTGCCGCAGCCGGGCAAGAATTACGGTTGGCCGTTGATCACCAACGGCATCGATTACAGCGGGCTCAAGATCGCCGAGGCGCAGGGCAAGGAGAAGCCGGGCCTTGAGTCGCCGTATCACGTCTGGGAAGTCTCGCCCGCCTTGTCGGGCATGGCCTTCTACACCGGCCATGCCGGTTCGCCGTGGAACGACAGTTTATTTCTCGGGGCCTTGGCCGATGGCAGCCTGATCCGGTTGAGCCTGGATGGGGACAAGGTGCTCAAGGAGGAACGTCTGCTGCGGTCGCTGGGGTGGCGGATTCGCGATGTGCGGGTGTCCGGCGACGGCAAGGTGTTTGTGTTGACGGATGAGGATCAGGGGAAGTTGTTGCGGTTGGATCCGCCTGCGGCCAAGTAAGCGGACGGATCCGCTGTTGAAGCACGAGCCGACGTGGCGACATGGCCTTCTTGTAGGAGCGACGCGAGTCGCGACCGCGACATCTCGAACACGTCGAGACCTGCGCCGTGGTTGCGTTTTCGCGGTCGCGGCTCGCGCCGCTCCTACAGGGTGGCTATGTCGCTTGCGCTTGAAGCCTCGCCGTTCATCCAGCGCTGCGAAGCCACTGACTCGCGTTAGCAAACGGACACCCGAAGGGCGGCGTGCAGGATGCACGCCGTGCGCTACCGGGACATGGATGTCCNGAAGCTCCGCACTTGCGGGCCCTTGATTCAAAGAAAAGCGTTTTTCTTTGGTTACCTTTCTTTTGTCGC
>NZ_LMHM01000011.1:219362-219439 GCF_001427785.1 Lysobacter sp. Root690
CTAAAAGCTTTAGGAGCTTCCAGCAGGATCAAAAGCTTCCGCCACTAAAGCGGCGGGTCACTTTCTTTTGTCTAAAG
>NZ_LMHM01000011.1:219591-219657 GCF_001427785.1 Lysobacter sp. Root690
TTCCGCGGGCATGCGCCACACGGGACATCCATGTCCCGGTGGCGCACGGCGTGCATCCTGCACGCC
>NZ_LMHM01000011.1:219680-230556 GCF_001427785.1 Lysobacter sp. Root690
AGTGTGCTGGTGCTAACGCGAGTTACAAGCGTCGCAGCTCTGGATGAACTGCGCGGCTTCAGGCTCAACGCAACAGCAACAGCAACAGCAAGAGCAAGAGCAAGAGCAAGAGCAAATACAACTGCAACAACATCAGGCCGCCGCGTCGATGACCGACCAATAAAAAAGCCGCTTGCTCCTCAGCAAGCGGCTTTCTTTATCGGATCGATCCGATCACTCGACCATCAGGACTTCTGCTTCGCGCGAGCGAACGCATCCGCCAACGCCCCGCCGATCGGCGCCGCCGCCTTGCCCTGCGGCGCGAACGAACCGCCACGCTGCGGCGGCTGATCGCGACGACCGCCGCGATTGCCGTCGTTGCCGCGCGCGCCACTGCGATCGTTGCGGTCGCCACGGTCATTGCCACGGCTCGCGGTTTCGCCCGGCGGACGCGGCGCCGGTACCGGGTCGTCGAGACGACGGGTCAAGGCGATGCGCTTGCGCGGCAGGTCGACTTCCAGCACCCGCACCTTGACCACATCGCCGGCCTTGACCACGTCGCGTGGGTCCTTGACGTACTTGTCCGACAAGGCCGAGATATGGATCAGGCCATCCTGGTGCACGCCGATGTCGACGAAGGCGCCGAACGCGGCGACGTTGCTGATCACGCCTTCCAGGATCATGCCGACCTTGAGGTCGCGCAGCTCCTCCACGCCGTCGGCGAACTTGGCGGCCTTGAACTCCGGACGCGGGTCGCGGCCGGGTTTTTCCATTTCCTTGAGGATGTCGCGCACCGTCGGCACGCCGAATTTTTCGTCGGTGAACTGCTCGGGCTTGAGGCCGCGCACGAACTGCGGATCGCCCAACAACTGCTTCACCTCGCGGCCGCACTGCTGGACCATGCGCTCGACCACCGGGTAGGCCTCGGGATGGACCGCCGAGGCGTCCAGCGGTTGCTCGCCGTCGACGATGCGCAGGAAGCCGGCGCATTGTTCGAAGGTCTTGTCGCCCAGGCGCGGCACTTTCAGCAGCGCCTTGCGCGAGGCGAACGGGCCGTTTTCGTCGCGATGGCGGACGATGTTCTCGGCGACCGTGCTCGACAGACCCGACACCCGCGCCAGCAACGCCGCCGAGGCGGTGTTGACGTAGACGCCGACCGCGTTCACGCAGTCCTCGACCCGCGCATCGAGCGCGCGCGCCAGGCGGTATTGATCGACATCGTGCTGGTACTGGCCCACGCCGATCGCCTTGGGTTCGATCTTGACCAGTTCGGCCAGCGGGTCCTGCAGGCGCCGCGCGATCGAGACCGCGCCGCGGATGCTCACGTCGAGATCGGGGAATTCCTTCGAGGCGAATTCAGACGCGGAATACACCGACGCGCCGGCTTCGCTGACCACGGCCTTGGTCAACTTGATCTCGGTCATCAGCTTGATCAGATCGCCGGCCAGCTTGTCGGTTTCGCGCGAGGCGGTGCCGTTGCCGATCGCGATCAGTTCGACCTGATGCTTCGCGCACAGCGCGCGCAGCGTGTGCAGCGACTGGTCCCACTGCTTGCGCGGTTCGTGCGGGTAGATGGTGTCGTGCGCGACCAGCTTGCCGGTGGCGTCGACGACCGCGACCTTGACCCCGGTGCGCAGGCCCGGATCGAGCCCGAGCACCGCGCGCGGACCGGCCGGCGCGGCCAGCAGCAAGTCCTTGAGGTTGTCGCCGAACACATCGATCGCTTCGGCCTCGGCCTTTTCGCGCGCCTGCCCGAACAGGTCGAGCAGCAGATGCAGGTGCAGCTTGGCGCGCCAGGCTAGGCGGCAGGCGTCGAGCAGCCAGCGGTCGGCGGCGCGGCCCTGATCGGCGATGCCGGCGTTGAGCGCGACCCGGCCTTCGCCGTAGGCGTGGCCGGCTTCGGCGTCGGTGCCCGGGTCGAGTTCGAGGAACAGGATTTCCTCGCGGCGCGCGCGGAACAGCGCGAGCAGGCGATGCGAGGGAATCTTGGCCAGCGATTCGCTGTGATCGAAATAATCGCGGTACTTCGCGCCCTCGGTTTCCTTGCCCTCGGCCACGCGCGCGCGGATCACGCCGACCTCGCTCAGCCAGGTGCGCAACTCGCCGACCAGGCGGGCGTCTTCGCCCCAGCGTTCCATCAGGATCGCGCGCGCGCCTTCGAGCGCGGCCTTGACGTCGGCGACCTGTTTTTCCTCGCTGACGAAATCGGCGGCGAATTCCTCGGGCTTGCGCGTGGGATCGGCGAGCAGGCCGTCGGCCAGCGGCTCCAGGCCGGCTTCGCGCGCGATCTGCGCCTTGGTCCGGCGCTTGGGCTTATACGGCAGGTAAAGATCTTCCAGCCGCGACTTCGTGTCGGCCGCTTCGATGTCGGCGCGCAGTTCGTCGCTCAGCTTGCCTTGCTCGGCGATGCTTTCGAGCACCGCGGCGCGGCGGTCCTCGAGTTCGCGCAGGTAGGACAGGCGCGTTTCGAGATCACGCAACTGGATGTCGTCGAGGCCGCCGGTGACTTCCTTGCGGTAGCGCGCGATGAACGGCACGGTCGAGCCTTCGTCGAGCAAGGCGATCGCGGACAGGGCCTGGGCGGTCTGGGCGCCGATCTCGACGGCGATGAGTTGGGCGATCTTCTGCGCGATGTGCGCGGACTGCGTGTTCTTGACTTGCATCGTTTCCAATCGTTTAGCCCCGCAGGCGGGGGACGTGGGGATTGTCGCAATGCTGGCGTGAAGGGGGAACCCGTTGACAGGAGCCGGGATTGGGGATTCGGGATTAGGGATTCGGCAAAGCCAACGTCTCAGTTATCTCGGCAATGAGGTCGTTTTTTCGAATCCCTAATCCCGAATCCCTAATCCCGGCCCAGATAAGAACCGCTCTCATCCATCAGGTACAATAGCCGCCCCGCTCCACCCGAAAACCCCGGCAATGTCCTCCGCTTTTGGCACCGAGACGGTGCTGGACGTCCGTCACTGGACCGACGACTACTTCAGCTTCACCACCACCCGCGACGACGGATTCCGCTTCGAGAACGGCCAGTTCGTGATGATCGGGCTGCAGGTCGAGCAGGCGGACGGTTCGTCCAAGCCGCTGCTGCGCGCGTATTCGATCGCCAGCGCCAACTGGGAAGAGCAGCTCGAGTTCTTCAGCATCAAGGTGCCCAACGGCCCGCTGACCTCACGGCTGAAATCGATCCAGCCCGGCGACAGCGTGCTGATCGGGCGTAAGCCAACCGGCACCTTGCTGATCCACGACCTGCACCCGGGCCGAAATCTGTACCTGCTCGGCACCGGCACCGGGTTCGCGCCGTGGCTGTCGGTGATCAAGGATCCGGAAACCTACGAACGCTTCGAGAACGTGGTGCTCTGCCACGGCGTGCGCAGCGAACAGGACCTGGCGTATCGCGACTACATCGTCAACGAGTTGCCGCATCACGAGTTCCTCGGCGAGCAGATCGCGGCCAAGCTCAAGTACTACCCGGCGGTGTCGCGGCAGGCGTTCGAATTCGCCGGGCGCGATCAGCGCGGCCGTCTGACCGAAATGATGGCCAGCGGCCGGATGATGGAGCAGTTGGGCATCGCCCCGCTCGACGCCGAGCACGACCGCGCGATGATCTGCGGCAGCCCGCAGATGCTGGCCGATTTCCGCGAGATTCTCGATGGTCGCGGTTTCACCGCCGCGCCGCGCATCGGCACGCCGGGGCAGTACGTGTTCGAACGGGCCTTCGTCGAGAAATGAGCGCTCTGGCTGGTTGCCGGGCGTGAGCGGGCCGCGGTCGATGCAGGCGATGCAGTCGATGCAGTCGATGCGAGCGAGGATCGTCATGGCGTTGTCGACGCGGTATCGCGCGGACGCGGCGGTGGTTGCGCTCGCGCTGGCGTCGTTCGGTCTGATCGCCATGTGGCCGGCGTTCGCCGCGGGTCAATCGTCTCTACGATCGACTGATCGCGCCGCAATCGAGCAGGTCGCCAGCGCTCAAACCGCTGCGCCAACCGCGACCTCCGGTTCGTCCGCGACCGCGACGCCCGATTCGAAATCCAAACGCGCCTCCCGCGCCGCGCCGCAGCGCGGCGATATTCCGCCGGATTTTCTCGGCCTGGATCGCGATGGGCGTCCGGTCAAGGTCAGCGATTACCGCGGCAAGCTGGTGGTGATCAGCTTCTGGGCCAGTTGGTGCGGGCCGTGCCGACGCGAACTGCCGATGCTGTCGGCGCTGCAGGCCGGCGTCGGTTATGAGCATCTGCAGGTGATCGCGGTCAACCTCAACGAGCCCAGGCGCGATTTAGACGCGTTCCTCAAGCTCAATCCCTCGCTGGAGATGCGCCATATCCGCGACGGCGGCACTGTCGCCCGCCATTACGGCGTCACCGCGGTGCCGAATCTGTTCGTGATCGATCAGCGCGGTGCGATCGCGCAGGTGCATCGAGGTTATTCGCCAAAGCAGTTGCAACAGTTCGCCGAGCAAATCGCGGCGTTGTTGCCGCCCGAAACGTTGAAGCGGCCGACCGCAGCCGGCAAGCAGGCGCAGTAGCCCGAGCGACAGACCTGCCTGGCCTGCCTGTAGGAGCGGCGCGAGCCGCGACCGCGACCTCTCAACCACGACGCAAGCAAGTTTCGCGGTCGCGGCTCGTGACCGCAGGAAATCCAGCAGGACGCCACCCCCACAGGAGCGCTCGCAACCACGTGAGCACTCAAGCCGCCCGCCGCTCCTGCCGCAAGGCGCCGCGATAGCGCCGGCTGCACGGGATCTTGCTGCCGTCGTGCATGGTGATGCGCGCGTCGCCGCTTTCCAGCGGTTCGATCTCGCCCACGCAGTCCAGGTTGACCATGTAGCTGCGATGCACGCGCACGAAGCGCGCCGGGTCGAGCTGGGTCTCGATCGCGGCCATGGTGGTGCGCAGCGGGTAGTCGCGGCCGCGCAGGTGCAGGTTCACGTAATTCGACGAGGCCTGCAGCCATTCCACTTCGCTCGCGGCGATCAGGAACTCCTTGCCGAGCTTGCGCACCAGGAAGCGCTCGGGCCGTTCGGGCACGGCCGGTTCGGGCACGTCATCCGGGGTCGTCAGCACGCTGGCCTCGCCCTGCCAGCGCCGCATCAGCAGGCGGTAGCCCTCGATCCACAACACCATGTAGGTATAGGAGCGCACGTCCTTGAGGTATTCGTAGACCAGGTTCATGCCCCAGGCGCCGAAGTCGTAGCTTTCGCCCAGGCCGAGGTAGGCCAGCTTGCGGATCGTGACCATGCCGACCACGTGCGCGACCGACCAGACCACGCTGCCGAACACGTGCAGGACCAGCGCGCGGCGCCAGGTGTCGATATGGAACGGGACCTTGCGGGTGTACCAGACCAGCAGCGGCGCCAGCGCCAGCGCGGTCAGGCAACTGCTGCTTTCCCATAGCGCCGGCGCCCAGTCGGGGATGTCCAGGCCGTAGCGGCGGATGTCGATCAACGCAGTCAGGGTGCCAGCCACCGCGTTGACGGTGAACAGGACCACCCAGGCCAGCACTTCGACGGTGCGGCGCCAGGGCTGGTAGCGGTCCCAGGCGCTGACCGGCGCGGCGGCGCTCGGGTCGTTGGCGGGCGCGGTCGAAAGGGGCGCGGAAACGTCTTGGCTCATGCGCGCATTCTCGCCTGCGCGGCGCCGTCGGCGGCAACCGATCGTCCCCGGAAGCCGCGATTCGTCCCCGCCGGACCGCCGCCGGTCACCCCGCGGTGTCGCGCAAACGCCCGTCGCCACAGGCTTTGCGCCACCTCACCGCCACGGACCCGCCCATGCAACGCCGGTACGACATCGACGCCCTGCGCGCCCTCGCCTTCGTCCTTCTGATCCTCTATCACTGCGCCATGTTGTACGTCGCCGACTGGGGCTGGCATCTCAAGAGCACCCATCTGTCCGAGCCGCTGCAGATCCCGATGCTATTCGTGAACCGCTGGCGCATGGACCTGATCTTCCTGATCTCGGGCCTGTCGGTGCATTTCCTGTTGCGCGGCAGCTCGCTGGGCCGCTTCGTGGTCCAGCGCAGCTGGCGCCTGCTGCTGCCGCTGACCTTCGGCTGCCTGGTGATCGTGCCGATCCAGCCGTACGCGCAGGGCGTGGCCAACGGTCTGGTCGAGCCGGGCTTCGTCGATTTCCTGTTGCGCTATTACCAGTTCCAGCCGTGGCCCAAGGGCGCGTTCGACGGCTGGGAGTACGGCTTCACCTGGAACCACCTGTGGTACCTGATCTACCTGTGGGTGTACACGATCGTGTTCGCGGCCCTGCTGCCGCTGTTCCGCAACGGCTTCGGCCGTCGCCTGCTCGGGCTGTTCACCGGCCTGCGCGGCTGGAAGCTGCTGATCCTGCCGGCGCTGCCGCTGGCCGCGTACACCATGACCCTGGCGCCGCTGTTCGACGAAACCGGTGACCTGATCCACGACTGGTACCGCCACGCGATGTACTTCACCGTGTTCCTGTACGGCTATTGGATCGGCAACGACGCCGGCCTGTGGGCCGAGCTGACCCGGCTGCGCAAGTGGAGCCTGAGTCTGGCGCTGAGCCTGTTCGGGTTCTACCTGAGCCTGGTGCTGCTGATTCCTGAGGAGATCCCCGACTGGCTGCAGAACAGCGTGTGGCTGCTGCGCAATCTGTACGTGTGGTTCGCGCTGACCGCGATCCTGGGCTGGGGCCATGCCCTGCTCAACCGCCCGTTCCGCTGGCTGCCGTGGGCGACCGAGGCGGTGTACCCGTGGTACGTGCTGCATCAGAGCCTGATCGTGCTGATCGCGTACTGGATCCTGCCGCTGCATTTCGGCCCGATCAGCGAACCGGCGATCGTGTTGTTCGGGACGGTGGCCGGGTGCTTCGTGTTGCACGAGATCATTCGGCGGGTGCCGCTATTGCGGCCGGTGTTTGGGTTGAAGGGCAAGCGCAGTGACAAGGTGCGCGGTGGTGCTGAGCGGGCCGCGACTGATGCGTCGGGTACGGTAGTCGATGTTGCGCGGCCTGCGGCTGCGGATATGGCCTGAGGTCAAGTCAGATTTATCGCTCAAACATAATTTCAGCGTCATCTTTCAAGAACGTCATTCCCGCGAAAGCGGGAATCCAGGGCCTTTCGTGCGAGAACGTTTGAAGTCGCTGGATTCCCGCCTTCGCGGGAATGACGGTGGGTGGGTTCGGTTGGGATTGAAACAAAAAGGCTTCGGCTGATTCAGCCGAAGCCTTTCTTTCAACGCCGAACATTCGAGCCGCTCAAGCCGATCGAACCGCTCAAATCAATCAAGCCAACGCCTTCTCGATATCCCCCGCGATCGACTCCGGCTTATCCGTCGGCGCATAGCGCTTGATCACCTTGCCGTCGCGGCCGACCAGGAACTTGGTGAAGTTCCACTTGATCGCGTCGATGCCGAGGAAACCGCCCTTCTCGTCCTTGAGCCATTTCCACAGCGGGTGCGCCTTGTCGCCGTTGACGTCGACCTTGGCGTACATCGGAAACGTCACGTCGTAGGTCAGCGAGCAGAATTCCTTGATCTCGTTCTCGTCGCCGGGTTCCTGGTGGCCGAACTGATCGCACGGAAAGCCCAGCACTTCGAAACCGCGCGCCTGGTACTCGCGCTCAAGCTTTTCCAGACCGGTGTACTGCGGGGTGAAGCCGCACTTGGACGCGACGTTGACGATCAGCAGCACCTTGCCCTTGTAGCGGTCCAGCGACTGGGACTGGCCGTCGATATCGGTGGCGGAAAAATCGTAGGCGGTGGTCATGGCGGCGCTCGGTGTGTGGGTTGGGCGAACGATAGCGCGTCGGAGGTGACGACGGGCATCGACGGGACCGGATCGGTGGCCGGCATGGCATCCCGGGTTCGAAGATTCGCGCGGCCGTCACGGTTTGGATGTGGGGTGGCGGGCTCTGTTTCGATGTGAGGTGACCCGCTTGGTTGGTGCAGGGTTTAGCGCAGGCGGGCATCGAGAGGCTTCAGCGCCATCTCGCCAGAACGTCATCCCCGCGAAGGCGGGGATCCAGGGCTTTATCCAGGCATGACGCTGAAGTCTCTGGATCCCCGCCTTCGCGGGGATGACGAGCAAAAGCAAAGCGCTCTCGGATCGAGCTTCCACGTTGCAAGCTCAACCATCCAGCCGAAATTTCCGCATCCCGCATCCCGCATCCCGCGTCCCGCATCCCGGCCCCGACTCCCGACTCTCGCTTTCCCCAATCTCGAATCCCCAATCCCCAATCCCCAAAAAACAAACGACCCGCACAAGGCGGGCCGTCCGTCACATCGCAACGCACTCTTGAATCAGAACGACGCCTTGAACTCCGCACCCACGATGCGCGGATCGTTGACGAAGCCGACCAGATTGTTGAAGTCGATGCCGCCGACCGCGCGCACTTCGTCGAGGATGTTGCGGCCGTACAGCGCCACGTCGTAGCGGCCGTTGTCCCAGGTGTAACCCACGCGCAGGCCGCCTTCGACCAGGGGCTTGCCGCGGAATTCCTTCGACTCGTACAGGAAGAAGTTGACGCCGCTGCGGTAGGCCCAGTCGGTGTAGACGTAGAACTCGTTGCCGTTGGCCAGCGGCAGGGTGTAGCGCGCGGTCAGGTTGTAAACCCACTTCGGCGCCTGCGGCAACGGGTTGCCGTCGATCGCCGCCAGGGTCACGCCGTTGCGGACCACGGTCGGATCGGTCACGGTGCAGCCGCCGCCACAGGGCGCGACGAACAGGTTGGCGTCCTGGATTTCGGTGTCGTTGTAGCTGGCGCCGAAGGTGACCATCAGGTTGTCGGTCAGGTAGGCGTCGAGGTCGACTTCGAAGCCCTGGCCCAGGGTCTTGTCGGCGTTGACCAGGATGGTCTGGTTGAGCGCGCCGCCGACCGCGTTGAGCTGCTGGTTGTCGACGTTGTAGCGGAACAGCGCGAAGCCGAGGCGTGCGCGCTTGTCCCACAGGTCGGCCTTGAGGCCGGCTTCGTACGAGATCACCTTCTCGGCGTCGGCGACCGACGGTTGCGGCGGCACCTGGAACAGCAGACGGCCCTGGATGCTCGGCGCGCGGAAGCCCTTGGCGACGCGGGCGTACAGGTTGATGTCGTCGGTGGCCTGGAACACGCCGCTGATGTCCCAGCTGACGTCGTCGACATCGGTGTTGACCTTGAACGGGCCCGACACCGGCGCGCCGAACGGCGCGCTCTGCAGCACGCTGGCGCTGAAGTCCTTCTTGTCCTGGGTGTAGCGCAGACCGCCGCGCAGCTTGAAGCGATCGGTGACCGCGTACTCGAGCGAACCGAACGCCGCCCAGGCCTTGTTGCGCTGCTTCTGCTGGGCGTGACCGGCCTGCACGCCGCCGCCCAGGGTGTCGTAGTTGAGGCTGTCGACGGTGATGTCTTCATCGAAATAGAACAGGCCGGCCTGCCAGTTCAGCGGGCCGCTGTAGTTCGATTCCAGGCGGAATTCCTGGGTGATCTGGCGATGGTCGGGCAGGCCGTCGGCCGATTCGGCGGTGAACGGAATGCCGGCCGGGGTGCTGCCGCCGGGCAGGAACGCGGCGCCGACGCCGCCGTCGATGTCGCCGCGGCTGAGCGAATCGGCGGTTTCGTAACCGGTGATCGAGTACAGGGTGAGATCGTTCGATAGGTCCCAGCTCAGGCGCGCGCTCGCGCCCCAGGTGTCGAGCTTCTGGAAATTGCGTCCGTCGATGCCGACCTTGTCGACGTCGAAGCCGTCGACCAGATTGTTGGTGCCCTTCTTGAACAGCATCGCCCGGAACAGGCGCGCGGTGCCGTTGAGATGGCGCGCGTGCACGTTGAACAAGGCGTGGAAGGTGTCGCTGCCGTCGTACTGCAATTGCAGGCGCGCGGCGGATTCGTCGTAGCCTTCGAGCTTGGGATTGGTGCGCGCGTTCGGGTTGGTGTTGTCGACCCAGTCGTCGCGGCGCTGATACATCGCCGAAGCGCGCGCCGACCAGTTCGGGCCGAGCGGGCCGCTGACCGCGCCTTCGAAGTTGGTGGTGCCGTAGGTGCCGTAGGAAATCTGGCCGTAGCCTTCCAGTTCGCGAGTCGGCTTGGCCGATTCGAACTTGACCACGCCGGCCGGGGTGTTGCGGCCGAACAGCGTGCCCTGCGGGCCGCGCAGCAGTTCGACGTTCTCCAGGTCGAACACCGGGAAGCCCTTGAGCAACGGGTTTTCCAGAACGATGTCGTCGTACACCAGCGACACCGGCTGCGATGCGTTTAGATCGAAGTCGGTGTTGCCCAGGCCGCGGATGTAGAAACGCGGGAACGCGCGGCCGAACGAGGACTCGATGTTGAGGCTGGGCAGGCGGCCGGACAGGAAGCGGATATCGCCGCCGCCGGAGCCGAGCACGTGCAGCTTCTCGCGATCGACGGTGGTGAGCGCGACCGGCACGTCCTTGGCGCGTTCGACCTTGCGCTGCGCGGTCACCATCAGCGCATCGAGGGTCTTGGCTTCGCCTTCGGCGGGCGCGGCGGGCGCGGCAGCGGTCGTGTCTTGGGCGAAAGCCGCGGTGGAAACGAGAGTCAGGCCGATGGCGAGCGCGAGAGCGTGGCTGCGCGGGGCAAGACGACGGGGAGCACGGGCGTGCTGGGACATGGTCGGGGTTTCTCGGTGGACGCGGCGCGTGGGGCGCCAGTGCTTGGGAAACCGCCGCGGCGTCATGCTCCCCTCGGGCATGGGCTGACGGCGATGGGCGATCGGACCGCCCCTTGGCGGTTCTGGCGCGGAGCTGCCCGCGCCGTGGTCGGCTCATTGACCGGCGAATGTTACCAAATCATTAAAGAGTCGGTGCTCGAATGGGCGGGAGGGCGTGAACCGTCGCCTCCGGCCCGCTATCGCCGGCACCGCCCTCTCCCTCTCCCGCTTGCGGGAGAGGGCCGGGGTGAGGGCACACGGGCCGGCCCGAGTTGCGCCCTCGCGCCC
>NZ_LMHM01000011.1:230565-299085 GCF_001427785.1 Lysobacter sp. Root690
AGAGGGGCTATTGCATCGCTCACTTGGCCGCCGTCACCTTCGCCGCCGCCGCGAACGGCTTCACTCCGAGCGCTTCATGTACCTCGCTCGGGTAGTACGCGGTGTCGCCGCGCAACACCAGAGAGACCTTGCGGATATCGCCGATGTCCTTGGTCGGATCGCCGTCGATCAGGATCAAGTCCGAACGCTTGCCGACCGTCACCGAGCCGCGGTTGTCGAGCACGCGCGCCACCTTCGCCGCGTTCCAGGTCGCGACCTGCAAGGCCTGCGCCGGGGTCAGGCCGGCGCGCACGTACAAGGCCAGTTCGTGCTGCAGGGTGAAACCGGGGATTTCGTCGGTGCCCGCGAGCAGCGGCACGCCGGCCTTGTAGGCGCGGCCGACGAATTCGACCAGCTTGTCGTAGGACTTGGTGTAACGCGCCGCGGTGGCGTCGTCGGGGATGTTCATTTCGGCCGAACGGCGACCGCGCTGCACGTCCGGCGGCAGATGGTCCTCGATGCCGGCCACGATCGGCGACAACTCGCCGTCGCGCTGATGCAGGAACTCGAACGTCGCCAGGGTCGGATCGATCGCGATCTGCTTCTTGGCCAGGGTCGCGATGAAGTCCTGCACCGGCTTGGAATCGAAATCCAGGTCGGCGGTCTTGTCGGCGACAAGATAGAAGCGCTGCAAGGTGCGCGTATCGGTCTTGTCGTCGACGAAGAAATTTAGCATCAGCTGATTGATGTGCTGGATCTCGTCGAAGCCCTGATCGACCACGTCCTGCGCGCGCAGGAACGCCGGCACGTGACCGCTCACCCGCATGCCCTTGCTGTGCGCGTAGGCGACGGTGTCGCGCAGCACCGCCTTCGGGAACGAGTTGTAGATCTTGATCTGCGGATAACCGTGCTCGGAATACCAGTCGACCGCCTTCTTGGCTTCGTCGAGGTTCTTGATCACAAAGCCATTGCGCGCCGAGAACTGGCTCTCGCCCTCGATGAAACCGGCCGGCACCACGCCGGGCGACATCAGCGTGCCGGCTTCGATCTCGCCGATCATCTGCTGCAGGGTCGCGTTGTCGTTGCCCATGTCGCGCACGGTGGTGACGCCCGCGGCGATGTTGAGGCCGCCGTCCCAGCGCGAGACATGCCCGTGCATGTCGAACAGGCCCGGCATCAGCACCTTGCCGCCGCCGTCGACGACGCGATCGGCCTTGAGCTTGGGATCGGCCTTGCCGACCGAGACGATCTTGCCGTCGGCGATCACCACGTCGGTGGCCGCGCCGAGGGTCGCGTGTTCGCTGTCGAACACGCGCACGTCGCGCAGCACCGTGGTGCCGGCGAAACGATGGCCGAGCTTCTTGCGCAGATCGACCAGCAACTTGCCTTCGGCGGCTTTCTGCTGGGTTTCCAGGGCCGCGGCGTTGGCCTGCCAGCCTTCTTCGATCAACTGCAGATAACCCGGAAAGATGAAGGCGAACAGGCGCGGCTGCGCATCGCTGGTGGCCCAGACGAAATTCGGGGTGAAGCCCTGCCCGGTCAAGGCCAGCAACTGCACGGTCTGGGTCTTGCCGTCGCGCGTGACCTGCGCTTCGCCGAGCTTGCTCGAACTCAAGGTGCCGTTGGGCAGCAGCGGCAGCTTGCCGTTGTGCTTGGCCAGCGCGCCGAGCGCGACCGAGATCCCGGCCGGCGTGCCGCCCAGCGGCGCGTACAGACCCACGCCCGGCACCGTCGCCTGGCCGGCGTCGGACTTGGATTTCCAGCTGACCTGTTCGCCGTTGCGCTGGAAGCTTTCGTCGACCTTGGCGCCGAAGGTCGAGGTGCCCTGCACCGCGTAGGTGCGGTAGGTGCCGTCGTCGGCCAGGGTGTAGGTTTCCTTGAGCTCGGGTCCGCGGCCGTTGTCCTTGAACACGAACTCGACCGTGGTGGTGCCGTCGTCGGCGCGGGTCACGACCTGCTGGCCGGCCTGCTTGCCGCCGTCGACCAGGGCCAGGTAACGCGTGGTCTGCGCCGCCAGCGCGGTCGCGGCGAAGGCCACCGACAGGCCGGGGACCAGGCACAGCGCGAGCGCGAAACGGGTAACGGACTGCGGACGCGGGGATTTCATCGGGTGCGGCTCCGGTGTCGGATAGAGGAATGAGTGGGAAAGGGGACGGTCAATCGCCGGCGTGTGTGACCATCAGGACGTAGCCGTCCGGATCGCTGAGGCGGAATTCGCCGTTGGGTCGGTAGAACGGATAGGTCAGTTCGCCGGCGGCCAGGCCGGCGGCGAGCACGCGCTCGCGCATCGCCACCACGTCGTCGCAGTAGACGTAGAACAGCACGCCCTGGACGCCGTCGTCGATCGGCGCGTCGGCCTGGACCAGCATGAATTCGGCGCCGCCGGAGCTTTGCATCCAGGCCCAGGTCGGGTCGTCGCGGTCGGGCTGCTGATGCAGTTCGGTGGCGTGGAAGTCCAGCGCCGCATAGAACGCGATCGCCCGCGGCAGGCTGGCGACATGCAGCATCGGCACGAAGGCGCGCGCGGTCGGCGTGGTCATGAGCACTTCCCTGATAGACCGTGAAGGGTTCGCATCGCCCGCTCCCCGGGTGAAGGTCGCCGGAGTGTAAACCGCTCGCGGCGGCGTATCCGTGGGTGAATGGTCATGCTCGATCCAGGCATGCCGGTCCGCGCACATCGGGCCGCGAGTCCTCGCGAAATCCGGGTTCGCCGGCCCATGCCTTTCGTCATGGGCTGGCCACGGCCCCATCGGGTAGGCTTCGGGATTCCTTTTGACGAGGTTCGTACCGATGAAGCATCCGCTCGCGCTGGCGCTGGCCGTGGCCCTGATCGCCACCGTTCCCGGCCTGGCCCACAATGCCCAGGCCCAGGCTCCCCAAGCCGCCAAGACCGATAAAGCCGTGACCAACGCCCAATCGACTTCGAACCCGTTCTTCCAGCAAAGCCCGCTGCCGCTGCAGTTCCCGCAGTTCGACAAGATCAAGGACAGCGACTTCGCCCCGGCCTTCGATCGCGGCATGGCCGACCAGATCAAGGAAATCGACGCGATCGCGAATAACCCCGAGGCGCCGACCTTCGACAACACCATCGTCGCGATGGAGCGTTCGGGCCAGATCCTCAGCCGTTCGGTCTCGACCTTCTTCAACCTGACCGGCACCGACACCAACCCGACCCGCGAGAACCTGCAGCAGGAATACGCGCCCAAGCTGTCGGCGCACCGCGATGCGATCTCGCTGAACCCGAAGCTGTTCGCCCGGATCAAGGCGCTGTACGAAAAGCGCGACACGCTGGGCCTGGACGCCGAAGGCGTTCGCCTGATCGAGCGCTACCACGCCGACTTCGTCCGCGCCGGCGCCAACCTGACCGAAGCGCAGAAGACCCGGGTCAAGGCGATCAACTCCGAACTGGCCGAACTGGGCGCGAAGTTCAGCAAGAACGTGCTCGCCGAGGTCAAGGATTCGGCGATCGTGGTCGACACCAAGGAAGAGCTGGCCGGCCTGTCCGACGAGCGCATCGCCGCCGCTGCCGAAGCGGCCAAGGCGCGCAAGCTCGAAGGCAAGTATCTGCTGACCCTGCTCAACACCACCGGCCAGCCGCCGGAAACCGACCTGACCAACCGCGCCCTGCGCGAGAAGCTGCACAAGACCTCGGTCGCGCGCGGCAGCCGCGGCAACGCGTACGACAACACCGCGATCGTGTCCAAGGTCGTCGCCCTGCGCGCCGAGCGCGCCAAGATGATGGGCTTCGCCAACTACGCCGCGTTCGTGCTCGACGACGAAACCGCCAAGACCCCCGAAGCGGTCAACAACATGCTCGGCCAGCTCGCCCCGGCCGCGGTCGCCAACGCCAAGCGCGAAGCGGCCGACCTGCAGGCGATGATCGACAAGGAACAGGCCGCCAAGGGCGAGAAGAGTTTCCAGCTCGAGCCGTGGGACTGGGCGTTCTACGCCGAGAAGGTGCGCAAGGAAAAGTTCGCGTTCGACGAAGCCCAGCTCAAGCCCTACTTCGAAATGAAGAACGTGCTCGAGAACGGCGTGTTCTACGCCGCCGGCCAGCTGTACGGCCTGAAGTTCAAGCAGCGCACCGACCTGCCGCTGTACCGCGACGACGTCACCGCCTACGACGTGTTCGACGCCAACGGCAAGCAGTTGGCGATCTTCATCGCCGACATGTACGCGCGCGATTCCAAGCGTGGCGGCGCGTGGATGAACTCCTACGTCGACCAGTCCGAACTGTTCGGCACCCTGCCGGTCGTGGCCAACCACCTCAACATCCCCAAGCCGCCGGCCGGCAAGCCGACCCTGATGACCTGGGACGAGGTCACCACCATGTTCCATGAGTTCGGCCATGCCCTGCACGGCATGTTCTCGAACGTGAAGTACCCGTACTTCTCCGGCACCAGCGTGCCGCGCGACTTCGTCGAGTTCCCCTCGCAGGTCAACGAGATGTGGGCCGACTGGCCGTCGGTGCTGGCCAACTACGCCAAGCACTACCAGACCGGCGAGGCGATGCCGAAGGAACTGCTGGACAAGGTCCTGGCCGCGTCCAAGTTCAACCAGGGCTTCACCACCACCGAGTACCTCGGCGCGGCGATGCTGGACCAGAACTACCACCAGATCGGCGATATCTCCAAGGTGCCGGCACCCAAGGACGTGATGGCGTTCGAAACCGCGTCGTTGAAGAAGGACGGCATTTTCTACCCGCCGGTCCCGCCGCGTTACCGCACCCCGTACTTCAGCCACATCATGGGCGGCTACGCGGCCGGTTATTACGCCTATATCTGGTCCGAAGTGCTCGACGCCAACACCGTGGAATGGATCAAGCAGCACGGCGGCCTGACCCGCGAAAACGGCGACCGCTTCCGCTCCACCCTGCTCTCGCGCGGCGGCAGCAAGGACGCGCTGCAGCTGTTCCGCGACTTCTCCGGCCACGATCCGAAGATCCAGCCGCTGCTCGAACGCCGCGGCCTGACCGCGCCGGCCGCTCCGGCCAAGGGCTCGAAAGAATAAATAATTCAGCCCCGCCCTCGAAGCAGTAACAAAAAAGGCCGTCCACCTGTCCGGTGGGCGGCCTTTTCTGCGTTTCAGGGCTCATCGAGGCACATTATTTTTGTTATCTCGATCTAATTATCGGGACTTATTTCCCCGTCAATTCAATACTTTGTATAAACCCCGATCTATGTCACATTAGATTTCGAGGGAGCCCGTAACCTGATATTGGACATCGACCGGCACTGTTTCTACATAAGAAACAGTTGGTAGTTCGATCAAAACAGGGGACACCAGGATGGCCGCAATCAGCGCATTTCAGGCCAGCAGTTCCAGCAGCTCAGGCGCCGCCAGCGCCGACAACCGCAACGCCCGGCGCATCGCCGTGGTCGAGCGCGATCCCGACCTTCGCCAGCAGATCCTGCATTCGCTGCAGACGCGCCAGTTCGCCATCGTCGAATGCGCCAACGCGACCGCGCTGTACCGAAACCTGTTGACCGCGCCGTGCGACATCGCGGTGATCGCCAGCGACCTGCCCGACGACAACCCACGCTCGGTCGCGCTGCATCTGCGCCAGCACTCCGACATCGGCATCATCGTGCTCGACGCGCAGTCCGGTTGCCATGGCGAGGCCGATTCGTACCACGAGATCGCCGATGCCTGTTTCGCCAAACCCGTGGACCTGGACGGCCTCGCCGCCGTCGTCACCGCCATGCACAGCCTGCAGCACCACATGCGCGCGATGCCGGCGCGCGCCGGCGCCGGACAGCCCGAATGGGAACTGGCGCTGGACGGCTGGACCCTGCGCACGCCCGAGGGCGCGTCGATCGACCTGAGCGCGCCCGAGCGCAACGTGCTGCTGCGATTGGTCAACACCGGCGCGGGCGGGCATCCGGTCTCGCACGACAGCCTGATCGGTTCGCTGACCAGCGATGTCTACGACTTCGATCCGCATAGATTGGAAATGCTGATCTATCGCCTGCGCAAGAAAGTCGCGTTGATGAGCCCGTTGCCGTTGCCGCTGCGCGCGGTGCGCGGCATGGGTTATCTGTGCACGATCGTGCGATCGAACAGCTGACTTCGATCCCATCGCGTCGATCGCGACGCGTGCAACGCGGAACGGCGGCCATTACGGCCGCCGTTTTTCGTTGTCTGAGTATCAAGCTGAAGCGTGAGCGGAGGTGAGTGTGTTGCACCCCAAGCCGCGCCTAGCCTGAATTCGCCGACGTACTGACCGTGCCAGCGAACACGGCAGTCACGGCATCAGGGGGAAAGGGGAATTCGATCGCGGCCTCGCGGCCTGCTTGCAGCGCTTCAACCACCACCCGTTCCGCCCCGGATGTCGATCGGCCTACCGCTATCGAATGACGGAGGCTGTCATGACCAGACGCAACCCGAACCACGGCAAGCAAGCGCCCCTCGCCTACCAAGCGCCGGACCGCGCACGACGCGTGCGCATCTCCCTGTTGAGCGGATGCATCGCCGTGGGGTTGATGGGGTTGCTGCCCATCGCCGCGACCGCGGCCGAGCTCGAATCCACGGTCAAGACCGAGATCGAAACCGCGGCGTCGAAGATCGTGAGCGACGACACCGCCACGTCCGAAGCGAGCACCAGCGATGCGGTCCTCGACAGCGAAGCGCCGCTGCTGCCCTTGGTCTTCGACGGCATGCCGAACCGCTCCACCTGGAGTTCGGCCAGCGCCTTCGACGACGGCGGCATGGTTTCGCCGATGAGCGTGATCCAGCCTCCGCCCGCGTTGAACAACACCCTGCCCGGCATCAGCGCCTACCTGAGCAACTGGCTGCTGGGTAACGACTATCAAGCCTGCGGCCTGCTCGGCAGCGGCTGCCTGACCATCGATCGCGCGAACTTCAACTATTCGTACCTGTCGCTGATCCTCAACCTGGTGCAGGCGCCGAACGTGCTCGACCTGGACGGCAACCAGCCGGCCAATCACCTGACCCTGATCGGCGCGGTGCAGTCCGACAGCTACATCCAGTTCCAGGACAGCAACTACACCGGCAACAACAACAGCGCCTCGTGCATCATCATCGGCCTGGCCTGCACCTGGCGCACCAACGCCGCGCAGAACAACCAGACCATCATCGGCGACGGCAGCTACGCCAACGGTTCCAACACCATCGTGATGGGCACCAACGCGCGCCATCAACTGCCCACCATCACCGCCGCCGCGGCCGGCTTCACCGGCGGCCCCGACACCAACTACGCCGCGCGCCTGGGCAATTCGGTGGTGATCGGCGACAACAGCTTCGGCAACGCCAACCGCCAGACCATCCTCGGCTTCGGCGCGACCTCCACTCACGCCAACAGCGTCGCGCTCGGCGCGGGTTCGAGCACCGCGGTCGGCGCACAGACCGGCTACACCGCGTTCGGCCTGGTCGCGCCGCAGACGTCCTCGGGCGAAGTCTCGATCGGCGCCGCCGGCGCGACCCGCAAGCTCACCAACGTCGCCGCCGGCAGCAACGGCACCGACGCGGTCAATCTCGCCCAGTTGCAGGGCGCGCTGTCGACCGCCGCGGCCGATCCGTTCGCGGTCAAGTACAACGACGCCGGGGGCGTGCCCGATTTCGGCAACGTCACCCTGCAAGGCGCGGGCGGCACCACGATTTCGAACGTGCGCGCCGGTCTGGTCAATGCAGGCAGCACCCAGGCGATCAACGGCGCCCAGGTGTTCGCGATCAGCCAGTCCAACGCGCAACGCCTCGGTGGCGGCGCGGGCGTCGCCGCGGACGGCACCGTGACCGCGCCGAACTACGTCATCGACGGCAACGGCTACAACAACGTCGGTTCGGCGTTGGCGGCGATCAACACCGGCCTGGCCACGGCGGACGCGTTCTCGGTGCAGTACAACGACGACGGCGCCGGCAATCCGAACTACGGCGCGATCACCCTGCGCGGACCGGCCGGCACCGGCACCTTGATCGGCAACCTTGCCGCGGGCCAGATCGCGGCCGGCAGCCTGGAAGCGGTCAACGGCGGGCAGATCTTCGCGGTCGGCAGCGCCACCGCGGCGGTGTTCGGCGGCGGCGCGGCGTTCAACGCCGGCGGTACCTTCACCGCGCCGAACTACATCATCGACGGCACCGGCTACAACAACGTCGGCGCCGCGCTGGCCGCGCTCGACGGCGGCGTCAGCGGCGCCAACGCCTTCGCCGTGCGTTACGACGACGACGGCACCGGCAACCCCGATTACGGCAACATCACCCTCGCCGGCCCGGCCGGCACCGGCACCGTGCTCGACAACCTCGCCAACGGTCAGATCGCCGCCGGCAGTCTGCAGGGCGTCAACGGCGGCCAGATCTTCGGCCTGGGCACCTCGATCGCCAATCTGTTCGGCGGCGGCTCGGTGTTCAACGCCGGCGGCATCTTCACCGCGCCGAACTATCTGATCGGCGGCAACACTTACAACGACGTGGGTTCGGCGCTGACCGCGCTGGACGGCAACATCAACGCCGGCAACGCCTTCGCCGTGCAGTACGACGACGACGGCGCCGGCAATCCCGACTACGGCAACATCACCCTGCGCGGGCCGGCCGGCACCGGCACCACGCTCGACAACCTCGCCAACGGCCAGATCGCGGCCGGCAGCCTGCAGGCGGTCAACGGCGGCCAGATCCACGACATCGGCGCGGCCGTCGCCTCGATCTTCGGCGGCGGTTCGCTGTTCAACGGCGGCGTGTTCGGCGCGCCGAACTTCACCGTCCAGGGCGGCAACTACAGCAACGTCGGCGCCGCCTTCGCCGCGGTCGATGCCAGCCTGACCAACATCAACAACCGCATCGACAATCTGCCGCCGGGCAATCCCGGACCCGATCCGCGCATCGCCATCGACGGCACCGGCAATGCCTCGGTCGCGGCCGGTTCGCGCGGCGTCGCGGTCGGCGCCAGCGCCAACGCCGGCGGCACCCACGCCACCGCGATCGGCGGCGACAGCTACGCCGCCGGCGCCAACGACACCGCGATCGGCGGCAATGCACGGGTCGAAGCCGACGGCAGCACCGCGGTCGGCGCCAACAGCAACATCGCCGCCAGCGCGACCAACGCGGTCGCGATCGGCGAAAGCGCCAGCGTCACCGCATCGGGCGCGGTCGCGCTCGGTCAGGGCGCGGTCGCCGATCGCGCCAACACCGTCTCGGTCGGCAATGCCGGGCAGCAACGGCAGATCGTCAACGTCGCCGCCGGCGCGCAGGACAACGATGCGGTCAACGTCGCCCAGCTCAAGGCGTCGCAGACCGGCACCGTGCGCTACGACACCAACGTCGACGGTAGCGTCAACAACACTCAGATCACGCTCAACAACGGCGGCGCGGCGGTCAATATCCGCAACGTCCGCGCCGGCACCGCCAACACCGACGCGGTCAACGTGCAGCAGCTCAACGAGGGCGTGAACCGGGCGATCAACACCTCCAACCAGTACACCGACAACTGGGGCAACACCCTGCGTCGCGAGATCGGTCAGCTCGACGACAACGCCAGCGCCGGCGTGGCGTCGGCGATGGCGGTCGCAGGCTTGCCGCAGTCGTACATGCCCGGCAAGAGCATGGCGGCGATCGCGGCCAGTTCGTTCCGCGGCGAAAGCGGCTTCGCGATCGGCATCTCGACCATCACCGAGGACGGTCGCTATGTGTACAAGCTGTCGGGCAACAGCAATTCGCGCGGCGATGTCGGCGTGACGGTCGGCGCGGGCGTGGTGTGGTGAGCGATGTGGCGCGATGAGCGACGTGGTGCAGTGAGCGATGCAGTCCGGTGAGCCCGGCGCGCGCGCCTCGCGCGCGTGTCCGGTGCTCGACCTTCCCCCGGCGATCCGCGAACACCCCTTTGCGGTCGCCAGGCCGCCCGGAGCGATCCGGGCGGCCTTCTTGTTTGCGCCGACCGCGACGGCGCGGCCCGGCGCGTGTGCAGTAATCTTGCGGTTCGTCGCATGCAGCGACATCGCCGCGAGTCAGCGCCATGTGGATCGGATCGACCCGACCGCCCGACCGGATAACGATGGAAACCGTGTTCGCGCGGCATGCGCCGTGGGCGCGGCTGTGTTGGGACAGCGAGCTCAGCGAGCAATCGCGCGCGGGCGATATCGTGATCGAAGTACGAACCCACCCCAGCGAATTCGCGTTCATCATCGACACCATCATCCTCAAGGACTGCGATGCCTACGAACTGGGCCTGCTGATCGCGCGCGACCTGTCGATCGCGCTGGCCTGCTCGACGATCTGCGACGGCACCCGCCATGGGCCGACCCGGGCGCCGTTCTGGTGCGTCGTGTGGACCGAGGGCGCGGCGTTTCTGGGCGACGATTGCGAGAGCCTGTTCGCCGAGTACTACGAAGGCTGTTCGCAGGAGGAAATGCGGGCGTGGGGGCCGGTCAAGCGGGTTCGGCCGATCGATATTTGAGGCGCGCGGCTTTGAGTCGGCTTGCGCAGCGCTAACGAGGTGCCCCCTTGGCTCGTCCCGTTCAAGCCACCATATCGTCGGCAGTCCCAGTCGAACCCCACCGGCCGCGCACGCATGAGCCCGATCGATCCTTCCGCCGCACCCGCCGATCCCGCCACCGATGCGCATGCCGCGGCGCAGGCGCTGCGCGAGTGGCTGCGTCCGCATCGACGGGTGTTCGTGCTGACCGGCGCGGGCATCAGCACCGATTCGGGCATTCCGCATTACCGCGACGAAAGCGGCGCCTGGCAGCGCAAGCCACCGATCGATTTTCGCGCCTTCGTCGGCGATGCGCGCGCCCGTGCCCGCTATTGGGCGCGCAGCTTTGTCGGCTGGCCTGGATTCGCAAGCGCCCAGCCCAACAGCGGACACACCGCGCTCGCGCGCTGGCAGCAACGCGACGATGCCCACACCCTGGTGACCCAGAACGTTGACGGCCTGCATGCGCGCGCCGGCAGCCGCGATGTGGTCGACCTGCACGGCCGGCTGGATGAAGTCGTCTGCCTGGACTGCGGCACGCGCCGCGCGCGCGAGTCCTTGCAGGCGGAACTGGCGCAGCGCAATCCCGACTGGCGCGATCTGGGCGCCGCCGCGCTGCCCGACGGCGACGCCGATCTGGAAGGCCTGGAGTTCGAACGCTTCGCCACGCCTGCATGCGAACACTGCGGCGGCCTGATCAAACCCGATGT
This sequence comes from Lysobacter sp. Root690, assembly GCF_001427785.1. Taxonomy (GTDB): domain Bacteria; phylum Pseudomonadota; class Gammaproteobacteria; order Xanthomonadales; family Xanthomonadaceae; genus Lysobacter. The sequence goes on from NZ_LMHM01000011.1 coordinate 241,675, forward strand.
GGTGTTCTTCGGCGAAAACGTACCGCGCGCGCGTGTCGCCGCGGCGCAACAGGCCCTGGCCCAGGCCGATGCGATGCTGGTGGTCGGTTCCTCGCTGATGGTCTATTCGGGCTTCCGCTTCGCCCGCGCCGCGCGCGAAGCCGGCCTGCCGCTGGCCCTGCTCAACCGCGGCGTCACCCGCGCCGACGATATCGCCACGTTGAAGCTGCAGGCCGATTGCGGCGCGACTTTGGAAGCAGCGCTGGGTTGAGTCGCATAGCCACGTCAGCCGACTGTTGAAGCGGCGCGAGCCGCGAGCCGCGTACCCACACCTTCGCGGCGCCTGTTGGATGCGCGGTCGCGGCTTGCGCCGCTCCTACAGGGGGCGAATGCGGCTTTCGCTACGACGTGACTATCGCGACGCGATCAATGCGATGCGGGCGCGACGATCCGGTTCTGCTGCAGAAACAACTTGCGCGCCTCGACGCCGATATCGGGCTGATCGATGAAGAACCCCTGCACGCCCAGGCCGTACAGCTGCAAAGCCTGCGCCAGCGCGCTCTGGTCGACGCCGTTCGCGGTCTGGGTCAGGAACGGCTCTTCGGCGCGCACGGTGTAGGGGTGGACCTGCAATCCCAGCGCCAGCGCGCGGCCGAGCACGGGATGGATGAAACCGGTGTTGCGCGTGCTCAGCAGCGCGCGGCCGTCGCCGTCGGCGTCGCGCTTGGCCGGCAGCGCCACGCGCGGAATCAGGCTCGCGGTCGACGGGCCCAGGCCCGACACGTAATGCTGCTTCATCCACGCCAGCGCATCGGCTTCGGTCAATGCCGCGAACGGCGTCTTGTCGTCGATGCCGCCCGGAATCGCCTGGATCAAACCGCCGTAGATCGCCTTCAGATCAGCATGCCGGCCTGCGTTGTAGACGAAGTCGTACGGCCGATCGCGCTGAAAATCGCCGTACAACTGCACCAGCGGCAGGTCGATGCCGGCTTTGGGCAGGATGCGTTGCTTGAGTTCGATCAGGTTGGCGATTTCGAAACTCTGGATGTACACGCGCCGCGGATCGGTGAATCCTTCGCTGACCAGCGTCGCCACCAGCTTCTCGCCGAGCGAAATGCCGATCGGCGTGCCGTCGAGGTGCTTGCCTTCGCTGGCGAACCAGGTCGGATGCTTGGTTTCCGGGTAAATGCCGATCGTCCGGCCATCGCGGCTTTCCTGCTTGGCCAGCGCGATCACTTCCTTGAACGTGGCGATCTGGAACTGCCCGTCGAAGCGGGTATTGCCGGGACGTATCTGCGCGATGCGTTCCTTGGCGCGCAGGATCTTGAGTTCGGCGAGGGTGAAGTCCTCGGTGAACCAGCCGGTCAGGGCTTCGCCGTCGATGATCTTGGTGGTCTTGCGCGCGGCGAATTCGGGATGATCGGCGACGTCGGTGGTGCCGGAGATTTCGTTCTCGTGCCGCACCACCAGTTCGCCGTCGCGGGTGGCGACCAGGTCGGGCTCGATGAAGTCGGCGCCCATCTGGATCGCGAGACGATAGGCCTCCAGCGTGTGTTCGGGCCGATAGCCGCTGGCGCCGCGGTGGGCGATCACGATCAATCCGTGCTCGCCGAGCGCGGCGGCGGACGACGAGGCGTCGGTCATGGCGGGAGTCCGGTCGAGGGCGCCGGCGGCCAGGCTGGCGGTCAACAGCGCCAACGCGGCCAGGGCGCGGCGCGGTGCATGGGAAAGCGGCATGCGGGAATCCTAACTCGGACAGGCGAAGGACGCGCGGCGACAGCGCCGCGCGTCCAGTCTGGGCGCGTTGGATGACAATCGGTGCGTCGCTGGCTCAGCCGGATGCGGCTTCGCTGCGATGGTTTCGGTGCGGGTTCATGGGCGCGCGCAGGTTGCCGGAAGACCGACCTCAGCCGAAAAGCGAATCTCCCCCAACCCCTCTTTTACAAAGAGGGGAGCCCATCTTGGCGATCGGGAAGGAGCGTCGCTCCGCTTGGACGTACAGGGGAGCCGCTTGGCGGCGCACCCAACGCAAGCACACGGCGTCGCTCCTGACTCGAACCGATCAGTGCCGGCTGATGCCGACGTCCTGGATGTTCACCACGCCGTTGGATACCGACATCATGATCCGGTCTTCGTTCTTCTTGCCGCTGGGATAGACCTCGATCAGGTCGACGCTGCCCTTCCACTTCTGCGCCATGATCTCGCTTTGCGCGAGCAGGCCCAGCCATTGGTTGACCTGATCGCCCTTCACCGGCACGGTCTGGCCGGCCAGCGTCTCGATCTCCTGCAGCACCGCCGCGGTGGCCTCGGGGTCCTGCATTTTCTGCAGCTTCTTCGGGTTGAAACTGGTTACGTATTCGTACGGCATGAGCTTCGACTCCCGCAGCCCCGGCGCATCGCGCCGGGGCCATCCATTGTTGACCCGGCGCGCCGCGCCGGGACCATCCGTTGTTGATCCGGCGCGTCGCGCGCCGGGGGCGTTATGGCTGATGCGGTATCAGCCGCCGCCCTGCGGCTCTTCGCGCACCGAGAAATGCGTCGCGCCCGGCCACACGCCGGACAGGTCGATGTGGCGTTGTCCGGTCAGCCACTGGCCCAGCGGACGCGCCCAGCTGCGTTCGTAGATGTCGCTGTTGAAGGCCTTGAAACGCGCCCTGACCTTGATGTCGGTTGCGTTCAACGGAATGTTGCCGACCGTGCGCGACAGGCCGCCGCTGATTTCGAACGATTCGCTGTGGGTCTTGTCGCCGACCTTGTAGCTCAGGTCGACCGCGACGATGTAGGTGGTGCCGACCTTGCTGTTGAAGAAGATCTCGAATCCGCCGATCTTGCTGACCCAGTTCGGGATCAGCAGCTTGCCTTCGAACGAAGCGAAGGTGTACGCGATCGGCACCGGCCCCGACGCCACCGTGTTGGCGTGATCCGGCCACAGGTGCTTGTCGATGCTCTTGGCCTTGCGCACCGACGTGAACGAACCCTTGGCGGTCGCGCCGCCGAGCATTTCATGCACCGCGCTGGCGCGGCCGGCGATCGCGAACGCCGAGTCCTTCGACTGCGAACCCACGTTGAGGCCGCTGTTGGCGTACAGCACGCCGGTGATCACGCCGAAGCCCTGGGCGATCTCGCCGTTGCCGCCGAAGCCCACGCCGGCCGCCTGCTGGGCCAACCAGGCCTGGTTCTTCTCGACCTGGGTCAGCTCTTCCAGATAGGCCTCTTCGCGCAAGGAGAATTCCGACGCGATCGAACCGACCTGCGACATCGACCAGCTGACCTCGACTCCGGCCTCGCCCTTGACGCCGGTGTCGGGATCGGTGACTTCACCGCTGATGTCGGCCTTGGCCTCGGTGCGCGAGACATTTTCCGACAACAGCTGCCAGGAGTTGGACACCGGCAGGCGCTTGACCTTGAGGTTCGGCAAGCTCTCGGCCACCAGGCGGAAGTCGCCCGAGTGCGGGTCGACGATGCCGATCGCGCCGGGCTGGACCTGCGCGTTGAGCGCCCAATTACCCCAATAGGCCGGGCGGCTGCGCCGGATCAGTTCGGAAAAAGATCGGTTCCACTTTTCGTTCATTACTCGCTCCTGTGATGTTGATTGGACTTGCGAGCTACACAAACGAACCGAGCGCGAAACTGTGAGCCACGCGACCTGCGGACCATGCGCCACCGTCCGGCCCGGCAGCGGCTATGATGCGGCGTCACTCGGGGAGAGCATTCGATGAGCCTGGTCGCGAAGATCCTGCGGCACAAATCGGTTGAACAATTGCAGGCGGAGGCCGGCAAGCGCTCGGACTTCCGCCGCGTGCTGGGGCTGTGGCAGCTCACCGCGATCGGCATCGGCGGCATCATCGGCGTGGGCGTGTTCGTGCTCGCCGGCCAGCAGGCCGCGGAGAACGCCGGTCCGGCGGTCGCACTGGCGTTCCTGATCGCCGGTATCGCCAGCGCCGCCGCGGCGCTGTGCTACGCCGAGTTCGCCGGGATGATCCCGGTCACCGGCAGCGCCTACACCTACAGCTACGCGACCCTGGGCGAACTGGCGGCCTGGCTGATCGGCTGGGATCTGTTACTGGAATACGCATTGATCGTCGCGGTGGTGGCGATCGGCTGGTCGGGCTATGTGCAGGTCTTGCTCGAGGGCGTCGGCATCCATCTGCCGGTATGGGCGCAAGGCGCAATCGGCACCGGCGACGGCCGCGTGTTCAATGTGATCGCCGCCGGCGTGACACTGGCCGTGTCGGCGCTGCTGGTGTTCCGCACCGAGTGGGGCGCGCGCTTCAACACCATCATCGTGGCGATCAAGATCCTCGCCGTGCTGCTGGTGATCGGCGTGGGCGTGTTCTACATCAACACCGCCAACTGGACGCCGTTCATTCCCGAGCGCGTGATCGACAAGGACGGCATCGGCCACTTCGGCTTCGCCGGTGTCGGCACCGCCGCGGCGGTGGTGTTCTTCGCGGTGTTCGGCTACGACACCCTCACCACCGCGGCCGAGGAGTCCAGGAACCCGCAACGCGATCTGCCGCGCGCGGTGCTGCTGTCGCTGGGCGTGTCGATGGTGCTGTACCTGGCGGTGTCGCTGGTGCTGACCGGCATCGCCCACTACTCCACCCTCGGCGGCGACGCGCCGGTGTCGGACGCGTTCGCCGCGCTCGGCCTGCCGTGGATCGCCAAGGCGATCGCGTTCTCGGCGGTGATCGGCATCGCCAGCGTGCTGTTCGCCTTCATGCTGGGCGCGGCGCGGATCTGGTTCTCGCTGTCGCGCGACGGCCTGCTGCCGGGCTGGTTCGCCAAGATCCATCCGAAGTACGGCACCCCGCACCGCCCGACCATCGTGCTGGGCGTGTTCACCGCGCTGGTCGCCGGCTTCCTGCCGATCGGCGAGGTCGCCAAGCTCGTCAACATCGGCGTGCTGTCGGCCTTCATCATCATCTGCGCCTCGGTGTGGGTGCTGCGCGTGCGCAAGCCGGACCTGTTCCGTTCGTTCCGCACCCCGCTGGTGCCGCTGATCCCGATCATCGGCATCGCCTTCTCGATCTGGCTGCTGTCCGAGCTCGCGGCGATCACCTGGCTGATCTTCCTGATCTGGCTATGCCTGGGGCTGCTGGTGTATTTCGGGTATGGCATTCGCCATTCGAAGCTGGCGCAGGAGTGATTGAGCAGGAGTGAGTGGAGAGGAGTGAGAAGTGAGTAAAAGCGCTTTTACTCGTTTCTCACTCCTCTTCGCTTGCTCCCGCCGAAACGCAAGGCCAGGAACGAGTAAGACGCATGCCTTTACTCGTTCCTCACTTTTCTGCACTTGTTTTCCGTCGCGCGTCTCAGCGCGGCGCCACGTAGCCCCCAGGCACGCCCTCGGGCGACAGCACCACCTGCCACAGCTGCGCATGGCGGCTGCGGAATGTCGCCATCGACGCGGCCAGGTAGAACCGCCACATGCGCCGGAAGCGTTCGTCGTAACGCGCATCCAGGTGGCTCCAGGCCGCTTCGACATTGTCGCGCCAGGCCCGCAGGGTCAGGTCGTAGTCGGTGCTGAAGTTATGCCAGTCCTCGATCACGAAGCGGCCTTCGACCTGCTCGGCGATCTGCTGCGCCGAGGGCAGCATCGAATTGGGGAAAATGTACTTGGCGATCCACGGGTCGGTGTGGGTCACCGATCTGTTGCCGCCGATGGTGTGCAGCAGGAACAGGCCGCCGTCGTCGCTGTCGCGGTCCAGGCAACGCAGCGCGACATCGAAATAGGTCGCGTAGTTCTTGTAGCCGACGTGCTCGAACATGCCGAGCGAAAAGATCCGGTCGAAGCGTTCGTCGGCGTGGTGGCCGGTCAGGTCGCGATAATCCTGCAGGCGGAATTCGATCGGCAGGCCCTGGCACAGCTCGCGGGCGAACTCGGCCTGTTCGCGCGACACGGTCACGCCGACGCCGACGATGCCGTAACGCTCGGCGGCGAACTTCAAGGCCTCGCCCCAGCCGCTGCCGATATCGAGCACGCGCATGCCGGGCTTCAGACCCAGCTTGCGGCAGACCAGATCGAGCTTGGCTTCCTGAGCCGAGTCCAGATCGGGTAACGGCCGGCCGTCGCGGTCGCGCCAATAGCCGCAGCTGTAGACCAGGCGCTTGCCGAGCATGGCCCGATAGAGATCGTTGCCGAGGTCGTAGTGACGCTCGCCGACGGTGAAGCTGCGGCGATGGCTCTGCAGGTTGATCAGGTGCGCGCGCAGGCCGTCGAGGATCGCGGCCCAGCCGTGCACCTGCTCGTCGACATGGGCGCGCAGCAGCCGCACCAGCATTCCGTCGAGCGAGGCCGCATGCCAGCTGCCGTCCATATAGGTTTCGCCCAGACCGAGCGAGCCCTGCGCGATAACCCGCGCATAGAACTCCTCGTCTTCGACCTGGATGTCCCACGGCCGGTCGCCGCCGATGCGCACATCGGCCAGCGCCAGCAAGCCTTCGACTCGTTTACGCAGCGACGCAACGGACATCTCGGCCTCGTTCGGCGTAGTGGGCTCGGTCGGTCAACGCTCTGCGGCGGCCCGCGTGAAGCGGCTTGAGTGACACCGCGCGGCGCGCCGGCGCTCATCCTGAGACGGTTTGCCGGGCGGCTCGCCCGGATGGCGCGGGTGCACCGCGCATGCCGGCACGATAGCAAACCGCGTGGCGCGCGATGTGCCGGATCGCGCTGTTTGGGCTGAACGCTGAGTTGCGTGGAAAGCGTGTTGCGGAGCGTCGGTACGGGGCTGGTTCCGGAGTCGGTTCGAGCCCGATGTCGGTGTCGCGGTGGATCAGGTGTCGCGGTCGCGGCTCGTGACCGAAGGAAATCCAGTGGGACACCGCTCCTACAGGCAGGCCATGGCCGTTCTCCCTCTCCCTCTCCCTCTCCCGTTCACGGGAGAGGGCCGGGGTGAGGGCCGCTCAAACCCCGCCGACAAACAAAGCCCGATACTCCGGCGCCACATGCGGCAGCAACACCGCCGCCGGCACTTCGACCATCTGGGTGCCGTCCGAATACGGGCCGACTTCGTACGGCGCGAACACGAACTTCAAGCCGCTGAGCTTGCCGTCGGCGGCCTTGATCGGCTCGAACATGGCGAAGTTGGCCGCGTCGGCGCCGGTGCCGTCGTCGATCATGCGCGCGCCGGTCTCCATCTGTTCGGCGCGTACCGCCGGCGCGGGATCGTCGGCGTCGATGCGCTGCGACAACGCCGAATGCAGCTGCTCGCGCACGTAGCGCGAGATAGCGTCCCAGCCGGCCTTCTGCGGCACCAGTTCGTTGGCCTTGAGCAGCTTGTTCTGCTTGGGCAGCCAGACGAAACGCGCGATCAGCGGCGCGGCATGGGCGCCGCCGGTGTAGCTGCTGCCGTCGGCGGACACCGCGACCATCTCGGGCGAATCGAGCACGTCGTTGAAGGTCAGCGACAGTTCGTACGGCGAGGGGTTTTCCTTGGCGGTGCGCCCGCTGGCCGATTCGACCAGCTCGGCGCGCGCGCCGTCGGCGAAGCGCTTGAGCTCGCGCGCCAGGCCCGGGTATTTGGCCGCCTGGGTGTCGTAGGTGATGCCGACCACGTAATTGGGCGTGGTCTCGACTACTTCCTTGAGCTCGACCGCGCCGTCGTCGGTCGCGACCGGCGCCGGCAGCGTCGTCGCGGGGGTGGCCGGCGCGTTGGCGGCCGGAGGCGGCGTGGCTTCCTTCTTGCAGGCCGCCAGGGCCAGGGCAAGCAGACAGACGGCGGTGACGCGCTTCATGCAGCAATCCTTTTGACAGACGTCCATGGATGTTTCGCGCGACATTATCGCGCAAAGCGTGACGCCGACATCTAGATCGCCAAGCGAATCCGATCAGTTCAAGCGCAAGCTCGGCCGGTTGTGTGCCGGTTCACCACTCGGTGCGGTGCGGCAGCAGGCCCTGCAGTTCCGGATCGGTCAGATTGCGCCATTGGCCGGGCTTGAGGTGGCCGAGCTTGACGTTGCCGATGCGCGCGCGCAGCAGCTGCTTGACCCGGAAACCGAAGTGCGAGGCCATCAGCCGGATCTGCCGGTTGAGGCCTTGCACCAGCACGATCCGGAAGCCGAAACGGCCGAGCTTGCCGGTCTTGCACGGCAAGGTGGTCTGGCCGTGGATCGGCACGCCGCGGGCCATGCCGCGCAGGAATTCGGGGGTGACCTCGTGGTTCACCGCGACCAGGTATTCCTTTTCCAGCTTGTTCTCGGCGCGCAGGATCTCGTTGACGATGTCGCCGTTGCTCGTCAGCAGGATCAGGCCTTCGGAGTCCTTGTCGAGGCGGCCGATCGGGAAGATGCGGCGGTCGTGGCCGACAAAATCGACGATGTTGTCCTTGACCCCGGACTCGGTGGTGCAGACCACGCCGACCGGCTTGTTCAAGGCGATGTAGACGTGCTGGCGCTTGCCCTTGACCGCGACGCGGGCGCGCACGATCTCGCCGTCGATGCGGACCTCGTCGCCCTCGCCGACCTCGCTGCCGACCCGGCCGCGGATGCCGTTGACGGTGACCCGGCCTTCGGCGATCAGCCCGTCGGCCTCGCGGCGCGAGCAGAAACCGGTGTCGCTGATGTGTTTGTTCAGACGCATGAGGCAAGCATGCCGGAAAACCGGCTGGCGGGTGGCGAGGGGCGCGTAGGCTGGCACAGACGCCGCGGATTGGCGAGCGCGGCGGGTCGGGCCGGGGCGCTGGAGCGCCGTTCGATTCAGCAAGCGGCGTGGCTGTAAGCAATGCTCCAACTGCTCCCGACGCCCTACCCCGAAGCATTCCCCCCTTTGAAAAAGGGGGGCCAGGGGGGATTTGCTCTTAGCCTTGAACCGCAGCAAGAGCCAAGAGCAAATCCCCCGCGCTGAGGGACTGCGCAGCCTCGATTGCCATCGGGCGCTCGCCCCCTTTTTCAAAGTGGGCGACGGTTGGCGCGCTTGGGTGCGGTGAGATCAAGCAACGCAATTTCCGGGAGGCGAGCACTGCGCCACCCACTCCCAACGTCCCACCCCGAAGCATTCCCCCCTTTGAAAAAGGGGCCAGGGGGGGATTTGCTCTTAGCTTCGGATCGCAGCGCAATGCGCCAAGAGCAAATCCCCCGCGCTGAGGCACTGCGCCACCTCGATTGCCGCCGGGCGCTCGCCCCCTTTTTCAAAGTGGGCGACGGTTACCGCGCCTGGGTGCGGCGAGATCAAGTGCCGGAATTTCAGATAGAAGAGACCGGATCAGCGACGTTCGCAGAACGCGTCTCTAAGACAGCCCCGCCGAGCCGAGGCTCTACGCCAACAGCTGCGAATACTCCGGATGCCGCTCGGACCAGGCGGCGGCGTACGAACACGCCGGACGCACCTTGTAGCCGTTGCCGCGCGCATATTCGAACGCGGCCTTGACCAGGTCGCTGGCGATGCCGCGTCCGCCGATCGCCTCGGGCACGCCGGTGTGGGTGATGACGAGTTGGTCGTCGCGCATCTGGTATTCGAGCAGGGCCTGCACGCCGTCGACGACGACGGTGAAGCGCTGTTGCCGGGATTCGTGTTGTACGGAAGCGGTCATCGGACGGTCCTGTGCGGTAAGGAAACGGCGAAACGCGCGGATGTCGGGCTCATTGCGGACGGCGAAGTCCACATGCGTGTCGCATCGCCGTGAGGCCGCGAAGCCCGGAGGCATCGCGCCATCGGGCATCGCTACAAAGGCGGCGAAACCCGCATGTACCGGGCATCGCGCCAGAGGCTGCGAAGCCCGCGGGCATCGGGCTTCGCCATGGCGAACGCCGCGGTCGCTGGGATCGCCGCGAGGCGACGATCCCGGCGGCACGGCTTAGCCGCGATTGTCGCGCTTGCCCTGGTTATGGCGGTCCTGGGTACTGTTGGACCCCTGGATCGCGTCCATCCGGCTCTCGGCGGCATGCAGTTCGCCGGCCTTCTGCGCGGCGCTTTCGGACTGCGGACCGGGCTGCGGGACGTGGCCGCCATGGCTGCCATCGAGTTGCTGCCACGGCTGCGGCGTGCGCGCCTGTTCCTGCTTGGCTTCGAGCAGACGACGGGTGTTTTCCAGCGCCTGCTCGGCGCTGATGTGGCCCTCGCCCTCGGCCTGGCCTGCATCGCCTTCGCCGGAATCTTCATCGTTGGAGTCGTCGCTCGACGCGGCCGGCACGGCCTCATCGGCGGCGTCGCTGGCGGCTTCGTCTTCGCGCTGCGGCGGCGTGGCGGTGTCGCGCTCGGACGCCGCGGTCTCGGCCTCGACCGCGGTTTCGGCGGCGCCCTGCGCGGCGACACTGCCAGCGGCGCCGGTCGACTGGCTGGCCCGACCCTGGTGACGTTCGGACTGCAGCGCGGGCGCGGCGGCTTCGCCGACCGATGCGGCGGCGACCAGCGAACCGGCCGGCACGGTCGACGGCGCTTCCGCGCTCGGCGCGGGCGTGGGCTTGGCCTTGGGCTTGCGTTCGGCCTTGGGCTTCGCCGCGGCCGGCGCCTTCGTCTCGACCGGCGCTTGAGCCTCCGACGCCGCGGTCACGGCAGCGGCAGCCGGCTTGGCGGCTGCGCGCTTGGGTGCGGCCTTCGGCTTGGACGTCGGTTCGGAAGTCGACTCAGACTTAGGCGCAGCGACGGCCGGCGTCGCGACTTTCGGCGCGGACTCGGCGGCCTGCGCACTCGTACGTTGCGGTTTGGACGGTGCGGCCGGCTTGGGCGCGCTCGCCGTTTGCGGCTTCGCTGCGGGCGGGGTTGCCGCCGGCTTGCTCGCAGTCTTCACTGCTGCCTGCTTGGGCGCGGCTTGCTTGGCGACCGCGGGCTTGAACGCGGCCGGCTTGGAAACCACCGGCTTGCTCACCGGCGCGGTCGACTTCTTGACCGCCGCCGGCTGGGCCGAGGCGCGCTTGTCAGTCGCCTGCCTGGCGCTCACCGGCGCCGCTGCCGGCTTGCGCGCGACGACGGGCGTCGCGGTACGCACAGTCTTCTGCGGCGCGGCCTGTTTGCTCAGCGGCTTCTTGCTTGCGACCGGCTTGCTGACGACCTTCTTGGACGCCGCTTTACCACCGGCAGCCTTCTGCGGCGCGACTTTCCTGGCGGTCGCCTTGCTCGGCGCGGCCTTCTTCACCGCGATCTTTTTCGATGCGGGCTTCTTGGCAACCACCTTCTTGGCGGCGGCCTTGCTCGACGCGACGGTCTTGCCGATCCCCTTCTTGCCCGCCGCGGCTTTCTTGGCGACGACCTTCTTGCTCGCCACCTTCTTGCCTGCAACCTTGCCTGCAACCTTCTTGGCCGCGGCCTTGCCGACGACGGGTTTCTTGGCCGGAGACTTCTTCGCCACGGCCTTTTTTCCAGTGATTTTCTTGGCCGCGGCCTTCTTGCCTGCCGCCTTGGCGACGGCCTTCTTGAGCGCCGGCTTGCTCGCGGCTTTCTTCGCCACGGCCTTCTTGGTCACGGCTTTCTTGCCCACGGTCTTCTTGCTCGCGGTCTTGCCGGCGGCGCTGCGCGCGGTCTTGCCGACCGCGGCGCGCTTGCTCGTGGATGCCGCGGATTTTGCAACTGATTTGGCTACTGACTTGCCGGTTTTCTTGGTCGCCATACTTCACTCCTCATCGAGTCTTACGAATGCGCGAATGATAGCGGCTGCCCCCATCAACACATCAGCCTGCGTGTGTACGCAATGCCGTGTTAGCACGCATCACCTTCATGGCGGGTGAGCGACGGTGAGAGTCGCCGCATCGCGTCACGCGCCTGATCCTGGCCGACCGCTGTTGACGCCGCGCGTCACTTCGCCCCCTCGAAAACCGCCGAAACGGCTGGCATGAAAGATGCGTAGAACTGTGAGTAAGTCCACATGGAAACAGAGAAGGGGATTCCAGATGACTCGCCACATCGACCAATACAGCGACAACGTCCATTCCCAGGCGGTGATCGCCCGTCTTTACGACATCGCCCGCAACGGCGACACCGATGGCAGCGAACTGCGCGAACTCGACGCCGAGATCCAGGCCGGCCTCGCCGCCGCCTACGGCGAAAGCGAGCCGCTCCCCGAGCACTCGATGGCGGCCTGAGCCGGCTGATCGAACCACTGCGGACGCGCCGCGACAGCGCGCGCACGACGAAAAACGGCGGCCCATGGCCGCCGTTTTCGCATTCAAGACCTCACCCGGCCGTGGCCGCGGACCTCAGCCGAAGAAGCGCGGCAGGCTCGGACTGGCGAGCTTCTCCAGGAACGACAGGCCCATGCGCGGCTCCATCAGCAGCATGAACAGCAGGCCGTAGATCGCGCCGGACAGATGCGCGCTGTGGTTGATGTTGTCGCCGCCGCGCTTGTCCATCCAGTACGAATAGGCGACGTAGGCGATCGCGTAGACCACCGCCGGCACCGGGATCACGAACACGATGATCCAGCTCCACGGCGACACCAGCACGAACGCGAACAACACCGCCGAAACCGCGCCGGACGCGCCCAGACTGACGTAGCCGCTGTCCTTGCGATGACGCAGGTAGCTGGGCAGGATCGCGACCACGATCGCCGACAGGTAGAAGAACGCGAACACCACCGGCCCGACCAACTGGCTGAACACGCTCTCGACCGCGCGGCCGAAGAAATACAGCGTGATCATGTTGAACAGCAGGTGCATCCAGTCGGCATGCACGAAACCGTGGGTCAGCAGGCGGTCGTACTGGCGCAGCCGCTCCACGCCCGGGGGCCACAGCACCAGGCGTTCGTACAGGCGGCGTTTCTCGAACGCCTGCCACGACACCAGCACGGTCACGGCGATCAGGACATAGGTGATCATGGTTGGGTCGGGCTCTTGTTATCGAATCGGGACATCAAGCGTGGACGGCGGTATTCAGACTGCGCGGTAATGGTCCTGCATCGGGTAATTGCGCGCGTACAGGCCGAACGCCGCCGCGGCGACGAAGGCGAAGCCGGCGAAGAAGAACATCAGGAACGCGTTCTCGCTCAGGCCGGTGGCGGCGATATGGCCGATCACGGTCTCGTTGCGCACCGCCGCGTTGGTCAGCATCACCCACAGGTTGCCGAAGGTGCTGGTGAGATACCACATGGCCATGATCACGCCCTTCATCGCCGGCGGCGCCTGGCTGTAGGCGAACTCCAGCGCGGTGGCCGAGACCAGAACCTCGCCGAGGGTCAGCAGGATGTACGGAAGGATCTGCCATGCCAGCGACATGGGGTGGCCGGCGTCCATATACAACTGCAGCACCGCGGCGATCACCCACGACAGGCCGGCCATCACGATGCCGAAGCCCATGCGCCGCAGCGGCGTGGGGTTCAGGCCGATCCGGCGCAGCGCCGGGTACAGCAGCAGGTTGTTGAACGGGATCAGCAGCATCACCAGCAACGGGTTGATGGCCTGCATCTGCGAGGCCGCCGCGCGCGCGCCGCCTTCGCCGGAGATCAGCCAGGTCGGCCACCACCACAGGTCGGTCGGCACCACCATCTTCTGGCCCTGCAGCACCCAGGTCGACGCCTTCTGGTCGAACAACGACCAGAACGGGGTGACGAAGGCGAACACGATCAGGATGCGCAGCACCGCGCGCACGCCATCGACTGCGCTGTCGGGGTGCTTGCCGCGGGCGCGGTCGAGTTGCAGCGAGATGCCGTAGCCGCCGAAGCCGATCAGCAGGCCCAGCGCCAGGCAGGCGCTCTTGACGAAGCCCATCGCCGGCAACACGGTCAGCGACAGCGCCGCCACCGCCAGCACCACGCCGAGCGCGGCCACGATCACGCCCGGATTGCCCTGCCCCGGCGCCTGGGTGGTCAGCGCGGTGCGCGCGACGTTGAAGAACGAATCCGGATCGGGCGCGTAACGGGTCGGCGGCACCCGCACGTAGCGATTGCGACCCAGCCAGAAGATGAAGGTGGCCAGGAACATCAGCGCGCCGGGAATGCCGAACGCGACGCTGGGGCCGTATTCGCGCAGGAAGATCGGCATCAGCAAGGACGCGAACAGCGAGCCGAAGTTGATCGTCCAGTAGAACGCGTCGAAGACCAGCTTGGCCTTGTGCTTGTTGCTCTGGTCGAACTGGTCGCCGCAGAACGACACCACCAGCGGTTTTATCCCGCCGGCGCCGAACGCGATTAGAAATAGCCCGGTGTAGAAACCGGTCTGGTTGTGCTCGAACAGCGCCAGACAGGCGTGGCCGGCGCAGTAGATCAGCGAGAACCAGATGACGGTGTTGTACTTGCCGAAGTAGCGGTCGGCCAGCCAGCCGCCGAGCAACGGGAAGAAGTAGGTGCCGATCATGAAGCTGTGGAACACCTCCTTGGCCAGGTGCTCGCGCTCGGCCAGATCGGAGGTGGACGCCAGCAGCAAGGTCCCGACCAGGAACGAGGTCAGGATGTTGCGCATGCCGTAGAAACTGAAGCGCTCGGCCGCCTCGTTGCCGATGATGAAACCGATCTGGCGGGGCATGCGGCCCTGCGAATCGACGGTGGCGGTGGCGGCTTGGCTCATCTACGGTCCTCGGCGGTCGGTCGGGGCGGTCGGGCCTGGAGCCATCGCGGCATCGCCCCGCGCAAGGCGCGGACGCAACAGGGCCGGGGCGGTCCAGCCCGACAGCCTAACCGATCGACCGCGCGCCCGGCTTGGCCCGGGCAGGCGCCAGGGCGAGCCGCCTATTCAGCCGATCAGATCGCCGGCTCGCCGATCTGCAGTTCGTATTCGAAGTTCTGGATCATCCGGCCGAAGTCCGCATCGCCGTCGTTGCCGTAGTTGGCGCCGATCACCAGACGGTGCCTGCCCGGCGCCAGCGGCGGCAACAGCATCCAATAGCCGTCGGCGGCGGCGTGGTAGGGGCCGGGATGCTTGCGGTCTTCTTCGTCACCCTCGGGAAAGGGGTCGAAACAGCGCGAGGTGAAACGCGCGGGCCGCGGCAGCGCCTTGCCGTCGAGCACGGTCACCGCGCTGACCAGGGCGTCGTTGTTGACCATGACCTGCGCCTTGACCTGATCGCAGCGCTGCGCGTACTCGCCGATGCGCGGCGCGTGGAAGTACATGTTGATGACCGGCACCAGAAGGTGTTTGCCCGCCGGTACCTGGCAGCGACGCCGGACCTCGGAGCGGCCGTCGGTGCCGGCCAGGAACCACACCGGGCCGTCTTCGTCCTTGCCCAAGGCGCAACGGCTGCCGTCGGGGTCCTGATACGGCCGCTGGCCATCGTCGAAGCTGTGGGCCCAGCGCCACCAGCGCACGGTCCATTCGTCCGGGCTGAGGCCGCCGACTTTGGTGCCGATTGCGGCCACGCTGGCCTTCGCGGGCATCGCATCGGTAGCCGTGCCGGCCGCAACAGCCATCGGCAGGCTCGCCGCGCACACGACCGCCACGGTGATCGCGAATGCGGCCACCCGACGTCTGATGCCGCCGTCGCGCGGCGCGACGACGTTCGCGCGCGACGACACATCGGCCGTGTTCGCGCCCATCCGATTCTCGTCCCCGCCTGTGCGGACCCGGTCGGACATCCGCGCGCCGCTCAGGCCCACTCGCTCAAGCCTTCGCGCTGATACAGCGTGGCGAAACCCGGACGCGCCTTCATCCGTTGCGCGAACGCGCCCAGATGCGGCCAGTCGTGCGCCGGCCGGGGCATCTTGCGGGTCCAGCGCATCAGCATGGTCAGGTAGAAATCGGCGACGCTCAGGCGCTCGCCGAGCAGGTACGGGCCGTGCTGCGCCAGTTGCGCGTCGAGCCGCTCGCAGGCGGCCTCGATCCGCGCCTGCGCGCCGAGCCGCACCGCCTCGTCGTCGGCCTGCAGGTCGGACGGATACCACCACAACCGCAGCGGCGATTGCAGGGTGTTGGTCAGGTTGAACATCCACTGGTTGTACTGCGCGCGCTGCGGATCGTCGAAACCCGGCGCCAAACCGGCCTCGGGATGACGATCGGCCAGATACATCGCCAGCGCCGCGGCCTCGTAGCGCGGCTCGCCGTCGACGATCAGGGTCGGCACCACGCCGTTGGGATTGAGCGCTAGGTACTCGGCGCGCTTGTGGGCGCGCGCGTCGATGTCGACCTCACGCAGCTCGTGGGCCAAGTCCATCTCGATCAGCAGCCAGTGCACCACGAGGCTGGCGGTGCCGGGTGAGTAATACAAAGCGTACATGCGGGGCCGTCCGGACGATTCGAAGCGCGAGGCGATGCGCAAGTCTAGGCCATCGCCAGCGGCGTGGCGGCGAGGCGATGCGGTGCCGCGATATGACTGCTGTCACCTGTTGGCAGCAGCGCTAATGCTGCACAGGCACATCGCGGTGCGATCCCGTAAATTAGCCCACGTCACGCGCCCATCGCCGACCGCGCGCATGCCCTCGCTCAGGAACCGCTCCCATGTCGCCACGCCTTCCCCGCCTGCTGCTGATCATCGGTCTGAGCCTGGCGATCGCCGGCTGCGATTCGATCAACCGCGCATTCGAATACGCCTCGCGCCCCGCCGACGACAAGTCCACGCAGGCGCCGCCACCGCCCGCCGACACGATGGCCCCGCCCGACCGCTCGGCGCCGGCCGAGCAGAACTCGAACGCGCGCAACACCGGTGCGACCAGCCGCGGCGCATCCGTGCCGATGCAAGCGATCGTCGACGCACGCGACGCGACCAAGCCGAAGGGCACCGAACCGGTGGTGCCGATCGTCCCGGTCGAACCGCCCGACACCCGACCCGGCGGCGAAGCCGGGCTCGCGCTCGGCGTGCGCGAGGGCTATCTGCGCGAGGCGCGCAACAGCGACAGGAACGAATGGCTGGTCACCCAGAAACCCGGTGACGCGCGTGGCGATTCGTCCGCGTTCGCGATGCACAACGCCTACGTGGTGCTCAAGCCCTATCGCATCCCGAGCGGTCTGTACGGCGCGCATTCGGCCAAGTTCTACGTGCCGCGCGGTGTGCCGCGTCCGACCGGCGAACTCGGCCACTCGGTGATCTACGACTTCAACACCCGCACCTGCGCCGGCCTGACCTGCAATCTCGATTGATCGATCCCCTTTCCGCTCGCTGGATGTCCGTAATGACCCACACCCGCTCGCCCCTGTCCCTCGCCATGCCGCACGCCACCGCCGCGCTGTGTCTCGCGCTGACCACCGCACTCATCGCGCCCGTCGCCACCGCCGCCGCGCCGCAGGCGCTGAGCACCGTGTCCGAGCGCAGCGGTTTTCTGAAGACCGGCCGCTACGACGAAGTCGTCGCGCTGTGCAAGGCGTTCGCGCAGCGCTATCCCGACGCGGTGCGCTGCGAGGATTTCGGCACCACGCCCGAAGGCCGGCCGATGAAGATGCTGATCGCGACCCGCAGCGGCGCGTTCACCCCGCAACAGGCGCAGGCCAAGCAATTGCCGGTGACGCTGATCCAGGGCGGCATCCATTCGGGCGAAATCGACGGCAAGGACGCGGGCTTCCTGGCCCTGCGCCAGATCCTCGACGGCGAAGCGGCGAAGGACGCGCTGGACAAGCAGGTGCTGCTGTTCGTGCCGGTGTTCAACATCGACGGCCACGAACGCTTCGGCCGCTGGAACCGTCCCAACCAGCGCGGTCCGGAGGAAATGGGCTGGCGCACCACCGCGCAGAACTACAACCTCAACCGCGATTACCTCAAGGCCGATGCGCCCGAGATGCAGGCCATGCTCAAGCTGGTCGAGCGCTGGGACCCGCTGGCCTACGTCGACCTGCACGTCACCGACGGCGCCAAGTTCGAACACGACGTCTCGATCCAGGTCGAGCCGGTGCATGCCGGCGACGAAGCACTGCGCGCGGCCGGCACCGCATGGCGCGACGGCGTGATCGAACGCCTGTCGACCCAGGGTTCGCTGCCGCTGTCGTACTACCCCTCGTTCGTCGAGTCCGACGACCCGACCTCCGGTTTCGAGGACAGCGTGCCGCCGCCGCGTTTCTCGCATGGCTATTTCCTGCTGCGCAATCGCCTGGCCATGCTGGTCGAGACCCATTCGTGGAAGGACTACCCGACCCGCGTGCGGATCACCCGCAACACCATCGTCGACCTGCTCGAACTGATCGCCGCCAACGGCGCGCAATGGCGCGAGCAGGCGCTCGCCGCCGACAAACGCGCGCAGTCGCTGGGCGGCCAGCCGGTCGCGCTGGACTACAAGGCCAGCGACAAGACCCGCACCGTCGCGTTCCGCGGGTACGCCTACACGCGCACGCCCTCGGACGTGTCCGGCGCGCTGATGACCCGTTACGATGAAACCAAGCCGCAGATCTGGAACATCCCGCTGAAGTACGACATCCAGCCCAGCCGCGTGGTCGACGCGCCGCGCGGCGGCTATCTGGTGCCGGCCGCGCAGGCAGCCTGGGTCGCGAGCAAGCTCGATCAACACGGGGTGAGCTATCGCCGCCTCGATCACGCGCTCAAGCAAGCGCCGGTGCAGAGCTTCCGCGCCGACAAGGCCGAATTCGCCGCGACCTCGGTCGAAGGCCACCAGCGCGCGACCTTGAGCGGCTCGTGGAAATCCGAACCGCAGGACTTGGTCGCCGGCGCGCTGTTCGTACCGATCGCCCAGCCCAAGGCGCGGCTGGCGATGGCGCTGCTGGAACCGCTGGCGCCCGATTCGCTGGCCGCGTGGGGCGAGTTCAACAACGCCTTCGAACGCAAGGAATACATGGAGGACTACGTCGCCGAGGACGTGGCCCGCGAGATGCTCAAGGACCCGAAGATCAAGGCCGAGTTCGACGCCAAACTGCAAGGCGATCCGGCCTTCGCCAAGAGTCCGCAGCAGCGCCTGGATTTCTTCTATCGCAAGCATTCGGCATGGGATACGCGTTACAACCAGTATCCGGTGCTGCGTACCGAGTCGGTTCCGCGCTGAGATCGGTGTCGCGCTGATTCTGGCGCGGCGAACGCGGCATACCTTGAACGCGCGAAGCTTCGGCTTCGCGCGTTTTTCTTTGCGGAACGACGAAATAAGCGGCCGTCTGCGGTAGACGCGGCACACCACGGGGATTTCCTTTGATCCCAAGTGGCGAATGCGACCTCATGCCGTCGAGCCAAGCCATGTTTCGCGGTCGCGGCTTGCGCCGCTCCTACAGGAAGCGTTTCAGTGGACGAAGACGACTGTAGGAGCGGCGCGAGNCGAAATCGCACCAACGACAAACCTCCCCCGCAACACCGCGCAACCCGCAAACCACGCCTACACGTCCCAAACACCCCACGCGTTATCCTGCCCCAGCGTTCCGACCACCGAGAGACACCGCATGCGTTTGCGCCTGATCCTGCTGTGTGCCCTGCCCGCGCTGCTGCTCGCCGCCTGCGCCGAGAAAACCCCAGCGACCGCAGCGCCGAAACCCGCCGCCGCGGCCCCTGCCTCATCCGGCCTGGCCTTGCGCGCCATCGGCACCGAGCCTGGCTGGGTCGCCGAAGTCGGCGCCGGCGCGCAACCGAAGATCTCGCTGCAGCTCGATTACGGCCAGCGCAAGCTCGAGGTTCCCCAGGCCACGGTGATCGAGGAAAGCAACGGCTTCGCCGGCGACACCCACGACGGCACCGCGGTCTCGCTGACCTACAAGCGCGAACAATGCAGCGATGGCATGAGCGATCGCGATTACCCGGCCAGCGTGGTCCTGCAGGTCGGCGATCAGCAGTACCTGGGCTGCGCGGAGTTTCCTTCACCATGAACCCGATCGGATCCAGACGCACGATAACCAGCGCCGCGCGACAGCTGGCCCGCACCACGCTGGCCGCGACGTTGTTCGCATTCGCCGCTTTCGCGATGGCCGCGCCGCCGTCGCAATCTCAGTCGCCGAGCGAGGATACGGGCGCGCAAATCGGCGTGCTGACCCTCAACCTGTGGCACGACAAGGGCGACTGGCCGAAACGCCGCGCGCTGATCGTCGAGGAAATCCAGCGCCTGCAACCCGACTTGATCGCGCTGCAGGAAGTGCTGCAGCGTCCAGGCCTGCGCAATCAGGCCGAGGATCTCGCCGAAGCGATCGGTTACCAAGTCCGCTTCGTGTCGGTCGATCCGCCACAGGCCGAGCGCCGCTACGGCAATGCGATCCTGTCCAAACAACCGACCATGACGCGCGACATGCGCAAGCTCGAACCCTTGAGCGATTACCGCACCGCCGCGTATGCGCGGTTCGTATTCGATACGATGCATAACGGCGTGGCGTTCTACGCCACTCATCTGCATAACGAGCGCGACGGCGGCGCGATCCGCCAGCGCCAGATCGCCAGCCTGCTCGACTTCATCGACGGCACCAGCCCGCCACACGATACCCTCGACGGCACCCGTCCCCCGAGCGACGTCATCATCGCCGGCGATTTCAACAGCGATGCCGATTCGCCCGAACTCAAGGCGCTCGCCGCGCGCTATCGCGATGCCTACGCACAGGCGCACCCCGATCTCGCCAAGGATGCGGCGCGCAGCACCACGCTCAACCCGGCTTATCTGCCCGCGCAGCGCATCGACCACATTTTCTATGATCCGGTGGGTTTCGATCTGCTCGAAGCGCGCATCGTACTGAATCAGGCGCGCGACGGAATCTGGGCTTCGGACCATTTCGGACTTTACGTCCGGCTGCGCCCGATTCCCGGCTTCGGCTCACGCCGTCACCGAACTGACATATCACCGCCCTAGCGTGGCGGGCTCCCCCGTTGCGCCTGGAGCCCCGCATGATCCGTTCCGCCCTCACCGCCGTGCTGCTCGCCTGCGCCGCGCCCGCGTTCGCCGGCCACGCGTCCGCCGCGCAGTGGACCCTGACCGATATCGAAGAAACCCCGGCGACCACGCGCGACGCGGTGCGCCTGTCGCCGGGCACGCCCGACCAGGCCAATCTCAACCGTTTCGGCTTCTACTCCGACCTGACCTACAACCCGCGCGACGGCTATTGGTATGCGCTGTCCGACCGCGGCCCCGGCGGCGGCGTGATCGACTACGCCACCCGCGTGCAGCGTCTGCGCATTCCGTTCGATCGGCGCAGCGGCCGGATCGGCCAGCCCGTCGTCGACAAGACCATTCTGTTCAACGCAGGCCGCGGCGAGACCTTCAACGGCCTCAATCCGCTGCTGCTCAACGGCGATGCCACCAAGCTCGGCATGAGCTTCGATCCGGAAGGGTTCGCGATCGGCCGTAACGGCCATTTCTACGTCGCCGACGAATACGGGCCGAGCGTGTACGAATTCGCCCCGAACGGCCGTTTCCTTCGCGCGTTCGCCACGCCCGACAACCTGTTGCCGCGCACCGCGACCGGCGCGCTCGACTATGTCGGTGACCGCAAGTCGGTCGTCAGCGGCCGCCAGGACAACCGCGGCTTCGAAGGCCTGACCTTCAACGCTTCGGGCGACAAGTTGTACGCGGTGATGCAGGACCCGCTGACCCAGGACGGCGCGGGCAACGATGGACGACGCAGCCGCAACGTGCGCATCGTTGAGTTCGATGCGCGCAGCGGCCGATCGCAGGCGCAGTACGTGTACCAGCTCGAACCGATCGCCACGTTGAACGCGATCGACCCGTCCAGCGACGACGACTTCTCCGCGACCAACCAGGGCCGCAGCATCGGCCTGAGCGCGATCCATGCGCTCAGCGACCGCGAGTTCCTGGTGCTCGAACGCGACAACCGCGGCCTGGGCGTCGAGGTCACCGCCGCGCCGCTGCACAAGCGCGTGTACCGCATCTCGCTGCGCGGCGCGAGCAATGTCGCCCAGCGTTCGCTGGCCGGCAGCAACGACTTGCCCGCCGACGTGCGGCCGGTCGCCAAGGCGTCCGAGCTCGACATCCTCGCCGCGCTGCGCGGCGCGGGCGCGCGCGACATCCCGGAGAAGTTGGAAGGTCTGGCGATCGGCCCGCGCCTGCGCAACGGCAAGCACTTGGTGCTGATCGGCAGCGACAACGATTACAGCGTGACCCAGACCGGCGCCGGCGAGCAGTTCGAAGTGTGCGTGAACCGTAGCAGCGGCGAACGCGCGCAGGTGGCGTTGGATGGCGATTGTCCGAGCGGCATGAGCCGCATTCCGGGCACGTTGATCGCGTTCGCGGTGGATTTTCGGCGCTGAGGTCGAGGCGCTTGGGTCAGGCCTATAGCTATCGCATAGGTCTACTTCACCTTCTGGCGTGCTCCCCCGCCCCAACACAACAGTTCCCCCCTTTGAAAAAGGGGGGTTAGGGGGGATTTGCTTTTGCTCTTCCACTAGCGCAACCAAACAAGCAAAAGCAAAAGCAAATCCCCCGGCGCACGCACCCATTTCGCTTCTACCGGCAACGCCGGGCGCCAGCCCCCTTTTTCAAAGGGGGCGAATTGACGGCGCTCTTGGAACATTCGGAATTTCGGGATCGGGATCGGGATCGGGATCGATTCTGCGCGGCATCACCGGCGGCATGCGGCTCTCAGCGACCCCGCATGAGCGACAGCTTCATCGCAATCACCCACGACCGTCGCGCCAACACGATCGCAAGCATACGACACGCAACAACCTCATCAAACGCCTAGCAAGCTACTTCTTCGCCACATACTTCCAATTGCGAATCTTGCCCTCGGCCATCCACTCAACCGCCTGGGCGACGCGACCGCTGCGAGTCTGCTCGCGTTTGGCGCTTTCGATCCATTCCACGTATTCGCGCTGCTGGCTGGCCGAAAATCCGGCATAGGTGGCGCGCGCCTTGGCGTTCTTTTTGAAAGCCGCGGCCAAATCGTCGGGAATCACCACCGGCGGCTTGGGCGCGCGTGGCTTGCTCGCCGGGAGATTGTCTGTCGAAGCCTGACCCGCCGCGGCCCGGCTTGCCGAAGCCTTGTTCGCCGCGCCCTTGCCAGCGCTCTTCTTGCCCCCGGCATCGATCAAGGCCATCGCCCGCTTGAGCAGTTTCGACAGCTCGCGCTTGCCCGGCAGATCGCCGACCTTGGTCAAGCGGCCGAACTGACCCATCGCCTCGCGGCTGCGTTCGGGCGACGCGCCGACCACGCTCGCGCCCTGCCAGAAACCGAAGGTCGCATGCTGCTTGAACGCGCGCATGCCGCACAGGATCTTTCCGCCGTAGACGAAACTCGGCATGCCCCACTTGATCGTTTCCTCGACCTGCGGGCAGGCCGCATGGACGACGCCGCGCAGGTAGTCGAGGATCGGCTGCGCGAACGGCGCGGCCTGGGCGATGTAGGCATCGATACGCGGATCGGTCTGGCTCATGGCGGCCTCCGGTGCGAATACCGCCCTATTCTGCTCCGCTCACTCGGCCAGCGACCACTGCCCCAGCACGGTGTAGGCATTGCGCGTACCGAGTTGGCTGTGGATCAGGGCGAAATCGGCGACCCACCAGTCGATGGCGTCGACCGCGATCGGCGGATGCAGCGCCGCGGCGGCATCGCGCACGATGGTCACGTGCGGGGTCAGGCTGTGGCCGCCTTCGACCCGCACGCCGCGCTTGGCCAGGGCGACGCCGAGCCGATCGAACAAGGTCTGCAAGCCAACTGGGGTTTGTTCGCAGCCGAGCCACCACGGGATCGAGCGATTGCGGAAACTGCCGGCGCGGTCCAGCCGCAGCTCGAACGCGTCCGCGACCACGTCGGCGGCCGCGGCCTGCGCCGCGTGCGCGCGCTCGGCCTGGAATTCGTGGGCATCGCCGAGGAACTGCAAGGTCAGATGGTAGCGATGCGCGCCGATCAGACGGCCGCCGCCGTTGTGGCGGGCGTGGATATCGGCGGCTGCGTTCGCCATGCGCTCGCGCGCTGCCTCGTCGGGCAGCAGCGCGAAGAACAGGCGGTGGATGTCGCTGGGAGCGGCCGGCGCGGCGCCGAACAGGGAGTCCTGGTGCATGGGGGAAGTTTACCTGCGCGGGCGTGGGGGCCGCGCAGGCATTGCGCTTATCTTTGGCCGAAGGGTGGAGATTTCGGCGCGATCGGAGCGAAAGCGTCGGGGCTGAAGCCCCACCCTCGAGACCTCAAGGCTTCAACCTCGACTAGCGAAGCGATGCCGCTGCCGCTGCCGGGCGCGAAGCGCTGATCGACGTCGGCGAGATCGAAAACCCGGGAGTTTTCAGCCGCAAACTCCCGGCGATCTCGGAAGGCATCGATGATGCGGGCGCGATTCATCACACTCCAGTTCACCACGTCGACTCAGCACATCGACTCATCGCGCCATTCCCGACACCGATTCATGCGCAAATTCATTGCGCCGGTTTGCCCGCTTTCGGCGCGGCAACCGCCGGCGTTTCCGCTTCGCGCTTGCGCGTGTCCTCGATCAACACCTCGCTCGCCGCCTTGCGCACCGCGGCAGGATCGGCCTTGCGCAGATCGGCGTCGGCCGCCAGGCCGAGCCGGCTCGTCACCACTGCGATCACCCGCTTGTTGGCATAGGGATGCGGATGATCGGGTTCGTCGTCCTGGCTGCGATAGAACTTGTCCAGCAGCTTGATCCGGGTGTCGTCGGCCTTGGCCAGTTCGACCAGTTTGGCGCGGTATTCCAAGGTCCACGACGGCATGTCCGGCCAGCGCTTCATGTCGGCGAAATGCTGGGCCTCGTGGCCGAGAAAGCTGACCTTGAAATCTTCGCCCTTGAGGTCGCCGTAGGACGAACGCACCGCATACAGACCCTCAGGTTTGACCCATCCGGCCGCGCCGGTGGCGCCACAGGCGGTGTGATGGCTCCAACCACGGCTGAGCCAGTCGTCCATCAGGAACACCCGCACCGGTTGTCGCTCGCCGCCGGGCAGGTCGACGGTGTAATCGCGTTCGTCCTGCTTGCCCCACAGGAACAGGTCGTACAACGGCGGCGTGCGGCCCTGCAGCGGATGAAAGCCGCGTTTGCGCAGCTCGACGTTGAGCGGTTCGACCATCGCATCGAAGGCATCGTCGCCGTCGGCCGGCGGCGGCTGGCCGGTCAACGCGGCCAGTTCGGCCTTCAATTTCGCATCGAAGGCCGGACGCGCGGCCGGATCGCGGACCGCATGCCACCAATAGCGCTGGTAGATCTCGAGCACCTGCCGCGCCAGCGGATCGGTGGTGGTATCGGCCAAGTACGGCGGCGCGCGACGGTCGTGGCGGGCCAGCATGCAGCCGCGGAAAGTCGCGTCCTTCAGATTGAATTGCTCGGCCGGCGCGGCCTTCAACACGGTCAGCGCGGTGGGCACGTCGGCGCGCAGCACCGCGCCGAGCGCATCGCTGACCGCCTTGGCGGCTTCCGGGCCGCTGTCGCGCGGCGGCGGCAGGGTCGCGGCGGAACCGCCGACGACCCAGGCCATCAGCACCGGCAATGTGGTGACAACGGGCAACAGACGATTCATGGGGGGAGGCTCCGTGGGCGCCGGGCGGCGCGTTGGAGTCATTAGGCGGCGAGCGCGGGGCGCCGGTCTTGTACGTACTTGATCTGCCGCCGCAACTGCACCGGAGTGCAGCCGGCATGGGCGACGACGACGCGGTGCAGATGGCTCTGGTCGGCGAAACCGGCCGCGGCCGCGATCTCGGCCAGCGATTGCGCGCCAGCGAGCAGGTGCAAGGCGCGGCGCCAGCGTGCTTCGCGGCGCAGCGCGCGCGGCGACATGCCGTAGCTGCGGCTGAGCGCGCGGCTGGCGTGTTCGGCCGACACGCCCAGGCGCCGCGCGAGCACGGCGATGTCGTCGTCGCTGTCGGCCATCGCGCGCAGCAGCGCGGGCTGCCAGTCGGGCTGTTCCGCGGCAGCTTGCGGTGTGGCGATCGCCAGCAGTTCGGGCAGGCGCTGCGGACAACGCGCGAACACTTCGCTGGCCTCGCGCAGGTCGTGCACCTGCCAGGCGCTGGCGGCGAGTTCGAATGCGGTCTCGGGCAGTTCGATGTTCAACGCGCTCGCACCGAGCCGGCCGAAGCGATCGCCGTGGGCGTGATAGGCCGGATGCAACACCAGCGTGCCCGGCCGGCACGGCAGCGGGCCGTCGAGACTGGATTCGGTGTAATCGCCGTCCAGCACCAGCGCCGCGTACGGCGCGCGGTGGCGATGGGTCGCCAGGGTCGCGCCGCGTTCGTGGCGGGTGCAGTAGGCGCCGTCGCTCATGGAGTCGCGTCCGCCTTCGGTTTGGACGCGTCCGTCGGCTTGCGCAGGTAATCGGCGAGCCCGGCCAGTTGCAGTCCCTGGACCTTGTCGATCACCGGCACGAACTTGCTCAGATCGTCGGGGGTGTAACCGCCGGCGCGGTAGTACAAGGTGATGCGGGTGCCGCCTTGCGCGGCCGGCGCGAGCCGGAATTCCATCGCCCCGCTCAGGCCCATGCCCTGCAACGGGCCGAGCCCGCCGAGCAGGCGCAGGGTCTTGCCGGGGTCGACGAAGGACACGGTCATGTGCAGCGCCTGCTGCTTGCCGTCGCGACCGATCTCGCAGAAACAGCCGCCGGCGCGTGGGTCGATGCTCAGGGTGGAACCGGCGCCCCACCAGGTGTGGTCCTTGGGCCACCAGCGATCGACCTCGCCGACCAGCGCTTTCCACGCGGTGGCCGGATCGACCGGCACCGTCTGTTCGTTTTCGATGGTGAAGCCGTTCGCGGCGACGTCCTTGACCGCGGCCGGCGCGGTCGTGCACATCGCGAACAGGCCGGCCGCGAGGGCTGCAGTGGTTGTGATTCGAGCCATCGCCGTTCTCCCCGCGCCGGCCCGGTCCGGGGCCCATGACGGGATTAAGGACCGAGGCCGCGAGGGCCGCAAGGGACGGAAGTTGGGGTGAGCGGACGCGCTCGCGAGCCACAGGCTCGCGCGTCCGNGGCCAGCCCTGGCCGGGGTCGTAACTTCCAGCGCACTGTTATCCCCACGACCGTCATCCCCGCGCAGGCGGGGATCCAGAGACTTCAGAGTGATGCCGCAGTGAAGCCCTGGATCCCCGCCTTCGCGGGGATGACGGCTTGGAGGGACGCAGGCCATGAACAACGCAGGTCAACGCAACTGTCACTGCCGTCATTCCCGTGTTCGCGGGAATGACGTTCTGAAAGATCTGTGGGCTTTTACAGCCCCAAACGCAGAATGCGGTCGAAGGTCGCGACGACCTTCGAAGATCGCGGCAACCTTCAGCTCGTCATCCCCGCGCAGGCGGGGATCCAGAGACTTCAGAGTCATGCCGCGGTGAGGCCCTGGATCCCCGCCTTCGCGGGGATGACGACTTGGAGGGACGCAGGCCATAAACAACGAAGGTCAACGCAACTCTCACTGCCGTCGTTCCCGCGAACGCGGGAATCCAGTGGCTTTAGGGCAAGCGCCCGCGCTATATGCCACGTGCGAGCGACGAACAAAGTCACTGGATTCCGCGTTCGCGGGAATGACGTTCTGAAAGATCAGCGCGTTCTTGCAAGCCAGGACTTAGTCATTTCCAACTTCGCAGGAATAACGATCCATGACAACACAGCGCGCACCAAGGCGCGCCGCCACCCTCACCCATCCAACTCCGCCCACCGCGCAAACGCCGCATCCAGTTCGACCTGCGTCTGCGCCAAGGTAGCGTTATGCGCATTGATCGCCGCCGCATCGCGTTGATAGAACGCCGGCTGATTCATCTGCGCGGTCAGTTCGGCCAAGCGGGTTTCCAGTTGTTCGATCTTCAACGGCAACTGCTCCAGCTCGCGCGCGTCCTTGTAGCTGAGCTTGCGCTTGGGCGCGGCCGGCACCACCGGCGTCGGCGCCAGCGGTTCGGGTTCGGATTTCGCCCCGGCGCCCTTGGCGACCAGCGTGCCCTTGCTGGCGCCGATCGACGCCACCGGCCGCTGCCGCAACCAATCGCTGTAGCCGCCGACGTATTCGCCGACCCGGCCGTTGCCCTCCATCACCAGGGTCGAGGTGACCACGTTGTCGAGGAAGTCGCGGTCGTGGCTGACCAGCAGCAAGGTGCCCGGATAGTCGCCGAGCAACTCTTCGAGCAGTTCCAGCGTTTCCACGTCCAGGTCGTTGGTCGGTTCGTCCATCACCATCAGGTTGGACGGCTGAGCGAACAGCTTCGCCAGCAGCAGGCGGTTGCGCTCGCCGCCGGACAATCGGGTGATCGGCGCGCGCGCGCGTTCGGGCGTGAACAGGAAATCCTGCAGATAGCCGATGATGTGCTTCTGCTTGCCGCCGACCTCGACGTACTCGCGGCCTTCGGCGACGTTCTCGATCGCGTTCCAATCCTCGCGCAAGGTCGCGCGGTACTGATCGAAATACGCGATCTGCAGCTTGCTGCCTTCACGCACTTCGCCGGCGGTCGGCTGCAGGTCGCCGAGCAGGACTTTGAGCAAGGTGGTCTTGCCGCTGCCGTTGGGGCCGATCAGGCCGATCCGGTCGCCGCGGAAGATCGTGGTCGAGATGTCGTCGAGCATGATCCGCCCGCCGTAATCGAACGACACGTCCTTGGCTTCCACGACCTTGCGGCCGGAGGCTTCGGACTGGGCGAATTCCATGCGCACGTTGCCGACCGTGTCGCGCCGCGCCTGACGTTCGTTGCGCATCGCCTTGAGCCGGCGCACGCGGCCTTCGTCGCGGGTGCGGCGGGCCTTGATGCCCTGGCGGATCCACACTTCTTCCTGCGCCAGCAGCTTGTCGAAACGCGCGTTCTCCTGCGACTCGGCGTGCAGCCGCTCCTCGCGGCGACGCACGTAGTTGTTCCAGTCGCCGGGCCAGCTGGTGACCTGGCCGCGGTCGATTTCGACGATGCGGGTCGCCAGCGCGCGCAGGAAACGCCGGTCGTGGGTCACGAACAGCAGCGCGCCCTGCCAGGACTTGAGGAACTGTTCGAGCCAGTCGATGGCTTCGATATCGAGGTGGTTGGTCGGTTCGTCGAGCAGCAGCAGGTCCGGCGACGACACCAGCGCGCGCGCCAGCAGCACGCGCCGCTTCATGCCGCCCGACAGGCCGGAGAACAGGCCCTCGCCGTCCAGGCTCAGACGTTCCAGGGTCTCTGTGACGCGCTGGTCCAGACCCCAGCCGTTGGCGGCCTCGATCTTGGTCTGCACGTCGGCGACCGCATCGGCGTCGTAAGTGTCGGCGTGGGTGAGGTGGTGGTATTCGGCCAGCCAGTGGCCGAGTTCGCCCAGACCGTCGGCGACCACGTCGAACACGGTGCCGGTCGCGCCGGGCGGGACCTCCTGTTCGAGCCGGGCGATGCGGACGTTGCCTTCGCGGCGAATCTCGCCGTCGTCGGCGTGGATTTCGCCGGCGAGCAGTTTCATGAGCGTGGACTTGCCCGCGCCGTTGCGACCGATCAGGGCGATGCGTTCGCCCGGTTCGATCGACAGTTCGACGTTTTCGAGCAGGAGCGGGCCGCCGACGCTGTAGTCGACGTTTTGGACAGTGATCAAAGGCATCCGCCCATGGTATCAGGCGCTGCCGCTCCGGCGTTGGGCCGATTCCAGGGCGGACGCCGCGGCCGCGGCCCACCGGCCCGGCGGTGGAACGGTGAAACTACTTCACCGAGATGCAGACCCGGGTTTGAAACCAAAGCTCGAATTCGGCACCGGCCACCCGCCAACGGGCCACTTCCTGGCCATAGTCGAAGCTGGTGAGGTCCTCCTTCGGCAGCCCGAGGTAGAACTCCACCTCGTACAAGGGCAAGCCCACGACCAGGGCCGTAAGCATCGCCGCATCGATGGCTTGCCGGTTATTCATCCTGGCCGACAGCATCTGCGCTTGTCGATTGGCGTTTTCCACACGCAACCTGAACTCCGCGAGCGCCGGTCCGTAATCGGGCGCGGTTACGTACGAGTACGAGCAATGGACACAGATCGCCGTCGCATCCTCGACCAGCCCGCTGCTGTCCCGCAACGGAAAGCCGCACAGGAAACAGTCCCGCTGCCCGGACGGACGGGTGATTGCGACCAGATCGATTTCGAAACTGCGACCGTCCGGCGCGGCCCGGACTTTCTCGATCCGGGCGGACAACGACTCGAAATCGACGACTCTGTTCTTGATCACCGTGTTCTTGTTCTTGCTCATGCCCTCGCCCTGGCTTGCCGCCGAGCCGGCAGATTAGCCCGCGCCGCGAAGGTCGGCGACCGTCGTCCACTCACACGAACGCCTGCGCGGGCGCATACTGCGCTCAGGCGTCCGGCATCCGCCGCGCCGCACCGTCATCCAGCGAGGAAAACGTCATGAGCAAGGGCATGGACCGCAAGAAGGAAACCAAGAAGAAACCGGCCAAGACCATGAAGGAAAAGCGCACCGAGAAGAACGAAAAGAAGACCACCAAGGGCTTCGCCCCGGTCTGAGGATCGCTCCGGCGCTCTGCCCGGCGGTTGCCGCGACGGCCGCAACCACCGGGACCGCGGCCGCGGGCCGCATCTGCGGGAACGACCGCGCCGGCCAGACTCAGGTCCGCGCCAGCAGCGGAAATCGATTCGGCGACGCTGGCACCACCAGATTGCGCGCGAACAGGCCGGCATCGGCCTCCTCGCCGAGCACCCGCGCCTGTGTCCAGTCGCGTTCCGGCGTGAAGCCGAAGCGCAATTCGCGAATCGGCTGGTCGATCAATCGCCCGATCGCGGCCGGCCAATCGACCGGCGCCGCGGCGAACACGTCCTCGATCGTCAGCACCAAGTCCTCGGTCTGGGCGAATACCCAGACGTCCTCGTCCAGCCGGCGCAGCGGGCTGGCGTAGCCATTGGCGGCGTACCAGGTCGCGGTGCGGCCGTAGTTGCGCGCGCCGAAGCGCTGGCTGAGCGGCCGCGCCGACGCGGCGGTGCGCAGGAACGCCGCGCGCACCGACGCATCGGCCAGATCGAGCACCGGCGCCTGCACGGGTTCGGGCCGCGCCTGCCAGTCGAGCGCGAACAGGCTCTGCGGCGCGGGCGTGAAACCGAAGCGCGGATAGAAATCGAGCACGCTGTCGTTGGCGAACAGCAACACCGGTTGATCGCCGCAATGCGCCAGCGCCGCATGCATCGCCGCGCGGGCCAGACCGCGTCCGCGCAATTCCGGCAAACAACCGACCGCGCCGAGCTGCCAGCCGT
This sequence comes from Lysobacter sp. Root690, assembly GCF_001427785.1. Taxonomy (GTDB): domain Bacteria; phylum Pseudomonadota; class Gammaproteobacteria; order Xanthomonadales; family Xanthomonadaceae; genus Lysobacter. Next base: position 272,475 of record NZ_LMHM01000011.1, read on the forward strand.
CGACGTCCGCGCCCTCGATCACCAACCGCATGCGCATCGGCGAGGCATTGGCGACCACGCGCCCGTCCAGGAACACGCTGAACGCGAGATAGTCCTCGTTCCACTGCCCCCATTCGCACCAACGGCGGAAGTCGGCCTGGGTGAAGACCTGCGCGACGTAATCGCAGTACGCGGCATGCAGATCGGTATCGCGGTGGGTGAGCACGCGCAGGCTCGGTGCGGGATTCATGCGGCGGATCGCAATTGGCTGAGGTCGCTCAGAGTTTACGAAACGCGGCGTCCCTTCACGAAGGCGACTGTAGGAGCGGCGCAAGCCGCGACCACGACATCACAACCACGACGCTACCCGCCGCAGCCATTACAACTCGCCCCCTAACACCCAAACCCCCAACTCAAGAACTGCACGACAGCATCGAACACCCCGCCTTCTCCCGCGCCCAATCCGGCCGCTTCGCCGCGAACGCCTCGCGCCCGGGTTGATCCTGATAAGGCCGGCGCATCACATCCAGCAACTCGGTGATGCCGTCGAAATCGCCCCGCTCGGCCCGGTCGATCGCCTGCTGGGCCAGATAATTGCGCAGCACATAACGCGGGTTCGCCGCGTTCATGCGTTCGACCCGCTGCGCCGCCGGCATCGCATCCTCGCGTACACGCGCGGCGTACCGCGCGAGCCACGCGCGCAACGCCGACTCGCCCGCGCCGGCCTTGTCCGGGTCGTAATACGCATCGGCGAACACGCCCGGATCGGGCGCCACGTGCTCGACCTCGACCGCGGCCAACGCACGGAAGAAGATCGTCATATCGACCTCATGCGCCTGCAGCCACTCGCGCAATTCCTGCATCAGCGCGACATCGGCGTCGCTGCATTCGCGCATGCCGAGCTTGCGCGCGATGCTGTCGCGCTCGGCCTCGTTGTAAGCCTCGACGAAACGGCGCAGCCCGTCCTGCAGCAATTCGACCGCGATCAACGGCGACAAAGCCCCGGCCAGACGACTCAAATTCCAGTACGCAACCTGCGGCTGCTGACCGAAGCGATAGCGGCGACGGCCGGCGTCGGTAGTGTTAGGCGTCCAGTCCGGATCGTAGTTGTCTACCCAGCCATACGGACCGTAGTCGATGGTCAGGCCGAGGATGGACAAGTTGTCCGTGTTCATCACCCCATGCACGAAGCCGACCCGCTGCCAATGCGCCATCAATACCGCGGTGCGTTCGCAGACCTCGGTGAACCAGCGCGCGTACAACGCCTCGCCTTCGCCCGAAAGATGCGGAAAATCGCGACGGATGCAGAAATCGAGCAATTGCCGCAACACCTCGTTTTCGCCGCGCGAGGCCGGCAGTTCGAAATTGCCGAAGCGGATGAACGACGGCGCGACCCGGCACACGATCGCGCCGGGTTCGGCCTGCGGATGGCCGTCGTAGAACATGTCGCGGACCACCGACTCGCCGGTGCCGACCAGGCTCAACGCGCGCGTGGTCGGCACGCCGAGGTGATGCATGGCTTCGCTGCACAGGAACTCGCGCACCGACGAACGCAGCACCGCGCGGCCGTCGGCGCTGCGCGAATACGGGGTCGGGCCGGCGCCCTTGAGCTGCAGTTCCCAGCGCTCGCCGGCCGCGTTGACAGTTTCGCCGAGCGAGATCGCGCGGCCGTCGCCGAGTTGCCCGGCCCATTGGCCGAACTGGTGGCCGCCGTAATTGGCCGCGTACGGCTCCATTCCGTCCAGCAGCGCATTGCCGCCGAACACCGCGGCGAAGGTATCGCTGGCGACGTCATCGGCGTCGAGGTCGAGGGTCGCGGCCATCTCGGCCGAGTACGCCAACACCCGCGGCGCCTGCACCGGCGTGGGTTCGACCCGCGAGTACAAGGCGCCATGCACCTGACGGGTGCCCGGCCCGGTGTCCGGGTCGCCGGGCAGTTCGCGGACGAAGGCGTTGTCGAATCGCAGTGCGTGCATGCTGACCTGAAAGCCGATGGCGAAACCCGTCGAAGCGACGGCACCGCTTCAATGGGTGCGCGAACCCGGCAATCCAAGTCGCCGCGCGTGGATGGATCGCTGCCGAAACGGCCTCAGTTGAACTGACTCAGCTCAGCAACGAATACGGCCCGCCCTTCTCCAGCGCGCGTTGGTAGGCCGGCCGGGCCTGAATGCGTTCGACGAAGGCCTGCATGCGCGGACGCTGGCCGTCCTTCGCCCGCGCCATCGCCGCCTCGACCGGAAAGCTCATCTGGATATCGGCCGCGGTGAAGCGATCGCCGGCGAACCACGCGCGCTGGCCCAGTTCGCTTTCGATGTAATCCAGATGCAGCTTCAACTGCGGTCCGACGAACGAGGACATCGCCTTGTCGGCGATGCCGCGCGCCACCGGCTTGACGAAGAACGGCATCGGCGCCTGCTTGAGTCGCGAGAACACCAGACTGAGCAGCAACGGCGGCATCGCCGAGCCCTCGGCGTAATGCAGCCAGTAGCGATAACGCATGCGCTCCTCGCCCTCCAGCGGCTGCAGCGGTGGCGACACCCGGTGCTCGCTGTCGTAGCGTTCGGTCAGGGTTTCGATGATCGCCGCCGATTCGGCCAGCACCTGGCCGTCGAGTTCGACCACCGGCGATTTGCCCAGCGGATGGATCGCGCGCAATTCCTTCGGCGCCAGCATGGTCTTGGGATCGCGCTGGTAGCGGATCACCTCGTACGGCAGCTCCAGTTCCTCCAGCAGCCACAGCACGCGCTGCGAGCGGGAATTATTGAGGTGATGGACCTTGATCATGAGACGCGTCCGGCGTGGGCGATGCGGCATGGTAACGGGGATTCGCGACAACGGCCGTGATGGCTCCTCGGCCGCAACGGGTCTGACGCAAGTGCGGAACGAACGCCTGCGCCGCGCACGCCATGGCGTGGTCGCGCACGGGGCCGACGACTGGATCGGATGAGGTTTCCAGCGCTGGACTCGCGACGGGAAGCCAGAGACTTCAGCGGATGACGCGCCCGGCCAACGCGTTCACACTGCCGGCCTCGCCCGCACAAAACCGGCTTCGCCACCTCATGACCGCCACCGCCCCACCGCAGATCTGGGTCGACGCCGACGCCTGCCCGGTCGTGATCAAGGAGATCCTGTTCCGCGCCGCCGAACGCGCGCAGCTGCCGTTGACCCTGGTCGCGAATCAATGGCTGCGCACACCGCCGTCGCGTTTCATTCGCGCCATCCAGGTGCTCGGCGGGTTTGATTCGGCCGACAACGAAATCGTGCAGCGGCTCGCGGCCGGCGATCTGGTGGTGACCCAGGACATTCCGCTGGCTTCGCTGGCGCTGGAAAAAGGCGCGGTCGCGCTCAACCCGCGCGGCGATCTGTATACCCGCGACAACATCGCCGAGCGTTTGTCGGTGCGCAACTTCATGGACGAACTGCGCGGCGCCGGCGTCCAGACCGGCGGCCCGCCGGCGTTTCATGCGCGCGACCGGCAAGCCTTCGCCGCGCAGCTCGATCGCTGGCTGGCGCGACGCCCGCGCTGAGCGCCGCGTCTCGCCAGCTCAGCGCTTCGCCGCGACGATCCGCGCGCTCGCCGCGACCGCGATCAAGGCCAGGCCCAACACCACGAATGCCAGCGGCAGGCTGCTGATCTTGGCGATCCAGCCGATCCCTGCCGGGCCGGTCAGGATGCCGGCATAACCCAAGGTGCTGATCGCCGAGATCGCCGGCCCCGACGGCATCGCCTTCTGATTGCCGGCGGCGGTGAACAGCACCGGCACGATGTTGGAACAGCCAAAGCCCACCAAGGCGAAGCCGATCAAGGTCGCAGTTGCGGAGGGCACCAGCGCGGCAAGAAGAAAACCGGCCGCCGCGCAAGCGCCGCCCACTGCGAGAATCGGCCGCGGACCGAACCTCTGGACGATGCGATCGCCGTTGAAGCGGCCGATCGTCATCGCCGCGGCGAACACCGCATAACCGATGCCGGCCACGCTGGCGTCGACCGCGCGCTGCGACACCAGCAGCAGCGCGCTCCAGTCGAGCATCGCGCCCTCGGCCAGGAACACGATGAAACACAGCGCGCCAAGCAGGATCACGATGCCGTGCGGCAACACGAACATCGAGCCGCCGCCGTGGCTGTCGTCGCCATAGCGCAGCAGGCCGCGTCCGCCGAACAGCATCAACAATGCGAGCAACACCGCCACGCTCAGCGCCGCGTTCAACGGCGTGACCTGCCACCACAGCATCGCGCTGACCAGGCCCGCGCCGGCGATGCCGCCGACGCTGAAGAAGCCGTGGAAGCCCGACATCAACGCGCGGCCGCTGGCTTTTTCGACGATCACCGCCTGGATGTTGATCGCCACGTCGATGGTGCCGATCGCCGCGCCGAACACGAACAAGGTCAGCGCCATCGACTGCACGTCGGAGAAATGCGCGAGCAACGGCAAGGTCGCGCACACCACCGCGCTAGCGAACAGGATCACCCGGCGGCAGCCGTAGCGGCCGGCGATCGCGCCGGTCAGCGGCATGGTCACCAGCGAACCGGCGCCCAGCGCGAGCAGCAACAGGCCCAGAGTGCCGTCGTCGACGCCGGTACGCGCCTTGGCGTAAGGCACCAACGGCGCCCACGCGGCCATCGCCAGCCCGGCGATGAAGAAGGCGATGCGGGTCGACAGGCGCTCGACCGCGCCGATCGGCGCGCGCCGCGATGCGTCACTGGGTGTGGGGCCGGATGCGGCGGCCGTGGGGACGGCGGCGCGGGGCTCGGATTCGCTCATGGGGGTCGGAACTCCGGGGGGCAGAGATTTGTGGATCGGGTGGAAGCGCCGCGGGCGCCGTCGGTTGTTTGCTACGCCGCGATATCGGATCGAATCGCTGGATTCGAATTGCGTCGTGTTGAAAGTGCGAAGCCGTATCCTTGCGACAGCGCTTCAGCCGTTCCGTCGTTTATCGGGAGAAGGCTTCAGTCCGGAATTTGCGAAGAGGACTCGGCCGCAATTTTTTGCCGAGCGACTTCAGCCCCGACGCGGTTGGATCGCGCAGCGACCTCACGCCACCGCCTCCGCCCGCACCACCCGCACGCCCAGGCCCTCGAACGCGCGCGCCTGCGCCGCATCGGCGCCGTGCTCGATCACCAGCGCATGCAGATCCTCGGCCGCTGCCACCGCGAACGGCGCGGCGGTGCCGAGCTTTTCCTCAGCCGCCACCGCCACCACCGCGCGGCTGGCCGCCGCGACCGCCTGCTTGAACTGCGCGTCCTCGTAATCGAGCGCGCTGATGCCGGCCTGCGCATCGGCGCCGCAGACACCGACGAAATACAGGTCGCTGCGGATCGCCTGCGCATCGCGGATCGCGACCGCGCCCAGGCTCGCGCCGATCCGCGCATCGACCCGTCCGCCGATCGCGATCAGCTGCAGGTCCTCGCGCAGGGCCAGCACGGCCGCGATCGCCGGCGCATTGGTCGCCACGGTCAGGCCGTAGCCCTGCGGCAAGGCCTGGGCGATGGCGATGTTGGTCGAACCGGCGTCGAGAAAGATCACCTGCCCGCGTTCGATCAGCCCGACCGCGGCGCGCGCCAGCGCGGCCTTGCGGCCCGGGGCCTGGGTTTGACGCAGCGCGATCGGCCCGTTGTCCGGCGCCAGCGGCAAGGCGCCGCCGTAGACGCGCCGGCATTGGCCGGCGGCCGCCATTTCGCGCAGGTCGCGGCGGATGGTGTCGTGCGAGACCTCCAGTTCGCGCGCCAGATCGACCGCGATCACCCGGCCCTGGGCCAGCAATCGCTCAAGGATCAGGCGGTGGCGCTGCTGCGGCAGCAGTTCTTCGGCGGACATGGCGGGGCTCAATCGTTCTTGATTGAGTGCAATTGTGCATAATCGTGCAAACAGCGCAAGCACGAAAACGGAGCGAGGCTTAACGGCCTGATCCGGCACATAAAGGCCGGCGGGATGAGCAGGAGCGCATGCCTGAAGTGATGAACAGGCGGCGGCAGGCCGATCCGGCATGGCCTCGCGGCATCCGAAAAGCGCAGCGCCAGTCGCATTAATCAAGCTGTTTTTTTGCCGATTATCGCGAATCGGGCACGCCCGCCGCGCGCAAGAAATCAGCCGCAACGACGGTCATCGAGCGCGCATAACGCCCCAGCGGCCGCGTCCGCCATCGTTCCAAACCCAGCCAAATCGCCTCCATGCACCGCCCGATTCCGCTGTTTGCCTGAACTCCCCCGCCTGCAAGAGCCTTCGCTCCACACGCATGCGAGTAAACTGGTCGGTCTTCCCGACCGGCCCTGCCGGCGCTGCTGGAGCCTCGTCATGAGCGCCGACATGCCCAATACCCCCACCGACTCCCCCGCCACTCCGAAATTTACCGACCTCGCCCTGTCCGCGCCGCTGCTGCGCGCGCTGGCCGACGTCGGCTACGAGTCGCCCTCGCCGATCCAGGCCGCGACGATTCCTCCGCTGCTCGAAGGCCGCGACGTGCTCGGCCAGGCCCAGACCGGCACCGGCAAGACCGCGGCGTTCGCGCTGCCGATCTTGGCCCAGATCGATCCCAAGCAGTTCAAGCCGCAGGCGCTGGTGCTGGCGCCGACCCGCGAACTGGCGATCCAGGTCGCCGAGGCGTTCCAGAAGTACGCCGTGCATCTGCCCGGCTTCCACGTGCTGCCGATCTACGGCGGCCAGAGCTACTACCCGCAGCTGCAGGCGCTCAAGCGCGGCGTGCATGTGGTCGTCGGCACCCCGGGCCGGGTGATCGATCACCTCGACCGCGGCACCCTGGACCTGTCCGAGCTGCGCTGCCTGGTGCTCGACGAAGCCGACGAAATGCTGCGCATGGGCTTCATCGACGACGTCGAGAACGTCCTCAAGAAGACCCCGGAATCGCGCCAGGTCGCGTTGTTCTCGGCGACCATGCCGTCGCAGATCAAACGCATCGCCCAGACTTATCTGAAAGACCCGGTCGAGATCGCGATCAAGTCGACCACGACCACCGCCGCCAACATCCGCCAGCGTTACTGGTCGGTCAGCGGCGTGCATAAGCTCGACGCGCTGACCCGCATCCTGGAAGCCGAATCCTTCGACGCGATGATCGTGTTCGCGCGCACCAAGCTGGGCACCGACGAACTGGCCGAGAAGCTGTCGGCCCGGGGCATTTCCGCCGCCGCGATCAACGGCGACGTGCAGCAGCAGCAGCGCGAGAAGACCATCCAGAACCTCAAGGACGGCAAGATCGACGTGCTGGTCGCCACCGACGTCGCCGCGCGCGGCCTCGACGTGGACCGCATCAGCCACGTGCTGAACTACGACATTCCCTACGACACCGAAAGCTACGTCCACCGCATCGGCCGCACCGGTCGCGCCGGGCGCAAGGGCGAGGCGATCTTGTTCGTCACTCCGCGCGAGCGCGGCATGCTGCGCGCGATCGAACGCGCCACCCGTCAGCCGATCGAGCCGATGGAGCTGCCGAGCGTGGAGACGGTCAACGAGCAGCGCGTTTCGCGCTTCCTCGGCAAGATCAGCGACGCGCTGGAAAGCAGCGATCTGAGCCTGTTCCGCGACATGGTCGAACGCTACGAGCGCGAGAAGAACGTGCCCGCGGTCGAGATCGCCGCGGCCCTGGCCAAGCTGGTGCAGGGCGACAACCCGCTGCTGCTGACCCCGCCGCCGGCGCCGCCGAAGTACGCACGCGAAGAACGAGACGGCCCGCGCGAACATCGCGGCCAGGCCACGCGCAAGTTCAACGAGCGCGACAACGCCTCGAACTCCGGCGCGCATCGCCAGGACTACCGTCAGGACGCACCGCGCCCGGACGCGCGCCGCGCCGAGCCGCGGCCACCACGCGAATACGAACGCGCCGCGCCGACGCCGCGCCATGAGGAACGTCAGTACACCCCGCCCTCGGCCACGCGTCCGGCCAACGCCGCCGAAGCATTCTTCGACGACGAAGCCCCGGCGCCGCGCCAGGAACGTTCGCACGAGCGCTCGCAGGAACGCCCGCAAGAGCGCGCGCCGCGCGGCGAGTCCGACGTCGGCATGGAGACCTTCCGCATCGAAGTCGGTCACAGCCACGGCGTGCAACCGGGCAACATCGTCGGCGCGATCGCCAACGAAGCCGACCTGGAAAGCCGCTACATCGGCCGCATCGACATCCGCGACGACTACACCCTGGTCGACCTGCCCGAGGGCATGCCGCGCGAACTCATGGAGCACCTCAAGAAGGTGCGCGTGTCCGGCCATCCGCTGCGCATCCAGCGTGCCGCGCCGGGCGACCTCGAAGGCGGCCGCTCGCGCCGTCCGTCCGGTCCGGGGGCGCCGCGTCCGGGCGGGCACAAGCCGCACGGCGGCCCGCGTCCGGGCGGCCCCGGTGGCCCGCGCGGTCCGCACACCGGGCCGAGGAAGCCGTTCAAGCCGCGCTGATTCTGGTTCGAGATTCGAGATTCGAGATTCGAGATTCGAGATTCGAGATTCGAGATCGATGATGAATCCTTCTCCCGCTCGCGGGAGAAGGTGGTCCGAAGGACCGGATGAGGGCCGCGCGACCTCGTGGCCACCACGTACACCCTCACCCCAGCCCGCCCCGGCCCAAGCGACCAGCGCTTGGGCGTTCGCGGATGCGCGAGCCAATGGCTCGCATGCGGCATCCGCTCACCCCGCAAGCGGGAGAGGGAGTCGAGTCGCCGCGTTATATCGTCACCGGCGCCCACACACCGAAATTCATAAGCCCCAGCCCCCACACACAGGCCGCGGTTTGGCATAGTCGTGAGCGCAAGCCGCAACGCCGCCGCTCATGTCCCGCATCCTGGTCTTCCAACACGTCGCCGCCGAACCGCTGGGTACGCTGGATCCGTTGATCCGGCGGCGCGGCCATCGCATTCGCTTCACCAATTTCGACCGCGACCCCGACGCTCAGCCCAATGTCGACCGCTACCGCGGGCTGATCGTGCTCGGCGGGCCGATGAACGTCGAGGATCAGGCCGCGCGACCGCATCTGCGCACCGAGCTGCTGGCGATCGAACGCATGCTGCAGCAAGACAAACCGGTGCTCGGCATCTGCCTGGGCGCGCAGTTGCTCGCGCACGTGCTCGGCGCCCCGGTGCGCAAGCACCATCGCCCCGAGATCGGCTGGTACCCGCTGCGGACCACCGACGCCGGCCGCGACGACCCGGTGCTCGCGCCGCTCGCGCAAACCGCGCCGGTGTTCCAGTGGCATCGCTACAGCTTCGAGATCCCGCAGGGCGCGCAGCACCTGGCCTGCACCGACAGCTGCGAGCAGCAGGCCTTCCGCTGGGGCGACAACGCCTACGGTTTCCAGTTCCATCTGGAAATGGACGTGCCGCTGATCGAACGCTGGCTGGCCAACCCGGTCTACCGCGAAGAACTGGCCGAACTCGGCCACGACACCAGCGAGGGGGTGATCCGCGCGCAGACGGCCGAGCATATTCAGGCGATGCAGACCCGCGCCGATGCGGTGTTCAACAACTTCCTCGACCTGATCGGGCGGCCGCAGCGCCGTTACACTCTGCCCTCGCGGGAATGGGTTTAGTCGGGTATCGCCGTGCGCCGCGGGCTTGCGATGGCATCGCGCTTCGATCGAGGTTGAAGCTCAGCTCGGCCTTCGCGGACTAAGCGCGATGCTTTATAGCGCATACCAGCCGCAAAGCCTTCAGTTGGGAGGTCTTCCAGGTCCGACCGTGCCACCTCGACCACGACGAAACTTTCGCCATCGCGCTCAATCTCAAAGCTCGAAACCGCTGACGAAACACCGCTCCACCCCATCAAGCGGATCGACGAACCGCAACGACCGCGCCAGCAACTTCAACGGCCGGGTGAAATCGTCCTCGACCTGCGCCGCCAGCGGATAAAACCCGTCGTTGGCGATCGCCGCGCCCAGCGAGGCCATATGCACCCGCAACTGGTGCTTGCGCCCGCTCACCGGTTCCAGCCCATACCGCCACAGCGGCCCGTCGCGCGCGATCACTTCGATCCGGGTTTCGCTGTTGGCCTCGCCCTCGACCTCGCGCATCAGGAAGAACGGCTCGCCCGGCACGATTCGCGAGCGATGCAGCAACGGAAATCGCAACTCGGGCAACGGCGCGGCCAACGCTTCGTAACGTTTGAAAATGCGGCGTTCGCGGAATAGCGCCTGATAGGCGTCGCGCGTGGCCGGCTCGCGCGAAAACATCACCACGCCGGCGGTGCCGCGATCGAGACGGTGCAGCGGCGCCAACCCGGGCTCGCCGAACTGCCGCTGCAAACGTCCCAGCAGCGTTTCGTTGACGAACGCGCCGGCCGGTGCGACCGGCAGGAAATGCGGCTTATCGACCACCAGCAGGCGCGTGTCGCGGTACAGCACGCGCTCGGCGAACGGGATCGCCGGCTCGCGCGCGACCTCGCGGAAATACAGGATCTCCATGCCGGCGCGATACACCGTATCCGCCGTCAGCGACCGGCCTTGCGCATCGTGGACGCGTCCGCGCGCGAAACGATCGAGCCAGGTCGCGCGATCGATCGCCGGAAACCGCGCGCACAGCCCGTCGAGCAAGCTCGTCCAGGGCCCGGGCGGCAATTGCAGGCGGCTCGGCGGCACGGCGGTCGACGCGGGCTGGGGATCGGCAGCGGACATGCGGCTATCTTCGCCGATCGGCGCCGGCCTCGAACGCGGCCACGGTGAATCCAGGGCTGATCGGCGCGGATGCGGCTGCCGGAGCGGCGATGGCGCTGATGGTTCGTCGTTGCCGTTGCGAACCGCAACGCAGGCCGCCCCGCCGGACTGAACGAGTTAGCGACTGCTCGCCTCGAATCGGCGCAAATCGGCGCGAATCGGTCCAAACCGGCAGCGCGCGCCGGCAAAGTCTAGAATGCGCGCTGTTTTCCTGCAGGCATCCCCATGGCGCCCAATGCCACCATCGTCAAGATCGAACTGCAAATCAGCGACATGGACCGGCATTACTACGCCGCGCACCCGCTGACCCTGGCCCAGCATCCGTCGGAAACCCCGCAGCGGCTGATGGTGCGCATGCTCGCGTTCGCCTTGAACGCGCACGAACGCCTGGAATTCGGCCCCGGCCTGAGCAGCGAAGACGAACCGGACATCGCCCTGCGCGATTACACCGGCGATATCGAGCTGTGGATCGACGTCGGCCAGCCGGACGAGTCGCGGATCCGCAAGGCCTGCGGGCGCGCACGGCAAGTCGTGGTGGTCAATTACGGCGGCAACGCGGCGAACATTTGGTGGGACAAGAACGTCGCGATCCTGCGCCGGCTCAAGAACCTCACCGTGATCGATATCGACCCGGCCTCGGTCGAGGCGATGGCGGCGATGGTCGAGCGCAGTTTCCGCCTGGACTGCCAGATCGCCGACGAAGAAGTCGCGCTCAGCAACGACAAATTCGCCCTGACCTTCACCCCGACGGTGCGTCAGAGCGCGGACGCGCGGGCGGCCTGAAGTGGCCGAAACGTTCGACGCGGTGATCGTCGGCGGCGGCGCCGCCGGCCTGATGTGCGCCTTGACCGCCGGCCAGCGCGGCCGGCGCGTGCTGGTGATCGAGCACGCCAACAAGGTCGGCAAGAAAATCCTGATGTCGGGCGGCGGGCGCTGCAATTTCACCAACACCGGCACCACCCCGGCGAACTATCTGTCGGCCAATCCGCATTTCTGCAAGTCGGCGCTGGCGCGCTACACGCCGTGGGATTTCATCGCGATGGTCGAACGCCATCGCATCGCCTACCACGAGAAAGAACTCGGCCAGTTGTTCTGCGACGAGTCGTCCAAGCTGATCGTCAAGATGCTGGTCGACGAATGCATGGCGGCCGGCGTGCGCATCAACACCGGCTGTTCGATCGAGCGCATCGTGGGTGGCGAGGGCGATAGCGGTTTTCGCGTGCATACCACGCAGGGCGCGGTGTCCACGGCCTCGCTGGTAATCGCCAGCGGCGGCCTGTCGATTCCGAGCATGGGCGCGAGCGGCTTCGGTTACGAACTCGCGCGCAGCTACGGCCACACCGTGCTGCCGACCCGCGCCGGATTGGTGCCGTTGACTCTCAGCGGCAAGCATCAAGAACGTTTGCAGGATCTCAGCGGCGTGGCGCTGCCGGTCACCGCGAGCTGCAACGGGCGCAGTTTCAGCAATCAGCTGCTGATCACCCATCGCGGCGTGAGTGGCCCGTCGATCCTGCAGATTTCCTCGTACTGGCAACCCGGCGACGATCTGCGCCTGGATCTGCTGCCCGGACACGATGCGATCGATTGGCTGCTGACGCAGCAGCGCGAACGGCCCGCGGCGGAGCTCAAGACCGTGCTTGGCGACGCGATGCCGAAGCGTTTCGCGCAGCGCCTGTGCGAGCTGTGGCTGAGCAACAAGCCGATGAAGCAGTACAACGCGCCGGAGCTCAAGCAGCTCGCGGCGACCTTGAGCGCATGGCCGCTGGTCGCCAGCGGCACCGAAGGCTATCGCACCGCCGAGGTGACTCTGGGCGGGGTCGACACCGACGAAGTGTCGTCGAGCACGATGATGTCCAAGCGCGTGCTGGGCCTGTATTTCATCGGCGAGGTGATCGACGTGACCGGCTGGCTGGGTGGCTACAACTTCCAGTGGGCCTGGGCGTCGGGGCATGCGGCTGGGGTTGCGGTTTGAGACGTAGGGATTAGGGATTAGGGATTTGAGGTTCGGGTTTGAGGTTTGGGTTTGAGGACGACGCTTCCGCTGGTGCTTCTTGCTTTTGCTCGTCATTCCCGCGAAGGCGGGAATCCAGCGACTTCAAACGTTCTCGCACGAAAGGCCCTGGATTCCCGCCTTCGCGGGAATGACGATCGGGGGGGAGATTGCAGCTAGCAAAAATTTCGACGCGGCCGCAATGACGCGATCACGCCTCGCCCCCACCGCCGTACCATCCCGAAGCCTCTGTAGGAGCTGCGTAAGCTGCGGCCGCGAATTCGCACCGATTGCGCAAGCCTCGACGCAATCGAGATGCCGCGGTCCCGACTTGCGGCGCTCCAACAGCCGGTACACGCACCTTTGATGCGACCGGGCCGGCATCATGCGGCGTTACGACATCGCCCTACCCCGACTCAATCCTCCAACACCGCCTCACCAAACAGATCATGCTCATCGCTGCCCATGATCTCGACATCAACGAACTGCCCCACCCGCAACTGCGCTTCCAGGCCGTTCTGGATCTGCACCAGGCCGTCGATCTCCGGCGCGTCGGCCATCGAACGCGCGATCGCCAGGTCGCCGTCGAGCGCGTCGACGATGCAACGCTGCACGCTGCCGATCTTGGCTTCGAGCTTGTTCGCCGAGATCTCGGCCTGACGCTCCATGAAACGAGCCAGACGCTCCTGCTTGACGTCCTCGTCGATCGGATCGGGCAGATCGTTGGCCTTGGCGCCGTCGACCGGCGAATAGGCGAACGCGCCGACTCGGTCGAGTTGGGCTTCGTCGAGGAAATCCAGCAGCTCTTCGAACTCGTCCTCGGTCTCACCCGGGAAACCGACGATGAAGGTGCTGCGGATCGCGATGTCCGGGGCGATCGAGCGCCAGCGCTGGATGCGTTCCAGGGTCTTGTCGACCGCGCCGGGACGCTTCATCAGCTTGAGCACGCGCGGGCTGGCGTGCTGGAACGGGATGTCCAGGTACGGCAGCAGCTTGCCCTGCGCCATCAACGGAATGATGTCGTCGACATGCGGGTACGGATACACGTAATGCAGGCGCGTCCAGATGCCCAGTTCGCTCAAGCCTTCGCACAACGCCTTCATCCGGGTCTGGTACGGCTTGCCGCGCCATTCGTGCTGCGCGTACTTCACGTCGACACCGTAGGCCGAGGTGTCCTGCGAGATCACCAGCAGTTCCTTGACCCCGCCCATCGCGAGCTTTTCGGCTTCGCGCAACACTTGGTCGACCGGGCGCGACACCAGATCGCCGCGCATCGACGGAATGATGCAGAAGCTGCAGCGGTGGTTACAGCCTTCGGAAATCTTCAGATACGCATAGTGCTTCGGGGTGAGCTTGATCCCGATATCGTTGTCGGCCAGACGCCGCGGCACCAGGTCGATGAACGGGTCGTGCTTGGGCGGCAACACCGCATGCACCGCGCTCATCACGCTGCCGTAGTCCTGCGGGCCGCTGATCGACAGCACGCCCGGGTGCGCTTCGCGGATCAGTTCCGAGCGCTTGCCCAGACAACCGGTGACGATGACCTTGCCGTTCTCGGCGATCGCCTCGCCGATCGCGTCCAGCGATTCGGTCACCGCCGAATCGATGAAGCCGCAGGTGTTGACCACCACCACGTCGGCATCGTCGTAGGTCTGGACGATGTCGTAGCCCTCGACACGCAACTGGGTGAGGATGCGCTCGGAATCGACCAGGGCCTTCGGGCAACCGAGGCTGACGAAACCGACTTTGGGATTGGCTGGCGAGACGCTGCTGGCGGAAGACATGCGGGAAGAGACCTGAACAAGGGAATCCGGGCGCGAAACGCGAGCCGGCGACCGGCGAAGCGGCCGGGGGCGCGAATTATAGCCTCCGGGGCTAAACTGACCCTGCCTTGCGGGTGAATGCCGCGGGTTTTTCGCACATGAGGAGTAGCCGATGGCTCACTGGATCGATCTCGACACCCCCGCCGGCCCCGTCCAGGCCTGGCGCGCCGACCCGACCGGAGTGCCGCTGGGCGGCGTGGTGGTCATTCAGGAGATCTTCGGCGTCAACGCGCATATCCGCGATGTCGCCGAGCGCTTCGCCCAGGCCGGTTACGTCGCGCTGGCCCCTGCCCTGTTCGATCCGGTCGAAGCGGGCGTGGAGTTGGACTACGAACAATCGGCCTATGCGCGCGGCCGCGAATTGCGCGATCAGGTCGGCTTCGATCGCGCGACCGAGATCGTCGGCGCCGCGGCGCATCGGCTGCAAAGCGAAGGATTGCGCACCGCCGCGGTCGGCTTCTGTTGGGGCGGATCGCTGGCGTTCCTGGCCAATACCCGGCTCGACCTGCCGGCGGTGAGCTACTACGGCGCGCAAACGCTGCGGTTTCTCGACGAGCCCCTCCGCGCGCCGGTGCGCGCGCCGATCCTGTTCCACTTCGGCCGCCACGACGGCAGCATCCCGCCCGAAGCGATCGAACAGCATCGCCAGGCGCTGCCGCTCGCGCCGATCCATGTCTACGAAGCCAGCCACGGCTTCAATCGCGAGGTCGGCGGCGCCTACGAGCCCGACAGCGCCGCGCTGGCCTGGACCCGCACCCTCGCCTTTCTCGCGGACGCGCTCAAATGAACCCCTGGCACCTGCACCCGCAACTCGCCGACGACACCCATCCGCTGGCGCAATTCGAACTCAGCGAACTGCGGCTGATGGACGATGCCAACCATCCGTGGCTGATTTTGGTGCCGCGGGTCGACGGCGCGGTCGAGCTGATCGATCTCGACGAGGATCAGCAACTCACCCTGACCCGCGAAATCGCCCGCGTCAGTCGCGCGCTGCAGACCGGCTTCGCGCCGCACAAGCTCAATGTCGCCGCGCTTGGCAATCTGGTACCGCAGTTGCATGTGCATGTGATCGCGCGCTATCGCGAGGACATCGCCTGGCCGCGCCCGGTCTGGGGCATGGCGAGCGCGCAGCCATATTCGCCCGATGCGCTGGTGCAACGCATCCGTCGCCTGCAGGACGCGCTCAACGCGTGAACTTAAGCGCGCAATCCGCCGCGCCGGACGCGGCGATCGAGTTCGAAGCGCTGTCCGACGATGCCTGGCTGCTGCGTCTGGGCGAGGTCATCGACGACGCGCTCAACGCGCGCATCCATGCGCTGGCCGCGCGTCTGCGCGCGCAGGCGCCGGCGTGGCTGCGCGATCTGGTACCCGCGTACGCGAGCCTGGCGGTGTTCTTCGACAGTCGCGCGATCGATGCCGATGCGGTGCGCGACTGGTTGCAGGCGCGGTGGGCGCAGACGCCTGAAGTCGCCGATCCTCTCGAATCGCCCGAGTCGCGCACGGTCGAAATTCCAGTCACCTACGGCGGCGAATTCGGTCCCGACCTGGAAACCGGCGCGGCCGAACTCGGTCTGTCGCCATCGGCGCTGATCCAGCGCCACAGCGATGCGGTCTACACCGTCTCGATGATCGGATTCGCGCCGGGCTTTCCGTATCTGTCCGGCCTGGATCCCGACTTGGCCTTGCCACGCCTGGCCACGCCACGCACGCAAGTGGCGGCCGGCAGCGTCGCCATCGGCGGCGCCCAGACCGGCATCTATCCGCGCCCCGGCCCGGGCGGCTGGCGATTGCTCGGACGCACGCCGCTGACCTTGTTCGATCCGTCGCGCGCGCAGCCGAGCCTGTTGCTGCCCGGCGACCGCGTGCGCTTCCTCGCGATCGATGCGGCGCAGTTCGCGCGTTTGCAGGCGAGCGCATGAGCGCGAGTTACATCGAAGTGATCGCACCCGGCCCGCTGAGCCACGTGCAGGACCTCGGCCGCGACGGTTGGCGCCACCTCGGCATCGCCCGTGGCGGCGCGCTCGACCCGGGCTGCGCCGCGCTCGCCAACGCCCTGGTCGGCAACCAGGTCGATGCCGCGGTGCTGGAATTCACCCTGCAAGGCCCGAGCCTGCGCCTGCCGCGGCCGCTGCGCATCGCGGTGATGGGCGCGGCCTGCGATGTGCGCTTCGAAGGCGACGCCCTGCCGCAGGCGCGGCCGATCGACCTGCCGGCCGGCGAGTTGCGCCTGGGCGGCATGCGCGAGGGCGTGTACGCCTGGCTCGCGGTGCATGGCGGCTTCGATCTGCCGCGCGTGCTCGGCAGCCGCGCCACCGATTTGCGCGGCGGCTTCGGCGGACTCGACGGCCGCGCCCTGCGCGCCGGCGATCGACTGCCGCTAGGTTCGCACACGCGCATCGACGCGACGACGCCGCGGGTGCCGGGTTGGTGGATCGATCCGTATTGCGAACACGAGCCGCAGGCACCGATCCGTTACCGCGCCAACCAGGCGCCGACGGTGCGCGAGGCCGCGCGGCAATTCGGCGAACAGGTCTGGCGCGTGCATGCCGCGAGCAATCGCCAGGGCCTGCGGTTGTCGGGCGCGGCGCTGACCGATGCGGCCGGCAGTGGCCTGTCCGAACCGGTCGCGCCCGGCACGATCCAGCTGCCGCCCGACGGCCAACCGATCGTGCTGCTGGCCGACGCGCAGACCGTCGGCGGCTATCCGCGATTGGGCCATGTGATCGCGGCGGACCTGCCGCGACTGGCGCAGGCCAGGCCGAACGCCGGCCTGCGCTTTCGCGCCTGCGATGCGGCCGAGGCGGCGGTCGCGGCGCGCACCGCGCGGGCCGAAATCGCGCGGCTGCGGCTGGCGATCGATGCGCGTCTGCGCGGTTGACGCATTCATCTGGATCGAAGGCAGCCGAACGCTTGAATCACAGCCCCGCGGCGCCCGGTGCCGAACGGCGTTGCGACGTACAGAGTGTGCCCGGTGAGACAGCGTGAGGGAACGAATGCGCGAAAAACCCGCTATCTGTACGCAAATACTCTGCGCAACGTGAATAGCACCACCGTCCAGGGCACTCACACCATTCGACAAGCTGTACCGTTTAACGTATCAAAGGCTTAATCTGTTTATATCGTAGAGACCGCTGCCTCCCGGACATGACTCACGACAGTTCCCGCCTCGAGTCTCCCGCCCCCGGCCCGACCCTCGGTCCGGCGGAGTTTGAATTCGGCCAGTACACCCTGGACTCGGTCACAGAATTGATCGTTGCCGCGCAAGGCGGACAGGCCGGCGCCTGGGACAAAGTCTACGCGTTGCTCTACAAGGAACTCCACGACGCCGCGTCCTTGCAGATCCGTCGCCGTTGGGGGCGCGGCAAGCGCTCGCCGACCTCGCTGATCAATCGCACCTGGCTGCGTCTGAATCAGGACAAGCTCAGTTTGAACAACCGCCAGCATCTGCTCGCGGTGTTGTCGCGGGCGATGCGTTACGCGCTGATCGACGAAGCGCGCCGGCTCAACCAGCTCAAGCTCGAGGAAAGCTACGGCGCCGAGCACGCCGAACCGAGCTACGACCCGGACCTGGAACAACTGATCTCGATCGACCACGCGCTCAATGCGCTCGGCGCGGTCGAACCGCGGCTGATCCAACTGGTCGAAATGCGTTACTTCGCCGGCATGAGCGACATCGAGATCGGCGAAGTGCTCGGCCTGACCGACCGCACCATCCGTCGCGACTGGCGCAAGGCGCGCGCTTTCCTGGCCGCGCACCTGCGCCACGCGCCGGGCATCGCCGGGCCTGAGCCGGGTCCGCCCTCGCCCTGATCTTTCGGCCCAGCCATCGCGGCGCCTCATGAACGATCTGGCTGCGCGTGCAATGTGCTTGTTCGACGACTACGTCGAGCTGCCGGCGAGCGAACGCGAACGCAAATTGGCCGAGCTCGCCGCGCGCGAGCCGGCGCTGCACGAGGCCTTGCGCGCCTTGCTCGACGCCGACGCGCACGACGACGATCACCTGCTCGATCGTTCGCCGGCCGACCTGTTGGCCGACAAGCACCGCGACACCGCGCAGACCGCAGCCGCGCAGGACGAACGCGCCGACGCCCGCATCGGCAGCCGGCTGGGACCGTGGCGGATCGACCGGGTGATCGGCCATGGCGGCATGGGCACGGTCTACGAAGCGCATCGCGATGATGGCGAATACCAACAGCGCGTCGCGCTCAAATGCATCCGCACCGAACTGGCCACGCCGCAGCTGCAGGCCGCGTTCCGCGACGAACGCAATCTGCTCGCGCGCCTGGATCATGCCGGCATCGCCGCGCTGGTCGACGGCGGCGTCGGCGAGGACGGACAGCCGTGGTTCGCCATGCGCTTCGTCGACGGCGTCGCGCTGGATGCGTGGTGCGACCATCGCCGCGCGAGCGTGCGCGAACGTGTCGGCCTGTTGATCCAGGTCTGCGAAGCGCTGGCTTACGCGCATGCGCAAGGCATCGTGCATCGCGACATCAAGCCGTCCAATCTGCAGGTAAGCGACGACGGCCGCGTGCATCTGGTCGATTTCGGCATCTCCTCGCATTTCGCCGCGCAGGGCGTCACCCCGCGCGAACAGATCGCGATCACCCCCGACTACGCCGCGCCGGAAGCGCGCGAATACGGCGCGCACGGCCCGGCCACCGACTTGTACGCGCTGGGCGTGCTGACCTATCGCTTGCTGTGCGCGCAATGGCCGGCGCCGCTGCACAGCCTGCGCAATCTGATTCCGATCGCCGCCTCGGGCGAACCGGTGCCGATGGATCGGCTGCTCGAGGACCGCGGCGGCGATGCGGCCAACGACAACGCCGACTTCATCGCCCGCCAGCGCGGCGCCGCCGACGCAACCGCGTTGCGCAAACAGCTGAGCGGCGACCTGTCGGCGATCGCGCTCAAGGCGGTGGCGACGCGGCCGCAGGATCGATACGCCAGCGTCAGCGAATTCGCCGACGATCTGCAGCGTTGGTGCGAACACCGGTCGGTCAGCGCCAACCTCGGCAGCCGCTGGTCGCGCGCGCGCAAGTGGCAACGTCGCAATCCCGGCGCGGTGGCGATCGGCGCGGGCCTGTTGCTGGTCGTGGCTCTCGGCCTGAGCCTGACGCTGTGGCAGCAACGGCGCGCCCAGCGCGAAGCGGCGGCCACCGCGACCGTCAGCCAATTGTTCGCCTCCACCCTGGGCACCGCCACTTTGTCCGGACTGAGCACCACCACGTTTTCGTCGAAAGCGCTGCTGGAAAAGACCGAGCGCGAACTGCGCGAGCTGCCGCTGCGCGACCAGCCCCGATTGCTGGCGCGCGGCCTGGCGACGCTGGCGCGCAGCTATGCCCTCACTGGCGACTACACCCATGCCAACCGCCTGACCGACGAGGCCCAGAACGTGCTCGACCGCGCCAGCGAAAGCGATGCGTTCGTGACCAGCGCGCGGGTGTCGATCCTCAACTTGAACAATCGTTATCGCGAAGCCGCGGCGTTGGCCGCGAAACAACTCGACGCGCTCGGCGACCGCGACGACGAACAGACCCGACTGACCCGCATCGCCTACACCACCGAACTGGCCAGGGCCAAGTGGGGCATGGGCCGCACCGAGGAAGCGACACGCACCGCGAATGCGCTGGTCGAGCAGACCGGCACGCTGGGACCGGGAAACCAGGAAGTGATCGCGCAGGCGCTGATGTTGCGGGCCGGCTTCTTCAGTCGACTGCTGCGGCCCGAGCAGGCCGAGGCCGACATGCGCAAGGCGATCGAACTGGCGCGTGCGTCCAATCCGATCTTGGCCGACGACGGGCTCGACAGACTGATCAATCTGGTGGCCAGGCGTGGCTCAACGCAGTCCTTGCCGCTGGCCGAGGAACTGGTGCGCAACCGCAGCGACACGCTGGGCGAATCGCACCCGAAAACCGCGCAGGCCAAGCTGCGTCTGGCACTGGCCCGTTATCCGAATAGTTCCAACGACGATGTGGCCAAGGCCCTGGCCGTACTGAAGGCCAGCTACGGCGGCGACAACCCGACCTATGCCATGGCACTGAGCGCCGGCGCATGGGCCGTCGCCCCCGACCCGCGCGAAAAAATCGCCCTGCTGCGCCAGGCGGTGGACACACTGCAACGGACCACGGGGCCACGCACCGAAGTGACCCTGGCGGCGCAGTACAACCTCGGCAAGGATCTGATCGGCCTGCCCGATGCGCTGCGCACCCCGCACGATCTGGCCGAAGGCATGGAGCTGCTGCAGTACGTGATGAACGAAATGAGCCGGGCCGGTGTCCCGCCGGTAAACGTGCGTACGATGGTGATCGTCAGTCTGCTGATGTATGGCGACCCCGGGCAATTGCCCAGGGCGCGGGCGCTGTTGGACGAAAACCGGCGCGAAGCCCTGCGTTATTATCGCCCCGGCGATGGCGAGGTAACCAATCTGGAATACATCTCCGATTGGCTGCTGTACCGACAGGGTCAGCAGGAACAGGCTGATCGTAATTTCGCCCGCCGCATCGAGGACGCCGACGCTTTCATGCGCGAAGCGAATGCCGACCTGGACAGCGAAGGGATCAAGCGCAGCGGTCTGCTCAGTCAATCGCTGGTGTTCAGGGCCTTGTATGCCCATCAGCGATGCGACCGGGCCCAGGCCCTGGCATTTCTGCGCCAGGCCGAAAGCTTCGACCTGCGCGTCTTCGGCGCGGACAATCCGATCACCCAAGCGGTAACGAATTCCCTGGACAGTCTGCGCAGGCACCGACGCATGATCGCGACCGCGGACGGCTGGCTGATGCCGCCGGACGAACTCGAACGCATCAACCGACAGGCGCGGGCATGCCGATCGTAGCGCTCGCATCAGTCTGGTCGCGCGCGCCGCGGCGGGAACACGCATGAACGATCCGGTCGCACGCGCGCTGGCCCTGTTCGACGATTACGCCGACCTGCCCGCGGCCGAGCGCAAGCGCGCCCTGGCCGCGTTGGCCGCGCGCGAGCCGGAACTGCATGCCGCGCTGAGCGCCTTACTCGACGCCGACGCAGAACACGACGCCGAGCACTTGCTGGATCGCTCACCGGCGCAGGTCCTGGCCGGCAAACGCGGCGACGCCGATGAATCCGAAACCGAGCAGGACGAGCGCGCCGATGTCCGCCTCGGCACCCGCCTGGGCCCGTGGCGGATCGACCGGGTGATCGGCCATGGCGGCATGGGCACGGTTTACGAAGCGCATCGCGACGACGGCGAATACCAACAGCGCGTCGCGCTCAAATGCATCCGCACCGAACTGGCCACGCCGCAGTTGCAGGCCGCGTTCCGCGACGAACGCAATCTGCTCGCGCGGCTGGATCATGCCGGCATCGCCGCGCTGATCGACGGCGGCGTCGGCGAGGACGGACAGCCGTGGTTCGCCATGCGCTTCGTCGACGGCGTCGCGCTGGATGCGTGGTGCGATCATCGCCGCGCCAGCGTGCGCGAACGAGTCGGCCTGCTGATCCAGGTCTGCGAAGCGCTGGCTTATGCGCATGCGCAAGGCATCGTGCATCGCGACATCAAGCCGTCCAATCTGCTGGTGACCCAGGACGGCCGCGTGCAACTGGTCGACTTCGGCATCTCCTCCTATTTCACCGCGCAGGAGACCGCGCCGCGCGAGCAGATCGCGATCACCCCCGACTACGCCGCGCCGGAAGCGCGCGAATACGGCGCGCACGGCCCGGCCACCGATCTGTACGCGCTGGGCGTACTGACCTATCGCCTGTTGTGCGCGCAATGGCCGGCGCCATTGCACAGCCTGCGCAATCTGATTCCGATCGCCGCCTCGGGCGAACCGGTGCCGATGGATCGATTGCTCGACGATCGCGGCGGCGATGCGGGCGGCGACAGCGCCGACTTCATCGCCCGCCAGCGCGGCGCCGTCGACGCGGCCGCGCTGCGCAAGCAACTCAGCGGCGACCTGACGGCGATCGCGCTCAAGACCGTGGCGACGCGGCCGCAGGACCGCTATCCCAGCGTCAACGAATTCGCCAACGATCTGCGCCGCTGGCGCGAGCATCGCCCGACCAGCGTCAACCCCGGCGACTGGCTGTCGCGCGCGCGCAAATGGTATCGGCGCAGCCCGGCCGCGGCGCTGCTCGCCGCCGCGTTGGTGCTGGCCCTGTGCGCGACGCTGGGCGTGTCGCTGTGGCAGCAACGCCGCAGCGCGCGCGAAGCGCAGGCGACCCATACCGTCAGCAACCTGTTCGCCACCACGCTCGGCACCGCGACCCTGTCCGGGCTGGGCAGCTCGCGGTTTTCCTCGCGCACGCTGCTGGAAAAGACCGAACACGAATTGCAACGCCTGCCGCTGGACGATCAACCCGGCCTGCACGCGCGCAGTCTGGCGACCCTGGCGCGCGGCTACGCGATGA
Organism: Lysobacter sp. Root690; assembly: GCF_001427785.1. Lineage (GTDB taxonomy): Bacteria > Pseudomonadota > Gammaproteobacteria > Xanthomonadales > Xanthomonadaceae > Lysobacter. The sequence goes on from NZ_LMHM01000011.1 coordinate 295,290, forward strand.
TCGGCGACTACCGCAACGCCGAGCGTCTGGCTGCGCAGGCGCAGCGAGTCCTGGGCTCGGCCGAGGACGAATACAGTTTCGTGGCCGCCACCTGGGTGGCGATGCTCAACACCCAGAACCACTACGCACAGGCCGAGCAACGCGCGCGCGAACAGATCGAACGCCTGGGCGAGCGCGAGGACCGCCCCGCGCAATTGGCGCGGGTGACCTTCGGCGCCGAACTCGCCAAGGCGCAATGGAACCTCGGCGATACCTTGGTCGCGCTGGACAGCGCCGACAAGTTGTTGCGCCGCGCGCGCGATCTGCGCCCGGCGAAGCCCGAGTTGCTGGCCCAGGTGCTGATCCTGCGCTCGGGATTCCTGACCCGTCTGTACCGGTTCAAGCCGGCCGAGGCCGATGCGCGCGAAGCGATCGCGCTGGCGCGTCCGATCAATACGGTCATCGCCGACGATGCATTGGAGTTGCTGGTCTGGATTCATAACGTGCGCCGAAGTCCGGGCGAACACGCGCTCGCGCAGGAACTCGTGCGCGGCCGCGAGGCCAGCCTGGGTCCGACTCATCCGGTCACCGCGCGCGCGCGACTGCTGCTGGCGCTGAGCGAGTATCCGCTCACCGATTCGCCGCAGAAAGTCAGGCAGGCGCTGGACACGATCGAGACGGCTTACGGCCGTGAACACCTCGATTACGGATGGGCGCTGTCGGCCTCGTCCTGGGCGATCGCGCGCGATCCGCGCGACAACGTGCGCCTGCTTCGCGAAGGCGTCGACATTCTTGAACGCAGCCAGGGCCCGCTCGGGCCGCTCGCGCTCAACGCCAAAGGCAATCTGGGCAAGGATCTGTTCCAACAGCCCGACGCTTATCGCGGCGCGGGCGATGTCGCCGAAGGGATCGCGATCCTGGAAAAGACCATCGCCGACAAACGCAAGATCGGCTTGCCCGCGCCGGTCGACCGGATCAATCTGATTCGCGCCTTGCTGCGCTACGGCGGCGAGGCGCAACTGGACAAGGCGGCGCGCCTGATCGAGGAAAGCGGAGAGGATGCCCGCCTGTACTTCACAAAGGGCGACACGCAACCCGCGCAATGGGACCTGTTCCGCAACGTGTTGCTGTTTCGGCGCGGCGATTATTCGCGCGCCGATCGCGGGTTGGCGCAACTGGTGCAGACCGAGCTGGGCTACCTCGGCGGCGAAACGCCGGTGCCGCAGGCGGGACAGCAACGCAATCGCCGCTCGCATGCGACCGTGGCCGCCCAGGCCCTGACCTACCGCGCCCTGCATGCGTTGCAGATCTGCGATCGCAGCCAGGCGCAATCGCTGCTGGAACAGGCGTACCGGATCGCCGAAGCCGCCTCGGCCGCGGACGATCCCCTGATCCGCGTGCTGGCCCGTTATCGCGACGGGACACGCCGCAGCGCGCTGATTGGCGCCTCGGCGGCGGACTCGTTCGTGGATCCCGTGTCGATCGAAGCAACCAATCGGCGCGCGCGATCGTGTCGGGCCGCGTCGCGCTGATCGGCCCGGCGTGCGACGGTTCGCGGCCCAGCCGCGCCCGGGCCGGCCGCGCGCGACAAAGCCTCCGCGAGCCATAGGGCAAAAGGCACTGGTCAGCCGCCGCGAGCCGACTCAGGATCGTCGGTCGGGCCGCCCCAGTCTCGTCGTCGCGGCCATGCACGCCCTCGCCGCTTCCCGGAGAAAACGCAATGCGTAGCCTGCGTCTGCTGTCGTTGTCCGCCTGTGTCGTCGCCGCGCTCGCCGCCGGCTGCAAGTCCGAAACCGCACCGCCCGCCGCGTCCGCCGACCCCACGCCGGCCGCCGCCGCGCAACCGGCCGGAGCCGAATGGGACGCCGCCGTCGACGGCTTCCTGCAAGGCTTCTTCGAACACTTCCCGGTCGTCGGCGCCAACGCCGGCAAGCACGAATACGACGGTCGCCTGCCCGATTACTCGCCCGAAGGACTGCAGCGCAACATCCAGTGGCTGCACCAGCAGCGCGATGCGATCAACGCCTTCGGCGACGATCGCCTGCAGGCGCCGCAGCGCTATCAGCGCGACTATGTGCGCGCGGTGATCGACGGCCAGTTGTTCTGGCTCGAAGACTCCGGCTTCGCAACTAAGAACCCCGGTTTCTACGCCGGCGACCTGTCGCCGAGCATGTACCTGACCCGCCCGTACGCGCCGCTGCCGCAGCGCATGGCTGCGTTCGTGAGTTATCAGGACAACCTGCCCAAGGCCGCCGAGCAGATCCGCGCCAACCTCAAGGGCCCGCTGCCGGCGAGCTACATCGACCTGGGCACGATGGTGTTCGGCGGCTTCGCCGAATTCTTCAAGAACGATGTGCCCAAGGCCTTCGCCGAGGTCAAGGACGAGGCGCTGCAGGCGCGATTCAAGGCATCCAACGCCAAGGCGATCGAGGCCATGCAGGGCTTGGCCGACTACCTGGCCGCGCAGAAGCCGCAGGCGACCCAGGACTTCGCCCTGGGCGCGGAAAAATTCTCGAAGATGCTCAAGGCCACCGAAGGCGTGGATCTGCCGCTGGATCAGCTCAAGGCCGCCGGCGAAGCCGACCTCGAACGCAATCTCGCTGCGTTGAAATCGGCCTGCGACCAATACGCCAAGGGCCGGCCGATCGTCGAATGCATCGAAAAGGCCAACGCCGACAAGCCGAAGGGCGGCGCGGTCGAAGGCGCGCGCCAACAACTGGCCGGGCTGCGTCAGTTCATCGTCGACAAGGACCTGGTGTCGATCCCCGGCACCGAGCAGGCGTTGGTCGAGGAAGCGCCGCCGTTCAACCGCAACAACTTCGCTTATATCGAAATCCCCGGGCCGTACGAGAAGAACCTGCCCTCGGTCTACTACATCGCCCCGCCCGATCCGAAGTGGCCCAAGGCCGAGCAGGACGCCTACGTGCCGGGCAAGGCAGATCTGTTGTTCACCTCGGCGCATGAAGTCTGGCCGGGGCATTTCCTGCAGTTCCTGCACGCCAACCGTTCGCAATGGAAGTTCGCCCAGTTGTTCGTCGGCTATGCCTACGCCGAGGGTTGGGCGCATTACACCGAAGAGATGATGTTCGATGCCGGTCTCGACGGCGCCGGTCCGGAAATCCACATCGGCCAGCTGACCAATGCGCTGCTGCGCAACGTGCGTTATCTGTCGGCGATCGGCCTGCACACCGGCGGCATGACCGTCGCGCAGTCCGAGCAGATGTTCAAGGACAAGGCCTTCCAGGACCCGGGCAACGCCCGCCAGCAGGCCGCGCGCGGCACGTACGATCCGGCGTATCTGAACTACACCCTGGGCAAGCTGATGATCATGCAGTTGCGCGAGGACTGGACCGCGGGCCATGGCGGCCGCGCCGGCTGGAAGGCGTTCCACGATCAATTCCTGAGCTACGGTGGCCCGCCAATTCCGCTGGTGTACGGCCAGATGATGAACGTGCCGGCGCAGGCCAAGCTGTGGACGGCGCCCAAGCCCGCCGCGGCGACTGCGCCGGCGGCGCCGAACACCGCATTGCCGCCGGCGACGGGTTCGCCGGACAAGGCGGCGCCTAAGAGCGCGATGTGAGTCGTACGATTTAGAATTGATTCGCTGGCGAAGATTCGCAAAGAAACGGGGCCGTTCGCGGCTCCGTTTTTTTGCGAGCGGCGGCATTTGCCGTTCGAACCTGACTTTGACTTTGACTTTGACTTTGGCTCGAGCTTGAAGTCGCGCAACTCACCCAGCGCTGCGAGGCTTGTGACTCGCGTTAGCACCAGCACACCCGAAGGGCGGCGTGCAGGATGCACGCCGTGCGCCACCGGG
>NZ_LMHM01000011.1:299109-299188 GCF_001427785.1 Lysobacter sp. Root690
TCCGCACTTGCGGGCATTTGATTCACAACAAAGCATTTTTCTTTGGTTACCTTTCTTTTGTTGCTTTAGACAAAAGAAA
>NZ_LMHM01000011.1:299309-303850 GCF_001427785.1 Lysobacter sp. Root690
TGCGCACGGCGCACATCCATGTGCGCCGCCCTACGGGTGTCCTTTTTCTAACGCGAGTCAGTGACCTCGCGGCGCTGGATGAACTGCGCGACTTCAAGCTCAAGCCGAAGGTGCATGGCCTACCTGTAGGAGCGGCGCAAGCCGCGACCACGAACTTTCGACTGCGGCGAAGGTTTCGACGTTATCGATATGCCGCGGTCGCGACTCGCGTCGCTCCTACAGGAGCCGCGATGTCGCTACATCGTTCCCGGCGTCAACAACGCGTGCGATGCATATCCAGCGTATCGCCGCCTCTCATACCCGCAAAAATCAAATGCCCCGAAAAGCTTGCCTGAATAGGCGAACAACCGACCCCACCACAACCGGGCAGCGCAACATCCCATCCACGATCGCCCACCTCGGACACCCCCATCCCCTTGGGCAAACCCACCCAACCCGACTAGACTCATCCCCTGTCCCGACGACGCCCACCCGCGTCGCCCACCGCTTCGAACCGAGACCCGTCCCAGATGAAATCCCATGTTGTCGGCGCCCTGATCCTGATCGTCATCGGCACCTTGTTCCTGCTCAACAACCTGGGCTACACCAACCTCAGCCTGACCAAGGTCCTGGTGACCTGGTGGCCGGCGGCGCTGGTCGTGGTCGGCCTGGGCCTGCTGTTCAAGCGCAACTAGCCCGCACCGGCCCATGCGCGACCGCATCGACTTCAACTGCGATCTGGGCGAAGGCTGCGGCGACGACGCGGCGATCCTGCCCTACGTCAGTTCGGCCAACATCGCCTGCGGCGGCCACGCCGGCGACGATGCGAGCATGCGCGCAACCTTGCGCCTGTGCCGCGAGCACGGCGTCGCCGCTGGCGCCCATCCCGGGTATGACGATCCCGAACACTTCGGCCGCCGCACCCTGCCGCTGAGCCGCGACGAAATCGGCATGTTGATGCTCGGCCAGATGGCGCGGCTGGCCTCGATCGCCGCCGACGAAGGCGTGGCGCTCACCCACGTCAAGCCGCACGGCGCGCTGTACAACCTGGCCGCCGACGACCGCATCGTCGCCGAGGCCATCGTCGCCGCGGTGGCGGCGTTCGATCCAAATTTGATCGTATACGGCCTGGCCCAGTCGCAACTCGCCGACGCGGCCGAAGCCGCCGGGCTGCGCGTCGCCCACGAAGTCTTCGCCGAGCGCGGTTACGCCGCTAACGGCCGCTTGTTGCCGCGCGGGCAAGCCGGCGCGGTGATCGAATCGCTGGCGCAATCGATCCAGCAAGTGCGCGATCTGGTGCTGCATGGCGAAGTCGCCGTCGCCGGCGGCGCCCGGATCGCGCTGCGCGCTGACACCTTGTGCCTGCACGGCGACCGCAGCGATGCGCCGGCGTTCGCGCGCGCGGTGCATGAGGCGCTGCAAGCCGACGGGATCCGGGTCGCGGCGTTGTGAGGACGCATCGCATCGACTCTTTCGCTGCGCCACCTCGCAATATCTTCGACACGATCCTTTCGCTGTCCGCCTGCGCGACACGCGGCAGGACGCGAACGGCATGAATCCCAGCGCATGACACCCACGGCCCCGCCACTTTTCTTCGAGGACGCGAGATGAACTATTGGCCCTTGATCGGCGTCGCGGCGGTCGTGCTCGGTTTCGCGCTGCGGCTCAATCCGGCGCTGGTGGTGGTCGTGGCCGGGTTCATCACCGGACTGGCGGCGCAACTGTCGCCGCTGGACGTGCTTGAAGTGCTCGGCAAGGCCTACACCGAGAAACGTTTTCTGCTGCTGTTCCTGCTGACCCTGCCGGTGATCGGCCTGCTCGAACGCCACGGCCTGAAGGAGCACGCGCAGCATTGGATCGCGCGATTGCGCGGCGCGACCATGGGCCGGCTGCTGATCGCCTATCTGCTGATGCGCCAGCTCGCCTCGGCGGTCGGCCTGACCAGCCTCGGCGGTCATCCGCAGACCGTGCGTCCGCTGCTCGCGCCGATGGCCGAGGGCGCGGCGCAGACCACCCATGGCGAACTCGACGACGACGAACGCCAGCGCATCCGCGCGATGGCCGCCGGTACCGACAATGTCGGCCTGTTCTTCGGCGAGGACATCTTCATCGCCTTCGGCGCGGTGCTGCTGATCCAGAGTTTCTTCACCGAACACGGGATCGCGCTGGATCCATGGCATATCGCCTTGTGGGGCATTCCGACCGCGATCTGCGCGTTCGTGATCCACGCCGTGCGCATTCTGCGTTTCGAACGAAAACTGGCGCGCGATCGCCAGGCCGCCGGACACGCGCAAACCGAACCCGCCGACGCGAACGCGGAAACGCCGTCGCCATGATCACCCTGACCTTCGTCTATTGGTTGATGGGCGCGTACTTCGCCGCGCTCGCCTGGCGCGGCCTGCGCGATGCCGCCAACCCGCGCCGCGGTACCACCGCGCTGTTCTGGGGCTTGATCGCGTTTTTGATGTTCGCCGCCGAACACCTGCCGAACAAAGTCGTCGGCGGCTGCGTGGTGGTGCTTGCGGTGCTCGCCGGGTTCGGCGGGCTCGGCAAGGGCCGCTACGCCGAAACCACGGGCGAGGAGAAACAGGCCGAATCGCTGCGGCTCGGCAATCGCTTGTTCTGGCCCGCGCTGCTGATCCCGGTGGTGACCCTGGCCGGCGCGCTCGGTTTGAAATACGTGTCGATCGGCGATCAGCCGTTGCTGGAAACCAAGAACGTCACCCTGATCGCGCTGACTCTGGCCTGCATCGTCGCCTTGATCGCCGCGTGCCGGCTGACCCGGCAGACGCCGTGGAGCGGGGTCGAGCAATCGCGCCGGCTGGTCGACTCGATCGGCTGGGCCGCGTTGCTGCCGCTGTTGCTCGCCGCGCTCGGCAGCGTGTTCGAAGCCGGCGGCGTCGGCCAGGCCGTGGCCGGCGTGGTGCGCGCAGTGATCCCGGTCGACAACGCCTTCGTCGTGGTCATGGCCTACGCGCTCGGCATGGCCTTGTTCGCGGCGATCATGGGCAACGCCTTCGCCGCGTTCCCGGTGATGACCGGCGGCATCGCCCTGCCGTTGCTGGTCCAGCATCACGGCGCCGACGCCGCGCCGCTGGCCGCGATCGGCATGCTCTCGGGCTACTGCGGCTCGCTGATGACGCCGATGGCGGCGAATTTCAACCTGGTGCCGGCGGCGTTGCTGGAGCTGAAGGATCCGTACGGCGTGATCCGCGCGCAATGGCCGACCGGGCTGGTGCTGCTGGTGTGCAATGTCCTGCTGATGTACTGGATCGCACTGCGATGAAAAAACCGACGGCTGCCGGAACCGTCGCTGCGCGTAAGCGCGCAGCGACCAAGAGCGCGGCGAAACCCGCCGCGAAACCGAAGTCGAGCGCGATCGACTCGATGCATCGCCACGCCGCGCCGCGCACGGTGTTGCTGACCGGTTTCGCGCCGTTCGGCGGCGAGTCGGACAACCCCAGTTGGGAAGCGGTGCGCATGCTCGACGGCGAAGTCGTCGCCGACCATCGCATCGCCACGCGCTGTCTGTCGGTTACTTTCGATCAATCCCTGCGCGAACTCGACGACGCTATCAGCGCGCTGCGCCCCAAGCTGGTGCTGTGCGTCGGCCAGGCCGGCGGCCGCGCCCAGTTGTCGATCGAGCGCATCGCGATCAATGTCGACGACGCGCGCATTCCCGACAACCTCGGCGCGCAGCCGATCGACCGCGCGATCGCCGCCGACGGCCCCGCCGCCTATTTCAGCGACCTGCCGATCAAGGCCATGCTCGCCGCGGTACGCGCGACCGGCATCCCCGCGGAGATTTCGCAGACCGCCGGCACCTATGTGTGCAACCACGTTTTCTACGGGCTGATGCATCGGCTGCGCGAACGCAACGACACCGTCGGCGTTCGCGGCGGCTTCGTGCATATCCCGTATTCGCCGGCGCAGGCCGCGCGCCATCCCGGCGTGGCGAGCCTGGCGATCGAAACGGTCGCGCAAGGCCTGCGCGTGGCGCTCGAGGCCGCGCTGACCACCCACACCGACCGCCGCATCGCCGCCGGCGCCGAACACTGACACCCGCCTTTCGCCTGATCACGGAGCCTCCCCCATGCACCGCTTGCTGCTCGCCGCCCTGCTCACCGCCGCCGCCATCGCCGCACCTGCTCACGCCGGCCTGTTCGACAAGAACCCCGACAAAGTCGCCGACGAAGCCGTGACCCAGCGCCTGCGCGCGGTCACCGTGTGGGTCGACGCCAGTTGGGGTTTCCGCAACCAGGGCGCGGCCAATGCGCTCAGCCGCGCGCATCAGGCCTTCACCACGCGAGGTTATGACGTGCTTAGCGTGGCGCCGTACATCGAGAACGGGGATTTGCAGGGGTTTTTTGTTACGTATCAGAAGCCGCAGGGGCGTTGAGGCGCCTGCGCGGCATGAGGTGAAAAGTTACCCGCCGATTCAGTGGCGGATTTTGATCCTGCTTGCAGCTTCTGAAGCTTTGAAGCCTTTGAGGCAAAGCCAAGATCAACAGCTTTCGTCCGCAAGCGGCCGAGTTACTTTCTTTTGTCTAAAGCGACAAAAG
>NZ_LMHM01000011.1:303909-303991 GCF_001427785.1 Lysobacter sp. Root690
GGCCCGCAAGTGCGGAGCAGACGCAGGCACGCGCCACACGGGACATCCTTGTCCCGGTGGCGCGCGACGCGCATCCATGCGC
>NZ_LMHM01000011.1:304025-304332 GCF_001427785.1 Lysobacter sp. Root690
GTTGCCGCTTCGTAGCGCTGGGTGAACTGCGCGGCTTCAGGCTAAAGCCAAAGCTAAAGTCGCCTGGCCTCACTGTAGGAGCGGCGCGAGCCGCGACTGCAGGAACGCAACTACGCCGCAAGTTTCGAGGTGACCGTGGTCGCGCGGTCGCGGCTCGCGCCGCTCCTACAGGTAGGTCATGTGGCTTTCGCCCGAGGTCAGGTTCGCTCCCAGCGCTGCGAGCCCTGTAATTCGCGAGAACAAGAGCACACCCGAAGGGCGGCGCACATGGATGTGCGCCGTGCGCCACCGAGACAGGATGTCTCGT
>NZ_LMHM01000011.1:304372-314464 GCF_001427785.1 Lysobacter sp. Root690
TAAGAGCTTTAAGAGCTTTAAGAGCGTCAAAGCCTAAGGCTGCACCGCAGGGCGCGGGGTCGTGTAAAAGCGAATCCCCCCTACCCCGCTTTTCCAAAGGGGGGAACAGCAAAAGCCGCTGAGGCTTGATGACTTGCGCCGCAGGAGGCTTCTTCGCGTGAGAGTGCCCCTGCAGCCTGAGAGCGCCCTTGCAGCCACCGTCCCAAAGACGAGAACCGCAAAATCCGCGCCACCTGATCAAACAATCGATTCAAACCCTCGGCACCGCGCCGCCGTGCGACACGTCCACACCACCCCAAAAAAGAAAACGCGCCGATGCTCGGCACCGACGCGTCCTCATCCAACACTCAACCCCAATCACCCAATCAACGCGCCACCACCACCTTGGTGCCGGCAACATGATCGTGCAAGCAACGCCGATCATCGCGAAAGATCATCAACACATCGACCAACTGCACCACCGCGCCCAGACAAGGAATCAGCCCGATCCCCTGCGCGAATCCATAACGCTTGCCCAGCAACTCGGCCAGACTCGGCTGCAGACCGTCCATGTCGACGATCTTGATCTTCATGACCTTCTTGCCCCAGGTCTGACCGCTCGCATTGAGCGGATAGGCCTGGATCAGGAACGACACGATGATTCCGATCAGGCCCCACATGAATTGCAGGCCCAGGCTGCTCTCGCCCGTCTGATACGCCTGCATTATCTGATCGAGGTAGCCGCCGACCAGCATGATCGGCACCATCACCGCGAACATGATCGCCGCGTCAATCAACGCCGCGACCAGGCGAATGCCGCGATCGGCCAGTTCGTCGTCGCCGCCGCTGTAGTGGAATTCGTTCAACGACGACTGCGGCGTCTGATAAGGGTTTTGTTGCGGGTCCATGCCTGCTCCGTACACGAAAGGGCGACGCGCGCGGCTCCCCGCCGCGACGCACCGATGGGAGATTCCCACAAAAAGATATCAGTCCGGCCACGCCGATCGCACACCGTTGCGCGTGCGCAGGCACCCGCTCGTCCGCGAACGCGCGGGTCGGGCGCATCAGGGGTATCGAACCACCCGCTGCGGCGACCCGCGCCCTGCCGGCCGCGGCGCCGCCGATCGGCCCGGCGCCGCGATCAGGTGCGCGGCAGGGTCACGCCGGTCTGGCCCTGGTACTTGCCGCCGCGGTCCTTGTACGAGGTCTCGCAGACTTCGTCGGACTGGAAGAACAGCATCTGCGCCACGCCTTCGTTGGCGTAGATGCGCGCCGGCAGCGGCGTGGTGTTGCTGAATTCCAGGGTCACGTGGCCTTCCCACTCCGGTTCCAGCGGGGTCACGTTGACGATGATGCCGCAGCGCGCGTAGGTGCTCTTGCCCAGGCAGACCACCAGCACGTCGCGCGGGATGCGGAAGTATTCGACCGTGCGCGCCAGCGCGAACGAGTTCGGCGGGATGATGCACACGTCGTTCTCGATGTCGACGAAGCTGCCCGGATCGAAATGCTTCGGGTCGACGATGGTCGAGTTGATGTTGGTGAACACCTTGAACTCGCGCGAGCAACGCACGTCGTAGCCGTAGCTGGAGGTACCGTAGCTGACGATGCGCTGGCCGTCGGCGGCGTGCTTGACCTGGCCGGCTTCGAACGGCTCGATCATGCCGCCGGGTTGCTCGGACATGCGGCGGATCCAACGGTCGGACTTGATGCTCATGCGGTGTTCCAGTGGTAAGCGGCCGTAGCCGCGCATTGTAAGAGGTGGATGCGGCGGCGGGCTTCGATCCGGCCCGCGTCCGCTCGCTGATTTCCAGCGGCCGGCGTCAACCCAGCAGCGACGCCGAGATCGACGGGCTGACCCGCGGCCGCCGCGCCAGTTGCACGGCCAGCCGGCGCGCGGCGCCGCGGTAGGCGCGGGCCGCGGCCGAATCGGGCTGGGCGACGACCACCGGCACGCCGGCGTCGCCCTGCTCGCGGATCGCGATCTGCAGCGGCAGGCTGCCGAGCAGCGGCACGCCGTACTGCGCGGCCATGCGCGCGCCGCCGCCTTCGCCGAACAGATGCTCGGCGTGGCCGCAGTTCGAACACACGTGCACGGCCATGTTCTCGATCAGGCCCAGCACCGGCACCTCGACCTTCTCGAACATACGCAGCGCCTTGCGCGCGTCCAGCGTGGCCACGTCCTGCGGCGTGGTCACGATCACCGCGCCGGCGACCGGAATCTTCTGCGACAGGGTCAGCTGGATGTCGCCGGTGCCCGGCGGCAGGTCGACGATCAGGTAGTCCAGCTCGCTCCATTGGGTGTCGTTGAGCAAGGTGGTCAGCGCCGAGGTCGCCATCGGGCCGCGCCAGATCATCGGCGTGTCCTGTTCGACCAGCGGGCCGATCGACATCGCCTCGATGCCGTGCGCGCGCATCGGCTCGATGCTCTTGCCGTCGGGGCTGTCGGGGCGGCCATGCAGGCCGAGCATCATCGGCACGCTGGGGCCGTAGATGTCGGCATCGAGCACGCCGACGCGGGCGCCGTCGGCGGCCAGGGCCAGGGCCAGGTTGACCGCGGTGGTCGATTTGCCGACGCCGCCCTTGCCCGAACCGATCGCGATCAGGTTGCGCACGTTCGGCAGCGGCGACAGCTTCGGCTGCACCGCGTGCGAGACGATCCGCGAGGTGAGTTCCAGGCTCGCCAGGCTCAGACCCTGCGGCGCCAGCACCGCGGCGATCGCCGCTTCGAGCGCGGCGCGCATGCCTTCGAGCGCGTAACCGGCGGTGATCGACACCGCGACCCGGCCCTCGGCCGCGCCGGCGCGCACGCGCGCCTCGCTGTCGGCCAGGCTCAGTTCGGTATCGGGAAGAAAAATCGCCGCGATCGCGGCTTGCAGGCTGTCGCTCATGCCGGCGATCCGGCCGGGCGCGGGGGGTGGTTGCGCATGGAAGCTCTGATAGGGGGGAACGCGCCGCGAAGCGGCCGGACCACATGGTAAAGCCTGCCGGTTCGCGCGTCCCGCGTCGGCTTGGCGACCCGCTCGCTACGACGCAGCGCGCGCAGCGCTCACGTCGTCGAGACCCCGCTGATTCGACCGCGCGCCAGTGCCGACACGAGCCGCCCGGGGCGAGCACCGGCCCGCCGCAAAATACAATCTCAAATTGGCAAACTTTCCGACGAAACGGCGTATTTATGGCGCAGAACAACATGCTTAATAGGTCTAATAGACGATAAAAGTACGTGAATAGACCACCAAATACGAAATTTAAACAATAAAAATCAATAACCTACAATCGGTTGACAGGGTCGGAACACGAACAGATTGGATTTGCATGACATTCCGGTTAACTGCATGTTAAGTTCCAGCTCGAAAGGAATGATCAACCGCCAGGGTCGGCAAACAGGCTGAAACCCAGCCACGCACGTTTCGACGCTTCCAGGGGATCCAAACCGATGCCACACCATCACTGCGGCCTGCGCCCGAGCAGGCTGTCGCGGGCGCTTGTCGCCGCGATTTTCGTCAGCGCCGCGGGGGCGGCGTTCGCCCAGACGCCGGCTTCGGTCGACGAGTTGTCCACTAGCAACAAGAAGACCACCGACATCGGCGGCGTCGTGGTCACCGGCTCGCGCATCAAGCGCACCCAGATCGAAGGGCCGTCGCCGGTCACCGTGATCAGCTCCGCGCAGATCCAGCGCGAAGGCTTCGTCACCGTGTTCGATGCGCTTAGCACGCTGACCCAGAACGGCGGCACGACCCAGAACGAACTCAACTCGGCCGGCGGCTTCACCCCGAACGGCAGCCCGGTCAACCTGCGCGGGCTGGGCCCGGGCCGCACCCTGCTGCTGATCAACGGCCGCCGCGCGGCGGACTACCCGTTCCCGTACAACGGCCAGAGCAACTTCCAGAATTTCGGCAACATCCCCTCGGCGGCGGTCGACCGGATCGAGATCCTGTCCGGCGGCGCCTCGGCGATCTACGGCTCCGACGCCGTGGCCGGCGTGATCAATGTAGTGCTCAAGACCGACTTCAGCGGCGACAAGATCACCCTGCGCGGCGGTACCTCGACCACCGGCGGCGGCGACTTCGGCAATCTGCAGTGGGTCGGCGGCCGTTCCGGCGACAACTGGAGCGTGACCTACGCGCTCGAGTATTTCGCCGACGAACCGGTGTTCGCGTTCCAGCGAGACTTCATGGATTCCACCGACGACAACCCGCGCCCGGTGCCCGAGCTCGGCGTCAACCAGCCCAGCGCCTCGATCCGCCTCAATCGCCCGGGCGGCGCGGCCAATTCCTACATCGCGCCTCCGGCCGGTGTGTGCGACCGCTTCGGCGGCGAACTGGTGCCTTTCAACTTCCGCTCGGTCTCCGCCGGCACCCGCGCCGTGGTCAACCTCGGCCAGGGCTGCGGCTCGTGGAAGGACGTGGGCTACCAGACCATCGCCAACGGCAACAGCGACTGGTCGGGTTATCTGTACGCCACCTACGATTTCGCCAACGGCATCGAGGCCTGGACCAGCCTGCAGGGCTTCTACTCCAAGTCCAAGTTGTCCGGCGGCACCGAGGCGATCAGCGGCCCGCACATCGACGGCACCGGCCGGGTCACCACCTGGTTCGACACCGGCCTCAACGCCAACATGAACATGCAGCGCATCTTCACCCCGGCGGAAGTGGGCGGCCTGGATGCGATGTACCAGCGCTTCACCGAGAAATCGCTCGACGTGGCCTTCGGCCTGCGCGGCACCCTCGGCGATCGTTTCGACTGGGACGTGACCGTCGGCCGCGCCGAATACCGCGCCGACCGCACCCGTCCGCGCCTGGACGGCTCGGCGGTCACCGACTGGTTCTTCGGCCCGCGCCTGAACACCACCGGCACGCCGCGCTACAGGATCAATCTCGATCGCCTGTACACGCCGCTGACGCCGGCGCAGTACCAGTCGATGTCGACGATCCTCAAGTACCAGTCCAAGTCGTGGGTCAACCAGGGCAGCGCGACGCTGTCGGGCGAACTGTTCGACCTGCCGGCCGGTCCGCTCAGCTTCGCCGCGGTGCTGGACTTCACCTCGCAGGGTTACGACCTGGAATCGCCGCCGGCGATCCTGCCGACGGTGATGGAGGCCTACGGCCTGACCGGCACCAACGGCGGCGGCGATCGCGACCGCTACGCCGCGGGCCTGGAGTTCAGCATTCCGATCCTGCCGTCGTTGAAGGCCAGCCTGGCCGGCCGCTTCGACAAGTACGACGACATCACCGCGGTCGACGACGCCAAGACCTGGGGCGCCGGCCTGGAGTGGCGTCCGCTCGATAGCCTTCTGTTCCGCGCCAACTACTCGACCAGCTTCAAGGCGCCGGACATGCACTTCGTGTTCAACGAAGGCAGCGGCAGCTTCAGCACCCCGCTCGACACCTACCGCTGCCTCAACGCCAACCTGCCGGCGGCGTCGTGCACGGGCTCGGTCTACAACTACTCGATGTTCGCCACCAGCAAGGGCGAGCCGGGATTGACCGAGGAAACCGGCGAGTCGTGGGGCGCGGGCCTGGTCTGGGACCTCACCGACGGCCTGTCGATGTCGGTGGACTACTACGACATCAAGCTCGACGACGCGGTAACCACGCTCAGCAGCACCTACATCCTCGACAACGAGGGCGGCTGCCGCACCGGTCTGACCCGCACCCGCCAGCCGTTCCAGTTCGCTGCCGATTCGGCGTTCTGCCGCGAGATCACCAGCCGCGTCACCCGCGTGGCCGCGCCGGGCGAACTGACCGACCGCGTGACCAACATCCGCAGCGGCCCGGTCAACCAGTCGCTGCTGCACGTGACCGGCCTGGACGCTGCGATGAACTGGCGCCTGAGCACCGAACGCTTCGGCGATTACCGCATGGAACTGGGCTGGACCCACACGCTCAAGAGCGAACGCCAGCTACTGGCGACCGATCCGGTCGAAAAGAACTGGCGCGACGATCCGGGCAACTTCGACTTCCGCAGCCGCGTGCGCGGCTCGGTGTCGTGGCAGAAGGACGCCTGGAACGCGACCGTGTTCATGACCCGCTACGGCACCTTGCCGAATTGGCAGGAAACCGGCCGCATCGCCCCGTACTTCCTGTGGAACCTGAACCTCGGCAAGCAGATCACCGACCGGGCCAAGGTCACCGTGTTCGTCAACAACGTGTTCAACAAGTTCCACCCGAGCGACGACGGCTACGACGCGTATCCGTATTTCTATCGAGCCTACAGCCCGATCGGCCGCGAGATCTCGGCGCAGTTGGAATACAACTTCAACTGAGCCGTTCATCGAGCACACGGAGCCCGGCGCGAGCCGGGCTTCTTTTTTGCCCGGAGCCCATCGCGCCGCGACTTCCATACCCCGGCGGATGCGGTATAAAGATCACAACCGCCACCCGGCCCGGCCGGCGCGGTCCGAATCACGCCTTATCCCTGGGAGGGGACACATGCGTATCAAACTGCTTGCATTGCTGTTGCTGGCGCTGCCGACCGCGGCGTTCGCCCAGTCCACGCCGGTCGGCTCGTGGACCACGATCGACGACAAGACCGGCAAGCCGAAGTCGGTGGTCGAAATCTACGAAGCCAAGGACGGCAGCCTCGCCGGCCGGGTCAGCGAAATCCTGCAATCCGAGCGCGGCCCGAACCCGCTGTGCGACAAGTGCTCGGGCGAGCGCAAGAACAAGCCGGTCAAGGGCATGGTCATCCTGTGGGGCATCCGCAAGGACGGCGACACCTGGGACGGCGGCCAGATCCTCGACCCGGTCACCGGCAAGGTCTATTCGGTCAAGGTCACCCCGACCGACAGCGGCAAGAAGCTCGACGTGCGCGGCTTCATGGGCTTCTCGCTGATCGGCCGCACCCAGACCTGGATGCGTCACGAATAACCGAGGCCGGTCCGGTGTGACTACACGGAAACCCGGCCTTGGCCGGGTTTCTTGTTTTGGTAGGTTTGTTCTGGCGTTGGCCGGGCTCTGCTTTTAAAGGGCATCCCAATCTCACGCCACTTCCGATTCGTCATTCCCGCGAACGCGGGAATCCAGTGACTTCAAACGTTCTCGCACGAAAGGCCCTGGATTCCCGCGTTCGCGGGAATGACGAGCAAAAGCAAACGCAAGCCGAAGCAGAAGCAGAAGCCAAATCCAAAGCCAAAGCCGAAAGCCCAGCCCAACCCGTCAAAGCCCCCCATCCCCTGCGCCAGCCCCCACGCAGCCCCATGCCATAATTCACGACCACCTACGGCCACCCCGCCCATGTCTCGCGAAATCGTCGTCTCCAACGCCCTGCCCTACGCCAACGGTCACCTGCATCTGGGCCACCTGGTCGGCTACATGCAAGCCGACATCTGGTGCCGCGCGCAGCGCATGAGCGCGAACACGGTCCATTACATCTGCGCCGACGACACCCACGGCACGCCGATCATGCTGGCCGCGGAAAAGGCAGGGGTCACCCCGGAAGCCTTCATCGCCGCGATCCAGGTCAGCCACGAGCGCGACTTCGCCGCGTTCGGCGTGGCCTTCGATCACTACGACTCGACCCACTCGGCCGGCAACCGCGGCCTGACCGAAGGCTTCTACGCGCGCCTGGACAACGCCGGCCACATCAGCCGGCGCTCGGTCGCGCAGTTGTACGACCCGGTCAAGGGCATGTTCCTGCCCGACCGATACGTCAAGGGCATCTGCCCGAACTGCGGCACGCCCGACCAGTACGGCGACAACTGCGAACACTGCGGCGCGACCTACGCGCCGACCGAACTCAAGGAACCGCGTTCGGTGGTCAGCGGCGCCACGCCGGAGCTGCGCGAGTCGGAGCACTTCTTCTTCGAAGTCGGCCACTTCGACGCGTTCCTGCGCGAATGGATGGCCGGTGATGTCGCCACCCCGGGTGTCAAGGCCAAGCTGCACGAATGGCTGAATGTCGAAGGCGGCCTGCGCGCATGGGACATCTCGCGCGACGCGCCCTACTTCGGCTTCGAGATTCCCGGCCACCCGGGCAAGTTCCTGTACGTGTGGCTGGATGCGCCGATCGGTTACCTCAGCAGCTTCCAGGCGCTGGCCGAGCGTAAGGGCCTGGACTTCTGGTCCTACCTCGCGCGCGACAGCCAGGCCGAACTGCACCACTTCATCGGCAAGGACATCGTCACCTTCCACGGCCTGTTCTGGCCGGCGGTGCTGCACGGCGCCGGCTTCCGCGCGCCGACCAAGCTGCACGTCAACGGCTACCTGATGGTCGATGGACAAAAAATGTCCAAGGCTCGCGGCACCTTCATCCAGGCCCGCACCTACCTCGACGTCGGCCTGGACCCCGAAGCGCTGCGCTATTACTTCGCCACCAAGACCAACGGCGGCGTCGAGGACATCGACCTCAACCTCGCCGACTTCGTCGCGCGGGTGAATTCCGACGTGGTCGGCAAGTTCGTCAACCTCGCCAGCCGCTGCGCCGGTTTCATCGAGAAGCGCTTCGGCGGCCAGCTCGCCGCGCAATTGCCGGATGCGGCGATGTACGAGCGTTTCGTCGCCCAGCTCGGCCCGATCGCCGATGCCTACGATCGCAACGAAGCCGCGGCCGCGGTGCGCATGACCATGGCGTTGGCCGACGAGGCCAACAAGTACATCGACGAACACAAACCGTGGGTGCTGGCCAAGGAAGAAGGCAGCGAGGCGCAACTGCAGGCGGTGTGTACCCAGGGCCTGAATCTGTTCCGCGTGCTCGCCGCCGCGCTCAAGCCGGTGCTGCCGCGGGTCGCCTCGGAAGCCGAAATCTTCCTCGCCGCGCCGGTCGTGCATTGGGGCGATCTCGCCGCGCCGCTGACCGCCCACACCATCGGCGCCTACACGCCGCTGTTCACCCGTATCGACACCAAACTCATCGACGCCATGATCGAAGCCAGCAAAGAATCCCTCGCCCCGACCGCACCGACCGCCGTGGTCGCGACCGAAACCGCGAAAGCCGCGCCGGCCGCCGCGAAGCCCGAGGCCGCGAAGTCCGAAGCGGGCGCCGCGGCGACGATCGGCATCGACGATTTCGCCAAGCTCGACCTGCGCATCGGCAAGGTGCTGGCCTGCGAGTTCGTCGAAGGCTCCGACAAGCTGCTGCGTTTCGAACTCGACGCCGGCGAACTGGGCACGCGCCAGATCTTCTCCGGCATCCGCGGCTCCTACGCCGAGCCGGAAAAACTGGTCGGCCGCAAGGTCGTGTTCATCGCCAACCTCGCCCCGCGCAAGATGCGCTTCGGCCTGAGCGAAGGCATGATTTTGTCGGCCGGTTTCGACGCCGGCGCGCTGGCCCTGCTCGACGCGGACGACGGCGCCGCGCCGGGCATGCCTGTGCGGTGAAGCGAGAAACGAGTGCGGAAGAGTGAGAAACGAGTAAGAGCCGAAGCACGAGCACGCTTGCCGTTTCCCCGCTCTTACTCACTCCTCACTCCTATGAACTCACTTCTGCCTTTATGGACCTGACCGAACGCCTCGACCGCCTGCTGCCGCAAACCCAATGCGGCCAGTGCGGCTACGCGGGTTGTCGTCCGTACGCGGAGGCGATGGCGCGGGGCGAGGCCGGTGTCGATCATTGCCCGCCCGGCGGCGACGCCGGCGCGCGTGCGTTGGCGCGCTTGCTCGGGGTGCCGGCGCGGCCGTACGACCGTAGTCGCGGCGAGCACAAGGCCGCGCCGGTGGCCTTGATCGTCGAAGCCGATTGCATCGGTTGCACCAAGTGCATTCAGGCGTGTCCGGTCGATGCGATCATCGGCGCGGCGAAGCATATGCATACGGTGATCGAGCCGTTGTGCACGGGCTGCGAGTTGTGCGTTCCGGCGTGTCCGGTGGATTGCATCGTGCTGGTGCCGGCGAATGCGTTGGCTGGCGCTTCGATCTAGAAGCGCTTGTTTGAGATTTAAGCTCGCATGGTCCTGGCAGGGCTGCGGGCTTGGCGCAGGTTGCGATGTTGTCTTAGTGGCGCGGTCGCGGCTTGTGACCAAAGGAAATCCAGTAGGACGCCGCTCCTACAGGTAGGAAGAGGCTTTCGCTTTGGGGCCGCAATTCGCGCAGTTCATCCAGCGCCGCGAGGCTTGTAACTCGCGAGAACAAAAGCACACCCGTAGGGCGGCGCACATGGATGTGCGCCGTGCGCCACCGA
>NZ_LMHM01000011.1:314488-314560 GCF_001427785.1 Lysobacter sp. Root690
CCTCGTGTGGCGCATGCCTGCGTATGCACCGCACGCGCGGGCTCTTGATTCAAAGAAAAGCGTTTTTCTTTG
>NZ_LMHM01000011.1:314631-314714 GCF_001427785.1 Lysobacter sp. Root690
CTTTTGGCTTCAAAGGCTCTAAAGCTTTCAAAGCTTTAGAAACTGCAAGCAGGATCAAAAGCTTCCGCCACTAAAGCGGCGGG
>NZ_LMHM01000011.1:314792-340751 GCF_001427785.1 Lysobacter sp. Root690
TGTTTGCTAACGCGAGTGCATGGCTTCGCAGCGCTGGATGAACTGCGCGGCTTCAAGCTCAAGCAAAAGCTGCATAGCCACCCTGTAGGAGCGGCGCGAGCCGCGACCGCGTCATCGCGGTAACGGCGCTCCCTGCATCGTGCTGTTACGGCTTGGCCGGAGCAGATTTGCTCGGGACCGGTTTGTCGGCGGCCGGCTTGTCGGAAGCGGGCTTATCGGACTTAGGCGCAGTCGCGCCTTCCGGCGTCGGAACCTCGATCGGCAACGCCACATCCGACGTACCGATCGCGCAGGCCGAACAGATCCGCTCGATCTTGTAACCCTTGCCGCGCAAACGTTCGATCAGGCCATCGTCGCCGAGCAGATGCATGGTGCCGACCACCACCAGGCTGTCGCCCTTCTTGGAGTCGTCGAGCAGCTTCTGGATCTGCGGGATCCAGGCCTCGTTGCGCTCGAGATTGACCATGCGGTAGGTCTCGGGCGTCTTTTCCTTCATCTCCACGCGCGCTTTTTCGTCGAGCTTGGCGATGTCGGCATTGCGCCACGCGCTGTGGATGTCGTCGAGCATGCCCGGCACGTCCTCGGGCTTGTCGAGGAATTCGCGCAGCGCCTTGATCTGCTCGGGCAGCGGGCCCGAGTCCATGATCTGCAGCTGGCTGTCCATGCTCTCCAGGCCCAGCGCCGGCTTGCCGGCTTCGGCCGCCTGCCGCATCAGGTACTGGTCCAGGCCGAGCTGCGGGCTGAAACCCATCGACTGCGACACGCCCAGCACCAGCGATAGATTGACGAACCACGGTTCAAGCGCATCGACCTGGCTCAGCGAGCGGCCGTTCTTGGCCAGCACGCGGTTGAGTTTTTCGCGCAGATCGCCCGGCAGCACCTGGCTGAGGGTGCGGCCGTCGTCGTAGCGCGCGCGCTGCATGAAACGCTGCGGCACGCCCGGGTCGAACATCTCCTGCGGCGAGACCTCGAAGATCAGCTTGTCGGAACCGGCGAAAGCCTGATCGATGTCGGACGACAGCGGATAGTCGTCGGCGCGTAGCAAATGGAACGAGCCCAGCAGGTACACCGCGTTGTCGGCGTCGGACACCTTCCACAGCAGCGGCACCGGCGGCGTCTTGGTCGCCGCGACCGCGGCCTGCTCACCGCCGGCGATGGCGGTGGCGGAGGTCAGCGAAACGCTCAAGGCGCTGGCGACGAACAAGGGCAGGACGAACAACTTCATGAACCGCATCGGCAGATGGTCTCGGTGAACTCGAGCGACAACGCCCGAAGGTAAGGAAGATTTGTTACGACGCGGGCGCGGCGGCGGTTTCGGGTTTCGCACCGTGCTCGGTGTCGCCGCCCGGCGCCGCGGCGGCGCTGGGCTTGTAGGTTTTCTCGCCGGCCAGCACTTCCAGATTCAGACGATTTTCCGGCGGCGGCAACGGACAGGTCGCGTACGCGGTGAACGCGCACGGCGGGTTGTAGGCCTTGTTGAAATCCAGGATGACCTTGCCCTGCAGGTTCGGCCGCGACACGTCAAGGAAGCGCCCGGCGCTGTAGCTGGTGTGACCGCTGGTGCGATCGGCGAACACCAGCATCAGTTCGTCGCCGCCCTGATCCAGCGCTTCGATGCGGTAGGTCTGGCCGTCGCGCTCGAACTCGACCGCGCCGGGATTGGGCGTGGCCTCGATCGTGCCGATGATGTTGGCGATGTCGATGGTCTTGCCGGCCGGATGGGCGACGAACTTGGCGCTGATCTTCCAGTCTTCCTGCGCCGGCCAATAGTCGATGCCCTTGAACCCGGTCAGGGTCGGCGCTTCGGCATGACGGACCCGCAGCAGATAGCGGTCGCCGCGCTTGATCACGGTCAGCACGCCCTTGCCGTCGTCGAAACCGATCTTGCTTGGCCCGGCCGGATAGTCGTCGGCGAGCAAGGTGGCCGCGCCCTTGAGCGGCTGATCGTTGAGCGTGAGCGCCGCGCCGCGCTCGGGCACGAAACGCAGCTTGTCCTTGTTCAACGACAACAAGCCGAAATGCTCCGGGCCGGCGGCGACGCGAATGCCGTTGTCGGGATCGCTGCCGAAATAGTGCGAGCCCTCGTCGATCGGATGCAGGCCGATCAGGCTGGTCCAGCCGTCGGGCTTGAGCAGTTCTTCGCGGCGGTGTTCGCGCCACAGTTGTTCGTCGCGGGCGAAGGTCGCGCTGGCCGCGGCGACCTGCTCGGCCTCGCGCTTGGCCTGCGCCTGCTGCTGCGGCGAGTCGCAGGCGGCCAGCGCCGGCGCCAGCAGGGCCGCGCACAACAGCGGCTTGGGGATCAGTCGCAACAACGTGGAAGCAGCAGCCATCTCAACGCCCTCGCAGGAACCAGCGGTCGATTTCGGGCAGGCTGAAGCGTGCCCAGGTGGGACGCCCATGATTGCATTGACCGGAGCGTTCGGTGGCTTCCATCTCGCGCAGCAAGGCATTCATTTCGGGCAAAGTGAGACGGCGATTGGCGCGCACCGCGCCGTGGCAGGCCATGGTCGACAGCAGTTCGTCGCGCGCCGCGGCGACCCGGCGCGATTCGCCGTGTTCGCGCAGGTCGGCCAGCACGTCGCGCAGCAGCGCCTCGACGTCGCCGTGGGCGAGCAGCGCCGGCACCGCGCGCAGGGTCAGCGACTGCGGGCCGCTGCGGGTCACTTCGAAGCCCAGCGCGATCAGCGTGGCCTCCTCGCGCTCGGCGACCTCGGCCTCGCGCTCGGACACCGCCAGGGTCGCCGGCACCAGCAGCGGCTGGGTGCGCAGGCCTTCGCCGTCGTGCGCGTTCTTGAGTTTTTCGTAACCGATGCGTTCGTGCGCGGCGTGCATGTCGACCACGATCAGGCCTTCGGCGCTTTCGGCCAGCACGTAGATGCCGTGCAGCTGTGCGATCGCATAACCCAGCGGCGGCAAAGTGTCGTCGTCGCTGTGTGGCAGCGCCGGACGCGGCATGCCCGGCGCGGGGCCGGCGTAGGCGCTGCCGGCGCCGGCATACAGCCCGGCGCCCGGTGCGGGGCCGGACACCGAGCCGCCGCCGCTGCCGTACAGAGCGGCATAACCGGCGCGTGTTTCGCTGACCTGCAAACCCAGCGGCGCGGTCGGCCGGTATTGGTACATGTTCGACGGCGCGGCGCCGTCGCCGTTGGCCGCGGCGAACGGATCGCCGCCGCCGGGCACCTGCGCCGACGGCATAGTGCCGGCGCGGGTCTGCGCCAGCGCATCGTTGAGGGTGCGATAGACGAAGTCGTGAATCAGCCGCGCATCGCGGAAGCGCACTTCGTGCTTGGCCGGATGCACGTTGACGTCGACCCGGCGCGGATCGAGTTCGAGAAACAACACATACGCCGGCTGCCGGCCGTGGAACAGCACGTCGGCATAGGCCTGCTTGACCGCATGGGCGATGCTGCGATCGCGCACCGAGCGGCCGTTGCAATACAGATACTGCTGATCGGCGCTGGCGCGGTTGTACGACGGCTGCGCGATCCAGCCGTGCAGGCGCAGGCCGGCGCCGCTGTGATCCACGCGCAACGCGTTCTTGGCGAATTCCTCGCCGAGCGCCTCGCCGATGCGCACGTCCGACAGGCCCATGTCGATCAGGTCGCCCTCGCCTTTCCAGCGCCGGGTCGCCTTGCCGTTATGCGACACGCGCAGTTCGACGTCCGGCCGCGCGAGCGCGAGCTGGCGCAGCCATTCTTCGATATGGCCCAGCTCGGTGCGCTCGGCCTTCAGGAATTTGCGCCGCGCCGGCACGTTGAAGAACAGGTCGCGCACTTCGACCGTGGTGCCCTGCGGATGCGACTTGGGCGTGACTTCGCCGAGCCGGCCACCGTCGATCTCCAGCACCGCGCCGCGGTCTTCGCCGATGCGGCGCGAGGACAGCGCGAAGCGGCTGACCGAGGCGATCGAAGGCAATGCCTCGCCGCGAAACCCGAGCGTGGTGACGCCTTCGAGGTCGTCGAGCGAAGCGATCTTGCTGGTGGCGTGGCGCGACACCGCCAGCGGCAGTTCTTCGGGGGTGATGCCGTTGCCGTCGTCGCGGATGCGGATCAGGCGCACGCCGCCTTCTTCCAGGTCGATGTCGACCCGGCGCGCGCCCGCGTCGAGCGCGTTCTCGACCAGTTCCTTGACCACGGACGCGGGCCGCTCGACCACTTCGCCGGCGGCGATCTGGTTGATGAGGGTATCGGGGAGTTGGCGGATGCTCACGGGCGGCGTTTCGGTGCGCGCGGCACCGTCGGGGGATGGGGATCGATGATAGCCGCTGGGTGCGGGTCGCCGCGATCCGGGGCTTGTGGTTTGGGGGCTCGTTGTTGGTAGCGTCTCGAAGGTCAGCGGGCGAGGAGCGCCCTCATCCGCCCTGCGGGCACCTTCTCAGCCTTGCACTCCCTGCGGTCGCCGCAAGCGCGAGAAGAACTCCCTCTCCCGCTTGCGGGAGAGGGCTGGGGTGAGGGCCTGTGAGGGCTAGCGTGAATCCATCGCGCGACCGAAATCCCCAACCTGCAGCGGTAATCGCTCGAAGGTATAGGCCAACGCCAGCTCCAGACTGTCGAAGCGCCGCCGCTCATGGCGAAAGTACAGGTCGGTCGCATCCTCGTACCGATCCAGCCAATCGTCGAAACCGAGCTGGATCGCGCCGCCATCAAGCGGCTTGAGAAAGTACTCACGCTGCGCCGGCTCGCCCTCGTGCCGATACGCCTGATTGATCCACAACGCGCGGCGCTCGGCCAGCCAGCGACGCACCGCGGCGATCAGCTCGGCATCGGGTGCGGCGTTCATGGGATCGATTCGAGGAAGTCGAACGGGCAGACGAAGCAAATGCGCGGCGATCGAATCAGTTCGAACACACCGCGTCGGCGATCAGGGACTTCCGCCGCCGAACCCGCCCGACGGCGCCTGCTGGGCCTCGGCGCGCGCCGCGTACATCGTGCCCGGCGGCGGCTGGCGGGTGAAGTAGGTGTTGACCCCCGCCAGCACCGCCCGCGCCAGGGCGCGCTGGTGCGAGGGATCGGTCAAACGGCGCTCTTCTTCCGGATTGGAAATGAACGCGGTCTCGACCAGCATCGCCGGCATGTCCGAGGTGCGCAGCACCGCGAAGTTGGCGCGCTCGATATGCGGCTTGTGGTTGTTGCCGACATCCTTGAGACCGTCGAGCACGTGCCCGGCGGCGTCTTCGGACGCCTTCATGTGGCCGCTCTGGGTCAGATCGAGCAGCACCGAGGCCAGGGTGTTGTCGGTCTGCTGTAGGCGTACGCCGCCGATCAGGTCGGCGGAGTTTTCCTTGTCGGCCAGCCAGCGCGCGCGCTGCGAGGACGCGCCCTTGAGCGACAGCACGTACACCGAGGAGCCCTTGGCGGCGCGGTTCTCGGCGGCATCGGCGTGGATCGAGATGAACATGTCGGCCTTGGCCTGACGCGCCAACTGGGCGCGGCGCGGCAGCGGGATGAACACGTCGCTGTCGCGGGTCATATAGGCCTTGAGGCCGGGCGTGGCGTTGATCTGGCGCGCCAGTTCGCGGCCGATCGCCAGGGTCACGTCTTTTTCGCGCTTGCCGGTCAGGCCGATCGCGCCCGGGTCCTGACCGCCGTGGCCGGGATCGATGGCGATGATCAACGGCCGCATGCCGCGGCCGCGCATCACGTCTTTCAAGGTCTTGGTCGCGCCCGGTGGCGGCATCGCCTCGGGCCCCGCTTCGGGCACGGCGGCGCTGGCGCCGGGCATCGGCGCCGGCACTCCGGTCGCGACCCGGGTCGGAACCCCGGTGGCGATGCGGGTCGGCACGCCGGTCGCAACCGTGGTCGCCACCGGGGCCTGCGCGGCCTGTTCGAACACCGCCTGGCTGGCGGCTTGATTGGCGGCCTGCTGAGCGACGCTCGGCGGCGGCGATACCGGGTTGCTGCTGGCCGGCGCGGCTGCGGCGAGCGCCGACGCGGTCTGCGCGGTGGTGGTCTGTGCGGTCGCGGTCGCAGCCGGGATCGACGCCTGCGGCGGACGCGCCGCCGGCAATGCCGCGCTGCTCTGCGCCGGGGCGGAACCCGCGGCGCCACGCGCGGCGAGTTCGGCGATCAGACGCTGGGTGGCGGCGTTGGAGGCGACCGCCGGCTCGGCGGTGGTCGCGGCCGGCGCGGGCGCCGGGTTGGCGATCGCAGGCGGCGGCGGGTTGGCCGGAGCTGTGGCGACCGCAGCCGCCGGCGCGGCGACACGCGCTGGCTCGGAGCCGTCGCCCGGCCATTCCAGAATCAGCCGCGGACCCGAAGTGCCCTGCTCGATATGCGGCTTGAGCACCGCGATCGGCTGAGCGAGGTCGAACACGACCCGCGCGGTGCCAGGCTGCGGCTCGCCGGTGCGGACGGCTTTGACGATGCCGGTCGCGGCCGGCAGCTTGAGATTCTTGCCCAGCCGCGAGGCCGGCAGGTCGACGACCAGCCGATCCGGGCCCTTGAGGCTGATGACTTTGTATTCGCCGGCGCCGTCGAGGGCGATTTCGGCACGGGTCCCGGTGGCGCCGTTGCGCAGCTCCAAGCCCTTGATTTCACTGGCGTGCGCGAGATTCCAGGCCAGCGCCGCGAGCAGCGCCAGGCCGAGCAGGAATTTCTGGACAGTGGCCCCTTTGACTCGCATGGGCGTAAGTCAAGCACCGGACCATCCGAATTGCAAGCATTTTTCCCTTGCAAATCCGGGACCTGGGGCGACTTCCTATGGAATCGTTCAGGAGTCGGCCGCAACCTCACGGGTACGTGTCGCGTCGGCGAGCGCGACCAGCCAGGCTCGTCCACCCTCGCTGAGCGCATTCAGACGGGCCTGTCGACCCGCCCCGTCCTGGTCCAGATCGATGCGCAAATCCGGTGCCGGCAGCCAACCCAGACCGCGCTCGGGCCACTCAATCAGCCACAACGAGGCCTCGCCGCCGTCCAGGCCGAGGAACTCCAGCTCGCCGGCATCGCCGATGCGGTACAGGTCCAGATGCCAGGCTTCGCCGCCGTCGCTGAGCGGATAACGCTCGACCAGGGTGTAGGTCGGGCTGCGGATCGCGCCTTGCACGCCAAGCGCGCGCAGCAAGGCGCGCGCCAGGGTGGATTTGCCGGCGCCCAAATCGCCGTGCAGATGCACGATCAACACATCGGCTTGCATGGCGTTCGCGCGCGCCGCGGCGAGCGCGGCGCCGAGCGCATCGGTGGCATCGGTGTCGCTGAGATGAAGTTGGATCGAATCGTTGGACATCGTCGATGCAAGTGCGGAATCGGAGTTCATCGGACCGGCCTGCAAGCGCTCAACGCGCGCCGTTGACGGGATTGGCGCGGCGTCGCAGCCACGGCATCAGATCGCTGGGCAACAGGCCGCGTTCGCCGCCTTCGCGCGCGGCCTCGTCGCCGGCCACCGAATGCAGCAAGGCGCCGGCGCAGGCCGCGTCGAACGCATCGAAACCTTGCGCGCGCAACGCCGCGATCACGCCGCTGAGGACATCGCCCATGCCGCCGACCGCCATGCCGGGATTGCCCGCGCCGATCACCTGCACACCGCGACCATGAGCAGCGATCAGAGTACCGGCGCCCTTGAGCACGACCACGCAACGGTAGCGTTCGACCAGCGCGCGCACCGCGGCGAAACGATCGGCCTGCACGCGCGCAGTGTCGCTGCCGAGCAATCGCGCGGCTTCGCCCGGATGCGGGGTCAGGATGCAATCGGCCGGCAACGGTTGCGGATCGATGGCGAGCAGATTGAGCGCGTCGGCATCGAGCAACAACGGTTTCGCACTGGCGACGGCGCGCTCGAACAGCTGTTTTCCCCAGCTTTCCTGGCCCAAGCCAGGACCGATCGCGATTACGCTGGCGTTGTCGATCGCGCCATTCAATTCGTCGGCATGCTCGATCGCGCGCGGCATCGCCTCGGGCAGACGCGCCAGCATCGGCGCGACGTGCGCTAACCGTGTCGCCGCATCGAGCAAGCCGGCGCCGCTGCGCAACGCGGCCTGCGCGCATAGCAACAACGCACCGCCGTGGCCGTGATCGCCGCCGATGCACAGCACCCGGCCGTTGCGGCCCTTGTGACTGTCGCGTCGGCGCGGTTGCAGCCAACGCGGCAGATCCTCGGCGCGCAGCAATTCCGCTACCGGCGGGGTGTGATACAGCGTCTGCGGCAGATCCAGGCTCGCCAACGCCAAAACGCCGGCATGATCGAGCGCTGCGCCAGTCACCAGACCGGCCTTCGGCGCGATGAATTCGAGCGTGCGCTGGGCGAGGATCGCCGAAGGATACGCGTAGCCGCGATCGGCATCGACGCCGCTGGGTACGTCCAGCGCGAGCACCGGCGCGGGATGCGCGTTGATCGCCTCGATCAGCGCCGACGCCGCGGCGTCGGGCGCGCGCGACAGGCCGATGCCGAACAGCGCGTCGACGATCACATCGGCCTTGGGCAACTCGCCGTCGAATTCGAGCGTGCTGCCGCCGGCGGCCGCATACGCCGCCGCCGCGCGCTCGGCGAGTTCGCCGCGCGGCGCGTGTTCGCGCAGTCGCACCACCACCGCCTGACGTCCGGACAACAGCGCATGGGTGGCCAGTACGTAGCCGTCGCCGCCATTGTTGCCAGGGCCGCACACCACCAGCAGATGGAACGCGCGGGTCCAGTGGTTCAGCAATTCGCGCCAGGCCGCTTCGCCGGCGCGGCGCATCAGCGCGTAGCTGTCGCCCAGCTCGGCCGCGGCCGCGGTTTCGATCGCGCGCAGCCCGGCCGCGTCGAACAGGCCGCGCGGCGGCGCGGGCGAGGAAGTTTCAGCGGTCGCAGACATGGGTCGATTCTATACTTGCCGCATCGTGAGCCCGCCAACCGCCCGCCCCACCCCGCCCGATCCGCCGCCGGCCGCGTCCGCCGCGCCCGACTATGTCGCGCTGGCCGCGCGCATCCGCGCGATCGCGCGCGAGTTCGGCTTTCAGCGCTGCGGTATTTCCGGGATCGAGCTGGCCCAGGACGAAGCCCACCTGCTCGACTGGCTGGCGCAGGGCCTGCACGGTTCGATGGACTGGATGGCCCGCCACGGCGAACTGCGCGCGCGTCCGAACGATCTGTTGCCGGGCACGGTGCGGGTGATTTCGGTCGGTCTGGACTACGGCCGCCGCGACGACGAGGACGCCTGGATCACCCTGGCCGACGGCGAACGCGCCTACGTCGCGCGTTACGCGCTGGGCCGCGACTATCACAAGCTCATGCGCCAGCGCCTGCAACGGCTGGCCGAGCGCCTGGCCGAGGTGGTCGGCCCGTTCGGCCATCGCGTGTTCGTCGATTCCGCGCCGGTGCTGGAACGCGCCCTGGCGCGCAACGCCGGGCTGGGCTGGATCGGCAAGCACACCTGCCTGATCGACAAGGACGGCGGCTCGTGGTTTTTCCTCGGCGAAATCTACGTCGACCTGCCGTTGCCGGTGGACACGCCGGCGACCGCGCACTGCGGCACCTGCACGCGCTGCATCGACATCTGCCCGACCCAGGCCATCATCGCCCCGCACCGGCTCGATGCGCGCCGCTGTATCGCCTATCTGACCATCGAACACGAAGGCGCGATCCCGATCGAACTGCGCCCGGCGATCGGCAACCGCATCTTCGGTTGCGACGATTGCCAACTGGTCTGCCCCTGGAACAAATTCGCCCAGCGCACCGATGAGCCGGATTTCCGCGCCCGCAACGAACTCGACCGCGCCAGCTTGAGCCAGTTGTTCGCCTGGGACGAAGCCGAATTCCTGCAACGCACCGAAGGCTCGGCGATCCGCCGCAGCGGCCATGAGCGCTGGCTGCGCAATATCGCGGTGGCGCTGGGCAATGCGCCGGCCACACCGGAGGTGATAGCCGCGCTGCGCACGCGCAGCGAGCATCCGAGCGAAGTGGTGCGCGAGCATGTGGTGTGGGCGTTGGAGCGGCACGACGCGGCGTGAGTATCTGATTGCGCTGAGGCGATGCGGAGCATCTCCGTCGAGCAAACGCATGAATCGCTCAGGTGGGATTCGCGACTTCGACCAGATTCCCGTCGGGATCGCGGAAGTACACCGATACGATCGGACCGCGCGCACCGGTGCGCGGCACCGGACCGTCTTCGATGGTAATGCCCAATTCGCCCAATCGCGCGATCAATTCGTCCAGGGGCTCGTCGCTGATCACGCAGAAGTCGCCGCTGCCTCCGGTCGGCGTCGCGGCCTTGGGCTCGAACTCGTGGCCGAGCTGATGCAGGTTGATCTTCCAGCCGCCGAAGTCCAGCGCTTTGCGTCCGCCCTTGAACTCCACGATACGCGCATCCAGCGCGGCGCGGTAAAACGCACAGGTCGCCTCGATCGAGGTCACGGTCAGAACGAAATGATCGAAACGGATGTTCATGCCATCGTGCTCATGCATTCATGTTCATTCATTCGTCCGCCGAAAAAACGAACGGTGCCGCGGCACCGTTCGATTCGCGCATGCGATCGCGCCGTGCGTCATCCACGCAACTTGCGCAGCAACTCCTTCGTCACCGGATCGTCGGCCTGCGCCTCGCCCGCCAGCGCTGGCAACAAGGTGCTGGCGACCTGCTTGCCGAGTTCCACGCCGAACTGATCGAAGGCGTTGATGCCCCAGAACACCGATTGCAGATACACGCTGTGCTCGTACATCGCCAGCAGCGCGCCGAGCGACTGCGGGGTCAAGGAATCGAGCAGGATCGTGGTACTCGGGCGACCGCCGGCATAAGCGCGGTGCGGGTCGTCGCTGCGCTGGCCGTTGGCGAAGGCTTCGGTCTGCGCGAGCAGATTGGCGTGCAGCGCGCGATGGTTCTGCGGGTACGGCGCATCGGAATGGATCACGCCGATGAAGTCGGCCGGAATGATCGAGGTGCCCTGGTGCAGCGCCTGGAAGAAGCTGTGCTGGGTATCGGTGCCGACACCGCCCCACCACACCGGCACGGTGTCGCCGATCACCGGTGAACCGTCCAGGCGCACCGACTTGCCCAGGCTTTCCATCACCAACTGCTGCAGATAATTCGACAACAATTTGAGGCGGTCGTCGTAGGCCAGCACGGCTTGCGTTGCATAACCCAGACCGTTGCGATTCCAGATCGCGGTCAGCGCGTGCCAGGCGGCGAGGTTGCGCTCCAGCGGCGTTTCCAGCACGTGCGCGTCCATCTGCGCGGCGCCGGCGAGGAAATCTTCGAACGCGTCCATGCCGATCGCCAGCGCGATCGGCAGGCCGACTGCCGACCACAGCGAATAGCGACCACCGACCCAGTCCCACATCGGCAGGATGCGCTCGTCGGGAATATTGAACGCGCTCGCGGCGCGTTCGACGTTGGCGCTGATCGCGTAAAGACGTGAGTCGTCGCCGAGCCAGTCGCGCAGGATGCCGCCGTTGAGCAAGGTTTCCTGGGTGCCGAAGGTCTTGGAGATCAACAGCGCGGCGGTGCGCTTGGGATCGAGCCCGGCCAGGGTGCGCTGGGCGGCGTGGCCGTCGACGTTGGACAGGAAATGCACGCGGAACCGGCCCGGCGTCGCGCCGCTGAGCGCATCCACGGCCAGGCGCGGACCCAGATCGGAACCGCCGATGCCGACGCTGACGATGTCGGTGACTTCGCTCGCGCTCAGCCGCTCGATCACTTCGCGCATCTGCTTGCGCGCAGCCAGGGCCTGCTGGTGCGCGTCGCGCGCAATCTGGGTCGACGACAGATCGCCGCGCAGCGCGGTGTGCAGCGCCGGGCGGCCTTCGGTGACGTTGACGATTTCGCCGTCGAACAATGCGCGCAGGCGCTCGACGCTGCCGGCGGCCTCGGCCGCCTTGCGCAACCAGATCAGCGCGTCGCGATCGTAATGCTGGCGCGCGAAACTGGCGTAGAGCGGGCCGACCTGGAGGGCGAAATCCGCCGCGCGCGACGGATCGGTTGCGATCAACTGCGCCAGCGGGGTGACGACGACGCGCCCGACCTCGGCGCGCAGCTCGTGAAGTCGGACGTCATCGCTCATCGGGGGGCGGCTCTCAAAGGTTGGCTCTCAAGGGGGTTAGCGCTCGGGCGATCGGACTCAGGCGGCCTGGGCCGACATCGAGGTGTTGGTGTGGGTGAGCTGGTTGTTGCGATCCACGTAGACCAGGGTCGGCTTGTACTTGGCCGCTTCGGCCTCGTCGCAGATGCCGTACGCGCAGATGATCACCAGATCGCCCGGCTGCGCCTTGTGCGCGGCCGCGCCGTTGACCGAGATCACCCCGCTGCCCTCTTCGCCGCGGATGGCGTAGGTGGAGAAGCGGTGACCGCTGTTGATGTTGTAGATGTGGACCATCTCGTACTCGCGAATGCCCGAGATATCGAGCAGACGGCCGTCGATCGCGCAGGAGCCTTCGTAATGAAGCTCGGCGTGGGTCACGGTGGCGCGGTGGATCTTGGCCTTGAGCAGGTTCAGTTGCATGGTCGGGTTACTCCGTCCGCAGACGCGCGGGCGCGAAAGAGCTGAAGTCTAGCAGCGCATGGCGCGCTGCAACATGGCCCGGGGGCGTGGCGGGCGGAACGGAGCTTTCCCGTTCAGCGGCCCGGTTGCATGCCGGGTTCAGGGTCGGATTCGGGCCGGCCACACACCCGTCGGTGCGGCCTTCACAGCTCGAATTCAAGGTTGTCGATCAGGCGGGTGCGGCCGAGCTTGGCCGCGATCAGGGCCACCCGCGCCGCGCCGTCGGCGCCGGCGGTGCCATTGGTTTCCGGCAGGCTCAGGTCGGGCGCGCGCACGGCGGCGTAATCGACCGCGAAACCGGCTTCGGTCAGCCGCGCGGCAGCCTGCGCCTCGACTGCTTCGCGCGCGTCGCCGGCGCGCAGGGCATCGCGCATCCATTGCAGGCATTGCTGGATCTGCGCGGCCTGCGGGCGCTCGCTTTCCGACAAGTACTGGTTGCGCGAACTCATCGCCAGGCCGTCGGCTTCGCGCAGGGTCGGCGCGGCCACGATCTCGATCGGGAACGCCAGATCGCGCACCAGATAGCGGATCACCGCCAGCTGCTGATAATCCTTGCGCCCGAACACCGCGACATCGGGCCGGACCTGATGGAACAAACGCGCGACCACCGTCGCCACGCCGTCGAAATGACCGGGACGGTGCGCGCCTTCCAAGGTGTCGGTGACCCGCGGCACGCGAATCTGCACGGTGCCGTCGACACCAAAGGGATACATCGTCTCCACCGTCGGCAACCACAGCAGATCGCAACCGGCGGCGTGCAGCCCAGCGGCGTCGGCCTCGGGCGTGCGCGGGTAGCGCGCGAAGTCTTCGTTCGGGCCGAACTGGGTCGGATTGACGAACACGCTGGCGACCACGCGGTCGGCGTGGCGGCGCGCCAGTTCGATCAGGGAATGATGGCCGGCGTGCAGATTGCCCATGGTCGGCACGAAGCCCACGCGCAGGCCCTCGCGCGTCCAGGCCTGAACCCGCGCGCGCAATGCGGCCAGGTCGCTGACGATCTCGATCATGGGCTTACCTCGAAAGAAAGCGCTCGATGCCGGCCGCGTCGGCGGCCCGGGCATCGGCTGAAGAAGGTGCGCGGCATCTTAAACGACGCGGCCGGCCGCGCGCCGGGCAGGCGCCGCAGCCGCGCGCAACCGAACGGGCTCAGGCGTAACTGTGCTCTTCGCCGGGGAAACTGCCGTCGCGCACCGCCGCGGCATAGGCCCGGAACGCGCCTTCGACCGAACCGCCTTCGACCAGGAAATCCTTGACGAACTTGGGCCGGCGATGGCCCGAGTTGACCCCGAGCAGGTCGTGCAGCACCAGCACCTGCCCGTCGCATTGCGGGCCGGCCCCGATGCCGACGGTCGGAATCGTCAGGTCGGCGGTGATCGCCGCGGCCAGCGGCGTGGGCACGCATTCGAGCACCAGCAGCGCCGCGCCGGCCTGCGCGACCGCGCGCGCGTCGGCGCGCAGCTTGCTCGCGGTGGCGTCGTCGCGGCCCTGCAATTTGTAGCCGCCCAGGCGCAGCACCGACTGCGGAGTCAGGCCCAGGTGCGCGCAGACCGGGATCTCGCGCGCGACCAGAAATTCGATCACTTCGAGCTTGTGCCCGGCGCCTTCAAGCTTGACCATCGCCGCGCCGGCCTGCAGCAGTTGCGTGGCCGCATCGAGCGCGCGCTCGGGGGTGGCGTCGGACTGGAACGGCAGATCGGCGATCAGCAGCGGCTTGGACAGGCCGCGGGCGACGCTGGCGGTGTGATACGCCATGTCGGCGACCGTTACCGGCAAAGTGCTGTTGTGGCCTTGCGAGACCATGCCGAGCGAATCGCCTACCAAGATGACGTCGATACCCGCGGCATCCATCGTTCTGGCAAAACTGGCGTCGTACGCCGTGAGCATGACGATCTTGCGGCCGTCGCGCTTGGCGTCGGCGAGCATGGGCACGGTCCAGGCTTTGGCAGCCCGCTTGTCATTGGCTTGCGCGTCGGTGGGGGCCGAGGTGTACATGATGGATTCGTCCGAGCGGTGGCGAACGGACGCTCTTGGGGAGGGCGCCATAACTTAGCAGGTTGCCCCCGCCCCGCCAGCGCCGCGCGCGCAACGCTGTCGGTTCGCCATGCGACGACCATGATTTCGCCCGCTCGCGCCATGAACACGGCCCGTCGGGCCGCCGCGCCGGTCAATTATCGACCGCGACCAGGGCCTCAATCTCGGCCGCAGCGATCCGCGCCAGCGCCTGACTCGCCGCGCCCATGCCGGCGATGGCCACGTCCGGGGCGATCTCCAACAGCGGCACCAGGGCGAAGGCGCGCTCGTGCAGATGTGGGTGCGGCACGTGCAGGCCGGGCTCGTCGATCCTCGCCTCGCCGTACAGCAGCAGGTCCAGGTCCAGGGTGCGCGGGCCCCAGCGGTCGCTGCCGTCGGCGCGGCGCGCGCGTCCGGCCTCGCGCTCGATCTCCAGCATCGCCGCCAGCAGTTCGCGCGCCGGCAACTCGGTGTCGAGCATCGCCACCGCGTTGACGAAATCGGGTTGCTCGCGCACGCCCCAGGCGGGGGTGCGATACAGCCGCGAAGCGCGCAGCAGGCGCGACCGCGGCAGGCCGTCGAGCGCGCGCAGCGCAGCGCGCAACACCGCGACGCTGTCGCCGAGGTTGCTGCCCAGGCCGATGTAAGTGGTGATGGCGGTGGACGCGGACATTGGGTGCGAATGCGCGAATGAAAGAATCGGAAGATCAGATCGTCGAACGGGCCGTGCGGGATGCGCGCGGCGATCCGCGTTCGCCGGCGTCCACATAGCGCCTGGCGTTGCGAGCGAACGACCGGAAGATCGAGAACGACCGACCGGGCCTGCGTCGCGGACGCAGACCCGTCATTCGTGCTTCAACATCCTCGGCCGCGGCTCAGCCCTCGGCCACCGGCGCGCCACGACGGCGTCGACGACGCTTGCGCGGCGCGCGTTCATCGCCGCCCTCTTCGCCGTCGTCCGAATGCTGATTCGCTTCCTGATGGGCGATCGCATCGGGATGCTGCTGCGCCTCGAACCAGAATTCGACATCGGCCATGTGCTCTTCCGACGCGGCGGTGCGCAGGCACAGGAAATCGAAGGCGGCGCGAAAACGCGGATGCGACAGCAGACGCATCACCCGCTTGCGCTGGCGCTGCTGGAACCGCGACTGCAGCAGCCAGATTTCCTGCATCGGCAGCGAGAACCGACGCGGCAGCGCGATCATCGACAACTGGTGCAAGGTCACCCGGTCTGCGGCGCGACGCTGCGCCTCGACCGTGTGCGTGCCCTGCGCCTGCAGGCTCATCAGCTCGCGGCAATACGCCGGCCACAGCAGCAGCGCGAACAGGAACGCGGGCGACACCGGCTCGTCGTTGGCGACGCGCGTGTCGGTGCCCTTGAGCCCTTCCAGCAGCATCCGGCGCAACGCGCCGCTGCGGTTCGACTTGAGCGCCTTGGCGCTTTCGGGCAACAAGGCGCCGAGCAGGCCGTAGCGTTCCAGACCGAGGAAGCTCTGCACCGCGTGTCCGGACAGGAACAGCTTCAGGCATTCCTCGAACAATCGCGCCGGCGCGGCCTCGGCGAGCAGCGGCGCCAGTTGCGGGATCGGCGCGGCGGTGGCCGCTTCGATCTCGAAATCGAGCTTCGCCGCCAGACGCACCGCGCGCAGCATGCGCACCGGGTCTTCGCGGTAGCGGGTGACCGGATCGCCGATCAGCCGCATCAGCCGGTTCTGCACGTCCTCGAAGCCGCCGACGTAGTCGCGCACCGAGAAATCCTCGACCGCGTAATACAGCGCATTGGCGGTGAAGTCGCGGCGGACCGCGTCGTCCTCGATGCTGCCGTAGACGTTGTCGCGGACCAGGCGGCCGCCGGTGTCGGTCTCGCGGTCGCCGCTGCCGTCGTCGATATTGGCGCGGAACGTGGCCACCTCGATGATCTCGCGACCGTAGACCACATGGGCCAGGCGGAAGCGCCGGCCGATCAGGCGGCAGTTGCGGAACAGCCCCTTGACCTGCTCGGGGGTGGCGTCGGTGGCGACGTCGAAGTCCTTGGGATGGCCGCCGACCAGGATGTCGCGCACCGCGCCGCCGACCAGATAGGCGCCGAAGCCGCTGTCGCGCAGCCGGTACAGCACCCGTAACGCGTTGGGACTGATCTCCTTGCGCGAGACATTGTGCTGGTCGCGCGGAATGACCCGCAGCGAGGTTTGGATAGAAGAAAGGTTATCGGATTGCATCGAGCGGGCGTGCCGCCTTATGAGTTCGTGAATACAGCCGTTGCCCAGCGCAACGGCGGCGCATATACTAGCAGGCCGCGTCGAGTTGAGAGCTTGAGCGGTCTGTCCAGGCCCCGTCCAGGGTCTTTCAATCGGACAGAGTCGTACAACTTGCTCCCTTCGTCTAGAGGCCCAGGACGTGGCCCTCTCAAGGCTAAAACACGGGTTCGAATCCCGTAGGGAGCGCCAAACACGCGATCCGTCGCACGAAAGAGCCCGCGCAAACGCGGGCTTTTTCTTGTCCGCGGCGCGCAGAGGGGCTGTCGCCGGCCGGTTGCCGTCCTGTCATGGACGGCCGCGGCGGCCGCGCCGGTTCCGTTTTCGCCGTTACCCGCGTCGCAGAGGCCAAGCTTCGTCTTGGGTCGCGACGATGCGTATGGCTACACTATCGACCGCCCGGCCTGTTTCGTACCGGACCACCTCCAGGACCCAGCCAATGCCCTTCGTCGTCACCGAGAACTGCATCAAGTGCAAGTACACCGATTGCGTCGAGGTGTGCCCGGTCGACTGTTTCCACGAAGGCCCGAACTTCCTGGTGATCGATCCGGACGAATGCATCGACTGCACCCTGTGCGAGCCCGAATGCCCGATCAATGCGATCTACCCCGAGGACGACGTCCCGGCCGGGCAGGAAAGCTTCGTCGCGCTCAACGCCGAACTGGCCAAGGCCTGGCCGGTGATCACCACGCGCAAGGACGCCCTGCCCGACGCCAAGGATTGGGAAGGCAAGACCGGCAAGATCGATCAGCTCGAACGCTGAGCCTGCGCGGCGGCGCCGCGCTTTGAGCAGCGAGTATCAAGTCGCGCGTCGACGCGGCCTCCGCGCGTGCCGAGCGGATGCGATTGGGTGCGCCGGATTTGCTGGCGCGCTCGTGTCAATCGTGCTGTGCGCCGATTCATAGGCTGACCGTGCCCCCTTCTGCAGCAAGTCGCGATCGACGGGCGATCGCGGCATGACCGCCCTCACCCCACCCCTCTACCGCAAGCGGGAGAGGGAGCAGATCTGCCGCGATCGAATCACTGCAACGCGTGAGCGCGCCTATCCACCAGTCCCGAAACGGTTCATCCGGCCGCGCCTAAACTCCAGGCCTGCCCGTTTCGGACCGCTCACCATGCCGCATCCGGCTTCACTCGCAGGCTTGCTCGCGCTGTGCCTGGCACCGCTGACGGTGTCGGCGCAGTCGTCCAGTTTCGATCTGTCGCAGTTGGACCTGTCGCGAATCGATCTGTCGCAGCTGGATCTGTCCCAGCTCGACCCCGCCGCGATCGCCGCCGGCGCCAGCGACACCCTGATGCGCGCGCCCGACAGCTCGATCGACCCGCTGTTCCAGGCCGTGCACCGGGCCTCGCGCGCGCCGCGCGATGCCGATGTGCTGTGCGGGCTGTTCGATCCGGATGCCGACCGCAGCCCGCAGGCGCTGGCCGCGGCGGCGCAACGGCTCAGCCCGGACAGCCGCCAGGGTTTCAGCAATGCGCTGATCGGGATCGCCGCGACCGGCCTGCAGAACCCGCGCCAGCCGTACGACGCGACGGCGGCCAGGCAAACGCTGAAGTCGGCCGGCACCACCGCGATGCTGCTGCACGACGGCTTCGCCGCCGGCCTCAACGCCGAGGCGAGCGACCCGAACGCGCGCCAAGCGCGCTGCCGCTCGCTGGGCTGGATGCTCGATGCGCTCGCGCAGTTGCCGCTGGCGCAACGCGCGGCGGCGACCCGGCTGCTGTTGAACGAAGGTCTGGCGCGAGGCTTTTCGCGCTGAGTCCGGCCGCCTCGACCGCCACAACGAAAAACGGGCGCCGAGGCGCCCGTTTTTCATCGCAAGGACCGGTCGGAACCAGCCTGCAGCCTTTCGTCGATCAACGACCGCCCAGCGTGCTCTTGAGGCTGGCGATCAGCTTGGCCGGCGCGGCGCCGGTCGCCGGCAGACCGCGCGGATCGACCGCCGACACGTAGGCGCCGGCTTCGGAGGTGCTGATGCGGACCAGGAAGTTGCCGCCTTCGTAGTTGACGTCGTACGCGCCGAGCAACTGCGCGCGGCTGGCGATGGTCAGGCCTTCGACCTTGCCCAGCGCGTCGCCGACCTTGGTGAACACGTCGTCGCGGTTGCCGCTGACGGTGAAACCGTTGGCCGAGGACGCCGGGGTGCCCGGAGCGGCCTGGGTCGGACGCGACGCGGCCAGGCCCGAGGCCGTCACCGAACCGCCGGCCGCCGGCACCGCCATGGCGCCGTCGGTGCGCGGCTGATCGAGGTCCGGCGGGACTTCCAGCGGACGGTTTTCCGGGGTTTCGGCATACAGCTTATTGCCCTTGCGGAACCAGCTGCAGCCCGACGTGGCGACCACGGCCAACAGCAGACCGGCGACAACCGCACGGGACAGGGTAACGTTGGAACGCATGAGCATCTCCTGCAGGGGTTCAGGCCGCGAGCGTATCGCGGCAGAGGTGTTCGAGTTCGACAATCAGGCCGGCGGCATGCCGCGCGGCTTCATGGTGGGGCGCCGACAGCGACTGCAACGGCAGGCGCAGGCCATGGCCCAGCCCCTGCGCGGCGAGCAGCGCCTTGACCGGGATCGGGTTGGGTTCCAGGGCGAGAAAATCGTAGGCCGGGCGCAAACGCGCGTCCCAGGCCTCGGCCTCGGCGCGGCGTCCGCCGCGGGCGAGATCGGCCAGGCGACGGAACGCGCCCGGCAGCACGTTGGAGCCGACCGAGACGATACCGTCGGCGCCGGCCAGCATGGCCCGGCAGGCGGTCGGATCGTCGCCGCTGAGCACGCAGAAACCTTCGGTCTTGAGCGCCAGCAGCGCATTCATGCGCTCGGGTTCGGACACCGCTTCCTTGATTCCGACAATGCGCGGATGCGCGGCCAGCTGCGCCACCGTGTAGGGCAACAGGTCGCCGCCGGTGCGGCCGGGCACGTTGTACAGCACCAGCGGCAGCGCGCCGTCGTCGGCGATCGCCTGGTAATGCGCGATCAGGCCGGCCTGGGTCGGGCGGACGTAAGGCGGAGTGACGACCAGCGCCGCGTCGGCGCCGAGGGCGGCCACGCGGCGGGTCAGTTCGATGGTTTTGGCGGTGTTCGACAGGCCGGTGCCGGCCAGCACCGGGATCTTGCCGGCGATCAATTCGACCGCGCTGCGCAGCAAAGTGTCGTATTCGGCGTCGTACAGCGCCGCGGCTTCGCCGGTGGAACCGGCCACCACGACCGCCTGGGTGCCGCCTTCCAGCTGTTGCGCCAGCAAGCGGCGCCAGGCGTCCAGATCGAGTTCGCCGGACGCGGTGAATGGCGTCGCCAGCGCGGTGATGCTGCCGGAAAGTCGCAAGTGAAGACCTATTGAGTGAGAAGTCGCCGCCGCAGCGGTTGCGGAGCGGTCGTGGCCGAGAGGGAACGTGGAACCTGTGGAACGCTTATCGGATTGGAGAACGTAGAACCAGTGAATTCTAAAGCGGGCGGCGGGACACGGAAACGCGCTTGGCCGCCTATACGCAGGGGACGATGTTACTTGCGGCCCGAAAGCGCGGGCAAGTATGCTGACTCACAGCGCGGCCCGGGCCCGGGCCGCCGTTCATTTCCGAGCTTTACGCTCCCCTTGCAGGCGCCGCCTTGACCGATTCCGCTTCCCGGCCGTCGCCGAACGAAAACCACCTCCTGATCAACGCCTATACGACGCATCCGGAGTCGCCGCTGTTGTCGGTGACCCGCCGGATCGCCGACTCGGGCTGCAATCTGGTCGATGCGCGCCTGTCCACGGTCGGCCGCGACGTCTCGGTGACCGCGCTGGCGGTCGGCTCCTGGGACGCGGTCGCCAAGCTCGAAGCCATGCTCACGCGCCTGGAGCGCGAGGAAGGCCTCAAGCTGGTGTGGTACCGCACCGGCGCCAAGCAGGTCCAATCCAGCCTGCTGCCCTACATCGTCGAAGTGGTCGCCGCCGACAAGCCCGGCATCTTGTTCCAGCTGGCCGACTTCTTCGACCGCCAGGGCATCACCATCGAAAGCCTGCACTGCTCGCGCTACCGCGCGATGCAGACCGGCGCGGATATGTTCTCCGCCCAGATCACGATCGGCGTCCCCTCGAGCATGCACATCGCCGCGCTGCGCGACGATTTCCTCGAGTTCTGCGACCATCTGAACCTGGACGCCATCATGGACCCGATGAAGTTCTGACCATGCTCGATACCGGCGATCACGCATACGGCAAGAAAGCGCCCGCGCTGAGTCTGGCGCTGTCCAGCGGCGAGACGGTCGCGCTGAAGGACTTCGCCGGCCAGTGGCTGGTGCTGTACTTCTATCCGAAGGACAGCACGCCCGGCTGCACCACCGAGGGCCTGGACTTCAATGCGCTGCTGCCGAAGTTCAAGAAGCTTGGGGCGACGGTGCTGGGCGTATCGCGCGATTCGATCAAGTCGCACCAGAACTTCTGCGCCAAGCAAGGCTTCAAGTTCGACTTGGTCAGCGACAAGGACGAAACGCTGTGCAACGCCTTCGGCGTGATCAAGGAAAAGAGCCTGTACGGCCGCAAATACCTCGGCATCGAGCGCAGCACCTTCCTGATCGATCCCAAGGGCGTCATCGTGCAGTCATGGCGTCCGGTGAAAGTCGCCGGGCATGCCCAAGCCGTTCTCGACGCCCTCAAGGATTCCGCCGCTCAGTGAGGCGCGCACCCGCCCTGTCCCCTCGCCGTCCCGCCCCGCGGGCCACGGCGGCGCTGCGGTGGATGCGTTTCGCGCAACCGCGGGTTGCGCTGGCGCCGATGTCATCAGCACCGATGTCGTCAGCGCCGATGTCGCCCACACGGATTTCACCCTCGACTTCTGCACTATCGAGTCATGTGCGATCGCGGCTTTCGCGAACGCATGGCTTGCCCGCTCTTGTGTTTGCGCCGCAACGTAACGACGTCACCCCCATCCGAGACGAGACTTCTCAATGACCAGAAGCAAGCGGATCTACGTGCTCGACACCAATGTGCTCATGCACGACCCGACCGCGCTGTTCAAGTTCCAGGAACACGACGTCTACCTGCCGATGCAGGTCATCGAAGAACTCGACAACGGCAAGAAAGGCACCTCCGAAGCCAGCCGCAATGCCCGTCAGGTCAGCCGCTTCCTCAACGAGCTGATCCAGATCGAGGGCACCGACAAGATCAGCACCGGCATCACCCTCAACCGTCCGCAGGGTTTGCAACTGCGCGGCGCGCAGAGCATCGGCAAGCTGCGCTTCCAGACCAACTCGTTCGACGCGGGCAAGCGCTTCAGCGCGGTGATCCCGGACAACCAGATCCTCGGCGCGATCCTGGCGCTGCAGGAGCAGGAACCCGGCGTGCCGGTGGTGTTCGTGTCCAAGGACATCAACCTGCGGATCAAGGCCTCGATCGCCGGGATCGTGTCGGAAGACTACGAAAACGATCGCGCGCTCGACGATTTCAGCCTGCTCTACACCGGCGCGACCGCGCTGCCGGACGATTTCTGGACCCTGCACGGCAAGGACCTCAAGTCGTGGACCGAGAAGGGCCGCACCTATTACGAAATCGCCCGCACCGAAGACGACGACTGGTATCCGAACCAGTTCCTGTACCTGCCCGGCGATTCGGAATCCGAACTCAAGGTCACCAAGGTCGGCGAAGAACGCGTCACCCTGCAGATCGTCGACGACTTCCGCCATAACCAGCATGCGGTGTGGGGCATCATCGCGCGCAATCGCGAGCAGAACTTCGCCCTCAACGCGCTGATGGACCCGGAGATCGACTTCGTCACCCTGCTGGGCACCGCCGGCACCGGCAAGACCCTGCTCGCGCTCGCCGCGGGCCTGGCCCAGACCATGGATCAGCAGCGTTATCGCGAGATCATCATGACCCGCGCCACGGTCAGCGTCGGCGAGGACATCGGTTTCCTGCCCGGCACCGAAGAAGAAAAGATGACTCCGTGGATGGGCGCGCTGACCGACAACCTGGAAGTGCTGACCCACAACCAGGACGGCGGCGCCTGGGGCCGCGCGGCGACCAACGACCTGCTCGCCTCGCGCATCAAGATCCGCTCGATGAACTTCATGCGCGGCCGCACCTTCCTGAGCCGCTGGCTGATCCTCGACGAGGCGCAGAACCTGACCCCGAAGCAGATGAAGACACTGATCACCCGCGCCGGTCCGGGCACCAAGATCGTCTGCCTGGGCAACGTCGAGCAGATCGATACGCCGTATCTGACCGAGACCACCTCGGGTCTGACCTACGCGGTGGATCGCTTCAAGGGCTGGGCGCACAGCGCGCACGTGACCTTGCGCCGCGGCGAGCGTTCGCGTCTGGCCGACTACGCGTCGGAAGTGCTGTAACCGGTCGCCATGCTCAAACAGTTCGTGCGCGACAACCGATTCGCGCTGGTCACCCTGATCGTCGTGGTGCTGGCGCGGATCGGATTCGACTACTGGGCGGATGGCATCAGCGCGCCGCCGCTGGATGCACCGATCGCGGTGTCGTCCGGCGGCGCCATCGACCAGCGCATCCGCGTCCGCGCGCCCGACCGCTATCACCTGCAACTGTCCTTCCGCGCCGATGCGCGCGGCATGGATCACCTGCGCGGTCTGCTCGGCGACGGCGGCTACGACGCGCAAGGCAAGCCCATTCCCAGCGGCGTGCCCATCCCGGTGCGGTGGTCGCTGAGCGAGGCCGGCAGCGGCAAGATCGTGGCCCAGGGCGACACCGAGAGCTTCGGCGCATCGGGTGTGGGCAGCGGCGAAATCAGTCGCGACTTCGACCGCTTCGGCGTACCGCCCGGCGAGTATCGGTTCCAGGCGCGGATCACTCGCCCGGTCCCGGAATTCGCCGGCATCCAGGCCCACATTGTCGCGCGCCTGCATCCGAAAT
Organism: Lysobacter sp. Root690; assembly: GCF_001427785.1. GTDB lineage: Bacteria > Pseudomonadota > Gammaproteobacteria > Xanthomonadales > Xanthomonadaceae > Lysobacter. The sequence goes on from NZ_LMHM01000011.1 coordinate 338,354, forward strand.
CGGCCGGCAGCTGGCAGACCTCGCGGGTCTGGGACGGACGACTGCTGTCGTTCTTCCTGATCGACCCGGGGCTGGTGCTGCTGGGTTTGTTCCTGCTGTGGCGCGCGTTCGCGCTGGGACGTTCGCGTTGGCGCATGCGGGCGCAAGCGCAGACATGACGATGGGCGCGGCCTGTCGGTTGCGGTCATTGCGGCGCAGGTCATTACGGCGAGCGCGCTGAACCGGGATCGCGACAGCGACGTGCGCGCGCCGCGCGGCTGAGCCGCACGACGCCGGTGGATCGACCGCGCAGAACGTCAAGACTTCCATATAAGGCCGTTTTGGTTAGGCTTGCGCGATGAATCGCATCCCCGTTCTCTCCGCCCTCACCATCGCCGGCTCCGATTCCGGCGGCGGCGCCGGGGTTCAGGCCGACCTGAAGACCTTCGCCGCGCACCGCGTGCACGGGCTCAGCGCGTTCGCGGCGCTGACCGCGCAGAACACCCGTGGAGTCAGCGCGGTGCATGTGCCCGATACCGGCTTCCTGCGCGCGCAGATCGACGCGTGTTTCGACGACTTCGAGATCGGCGCAGTCAAGCTGGGCATGCTCGCCACTGCCGATGTAATCGAAGCGGTGGCCGATGCGTTGGAGCACTACCGGCCCGCGCATATCGTGCTCGACCCGGTCATGGTCGCGACCTCCGGCGCGCGCCTGCTGGAACCCTCCGCGCTGGACGCGCTGCGCACGCGGCTGCTGCCGCTGGCCAGCGTGATCACCCCGAACCTGCCCGAAGCCGAGTTGCTGCTCGGCCGCGCCATCGCCGATCGCGCGGCCATGCACGGCGCGCTCGATGGCCTGTTCGCGCTCGGCGCGCGCGCGGTGCTGCTCAAGGGCGGCCATCTGCCCGATAGCGGAGACGTGGCCGATGTCGTCGATCTGTTCGCCATCCCCGGCGAAGTGCGCGAGATCGCGCATCCGCGCCTGCAACTCGACGCTCACGGCACCGGCTGCACCCTGGCTTCGGCGGTGGCCGCGAACCTGTGCCTGGGCCGCACGCTCGCCGACAGCTGCGTCGCCGCGGCCGACTACGTGCATGACGCATTGCGCCTGGGCTATCGCCCTGGCCGCAGCGAGGTGCTGGTGCTCGATCACTTCGGAGCCGCGCCGCGTGCTTGAGTCGACCGTCGCCGAAGAACGCTCGCTGCGCGCGAGCGACGGCCATCGCTGGTCGCTGATCGCCTCAATCCCGCCGCGTCCCAACGCCAGCCTGCTGTGGCTGCCCGCCCTCGGTGTCGCCGCGCGCCACTACCTGCCGTTCGCGCATGCACTGGCGGCGCGCGGCATCGCCGTGTTCGTCCACGAATGGCGCGGCAACGGCAGCAGCAACCAACGCGCGAGCCGCAGCAGCGACTGGGGTTACCACAGCTTGCTGCTGGACGATCTGCCGGTCAGCGACGCGGCTGTGGCGCGCGCGCTACCCGGCGTGTCGCGGATCATCGGCGGCCACAGCCTCGGTGGGCAGATGGCTTGCATGCGGCTCGGACTGGCGAAGCTGCACAACGATCCGGCGATCCCGACCCGCCTGTGGCTGACCGCCAGCGGCGCGCCGTACTGGCCGACCTGGCCGATGCCGCGGCGTCTGGCGATGCCGATGATCTACCGCTTCCTGCCTTGGCTGTCGCAGGTCAACGGCACCCTGCCCGGCCGCCGCATCGGCTTCGGCGGCAACGAAGCGCGCAGCCTGATCGCCGACTGGGCCTGCACCGCTTTGAGCGGCCGCTACGCCGCGCCCGGCATCGACGCCGACATGGAAGCCGGCATGGCCCAGGTCGAGGTCGATCTGCGCGTCGTACGGATGGTCGACGACTGGCTGGTGCCACGCGCCTCGCAGGACTTCCTGCTGTCGAAACTGCCGCGCGCACGGGTCGAAGCGATCGAACTGAGCGCGAAGGATCTGAGCGTGCGCGCCGATCATTTCGCCTGGATGAAACAACCCGAGGCGGTGGTGAAGGCGTTGCTGCGGGATTGATCGTCGTTCTACGTGAGTCGCCGGTTCCCACGGCAGCACGCCTGCGCGACCACGATCTCCGACATGTCGCGTATCTCTCTGTAGGAGCGGCGCGAGCCGCGACCACGACACCTCAATCGCGACGCGATCGCCCCCGCGCACGCGTCATCGCAACGACCACGCTGCGAAGCCTGCAACCACCTCACCACAACGAAGCCTGCGCAGTAATCGTATTGTCGCGGTCGCGGCTTGCGCCGCTCCTACAGGTAGGCCATGCAACTTTTGCTTGGGCCTGAAGCCGCGCAGTTCATCCAGCGCTGCGAGGCCACGCACTCGCGTTAGCAAAGGCACACCCGAAGGGCGGCGTGCAGGATGCACGCCGTGCGCCACCGGGACATGGATGTCCCGTG
>NZ_LMHM01000011.1:340826-340892 GCF_001427785.1 Lysobacter sp. Root690
AAGGCAAAGGCAAGATCAACAGCTTTCGTCCGCAAGCGGCCGAGTTACTTTCTTTTGTCAAAAGCG
>NZ_LMHM01000011.1:340903-340968 GCF_001427785.1 Lysobacter sp. Root690
AAGTGCGGAGCTTCCGCGGGCATGCGCCACACGAGACATCCTGTCTCGGTGGCGCACGGCGCACA
>NZ_LMHM01000011.1:340984-346965 GCF_001427785.1 Lysobacter sp. Root690
GTTGCTAACGCGAGTCAGTGGCCTCGCAGCGCTGGATGAACTGCGCGGGGCCGGCAAAAAAAGCAGAGCACTTCCTGACGGACGCGATTTACGCCGCGACGCCGATTGTTTACGACAAATTTACGCCGTGACCGCCCGCACGAAATAGCGACTTTACGCCCCATGTTCCGAGAATGACCCCGTGGCCAGACCGGCCTCGTTGCCTATTCCCGGATACCTCACATGTCGTCGTCGCATCACCTGTTCCGCAGCCGCGAGGCCACCCTTCCGCTGGTCCTGGCGGTCTGCGCCGGCATCGGCCTGCTCGCGCTGGGCACCCGCGCGCACGCGGCCGAATCCACCGGCGCGAGCTTCACCGGCTCGGCCGCGCTGACCAGCGATTACGTCTGGCGCGGCAGCTCGCAGACCCAGGGCGATCCGGCCGTGCAGGTCGGCTTCAAGGCCGCCGCCGGCAACGGCTTCTACGGCTCGATCTGGGGCTCGAACGTTGAGTTCGCCCCTGAAACCCACGCCAGCAGCGAACTCGACTTCACCGTCGGCTGGGCCGGCAAGATCGCCGAGAACTGGGCGCTGGACGTCAACGTCCTGCATTACCGCTATCCGTCCACGACCACCGATCTGAACTGGACCGAGCTCAACGGCACCGTGACTTATCGCGACAACTACTGGTTGTCGCTGGGCTATTCGAACGAAGCGCTGGGCAGCAAGGATCGCGGCATCTACTCGCAGATCGGCGCGCGCTTCCCGGTCAACGATGCGCTGCGTTTCGAAGCCGCGCTCGGCCACTACTTTCTCGACGACGTCTACGACCGCAGCTACAGCCACGGTCAGCTCAGCGCGATCTGGGCGGTCAAAGCGCCGTTCGAACTGCGCCTGAGCGCGCACGCCACCGATCACAACGCCGAGCGGATCTTCGGCGACTCGCTTGCCGGCTCGCGCATCGAAGCGGCCGTGCAGGCGTCCTTCTGACAGGAGTAACGACCATGCCCGGCTGGCTTTCATTGGTGTGCGCGATCTCGGTCCTGGTGGCCGCCGCCTACCTGCTCTACGTCGTGCTGCGCCCCGAGGACTTCTAGTCCGCGCAGCCGCACCGCGGACCACGGAACGATCCGCACCAACTTCCCCAGCGCGGCGACGAACCTCTCTTCGCCGCGCGATCCGTAACGGCGCCGGACGCGCCGACGCGGATCTCTCACCGCCCGGTGCTTCACCATGATCGAAATCTTTCTCGTATTCGCGCTCGCCGTCGGCCTGGGATGGCCGCTCGGCCTGTACCTGGCGCGGGTCATGCGCGGCGATCGCTCGCGCCTGGACGCGGTGTTCGCGCCGGTCGAAGGCGCGATCTATCGCGTGCTCGGCGTCGACCCCGCGCGCGGCATGAGCTGGCGCGGTTACACGCTGGCGTTCGCGCTCAGCAACCTCGTGCTCGCGGTATTGGTCTGGGTGTTGTTCATGACCCAGGCCTGGCTGCCGTTCAATCCCGACGCCATCCCCAACATGCGCTGGGACACCGCGCTGCACACCATGGTGTCGTTCCTCACCAACACCAACCAGCAGCATTACTCCGGCCAGGCGCAGCTGAGCTATCTGTCGCAGATGGTCGGCATCGTCGGTCTGCAGGTGGTGACGCCGATGATGGGTCTGGCGATCGTGGTCGCGACCCTGCGCGGTTTGTTCGGCGGTCGTCAGGCGTTGGCGCATACCGGCGACGCCGACGTTCAAGCCGAAGGCGCGCCGCGGGACCTGGGCAATTACTGGGTCGACGTCACCCGCGCCACCTTGCGCTTCATGCTGCCGCTGTGCCTGGTGTGGGCGGTGCTGCTGACCTCGCAGGGCGTGCCTTCGACCTTGCAAGGCGCGGTCAGCGCCACGCCGCTCGACCACAGCGTCGAGATGAAGGAACAGAAGATTCCGATCGGCCCGGTCGCGGCCATGGTCGCGGCCAAACAACTGGGCACCAACGGCGGCGGCTGGTACGGCCCGAACAGCGCAGTACCGCTGGAAAACCCGACCCCGTTCGCGAACCTGCTCGAAACCCTCGCGCTGATCCTGATTCCGGTCGCGGTGACCTTCATGGTCGGCCCGTTCACCGGCCGGCGCAAACTCACCGCGCTGGTGTTCGGCAGCATGCTGTTGATGTCGGTGCTGTCGACCGGCCTGACCGTGGGCTCGGAAGCGTATTCGTCCACCCGCACCGATGCGGCGTTGATGGAAGGCAAGGAAACCCGCTTCGGTGCCAGCGACACGGCGTTGTGGACTGCGCTGACCACTCAAAGCAGCAACGGCTCGGTCAACGGCATGCACGATTCGCTGGCGCCGCTGACCGGCGCGATGGCGATGGTCAACATGCTGATCAACGCGATCTGGGGCGGCATCGGCTGCGGCCTGCAGCAATTCCTGGTGTATCTGCTGCTGTCGGTGTTCCTGGCCGGGCTGATGACCGGACGCACGCCGGAATTGTTCGGCCGCAAGATCGAAGCGCCCGAGGTGCGATTGCTGGCGCTGCTGATCCTGCTGCAACCGCTGGTGGTGCTCGGCTTCAGCGCGATCACCTTGGCGCTTCCCTCGATCACCGGCAATTCCAATCCCGGCTTCCACGGCATCAGCCAGGTGTTCTACGAGTACACCTCGGCGTTCGCCAACAACGGTTCGGGTTTTGAAGGCCTCGGCGATGCGACCTACTGGTGGAACCTGAGCTGCGCCGCGGTGCTCGCATTGGGCCGCTACCCGGCGTTGCTGATTCCGCTCGCGGTCGCCGGCCTGCTCGCGCGCAAGCGCGTCGCGCCGGAAAGCGCCGGCACCCTGCACACCGAAACGCCGACCTTCGCCATGACCTTGATCGCGGTGATCGTGATCCTGACCGTCCTGCAATTCATGCCCGCGCTGGTGCTCGGCCCGATCGCCGATCACCTGACGCTGTCTGCGAGCGCCGCCCCGGCGCTCAGCAGCCCCGCTCTCTGAGGTACGCCCACGTGACCGAACAAACTCATCTCGGAGTGCAACGCCGCAACACCGCAATGGCCGGCCTCGACGCCGCCGGCCTGCGCGCGGCGATGCTCGAATCTTTCGTCAAGCTGTCGCCGCGGCATGCGCTGCGCAGCCCGATCATGGCCATCGTCCTGCTCGGCACGGTGCTGGCAGCGCTGATCACGATCTTCGTCCCCGGCAATGCCGTGTTCGGTATCGCGGTCACTGTGATTCTTTTGATCACCGTGCTGTTCGCCAACTTCGCCGAAGCGGTCGCCGAAGCGCGCGGCCGCGGTCAGGCCGCTTCGTTGCGCGCGGCGCGGCGCGACCTGGTCGCGCGCAAGCTCGACACGGTCGGTAAGAACGAAACCCGGGTGCAGGCATCGACGCTCAAGCCCGGCGACCGGGTGATCGTCTCGGCCAACGAGTTGATCCCGGCCGACGGCGAAATCGTCAAGGGCATGTCCACGATCAACGAGTCGGCGGTCACCGGCGAATCCGCGCCGGTGCTGCGCGAAGCGGGCACCGACCGCTCCGGCGTGATCGGCGGCACCAAGGTGTTGTCCGACGAGATCGTGATCGAAGTCAGCGCCGAACCCGGCCACAGCTTCCTCGATCGCATGATCGCCCTGGTCGAAGGCGCCAACCGGCAGAAGACGCCGAACGAAATCGCCCTGACCATGCTGCTCGCGGCGATGACCCTGACCTTCCTGATCGTGGTCGCGACCTTGCCGCTGTTCGCCGGTTTCGTCGGCGCCAAGCTCGATCCGCTGCTGCTGATCGCGCTGCTGGTCTGTCTGATCCCGACCACCATCGGCGGCCTGTTGCCGGCGATCGGCATCGCCGGCATGAACCGCGCGCTGTCGGCGAACGTGCTGGCGAAATCCGGCAAGGCGGTCGAAGTGGCCGGCGACGTCGACGTGCTGCTGCTCGACAAGACCGGCACCATCACCTTCGGCGACCGTCAGGCGACCGCGTTCCATCCGATCGCCGGTGTCGACCATTCGCAGTTGCGCGATGCCGCGCTGCTGTCATCGCTCGCCGATCCCACGCCCGAAGGCAAGTCGATCGTGCGCCTGGCGCGCGAACAGCACAGCACCACGCCGGAACCCGAACGCGCCGACTATCTGCAGTTCACCGCGCAGACGCGCATGTCCGGCGTCGACCTGCCGGCCGACTATCCCGGCGGCGCGCGTGCCATCCGCAAGGGCTCGGGCGATGCGATCAGCCAGTACGTGCGCGCGCTCGGCGGCGAAGTGCTGCCCGAACTCAATGCGCGCATCGAACAGGTCGCACGCAACGGCGCCACCCCGTTGGTGGTGGCCGAGGGCCGCCATGTGCTCGGCGTGATCGAGTTGTCGGACGTGGTCAAGCACGGCGTCAAGGAACGCTTCGCGCGACTGCGGGCGATGGGCGTGCGCACGGTGATGATCACCGGCGACAACCCGCTGACCGCAGCGGCGATCGCGGCCGAAGCCGGCGTCGACGACTACATCGCCGAAGCGCGGCCGGAAGACAAACTCGCGCGTATCCGCGCCGAACAGGCCGGCGGCCGCCTCGTGGCGATGGTCGGCGACGGCACCAACGACGCCCCGGCGCTGGCCCAGGCCGACGTCGGTCTGGCGATGAATTCGGGTACGCAAGCGGCCAAGGAAGCCGGCAACATGGTCGATCTGGATTCCGATCCGGCCAAGTTGCTGGCGGTGGTCGAGGTCGGCAAGCAACAACTGATCACCCGCGGTGCGCTGACCACGTTCTCGCTCGCCAACGACGTGTCGAAGTACTTCGCGATCCTGCCGGCGCTGTTCGCCGCGGCGATTCCGCAAATGGCCGCGCTCAACGTCATGCACCTGTCGAGCCCGAGCAACGCGGTGCTCGCGGCGTTGATCTTCAACGCCCTGATCATCCCCGCGCTGATCCCGCTGGCGCTGGCCGGCGTGCGCTTCAAGCCCGCCACCGCGGTCGCGCTGCTGCGCCGGAACATGCTGGTCTACGGCCTGGGCGGCGTGCTGCTGCCGTTCGTCGCGATCAAGCTGATCGACATGGCGCTGGTCGCGATTTTCTAACACTTCCGCGTGATCAAAGCCCTCTCCCGCGCGCGGGAGAGGGTTGGGTGAGGGCCACCCCGCCCGCACCGACCTAACAGGACACTTCAATGACCACCCAAGCCACTCAATCGCTCAACCTCGACGATCGCGTTTCGGTACGCGCCTCATTGCTGTTCGCCGCGGTCTCCCTGCTCGGCTTCGGCCTGCTCTATTCGCTCGCCGGCACCGCACTGGGCCGGCTCGCGTTTCCGGCGCAAGCCGTCGGTTCGATCGTCCAACACGACGGCCACGCGGTCGGCTCGGAACTGATCGCGCAGCCGTTCGCCGACGCGAAGTATTTCCAGCCGCGTCCATCGGCGGCCAAGTACGACCCGACGGCCGCGTCCGGCAGCAATCAGGCGCGCAGCAATCCCGACCTGCGCAAGCGCATCGCCGAGGACACCGCGGCGATCGCGCAGCGTGAAGGCATTGCCATCGCCGACGTCCCCGCCGAACTGTCCACCCAGTCCGGCGGCGGCCTGGACCCGCACCTGTCCCCGCGCGCGGCGCAGATCCAGGCCGCGCGCGTGGCCAAGGCGCGCGGTCTCAGCGTGGCTCAGGTCGAGTCCTTGATCGCGGCCAACACCGAGGCGCCGCAGTTCGGTGTGCTCGGCATGGAGCGCGTGAATGTGCTCAAGCTCAATCTGGCGTTGGACGCGGCGCGTTGAGTTTCGATGGGTTCCGGCAGGCCCCGCTTTCATGCGGGGTTTTGTCGTTGTGTGTATCGAGCTTCACGTCTGTTTTGGCGGCAGTTTTTCCGTTTCCGGTTTCCGGTTTAGCTTTTGGCTTTGACTTTGGTGTTGACTCAAGCCTGAAGCCGCGCAGTTCATCCAGCGCTGCGGCGCCTGTAACTCGCGTTAGCACACGGACACCCGAAGGGCGGCGCACATGGATGTGCGCCGTGCGCCACCGAGACAGGATGTCTCG
>NZ_LMHM01000011.1:346983-347074 GCF_001427785.1 Lysobacter sp. Root690
AGCACCGCACGCGCGGGCACTTGATTCAAAAAAAGCGTTTTTCTTTGGTTACCTTTCTTTTGTCGCTTTTGACAAAAGAAAGTAACTCGGC
>NZ_LMHM01000011.1:347294-347375 GCF_001427785.1 Lysobacter sp. Root690
TTCAAGGGCCCGCAAGATCGGAGCAGACGCGGGCATGCGCCACACGGGACATCCATGTCCCGGTGGCGCACGGCGTGCATC
>NZ_LMHM01000011.1:347409-361627 GCF_001427785.1 Lysobacter sp. Root690
TACAAGCCTCGCAGCGCTGGATGAACTGCGCGGCCTCAAGCTTAGAGCTGGAAGCAACAGACGAGGCAAGGGCAAGGGCAACCGCAACCGAAACCGCAAAGAACCCTCTTGCGCGGCCCAGACGGCGCCAACCAAAGACCAAGAACGACATCCAGTTTCCGAGCCAAAACGCCCAACCCCGGAACCACACAACCCATCACTACACACCCCTCACCCACCCAGCGCACAATTCCCCCATGACCGACCCCCGCAGCGCCCAAGCCGATGCCCTCATGGGCGAACTGCAACGCCAGGGCGCCGGTCGCCTGACCATTTTCCTGGGCGCCGCGCCCGGCGTCGGCAAGACCTACACCATGCTCGGCCGCGCCCGCGAACTGCAACGCCGCGGCATCGACGTGGTGGTCGGCATCGTCGAGACCCACGGCCGCGCCGAAACCCTGGCCCTGGTCGAAGGCCTCGACGTGCTGCCGCGCAAGCGCCTGGAGTACCAGGACCGCGCGATCGAGGAAATGGACCTCGACGCGCTGCTGGCGCGCAAACCCAAGGTCGCCCTGGTCGACGAACTCGCCCACCGCAATGCGCCCGGTAGCCGCCACGAACGACGCTGGCAGGATGTGCTTGAGCTGCTCGATGCCGGCATCGACGTCTACACCACGATCAATATCCAGCACCTGGAAAGCCTCAACGACGTCATCCACCGCATCACCGGCGTGCGGGTCAGCGAGACCGTGCCCGATGCGCTGTTCGATCGCCTGCGCGATATCGTGCTGGTCGATCTGCCGCCGCGCGAGCTGATCGAACGCTTGCAGCAGGGCAAGGTCTACGTTCCCGAACAAGCCGCGCATGCGCTGCAGGCATTCTTCTCGCCCTCGAACCTGACCGCGCTACGCGAGTTGGCGATGCAGACCGCCGCCGACCGCGTCGACAGCGATCTGCGCGAGGCGCAGACCGCGCGCGGCCTGCCCGGGGTGCCGTTGCGTCGCGCCGTGTTGGTCGCGATCGACGGCCTGGGCCAGTCCGAATACCTGGTGCGGGTTGCGCGCCGCATCGCCGAACGCCGCGATTCGCCGTGGATCGTGGTAACGGTGCAGGCCGGCAAAGCGCCCGCCGAAGCGCGCCAGTCCGAACTCGACCGCGCCTTCGCGCTGGCGCGCCGGCTCGGCGGCGAAGCGGTGGTGCTGCACGGCAACAGCGTGGTCGATGCCCTGCTCGATCATGCAGAACGCGCCGGCGTGTCGACCATCGTGCTGGGCCGCACCCGCGAGCGTCCACTCGCGCGCATGGTCAACCGCACCCTGACCCAGCAACTGATCCAACGCGGCGCGCATTACGAACTGACCATCGTCAGCACACCGGAAGCGCGCGCGCGTGCGCGCCGTTCGCTGCGCGACAGCGGCGGCCGGCTGCGCGGCCTGCTGACCCGCAGCGACGCCGGCCTGGCCGTGGTCGCCGCGACCTTCGCCACCGCCTTGGCCTGGGTCGCCGAACGCTGGATCGGCCTGGGCGATCTGTCGCTGATCTTCATCGTCGCGGTGGTGGTGGTGGCCGCGCGCACCCGCATGACCGCGGCGGTGATCGCCTCGGTGCTGTGTTTTCTGGCGTACAACTTCTTCTTCATCGAACCGCGCTACACCTTGCTGATCGGCGCGCGTCAGGGCGTGGCGACGGTGCTGCTGTTTCTGGCCGCGGCGCTGGTCGCCGGACGCCTGGCTTCGAAGCTGCGCATGCAGGTGTTGGCGCTGCGCGCATCCAACGCGCACGCGACCGAACTGCAGACCTTGGGCCGCGAATTGGCCACGGCCGCCGACGTGGGCCAGGTCGTGCATGCCGGACGCAAAGCGCTCAAGCGTTCGCTCGGGGTGGAAGCCTTCGTTTACATCGGTGCGGCGCCGCTGCGCGGCGAGCAGTTGCCGGAGATGAGCGATAAAGATCGCGCCGCGGCCGACTGGAGCTTGAAGCATCGCCAGTCCGCCGGCCGCTACACCGATACCTTGGCCGGATCGGAGTGGTGGCTGTTGCCGCTCAAAGGCGAGGCATCGGCCGACGCGCCGGCGGCCGGCGTGGTCGGCTTGCGTTTCCCGTCTTCGTTGACGCGCCTGGGCGCGGAACAACGCCGCCTCGCCGAAGCGATGACCGACGATATCGCCCAAGCCATCTTGCGCACCCGATTGGTCGCCGACCTGGAAGACTCGCGGGTCAGCGGCGAGACCGAGCGGCTGCGCTCGGCGCTGCTGTCGTCGGTCTCGCACGATCTGCGTTCGCCGCTGGCCTCGATCATCGGCGCGGCCAGCAGCTTGGATCATTACGCCGAGGCGATGCCGCGCGAGGATCGCCATAGTCTGCTGGAAACCATCCGCATCGAAGGCGAACGCCTGGACCGCTACATCCAGAACCTGCTCGACATGACCCGGCTCGGCCACGGCGGATTGGCGCTCAATCGCGACTGGATCGGCGTGGACGAATTGATCGGCTCGGCGGTGACGCGCCTGCAACGCTACGAGCCGCGCGCGCGCTTCGACGTGCGGCTACAAGCCGGGCTCGGCCCGATCTGGGTGCATCCGGCGCTGATCGAGCAGGCGCTGTTCAACGTGCTCGAGAACGCGGTGAAGTTCTCGCCGCCCGACGTGGCGGTGGTGATCGACGCGCGCCGGGTCGACGCCGATCCCGGCGCGAATACCGAGCAGGTCCTGCGCATCGACGTCAGCGACCGCGGCCCGGGCATTCCCGAGGACGAACGCGCGCGCATCTTCGACATGTTCTACAGCGTCGAACGCGGCGATCGCGGCCGCCAGGGCACCGGCCTGGGCTTGGCGATCTGCCAGGGCATGATCGGCGCCCACGGCGGCAGCGTGGTCGCCCTGCCCGGCCTGGCCGACGAGCAAGGTCGCCGCGGCACCACGATCCGCATTACCCTGCCGCCCATCGAACCCGTCGCGGCGCCCGCATCATGACCGAGGACCACGCTCCGCATCCGCACCCACCGCAGCCGGCGAGCACGCCGCCCGCGCGCGTGCTGGTGATCGACGACGAGCCACAGATCCGCAAGTTCCTCGACATCGCTCTGCGCGCGCAGGGCTACGCGGTCGAGCTGGCCGAACACGGCAACGGCGGCCTGGAGAGTCTGGCCACGCGCGGCGCCGATCTGGTGATCCTCGACCTGGGCCTGCCCGATCGCGACGGCTTCGACGTGCTGCGCGAGCTGCGCCAGTGGTCGAGCGTGCCGGTGATCCTGCTGACTGTGCGCTCCAGCGAAGCCGAGAAGGTCGCCGCGCTCGACGGCGGCGCCAACGACTACGTGACCAAGCCGTTCGGCGTGCAGGAGCTGATGGCGCGCGTACGCGCCCTGCTGCGCGCGCACGGCCCGCAGGGCGAAATCCTGCCGGTGTTCGACGACGGTCAGTTGCGCATCGACCTGGCCCGGCGCGAAGTCCACCTGCACGGCGAACCGGTCGTGCTCGCGCGCAAGGAATACGCGTTGCTGGCGATGCTGGTCCAGCACGCTGGCCGCGTGGTCACCCAACCGCAACTGCTGCGCGAGCTGTGGGGCCCGACCCATCAGGAAGACACCCATTACCTGCGCATCCTGGTCGGCAAACTGCGGCACAAACTCGGCGACGACGCGGCCGCGCCGCGGTATATCGCGACAGAGCCTGGGGTGGGGTTGCGGTTTATCGAGACGCGGTGAGCGGTGTCGGAGCGGCATGAGCCATAGCCATGATCCGTACCTGCGGCCTAGTACCTGAGGCCAGGCCCGCGTCCGCACCCACGAATGCGCAACTGCGACCAACTGTCGATGCAGTTGAACTCACCTGTCCACGACGGACGTTCGATGTAATCGCAATCGCGCAGTCGTGCGGCTCGCGCCACTCCTACGTCAGCCGACTGAGGGAGCTGCGCAAGCTGCGACCGCGAACCAACAACTGCGACGGAAGTACGATACGGCTGGCATCACCCGACCACGACGGACGTTCGACGTAATCGCAGCAGCGCGGTCGCGGCGTGCGCCGCTCCTACAGGAGGCGACTGTAGGAACTGCGCAAGCTGCGACTGCGCATTCTTGATTGCGACGAATGCTCGATGTAGTTAAAACCGCTAACCCGCAGCTGCAACGGAGGTTTAGCGTCCCCGCAATCGCGCTGCCACGGCGCTCATCGCCCTAAAAACCTGATCACGATGCCACGTCAACTCTCTTGGCGCGAAACTGCGCATACAACTTCGGCGGTGGCGACTCGAAGTAGCGCAGCAATGCCGGACACAGCCAGCCTTCATGTCGATCGATTCGCAGCGATACCAATTGCCGCTCAGATCGGCGCGCCGCCAAACCAACTCGAGCTGGAAGCCCGGGAATGGCAGCGGCGAGAACAACAGGGTGAAGCCGCTCTCGGCATTGTCGATGGACGCGGCCATGCGTTCGATGATGTCGTCGGCTCCGGACACGAACGGCTCCTGGCTCAAGCCGACGGCCGCGTCGTCGAACACCCACATGCCGTGGGCCTTGTACGGATGGATGGCGACAATCGCGTTCATGGCGGCGGTGTTTTCCTTGTGGGCCGAAGGCGCGGAGTATGGGTCCGCTTGGGTCGGCCGCAGAAGTGGCCTGAGCGGTGAGCGGTGAGCGCGAACATGCCATCAGGAAGACCTATGCCGCGACTGGAATCATCCAGTGGTTGCCATGGGAGGCCTTCGACGTAACCTCAGTAGCGCGGTCGCGGCTCGCACCGTTCCTACAAGGACGACTGTAGGAGCTGCGCAAGCTGCGACCGCGAATTCACACCTACGGCGATCCGGTACACGGTTGGCGTCACTCAACGCGGGCAAGGACTTTCGACGTAGGCGCAGTCACGCGGTCGCGGCTCGCGCCGCTCCTACAGGGAGCGACTGTAGGAGCGGCGCAAGCCGCGACCACGAATTCACAACTACGACGATCCGATACGTGGCTGGTGTCACCCAACGCAAGGACTTTCGACGCGGGCGCAGTCACGAGGTCGCGATGAACTTTCGAAGGGCTGAAATACACCGTCGAGGCCACGAAGGCCTTCTGGCGTCACCGCAGTCACGGCTACAGCGAACGTGCGAGAACGACAGAGCGACCAACACACGGACGATATTGCGCCGAAATCGCTCAACTGCGAGGCCTCGACTGCAAGGTATGGATGCCGCGGATACACGCAGAAAAACCCGGTGCAAACACAAAAATCCGACGCAAAGAAAAACCCGGCAACCTTTCGATTGCCGGGTTTCTTTGTAGTGGTGCGCCCGGAAGGATTCGAACCTCCGACCCCCAAGTTCGTAGCCTGGTGCTCTATCCAGCTGAGCTACGGGCGCCTAGTTGGAAAATTATGACGATAAATCCGCACATCGTCAACATTTTTCAAACCGTTTTTTTGCTTTTCCGTCGGTACCGAATTCGACGAATCCGCAAAGAAAAGCCGCTGTTTGCGGCCTTTTTTACAACTGGCGGAGAGTGAGGGATTCGAACCCTCGATAGAGCTTTTGACCCTATACTCCCTTAGCAGGGGAGCCCCTTCAGCCTCTCGGGCAACTCTCCGCATCGATCAAGCAATGCGGGCGGGAAGCATAACGGCTCACCCGTTTTACAGCAACGCTTACGGCCAACTTTTTTTATTAGCCGCCCGCGTTTTTACCAGAATCGTCCGACGCGTCCTCACCCCGCTGGATGCGCTGATAGATCTCTTCGCGATGGACTGCGACATCTTTGGGCGCGGTAATACCGATACGCACCTGGTTGCCCTTGACGCCGAGCACGGTGACGGTCACCGAGTCGCCGATCATCAGGGTTTCGCCGACGCGACGCGTCAGGATCAGCATTGAAAACCTCCTCGAGCCGGGACCGTAGTACCGGCGTTGGCATTCTTTTCCATCAGGAAGAATGCTTCAATTTGTACACAAACGTGAACCATCTTAGCGACCGGTCAAACCCGGTCGCAAGCGATAGAAGTCACTGTTCGCCATTCACACAAGCTTACTCTCAACCCACTGCGCAACGCCCGCAAGAGCCTGGACCAGGGCCGGGCCGTCATCGCCACCGCCCTGCGCCATGTCCGGACGGCCGCCGCCTTTACCATTGATCTGACCGGCCACATGCGCGAGTAGTTCTCCCGCTTTGACCTTGCCAACCGCGCTTCCGTTCACTCCGGCGACCAGGGCCGCCTTACCGTCGCTGGCACCCGCCAGCACGATCACCGCGTCGCCAAGCTGCTGTTTGAGGCGATCCACCGCCTCGCGCAACGCCTTGGCATCAAATCCTTCCAGCCGGGTCGCTACCAGCTTGACCCCGCCGATGTCCGCCGCCGAGCCGGCCAGGTCCGAGGCGGCGCCGGAGGCGGCCTTGGCCTTGATCGACTCGAGCTCGCGCTCAAGCTTCTTCTGCCGGTCCAGCAGCGCGCGCAGCTTGTCGGCCACGTCGCCGGCATTGCCGCCCAGCAGGCGCGCGGCCTGCTCCAGGCGCTGCTCCTCCTGGGCCACGTAGTCCAGCGCGCCCTGCCCGGTCAGCGCCTCGATCCGGCGCACGCCGGCCTGGACGCCGCTTTCGGCGACGATCTTGAACAGGCCGATGTCGCCGGTGCGCGACACGTGGGTGCCGCCACACAGCTCGGTCGAGGCTTCGCCCATGCGCAGCACCCGCACCCGGTCGCCGTACTTCTCGCCGAACAAGGCCATGGCGCCGAAGTCGATGGCTTCCTGCATGCCCATCTGGTGGACTTCGGCTTCGTAATTGCGCCGCACGTCGGCGTTGACCTGGCGCTCGATCTGGGCGAGCTCGGCGTCGGTCATCGGGTTGAAGTGCGAGAAATCGAAACGCAGGCGGTCCGGTGCGACCAGCGAGCCCTTCTGGGTCACATGGTCGCCGAGCAGGCGGCGCAGGGCCGCGTGCAACAGATGGGTCGCCGAATGATTAAGCACGGTCGCGCTGCGGCGGGCTTCGTCGACGGCGCCCAGGACGCGGTCGCCGCGCTTGAGGGTGCCGGCGGTGAGCCTGCCGATGTGGCCGTGGAACTGGCCGGCGAACTTCTGGGTGTCGTCGACCACGAAACGGGTGCCGGCTTCGTCGAGCTCGCCGCTGTCGCCGACCTGGCCGCCGCTTTCGGCGTAGAACGGGGTGCGGTCGAGGATCACCACGCCTTCGTCGCCGACCCGGAACTCGTCGACCGGCACGCCGTCGCGCAGCAGCGCGACCACTTGCAGGCCGCCATCGGTCAGGCGGTCGTAGCCGAGGAACTCGGTCGGGGCGAGCTGCGTGGCCAGTTCGGCCGGCATCCAGGTCTTGTTGCCGAACGGGCCGGCTTCGCGCGCCCTGCGGCGCTGCTCTTCCATCTCGACTTCGAAACCGGCCATGTCGACCGACAGGCCGCGCTCGCGCGCGATGTCGGCGGTCAGGTCGGCCGGGAAGCCGTAGGTGTCGTACAGCTTGAACGCGTCAGCGCCGGCGATGACGCCCTGCGAGCGCGCCGCGATCTCGTCGAAGATGCGCATGCCCGAATCCAGGGTCGCGGCGAAGCGTTCTTCTTCCGCGGCCAGCGCGGCTTCGACGAACTCGCGCTTGGCGGTCAGCTCGGGATAGGCATCGCCCATCACCTCGACCAGCGCCGGCACCAGCTTGTGGAAGAACACGCCCTTCTGGCCAAGCATCCAGCCGTGGCGCAAGGCGCGGCGGATGATCCGGCGCAGCACGTAGCCGCGGCCGTCGTTCGACGGCAGCACGCCGTCGACGATCAGGAACGAACACGCGCGGATGTGATCGGCGATCACGCGCAGCGATTTGTTGTCCAGGTCGTCGGTGTGGGTGTACTTGGCCGCTGCGGCGATCAGATGCCGGAACAGGTCGATTTCGTAGTTGCCATGCACGCCCTGCAGCACCGCCGCCAGACGTTCCAGGCCCATGCCGGTATCGACGCACGGCGCCGGCAACGGCAGCAGCGTGCCGTCGGGCTGGCGGTCGAACTGCATGAACACCAGGTTCCAGATCTCGATGAAACGATCGCCGTCCTCGTCGGGCGAACCCGGCGGGCCGCCGGCGATGTGATCGCCGTGGTCGTAGAAGATCTCGGTGCACGGACCGCAGGGGCCGGTGTCGGCCATCTGCCAGAAATTGTCGGAAGCGAACGGCGCGCCCTTGTTGTCGCCGATGCGAACGATGCGCTCGGCCGGCACCCCGATCTTCTTGTTCCAGATATCGAAGGCTTCGTCGTCGGTCTGGTAGACCGTGACCAGCAGGCGCTCGGGCGCCAGACCCCAGACCTTGGTCAGCAGCTCCCAGGCCCAGACGATCGCGTCGTCCTTGAAGTAGTCGCCGAACGACCAGTTGCCGAGCATTTCGAAGAAGGTGTGGTGACGCGCGGTGTAGCCGACCTGGTCGAGGTCGTTGTGCTTACCGCCGGCGCGCAAGCAGCGCTGCACGTCGGACGCGCGCACGTAGCCCGGCTTTTCGCTGCCGAGGAATACGTTCTTGAACTGCACCATGCCCGAGTTGGTGAACAGCAACGTCGGGTCGTTGGCAGGCACCAACGGTGCCGACGGCACGATGGTGTGGCCTTTGCCCCGAAAAAACTCGAGGAAATCGCTGCGGATTTCAGTGGTGGTCTTCATGCCTGGGATTGATTTGCCTGGTCGGGAGCGGAGCGCTCGACCGAACCCATGCCACCAGATGGGGGCATCGACTGGAGCAGGCAACCCGGGACCCGAAAGCCGCGTAGCCTAGCAGGCCCCGGGGTTTTATGCGCAAGGCCGTGCGGGAAAAGTACCCGTCCGTTCAGTCCTCGGCGCAAGAACGATTCGCATTACGCGCGGTATCGCCGTCGAAGCCGCGCCGCATCAGCAAATCGGCGGCCTTGCGGCGCAGCGCCGGATCGCTGGCGAAGTCCTCGCCGAAACGGCGCCGGAGCAAATCCCGGGCGTTTTCCAGCCAATTTCCTTCATAGGCGGCCAGCGCCTGGGCAATGGCCTCGCTGTCGAGGCCATGCATGTTCAGTTCGGCGCGGATATGCACCGGGCCATAGCCGTTGCCGGCCCGGCTGCGGATCAGGCTTTCGGCGAAGCGGTGGTCATTCTGCCAGCCGGCATCGGCGAGCCGATCGACGGCAGCCACGACCTCCTCGCGATCCAGGCCGCGCGAGGTGAGCTTGCGGGTCAGCTCCTTGCGCGAATGCTCGCGACGGGTCAGCAGACCGAGCGCGCGCTGAGTCGGAGTTTGTTCGGGGCGTACACGGCGGCGCTCGCGGCGGGCCGGGCTTACTCGACCTTCATCGAATAGCGGGCTGTAGCCGTCTTCGGCGAGCGGGCCGGTGAACGGGCCGGCGCTGTCGCGACTGTCGGACGGGTCTGGCGTGGACGTTTTTTCGGCGAAATGGGCAGCCGTGGGCTGTTTTAGCCCGGCCGATGATCCGGGCTCCCGGTCAAGGCGCCCGCGTTGGCCGGCCTGGGTGCCGGAGCCCGACCTAGCCCCGGAATGTCCTGCCCCCTGCCCTCGACGCTGCGCCCCGTCGCCGCCATCACTAACGTCGCCGGCTCCGGAGCGGTCATCCCGGTCCGGCTGCCCGGACGCATTCTCGATGAGGCCATCTTCCATGATCTCCTCATCCGAGGACGATGCCGATATCGCCCCGTCTTCGATCGCGCGCATCCTTGCCCGCAACTCGGCCAGACGATCGCCGACACGACCGGCGGACGGTTCGCCGCCCGGCGTGGTCGTGTCATCGGCGCCGCGGTCGCGGCGCTTGCGTTCGTCCCGATCGGAACTCATCGGTATCTATATGGCGTTTTCTACAGGCGCTTACGGCAGGGTCAATCCTCGCTGACTTCCTCTTCGCGCGGGGCATCGGTGGGCACGAACTTCTCGCGCAACGCCGCTTCCAGGCGAGCGGCCATCTCGGGGTTTTCCTTGAGGTACTGGCGGGCGTTTTCCTTGCCCTGGCCGATACGCTCGTCGCCGCAGCTGTACCAGGCGCCGGACTTCTCGACCAGCTTGGCTTCCACGCCCATGTCGATCAGTTCGCCTTCGCGCGAGATGCCTTCGCCGTAGAGGATTTCGGTGACGACCTGCTTGAACGGCGGGGCGAGCTTGTTCTTGACGACCTTGATCTTGGTCTGGTTGCCGATGATCTCGTCGCCCTTCTTGATCGCGCCGATGCGGCGGATGTCCAGACGGATCGAGGCGTAGAACTTGAGCGCGTTGCCGCCGGTGGTCACTTCCGGGCTCTGGCCCGGCATCATCACGCCGATCTTCATGCGCAGCTGGTTGATGAACACCACCAGGGTGCCCGAGCGCTTGATGTTGCCGGTCAGCTTACGCAGCGCCTGGCTCATCAGACGGGCCTGCAGGCCCGGCAGCTGGTCGCCCATTTCGCCTTCGATTTCGGCCTTCGGGGTCAGCGCGGCGACCGAGTCGATCACGACGATGTCGACCGCGGCCGAACGCACCAGCATGTCGGCGATTTCCAGCGCCTGTTCGCCGGTGTCGGGCTGCGACAACAGCAGGTCGTCGACGTTGACGCCGAGCTTGGCGGCATAGATAGGGTCGAGCGCGTGCTCGGCGTCGATGAAGGCGGCGGTGCCGCCCTTCTTCTGGCATTCGGCGATGGCCTGCAGGGTCAAGGTGGTCTTGCCCGAGGATTCTGGACCGTAGATCTCGACCACGCGGCCCTTGGGCAGGCCGCCGATGCCCAGCGCGATGTCGAGCATCAGCGAGCCGGTACCGATGACTTCGGTGATCTCGACCGCGCGGTCGCCCATGCGCATCACCGAGCCCTTGCCGAACTGCTTGTCGATCTGGCTCAGAGCGGCGGTAAGGGCGCGCTTCTTGTTCTCGTCCATCGTGGTGTTCCTTAAGTCGTGTCGTGGTGAGGGGAAGTTAGAGGACGCGGATCGCAGAGGTTGAGACCGTCGCGCCTGGAATCAAATTATCTGCGTCGACAAGCTGGGAAAGCCGGGCGACGGCCTGCGCCGGGGTCGGATTTTCCCCTGTCGGCGGCGCGGAAACCGCCCCGAGCACCGCGGCGGCCAATCCCTGCAAAGCCGCTTGCGCGGCGTGGATCGGCGCGCAGCTTCGGACCGATCCGTAACGATCGAGATGTACGTGGGTGCGATCCATGAGTCGGCGATCCATCTCAGCGATTGGGCCGGACCAGGCCGCAGTACAGGCCCTCGATCGCGAAATCCTGATCGGGCTGGACCTCGATCGGCGCGTAGTCGGGGTTGCGCGGCAGCAGGCGGATGCGGTCCTTGCCGATCTTGAGCAGCTTGACGGTGATCTCGTCGTCGATGCGCGCGACCACGATCTGGCCCGAACGCGCATCGTGGGTGCGGTGCACGCCGATGAGGTCGCCGTCGAAGATGCCTTCGTCGCGCATCGAGTCGCCCTTGACCTTGAGCAGGTAGTCCGGCGACGGGAAGAACATGTTGCGATCGAGCAGGACGTAGTTGTCCGGCTCCACCCCGGCGCCCGAGCCGATCGGCGAACCGGCCGCGACCCGGCCCAGCACCGGCAGTCGGATCGCGTCCTCGTTGGCCGAGGCCAGCCCCAGTTCGCGCTGGGCCTGCGGCGGCGGCTGCAACACCCGGATGCCGCGGGCGCGGCCCGGCATGCGCTCGATCGCGCCGGCGGTTTCGAGCGCGTCGAGGTGGTACTGCGCCGCGCGCACGCCCTTGAATCCGAACGCCTTGGCGATCTCGGCCTGGGACGGCGGAAGGCCTTCGGCGTCGATCCGCTCGGCGATCAGCGCGAGGATGGCTTGCTGGGTGTCGGTCAGATTCATGGTTAGTAGTATTACTACTCATGTTCGAAGTTAGTAGTAATACTACTAAGACGCCAGACCAGCAAGGCCGTTCGTCCGGATTTTATTTGACTAAGTCAATCAATTATCCGAGTCTGCCTCCGAATCCACCGCAATCGCCGATGCCGCCATGGCCACCGAAATCGAGACCGCCCAGGTCGATGCCGTCCGCGCCTTCAATCGTTTCTATACCCGCCGGATCGGGGTGCTGCAGGAAGGCCTGCTGGACAGCCCCTTCACCCTGACCCAGGGCCGCGTGCTGTTCGAGCTGGCCCAGCGCGAACCGGTCGCGGCGCGCACGATCGGGGATGCGCTGGGCCTGGACCCTGGGTATCTGAGCCGCATCCTGCTGGGTTTCGTCAACACCGGACTGGTCGAGAAAACCCGTTCCGAGCACGACGGGCGCAGCTTCGCCCTGACCCTGACCGAGGCCGGACGCTCGACCTTCGCCGGGCTCGACCGCACCTCGCACCAGGCCACCGCCGAACTGCTGGCGGCGCTGCCGCCGCTGCAGCGCGAGCGCCTGTTGCGCGCGCTCGCCGACGCCGAACAGGCGCTGTCGCCGCCTGCTTTGCCGGCAGCACAGCGGCTAGTGATCCGCACCCACCGGATCGGCGATATCGGCTGGGCGATCGAGCGCCACGGCCGCCTGTATGCCGACGAATACGGCCTGAACGAAGAATTCGAGGCGCTGGTGGCGGGTTTGTTCGCGCGCTTCGCCAGCCAACACGACCCGCGCAGCGAGCGTTGCTGGATCGCCGAACTGGACGGCGAACGTGTCGGCTGCGTGTTCGTGGTCCGCAATCAGGACGATCCGCAGGCGGCGCAGTTGCGTTGCCTGCTGATCGATCCGCGCGCGCGCGGGCTGGGCCTGGGACGGCGCCTGGTCGAAACCTGCATCGGGTTCGCGCGCGAGGCCGGTTATCGGCGAATGATGCTGTGGACCAACGATGTGCTGGTCACCGCGCGCAGGATCTACGAGGGCTGCGGCTTCGTCCTGACCGAGGAGGAACGCCACCACAGCTTCGGGCAGGATTTGGTCGGACAGGTTTGGCGGCGCGAGCTCGATTGAGCTTGGGTTGGCAGGCGCGGATGGCTTGTTCGAGCGAGCTTCGGGCTTGACGCTCGATGATTGCGGACCACGCCGGTACGTCTGATTTCACGGTGGTGTCTGTTGCTTTTGTGCTTTTGCTTTCAGATCAGGAGCAAAAGCGAATCCCCCCTACCCCCCTTTTACAAAGGGGGGAAAAGCGGTGTGCGGCGGTTTGGGTGGGCACGGGGACGCATCACGCCGCGACAGCCTCGAGGTAACGCAACACCTCAACGGATGGCGCGGAGCGCGCGAACACACCGCCGCCGGAACTCAGACCGCCAGCGCCTGCATCCCGCGCAGCGCCGCGGCCACGCTGTGCCGGCGCACCGCCTCGCGATCGCCGTCGAAATGGAAGACCTCGGCGCGCGGGTAGCCGTTGCGACGTTTCCACGCGATCCAGACCGTGCCGACCGGCTTGTCGTCGGTGCCGCCGCCGGGGCCGGCGATACCGGTTACCGCGACCGCGATGGTGGCGCCGGTATTGGCCAGCGCGCCGGAGACCATCTCGATCACCGTCTCGCGGCTGACCGCGCCGAATTGCTCCAGGGTCTGCGGGCGCACGCTGAGCAGCGCCTGCTTGGCCTCGTAGCTGTAGGCGACCAGTCCGCATTCGAACCAGGCCGAGGAGCCGGCGATATCGGTCAGGGTCTTGGCGATCCAGCCGCCGGTGCAGCTTTCGGCGGTGACCAGCATGTGGTGGTTGAGACGGGCGGATTCGCCGATCTGCTGGGCGAGCCGCTGCAGGGCGGCATCGGAGGTGTCTTCGGTCATGGCGCCCATGATAGCCGGCGATGGGGTGCGGGCTTTGCCTGTGTGGTCGGGATGAGGGGTGGCCCTTGGTCGACCGGTGCGGATTCGGATTCGGATTCGGATTCGGCTAGCTTGGCCTCGGCGTCGGTCGTCGCTGCAACCATTGGCTCGTGTCCGGCGGCAAATCGGGCGCTTGGCTGACCAGTTGATCGGGCTCATGCTTTGAACGGGCCCATGCGGCGAGGTTGCCAGGGCCGTCATCCCCGCGAAGGCGGGGATCCAAGGCTCCACCGAAGCATGACTCTGAAGTCTCTGGATCCCCGCCTGCGCGGGGATGACGAGCAAGAGTGGATGCGGTCTTGGCGACCAGAAGAGGATGCGACTTTGGCGACGATGCGCGGTGTCGGGTGCTTCGATATTGCCGCACGCTGAAGTCACTGGATTCCCGCTTTCGCGGGAATGACGAGCAAGAGCGGATGCGGTCTTGGCAATGATGCGCGGTGTCGGGTACTTCGATATTGCCGCGCTCTGAAGTCACTGGATTCCCGCGTTCGCGGGAATGACGAGCAAGAGCGGATGCGGTCTT
>NZ_LMHM01000011.1:361644-361728 GCF_001427785.1 Lysobacter sp. Root690
AATGATGCGCGGTGTCGGATGCTTCGATGTTGCTGCGCTCTGAAGTCACTGGATTCCCGCGTTCGCGGGAATGACGAGCAAGAG
>NZ_LMHM01000011.1:361858-361942 GCF_001427785.1 Lysobacter sp. Root690
GATGATGCGGGGTGTCGGGTACTTCGATGTTGCTGCGCTCTGAAGTCACTGGATTCCCGCGTTCGCGGGAATGACGAGCAAGAG
>NZ_LMHM01000011.1:361961-430672 GCF_001427785.1 Lysobacter sp. Root690
GTGCGGTCTCGGCGACCAGACGCGGACGCGTGCGGATGGTTGCCCATCATCCCCGCGAAGGCGGGGATCCAGGGCTTCACCACCGCATGACTCCGAAATCCGTGCCGCACTCTCGCGGGGATCACGAGGACCGGGCCTCCCGCTCTCCGCCGCACCTCGCGATGCGGCGAAGACGCAGACGCGGATCGATCAGTACATCATCCGCAAGGTCACGCCATAGGTGCGCGGCGCGCCGAGGAAGGCGTTCCACGAACCGGTCTGCAGCGGCGCGTCGAAACCGACCTGCTTGTATTCCTCGTCGAACAGGTTCAAGGCCCAGGCCTCGACCATCCAGCGACGGCTCTTGGCGCCGATGCCGACCCGCGCGTTGACCACGGTGTAGGCCTTCTGGCCCTTCTCCGGGTCCAGATCCGAACCGGTGTTGTAGTCGGAGGAATACTTGCCGCCGATGTTGGCGCGGCCGATCAGGCTGGAACCGAAATCCCATTGATAGGTCACCGACGCGGAGGCCGACCACAACGGCGCGAAGCTCGCGCGCGCGCCCGGCAACTTGGCCAGGTCCGCATCGGGCAGCGGATCGTTGCCGTACTTGGTGTCGGCGTACATCACGCCGCCTTGCAGCATCAGGCCCTTGATTCCGGGCTGCCAGAGGATTTCGGTGTCGATGCCCTGGGACACGACTTCCGGAATCGAGCGCACCACGAAGCTGGTGCCGAGGAAGCTGTTGAGCTGGAAGTCGCTATAGGTCTGATGGAACAAGGTCGCGTTGAGCAGCAGGTTGCCGCCGGCCCAGGTGGTCTTGGCGCCCAGCTCGTAGCTGTCGACGAACTCACCCGGGAACGAGGTGTCGTTGACCGGAGTGATGCCGGCGGTGCCGGCCGACAGACCGTTCGACGACTGCACGCGATCGAGGTTGAAGCCGCCGGCCTTGTAACCGCGCGCGGCCGAGGCGTAGCCCATGACGTGTTCGTTCCAGCGGTACGCTGCCTTGATCGTGCCCGACCATTCCTTCTCGTCGCGTTCCTGATTGCTCACCCGGCCGTTATGCAGGGTGTTGGCCCACGGCAGGCACATGAAGCCGACCACCTGCGGCACCAGCGCGCCCAGCGCCGCGACCGGCACGCCGCGCGCGGCCAGCGCCTGGCCGACCCGGGCCGGATTGCCCAGCGCCGCGCCGCAGCCCAGGCCACCGTTGGGATTGCTGTAGACCGAATCGAGTTCCTTGTTTTCCTTGGTGTAGCGCAGGCCCAAGGTCAGGTCGAGCTTGTCGGTCGCATGCCAGGTGTTGTTGGTGAACAAGGCGACGCTGCTGCTGTTCTGCTTGTAGCGATCGAGCGCGCCGAGCCCGGCGAAGCTGCTGCCGAACGGGCGGCCGGCGGCCTGCGACAGGAAGGTCGCGGCATTGGCCATGTTGACCACGCCGGCCGGGAAGCGCGAGGCGATCTGGCCGAGCACCGCGGTCGACAGATACGGCTCGTAGGCCGCGCCGATGCTGTAGGAATCGTTGCGCTTGAGGTCTTCGTCGGCATAGAACAGGCCGAACATCCAGTCGACCTTGTCGGTCGAGCCGGTCAGGCGGAATTCCTGGCTGAACTGCTTGAAGCCGGTGAACGATTCGTTCGGGTTCGGATTGCGGTAGATGATGTCGGCGGTGGTGAAATCGAAATCCAGGCCGTTGATCGCCTGCCAGTCGCGCGAGGCGGTGATCGAGGTCAGGGTCGCGCCGTTGAACCACGGCGTGATCCAGTTGACCTCGGCCGACAGGCCCTTGTCCTTGATGTCCTGGGTGGTCGGACGGTTGCTCCAGGCGCGACGCGCGAACGGATCGGCGACCGGCGCCACGCCGATGCCGCCGACCAGGCCGTTGATGATCGCCGAGGTCGGGCCGCGCACCGTGGTCAGGCCGACGCAGCAGTTCTCTTCGCGGCTGGTGAAGTCGGCGATCAGGTTGATGTCGAGGTTTTCGGTCGGCTCGAACAGCAACTGGCCGCGCAGGGTGTGGAAGTTCTGGTCGCCGTCGTCGCGCTCGGCGCGCGGGCCGCGGCCGATTTCGACGTCGGTGAAGCCGTCGCGCTTGCGCTTGGCGCCGTAGATCCGGAACGCGGCGTTCTCGCCGATGGTGGTGTTGAGCGACCCGGACGCGCCGAGCGCGCCGTAGTTGCCGACGGTGAATTCGCCCTCGACCGTGGTGTCGTAGGTCGGGCGGCGGGTGATCACGTTGATCACGCCGGCCGAGGTGTTCTTGCCGAACACCGTGCCCTGCGGGCCCTTGAGCACTTCGATGCGTTCGATCTCGCCCAGGTCGCCGAAGCCCACGCCGTTGCGCGGACGGTACACGCCGTCGACGACCACGCCGACCGAGGATTCCAGGCCGGCGTTGTCGCCGACCGTGCCGACGCCGCGGATGCGCGCGACGGTCTGCACTTCGCTCTGGGTGCTGCTGACGGTCAGGCCGGGCACCAACACCTGCACGTCCTTGACGTCGCGCACGCCGCTGTCCTGCAGCAACTGCTGCGGCAAGGCGGTGATCGAGATCGGCACGTCCTGCATCGCCTCCTCGCGCTTTTGCGCGGTGACGGTGAGGCCGGCCAGGGTCTTGGCTTCCTCTTCCTGCGCGGGTGCGGCGGCCTGTTGCGCCTGCGCGCTCGCGGCGAGCGAGGCCAGGCTCAATGCGATGGCCCAGGACAAGGCTTTACGACTCGACTGGCGAGCGATCATGTGATTTCCCCCTTTGTATTGAAGCGTTTCGTTGCAACGTGGCTGACGTCAATGTCTGTTGCGGCGATGGCGAACCCGAGCCGGTGCGGCGTTGCGGCTGGGCGGTGCAAGGGCGACGCGTGGTGCTGCCTGCGGCCGGTGTCAGCGTCGCGCGCACTTCCCCTGTGCGCGACGCATCCTGGATTCGATACGCAATACGGGAACGATTGCGGCCTTGGCGTGTGAGGTTGTGGATCGTCCGTCGGAACTTAACACGCCATTTGCACACGTCATGCGGCGTCGCAGCACCTTTGTGCGGGCAAGCAATTGCCTCGCCGATGCGTGGGCGATAAACGAACGAACGTTCGGGTTTTAGTTCGAGACGATTTGTTCGCCGACTGGTGGCGGTGGACCTGTATGCGCCTCATCGCCTGCCGATAACCAACAAGTCCAAGCCCAAAGCCGGTGCAACGCCGCGAGGTTTTCTTGGGTGGGGCGTCAGAACTGACCGTCGAAGCGGTGCGTCTACATGCAAGCACTTGGCGATCGGATGTAACCGGGACTGAAAGCCCCTGCTACGAGACTACGTAGCGACCCGGGCTATCGGGCCGCGACGCGGCCGCGCATCACGGCCATCGATCGATTCGCGCACGCAGACAAACCCCATGCGTATCGCCCCGACAATGCCGGGGCGATACGCATCGATCGTTGAGAACTTCAAACGTCCATCGCCTCAATCGCGCATCGAGCCGATCAACTCAGCCGCACAACTAAAGCGATCCGCCGTGCTTCACTCGCGCGCCAAGGTCGACTTGCCGAACAGGCTTTCGACCAGATCGATCGCCACCAGCGCGGTGCCGTTGTCGCGATCGAGGATCGGATTGAGTTCGACGATGTCCAGCGAGCCCATGCGGCCGCTCTCGGCGATCATCTCCATCGCCAGTTGCGCCTCGCGATAATTCGGCCCGCCCGAGACCACCGTGCCCACGCCGGGCGCGATGCTGGGATCGAGGAAGTCGACATCGAAGCTGACATGGATGTGGGTGTTGTCGTCGACGCCTTCCAACGCCTGCTCCATGACCTTCTTGATGCCGATGTCGCCGATCTTGCGCATGTCGTACACCGGCAGGCCGTGGCGCTTGATCAGCTGCTTCTCGCCGGCGTCGACCGAGCGCGTGCCGATCTGGCGCATCTCGTCGACCTGCATCGCCGGCGCCGAGCCGCCCAGATGGGTCAGCGATTGCGGCCCCAATCCGATCAGGCAGGCCACCGGCATGCCGTGCATGTTGCCGGTCGGAGTGATGTCGTGGGTGTTGAAATCGGCGTGCGCGTCCAGCCAGATCACCCGCAGCTTCTTGCCCTGCTCGCGGCAATGCTTTGCGACCGCGGTGATCGAGCCCAGGCCGAGGCAGTGATCGCCGCCGAGCAGGATCGGCATGCGGCCGCCGCGCAGTTCCTTGCCGACCGCGTCCATCACCCGCTGATTCCAGACCACGACTTCGTCGAGATGACGATAGCCGTCGACCGGTTCGGTCCAGGGATTGGGCGGGCCTTCCAGATTGCCGCGATCGGCGACGTCCAGGCCGAGCGCGCTCAGCGATTCGGTGAGTCCGGCGATGCGCAGCGCTTCGGGCCCCAGGCGCGCGCCGCGGTAGCCCGCACCGATGTCGGTCGGTGCGCCGATCAGCGTTACGGCCGTTTGACAGGTGCTCATGTGTGGTCTCTTTGAATTGCGGGAATGGGGAATCGGGAATGGGGAATCGGAAAAGCGAGGCGACGGGACCGGCGGCAACGAAGCGACTACGCTCCGCTTTCCGATTCCCGACTCCCCATTCCCGATTCCCGGCAGTTCCCGCTCACTTCTCCACGAACGCCCGCTCGATCACGTAATCGCCCGGTTCGCGCGTGCGTGGCGAGGGCTTGAAGCCGCGGCCTTCGAGCAGCGCGGCGGTGTCCTCGAGCATCTGCGGGCTGCCGCACAACATCACCCGGTCCTCGCGCGGGTCCAGCGGCGGCAAGCCGAGGGTCTGCGCCATCAGCCCGTCGGCGATCGCATCGGTGATCCGGCCCTGGTTGCGGAACGGCTCGCGGGTCACGCTGGGGTAGTAGATCAACTGGCTGCGGATCAAGTCGCCTAGGAACTCGTGCTTCGGCAGTTCTTCTTCAAGGAACTGCGCATAGGCCAAGTCGCTGACGTGACGCACGCCGTGGGCCAGGACCACGGTTTCGAAGCGCTCGTAAGTCACCGGGTCGCGGATGATGCTCAGGAACGGCGCCAGGCCGGTGCCGGTGCCGAGCAGGTACAGGCGCTTGCCCGGGTTGAGGTCGTTGAGCACCAGGGTGCCGGTCGGCCGCCGGCTGACCAGCACCGGGTCGCCGTTGTTGATGTGGCGCAGGCGCGAGGTCAGCGGACCGTCGGGCACCTTGATGCTGAAGAACTCCAGATGGTCTTCGTAGTGCGCGCTGGCGATCGAGTAGGCGCGCATCAGCGGCCTGCCGTCGACCTCCAGCCCGACCATGACGAAGTGTCCGCTGTCGAAGCGGAAGCCCGGATCGCGGGTGGTGCGGAAGCTGAAAAGGCTGTCGTTCCAGTGCCTGACTTCGATGACGCGCTCGGTCGCCAACTGCATCGTCGTGACTCCTAGTAGTTATGGGCTTATTCCGTTCGCGCGCGTCGGCCGGGGATATTCGTCATCCGGCCGACGCGCGCTTGTAATTAATAAGTGCCATCGCGTTGCGGCTCGCCGTGGCGGGGGCGGAATGGCATGCCAATACCAGCACATTATCTTTCCCGCATGGGAATCAATGTTCGGAAGAATGATCCGCGTCACTGCTAAATCGGGCTTGCTCCTTTGACTGCGGCCTCCGCCTGCCCCGAATATTAGCGCCGAGATATTCGAAGACGCCGCACGGCGTTTTTCATCCGCCGGCATGGATGCGGTGACGCATTATGTCAGCTGACCAATCACGTCACTCACGAGGGTCGCATGGACGATTCGGTCTTGCTCTGCGCGTCAACAACCGCAAGGCTTCGCGTAGCCGCGAACGGCGTCTCGCTATCGCCGCGGCCGGTATTCCAGCTTCGCGTCGGCCGGAAAAATACCCACGCCCCCGGGAATATCCGCCGGAGCCGGCCATGAATACGGACGCCGATCGCAGTTCCAACCTGACGGACGCTTCCCGATTCGACTGTGACCGCGACCCGCTTAATATCGCCGGATTATCTGACAGCGCTGTCACGGGGCGTGAAAACCCAACCCGGGTCACGCCCGCCCGGATAAACCCGTTGGGCTTTGTTAGTTATATCGCGCACCCGTTATTATTAATTTCCGTGGTTATCTACGTAATTGCCGCGATCGGCCTGGACTGGGATCCGGGCGCGGCCAGCTTCGGCTTTCTGCTCGCCACTATTTTCTACCTGGCGATGCTCGAATTAATTATTCCGTACGAGCGCGCATGGCTGCCCTCGCGGCGCGAG
Source organism: Lysobacter sp. Root690 (assembly GCF_001427785.1). Lineage (GTDB taxonomy): Bacteria > Pseudomonadota > Gammaproteobacteria > Xanthomonadales > Xanthomonadaceae > Lysobacter. The sequence continues at coordinate 368,137 of NZ_LMHM01000011.1, forward strand.
TGGGGCCTGTACGCGGTCTACTTCGTGATCACGATGATCGGCGGCGGGCTGGCTCAGCTGCCGGTGATGGTGGTGGTGTCGATGGTCGCGCCGCTGCACCCGGTGCTGCCGCTGTGGGCGGAGATCCCGCTCGCGCTGCTGCTCAGTTCGCTGGCGAGCTATGCGGTGCATCGCGCCGGCCACGACATCCCGCTGCTATGGCGGCTGCACGGCGTGCATCACGTGCCCGACAAGGTCAACGTCGGCAACAACGGCGTCAACCACGTGTTCGACATCGTCCTGGCCCAGTTCCTGGTGCAGGTGTCGCTGGCGCTGATCGGCTTTTCCGAGCACGCGGTGTTCGCGGTCGGCATCTTCATCATCGCCCAGGGCTATTTCGTCCACGCCAACATCGACGTGCGCCTGGGCTGGCTCAACCACATCCTCGCCAGCCCCGAGCTGCACCGCATGCATCACAGCGCCGACAAGGCCGAGGCCGGGCATTTCGGCTCGGACCTGTCGATCTGGGACCGCTTGTTCGGCAGCTACACCTGGCGGCCCGACCGCAAGCCGCGCGCGATCGGCCTGTTCGATCCGGGCTCGTTCCCGCGCAACGGCGCGATCTTCTCGACCCTCGTCCACCCGCTGCGGCCGCGCAAGAAGCCCGCGCCCACGCCGCCTTGAGCCTTTCCGCTGAGCTTCCGACCGGAAGCCGCACTGCTATCGCAAGCCTCCCCTCGCAATCCACACCCACGTACCGGCGATGTAACAACAAGGACTCGATCATGACGGATTCCATCAGCAAGGCCTCGACCCGCGAGACTCCGAGCGACGATGCGGCCCACCACGCCTCCAGCGCGGACAGCGCATCCACGACCGCGGCAGCGGGCGTCGGCGACGACCGCATCGCCATCGTCGGCATCGGCTGCCGTCTGCCCGGCGGCGCATCGGATCACCGCGCGTTCTGGCAGAACCTGATCGAGGGCAAGGACTGCCTGACCGCGACCCCGGCCAACCGTTACGACGTCGGCACCCTCGGCAGCAAGGACAAGAGCAAGCCCGGCCGCCTGGTCGGCGGGCGTGGCGGCTACATCGACGGCTTCGACGAATTCGATCCGGCGTTCTTCGGCATCAGCCCGCGCGAAGCCGACTACATGGACCCGCAGCAGCGCAAGTTGCTGGAAGTGTCGTGGGAAGCGCTGGAAGACGGCGGCCAGAAGCCCGGCGAACTCGCAGGCCAGGAGATCGGTGTGTTCGTCGGCGCCTTCACCCTCGACTACAAGATCGTGCAGTTCGCCGATCTGAGCTTCGAGACCCTGGCCGCGCACACCGCGACCGGCACGATGATGACGATGGCGTCGAACCGCATCTCGTACTGCTTCGACTTCCGCGGCCCCAGCCTGTCGATCGACACCGCCTGCAGCTCGTCGCTGGTCGCCGTGCATCTGGCCTGCCACAGCCTGCGCCGACGCGAGACCAGCCTGGCGTTGGCCGGCGGCACCCTGCTGCACATGACCCCGCAATACACCATCGCCGAAACCAAGGGCGGGTTCCTGTCGCCGGAAGGCAAGTCGCGCACCTTCGACGCCGCCGCCAACGGCTACGTGCGCGCCGAGGGCGTCGGCATCGTCGCGCTCAAGCGCCTGGACGATGCGCTGCGCGACGGCGATCCGATCTATGCGGTGATCGTCGGCACCGGCGTCAACCAGGACGGCCACAGCAACGGCATCACCGTGCCCAATCCCGATGCGCAGGTGACCTTGATCAAGCGGGTGTGCGCGGAAGCCGGGATCGAACCGGGCAGCCTGCAATACATGGAAGCGCACGGCACCTCGACCCCGGTCGGCGATCCGATCGAAGCCAAGGCGCTGGGGCGCGCGCTCGGCATCGGCCGCAAGCCTGGCGACAAGTGCTTCGTCGGTTCGGTCAAGACGAATATCGGTCATACCGAAGCGGCCGCGGGCGTCGCCGGTCTGATCAAGACCGCGCTGGCACTCAAGCACAAGCTGATCCCGCCGCACATCAACCTCAACACCATCAACCCCGACATCGACATCGCCTCGATGCCGTACGAGATCCCGACCCAGGTCACGCCGTGGCCGGCGCACGACGGCCCGGCCCGCGCCGGCGTCAACTCGTTCGGCTTCGGCGGCACCAACGCGCACGTGCTGCTGGAAGAAGCGCCGCCGCGCGCGGACCTGCACGCCCAGGCCGACGCCGCTAATGACATCGCGCCGCGCTACAACATCCTGCCGCTGACCGCGCGCGACTCGGCCGCGTTCCCGGAACTGGTCGACGGCATCCGCAAGGAACTCGAACGCGACGGCGCCGACGCGGTATCGCTGAAGGACCTCGCCTACACCCTCGCCCATCGCCGCCAGCATCTGGAAGCGCGGCTCTCGTTCGTCTACGACAGCCGCGAAGCGCTGCTCGAACGCCTGGGCGCCTATGCCGCCGGCGAAGCGCATCCGCACATCGTCGCCGACGAGCGCCGCGGCACCGCCGCGCCGAAACTGGCCTGGGTGTTCACCGGCATGGGCCCGCAGTGGTGGGCGATGGGCCGGCAGTTGTTCGAACACGATCCGATCTACCGCGAAGTGATCGAGCAATGCGACCGCGAACTGTCCAAGCACGTGGACTGGTCGCTGATCGATGAAATGAACGCGGCCGAAGCCGATTCGAAGATGAGCGACACCTGGCTCGCGCAGCCGGCCAACTTCGCGGTGCAGATCGCGCTGGCGGCGATGTGGCGCGCGCGCGGCATCGTGCCCGACGCGATCGTCGGCCACAGCACCGGCGAGGTCGCCGCCTTCTACGCCGCCGGCGTGTACACATTGGAACAGGCGGTCAAGGTGGTGGTGCATCGCAGCCGCCTGCAGCAGAAGCTGGTCGACACCGGCACCATGCTCGCGGTCAGTCTGAGCGAGGCCGAAGCGCTCAAGCGGGTGAAACCCTATGGCGATCGCGTGTCGGTCGCGGCGGTCAACAGCCCGACCGCGATCACCCTGGCCGGCGATCAGGACGCATTGGCCGAACTCGCGGCCAAGCTGCAGGCCGAGCAGTTGTTCGCCAAGTTCCTGACCGTGCGCGTGCCGTATCACAGCGCCAAGATGGATCTGATCAAGGACGAATTGCTGCAATGCCTCGACGGCCTGGCGCCGCATCCGGCGCAGGTGCCGCTGTACATGACCGCGCGTCCCGGCATCGCCCATGGCCATGAGCTCGACGCGAACTACTGGTGGGAGAACGTGCGCAATAGCGTCGGCTTCCGCGCCGCGATCGATCAGCTGATGGACGACGGCTACGATCTGTTCCTGGAAATCGGCCCGCATCCGGTGCTCGGCCACTCGATCCAGGAATGCTTCGCCGCGCGCGGCGGCAGCGCCAAGAGCGTGCCGTCGATTCGCCGCCAGGAAGACGAAGCCGCGCGCTTCACCGCCTCGCTCGCGAGCCTGCATAACCTCGGCCTGACGATCGACTGGAAAGCGCTGCATCCGCGCGGCCAGCACGTCACCCTGCCGCGCTATCCGTTCAAGCGCGATCGCTACTGGATCGAACCGCGTCCGGTCGAACAGATCCGCCTGGGACAGCTCGATCACCCGTTGCTGGGCCGGCGCATGGCCAATGCCGAACCGACCTGGGAAGCCAAGCTCGACGTCGAGCACCAGCCTTACCTCGAAGACCATCGCATCCAGGGCAATGTGTTGTTCCCGGCCGCCGGCTATATCGAAATGGCGACCCAGGCGGTGCGCGCGATGACCGGCGGCGCTTCGGCCGCGATCGCCGACATCGAACTGCGCAAGGCGTTGTTCCTGCCCGACGCCGAAGCGACGACGGTGCAGCTGTCGTTCGCCTCCGACGGCGCGACTTTCAACGTCTCGACCGTATCGGCCGACGGCAACGACCGCACCGTGCATGCCAGCGGCAGCATCCGCGCCAGCCAGGGCCGCCGCAGCGGGCCTAAGCTCGACGTAGCCGCGGTGCGCGAACGCAGCCCGCTGTATCTGGCGCGTTCGGCCTGCTACGACGCGCTGGCTTCGATGGGTTATCACTACGGCCCGGCGTTCCAGGGCATCGAGGAAGTGTGGGTCGCGCCCGGCGAAGCGCTGGCGCGGATCGCGCCGACCCCGCAATTGCTCGGCGGCGCGGCCGATCACCATTTCCATCCGGCCATGCTCGACGCCTGCTTCCAGGCGCTGTTGACGCCGCAGATCCTCAAGCAGCAAAGCGACGACGCCAGCGACACCGGCATCCGCCTGCCGCTGTCGATCCAGGAAGTGCGCACCGACGCGATCGGCGAGCGCGCGCTGTGGGTGCATGCGGTGATCACCTTCGACGGCGGCGACGAATTGATCGGCGACATCTTCGTCTACGACGAACACGGCGCGCCGCTGGGCCGGGTCGGCGGCTTCCGCGCGGCCAACGTCGAGAACGCCAGCGCCAAGGTCAGCTTGAACACGATCGACAACTGGCTGGCCGAAATCACCTGGGTCGAAAAGGCCGAGGAGGCCGCGCAGGTCGAAACCGGATTGGCGATCGCCGAACCCGGTCTGGCCGGCGAAAGCGACGGCTGGCTGATCTTCGCCGACGCCCAGGGCGTGGGCGACGAACTGGCCGCGTTGGCGGCCAATCGCGGCGAGCGCGTGCATCTGGTGCGTCCGGGCAAGCGCTACAAGCTGGAAAAGGATCTGCGCGAGTCGACCGTCGCGCCCGGCTCGGTCAAGGATCTGCAGCGCCTGTTCGCCGATCTGACCAAGCACGAGCAAGGCCGCTTCGGTTCGGTCGTGCATCTGTGGAATCTCGACCATCCCACCCTCGATCAGATCGACGCGCCCGGCCTGCAGGCCGGCAACAGCCGCGGCGCGTATGCATTGATCGCGCTGAGTCAGGCGCTGCAGAGTTCGCATCCGCACGGCAAGCTGTATATCGTCACCCGCGGCACCCAGGCGGTGCGGCGCTTTGACGCGGTCGAACCGCTCGGCGCGCCGGCCTGGGGCATCGGCCGGGTGCTGTGGTATCAGGAACTGGTCGCGCAGCGCGGCAAGTTGATCGATCTGCAATCGTCGGGCCATTACGACGCCGCCGCACTGCGCGCCGAAGCGCTCGCGTTGCGCCGCGAAGTGCTGCTGGTCGACGAGGACGAAATCGCCCTGCGCGACGGCAAGCGCTATACCAGCCGCTTGATGCCGGCGACCGAACTGACCAAGCCGCTGCCGCTGCGCCTGCGCGCCGACGGCGCGTACCTCGTCACCGGTGCGTTCGGCGCGCTTGGCCGCCTGCTCTGCCGCACTCTGGTCAAGCGCGGCGCGCGCAAGCTGATCCTGGTCGGCCGCAGCAAACTGCCGCCGCGCGCGCAATGGCGCGACACCGATCCGAACAGCCCGGTCGGCCGCAACGTGCGCTTCCTGAAAGAGTTGGAAACCCTCGGTGCCGAGCCGATCCTGGCCCAGCTCGACATCACCGACGAAGGCGCGCTCAACGGCTGGCTGTCAGATTATCGCCAGCGCGAACTGCCGCCGATCCGCGGCGCCTTCCACCTCGCCGGCCAGGTGCGCGACACGTTACTCGCCGAGATGGAACGCGACAGTTTCGATCCGGTGTACGAACCCAAGGTCGTCGGCGGTTGGCTGCTGCACAAGTATCTGGCCGATCAGCCGCTCGAACACTTCGTGCTGTTCGCTTCGATCGCGTCCCTGGTCACCACCGCCGGCCAGACCAACTATGCCGCCGGCAACGCCTTCCTCGACGCCCTCGCCCACCACCGCCGCGCGCGCGGCCTGCCCGCGCTCGCGCTGGACTGGGGCCCGTGGGCGACCGGCATGATCGAGGAACTCGGCCTGATCGATCACTACCGCAACAGCCGCGGCATGAGTTCGCTGTCGCCCGACGCGGGCATGGACGTGCTCGAACGGGTGATCGGGCAGGATCGTGCCCAACTACTGGTCGCGACCGTGGTCGACTGGCCGATCTTCCTGGCCTGGTACGCCTCGCCGCCGCCGCTGGTGGTCGAGCTGGCCAAGCACAACGCCGGCGCGGGCAATCAGGAACACGGCAGCTTCGTCGACGCCTTCCGCGACGGCGACGCCGAGACCCGCTGGAGCCTGCTCAACGAACGTTTCCACGGCCTGATCGCGCAAGTGATGCGGATCAAGCACGAGCAGATCGACACCGACGCCAGCCTCAACGCGCTCGGCCTGGATTCGCTGCTGGCGATGGAACTGCGCGCGCGCATCCACACCGAACTCAAGGTCGCGTTGCCGGTCGTCACCCTGCTGAGCAGTTCCTCGATCGGCACCCTCGGCGAGCAACTGCATGCGGCGCTGATCGACCTGGTCGCGGCCGAAGGCGAGGACGACGGCACCTCCGGCTTCATCGCCCACACCGACGACACCCGCTACCCGCTGACCCAGAACCAGAACGCGCTGTGGTTCCTCAAGCAACTCAATCCCGACGGCTTCGCCTACAACATCGGCGGCGCGGTCGAGGTGCGGGCCGAACTGGAACCGGAGCTGATGTTCGAGGCCGTGCGCGCGCTGATCGCGCGCCACCCGAGCCTGCGCGCCAACTTCATGCTCGACGAAGGCCACGCGGTGCAGAAGATCTCGGCCGAGGGCAAGCACGACATCGCCCTGATCGACGCGCAGGACAAGAGTTGGGACGAGATCTACCAGCACATCATCCGCGAATACCGCAAACCCTACGATCTCGAACACGACGCGCTGGTGCGCTTCCGCCTGTACAAGCGCGGCAAGGATCGCTGGGTGATCATGAAGGCCGTCCACCACATCATCTCGGACGCGATCTCGACCTTCACCTTCATCGAAGAGCTCCTGTCGATCTACGAAGGCCTGCGCCGCGGCGAGAAGACCGAGCTGGCGCCGATCCGCGCGCGCTATCTGGACTTCCTCAACTGGCAGACCAAGTTCCTCGCCAGCCGCGACGCCAGCAAGATGCTCGACTATTGGCAGTCGGCCCTGCCCGAGGAAGTGCCGATCCTCAATCTGCCAACCGACAAGCCGCGGCCGATCGTGCAGACCCACAACGGCGCCTCGCAGTTCTTCGTGCTCGAACCCGAGCTGAGCGCGCGCATCCACTCGCTGGCGCGCGAAAACGGCGTCACCGTGTTCATGGTGCTGCTCAGCGCGTACTACATCCTGTTGCACCGCTACACCGGCCAGGACGATGTGATCGTGGGCAGCCCGGTGATGGGCCGCACCCAGGAAGAGTTCGCCCAGGTCTACGGCTACTTCGTCAATCCGCTGCCGCTGCACGTCAACCTGTCCGAGCAGCCGAGCATCGCGCAGATGCTCGCGCAGGTGCAGCAGATCGTGCTCAACGGCCTGGACAACCAGGAATACCCGTTCGTGCTGCTGGTCGAAAAACTCGGACTGCAGCACGATCCGAGCCGCTCGGCGGTGTTCCAGGCGATGTTCATCCTGCTCGCGCACAAGGTCGCGACCGAGAAGTACGGCTACCGCCTGGAATACATCGAACTGCCCGAGGAAGAAGGCCAGTTCGACCTGACCTTGTCCGCGTATGAAGACGAAGCCGACCAGCGTTTCCACTGCGTGTTCAAGTACAACACCGACCTGTTCCTGCCGCAGACCATGCAGCGGCTGGCCTCGCACTACGTCAACCTGCTCGACGAACTGACCCGGGTGCCGTCGACGCAGTCGATCGCCCAACTGCAGTTGCTCGGCAATGATGAGCGCGCCGCGGTGCTGGAACAGTGGAGCGGCGCGAGCGAAACCGCGCAGGCTACTCGTCCGGTGCATCAGCTGATCGCCGACATCGCCCTGGCCAAGCCCGAGGCGATCGCGGTGGCGGCGCCGGGCGAAACCGGTCCGGCCCGGCAGCTGAGCTACGGCGAACTCGAACGCCGTTCCAATCGCCTCGCCCGAAAGCTGCGCGAGCTCGGCGTGCGCGACGGCGCGGTGGTCGCGCTGTGCCTGGACAAGTCGCCGGAACTGATCGTCACCCTGCTCGCGGTGCTCAAGGCCGGCGGTGCGTATCTGCCGCTCGATCCCGAGTACCCGGCCGAGCGTCTGGCCTACATGGTCGGACACGCCGATGCGAAGTTCGCGGTGATCGACGAAGACCGGCGCGAACGCCTGACCTCGTGGTCCGGCGAAGTGCTGACCCTGGACGAACTGCATCTGATCGCCGATGCCGAAACCGATGCATCGCCGGTCGATTTCCCGGTGCGTCTGGACGACAGCGCCTACGTCATCTACACCTCCGGTTCGACCGGCAAGCCCAAGGCGGTGCGCGTCACCCACGCCAATCTCGCCTCGGCCTACGCCGGCTGGGAGCGCGAATACCGATTGGATGAAGCCAACGCGCATCTGCAGATGGCGAGCTTCTCGTTCGACGTGTTCGCCGGCGATCTGGTCCGCGCCTTGTGCTCGGGCGGCAAGCTGGTACTGATCACCCGCGAACTGCTGTTCAACACCGCGCGCCTGTTTCAAGTGATGCTCGACGAACAGGTCGACGCGGCCGAGTTCGTGCCGGCGGTGGTGCGCGGGGTCATGGATTATTGCGATCGCGAAGGCAAGCGCCTGGACTTCATGCGCCTGCTGGTGGTCGGTTCGGACGTGTGGAAGGTCGAGGAATACCAGCGCCTGCGCGCGCTGGCCGGGCCACGTACCCGCGTGATCAACTCCTACGGCCTCAGCGAAGCGACCATCGACAGCACCTATTTCGAAGGCGCGACCGAACACCTCGAACCCAGCCGCATGGTGCCGATCGGCCGGCCGTTCCCGAACAGCGCGCTATACATCCTCGACGAACATCTGCAGCCGCTGCCGGCCGGCGTGCCCGGCGAATTGTGGATCGGCGGCGGCGGCGTCAGCGCCGGCTACGTCGGCGACGAGGAACAGACCGCGCAGCGTTTCGTCACCCTGACCCTCAGCCCCGGCGCGAAACCGCAGCGTCTGTACCGTACCGGCGACCTCGCGCGCTGGAGCGGCGACGGCGAAGTGCAGTTGATCGGTCGGGTCGACACCCAGGTCAAGGTACGCGGCCATCGCGTCGAGATCGGCGAGATCGAATCCCAGCTCGCCGGTTGGGAACCGGTCAAGCAGGCGGTGCTGACCGTGCGCGAGGACGCGCGCGGCGAAGCGGCGCTGTGCGCTTACTGCGTGGCCGCCGACGCGGACGAACGCCTGAACTGGCGCGCGCTGCGCGAGCACTTGGCCGCGTATCTGCCGACCTTCATGATCCCGGCCCACTACGTCCAGCTCGACGCGCTGCCGCTGTCGGCCAACGGCAAGGTCGATCTGGCCGCGTTGCCGGCGCCCGACTTCGACGCCGGCCAGGCCGAGTTCGAAGCGCCGGTGACCTTGTACGAAGTGCGCATGGCCGAGCATTGGAAGCAGTTGCTGGGTTTGGAACAGGTCGGCCTGCAGCACGATTTCTTCGAAGTCGGCGGCAGCTCGATCAAGCTGATCGAACTGATCTACAACCTGCAGACCGAGTTCAACATCGCGATCGCGGTGAGCCAGCTGTTCAAGGTCACCACCCTGCACGGCATGGCCAAGACGGTCGAGGCGATCAGCCTGGGCCGGGTGGCCGGCGCGCAACCTTATCTGCGCTTCAACCAGGGCAAGGAGCACGAGCAGACCATTTTCTGCTTCCCGCCGGCCGGCGGCCACGGCCTGGTGTATCGCCAGCTCGCGGTGCATATGCCCGAGTACGAGTTCGTCTCGTTCAACTACATCCTCGGCGACGAGAAGGTGGCCAGTTACGCCGACCTGATCGAAAGCATCCACGCGCCCGACGGCCACTGCACTCTGTTCGGTTATTCGCTCGGCGGCAACCTCGCCTTCGAAGTGGCCAAGGAACTAGAACGCCGCGGCCGCGAAGTGCCCAACGTGGTCATCATGGATTCCTACCGCATCCCGGAATCCTTCGAACTGGGCAACGAGCACTTCGAAGCCTTCGAACGCGAACTCACCGAGCATTTGCGCAAGCACACCGGCTCGGCGATCGTGGCCCAGGAAACCATGGAGCAGGCCAAGGACTACATCCGCTTCTGCAGCCAGACCCCGAACATCGGCAAGATCGCCGCGCCGGTGAGCGTGATCTCCGACGAAGACAAGCTGGTGTTCTACGGCACCGGCCACCGCGGCACCTGGCATGGCAGCTCGACCACCCACACCAAGGTGTTCAAGGGTTTCGGCAAGCACGCCGACATGCTCGACCACGACTACATCGCGCTCAACGCGGCGTTGGCGCGCGGCATCCTGGTGGGAGACGAGACCAATGTCGCCTGACGCGGACGCGGCCAAACCGTCGAAGTCGGGCCCCGACTGGAGCGCGCGCGAGCGCGCTGCAGGCGGCAAGCCGCGGGTGATCATCATCGGTGCCGGCGTGGCCGGCATGGCCACCGGCAGCTACGCGCAGATGAGCGGGCTGGAAACCCGCATCTTCGAAAAGCACGTGCTGCCGGGCGGCTGCTGCACGGCGTGGTCGCGCAAGGGCTACATCTTCGATTACTGCATCGAGTGGCTCAACGGCACCGCGCCGGGCAACAACGCCAACCAGGTCTGGCGCGAACTCGGCGCGCTCGACGGCAAGACGGTCAAGAACTTCGATCTGTTCAACAAGGTCGTCGACGAACACGGCCGCGAGGTGCGTTTCTACAACGATCCCGATCGTCTGGAAAAGCATCTGATCGAGGTCTCGCCGGTTGACGCGCCGCTGATCAAGGCGTTCTGCGACGATCTGCGCCGCTTCACCAAGCTCGCCCTGCATCCGTTCCTGAAACCGGCGCCGCTGGAGAACTGGCGCGAGAAACTGGCGATGATGCGTCAGGTGCTGCCGGCGTTCCGATTGTTCTGGCGCACCGGCGCGGCGCAGATGGGACCGTACGCGGATCGTTTCGCCGATCCGCTGCTGCGTCGCGGCTTTCGCAATATGTTTTTCCAGGACCCGCAGAACTTCGCGGTGCTGCCGTACCTGTACAACCTCGCCGAGGCGCACAACGACAACGTGGGCTTTCCGCAGGGCGGCTCGCTGGGGCTGTCGCGCTCGGTCGAGGAGCGTTATCTCGCACTGGGCGGGATCATCAACTACCGCACCCGGGTCGATCGCATCCTGATCGAGGACGGCCGCGCGGTCGGGGTCGAACTCAAGAACGGCGAGAAGCATTACGCCGACCACGTCGTCGCCGCCTGCGACGGCATGTTCACCCTGCACGGCCTGCTCGACGGCAAGTACACCAATCCGCGCCTGGACAAGCTGTTCAACGACGTGCTGCACCGGCCCGGCGAACGCTATCCGGGCGTGGTCTCGGCCTTCGTCGGTTTCGCAGGCGACGTGCCGGCCAGCGAATCCCACAGCACGACCTATCTGCTCAATGCGCAGGACGCGGCCAGGCTGCCGGGCGCCGACCAGGGCAGCCTGGTGGTGCAGCTGCGCTCGCGTTATTCCGATGGTTTCGCGCCGGAAGGCAAGTCGGTGATCCATTGCACCTACTTCAGCGATTTCGATTACTGGAAGACCTTGCGCAGCACCGATCGCAAGCAGTACTGGGCGAAGAAACGCGAAGTCGCCGAGTTCGTGCGCGGATTCCTGGAGAAACTGTATCCGGGCATCGGCGAACGGATCGAACTGGTCGACGTCGGCACGCCGGCCACCACCGAGCGCTACACCGGCAATCACAAGGGCGCGATCCTGGCCTGGAAATCGCCGGATGCCGACGACCTGCTCGCCGCCTTGGTCAATAAGGACCGCATGCGTCTGAAAGGACTCAGCGGTTTCTCGATGGCCGGCCACTGGATCAACGGCGGCAGCCTGATCAAGGCCGCATCGAGCGGACGCTTCGCCGCGCAGTACCTGTGCGAGGAACTCGGCGTGCCGTTCAAGGCCTGGGAAAGCGGCAACCGCGAACCCTGGCATCGCGACAAACTCGGCCATCTGCCACAACTCGACAAAGACCCGCCGCTGGAACGTCCGCGACCGCTGCGTCTGGTCGATACCTCGCCGGCGCTGTCGCCAGCACCCGCCGCCTGAGCCGCAAGGAAGCCATGACCATGACGCCTGACTCGGGCCACTCACCTCACACCATCGCCGCGCCGCCGCGCGCGCGCCCATCCATGGAGGCCGCCCATGTCGCGTGACACCGGCCCCGACTGGAGCGATCGCGCACCGCGCGCGAACGGCCGACCGCGCGTGATCGTCATCGGCGGCGGCGTCAGCGGCATGGCCGCCGGCGTCTACGGCCAGATGAACGGCATGGACACGCGCATCTTCGAAACCCATGTGCTGCCGGGCGGCTGCTGCACCGCGTGGTCGCGCAAGGGCTACATCTTCGACTACTGCATCGAATGGCTGATCGGCACCGGCGCGGGCAACGACGCCAACCGGATCTGGCGCGAACTCGGCGCGCTCGACGGCAAGACGGTGCGCGACTTCGACATGTTCAACAAGGTCGTCGACGAACAAGGCCGCTCGGTCACGTTCTACAACGATCCCGATCGGCTCGAACGCCATCTGCTGGAAATCTCTCCGGCCGACGAAGCCTTGATCCGTTCGTTCTGCGCCGACCTGCGCCGCTTCATCAAGATCGAACTGTACCCGTTCCTCAAGCCCGATCCGCTCAAGAGCGTGAGCGAAAAGATCAAGACCATGCTCGAGATCCTGCCCGCGTTCCGGCTGTTCTGGCGCAACGCGGCCACGCCGATGCACGACTTCGCCGACAAGTTCCAGGACCCGCTGCTCAAGCGCGCGTTCCGCAACATCTTCTATCAAGACCCGGAATGCTTCCCGCTGTTGCCGTACCTGTACAACATGGCCTGCGCCTACAACAACAATGCAGGCTTCCCGCAGGGCGGCTCGCTGGGTTTGTCGCGTTCGATCGAGGAACGCTACGCCGCGCTCGGCGGCATCCTGACTTACCGCGCCCGCGTCGACCGCATTCTGGTCGAGGACGGACGCGCGGTCGGGGTCGAACTCAAGGGCGGCGCGCGCCATTACGCCGACTTCGTAGTCTCGGCCGCCGACGGCTACACCACCATCTACGGCATGCTCGAAGGCAAGTACAAGAACAAGACCATCGACACCTTGTACGACGAGATGCTCAACAGGCCGGGCATTTTGTTCCCGGCGGTGGTCTCGGCCTTTGTCGGCCTGGAAGGCGATCTCGACCCGAACGATTCGCACAGCACCACTTACATGTTGAGCGAAGCAGAAGCCAAGCAACTGCCCGGCGCATTGCAGGCCAGCATCGTGGTGCAGCTGCGCTCGCGCTATTCCGACGGCTTCGCCCCGGCCGGGCGCTCGGTGATCCACTGCACCTACTTCAGCGAATTCAATTACTGGCGCAATCTGCGCACCGAGGATCGCAAACGCTACTGGGCCGAGAAGAAGCAGGTCGGCGAATTCGTGCGCGGCTTCCTGGAAAAACTCTATCCGGGCATCGGCGAGCGGATCGAACTGGTCGACGTGGCCTCGCCGGCCACGACCAAGCGCTACACCGGCAACAGCAACGGCAGCATCCTGGCCTGGAAGGCCTTCAGCGATGCCGAAGACCTCGCCAACAAACTGGTCAACAAGGGCCGCATGCAATTGCCGGGGCTTGGCGGCTTCTACATGGCCGGGCAATGGGTCGGCCTGGGCGGATTGATCCGCGCCGCCTCGTCGGGCCGCTTCGTCATGCAGTTCATCTGCAAGGAACTCGGCCGCGAGTTCAAGGCCTGGGAAAGCGGCGGCGCCGCGCCCTGGCACACCGGCAAGCTCGGCCATTTCCCGCAACTCGATAAAACCCCACCGGAACGGCCCGCAAAGCTGCGCCTCGTCGACGCGCCCGTCGCGCTCGAACAAGCCACCGCCGTCTGACCTCCAAGGAAGCCAGGACCATGTCGCATACGCTGGGCAACAGAGAAAGCATGATCATCATCGGCGCGGGGCTCGGCGGTCTGTCGACCGGCTGCTACGCGCAAATGAACGGATACAAGACGCAGATCTTCGAGATGCACGAAATCCCCGGCGGCTGCTGCACCGCCTGGGAACGCGGCGATTTCACCTTCGACTGCTGCATCAGCTGGCTGCTCGGCAACGGCCCGGGCAACGAGATGCACCAGATCTGGCTGGAACTGGGCGCGCTGCAAGGCAAGCAGATGCGCCACTTCGACGTGTTCAACATCGTGCGCGGCGCCGACGGCCGCGAGGTGTACTTCTATTCCGATCCCGATCGGCTGCAAGCGCATCTGATCGAGATCTCGCCGGCCGACACCAAGCTGATCCGCGAATTCGTCGGCGGCCTGCGCAAGTTCCGCAAGGCGCTGAACGTGTACCCCTTCCTCAAGCCGGTCGGGCTGATGGGGCGCTGGGAACGCTGGAAGATGCTGGCCTCGTTCATCCCCTACTTCAACACCATCCGCAAGTCGATCAGCGTGTTGATGACCGACTACTCGGCGCAGTTCAAGGACCCGTTCCTGCGCGAGGCGTTCAATTTCATCCTGTACGAAAAGCACCAGAATTTTCCGGTGCTGCCGTTCTATTTCCAGCTCGCCTCGCACGCCAACTTGTCGGCCGGCGTACCCGAGGGCGGCTCGCTGGGACTGGCCAAGTCGATCGAGGAACGCTTCCGGCGCCTGGGCGGCGAAGTGAACTACAACGCCAAGGTCGAGGAGATCCTGGTCGAGAACGATCGCGCCGTCGGAATCCGCCTGAGCGATGGCCGCGAGGTGTTCTCCGACATCGTAGTCTCGGCCGCCGACGGCCACACCACGATGATGAAATTCCTCAAGGGCAAGTACCTCAGCGAAACCTATCGCAAGCTCTACACCGAGACGATCACCGAGCCGCATATGGTGTTCCCGGGTTACTTCATCACCTTCCTCGGCCTGGACAAGCCGTTTCCCGAAGGCGAGCCCTGCACCACCTATCTGCTCGATGAGGAAGAAGCCGCCGAGATGGTCGGCATCCGTCATCCGAGCATCAACGTGCAGTTCCGCAGCCAGCACTATCCCGAGCTCGCGCCGGGCGAAACCACCATCGTCTACGCCACGTATTTTTGCGACATCGCGCCGTGGCGCGCGCTCAACGAAGGCCCCGAGCAGGTCAGCCGCAAGCGCAAGGGCGAGGAGTTCCACACCTTGCCGGTGCGGCGCGGCCACGAGTACCACGCGGCCAAGCGCAAGGTCAGCAACGCGATGATCCGGTTCCTGGAAAAACGCTATCCGGGACTGAAGGATTCGATCACCGTGCGCGACGTGTCCAGCCCGCTGACTCAGGTGCGCTACACCGGCAACTACGACGGCACCGTGCTCGGCTGGCAGCCGTTCGTCGAAAGCGGCGAGACCCTGGAAGAGGAAATCAAGAAGAACGGCCCGGTGCTCGAGGGCCTGTCGAATTTCTACGTGTCCGGCGTATGGGCCACCACCGGCGGCCTGATTCGCGCCGCCGCCGCGGGCCGTCACGTCATGCAGTTCATCTGCAAGGACGACGACAAGGATTTCACCGCCAGCATCGACCACCACAAGCCGCTGCCGACCCATCTGATCCATCCGGTCGGCCCGGCCGCGCCCGCTTACCGCCCCGCCGATGCTTACCCGCAATTGATCACCACCAGGACCTTGAGCACATGAAGATCGAAAAATGGGTAGTGCGCGAGCATGTCGAAGGCGTGCCCGATGCCGGCCGCATCTATGAAAAGGTCGAGGAAGAACTCGACGTGACCCTCGGCGACGGGCAGATGCTGCTCAAGACGCTGTACGTGTCGGTCGATCCGTATCTGCAGGGCATCTGCCTGGACACGCCGATCGGCAACCACATGGGCGCCGATTCGATCATGGAAGTGCTCGACGCCGGCCCCGATGCGCCGTTCAAGCCCGGCGATCTGCTGCAGGGGTTTGGCGGTTGGCGCACGCATTTGGTCAGCGACGGCAAGCCGGCGCTGTGGCAGACCGGTACGTTTCCGATGGTGTTTCCGGCTTATCGCAAACTCGATCCGGCTAATTACGACGAAACCTTGCCGCTGTCGACCGCGCTCGGGGTGATGGGCGGCCCGGGCATGACCGCCTGGGGCACCTTGACCAAGTTCATGGCGGTCAAGCCCGGCGACACCATCGTCATCAGCGGCGCCTCGGGCATGATCGGCAGCCTGGTCGGGCAGATGGCCAAGCGCGCCGGCGCGCGCGTGGTCGGCACCGCCGGTTCGCAGGCGAAAGCGCAGTACCTCACCGAGCTGGGCTTCGACGCGATCGTCGACTACAAGGCCAACGACACCGCCGACAAGATGCGCGAAGCGCTGCAGCAGGCCGCGCCCGACGGGGTCGACAAATACTTCGACAGCATCGGCGGCATGGTCACCGACGTGGTGTTCTCGATGCTCAACGTCGACAGCCAGGTCGCGGTGTGCTGGCAATGGGCGAGCCAGGTCGAACAGGACTACACCGGGCCGCGGCTGTTGCCGTACATCATGTTTCCGCGCGCGACCATCCGCGGCATCTTCTCGCTGGAGTGGTTCACCGATTCCAACTGGCAGGCCTTGCACAGCGACCTGGGCGGGATGATCCGGCGTCAGGAACTGAGCTCGGCCCACACCATCCGCCACGGCTTCGACGACATCCCGCAGGCGTACCAGAGCCTGTTCGTCGGCGGCGCCGACAATCGCGGCAAGGTGTTGGTCAAGCTGTAATCGCTCGCTCGCAACGCTGCATCGCAGGCCCCATCGATTGCGACAGTCGCGCGCGCCGCCCGAGCTGCGGGCGGCGCGCATGGACGGCGCGCGCCACGAGAATCCTCATGTCTTCTGCTCCGTCAGATCGCTCAGCCTTCGATCAATCCGACCGCGATCAATCCAGCACCGATAAAGCCGGCTTCGATCAAGCAGGCCTTGATCGACCTGACCCTCATCAGTCCAATCCTGATCGGTCCACCGTCACCCCACCGTCTGCGAATCCACGTGGTTCCAAACGCGTACTGGCAGGCCTGATGCTGGCCCTGTTCCTCGGCGCGATCGAACAGACCGTCGTCGCCACCGCCTTGCCCGCGATCGTGGGCGATCTGCAACGCTTCGACCTGATGGGGTGGGCGGTGTCGGCCTACCTGCTCGCGAGCGCCGCGGCGACACCGGTGATCGGCAAGCTCGGCGATCTGCACGGTCGCCGGATCATGCTGCTGGTGTGCATGGGCGGCTTTCTGCTCGGCTCGGTGCTGTGCGCATTGGCGACCAGCATGCCGATGCTGGTCGCCGCGCGCGCTCTGCAGGGCGTCGGCGGCGCCGGCCTGATCATCGTCGCCCAGGCAGCGGTCGCGGAAATCGCCGGGCCGCGCGATCGCAGCCGCTTCGCCGGCTACTTCGCCATCGTCTGGGCGGTGGCCGGGTTGATCGGTCCCTTGCTCGGCGGCGCGCTGACCGATTGGCTGGGCTGGCGCGCGATCTTCTGGATCAATCTGCCGATCGGCTTGCTCGCATTGGCCATCGCCTGGCCCGGCATGCGCGCCTTCGTCGCCGCCGGCCATAGCGGCCGCATCGATTACCTGAGCACGCTGCTGTTCGCGCTCGCGACCACCGCGTTCCTGTTCGCGCTGACCTGGGGCGGCGTGCGTTACGCCTGGACTTCGCCGCAGGTGCTGGGTCTGTTCGCGTTCGCCGCGGTGGTCGGGTTCGCGTTCGCGCTGCGCCAGACCCGGGTCGCTGATCCGGTGCTGCCGCCGACGTTCCTGCGCCATGCGGTGATCGGCCCGGCCCTGCTGGTCGGCCTGTTGACCTACGGCTTCTACATCGCGGTCGCGGTGCTGATGCCCGCGTATTACCAGATCGGCCTGGGCCTGAGCGCCTCGCACGCTGGCCTGCTGTTGATCCCGGCGCTGGTCGGCGGCGCGATCAGCGCCCTGCTCGGCGGCCGCCACGCCGCGCGCAGCGGCGACTTCAAGGGGCCGGTGCTGCTCGGCTTTCCGATCGCGATCGCGGCCTTGTTCGCGATGGGCCTGTTCGCCGAGCAGCTGACGCCGCTGAGCGCATCGCTGCTGCTCGGCGCGGTCGGTTTCGGCATCGGCCCGAGCACCGCGATCATCAACGTCGTCGCCCAGAACGCCGCGCCGGCGCGGCAACTCGGCAGCGTCACCGGCGCGATGGCCTTCGTGCGCACGCTCGGGACCGCGGTGGTCGCGACCGCGGGCTCGGCATTGATCCTGCTGCGCCTGGCCGAAGCGGGCATCGGCACCGCTCAAGACGGCTCGGGCGCGCGCAGCCTGAGCGAACTCGCCGCCCACGCCTTGTCGCCTGCGGCGCGCGAACTGTTCCGCGCCGCATTCGGCGGATTGTTCCATGCAGCGGCCGCGGGGCTTTTGCTGGCGGCGATCGTGTTCATGAGCATCCGCGCGCGCCATCTGCGGGTGAGCACCGGGCGGGAACTGACAAGTACTGCTGGAGCCTGAGCGAAATATCGCGAAGCCAGGCACCAGGCGTGCAGAATTCACAATAGAAAAAATATAGACACGAAACCTCACAAAATATCCATCCAATCGCTCTTTAATCACGCCAGATGGCCGTCACGATTATCCTTCCTCGTTATTAAGACCGAGGAGCGCGAATCGAAACATCGGACGTCGATCGCCGGAATCCCACCGGAACGCACGAATGCATCCGTTTTTCACGATTCGCGGCTTCATTCGCCGCGAATCGGGTATGTGCATCGATAACGCGGACTTGCAAAACCGCCACGCGTTCATCGCTGAGCGCGGCAGCGCGGCAGGCTCGACAATCCAGGGGGAAAACCATGAAAGTGATGACCGCATTGGCTCTGCTGACAATATGCGCTTGCGCATCCGCGCAAACGCCTCCCGACACCGGCGGCGATGGCAACACCACCATGCAAGATCTGCAGGGAGCGGCCGCGGCCGCCACCGATGACGACGGCGCGGCGCAAGATCCTCGAATCAAAGATCTGCAGGATCGGATCGCGCTCCTCGATGAGCAGACCAAGCTCCTGGACGCACGGGAGAAACTGCTCGCAGCCGAAAAGAAAGTCCTTGATAGCAAGTACCCCGTCGCCAAGATCGCTGAACTGAAGGCCGGCGATACAACCGGCGATGAGCACACCGCCTTCCTGGCCAACTGGGCCTTGTCGGCCAATATCGACAAACTGCTACCCGTGATAACCGCGCCAGCCCAGGGCTGTGATGCGTTACTGGTCAGCAACGATCCTGCCCTGCCCGGCAAAATATTGGCCGCGCGCGCCATCAAATCAACCATTTCCGGCTTGCACGTCGCCAGTGCGAAATGGTTGGCGGATGCCCGCAAGGCCAATGCCGCGGCCAGAGCCCAAGGCAACGCGTTCAAGCCCGAAAGCTCGGTGGCGGGTGCTTTCACCATCGCCCAGTCATTGGTTACCCAGAGTCTGGACCTGCTGAAGTATTTCCGTACCGATACCGAATTCAAAGCCATCACCGTGAAACTATCGGATCAGTCCCTGCGTTCGGCGGTCGCCGCGCAATGTCCGGGCGCGCGCCTACCGGAAATGGCCGCGCCTCGAGCCAGCGCTTTGCTCGATGACTACGCTGATTTGCTGTTGATCGGTGAATCCATCCGCCTGCAGTTGGACAAAGACGCCGCGAAGGCGCTGCCCGCCGCCCTGAAGGTGCAGGGCGCTTCGCTGGTCAACAGCATCGATGCGCTGAAAACCGAACTGTCGACTAACAACGGTGGGATCCCGTTGTTGGTAACCGCCGCGCAACTGCTATCTCACAACAGCGCCACTCATGTATTGACCGTACAGATCATGGACCAGGGCGGCACCGTCTATAAACGCAGCAATTTATTCTTCCTCTCGCCCAAGGTGTCTTACGTGGCGGCGGCCAGCGTGGACTACACCCTCACCAGCCTGGAAACCGGCGCCGTGTCCTGGCGCAAAAGCAAGCAGGTTCGCACCCAGCTCAATCAGCGTTTCGCACCTTGGGCGAGTCGGACAAAAGTCTTGAACAACCAATCCAATTCCGCCAATGGCGATATTCAAACCACCGTGATCGATTGAACGAGGGCCGGCATCGATGAACCAGAAAACAGTGCCCGGCGGCGGATCGCGGCCCAAACGCAGTTCGCGACCCCACAAAACCAACACCACGCTCAAGCTGCTGGCGACGGCCACGAGCCAAGGACAAAACAAACTCAATACGTTCAGCGTCATTGGTGATGACGATCGCTGGCAGGTTGGCCAGCTCGGCATCTATCCATTCCGCACCATCATGCGGTTGGCCTCGGTGATCAACGGAGAAGTCAACAGCGGCACCGCGTTCCTGGTTGGTCCTTCCACCTTGTTGACCGCTGGACATTGCCTCCACAAAAACGGTTCGCTTGCCAGCCAGCTAGAGGTATATACCGCGAGCGGAATCCGCTTGGTCGCGGAGACCTGGAACACATTGAACAAATGGAAGCAGACCGGCGAGCACAGCTCGGATCTGGGCTTTATCCGCTTGAACAAGACTCCATCGGGCTCGCTTGGGCATTTCGGAACGCAACGGCTGGCCGAAAGCGAAGCGGGCGATAACTTCGCCATAGCGGGCTATCCGACAGATCGGGGCAATGGAAGCTTGTTGTACTGCCACGTCTGCCCAGGCGTGATCTTTGACGACGCCTATCTGCGACATGCCATTGATACCGGTGGCGGCCAAAGCGGCTCACCCTTGTTCTTGATGAGGAACAAACGGGCGTACGCGGTCGGTGTGCATATCCGCGGTGACGATACGGGCCAGAACAACAACCGCGCGCTGCGCTTGACCGATCCCTTGATTGACCAGGTGAAACAATGGCTGAAATGAAGGGATTTCGGATGCGATGGTCCAGATTAAACCAGGCCCAGATCGACTCCGGCCCAGAGTGCGTTGGCGAGTCGACCGGTCCGGAATGCTGCTTTCGCCATCGTTCCGGGCCGATTTCACGGCCCCGCGCCGCGGCCGCAGTCGGTGAGTCGGCACGGTGGCTCCACACGACGTAAACAGGACCATAGAATCCACTGGGCCCGCCAACGCGATCCGGGATGGGTATCGCAGCGAGACCGGCGGGACCCGGCGCCGGGCCTCAGATATGGACCTGCGTCACGCAAAAATACAAATTCACAATTTTGGTTACAGCGTCACGGCCCAGACCTTGCTAGGGTCACCACTAGCTAGCGCCGGACGCTGCGGTATCGTGCAATGCCGCGACGCATCGTGACCGAGTTAGCGCCAGGACGGCGCCGGACAGACCGGTTCGCCCGGTCGGCAGCACCCGCGGTACGCACCACATAACGATTAGCGCCTTCGCGCGCACCGCCGCCGTGTGCGGCAGATTGATTCGGGACTTCATGAAAACGACACTCGGCGTAGCGCTTACGCCTCCGACAGCGGCTGCGTTGATCGCCGGCGCCTGTGTGCTCGCGGCCGCGTTCCTGCCTACCTATCACGCCTGCGTGCCCGACCAGACGCGCATCCCGCCGATCGTGGCCAACCCGCCCGCGCTCGAATTGCCGAAGGCGCATGCGATACCGGCCAAGGCGGCCGGCCTGAAGGTCATCCAGGCCAAGCCCGCAACCGAGGTCGCCGAGACCGAGCCGGCGCGCGCGGCGGCCACGCCCGAGCCCGGCAACAGCGCGCGCGGCCAGCGCTGAGCCGCGGCGGCGACGCGCTCAGGCGACGCCACCAAGACGGCTTACGCCTGCTCGGCCGCGTCCCGCGCCAGCTTGCTGTGGCGAATGCCATAACCGAAGTACACCGCGCAGCCGATCAGCAGCCAGATCGCGAACCGCTCGAAGGTGAGATACGGCAATCCGCTGATCAGCCACAGCGAGAACCCGATACCGATCAGCGGCACCAGCGGCGACCACGGGGTGCGGAACGGCCGCGGCAGTTCCGGCGAGCGGTAACGCAACACCAGCACCGCGCTGCAGATCACCACGAACGCGCACAGCACCCCGATATTCACCAGCTTGGCCAGTTCCTCCAGCGAAAACAGCCCGGCCGCCACCGCCGCGACCGCGCCGATCAGCCAAGTCGTGCGCCACGGCGTGCGCCAGCGCGGATGCGCCTTTCCGAACCAGCCCGGCAGCAGCCCGTCGCGCGACAGCGCGAACCAGATCCGCGCGCCGGCCAGCAGATTGGCGAATATCACGCTGGTGATACCGCAGATCGAAGCCAGCGAAATCGCCACCATCACCTTGGGCATGCCGATCGCCGCGAACGCGTTGGCGACCGGCGCATCGTTGCCGAGGGTGGTGTAGGACACGATCCCGGTCAGCACCAGGCAGATGGCGATGTACAGGGTCATCGCGATCGCCAGCGACAGCACCACCGCGCGCGGCAGGTCGCGTTGCGGGTCGATCGCTTCTTCGGCGGCGGTGGTCATCATTTCGTAACCGAACACCGCGAAGAAGACGATCGAGGCGCCGGCCACCACGCCGTGCACGCCGAACGGCATGAACGGCTGCCAGCGCGCCGGATCCACATAGGCCACCCCGGCGACGATGATCAGCACCGCCGCGCCGATCTTGATCGCCACCACCACGGTATTGAAGCGCGCGCCCCATTCGGTCTTGAATGCCAGCAGCGCGGTGATCGCCAGCGACACGAACACCGCCGGCACATTCACCACCTGCCCGGCCTTGCCGCCGAACCAGCCGCCCTGCGCCCACAGCGGCAGCGCTATCCCGGCGGCGTCGAGCAGGGCCTGCACGTAGCCGGACCAGCCCACCGCGACCACCGCCGCGATCAGCGCGAACTCCAGCAGCAGATCCCAGCCGATCAACCAACCGGCGAACTCGCCGAGCACCGCGTAGCCGTAGGTGTAGGCGCTGCCCGACACCGGAATCAACCCGGCGAACTCGGCGTAGCACAGCGCCGCCGCGGCGCTGGCGATGCCGGCCAGCACGAACGACAGCACCACCGCCGGCCCGGCGGTATCGGCCGCGACCGTGCCGGTCAGCACGAAGATGCCCACGCCGATGATCCCGCCGAGCCCGATCGCGGTCAGATGCCACAGCCCCAATACCCGGCGCAGCTCGCCGCGGGTCAACGCCTCGCGTTGCAATTGCTCGACGGACTTGCGGCGCAACATGCGGGCGGTGAGGTTCATCGAAGCTCCAGCGGCGAAGTTGGCAGGCCTCGCCGATGCTCGCACCGGCGCGCCGCGCCGGAATAGTCGCGCTTGCCCGGCTGGGACGCGGAAGTCCGCACAATCGGAGCGTCGCGGCTTGCGCGCGCGTTTATCGCCGCAACCGACCCGCCTAAACCCAGGTGCGACGGATCGACCGTGACGCGACATCGACTACCATGCGTCCCGGCCGGTTCGCGCCTGGATTTCGCGCACGCTCGATGGCCGCAGTACACCGCCCTTCAATCAACACCTTCGAGCCGCACCGCAATGAATCGACGCCTCTGCCACGCCCTGCTCTGCCTGCTCGCTCTCGCGCCGGGCTTGTTGAATGCCACGGTCCGGCCCGATCCCGCCGACCGCCTGCGGCATCAGCTGCGGATCGAATCGCAGCGCTACGGCATCGTCGGCCAGTCCGTCGAAGTCAGCCACGACGGCAAGCCAGTGTTCCAGGGCGTGTACGGCGCGTCCGACCTCGGCAACGGCCAACGCGTGACCGCGGACGACATCTTCCCGGTGTACTCGGTCGCCAAACTGTTCGTCTCGACCTTGCTCATGCAATTGGTCGAACAAGGCAAGATCGACCTGGACCGGCCCGCGAGCGCGTACCTGCGCGACCTGCCTGCAAGCTGGAACGCCATCAGCGTGCGCCAGTTCCTCAATCACACCTCCGGCGTGGCCGAGTACTACACGCCCGAACAGATGGCCGGCACCGCCGAAGCCAACGCGTCCTTTCCCGCGAGCCTGCCGGCGGCCCTGGCCGTCGCCGCCGCCCGACCGATGCAGTTCGCGCCCGGCACTCGCACGCGCTACACCCAGACCAATTACCTGGTGCTCACGCAGTTGCTGGAAACCCACTACGGCCAGCCTTACACGCGGATCGCGCGCGAACGCATCCTCGTCCCGCTGCAGTTGCAACGCACCTGGCTGGGCCGCGACGGCCTGCCCGCGCGCGGCGTGGTCGCCGCTTATCGCGGCCAGGACGGCAAAGCGCAGCCGATGCCGGATGTGGTCTGGCCCGCGTATGCACTGGGCCACAGCGCGCTGTACATGAGCCGCGGCGATCTGTCGGCGTTCCTGCGCGCGGTCGCGGCCGGCGAGTTGGTATCGAAGACCTCGCTGATGAAGTTGTGGCAACCGCAGACGCTGCCGGGCGGCCAACGCGGCGAATTCCTCAGTGGCTGGGAGAGCGGCGACAGCGGCCACTACCGCGACGTCGGCCACGACGGCGGCACCGTGGTGCGCGCGCGGATCCTGTTCGGCGATTCGCTCGACCACGACGTTTACACCGTCGTCTACCTGACCAACGGCAGCGCCCGCAACGTCTGGTCGCGCACCCTGGTCGACGACCTGATGGGCGTGCTGGCGCCGCAGCGCTTCCCGACGCAGGCCCTGGCCGACAGGATTGCCGCGTTCGCGCTGCGCGCGACGGACGACAAGCAGAAACAAGCCTTCGCCAAAACCTTGCGCGCCGATCGCAGCGTGGACCGGCAACAGCTCGAGCGAACGATCAACAACACCGGTTACGCCTTGCGCGAAACCCACGGTGCCGACACCGCTCTGCGCGTGTTCATTCTCAACACCGTGCTGTTTCCAAAGTCCGCCAACGCCTGGGACAGCCTGGCCGAAACCTATGAGGCCAAGGGCTACGAGGCCGCGGCGAACGCTGCCAGGCACAAGCAATTGATGCTGTCGAAACCACCGCGCTGATTGCTGTGACGCAAGCTGCAGGAATTGCTGCCGCGCGGTCGGCTAATGCGATGATTCTTGTCCGATATGCGACGACGTAGCCAGGGCGTCAGCGTCAGCGTGGTAACGCGGCATCCGCGCTTTCATCCGGCAGCCAGCAAGCGCATCGCCAGCCACGCCGGCACACCGAGATAGAACGCGAGACGCCCCAGCCATTCCATTGCATCGCGCACCGCGGCCGCATGCGCGGTGCGCAACGCGATGGCCAGCATGACGACGGTTTCGATCGCGATCCGCAGCACCGCGGCGAACAGCATCAAACCGATCGACCACGACGCCCACCAGATCAGCAAGCCGGTGAGATACGCGCCGAGCCCATAGCTGTAGTACTCGCCGAACACGCCGCCGAAGGCGATGATCTGGTGCAGGCGGAATGCGATCAGTGCCAGCAGCAGCGCGAACAGGCCGAATTTCACCAGCGGATGATCGAACCGGCGTCGGCGTGCATCGGCGCGGTTCTGGGCCAGATCGGCCAGTCCGTTCGCGACGCCGCCTTCCAGCCGGACCGGCGTGCCGGTCGAAGCCAACAGGCGCTGCAATGCCCGCGGGCGGGTCGATGCCAGACTCCACGTCCACCATGGCCCCGCGGATAAGCGCACATCGACGCCACTGCCCGGCAGCGGAATGCGCCAGGGCCGCAATGCGTCGATCGACGCCAGCGGAAGTTCGATCCGTCGTCGGCGTTGATCCAAGACCAGCAGCGAACCTTCGACGCGTGCTTGTGCGACGAACGCTCGCTCGATTACCCACGCGGCCACGGCCGGCGCCAGCACCGCCGCGGCGAACAGCCACAGCTGCGACAAGGACTGAATCTGCAGGCCCGTGCGCGTCAGCATGTCGAAGGCCAGCCACAACAGTCCCGCGCCCGCGCATAGCCGCAGCGCGCCGATCACTGCACGCCACGGCGGCGTAAGCATCACCACCGTGATGACCGCTTCCACCTGCGGCGCGGTAGCGGCGCGACGACGTAATGACTGCCACGCTGCCAGCGCGGCTAACCCGAGCAGAAACACCGCGCCCGCGCGCCCGACCCAATCGCCCCAACGCACCATTAAAGTCGGCGACGGATCGCGCGCGCTGACGAACGCCGTCAGCACAGCCTGATCGCCGATCGCGGTGTTCGCTAGCACCTCGCCGGTGTCGTCGATGATCGCGCTGAAGCCGTTGGTGGTGACGCGCACCTGCGGCAATCGCGTTTCGATGCTGCGGAACGCCGCGACCGCCAGATGCAGGCGCGCGCCGACCGGATACGCGGTGAACCACGAATCGTTGGAGATACCGACGATGGCCTGCGCGCCGAGCCGCGCGCCGTCGATGGCCAGATCGGGATGCACATCGTCCAGGCAGATCAGCGGCACCACGTTGACCTCGCGCCCGTCCGCGCTGCGCAACGGCAGCACGCGCGCGCCGTCGCCCGGGCTCCAGGTGCCGGTCCACGGCAACACGCTGCGCAAGCGCGGCCCGTCGAGCCAGCGCGGCACGTGTTCGGTCAGCGGGAACGGATAGGTCTTGCGATAGACGCCGAGCAGGCCCTTGCCGGGTTCGAGAAACGCGGCCGCGTTGTACTCGCCCTGCGCGTCGCGATCGTAGGTACCGAACACCAGCGGCACGCCGGCCGTATCGACGAAGCCCTGGATCTCGCGATCCAGCGCCGCGCCGTCCTCGCTGCGCGGGTGGCCGAAGGTGGTGGGATACACAGTTTCCGACCACAGCAGCACGTCCGCCTGGTGGTCGCGGATCGCCGACCACGACAGCGCGTAATGGGTGTCGAGCACCTGCCGGACCACGCCGTACGCGCCGATTTTCTTGCGCAGCCGCTCGTAGTCGGTAATGTTGGCCTGGACCATCGCCACGCGCAGCGTCGGCGCGTCGGCGAGCGCGGGCGCCTGCAAGGCCGCTCGGCGCACCGCGCCGTAACCGGCCATGCACGCGACGATGCCGATCGCCAGCGCGAGCGGCCGCAGCAGCACGCGCATGCTGCGATCTGCACCTCGGCCGCGATATTCGACGATGGCGAACGCGATCGCCTCGTTGACCAGCAGCAGCAGCGCGGTGATGCCCGCCGCGCCGCCGAGATCGGCGACCTGACGCAGCACCGCCGACGGAAACACGCCATGTCCCAGGGTATCGCCCAAAGGCTTGGCCACCAGCCATTCGCAGGCGACCCACGCGCAGGTCGCGGCCAGCGCGCGCAGCACCGGCCCGTAACGGCGTCCGGCCCATTGACGCACCAACGCGAAGGCGATGAATTGCGGCTGCACCAACGGCGCAAATACGAGCAGTACCACCGTCGCCGTCGATGCGCCCACGCCGGTGTAGGCACCGATCGCCGCGCCGAACCAATAGAAAACCGCCGCCACGAAGGCGACGCTCATCAGCGCGGCATTCGCCAGCGCCCGCGGCGTCGTCCTGTCGGTGTTAAGTACCAGCAACCACGGCACCAGCGCGACGAAACCCAAAATCCAGGCCAGGCCACCGAGCGCGTACAAGCCGAGCAACACGGCGGTGGCGAGAATGCCGGCGAGGCTACGCCAGCGGGACAACCGCTCATGGGTCAAGTCGAACACTCCGTGTCGCGGGGTGAGCGCGGGAAATCAGCGCGGGGGAATCTGGATCTGCCGTCGCGGCATGCCGGGCGGTGCGAGTTCCGGCGGCACCACCCGGTCGGCCGGCATCGCGATCGGCCGGCCCTGCGCGTCGTGCAAAGTGAAGTCGGGCGAGAACATCAGAATTGGTTCGATCGGAACGCCCTCGTCGGTCACCTGATGATGGCGCACATAACCTCGCGGCAGTTCATAACCTTCCGGCACCGCCAGCCCGACCAGCGGAGGGCTGGTACCGGGCGGATTGAACGCACCCAGGCCGGTGCGCACGCCGGCCTGTTGCAATGCCTCGATGACCTGCGCGCCGGTGGGTTCCGGATCGCCGGGCTGGAAGTAGCTGGCGAGATCGTCGGGATCGTTGCTCGGCATGTCCTGCGCTTGCTGCGGCGATGCGATTCGTCCTGCGGGATGGGTGGATGCGGATCGGTCGTCCATCGCGGTGGCCATCGCGTCGCGATCCGTACCGAAACTCGAGACGACGTTACTCGTGTCGTGCCCAGGCTCGCGCAGACACCACCACCCGACCAACGCAACGGAGAGCGCGACCACGCCGACACCCATCACCCACGGCAATCTGCTGCCGCGAGTGGCGGGTTTCGCGATCACACGCATGCCCTCGCCGTCCGCTCGGGACGACGGGGCATGCGGATTACTGCGCTTGGACACGGTCGTTTAGTCCGCCGGACTCGCGATCAGGGATTGGTCGGCTGATACACCGACAACGCCCAACCCATGCGCTCGTGCCCGTACTGGTTCCAGATCGGGCTGCGGCCGTTGCTGAAGCTGGAATAGCGCGGCGCGCCGGTGCCGGTGGTGCCACCCCACAGACCCGCCGACACGGTGCCGCCGGTGTAGGTCGGATGGGTGTCATCGGACTGGATGTAATCGAACGAACTCGACGAGGAAACGAACTTGGTGTTCGCATCGCGCAAGGTCGAGCGCAGGGTCACCGAGGTCCGGGTGATGTAGCTGGCCTCGCTTTCCCCGGACACATAGCGCAGCGCGTCGGAGTCGATCAGGCCGTCGCCGTTGCTGTCGTAATCCGCGGCCATGTACTGGGCGAAGCTGTCGGCGCACTTGAAGCCCTTCTGGCGGGCGTATTCGCACATCCAGTAGTTCATCTTGGCGATCGCGGGCAGGAAGCGGTCGCGCATGTTCACGGTCTGGCCGGTGCCGGCGTCGCGGCAGGCGCTCTGCACGTTGTCAGTGTTGTAGCCGGGATAGTGCAGATTCGAAATCACCTTGAGCCGGGTGTTGGCGTGCGCGTTGGTGTTGATGTAATCCATCGCCGCGGCCACGTAGGTCTTGCACGAATTGATCGCCGCATCCAGCCCGCTGTAGTCGCAGGTGCCGGTCTGCGACTTGAACGCCGAACGCGCCTGCAGGCCGTCGTTGCCGCACATCTCGAAGCTCACCACCCGGGTCGACGCGGCCTGCATGTAGGAACGCTCGGCCACGATCTTGTTTTCGTAGACATCGCGCGCCACCGCGCCGGACTTGGCGCGACGCACGCTTTCGATATCGGCGTTCCAGCGCGCCGACAGGTATTCGGCGTCCACCGTCGGCGCCGAGTATTTGCCCGCGTTGCTGATCGAGCCGTTGTAGCCGGCGAAGATCGAATCGCCATAGGCGACGGTCCGATATTTGGCGGTGGTGCCGGACCGGTCGATGGTCCACGACACGTTCTGATTGAGGGTATTGGCCATCGCGGGGGCCGCGAGCGCGATCAGCGCCACAGCCGAAAGCAACCGCCCCGCCTTGTTGCGGAACAGAGTCTTCATCCTTAATTCCCCTTCGAGATGATGTGCGCTGCGGACACCTGCTGGTGTCCGATGAGAAGGTGGTCCGACGAAAGTGATGCGACGAAACAGCGAAGTCCGACTGACGGCGAGGACGCCCACACGTTCCGGCATCGCTCCCCCTGCCATCGCCCCCCGGACGCTAGCGTACGGTTCCGGCGGCACGCAATGTGCGCTGCAGCAGCGACGGGGGGCTGCATCACGTTTTCGCATTCGCGTCGGCAAACCGCGCGGGCGGCACGACGCGTCAGCGGGGCCACGGCCCGCGTTGCGGCGCCCCTGCGTTCCTTCGCGCCTGCGCACTGCCGCCGACGCATCGCCGCTGGCATCCACACGGCCGAACGCGGGGAAGACCCGCTGCGTTTCGAAACCCGCCGCGCGCGATCAGCGCAGGTACCGCGGCGCGTCCGCGTCGGCCTCCTGCCGCAACGGGCTGATGCAGCGGTTGTCGTAGCGCGCGCTGCCGGCGTAGTACGCGTACGCTTCGCGCGCCCGATCCCGGTGGCCCGCGCGCGACAACGCCAGCGCCAGGCCGGCGTCGATCGCATGCAGGTTCCAGCGCACCTGCATGCCCGGCCGCGCGGCGAGCGCGCGCGCCGCGCGGTAGTAGCCGATCGATCGTTCGAATTCGCCGCTGCGCAGATGCCATTCGCCCAGGCCGCGATACATCGCGACCTGCGAACCGGGATCGTCCACCTGCCCCTGCAGGCGCTCGACCTCGGCGACGAGCGGCCGGGCCAGATCGGCCTGGCCGTTGCGCAGCAGCGCCACGGCGTACTGCGCCCGCACGCCGATCGTCCAGGAATGGCGCGGCCCGAACACCCGCGCGCGCGCGCGCAGGCCACGCCCGGTCCAGGTCACGCCGTTGGCGTTGTCCGCACCGCACAGGTACAGCAGGCCCAAGTGGTCCATGTAGGTCGCGGTGGTGCCGTGATACTCGCCGAGCAGCCCGATCAGGGTTTCGACTTCGCGCCGGAACCCCTGCGTGGCCTCGCGATGCCGGCCCAGTCCGCTCAACGCCACGGCGCTGCGGATGCGCGCGATCGCCGCATTGCCGCTGCCGGCGCCGTAGGCGGCGATAGCCAGGCGTTCGGCCCGGCGCGCGCTGGCCAGGGCCTGCGCGGGTCGGCCCGCCGCGGACTGGCACAGGCTCAGGCTGTTGTAGGCATCGCCGAGGTCGCCGTCGCCCACCGCGCCCGGACGCGCCAGGATGAGCGCATGAATGTCCATGCATTCGCCCAGGCGATTGCGCAGCATCGCGTTCCAGCCGCGCGCGATCTGCAGTTGCCATTCCAACGGCGAGCCGGTGTCGGCGCGATACGGAAACTGCGCCTGCAATTCGTCCAGCCTGCGCTGCGCCTGATCCGGCAGGCCGCGGTACATGTCCGCTGTCGCGCGCAGCAGGCGTGCGTCCGCGGTGCCGCGCGCGTCGGCGCCCGAGGCACGGAGCAAGGCGATGGCGCGATCGGCGGCGGCCGCGGCCGCGGCGTAGCGACCGCGCGACAGCAGGCTCTTGCCGAGCGCGCCGACGATCTGGCCGGCGATGCGGGGATGATCGTGGAAACGCGCCTGCGCCTGTTGCACGCTGAGTTCCAGTTGATCGGCCATCGTCCTGTGGTCGCCCGGGCCTTCGAACGGGTCGCTGGCGCCGAGGATGTCCTCGCTCAGAAACCGGTTGATCGCTGCGGTTTCATCGCGTGCCTGGCTCAGGCGCTGTTGCTCGACCGCCGAATGCATCACGAACCCGATCGTCAGCGCCGCCAGGGTCGACGCGGTCAGCGCAACGGCGGCCGCGCCCAGCCGATGACGCCGCACCAGCCGGCGCAGGCGATAAGCCGCGCCGCCCTGACGCGCATGCACCGGCCTGCGTTGCAGGTAGCGCATCAACTCGTGTTTGAAGGCGGTCGCGGTCTGATAGCGCGAACCCGGATCGTCCCTCGTCGCCATGGCCACGATCGCCTGCAGGTCGCGCGACGGCGCGGCGAGCGTGCCCGCCCGCAGCACCGCATCGAGCAGGCGGCCGAGCTGCCACACGTCGGACGCGGTGCCCACCGGCTGCAGCTCGCGTTGCTCGGGACTGGCGTAGTCCGGCGTGAACGCGCTGACCTGATCGCTTTCCTGGGCCAGTCCGGCGATGCCGAAATCCAGCAGCTTGGCCTGCCCCCGCGAGTCGACCAGCACATTGCCCGGTTTGATGTCGCGGTGGATCAGCAGCCGGCCGTGGGCGAATTCGACCGCCTCCAGCACCGGCAGCAGCAGCGCGACGCGCGCGCGTTCGTCCAGCGCGGCGGTGCGCGCATGCAGGTCGATCGGCAAGCCTTCCACATACTCCATCGCGAACCACAGATGGCCATCGTCGGTATGCCCGCCGTCGACCAGCCGGGCGATGTTGGGATGCGACAGGCCGGCCAGGAACTGGCGCTCGCGCCGGAACAGCGCCTCGCTGTCGGGCGAGGTCGCCGCGTCCGGCAGCAGCTTGAGCGCGACGCGTTGATCGAACTCGCCGTCGCCGCGCTCGGCCAGGTACACCAGGCCCATGCCGCCGCGGCCGAGCTCGCGCACGATCCGCCACACGCCGATGCGATCGTCGCGATGCAGCGCCTGCTCGGCGAAGCGCGTGCGCAGCAGATCGCGAAACAGTGCGCCACGCAGCAGCCCTTGCGGTTCCAGCAGGCGATCGCGCAAGGACATGCGGCCGGCTCAGGCCGCTTCGTCGTCGACCAACTCGCGCAAGCGCTCGCGCGCCTGCCGCCACAGCCGCTGCGCGGTGCGCAACGGCAGACCCAGCGCGGTCGCGGTCTCTTCATCGCTGAGGCCGGCGAACAGCCGGCATTCCACCACCCGCACCAGACGCGCGTCGGTATGACCCAGTCGCTTGAGCGCCGCATCGATGATCAGCAGTTCCTCGGCCTCCGAATACGCCGCCCGCGAGGCGTCGAGGTCGGCCTTGCCCAAGGTGGTGTGCGACTGCGCGCCGCCGCGCTTGTGCGCGATGTGATCGCGCGCGTGGTTGATCATCAGTTGGCGCATGGCCATCGAGGCGATCGAGAGAAAGTGCGCGCCGCTGTGGATCGCGTCGGCGCCGGATCGATCCAGGCGCAGGTAGCAGTCGTGCACCAGCGCGGTCACGTCCTGCCCTCCTGAACCCCAGCATGCCCGGCGCGCCAGACGCTTGAGATCGGCATACAGAAGATGCACCACCCGGTCCCAGGCGGCCGCGTCGCCGCCGCGCGCCTGCCCGAGCAGTACGGTGATTTCGCCCATGGTTGAAGCGCCTCGCTGGATGTGGCGCGAGCGATGGCATGGGGTCCTTCACATGCCGCGACGGCCGCCCCGTGGTTCGCCGCCTACTGCCGCATCGCGTGTACTCACGGTGCCATTTGGCACAAACCTGATGGCCGAATTCTTGCCGCCTGCATGCTCAAAAAGCAAACGTTAGTCACAGATTTTAGTGATGCAATGCAGCAAGCACCGAACGGTGGCGGAATTCCCGCTCAGACCGGGTGATTCAACAAGACGGGATCGATTCGTGACTCGGGGAGGGCCCGACGATGCGCACCGAACGTCTGCGTCGCAGTGTTGCGCCGCACAAGAATCACACTCGGGAGTGTCAATAGATGAAAACCGGTTACATGCACCACGCCCTGTTGGCGCCGGCGATGGCCTTGGGGCTGATCGTCGCCGCCAGCGCCCTGCCCGCGTCCGCCCAGACCCCGGCGTCCGTCGGCAAGATCGCGTTGCGCGATCAATCCAACCTCAGCCTGCGCCTGGCGGCCGAACGCGGACTGCGCGCCATGACCCTCGAAATGGCCCGCGGCCACGTCGCCAGCGCCAAGCTGCCCAGCGGCTTTCCTATCCCGGTGGCGACCTACGGCGACCTGCGAACGCTCTCGGTCGGCGTCGGCTTCGAGGTCAACACCATCGATCCGGCGGCGTTGATGTACGCCACCCGCGACGCCGATCTCAGCCGCATCGCGCGCGGCACCGACGCGTGGAAGTTCTTCATCCTCGCCGACGGCAAGCCGGTCGCCTTGCTCGACGTGGCCAAGGTCGACGGCGCTTGGCAGGTGATCGGCGCCGGTTCCTCCAACCTCGCCGCCGACCTCGCCGCGACCGCGCCGATGACCGGCGACGGTTCGTTCCGCTTCGTGCGCATCTACCAGGCGACCTCGGACTTGGTCGAAGTGCGCGGCGCGGGCGGTGGCTCGCGGTTCCTGCCGATGCGCTCGGCGCAGCACGCCCTGTCGATCTCGGCCACCTCGGCGAAGAACCAGGCGCTGAGCAGCGAGAGTCTGTTGCCTGCCTTGCAAACCGCCGTGCGCGGCAACCTGCAGCGCGGCCAGCGCTGACCGACCGAACGAACCCGGAGCCATCCAATGAATTTCAAGAAGAAACTGTCCACCGCCCTGCTGCTGGCGTTGACCGCGGTCGGCACGGCATCGGCCGGCGTGTTGAACGTGCCCTTGTACACGCAGGAACACAGCAACTGGTGTTGGGCCGCGTCGGCCTCGATGATCTTGCAGTACCACGGCAAGTGGGTCGCGCAATGCACGATGGTGAACCAGTCGTTCCGCATCAACTACGCCTGCGGCAACAACACCTTCTACTGGAACAGCAACGCCAACCAGGGCAATTGGAACTACTACGTCGACGATTCGATGAATTATTTCTGGGGTAGCCAGCGCTTCTATCAGCAAAACGGCTCGCTGACCCAGGCCAGCCTGCAGTCGCGCATCAACGCCAACAAGCCCTTCATCATGTCCTGGCGCTGGAGCAGCGGCGGCGCGCACGACGTGGTGGTGACCGGCTACTCAGGCAACTACGTGTACTTCAACGACCCGTGGGACGGCAGCTACACCATGACCTACGCCGCGACGGTGCGGTCGAGCGATCGCAACTGGGAAGATTCCCTGCTCCAGTACTGACAGGCTGTGCGCCCGCTCCGGGGAGCGGGCGCGCGGTAACGCGGATGCCGCGGCGATCGCCTCGTCGCGACACCGGCGGCGCGCTCGCGCGCGGCCGCGAGGATTTCCCCTGCCGCCCGTCGCGGCGCGGCGCGGCGGCGACGCCGGCCAGGTCGCCGATGCACTGCGCGATCATCCCGCCGCAGTGTTGATTTTCTCGATCACGCTTCGCTTGAACAGCTCGAACGACACGACCTCCGGACTGTCGTCGGTGAACTCCACATACCGCTCCTTGGCGCCGCGAATCATCTTTTCGACGGGACGGTAGTGCTGGTCTTTTGACGGCCGAATGAACACGAACCGCTCTTGCGGCTCGGCATAGTGGAGGATCAGCCAGACCTCCTGCTGCGGATGCGCCCGCACGTAATCGAGCTTGTCGGGCCGGACCCAATAGGTCGCGCCGCGCATCTGCTCGGTGCCGGTCACTTCGACCGCAAGCAAGGTTTGATGATGCCCATCCGTGCTGACCACTTCGATGTCGGGCCGCCCGGCCTGTTTCGGATGCTCGGCTATGAACTCGGTGCTGCCCGCGCCGAACCCCACGACCTGAGCCGCGGCACGCGGATCGACGCCATCGATCAAGGCCTTGACCTTGCCGAGCCGCACCGCTTCCTTCTTCCAGGCGGCCTGATCGTAGTGGTGTTTCCAGAAAAACGTCTCGCGCTCGATCAATTCATCGCAGGTGACGGCCATCCCGAGCGACAGCTGCATGGCCGGAAAGGTCCGCTCGCGGATGCTGCAGCAGTAATTGCCGTCGACGTATATCCAATACCTTTCCCGCTCGGGTTTGTGCTCGATCCTGGTGATTTTCCCCACCACTCGCTCCTTGCGTTCATCGAAATCGAAGATCGGGCCCGGTACCGCGACGTGGGTACGGCCATGGCGCAACGCCGCGTCCTGGCTACGTGGCCGGAAAATAACGCAGTAGACTACGCAGGCGCTATAGCGACCGCCCGAGCGCCCCCGACACCTCCCCATTCGGCACACATGCCGGCCCAGAATTTGGCGTATATATTTGAATACGAAGGACAAATCCGGCACTGACAAAGACGTGTCGGAACACACCCCGCTGATGCGCCAGTTCTTCGCCGCGAAGGCCGAGCACCCGGACGTGCTGCTGTTCTTCCGCATGGGCGATTTCTACGAGCTGTTCTACGACGACGCCCGCAAGGCGGCGCGACTGCTCGACATCACCCTGACCCAACGCGGCAATTCGGCCGGGCAACCGATCCCGATGGCCGGCGTGCCGCACCATTCGGCCGAAGGTTATCTGGCGCGGCTGGTCGCGCTGGGCGAATCGGTGGCGATCTGCGAACAGATCGGCGACCCGGCCCTGGCCAAGGGCATCGTCGAACGCAAGGTGGTGCGCGTGATCACCCCGGGCACGGTCACCGACGAGGCCCTGCTCAACGAACGCCGCGACACCCTGTTGCTGGCGATCTCGCGCGGCAAGCACGGGTACGGCGTGGCCTGGGCCGATCTGGCCGCCGGCCGTTTCCTGGTCAACGAAGTCGCGACCGAAGACGCGCTCGAAGCCGAGATCGCGCGGCTGGAACCGGCCGAGATGCTGGTCGCCGACGAAGACGGCTGGGCGCCGTTCGTGGCCGAACGCAACGGCATGCGCCGGCGTCCGCCGTGGCTGTTCGATGTCGACAGCGGACGGCGCCAGTTGCTGCGTTTCTTCGCGCTGCACGACCTGAGCGGTTTCGGCCTGGAAGACAAGCCGCTGGCGATCGCCGCGGCCGCCGCGTTGCTGGGTTATGTCGAAGAAACCCAGAAGCAGCGCCTGCCGCATCTGACTTCGATCGCGGTCGAGTCCGGCGACGGCGCGATCGCGATGAACGCGGCCACCCGCCGTCATCTGGAGCTCGACAGCCGCATCGACGGCGACAGCCGCACCACCCTGCTCGGCGTGCTCGACAGCACCGTCACGCCGATGGGCGGACGCCTGCTGCGGCGCTGGCTGCACCGGCCGCTGCGCGACCGCGACGTGCTGCGCCATCGCCACCACGCCGTGTCGACCCTGATCGACAGCCGCGCCGGCGACGAAGTGCGCGAACGTTTCCGCGCGCTCGGCGATCTCGAACGCATTCTTTCGCGCATCGCCTTGCGCAGCGCGCGTCCGCGCGATCTGTCGACCTTGCGCGACGGCCTGGGCCTGTTACCCGACGTCGGCGCGATCCTGCGCCCGCTGGATTCGCCGCGGCTCAATGCGCTGTGCGCATCGCTCGGCGAACACGACGAACACGCGCATCTGCTCGCGCAGGCCATCGTCACCCAGCCGCCGGTGCTCGCGCGCGACGGCGGTGTGTTCGCGACTGGCTTCGATGCCGAACTCGATGAGCTGCGCACGCTGTCGACCAACGCCGATCAATTCCTGGTCGATCTGGAAGCGCGCGAACGCGCCAGCAGCGGCATCCCGACCC
This sequence comes from Lysobacter sp. Root690, assembly GCF_001427785.1. Taxonomy (GTDB): domain Bacteria; phylum Pseudomonadota; class Gammaproteobacteria; order Xanthomonadales; family Xanthomonadaceae; genus Lysobacter. The sequence continues at coordinate 404,731 of NZ_LMHM01000011.1, forward strand.
TCAAGGTCGGCTACAACCGCGTCCACGGCTATTACCTGGAAATCAGCAAGGCGCAGGCGGAAAAAGCGCCGACCCACTACACCCGCCGGCAGACCTTGAGCAACGCCGAGCGCTACATCACCGAGGAACTCAAGCAGTTCGAAGACAAGGTGCTGTCTGCGCGCGAACGTTCGCTGGCGCGCGAACGGCTGCTGTACGAACAATTGCTCGACGCGCTGAACGAGCGCCTGGAACCGCTCAAGCGCTGCGCCGCGGCCTTGTCCGAGCTCGACGTGCTGTGCGGTTTCGCCGAACGCGCCGCCACGCTGGACTGGTCGCGACCGGACCTGTCGGACGCGCCGGGCCTGCGGATCGAGCGCGGCCGGCATCCGGTGGTCGAGGCGGTGCGCAAGGAACCGTTCGAACCCAACGACCTGATCCTCGACGAGGACAACGGCCGCCGCATGCTGGTCATCACCGGCCCGAACATGGGCGGTAAGTCGACCTACATGCGCCAGAACGCGCTTATCGTGTTGCTCGCGCATATCGGCAGTTTCGTGCCGGCGTCGCGCGCGGTGATCGGCCCGATCGATCGCATCCTGACCCGCATCGGCGCCGGCGACGACCTCGCGCGCGGCCAATCGACCTTCATGGTCGAGATGAGCGAGACCAGCTACATCCTGCATCACGCCACCCACCAGTCGCTGGTGCTGATGGACGAAATCGGCCGCGGCACCTCGACCTACGACGGCTTGGCGCTGGCCGAGGCCTGCGCGCGCCACCTCGCCCACGGCAACCGCGCCTACACCTTGTTCGCGACGCATTATTTCGAACTGACCGCGTTGGCCGAACCGGGCAACGGCATCGCCAACGTGCATCTGGACGCGGTCGAGCATCACGACAAGAACGGCGGCGAGCAATTGGTGTTCATGCACGCGGTCAAGGACGGCCCGGCCGATCGCAGCTTCGGTTTGCAGGTGGCGGCGCTGGCCGGCCTGCCCAAGTCGGTGGTCAAGCAGGCGCGCGGACGGCTGATCGAACTCGAGCAACAAGGCCGCGACACGCCCAAGCCGTCGTTCGCCAAAGCCGCGCTGGACGCGCCGCAGCAGTTCGGCCTGTTCGCGCCGCCGTCGTCGGCCGCGCTCGATGCGCTGGCCGAGGTCGACCCGGATGAGTTGACGCCGAAGCAAGCGCTGGAAGCCTTGTATCGGATCAAGGCGTTGGTTTGATAGGAAGCCATGGCGAGGTCGGGTTTCGTAAAGTCGTCGCGAACAACCGGCCGATACGAAACCTCTGCTCGCCATTCCAGACTTCATTGGCTCGTCACATCCGCATTTGCTCGCGCTCGTCACTTGATTGCCTGCGTTTGCTCGCCACTGCGCTACCTGCGTTTGCTCGCCATTGCGCTACCTGCCTTTGCTCGCCACTGCGTCGCCTGGCTTTGCGCGCCACTGCGTCGCCTGGCTTTGCTCGTCATCCCCGCGAAGGCGGGGATCCAGAGACTTCAGAGTCCTGTCGCGGTGAAGCCCTGGATCCCCGCCTTCGCGGGGATGACGGTGCCCGGATAACGATCCAGGGATATGGCCACGACGATCGCCATCGCGAGACCCGCAGGCCAAGATCGACGACGCCACGATGGGAAGTGGCGCGCATGCGCCGCGGCGCCGAATCGCATTGCCGTCGCATATTTCGCATCACCCGCCGCCACCGCCCAAGGCCCACGCCGACCGACCCGCTAAACTGTCGCCCGGAATGGACACCGGAGCCCCCGTGGAAGCCTTGCTATTCGTCGTCGGCGTGGTCGCCGGTCTGATCCTCGCCCGCCTTTATCGGGCCACGCCGGTGGCCGTGGCCGCTATTGCCGATGCTTCTCCGGCGCAGGTCGCTTCAACCGCCGAGGAGGAGGACACGAGCGACGCCAAGGCGCCGATTGAAACCTCTTCGGCCAACAACGAAACACCCGCCGATCAACTGCTGCGGTTGCTCCGCGCCATCGACGCGGTCGACGAACGCATCCAGCGTCCGCAGGACCTGCTGGCCGTGCCCGAATTCCACCAGGGCGTGGACTTGCTAGCCGGCGAGGCCTTCAGCGCCGAGGAACTGGTACGCCAGCTCGGCGGCAGCGGCTACGTGCAGCAATCGATGATTACCGCGGTGCTGCCGCGACGCGGCGACATCGCGCTCGAGCCGGTGCTCGAACACGCCGCCCAGTTCGGCGGCTACCCGCTGCATTTTCTGATCGACTACCTGCGCACTCGCGGCGACGCGCAGGCGCTGCCGCATCTGATGCGGCACGCGCAGCCGTGGTGGTGGGACTTCGCGCCGGTGCGCCAGCACCTGCGCGACTACCTGCAATGGGCGCAGCAGTTCGGCGATGCGCCGGCCGCGCCCGCGCTGGACGAACTCGAAGAGGCCCAGGCCAGCCAGCTGCGCGACACCCTCAAGCGCTTCGCCTCGCCGCTGCTCGATCCGCTGCTGGCGCAGGTCGAACGCGCCGCCAACGCACGCCGCGAAGGCCGCGTGCTCGGCGCGTTCGGCCGGGTCAACGCGGCGATCAAGCCGCAGACGCGGATCGTGCATGACGCGTTGGCGCGGCAGCTCGAACGCGTGCATGAGTTGCTGAGCAACGAGGCGACGACCTCGGTCTTGGTCGCCGGCGAACACGGCGTCGGCAAGAGCGTGCTGATCGACCTGCTCAGCCAGCGCCTGCAAAACGAAGGCTGGCTGGTGTTCGAAGCCAGCGCCGCGGAAATCCTGTCCGGGCAGAGCTATATCGGCGAACTCGAGGAACGCGTGCGCGAAATGCTCGCCGTGCTCGATCGCAAGCAGGCGCTGTGGCGCGCGCCGGACTTCTTCGACCTGCTGGCGAAGGGCTCGCACTCGCGCGATCCGCGCGGCCTGCTCGACCTGATGCTGCCGGCGATCGAACGCGGCCAGTTGCGGGTGATCGGCGAAATCACTCCGCGCCAGCTCGCCCAGTTGCTGATCGCGCGGCCGGTGATCAAGCACCATTTCGAAATTCTCAACCTCGCCCCGGTCGAACCGCTCGCGCTGGAGCCGATCGCGGCCGAATGGGCGCGGATCGAAGCCGAACGTCTCGGGCGCCCGGTCGCCGACGCGCGCGTGCTGGCCGAAGCCGCGCGCATGGCCGCGCAGTATTTTCCCGAACAGCAGGAACCCGGCCGCTTGCTGCGATTGCTCGGCGACAGCCTGCAGAGCGCGAGCGCGCAAGAGCCGCCGGCCCTGCCGCTGGACGCCGAAGGCCTGCTCGCGACCATCGCCCAGCGCAGCGGCCTGCCTCTCGACGTGATCGACGACCGCCAGAGCCTCGACCTCGATCGTCTGCGCGCATTCTTCCGTCAGCGCGTGATCGGCCAGGACGAAGCCGTCGACGCCCTGCTCGACCGCATCGCGATGCTCAAGGCCGGCCTGACCGACAACGGCCGGCCGATCGGCGTGTTCCTGTTCGCCGGCCCCACCGGCACCGGCAAGACCGAACTGGCCAAGGCGCTGGGCGAACTGTTGTTCGGCAGCGACGAACGCCTGCTGCGCCTGGACATGAGCGAATTCCAGTCGGAAGACTCGGCCTGGCGCCTGACCGCCGACGAAGGCGGTCAGGGCGGCGTGCGTTCGCTGACCTCGCGCATCCGCGAGCAACCGTTCTCGGTGGTGCTGCTGGACGAATTCGAAAAGGCCCATCCGAAGGTGTGGGACCTGTTCCTGCAGGTGTTCGACGACGCGCGCCTGAGCGATCGCAGCGGCCACACCGCCGACTTCCGCCACAGCATCATCATCCTGACCAGCAACGTCGGCTCGACCATTTCGCGTAGCGCGGGGCCGGGTTTCAATTCGGTCAGCGGCGGCTATTCGCGCAGCGCGGTCGAGAAGGCCTTGTACGAAACCTTCCGCCGCGAATTCATCAATCGTCTGGATCGCGTGGTGTTGTTCAACCCGCTCGACCGCAATCTGATGCGCGAGATCCTGCACAAGGAACTGGGCCGCGTGCTGACCCGACGCGGCTTGCGCAATCGCGACTGGGCGGTGGAATGGGAACCCTCGGCGATCGAATTCCTGCTCGACCGCGGCTTCACCCCGGACCTGGGCGCGCGCCCGCTGCGCCGCGCGATCGAGCACTACCTGCTCGCGCCGCTGGCGCGCAGCATCGTCGAACACCGCGCGCCGCGCGGCGACCAGTTCCTGTTCGTGCGCAGCGCCGGCGACAAGCTCGATGTGGTGTTCATCGATCCCGACGCGCCCCAGGTGCGCGAAGTCGCGCCTGCCGATGAAGCCGCGACTGCCGACGCAACCGCGCCGACAGCGGCCGGCGACCTGCGCGACCTGGTCTACGCACCCTCGGCCGATGCCGAGGCGATCGCGCGCCTGGATGCGCGCCTGCGCGAACTCGACGCGGCGATCGAATCGGCCGACTGGGTGCGCGCGCGCGAAGATGATTACGCGCGCATGAGCGAATCCGACTTCTGGTCGGCCGGCGACCGCCACGGCGTGCTCGACCGGATCGAACGCCGCGACCGCATCGAAAGCGCGCTCGACACCGCCCAGCGCATGCAGCGGCGCCTGCGCCAGGACCGCGGCAACGGCGAGTTCGCCGGCCGTCTGGCCCAGTTGCTGTTCCTGCTCGGGCTGGCGATCGACGCGGTACGCGAGCAACGGCCGCAGGATGCACTCATTCAGATCGACACCGGCGACGCCGATCCGCTGCGTTCGGGCGCCGATCTGCGCCTGTGGTGGCAGCAGTTGCTGGCGATGTACCTGGCCTGGGCGCAACGCCGCAACATGCGCGTCGAAGTGCTGCGCCAGGATCCCGAACACTGCAAGGCATGGTTGGCGGTCAGCGGTTTCGGCGCGCTGGATCTGCTGCAGGGCGAATCGGGCCTGCATGTATTCGAGGAACTCGACGACGGTGTCACCCGTCGCGCCTCGCTGTCGGTGCAGGTCGCCGCCGACCTGCCCGGCCGCGCGCGCGTGGCCCAGGCCGCGCCGGATGGCGAACGCCGTATCTGCCGGCGCTATCGCGAATCGCCGTCGCCGTTGGTGCGCGACGGCGTGCGCGGCTGGCGCAGCGGCCGGCTCGATCGCGTGCTCGCGGGCGAATTCGACGTGATCCAGGGCGGTTGATTTCAGCGTCCGGCCGGCGTCGTCGCCGGTCTCTTGCCGCGGGTGCATCGCGGCCCGAAGGTTCAACGCGCGCCCGACCCTCTCTGGCCAAGTGCGCCGCGCGATGCGAGCGCGCGCCAAACCGATCGCCACATGAAAACGACAGGCGCCGCGCGGGCGCCTGTCGCGTCGCAATGTGCCTCGCTCAGAACTCGCAACCCGCCGCGCACTCGCGGTAAGCGCGATTGCAATGCTGGATCGAACCGCCGCCGGCCTGGGCGATGCAGTCGCGCTTGATCTCCAGGCAGGCGTTGATGCAATCGGGATCCGCCGCGAACGCCGAGGCGCCAAGGCCTAGACCGAACACCAACGCCGTCACCGCGGCGATCCGCAGGCCCGCGCTCTTCCCCATCGTGTTTGCCTTCATCGTGTTTCCCTCCTTGGTCGAATGGATGAGCGCCACGGCGCTGCGGCCGACGCTCGCGGCGAGTATGAGCCGGCGCCGGCATGCACAAACGCTGCTGCAAAGCAGCATCCGCGCGCGGATCGGCAAGCCGCGACGCCCGACCGGCGCGTTTGCCACATCGATCACGAATCGCAGGGCGCGGGCCTTCCATGATTCGAACGCGCCCATGCTGCGCCGCGGCGCGAACCGCTTCGTCATAGCCAGCTTCTATCGAATACGTCGGAAATATCGATTTCACTTGTCATTGGCGCCGACCTATCGTCAACCCACCTCGACACCCCGCCCCACGGAGCCCCTTCCGTCACCGCTACACCACCCGAGCGCCAGCGATGCGATTGCACGACCACTGCCAGCCGACCGGACCGTCCGCCGTCTCGAACCCGCCAATGCGCGGGCGCGGCCGGCACTTGAGCCTCACCGCCCATGCGGCGATGCCGTTCCAGGACCCGTTCCAGCAGCACCGGCCGAATCAGCAGTCGACGCAACACCAGCGCAACGTCCGCAACGGGTCCGAGATCGGACCCGTTCGCGCATAGGCATTCGGGCGTCACCCGGAACGCAGCCGTCGAACCCGCACCGTCACCAGCGAAAGGCTAAAGAACCCATGTCAAACACCGAATCGAAGTGTCCGTTCAACCACACCGCCGGCGGCGGCACGTCGAACCGCGACTGGTGGCCCAACCAGCTCAACCTCAAGGTCCTGCACCAGCAGGCGCCACCGTCCAATCCGGATCCCGACTTCGATTACGCACAGGCGTTCAAGACCCTCGACCTGGCCGCGGTGAAGCAGGACTTGCACGCGCTGATGACCGACTCGCAGGAGTGGTGGCCGGCCGACTTCGGCCATTACGGCCCGCTCTTCATCCGCATGGCCTGGCATAGCGCCGGCACCTATCGCACCTTCGACGGCCGCGGCGGCGCCGGTGCTGGCCAGCAGCGTTTCGCCCCGCTCAACAGCTGGCCGGACAACGGCAACCTCGACAAGGCGCGCCGCCTGCTGTGGCCGATCAAGCAAAAGTACGGCAACAAGATTTCCTGGGCGGATTTGATGATCCTCACCGGCAACGTCGCGCTGGAGTCGATGGGCTTCAAGACCTTCGGCTTCGCAGGCGGCCGCGCCGACGTGTGGGAACCCGAAGAATCCGTTTACTGGGGCAGCGAAACCACCTGGCTCGGCGACAAGCGCTATAGCGGCGACCGGGTGTTGGAAAACCCGCTCGGCGCCGTGCAGATGGGCCTGATCTACGTCAATCCGCAGGGCCCGAACGGCAATCCCGACCCGATCGCCGCGGCCCGCGACATCCGCGAAACCTTCGCGCGCATGGCCATGGACGATGAGGAGACCGTGGCGCTGATCGCCGGCGGCCACACCTTCGGCAAGACCCACGGCGCCGGCCCCGAATCGCACGTCGGCCGCGAACCCGAAGGCGCCGATATCGCCGAACAGGGCCTGGGCTGGGCCAGCAGCTTCGAAAGCGGCATCGGCGGCCATGCGATCACCAGCGGCCTGGAAGTCACCTGGACCAGCACGCCGACGCGATGGGGCAACGAGTTCTTCGCCAACCTGTTCGGTTTCGAGTGGGAACTGAGCAAGAGCCCGGCCGGCGCGCACCAGTGGATCGCGAAGGACGGCACCGGCGCGGACAAGATCCCCGACGCGCACGATCCGAACAAGCGCCACGCGCCGACCATGCTCACCACCGATCTGTCGCTGCGTTTCGATCCGGCCTACGAAAAGATCTCGCGCCGCTTCTTCGAAAATCCCGATCAGTTCGCCGACGCCTTTGCTCGCGCCTGGTTCAAGTTGACCCATCGCGACATGGGGCCGCGTCCGCGCTACCTGGGTTCGGAAGTTCCGGCCGAAGTGCTGATCTGGCAGGACCCGGTACCGGCCGTCGACCACGCGCTGATCGACGAGCAGGACATCGCCGCGCTCAAGGCCAAGGTGCTCGCTTCCGGCCTGCCGGTGTCGCAACTGGTATCCACCGCCTGGGCCTCGGCCTCGACCTTCCGCGGTTCCGACAAACGCGGCGGCGCCAACGGCGCGCGCATCCGTCTGGCGCCGCAGAAGGATTGGGAGGTCAACCAGCCCGATCAACTGGCCAAGGTGCTGTCCGCGCTCGAAGCCATCCAGAAGGAATTCAACGACGCGCAGAGCGGCGGCAAGAAGGTGTCGCTGGCCGACCTGATCGTGCTGGCCGGCGCCGCCGGCGTCGAACAGGCGGCGAAGAACGCCGGCTTCCCGGTCAAGGTGCCCTTCACTCCGGGCCGCACCGACGCGACCGCCGAACAGACCGATGTGCATTCGTTCGCGGTGCTCGAACCGCTCGCCGACGGCTTCCGCAACTACCTCAAGGGCAAGTTCGACGTCACCGCCGAATCGCTGCTGATCGACCGCGCGCAGTTGTTGAACCTCAGCGCGCCGGAACTGACCGTGCTGGTCGGCGGCCTGCGCGTGCTCGGCGCCAACGCCGGTCAAAGCAAGCACGGCGTGTTCACCCGCAAGGCCGACGCGCTCAGCAACGACTTCTTCGTCAACCTGCTCGACATGGGCACGGTGTGGAAGGCGAATTCCGATGCGAAGGACGTGTTCGAAGGCCGCGACCGCAAGACCGGCGAACTCAAGTGGACCGGCACCCGCGCCGATCTGATCTTCGGCTCGCACTCGCAGTTGCGCGCGCTGGCCGAGGTCTACGCCAGCTCCGATGCGCAGCAGAAATTCGTCAACGACTTCGTCGCGGCCTGGAACAAGGTGATGAACGCCGACCGCTTCGATCTGAGCTGATCGACCGGCGAACCGTTCGCCGACAACAGACCCTGTGTGACTTTATGCCCGGCGACCTCAGCCGGGCTTTTTTTCGCCGTTCGCCGTGGCGGCCGCGTTGCCTGGAAAAGCCGGAGTCGCGAAAACACCGCCAGGCCTGTCGTTGCAGGCCCGATCGCCCCGGCGCGGCCCGCCGTTCGCGGCCGCAAGCCTCCGACCCGCCGCACGAAAGCCCCAAGTGCCTCAATCGCACCGCGCGCCCACATCGCCTGCACGATCGCGATGCCACCGCCGATTTCGCGACCGCCAGCATCACCCGCCACTCACGATTCGGCGCTAGCATCTGCTTTCCTCGCACCCGGAAACCCCGCCATGAGCGCCTCGCTGACCGACGATCTTCTCAACCAACTTCAGGGCCAGCCGCTGGCGCAACTGGGCAGCCAGCTCGGCCTGTCGCAGCCGCAGACACAGAGCGCGGTCAGCGCGGCGCTGCCGTTGCTGCTCGGCGCGCTCGGCCGCAACGCCAGCCAGCCGCAGGGCGCTGAAGCTCTGTTCGGCGCGCTGCAGCGCGACCATGCCGCGCCCGCGGCCGCCAGCGGCCTGGACCTGGGCAGCGTGCTCGGCGCGGTGCTCGGCGGTGGCGACGGCAATCGCCAGACCGACGGCGCCGGCATCCTCGGCCACATCTTCGGCGGCCGCCAGGAAACCGCCGCGCAGGGCCTGGGTCAAGCCACCGGACTGGAAGGCGGCCAGGCCAATACGCTGCTGAAACTGCTCGCGCCGATCGTGCTGTCGTATCTGGCCCAGCGCATGTTCTCCGGCGGCGGCCAGGCCGCGGCCTCGCCGCAGCAGCTCGGCAACGTGCTCGGTCAGGAACACGAGCGCATCCAGCAACAAGGTTCGGCTGGCGGCCTGCTCAGCTCGGTGCTCGACCAGGACGGCGACGGCCAGCTCGGCCTGGGCGACCTGCTCAAGATCGGCGGCGGCCTGCTCGGCGGTCAGCGCTGAGGTTGCATCCCGTTCGGCTTCGGCTGGACGCGGTGTCAGCGACATCAGGTGGACGACGGCTGCGCTTCGGCGCGGCCGTCGTCGTTTTGGGCGGCGGATTTCAATTCCGGTGCGGTCGAATTCTGGCGCGGTCGAATTCCTGCGCGATCAGATTCGTGCACTGTCAGATTCGGCGCGGCCGGAGTTCGGCGAAATCCGAAATCGCCGCTGGAGTTGGACGCGCGCGAACGCGACGACCGACGCCGCCGGCGCTACAACGCGTCGATATCGCCCAGAGCCTTGATCAGGCGCCGTGCGCGCTTGTCCGGCTTACCTTCCGGCGCGCGGTAGCCGTTGCGCTCGGCGATGCGCGTCGCGCGCAGTTGCTCGCGCGCCAGGCGCGAGGCTTCGGTTTCGGCGTACAGCGTCTGCGCCACGCTGGCCGGACCGCGATCGTCGCTGAGCGCCAGCACCGCGACTTCTAACACTTCCTCGCCGCGCACGATGCGCAGACCGTCGCCGACCCGCACCGCGCGCGAGGCCTTGGCGTGCTGGCCGCCGACCTCGACCTTGCCGGTCTCGACCGCCTGCCGCGCGAGACTGCGGGTCTTGAAGAAACGCGCGGCCCACAGCCACAGGTCCAGGCGGACCGAGGCGGCCGGCGACGCGACAGGTGTTTCGGCTTGCTTGCTCATCGATGCGGAAGATAGCGGTGCATTGTCGAAGGATACGACGGGAGGTGCGAAGTGGGCGCATGCATCGAAGGCGAAAGCGAAATCCGCGCCTTTTCCAAAGGGCGGAAAGCATTGCATCGCGCTCGTCGAAGATCGTGTCCAGTTAGGGACCGACGCGAAATGCATCGCATCGTGCCACAAGAATAATCCCCACCTTGAGAAAGAGGGAATGCACCACGTCGAGCATCCGAAAATCATGCCCACTTTGTAAAAGGGGGCGAGCGCCCGGCGTCGCAATCCAGTCATCGCGTCGCTTCCGCGCGGGGGATTCGCTTTTTACCTGCAGATCGCCGCGCACCGAAGGCAAAAGCGAATCCCCCCTGCCCCCCTTTTCCAAAGGGGGAAAAGCAGCGCGTCGCGCCTGTCGAAGATCGCGTCCGTCACATCGCGCCCGAGAGTCATGCCCACCTTGAGAAAGGGGAATGCACCACGTCGCGCCCCCGAAAATCATGCCCACTTTGAAAAAGGGGGCGAGCGCCCGGCGCACCTGTGCAGTCATCGCGTCGCTTTCGCGCGGGGGATTCGCTTTTGATGCGGATCGCCGCGCAACGAAGGCAAAGAACCAATCCCGTCGTCTGCTGTTCCAAGGAGAAAACGCACTGCGTCGCGCCCAACGACGATCATGCCCATTTGGACGAAGCACTAATGCACCGCTTCGCGCCGCCAGAAATCATGTCCATGCTGAAAACGCCCTGTCCCCGATCCGTGTTGGTGGCGACGTCTGGTTATTTTCTAGAGTGTCATGGTCATACAAACGGCCGACGCAGGACAAAGCAACCGGAACTGAGAGCTGCCAAGCACATCCGCCGGAGCCAAATCGCGAGCGACCGCGCGATAACCATGGGCCGTAAAGAAGACGGCTGCCGTTTCGGTCAAGAGAAACAACTCACGCAAGCCCGTGGCGCGCGCTTGGTTTTGCGCATGTCCGAGAAGGATAGCGCCGAGGCCCGAGCCGCGGTGAGCGGTATCGACTACCAGCGAGCGTAATAGGCCCGCCTGCCCGAAGTGCTGCACACCAACGACGCCGACAATCCCGTCAGCCTCTTCAGCCACCCAAAGCTCGACAGAAGGGACCGGAAGATCCGCTGTGGGCAGACCGGCCGCGGCCAGGAGAGCACAGATGCGCTCATTGTCCCCCGGAGTGGCTTGGCGGATTGCGGTCATGGGGCGGTCCTGGTTGGCCGCTGTGAAGCCTAACTGACCAACACGGATCGGGGACAGCGCGTTTGAAAAAAGGAACCAGGACTTTTCCGACAATCACTTCTTCCATTGCGACTGATGCTTGTTCGGCACCGAGACCTTTCCCACATCCGCGCAACCCAGCCCGCGCAATAATCCATCGCTCGCGCCAACCCGACATCGCGCGGCCACGACCCGCTCACCCCACGCGGCGGCATACTGCGCCATCCCCGACCGGATCCCGCCATGGCCCCCAGCACCCCGCGCGGCAGCCACCTGCTGACCGAAGGCCCGATCGGCCGAACCATGATTTCCTTCGCCCTGCCGATCATGGCCGGCAACGCGGCGCAATCGCTCAACGGCTCGATCAATTCGATCTGGGTCGGCCGCTACCTCGGCGAGGCGGCGCTGACCGCGACAGCCAACGCCAACAACATCATGTTCTTCCTGATCGGCTCGATCTTCGGCATCGGCATGGCCGCGACCATCCTGATCGGTCAGGCGATCGGCGCGCGCGACACCGCCCGCGCGCGCCAGGTCATGGGCACCAGCGCGACCTTCTTCATCGCCCTGTCGGTGCTGATCGCGATCGCCGGCTGGTTCATGGCCGACACCGTGCTGCGCGCGATGGGCACGCCGGCGCCCGCGCTCGCGCTGGCCGAGAGCTATCTGCGGGTGATCTTCCTGTCGATGCCGTTTCTGTACGCGTTCGCGTTCTTCTCCGCCGCGCTGCGCGGCGCCGGCGATTCGCGCACGCCGTTCCGCTTCTTGTTGATGTCGGTGGCGCTCGACATCGTGCTCAATCCGTTGCTGATCTTCGGCTGGGGCCCGGTGCCGGCGATGGGCATCGCCGGTTCGGCCGCGTCGACCTTCTTCGCCCAGGGCCTGAGCCTGCTGGCGATGCTGCTGTACCTGCGGCGCAAGCGCCACGTACTGTGGCTCGGCCGGCAAGATGCGCATCTGCTCAAGATCGATCCGGCGGTGCTGCGCGCGCTGATCGTCAAGGGCGTGCCGATGGGCCTGCAGATGGTGCTGATCTCGCTGGCGATGATCGCGATGATCAGCCTGGTCAACGCCCACGGCACCGGCACCGCCGCCGGTTACGGCGCGGCGCTGCAACTGTGGACCTATGTGCAGATGCCGGCGATGGCGATCGGCGCGGCGTGTTCCTCGATCGCCGCGCAGAGCGTCGGCGCCGGACGCTGGGACCGGGTCGACGCGACCGCGCGCACCGGCACCGGTTTCAATTTCCTGATGACCGGCGCGTTGATCGCGCCGCTGATATTTTTCGACCGCTATACGCTCGCGCTGTTTCTGCCCGAGGGCAGCGCGTCGTTCGAAATCGCCCGCCACCTCAACCATATTTCGATCTGGTCGTTCCTGTTTTTCGGGGTGACCTTCGTGATCTCCGGCGTGGTCCGCGCGACCGGCGCGGTGGTGCCGCCGCTGCTGATCCTGGGCTTCGCGCTGTGGGGTGTGCGCGTGCCATTCGCGACCTTGCTGCAGCCGGTGATCGGCACCGACGCCTTGTGGTGGAGCTTCCCGGTCAGCGCGTTCTGCGCGATGTTGATGTCGCTGGCGTATTACCGCTGGGGCGGTTGGCGGCGCTCGCGGATGATGAGCCCGGCCGAACGCGCGGTCGCGCCGATCGCCACCCAGACCATCGCCACGCCGGCGGAAATCGCTGCGCAGCCGCCGGCGCCGGTGGCCGATGCGAGTCCGGAAGAGCTCGCCAACCTGGCGCGCGATATCGACGACGCCGAAACCGAACGGCCGCCGCGCTGACGCGTCGCACCGCTCGACGCAGGCAACACGCAGCCGCGTTCCGCGGCCATCGGCGTGCTCAGATGTCCTGCAACGCCACGGTGAACACCCCTGCCTCGCCCTTGTCGAAGGCCTCGCGCCAGATCCGGTAGCCCTCCAGGTCGGCGTCGCGCACCGGCATGTGGCCGATCACGCGCGGTTCGACCTCGGCCACGCGGGTACCGACGATCGGGAAGTGGCCGAGCAGGCGCAACGCCTTGAGTTCGTCGACGTCGGCGACATGCTCGCGCAGCACTTCCTCGGCGGTATGGGTGTCGAACTTGCGCAGCGACAGCGCGTCGCGGCCGTCGGGCAAGGCGTCGATGCGCTGGACCCAGAAAAAGCCCCATGCGCCGTCGCTGCGCTGATAGGTGCAGATATCGCCTTCGGACAAACCCGGATTCACGTTGCGCTCTCCTGCCGCGGGGGCGGCACTGCCGGCGGCCGACGCCGCGTCGGGAATCTAGCGCGAACCGGGCGCGGCGCACAGCGCCGCCGCGGCCAGGCAGCGGGCCAATCGCGGCCATCGTGAAGACCACGATGCGGACCCGCGCGGATGCGCTTGATCGACACGCCAAGCGCCCTGAGGCGGCTCGCGCCGCGCGCGTCCATGCCGGCCGCTGTCACCGTGCCGCGCGCAAACGCAAACGGCCGCCTCGCGGCGGCCGTTAGTGGCATTGCGCGGCAGGCGCGCGATGCGGGGATTACTCGCCTGCGGCGACGTTGGCGCTCTTGGCGCGCGCGTACGCGGCCAGATCTTCCTTGATGCGCGCCTTCTTGCCCTGCAGACCACGCAGGTAGTACAGCTTGCCGGCGCGGACCTTGCCGCGGCGCTTGACGTCGACCGAGTCGATGATCGCGCTGTGGGTCTGGAACACGCGCTCGACGCCGAAGCCGTGCGAGATCTTGCGCACGGTGAACGAGGAGTTCAGGCCGCCGTTCTTGATCGCGATGACCACGCCTTCATAGGCCTGGACGCGCTCGCGCGTGCCTTCCTTGACCTTGACGTTGACGACGATGGTGTCGCCGGGGCTGAAGTCGGGCAGCTTGCGGGTGATCTGCTCGGCTTCGAAATTCTGCAGCAGGGTGTGGAGCGAGGGCTTGTTCATGGTTACGGCCTGTTGGATTAGTTGTTGCGCGAGTGCACGTGGACCCGCGTCATGGCATCGGTACAGCAAAGGGGTACAGCTAAGCGACTAATTATAACGAGCTTTTTTCCTGCGGCGCTAGGGGCTCAGGGCGTTTCGCCAGCCGGCGGGCCTGGCTGAACGGCCGATTCGGGGCTGGAAACGCTTCCAGCGGCCGCCTGGGCGCCCTGCTCCGCCGCCTGAGCCGCGGCCAATTCGGCGCGGAAGGCCGCGATCAGCTTGCGGTCGGCCTTGGACAGCGCGGCCTCGTCGAACAGGTCCGGGCGCCGCTGCCAGGTCCGCCCCAGCGACTGCTGACGGCGCCACTTGGCGATTTCCGCGTGATTGCCCGACATCAGCACCGGCGGGACCGTGCCCAGTTCGTGTTCGACCGGGCGGGTGTAATGCGGGCAGTCGAGCAGGCCGTCCTCGAAACTGTCCTGGACCGCCGATTCGGCGTCGCCCAGCGCGCCGTCCTGCAGCCGCGCGACCGCGTCGACGATCACTGCCGCGGCCAGTTCGCCGCCCGACAGCACGTAATCGCCGATCGAGATTTCCTCGTCGACCTCGGCCTGGATCAGCCGTTCGTCGACGCCTTCGTAGCGGCCGCACAGCAGGATCAGGCGTTCATGCCCGGCCAGTTCGCGGACCTTGGCCTGATCCAGGCGCGCGCCCTGCGGGCTCATGTAGATCACCCGGGCCGGCGCCGGATCGGCCTCGCGCGCGGCGCGGATCGCCGCACGCAAGGGATCGATCAGCATGACCATGCCCGGCCCGCCGCCGAACGGACGCTCATCGACACGGCGGTAATTGCCTTCGGCGTAATCACGCGGATTGAAGCCATGCAACGACAGCAGCCCGCGCTCGCCCGCGCGCCCGACCACGCCGAACGCCGCGCATTGCGCGACGAATTCGGGGAACAGGCTGATGAGGTCGATACGCATGAGTCGGCTGAAACCGTTGAATTGAGCGGACTGAACTGGACGGCGAATGCTTGCGCGAAATCGTGCTCAGGCCAAATGCTGGAGAAAATCGTCCACTTCCCGATCCGACGCCTGCCAAGCCTCGCCGCGCATTTCGATCATCGCGATCAAGCCCAACAGTTCCACCGGATTATCGGCAAGAAACGAATATCCGTTCTTACTGGCCAGGCAGCAGTCCGGCAACTCGGGATGCCGCTCGACTGTATAGCCTTTCTTCAACAGCGCCGAATAAGCGGGCGCCAGGGTATTGCCGGCCATTGCGATGCGCATGTCGACCTCACGGTGTATCCGGTGAAAGCGGACGCAGTCGCGCCCAGATCGGACGAACGCGCTTAAAAGTCAGGGTCCCAATCGACCGTCACGAGGTTCGCGTCGAAGTCGATCGAGACGACGTACTGCGGAATCACGAACGGAATCATGCGCTCACGTTCGTCGTCGCGGGCGACCAGCACGTCGTTGGCGCCGGTGGCGAACAGGTGCGAGACCTTGCCCAGCGACACGCCCTCGGTGGTGACCACGTTCAGGCCTTCCAGGTCGACCCAGTAATACTCGCCGTCTTTCGGCGGCGGCAGGGCCGAACGCGGAACGTAGATTTCGGTGCCGCGCATGGCTTCGACCGTGTCGCGGTCGCTGACATCGGGAAACGTGGCGATCAGGAACTTGCCGCTTTCGCGGCCACGCACGCCCGACAGCTCGCGCTCGCGGCCCTGCGGGTCGCGGACGATCCAGGGCTGGTAGCGGAAGATCGAGGCGCGCGGCTGCGTCCAGGACTCGAGCTTGGCTTCGCCGCGAATGCCGAAAGCGCCGAGCACCCTGCCCAGCAGGAGGCGGCGCGAGGAATCGCTCATGGGTGCGTTGGAAGGGCCGCGCGGGCTAACCTGCGCGGCCCGCCGACTCAGGCGGCCGGAGCGGCCTTGACGGCCTGCTTGTACAGGTCGGCGACCTTGTCGGTCAGCTGGGCGCCGTTGGCGACCCAATGCTTGACGCGATCGATGTTCAGCTCGACGCGCTTCTCGGCGCCGGCGGCGACCGGGTTGTAGAAACCGACGCGCTCGATGTTGCGGCCATCGCGGGCGCTACGGCTGTCGGTGACGATGATGTGGTAGAACGGACGCTTCTTGGCGCCGCCGCGGGTCAGTCGAATCTTGACCATGGGGTCTGTTTTCCTGTGTTGCCCAGCCGTCGGAATGACGGGGTAAGCCGGAAAGTTTAACCGATTCCGTGGCTTGGGCAAACCCGGGCCCCTGACGGGCCCGGATTCCCGCGCTTCCCTGCCCTGCCGCGCCGTCCCTGGCGCCGGCACCCGCTTCCCTCGGATGCCGCCCGGCGGACGACGCCGTCCTGTCGCCGCCCTTGCGCCGGTTCCGCCCCCCGGAACCGGTCTTCCCCGAATCTCGATGTGTCCGCGCTGTCCATGGGCGGCTTGTTGCTCACGTGGCTGGCACGGTCGTCGCGACCTTGCGGGCGGCGGCGCTCGGTTCTGAGCGCGCGGCCTGCACGAGGCCTCCCGCGCTTGGATCAGCCCCCCTCCCGTCTGTCCGTCCCGCGCCTCGCCGTTCCGTGAACACAGAATCGCCCGGCGCCGTCTCTCAGCCCGAGAACGCGCGACGCCGTTTGTCGGCGAGTGGCGGCGCTTGAAAACGGGCGCGGGCGTATGCGCAGGCTGAGTGCGTTAGGGCGGGACGATTTACCAGGAAACAAGGCTGCGTAATTGCAGTTGTTGCGCGGTCGCGACTTACGTCGCTCCTACAGGGCGCGATTGCGAGAGCGCGATGGATGGTGATGCCTCGTGACTGTCAGGAAAGAGGCTTTCGCCTTTGCTCGTCATCCCCGCGAAGGCGGGGATCCAGGGCTTCACCTCGGCGCTGCGTGAGGTCTGTGCGATCTGCTGGATACACACAATGTTCGAGTGTTCGACGATACGAATACAAATACGGTTCGACGGTGTACGCGGTATCGCGAGGTATGCGTCGATTTAATAGTGCTTCGGCGTATCTGCGGGCTTCGTGCGCTGCGGCGGGACGATTCGCTAGAAAAGATGGCCGCACAGTTTTCATGATTGCGCGGTCGCGACTCGCGTCGCTCCTACAGGTAGCAACAGGAGATCGCGATGTATGGAGAAGCAGCGTGCAGCGGCGAGGAAAACGCTTTCGCTCTTGCTCGTCATCCCCGCGAAGGCGGCTATCCAGGGCTTCACCTCGACATGGCGTGAGGTCTGTGCGATCTATTGGAAACAAACGAAAACGGCGGCCAGTGGCCGCCGTTCGATGGGTACGCCGAGACTCGCCTCGCTCAGCGGAACGGCATGCCGCCGCGTCCGCCCATCATGCCCTTCATGCCGCGCATCAAGCCCTTCATGCCGCCGCCGGAGAGCTTGCTCATCATCTTTTCCATCTGCTGATACTGCTTCATCAGCTTGTTGACGTCGGCCGGGGTCAGGCCCGAACCCTTGGCGATACGCGCGCGACGCGAGCCGTTGAGCAGGGCCGGGTTGCGGCGCTCTTTCTTGGTCATCGAATTGATGATCGCGACCATGCGCGGCACTTCCTTGCCGGTGACCTGGTTCTTGACCGCGTCGGGGATCTGGCCCATGCCCGGCAGCTTGTCCATGAGCCCGTGCAGGCCGCCCATGTTCTGCATCTGCTCGAGTTGATCCTTCATGTCGTTGAGGTCGAACTTCTTGCCCTTGGCGACCTTCTCGGCGAGCTTTTGCGCCTTGTCCTTGTCGACCTGCTGCTCGACCTGCTCGACCAGCGACAACACGTCGCCCATGTCGAGGATGCGGCTGGCGACGCGGTCGGGATGGAACACGTCCAGGCCGTCGGGCTTTTCGCCAACGCCGATGAACTTGATCGGACGGCCGGTGACGTAACGCACCGACAACGCGGCGCCGCCGCGCGCGTCGCCGTCGGTCTTGGTCAGTACAACGCCGGTCAGCGGCAATGCCTCGCTGAAGGCCTTGGCGGTGGTCGCCGCGTCCTGGCCGGTCATCGAGTCGACCACGAACAAGGTTTCGACCGGCGACACCGCGGCGTGCAGCGCCTTGATCTCGCTCATCATCGCGTCGTCGATGGCGAGGCGGCCGGCGGTATCGATCAGCAGCACGTCGACGTAGGACTTGCGCGCATCGGCGATCGCGGCGCGGGCGATGTCGACCGGCTTTTGCGAAGCGTCGGAGGCGAAGAACAGCACGTCGACCTGTTCGGCCAGTTGCTTGAGCTGTTCGATCGCGGCCGGACGGTAGACGTCGGCCGAGACCACCATCACCTTCTTCTTGCGCCGTTCCTTCAGGTGCTTCGCGAGCTTGCCGACCGTGGTGGTCTTGCCGGCGCCTTGCAGGCCGGCCATCAGGATCACCGCCGGTGCCGGCACGTTGAGATTCAGGTCGGTGGCCTGCGAGCCCATGACCGTGGTCAGCTCGTCGCGCACGACCTTGATCAGGGCCTGGCCCGGGGTCAGCGACTTGAGCACTTCCTGGCCGACCGCGCGCACCTTGATGCGTTCGATCAGCGCTTGCACCACCGGCAGGGCGACGTCGGCCTCGAGCAGGGCGATGCGCACTTCGCGCAGCGACTCGCGGATGTTCTCTTCGGTCAGACGGCCGCGGCCGCGCAGGCGCTCGATGGTGCCGGACAGGCGTTGGGTCAGGGATTCGAACATGGCGTGGTCGGCAGGGCGAAACGACAGGGGCGGCAAGTATAGCCGCAGCCGCCCGACCCACTACGCCCCGCCCGCCGCACCGATTCCCGATTCCCGATTCCCGATTCCCGAATCCCGAATCCCGAATCCCAACGCTTGTGCCACACTTCGTCGATGACAATCGTTCTCATCGCCGTCGTTCTCTACCTGACCGCGACCGGTCTGCTGATCGCGGCGGTGCGCCGCGAGCGCGGACGCGAGGCGCGTTTGTGGCTGTTGCCGGCCAATCTGGCGGTGTTGCTGCACGGCGCGGCGCACTTCATCGCCTGGCGCATCGCCGGCGGCGCCGACCTGCATTTCTTCGCCGCGCTGTCCCTGGTCGGGCTGGGCATGGCGGTGCTGACCGCGATCTTCGGCGCGGCCGGGCGCATGGCCGCGCTCGGTGTGGTGGTGTTTCCGCTGGCCGCGCTGATGCTGGTGTCGTACCAGTTGTACGGTCACGTCCAGCACCCCGAACCGCTGGACTGGCGCCTGCAACTGCACGCCTGGTTCGCCCTGCTCGCCTACGCCACGCTGGCGGTGGCGGCGCTGTTCGCGCTGATGCTGTGGCTGCAGGAGCGCGCGCTGCGGCGGCGCGAATTCCACGGCTGGCTGCGCGCGCTGCCGCCGCTGGTCGAGCTGGAAAGCCTGCTGTTCCGGACCATCGCGGTCGGTTTCATCCTGTTGACCGCGACCTTGCTGACCGGCGTGTTGTTCGTCGAGAACCTGCTGGCCCAGCATCTGATGCACAAGACCGTGCTCAGCGTGCTGTCGTGGCTGGCCTTCGGCGGCCTGCTGCTGGGCCGCTGGCGCTACGGCTGGCGCGGCGTGGTCGCGGTGCGCTGGACCCTGGCCGCGATGGCCTTGCTGATCCTGGCCTTTTTCGGCAGCAAGTTCGTGCTCGAAGTGGTCCTGCGGCGGGTCTGAGCGGCGCTGCGAGCGCCGTTGCCAGGACGGCGTAAGTGGTCGTCCCGGCACCAAAATGCCGACTCTGCATTCGTGTTCATACCTCGCACTGGCCACTTTTGGCCGCAAGTGCCGGCGCATGCCGTGCCCGGCGCCCGCGCCTTGCTGTTCCGGCCTGATCGCCCGCAACCCAGGCCAGGCCAGGCAACGGTCTACACACTTTCCACACGTGGCTGGCGGCTGCCTGAATAGGTGCTTGCTAGAACAATATTTGCCTTGACAACTATTGCGCGGGCGAGCAACATGCCGCGCCATGACGACCTCGACCCCCAACCAGCCCTGCTCGACCTCCAACCTCGGCCTGCTGTTTCGCCAGGTGCGCGACGCGATGTGGGCGCAGATGGAACGCGAGCTGGCCCAGGCCGGCCATGACCTCACCTTCAGCCAGTTCATCACCCTCAAGGAACTGGCGATCGGTACCGCCGGGGTCACCGAACTGGCGCGCGCCGCCCAGCTCAATCCCGGCGCCATGACCCGCCTGCTCGACAAGCTGGAAAGCCGCGGCTTCGTCGTGCGCGTGGCCGATCCGGACGATCGCCGCGCGCTCAATATCCACCTGACCGAAACCGGCACCGCGATCTGGGAAGACATCGACCAGTGCGGCAAGCGCGTGCGCGAGCGCGCCATGGCCGGCCTGAGCGACAGCGATCGCGATCAGCTGTATCGCCTGCTCGAACAAGTTCGCGACAACCTCTCACTCTCCGGTTCCTGAGCCATGTCCTCTCTCGACCCTCGCCCGCGCCGCGGGCTGCTTTACGTGCTCACGCCGCTGGCCGCCGCGCTGATCCTGGCCGGCTGCGCCAGCACCCGCGGCCTGGAGCCGTCCGGCCACGCGCTCGACGCCGACGGCCTGCAGGCCACCCGCAGTCTCGCCCAGGTCTCGGCGGCCGAATTTCCCAAGCGCGACTGGTGGACCTCGCTCGGCGACGCGCAGCTCAATGCGCTGATCGACGAAGCCCTGACCGGCACGCCCAGCCTCGACGCCGCCGACGCGCGCGTGCGCCAGGCGGTCGCCCAGGCCGGTTTGGCCGATGCCGCGCGCAAGCCGACCGTCGGCGCCGCCGCCCAGTACTCCGGGGTGGAATTGCCCGAGACCCTCGCCCCCGATCCGATCGGCGGCAAGTACCTCGGCGCGCACGTGCTGATGCTCGAATTCAAGTACAGCCCCGACCTGTGGGGCGGCAAGCGCGCGCGCTGGCAGGCCGCGCTCGGCCAGACCCGCGCGGCCGAAGTCGAAGCGCAGGCCGCGCGCCTGACCTTGTCGTCGAACATCGCCCGCGCCTACGTGTCGCTGGCGCAGTCGTTCGAAGCGATCGACGTGGCGAGTTCGGAAAAGCAACGCTCCGATCATCTGCTCGGCCTGGGCCAGCAGCGGGTCAAGGCCGGCCTCGACAACCAACTGCAGATCCGCAACGCGCAAAGCGCCAGCGCCAGCGCCGATCAGCAGATCCAGGCCGCGCAGCAGCAGATCGACGCCACCCGCAACGCGCTCGCCGCGCTGCTGGGCAAGGGCCCCGATCGCGGCCTAGACATCGCCCGCCCGACCCTGCTCGCGGCGAAGAACCCGGCGGTGCCGTCGGTGCTGCCGAGCGAATTGCTGGGCCATCGCCCCGACGTGGTCGCCGCGCGCTGGCGGGTCGAAGCCAGTTCCCACGGCATAAAGGCGGCCAAGGCCGACTTCTATCCGACCGTGAACCTCAGCGCGATCGTCGGCCTGGCCACCGGCCACCTGTCGGACCTGTTCACCAGCGAAGCCAAACTGCTGCAGGGCGGCCCCGCCTTCAGCATGCCGATCTTCGACGGCGGCCGTCTGCGCAACAACCTGGCCGACACCGACGCCGAGTACGACCTCGCGGTCGCGAACTACAACCAGAGCCTGATCGGCGCGTTGCGCGAAGTCGCCGACGCGGTGCAGAGCTCGCGCTCGCTCGACGGCCAGATCGTCTCGGCGCAGCAGGCGCGCGATGCCGCGCAGCAGGCCTGGCAGATCGCCAGCAGCCGCTACCGCGCCGGCCTGGGCACTCAGCTCGACGTGCTGACGGCGCAGCGTCCGCTGCTGCAACTCGACCAACAACTCGCCGGCCTGCGCGCGCAGCGCTACGCCGCGCAGATCGACCTGGACCGCGCGCTCGGCGGCGGACTCGAACTCAGTTCGCCCGACCCGGTCGCGTCCACCGTTCCCAATGAATCCTCTACCCAAGTTATCGCGAAGGCCCCGACGCCATGACCACCGAAGTCAATCCTCAAGCCGCGGTCGCGCCGGCCGCGCCGCCGAAGAACAACAACCGCCGCAAGGCGTTGACGATCCTGCTCGCGGTAATCGTCATCGCGGGCATCGCGTGGACGCTGTACTACATGCTCGTGCTGCGCTGGCATCAGGACACCGACGACGCCTACGTGCAGGGCAACGTGGTCAATATCACCCCGCAGGTGACCGGCACCGTGGTCAGCATCGGCGCCGACGACGGCATGAAGGTCAGCGCCGGACAGGTGCTGGTGCAGCTCGATCCGAACGATGCGCAGGTCGCCTACGACCAGGCCACCGCGAATCTCGCCAACACCGTGCGCCAGGTGCGCGGTCTGTTCAGCGCGGTCGACGCCGGCCAGGCCGATCTGTCGGCACGCGAAGTCGCGGTGCAGAAGGCCCGCTCCGACGTCAAGCGTCGCGAAGGGCTGGTCGCCAGCGGCGCGGTTTCGGCCGAAGAGCTGTCGCATGCGCGCGACGAGCTGGCCTCGGCCGAAGCGGCGGTGTCGTCCTCGCGTGGTTCGTTGGCGCGCAATCGCGCGCTGGTCGACGCGACCACCATCGCCAAGCAGCCGCAGGTCGCCGCGGCCGCCGCGCAACTGCGTCAGGCGTATTTGAACCTGCAGCGCTCGGCCATCGTCGCGCCGGTCAGCGGTTATGTCGGCAAGCGCAACGTGCAGCTCGGCCAGCGCGTGCAGCCGGGCGCCGCGCTGATGACGATCATTCCGCTCGATCAGGTCTGGGTCGAAGCCAACTTCAAGGAAACCCAGCTCGCCAAGATGCGCATCGGCCAATCGGTGGACGTGCATTCGGATCTGTACGGCGGCGACGTGACCTATCAGGGCAAGGTCGTCAGCCTCGGCATGGGCACCGGCAGCGCGTTCTCGCTGTTGCCGGCGCAGAACGCCAGTGGCAACTGGATCAAGATCATCCAGCGCGTGCCGGTGCGGATCGAGATCGAACCCAAGCAACTGGTCGAACACCCGCTGCGCCTGGGCCTGAGCATGCACGTCGATGTCGGTATCCGCGAGCAGACCGGCGCGGTCCTGGCCGCGGCGCCGCCGGCCAAGCCGGTGCTGGTCACCGACGCCTACGCCAAGCAGTTGCACGAGGCCGACGCGATGATCGAGAAGATCGTGCGCGACAACCTGCCGAACATGCAGCACGGCTGATCGAATGGCGATCGGCTCGGTTTGACCGAGGATCGCCATCGCATCCGTAGCGACTGTTTCACCTGTTTCAGCTTCAGCCGTTTCAACCGTTTCACCGCCACCGCGCAGCAAAGACGAAGCACCTCCCCCCCACGTCGTTCTTCGTCTGTCGTTCGCCATGCATCGTGTCGAAGCGGCCGCGCCGTGCGCGCCGCTTCCCCTCCCCCCGCGATGCAGCGCGAACTCCGAAACCGTCATTGCGGCGCAAGCCGCAATGACGGGGACCGGAAGGCTTCACCTCCGCTCTTGGTTCCGCGCCCACGCGCGGCTCACCCGAACCGACAGGCCGATCGATGTCCGCCACCACCGCCAATGCCGAAGCCGCGCCCGCGCCGCAAGCCGGCTTCCGGCCACCCAATCTCGCATTGACCACGCTGGGCCTCGCGCTCGCGTCGTTCATGCAGGTGCTCGACACCACCATCGCCAACGTGTCCTTGCCGACCATCTCCGGCAACCTCGGCGGCAGCAGCAGTCAAGCGACCTGGGTGATCACCTCGTTCGCGGTCAGCAACGCCATCGCGCTGCCGCTGACGGGTTTCTTCACCCGCAAATTCGGCGAACGCCGCTTGTTCATGTGGGCGACGATGCTGTTCGTGATCGCTTCGTTCCTGTGCGGTCTGGCCAACTCCATGGGCCTGCTGGTGACCGCTCGCGCGTTGCAAGGCTTCGTCGCCGGACCGATGTACCCGGTCACCCAGGCGCTATTGATTTCGATCTACCCACCGCATAAACGCGGACAGGCCATCGCCTTGCTGGCGATGGTGACCGTGGTCGCGCCGATCGCCGGCCCGATCCTCGGCGGCTGGATCACCGACAACTACAGCTGGGAATGGATCTTCTTCATCAACATTCCGATCGGCATCTTTGCCTGTCTGGTGGTCGGCAATCAGTTGCGCGGCCGGCCGGAACGGCTGGAAAACCCGAAGATGGACTACATGGGCCTGGCGATGCTGGTGCTCGGCGTGGCCGCGCTGCAGATCATGCTCGATCTGGGCAACGACGAAGACTGGTTCAACTCGACCAAGATCGTGGTGCTGACGATCATCGCGGTGGTCGCGTTGACCGTGTTCGTGATCTGGGAACTGACCGAACGCGATCCGATCGTCAACCTGCGCCTGTTCCGCCATCGCAACTTCGCCGCCGGTACCGCGGCGATGGTGCTTGCGTATGCGGCGTTCTTCTCGATCAGCCTGCTGGTGCCGCTGTGGTTGCAACGCAACCTGGGCTACACCTCGATCTGGGCGGGCCTGGCGACCGCGCCGATCGGCATATTGCCGGTATTGCTGACACCGTTCGTGGGCCTGTACGCGGCGCGCTTCGATCTGCGCCTGGTCGCCAGCGCCGCCTTCATCGTGATGGCCTTTACCAGCTTCATCCGCTCGGGCTTCAACCTGGACGTCGACTTCAACCACGTCGCCATGGTGCAGTTGTGGCAAGGCCTGGGCGTAGCGCTGTTCTTCATGCCGGTGTTGACGATCCTGCTGTCCGATCTTGAGCCACACGAGATCGCCGCGGGCTCGGGCCTGGCGACCTTCGTGCGAACGCTCGGCGGCAGCTTCGCCGCCTCGCTGACCACCTGGGCCTGGAGCCAGCGCAGCACCATTCACCACGCGCAGTTGACCGAACACATCGCCGCCAACGATCCGGCGATCCAGCAGACCGTAAACACCCTCGGCAACGGCGACGCCACCCGTGGCGCGCTGGCCTTGAATCAGATGATTTCGCAACAGGCCGCGCAGCTCGGCTTCAACGAGATGCTGCACCTGATCGGCATCCTGTTCCTGGTGGTGACCGTGTTCGTGTGGTTCGCCAAACCTCCGTTCAGCGCCAAGGCGGCCGGCGGCGCGGCGGCGGCGGGCGGGCACTGATCCAGGCGCCGGGTCCGATCCCGATTCGGTTGGGTCGGGATCGGATGCGGGTTCGTCGCATCTGATCGAACAGTCTCGGGCCTGGAAGGTCTCACAAGGCGCTTCGCTTCGGCGAGGTGGCTTGTGGGATCTCCAGGCCCGACGTGTTTGGCTCACACGCCCCGCCCGTCCGAACGCAAGCGTCGTCGTCACACTCCCCACGCCGGCGCATTGACCGCGGCACGCGATGCTTCGCATGATGCACGCGCCCCGCTCCGGGGCGAAGAGGACGACATCATGAGCAGGAAATCAAGGAAGCTCGGCATTGGCGCGCTGGTCGCGATGTGCTTCGGTTTTGCGTTGTCGCTGAGCGCGACGGCTGGCGGATCGTGCGACCAGTGCTGGCGCACCTGCGAGATCGAGTACGCCGAATGCATGCAGGTGGTCGGCAACGACTTCACCTGCGGCACGACCTATCGGTCCTGCGGTATCTCCTGTGGTTGCGAAATTCCCTGATCGCGACGGGATGATGGAGGGCGTGGCCAGTGCTTGGCGCTGGCTTCGCTTTGGCAGCTTCGGCTTGGCTCGATTCCCGACGTCATCGGCCAGGGCCGCGTGGCGCCATGGCCTACCTGTAGGAGCGGCGCAAGCCGCGACCGCGACACCACGGCTACGCCGCTGGGTTCGTCGAACCCGTAATGGCGCGGGCGCGGCTTGCGCCGCTCCTACAGGTAGGAATGTCGCTTTTGCTTGAGTCTGAAGCCGCGCAGTTCATCCAGCGCTGCGAAGCCTGTGCTCGCGAGAACAAGAGGACACCCGTAGGGCGGCGCACATGGATGTGCGCCGTGCGCCACCGAG
>NZ_LMHM01000011.1:430788-430864 GCF_001427785.1 Lysobacter sp. Root690
CTGAAGCCCTTTGAGCCAAAGGCAAGATCAACAGCTTTCGTCCGCAAGCGGCCGAGTTACTTTCTTTTGTCAAAAG
>NZ_LMHM01000011.1:430932-437533 GCF_001427785.1 Lysobacter sp. Root690
AGGGGCGCCGCAGCGCTGGATGGACTGCGCGAATTGGGGCGCGAGCAGAAGCACGCGAAGCCGAGCCGTAGCCACGCACAGCCACAGCCACAACCTCGACTGCCTCGAGATCTAAATCGACTCCAGAATCAATCGATTCACCTCAAGCGGTAGCCCGATCCCGCGCAACCACCGCCTCGACCGGCGCAGCCTCGCAACTCAGCGCCACGCAACACTTGTGAACGAACCGATGCCGCGCCTCGTGATAACTGCGATCGGTGCCGAAGAAGTTGCGATACATATGCGCCAACTCTTCCGCGCCATAACTCTCCAACGGCTTGCGGCGCTCGTCGATCGCGCGGCGCCGGCGCTTGCTCGCCAACGCCTTGCGCACGCTGGCCGGATCGGCCGCGCGCTCGGCGCGCTGTTCGACGTGGGCGAGGAAGTCCGCGCCGCTGGCGCCGAACGCGGCGTCGATCAGGCCGATGCGCTCGGCAGCGGCGGTGCCGACCGGGCGCAGGCCTTCGGTCAGTTCCTGCGCCAAGGTCTCGCCGACCCGGCGCGGCAACAGGTAGGTCCAGTATTCCGAACCGTACAAGCCGCCCATGCCCTTGTAGTGCGGGTTCATGACCGCGCCGCGGCGCGCCCATACCTGGTCGGCGGCCAACGCGAGGATCACCCCGCCCGCGCCCGAGTTGCCCTGCATCGCCGAGATCACCAGATGCGAATCGGTCAGCACGATCTCGCGCACCAAGGCATTCATCGCCAGGATGTTGCGCCACGATTCCAGCGCCGGATCGGCCGCGGCCTGGATGGTGTTGAGGTGGATGCCGTTGGACCAGATGTCGCTGCCGCCCATCAACACGATGGTCCGGGTTGGCCGCCGGCGCGCCTGCAAAAACGCGGTGCGCAGGCGGTCGCATTGCGCGGTCGACATCGCGCCGTTGTAGAAATCGAAATGCAGATAACCCACCGCGCCGACTTCGCGGTAACGGATTTGCCGATAGCCATGGTCGCGCCTTCCGGCCACCGAGGTCGCGGGTTTCGATGCCCGCGCCACGATGCCGTGCAGGCGCTTTTCGCCCAGTACCCGCGTCGCCGGCAGCTTGATGCCGTCCTTCTCGCGCAGATGGCTGAGCCATAGCGCGCCGTCGCCGGTGGCGATGCAGACCGCGCCGTCGCGCTGTCCAAGCAATTCGCCGGGACGGCCGCGCAGCGACGGTTCGACGTGCGCGCCGAACACATGACAGCGCAGGCCGGCGATTTCGCCGCGCGCGCCGGGCGAACTGTCGCCGCTGCGGATGCGCGCGAGCAAGGTCGCGTCGTCCATCGCCCAGTCCAGGCTGCGATCGGCCGGGCGCATGCTCGCGCGCAGCCGGCCGCGCACGTCGGCGCGCGCGTAGTCCAGCGGTTGCGGTCGAAATACACCAGACTGATAGTCGCCGGATTCGAAACGCTCCACCGCATGCAACAACGCGCGCACCGCCGCGTCGGTGACTTCGTGCCGGTACAACTGGCTCTTGGACGCGCCGCGCATGGCGAAACCAGCGCTGGCCCAGATGTCGCCGGCGTCCATCTCGGCCGCCGCCTGCAGCACGGTCACGCCCCAATCGGGTTCGCCTTCGAGGATCGCCCAGTCCAGCGACGACGGGCCGCGATCGCCGACGATGCCCGGATGCACGATCAGGCAGGTATGCCGCGTCCAGATGTCGTCGGGGATCGCCGACTTCAGCATCGGCGCGACAATCAATTGCGGCCGTTCGCGCGCGACCGCGGCGCGCATGGTGTCCGGATCGGACGCGACCTGCACCGCGATCTGGTGGCCCAGTTCGCTCAGCTCGGCCCAGGCGCGCTGCGCCAGTCCGTTGTAGGCGGTGCACAGGAACAGGATACGCAGCGCCATCGCACGCTCCTTGTCACGAGGGTTGTTACGGCCAAGGGCTCGAATGTGTGCCAAGGCGTGTTCATAAACCTGAGCGGAGATCACAAATTCCTGCTGCACCGCAGCGGAATTGCATTTTTTCGACGGCTATCGCCGTTCCGTCAACGCGACCGTTTCGAGAGCAATTTCCGTGGCCGCTGGCTGCGCTCTACTGCGTTCGATCGAGCCGCCGGCCGAACCCGGGCATGCTTCGCGGCACGATGCATCCGCCCCTCGCGACGCCGCTGGACGCAGGCCTCGCGCATCGCATCGGCGTCCATCGCCACGCGCTCATGACGAGCGTGGGTTTCACCAGACCAAGGAGACGTCTGATGTCGATCAACCAAAGCAACCGCGTAATGGCCGCGTGTGCGTTCTGTTTCGGCCTCGCCTTTTCGATGAGCGCATTCGCCGCCACCTGCGAAGAGTGCTGGCAAGGCTGCTTCGCCCAACGCCAGATCTGCCGCGCGGCCGGAAACCCGCCGTCGGTGTGCACGGCCAACTACAACGCCTGCGGGCGTCGCTGCGGCTGCCAGATTCCCTGACAGCGCGCATTACCGTTCGTTCTCGATCGCCAACGATCCACCAAAGGAGAGCATCACCATGTTGCATAAACGCAATCGTATTTCCGCCGTCGTCGCCTTCTGCTTCGGCGTGGCCTTCTCGATGAGCGCATTCGCCGCCGGCTGCGCGGACTGCTGGGACGGCTGCTTCGCCGAACGCCGCGCATGCCGCGCCTCCGGGCAACCGGCGAGCGTGTGCTCGGCCAATTTCAATGCCTGCGGCAACGCGTGCGGCTGTCCGATTCCCTGATCCGATCGAGCGCATCCGGAGGAGCGCAGGCTCCTCCGGAACTCGCGCAACCACGCGCAGATTCGTGCCGCAGTGCAGCGAACCGGCACCCCGCACGCATGCCCACACCGCCATCGACACCCGTGCGTATCCGCAAGCGCCATCGCATCGACCCGCGGCACCGGATTCCGTAACGCCGGTCACATCCGCCATGACTTCACAGCAGTGGCCCGGCACCGCGCCGGTGATATAACCCTAGCGGCCCAGTGACGGGCACAAGGAGGAACAGTGATGTTGAGACTTACCACGCGCCGGCTGTCGATCGGCGCCGCGTTCTGCTTCGGCCTGGCGATGTCGCTCAGCGCCTTCTCCAGCGGCGGCACGCCCGAAGAATGCGCCCGCTGCTGGGACGATTGCATCGCGATCTTCGAACAATGCCGCGCCGAAGGCGGCGGAGCCGCGTGCTTCCGCGAACGCCAGGCCTGCGTCAACCGCTGCGGCTGCCGGGGCTGACCCGCTCTCCCTGTCGCGACCGCTTGGCACGAGCGGTCGTCGACGATTCATGGCGCACCACTCAAAGAGGACAAGGAATGAATTTCAAGTCGATCCTGACCACCATCCTGGTCGTGGCCCTGGCCCTGGGCCTGGGCGTAGGCGCGGGCTATCTGGTCCGCAACAGCGGACTGATCGGTGGCGGCGGTGGCGGCGCGCAAGTGACGCAAGGCGATTATTCGGCGGTCTACGCCAATGCCAAGGCCAGCGGCGGCGAAGTGGTGATGTACACCCTGTCGACCTGCCCGTTCTGCGTGAAGGCCAAGGCGCTGCTGGAAAAGCAGAACGTGCGTTTCGTCGAACGCGTGATCGACAAGGACCAGACCGCTCGCAAGGAAGCCGACGGCTTGAAGATCAACAGCGTCCCGGTGATCTACATCGGCGACAAGAGCATGCAGGGCTTCGATGAAGCCAAGCTGGTCGAATTGCTCAATGCGCATGCCAAGGCGGGCAAGCCGGCGGCGTAACGCGGGTTTTCCGGGTCCTACAGGATTTTCAGGTCTTATCGGACCTACATCGTTTCTAGTGGCTTTTACGATCCGGTCTTGTTGCATCCAGCAAGACCGGATTAGGTCGAGCCAACGCCACGACCGGCGCTGCGTTCCAACGCGGCGCCGGTCGTTCGTTGAATGTCGATCGCTAACAGGCTTGCGAACCTGAGTCGAATCGCGATTGTGGATACAACCTGATCGAACGCCACGAAGTCTTTTGTGGGCGGGGCTTCAGCCCCGACGCTTTTAGATCAGCCAGATGGATCGTTCGGCGGCGCCTGAGCGAAAAACCTCGGGGCTGAAGCCTCCCCACAAAAGACTTCCTGCAGCGCAGTCAAAGTCGCCACGCAATTCGGTGTCGACTTGCGATCGGCGAACCTGCCTACGACACCGATTCACCCCGCCCACAGCCGCAATGCCAGCGCGAATACCGCGCCCAGCACCGTGCCGCCGATCACCTCGGCCGGCGTATGCCGCGCCATGCGCAAGCGCGCCCAGGCCAGCAGCGGCAACGCACAGATGGCCACGATCCCGACCACCCGCCACAACGCCAGCAACGACACCGCCGCGAACGCCAGGCTGGCCATGTGCAGCGAAAGCTTGATCCAGCGATTGAACACCGCCGCCGCCACCAGCATCGCCGCGACCGCGACGATGCCCTGCGCCAGCGGCGCCGCCTGCCCGCGCATCCACCACCAACAGATCGCCAGAATCGCCAACAGCACCGCGTACAACAGCGGCCGCTCGCTGGCCTTGGACGCATCCACCGTCGACCAATGCCCGGCCCGGCGCCGCTGCAGCACGAACGCCCAGCACGCCAGCACCGCCGCCGAAACGCCGATCAGCGCATGCCCCAGCGCCTGCGGTGCAAGCACGCGCACGCTGACGAGGGTCAGCGCGATAAAGACCGCGAACGGATGCAGCGCGATCGAGACCCAGCGCGCGAACGCGCGGCCCGCCGTCGTCGGTGCGGCGTCCGGTTCGCGCGGCGACTGATGCGACATTCGCGCTTAGCGCCTCGGGCCGGCCGGGGGTTGTCGCGGTATCGCCGTCATTTCGCCTACGCGCGCAGCAACGGGCGCAGCGTGGCGCCGATCCGGCCGTCCCGCATGCCGCGCACCCAGCCCCATCACGCCGCTTCCAGCGCTTCCGACAAACGCTCGACCGCGATCACTTCCATCTCGCCGATCTTGCCACCACGCGGCGCGTTGCCCTTGGGCACGATGGCGCGCTTGAAACCGTGGGTCGCCGCCTCTTTCAAACGGTCCTCGCCGTTGGGCACCGGGCGGATCTCGCCGGATAAACCGACCTCGCCGAAGGCCACGGTCTGCTCGGCCAACGGCTGATCGCGCAGCGACGACAGCACCGCCAGCAGCAACGGCAGATCGACCGCGGTTTCCTGCACGCGGATGCCGCCGACCACGTTGACGAACACGTCCTGGTCGCCGACCGAGATGCCGCCATGCCGATGCAGCACCGCCAGCAGCATCGCCAGACGGTTCTGTTCCATGCCGACCGCGACCCGACGCGGGTTCGACAGCGGCGAGGAATCGACCAGCGCCTGCACTTCGACCAACAGCGGCCGGGTGCCTTCGCGGGTCACCATCACGCAACTGCCCGGCTGCGGGGTACGGCTACCGGACAGGAAGATCGCCGACGGGTTGGGCACTTCGCGCAGGCCCTTGTCGCTCATCGCGAACACGCCGAGTTCGTTGACCGCGCCGAAGCGGTTTTTGAACGCGCGCAGCACGCGGAAGCGGCTGCCGCTCTCGCCTTCGAAATACAGCACCGCATCGACCATGTGCTCGAGCACGCGCGGGCCGGCGATGCCGCCTTCCTTGGTGACGTGGCCGACCAGGAACACGGCCGTTCCGGTCTCCTTGGCGTAGCGCACCAGCCGCGCCGCGCTCTCGCGCACCTGGCTGACCGAGCCCGGCGCGGCGGCGAGTTGTTCGGTCCACAAGGTCTGCACCGAGTCGGCGACGATCAACGCCGGCTTCATCCGTGAGGCGTGTTCGAGAATGCGTTCGACCCCGGTCTCGGCCAGCGCATGCACGCCGTCGAGCGGCAGGCCCAGGCGCGACGCGCGGCCGGCGACCTGCGACAGCGATTCCTCGCCGGTCACGTACAGGCCGGGCAAGGTCTGGGCCATGCGGGTGATCGCCTGCAGCAGCAGGGTCGACTTACCGATGCCCGGATCGCCGCCGACCAGCACCACCGCGCCATGCACGAGACCGCCGCCGAGCACCCGGTCGAACTCGCCGATGCCGGTGCTGACCCGCGACTCCTCGCTGTGGCTGACGTCCTTGAGCGCGGTCACCGCCGGCGCGTCGGCGCGCCCGGCCCAACTGCTGCGGCGGCTGGCCGCGACCCCGCCGGCCCCGGCCTTGACCGCCGGCTCGACCACGAACTCGCTGAGCGTGTTCCAGGCCCCGCACTCGCCGCACTGCCCTTGCCACTTGTTGTAATCGGCGCCGCATTCGGAGCACACGTAAGCGGTGCGGGCCTTGGAGGCGGCGGACTTGCCGGAGGACTTGGACAGATTGGACACGGATGCGGGCACTGCGAACGAAGCGGAACCGCACTGTAGCGGCTGCCGGTCGCATCGTGCGAGACGCCGGCGCCGATCGCGGCAAAGTCCGACCACGAGTCGCGGTTATCCCTCGCCGGCCCATGCTCGGGCGGCCCCATGGGTTTGCCGTGGTCGTGAGCCGCGGACGCGAAACAGGTTTGCGTCGCGCGCGTGAGGTCGCGGTCGCGGTCGCGGCTTGCGCCGCTCCTACAGGGGGATACGAGCAATCGCTACATCTTGCGAATGCCTGCACGGTCGCGCCAACCCCCGCCACCGGCAGGCGTGGCGCAAGCC
>NZ_LMHM01000011.1:437549-506833 GCF_001427785.1 Lysobacter sp. Root690
GCTTGCAGTCTGGCTTCGATCAACGCGCCTGGCCTGACGCCGCGCCCGGGCGGGATTTACCCGCCGCTTGGCGCAACGTCCGCCCGGTCGCAAGCCTTCACGCCGCAATCGGCCGATGCTGCTCGGGATAGATCGCATACAGCGTCTGCTGCGGCTGCGCCAACAGCCCGCCGACATCGTCGCTGGCCACGATGCTGTAGCCGCGCGCGTCGATGTCCTTGGCGATCGCATGCCAATCCAGCTTCGGCATGGCCATCGCGGTATCGATGGTCCAACCGAAGCGCAGCGCGCCGAGCGCCTTCATTTCGTCCAGCGGCAGCCAGCTGTCCGCCGGCGCCACCACATACCCTTCCTCGTTCCCTACCACGAATACGTCTACGCGCATTTTCGTCAGTGCCTTCGCTGTCGATACGTTTGCTGTTGATCCGCAAGCCGGCGCATGGTGGCGACCGGCCCGATAAAAAATAGTGAAAAAGGGATGGCGGATTGGTGAAGACGCCGCCGACGCGCAGTGTGGGTTCACGTTCTATGCACGCAGATGACAAGCGCCGCAATGAGCACAGTCTGCATGGCGACGGTCGCAGGGCTTGCGACCACGAGGCTGGTTTCACGCAGCATCAGCACATGAAGTCTGGGTTGCGCCCGCGCCTTTCGCTGCGACGCAACATGCCCCGGCGCGACCGGATCATCGAATCGTCGTCAAACTGGCCGCGCGGGAAATTCGCGCGGCCATAAGTCCCTCATCGCCGCATTCGACGGACCGCGTCCAGATCAGCGGCCACGACCGAGCTTCAGCGGCTCGAATACCGCGGCGTCTTCGCCGCATCCGGACAGAGGCATGCATCGGCGTGGTGCCGGAGTTACATTGCAGGCCAATCGGTGCGCATGCACCTATCGAATCGGGAACGATGTTTATGGAAGAACGTTATTTGGACGCCACCACCGCGGATCATGCGCATCGCGCCGCTCGCATCGACACGCGAGCAATCGGCGCGCGCGTCGCGCTGATCGCACTGTTCCTGGCGACCAGCGCCGCGCAAGCCAGCGGCCATCTGCCCGGCCTGCCGGTACCGCCGCGCGACTTCGCCGACTACGCCGCCTGCAAGGCGCACTTGCAGGAAGCGCATCGCGTCGACTTGGCCACCGCCACCGACAAACCCGAGGAAATCCGCCCGGGCGTGACCCGGCAGATGCTGGTGGAGACCGACGGCGTTGTCGAAACCGGCTCCAAGCAAGCGACCTATTCCTCGCGCGTCGGCGCGCAGATCCGCAGCCGCGACGAAGAACGCGGCTACATCCAGACCAATTACTCGTACAACGAGAAACAGTACGCGTGCAAAGGCCGGACGCTGACGGGGACGGATGGCGGCGGCGGGTATTACTCGCCGGGGTACGAGAAGATCGAGACCAAGTCGTCGCCTTGAGTCTGGTGAGGTCGGCGAATGGTCGCTGCACGCCCATCGCGGCGCGTCATGGAGCATCGCTGACGTCGCTGGGCGCGGTGTCGACTTGCTTGCCGTGCGAGTCCAGCGCCGCGGGGTGAGCGGAGTTGGTTGGTCGGCAAACAAAAAGGCCTCGCGGATGCGAGGCCTTTGTTTTCCGGGAAGCTTGCCGGCCGTTGGATCGTTGGCCGGGCGGTTGTTTTCTTCTCGGAGTTACGTGGTGCCGGAAATAGGAATCGAACCTACGACCTACGCATTACGAATGCGCCGCTCTACCAACTGAGCTATTCCGGCGAGGACGGCAATTCTAGGCGGGACGGGGCCGGGCGGTCAATTCGATCCGGTCCGGTGCCGGCTCTCAGCGCCCCGTTCTCAGCCCACCAGCTCTCAGCCGACAAGTTGCAGGCGCAGTTCCTTGGGCAGGGCGAAGACCATGTCCTCGCGCTCGCCCTCGAGTTCGCGCACGCCCTGGGCGCCCAGTTCGTGCAGGCGGTCGATCACCCCGCGTACCAGCACCTCGGGCGCGGAGGCGCCGGCGGTGACGCCGATGCGCTTGCGGCCGCGCACCCATTCGGGGTCGATTTCGACCGCGCCGTCGATCAGGTGGGCTTCCACGCCCTCGCGCTCGGACAGCTCGCGCAGGCGGTTGGAGTTGGAGCTGTTGATCGATCCCACCACCAGCACCAGGTCGCACTGCGCGGCCAGTTCGCGCACGGCGTCCTGGCGGTTCTGGGTGGCGTAGCAGATGTCGTCGTGGCGCGGGCCCTGGATCGCCGGGAACTTGGCGCGCATGGCTTCGATCACGCTGCGGGTGTCGTCGACCGACAAGGTCGTCTGGGTGGTGTAGGCCAGGTTGTCGGGTTGATCGACCTGCAAGGCGGCGACGTCGGCCGCGTCCTCGACCAGGTAGATCCGACCGGTACCGGCTTCGCGCCGCCATTGGCCCATGGTGCCTTCGACTTCGGGGTGGCCTTCGTGGCCGATCAGGATCACGTCGCGGCCGGCGCGGCAGTGGCGCGAGACTTCCAGATGCACCTTGGTGACCAGCGGACAGGTCGCGTCGAACACCTTGAGCGCACGCCGTTCGGCCTCCTGACGCACCGCCTTGGACACGCCGTGGGCGCTGAAGATCACGGTGGCGCCGTCGGGGACTTCGTCGAGTTCCTCGACGAAGATCGCGCCGCGACGCTTGAGGTCGTCGACGACGAAGCGGTTATGCACGACTTCGTGGCGCACGTAGATCGGCGCGCCGAGGGTTTCGATGGCGCGCTTGACGATTTCGATCGCGCGATCGACGCCGGCGCAGAAGCCGCGGGGGTTGGCGAGCAGGACGTCCATGGGACGAGATTGTACTCCTGTGGCGGTGGCGGCTTGGTGTGACGGAAGGCGGCTGGGAACTGGCTGAATACCACCGCCCGGCCGGCGGAAAACCGCGGCGGGCTTAGGCCTTGCCCTGACCCGGCTTGTGCTCGGCCGGCTTGCCGCTGAACAGCCCGTACACCGCGATCCCGATCGCCCCGGCCACGATCGCCGAGTCGGCGATGTTGAACGAGGGCCAGTGGTAGTCGCGCCAGTACCACTGGATGAAGTCGACCACGTGGCCATGGACCATGCGGTCGATGACGTTGCCGATCGCCCCGCCGATCACCAGCGCGTACGGCAGCGCGGTCTTCCAGTCGCTGCGCTCGGTGCGCGCCAGCCAGGTCGCGAGCAGGCCGCTGATCCCGACCGCGAGCACCAGGAAGAAATATTTCTGCCAGCCGCCGGCATCGCTGAGGAAGCTGAAGGCCGCGCCGGTGTTGTAGCTGCGGTACCAGTTCCACACGCCGTCGATGACCGGCACCGCGGTGTACTCGGGCAGCGAGGCCAGCACCCAGGCCTTGCTGAGCTGGTCGAGCGCGATCACCACGATCGAGACGATCAGCCAGGGCAGCGCGTTGCGGCCGGGTTTGCTTGCGATATCGGTCATCGTGGCTCGAATCTGTGCTTGCGAAAGGGATGGCGCGAGGAACACTGGTTCGATGCGCGCGGCGCGATGCCGCGCGCATCGATCGGAGCGTCAGAACCAGCGACGGTCCTCGCCCTCGCCGGCGATGTTGTCGACGCAGCGGCCGCACAGGTCCGGATGCTCGGCGCTGACGCCGATGTCAGCGCGGTAATGCCAGCAGCGCACGCACTTGCGCTTGCCGGTCTTGACCGCGAGCACGGCGATGTCCTGGATCGCGTCGTCGGCGACGACTTCGACATCGCCGCTGATGAACAAGAAGCGCAGTTCGTCGGCCAGCGGCGCGAGCCAGTTCTGATCGGCGACGCCGCAACGCAGCGAGATCTCGGCTTCGAGCGCGGCGCCGATCTGGCCGGCGGCGCGCATCGGTTCCAGGGTCTTGGCCACGTCGTCGCGCAGCGCCAGCAGGCGCTTGAAGTCTTCCGACGACAAGGCCGCGTCGGGCGGCAACAGGGCCAGGCCGTCGTACCAGGTCGCGAACAGCACGTTGTCCTCGCGCGGGCCGCTTTGCGTGCCGGCCGGCAGATGCCGCCACATTTCGTCGGCGGTGTAGCTCAGGATCGGCGCGATCCAGCGCACGAACGCTTCGGCGATGCGGTACATCGCACTCTGCGCCGAACGCCGGCCGCGCGAGTTTTCCTGCATCGTGTACAGGCGATCCTTGGTCACATCGAGATACAACGAACCCAGGTCGACGCTGCAGAAATTCGTCAGCAGCTGCACGATCTCGGCGAAGTCGTAGCGCTCGTAGGCCGAGGCGATGCGGTCCTGCAGTTCGGCGGCGCGATGCACGATCCAGCGATCCAGCGCGACCATGTCGTCCAATGCGACCAGATCGCGCGCCGGGTCGAAGCCGCTCAGGTTGCCGAGCAGGAAGCGCGCGGTGTTGCGGATGCGGCGGTAGCCCTCGCCGTTCTGCTTGAGGATCTTGTCCGACACCGACATTTCGGCGCTGAAGTCGGTCGAGGCGACCCACAGGCGCAGCACGTCGGCGCCCATCGCGTCGATCACGGTCTGCGGCACGACCACGTTGCCGAGCGACTTGGATTGCTTCTTGCCGTTTTCATCGACGGTGAAGCCGTGGGTCAGCACCTGCCGGTACGGCGCCGCGCCGTCCATCGCCACGCCGCTGAGCAGCGCGCTGTGGAACCAGCCGCGATGCTGGTCGGAACCTTCCAGGTACAGATCGGCCGGCTTGCGCAGGCCATCCTGCGGACGCTGCGCGAGCACGCATTCGTGGCTGACGCCCGAGTCGAACCAGACATCGAGAATGTCGGTGGCCTTCTCGTACTGCGCGGCTTCCTCGCCGAGCAGTTGTTCGGCGGTCATCGCGTACCAGGCGTCGACGCCTTCGCGTTCGACCACGTCGGCGACCTGACGCATGATCTCGACCGAGCGCGGATGCGGCTCGCCGGTTTCGCGGCTGAAGAACAGCGCGATCGGCACGCCCCAGTAGCGCTGGCGCGAGATCGTCCAGTCCGGGCGGCTCTCGATCATGTTGTAGATGCGCGCCTCGCCCCAGCCCGGGATCCAGGTGACGCCGCCGATCGCGGCCAGCGCGTCGCGACGCAGGCCGGCCTTCTCCATCGAGATGAACCACTGCGGCGTGGCGCGGAACACCACCGGCGACTTGTGCCGCCAGCAATGCGGGTAGCTGTGCTTGAGCCGGCCCGAGGCCAGCAGCACGTCGTGCGCTTTCAATACTTCAAGGATGATCGGATCGACCTTGAAGATATGCACGCCGGCCAGGGTGTGCTGATCGGCCGGCGGCGTCGACGGCAGGTACAGGCCGCGTCCGTCGACCGGGTTGATCTGCGCCGCGGTGTATTGATCGAGCAGGCCGTACTTCAGGCCGACCGCATAGTCTTCCTGGCCGTGGCCCGGCGCGTTGTGGACGATGCCGGTGCCGTCTTCGGCCGACACGTAACTGTCGACCAGCACCGGCAGTTCGCGTTCGGCGTAGAACGGATGCTGCAGGCGCTGACCTTCGAGTTCGACGCCGCGCGCGCGGCCATGCACCACCACCTCGTCGACGCCGTAGCGCTTGAGCGCCTTCTCGGCCAGCGATTCGGCGATCACCAGCAGGCGGCGACCGCCGTCGGCGCGCTTCGGGCCTTCGACAAGCACGTAGTCGAGTTCGGGGCCGACCGTCACCGACAGGCTGGCCGGCAGCGTCCACGGCGTGGTGGTCCAGATCGGCATCGCGATCAGGGTGTCATCGTCGATCGCCGCGCCGAACAGCGCCGCGAGCCCGCGCGCATGCTTGGCGACGTAGCCCACGTCGATCTGGGTCGACTCCTTGTCCTGGTATTCGATCTCCGCCTCGGCCAGCGCCGAGCCGCAGTCGAAGCACCAATGCACCGGCTTGGAGCCGCGCACCAGATGGCCGCGTTCGACGATCTTCGCCAGCGAACGGATGATGTCCGCCTCGTAGCGGAAATCCATGGTCAGGTAGGGATTTTCCCAATCGCCGATCACGCCCAGGCGCTTGAAGTCGCGGCGTTGCAGGTCGACCTGGCTGGCGGCGTACTCGCGGCACTTGGCGCGGAACTGAGCCGCATCGAGCTTGTCGCCGACCTTGCCGTAGGCCTTCTCGACCTTGGTCTCGATCGGCAGGCCGTGGCAATCCCAGCCGGGCACGTAGGGCGCGTCGAAGCCGGCCAGCAGCTTGGACTTGACCACGATGTCCTTGAGCACCTTGTTGAGCGCGTGGCCGATGTGGATCTCGCCGTTCGCGTACGGCGGGCCGTCGTGCAGGATGAAGCTGCGCTCGCGTTGACCGACCTTCTCGCGAATTCGCTGATACAGGCCCTCGCTCTCCCAGCGCGCCAGAGTTTCCGGCTCGCGCTTGGGCAGATCGCCGCGCATCGGAAAATCGGTGGCCGGCAGCAGCAGGGTGGCCTTGTACGGATTGGCGGGTGCGGATTGGCTCGAATCGTTGGTCACAGCGGGTCTCAGGCAGTTTGGGTCGCGTCGGCGCCCAGGGCTGGCGACGCGGTCGGGCGTCGCGGATCGAGTTGCAGGAGTGCGCGCGCCTGTTCGGCGTCGCGGTGCATTTGCACGGTCAGTGAATCCAGATCGGGGAACTTGAGTTCGGCGCGCAGGTGGGCGACGAATTCAACCTCGATGCGACGACCGTACAGGTCGCCGTCGAAATCGAACAGATGCGCTTCGAGCAGCGGTTCGACGCCGGCGACGGTCGGGCGCGTGCCCAGGCTCGACACCGACGCGCGCGGCTGATCGCCGATGCCGTGGACCCAGGTGGCGTAGATGCCGGACAAGGCCGGCGTCTTGCCGCCAAAACGCAGGTTGGCGGTCGGAAAGCCCAGGGTGCGGCCGAGTTGCTTGCCATGCACGACGTGGCCGCCGATCGCGTAGCGCCGCCCGAGCAAGCGCCCGGCGCTGGCGAAGTCGCCGGTCAGCAGCGCCTCGCGAATGCGCGTGCTGGATACGCGCTGGCCGTCCAGATGCACCGGCTCGATTTCGTGCGCAGTGAAACCGGCTTGTTCGCCGAGCCGGCGCAGCAGCGCGATGTCGCCGCCGCGCGCCTTGCCGAAGCGGAACTCCGGGCCGACCCAGACTTCGCGCGCGGCCAGCCGCTCGACCAGCACGCGCTGCACGAACGCTTCCGCGCTCAGGCCGCTGAGCCGGCCGTTGAAACGCAGCAGGCCGACCTGATCGGCTTCCAGCGCCAACAGTCCTTCAGCCTTGGCCCGCGGCAACAGCAGCCGCGGCGGCGGCGCCTGCGGCGCGAAGAATTCGCGCGGCAAGGGCTCGAAACTCAGCGCCACCGCGGGCAAATCCAGCGCGCGCGCGCGCGCCACCGTATGGCGCACCAGCGCGCGATGCCCGAGATGCAGGCCATCGAAGGCGCCGATGCAGACCACACTGCCGTGCGGGCACCGCGGCCCGCCCTCGACGTCACGAAACAGCCTGCTCATTGGTTCGGTATTGGAAACCCGGACGGGCCGGGCCTGCTGAAAGGATGAATAAGGAAGTATAGCCGCCGCACGCAAGTCTCAACGGCATCCGAACCCGCCGGTTCGATGCCGTTGCGATGGCAATGGCGACAACTGGCCATCGCGATACGGCGCACCCTCGCCGTCAATGCCCGCGCAGATCGCGCGGACGGATGCCTTGCAGCCACAACGCCGCGCCGTAGACCGCGCCGCCGGCGCCGACCACCACCGCCAGCTTGAGCAGGCGTTCCCACCACGGCCAGCCGGTCCAGCCCTGCCACAGCCACAGCAGGCTCAGCACCACCGCCGCCATCGCCACACTGGCGACCGCGATCTGGCGCAGGAACCGGCCCCAGCCGGGCTGGCGTCGATAAACCTTGGCCCGGCGCAGATACCAGGCCAGTTGCAGCGCGTTGGTCCAGCCGGCGATCGCAATCGCCAGCGCCAGGCAGGCATGCGCGCCGGGTATTTCGCCGAGCGCTTCGCGCAGATCGCCGCCGGTGCGGGCCAATGCGGCCTGGCCGACATCGGTCAGATACAACGCCGCCAGCAACAGCGCCACGGTCGCGATCAGATTGACCATCACCGACACCACCGCCGACTTGACCGGGGTCTTGGTGTCCTGGCGCGAATAGAACGCCGGCGCCAGCACTTTCACCAGCAGGAAGGCCGGCACCGCGGTCGACTGCGCCATCAGGCTCAGGCGGATCATCGCGGTGTCGTTGGGGGTCAGCTTGCCGTACTGGAACAAGGCCGCGATCAGCGCCTCGGCGCACAGCACCAGGCCCAGGCAGGCCGGGATGCCGATCAGCAGGCACAGGCGAAAGCCCCAATCCAGGCCCTTGGAATAGCCGTCGACATCGGTCGCGGCATGGCGTTTGGACAGATGCGGCAGGATCACCGTGCCGATCGCGACCCCGAACATGCCGAGCGGGAATTCGAGCAGGCGATCGGTCAGATACAGCCAGCTCACGCTGCCGACGATCAGGAACGAGGCCAGCGCGGTGTTGAGCAGCAAATTGACCTGCGCCACCGAGGAGCCGAACAGGGTCGGCACCATCAGCCGCATGATCTTGCGCACGCCCGGATGCGCCCCGCCCCAACGCGGTCGCGGCAGCAGGCCGAGCTTTTTCAGCGCCGGCAACTGGAACGCCAGCTGCAGGATGCCGGCGAAGAACACGCCCCAGGCCAGCGCCAGCACCGGATTGAGGCCCAGCCGCGCCATCAGCGGGGTCGAACACGCCGCCGCGGCGATCATCGACACGTTCAGCAGCACCGGCGACAAGGCCGGAATCGCGAATTTCTCGTAACTGTTGAGAATGCCGCCGGCCAGCGAGGCCAGCGAAATGAACAAGGCGTACGGGAAGGTGATCCGCAGCATTTCCGTCGCCAGCGCGTATTGCTCGCTCAACGGGTCCCAGCCCGGCGCGAACAATTGCATGATCCACGGCGCTGCGATCACCACCACCGCGGTCATCGCCAGCAGCGCGGCCATCAAGGTGCCAGTGACCCGGTCAACCAGCGCCTTGACCGCGGCGTGGTCCTGTTTTTCCTTGTACTCGGCCAGCACCGGCACGAACGCCATCGAGAACGAACCCTCGGCCGAGATCCGGCGCATGAAGTTCGGAATCCTGAACGCGATGAAGAACGCATCCATGGCCGGACTGGCGCCGAACTGCCAGGCGTAGACCTGGTCGCGGACCAGGCCGGTGACCCGCGAGATGAAGGTCATGGAGCTGAAAATCACCGATGAACGCAGCAAACCGCCCTTGCTCATCGGCGCGTCCCCAGCCAGTTGACGCAACCCACTGAATCGGCCATACTTTTCGGTCTGATTTTCCGTAATTTCGTTTCTAGCAGCATCTCTTCGTCCAGTTCCATTAACGCTTTCAACCAAAATTCCAGGAATCCACCGTGGCAAACATCAAGTCCGCCAAGAAGCGCGCCAAGCAGACTGTCGTGCGTAACGCCCGTAACGCCAGCCAGCGTTCGATGCTGCGTACCGCCGTCAAGAAGGTGCTGAAGGCCCTCGGCGAGAACGACGCCGCGAGTGCCAAGTCCGCGTTCGACGTCGCTCAGCCGATCCTCGACCGTTTCAGCTCCCGTGGTCTGATCCACAAGAACAAGGCTGCCCGTCACAAGAGCCGCCTGTCGGCCCGCATCAAGGCGCTGGCCGCGGCCTGAGTCTTGCGACGACCTATTGTCGCGCGCGATTGAAAGATCGTTCGCGACGGCATGCAAAAGCCCGGCTTCGGCCGGGCTTTTGTTTGGGCGGAGGAAAATTTCGCCAAAGGCTTCGCCGCGAAGGACATCGGCGGACACACGGTCGCTGGCGCACGCGCGGGGCATGCCGCGCATCATCGATGCGACCGGTGAAGTCAGCTTGAAGTCGGCGCGCGAGTGGGCGCGCGAACGCCGGCGGCGCCGCATCGCGCGACGCTCGGGGTTTGCATTCGAATACCGGTGAGCCCGCGGCTCAGGGCACATGGTCGCCGGCGGCATGCGCGGCTTCCAGCGCCTCGACGCGCTGACGATCGAAGAACGCCATCACGTCCTGCATGATCGGGAAGGTGCCGTCGCGGCCGATCGCCGACACCAGATACCAGCGATCCTTCCAGCCCAATTCGTCGATGATCGCCTGGGCCGCGGCCTGCTGCTCTTCTTCCAGCAACAGGTCGGCCTTGTTGAGCACCAGCCAGCGCGGCTTGGCCAACAACTCGGGATCGTGCTTGTGCAGCTCGCGCTCGATCGCGCGTACCTGCTCGGCCGGGCTCACCCCGTCGACGCCGCCTTCCATCGGCGCGATATCGACCAGGTGCAGCAGCAGACGCGTGCGCTGCAGATGGCGCAGGAACTGCGCGCCCAGGCCGGCGCCGTCGGCGGCGCCCTCGATCAGGCCCGGGATGTCGGCGATCACGAAGCTGCGGTGCGCTTCCACGCTGACCACGCCGAGGTTCGGATACAGCGTCGTGAACGGATAGTCCGCGACCTTCGGCGTCGCCGCCGAGACCGCGCGGATCAGGGTGCTCTTGCCGGCGTTCGGGAACCCGAGCAGGCCCACGTCGGCCAGCAGCTTGAGTTCCAGCTTGAGTTCGCGCTCCTCGCCCGGCAGACCCGGCAGGGCCTTGCGCGGGGTGCGGTTGACCGAGCTCTTGAAATGCATGTTGCCCAGGCCGCCCTTGCCGCCGTGCGCGACCAGCAGGCGGTCGCCGTGCGCGACCAGGTCGCCGATGACTTCGTCGGTCTCGACGTTGGTCACCACGGTCCCGACCGGCACCACGATGACCATGTCCTCGCCGCCCTTGCCGTAGGCCTGCCGACCCATGCCGTTCTCGCCGCGCTGGGCGCGGAACTGCTTCTGATGGCGGAAATCGACCAGGGTATTGACGTTTTCGTCGGCGACCAGCCACACGCTGCCGCCCGCGCCGCCATCGCCACCGTCCGGCCCGCCGAGCGGAATGAACTTCTCGCGACGGAAGCCGATGCAGCCGTTGCCGCCATTGCCGGCGATGACTTTGATTTCTGCTTCGTCTACGAGTTTCATAAGAGCCGGGATTTGGGATTCGGGATTCGGGATTGGGAAACGCAAAAAACAGGGCAACTCGGGATTGTAACGGGAGCGGCGAATGCGGTTTTCGCTTTTGCGAATCCCGAATCACCAATCCAAAATCCCGGCCCCCAAACGAAAAGCCCCGCCGAAGCGGGGCTCCTCATGCAGCGTGGCGGCGCGATTACTCGGCGACGACGACGCTGACGGTGCGACGCTTCTTCAGGCCCTTGGTCGAGAACTCGACCTTGCCATCGACCAGCGCGAACAAGGTGTGGTCGCGGCCGAGGCCGACGCCGGCGCCCGGATGGAACTGGGTGCCGCGCTGACGCACGATGATGTTGCCGGCCTCAATCGACTGGCCGCCGTAGATCTTCACGCCCAGGTACTTCGGGTTGGAGTCGCGGCCGTTGCGGGTGGAACCTACGCCCTTTTTATGTGCCATGGCTGCTGCTCCTTACTTGTTGTCACCACCGGCAATGCCGGTGATTTCGATTTCGGTGTAGTGCTGACGGTGACCCATCTGCTTGCGGTGGTGCTTACGGCGGCGGAACTTGACGATGCGCACCTTGTCGGCGCGGCCGTGGCCGACGACCTTGGCGGTGACGCTGGCGCCCTTGAGCGCGTCGCCGAGCTTCACACCTTCGCCGTCGCCGAGCATCAGGACGGTGTCAAACTTGATTTCGCTGCCGGCTTCGACATCGAGCAGCTCGACGCGGAGCGTCTCGCCTTGCATCACGCGGTATTGCTTACCGCCGGTGACCAGTACTGCGTACATGACCAGATTCCTCTGTAGTTATTTTTGGTCCTGCCGCACCCGAACCGGGCGGACAGAAGCGGAATTTTAGGGGATTCAGCGGGTTACGGCAACTATGGCCCCTGGCCGGACGGGCTCGGGGGCCGCGTGGGCGGTGGGCGTCCCGGCCGAATCCCGCGTAACCCGGCCATTTTTCCATGAAAATTAATGATTTAGGCGAATTCCGCCCCGCCGGACCGTCCCTATCCCCTGTAGGGAGCGGCGCGAGCCGCGACCGCGCACCCACGCCAACGTCGGCCCTTGGAAGTCACGATCGCGGCCCGCGGCGCTCCTACAGGGCCAGTCCGAGGCACGCGCCGGGACCGCGTTGCACCGCAGCTCCTCGTCTTCTTTGCCGCATGCCTCCCGAGTCGTCGACTCGCAAAACCACGCGAAAAAAAGATCCAGCGCGCGA
This sequence comes from Lysobacter sp. Root690, assembly GCF_001427785.1. GTDB lineage: Bacteria > Pseudomonadota > Gammaproteobacteria > Xanthomonadales > Xanthomonadaceae > Lysobacter. Next base: position 449,714 of record NZ_LMHM01000011.1, read on the forward strand.
TCGCGGCGCAACGCGACTCAATACCCCGCGGCTCAAAACGATTTGCGCAAACGGAAATATTCGCGCGCATTCATGCAACCTCATCGCGAACACGTGGCTCGATGCTGATGTTGCGGAGCTGCAACAGCGAAACCGCGCGAAAACAATCGAGTCACCATCGGCGCGAAATCGCACCGCGTCGCATGCACAGTGAAGAATCGTGCGGCAGTTCATACAAATCGCGCGTGACGCGGCGAAATATAGATCGACCTAGTTCACAGTTCCGAAAGAAACTCGATTCGACGCGAAAATATTCGCGCAGCTTTCGGCAATCGCGCCGGAGCCTGAAAATCCCTGTATTCGCAGGCCCTGGCGCCTGCCTCCCTACCCTCGCCATCGAGGTGCATCGCGCGTGTTTGTGCGCTCAGTCGCATTCATGTCGATATCACAGCTTTGATGACACTTGCATGCGATGGGTGCGCTCATTTAGCTTCGGTTGTGAGCGACTTGCAGGGGGTCGCGCGACAAGGAACGGCGACATCGAAGCGCAATGCGTGCGACGCACACGCGCAACGATGAAGCGGTCGCGTTGTATCCGGGGGCTCCGTGCATGTGGTTCGCAGTCGTCAGTTCACATCGGTTTTCCGCGCAGAGGCTTCGCCTTCGCGCATCAGCCGCACTCCTCTCCTCATCCGTGCAGCGCTTCGCGCACGGTAACGGCGGCGTGCGTGTGTCACAGCACCCTGCAGTTCGGGCGCGGCGCGATGCGCGCGGCCGACTGCGCAAGAAAGTCCCGCGACGGCACGACGGCACAGCCGTGGCGGACCTAAGGCCCGACGCTAAACAGGGGATGCGAAGGGGATCATGCGCAACGAAGGATCAAGGATGTTTGTCATGACTCGCAAAGCACGTTCATTGAAATGGACCGCACTGGCCCTCGCGACGGCCGTAGTCGTCGCGCCGGTGGCCTATTCGGGCAGCAAATTGCAGACGTTCTCGAAGGTGCACACCGCCAACGCCACGACCTCGCCCAAGGCGGTGAAGGCGGCCGCGGCCGAGAAGAGCAACCGCTTCATCATCACCCGCGCGCCCGGCGCCGCGACCAAGCTGGCTCCGGCCGCGCTCAACCAGCAATACGCCAAGGCCGCGACCACGCTGGGCGTCGGCATCCTGCCGCTGCGCACGCTGGCCACCGGCTCGAGCCTGATCAAGACCGATACCGCGCTCGACAAGGCCGCCCAGAAAGAGCTGGCGATCGAGCTGATGAAGCTCGACCCGAGCATCGTCGAAGTCAGCACCGACCGTTTCTACAAGCCGCTGCTGGTCCCCAACGACCCCGGCTACGCTCAGCAGTGGCATTACAAGAACGGCCCGGGCGGCCTGAATGTCGAACCGGCCTGGGACATCGCCAACGGCGACGGCATCGTGGTCGCCGTGCTCGACACCGGCATCACCCCGCACAGCGACCTCGACGCCAATATCGTCGCGGGCTACGACTTCATCGTCGATACCGACGTCAGCGTCGACGGCGACGGCCGCGATGCGGATCCGAACGATCCGGGCGACTGGCACGACGGCGAGTGCAACATCTTCGGCATTCCCGAGGACAGCAGCTGGCACGGCACCCACGTGGCCGGCACCATCGCCGCGGTCGCCAACAACAGCAAGGGCGTGGCCGGCGTCGCGTTCGGCGCCAAGGTCCAGCCGGTGCGCGTGCTCGGCAAGTGCGGCGGTTACGAGTCCGACATCATCGACGCGGTGACCTGGGCGTCGGGCGGCACTGTCACCGGCGTTCCGGCCAACGCGACCCCGGCCGAGGTCATCAACCTCAGCCTCGGCGGCAGCGGCGCGTGCAGCGCGGCCGAACAGCTCGCCTTCACCGAAGCGCGCAACCGCGGTACCACCGTGGTCATCGCCGCGGGCAACTCCAGCGCCGACGTGTCCGGCTTCTCGCCGGCCAACTGCGAAGGCGTGATCGCGGTGTCCGCGGTGGGCCCGACCGGCACCCTGGCCGATTACTCCAACTTCGGCGACAAGGTCGACGTGGCCGCGCCCGGCGGTTCGGGCGTGAATCCGGCGGCCGACAACATCCTGTCGACCCTCAACCTGGGCCTGCAGGGCCAGGAAGGCGAAGGTTACGCGTGGATGGCCGGCACCTCGATGGCGGCGCCGCACGTGGCCGCCGTGGCCGCGCTGATGCAGTCCGCCGCGCCGAGCCCGCTGACTCCGGCCCAGATCGAGAAGATCCTGGTCAACACCGCGCATGTCGGCGGCCAGCCGGGCGGTTGCAGCTTCAGCAACTGGTGCGGCTCGGGCATCGTCGACGCGCGTTATGCCGTCGCCGTGGCCAAGGGCACCGAAGCGCTGCCGCCCGATCCGCAGGCGCCGGAACCCGAGCCGGCGATCGAGCTGGAGAACGGCGTCACCGTCACCAACATCGAAGTCGCCGCCAACGGCGTGATCAAGTACCAGCTGCTGGTTCCGAACGGCGCGTCCAACCTGCTGTTCGCCCTGTACGGCGGCACCGGCGATTCGGACATCTACGTCAAGTACGGCGCCGAGCCGACCAGCACGTCGTACGACTGCCGTCCGTTCACCTCGTCCAACAACGAGACCTGCTTCTTCCCGACCCCGCAGGGCGGCGTGTGGTACGTCCAGGTCAAGGGCTACCGCGCTTCCGCCGGCATGTCGCTGTACCCGAGCTTCGTCGACGCCAACTATCCGCGTCGCGTCGAAGCCAAGGCCAGCGCGCTGCCGAATCACCGCACCTCGGTGAACCTGTCGTGGGAGAAGGGCAAGAAGAACATCGACGTCTACCGCAACGGCGCGATCCTCAAGACCGTGCGCAACACCGGCGCCAACACCGATACGTTCCGCATCATCGGCAGCGGCACCATGAGCTACAAGCTGTGCAACAACGGTACTCAGGAATGTGCTGATCCAGTTTCGATCACCTACAGCTCCAGCCGCTGATCGCAGCGTTCGCGTAACCACGAGGGGCCCGGTTGCCGGGCCCTTCGTTTTTTGGGATGAGGTTGTGTCGGCGGCGTCGGCTGATGTTATCGAGGTTGAACGACTGCAAGTCGCCGCGCGACTTCAAGAACGTCATTCCCGCGAACGCGGGAATCCAGTGACTTTGCATAGGGCTCAGTTGCGATTTACTTACAACGAAGGTCGTCAGACTGATCGATCTGAAGTACGTCTACTTTCTTGCAGCAACGTTCAAAGTCACTGGATTCCCGCGTTCGCGGGAATGACGTTCTGGTGGGATTACGATCAAAAAATCGATACATCCCGAAGGCATGAGCGATCACTCGGCAATTACATCAACCGCGGCAATCGGGAACTCCACCGCATAACCGCACTCCATTAGCCACCGCTCCATCAGCCGCCCACGCACCGCAATGCCCCGCAACCCGTCGCCCGGCCTCGATCCACCGCCCCGCTCCGACACGCTTTGCCGATCTCCCCACGCGCCGCACCATCACGACCCCGGTTTCCACCCAGCGGAGAATCCATGCGCACCATCCCGCCCGCCGCCCGCGCCAACCCGTCCGCCCTCGCCTTCGCCTTCGGCCGCCGTCTCGGCCTGCCGTCGCTGGCCCTCGCCGTGGCGCTCAGCGCCGGCCTGAGCGCCTGCAACCGCGACGCCGCATCCCCCGATGCCGCGACCGCCAATCCCGCCGCCACCGCCGCGCCCGCGCCGGTCGTGCGCTTCGACGCCAAGCTCAGCCTGGTCAACAACAACGGCGCGATCCGCTACGACGGCACCCTCGACAGCGAGGCCAACCGCAAGGCCCTGAGCATCGCCCTGGCCCAGGCCTACAGCGGCCAGATCAGCGGCAACCTCAACGTCGACAAGGCCGCCAAGCCGGCGCCGTGGCTGGACAAGCTGCCGCAGTTCGCCGCGGCGCTGAGCATGTCCGGCGCGGCGGTGAGCTTCGAAGGCGAGAAGATCGAACTCAGCGGCCAGGCCTCCGACGCCGACCGCGCGATCCTGCTGGAAAAAGCCAAGACCCTGTTCCCGGGTTACCAATACGGTGGTCTGTTCGAAGGCGTCGGCGGCGCCGCGGCGTCCAGCGACGCGGCCGCGCAGGCGCTGGCCGCGCTGGAGCCGGGCAAGGCCGGCCCGGCCGAGATCGTCAAGGCGCTCAACCAGATCAATCTGCGCTTCGACGACGGCGGCGCCCGCATCGCACCGGCCAGCCTGGACATCCTCAGCCGCGCGGCCAAGGCGATCCAGGCCGGCCCGGCCGACGCGCGCTACGAGATCGTCGGTCCCGGCGGCGGCGCCGGCCAGCCCAGCGACAACGAAACCCTGTCGCGCCAACGCGCCGAGGCGGTCAAGGTCCAGCTGATCGTCGCCGGGGTCAATCCGGGCGCGCTCGACACCAAGGCCGCCAGCGGCGCGGCGACCACGCCGCTGCAGTTCAACGCGGTCAAGTGAACACTGGGGCGCGGTAACGCGTCCGAACCTGAACAAGTCATGCGTTTTTAGGTGGGTGGGGCTTCGGCCCCGGCGCTGTTCGGCCACACACCGGCGAGCTGACTAAACAGCGCCGGGGCTGAAGCCCTCGCCCACGGTGACGCTAGCCACAATCGCATCGCTGCGCCGCCTCTCGTCGCGGCGGCGAGGCCTGCCGCGGAGCGATCCGCGCTCGACCCGCCACCTCCCACTCCAAGTTCGCGCACTCGGCTTTGCCGAACCCGGCGATCGCCTCGAACCCAGGTCCGGCCGCGATTCCCGCGAGCGCCTGAACCCCAAGCGCCACGGGCCCCGGATGACATCCCTCATGCCCGCGACAGGCGCTTTCGTTTCCGGGATTTGCCCCCACCTTCCCCACTCGATACGCTCCCCTGTTCGCCGTCGCGTTTCGCGCCGGCGGCTCTACTCCCCCCTTGCAGGCACCCGATGGCGCTGGACTACATCCGCATCCGCGGCGCGCGGACGCACAACCTCAAGAACATCGATCTCGATCTGCCGCGCGACAAGCTGATCGTGATCACCGGCCTGTCCGGGTCGGGCAAATCCTCGCTCGCCTTCGACACCATCTACGCCGAGGGCCAGCGTCGCTACGTCGAATCGCTCTCGGCCTACGCCCGCCAGTTCCTGTCGGTGATGGAGAAGCCGGAGGTCGATCACATCGAAGGCCTGTCGCCGGCGATTTCGATCGAGCAGAAATCCACCTCGCACAACCCGCGTTCGACCGTTGGCACCATCACCGAGGTCTACGACTACCTGCGCCTGCTGTACGCGCGGGTGGGTTCGCCGCGCTGTCCGGACCATCACTACCCGCTGGAGGCGCAGACCGTCAGCCAGATGGTCGATCAAGTGATGACCCTCGATCCCGAGCAGCGCTACATGCTGCTCGCGCCGGTGATCCGCGAACGCAAGGGCGAGCACGCGCAAGTGTTCGAACAACTGCGCGCGCAGGGCTTCGTGCGCGTGCGCGTGGACGGCGAGCTGTACGAGATCGACGCGGTGCCGCCACTGGCGCTGCGGGTCAAACACACCATCGAAGCGGTGGTCGACCGCTTCCGCCCGCGCGAAGACATCAAGCAGCGCATGGCCGAATCGTTCGAGACCGCGCTCAAGCTCGGCGACGGTATGGCCCAGGTGCAGTCGCTCGACAACGCCGAAACCGCGCCGCTGCTGTTCTCGTCCAAGTACAGCTGCCCGGTCTGCGATTACTCGCTACCCGAACTCGAACCGCGCCTGTTCTCGTTCAATTCGCCGGTCGGCGCATGCCCGACCTGCGACGGCCTGGGCGTGGCCGAGTTCTTCGATCCCGCGCGCGTGGTCGTGCATCCGGAGCTGTCGCTCTCGGCCGGCGCGGTGCGTGGCTGGGATCGGCGCAACGCGTATTACTTCCAGTTGATCCAGTCGCTGGCCAAGCACTACAAGTTCAACGTCGACACGCCGTGGCAGGCGCTGACCGCGTCGCAGCAGAAGGCCGTGCTGTACGGCAGCGGCGACGAGCAGATCAGCTTCAACTACATCACCGAAAGCGGCGGCCGCAGCCAGCGCAAGCATCGCTTCGAAGGCATCGTGCCGAACCTGGAACGGCGTTACCGCGAGACCGAATCGGCCGCGGTGCGCGAGGAACTGGCCAAGTTCATCAGCCAGCGCCCCTGCCCCGATTGCGGCGGCGCGCGCCTGAACCGCGCCGCGCGCAACGTGTTCGTGGCCGAGCGTCCGCTGCCGGACCTGGTGGTGCTGCCGGTTGACGAAGCGCTGAACTTCTTCAAGACCCTGGAAATGCCGGGTTGGCGCGGCGAAATCGCGGTCAAGATCGTCAAGGAAATCGTCGATCGCCTGCGCTTCCTGGTCGACGTCGGCCTGGATTACCTCACGCTGGAACGCAAGGCCGACTCGCTGTCGGGCGGCGAAGCGCAGCGCATCCGACTGGCCAGTCAGATCGGCGCGGGCTTGGTCGGCGTCATGTATGTGCTCGATGAGCCGTCGATCGGCCTGCACCAGCGCGACAACGAACGCCTGCTCGGCACGCTCACGCGTCTGCGCGATCTGGGCAATACGGTGATCGTGGTCGAGCACGACGAAGACGCGATGCGTCTGGCCGACTACATCGTCGACATCGGCCCCGGCGCCGGCGTGCATGGCGGCGAAATCGTCGCCCAGGGCCAGTTCGCCGACATCCTCAAGGCGCCGCGTTCGCTGACCGGCCAGTACCTCAGCGGCAAGCGCAAGATCGAGATTCCGAAGACCCGGCACAAGCCGAATCCGAAGACCACCCTGCACCTGCGCGGCGCGACCGGCAACAACCTCAAGAATGTCGATCTCGACATTCCGGCGGGCCTGTTGACCTGCGTCACCGGCGTGTCGGGTTCGGGCAAATCGACCCTGATCAACGACACCTTGTACGTGATCGCGGCCAACGAGTTGAACGGCGCCTCGCAGACGCCGGCGCCGTACAAGTCGGTGGAGAACATCGAGCTGTTCGACAAGGTCGTCGATATCGATCAGTCGCCGATCGGCCGCACCCCGCGTTCGAACCCGGCCACCTACACCGGCCTGTTCACGCCGTTGCGCGAGTTGTTCGCGCAGGTGCCCGAAGCGCGCGCGCGCGGCTACTCGCCGGGCCGCTTCAGCTTCAACGTGCGCGGCGGACGCTGCGAAGCCTGCCAGGGCGACGGCCTGATCAAGGTCGAAATGCACTTCCTGCCGGACGTGTACGTGCCCTGCGACGTCTGCCACGGCAAGCGCTACAACCGCGAGACGCTGGAGGTGTTGTACAAGGGTTACAACATCAACGACGTGCTCGAGATGACGGTCGAGGCGGCGCTGAACCTGTTCGAAGTGGTACCGACCATCGCGCGCAAGCTCGAAACCCTGATGGACGTGGGCCTGAGTTACATCAAGCTGGGCCAGAGCGCGACCACCTTGTCGGGCGGCGAAGCGCAGCGCGTGAAGCTGTCGAAGGAACTCTCGCGCCGCGACACCGGGCGCACCTTGTACATCCTCGACGAGCCGACCACCGGCCTGCACTTCCACGACATCGAGCACCTGCTCGCCGTGCTGCATCGTCTGCGCGACGACGGCAACACCGTGGTGGTGATCGAGCACAACCTCGACGTGATCAAGACCGCCGACTGGGTCATCGACCTGGGTCCGGAAGGCGGCCATCGCGGTGGCACCATCCTCGCCACCGGCACGCCGGAAGAGATCGCCGCGCTGCCGCACTCGCACACCGGCCACTTCCTCGCGCCGCTGCTCGGCACGCCGAAGAAAGCCAAGGCGCCCGCTGAGCCGGCGAAGAAGAAACCCGCCGCCAAGACCGCCGCGCCGGCCACGCGCGCCAAGAAGAAATCCGCCGCATGACCGGTCGCAACAAGAAGCAAACGCCGGTAGTGGACAACACTGCCGGCGAAACCACGTCGCCGCCGCGCAAGCAACGCAAGCCGCGATCGCGCAAATCCGCGAGTGCCGCGGCGGCTGTCGACGAGGGGTCTGCCACGCAGGCCGATTCGCAGCGTATCGATTCGAAGCCTGCCGGCTCTAAGCATGCCGGCTCTAAGCATGCAGATTCGAAGCCTGTGGATTCGAAGCGCGGCGGTTCCAAGCCGAAGGCCGCGCAGCACGCGGCGGCGAAACCCGGCGCGCCCCAGCAACCCGCGATCGCGGCGCTCGCCGGCAGCGGCAACGCCACCGCGCCGCAAGCATCGGCGCTGCCCGAACCGGCGCCGAATCCCGCCTTGATCCGGGTGCCTCTGTCGGTGCGCTGGCGCGATCTCGACGCGTTCAACCACGTCAACAACTCCAAATTTCTCAGCTATCTGGAGGAAGCGCGCCTGCGCTGGATGGTGACCCTGCCCGGCCACGGCATGGACGACCATGTCGCGCCGGTGGTCGCGGCCGCGCATCTGAACTATCGCCGTCCGATCGAATGGCCGAACGAACTCGAGGTCGAACTGTTCGTCGAACGCCTCGGCACCACCAGCCTGAGCATCGGCCACCGCATCGTTGGCGCGAACGATTCCAGCGCGCTGTATTGCGACGGCAACGTGGTGCTGGTGTGGATCCACCGCGAAACCGGGCAGCCAGCGGCATTGCCCGAACCGGTGCGCGCGGCCTGCTCGGCCGGCTGAGCCTCATACGGACGGCGTACATCGCCGTCCGCAAATAACCGATCGCACCGCGCGGGCGTCGCACGCGGCTTAACTACGGGCGCCCTTGTAGGAGCGGCGCAAGCCGCGACCGCGAAACCGCGATTACGTCGTATGTTTCATTCGCGAGCGCGACATCAGGGCTTGCGCGGTAAGCGCTATTTCGCGGTCGCGGCTCGCGCCGCTCCTACAGGGAGCTGGCGCGATATTCGACGCTGTCGGCACGACGCCTGGATCAAGGCGCGGCCTTACGCACCTCGAACTCGCCCAGCAGCGAACCGCCGCCCTTGAGTTCGAACTCGATCGCCACCCGGCTGCCTTGCTTGAGCGGCGCGTGCGGCTGCATCAGCATCAGGTGCATGCCGCCGGGCTTCAACACCGCCGCGCCGTCGGGCGCGATGCGCAGCTCCGGCAACGCGCGCATCTTGCTGACGCCGTCGATGATGCGGGTCTCGTGCAGCGACACGTCGGCGAACGCCGCGCTCTTCGCCGCGACGATCACCACCGGCGCCGCGCAGCGGTTCTCGATCCGGCCGAAACCGGCCATCATCGGCATCTGCATCGGCGGCAATCGCACCCATGCATGGCGCACCACGATCTGTCCCTTGGCGATGCACGCACTCGCCGCGGTCGCGACCGGCGGCGCGGGCCGATCCTTCGCCGATGCGTGAAATGCGCACGCCGCGCCCAGCGCGGCGGCGAGCGTCAACCCCATTCGGATGGCAGATACGTTCATCGCCTTATCATACCCCCGAGCCTCCACGGAGTTGACGATGAAACAGTCACTGAGCCTGCTCGCCCTGGCCTGCGCATTGGCCGCCTGCTCCGCCGCGCCCTCCGGCGCCGACCGCGCCGAATCCACGGGCGCCGACACACCGACCGACAAGACCGGCACCACCACCGGCGCCAGCACCAAGCTCACCGTCTACAGCGGCGGTTACGAAGCACTGGCCGGCACCCAGGGCGCCAGCGTCGGCATGCCCGGTTATGCGCTGGTCGGACGGCCGCTGCGCTTCAAGCTCAAGAGCGGCCGCAACGACGTATCGGAACAATCGCTGCCGCCGGCGATGGACATCGAAGCGGCGCTGCTGCAACCTCAAGGCGGCGGCGTGAGCGTGATCGGCCAACGTCATGTCTCCGCGGTCGCGGGCGCGCAGAACGTCATCGTGGTTGCGATCGGGCGCAAGGTCTCGGTCGAACACACCGCCGGCGGCGCCAAGCAGACCGACAGCGGCGTGCTGATCTCGGCCAATAACGGCCTCACCCTCGCCCTCGACGACGGCCGGGTCAAGGTGATCCGCAGCTACGATAGCTTCAGCCTGATCGACAACGACAACCTGCTGCCGCGCCAGTCCTCGCTGCAATGGACGGTCAACGCCGACAAGGCCGGCGATGCCGAATTCCTGCTGTCGTACCCGATGGGCGGCATGGCCTGGCGTGCGGAATACCTCGCCACGCTGGCGCCGGGCGGCGGCTGCAAGCTCGCGCTCGACGGCGCGGCGCTGATCGCCAATCGCTCCGGCGGCGCGTTCAACGGCGCGCGTCTGAGCCTGGTCGCGGGCGAACCGAATCGCAGCAGCAACGCCGGTCTCGATCGTATTCAGGTGAGCGCCGCGAGGCTCCAGGCCGACAGCTACGCCGAAATGCCAGCCGCGGCGCTGATGCCGGTCGAACGCGCCGCCGGCGAATACCACGCCTACGATCTGCAGCAAGCGGTGACCCTGGCCAACGGCAGCACCGAGCGCATCGCGCTGTTCCCGCGCAACGGCGCGGTCGCCTGCGAACGCATCTATTCCTTCGCCAGCGCCGACAACGATTGGCAGCCGCCCACGCCGCTGATCGACCGCGATTATCACGGCCAGCTCGGCGACCTGCCGGTGATGTCCAAGGTCGAGTTCAACAACGACAAGGCCTCCGGGCTGGGCCTGCCGCTGCCGGCCGGGCGCGTGCGCGTGTTCGACGGCGGCGATTTCCTCGGCGAATCTGCGCTCGGCCACACTCCGGCCAATGCCCAGATCAAGCTCGAACTCGGCAAAGTGTTCGACCTGAGCGGCAAGCGTGAGGCGACCGCGTTCAAGCTGGACCGTACCGGACGCACCATCACCGAATCGTTCGCGATCACGCTCAAGAACGCGAAGAAGAACCCGGCCACGGTTCGGGTCACCGAGCCCTTGCCGCGCTGGGCCGATTGGGAGATCGTGTCGTCCAGCCTGCCGTCGAAGAAGAAGGACGCGCGCCATGCCGAGTTCGACGTGGCGGTGCCGGCCGACGGCGAAACCAAGCTGACCTACACCGTGCGTTATCGCTGGCCCCAGGACGTCAAACCATGAATTGCGTAGAAACCCTCCAACACGGCGACATCGTCGAAATCAAACTGGCGCGCGCGCCGGTCAACGCGCTCGATCCCAAGCTGTGCAACGCCGCGCGCGAAGCGCTGGAAAGCGCGATCCATCACGGCGCGCACGGCATCGTGCTCAGCGGCGGGCCGAAGGTGTTCTCGGCCGGCCTCGACGTGCCGTACCTGCTGTCGCTTGGCGATCAGCGCGATCATCTTCTGCTGGCATGGCAGTCGTTCTTCGGCCTGGCGCGCGCGTTGGCGTCGGCGCCGGTGCCGGTGGTCGCGGCGATCGCCGGCCACGCTCCGGCCGGCGGCTGCGTGCTGACCCTGTGCTGCGATTACCGGGTCATGGCCGCGGGCAATTACCGCATCGGCCTCAACGAAACCCAGGTCGGGCTGGTCGCGCCCGAAGGCATCCAGCGCCTGATGCGGCGAGTGATCGGCCATTACCGCGCCGAGCGCCTGTTGATCGCCGGCGAGATGGTCGATGCCGACACCGCGCTGCGGATAGGCCTGGTCGACGAACTGGTCGAAATCGACGCCGTCAGCGAACGCGCGCGCGCGTGGCTGGCGCAGCTGCTGACCCTGCCGCGCAGCGCGATGCTGCAGACGCGCTTGCTGGCCCGCGCCGATCTGGTCGAAGCACTGCGTCCGGAACACATCGAACTCGATCGCTTTGTTGATGCGTGGTATTCGCCGGATACCCAGGGTGCGTTGAAGGCGTTGGTGGCGAAGCTCGGCAAGTGATGAAGCGAGGAGTGAGTGCAGAGAAGTGAGAAGTGAGTAAAAGCGGGATCGCCACTCGGTCCTACTCACTTCTCACTCCTCTGCACTCACTTCTGGCTCTTACTCACTCCTTTCAACTATTTTTTCGCTTTAAAGCAGCCAAACCTCGACGCGTTCATTGCGGTAACGCGCTCCCGCGTTTCGGCTCGAAGTCAGCGGCAGCGCTGTACCCATCCCGCGCGCCTGCTGCACTTTCAGGCCGCGCGACATCAGTTCCTGCGCGACCAGATCGGCGCGGTCGTTGCTCATCATCATCGCGGCCATGCTCGAACCCGCGCTGGCGTCGGCGAAACCGATCACCAATAGACGGCGGCCGCGATTGAGCGGCAATTGCATGAACGCGCGCAGGCGATCGAGATCGCGCACCGCGCGGCTGTCGTAAACGCTCGCGGCGACGCCGGCTTCGCCGGCGCCGTTGAAATTGAAACGCAGGCTCAGCGGCAGACGCACCGCGCCTTCGACCAGTTGCCGATACTCGACCGGTCCGGCGGTCGCCGCGCGCGCGCGGCCCGGCACCAGGGTCACCGCGAGATGACCGCTGCGCGCGACCGCGCGCTGGCCGGCGCGGGTCATCGCGTACAGCGCGAAGCTGCGGCTCAGCGCGCCCATCATCTGGCCGCCATACAGATACAGACGCCGGCTCAGCGGATAGTCCTCGCCGAGCACTTCGGTGCGGGTCGGCACGATCGCGCGGCCGCCGTCGGCGATCGCCAGCGGCCGGGTGCCATCGCCGTAATGCTCGCCGATCGGAATCAGACCGATCGCGAGCGGATCGGCCGCGACCGCGGCGACCAGTTCGCGCGCGCTGGCGTGCAACTGCGCTTCGGCGAACGCCGCGCCGCGCATCACCCGCTCGTTCATCAGATCGCGCACCGCGCCGGCGTTCGGGTCCAGATGCACGCGCACTTCGCCGGCCGCGCCGCCGAGTTCGCTCCAATCGCGCGACTGCCCGGAAAACAGCTTGCGCAGTTGGTCCAGATCCATGCGCAGCACCGGGTTGCGGCTGTTGACCACCACCGCGACGCCGTCGAGCGCGACCACGAACTCCTGATCCTGCGAACCCAGATCGCCGAGTTGCCAGCCGGCATCGAGTTCGGCCGCGTTCGGTCGCCGCGTCATCATCGCGATCTGCGCTTCGCCCTCGACCAGATCGGCGAAACCCTGCGCCGAATCGCTGGCATCGATCTCCACCACCAACGGCAGGCCATCGCGGCTGGCGTGGATTTCGGTCAAGGTCGCGCGCGGACGCGAACTGCGAATGCCGGTGTAGCCGATATCGCGCAGCCATGCTTCGGCCACGCCGGGCACCAGCGCGTGAGCGAGCGTGTTGGAACCATGGATGCGTACGCGTTCGGCGTCCTGGGCCCGAGCGGGCGCGGCGAACAGGGACGACAGCGACGCGAACAACAACAACAGCGGCAAAACCACGGCACGCAACATGGTGCGCACTCCCCCTGTGCGAATTTCGCGCAAGGATGGGTGCGGCCTGTGACGCCGCCATTACGCGATGCGCGTCACTTCGGTAACGCAATGGAATTAGCACATTGCGCAAATCGCATGAGCGATGGGTGTGGTGTGTTTTGCCTAGCGGCGGCGTTCGCACACGGACTACCGCGATCGCAGGACGCGAACGCCCATCAAAGGCCAAACTCCCAAGTCAAATCCGACGTCTGTCCGGCCCCAAACTGTAGGAGCGGCGCAAGCCGCGACCGCGAACCTACGCCGACGAGGTAAACCGCTACCGCGCAGTCGCGGCAACTACCCTTCGGGCGGCAACGACACAAACGGATGCATCACGGTCGCGGCTTGCGCCGCTCCTACAGGTAGCGTTCGTCGCAACGATGAAACTGATAGACAGTTTCTGAGCGGATCGCGGTGTGTTGCTCGGCCCGCTCAGCTGTCGCCAATCGCAACCGGCCGCTGCGAATCCTCGATCCACCCACTCCACGATCCGGTATACAACGCCGCTCCGTCGAACCCGGCATGCGACATCGCCAGCAGATGGTGGCAGGCGGTGACACCCGAGCCGCACATCGCCGCGACCTGCGACGGTTCGCGACCGTCGAATAAGGGCGCGAACTCCGCCGCCAACACCTCCGGCGACTTGAAACGCCCATCGTCGAGGTTGAGCGCATAGGCGCGGTTGCGCGCGCCGGGCACGTGGCCGGCGACGCGATCCAGCGGCTCGACTTCGCCGCGAAAACGCTCGCCCGCGCGCGCATCGATCAACAGCCCGCCCGAATCGAGCAGGCCGCGCACGTCCTGCGCGTCGAGCAGGCGGCGCGCATCGAAACTGGCTTCGTACTGCATCGGTTGCGGCGCGGGAATCTCGGCGTCGCTCGGCAGGCCGAGCGCGCTCCAGCGCTGCCAGCCACCGTCGAGCACGGCCACGCGGCGATGGCCGAGCACGCGCAGCAGGAACCACAGGCGCGACGCAGCCAGGGCGCCGTCGGCGCTGTCGTAGACGACGACCTGGTGCTGCGGGGTGATACCCCAGCGGCCAAGCGTCGCGGTGAAATCGGCCGCGTCCGGCCACGGATGGCGGCCGCCGGTGGTCTTGCGGTGATCGGACAGGTCGCGATCCAGGTCGGCGTAACGCGCGCCGGGGATGTGCGCCTGGCGATAGGCTTGCTCGCTCGCGGCGCGATCGGTCAGCGAAGTGCGCGTGTCGACAACGATCAGATCGTCGTTGCCCAGCGCGGCCGCCAGGTCTTCGGCCGATACCAGCGTGGTCCAGTCGCTCATCGCGTCGCCTCCAGTCGTTGTCGCAGATTCAACAGCATCGACGCCGTCGCGCCCCAGATGCGCTGGGTCGGATAGCGGTACTCCAATACATGCCGCGCGCGGCCCTTGTAATCAAGGGTGCGGGTGGTCAGGTTGGCCGGATCGAGCAGGAAATCGAGCGGCACTTCGAACACTTGCGCCACTTCATTGGGATCGGGCCGCGCGACATAGTCCGCATCGATCACCGCGACCAGCGGCAGCACCCGAAACCCGGTGATGGTCACCAGCGGATCGAGAAAACCCAGCGGCGCGATCAACGCCGGCGGCACGCCGATCTCTTCCTCGGTCTCGCGCAAGGCCGCGGCGACCGCGTCCTCGTCGTCGGGCTCGATGCGGCCGCCGGGAAAGCTGACCTGGCCGCCGTGCTGGCGCAGGCCATCGGTGCGGCGGGTCAGCAGCACTTGCACGCCGTCGCTGCGCGGCACCAGGCCGACCAGCACCGCGGCTTGCGCGCGCAGCGCGTCGGCCGGCAGCAGGTCGGTCAGGTCGTCGAGGTTCCAGCCGTCGCTCTCGGGCGCGGCATCGAGCGGATGCAACGCGGCGATCAGGCGGGTGCGCGCGCGCGAATCGCCGTCGAGAAAGTTCTTGTCGAACAACGTTCCGCCGAAACCGGAATCGGATGTGGCACCGCTCATCGAACCCTCGACTCGCGCAGCGGCAACACATCCTCCATCAGGCGCAGGCGCTCGTCGTCGTTCATCTGCGACCAGCGCGCGATTTCCGCGGTGGTGCGCAGGCAGCCCTCGCACAGGCCGTCGTCGCCGAGTTGGCAAATGCCGATGCACGGGCTCAGCACCGCGCGAAAAGTCGTCATATCGTCCACCGAGGCCATGCCGCCATTCTGCCTGGCGACACGGCGGGGTAAAGCCTTACCGGCAGGCCGGCAAGCAGATCGGAATATCGGCGCGGCGCGCGAACGAATAACCGTTCGCGCACCGCCAGACCCCAGAAACGACTTGCGCCGGACATGCCGGCGCAAGCGCATCACACTTTCGTTCGCGCCGGTCTTACTTGACGCTGACTAGCTTGATTTCGAACTGCACCGCCACGTTCGGCGGATACGGGGTACGCGGGTCGGCGCCGTAGGCCTGCGCCGACGGCAGGGTCACTTCCCACTTCGCGCCGGTCGGCATCTGCAGCAGCACTTCGCGCATCGCCGCCATTTCGATCTCGCTGACCTTGATCGACGGGATCGCATTGGCCGGACGCGCCTGCGCCGGACGCTCGCCGAACGGGAACGGACCGGCGACTTCAAGCGCGACGGTGCTGGACTGGGTCGGCTTGGCGCCGCTGCCCGCGTCGATCACGCGGTACTGCACGCCGCTCGGCAGCACCTTCACGCCGGCCTTGGCCTTGTTGGCGTTGATGAAGGTGTCGCTCTTGGTCTTGTTCTCGGACGCGGCCTTGTCCCACTCGGCCTTGGCCTTGTCCTGCTGGCGCTTCTGCATGTTCTGCACCGCGGTGCGCAGCTGGTCGACCGCGACCGCGGGCTGCTTCTTCGCGTAGCCGTCCTGCAGGCCCTTGACGATCGTGTTCACATCGACTTGTTCGCCGCTCTCCACGGCGTTGCGGCCGAGGTCGTAACCGAGCGCGTAGCTCAGCTTGCCCTTCTCGGACGAAGTGTCCTGCGCGACGGCGTTGCCGGCGGTCAGTGCCAGGGCTGCGACGGCGGCAGCAATCAAACGCAACTTCATTCGGTGGAATCTCCGGTGGTGGCACGGAAGGCGCGAGGCCGTTCCGATCAGCTGGGGGCAGTTTCCAAAGCCCCGATAGGTAAAGCCCGGTTCGGTCGTAAGGCCGCAACAGGACGGGTTAGGATACCGGCGGCAGCGCTTAACCGCCACTGACGCCCCCGGATCTGACCGCGCCCCAGGCCCGGAGTTCCACGGCGATCACATCCCCCTTTCCCGACATCCTACGGCCATCACATGACCGAATCGCCCCTTCTCGTCGCCGATCGCGGCGCCGTGCGCCAGATCACCGTCAACCGTCCGGACAAGCTGAACGCGCTTAATGCCGCGACCCTGGACGCCCTGCTGGTGGCATTCGAAGCCGCCGCCAACGACCCCTCGGTGCGCGCGGTGATCCTGACTGGGGCCGGCCCGAAGGCCTTCGTGGCCGGCGCCGACATCTCGGAAATGAACACCCTCAGCCCGGTCCAGGGCCGCGATTTCTCCCTGCGCGGGCAGAAACTGATGCGCCGGATCGAGAAAATGCCCAAGCCGGTGATCGGCATGATCAACGGTTTCGCGCTGGGCGGCGGGCTGGAACTGGCGATGGGCTGCCATCTGCGCATCGCCGCCGACAGCGCCAAGATCGGCCAGCCGGAGATCAACCTCGGGCTGATTCCCGGCTTCGGCGGCACCCAGCGCCTGCTGCGCCTGGCCGGACGCGCCGCGACCCTGGAGCTGTGCCTGGTCGGTACGCCGATCGATGCCGCGCGCGCCAAGGAGCTGGGCATCGTCAATCGGGTGGTGCCCGCGGCCGAGCTGGAAACCGAGACCTATAAGTTGGCCGAGCAGTTCGCCGCCTCGGCGCCACTGGCGCTGCGCGGCGTGCTCGACTGCGTCGCGGTCGGCGGCGAATGCGGGATCGAGGAAGGCCTCGAATACGAAACCGCGCAGTTCGGCCTGATGTTCTCGACCGACGACATGCGCGAAGGCACGACCGCGTTCCTGGAACGCCGTAAGCCGGCTTTCAACGGCACCTGAGTCCGGCCGTGTCCGTCGTCTCCGCGAGCTGTGCCTGCGGCTGCGCCGACCCGAGCGGCGCGGCGGCGCATGCGATCGCGCTGGCGCTGGCCTCGGACGACCTGGATCGCGCGATCACGCTCGGCTTGTTGCAGGACGAGCAAGCACCGGTCTGCGCGCATTGCACACCGCAATGCACGCAGGCCACGCGCGACGCGCGCGCGCAACGGCTGCGCGCCTTGGCCGCGCGCGAACGCTATCGCGCGCGCGATGCACGCCTGCAACGCCGCGCCGACGAACGCGCCGCGCAACGCGCGGGCGCGCCAGCGGCGGTCGCATCCGCCAGCATTGCAGCAGCCGGCACCGCACCCGCCGGCAACCTTATTAATGCGGCCGACGACGCGCCAACGCCGCCGCGTCCGGCCCTGCCCACCGCGGCCGCGGCCGCGCTCGCGCGCGCCAAGGCCAAAGCCGCGCAACGCGGACCGACCTGATCCCACGAACCCGCATGCCCAAGCCTCTGCCAGCCAAGTCGCCAGCCAAGCCCGCTTCCGCCGCCGCGCGCACGCCCAGCAAGAACGTCGCGGCGAAAAAATTCGCGGCGGCAACTGACGCCAAGCCGAAGTCGGCGACGGTTAAATCCGCCGCCAAGAAAGCCGTCGCGAAAAAGGTCGCGAAAAAGCCTGCGCGTACCCTCGGCGGCACTTCGACCGGCAAGGCTGCAAGCAAATCGGCGAGCAAACCCGCGGCCCAGCGCGAAAAACGCAGCGCGCGCCTGAGCCCTCCCGAAATCGGGGAAATGTTCTCGCGCCTGCAATCGCTCAACCCGCATCCGACCACCGAACTCGAATACAGCTCCCCGTACGAACTGCTGGTCGCGGTCGCGCTGTCGGCGCAGGCGACCGATGTCGGCGTCAACAAGGCCACACGCAAGTTGTTTCCGATCGCCAATACCCCGCGGCAGATCGCCGCGCTCGGCGTCGACGGCCTCAAGCCCTACATCGCCACGATCGGCCTGTTCAACACCAAGGCCGCGAACGTGGTCGCGCTGTCGCAACAACTGATCGACCTGCACGGCGGCGAAGTGCCGCGCGACCGCGCCGCGCTCGAGGCGCTGCCCGGGGTCGGCCGCAAGACCGCCAACGTCGTGCTCAACACCGCGTTCGGCGAACCCACCATCGCGGTCGACACGCACATCTTCCGGGTGTCGAACCGGACCGGCCTGGCGCCCGGCAAGGATGTGGTCGCGGTCGAACAAGGACTGCTCAAAGTTGTCCCCGAACGCTACCTGCAGGACGCGCATCACTGGCTGATTCTGCACGGACGTTACGTTTGCAAGGCACGAAAACCCGATTGCCCGCATTGTGTCATCCGTGATCTTTGTCGCTTCCAGGACAAGACGCCAGGCGATCCGGAGCCCGTAGCGGCTTGATTTTCAACGCGTTTGCAACCGACACGCCGCGGTTGCGCGAGCGTCATCGCAGCGTCATGCCCGCGAAATAAGTCAGTTCTGTCACATTTACGCAACTTTCACACCCTAGCCTGCGCGGCATCTCTCCACGCCTCAGGGCTAGACCAATGAAACTCTCCCGCACCACCCTTGCCGTCGCGTTGTTCGCCGCTCTGTCGGCGCCCGCCGCGCATGCTGAAATCGCACTCGACGTCATCGGCGACTCGGAAGTCACCTTCGAAGGTCTGCTCCAGGGCGACTACAACGACTTCAACAGCGACGTGTTGAACCTCAACGGCGACCTGCCCGACGGCAAGGATTCCGACAACGAATTGCGCCGCGCCGAACTGGTGCTCAAGGGCAAGGGCCCGGGCAACTTCGAATGGGTCGCCGGCTACGACGCCAAGGCCGACAAGTTCCTCGACGTCAACCTGAAGTACAAGCTCGGCGGCGACGCCAACCACTACGTCCAGTTCGGTCAGTTCAAGCAGCCCAACAGCCTGGAAGAGCTGTCCTCGACCAAGAACAACGACTTCATCTCCAAGGCGATGGTGACCAACACCTTCGGCATCGCCCGCCGCGTCGGCGCCGCCTACAGCTACGGCAGCAACGACTGGAGCATCACCGCCAGCTACTTCGGCGACGAGCTGACCCGCAACCTCAAGCGCGGCGACGGCTACGGCCTGCGCGGCACCTTCGCCCCGATCAACGAGAAGGGCAACATCCTGCACCTGGGTCTGTCGTACGTGAACCTGGAAGCGGAGCTGGAAGGCAACACCGGCGTGGTCAAGGACAGCCTGCGCATCCGCACCCGTCCGCAGGCCGACCTCGCCGGCGGCCGCCTGGTCGACAGCGGCACCCTGACCAACCTCGATCGCCAGGCCATCGTCGGCGCCGAAGCGATGTACGTGCACGGCCCGATCAAGCTGCAGGCCGAGTACATGCAGAGCAAGATCGGCCGTTACAAGACCGCGACCCTGACCGGCAAGGACTACACCACCGACAGCTTCTACGTCAGCGGCGTGTGGAACATCACCGGCGAGACCTGGGGCTACAAGGCCGGCGTGCCGACCACCCCGCTGCCCGACGAACCCTCCAGCGGCATGTGGCAGCTCGCCGTGCGCTACGACAAGATCGACCTCAACGACGGCTCGCTGCGCCCGGGCGCGACCCCGACCGCCGCTCCGATCGTCGACGGCGTGCTCGGCGGCGAGATGGATTCGTGGACCGTCGGCGTCAACTGGTACTGGCGCTCGAACTTCAAGTTCATGCTCGACTACTCGGTCGTCGACAGCTCGCGCTACATCGGCAAGACCAGCGCGACCTACTCGCAGAACCCGGTCTACAACAACCGCACCTTCAACCGCGTCGTCGACGACAGCCCGAACATCCTGTCGGCGCGCTTCCAGTTCTACTGGTAAGCCGCACCCTCACACCGCGTCAAACCGTACATCTCTCCCCCTCGATCGGCACCGATCGTTCAAGGGCGCGGCCGGTGCCGCGCCCTTATTTTTCCGATCGCCGCCCGTCGCCGGGCTCGCCCGCCGCCGATCGCGCGACGGCCGGGATCGGATCGGGGAGCAAGTCACGCGTTTGTCATGTTTACGACTCGCGACTGTCATCGAACCGTTATGCAATGCGCCACAACGGATTCGTGCCAGCCGTCTCTCTTCAGGAGCCTCATCGTGTTCAATACCCGTTCGTTCCGCGTGACCGCGCTTGCACTGGCTGCCGCCTTCGCGTTCAACGCGCAGGCCGCCGACGTGACTGGCGCCGGCGCTTCCTTCGTCTATCCGGTGATGTCCAAGTGGTCGGCCGACTACGCCAAGGCCACCAACAAGAAGGTCAACTACCAGTCGATCGGTTCCGGCGGCGGCATCGCCCAGATCAAGGCCGGCACGGTCGATTTCGGCTCGTCCGATGCGCCGCTCAAGCCCGATGAACTGGCCAAGTTCGGCCTGGCCCAGTTCCCGTCGGTGATCGGCGGCGTGGTGCCGGTGCTCAATGTTCCGGGCGTCGTTTCCGGCGCGATGAAGCTCGACGGCGAGACCCTCGCCAACATCTTCCTCGGCAAGATCACCATGTGGAACGACCCGGCGATCGTCGCGCTCAACGGCGGCGTGCCGTTGCCGGCGAAGAAGATCACCGTCGTCCACCGTTCCGACGGTTCGGGCACCACCTTCAACTTCGTCAACTACCTGTCCAAGGTCAGCGGCGAGTGGAAGAGCTCGGTCGGCGAAGGCACCGCGGTCAAGTGGCCGATCGGCATCGGCGGCAAGGGCAACGAAGGCGTGGCCGCTTACGTCAAGCAGATCCAGGGCGGTATCGGCTATGTCGAGCTGTCGTACGCGCTGCAGAACAAGATGGCGTATTCGCGCCTGAAGAACGCCGACGGCAAGTTCGTGCTGCCGACCGACGAGACCTTCGCCGCGGCCGCCGCCAGCGCGCAGTGGGGCGATGCCAAGGACTTCTACCTGGTGATGACCAACGCGCCGGGCGAGAACTCCTGGCCGATCACCGCGACCAACTTCATCCTGATGTACAAGCAGCCCAAGAACGCCGAAGGCGCCAAGAACGCCAAGGAATTCTTCCGCTGGGTGTACGCCAACGGCGACGCGCAGGCCAAGACGCTGGACTACGTCCCGCTGCCCGACGCGCTGGTCAAGCAGATCGAGACCTACTGGACCACGAGCATGAATTACTGATCCGAGCGATCGTCGGATCCGGGGGGACCCTTCAGATCGGGGGAGATCGGTTTTTAATTGCAGTGATCGGATGAAACGGGCCTTCGGGCCCGTTTTGTTTTTGCGGCCCTCACCCCAACCCCTCTCCCGCGAGCGGGAGAGGGCCTCAGTGCGCGTTTGGGGAAGGCATACGCTGTGGGGTCGATATTTCGCCCGCCGGCTGACCGAACCCTTCTCCCTCCCGCGGGAGAAGGTGGCCCGAAGGGCCGGATGAGGGCCTCCCCGCCCC
Organism: Lysobacter sp. Root690; assembly: GCF_001427785.1. GTDB lineage: Bacteria > Pseudomonadota > Gammaproteobacteria > Xanthomonadales > Xanthomonadaceae > Lysobacter. The sequence goes on from NZ_LMHM01000011.1 coordinate 471,339, forward strand.
CACTCATCACACGTTTGTTACCGTCCGCCCCGCCGAAAACTCGCAAAACCGCGACCTCCAGCACCCCGCCCGGCCTTTCACTACAGATTCGTGACGAATCCGTGTCATAGCCGTGTAACAAAAAGATCATCAAATGGCGCCAGCCCAGCCGGCGCCCATGCCGGCCCCCTTGATGGAGCACCGCATGAAATCGTCGCCGGCCCGCATCGCCGCCCTCTCCCTCGCCATCGCGCTGGCCGCCGCCGCGTGCGGCGGCAAGCAGAACCCGGCCCCGGCCGGTGAAGCCAAGACCGACGCGGCCGCCCCCGCGGGCGACCAGGTCGCCGTGCAGATCACCGGCGCTGGCGCCACCTTCATCTACCCGCTGCTGTCCAAGTGGTCGGACGACTACAACAAGTCGACCGGCGCCAAGGTCAACTACCAGTCGATCGGTTCGGGCGGCGGCATCGCCCAGATCAAGGCCGGCACGGTCGACTTCGGCTCCTCCGACAAGCCGCTGCCGAGCGAAGAGCTCGCCGCCGCCGGCCTGGGCCAGTTCCCCTCGGCGATCGGCGGCGTGGTGCCGGTGGTCAACGTCGACGGCATCGAGGCCGGCAAACTGCGCCTGACCGGCCCGCTGCTGGCCGACATCTTCCTGGGCACCGTGTCGAAGTGGAACGATCCCAAGATCGCCGCGGCGAACCCGGGCACGACCCTGCCGGACGTGAAGATCAACATCGTGCACCGCTCCGACGGTTCGGGCACGACCTTCAACTTCTCCAACTACTTGTCCAAGGTCAGCCCGGACTGGAAGGCCAAGGTCGGCGAAGGCACCTCGGTGCAGTGGCCCGGCGGCGTCGGCGGCAAGGGCAACGAAGGCGTGGCTTCGTACGTGAAGCAGATCAAGGGCTCGATCGGCTACGTCGAACTGGCCTACGCGCTGCAGAACAAGATGGCCCATACCCAGTTGCAGAACGCGGCCGGCCAGTTCGTGCAGCCCAGCGCCGAAGCCTTCCAGGCCGCGGCCTCGACCGCCGACTGGGCGAGCGCCAAGGACTTCAACCTGGTGATCACCAACGCCACCGGCGAGAAGTCCTGGCCGATCACCGCGACCAATTTCATCCTGATGTACAAGCAGCCCAAGGACGCCAAGCGCAGCGCCGACACCCGCGGCTTCTTCAAGTGGGCGTTCGAGAACGGCCAGACGCAGGCGCAGGCGCTGGACTACGTGCCGCTGCCGCCGGAACTGGTCAAGCAGATCGAGGCGTATTGGGCGGCTGAGTTCAAGTGATGCATCGGCCCGCGTCCGCATCGCGGACGCGGGTTTGCCGGTTCGTCATTCCCGCGAAAGCGGCAATCCAGAGTCTTCCGCGTAATGCCACCTGCTTCAGAACGACACGTTTCTCCACTTGAGAGATACGTCGCGATGAAGCCCTGGATCCCCGCGTTCGCGGGAATGACGGCAAAGGCAGAAGCCGCAACACCGCAACAACTTTAAGTCGCTGGATTTCCGCGTTCGCGGGAATGACGAGCAAAAAAACCGCTCGCAGCGCTGTCTCACGAACTCCCGCATCTCGCACCACCCAAACGCGCAGAACCAAGCCCGCCACCGCAAGCCCGGCCACGACGGACCCCATCTCGCAATGAACGCGACCGCCCTACCCGCCCATACCGGCAGCAATAGCCGCGACGGCAAAGATGCGCGCAACGATCGTCTGTTCCGCTACGTACTGACCGCCACCGTCGTCTTCGTGTTGATCGCGCTGGCCAGCGCGGCGCTGTCGATGCTGTGGGGCGGCCGCCACGTACTGGCCGAAGAAGGCATCGATTTCTTCATCACCACCGAATGGAACCCGGTCGAGAACCACTACGGCGCGCTGGTGCCGATCTACGGCACCATCGTCACCGCGATGATCGCGATGATCATCGCCGTGCCGATCAGCTTCGGCATCGCCTTCTTCCTGACCGAGGTCGCGCCGCGCTGGGCGCGCGGTCCGATCGGCACCGCGATCGAATTGCTGGCCGGCATTCCCTCGATCATCTACGGCATGTGGGGCCTGTTCGTGCTGGTGCCGGTGATGACCGAGTACGTCACGCCCTGGCTCAACGACCACGTCGGCACCCTGCCGGTGATCGGTACGCTGTTTCAGGGACCGCCGCTCGGCATCGGCATGCTCACCGCCGGCATCGTCCTGGCGATCATGGTGATCCCGTTCATTTCCTCGGTCATGCGCGAAGTGTTCCTGACCGTGCCGACCCGCCTGAAGGAATCGGCGTACGCGCTGGGTTCGACCAAGTGGGAAGTGAGCTGGGACATCGTCCTGCCCTACACCCGCTCGGCGGTGATCGGCGGCGTGTTCCTCGGCCTGGGCCGCGCGCTCGGCGAAACCATGGCGGTCGCGTTCGTGATCGGCAACTCGGTCAACTTCTCGACCTCGCTGCTGGAACCGGGCACCACCATCGCCGCGCTGATCGCCAACGACTTCGGCGAAGCCACCGAGACCTACCGCTCGGCGCTGCTGCTGCTCGGCTTCGTGTTGTTCATCGTGACCTTCGTCGTGCTCGCCGCGGCGCGCTTCATGCTGATGCAGCTCTCGCGCAAGGAGGGCAACTGATGAGCACCGTCGCCAAGACCGTCGATGCCGACACCCAGCGCCGCCATCGCGTCGCCGATTCGCTGTACGGCCGCCGCCGCATCGTCAACACAGTCGCCGTCATCCTCGCCTGCGCCGCGGCCGCGTTCGGCCTGTTCTTCCTGGGCTGGATTCTCTACACCCTGCTCGCCAAGGGCCTGGGCGGCATCAACGTCGCGCTGTTCACCCAGAACACGCCGCCGCCGATGCAGGAAGGCGGCCTGCTCAACGCCTTCTTCGGCAGCGCGGTGATGTGTCTGATCGCGATCGTGATCGGCACGCCGCTCGGCATCGCCGCCGGCACCTGGCTGGCCGAATACGGCGCCGGTCGCAAGATCGGCACGGTGGTGCGCTTCGTCAACGACATCCTGCTGTCGGCGCCGTCGATCGTGCTGGGCCTGTTCGTCTACACCCTGGTGGTGATGCAGAGCGGCGGCAACTTCTCCGCGCTCGCCGGTGCGATCTCCCTGGCCTTTATCGTGCTGCCGGTGGTGGTGCGCACCACCGACGAAATGCTGCGGCTGGTGCCGGCGCAGATGCGCGAAGCGGCGCTGTCGCTGGGCGTGCCGCAATGGAAGGTGATCGTGCAGGTGCTGTACCGCAGCGCCTCGGCCGGCATCGTCACCGGCGTGCTGCTCGCGCTGGCGCGGATCAGCGGCGAAACCGCGCCGCTGCTGTTCACCGCCTTCGGCAACCAGTACTGGAGCCACAACGTGCTGCAGCCGATGGCCAGCGTGCCGGTGGTCATGAACCAGTTCGCCGGCAGCCCCTACGAAACCTGGCAGACCCTGGCCTGGGCCGGCGCCCTGGTGCTCACCTTCTTCGTCCTCGTCGTCAGCCTGCTCGCCCGCGCCCTCGTGTTGCGCAATCGGATCGCCAATGACTGACCTCTCGAACCAACCTGTTGCCCGGACCCCGGCCATGAACGATGCACGTATCTCCGTCGCCACCCCCGACCGCGCCGCGGCCGTGGTCGGCGCTTCGCCGGTCAAGCTCTCCGCGCGCGGCCTGGACTTCTATTACGACAAGTTCCACGCGCTCAAGTCGATCAACCTGGACATCCCGGAGAAGCAGGTCACCGCGCTGATCGGCCCGTCGGGTTGCGGCAAGTCGACCCTGCTGCGCATCTTCAACCGCATCTACGCGCTGTACCCGAAGCTGGAAGCGCGCGGCGAGGTGATCCTCGACGGCGAAAACATCCTCGATCCGAAGTACCCGATGAACCGGCTGCGCAGCAAGGTCGGCATGGTGTTCCAAAAGCCCGTGCCGTTCCCGATGACGATCTTCGAGAACGTGGCCTACGGCATCCGTCACCACGAAAAGCTGTCGAAGTCGGAAATGAACGATCGGGTCGAACACGCGCTGCGCCAGGGCGCGCTGTGGGACGAGGTCAAGGACAAGCTGGGCCAGAGCGCGCTGGGCCTGTCCGGCGGCCAGCAGCAGCGTCTGTGCATCGCACGCGCGGTGGCGCTCAAGCCGTCGGTGCTGTTGCTCGACGAACCGACCTCGGCGCTCGACCCGATCTCGACCAGCCGCATCGAGCAACTGGTCGAAGAGCTGAAGAAGGACTACACCATCGCGATCGTGACCCACAACATGCAGCAGGCCGCGCGCGTGTCCGACTTCACCGCCTTCATGTACCTGGGCGACCTGATCGAACACGGCCCGACCGAACAGATCTTCTCGCAGCCGACCAAGCAGCAGACCGAGGATTACATTACGGGCCGCTTCGGTTGAAGCGGCCCGAGATTAGGGATTCGGGATTCGGGATTCGCAAAAGCGATCGCCTCCCCGCCTCCGCCAATCCCGAGCAGATCGCCTTGCTTTTTCCAATCCCGAATCCCGATTCCCGAATCTCGGCATTAATATGAGCACCCAAATGCACGACCACATCGTCAAAAGCTACGACGACGAGCAGCGCCGCCTGCTCGACGAAACCCTGCGCATGGGCGAGATGGCCGCTTCGCAGTTGGAAGCCGCGCTCGACGTGGTCCAGCGCCGCGACGACAAGGCCGCAGAGCGCATCATCGCCAACGATGAGGCGATCGACGCACTCGAGCAGGAAATCAGCCACGACGTGATGAAGCTGGCGCTGCGCGGGCCGATGGCGCGCGACCTGCGCGAGATCCTCGCCGCGATCCGCATCGCCTCCGACATCGAACGCGTCGGCGACTACGCCGCCAACGTCGCCAAGCGCTCCACCGCGCTGAACCTGTCGCCGCCGCTGCCGCACGTCGCCGGCCTGCATGCGCTGGGTACGCTCGCGGTCAAGCAACTGCGCGATGTGCTGAGCGCCTATCGCGACAACGACATTGAGCTGGCGCAGAAGGTGCGCGCGCGCGACGCCGAGATCGACACTGCTTACACCGGCCTGTTCCGCGAATTGCTGACCTACATGATGGAGGACGCGCGCAGCATCACCGCCTGCACCCATCTGCTGTTCATGGCCAAGAACATCGAGCGCATCGGCGACCACGCCACCAACATCGCCGAGAACGTGTGGTTCCTGGTCAAGGGCGAAGAACTGCTGCCGCCGCGCGAGAAGCGCGACGACACCAACACCACCGGCGCGCTGTAAGCCCGCGTCAGCGGATGCCGTTACGGGCGGGGCTTCGGCCCCGTCCTTGTTTCGATCGAGCGTCGCGAGCGTCCGCGCGGCGAGGTTAGAACCGCCGAGACTGAAACCCGTCCGGCGAAACCCCGCCCATCCAGCCTCGCTCCGACGAGTCAGTTTGGCGGGCGACGTCACCCCGACCGCCGAAGCGAACGGTCCGACGAAGCGGCCGTTTTCGCGCACGTTGCAGTGCAGCAACGGCATATCGCCCGCCCCGGCCGGCGCCAACCTTCCAACGCGTCCTGCCGGTCGACGCCTTCGCCCCTCTCGCGCGACGCTTCGACGCGCACGCGTCCGAGCCTTGCAAATAAAGGCTGCAAACGGTTACAGCCCAATCCGGCTTAACCCGTTCTAAACAATTTCGGCGCATCGCCGCGGAAGCGCGAATCCGTTCGCCTCCTCCTAAACTCTTGGTACATGTCCGCAGCCCCACGCTGCAGTGTATTTTTGGGAACTCAGGAGGACAGCCCGGCATGACGCTATCGATGGCCAACGGTGATCTGGCAGCCGCCCGCTCGGGCGACACGGCCGCATTGGAACGGGTGCTGGTGCATTCGCGCCAGGACCTGCGCCGTTACGCCGAGTACCACTGCGTCATCAACGACGTCGAGGACGCGGTCCAGGAAAGCCTGTTCACCGTATCGCGCAAGCTGCGCGACCTGCGCGTACTCGAATGCTTCGTGTCGTGGACCTTCCGCATCGTCAAGCGCGAATGCAACCGGCTCAAGCGCGGCCGGCGCATGCTCAGCGGCGACGCCATCAGCGACGACATCGCGCCGATGGTGAGCCACGAACCGGCAGAGTGGCGGCATGATGTCGCCGCCGCGCTGGAATCCCTGCCCGCGCATTACCGCCGCATCATCCTGCTGCGCGATCTGGAAGGGCTGACCATCGCCGAAATCGGCGAACAGCTCGGCCTGACCCGCGAAGCGGTGAAATCGCGTTTGCACAGAGCGCGGCTGCTCGCCCGCGAGTACCTGGCCTGTTGACGCGCGCGCTGCTTGAAGGCCGCGCTTGTTGACGACCACGCCCGTCGACCGCCGCCGGCCCGCTGCATCCATGTTCGTAACGAAGTCGTATCACCCAACAGCTCGACCGCATCCATCGCGATTCAAGCACAACCCGATCTGACGGAACCCGGCACACTGGGCCGTTATTCCAACGGCGGACCATCCTCCGCCCTCATCGCCACAGGAGTCATCCATGTCCAAGCAAATCAAGAAGCCCCTCGCCCTCGCCCTCGGCGCCACCCTGATCGGTGGTCTGAGCCTGTCGGCTTCCGCGTTCGCGATGAGCGATCTGTCGCAGGGCTACCTGCTCGGCGCCCAGCAGGCTCCGCCGGCCGCCGAAAAGGCCGCCGACGCCAAGGCCGCCGCCGACACCGCCAAGACGGCCGAAGGCAGCTGTGGCGCCGACAAGAAGGCGAAGGAAGGCAGCTGCGGCGCAGACAAGAAGAAGGACGCCGAGGGCAAGTGCGGCGAAGGCAAGTGCGGCGTCGACAAGAAGAAGCACGCCGAAGGCAAGTGCGGTGAAGGCAAGTGCGGCGGCGACAAGAAGGACGCTGCCAAGCCGGTCAAGACCGGCGAAGCGGCGGCCAAGAAGGCCGGTGAAGGCAAGTGCGGCGAAGGCAAGTGCGGCGGTTCGGTCTGATTCGTTTCGAATCGGTCTGATATGCCACTGAGCTGACACGATGGCCGGCATGCGCAATTTGAAACCCGATGCCGTCGGTCTTGGCCTGCGGCGGGCTCTGCTGAGCCCGCTGCAGTCCGCGCCGACCGCCGAGACCGAACGCGATTTCGATTTTCTCGAATGCGCGCCGGAAAACTGGATCGGCATCGGCGGCCGCTTCGGCGAAGCGCTGCGCGATCTGTCCTCGCGCCATCCGCTGGTCTGCCATGGCCTGTCGCTGTCGCTGGGCGGCACCGAGCCGCTCGACGAAACCTTCCTGGCCCGGGTGCGTCGCTTCCTCGACGAACACCGCGTGGCCTGCTATAGCGAACACCTGAGTTATTGCAGCGACGACGGCCATCTGTACGACCTGCTGCCGATTCCGTTCACGCAGGAAGCCGTGCATCACGTCGCCGCGCGCATCCGCCGCACCCAGGACATCGTCGGCCGCCGCATCGCGGTGGAAAACGCGTCCTACTACGCCGCTCCGCACCAGGAGATGAGCGAGGTCGAATTCACCCGCGCGATCCTGGCCGAGGCCGATTGCGACCTGCTGCTCGACGTCAACAACGTCTACGTCAATTCGATCAACCATCGTTACGACGCACGCGAATTCATCCAGGCGATGCCGCACGAGCGCATCGCCTATATCCATGTCGCCGGCCATTACGACGAGGCCGACGATCTCAAGGTCGACACCCACGGCGCGCCGGTGAAGAACGAAGTCTGGTCGCTGCTCGGCGATGCCTACCGCATGTTCGGCGCGCGCCCGACCCTGCTCGAACGCGATTTCAATTTCCCGCCCTACGAAGAACTGGTCGACGAACTGCGGATCGTGCGCCGGGTGCTGAGCGAATCGAGCCAAGCCGCGACCAGCGAGGCCGCGGCCAGCCCGGCCCGCCGCGTGCGCGCCTGAGCCATGAACGAGGCCCCCTCGCGCCTGCGCGCGCAGCAGTTCGAACTGACCCGGCATCTGCGCGATCCGCAGGCCAGCCCCGCGCCGCAAGGCATCGAGGACCGGCGCCTGGGGATCTATCGCGAGCTGCTGTTCAACAACATCCTGGGTTTGCTGTCGGGCAATTTCCCGGTCATCAGCCAACTGCTGGGCGAGGAACGCTGGCAACGGCTCGTTCGCGATTTCTACCGCGACTACCGCTGCCGCACCCCGCTATTCGCCGAGATCGCGCGCGAGTTCCTGCGCTACCTGGACGATCTCGACAGCGACGCTCTCGACAGCGACGTCATCCCGCCGTTCCTGCCCGAGCTTGCGCACTACGAGTGGGTCGAACTGGCGCTGCAACTCAGCGACGCCGCCGCGCCGCAAGACGAAGTCGCAATCAGCGACGACGAACTGCTGGACCATCACCCGCAGCTGTCGCCGCTGGCCTGGCCGCTGGCCTATGCCTGGCCGGTGCATCGGCTCGGCCCCGACTACCAACCCGAACAGCCGCCGGCGACACCGACCCTGGTCCTGCTGCGCCGCGAAGCCGATGGCGACGTGCGTTTTTCCGAACTCAGCCCACTGGCCTATCGCCTGGTCGAACGCATCGGCGAATCGCCGGAACTGAGCGCGCGCGAACAACTGCACGCCCTGGCCCAGGAAGCCGGCAGCGACGACAGCTCCGCCTTCCTCGCGCTCGGCGATGGTCTGTTGCGGCAGATGCGCGCGAGCGGAGTGATCGTCTTTGCGCGCGCCGCGAATCCCGAAGCCTGATTCCCGCCCCACATCCGCGCTGGTCCGTCTCAGACTGTAGGAGCGGCGCAAGCCGCGACCGCGCCACCGCAACCACGACGCCACTGCGCTCCTGATCACGACCTCAGACCGAGGCCTTGGACCGAGCCAGGCCACCCACACCGCACGCCACCGGTTCAGCCGAACGCGCCAAAGCCATCGCCCCAACCTGCTAGGCTTTCGCGATGACCGAAACCGGCCCGACCGCGACCGCGCCCACCGCGGCGCCCTTCCCCACCACCCTGGCCAACCGTTTCCGCGGCTACCTGCCGGTCGTCGTCGACGTCGAAACCGGCGGCTTCGACTGGAACAAGCACGCGCTGCTGGAAATCGCGGTGCAGCCGCTGGAACTGGACGCCGAAGGCCGGATCGTGCCCGGCGAGATCGCCAGCGCCCACGTGGTGCCCGCGCCCGGCACCCTGATCGACCCCAAGTCGCTGGAAATCACCGGCATCGATATCGACCACCCGTTCCGCGACGCCAAGCCCGAGCGGCAGGCGCTGGAAGCGGTGTTCGGACCGGTGCGCGAGGCGGTCAAGCGCCACGGCTGCCAGCGCGCGATCCTGGTCGGCCACAACGCCCATTTCGACCTCAACTTTCTCAACGCCGCGGTCGCCCGCAGCGGCCACAAGCGCAATCCCTTCCACCCCTTCAGCGTGTTCGACACCGTGACCCTGGCCGGCGTCGCCTACGGCCAGACCGTGCTCGCGCGCGCGGTCCAGGCCGCCGGCCTGTCGTGGAACGCGCAGGAAGCGCACTCGGCCGTCTACGACACCCAGCGCACCGCCGAGCTGTTCTGCAAGATCGTCAACGCGTGGCCGCGCGGCTGATCCACCCGCCGGCGCTCGCCTGACCGGCCCGCGCAAGGAGCGCCGCGTGCCTTCCGCACCGCCCGCGTACCGATGGATTCCCGGCCAAGGCCCGGATGCCGATGCCTTGCGGCGACTGCGCGAGCGCGCGCCGCGGCCGAAAAAACCGATGGGCGAAGCCTGGTTCATGGGCGGCGAGCGGGCGATGTACAGCGGCCTGATGCAGCCCGATCCGCAGACCTGGTCCCGGCGCGAACTCGATAACGCGCTCGACGCATTGACCTCGGGCCCTCGCTGTTTCGACCACAGCGACGAATGGAGCGAGTGGTTCGACTTCCTGCTGCCGCGCATTCTCGAGCGCGCCGACGACGGCGACAGCTACGAACTGCTGGTCACCGCGGTGTTCGTGCATTGCCTGGACCCGGCCTTGCCCGGACGCGATCCGGGGTTCCGCCGCGACCTGCTCGACACGCTCGGCCGCAGGCTGATGGCGCCGTCGTGCTGGACCGGCGCGCAGGCGGGCGGCGATGGCTCCTTGCTGCGACCGCTCGGCAGCGGCTTCTACGCGATCAATCCCGGCCACGCGATCTCGGCCGCGTGCTGCCTGGTGTTGCGCTACCTGGATGAGCAGTCGATCGACGGCTGGATCGCCTCGGCGCTGGCCATCGACGATGCCGCATGGCGTTGCGCATTCGTGGTCTGGCTCGCTGGCGCCGCACCACTGCTGTTCGACGGCCAGCAGCCCGAGCACATGCACAACCCGACGTATCTGGACATCGGCTGGGACGGACATTGGCTGCTCGACGGCAGCATTCCGTCGCGCACGCTCGACCCGGACGCGCCGCAGTTCGCGTTCTTCGGCGCAACGCCGCGTCGGGTCGTGGTCGCGTCGCTGAAGCAGCGGCTAGACCTGACAACGATGCTGCGCTGGGGTGAGGCGCTGGCGGAATGTCCGATCCCCGAATGCGATCGCACCACCACCTTGTGGCAATACGACGCCGCCGTGCTGGTGGTGCTCGAGCGCTACGACCTGAGCTGAGCCATCGCCGCGACAGCCGGCGCGACATGTTTCACCGCTGTAACACCCCTCGCTGTCCTGCCCGCCAAAGCACGCGCGTTCAATGAACATCGAGCGGCATCGCGCCGCCTCGACCGCCCTCATGCGCCGCGCCCGCCGCGCGCACGAACGGTACTCATGGACAGGAGGACAGGATGTTCGCTTTCGACGACGAGCAATTTCTCGATGGTTACCGCAAGCGCTTCGGACCGTTGCGCGACGACCTCGCGCAGGCGCTGCGCTTCTTGATCGGACGCATCGAGCAGGACGCCAGTTTCAGTTCCAACCCGGTGCATCGCAATCAGATCGCCTATTGCCTGGCGACGTTCAAATGGGAAACCGCGCACACCCTGCGCCCGATCGACGAGTTCGGTGACGACGCGCGCTTCAACCGCCTGTACGGCCCGGACACCCGCGTAGGCAAGATGCTCGGCAACACCCGCGCGGGCGACGGCGCGCGCTTCCACGGCCGCGGCTACGTGCAGCTGACCGGCCGCGCCAACTACGAGCGCGCCGGCAAGATCCTCGGTATCGATCTGCTCAACAAGCCCGACGATGCCAAGAAGCCCGAGGTCGCTTACGCGATCGCGATGGAAGGCATGAAGAAGGGCTGGTTCACCGGCAAGAAGCTCGACAACTACTTCAAGCCCGGGCAACTGCCGAACTACGAGGAAGCGCGGCGCATCATCAACGGCCAGGACAAGGCGCAGACCATCGCCGACATCGCGCGCCGGTTCGATGAGTTGCTGGTCAACGCGCTGCAATAAACCGCTGTCCGCGCGCGCCCCAAGCACTTCCCCCCTTTGAAAAAGGGGGGCCAGGGGGGATTTGCTTTTTGCTTCCAGCCACTGCGTCTGCCGCGATAAAAGCAAATCCCCCGCGCAGACAATTGCGATCGAAACGAGGCCGCGATGGCGCTCGCCCCCTTTTGTAAAGGGGGCAACAGTTCAATCGATCGACTGCCTGGCACACGCGATCCGCCATCGCCATCGCCATCGCCGTTGCCGTTGCCGTTGCCGTTGCCGTAAGAGCACGACACGAAGAAGCGATCAAACTGCCGACTGGAAGCGGCATCAAAAGAAAACAGCCGGCAAGGTCATCGACCCGCCGGCTGCCTGGTTTTCCCGCATCGATCAGATTCCAACGTGTCAGCGCCATCGACGCCTCTCGCGTCGATCACGCCGAACCACGCGCTACGTCAGGCCAGCTTCAAACCAACCAGACCGGCGACGATCAACACAACGCTGCCGATGCGCAACGCATTGACCGGTTCGTTGAACAGCACGATGCCGAGAATGACCGTGCCGACCGCGCCGACGCCGACCCAGATCGCGTAAGCGGTGCCGACCGGCAGCGACTTCATCGCCAGGCCGAGCAGGCCCAGGCTGACGATCATCGCCGCGACCGTGCCGAGCGAGGGCCAAAGTTTGGTGAAACCTTCGGTGTATTTCAGACCGATCGCCCAGCCCACTTCGAACAGGCCGGCGAGTACGAGCAAGATCCAGGACATGACTGACTCCAGGTTGACGATGGGGCCGTCCCCGGATGCGATTGAAGCAGCGGGGTCGTCCCCGCCTCGTGATGCGCAGTTTCTCACGCGCCCCGCGGCCTTCGATGACCGGGATGTAACCCCGCGGCCCGTTGCGGCCGCGCCGCCGCGCTCAGGCCAGCTCGGACAGAAAACGCGTATCCACCCAGTAGCGCTTGGGCTTACCGGGCCGGATCAACACGCTGATATGTTCGCCGACATAGTCGCTCGGGTCGAACCAGAGCATGTCGCTGCGAAACAGGTGGATCTTGCCGCTGGCCGGATCGCGCCATTGCGCGTGAATCCGCCACGGCGAGCGCCCGTTGACCTTGATCGAACTGTCGCGCGCCACCTCGACCACATCGGCCTGCACCGCCACGCCGGTCGCGCGCAAGTCGGCCGCGATGCGACGGCCTCGCAGACCCGGTACCACCGCCAGCAGGCCGATCGCGAGAAACACGCTACCGAGGCCGCCCACGACCATCACCGCGAGCCAGCGGGTCAGGAACGAATCGATCCTGGCGTCGTGTGGATCGTCCCCGCGATACAGCACCGCCACCGTGTCGCCGACATTTTCGGCGCGAGGTTGCGAACACACGCCGCCGGCGAATTCGATCTGCTGGCCGTCGGCGGCGGTGAAACGCACGATCGGGCAATAGGTGCCGCCGCTGCTCGAATCGTCGGAGCGACTGAAGCTGTGGTCGACGACCAAGCCCTGCGCATGCAGCGCGTGAGTCCGGAACCGTTGCTGCGTCACCGCGATCGCGATCGCGCCGAGCAGCATCGCCGCGCCGATGGCCGGGAACAGCCACAACCAATTCATGCCCCGGCCCAGCGACAGGCTCATCTCACGCCGCGCCGCGCTGACGCACCGCTTCGAACAAGGTCACGCCCGAGGCGACCGATACGTTGAGGCTTTCCACGCCGCTGGCCGCATTGCCGCCGGGCATCGGGATCTTGACCAACTGGTCGCAGTTCTCGCGGGTCAGGCGGCGCAGACCATCGGCTTCGCCGCCGAGAACGAGGGCGACGTTGCCCTTGAGATCGATCGAGTACAGCGATGCCTCGGCTTCGCCCGCCAGACCGTAGATCCATACGCCCAACTGCTGCAGATCGCGCATGGCCCGGGCCAGATTCGTCACCGGGATCACCGGAATGCTGTCGGCCGCGCCGGCCGAGGTTTTGCGCACGGTCGCGTTGACCTGCACCGACTTGTCCTTCGGGATGATCACCGCGGTCGCGTTGGCCGCCGCCGCGCTGCGCAGGCAGGCGCCGAGGTTGTGCGGGTCCTGCACGCCGTCGAGGATCAGGATCAGCGCCTTGCCCTCGGCGGCTTCGACCAGTCCTTCGAGTTCGTTCTCGTTCCAGGTCTTGGCCGCGGCGTAGCGCGCGACCACGCCCTGATGGCGCAGATTGCCGACCACGCCTTCGAGCGCATTGGTCGCGACCCGGCGCACATCGATGTCGGCGCGGCGCGCGGCGGTCTCGATCTCGGTCAGACGCGGGTTCTTGGCGCCGGCCTCGATCAGGACCTCACGCACGTTGGACGCATCGTGTTCGATCGAGGCGGCGACGGCGTTGATGCCGGCGATCCATTGTTTCTGGCTCATGGGGATTCCGTGGGGCGGTCGTGGCCGGGGCGCCCGCGCGGGCGCGCGAGGCCGGGGCTGGATCTTGGGGGATGAATTCTAAGCTACCGCAGGGTTGGGGGCGGTTGGCGGGGGTCGTGGGAGTCGCGCGGCGTGGCGTTTCTTTGCCGTGGCAGGGGCCGGCCGGCGCGGGTTCTTGCGTCCGAGCCGAAGCAATCGCCCCATCCCGCGACACCCGCCGAAGGATTCCCCCCTTTGAAAAAGGGGGGCCAGGGGGGATTTGCTCTTACCCACCCGCAGCAACGCAACCACCCGGAAGAAGAGCAAATCCCCCGCGCTGGAGTTGGTGGCTCGAATCGAAGTTGCGCCGGGCGCCCGCCCCCTTTGTCAAAGGGGGCGACTGATTAACGCGCCGCGGTCGCAATCACAGGCAATCTGGATCGTGGTTACGAAGTCGCAGTCACCCGCAGCCTCACCAGCACACGGGCGCGGTCGCAGGGCGATAAAGCCCCACGGCCAGCGTTCGGCTCACATCCAGCCTGGGATGGTTCCGGCGCGGTCAGGTAACTCCCGATCCACGCCGGCCGCGGGGCCTCAATACTTCTGCTTAGTCCGCTTGGCCGGCTGCCCACGCGGCGGCAACGGCTTGGCGCCGCGCTCCTCGACCAGGCGGAAGTCGATCTTGCGGTCTTCCACGCTGGCCTTGAGCACCACGATCGCGACCCGGTCGCCGAGCCGGAACTCGCGCGCGGTGCGCTCGCCCTTGAGCGTCTTGCGGATCGGATCGAAGTGGTAGTAGTCGTGTGGCAACTGGGTCACGTGGACCAGGCCGTTGACCTTGGATTCGTCGAGTTCGATGAACAGGCCGAAGCTGGTCACGCCGCTGATGGTGCCTTCGAACTCGCCGCCGACATGCTGCTCCATCCACGCGGCGCGGTAGCGCTCGTCCACCTCGCGCTCGGCCTCGTCGGCGCGGCGCTCGCGTTCGGAGCATTGCAGCGCCAGCGCGCTCATCTGCCGCGGCGAATAGCCGTACGTGCTCGGCTTGGCCCCGCTGAGCGCGTGCTTGATCGCGCGATGCACCAGCAAGTCCGGATAACGCCGGATCGGCGAGGTGAAGTGAGCGTAAGCATGCAGCGCCAGGCCGAAGTGGCCGACGTTCTCCGGCGCATACACCGCCAGGCTCTGACTGCGCAGCAGCACCGATTCGATCAGCGCGGCATCGGGACGCTCGCGGATCTTCTTCAGCAACGCGGTGAAATCGCGTGGTTCGACCTGATTCCAGGCCGGCATGCGCAGCTTGAATTCCTTGAGGAACTCCTGCAGATCGGCGTACTTCTGTTCCGGCGGGCGATCGTGGATGCGGTACGGCGCCGGCACTTCCTGCGCGATCAGGTACTTCGCGGCCTCGACATTGGCCGCGATCATGCATTCCTCGATCAGCTTGTGCGCGTCGTTGCGCTGGAGCATGCCGGCCTGGGTCACTTCGCCGTTGCTGCCGAGCACGAAGCGCACTTCGCTGGATTCGAATTCGATCGCGCCGCGCTTCTGCCGCGCCTTCAACAACACATGGAACAACTGGTGCAGGCGCTCGATGTTCGGCAGCAGCGAGCCGATCTGCGCGCGCGCCTCGCTCTTCAATTCTTCCGGGACGTCGCCGACCGCGTTCCAGACCGTGGTGTAGGTCAGGCGCGCGTGCGAGTTCATCACCGCCTCATAGAACTTCGACTCGCTGACCTGACCCTCGCGATCGATCTGCATGTCGCAGACGAAGCACAGGCGGTCGACCTTCGGGTTCAACGAGCAGATGCCGTTGGACAAGGTCTCCGGCAGCATCGGCACGACGAAGCCGGGGAAGTACACCGAGGTCGCGCGCTTTTGCGCCTCATCGTCCAGCGGCGTGCCCGGGCGGACGTAATGCGATACGTCGGCGATCGCGACCACCAGGCGGAAACCGTCGCGGTTGCTTTCGCAATACACCGCGTCGTCGAAGTCCTTCGCGTCTTCGCCGTCGATGGTGACCAGCGGCAGCTTGCGCAGGTCGACGCGTTGCGCGGCCACCGACTCGGGCACGGTCAGCGGCACCGCCGCGGCTTCGTCGAGGGTTTCCTGCGGGAACACGTCGGGAATTTCGTGGCCGTGGATCGCCGCCTGCACCGCCAGCGAGGCGGTGAGCTTGTCGCCGAGCACCGCGAGCACGCGGCCGATCGGCGGACGCTTGTGATCGGGCGCCTGGACCAGTTCGCACACGACCAATTGGCCGTTGTGCGCGTCCATGCGCGCGTCCGGCGGGATCTGCACATTGCGCTGGATGCGGCGATCGTCGGGCACGACGTAGCTGATGCCCTGCTCGATCGTGAAGCGGCCGATCAGACGGTTGAGCCGGCGTTCGAGCACTTCCACGATCGCGCCTTCGCGGCGGCCGCGCCGGTCCATGCCGGTGACGCTGACCAGCACGCGGTCGCCGTGCATGGCCTTGCGCATTTCGTACGGCGGCAGGAACAGGTCGTCGCCCACGCCGCTTTCCGGGCGCAGGAAGCCGAAGCCGTCGGGATTGGCGATCACCACGCCGGGGATCAGGTCCATCTGCGCGGCGGGGGCGAAATCGCCCTTGCGGTTACGGATCAGCTGGCCGTCGCGAATCATCGCGCCCAGGCGCTTGCCCAGCGCGTCGGCGCGGTCGGGCTCGCTGAGCTTGAGCTGTTCGGCCAGGGTCTCGGCCGACATCGGGCCGTCGGCCGCGGCCAGGGTCTGCAGGATCAGTTCACGGCTGGCGATCGGCTGCTCGTAGCGCGAGGCTTCGCGGTCGGCGTAGGGATCGTGGTAAGGCGGCGCTTTGCCGGCCGGGCCTTTGACAGCGGGGCCGGGAACCTGCGGGAGGAAGCTGGCGGGGCCGGACGCGGCCTTCTTGCGCGGGGTCTTGCTGGCGCCGTGCTGGAGATTGTCGGGCAGCCAGGGCGGGCGCGCCGCGGGCGGCTTGGCGCCGCCTTTCTTGCTGGGACCCGGGCCGGCGCCGGTGTGCGAGGGGGTGTTGCCAGTGCCGGGCTTACCGGGCTTCTTACTGTTCGTTTTTTTGGTCATGGCCTAAATGGTCTCACATCGCCATGAACGCGGCGTCGCAGCGGCCCCTCGGCAGGGCCGTGAGCGAGGTCGCGCCGGGCCTGCCCGTCGCGCCGATCCCAGCCGCTGAGCGGGCCCGCGACGGCACATCCGAAGGTATGCGCGACCACATGCATTCGCGCAGTCGAACCGGCATTTGCCGGATTTTCGAACCAGATCAGCGATTTTGTGCCGCTTATGCACCCAAATTTTCAGCGTGGGTTGCTAGGCGTTTCACAGATCGGCCGCCGCCATCGCCGCCCCGCCCCTTGCGTCCGCGCGGCTTTCGCGAAGTCCGCCAGAGCGCACAAAACCTCGCCGCGCGCGCGGCCTAGGTTCGAAGCGTCCCTGCCCGGCCCGGATCTCGCGCCACCCATCGCCTGGATCCGCTCAGACCGCGCACGACACGGCGGCCACCCCGCCGGACTCGCTCCCCTTTGCTTCCGCTCGCCCTGATAAGGAACCGCTCAATGATCGTCAACCACACGCTTCGTATCGCCGTCCTCGTCGGATTGTCCTGCCTGTCGGCGTCCGCCGCGGCTCAGTCCATCGCGCAGATGGATTCCGCGCCGGTGACCGCGGCGCCTTCGGCCGGCGCCCTGGGCGCGGCCGAATTCGCCGCCTCGGCGAAAATCTCCGCGCCGCGCGTGCTGAGCCTGGCTCCGCTCACCCGCGCCGACGTCAGCACCTTGCAAGCGCAGCGCGTGCAGCAGGAAAAAGACGGTCTGCCGCTGCAAATCGGTTTCAACCGCGACGTGCAACGCGGCCGCATCGACTTGAACACCCTGGCCTGGCAACCGCTGGCCGACGGCGGCCGCGCGGCGCGCTTCGAGATGTCGTCCGAAGGCGCGGTCGCGATGCGCGCGGCACTGTCGCTGAGCGGCGCCGGCGCGAAATCGGCCAGGCTGCATTTCGGCGGCAACGACGGCCGCGTGTTCGAGAGCCGCGGCGGCGAATTCGCCGGCGCCTCGCCCGGTTGGTCGCCGGTGGTCATGGGCGATACGGTCGTGGTCGAGCTGGTGCTGGCCAAGGGCGTGAATCCGAAGGCGTTGCGCTTGAACGTGCCCCGCCTGTCGCATCTGGATGCGAGCCCGGTCGTAGGCGAAAAAGGCCTCAAGGCCCGGATCGGCGCGAGCGGATCGTGCAACAAGGACATCGTCTGCCGGGTCAATCCCCCGGCGGGATTCGTTTCCACCGCGAAGTCCGTCGCGCACATGATCTTCACCAATCCACAGGGCACCTTCATCTGCACCGGCACTTTGCTCAACAACAACCACTCGCCGAAGAAGCAGTTGTTCTGGACCGCCGCGCATTGCTTCACCGAGCAGAGCGTCGCCGACACCTTGCAGACGTATTGGCTGTTCGACGCCACCACCTGCGGCGGCTCGACCGCGAATCCGTCTTACAGCGTCCTCACTGGCGGGGCGTTCGTGCGTCATAGCAACACCACGCGCGACACCTCGTTGCTGGAGCTGAAAACCGCGCCGCCGGCGGGCGCGATGTACGCGGGTTGGTCCAACGCGTTGATCGGCTCGACCAACACCGCGGTCGAAGGCATCCATCACCCCAGCGGCGATCTCAAGAAATATTCGCTGGGCACGGTGACCGGATTGTCGTCGTCGGCGCTGGGCAGCTCGCCGCTATATCGCGTGGTCTGGAACACCGGCACCACCGAAGGCGGCTCGTCCGGCTCGGGTCTGTTCACCGTGACCAGCAGCGGTGGTTATCAGTTGCGCGGCGGCCTGCTCGGCGGCGGCGCTTCGTGCAGCAACCCGAAATCTCCGGACTATTACTCGCGTTTCGCCGATATCTATCCGAGCGTCGCGAGTTACTTCAATCCCTGATCGTCGACACGGGCTGAAAGTCGCCACCGGCCGCTGCGCAAGCAGCGGCCGGTTTTTTTCGTCTGCTTCAACAAACCCTGCTCAAGCCCGGTTGCGCAAGCCTTCGCCGCAATAGCGAAGCTGACAAAAAATACCGACGCGAATGCCCAGGCCTCACGCATCGTCGGCGCCGCGCGTGCGCCCTGCGCGTGTTGCAATGCCGCAGCTACCGGCCCCATACATCGATCGTGCAAGCGATAGCGCATGCGCGCGCCTGGTCCCGATCGCCGCATCTGTGATCGCAACCACGCTTGACCGAATCCGTTTCATCGGTAACGGCTTGCACTTCACCGGCTTCCGAGAAGCCCGAATAAGAGCACAAAAAAGCCATATCGATGCGGCATAGCGTGCTCACTCCGCGTGGTCACGCGGAGCTTTCGGCCACTGCGCCGACATTCCCCTAGCCACCCAAGGAAACGCACGATGATCCGCAAGAACGCACTCTGCCTGGCGCTCGTCGCCGGCCTGTCCTGCTTCTCGATCCAAGCGTCCGCCAAGACCGCCAACGCCGAAATGGATTCGGCGCCGGTCACCGAAACTCCGTTGGCCGGCGCCATGGGCGCCGCCGATTTCGCGATCTCCGCCAAGGCCGCCGCGCCGCGTCTGGTCAGCCTGGGCCAGCCGACCAGCCTGGACGTGTCCGCGCTCAAGGACCGCCGGGTCCGCCAGGACAAGAACGGCGAGCCGTTGGAAATCGGCTACGCGCGCAACATCGCGCGCAGCCAAGTTGATCTCAAGACCTTGAACTGGCTGCCGCTGGCCAATGGCGGTAGCGCCGCGCGCTTCGAAGTGTCCTCGGCCGGCGCGGTCGCGCTGCGCGCGGGCCTGTCGCTGCGCGGCGCCGGCGCCAAGTCGGCGCTGCTGCATTTCGCCGGCAACGACGGTCGCGTGTTCGAACAAAGCGGCGCGGATTTCGCCGGCAATGCGCTGGGCTGGTCGCCGGTGGTCGCCGGCGATACCGCCACGGTCGAAATCGTCCTGCCCAAGGGCGTCAGCGCGAAGTCGCTGTCGCTCAACATTCCGCAGCTCTCGCACCTGGACGTCAGCCCGGCGGCCAGCGAGAAGGCATTGCAGAAGGCCATCGGCGACAGCGATTCATGCGAGAAGGACATCGTGTGCCGGGTCAGCCCGCCGTCGGGTTTCGTGTCGACGGCCAAGTCGGTCGCGCGCATGACCTTCACCACCGGCGGCGGCACCTACCTGTGCACCGGCACCCTGCTCAACAACAATTACTCGCCGAAGAAGCGCCTGTTCTGGACCGCCGCGCATTGCATCAGCACCCAGACCGTCGCCAACACCCTGCAGACGTACTGGTTCTACGACGTCACCACCTGCAACGGCTCGGTGGTGAATTCGGCTTACACCACGCTCAGCGGCGGCGCCTATCTGCGTCATGCCAACACCACCCGCGACACCGCGCTGCTCGAACTCAAGACCGCGCCGCCGTCGGGCGCGGTATATGCGGGCTGGTCGAGCTCGGCGATCGCCTCCACCGGCACCGCCATCGAAGGCATCCACCACCCGGCCGGCGACGTCAAGAAATACTCGCTGGGTTCGGTGACCGGCCTGTCGACCTCGATCGACGGCAAGTCGCCGCTGTACCGCGTGGTCTGGAACACGGGCGTCACCGAAGGCGGCTCCTCCGGTTCGGGCCTGTTCACCGTGACCAGCAGCGGCGGCTATCAGCTGCGCGGCGGCCTGTACGGCGGAACCTCGTACTGCAGCGCGCCGCGCGATCCGGATTACTACTCGCGCTTCTCGGACATCTATTCGAGCGTATCGAGCTATTTCAATCCCTGATCACTCGGTCTGAACATGCGTGAAGGACGCGGGCCGCTGCCGATGCAGCGGCCCGTTTTTTTAGGCGCGACAACCATCGAATGCTTACGGCCAGGGCATTTCGCGCTTGGCGACCTTGGCGCTGATATCCAGGGACAACTCGCCTTCCAGTGCCGGATAACGCCGCTTCATCGCCGCGATCAAGGCTTTCGAATCCTTGGCCTTGGCCGCCTCTTCATCGAACGCGCGAATGTAATCGGCGCTGAAACGTACCGCGTCCAAGCTCTGCGCCGAACCGGGCGCGAAGTGACCGGGCACGACGACGTCGGGCTTGAGCGCTTCGATCTTTTGCAGCGTCGCCAGCCAATCCCGATGCGATTGCGGCGTGGGCGTATCGGCCATGAACAGATGTTCGCCGGCCACCACCGGCACGCCGCCGGCCACGGTGCGGATCGAAGGAATCCAGACCACGCTGCGGTCCGGCGTCGGCCCATCGAGGCCGACGATCTGCAAGGCCTGCCCTTCCAGCTCGATGTGGTCGCCTTGCAAGGGCTCGGGGATCACGATGCGCTTGGGCGCATCGGCGCCGAGCTTGGGGCCCCAGTAGGCGAGTTTCGCCGCTTGGGTCGCGCGAATGTGTTCGACCGTCTGCGGCGTCGCCAGGATCTTCGCCTGCGGAAAGGCGGCCTGCAGCGTGTCCAGGCCGAAGTAGTAATCCGGGTCGCCGTGGCTGATATAGATGGTGGTGAGGGTCTTGCCGGACGCCTTGATCCGCTCGACCAGTTCGCGCGCCTGCGCCGCGCCGAACTGCGCGTCGATCAACACCGCATCGCGCGCGCCAGTGACCAGCACCGAGCTGACCTGGAACAGGCCGTTCTTACCGGGGTTGTAGACCTGGGTCTGCAACGGCTGCGCGGCCGGTTCGGCGGGCTGAGCCGGAGCACTGGCGGCGGACGCGGTCGGTTCGGCGGTAGACGGCGCTGGTGCGTCGTGCCGAGTGCAAGCGGCGAGGCCTAGGCTCAGGCAGGCCAGCGAAACTGCGACAGACAATCGGGAGGAGGGCATGGCGGGGTTCTCCGACGAAAGGGCAGACCAAGGTGGCGGTCAGGGTGAACCAGATCCGGCGCAGATCGCGTGACGGCTTGCGCGCATGCCGCCCATCGGAAATCCGTCGATGCCGCATTGCCGCCCGGGCCCGAATCGCTATAACCTTTAAAACGAATTTTAAAGGTGAAGCATGCAACTGGAATTCCATGCCTTCAAACCGGCCGATCTGGTCGGCGGCGACCCTGCCCTGGACTTGGTCAACACCGTCACCGCGCGCGACACCCAGCCGCGCGACTGGCTCGACGACTATGCCGGGCTGCTGCGCTGGGCGCGCCAGAGCGAGTTGTTCGCGCGCGGCGATCTGAACACGCTGGACACGCTCGCCGCCGAGTCGCCGGCCAAGGCCGCGGCCGCGTTGGCGCGCTGCAAGACCTTGCGCGAAACGCTGTGCGAAGCCTTGTACGCGCTCGCCCACGGCCGGCAGCCGGACGATGCGTCGCTCGACAGCCTCGATCAGGCGCGGCTCGCCGCCTCGCGCGCCGCGCGGCTGGTCTCGCGCGATTCGCGCTTGCAGACGCAATGGTCGGTAGAACGTTCCGGCCTCGATCTGATCGCGCACGTCATCACCGCGTATGCGATCGAACTGCTCAAGGACGCGCGCCTGGACCGGCTGCGCGTGTGCGACGGCAACGATTGCGGCTGGGTGTTCATCGACACCTCCAAGAACGGCCGCCGGCGCTGGTGCGATATGGCCACCTGCGGCAACGTGGCCAAGGCGCGGCGGTTCCAGCAGCGGCAACGCGACGACTAGCGCTCCGCGCACAGGACGCCACAGTGAACCCAACGCCTCCGCGTCATCCGGAACCCGCCGTGTACTGGCTGGCCAGCGCCCTGCTCGCCGCGACCTGCGCGACCGCCTACGCCATGGCCTACCACCGTCCCTCGGCGCATGCGCCCGAACCGCTGCGTTGGGCGCCGCCGAATATCAGCAGCGACCAATACGAATCCTCGCCGACCTTCAGCCCCGACGGCCGCGAGATCTATTTCATGCGCAGCGACCGGCAATTCGCCAACTGGCGGCTGCTGCATTCGCGCTGCGAGGCCGGCGGCTGGTCGACGCCAAGCGCGCCACCGTTCGCCGCGTCCAAGCCGGGCCTCGACGCGGACCCGTTCGTGACCGCCGACGGCCGCCGCCTGTATTTCGTATCCGCGCGCCACGACCCCAAGGGCGAAGACCTCGACATCTACGTCGTCGAACGCACACGCGAAGGCGAATGGAGTCAGCCGCAACGCCTGCCCGAACCGGTCAATTCGAAAGCGTCCGAACTGCTGCCGCGCGCGACGGCCGACGGTCGTCTTTACTTCGGCTCCAGCCGCGACGGCGGCCATGGCAACGGCGATATCTACCTGGCCACGCCGCAAGCCGAGGGCGCCTGGCAGGTGCGCAATCTCGGCTCGCCGGTCAGCACCGCGGCGAACGAGTACGAAGCCGAGGTTTCGCGCGACGGCCGTCGCATGATCGCGGTGATCGACCGCGGCGACCGCTCGCATCTGTACCGTTTCGAACGCAGCGGCAATGCCTGGAAGGAGCGCGGCCGCATCGCCGCGCGCGCCGATGTGTTCCAGGTCGGTCCGTTGCTGTCGCCACGCGGCGACCGGCTGTTGTTCGCGCAGGCCGACGGCGAACGCTCCGGCGAATTCTTCGTGGTCGATCTGACGACGTCGCCCGATAAACGCTGGCCGCCCGATTGCGCGAGCGCCAAGCGCTGACTACGCCCGCGGCGGCAGCCTCAACCGCCGGCCGCGCCGCTTTGCAGCAAGGTACTGCTCCACAACACCGCCGCGAACGCCGATCCGAACATCGCCATCGCCGCGCCGGTGATGCCCAGCGCCACCCACATCGCCACCACCTGCTCGACATCGCGCTGGATCACCACCCAGGTCGCCGTTTCGGCTTCAGGCGCGGGGTTTTCGATCGACAGTTCGACCACGCCATCGTCGGGGGTGATGAAACTGGTGACGACCCGGTCCGGGGGCGGCTGACGGTTGTAGCGCACCCGCAGCCACTTGCCGTATTGCTCCAGCTCGGCGCCTTTCGCGTCGCGCAGGACGAAGCGCGCGTCGTCGAAATAATTGCGATAGTCGCGGCGCTCGATCGACACGTTGCAATAGACCGTGCCGGGCAATTCCAGCCGCTGCCGCGGCAAAGGGCGCACCCGCGCCAACGTCGCGCTGGCGTGCACGCGCATGCCGTACTTGAACGCGAGGATCATGAACACGACGCCAAGCACGGCGGCGGCCGGAAACACGAAATGCCAAAGCGTCCATGCCATTAATGATGTCTCCTGTGTATGCGTCGAACGCGCCAGCGCTCGCTCAAGCGGAAATGCCGGGCGCGTGCTCGTCCTCGTGATCCTGCCGCGACGGCCGCGGCTTGGGCGCGATCAGCGGGGTCTGCTGCATGTTGCCGTACAACAGCGAAGTCCCCGCGCGCACGCCGCCGACCAGTTCGAGTTCGAACCGTTCCGCGTCGCGGCGGCGGATGTCGGCCACCACCTCGGCGGCTTCGTCGACCGGCACGCCGAGTTCGACCAGCGCCGCCTCGCCGAAGCGCATCGCCGATTCGAAGGTCTCGCGCACCTGCAGGTCGACCCCGGCATGCACCAGGTCCAGCGCGTGTTCGCGGTCGAAGCTGCGCGCCAGCAAGCGCGCCTGCGGAAATTCGTGGCGGATCAGCTGCGCGGTGATCGTCGCAGCGGCGCGGTCGTCGATGCAGATCGCGATCAACTGGGCGCTGTCGGCGCCGGAGGCATGCAACACGTCCAGGCGCGTGCCGTCGCCGTAATAGACCTTGAAACCGAAGGTCTGCGCGCTTTCGATCATCTCCACGTCGGTGTCGATGATCGACACCTCGACCCCACGCGCGAGCAACGATTGCGAAACGACTTGGCCGAACCGGCCGAAGCCGATCAGCAGCACGCTGCCGCTGAGCCCGTTAGGTTCGTCCACGCCCTCCAGCGACAGCGCGATCTTCGGCGACAGCTTGCGCAAGGCGATGATCGCCAGCGGGGTCAAGGTCATCGACAGCACCACGATGGCGGTCAGGTTGGCGTTGATCTCGGCGTCGATCAGCTTGGCCGCGGCGGCGGCGGAAAACAGCACGAACGCGAATTCGCCGCCCTGTGCCATCAGCACCGCGCGGTCCAGCGACTCGGTGTGGCAGGACTTGAGCAGCCGCGCGACGATGTAGATGCACAGCGCCTTGACCAACATCAGCGTCAGCACCCCGCCGACGATCAGTGGCCAGTTCGCCGCGACCACGGTCAGGTTCAGCGACATGCCCACGCTGAGGAAGAACAGGCCCAGCAGGATGCCGCGGAAGGGTTCGACATCGGCCTCGAGCTGATGGCGGAAAGTCGATTCCGACAGCAGCACCCCGGCCAGGAACGCGCCCATCGCCATCGACAGGCCGCCGATCTGCATCAGCAGCGCCGCGCCGAGCACCACCAGCAGCGCCGCCGCAGTCATCACCTCACGCGCCTTGGCCGCGGCGAGCACGCGGAACAGCGGGTTCAACAGCCAGATGCCGGCCGCGAGCAGGGTCGCCAACGAAGCCATGGCGATGCCGATGTCGAGCCAGCGAGAATGGGTGACGCCGCTCGCGTCCGGCGGCGCCATCAGCGCGACCAGCGCCAGCAGCGGCACGATCAGCAGGTCCTCGAACAGCAGGATCGCGACGATCCGCTGACCGCGCGGCAAGGCCAGGTCGCCGCGTTCGCCGAGGATCTGCATCACGATCGCGGTCGAGGTGAGCACGAAGCCCATCGCGCCGATGAAGGCCACCACCGGCGGAAAACCGAACAACAGCCCGACCCCGGTCATCGCCGCCGAGCACAGCGCGATCTGCGCGGTGCCCAGGCCGAAGATGTCGCGACGCAGGCTCCACAGGTGCGAGGGCCGCATCTCCAGGCCGATGATGAACAAGAACATCACCACGCCGAGTTCGGCGACATGCAGGATCGCCTGCGGATCGGCGAAGAAACCCAGCCCGAACGGCCCGATCGCCAGCCCCGCGGCCAGATAACCGAGCACCGAGCCCAGGCCGATCCGCTTGAACACCGGGACCGCGATCACGCCCGCCGCCAGCAGCACCACCACATTGACCAGTTCGCTGCCCTGCGCCTGAGCTGCCATCGCGCGTCTCCCGTGTTGCGGTTGCCGTTGATCGATCGCGCGGACGGGGCAATGGCCGAGTCGTGGGCCGGTCGTGAGCCGAGTCCGACAGCCACCGCCGCGCCGCTACAGCCTAACAGGCGTGGTGGCGCGGACCGCCGCGCAGTGCACGTTCCAGGCGGGGTAAAGCCACCCAACCCGACGCCGGCATTGCGTATCATCGCCACCATCCTCGCCCCCGACCCGCCGCCCCAGGAACGCAATCAGGATGTTTCGCCGCATGGCCGCGCCCGCCCTTGCCTGTGTGATCGGCCTCGCCTCGACGGTCGGGCCGGTGCATGCGCAAAGCGACCGCGTGCAGGTGGTCAGCGCCACCCTCGCCGATCACCCCATCGACGGCGCGACGGTGAGCCTGCAACGCGCCGACCGACCCTCGCTGGTCGCGACCACCGACGCGCAAGGCCGCGCCACGCTCGACCCGGTGCTCGCGCGCGATCCACAATCGCGATTGGTGATCAGCAAACCCGGTTACGCCGAACTGATCGCGCAATGCCCCTGCGACGTCCCGGCGTATGCGCTCAGCCCGGTGATGCACAATCTTGACGGCCTGCGCGTGGTGCTCAGCTGGGGCGATACCCCGGCCGATCTGGACGCGCATCTGAGCTATCCCGGCAATCACGTCTATTTCGAACGCAAGAGCGGACGAGACGCCAGCCTGGACCTGGATCACAGCGGCCAGCGCGGCCCGGAAACCATCACCGTGCAACGCCGCCATCCCGGCGAGGCGTACACCTTCGCGGTCCACGACTTCGGCCATCGCGACCGGGCCGACAGCCGCGCGCTCGCGCGCAGCCAGGCGCAGGTGTTCGTCTACGTCGGCGAATCGCTGGTGCGCAGTTACCGGGTGCCGCGCGATCAGGTCGGCAATCTGTGGACCGTGTTTCGGGTCGATGGCGAAGGCCGCTTTGACGATCTCAATGCGATCAGCACGGTCGCGGTCAATGCCGAGCGTATCGGCGACGAGATCGCGCGCATCGGCGGACACGGCGGCGATGAACCAGTTGGCAGCGAAGCCGGCGACGCGGCGATCGCGACCAATCTGCGCGGCGAAGCGGCGTATCGCAACGGCGATCTGCGCGGCGCGGTGGCGCTGTACCAGCAGGCGATCGAACTTAATCCCGCGCATGCGCTGAGCTACAGCAATCTGGGCCTGGCCTACGTCAAGCTGGGCCGCGCCGCCGAGGCGATCTGGGCCTCGCGCAAGGCCATCGCCCTGGCCAAGGGCGCGGGCGCGGCGACGATCCGCGCCGGCGCGTACTACAACATCGGCAAACTCTACGAAGAAGACGGCCAGTACGAACGGGCCATGTCGAACTATCTGGCGGCCAAGCGCGAAAAGCCGGACAAGACCTACGATCAGGCATTGGAGCGTGTCAGTGGCTATTGAACACCCGCGCGGCGAGCGCGTGCGCATGCGCCGTCCGATGTTGTTGGCGCTGTCGCTGCTGCTGTGCGGCGCGCTGACGACGGCCCAGGCCGCCGGCCCGTCCGAAGTCGCCCGCGCCGACCGCGCGACCTGGCCGCACGCGTTGAATTCGCCGGCCGCGTTCGATCGCGCCTCGCGCGCCGAGATACTCGCCTTCGGCCACGAACTGGCGCTCAGCGAAGCCGTCGACGACTCGGCCTTGGCGCAAAGGCTCAAGCTCAAGCAGATCGATCGCGCCTGGGTCGACAAGATCCGCGCGCGTTTCTGGCAGCGGCTGAGCACGAACTACCGCCTCGCCGCGCGCGCCTGCGCGCCGCGCGAAGCGTTCTGCCAACCCGCCGCCGACACCGTCGCGTTGCGCGCGCTAGCACTCGCCTTCAACGCCGCGCCCGATCCCGCCTACGCCGCCTGGCGCGGCGACGCGGCGCGTTTCCATCGCATCTATCTCGACGAACAACTGCGCCTGGCCGCGCTGTTCCCGCGCACCAGCAGCGAGATCGACACCTATTCGGCCGACGAAGTCGACGGCAGCGAACTGCCCGACCGGCAGTTCCTGCTGACCTTCGACGATGGCCCCAGCGCGGCCGGCGGCAACACCGACAAACTGCTGCGGATGTTGCGCGAGCACAAGCTCGACGCGACCTTCTTCCTGCTCGGGCAGTCCTTGCAGCAACAGGTCGCGGCGAATCCGAAGCTGAGCACCGCGCAGCGCTATGCCGGCATGTGCGTGGCCTCGCACGGCTGGGAGCATCAGTCGCATTCGCGCTGGCCGCAATGGCAGGACTCGGTCGTGCGCAGCGCGGCCTTGATCAAGGCTCAATCCGGCCCGCTGTACGTGCCTTTGTTCCGACCTCCATACGGACAGCGTCTTGCCGACAGCGGCGCTTTCTTTCGCGAACACGGCCAGCGCGTGGTGCTGTGGGGCATCGATTCGCAGGACTGGAACGCGAAGATGACGCCGACCGACATGCAAGGCCGCATGCTCAGCCTGATGCTGCTGTGGCGGCACGGCACGATCCTGTTCCACGACATACACGACAAGGCACGCATCGCGTTGCCATGGGTGTTGCAGCACACCCGCGGCGCCGGCGTGCACTGGGTCGATTGCAAGGATTATCCGGCGCGCGGCTGATCGCTTCGGATAATTTCATTCGTCGCTCGCGCGGTTTCGTCGGCCCGATCCGCGCTTCATCGCAAACCCCTCCCAGGCATATTCACGCCGGATGCCGCCTGCGCCACATTCGCCGCGACGCCGCCCACGGCGGCGTCGTTCGCGCGATCCGGGCGTACGTCCGACCGGATGGGACGCCCAAGGGGACAGGGCCGCGCGGACTTCAGTCCATCGACACCCAAGGAAGATTCGCCATGCTCAAGACCCACACCGCCTCGGCGCTGGCCGCCGGTTTGCTCTCACTGATCCTGCCGCTGGCCGCATTCGCGTCCGATCCGCCCAGCGTCTGGGAAAACCAGTCCGCCTGTGGCGGCAAGTATTCGGCCAAACTCAAACTGGATTTCGGCCAGAGCGGCACCACCGCCAGCGCCCACGCCGAAGCCAGCCTGGTGCGCCATCCCTTCGCCCACGGCTCGATCCCGTTTCCAAGCTATTTCGTCGCCGAAAGCACGGTGATGCGGCGCAACGCCGTCAACCCCAATTGGACCAGCGACACTCACAGCAGCGAAGTCTATGGCGCCTATTCGACCGCGCCGGTCACCGCGAACGGCATGTTGTTCAAGGATGCCGGCTGCGAACTGGTCGCCAGCGCCATCGTCAACGTGCATTGCCCCGACGGCAGTTGGGAAACCAAGCAGCTGACGCGCAATTGGGTCGGTTGCGGTTTGTAAGCTGTTCGGCGGCCGCGCGCTGACGCGTGGCCGCGCGCTCGGTAACGCATCGGCCGGAACTTGATGCGATAGCGGCGTTGCTTGTCGCGACGAATGCCCACGCCGTGGTCGGCCGATTACATCGTCTACCACGGCTTTACGTTGCGCGACATCGATCGACCGGCGATCGGCACGGAACGATCGCGCCGGTCCGAGCCGGGGTACCTCGCCTGCGCGCACGCCCACCGCTGCGCACGACGTCCGGCCTCGAGTCCGCCGTCAGGCAGATCCGGCGCAACCTTGCCGAACCATGAGCCGTTGTTCGCGCCGATTGCGAGTACCCGTAAGCGCACGAAGGATTTCGCGCGCCTGAGTCACTCACTGCAAGGATGAACCATGAACAGTTGCATCGTCCGCCGGCGCTGGCCGCCGCCGGCGCGAGGGTTCGGCGACGGCAGCGAACGCCCCGACGCCAGCGGCATGGTTCCGAAGCCAACGATACCGGCTGCGTCCGCGCCGCCGATTTCACCGATTCGCCACTCAAACAAGGAACGTTCCATGCGCAAGAATCCCTCGATCGGCCTGTGCGCGACCTTGGCCCTGTGCCTGCTCGCCTCGCTGCCCGCCGGCGCCACGCCACCGCCGGATGTCGACGCTTCGGTCCCGCTGTGCAACGGCGCCTACACCGGCCGCTTCGTCTTCGATTTCGGCAACACCACTTCCACCGCGACGGTGGTCGTCAACACCACCATCGTTCCGGCCAACGGCTTCAGCCCACCGCCACCTCCGGTGCCGCACTACTCCCTGCGTTCGCAGGCGGGGCACCGCAACAGTCCGAGCGATCCGCGCACCTTCACCACGACGCAGCTTCAAGGCGACAACCAGTATCCGCCGGCGCCGGCCGAAGCGATCAAGCTCGCCGGCCGCAGCCCGACTTGCGAGCTGAGCGCATACGCCGTCATCGACGTGGTCTGCCCGAACGGCACGGTCGACAATCGCAGCAAACAACAAACCTGGGTCGGTTGCGGGCTTTGAGACCATGCGTAACGCAGGGGATCGCGGCGAACGCACCAACGCACGCGGCGTTATCTCGAAGCCAACGATGTCGGCTACGCACGCGTGCCGACTTCATCGATCATCACTTAAACAAGGAACGTTCCATGCGCAAGCAATCGTTGATCCCCGCCTGCACGACAGGCCTGTTCGCCTTGGTCCTGTGCTCGGCCGCCGCCGCGACGCCGCCACCGAATGCGTCCTCCATCATTCCTATCTGCGGCTATGTCATCGATTTGAATCTAAGCTTCGGCCAGACCGGCACCACCGCTCAGGTCAGCGCCGACGCCGACCTGCAGCCCGACGGTTTCAGTCCGCCCGCTCCGCTTCCGGTCAATTACACGGTCTACGCTTCCGCCAGTTGGCGCGACAGCATCCATCCCAATTGGGACGTCAATGAGGATTCGCGCAGCGGTAGCGCGTCCTTTCCCGCCACGTCCGCTCACGCCGGCCAACTCGCCTTCAAGGATGCCGGCTGCCAACTCAAGGGCGTCGCCACGGTCGTAGTCACCTGCGCCAGCGGCCCGCCGCAGACGCGAACACTGGAGCGCACCTGGAACGGCTGCGGTATCTGATCGCCAGGCCGGACGCCGCCACCGCGGCGCCCGGCTTCGCCGGCTCAGACCAACGCGGCCTGATGCACGCCCGCCACCGCGCGGCCTGACGGATCGGCGGCATTGGCGAACGACGCATCCCAGGCGATCGCCGCCGGCGAGGAACATGCGATCGATTTGCCGCCGGGCACGGACTCGGCGCAGGCGGTGCCGGGAAACAGACGCTCGAACAGACCGCGGTAGTAATAGGCCTCCTTGGTCTGCGGGGTGTTGATCGGAAAGCGGCTGGCGGCGGTGGCGAATTCGCGATCGCCGACCTGCGCCTCGGCGTGCGCCTTGAGCCCGTCGATCCAGCCATAGCCCACGCCGTCGCTGAACTGTTCCTTCTGCCGCCACAGGATCGAATCGGGCAGATAGCCTTCGAAGGCTTCGCGCAACACCGCTTTCTCGATCCGGCCCGAGGCCTTGTCGACCATCTTGGCCTGCGCGTCCATGCGCATCGCCACTTCGATGAACTCCACGTCCAGGAACGGCACCCGCGGCTCCACGCCCCAGGCCATCATCGACTTGTTGGCGCGCAGGCAGTCGAAGCTGTGCAGCGCATCGAGCTTGCGCACCAGTTCTTCGTGGAACTCGCGCGCGTTCGGCGCCTTGTGGAAATACAGGTAGCCGCCGAAGATTTCGTCCGAGCCTTCGCCCGACAGCACCATCTTCACCCCCATCGCCTTGATCCGGCGCGCGAGCAGGAACATTGGCGTGGAGGCGCGGATCGTGGTGACGTCGTAGGTCTCGATGTGCGCGATCACATCGGGCAGCACGTCCAGGCCTTCTTCGAAGGTGTAGGTGAAGCCGTGATGGACGGTGCCAAGCGCGGCTGCGGCGACCTCGGCCGCGGCCAGATCGGGCGAGCCTTCCAGGCCAATCGCGAAGGAATGCAGACGCGGCCACCAAGCTTCGGCCTGATCGTCCTCTTCGATGCGCCGACGCGCGAAACGCGCCGCGCAGGCCGCGACCAACGACGAATCCAGACCACCCGACAACAGCACCCCATACGGCACGTCACTCATCATCTGCCGATGCACCGCGCGCTCGAAGGCTTCGCGCAGTTCCTGCTTCGACACTTCCACGCCCTCGGTCGCCGCGTAATCGCGCCACGGACGCTGGTAGTACTTCACCGGCACGCCGACCTCGCTGTCGTAATAATGCCCGGGCGGGAACGCCGCGACGTCGTCGCACAGCCGCGCCAGCGCCTTCATTTCCGAGGCCACCCACAAACGGCCGTCGGCGTCGTGGCCCCAGTACAAGGGACACACGCCGAACGGATCGCGCGCGATCACGTAGCGGCCGCGCGCCGCATCCCACAGGGCGAAAGCGAAGATGCCGTTGAGACGGTTGAGCAGTTCGCCCAGGTCGGCGCTTTCGCGGTACAGGGCGTTGATGACTTCGCAGTCGGACTTGGTCTGGAACGCATACGGTTGAGCGAGCTGCTGCTCGAGTTCGCGATGGTTGTAGATCTCGCCGTTGACCGCCAGCGCCAGGTCGCCGTCGACCGAACGCAGCGGCTGCGAGCCGCCGGTCGGATCGACGATGGCCAGGCGCTCATGCACCAGGATCGCGCGTGGTTCGACGCTGACGCCGGACCAGTCGGGTCCGCGATGGCGCTGCTTCGCCGACAGGGACAGGGCCAGCGGCCGCAGCGGCCGCAGGTCGGCGCCGGGGCGCAGGTCGAACAAACCAAGGATCGAGCACATCGACGCATCTCCAGTGGGGGTGTGAGGCTTTGTTGAATCCCAGGCCATGGATGGCCGGGCTCTTATTCAAGGACGGATACATGACCCAATAACGAAAAAGCCCGCACTTCGCAGTGCGGGCTTCCTGAGCGATTGAGCGTGTGTTGCGCGCGCTAATCGCCGGCCCGCGGGAGGCTGGCGTTATTGCGATTATTATTGTTGCCCCGTACCGCGGCCGAACGCGCGCGGCCGGCGAAGGCGGCGTTGCGGGCAGTGGCGATGGCGGGATGCGAGCTCATGGACCGATCCTGCTTGAGGACGCCGCCGGATGCAAGCGCCCCGGATGCGGGCCAGCGCGACGGCCGTCGCGGACCCGCGATTTGCCCCCGCCCGTCCCACCCGCCCTGGCGTCTTCACCTGCAAGGGCCTTCAATCCCGCCGCTATTTGGCCAGGCAGCAGGCCGGTTGCGGCGAATTTAAAAGCGGCCGCCTGCCGCCTCACCATGACAAGAAGCCAGATTCCGTGGCCGCCCGAACAAAACCTTTCTTCGACGAACCCGCCACTTCATCCCAGCTTCGCCGAGCCGCCGCGGACTTCGGCTAAGCTCGCCCCACGGAGGACCTTCATGGCCAAATGGATCAAGCGCGGTGTGCTCGCGCTGCTTTGCCTGTTCGCGATCGCCGCGGTCGGCGCCTGGTGGTTGCTGCGCGGCAGCCTGCCGCAATTGCAGGGCGAGCTCGCCCTGCCCGGCCTGTCGGCGCCGGTCACGATCCAGCGCGATGCGCTCGGCGTGGTCACCGTCGACGCCGCCAACGAAACCGATGCGATGCGCGCGCTGGGCTATGTCCACGGCCAGGAGCGCTACTTCGAAATGGATCTGCTGCGGCGCACCGCCGCCGGCGAGCTGTCGGCGCTGTTCGGCGAACGCGCGCTCGATTACGACCGCCGCCATCGCGTGCACCGCCTGCGCAGCCGCGTAGACAAAGAACTGGCCGCCTTCGCCGCCGACAAGACCGCGCTGCTGCAGGCCTATAGCGACGGCGTCAATGCCGGCCTGCACGGGCTGTCGCGCAAGCCGTGGCCGTATCTGCTGCTGCATGCGCAGCCCGAGGCGTGGACAGTGACCGACTCTGCCTTGGTCGGCTACGCCATGTATTTCGATCTGCAGGACGGCGGCAATGCGCGCGAATTCGGCGACTGGCAGCTAGGCCATTCGCTGCCCGCGCCGCTGTACCAACTGCTGACCCACGCCGGCACCAGTTGGGATGCGCCGCTGTTCGGCGCGCCGATCGGCGACGCAGTCCTGCCTGGCGCCGATCAGGTCGACCTGCGCAAACTGCCCACGCCGGCGCCTGGCGGCCTGCTGCAACTGCCGTTTCCCGACGAGATCGGCAGCAACAATTTCGCCGTCGCCGGCAGCCTTACCGCCGACCGCCGCGCGATCGTCGCCGACGACATGCACCTGGGCCTGCGCGCGCCCAACCTGTGGTTCCGCGCGCGCCTGCGCTACGCCGACACGCGCGTGCCCGGCGGCCGCATCGACGCCAACGGCTTCACCCTGCCCGGCCTGCCGGCGCTGGTGGTCGGCAGCAACGGCCAGGTCGCCTGGGCGTTCACCAACAGCTACGGCGACTGGGCCGACTGGTCGCTGGAACCGGGTTGCGCGAGCACCGCCAAGGCCGGCGGCTGCGCCGGCCTGATCGAGCATGAGGAACTCATCGCGGTCAAAGGCCGCGCGGCGCAGAAGTTCCTCGTACGCGAAACCGCCTGGGGCCCGCTGATGCACGACAACGCCGACGGCAGCGCGCTGGCGCTGCGCTGGTCGGCGCATCTGCCCGGCGCGCTCAACATGGGCCTGTCGGAACTGACTCGCGCGCAATCGGTCGACGACGCGATGAGCATCGCGCGCGATGTCGCCCTGCCGGTGCAGAACCTGGTCGTCGGCGACCGCGACGGCAAGATCGGCTGGCGCCTGCTCGGCCCGATTCCCGAGCGTGAAGGCGATTGCGCCACCAAGCTGGCGGTCGAGAACGCTGACCCGCGCGGGCAAGCGCTCACGCCGCCGACCTGTCCGCCATGGACCATCCAGACCCAGGACGCACCGCACCTGATCGCGCCGCCGTCGGGCCGACTGTGGACCGCGAACACCCGCACCCTCGACGGCCTGGAACTCGAACGCATCGGCGACGGTAACTATGTGCTGGGCGCGCGCGCCGGACAGATCCGAGACGGCCTGTTCGCCAAGCAGCGTTTCAACGAACGCGATCTGCTGGCGATCCAGCTCGATGATCGCGCCCTGTTCCTGCAGCGCTGGTGGAAGCTGTTGCAGGATCAAGCCGCGCGTACGGACAAGAACGGCAACGGCACCGCGCTGAGCACGATCGCCGCCGCCGCGAAACACTGGGAAGGCCGCGCCGAACCCGGTTCGGTCAGCTATCGCCTGGTCCGCAACTGGCGTCGCGCCGTGCATACCCGCATCGCCAACGGCCTGACCGCACCGGCGCAGGTCGCGTTGGGCAAGCAATTCGAGATGCCCGAATTCAAGCAACTCGAAGGCGTGGTCTGGCCGCTGCTTGAGCAGCGTCCGGCGAACCTGCTGCCGCGCAACGAAGCATCATGGGACGACCTGCTCGAACACGCCGCGCGCGACGTGCTCGACGACTTCGATATCGCGCCCGGCGCCAACGCCGCCGCGGCCTTGGCCAAGCATTCGTGGGGCGAGCACAACACCGCGCGCATCTGCCACCCGCTCGCCTCGGCCCTGCCCGGCTTCGCCAAGCGCGCGCTGTGCATGCCGTTCGACCAACTTCCCGGCGACGCGGCGATGCCGCGCGTACAGCGACCGGATTTCGGCGCCTCCGAACGCATGGTGGTATCGCCGGGCCACGAGGTCGACGGCATCATCCACATGCCCGGCGGCCAGAGCGGGCATCCGCTGTCGCCGTTCTGGGGCGCGGGTCATGACGATTGGGTACACGGGCGGCCGACGCCGTTCTTGCCGGGCACCGCGCGTTATACCTTGACGTTGAAGCCGTAGTGATTGCTTAGGCGGCGTGGCGACTCCGCGCATCATGCTTGCGGTTTCGGTTGCCGTTGCCGTTGCCGTTGCCGTTGCCGTTGAAGCATAGCTTTAGCTTTGGCTTGAGTCTGAAGCCGCGCAGTTCATCCAGCGCTGCGAAGCCCGTAACTCGCGTTAGCAAAAGCACACCCGAAGGGCGGCGTGCAGGATGCACGCCGTGCGCCACCGGGACATGGATGTC
>NZ_LMHM01000011.1:506906-506982 GCF_001427785.1 Lysobacter sp. Root690
GCTTCAAAGGCTCTAAAGCTTTGAAAGCTTTGAAAGCTGAAGCTAGATCAAAAGCTTCCGCCACTAAAGCGGCGGG
>NZ_LMHM01000011.1:507129-518131 GCF_001427785.1 Lysobacter sp. Root690
TTGAATCAAGTGCCCGCGCGATCGGTGCATACGCGGGCATGCGCCACACGAGACATCCTGTCTCGGTGGCGCACGGCGCACANNAGCGCGAGTTCGATGCTTCGCAGCGCTGGATGAACTGCGCAGCTTCAAGCACAAGCCGAGCCACATGGCCTCCCTGTAGGAGCGGCGCAAGCCGCGACCGCGGAAATACAACTACAGCGAAGATTTCAAGGAAATGCGGGACACCAACCGCCCCCAATCACCCAACCATCAACCGCTCAATCAACCCCAGATACAACCCCGGCAACGCCTCCAGATCCGCCACCAACACATTCTCATCGACCTTGTGAATGCTCGCATTCACCGGCCCGATCTCGATGCATTGCGCCCCCAGCGGCGCGACGAAGCGCGCATCCGACGTACCGCCGCCCGTGCTCTCCAGCGGCGCCGCGCCGGCGAATTGCGCCAACACCTCGCGCGCCGCCGCGCGCAGCGGACCTTCCGGCGTGTAGAACGGCTCGCCGCCACGGAACCAGCGGATTTCATATTCGAGCCCGTGCGCCTGCAACACCGCCTCGCATTCGCGCTCCAGCCGCTCGGCGTTCCAGCTCGGATTGAAGCGCAGGTTGAACAGCACCCGCAGCTCGCCCGGAATCACGTTGTTGGCGCCGGTGCCGGCGTGGATGTTGCTGATCTGCAGCGACGTCGGCGGAAAAGTCTCGTAGCCATCGTCCCAACGCCGCCCGGCCAGTTCCGACAACGCCGGCATCGCCTGATGGATCGGATTGCGCGCCTTCTCCGGATAGGCGACATGGCCCTGCACGCCGATCACCTTGAGCGTCGCCGACAAGGTGCCGCGACGGCCCACCCGTAGCAGATCGCCGAGTTTCGCGGTCGAGGACGGCTCGCCGGTGATGCACCAGTCGATGCGCTCGCCGCGAGCGCGGAACGTCTCGGCGACCCGTCGCACGCCGTCGATCGCATCGCCTTCCTCGTCCGAGGTAAGCAACAAGGCGATGCGGCCGCGATGGCGCGGATGTTTCGCCGCGAATTGCTCCAATGCCACCACGAACGCCGCCACGCTGCCCTTCATGTCGGCCGCGCCGCGCCCGTACAACACGCCGTCGCGGATCTCCGGCAGGAACGGATCGCTGGCCCAACTGTCGACCGGCCCGGACGGCACCACGTCGGTATGACCGAGCAGCACCAGGGTCGGCCCATCGCCGTCGCCATGCACGGCCCACAGATTGTCGACCTCGCCGTAGCGCAGGTGTTCGCAGGCGAACCCGACATCGCTCAAGCGCTTGGCGATCATCGCCTGGCAACCCAGATCGTCCGGCGTCACCGACGGCCGCGCGATCAGATCGCAGGTCAGCGCCAGCACCGCGCTGCGCCCATCGGCATGATCGGTCGCGCTCACGAGCCGATCCCGAACCGCTGCTTGAAGCCGTTGTCGCTGAAGCCCTGCGTGACCTTGCCGTCGTCGGTCACCACCACCGGCCGGCGGATCAACTGCGGGTATTCCTTGAGCAACAACTTCCACTCCGCGTCCGACGCCGGCTCCTTGCGATTGGGCGGCAAGGTGCGCCAGGTGGTCGATGACTTGTTGATCAACGATTCCCATCCGCCGACTTGATTCTTCCACTCGACCAAGGTTTCCGACGCCTGCCGGTTGTCGCGGTAATCGACGAAACTGTGCGCGACGCCGAAACGGTCGAGCCACTTGCGGGCTTTCTTGCAGGTGTCGCAGTTGTTCAAGCCATAAAGTGTCGTCATTTCGACCTCGATTATTTTTTAAGCCGATACAAATTCGTGCTCGATTCCGGCGCTCACGCTCAGCCGGAACCTCGGATACCGTCGGCGCCGACGAACTCATCATGGATTTTCTTCAGCGCGATACGCTGCCTGAGCTCGACCACCACTGCGCTCTCGAGATACGTACCCAGCCAGTTCTGCCGCGGTATGAACGAAATATGTTCGCCCAGCCGTCCAGGACGACGCAGCCGCAACGTCACCCGGGCCGGCCGGAACGCATGATTCGTCGATATCGTTTCGATGTCGGCAATCGGAATACTCTCTTCGATGCTCCCGCGCCTTATCTGCAGATGATCGCCGTGATCGACGACTTCGTCGGCCAGCTTCCCCATGATCATGCTGTGCGCTGCGGCGATCGTGGTGGCAGCCACGAACAGCGCCCAGATGTACCAAGGCCACGCCCCGCCCGATTTGCTCCACTGAACTGAAGCAGCGACCAGAAGCAGCAGAGTCATCGTCGGCGCGATCCATTTGTAGAACAAGATCGATTGAACTGAAATTCGCTTCATGGCCTGCCTCTTAGTCTGCCGACACGCGCGCTACCGGGCGGCGATCCAGCAACATGCTGACGTTCGCGCGGGCATAGCGGTCAGTGGAGTCGTCAAGCGTCGATGCTAGGCATCGACCGCCCCGTCTGCCCCGCCAAAACCACCGATACGCCGCGACAGATCCGCCGCCACCCGGCTTTCGCCATAAGTGCCGAACGCGGAATTCGGGCGCGGAACGAACACGATACGCCGGCCAAATGCGCCGGGCTTGCGCAACAGCAGGCTCACCCGGATCGGGCGAATCGCGTATTCCGCCGATACCTTTTCGATATCGGCGATCGTCACCGTTTCCTCGACACCTCGCCGCCTCACGCGCAGGTTGTCGCCGTGGTCGACCACCTCGTCGGCGAGGTTCCAGGTCGTCGCGATCTGCGCCGCGAATGCCGCGACCGCGGCCACGGGTATCAGCCAATCCATCCACGGCACCATCGGTGCCGAGGATCCATGCCAAAGCCAGGCAATCATCGCGAACAGCAACAGACTCGACAGCGGCAGGACCCACTTATAGATCGCCATCATGCCGGCCGAAATCCGCTGCATCGTCGCGTACCCGTCAGTCCGCCAACCCGCGCAGCAGATCGTTGATGCTGGTCTTCGAACGCGTCTTCGCATCGACCTGCTTGACGATCACCGCGCAGTACAGCGAGTGCGATCCGTCCTTGGCCGGCAGCTGGCCGGACACGACCACGCTGTACGGCGGCACCGAGCCGTAGCTGATTTCGCCGGTGGCGCGGTTGTACACGCGGGTGCTCTGGCCGAGGAACACGCCCATGCCGATCACGCTGTGGTGGCCGACGACGAAACCTTCGACCACTTCCGAACGCGCGCCGATGAAGCAATGGTCTTCGATGATGGTCGGCGAGGCCTGCAGCGGTTCGAGCACGCCGCCGATGCCGGCGCCGCCGGACAGGTGGCAGTGTTTGCCGATCTGCGCGCACGAGCCGACCGTGGCCCAGGTGTCGACCATCGTGCCTTCGCCGACGTGCGCGCCGATATTGACGAAGCTCGGCATCAGCACCACGTCCTTGCCGATGTAGGCGCCGCGACGGGCGATCGCGCCGGGCACGATGCGCGCGCCGAGCTTGCGGAAATCGGCTTCGCCGTAGCCTTCGAAACGCGCCGGCACCTTGTCCCAGAACGGCGCGGGGTCGGCTTCGACGACCTGCATTTCGTTGACCCGGAAGTACAGCAGCACGGCCTTCTTGAGCCATTCGTTGACGGTCCAGCCGCCCTTGCCGTCGGGTTCGGCGACGCGGAACTCGCCCTGCTCCAGGCCATCGATCACGCGTTCCACGGTCGGGCGGGTCGAGCCTTCGATCTCGTCCGGGGTCAGCATGCTGCGGCGCTCGAAGGCGCTGTCGATCATGAACTTGAGTTCGTCGATGCCCGGGGCCTCGTTGCTCTTCTTCTTCGCGGTCTTCTTGGTGGTCTTCTTTGCGGGGCTCATCGACAGTCTCCTTCGAGGCAGGCCAGCAGCGCGTCGCGCAGGGCCTGCTGTTGTGTTTGATCGAGCGGGCTATCGTGCCCGTCGCTGTTGACACTGGTGATCTGGAACACGTCCTCGGCGCGTTCGCCGAAGGTGGCGATGCGCGCGTCGTGTACGCGCAGGCGTTGCTTGCGCAAGGTCTGGGCGACGTCGGCGAGCAGGCCGGGGCGGTCGGTGCAGACCAGGCTCAGCACGCTGCGCGGGCTGAGCGCATCGAGCTTGGTGTAGGCGGCGAATTCGATCTGCGGCGCGATCCGGAAATGGCGCAGATGCCGCGGCTGCGCGCGTCGCGCCGGCTTGATCCGTTCCAGCGATCCCGACAGCGCGGTTTCCAGACGCCGTTCGACTTCTTCGGCGCTCGCCGGTTGACGCGGGTCGGTCGGCACCACTTCGAAGGTATCGAAGATCGCGCCGAGCGGGCCGTCGAGCACGCGCGCTTGCTGAATCGCCAGGCCGAGACGATCGAGCGTGGCCACGATCGCGGCGAACAGCCCGTCGCGATCGGGCGAATGCACGAACACTTCCAGCGCGCCGGCATGCGCGCCGCCGTGGGCGCTGACCGGCCGCGCGCGTACCCGCGTGTCGCCCAAGGCCACGCCGCGCAGCGACGCGGCCTGCCAGGCGATCTGATCTGGGCGTCCGCGCTGAAACGCGATCTCCGGCATGCGCGCGAACAAGCCGGCGATTTCTTCGTCTCGCGCGCCGAACGCGGCCAGCATGGCCTGCGCGGCTTCGCGGGTTTCCGCGGCGCGTTCGGCGCCGGCCACCGGATGTTCCAGGCCGCGCCGCAACGCGAGCCGGGTCGCGGTGTACAGGTCGGCGAGCAAGCGGTCCTTCCATGCGTTCCACAACTTCGGCGAAGTACCGGCGATGTCGGCGCAGGTCAGCAGGTACAGATGATCGAGGTGTTCGCGATCGGCGACCTTGCTGGCGAAACGGTGGATCACTTCGGGATCGGCGATATCCTGCTTCTGCGCGGTCACCGACATCAGCAGATGCTGGCGCACCAGCCACTCGACCAGCGCGGTATCGGATTCGCTCAGGCCCATGGTGGTGCCGAACACGCGCGCGTCTTCGCCGCCGAGTTCGGAATGATCGCCGCCGCGGCCCTTGGCGATGTCGTGGAACAGGCCGGCCAACAACAGCAGCTCGGGTTTACGCAGGCGCGGCCACACTTCGTGGGCGATGCTGAAACGCTCGTCGGCCACGCCGGAAGCGAAGCGCGCCAGATTGCGCAGCACCGCGAGCGTGTGCTGATCGACTGTGTAGACATGGAACAGGTCGAACTGCATGCGCCCAGAGACTTTCGAGAACGCCGGAATCCAGCGTCCTAGCACGCCCAGGCGCGCCATGCGTTCGAGCGCATGCACTGGATGCGGGCCGCGCAGGATCTTGAGGAAGCGTTCGCGCAAGGCCGGTTCTGCCTCGACGAAGCTCGGGATCTTGCCGAGCGCTTCGGCCAGGGTGCGCGCGGTCTGCGAATGCAGGCCGCGAATTTCGTCGTGGCTGGCCCACGCGGCGAACAGCGCGAACACGTCGGCGGCGTCGCGCGGCCAGTCGGCGTCGCGCGCGGCGATGTAGTCGCGGCGCAGTTCGAAGGCATCGTACGGCGAGGACAACGGCACCGGCACCGCTTCGCCTTCGATCTGTTCCTCGAAACGTTGCAACAGACGTTCGCCGATCCGCAG
Source organism: Lysobacter sp. Root690 (assembly GCF_001427785.1). Lineage (GTDB taxonomy): Bacteria > Pseudomonadota > Gammaproteobacteria > Xanthomonadales > Xanthomonadaceae > Lysobacter. The sequence goes on from NZ_LMHM01000011.1 coordinate 512,649, forward strand.
CACCAGCGCGGCGCTGCGGTAGAAGCCCTGCATCATCTGCTCGACCGCGAGGTTGTCGGCGTTGTCGACATGGCCCAGGCGTTCGGCGAGCAGCTTTTGATAATCGAAGCGCAGGCGCTCCTCGCGCTTGCGCGCGACCAGATGCAGGCCGAAGCGCAAGCGCGACAGCGCGCGGCGTTCGCGTTCCAGCGAGGTCAATTCGTCCGGGCCCAGTTGACCGATCGAGACCAGCGATTCCAGATCGGAGGTGCCGATGATGCGCAGCGCCATCCAGTGCAGGGTCTGCACGTCGCGCATGCCGCCGGGGCCTTCCTTGAGATTGGGCTCGAGGTTGTCGGCGGTGTCGCCGTAGCGCGCGTGGCGCTGGCGCAGTTCGTCGCGCTTGGCGATGAAGAAGTCGCGCGCCGGCCACACCTGCGACGGCGATACCGCCGCCTGCAAGGCCATCTGCGCGACCGCGTCGGCGACGATCGGGCGCGCTTCCAGCATCGCGGTGAGCACGGTCAGATCGGCCGCGGCCTCGGTGCATTGCGCGGCCGAACGCACCGCGTGGCCGACCGGCAAGCCGGCGTCCCACAACGAGGCGAAGAAACAGCCCAGTTGTTCGGCCTGCGCGGTCTGCGCCTGCGGCTCGGCCAGGATCAGCAGGTCGATATCGGACTGCGGAAACAGTTCGCCGCGGCCGTAGCCGCCGACCGCGAACAATGCCAGCGGCGCACCGTCGTCGATGCAGGCGCGCCAAGCCGCGCGCACCTGGGTGTCGACCGCGTCGGTGCGCGCGCGCAGCAATCGATCGATGTCGGCGTCGGCGTCGCGGTCGAAACGCTCGGCGAGCGCGGCATCGACCGCGGCGAGCGCGGCGCGGATCGCCGCGGGGCTGCCGGGCGGCGGCGTGTCCGCCACCGGGTCCGCCGCCGGATCGGGCACCGCGCAGGGCGGCGCCGGGGGCGTCGCCGATGGCTTATCGGCGACGGGGCCGGTCATAGGTCGTTGTCGTCGCCCGGCACGCGGGTCAGGATCTCGACCCCGTCGTCGGTGACGGCGATGGTGTGCTCCCACTGCGCCGACAACTTGCGGTCCTTGGTCACCACGGTCCAGCCGTCGGGCAGGGTCTTATGGCGATAGGTGCCTTCGTTGATCATCGGCTCGATGGTGAAAGTCATGCCGGGCACCAGCTTGAGGCCCTCGCCCGGGTGGCCGACATGCAGCACCTGCGGATCTTCGTGATAGATCCGGCCGATGCCGTGGCCGCAGTAGTCGCGCACCACGCTGAAGCGCTCGGCTTCGGCGTAGGTCTGAATCGCGTGGCCGATGTCGCCCAGGGTCATGCCCGGCTTGACGATGCGGATCGCGCGGAACATCGCTTCGCGGGTCACCTCGACCAGGCGCTTGGCCATGACCGACGGCGTACCGGCGTAATACATGCGGCTGGTGTCGCCGTGCCAGCCGTCCTTGATCACGGTGACGTCGATATTGACGATGTCGCCGTCCTTGAGAATCTTGCTGTCGCTGGGGATGCCGTGGCAGATCACGTTGTTGACCGAGGTGCACACGGTCTTCGGAAAGCCTTTGTAGCCGACGTTGGCGGGGATCGCCTTCTGCACGTTGACGATGTGCTCGTTGCAGATGCGGTCCAGCTCGCCGGTGCTGACGCCCGGCTTCACGTAGGGCGCGACGACCTGCAGCACCTCGGCGGCCAGGCGGCCGGCGACGCGCATCTTTTCGATGTCTTCGGGGGTTTTGATGGAAATGGCCATGGCCGCATTATCGCTTATTCACGTTCGCCTATCATCGCGCCGAACGCATCGCTGCGTATCGGTCGACGGGTCCCTGGGGAATTCAATGAATATGCGCACCGCCGCGATCGCGGCCGGCCTGGCCGGGTTGTTCATGCTCAGTCCGGCCAACGCGGCGGCGCAGGCCACGGCGCCACCCGCCCCGCCCGCGCCGGCCTTCGTCGAACTCGCCCCGGGCTTGTCGGTGTTCAAGGGACCGGCGACCACCGTGCTGCTGGCCGAATCGGCCGAGGCCGCGCTGCTGGTCGACAGCGAGTTGGGCAAGACCGCGCCGGCATTGCAGCAGGCGCTGCAGGGCCACAAACCGCTGCGCTATGTGGTCAACACCCATTGGCACCTCGACCATGTCGGCGGCAACGAGGCCCTGGCCGGCCGGGGCGCGAGCGTGGTGGCGCACGAAAACGCCTACCGGCGCATGGCCGAGGACACGTATCTCAAGCACCTCGACCGGGTGATGCCGGCCCTGCCGCCGGCCGGGCGCCCGAGCGTGACTCTGCAGGGCGACGGCCGCCTGCGTCTGGGCGAGCTGGAAGCGCGGCTGATCCATGTGCCGGCCGCACATACCGATGGCGACCTGCTGGTGCATTTCCCCGCGGCCAACGTGCTGCACATGGGCGACTGCTTCTTCAACGGGCTGTATCCGATCATCGACACCGGCACCGGCGGCACCGTCGACGGACTGATCGCGGCGCTGGATCGCGGGCTGGCGCTGTCCGATGCGCGGACCCGGATCGTCGCCGGGCACGGACCGGTCGGCGGCCGGGCCGATCTCAAAGCCGCGCGAGACATGCTCGCCGAGGTCCGGGACCGGGTCGCCAAACTCAAACGCGCCGGAAAGACCCGCGCGCAGACCCTGGCCGCGGCGCCGACCCGCGACCTCGACCCGACCTGGGGCCAGGACTGGGTCAAACCGGCGCAGATCGTGGGCTCGGTCTACGATTCGCTGCCTGCACGGCCCTGAGCCTCGACCAAGGCCCGAGGTCTTTTGTGGGAGGGCCTTCAGGCCAGACGCTCTTGTCTCAGATCGCATCGCCCCTCGCCCGACAATTTTGCCGCGAGGCTGGATTCGCGGCGACCTGAGCGAAAGGCGTCGTGCCTGAAGGTCCTCCCACAAAAGACCTCGGGCATCCGACGCTGATGGCGGCCGGCGACGCCACAGAGGCGGCTCCAGGCCCGCCCAAATCCCCGACAGTTGCCCCAAACCCCCGTCCCGGCTACACTTCGCCGGCTTTGCGGCTGGACCGTTCGTGCTTCGAACCCCTTCCGCGGCCGCCCACGTCGGGCGTCACCGGCGAATACACACCTGCCGCCACAGCCCGTGCCGGGGTGCCGCGCGACCCGTCCGAAGCCTCACAGGCTCCCGGACCGGACAAGCGGTTCGGACACGGAAGCGACAGGGAGGCCCAACCCCGGAACCACTCGCCTCGGAGCTCTGCTCCGGGCCGAAACGCCATCACTCATGCGGCGTCGGTTCCACTGCCTTCGGAGTAATGCAATGCCCCAGATCACCATGCGCCAGATGCTGGAAGCCGGCGTCCATTTCGGCCACCAGACGCGCTACTGGAATCCCAAGATGGGCCCGTACATCTTCGGCGCCCGCGGCAAGATCCACATCATCAACCTCGAGAAGACCGTTCCGCTGTTCAACGACGCGATGAACTTCATCTCGGCGATCGCGCAGAAGCGCGGCACCATCCTGTTCCTGGGCACCAAGCGTTCGGCGCGCGAATCGATCCGCGAAGAAGCCGAGCGTTGCGGCATGCCGTTCATGACCCAGCGCTGGCTCGGCGGCACCCTGACCAACTTCCGCACCGTCAAGCAGTCGGTCTCGCGCCTGAAGGAACTGGAAGCCGGCGAAACCGACGGCACCTTCCAGAAGATGGTCAAGCACGAAGTGCTGGGCCTGCGCCGCGAGCGCGACAAGCTGGAAGCCTCGCTGGGCGGCATCAAGGAAATGAACCGTCTGCCCGACGCGCTGTTCGTGATCGACATCGGTCATGAAGACATCGCGATCAAGGAAGCCAAGAAGCTCGGCATCCCGGTGATCGCGGTGGTCGACACCAACTACGATCCGGAACTGGTCGACTACGCCATCCCGGGCAACGACGACGCCATCCGCGCGGTGCAGCTGTACGCCCGCGCCGCCGCCGACGCCGTGCTCGAAGGCAAGGCCGCCGCTCCGCAGGTCGGCAACGTGCGCGAAGAAGATTTCGCCGAAGCCGAAGGCGAAGCCGGCAAGGACGACCGCAAGGGCGCCCCGCGCGGCCGCGCTCCGGCCAAGAAGGGCCCGGCTCCGGCCGCCGCCAAGAAGGCCGACGGCGAAGCTCCGGCTCCGGCCGCCGAGTAATCGCGCCCGTCGTCAGCGCTCGGTAACGCAGCCGCGTCATAGTGCGCGGCTGCGATACGCACCATCCAACCTCGCAGAAGCGGCGCAAGCCGCGATCGTCGCCGCATCCCGGCGATGCCAGTCGCGGCTTNGGGGCAACACGTATACCTGAGGTAACCCCAATGGCTGATATTTCCGCTTCCCTGGTCAAGGAACTCCGCGAGCGCACCGGCGCCGGCATGATGGAGTGCAAGAAGGCGCTGGTCGAAAACAACGGCGACATCGACGCCGCGGCCGAATGGCTGCGCAAGTCGGGCCTGGCCAAGGCCGACAAGAAGGCCGGCCGCGTGGCCGCCGAAGGCCGCATCGCGGTCGCCCAGGACGGCGGCAAGGCCGTGCTGGTCGAGATCAACTCCGAGACCGACTTCGTCGCCAAGGACGCGAACTTCCTGAGCTTCACCGACACCGTGGCGCAAGCCGCGCTGTCCTCGGGCGCGGCCGATGCCGAAGCGCTCAAGGCGGTCAAGCTGGCCTCCGGCGAGACCATCGAAGAAACCCGCGCCGCGGTCATCGCCAAGGTCGGCGAGAACCTGCAGGTGCGTCGCCTGATCCAGATCGACAGCGCCAACAACGTCGCGGCCTACGTCCACGGCGGCCGCATCGGCGTGCTGATCGAGCTCAAGGGCGGCGATGCCGACCTGGCGCGCGGCCTGGCCATGCATGTCGCGGCGATGAACCCGCCGCACATCAAGGCCAGCGACGTGCCGGCCGACTTCGTGGCGAAGGAAAAGGAAATCGAACTGGCGAAGATGTCCGACAAGGACAAGTCCAAGCCGGCCGACATCCTGGAGAAGATCATCGGTGGCAAGATCGCCAAGATCGTCAACGAAGTCACCCTGTACGGCCAGCCGTACGTGCTGAACACCGATCAGACCGTCGAGCAGGTGCTCAAGGCCGCCGGCGCCGACGTGGTCAGCATGCAGCGCATCGCGGTTGGCGAAGGCATCGAGAAGCAGGTCGACGACTTCGCCGCCGAAGTCATGAAGCAGGCGGGTCTGGCGTAAGTCATTCCGCTGGTTTCAAGCTGTGTAGTACGAGAAAGGCCGCGAATTTCGCGGCCTTTTTCTTTGGGTGGGAGCCGGGAGTCGGAAGTCGGAAGTCGGAAGTCGGTTAGAGCGTAAGCGCTATTACTCCTGATTTCGCAAATCGTCCGAAGCACCGCAACTTCCAACCGCGTCGTCTTTTCCTACCGTCATTCCCGCGAAGGCGGGCTCCGCTTTACTTCGGCGTAGCCGAATATCCAGTGCCTTTCGTGCGAAAACGCCTGAAGTCACTGGATTCCCGCCTTCGCGGGAATGACG
>NZ_LMHM01000011.1:518164-518243 GCF_001427785.1 Lysobacter sp. Root690
ATTTTGAAGAATGACGCTGAAGCCTCTGGATATTCGGCTACGCCGAAGTAGAGCGCAGCCCGCCTTCGCGGGAATGACG
>NZ_LMHM01000011.1:518332-518451 GCF_001427785.1 Lysobacter sp. Root690
ACCTTGAAGAATGACGCTGAAGCCTCTGGATATTCGGCTACGCCGAAGTAGAGCGGAGCCCGCCTTCGCGGGAATGACGTTCTGGTGAGATGGTGCTGGAGCCTCTGGATACTCGGCAA
>NZ_LMHM01000011.1:518458-559035 GCF_001427785.1 Lysobacter sp. Root690
CCGAAGTAAAGCTCAGCCGCCTTCGAGAACGACGATCCAGAAAAATGGCGCTGAAGACTCAACCCGCCATCACCTCAACCCACGCCGACCTCACCCAGCCGGATTTGCACGGCCCGCGATACACCCGCTTCTTGGCGATCGGCGAGCCGACCTCGCACTTCATTCCGGGCGCGGTCGGATAGACGATGGCGAACCATTCGCCGTCGCCATTGCCGTCGCACAGGTACACCTCGCGGCCATTACCGAGCTTATCGAGCATCGCGTACGCGGTGCCCGGCCCGGCGCGCACCGCGAGAAAACCATCGCCATCGGCTTTCAGGCCCCTGACCTGCGCGAGCGAACCGCAGGCGTCCAGCACTTCGTCGCCTCCGACCTGCACCGGTACCGCGCGTGGCGGCGCGGCCCCGATCGGCGCGGCCGGCAGCATCAACGCGGTCGCCATCGCGGCACCAAGGTAAACGCTCATCGTTGCCTTCATCACTGCCTCCTTGCAGATGGCCAAAGCGCGCGCCGTCGCAACGGCGCGCGCGAGTCTTGCCATGGTGCGATCAGCTGGTCTGCTGGAAATACACTTCTTCGTACGGCTGCACCACCACCCAGCCGGTGCCGGAGAACTTGAGTTGGATGCTCTCGCCCGAGCCGCGACCGAACAAGGTGCCCAGCGAGATGTCGGTGACGATGTCCGGGCTCAGGCCGCCGGACCAGGCGACGGTCGCGTTCGGGTCGGTGAACACCGGCTGGTCCGGGGTCACCGCCAGGGTCAGCGGCTCGTAGTGCGAGGTGATCGCGACCACACCGCTGCCGCTGAGTTTGATATTGAACAGGCCGCCGGACATCATGCCCGAGACCTTGCGCATCATCTTGATGTCCGAGGCCACGCCGTCTTCGTAAGCGAGCACGTCGTTGCCGTTGACGAAGATCGACTCGCCGTTGAGGCGCAGCAGGGTGATCTTCTTGCCGGCGTCGGCGATGTAGACCCGGCCCTGGCCTTCCATCTTCATCAGCTGGGTGCCTTCGCCGCTGATCGCCTTCTTCAGCAGGTTGCCCAGGCCCTGCTCGAGCATGCCCTGGCGCACGAACTTGACGCCGCCGCGGTAGGCGACCATCGAGCCGGACTTGGCCCAGACGCGGCCGTTGAGCTTCACTTCCAGCAGGTGCGAGCTTTCCAGTTCGAACGCTTCGGCGCTCAGATCCTTCTGCTTGGACGCTTCGACGAATTCGTTGAGGTTCTTGATCGACACTTTCCATCTCCTTGGGTAATGCGCGGCGGCGGCCTCACGGTGGGCGCGCGCGGCGGCGGTTCCAGTGGCTGGACCGGCGGCCGGATCATACCCGGTCCTCCCGTGTCCGCCTTTTACATCACGGTTTTCGAACGCCGCGCGCGCCCGATCGCCGCGTGGCGCAAACCGGCGCGAGCGGCATGATTGCAGCGTCCCGCCCCGATTCGTCCGGCGAATCCGCGGCCCGCGACGGCCTGGACAGGTGCGGCGCCGCCCCCGCAATCGCGCAGCGGCCCGTTCGCGCATGCCTGCGCGCGCGGCGCTTGAGCTACAATTCGCCACGTTTTCCGCCTCCCCCGAGACCGCCCATGTCCCAGCTCGTGTATCGCCGTGTCCTGTTGAAACTCTCCGGCGAAGCATTGATGGGCGATGAGGACTACGGCATCGACCCCAAGGTGATCGGCCGGCTCGCGCGCGAAGTCATCGAAGTCCAGCAGGCCGGCGCGGAAATCGCGCTGGTGATCGGCGGCGGCAACATCTTCCGCGGCGCGGGCCTGGCGGCCGGCGGCATGGACCGGGTCACCGGCGATCAGATGGGCATGCTGGCCACCGTGATCAACGCGCTGGCGATGCAGGATTCGCTGGAAAAGCTCGGCGCCAAGGTGCGGGTGATGAGCGCGATCAAGATCAACGACGTGTGCGAGGACTACATCCGCCGCCGCGCCATCCGCCACCTGGAAAAAGGCCGTCTGGCGATCTTCGCCGCCGGCGTCGGCAGCCCGTTCTTCACCACCGACTCGGGCGCGGCGCTGCGCGCGATCGAGATCGGCGCCGACCTGTTGCTCAAGGCGACCAAGGTCGACGGCGTGTACGACAAGGACCCGAAGAAGCACAGCGACGCGGTGCGCTTCGACAAGCTCAGCTACGACGAGGTGATCACCCGCGACCTGCAGGTCATGGACACCGCCGCGTTCGCGCTGTGCCGCGACAGCGAACTGCCGCTGCGCATCTTCGACATGGGCCAGCCGGGCGTGCTGCTGAAGATCCTGCGCGGCGAGAACATCGGCACGCTGGTGCAGGGCCGCGGCTGAAGACAAATCGACCGGGCCATGCGGCCTGCGCAAACCGGCGGTCGATCGCCGGCAGCCTAGCTCTCATTCCCGAACGAAAAGACCCGCCGATGGCGGGTCTTTTTGCGTACGGCGCCGGGTTTCCCGCGCGCCGTCGCCTCGCTGATTCACATGCGCGGCCGATCAGGCGCCGCCGGCCGGTTCAACGCGCCAGCATGCGGCCGTCCTGCGACATCAGCGCCACACCTGTGCTTCGCGCTTGGCCTGCTCGGTGATGCGCGCGATCTCCTCCGGGCTCATCGCGTAGCGACTCGCGTCGCGCTTGGCTTGCTCGGTGATACGCGCGATCTCGGCCGGGCTCATCGCATAGCGACTCGCGTCGCGCTTGGCCTGTTCGGTGATGCGCGCAATCTCGGCCGGGCTCATCGCATAACGGCTCGCGTCGCGCTTGGCCTGCTCGGTGATGCGGGCGATCTCGGCCGGGCTCATCGCATAACGGCTCGCGTCGCGCTTGGCTTGCTCGGTGATGCGGGCGATCTCGGCCGGGCTCATCGCGTAGCGGCTCGCGTCGCGCGTGGCCTGATCGGTGATGCGGGCGATCTCGGCCGGGCTCATTGCGTAGCGGCTCGCGTCGCGTCGGGCTTGCTCGGAGATGCGCGCGATCTCGGCCTTGCTCATCGCATGGCGGCCGGCATCGCGCCTGGCTTGCTCGGCGATACGACGGATCTGCGCGGCTTCCGGCGCGGAGAGGTGCGCATCGCGACGCGCCTGGGCGGCATCGCGTCGGGCCTGCTCGATATCGCGGCGATGCTGCGCGCTGTCGAGCCCATGCTGGCTGGCGTCGCGCCTGGCTTGTTCGGCATCGCGCTGGGCCTGCTCGACGTCGCGGCGAGCCTGAGCGGCATCGCGTCGCGCCTGTTCGCCATCGCGCTTGGCCTGATCGGCATCGCGCCGCGCCTGCTCACCATCGAGCCGGGCTTGCTGTCCGGCGTCGCGCGCCGCGCGCTCGGCCGCCACGCTCGCCGCCTGCGCTTGGCGTTCTGCGTCACGCCCGGCGCGTTCGGCATCGCGTGCCGCGCGCTGCGCCGCGACGCCGGCGGCTTGCGCGTTGCGCTCGGCTTCGCGTCCGGCACGTTCGGCCTCGCGACCGGCCTGCTCGGCCGCGCGACCGGCTTTCTCCGCATCCACCGCCGCCCGGCGCGACTCGTCCATGCGTTGCCGCAGACGCGCGCGGGTCGCCGCATCAGTCACCGGCTGGTAGCTGCCGTCCGCGCCCACCTTGTAGTACTGATCACCCTTGACCGCCCAGACCAGCGGATCGCCGCCATTGATGAGCTCGGTGATGCGGGTTTCGCCGCTCTTGTCCGAGGAATGGATCGACACGCTGCGCGATTGCGATTGCGGCGCGCGATCGCCGGCCGCCGCGGTCACCCGATACGGCACCAGGCCGACCAGGACGATGGCGGCGGTCAGGATCAAACCGCCCAGGTGCGAGGACGAAGTCGCGTTCTGCAACATGATGAGTCTCCTCTTCAAAATCGTGTAGGTGGGGGACGCGCTGGCGACACCGGCCGCGGGACGCGGCGCGACGCCAAGACGCAACAACAAACGCCCGTAGTCGTGGGCGGCATAGCGACGGCTGTCGAGCACGGCCGCGTCGCAGGCCGCTTCGCGCGCGATCGAGTATTCGCGGGCGATCACATGCGCGAGTGGATGAAAGAAGAACAGGTGCTGGACCAGCGCCGGCACCCAGCCCCACCAAAGATCGCGGCGGCGGACATGGACCAGTTCGTGATGCAGCGCCATCGCCAGTTCGTCGCCGCTCAGATGCGGCAAGCGTTCGCGCGGTAGCAGCACCGTCGCCGGCGGGCCGATCAGCTGCGGCGAATCGATCTGCGCCGACACCCGCAGCGGCGGCAGGCGATTCATGCCCAGGCTGTCGCCGAGCGCGCGATAGGTCGAGAGCACTTGCGGCTGCTCGCACGGCCGCGATGCGGCAATGCGGCGGCACGCGGCGGCATAGCCGCGCACGCTGGCGAAGGCGACCAGCAGAAACCCGGACAGCCACAGCGCGGCGAACACCAGCGGCCACGACAACCAGTCGGGGGTCAGATAGTGCGCGCTGGGCGTGGTTGCCGCGGCGAACGTGGCGTCTGTCGCGCCCTTCGTCACGAAGAACGGCAATTGCGCCGAGGACGATAACTGCGGCGCCGCCGCTGCGACGTTCGCGGCCTGGCTCGCCTGATCCCACGACGCCGGCAACAACGGCAGGCTCAACGGCGTGGGCCACAGCGCGCCGAGCAACAACTGGAACGCGGCGAACCACCACAACCAGCAACGCAGCGCCGCGCTCAGACGCAGGTAACGGCACAGCAGCCACACCGCCGCGACCACCACCAACGATTGCAATCCCGCCGCGAGCAAACGCGGCAGCAGGATGTCGCCGATCCAATCCAGAGTCATCTCAATCCTCCTTGCGCCGCGATTGCAGATCGGCGACGAGACTTTCCAGTTCGGCCAGTTCGTCGTCGCTGACTTGCGCGCGCTGCGACATCCACGCCACGAACGGCGAGACCGAGCCTTGCAGCGTGTTGGCGACGAACTTGCCGACGGCCGAACGCATCACGTCGTCGGGCTGGGTCGCGGTGGAATAGCGGTACACGCCGCCGACCTTGCGCCGGCGCAGATAGGCCTTGGCGCGCAGGCGCTCCATCATGGTCAGCACGGTCGAACGCGCCAGCCCGCGCGGTTCGCCGTAGCCGCTTGCGACCTCGCCGACCGACGCGTCGCCCTGCTCGGCCAGATATTGCAGCAGCGCCAGTTCCTGGTCGCCGATGGATTTGCGGTTCATGTCGCCCCTCATGGCTACAGCTGTAGTCATAGTTGCTTTGACTACAAACGTAGTCAACGTGCCTGAAGTCATGCCGCCCTCGTCCGCGACGACACCCGGCAATGGGATTCGCCGACGCCGGTCATGGTTTAAACCGCCGGCGCGATGGCCTGTAATAGTGTTCGCGGGCGCGGCCGTGACAGCATTCGCCCATGCACTCGCACAGTCACCACGGCCACCATCACGGCGTCAGCGGCACCCGCGCATTCGCCGCGGTAACCCTGATCAATCTGGCCTATACCGCGCTGGAAGCCGGCTACGGCTTCATGACCAATTCGCTGGCGTTGCTGTCGGACGCACTGCACAACTTCGGCGACGTACTCGGCCTGGCGTTGGCCTGGGGCGCGGCGGTGCTGGCCAAGCGCACCCCGACCGCGCGCCACACCTACGGCTGGCGGCGCGCGACCCTGCTGTCGCCGCTGGCCAATTCGCTGTTGCTGGTGGGTTTCTCCGGCGCGCTGGCCTGGGAAGCGATCCGCCGCTTCAACGCGCCGCCGGAAATTCCCGCGCTGCCGGTGATAGTGGTCGCCGCGCTCGGCATCGCGGTCAATCTCGGCGCGGCCTGGCTGGTGCGCGACGGGCACGATCACGACCTCAACCGCCGCGGCGCGTTTCTGCACCTGATGGCCGACGCGGCGGTGTCGCTGGCCGCGGTGCTGGCCGGCGCCGGCATGTGGTTGACCGGCTGGGCCTGGCTGGACCCGGCGATCGCCTTGCTGATCGGCGCGGTGGTCGCGGTAGGCGCCTTCGGCCTGCTGCGCGAAGCCTTCAACGCGGCGATGGACGCGGTGCCGCGCGGCATCGATCGCGGCGAAGTCGAAACCCTGCTGCGCCAGCAGCCCGGGGTGCAGGCGATCCACCATCTGCACATCTGGTCGCTGGGCGCGGGCGAAATCGCCATGACCGCGCACATCGTGCGGCCCGACGATCACGATCACGACGTTTTCATCGATCGCCTCAACCGCGAACTCGACCGCCGCTTCGGCATCAATCACCCGACCCTGCAGGTCGAGCACGGCCGCGCCTGCGAGCATGATCGTCACGACCGCGCTCCGCACGGCGAGCACGCGCATGCACATGGGCATGAGGCGCACGAGCACGACGGGCAGGGGCACGATGCGCATGCGCCGGATCGTGCGCACGATCACGGCCACGGCCACGCGCACCATGACCATGACCATGATCCGCGGCATGACCATGACCACGGTCATCCACCTGGCCATGACCATGACCGCGGTCATGGTCACGACGGCCATTCTCACGACGACCGTACCCACGAAAACCACCCGCACGACCGCCCGCGCCAGCACAGCCATCGGCCCTGAGCGCCGCATGCTGCATCGCAGCGAAAACCCCGGGCCACCTCGCCGCCCTCGCCGCCGGGCCTGAACGCAACGGCGCCAATCCCGCGCAAAAACGTGATCCCCTGCGACGCATCGCCTGCATTCGTGCTGCGCGCGGAGCATCGCCGCATCCCCTCGAACGACCGCGAACGCTCGTCAATTTCGCCGATCCGGGCCGGCGCGGGCGTCCGCGCCGGGACCGCGTGGCCCGCAAAACCCGCCCGAGCCCATATAATCCCGCGATTACCGCTACTGGAACGGAGCCGGCGATGCTCAACGACATCAAGAAAGACTCTCAGAACCGCATGACCAAGAGTGTCGAAGCCTTTCGCCACGATCTGACCAAGATCCGCACCGGGCGCGCGTCCACCGCGCTGGTCGATCATCTGAAAGTGAACTATCACGGTTCCGAAATGCCGCTGGGCCAGGTCGCCAGCGTGCAGGTCAGCGACGCGCGCACCCTGACCATCACCCCGTGGGAAAAGCAGATCGTCGGCGCGGTCGAGAAGGCCATCCTCGCCTCCGACCTGGGCCTGACCCCGAACACCGCCGGCACCGTGATCCGCATCAACCTGCCCGCGCTGACCGAAGAACGCCGCAAGGAACTGACCAAGGTCGTCCACGCCCAGAGCGAAGACGCCAAGGTCGCGATCCGCAACATCCGCCGCGATGCCAACCATCAGGCCAAGGAACTGCTCAAGGACAAGAAGGTCACCGAGGACGAACTGCGCAGCTTCGAAGGCGATATCCAGAAGATCACCGACAGCGCGATCAAGGACGTCGACGGCGTGGTCAAGGCCAAGGAACAGGAACTGATGGCGGTGTGAACCGCCGGGCCCGCGCCCGCCGAGTTCGGATCACTGAACTTCTGCGCGGCGTGCGGGTCCAGCACTGGGCTGCCTGGATCGAGCCCGCCCCAGACTGTGCCGCCCCACCCGTCCGTACCCGCCGTTCCATCCGCAGCCTGAGGTCTTCATCATCGGCGCCATGCCTTCCGAGCCCGCCAACGCCGCGCCCGCACGCATCCCGCGCCACCTGGCCGTCATCATGGACGGCAACGGCCGCTGGGCCGAACGGCGGCGCCGGCCGCGCATCATCGGCCACCGCGCCGGCGCGCGCGCGGTCAACGTCTGCATCGATTTCTGCATCGCGCGCGGCGTCCAGGCGCTGACCCTGTTCGCGTTCTCCAGCGAAAACTGGGGCCGGCCCGAGGACGAAGTCGGCGCGCTGATGAAACTGTTTCTCAATGCGCTCGAGCGCGAGGTCGAGGAACTCGACCGGCGCGGGGTGCGGGTGCGCTTCATCGGCGAACGCGAACGCTTCTCCGAAAAGATCCGCGAGCGCATGGCCGCGGCCGAGCGCCAGACCCGCAACAACACCGTCCTGCACCTGAGCATCGCCGCCAGTTACGGCGGCCGCTGGGACATCGCCCAGGCCGCGCGTTCGCTGGCCTCGGAGGTCGCGGCCGGCACCCTGGCGGTGGAGGCGATCGACGAACGCCTGCTGGCCTCGCGCATGTCGCTGGCCGAGCTGCCGGCGCCGGACCTGTTCATTCGTACCGGCGGCGACACCCGGATCAGCAATTTCCTGCTGTGGCAGTTGGCCTATACCGAACTTTGGTTCACCGAAGCGCTGTGGCCCGAACTCGACGCCGACCTGCTGCAGACCGCGCTGGACGACTTCGCCAGCCGCGAACGCCGCTTCGGCCTGACCGGGGCGCAGATCGCGCTCGCCCAGCCCAACGAGACTGTTGAATGACCCGAACCCGCCTGCTTGCCGCGCTGGTCATGGCGCCTGTCGCGATCGCGGCGATCCTGCTGTTGTCGACGCCGTGGGTGATCGCGCTGACCGCGGTGCTGTTCCTGATCGGGCTGTGGGAATGGTTCGACCTGGCCGAGATCGAGGACACCCTGTCGCGCACCGTGCTGTTGGTGGTGCACATGGCGCTGATGGTGGCGATCGTGTGGGCCTCGCGCACCAGCGGCCTGGGCGCGGCGCAGGCGCCATCGATGGTGCTGTTCAAGATCGCCTCGCTGGTCGGCGTGGTCTGGTGGCTGCTGGCGCTGCTGTGGCTGCAGCGCTTCAATTTCGCCAGCGATCACCGCACCTACGCGCGCATGTTCAAGCTCGCCGCGGCCGCGCTGAGCGTGATCCCGGCCTGGTGCGCGATGGCCTGGATCCACGCCGAGGGCCCGATCGGCCTGGGCGGCCTGCCGGTCGGCCATTGGTGGCTGCTGACCGCGCTGGCGGTGGTGTGGGCGGCCGATTCGGGCGCGTATTTCGCCGGACGCAAGTTCGGCATGCTCAAGCTCGCGCCGCGGGTGAGCCCCAACAAGACCGTCGAAGGTCTGGTCGGTGGCGCCATCGCCAGCGTCGCGGCCGGCGTGGGGTTCTCGATGCTGGCCGGCGCGACCACCGCGCAGCTGCCGTGGGTGGCGCTGGTGTCGCTGGTGGCGATGCTGTTCTCGGTGGTCGGTGACTTGTTCGAGAGCCTGCTCAAGCGGCATGTCGGGGTGAAGGATTCCGGGCATCTGATTCCGGGGCACGGCGGCATTCTGGATCGCATCGACGGCGTGCTTGCGGCGTTGCCGGTGTTCGCGCTGGGCAAGGCGATTTTTGAGTTTTGATGATGAGCCTTGTCGACGGTGGTGGTTTTTCGCTGGCTGGTAGCGCTGCTGCGCTCGCTGTTGCGCAAAAAGCGAATCCCCCCTGCTCCCCTTTTGCAAAGGGACGGGACGGGACGTATTCGCAAAGCCTGCGTCGCGCAGACGAAGCAGATAATTCGCGCGCTTCCGATAAGCCAAGCGGCGTTGATACGCGGCGGCCCGTCCCTTTGCAAAAGGGGGACCGAGCGGGATTCGCTTTTGCTCTCAACCACACAGCCCTGATCGAACGCGGCAACCGCTGCGAGACCCGCGCATGACCGCCCCCGCCCGCAACGTCGCCGTCCTCGGCGCCACCGGCTCCATCGGCACTTCGGCGCTGGACGTGATCGCCCGCCACGGCGACGCCCTGCGCGCCACCGTGCTCGCCGCCGGCGGCAAGGTCGATGCGCTGCTGACGCTGTGCGAACGCCATCGCCCCGATCACGCGGTGATCGCCGACCCGGCCGGCTACGCCGCCTTGCGCGACGGCCTGCGTGAGCGCGGCCTGGCGACCGTGGCCCATTGCGGCGACGACGCCTTGGTCGAACTGGTGTCGTCCGACGCCTGCGACACCGTGGTCGCGGCGATCGTCGGCGCGGCCGGGCTGTCCTCGACTCTGGCCGCGGCGCGCGCCGGCAAGCGCCTGCTGCTGGCCAACAAGGAATCGCTGGTCCTGGCCGGCGAACTGCTGATGCAGACCGCGCACGAATCGGGCGCCTGCATCGTGCCGATCGACAGCGAACACAACGCGATCTTCCAATGCCTGCCGGCGGCGCAATTGCGCGTGGCCGAGCACGGCGCCGCGCAAACCGGCGGCGCACAGCACGCCCACCCGGCTTCGCAGCCCGGTCTGAAGCGGATCCTGCTGACCGCATCGGGCGGGCCGTTCCGCGGCCGTACACGTTCGGACCTGGGCCAGGTCACGCCCGAACAGGCGGTCGCCCACCCGAAGTGGTCGATGGGTCCGAAGATCTCGGTCGACTCAGCCACCTTGATGAACAAGGGCCTGGAAGTAATCGAGGCGCACCATCTGTTCGGGGTCGGCGGCGATCGCATCGAAGTGCTGGTGCATCCGCAAAGCCTGGTCCATTCGCTGGTCGAATTCGTCGATGGCTCGACCCTGGCCCAGCTCGGCCTGCCCGACATGCGCACCGCGCTGGCGGTGGGCTTCGGCTGGCCGGAGCGGATCGAATCCGGGGTCGCCGGGCTCGACCTGCTGGCCCATGGCCGACTCGATTTCGAGCGCCCCGATCTCGACGCCTTTCCCTGCCTGCGCCTGGCCTTCGAGGCCCTGGCCGCCGGCGGCACCGCCCCGGCGGTGCTCAACGCCGCCAACGAAGTGGCCGTTTCAGCCTTTCTTCAGCGGCGCATCGGTTTCCTAGCGATACCCGCGCTGGTCGAGGACACCCTCGCCGCGCTCCCGTCCACCCCGGCCAGTTCGCTGGCGGCGCTGCGCGAGGCCGATGCCCTGGCCCGCCGCCACGCCGAGCAGGCGATCGGTCAAAGAGCCTGAGGCAGCCATGAGCGAAATCCTGGGCTCGTTGTGGTGGCTGATCATCAGCCTCGGCGTGCTGGTCACCCTGCACGAATTCGGCCACTTCTGGGTGGCGCGCCGCTGCGGGGTCAAGGTGCTGCGCTTCTCGGTCGGCTTCGGCAAGCCGCTGTGGATGCGTGTCGGCAAGGACGGCACCGAATATGCGATCGGCCGCATTCCGCTGGGCGGCTACGTCAAGATGCTCGACGAGCGCGAGTACGAAGTCGGCGAAACGCTCGCGGCGCAGGCGTTCAACCGCAAGTCGGTGTGGCAGCGCATCGCCATCACCGCCGCCGGCCCGGCCGCCAACCTGATCCTGTGCGTGCTGTTCCTGTGGGGCATGTTCGTGATCGGCCGCCCCGACTTCGCGCCGGTGGTCGGCAGCGTCAACGGCATCGCCGCCGAATCGGGCCTGCGCCGTGGCGATACCGTGCTGCAGATCGGCGACCGCGTCACCCCGACCTGGAGCGAGGTGCAGATGGCGCTGATCCCGCACGCGCTCGACCGCGACGACGTCGCGGTGCAGGTGCGCAGCGAAAACGGCAGCCAGCTGACCCGCCATCTGCGCCTGTCCAAGCTGCCGGCTTCGTTCGACGAACGCCGCGCGGTCGAAGTGATGGGCCTGAGCGGCCGCCATCAGCTGATTCCGGCGGTGATCGGCCGGATCAGCCCCGGCGAAGCGGCCTGGGGCGTGCTTGCCGAGGGCGACCGCATCACCGCCATCGACGGCGACCCGATCGCCAGTTGGAACGACATCGCGCCAGCCGTCGGCCGCCTGGGCGAACGCGGCGGCAACGCGATGATCGAAGTGGCCCGCAATGGCGACCGGCTGGCGCTGGAAATCGCGCCCAAGCGCATGAAGCGCGACAACGGCGAGGAATTCTGGGGCCTGGGCGTGGCGCCTCCGGCCACCATCCGCGAGCCCAAGCGCGACGCGGTCCTGCGCTACGGCCCGATCGACGCGGTGCCGGCGGCGTTCCGCGAAAGCGTCCATCAGGCCCGCGAACTGTTCGCGATGATCGGCCGCGCCTTCACCGGCCGGGTCTCGATCCAGAACACCGTCGCCGGCCCGGTCACCATCGGCCGCGCCGCCAACGCCTACGCCAGCAACGGCCCGGCCTGGTACCTGCAGCTGCTGGCGATGCTGTCGCTGAGCCTGGGAATCCTGAACCTGCTGCCGATCCCGATCTTGGACGGCGGACACCTGCTGTATTACCTTATCGAGCTGGTCAAAGGCAGCCCGGTCAGCGAACGGGTCATGGCGGCCGGACATTTCGTCGGCCTGGCGTTGATCGCGAGCCTGATGGGCCTGGCGTTCTACAACGACATCTTGAACAACCTGGTGCGCTGATGCCGGCCTGACGCTCGAACGAACGCTTTGCTACAACGCCTGCCTTAATCTACCCCGCCTAACCGGCCCGCTTCGCCCCATGCCCGCGTGCATTCACGCTGGCAGACCAGCCCCCAACGGACGTAATGATGACGCGAATTCCTAATCGCCGCCTGCTCGCCCTCGCCCTTGCCACGGCAATGACCTCGGCCCCGGCGATTCCCGCGTTGGCCCAGTCGGCCGATCCGTTCTCCCTCGGGGGCACCGCGCCGAACGCGCCCGGCCCGGGCTCGTTCACCGTCAGCGACATCCGCATCGACGGCCTGCAACGCATTTCCGCCGGCACGGTGTTCACCTACCTGCCGGTCGAACGCGGCGACACCATGGACACGGCCAAGGCCGGCGACGCCATCCGCGCGCTGTACAAGACCGGTTTCTTCGAAGACGTGCAGCTCGACCGCCAGGGCAACATCCTGGTGGTGACCGTCAGCGAGCGTCCGGCGATCAACAAGCTGACCCTGACCGGCAACAAGGACATCAAGTCCGAGGACCTGCTCAAGGGCCTGAAGGAAATCGGTCTGGCCGAAGGCGACACCTTCGACCGCCTCGCGCTCGACAAGGTCACCCAGGATCTGGCGCGCCAGTACAACAACCGCGGCAAGTACAACGTCGAGATCACCCCGTCGGTGAACCGCCTCGACCGCAACCGCGTCGACATCACGATCAACGTCAAGGAAGGCAAGGCGGCCAAGATCCGCCACATCAACCTGATCGGCAACGACAAGTTCGAGCAGAAGGACATCGTCAACGGCTGGGAATCGCGCGAGCACAACTGGCTCAGCTGGTACCGCCGCGACGATCAGTACTCGCGCGAAAAGCTCTCCGGCGACCTGGAAAAGCTCAACTCCTATTACCTCGACCGCGGCTACGTCGATTTCAGCATCGACTCGACCCAGGTCTCGATCAGCCCGGACCGCCAGGACATGTTCCTGTCCGCCGGCGTGACCGAGGGCGAACAGTACAAGGTCGCAAGCGTGCAGGTCACCGGCGACACGGTGCTGCCGAAGGACCAGGTCGAGAAGCTGGTCATCGTCAAGCCCGAACAGATTTTCTCGCGTCGCCTGCTCGAGGTCAGTTCCGAATCGATCACCGCCGCGCTCGGCAACGTCGGCTACGCGTTCGCGCAGGTCAATCCGATTCCGGACGTGAACCGCGAGAACAAGACCGTCGGCATCAACATGCAGGTCGTGCCCGGTCCGCGCGTCAACGTGCGCCGGGTCGTGTTCAAGGGCAACACCCGTACCGGCGATGAAGTGTTGCGCCGCGAAATGCGCCAGTTCGAAGGCACCTGGTACTCGCAGGCCGCGATCGACCGTTCCAAGATCCGCCTGCAGGGCCTGGGCTACTTCGAGACGGTCGACGTCGAGAGCAAGCCGGTCCCGGGCACCAACGATCAGGTCGACATCGTCTACAACCTGAAGGAAACCACCTCGGGCAGCTTCGTGTTCGGCCTGGGTTATTCGCAGCTCGGCAAGCTCACCACCCAGGTGCAGCTGTCGCAGAACAACTTCCTCGGCAGCGGCAACCGCGTGTCGGTGCAGGCGCAGCGCAGCTACTACCAGTCGCGCTACGACTTCTCCTACACCAACCCCTACTTCACCGACGACGGCGTGTCGCTGGGTTACAACCTGTCGTGGCGTGAGCTGGATTATTCCGACTTCAACACCGCGCAGTACTCGACCACCAGCGGCACCGGTCAGGTCGTGCTCGGCATTCCGCTGACCGAGACCGACTCGGTGACCGGCCTGATCGGCATCGACAGCAACGAAATCCTCGCCTTCGAAGGCACCGCGCCGGCCAGCATCATCGATTACCTCGATGCGCTGGGTCACCGCACCTTCCACGCATGGCGCGCGCAGATCGGCTGGGGCCGCAACAGCCTCAACCACGCGCTGACCCCGACCGCCGGCACCCAGCAGCGCATCTGGCTGGAAGCGACCCTGCCCGGTTCGACGGTCGAGTACTACAAGATCAACTACAACTTCTCCAAGTTCTGGCCGCTGTCGCGCCACCTGGTGCTCAACACCCGCGCCGAACTCGGTTACGGCGACAGCTACGGCAGCGACACCAGCCGCGTGATCGACCGCGACGGTCCCAACGGCCCGCTTCCGCCGGAAACGATCACCGCCACCGGCCTGCCGTTCTTCGAAAACTTCTACGCCGGCGGCGTGCGTTCGGTGCGCGGCTTCACCGACAACACCCTGGGTCCGCGCGAATCGCCGGGCGTGGGCAGCACCTTCGCCCAGCCGCTGGGCGGCGCGTTCAAGACCACCGGCTCGCTGGAAATGTACTTCCCGACCCTGCTCGATACGCCAGCCGCGCG
Source organism: Lysobacter sp. Root690 (assembly GCF_001427785.1). Lineage (GTDB taxonomy): Bacteria > Pseudomonadota > Gammaproteobacteria > Xanthomonadales > Xanthomonadaceae > Lysobacter. Next base: position 532,874 of record NZ_LMHM01000011.1, read on the forward strand.
CGTGTCCGCGTTCGTCGACTTCGGTAACGTGTACAAGGACTACGACTCCTTCGACGCGGGCGAACTGCGCGCCTCGGCCGGTGTCGCGCTGATGTGGCGTTCGCCGATGGGTCCGATTTCGATCAGCTACGCGTTCCCGTTCAAGAAGCAGGGTCCGATCTACAGCGCCGACGGCGCCACCAAGCTCGATCGCGGCGACGAACTCGAGCGCCTGCAGTTCACCTTCGGCGGTACGTTCTGAGCGCGGTCTGCGGACCGCAAGGCGACGTGGACGAACTCAGTTACTCAGCACGCGAATTGGCCGAGCGCTATGCGCTCGGCCTGCACGGCAACGCCGACGCGCGGGTAAGCGGCGTCGGCACGCTGGCCAAGGCCGGCCCCGGCCAGCTCGCGTTCCTGGCCAATCCCAAATACCGCGCGCAACTGCTCGCCAGCCAGGCGAGCATCGTGGTCATGCGCGAAGATGATGCCCGCGAGCATGCCGGCACCGCGCTGATCGCGCGCGATCCCTACGCCGCGTTCGCCAAGATCTCGGCGCTGTTCGAACCCAAGCCGGTGCGCGAGCCCGGCATCCACGCTTCCGCCGTGATCGACTCCAACGCGCAAGTGTCGCCAGAGGCCCACATCGGCCCGTTCGTCAGCATCGGCGCGCGCAGCCGCATCGAAGCCGGCGCGATGATCGGCCCGGGCTGCGTGATCGGCGAAGACTGCACGGTCGGCGCCGGCTGCGAATTGATCGCGCGGGTGACCCTGGTGACCCGCGTGCGCCTGGGCCAGCGCGTGCTGATCCATCCCGGCGCGGTGCTCGGCGCCGACGGCTTCGGCCTGGCGATGGAAGCCGGCCGCTGGCTCAAGGTGCCGCAGCTCGGCGGCGTGCTCATCGGCGACGATTGCGAGATCGGCGCCAACACCACCATCGACCGCGGCGCGATCGAGGACACCGTGCTCGAGGAGGACGTGCGCCTCGATAACCAGATCCAGATCGGCCACAACGTCCACATCGGCGCCCACAGCGCCATGGCCGGCTGCTCGGCCGCCGCGGGCAGCGCCAAGATCGGCCGTTATTGCCTGATCGGCGGCGCGGCCGGCGTGCTCGGCCATCTGGAAATCTGCGACAAGGTCACCATCACCGCGATGAGCCTGGTCACCAGCTCGATCCGCGAGCCCGGCGAATATTCCTCGGGCACGCCGCTGATGGACAACCGCAGCTGGCGCAAGAACGCCGCGCGTTTCAAACAGCTCGACGCGATCGCGCGACGCACCGCGCGCGCGCGCGAAGACGGCGACGCCGGCTAGGGGCTGGCCGACGAACCAGCGACGGCGCTCCATACGGTGCCGCCCCACCCGCCGGGGAATCTGCGGGACAATAGGCCACGCGCGCTTCCACCGGGCGGGCGCAACCGACGATGGGGCCGCACACCGACGCGGGCATCAATGCACGACGCGGTGTTGCAACAGATGCGACATAGGACGAATTGAAGATGAGCCATACCCTGCAACTCCCGCTCGACGTGACGGCGATCCAGAAGCTGCTGCCGCACCGCTATCCGTTCCTGTTGATCGACCGGGTGGTCGAGCTCGAGCCGCACAAGCGCGTGCTCGCCTACAAGAACGTGAGCTGCAACGAGCCCTTCTTCAATGGCCATTTCCCCGGCAATCCGGTCATGCCCGGCGTGCTGGTGGTCGAGGCGCTGGCCCAGGCCGGCGGCCTGCTGACCCAGATTTCGCACGGCGGCGTCGCCGCCGGGCGTTCGTTCTACCTGGTCAAGATCGACGGCGCGCGGTTCTCGCGCATGGTCGTGCCCGGCGACCGGCTGGAACTGGAAGTCACGCTCAAGCGCATGATCCGCAACATGGCCATGTTCACCGGCGTGGCCCGCGTCGACGGCCAGGTCGCCGCCTGCGCCGACATCATGTGCGCCGAGGCCAAGGACTGATTCGATGAGTGCCCACTCGATGAACACGAACGCGAGCATCCATCCCACCGCTTTCGTCGAACCCGGCGCCAGACTCGGCGACGGCGTCGTGGTCGGTGCGTTCGTCTACATCGGCGCGGAAGTCGAAGTCGGCGACGGCACCGTGTTCGGCCCGCACTGCGTGGTCCACGGCCCGACCACGATCGGCCGCAACAACCGCTTCTACGCCCAGTGCGCGATCGGCGGCGACCCGCAGGACAAGAAGTTCGCCGGCGAACGCACCGCGTTGCACATCGGCGACGACAACGTGTTCCGCGAGTTCGTCACCGTCAACCGCGGCACCGGCAACGGCGGCGGCGTCACCCGCATCGGCAACGGCAACTGGCTGCTGGCGTATACCCATGTCGCCCACGACTGCCAGGTCGGCAACGGCTGCGTGTTCTCCAACAACTCGACCCTGGCCGGCCACGTCGTGGTCGAGGACCAGGTGATCATGAGCGGCTTCTCCGGCATCCATCAGTTCTGCCGGATCGGCGCGCACGCCTTCATCGGCATGGGCGCGCTGGTCAACGGCGACGTGCCGCCGTTCGTGATGGTCGCCCAGGACGGCTACGGCCGTCCGCGCGGGATCAACAGCGAAGGGCTCAAGCGCCGCGGCTTCGACGCCGAGCGCATCAGCGCGATCAAGCGCGCGTACCGCACCTTGTACGTGTCCGGCGCGCCGCTCGACGAAGCGCGCGCCAAGCTCGAAGAGTTGGCCGCCGACAGCCCGGACGTGCGCGCGTTGCTGGACTTCATCGGCAACGGCGAGCGGCCACTGCTGCGCTGAGTTCGGCGCGATGACGTCGGTCCAGCGGCTGCGCATCGGACACCACGTCGTCGAATACGAAATCGACGGCGTGGCGCATCGCACCGAGGTCGCCGAGATATTCGTCGACGATCGTTCGCTTGCCGACTGGCTCGGGGTCGAACGCGACCTGGGCAACTGCGGCAGCGACCTCGACCTGCGCCAATCGCCGCCGTTGCGCGAGCGCGGCCTGGCGCTGTTTCTCGGCCGCGAACCGTCATACAACCAGAACGGCAGCGGCCGCCACGTGCTGTACCGTTGCCACTGCGGCAGCGACTACTGCGGGGTGATTTCCTGCGTGCTGGAATTCGACGGCGATCACGTCGTGTGGCAGCAGATCACCTTCGAGGACGATCAAGGCCCCATGCTCGCCCCTCATCCGGGCGAAAATCCGGCACAAAGCGCCTTCCCCCCGGGCGCGCCGCTGCGATTCGTATTCGATCGCGCGCAATATCAAACCGAACTGGAACGTCACTACGCCCGTTGAGCCGCGTCACGCCGCGCGCATGGCGCAACCGGCTCGGCTCATCGATCGAGGGGCCTCGGCGCTACCCCGCATCGCGGCGAACACGCGGAGCGCCGCCGCGAACACCCGTTAGCGCCGGCATCAGGCCCTTGCATGGTCCGGCCGCCAACACGCTCATCGCGCAGGTCACTTTCACCCCGGAGGGGCGCCGAGCGGCATCGCCTCGAGATCCTTCAGCCGCACCAAGGTCGGCTCGGCATTGCCGTTCTGCCGATACACGCCCGCCTTGAAATAGGGCGGTTCCGCATCGCCGGTACCGATGATCAGCCTCTGGTCGACCAATCGCATCTTGGCCTGGCCAGGCGGCTGGTAATAGACGATCACCTGCCCGGGCGTGACTTCGACTTTGCCCGCGTTTACTTGCCGTCTCGACCATTCGACGAAGACCGCGAACGACAATTCGCCCTGCGCGGGCATGAAGTCCTCGGTCATCTTCCGCCTGAACAACACCGTCGTGGTTTTACCGGTGTCGGCGCAGGTTTTGGTTTTACCGACCTCCGCCGTGTTGACCGCCTGCACGCAAGACTTCGCCGGCGTGAACTCGGTCATGCTGCTGGTCGCGACGATGCTGAACATGCCGTCCTTGACGCGAAAACTCAGCGGCGGATGGCCACCGCTTTCGAACGTACCGCCCAGCGGTTCGATCGCCTTCTTGGTCTGCAGATAATTCTGTTCGGTCCTGGGCGACAGGGTCGTGACCTTGCCGATGGTTTCGGTGCATATGTCGCGGTCTTGCGCGCGATTGGGCACGCAGTACTTGTCCTTGTCGTTGACCGAGTGCATCTGCATGACAATCGCATCCATCCGCTCGGGATTTCCTCCGGCGAACGACAGGGTGAAGTTGTAGAACATCGCCTCACGGCCCTGCGGCGCGCAGCCCTTGTAGATGTCGTTGGCGGCGCGACGAAACGCCTGCTCCTGCGCGCTCAACGCCTTGAACTGATCGGACGTCAAAAAGCAAGCGGTGACTTCCTGACGTCCGCGCCTGCCGTCGGCGAGCGTGTTGTCGCTTGCATCCTGCAACAACATATCGATGACATCGACCTCGCCCGGCCCGGGCAACACCGCCGTCCGGGCGGCCTTGCCCTGGTGGTTGTTGCCGATCAGCGCGACCGATAAACCGTGGGTCGGTTTGCGGAAGTGGAACACGCAACTGGGATCGTAATCCTGGGTCTGGGTGGCGTTGTAGCTGCCGACGATCCAACCCATCTGGTACGTGCACTGGGCCGTCGGCGTCCCGACCGCCTCGAAATCTTCCGCGCCTTCCTCGCTGTCCTGCGCAGCGACGGTTTGCGCGACCGTGGAAAAAGCCATCACCGATAACAGCGAGAGAATCCGAACGTGACTGTTCATTCGACTTGCTCCGATCAGATCGCAGCACACCAGAAGCGCCGATGCGAATACAACCGGACTTCTCCCAACCGTTGCGACGGTCCATGTCGGGATGTGGTGCGCGGCTGAGAATCTCAGCGAACGCCTGCGCGTCGCGCAACCACGATCACTTTTTATTCATTGCATTTCGCAATATGCAACCATTACTTAAACGGCATGCCGAAATGCGAATCTGATTACGCACAAATCGCGGGCACCTTGCAGCTCAAGGCGACACGTGCCGAAACATGCATCCTCCCTATGCACCTGGCGAACAGGGCCTCGCGTCATCATGGCTGAAGCGAGGCCCGGACCCTGCGCTCGACCGCATCGACGGCTATCGTCAGATCACGCGTCCCGCCGATCAAATCATTGCCGGCGCGCTCCTTCACGACGATGACCGGCGCGACATCCGCATACGGATAGATCACGGTGACGAACGTCTCCGGCTTGGCGTCGGCCTTGCGCTTGTCGAAGACGACCGCAGGGCGGGGCGTCGGCTTCCGGTATTCGTAGGACACGAAGCTTTCCACTCGCCGCAAGCTCATCGCCTCGGCGTTGATTGAACAGTCGATCGGGTACCGGACGCAGCCGCCCATCGATGTTCGCGCCGAAGTCGCGACAGGGATACGTCTTGTGCGGCTTGAACTTGTGCGGCGAAGCATTATCGGCAGGCTTGCTGTACATCATGTCGCGCATCTCGCGCGGATCGCGGCGCAGGTCGTGCAACTCCCACTGATCCAACGCCCAGGAATAGATCAGCTTGTGCGTGGCGGTGCGAATGCCGTACTGCGGGCTGATGTTGCGCTCGCCGCGGCAACAGGAGCGGTAGTACATGGCGGTACGCCATTCCTTGGGTGGACAGCGGCCCAGGATCGGCAGCGGGCTGCGCCCCTGCACGTCGGCCGGCACCTTGAGCCCGGTCGCATCGAGGAACGTCAGCGCGAGCGTGCATGCGGCCAACGCCGACGCGACGGCCACAGCGAGCGCGCGCGAGGCACTGCGCGGATCGCCGGGCGCGTGGTCTACAACGTCTGGCCCACCGGCGTAGCGGTCGTCTGGAGCCTGGGGCACAGCGGGCTGTTGCCGTCGACGACCCACCCGCTGCGCACATCGGTCGGCATCACCGCGATGCGCCGCCGGCTCGTGCCGATCGCGTTCCAGGGCTGGCCGGAGGACTTGCTCCCCAACGAATTGAAGGCGGCAAATCCGCTCGACTTGCCGCGGCTTGGCAACGGCGTGCTCGGAGCCAGGCAACGCGACGGATGAGCCGAATAGGCCGGAGGGCAGGTCGGCTTGGTCGTGCCCGCCCCGCCCGTCGGCTCCCGCATCGCACATCGCCGTCACCGCCGAAGCCGCGGCGATCGCGGGGGCGACGGCGATGAGCCTATTGCCCATGAAAGTTGATGTCGATCACGCCATTTGGCAACAAGTGTCGTCCGAGGTCGACAATGGCCCATGCCCGGAGCGTTTCCGGGCGAGAATGCGCTGCCATGCCCACTCCACTGACTGGCCGCCGCGGTTCGTGTTCGCCCGGACCCGGCCGCCGTTCGAAACCGGAACGCCCCTTCGACCGATGAATGCCGCCGCACCCGCCCCCGCGCCGATCGACGAGATTTTCCCCGCGCCACCCCCGCCGCCGCCGCGCTTCGCCCTGATCGCCGGCGAAGCCTCCGGCGACCTGCTCGGCGCGAGCCTGATCGCCGAACTCAAGCACCGCTACCCCGGCGCGGAATTCGTCGGCATCGGCGGCGAGCAGATGCGCGCGGCCGGCATGGACACCTGGTTCGACGCCGGCGAACTGGCGGTGATGGGCCTGGCCGAAGTGCTCAAGCACCTGCCGCGCCTGCTGCGCCTGCGCCGCGACGTGCGTCAGCGCGTGCTCGACTGGAAGCCCGACGCCTTCATCGGCATCGACGCGCCCGACTTCAATCTCGGGGTCGAGCGCTGGCTCAAGCAGCGCGGCGTGCGCACCGTGCATTACGTCAGCCCGTCGGTGTGGGCCTGGCGCGAGAAACGCGCGCAGAAGATCGGCCTGAGCGCGGACCGGGTGCTGTGCCTGTTTCCGATGGAGCCGCCGATCTACGCCAAACACAACGTCGATGCGCGTTTCATCGGCCATCCGCTCGCCGACGAGATGCCGATCCATCCCGATCGCGACGACGCGCGCATGAACCTCGGCCTGGACGACGAAGCGCCGGTGCTGGCGATGCTGCCGGGTTCGCGGGTCGGCGAAATCGAGCGCCTGGCCGGCGACTTCATCGCCGCCGCCGCGCTGATGGTCGCGGCCGAGCCGCGCCTGGGCGTGGTCGCGCCGATGGCCAACGCGGCCTCGCGCGCGGCGTTCGAACGCATTCTCGCCGCCCATCCCGACGGCGAACGCCTGCGCCGGGCGCTGCGCATCGTCGATCGCGGCGCGCGCACGGTGATGGTCGCCAGCGACGTGGTCCTGCTCGCCTCGGGCACCGCCACGCTGGAGGCGATGCTGGCCAAGCGGCCGATGGTGGTCGCCTACAAGCTGTCGGGCGCGACCTATTTCATGGCCAAGCGCATGGGCATGCTCAAGGTCGATCACTACGCGCTGCCCAACGTGCTGGCCGGCGAGGTGCTGGTGCCCGAGCTGATGCAGCACGACTGCACCCCGGAAAACCTGGCCGGCGCCTGCCTGCGCTGGCTGCGCGACCCGGCCGCGGGCGCGGCGCTGCTGCCGAAATTCCAGCGCATCCATCTGGAACTCAAGCGCGACGCCTCGGCGCGCGCGGCCGACGCCATCATCGAGCTGATCGGCGAGAATGCGGCTGTCGCCCCGCCGTCGCATTGAGCCGCCGCCTTTCGTGGACAGCCTGTTTCCAGCACCGGATGCACCGCCCGCCGAGCCGCAGCGACCGGCCGACGCCGCCGCGCGCCCGGCGCGCGCCAAGCCGCGCCTGATCGCCGGCGTCGACGAAGCCGGACGCGGGCCGTTGGCCGGCCCGGTCTCGGTCGCGGCGGTCATCTTGAACCCGCGCCGCAAGATCGACGGCCTGGACGATTCCAAGAAACTCAGCCACGCCCGCCGCGAGGCGCTGTACCCGCTGATCCTCGAACGCGCGCTGGCCTGGCGGATCGAATTCGTCGAAGTCGAGGAGATCGACCGGGTCAATATCTTTCAGGCGACCATGCTCGGCATGTGCCGCGCGGTGGTGGCGCTGGCGCCGCAGGCCGATCTGGTCCGGGTCGACGGCAACCACCTGCCCAAGGGCCTGCCCTGCCGCGGCGAAGCCCTGATCGGCGGCGACGCGCTGGAGCCTTCGATCATGGCCGCCTCGATCCTGGCCAAGGTCGCGCGCGACCGCGCCATGTGCAGCCTGCACGAGCGCTTCCCGCACTACGGCTTCGACCAGCACAAGGGCTACCCGACCGCCGCCCATCTGGCGGCATTGAGCCAGCACGGCCCCTGCGTGCATCACCGGCGCAGTTTCACCCCGGTGCGGGTCGCGATGGAAAATCTGCCGCTGTTCTGAGGATCAGGCCGCAGCCTGCGCGCCGCCGTTGTTCAGCGCGCCGATCAGGCCGTGCGCACCGCCGCGGAGTTCCCTTCGCCGCGACCCTTGGTCGGCTGAACGCGTCACCCGTGCCATGGGTCACAGCGACTTCAAGCGCTCGCGCTCACACTTCGACAGGCCCACAGTCGCAGCATCGCAGTCGCGGCTCGACTGCGTACCGGTCCGCGTCGCCCTCCCGGCCCGCGACACGCACCGCCGCCATCCATCGGCCGGACGCGAGGTGTTCCATGCGCATGCCTCATCCCACCCCGACCCCCGAACCGCTGCCGTTCGAACGCGACAGCGCGCTGCCGCGCCACCTGCCGCCGTTCGAGCCGGCGATGGCGATCACCCCGGCGGCGATCGCCGCGTTCGATGCCCTGGTCCACGAACTCAACCCGGATGCCGCGCGGGTCGATGCCACCCGCCTGCAACGCCTGGCCGGCTGGCTCGCCGCGCTGCCCGCCAGCGAGGCGCGACGGGCGATCGACGAACGCCTGCAGTGCCTGCAGGACCTGCGCGCGATGGCCGCCGACGAGGCCTGGGATTGCGACCCGGCCCTGCGTCGGCGCCTGGATCAGCTGTTCGCCTATGTCGACGACGGCGACGACCTGATTCCCGACCGCGTGCCCTTGCTCGGCCTGCTCGACGACGTGCTGCTGATCGAACTGGCGTGGCCGGCGTTCGCCGCCGAAGCCGAGGATTTCCGCGATTTCTGCGCGTACCGGCGGATCGAACATCCCGTTGGCGATGCGGCGCAGCAGCGCGCGGCCTGGGTGCGCGATCGGTTGGCCGAGCTGGCCTTGCTGCAGCATCAGGCGCGGGTCAGCGACAGCCATTACGTCAATGGGCGCACGCCGGAACCGGTGTTTCGGGTGGCTTGATACGCGGGGGCGAATCCTCTTGGCGCTCTTTTCAAAAAGAGGCAGCGTTCATGGGAACAACCGTCCTGGTCGTATCGACGGAACCACGGGTCTGTCGCGCCGCGGTTCTATCGCGTTACATGTCGATCGTGCGGGCGAGGCGAACGGATTGAATACCCATGTCGACTCATCGCGGTCGCGCGTCGATTTATTGCGACCGCGCCGGAAACACGATCCGCTCAAAAACGCGTCAATTCGCCCCCTTTGACAAAGGGGGCCAGCGCCCGGCGTCAGCTTGATGTCTGAACCGTCGTCGCAGCGCGGGGGATTTGCTTTTGCTTCGGCTGCGCGCAGTACGAGCAAAAGCAAATCCCCCCTAGCCCCCCTTTTACAAAGGGGGGAACTGATTCGCCGCGGATTGGCGTGACGTCGCAATCGCGAAGGAGTGCTTCGCTCCAGCTCGCCACGCAGTCGCAACGGAGTCCGCGAACCCAAATCCGCGCAAACACGCAGCCCGCGGCTTTTCGCCACGAGCCCGAATCGCCGCCCCGGCGCCAATCCCGACCTGTCAAGGCTTGTCCCGGGCCGCCGGGCTGATACCCTGCAAGCCGGCTCGCACGCCGCTTGCCGATCACGGCTTGAGTCTCCTCCGGCACGGCCGCAGAACCGGTACGCATGTCCGCTCCATTCGTTCATCTCCACCTGCACAGCGAGTACTCGCTGGCCGACTCGACGATCCGCATCGGCGATCTGGTCAAACGCTGCGTCGCGCTCGGCCAGCCGGCCGTCGCGCTGACCGACTTCGACAACCTGTTCGCCGCGGTCAAGTTCTACAAGACCTGCGAAGGCGCCGGGATCAAGCCGATCATCGGCGCCGACGTGCATCTGGCCGACGGCAACGAAACCGCCTCGCGCCTGACCCTGCTGTGCCGCGACCGCGGCGGCTACCTGACCCTGTCGCGCCTGCTCAGCCGCGCCTGGATGGAAGGCCACCGCACCGAAGGCGTGGTGCTGCGGCCGGAGTGGCTGCGCGAGGACAACGCCGGCCTGTTCTGCCTCGCCGGCCGCCACAGCCTGGGCGGACGCCTGGCCGCGACCAATCGCCACGAACTCGCCCATGCCTGGCTGGTCGACTGGCAGGGCGTGTTCGGCGACCGCCTGCATCTGGAAATCACCCGCACCCAGCGCGACGGCGAGGAACTGTTCAACGCCTTCGCCATCCAGGCCGCGGGCAAGCGCGGCCTGCCGCTGATCGCCAGCAACGACGCGCGCTTCCTCGACGCCGAAGGCTTCGAGGCGCACGAGGCGCGCGTGTGCATCGCCTCGGGCCGCGTGCTCGACGATCCCAAGCGCCCGCGCGACTACAGCGCCGAGCAATACCTCAAGTCCAGCGAGGAAATGCGCGCGCTGTTCGCCGACGTGCCCGACGCGATCGACAACGCGCTGGCGCTGGCGACGCGCTGCAATGTCGAGCTCAAGCTCGGCGAATACGCGCTGCCGGATTTCCCGGTGCCCGCCGAGCACACCATCGAGTCGTGGCTGCGCGCGCAATCGCGCGAGGGCCTGATCAAGCGGCTGGAGAAAAATCCGATCGCGCCGGGCAAGACCCGGCAGATCTACGACGAACGCCTGGAAACCGAACTCGACGTCATCATCAAGATGGGGTTCCCCGGTTACTTCCTGATCGTCGCGGACTTCATCAATTGGGCCAAGGACCACGAGATCCCGGTCGGTCCCGGTCGCGGTTCGGGCGCCGGTTCGCTGGTGGCCTGGGCGCTGGGCATTACCGATCTCGATCCGTTGCCGTACGACCTGCTGTTCGAGCGATTCCTCAATCCCGAACGCGTGTCGATGCCCGACTTCGACATCGACTTCTGCATGGACCGCCGCGACGAAGTCATCGATTACGTCGCGCGCAAGTACGGCCGCGACCGCGTCTCGCAGATCATCACCTACGGCACCATGGCGGCGAAGGCGGTGGTGCGCGACGCCGGCCGCGTGCTCGGCCATCCCTACGGTTTCGTAGACGGCATCGCCAAGCTGATCCCGTTGACCCTGGGCATCTCGCTCGACGACGCGCTGGGCGAATCCGAAGCGGCGGCCAAGAACCCGGAACTCGCCTCCAGCGAACTGATCGCGCGCTATCGCAGCGAAGACGACGTACGCGACCTGCTCGATCTGGCGCGCGAACTCGAAGACCTGACCCGCAACGCCGGCAAGCACGCCGGCGGCGTGGTGATCGCGCCGAGCCCGCTGTCGGACTTCTGCCCGCTGTTCGCCGAACACGACGGCGAAGGCCGCGGCAAGAGCCCGGTCACCCAGTTCGACAAGGACGACGTCGAAGCCGTCGGCCTGGTCAAGTTCGACTTCCTCGGCCTGCGCACGCTCACGATCATCGATTGGGCGGTGCGCGCGATCAACAAGCGCCGCGCCAAGGAAGGTCACGAACCGCTCGACATCACCGCGCTGGAACTGACCGACAAGCCCACCTACGAACTGTTCGCGCGCGGCGATACGGTCGCGGTGTTCCAGTTCGAATCGCGCGGCATGCGCGAACTGCTCAAGCGCGCCAAGCCCGACACCTTCGAAGACATCATCGCGCTCGCCGCGTTGTTCCGTCCCGGCCCGCTGGGCTCGGGGATGGATAAGGACTGGGTCGATCGCAAGCACGGCAATGCCGAGGTCACCTATCCGCACGACTCGCTCGAGCCGGTGCTGGGGCCGACCTACGGCGTGATCGTGTACCAGGAACAGGTGATGCAGATCGCCCAGGTCCTGGCCGGCTATTCGCTCGGCGGCGCGGACATGCTGCGCCGCGCGATGGGCAAGAAAAAGCCCGAGGAAATGGCCAAGGAGCGGGCCAAGTTCGAGGCCGGCTGCGCCGAGCGCAACATCCCGGCCAAGCAGGCCAGCCCGATCTTCGACTTGATGGAGAAGTTCGCCGAGTACGGCTTCAACAAGTCGCACTCGGCCGCGTACGCGCTGGTCGCGTATCAGACCGGCTGGCTCAAGCGCCATTACGGCGCCGAGTTCATGGCCGCGACGTGTTCGTCGGACATGGACAACACCGACAAGGTGGTCAACTTCCTCGACGAAGCGCGGGTCATGGGTATCACCGTGCTGCCGCCGCACGTCAACGAATCCGAATACATGTTCGAGGCGATCGACGCCAACACGATCCGCTACGGCATCGGCGCGGTGAAGGGCGTCGGCCGCGGCGTGTGCGAGGCGATCGTCGACGCGCGCCGCGCCGGTCCGTTCGTGGACCTGCTGGATTTCTGCAAGCGCGTGGACACCGGCAAGCTCAATCGCCGGGCGATGGAAGCGCTGACCCACGCTGGCGCGCTCGACGGCCTGGGCCCCAACCGCGCCAGCTTGATGCTGCAGTTGCCGGAAGTGCTCAAGGTCACCGACCAGTTGGCCAAGGAGCGCGCCGCCGGCCAGGTCTCGCTGTTCGGTGGTTTCGAAACCGCCGCGCCGGCGCTGCACCTGGACCTGCCGCAGGCCAACGAGTGGCCGCTGAGCCAGATCCTGCACGGCGAACGCGAGACCCTGGGCCACTACCTCAGCGGCCATCCCTTCGATCCGTATCGCGACGAGCTGCGCGGGCTGGTCGGCATCGATCTGGGCGAGCTGGAAACGATCTGGGAAAAACGTCCGGAGAGCGCGCGCAGCGGCTGGCGTCCGGAGCTGGACATCATCGTCGCCGGGCAGGTCGTCGGCTTCCGCAAGAAGGGCGACAGCCAGATGTTCGTGCAGATCGAGGACGGCCGCGGCCGCCTGGAGTGCGCGTTCTTCTCCGAGACCTACAGCGAATTCGCCTCGATGCTGGCGCGCGACCGGCTGCTGGTGATCCAGGGCGGCCTGCGCGAGGACGCCTTCAGCGGCGGCTTCGCCCTGCGCGCGGCGCGCTGCTGGGACTACGCGCAGATCTGCGCCAAGCACGCGCAGCGGCTGGCGTTGCGCCTGGACCTGCGGGTGCCGGGCACCTGGCAGCGCGTGGACGCGCTGCTGGCCAAACAGCGCCCCGGCCCGACTCCGATCCGCCTGGACCTGCTGCGCCAAGGCGCGGCCGGCATGCTCGACCTCAACGGTCCGCAGTCGGTGCGCGTGGATGCGGATCTGGTCGGGCTGCTGCGCTCGCAGCCTGGGGTGAAGGCGGTGCGCTTGACCTTGGGCAAGCCCTGGGCGAATTGAGGCCGCGAGACTTCTTGCTCCCTCTCCCGCGCGCGGGAGAGGGCCGGGATGAGGGCAAGCCCGCCGCGACAGACTTCAACATCAACCCAGCAAAAGCGCCCTCATCCCAACCTTCTCCCGCAAGCGGGAGAAGGAGTCGATCAACCCGAATCCACCGGCGCACCGCGCGCCCTGCTTCGCTCCCTCTCCCGCCTGCGGGAGAGGGCCGGGGTGAGGGCAAGCCCGGCGCGGGGGTGAGGGCAATCACCAGCGGAATTCCGTTTTTACTCAACAGTAGTCACAGTCCAGGTGCATTCCCCGGCCCGAACGCATGCGTTCGGGCGTTCGCGGCCGCGCGAGCCATGGCTCGCAAACGCGGCCGCTCACCCCGCAAGCGCGAGAAGGAGCTTGACCCGCTTCTCCTCCAGACTCTGCCATCCCCCTCGGTACGGTCCCCCCCTCTGGGCTAGACTGTCCATCGACCAAGGCCCACGGCCCCCGAATGAATCCGAATTACCTCGACTTCGAGCAGCCCATCGCCGACCTGGAAGCCAAGATCCAGGAGCTGCGCCACGCCAGCAGCGGCCCGGCCGTCGACATCGACGCCGAAATCCATGCCCTGCAGGACAAGCTGCGCCTGCGCACCGCGCAGATTTTCCGTGACCTCTCGTCCTGGCAGATTTCGCAGTTGGCGCGCCATCCGGCACGCCCCTACACCCTGGATTACATCCGGGTGATGTGCGACGAGTTCCAGGAACTGGCCGGCGACCGCGCCTTCGCCGACGACAAGGCCATCGTCGGCGGCCTGGGCCGCATCGCCGGGCGCAGCGTGGTCATCGTCGGCCACCAGAAGGGCCGCGACACCAAGAGCAAGATCAAGCGCAACTTCGGCATGCCGCGTCCGGAGGGCTACCGCAAGGCGCTGCGCCTGATGAAGCTGGCCGAGCGCTTCGGCCTGCCGCTGATCACCTTCATCGACACCGCCGGCGCCTGGCCCGGCATCGACGCCGAGGAACGCGGCCAGTCCGAGGCGATCGCGCGCAATCTGCTGGAAATGGCCGAGCTGAAGATCCCGGTGATCTGCACCGTGATCGGTGAAGGCGGCTCCGGCGGCGCGCTGGCGATCGGCGTCGGCGATCGCACCTTGATGCTCGAATACAGCACCTACTCGGTGATCACCCCCGAGGGCTGCGCCTCGATCCTGTGGAAGACCGCCGAAAAGGCCAAGGACGCGGCCGAACAGCTCGGCCTGACCGCCAAGCGCTTGCACGAGTTGGGCCTGATCGACAAGATCGTGCGCGAGCCGATCGGCGGCGCGCATCGCAACCCGAAGCAGATGGCGACGCGGTTGAAGGCGGTGTTGATCAACGAGATCGACGCGCTGGAGAACGTGCCGGTCGAGGAACTGCTGCAGCGTCGCTATGAGCGCTTGCGCGGTTACGGCGCGTACGAAGCCGCCTGATTCTTACGGGCAATCGCGGACATGGATGTCCTGTTCAAGCGAATCGCCGCGGTGCTGGCGGGCGTCGTCGCCCTGTTCTTTCTGCTGCTTCAGGGCGCTTATTGGTACGGCGCGTACGATTTGCCCAAATCATTGCCGGGGCCGCGCCAGGAATATCCAGGCCATGCGCGTGCGTTGCTGTGGGCGCAGCACGGTGGCCAGGGCGAGATCCGGATCAGGCGATTGAGCAGCATCGGCATGCCGCTCGCGGGCCTCGGCCACGGTTTGCGGTGTCTGCTTGTATGGAAGATGAGCAACGCCGATACCGGCCATGACGCAGCCTGCATGGATCCGCCGGATGCTCGGGTGCTGAAGGTTGCCGCAAGCGATATCTCGTTTTCGCTGATTGCTGCCGCCGAACCGAGCCGTATCGCCAAAGACGGCGTTGGCAATGCGGAAGCGCTCAGACGCTATTCGAATCGTTGGTGGTTCATGGAAATGTCGATCGCCAGCCGTCTGAGCCAGGAATGGCCGGCCGAACGCATCGTCGACTCGATTCTCGACTCCGCAAGTCTGGGGCTTCAAGCCAAAGGCCTGGAGCACGCCGCGCGGTTCTACTTCGATCGGCCCGCGGCGCAGCTGACTCCATCGGAAACCGCCGCTCTGCTCGTGATCTCGATGAGCGCCTCGTACTACGACCCCGCCTGCAAGCCCGACGATTTCCGTCGGGCCTACGTGCGCCTGATGCTCAAGACCGACTACACCTTCAACCTGCGCGACCCCGACGCCGACCTGACGCGAATGAAGCGTCCGGCCTGCACAAGAAAGTATTGAGCGAGCATCGCGGCCGCGGCTCACCAAGCCCGCTGATACTGCTCCGGCACATGCACGTTCGCGCCCAACTCGTGCGCGGCGCGCAGCGGAAAATACGGATCGCGCAGCAACTCGCGCGCGAGCAGCACCACGTCGGCCTCGCCGTCGGCGACGATCTTCTCAGCCTGCGCGGCGCGCGTGATCAAGCCGACCGCGCCGGTGGCGATGCCCGCCTCGCGACGGATGCGCGCCGAGAACGGCACCTGATAACCCGGCTCGACCGGAATGCGCACATGCGGCACCAGGCCACCGCTGGACACGTCGATCAGATCGACGCCGAGGTCCTTGACGATCCGCGCCAGTTCGACGCTCTGTTCGATATCCCAGCCGCCGTCGGCCCAGTCGGTCGCGGAAATGCGCAGCCACAACGGCAGACGTTCGGGCCACACCTCGCGCACCGCGACCAGCACTTCGCGCAGCAGGCGGGTGCGGTTTTCGAAGCTGCCACCGTAGCGGTCGTCGCGTTGGTTCGACAATGGCGACAGAAACTGATGCAGCAGATAACCGTGCGCGGCGTGGATCTCGACCAACTGGAAACACGCATCGAGCGCGCGCTGCGCGGCCGCGGCGAAATCGTCGATCACATTACGGATGTCGATCGGTTCCAGCGCGCGCGGTTGCGGCGAATCCTCCCGGAACGCGAGCGCCGACGGCGCTACCGGGGTCCAGCCGCCGGCATCGGCCGCCACGCCCTTGCCGCCGAGCCACGGCGCTTCGACGCTGGCCTTGCGCCCGGCGTGCGCCAGCTGCACGCCGACCGCGGCTTCGCGCGAACGCAGGAAGCAGCTGATGCGATGCCAGGCCTCGGCCTGCGCGGCGTTCCACAGGCCGGTGTCGGCCGGGGAAATACGCCCCTGCGGCGAGACCGCGCAGGCCTCGGTCATGACCAGGCCGGCGCCGCCGACCGCGCGGCTGCCCAGATGGACCAGATGCCAGTTGTTCGGCACGCCGTCCACCGCCGAGTACTGGCACATTGGCGAAACCACCAGGCGGTTGCGCAAGGTCAAGGAGCGTTGCGACAGCGGAGCGAAAAGCCGGGACACGACGCGATCTCTGCATTACCAAGGAGAACTCAAGGTAATGGCGGCCCAGCGCGTGCGCAGCATCATCCATGGGTTGCTGCGTCCCGCGGTCGTGGCACCATGCCGGCATGTTGGTATCAAACTTCGATGCGATCGCCGCCGCGCTGCGCGAACTGCCGGCCACGCCGCTGTGCGTGGGCTATAGCGGCGGGCTGGATTCGAGCGTGCTGCTGCATGCCTTGGCGGCGTTGCCGCGGGCGCGGCAACAGGGCCTGCGGGCGTGGCATGTGCATCATGGCTTGCATGCGCAGGCCGACGATTGGGCGCGGCATTGCCAGGAAATCTGCCGCTCGAACGAGCTGGAATTGACCGTTTCGCGGGTGTCGGTTGCGCGCGACGCGGGCGACGGTCCGGAAGCGGCGGCTCGGCGTGCGCGTCATGCCGCGTTCGAGGCCGGTCTGGGTATCGGCGAAGCCCTGGTCCTCGCGCATCACCGTGACGATCAGGCCGAAACCCTGCTGCTGAGGCTGCTGCGCGGCTCCGGTTCGACCGGGCTGGCGTCGATGACGCCGTGGCGCGCCTGCGGCGAAGGCCGATTGTGGCGGCCGCTGTTGTCGGTACCGCGCGCTGCGTTGCTTGCTTACGCGCAGGCTCATGGCCTGCGCTGGATCGACGACCCCAGCAACGACGACGATCGCTACGACCGCAATTTCCTGCGCAACCGGGTCATGCCGCTGCTGCGCGAGCGTTGGCCGCAGGCGGATGCGAGTTTCGCCCTGTCCGCACGCTTGGCCGGCGAGTCCGAACGCCTGCTCGACGAGGAAGACGCGCTGGCGCTTGCCGCCGTGCGCAGTCTCGATCCGCAGGCGCTGTCGCGCGCGGCCTTGCGGACCTTGCCGGTCGCGCGGCGCGCGCGGGTGCTGCGGCGCTGGATCGCCGGCCTGGGTCTGCCGCCACTGCCGACCCAGGGCGTGCTCCAGATCGAATCGCAATTGCTCGACGCGCGCGCCGACGCCGAAGCCGAGTTCGCCTGGCAGGGCGCGGTTATACATGCCTGGCGCGACCTGCTGCACGCGCAGATGCACAGGCCGGCCTTGGCCGAAGACTGGCAGGCGCCGTGGGACGGACGCGCGCCGTTGGCCCTGCCCGACGGCGGCGAGTGGCGGCTCGAAGGCGCCGAGGCCTTCGACACGCCGGGCGTGGCGCATGCGCGGCGCGGCGGCGAACGCATCGTGCTGCCGGGACGCACGCACGGCCACATGCTGCGCAAGGTGCTGCAGGACCTCGGCGTGCCGCCGTGGGAGCGGCGCCGCATGCCGCTGCTCAGCACGGCGCAGGGCGAGCTGCTGGCGGTGGGCGATGTGGCGGTGTCGGCGCGGATGGATGCGTGGTTGCGGGAGTGTGGGGGGCGGTTGACCTTGGTGGCGGGTTAAATCCACCACGCTGGGCGGGATTGTTCGCTGTGTTCTTGGCTCTCTGTGTTCTTGGCTCGCTGTGTTCCTGGCTCGCTGTATTCGTGGTCCGCTGTGTTCTTGGCCTGCTTCGTGCGCCGGCATCCGTTGTTTCTGCACTTTCGCGCGCCGCTGTTCCTGCGGGCATCGGGATGCCGTTACTGCTGCGTGTATCGCGCTTATTTATTCCTGCGGGCACCGAGCCCTCTCGTTTCGTCATCATCCTCCAAGACCGTCATTCCCGCGAAGGCGGGCTCTGCTTTACTTCGGCGTAGCCGAACATCCAGGGCCTTTCGTGCGAGACCGCTTGAAGTCTTGCAAGGTCAAAGTCACTGGATGTTCGGCTACGCCGAAGTAAAGCAGAGCCCGCGTTCGCGGGAATGACGTCCTGGAAAGATGACGCTGAAGTCTCTGGACATTGGGCTACGCCGAAGTAAAGCAGAGCCCGCTTTCGCGGGAATGACGGCCTGGAAGGATGGCGCTGAAGTCTCTGGATATTCGGCTATGCCGCAGTAAAGCAAATCCCGCGTTCGCGGGAATGACGATCTGAAGGGATGCCGCTGAAGTCTCTGGATTCCCGCCTTCGCGGGAATGACGTTCTGGTGAGATGCACCAACCCCATCGCCCACACCCTCTGCGTCCCCACGCCGCATTGACCCCGCCCCGCCCCCGCCGCACACTTCCCGTATGCCTCGTAAAACCCCCACCGAAGCCTCGCCGGTCGCCGATTTCGAGCAGTCGCTCGATGCCCTGGAGCAACTGGTCGAGAAGATGGAACACGGCGAGATGAGCCTGGAAGATTCGCTCGCCGCCTATGAGCGCGGCGTCGGTCTCTACCGCCGCTGCCAGTCCGCGCTGGAACAGGCCGAATTGCGCGTGCGCCTGCTTACCGATCCGCAGGACCCGGCCAGCGCCGAGCCGTTCGGCAATGCCGGCCCTCCGGGCAGCGAAGTCGATGCGTGATGCGGCCGGGCTGGACGACCTGCTGAGTCAATGGCGTGAGCGTGCCGATCGCGCGCTTACCCACGCACTGCCCGCCTCCGACGCCGCGCCGCAGCGCCTGCACCAGGCGATGCGCCATGCGGTGCTGCTCGGCGGCAAGCGCATGCGCCCGCTGCTGGTCCATGCCGCCGGCGCGCTGTTCGAGGTCGCGCCGACGGTGCTCGATGCGCCGGCCACCGCGGTCGAACTGATCCACGCCTATTCGCTGGTCCACGACGACCTGCCGGCCATGGACGACGACGCCCTGCGCCGCGGCCAGCCGACCGTGCACGTGGCCTTCGACGAGGCCACTGCCATCCTCGCCGGCGACGCGCTGCAATCGCTGGCGTTCGCGGTATTGGCCGACACCGATACAGACGATGCCACCCGCGTCGCCCTGCTGCGTACCCTGGCCCAGGCCGCGGGCGTGGCCGGCATGTGCGGCGGCCAGGCGCTCGACATCGACGCCACCGGCACCGGCGTCCAGCTCGACGTGGCCGCGCTGGAGCATCTGCATTCGCTCAAGACCGGCGCGCTGATCCGCGCCAGCGTGCGCATGGGCGCGCTGTGCGGCCACGCCGACGGCGCCGCGCTCGACGCCCTGGACCGCTACGCGCAGGCGCTGGGACTGGCCTTCCAGGTCCGCGACGACATCCTCGATGTCGAAGGCGACAGCCAGACCCTCGGCAAGACCGCCGGCAAGGACGCAGCCCAGGACAAATCGACCTTCCCCGCGCTGATCGGCCTGGACGCCTCGCGCGCGCGCCTGGACCAACTGGCGCGCGCGATGGATGCCGCGCTGGAACCGTTCGGCCACGGCGCCGACGCGCTGCGCGCGCTGGGACGGCTGGCGATCGAACGCGATCGTTGAGCGCGAGCGTCGCCGCTCTGGCCTTCATCGCCGCTCGCGGCGCCGCGAAGTCTTGTGAGAGGGCCCCTGGCCCCAGCGCTGTTCGCTCGGATCAGATATCCACTGCACAGCGTTTGCGCGCACCGGGACGGCTGCTGACCGGACGCGACGGCTTGGCCGCGGGCGCCGCATTGCCCGCATCTTCGTCGCCGCCTGCTCAACGAAGTTCCTACGGGTGAGCTCAGCCCCGCCGCTTTTCGCTCCGCTCCCGCATTCACTGCATGGCGCTAGCGCGACGACGACCCATCGCGACCGTATCCGCGTCACGCGCATTTCGAACCAACACCTTGGATGCGAACACGAAAAAGGGCAGACCGAAGTCTGCCCTTTTCGTTTTCCCCTGACCGGCCGCGAACGGCCAGCCCCAAGTTCAAATCCCTATTCCCGACTCAGGCGATCAGGCGCAGGGTCAGCGGATAGCGATAGCGCACGCCGTCCTTCGCCTTGAGGCCGGCGATGATGAAGAACACCACCGACACGATCCAGATCACCGGCGACAGCAGGCCGGCCAGACCGAAGGTCACGAACGACAGCACCATCAGCACGATGTACACGATGAACAGCGAGATGGTGAAATTCAGCGCTTCCTTGGACTGATCGGTCAGGAATTCCTTCTCCGGCTTGTCCTTGTTGATCAACCAGATGATCAACGGGACGATGAAGCCGAAGACGATCGCCGAGAGGTGGGTGATCATCGCCAGGGTGCGGTCCTCGCTGCTGCCGGACGCTTGTTCGTTCAAATCGTTCATTCCTTGTTCCCCTTTCCTGTTCGTGATGTGAGTCCGATGGGCCAGCTCCGGGCTGCCCAACCGCGTCACTGTCGGCCGTGAGCGTCCATGCTGTCAAGGTAAATAGGGTATGGCTGCCGCACTTTATCTGTGTCCGGCATGCTCGGACGGCCTTGACCGCCGGCCCGAGCATGCCGTTGCAATCAGGCTGTCACGGTCGCCGTCGCTCAAAATGATCGAACGCGCGAAATCGGTGCCGGCGGCCACGCCGCGACTGCCCGCCTGGTCGTGGCGCGAACCACCGGGATCGGGTCATCGAACCACATGATTCACGTCACCCTGAGGCCGGAACCGGAGCCGCCTAGGCCGCCCGCCAGCCCGTCATCGGCGCGACCGCGCGACTGGCCGGAAACACCCGCGACTCGACCGCCGATTCGGCCAGCCCGAGGTGTTCGCTCAGCACGCTCTTGAACAGACCGCGCAGATCGCTGGTCGCGCGCAGATCGCGGCCCTGGTTGAGCTGCGCCGGGGCCAGGCCCGGCCAGTCGCCGCCGATGCGTCCGCCGCGCACCGCGCCGCCGCACAGCAGGGCCATGCCGCCGGTGCCGTGATCGGTGCCGCCGGTGCCGTTGATCGCCGCGGTGCGTCCGAACTCGGTGACCACCGCGATCACCGTGCGCGGCCACGCCGCGCCGAAGCCCGCGCGCGCCGCGGCCAGGCCCTGATCGAGTTCGGCCAGCTTGCGCTGCAACACCTGCGCCTGATTGCGGTGCGTGTCCCAACCGCTGTCCTCGACGAAGCCGATGCGCGGGCCATCGGGGGCGCTCATACGCTGCGCGGCGATGCGCATCGCTTCGGGCAGCGCGAACGCGCCCTTGCCATCGCGCGTCATCGTCGCGGCGTGGGTGGAACGCTCGAAGGTCTCGCTCAGGCGCGGATCGGCCGCATACAGCGGCTGCAAGCGCTGCAACAGCTGCGGATCGACGTCCTTCGGCAACGGCGGCCACCAGTTGCTGGCGCGCTCGCTGCCGCGCAAGGCCAGCGGCATCACCGCGGCGACCGCGAAACCCGCGCCGCCCGGCATCGCCTGCACGCAGCGGCCGAGCCAGCCGTCGCGCGCGCCGGTCGGCGACGCGGTGCCGTTTTCCAGGCAATCCTGCGCGTCGAAATGCGAGCGCTCGCGATACGGCGGCGCGATCGCCACGATCGGCATCAGCTCGCGTGCGCGGTACATCGTCGCCGCGTGCTGCATCGCCGAATGCAGGCCGAAGCCCGCGTCGATGCGGATCGGATCGTCCACCGCGCCCTCGCCGCGCAAACGCGCGTAGGCCGGATCGGCGTACGGCGGCAACAGATGCAAGCCGTCCAGGCCGCCGCGCAGCAACACCAGCAGGAAACGCGTGTCGTGCCCGGTCGCGGCGCGGGTCGCGCCGGGAAACAGGGTCAGCAGCGCGCTGGCGCCGAATGCGGCGAGCAGGCCTCGTCGTTGCGCGTCCATCTCAGCTTCTCCACTGAAACGCGGGGCTGGCGAACAGCAGCGCGTAGCCTTCGCTGGCCGAACCGGCGCGGCGCAGGCCGATCGCGAAATCGCCGTTGACCGCGTCGCTGCCGAGCACCGACAGCGCGCGCTGATACGGCGTGGACGCCTGCGCATCGACGCGCGCGGCGAACAACTGCGCGGCCTGGATGCGCTTGAACAGGCCGTCGGGATTGCTCCAGTCGGCGGCGGTGTCGGGAAACCCGGCCGGCGAGCGCGGCGTGAACACCGGTTGGCCGAGGCTGGCCAGTAATCCGATCAGCGCGCGCGCTTCGTTGCCTACCGGCAATTCGCCCGCGCGCAAGGCCGAGATCACGAAATCGTTGGGGGTCTTGAACTTGCGCGCGGCCGGCGACCACGCCTCGTCGCTTTCGATCAGGCTGCGGTACAGCGCCCGCAGGTCGCCGTCGCTATGCAGATAGGCCTGGGCCATGCGTTCGACCAACGCCGGCGGCGGCTCGTCGGCGACGAAATGGCGCGCGAGCTTGAAACTCAGATGGCGCGCGGTGGCTGGATGTCGGGCCAGATCGGCCAGCACCGCGCGGCCCTGTTCGACCCCGCCTTCGGCGTAGTCGCGGCCGAGCACGCGGCGCGCGCCGGGTTCGTGCGCATTGGCGCGGAACACGAACGAGGCGTCGAGCGCCTGCGCATCGCGCGGGCCCGGCGTGCTCCAGCCGGTGATCGCGCGCGCGAGTTCGATCACGTCGTCCTGGCGGTAGCCGCCGTCGACACCGAGGGTGTGCAGTTCGAGGATCTCGCGCGCGAGGTTTTCGTTGAGCCCGCGCCGCGGTTTGTCGCCATCGCCGCTCATGCGTTGCGCGCGCCGCGCCGCGCGCGAGTCGTCGCCGATCGATACCGCGTTGTCGAGATAACGCAGCATCGCCGGATGGCTTTCCACCGCGAGCAGCAGATCCTCGAAGCGGCCGAGCACGTGCGGCCGGATCGCTTCGCGCTCCATCGATCCGGCGTACAGGCGCGCGTTGCCCTTGTCGATGGAAACGGCGAAATGGTTCGACCAGAACTGGGTCAGGCGTTCGACGAACGGCGCCTCGGTGGAAGCGGCATGGCGATAGCGCGCGGCGAACTCGGCCAGTTGCTGGCGACGCAGTTCGCGGCGCAGGGCTTCGGCGGGAGTGGCGGGTTCGCGTTCGGCGGATTCGTTCGGTGTGGGACTGTTGCGGTCGGCGACAGTGCGGCGGCGGTGCGCGGATGCGGCGTTCATGCCGGGCGCGGTCATCGTCGATTCCGATGCGGATTCGGACGATGGAGCCATCATCGGCTGCGGCGACTTCGCCGGCGCTTCAGCGTTCCGGCTCGCGCGATTCGCGCGCTGTTGTTCGTATTCGCGCTGCAAGGTCGCGGCGCTGCCCGGCAGGTCGCGGAATTCCGCCAGCGACGGCGGCTCGCGCAATTGCACGAGCAGAATCTGGCGGCCGTCGCCGGCGCGGTCGAGCTCGCCGGGGCGTGCGCCGAGTCCGAAACGATTGGCGGCCGTGGCCTTGCTTGCGCTCATCCGGCTCTCCGGGCGGGAACTACGCCAGAGAACGGGTGGCCACGCCTCGGGTTGACAGGCCGCGGAGCCTATTCAGTAGGCGATGCGCGGATTCGCAACTGCGGTCAAGGAATGGTGCACGGGCATGGCCGCGATCACGCTCGCGCGGGTTCCGCGGCGTTGCCCGGTCGTCCGATCGCCACGTCGATGCGTTGCGGCGATCGGATTGAGTCGGACCAAACGGGCCTGCCGCAGCAGACCCGATAGCGATCGCCGCGCCGCAAATCCGACGACGCGACCGCGCAATCAAACGATCAGCCGCCGCATCGCGCCGCGGCTCAATCCTCGGCGCTTTCGCCCGCCACCGTCATCCGCCCGATCAATATCGAACCGGTGCGCACATGCGAGCGCTCGTCGACGTCGGTGCCGACCGCTTCGATCGCCGAGAACATCGAACGCAGATTGCCGGCGATGGTGATGCCGTCGACCGGATACTGCAGCTCGCCGTTCTCGACCCAGAAACCGGCCGCGCCGCGCGAGTAATCGCCGGTCACCGCGTTGACGCCCTGCCCCATCAGCTCGGTCACCACCAGGCCGCGCCCCATCTGCTTGAGCATTGAGGTGTAGTCGCCGGCATTGGCCGCGACCTGCAGGTTGTGCACGCCGCCGGCGTTGCCGGTGGTCTGCAGGCCCAGCTTGCGCGCCGAATAACTGCTGAGCACGTAATGCTGCAACACGCCGGCGTCGATCAAGGCCGATTCGTGGGTGGCCACGCCTTCGGCGTCGTACGAGGTCGAACGGTAGCCGCGATGCAGGAACGGTTGTTCGTCGATGCGGAACCACGACGGAAACAACTGGGTGCCGGCGCTGTCGACCAGGAAGCTCGCGCGCCGGTACAGCGCGCCGCCGCTGATGCCGCCGAGCAGATGGCCGATCAGCGAACGCGCGCTTTCGGCCGCGTACAGCACCGGGTATTCGCCGGTCGCGATCTGCCGCGGAGCCAATCGCGCGACCGTGCGCTCGGCGGCCTTGCGGCCGACGCTGGCGGCCGATTCCAACTCGTCGGCGGCCATCGCCGAGGTGTACCAGCCATCGCGCTGCATATTGTCGCCGCGGCCGCCGATCAAGGCGACGCCGAGGCTGTGCTGGGTGCTGCGCTCGCGGCCGACGAAACCATGCGAATTGGCGTAGACGCCCAGGCTCGCGCCGGTGCCGACCGAGGCGCCATCGCTGTTCTCGATGCGCTTGTCGAAATCGCGGCCAGCGCTTTCGCAGGCCAGCGCCAGTTCGATCGCGCGGTCGGCGTCGATGTTCCAGGGATGCCAGGTGTCGAAATCGCGCAGATCAGTCGCCATCAAGGCCGCGTCGGCCAAGCCGGCGGCTTCGTCGTCCTCGGTGTAGCGAGCCAGCGCGCAGGCCTGTTCGACCGTGGCCTCCAGGCTCTCCTCGCGCAGATCGGCGGTGCTGGCGCTGCCTTTGCGCTGGCCGAAGTAGACGGTCATGGCGATGCCGCGGTCGCGGGTGGATTCGACCGTTTCGACCTCGCCCATGCGCACGTTGACGTTGAGGCCGGCCTCTTCCGAGCACGACACTTCGGCCTGGGTGGCGCCGCGCGCGCGCGCCGCGGCGAGCAGCCGCTGTGACAGATCCACGAGCACGTCCAGGCGCGCTTCGGGGTCGGCGAAGGTGTGGGCCGGGGCGGCCGCGATGCCGGAGCTGGGGGCTAACACGTTCAATGGCTTATCCTTGGTGCCGCGGCGCGTGGGCGCCGCCGAGTTGGCGGTGGCGCGCAGGCGCCGCTGGAAACGCAAGCGGCGTCGTTGCGACGCGATATTGTTCAGTTTGACGGTACACGAGGTGTTTTGCGATGCGCGGCAGAGATGAGGAAACCGGCGAATTCCTGAGCCCCAGCCGGAGCCAGAACCGGCGCGAGGCGCTGGAAACATTGGCCCTGGGCGAAAAACTGGTGTCCCTGACCGAGGCCCAGCTGGCCAAGCTGCCGGTGCCCGAGGCGCTGCTGCCGCATATCCGCGACTGCAAGCGCATCACCGCGCATGTCGCCCACAAGCGCCAGCTGGCGTTCCTGGCCAAGCAGATGCGCCGCGAGGACGATGCGGCGATGGACGCGCTGCGCGATGCGCTCGACGAAAACGGCGAGACCGCGCGGCGCGAGATCGCCGCGATGCACCGCATCGAGACCTGGCGCGAACGCCTGCTCGACAACGGCGACGCGGCGCTGGCCGAACTGCTCGACGAATACCCGGGCGCCGACCGGCAACGCCTGCGCCAACTGGTGCGCAACACGCTGGAAGAACGCAAGCGCAACAAGCCGCCGCATGCGTTTCGCGAGTTGTACCGCGAGTTGCGCACGGTGTTGGCTGGGCCGGGCGATGCGGGCGACGACGACGAGTTCATCGACGAAAGCCACGACTGAACGCAATTGCTTTTGAAGCCCCTCTCCCGCTGGCGGGGTGAGCGGGCGCTGCTTGCGAGCCATCGGCTCG
>NZ_LMHM01000011.1:559041-559386 GCF_001427785.1 Lysobacter sp. Root690
TGAGGGAGTTGCAGATCGCGTCATTGCTTGCGACCGCGCACGCCCTCATCCGGCCCTTCGGGCCACCTTCTCCCGCTCGCGAGAGAAGGGATTCTTGCGCGACACACCACCACATTTGGTCGGCGAGATGCGTACAGCGCTGACTGGCCTCGGCACCGACGACAAAAACTAAGCTCAATTGCTTCTTAAGTCCCTCTCCCGCTGGCGGGAGAGGGGTTGGGGTGAGGGAGTTGCAGATCGCGTCATTGCTTGCAATCGCGCGCGCCCTCATCCGGCCCTTCGGGCCACCTTCTCTCGCTTGCGGGAGAAGGGACGCTTGCGCAACACGCGCCATCACGCGCTGGT
>NZ_LMHM01000011.1:559394-573667 GCF_001427785.1 Lysobacter sp. Root690
CCGTCCTTGCCGCACACGCCCACGCCTTCGTCCAGCGCCAGATCGTGGCCGATCATGCGCACCTTCTGCATGGTTTCCGGGCCGTTGCCGATCAAAGTCGCGCCCTTGACCGGCGCGGTGATCTTGCCGTCTTCGATCAGGTAGGCCTCGGTCGCCGAGAACACGTACTTGCCGCTGGTGATGTCGACCTGGCCGCCGCCGAAATTGACCGCGTACAGGCCTTTCTTGACCGAACGGATCATGTCTTCCGGGTCGTCCTTGCCCGCGAGCATGTAAGTGTTGGTCATGCGCGGCATCGGCAGATGGGCGAAGGATTCGCGACGGCCGTTGCCGGTCGGCGTCATGCCCATCAGGCGCGCGTTGAGGGTGTCCTGCATGTAACCGACCAACACGCCGTCTTCGATCAGGGTGGTGCAGTTGGTCGGCGTGCCTTCGTCGTCGACGTTGAGCGAACCGCGCCGGCCTTCCAGGGTGCCGTCGTCGACGATGGTGACGCCGGGGGAGGCCACGCGCTGGCCCATGCGGCCGGCGTAGGTCGAGGTGCCCTTACGGTTGAAATCGCCTTCCAGGCCGTGACCGACCGCTTCGTGCAGCAGCACGCCGGGCCAGCCCGAGCCGAGCACCACCGGCATGATCCCGGCCGGCGCGTCGACCGCATCGAGATTCACCAGCGCCTGACGCAGCGCTTCGCGCGCGAACTGCTCGGGTTTGTCGCCGCCGAGCAGATCGGCGTAGCTGTAACGACCGCCGCCGCCGGCATAGCCGCTTTCGCGGCGGCCGTTGTGTTCGACGATCACCTGCACGTTCAAGCGCACCAGCGGGCGCACGTCGGCGGCGAGCACGCCGTCGCTGCGCGCGACCAGCACGGTGTCCATGGTGCCGCTGAGGCTCACCACCACCTGCTGCACGCGCGGGTCGGCCGCGCGCAGCAGCTTGTCCAGCTTGCGCAGCGCTTCGACCTTGCTTTCGTTGCCGATCGAATCGATCGGGTCGTCGCTGGGATACAGCGAACGTCCGCCGCCGCGGACCAGGCTGCGCGCGTTCTGCGAGCGGCCGTCGCGGGCGATCGCGCGCGCCGACTTGGCCGCGCCGAGCAGCGCGTCGCTGTTGATTTCGTCGGAATAGGCGAAGCCGGTCTTCTCGCCGCTGATCGCGCGCACGCCCACGCCCTGCTCGATCGAATGCGAGCCGTCCTTGACGATGCCGTCCTCGACCGTCCAGCTCTCGCGGCGCGAATGCTGGAAATACAGGTCGCCGAAATCGATGCCGGGCCCGAGCAAGGTGCCGAAGCTGCGTTCCAGGCCGCCGGCATCCAGCCCGGCGGGCAGGAGAAGGCGGGTTTCGGCGATCTGCAGGGGAAGGGTCATGTGGGAACCAGGCAAGAGGTGAACACTCGGAAAGCCCATCTTAGGCGGGCGGGCGGCGCTTGGGTGGGCCGCGCGCCCGATTCCGGCGGCTTGCGGCCGCGGCATCCGGAGCGGCGCGGCGAGCGCCCGTGCATAGGAAATAGTGGCGCGCGGGCCGGCGATCAATGGCGCGGGCTTGCGCAATCCGGCGGGCTCGGGGGTGATTCAGGCGCGGGGCGGCTGTGGATTCGCGGTTCGACTTCGCTTCCGAGCCGGCGTCCGGGGGCCGAGTCGGATTCGTGGGCTCGCAAAGACTTCAACGCTGCGCGGTTACCGTTGCGGTATGCGAGGCGTTGGAACACGAGTTTTTCAGCGCCGACGACCCGCCGCAGGCCTGCCTCGACCCGAAAACCTAGCCGAGATGCGGCGCCCGCGCTTAACCCGCCGGCGGCCCAGGCGGCTTCGCCGCGCGCGTCTCCTGCCGACTCAGCACTTCGACCTTGGGCTCTTTCCACGGCCCGGTGACCCGGTAGGTTTTCGACGCCAGGCTACCCAGCGGCTTCTGCAACACCGCGTTGGCGGCCGCGCCGATCGCCGCGCCGACGGGACCGGCGGCCAGCGCGCCGACCGCGGTCAGCACGTTGGCGGCCTTGGGCCGCACTTCGATGGTCTGGTCGTAGCTTTGCGCGCGCAGATCGGCGGCGCCGCGGATCGCGATCGCCGCGGCCGGGCCGTCGATCACCAGATTGTCGCTGCGCGCGCTGCCGTTGCCGAAGCGCACGGTGCCGGCGACGCGGTCGAAGGCGAAGCCCTTGGCGAACAAGTCGCGGAAATCAAGGGTCAGCCGGCGCGGCAACTGCGCCACGCTGAGCAGGCCGAGCACGCGGCCGGCGCCGGGATTGATCTCGATCAGGCGGCCGTCGCGCAGGTCCACGATCAGGCTGCCTTCCAAGGTGCCCAGCGCGAAACCGGCCGGGCTGCCGGGCCAGCCGGCGTCGAGCTTGAGCTTGCCCTTGCCGCCGCCGACCTGGCCGCCGATGCCAAAACCGCCGAGCAGCGCACCGACATCGCCGCTATCGAGCGAGGCGCTCAAATGGGTGCGCGCGCCGGTACCGCGACCGGTCCAGTCGCCGCTGACGTCGATCGACTGTTTGTCGGCGCGGGTGGTGAATTGGTCGATGCGCATGCCGGCCGGGGTCGGCCGGGTGCGCAGGCTGGCGTTGCCGAGCGCGGCGTCGCCGATATGCAGGTCGGCGATGTCGAGGGTCAGCGCCGGAATCTTGGCCGGGTCGATGGTGTCGTCAAGCGCGGGCTTGGTCACCGCCTGCACCGTGTTGGCCGCGGCGGCGGTGGATGCGTGGACGCCGTTGCTGCCGGGCGTGATCGTGGTCGGATTCGCCGCGACCGGGCCGGCCGGCGCGCGCCAATGCACGCGCGCGAAACGGCCGGCGATGGCGCCATCGCTGGGGATCAGCAACGCGCCTTCCAGCGCCGCGCCCTCGGCGCGCACCGCGGTCGCGCCCTGCGGCGCCGGCGCGACGATCACCCGGGTGTTGGGAAACACGCCGCCGAGCAATTGCAGTTTCTGCGCGGTCACGTCGATGCGCTGCAAGGCCACGCCTTCACCCGAACCGCTGCCGCCACCGCGCGCGATCGCGATCCAGTCGATCGCTTCGAGCGTGTCGGCGCGGCCGGTCGCGATCAGGCCGCTGGCCGGCGGCAACTCGTCGACCCGATTGGCGCCGAGCACCACTCGCACGCCGGTCTTGCCGTTGGTGGTGCGCGCGCGCAGCGCCAGGGTGTTGCCCAGGGCCACGCGCACGTCGCCGCTGCCGAGCGGCAACGGCGTTTCGATGCTGGTCGCGAGCGCCGCGCCGGCCGCCTTGTTCAACGGCGGCGGCAAGGTCAGTGTCGTGCCGATCAAGTTAGAGCGCAGTTGCAACAAGGCCGGCGTAGGCGCCGATACGCCAGGCTTTGTCGCCCCGGCTTTGCCGACAACGCCAGTCGCCGCATGCGCCGACTTCGGTATCGAAATGCCGACCGTCCACAACGAACGCCCGTCGAGATACGACTTCAACCAGGCCAGCTCATCCGGCCCGCGCGCGATCAACTCGTCCGCGCCGGACATCGCATCCAGCCCGGCCTCGAACGCGTTGCCGCGATCGCGCACGAAATTCTCGCCCGCGCGCAGCGACAACTTGCCCGGCGCGCCGTCGTGTAACACCGCCAGATCGTCGGCGCGGAAGCCGCCGCGCCCGTACTCGGCGCGGCCGCGCACTTGTTCGAACGCGATCTTCCAGCGCGGATCGGCGAGCTTGGCGTTGTCCAGGTCGACCGTGCCGGTGATCTGAGTGGTGCTGCCGTGGATCAGCGGCAACTTCATGTCGAACGCGACTTTCGCCGCGCCGCTCGCACGCAGGTTGTCGAGGGTGTCGGCCTGATCCTTGTACAGCGGGCTTTGCTTGAGCAAGGCCTGCAACTGCGCGGCATCGGCGGTGGTGTCGGCGGCGACGCTGAGGGTGCCGTCCTTGTAGTGATCGATGCCGGCGCCGACGCGGCGGATGCCGACCCCGGCGATCTTGCCCACGCCTTCGACGCTGAAACCGTCGGCGACGAAACGCACGTCGGCGTTCAAGCCTTCGACCGCGGGCCACTCAGGCTGGAACTTCACCACCGCGCCATCGAGCTGCGCGCTGGCTTCGAACAGACCGTTGTTGCGATTGAACGGCCAATCGTCGAGATCGCCCGATACCACCGCATGCGCATTGCGCAGTTTTCCGCCCACCAGCGCGGTGTCGAGCCAATGAATCAGGTTCGGCGACATCCGATTGCGGATCCAGAAGCCCTTCGCGACCGGAATCGGGGTGTCGTCCAGATCGGTGGCGATATCGATCCACGGCCGCGTGCCGTCGTTCTGGAACCACATGCCGCCGCGCGCAACCAAGCCGAAGTCGGTGTCGATGCCGCGCATACGCAGCGAAGTGGTGCCCACGCGCCAACCATTACCTTCGCGCCAGCCGCCGACCCGTCCTTGCAGCTTGACGGTGTGGACCACGCCGAACCCGGTCGGCCAGTCGAACCGCATCGGCGAATTTTCGTCGAGTTGAATCGCGAAGCCATCGGCGTCGCCTTCGATCGTGCCGGCCAGGCCTTGCAGGCCCGGCGAGGTGCCGACCGCATCGAAGCCCAGCGCTTCGATCCGCGCGCTGGCGAACATCGGCCCGCCGCGGCGTCCGTTGAGCGCGATCGCGCTCAGCGACACCCGCGGCTTGGCGGTTTCGAACCAATGCCGCAACCGTTCGGGCAAGGCATCGCTGAGCGCGGCGACCGCGATCAGCGGGCCGGCGTCGATGCGATCGGCGCGCAACGCATAGCGCTCGCCGCCGGCCACGGCCAGGCCGTCGAGGGTCTGCACGTTCGTGCCGCTGCCGATGCGCAAGGTGGGCGCGTCGAAGCGCCAGCCGTTGTCGGTCAGGCGCCAGTGCGCGAGGGTTTCGACGTGTTCGAATTCGACCCGGTCGGGGCCGCTGGCAACAGGCGGCGCGGCGGCGATCGGTGCCGCGGCCGTCGGTGCGGATGTGGCGGCTGTCGCAGCGGCGGCGTTCGAAGCAGGGCTTGAAGCGGCGGTGCTGGAAGTCGTGGTGTTCGAAGCCGCGCTCGTCGTCGCGACAGCGTTCGCGGGCGTCGTCGCGGTGCTGACCGGCACCGGCAGCGGACGCTCACCGCGCAGTCCGACCCGATCCAACGCCGCCGACACCGTGACCGCGGCGACCCGATGCCCACGCAGATCGGCCCAGGCCTCGGCGCGGCCCTGCCCGGATTCGACCCGGATGCCGACGATCTTGAGCAGCGGCGCCCAGCCGGCCAGATCGGCGCGGGTCGCGCCGGCATAGGCGCGGCCGTCGCCACGGCGGCGATCGAAATCCAGCACCGCGTCGAGCGGCGTCGACGGCGCTCCGGCGACGCCGACCGTCGGCCAGGCGCGCACGCCCGCGCGCAAACGCGAACCGTCCACGCGCAAGCGCAGGTCGATCTTCGGAATGCGCGCATCGACGCCGAGCGACGGCGCGATCACCGCCAGCTTGCCGTCGATCACCTGCAATTCGCCCAGGCCTTCCAGCGCCGACAGTGGATCGCTGTTGTCGGTCTGGGTCTGCCCGGGTAGGCCGCGCACCTTCCAGCGTCCGTCGTCGGCGCGCTCCAGGGTCAGGTCCAGGCCCTTGAGCCGCAATTCGGAAAACGATTGCCCCGGCAGCAGACCGGCGTAGATCGACACCAGCATCTCGGCGTCGCCGATGGTGAACGCCTGCGCGCCCTCGCCGACCCGCAACCCGTCCAGGCGCAGCAGCGGACCGCGCCGCGTCCACTGGGTCTCGACCTTGTCGAACGCGACCGGCCGCCCGGCGCGCTTGCTCAACCACTGCGCGACCTGCTCGGGATGGCTTTCGGCCAGCGGCAGCACCTGGCTAGCCGCGGCGAGCAGCAACGCCACCAGCACGAGCACGATCGCGGCGCCATAGAAGGCGCCACGACGGGCCATGCGTAAGCGACGGCGCAGCGGGGTGGGCATCAGACGCGGCGGCCCATCTCCCTCTCCCGCCTGCGGGAGAGGGCTGGGGTGAGGGCATGCGGCGGCGCAAGAGCCGACGCAAGCAGACTTTCGCGCGCCNGACCACCTTCTCCCGCTCGCGGGAGAAGGGAGATCGACAGGAGCGTGTTTTTAAAGCAGCACGACATCAAACTGCTCCTGCGCATACTGATCGTCCGGCTGAAAACGGATCGACTTGCCGAGAAATTCCTCCAGCTCGGCCACCGCCGCGGACTCTTCGTCGGTGATGCGCGCCACCACTTTCGGCGAAGCGATCACCAACAGGCGCGCGGCGTCGAACTGGCGCACCTGGCGGACGATGTCGCGGAAGATTTCGTAAGTCACCGTCTCCGGAGTCTTCAAGGTGCCGCGGCCGCCGCATTCGTGGCAGGCCTCGCTAAGCTGACGCTCCAGGCTTTCGGTGGTGCGCTTGCGGGTCATCTCGACCAGGCCCAGCGGCGAGAACTCGTACACCGTGGTCTTGGCATGATCGCGGGTCAGCGCTTTTTCCAACTGGCGCAGCACCTGACGGCGGTGCTCCTGGTCGGTCATGTCGATGAAGTCGATGATGATGATTCCGCCCAGGTTGCGCAGCCGCAGTTGCCGGGCGACCGATTGCGCCGCCTCGAGGTTGGTGCGGTAAACGGTTTCCTCCAGATTGCGTTGACCGAGGAAGGAACCGGTGTTCACGTCGATGGTGGTCATCGCCTCGGTCTGGTCGATGACCAGATAGCCGCCGGACTTCAGCGGCACCTCCTTGTCGAGCGCGCGCTGGATCTCGTCCTCGACCCCGTACAGGTCGAAGATCGGCCGCGCGCCGGTGTAGTGCTCGATCTTCTCGGCCAGGCCCGGCATGTACTGAGCGGCGAAGCTGCGCAGGCGTTCGCAGGTCTCGCGCGAGTCGACCTTGACCTTCTCCACGTCACGGCGAATCAGATCACGCACCGCGCGCAGCGGCAGGCTCAGGTCTTCGTAGACGCGTTCGCCGACCTTGCAACTGCCGGACTTCTCGGCGATCAAGGCCCAGGCGCGGCTCAGATAACCGATGTCCTCGGCCAGCGCTTCCTCGGGCTGGCCTTCGGCGTTGGTGCGCACGATGTAGCCGTGGTGGTCGCCGCTCGGCGCCAGGGTCGTGACCAGCGACTTCAAGCGCGCGCGCTCGGCCTCGTCCTCGATCCGCGCCGACACCCCGACCACGCGGGTACGCGGCAACAGCACCAGATAGCGCGAGGGAATGCTCAGCTGCGTAGTCAGGCGCGCGCCCTTGCTGCCGATCGGGTCCTTGACCACCTGCACGATGATGTCCTGGCCTTCGCGCAGCAATTCGGCGATCGGCCGGGTCGGCGTGGGCGGCAACGGCGCGGCATCGCCCTCGCCGTCGCCTTCGCTGAGCTGATTGAACTTGACGATGTCGGCCGCGTGCAGGAACGCCGCGCGCTCCAGTCCGATCTCGACGAACGCCGCCTGCATGCCCGGCATCACCCGCTGCACCTTGCCCTTGTAGATGTTGCCGACCACGCCCCGGCGCCAGCCGCGCTCGATGTGCAGCTCCTGCAGCATGCCGTTCTCGACGACGGCGACGCGGGTTTCGCGCGGAGTGACGTTGACCAGGATCTCTTCAGTCATGAGGCGGCGCGGGTCCTAAGTCAGACGTGATGGATGGGGCGTACGGGATGGGAAGGGGGCGCGGTACGTTAAGTTCCACGCTGTCGAAGTATTGTCATGCACGGCGCCCGCGCCGCGCCCGTGCCGTCAGGCGCCGTAACCGAACTCGCGCAGCAGGCGCGCGGTTTCGTGCAAAGGCAGGCCCATCACCCCGGAATAACTGCCGGCCAGGCGGGTCACGAACACCTCCGCGCCGCCCTGGATCGCATACGCGCCGGCCTTGCCGTCGGGTTCGCCGCTGGCGACATAGCGCGCGATCGTGGCCTCGTCGAGTTCGGCGAAGCTCACTTCCGAGATCGACACCGCCTGCGCTTCGCGCGCGGGCGAGACCAGCGAGACCGCGGAAATCACCTGATGAGTGCGCCCGGACAGGCGCCGGAGCATGGCCGCGGCATCGGCCGGATCGCGCGGCTTGCCGAACACTTCGTCGTCGAGCACGACCTCGGTGTCCGAGCCGAGCACCACCGCGTCGGGATTGCCCATCACCTTGAGCAGGCCGGCGCCGGCCTTCTCGCGGGCGACACGGCGCACATAGTCGAACGCCGGCTCGCCGGGTTGACGGTGTTCGGGGACATCGAGTTCGAGCAGGCCGAATTCCAGGCCGAGGCGGCCGAGCAATTCGCGTCGCCGCGGCGACTGGGAGGCGAGATAGAGCATGCGCAAAAGCATAACCCGGGCTGACTGAGCGCCAGCCCACGCCATTTGGAGCAAACCCCGCACCGAATCACGGTTCGTTAACCTGTTCAGCAAGACCCTAGCCTCGTCCACCAAGGAGTTGCACATGACCCGGTCGTCGTCCACGTACACCGTTGCCCGTTCCGCATCCGTCCGCAACTCGCTGCGCCCGCTGGCGCTCGCCGCCGCCCTCGCCTTCGGAGCCGCAACCGCCATGACCGCTTCCGCCCAGACCCCGTCCGGCTATGTCGCCAACGACAGCACCCTGCTGTCGGTGTCGGCGACCTCCGAAGCCAAGCGCACCCCGAACATCGCCACGATCTCGACCGGCGTGGTGACCCAGGCGGCCGACGCCAACGCCGCGATGCGCGCCAACGCCGAGCAGATGGCCAAGGTCGTCGCCGCGATCAAGGCCGCCGGCATCGCCGAGCGCGACATCCAGACCAGCGGCATCAACCTCAGCCCGCAGTACCGCTACGTCGAGAACCAGCCGCCGGCGATCACCGGTTACCAGGCCAACAACAACGTCAACCTGGTCGTGCGCGATCTGTCCAAGCTCGGCAAGATCCTCGACTCGCTGGTCGCCACCGGCGCCAACCAGATCAACGGCCCGACCTTCGACATTGACGACAAGGAAAAGGACGTGGCCTTCGACGAAGCGCGCCGCGGCGCGATCGAAAAGGCCCAGGCCCGCGCCGAGATGTACGCCAAGACCCTCGGCATGAAGGTGCGCCGCATCGTCAGCGTCAGCGAAGGCGGCCGCTTCGCCCCGCCGATGCCGATGCCGATGATGGCCATGCGCATGGAGAAGGCCGGCGCCGCCGCCGACACCTCGGTGTCGCCGGGCGAAAACACCTTGTCGATGAGCCTCGACGTGGTGTTCGAGCTGGGCAAGTGAGCATGGCCGGCCCCGACAAGACCACGCCGCCCGCGCCCGACCCCAAGCCGGGGCGCAACCCCGGCTACCCGGAACCGCAGCCGCGCGATCCCGACGACGCCCGCCAGCCGCACCCGCGCAAGCCGCCCAATCCCGACGAGGGCGGCCTGGAGCGCAAGCCCGGTGCCGATCAGGACCCGGCCGACGAGTAGTCGCGCCGGGCTGGATCATCGACGAGTACGGACGAGGCCCGCGCAAGCGGGCCTTCGTTTTTGCGGCGCGGGCGATTTTGCGATCCGGGCGATGAAAGTTACCGCGGCAACGATCGTGGCGATCGGGCTTGCGCAAGTGGCCAAGCACACGCCGCCGCTGCATTCGTTGCCGTCCGTTCAGCGATACGCCACATGCGGATTGCACATCGGCGAGGGTCGCCCAATCGGCCGACCCGCGAAAAACCCTGGCGAAATCCCGCATCGCCGACGCGCCGATGCCAGCGGCCGTGGCGCTTGGCCGCATGCCGGCAACGACCAAAGTCGCAAACGAGAACCGCTTGCATTGCCGCCCCGCGCCGGCGCAACTTTGTGACACGGAGCCGCTTTCTGATTCGACCCCGTTGGCGGTATCCAGTCGTTGTCTGTGATGTGTAGACAATCCAAGGAGGCAGCACATGGTTCGCGCGATCCCTTCCCACTCCACCCAGCTGGACGGCACCCGCATCGCCGCCAACGCCGGCGCCATCACCTTCAACGCGGCCATGCTGATGTTGATGCTGGTTCCGCTGAGCGCGCCCAAGCTGATCCAAGAACCGCTCAGCGAGGCCATCCAGGTCATCCTGGTCAAGCCCGAGAAAGAGATCATCGTGCCGCCGCCCCCGCCGCTGCCGGTGCAGCAGGTCATCCGCGATCCCAAACCGCGACCGACGATCCAGCAAACCCAGACGGTCGAACCGCCGCCGATCGTGATCAACGACACCCCGCAGATCGGCGACGTGCTCGGCTCCGACACCGTTGCCGCCTTCACTCCGCCGTCGATCGACGTCGGTCCGCAGGTGTTCACCGGCGCATCGCTGCAGGCGCTCAGCAGCCCGCCCCCGACTTACCCTCCGCAGGCGGTGCGCGAAAACCTCACCGGCGTGGTTGAACTGGAGATCCTGGTCGGCATCGACGGCAAGCCGATCGACGTGACCGTGGTGCGCAGCAGCGGCCATCGCCTGCTCGACCAGGCCGCGATCCGGGTGGTGAAGTCGCGCTGGAAGTTCCAGGCGGCGATGAGCAACGGCCAGCCGGTCCAGGCCCGCGGCCGCGTGCCGATCGAGTTCAAGCTGGAGCAGTAGGTTTTCTCGCGCGTCGAAC
Source organism: Lysobacter sp. Root690 (assembly GCF_001427785.1). GTDB lineage: Bacteria > Pseudomonadota > Gammaproteobacteria > Xanthomonadales > Xanthomonadaceae > Lysobacter. The sequence continues at coordinate 569,898 of NZ_LMHM01000011.1, forward strand.
CAAAAAAAGCCCGGGCCAAGGCCCGGGCTTTTTTTGGTTCGGGAATCGGGAATCGGGAATGGGGAATCGGATTTCGGCGATTGCGGTAGCGCAATGACGACGATGCGTTCTCTGATGCGGTCGAAGGCGCTGGTGAATGGTGAATGGTGAATGGTGACTGCGAGCTGGCGGCTGGCAGCTAACGGCTAACGGCTAACGGCTAACGGCTAACGAAACATCCTCGCCTTTGCTCGTCATTCCCGCGAAGGCGGGAATCCAGAGACTTCAGAGTCATGCCTGGATGAAGCCCTGGATCCCCGCCTTCGCGGGGATGACGAGCAAAAAAACAGACTCGACAAATCCTTTCCGATTCCCGGTTCCCGAATCACAATTCCCCAATCCCCAATCCCCAATCCCGAATCCCGAATCCCAGCCGTCAGGCCCGGTGATACGGATGATTCACCAGCAACGCCGCTGCCCGATACAACTGCTCCGCCGCCACCAGCCGCACCAACATATGCGGCAAGGTCAGCGGACCCAGCGACCATTGCTCATCGGCGCGCGCCAGCACCTCGGGCGCATGCCCTTCCGGTCCGCCGATCAGGAACGCGAGATCGCGACCCTGCCCGCGCCAGTGCTCCAGACGCTGCGCGAGCTGTTCCGACGTCCACAAGCGTCCGCGGCCTTCCAGCGCGACCACGCAGGCGTTCTTCGGCAGCGCGGCGAGCACGCGCGCGCCTTCGTCCTGGGTCGCGCGCACCGCGTCGCGGCCCTTGCCGCGCAGGCCCGGTTCGATCTCGACCAGTTCCAGCGGCAGCCAGTGCGACAGGCGCTTCTGGTACTCGCCGAAGCCCTCGGCAACCCAGCGCGGCGCGCGTTCGCCGACAGCGATCAATCTGCTTTTCATGTGCGCATGGTAGCCAAGCGCCGGCGACGGCGCCTCGATCAACGCCGAACCCGCCGCAGGCCGGCATTGCCATCCTGCCGACAGGCCACGCAGCCAGGATCACCGATAACTTCCCACCCAGGTCGCTGCAGGCATTTCGCGACGACGAGCGGTGGGCGCATCGTGCAAGCGGGCCGCGACGGTCGCGCTCACTCACCCGCGGGCCGGTAAGCATCACTACTCGTGAGTCGTTGCAACGCGCCGTCATCGACTCGTGGAATGCGAACGTTCGCAGTCGTGAGATCGCGAAGCGTAATCACCGCCTCGACTTCGCCGCGCCAAAGGCGTGCGCTTCAACCTCAGCGACGAAGAAGCCAGGCCAGTCGCCACCTTACGCACGCTCGACGCCGCCACCACCGAAGCGCCATCGATGCCGTGACATAAAAAAGCCCGGCGATCGCCGGGCTTTTTCATTCGCAACCTGTCGCGAGGATCAGCGCAGGTTGTCGTCCATCACCTTGATCTGCATGCGCTTGCGCAGCGCCGAGGTCAGCTCGCGGCTTTCGTCGACACCGCCCATCTGGGTGATCTGGGTGCGCAGCATGTCCATCTGCGTCGCCGGAATATCCGACGACTTGCCCGGCACGACCTTGTTGATCGCGAACAGCACCGCGCGGCCATCGGGCAGCGCGGCCTTGCCGGCCGCGACCTTGCCGGCCGCGGGCGCCTTGACCAGGAAGATCGCTTCGCTGACTTCGGGCGTCGGCAACGGCATGCCGCGGGCGACGTCGGGCAAGGTTTCCGGCGCCGGCAACTGCTTGGACGCGGCGACCGCGGCGATGGTCTCGCCGCCGTTGATGCGCGCGACCAGCGCGTCGGCTTCCTTCTCGGCGGCCTTGGCGGTGCGATCGGCGCGCACCGCGGCGATCACCTTGTCGCGGACCTGAGCCAGCGGCAGCGCGCGCTCGGGCGTGTGCGACACGACCCGGATCAGCACGCTATGGTCCTGGCCGATATCGATCGGATCGCTGACCGTGTTGTCCTGGATGCGCGCCTCGGAGAACGCCGCGCGGATCACCGCCGGATTCTTGGCGATGCCGGTGTTGCTGGCGGCGTCGCGAGTGATCGGGCCGAGCTTGAGCAACGGCAGGTTCATCTGCTTGGCCGGGCCTTCGAGCGTGGTCGGGTTCTTGTAGACCAGATCGACCAGCTTGCCCGAGACATCCTTGAACGCGTTCTCGCGCAGCGACTCGGTTTCCTCGCGCACCAGCGCCTCGCGCACTTGTTCGAACGGCTGCTGCTCGCCGCTCTTGATCTCGCGCACCACGATCACGTGCCAACCGCTTTCGTCTTTCACCGGCGCGCTGACTTCACCGACCTTGAGCTTGAACGCGGCGGCGTCGAACGCGCCGGGGATCGCGCCCTTGCCGACCCAGCCCAGGTCGCCGCCGGCGGCCTTGGAACCCAGGTCGTCGCTGTTGGCGCGCGCCAGCGCGGCGAAGTCGGCGCCAGGCGCCTTGGCCTGCGCGGCGATCTGGTTGGCCTTGGTTTCGGCGGCCTTCTGCGCGGCGGCATCGGCGCCGTCGGGCACGTTGATCTGGATGTGCGAGAGCTGGCGCTGTTCCTCGGCGAGGAAGCGCGCCTTTTCCGCCTTGTAGCGTTCCTGCAGCGCCTGTTCGGTCGGCGGCGCCGGCGGCGGCAGGTTCGCGCCGACGACTTCGACGTATTCGATGTTGACGCTCTCGGGCGCGCGGAAATCCTTGGCGTGGCTGTCGTACCACTTCTGGATATCGGCGGCGGCGACCTCGCTGGTATCCGCGGCCGGCGCCGGCAGCATCACCAGGCTGACGTCGCGCTTCTCGCCCATCAGCTTGACCAGGCGATCGATCTCGGTGTGGGTGAGGAAGTTGCTCTGGCCGACGCTGCTGGTCAGCAGGCCTTCCATCAGCCGCTCGCGCACGAACTGTTCGAATTGCGCCGGCGTCTGCGCCGGTTGGCGCATCTGCAGGCCGAGCACATAGCGTTCCTGATTGAACTTGCCGTTGCTGTCCTGGAAGTCGGGCAGGCTCTGGATCGTCTTGACCACCAGCGCATCGCTGACCGCGAGGCCGTCGACGTCGGCGGCGAGCTTGCGCACGCGTTCGTCGATCAGGATTTCCAGCACTTCGCGCTTGCTTTCCAGAGTCTCGAACTCACGTGCGTCGAACTGCTCGCCCTGCTGGGCGCGGCGACGTTCGCGTTCCTGCTGGAAGCGTTCGTCGAACTGCGAGCGATCGATCGACTCGTGCTTCCACAGCATCGAGGCCGGCCACCACGACGGCGCCGAACGCCACCACGTGGGCGCGATCTCGATGCGCGCGACCGCGCTGTCGACGCGCTGCACGAGGTATTGCTCGATGCCGACGAAGGCGAAGGGAATGATCAGCAGTCCCAGGATCACCGTGGCGATCCAGCCAGAGGTCTTGTCGCGAAGTGTCTGCAGCATTGTCCGGGTCGCGTTCAGTCGTAAGCCGGACAGTTTAGCGCGGTTCCGGGCCGTGGGCGGGTGGGGGCGACGTCGGTCGCATTCGCGAGGGCGGCCCGGGACGCCCGCCTCCAGGCCGCTGGGGCCAGGGCGATATACCCAGAGCGGTTTACTGGGGACAGGCCGGCGGGATGGCCACGCCGCTGCACCGCCCCGCTCGCAGGATCTGGCCCAGGCCTGGACAAGACGCCGGCGCGGGAATCTTGAGGCGAGAAAAAAGGCGCCCGTTGCGGGGCGCCTTTTTAAAACGCAGGCGCCGTTGCCGGTGCCGCGCAAAACCTGGAAAAAACAAAGGCATCGTCGCCGATGCCTTTGGAGAAACTGGCGGAGTGGACGGGACTCGAACCCGCGACCTCCGGCGTGACAGGCCAGCATTCTAAC
>NZ_LMHM01000011.1:573685-626359 GCF_001427785.1 Lysobacter sp. Root690
GCTTTGAAACTTTTGCAGCAGACCCCGAATCCGCCGGCCGGGTCGCGACCGAAAAAACAGGGCTCTCACTTATATAAAAACAAAGGCGCCGTTCCCGGCGCCTCTGGCAAAACTGGCGGAGTGGACGGGACTCGAACCCGCGACCTCCGGCGTGACAGGCCAGCATTCTAACNTGCTTTGAAACTTTCGAATACAACTTTCGAAGTACGAACCCGACTCGCGTCTTGCTGGGCATCCGTGTTCAGGCGGATTCCGCGGCAGAAAGACCAGAGTCTGGTGGGTGCTGAGGGTTTCGAACCCCCGACCCTCTCCGTGTAAAGGAGACGCTCTACCGCTGAGCTAAGCACCCGAGCATCTGGGTTCGTTGCTTCGATTCTGCCTTCGATGCGTTGGCATCGTCGGCGAGCTGCTTAGTTTACAGCATCCTTCAGCGCCTTGCCAGCCTTGAAGGAAGGATTCTGCGAAGCCGCGATCTTGATGGTCTCGCCGGTCTTCGGGTTGCGGCCCTGGCGCGCGGCGCGCTGGCGCACCTGGAAGGTGCCGAAGCCTACGAGCGTGACAGTGTCGCCCTTCTTGAGCGCCTTGGTGACGACGTCGATCAGTGCGTCGACGGCGGCGGTAGCGTCGGTCTTCGACAGCTCGGCGGTTTCGGCAACGGCGCCTACGAGTTCGGCCTTGTTCATTAGTTTCTTGACTCCCTGTGCGGTGTGACCGCGTGTTCTGAGAATCGGAACGAACGCCGCAGGAGGCGAACGTTCCGATCAAGTGTGCCGTTCTGCAGATTTGTTGTGGGGATGCTGCAGCGCGGTTGCGGTCGTTATACCAGCGGCATTTTGGGGGCGCAAGCTTGAAAGCTAGCTGTGGCGCGGCTTTCAGCGATTTTTATTGCCCCTTGACGATGGATTCCGACCAGCGGCCCGAGTCAGTGCTTGACGTCGGGCTGCGGATTGCTCTTGTTGTTTTCGCGAACCGGAAGTTCGCCTTCGCCGGCGGGCGGCGTCGGCGTGATCGGACGCTCGAGCGCGAGACCGAGCACCTCGTCGATCCAGCGCGCAGGCACGATGTTCAAGCCCTGGGTCACACTCTTGGGCAGGTCGACCAGATCCTTGCGGTTCTCTTCGGGAATGATCACGGTGCGGATGCCGCCGCGCAGCGCCGCCAGCAATTTTTCCTTGAGGCCGCCGATCGGCAGCACGCGACCGCGCAAGGTGATTTCGCCGGTCATCGCCACGTCGGCCTTGACCGGATTCTTGGTCAGCATCGACACCAGCGCCGTCGCCATGCCGATGCCCGCGCTCGGGCCGTCCTTCGGCGTCGCGCCTTCGGGCACATGCACATGCACGTCGTGCTTCTGCAGGAACTCGACGTCGATGCCGAGATGTTCGGCGCGCGAACGCACCACCGACAACGCCGCCGACGCCGATTCCTTCATCACATCGCCGAGCTGTCCGGTGAGGATCAACTGACCCTTGCCCGGCACCAGCGTGGCTTCGACCTGCAACAAGTCGCCGCCGACTTCGGTCCAGGCCAGGCCGGTGACCAGGCCGATTTCGTTCTGCTCCTCGGCGCGGCCGAAATCGAAGCGACGCACGCCCAGATACTTCTCGAGGTTCTTCGAGCTGATCGTATGCACGCCGTCCTTGCCCTTCTTCGGCTTCGGACCGGCCAGCGCGATTTCCTTGACCACCTTGCGGCAGATCTTGGAGATCTCGCGCTCGAGATTGCGCACGCCCGATTCGCGCGTGTAGTAGCGCACGATGTCGCGCACCGCCGACTCGGCGATCTTGATTTCCTCGACCTTTAAACCATTGGCCTTGATCTGCTTGGGCAGCAGATAGCGCATCGCGATGCTGAGCTTCTCTTCCTCGGTGTAACCCGGGATGCGGATCACTTCCATGCGGTCGAGCAAGGGACCGGGAATGTTGAGCGAGTTGGAGGTCGCCACGAACATCACTTCGCTCAAGTCCAGATCGACTTCGAGGTAGTGGTCGTTGAACGAATGGTTCTGCTCGGGATCGAGCACTTCCAGCAGAGCCGAAGACGGATCGCCGCGGAAGTCCATCGACATCTTGTCGATTTCGTCGAGCACGAATAGCGGGTTCTTGGTGCCGATCTTGTTGAGGTTCTGGACGATGCGGCCCGGCATCGAACCCACGTAAGTACGGCGATGGCCGCGGATTTCGGCCTCGTCGCGCACGCCGCCGAGCGACATGCGCACGAACTTGCGATTGGTCGCCTTGGCGATCGACTGACCCAGCGAGGTCTTGCCCACGCCGGGCGGGCCGACCAGGCACAGGATCGCGCCCTTCATGTTTTTCACCCGCGTCTGCACCGCGAGGTATTCGAGGATGCGCTCCTTGACCTTCTCCAGGCCGAAGTGATCCGCGTCGAGCACGTCCTGCGCGGCCTTGAGGTCCTTGCGGATCTTGCTGCGCTTCTTCCACGGCACGCCGAGCAGCCAGTCCAGATAGTTGCGCACGACCGCGGCTTCGGCCGACATCGGCGACATCTGCTTGAGCTTGTTGAGTTCGGCCTTGGCCTTGGTCTCGACCGGCTTGGGCATGCCGGCTTCGGCGATCTTGCGCGTGAGTTCGTCGATGTCGTTGGGCGCATCGTCGATCTCGCCGAGCTCCTTCTGGATCGCCTTCATCTGCTCGTTGAGGTAGTACTCGCGCTGGCTCTTCTCCATCTGCGACTTCACGCGGCCGCGGATGCGCTTTTCCAACTGCTGCACGTCGATCTCGCCGTCGACCAGGCCGACCAGTTGCTCCAGGCGCGCGCCAATGGCGTGGGTCTCCAGCAGCTTCTGCTTGTCGCCGATGCGCACGCCCAGATGGGCGGCGACGGTGTCGGCCAGGCGGCCGGGCTCGTCGATGCCGGCGAGCGTCTGCATCAGCTCCGGCGGCAGCTTGCGATTGGTCTTGACGTACTGTTCGAACAAGCCCATCAGCGAACGCGCGATCGCCTCGATCTCGCGTTCTTCGCGATCGAGATTCGGCTCGACGATGACGGCCTGGCCGGACAACGCGCCGTCGCGCTCGATCACGTCGCTGACGGCGACGCGCGAGACGCCTTCGACCAGCACCTTGATCGTGCCGTCGGGCAACTTGAGCAATTGCAGCACCTGCGCGAGCGTGCCGATCTCGTACAGATCCTCGGCGGCCGGGTCGTCGGTTTCGGCGGACTTCTGCGCGACCAGCAGGATGCGCTTGTCGGATTCCATCGCCTGATCGAGCGCGCGAATGGATTTGTCGCGTCCGACGAACAGCGGGATCACCATGTGCGGGAACACGACCACGTCGCGCAGCGGCAGCACCGGCAATTGCAGGATTTCGTGTTCGGTATGGTCTGACATGCGGACTCCAGATGAATACGATCTGCGGCCACTACGGCCGCCATGACCGATTTATGGGGTTGCCGCCTGAGCGATGCAAGCGCGGCGTGTGCAGCGGCGGTCCGTTGTCCTTGAAAACCGTTGTTAATCAGTGGATTGAAGCGTTTTCAGCATGCAAAGTTCCAGCCTTGTCGACAGTCGGCCTTGGCGGTCCGGCAGGCAGCCGGCGACGCGCGGGCCTGATTCGCACCTTACGCCGTTATTGACTGAACACACGCCGATCCGGGCGCGAATCGGACAGGTTGGCCGGGTGCCGCAAGCGAGCATTCATTCCGGGGCTTGGCGGTCTGTGCGGGGCGGCGCCGGGACTGGTTTCGCGGCCTTCTCTGCTTGCCCATGCCGGTCGCGCCGCCCACGCCGACGGGGCCAGCATCTCGCTATGAATCGCGGCGTTCGAAGCTCCGCGAAGCGCCTCGCCCCCGAAGCCTTCGGCTCAGGCCACCGCGAGCTGAAACAAAACGCCGAGTCCTTGCCGCGGCCTGGGTGATGAATCACCAGCTCTACAACGAAAAAGACCAGACGCGAGCGCCTGGTCTTTTCGATAGCCCCGCGATGGTCGCGGCCTCGCGATGCCGCGGCTTACTCGGCCGCGGCGACCTTCGGCTGCGCCGGCGGCGTCTGATAGATCAGATACGGCTCGGACTTGTGCTCGATCACCGACTCGTCGACGACCACCTTGCTGACGTTTTCCAGCGACGGCAGTTCGTACATCGTGTCCAGCAGCACCGATTCGACGATGGTGCGCAGGCCGCGCGCGCCGGTCTTGCGCTTGAGCGCCTTACGCGCGATCGCCGCGAGCGCGTCGGGACGGAACTCGAGCTCGACGCTCTCCATCTCGAACAGCTTGCGGAACTGCTTGGTGATCGCGTTCTTGGGCTCGGTCAGGATCGAGATCAGCGCCGCTTCGTCGAGTTCCTCGAGCGTGGCGACCACCGGCAGGCGGCCGACGAACTCGGGGATCAGACCGAACTTGATCAGGTCCTCGGGCTCGACTTCGGCCAGGATCTTGCCGATCTCGACCTTGCGCTCGCTGCTCTTGACCTTGGCGCCGAACCCGATGCCGCCGGCTTCGGTGCTGCGCTGCTGGATGATCTTGTCCAGACCCGCGAACGCACCGCCGACCACGAACAAGATATTGCGCGTGTCGACCTGCAGGAATTCCTGCTGCGGATGCTTACGCCCGCCCTGCGGCGGCACGCTCGCGACGGTGCCTTCGATCAGCTTGAGCAGCGCCTGCTGCACGCCTTCGCCGGACACGTCGCGGGTGATCGAGGGGTTGTCGCTCTTGCGCGAGATCTTGTCGATTTCGTCGATGTAGACGATGCCCTGCTGGGCCTTCTCGACATCGTAATCGCACTTCTGCAACAGCTTCTGGATGATGTTCTCGACGTCTTCGCCCACATAACCGGCTTCGGTCAAAGTGGTGGCGTCGGCGATCGTGAACGGCACATTGAGCAGCCGCGCCAGCGTTTCGGCCAGCAGCGTCTTGCCCGAACCGGTCGGGCCGACCAGCAGGATGTTCGACTTCGACAATTCGACGTCGTCGTTCCTCTGCCGGCTCTCGATGCGCTTGTAGTGGTTGTACACGGCCACGGCCAGGGTGCGCTTGGCGCGCAGCTGGCCGATCACGTATTGGTCCAGCACCTCGAGGATCTCGCGCGGCTTGGGCAGATGACTGCGTGCCGACTGCGCCTTCTCCTCGAGTTCCTCACGGATGATGTCGTTGCAAAGCTCGACGCATTCATCGCAGATGAAGACGCTCGGACCCGCAATCAGCTTGCGGACTTCGTGCTGGCTTTTACCGCAGAACGAGCAATACAGGATCTTGTTGCTTTCGCCCGTGCTGCGTCCTTGTCGATCGTCGGTCATGCTTGGTGGGGTCCGTTGCTGCTCAGTGTGAAGCCTGATTCTTAATATGCCCAAAAAGCCTTGGCGGCAAGCGCCGCCAACGCTGATTCAGTTATGCCGACCCGAGAATAACACAGCGTCCCCGGCCACCCCGTAGCGTGGGCCTCGCCCTGGATTCCCAGCGCGATCAAGGATTTGCGTCATTATCGGGTCGCGGCCTGACTCAGGACGGCTGCACCGACTCTTCGGGGCGGCGATCCACGACCTGATCGATCAGGCCGTATTCGAGTGCGGCTTGGGCGCTCTTGAAGTTGTCGCGTTCGGTGTCGCGGGCGATCGTGTCCAGGTCCTGGCCGGTGTGCTTGGCCAGAATCTCGTTGAGGCGCTGACGCAGGGTCAGGATCTCGCGGGCGTGGATGTCGATATCGGTCGCCTGACCCTGGAAGCCGCCGAGCGGCTGATGGATCATCACGCGCGAGTTCGGCAGCGCCAGACGCTTGCCCTTCGCGCCCGACGCCAGCAGCAAGGCGCCCATGCTGGCGGCCTGGCCGATGCAGATCGTGCTCACGTCGGGCTTGATGTACTGCATGGTGTCGTAGATCGCCATGCCGGCGGTGACCACGCCACCGGGCGAGTTGATGTAGAGGCTGATGTCCTTTTCGGGATTTTCGGCCTCCAGGAACAGCATCTGCGCCACGATCACGTTGGCGACGTGGTCGTCGACCCCGCCGACGAGGAAGATGATGCGTTCCTTGAGCAGGCGCGAGTAGATGTCGTAGGCGCGCTCGCCGCGGCTGGTCTGTTCGACCACCATCGGCACCAGGTTCAAGGCTTTGGTTCGGTTGTCCATGTTCAACGGCACCTATTGGCTGACGTAGAAGTGCGCTGATAAACGCAGCGCGGTCCGGCCAACTTGGGGCCGGCCGGACCGCAGCGCAAGAGGCGCGATTGCTAAAAGCGTTTTGGCGGTTCTAGCCGCCCGTTGCGGACAGTGTCCGCAACGGGGGCTGGAGCGCTGGCGCGAGCGATCGCGCCGGCTGGGCGTCCGCTCAGTTCGGGCGGATCGCCTCGCTGAACGACAGCGGCTGCTCGGTGTGCTGGGCGCGCTCGGCGATCCAGTCGATCACCTGCTCCTCCATCACCCGGTTCTGCAGGCCGGCCATCAGCTGCTGGTCGTTGCGGTACAGGTCGATCACCTGCTGCGGCTCCTCGTAGGTCGAGGCGATCAGGCGCAGGGTCTCGTTGACGCGCTTGGGCTCCAGGCGCAGCTCGTTGCGACGCGCGATCTCGCCGACCAGCAGGCCGACCAGGACGCGCTTGCGGGCCGCGTCCATGTAGTTCAGGTGCGCATCGGCCGGGGCTTCGATCTGGCGGCCCTGTCGACGGGCCTGCTCGACGGTCTGCCAGACCATGTCGCGGGCTTCGTTCTCGACCAGCTTGGGCGGCATTTCGACCGACTCGTAGGCGGCGATGAGCTGCTCGCCGACTTCGCGGCGCAGACGGGTCATCAGCGCGCCCTTGAGCTCGCGCTCCAGGTTGGTGCGGATGTCGTTGCGGAACTGCTCGGCATCGCCGCTCTTCACACCGAAGCTCTTGATGAAGGCCGCGTCGACCTCCGGCAGCACCGGCTCGGACACGTGGTTGAGCTTGAGATGCACGCTGGCCTTCTGGCCGGCCAGTTGCGGCGCGCGCCAGTCGGCCGGGAATTCGACCTCGGCGACGGTTTCGTCGCCGGCCTTGACCCCGATCATGGCGTCTTCGAGCGGCTTGAACATCGATTCCGAGCCGATCTGAGTGCTGCCGTACTCGGCGCCCTCGGCCGGCAGGCGTTCGTCGCCGACCTGGCTCCAGGTTTCCAGCTCGACCACGTCGCCGGCCTGGGCCGGACGCTCGACCGTGGTGAGGGTGCGGCGCTGCAGGCGCAGGTTCTCGATCATCGCGTCGATGTCGGTGTCGGTCACGTCCGCGGTGTGGCGCAGGACCTGCAGCTTGCTCACGTCGATGTCGCCGAAATCCGGCACGACTTCGAAGGTGGCGATGTACGACAGCGTTTCGCCGCCTTCGGCGGCCGGCTCGATGCGCGGGTTACCGGCGATCTGCAGCTTTTCCTCGCGCACGGCGTTGCTGAAGCTCTCGCGCAGCATGCCGTCGAGGATTTCGGCGCGGACCTGGGCGCCGAAGCGCTGCTCGATCACCTTGGTCGGCACTTTGCCGGGACGGAAGCCCTTGATCTTGGCGTCGCGCGCGATTTCGCGCAGGCGGCCACCGACCTGGGTTTCCAGATTTTCGGCGGGGAGGCTGAAGGTCAGACGGCGTTCCAGCGAGCCCAGCGATTCGAGCGAAACTTGCATATCCACTCCTGCGACCGCGGCACCTGCCGCGGCGACGATGTTGATGATCCTGTCCGGCCGCTGGCCTGGGCGGCAGCAGTCCCGGGCAGCGGAACTTACTAGTTTGGCCGATAAAGGCCGCCGCTGCCAGCGTCAAGGGCCGCCGAATCGGCCTTGGGCGGGGTTTTGCGGGCGATCGGTCGCGTTTTGGCGATCCAGATGGGGCCCGGGGCACTTGAACGGCCTGAAGACAGGTGGCGCGGCCGTGCCAGGCCCGGCGGGGCGAATCCTGTCCCGCTGGCATGCCGGCGGCGGCGACCGGCCGCAGAGCTTGCCGCTACGGTGACGCTGGCGCCAAAAAGGGATAAAGCCCGGCCGGAATCGCCCGCCAATGGGGCATTCACGGCGGATGGCCGCCAGGCCAGCCGAGGTGGTGCGAAAGGCGGGACTCGAACCCGCACGGGGGTTACCCGCTGGAACCTAAATCCAGTGCGTCTACCAATTCCGCCACTTTCGCGCAGCGCCGGCATCGAAACGAAGCGGCCGGCGCATTCTAGCCGGGGCGCGGCGAAAAATCGCCCCGCGGCCGCGATCGGCGGGACGATCCAGGCGCACCGCCGGCCTTTGGTGCGACCACAAACGCCGTGCCCGCCGGTCGCGCACCCGCCCGACACCGCCAAGCGCTCGCCCATCATCGCCACCGAGCCCGCAAAGACACCCGCGCGACCGCGCGGCTATGCTCGGCGAAACCCAACGGAAGCCCTCCCGTGCGCGAACTGTTTCCCGAGATCGAGCCCTACCGCACTCACCGCCTCGCCGTGGACGACCTGCACGAGCTGCATATCGAAGAATGCGGCAATCCCGACGGCCTGCCGGTCGTGTTCCTGCACGGCGGGCCGGGCGCGGGGGTGTCGCCGTATCACCGCCGCTTCTTCGATCCCAAGCGCTATCGAATCGTCCTGTTCGATCAACGCGGCGCGGGCAAGTCGACGCCGCACGCGGAATTGCGCAACAACACCACCCAACATCTGGTCGCGGACATCGAGACGATCCGCGAGCACTTCGGCATCGAACGCTGGGTGGTGTTCGGCGGCTCGTGGGGCTCCACCCTCGCCCTCGCCTACAGCCAGGCGCATCCCGAACGCACGCTCGGCCTGGTGCTGCGCGGCATTTTCCTGGGACGGCCGGGCGAACTGCGCTGGTTCCAGGAACTCGACGGCGGCGCGCGCTGGATTTTCCCCGAGCGCTGGGCGCGTTACCTCGCCCACATCCCCGAAGCCGAACACGACAATCTGACCGAAGCCTATTGGCGCCGGCTCGACAGCGACGATCCGGACGTACGCCTGGCCGCGGCGCAGGCGTGGGGGTATTGGGAAGGCGGCAGCACCACCTTGATCCACGATCCGAACGAAGCTGGCAATTTCGAAGAACCGCGGGTGGCGATCAGCGTCGCGCGCGCCGAGGCGCATTACTTCCGCAACCAGGTATTCCTGCAGCCCGATCAACTGCTGCGCGACGTCGATCGCATCCGCCAGATTCCGGCGACGATCGTGCAGGGGCGCTACGACATCATCTGTCCGGCGAAAAGCGCGATCGATCTGGCCGCGGCGTGGCCGGAAGCGGAGCTCAAGATCGTACTGGCCGGGCACAGCGCGGCGGATCCGGCGATCGTGGATGCGCTGGTTACGGCGACCGATGCGCTCGCGGATCGCTTCGCTTCATCAGCGCGATAGGCACGGTGTGATCGGGCCTGGCGCGCGATGAAGCCTGACCTCGGTACCTGCGCGATGTTCGAAGGTGTCGCGATCGATCGAACCGAATCGCGGTGTCGAGGCTCGATCGAAGCAACGCGTTTTGCCCTGCGCAGCCGGCGCACGCCTGCTTCGACAGCACGCTGAATTGACACGGACAAAAAAAAGCCCGGCATGTCTGCCGGGCTTTTTCATCCATGGGGCCGTCCAGGATTCATCGCGACATGACTGTCGCCACGGCACCGGCCGCAATGTCCCGCATGAGCACGATCAGAAGACGCAGCGTCCGCCGCCGATCGGGCATGCCTTGACGAACACCCACTTGTGGCTGCTGCAGGTGTAGTAGTACCGCCAAGTGCCCTGCACGATGGTCGTGGTGGCGCCGTTGGGATTGCAGTACTGGCCGCCGACCTGCGCGCTCGCGGTGCCGCCGACGCCGATCGCCATACCCGCCGCGAACACCACGGCCGCCATCTTCTTCATCATAGTCCGATTCATTCGTTGCTCCCTTTGCATAACATGATGTCGCTGGAACGATTCGCGGGCATTCGCGGCGGCATGCAAATGAAACTTGCGCCATGAATGACAGCACGGACAGCCAGCGATTCTGTCCGTTGTCGGGTACCGGTGCTGTCGTGGGGGCGACGAATGGAATCGGCGGATTTCAGACCTGGACACGCCTTGATAGGGATAGCCGATTTTTGCGCTGCTGTGCGACGCTCAAGCGCGCAGATCACACAAAAAGCGTGATGCCCATTGGCACTTTATCTACACATCGGTCGAGCACCGGCGAAAAAGACGCCCGGAGCGCGTCAGGCGTCTCTGTTTTCGACGCCGAGTCGCCGCTGCATGACCGCAACGATGCGACGGCACGCGAGTCTGTCGAGCGAACACTCGGCCGCGAAGCGCGGCCAATGAGCAACCGCTAGCGCTCGTACAGAAGCGACGCGGGCGCTTGCCCGTCGCAGCCCTTGATGCATTTCCAGCGCTGACGCGTACTATCCTCGGTGCGCGGGCCGCCTTCCGACTCGATCTGCCGGTAAGTGGCGCCATGCAGCACCGACCGCGCATTGCCATCGCACCAGATCAGCTCGGGCGCCGTCGTGCGGCGATGACAGACCTCGGGCAGCCATTCGCCCCCGCTCACGGTCAGAACCTGCCCCGCGAGATCCTCGACACCGGCTTGGGTTGCGCTGGCGGAACGGCTCGACACGACCAACGAGACCGCATCGCCCGATGGCGTATGGCCGTTGAACGAACCCCAATGCTCCGCGGCCGCCGCATCGCCGGCGAGCCACAACAACAAGACGATCGGAATGGTTCTGACGATGACTGGCATTTGTTTTCGCCTCGTTGTGCTTGCGAATGTGCGTTGACTAGGCGTGAGCATGCTATCGCGGCGCGGCTGTCCGCGACTGCATAACGATGAACATCGCGCCGAACATCTTAAGCAATTCGCGGATTGATCGGCCCATCCATTGCCGCGACTGGCGATTCCGCGATAGCAGAAGAAGCCGATGGTCTTTCAAACCACGCGCATCGCGCGCAAGCGATTGCGATGAATATGCAAGCGATCTATTCACAGCCGCGAAGTGCCGATGAAGATCACGCTTTGATTTTGCGCCATGCACGCGAACGTCTGACATCCAGCGAAAAATAGGTTATCCCTGACTCGTCACGTGTCCAGGCTCGCGCTTCGCAGATCGCATTCGATGCGCGAAGCGCGATACCCGACAACGGACAGAAGCGCTGGCTGCCCGTGCCGGCATACGCGGACCCAGGTTGCATGCCGCATGTCCCGCCAATGCCCGCGAACCAATCCAGCGACATTGTTAAGCACATGGAGCAAGTGATGAATTCGACGATGACGAAGAAAGTGGCGGCCGCGGTGTTCGCGGCGGGATTGATGATCGGCGCTGGCGGCACCGCGAGCGCGCAGGTGGCCGGACAGTCGTGCAGTCCCAACGGCGCCTCGACGACCGTCGTGCAGAACGGACGGCGCAACTACTACACCTGCACCAACTACAAATGGGTGTTCGTGAAGTCGTGCCCGATTGGCGGCGGCCCCTGCTACACCCCCTGATCCTGCAAGCGTTCAGCCCGTGCCGTGGCGATGGCACGTCGCCGAAGACCAGGACGGCCCGCTGAACGGAAAAGGCCCGGCAGACATGCCGGGCCTTTTTGTTGCGCCGCATCCGACGATGCGTCGCGGCAGTTGATCGATAAGCGGCATCGGGATGCGCGCCAGGCTGATCGGGTTTCGGCGCCGGATCCGTTGTCGTGATTGGACTGACGATCGCGATGTTCTCGATCTTCGCCACGACAAGTTCGTCGCGGCTCGCGCAGATGCCGTTCGACTGGATGCGCAACTCAGAACCCGAATCCCGAGCCGCGCGATGCCGCAGCGAGGATCAATCCGGAATCGTCGGCTCGACCAGGCGCTCGAGCAAAGTCAGCGATTCCTGCCAGCCCAGATAACACTGTTCGACAGGAATCACGTCCGGAATGCCCTCCTGCACGATCTGCACTTCGGTGCCGCACGAGACCGCGCGCAAGGTGATCGTGGTGACCATGGTGCCCGGCAGATTCGGATCGTCGAAGCGATCGTCGTGGACTATGCGCTCGTTCGGCACGAGTTCCAGATACGTGCCGCCGAAGCTGTGGCCATTGCCGGTCGAAAGATTGGTGAAGCTCATGCGGTATCGGCCGCCGACCCGCGCCTCCAGCTCATGCACGGTGCAGGTGAAACCGTCCGGCGGCAGCCACTTGGACAGGGCGGCGGCGTCGAGGAAGGCGCGGTAGACGCGCTCGGCCGGGGCGGTGAAGACGCGATGCAGGCGGACGGTGCCACTCATGGGATATCTCCTAAGCGAGGTGAAGCCCTCACTGAGTCCGACGAACCAGCAGGGCGCGAATCGACATCGCGTTCTTACACGATCGAAGGTTGGCGCGGCGTGGTCGGACGCGGCCACAAGCCGGGCATGGCCGGGCGTGGCGCGGGAACCGTAAACTGAAGGCAACCCGCGGCATCTTTCAGGCTCGCCTTATCGCGGCGCTTTCCCCATCACGGCAATTGGAGTCCCCATGTCCGGCAACGACCGCAACGCCCCCTCGGCCCATGAGATCAACCTCATGGACAAGATTTTCGCCACCTTGGCGGCCCACGACGTCTTGCTCAAGGCCATGATCAGAACCGCCGATACCGACTATCGCCGCCGCATCGCCGGCGAATACACCGCCGTGGCCGACAGCATGCGGGCGGCGTTCACCCAGGGCGGAAAAGCGCCCGCGGGTTTCCTCGAGCAATACGACCGTCTGATCGCGCTCGCCAAGGAACAGGTTTTCGATTGAGCGATGCGCTGGATAGGGGGCCGGCGGGAATGCGGCCTCCGCATCGCACGGCGCGCAGTCCGCTGCGGCCCGGAGAGAGACATAAATTCAGCGGGAATTTTCAGGCCGCGAGGTTTTCGGGCAAAGAAAACTCCGGACAAAGAAAAAGGGACTTGGCATCGCGGCCAAGTCCCTTTCTTATTTGGTGGGCTTTCAAGGATTCGAACCTTGGACCTATTGATTAAGAGTCAACTCGCTGCAAATTAAAAATCAATAGGTTAGCCCTGATATTTTTCAGGAGCTGCGACCATACCGTCCTTGTGCGAAGAGGGCGTGGGCATCAATTTTCAGGAGGCAATTCCGCTGCCTTGAGTCCCAAGATCGCTTTAGTGACTTCATGTATTTCGCTGTGAATATCGTACTTGCGCAAGATAACCTCCTTCGCCAAACGCGTAATTTCGGCCTCTTCTCCAAGCATGTGCTGAACACGACCCTCAGGGTCGTTGATCCGCAATTTTTTTAGGGCGTAATTTTGGAGATTAATTTTTGCGGCTCTCGCTGCTACGAGGAACCCGCTGCATAGCAGTTGCAGTTCGGGAAAATACATCGCCTGCAATGTCGTGAATTTAGCGAAGGCGTCACTCTCGCTTGTCAAGGCCGCGCCCGTCATCACGTGGTTTCTATATTGCTCTAGGTGATCGCTAATGGAATTGAGCTCGATGAGTAGCTCTTCAAGCTTTTTAGCTCGAAGGGCCTTCCATTCCCGCGCAGCCCAGTCCTGATGAGCTATTTCTGTTCTGATTTGCTCCGTCGCTTTCGTGTTCTTGCGCAGTTGGTCAAGAAGTTCATCAAAATCCTCTTTGGTCGCCAAGTTCTCGCCTTTGCGCTTCGCATACCCCTCACCAGCGGCCGTAAAGACTTCGACGGCCTTTTTGGCCAGCCACCAGCCGACCAAAGCGATCACGCCGAGCACTGATCCGCCAGCAAGCAAGTTGGTTAGTACCGCTTCCATGCCACCCCCTATTGGTCTTCGACATCAAACGCTAATTGGGCCCTTGCTCAAAAGCTCAGCCACTACCATGTCAAGGCCCCGTAACCAGTGCCTTTCAGGGACACAGCGCGACAGCGCGCGTCAAGCGGATCAATCACTTACACCCCTACCGATGCCAGTTCGATCACACCCGTTCCACTATGGCTCGGGTGTCATCGCCTTATCAGGCACAGCGTTGAACACCCTCATACCTACAGCCGCAATTGCTTGCGATGTTGCCTCAAGAGCGACATCCAATTCCGCGTCGGTTACATCGAATTTGGCAAGATACTGCTCGGCCCGTTCGGCGGATCTAGGGGGGGGCAGGCGACTGCTGCATGTACCAGTAATTGATCGCCAAGACACGAAGGTCGTCGCACCGATCCAGGTACTTGTTAACCTGTTCGGAAAGTTCGGGGTAGTAGAGCTGCTGCAACGTTAGGACTCGGACTCTCGGTGCCCGGAAATCGTTGGGTACACGCTCCCCGACTTCGTGAAAATAGAACAAAACGACCGCTTGAATGTAGTCGTAGCTCTCATGCAGCGCCGCGAGCAATGGTTCTAGATTGCGCGCTCGGACTCCTTTCCATTCCCGAGCAATCCAATCTCGGTGCGCCACAGAAGTTCGAGCCTCCTCGAACTCTTTCATCTGCCTGACTGCATTAGCCAAATCTTCCTTGGTGGCGAGGTTCTCGCCCTTCTTGCCGGCATAGGCAGCAGCGCCGGCCCGCAGGACCCCAAAGACCACCCATACAAGTGCAGTTACCAGCGAGCCAATCGACAGCAAGCTCAGCGGATTAGCGAGCCATGCTTTGAACGCTTCAGCTTCCATACCATTTCCTGTCCACCGGCCAGTCCGGCTTCGTGAGTATTCTTACTAATTGAGACGCACAGCGCTACCATCGGCGCATGCCCTTCACCCTGCCCGAGCCTTTGGTCTGGCGCCAGTTCGCTAGGGAATACTTCGTGCTTGAGCTCGTGCCGAAGGGGGTCTTTGTCGGCTAGGTCCGACGGACCTGGGGTGAGCCCTAGGAAACGATCGTCGGCCTGCACCGGGACGAGCCCGGGCGTCTGCGCGCGCCGGCGGCGAGCCTGCGATAAGGCAGTACTTCGTCGGCCGCTGGTCGACCGTCAACCTTGCCATGATCGAATCTGAATGCAGGAGCATCGTTGTTTCGACTTGGGGGCTCGGCATGGGACAGCCCCCCCTCTCCCCCTGACTTCAATCCCTCCAAGATTCCAGCGCGGCCGAAGAGACGCAGCCGCCGGAATCCGGCTCTGAATAGTTCAGCTGTGGCCGGCGGCGCCCAGTTCTGTCGTTTCAAGTTGACTTAACAGGGGGAACACAATGGCAATTCCGGCAACTGCTGTCCGATGGCATGAAGAGGGCATCGTGGTACCAGGACGCCTCATCTACCAAGGCGAGCTATGGTTCCTTAGCGTGGCTGTGCAAAATCCGAGCTCCGTCACTGCCGCAGCGCTATGCCTCAGCGGAAGCGGCAAGGGCCAGCTTCGATCGCAAGGGCCAAGAGGGGTTAGCGAGGCTTACGTCCTAACTGACGAATTCGAATGGCGGCCGTATATAGACGGGCTGCCGGGCACCGTGCCTGGGCCGGGACATCATTACTCGCCTGCTGCGCTTTATGTTGGTACGAATGGCCCCGCATTCTGGAGCGTTGTCGGAACCCGGCTCGTGGCCTTCGACATTTGGGGAAAAGACGTCACCGACGTACAGAATGATACCGATCGGCATCCGTATTTCGACCGGTGGACTGCCGAACTAACGGTAGCAGGTAAACCGACGGAGACCGTCTCGAAGCTGTTCGAAGTGGAACCGTAAACGGCGACAGCAATCTGTGTCCTACCGACTTGACGATTTGATCAAATCGTCAAGTCGGCGCCACCTACTCAGTGCCCGACGGCCTCGCGGACACGCGCAGACAATCGGGAATTGAGCACCACGCCCGCGAGCTGTACCGCGCCCGGCCCCCTAAGGCTCCGCTCGATCGATTTGGCGGTGATGGTGATTTCGGGATTGTTGGTCTGATTGAACGCGCGGATCTTCGCCTGAACTGCCTTGACGTCGGCACCCGTACGAATCGCCGTGGCCAGGCTGTCCATCAGGTGAGCGCGGCGGTCGAGCAAGGCCTTCTCATAGTTCTTCAGCGCGTTGTTGCGCTCGTACCCCTGAGAAACCTTGGCCGACGTGAACCCGTTAAGCTGCAGCAGGGTATCCGCCCAAGGCGAACCACTTGCTGCGGTACCTGCGGCGCTTATGCGCCTGGGGCGTACGCCACGGTCACTGCCAAAACAATCTCGGCCGCGGCGTGAAGCAAACCACGGAGCGGAAGAAGCGGCAGTTCGCGAAAGATCAGGCGTACGTCTCCCTGGTCAAATTCGCGCGCGAGCGCGGCCAGCTCAAGCCCCACTCCAAGGGCAGCAACCGCCCTATCTGGTAGCGGTGGCCGAAATCGCCTTCAGCTGCCGCCTGCGAGGCGTCGAGGTCTGCGATCTCAACGACGCCGACATCCTCGAGGAGGGGCTCCAGAACAGACGCCGGAAGGGCAGCTTGACCAACATCACTGCGTGGAACGCTCGCTTGCAAGCGGCCGTTGCCGAACTGCAGGCGCGCCGCAGCGCGCTGATCAGCGCCAAGAAGCGCGTCACTCCGATGCGCGCGGAGAATCGACCGCTACTGTGCGGAGAAGATGGCGCGCCCCTGGCGAGATCGAGTCAGCACTCGGCTTGGAAGCAGCTAGTGGCCGCGGCGATCGGCGCCGGCGTGATCGCACAGGAAGACACGTTCGCGATGCATGGTCTCAAGCGCCGGGGCATCAGCAACACCGAAGGCACGCGCGCGGAGAAAAAGGACGCCTCACGTCATGCCAGGGAGCAGGCGTTTGCGATCTACGACGACGAGATCAAGGTGGTCCCGGCGCCGGCCCACCCGATCGGCAAGCTGGCGCGAACCGCCAAAAAAATCTGTAATTGGAAGCAGACAATGAAAAAGGACGTAGCATTTCGGCTAAATCCTCGTTTATTTTGGCGTGCAGCCAAGACTTCCAATTTTGGAGCTGAGTCCTACGCAGTAGGTCGCTGATGAGGTTGGCGCATGTCGATACGCTTTGTCGAACTGAGCAACGACTCTATACTGGCGAATGATTCGGGGGAGGGGGAATAATGGACACCCGCAGCGAGAAAAAGTACTTCGGCCACAACTTCCACACTCCTCTCCGATATCCCGGCGGGAAAGGCAAACTCGCGCGGTATGTCGCCAGCGTGATGGAAGAAAACGGCGTGTGCGGCGGCACTTACGTTGAGCCGTACGCAGGAGGCGCTGCAGTTGCCATTTCCTTACTACTCTCGGGGCACGCGTCGCGAGTCCACATCAACGACCTCAGCCCTGAAATACATGCGTTTTGGCTTGCCGTTCTCGACGACACGGATAGGCTTTTAAGACTTATCAGGGACACTCCCGTCAAGATGGACACGTGGCACCGAATGCGCGAGGTGCTGACGGATACTGACGCGTCGCCGCTTGAACTCGGTTTCGCGACATTCTTCCTGAATCGGACAAACCGCTCCGGAATTCTCAAGGCCGGCGTGATCGGGGGCAAGGATCAAACTGGCCCTTGGAAGCTCGATGCAAGGTTCAACAAACAGGACTTAGCGCGCCGCATCGAGACGATCGCCGCACGTCGCGCTTCGATTCACCTGCATTGTGAGGACGCTAGGCGGCTGATAAAGCGCCTGGCGCCACGTCTGGCCAAACTCAATCTGATCTACCTTGATCCTCCCTACTTCCAGAAAGGGCAAGATTTGTATCTGAATTTCTACGAAGCGGACGATCACGCAATACTGGCCAGCACGCTGCGTGATCTGCCTTCCCGCGTGCGCTGGATGCTGTCATACGACTCACATCCACAGATCGCGGCCCTGTACCGTAAATTCCCCGGGCTGACTTACACGCTCAACTACACAGCCCAGGAACGTACTCGTGGCCAAGAACTGATCTTCTTTAGCCGTGGCATGCGTATCCCTGCACTCACAGGCTCGATGCAGCCTGTTGTTAAGGCCGCCTAGTGTCGTCCCAACAGGCTTCAAGATAAGCCTCCACCTCGGTCCACAACACGTGCAGTGACTGCCTGTCCGGCAGGTGCTTGAACGAGTGCATAAAGTCGTTGAGCGTTGCGTACTGGAGCAGGGCTTCAGCCTGCGATTTATCCTTGAATCGTCGGTTAGCCGCGGTCAGCTCACCCTCATCAAGGCGCCCATGGGCCCGCATGTCGGTCGCGACGGCCTGTGCGCTCTTGTGCATTTCGCCCTTATCGGCGAGGCGGTGCCGCTTCATATATGCGCGCGTGCTCAACTCAAAGAAGATACGAAACAACGACGCCGCCGCGATCGCGTGATCCTCCGTTTCGGTCCTGCGGAGTTCTTTCAGAACCTCCCACGGCTTCCACATTGCGTCCGGAATTGCGGGCTTAAAACGCGTCCGGGGCACATACTTGCGATCCCAGTCGGGCTTCACCGGGCTGCGTTTCGAGACGGGCTTTTTCGCTCCACCTCCCCCATCACTACTTGGCTCATCGTCAGGAGCTTGAGGGTCGCTAGATCCTCGACCGCCGCGCCCGGCTCGATCGGCAGCGCTATCGCCGCCGCCAGCACCAGAGCCACCGGCAGGTTCGCGCGCACCGCTTGACGATTTACCTTCGGTCGGAGCAGCGAGCAGCCCTAGATCAGTCAGCAATGAGGTGATGTAAGCGCCTTGCTGTCCAACGGTGAAAACATTGTCGACCGTGACCTTTCCACTACCAAAATCTTGAACGATTCGTTCAGCGACGCGAACAGCTGAATCCTCTGCACTAGTTGACTCGACGACTCCATCTTTCTCCCGAAACCCAAGGCGCTCCAAATTCTGCTTGTTGAGGAAGCGATGGACTGTCGTGATTGGGAAATCATCATCGACGGCAATCCCGTGCTCTTCTGCCCACATCAGGAGAAGCCCAGTGAGCCGATAGTCCTTGGGTGCCGCTTGGTGCCCAAGAAGGAACATGGTCCGAAGCAGTGCATCCCAGTTCAGCTGGCCTGCGCCATCCATCGCACCCGCGTGCCGCGCGAGCACTTCCTGAAGCAACGCATTGTGATCGGAGGAGGAAAGCACATCGACCACGGCAGGAATTGGGAAGACCGCCTTCGCAGCGACGGCGGCCAACTGAGTCCGTAATGCTCTATCCCGACACAGGGCCGGATCGTTCAACAGCTTGAGTGCCGTGATGCGGCGATTGCCGTCCCACACGACGAACTTCTTACCCTTCACCGGTTCTACGAGTATCGGCGCGGTCGACAGCCCGTTTGTGGCGATGTCCTTGGCCAACGCCAGGAACTGCTTCGGCTTCCGCAACAGCCGTTCAATGCAGTCGCTCTGATCCTCTCCAGATCTGATACGAGGATTTTTTGTGTCCAGCAGCAGCTTCTCGAGCGGCACCGCCGGCACGACCTTAAAGGCAGTCCTTGTCATTTTTCGCATCCCCTGAGCCTGCGGAGTACTACGAGCGCGACGGCCACCTCTGTCCAGTCTGAGGCATCGCTTAGAGCGATTATAGGCAGGAATTTTAGGGGGAATTTTAGGGGGCAATAAAAAAGGACCTAGCGTTTCCGCTAAGTCCTTCTTTATTTGGTGGGCTGTCAAGGATTCGAACCTTGGACCTATTGATTAAGAGTTTGACCTACTTAGCTTTCATTTCAACAACTTAGACACTTCAATTTTACCGAAGGCGCACGGATAGGACACCAGTTTCCGCTACAAGGGGCACTAATTTTACCGGCCCCAGAACGGGCAAGGCACCTAGGGGGCTAACGCTTCAGCAGGGGCGGCGGCGCCCTCGCCACCCGCCGCAACGGGGCCCGCTTGCGGGTCGCCTGCCTTGGCCTGAGCAATGCGCCCCCTCAACTCGTGACGCCATCCCGTCATGACGAGCATGAACATGAACCACCACGCATAGACGGATTCAGCCGAGAAAGCTTCTCTGTCACTCAGCAGCCCATGAGCAAGTTCGTTTCGCAAATTTGGGCCATAGTGGTCGCAGAAGAGCGCTCTAATTTCAAAAGAATAATTAGGACCAAAGAAGCTCTCAACTTCCGGCAGTGTCATTAAGCCACTAAGACCGACTTCGTTGACGACACCCTCTTTACTCATTACGGTGGTGATGGCTCCGTTTTGTTTAATATGATACCTAACCAAGTGTTCGAGCTGCGGGACAAGTAAATGAACCGCGGCCGCCCAGTTTCCTTCAAATCCATAATGTAGCCCCTGCGCAACTAAACGCTCCCTTCCAGGCGGGACGATTGAGGTTTGACTAGCAAACTGAATTAATGCCTGTAGCTTAACGCCATGCTCCAACTGCACAATTTCGAGAGCCGGCAATATTAGGGCTTGAACACGCAAACCCATAGCCTGAGCCTGCGTTTGTATCATCTGCGCGCGAATCGCCGCCTCGTTGGCCTCTGAATCCGGCTCGGCCATATTAAAGC
Organism: Lysobacter sp. Root690; assembly: GCF_001427785.1. Taxonomy (GTDB): domain Bacteria; phylum Pseudomonadota; class Gammaproteobacteria; order Xanthomonadales; family Xanthomonadaceae; genus Lysobacter. The sequence goes on from NZ_LMHM01000011.1 coordinate 593,903, forward strand.
CCGGTCTCTTTGCAACAACATTTCCATCTCGCCCGAGAACGCTTGCGTGCATTGACGACATTAATGGATGCGCGCACAGTGCGGCCTTCGCCTGGTCCTTAGATTTTTGATAATCACTGATATTAAACAAGGACGCGAGTCCGCCAAGAGCTTCGACAAATGATTTCCCGGTAACAGACTGCTCCGCATGAGCAACGAGATCTAACACATCGATCGGGCCGCTGGATATCGTCGCCATCTCCGCATGCGATTTCTCTCCCGCCTCCCTCAACTCCCGTTGGAGTTGTTCGATTCGCTCGTCTACACCGTGCGCAGCGCGGTGGCTACCCGGCACACGTCTGAACACAAGGATGGCATCTTCGAGAAACGAAGCAGCGGCCATGTAACTTGGATGCGCCCCCTCTATGCGAGATTTAGCCTCGTCGTAGAAGCTTTCGGCAACAGCTACGGTCATCGCGCTTTCATTCAAATCGTCTCGACCTACTTTGTACCACTCGCCCGCGGCGCCGTAGTAATCGCGCGCGCGCCAAGAGTCGGCGCCGGCATTTTTTATAGCGTCCGCAATCCCGCGCAGATGAGCAGCAATCTGCGGCGCCGAGTCTTTTGCGAAACGATGTTCTTTAAGCGTGTCCGCGAGCCATAGCGACAAATATCCGTTCTCATGCGAACCCATGAAAAGTGCAGCCTCGATTGCCGCAACTATCTCTGCAAGCCGCTGTTGGTCACGATGCATGCGGACAAGCGTTATAGCTCGCAGCCAACATTCCCGGCCATCAGCGATCCACGAGTTTTCGGTCAGCTCTATCGACCGATAGCAATCAATCGCATCGCTTGCGTGTTGAGGTACTCGCGGGCGCAAACAATGCCATGCGATATCGTGAAGTCTCGCAGCCACCATTTTATTGACCACCAATGGCGCCAATTCTGCAATCAGGGCAATATCAGCCTGGGAGAAATCCTCCGGCATAATGGACCGTCTGTTACCCATCTCCATATACGGTCGGAATGGTTGCGACGCGCTTCCCGGAACAAGCGACATAGAACACGCGCTAGCGACTAGATCAATAGTCTTCGCCCATCGATACTCTTCCGCGGCGGCCGCGGCGGTAGCGGCCGCATTAAGTGCCGCATGGTAGAAGTAATAGCCTTGATCCGCTCCATCAAGAACTGTTTGGAGTTTCACGGCATCGAAGTCAGCAACCGTCGCTACGGTTCCCTCCGGTAACTCAAGCATTCGAATCTCCCTGTATGTGACAACAAATCGCCAAGCTCAGCTAATCCGATAACGGATTTCAGCACGATTTACGGCCCCGTTCCCTAATACCGCTCTTTGCTGCATCGCCGCTCACAGCATGGACGCTGGGCATTTGGGCTTATGGACAGTCTGCCTCGCAGTCGAGATGCGCCCAAAGCACCGGCCCGTCAATCTTCGCCCCTGTGATGCGCCAGAAGCCCGACCGGCCCCGCACGCGGTCGAGGTAGCACCCGCCGCCGTCCCCGCGCAGCTCGACCAGGGCACGGCGCCGCACGCAGCGGCCAGGGTCGCCCCATTCGTCGGGCTCCCATTCCTCATCGACCACGGCAGTGCCGACGACGCCATGCGCAGGATCGGCGCCAAGAGGGCCGCGCGACGCGATCACGACCCGGTATCGAACAAGACAGGAAGGCATGGCGCCATCGTAGCCACCAGCGTCTTACAGCCTGAGATTGTGCAGACTTTGGCCGGAGCTATAGGGGTCCAGAACATTTGGGGGGGGCGTCGGAAATCGGTAACATCGGTAACGTGGTCTTGCACCGGCCACTTTCCCTAACGTTGACAATGGCTTACGACGATGGGCGGCGGTAACCATTAGGGTAACTAGAAGGTAATTAATTACCTCTATATATAGGTAATCTCTTGGGCTTAGCTCCCCCTTTAAAATCAATTACTTACGCATCAGTTACCGGCCGGGTTACCGAAAATTACCGCTCTGCGGTAACCTAAAAACCCGTTTAAAATCAGATGCTTATGAGCGAAAAACGCGGCTTTCCGATGAGATTACCGTTTCCCGATGCCCCCTCCCCTCGCCTGGGAAAGCGCCGCGATTTCCGCTCATTTCATCGACCGATCGAGCGTGCGAAACCAGCACCCGCCGCAGCCCAAAAAAAACGCCTTGCGTGCGTCTATTCGCGTCGAAAAAGTGCTCCAGTTGATCGCAGCTATCGCTATTGCGGGCGGGGCTCCCGGCCGGCCTTACGATTTGAGTCGAAAGGCGCACAAGTAGCGGGAAGGCGTGGCGGGGTCTCGACCGCGCGCCGACGCCTTGATCGGAGCAATCCCGGCGCCGGCCGCAGCCTCTCCGCTTCGGCGCATCCAAGCCCCACTAGCCAACGGGCGCACGCCGACGTAACGTCGCGGTAGCTGAGACAACACATCCTCAGCATTCAGTGGACTGACCTAACCACAAGGCACGCAATGGAATTGCCGCCCCCCCACTTGTATTGATCGAACCTGTTTGTACCGAACGGGGGCGTTGCCGTGCGCGACGACGACGGCGACGCGTCCGACATCCGGGCACCTGATTGCCCACCCAAGGAGATCGCGATGTCTAGAAGAAAAGGAGTTCCACCCACAGGTTTCGACCGACGCCCCCTCGCAGTTGCGCTGGCACTCTCTATTGGCGCAGTGCTCTGCACCAGTGCCCAGGCCCAAGAGGCCGGAAAACTCTGGATCAGCAACGCCATTCCGGCCCAGCCTCAACTTACCGAGGCCGGCATCCAGCAAGAAATCAAGACCTTCTTTTCCAACTTTCCCGGTGGGGCGGCAGCCAAGCTGCATGTCACCGGCAACGTCGTCTTCGGCAACAAAGCGGTCTACAACTACGATTTCGAGCCACTGCCGNCAGTTCTGCTGGTCCCGAGGTCGGTTCGATCGAAGCGCTCAAGGCGCAACTCATTCAGCGCTTGAACCAGGAGAGCGTCAACGAGGGGTGTCCGGCCGCCACCACGATTCAAATCGCTCCGGACTGGAGCGAGCAAAGTCCTTGGGATGACGGCCAGACCTCTCAATTAGGATTCGGTGAGTACTCCGGTACGCAATCGGCCTGGACCGGAAGTCAGTGCGACACCGTCAACGTAGGCGGTTCCTTGGAGCGTGCGCGCAACGTCGCTTGCCCGAACGACTCTTTACTGGACTGGCGGGCGGATCTGCAAGCGTGCGGCGGGCCGCCGTTCCAGATCAGTTACGAAACCGCGCCCCTGCCCAAGAACGAGTGCCCGGTCGGCAACCCATGCGATCCCACCACCGGCGACAAGTCCGAGCCGGCGCCTGATTTCGATCTGGGCTGGATCGCGTTCGACCGGCATTACCACTCGATGGCCTCGGCCGGGCGAAGTGGTTTCGGCGATGGCTGGACCCATTCGCACAACATCCAGTTGGCCATGGGCACCGACCCTATGGACCCGAACCAAACCCTGCAAATGGGATTGATCGAAGCTGACGGGTCGCAGATCTCGTTCACCGCCGTTGGTTCAGCATATGAGGCCGACGACGGTAGCGGCGACCTAGTCGTCGCCGACGGCACGGATTGGCTGTTGTACCGTCCTGGCAGGGTGCTGCGCTTCAACGCCAACGGCCGCGTGATTGAGCAACGGTTCGAAGATGGCACCTCGTTGGTCTACACGTACGACGCGTCGCGTCGCTTGACCGCGGTCACCCACAGCAGCGGTCGAAACTTGGGATTTGAGTACACCGCCGGGGGGGACAACGCGCCCATCGTGGCGATCCGCTCTGCCGGTGTTGCGCTCGCCAGCTACACCTACACCGCCGGTGGCCAGGTCGAAACCGTCACCTACGCAGGCGGTGGAACCCGTACCTACCATTACGAGGACACGCGCTTTCCACGCTTCCTAACTGGCGTGACCCGCGAGGATGGGCAGCGCTACAGCACCTTCGCCTACGACGACAAGGCGCGGGTGGTGTCGAGCACGCATGCCGGCGGCGCGGACGCCGTAACCTTGACCTACCCTGCTACGGGCGGATCGATCGTGACCGACGCGCTGGGCCAGGCCACCACGTACGGCGTGCTGCCGGCTGGAAACGACGGATTGTCGCGCAAGCCCACCACGTTCACCGACACGCGCGGAAGCGTCACCCGCACGTACTTGGACGCGGTCTCCGATTTCCGGCGTCGCTTGAGCACGGTCGAGGATCGGAAGGGAGTGAACGCCCAGCACATCTACACCGAAGCGAACGACGCTGTGACGGGCCAGCCGGCGCGCACCCACACGGTCACAGAAGCGGTGGGCCTGGATGAGGAGCGCACCCGCCAAGTGCGTACCGATATCGCCAGCAATCGCGTGCTGCTGACGGTGGTTGGGAACCGTGAAACCCGGATCACCCGTAACGCTCGGCTGCAGCCTGTCACCGTAGCCGTGCGCGACACCACCACCAACGATGTCCGCACCACCACCTACGCCTATTGTGAATCTGGGGATGTGTCGGCACCTAGCAGCACCTGCCCGACGCTGGGCTCGCTGAAATCGGTGGACGGTCCGCGAACCGACGTCAGCGACATCACGGCGTTTGAGTATTACGGCAGCGACGACAGCACCTGCGCCACCACGCCGGAACTATGCACCTACCGCAAGGGCGACGTGCGCAAGACGATCGATGCGCTCGGCCGTGCCACCGAGGTGCTGGGCTACGATCCGCAAGGCCGACCGCTGTCCGTACTCGATCCCAACGGCGTGGTCACCGACTACGAGTACAACGCACGCGGCTGGCTGACGGCCACGAAGGTGCGTGGGGCCAACAACGCGGTGGAGACCGACGACCGCATCACCCGCATCGAGCACGAGCCCACGGGCTTGGTCAAGAAGGTGACCCTGCCGGACGGCGTCTACACCCGGTATATCTACGACGCGGCCCACCGCCTGACCGATGTCATGGACAACGCGGGTAATACGATCCATTACACGCTCGACCTAGCCGGCAACCGCAAGCAGGAGGACACCAAGACCGCAGGCGGAGCGCTGCGGCAAACTCTGTCGCGCGTGTTTAATACGCTGGGACAGTTGGCGACGCTCAAGGATGCATCGCAGAACGCCACCGGCTTTCACTATGACGTTAATGGCAACCCCGACCAAGTCACCGACGCCCTGCTGCGCAGCAGCACCCGGACCGTCGACCCTCTTAACCGGTTGAGCATCAGCGTGCAGGATGCCGGAGTCGGCAACTTGGCCGCTGAAACCAAGTTCAAGTACAACGCGTTCGATCAGATCACCCAGATCACCGATCCCAACACGCTCAACACGACCTACGCTTACAACGGCTTCGGAGACCGGACTAAGCTGACGAGTCCAGACACTGGAGTCACCGATTACACCTACAACAGCGCGGGCCTGTTGGCGACGAAGAAGGATGCCAACGACGCCGTGGCGCATCGCTTCACCTACGATGCGTTGGGTCGGCCGAAAGCGGTTTTCTATACGACCGCAGGCCCGGCGGATGTTGAGTACGATTACGACATCGTCAACGCCGAATGCACCGGGGGCCAGGGCTTTGCGACGGGGCGTCTCACGGCGACACGGACCGAAGGCAATGAGCTGAAGTATTGCTACGACCGTTTCGGTCAAGTTGTGCGCAAGGTGCAGATCGTTGCGGGCAAAAGCTTCACCCTAAGCTATGCCTACACCCTCGCGGGCAACCTTGACGCCCTGACCTATCCCGACGGCACCACCGTGGACTACGTCCGCGATTCGCGAGCGCGAATCACGGAAGTTGGCGTTCGTCCGAACGGTGGCAGCCGCACGGTGCTGCTGAACAACGCGACCTACGAGCCGTTTGGTCCGGTGAAAGGATGGACCTACGGCAATGGCCGGACGCTAGCCCGCACGTACGATCTGGACTACCGCCCCAAGACGATCCTGGACAGCGCCAGTGGTGGCTTGTCGCTCGGCTATGGCTACAACAGCGTTGGCGAGCTGACGGAGTTGAAGGACGGGCTGCAAAGTGCTTTTCAGGCGAAATACGTCTACGACACGCTGGGCCGGTTGACCGTCACCCAGGATCACAACTCCAATCCGCTAGAAACCTACACCTACGACAAGACCGGGAACCGAAAGACCCTGATGGACGGCGGCGGCCTGCAAGCCTACGGCTACAACAGTCCCGGGACCCATCGTTTGACCGACGTGGCCGGCGTGGCACGTGGCTACGACGCGGCCGGCAACACCACCAGCATCGGCGGCACCACGAAGGAGTTCGTTTACAGCCCGGGCGATCGATTGAGCCAGTTCAAGCAGGCCGCTGTCATCAGGGCGAGCTATCGCTACAACACCCGCGGCGAGCGCGTCGCCACGACCGGAACCACGACAAGTACAGTTGATACGTACACCTTGTACGATGAAACCGGCAACTGGATTGGTGATTACGACACCACGGGCGCGGCTAAGCAGCAGGCCATTTGGTTTGGTAGTGCGCCGGTCGGCTTGGTGATTGCCAATGGTGCCGCTCAGACGCTGGCTTACGTCCAGCCGGACCATTTGGGCACGCCCCGGGCTGTCATCGACCCTGCTCGTAATATCGCCGTTTGGACGTGGGACGCCAAGAGCGAAGCGTTTGGTAGTAGCTCGCCAAACCAGGACCCGGACCTGGATGGCACCATGTTCGTATTCAATATGCGGTTCCCCGGGCAGCGACTGGATGCTGCCAGTGGATTGATCTACAACTACTATCGCGACTACGATTCGGCCACTGGGCGTTATATTCAAAGCGACCCCATTGGCCTAAACGGAGGAGTCACGACCTACTCTTACTCTGGCTTAAGTCCGGTATCGTTCAAAGACCCGTTTGGCTTGGAAATTCTTGGATTTCATACAAATCTTGCGACTTCTAACAGTCACGCCACCGATGGACACTCTTGGATCGCTCTCTATAACGATACCGGGCAAATAATCAGTACCTGGAGTCCGTGGCAATACGATCACACCAATACCCGGGAGAGGCCGAAACAGGGAGGCAATGACCTGTACATGAATATTGAACTTGATTACCCGATGGATTACAAGTTCAAATCAAATTTCTATATTAAGCTCACCCCGGATCAACTCGCACGCCTGAAGGATTTCCTAAACAAGCCTTGGAAGTGGAATTACGATAATAATTGCGCATCTTGGGCCCAGGAAGTCTTCAATAAAACGTTTCCGAATCAAGATCCTTTGGACATGAATGACTGGAGTTCTTGGACCACATTTGGAACTGAAACCCCAAAAACCTTGACCATTCAGATTGAGCTGTGGAGAAGCACTCACCCCACTAACTCAGTGAGTAATCCTGTTAATATCAAATAGGGGGGCCTATGAAGACTTTGCTGAAAATAGCTGCTGTAGCGGTGGTACTCTTTGCGGTTGGGGCATGGGCACTGTATAGACCCTCACAGGTTACTGGCGAGGAGTTTAAAGGATTGGTGCATAATGCGAACCAGACTTCGGCATCCGCTTGGTATCTCTATGAAAGTGCCGGAAACAATCTTTGCTTTAGACATGTCCGCCGATTCGTCGACAAAAGATACTGTGTTTCCAAAGACGAGCTGGATGTGATTGGAAAATGGACCCCGCCTTATGAGCCAAGAGCCATGGGCACTGGCGAGTTCATATTGAAGAAGGACGCAAAATCGGGCGAAAAGAACGTGGCATTCTAGAGGAGCCGCTAATGAATTGCTCCTGAGTAGTCGCCCCAGAGGCCGAAGATCAAGCCGGCTTCTGGGGTTTCTGACTTGAGCACAGGTTCTTTGTGACTTAAAGCATCTGAGGCCGCTAGTTTTTCCAGTATATTTTTGATGAATCGTCTAAGTCTTTGTGACTGTTTTGGTAGAACGAACAAGGGCCCTCAAGGGCCTTTGTTCAAAAATGATCATCCTAGCTAAACGCTATCATCAAGGTCATACGGTAAGAATCGCACCACTTCCTCACCGACCCAATTATTAATACGTCGAAATCGAGCTTGCAGTGGCAACAGTTCGTTTCTTGCGAACACACGGGCAGCCTTCTCTACGTCGCCAAAACCACCCGTGTTGTTAGGCACGATTCCTAGCAGTTGCGGCGGCACACGATGCGCTGCGAGAACGTCATCGCGCGTCGCGCCCTTGATCCCTAAAAATTCATCCTTCGCCGCGACTTCGCTAATCGGGATGACCTGAACACCGTCTTTCTTACCATTCGGAGAGTACAGGAACAGATTTCGGAAGTTTCCGACGCCCTTTGCATCGCGCAATGCGTCGCGCATGGCGTCAATGTCGGCCTGATCCTGCGCCGCGTCGTTGACGTACATGATAAATCCGGCATGGCTGCCGTTGAGGTAATACTTACGCCTGAACAGCGTCGCCGATTCGTTCAGCAGCGCCGATTGCAGCGCGCTCACGTACTGCGGAACGCCGTAAATCTCTTGATTGATATCCGGTTCCATGACGTGAAAAACGCTGTCGGCCGCGAATTCGTGCTCATCTTCCCAGCCGCGCACGAAGAAGTATCGGCCATCGTCAACGCCCCGCCGAACGAACTTTGCCAGTGCATGTTTGAGCGCAAGGGGCTTGCGGCTCCGGGCGTCCCGCCGCTCTAGGTAGCCATTGCCGAGAGCAATTGTGTCAAGCGCAAGCTTTTCGAACTGGTCGCCACTAAGCAAACGATGCGGTACGAAGGTGGACACTAAGATGTTGCACTTCGTATACATGGCGGACGCGTGGTGCGGGCTCGACCGAAACGCCCGCGCTAAGCCATCGAGCGACACCGGGGGTTCGTACCACTTGCCAGCGCGGACAACACGCTTACGGACGCACACAATCTGACCGAGGGCATCCAGTGCGACCGAACCAAGGGGAGCAAAGACAACATCACGGGGTGGAACCCAGAACTACGGGCGGCCTGGGCGGAACTGGTCATCATTCGAGCAGCGGCGTGGGCCAGAAAGCGAAAGACGCTCACACCGCCGACGCGCCCATCGGAGCGGTTTTGATCGTGAACCAATCCGGAACGCCCCCAGCCAAATCCAGCCTGGATACCGCTTGGCAGCAACTCATGCGAGCCGCGATCAAGGCGAAGGTCATCCATCAAAGGGACTGGTTCACGCTCCACGGCCTCAAGCATCGAAGCATCACCGACTCACGGGACAAAGGAGCGGCCGGCCACAAGACGAAGGCGATGCAAGATCACTACGACCATGAACTGACCATCGTGGAACCAGCCACCCCGCGCTAATTTTTCCACGATTTTTTCCACCGCAAAGAAAAAGGGACTTAGCAGCGATGCTAAGTCCCTCTTTTTATTGGTGGGCTGTCAAGGATTCGAACCTTGGACCTATTGATTAAGAGTCAACTGCTCTACCAACTGAGCTAACAGCCCGATAAAACCGGAGCGACACTATAACCGAACTACGCGGTGCCGCACAACTAAAATTTGGGGTGGAAGACGGGATTTGAACCCGCGACCCCCGGAATCACAATCCGGTGCTCTAACCAACTGAGCTACATCCACCATATGCATCTACAAGGTACATCTTAAAGCTTTACAACGTGGCGCGCCCGGCAGGAATCGAACCTGCAACCACCGGCTTAGAAGGCCGGTGCTCTATCCGGTTGAGCTACGGGCGCCAGTCGGAGAATCTTAACTGACGCTCGGCCTGTTCGACGGATGGTCGGGGCAGAGGGATTCGAACCCACGACATCCAGCTCCCAAAGCTGGCGCTCTACCAGGCTGAGCTATACCCCGAAGCCGGGACTTCCGCGGCACGCCAACCCCGCGAAAGGCCGCATAGTGTGGTGGGCGCTTTCGCCGCTGTCAATGAGGTCGAAGCGATCGATTCGGGCGGCTTCGCGCGCCGGCGCTTCAGCCAAGGCGCGGCGGCGCTTGCGCCGTGTATGCTTCGGCCCCAAGTACACAACATTCTCAAGTATCGCGGCCTGTGCGCGGTACGTTTTCAAGGAGCAAGACCATGATCCGCAGCGGCAATCCCGCATTGAAGGAATCGACTTTCCTCGACCTGGGCAGCGGCGCGGTCGTGCGCGGCGGCGATCAGGTGATGACCCTGAACGGCACGGTCAACAAGACCGGTTTCCTGCTGCTGCTGACCGTGCTCACCGCGGCCTTCGCCTGGAGCCAGGTGCAGATCACCGAGCAGGGCGTGATCGGCGCCGGTCCGTACATCTGGGGCGGCGCGATCGGCGGCCTGGTCCTGGCCCTGGTCACCACCTTCAAGAAGACCTGGTCGCCGGTGACGGCGCCGCTGTACGCGCTGGTCGAGGGCTTCTTCCTCGGCGCGATCTCCTCGATGTTCGAGGCGCGCTTCCCGGGCATCGTGATTCAGGCGGTGATGCTGACCTTTGGCACCCTGTTCGCGCTGCTGTTCGCCTACCGTTCGGGCCTGATCAAGGCGACCGAGAACTTCAAGCTCGGCGTGGTCGCGGCCACCGGCGGCATCGCCCTGCTCTACCTGGCCAGCTTCGCGCTGAGCTTCTTCAACATCCAGGTGCCGTATATCCACCAGTCGGGGATCATCGGGATCGGTTTCAGCCTGTTCGTGGTGGTGATCGCCGCGCTCAACCTGGTGCTGGACTTCGACTTCATCGAGACCGGCGTCGAACAAGGCGCGCCGAAGTACATGGAGTGGTATGGCGCGTTCGGGCTGATGGTCACGCTGGTGTGGCTGTATATCGAGTTCCTGCGCTTGCTGTCGAAGATTCAGTCGCGTAACTGATTCGGTCGGTTCGCGGTTGACGAAAAAGGGCGCCTTGGGCGCCCTTTTTCTTTGTCTGGCGATCGTGAGGTCCCTCACCCCAACCCCTCTCCCGCTTGCGGGAGAGGGGCTCGGTTGCGCAGGATTTCATGAGCCGAAAACGACAACGGCGCCCTTGGGCGCCGTTGTTACTCGTTACGAAGCGGTTCCGCTCGAAAACGAACCGCGAATCAGAAGCGATCTTCGTCGTCGGTCTCGAACTTGCCTTCGTAGCCTTCCGGCGGCGGCGGCTGGTCGCCGACCGTCCACAGGCGCTCGAGCGCGTAGAACTCGCGCACGCGCGGCAACATGACGTGGACGACGACGTCGCCGAGGTCGACCAGCACCCATTCGGCTTCGCGCTCGCCTTCCACGCCGAGCGGCATGACGTCGAGGTTCTTGGCGAACTTGACCACTTCGTCGGCGATCGACTTGACGTGGCGGGTGGAGGTGCCGGACGCGACGATCATGTAGTCGGTAACGCTGCTCTTGCCGCGTACGTCGATCTCGACGACATCCTTGGCCTTGAGTTCTTCGACCGCGGCGTGGACCGTCTTGAGGATCAGCTCGGTCGGCGGCGGCGGGTTCGGCAACTGGGTCTTGATGACTTGGGCTTGGCTGGTCAAGAGAATGCGGCTCTGCGTTATCGGGAATGTGTGCCGGGATTATACCGGAGGCCTATACCGGCGCGCCGCGCACGGCCGGGACGCCGTACAGGCCGTGGCGCTCGATGTAGGCGGCCACCGGCGCCGGGACGTACTGGCGCCAGGCCTCGCCGGCGGCGATCAGCGAACGCACCTGGCTGGCCGATTCGGCATGCAGCGGCTGGTGCAGGCGATAAACCCGGCCGGCCGGGGTCCCGCGCAGGGCCTCGACATCGACCGTCTCACGTCCTGCTGCGAATTCGATGCGGGCCGGGTCGAGCGGGCTGCCCGGGCGCTCGGCGACGACGAAATGGGCCAGGTCGAACAGCGCCTGCCATTCGCGCCACTGCGGCAGGTCGAGAAAGCTGTCGGCGCCGACCAGCAAGGCCAGCGGCTGCGCCGGGCCGACCTCGGCGCGGACCTCGCGCAGGGTCTCGACTGTGTAGGAGCGGCCCTCGCGGCGCAGCTCGCGCCGGTCGACTACGAGGTCGCGCTCGCCGGCCACGGCCAGATCGAGCATGCGCGCGCGGTGTTCGGCGCTGGCGCCGGGCGGTGCGCGGTGCGGCGGGTCGGCGGCCGGCATCAGCCGCACCCGCGCCCGCAGGGCGTCGCGGGCAGCGCAGGCGATCGCCAGATGGCCGTCGTGGATCGGATCGAAGGTGCCGCCGTAGAAGACGAGCAGGCTCATGCGCGAGTTCCGTTCGAAACCCGGCTAGCCGGCCGAGACGCTGAGCAGGCGCAGCGCGCGCGGCTCGGCGACGGCCAGCAGCAGGCGTTCCAGCGCGACCCAGGCGTCGCCGGCCTCACGGCCCTTGGCCATGCGGTCGACCCGGCCGGCCTGGGCGAGCAGCAGTTCCCAGCGCCGCGCGTCGTGACGCTGCAAGGCGCGGCGGTACATCGGCTGCTTCGAATCCCAGATCCGCTGCGCCTTGAATTCCGAAGCGATATTGCCGCCGCGCGCGCTGACCCGCGCCAGCGCGGCGGTGCGCTGCAATTCCATCACCACCATGCCGAGCAGGGCCGGCACGGCCTCGCCCTCGGCGCGCAGGCCGGCGAGCATGCGCGAAACCTGCGCGCCCTGCCCGTTCATGGCCGCGTCGAGCACGCGGAACACGTCGAAGCGCGCGGCGTCGGCGACCAGCGCCTGCATGCGTTCGAGGTCGAGGGTTTCGCCGTCGGACAGCAGGGCGAGCTTGTCGATTTCCTGCGCGGCCGCGAGCAGGTTGCCCTCGACCCGGTCGGCCAGGCTCTGCACCGCGTCGCGGTCGGCGCGCAGGCCGCGCGCGCGCAGGCGGCGTTCGATCCAGTCGGGCAGTTCGTGCGGCTTGATCGCCCACGCGACCGCGATGTGGCCGATCCGGCCGACCGCTTCGCTCCACTTGCCGCCGTGCTGCTTGCTCCAGTCGCCGGCGGTGATCAGCAGGCTGACGTCGTGCGGCGGGTCGGCGCAAAAGTCGCTGATGACCTCGGCGCCTTCCTTGCCCGGCTTGCCGCTGGGCAGGCGCAGTTCCAGCAGGCGCCGGCTGGCGAACAGGCTGGGCGCGCGGAACGAGGCCGACATCGCATTCCAGTCGGGTTCGCGCTGATTGCCTTCGGCTTCGAAGATTTCGCGTTCGGCGATGCCCTGCTTGCGCGCGCTCGCGCGCACCGCGTCGGCGGCTTCGAGCACGCGCAGCGGCTCGGGGCCGGCGATCAGATAGGCCGGCCGCAGCGCTTCGTTGTCGAGTTGACCGAGCAGGCGCTCGGGGGTGAGTTCCATCGCGAGGGTCGGCGGCGCGGGCGGCTCAGCGCCGCTCGCTGACCGCGCCGATCCGGCGCAGCACCGCGGCGCTCATGTCGCGGCGCATTTCGCGCATCAGGATTTCGCGCTCGCCCTCGGTGCCGATGGCGTTGGTCGGGTTGGACACGTAGTCGCGCGACAGCTCGATGGTCTGGCGCGGCACCAGCGCCTTGCCGTCGGCCTTGCGCAGTTCGAACACCACCGCGTAGCGCAGGCTGTATTCCTGCACGCGGCCGAGTTCGTCGAGCGCGGCCGGGCTGTCGCCCCAGCGTTCGGAAATCAGGTCGAGCACCGCGACCTCGCTGGAATCGGCCTCGGCGGGCACCGCGCCGGCGCGGGTCAGCGCCTGCGCCAGCGATTCGGCCAGGGGGCTGTAGCGGTCGGCCGAAACCACCCGCACCGGACCGAGGTCGGGCGGCAGGGTCAGGGCCTGGCGCAACTGGAATCCGCAGGCCGACAGAGCCAGCACGAGGGCCAACAGCGACGTGCGGGCGGCCGCTTTGAACAGGAAGGGAGAGCGAGGCGTCATGGGGCGAAGTCTGGACGACGCGGCTGCGGGCATCAATAGCAAGGCTGAACCGCGCGGGCCTGGGTGGTGCGCGCGATGCGGTTTTGCCGCATGACGCGATCGATCCGGTTCGACTCAGTAGCGAATCTCGTGCCCGGCGAACAGCGCCTGCGGCGTCTGCGCGCCCGGCAACGCGAGCAGGCGTTCGAGCCAGGCATGCACCGCCGGCCAGCGTTCGCTCCACAGCCGCCATGGGAAACCGGCCGCATCGGCCCAGGGCTCGATCGCGTACAGCAGATAGCCGCTGCAGGCGACATCGGCGATGGTCGGCTCGGCGCCGGCCAGCCACGCGGTCTGGCTCAGCTGCGCCTGCAGGCGGTCGAGGTCGGCGATCGAGCGGCGGTCGTACCAGGCCAGCACGGCCGGGTCGTAGTGGCCAATCTGGCGACCGTAGCGCGAGTGGGCGAGGTTGAGGCTGATCCGGTTGGCTTCCCAGGCCAGCCATTCGCGCACGTGTAGGCGATGTTCGAGATCGGCACCGTCGAGGCGGCTTTCGCGCACGGCGAGATAGTCGAGGATCACATTCGATTGGCACAGCACCAGGCCATCGATGCGCAGCACCGGGATTTCGCCGTGGGCGGCGAGGTCACGGAATTCCTGCGAGCGCTGGTCGCGCGGGATGCGGATGTTGACCTGGCGTTGTTCGAACTCGATGCCGAGCAGGCGCAGGGCCAGGGCGACTTTGTAGCTGAAGCCGGAGTCGGGGTGGCAGTAGAGGATGGGGGTCATGGGTGGCTTTGGATGTTGGGCGCTGGCGGGAGCGTGGAGAAGCAAGGGCAAAAGCGAATCCCCCCTGCCCCCCTTTTGCAAAGGGGGGAAAAGCAAGAGCGATGGCGTCGGGTACTTACGTCCGAGGGAGCGGTGCCTGCTGTAAGACGCTGCTTGGTTTCGCGATGCCTTGCTCGGCAAAACCCGCTTGGCTTCGTAACCGCCGCGCTCGCTTCGCAATTGCCGCATTCGCTTCGCAAGCGCCGCGCTCACTTCACAATTGCAGCGTTCGTTTCGCAATTGCGGCGCTCGTTTCGCAACTGTCGTAATCGCTTCGAATCCTGGCAAAGCCCGTGCTCGTCTTCCCCCTTTGCAAAAGGGGGATCGAGGGGGATTCGCTTTTCGCTTTTCGCTTCCCCGCCCCGCCGCGAACCTTACGACGCGACGATATTGACGATCTTGCCCGGCACCACGATCACCTTGCGCACGGTCAGGCCTTCCATGAACTTGACCACGTTCGGCTCTGCCAGGGCCAGACGCTCGGCGTCTTCCTTGGCGATGCCGACCGCGACCTCGATGGTGCCGCGCAGCTTGCCGTTGACCTGCACCGCCAGGGTTACCGTGTCGCGGGTCAACGCGGACGGGTCGGCCTGCGGGAACGGCAGGTCCTCGAGCAGGGTCTCGGCATGGCCCAGCACCTGCCACAGGGCATGGCTGGTGTGCGGGGTGATCGGGTTGAGCAGCAGCACGATCGCGGTCAGGACTTCCTGACGCAAGGCGCGGCCGTTGTCGCTGGCGTCGTCGAACTTGGACAGGTGGTTGTGCAGTTCCATCACCCCGGCGATCGCGGTGTTGAAGCTGTGGCGGCGGCCGTAATCGTCGCCGACCTTCTGGATCGCTTCGTGCAGCTGCCGGCGCAGGGTCTTCTGCGCGGCGTCCAGCGAGAGCAGGTCCAGCGCCGGCGCGATGCCGTCGGCGACGTGCTTGTGCACCGACACCCACACCCGGCGCAGGAACCGCGCCATGCCTTCGACGCCGGCCTCGTTCCATTCCAGAGACTGGTCCGGCGGCGCGGCGAACATCGAGAACAGGCGCACCGTGTCGGCGCCGAACTTGCCGACCATCAACTGCGGATCGACGCCGTTGTTCTTCGATTTGGCCATTTTCTCGATGCCGCCGATGTCCACCGGCAGGCCGTCGGCCTTGAGCGTCGCGCCGGTGATGCGGCCGCGTTCGTCGCGGATCACGTCCACGTCGGCCGGATTGAACCAGTCCTGCGCGCCCTTCGGGCCACGCGAGAAGGTCTCGGCGATCACCATGCCCTGAGTCATCAGGTTGGTCGCCGGCTCATCGCTGTTGACCAGGCCCTGATCGCGCATGAGCTTGTGATAGAAGCGGAAATACATCAGATGCAGGATCGCGTGCTCGATGCCGCCGATGTACTGATCGACCGGGGTCCAGTACTTCGCGCGCTCGTCGACCTGCTGGCTCGCGCCCGGCGAGGTGTAACGCGCGTAGTACCAGCTCGACTCCATGAAGGTGTCGAAGGTGTCGGTCTCGCGCTCGGCGTCGCCGCCGCAGTTCGGGCAAGTGGTCTTGCGCCATTGCGGGTCGGACTTGATCGGCGAGGCGACGCCGCTAAATTCGACGTCTTCCGGCAGCACCACCGGCAACTGGTCTTCCGGCACCGGCACGTCGCCGCACTTGGCGCACAGGATCACCGGGATCGGACAACCCCAATAGCGCTGGCGGCTCACGCCCCAGTCGCGCAGACGGTAGTTGACCCGGCGATTGCCACGGCCCTCGGCTTCGAAGCGGGTCGCCAGCGCGTCGAGCGACTGCTGGAAATCCATGCCGTCGTACTCGCCGGAATTGACCAGCCAGCCGCGCTCGGTCCACGGGCCCTGTTCCTGGATCGCGCTTTGGAACTGTTCGACCACCTGCACCGCCGCGCCGGTGTCGTACACGTCGATCGCCGGGCCGCCGCCGAGCGCGCTGCTCATCGCGTCGGGATGGCTGGCGACGTCGCGGCCGATTTCGGCCAGCGCATCGCGCACCGCGTCGGGCACGATCACGGTTTTGATCGGCAGGTGGTAGCGCTTGGCGAATTCCCAGTCGCGCTGATCGTGGCCGGGCACGGCCATGACCGCGCCGGTGCCGTAGTTCATCAGCACGAAGTTGGCGACGAACACCGGCACTTCTTCGCCGGTGACGGGGTGGATCGCGCGCAGGCCTGTGTCGCGGCCGCGTTTTTCCTGGGTTTCCAGTTCGGCCTCGGACACGCCGCCCTGGCGCAGCTCGGCGATGAACGCGGCCAAGTCGGAATCGGACTGCGCCGCGTGCACGGCCAGCGGATGCTCGGCGGCGATCGACACGAAGGTCGCGCCCATCAGCGTGTCCGGACGCGTGGTGAACACGGTCAACGGCTGTAGCGCATTGCCATCTGCGTCGCGCACGTCGAAACGGATCTCCAGGCCCTCGCTGCGGCCGATCCAGTTGCGCTGCATGGTCTTGACCGCTTCGGGCCAGCCCGGCAGCGTGTCCAGGCCATCGAGCAGTTCCTGCGCGTAGTCGGTGATCTTGAGGAACCACTGCGGAATTTCGCGCTTTTCGACCAGCGCGCCGGTGCGCCAGCCGCGACCGTCGATGACCTGCTCGTTGGCCAGCACGGTCTGATCGATCGGGTCCCAGTTGACCACCGAGTTCTTGCGATAGGCCAGGCCCTGCTTCATCAGGCGCACGAACATGCGCTGCTCGTGGACGTAGTAGTCCGGCGTGCAGGTGGCGAATTCGCGCGACCAGTCGATCGCGTAGCCCATGGTCTTGAGCTGCGCCTTCATGTGGGCGATGTTGGCGTAGGTCCACTTGGCCGGCGCGGTCTTGTTCTTGATCGCGGCGTTTTCCGCCGGCAGGCCGAACGCGTCCCAGCCCATCGGCTGCAGCACGTTGAAACCGGTCATGCGCTTGTAGCGGCTGATCACGTCGCCGATGGTGTAGTTGCGCACGTGACCCATGTGCAGCGCGCCGGACGGATACGGCAGCATCGACAGGCAGTAGTACTTGGGCTTGTCGGAACGCTCGTCGACCTCGAACGCGCGGGTGGCGTCCCAATAGCGTTGGGCGGCGGCTTCCAGGGCGCTGGGATCGAAGCCGTGGTGTTCGTTCTTGGGGTCGTGCGGGGCGGGGGCGGCGTCGGACACGGGTGGGCAATGGCGAGAGGACAGGACCGGCAAGCCTACCGCAGCGCACAAAAGCCCGCCATTCGGGCCTCGACGGCCCGGATCGATCGATCGCGGCGGCGCGGCCGCCGGCTCGCGGAATCCGCGCAGCCGCTCCGACTGGCGCATTAACTGCGCAGATCGATGTGAGCGTTCGGCCGAATTCGCGGCACCCAGGGCGCCGTATGGGATGATGCCTGCGCCGAAACGCCGCCCGAGCCCGCCTTGCTCCCGTCTCAGCCGCCCCGCCCGAACCCCTATCGCGCCTATCGCCTGCCCGCCTTCGTGCTGGCGGCGATGCTGCTGGCCGCGGTCGGCGTGGCCACGGTATTGGGCCTGCGCGGGTTCGCCAGCAGTTCGCAGTGGGTCGAGCATTCCTATCAGGTGCTCGGCGAGATCGAAGCGACCGTGGCCGCGACCCGCACGGTCGAATCCAGCGCCCGCGGCTATCGCCTCACCGACCGATCGACGCTGCGCGCCGAATACCTGACCAGCATCCCCGGCGCGCTGAGCGGCGCCAGCCGGCTGATCGCCCTGACCGCCGACAACCCGGCGCAGAACCGCTTCGCCCGCGACCTCGAACGGCGGGTGCGCGCGCGTCTGGCCGAGATCGACCGCCTGGTCGAACTGCACAGCCGCGACCCGGCGCGGGCGCGGATCGAGGCCCAGACCAGCAAGGGCTACGAGCAGATGCGCGAACTGACCGCGCTCGCCGAGGTCATGCGCGAGCGCGAGCGCGCGCTGCTGGCCGCGCGCCACGCACGCAGCGAATACCGCGCCAGCCTGCTGACCGCGCTTGTGGTGCTCGGCATCGGCCTGGCGATGATCCTGCTGGCGCTGCTGATGTACAGCCTGTGGCGCGAGAACCGGCGCAGCCGCGAGCTGGAACGCGAGACCCGCCAAGCCCTGATCGACCTGGAAGCCTCCGCGTCCGAGCGCAACCTGCTGACCGAGCGCCACCGCAGCCTGAGCCATTACGCCGGCCTGCTGCAGAGCTGCCAGAACCTGCAGGAAGCGATGGACATGACCGCGCACCTGATCGCCGACCTGATCCCGAGCATCGGCGGGCGCTGCTACATCCTGCGCGCCTCGCAGAACCTCGCCGAAACCGCCGCGCGTTTCGGCGAGGAAAAGATCGTCAGCGCCGACCTGCTGCACCCCAACGATTGCTGGGCGCTGCGCCGCGGCCAGCCGCAGCGGGTCCAGGGCGACCGCGGCGCGGTGCGTTGCAATCACCTGGAACCGGCGCGCGGCGACAACGACCCGCGCTGGAACCTGTGCGTGCCGCTGATGGCGCAGAACACTTCGCTGGGCCTGCTGTGCCTGAGCGGCGAGCAACCGCCGCAGGACGCCGACCTGCTGCTGATTCAGTCCATCGCCGAACAACTCAGCCAGGCCATCGTCAACCTGCAACTACGCGAAACCCTGCGCGTGCAGTCCTTGCGCGATCCGCTGACCGGCCTGTTCAACCGCCGCTACCTGGAAGAGAACCTGCAGCGCGAACTGCTGCGCTGCCAGCGGCGCAAGCTGCCGCTGTCGGTGCTGATGCTCGACATCGACCACTTCAAGCGTTTCAACGACACCCACGGCCACGCCGCCGGCGACGCGCTGCTGGCGCGGGTCGGGCAAGTGCTGCACGACCTGGTCCGCAACGAAGACATCGCCTGCCGCTATGGCGGCGAGGAATTCACCATCGTGCTGCCCGAAACCGACGCCGCCACCGCGCTCAAGCGCGCCGAGCAGATCCGCGCCGCGATCGGTTCGACCACGATCCTGCACCTGCGCCAGACCTTCGGTCCGGCGACCTGCTCGATCGGCCTGGCAACCTCGCAGGACGACCGCGAAACCCCGCAGCAGTTGCTGCAGATCGCCGACGCCGCGCTATACCGCGCCAAGGGCGAAGGCCGCGACCGCGTGGTCGACGGCAATCGCGCGCTCACTGCTGCCTGAGGCGACGGCCTGAGTCGATACGGTGCGGCGCGCGTCGTGCGCGCCGACATGGACCGATAAGCCCGCTCGACCCACGCATCGATGCCGCATCCGCGCCGATACGACGAAGCCGCGGCAGGCCGCGGCTTCGTCTTCAAGCGCTTTGCAGACAGGCGAACCTCAGGGTTTCGCCCAACGCGGGTATGCGTGCGGCGTTAAACGCAGACCACGCCGATCGGCGTGCCTTTCTGGTCGTAGACGATGCGTGCGGTCTTGCCCGCCGGGCAGCTCTTGGGCAAGTTCTGGAACCCGCCGCCGCTGCTCGGCGCGGGCGCCGACCGCACATCGACGGCCGAAGCGGAAAACGACACGACGACCACGGCGGCCGCGGCGATCTGGAGAAGGAGTTTGTTCATTGGGGTTCGACTCGCGCTGGCGAACCGGATTCGCGCTGCGTTGACCGCCTGAAGTCCCGGTCCGTACGGCCTCAGGCGAGCGCTACCTTGCACGAGCCTTTCGCCCGCGACAAGCGTCGCAAATCGGATGAACGGCCCGATTCGGCTAACGTCGTCGCGAAAACGCACTCGGCCCGTGCCGTTTTGCACGGATGTCGCATGTCGCGCCCACGTTAACGACAGGATTGCCTCCCATTGCCTGGCGTATGGTCACAGGACGCAGTGCCGCCACCGTCGACCGTTCACGCATCGCTTGACCGCGCCGGTCAGCCGGCGTAGCGTCCCGCTCGCTTCGTTCGAAGCATTGCATTCGCAACCCGGCCGCCATCGGCCCTCGACCCCATGTCTCTCCGCCTCACTCGTGGCGAATACTGGCTGCTGACCCAGGCAGTCCGTTTCAAACTTCCCTTGTCCCTCATCGCCCTGCCCGAAGGCCCGCCTTGGGACGTCAATACGATCGACATGGCGCTCAATTGCCAAGGCCATGGCATGGGATTCGATGAATTGGCGCAAACCCTGCACGAACTCGCTGAGCGAGGCTGGATCGCGCTACAGCGCTGCCACGAAAAAACCGAGGCGCTGCCTGGGGATCTGGCGACGATCCGCGCCGAACTGGGCGAGCCCCGGACGAATTTCGGCGGCACTTACTATGGCCTCACCGCCGCGGGTGGCCACGCGTGGGAGCAATTCGCTCGACCGCAATGGCATTGGTTCATCGAGCACGAATACGACGATGTTTACGAAATCGACGCAAGCGGAATGCTTGGCCATCCCGAAGATCCGGAGCAATGGCGCTCGATGTATGTGATCACGACGCACCCCAGCATCCTCGATCAATACATGTGCGCGGTACGCACCGACTACGAGATCGCCGTCGGCTCCGAACAGTTCGATGCTCTCGACGATTGGCAGCCCGTCTATTGGAAATCCTCGACCGATGCCATGAGGTGCCGCTTTCGCTGTCGAGAAATGCCGCGCGGCGACGACCAATACAGGCCGCGTTCTATAGAAGCCTTTCCTGCCTGGTGTTACTGGCTGTAACTCGCGACCTTTGAGTCGGCGAACGGCCGACTGCGGCCTGAGCGCCCCAAGCAGTCAGTCGCTCTGGCCAGGTTGATGCTCGCCCGATCGGCTTGCATGCCGCGAAGGTTTCGACCGCAGTACTCGCTAGCAATGTGCAGCGTCTCGTTGCATGCCGCGCCGCAACACGGCCGCAGCCCCGCATCCGCGGCGCTGCGGCCGCGGGCTCAAGCATTACCGCTGCGGCAGGTCCAGTCGATGTTGTTGCTGGCCCGACAACTGAACGGAAAGTACGCCCGGGCCAGTTCGGACGGGCTTGAACACTTCCACGCGATCTTGCCGTCCGCGCCCTGCACCGGAACCGCGCTTTCGCCCGTGCGGCAGATCAACGGCGCTTGCGAGTTGCTGCGATCGGTACCGCCCTGGCCTTGGCCGCCATGTTGGCCGTCGCCTTCGGCGAATGCGCTGGCACTGGTCAGCGCGAACAAGGCGGCGATCACGATGCCGAATCTTTTTACGGGTCTCGTTCTTTTCATGGGTATCGCTCCTGGGATTGGAATGGTGCTGCGGTCTTGACCGTGAGCGCGCCCAGGGCCGTATTGAAGGACTCGGATTACACGACGGATTCGGATCAAGGCCGCGCCTAGCGGAATCCCGCCGGGACGATGCACATCGGCGGCGAACCGCCCCATCGCGCACGTCACCCGCGCCGACGCCTAGTACGTTAGTCACGTTGACCCATCGCCACCGTCGATTGCATGCTCCGGGAGCTTCGACTGTCGCGCGGGGGATGGTTGCGCGATTCCCCCGGCCGATGCAAATCGCGATTCGCCGTGCGCGCACAACGGCGGATCTTCACCGCGGGTTCGATCCCGCCCTTCTGCCGGAATCGCTCATGACCCGCTTATCTGTCGCTGTCTCGATCGCCCTCGCCGCCGCGACCGGCGCGTTCGCCGCGCCCGCCCTCGCCGCCGCCGTGCCGGCCGAACCGCTCGCGCTGCAATGCGGAAAACTGTTCGACGCGCGCAGCGGCAAGGTGCTCGGCGCGCGCACCGTGGTCGTGCGCGACGGCAAGATCGAGCAGGTGCTCGACGGCCGCGCCGATGCGCCGGGCGCGCGCAGCATCGATCTGTCGCAACACACCTGCACGCCGGGCTGGACCGATCTGCACGTGCATCTGGGTTCGCAGTCGAGTCCGCAGAGCTATTCCGAAGGCTTCCGCCTCGACGAAGTCGACTTCGCCTTTCGCGCGGTCGGTTACGCCAACAAGACCCTGCAGGCCGGTTTCACCAGCGTGCGCGATCTCGGCGGCGAGGTCAGTCCACATCTGCGCGATGCGATCAATCAAGGTCTCGTGGAAGGCCCGCGCATCTGGGCCGCCGGCAAGTCGATCGCCACCACCGGCGGCCACGCCGATCCCACCAACGGCTACAACGACGCGCTGTCGCATCTGATCGGCCCGCCCGGCCCGACCGACGGCGTGATCAATTCGATCGACGACGCCCGCCAGGCTGTGCGCCAGCGCTACAAGGAGGGCAGCGACGTGATCAAGATCACCGCCACCGGCGGCGTGCTGTCGTACGCCAAGTCCGGCGACGCGCCGCAGTTCACGGTGGAGGAAGTGAAAGCGATCGTGGATACGGCGCGCGATTACGGCTATCGCGTCGCCGCGCACGCGCACGGCGCCGAGGGCATGAAGCGCGCGGTGCTCGGTGGAGTCACCTCGATCGAACACGGCACCTACATGACCGACGAGGTCATGTCGCTGATGAAACAGAAAGGCACCTGGTACATCCCGACCGTCTACGCCGGCCGTTTCGTCGCCGACAAGGCCAAGATCGACGGTTATTTCCCCGACGTGGTGCGTCCCAAGGCCGCGCGGATCGGCGCGCTGATCCAGGACACCGCGGCCAAGGCGTACAAGAACGGGGTCAAGATCGGTTTCGGCACCGACATGGGCGTGGGCCCGCACGGCGATAACGCGCGCGAGTTCCTGTACATGGTCGAAGCCGGCATTCCGGCCGCGGTCGCCTTGCAGGCGGCGACGATCCGCGCCGCCGAAGTGCTTGGCGTCGACGACCAGGGCGTGATCGAAACCGGCAAGCGCGCCGACATCGTCGCGGTGCCGGGCAATCCGGTCGAGGACATCAACGCGGTGATGAAGGTCGAGTTCGTGATGAAGGACGGCAAGGTCTACAAGCAGACGTTCTGAGTCGGCGATTGCGAGGCCGGCGTGTCGGACCCGGTCTTTCAAAACTCTAGCGAACACATCCACACGCGCCGCGATCATTCGCGGCGCGCTCGCAACCGCGCCACGCTCATGGGTCGAGCCGCGAACGCCCGGTTTTGCCCGTGCATCGGTCACAGCCACGGATGCGATGCCGGTGCTATAAACGGGGCCTTGGGCTTGACCTGGCGCGGGATCGAATCGTTACGACGCGGCCGCGATAGCGACAAGCCAGCGCGATGCGCACACGCCGCCCGCGAGGCGGGAGCCGCTCGTCACCGCCAACGAAAAGGAGTTCGACACACGGCACTCCATGGCCATTCAACGCAGTCGTCGCGACATCCGACGCTTCGATCGCCTCCGCGGCGCGCCCGCGTCGCGACGGCCCCGGCACAAGAGGCCAGGTGCCGCACCTGGTTCCGCCACGACCGCATCGACAGGCGCCGGTGATGCGCGCGGCGCGGCGAACGAAGCGCCGCAAACGATCAGGGTAACGCCGATGTCGCAGCAAGGCAGGCCGCGGATGCAGTCTCCGCGGCAGGCGCCGATAACGATCTGCCTTGCTGCGGCATCGGTCCATGCCGGCCGCGCCACGCCGACACGATGCAACGCATCGCCACTGCCACCGCCGCAAGATCGCGGCTTTCCACCAACAAGGACGCACTCGCCATGAAGCATTCGATGCTGTTCGCGCTGATCGCCATCGCAGGACTGGGATTTTCCGTGGCACTGACCTCGCCGGTGCAGGCCAATGAAACCACCTGCATGGCCTGCTACTCGGACTACAAGCGTTGCGTAACCCGGGCCGAGACGCCGGAGCAAGAGGTCGCCTGCGACACGCGCTATCACGCATGCAGGCGCTCTTGCACGGCCAATTGACCCGCGTCATGAATCAAGCCTGATCGACGGGTGTCGATCGCGATCGATTCCGGCCATGCCGCGTTCACCGCCCCACGCTTGAAATCCCGTCGCGACCCCGCGATGTTCGCCCACCGCAAGGAATGCAATCGATGAAGATCTCCAGCCTCGTATTCACCGCCGCGCTCGCCGGCCTTAGCGGTTTCGCCCTGGCCACGATCGCCCCGGCCTATGCCGCGCTGCCGCCGCAATGCCTGGAATGCGCCGCCGAATACAGCGCCTGTCGCGCCGCGGCGCAGACGCCGGCGCAAGTGAGCCTATGCCAGCGCGAACGTCAGTGGTGCATGACCCGGTTCTGTCCCGGGCCGGAGTGAAGCGGCCGCGTCGATCCGAGATTTCCGCGATAAGGATTCGAACGCACGCCGGGCAATCCGGCGCGCGTCGGCTGACAGGCGATCGATACCACTCGGCCTGATACAGATCGCCCGCCGCGCGCGCGATGATCTGCCCGCGCTTACCGTTGTTTGTGTTCGCGCCACATCATCGCGACATAGGCCACGAGCCACGCACACAACGCCAAGCGCTGCGCAACCGGCCCGCTCATCAGGCCGAACTGGCCGTCCCTGAGCACGATCACCATCGCCGCGGCCGCCAGCCATGCGATCAGGGCGAGGCCGCGCTCGGCCGGACGCCGGACCGCATCCAGCCCCACCAGCAGCGCGCCGGCGACGAAGGCCAGCGCCCACAACAACCACATCGCCGCATGCAGGCGGCTGAACTGCGCGTCGAGATTGGCCGGATCGAGCACGAACGCGCCCTGCGCCGCCCAGGCCAGCGCCGACAGGCTCCACATCCACGCACCGATGCGGGTCGCGCGGCTGCGTTGATCGAGGCGTTCGCGCAAGCGCCAGCCGACCCAGGCCATCGCCAGCCCCGGCAGCGCGAAGCCGAGCAGATTGAAGGCTGCGGCGTGGTCGATGCCGCGTGCACCGAGCAGGCCCGGCGGATGCAGGCGCTGCGAATAGCCGTCCAGGGCCGCGCCGAATCCGTACAGCGATGCAAGGCAGCACAGCCCGGCGGCCACGGCGATCCAGCGCGCGGCGCGCGTGGGCGACGACGATGGATCTGCGGACGATGAGCCCGATGCCGATGCAGGCGAGGCCGACGCAGACGATCTGGATGCAGGCGGTGTCGATGAGCGATTCATCGCGCCATGCTAGCGTGCGCTGCCGCGCGGCGCGCTCGCCTGCCCACTCTCGCCTGCACACCCTGGCCTGCACTGGCTTGCCTGCGCCCCGCACCGTCCCCACCTCGGGGAGCAACCCCCGCGTACGAACCATGAGCCCGCCGATGACCGCACCCGCCAAGCCCCACGTATTCGACGCCACCACCGAGCGATTCCAGGAAGAGGTGCTGCAGAAATCCCTGCAGGTGCCGGTCCTGATCGACTTCTGGGCCGAGTGGTGCCAGCCGTGCAAGACGCTCGGCCCGATCCTGGAAAAACTCGCCGCCGACTACAACGGCGCGTTCGAACTGGCCAAGGTCGACGTCGAGGCCGAACAGCAGCTCGGCGCGGCGTTCCAGATCCGCTCGATCCCGACTGTGTTCCTGGTCAAGGACGGGCAGCTGGTCGACGGCTTCGCCGAAGCGCTGCCGGAAAGCGCGGTGCGCGAATTCCTCAAGCATCACGGCATCGAACCGGCCGCGCCCGCGGTCGAGGAAGAAGCGCCGGTCGAAGCGCCGCCGGTCGACCTGCATGCCGAGGTCGTGCGCCTGCGTCACGAGGTCGCCGAACACCCCGACAAGTCCGAACTCAAGCTCGACCTGGCCCTGGCCCTGCTCGCCACCGGCGCGGCCACCGAGTCCGAGCAGTTGCTCGACGCCCTGCCCGCCAACCTGGCCACCGACGACCGCACCCTGCGCGCCCGCTCGCGCCTGAACTTCCTCGCCGTGACCCGCGACGCGCCTCCGGTCGAGACCCTGGAAGCGACCATCGCCGCCCAGCCCGACGACCTGCAGGCGCGCTACCTGCTCGGCGCGCGCCAGATCGCCGCCGGCCGCGACGAAGCCGGCCTGGAGCAGTTCATCGAACTGCTGCGGCGCGACCGCGCTTACCAGGACGGCCTGCCGCGCAAGGCGCTGATCGACGCGTTCCGGGTGGTCGCCGACGAAGACCTGATCGGCCGCTACCGCCGCAAGATGGCGTCGCTGCTGTTCTGAGTCGGGTCTGCTTAGCCGGCTTGCTCCGGGCCGGCTTGTCTGAGCCGGCCCGTTTTGAATGGGCTTGCTCGATCCGGCTTGCTCTGAGCCGGACGGCTTGAGACGCAAGGCGCCGAGGCCGCCTGAACCGGCCGCCCCGGCACTCGCGACTTGACTATACGCATCCGTATGGCAGGCTAGACCCGCCCTAGCCACTGCCCTGCCCATGAAAGCCAACACCCTGCGACTCGGCCTGAACCTGTGGCCGCCGTTCCTGTTTTCCGGCGTCCGGGTCGTCCGCATCGCCGACGACTACCGCCATGCCCGGGTCGAGTTGCGGATGCGGCCGTGGAACCGCAACTACGTCGGCACCCACTTCGGCGGCAGCCTGTTCTCGATGACCGACCCGTTCTGGATGCTGCTGGCGATGAATGCGCTGGGCCGCGATTACATCGTCTGGGACCGCGCCGGCGCGATCGAATTCGTCAAACCCGGCCGCGGCACGGTGCATGCGCAATTCGATCTCGACGACACGGTGCTGGAGGAATTGCGCGCGGCCACCGCCGGCGGCGACAAATACCTGCGCTGGTTCGACACCGACGTGATCGACGCCTCCGGCGAGGTCGTGGCGAAGGTGCGCAAGCAGTTGTACGTACGGCGCAAACGCGACCGCGTCGCGCAATGAGACCTCGGTCGCCATTCGTTGCACGCCTTTCGCGTATGGCGGCCGACGCGAAACCGCAACTCCGACCGCGCCGCTACTTGTAAGTAAAGGCACAGAAAAGACACACTAAGCCTCACGCGGGCACTGCGGCAGCGTATGCTGTGCAGTCGCGACACGGGGCCGCGAATGTCGACTTTCACACCACAAAACGATGCCAATAGCGTTCCGATGCCGGAAATTCCGGGCTATCGGTTGCGCGAGATCATCAACCACGGCGGCTTGTCCACGGTCTACCTGGGCGAGCAGATCGCGCTTGGGCGCGAAGTGGCGATCAAGATCATGCTGCCGCACGCCCTGGCCGACGAGGTCAGCCGGCGCCGCTTCGAGAACGAAGTGCGCACGATCGCGCGGCTGGAACATCCGCACGTGGTCGGCATCCACGAAGTCGGCCGCACCCGCGACGGCCTGCCCTACTACGCCATGCCGTTCCTGCCGCGCGGCCATCTGGGCAAGCGCATCGAGCAAGGCTTCGCGCGCGGCGAAACCGACGTCATCGCGATCGTCGAACCGCTGCTGTCGGCGTTGGAGTACGCGCATGCGCGCGGCGTCGTGCATCGCGACGTCAAGGCCGAGAACGTATTGTTCGACATCACCGAGCGGCCGCTGCTGGCCGATTTCGGGATCGCCCTGCGCCGCGGCTTCGGCGCGCGCATGACCGCGACCGGTCTGGCCGTGGGCAGCACCGCCTACATGGCGCCCGAGCAGGCGCGCGGCGAGGAAGTCGATGGCCGCGCCGACCTCTACAGCCTCGGCGTGCTGTGCTGGGAAATGCTGACCGGCCGGCTGCCGTTCGAAGCGCCCGACGCGCTGTCGATGGCGGTGATGCACGCGCAGAACCCGATTCCGAAACTGCCGCCGCCGCTCAAGCACTGGCAGCGTTTCATGAACCGCGCGCTGGCCAAGCAGCCCGATCAGCGTTTCGACGACGCCGCCGAAATGGCCGTTGCGCTGGCCGAAATCAAACACCGCGGGCAGATGAGCGGCTTCGGCCGCATGGCCAGCCGGCTGCGTCCGCTCAAGCGCTGGGCCACGCCGGCCTGGGCCGGGTTGGCGGTGCTGGCGATCGCGGTGGTGACCATCGCCTTCGCCTTGAACCGGGTCGAGCAGGACGGTTTCTTCCGGGTCGCGCCGGACGCCACCAACAAGACCGCCGTGGCCAGCGCCAGCGAAGATCCGACCCAGGCGATGATGGCGCCGCTGCCGCAGGCGCCGCTGCAGGATTCGCTGCAGGCCGCGCGCGGCTACATCGCGCAAGGCCGGCTGGCGTCGCCGGCCGACGCCAACGCTTACAACAGCCTGCTCACCGCCTGGCATCTGGACAGCACCAATCCGGAAGTCGCGGTGGTGGTCGACGAACTGACCCAGGCGTTCTCCGAGGAAATGGCCCGCGATCTGCGCGAAGGCCGCGACCAGCGCGCCCGCGAGCATCTGGTCAACGCCACCGCCCTGGGCCAGCAGACCGGCACCGCCGATTCGCCGGCGCAGCGCGGCCTGCGCGAGAAAGCCGCGCTGGCGCTGCAGACCCGGCTCGAACAGGCCGCGCGCCGCGGCGATGGCGCCGATGCCGGCAAGGTCATCGCCCTGGCCGAGGAATTCGGTTTGCCGCGCGCAGTGTCGACCCGACTGGTCGCGCAGGCGCGCGGCATCGCCGGCGACACGCCAGTCGCGCGCGGGGTCGCCACCAGCGCGGTCGCGCCGGCCGCCAGCGTCGCGGTCAGCTTCAATCCGCGTCCGGTCAGCCGCGGCGAATACGCGCGTTTCGTCAGCGCCCATCAACGCGCGCCGGCGCTGTGCCGCGAACGCGTGTCGCTGCTGCGGGTGATCGCGCCGAAGGACTGGCGCGCGCCGGGCTTCGACCAGACCGAGGCCGAACCGGTGGTGTGCGTGTCGATCGCCGACGCCGAGGCCTATGCGCAGTGGTACAGCCAGCAGACCGGCCGCCGCTATCGCCTGCCGACCGCCGACGAAGCCCAGCGCATGCCGGGCAGCAGCGGCCGCGCCTTGTCGATGTGGTCGGCCGATTGCGGTCGCAACTGTCAGCAGCGTCAGGTCGGCGGTGGCTCGTGGCGCAGCGGTACCGCGCAGCGTCCGTTGAGCGCGGGGCGTGGGTATGACGATGTGGGGTTCCGGTTGGTGCGTGAGCGCTGAGGCTGCTTTTGGTCTTGGTGTCGCCGCGCAAGAGCGAATCCCCCGCGCCGCGATAGTGATCTGACTTCGTGCCTGCGCAAGGCGCTCGCCCCCTTTTGCAAAGTGGGCGATGGGTTGACGCGCCTGATCGCAGGCGTATAGCACCAAATCATGCGCAATCATTCGCGCGTTAACAGCACCGCACCCACCGAAGCCACGAAAACCATCGCCCACTTTGCAAAAGGGGGCGAGCGCCCGACGCCGCGCCCCGGAGCCCCGAATCGATCGGCGCGGGGGATTCGCTTCTAGCCCGCGCAACGACGTGTAACCACCTAAGTCCCGCCGCGCCTCCACCGCGCCATCCCACCAACCCACGCACCACCTCCCTACCACCATCGCCAAACCAGGCACCGCCCCGACCCCACGCAACCACCGCCCTCCCCTACAATCCGCGCCATGCGCCCGCCCAATCTGCAACGCCTGTTCCTCACCGGCCTGTTGACCCTGCTGCCGATCTGGCTGACCTGGGTCGTGGTCAAGTTCGTCTTCGTCCTGCTGTCCGACACCAGTCGTCCGCTGATCGGCCCGCTGCTCGAGAACCTGGCGACCACCTCGCCGCAGGCGCTGGGCTGGTTGAACGATCAGTGGGTGCAGACCGCGATCGCCCTGATCGCCACCGTGGGCGTGATCCTGCTGTCGGGCGCGATGGCGCGCCGGGTCGTCGGCCAGACCGTGCTGCGCTGGTTCGAGGCGATGATCAAGCGCATCCCGCTGGCCAGCACCATCTACGGCAGCGCGCGTCAGCTGCTCGACATCCTGCAGACCAAGCCCGACGGCACCCAGCGCGTGGTGCTGGTGGATTTCCCGCACAACCAGATGAAGTCGATCGGCTTCGTCACCAAGGTCATGCGCGAGCAAGGCACCGGCCGCGAACTCGCCGCGGTGTACGTGCCGACCACGCCCAACCCGACCTCGGGTTATCTGGAAATCGTGCCGGTGGAACTGATCACCCCGACCGACTGGACCGTCGACCAGGCGATGAGCTTCATCATCTCCGGCGGCGCGGTCTCGCCGTCGACCATTCCCTTCTCCGCGCCCGCAGCGGGCGCCACTCCCGATCCGGAGCGCACTCCATGACCTTAGTTCTGTCCTGTCTGGCCCGCACCGTCGCCGCGACCGCGTTGTTGTGCGGCGTTGCCTTGTTCGCCGACACGGCCCAGGCCGCGGCCGCGCCGCTGACGCCGCATCCGGTCAAGCTCGACGACGGCCGCAGCTTCTCGCTCAACCTGCCGGCGAACCTCGACATCGTGCCGGTGGTGCAAGGGCTCAAGCGCGTGCGCTTCTTCGCCCGCAGCCCGGACGGCCGCATATTCGTCACCGACATGCAGAACCTGAGCGACAACAAGCTCGGCCGCGTGTACGCGCTCGACGGCTGGGACGAAAAGACCGAGCGCTACACCAAGGTCTCGGTGTACCTGGACAAGCAGCGCAACCCCAACAGCGTCGCCTTCCACACCGACGCCGCCGGCCAGTCGTGGCTGTATCTGGCCAACACCGACAAGCTGCTGCGTTATCGCTACCGCAACGGCGACCTCAAGCCTTCGTCCGAACCCGAAGTGCTGGCGAGCTTTCCCGACTACGGCTTGAGCTACAAATACGGCGGCTGGCACCTGACCCGCACCTTGGCCTTCGGCAACGGCAAGCTGTACGTCTCGGTCGGCAGCAGCTGCAACGCCTGCGTGGAAAAAGAAGACGTGCGCGCGGCGATCCTGCAGATGAATCCCGACGGCAGCCAGCGCCGCATCTACGCGCGCGGCCTGCGCAACGCGGTCGGCCTGCTGTACCGCGACGGCAAGTTGTACGCGACCAACCAGGGCTCCGATCATCTGGGCGACCAGAAGCCCGACGAAACCATGTTCGTGGTCAATGACGGCGCCGATTACGGCTGGCCGTATTGCTACTACAACAACGGCAAGGTCGCGGCCGATCCGAAATTCCCGCGCAAGAGCGGCTGCGCGAGCGCGCCGAAGACCTTCTCGTATTTCCCGTCGCACGCTTCCGCGCTGGGCCTGGCTTGGTTTCCGTCCAGCGACAAAGGCCAGTTGAGCGACGAATTCGTGGTCGCGCTGCACGGCGCCAGCAAGCTCGCGCTCAACCACGGCTACCGCCTCGTGCGGGTCAAGGCCGACGGCCGCAGCGGCGGCGATCTGATCACCGGTTTCCTCGCCGACGGCAAGGTACTGGGTCGTCCCTGCGACGTGCTGCACACCGGTCGCGACAGCTTCCTGTTCACCGACGACAAGAGCGGCGTGATCTACCGGGTGAGGCCCAAGCGGTGAGCGCGGGCGAGTCGAGCATTCCGTTCGCCGGCGGTGAAGGCACGCGCACCTTGCAGGATCGCTCGCTGCGCTTGTTCATCGTGTTGTCGGCGTTTTTCTGCGTCAACGCGGCGCTGGCCGAGTTCATCGGGGTCAAGATCTTCGCGCTGGAAGACACCCTCGGCATCGCCCCGCTGCAATGGAATCTGTTCGGCCAGACCGGCTCGTTGAACTTCACCGCCGGCACCTTGCTGTGGCCGGTGGTGTTCCTGATGACCGACGTCATCAACGAGTTCTTCGGCCGCCGCGGCGTGCGTCTGATCTCGTGGCTGGCGGCGATCCTGATCGCCTACGGCTTCGTGTTCGCGTTCGCGGCGATCGCGCTGGCGCCGGCCGGCTGGTGGGTCAAGGCCGCGCAGGCGCAGGGCGTGCCCGACTATCAGGCCGCGTTCGCGGCGATCTTCGGCCAGGGCATGTGGAGCATCGGCGGTTCGCTGGTCGCCTTCATGCTGGGCCAGTTGATCGACGTGGCGGTGTTCCACCGCATCCGCAGCGCCACCGGCGACAAACACATCTGGTTGCGCGCGACCGGTTCGACCGCGGTGTCGCAACTGGTCGACAGCTTCGTGGTGCTGTACATCGCCTTCGTGCTCGGCCCGCAGCATTGGCCGATCCCGCAGTTCCTGGCGATCAGCACGGTCAACTACGGCTACAAGATGCTGGCGGCGTTCGCGATGATCCCGTTGATTTATCTGCTGCGGGTCTGGATTCACGGCTATCTGGGGCATGCGCGGGCCAATCAGCTGCGCGATGAGGCGGCGGCGGATTGAGTGGCAGGATTGAGTCGCTGCTGTTGACGGTCTTCAAGAGCGTCCTCGCAATTAACCACGCGACGTTCCAGCGAGAACGTAATCCACCCAGGCCGTCATCCCCGC
>NZ_LMHM01000011.1:626364-626595 GCF_001427785.1 Lysobacter sp. Root690
CCAGAGACTTCAGCGCCATCTCTCAATTCGTCATTCCCGCGAACGCGGGCTCTGCTTTACTTCGGCGGAGCCGAATATCCAGCGACTTTAATCGCGGCTGCACGAAAGCCACTGGATTCCCGCCTTCGCGGGAATGACGTTCTGGAAAGATGGCGCTGAAGTCTCTGGATCCCCGCCTTCGCGGGGATGACGGAAACGATGCGACGACGGCTAAGGGTTCAGACACGCGTA
>NZ_LMHM01000011.1:626616-635890 GCF_001427785.1 Lysobacter sp. Root690
AACACGGGTACAGCCACGGCCCGCGGGCGCGATCGGCACCTTATCGGTAAATTCGCGACCCGATCACCCCAACCCCATCGCCTCGCGCACCCGCTCGCGATAACTCGCGCCGCTGGCCAGACGCAGCCCATTCGCCAGCCGCAGCACATAGCGCCCGCCGTCGAGATGCTCGATGTCGCGCACCGCATCCACCCGTACGATCCGCGAGCGATGGATGCGCACGAAGCGGCGCGGGTCCAACCTCGCCTGCAGACCGCTCAGAGTCTCGCGCAATACATAGGCCTGGCCGTCGGCGCGCAGCTCGACGTAGTTGCTCTGCGCGATCACGCATTCGATCGTCTCGACCGGCAGCAGACGCAGGCGCGCGCCGACCGGAACCGCGAGCCGCTGCGCGAAACCCTCGGCCGATGCGGCGAACGGCGCCGCCTGCGCCGGCGCGCGTAAGCGGCGAATGCGCTCCAACGCCGCCTGCAGGCGCTCGGCCGAATACGGCTTGAGCAGATAGTCCACCGCCTGCGCGTCGAACGCGCGCAGCGCATGCTCGGCATGCGCGGTCACGAACACCACCTGCGGCCGCTGCTCCGGCGGCAACGCGTCGATCACGCCGAACCCGTTGAGATCGGGCAGACGGATATCCAGAAACACCACATCCGGCCGCAAGCGCCGCAAGGCCGCCAGGGCGCTGTCGCCGTCGCCGCATTCGGCGACGACCTCGACATCGCGCTGCTGCCCCAGCAGACGGCGCAGGCGCGCGCGCGACATCGCCTCATCGTCGACCACGACCGCGCGCAGCGGCGCGCCTATACCGGACCCGCTCGTACCAAACGCGCTCATGCCGCCACCTCGCCGGCCGGCGCCATCCGCAATGGCAATCGCAGGCAGACCTGCGTGCCACCACCGGCGCGCGCGCCGATCTCGAACCGATGATCCTCGCCGTACAGACAACGCAGGCGTTCGCGGGTGTTGCCCAGCGCCAAGCCATTGCCCGGCGGCGCGTTGCGCTGGCCTCCGTCGTCGCTGACTTCCAGCAGCAGGTGGGCATGATCGCGTTGCGCGCACACCGACACCTGACCGGGTGTGGTGCGGGTCGCCACGGCATGATGGATGGCGTTCTCCACCAGTGGTTGCAGAACCAGTTGCGGCACCTGCGCATCGAGCAGCGCCGAGTCGATCGACCACTGCACGCGCAGGCGTTCGCCCAGGCGAATCTTCTCGATGCCGATGTAGTGATCGAGCGCGGCCAGTTCGTCGCGCAAGGCAATTTCCTGGCTGCGCGAACTGTCCAGACTGTGGCGCAACAATGCGCCCAGATCGACCAGCATCCGATCGGCGCCATCGGGATCGCGATGCACCATCTCGGCGATCGAATTCAAGGCGTTGAACAAGAAATGCGGATTGAGCTGCGCGGTCAACGCATCCAGCCGCGCCCGCGCCAGCCGTGCTTCCAGCTGCATCGCCTGGCGCTCGCGACGGCGCGCACGGCGGGCGTAGACCAGCGCATGCGCGACGCCGACGATCATCCAGCTCATCAACAGATTGTTGAGCACGCTGGCGATCAGTACCTCGCCCAATGGCGGTAACACCGCATACCAACCGATCCAACCGTTCAAGCCGATCACCGCCATCGCGCGCAGCACGATCACCAGCGCCACCGCCGCGGCCTGCGCCAGCGCCGCGCGCGCATGCCGGCCGCGTTCGAACGGATAGCGGCGTACCACCCACAGCAGAAACAAGGTGATCGGCACCCATAGCCAGGCGCTGGCCAATTGCTGGCGCAGCGTGTCGGCCCATTGCGGCGCCTGCCCGGCGGCTTCGCGCATGGTCGCAACCTGACCGACCCACACCAGCGCGTTGAGGGTCCACCAGCCCAGCACCACCAGCAGCAGCGACAGTCGATTGCGCATGCCGGCCATGCTGGACCGACGCCGCCGCGCTGGCAATCGCGGAAGCGGCATTGGTCCCGGCGATCCGAGTATTCGTCCCAGCGATATGCGTAAGCCGCATTCGCCAGCGCAGGCTGCGGCCACTTCCCACAGGAATGCCGCCATGTCGCTTCGCTCGCATCTTGCCGTCGCTGTCAGCGCCTGCGCGCTCGCCATCATCGCGATACCCGGCCACGCCGCTCAATCGTGTCCGCCGGTGCGCAAATTCGAAGAAGGCACCATCTCCACGCCGCGCTGGGAGTGGCGTCTGAGTTTCACCCCGACCCGGTTGCGCGCCTATTGGGCGACCACCACCGGCTGGTGGCCGGGCACGCGCGAACGCGCGACCATCATGACCTCGCAACGGCTGCCGTCGGGCTGGAGCACGCCGCAGGTCGCGCCGTTCTCCGGCATCCACAGCGATATGGACCCGTTCGTATCGCCCGACGGCCGCTACCTGGTGTTCTCCTCCGAACGGCCGCGCGCCGACGGCGTGGCGGCGAAAATGGACGTGTGGATCGCCCGCCGCGGCCCGCGCGGATGGGGCGAACCGCAAAACCTCGGCGCGACAGTCAACAGCGGCAGCGACGAGTTGTATCCGAGCATGGACCTGCGCGGCACCGTGTATTTCGCCAGCGACCGCGACGGCGAATTCGACATCTACCGCAGCCGGCGCCAACGCGACGGCCAGTACGCACCGGCGGAAAAAATCGCCGGCGCGGTCAACAGCGCGCAGCGCTGGGAATTCAACCCGGAGATCTCGCCCGACGGCCGCATCCTGCTGTTCACCCGCCTGGATTTCCCCGGCGATCCGCTGCCCGACCTGGGCTACGGCTGGGGCGATCTGTACGCGGCGCGGCAGCAGCGCGACGGCAGCTTCGGCACGCCGAAGAACCTCGGCCCCTGCGTCAACTCCGCCTGGGACGAATTCCATCCGACCGTGCTGTGGGATCGCGGCCTGCTGTTCTTCGCGCGCGATATCGGCCAGCCGAGCGATTTCTATACCACCCGCCTGCGCTTGCCGGATCTGGAGGATTGAGCGCCGCGGATCGAAGCCGCGAGTGACGCGCTCGCGGTCGGCATAAAACTCGGTCGCAACGCAACCGGGTGCGCCCTCTGTAGGAGCGGCGCGAGCCGCGACCGCGCACTCACACGGTCGCCGCGAACCTGCAAGGACGCGGTCGCGGCTCGTGACCGAAGCAAATCCAGCAGGACGCCGCTCCTACAGTGCGAAACCCACATTCACGGCGCGCATCGCCAAACGCGACCGGCATCGCCCCCCACACACCATCGCGCATGACCTTCGGCTCATGCCCTCGCGCACGGCGCGCGCGAGTCTGCCATTCCATCCGTCCGGATCGATGCCGCATGCGCCCGTCCCCGTTCCGTCGTTCCCGCACGCCCCGCCGCGCGTCCGCGCTCGCCTTGCGCGCGGCCGTGTCGCTCGCCCTGGCCGGCACGCTGTGCCTGGCCCTGCCCGCGTTCGCCCAATCCACGCCGGCCGCTGCGGCCGCGCCCGCGGTCACCGTGCAGACCAAGGCCGACAAACTCAAGCGCCTGTACGAGCAGTACTGGGAAGAGCAACTCAAACTCAATCCATTGCGCGCCACCGCGCAAGGCGATCCGCGCTACAACGATCAGCTGCCCAACATCGCCAGCGCGCAGTTCCGCAAGCAAGGCCGCGAATTCACCCAGCGCTGGCTCAAGACCATCGAAGCGGTCGGCTCGCAAGGCCTGTCCGCGCAGGATTTGCTGAGCTACGAAATCTTCGTGCGCAGCGCGAAGATGGATCTGGAATCCGATCGTTATCCGACCTGGCTGCAGCCGATCAACCAGTTCGGAAATTTCGCCTCCAGCGTCGCCCAGCTCGGTTCGGGCACCGGCTCGCAGCCGTTCAAGACCGTCGCCGACTACGACAACTGGCTCAAGCGCGGCGCGCTGGTGCCGGTGGTGTTCGACCAGCTCATCGCCAACAGCCGCGAAGGCATCAAGCGCGGCGTGGTCCAGCCCAAGCCGTTGATGGTCAAGGTGGTGTCGCAGCTCGATGCGCTGGTCAAGGACAAGCCCGAAGACAGCCTGTTCTGGAAGCCGATCGCGAATCTGCCGGCGTCGTTTTCGCAGGCCGACAAGACCCGGCTCAATGACGATTACCGCCGCATGATCGAGACTCAGCTGATGCCGGCTTACCGGCGCCTGCGCGATTTCGTCCGCGACGATTACCTGCCGCACACCCGCGACAGCGCCGGCATGAGCGCGTTGCCGAACGGCGAGGCGTGGTACGCGTTCAACGCGCGCCGTTCCACCACCACTTCGATGACCCCGGCGCAGATCCACCAGATCGGCCTGGACGAAGTCGCGCGCATCCACGGCGAGATGAATTCGATCCTGGTCGAGCTGAAATTCAAGGGCACGCTGCAGGACTTCTTCAAGTTCATGCAGAACGACCCGCGCTTCACCTTCAAGGACGAACCGGCACTGCTCACGCATTACCGCGGCCTGGAAGCGAAGATCAACAAGAAGATTCCCGAACTGTTCTCGCTGACGCCGAAGGCGCCGTTCGAGATCCGCCCGGTCGAGGCGTATCGCGCGCAATCGGCCGCGGGCGGTTCCTATATGCGGCCCAGCGAAGACGGCAGCCGTCCGGGCATCTTCTACGTCAACACCTTCGACCTGCCCACGCGCAAGACCTGGGACGCCGAAGACCTGTACCTGCACGAAGCGATCCCAGGCCATCACTTCCAGTTGGCCTTGCAGCAGGAACTCACCGACCTGCCGAAGTTCCGCCGCTTCGGCGGCGAGACCGCTTTCAGCGAAGGCTGGGGCCTGTACGCCGAATCGCTCGGCACCGCCCTGGGCGTGTACGAAACCCCGTACGACCGCTTCGGTTATCTGCAGAACGAGTTGTGGCGCGCGATCCGCCTGGTCGTCGACACCGGCCTGCACAGCAAGGGCTGGACCCGCGAACAGGTGATCGCCTACATGCTGGCCAACTCGGCCGAAAGCGAAACCCAGTCGACCGCCGAAGCCGAACGCTACATGGCCATCCCCGGCCAGGCGCTGGCGTACAAGATCGGCGAACTCAAGATCATGGAACTGCGCAAGCGCGCCGAGAAAGCCCTGGGCGCGCGTTTCGACATCCGCGAGTTCCACGCCGAAGTGCTCAAGGACGGCTCGGTGCCGCTGGACGTGCTGGACGGCAAGATCGATCGCTGGATCGCGGCGAAGAAGGGCTGAGTCGCGCGATGACGCAAGTGCTCGCCGGTGCGAACCGGCGGGCCTTGCCGTCGTCGCGGCGCGCCGCTCGCTTCGCGCAACGTCCGTTCGAGCGACACGCGATCACGACCCGCGGCGAAGTCTCACCCTGACAACGCGCCTCACACGCCGGCCAGACCCGCGCGGCGGCCGCTTCCGGCCCGCTCCACCGCCACCGTCCGATCCAACCACCGCGCCCGGACCCTCGTGCCTGCCGCCGCCCCCAAAGTGGCCCGCATCGGCGCTACGATCCTTCCGAAGTACGCACTAAGTCAGCCGGCATGACGCCGGCCGAATCGTCGCATCCACTTTGGAGACACACGCAATCGAGGTACTGGCCGACACCGTCCGTCCGCCCCAGGCCACGTTCGGCCAGGCAGATGGCGGAAAAAACGTGACCGAAGCCGCATAATTGCAGGTTGTTGCGCCTCCTGCCGGCTCCTTGCTGGCACACGTCGTCTCACTCAGCCCGGAATACGGATGCCTTCGATTACTGCGCCCTCGCCCCTTGACGCGACGCACGCCGGCCGGCGCGCGGCCGCCGCTGTTCGCCGGCGCCTGGGTCGTTGCCTCGCCGTGTCGGCGCTGCTGCTGGCCGGTTGCGGTCTGGCCCAGGCCCAGGACTGGAGCTATCGGGTCCGCCCCGGCGACACCTTGTGGGACCTCGGCGCCAAGCACCTCAAGGCCGGCATCAACTGGCGCCGCCTGCAGGAACACAACCGCATCGCCAACCCCTATCACCTGCCGCCGGGCACGCGCATGGCGTTCCCGATCGGCTGGCTGCGGATCGAACCGGCGAAGGCCAAGGTCGTCGCGGTGCGCGGCGCGGTCAACGTGCTGGCGTCCGACAACGCGCCGGCCCGATTGGTCAGCGAAGGCATGCGCATCGGCATCGGCAATCGCCTGGAAACCGGCCCCGGCGCCAGCGCGACCCTGGAATTCGCCGACGGCTCGCGCTTGATGGTGCAGGACAACAGCCGCATCGTGTTCGACGAACTCAGCAGCTACGGCAGCACCGGCATGGTCGACACGCGCATGCGCCTGCAGCGCGGCCGCACCAGCAACCGGGTGATCCCGGCCAAGGGCCCGGCCTCGCGCTACATCATCGAAACCCCGTCGGCGACCTCCAGTGTGCGCGGCACCCATTTCCGCGTCAGCGCCGGCGGCGACGGCGCGGCGGATGCGACCGAAGTGCTCGAAGGCAAGGTCCAGGTCGGCGCGCAGCGCCGCCAGGTGCTGGTATTGCCCGGTTTCGGCACGGTCGCCGCAGTGGGCGCCGCACCCACCGCCGCGATCGCGCTGCTGCCGGCGCCGAGCCTGCTCGACGCAAACACGCGCCTCGATCAATTGCCGGCCAATGTGGCGTGGACGCCGGTACAAGGCGCGATTGGTTACCGGGTCGAAGTGGTGCGCGACGATGCGCCGGAAGTGTTGTTGTACGAAAGCCGCGTCGATACCACGCAAGTACGCATCGACGAGCTGCCGGCCGGACGCCAGCGCCTGCTGGTGCGCGCGATCGCCGGCAACGGCCTGAGCGGCCGCGACAGCGAACGTGTGTTCACCGTCAACGATCACCCGCTGCCGCCGCTGACGATCAGTCCGCTCGACGGCCAGACCGTGAGCGTGCCGCGGCCGCGGTTCGAATGGGCGCACGCCGCCGACGCCGAACGCACCCGCCTGCAACTGGCGCGCGACGATCGCTTCGAACAGCCGCTGGTCGACACCGAACTCAAGGGCCAGCGTTATCGCCCCGACGATGCGCTACCGCCCGGCAACTACTTCTGGCGAGTCGCCTCGCGCGACGCCACCGGCCGCACCGGTCGCTTCGGCAATGCGTTGCCGTTCACCGTCAACGACGCGCCGGTCGATCCGGGATTGGAATCGCCGCAGGCGGCCAAGGGCCAACTAACTTTGCGCTGGCAAAAGGGCGAACCCGGCCAGCGTTACCGCGTGCAGATCGCGCGCAAGCCCGACTTCGCCAAGCTGCTGCTCGAGCAAGAGGTCGACGTGCCGCAAGTGGAACTCAAGCGTCCCGGCGGCGGGACTTGGTACGTACGTGTGCAGACGATCGAGGACGACGGCTACGCCGCCCCGTACGGCCCCGCGCAGCAGATCCGCCTGCCCTGTCGCGTGTGCTACGGCGCCGGCGCCGCCGGCGCGGCCTTGTTGCTGCTGGCCTTATGACCCCGAGCGCGCTGTCCAGGCTGATGCGTGGCGGTGCCGCTCTGCTGGCCGGCGGCCTGGCCGCGTTGCTGACGGTCAGCGGCGCGACCTGGCGGCTCGACGATTTTCTCTACGACCTGCACCTGTCGCACTGGACCTACGCGCCCGACGACGACGTGGTGATCGTCGCCATCGACGACCGCAGCCTCAACGACATTGGTCAGTGGCCGTGGCCGCGCGACATCCACGCGCAAATGCTCGACCGCCTCGGCTACGCCGGCGTGCGCGGCGTGGCGCTCGATCTGGTGCTCGCCGAAGCCGACCGCAGCGGCGACGACCACGACCGCGTGCTTGCCACCGCGATGCGCCGGCTCGGCCGCGTCGCCCTGCCGGTGACCACCGCGCCGCTGCGCCAGAACGCGCCGCCGGTGGAAGTGCTGCCGACCCCGGTGATCGCGACCGCCGCGACCACCCTGGGCCACACCGACATCGAACTCGACGCCGAGGGCACCACCCGCGGCATGTACCTCAAGGCCGGCCTCGGCGAATCGCGCTGGCCGGCGCTGGCGCTGGCCCTGATCGGATTGGAACCGGCCAGCGTGCCCAAGCCGCTGCCGGGCCTGCGCCGACCCGCCGACGAACACGGCTCGCCGTACCAATGGACGCGCGACAACTACGTGCGCATCCGCTTCGCCGGACCGCCGGGCACCTTCGGCCAGGTCTCGTATTCGGACGTATTGAACGGCGAAGTGCCGGCCGACCTGCTGCGCGGACGCTGGGTGGTGATCGGCGTGACCGCGACCGGCCTGGTGCCGAGCTACCTCACCCCGATGTCCGACGACCTGCGCATGCACGGCGCCGAGTACCAGGCCAACGTGATCGAGATGCTGCTGCACGATCGCGCGATCGTGCCGTTGCGCCCTCTGTGGCAGGCCTTGCTGGCCGCGGCGATGCTGTTCGCCGTGGTCCTGCTGATGCTGCATCCGCGTTTCCAGCGCCCGTTGCTGACCCTCGGCGCGACCGCGCTGACCACCGCGGCCGGCAGCGTGCTGCTGCTGCGCCTGGGCGACGTGTGGTTCCCACCGGCGACGACCATCGTGATGATCGCGCTGGCCTATCTGGCCTGGCTGATCGCCCACCTGCGCCATTGGCGACGCGAAGCCAACCTCGACACCCTGACCCAACTCGGCAACCGCCGCCGTTTCGATCACGTATTGCAGCGCGAACTGTCGAGCGCGCGCCGCACCCGCGCGCCGATGTCGCTGGCCTTGATCGACGTGGATTTCTTCAAGGCCTACAACGATTCCGAAGGCCACCGCGCCGGCGACAAACTGCTGCGCCAGATCGCCCAGATCATCGCCTCGCACGCGCGCCGCCCGCGAGACCTGGCCGCGCGCTTCGGCGGCGACGAGTTCGCGGTGATCCTGCCCGACACCCACGTCGAAGGCGCCGCCCGCGTCGCCGACGCGATCCTCGCCGACATGCGCAGCCTGGACGCGCGCTATGGCGAAGGCGCGGCGGATCAGCGGGTCAGCCTGAGCATCGGTCTGTACACCTGCGTCCCGGGTGTCCACACGCATGTGCGAACCTTGTTCGACGGGGCCGATGCGGCCTTGTATCGCGCCAAGGAGAATGGGCGCGATCGGCGTGAGGCGGGGCGATTGGGCGAGGTTTGATGTCGCATCGCGGCGGCGCAGGCCGCTGCGATGCGCAGGCCTTTGTCGTGCTTCAGCCCTACCCTGGCCGCTTGCCTTCAACCTTCAACCTTCAACCTTCAGCCTTTGCAGGTCAGCTCAGGCTCTATTTTCAGCCCTTGCCCTTGCCTTGGCTCACGCCCCGTTCCAGTCACAACATCCAGCGCTGCGAGGCTTGTAACTCGCGTTAGCAAACGCACACCCGAAGGGCGGCGTGCAGGATGCACGCCGTGCGCCACCGGG
>NZ_LMHM01000011.1:635901-638379 GCF_001427785.1 Lysobacter sp. Root690
CATGTCCCGGTGGCGCACGGCGCACATCCATGTGCGCCGCCCTTCGGGTGTGCGTTTGCTAACGCGAGCTACGAGCTTCGCAGCGCTGGAAGTGATGACTGAAATCAGGCTTGAGCCAAAGCTCAACTGCCAAAGCAACTGCAACTGCAGCAACAGCACGGCGAACGCCAACACTGATTCACAGCATGCGATTCCGGGCCAGAGACAAACACTCGCCCAAACAAAAAGGGCCGGCTAAGCCGACCCTTTTTGCTTCACCGGCGAATCTCGCCGATCAATCAACCCGCGTTGCGATCGCGCCGCTGGCCCGGCTGACCCGCGCCGGCACCGCCACCGCGGTGCTGCTTCGGGCCCGCGTGCGCATGACGCGCCGGCGGCTTGCCGTGCGGACGATGCGCCGGCTTGCGCGGCGCGTTGGCGCCGGCGCGATTGCCGCCCGGAGCGCCGGGACGACGCGCGCCCGGAGCGTCGGAACCCATGCGGATCGGACGCGACGGCTCGAAGCCGGCGACCGTCACCATCTCGATGTCGTCCTTGAGGATGCGCTGGATCTGACGCAGCAGACCGCCCTCGTCCGGCGACACCAGCGACAGCGCCTCACCGGTCAGACCGTTGCGGCCGGTGCGGCCGATACGGTGAACGTAGTCCTCGGCCACCATCGGCAGATCGAAGTTGATCACCAGCGGCAGGCTCGGAATGTCCAGGCCGCGCGCGGCGACGTCGGTGGCGACCAGCACGCGGGCCTTGTTCGCCTTGAAATCGCGCAGGGCTTTCTGACGCTGCGCCTGGCTCTTGTTGCCGTGGATCGCGACCGACTTCAGACCAGCTTCTTCCAACTGCTCGGACAAACGGTTGCAGCCGTGCTTGGTGCGGCCGAACACGATCACCTGATCGTTCGGACGCGACGCGAGGATCTGGATCAGCAGGTCGCGCTTGCGGCCGCCGTCGACCGGATGCACGCGATGGGTGATCGCGTCGGCGACGACGCTGTTGGAGGCGATCTGCACCTGCTGCGGGTTGCGCATGAACTCCAGCGCCAGCTGCTTGATCTGCGCTTCGAACGTCGCCGAAAACAGCAGGGTCTGACGCTGTGGCGGCAGGCGGCCGAGGATGCGCTTGATCGCGGGCAGGAAGCCCATGTCGAGCATGCGGTCGGCTTCGTCCATGACCAGCACTTCGACCGCGTCGAGCTTG
Organism: Lysobacter sp. Root690; assembly: GCF_001427785.1. GTDB lineage: Bacteria > Pseudomonadota > Gammaproteobacteria > Xanthomonadales > Xanthomonadaceae > Lysobacter. Next base: position 637,096 of record NZ_LMHM01000011.1, read on the forward strand.
GCGCTGCCGCGCTCGAGGTGATCGATCAGGCGGCCCGGGGTGGCGACCAGCACGTCGACGCCGCGACGCAGCGCGTCGAGCTGCGGGCCCATGCCGGCGCCGCCGAAGATGGCGTGCACGTTCAAGCGCAGGTACTTGGCGTAACCGCGCAGGCTGTCGCTGACTTGCAGCGCGAGCTCGCGGGTCGGGGCCAGGATCAGCACGCGCGGCTTGCGCTGGCTGTTGCCCGGCGTGGTGGCCAGACGGTGCAGGAGCGGCAGACCGAACGCAGCGGTCTTGCCGGTACCGGTCTGGGCGCCGCCGAGCAGGTCGTGCCCTGCCAGGGCCAGCGGGATCGCTTCGGCCTGGATCGGGGTGGGATTGATGTAGTTCTGTTCGGACAGCGCGCGCAGCAGCGCGGGCGCAAGCCCAAGCGATTCAAACGTCATGTTGGAACTCCAGTGGTTCGCGATGCGCGCACGCGACGCGCCCGATGGAACGGACGCGCGAACGAGACGATCGCGTGATGACCCCAGCGTTCCCTTGAACCGCGCTGCGAGTATCTAAATTTGACGACGCCGGAAGCTCCGGGCCGTGTCTGCGCTACGAAAGACGTGCGGGATAAAAAGTCGCGCCGGCGAATCCGAGAACTCGGTGCGGGGCGACAGGCAACCTGGGAAACGTACCCTTGCGGGGAGGCAGCCGTGCGCTGAACGGCGCGAACTGTACGCGAAACCGGACCGAACCGCCAGTTTTGCGAGGTTGGAGGCGTTAGCGGGCGGTCATGTGGTGGCGGGTTTGAGCTAGACGCTGATTAGCCGGGGTTGATTGCCTGAATGGGGCTGGGGCGTTTGAGTGGTTGTGCGCGGCCGAAACTGCTTGTTGCGGTTGCTTATCGGGGAAACCAACACCCGAAATTGCATGGTGATGTCGTCGTTTTGGCCTTCGTGGTTGCCAGCTGGCCCCGCCCGGCCCGACATCTGTCGGGCTGTCTCCTGTAGGAGCTGCGCGAGCTGCGACCGCCATACGACCGATCGCGGCGCGGGTCGCGGCGAATCGCGCAGTGGGTGCGGTTTCGCGGTCGCAGCTCGCGTAGCTCCTACAAAGGGTGCTTCGTGGCATCGATGCGGCTTGGATGGAACGTCCGACTCAGATCCGCGATCCAATAGTTCCGCGCGCTGCTCTGGCTTATGCCTCATTTCGCCGTCCACCACCAGCGCTGCGAGGCCCCTAGCTCGCGTTAGCAAAAGCACACCCGAAGGGCGGCGCACATGGATGTGCGCCGTGCGCCACCGAGACAGGATG
>NZ_LMHM01000012.1:0-148 GCF_001427785.1 Lysobacter sp. Root690
CCTTTCTTTTGTTGCTTTAGACAAAAGAAAGTAACTCGGCCGCTTGCGGACGAAAGCTGTTGCTCTTGTTTTTGCTTCAAAGGTTCTAAAGCTTAGAGCTTTAGAGGCTGCAAGCAGGATCAAAAGCTTCCGCCACTAAAGCGGCGGG
>NZ_LMHM01000012.1:317-400 GCF_001427785.1 Lysobacter sp. Root690
AGGCCCGCACGATCGATGCCGACGCGGGCACGCGCCACACGGGACATCCATGTCCCGGTGGCGCGCGACGCGCATCCATGCGC
>NZ_LMHM01000012.1:413-71016 GCF_001427785.1 Lysobacter sp. Root690
TTCTCGCGAAGTAGTGGCTTCGCAGCGCTGGATGAACTGCGCGGCTTCAAGCCCAAGCAAAAGCGACATGGCCTGCCTGTAGGAGCGGCGCGAGCCGCGACCGCGAGAATTCGGCTACGGCGCAGGTTGCGAGGTGGTCGTCATGGCGCGGTCGCGGCTTGCGCCGCTCCTACAGGGCCATCGAACGAATGGCGCGATCGTTCGATCGGGCCATGAAGATCATCGCGATCGGAGCGGAAGGCGTCCGGGCTGAAACCCTACTAAGAAAAGCGCTCCGCAAGGCCTCGCAGGCGCGAGATCCGGTACGCCACCAATCGACGCTACTGCACCAACCCCTGAGCGGTAAAACGATAATTCTGCAGATCGATACCCAGCGTCCGGCGAATATCCTCGCGCGCCGCGCGCGCGAATTGCGCCTGGGTGTCCGGCTCGGGACGGCGGGCGAAGGCGTCGATGCGTTCGGACAGATTCAAGGCCCGGAACAGGAAATCGTCGGCGACCCATTGCCGGCGTTGCGGCGCGAGTTCCGGCAAGGTGCTGCCCTGCGCCAGCGAACCGCGCAATTGATTGCGCAAGGCGACCAGGCGCGCGCCGCTCGGCAACGGTGCCTGATGGGCCAAGGCCCAGTTGACCGCGACATGATAGGCGGCGACATCGGCGAGGTTGTCGTTGGCCAGTCCCTGCGCCGGCAGGACCCGGGCGAAACGCTGGCGGTATTCGGCGCTGGCCGAACGGCGCGCGAAGTCGTCGGCGACGCCGCGGCTTTGCTTGGCCATCGCGGCGATCAAGGCCGCGCGCACGCGTTCGGTGGTAGTCGGATCGCGCCGGAAGGATAGGTCGGCGGTGCTGGCACCAGCGGCGGCTGCAGGCGACTTCGAAGCGCCCACGCCGCGCTGGACCTGCGGACGCGGTGCCGGCGCCGCCGCGCCGGAGCGCTGACTCAACGAACGCTTGATCGCGGCATTGACCGCGGCGGTGCCGGCCACGCTCTGCATCGAGTCCATGGTCGAGTTGAACCCGTCCATCTGCGGCTGATAGTCCTGCGCCGCGACCGCGCCGCTGAGCACCAGCGCGATCGAGCCAAGCGCGAAACGAACGCCACAGCCTCGGTCGTGAGTGGCATCGCGGGCGTCGACACGAGCGCGGGCGAACGAGGCGACAGCCGCAAACCCATAGCGCAGAAACGCAAAAGGAGCGAAGCCAAGCTTCGCTCCTTTCGCGACGGCTTGCGAACGCGGCATCAGCCCTTGCGCGAGGCCTGACCCAGGCTGTCGCCGAGGGTCTTCACCACGTTGGTGAAGGTGTTCATCATCAGCTGGAACTCGGACACTTCAGCCTGCGTCTTCAGCATGTCGCTCGGCTTCGCGTCGGCCGGCAGACCTTCGATCGCCTTGGTCATCTGATCGGCCTTCTTGTCGGCCAGCTTGCCGGTCAGCTCGGCGATCGCATACAGCCAACCCTTGCCGCCGCTGGCCTTGGCTTCCTCGGTCTTGCCGCGGACTTCCTGGGTGGCCAACGAGTTGACGAAGAGGGCGTTGACGTCGTTGCTCATGTCGTTCTCCAAAATTCATTTCGGTGTGAGAGATAGAGCCGTTCTGCCATCTCGCCGCGAACCGCCCCTGTTTCTGGATTCCATCTTCCCGCCGGGCCCGGGGGCCTACAAGCTATGGCGTACCCTAGGTGCCGGCGGGTGCAATACGTGCGCTTAGCCGCCATTTCCCCAGGGATTACGCGGCGCCGGCTTCTTGTTGCCGCCGCCGGCCGCGGAATTCGTGACCGCGGCCGCGGTATTGCGCTTCTTGCGCTGCGCGTTGCGCTCGTTGAGCCATTCGGCCGCGGCGATCTCGCCGTCCTCGCGCAGGCGACGGCCGTATTCCAGCGCGTCCTGCACCGCGTCGCGCCGCAGCGGCTCCAGGGTGTCGTTGAAACGGCGGATCTGGAACTCGCGTTCGCTGGCGTCGGCGTCGGGCATCAGCGCGTCGACCGCGGCGGCCCAGTCGCGGCGCATGCCTTCGGGATCGATCTGGATCGGCGCATCCAGGTCCTGCTTGTCCAGGGCCTCGTTGAGCTTGCTCAGCAGGAAGGCGCGGTCCTGCGAACTCAGGTCGGGCTGCTGCTGCAACAGGTCTTCGAACGAAGCCCTCAGCTGGCGGCGTTGGTCGTCGGCGGTCGCTTGAGTCATGGCGTTGGCGGTCCATCGGGTTGGGTGAAGGAAACATCCGCGCGCTCACGGCGCGGACACGAGCCTCGCGCGGCGAGGTCAGTCGTGGAAATGCGGATCGATGCTGAGCTCGCCGAGGTTGCGTTCGGCGAAACGGCGCGCGAGCTCCGGGCCGGCTTCGCGGATCGCGTCGTAGCTCGAACGCGAACGCGAGTCGGCACGCAGCTGCCAGCCCTCGGCGGTCTTGGTCAGCAGCAGGTCGGTGCCGGGCAGGGTCTGATCGGACAGGCGCAGCAACACCTGGCCTTGTTCGCCGCTGGCGCCGCCGTTGCTGACCGCGAGCTGGCGCACGTGGCGCTCGATCAGGTCGGCGAACGCGCTGGCGTTGGAGGTCGGCTGCGCGGCCGGCGGTTGCATCGCGGTGTCGCGCATCGCCAACTGCGCCTGCAGCATCGCCGAACTTTCGGCCGGCGGCGGCGCGCTGTCGACCCGCTCGAAGCCGACCGACTGGCGCTGGTGTTCGTGCGCGCGCTCGCCGGCCGCCTGCTTGCGCGCGACCGCGTTGCCGGCTTCGGCGCGCACCTGTTCGGCGGTCATCTTGCCCCCGTCGGCGGCGCTTTCGCTCTGGCCGAGCAGACGCGCGAGGCCTTCGTCCTTGCCGGCGGTGCCGGCCTGGGCGAAGCCGCCCTGGCGCTGCTGCAGCAGACTGCGGAACTGATCGACCGATTCGGGCGCGGCCGGCTGACGCGTCGGCGCGCGCGTGGGCTGCGCCTGTTCGGCCTGCTTGGCCGCTTCGGCGCGCTTGGCATCGGCATCGGCGGAAGGCGAGCTGTTGCGGATCGTGCTCATGGCGACCTCGATCAGAAGGGGCCTTGCGACTGTTGGCGCGAGGCCATCAGCAGGTCGGCGGAATGGGCTTCCTCGCGGCGCTGGCTCGCCGCCTGTTGTTCCTTGCGCCAGACGTCCTTGCGCTTTTCCAGCGCGTCCAGCCGCGCCTGGGCGCGGAAGAAGGCCTTGCGCGCTTCGTCCAGCGCGGTTTCGGCTTCGCGCAGCTTGCCTTGCGCGTCGAGCAGGCGCTGATGCGCGGCGATCGCGAGTTCGCCGAGATGATCGATATGCGATTCGCGCTGCGACATCGCCATCGGCCAGGGCACGCCCGGCGGCGGCGGATCGAGCAGGCGCAGCCGCTGCCCGGCGCGTTCGCGATTGAGGTCGGCGATCTCGCCCTCGATCGTGGTGCACGCGTCGCGCCGCGCCTGCACCTGGCGCTGGCGTTCCATCACCACGCCGCGCGCGGTCTCGACCCGGTGCGAGCGCAGTTGCAGCAGCGTATGCAGCGGATAACGGCTCATCCGAACAACCTGCGCAGCGCGTCGACGGATTGTTTGTAGTCGGCCAGATCGCCGGCCGACTGCTTGAGCAACTTGCGGATCGGTTCGATCTTCTCGATCGCGATGTCGGCCTCGGCGTCGCTGCCGCGCTTGTACTCGCCCAGCTGCAGCAGCAGTTCGATGTCCTGGTGCTTGGCCAGGTACTTGCGCAGTTGCCCGGCGGCGCGCTGGTGGCCGTCGTCGGCGACTCGCGGCATGGTGCGGCTCAGGCTGGTCAGCACGTCGATCGCCGGGTAGTGATAGGCCGCGGCGAGTTTTCGCGACAGCACGATGTGGCCGTCGAGGATCGAGCGCACTTCCTCGGCGACCGGATCGTCGCCGTCCTCGCCTTCCATCAGCACGGTGTAGAACGCGGTGATGCTGCCCTTGTCGTTGTTGCCGGCGCGTTCGAACAAGCGCGGCATGGCGCTGAACACCGACGGCGGGAAGCCGCGCCGCGCCGGCGGTTCGCCGATCGCCAGGCCGACGTCGCGCAAGGCGCGGGCGAAGCGCGTGACCGAGTCGACCAGCAGCATCACCCGCTGGCCGCGGTCGCGGAAATACTCGGCGATCGCGGTCGCGACCCAGGCCGCGCGGCTGCGCTCGAGCGCGGGCCGGTCGGAGGTGGCGACGACGATGATGGATTTCTTCAGGCCGGCTTCGCCGAGGTTGTCCTGGATGAATTCGTTGACCTCGCGGCCACGTTCGCCGACCAGCGCGATCACGTTGACGTCGGCGTCGCCGCCGCGCGCGAGCATGCCGAGCAAAGTGCTCTTGCCGCCGCCGGCGACCGCGAAAATGCCCAGGCGCTGGCCGACGCCGGCGGTCATCACCGTGTCGATCGCGCGCACGCCGGTGGCGAACGGGCGATCGATCAAGGTGCGCGCGAGCGGATTGGGCGAAGCGGCATAGATCGGAATCTGCACAGTCGGGCCGAACCCGCCGCGACCGTCGATGGGATCGCCGTTGGCGTCGAGAATGCGGCCGAGCAGACCGTCGCCGGCGCGCACCGAGGCCTGACGGCCGGTGGCGATCACTTCGGTGTCGTGGGCGACGCCGTCGAGCGCGCCCAACGGCGTCAGCAAGGTGTATTGACGCGACACACCGACCACCTCGGCGGCCAGGCGGAAATTGCTGTCGCGCGGGCTGCGCAGTTCGCACAGCTCGCCGATCATCGCCTTCAGGCCGGTGGCGCGGATCATGGTGCCGTAGGCCTCGGCGACCTTGCCGATGCGCACCACGTTGGGCACCCGCGCGAGCGCCGCGATCAGCGGGTCCTGTTGCGGCACCGGCACCGCGACCGGTTGCAGGATGGTGCGCTGCAGGCTGCTCATCGCGCGCCTCCGCGTACACGGCAGGCGAACCCGGCGGCGAGCGCACGGCGGTTCATTCGCTGTGCTCCGCGCCGTATTCGGCGCCCGACAGCGCGACCCGGATCGCTTCGATCTGCTGGGCCACGCCGGCGCGCACTTCGCCGACTTCCGACACCACCACGCAGCTGAGCTTGTCCAGGCTTTCGTCGTCGACCAGTTCGATCACCCCGACCACCGGATGCGCCTGGCGCACCAGGCCCAAACCCTTGGCGACGTCCTCGCGCACGCTGGGGTGCACCCGGATCAGCAGGAACTGTTCGGCCTGCGCGGCTTCGACCGCGTGCATGACCAGCGGCGGCACCACGCTGCGCGCGTCGAATTCGGGGGAAATCCGCGCGACGATCGCGCAGGCCAGTTCGGTGACGCGGCTGCCGGCGTCGGCGAGCACGCGCGCGCGGCGTTCGTTGAGGTCGGCCAGCTGCTGCGCCATCTGTTGCTGCGCGCGCGCCAGCCCTTCGGCGAACCCGGCCGCGTAACCGGCCTCGCGCGCCTGCTTGATCTCGTCGCCGGCCTCGGCGTACAGCGCATTGACCCGGGCCAGGGTCTGATCGAGTTCGCCGATCGCGTTCCACTGCTTGGCCGGCACGATGGTGCCGGCGACCGCGCGTTCGAATTGCTTGCGCTCGAACACCACCACCGTGCCGGTGGCGCGCTGCGGTTCGATCCGGCGCGGACCGTCGCTCAGGCCCGTGCCCGCCGAGGCGGACGCGGAAGACGACAGGTCGGCGGAGAGCGGATCGGCGTGCATGAATGTCCTTGGGTGAGTGCGATGAGCGGCGGCGACGCGGCGGCTCAGGCCGCCAGCGGCCTGGCGCCGTGATGGGCATGCAGGCGTTCGACCGTTTCCGGCGGCAGATGCGCGACCAGCGACGCGCTCGGATCATGCAGCCCGCGTGGCAGCAGCAGGCGCGACCAGTCGGCCAGACCGGGGTCGCGGCGCTCGGCCCACAACCGCAGTTCGGCGCGGCCGCGGCGGTCGAGCAGGTCCAGCATCGACCGATCGTCGGGATCGCGCAGCGCCGCATCGAGTTCGGCGTTGAGCTGCGCGCCCAGTTGCGCCTGGACCTTGCCGTCCCAGACCAGGCTGTCGAGCGCGAGCAGATAGGCGTTGTCGAGCGCCTGCTTGAGCCGGCGCACCGGATCGCGCCGTACTTCGGCGCGGATCGCCGGCGCGTAGGCCAGCGCGCCGAGATCGCGCACCAGGCGCTCGACCCGCGCGCGCGGCCAGCGCAGCGCGGCGGCGCCGAAGCCTTCGCCGGGTTGCGGCGCGAGCAGGGCCGGCGCGTCGCCGGCGGCGAGCCAGCGGCCGAGCAGGCGACGGCCGAGCGCGCTGTTGCGGGCGGCGGCGAGCAGTTCGGGTTCGATCCGGTCCGGACCGTCGCCGTGCCAGCTCGGATCGACCTCGGAGAGGATCGTCCGCAGCGCCGCCGTGCCGCTCATCCGTTCCAGACCCCGCTGCGTGCGTTGGTCGGCGCGGCCGCGGCGGCCGGAGCAAAGCGCGAACGCAGGCGGCCGAAGAAGAATGCGACGATCGCCAGCACCACCAGCACGCCGGCGCCGATGATCACCGCGCTCAGGTCGATCGAGCCGATCACCGCATTGAGCGGGCCGCCGCCTTGATGCGCCTTCGGCGGCGCGGTCACGGTGAAGAACTTGACCGTGACCTTGTTGACGTCGTCGAGGCCCTCGACGCTGTCCTTGACGAACACTTTGATGTCGGTCTCGCGATCGCGCAGGCTCTGGCCGGGGCGTTCGAAGATCAGCACCGAGGCCGAGGAGTCCTGCACGTTGCCGCCGAGCGGATCGCGGTCGGGCAACGCGATATGCACGCGCGCCTCGACCACGCCGTCGATGCGGGTCAGGGTGCGCTGCAGTTCCTGCGACAGGCCGTACAGATAGCGCGCCTTTTCCTCCAGCGCGGAGGAGGCGAAGCCTTCCTTCTTGAACACGTCGCCGAGCGAGCTGTACTTCGACCGCGGTAAACCGCGCGAGGTCAGCACCTGCATCGCGTAGGGGATGTCGCCGCGATTGACCATGACCTCCCAGCCGGTCTTGCTCGGCGAGGGGTCCTTTTCGGCCGGAATCCCCGCATCGAGCAGGGCCGCCATCAGTTCATTGGCCTGTTGCTCGTCGAGCTGGCTGTACAGCGGCGTGCGCGTACAGCCGACGATCAGCAGGCAGGCCAGCAGGGCCGCCATGACTCGTAACGCATTGAAGCCTGACGCCCTACCCATGCATCCCCCGTGGTGATTGCGTACCGATTGCGAGCGACTGCTCAGGACTGCTGACGGAACAATTGCTGGATGCCGTCCGAGGTGCGGTTGGCGACGTTCGAGGTGAGCTGCGAGGTGAACATGAACTGGTGGCAGCGCATGGTCATCTGGATCATCTCGCCAGAGGTCAGATCGGCGCTGTTGGCCGACATGGTCTTGGTCGCCGCGTCGATCTTGTCGGCGCCGCCGTTGAGATTGTCGAGCGCGGCCAGCACCGCGCGGGTGCCCTGCGACATTTCGGTCGGCGCGGCTTGCGCGGGCGCGCCGGCCTGAGCACCGCCCGAGGTCGGCGAGGCGCCGCGGTCGAATGCAGCGGCGAACTCGCGGATGTCGTACGCCGATGCCTGCGGCGACTGCGCCGGCGATGCGGCGGCCGGCTGCGCGGCTTCGGCTGCGACTTGAATGGCTTCGATCATGGCCCTTTCTCCTGGAGCGTTGGGTCCGAACGAACAACAAATTACGGCTGGCGATCAAAAAGCAGACGGTGCGGTGCGCGGTGCGATGGCGGCGCTTCGACGCAGCCGGCGCCCGGACCGAGATCCGGGCGCCGCGGCAGGAAGCGGCGACGTCGGGCCGCGCCCGGCCGTCAGTTCTTCGACGCCAGGGTCTTGAACGCGTCGCCGATGCTGTTGATCGAGGTCGAGGCGTTGTTGGAGATGAACTGCATGCGCAGGCTCTCGGAGGTCAACGCGATCATCGCCGACGGCTGGTCGTTGCCGCCGCCGATCGAGCCCGACAGCTCGGTGATGCGGCCGGCCTGGCTGTCCAGGGTCGAGCCCCACGCCTTGGCCATCGCTTCGAACCAGCTGCCGCTGCCGCCGCCCGCGCCGCCGCCGGCGGAGACACCGCCGCCGCCGCCGTTGGACGAAGCGCTGGCGTTCTTGCCGTTGCCGACGGTGTTGCTCTTGTTGACATCGGCGATGAAGCTGGTGACCAGACCGGCGGTGCCGCCGGCGTTCGGATTTACCGTATTGCTCATGACGTCTCTCCTGCTCGTTGCGGCGTGGCCGCTGAATGGCGTGGAACAACGGATGAAGCGGAACTCTGAATGCGGCACTGCATACGGCCCAGTACGGACCTAAAGCGGATGCATGGTGCCGATCATGGATTTAATCGGTGATACACACGTGAAACCAGCTAGTGCTGACCCGGGGGTGGTCGGGGTCATTCCCGCCTCCCGGCCGGTTTCGCGGGCGCCTCGGAGACACTGAAAGGATTGTCGCTGCGCTTGTCCGCCGGCGTGGCGGGTGGGCGCGCGGCGGGCGTGGCGGCCGGGCTGACCGGCGCGGTGGGCGCGGCCGGGGTGGCATTGGCCGCGGTCGCGGTCGGGGCCGCAGTCGCACTCGGCGGGCTCGCCGGGGCGCCGCTGGCGGCGGCAGCCGCGGCGGCCTGCTCCTCGGCGGTCAGTGGCTGCGCCTTGAGCTGGTCGGTCATGCCGGTCAGCTTGTTCAGCGCCCAGGCCTTTTCGCCGATCGCGATCAGGCTGCGGCCGTCGGGCATCACGTCGCCGACCGCGTACTCGTGGCCGTCGACATCGATCACGTGCGGGTTGGCGCCGCCGCGGACAATCTGCACGATCCGGGTCGGTTCGGCGCTGACCGGGGCTTTCTTGACCTCGGGCGCGGCCACGGTCGGCCCGGCCGGATGGCCTTCGTCGGCGAGATTGCGCGGAATCACCCGGCGCACGCCGTTGACGTCCTGCATCGCCCTTGAGGCGACCGCGCGCTTGAACACGTCCTCGTTCTCGAACCGGCCGATCACTTCGACATCGCCGTTACCCAGGTAACGCGTCTGCGTGGTCAGGCCCTGGCTGCGCAGCACCTCGCGCACGTCGCCGGCGATGTCGTCGCCGGTGCGCAGGTCCAGGCGCGCGTCGACTTCATCGGTGACCAGGCGCTTGCGGATCATCTCGCGCACCGTGGCGTCCTTGACCGTGCCCGACAGCACCAGGCTGCCGTCGTCGTTCTCGATCAGGCGGCCGCCGGCGATCGAGAATTCCTTGATCAGCGGCTGCACCACTTCCTTCGGCGTGGGCTTTTTCTCGAAGCCCGGCATTACCGCCGCGGCGATCGCCACCGATACCAGCGACAGCGCGGCCAGGCCGGCGATCAACGGTAGATGGCGCATCGAGGATTTGGCCGGCTTGGCCAGCTCGCCCATGTTGGGCAGCATCGTCGCCCAGCCCGGGTCTTCGGCGGCGCCGACCGCGATCGACGCGCCACCCATGTCGACGCGCTGCATCGCGCTCAACTCGGCCGGGTCGCCCGGATTCAGGGTCTGGGCGTCGATCGTCAGCGGCGCATCGAGCGCGCGCAGCGAGACCGTGCCGCCCATGCGAGTCAGGAACGCGTGGCGCGGCGCCACGCCGGGATCGGACAGCACGATGTCGCAGTCGCCGCTGCTTCCGATCAGCACGGTTTCCTGCGCCGACAACGGCCGGCTGGCGCCGGTGTGCAGGCCGGAGACCACGCGCAGCACGCTGATCGCGGGGGTGATGCGGATTTCGCTGCGGGGAGCTTCGCCACGGACGTCGGTCTTGCCGTCGTGCGGCTTGGCGTCGTGCGCGCTCTTGTCGGCTGCGCCGGGAACGACGGCGCCGTCGTCGGATGTAGTCGGATGTTCGTCGATGGACATGGCGGACTCCTGTCTCAGGCGCCGCCGCGGCGGGCGGCGCATACGGTCGGGACGCGCGATGCGCGCGGGCCGGACGACCGGTGAATGGGGGAATGACGGCGGAGAAGATTCATCGTCTGGGCTCCTCAGGCATTGACCTGGCCTGCCTGCACGATGCGCAGGTCAGGTGCGAGTTCCTGATAGGACAGCACCGGCAGTTCGAAGAAATCGATCTCCAGCAGCTTGCGTAGATGACGGCGAACATCCAGTGAACACAACAGCACTGGCTTAACGCCTTCAGCTTGGCGGCCCAGGTGCGCGCGCACCTCGCTGCCCAGGCGCCCGGCCAATTCAGGCGAAATCGCCAGCTGGGTCGCGCCGCCGGCCACCCGCACCGATTGGCGCAGACGGTCCTCCAATTCAGGATGGATCAGCAGCACCTGCATGGTGCGGTCGCTGTCGGCGTAGCGGTCGGCGATTTCGCGCTTGAGCGCGACCCGCACGTACTCGGTCAGCAGCACCACGTCCTTTTCGCGCCCGCCGACATCGGTGATCGCTTCGAACGCATCGCGCAGATTGCGGATCGGCACGCCTTCCTCGACCAGCCGGCGCAGCACGTCGGCGACCCGCTGCGGCGCGACCACGCGCAGCATTTCCTTGACCAGGTCCGGGTAGTCGCGCTGCATCTTGCCGAACAGGTTCGACGTTTCCTGAATGCCGATGAAGCTGCCCATGCGCCGTTCCAGCGCCGCGCGCGAATGCTCGATCACCGTGGTCAGGCCGTCGCGGATATCGGCGCCGGCCTGGCCGGTCCACTCGCCCGCCAGCGGCGGGAAGAAACCCGGCAGCTTGGGCGCGTTGGCGTCGCCGAGCCGGGCCGGACGGAACTGCGCGTTCGGCGACAACCGCCCGAACGCGATGCGCGCACCGAACGCGGTCAATCGATAACCACCCAGGCCGTCGCCGCTGTCCAGATCGGCGGCGATCTTGATCACCGGCACCGGTAGCGGCACGCCGTATTCGTCGCGCAGGCGGCGGGCGACGTCGACGATGCGCTCGCGGGTGACGTGTTCGCCGAACGCGGCCGCCAGGGTCGGCGACAGCTCCAGCTGCAACGGCGCAGGCGGCGCGATCTCGTCTTCGTTGATGACCTTCTCGTCGACGCCGCGCTCGCCCTCGGGGACCTTGAACGCGCGCCGCAGCACCGCCGAGCCGTGGCGATAGCGCCAGGCCGCGTAGCCCAGCAGCACCATCGACAGGATCAGGAACACCGGCTTCGGAAAGCCCGGCACGAAGATCATCAGGAACGCGAGGCAGCCGGTGATCAGCAGCACGCGCGGCTGGCCGGTGACCTGACGGGTGATCGATTCGCCCAGGTGGCGGTCGTCTTCGTCGCCGGCGGTACGGGTCACCACCAGGCCGGCGGCGATCGTCGCCAGGATCGCCGGAATCTGCGAAACCAGACCGTCGCCGATGGTCAGGATGCTGTAGGTGTGGGTCGCATCGGCCAGCGGCATGCCCTTCTGCAGCACGCCGATGGCCAGGCCGCCGAGCAGGTTGATGATGATGATGACGATGCCGGCGATGGCGTCGCCCTTCACGAACTTCATCGCGCCGTCGAGGCTGCCGTGCAGCTGGCTTTCGACTTCCAGCAGGCGGCGCTTCTTCTTGGCCTCGTCCTTGTCGAGCATGCCCGCGCGCAGGTCCGAGTCGATCGACAGCTGCTTGCCCGGCATCGCGTCCAGGGTGAAGCGCGCGGCGACTTCGGCCACGCGCTCGGCGCCCTTGGCGATGACGATGAACTGGACCACGGTGATGATCAGGAACACCACGAAGCCGACCACCAGGTTGCCGCCGGCGACCAGGCTGCCGAATGTTTCAACGATGTGACCGCCGTTGGCCTCGAGCAGGATCGAGCGGGTGATCGCGATCGACAGCGACAGCCGGAACAGCGTGGTCAGCAGCAGCACGCTGGGGAAACTGGAGAACGCCACCGGCGTGGGGATGTACAGCGCGATCAGCAGCAGGCCGAAGCCGATCGCGATGTTGATCGCGACCAGGGTGTCGATGATCGCCAGCGGCAGCGGCAGGATCATCACCGCGATGATGGTGACCGCGCCCATGGCCAGGACCACGTCGCTGTAACCGGCGCGGCGACGCGGAAGCGTGCCGGGCGGCGCGGCCATCAGGGAATTCAGCAATGCTCGCATTCGGTCAGCCCCACATCCTGTCGCTGGGTGATCGGGCAGGGGTTCGGGCTGGGGCGATGCGGCGCGACCGGGATACCTCGCCGACACGCGCAGCGGCGACCGCGCCACTCCACGGCGTCAAGCCGCGGGTTGCGATCGTCGTCGGGTTTGCGCTGTATCGAACGCTGGAAGCAATCACTGCTTTGCCATGTACCCCTGAGCACCCACGCATGGCGCTGTCCTCAAACACGATGCCGGTTCGGACGGCCGATACTAAGTGTTAAGTGTCACCTGTTGTGTGAACGCAAACGTTGTTGTGCGTGATCCGCACAATCACGTCGCCTTGATCCCCAAGGCTTACATTCGCGCTCATTCATCGCTGTTTTTGTGAACTCGTGCGCAATTGCGTGATCGCGTTCGACTAACGTAAGCGCGGAACGCTCAGGATTCGTGTTCGGTCGAAGCTGCGACGGCCGGCACAGAAGCAGTTGCGGTTGAAACCGTCGCGGCGACCGCCGGCGCGATGTCCGCGGGGTCGAGTTCGGCGATCAGGTTCAGCGATTGCCCGGCCACGCCGACCGCCAGCGCGCGTCCGCTGCGCGTGCGCAGCACGACGATACGTTCGCGGGGGCCGACGGGGAGGATCTGCAGGATCGACAGCGGCGCATCGCGCCCGCTCAACCCATGGCGCTTGCGCAGGTAGTGCAGCACCGCGAGCAGCGCGGCGATGACCACCGCGACCGGCAGCAGGATCGAGATGAATTCGAAGAACATCGAAGGCGGTTGCGCGGCGGCGGCCGCGGGCGCCGCGGGCTTGGCGGCGAACGCCAGTAACGGCGCGCAGGCCAGCGCCGATGCGCGGGTCAGCACGACGAGACAACGGATTACGCAACGCGGCAGCAGGGGCAGTATCGGCATGGCGAGTCAGTGCGGGACCGAGGGTTCGAACGTGGGTGCGGGAGCGCGCGCAGCGCGGCCCATCGCGGCGACATACCGTAACAGCCCGGCGTCCCGACAGGCGCGGCGCCGTCGCCGATGCCCGCGGCTTCACGTCGTCGGGCCGCTCGCCATGGCATGGATGTGAGCATGGGCAACGTCAAGACGACCCGCACCGGCAAGCGCGCCACGCAGGCTCCGGCCGCCATCGACCCATCCGCCGGCTTGCTCGGCGCGGTGCCGTTCGCCTGCGCGATGTTCGACGCCGACGGCGTCCTGATCGCCGGCAACGCGCGCTACCGCGAGGAATTCGGCGCGCTGCCCGAGCACATCAGGCGCGATGCGCTGCTGGCGCTGCTGCATGGCGACGGCGGCGACGGCGCGCCGCAGAACTCGCACGACGGTCCGCGCGAAGTGCTGGCGCCGCACAGCGGCCGCTGGTACGCACTGCACTGGGGCCGCGCCGAACACGCCGCCGCGCCGGTCGAGGTGCTGACCGCGGTCGACATCAGCGAACGCATCGAGACCCTGGACTCGCACAAGAACCGCCAGGAAAAACTGCTGTTCACCTCGCGCCTGATGTCGGTCGGCGAGATGGCCGCGACGCTCGCGCACGAGTTGAATCAACCGCTCGCGGCGATCATGAATTATCTGAACGGAAGTCTGCGCCTGGTCGAACAGGCCGGCGGACCGGTCCAGGTCGAACGCGCGCTTCAAGCAGCGCGCACCCAGGCCGAACACGCCGCGGCGGTGATTTCGCGGGTGCGCGAGTTCGTGCGCGCGCGCGAACCGCGACGCGACGCGCACGAGCTGAACCGGATCGCCGACACCGTGCTGGAACTGCTTCGGCTGGAGGCCGAACGCCTGCAACTGCGCATCGATCTTGGTCTGCCGGCGAACCTCGCGCCGGTGTTCGCCGACCGGGTGATGATCGAGCAGGTGCTGCTGAACCTGGTCAAGAACGCGATCGAGGCGATGCGCGAAATCCCGGCGGCGCGGCGCGAATTGCGCATCGACGCGCGGATGAACCTCGACGATCAGATCGAAGTGCGCGTGTCCGACCGCGGCGCCGGCCTCAGCCCGGCCGAGCAGGACCAGCTGTTCTCGCCGTTCTTCACCACCAAGACCGACGGCCTGGGCATCGGCCTGGCGATCTGCCGCTCGATCATCGAATACCACGAGGGCCGGCTGTTCTTCGAACCGCGCGAAGGCGGCGGCAGCGTGTTCGGGTTTACCTTGCCGCGCTATGAGGCTCGCACTTGATGCTCGCCCGCGGACATCGCGGTAGTCCGACGGCGGCGCCGCCAGCCCGACCCGGTGCAAGCCGATCACAGATGACAAAGGTCAGCATCGCGACCACCGTCCGCCGGGTTATACCGTCGCGTTCGCTGAAACTCGGCGCGACGCGGGCGCAAGCGATGACGTCGGCCACCTGTTCATATCGTGCAACGCCCGATTCGCCGCGAAGGATCCGCCCGTGACCCAGCCCAGGCTTCCCCGACTGTCGTGCGCGTCGCGCGAACTGCCGCCAGGTGCATGCGACACAGGCGGCGCGTCGCCGTTTAGAGTGCACAGCGCGCGAACGCGACGAGCCCGGCGGCGCCGGCAAGGAGAGCATCGCTGATGACCGAAGCACGCATCTACCTGGTCGACGACAACGACGGCTTTCGCGAATCCACCGCGTGGCTGCTGGAAACGGCCGGTTTCGAAGTGCAGGCCTATGCCTCCGGGCCGGCGTTCCTGGATGCCTATGCCGGCGAGCGCCACGGCACCGAGCCGTGTTGCCTGGTCTCCGACATCCGCATGCCGCTGATGAGCGGGCTGCAACTGCAGGAAGAGCTGCGCCGGCGCGGGATCGGCCTGCCGCTGGTGTTCGTGACCGCGCACGGCGACGTGCCGCTCGCGGTCGAGGCGATGCGCAAGGGCGCGTCCAATTTTCTCGAAAAACCGTTCAGCGACGAGGCCGTGATCGACGCGATCCGCGCCGCCATCGTCAATGCGCGCAATCACGCCGGCAGCGAGGCGGGCGACGATCGCCTGGCCAAGCTCAGCCCGCGCGAACGTCAGGTCATGGACTTGGTCGTAGCGAGCAAACCGAACAAGATCATCGCCGACGTGCTCGGCATCAGCGTCAAGACCGTGGAGCTGCATCGATCGAACATGATGAACAAACTCGGAGTACGCTCGCTGCCCGAGCTGATGAAGGTGGCATTGGGCCATGGATGAATCGCACGGCCCGATGACGGGGCATGAACACAATTGCGAACCCGCGGCGCAGGCGCAGGCCGGTTCGATCCGCGGCCGGGTGCCGTCGCTGCCGCTGTGGCAGGCGCAGGCGCTGTGCGGCTTGTTCGGCGCCGCGCAGCGCTGGCCGGTGCGCGATGGCGGCTGGCTGAGCTTCGCCCAGGCCGGCGCGATCGACGGCGAAGTGGTGACGCTCGAAGGCGACGGCGCGCGGGTCAAGCTGCAGCTCGACAGCGGGCTGGCGATCGATACCGACACCGGCCTGCACTGGAGCGACTACCGGGGCCGTTCGCGCGTGCTCGCCTGGAGCCTGGCGCACGAATCGCAACTGGTGCGGCTGAGTCAGGCGCTCGACATCGCCCTGATCCCGGTGGTCGACGACGGCAACACCTCGCTGCACGACCTGCAAACGCACAGCGCCGCCAGCCTCGACGGCCTGTGGCTGGCCTTCACCATCGCCGACGGCGGCGGCCAGGTGCGCGTGCGCGGGCATCTGCGCATTCCGCCGGGCTGGGTCGAACGGCTGCTGTTCCGCGCCGAGATGTTCGAGCGCGCGCGCGACGACGACTCCGGCGGTTACCGCGACTGGACCGATCTGCCGGTGCCGATCGCGCTGCGCTGGCTCGGCCCGCAACTGCGCCGCGCGCAATGGCGCCAGCTGCGTCCCGGCGACGTGCTGGTGATCGGCAATTACCAACGTCCGCCGCCGGTGCAGGCGCAGGTGCCGGGCTACGCCTGGCCGCTGCTGCCGGTCGCCGACGGCTGGCGCATCGACGGCCCGCCGTTGACCCTTTCCACGCATCAGGAGACTTCCGCGATGAGCGACACCGAAGCCGCGCCCGAATCGGCCGAACCCAACGCACCGGAGGTTCCGGTCCGCCTCGAATTCGACCTGGGCCGGCTCGAATGCCGTTACGAGGACCTGGCCGGCTTCCAGCCCGGTTACGTGTTCGCGCTGCCCTCGCGGCTGGAAGGCGCCAACGTGGTGATCCGCGCCAACGGCCGCGACGCCGGTCGCGGCGAAATCGTCGCGGTCGGCGACACCCTGGGTGTTCGTTTGATCGCCTGGAGCTGAACCATGGATTTCAGTTCGTTCTCGCCGGCGCTGGTGCTGATCACGGTGGTCAGCCTCGCGCTGGCGCCGTTCGTCGCGGTGATGGTGACCTCGTTCACCAAGATCGTGGTGGTGCTCAGTCTGCTGCGCAACGCGCTCGGCCTGCAGCAGGTGCCGCCGAACGTGGTCATCAACGGTCTGGCGATCGTGCTGTCGATCTACGTGATGTATCCAGTGATCCTGGAAACCCACGACGCGATCAACGCGCGCATGAGCGGCACGACCGTGGCCGCGGCGACGCAGGCTCAGCCGCCGGGCGCCGCCGCGACGACGCCGAGTGCCGCGACGGCCACGACCACGCCGGCACCGGCTGTCGCCGCGACTCCCGGCTCCGCGCCTGCAGCCACCGCGCCGGCCGCGGCCGCGACGGTTCCGGCCGCGCCGGCCGCCGCGCCCGCGACGACGACGACGAACACCGCCACCGCGCAAACCGCGGCACCGGCCGCCGGCGCGAAGCGGCCCGCCGCGCCATCGGCCCTGCTCGGCGGCACCGGCAAGATGGACACCACCCGCCTGCTGCAGATGATGGACGCCGGCAAGGAGCCGTTGCGCAACTTCCTGATCAAGCACTCCAGCGACGCCGAGCGCGCGTTCTTCCTGCGCAGCGCGCAGCGCCTGCTGCCGCCCAACGCGCGCGCCGACATCAGCGTCAACGATTTCCTGGTGGTGATCCCCGCGTTCACCGTCAGCGAACTCACCGCCGCGTTCCAGATCGGCTTCCTGATCTTCCTGCCGTTCCTGATCATCGACCTGGTGGTGTCGAACATCCTGCTGTCGCTGGGCATGATGATGCTGTCGCCGACCACCGTGTCGCTGCCGTTCAAGCTGCTGCTGTTCGTGCTGATCGGCGGCTGGGCCAAGCTGGTGCATGGCTTGGTGTTGACGTATGGCGGTTAATGCCGGGATTCGGGATTGGAGATTCGAGATTCGACCAAGCGGCAACCGCCGCCGTCCGATTCCAACCTCCCCCGACCCGCTTTTCCCGAATCCCTAATCTCCAATAACGAATCCCGGCACTTATGGGCGACATGCTCGAAATGACCAAACAGGCGCTGTGGCTGACGCTGCTGCTGTCGGGCCCGCCTGTGCTCGCCGCCGCCGTGGTCGGGCTGGTCGTGGCCTTCATCCAGGCCGCGACCCAGCTGCAGGAACAGACCTTCGCCTACGCGATCAAATTCACCGTGATCGTGGTGACGCTGTTCGTGACCGCGTCGATGATCGGCGGCACCCTGTACACCTTCGCCGACCGCATCTTCCTCGATTTCCCGGGCATGGTCCGGCACTGATGCGCGGCGGTACGCTCGCGCGGCGCGCACGCCGATGAATTTCGATTCGGTCGGCAACATCATGCTGGCGCTGGGACTGGTGCTGCCGCGGGTGATCGGCGCGTTCATGATGCTGCCGCTGATCACCAACGAAAACATGCCGCCGTTGGTGCGCAACAGCTTCATGGTCAGCCTGGCGATCATCGCGATCCCGGTGGCGATGAACGGAGTGCCCTTGAACGAGCTGGGCACGCTGTCGTGGGCGCCGATCATCCTCAAGGAATTGTTCATCGGCGTGTCGATCGGTTTTTGCTACGGCATGGTGTTCTGGGCGATCAGCGCCGCCGGCAACGTCATCGACACCCAGGTCGGCATGACCCTGGCGCAGGTGTTCGATCCGATCCAAGGCCACCAGGCCTCGCTGCACGGCAACTTCCTGTCGCACTTCGCCTCGTGGCTGTTCATGGCCAGCGGCGCGTTCCTGGTGTTCCTCGACCTGCTGCTGTCGAGCTACGCGATGTGGCCGGTGAATTCGTTCTTCCCGAACCTGCATCAGGCCGGCATGGAGTTGTTCGTCGGCCAGTTCAGTTACCTGATGACCGCGCTGCTGGTGCTGGCCGCGCCGGCGATGGTGGTGCTGTTGCTGATCGATCTATCGTTCGGCCTGGTCAATCGCTTCGCGCCGCAGCTCAACGTGTTCACCATCACCATGCCGATCAAGGCGTGGCTGGCGACGTGGATCATTCTGCTGATGCTGGGCGTGTATGTGGAGATCGTGCTGGATCGGTTGGCCGGCAATCGCGGGCTGCTTGATGCGTTGAATCGGGTGTTTGGCGGCTGATCGGTTGCGGTGAGTCGCGGCGCATCGAGTCGCCTTCGCGCTTCGCTCATGTTGGCCCGTGTGGCTTCGGCTTTTGCCCCCTTTGGAAAAGGGGGCGAACGGCCGCGAAGCGGACGTGGGGGATTCGCTTTTGCTGTTGCTGTTTAGGAACTGAGGAGCAAGAGCAAAAGCGAATCCCCCCTGGCCCCCTTTTGCAAAGGGGGGAACCCCTTCGGTTGAGGGGAACTTAGATCGGGATGGCGCACACTTCGGATGGCGCGCGACTTCGGGGAGACGGATACGCAGTGAGGCCATTCGCCCCGCCCCATCACTCCAACGGCGGCGGCAACTCCGGCGCGCTGGTGTCGCCGTCGCGCAGACGGCGCACGGTCTCGGCCCAGTGCAACACCTCGGCCACCGCTTCGAAGAATTCGTTGCCGATGTAGTCGTCCAGTTCGACATGCTCGTGCAACCCGCGCGCCAATTGCACGTTCTGCAGGATCGGCACGCCGGCCTCGGTGGCGGCGCGCTTGATCTCCTCGGCCAGATAGCCCTCGCCCTTGGCCACCACCACCGGCAGGTCGGTGGTGCCGTGCTCGTAGGTCAGGGCGATGGCGATATGCGTGGGGTTGGTCACGACGACATTGGATTGGCGGACGGCATTGAGCATGCTCTGCTGAGACCACTCCTGATGCAACTGCCGGCGCCGGCTCTTCACGTACGGGTCGCCCTCGCTCTCCTTGACCTCCTGCTGGATGTCGCGCCGGCTCATGCGCAACTGCTTGGTGTAGGAGAACTTCTGGTACCACACGTCGATCGCCGAGACGAAGAAGAACACGAAGATCGTCCAGATCACGATCCGCACCAGGCCGTACCAGATGCCCGCACCCATCGCCTCGGCCGGCGCGTACGGCAGCATCATCAGCTGGGCGAGCATCTTGTAGATCACGAACACGCCGATGCCGATCAGCGCCGAGCTTTTCATCACCGACTTGACCAGCTCGACCAGGTTGTCGACCGAGAACATCTTCTTGAGCCCCTCGGCGGGGTTCATCTTGTCCAGGCTCGGCTTGACCTTGCCCAGGCTCAGCACCGGCCCGACCTGCAGGAACTCGATCACCACGCCCAGGAACACCGCCATCCCCAGCAGCGGCAACGACAGCCACAGCAGCGTGTCGAACGCGGCCCCGCCGACCTCGCGCAGGGCGTCACCGAACGGCTGGTTGATCGCCTTCAGGCTGGTGTCGAACAGCAGGATCATCTTGGCGCGCATGAAGTCGAGCATCATCCAGCCGCACACCACCCAGCCGAGCATCAGCACGGTGCTGGTCAGCTCCTTGCTCTTGGCGACGTTGCCTTCCTTGCGCGCGTCGCGGATCTTTTTCTGGGTGGGCGGCTCGGTCTTGTCGGCGCCCTGGTCCTTCGCCATGCGCGGCCCTTGCAGCGAGGGGAGAACGAGGCTAGCACGCGTCGCGCAAGGCGGAAGTGGCGAGTGTCAGCAAACCGCGGGCCACGGCCAGCGAGGTATTCTCGAGCCGCCTGACCGCGATCCGCGCCGTCCATCGCCGGTTAGCGTGAAGCAGGACATGAACCGCCCGGCCCACCTAGGGTCACCCCGAGTTGGCCGAGTCACCCCCCGGCGCTACATTCCTTCCATCCCCCCGACTTCACCCGTGACCCGCCCCGCATGAGCAGCATCGGCCCCGACTCGCGCATCGACCGCACCGGCTTAGACAGCCAGGCCGCGCTCGAAGCCCTGCGCGGGCGCGAGACGACGCCGGACCAGCAAGTCCAGCACGCCTCGCCGGTCGCCGAAGCGGTTCCGGCCCATGCCCCGCCCGCGGTCGATGCCGGCGAGACCGTGCTCAACGCCGACGCCTGGCGCGACGTACCCGCCGGCGAGCGCCTGCTCTCGGGCGACAGAGGCCTGGAGAGCGAACTCGGCTCGATGGACCTGTCCGCCGCCGCCGATCGCGGCGCCGACGCGGTGCTGGATTCGTTGACCGCCTGAGTCCGGCGCGGCATCCATCTCATCCGCAAACCCGCCTGCGCGCCGTGGACCTGCCCGCCGTGAAGCAGCGCGCCTGCGCTAGGCTAGCCGTCATCGCCGCCATCCGCGTTGTTCCGTGAACGATACCGCTCCCTCCGCCGAAGCCCTGCGCGCTGGCGCCGATCGCCTGATCTCGGCGCTTGCCGCGCACAGCGACCCCGAGTACCGCCTGACCGTGCTCAAGCGGGTCGTGCGTCGCCTCGGCGAGGACCGCTATCCCTTGTTCATCCGCCTGCTCGGGGTGGTCGCCGAGAGCGACGACACGCGCGCCCAGCGCCTGCTGGCCGACACCTTCGGCACCGCGTTGCGGCGCATGGACCTGCCCGGCGGCGCGCTGAGTTCCTGGGGCGCGACCCGGCTGCCCGACGCGAGCGGGCCGGTCGCGGTCAGCGCATTGTCCGGACATTTCTTCGGCGCCACGCCGCGGCGCCTGCTCGGTCCGGTCGAGTACCTGACGGTCTGGCATCTGCAACGCACCCAACGCACCGCGTTGGGCGCGGCGACCTTCCGCAGCGCGCTGTCGCATCTGGTCGCCCTGCTCAACCGCAGCGAAGACGCGCGCACGTTGTACCCGCAGAAGCTCGCCGCCGATGCGCAGAACGAACTCGAGGGCGCCTACACCCGCGCGACCCGCGAACGCCTCGCCGCGATCGCCGCCGCCTGGCGCGACGGCAAGTCGCCCGACGCGGTCGCGCAGGCGGCGCTGGATACCGACGATGCGCCGCATCCGAGCGGTTGGGTGGTGCGCGATCTTTGAGGCGAATCGGCGCGGCGTGTACGCGGCGCGTTTTATCGGGCGCGTTTTATCGATAACGATGGTAGTGCTGAACAGCGAGGATGCGCCGCATCCCGGCGACTGAGTGATGCGCGATCCCTGAGCCGAATACGCGCAGCATTTAAGCGACGCGTTTTATCGATAGCAATAGCGATAGCGATGGCAGCGCCGGATATCGGGGATGCGCCGCACCTCGGCGCTTGAGTGGTGGGCGATCTTTCAGGCGAATACGCGCAGCATGTAAGCAGCGCGCATTACCGATATCGATCTTCGAGATCGCGATACCAATGAAGCACTGAAGCTTCGCTTGCATCGACGTATTGGGCGATGCGTCCGCATTGAGCAAAAGCGGACGCAGCACGAGCCATCGATCCCCCGCGCCAGTCCTATCGCAACAACGCCACCGAACCGCCTGCGACACTCGGCCACATCCGCCAACCCCGCGCCGATGCTGCAATGCCGCTTTCCGCATCGACGAGGTGGCTCGTGCCCGACCGCCCCACCGTTCTCGCCCGCCTGCCGCGTTCGTTCGCGCGCCGGCGCCTGCTGACCGGCCTCGCCGCCGCCACCGTGCTGTCGGCCTGTGGCGGCCGCAAGCCGCTGTCCCTGCACGGCATCGACCTGAGCGGGCGCGACTTCGGCAAAGACTTCCGCCTGCTCGATCCCGACGGACGCGAACGCACGCTCGCCGATTTCCGCGGCAGGCTGGTGCTGCTGTTCTTCGGCTTCACCCTGTGCCCCGACGTCTGCCCGACCGCGCTGACCCGCGCGGTGCAGATCCGCAAACTGCTCGGCCGCGACGCCGAACGCCTGCAGGTGCTGTTCGTCACCCTGGACCCGGAACGCGACACACCGCCGGTGCTGCGCGCCTACACCCAGGCCTTCGATCCGAGTTTTCTCGGCCTGACCGCCAGCCCCGCGCGCATCGCCGAAACCGCCAAGGCCTTCCGCGTGATCTACGCCAAGGTGCCGACCGGATCGACCTACACCATCGACCATTCCGCGCTGAGCTATGTCTACGACGCCGACGGCGTGCTGCGCCTGGCCCTGCGCCACGAACAGAGCGCGCCCGACTGCGTGCACGACCTCCGCCAGATTCTGTGAGCCCACCCATGACGATGACTAAGCCGATCGCCGCATTGATCCTCTCGCTGGCCTTGTCCGGCGTCGCCCACGCGCAAGTCGCGGTGGACACGCCGTGGGTACGCGCGACCGTACCGCAGCAGACCGCCACCGGCGCCTTCATGCGCCTGACCGCGAGCCGCGACCTGCGCCTGATCGGCGCGCGTTCGGATGTCGCGCAGAACACCGAAGTGCATGAGATGGCGATGCAAGGCCAGATGATGCGCATGCGCGAAGTCGCCGCGGTGCCGCTGCCTCGCGGGCAGGCGGTCGCGCTCGCGCCCGGCGGCTACCACGTGATGCTGATCGGCCTGAAGCGGCCGCTGAGCGCCGGCGAGCAGGTGACGCTGACCTTGGTGTTCGAAGACGCGGGCGGCAAACACAGTGAACAGACCGTGCAGGCGCCGGTACGGCCGTTGGGAGCGGGCGCGCCGTAGTCGTAAATTGCTTCATCGCTGCGCCGAACCCTACCTGCAGGAGCGGCGCGAGCCGCGACCGCGAATCCGCAACCACGGCGCAACCCGCTATCGGACCATCGCGGCAACCGCCTTCGGCCCGCGACCAAGCAACCGGCCACATGGCGTTCGCGGCTTGCGCCGCTCCTACAGGAAGCAATCGTCGCGACCACGGATCGGGCGGGTTGCGCGGTGATGAAGCGCAAGGTCGACGACTTACGGACTATCGAATCGAAAATCGATCGTCGCCGACCATCGCTGCGCCGGACGCTACCTGTAGGAGCGGCGCAAGCCGCGACCGCGAATCCGCAACCACGGCGAGAACCGCTATCGGGCCATCGTGACAACCGCTTTCGGCCGGCAACGACGCAACGGCCGCATGGCGGTCGCGGCTTGCGCCGCTCCTACAGATAGCGTCCGTGACAACGATGGATCGGGCGGGTTTCGCGATGAGCGTAGCGCGAGGCCGGTGCCGCCGTCGGTCACAACCCGATCGAACTGCGCTCCGGCCCCGGCCGCTTGCCGAGTTTTCGCTGCAGCGAACGCCGATGCATGCCCAGCAATCGCGCGGTCGCCGAGATGTTGCCGCCGGTGTCGTTGAGCGCCTGCTGGATGTGTTCCCACTCCAGCCGCCGCAGCGGGGTCATGGTGTCGGGCGCGATCGGCAGGGCCGATCCGTCGTGCGGTTCCAGACCCAGCGCGGCGAGGATGGCGGCGACGCTGGCCGGCTTGGGCAGATAGTCGTCGGCGCCGCGCTTGATCGCGTCGACCGCGGTAGCGACGCTGGCGTAGCCGGTGACCAGGACGATGCGCATGTCGGCGCGCAGTTCGCGCAGCGGGCGGATCAGTTGCAGACCCGATTCCGCGCCGAGCTTGAGGTCGATCAGGGCGAAGCCCGGCGGTTGCGCGAGGGCCAGATCGAGCGCTTGGCGTACGTCGGCTGCGGTGCGGGTTTCGATGCCGCGCCGCGCCAGACTGCGCTGCAAGGTCGCGGCGTAGGCCGCGTCGTCGTCGACGATCACGCCGTTGGCAGCCGGGCCGCTGGCGGTCGGGCCGCCGAGAACGGGTCGGGCGAAGATCGATGCGTTCATGCGGCATCCTAAACCCGCGGGCGCGCGGCGGCACTGCGGCAAACTGCCCCAGGACAAAGTGTCCAGGGGTGTGGTTGGCGTTGGCCCTCACCCCGGCCCTCTCCCGCGAGCGGGAGAGGGAGAGGGAGACGGAGGGGATGCGCGGCGATGCGCGGTATTGCTGCCGCAAAATTACCGCCGCGCATTACTTACGCCGGTTACTGACGTTTGCAGTCCACCACCTGCTCCGCGTCGGTTCCATACGCGACCTCGTGCAAGGTGATCGACGTGCCCTTCGATGCCTGCAACCCGAACGGCACGATCAGCTTGCCCATGTCCGCACCACCCGCGCGCACGCATTTGAGCGGCACGCCGATGCGCTGCCACTGCCCACGCGGCAAGCCGCGCAGGATCTCGCCGAACGGAACCTTCGCCTCGCACTTCGGCCCGCACGCGGCGAGCAGGTTGGCGTCGCCGGCGCCGACCGCATCGACCTTCAGCGTGATCAGCAGCTGCACGTCGCCATTGGTTTCGCGCACCAGTTCCAGCGGCGTATCGGCGACCCATTCGACCTTGGCGTCGCCCTTCCACTCGACCCGCCACGCATCTTCCTGCGCCTTGTAGTCGACCGCCGACACCGCGATCGCGCCGTCGGCGGACGCCAGCGGCGGCTTGATCGCATTCGCCTGCTTACCTTGCGAATCCACCCGCAAGGTCCAGCCGCGTGGCAACGCGCCACGGCCTAGGAACTGCATCGAACGCTGGTCGATATCGGCCGTGCCCGGATCTTCCGGCAACACGCCGACCTTCGCGTCCTTGGCATAGGTCAGCCCATAACCGAACGCGAACTGCGGCGAATACTCCTTGTCGCCGACGTTCGCCACCTGCACCGCGGTGCGCGGCCACGAGTACGATAGCTTGCCCTTGAAGTCGTGGGCGATGCCGCCGCGATCGTTGCGGAGCAGCACATCGGCGATGCCGGCGCCTTCCGAACCGGGCAACCATGCGGCGACGAAGGCATCGGACGCGTTGATCTCGCGATTGACCCACAACGGCCGTCCCGACAACAACACGCTCACTACCGGGATGCCATCGGCCTTGAGCCGCTTGATCGTCTCCAGCTCGGGATTGCGCGTCGGGCGGAACGCGAGCGTGCGCAGATCGCCCTGGAATTCGGCGTACGGGTCTTCGCCGTAGACATAGATCGCGACGTCGGGCTTGTCCTTGTACTTGCCGTCCACCGCCAGTTCGGCGTGGCCGCCGGCGGCTTCGATCTGCTCGCGCAGACCAGTCCAGATCGATTGCGCATTGGGGAAATCGGTCGGTTTCAGCCCGGTTCCCTGCCAGTTCAAGGTCCAGCCGCCGGACTGCTTGGCGATGTTGTCGGCGCCGTCGCCGAGCACCAGCACGCGTTCCTTGGGCGAGATCGGCAGCACCCGATTGTCGTTCTTGAGCAGCACCAGCGACTCGCGCACCGCCTGGCGCGCGATCGCGCGATGCTCGGGACTGCCGAGCAGTTCGAACTTGCCGCCGAGCGGGCGCTTGGACGGCGCACCGGCCTCGAACAGGCCCAACCGCAGCTTGACCCGCAGGATCCGGGTCACCGCGTCGTCGAGCCGGGCCATGTTGATCTCGCCGCTTTTCACTTGCTTGAGCGCGTTGTCGTAATAACCGCGCCAACTGTCGGGCGCCATCAGCATGTCGACGCCGGCATTGAACGCGGCCGCGCAATTTTCGTTGCTGCATCCGTCGAGCTGACCGTGCGCGTTCCAGTCGCCGATCACGAAGCCGTCGAAACCCATGCGCTGTTTCAGCACGCCGGTCAGCAGATCGGCGTTGCCGTGCATCTTGCGGCCCTGCCAGCTGGAGAACGACGCCATCACCGTCTGCGCGCCGGCCTTCAACGCGGGCGGATAACCGGCGCCGTGCACGTCGCGCAGCTCGTTTTCGCCGATTTTCGCATCGCCCTGATCGCGGCCTTCGAAGGTGCCGCCATCGGCGAGGAAGTGTTTCGCCGACGCGATCACGTGTGAGCCGTCGAGGAACTGCTTGGTGCCGACCTTGCCCTGCAGGCCTTCGATCGCCGCGGCCGCGTAACTGGCGACCACCCGCGGGTCTTCCGAATAACCTTCGTAGGTGCGGCCCCAGCGATCGTCGCGCGGCACGGTCAGGGTCGGCGCGAAGGTCCACTCCATGCCGGTGCTGCGCACCTCGGCCGCGGTCGCCGCGCCGATGCGGCGGATCAGCTCCGGGTTGCGGGTCGCGCCCAGACCGACGTTGTGCGGAAACAAGGTCGCGCCGATCAGGTTGTTGTGACCATGCACCGCGTCGATGCCGAAGATGATCGGGATCGCGACCTTGCCGTCGCTGGCGTCCATCGACGCGTTGTAGAACTTGTCGGCGATGTCCAGCCATTCCTGCGGCGCGGCGGCGTAATTGCCGCCCGGCTCGGAGATGCCGCCGGGTTCGGAATTGCCGCCGGCCAGCACCGAGCCGATGTGGTACTTGCGCACATCCTCGGGCGTGGCGCTGTTGATGTCGGCCTGCACGATCTGGCCGACCTTCTCTTCCACGCTCATCTTCGCCAGCAGCGCGGCGATCCGCGCTTCCAGCTTGGCGTCGCGCGGGATCGGCGCCTTCAGCGCCGGCCAGTGGGCGGGATCGATCGTCGCCGAAGCGGTCTTCGCGGCTTCCGGCTTGACCCCGTCGGCGGCCGCGACAGGCCCACACAGCAAGGCCAGGGCCAGGCATCCGGACAGCCGCCGGCGCGCCGGCCAGCGGCTTTGGATCGATGGAACGACGGCGGACACGTGGCCGCGGGTGGATGCCTTCATGCAGTGCTCCTGGTGACCGTAATGACGATATGCGCGCAACGCCGATGCGGGGTTGCGCGATGGATGGCAGTATTGGCCGCGCGATCTGGCAAAATACGCAGAACACGCGACAAGGGAAACGACCGGCTATGCGGGTTCGCATCGAGGATGTGGCGGAAGCGGCGGGCGTGTCGATGAAGACCGTCTCGCGCGTGCTCAATCAGGAACCCAACGTCAGCGAGGACACGCGCAAGCGCGTCGAAGCCGCGGCGCGCAAGCTCCAGTACCGGCCCAACCCGTCCGCGCGCAGCCTCGCCGGGCAGCGCTCGTACCTGGTCGCCTTGCTCTACGACAACCCGTCGAGCAACTACCTGATGGAAGTGCAGGCCGGCATGCTCGACGCCTGCATCGCGCACCACTACAACCTGATGCTCGCGCCGGTGACCTACGGCGAGCGCAAGTTCGTGACCCATGTCGACGAGATCATCCAGCACTCGCGCGCCGACGGCCTGGTGCTGACGCCGCCGCTGACCGATCACCCGGGCCTGATGAAGCGGCTCGGCCAGCTCGGCATTCCCTACGCCAACATCTCGCCCAAGCTGCGCGGCGGCCGCATCGGCGTGGTCCTCGACGAAGAGCGCGCGGTGCGCGAGATGATGGCGCATCTGGTGTCGCTGGGTCATCGCCGCATCGCCCACATCAAGGGCCATCCCGAACACGGCGCCAGCCAGTGGCGCTTGAACGGCTACCGCGACGGACTGGCCGCGGCCGGGATCGAGTACGACCCCAGCCTGGTGATCGAAGGCGACTTCCACTACGACACCGGCGCGATCTGCGCTCAGCGTCTGCTGCTGATGGACAACCCGCCGACCGCGATCTTCGCCGCCAACGACGACATGGCCGCCGGCACGATCCGCACCGCCAGCGAAATGGGCTTGTCGATTCCCGGCGACGTGTCGGTGTGCGGTTTCGACGACACGCCGATCTCGCGCCAGATCTATCCGCCGCTGACCACGGTGCGCCAGCCGACCCGCGAAATGGGACGCTTGGCCACGCATGAGTTGTTCAAGCGGATCAAGGCGCCCGACGGCGGCCAGATGATCACCGCCGGTTACGAACTGCAGTTGCGCCAGTCGACCGGACCGATCGGCAAGGGCCGCGCGCCGCGCCGACGCTGAAGCGTCGCGCCGGCCGATAACACGGATGCCGTAACGCGCGGCCGCGCCGAGCGCGGCGCGCCTGGACGCGCGCCGCCTGGACGCGGATGTGCGCGTCGCTGTCGTCACCAGAACAGCGCGTACAGCGCGATCAGGATCGCCAGCACACCGACCGCGGCGACATTGAACGACGGCGACGTCGCGAAGCTCACGCCATCGCCCTGGATGCGGTCGCGGCCGGCGCCCGACGGCGTCATCAGCGACACGATCACCGCCAGCGCGGCCGCGAGCAGGAACACCACGCCGACGCGATTGACGAACGGCAGTTCCGGCCAGGCGAACTTCAGCGCCAGCGACAACAGGAACGAACCCAGCGCCGCGGCCAAGGCGCCGGCCTCGTTGGCGCGCTTCCAGAACAGGCCGAGCACGAAGATCACCACGATGCCCGGCGTGAAGAAGCCGGTGTATTCCTGGATGTACTGGAAGCCCTGATCGAACCCGCCGATCAGCGGCCGCGCGGTCACGATCGCGATCACGATCGACACCGCCGCGGCGATGCGGCCGATCCGCACCAACTGCTTCTCGCTCGCCTGCGGCTTGTACTTGGCGTAGAAGTCCAGGGTGAAGATGGTCGCGACCGAATTGATCTTCGACGCCAGCGAAGCGACGATCGCCGCGACCAGCGCCGCGAACACCAGGCCGAGCACGCCGCTGGGCAGCAGCGTCATCATCGCCGGATAGGCATCGTCGGAGCGTTGCAGGCCCGGCGCCAGCATCAGCGCGGCGATGCCCGGCAGCACCACGATGACCGGCAGGATGATCTTGAGCGCGGCCGCGAACACGATGCCCTTCTGCGCCTCGCGCAGGTCCTTGGCCGCGAGCGCGCGCTGGATGATGTACTGGTTGAAACCCCAGTAGCTCACGTGCATCACCCACAGGCCGCCGAGCAGCACGCCGATGCCGGGCAGGTCCTTGTAGTGCGGATTGTCCGGCGACAGGATCATCTTGAAGTGATCCGGGTGGGTGGCCATCAGCTTGTTGAAACCGGCCAGCACGCCGGCGCCGTCGCCGATCTTGCCCAGGGTCAGGCCGGCGACCATGAGCCCGCCGAGCACCAACAGCGCGACCTGCACGATGTCGGTCAACGCCACCGCCTTGAGCCCGCCGTACAACTGGTAGGCGAGCGCGAACAGGCCGAGCAGCGCGAGCGCCAGCATCTGGTCCATGCCGGTGACCTGCGCGACCGCGAGCGAACCCAGCCACACGATCGAGGTCAGGTTCACGAACACGTACAGGCCGAGCCAGAACACCGCCATCAGGGTGCGGATGCGGTTGCCGTAACGTTCCTGCAGGAACTGCGGCATGGTGTAGATGCCGTTGCGCAGGAAGATCGGCAGGAAGAACTTGCCGACGACGAGGAGCGTGGCCGCCGCCATCCATTCGTAGGACGCGATCGCGAGCCCCAACGCATAGCCCGAGCCGGACATGCCGATGATCTGTTCGGCCGAGATGTTGGCCGCGATCAACGACGCGCCGATCGCCCACCACGGCAGCGACTTGCTGGCGAGGAAGTAATCCTTGGCGGTTTTCTCGTGACCGGCCTTTTCGCGCGAGACCCATTGCGCGAGGGCGAACACGCCGGCGAGGTAGACCAGGACGATGATGGTGTCGAGCAAGGGAAGTTTCATGGAATTCCGCGGGGTGTGGGCGGTGTTGCGGGGTGGTTTGTTACTTGCCGTTTTCAGCCGTCGTTTCGCATCTCTCAAGACCGTCATTCCCGCGAAGGCGGGAATCCAGGGCTTCACCGAGGTATTGCTCTGAAGTCTCTGGATTCCCGCCTTCGCGGGAATGACGGCTTGGAAGGGCGTGGGCGACTCGGTGCCACGTCGCCATCGTCATCGCAACCGCTGTCATCGCCGCCACTGTGACGAAGCCACGCCGACCCGGCGCCTCGCAAGACGCACCACGCAGAACACCCACAACAAAACCCCGCCGCCCCGACCCGCACACCGTGGGGGTGTGCGCGGACCGGGGCGGCGAAGCGGGACGCCTGCGAGTGGCGATCAGAAATTCCAACGGACCCTCATGCCGTAGCTGCGCGCATCGTTGAGGAAACGCACGTTGACGCCCGAACCGACCAGCGCCTTTTGGGATACGTCCTTGTTGGTCAGGTTGCTGCCCCACAGTTCGAAGCGCCAGGCGCCGTCGAGAGTGGTGAAACCGGCGCCGGCGTTGATCTGGGTGAAGCCCTTCTGCTCGTCCGGAAAACCCGCGGTGGCCGCATCCTCGACCCGATCGACCGTGCCCTGGGTATCGCGCAGAAAGGTCACTTCGCGATCGTTGTACTGGGTCAAGAAGAACGACGAGCGATACGCCGCGAGGATCTGCCAATCGAAGGTGCCGCCGCCGAAGTCGATCGCGTGCTGCAGGCGCGCATTGAAGGTGAACTTCGACGACAGCGGCAGCTCGTTGCCGGCCAGGTCGATCTGCGAGGTGATGCCGCCGTTGCCGAAGTCCTGGCTGCGTACGTCGGCGACCACGCCCCGCTTGACTTCGGTGTGCAAGTACAAGGCATTGAGGTCGAGAGTGAAACCGCCGCCGAAACGCAGCCGGCTCTCGGCCTCGATGCCGTACAGCTCGGACTTGCCGACGTTGCGATTGACCAGCGCGAATCCGGTGGCTTCGCCGTCGGGATTGAACGCGATCACGCTCAGGTCCTGGAACACCTGATCGGCGTAGTCGTAGTAGAAACCGCTGACGTTGAAGGTCGAGGTGCGGCCTAGGAATTCGAAGCTGTTCTTCGAGCCGATTTCCAGCGCGGTCAGTTTCTCGGGCTTATACGTCTCCGGGATCGCGTTGACGTCGAAGCTGTCGTTGAAACCGCCGGCCTTGTGGCCGGTGGAAACGGTCGCGTACAAAAGGTTGCGATCGCTGAGGTCGTATTCGAAACCCACCCGCCAGTCGAGGAATTCGAACGCGCTGGCGCCGTGCTGTTCCGACGGAATACCGAGCGCGATGAAGCTGTGCTGGCCGTTGGCCGGGCAATCGACCGTGTTGCCGCCGATGTCGGGGCGATCGATGCAGGTGCCGTTCGGGCGGCTGCCGTCGACGATGCCCTGCAACTGCTGCTGCATGGTGTCGCGCGCGCCGGCCTGGACGATGCCCTGCAACAGGAAGCGGGCCATGTCGGCATTGCTGGTCAGGCCGGTGGTGTTGAAGTTGGGACGATCGAGCAGGGTCGGCCTGAAGCCTTCGGTGCCTAGCCGGGTCTGGAACACGCCGCCGTCGCCGCCCAGGCCGATGGTCCAGTTGCCGCCGATGCCGTCGCGCGACTTGCTTTCCTCGGTGTAGCGCAGGCCGCCCTTGACCCGGAAACGCTCGTTGACGTCGAAGGTGCCGTCGCCGAACGCCGCCCACGACTTGCCGTCGACGTCGGGCATGGTGAATTCGGTGCCCGAGTAGAACGCGCCCTTGTCGGTCAGCGACATGAAACCGACCTGCTGCTTCTCATGGAAGTAGAAGCCGCCGGTGGTCCAGCGAAAACGCGCGTCGTCGTCGGACGACAGCCGCAGTTCGTGGGTCTGCGCCTGCGAGCGCGCCTGCAGGTAGTTGGTGTTGAACACGTCGTAGTCGATGCCGCCGGCGCTCGCCGGCGCGCCCGGCGGACGCAGGCTCAGATCGCGACCCGGCCAGGTGTTGCCGACCGAACCGGAGTTGATCTGGAAATAATCGACGTCGCGGTAGCTGCCGTTGTATTCCAGGTTCACCCTGCCGAAGTCGTAACGCACCGTGCCTTGGAAGCCCCACAGCTTGTTGTCGACCTTGCCTTGCACGCCGCGGTACACCACCGAGCGCATGTCGATGTCGTCGGGCTTGAAGCCCGCTTGCGCGGCTTCGAATACGCCAGCGCCGGGGTAGCCGGTGCCCAGTTCGCGGCCGACATCGAGCATCGCGAACACCGACAGCTTGTCGTCGGGTTCGTACAGGAACGACAGACGTCCCGCGCTGTCGTCCTGGATACCCGCGGGCTTGAGATGCCGGTACAGGCCGGCGTTGTTGAAGCCGGCTTCCTTCTCGATGTGATAGCCGGCGAAGCGCAACGCGGCGTACTCGCCGAGTGGAAAATTTAGCGCGGTCTCGTAGCCCTTCTGATCGCGGTTGCCGACTTCGCCCTGCACATAGCCGCTGAAAGCTCCGCCCAGTTCGGGCCGCTTGGTCACGATGTTGAGCGTGCCGGCCAGCGCGTTGCGGCCGCGCAGCGTGCCTTGCGGGCCTTTGTTGATCTCGACCCGTTCCAGATCGTAGAACATGCCGCCCAGACCGCGCGGACGCGGGATGTAGGCGCCGTTGACGTGCGGCGCCGCGCCCGGATCGCCGAGTTCGGTGTTGTTGGACGAGCCCACGCCGCGGATGAAGACTTCGGTCGCGCCTTCCTGATTGGCGATGCTCAAGCCCGGCACGGCGACCTGCAGCTGGCGCAGTTCATTGTTGATGCCCAGGCCGCGCAGATCGTCCTGCGACAGCGCCTGCGCGGTGCCGGCGTATTTCTGCAGGCTCTGCTCGCGGCGTTCGACGGTGACGATCACCGAATCCAGGTCGGTGGCCTGCTGGTTCGATGCGGACTTCGCATCGGCCGGCGCGGCGGCGTCCTGCGCGCAGGCCGATCCGGCCAGCAGCGCGGCGAAGATCGCAACACTCAAGCCCGAACCACGAACGCACACTCGCTTGGATACCTTCATCGAAACTTCCCCTCCCCGGGGCCGGCCCCGCCGACCGATCGTGTTGCCGGGCTTGAGACCCGGACCGACGCATGCGCGAGCGCAGCCGGCGCGATAGCCGTGCGGGAAGCTTGTAGCCCGGCCATGACAGCGCTGTCAACCGACAGACACCGATGCGGCATTGCAGCATGACGGCGCGAAACAATCCTTGATGCGGCGCGTTGGCGACATCCGTCCTGCATGAGCGTGATGGCAATCACGCGCCACGCGCATTCATGCGAGGGATATGCGCCCGGGTGCGTGCGCGACGGGCGGTGCATGCGACGAAGGTCGGGCATCGACGCGCGCGGCGACGCTTCGTCATCGCTATCGCATTGCGTGCATTCGCGCGGTCGCGATTGCGCAATGCATCAAGGGATTGCGCAAGCCTGTGTCGGATGCGCGGGCACGATAGCGCTGCGTGGCGCATCTCGCGGCAAGAGTCTTATGGGCGCACGCGACACGAAAGAGAACCCCGGCCGTGGCCGGGGTTCTCCAGTGCGATTGCAGTTCCGAACTGGCTTACGGCGTGGCGTCGGTCGCCTTGTCCGCGTTGGCGATGCCCGAGCCGATCACCGGGTTCTGCACCGACGGGAACGCGGTCACGTTGGCGGCCGCCTTGATCGTCGCCTCGACCTGCGCCGGGGTGAGATCGACGCCGGGCTTGGACTGCATCAGCGCGACGATGCCGGCCACGAACGGCGCCGCCATCGAGGTGCCGCTGTAGTTCGCATAGGTCGGCGAACCGGTCGTGGTGCTGCCGCTGTTGAGCGTCGACAGGATGCTCTGGCCGGGCGCGGCCACGTCCACCGACGGTCCCCAGTTGGAGAAGCTCGCGCGCACGCCGGCCGAGGTGGTGGCGCCGACGTTGATCACGTTGGCGCAGCTGGCCGGCTGGAAGTTGGCCGCGTTGGCGTTGCTGTTGCCCGCCGCGACGACCACGGTCACGCCGCGCGCCACCGCACCGTTGATCGCGGTCTGGAAGGTCGAGCTGCACGCGCCGCTGCCGCCCAGGCTCATGTTGATGACGGTGGCCTTGTTGGCGCCGACCGCCGGCACGCCGCTGACCGTGCCGCCCGACGCCCAGGTGATGCCGTCGGCGATGTCGGCCAGGCTGCCGCCGCACTTGCCGAGCACGCGCACGCTCAGCACCTTGGCCTTGAACGCGGTGCCGGCGACGCCGACCGCGTTGTTGGTCACCGCCGCGGCGATGCCGGTCACGTGGGTGCCGTGCCAGCTCGACGGATTCGGGCTGCAGAAGTCGCCCGGATCAGTCGGGTCGCTGTCGCGGCCGTTGCCGTCGGCGGCGGCAGTGACGTTGGTGATGAAGTCGTAGCCCAGCGGCGAGGTCAGGTTGGCGGCGAGATCCGGATGGCTGGTGATGCCGGTATCGACCACCGCGATGATCTTGCCCTGGCCCTGATAGGTGTTGTCCCAGGCGGTGTTGGCGCGAATGCCCCAGGTGCCGCTCAGGCCGTACTGCGAGGGATAGCTGGGATCGTTCGGGGTCAACGCGACGGTGAACCACGAATTGGGTTCGATGTAGTCCACGTTCGGGTTCGATGCGATCTGCTGCATCAGCGTGGTCGCGGCGACGATGTCGAGCGGGCGGTTGACTTCGATCAGTTCGCCGCCGGTCGCGATCTGGCGTACGTGCTTGATGGTCAGGTCTTTATGGCCGAGCGTGCGCACGGCGGTATCGAGCTGACGCTGCAGATCCAGACTCTTGGGCGTGCCCGACTTGTAGGCGACGATGAAACCGGCGACCGGACGATCCGGATCGAGGCTGGTGAGATTGACGCGGTCGGCGGCGAACGCCGGCGCGGCGGCGAGAACGGCGACAGTGGCGAGCGCGAGCAGGTGCAGGCGAGGCTTGAGTTGCGAGGTCATTGCGAAACTCCCGTGAGGTTTCGTTGGCCGCGGAATGCGGCGGAACCGTCCTGGTCCCATCTCGCGATAGAGCTGAATGACTGTCTTGCGCGAGTGCGTCCGGACGTGTCGGCGGACAGCGCTATGTCCGCGTTACGCAGCCTAGACGGGAATATTTATTCGACAACGGATAAACCGTTATTCGTCACAAGCGATTCGTTGATGCGGGTCATGGATTGCACTTCGTTTTAGTAAGTATGTGCATTGACTACGCCACTATCGTGTGCGCGCACTCGGAATCTCCATCGCGCGCGGCGCGCATCGGAATCGTGTCGCTGCAAAAGTAACTGCGACGGTGGATGTGAAAGACGTGGACCGCGATCGCGCATGCGGTGGACGACGCAACCGATAGTGGCGCGGCAATCGCGCGCGGCGTTCGATCAAGGCATTCGACACCGTGACGAGCGAAATGCGGTTTGCGATTGCAATTCGTTTCCGCGCGCATCGATGCGCCTGGGTCGTGCACCACCCTCGACGGCCGGCGCGGCCCGGAGTAAGGTCGGCGGCGAGCGCATCGCCGCGGCCGGGCGAACCCATTGGTTCGCCGCCTTATCGAGTCCAGTCATGAACGCCGCAGTTCAACCGCTCCAGCCCTCGCGGGCGGGCAGGCCTTTGTCTGCCCAAGATAATCAGCTTGTCGGTGCGCTCGATACCGCGCTCGCCAAGCTGCAGACCGAGCATCCGCTGCCCGCGGCCATGGGCCATTGCCTGCTGGTCCACGGCTTTCTCAGCGCCGAGGAATGCGCGGCACTGATCGACGCCGCCGAAGCGCGCGGCTTCGTCGGCGCCGGCAGCGATTACCCGCCGTCCTACCGCAACAACGATCGCCAGGTGCTCGACGACGCTGCGCTCGCGCGACGTCTGTTCGAACGCTTGCGCAGCTACGCGCCCGAGCGGCTGGTCGACGCCGACGGCGCGGGCTGGCGTCTGCACGCGCTCAACGAACGCCTGCGCCTGTGCCGCTATCGGCCGGGCCAGCGCTTCAACATCCATCAGGACGGCGTGCACCATCGCGGCGCCGATGAACGCACCCGTTTGACCTTCATGATCTATCTGACCGATGGCGACGCCTTCGACGGCGGCGACACCGTGTTCCATGCGCAAGGGCCGCAGGGCGGCATCGACGACGCGCCGCCGGTGATCGCGCGGGTGCGGCCGCGCGCCGGCCTGCTGATCGTGTTCGATCACGCGCTGTGGCATGCCGGCGAAGCGGTGACGCGCGGGGTCAAACACATCCTGCGCAGCGATCTGTTGTACCGGCGCGAGACGCCGGCGCCGATTGCGGAATCGGCCTCATTCGCGCCGGGGCACGACGGTTATGTGTGGAGCCTGGCGCGACTGCATGATGGACGAATCGTCAGCAGCGGGCGCGATGCGGCGATCCGGGTGTGGTCGTCTGAGGGCGAGCTGCAGGCGCGCCTTCTGGGTCATCGGCAGTCGGTGCTAGGTGTGTGCGAACTGGATGGCGATCGGTTGGCCTCGGTGTCGCGCGACCGCTGCCTGCGTTGGTGGGATCTGCGCAGCGGCGAGTGCGTTCGCGAAGTCGTCGCGCACGATGCGGCGGTGTTGTCGCTGCTCAGGCTCGACGACGGGCTACTCGCCAGCGGCGGCGCCGATGCGCGGATCGCGTTATGGACGCCGCATGGCGAAGCTGTCGGCGAGTTGTGCGGTCATCGCGGCTGGGTGTGGTCGTTGTGCAAACTCGATGCGCATCGCCTGATCAGCGCGTCGGAGGACGGCGAGCTGCGGTTGTGGGATGCGCACTCGCGGAGCTATCTGAATATGTGGAGCGGAACGGCGCCATTGCGTAGTGTCGATGCACGAGTCGATCCGGCATCAGCCGACTCGCCCGCGTCGCGTCGTATCGCGATCGGCGACATCGACGGGCGGATCCGGGTGTTCGAACTGCATGGCGATCGCTTCGTCGCGCTCCGCGACTGGCGGGCGCACGACGCGGCGGTGCGCCGGGTCCGCTGGCTGGACGACGGACGTCTGGTCAGCTGTGGCGAGGATGGGCGTGTGCGGCTGTGGTCGCTTGAGCGCGACGCGGCGGCGGCCGAGCGCCGGCATGCGAACTTCGCTACCGACGCGATCGAACTGGCGGACGGGCGGCTGCTCAGTTGCGGTTATGACGGCGAGTTGCGGTTCGATGCGATGGGTTGAGCAGTCGCGTCGCTGATATATCGCGGCAGTAGAAGCTCGGTCCTGTTTGCGGTGACCGAAGTGAGCGAAGGATTGAGAGGGGTTGGTGAAGGCAGTACAGGATTGTGCTGCGTTGTCCTCACGCCGTGTATTCCCTCACCCCAACCCCTCTCCCGCGCGCGGGAGAGGGGCTTTGAAGCATCGCGCTTGATCGATACCGGCGCGATCAATTTTCGTACGCGGTTTCGCCATGCGTGGTGATGTCCAGACCTTCGCGTTCGGCTTCCTCCGGCACGCGCAGGCCGACCACCAGTTTCACCAGCGCGAACGCGATCACCGACACCACGCCGGACCAGACCACGGTGATGCCGACGCCGAGCGCCTGCACGCCGAGCTGCGCGGCGATCGTGTCGTTGCCCGCGCCCAGGCCGAAGCCGCCCAGCGACGGCGAACTGAATACACCGGTCAGCAGCGCGCCGATGATGCCGCCCAGGCCGTGCACGCCGAACACGTCGAGCGCATCGTCCGCGCGCAGCAAACGCTTGAGGCCGTGCACGCCCCACACGCAGACCGCGCCGGCGATCGCGCCGATCGCGATCGCGCCGAACGGACCGACCGTGCCGCAGGCCGGGGTGATCGCGACCAGGCCGGCAACCACGCCCGACGCGCCGCCGAGCATCGACGGCTTGCCCTTGATCACCTTCTCGACCAGGCTCCAGGCCAACGCCGCGGCCGCGGTCGCCAGCAGCGTGTTGAGAAACGCCAGCGCCGCACCCGCGGTCGCTTCCAGGTTGGAACCGGCGTTGAAGCCGAACCAGCCCACCCACAGCAACGACGCGCCGATCATGGTGAAGGTGACGTTGTGCGGCTTGATCGCCTCGCGTCCGTAGCCCACGCGCTTGCCGACGAAGTAGGCGCCGACCAGGCCGGCGACACCGGCGTTGATATGCACCACCGTGCCGCCGGCGAAATCGATCGCGCCCTTGGCGAACAGATAGCCGTCCGGCCCGTACCAGACCATGTGCGCGATCGGCAGATAGGCGAAGGTGAACCAGATCGCCGAGAACAGCAGCACCGCCGAGAACTTGATGCGCTCGGCGAAGGCGCCGACGATCAGCGCGCCGGTGATGCCGGCGAAGGTCGACTGGAAAGCGATGAACACGTACTCGGGCAGCGACACGCCGGCGGTGAACGTCGCCGCCAGCGATTCCTTGTTCACGCCCTTGAGGAACAACTTGTCGAGATTGCCGATGAAGGCGTTGCCGCCGTTGAACGCCAGTGAGTAACCGTAGGTGACCCACAGCAGCACGATCAGCGAGAACACCGCCAGCACCTGCATCAGCACCGACAGCACGTTCTTGGAGCGCACCAGGCCGCCGTAGAACAGGGCCAGGCCGGGCACCGTCATCAGCAACACTAGCAGGGTCGAAGTCAGCATCCAGGCCACGTCGCCCTTGTCGACGACGGGCTTGGCCGCTTCGGCGGCGGCCGCGGCGTCCTGCGCGTGCGCCGGGCCCAGCGCCAGCAACGCGGCGATCGGCAGCGCGCTCCAGGCCAGGGTTCGCAACGCCCGCTCGCGCGAGCGGGGGTCGAGCATCGTTTCGTATTTCATGTCGTCTCTCGCAGGCGTGGAGTCAAAGGGCGTCGTCGTCGAGTTCGCCGGTGCGGATGCGCACCGTGTTCTCGACCGGAAGGACGATGATTTTTCCGTCGCCCACCTTGCCGGTGCGCGCGGCGTTCTGGATCGCTTCCAGCGCCGCGTCGAGCAGGCTGTCGGGCACGGCGCATTCGATCTTCAGCTTGGGTAGGAAATCGACGACGTATTCGGCGCCGCGGTACAGCTCGGTGTGGCCCTTCTGGCGGCCGAAGCCCTTGACTTCGGTGACGGTGATGCCCGAGACGCCGACTTCGGTCAGCGCCTCGCGCACCTCGTCGAGCTTGAACGGGCGGATGATCGCAATGATCAGTTTCATCTCGCAGCTCCGTGGTTCGTGATGGGTGGATGCGGTCTGGGAGCGGGCGCGGTCAGAACGCCTTGCTCACCGTCAAGGTGAAGGCGTCGTCGGCCAGGAAGTTGTTGTGGGCGTTGGTGTACAGCGCTTCTTCGGCATCGGTGCTGCTGTAGGCCGCCGCGATCGAGAAGCCGCTTTCGAAGCTCTTGGTCACGCCGAGCTTCCAGTCGGTGTATTCGAAATCCTCGTTGTGCTCGATCCACTGCTTGCCGCCGTGCAGGTTGAGCGTCCAGGTCGGCTGGAAGGTCCAGTTGAGGTTGGCGTCGAGGTAGCCGCTGCCGTCGGAGTCGGCATAACCGAACAGATCGGTGACGGCGTACGAATACTTCAAGCCGACCGACACCGTGTCGCTGGGCGCTAGCGTGCCGCCCAGGTAGATCTCGGTGGTGTTGGGGCTGTTGAAGCCGCCGGGGTAGTCGCCGGGGTAGTAGTAGGTCAGCACGCCGAGGTCGTACGAGAAGATCTCGCCGGCCTTGCCGCGATAACCCAGATAGGCGTCGAGTTCCAGACTGCTGGAGATGTTGTCGCCGATCACCACCGTGTCCGACAACCAGCTCACGTTGCTGCCCCAGGCGCCGACGTAGAAACCGCTGTCGTGCGCGTATTCGATGCCGCCTTGCAAGGCGGGTTCCTGATTGGTCTGCGAGACCCCGCGGAAGAGGTAGTCCGAAGTCAGGCTGATCGAACCGGTGGTGCCGGCTTGCGCGTTGCCGGCCGCGATGGCGGACAACGCGAGCGCGGCGACGAGCGCGCCCTTGAGCCCGATGACGGTCAGGCCAGCGGAGTTCGCGCCAACGGATTCGGCATTGACGCCCGTGGTCGCCTTGGCGACGGCATAAGCGTATTCAGTCTTGAGATGAGACGACATGACGCAGGCTCCTCATAAGCGGTGGCCCCTCCCCGGTCATTGCTGCGGTGTTGCGCTGCGATTCGTGCGTGGTCCGGAACCGGAGCTGGACGCGCGGTCGGACTCTGCGGTCCGCGCCTGCGTCTTGGGTTTTTCCTCCTGCGTGATCGTCGTTGCGGTGTTCGTGCGTGTCGGAACGGCTTGGGCTCTATTTGGCTTGGGTCGCGTTCCTGGTTCGCGCGGTGTGTGGTGCTTGTTTCGACTGTGTTTTGACTTGTTGCTTGCGTCGCTGAAGCGCTTTGCGTTTTGTGTCGTGCTTTTTTCAGGCAAACACGGTCCCGCGACGGCGGCCGAAGCGCGTCGTCGTGCGGATGGGCGCGTGGCGTCGCCCGTGGTTGAAGTTTTCGTCCCTGGAAGCGACACGGCCCGGAGCGTTAGCCCCGGGCCGTGTGCTGTTTCATCGCATGTCGCGCATCGCCGTCTCGCGCCGCCGCGTGGCGTCCCGCCGCGCCGCATCGAAGCGGCGCGGGCGATCGGGCATGCGTGCGGGTGGCGGGAAGGCGAAACGGTTCATGGCGTCAGATCGCGTAGTACATCTGGTATTCGAGTGGGCGAACCGGGAGT
The DNA here is from genome assembly GCF_001427785.1 of Lysobacter sp. Root690. Taxonomy (GTDB): domain Bacteria; phylum Pseudomonadota; class Gammaproteobacteria; order Xanthomonadales; family Xanthomonadaceae; genus Lysobacter. The sequence continues at coordinate 40,525 of NZ_LMHM01000012.1, forward strand.
TTTCCGGAATGCGTTGAAGCGCATTCCGGCCCGGTGAGCGCCCGGTCCGCGAGGACCGGGCCGGACATCCGCCGATCCGAAGACCCGATGTACATACACGGCATCTCCCTTAGATCGCGTAGTACATCTGGTATTCGAGCGGATGCGTGGCCGCGCGGAACTTGGTCACTTCCTGCATCTTCAGCGCGATGTAGCCGTCGATGAAGTCGTCGGTGAACACGCCGCCGGCCTTGAGGAACTCGCGGTCCTTGTCCAACGCTTCCAGCGCCTGGTCGAGCGAATGGCAGACGGTCGGAATGCCCTTCTCTTCTTCCGGCGGCAGGTCGTACAAGTCCTTGTCGCTCGGCGCGCCCGGATCGATCTGGTTCTTGATGCCGTCCAGGCCGGCCATCATCAGCGCGGCGAAGGTCAGGTAACCCGACTGGATCGGATCGGGGAAGCGCATTTCGATGCGGCGCGCCTTCGGGTTGGCCACGTACGGAATGCGGCAGCTCGCCGAACGGTTGCGCGCCGAGTACGCCAGCATCACCGGCGCCTCGTAGCCCGGGACCAGACGCTTGTAGCTGTTGGTGCCCGAGTTGGTGAACGCGTTGATCGCGCGCGCGTGCTTGAACACGCCGCCGATGTACCACAGCGCCATCTGCGACAGGCCGCCGTAGCCGTCGCCGGAGAACAGGTTGACGCCGCCCTTGGCGAAGGACTGGTGCACGTGCATGCCGCTGCCGTTGTCGCCGACGATCGGCTTGGGCATGAAAGTCGCGGTCTTGCCGTTGCGGTGGGCGACGTTCTTGATGATGTACTTCATCGTCAACAGCTCGTCGGCCTTGGCGACCAGCGAGTTGAACTTGGTGCCGATCTCGCACTGGCCGGCGTTGGCGACTTCGTGGTGATGCACTTCGACTTCGATGCCGACCTGTTCCAGCGTCTTGCACATCTCGGCGCGGATGTCGTGCAGCGAGTCGAGCGGGGCAACCGGGAAATAGCCGCCCTTCACGCCCGGACGGTAGCCGCTGTTGCCGCCTTCGTATTCCTTGCCCGAGTTCCACGCGGCTTCTTCCGAATCGACATGGAAGAAGGTGTGGCCCATTTCATTGGCGTAGCGCACCGAGTCGAAGATGAAGAACTCGGGCTCCGGACCGAAGAAGGCCTGGTCGGCGACGCCGCTGGACTTGAGGTAGGCCTCGGCGCGCTTGGCGACGCCGCGCGGGTCGCGCGTGTAGGCCTGCATGGTGGCCGGGTCGAGGATGTCGCAGGTCAGCACGATCGTCGGATCGGCGGTGAACGGGTCCAGGTACGCGGTCGACGGGTCGGGCAGCAGGATCATGTCCGACTCGTTGATGCCCTTCCAGCCGCTGATCGAGGAGCCGTCGAACATCTTGCCGTCTTCGAACAGCGCCGGCTCGACGATCGACTTGGGGAAGGTCACGTGGTGCTGGACGCCACGCATGTCGGTGAAACGCAGATCGATGAATTCGACCTTGTGGTCCTTAACGAGCTTTTCGACGTGTTCGAGAGACATGGGTTGGATCCGAGATTGGGGATTTGGGATTGGAGATTCGTGCGACACGAGGGCTTTGGAGCCGCCTGCCGTTACAGGATGCAAACCGCGTGCCAAGTTTCCATATTCTCCAAGTACATGATTTGTATAGAACTAAATCTTGACGCGACGCAGCAATGATCCAAGTTGGTGCGTTACAAACTCGATCCGCACCAACTTGGATCAATGGCGTTTCAGCTATCCTGCCCGCCGACTCGCCCCTCGCTGTGGCGAATCCCGACTCCCGAATCTCGAATCCCGGCCCCAATGACCGACCTGCTAGCCGCCCTGCTCCTGGGCATCATCGAAGGCATCACCGAATTCCTGCCCATCTCCAGCACCGGCCATCTGCTGATCGCCCAGCACTGGCTCGGCGCCCGCTCGGACCTGTTCAACATCTCGATCCAGGCCGGCGCGATCCTCGCGGTGGTGGTGATCTACTGGAAGCGCCTGTGGGGGCTGGCGACCGGTTTCACCCAGCGCGACAACCTCGACTACCTGCTCAAGCTCGGCCTGGCCTTCGGCCTCACCGCGGTGCTCGGCATCGCGGTCAAGAAGGCCGGTTTCACCTTGCCCGACCACGTCACTCCGATCGCCTGGGCACTGGTGCTGGGCGGTGTGTGGATGGTCGCGGCCGAGCACTTCGCCGCCAAGCGCGCCGCCGCCCTCGGCGAACGCAGCCAGATCACCTGGACCGTGGCGGCGCTGGTCGGCATCGCCCAGGTCGTGGCTGGGGTGTTTCCGGGCACCTCGCGTTCGGCGGCGACGATCTTCATCGCGCTGCTCGCCGGCACCACCAGCCGCGCGGCGGCGACCGAGTTCGCGTTCCTGGTCGGCATCCCGACCATGTTCGCGGCCAGCGGCTACGAGCTGATGCACGTGCTCGGCACGCCGGCCGCGGCCAACGAAGACTGGAGCGCGCTGGCGGTGGCCTTCATCGCCTCGGCGGTGACCGCCTTCATCGCGGTGAAGTGGCTGTTGCGGTATATCCAGAGCCATCGTTTCACCGCGTTCGCGGTGTACCGCGTCGCATTCGGCGCGGCGCTGTTGCTGCTGATGCCGTCGGGCAGCTGAGCGCGACGCCTTTGATCCACGCACCGGAACCGCATCGATGAACGAACAAGACCGCCTCGCCGAACAGCAGTTGCTCGACTACGTGCAGTTGTCCGGCGCCGAGCGCTATGCCGCGTTCCTGGAATCGGTCGCGCGCACCGGCAAGTTCTGGGTCGCGGTGTCGGGCGAATTCGTGCTGACCTTGTTCGACGAAGACGGTCAGGAATTGTTGCCGGCGTGGCCGTCGGCGGCGACCGCGCGCGCCTGCCTGGTGCGCGCGCCGCAGTTGCAGACCTACGCGCCGGCCGAGCGCGAACTGAGCGCGTGGCGCGATCGCGCCGCCGCGTCGATGGCCGAGGCCGGCGTGGTGGTGGGCGTGTTTCCGAACGAGCGCATGCACAGCGCCGCGGTCGATGTCGCGCAGTTGCTCGCGCATCTGGACGATGTGCTCGCCGATGAGGGCGAGTTCGACGGCGAAGACGACGACGCAGCGGCCGAGCCGGACTCGGATGCGGGTCTGGACTTGGAACGTGCGCAGCGCGAGCTGGCGCAGAAGTTCGCCAAACCGCGCGAGCCGTGACCCGCGTCGAGGCGATGACGCGCGCCGCATCGCAGTTCAATTCCGCGCTGGCTCGCGGCTGAATGCGCCCGACCCGTCACCGACCCCATCGCGCGTTTCGGTACGTTGATCCAGTCTTCGCAACGCAGCACGGATCATCCTCGCTCATGACTACCTCGCGCCTTTCCCCTCGTCGTCCGGCCGCCCTGTGGGCCGCCGCCGCTCTCTCGACCGCGCTGCTCGCCGCCTGCGCCGCGCCGTCGCACAACCGCGATGCCAACGCCAAGGACAGCGCCATGCCCAGCGAATCGGCTTCGCCCGCCGCCGCCCCGTCTAACGGCTCGATCGACCTGGGCGGCTACCGCTGGACGGTGGAAACCGCGACCGATAAAGCCGGCAAGCCGATCGCCGTGCTGCAGCGCGAAGGCAAGTACGCGTTGACCCTGAGCTTCGTCAAGGATCGGCTGGGCGTGTCGGGCGGCTGCAATCACGTCGGCGCGCAGTACACGATCAAGGGCGCGCAGTTGGAGGTGAAAGAATTCCAGACCACGCTGATGGCCTGCCAGGATCCGCGCCTGATGCAGATGGACACGGCGATCTCGCAGCAGCTGCAAGGCCGCAACACCTTCGCGATCGAAGGCGATGCGCCGCAGCCGCGTCTGCGCCTGACCACCGCCTCGGGCGGCACCTTGAACCTCAGCGGCGAAGCGACCGCGGAAACCCGCTACGGCGGCGCCGGCGCGACCGTGTTCCTGGAAGTCGATGCGCAGCGCCGCGCCTGCCCGCATCCGTTGATGCGCGATCACCAATGCCTGTGGGTGCGCGAGCGCAGCTACGACGCCAACGGCGTGGCGCTCAAGCCCAGCGACGAATGGCATTTCCTGTACCAGGACATCGAGGGCTACAAGCACGAAGCCGGCATACGCAATGTCGTGCGGGTGAAGAAGTTCCAGATCAAGAATCCGCCGGCCGACGCGCCGTCGGTGGCGTATGTGCTGGACATGGTGGTCGAGAGCGAGATGGTGCCGCCGCCGAGCCACTGAGCCGCGCGCGAAGGCGCATCACCGCGACTTGTCGCGCAAGTCGTCGCTCAAATCCTCAGCGACGACGCACCACATAAGTATTAGGCCAGGCGTCGTGGAAACCACGGCGCCTGGCGGTCAGCAGCACCGCCAGGGCATCGAACGGAATGAACCGGCCCACGGTGCGTTTGATCGCCTTGCGCCAGCCCGGCGGGCGGCCGTGTTCGTCGACCACCCGCGTTCCGGTCAGCACTTTGCCGACGGTCACGCCCCACAGGCCTTCCTGCGGGATGTAGTAGATCGACGCGCTCACGAACAGCATCACCAGCGTGTACGCGGCCGGACGATTGACGATCACTTGTCCGGGCGGCAGCAACCACAAGCTCAGTGCGTACTCGATCGAGGCCATGATCAGGTTGATCAGGAAATAGTCGACCACGAACGTCAGCAGCCTGCGCCAGCGTTCCGCCGGGATCAGCTCGGTTGGCGCGGCGGGATCGACCACCGCCGAGTGCGGCGCGCGATAGGGATTTTCCAGCATGTCGGCTCTCGTGGTGGATCGAACGCGGCGATCAGATTTTCTTGACCACTAAGGTCCCGGCCAGGCTGTCGTGCCAGCCGGTGCGGCGTTCGCCGGAGAACAGCAACGAGAACGCTTCGAACGGAATGAAGCGGCACAGCGAGCGGATCATGGCCAGGCCCCAGGTGGGCGGATCGCCGTTCTCGTCGACCACGCGGGTGCCGGTGGCGAGCTTGCCCAGGGTGACGCCGAACGCGCCTTCCATGATCGTGTAGTACACGAAGGTCGCGCCGATGTTGAGAAACATAAAAGCGATCGGATCGCGCGGAATCGCGCCGAGCACGCCCAACACGAAGCCAATAGTGGAACCGAGCGCCAGCGAATCGATGAGGTAGTTGAGAAAACGCAGGCCGCGCCCGGCCGGCTCGAGTTCGACCTCATGGATGAGCGACGAGGCGGGCGCCGCGTACGGATCGACGCTGCGCGGGACCACTTGGTAGGGATTATGGCTGTCGTTCAAGCGTCGCTCTCCTTGCTGTACGCGGGTCGGTTTACGCGTCCGGTTTTCGCGGGTCGGATGGATCGGCCATCGAACCGGCGCTCAGGCGGCGGCCCGACCCGCTGTCCGACGCGAGCCCCCTCGGCGAACAGGCGGGCACCGGCCCCCATGCAGCCAGCGTTATACGCGCAAAACCGGCGGCATCGAAGGGGCTTTGGCGGCCATCGGACCGGCTGCGTGCCGCGACCGACACGCGGCGGCACACGCCGCTCAGCGGCTGCGCACGACCAGGGTCTTGGGCAGGCGATCGTGCCAGCCGGAGACGCGGTCGTCGCGCGAGAACAGCAGCGAGAACGCTTCGAACGGGATCAGTCGGGCGAAGGTGCGGCCGAGCACCTGGCCCCAGCTCGGCGGCCGGCCTTGTTCGTCGACCACGCGGGTGCCGGTGACCAACTTGCCCAGGGTGACCCCGAACATGCCTTCCATCGGCACGTAGTACACCAGGATCATCGTCACGCTGATCAGCACGTTGCGCAGCGGGTTGGGCTCCTGCATCGCGGTCACCACGGCCTCGCCGCCGATGCCGACGTAGACCAGCATCGCCGCGAACATGATCGCGTAGCAGGCCAGGGTGTCGATCAGGTAGTGGATGAAACGCTGGCCGCGGCTGGCGGTGACCAACTGCGCCACGCGCTCGGCCCGGCGCACTTCCGCCTGCGGCGCGTGGTAAGGGTTCTGGTTGTCGTCCATTGCGCCGGTTCCTCGTCGATGGCGTCGATTCTAATCCAGCGCCTCATCGGACCAGCGCGCACGCGCGGGCGGATGGCGCGGCGGCGATTACAGGGTGCGGGTCTGACCGCCGTCGACATCGACGATCGCGCCCTGCATGTAGCTGGCCGCGTCGGAGACGAGAAACGCCACCACCCGGGCGATTTCGGCCGGTTCGCCGAAGCGCGCCACGCCGAGTTTGCGCGCGAGTTCCTGCGCGGCCTGGGCGGGCTCGAGGTCGCGCTCGCGGGCGATCGCATCGATCCGCACCTGGGTGCGCTCGGTCGCGATCGAACTGGGATTGACCGCGTTGACCCGCACGCCGTCGCCGACCCCGCGATCGGCCAGCGCCTTGGTCAGGTTCAGCAGCGCGGCGTTGACCGAACCGCCGATCGCGAACTCGGCGTTGCCGGTGCGTCCGCCGATGCCGGCGATGTTGACGATCGCGCCGCCGCTGGCGACCAATGCCGGCCACGCCGCGCGGCACAGGCGCACCGCGCCGAAGAACTTGAGCGCGAAACCCGCGTCCCAGTCGGCGTCGGAAAAGCCGAGAAAATCGCCGCGCGGGGTCGCGCCGGCATTGTTGACCACGACATCGAGTCGGCCGTAATGCGCCAGCGTGGCCTCGACGATACGCGCGGCGGCGGCCGGCTCGGACAGGTCGGCGTCGATCGCCAACGCCGGCTGCGGCAACTGCGCCGCCAGCGTGTCGAGTTCGGCGCGCGAGCGCGCGGTCAGCACCAGCGACAGGCCCTGCGCCGACAGCTCACGCGCGATCGCAGCGCCGATGCCGCGGCTGGCGCCGGTGACGATGGCGACGCGGTTCGCGCTCATGCGCTCAGCCCTTGACCGAAGGATTGAGCGAATAGGTACCGTAGATCGTCGCCTCGCCGAGCACGTGGCCGTGCATCGCATTCAAGGCATCGGCGGCGGTGAAGCGTGCGTCCAGCGGCAGGCGCTCGACATCCAGGGCGAAGATGCGGAAGAAATAGCGGTGCAGGCGCAGGTCATTGGGCGGCGGGAACGGACCGTCGTAGCCGTAATAGTCGCCGGCCATGTCCGGGTCGCCGGCGAACCAGCCGGTGTAATCGTTGATGCCCTGGCGCGCGCCTTGCGGCCCGGCCGGATCGCGCTTGCCGTGCGCGGTGACGCCGTCGCTGCAGCTGCCCGCGGCGATCTCGCGCACCTCGGCGGCGATGTCGGCGACCACCCAGTGGATGAAGTCGGCGCGCACCTGGTGTTCGGGAATCTGCACGTCGGCGCGGCCGACCAGTTCGGGCACGGTCGGCACGTCCGGGTCGATGCACAGCAGCACGAACGAACGCGTGCCCTCCGGGACCTCGTCCCAGGCCAGATGCGGATTGCGGTTGGGCGCGAAGCCGAAGCCGTCGGCGGTGGCCTGGCCGGCGGCGAACTCGGCCGGCAGGCGCTGGCGGTGCTGGAAGCTGGTGCTGTGGATACGCATCGGGAGATTCCTTCGATGGGTTCGGATCGGGTCCGGTTAACGAGTCCGGTTGAACGAGTCCGGGCGGTTCGCGGATCGGCCCGGACCGCGAGCATCGCATCCGCGTGTGGCCGTGGATCGCGATGGGCCGCATCGCTGTGTTGCAGCGATGCGGCCGGAACGCACTCAGGTATGCGGGTAACCGAGGCGGCGCGCGACCGGGGCCAGCAGCGCGAACGCTTCGGCCAGCGGCTCGGCGTACTGGCGCCAGCGGCCGTCGGGCAAACGTTGCGGCAGGCTCAGGCCGTTGGGCAACGACACCTGCACGCGCAGCGCGTCGGCCAGGACCTGGGCGATCGCGGTCGGCTCGTCGCCGGTTTCGTCCAGCTTGACCAGTTTGTGCGGGAACAGATCGCCCTCGTGCAGGTCGGCGACCTGCTCCAGGGTCTGCGCCAGCCAGCGCGCGCCCTGTTCGGGCGAGGGCAGCGCGTACGGGGTCGGGCTGCCGTAAGCCAGCCAGTCCAGCAGCATGTCGCGCGGGTCGCGCACCGCGATCAGCAGCAGCGCCTCGGACAGATACGGACGCATCGCGCGCAGCAGGGCGTTGTCCCACCACAGCAGCCAGTCGAACACCGGGCCGTCGCCGACGCCGCGCGCGGGCAGCGCCGCGCGGTACATCTTGACCAGGAACGCCGGGTCCAATGCGCCGCTGAGCAGTTCGTCGACCGAGCCGTAACGTTGCAGCGGATCGCTCGGCGGCTGTCCGCCGAAACGGTCGACCAGCAGCGGCGCGCCGACCGCGCCGAGCACCTGGCCGATGCGTTCGACCCGCGAACCCGGCGCGCCCCACAGCAGCAGGATGCCGCGGGTGCCGTCGGCGACCGGCGCCAGCGCCGGCCATTCGACGCCACCGCGCTTGCTGACCGTGTTGAACGGCAGGCGCTGGTCGACGACTTCGGCATGCAGCTCGGCCCAGGTCGCCGCGGCGGCCTCGGGCTGGTCGGCCAGATCCAGGCTGCGGCCGAGCATCTGCCGCAGTTCGCGCTTGACCTGCGGGTCCACTGCCATGCCGATCAAGCGCTCGATGCGCTCGGCGGCGGCGTCGGGATCGCGCTCGGCCAGGGCCTGGACGATGCGCATCTCGGCGCGCACGTCGCCGGGACTGAGTTCGACGATGCGGTGGGCGATGGCGACGGCCTCATCATGTTCGCCGCTCTGGTCGTGGACCGCCGCGCGTGCTTCCAGCGCGGCGATATGGCCGGGCATGGCCTGCTGCCAGCGATCGATCACGGCCAGCGCGGCGGCGTCGCCGAACGGTTCCAGCACCAGCCGCGCGCGCCACAGATCGGCGGCTTGCGGATGCTGCGCGAGCGCGCCTTCGAGCGCTTCGCGCGCGCCGTCGGCGTCGTCCAGGCTGCGCCAGGCGGCGATGATGCCGTTGAGCGTGCGCGGGTCGTAGGGATGTTGATCGAACGCGGCGCGCAGCAGCGGCAGCGCGCGTTCGGGACGACCGGCGTCGAGCTCGAGTTCACCGGCCCAACGCTTCACGCCGAAGCCGGCATCGTCGCGCTGGGCGAGGTCGGCGATGCGGTCGGCGGCGTCGCCGAAACGCTGCTGCAGGCGCAGCAGGTCGGCGATCAGCAACTGCAGGGTCGGTTGTTCGGGATGGCGCTCGGCCAGGGTGGTGAAGGCCTGCTCGGCGAACGCCAGGTGGCCCTTGGCCAGGTAGGCGAAGCCCAGGCCGTGCAGCACCTGCGGATCGTCCGGGGCCAGGGTCGAGGCGTGGCTGAGCACGGCCAGGGCGCGGTCGGCGTCGCCGCGGCGCAGCGCGAGCACGCCTTCGATGGTGCTGACCTGCGGGTGCTCCGGCGCGATCCGCGCGGCGGTGCGGCCCAGGCGCTCGGCCTCGTCCAGATCGCCGCGCACGATCGCGAGCTGGGCTTTCATGATGTAAGCCGGGAACTGGTTCGGATCGAGCCCGATCGCGCGCGCGAGCGAGGCCTGGGCGTCGTCGAGCTGACGGCCGTCGAGCTGGGCGCCGGCGCGTTCCAGGTACAGCTGGGCGTCTTCCGGGGTGATGCCGATGGCGCGGTCGAGCGCGGCCACGGCGCCTTCGCGATCGCCGTTCAAGCGCAGCGCGGCCGCATGCAGGCGGTGCGCGGTCGCATCTTGCGGGTCGGCCGACACCGCCTGTTCGGCGGCGCTCAGCGCCTGAGCCGCCGCGCCGCGGCGCAGGGCATCGAGGATGGATTCGTACATGAGAAGTGCTTCGCGCGGGAATAAGAGAGGCGATTGTAGGCGCGCGCGCGGATTTGCGCCTTTTCCGGCTTCGGCGCCAAGGCCCGCGGGCACGGCACTGCTGGCCTGACGGGACGGATGTATCGACGGCCCGGACCGGCGCTGAAATGCGCGACCTGCCTCAGCCGATAGCGCCTGAGCGACGGCGACTCACTTGCCGACTTTTTCGACGCCGCCCTCGTACGTATAACGCACGCCATCGACCTGGATGCCGTCGCGATGCCGCCCTTGCGAGCCGCTGCCGTCGCCGCTGGCGTACCAGGCGGGGCCTTCGCGGGTGCCGTCGACATAGGTGATGGTGCCGACCGTCTGCCAATCGACGTCGACCACATAGGCTTGGCCATTGAGCTCGTCTTTGGCGTACTCGCCTTTGACCCGATAACCCGACGCGCTGAGCATCTCGCCGGCGCCGCTGCGTTCGCCCGCCGACATGGCGCCGACATAGCGCCATTTGTGTTTGCCGTCGAAGTACACGTCCGCGATGCCGCTGCCTTCCGCCGCGCCGTTCTTGCACGCGCCGCTCCAGTTCCATTGGGTGCGCTCGGACGGCATCGTCGCCGCCAGCAACACGTCGCAGGGCCGCGACTGCGGCTTCAGCAGCGGCTGCGCCCGCAGCGACTCGGCGTAGCGCTGCTGCGCCTGCGCCACCGCGTCGGCGTAGAGCTTGGCGCGTTCGGCCGGCGTTTGCGGAAGTTCCGCGGCGGCGACCGCCGCGCTCGCGAGCATCGTCGCCAGACCGGCCGACAGCAGGCACTTCGGAGCATCGATTCGCATACCGGTGTGTTCCCCACGGCTGAAAAGATAGTCAAACCCGCCGCGCTGCCTGTGCATGGCGTGCATGCTCGCGGCTCGGCGCGGGTGGCTGGCGGCAAGATACACGCGGCCCCGTCGGCAAGCGCCGGACCGCGCCGCGGCATCACCCCGACGCCATCGACTCCATCCGATCCGCGATCCAGCGCTCGGCGAACCCATCCAGATGCGCGTTCTCCAAAAACCCGCAATGCCCGCCCCACGGCGCGACTTCCAGCCGCGAATGCGCCGGCAATTCCAGATCGTTGAAATCGGCCACCGGGATCACCGGGTCGTCGACCGCCATCAGGATGCTCACCGGCACCTCGACCTGCGCCAGGCGCGGGCCGGCGACCGAATAGCCTTCGAAATAGCGCTCCAGGGTGCCGAAGTCGGTATGCCGCTCGACCATCCACTGGGTCAGCGGACGCATGCTCAGGCCGAGGGTGCGGTCGTCGAAATCGTGCACGCCCGGAAACAGCGCGCGCTTGCGCGACAGCGATTCGCGCCATTTGCGCTCGAAGTACCACAGGTACAGCGGCAAGCCGGACTCCATCGAGGCCATGGTCCGGCCCGGATCGAGCACCGGACACACCGCGGCCACGTGGGTCAGCGGCAGGCCCGCCTGCGGCGCGCGCAGCGCCAGCCGCAGGGCGAAGTTGCCGCCGAGCGAATAGCCCGCCACCGATAACGGCCGCAGCGGAAAACGCCGGGCGATCTCGGCGGTGGCCTCGACCACTTCCTCGATGCGGTTGGAGTGGAACAGGCCTTCGTTGAGGTGATGGGTGTCGCCGTGGTCGCGGAAATTCAGCCGGAACACTTCGAACCCGCCCTCGAGCAGGCGCGCCGCGGTCAGGCGCATGTAGTTGGAATCGGCGCTGCCTTCCCAGCCGTGCAGCAACAGCACCAGACCGCGCGCCTTCACCCCCGGCATCGCGCTGTGCAGGCCGTGCAGGCGCACGCCGTCGCCGGTTTCGATCAGATGCGGCTGGGTATGCGCGCCGACCTGCGCCAGCCGCCGTTCCGCGTGCCGCCGGCGCAGCGGGCTGGATCCCAGCGCCGACTGCACGTGCGCATTGCGTAACCAGCGCGGTGGCGCGTAATCGGCAGCGGTCAGCATGGTCTCAGCTCGCCATCGCCTCGATGATGCGCTGCCGCGCCAGTTCGGCGATGCGACGGCGACCGTCGGCTTCGCCGGGCGCGATCGGGGTCAGGAAATGCACTTCGGCCAGCCGCCCAGGTTCGCCGAGCAGGCGCAGGAAATTGGCGAAGAAGCTTTCCTTGTCCTGGAACGCGACCACGGCCTGGGCGTCGCCGTGCTCGCCGTAGCGCAGCGCCACCGGTTGCACCGGCACGCCGGCCTCGACCGCGGCCAGGAAGATGCGCGCATGGAACGGGCCGATCTCGCCGCCGCCGCGGGTGCCGCCTTCGGGGAACACGCCGACCGAGCGGCCCGCGCGCAGGCGCGCGAGCATTTCGTGCAGCACGCCGCCGAGCGATTCGGTATTGCCGCGGTGATGGAAGATGGTCTCGCCGCGCGCGGCCAGCCAACCGACCACCGGCCAGCTGGCGATCTCGCGCTTGGCGACGAAACCCATCATCCGCTGGCTGTGCAGGATCTCGATGTCGACCCAGCTGACGTGGTTGGCCACGAACAGGGTCGCCCCCGCCAGCGGCGTGCCGACCCGGCGCAGGCGGAAACCGAAGATCCGCATCAGCCCGGCCGACCAGGCGCGGATCAAACGGTGTTCCAGGGTTTCGGCGCCGATCGGCAATTGCGCGGTCAGCGGCGAGGTGAGCAGCAGCAACAGCGGCAGGTGGATAAGCACATGCCACAGCAACAGGGGCACACGGACGAGGTAACGCAGCGCGCGCGCGGTCTGCGCACCGGTAGGCGCGACCGCGCCGGCGTGGGGAGGCGGCGCATTCATTACGCCCACGATACCGAAGCGCAGTCGCAGCGACCAGCGGCGATTGCGACGGGGCCGGCGTTTGAAACGGTTTGGTGAAAAGTTGACCGCTCGTTCGCGGCCTTGGCTGAACGGGAATTGTTGCTTGAGCTGTGCGGCAAAGAGCAAATCCCCCCTGCCCCCCTTTTTTAAAGGGGGGATTCTTCGATATGGATTCGTTGGGAGCGTTGGGTTACGTCGCCTCGAGCCGCTCCAGGCAGTGCCGGAACATCCCGATCACCGCGGCTGTTCCCCCCTTTAAAAAAGGGGGGCCAGGGGGGATTTGCTCTTGCTCTCCCCCGCAACCTCAATTCGAAGAAGACGCCGCCACCGCGTCCGCCGAAGCGCCGCGGCGATCGCGCAGGCCGACCTTATGCCCGGCCTGGGCGAAGTACAGGATGTACAGATAGCAAGGCACCATCAGCAGCAGGAACACCAGCTGGAAATCCAGGTGCTGCTTGAGCACCGCGTACAGCTGCGGAACCACCGCGCCGCCGGCGATGCCCATGATCATCACCGCCGAACCGACCTCGGTATGCCGGCCCAGCCCGCGGATGCCGAGCGGGAAGATCGCCGGCCACATCATCGCGTTGGCGAAGCCCAGCGCCGCCACGAAGCCCACCGACACATAGCCGTGGGTCGCGAACGCGCCGATCGTCAACACCACGCCGAGCACCGCCGACAGGCTCAGGTAGCGCTCCTGCGAGATGAAGCGCGGAATCACGATCAGGCCGACCACGTAACCGACCAGCATCCCGCCCAGGGTCAGCGAGGTGAAGAACTTGGTCTTGTCGAGCGGCAATCCGAAGCTGTGGCCGTAGGTGCCGATCGCGTCGCCGGCCATCACCTCCACGCCGACGTAGACGAAGATGCACAGCGCGCCGAGCCACAGATGCGGGTACTGCAGCAGGCTGCCGCTGTCGCCGGCGCCATCGGACGCGGAACGGTTGGCCTCGGCCGCGCGCAGCTCGGGCAGCGGCGAAAACAGCACGCCGACCGCGAGCAGCGCCAGCAACCCGGCCATCATCAGATACGGCCCGTGGATGCTGGAGGCGAAGGTGTTGAGCAACTGCGCCTTGGTCGCCGGATCGGCCGCCTTGACCTGCTCGGCCAGATCGCCCATGCCGTGCAGCACCATCGTGCCGAGCACGATCGGCGCGAGGATGCCGGCGACCTTGTTGCAGATGCCCATCACCGCGATGCGCTGCGCCGCTCCCTCGATCGGGCCGAGGATGCTGATGTAGGGATTGACCGCGGTCTGCAACACCGCGAGGCCCGCGCCGATCACGAACAGTCCGCCGAGCGCGCCGGGGTACCAGCGCTGGGTGGTGAACTCGCCGAACACCGCCGCGCCGATCGCCATCACCAGCAGGCCCAGCGCCATGCCGCGTTTCATGCCGGTGCGGCGCAGGATCGCCGAGGACGGCACCGCGAGGAAGAAGTACGAAAGATAGAAGGCCATCGGCACCAGGAACGCGCCGACCTCGTCGAGATCGAAGGCGAGCTGGGCGAAAGCGATCAACGGCCCGTTGAGCCAGGTGACGAAACCGAACACGAAGAACAGCGCGCCGATGATCGCGATCGAGCCCAGATACCGCGGCTGAGCGTTGGCGTTGGAAACCGACATGTGACTCCCCTCCCAGAGCAGCGGGGACCGCCCGCCACGTCTCGCAGTCATCCGGCTTGACCGGTACGACAAACGACCGCCCAACGTTGTCACAAGTCCGCGGCCCACGCCAGCGCGGGCGGTAAAAAAGCCTCGAAACCCCTGCCATACCGTGATCGACGACGCGCGGACGTATGTTGCGGCGCACCACGAAATGGCGTCTTAAATCCACGATTGCGCGACCGGATGGGCGTTTCTGACGGCGCTGTTGACAACGTTGTCAAACCCGGAGCAATCTCGGCGCCGCCAGGGGAAACCGATGGGCAGCCGTGGAGGGCGCATGCAGTGGGACACGCTGTTAGGGGCACGGGTCGCAACGACGACCGTGCCGCGGGGACGCATCGCGAATGGACCGATCGACGCGCAAGCGTCGCGCGTCGCGCCGCGCCGCTGGAAGGGACACGCATGAGCGCCGCACCCAGACTCACCCCGGCCGTGAACGCGTCCGCGGGCAGCTTCATCGCCGCCGATGTCGGCGGCACCCACACCCGAGTCGGCCTGGTGCGTCCTGGCAGCGGCGGCGATTCGACCGTGGCCGTGCTCGCCCACCGCAAGTACGTGTGCGCCGATTACCCGGGGCTGGCCGCGATCCTGGCCGAGTTCATCGCCGGCAACGGCGTGGGCGTGGACCGGGTGGTGATCGCCACCGCCGGCGTCGTGCTCGACGACGAGGTGGTCAATTCCAATCTTCCCTGGCGCATCTCGCTGTCGCAGTTGCGCAGCGAACTGGGCCTGCACGAAGTGCTGGTCATCAACGATTTCCAGGCCAACGCCAACGCCGCCCAGTGCATGGCGCCGGCCGATTCCACCCTGCTCACGCCGGGTGTCGGCGACTCCGACGCCACCGCCGGCCCGGTGCTGGTGATCGGCCCGGGCACTGGCCTGGGCGCGGCGGTGCGCATTCCGCATGGCAAGAGCACCGTGGTGCTGCCGACCGAAGCCGGCCACACCGCGTTCGCGCCGGGCAACGCGCGCGAAGCCGACATGTTGCGTCTGGCCCAGCAACGCGGGCAGACCCACGTACCGACCGAATATTTCGTCTCCGGCCCCGGGCTGGTGAATCTGTACAGCGCGCTGTGCACGCTCAGCGGCGTGGACGCCTCGCTGCGCGCGCCGGCCGCGATCACCGACGCCGCGCGTCGCGGCGAAGCGATCGCGCGCGAAGCGGTGCTGACGTTCTGCGCGCTGCTCGGCAGCGTGATCGGCGATCTGACCGTGATCAGCGGCGCCAAGTCGGTGTTCATCGCCGGCGGCATCCTGCCGCAACTCAAGGACTTCGTGCCCGACAGCCAGTTCCACCCGCGCATGCTCGACAAGGGCGTGATGCGCCCGGTGCTCGAACGCGTGCCGGTGCGGCTGATCGAAAACGAACGGCTCGGCGTGATCGGCGCGGCGAGCTGGTACCTGCAGCACCTGGCGCAGACGGCGGCCGACGCCGAGCCCGCGCCGCGGCACCCCATGCAGTAAATGCGAAACCGCCGCGCGCGCCGATCGCGGCGCGCGCGCCATCGCGGATTCGCATCGAAGGCGGCAGTACCGCAACACCCCGGACACGGCGCTCGCCGCGACCGGATCGCATCACCGCACCCGCAGTCAAAACACCGGACTTGGCGACGAACCGGTTCCCCGGACGATCGCACAGCCATCACCGCCCGAGGGAGGAACAAAATGAAAGCGCGCAAGACCATCTTGTCTGCCAGCATCGTCACGGCCCTGTTGATGGGTCCTGGCCTGGCGTTCGCCCAGGACGCGGCCCCGGCCGCCGCCTCGCAAGCCACCGATCTCGACACCGTCGTGGTCACCGGCATCCGCGCGAGCCTGGAAAAATCGCTCGACACCAAGCGGGCCAACGTGACCGTGTCCGAAGCGATCACCGCCGAGGACATCGGCAAGTTCGCCAGCACCAACGTCGCCGAAGCCATGTCGCAGATTCCGGGCGTGACCCTGGATCGTCGCTTCGGCCAGGGCGAACGCGTCAGCATCGACGGCACCGATCCGAGCCTCAACCTGTCGTTCCTCGACGGCCACCCGGTCGCGCAGGCGATCTGGCTGTACGGCGAACAGCCCAACCGCGGCTTCGATTACACCCTGCTCGCGCCGGAAATCCTCGGCCGACTGGAAATCATCAAGTCGTCGGAAGCGCGCATCACCGAAGGCAGCCTCGGCGGCACGGTGCTGATGCACACGCGCAAGCCGCTCGACCTCGACGCCAACTCGGTCGCGGGCTCGGTCAGCTACAACTACAGCGATCAGGGCAGCAAGGGCCGCCCGAGCGCCTCGGTGCTGTACAGCTGGAAGAACCCGCAGGAAAACTTCGGTATCTCCGTCGCCGCGCAGCACTACGAAGAACAGGTCGACCGTCAGGGCCTGGAGATCTTCGGCTACGCCAAGGCCTCGACCTTCACCAACGCCGCGCGCGCCGGGCTCGACCCGAACGCGGAAGTGCCCAACTCGATCAACGCGGCCTGGTTCCAGCAGCACCGCAAGCGCGACAGCGCCGTGGTCAATCTGCAGTTCCAGCCGAACGATCAGTGGAACATCGATCTGCAGGGCCTGTACATCAAGGAAAACTTCGACAACTACAACCAGTCGCTGTACAGCTTCCTGACCTGGAACGACGGCACCGTCGGCGCGGTCAACCAGCTCGGCGACGCCAAGAACGGCGTGGTCACCAGCGGCCATTCCAACGCCAACGCCGATCCGCTCGGCGGCACGGTGATCTACGACAACAACGTGCGCGAGTCGGAAGTGGTCACCAAGGGCATCGACCTGCGCACCTCGTTCAAGGGCGAAGGCTGGGGCTTCAAGGGCCAGATCGGCAGCAGCAAGTCGGAAAACGAAAACCTGGCGCAGTACTTCATCGAGCCGGTCTACAACGGCGGCTTCAGCTGGGACATCAACCGCGGCATCAAGTTCGACAACCCCGACGCCGCGCGCAATCCGGCCAACTGGGGTCCCTCGGGCGGCCTGACCAACGGCTGGATGGGCAACAACGGCGTGTTCTCCACCGAAAGCAAGGACACCTACGGCCAGGTCGATTTCAATGTCGAGTTCGACAGCGCGATCAACAACCTGCAGTTCGGCGTGCGCCGCGCCAAGCATGAGGAGTCGTTCGACCTCAACATCTACGGCCCGGTCAACCGTGGCACCCTGGCCGACGTCGGCACCATCGGCCTGACCGACATCCGCGGTTTCACCGGCGATCACGGCCGCCATATCCAGGTCGGTCGCGGCAACGTGCTCGACTGGGTCAAGGGCAGCCCGCTCGACTTCAACAACCCCGACGCGGCCGGCTACCTCAACAACACCTGGGCGCTGGAACAGACCAACACCGCCGCTTACGTGCAGGCCGACTTCTCGGCCGGCGCCTGGCGAGGCAACTTCGGCGTGCGTTACGTCGAGTCCAAGACCGACGCCAGCGGCTTCGTCTACGGCGGCGCGCCGAGCCTGACCGATCTGGCCAGCAAGTGGCAGACCAAGTCGCGCAAGGAGGATTTCTTCCTGCCGTCGTTCAACGTCGTCTACGACACCGGCAACGACGTGCTGCTGCGTTTCGCCGCGGCCAAGGTGATCGCCTGGGCGCCGTACAACCAGATGGTCAACAACACCTTCCTCAACGACACCACCTACAACGGCAGCGGCGGCAACGCCGAGCTGTCGCCGTACGAGTCGACCAACTTCAACCTGTCGGCCGAGTGGTACTTCGCCGAGCAGTCGGTGCTGGCCGCCTCGGTGTTCTACAAGGACATCGACAACTACATCGACAGCGCGGCCCGGATCGAGCGTCAGTACAACTCGATCCGCGACACCAACCGCGTGGTGTTCGACACCACCCTGGTCGGTTTCCACGGCTGCACCGCCGATGGTTATTGCGATTACGACATCCAGCGTCCGCGCAACGCCGGCAAGGGCAAGGTCAAGGGCTTCAACGTCAGCTACCAGCAGCCGTTCGCCGACACCGGCTTCGGCATGACCGCGAACTACACCTACGCCGATGGCGAGAACAACACCGGCGATCCGCTGCCGTACCAGTCGCGCGACAGCGTCGCGATCAGCCCGTATTACGAAAAGGGCCCGCTGAGCGTGCGCCTGTCGTACAACTGGCGCAGCCATTACCTGGCCGGCGGCTACGTGGCCGGCGCGGCGCCGGCGAGCGTGGACGACTACTCCGAGCTGGGCGCCAGCGTGGGTTGGAAGTTCAACGAAAACATGGGCCTGTCGTTCGACGCGATGAACATCCTCGACGAAGAGTACGTGCAGTACTCGGGCAACCAGGACAAGCCGGTCGGCAAGTACCACAGCGGTCGCCGCTACATGGCCGCGTTCCGGTTCAACTTCTGATCGGCCTGCACGGCGATCGAAGCGGTAAGCGCGCGTCGGCCGCAAGGCCGGCGCGCGACAACGGTCGGGCGATGGCGCAATCGCCCCCCGGTGACACCCGAAGCCCGGCACTTGCGTGTCGGGTTTCTTTTGGTTGGGGATTGGGGATTGGGGATTCGGGATTTGGGATTCGGCGGGGCACGGCGGCATGTGGGCTGCCGTTCGCTGACGATCTCGCAAATCCGAATCCCGAATCCCGAATCTCGAATCTCGAACCAAGGCCCCCGATGAAGACGCGCACGACCCGCAGCCTGCTCGCCGCCGCCGCTCTGGCCGCCGCGTTGACCGCGTGCCACAGCGCCGCTCCGCGTGAGGCCGCCGCGCATAAACAGGCCGCGCACGACAGCGAACCGGCGAGCGCAACGCGCGACACGTTCACAGCCCACCGCACCGCGATCATCCCGCGTCCGCTCAAGACCCAGGCCCAGCGCGGCCAGTTCGAATTCGACGCGAACACGCCGCTGCAGGTGCATGTCGGCCAAGCCGGCGAACGCCGCGTGGCCGATTACTTCGCCGCCAAGGTGCGCGCATTGCGTGGCTTCGCGCCGGTCGTCTCCGAAACTCAAACCGCATCCACGAACGCGCGCGACGCGATCGCGCTGAGCATCGAACCGGAGCTGGCGATCGGTGACGAAGCCTATGTGCTCGACATCCAGTCCGACGGCGTGCGCATCCGCGCGCGCACCGAGGCCGGCCTGTTCTACGGCGCGGTCAGCCTATGGCAATTGCTCACCGCCGACGGCGGCCAGGGCGCGATCCGGATCGCCGCGCAGCGCATCGAGGACGCGCCGGCGTATCCGTGGCGCGGGGTGATGCTGGACGTAGCGCGGCATTTTCGCAGCGTCGACGAGGTCAAGTCGGTCATCGACCAGATGGCGCTGCACAAGCTCAACACCTTCCACTGGCATCTGACCGACGACCAGGGCTGGCGCATCGAGATCAAGCAATACCCGCGCCTGACGCAAGTCGGCGGCTGCCGCATCCTCGCCGGCGCCAACGGCCGCGACGCGCAGGGCAAGCCGCGGCCGTACTGCGGTCACTACACTCAGGAACAAATCCGCGACGTGGTCGCGTATGCCGCCGCGCGCCACATCACCGTGGTGCCGGAGATCGAGATGCCGGGGCATGCGCAGGCCGCGATCGCGTCGTATCCGAACCTCGGCGTGACCGACGTCGTGCGCAAGGCGCCGCGGGTGTCGCCGGACTGGGGCGTGCACACCTATCTGTTCGGCGTCGACGATTCGACCTTCACCTTCCTGGAAAACGTGCTCGACGAAGTCGCCGGGCTGTTCCCGTCGAAGTACATCCATATCGGCGGCGACGAAGCGGCCAAGGACCAATGGATCGCATCCAAAAAAGTGCAGGCCAGGATCAAGTCGCTCGGCCTCAAGGATGAGATGGCCTTGCAGAGCTGGTTCGTCGGCCGCATCGGCCAGCATCTGCAGACGCACGACCGCATCCTGCTGGGCTGGGACGAAATTCTCGAAGGCGGCCGCCTGCCGGCCAACGCGACGGTGATGTCCTGGCGCGGCACCGCCGGCGCGGTCGAGGCCGCGCGCGAAGGCCATGACGTGATCGTCGCGCCCGATCGGCAGTTGTATCTCGACTACGTGCAGAGCGATCGCGACGACGAAACGCCCGGACGCTTCCCGGCCAGCACCTTGCGCAACTTCTACGATTTCTCGATCGTGCCGGCCGAACTCACCGCGCAGCAGAGCAAACACGTGATCGGCGCGCAGGCCAATCTGTGGAGCGAGCACCGGCGCGGTTTCGATCGCGTCCAGACCACGCTGTATCCACGTCTGGACGCGTTGGCCGAAGTGGTGTGGTCGCCGACGGCCAACCGCGACTGGAACGATTTCCAGCAGCGCCTGGCGCCGCAGCTCGCGCGTTACCGCGCTCAGGACGTGCTCGTCAGCGATGTCGCCTATGCGGTGTCGTTCAAGCTCATCGATGGCGCCGATGGACAGCCGCAACTGACCCTGTCGAACCAGGCCGGCTTCGGCGAGATCCGCTACCGCACCGACGGCGGCGATCCCGACCCGACGTCGCCGCGTTACCGGCAACCGCTGCCGGCGACATTGCCGCTCGACCTCGTCGCCACGACTTTTTTCGACGGCCGCCCGGTGGCCGCGCCGCGCCGTTTCAGCGCCCGCGACCTGGCCGGCCTGAGCCGTCGCACCAGCGCCGGCCTGCGGCCGTGCCGCGAGGGCTACAACCTGCGCCTGGAGGACGACGCCGCGCGCGATGGCGGCCGCGACGGCGAGCGCGCCGCGCTGACCGTCAACCTGATCGATCCGTGCTGGATCTACCCGGCCGCGGCGCTCGACGGCATCGGCGCGATCGAGGTCCAGGTCGGCCAGCTGCCGTACAACTTCCAGCTCTGGCACGACACCGACAAGATCGTGACGCGCAAGGCGGTGCAAGGCGGCGCGCTGGAAGTGCGCCTGGACGATTGCAAGAGCGCGCCGATCGCGCGCCTGCCGCTGGCCGCGGCCAAACGCTCCGACGGGATCACCACGCTGCGCGCCAAGCTGCCGGCGCGCGACGGTCGCCACGACCTGTGCTTCGTGTTCGCCAGCGGCACGCACGACCCGCTGTGGGCGCTGGATGCGGTGACCCTGCATCCGGCCGAATAAGCGGCGCTCGGGATGTGGGAGCGGACAGTCCGCGTGATCGCAATGGCGCGGTCGCGGCTCATTCCGCTCCTGCATTCAGGAAAGAAGCCTCACGCTTAACATACGCAACGGCATGCTTTCTACGTGCCGACTATGCGCAATTGGGCGAAGTATGTGCGCCCGTTCATGGAACCGGCATTCGAACGGTTAGCATATGAGCGCCTACAGGGGGATCCACGTACATGTTCACGCGTAATTTGTTGTTGGCCACGGCACTCGCCGCTGCCTTGTTCTCCGGCGCCGCCGGTGCCCAGACCTTGCCCAAGCCGAACGAGTTCTACTTCGACGCCGACGCGCAGACCACCAAGCCGGTGATCGCGGTGCGCGAAACCGGCGACGCGGCGACCGACCGTCTGGCCAAGATTCTCGAACGCAAGACGCACGCGCCCAACGAAGCCGCTCAGCTCGCCCATCTGGCGATGCAGGCCGGCCGCAACGATCTGGGCCGTCAGCTGTACGGCCGCGCCTTGCGCGAAGTCGACGGCGGCAGCACGTTCTGGCGCGCGATCAACTGGAACTACGCCTGGGACCAGTTCCGCGCGGGTGCGCCAGAAGACGCGTTCAGGCTGTGGGCCACGGTCCACAACGCGCGCACCGTCAACGCCTCGTGGATGCCGCCGACCTACGCGCTGGTGCTGTGGACGCTGGGTCGCAAGGACGAAGCGGTGCAATGGTACGCCGCCGCGGTGCGCACCGAGCCCGACCAGTGGCGCACCAGCGCGCGTTACGCCGAGCTGCTGCCCGAGTGGCGCGACAGCGAGCGCGCGACCCTGGCCGAAGTGCAGCAGGCCTGGGCCGCGAAGCCACCCAAGTGGCCGTGAGCGCGAACGGCTGAATCGCGCGGGCAGACACGGGTGCATGCAACGTGCGCCTCGCGCAAGCTCCGCCTCGCATCGCGGCACCCGCCAACACGCGGGTGCCGCAAATCCGATCCGATAACGTGACCGGCGACCGATCCGGCGGTCGTCGTCGATCACGCCGCCCGTGCATCGCACCGGCCGTTTACGGCCCTTGTTCCCGTTGAACTCCCTACACGGCTAAAGTCGCCGTACGCGGCCGACGCTGTCGGCCTGTGGTTGCGTTGCGCGGCCGGGGAACTGATGTCCATATCGGCACTGAGCGTCCTGGTGGTCGAAGACCACGGCTTCCAGCGCCGCATGGCGCTGCGCCTGCTGTCGGAACTGGGCGTCACCCGCGCCTACGAGGCCGCCGACGGCGCCAGCGCGCTGCGCCTGCTGGAGGCCATGGCGCAGCCCCCGGACGTGGTCATGGTCGACCTGGACATGCCGGGCATGGACGGGATCGAATTCATCGACCACCTCGCCCAGCGCCATCTGGCCCGCGCGGTGTTGGTGGTCAGCGCGCTCGACGCGGCCTTGCTGCACACCGTCCAGACCATGGCACGCGCCTGCGGCCTGCGCGTGCTCGACGCGGTGGCCAAGCCGTTGACCAAAGCCAAACTGTCGACGGCCCTGGGCAGCCTGCGCGAAACCACGGCTGACGTGGAGGAGGACTCGCCCGGCGAGATCACCACCGAAGCCGTCCGCGCCGCCCTGGCCAACGGCGACATCGTGCCGTGGTTCCAGCCCCAGGTGGAACTGAGCAACGGCCGGGTGATCGGGGTCGAAGCGCTCGCGCGCTGGCGCCGCGGCGACGGCCGGGTGATCCTGCCGCAGCATTTCGTGCCGGTGCTCGAACGCGATCACCTGCTCGACGAACTGACCGAACGCATGCTGGCCCAAGCCTGCCGCTGGAAGCGCGACTGGGACCGCGCCGGGCTGCGCCTGAAGCTGTCGGTGAACGTCTCGGCCTCGACCCTGGACGACACCGGCGCCGCCGACCGTTACCAGCGGATCGTGCGCGAAGCCGGGGTCGACCCGGCCGAGATCGTGCTCGAACTCACCGAAAGCTCGCTGATGGCCGACGCCGCGCGCGGCCTGGCGGTGCTGGCGCGGCTGCGGCTGAAGGGCTTCGGCCTGTCGATCGACGATTTCGGCACCGGCTGGTCGTCGCTGTCGCAGCTATCGCAGGTGCCGTTCACCGAATTGAAGATCGACCAGGAATTCGTCGCCGGCGCCAGCCAGCAGCCGCGCAAGCGCGCGGTGGTCGAGGCCAGCCTGGACCTGGCGCGCAAGCTCGGCCTGGACGCGGTCGCCGAGGGCGTGGAAACCATCGAGGACTGGCAGATGCTGGCCGAACTGGGCTGCACCACCGCGCAGGGCCGGCTGATCGGCGACGCCGTGCCCGGCGAGGAACTGCCGGCCATGCTCAGCCGCTGGCGCCGGCCCGAGCACTGAGCCGCCGTGTTCGCCTGGCTCGACCGCTTCAGCATCCGCCGCCAGCTGTGGGGCCTGTTCGCGCTGTTCCTGCTGGCCGGCACCAGCGTGCTGGTGATCGACGAAATCGAACAGCAGCGCGCGCGCCGCACCCTGCAGACCCTGCAGGACGACGCCCTGCTCGGCCTGCGCCTGATCAAGACCATCTCCGACGGCTACGGCCTGGACGTGGTCGACACCACCTTCCGCGTGCGCAACGACCTGGTCGGCTGGGACGAGGGCCTGGCCAGGGTCGAGGGCGCGCAGCGCCGCATCGATCAGGCCTGGATGCGCCTGCAGACCCTGCCGCACACCGCGCAGGAGACCGAACAGCTGCACGCCGCCGCGCTGGCCCGCCACACCGCCGATGCGGCCGCGGCCGAGTTGCGCACGATTTTGCGCCACCGCGACCTGCCGGCGCTCGGCCGCTTCGCCGACACCCGCCTGTACCCGGCGATCGATCCGCTGACCCAGCGCCTGCAACTTCTGTCGGACCTGGAACTCACCCAGACCGACGCGGTGGTGCGCGCCGACCTGGTGCGCAGCGAACAAGTCAGCCTGCTGCGGCTGGTGGTCTCGCTGCTGGCGCTCGGCTTGGCCGCGCTGATCGGCCGGCGCGTGCTGCGCAACGCCTCGCGTGGCATCGACCGGCTGACCTGGCTGGCGCGGCGCATGCGCGAACACGACTACACCGCCGAACCCGGCGAGCTGCCGTCGGGCGAACTCGGCGCGGTGATGCAGGCCTTCATCGACATGCGCCGCGACGTGCTCGGCTTCGAGACCGAACTGACCGGCCAGCTGATCCGCAACGAACGCACCCGCGCCGAACTCGAACGCCGCGAACGCTTCCAGGCCTCGCTGCTGGATTCGGCGCAGACCGCGATCCTGGCGGTCGATGGCGAGGGTCGCTTCACCCTGGTCAATCCGTTCGCCGAACGGCTGCTCGGCGTGCGCGAGGCCGACTTGGTCGGACGTGAGTCGCTGCAGGCGGTGTTCGAACCGCGCGCGTTGAAAACGCTGGCGGCTGAACTCAGCACGCAACTCGAGCAACCGGTGTTCGCCGACTGGACCGCATTGCGCGAACTCGCGCGCACCCAGGCCGCGCCGCGCGAAACCCGCCTGCGCCATCGCAACGGCACCTGGGTGCCGGTGCTGCTCGCGGTCTCGGCCACGCGCGAGGGCGAAGACGACGCGGCGGGCCTGCTGGTGGTCGCCGCTGATCTGAGCGCGCTCAAGCGGCTGGAACGCGCGCTGCGCGCCAGCGAAGCGCGCGCGCAGGACGCCAACCGGGCCAAGTCCTCGTTCCTGGCGGCGATGAGCCACGAGATCCGAACGCCGATGATCGGCGTGACCGGGATGATTGAAGTGCTATCGCATTCGCGGCTCGACGCCGAGCAACGGCACGCGCTGGAAGTGATCCAGCATTCCTCGCAATCGCTGCTGCAGATCATCGGCGACATCCTGGATTTTTCGAAGATCGAGGCCGGGCGGCTGGAACTGGCGACCGATGCGGTCAGCCTGCCGGCGCTGCTGCGCGCCACCGTCGCCGGCTTTCTCGGCGCGGCCTCCAGCCGCGGCGTGCAGCTCAGCTGCCACATCGATCCGCGGATCGCGCCCGCGCATCACGCCGATGCGCTGCGGCTGCGCCAAATCGTCGGCAACTTCCTGTCCAACGCGGTCAAGTTCACCGAGCGCGGCACGATTCAGGTCGCGCTGGAGTACGAGGGGCGAGAGGAGTCGAACCCCGTCGCGGGCGGCGTCGATGCGGCAGCCGCGGCTTCGACCGATTTGAACGCCAGCGATTCGACCTCCATCGTGCCGGGCAACTCAGTGCCGGACCAAGCCGATCAACCACCCGCGCGCGACCTGCTATGCCTGCGCGTCACCGACACCGGCATCGGCATCAGCGCCGAACAGCAGCAGCGCCTGTTCGAACCGTTCAACCAGGCCGACGGCGACACCACCCGCCGCTATGGCGGCACCGGCCTGGGGCTGGCGATCTGCAAGCGCCTGGCCGAGTTAATGGGCGGCGAAATCAGCCTGCACAGCGAACCGGGCATCGGCACCACCCTGCGCCTGCGCGTCGCCCTGGCGCGCGCATCGCAGGCCGAGTTGAATGCCGCGCCATCGGCATTGCCTGCGAATCTGGCCTTGGTGCCGCGACCGCTGCCCGACCTCGCCACCGCCGAGCGCGAACGCAGCCTGATCCTGCTGATCGACGATCACCCGACCAACCGCCTGGTGATCGCGCGTCAGCTCGCGCTGGCCGGCTACGCCTGCGAAGCCGTCTCCAGCGGCGAAGAAGGCCTGCAACGCTGGCGCAGCGGCCGCTACGCGCTGCTGTTGTCGGACGTGCACATGCCCGGACTCGATGGCTACGGCCTGGCGCGCGCGCTGCGCGAAGAGGAAGCGCGCGCCGGCATCGGCCTGGGCGACCCGCGCCGCACGCCGATCCTGGCGCTGACCGCGTCGGCGTTGAAGGGCGAGGCCGAGGCCTGCCTCGCCGCGGGCATGGACGACTGCCTGATCAAACCGATCGCGGTCGCGCGCCTGGCCGCGAGCCTGCGCCAATGGCTGCCGCATACCGCCCCGGACGAACCACCGCCACCGAACCTGCTCGAAGGCCACGACCGCGGGCGCGTACTCGATGTCGCGGTGCTGCGACGCCTGCTCGACGACAGCGACAGCGATGCGGGCGAGGTACTCGACGATTTCCTCGCCGCGACCGCGCAGGACCTGGCCGACCTGCATCGCGCGCACCGCGACGGCGACCTGAGCGTGCTGCAGCACGCGTCCCATCGCATCCGTGGCGCGGCGCAGCTGATCGGCGCGGTCGAATTGAGTGAGGCCGCCGACGCCCTGGAGCAGGCGGCGCGCGCACAGGACTGGAATCTGGCGTTGCCGTTGCTCAGCGATGTGGAAACGGCGGTGGAGCGGTTGCGGCGATTGCCGCGGTAGCGGTTTGACGATGATCGCCGTGGCGGCTGTTTTTGACGCGGGTGATTGGAGTTGGCTTGGCGAGCGAAGAGCAAATCTCCCCTAACCCCTCTTTGTCAAAGAGGGGGACTGCGGCGCGTTGTGGGCTGCATTCGTCGGATGTCCAGGCGTTTCGCTGGAAGCATCAAGAATGGGGGTGACGTAAGTTCGAATGAGAAAAGACTGACCGCTTATCGCGAGAAGTTCGATACGAGCGAAGCATCACCGCCGCCTCGGAAAATCCGCCGCGTCAATCAGCCCACTTTGCAAAAGGGGGCTGGCGCCTGCGCTACTACAACCAAGTGATGATCCGGCTGCGCCGGGGGATTCGCTTTCGCTGTTGCTCAAGCCCGGCACAGGCGCAAATTAGAACAGGGCAAAGATTCGCCACTTACGCAGCATCGTCCCGACACGAGCGAAGCGTAACCTCCGCCTCGCACTATCTGCCGCGTCAATCAGCCCACTTTGTAAAAGGGGGCTGGCGCCTGCGCTATTACAACCCAAGCGATGATCCAGCTGCGCCGGGGGATTCGCTTTTGCTTTTGCTTTGCTTTCCCAGCTGCTGCTAACGAAACCGCCTCACTTGGCCTGCGCATCCTCAATCGGAATCTGATGCTCGCGCAGCCATTCGATCACCGCCTCGCGATCGCGGCGGGTCTGCGCATTGAGGATCTTGTCCGGCGTCATGAACATGAAACGCTGGAAACTCGCGCCCTGCACGTTGCGCGTGTTCGGGCTGGCGCCGGCCTGCAGCAGTTCCAGCGCGTGGCCGAATTCGTTGACCTTGGCCGCCTGGTGCAACGGCGTGTTGCCCATGCGATCGGGCACGTCGGGCTTCGCGCCTGCCTTCAGCAAGGCCTCGAAATTGTCCGCGCGTTCGCCCATCAACGCCGCCGCCAGCGGGGTGGCCTGGGTGACCGTGTTCGGCGTGTCCGGGCTGACCCCGTGATCGAGCAACACATGCAGGTAACGCGGGTGGTCGGCCATCGCCGCCAGATGCACGACGGTCATGCCGTCGTCGCTGCCCTGAGCCGGATCGGCGCCCGCGGCGAGCAAGGCCTTCATGCCATCGGTGCTTTGGTGGTACAGCGCCCATTGCAACGGCGTGACGCCCTTGGCGCCGCGTTCGTTGGGGTTGGCGCCAGCCGCGGCGAGTTCGCGCACGCGCGCGGCATCGCCGTCGGCGGCGGCTTGCGCCAGTTCGGCGGTGCGCACATCGGTGAAGGCTTCGCTGGCTTGCATCGATCGGTTCCCGGGGCCTGCACACGCCGTGCAGACCGACAGCATAAGCAAGACGGCGGCGGCCATCACGCGCGAAATGATGCGATGCGGCTGGGCGAGGCTCGGGGGCATGCGGGCGCCTTCGGTGTCAGCGTGGCTGGATCGTAGCGCAGCGGTGGGAAAGGGGATGCGAAACGGTCGCGGCTTTCGACGGAGAGCGGAGTGCGCGCGCGGCGGCGGCGAATGTCCGATTACCGATTACATGCGCGGGAGGATTTGGGATGGCGGCGGGAGGCGATTTTTCGCGTCAAGGCACTGGATCCCCGCGTTCGCGGGGATGACGGGCTTGGGAAGACGACGGCACTTGAGGACGCCGCTGCGTGCGAATGGCGACTCGGCGTTAAGGCAGCTCGCGCGGAAAGATTCGTCGCGATGGAGCCCTGGATCCCCGCCTTCGCGGGGATGACGGCTTGAGGGGTTCGCGCATGCCTCGCAAGATACAGCCGTTGTGAAACGCAGCTATCGCGAAACGACTTTGCGCGTTACGGCAAAGCCCTGCGCACTTGAACACTCAGGCGTTTGGCGTCTGGGCCCTTGGACAGTTGGGCGACGTGTTGTCGAAGCGATGCTTTATCTATCGCGCTTCCACCGCGTTGCCAAAATCGATGCGAAATAGTCTGCGCTCGCTCGGCGCAAGCTCACTCGACGCAGACGCATCGCTTATCCGGCGCAGTGAACCACGGTGCCGTGATGGCCTGAGCCATGCGCCGAACCTAAGCCCGGCGCCCAATCAGTCGAACCAACTCAATCGAGCCGGCTCAATCGAACCGACTCAATCGAACGGATTGAGGAAGCTGCCGACATCCTTGGCCACGTTGACCGCGCCCTCGGTCACGTCACCGGCGAAGTCCAGGGTGGCTTCGGCGGCGGTGCCCAGGCCGTCGATCGCGGTTTCGGCCAGGTTGCCCAGGTCGTCGGTGCGCGCGCCGAGCCATTCGCCGCTGTTCTCGACCCAACCGGCGACGGTGTCGCTCGCGCCTTCCAGGCCCACGTATTCGCCGACGTCGCGGATCAGGCCGCCGGTCAGTTCGCCGGCGCCCTGCAAGGTGTCGCCGGCCAGGTTGAACGCACCGTCGACGACGTCGCCGGTCAGATTGAGCGCGCCTTCGGTGACATCGCCGGCAAGCTTGAAGGTACCGTCGAGGTAGCGGCCGTTCGCGTACTCATTGTTGACAACGTTAACCAGATCACCGCCGAAGTCGTAGCCGACATTGAACGCATCGACGCCGAGGTCGACCACTTCCTGCAGACCGTCACCCAACAGATCCATGCCGGTTTCCGACACGGTCTCGGCGGCATTGTCGAGCAGGCCCAGCTCATCGCCTTCGATGCTCGGGGTCGGCGTCGGGGTCTGGGTCTGCATCGCCTTGATCACGGTGTCGGTGCCGTGCGCGGTCGCCGGATTGGCCCAACCGCCGGGGTGGGCGAGGTTGAGTTCATAGCCGACCGCGTCGGGCATGCCGTTGATCAGTTCCACGCCCTGCTGCGCGCCGGTCAGCGGATCGCCGTCGACGTTGTAGCGGCGAATCTGGCCGTCCTCGGCCTGCGAACGCGCTTCGTGCGGAGTGAAGCCCAGGTCGCGCAGGGTGTCGTTGCTCAGGCCGGCGGCGTTGAAGGTCACCGCGGTGTTGCCGGTGGCGAGCGCGGCGGTCGACGCCAGGCCGCCGCCGAGCGAGTGGCCGGTGAACACGACGTTGTCGCCGAACGCAGCCTCGGCTTCCTTGGCCAGCGCCACCGCCTGCTTGTACTGGCTGGTGTTGAAGCCCAGGCCCTGGCCGACATCGTTGGCGATATCGCCGTCGCCGAGCGGATTGAAGCCGTTGGTGCCGGCGAAGGCGACCACGTACTGGCCGTCGCCGTTGGTGTAGACCGCGGCGCGGAAGCCGCTGCCGTCGACGTCGAGGCTCGCCGGATCGATGCCCGCGGGCTTGCCGTCCGGCCCCTTGAGGTTGGTCAGCTGATCGTCGGTGAGCCGGGTCCAGCCGGCCGCGCCGGTGTTGGTGGTTTCGTACACGTCGCTGGACAGTTCGGCCAGCGCGGTGTCGATTTCTTTCTGCGGCTGCTGGCCGGCGAGCTGTTCGCTGAAGGGCTGCTCCGGCTTGACCTGCGCCGGCACCGGCACGTGCGGCGAATACGGCAGTTCGACCGGCGCGGCAAGCGTGACCGGCGGCGCGACGACCTGCGGCGGCGGCACCACCGGTTGGGGCTGTGCGTGCAGCAGGTTGTCGATGACGCTGGGCAGCTGCGCGAAACGCAGTACGGGGTTGGTGAAATCGCTCCAGCTCATCGGTGCCGTCTCCTGTGCTTGACGGTAGGGTATGGGTGGCGAATCTCCCGAAACAGCTGGTGTGTGCCCGAGCTAGGGTTTGCCCTAGGGGCCGGGATTGGGGATTGGGGATTGGGGATTCGAGATTGGGGATTCGGACCCACTTGCACGTGGACTCGGGTTTGGGTGCGGCTACCACTGCCATTGCCGCTACGGCTACGGCTACGGCTACGGGGTACGGGTACCGGTACGAAGGCGAGCGTAAGTCATCGCCCACTTTGTAAAAGGGGGCGCGCGCCTTGCGTCGGCGCGAAGCCGAGCCAATCCAGCGGCGCGGGGGATTCGCTTTTTCCCGCAGCGACCGCAAAGACTCCGCGAGCCTGAAGCCGCGCAGTTCATCCAGCGCTGCGAAGCCGCTACTCGCGAGAACAAAAGCACACCCGAAGGGCGGCGCACATGGATGTGCGCCGCGCGCCACCGGGACAGGATGTC
>NZ_LMHM01000012.1:71026-71098 GCF_001427785.1 Lysobacter sp. Root690
ACCGACCTTGCGGGCCTTTGATTCAAAGAAAAGCGTTTTTCTTTGGTTACCTTTCTTTTGTCGCTTTTGACA
>NZ_LMHM01000012.1:71276-81893 GCF_001427785.1 Lysobacter sp. Root690
CCAAGCGTCGCAGCGCTGGATGAACTGCGCGGCTTCAGATTCAAGCCAAAGCACAGGGAAACAAAGCGGCAGCGGCAACAGTTACGAGGATGCGCGTAACGCCGGCAAAGCGCTCAACGCGCAGCGTCTTCCACCGCAATGTCATGCGCCTTCAACCAAGCCACCACCACCTCCCGCTCGGCCCGCGCCTGCGGGTTGAGCTTGTCGTCCGGCAGCTTGAACAAGAAGGTCTGAAAACTCGCCCCGCGCTGATTGCGCGCGTTCGGATTCGCGCCGGCCTTCAATAAAGCCAAGACCTGTCCCGAGGCATTGAGCTTGGCCGCCTGATGTAAGGGCGTGTTGCCCATCCGGTCGGCGCGATCGGGATCGGCGCCGGCGCGGAGCAAGGCGTCGAACTGGGCCTGATAGCGCGGCGCGGCGGCTTCCGACAACGGCGTCTCGCCGGTCTCGGCGTGGGCCGCATTCGGATCGGCGCGATGGGCCAGCAGGAGGTCGAGGTATTGCGGATCGTTGGCGATCGCCGCGCCGTGCACGGCGGTGCTGCCCCCCATACCCGGCCGGGATGGGTCGGCGCCGTTGTCTAGCAATGCCTGCACGCCGCGCGGGCTCTGCGCCAGCATCGCGTACTGCAACTGGGTGAGCTCGCGCGCGCCGCGCGCATTCGGGTCCGCGCCCGCGGCGACCAGCGCGTGCACACGCGCGACGTCGCCGTCGGCCGCGGCCTGCGCCAGTTCGGCGCCGCGCGGATCGGGAAAGGCCTGCTTGGCGTCCATCGCGTCTCCTGAGCACGCCGCGCCGGCCAGAACCAGACAGATCGTCAACGCGGGAAGCGTGGCGGCGCGCATGCGAGGGGTTTTACCACGGTCGCGATGAGGGTTCGGCGCGGACGCTTATCGCGTGCGCCGATGCCGTCAGTTCCACGGCTGCTGGGTCTGCATCGCCTCGATCAGCGGACCGATCGCATGCAGTTCGCCCGGACGCGTGGCCTTGTCGGCGACGTATTCGGCGGTGCGTTTGGCCATCTCGATCGGGTTCCAGGTGAAGTCCGGCGCCTGCGGAGGATCCGGGTCGTCGAGATTGATCTCGTGGCCCGGTGCATCCGGGATGCCGTTCAACAGCGGCACGTCCTCCTGCGCGGCGGTGAGGATTTCGCCGCCGACGTTGTAGCGGCGGATCTGGCCGTTCTGCGCGTCGTCCTTGACCGCGCCCGGGTCCAGCCCCAACCCGCGCAAGGTGTCATCGTGCACGCCGGAAGCATTGAAGGTGACCGCGGTGGTGTCGGTCGCCAGCGCCGCGGTCGCGGCCAGGCCGCCGCCGAGCGAATGGCCGGTGATGACCATGTTCTCGCCGAAGGCTTCCTGCGCGTCGCGCGCGAGTTGCACGGCCTGGTCGTACTGCTTGGAATCCCAACCGATGCCCTGGCGCGCGTTGTTGATCCAGTCCTGCACATCGTTCGAACCGGCGTAGGCGACCACGTACTTGCCGTTGCCGTCGGTGTAGATGCCGGCGCGGAAACCGGTATCGGCATTCTCCAGCGAGGCCGGGTCGATGCCGGCCGCGCTGAGTTGCGCATCGTCGAGGCGGTTCCAGCCGGCGACGCTGGTGGTCGCGGGGTTATAGACGGCCTCGGCGATCTGCGCCATCTGCAGGTCGATCGCCTGCGAATCCTGGCCGCGCAGTTGCTGATCGAACGAGGTCGGATCGGGCGCGGCGTTAGCCGCCGGTCGCTGCTGCGCGTTCACGCCCAGCAACTGCGGGTGATAGCTCGCTTCGAGCGTGTACGGACCAGCCTCGGGTTGCGCCAAAGCGACCGGTTGCGCCGCGGACGGCAACGTCTCGGACGGATTCTGCCAATTCGGCGGAAGCTGGCTCTGTTGAAGCTGGCTCGGCTGCAGTTGCACGCTCATCTGGCCCTACTCCCGACATCGTTGGATCGAACCTACGCGGCCGTATGCGCGCGCCACAACTGGGGCGGACCCGAGGCCGGCGCATTCAGTTGCGCGGGGCGCGACCGCGATCGCGCCGTCGAGCGAACCGATCGCGCAACCTCCGGCCCGGGCGAGACGGGCCACCGCTGCGTTATCTTCGGCTGTCACCCGGGAGAGAATCGCAATGCCGCCTTCGACCCAAGCGCCTCGCCGCGCCCTTCGTCCCTGCCTGCACGCCGTGCTCGCGCTGGCCTGCGCCCTGGCCTTGCCGAGCGCGGCCAACGCGGCCGATCGCATCAGCGGCCAGGCGTTCGCGACCCGCAGCGAGGTGTACGCGCCGCACGCGATCGCCGCGACCTCGCATCCGCTCGCCACCCAGATCGCCCTGGACGTGATGAAAGGCGGCGGCAGCGCGGTCGACGCGGCGATCGCGGCCAACGCCGCGCTCGGGCTGATGGAACCGACCGGCAATGGCGTCGGCGGCGATCTGTTCGCGATCGTGTGGGACCCCAAGACCAAGAAACTCTACGGCTACAACGGCTCGGGCCGTTCGCCCAAATCACTGACCCTGGCCGAGTTCCAGAAGCGCGGGCTCAAGGAAATTCCGCCGACCGGCCCGTTGCCGGTGACCGTGCCCGGCGCGGTCGACGGCTGGTTCGCATTGCACGAACGCTTCGGCCGCAAGCCGATCGCCGACGATCTCGCGCCGGCGATCCGCTACGCGCGCGAAGGCCATCCGGTGCATGAGGTGATCGCGTACTACTGGAACGCCTCGGTGCCGAAGCTGTCGAAGTGGCCCGGCTTCAAGGAACAGTTCACCGTCGACGGCCGCGCGCCGCGGGTCGGCGAGATGTGGAAGAACCCGAACCTCGCGAATACCCTGGAGCAGATCGCCAAGGGCGGACGCGATGCGTTCTACAAGGGCGATATCGCCCGCACCATCGACGCCTATTTCAAGGCCAACGGCGGTTACCTGAGCTACGACGATCTGGCCTCGCACCATGGCGAATGGGTCGAACCGGTCAGCAGCAATTACCGCGGCTACGACTTGTGGGAATTGCCGCCGAACGGCCAGGGTATCGCCGCGCTGCAGATCCTCAACATCCTGGAAGCCTACGACATGAAATCGTACGGCTTCGGCAGCGTCGAGCACGTGCATCTGTTCACCGAGGCCAAAAAGCTCGCCTTCGCCGACCGCGCGCGCTGGTACGCCGATCCGGCGTTCGAGAAATCCTCGCCGGTCGCCAAGCTGATCTCCAAGGATTACGCCAAGCAGCGGCGCAAGCTGATCTCGATGGACAAGGCGCTCAAGGAAGTGCAGCCGGCCACGCCCGCGCAGCTCGACCAGGGCGACACCATCTACATGACCGTGGCCGATGCCGACGGCATGATGGTCTCGCTGATCCAGTCCAACTACCGCGGCATGGGCAGCGGCATGGCGGCGCCGGGCCTGGGTTTCATTTTCCAGGATCGCGGCGAGCAGTTCGTGCTCAAGGAAGGCCATCCCAACTCGTTCGCGCCGGGCAAGCGGCCGTTCCACACCATCATTCCCGCGTTCGTGACCAAGGCCGGCAAGCCGTGGCTGTCGTTCGGCGTGATGGGCGGCGGCATGCAGCCGCAGGGGCACGCGCAGATCATGATGAACCTGATCGATTTCGGCATGAACCTGCAGGAAGCCGGCGACGCCCCGCGCATCCAGCACGACGGCTCGACCGAACCGGCCGGGCAGGCCGAGGTCATGAGCGACGGCGGCGAACTCGATCTGGAAACCGGGTATCCGTACGAAACGATTCGCGAGCTGATGCGCCGTGGGCATAGCGTGCGCTTCGCGCATGGGCCTTATGGTGGGTATCAGGCGATCATGGTCAATCCGAATGGTGGGTATGTCGGGGCGAGTGAGTCGCGGAAGGATGGGCAGGCGGCTGGGTATTGAGGCTTGGATGAAGCTGGCATGAGGTTTCGCGGCGGTTGAGGTTCGTCGTTGGGTTTGCCGAGGTTGTTTTGGTTGCCCTTGCCTTGGCCGTTGCTGTTGCCTTCGCCGCTGCCTTTTCTATTGCTATTGCTATTGCTATTGCTGTTGCTGTTGCCTTTGTTTTTGCGGTTGTTTTTGCTCGTCATTCCCGCGAAGGCGGGAATCCAGTGCCTTTCGTGCGAGAACGCTTGAAGTCACTGGATTCCCGCCTTCGCGGGAATGACGTTCTGGTGAGATGACGCTGAAGGTTCTGGATGTTCAGCTACGCCGAAGTAAGGCAGAGCCCGCCTTCGCGGGAATGACGTTCTGGTGGGATCTCGCTGAAGTCGCTAGACAGAGACGGCGTAGAAGCACAGCTGTCACTTCTACGTGGTGACTCCTAATACCCGCGCCGCACCGACACCGACACCGACACCGACACCGACACCGAAAAATTCTTGCACCCACCCAAACCCAAGCGCGAAGCTTTCGCGAATTCGCGCCTAGCCTTCGATTGCTCAGCCAACCGTATTGACAGCCCGCAAGCCCCTGCAGAACACTGACCCCGCATCGCAATGACCGCGATGCATTCCAGTTGCGCAGCTGCCACACAAGGCCGCGCAGTCCGGACCGAGGGGTGCTGCGACGGGGCTGAGCCCCGCCACGCTCGGTCCGCGATGCCGAAGCAAGGGCGCCCTCCCGATCAAGGAGGCGTCATGCCTGCGTTCCGTTCCGCATCACTCGAATCTCCGACCCATCCGTCGGCTTCCCACCCAGCCGCATCCACCGACGCCGCATCGCCGGATGCCGCGTATGCATCGCCAGTCACGCGCTTCGACCCGCCGCTGTCGATCGCCCTGGTCACCTCGCAAGTCCATCCCGACATCGATCCCGACGACGAAGGCCTGGTCGTTGCGCTGCGCGCGCACGGCATCGAGCCCACGCCGTGCATGTGGAACGACCCGTCGGTCGACTGGGCCGCGTTCGACGCCCTGCTGGTGCGCAGCACCTGGGATTATTTCCAGCACTACACGCAATTCCTCCGCTGGTACGCGCGCATCGCCGAGCTCGGCGTCGCCATCGTCAATCCGCTGCCGCTGCTGATCTGGAACAGCGACAAGCGCTATCTGCTCGAACTGGCGAAACTCGATGTTCCGATCATCGCCACCACGCACGCGCGTGGCGATGAACTCGAAGCGACGCTGTCGTCGATGAGCGGCGAGGTCGTGGTCAAGCCCAGCGTCAGTGGCGGCGCCTGGCATACGGTGCGCGGCCGCATCGGCAGCGACGCATTCAATCAGGCCCTGGCCGCGTTGCCGCGCGAACTCGATTATCTGATCCAGCCGTTCATGCCGCAGATCGTCGAGCAGGGCGAGTGGTCGTTGCTGTTCTTCGGCGGTGTCTACAGTCACGCGGTGCTGAAGAAACCTGGCGCCGACGATTACCGCGTGCAGACCTATTTCGGCGGCACCGCCGACCTGACCGAACCCGATCCGTCGATCCTCGCCGCCGCGCGGCATGCGCTGCAGGCGGTGACGGCGCTGGGTTATCGCGATCAGGCCTATGTGCGCGTCGATGGCGTGGTCGACGCCGGCGTGTTCCGGGTGATGGAACTGGAATTCATCGAACCGTTCCTGCACTTCGCCGCGCATCCGCCGGCCGCGGGTTTGTTCGCTGCGCAACTGGCGCAACGCTGGCAGGCCCTGCGCGCACCGGCGACACTGGCCACCTGAGCGCTTCCCTCGTGTCGCGCCGCCGGATCCGGCGGCGCGACGCGAGCCGCTTCATCCCATCGAGGACATCGCATGAATTCGCAATCCGATCGGCCCGGTGTCGATCAAGCCGGCGCCGAGGCTGATCGCAGCGAACGCCTGTTTTCCTACGGCACCCTGCAACTGCCGACCGTGCAGCAATCCACCTTCGGCCGCCTGCTGCACGGCGAGGCCGACGCGCTGGTCGGTTATCGCCGCGGGATGGTCAGGATCGACGATCCCGATGTAGTCGCCAC
Source organism: Lysobacter sp. Root690 (assembly GCF_001427785.1). Taxonomy (GTDB): domain Bacteria; phylum Pseudomonadota; class Gammaproteobacteria; order Xanthomonadales; family Xanthomonadaceae; genus Lysobacter. The sequence goes on from NZ_LMHM01000012.1 coordinate 77,164, forward strand.
CAGCGGCGAGGCTTACCACCCCATCGTCGAGGCCAGCGGCGATGCGCACGACACCGTGGCCGGCACGGTGTTCGCGATCAGCGCCGAGGAACTCGCACGCGCCGATGCATACGAAGTCGACGACTATCACCGCGTCGAAGCCGCGTTGGCCTCGGGACGGCGCGCCTGGGTGTACGTGAAGCGCGACGTGTAAAGCGTCACTACGCGCTCAAGCGTTCGCGGACACGCCGCGCAATCGCGGCGCCGTGCGCAACAAAGCGCCCGGCGTCGGTGGGATTCGCAAGCCTCACACGCGCGCCGAGCAGTTACGCCCGCGCCGCGCTCAGTCCGCCGCGACCGTCCGCGTGCGCGCCCATTCGCGCAGCGACTCGACCTGCTCGGCCATCAGCACCGACAGCGGCCGGGTCTGCTTGAGTTCGGCGCGCAACTGGAAATCCGACAGCGGCGTGTTGGCGGCGAGCGCGGCGTACATCGAGGCGACGATGGCCTGCTCGATCTCGGCGCCGGAAAAGCCGTCGCTGGCGCCCGCCAGCGCGCTCAGATCGAATTGTTCGGGCGTCAGGCCGCGCTTGCGCAGATGGGTGGCGAACAATTCGCCGCGCACCTCCGCCACCGGCAGGTCGACGAAGAAGATCTCGTCGAAGCGGCCCTTGCGCAGCAGTTCCGGCGGCAAGGCGTCGATCTGGTTCGCGGTCGCGACCAGGAACAGGCGCGACTTGCGTTCGGCCATCCAGGTCAGCAGATAACCGAGCACGCGCCGCGACACGCCGCCGTCGGCATCGCCGCCGTCGCCGGCTAGGCCTTTCTCGATTTCGTCGATCCACAGCACCGCCGGCGACAACTGCTCGGCCGACGCCAGCGCCGCGCGCAGGTTCTTTTCGGTCTCGCCGTGGAATTTGTCGTACAAGGTGCCGAAATCCAGCCGCACCAGCGGCACCCCGAACCCGGCCGCGACCGCCTTGGCGATCATCGACTTGCCGCAGCCCTGCACACCGAGCAGCAGGATGCCCTTGGGCGGATCGAGCCCCGGCGGCGCCTCGCCGCTGACGAACACCGCGCGGCGCTGCTCGACCCAGCGCTTGAGCCGGCGCGCGCCAGCGACCTCGCTCATACGCGCGCTGTCGTATTCGTAATGCAGATGGCCGGAACGGTTGAGCAGTTCGAACTTGAGCTTGGCCAGTTCGGGCAGATCGTCGGCGTTGAGCGCGCCGTCGCGGAAGATCAGATGGCGTGCGATGCGGCGTGCATCGACCGGGTCGATGCCGCGCAGGTTGCGCACGATCTGCTTGACCGCTTCGCCGTCGACCTCGACCCGGCGGCCGCCGTTTTCGCGCGCGTAGTTCTCGGCTTCCTCGCGCACCAGTTTCAGCAGCGCGTTGGCGTCGGGAAGGCGCGGGGTGTAGCGCACCGCCAGCGAATCCAGGTCCGGCGGCAGTTCCAGCTTGTGGCCGATCAACACCAGCACGTGCGGCTCGCAGTCGCGGCGCTGGGCGATCTCGCGCAACTGGCGCTGGGTGCTGGCATAGCTCAGGTACGGATGGGCGTCGAACAACAGATAGATGCCGCGCTGGTCGGCGTCGCGGATCGCCTGCAAGGTGGTCGAGATGTCGGGGGCGACGTCGGTGCCTTCCTCGCGGTCCAGATCGACCCGGCGCAGGCCTTCGGTGATCGACCAGCGGTACAGCGCGCGCCACACGTTCATCAGCGCCTGCCGGAACAGTTCGACCACCCGCGATTCGTCGCGAGTCTCGATCACGATCAGCGGGGTGTTGGAGCGGATCAGCGCGGTCAGGTCTTGCAGGTCGCTCATGGGGACGGGTCTTCCTTGGTGCTCACATCATAAGAGGAGTGAGTTCGTAGGAGTGAGGAGTGAGAGTGGGGCCGCGCCGCTTGTTCGTCTATCTGCCTGCATTGGTATCTGCATCGCTCGCTCTTAAGGGAAACAGCGGAAAAGCCGCGCCACCACGACGATTACGCGCCCACCTACCGGGTTCCCCCCTTTGCAAAAGGGGGGCCAGGGGGAATTCGCTTTTGCTTTGCTTTCGCCTCCCTACGCCCAAAGCCGTCTTGAGCCCGTGCCCGGCAACCGCGACCATCCCTCCAATCCCCTCAAGCGATCGCGACCCCATGGCCTTCGACGCTTTCGCCCTGGTCCTGGCCATGCTGGTCCTGGGCTACCTGTTCCAACGCCTGCGGGTCCTGCCCGACAACGCCGCGCAGACCCTGAACCTGGTGGTGCTGTACGTCTGCCTGCCGGCCGCGGTCTTGCGCTACGCACCGCGCCTGCACCTGGAACCGGCGCTGCTCGGCGTGGCCGCGGTGCCGTGGCTGCTGCTGGGTGCGACCGTGCTGGTGGTCGGCGCGCTGTCACGCTGGCTGAAATTCCGCCGCGACGAACACGCGGTGCTGCTGCTGACCGTCGCCCTGGGCAACACCAGCTTCCTCGGCTATCCGCTGACCCGCGCGTTGATCGGCGAACACGCCTTGCCGTACGCGGTGGTCTACGACCAGTTCGGCGCGTTCCTGATCCTGTCGACCTTCGGCCTGTGGGTGCTCGCGCGCTACGGCAGCGACGCCCGGCCTAGCGCGAGCGACATGCTGCTGCGGATCGTCAGATTCCCGCCGCTGTGGGCGCTGCTGATCGGCTTCAGCGTGATGCCGGCCGAGCCGCCGAGTGCGATCGCCGGCGCGCTGCAACGCCTGTCGGACGCGTTGTTGCCGCTGGCGATGCTGACCATCGGCCTGTCGGTGAAACTGGCCCTGCCGCGCGACGAACTCAAACCGCTGGCCTGCGGCTTGGTGCTGAAACTCGCGCTGATGCCAGCGCTGGCTTGGGCACTGGTGCCGCTGCTGGGCCTGCACGGCGAGATGGCGCGCACCACCGTGCTGGAGGCGGCGATGCCGTCGATGGTCACCGCCGGCGCGCTGGCGATCGCGCATCAACTGGCGCCGCGACTGGCCGCGGCGATGGTGGGGTATGGGTTGTTGTTGTCGTTGTTGACCTTGCCGTTGTGGGCGCGGGTGGGGGTGGGATGAGCGGCGCGATTCGGCGCGGTTGCCGTGATCGCTGCACGCCTCGTCACGGCCGTCACGGCCTGGTTGCGCGCGCGTCCGCGCGGCGACCATTGCGCGACTCTCGCGACACGATCAGCATCGCGCCATCGATCGGTTACTCCGGGACGCGACGCGGTGCATGAACAGGGACGATAAGGCGACGGGCATGCGATCGATGAGCGAACCAAAGCGCGCCGGTCGCCCGCGCTCGTGGTTGTTGCTGCTGTTGCTCGCGGCGGTATGCGCCTGCGATCGTGCGCCGGGCAAGCCTGCAGCCGACTCCGACGCCCCCACTCGCACAGCGATCGCCGATGCCGGCCCAGTCGCGTCAGCGCCGCCTCCGGATGCTGGGGCAATCCGCGGCGCGCCGGACGATGAGTCGCGGGCCCGTGCCGCGGCCTCCCTGGAGCAGGCGCAGAGCGATTATCTGTCCGCGTTGCGGATTCACTTGAAGACGCTCGCCGATCGCGGCGATCCGCACAGCCAGTTGCAGTTGGCGTTGTTGCTGCCGCTGAGCCAGCCCGATTCGATCTCCGAACAGTTGCTGGCGGCGCGCCAGCGCGCATTGGGCAAGGCCGCCGCGGCTCCGGGTCAGGAAGGCTTGGTGGCCTGGCTGCAAGCAATGGATTGTTTCGAACACGACGCCTGCGACTTGCAGCCGGCCCTGTCGCGCCTGCAGCAGGTCGAGCCCGACAACGCCATGGCCTGGCTGTTGGCCCTGGAAGACGCCGCGCGTTCCGACGCCGATCCCGCGCAGCTCGATCGCTACCTGCGCCTGGCCGCCCGGGCCGATCACTACGACGACCACCTGACCGACAGCAGCCGCGAGACCCTCAAGGCGCTGGAACAGGTGGCGATGCCGCCGATGACGTCCGAGGCCGAAGCCGCGCTGCGCAAGGTCGCCAGGCTGGACGGCTCGCCCCATCCTCACGACGGCCACGGCCTGATCGTGGCGGCGCTGGCGATGCCGATGACGTTTCCTCCCTACCGCGCCACGTTCGAACTGTGCAAGCCGCAGAGCCTGCGGCCCGAGTCGGCGCGTGCCGGAGACTGCCGCGCGGTGTTGACGCTGATGGCCGACGGCGACAGCCTCCTCGCTCAGGCGATGGGCGTCAGCCGCATGGTCCAGTTCGCCGCCGGCGGCCGCGACGACGCGTATTGGCGCGAACGGCTGCGCGAGTCGCATTGGCTGCGCGAGAACTTCGCGCGATTCGATTCGCCGGCGATGCTGCGCGCGGTGCGCGAACTCGGCGAAGTGCCAGCTGCGCGCGCCGAACTCGAGCGTCTGGGCGAGTCCCGGCCGCCACCGGGCTGGCTGCCGCAGAGCGTCAACGGCCGCGCCTTGATCACCACCGGCAAGCTGCCGCCTAAGCCTTGATCCGTGCAGGTGGCGACGATCGCGCAGGTTCCGGCGCGATCGCGAGCGGGTATTGCATGTGGCGACGTGCACGGATGCGCGTGCTTGCGCCATAACAACAACATTGCGGCCTGTGTCGTAATCTAATTTTCGCGGTCGCGGCTCGCGCCGCTCCTACAGGGAGGCTACGCAGCTTTGGCTTGAGCTTGAAGCCGCGCAGTTCACCCAGCGCTGCGAAGCCACGCACTCGCGTTAACAAACGCACACCCGAAGGGCGGCGTGCAGGATGCACGCCGTGCGCCACCGGGACATGGATGTC
>NZ_LMHM01000012.1:81960-82050 GCF_001427785.1 Lysobacter sp. Root690
AAGCTTTGAAGCTTTTGAGGCAAAAGCACAGCTTTCGTCCGCAAGCGGCCGAGTTACTTTCTTTTGTCAAAAGCGACAAAAGAAAGGTAA
>NZ_LMHM01000012.1:82201-82267 GCF_001427785.1 Lysobacter sp. Root690
CGAGCGGTGCAGACGCAGGCATGCGCCACACGAGACATCCTGTCTCGGTGGCGCACGGCGCACATC
>NZ_LMHM01000012.1:82337-86960 GCF_001427785.1 Lysobacter sp. Root690
AGCGACATGGCCTACCTATAGGAGCGGCGCGAGCCGCGACCGCGCCATTGCGAAAACCTCGAAACCTGCGCCGTAGCGAAAACTGCGCCGTAACCGTATTTCGCGGTCGCGGCTCGCGCCGCTCCTACAGGGGCTTCGGCGTAACCGCATCGCTGGCGCGCATCAATACCGAATGCGGCGCCCCCCTGCTCGCAAGACCAGACGCCCACGGGACCACGGCACACCCGCCATCCCCACAGGCACCCAACCACCCGGCCCCCCGGGCGCCCACCCCCCACCCAGTGATGACCCGATCCACAGCCCCGGTGTACGCTGCGGCTTCCATCCGGAGGGAGCTCGCATGAAGACCGTGCTGGTGGCCAGTTCCAAGGGGGGCGTCGGCAAGACGACGATCGCCACCCACCTCGCCGCGCAGGCGGCTCTGGAGGGCCTGCGTACGGCCTTGATCGACGCCGATCCGCAAGGTTCCTCGACCCGCTGGGCGCAGCGCCGCTCGGTGCTGGAAAGCGCGGTGCTGGCCCTCGACGGCACCCGCCGCAAGGCCTGGCGCAAGCAGCTGCCCGAGGACACCCAGCGGGTGGTGATCGACGCCCCGGCCGGGGCCATGGCCGACGACCTGGACAGCTTCCTGGAGTTCGCCGACGCCGTGGTCGTGCCGATCCAGCCCTCGACCCTGGACATCGAGGCCACTGTGCCGTTCCTCGACTCCCTGGCCCAGCACCCGCGGGTGCGCCGCGGCCAGCTGCGGGTCGGCCTGATCGGCAACAAGCTCAAGCCGTGGACCAACGCCTCGCAGCAGGCGATCGAGCTGCTGCGCGAATGGCCTTACCCGGTGGTCGCGCAGATCCGCGACAGCCAGGCCTACGTGGTCATGACCGCGCTGGGCAAGAGCTTGTTCGACTACCACTCCCAGCAGATCCGCGAACACCAGGCGGACTGGCAGCCGTTGCTGAAGTGGCTGAAGAAGTGATCCTGGGCGCCGGCCCGCCCTTCACATCGCCGCGCTACCCATCCGTCGCCCCGACAGGCATCCTTCGCTGGCGTTCGCGCACTTCCCTTCATCACTCGTAATCGGTCCCCCATGCGCGAATTGATCCTGCTGCGTCACGCCCACGCCGAGCCGGCCGCCAATGGCCAGGCCGACCTCGACCGCCCGCTGTCCGCCGAAGGCCTGGCCGAGGCCGAGGCCGCCGGCCGCTGGCTGGCCGAGAACAAACTGATCCCCGACTGCGTGCTGTGCTCGCCGTCGCGGCGTACCCGCGAGACCCTGGAAGCGGTGCTCGGCGCGATCGGCTATGTCGAACAGCGCATCGAGCCGTCGATCTTCGAGGCCACCCCGGGCACCCTGATCGCTCTGGCCGATACCCACCACGAAGCTGAGCGGCTGATGCTGGTCGGCCACAACCCCGGCCTGGAACGCCTGGCCGCGCTGCTGCACAGCGGCCAGTCGGGCGACTACCGCGGCATGCCGCCGGGCGGCGTCGCCGTGCTGACGGTGCCGGCCGGAGTCAGCCTGGAGCCGGGTTCGGCCCAGCTCAGCGCTTTTTGGTGGCCGTGAGCCCAGCGGCGACGGCGCGGTCGCCCGGGTGGCGGCTGCGCCACCGGGTCGCGGTCGTCGCGACCCTGGCCTGGGCATCGGCCGTTGCCATCGCCGCACCGCCGGCCGCCGGCCCGCCGCACGCGCTGGAACAGCGCCCCGCCGAGGCCCGCTCGATCGAGACCTTCGACCCCGAGCACACCCGTTTCAGTTTCGAACTGCGCACCCGTTGGGGCCAGAAGGTCGCCGGCCAGTTTCCGCGCTACGACGGCGAACTGACCGTGCTGGCCGACGGCCGCCACCAGGTGCGCATCCGCCTGGCCGCCGGCGCGGTCGTGGTCGGCGACTCCGAGCGCTACACCCGGCTCGCGCGCGGCGATCGCTTCTTCAACGCGCCGCGCTATCCCTACATCGAATTCCTGTCCGAGCCGCATTCGCCCGACCTGGCCCGCACCGGCGGCCCGTTGCGCGGCCGGCTGACCCTGCACGGGGTGAGCCGCATGGAAACCTTCATCCTCGCCCCGGCGACCTGCGCCAAACCCGGCGAGGAGTGCGACGGCATCGCCCACGGCAGCGTCAGCCGCGACGACTACGGGCTCGACGGATGGCAACTCGCGCTCGGGGACCGGGTACGCTTCACCATGCAGGTACGCCTGCAATCCACACAAAGTAAGCTCGCGCCGCCGAAATCCGCGGTTCCCAAGCCCGCGCCGTCGAGAACGCCGGACACCGTTCCGGCCAAGCCCGCGGAGCGTTAAGGAGTCACCCCGTTGAACCCCGTGTTGCGCGGCCTCGCGGCCCTGCTCGCCCTGACGTTGTCGGCCTGCGCCTCGCTCAGCCCGGCCCAGCGCGATCGCGCCAGCGCGATCGCCGCGGCGGCGCGTTCGCAGCAGATCGATTGCGCGGCCGCCGACGCCTGCGCCCAGGCCTCGCCGCTGCTCGCGCTCGGCGGCCAGGCGCTGGCCGCGTCCACGCCCGAGCAGCCGCGCCATTACGCGGTGATCCTTGATCGCGGCCCCGACGCGCTGCTCGCGCGCATCAACCTGATCCGCAGCGCGACCCACAGCCTGGACCTGCAGACCTACATCTTCGACGAGGACGACGCCGGCAAGCTGGTGCTCGACGAACTGCTCGCCGCCGCGCGCCGCGGCGTGCGGGTGCGCCTGCTGCTCGACCAGCTGGCCGCGCTGCGGCACATCGACACCCTGGCGGCGCTATCGGGCGTGCACGTCAATTTCGAGGTCAAGCTGTACAACCCGGTGCTGCACCGCGCGCGCATCACCTACCCGCGCTACGTGCTGGCCGCGGCCTGCTGCTGGCGCCGGCTCAACCAGCGCATGCACACCAAGCTGCTGCTCGCCGACGGCCAGATCGGCATCTCCGGCGGGCGCAACTACCAGGACGACTATTACGACTGGGACGACGAGTACAACTTCCGCGACCGCGACGTGCTGGTCGCCGGCCCGGTCGCCGACGTCATGGGCACCGACTTCGAGGTGTTCTGGAGCGACCGCCGCAGCGTCCCGGTCGAACGCCTGGCCGACGTCGGCCAGCGCATCATCGACGACGGCGTGCCGGTGTTGCCGCCGATCGAATTCGAACGCCCGCAACGCGCCCAGGCCATGCGCGACGCCGCCGCCGACAACGCGCAGATTCAACAGCGCCTGGTCGCCAACGCGATCCAGGTCGGCGCGGTGCGCTACATCTCCGACACGCCCGACAAACACCGCGAGAACGCCGAGAACAACGCGCTCGCCTCCGATTCGCTGCGCAACCTGATCACCCATTCGCGCGAAGAGGTGATGCTGCAGACGCCGTACCTGGTGCTGTCGAAATCCGCGCAGCAGTTGTTCCGCAGCCTGCACGACCGCCCCGACCGGCCGCGCGTGATCGTCTCGACCAACAGCCTGGCCGCGACCGACGCCTTCATCGCCTACGCGCTGTCGTACAAGTACAAGCGCCGCTACCTGCGCGAGTTCGGCTTCAACATCTACGAGTACAAACCGTTCCCGGCCGACGCGCCGATCGACATCGCCGCGACCGGCGCGTCCTTGCCCGACCTGGGTCTGGAAGGTCTGCCGGAACAGGACGACCGCGCCCAACCCAATTCCGTGCAGGGCGCCGGCATGGCCGAATCCCGGCGCGGCGAAGGACCCGACCGCAACAGCGTGATCTACCGTCAGCGCTACCGGCAACCGTTGGCGCGCGAGTACGCGGCGATCCGTTACGCGCGCCGGCGCAGCAACGAACCGGTGCCGCTCAAGCGCGCCGGCGTGCGCATCGGCATGCACGCCAAGTCGATGGTGATCGACGAACGCATCGGCGTGATCGGCACCCACAACTTCGACCCGCGCGGCGATCACTACAACACCGAGAGCGCGGTGGTGATCGACGACCCGGTGTTCGCGCGCGCCCTGGCCGACAGCATCCGCCGCGACATCGCGCCGGCCAACTCGTGGGTGATCGCGCGTCGCGACAAGCCGCCGATCTTCTCCGGATTGGAATACTCGATCGCGAAGATTTCCGAGCACTTGCCGCTGTTCGACCTGTGGCCGGTGCGTTACGCGACCAGTTACGAATTCGTGCCCGGCCCGGACTGTCCGTCGCCGCTGTACCGCACCGACCCGGGCTTTCGCGCCTGCTACAAACCGGTCGGCGATTTTCCCGAGGTCAACCTCGGGGTGAAGAGTCTGACCACGCGGATCTTCACCGCGTTCGGGGCGGGGTTGGCGCCGATTCTTTGAGGGTTGCGCGGCGTATGGGTTTTCCGCCGCGTCGGGTCGTTCGTTTGCCGCCGGTTTCGATTTCTTCAGCGTTACCGCGCGCGCGACGCAACTGCATCGCGACGGCCGTAGGAGCGGCGCAAGCCGCGACCGCGAATTACGGTTACGGCGCAGGTTTCGACGTTGTCGTGGTGGCGCGGTCGCGGCTTGCGCCGCTCCTACAGGGAGGCCACGCAGCTTTGGCTTGAGCTTGAAGCCGCGCAGTTCACCCAGCGCTGCGAAGCCACGCACTCGCGTTAACAACAGCACACCCGAAGGGCGGCGTGCAGGATGCACGCCGTGCGCTACCGGGACATGGATGTC
>NZ_LMHM01000012.1:87105-87170 GCF_001427785.1 Lysobacter sp. Root690
ATAAGCGACAAAAGAAAGGTAACCAAAGAAAAACGCTTTTCTTTGAATCAAGTGCCCGCGCGTGC
>NZ_LMHM01000012.1:87207-135818 GCF_001427785.1 Lysobacter sp. Root690
ATTTGCTAACGCGAGTCAGTGGCTTCGCGGCGCTGGATGAACTGCGCGACCTCAGGCCCAAGCCAAAGGCAAAGGCAAAGCCGTATGGCCTCCCTGTAGGAGCGGCGCAAGCCGCGACCGCGACATCACGGCCACGACGCAGGCGACGAGGTCGTCGCGATGACGCGACCGCCCACAGGAGTGGATCAAGACAAAGGCAAGTGAGCTGCCGGCGACCTCGTGGTCACATCCCGCCCCCCACCTAGGTCTTCAGTCATGGGTGCGCAATTGCAACCCTCGCCGCCCCCGCCACATCTCTATTACCGAACCCGGCAGCCACGCTCCACCCACCCGCGGTACCCCCGGCAACAAGCACCAGCGGGGCATGACTAAAGGGGGATATGACTTCCGGCATATAGTTACTTCTACTTAGGTGTTGTAGATTACCAACACACCGAAGCACTACAACCCCACGACACAGGAAACCACCATGAACACCCAGACCGCCAACACCGTCACCACCACCACCGCGACCACCGCCCCGGCCGCCGCCCCGACCGCCCCGGTCGCCCGCCACATGCACCGCCAGCGCGACTTCGGCGTCGGCTACGGCAACAGCAGCGGCTACGCCAGCAACCGCAGCTACGCCAGCAACTGGGTCCAGCCGCGCTTCCGTTTCGCTTGATCGCGGACCGACCGTCCATGGACCGGCTGATTCCGGCAAGGACCTCCACCCTCTCGTTCTCACCCGGACCGGCGCGCACCCCCGACCTCCCCCGCGCGCCGTTCCGGGTCCACTGAGACCCGGCCGTCCCCGAATCACCGCTCCAGCAGCACCGGCAACACCCCTCGCAGCACCTCAGGATCACCAACCGACCGGCCACGACTGGCCCGGCCCGGCCATCGCCGCTATCGTGCAGCGATGAACCCATCCGACCCCGCACCCACCGCCGCGCGTCCACTGTTCCGCGGCACGACCACCGTCGACGACCTCAACCGGCTCTCGCGCAACACCGCGATGGAACCGCTCGGCATCGTCTTCACCGAAATCGGCCCGGACTACGTCCGCGGCACCATGCCGGTCGACGCTCGCACCCACCAGCCCTACGGCCTGCTCCACGGCGGCGCCTCGGTCCTGCTCGCCGAAACCCTGGGCAGCAGCGCCGGCAACCTGTGCTGCGCCGAAGGCAAGGTCTGCGTCGGCATCGAGATCAACGCCAACCACCTGCGCGGCGTGCGCAGCGGCACGGTCACCGGCACCGCCCGGCCGATCCATGTCGGCGGCAGCACCCAGGTCTGGGACATCCGCATCGAGGACGAGGCCGGCAAGCTCGCCTGCATCTCGCGCCTGACCCTGGCCGTGGTACCCAAGATCTGAAGCGGCGAGTAGGCTAAGGTCCCGTCCGGCACGCCCCGCGCGCCGGCACCGCGCCCACCGCGAGGCTCCGTGCGCCGACCCACCATTAAAGATGTCGCCGAGCTGGCCCAGGTCTCGCTGAAGACCGTCTCGCGCGTGATCAACGACGAATCCGGCGTCCGCGCCCGCACCCGCGCGCGGGTGCACGAGGCCATCGCCGAACTGGAATACCGCCCCGACCCGTCCGCGCGCAGCCTGCGCAGCGCGCAGCCGTATGCGCTGGGGGTGGTCTACGACAATCCGAATCCGTACTACATCATCAGCGTGCAGAACGGCGTGCTCGCCGCCTGCCGCGAGACCGGTTACGGCCTGCAGATCCATCCCTGCGATTCGTCCTCGCCGTTGCTGGCCGCCGACCTGATCGACCTGGTCCAGGGCGCGCGCCTGGCCGGCCTGGTGCTGGCGCCGCCGATGTCCGAACGCAAGGAACTGGTCGCCGAACTGGTCGCCCACGGCATCCGCCTGGTCCGCATCGTCTCGGCCGCCGAGGACCCCAAGGACGGCTCGCCCTGCGTCTGGGTCGACGACCGCGACGCGGCGTACGACATCACCGAACACCTGATCCAGCTCGGCCACCAGCGCATCGGTTTCCTGTGGGGCGGCAAGTCGCATCTGTCGAGTTGGGAACGCTACAAGGGCTACGCCCAGGCGCTCGCCGACTACGGCATCGTCGAGGACGAAAACCTGGTCCTGCCCGGCGACTATTCCTTCGACGACGGCTTCCGCGGCGCGCGCCGCCTGTTCGCGCTACCCGACCGGCCGACCGCGATCTTCGGCAGCAACGACGAAATCGCCGCGGGCGTACTGGCGGCGGCAAAGTCCTCGGGGATGCACGTGCCCTACGACCTGTCGATCGCCGGCTTCGAGGACAGCCCGTTCTCCAAACAGTCCTGGCCGACCTTGACCACCGCACGCCAGGCGACCGAAGAGATCGCGCGGCATGCGGCGTATCGCTTGATCGCCGAATTGCGTCGCGACGGCGATCAACAGGCCGAGATGCCGGCGAACGAGGGATTCAGCCCGATTCTGGTGGTGCGTGGGTCGACCGCGCCGCCGCGGCCGCTTGCGGGGGCTTGATCGGCGCTGATTGCTGGATCGGCTCGAAGGTGGGATTCGTCGTCGATTGAACCACCATCGATCGATGCGCATGCGGTTGCTCCCACTGCTGCTCACGCGATTGCTTCCACGTAAGCCGCGTCGACTCCGTCTGTCTCGCCTTTGCTGTTTTCTCGCCGTTGCTGTTGCTTTTGCTGTTCCCCCCTTTGGAAAAGGGGGGCAGGGGGGATTCGCTTTGGCTTTGGCTTTGGCTTTGGCCCTAGCCGCTTTCATCACTTGAAAAGATAAAGCGCAGAGCAAAAGCGAATCCCCCTGCCCCCCTTTTCCAAAGGGGGGAAAAACAACAGCAGGGGCAACAGCCGCGGCGCTTACGCAATTACGCAGTCGCTCGTCACGTAGTTGCTCACTCAGTCGCTCACTTAGTCACTCAGTCGCTCAACCACGCAACATCACCGCCGCGCGCGCCAGCGCCTCGATCTGCGCCCAATCCCCAGCCTTCACCGCCGCCGCGGGCGCCACCCACGAGCCGCCGACACAAGGCACATTCTTCAACGCCAGATACTCATGCGCGTTGTTCGCGCCGATCCCTCCGGTCGCGCAGAAGCGCAGCTCCGGCAACGGGCCGCCCAAGGCCTTGAGCGCGGTCGCGCCGCCGATCGATTCGGCCGGAAAGAATTTCAGCTGGGTGTAGCCGTGCTCGAGTAAGGCCATCGCTTCCGACGCGGTCGCCGCACCCGGCAGCCACGGCAGATCGATCTCGCGCGCCGCGGCGATCAAGCCCGGCGAACTGCCCGGCGACACCGCGAAGGTCGCGCCGGCCTTCAAGGCATCGACGAAATCCGATGGCCGCCGCACGCTGCCGACCCCGACCGCCGCGCCCTCGACTTCGGCCGCGATCGCGCGCACCGCGTCCAGCGCGACCGGCGTGCGCAAGGTCACTTCGATGGCCGGCAGACCGCCGGCGACCAGCGCGCGCGCCAGCGGCACCGCGTCCTTGAGATCGTCGATCACCAGCACCGGCACCACCGGCGCAAGCGCCAATACCGCGGCGACGCGCGCTTGCAGATCCTGCATCGAACTCATTGCTTGGCTCCGGTTGGGGTTGGGGTTGGGTTTGGGTGGGGCGGTGGTGCTTTGGTTTGTGGGAGGCGATGAATGATTCCGCGTGACATTCAGTCGCGCATACGACTTATGTCCAGATCCTCGCGGATCTCTCACATCGTCATTCCCGCGAAGGCGGGCTCCGCCTTACTTCGGCGTAGCCGAATATCCAGTGACTTCAAACGTTCTCGCACGAAAGGCTCTGGATTCCCGCCTTCGCGGGAATGACGATCTGGAGAGATGGCGCTAAAGCCTTTGCATCCTCAGCTCAACCGAAATCGGACAGAGCCGCCTTCGCAGAAACGAAAAATAAAAAATTTCACATCATTCAAGGCCGCGCAGCCACTTCATCAATATGCTTGAGCAGATCCGCCGGATCTTCGTAAACCCGGAACGCACCCGCGCGCTCAAGCTCCTCCTGTCCATAACCGCCCGACAACAGCCCGACCCCAAGCGCCCGCGCGCGACGCGCGGCCAGCAGATCCCAGATGCTGTCGCCGACCACCACCGAATGCTCGATGTCGGCGCCGAGTTTGTCGGCGGCGGCGAGGAACAGGTCCGGATCGGGCTTGGCGTACTTGACCATGTCGCGGGTGATCACCACGCGCTGCTCCGGATCGACACCGAGCGCGATCAGGTTGTGACGCGCGGTTTCCATGCGGCCGCTGGTCGCGATCGCCCAGGGAATGTCGTTGGCGGTCAGATACGCGAGCAGTTCGACCGCGCCCGGCAACGGGCGGATCTGGGTCGCCTGGCGGCCGTAGGCTTCGGCGTGCAGGCGATGCAGGCGCTCGATCCGCTCCGGGGTGATGTCGATACCCGTTTCGCGAAGCAGGATGTTGGTGAACAAACCGCCGCTCATGCCGATCTTGCGGTGGATGCGCCACACCGACAGCGGGATGCCGTCGGCGTCGAGCGCCTGCTTCCAGGCGAGCACGTGCTGATAGACGCTGTCGACCAGGGTGCCGTCGAGATCGAACAGGAAGGTGGTGCGGGCGGGGGCGGGCATGGGAGGCGTCCGGGGATTCGGGATTCGGGATTCGGGATTCGGGATTCGGGATTCGGGAAAAGGCTACGGGTTACGACGACTATTTGATTCGTCATTCCCGCGAAGGCGGGAATCCAGCGACTTCAAACGTTCTCGCACGAAAGGCACTGGATGTTCGGCTCCGCCGAAGTAAAGCGGAGCCCGCGTTCGCGGGAATGACGACTTGAGAGATTCGCGGGCATACACGGCAGCGACATCGGCCAACTCTCCATCACCGAACCAAACCGAATTGAGTCGAGCCAAACCGACCGAACTAATCCAACCCAATCAAAGCGTCACCGACCCAAACACCCCCGCCCCGCGATCCGCCGGCGCGGCGTAATCGCGGAACGCGGCGAACAATTCGCGGCCCATGCCGACGTGATGCCCGGACAGATCGGCCGTCGCGTTTTCGCGCGCATCCCAGTCGGCGGGTTCGACCACGTTCAAGGTCCCTTCGATCGCATCGAGCCGCAGCACGTCGCCGTCGCGCAACTTCGCCAACGGTCCGCCCGCCATCGCTTCGGGGGTGATGTGCATCGCCGCCGGCACCTGACCCGACGCGCCGGACATGCGGCCGTCGGTCACCAGCGCGACGCGATGGCCGCGCTTCTGCAGCACGGTCAGAGTCGGCGTGAGCTGATGCAGTTCGGGCATGCCGTTCGCGCGCGGGCCCTGGAAACGCACGACCACGATCACGTCGCGATCGAGTTCGCCGCGTTCGAACGCCTGCTTCACGTCCTGCTGTTCGACGAACACCCGGCACGGCGCTTCGATCACCCAACGATCCTCCGGCACCGCCGAGACCTTGATCGCGGCGGTGCCCAGATTGCCGCTGAGCACGCGCAAACCGCCGTCCGCGCGGAACGGTTCGCTGACCGGCCGCAGCACCGCGGTGTCGCAACTGGTTGGCGTGCTCGGCACGTATTCGACCTGACCGTCCGCGCCGAGTCGCGCTTCGACCCGATAGCGCGCCAGGCCATGTCCGGCCACGGTCTCGACATCGCCGTGCAGCAGACCGTGATCGAGCAACTCGCCGATCAGATAAGCCAGACCACCGGCGGCGTGGAAATGATTCACGTCGGCACTGCCGTTCGGATACACCCGCGCCAGCAGCGGAATCGCCGAGGACAGCGCGTCGAAATCCTCCAGCCGCAGATCGATGCCGGCCGCGGCGGCCATCGCGATCAGGTGCAGCAGATGATTGGTCGAACCGCCGGTCGCGTGCAGGCCGATCACACCGTTGACGATCGCCTTCTCGTCGACGATGCGACCGATCGGACGGTAGTCGTCGCCGAGCGCGGTGATCTGCGCGGCGCGTTGCGCGGCCAGCGCGGTCAGCGCATCGCGCAGCGGCGTGTTGGGATGGACGAAGCTGGAACCGGGCAGGTGCAGGCCCATCAGCTCCATCAGCATCTGATTGGAATTGGCGGTGCCGTAGAAGGTGCAGGTGCCCGGGCCGTGGTAGCTGCGCGCCTCGGCTTCGAGCAATTCGTCGCGGGTCGCCTCACCGGTCGCGTAACGCTGGCGCACCCGCGATTTTTCGTCGTTCGGCAGGCCCGAGGTCATCGGCCCGGCCGGCACGAAGATGCCCGGCAGATGGCCGAAATGCAGCGCGCCGATCAGCAGGCCCGGCACGATCTTGTCGCACACGCCCAGGTACAGGCCGGCGTCGAACATGTCGTGCGACAACGCGATCGCGGTCGACATCGCGATCACGTCGCGCGAGAACAGCGACAGCTCCATGCCTTCGCGGCCCTGGGTCACGCCGTCGCACATCGCCGGCACGCCGCCGGCGACCTGCGCGGTCGCGCCGCAATCGCGCGCGGCGGCCTTGAGCAGATCGGGATAGCGCTCCAGCGGCTGATGCGCCGAGAGCATGTCGTTGAACGAGGTGACGATGCCGAGGTTGGGCGCGTAACCGCTGCGCAACGCGGCCTTGTCGCCGGTCGAACAGGCCGCGAAACCGTGGGCGAGATTGCCGCAGGACAGGCGTCGCCGATGCGGGCCGCCGCTACCGGCCGCATCGATGCGGGCGAGGTAGGCGGTGCGGCGCGCGCGGCTGCGTTCCTGGATACGGTGCGTGACTTGCGCGACAACTCGATGCATTGGGGTATTCACGTTTACTCAGTCAGTGCGAGGCCCCTTCCGAAGAGGCCGAACAGTTCCCCCCTTCGAAAAAGGGGGGTTAGGGGGATTTGCTCTTCCTACACCTTCCGCAGAAGCAAAGGCAAAAGCAAATCCCCCCACGCCGTCAGGCGGCGTGGCCCCCTTTTTTTCAAAGGGGGCGACAGCAAAGGCCGAAGTGGGAGGGGAGGGAACTCTGGCCTGGCTGTCGAGACACCCAATTGGATCGCGGGCATCAAATGAAACGCTTGGAAACGAGTGCGGGTCTTCGATTGGAACGGATCAAGGACTCCAATAAAGCGTCGGCGTGACCGGCGCGCCGCTCAACACCGAACGGATCGGCAAGCTGCAACGCGGATCGCGCTGCGCGGTATCGAGCACCGCGCGCTTCTTGCCGCCTTCGATATGCAGGTACAGCGCCGGCGCGGTGAAGATCGCGCTCAGGGTCAGGGTCATGCGCGGCTCGGGCATCGCCGCGGTGCGCACCGACATCACCGGCGCGCGGCCGCGCGGTTGCAGACCGATCTCGCGCAGCGCCGGGTTGTCGTAGCCCAGGTCCGGGAACAACGAAGCGACATGGCCGTCGTCGCCCATGCCGAGCACGGCGACATCCAGCGGCAAACCTTCGTTGGCGATCTTGGTCAGCACCGGCATCAACGCCATCTCCGGCGTTTCCGTCGGTCGGTACAACGGCAGCAGGCGCGCGACCGCGGCGTTATGCTGCAGCAGGTTCTCGCGCAGCAGACGTTCGTTGGAACGCGGATGCTCCGGCGGCAACCAACGTTCGTCGATCGGCAGCACGGTCACTCGCGCCCAATCCAGCGTCTGCGTCGACAGCGCCTGGAAGAAACGTTTCGGCGTGTTGCCGCCCGACAAGGCAATGCAGGCTTCGCCGTGACGGGCGAGCGCACCGCGCAGATCGGCGGCGACCTGTTTGGCCAGCGCCTGCGCCAATTGTTCGCCGTCGTCGAACAGGCGTTCGTGCAAGGGCAGCGGCAAGGGTTCGATCACGGTCAGTCGCTCAGCCTGCATCTTCATGCCAGGTTCTCCCGTCGCGTTCAATCAAGGCAACCGCGGCGCTCGGGCCCCAGCTGCCGGCGGTGTAAGGACGCGGCGCGTCGGCGCTCGCGGCCCAGGCGGCGCGGATCGGATCGATCCACTTCCACGCCGCGTCGACTTCGTCGCGGCGCATGAACAACATCGGATTGCCGCGCACCACGTCCATCAGCAGACGCTCGTAGGCGTCGGCCTGACGGCCGCCGAAAGCCGCGGCGAAACTCATGTCCAGCGGCACGTGGCGCAGGCGCAGGCCGCCGGGGCCGGGCACCTTGTTCATCAGCCACAGCTTCACGCCTTCGTCGGGCTGCAAGCGCAGCACCAGCTTGTTCGGCGCCAGCCGGCTGGACGGATCTTGTTCGGTCAATTCTTCGAAGATCGAATGCGGCACCTGGCGGAAGGTCACCACGATCTCCGACACCCGCTCGCCCAGGCGCTTGCCGGTGCGCAGATAAAACGGCACGCCGGCCCAGCGCCAGTTCTTCACTTCGGCCTTGATCGCGACGAAGGTTTCGGTGAGCGACTGCGCGCCGAGTTCGTGCGCATAGCCCGGCACCGCGGCGCCGTCGACCGCGCCGGCCTTGTACTGGCCGCGCACGGTGGATTGCGCCGCGTTGCCGTTGACGATCGGACGCAGCGCGCGCAGCACTTTCAATTTTTCGTCGCGGATCGCATCGGCGGCGAGCGAGGACGGCGGTTCCATCGCGACCAGGCACAGCAGCTGCAGCAGATGGTTCTGGACCATGTCGCGCAACGCGCCGGATTTGTCGTAGTACGGCGCGCGCGATTCCACGCCCACCGTCTCGGCCACGGTGATCTGCACGTGGTCGATGTGCTCGGCCTTCCACAGCGGCTCGAACAGCGCGTTGCCGAAGCGCAGCGCGGTCAGGTTCTGCACCGTTTCCTTGCCGAGGTAATGATCGATGCGGAAGATCTGGGTTTCGGCGAACACCCGGCCCAAGGCGTCGTTGATCGCATCGGCGCTGACCCCGTCCTTGCCGAGCGGCTTTTCGACCACCACGCGGGTCTTCGGCCCGACCAGACCGTGCGATTGCAGGCGGTCGCCGACGATGCCGAACAGGTCCGGGCCGACCGCGAGGTAGAACACCCGCACGCGTTCGTCGCCGCTGAACTCGGCCGCGAACTCCGGCCAGCCGCCATCGGAGCTCAGGTCGAGCCGGCGATACAGCAGCAGATCGAGGAAGCCGTCGATCGCGGCGGACTCGCGCGCATCGAGGTTGGCGAACTTGGCCAGCGCCTCGCGCACCCGGCTGCGGTAATCCGCGTCGCTCTGGGTGTCGCGGGCGATCGCGACGATGCGGGTGCCGGCGACGATCTGTCCGTCGGCATAACGGTGGAACAGCGCCGGCAGCAGCTTGCGCAGGGCGAGGTCGCCGGTGCCGCCGAAGATCACCAGATCGAACGGGGCCAACGGGGCGAGATGCGGCGCTTGGGACGTGGTCGGCACGGTGTAGACGCTCATGGACAGGCTCGGACAGGTCTGGGTTTAACCATACCAGTAAAGATACCAGTAAGATACCACTTCGACAAATAGACGATAAATCAACGATTTATCAAGGTTTAACACGGCTTTGTTGCCGCCAGTGGTCTACGACTGGTATCTTTTTACCATGCAGTCCTATTTGCAAAGCGAGTTCCGCCGCCAGACCGACGCGCGCCGCGCGCCGGCCTATCAACACCTGCGCCGGACCCTGCAGCACGCGATCGACAACGGCGAACTGACCGCCGGCCAGGCCCTGCCCGGCGAACGCGAGCTCGGCAAGCTGCTCGACCTGTCGCGGGTGACCGTGCGCAAGGCCATCGCCGGCCTGGTCGCCGACGGCCTGCTGGTGCAGCGCCAGGGCGCCGGCACCTTCGTCGCCGAGCGCATCGTCAAATCGTTCTCGCGCCTGACCAGCTTCACCGACGACCTGCGCGCGCGCGGGCTCGATCCGCGTTCGACCTTTCTCGAACGCGGCGTCGGCGAGGTCACGCCGGAAGAGGCGATGGCCTTGAACCTGTCGCCGGGCGCGGCGGTGATTCGTTACTACCGATTGCGCACCGCCGACGGCGTGGCGCTGGCGCTGGAACGCACGGTGGTGCCGCTCGCGGTGCTGCCCGATCCGGCGCTCGTCGAAAACTCGCTGTACGAAGCCTTCGCCAAGCTCGACATCCGCCCCGCGCGCGCCCTGCAACGGCTGCGCGCGATCGCCTTCGACGCCGAACAGGCGCGGCTGATGAACCTGCCCGAAGGCGCGCCCGGATTGTTCATCGAACGCCGCACCTTCCTCGACGACGGTCGTGTCGTCGAGTTCACTCGATCCTTCTACCGTGGCGACGCTTACGACTTCGTCGCCGAACTGCAGAGCGAACCCACGCCGTGAGCACCCACACCCTGCTGGACCCGACGAGCACGCGCATGTACGCCGAGGCGCACGAAGCCGGCGACGCGGTCGCGCGCCAATTCGCCGCCAACGCCGACATCGTCGACGAGCTGACGCAACGCCTGCAAAAGCAACCGCCGCGGTTCATCGTGACCTGTGCGCGCGGCAGCTCGGATCACGCCGCGACTTACGGCAAATATTTATTCGAAACCCAGTTGGGGTTGGTCACCGCCTCGGCCTCGCCCTCGGTGGGCTCGGTGTATGCGATCCGACCCAAGCTGGAAGGCGCGCTGTTCGTGGCGATCTCGCAGTCGGGCAAGAGCCCCGACCTGCTGCGCAACGCCGAGATCGCCAAGGCCGCCGGCGCCTACGTGGTCGCGCTGGTCAACGTGACCGATTCGCCGTTGGCGCAGCTCGCAGACACCGTGCTGGGCCTGCACGCCGGTCCGGAAACCAGCGTCGCGGCGACCAAGAGTTATCTGTGCTCGCTGGCCGCGCTGCTGCAACTGACCGCGCGCTGGAGCAACGACGCGGCGCTGTTCAACGCCGTGCATGCCTTGCCCGATGCGCTGCGCGAAGCGTCGAAGCAGGATTGGTCGCCGCTGGTCGAAGGCCTGACCGAAGCGCGCAACCTGTTCGTGATCGGCCGCGGTCTCGGCTTGGGCGCGGCGCAGGAAGCCGCGCTCAAGTTCAAGGAAACCTGCGGCCTGCACGCCGAAGCCTTCAGCAGCGCCGAGGTCAAGCACGGGCCGATGGCGATCGTCGGCCCCGGCTTCCCGGTGCTCGCCTTCGCTCAGGACGACGGCACCGGCGACGGCACGGTCGCGGTCGCGCGCGAGTTCCGCGCGCGCGGCGCGCCGGTGTGGCTGGCCGCGCCGGGCATCCACGGCGGCGACGCCTTGCCGCTCGCGCGCTCCTCGCATCCGGCGATGACCCCGCTGATCACCGTGGCGAGCTTCTACCAGGCGGTCAACGCGCTCGCGGTCGCGCGCGGCTACAACCCCGACCTGCCGCCGCATCTCAACAAAGTCACCGAGACGGTCTGAGGAACGCATCGCCATGTCCGTCAATGCCGGCGCCCTCGCCTTCGTCAACGGCCGCGTTCTGAGCGAACGCGGGTTCGAACCGGACCTGAGCGTCATCGTCGAGGACGGGCATATCGTCGCGGTATTGCCCGGGCCCGCGCCGAAGGGCGTCGAGGTCGTGGATCTGCACGGCCAGTACCTCGTGCCCGGCTTCATCGACACCCAGGTCAATGGTGGCGGCGATGTGTTGTTCAACGATGCGCCCGATGTCGACGGGCTGCGCCGCATCGCCCAGGCGCATCGCAAGTTCGGCACCACCGGCCTGCTGCCGACGCTGATTAGCGACGATGTGTCGGTGATGCTGCGCGCGATCGACGCGGTGCGCGAGGCGATCGCGCAGAACGTACCCGGCATTCTCGGCATCCACCTGGAAGGCCCGTACCTGGCCGCCGCGCGCAAGGGCGTGCACAACCCCGACAAGTTCCACACGCCCAGCGAGGCCGAACTCGACCAGATCGCCTCGCTCGAAGTCGGCAAGACCCTGCTGACCCTGGCGCCGGAACGTTTCGACAACACGACCTTGCAGGCCCTGGCAGCGCGCGGCGTAGTGCTCAGCGCCGGCCACACCGCCGCCGATTACGACCGCCTGCGCGATGCATTCGCCCATGGCGTCAGCGGCGTGACCCATCTGTTCAACGCGATGACCCCGCTCGGCAGCCGCGAACCCGGCGGCGTGGGCGCCTGCATCGAAGATCCGAACGCGTGGTGCGGAGTGATCGTCGACGGCGAACACGTCCACGACGCCTCGTTGCGTATCGCCATCGCGGCCAAGCCGCGCGGCAAGATCATCCTGGTCACCGACGCGATGCCGCCGGTCGGCGGCGCGCAGGACGACTTCGTGCTGTACGGCCAGACCATGACCTGCCGCAACGGCAAATGCACCACCGCCGACGGCACCCTCGCCGGCTCCGCGCTCGACATGGCGACCGCGGTGCGCAACACCGTGCAGCGGCTCGGCCTGCCACTGGACGAAGCCTGCCGCATGGCCTCGACCTACCCGGCCGACTTCATCGGCCTGGGGCACGAACTTGGGCGAATCGCGCCGGGGTATCGCGCCGATCTGGTGGCGTTGGACGATGGGTTGCGGGTTACGGATAGCTGGATCGCCGGCTTGGGTTGAGCGCCGCGTAATCGTTCAAATCTTCGCGCTCGTTCAAACCTGCCGCGTTGCAACACCCGCCCGTGCTGTTCCCCCCTTTGCAAAAGGGGGGTAGGGGGGATTCGCTTTTAGCTCGGATCGCAACAGCATCCCAGCAAAAAGCGAATCCCCCGCGTCGCAAGCATCCACCTCGCCACCGAATAAACGCCGGGCGCCCGCCCCCTTTTCCAAAGGGGGCAAGCCAACGCGCTTGTCCGTACGAAATACCGACATCGCGATCGCAAACTGCCGAACCATGAAGCGAACGCTTTTGCTGTTCCTCCCTTTGGAAAAGGGGCTGGGGGATTCGCTTTTCACTCAAGTCATCGGCGCAAGCTCAATGCAACCCCACCTTCCCCTTCATCGCCTCGAAAATCGCATCGGTCTTGTAGCCCTTGCCTTCCTTGAACACCAACGGCATCCGCTCGATCGCGCTGGCATCGCGGGTCGGATCGCCATCGATCATCACCACGTCCGCGCGCTTGCCCACTTCCAGGCTGCCGATGCTCGCATCGCGACCCAGATAGCGCGCACCGTTCAAGCTCGCCACCCGCACCGCCTCTTCGAACGAGAAACCGGCCTCGACCATCAGCTGGATCTGGCGCTTGCTCGCATACCCCGGAATCACCCCGCCGTAACCGGTCGGATCGGTGCCGGCCAGCAACAGACCGCCGGCATCGACGAAGCGCTTCTCCCACCGGCCGAGCTTGGGAAACAACCGCGCCCATTCCCAATCGGCCGGCTTGGTTTGCATCGATGCCCAGCCCGCTTCGTATTGCTCGCGCACTTCCGGCAGCAGCATCGACAGCGCCGCCTCGGGCACCTTGGGCCGCCGCGCTATCAGGGTCTCGAACACCGGCAGGGTCGAGGTGATCGCGACCTTGCGCGCGACCAGCAGATCGATCAACTCATGCATCCGCGGCGCATCCACGTCGAGATCGGCGAGCGAGCGGGTGATCGAGGCCGGACAGGTGTCGGCCTGCTTGTCGGTCACGAAGTCCGATGCGAATGCAAAGCCGTGTTCGAGATTGTCGATGCCCATCGCCGAGGCTTCGGCGAAGGTCACCGAACACAGGTGCGCGGTGACCTTGCGCGAACGCCGGTGCGCGACCTCGATGATGCGTTGCAGCTCATCGCGGCGAATGTGCATGTAGGCCTTGTACGAATCCACGCTCTCGTCGGCCCAGTAACTCACCGCGCGTTCGGCGTCGTCCGCGCCGTTGACCACCTTGACCGCGAGCACCGCCAAGCCGGGGCCGTTGAGCAGCGGCGCGGTCACGTCCATGTCCGGTCCGGCGATCGCGCCGGCCTGGATCTGCGCGCGCATGTTGAGGTCGGCGTACGGCAGCATCGCGCCGGCGGTGCGCAGCGTGGTCACGCCGCCGGCCAGATACAGCGCCGGAAAGCTGTAGACCATCTCCGAATAATTGCCGTGCCCGGTCGGATAGAACATGTGCTCGTGCATCATCACCAACCCCGGCAACAAGGTCTTGCCGCGCGCGTCGATCACGGTCGCGTCCTTCGGGATCGCGATACGTCCGCTCGCGCCCAACGCGCGGATCTTTCCGTTTTCGATCAGCAAGGTTTGATCGCGCCGGATCGGCGCGCCGGTGCCGTCGACCACGTCGGCATGGGTGAAGGCCAGCAAGGATTGCTCGTAGGCCAGGAACGGCGATTGGGCTGGTGATTTGGCCGGCGCCTGGACCGCGGCCGGCGCGGTCGCGGGCTTGGTCGGCTCGGCGGCGCCGACGGCCACGGACATGCACAACGACAACGCGAATGCGATCGAACGACTCAAGTTCATGACGGCTCCCCAGCCTGGCGCGAATGATCCGCTGCGAATGAAACGGCGACGGCTCGCGTAGCGCGTCCGTTCCTCAGTATCGGCGCTTCGCCGACACGGCACCTGTCCGTGCTTGGCGGGTGCGGGGCGGGTTTACTTAGATCGATGGCGAGGTATTTACTGGCGTTACTCGACGCCCTGTTTGACCATCTTCTTGGGCCTGCTCTTCGCGGCGCCGAATAGGCCCGCTCTGCCATCCTCGGCGATGAACTGCGCGACCAGCGATGCGTAAGGCTCGGGTGGACGCGGCACCTTGTCGTCGGCAATGGCGAGCTGCTCCTTTGCCAGCAACCGCACGCAGTTCCAGGCCAAGGCCGCGGCATATTGCTTGAGCAACTTCGCGCCGTCGGCGAGAAGCGCTTCGTGGGCTGGCGGGTGCTCGCTGGCATAGCTACTGGTGTCGCAGGCGGCGCGAGCGACTCTGCGTCCGCTCTTGACCTCGACCAATTGCATCTGCGCCGAGTAGAGCAACTGATAGTTGTTCCAGTCGCCGGGATAATAACCGTAGCGCCAGAATGCGGTACGCACATTCAGCACGTAGTCCGCTTCGGGGTGGGTGTTCGCCACCTCCTTGGCCCGAGTGGCGTCTGTCGCCGTCGTATCCACCGCTCGTGTATCGGCGCCATGTACATCACGTAATGCTGCGGCAAGCTGTTCGCGGATGATGACGGCCGGATCTTCGATACCGTTGTCGCGCACCAGGTTTTTTCCGGATTGCTTCGTCGCTACCGCACCTAAAGGGCCGAGCAAGGCCTTGCCTCCGGTAACCGCCGCCAAAACCGGCGGTTCGTGCAAGGTGACCGCGACAACCTTGCCCTTCAGCAGCGCGGCGGTCTGCATCGACAGATTGATCGTCGCTTCAGCGGCAAACGCCGACGGAACTGCCAGCAAAAGTGCTGTCGCACAGAACACGAGCTTCAAGATACGGTCCCCACGTGGATGGTGCGCTTGCTTGTACCAGACCCTCGGTAATCATCCAACATCCGCACCAACCATCAACGCATCACCGCATCAACCCCGCATGCTGCGCCAATACCCCGCGCGCGCTGTTGCGCCAGTCGGTTTCGCCCAGCACGACATCGGCGTAGGCCGCGCGCATCTGCCGCGCCACGCGATCGAACGGCATCGCGCCGATGCCGGCGCCGAGCGCGGGGCTGGTCAACGACGCGATCGCGCCGGCATGGTCGCGATTGTGCGCATCGATCGCGATCAGCGCGGCGCGGAAGGCCAGATAGACATGGGTGGTGCGATCCACCGGCATCGGCACGCGCATGGTCGGCGCGCTGATCAGGAACGGGAACTTCGGGTGGCGGGTCGCGACCACGATCGCCTGGCCGACCGGCAGTTCGCCGCCGTGTTCGGCGCGTATCCGCGCCTGCACCGCGTCCTGCAGTTCCCAGCCGAAGTAGCGCGAATACAGCAGGTCGATGCCGCCGTCCATGAAACCGAAACTGTTGGCCGGGCTCAGGATCGCATCGGCCGGCGCGTCGAGGATGTCGCCGACCTCGATCGTGGCTTCGGATTCGCTGAAAACTGCTCGCCAGGCCTCGGCCATGTCGGGGTCGAGCGTGCGCAGGTGCAGCATCAGGGGCATGGGGACGGTGTTCCTGGCATGGATTGGCGGATGGCGAATCGATTGAACAAGACGACGGTGAAACAGGCGCGGCGGCACGGCGGCCGACCCAGCCGAGGTCGCCTTTCGTCCTGAAAATCTGTCCATTTCACGGAACTTTTATACCTGCCGGCGCCGCTGGTAGCACAGTACGCAAACGGTCTAGCAAATGGAGATGCACGATGGGTGAGCCCACCGGTTCCAGCAATGGACAGACACCGCCGCCGAGCGGTTCGCCGACCCCGCCGCCAGACGTGCGCCTGCAGCCGTTCGGCATTCCATTGCCGCAGCCGCAGTGGCCGGACATGTCCGCCACCGGGCCTTGGCCGCTGCCGCCGGCGTCACCACCGGGCACGGTGCCGGGGTTCCGCATTCCGCCCTCGCAAGACCCGCTGAGCGTGCTCGGCCCGGGCCTCGGCGCGGCCGGATTGACGGCGCCGGTCACCCTGCCCGGGCGGTCGGAAGGATCGGGCATCACCTGGTCGGGCAACACCCCGTTGCTCGGTCACTTTCAGCGGCAGACGATCACCGGCGCGGACGGCAGCGTGACCTCGATCGGCGCCACCCTCACCGATCCGCGGAACGGCGTGGTGTCGGGGTACGCGGGTGCGAGCACCGGCCCCTTCAACCTGGCCATTGGCGGCAACTCGAACGGCTTCGTGGCCGCCGGCAGCCAGACCAACGGCGTCGACACCCTGTCGCTGGGCGTGGCCGGCAACCTGCAGACCCAGACCTACACCGGCTTCGGCAGCCTGCAGCTCGGCGTGAACCAGTGGACCGCGCAGTATTCGCAGTCGCCGGCCGGGGCTAGCGCATCGCTGGGCGCCGCGCGCGACCTCGGCGGCGGGACCTCGCTCAGCGCCGGGGTGAACTACAACGGCGCAACCGACACCACCCGCTTCAACGGCGCCTACGCCGGCGGGGCGCACGGCTTCAACCTCAACGGCGCGGTCGTGCTCAGTCCGCAGGGCACCCGGATTGAAGGCGCCGCCAACGCGCCGCTGGGAACCAACGACTGGCTGCGCCTGGGCGTGGCCGGCTCGGTCGGCCCGGGCGATGCGCACAGCTACGGCCCCACGGTTTCGGCCACCCTCGCGCCGGGCCTCACCGCGAACGGCCAAGCCCGGTTCGAACGCGACCTGACCGGACGCGATTCGTTCACCGCCGGCGCGGACTTCCGCTACCGGATGCCCGACAGCCCGTTCAGCGTGCGCGCGGGCGGTTCGGTGACCGACGGCCGGCCGCAGGGCTATATCGGCTTCGATCTGACCTTCCCGTTCGGCGGCGGCTCGCGCTCGCCGGCGCCGTCCAGGGATCACTTGCCCGATCGCCGCAGCGCACTGGAACCGCCGGCGCCGGTCGAAGGTCGCGCGCCGACCGGACCGCGCACCGCGTCGGCCGCTGACGACCCGAACGCGCTGATCCATGGATTGATGACCGGCGACCGCGGCGCCCTGGACGCGGCGCGCAACCTGCCCGCGGGCCAGGAGATGCGCCGGCAGGCGGTGGCCACCGTCGATCGCCAGGAGCAACAGGCGGCGCAAGCGCCCGAGACCCAACAAGCGGTGCAGCCGGATGCGCCGTCGCGTGGAGCGCGCTCGATCGGCTAGGCGGTGCCCGAAACGCTGACGCGGTGGATCGGAGCCTGCAGGTCTCGACCCGAATCGGGCGACGGCTACGGACAAGGCTCGGCTACAACGAGCCGGCAAAACGCCGCGTTGCCGCGGCGCGGCTATCGATCCGCTGACGCCGGATCGCGCGCCAACACCGCATTGAAGACCTCGACCACCGTCGCGCTCGCCACGCGCCGCTCGCCTTCGGCCACGTCAAACACGCGCCCGGGCCACACCAGGCCCGGATAGGCCTCGGGTGTGAGGAACCACACCCACGCCTGCGCCCGCGCGCCCGGTTCGACGCTATCGGTATCGATGAACTCATGCCGCACCGAGGTCCAGTAATCCACGCGCACCGCGTAGGCCGGCGAGTAACCGCTGAGGACGGCGCTCGTCCTCCCGCCATGCTCCGCCGCAAGCAGTTCGAACAGCACGCGCGCATCGGCGGGACGTTGATTCGCGGCTGACGGCATCGTGTTGTCTTCGCTCAAGTGAAGTGGCAATGCGCTCGCCGCGCCGCCCTGTTACGACCAGACCGCCGCAGGGTTTGGAACCGCGCGCTTTCGGACCACACGGTAGCGCACGTCACTATCGGCCGCGGCCAGGGCGCCCCCGCCCCGGCACACCCGCTCCGCCTTTCGGCCCCAATCCCCGCGATTGCTATAATTCCGAGTCTTTGCTCGGTCCCCGGCGCGCCACCGCCGGTCCGGCCCATCGCTGCACCGTCCGCCGAACGCCCCCGCCAGCCAACCCGCGGCACCGCCGCGAGAGCCCGCCATGACCAGCACCGCAGAACTCAGCTCGCCCTCGTCGGCGAATACCTCCCTGACCAACAGTGTCCTCGACCCGGATTACGGGCTGGAGCACAAGTACACCCGTCAGGAAGGCCGCATCTACCTGTCCGGCGTGCAGGCGCTGGTGCGCCTGCCGCTGATGCAGCGCCTGCGCGATCAGGCCGCGGGCCTGAACACGGCCGGCTTCATCTCCGGCTACCGCGGTTCGCCGCTGGGCGGATTCGACCTGGAGCTGTGGCGCGCGCGCAAGCACCTGGAAGCGGCCGGGGTGAAATTCACCCCCGGCCTCAACGAGGACCTGGGCGCGACCATGGTCTGGGGCACCCAGCAGACCAATCTGTTCCCCGGCGCCAAGGTCGAAGGCGTGTACGGCATGTGGTACGGCAAGGGCCCGGGCGTGGACCGCACCGGCGACGTGCTCAAGCACGCCAACGCCGCCGGCACCAGCAAGTACGGCGGTGTGCTGGCGCTGGCCGCCGACGATCACGCTTGCCGCTCCTCGACCTTGCCGCACGGCTCCGAGGGCGAGTTCACCAGCGCGATGATGCCGATCCTCAACCCGGCCGGCGTCCAGGACATCCTCGACATGGGCCTGATCGGCTGGGCCATGTCGCGTTACACCGGCCGCTGGGTCGGCTTCAAGACCATCGCCGAAACGGTTGAATCGTCCGCGTCCGTGGACGTCAATCCGCTCGCGCTCAACATCATTACCCCCGACGATTTCGTCCTGCCGCCGGGCGGCCTGAGCATCCGCTGGCCCGATCCGCCGATGGATCAGGAGATGCGCCTGCACCAGTACGCGGTCAAGGCCGCGCAGGCGTTCGCGCGCGCCAACAAGATCGACCGCATCGTCATCGATTCGCCGAACGCGCGGCTGGGCATCATCACCACCGGCAAGAGCTACCTCGACGTGCTGCAGGCGCTCGAATACCTCGGCCTGGATCAGCGCGCGTGCTCGGACCTGGGCATCCGCGTGTACAAGGTCGGCATGACCTGGCCGCTGGAACCGGTCGGCCTGCGCGCGTTCGCGCGCGGCCTGGACGACATTCTGGTGGTCGAGGAAAAGCACGCCTTCATCGAAAGCCAGATGAAGGAGTCGATGTACAACTGGGACGGCGAGCGGCGTCCGTCGATCGTCGGCAAGTACGACGAAAGCGGCGAGTGGATTTTGCCGTCGACCGGCGAACTGACCCCGGCGCGCATCGCCGGCGTGATCGCGCGCCGCATCCAGCGCTTCCACGACAGCGAACACATGCGCGAAGTGCTGCGCTGGATGGAAGAGAAGGAAAGCGAACTCGCCTTGCCGCGCGCCTCGTTCCCGCGCGTGCCGCATTACTGCTCGGGCTGCCCGCACAACACTTCGACCGTGGTGCCGGAAGGCTCGCGCGCGCTCGGCGGCATCGGTTGCCATTACATGGTGACGTGGATGGATCGCGACACCAACACCTTCACCCACATGGGCGGTGAAGGCGTGACCTGGTCGGGGCAGGCGGCGTTCACCGAAACCCAGCACGTGTTCCAGAATCTCGGCGACGGCACCTATTTCCACAGCGGTTCGCTGGCGATCCGCCAGTCGGTCGCGACCGGCGTCAACATCACCTACAAGATCCTCTACAACGACGCGGTCGCGATGACCGGCGGTCAGCCGGTCGACGGAACCTTGTCGGTGCCGCAGATCGCGCATCAGGTGCGTTCGGAAGGCGTGCACACGATCGTGTTGCTGTCGGACGATATCGGCAAGTGGCACAAGCGCGAAATCTTCCCGAGCGACATGGAGTTCTACGATCGCTCCGAGCTCGACGCGGTGCAAAAGCGCCTGCGCGAAGTGAAGGGCACCAGCGTGCTGATCTTCGATCAGACCTGCGCGACCGAGAAGCGCCGCCGCCGCAAGCGCGGCAAGATGGTCGATCCGCAGAAGCGGGTCATGGTCAACACGCTGGTGTGCGAAGGCTGCGGCGACTGCGGCAAGAAATCGTTCTGCGTGTCGGTGCTGCCTAAGGAAACCGAGTTCGGCCGCAAGCGCGAGATCGATCAGTCCAACTGCAATAAAGACTATTCCTGCGTCAATGGTTTTTGCCCGAGCTTCGTCACCGTCGAAGGCGGCGGCGTGCGCAAGAAGAAGGGTTCGGCCAAGGATCGCCTCGCCGACCTGCCGATGCCGTCGCTGCCGTCGCTCGACACGCCGTGGAATATCCTGATCACCGGCGTCGGCGGCACCGGCGTGGTCACCATCGGCGCGTTGCTCGGCATGGCGGGGCACCTGGAAGGCAAGGGCGCCAGCGTGCTCGACCAGACCGGTCTGGCGCAGAAGGGCGGCGCGGTCACCACCCACATCCGCATCGCCAAGACCCCGGCCGACATCCACGCGGTGCGCATCGCCGCGGGCGAAGCCGACCTCGTGCTCGGCTGCGACATGGTCGTGGTCAACGATTACTGGGCGCTGTCGAAGGTGCGCGCCGGCCGCAGCCAGGTCGTGCTCAACAGCTACGAAGCGATGCCGGGCACGTTCACCACCCGTCCGGACATGCAGTTCCCGGCGACCGACATCGTCGCCGCGATCAAGCAGGCGCTCGGCGGACAGGATCCGCTGATCGTCGACGCGACCCAGCTCGCCACCGCGCTGCTCGGCGATGCGATCGCGACCAATCTGTTCATCCTGGGCTACGCCTGGCAGCGCGCGCTGGTGCCGATCACCTTCGATGCGCTGATGCGCGCGGTCGAGCTCAACGGCGCGGCGATCGAAATGAACAAGACCGCGTTCGCCTGGGGCCGCCTGGCCGCGATCGATCCGCAGTCGGTGGCCGAAGCCGCCGGCGTGACCCGCAAGGTGCCGACCGCGGCCGAAGCCACTCCGCACGACCTGCCGCATTTGGCGCCGGGCGAATGGGAAGGCAACGAATGGGGCGCCACCTCGGCGCCGCGCGCGACCCGCAACGAAGACGAGCTGCGCCACGTGCCGGCCAAGGCCGACGGCGACAACGTCGCGTTCCTGCCGCTCGACGACCTGCGCCTGTCGCGTTCGCTCGATGAACTGATCGCGCGCCGCGTCGCGTTCCTGACCGAGTATCAGGACGCCGCCTACGCCAAGCGCTATTCGGACTTCGTCGCCAAGGTGCGCAGCGCCGAGCAGGCCAAGGCGCCGGGTTCGACCGATCTGGCCGAGGCGGTCGCGCGCTACTCGTTCAAGCTGATGGCGTACAAGGACGAGTACGAAGTCGCGCGCCTGTACACCAGCGGCGATTTCCAGCGCAAGCTGGAGCAGCAGTTCGAAGGCGATTACAAGCTCAAGTTCCACCTCGCCCCGCCGCTGCTGGCCAAGAAGGACGCGCAGGGCCGCCTGATCAAGCAGGAATTCGGCCCGTGGGTGTTCACCGCGTTCAAGTGGATGGCGAAACTGCGCAAGCTGCGCGGCGGCACCTTCGACATCTTCGGCTACACCGAGGAACGCAAGATGGAGCGCCAGCTGATCGCCGATTACGAGCAGACCATCGCCGATCTGCTGCCGACCCTGGACGGCGGCAACGTCGACCTGGCCGCCGAGATCGCCGGCATCCCCGAGCACATCCGCGGCTACGGCCACGTCAAGGAAGATCACCTGCACAAGGCCAAGGCGCGCGAAGCGGAGTTGCTCAAGGAATACCGCAATCCGCTGCGGATCGTGCAGGCGGCTTGAGGTTTGGTCGGTCGCAATAAAAAGCCCCGCGAAAGCGGGGTTTTTTATGGGCGAGAGGGCAAGAGCAAATCCCCCCTGCCCCCCTTTTTCAAAGGGGGGAACAGCACGGGACGATCTGGCCGAAATCGAAGCGATGTGACCCACACGATCTGAAACATCCCTGCAGGAGATTCCCCCCTTTGAAAAAGGGGGGCAGGGGGGATTTGCTTTTGAAGCGCCAAGTGAGATCGCTGTCGAAACGCGCAAGCCAGGCCGCGCCGATCAAACAGCCCCGAACGCGGACAAATCCGAGCGGAGTCAGACCGATATCGGACAGATTCACGCCAACCCGATCGAATCGCGTCGCAGTGCGCTAAGCTGCGGATCAAAAAACCTCGAAAACCCCATCGGCCCCTGCGCCTGGCGCAAGCCGATCCCCGCGAGGAGGTTCCGCTCAGATGGCCAGGCGGCGGATGAGCTCGCTCGCCGCGTCGCGGACCTTGGACGAATCGGTGGGCATGCGCGAATCGGTAAGGGACACCTTGACCAGTTCCATCCGCGCCGTTTCCAGCGCGGCATCGCTGTAATGCGCGATCGCGTGGCGCCGCCAGTCCTGTTGCGTCGCCGAACCCTCGGCCAACAAATGCAGAAACTCCGTGAAGCCCTCGTGGGCTTGCTGCGTTTCCTTCGGCGCCGCCGTCATGACCGTTTTCCTCGAGATCGAACCGTGCGCGATCAGATCGCGCCTGCCAGCGCGCGCCTGACGACGTTCGCCGAATCACCACGGCTCACCATCGCATAGTTGTAGTCGCCGCGCGACCAGTATTGCGCGAACAGATCGCCGTCGCGGCGGTCGCCGCGCGGCAGCAGGTGGCGCTGCGGGCCGGGCGGCCGGATGTAGAAGCTGATCGCGTTGCCGGACGGGTCGGCATACACCACCAGCGCCGCCGCGCCCTGTTCAGTCGACAGCATCCGCACTCCCGACGGACGGAAGCCCGCCGCGCTCAGATCGGGCAGCCGCATGGGCGCGCGGAAATTGGCGTCGAGCCAGGTCTGCAGGTCGCCCGTACCGTCCGTGCGATCAAGGCGCAGATCGTGACGCACCGCGAACAAGCGATGGGCGGCGATCGCATCGGCCATCGGCAGCGGTCGCGCTTGCGCCTGCAACGACGGCGCGTCGACCGACTGCGACCACACCCGCGCCTGCCAACCGCCGAGGCCGCCCACGCCGATGCTCAGCACGATCGCCGCGGCCATCGCGTAACGCGCGTTGCGCTTGCGGGTGAGGCCGCGGCGCAGGCGCGCGGGGTCGAGTTCGGGCTGCGCGCTCAGGGCGTCGCCGGCCAGCGCGGCGCGCAGTTGCTGCGCATCGCGTTGCCATGCGCGCAATTCCTCGGCCGATTCGGGATGACGCGCGAGCCAGGCCTCGACTTCGGCGCGACGCGCGGCATCGAGACGTCCGTCGACGTAAGCATGCAGATCGTGTTCGCTGGGGATGTTCATTCGACGGCGCTCGCACAGTGCGATGGAAAACTATGGATCATCCGAACAACTTCACTAAACGACTTCATTTCAACAACCTCAACGCCGGCCCCGGCGTCTCGCCTTCGCTGAGCCGGCGCAAGGCCTGACGCGCGCGCGACAGCCGCGACATCACCGTTCCTATCGGCACCTCGAGAATGTCGGCGACGTCCTGATAGCTCAGCCCTTCCACCGAGACCCACAGCAGCAGGCTGCGCTGCTCGACCGGCAGGCGTTGCATCGCCTCCAACGCCGAGCGCGCGACGAACTCGCGTTCGGCCGAGGGTTGATGCTCGTTGCCGGCCAGACCCAATCGCGACAACAGCCCGGCGTAGCGCTGCGAACGCCGCTGCGCATCGAGGAATTGGCGGTAGACGATCGCGAACAGCCACGGCCGCAGCGCCTGATCGTCGTGGCGGCTGTGCCAGCGGGTGATCGCGCGCTCCAGCGCGGCCTGGACCAGATCGTCGGCCGCGTGCGGATCGCGCGTGAGCCAACGCGCGAAACGCCGCAACGACGGCAGTTGTTCGCGCAGGGCGGTGTCGAGCTCGTGGGCGGGCATGGGCGGGCGGAGCGGGCGCTCGGAGAGGACGTCATGGGTGAGACGCCGCAGGCCGCAGTTTATTCCGTCGGCCCGCTGATTCCGTTGAGGATGATTGCGTCGATCGCTTTATTCCATCCAGCCGGGAATAAACCCCGCGGCCGGGCGTCGTACCGGTATCGCGCCCCCACCGAGACCCCGCCATGTCGCCGCCCGAACCCGACTCAGCCAACGCCTCAACCGTTCCTTCGTCCACGTCCTCGCGGCCGCCCGCGCCGCTCGCCCGCTATGCCCTGATCGCGTTCGTGGTCGGCGCCGCGGCCGCCGCGTTCGCCTATGTCGCCGGCCCGCTCGACCCGCAGCGGCTCACGCCCAAGCGCATCGTCGACGATCTGCAGGCCAACGGCGGCCTGCATCCGGGTTATCGCCGCAACCACGCCAAGGGCGTATGCGTGATCGGTTATTTCGACAGCAGCGGCGAGGCCGCGGCGTATTCAAAGGCCGGCGTGTTCGCGCGCGGACGCACGCCGGTGGTCGGGCGCTTCGCCCTGCCCGGCGGCAACCCCTACGCGCCCGACGGCGGCGTGCCGATCCGCAGCTTCGCCCTGCGCTTCACCCAGGCCGACGGCCAGCAGTGGCGGACCGGCATGAACAGCATGCCGGTGTTTCCGGTCGCCACGCCGCAGGCGTTCTTCGCGCAATTGCAGGCCGGCGCGCCCGATCCCGCCACCGGCAAACCCGATCCGGCCAGGCAGAAGGCGTTCTTCGCCGCGCATCCGGAAACCGCGGCGTTTCGCGCCTGGGCGAAAGACCGCAAGCCGTCGGCGAGCTACGCGACCGAACGTTATTACGGCCTCAACGCGTTCTATTTCGTCGACGCCGCCGGCACGCGCCAAGCGGTGCGCTGGCGGGTGGAACCCGACAACGGCGCGGCGGCGTTGCCGCTGACGGCGCAGGATCAGAACGTGCTCGCCGACGAACTGGATCGACGCCTGGCGCAGGGACCGCTGCAGTGGCGGCTGTGGGTGACCCTGGCCGCGCCGGGCGATCCGACCGCCGACGCCACCCGGGTTTGGCCGCCCGACCGGCGCGAAATCGACGCCGGCCGCATCGTGCTCGCCCGCGCGCAAGCGCAGGACGCGGGCGAATGCCGCGACATCAACTACGACCCGCTGATCCTGCCCGACGGCATCGCCGGCTCCGACGATCCGCTGCTGGCCGCGCGCTCGTCCGCGTACGCCGAATCCTACCGCCGCCGCACCGCCGAAGAAGCGCAAGCCGGCGGCCATCCGCCGAAGGAGCTGCCGCGATGAACCGCAACGAGGACATGTTCTGGTGGCCGGCGCGCGTGCTTCACTGGCTGATGGCGTTGATGATCGTGAGCATGCTGTTCATCGGCGCCGGCATGGTCGCGACGGTGTCGGACAAGCACACCTGGCTGCTCGCCTTGCACAAGCCGCTGGGGATTTCGATTCTGGCGTTGGCGGTGCTGCGTCTGGCGCTGCGATTGCTGCGCAAACCACCGCCGTTGCCGATCGATCTGCCGCCGCTGCAACGCTTCGCCGCGCGCGCCTCGCATTGGCTGTTGTACTCGCTGATGTTCGCGCTGCCGCTGATCGGCTGGGCGATGCTGTCGGCCGGAGGTTATCCAGTCAGCCTCGGCGCCGGCATCGTGCTGCCGCCGATCGCGCCGTTCGACCCGAGCGTGTTCGCATTGTTGCGTTG
Organism: Lysobacter sp. Root690; assembly: GCF_001427785.1. GTDB lineage: Bacteria > Pseudomonadota > Gammaproteobacteria > Xanthomonadales > Xanthomonadaceae > Lysobacter. The sequence continues at coordinate 112,879 of NZ_LMHM01000012.1, forward strand.
GCTGCATCGCACGTTGGCTTACCTGTTGTTCGCGACGGTGCTGCTGCATCTGGCGGCGGCGTTGTATCACGGCCTGATTCGGCGCGATGGGGTGTTGCGCAGCATGGTGTGGCGGGGTGGGATGCGCGATGACGGCGCGTCGTCGCCGCCATCGGGCGATGTGGTTGCATCGTCTGTCGAGGATGCGTCCGCGCGTTGAGATCGCAATTGCGTTTGGGTTGCGCCGGTTGGCGCGGTTCGCGGTCGCGGCTCGCGCCGCTCCTACAGTGTGGATCGTAGGCCACGTATCTACCTGTAGGAGCGGCGCGAGCCGCGACCGCGAAACGCACAAACAACGATCGCTACGGAAATCGCGGATACGCGAGGCGCACGACCGCTGCGATCAACGCGCCTTCGTCAGTCCGTGCCCGCCGATTGGTTCGATCTCATGATGCTCATCGAAACTCGCGATCATCGGTCTGGCCTTGGCGATCGCGGACTTCACCGACGGCAATGCCAACGAGGCGCGATGGCTGTCCTGACTGTCCCAGACTTCGCTGATCCAGATCGCATCGGCATCCTTGGGATCGCGCGCGACGATGTAACTCAGGCAACCGGGCATCGCGTCGATGCCATCGAGCAGGATCGCGATCAGGGCGTCGCGTTGGCCGGCGGCGGCTTTCATCTTGCCGATCAATCCGTACATGGTCCGGGTCTCCGTGGTGGCGGCATGCCCCGGCAACGCCAACGCAAGCGCGGCGGCGCCGGTGAGGACGATGAACTGGCGTCGGTCGAAAGGCATGCGGGTCTGGGGCGGGCGGGTGCGCGCCGACTCTAGCGCCCGATCGCGGACCGCCACAAGGACAGATCGAGGCATGCCGACGCTGGCATGCGCAAGTGTGGATCAACGCGACGGCAGGGTCGCGCGGCCGAGCGCGTACGGCATCAGCCGGGCGATATTGCGCGCATCGTCGATGCCGCGATGGTGGGTGCCGGCGAAGGTCAGCCCGGCCATGCGCACCGCGCCGCCGAGACCGGGTTTCTTGCTCAGGCCCTGCGCCTGTGCGAACGCCAGCTTGATGTTGCGATGGGCCGCGCCGATCGGATTGGGCAGACGATGGAAATCGCAGTCCTGCTGCAACTGATGCAGATCGTAATCGCCCCACGAACCCCAGACGAAATCGCGATAGCGATAAAGCCAGGGCTTGAAGGCGTCGAGCATCTGCGCGAACGACGGCGCCGCGTCGACATCGGCCTGGCGGATCGAGGTCAGCTGGGTGCAAAACCCGGTCAGACGCGGGTGCCGCACGGGCCGCACGAAGCTTTGGAATTCGTCGATGACCTTCAGCGTTTCGGTCTCGACCATCACCGCACCGATCTCGATGATTTCCATCTGCGCGCGCGGGACCGATTGGTCGTCGGCGCAGGTCGCCTCGAAATCGATCAGCAGGTAGTGGGCGGGCTCTCCCGGCGTTTGTATCTCTTCAGTAGTGTTCATGCGCGGCATTGTCGCGCAAGCCTCGACCCGCCGACATGCCGCCGAGCTACCGCCGATCGGGGTACGACCGGTCGACGTGGACCGCGCTCAGGCCTGGGCGCGGAAACGGAAGGCGGGTTGACGCTTGCTGTCCTCGCTCACCCGCAGTTCGCCCTGGAGGCGATCGAGCAGGGCGCGCACGCGGCTCAGCGGATGCTCGGGGAAACCCGCATCATGCTCGCGTCGTTCCGAGCGGTTGCGCGTCAACGGCCCCTCCAGTCCGGGCTCGTACGGGTCGTCGAGCCAACCGAGCACGCCGTCGTCGCCGAATTCGAGTTCGCCGGACTGCAGCAACTGCATGAGCACGGCGTTGTCGCGCACGCCGGTGATGCCTTCCTCGGCGCAGAACACCTGCAGCACGTGGCTGGCGTCGCGGAACGGCAGGGTCAGCGAGCCCAGGTAACACCGTCCGCTGGGCTGGTGCGCCTGCTTGAACACGGTGCGCACGGCCGCGCAGCCGTCGATGCGCACGCTGTCGATCTCGATCACGCCGCACCCCGCCGGTTCGACGGCGGCGCGGTAGAAAGCGCGCAGCGCGGGCGGGTCGTCCAGGTCCGCGCCGATGTCCGGCGGGCGCGCGAAACTGGCCAGGGCAACCGAATCGCCGTTACCGTCGCGCCACAGATGCAAGCCGTCGCTGCGGCCCAGGTAGTCCAGTCCCGCGGATTGGAAACTCGACAGGTCGAATCCGGTCTGCTCGTCGTTCATGCCTTCCCCATGGCTCGTGCGACTGGCGCGAGCCATTCGATTCAAACGCATGCGCTCGGCGACGGCAAGCCATCGCGCGAGCGCGGCAGATGCGCTTACTTCGGCGCGAAGATCTTGCTCAAGCGATCGGGCGCGCCCTCGATGCGTTCGAGCTTGGGATAGCGCAGGCCGTCGCGGTAATCGATGCGCACGGTCTTGATCACGTCGGCGTTCTTGACGATCAGTTCGATCGGATGCTTTCCGTCCTTGGCCGCGGTGACCGCGTCCTTGAGCCGCTCGCCGCTGGCGGTGTAGCCGTTGACCGCGAGCAAGGTGCTGCCCGGGGCGATGCCGGCGTTGAACGCGGGGCCGTCCCAGCGCACGGTGCTGATGGCGCCGTCGCCCGACAGGTTCAGGCCCAGCGAATAGGTCAGGTCGGTGTATTTGCGATCGGCTTCGGCGAACTTGAGGAAGTCGCTGGGCGTATCGGTGTAGCTCAGTTTCCAGCCGCTCGCGGCCAGGCCGTCCAGCGGCGGCGCCTTGGCGTCGATGCGTTCGCGCAGGAAGCTCGCCCAGTCGAAGGCCGCGACCTGGTTCAAGGCGGCGACCACGTCTTCGAACTGGTAAGGCTTGACCTGGTAATCGCCGTTTTCGCCGCCGAAGAAGCCGCGCGCGAAATCGTCGAGCGAGCGCTTCTCGCCGCTGAGCGCGCGCAACTTGGCGTCGACCGCGAGCCACACCAGCTGGCCGCCGCTGTAGTAGTCCTCGCTGAGCTGATAGCTGCCGTACGACTTCGGCCGGCGCATCGCGATCACCGGGTCGAGCGTGGTGTCCTGGATCGAACGCCAGCTCATGCCGGGGCGGTCGTCGGCATAACGCGCCGCGACCATCGCCAGCGCATCGCGCGCGAACTCGGGCTTCCACAATCCCGCGCGCGCGGTCAGCACATAGCCCCAGTACTGGGTCTGGCCTTCGTACACCCACAGCAGGCCGTCGCTGAGCGGCTGGTTGAAGTTGCTCGAAGTGATGCCGGCCGGGCGGCGGTACTTGCCGTTCCACGAATGCACGAACTCGTGCGCGAGCAGATCGCGGCCGACGATGCTGCTGCCGTCCCAGCCGGTGAAATAGTCCGGGTCGACGCCGTTTTCGCTGGAGCGGTGATGCTCCAGGCCGTTGCCGCTCATCTGGCTCGACAGCGAGAACAGGAAATCGTAGTGGTCGTAATGATGCGAGCCGAACAGCTTGTACGCCTGGCTGACCAGTTCGCGGTGCAGCTTGATCTGCTCGGGCTTGGCTTCGAGAAACTTGGGCGCGTCGGCGACGATGTTGATCCGCACCGGGACCTTCGCGCCCGGATCGAGATCGATCTGCTTGTAGTGACGGCCGGCGTACACCGGCGAATCAAGCAAGGTATCGAACGGCACCGCGCGATAGCGCAGGGTGTCGCCCTGGCGCGAGTCCAGGTCCAGCGCGGTGCCGGCCTGCCAGCCGGGCGGCAGTTTCAGGCTCGGCGCGATCTGGATGCCGCGCGCGTAGTAGCCAGCCGGGTACAACGCGACCTGGTTCCACTGCACGTTGAGCATGTCCGGCGTCATCACCACCCGGCCCTGGTTGCCGGCGGTGGGGGTGAGCATGTCGAAGTCGAGCTCGATCTCGCTAACGCCCGCGGGCACGGTGAGCTGGAAGGCGTAGACGTCGAGCGGGTCGCGGGTCCATGCGATCGGCTGGCCGTTGCCGCGGATGCGCAGGCCGGCGAGCTTGTCGATCGGGCCGCTGGGCGAGTGGTTGCCCTGGATCCACTGCGGAAACAGCAGGGTCAGCGGCCCGACCTGGACCGGGATGCGTTGACGCGCGTGCAGCACCCGGCGGGCGATGTCGGTGGCGTCGACCTCCAGCTGCAAGGTGCCCGGATACGGCGTGTCGCGCGGCGCCGCGGTCTGCGCGTGCGCGGCCGACAAGGGCAGCGCCGCGGCGAGCAGCACGGGCAACAGGGCGAGGGTGGGTCGACGCATGAGAGCTCCGGCGATGCCTGGGACTGGATTGAGCATCCTAACCATGCCGCCGGGCTTGCCCCCTGCCATTGGGCATGGACCCGCGCCGCCGGTCCGGCGCGATGGATTAGGCAAAGCGGCCGCGCAAGATCGGGACACCCGGCAAGCCGCTTCGGCGCGTTACCTAACGCCCACCCAATCCCCAATCCCGAATCCCCAATCCCGAGTCAAGGCATCGCTTCGCCACTGCGCGCGGTGAACTCGCTCTCGCCGCTGCCATCGGGGAAGAACCGCATCCCGGTCACCGCGCCCTTCGCATCGCGCTCCAGGGTCATGCGCGCGATGCGATCGGGGTAAACGAAGGTATCGCGCGCCACCACCGTCAACGCGATCGGCTTGCCGCCGATACGCTGCACGGTCAGCGCGCCATCGACCACCCGCAGCACCCAGGCGCGTTGCGGCGACTGCCGGTACACGCCTTCGGCCTGCTGCAGCGCGGACGCCGCGACCGGCACCGCGACGGGAACGGGATACGCATCGCCCACCGCCACCGCGGCCAGGGTACGACTGAGCTTGTCCAGGCCCGGCCGGTCCGGAAGACCGGTATCGGTATTGGTCAGCACCGCCACCGTCGTCCTCGACTCGGGCAGGTACAGCAGGTACGACGCGAACCCGAAGATCCCGCCTCCATGCGCATACCCGGTGCGTCCGCGCACCGTGACGCGGCTGATCCCGTAACCGTAGTCGCTCTTGGCCGCCTTGCCTTCCGGCGAAGTCATCGCGCGGTAGTTCGCCGGCTGCAGCGCCTTGCCCTGGTGCAAGGCCAGGTTCCAGCGCAGCAGATCGTCGAGCGTGGACACCAGCGCGCCGGCCGCGTGCGGCTGGCTCATGTCCAGATGGCCCATCGGCGCTACCCGATCGTCGATGCGGGTGTAGCCGTTGACGTAACCGGGAATCAGCGCATGCACGTCGCCGTAGCGGGTCTGCGTCAGGCCGAGCGGCTTGAACAGAGTTTCATCGAGGTAGGCATGCCAGGGTTTTCCGCTGGCCGCTTCGATCACCGCGCCGACCAGCACGTAGCCCGAATTGTTGTACGCATAACCCTGGCCCGGCGCGAAATCCACCGGCAGATCCTTGAACACGTCGATCAAGGCCTTCGTGCTCAAGTCGCGCTTGATCGACTCGGTCATGTAGCCGTCGATGCCGGTGTAGCTCTTCACCCCGGAGGTGTGATTGAGCAACTGGCGCACGCTGATCGCGCCGCCATTCGGATAGTCCTTGAGGTACTTGGACACGGGATCGTCGAGCCCGACCTTGCCGGCCTCGACCAGTTTCAGCACGCCCGCCGCGGCGAACTGCTTGGTCACCGATCCGATGCGGAACACCTGGTCCGGAGTCAGCGGTACGCCGAGTTCAACGTCGGCCAGGCCGCGCGCGCCACGGAACAGCACCTGATCGCCGCGCGCGACCAGGATCGCGATGCCCGGGCCGTCGGCGGCGGCGTTGTCGGCGAGCAGTTGCCGCGCGTACGCCGCGACCTCGGCCGCGGACGCCGGCTGCACCATCGTAGCCGCAGGTTTTTCGGCCGCGGACGCGCACAACGATGGCGCAACACAAAGACCGGCGCTCAACGCCAGCGACATCCAAACGCGCATGAACCACATCCTGTGCAGGGAACCGACCTCGACCTTAGCCAGCCGCGCGCGCCCGCGACATGGCCATAAGTCAGGTCGCCGGCCGCATCGTCGCGATGTGCATCGGCGGCAAACACCGCCGACGATCAGGCCACGCGGATACTCAGGCCGCGCGGCCCGCGTCGCCGAGGATGCTCAACGCCACCGCCTCGGCGGTGCGGATCCCGTCCACCGCCGCAGACAGAATGCCGCCGGCGTAACCGGCGCCCTCGCCGGCCGGGAACAGGCCGCGGGTGTTGAGGCTGTGGCCGTCGGGGCCGCGGGTGATGCGCACCGGCGAGGACGTGCGCGTCTCCACCCCGGTCAACATCGCGTCGGGCAGGGCGAAGCCCTTGAGCTGTTTGTCGAACGCGGGCAATGCTTCGCGGATCGCGGCGATCGCGTAGTCCGGCAGCGATGCGCTCAGATCGCTGAGCCGCACGCCCGGCGTGTACGACGGTTGCACCGCGCCGAGCGCGGTCGAAGCGCGGCCGGCGAGGAAATCGCCGACGGTCTGGCCCGGCGCCTCGTATTCGCCGCCGCCGAGCGCGAACGCCTGCGCTTCCCAATGCCGCTGCAAGGCCACGCCGGCCAGCGGCGAGCCGCTGTCGTCGTAGGCCTTGTAATCCTCCGGCGTGATCCCGACCACGATCGCCGCGTTGGCGTTGCGCTCGTTGCGCGAGTACTGGCTCATGCCGTTGGTGACCACGCGGCCGGGTTCGCTCGCCGCGGCGACCACGGTGCCGCCCGGGCACATGCAGAAGCTGTACACCGAACGGCCGTTGCGGCAGTGGTGCACCAGCTTGTAATCGGCCGCGCCGAGGATAGGATGCCCGGCCTGCGGCCCGAAGCGCGCGGCGTCGATCAGCGATTGCGGGTGTTCGATGCGGAAGCCGATCGAGAACGGTTTCGCCTCCATGAACACACCGCGCTGATGCAGCATCGCGAAGGTGTCGCGCGCGCTGTGGCCGATCGCGAACACGACATGATCGGCGCGCAACTGCTGGCCGTCGGCCAGACTCACCCCGCGCACCTTGCCGTCTTCGATCAGCACGTCCTCGACCCGCTGCGAGAAGCGGATTTCGCCGCCGAGCGATTCGATCGTCGCGCGCATGTTCTCGACCATCGACACCAGCCGGAACGTGCCGATGTGCGGCTTGCTCACATACAGGATTTCTTCCGGCGCGCCGGCCAGCACGAATTCGCTGAGCACCTTGCGGCCGTGATGGTGCTTGTCGCTGATCTGGCTGTAGAGCTTGCCGTCGGAGAACGTGCCCGCGCCGCCTTCGCCGAACTGCACGTTCGATTCGGGATTGAGCACGCGCTTGCGCCACAGGCCGAAGGTGTCGACGGTGCGTTCGCGCACCGCCTTGCCGCGTTCGAGGATGATCGGGCGAAAACCCATCTGCGCCAGCACCAGGCCGACGAACAGGCCGCACGGCCCCATCCCGATCACGATCGGTCGCAGCGGCAGCGTGGCCGGTGCGCGGGCGACGAACTTGTACTCGGTGTCGGGCGTCGGCAGCACCTTGCTAGTGTCGGCCGGGCCTTTGTCGCGTTTCTTCGCCGGAGTGAGTTCCACGCCGGCCTGTTCGCGCGCGAGGATCTCGGCCTCGCGCGGCGTGTCCACGTCCAGCGAATAGATCAGCACGATGCCGCCGCGCTTGCGCGCGTCGTAGCTGCGCTTGGCGACGGTGAAACCGCTCAGGTCGGCGGCGTCGATGCGCAGGCGCGCGAGCACGGCATCGGTGAGTGCGCGCTCGGGATGATCCAGCGGCAGGCGGAGGTCGGTGATTCGAAGCATGGCGATATTCTAAGAGGCTTCGTGGGTGGGTGGTTTTTTGGCGGTCGTCGTCGCCATCACCGCGCTTGCGCGTGCCCTCACCCCGGCCCTCTCCCGCAAGCGGGGGAGGGAGACAAGCGGCGCCGCCCATCCATCTCAACTCGAAGCAATGCCTCGCTCCCTTCTCCCGCGAAGCGGGAGAAGGTGCCCGCAGGGCGGATGAGGGCCGCACGCCCACAACCGCGACCCACGCCCCACCTAGACAAACCCCTAACCAACCCCGCGCCGCGATTGGCTAGCATGCTCCACCCCCATCGCTACCCCGTCGCCTGCCCCATGATCCGACGCGAGTTCCTCAAATCCGCGGCCGCCGCGCTGGCCTCGTTCGGCCTGCCCCTGCCCGCGCTGGCCCTGACCGGCCCCGCCGCGACCAAGCTCGGACCGGCCCAGCCGTTCGATTTCGCCGCGCTCAAGGGCCAGGCCCGCGCGCTCGCCCAGCGCGCCTATGCGCCGCGCAGCACCACCTTGCCGGCGCCGGTCGCGGCGATGGACTGGGACCAGTACCAGTCGATCCGCTTTAACCGCGACCACGCCCTGTGGGGCGGCGGCGACGGCAAGTTCCTGGCCCAGTTCTTCCACCTGGGCCTGTTCTTCAAGTCGCCGGTGCGCATGTACGAAGTCGACGCCGGCCAGGCGCGCGAAATCGCCTACGACCCAAGCATGTTCGACCGCAAGCGCAGCGGCCTGGATGGCAAGCCGCTGCCGGCCGACCTGGGCTTCGCCGGTTTCCGCCTCAACACCCGCCAGGACCCCGAACGCGATTTCGCCGCGTTCCTGGGCGCCAGCTATTTCCGCGCGGTCGGGGTCGAGGGCCAGTACGGCCAGTCCGCGCGCGGCCTGGCGATCGACACCGGCACCGGCCACGCCGAGGAATTCCCCGACTTCGTCGCCTACTGGCTGGAACGCCCGTCGCCGCAATCCAACACCGTGGTCGTGTACGGCCTGCTCGACTCGCCCAGCATCGCCGGTGCCTACCGCTTCGCGATCACCCCGGGCGAAGTGCTGTTGATGGACATCGACTGCGCCTTGTACCCGCGCAAGACCATCGAACGCCTCGGCCTGGGCCCATGCACCAGCATGTACCAGACCGGCGAGAACGACCGCCGCATGGACTGGGACTGGCGCCCGGAGATCCACGACACCGATGGCCTGGCGATGTGGAGCGGCAGCGGCGAATGGATCTGGCGCCCGCTGTGCAATCCCGAGCACCTGCGCTTCAACATGTTCAGCGACGACAACCCGCGTGGCTTCGGCCTGTTGCAGCGCGACCGCAATTTCGATCATTACCAGGACGACGGCGTGTTCTACGACAAGCGCCCATGCCTGTGGGTGGAACCCAAGCAAGGTTGGGGCGCGGGCTCGGTGCAGTTGGTCGAGATCCCGACCCTGGACGAAACCTTCGACAACATCGTCGCGTTCTGGAACCCGCGCGAAAAACCGCAGGCTGGGCAGGAGCTGCTGTACGGCTATCGTCTGTACTGGGGCGCGCAGCCGCCGGCGGTGCCGAAGCTTGCGCATTGCGTCTCCACCCGCACCGGCCTGGGCGGGCGCATCGGCTTCAAGCGCGATTATTTCTCCTGGCGCTTCGCGGTGGATTTCGCCGGCGGCCCGCTGGCCGCGTTGGCCAAACGCGACGCCAAAGTCGAACCGGTGCTGCAGATAGGCGGCGGCGGCAAACTGGAAACCGTGTCGTGCCGACCGCTGCACGAGATCGGTGGCTATCGGGTGATGTTCGACGCGGTGCCGCCGGGCGATTCGACCGAACAGATCGATCTGCGGTTGTTCCTCAAGGACGCCAGCGGCGCGCTGAGCGAAACCTGGCTGTATCAGTGGTCGCCGCCGGCGAAGGGCGAGCGCAAGGTGTATTGAGTTCCTTAAAGCACAGGCCGATTTCACGGGCGCCCCCTGTAGGAGCGGCGCAAGCCGCGACCGCGCCAATGCAACTACGTCGTAAGTTCGTCGTGATCGTATTGCCGCGGTCGCGGCTCGCGCCGCTCCTACAGTCGCAATCGCGACACCAACTCGTCCTTGCGCTCCCAGCTCACGCCATTAACGAACGCTCCGCGCGCGCGATGCATAAGCAACCACTAGATCGCAGCCGAGGTCATACCTGGGACGACCTCACGGCGGCTGCCTGTAGGAGCTGCGCAAGCCGCGACCGCGCCAACGCAACTGCGTCGTAAGTTTCGTCGTAGCGGTGATGACGCGGTCGCGGCTCGCGCCGCTCCTACAGTCGCAATCGCGACACCGACTCGTCGCGCTGCCCGCTCCCGCTCAAGCCACCCGCGAACGCCGCGCGCGCGTGAGATGCACCAGTAGCAGCGAAATCGCCGCCGGGGTCATGCCCGGAATGCGCTGCGCCTGACCCACGGTCTGCGGGCGCACGCGCTCGAGCTTCTGCTGCACTTCCAGCGACAGGCCGCGCACGGCGGCGTAATCGAAATCCTCGGCGATCGCGGTGCTCTCGTTGCGCTGCTGGCGCTCGATCTCTTCGCGCTGGCGGTCGAGATACCCGGCGTACTTGACCCCGATCTCGACCTGCTCGGCCACCTCGGCCGCGTCCACCGCCGGGCCCAGGCTCGGCACCTGCATCAACTTGGCGTAATCCAGCTCGGGACGCTTGAGCAGATCGCGCGCGCTGCATTCGCGGCTGACCTCGATGCCCAGGGTTTGCGCGATCTCGCGGCCCAGCGCATTGTTCGGCGCGGCCCATACCCCGGCCAGACGCGCGCTTTCGCGCTCGATCGCCTCGCGCTTGCGCGCGAACACGGACCAACGCGCCTCGTCGACCAGACCCAGTTCGTGCCCGGTCGGCGTCAGGCGCAGATCGGCGTTGTCTTCGCGCAGCTGCAGCCGGTACTCGGCGCGCGAGGTGAACATGCGATACGGCTCGAGCGTGCCGTGGGTGATCAGGTCGTCGACCAGCACACCCAGATAGGCCTCGTCGCGACGCGGGCTCCAGCCCTCACTGCCGCGCACGAAACGCGCCGCGTTGACGCCGGCCAGCAGGCCCTGCGCGGCGGCTTCCTCATAACCGGTGGTGCCGTTGATCTGGCCGGCGAAGAACAGGCCGGTAACGGCCTTGGTCTCCAGCGTGCTCTTGAGCCCGCGCGGGTCGAAGAAGTCGTACTCGATCGCGTAGCCGGCACGGGTGATGTGCGCGTTTTCGAAGCCGCGGATGCTGCGCACCAGATCGAGCTGCACGTCGAACGGCAGCGAGGTCGAGATCCCGTTCGGGTAGATCTCGGCCACGTCCAGGCCCTCGGGCTCGACGAAGATCTGGTGGCTGGCCTTCTCGGCGAAGCGCACCACTTTGTCCTCGATCGAGGGGCAGTAGCGCGGGCCGATGCCTTCGATCTGGCCGGTGTACAGCGGCGAGCGGTCCAGCGCGCCGCGGATGATCTCGTGGGTGCGCTCGCTGGTATGGGTGATCCAGCACGAGACCTGACGCGGATGGTCGGCCTGGGTGCCCAGGAAGGACATGACCGGACGCGGATCATCGCCGGGCTGCTCCTCCATCACCGAATAATCCAGGCTGCGCCCGTCGATGCGCGGCGGGGTGCCGGTCTTGAGCCGGTCGACCACGAACGGGCCTTCGCGCAGGCGCGCGGCCAGCGCGGTCGCGGGCGGATCGCCGGCGCGGCCGGCGGCGTAGGTGGTCTGGCCGACGTGGACCTTGCCGGCCAGGAAGGTACCGGCGGTCAGCACCACGGCCGGCGCGTGGAAACGCAGGCCGGTCTGGGTCAGTACACCGCTGACCCGGCCGGCGTCGAACACGATGTCGTCAACCGCGGCCTGGAACAAGGTCAGGCCCGGCTGCGCTTCGACCGCGCGGCGGATGAAGCTTCGGTACAAACCGCGATCGGCCTGGCAGCGGGTCGCCCGCACCGCCGGGCCCTTGCTGGCGTTGAGCCGGCGCCACTGGATGCCGGCGGCATCGGCCGCGCGCGCCATGATCCCGCCGAGCGCATCGATCTCCTTGACCAGATGGCCCTTGCCGATGCCGCCGATGGCCGGGTTGCAGCTCATGGCGCCGACGGTTTCGACCGAATGGGTCAGCAGCAAGGTCCGCGCGCCCGCCCGCGCCGACGCCAGCGCGGCCTCGGTGCCGGCGTGGCCGCCGCCGATCACGATGACGTCGTAGCGATAGAAGGAGTCGTTCATGAGGCCGGGATTCGGGAGTGGGGATTCGGGATTCGCAAAGGCGAAAGCGGCGCCGAGCCGTTGTTGCCAGGATGTTGCTGGGGGGCGGATTGTCTCACGCGCTTACCGAATCCCGAATCCCCACTCCCGAATCCCGGCCCTGGTTGGCACGGATCATGCGTAGCTACTCATGCACCTTGCGGGGCAGGCGCTAGACGCCGGCTGGAATTGGAACAGGGGCTGGCCAAGCGCTCGCGGGGGAAGCCGGGGGGCCGAATGTCGGGGGACATTCGGCCCCTTTTTATTGCCTGGCGTTTGGGCGGGCCGTGAGGCCATCAGGCCCCGCACGCCGTGGGCATCCGAGCTGGCGCGGCCGCTCGGGCAAATCACCAAGTCATTGACCGGAAACGAAAAAACGCGCGTCAATGCGCGCGTTTTTTCGCCGTGCCTCGTCGCCGAGGGAATGGGCGCCGACGCCTGACAAGGACGGAACAGGGGGGATCCGTGATTCCTCGCCAGGCGCCGACATAGAAGCCTGTGCTTACCGAAAACGTCCAAATGCGACGCAAGCGGTCAGTAGCGGTAGATTGCTGTCACTTCGGCGTGAACGCAAGTGCGCACCGTTCCACTTTCGGCACAGCCGACGACCGGGCGGATGACCGGCAAGAAACGGTTCAGGCAAGAAGCGGTTCAGGCCGGCGCCGCCCGACCGGGAGCGGCGTCCGACCGGGCGCCCGGCAACGGTTCAGCGCTCGACGTCCTTCCACGCCCGGCCACCATCGCGACGGACCGAGGGAGCGGTCGGCATGCGCGGCTGCATCTGCGGCTGCGAGAAGCTGCGCGGCTGCGGCGCCGAGTAGGCGCGCGGCTGCGGCTGCTGTTGAACCGGATTGTTCGGCGCCCAGGCGCCGCCGCCGACCGGACGCGTATCGCGCCACGGCACCCCGCCGTCCTGACGCGGGTTCGGCGGCCGCGACGGGTTGTGCGGACGGCCCGGGCGGTTCGGATAATGCGGGCGCGGGTAGTAGCCATACGGGTAACCACCGTAATAGCCGCCGCCGTAATAGCCCGGATAGCCGTAGCCGCGGTAGCGATAGGCCTCGCCGTACGGATAGCCGTAGCCGGGGCCGTAATAGCCGCCGTAACCGCCGTAATAGTTGTAGTCGACGCTGGGGCGGCCGTAGTAGTACGAGCCGCCGCCACCGCCGCCACGCAGCGAATAGTCGGATACGCAACCCGCCAACAGGCTGGCCGCGACCAGTGGAATCATCAATTTGCGGATCATGGGCAGACCCCCCGAGTAGGGATTCAGCTTCTGCCCGATGCGTTGAACTCGGGCTTAACTCAACCAGCCGGAGCCTATACGGTTCAGGACTTGGCGCTGTTCGCCGCCTGCGCGCGCGGCGCCTGGCTCAGCTCTTCCGGGGCCATGCGCGGCGGCAGGCAACCGGTGAGCAGGACGATCAGCACACATACCGAGAGTTTGCGGAGCATGAAGTGTTCCCCTGTGGTGGCGTCGATATGGCCGCGCCTGGTGGTGTGCGGCCGCGAATACGGCGGCCGCGAGCGTGTCGGGTCCGGCCATCGAGCGACGGTTCGACCGTGGAACATCCTATGCGCGAAACCCGACAGGCAGCCATCCGTATGGCTACATGCACCATAAGTAGGTATTTGGCGCTGAAATCTTCCATGACCCTGTGCATAAGCTAGCGGTCGCGCAAATCGCAATAGCGGTACGGGCTCACAAAACGCCTTGTGCATGACATCCATCGCAGGGACGACGGGGCGCTGGCCGCGCCGGCCCCGGGGTAAGCTAGCCCACGAACGGCGGTACCCGGCCATGGAACGGTCCGCGCTCGGCACGACCCATGCACCGGCTCGCCTCACCGGCCCGCGGCGGGGCCACGCCGGGAACCTTGGCGTCAGCGCCGGGTCGATTGCATGAGGAACGCAGCGGCCCGCACGCGCCGCTCCGCCGGATATCCCCTATCACCTGTGGCTGTTGTCGATGATCGAACTGGATGCGGTCCATCGTCGCTATGAGATGAATGGACAGGCGGTGAATGCCTTGGCCGGGGTGGACCTGAAGATCGCCAGCGGCGAATTCGTCGCCATCACCGGTGCCTCGGGCTCGGGCAAATCCAGTCTGCTCAACATCCTCGGCTGCCTGGACCGGCCCACCCGCGGCCGTTATCTGATCGAAGGCCGCGACGTCGCGGCGATGGACGACGAGGCCGCCAGCGACATCCGCAACCGCCGCATCGGCTTCGTGTTCCAGAGCTTTCATCTGCTGCCGCGGCTGAGCCTGCTGGAAAACGTGCTGCTGCCGCTGCGCTTCCACCGCGAACCGCCGCCGGGCACGCACGATCGCGCGCTGGCGCTGCTGCAACGGGTCGGCCTGGGCGAACGCAGCAGCCACCGGCCCAGCGAGCTATCGGGCGGCCAGCAGCAGCGCGCGGCGATCGCGCGCGCCCTGTTGTTGCAGCCGGCCCTGCTGCTGGCCGATGAACCCACCGGCAACCTGGATTCGAAAAGCGCCGGCGACGTGCTCGACCTGATCCAGGAAGTGCATGCCGGCGGCCAGACCGTGGTGCTGGTGACCCACGACCGCGACCTCGCCGCGCGCGCGCCGCGCGAGGTGCGCCTGCACGACGGCAAGGTCGATCATGATTCGGCGGCCTGAGGTGATTCGGATTCGACTCGCCGTATTGGCTCTGGCGCTGACCGCGCTGCCGGCCGCGGCCGTGGTGCTGACCGGCGAAGTGCGCTCGGTCGGCGGCCAGACCATCTATACCCCGCAATCCAACAGCGCGCCGGTCGCGATCCGCTATTTCGTGCCCGAAGGCCAGCCGGTCAAGGCCGGCGAGGTGGTGCTGCGGATCGATCCGGGCCAGGCCGGCACTCAGATACCCGACCTCGAAGCCAAGATCGAGCAAGCCCACGCCAAGGCCGCCAAGGAACTGGCCGAACTGGAGGTCAAGGCGGTCGACGCCGAGGTCGCGCTCGCCGAGGCTGATGCGGCCCTGGCCACGGCCAAGATCGAAGCGGCGATTCCGCGTTCGCTGATCTCGGCGCTCGACTACGACCGCCACCAGGGCGAACTCGACAAGACCACTCGCGAAAGCAAGCTCAAGCGCGAACAGCTCGACGCCGCGCAAGCCGCGGTCGCCCGGCGCAAGCGCGACGGCGAGCTGGAGGTCGGCAAGCTGGAAGTGCAGCGCGATTACTACCGCGCGCTGTTGCGCCAGTCCGAGGTGCGCGCGCAACAAGACGGCATCGTCGTGCACGGCTTCAACAACAACTGGATCGGCGGCCGCATCGACGAAGGCAGTTCGACCATGCCCGGCAGCCAGGCCGGCGCGGTGGTGGTCGAGGGCGGCCGCATGGAAGTGCGCGCCTGGGCGCTGGAACCGGACCGCCGCGGCCTGCGCGTGGGCCAGAACGTGCAGCTGAGTTTCGATGCCTTGCCGCAGCAGCGCGTGCAGGGCCGCATCCGCAACATCGCCGGCGCGCCCGACCGCAAATCCGAATGGGGCGAAGGCCGTTACTTCACCGTCGACATCGATCTGCCGGCCGCGCACGGGCTGCGCCTGCTGCCGGGCATGAGCGTGCGGGTAACGGCGGCCACGCCGCCCGCGGCGGCTGCCGCCGCGCCGGTCGCGACCGCACGCAACGGAGCGCAGCGATGAGTCGTGCCTATGCAAGCCGCGCGTGGTGCTTGCTCGCACTGCTCACGGTCGCGCCGGCGCTCGCAGCCGCGCCGTTGCGGGTCGACGGCGAGGTGTATGCGCGACGCAGTTCGCCATTGATGCCGCCAAGCGTCGAGCGCATGTGGCAGTTCAACATCACCGAACTGGCCACCGACGGCACCCCGGTCAAGAAAGGCCAGCCGGTGATCCGCTTCGACAGCAACGATGTGATCAAGCAGCTCACCGAAAAACGCAGCCAGCTCAAGGAAAAGCAGAGCGAGCTCGGCAAGCTCGACCTGGAACTGGCCGAACGCGAACGCAGCGAGCATCTGGCCACCGCCGAGGCCCAGGCCGAGTTGGAAAAAGCTCAGCGCAAGACTCAGCAGCCGGCTGAGCTGATCGCCGGCATCGAGTACCGCAAGCTGCTGGTCAAGCGCACCCAGATGGAACGCAAGATGGCGCTGGCGCGCAAACGCGAAGTGTTGTCGGCCGAACAGCGGCGGCAGGAACGGCGCCTGCTCAGTTCCGAACTCGGCCAGTTGCAGGCCGATGTCGATCGCCTGCAGCGTTCGCTCGCGGCCTTGAACGTGATCGCGCCGCGCGACGGGCTGATGATGCATCGAAGCAATTTCGAAGGCGAAAAATACGATGTCGGCTCGCAGGTGTGGGTCGGTCAGACGGTCGCGGAGATTCCCGACATGAGCACGCTCGCGGTGCGCGCCGAATTGGCCGAGCGCGATCTGCAGCGGGTCGCGGTCGGTGTGCCGGTACGGATCGTGGTCGAAGGCGGCGCCGGCAGCGTGTTGAGCGGCAAGATTGCTTCGATCGGCCGCGCGATCCGCAGTAAATCGCAGGTGCAGCCGGTGCCGGTGCTGGATCTGGACGTACAACTCGACGACCCGCGCGCGCCGCTGCGGCCGGGGCAGGCGGTGCGGGTCGAAATCCAGCCGCCGAGCACGAGCGGCGCGGCCGCACGGAAGGCGACACGATGAGACCGACGCGGTTCGCAGTGGCTTGTCGAAACACTCTGCGTTACGGCGTAGCGCTGTGCCTGCCAGCGATGCTGATCGCCTGCGGCGGCGAAGTCGCGCCGGCGGCGACCGAGACCGTCGCCAGCGCGCCGCTCAACCTCAGCGTGCGCGGCGAAGGCGAACTCAAGTCGGCCAAGTCGACCCCGCTCAACGTGCCCGGCCGCAACTGGGCCGCGCGCCAGGTCGAATGGATGCTGCCCGAGGGCAGCGCGGTCAAGAAGGGCGACCTGATCGCGCGCTTCTCCGCCGAACAAGGCAAGCAGGAACTGGCCCAGACCCTGATCGATCTGCAGCGCAACGAGCTGGCGCGCGCGGCCAAGCAGGGCGAACTGGAAACCGCGCAGAGCAAGGTCGCGGTCGACCTGGCCCAGGTCGCGGTGCAGCTCGGCATCGCCGAGCGCTACGCCACCGCCGACCTGAGCACGATGGCGCGCAACGAAGTGCTCGACGCGGTCGAGGACAAGCGCTTCCTCAGCGAGAAACGCGACACCCTGCAATGGCAGCGCGGCCAGGCTGGCGTGCGCGGCAGTGCCGAACTCGGCGTGCTCGACGCGCAGCGCGCGACCTTCGACATCACCGCCAAGGCGCGCCAGTCCGATCTGGACGCGCTGGAACTGCGCGCGCCCAACGACGGCGTGCTGATGCTATCGAGCAACTGGTCCGGTGATAAACCCAACGTCGGCGCGACCCTGCGCGCCGGCTTCGACTACGGCAGCCTGCCCGACGCGTCGGCGATGGAGCTGGAACTGAGCCTGCCGCAGATCGAAGCGCAAGGCATCAAGGTCGGCAACGCGGTGGAGATGTTCCCGGTCGGCCGGCCCGAGCAGAAGATCGCCAGCAAGCTGTCGTGGGTGGCCAGCGCGGCCAAGGTGCGCAGCCAGGAAAGCCCGGTGAAGTATCTGACGATGAAAGCGCGCATACCGGCCGAGGCGATCGCGCGCTACAGGCTGGTCCCGGGCCAGCGCCTGCAGGCGCGAGTGATCCTGTTCGACGCGCCGGCATTGAGCGTGGCCAACGTGGCGATCGACAGCGACGACGGCAAGGACTACGTGCGGGTCCGCAACGACGGCGATTTCCTGCGTCGCCCGATCAAGTTGGGCGTGCGCGGGCCGGCGCGATCGCAGGTGCTGTCGGGCGTGAGCGCGGGCGATGAAGTGCTGTTGGCCGAGCCCGGCGTGGTCGCCGCGATCACCGCGCCGAGCGAACCGGGCGAAGACGCGAGCGCGGGCAAAGCGGCGACACCCGACGACGCCAAGGCCGCGCCCGCCGCAGCCGGCCCGGCGGTGCGCCGATGAATCGCGCGCTGCAGTGGTTGCCGACGATCTGGCGCGAAGCGATCGAAGAACTGTGGCGCCGGCGCCTGCGTACCTTGTTGACTCTGCTCGGCCTGATCTTCGGCGTCGGCGCGATCGTCGCGATGCAGGCGGTCGGCGAAGGCAGCCGGCGCGAGGCGTTGCATCTGGTCGAGAGCCTGGGCTTGAACAACCTGATAGCCGAGGCCAAGCCGCAGGACGAAAACACCTTGCGCGAAACCCGCGCGCGCAGCCTCGGCCTGAGCCTGGCCGACGCCGACGCCGCGCTGGCGGTGGTGCCCGGCGCGGAGCGCTACGCCGCCGAGAAACCGATCCGCACCCATTCGGTGTTCAGCGACAACGGCCGCAGCGACGCCCAGGCCAGCGGTGTGAGCCCGGACTATTTCGCGCTGTCGTCGCTGCGCATCGCCAAGGGCCGCGGCCTGACCGATGCCGACGATCGCGCCCTCGCCTCGGTCGCGGTGCTCGGGCATCAGGCCGCCGCCGATCTGTTTCCGGGCGTCGATCCGGTCGGCCGGTATCTGAAGGTCAATCATGTGTGGCTGGAGGTGATCGGCGTGCTCGCCGATCGCGACCTGAGCAAGGATCAGTTTGAAGGCGTGCAGCTCGGGCTGGAAAGTAATCGCGTGTATCTGCCGCTGGCGAGCGCGCGGGCGCGCTTCAAGTTCCAGCCGCAGGAAGACGAGATCGATCGCTTCCTGCTGCGGCTGCGCGACCCCTCGCAACTGGCGACCGGCGCGCGGGTGCTGTCGACCGTGCTCAACCAGCGCCATGCCGGCATGGCCGACTTCCGCCTGGTGGTGCCGCAGCAGTTGTTCCAGCAGCATCAGAAGACCCAGCGCATCTTCCGCGTGGTGATGGGCGCGATCGCGGGCGTGAGCCTGCTGGTCGGCGGCATCGGCATCATGAACATCATGCTGGCCAACGTGCTCGAACGGCGCCGCGAGATCGGCCTGCTGCGCGCGCTCGGCGCGCGGCGTCGCGATGTGATCGCGCAGTTCCTGCGCGAGGCGACGGTGATCTGCGTGTCCGGCGCGGCGCTCGGCCTGGTGTTCGGCATCGTGCTGGCCTACCTGATCGCGACTTTCGCCGGCTGGCAGGTCGCCTGGGCGCCGATTCCGGTGTTGTTGTCGGCGCTGTTCTGCGCCGCGGTCGGTTTGGCCTTCGGGGTGTATCCGGCGCGGCAGGCCGCCAGGTTGGATCCGATCGCGGCATTGCGGCATGACTGAGTTGGTTGTGGCGCGATGGAATCGATAGCGGCGCGACGGCATCGGTGACGACACGAGTGAGTTCGTTGTGGCGGGACTAAGTCGTCCGATCTCCCCGAAGCGGCCACCGTTGCAGACCATTCGCTCCTTACCAGATTAGTTCCCCCCTTTGCAAAAGGGGGGCCAGGGGGGGATTCGCTTTTGCTCTTGACGCCAAGCAAAAGCAAAAGCGAATCCCCCGCGCTATAGCTTTTCCCGTCCTGTCGGTACGCCGGGCGCTTGCCCCCTTTTACAAAGTGGGCACCGGTTTGCTCGCTTCGTTTGAAGGAAGCGGATTCTTCGCACTATTCGAATGAGTTTCCTTTTGAAATAAGCGGCAGGGACTTCTTTGCTCCCGAAACGAAGGGCAGAAGCGAATCCCCCGCGCTTTAGCCTTCCCCGTTCTGTCGCTACGCCGGGCGCTTGCCCCCTTTTACAAAGTGGGCACCGGTTTTATTCGCTTCGTTTGAAGCAAAAGCCGGCGCTTCGCACGCTCCCGAATGAAAGCGCGGAACAATGAGAAACGAATGACTGCAGCCTTTACTCGTTTCTCACTGTTCCATACTCGTTCCTATCTCCCAGCCCCAACCCAACCAGCCAAGCCCCGCACCCCCACCCACCCGCCGCTGCGCTACGCTTGAGCCATGAACAATCTCTCCGCTCCTCAAGGCATCGAGTCCGCCGCCTCGCACACCACCTCGCCCGACCCGGCCGCGCCGACCTATTCCGACATCCTTGCCGCGGCCGCGCGCATCGCCCCGCTCGCGCATGCCACGCCGGTGCTGCGCTCGCGCGCGATCGACGAACTCGCCGGCTGCGAGCTGCACTTCAAATGCGAGAACCTGCAACGCGGCGGCGCGTTCAAGTTCCGCGGCGCCAGTAACGCGGTGTTCTCGCTCAGCGACGAGGAAGTCGCGCGCGGCATCGTCACCCAAAGCTCGGGCAACCACGGCGGCGCGATCGCCCTGGCCGCGCGCCTGCGCGGTACAACCGCGACCGTGGTCGCGCCGCACAACACGCCGCAGGTCAAGCTCGCCGCGATCCGTGCCTACGGCGCGCGGATCGTGCATTGCGAACCCGACCAGGCCTCGCGCGATGCGACCACCGCGCAGGTGCTGGCGCAGACCGGCGGCGTGCTGGTGCATCCGTTCAACGATCCGCGGGTCATCGCTGGGCAAGGCACCGCGACCCTGGAACTGCTCGCCAGCGTGCCGAACCTGGACGCGGTGATCGCGCCGGTCAGCGGCGGTGGACTGCTGTCCGGCACGGCGATCGCCGCCCACGGCCATAACCCGGCGATCGAGGTCTACGGCGCCGAACCCGAAGGCGCGCGCGATGCCCGCGACTCGCTGCACGAAGGCCGCCGCATCACCGGCCGCAAGCCCGACACCATCTGCGACGGACTGCGCGCCGAACTGGGCACGCTCACCTTTCCTATCCTTCGCTCACATCTGCGCGACATTCTGTTGGTCGACGATCCGCAGGTCATCGCGGCGATGCGCTTGATCTGGGAGCGCATGAAGCTGGTGGTCGAACCGTCGGGCGCGGTGCCGCTCGCGGTCGTGCTCGCCAATCGCGAACGATTCGCAAACCGACGCGTCGGTCTGATCGTGTCCGGCGGCAACGTCGATCTGAATTTGCTCGCGCAATGGTTCGCGCGCACGCCGTGACCGGTCGGCGAACTGCTTTGCGTTTGTTATGCGACTCGTTTTCGAAGCTGCGCTTTTAGTCGCATAAGCCGCGTAAAACCCGGCATTTTCTGTGATCTTCGTTTGTGTTTTTTGTGAACACAGCTGGCACGCTGCGCCATCGCGCGCCAGTCCCTAGCCATGCGCGCGGCTCGTTATAAGAGTCGGGACCGGACCAGCGCACAGGCCAGGGAGTTGCAACATGGTGGATGTCGAATTTCGCGTGGTGTCCGATCGTCGCGATGGCTTGCTGCTCGCGCTCGGGCAAGTGGTCATCGCCAACGGTTTCACCCTGTTGCGTCAACGCATGCTCAACAGCGAGGAAGGCGTGGTGCTGGTGATGGTCGTGCGCGGCCCGGCCGAAGCCTTGTTGATGCTCGAAGAGCGTCTGGGCACGCATCATCTGGTGCAGAGTTTCGAAGCCTCGCCGTACGAACCGGCGCCCGCCGCCGCGCCTGCACCGGCGCCGGCCGCGCGCAACGGCGCGCCCACTCATGCCCCGGCCGCCGCGCCGAGCGCGAATCCCGCGCCGCCGGCATCGTATGCTCCGCCCGCCGCCACCGCCGCGCCGATCGACACCCAGCGCGTGGAAACCCTGCTGCCGCAACTGGCGCGCAACTACCCCAACATCCTGCTGCAGCTGGTCGCGCTGGAACGCGAGCTGCCGCCGACCCAGCGCGAGGCGACCTTGCGCTACATCGGTCAGCGCGTCGGCGCCTGGGTCTACAAGCGCGATTTCGCCTTGGGCGGACAGCTGCCGCTGGCCGACTCGGTACGGCGCATCGCGCTGCCGGCGATGCGCCAGCTGGTCCAGGCCGAACTGCACGAGGACGTGCTCAAGGTCCGCAACAGCCCCTTTTGCCATCGCGGCGAAACCGGCGAGTGCTGCCATTTCCTGCGCGGCATGCTCGGCGGCCTGCTCGAAGGCCAGCACGGCGCCGACGGCGTGCGCGTGGTCGAAAGCCAGTGCCGCAACACCGGCGCGGAAAGCTGCCGGTTCGAATTCGAAGCCTGACCGGTCCGATCCCGGTCGTCCACGGCAAGGATCGCCGTGGCGCAAGGCACGCCGGGATGCGCCGACGTGCGATGTCGACGCGGCGCGGGACGACGCCGTTGCGGCCCATTGCCACTTCAACCCATCCACCCAGGGGGTTCGCCATGCCGCACGATCCAGCCATTCAATGCATCCATGACCCGTTGCTGGTCATCCTGTCCTACGTCGTCTCGGTGCTGGGCTCGTTCACCGCCCTGCAGCTGGCGATCGCGATTCCGAACGCGACCAGCGCGGCGCATCGCTGGCGCGCGGTCGCCGCGGCCGGCATCGCCATGGGCGGCGGCGCGATCTGGGCGATGCATTTCATCGCCATGCTCGCCTGCCAGATGAACGTGGAAGTGACGTACGACCTGCCGATCACGCTGGGCTCGGCGGTGGTCGCGGTGGTGTCGTGCATGGCCGGCCTGGCCATCGCCGGCACCGGCTTGTTCAACTGGGGCAAGCTGATCATCGCCGGCGTGCTGATGGGCCTGGGCGTGACCGGCATGCACTACGCCGGCATGTCGGCGATGCTGATGCCGGCCGACACGGTCTACAACAGCACCCTGGTGATGGCCTCGGCCGGGATCGCGATCGTCGCTTCGATCGTGGCGCTGTGGCTCGCGTTCAACCTGCGCGGCTGGGGCCAGATGCTCGGCAGCGCGCTGGTCATGGGCGTGGCGGTGTGCGGCATGCATTACACCGGCATGCTCGCGGCGAGTTTCGTGCCGAACGAAGCGCGCGCCTCGTTGGTCGCCGGTGGCGTCAGCGGCGGTTACCTCGGCGTGGGCATCTTCGTGGTCACCACCGCGCTGCTGGCCGCGGTGCTGACGATCAGCTTGCTGCGCCAGCGGCAGCGGTCGATGGTGCGGATCTGAGTTCGCCGCCGGGCGCTTGCCGGTGAGGCGGCGGGCGTGGCGGGATAGGTATGCCTGATGTGGAAAAGGCCCGCCTGGTGCGGGCCTTTTCTTTTGGGATGGGTGCTGGGTGGCTTGGTATGGGGCGATGGCTCAATAACCGACCCTTGCTTTGGAATCCAACAGACGACGCATTCTTTCAGGACGTCATTCCCGCGAAGGCGGGAAT
>NZ_LMHM01000012.1:135825-136043 GCF_001427785.1 Lysobacter sp. Root690
CCAGAGACTTCAGCGTCATCCCCCAACAGCCGTCATTCCCGCGAGAGCGGAGATCCAGCGGCTTCAAACGTTCTCGCACGAAAGTCACTGGATTCCCGCTTTCGCGGAATGACGTTCTGGTGAGATGACGCTGAAGTCTCTGGATTCCCGCCTTCGCGGGAATGACGGTTGGGGAGTGCGCGGGCAATGGACGCGCACGACTCCGGCCACATGACGCC
>NZ_LMHM01000012.1:136048-234060 GCF_001427785.1 Lysobacter sp. Root690
GCGCCCGCATCAATTTGAACCAACGCCGACGACATTCTCGCCGCCACCCGAATGCGCCATCATGTCCCCGCCCCGCCCCATCCCGCAGGACCCCGCCCATGAAGATCGACGGCACCCGCAGCCATGACCGCGCCACCGAACTGGTGCTGTCCTACTACGCCGCATTCAACCGCGCCGATTGGGACGGCATGCTCGCCACGCTCGGCCTGCAGGTCGTCCACGATCTCAACCAGGGCGCGCGCGAAACCGGCGCGGAGGCGTTCGCGGCGTTCCTGCAACGCATGGCGCGGCATTACCGCGAACAGCTGCGCGACATCGTGGTGATGGTGTCGCCCGACGGAACGCGCGCGGCGGCGGAGTATGTGGTGCATGGCGAGTACCTGGTCACCGACGCCGGGCTGCCGGAAGCGCGCGGTCAGCGCTATGAATTGCCCGGTGGGGCGTTCTTCGAGATTCGCGACGGCAAGATCCAGCGGGTGACCAATTACTACAACCTTGAGCATTGGGTGGCTCAGGTCGGCGTTTGAGCTGAAGGCGAGGGAACCAGCGACAGACGTGGGGATTGGCTGTTCGCCTGTAACGGCGAACAGCGCCCATGCCACAAGAAAAACCGACGGGCCGGCCGTTCGGCCTGCCGCCGGATGCGCGCTACCAGGTCGCGCATCCGACGGTCCGCAGGCAGCGGAACCCAGTACCACGCCGCGATGGCTTCGCGACCGGTCCGTCGGGTGGGGGTGAAGCCGCGGGGACAGCGCGGTGCGATGCGGACATCCGAGTCGCCGAGGGCGACCGCGCATCTCCAACCTTCCGCACCGCCTCGCGCACTTCGATTGCAATGAAAAGGACCGACGACGGTCACGGCGAAAGAGAGGGGGAGCGAGCGTCGCCGTGCCCGTGGGTCGTCGGTCAATAAGAGGCTGGGATTCGGGAGTTGGGATTCGGAATTGGTCAGAGCAAAGTGATGCGACGCAGTCGCTTTGTCGAATCCCGAATCCCGAATCTCTAATCCCGACTAGTTACGCGCCACGCCCTCCCGCACCGGTTCGCGGTCCGGCCAGCCGCCGGCCATCGCCTTGTACAGCGCGATCGCGCCGGTGACGCTGCGGGTTCGGCCGTCGGCGAAGGCGTCCTGCGCCTGCAGTTGGGTGCGTTCGGCGTCGAGCACTTCGAACAGGTCGGCGGCGCCGGCCTCGTAGCGCACGCGCGCGAGCTTCGCGGCCTTCAGGCTGTCCTGCGAGGCGCGTTCCAGGTGCTGGTCCTCGACCCGCGCGCGGGCATAACGCACCAGCGCGTTCTCGGTGTCTTCCAGCGCCAGCAACACGCTCTGCTGATAGCGCGCCAGTTCGCCTTCGGCGCTCGCATCGGCCGCCTTGATGCGCGAACGCACCCGGCCGATGTCGAGGAACGACCAGTCGATGCCGAGCGCGACCAGGCGGGTTTCGCTGGCGCGTTCGAACAAGGCGCTGGTGTCGATCGCCTGCGAACCGATCAGGCCGCTCAGGGTGAAGCGCGGGAACAGATCGGCGGTGGCCACGCCGATGCGCGCGGTGGCCGCGTGCAGGCGGTGCTCGGCCGCGGCGACGTCGGGGCGACGGCGCAGCAGTTCGCCCGGGGTGGCGGCGTCGAGGCGTTGCGGCAGCGACGGCAACGCCACCGTCTGATCGAGTTCGGCGATCAGCGCGTCGGGCGTCTGCCCGGTCAGCACCGCGAGGCGATGCTGGGTGACCGCGACCTGCGCTTCCAGGTTGGGCACGCGCGCCAAGGTCGCCTCGAGCTGCGCACGCGCACGCGAGGTGTCGAACTCGGTGCCGCGGCCGGCGTCGAAGCGCGCCTGCACCAGACGCAGGGTCTCGGTCTGGTTCTCGGCGTTCTCGCGCGCGACCCGCAGGCGTTCCTGCAGGCCGCGCAGCTCGACATAGCTGCGCGCCACTTCGCCGACGATCGATACCTGCATCGCCTGCAGATCGGCCGCGCTGGCCCAGGTTTCGGCGCGCTCGGACTCGACGTTGCGGCGCACGCGGCCGAACAGATCGAGTTCCCAGCTCACGTTGGCCTGCGCGCTGTAGCTTTCGTTGTCGCGGCCGTTGTTGGACACGCCCGGCATCTGGTCGGAGCTCGAACGCGATTCGCTGCCGCTCGCGCTGCCGGTGATGGTCGGGAAACGATCGAACTTGGCGCCGCGCAACAGCGCGTTGGCGCGGTCGTAGTTGGCCAGGGCGATGCGCAGGTCGTGGTTGGCGGTCAGCGATTCCTCCACCAGCCGGGTCAGCAGCGGATCGTTGAACCCGCGCCAGAACTCGGCGCCGGGTTCGGGCGCGGCGGTGCCGTCGGTGCCCGCCTGCGCGTCGGCGCGGGCGAACGCGTCCGGCGTGGCCAGGGTCGGCCGGACATAGTCCGGACCGACGGCGCAGGCGGCCAGTGCGAGGGTCAGCACGGCGATCGCGGGGAGTTTGAAATTACGCATGGACTTTCTCCGTAGCGTTGTGGTGGTCGCCGTGCGAGACCAGCTTGTTGCCGGCCATCTTGCGCAGGGCGACGTAGAACACCGGGGTCAGGAACAGACCGAACAAGGTCACGCCCAACATGCCGGCGAACACGGTGATGCCGGTGACCGAGCGGATTTCCGCGCCGGCGCCGTGCGACAGCACCAGCGGCACGGTGCCCGCGATGAAGGCGATCGAGGTCATCACGATCGGACGCAGACGCAGGCGGCACGATTCCAGCGCGGCTTCGACGATGCCCTTGCCCTGCAGTTCCAGTTCGCGGGCGAACTCGACGATCAGGATGGCGTTCTTACACGCCAGGCCCATCAGCACCACCAGGCCGACCTGCACGAACACGTTGTTGTCGCCACCGGTCAGCTTGACGCCGATCAACGCCGACAGCATGCACATCGGCACGATCAGGATCACCGCCAGCGGCAAGGTCCAGCTTTCGTACAGCGCCGCCAGCACCAGGAACGCGAGCAGGATGGCGAGCGGGAACACGATCAACGCGGCATTGCCCTGGCTGTCCTGCTGATAGCTCAGGTCGGTCCATTCGATTTCCATGCCGTGCGGCAGCACCTTGCTGGCCACGTCCCTGACCACGTCCATGGCCTGAGCCGAGGACATCACGCGCGGATCGACGTCGCCGGCGATGTCGGCGGCCGGATAGCCGTTGTAACGCAGTACCGGGTCGGGACCGAAGGTCTGCTTGATGCTGACCATCGAGCCGATCGGCACCATCTCGCCGCGTTCGTTGCGGGTACGCAGGTTGCCGATGTCCTCGACGCTGTCGCGGAACGAACCGTCGGCCTGGGCGATCACCTGCCAGGTACGGCCGAACTGGTTGAAGTCGTTGACGTAGGCCGAACCCAGGTAGGTCTGCAGGGTGTCGAACAACTCGGTCAGCGGCACGCCCTGCGCCTTGGCCTTGACCCGGTCGACTTCGGCGTCGAGCTGCGGCACGTTGGCCTGATAGGTGCTGTTCGCGTAGCCCATGCCCGGGGTCTGCATGACCGTGCCCTGGAACGCACTCACCGCGTTCTGCAGCGCGCCGTAACCCAGATTGCTGCGGTCTTCGATGAACATCTGATAGCCCGCGCCGTTGCCCAGGCCGAGAATCGGCGGCGGCATCAGCGCGAAGGTGAAGCCTTCCTGGAAGCCACCGATCTTCTGGTTGAGCTCGGCGGTGATTTCCACCGCGCTGCGGCTACGCTGACTGAACGGCTTGAGCGGCAGGAACGCCACGCCGGTGTTGGGCGTGTTGGTGAACTGCACCGCGTTCAAGCCAGGGAAGGCCATGGTGTTCTGCACGCCGTCGATCTTGCCGGCGATGTCGGTGACCTTCTTGAGCAGCACGTCGGTGCGGGCGATGGACGAACCTTCCGGCAACTTCACCGCGGCGATCAGATACAACTTGTCCTGCAACGGGATGAAGCCGGCCGGCACGATCTTGAACATGAAGCCGGTGGCGACCAACAGCACCGCGTACACCACGAACACCGCGCCGCGCTTGCCGAGGATGCCCGAGATCGAACGCTGGTACTTCTCGGAGCTGGAGGCGAAGAAGCGGTTGAACGGACGGAACAGCCAGCCGAACAAGCGATCGATCAGACGCGTCGGCGCATCCTTCGGCGCACCGTGCGGCTTGAGCAGAAGCGCGGCCAGGGCCGGCGACAGGGTCAGCGAGTTGATGGCCGAGATCACCGTGGAGATGGCGATCGTCACCGCGAACTGCTTGTAGAACTGGCCGGTCACGCCCGACAGGAACGCCATCGGCACGAACACCGCGCACAACACCAGCGCGATCGCGACGATCGGGCCGGACACTTCCTTCATCGCCTGGTGCGCCGCTTCCAGCGGGCTCAGGCCTTCTTCGATGTTGCGCTCGACGTTCTCCACCACCACGATCGCGTCGTCGACGACGATGCCGATCGCCAGCACCAGGCCGAACAGGCTCAAGGTGTTGATCGAGAAACCGAGCAGATACAACGCGGAGAACGTACCGACGATCGAGACCGGAACCGCGATCAGGGGAATGATCGACGCGCGCCAAGTCTGCAGGAACAGGATAACCACCAGCACCACCAGCAGGATCGCTTCGAGCAGGGTGGTGACCACCGCCTTGATCGAGTCGCGCACGAAGATGGTCGTGTCGTAGACCGCCTCGTACTTGATGCCTTCCGGGAAGCTCTTGGACAGGCGATCCATGTTGGCGATCACCTGTTCCTGGATGTCCAGCGCGTTGGCGCCGGGCGACTGGAAGATACCGATACCGACCGCGTTCTTGCCGTCGAGCTGCGAACGCAGGCTGTAGTCGCCGGCGCCCAGTTCCAGACGCGCGACATCGGACAGACGAACGATCTCGCCGCCTTCGCCGCTCTTGACCACGATGTTGGCGAACTCTTCTTCGCTCTGCAGGCGGCCCTTGGCGTTGATCAGGGTCAGGAACTCGCTGTTGGGCATCGGCTCTGCGCCGAGCTGACCGGCCGAGACCTGCACGTTCTGCTCGCGCATGGCGCGCAGCACGTCGCCGGCGGTCAGGCCGCGCGAGGCGACCTTGTCCGGATCCAGCCACACGCGCATCGCGTAATCGCCGCCGCCGAAGATCTGCGCATCGCCGACGCCCGACAGGCGCGCGAGCTGATCCTTGACGTGCAGTCGCGCGTAGTTGCGCAGGTACAAGGTGTCGTACTTGCCGTTGGGCGAGGTCAGATGCACCACCATCAGGAACACAGGCGACTGCTTCTGGGTGGTCACGCCTTGCCGTCGCACGTCCTCGGGCAGTCGCGCCAGCGCCTGGCTGACCCGGTTCTGCACGCGCACCGCCGCGTCGTCCGGATCGGTGCCCGGGCGGAAGGTGACGGTGATCGCCAGCACGCCGTCGGAACCGGCGACCGACTTGATGTACATCATGTCTTCGACGCCGTTGATCGCTTCTTCAAGCGGCGTGGCGACGGTTTCGGCGATGACCTTCGGGTTGGCGCCCGGGTACACCGTGCGCACCATCACCGAGGGCGGGATGACTTCGGGATATTCGCTGATCGGCAGGATCGGTATCGCGATCAGGCCGGCGGCGAAGATCACGATCGACAGCACCGCCGCGAAGATCGGTCGATCAATGAAAAATTTGGAAAAGTCCATGACGGATTCCTTGGTGCGGTGTTTGGCCGCATGAGTCCCCGGCCTGCGCCGTGGGGACGCAGGCCTTGATTACGGAAACCTTGTGAGTGCGTTTGCTTTTGGCTCGTCATTCCCGCGAACGCGGCAATCCAGAGACTTCAAACGTTCTCGCCCGAAAGTCCCTGGATTCCCGCGTTCGCGGGAATGACGGGGTGGGGCTTCGCGGTTTCTTGCTGTTCGAGCGTCGCCGCGGCGTTCAAGCCGCGGCGCGTCCGTCATCGGTGGTTACAAAGCCCCGGCCGCCGCGCCCGGCGCCGCCGGCAACGGTGCCGCGGCGCCCATGGCGATGGTCTTGGGCGACACCGGCATGCCCGGGAAGAACACCTTCTGCACGCCGTGGACGATGACCTTGTCGGTCGGCGCCAGGCCCGATTCGACCACGCGCAGGCCCTGGATCATGCGGCCGAGCACCACGTCCTTGCGCACCGCCGCGTTCTTCGGGCCGAGCACGTAGACGTACTTGCGGTCCTGATCGGTCAGCACCGCCTTGTCATCGACCAGCATGGCCTTGAACTCGGCGCTGCCCTCGAGCTGCACGCGCGCGAACAGGCCCTGGGTGAAGATGCGATCGGCGTTGTCGACCACCGCGCGGGCGCGGATGGTGCCGGTGGTCGGATCGACCTGGTTGTCGGTGAAGTCGACCGTGCCCTCGTGCGGGTAGCCGGTTTCGCTGGCCAGGCCGATGCGGACCGGGTTCTTGTTGCCCTCGCGCTGGCCCTTGCGCGCCAGTTCGTTGTAACGCAGGTAGGTCTGTTCGTCGCTTTCGAAGTAGACGTACATCGGGTTCTGCGACACCACCGAGGTCAGCACGGTGGTGTCGGCGGTGGCGAGATTGCCGACGGTGACCATCGCGCGGCCGGCGCGGCCGTCGATCGGCGAACGCACTTCGCTGAAGGTCAGATCCAGCTGCGCCGAGGCGACAGCGGCTTCGGCCGCGCGCACCGCGGCGTCGCCCTGAGTGGTGGCGGCGCGGCGGGTTTCGGCTTCTTCGCGCGAGATCGCCTTGGCCTCGACCAGGGTCTGCGCGCGCTTGTCCTGGGTCTGGGCCAGACGCGCTTCGGCGCGCGCCTGTTCCAGCTGGGCCTGCGCGCGGTTGAGCTCGGCGCGGTAACGGCGCGGATCGATCACGAACAGCAGGTCGCCCTTCTTGACCTCCTGGCCTTCCTTGAACGCGACGCGATCGACGTAGCCGCTGACGCGGGCGCGCAGTTCGACCGATTCCACCGCGCTGACGCGGCCGGTGAAGTCGTCCCACTGACGCACCTGCTTGGTCAGCACCTGGGCGACGCTGACTTCCGGCGGCGGCGGCGCGCCGCCTTCGGGGGTGGCGGCCTGGCTGCCGCAACCGACGGCGGCCAGGGCGATGACGACGCTCGCGGTCAACGCGAGCAGCGAGAGCCCGAGGCCGGGTCGGCCGGAGCGGGCGGGAGAGTTGCGAGTGCTCATCGGGGGGTGGGTTCCTGTTTGGGATTATTCGAGGTCAACGACTTGAGCAATGCGCGCGCGTCCTGCAGACAGCGTTGCGTTTTTTCGTCGGCGGGGCTGCCCGGATCTTGCGGACACGCATCGCTGGAAGCCGTTGTGGCCGTGATCGTCTTGGGGGTGCTGGTGCGGCTGGTAGTGGTGGAATACGAATCGGTGGCGAGGCGGGGCGGGCTGGCGGTGGCGCTGGCGGGCGAAGGGGGGAGCCGCGCGGCGCTGCGTGGCGGCAGTTCCGGTGGAGGCTGGCGCAGCGCGTACGGCACGATCGCGCGCGGCAGCTCGCCGCTGACTTCGTGATCGATCAGCGCCATCACGCGCTGGCCGACCGACAGCGCGCTGGGCCATTCGGGGCAGGAATGGCGTTGGTTGAACTCGGTGCACACCGGCGAGTCGACCGCGAGCAGCTGCACGCGCACGGCCAGCTGACGCGCTTCGTCGTGCAGCACGCGCGCGAGCATGCGCAACGCGGCCGCGCCGATCGAGCGGTGTCCGTAACCGGCCCACGGGTGCTCGCTGCCGGGACCGCCGATCAGCACGTAAGTGCCGCCACGGTCGTATTCGGCCAGCAAGGGCAACAGGTGGCGAGCCGCGGCGAGGTGGGGGAGGAGATCCTCGTCGAGCTTGCGGCGCAGGAAGTCGGCCGGGTTGTCGAGCAGGCGGCCGCGCTCGGCGCCGCCGCAGACCGCGGCGACCACGCCGGCCAGCGGGCGGTCGAGCTTGCGCAGGGCGCGCGCGAGCTTGGCGCCGGCGGCGTCGCTGCTGACCGAGCCTGCGATCGTGGTCAGGTCGGCGTGGGGGTAGCCGGCCTTGAGCGCCTTGAGTTCGCTGCTCTGACGGGCGACCGCGATGACCGGGCGGCCGCTGTCGATCGCGGCCTGCACGACCCCGCGGCCGACGCCGCCGGTGGCACCGAGTACAACCAGTGGAGCTTTCATTGTCCCGCTCCTGGGACTTTTTCTCCCACTCGCGGGATGATCGCGTGACGCTTGTCATCCCGGGTGTAATGCGCGAGCACGGCGCTGATCGCCGGCATCAGCAGCATCGCCGCCGGCAGGGCGATGGTGAAGGCCAGCACCCAGGCCAGCATCCAGGCTTCTTCCGGGCCCTGGGAAAGGCCCTGTCGGAAAACGACCACGGCCAGCCCGATCAGGGCGGACATGGCCACCAGCATCAAAGGTAAAAAGGCGAAACGGGCTTGGCGGGGGCTCAACATGGCGGGGGACTCCATCGATCTGCGGCACAGAGTAGAGATGGGAACAGGACTTGATTAGCCATGGATTAAGGGAATAATTGTCCCGGCAACGGTCCAATATCCCGATCACCCCCTTGAAAGCCCCGGCACGCCCCCCTAGACCAAGAGGGATCGAGAAGGAAACCGGGGCGATCAAGAGCCATCGATACCATCGACCGCCTTACTGTCGGCCCGCGCCGGCCGCGGCGGCAGTGGCCGGGATCAGCGGACACCGATGACACGCGTCACCCAACACCCGACCGGTCGGAACCGGCAGGCGCCACGCCACGGACAGCGATCCATCGCCATGCATTGAACCGGCGGAACCGCCGGCGCGATATCCGCATTCCCCTATCTGCTCCCTGCTCTCGCTTACCGACTCACTGGCTTGCCGCCGCCGTACACCGCTTCCGCTCCGCCGTCCCCGCACTCGACCCTCACTTTCGTTCCGCCTTCGAAGCGAACCTCCGCAGCCGTCCCCGACTCGCGCCGCTCCGTTTCGATCTCTACCTAGGAGGCCATTCCCCATGGCTCACGATCTCAACGACACCCTGATCTTCGTGAAGGTGGTCGAAGCCGGCAGCTTCATTTCCGCCGCGCGCGCGCTGCGCCTGCCCAAGACCACGGTCAGCCGCAAGGTGCAGGAACTGGAAACCCGCCTGGGCGCGCAGCTGCTGCATCGCACGACCCGCAAGCTCGGCCTGACCGAGGCCGGCAACCTGTATTTCGAGCATTGCCAGCGCATCGCCCGCGAACTGGCCGAGGCCGAAAGCGCGGTCGGCCAGTTGCAGGGCGGCCCGCGCGGCTGGCTGCGCATCACCGCGCCGTACTCGGTCGGCATCACCTGGATCGCGCCGCTGCTCGGCGAATTCCACGCGCGCCATCCGGAGGTGCGGGTGGAGATGAACCTGAGCAACGAAACCGTCGACATGATCGACAAGGGCATCGACGTCGCCCTGCGCGTGGGCGACCTGCCCGACTCCAACCTGGTCGCGCGCCGGCTGGCGATCTTCCGCACCCAGATCTACGCCAGCCCGAACTACCTCGCGCGTCACGGCGAACCGCTGCACCCCGACGACCTGCGCCATCACCGCACCCTGGCAATGCCCAAGTCGCGGCGCAACAACGAATACGTGTGGACGCTCAGCGACGGCGAACGCAACGTCGACTACGTCATCGACCCGGTCATGGTCGCCAACGACCCCGGCCCGCTGCGCGGCGCCCTGCTGTGCGGCGAAGCGCTGATGCTGGCGGCCGATGTCACCGTCAAGGCTTTCGCCGAGCAAGGCTACGTGCAGCGCGTGCTCGCGGGCTGGACCGGTCCGGAGTACGAATTCAACGCGGTGTTCCCGCGCGGACAGGTGCAATCACCGAAGGTGCGCGCATTCGTCGACTTTTTGGTCGAACGCCTGAACTTCGACGCCGATTACATGCAGGTGCTGTGCCCGGACGCCAAGCGCTTCCGCAAGGCCTCCGAAGAAGCCGAAGCGGCGATGGCCCACGGCCTGGCCAAGGAAGCGGCCAGCGAACCGCGCACCATCGCGGTACCGGTGGTCGAAGCGATCGAGGCGATCACCGAGGCGGTCGACAAGCGCGCGACGAAGACGACCGCGCGCGTGGGCAAGCGTGGCGAAGAAGTCGAACGTAAGGACGATACGCACAGTGATGAGGATGCGGCGTTGGTGTAATCAATCGCCTCGACGCATGCAGTGGGCCGTCGAGGGTTTTCGCTCCGTCCTTGCAAAGGACGGAGCGAACCGCCCGCAAGCATTCGACACACAACCAATCAATCCGAAGTCGGCTGATCCTCGGCGGCACTCTTGCCCTTTGCGGGCTTGGCCGGGGTGGCACGCAACGCCTTGTTCGCGGCCTTCATGATCTTCTTTCGGGCTTCATCCGCCTTTTCGCCTTCCATCACCTCGCGCTTGATCACCTCTTTGATCAGTACATCCCTGATCTGATCGCTGTCGATACGAACATCCGGCGACACACGCCTGAGTTCGCGCCGAACGACATCGATCACCGCATCGGTCTGGAGCATCGCTCCTACGAAGAACCGTGAAAGCGCCTGCTTCTGAATGTGGTATTCGCCCAGCATCGAGCGCTGCCAGCCCTCCTTGCACCACAGGTACAGAAGTTCGATATCGCTTTCCAGACGCGGACTCAGCCCGCAAAAGTCGATCTCGAGCACCAGTTCCTGATCGATAGGCTTGGCGAAGACCAAGTGATACACGCGCCAGGTGATGCCGTTGGTAAGCAGCACCCAATCCACGCCCTGATTAGCGGCGTAGTCGATGGCCTGCTTGACGTGCTGGTCCTTCAACTCAAGACCAATCGCCTTGACTTCAATCAGCGTTTGAAGCTGGTTGTCTATCTTTATGGCGAGATCGCAGAACGTGCCGCGAATCGAATGCTCGGAAGTGACATCCGAGTATTTGTCGTATCCGAAAACGTCCGCCAACATGTCCTTGATGATGGTTACCGTATCGGCTTCGCCAACATCGCGCGCCTTCGCCGCTGAAAGAATGGGCTGATATCGCTTCAGGCCCGCGATCAGTCGCTCTGAAACCTTCTTCGGAATTGCTGCCATTTTTCACCCCTTGTGATGTGTGCATCCCATTGCATGGCAGCCTCCGAATCCGCGACCGCCGCGTTGTATAGCGCTCCGCCCATTCAATTCATTTGTCAGCCTACGGCGGCCGACGTGTCTGATCTTAGCCCCGAGCGCGGTTGTATGCGCCCTGTCGGTCTATTGCGCAACCACCGTCGCTATCGCTCCGCCAACCGCCACGACAACCCCGACACCCGCGCCGCATGCCGCGACAGCGCCAACCGCAGCACTGCCTCGCTGCCGGCGATATGCAGCTCGCGGCGGGCGCGGGTCATGCCGGTGTAGAGCAGTTCGCGCGACAGGTGGCGCGCGTCCTGGCGCGGCAGTTGCAACCAGACCGCGTCGAACTCCGAGCCCTGCGCCTTGTGCACGGTCATCGCGAAGGCGCCGCTGTGCGCGGGCAAGGCCGAGGGATGGAAGGGGCGCACGCCTTCGCTGCCGCCGGCGAACCAGGCGACGGTCGTCGCGTTGGGCAGTTCGCGGCCGTCGGCGTCGCGCGGTCGCAGGCAGATGCCGATGTCGCCGTTGAACAGGCCGTGGCGGTAGCTGTTTTCGGTGATCAGCAGCAGGCGACCATGGAAATACGCCGGACGATGCGCGCCGGCCAGCGCTTCCTCGATGCGCGCGTTCAACGGCGCCGCGCCCTGGCCGCCGTCGCGCAAAGCGGTCAGCAGGCGCAGGCGCGCCGCAGCCTGCAGCGCTTCGAACGGATCGTCGATCGCGGCCAGCGCGCGCCACGCCGGCAGCAGCCGGTCGCGGCCGGCGCCGGCCAGGGGGTCGTGTACGTCTTCGTGGAATTGCACGCCGGCCAATTCGCCGCCGCGCAGCAACGCGAGCACGGTGTCGGCGTCGCCGGCGCGGGTCGCTTCGGCGAGCGGCGCGAGCTCCAGGCTTTCGGCCTGACGGTAGCCGCGGCGCAGATGCACGCGGTACGCGCTCAGCGGTGCCGGATCGGCCTGGATCGCGATCTCGCCGAGCAGCGGCTGCAAGGATTCGGCCAAGGCCGCGGGCAGACCGTCGTCGTCGCCGGCCGCATCGACGATCGCGGCGAGCACGTCGCCGGCCTCGACCGACGGCAGCTGATCGCGATCGCCGAGCAGGATCAGGCGCGCGCCGGCCGGCACCGCCTCGACCAATTTGCACATCAGCGGCAGGTCGACCATCGAGGCTTCGTCGACCACGATCACGTCGAACGCCAGCGGATTGCGCGCGTCGTGACGGAAGCGCGGGCTGTCGGGCACGCTGCCGAGCAGGCGATGCAGGGTGCTGGCCTGATTCGGCAGCGCCTCGCACAGGCTCGGGTCGATGCCGTCCACCGCGCTCAATCGCAGCGCGGCCGCGCGCAGGCTTTCGGCCATGCGTTCGGCGGCGCGACCGGTCGGCGCGGCCAGCGCGATGCGCGGCGCGCTGACGCCATCGAGGCGCGCCTGCGCGATCAACAACAACAGCACCCGCGCGATCGTGGTGGTCTTGCCGGTGCCGGGGCCGCCGGTGGCGAGCAGCAGCGACTGCAGCAGCGCTAATGCGGCAGCGCGCGCTTGCCGGTCGTCGCCGCGCGCGTTCGGAAACAGGATCGCGAACAACGGCGCCAATGCCGCCAGATCGGTCGGCGGCGGCGCGAACGCGGCGATGCGACGCAGACCGTCGGCGAGGCGGCGTTCGTACTCGCGATAGCGACGCAGATACAGCAGGCCGCGTTCGAGCACCAATGGCGCATGCGCGCTCGCGGCGATACCGGGCGCGGGTGTGGCGACCCAGCGCGAATCGGCGAGCAGCGCGAGCCATTGCTCCGGATCGGGCCAGTCGGTAGTCGCTTCGCTGAGCCACTGCGGGCTGCGCGGATCGAACGCGGCGTGGCCGCGCGCGATCGCCTGCGAGGCCAGCGCGGCGGCGGCGAGCACCGCGTCGGGCGTGTCGCGATCGAGCCGGCGCAGCGCCTGCGCGAACGCATGGTCGACCGTGCGCAGGCTGCCTTCGCGATGCAGCGCTTCGAGCAGGCTCATGCCGTGCCTCCGGCGAACAAGGCATCGACCGCGTCGACCAGTTCGCGCGCGGGTTGATGCGCGTACAGGCCGGCATCGGGATCGGCCGGGTCGAGGCCGCGGCAGAACAGATAACGCACGCCGCCGAAATCGCGCGCGTAGTCGTAGTCGTCGCCGAGGCGGAAACGCAGCCAGCGGTGCAGCGCGACGGTGTAGATCAGCGATTGCAGGGTGTACTCGCTTTCGCTCATCGCGCGGTCGACCTGGATCGCATCGTAGGACGGCAGGCGGTTGGTCTTGTAGTCGAGCACGTAGTAGCGGCCTTCGAAGGCGTAGACCAAGTCGATCTTGCCGGTCATCAGACCCTCGAGGCGGCGACGCAGGCCGAAGGCCTGGCGTTCGCGCAGCCAACCGTGCGCGTGCAGGGTCGCGAGCAAGCGATCGACCGGTACCGATTCCAGGGCGAAGTGGAATTCCATCTCGCTGCGCCGCTCGCGTTCGGGCAGTTCGCACAGGCGCGTGCCTTCGGGCAACGCGGCGGTGAGGGTCAGGCCGACCAGCGACGTCAGCAGCGGCATGCCGTCGTCGATGTCGGCGTCGGTATAACCCTCGCCGCGCAGCGCCGAGGCCAGCCACGCGGCCTCGCCGTCGGGCGCGGGCGCATCGGCGGTCCAGTCGCGCCACGCGCCGAAATCCACGCGTTCCAGCGCGGTATGCACGACGTTGCCGAAGCGGCTGCCGGAGTAGCGCGCATCGCCGGGCGTGAGCAACACGGCGGCGATATCGGGCTCGTCTTCGGCGCCGCGCTCGTCGGCGACCAGCGCGCCCTGGCCGGCGCCGTCGTCCTCGTTGGTCAACTGGGTGAAGCTGTAGACCCACCAGTCGCGCGGCACGCTGTGACGCGCGCGACGCGCCGGCGGCACCGTGCCGGCCGCGGGCGGCGGCAGCGGCGCGGGCGCGTGTTCGAGCGGCGCGTCGTCGATGACGACCTCGCCGGGAAGTTCGCGCGCGAGCGCGTCGGCAT
Source organism: Lysobacter sp. Root690 (assembly GCF_001427785.1). Taxonomy (GTDB): domain Bacteria; phylum Pseudomonadota; class Gammaproteobacteria; order Xanthomonadales; family Xanthomonadaceae; genus Lysobacter. Next base: position 150,045 of record NZ_LMHM01000012.1, read on the forward strand.
CGGCCAGCATCGACTGCAACGGCGAGGCTTGCGCGAGATACAGCGGCCCGCTCGCCAACCACAAGGCATGGCGCGCGCGGGTCAGGCCGACGTAGAGCAGGCGCGCGTCCTCCGAGCGCGCTTCGACCGCGGCGCGTTCGCGCGCGCTGTCCCAATCGGGTGCGTTCGGATCGAACACCTCGCTCTGCACCTGCAGCACGCGGCCGTGCAGCGGATCGGGGTATTCGCACAATCGGCCGCCGCGCGGCTCGCGCCCGATCGCGACGAACGGCAGGAACACCAGCGCGAACTCCAGGCCCTTGCTTTTGTGCAGGGTCAAAATCTGCACTCGTCGCGCATCGGATTCCAGGCGCAGCTGCTGCTTTTCGTCGCTGTCGTCGGCTTCGGCGATGCGCAGATGCAGCCAATCGCGCAGGCCGTGCAGGCCGAGCGAACGGGTGTCGGCTTCCTGCAGGGTTTCGCCGAGTTGCAGCAGATTGGTCAGGCGGCGTTCGCCATCGGCCAGCGCGAGCAGGCGCGGCGCGTGTTCGGCGCACAGGTCGCTGACCAACGCGAGCGGCCCATGCCGCTGCCAGCGCTCGCGCCAGACCAGCGCCTGCGCTTGCCAAACCGCCTGCTCCGCCTCATCCAACCCCAACGCCGCAATGCGTTCCCCATCCAAGCCAATCAACACCGTCGCCAACGCCGCGCGCAGACGCCCGCCGTCGCCGGGATGCAGCACCGCATCGAACACGGTCAGCAATTCGATCGCCTGCTCGGTCGCGAACAGGCTGCGCCGGCCGGCCGCGACCGCGGCGATGCCGGCGGCGATCAGCGCCTGCTGAATGCGCGCGGCTTCGTCGTGACTGCGCACCAGCACCGCGATATCGCCCGGCTGCAGCGCGCGGCCGTCGATGCTCGCGCGGCCTTCGCGCGCATCGCGCAGCCAGGCGTGGATCGCCGCGACGCAGGCGCGTACGGCCAGCTCGCGCGATTCGGGCGAGCTCCATTCGGGTTTCTTGCGTTCGTCGTCGGGCGCGGGCAGGCGCCGGACCGTCAACGCCGGTGCGATCGCGCCGTCGCGTTGCAGATCGGCGTCGGCGACCGCGCCGCCGGGCGCGACTTCGCGAAAGCGGATGCGCGCATCGACGAAGGCGGTGTCGCCGGCCTGCGCGTACAGCGCCGAGATCGCGCGCAGCACGCTGGGCCGCGAACGGAAGTTGTGATCCAGCGGCGGCGCGGCCTCGGCCAGTGCCGCCGCCGTCAGATAGGTGTGGACGTCGCCGCCGCGGAAGCCGTAGATCGCCTGCTTCGGATCGCCGATCAGGAACAGGCCGGCGGCGCGCGCGGGTTCGCCCAGGCCCGTTTCGAGCACTGTGGCTTCGCCGAACACGCGTTCGAAGATCCGCCACTGGCGCACGTCGGTGTCCTGGAACTCGTCGACCAGCGCCACCGCGTACTGCTCGCGCAGACGCTGCGCCAAGGCTTCGCCGTGCGGCCCGTCGAGCGCCGAGGCGACATCGGCGATCAAGTCGTCGAAGCTCTGCACGCGCCGGACCCGCTTGAGTTCGGCCAGACGCACGCGTCCGGCGTCGCGGATGTCGTGGACCAGACGCAGCGCCTGCCGCGCCAGCCATTGCGCGCGTTGCGCGGCGACCTCGAGATAGCGTTCGACCGCCAGGAACAACGGCGACGACGGCGTTTGCGCGTGCTTGCCCTTGTTGGTTTTCTCGGCGAGCACCGCCGGGGTCAGTCGATCGATACGCGGCTCGATCGGTTCGATCGGATCGCCGTTCGCGCACCAACGGTCCAGCGCTTGCCGCAGTTGTCCGGGCAAGGTCGCGCGCCAGGTCTGGCCGTTGAGCACCTTGGCCGCCATTGCCGCTTCGATCGCATCGAACGCGCGCGCGCCGTGTTGTTCGTACACCAACCGTAGCGATTCGGCCGCGTCCTGCAACGCCGGCAACGGATCGGGCGAGGGTTCCGGCGCCGACGGCAGCAACACAGGCGCGCGCATCAACGCGCCCAGGTCCGACGCCAATGCGCGCGGCCCGGCGGGCCATTGCAGCGACAGCAGTTCGGCCTGGCCGGCGTCGTTGCCGAACGCGCGCCACAGGTCGACCGCGATCTCGTCGATCAATTCGCGTTCGCTGCCGATCATCTCCGGCGCGGCGAACGGCTGACCGGTTTCCAAGGCGTGTTCGGCGAGCACGCGCGCGCAGAAGCCGTGAATGGTGACCACCGCGGCCAGATCGATCTCGCGCGCGGCGCGTTGCAGGCGCGTGCGCAAGGCCGCGGCGCCTTCGCGGTCGGCCTGCGCCCGCACCAGTTCGCGGGTGATCGCGCGTTCGCCGTCGTCTTCGGCGGCGATCAAAGCCGGATCGTCGGCGGCGATGCGCGCGGCCAACAGCAGACGACGACGCAAGCGTTCGCGCAGCTCCTGAGTGGCCGCATCGGTGAAGGTCACCGCGAGGATGTCGCCGATGCGCAGGCCGCGTTCGATCACCAGGCGGGTGACCAAGGTCGCCAACGTGTAAGTCTTGCCGGTGCCGGCGCTGGCTTCGATCAGGCGCAGGCCGTCGAGCGGCAGATCGAGGAAGGGATCGCGCACGGCGCTCATGCCTGCCCGCCTTCGTCGCGGCCATGCACGACCGCGTCGAACACCAGCTTGGCGATGTCGCGGAATTGTTCGCCCGAATCGGGATCGAGAAACGGATCGCGCCCGCGCAGCGCCAGCCGCACCGCGGCCGAACTCGCTTCGCCCCAGCTGCGCGCGCTGCCGTGCCATTGCGCTTCGGCTTTGTTCCAACCGGCCTTGTTCCAGGCGTTCGGATCCTGCGCCGCGGCTTCGTACCACAGCCAACCCGCGCGCGGTAGGAACGGCAGCGGCATGCGCAGGCCGTAATCGCGCAGACGCAGCAAGGCGCGCAACGCGGCCTTGGCCTCGCGCGGCGACAACGCATTGCGCAGATGCGGGCCAGGGCCTTCGTTGGTATGCGCGAACTGCGCCAGCGGACGCGGATCGCCGAGCGCCGACAGCACCAGCCAGTCCAGGCCGTGGGCGATCTGCGAGGGGCCGTGCAGGCTGTCGAAACGCAGCCGCGCCAAGCCACCCGCATAGACATCGTCGAGCCGGCCACGCAACTGGGTGCCGCCCAGATCGAGTTCGAACGGCAGCGCTTCACCTTCGCCGTCGCGCCAACGCGCGAACGCATCCGCGTACGGCCGCACCTGACCGAGCAAGGCATCGAGCTGGCGCCGTCCCAACGGCCCGGTCGGCAGCAACGCGCGCGCGCGCAGACTCGCCTGCAGGCGGTCGCGATCGATCCGGCCGTCACCGGCGATCAGATCGTCGAACACCGCGCGCTGCAATTGCTGGCGCATCAATCCCGGCCCCGGCAACACCAACGGTTCGACGTCTTCGCCGCTCTCGACTTCGTCGGGCAGGCGCAGGCCCAGGCGCTGGCGCAGGAACGCGCTCGGCGGATCGCGCAGGAACGCGCGCAAGTCCTGATAGGCGAGCGTGGGTTCGTTGATTTCGGCCGGCATCGGCGGCAACGCATCTTCCAGCCACGGGCCGAGTTGCAGGCGCGGGCCGTGGCCGCCGGCATCCGCGGCCGGTCGCCATTCGCTGCGATAACTGAAGCGGCGCGGATCGATCTCGCCGCCGCGGCCGTCCGGATCGGCGCCGAACGCGGCCGGCGCGAACGGCTGCAGCGGTTCGCGCACCACGAACTCGCCGCGCGCGTGCGTCGGGTCGGCGTGATAGCGCGCGGCGACATCCAGCAACTCCGACACCAAGGTCGACGGTTCGCGCGCGCTGCCGTCGCGCGGATCGGCGCCGAGATAACTCAGATAAAACGCGTCGGACGCGGCGGCGAACAACTGCAGGAACAAGAAACGGTCGTCGTCGCGCAGCGAACGATCGCCGTGACGGCGCGCGGCGGTGCCCAGTTCGGCGGCGAGCCGGTTCATGCCGCCGGCCGGGTCGCGGCGCGGGTAATCGCCGTCGTTCATGCCGAGCAGGCAGATCACCCGGAACGGAATCAGCCGCATCGGCACCATCCGGCCGAAGCTGACCCCGCCGGTCAGCAGCGGCGCGCGGGTGTCGGCTTCGGCCAGGGTCGCGCGGAAATGCGCGCGCACCACTTCCGGCGGCACCGTGCTGTTGAAGTCGGCGTGGTCGGCATCGCTGGCGAAACGTTCGATCAGGCTGCGCAGGCGTTCGAGGGTGCGCTGGTCGGCGTTGTCGCGCGGGCGTTCCGGCAACAGCGCGCGCAGCAGGCCGAGCAGGCGATCGGCCCATTGCCCTGGGGTCAGGTCGCCGGCCAGGCCGCGTTCGAAGCGCGCGAGCACGCGCAGCAGACGGATCAAGGCATCCAGCGCGTCCAGCGACGCGCCTTCGAGTTCGGCGTACGGCGCGATCCCGGCGACCAGGCTGTCGGCGGCCTCGCCGTCGCCGGCGGCGTGGCCGATCAACAGGCGATCGAGCGCGAACGCCCAGGTGTAGGCGTCGTCGCCGGGCGCGTCGTGGCGGCTGCGATGGGCCGCGTCGATGCCCCAGCGCGCGCCGGCCTGACCGAGCCACAGGCGCAGCCGCTCCAGGCCGGCGGCGTCGAGCCCGGCCTGATCGGCGATCGCCGGCGTCGCCAGCAGGTCCAGCACTTCGCCCAGGCCGAAGCGCGACACCGGCAGCGCGAGCAGGCGCAGGAACACTTCGGCCAGCGGCTCGGCCGCGAGCGGGCTGACGTCGGCCAACGCATACGGGATGAAACCCGCCCGCCCGGCCAGGCCGCCGAACACCGCGGCGATGTGCGGCGCGTACGGATCGATGTCGGGCGCGAGCACCGCGATCTCGCGCGGCTGCAGCGGCGGGTCGAAACGGCGGCCCTGTTCGGACTGCGGGTCGAGCAGGCCCTGCAACTGATCGTGCAGCACCTGCACTTCGCGCAAGCGGGTGTGGCAGGCGTGGACCTGCACGCTCGCGTCGAGACGATCGACCTGCGCGCGCCACGGCGTCGCCGGCAGCGCGCGCCGGTGCAGCAGGTCGCGTTGCAGGCGTTGCAGCAGGGTGTCGCGCGAGGGGTCGTCGTGGCGGCTGTCTTCCGGGTCGGCGTAGGCGGCGATCTCGCCGGAGGGATGCACCACCTCGTAGCCGCCGAGCACCGCCATGAAGTCGCGTCCGGCCGTGCCCCAGGCCTGCAGCAGCGGGTTGTCGTCCTCGCCGAACGCGGCGTCCTCGCCCTGGCGCAGGCGTTCGGCCAGAGTGCCCAGGTCGCCCCAGTACTTGCGCGTTGGGGTGGGCAGATAGAAATGCAGGGTGCCGGCGATCGCCTGGGTCGCGATCACCCGCAGCACGTCGGGCGAGACATTGAGGGTGGCGAAGGCGAACAGCCGCGACGGCAGGCCGCGCGGGATCCGCGCCGGGCCGTGCTCGCCGCCGTCGTCGTTGAAGCGGCTCAGGTAATCGTCGATGCGCCGCGCGCGGTAGCGGCGGCCGGCGGCGATGCGGCGCCACAGCGCGGCCTGGGCATCGTTGCGGTCGCGGCCGGCGTCCCAGGCCAGCAGCCAGTCGCGGCGCCAGGCCTGGTACTTCTCGAACAGCGAAGCCAGCTCGCCCGACAGCGACCACGACTTGATCGGGTCGTCGCCGTCCAGGCCATTACCGATCAAATAAGCGCGCAGCGGCGCCAGCGCCGGCTCGCGCAGCTGCGCCGGCTGCGACAGCACGCCATACAGGCGCCAGCGCATCGCCGCGGCGTCGAGATCGTCGTCGCGCTCGGCCGGATCGATGCCCGGTTCGTTGGCGTCGAGCGCGCGCTGGACGAATTCGCCGGGGGTCAGGAATTCCAGATTGGCCGCGATCCCGTACGCCTGCGCCAGCGTCGCCTGCAGCCAGCGGCGCATCGCGACCTGCGGGATCAGGATGGTGTCGGGGGTCAGCAGTGCCTGCCCGGGCGCGGGCGTGCGCAGTTCCTGCGCCAGCAGACCGGCGAGGACGTCCAGCGCATTGGAATGGTAGAGACGGAAATCGGGACGCGCAGGCATTGCGCCATCTTGCCGGAATGGGTGCGCGGACGCCTGGAGAGGGTGTGGCGATTGGGGCTTGGCTTGAGAGCGAAAAGCGAATCCCCCACCGCGCACCCACCCCACTTAAAACCGTTTTAATCGCCCCCCATTACCATCGCCCCACCCACCGACCCCACCGGTCAAACACCCCGTTGCGGTACAGGCACGGGCCCGGCCGGCTAAGCTGCGACAATGTCCGACGCTCCACCCCCGTTCAGCCGCAGTGGGCCAAGCTGCGCCGCTTCGCCGGCCCTGATCGTCCGCGGCGCTCAACGTCCGCAGCCCTGACCGGCCCCTGGTTCCGCCGTTCGCCCATTCCCGCACGGATTGCCGCCCCGCATGACGACGCCAACGCCCATCGTCCGCCTGACCGACCTCCGCCTCGACCGCGGCGGCCGCAGCGTGCTGCGCGGAATCAACCTGTCGGTGCCGCCCGGCAGCATCGTCGCGGTGCTTGGTCCGTCGGGCAGCGGCAAGTCGACCTTGTTGTCGGCGCTGACCGGCGAACTCGCGCCGGCCTCGGGCAAGGTCGAAGTGTTCGGCCAGGAAGTGCCGCAGAACCAGCGCGACCTGCTCGAACTGCGCAAGGGCATCGGCGTGCTGCTGCAAGGCAACGGCCTGCTGACCGACCTCACCGCGGCCGAGAACGTGGCGCTGCCGCTGCGCGCCCACACCAAACTGCCGCCCGCGCTGATCCGCCGGCTGGTGCTGATGAAGCTGCACGCGGTCGGCCTGCGCGCCGCCGCCGACGCGTATCCGCGCGAGCTGTCCGGCGGCATGGCCCGCCGGGTCGCACTGGCCCGCGCGCTGGCGCTGGACCCGCCGCTGATGATCTACGACGAACCGCTGACCGGGCTCGACCCGATCGCGTCCGGCGTGGTCATGAGCCTGGTCCGCCGCCTCAACGACACCCTGGGCCTGACCAGCATCATCGTCACCCACCACGTCCACGAGACCCTGCCGGTGGCCGACCACGCGATCGTGATCGCCAACGGCGGCATCGTGTTCTCCGGCACCCCGGCCGAACTCGAACACAGCACCGACCCGCTGGTTCGCCAGTTCCTGCGCGGCGAGCCCGACGGTCCGATCGGCTTCGACGCCGCCCCCCGCACCTCGGAGGCCGCGTGATGCCTTTCATCGAAGCCACCCGCTCGCTTGGCCGCGCCGGCCTGTTCTCGCTGTCGGTGCTGCGCGCGTCCAAGCCGACCGCCGACTTCTTCCGCGAGCTGGTCCGCGAAATCTACAAGATCGGCGCGCGATCGCTGCCGATCATCGCCGTTGGCGGCGCGTTCGTCGGTCTTTCGGTGACCCTGCTGGGCTATCGCGCGCTCGATACCTATGGTGCCGCCAACCAGGTCAGCGCCATGCTCGGTCTGGGCCTGTACCGCGAACTGGGCCCGGTGCTGACCGCGTTGTTGTTCATCGGCCGCGCCGGCAGCTCGATCGCGGCCGAACTGGGCCTGATGCGCGCGACCGACCAGATCACCGCGCTCGGCCTGATGGCGATCGACCCGATCGGCAAGGCGGTGGCGCCGCGGTTCTGGGCGGCGGTGCTGTGCGTGCCGCTGCTGACCGGGTTCTTCTGCAGCCTGGCGATCAGCGCGAGTTATTTCGAGTCGGTCCACGTGATCGGCCTGCAGGCCGGCACGTTCTGGCAGGTGCTCAAGGACAGCGTCGATTTCTATAACGACTTCCTGATGGCGTTCGTGAAGTCGGCTGTGTTCGGCGGGACCGCGGCGCTGGTCGCGGCCTATGTCGGTTTCCATGCCGAGCCGACCATCGAAGGCACCTCGGTGGCGACCACCCGCGCGGTGGTGAACGCCTCGCTGCTGGTACTGATGTTCAATTTCGTGATGTCGGCGTTCTTGTTCAGGTAATTCGATTTCCCTTCTCCCGCAAGCGGGAGGAGTGCTTGATCTTCCTTCTCCCGCAAGCGGGAGGAGTTGTTTGACCTTCCTTCTCCCGCAAGCGGGAGAAGGTGCCCGAAGGGCGGATGAGGGCCCGAGTGAGGTTGCAGCGCGATCCGCGCNGGGGCTTTCAAGCTGCCGCGGGGGCCTCATCCTTCGCGGCATCCACACCGTTCCATGCATACCGTTCCCACAGCCGCGTTGATCCACGCGGGCTTTATCCCCAAGGTGGTGCCATGTCCATCCGCAGTCCCCGCATCGAATTCGCCGTTGGCGCGTTCCTGCTCCTCGCCCTGGCGTCGCTGCTGGTGCTGGCGATCGCCTCGACCAACGGCAAGTTCGGTTTCGGCGGCGATAGCTACAACATCACCGCCGATTTCACCACGATCGGCCCGCTGCGCCCGAACGCGCCGGTCAAGATCGGCGGCGTGACGGTCGGTCAGGTGACCGATATCTCGCTCGACCCGGTCAAGTACCAGTCGGTGGTGACCCTGGCGATCAACAAGCGCTACACGCTGTCGGCCGACACCTCCGCGGGCATCCTCACCAGCGGCCTGCTGGGCGAGAGCTATGTCGGGCTCAGCCCCGGCGGCGACCCGGAAAACCTCAAGCCCGGCGACAAGATCTTCCTGACCCAGCCGGCGGTCGACCTGATCCAGCTGGTCGGCAAGTACATGTTCAGCGGCGGTGGCGCACAAGGCGGCAATGGCGGCGGCGCGGCCGCGGCCCAGCCCGCCGACGCCGGCGTTCCCGATTACCTCCAGGGCGAACAAGCCGCCCCCTCCGACGAGACCAAGAAATGAAGCGTTCCCTGATCGTTACCGTCCTCGCCTCGGCCCTGATCGCCGGCGCTCCCTCGTTCGCGTTCGCCCAGGCCACCGCGGCCCCGGGTCAGGCCGCGCCCGCCGCCGGTTCGCCCAGCGCGATGGTGCTGGCCAACAGCACCCGCATCCTGTCGACCCTGGAATCGCGCCGCGCCGAGTTCAGCAAGAACCGCGCCGCGCTGAGCCAGTTCATCACCACCGAGTTCAACACGGTGTTCGACCGCGACTACGCCGCGCGCCTGGTCCTGGGCACCCACGGCCGCGGCGCGTCCGACGCCGATGTCGGCCTGTTCGCCGACGCGCTGACCGGCAGCCTGATGCAGCGCTACGGTTCGGCCCTGCTCGACTTCAACACCCGCCTGCAGGTCCGGATCAAGTCCGAGACCCCGCTGCGCGGCGGCGCCATCGTCAAGGTGTCCAGCGAGTTCCTGCGCCAGGGCGGCGAGCCGGTGCCGGTCGACTACCTGCTGCGCAAGAACGGCGCGCAGTGGAAGGTGTTCGACGTGATGGTCGAAGGCGTCAGCTTCGTGCAGACCTTCCGCAACCAGTTCGACACCCCGCTCAACCAGAAGTCGATCGCCCAGGTCGCCGCCGACATCAAGGCCGGCAAGCTGCAGGCCCAGGCGAGCGGCAACTGAGATGAGCGCGGCCGTGGCCAGCCTGCGCAAGGACGGCGACACCCTGGTGTTCACGGGCGCGCTCGATCGCGACGCGGCCGCCGCGTTGTGGCCGCAGGCGCGCGCGCTGGTCGCCGGCGCGCGCCGGTTCGACCTGTCGGCGGTCAGTTCGGTCGACAGCGCCGGACTGGCGCTGCTGGCCGAGTTGGCCGAGCAGGCGCCCGGCGTGGACGTGCAGGGCGAACCGGCCGGACTGGCCGAGTTGCGCGCGGCGTACCGGCTCGACGCGTCGCTCGGTTTCGCCAGCTGATCGCGCCGCATCCGACCACGTTCACAGTTGCGGTCGCCGACGCCCACGGACGTGGCCTGGCCGCCCCCACCGATGTAACGGAAGACTAGACTGCAACCATGCGCCCCCACGCACTCCCCTTAGCGCTCGGCCTGATCCTGGCCGCGCTGCACTCCGCACCGGCCCTCGCGCAGGACGCGAGCCCGGATTCCTCCGGCGCCGCCGGCCTGACCGCGTCGAGCACGGCCATGGTCGCCGCCGAGGCTCCGCCGCCGGCCGTCATCGAGTCCGACCTGATCAAGCCCGCGCCGGCCGAATCCGCACCGGTCGCGGCCTCGTCGCAGCTGCCGGTGCAGACCGATTCGGCGACCGCGTTGTCCGCGGTCGGCGTCGCCGCGAGCGCGCCGATCGATGCGAACGCCGGCGCGACCTCCACCGCGATCGCCGAAGCTTCATCGCCACAGCAGGCCCCGGCCGCGCACGGCGACGATTTCGCCGTGGTGCCGCTTGAGCTGGACCTGGACTACAGCCTGGCGCAGGTCGATCCGCCCGCGCCGCCGTCACTCGACCCGGCCGCGGCTCAGCCGATCGAACCGGTTGCCGACCCGCGCACCGCCGCCGAACGCGACTTCGACGACATCTACGGCAACTCGCAGGCCTACGACCCGGTCGCCGATCCCACCTTGCCGGCGCCGGCCAACGTGCCCGGCGCCTACGATCCGTGGGAGAAGTACAACCGCCGCATGCACCGCTTCAACATGGCGGTGGACAAGGGCATCGCGCGGCCGCTGGCGCGCGCCTACACCAAGGTCGTGCCGCGTCCGATCCGGCTGGGCGTGAGCAACTTCTTCAACAACCTCGGCCAGCCGGTGTCGGCGCTCAACGCGCTGCTGCAGGGCAAGCCCAAGCAGGCCGCGCAATCGCTGGGCCGGTTCGCGCTGAACACCACCCTGGGCATCGCCGGCATCTTCGATCCGGCCAGCGACGCCAAGCTGCCCAACCGCAGCGAAGACTTCGGCCAGACCCTCGGCATCTGGGGCTGGAAGCGTTCGCGTTATCTCGAGCTGCCGCTGTTCGGGCCGCGCACCGTGCGCGACGCGTTCGGCGCGCTCGGCGATGCGCCGCTGAGCCCGCTGCGTCAGGTCGATCGCGACCGCATCCGCATCCCGCTGCAGGGCCTGCAACTGGTCGACGTGCGCGCCCAGCTGCTGCCGCTGGACAGCCTGCGCGAAGGCGCGGAGGACGAATACGCGCTGGTGCGCGATTCGTGGACCCAACGCCGCGACTACCAGATCTTCGGCGACCGCATGGACAAGAACAGCGACGAGCAGCTGCCCGACTATCTGCAGGACGACAGCAACCCGAGCGTCCCGGCCGATGCGATGCCGGTGATGCCGACCGACGGCGGTCGCTGAGCGCCGCGCGAGGTCGCTGCAAAGTTGGATCCACGAACGGCCCGGATGCGAATCCGGGCCGTTTTGTTTTGCGCCGTGGCGATGCGATCTTTGCCTTACGAACCGACAAGATCGGACATCGCTCAATTGGGTAATCGGATATGGCGGCGATCGATTTCGAAGCGGCGCGGCATCTCGCCCAAACCAGGATCGCGAGCCACGCGCAGCAGGCGCAGGAAGAGTTCGTACTCGTCCCGGAGCACACCCGCGAGACAGCGCGCGGCTGGGTGTTTTTCTACAACAGCCGCGAATTCGTGCAGACCGGAAACACCAACGCGATGTTGGCCGGCAATGGACCTATTCTGGTCGAGCGCGATGGAACTGTTATCGACTTGCCCACCTACTGCGACTGGGAGGACGCGATCAGGGCGTTGTAGGTGTTCGCGCGCGTCGCCGGCGCGCGCTGCCGGTCAGGACCGATCATGGCTGGCCTGCCGCACGCGGCCGAAGTTGTCTTGACCCGCACGATCATCGCAATCAGCATCGCCACAGGGTTCGACTCGGCTCACGCCATGACTTCATCCAATCTTCCCGATCACCTTCGCGGCACGGCCGAGCTGGTGGCGCGCGCCTACCCGCGCGGGATTCCCGCAGCGGACTATCTGCCGCTGCTGAGCGTGCTGGCCGAACACATGAGCCAGAGCAATCTCGCGCGGCTGGCCGATACCTGGAACGACCACGCGCGCTCGGGCTACAACGACGTATTGCGCGTTCTCAGCGACCCGTTGCCCGCGTCCGCGGTGCGCGATCGGCTCGATGCGGCAGGTTTTGCGCAGTGGCTCGAACAACCCTGACACGTACGCTCGAGGTCTTTGCTGGGTGGGGCTTCAGCCCCGGCGCTCTTGTTTCAGATCGCATCGATACTTCCTCGTCGCGGAGCGAAAACCGTCGGGGCTGAAACTCTCTCGCAACCAACCTCGACAGATCGATCAGGCCTCGCCGCGGTTCTCGCCGACGCCGTCACCGTCGCTAGCGTTTTCGTCCGCGTCCGCTCGCGCGCCCGCATCGTCTGAATTATCCGGGCTGTCGGATTCCGCAGCCAACAACCCCGCCGCGCCCTCGATCGGCCGCGGGCCGTCGGGTTCGAGTCCGTCGTCGGCCAATGCGTCGTCGGCCGACAACTCGACCAGTTTCGCCGGCAATGCGCGACTGGGCTTGACTCCCATGTCGCGCAGCATCTCGGCCTGGCGAATCACGCTGCCCTTGTTGCGGCTGAGCTTGTCGCGCGCGCTGTCGAAGCTGACCTTGGCCTGGTCGATGCGGTCGCCGACTTTCTCCAGGTCGGCCACGAACGAACACAGCCGGTCGTACAGCTGCGCGCCGCGCTTGGCGATTTCCTGCGCATTGCGGTTCTGCGCCTCCTGCCGCCACAGGTGGGCGACGGTGCGCAGCACGAACAACAAGGTCGACGGGCTGACCACCAGCACGTTGCGCTGCCATCCGTCCATGAACAGATTGCGGTCGTGGGTGACCGCGAGCATGAAGGCTGGTTCGATCGGCACGAACATCAGCACGAAATCCAGCGAGCGCAGGCCGTACAGCTCCTGATAGCGCTTGTCCGACAGGCCGCGCATGTGCGCGCGCACCGAGTCGAGATGGCGCTTGATCGCGCGCCCGCGCTGCTCCTCGTCCTCGGCGCTGGCGTACTCCTCGTACGCGACCAGCGAGACCTTGGAATCGATCACCAGATGCCGGTCTTCGGGCAGATGGATGGTCACGTCGGGCCGGCGCTCGCCGTCCTCGGTGCCGTGGCTTTCCTGGACGTCGTATTCCTCGCCCTTGCGCAGCCCGGCCGACTCGAGCACGCGTTCGAGGATCAACTCGCCCCACGCGCCCTGAGTCTTGCTCGAACCCTTGAGCGCGGTGGTGAGGTTCTTCGCGTCTTCGCTGAGCGACTGGTTCAGCGCCATCAACTGGCGCACCTGTTCGCCCAGCGCGGTGCGGTCGCGGGTTTCGTTGTCGTAGACGGTTTCGACCCGGGTCTGGAATTCGGCCAGCTTCTGCTGCAGCGGATCGAGCAGCAGGCCCAGGTGGCTGCGGTTCTGTTCGGTGAAGCGCTTGCTCTTTTCTTCCAGGATGTCGTTGGCGAGGTTCTTGAACTGGGTGGTCAGTTCGTCGCGCACATCCTTGAGCTGGGCGATCTTTTCCTGCGACTGGCTGCGCTCGGCATCGAGCTGGGTGCTCATGCGGCTGAGTTCGACGCTGCGCCGCTGCAGCTCGGCATTGGCCGCGTCGCGCAGGCGTTCGGCGTCCTGCAGCTCGGTGCGCAGGCGTTGCAGGGCCTGCTGTTCCTTTTCCAGTTCGGTGCTGGCGCGGCCGATGGCCTCGCGCAGTTGGCCGCTGTCGTGGATCAGGCGGTCGCGCAGGTCCTCGAGTTCGTCCAGCCGGCCCTGCAGTTCGGGAATGCGCGCGCTGCGCTCGAGCAACTGCGCGCGCTCGGTGTTGGCCGCGTTCAATTGAGCGCCCAGCTCGCCGCGCGCGGCCTCCAGCGCGCGCGCGGCGCCGGCGCGGGCGAGCAGCCAGGCGAGCGCGGCGCCGATCAGCGACGCGAACACGATGGCGAGCAGGGCGGCGGTCAGGGGCATGGAGACTCTTGCAAGGCGGGAGGGGGCGACGGCGTGGCCGCGGGCGCGGCGGTGGTCCGCCGGGCGGGGGCGGGCACGGATCGGGCGGCTGGGACAGCCAGGACACGCAAGTTTAGGGCCCCAGTCTAAACGGGTGAGTCTCAGCTCCTGCGACGCGGGGGCGGCGTGGGGTGAAGCGGGTCGGTGCGGGTGGGGTGGTAGGTCTGTGGTTGCCGCACTGCGATGGCGTCGATTCTCGATGCACGAACGGTGTTCCAGGAGGACTTGCTTCGGTCGCCGGCTGCGATCGCGGCATCCCTGCCTGCGACGCAAGCGCGGTTTCGCGGTCGCGACTTGCGTCGCTCCTACAGGGGGCGGTCGTGGCTGGCCGTCGCAACCGGTGCGTAGCGCGTAGGCGAGGCTGGGGGACCGATCCGATGCCCGGAGTAAGCGTGACGACAATCACATTTGACCACTCGGCCACGCCTCCTCTGTTCCATACGGCACCCGATTGGGCGTATCCGATGTGCCAATCTTGGCCGCCCACCGGTTCGGCAGCCGCCGCCCCGTCCGTGCAAGGACCGTTCGCATGAACCCGCAAGATCCCAGGCTGTACGCCGATCCGCGCGGCGTGTGGCGCGACGACGGCGCCGGACGCATCCACGGCATCCGCTGGACCGACATCGACGGCATCGACGGCTACGCGATCGACGCGAACGAGCGCCGGCTGATCTTCGTCGAAGTCGGCACCGCGACCGGCGAGCGCCTGGAACTGCGCACCGATTGGCCGGGGTATCGCGAAGTCGCCATGGCGATGAGCGTGCATCTGCCCGGCCTGGACGTGGGCGCGCTGCAGCGCTTGGAGCAGACCCGTCCCGAGGATCCGCCGACGATCCTGTGGTGGAAGGACTGAGCGGGAAACCGGCGCCGGCTTTCGATCGACTGAATGTATTGCCCGCCGGTCGTGCGTGCGCCTACGCTGCTGCGATCGCGCAAGCGCGCACGGACGCCCTGCCATGACTGCATCGTCTTCCGGATCGGCGAACGACAGGCCTCACGGCCGCGACGCGCGTGCTCCGTCACTTTTCAAGTCGGTGCTGTATGCCGCTTGCATCGTGGTGGCGGTGGCGCTGGTCGTCGTGGCCAATTCTTCGAAACTGAAGGCATTCGACGCACCTGTCGATCCACCGCGCGTGGCGACGGCCGCCGAACAGCGCGCGATTCTGATCGCGGTCGTCGAACATCAGCAGTCCACCGAACAGTCGCCGACGTTCGACGCGAATGGAACGCGACGTCGCCTCGCATTGGAAAACGCCACGATATCCATTTGCGGCAAGCGTCGGAAAAGTCAGGAGCGTTGCAGCGAGCTGACACCGGAATGGTACGAAGATCCGCGCAATTCCCGGGACCGGCCGATCCAACTGATCGATAGGAATCTGTCCGAGACGCTGGTTGATGCGTTGCGGCGCTTCAACGTCGGACAACAGCCGCTGGACGCACTGTCGGTGCCCGGCGTCGTTCCGGTCGATCGCGAGCGCGTAGCGGCCATTTTTTCGATGATGGAGGACCCGCCGGTTTTCTACTGCGGGATTCCGCCGGCCTTCTACCGAGCATATCCGCAGGCTAACGGCATCCTCCGGATCAGCCGGCCGGTCGTGTCAGCGCGCGGAGATCAGGCCCTGCTGTATGTCCAGACGACTTACCGCAACTCGGGCCAGCACGATCGAATGGAACTGTTCGCGCTCCAGCGAGGACAGTGGAAGTTCGTCGGCGTGATCGGTTCTGTCCAAATCATGTTCGGCTGAACGCATGGGCGAAACCAGAATGCAACTCATCGACCAACGCGACTGGACCTGGACGCTGTACGCCGACGGCGAGCGGCGTTATCTGTCGGTGCTGTGCGGCACGATCGCCATGTACGAGCTGACGATCGAGCTCGATGCCGGCGAACGTGCGCGGATCGGGGAGTCGGGCTTCTTGGATGCGTTGGCGCGCGAGGTGTCGTATCGGCCCGATAGCTATAAGGCGCGGCATGTGATGGGGTTTCGGGCGTCCGACTGATCGTTCTGCTCCGTCTCCCCCGCGTAGTGCTCCCTCTCCCGCTTGCGGGAGAGGGTTGGGGTGAGGGCCGCAGGGATGACGAAAGCCAGAGGCGTTCGCGCCTTCGGCGCTCATCCCCTCACCCTAGCCCTCTCTGCTCTGCACTTCCTTCGGTCGCCGCAAGCGGGAGAGGGAACATTACGTCGCAAGCGGATTGCTGCGCGAAACCCCACGCGCAACCCACCTCACCTCAATCCAGCACCCGACAAAACACCGCCTTGAGATACCGCGACTCCGGCACCTGCGCCAGCCACGGATGATCCGCGCCCGCGCCCGAGACCTTCAGCACCTGCACGGTGCGGCCGGCGTAGAACGCGGCGCGGCGCAGCATGTCGAGGAACTGGTCTTCGCTGACCAGGCCGGTGCAGGAGAAGGTCGCGAACAAACCGCCCGGCTTGACCACGCCCAGCGCCAGCTTGTTCATGTCGAGGTATTTCTTCAGCGCCGCGATCACCTGCTCGCGATCGCGGGTCATCTTGGCCGGATCCAGGATCACCACGTCGAACTGCTCGCCCGCATTACCCATGTCGCGCAGGTACGGGAAGATATCGGCCTGGACGAACTTGACGTTGGCGCCGTTGAGCTTGGCGTTGCCCTTGGCGATGTTGAGCACGTCGGCGTCGATGTCCACACCGATCACTTCCTCGGCGCCGCGCGCCTTGGCGTACACGCCGAAGCCGCCGGTGTTGCAGCACAGATCGAGCACGCGCTTGCCGGCGACCTGCTGCGACAGCCATTCGCGGTTCTCGCGCTGGTCGGCGAAGAAACCGGTCTTGTGCGCGCCGGCCGGATCGGCGCGGAACTTGATGCCGTATTCGGTGATGGTCGACGGCGGGACCGGTTCGGTGCCGCGGAAGTCGAAACTTTCCTGCTTCTGCACGTGCTCGTCGGCGAAGGCGTAGAAACGGCAGCCCGGGAACTGCGCGCGCAGCGCGTCGTAGATCCATTCGCGATGGCGGAACGCGCCGGCGCTGAAGTACTCGACCACCAGCAGATCGCCGTAACGGTCCACGACCAGCCCGCTGATCCCGTCGCCCTCGCTATGCACCACGCGCCACGCGTCGCTGACCTCATCGAGCTTGAGCACGTCGCGACGCAGCGACACCGAGGCGGCGATCTTGCGCGCGAACCACTCGGCATCGACTTCGACGTCCGGGTCGTTTTCGAGCATGCGCAGGGCGATGCGCGAATGGCCGTTGTAGAAGCCGCGGCCGATCCAGACGCCGTCGACCCCGACCACGTTGACGATGCTGCCGGGTTTGGGCCGCTGGGCGGGCTTGTCGACCAGGCGCTGGAAGATCCAGGGGTGGGTGGATTTCCAGGCGTTCTTGAGGCGTACGGTGGGGATTTCGTTATTCATCGGCCCATTCTACCGGGGCCGGGCGATTCCTCCCCGGCCGGGTGGGCGTAGCCCCGACGCCGGTGTCCGCCCCGGCGGGCCTGGGCCGGTTGTTGACCGGGGCCACATTCCCGTGGGTGGGACAAAGAAGCCCGCCCGGGCCGGCTTGCAAAGGTCGCCGGCGGTGCCAATCTGGTTTGCATGCAACTGCCCACCGAAGCCCCCGTCCCCGACACCCCGGCCCAGCGCAAGGCCGACCGCCGCCGCCTGCTGCGCGCGCTCAACGCCAGCCTGGCGTTCGTGCTGCTGCTGGTGGCGGTGTTCGCCGCCCAGAGCAGCTTCGACGTGCGCGCCTTCACCGTGCAGCCGTGGTCGCTGCACGGCCTGATCGGGCTGGTGACCGCGCCGCTGCTGCACGGCTCGGTCGAGCATCTGGCCGCCAACGCGACCTCGCTGTTGCTGCTCGGCACCCTGGCCGGCGCGGTCTATCCCAAGGCGACGATCCGGGCGCTGCCGATCATATGGATCGGCTCGGGTGTCGGCGCGTGGCTGCTCGGCGATCCGGGCAGTTATCACCTCGGCGCCAGCGGCGTGACCCATGGCCTGATGTTCCTGGTCATGACCCTGGGCCTGCTGCGCCGCGACCGGCCGTCGATCGCCGCGGCGATGATCGCGTTCCTGCTCTACGGCGGCATGCTGCTGACCGTGCTGCCGCGCGAGATCGGCGTGTCCTGGCAGGCCCACCTGGGCGGCGCGGTGGCCGGCGTGATCGCCGCGTTCGTGTTCCGCCTGCGCGATCCGCTGCCGCCGCGCAAACGCTACAGCTGGGAAGACGAGGACGAGAGCATGGTCCCGGCGCACGAGGAACTCGAACCGCCGAGCCCGCGCGAAGTGCCGGTGCTGTGGAACCGCCCCGATCATCAGACCGGCGTGGTGCTGCGGTTTCCGCCGCGTAATGGGCAGGAAGAATAAGCACGCCGTCGGCGATCGCGATCGCTGCGGCGCGCACGACCCGCCGGTCTGCGGACGACGACCATGCGCCGCTATCCGTGCGGTGAGGTTTCACGCTTTGCGGCGCATGCCGCCGTCCGTCGCGGCCAAGCGTGTGCCACCGGTCACCCAAGCGCGCTAGAGTGATGCGGTGTCCATGGGGATGGACCGCGGCGGCGCATCGATGCGCCACGCGCTTCGTCTCCTGGCTGCCGCGACCTGCGAGGTCGCGGTTCCCATCGCCTCCGGAGCCCTCGCCATGCGCCGTCTTACCGCACCGCTCGCTGTCGCCGCCCTGCTGCTCGCCTGCCCGCTCGCCTATGCCAAGAGCGCCTGCATGATGCAGGGCCAGATCATGGGTCAGGTCATCAACGAGTGCACCGAGACCGACATGAACCTGTCCGAGGGTCAGCAGAAGGTGCAGTGCAGCGGTCAGGCGCCCGGGCTGGAAGGCATGGGCGGCCAGGTCGACATGCGGCTGGTCGCGTCCTGCCCCAGCGGCGCCGGCGGCAAGTGCGATTCGCCGCGCGGCGCGCCGGCGCAGATCTACTACTACCAGCGCACCCCCGATCAGCTCGCCGCGTTGAAGGCCGCTTGCGAAAGCCAGCAGGGCCGCTGGTCGAAGCTGTAAGCGCGCGGCAGTAAGGTGCCGCCGCCCGGCGCCCGGAACGAAGGAGTAAACGCAATGCGGGAACGGAAACTGCGCCTGGACGTATCGAGCGATCGTCATCAGCGAAGGACGCGGGCATGCGCATGACACCGAGTTCGATCCCGCTGTGCGTGGCCGCATCGATCGGCCTGGGCGCGGTCGCGCCGGCCCACGCCGACGACGCGCCGTCGTTCGACCGTCCCGGCATCGCCTTCTCCACCGGCACCCTGCCCAAGGGCAGTTTCGCCTGGGAACAGGGCCTGCCCGATTTCCAGCGCGACGACGACGGCGGCGTCCGCAGCACTCAGTACAACGCCAACACCACCTTGCGCCTGGGCCTGAGCGACACGGTCGAGCTGCAACTGGCAACCTCGCCGTACAACTATCTGCGCGAACGCGACGACGGCCGCCGCCGCTCGCGTCACGGCGCCGGCGACACCGGCCTGGCGTTGAAGATCGCGCTGCCGTCCTCGCACGATAAATTTTCCTGGGCCGTGCTCGGCGCGGTCACCGCCGCCAGCGGCGCGCGCGATTTCAGCAACGGCGCGACCCAGTACACGCTCGGCACTACCCTGGGCTACGACTTCAACGAGCGCGTATCCGGCGCGCTGTACTTCAACCTCGACCGCAGCGATGGCGAGGACACCTGGACCTGGTCGCCGAGCGTCAGCGTCGCCCTGAGCGACACGGTCGGGGCCTATATCGAAGCCGGCGTGTCGCACACCGATCACCAGTCCACGACCTCGGTCGCCGGCACCGGCGTGACCTGGATGGCGACCTCGCGCGTGCAGCTCGATGCATCGCTGGACTGGGGCCTGGACCGCGACAGCCCGGACCTGCAAGGCGGGATCGGCGTGGCCGTGTTGTTCGACTGATCGATTCCGTTCGTCCGCAGGAGCACGTCTACCCCCATGGAACCCAACCTCTACGCACCGCCGACCGCGGCGGTGACGCAGCCGGCCGGACCGGCCGATCGCGGCAACGAATTCTTCATCGTGTCCGCGCGCAAGTTCTGCATCCTGTTCTTCGCCACCTTCGGCCTGTACCACCTGTATTGGTCGTACATGCACTGGGCGCGTTATCGCGCCGCCAGCGGCGAGTACCTGTGGCCGGTGGCGCGCACGCTGCTCTCGATCTTCTACACCCATGCGCTGACCGCGCGCATCGACGGGGTGCTGCGCAAGGCCGGGCGCGGCCATGCGTGGGCGCCGGGCGCGATGGCGACCTTGTACGTGATCGCGAGCATCGGCAACGCCGTGCTGGATCGGCTGAGTTCGCGCGGCGTCGGCTCGCCTTATACCGACGTGCTCGGCGTGCTGGCCCTGCTGCCGGTGGGCTGGAGCCTGCTGCAGATCCAGCGCGCCGCCAACGCCGCCTGCGGCGATCCGCGCGGCGAATCCAACGCGCGCCTGACCCCGGCGAACTACGCCTGGATCGCACTCGGCGCGGTGCTGTGGGTGTTGATTCTGCTGGGGATAGCGGTGGCCTTCGGCTTCGGCGAGATCAACAGCGTCGAGATGGCGATTCCCCAATCGGCGTTGACCCCTTAAGCGGCGGGCGACCGGCGTTGCACTAACGCCGCGGCGGCGATGACGCGACTGCATGCGCCATCGCGATTTTCCACCGATATGGGACGAAGCAATCCCCGCGCGCGAATCGGCGTCGGCATGCGCAAGCACCATGACCGTCGTATGCTTGAGTGGTCAGGAGGACCCGACTTGGCGGACGAGCAAACGAAAGGAGACGTGACCCGTCTGCTGCACGCCTATCGCGCCGGCGATGCGTCCGCGCGCGACGCGCTGTACGCCCTGGTTTACGGCGAACTCAAGGGCATCGCGATCCGCCGTCTGGCGCGCATGGGCCGCTCGATCATCGACCCGACCGAACTGGTCAACGAAGCCCTGCTGCGCCTGCTGGACGACCGCATCCAGGCGCAGGATCGACAGCATTTCTTCCGCATCGCCGCGACCGCGATCCGCTGCACCCTGATCGACGTGATCCGCCAACGCCAGGCCGAGAAGCGCGGCGGTGACGTGGTGATCACCGCGTTCGACCCGGCGCGCGAATCGGCGCCGCACGGCCCGACCGCGGATCAGCGCTGGCTGGAAGTCGAGGACGCGCTGGTCGCGCTCGACAAACCCTACCCGCGCCAGTGCCGGGTGATCGAGCTGGCGTTCCTGGTCGGGCTCAAGCAGCAGGAGATCGCCGACGCCCTGGCGATCAACGTGCGCACGGTCGAACGCGATCTGCGCTTCGCCAAGGCCTGGCTGCGCGAGCAACTGGCGCCATGACCCCGGAGCAATTCGCCCGGATCGAACAGGCCTTCCATGCAGCGCTGAGCAGGCCGCCGGGCGAACGCAGTCAGTACCTGCTCGACAACGAATCCGATCCCGAGGTGCGCGCGGCGGTGCAGCGCCTGCTCGATCGCGTCACCGCGGACGACGGTGATGCCGACGCCGACGCACCGACCGATCCGCTGTCGGACCGGCTGGCCGCCGCCTTCGCCGCCCAGGCCGCCGCCGGCACGCCACACACGATCGGCCCGTACCGGCTGCTGCACGAACTCGGCGCCGGCGGCATGGGCACGGTGTTCCTGGCCGAACGCGAGGCCGGCGACGGCGTGCAGCGGCTCGCGCTGAAATTGCTGCACGGCCTGCCGACCCAGGCCGCGATCCGGCGCATGGCGCGCGAACGCGGCCTGCTGGCGAGCCTGGACCATCCGCTGATCGCGCGTCACATCGACGGCGGTCTGACCGAAGCCGGCCAGCCGTATCTGGTCATGGACTATGTCGAGGGCGTGCCGTTGCACCAGCACCTGGCCGATGCGCCGGGCTCGCTGCGCTCACGCCTGCAGCTTTTCCTGCGCCTGTGCGAGGCGGTCCAGCACGCGCACCAGCGCCTGGTGCTGCATCGCGACCTCAAGCCGTCGAACATCGTGGTCCGCCCCGACGGCCGCCCGGCGCTGCTGGACTTCGGCATCGCCACCCTGATCGACGGCGCCGACCCGTCCCAGACCACCACCGTCGCCTTCACCCCGGGCTACGGCGCGCCCGAACAACGCCGCGGCAAGGCCGCCACCACCGCGACCGACGTGTTCGGCCTGGGCGCGTTGCTGTTCGACCTGACGACCGGCCGCAAGCTGTCGGACCTGCGCGGCCGCGACGGCCCGGTGCTCGCGCCGAGCCGGCAAACCGACGACGCCGCGCTGCGCCGGGGCCTGCGCGGCGACCTCGACCGGATCGTACTGACCGCCTGCGCCGAAGACCCGAGCGAGCGCTATGACACCGTCGCAGCGCTGGCCGACGACGTGCGCCGTTACCTCGACGGCCTGCCGATTTCGGTCGCCAGCGGCGGCCCGCTATACCGCCTGCGCAAGTTCGTCGCCCGCCACCGCCTGGCGACCGCAGCGGCGCTGCTCGCAATCGTCGCCGCCGGCGCGTTCGTGTGGCGGCTGGAGGTGGAACGGCAACGCGCGCTCGCCGCCGAGCGCGTCGCCCAGGCCTCGCGTCTGCGCGCCGAACGCGAAGCCGGCTACACCGAGGCCTCGCGCCAGTTCCTGGCCTCGGTGCTCGCGCAGACCTCGCCGAACACGCTGCGCGGCGAACCGATCACGGTCTCGGCGCTGCTGGCGCGCGCGGCCGAGCAGTTGCAGGCCGACAGCCACCAGGACGACGCCACCCGCGCGGTCGCCTGGCTCACCATCGCCGAGGTCTACGACGCCACCCACGACCCCAGGCCTGGATTGGCCGCGGCCGAACGCGCCGCCGCCCTGCTCGCCAAACACCCGCCGATCGACCCCGAACTGCATGCGCGCCTGCTCAGCGTCCGCGGTTCGCTGCTCAGCGCACTGGAGCGCCACGATGAGGCGCTCAAGACCCTGCACGAGCTGGTCGCGCTGCGCGAACGCCAACGCGCCGACCCACTGGACCTGGCCCAGGCCCACCTCGATTACATCGCTGTCGCCGTGCAAGCCGGCCGCGACGACGAGGTCGAAACCTATGCAAGGCGCGGCTTGGCGTTGCTCGCGGCCGCCGGCGGTACACGCTCCGAGCAGTACGCCAATCTGCTGCTCGCGCTGGTCCCGCCCGCGGCGCGCGCCGGCGCGCTCGACGAGGCCGACCGCCGCTTGCAGGCCGCCGAGCGCGCCGCGAAGACCGCCTGGGCCCCCGATCACCTGAGCTGGTATCAGCTGTACCGGGTCACCCTGAACCTGCGTCAGGAACAGGTGCGCTACGCCGAATCGCTGGCCGCGGGCGAGCAGGCGCTGCGCATCGCCTACCGGGTCTATGGCGAACGCAGCCGCTACACCTTCGAAATCGAAAACGACATCGCCACCACCTTGAACGTGCTCGGGCGCAGCAAGGAAGCGATCGAGCACTTCGAACGCGGCCGCGCGATCGCCCTGGCGATCGGGCTCGATCCGCAGGCCGTGGCGATGCTGGAAATCAACATGGGCGGCGTCTACGGCGAGTCGCTCGCCCAGTACGACCGCGCGATCGAGATGGAAACCGGCGCGCTCGAGCGCCTGCGCGACCAGCACGAGCCGGTCGCGCTGCCGTGGCGCGCGCGCGCTCACATCGTGCGCGCGGTGGCCTACACCCGGCTGCAACGGTTCGATCAGGCCTACGCCGATTTCGACGCCGCCATCGCCCTGCAGCGCCAGGCCCGCGACGACGACGGCGCGATCGGCACGCAACTGCGACTGGTGCAGACCCTGACCATGAACAAGCTGTTCGATCGCGCCCAGGCCAATCTGGATCAGGCGCGCGCCGAAGTGAACGTGGCGACTCGACCAGAAGACGTCAACTTCCTGCCCGGGATCGCATCGTTGGCCGCGCAGATCGCGATGGGCCGCGGCGATCTCAAGCAGGCGGCGGTATTCGCCGATGAAGCACTGCAACGCGCCGCGCAGAGCCCGGCCTACAAGAACCCGGTGATGCTGTCGAAGATTCAACTGGTCGCCGCCGACGTCGCCTTGCGCCAGGACCGGCGTGCGGACGCGCGCAAACTGCTGCAACAGGCGATAGCGCTGATGCGGCTGAATCTGAAAGCCGATGCGCCGCCGTTGATCGAGGCCGAGAAGAAACTGCGCGAAGCCTCGTCGTGAATGTCAGCCTCGGCTGAAGCCGTCGCGACTCACTCGCTCTCGTGATCGCTCGCCGTGTGCGCATGCCCGTCATGCGCATGCCCGAGTCCGGACAACTCGCCCAGCCGAAGGTGCCCGTCGACGATGCGCATCTCGCGGAACAGGTTGTCGCCGAACAGATCCGAACCCTGCAGATAGTCCACTCCGGCGCGCGCGTTGGGATTGTGGATCGAAAACCCCATCCGCCATGCCAGCGCGCGCGCCAGATCGTGATGGCTCAGCCAGTCGCCGTTGCCGGCCAGCGGCATCTGCGCCGCGCCGCGGGTGCGCACCAACATCGGCACCTGGGCGATCTGCGGGGTCAGCACGTTATGCCCCCACACCCCGTCCTCGCCAAGCATCTGGCCGTGATCGGAAGTGACCACGAACAGGCCGTCGCCATCGCCGCGCTCGAACCTCCGGTACAACTTCTCGACCAACGCGTCCTGATAGACGATCGCGTTGTCGTAGGCGTTGACCAGACGTGCGCCGTCGGTCAGCCCCTTGCCGTCGGGCCAGCGTCGATACGCGCCGCCGTGGCGGCGATAGGCGTCGTCGTAGGGAATATGCGCGGTGCGCAGCATCATCACCACCAGCCGCGGCCGCTCCGGCGCGACCGCATCGAGCATGTCCAGCACCGCATCGTCGCCGACCGCGGCGATCCGCGCTTCGTCGCTGGCGCGGGTGCGGATCACGTCGATGCTGGGCGCATCGATCTCGTCGAGCAGATCGGCGTGCTGGGTCGACAGCCAGTAGGTGCGATAACCGGCGCGCTTGGCCAGACGCAGCAGATTGGCCTCGTGCGAACGCAATTGCGCTATGTTGCCCGGCTCGCGCACGCCGTTGAACAACAGGCCCAGCGAGGCGCGGGTCGAGACCGCCCCGGCGAGGCCGCGATGCCAGCGCGCCTGGCCCTGGGCGACCCAGCGCGACATATTCGGGGTGGTCGCTCGCGCATAACCGGCCAGGCCCCAGTGATCGGTGCGGGTCGAATCGAAGATCACCAGCCACAGATCGCGCGGCCGCTCGCGGGCCGCGTCGGGATCGTCGCGGGCGACGACGGTGTAAGCCCGATAACTCAGCACATTGCGCCGCACCGACTTGCCGACCAGATTGACCGCGCAGTAACTGAAGGCCAACAGCGAGTTGTGCAGCGAGCTGCGCTCCGGCCGCGGCATGAACCGCTTCATGGTGTAGCGGCTGGCGTTGTAGAACTGGGTGGCGAATACCAACACCACGATCAACAAGGCCCAGCGCAAGCGCGGCAGCCGCAGCCGCGGCAGGCCGAGGTTGAACATCGCGAACGCCAGCGCATACGGCACGCCGCCGGCGAACAAGGTCGGCCAATGGCTCGCCGCGCCGGCCCGCACCGCCTGCGCGATGTCGCTCAACTCATGCGGAATCATCGCCACGTCCAGCGGCGTCAGCGCGCGGCCGATCGCGGCGATATGGCACAGCTGGAACAACTGCATGCCCGCGAACGCGGCGATCACCGCATTCGCGGCCCAGCGGCTAGCGCCCAGCCACAGGCACATCACGATCGTCATCAGGCCCGCGACCCAGCCGGGCTGCAGCACCGCGCGATTATTGGAACTGACCGCCTGCTGCAGGCGATCGTCGAGCAGCAACAGCGCCGTGGTCGCCGCGCTGACCAATACCAGCATCGCCACGCGCCATCCCGGACCGGTGCGCGATGGCGTGGCAAGCGGAGTATCGGACGGTGGAGTACGCATGCTGTCGCGGGCCAGGTGTCGATTGATCGCGGACACTAGGCAGGCGCGAAACATTGCAAGTTAAGGAACAGATAAGCCACGGAATTCAGGGCCGATCGTGGTGGCTTATTTACATATTTATTCCGTCATTTTCTGGGCGATCGTGAATCGGCATTCATTTCGCTACGCAACGTAATGTCGAAAAAACCACACCACATGCGCAAGTTTCGCGGTCACCCCCGTTGTCCCGCGACAAAGTTTTGTAACGCGGTGTAAGCGAATGTAACGCCGGGCTCAAACCGCGCGTTTAGCTGTCCACGACGCACCCGTTTGCGGCGAACTGCGCCGGCACGGTGGTCCACGGCGCCCGGAGTCGGCGCCGTCCGTCGAAGAATCGGCCACGCCCAGGCACACTGCCCGCGCCGCGTGCTAGCGTCGCTGCGCGCCCGCGCCACGGGCGTCCAGCCACCGCCGGGAGCCGCCGCATGCCGCGCACGCCGTTCCAGTACCGTTGTCTGCACCGCCGTTCGTATCGCACCGTCGCCACGGTTTTCGCGCTGCTGCTCGCGGCCTGTCAACGCCCGGCGCCGCTGCCCGCGGCCGACGGATTCGATGAAACCGCCAGCGCGCATGCGCGCCGGATCGAGGCCGACGTGCGCTTTCTCGCCGACGACCTGCTCGAAGGCCGCGAAGCCGGCACGCGCGGCTTCGACCTGGCCTCGCTGTACGTCGCCCAGCGCCTGCGCGCGATCGGCCTGCGCCCGGCCGGCGACGACGGCGGTTATTTCCAGCGCGTGCCGCTGCTGCGCGCCAGCCGCGAAGACGGCGGCGGCAGCCTGATCGTGCAGCGCGACACCGGCACGGTCGAATTGAAATTTCGCGAGCAGTTCCTGCCGCAACTCGATTTCGACCGCGCGCAATCGCAAGTGACCGCGCCGGCGGTGTTCGTCGGCCAGGCGGTGCATGCGCCCGAGCTCGATCACGACGATTTCATCGGCCTGGACCTGCGCGGCAAGATCGCGGTGCTGATGCATGGCGCGCCCAAACGCTTCGATACCGACCGGCGCGCGTTCTACAGTTCGTTCCGCGAAAAATTCCGCGCCCTGGTCGAACGCGGCGCGGTCGGCGCGGTGATCGTGGCCACGCAAGACGAAGAAAAACGCCAGCCGTGGGCGCGCGGCGCGCAGAACTGGGCGCGGCCGGGCATGCGCCTGCGCGGCAGCGACGGCCGCGCGATCGACACGTTTCCGCAATTGGCGGTGATCGCCAACGTCAGCGCGGGCAGCGCCGACGCCGTGCTCACCGCCGGCGGCCACACCGCGGCCGAGCTGTTCCGCGACGCGCGCGAAGGCACCCTGCGCGGCTTCGATCTGCCCGGCACCATCGCCTTGTCGGCGCGCAACCGGATCGAGCAGACCCAGTCGCGCAACGTGGTCGCCTTGCTGCCCGGCACCGACGCCGCGCTCAAGCGCGAGCACGTGGTGTTCAGCGCGCATCTCGATCACCTGGGGATCGGCGCGCCGGTCAAGGGCGATGCGATCTACAACGGCGCGCTCGACAACGCGCTGGGCGTGGCGATCATGCTCGAGACCGCGCAGCAGATCGCATTGGCGAAAACGTCGCCCAAGCGCTCGCTGCTGTTCGTCGCGGTCACCGCCGAGGAAAAAGGCCTGCTCGGCGCGGAATGGTTCGCGCAGAACCCGAGCGTGCCGCGCGATTCGCTGGTCGCCAACATCAACATGGACATGCCGGTGATGCGCGTGCCGACCCGCGACGTGGTGCCGATCGGAGTCGAGCATTCCAGCCTGAAGGCGGTGCTCGATCAGGCCGCGGCCGAAGTCGGAGTCGAGCTGACACCGGACCCGTCGCCGGAGGAAAGCATCTTCATCCGCAGCGACCAATACGCCTTCATCCGCACCGGCGTGCCGGCGGTGTATCTGACCGGCGGCATGGTCGCGCGCGATGCCGGCGTCGATGCGCGCCAACAGTTCCGCGCCTTCCTCGCCGATCACTATCACCAGCCCGACGACGACGCCGAACAACCGATCCAGTACGCCGACGCCGCGCGCCTGGCCCAGCTCAACGCGCGCATCGGTCAATTGATCGCCGACGCGCCGCGGCGGCCTCGCTGGAACGCCGGCGATTTCTTCGGCCAGCGGTTCGGCGGCTTGGATGCGGGCAAGCCGGACGCGGATGCGACATCGGCGGCATCGCCGTCGCGATGAGGCCGCATCGCCGAAACCGAACCGCGCGTGGGCGTTCGCAACGCATGGCTATACTCGAACCATGACTGCGACCACCACCAAAACCCTCGGCCTGCTCGGCGGCATGAGCTGGGAATCGACCCTGCCGTATTACCGCGTGATCAACGAAACCGTGCGCGAACGCCTCGGCGGTCTGCATTCGGCCCGGCTGCTGCTGTACAGCGTGGATTTCGCCGAAGTCGAACGCCTGCAGCACGCCGGCGACTGGGACGCGGCCGGCGCCCTGCTCGGCCGCGCCGCGCGCAGCCTGCGCGACGGCGGCGCGGAATTGCTGGTGATCTGCACCAACACCATGCACAAGGTCGCCGACGCGGTCGAAGCCGCGAGCGGCCTGCCGCTGCTGCACATCGCCGACCCGACCGGCTCGGCGATCCGCGCGGCGGGTCTGAGCAAGATCGGCCTGCTCGGCACGCGCTTCACCATGGAACAGGATTTCTATCGGCAGCGGCTGATCGAACGGCACGGGCTGGATGTGATTGTGCCCGACCACGATGGGCGCGATCTTGTGCATAAAGTGATCTACGAAGAACTGTGCCTGGGCCGGATTCGCGACGAATCGCGCGAGGGCTATCGGCGGATCATCGCCGAACTGGCTGCGCGTGGCGCGCAGGGTGTGATCCTGGGATGTACCGAGATCGGCTTGCTGATTGGTCCGGCGGATGTGGACGTTCCGCTGTTCGATACCACGGCGCTGCATGCGCGCGCGGCGGCGTTGGCGTCGATCGGAGAGGGTTGAGTCGAACGCGGTCGAATGCGCCACGCGTCGGCCGCGGCGGGCAATGCCTATGTGATCAATCTCATATGACCACGCCCAAGTCCTGCCCACCCGGCCATGGCCTTGTACTCCTTGTGCAGAACCCCGTAGCCGGTGGTTGAGCAAGGTTAGCTCGAACCTTCGACGTTCTCGCCGGGATGGCTCTTGCCGACAGCGGTCCTGTGGTCGCAAAAGTAGCGACAACGAGCGCCCATACTGTTGCCGCATGGTGACCGGCGCATGCGTGTCGCATGCGGGTCTTCAGGGAGAATACGAATGAACTGGCTTTATCGACTTTCGAATCGCCGCTCGTGGGTCACCGCTGTCGGCCTGCTGGGAATGGCAACTGCGCTTTCGGTTCCCGTCGACGCCGCGGCGCAGATCGCGACAACTTCGCGCATCACCTCGCCGGTGATCGTCGCCACACCCGCGCAGATGACCCAAGGCGCGTTGTCCGGCACCCAGTTGGATGGGCCACTGTCCACCTTCGTCACCAGCACCAGCCGTTATTGGATCTCCTCGCAATGGCGGCACTCGGGCGGGATCACCCACTCCTTCAACCAGGGCGGGCTCGACAATCCCTACGGCGCCACGTTGTGGACCAAGGAGACCTGCAACCGCAACAGCGCCAACTACTGCATCAACGGCGTCAATACCGCCTTCACCCAGATCGGTCCGAGCGACGTGGCCAACCTGTGGTTCGTCAATCTGTATCAGCCCAATCCCAACGCCGGCAACCTGCTGGCGTTCGTGCATGAAGAGAATGTCGGCCACTCCGGCAATACCCCCACCAACGTACAGGGCCGTACCCGCATCGGACTGGCGTGGTCGTCGGATCACGGCAATACCTGGAACTACCTCGGCCGCATCATCAGCCCCAACGGCGATGCGCAGCCGTTGAACATCCAGGGCGTCCCCTATTTGGTGAAGGATGGTTACTTCTACATCTACTTCATCGACTCCACCGACGGCACGCCGGAGCACATCGGCATTGCGGTCGCGCGCGCGCCGGTGGCCGATGTGATCGCGGCAGCCGCGGCCGGCAGTCTGGGCAGCAATCTGTGGAAGAAATACGACGGCAGCGGTTTCACTCAGGCCGGGCTCGGCGGGCAACCCAGCGCCATCGCCCCTTGGGGCATCACCCACACGCAAGCCGTGCATAGCAGCTACAACGGCAAGTTCTATCTGCCGCTGACCTTCATGACCTGGTCGGATGGCCAGGGCGGGCGCGTCAATTCCAGCATCAAGCTCTACGAATCCACCGATGCGATCCATTGGAGCGCACAACCGGCGATGGTGGTGGCCGACGAAAGCCCCAGCACGCTCAAGCCCGACGCCGGCTATCAGTACTGCTCCGTGGCCGATCGCGATGGCGCGACCAACGCCGACGTGGGGCAGTACTTCTATCTGTACTGCATGAAGGACCCGACCATGCTGGCGACCCAGTTCGGGATATATCGCTGGCAGATCAACCTGGGGCCCTCGGTGGATTCATTTCGGCAGTCCGACGATTTTTCCAGTTCGCAATCGGGCTATTGGCGCTATCTGTTCGGAAACGGCAGCACGTTGTCCAACATGGCCTGGCAAAGCAGTTACTGGAACGGCACCGATGCCTGGGCGAGGATCTATCGCGATTCCATGCATACCGCGAATACCCAGATGCCGGTGCTGCACTGGATCGCGCCGAAGAACGGCACGGTGCGCGTCGAGGCGACGGTGCGCGACGCCGACATCCAGTGCGGCGACGGTGTGAACGTGTCGGTCGTGCATAACGGCACCGAAATCTATGCCGCCGCCATCGACAATGCCGACACCGTCGGAAAGAGCATCAATCAAAGCGTGAACGTTGCGGCGGGCGACAGTGTGTCCTTCATCCTCGCTCCGAAGGCTGACAACTTCTGCGACACCACACGCTGGGATCCGTCCATCCGTTATTACTGATCGGCGTGCTTTCTAGCGCAACGAAGCCACGATCTTCTGCCCCCTTTGACAAAGGGGGCCAGCGCCCGGCGCAAGTCGAAGGATCGATGGTGTTGGTAGCGCGGGGGATTTGCTGTTGCTGTTGCTGTTGCTGTTTCCGTTTCCGTTTCCGTTTCCTCGATGGTTAGCCGCGATCTGCAAGCAAAAGCAAATCCCCCCTGCCCCCCCCTTTTTCAAAGGGGGGAATCCTTCGGGGCGGATTTTTTGGCATGTGCGGTGATGTCGCGCTTGGACGTATCGACGCGCCGACCACCGCTGCCGCGCGTGGCCGC
The DNA here is from genome assembly GCF_001427785.1 of Lysobacter sp. Root690. Taxonomy (GTDB): domain Bacteria; phylum Pseudomonadota; class Gammaproteobacteria; order Xanthomonadales; family Xanthomonadaceae; genus Lysobacter. The sequence continues at coordinate 180,933 of NZ_LMHM01000012.1, forward strand.
AAAGACGTATTCCACCGCGCCACAAAAGCCAACCCACCCGCATTCAAATCCGCGCCCCGCGCCCCCGGGTGGCATCCAACCCCACATGCAGCGACACTGCCCGCCTATCGAACGCAAGGAGTCCGCGATGAACGACCGTCCCAACCCCGGCTGGTGGAGTCGCAACTGGAAATGGTTCGTGCCCACCGGCTGCCTGACCCTGATCCTGCTCGCCGGGCTGTTGCTGTTCGGCCTGATCGGTCTCGGCATCAAGGGCGTGTCGAGCCTGATGGGCTCCAGCGAACCGGTCCGCCACGCGATCTCGCTGGCGCAGGCCAATCCGGCCGCGGTCGCCGCGCTCGGCACGCCGCTGGAACCGGGCGCGATGATCAACGGCACCCTGCAGACCGACAATTCCAGCGGCCACGCCGACTTGTCGATACCGCTCAAGGGCCCGAAAGGCAGCGCCCGCGTCTACATCAAGGGCGAACGCGAGGCCGATCGCTGGACCTATTCGCTGATCGAGTTGGCGATCGACGCCAGCGGCGATCGCATCGATCTGCTCGACGGTGCCGGCGAGTCGGACGAGAACGCGCAAGACCGCCTGGAAGTTCCGCCCGACATCGACCAGCCGCCGGTCGAACAGTCCGAACCCGCCGACGCGCCCAAGCCCGAGCACGAACAACCCTCGGAAACCGTGCCCGAGCGCAGCGCCCACGCAGGCTGAGCCGGCGCCGCCGCTGCCGTCAGCGCGACGGCAGCGGCAGGCCCTTGAAGGCCTTGACCGTGCGCAGCACCAGGCTGGAATTGATATCGGCGCCGCCGGCCTGGTTGAGCAGGCGGTCGAGCAGGAAGCGCGACAGATGCTCCAGGTCGCGCACCACGATCTGCAGCAGATAGTCCATGTCGCCGGTCAGCGCGTAGCACGCGACCACCTCGTCCCAGGTCTCGACGAACTCGGCGAAGGCGCCGACCGCCTCGCTGTCGTGGCGGCCCAGGCGCACCCGCACGAACGCCTGCAGGCCCAGGTCCAGCCGCACCGGGTCGACCTCGGCGCGGTAGCCCGAGATCACTCCCTCGCGTTCCAGCCGCTGCACCCGGCGCAGGCAGGCCGAGGCCGACAGGTGCACGCGCTCGGCCAGCTCGGCGTTGGTCAGGCGGCCGTTGCGCTGCAATTCGGCCAGCACGACGATATCGGTACGGTCCAGTTCGACGGTGGCCATTCGCAGCGCCCTTTCGGCATTTGACGCAACAATCTTGCGCCAGACCGGCCAGGACACGCAACAACGCAAGCTAATTGCGCCTGAGCGCGGTTAAAGTCGATGGACCCCGGCCATTCACTGCCCGGGCCCAGGAGCGACACCGCCATGAACCCCGCCACCCCGCAACGCGTCGAACACCAACTCACCGACAAGGGCTATGTGCCGGTCTATACGACCGCCGTGGTCGAACAGCCGTGGGCGTCGTATTCGAGCGCGGACCATGCGGTGTGGGCGCAGTTGTTCGAGCGCCAGCAGCAGGTGCTGGTCGGCCGCGCCAGCGACGAGTTCCTGACCGCGCAGCGCGCGATGCGGATGACGCCCGACCGCATTCCGAAGTTCGACGACCTCAACCGGGTGCTGCGCGCGCACACCGGCTGGGAGCTGATCGGCGTCGAGGGCCTGCTGCCCGAACTGACCTTCTTCGATCATCTGGCCAATCGCCGTTTCCCGGTGACCTGGTGGATCCGCAAGCCCGAGCAGATCGATTACCTCAGCGAACCGGACTTGTTCCACGACCTGTTCGGCCACGTGCCGCTGCTGATGAACCCGGTCTTCGCCGACTACATGGAAGCCTACGGCCGCGGCGGAGTGAAGGCGCACGCCATCGACCCCGAAGCGTTGGTGCATCTGACCCGGCTGTACTGGTACACGGTCGAATTCGGCCTGATCAAGCAGGCCGACGGGCTGCGCATCTACGGCAGCGGCATCGTTTCGTCCAAGAGCGAATCGATCCACAGCCTGGAGTCGCCGGCGCCGAACCGGATCGGCTTCGATCTGGAGCGGGTCATGCGCACCCGCTACCGCATCGACACCTTCCAGAAGACCTACTTCGTCATCGACAGCTTCGAACAGCTGATGCGCGCGACCGAGCCGGATTTCACTCCGATCTACCAGCGCTTGGCGACCCAGGATTCGATCCCGGCCGGCGACGTGCTGGCGACCGACCCCGTTTTCCAGCGCGGCAACGGCGAAGGCTGGCTGCAGGACGGCGACGTCTAAGCCTCGTTCCAACAGATCGGTTCCAAACTGTAGGAGCGGCGCGAGCCGCGACCGCGGCATCGCGCTTGCGCCGTTAGTGCCATCGTAGTTGCGGTTTCGCGGTCGCGGCTCGTGACCGAAGGAAATCCTGCAGGACGCCGCTCCTACAGTCGGCTTGTGCGCGCTAGACTCCCGCGCAATGAACGACGACAACCCGAGCAAGACCCCGCACATGGGTGCGGCCTCCTCCACCCGCGGCGACACCGCGGCTCCCCAACAGCAGATCCCCTACCACCAGATCCGCGCCGTCCACGACGACACCACGATCCGCGTCTACCAGGCGTATTGCGATCAGATCGCCGATGCCGCGCTCGCCCACGGCCGCTTCGTCGCGCCGTTCTCGCGCTCGCGCATGACCTGGATCAAGCCCTCGTTCCTGTGGATGATGTACCGCGCCGGCTGGGGCTATAAAGACGACAACCAGCGCCGTATCCTCGCCATTGACCTCGATCGCGCCGGTTTCGAATGGGCGCTGGCCCACAGCTGCCCCTCGCATCCGGATCCGTCGATGAGCGCACAGGAATGGAAGCGCTTCAAGGACGCCACACCGGTGCGCATCCAGTGGGATCCCGAACGCAGCTTGCGGCTGGGCGCGCTGCAACACCGCGCGATCCAGATCGGCCTCAGCGGCGAAGCGGTGCCGTTGTATGCCGACCAGTGGACTCGCCGGATCGAAGAGGTGACGCCGCTGGCGCATCGGATTCATGCGCTGGTCGAGGCCGATCGTCTGGACGAAGCCAAGGCGCTGCTGCCGGTGGAGCGGCCGTATACGGCGACGGTCGAGGTTTGATGGCGCGATTGCGGGTCTGATCGTGAGTACCGCGGCGATCTGAGCTACGCGTGTCGGGGTCCCACGCGCCTCTCAACAGAACATGCGTCGCATTGAAGTCTTTGCCGAGCAACGACTCCAGGGCTGACGTTTGCGCTGTCGCGCAGCCGCAGACCTGGTGGGGCGACGTCATCGTCGGCGCGGTTCGTTGCGACACGGGCGAACCCCACATGGCGGGCCAGCGATAACGCAACCTCAAGCGGCCCCAATCACCAGATCCGTCTGCGGCGCCCGCCGCAGCCCGATCACAAACCGCAGCGCCCAGCCGATGAAGAAGCCGGCGCTGAACCCCGACACATATAGATCCCAGCCCATCGCGCTGTCGCGCATGTGCGGGTGGGTCGCGGCGAATACCTGCAAGGCGTAGTGACCGAAGAAGATCGCCAGGTTGCGCAGCAACGGCAGCGCGCTGCCGGGCTGACGCACCAGGCGGTTGCGATGATCGAACTGTAGACGTTCGGGCGACAGCGACCACGCGCCCAACGCCGCGCCGACGAGGGCGCCGAGCAGCCAATGCGCGGCGATCTGCATCGGCGCGCCGCCGTGCGCGGCCAATCCCGACAAGCCCCAGACGATGAAGATCGCCGGCACCGTCCACACCCGCGCCAGCGGCGTGGTGTGCGGCCGCAATCGCTTGGCGCCGAGCCAGACCAGGACGAAGAACAGGGCAAACACCCAGATCGGGGTTCCTTGCAGGATGGCGTTCATGGCGGGATCTCGGCGGCGGAGCGTGGCGACGGTGGCGGCAAGTCCGCGTCCGGCGCTGGCGCGGTGGACGAGGACTGCTGCGGTATGTCGACCATCCTCGTTCGCGCGTCGTTCGCGCCCCAGTCCCGGCGGTCACCGATTCGACCTGCCGGAAGTCACTCGCGGCCGGCGCGAGTGGGCGCCGGCCCGTGTGTGCGAGCGCGCGAGACGACGCGATCGGTGCCTTATCGTCCGATCGCGCCGCATCCAAACCGTCGCATCAGGCGATCGCCACCTGCTCCCGCGGCGCGGCGCGCGCCGCCGACGAAGTCGCCAGCAACTGCGTGGCCAGGTCCCGCGCCGCCTTGCGCAGCTCGGGCACCGCGGTGATTTCCCACAATTGCGCGCGCAGCAACGGCCCGATCGCGAACAGCCCGCGCACCGCGCCGCCCTTGGCGTCGAGGATTTCGAAGCGGTCGGAGGTCTTCAGGCCCAGGCCCAGCGGATCGGCCGCGACCAGACCCGATTCGCGCAGATGCGCGATCAGCGGATGGGTGCTGCGTTCGACATCGGTGTCCAGCCCGGTGGCGCGGATCAGCAAGTCGTAGCGCTCGTTGCGCAGGGTGTTACCGCCGCGTTCGCGGATCAGCGCCTCGACCGCGTCGTCGCCGCGGCGCGCGCGCAACAGACGGCCGGCGCGGATCTGCAACTGGCCGCTGTCTTGCAGCGCCTGCAACTCCTGCGCCAGCTGCGGCGCGATCCGATGCCTCGCCACCTCCCAGTACGAACGCAGATGGCGCAGGAAACTCGCGCGCTGCGGCGTGGGCATGCCGTGCCAGAACGATTGCAGGTGCGGCCGCAGCGCGTCGATCAGGCTGCGCCAGTCGGCGACCACCGGCGACAGGGTGCGCAAGGCGCGCAGCAGTTCGCGCGGCGCGTGCGTCTCCAGCGCCTGCAGCACCGCCGGCGGCAACGCGATCGCTTCGGGCGGGTACTCGCCGTGCGCGCGCGGCAACAGGCCGTGCCGCGACAGCGCGACGATCGGCCCGCGATGGCCGCGCCGCTGCAAGGTCACCACCACGTCGGCCATGGTCAGGCCGGTGCCGACGATCAGTAGCCGCGCATCCGGCGCGATCGCATCGATCGCGCCGTCCTGCCACGGCCAGCCGAGGTAACTGGGATGAATCGCTAGCCGCGGCCCGACCCCGGGCAGCGGCTGCGGCGGCAGCGCGCCGACCGCGAGCACCACCCGGTCGCTGACGAAATCGCTGCCGTCGGCCAGATGCACGCGGAACCCGGCCGACGCGCGTTCCACCGCGATCGCTTCGTGGCGGATCTGACTGAAGCCCGCGGTGCTGCCGGCGACCGCGGTCTGCAACTGCGCATGCAGATATTCGCCGTACAACAAACGCGGCAGATAACTGCCGCGCGCGCGATCGGTCAGATTGAGCCAATCGGCGAAACCGCCGGGCTGGTCGGGCGTCGCGCCGAGATCGCTGGCGCGCACGTTGAGCAGATGCTCGGGCCGCGCTTCGCCGTAAGCGACGCCGCGACCGTAACTGTCGGGCACGCCGACCAGACACAACTCCACGCCCGGCCCCGCTTGCCGCGCCAGTTCGCTGGCGAGCGCGCTGCCGCTGAAACCCGCTCCGACGATGGTGATCCGCATGACTGGGCTCCGCGACGCGATTGGGAGTCACCGTTCTAGTGGATCGCGTGAGTGCATGCGTAAAGGCGGGGTTACCGCTTCGTAAAGCGACGCCAACGAAGCGGAACTTCGTCATTACCAATCGGCATGATGGATGACGTGAAACTGTAACGGGGGTTGGAGTTTGGATGGTTCCGTGTGATTGGTCATCGCATGCGAATGGCTTATCACGCAGCGCGTCGCCTTATCCAATCGCCGCAAACGGTTCCCTCTCCCGCTGGCGGGAGAGGGTTAGGGTGAGGGGTGTCATGGGCGCAACGTTGCGATCGCGCCTTCGCGCTTGCCCTCACCCCGGCCCTCTCCCGCAAGCGGGAGAGGGAGCAAAGCCGGCGAGCGCTCGAACAAAACTTACTTCGGGCCCGCCAACTGCCTGGCTTGCCCATACGGCCAACCCTTCAACGTCCCATGCTTGATCCAATCCAGCTGCATGCGGATATACCCCTCCGCGATGCGGGTGTGCTGACGCTCGCCCTTGGCGTCCTTCACGAATTCCAGGATGCCGTGATCGGCCTGCGGAAACACCACCGAAGTGATCGGACGGCCGGCTTCGCCCAGCGCGGTCAAACGCTTCTGCGTATCCGCCGACGGCGCCTCGACATCGTCGCCGCCGACGATCCACAGCTGCGGCGTCTTCAAACTGCGCAACACCGGCATCGGGTCGTAATCCCAGCTCACTTCGAAATCGAACTTGGCCAGCTCGGCCAGCGCTTCCTCGCGCGTATGCGACGCGATCAAGCCGCTGTACTCGCCCTTGAGCGCCTTCCACCACGGCTCGCCCTGGTACTTCGCGCGCAATGCATCGAGTTGATCGTAGCCGCGCTTGCCGCTGGTCGAGGCGATCAGGCCGGTGACGTCGCTGACCTCGCGCGCCTTGCGCAAGGTCTCGGCGTCGCCGAAACCGGCCGCGCGCAGATCCAGAACTACCTGATCGCGGTCCTCGGCCAGCACGCCGTCGGTCAGGCCGAAGCCGACGAACACGAAGCTCGCCTGCGGCGTCTTGCTCGCCGCCAGCGGCGCGACCCAGCCGCCCTGACTGCCGCCATGGAAGCCAATCCGGCCGATCCGCTTGCGGCCCAGGCGCTGCGCCTCACGCAAGGCCGCAGACGCGTCATCGGCCAGGTCGTGGAAATTCTGCGAGTACTTGCCGGTGGAACCGCCAGTGCCGCGCTTGTCGTAGACGAACACGCCCACGCCTTCGGCCGGGAACATGTACTGCTGGAAATACGAATCCACGCCGGAATAGCTTTCCGAGCCATGCACCAGCACCACCACCGGCACCTGGGTCTTGCCCTGCGGCAGTACCAAGCGGCCGCGTAGGCTCACGCCCTTGCCTTCGAACTTGGTGTCGACGATGTCGTACTTGAGCTTGGTGCCGGCATGACCGTCGTAACGGATGCCTTGGTCGGCGCAATCGCCGAACGAGACCGCGACTGGATCGGGTTGATCGGTCCAGCCGCGGGTGCCGACCCAGCGGCCGTTTTCCCAGCTCAGCTTGCCGACGCGACCGTCGAACGCGCGCCAGCGCAGTTGCGTGGGTTTTTCCATCTGGGTGACCGCGACCACGCTGCCGTCGTCGAGCCGGTAGGCGCCGACATGGCAACGCTGATCGGTCGCCGCATTGGCGGCGGTAGTCGCGGCGGGTTCGGCCGCGTGCGCGCAGAACAGCGCGCCGGCCAGCAGCGGCGCGGTCAGCCATGAGGCGGGACGAACGATGATTCGGTTCATGTCGTGGGCCGTGACGGGAGGATTGCCGTTTGTGATGCGATCTTCGCCGCAACGGTTGCAGCTTCGACCCGGTAATCGGCACAACCGTCGCCACTGTCGCTTTCGCACAGGATGTGCTTCACCGGGCGTGCGGGGTCTACGCCACCTCGGTGTTTACGCGCGCCGCCTCCGGACGCGGCACGGTGTTGTCGGGCGCCGGCTTGGCGGTCGCCGCACGGCCCCAGCGGCGATCGGCCCACAGCTTGGCGCCGATCGCGGTGACCAGCGGGCCGAACCACGCCAGGTAATGCAGCATCGCGCCGTCGACCATCGGCAGCAGACGCGGCAGGCCGATGCCGAGGAAGGCGATATGCACGGCGATGCCGTTGCCGATCATCGCGGTGTAATGCTCGACCAACCACCAGCGCGGACGCGCCGCCAGTTGCTCGCGCCGGCGCCGCTTGCGCAGCATGTCGAAGCCGATATACAGGCCGACCGCGGAGAAACCGATCAACAGCGGCGCGCCGATCTTCGTGCCCAGCGCCAGCATCGCCGCGCCCGATGCGATCGACAGCGCGGCCAGCGCGGTGAACACCGCGCCGGTGTAGCGGCGCACGTCGCGCTTGTCGACGATCGCGCGCCAACTGGTCCAGGTGCCGGTCGCGGTGATCACGATCAGATAACCCAGGAACGCGGCGGTGTTCGCATTGCCGCGGTGCAGCGCATACAAGGTCATCGGCACCGCGGTGATCACGATGCCGGTCATCGCCAGCAGGAACACTTGCCCCGCGCGGCGATGCAACACACTGCCCTTGCGCGCCAGACCGGCCGTCCAGTAGCCGATCAGCGCCGCCGCGCCGATCGCGATGTGCAGGTATTTGACGATTGCGTAAGCCGATTCCATCTCGTCCCCTCCGTTCCCGGCGGATCGGGCCGGGGCGGGGTCATGCTCGGCCGGACGCAGCGCCGCGACAGGTCCCGGCGGTCACCACCTGCACCTGCCGGAAGTCACTTTCGGCGCGCGAACCATTGCCAGCGCGATGGCCACGCCGCAGCATGCCCGGCATGACCTCGCTGCTGCGCCAGACCCTGCTGCAACCCATGAACCTGCCCGCGGTGCTGACCTGGCTGGCGGTGGCGTTGTCGCTGCGTTTCAACGAGGACAAGGGTTCGCCGCTGCTGTGGACGGCGATGGTCGTGTTCGCGATCTGCTTTCTCGCCCACGATGCGTTCAAGGCACGCAAGGCGCACTGGCGGGCCTTGCTGTTCGCGCTGGAAACGGCCGGCGCCTTGACCGTGTGCCTGTTCGCCTCGCGCGGCGGCGCCGCGCCGGCGCTGCTGGTGATCCTGATCGCGCAGTTGGCCATGGTCTATCCGCCGCGCGTGCTGATCGCGCTGGCGATCGCGATCAATCTGGCGCTGTACCTGATACTGCTGAAAGCCGGCAGCCCCGCGCCGGTGGTGATCACCCTGATCTTCGCCGGCTTCCAATCCTTTTCCGCGCTGATCGCGCATTACGCGCTCAGCGCCGAACAGGCGCGCGATCGCCTCGCCCTGGTCAACGCCGACCTGCTCGCGACCCGCGCCCTGCTGGCCGACAGCGCGCGCGACGCCGAGCGCCTGCGCATGGCGCGCGAGCTGCACGACGTGGCCGGGCACAAGCTCACCGCGATGATGTTGAACCTGCGCGTGCTCGCCGCTGAAGACGACTTCGCGCAACGCCGCGAGGTGCTGCTCGCGCAGCAACTGGCCGGCGAACTGCTCGGCGACATCCGCGGCGTGGTCCAGGCGCTGCGCGACACCCGCGGGCTGGACCTGGCGACCGCGCTGCGCGCGCTGGCCGCGCCGATTCCCAAGCCGACGTTGCAGTTGGAGATCGCCGACGACGTGCAGGTGACCGATCCGGCCCTGGCCGAAACCCTGCTGCGGGTGGTGCAGGAGGCGCTGACCAACAGCGCGCGCCACGCCGAGGCCGAGCGGGTCACGGTGCGGATCGATCGCGATGCATCCGCGCTGCATCTGCGGATCGAAGACGACGGCCGGGTGCGTGGCGCACTATGCGAAGGCAACGGTCTGTCGGGCCTGCGCGAACGCATCGCCGAAGCCGGCGGCCGCGCCGATATCGAGGTCGGCCCGCGCGGCGGGCTGCGCATCGATGCGAGTTTTCCCTTGACCGCCCGCACCGCCACGAGCCCCGCATGACGGTTGCCGCCCCGATCCGTCTGGCCCTGGCCGACGACCAGATGCTGGTGCGCGCCGGCCTGCGCGCATTGCTCGAACGCCTGGGCTTGACCATCGCGTTCGAAGCCGACGACGGCCAGGCCTTGCTCGATCAATTGATCGACACCCCGGTCGACGTGGTGCTCAGCGATATCCGCATGCCCGGCCTCGACGGCATCGAGGCGCTGGTGAAGCTGCGCGACCGCGGTGATCGCACCCCGGTGCTGCTGCTGACCACCTTCGATGACAGCGACTTGCTGCTGCGCGCGACCGAGGCCGGCGCGCAGGGTTTCCTGCTCAAGGACGCCGCGCCCGAAGACCTGCGCGACGCGATCGCGCGGGTCGCCGCCGGCGAAACCCTGCTGCAGCCGGTCAGCACCGAACCGGTGCGCGCGCGCTACCGCTACCACGCCGACGACGCGCCGCGCGCGCTGTTCACCGAGCGCGAAGTGTCGGTGCTACGGCTGATGGCCGGCGGCTATTCGAACAAGGAAATCGCCCGGGCGATGTTCCTGGCCGAGGGCACGGTCAAGAATTACGTGTCGGTGATCCTGGAAAAGCTCGATACCCGCGATCGCACGCGCGCGGTGTTGAAGGCGATCACCTTGCGGGTGATCTGAGGATCGGGCCGCCCGGTCCGGTGCATGGCCCGGGGCGCATGAGGGCCCGGATCGGGCCGCCGCCAAATTTTTTCGCCGGCCATGTCACGGGCCGGCGGGCTGGATCGTCACTCAGGGTATAGGCAATCCCAACCCCGAGAGGACATCACCATGAGCAACACCGAAGCGGTCAAGTACGAACGCGAAATCCCCGAGATCCTGACCCAGCTGGGCAAGGTCCATACCGCGATCCAGGGCGCGATCGAGGCCAACAACCTGCCGCGCGCGATCTATCACCTGATCCAGCTGCGCGCCTCGCAGATCAACGGCTGCGCGTACTGCATCAAGATGCACCTGCGCGAGGCGCGCGCCGACGGCGAGAGCAACGACCGCCTGGACCGCCTGATCGTGTGGCGCCACGTCGAGGATTTCAGCGCCGCCGAACGCGCCGCCCTGGCCTGGGCCGAGGCGCTGACCACGATCGATGCGGCCGCCGATTACGCCGACCTGCGCGGCGAGCTGCGCGCGCATTACGACGAAAAACAAATCGGCACGATCACCTCGGTGGTGATGATGATCAACCTGTGGAATCGCCTGCAGGTCTCCAAACACTGATCGCTCCTCTCCCTCTCCCGCTCGCGGCGACCGAAGGAAGTGCAGAGCTGAGAGGGCCGGGGTGAGGGCCCGACCTCACCGCGCGACTTCATCCCCTATCCAGCACGCAGCGATCCGATCAACCCGTCGAACGGCCACAACACCGACCACGCGCGCAAAAGCCGCACCACCGCAAGCCCTATCATTCCCCCGCCTTCTTCACCGCAGCGACCATGACCGCCTCCGACGACGCCCGCCTGTTCGCCCAATCCGCGCCGATGCTGACCGGCCTGGCCTATCGCATCCTCGGCTCGCGCGCCGACGCCGAGGACGCGGTGCAGGACACGTTCCTGAAGTGGCAGGCCACTGAGCGCGGCAGCATCGACAACCCCGGCGCCTGGCTGACCACCGCCTGCACCCGCCGCTGCATCGACCTGCTGCGCTCGTCGCACCGCACCCGTGTCGACTACGTCGGCTCGTGGCTGCCCGAGCCGATCCACACCGAGGCCACCGGCCAACCCGAGCAGCAACTGTCGCTCGCCTCCTCGCTGTCGACCGCGTTCCTGTTGCTGCTCGAACGGCTCACCCCGAAGGAACGCGCGGCCTATCTGCTGCACGAGATCTTCGATCAGCCTTATCCGGACGTGGCGCGCATCCTCGACATCGAGGAAGCGGCCTGCCGCAAGCTGGTGCAACGCGCGCGCGGCCATGTCGAACAGGCCAAGGTCCGCCACGTCACTCCGGCCGAGCAGCAGGATCAATTGCTGGCCGCGTTCGAAACCGCGCTCAGCGAGGGCCGCACCGCGCCGTTGGCGGCGCTGCTGTCGGAACAGATCAGCCTGCGCGCCGACGGCGGCGGCAAGGTCACCGCGGTGGCGCAGGCGCTGCACGGCCGCGACGCGGTGCTGGGTTTCATCGAGCAGGTGCTGCATCCGGCTTGCCGCGACGACCGCTGGACCTTCGTCGACCTCAACGGCTCGCGCGGGGTGATCCTGGAACGCGCCGGCCGCATCGAGGCGGCGGTGAGCTTCGGTTATGACGAGGACGACCGCTTGCGCGACATCTTCATCATGCGCAATCCCGATAAGCTGGCGCGGCTGGAGGCGGTGGCGATTCGGTGAGTGTGGGCGGTTGGCGATGGCGATAAAGGCGACCGCATCGATTGCTGGCTGGTAACGACATCGTGGATCGCACCCTGCCGCACACCTCGACTTACCCCGCGTCCAACCCCTGTGCCCCCACCGAACGCAAATACCCGTGTAAACCGCGCTCGCGGGTTTCGACGAACGCCTCGCCGGTCGCGGCGTACTCGACGATGCGATCGGGACGGAAGCTGCGGAAGTCATCGCGCAGTCGGCACCATGCGCCCAGGGTCCAGCTGCCGCCCCAGAACGACAGGCACAGCGGTTCGATGTCGCGTTCGCTCGCTCGCGCTTCGCCGTCGCGGTACAGCAATCGCAGTACGCGTTGCTCCAGCACCGCGCCGTGCAACGCATCGATCAGACCGCTGGATTCGATCCGGTTGTCCAGTTGCGGCGCGAAGATCCGCGTGCGTTCGCTGCGCGCGCGCAGCTCCGGCGGCAGCACCGCTTCGATCTTCAGCAGGGCCGCGGTCGCGCCGCGGCCCAGGCGCTCGCCGCCGAAGGCGCGCACGAAACGGCTGCCGACCACCAGGGCTTCGAGCTCGTCGGGACTGAACATCAGCGGCGGGATGTCCGCGCCCTTGCGCAGCAGATAACCGACCCCGGCCTCGCCTTCGATCGGCACGCCGGAGCGTTGCAGGTCGGCGACGTCGCGGTAGATCGTGCGCAGCGACACTTCCAGGGTCTGCGCCAACTGCTGGGCGGTGATCGCATGGCGGCGGCCGCGCAAGGCATGGATCAGCAGGAACAGTCGGTCGGCGCGGCGCATGCGGCATGATCCCGCGCCGCGCGCGCCGGCTCAAGCGCTGTCGTGCGCTCGTCCCAGTCCATCGCGGCCCCGTTACGGCGCGCGGAGCGTCGCAACACCCGCCGCGCGCTCATCCGCGCAACTCCGAACGCGCGGTCGGCGACAGACGCAGCCATTGCGGCGCCTGCTTGAGATCGCCGAGCAAGGCGTCGGCGAGCAGCGCGCGCCAACGCGGATCGGCCTGCACGCGCGCGATGCCATCGGCATCGGCGTGACCGGCGAACCACACCAGCACCGACTCGCCCTCGCGCACCGGCAGGCGCGCGAATCCGTTCGGCGAGGGATCGGTCACGTACACACCGTGCAAGCGTGCGCCGTGTTCGCTCAGCAACGGGGCGAAACGCTGGCGGAACACCTCGGTGAACCCGTCCTGCGCCGACGCATTCAAGGCGCAGATGCCGATCGTGACCACCGCATCGGACGGCGCGCGGCTGCCGAGCGGTTCGCGCGCCCGCGCCGCGGCCGCGAATCCCGCGCCCGACCATGCAGGCTTGAGCATCAGCACATCGTCGTTGTCGAGCAAGGTTGCATTGGCCGCGTCGCGATGACGCTTCCAGGTCGGCCCGAAGTAGAACGCACTCAACGACGCAGCGCGCAACGCCTGATTCGGAAACCCGCGCACCCAGGTGTAGCGGTCGTCGTGGTCGAGATCGCGAAACTGGCCAATGACGTGCATGCCGACCGCTTCCTGCGATTCGATGAATTGATTTTCGAACAACTCGATCAGGTCGTCGCGACGGCCCGGTTGCATGCGGTACTGACGCAGTTCGATCACCGCGTCCTCATGCAGCAGGCGGCCGTGTTCGTCGCTGCGACGCATCCACATATGCCAGTTGGTTTCCCAACTGTTGCCGCCATCGGCGGAGAACTCCTGATGCCAGTGCGCGGTGTTGGCGCTGATGTCGCTCCAGACGAAGCGCGCCATCACCGGGCGCCCCTCGTGTTCCAGTTCGCCGCTGAATACCCCGCGCAAAGCGCCGTTGTCGCGCTCGAAACCGCCGCGGACCGGCGGTTCGAGCACGCCGTCGTGATTGCCGGCCCACCAGATGCTCCACTGCCGCTGTTCGATATTGAACAGACGCAAGGTCATGCCCTGGAAGGTGTCGTGCGCGCCGGGCCGGTTCCAGTCGCTGAGGAAGGCGTCGACGTTGCCCAGGCCGCCGAGCACCGGCTCGCAGGTCTGCTGCGCGGGGAAAATCTCCCAGTCGTCCGAGCCCGCCAGACGCTGGGTCAGGCGTTCGTTGTGCACTTGCCAGCGGCCGTGCAGGAAATCGAAATCGTGGCGGCCGTCGTGGCGCGCGCTGGGGTCGTTCATGGCGTCGGTCTCGTGGCGATGCGGTGGGTCGGGGTGGCTCATGCGATCCGGGTCATCTGCATGACCCAGTTGGTTTCCCAACTGCGGCCGCCGTCGGGCGACAACGCCTGCTCCCAGTGCACGCTGTCGGCCTGGATCCGCGACCAGGTGGCGCGCGAGGGCAACATCGCGCCGTCGTGCGCTTCCAGCCCTTCGAACACACCGACGCCGTCGCGGAAGCCGCCGGTCAACGGCGCTTCGAGCACGCCGTCGCGGTCGCTGGCCCAGTACACCTGCCACTGCCGGGTCCGCGGCTGGTACAGGCGCAGGGCGAAGCCTTCGATGCCGCCGTTCCAGTCGGTGAGGTAGCGATCGACGCTGCCCAGACCGCCGAGCACCGGCCGGCATTCGTCCGTGGCGTCGAATTCGATCCAGTCATTGCTGCCGGCCAGGCGCTTGGCCAGGCGGCGGTTGTGGACTTTCCAGCGGCCGAAATAGAAATCGAAGTCGTGGCGGCCGTCGCTGGCCGCGGGGTTGGCATCAGCGGCGGCTTGGCCGGCGGCGGCCGGGATCGGCGCCGCGGCGTGCAGGCGCGAGGCCAGGGCGGCGATGGGCGCGCCGGCGCTCAATTGCAGGATTGTTCGTCGTTGCCGGTCCATCGCGCGCTCCCCCACCGTGCCGATTGCACGCAGGCATGGTGGGCGGGGGCTGCTGCCAGCTTGTTGTCAGTAGGGATGGATGGGTAGGCGAAATCGCAACGTTGGGACAACGTCGCGCTTGCGGCTAAAAGCGAATCCCCCCTAACCCCCCTTTTCCAAAGGGACGGGTCGCGGTGGTGCCTCAGCTCATCTGTTTTCAATCAGTGCAGGTGCGCAGCGCCGGCCGTTGGGCTTGGACTCTGCTGTTCAGTCCCGTCCCGTCCCTTTGCAAAAGGGAGGTTAGGGGGATTCGCTTTTGGCGCCAGATCGCTACGCCACCACCGGCGCAGCCGGAAACCGCACACACACCTCAAACCCGCGCCCCGGACCGCGCGGGTCCTCGGCCCCGCGCTCCAGTCCCAGCCCGCATTCGATCTTCGCGCCATGGGTCTGGGCGATCCGCGCCACCAGCGACAGACCGATGCCGCTGCCGCCCTCGGGGCTGCCGGGCGCGCGATAGAAACGGTCGAAGATGCGCTCGCAATCCTCCGGCGCCACGCCGATGCCGTTGTCGGCCACGCGCAGCACCACCGTGCCGTCGGCTTCGGCCGTGCACGCCACCGCGACCTGGCCGTCGGCGCCGGCATGACGCACCGCGTTGTCGATCAAGTTGCGCAGCAGGATGCCGAGCTGATCGACATCGCCTAGCAATCGCGCCGGACCGGCGCGCAGGCTGATGCGCTGGCGACGTTCGCGCGCGAGGGTTTCGAAATCGCGGATCACCAGCACGATCAGATCGGACAGATCCAGCGGCGCCAGCCGCACCGTCTCCGCGCCGGCATCGAGCCGGGCCAGGTCCAGCAACTGCTCCGACAAGCGCGCGCTGCGCTGCACGCCAGCGTTGAGCCGCAGCAACGCGGCGTTCTTCTCTTCCAAGGTCGTCGCGCGCAGCGCCAGTTCGGCATGGGTGCTGAGCACCGCCAGCGGCGTGCGCAACTCGTGCGCGGCGTCGGAGATGAAGCGGCGCTCGTGCTGGACCGCGGCGTCGACGCGTTCGAGCTGATCGTTGAACGCATCGACCAGCGGCCGGAATTCGGCCGGCAGGGCCTGGGTCGGCAACGGCGTGAGGTCCAGCGGCGGGCGGCCCTTCAAGGTGTCGCGCAAGGCGGTGATCGGCCGCAACGACATGCCGATCACCTTCCACGTCGCCAGCCCGAACAACACCAGGATCAAGGCCGCGGCGAGCAGGCTGCCGACGATCCAGCCCTGCAGCTCCTTGATCGCCATGCGCTTGGTGCGGCCGACCTGCACGATCAGGCCGCGGCGCGCATCGCTGAGCGTATACACCTGCCAACGCTCGCCATCGATCATACGCCGGGCGAAGCCGTCCTTGAACGCGGGGTTCAACGGCTGCAGCGGCGCCGCCGCGGAATACACCACGTTGCGACCCTGCGCCCAGACCTGAAAGCTCATTTTCTGATCGGCCGAGACCGGCACGGTGGCGCGCTTGGGGTCGCGCGAGGGCAGCCGCTCCAATCCTTCGGGCATCGACGCGAGCACTTGTTCGGCGATCTCGCGCAGTGAGTTGTCGAGCATCCCGGAATGTTCGCGGCTGAGCTGCCACACCTGGCAGGCCAGCCATACAAACCATGCCAGCAACACGGTCTTGAGCAGCACCCAGGTCAGGGTCCAGCGCAGCGAACGGCCGCCGTCGAAGCTGTGGTGACGGGCATTGTGGCGCTCGTGCCAGGCGCGGTGGCGCGCGTCGAGTTCGCACCAGCGCGCGCGCCAGCTTTCCTCGTGTTCGCTCGCCGAAGGCGCGCGCGTATCGGCGTCGTTGCTCGCCGGCGTGTCGCCGCCGCCGATCGCGCTCATGCCGACACTCCGCCGATGCGATAGCCGTAACCGTGCACGGTCACGATCAATTGCTCGCCGAGTTTACGCCGCAGCTGATGCACGTACACCGCGATGGTGTTGCTTTCGATCGTGCCGGAGCTGCCGTACACCGATTCTTCCAATTGCTCGCGCGTGACCACCCGGCCCTGGCGTTCGAGCAGCAGCATCAGGGTGCGAAATTCATGGCCGCTGAGCGCGACCGGCTCGCCGTCGCGGGTCACCAGCCGCCGCGCCGGATCGAGCACCACGGTGCCGCAGCTGAGCACCGGCGACACCCGACCCTGGCTGCGCCGCATCACCGCGCGCAGACGCGCGCACAGTTCGTCGAGCTGAAAGGGTTTGACGATGTAGTCGTCGGCGCCGGCATCGAGCCCGGCGATGCGTTCGCTGAGCTTGTCGCGCGCGGTCACGATCAACACCGGAGTGGCGTCGTAGCGGTTGCGCAGGGTCGCCAGCACGCCCAGGCCGGAGCCGCCGGGCAGGCCGACGTCGAGCACCACCGCATCGAAGTTGTGATCGACCAGCGCGGTCTTGGCCAACGGCGCGTCGGCGACCCACTCCACGCACCAACCGTCGTGGGTGAGTCCCGCGCGCACCGCTTCGGCCAGCATCGCGTCGTCTTCCACCAACAAAATGTTCATACCTGGTACTGCGTCACCTGGTCGCATCGTCGTTTGCACAATGCCCACGCACGATTAAAAACTTCTTAAAGGCCGGCGCGCACGATGGCCCGCATGCTCGCTCCCATCCCGTCGCCATGACCGTTGCCCACCGCCGCCGCCGCGCGGGCGCGAATCGGCCGGCCCGGGCCTCGCCATCGGTCCGCGGCGTCGATGCTACGCCTGTGGCCGGCGCGCGGCCGTATCGGCGATCGACCCGGTCATGGCGCGTGTGCGCCGCAGCGCCTCTCCTTCCTCCCCTGTCCCGGACGTCCGCGATGAATGCCCCGCTCGCCATATCCGAAACCGCCGCCATCCACCCCTTGCCCGCCCCCGGCCTGGTGGTGCGTCCCGTCGTCCGCGCCGATGCGCCGATCCTGATCGCCCTGTGCGACGAGCACGCCGGCAGCCGCGCGCTCGAGCGCCGTCCCTACGGCCCGCCGCGCGCGCAGCCGCTGGAACTGCTGGAGGTGTTGTTCGAGCCGCCGTTCGGCGCCTGGGCCTGGATCGCCGAAATCGACGGCGCGGTGGTCGGCTACGCCAGCGCGACCGCCGGCTTTTCGATGCTCGAACGTGCCTACTGCCTGCACCTGGACGAGCCTTACCTGCGCGCGGCCGGCCGCGATCGCGGCGTGGAGACCGAACTGCTGCGCAATGCGCTCGACGCCGCCCAGCGCTTCGGCTGCCTCAACCTGCAATGCCAGTCGCCGGTGTGGAGCGAGGCCGCGCGCGAACTCGACGCGCCGCTGCGCGCGGTGCGGATCGAAGCGGTGCGGTATGTGATGCGGATGGAGAGCGACGTCGTCGAGGCGTGAGCGATCGCGTTTTTAATGTTCCCGCGTAGCCACGCAATCTACCTGCAGGAGCGGCGCGAACCGCGACCGCGGCCTCTCGGCGACGACGAAAGCGTGGTTTCGCGGTCGCGACTCGCGGCGCTCCTACAGTCGCTTTCGGCCGCATTTGCAGCGTCTGGCGTTACTGATCGTCGATATCGCCATCGAACAGATCGGTCTGCAACATCGCCGCGTCCTCGTCTTCATCGACGAAACCCGACAAGCCCACGCCCACCAACCGGTACAAGGTCTGCGCCGGCAGATCGACGCGCGCGCGCAGGCCGCTGGCGAGGTCGGCCAGTTCGGCTTCGCCGCTCGGCGGGTGCGGCGCGGTCAGGCTGCGGGTCAGGATGCGGAAGTCCGAGGTCTTGAGCTTGAGCACCACGGTGCGCGCGATCCGCCCCGGGTTGCGCTGCAATTCGCGCTGATAACCGGCCCAGGTCTTGCCGGCGAGGCGGCGGATGTCGGCCTCGACCTCCGCCAGCGGCAGATCCCGCTCGAAGGTGTCTTCCGAGGAAATCTGCAGGGTCGGCCGCTCCGGTTCGACCGGGTGCTCGTCGATGCCGTGCGCCAGTTCGTGCAGGCGCCGGCCCCAGCGGCCGAAGCGCTGCTCCAGCGCCAGCGCGCCGAGCGCGCGCAGGTCGCTGACCACGCTCACGCCCAGCTCGGCGAGCTTGGCCTCCATGACCTTGCCCACGCCGGGCAAACGCCCGACCGGCAGCGGCGCCAGGAAGGCTTCGACCTGATGCGGCTTGACCACGAACAGACCATCGGGCTTGTTCCAGTCCGAGGCGATCTTGGCCACGAACTTGTTCGGCGCCACTCCGGCCGACGCGGTCAGCCGGGTCTCCTCGCGGATCGCGTCGCGGATCGCTTCGGCGGTCGCGGTCGCCGACGGCAGCCCGGTCTTGGTCGTGGTGACGTCCAGGTAGGCTTCGTCCAGCGACAATGGCTCGATCAGGTCGGTGTGGCGGGCGAAGATTTCGCGCACCTGGCGCGAGACCGCCTTGTAGCGCACGAAGTCCGGCGGCACGAACACCGCGTGCGGACACAGCCGTTCGGCGCGCACCGCCGGCATCGCCGAACGCACGCCGAACTTGCGCGCCTCGTAACTGGCCGCGCACACCACCGAGCGCGCGCCGCGCCACGCCACCACCACCGGCTGGCCGCGCAGTTCGGGCGCATCGCGTTGCTCCACCGACGCGTAGAACGCGTCCATGTCGACATGCAGGATCTTGCGGCGGGACGCGGACTCGGGCACACGATCGGTGAAAGCTCGGGTGCGTGCATGGTAGCGCCTGGCCGCGCGGCGGCCGTTGCCGGCGCGGGTGGATTCGCGCCGGGTGCGGTCATGTCGCCTCGATCGCGTCGGGCGCCGGACGAACCCGCGCGCGACACAATGCCGCGCGCGGGTGGAGACTCAAAAGCCCGGCCGCGCGGGCACCCGAGTCAGCGCGGAACCGGATACGCGGTGTAGAGCACCCAGCGCCGGTTGATGAAGCGCATCACCACGCGCACGGTATTGGTCTGGATTTCGCGACCGGCGGTGCATACGCCGGCGGCGTTGGCGGCGGTGCACTGGTACGAGAAGAACTGGATCGGCAGATCGCGCGCGGCCTCGGCGTCGGGCTGCGGATTCTGCGCGCAGTACAGCGGCGGGTTCTGCGCGGCCAAGGTGTTGTAGGCCTCGGTCCAGTCCTGCGCGTCGCGGAACAAGGTGCGGTTGTTCTGGGTGAAGCCCGGCGGCGGCACCTGGCCGCGGATGTGGGCGTTGAGGTGCCCGCCGTATTCGTTGTTCATCAGCGGCGAGGACGAAATCTGCACGGTGTTGATGTTGGTGCAGGCGACCTGGGCGAACGCCGGCGCGGCGCACAGGGCCAGCGGAACGGCGAGCGCGGCGAGGGCGCGGCGGACGATGGGGACGCGACGCGAGACGGCGTGGATCATGGCGAACTCCGGTTGGGAAATGGAAACACGAGGCGGGACCGGCGCGCGCTGCGAACCGGCCGGCCCGACGGAACGGATGCGGGTTGCCTGGAGAAACGCCTCGCGAGCGGATTCGTGAATCCGCGGCCGGCGCGGATGCGAATGGCGCGGCGAATGCGTGGGCGACGAGCGTGCGCCGCCCATATCGGCTGATTTGCGATCGTCGAGAATGCGGCCGAAAGCGACGGTAGGAGCGACGCAAGTCGCGACCGCCAAACCTCGCTTGCGTCGTAGCCGAGAGGTCGCGGTCACGGCTTGCGTCGCTCCCACAGAGGGATTGCGTGACCCACGCGCGCAGCTGGCAAGCCGCGTGGTCTCGCTTCAGGCCGGCGACTATCGATGACGTCACAAGGGTCTCAGCGCCCGGAGCCGAGCGTCGCGATGACCGACGCTCGCGATCACCGGTCGCGATTTTCGTCGCGGTCGCGCCAGCGTCGCCCGACCCATGCGGCCATTCATCGAGCGCGCGAGCGCGATCGGATTGAACGAAACCTTCCCGAGCCGCGCGATGCCGCGCCCATTCACGGCCACGCCGACCCCGCGTTCTGACTGGCATGACTCATCCCCCCAGCCCGCGGATCGACGCCGGCGATACCACCGCCATCGCCCACCCTTACTTCGCCGGACTGCCGGCGCCGGATTCGAGCGATTTCGAATCGTTGTGCCGGTTCTGCGAAGACCACCGCGTCACCGTACTCGCCTCGCTGCCGTGGGTCGCCGCCGAGGTCGCCGCGCTCGGCGGGTTCGCCGCGATGCTGCGGCTGGTGCGCCGCCACGGCGGCCGTCGGCTGTATCTGCCGCGCGGCCGCACCGCGTGTTCGGTGCGCCTGGGCGTGGCCCTGGACGCGCCCACCCACCGGCGCCTGCTCGACCGTGCCAGCGCCGCCGGCACGATCGAGATCCCGTCGGCCTGGGGCGTGTTCGTCGGCCTGCGCCGGGTCGCGATCCGCGCCGCGGTGCGCGCCGGGCGCAGCCAGCGCGAGGTCGCCCAGAGCTTCGGCGTGACCGAGCGCCATCTGCGCCGCGAAGCCGATTCGATCCAACTGGCCGACCGCCCCGCCGCCGATTCGGACGACGCTACCGCCGCGCCCAAGAACTGAGCGTGGCCCGTCGGCGCGCGTTCACGGCCGCGCGGCGATCGAGTTCCAATCCGCGCGCGTCCCGTTCCACATCGTTTTCAAGAACAGGCCCGCCGCCTGATGTCATGCATTGCCATCTTCGGGCCGGCGCAGATCTGATCGGCAGTGAAGACAGACATCGGTCTGATAATTGGTGCATACCCTGTCGTCGGACGGATCGGGGGCCACCCATTGATGCGGCGTGTTGCCACAGTTGGGGCAACGGAACTGATCGGCCCGGTTAAGTCGCCGAACGCTGCGCACGCTCAGACCCACCAGAATGAAGATCGCGATGGCTACTGAAGCGACGACGACGAGGGTCGACTGCGCAAGGCTGCCCAGCAGGGCGATGACAATCGCGATCCAGGTAAGCAGCGGACCGGAATCGGTGGGCGCCCTCAGCCGGTTGTACCCCGCCAGTTTCATGCGTCCAGGGTCCCGCGGCGCCTGTGCGGTTCGATGGGCCGCAAGATAGCAGCGCAGAAGACAACCGTTGCTATCGACACGTTTCGGTTCGCATACCGAGCAGGCCAGATCGTGATCGCAATCAGGATGCTCCGATTACAGGCGCATCCCGACAGCACCATCGGCGCTTGCGATGGCAGCGGCGAATGGATGGGTGATTAGCGCTTTTTCTTGGCCGGCAATTTGTCGCATTCAAGATCACCGGCGCCCATGTGATCGAATCCAAGCATGAACAGGTTGGGCGTGCAGTTATTGTCGCCCGCGCATTCCGTGATGCTCACGTCCATGACATTAGCTGGCCGCTGCTTACCGGCGCCCAGGCCCATCAGGACCTCGATCTCATGCTTGCTCGTGCCCGGATCGAAATCTATCGATACGTATTGCGCTTCGCCGTGCTCCCACACAATTTCGACGGACTTGATCGGCGCGGGCAGGGTCTTGGCAACGCGGGCCGGCAGCTCCGGGCCGGCATGATAATTGCCACCGCCATCGCAACCATCGCCCCAATCGATGCGGTCGAAATCGGCGGCGCAACCGAACTTCTTGTCCTGCACGCCGAAACGCTTTTCGAGCATGCAGCCGAAATCGGTCGCCCGCATTCTGGGCCAGGTCGTCAATTCGGTGGGGGCCAGCCTGGCGCCAGCGGCCTGGCTGGCGGACGGTGCCGCGGCGAACGCATGTCCCGAGACGAGCATCGATACAGCGACGAATATCCATTTATGCATGGCGAGATCTTCCTTTGATCGGTTGAGTATCGAAACCAGTAACGGGCCGACGTTCCTGAGTCGGTCGCCCCGGCGTCCATGGTGAGTCTTCGGCCAAGACGAACACAGTCTGGGGCCGGCCCTAGTGGACCCACCGCGAGCAGCGCGCCATCCAGGCCAAGCCAGAACGCGGCGGCCGACGCGGCGCGCAACCGGCCCACCCTGCCTCGCCCGCACTCCCGCACAAACTGAACGCGTCGCGCAGCGGCCACCCGGCCGGTCATCCGCATCGGCGACAATGGCGGCCCTCGCCGCCACCGCCCCGAGCCATGTCCGCCGCTCTCAATCCCAGCACCAGCCCGATTTCCCTGACCCGTTACCTGATCGAAGAACAGCGCGCCGGGCGTATCAATCCCGACCTGCGCCTGCTGATCGAGGTCGTCGCCCGCGCCTGCAAGACCATCTCGATCGCGGTCGGCAAGGGCGCGCTGGGCGGCGTGCTCGGCGAAGCCGGCACGCCCGGCGAAGCCAGCATGAACATCCAGGGCGAGGCGCAGAAGAAGCTCGACGTGCTCAGCAACGAGATCCTGCTCGAAGCCAACGCCTGGGGCGGCCATCTCGCCGGCCTGGCCTCGGAGGAAATGGACACCTCGCATCCGATCCCCGACGTCTACCCGCGCGGCAACTACCTGCTGCTGTTCGATCCGCTCGACGGCTCCAGCAACATCGACGTCAACATTTCGGTCGGCACGATCTTCTCGGTGCTGCGCTGCCCCGACGGCGTCACCCAGGCCGCCGACAAGGACTTCCTGCAGCCCGGCAGCGAACAGGTCTGCGCCGGCTACACCACCTACGGCCCGAGCACGATGCTGGTGCTGACCATCGGCAACGGCACTCATTCGTTCACCCTGGACCGCGAAGTCGGCAGCTTCGTGATGACCACGCGCGGCATGCGCATTCCCGAAGACACCAAGGAATTCGCGGTCAACATGTCCAACCAGCGCCACTGGCAGCCGCCGATGCAGGCCTATGTGGGCGATCTGCTGGCCGGCAAGGAAGGCCCGCGCGGCAAGGACTTCAACATGCGCTGGGTGGCCTCGATGGTCGCCGACGTGCATCGCATCCTGACCCGCGGCGGCATCTTCAGCTATCCGCTCGACGCCAAGTGCGCGGCCCAGGGCGGCAAGCTGCGGCTGATGTACGAGGCCAACCCGATGGCGTTCCTGGTCGAACAGGCCGGCGGCGCGGCCAGCACCGGCCGCCAGCGCATGCTCGAGGTCGAACCGACCGGCCTGCACATGCGCGTGCCGGTGTTCCTGGGCAGCAAGAGCGAAGTCGAAACCGCCGTGCGTTACCACCACGAGTACGACGCCGAGCAGGGCTGAGCCCGCTCGGGTTTTCGTATCGCGCGACATCGGGCCGCCCCGGCGGGACCCGATGTCGCGCGCCCGGCAACCCGGTTCGACCCACCGCCGGTCGGCTGAATGGCGACGCGCGCTTGTCGCGCGTGCCGATTCGTCCCAGGCTCGGGCGATGTCGCTTAAACGCGCCGCGCCCGCCGCACCGGCCGCCGATGACCGGCTTTTGCCGCGCCCCGCGTTTGCCTAAGGACTTGCAGGTGCTGGCGCATTTGCGCCGGCGGGGAAGCTTCGATGTCCAACACCACTCGCGGCGACTTGGGGAGTCGTCGTACCAACAGCCGTCACGCCGCCGCGCGCTCGATCGCGTCGCGCGGCGACGGCGCGCGCGAGCTGATCTACCTCAGCCCCGGCGGGGCCGGCCGCATGCATGCGCTGGCGCCGTTGCAGACCCTGGGCTGGACCCTGCGCCGCGCCGCCGACGCGCGCGCCGCCCTGCGCATGCTGCAGTCGCAGCCGCAGCTGCCGCACGCGGTGCTGATCGACCTGCGCGAAGGCTTCGACGCGCGCGATCTGGACGAACTCGGCCCGGCCCTGGCGACGCAGAACGCCGGCTGGATCGCCGGCATCGCCGCGGCCCAGCTCGACGACGAACACGCGCGCCGGCTGATCCGCGACTACTGCTACGACTACGTCACCCTGCCCTGCCCGGAAGCAGTGCTGCACACCGTGATCGGCCACGCCTACGGCATGGCCGCGCTGGCCTGCGGCCACGACGCCGACAGCATCGGCGCCGGCGGGGTCGACGGCATGATCGGCGAGAGCCAACCCATCCGCAGCCTGTGCCGCGGCCTGCACAAGGCCGCCGCGACCGACGCGCCGGTGTTCATCGCCGGCGAAACCGGTACCGGCAAGGAACTGGCCGCGATGGCGGTCCACCGCCACTCGCATCGCCAGCGCCATCCCTTCGTCGCGATCAACTGCGGCTCGATCCCGCACAACCTGGTCCAGTCCGAACTGTTCGGCTACGAGCGCGGCGCCTTCACCGGCGCGCAGCAGCGCAAGCTCGGCCGCATCGAGATGGCCAACGGCGGCACCTTGTTCCTCGACGAGATCGGCGACCTGCCGATGGACAGTCAGGCCTCGCTGCTGCGGTTCCTGCAGCAAGGGTCGATCGAGCGCCTGGGCGGCCACGAACAGATCCCGGTCGACGTGCGCATTGTCTCGGCGACCCACCACGACCTCGACGACGCCATCGCCGCCGGGCGCTTTCGCGCCGACCTGTTCCATCGCCTGTGCGTGCTGCGGCTGGAACAACCGCCGCTGCGCGAACGCGGCGGCGACATCGACCTGATCGCCGACCACGCCCTGCAGCGCTACGCCCAGGAAACCTCGCGCGGGATCAAGGGCTTCTCGCCGTGCGCGCGCCAGGCCCTGCACCGCCACCCGTGGCCGGGCAACGTGCGCGAACTGATCAACCGCGTGCGCCAGGCGGTGATCATGGCCGAGGGCCGCTACATCACCGCCGCCGACCTGCACATCGACGACGCCGGCGACGGCCTGCCGGTCACCCTGGAGGAAGCGCGCGATGCCGCCACCCGCGAAGCGATCGAACGCGCCCTGCACCGCAACCGCCGACGCCTGGGCGAATCGGCGCGCGAACTGGGCGTGTCGCGGGTGACCTTGTACCGGCTGATGCAACGCCTGGGCATGCGCGGCAGCGAAGAAGACGCCGACGAGGAATCTCAGGCTGTGTGACGCCTATCACGCATAATTTCCGGACTAACCAAGACTGGGGAGTCAGGGATGAAGCCAAGGATTTCGGTCAACCAACTCGGCGAATACATGATGGCCACGCCGTCGCGGCGGCGGCAGATCGTCAGGGACCAGAAGAACCCGCCGCTGTTCAAATCCACCCGCTACCGCGACGCGCGCGAAGTCATCGCCGATCACATCGCCTCGAACATGGTCGACGACGCGGCCGCGCTGGCCGCGGCCGAAGCGCTGCGCGAGAACACCGACGGCAGCGACTTCGCGATCCAGGACCGGATCCATTCGGCGCATGCGATCACCGCGTTCCTGGATATCTGCGAAGACATGAAGATCGGCGCGCTGACCGCGGTGCGGGTCGATACCTTTTCCAGCGACGGGCTGGAACTGGCCGGGGTAAAAGTGGTGATGCGTCCGGAAGCCTTGCTGCTGGACCCGGAGACGCAGGAGGTCGTCGGCTGCGTCAAGCTGCACTTCTCGCGCACCCAGCCATTGGATGGCCGCAGCGCCGCCTACGTCGCGACCGCGCTGCGCGCGCACCTGGAGCAGAACCTGTCGGCGCCCGGGACGGTCAATCCGGATCGCTGCTACGTCGTCGATATCGCCACCCGCAGCATTCTGAGCGCGCCGAAGGCCAACAAACGCCGGCTCGGCGATCTTGGCGCGGCGTGCGAGGAGATCAAGGATCGGTGGGTGGGGGTTTGATTCCTGCGCGACAAGGCGCGGCCGTTGCGTACACCGCGACGGTCGCGCGCTCGATTCTCGTCATTTTATGCGGCCGACGAAACCACCACCCTGCATGGCCATCGACCCGGGTTTGCGATCCGTCCATGGCTCGAACTGAAGCGCACACACCTGCACCCGATGCCGGAGCGGTCGGTCCTGGCCCACGGCAAACGCCGCCGGCGTTGATCGATCATCCCGCGCTGAAAACGCTGCTCGCCGATTTTAAAGCGTATGCGCAGTCCGGATTGAGCGCCGTCCAATCCGGACGCAAGCAGTTCAATGCGTCCGAGGCGTCGCTCTATGCCGCCGCCGTCATGGAACGAGTGGTCGCGGTGGACGACACGATGGCTTCGCTGCATATCGCATCGACGTACCTGCACGAACTGTCCACGCAAGCCGAGTCAGCGACGGCGCTGCACCGCTACCACTACGAGAATTTCATTCTTCGAACGATCGGCGGTATCGACCGTGTTTACCGGCTGATCGGCGCGGTATTGCGGCTCGATCCAAGACGCTACGACTCGTCCACGGGCAATCGCCATGTGGACCAATACGTGCAACTTCATCATCCTGGTTTGCACGCGTCGGTCGCGGCCATCCACGACCTGGGCGAGCATTATCGGGCGATCCGGAACGCATTGATTCATGCCGACCCATACTCGAACCGCGATCTTTGCATGTTCGATACAGCGCACAGGCTGGGCGATCGTTTCGAACCTATCGATACGCCTGCGCTTTATCGAGACTGCATGCGCCAACGCTGCGACGAAGTGGATACGCGGCTCGCGCAATTGCAGGCCGCGATAAGCACAGTGCTCGACCAGCTCGCGCCGCTGCTGCGAAACGGCGCGGCCGTGGCCGCGCAAACTCGCTGAAGTTCATCGGGCGACACTCACCGCTCAAAACGACCGCGACCCGCGCATCGAAAACACGAAGTTAGGCGCATCGGGCGTCAGCCCCGCGGCGAGTTGTCCGTTGAGCGTCCAGCCCGAGGGCAACACGTAGCTCGCGCCGATGTTGAACGTGGTCGAGTTGCTGGAGCTGCCCGGCACGCGCCGTTTTTCGCCGCCCGGCGCGGTCAGGTGGGTGGCGCCGGTGACCGCGGTGGCGACGGCGAAACTCACTGCGGAGCGATCGTTGAGGGCGATCGCCAGGCCGCCGCTGAGCTGGATGCTGTTGCCCAGCTCGACCCGCGCGGGCGAAACCTGTTCGGCCACCGGCGAGATGTCGTCGAAATCGGTCGGCTGGTTGTAGGTGTAGCCCAGGTTGCCGAACAGGATCACCGGGTCGTAGGTGCGCAGCGCCGATACGTTGACCGTCGCGGCCCAGATGCCCGAACCGGTCGGCAGGTCCTCGGGGATGTTGAGGTTGTTGTTGTCGCCGTCGGGCTGG
This sequence comes from Lysobacter sp. Root690, assembly GCF_001427785.1. Lineage (GTDB taxonomy): Bacteria > Pseudomonadota > Gammaproteobacteria > Xanthomonadales > Xanthomonadaceae > Lysobacter. The sequence continues at coordinate 208,342 of NZ_LMHM01000012.1, forward strand.
ATCAGCTTCAGCCCGAACGGGTCGCGCCCGGTCGGCGCGCGCACGCGCACGCTGGTGACGATATCGGGCCAGCGCTGCGATTCCTTTACCCATTGGTAGTACGCGGCGATGCTGGCATCGCCGATGCCCTGAGAGCGCATGCGCACTTCGCTGACCACGCTGGACGCGCCGCCGGCGCCGCCGCTGACGAAACGCGAGTCGCGGTAGACGTACGGCAGGCTGGCCTCGATGCTGAGTCGGTCGCTGAGGCCGTAGCGGCCACTGAGTTCGAAGGTGCCGACGCTGGCCTTGGTCTGGTCCAGGTTGATGCTGCCCAGGAAGATCGCGTCCAGCGCCAGGAAGCCGCTCAACGCCAGTTGCCGGCGGTCGTAATAGCTGTAGCTGAAACCGGTGTCGAGAGTGAACTTGCGTTCGAACAGCGGCGCGTGTTCGCGCACGACCAGGGCCTTTTCCTGTTCGCGGCGCTGCGCATCCTCGGCGCGCTGGGTCTGGCCGACCTGCACCGGCGCATCGTCCTCGTCGTCGCGCGCGGCGCTCGCCGAGGCCTTGCGTTGCGCCTGTTCGGCCAGATCGCGCGCGCTGTCGGTCGCATCGTCTTGCTGCGCGAGCGACGGCGGCGCGCCGCTCAGGCCGCGTCCGCGCTGGGTCAGTTCGAGGTCGTCGACCTGACCGCGCAATCGTTCGATCTCGGCTTTCTGCGCGGCCAGTTCGCGGCTCATGTCGAGCATGCGCTGGTGCAGCGACTTGAAATCGGCGGCGGCTTCGTCGGCATGGGCCGGCGCGCTCAGGGCGAGCGCGAGGGCGACGGACAGTGGAGCGAGCAGAGGGCGCATGGTCTCGGCGTCCGTGACAAGAGGGAGGGAAGACGATCAGCGCGGCAATGCACGCAGGCCGTCCAGGGCCTGCTGCAAGCCGAGTTGCCGACTCAGTTCCGGAGTGATCGCCGAGGTCACGATCCGCAGCTGCATGCGATTGCTCGCGTCCACGCCGTTGCCGGCGATGCGGCCAAGCTGGGCGATGCCGCCGCTGGCGCCGGGATCCAGACGTTGTTGCAGCGATGCGCCGGGGCCGTCGACGGCGACGCGCGCGCCGCCATCGAGGAAGGTGATCCGCGCGCTCATCGCGCCGGCGCTGGCCTGGCTGTGCGACTGGCCGTTGAAGCCGGCGGCATCGGCGCGATCGACGAATCCGATCGAGGTCAGGTTGCCCAGACGATTGCCGTCGCCGGCGATCTGCGCGATCTGGCCGATGCCGCGCACCTGCACCGATTCGGCGCCGCGCGCGCTCGCGCCGGCGGCGCCCGCGGCGATCGGTGCATCGCCGGCATCGGCGCCGCTGCGCGCATCGACCTGAACATCGAAGCCGCCGCCGCGACGCTCGACCAGCAACGAGCCGCTGGCGAAGGCGTTACCGTGCTGCGGCGTGTTGAGGCTGGACACCAGGTCCACGCGCAGGCCGACCAGCATCTGCGCGCCGAAGTATTTGCCGCTGATCGTGGCCAGGGTGGCGTCGTCGACGACATACGCGGTCAACGCATGCGCTTTCAAAGGTGGCAGGGCGGCCGCGGGTTGCCACGCGGCCGCCGCTGCCAAGAGGGCCGAGAACAACGTCGGGGGGAGTAGTGGACAGTTCATCGGACACCTCGAAAACATGCGAAACGACGTCAAAAAAGATCGGTGATCACCAACCCGAACTCGACCACGCGCGGTGGCGCGGTGACACGGTCGAGCGCGTCCACGCGTCGCTGCAACGCGGGCGAGCTGCGGCTGTTGACCAGATAAGAATCGGCGCGCATGGGTTGGTCGCCGACCACGGCCAGCACGATGCCGTTCCAGCCGCGCGCGAAATCCGCTTCCTGCATGACCCGGTGGCCGAGCGCCGGATCGGCGACGAACACCCGCCCGCCGGCCGCGCCCTTGACCACGACGAAATGGCGATAGCCCTTGAGATCGAGCAGCGCGATCACCGGCATCTGCAAGCGGTACAAGGCGTCGGCGTCAATGCGGAAGCCGTGCGCGCGCATGCCGATGCTCTCGACGTAGCGTTTCATGTCGAGCATCGAGAAACCGTTGCGCACCACTTCCTTGGGATCGACCCCGACCATCATCTTCTTGATCAGCTCCGGCTCGCTGACGTCCAGGCCGTAGCCGTAATGCAACAGGCTCGCCAATGCCGCCGAGCCGCAGCTGAAGTCGTAGCGCTGGCGCAGCAGTTCGCGGTAACGCAGATCGCGCAGCGTACGCATCGGCTTGAGCACCGGCATGCCGCCGTTGCCGGTCAGGCGGGTCAGGTCGACCGTGGCGCGGCTGTCGTCCGCGCGCTGCGCGCGAACGGCGCCGCAATGCAGCGCGGCGAGGGTCGCGATGGCGACGGCGATCAGCGAGGCTCGGTGTACGGTCATGGCGGGACGGCACCTGGACGTTGCGCGATCGAAGCGGGAGCCACGGTGCCCGCGGCGCGGCCACCGTGGTGGTTGCGGTGAAACCAGGTTCAGTCGCCGCAGCCGCTGCCGCAGGTCGGCGGCGGCGGCGGTGGCGCGCAGGCGCCGCACGACGCGGTCGCGATCGACAGGCCGTTGTGCTGCAGGTTGCCGACGCCGGAGGCGACGTTGACGCCGATGTTCCCCTGCGCGCCGGACAGCGCATTGCCGTCGAGCGAGGCGTACAGGTCCAGGCTCAGGCGACGGCCGTCGCTGTCGAGCAGGTTCGAGATCGCCAGTTGTTCGCTGTCGGCGGTCGCGATGGCCAGACGGCCGGAGCTGTTGACCGATGCGGCCATGCCGTTGCCTTGCGCATTGCCCACGCCCGCGGCGACGTTGACGCCGATGTTGCCCTTGGCGTTGGACAACGCGTTGCCGTCGAGGGTGGCGTCGTAGTACGTGTGATCGGTGTTGGTGGTGGCGTAGTTGCCCAGGCTGGCCTGGCTGCCGAACACCATCGCCGAGGCGAACACTTTTTCGCCGTCCACCGCCGACAGCGCGGTGTCGTTGGCCTGGGCGTTGCCGACGCCGGCGGCGACGTTGGCGCCGATGTTGCCTTGCGCATCCGACAGCGCGTCGCCGCCGAGGTGCGCGTCGTGATCGCCGTCGCCGAGCGAGCTGTTGAGCAAGGTCGTCTGGTCCTGATCGACGGTCGCCGCCGATTCGGACGCGACGCGGATCTTGCCGCGGACCTTGACCCGGCCCGATACATCGATCTGATTGCTGATGAAGGTGGCGCTGTCGATGACGGCATCGTCGCCTTCGGCTAAGGCCGGCAGGGCAATGCCCGAGGCCAGCGCGATCGCCAGCAACGTGGTGTGCAGTTTCATGTGCGTTCTCCGGGGGGAAACGGATGGAATGCGGGCGGGTCGCGGCCGCGGCGCACGCCGCGGCCGCGAACGCATCACTGGCAGCTGCCGCAGGACGCGGTGGCGATCGACAGGCCGTTGTGCTGCAGGTTGCCGACACCGGCGGCGACGTTCGCGCCGATGTTGCCCTGCGCGCCGGACAGGGCATTGCCGGTCAGGGTGGCGAAGGTGTCGAGGTCGCAATTGGCGGCCAGTTCGTTCAACCACGCATCCTGTTCGCTGTCGGACGCGGCCTTGGCGATCGTGCCGGAGCTGTTGACCGACGCGGCCATCGCATTGCTCTGCGCGTTGCCGACGCCGGCGGCGACGTTGACGCCGATGTTGCCCTTGGCGTTGGACAGCGCATCGCCGTTGAGGGTCGCGCGGTATTCGGTGTCCTGCTGCGAGGAGTACGCGTAGTTGTAGCTCGAACCCTGGCTGTTGAAGGTCATCGCCGAGGCGAACACCTTCTCGCCGTCGACCGCCGACAGCGCCGTGTCGTTGGCCTGCGCGTTGCCCACGCCGGCGGCGACGTTGGCGCCGATGTTGCCCTGCGCATCCGACAAGGCGCTGCCGCCGAGGTGCGCGGTGTGGTCGCCGTCGCCCCAGGACTCGTTGCTGTCGGTGATCTGATCCTGGTCGACGGTCGCCGCCGATTCGGACGTGACGCGGATCTTGCCTTTCACATGCACCTTGCCGGACACGTCGATGCTGTTGCCGATCCGGGTCGAGCTGTCGATCCGCGCATCGTCGCCTTCGGCGTAGGCCGGCGCGGCGATGGTCAGACTCAGGGCGAGGGCCAGCAGAGTGAATTGAACGTTCATGGGTCGGACTCCTGGTAGTGGTGGTTAGGGCCTTGCGATCTGCCGTTTTTTCTATGGAACGCCCCCGGGCAGTTGGAGCACGATGGCGTTGACCGACGCATTGCCGATCCCCGCCGTCTGATTCAGTTGCAGCACGCCCTGGCCGCCGCGGAAGGCGTCGTCGGCGATGACCGCCTCGCGCAGGCTCGGCGCGGCGTTCGCGCCGTAGGCGTCGTCGCCATTCGCGCCGGCCACCGACGCCAGCGCGGCATCGTCGAGTCCGGCGATGACACCGGTCGCGATGCGGCCGTGACTCAACGCGAACGCATTGAGTTGGCGGTTGCCGCTGCCCGCGCTCTGGTTCAACTGCACCAGGCCGCGACTGTCGGCGAAGGCGTGCGCGTCGATGCGCGCGGATGAGGCGCGGCCGGACGCGATGCGTGCGGCGTCGATCTCGATGTCGGTCTCGGCGATGCGCTGATCGGCATGCAGCGATGCGAGGGCGAGGCCCTCGGGCGTGATCGCGATCGCGGCAAGATTGGCTTGCGCGTTGCCGACGCCGGCGGTCTGGTTGATCGCCGCGCGGCCGTCGAGGCCGCGGGCCGCATCGGCGATGCGGGCGCGGTCGCTGCCCGCGGGCGCGGTCGGCTCGTCGGCGCGCGCGTCGCTGCAGATCGCGGTCGCCAACAGGCACGCCGCCAAACCGAACGGCGTCAGCCGCAGGGGACGCAGCCGCGCGCTCATCGACCCGGCCCCTGCATCGGCGCGACTTGCGGCGCCAAGGCCTGCATCACGCTGCCGGTGACCAGATCGCCGATCCCGGCGGTGGCGCTTTTGACCGCGCCGCCGACGCTCATGGTCGGACCCATCGGCGGCGCCGAGGCCGAACCGCCGAGCATCGCGTTCGGGTTGGCCGCGCCCATCGCATCGGCCGGCACCAGCAGGCCGGTCAATGCCTGCGTGGCGGTTGTCGGACTCAGGCCGGCCGAGCCGTGCTGATCGAGTTCGGCGTCGCCGATCAACGGCGCGAGCGAGCGTTCCAGAGTGCCGTGGAAGATCTGCGCCGGGAACGTCGTGGCCTGGGTGCGCACCGGATTGTCCTGCGCCGGCAGCGCGCGGTAGGCGATGCGCGGGTGGACGGTGCGGGCGATCACCACGCTGGGGTCCTCGCTCGCGTCGTTGGTCGGGTTCGCGCCCGGCGCGGCGTCCTGGGCGTGGACCTGGCCGGCGACCGCGAACACGGCGGCGACGGCGCAGGGCAAGGCCGCGCTCACTACCCGCTGCAGCGGGGTGCGGTCGAACCGACGGGGGATGGCGAACATGACGACGTACTCCGAAGCGGGGACTCAGGGCGCGCGATTCGGGGGCAGTCGAAGCGGCGCGAGAGGACCTACGCGAGAGTCGTGCCAAGCTTTCAAATAGCTGAAATTCATGGTTTTTTTGCCAAACCCCGAAAACATGCCAGGGATCTGGGCCATAAAACGTTGCGCCGCGGTTACGCGGTCCGGCGCTGAACGCGGACATGCTGCGCGGCGTCAATGGATGAACCGTTCACCGCTCAGGCTTGCTGAGCCGGCTCCTCGGCGGTTTGGCTGACCGTGTTTGCGATCGCATGCCGTGGCGTTGCGTTTTTGCAACCCGGCGCGCGCGTGCGACGATGCCCGCCTTGCCCGAGCCAGGCCCGGCGCACCCTCTTCCAGCCATCAACGCCATGTCATCGACGACCGATTCCAGCGCAGACGATTTCATCGAGGTCTATCCGCAGGCGCTCACGCGCGAGCAATGCGCGACGCTGGTGCAGCGCTTCGACGCCAGCCGCGACAGCGAGCCGGGCCGGGTCGGCGGCGGGGTGATGCCCGACCTCAAGGACAGCCGCGATCTCACCATCACCGGACGCGAAGGCTGGAAGGACATGGAGCTCGCCTTGAACCTGGCGGTGTTCCGCGGCCTGTTGCAGTACCTGCGCCGCTATCCGCACACGATGATCGCGCCGCTGATGCTCGAAGCCCCCAGCGCCGATGGCAAACGCCATCGGCTCACCGCCGAGCGCGTGGCCGAGATGGACGACAACGCCTTGTCGCCGATCGCGCAGACCGTGTTCCGTCCCGGTGCGATCAACCTGCAGCGTTACACCGCCAACCGCGGCGGCTATCCGTACTGGCATTGCGAGCTGTACCCGCGCGACCAGAGCGCGGAGACGCTGCACCGGCACGTGCTGTGGACGATTTATTTGAATGACGGCTTCGAGGAAGGCGAAACCGAATTCCTCTATCAGCGCCGCAAGATCGCGCCGCGCGCGGGCGACCTGCTGATCGCGCCGGCGGCGTTCACCCACACCCATCGCGGCAATCGGCCTAAGGGTGGGGATAAGTACATCGCGACCAGCTGGATTCTGTTTCAGCGGGCCGAGCGGTTGTACGCGGGGTGAGGGTGCGCGTGGGATGAGGCTGCGCGCTGGGGTGGAGCAAATCCCCCGGCGCTGACGGTGCTGTCGCCGCGACGGTTTTTCGCCGGGCGCCGGTCCCCTTTTTTAAAGGGGGTGAGTTGACGCGCTTGTTGGCGTCCGCAGGCGCGATTCGCGGATCCGGTATTGGCGCGGATTCGCGGATTCAATTCGCGGGAATCGGGAATCGGGAAAGTCTCCGATCGCGCCACCCCTGCCGCAAGGGGTTCCCCCCTTTGTAAAAGGGGGGCCAGGGGGGATTCGCTTTTGCTCTTCAGCTTTTGCTCTTCAGCTTTTGCTCTTCAGCTTTTGCTCTTCAGCTTTTGNTTTAAAGCTTCAGCCCCGCCAAATCCTCAAGGATTGCGCGGATGGTTCAACACCAGCCAATACAACCCGACCTGCTTCACCGCCCACACGAACTGCTCGAAATCCACCGGCTTCTGAATATAGCTGTTGACCCCGAGTGCATAACTGGCCTCGACATCGAACGGCTCGGTGCTGGTGGTCAGCACCACCACCGGCAGGGTGCGGGTGGGTTCGTGCGCGCGGATCGCCTGCAGCACTTCGCGACCGTCGACCTTGGGCAGGTTGAGATCGAGCAGCACGATCGACGGCAGATCGTTGGGATCGCGATCGGAATAGCGGCCACGGGCGAACAGGTAATCCAGCGCCTCGGCGCCGTCGCCCATCACCACCAGCCTGTTGGCGATCTTGGCCTCGTCGAAGGCGAGCCGGGTCAGCTCGACATCGTCGGGGTTGTCTTCGACCAGCAGGATTTCCTTATGCATTCGGGGTGTCCTCGCCCGCGGACACGACGGGCAGTTCTACGGTAAACGTGCTGCCCAAATCGGGCTGCGAATGGGCGCTCAGCCGGCCGCGGTGACGCTCGGCGATGCGCCAGGCGATCGCCAGCCCGAGGCCGTGACCGCCGCCCTGATCCGGCCCGTGCAGGCGCTGGAACGGTTCGAACAATTTGTGAGCATATCGCATGTCAAATCCGGTGCCTTGGTCGCGTATCGACAGCACCAGCCGGTCACCGGACCGTTCACCGAAGACCTCGATGCGGACCGGCTCGGGCTCGTCGGCCGCTGAGGCCGACGGTGCTGAAGCTTGCGCGGCAGCATGCCGGGCGGCACTTCGTTCGCAGGTGAATTTCCAGGCGTTGTGCATCAATTGGTTCAGCATCAGCTTCAGCAACCGCTCATCGCCCTCGACTTGCAGGCCGGGCTGGACGCTGATCTGGGCGCGGTGGCGCGGGTCGGCGTCCTGCAGCTCGGCGCCGACCCAGTCGGCGAGCAGGCTCAGGTCGACCGGCGCGATCCGCATCTGCGTGCGGGTCACGTGCGACAACTCGGTCAACGCCGCCAGCAGCCCGGTCATGCGCGAGGCGGCGGCGCGGATCCGCGCCAGGTAATCGCGGTCGGTTTCGTTCAGGCGCTCGGCGGCGCGTTCGTGGAGCAGCGCGGAAAAACTCTCGATCGAGCGCAGCGGCGCGCGCAGGTCGTGGGCGACCGCGTCGGCGAACAGCTGCAGCTGGCGGTGCGAGGCGTCGAGCTCAGCGCTGCGTTCCTCGGCGCGCGCGCTCAGCGCCATGCCGGCCTCGCGTTCGCCGCGGATGTCGCGCATGTGCGAGATGAAATATTGCGCGGTGCCGTCTTCGTCGCGCATCACCGCGACGTTGAGCTGTACCCACACGTCGCTGCCGTCGCGATGCACGTAACGCTTGTGTTCGTCGACCGAGGCCAGCGCGCCGCTGACCAGCGCGGCGACCAGATGCTGGCTGATCGCCAGATCGTCGGGATGGGTGACGTCGCTGTAATGGTGGCCGCGCAATTCGTCGACGCGGTAACCGAGCATCGCGCACAGGGCCGGATTGACCTCCAGCCAGATGCCGTCGGTGGACACGATCGCCATGCCGATGTTCGATGCCGTCATCGCCAGGCGGAAACGGTCGTCTCCGGCCTTGGGGGCGTTGCTCGGGGGAAGCGGCAGGCTCATCGAATGGAGCGGCATGGCTCGGGCGGCGTGACCGCAGAGTGTAGCCAAACCGGTGGTGACGGCTCGGTGGATGGCGCATACGGCGTCGACACGGCCAAGTCTTGCACAATGCGGCGATGGACTTTTCGCAAATCGCCTTCCTGCTGATCCTGGGCGCAGCGCTGTATTTGTTCGTCAGCGAGCGGCTGCGGGTCGACGTCACGGCGATGCTGACCCTGCTGGCGCTGGTGCTGACCGGGGTGCTCGATTCCAAGCAGGCGCTGTCGGGGTTCGCCAGCGAACCGGCGATCATCGTCGCGGCGGTGTTCGTGATTTCCGGCGGCCTGGCCGCGACCGGCATCACCGAGCGGCTGGGTCAGTGGATCGGACGCGCCGCCGGGCACAGCGAGGGCCGCGCGATCGCGGTGACCATGCCGGCGGTCGCGGCGCTGTCCTCGTTCACCCACCACGTCATGGTCACGGCGATGATGCTGCCGATCCTGACCCGGTTCGCGAAGTCGCGCGGGCTGTCGGCCTCGCGTCTGCTGATGCCGATGTCGTTCGCGGCTTCGCTCGGCACCACCCTGACCTTGGTCAGCGCGCCGGCCTTCCTGCTCGCCGACAACCTGCTTGAACGCAGCGGTTCGCCGGGCCTGGGCATTTTCTCGATCACCCCGATCGGCCTGGCCCTGGTCGCGATCGGCGTGCTGTACATGCTCGCGGCGCGCTGGTTCCTGCCCAAGCGCGGCGGCGAGCACGGCGACGACGGCTACCTGCGCCTGGACCGTTACCGCACCGAACTGGTGATCGTCGAAGGCTCGCGCTGGAGCACGCGGCCGCTGGCCGAGTTGCAGAAGGCGCTCGGCGACCGCTTCGTGATGACCGGCTGGCTGCGCGACGGCCAGCGCCGTCAGGACCTGGGCCCGAGCAGTCCGTTGATCAGCGGCGACATCCTGCTGGTCGAAGCCTCGGCCGACGCGCTGGCCTCGCTGCACGACGACGCCGGCCTCGACCTCAACGCGATCAAGCGCTTCGGCGAGCACGCCGACGGCGACGGCGATCCGCAGCTGGTCCAGGCGGTGGTCGCGCCGGGTTCGGAATTCATCGGCCGCAGCGTGCGCGAATTGGATTTCGCCCGCCGCTTCCACGCGGTGATCGCCGGCCTGTGGCGGCAGCAGGGCGCGGTCGCGCCGCGTCTGTCCGACGCACGCCTGCGCGAGGGCGACCTGCTGGTGCTGTGGGGCCGGCCGGCGCGCTTCACCGAACTGGCCGCGCACCACGGCTTCCTGATGCTGGTGCCGTTCGCCGGCGAGGCGCGCCGGCGCATCCGCGCGCCCTTGGCGCTGGCGATCCTGGCCCTGACCGTGCTCACCGCCGCGACCGAATGGCTGCCGGCGCCACTGGCGTTCCTGCTCGGCGCGGTGGCGATGGTGGCCACGCGCTGCGTCGATGTCGAACAGGCCTACCGCGAGATCGACGTGCGCATCTTCGTGATGATCGCCGGGGTGATCCCGTTGGGCGTGGCGATGGAACAGACCGGCACCGCGCAATTGCTGGCGCAGGGAATGCTGCACGTGATCGCGGGCTGGTCGCCGCTGATGATCCTGCTGGTGATGTTCACCGCCGCCGCGCTGCTGACCCAGATTCTGTCGGATGCGGCGACCACGGTGCTGCTCGGGCCGATCGCGATCTCGCTGGCGCAATCGCTGGGCCTGCCGCCGACGCCGTTCGTGGTGTGCACCGCGCTCGGCGCGGTGGTCGCGTTCCTGACTCCGATCGGGCATCACGGCAACCTTCTCATCCTCGGCCCGGGTCAATACCGCTTCGGCGATTTCCTGCGCATCGGCTTGCCCTTGACCACCCTGATCGCTTTCGTCAGCGCCTGGATGGCGCGCTGGCTGTGGCTCGACGGTCCGTTTTGGCCGGCCCTGTCCTGAGCTTGCGCCCGCCGCAGGCAGGCGCCGCGACGCGCCTGGCGCTGGGTTTCGCTGCTGCGCGAGGACAGGCCGGGGCAATGCATGGCGTCGCGCCGCGCGACGCCGGGATCGCCCAGCGCGACGCTCGGGCGACGCTGGACTGCGCGGCCCGGGTCGCGACTCGGACGAGGCATCGGCGCGGGCGAATGCGATGGCTTCGATGCGGATCGCGACGGCGGGGTTTCGCGGGCGATCACGATGTCCGCGCAGCCGATCGACCATAGCAGCGCGGCGCAGGCGAAACGCAGGCGCCAACCACGCCAACGGCGCGAACCGCGCAGGCGTCCGCGTAACGCGGGTAGGCGGCGCACGGCTGTCTTTGTCCTGGCAGTGGCGGGCATCGGGCCGTCCTGATCGCAATCATGTGAGAGCGTGCTGCGACGCTAGGCGATCGATCGGACGACAGTATCCGTCGAAAGTCGTGGGTGACCGGCGACTTACAGCCGCGGTTCATGCGCAGGGCGCGGCGTGCCGATCGGCGGATGGTTTCGCGGTTGTCGATGTGGCGCGGTCGCGGCTTGCGCCGCTCCTACATGGGCTACCTGTAGGAGCGACGCGAGTCGCGACCACGCAGTCGCCCGCTCGCGGCGCTACCGCCGGATGCCCGCGCCTACGACACCGCGCAACGCCCTACCCCAGCGTAGGAAATTTCCTACGCCGCGCCTCGTGGTCCCCCTAGGGCAAACCATAAGTGGTTAAGTCACCTTATCTCCGCCCCGGCAGCACGACTTATGCGCCGGCAACGGACGCCGCTCAGCAAAGGAATGGGTCGCCGCCTTGAGCAAGCGGTCAAGCTGGGCCGGGGCAACTCCGATTCGTTCGACAAGGCTGATGACCGTGATGCCGTACACCGTGCAACTCAACGAATCCACCTACCTCGGCCGCACCTTGTCGTGCGACGTCGCCGACGAACGTTTCGACAACCCGGCCGCGGCCTCGGCCGCCGCCAAGAGCGAAGCCTTCCATCTGTCGGTGCAGCTCGGCCTGCCGGTGGCGATCCGCATCTTCGAAGACAGCCGCATCTACCTGTCGCACATCATGCCGGCGCCGCCGCGCTGAAGCGCATGGCCAAGGCATGCGCGCCGGCGTTTTAGACATGCGCCGCGAACGCTTTTAATTGGAAGGGCGTTCGGCCCCGACGTTGTTCGCTCCGCTCGCATCGCAACGATGCGAGCGCCCTCGCCTGCCGCTGAAGAGCGGCGCCGTCCGAGCCTGCTCGAACCGTCCGCCAATCTTCGCCGCGGCCTTGAGCGGCGCGCTTTCCTAAGTCGCGTTCGCGACCTTCGCCTCGAATCCGGCGATCAGCATGTTGAAACTGGCGAGCTCTTCGGCCGTGATCGTATCGACGCAACCGTCGACGATACCTTTCACCAGGTAATACTCCGTCTCGCTCCTGATCTCGCCTGCCTTCACTATCCGGCGCAACTGGCGCGAGCTTCTGCGCCGAAGCTCGGTGACCGTGACGATCCCTTCGCCGCGTAGCAACGCATCGAGCGCTGCGATCGATTCCGGCGGCCAGTCATCGAGGGCCTCGAGCGTGTCGTTGACGGCCTGCCGCAATCCGGTCAGTGCGCGCGAGACGCCGTACCGCGCCACATTGCGCCTGCCGACCGTCGTCGGGTGATGCTCGGCGTCCTGCGGAATCTTCCAGACGCAGGTGGCGAAGACATGGAGATACTTCTCCAGTTCCGCGTACTCACGCAGCTTCTCCGGTGATACGGCTCTTGCCATGCGTGTGGCCACTCGGCATCTGGCGGTTTCCCATACTGCCATCTCGTCTATCGGCGTGGCTGTGCGGGCGCCGGCAGGTGCGCGCCAGGGCGATGGAAGCGCAAGCGCAGGTCGAACCGACGCTGACGTGCGCGGATCGTCATCGCCGTGGACGCCCCTTACCCAACGTCTTAAGCAATCTTTACGCACAGCCACGCCCACGCTCATCGCACTCGTGCGCACGCGCGCATCCAAGCTCAACCCATCGCCGCACATCGTGCATCGATACTTGTTACTAAGTTTCACCCACACACATGCGCGCGTTCGATGACTTCTGACGCACATCCCATTTCGCGCATCCCACGACCACATCGTGTGTGGAAAAGGTGGGGGGTGTGCGCTCGGGCAGCGTTCGGATGCATGGGGAATGCTGACGAAGAGACAACGAAGTCCGCTGTCGATCGCTTCTTCGCAGTCGCATCAAGATCCCTGCCGTTGTGCAGTAACGCCGCGCGCGACCACGATCGCGCCGCGGCGATTTGCTTCTCTTTTCTTCTTTGTTGCATGACTCGGAGAGCTACGCATGTCCATGAAACAACGCATCCTGACCGCCTCTATCCTGCTGGCGATCACCGGCACCACCGCCACCGCGCTGGTCACCGCGCATCGCGACGGCAACACCGCCAGCGCCAGCGCGCAGAACCAAGGCAGCGCAACCTCGCAGACCGCGTCGCACGCCAATGCAAACGCCAACACCGCATCGTCGACCGCCGCGCACAGCGCCTATTCCACTGTCTCGGGCAGCACGCCGTCGGCGCAGCTCGAACTCAGCCCCGCGGTGGCGCGCGCGCGCGAACTGCTGCAGGCGCAGAAGCTGCAAAGCGCCGGCGCGCAGGCCTTGGCCGGCGCCGATCGCGCCGCGATCGAAGCCGAACGCTATGTGCCGCGCGATCTGATCGTCGAAGCCGACGGCAGCCAGCACGTGCGTTTCAATCGCGATTACCAAGGCCTGCCGGTGATCGGCGGCGATCTGGTCGCGCATCTCAAGGGCGGCCTGCTGACCTCGGTCAGCAAGACCATGGACCTCAAGCTCGGCCAGGGCGGCGCGGCCACGCCGAAGCTGTCGTCGGCGCAGGCGATCGCCGATGCCGGCGTGCATTTCGCCGGCCGTTTCATCGACAAGCCGTCCTCGCGCATGGTGTATTTCGCTCAGAACAACGAGCCCAAGCTCGCCTATGAGGTGACCTTCCGCGGCCTCAACAAGGCGCAGCGCCCGGTCCATGACTTGATCTACGTCGACGCCGACAACGGCGGCCTGCTCGGCCGCGACAGCCGCATCTACACCGCCGAAGCGGCGCAGGGCGAAGGCTTCACCATCACCCGCGGCAAGGTGCCGATCTCCACCAGCAAGGTCGGCGCGGAAGAAAGCGACGGCCGCGGCGCGGGCTATCTGCTGCGCGACGACAAGCGCGGCGGCGGCACCGTGCACAACACCGGCGGCACCGTCGTCGATCTGGTGTTCGGCGGCGGCGATTTCACCGCGCCGCCGATGTTCGATGCCGACAACGTCTGGGGCAACGAGCAGATGACCAACATCGAGCGCACCGGCGTGGAAGCGCATTACGGCGTGTCGAAGACCTGGGACTACTACAAGAAGTTCTACGACCGCGTCGGCATCTTCGGCGACAGCCTCGGCGTGCAGAGCTTCGTCAATGTCACCTTCACCTACTTCTTCTTCATCGATGTGGGCGGCACCAACGCGTTCTGGGACGGCGAAGCCAAGCGCATGGTCTACGGCAATGGCGACTACGGTGTGTCGAATCCGGTGGTCGGGCTCGACGTGGCCGGCCACGAAATGTCGCACGGCGTGACCCAGGCGACCTCGGGCCTGATGTACTCGGGCGATGCCGGCGGCTTGAACGAAGCGACCTCCGACATCCACGGCACCCTGGTCGAATTCTTCGACAACAGCCCGAAGGATCCGCCGGATTACCTGATCGGCGAGAACGTCATGCTCAGCGGCGTGCCGCTGCGCTACATGTTCAAGCCGAGCCTGGACGCCGACGAAGAAGGCAACGGTTCGTTCGACTGCTACCCGGCCGGCGGCTTCACCGAGGAAGACCCGCACTACACCTCGGGCGTGGGCAATCACTTCTTCTACCTGCTGGCCGAAGGCCAGAAGGTGCCGAAGTCGCATCGCAAGACCGTGCTGCCGTCCGATCTGGTGTGCAACGGCGCGACCGGCCTCAAGGGCCTGACCCCGACCGTCGCCGGGCAGATCTGGTACCGCGCCAACACCTTGTATCTGACCTCGCAGGCCAGCTACCCGGATGCGCGCGTGGCGACCCAGACCGCGGCGCAGGACCTGGTCGATCGCGGTCTGCTCAAGGCCAGCGCGGTCAAGACCGTGGCGTGCGCATGGGAAGCGGTCAACGTCGGTCTGCCGGAAGGCTCGACCGCGGCGCGTTGCAAGAACTGAGCGTTACCCGTGCTCTGATTTGAGCAAGCTCGTTTGAGCAAGCTTGGTGGTTGTTACGACCCTCGCGCCGTGCTGCGGCGCGGGGGTCTTTTTGTTTGCGCTCGTTGAGACAGCATCGACCATCAACGACGTCAGGCATCGACACTGCGGCCGAAAGCGACTGTAGGAGCGGCGCGAGCCGCGACCGCGATCTCGCGGCGACGACGCCTGTGNNNCCCGCACGCATAGCTTGTAAGTCTGCGTGACTGATCGAGTCTCGATGGCTTCGCTGTCCATCCGCATCACATACCGCAACGCCTCGATCCGCATCGATGCACGCATCGCCGCGCCGACAGCGGCCGCGTAGGGTGAAGACGAATCAACGCTTGGCGGGCGGCACCGCGAAGTAGGTGCCTTCCAGCGAACCGTTGTGGCCGCAGTAATCGGGCATGGTCAAGCGCTCGCCCTTCGCATTCAGCGCGGTCACCTGCAACGTCGCGCCCGCGCGCTCCAGCTTGAGCACGCTGTCATCGTCGTCGACATGCACGCTCGCCGTATCGGCCTCGCCGCGGTCGCGGCCGGCGGCGTCGCAGAGCCAGCGGCCGTCGAGCGGATGCGCGGCGTTGGCCTGCACGTCCCAGCGACCTTTCGCGTCGCGACGGATCTCGATTTCGCCGGCGATGTTGCGCCAACGGCCGGCCAGGCCCGGCGCCGGATGCGCCTGAATCTGACCCAGATACTCACGGCGATAGTCGAGCGTGCTGCGCAACTCCTCGGCTTTCTCGGGCGCCGCCGCATCGGCGTAGCCCGCGTCGCGTAACTGCAGGAACCAGCGCTGCTCATCGCGTAACGCGGCGGCGGCCGGCGCATCCAGACCGGCCAGGGTGCTGCGGTAGATTCGCGCCAGTTCGGAATCGGCGCGCGCCAGTCGCGAGTCGGCGCAGATCGCGTGTTCGACCTCGCTGCTCGCGCGGGCGCAATCAAACGAAGGCCGCGGCGCGGGCGACGCGGCCTGGGCGTTGCCGTGCAAGGCCACGATCGCGATGAGGGTCGCCAGGCGGCGAGCGGTGCGGTTCAAACGCATGCGTAAGTGTCCTTGGACTGAGTGTCGGCGGGCGTGGCAGTCAGTCAGGGCTGACGGAAGAAGTCGTAGCCGGCAAAGTCGACCACGTCCGCGGCCAGCGCCTTGGGCTCGACACGGCGATAGCGCTCGCTCGGTTTCACGTCAGCGCAGCCGCGCTTGCGGTCATGCACCCAGTACAGGTCGCGCCCGCAACGCAGCAGCACCATCAGCGTCGGTCGCGCCTGTTGCTTCGGCCGGCATTCGCGCTCGGAGGCGACTTGGCAGCCCGACGTGTCGAACACGGCGCGGCCGTCCTCGATGCGTCCCTTGAGCAGGTCGGTGCCGCCGGTCTGGCTGGCACGCCAGTTCCAGGCCGCGCGGATCGTCGCGCCTTGCTGGCTCAGTTGCAGGCTCTCGCAGTACTCCTCGCCCTGGTAGCGCTCGCAGGTCTGCCAGTAACCATCGAATGGCGACGTCGGCGCGGCAGGCGCGGCGGCCTGCGCGGCGCCGCACAGGCTCAGGCACAGCGCTAGCCATGCGGCACGCGTGCGCAGCGGCGATCGAAGGTGAATCGGGTTCGGCGTTGCGGACATAATGGGGCTCGTTGGAACTCGGTAAGTGGAACCGATGGCGAAAACCAATTCGATCATGCGCGCAGCAGCGCGGCGCACGAAAGGACGTCCGGCTTACGAATAGAACGGCACGCGCTGCAACTTGTAAACGCCGCCGACCTTCTTGAACACGCGCTGCGCATACACGTCTTCGCTGTCGAGCAGGTACTCGCCCGGCCCGATCGGCCCGGGCACCTGCACCTCGCCGTTTTCGTCCTTGGCCGCGTCGATGCGCTGCGAGTACGCGCGGATCTTGTTGGCCTGCAACGCCGAGCGCACCGCGGCGGTGATGATGCGGTCGTACAGGCCGATCACTTCGCGTTCGTTGCTCGCGCTGGCGTCGTGGCTGCGCTGTTCGGCGTCGCACGGATCGGCTCGGTCGAGGCAGCTCTCGCCCTGGCTGTAGTCGAGGAACGGCTGCGCGGTCATCTTCGCCACCGCCGCGCGATCACCGGCGGCGACGGCGCGGCGGAAATCGGCGATGAAAACCTTGAAATCGCCATGGCGCTCATAGCGATACACCGCGGGGCCGGGCGCGCTCGCCGACGGTGCCAGCGCATCGGACCAGTCGCGCTTCATCTGCGCCAGGCGATCGCGGTAGGCGCGGTCCAGGCAGGCGCGGTCGGCGCAGGCGTTGCGGCGCGCGAGCCAGCGTTGTTGTTCGGCGGCGATCGGATCGACGCGGCGGCCGGTTTCGCCGTCGACGCCGGCGGTCTCGGACTGGATCTGGCGGTAGAGATCGTTCATTTCGCTGTCCAGGCGCGACAGCCCGGGATCGGCGCAGATGCTGATTTCGACCGTGCTGCGCGCGTGCTTGCAGTCGAAGCCGGCGGCCTGCGCGCCGGCGGCGAACAATGCGAAACCGAACAGGGCCAGGCCGAACAGGCGGCGGATCGCGGCGGAGCGAGAAGGCATGAGGATTCCTTGCAGCGCGGCGGCCGCATCGATCGGGACGGAGTGAGAGGACGTGGACGGCGCGCACATCGGCGGTCGCCCGGCGCCGGCTCGAATCGGCGCGGCGACATCGCCGGCATGGCACGCTGCCGGGTCGCATGCGAATGCGGCGTCAGCGGCCGGGCCCCGAAACAGACGCGGGCGGCGGCGGTGGATAAGTGCGTGACGACGGCGGTGCGGCATCCGGGCGTTGACTGGTCTTCCTGACGGCGGCGCGGTATCGCGCCTGCATATGCATCGCATTGTGGTCGAGCCCGCGCGTGCGCACCAGCCAGCGACGTGCCAATGACGTGGAAACCGCCAGATTGCGCCTGCTTTCGGCCATCGCCCAAGCTGCGGCAGCGGTCCCCGGTACGGCCACGGAGCGGTGGCTAGAATCGGGGCATCCCCCGCCCCACGAAGTTCCCGTTAATGCATCGGATCGCTGTCCTCGCCGTAGAGGGTGTCCTGCCGTTCGAGCTGTCGATTCCCGGCCTGGTGTTTCCCTCGGTTCGCCGCGCCGATGGCGAGCCGGCGTACGAGGTGCGGATCTGCGCCGAAACCGAACGGATCAAGACGCGCATGCTGGAGCTGATCCTCGCCGACACCCTGGCCGCGCTGGATCGGGCCGACACCGTGATCGTGCCGGGCCTGTCGGATTGGCGCGCACCGATCTCAGCGGCGACCCTGGGCGCGATCGGCGCGGCCGCGCGACGCGGCGCGCGGGTCGCCTCGATCTCTACCGGCGCCTTCGTGCTGGCCGAGGCCGGCCTGCTCGACGATCAGCGCGCGACCACGCACTGGTCGACCACGGTCGAACTGGCCGAGCGTTATCCACAGGTGCGGGTCGATCCGGACGTGTTGTTCGTCGACAACGGCCAGATTCTCAGCTCGGCCGGGTCGGCGGCGGGCATCGACCTGTGCCTGCACCTGGTACGACGCGACTGCGGCGCGGCCGCCGCGGCCGCGGCCGCGCGCTGGGCAGTGATGCCGATGGAGCGCGGCGCCGATCATTCGCCATTGGTTGTGCATGAGGCGCCGCAATCGGATGCCTCGCTGGCGCCGCTGCTGCGCTGGATGGAGCAGCATCTGGACCGGCCGTTGCTGATCGACGACCTGGCGCGGCGCGCGGCGATCAGCACCCGCACGCTCAACCGGCGCTTTCGCGAGCAGACCGGCACCACGCCCTTGCAGTGGTTGTTGATCGCGCGCATCCGCCGCGCGCAACAGTTTCTGGAAACCACCGACCTGTCGGTCGAGCAGATCGCGATGCAAGTGGGCTTCGCCTCGGCGACGACCTTCCGCGATCGCTTCGCGCGCTCGGTGGGAACCAATCCGACCTCGTATCGGCGGGGGTTTGGGGAAGAGGCGGAGCGGCGGTTGCGGTGAGGGGGCGCAGTCGCGTTGTGGGTAAACGCTTGTTGGTAACTCGACGCGATCAATGTCGCTACTGCATTTGTTGATGTAGCCGCATGTTGTCGCTGCGGTCGCAGGCCCTCGGCTTCGCCGGTAGCCGCATTCTTACTGTGATCGTCGCTTCCTCACCTGCCCTCGCCTCTCCCAACCGTCATTCCCGCGAACGCGGGCTCCGCTTTTCTTCGGCGAAGCCGAACATCCAGCGACTTTTGCGTACTTTCGATGGCTGTGTGTTTTGAGGCCTCGCTGAAGGAACCGGCATACATCACACCGACTCGACTTCAAATTCTTTCGCACGAAAGTCGCTGGGTTCCCGCGTTCGCGGGAATGACGGGTGGAAGGGACGCGGGCAAATCGACAAGTTGATGATCAAGTTCATGCCCACTGTTGATAAGCACGACGAGTCAACGCCGAAGACCTTCGTCCTCAATTCACCGCCCCCTGCACAAACAAATGCTCATCCAGAAAATCCACGAACACCCGCAGCTTCGGCGACACGTGCCGGTGCGCCGGCCATAGCGCCCAGAACTGCCCTCGCTGAGTCTCGAACCCCGGCAACACCCGGCGCAACTGGCCCGAGGCCAGGTAATCGCGGACCAGGAAATCCACCGAATACACGATGCCCCAGCCGTGCAGCGCCGCCAGCACGGCGGCTTCGCTGTTGTTGCACACTAGCGAGGCCGGCAGGTGCGGCGGCGTTTCGCCCGGTTCCAGGCGCAGCGACCATTCCTGCACCTTGCCGCTGTTGGCGAAGCGGAAATGGATGCAGTCGTGGACTTCCAGATCGGCCGGCGCGCGCGGTTCGCCGCGCCGCGCGAGGTACTCGGGCGATGCGACCAGCATGAAACAGAACGGTCCCAGCCGGCGCGCGCGCAGACGCGAGTCGGGCATGTCGCCGCTGCGGATCACCAGGTCGAAGCCACCTTCGATCACGTCGACCAGCTGATCGTTGAAATCCAGGTCCAGCTCGACCTCGGGATAGCGCCGGCGGAATTCGCCGAGCACCGGCAGCAGGAAGCGATAACCCGCGTTCGGCAGGCTGACCCGCAGACGGCCGCGCGGCGCCTGCATGGCGTGGGTCAGCATCGCCTCGGCGTCGGCCAGCTCGTCGAGCAAGGGCCGGCAGCGCTCGTAGAACTGGCGGCCTTCCTCGGTCAGGCGCACGTTGCGGGTGTTGCGCTGGAGCAGGCGCACGCCGAGCTGCTGTTCCAGCTTGGCTACGCTCTTGCCGACCGCCGAGGACGACACCCCGATCAGGCGCCCGGCCGCGACGAAACTGCGGGTCTCGGCGGTGCGGATGAAGGCTTGCAGGCTGGCTAGTTTGTCCATGGAAGGCCGGGATTCGAGATTGGGGATTCGGGATTGATAGGGCGGTTCGGGCCGGCTTGGCTCTGGGCTTTTGCGAATCCCGAATCCCCAATCTCGAATCCCGATTAAAGCCAATCATTCCACAAAGACCGGCCCAAGCCGGTGTTTTTCGTCGATTGCGGCGCGACTACCCTGGTTGCCAGCCCCCGACGCGACCTTCCCATGCCCTCTCCGCTTCCCGCGGCCGCCCTGCCCGGCCGCTACGACCGTTTCCTGATTCTCGGCGCCGTGTGCCTGGCGGGCCTGGTGCTGCCGCTGAGTTTCACCGCGCCGCCGGTCGCGATCCCGGCCATCGCCGCCGAACTCGGCGGCAGCCCGATCGCGCTCAATTGGATGACCAACGCCTTCATGCTGGCCTTCGGCAGCTGCCTGATGGCGGCCGGCACCCTGGCCGACACCTACGGCCGCAAGCGGGTGTTCTCGATCGGCATCGTCGCCTACGCGGTGGTGTCGCTGCTGCTCGCGATGGCACCGAACCTGCTCACTCTAAATGCGCTGCGGGTGCTGCAAGGCGTCGCCGCGGCGCTGGCGTTGGCCGGCGGCAATGCCGCGTTGTCGCAGGAATTCCACGGTCCGGCACGAATCCGCGCGTTCAGCCTGCTCGGCACCGCGTTCGGACTGGGGCTGGCGTTCGGCCCCAGCCTGGCCGGCTGGCTGGTCCAGACCCAGGGCTGGCGCGCGGTGTTCCTGTCGAGCCTGGCGATCGCGGTGCTGGCGACCGTGTTCGGCGTGCCGCGCATGCGCGAGTCGCGCGACCCCGATGCGGCGCGGCTGGATCTGCCCGGCAGCCTCAGCTCGACCGCGATGCTGGCATTGCTGACCATCGGCGTGCTCGAAGCGCCCGAACGCGGCTGGAGCGATCCGTGGGTGCTCGCCGCCCTGCTCGGCTCGGCCGCGATGCTGGCGCTGTTCGTGCGGGTGGAAACCCGCGCGGCGCGGCCGATGCTCGACCTGAGCCTGCTCAAGTACCCGCGCTTCGTCGGCGCGCAGTTGCTGCCGATCGGCACCGGCTTCTGCTATCTGGCGCTGATCATCGTGTTGCCGGTGCGGCTGATCGGCATCCACGGGCTCAGCGCGCTCGACGCCGGCCTGATGATGATCGCCTTGTCCGCGCCGATGCTGGTCGTGCCCTTCATCGCCGCGGTGCTGAGCCATCGCATCGCCGCCGGACGCCTGTGCGCGATCGGCTTGTTGCTGGCCGCGGCCGGTCTGGTGTGGATGGGTCTGCTGGCGGCGGACGGGTCGGTCGCCGGCTTGGTCGCGCCGATGCTGTTGATCGGCGCGGGCTCGGCGGTGCCGTGGGGGCTGATGGACGGCCTGGCGATCAGCGTGGTGCCGAAGGAACGCGCCGGCATGGCCGCCGGCGTGTTCGGCGCCAGTCGGGTATCGGGCGAGGGCATCGCGATCGCGGTCGTGGCGGCCGCCCTGGCCGGTCTGCTGCAATTGCGCCTGGGCGCCACGGCGACGGTCGATGGCGCGGTGCTGGCACAAGCCGCACAGCGTTTGGCCACCGGCGATGCACTGCGCGCTCACGGCTTGCTGCCGCGACTCGATCCGGCCGAACTCATCCGCGGCTACGACCAGGCCTTCGCGTGGTTGATGTACGGCCTGGCCGCGGCGACCACGGCGATTGCCGCGCTGGTGTTCGCGTTGCTCGGCAATGCCTCGGCGCATGAGCCGGCGATGGCGGCGGCCCGCGACGACGCCAGCGATAGCGGCGATCGCGACACGGTAACGGACGAAACCGTATTCGCTCGCGATTGCGTGGGGTGATGGGTCGATCGCGCATTCGCGCGATTTCCGCCAACGCATCGATAACGAACACATGCTTGAAGCGATGAGAAAGCGTGCCGCATCGCGATGCAGCGCCGTCGCCGCAGTGTCCTCCAATCCGCTTTCACCTCGATACCTACGACAACAGGCATCGGCACTCGCGATGTCCGCGTGCGTCCTATTCTTTAGTCGTGGTTGCCGTTTTCGTCGCGAGAATCCAGCATAAAAAAAGCCGTTCAAGGCATGCGTGCCAAATTGAGTTCTTCTGTATGCATGTTAAAAAGCACCTCGTGCGCTCGCGCGCATGTTCGTTCCACGATGGTTCGATCGATCCATGCTGGTTCGATCGCGGTTGGTCCGATCGCGCTCGGGTCGATCGCGCTCCATTCGACCACAGTCGGATCAGCGATCCGCTTATCGAAGCCCGCGCATTAGGCGACCGGCATGATGTTTGTGCGCAACGCGCGCGCTGAGCCCGACGCGAGCGATTCCGCCCGCGACGACGGCGTCGCGCCGCGATCGCCGCGCCGATGGCGAACGATGGTGATCGCGCTGGCCTTGCTGATCCTCGCGCTCGCCACGGTATGGGGCTACGCACGCTGGCGCGAACAGCGCGCACAGGAAACCGCGCGCGCCAGCGCGGCGCTGGACCGCTTGTTCGAATCGCGCCTGGGCATCGCCTCGACCTCCGGGCTGGGCCGCTTGCCATTCGCGTCGCGCCCGAACCTGATCGCGACCGAGGCCGCGTTGCGCCGTCTGTGCCCGCACGATCAACCGGCGCTGCGCGCGCGCGGCCTGGCCGTGCTCGCGCGCGGCTACACGGTGATCGGCGACTACCCGCATGCGCAAGCCTTGATCGACGAGGCCGAGCGGCTGTTGCGCGAACATGGCGCCAGCGATCCCGGCGTCGACGCCGCGTCGGCGTCGCTGCTCAATCTGCAGGCGCGCTACGACCGCGCCGAAGTGCTCGCCAGCCAGGCCTTGCGGCCGTTGCAGAACGCGCGCGACGACGTCACCCGCATGCGCCGACTGGCGCTGCAGACCGAACTGGCGCGCGCCAAATGGGGACTGGCCGACGACGATGGCGCGATGGCGATGCTGGAATCGGCCCTGGCCGACGCGCGATCGCTGGGTCCGGCGGCGCGCGACTCGGTCGCCGAACTGCTGACCTTGCGCGGCGAATGGCGCACTCGCGAGTATCAGCTTCGGGCCGCCGAGCGCGATCTGGAGCAGGCTATCGCAATGACCGAACGCGGCAATCCGCTGCTCGCCGACGCCGCGCGTTTCCAACTGGTGCATGCGCTGCTGAAAAACGACATGGACTTGCAGGCCAGAGCGCAGGCCGAGCGGCTGCTGGCCTATCGCCGCCGCGCCTTCGGCGAACAGCACCCGGAGACCGGCCGCGCCTGGGTGCTCGCGTCCGAAGTCCAGTACCTGTGCGGCGATCTGTCCGCCGCGGTGCGGTCGGCGACACGGGCACGCGCGATCATCGTCGCGACCTACGGCGAGCGGCATCCCGAATACGCCGAACTGCTGCGTCAGGAATCGCAGAACGACGCCGTGCTCGGGCATGGCCGCGAGGCGGTCGCCAAGGCGCACGCGGCGAAGGCGTTGCTGGAAACGACCCTCGGGCCTACCCACGAGCGCAGCCTGCGCGCGAAGTACAACCTGGCGATCAAACTGGTCTTCAGCGGCGACGGCAGCGACAACAAGTCGTTCAAGCAAGGCGTGGACATGCTCGAAGAGCTGATCCGCACCGGCAAGGAAACCGATATCCCGATGCCGTTGGAGAAAACCAAGCTGGCCCTGGCGTTCGCCGAACAACCGGGCGAGGCCGCGCAGCAGCACGCCGAGCGGCTGCTGATCGACGGCCAGATCGAGAACCGCAAGTATTTTCCGCCTCACGCCAACATCCGGCTGGTCAGCGATTTCGCCCTGGCCCAGTTGCTGGTTCGGCGCCGGCGCGATGCCCAGGCCGATGCCTTGTTCGCCGATGTGATCGCGCATATCGAGCGCGGCGACCACATCCGGCCGACCATGCATTCGGTGACCAGCAAGGCGTTGTTGTATCGCGCCTCCTACGCGTTGAGCTCGTGCCGCAAGGAGCAAGCGCTGAGCTTGCTGCGCGAGCAGTCGGCGTATTGCGAACGCCACCTGGGGCCAGACAGCGATTGCGCGGCGAGTACGCGCGTTGCGCTGTCCGAGCTTGAACACCACGATTATTTGCCGGCCCGGCTCGCGCAACACATCGGCGGCGACGGTGCGCCGAGTCCCTGGGCGCGACGACTGACCGAGCGGCTCGGCCACGCGCAACGCTGCGCGCCGGACAAGGTCGGCATCGGTGGCGAGCGATCGGTAACGCCTGCCGACGGCGGGACGATTTCGGACTAGCTCGGACTAGCTCGTGCTTGCCGAATCGACGTCACCGCGAACGCCGCGGACGAGGATGTCGCTAGCACGCGGCGACCGCTTGAATCGTCAGAACAGTTCCAGCTGCGGCGTCGGCTTGCGCGGCGCGACGAAACGGCTGGTGTCCAGCGCCGGCAGTCGACCGAAGCCATGCCGGCGCCAGGCTTTCTGGAAACGCTGCGCGATCAATTGCGCGAACGGCCCTTCGCCGCGCATGCGCTGGCCAAAACGGCTGTCGTAATCCTTGCCGCCGCTCATCTGCTGGATCAGGCTCATCACGTGCGCGGCGCGATCGGGGTAGTGCAGTTGCAGCCACTCGCGCCAGACCTGCTTGAGTTCGTGCGGCAGGCGCAGCACCACATAACCCGCCGCACGCGCGCCGGCTTCGTACGCCGCGGCGAGGATGTGTTCGAGTTCGCCGTCGTTGATCATCGGAATCGTCGGCGCGACCATCACCCCGACCGGCACGCCGGCTTCGGCCAGGGTCCGCATCGCCTTGAGCCGCGAGTGCGGCGCCGAGGCGCGCGGTTCCATTTTCGCCGACAGCTGGTTGTCGAGGGTGGTGACCGAGAAATACACCGACACCAGCCCGCGCTTCGCCATCGATGCGAGCAGCTCGACGTCGCGCACGATCGACGCGTTCTTGGTGATCAGGCTGAAAGGGTGCGAGCAGGCGTCGAGCACCTCCATCACTCCGCGGGTGATGCGGAAGCGGCGCTCGATCGGCTGATAGGAATCGGTGTTGATGCCCAGCGCGATCGGCGCGCAGCGATAGCCCGGGCGCGCGAGTTCGTTCTGCAGTCGCTCGGCGGCGTTGACCTTGGCGAACAAGCGGGTTTCGAAGTCCAGCCCTGGCGACAATTCCAGATAGGCATGCGAGGGCCGGGCGAAGCAATACACGCAGCCGTGCTCGCAACCACGATAGGGATTGACCGACTGGCCGAAGGCGATATCGGGCGAATCGTTGCGGCTGATGATGCTGCGCGCGGTTTCTTCGGTGACCCGGGTTTCCGGCCGCGTGTCGGTGCCGTCGTCGACGTACACCGAACCCCAGCCGTCGTCCTCGCCGTGCGCGGTGGTAACGGCATAACGCCCCGGCACGTAGGACGCCGAGCCGCGGCCCTTGAACGCGGTGGGCTGGAGCGAGACCTGGGTTTTGCGAGCCGAATCCATGGGGGCAGGGTAGAGCGGGGGTGTCGCAGCGGGTGCGACGCGGGGTGGGGCGATGCGGATGGGTGGATGGATGGGTGGATGTGGATAAGTATGAGCGCGTGGACCGATTAGCAGCCTGCTCAGCTGAAAGCCTGCGCAGAGTGGTCAGGCGACCTGATCGTCAGCTCTTCGTTGAATGGTGCATCCCTATGCCGCCACTGTCGACTGCGTACCCACTGTCGTGGATCTCCACTGCCCCGGCCTTCAACGCTGATTCTCCCCATGTCCGTCATTCCCGCG
>NZ_LMHM01000012.1:234076-234269 GCF_001427785.1 Lysobacter sp. Root690
CCAGTGCCTTTCACGCGAAAGGCTTGAGTATGTCGACGGTCGCTCTGATCGTGATGCCACATGCACATGCTGTGATCCAGCGCTATGCATACGTCAGAGACTTCAAGCGCTTTCGCGTGAAAGGCACTGGATTCCCGCGTTCGCGGGAATGACGACTTGAAAGTTACGACGTGACTCGTGGATTTCCGCCTTC
>NZ_LMHM01000012.1:234275-239136 GCF_001427785.1 Lysobacter sp. Root690
GACTTGAAAGTTACGACGCGACTCGTGGATTCCCGCCTTCGCGGGAATGACGGCTTCAGAGTTGCGACGTGACTCGCGGATTCCAGCGTTCGCGAGGATGGCGACTTGAAAGTTTGGACGTGACTCGTGGATTCCGCCTTCGCGGGAATGACGGCGTGAGAGTCGCGACGCGACTAGCGGAGTCCGCCTTCGCGGGAACCACGACACGCGACATCCCGATAAAGTTGCGGCGATAAATCGATGCGACGACGACGACGGCGACCGAGCGCAATCACTCGATAGCGAACGTCACATCCACCGACGCATTCACGCTGATCTGACCGACCGCCAAGGTCGCGCCGTCGTCGCCGCTGGCGCCGCCGGCGTTCTGGACCACGTTCTGCATCAATTGCCCGTTGCGGCCGCCCCAGCCGGTGCCGCTGCGCCACCAACCGCCCGAATACGATTCCGAAATCGTCTGCGCTTCGCCGCGGCGGACGCCGAGTTCGGAGGTCAGCGCATCGGCTTTTTCCTTGGCCGCGCGGATCGCCAGCGCGCGCGCGGCGTCGCGGTGCTTGCGCAGCTGCGAGGTGCGGAATTCGACGCCGTGGATGTACTGCACGCCGTTGCCCAGCAGGCCCGACAGCACGGCGTCGAAATCGCTCACGCGGGTCAGGCGGATGCCGATGCTCTTGCGTACGGTGTATAGCAGCGGCACCACCCGCGATCGCTCCAGCGCGGAGCGGCTGGAGTCGTCGCGTTCGTACTCGGGCTCGATGGTGATGAAATCGGTCTGCACGTCCTTGTCGGGCACGCCGTTGCGCTTGAGGAAGGCCAATGCGCTGGCGATGCTTTCGTCGTTCTGGCGCTTGGCCTCCTCGAGCTTCGAATGGCGCGATTCGACCCCGACATTGAGCAGGATTTCGTCCGGCGCGACCTTGATTTCGGCCGCGCCCGAAACGCTGATGCTGCGATTGGGCTTCTGCGCGAAGGCGGGCAGGGCGGGCAACGCGGCCAGGACGAGGACGAACAGCAGGCGGTATTTCATCGGGCCTTCCATGGGTGGGTGCGCGGGCGAGCGGCGCGGACGGGATGGACGCAACAGTAGTCGCAAGCGGGCCATGGACGCGAGTCCTGGCGGCGGGCGCGATCTTGTTGGCCCAAGCAGGCGCGATCATCGGCCTGCGCCGACGCGGCTGTTTCGTACCAGCCGCGTAGTGACTCGATCGCGGGCAAGACCGATCCCATACCGTCAGTTCGTGTTCGTTCGCCGCGTTCCTCCCGAGCAATCCCGCGTACGCCCGATCGGACAGACCGATTGCACACTTTGCGCCCATGCCCCGGCGGGCTAGCCTTAGCCCACGCCGGCGACCGCCGCAGCGATCGCCCGATGGAGCCCGACGTGTCCGAGCTGTGGCAAACCCTGGTCAGCATTCCCTACCTGGGCGTGTACCTCACCGCCGGCTGGGCGCTCTATCTGGTCTGGCTGGGGCTGTGGATCGTGCTGCAGAAGCGCGAGCCGGTCGCGACCATCAGCTGGCTGATCAGCCTGGCCGCGCTGCCGTACCTGGGCTTTTTGATCTATTACTTCTTCGGCCCGCAGCGCATCCATCGCCAGCGCATGCGCCGGGTGCGCGCCCGCGCGGCGCTGCCGCCGCCGCCGCCGGGGCTGACCCCGTCGCCCGAAGCAATCGAACTGGCCCGGCTCGGCCAGGCCACCACCGGCCTGCCGCCGACCACCGCGACCCAGGCGCGCCTGCTGATCGACGGCGGCGCCAAGTACGCCGCGCTGCTGGCCGACATCGCCCAGGCCCGCGAGCGCATCCACCTGGAGTACTACATCTATCAGCCCGACCGCACCGGCACCGCGCTGCGCAACGCGCTGATCGAACGCGCGCGCGCCGGAGTCACGGTGCGGTTGCTGCTGGACGCGGTCGGCTCGGGCGCGACCAAGCAGCGTTTCATCCAGCCGCTGATCGACGCCGGCGCCCACGTTGCGTGGTTCCACCCGATGAAGCTGCGCTGGTTGTGGCGGCGGCCGTGGCTGAACCTGCGCACCCACCGCAAGATCGTGGTGATCGACGGCCGGGTCGGCTACACCGGCGGCATCAACATCACCGACGAGGAAGACGAACGCCTGCGCGAAGATGCCTACCGCGACCTGCATCTGCGCCTGGAAGGCGACGTGGTCCGCGAACTCGAACTGGTGTTCACCGAGGACTGGTGCTACGCCACCGGCGAGCCGCCGATCCGCCACGTCAACGCCGCGCCGGTGCAGGGCACGATCGCCGCGCAGGTGGTCAGTTCCGGGCCGGATTCGAGCTGGGAAGCGATCCATCGCGTCCACGTCGGCGCGATCCACGCCGCGCGCAAGCGAGTCTGGCTGGTCACGCCGTACTTCGTGCCGGGCGAAGCCGCGCGCATGGCGCTGACTTCGGCCGCGCTCGGCGGCCTGGACGTGCGCCTGCTGGTGCCCAAACTCAGCGACAGCCGCCTGGTGACCTACGCGGCGCGTTCGTATTTCGACGAACTGCTCGAGGCCGGGGTCAAGATCCACGAATACGGCCCGCGCATGCTGCACACCAAGGCGCTGCTGTGCGACGACGAAATGGCGATCATCGGCAGCGCCAATTTCGATCACCGCAGCTTCCGCCTGAACTTCGAGATTTCGGTGATGTTCTACAACGCGACCCTGGCCGGCGAACTGGCCGCGCTGATCGAACAGGAATGCTCGCGCGCGCCGCGGGCGCGCAGCGATCGCGAGCGCTCGTTGTGGCGTACGCGCTTGCCCGAGGCGTTGGCCCGGTTGGTGTCGCCGTTGCTTTGAGATTCGGGATTCGGGATTCGGGATTCGAAATAGTCGGCGGGCTTTGAGGTCTTTTGTGGGAGGGCTTTCAAGCCCGACGCTTTTGGATCAGGCGCGGCGATCGGAACGGAAAGCGTCGGGCTTGAAAGCCTCCCACAAGAGACCTCCGGGCTACGAAGTGGTCTGGGGGAATGAAAAGCGTCGGGTCGTAGGACCTGCGCGTCAGGCCGCGTTGTGGGTTGTTCGGCTCACCGGACTACCCGCGGATCTATAGGCCGAGCTCGGTCGATCTGTGTCGATGTCCTTATGGCTACCGGCGTGCCGATGAGCCGGGGCACCGGTCGGGACCACCAGCGAGACGGGACCAACCGTAGACGAAATCGCTTATTGCTCCGCGCCAGCCATGTGAGCCGGATCAACCGGGCTGCGGCCCCCCGTTCAAGCGCCATCGGGCCCAGGCCCGGGCTGTTCAGGCAAACCGCTCTTACCCGCCGTTGTGCCGACCGTCGCAGCCGGGGATCGCCCCAGCTGCCGCCGCCACCGCGCCGCGCTACACTCGAACCGGGCCCGCCGAGGTCCACGCGCCGGGCCGCCACGATGCGAGCGGGCGCGCACAGAGGTCATCGAATTCGTCAGGGAGCACGCCGCAATGCCTTGGGTTTATCTGTTGCTGGCCATCGCCGCCTTCGGCCTGGCGCTGAAGACCACCTCGCCGGGACTGATGGCCGTCGGCCTGCTGGCGGCGCTCGGCTTGATGATCGCCGGCGTCATGAGCCTGCTGGCGCGTCGCCTCGACAGCACCAGTCGCGATGTCTCGGTGATCATCGATCCGGTTGAACTGCGCCGTCTGCGCGAGCAGGCCGAAGCGCGCAAGCTCGCCGCGTCTTCGCAGTCCGAGCCGACCCAGCGCTGAGCGCGCGGCCGCGCGCCGGCCGCGATCGATTCGCTTGCTGTCAGCCGCCTGCTTTCACCCATCTGCTTTCACTCGCCGGCCGCGCGCGCATGCGCGGCCAAACTGCGCACTCGCCGCATCGCAGCCGGCGGGTTAGGCTGAAGTCATGACCGTCCTGAGCGTCAACGTCAACAAGATCGCGGTGCTGCGCAATTCGCGCGGCGGCGGCGAACCCGATGTATCGCGCGCCGCGCAAGCCTGCCTGGACGCCGGCGCGCACGGCATCACCGTGCATCCGCGGCCCGATGCGCGGCACATCCGTGACTACGACGTGTACGCGCTGGCCGAACTCACCCAGGCGCGCGCGGTCGAGTTCAACATCGAAGGCAATCCGTTCGCGCCGCCGCGCGCCGGCTACCCGGGTTTGATCGAACTATGCCGGCGCACCCGGCCGGCGCAAGTCACCCTGGTACCCGACGGCGACGATCAACTCACCTCCGACCATGGCTTCGATTTCGAACGCGACGCCGACGCGCTGCGTCCGCTCATCGCGCAACTGCACGAACTCGACTGCCGGGTCAGCGTGTTCGCCGATGCCGACCGCGAAGGCATCGAGCGCGCGGCCGAACTGGGCGCCGACCGGGTCGAGCTTTACACCGGTCCCTATGCCGACGCCTTCGCTCAAGGCGATATCGATGCGGCGCTGCGCGCGTTTGCGACCGCCGCGCGTCGCGCCCAGGCCGTCGGCCTCGGCGTCAACGCCGGTCACGACCTCAGCCAGGCCAACCTCGGCGCGTTCCTGCAAGGCGTTCCGAACGTGCTCGAAGTGTCGATCGGCCACGCCTTGATCGGCGAAGCTTTGTACGCCGGCCTCGACGCGACGGTGCGCGCGTATCTGGATGTGATTGCGCAGGCGGCTTGAGCGTCAACGTCTTGCCGCGGCTCTGATCGGGCAGGGCGTTCGCGGCGTTGTCGCCGACATTTTGCGATTAACCACGCGGTTCGATGCTCCGTTCGCGTGATTTCACGGCGAACCTGTTTGCTATCGCCGAAGCTCATAACCATCGGTCGCTTTGCAGCGTCGCGCTGTGGATAAGCGTCAGCGACAGTCTGCAAGCCGGGTCTTCGGCATTCACCACTCGATGGTCCGTTCGCGCGTTTCACGGCGAACCTGTCCGCTATCG
>NZ_LMHM01000012.1:239154-239236 GCF_001427785.1 Lysobacter sp. Root690
GCGACAGTCTACAAGCCGAGTCTTCGGCATTCACCACTCGATGGTCCGTTCGCGCGTTTCACGGCGAACCTGTCCGCTATCG
>NZ_LMHM01000012.1:239258-256519 GCF_001427785.1 Lysobacter sp. Root690
ACGACAGTCTGCAAGGCGAGTCTTCGGCATTCACCGCGCCCGAAGCACCATCTTCGCAAGCCCACCCGAATCAACTAGAAGCTTCCCCCTTTGGAAAAGGGGGCAGGGGGGATTTGCTTTTGCTTTGCTTTCAGCGACTTCATCGCCTCCCCCCAAACAACAGCGGCCGCCCCACCGGGACGGCCGCCGCGTTGAAAACCGCGATCGCTCAGCGGGTCGAAATATTCTGCACCCCGCTCTCGCGCGCCGCCGACAGCGCGTGCGCGAATGCCTGATAGTCGGCATCGGCATTCGCGCCGACCTCGACCACCGTGTTCGGCGCGGTCTGCACCAAGGCCTTCAACGCCGCCGGCAATTCCGCGCGGGTCAGGGCCTGGCCATCAAGGGTGAACGCGCCACTGGCCTGCACCATCAACTCGGCCCGCGGCGGTGGCGTGTCCCGTTGCGGCCCGGGCACCGGCAGCCCGAGGTTCAAATTGCCGGTCAGCACCGGCGCGGTAACCATGAAGATGATCAGCAACACCAGCAGCACATCGACCAGCGGGGTGACGTTGATCTCGGCGACAGGCGCGTCGCCGGAATAAGCAGAAGCGGAGTAGGTGGAGCCGGCCATATGCATCTCCCTCCATGGGCGGGGTGCCCGGCTTTACGTTAATCCCGTCACAGTTATCCGCGCAAGACATACCCCGTACACCGGCGATCCGCCGCGCGGCCACGAAGTCGACGCATAAAAAAACGCCGCCCAGTGGGCGGCGTTCTCACGACGGTAAGCGTCGGTTCCGGACGGAATTACTTCTGGACGAAACCGATTTTTTTCATGTCTGCGTTCTTGGCGTAAGCCAGCACCTTGGCGAGCGTGCCGTATTCGGCATCCTCGTTGGTGTCGATTTCTAGCAGAGGTTGATTGGTGGGATCGCGCTGCACCGTTTCCTTCATCATCCCCGGGATCGCCGCGATGGGCGTGGGGTTGTTGTTCCAGAACACCTGACCGGTCGCATCGATCCGCAGCTGGATCGGCGGCGGCGGTTCTTGCGTCACGGGCGGCGGAACGCTGGTCGGTTGGGGCAGGTTGACGTCGATCGGGTAAGACACCGTCGGTGCCGTGA
This sequence comes from Lysobacter sp. Root690, assembly GCF_001427785.1. Lineage (GTDB taxonomy): Bacteria > Pseudomonadota > Gammaproteobacteria > Xanthomonadales > Xanthomonadaceae > Lysobacter. The sequence continues at coordinate 240,365 of NZ_LMHM01000012.1, forward strand.
CCATGAAGATGATCAGCAGCACCAGCAGCACGTCGACCAGCGGGGTCACGTTGATGTCGGAAATCGCGCCGCTATCGGAGTTGTTACTGAAAGCCATGGGACTGTTCTCCGATTAACGTTCTTTGATCGCGACGAAGCCGACTTTGCGCATGCCTTGCCGCTGCGCAACCGTCACCACCGAATTGACGACCTTGTACTTCGTGGTGCGGTCGCCGCGGACGTTGATCGGCGGTTGCGGCGTTTTCTGCGCCTCAACCGACAAACGGCTTTCGAGCTGATCCATGGTGACCGGCTCATCGTTCCAGTAGATCGCGCCGCTGTCCTGGATGGCCACGGTGATCGGCGTGACCTTGGACGGCTCCTCGGGCTTGGCGAGGGTGGCTTCGGGCAGTTTGATCTCGACCTTATGGGTCATCAGCGGTGCGGTGATCATGAAGATGATCAACAGCACCAGCATCACGTCCACGAGGGGCGTGACGTTGATGGTAGCCATCGGGCCGTTGTCGTTGCCTGTACTGAAGGCCATGTCCGAACTCCAACTACGCTAAAAGTGAAGGCGTGTGTTGCTTAGCGCTTGCTCGCCACTTCGCCGACGCGCGAGCCGGTGGCGAAGAAGTCGTGCAGGTCGTGGGCGAAGGTGTCGAACTTGTTGTTCGTGACGCGGTTCAGGCGGACGAAGAAGTTGTAAGCCAACACCGCCGGGATCGCGACGAACAGACCGATCGCGGTCATGATCAGCGCCTCGCCGACCGGGCCGGCAACGGCCTGAATCGAGGACTCGCCGCTGGCGCCCAGGCGCAGCAGGGCGTGGTAGATGCCCCACACGGTGCCGAGCAGACCGACGAACGGAGCGGTCGAGCCGACGGTGGCGAGCACGGTCAGACCGGCTTCCAGACGCGAGCTCTCACGGGTGACGGCCTGACGCAGGGCGCGGTCGACGAACTCCGAACGGTTCAGCGACTCGACCAGGCGCGAGCCTTCGTGACGCTGGTGGTGCGCGGCGGCCTGAGCGGCATCGAGCGCGATCTTGGAGAACGGCTCGCTGCGCGACTGCTCTTCCATGTAACGGATGGCGTCCTGCGCGTTCGGGGTTTCCCAGAACGTGCTGACGACGCGGTCGGAACTGCCGCGCAGGCGGAGGTTCTTGACGAAATTGATGACGATCCAATAGACCGACAGAACCGACATCAGCGTGAGCGTGATGAACACGATCCAGCCAACGGCGTCGAAGTTTTGCAACAGATGCGAGAAGCTCATCTGCTGAAGTGCTTCAGCGTTAGAGCCTCCGGCGGCGGCGGTGGTGGTTTGCTGCAGCATGACGCTTACCTTTGAATGTCGTGGAAAGGAAAGAAGGTAGTACGTATTACTTAATGCGACTTACAACTGTCCGTGGAACCCGATCAGTTCGGCGGGACGAAATCGACGGGCACTCGGACGCGGCTGGCGATCGGTTGACCGTTGCGCACTTCCGGGTTGAAGCGCCACTTGCGTGCGGCATCCATGGCCGCGCGGTCCAGGTTGCGGTTGCGACTGGATTTCTCGACCTGCACGTCCAGCACGTTGCCCTGGGCATCGATGCTGATCACCAGGACCACCGTGCCGCCCACGCCCTGACGGGCTTCGGTCGGCGGGTACTTGGGCGGGTTCAGACGGCGCGAAGACGGATCGACGCCGGAATTGATATCGCTGGCGGCGGCCGGCGGCGACGGCGGAGCCGGCGGCGGCGCGGGCGGATCGATCGGACTGGGGTCCAGATTCTCGACCGGCGGCTGATCCGGCGGCGGCGGCGTCGGAGTCGGTCGCGGCGGCGACAGTTCCTTCGGCGGCGTCGTGATCGGCTTCGGCGGATCCGGCGGCGGCGGCGGCGGCGGCGGGGGCGGCGGCGGCGGCTTGATGATGTTGACCATCGTCACCTGCTCTTCTTCCTGCTGCTGTGCGGGCGGCGTCATCGGGGCCAGCAACAGCAGGAGCGCCGCGGCATGCACGGCGATCGCACAGGTGATACCGGCAATACGTGCCCAGTTCAAACCTTCGCGGTCGTCATCATTCCTAACTTGGAGTTCGAGGTCTTGCGTCATGCCGTCAGCTCGGGAGGTGTTTCCGGACGCCGGGGCGCCTCGGGCCATCGTTCGGTTCGTGCAACCGTTTCCAGTCGCGCGAACCTCCTAGCATATACCAAACCGCGTCACAGGTTCCAAGCGCGGTTAGGCTCTCTTTGCCGAAATTACTTGCCTTTCAGCGCGAGAATCTTCTTGGCGTCGTCGGGCTTTTTAACGCCCTTGGCGATCGCCTGCTTGGCGGCTTCCTTAGCCTCTGGAATGCGGTCCTCCGACCACAGCACGCGAGCGAGATTCAGATACGTCTCACCGTCGGGTGCGAGCGGGGCTGCTTTCTTGTACGCGTCGATCGACTTCGCCGCTTGCTCGGAGAAGTAGTACGACTGCGCCAACGCGACGTAAGCCTGGTAGTCCGGCTTGAGGATGCCCTTTTCCAGGCCCTCGGTGATCACGCTGGCCGCCTGCTTCTCCTTGCCATCCAGATTGAGGTAGGTGGAGTAGAGCTGGCGGTAATCCTTGTCTTCGGTGAACTGGCCGGCGGCGCGCATCTTCTCGAGCACGGCGGCGGCCTTGTCGAGCATGTCGGCCTGCGAATAGACCGCGGCGACGTTCATCTGCGCGCGCTTGTCGTTCGGGTTCTTGGCCGCGATCTGCTCGGCGACCTTGGCCGCTTCGGCGCCCTGGTTGCCTTCCACGTAGGTGGCCATCAGCAGGTTCTGCCACTCGGGCTTGGGATCGGGCGAGGCGGCGATCGCCTGCTTGATCACGGTGGCGGCTTCCGGGTAGCGCTCCAGGCGGTACAGCACGTTGCCCTTGATGATCAGGTGCTCGGGCTTGGTGCTCTTGGATTCGTTGAGGAAGCGGTCGATGGTGGCCAGCGACTCGGCGTACTGCTCTTCCTGCAACTGCAGCTGGGCCAGCACGAACATGCGGTCGAAGTGGCTGTTGTTGTCGAGACCGTTGATCTCGATCGCCTTCTTCACGTACTCCATCGCGGCCTTGTTGTCGTCGGCGTCGTAGGCGACCTGGAAACCGATCTGGGCGGCGAAGGAGCGCTCGTAGGCGTTGAGCGAGGTGTCGGCGATGATCGCGTCGGCCTGGGCGCGCGCGTCGGCGGCTTTCTCCTTGTCGAACGCGTCCATCATCTTCTGCAGCTTGGCGCCGCCCTTGGACGAGGCCTTGGCGTCCGGCGCGGTGCGCGTCGCGTTCGGGTACTGATTCTCGACCTTGGCCGGCGCGCCGGCGGTCTTGTTGCTCTCGCGTGCCGCGCGGCGCTGGGCCGAACGCTCCGAGGCGGTCTGGGCGGTGGCCTGGGACACGGCACCGAACACCAGCACCGCGCCGATAGCGGCGGCGAGCAGGGTGCTGTTGCGGGTGGGTTGCTTGTTCATGGACTCACCTCTAAGAGACTCAGCGGCCGCGGACCGGGGGCCTTGCGGCGGAACGGCGCAAGGCCAAGGGGCCGCCAACCTAACAGAAACTCGGGTCGACGCGATACGGGTCTGAACCACTGTTCAGTAATTCGCTTTCATCCACACTTCGGCGTACGGCCGGCCGCGCGGGCCTGTTCGTAAACCGGAATCAGGGCGCCGGCGCGGGCATTGAGTTCCTGGATGCGCGATTGCGGGTCGGGGTGGGTGGACAGCCATTGCGGCGGCCGCGAGCTGCTGGCCGAGATCATGTTCTGCCACAGATTCACGGCCTGTCGCGGGTCGTAACCGGCCTGCGCCATGAGCCGCTGGCCGACCACGTCGGCCTCGCTTTCCTGGGTGCGCGATCCGGGCAGCAAGAACGCGGTCTGCAGCGCGGCGCCGCCCAATTGGCCGGTCGCGCTGGCCGCGCCTTCGCCGTAACGCGCGCCGAGCAGACTGCCGACGATGTTGAGGCCGGTCTGCGCGCCCACCTGGCGGGTGATGCGTTCGTCGTGATGGCGGGAGACGACGTGGCCGATCTCGTGCGCGATCACCGCCGCGAGCTGATCCTGGTTCTTGGCGACGGTGAAAATGCCGGTATTCACGCCCACTTTTCCGCCTGGCAGGGCGAAGGCGTTGGGCGATTCGTCGACGAACACAGCCACGTCCCAGTTCGCCTGCCAGTTGGGCGGCAACTGCTGGGTGATCGAGCTGACCACGCAGCGCACGTAGGCGTTCTTGCGCGTGTCGGTGCTGAGTTTCTGCTTGCTTTTCGCATCCGCGAACGCTTGCGCGCCCATCTGGTCGAGCTGGGCCTGCGAGACCGCGCCGACGTGCTGGGTTCGCCCGGTCGGCGAGGTGGTGGTGGCGCAGGCGGTCGCGATCAGCGCGATCGACACCCCGAGCAGGATACGTTTCATGCGAGCTTTCCCCGTAGCAATCAGACCTTGTAGCGCCGCGTGGATTAACACTTCGTCAATTCCGGTTCGCGACTGCTGAACGAATGCCGCGAAACCGCTTCGGGCCTGCGACTCAGCTGCTCGCGAGCACCGCCGCCACCGCGATCAAATTGTTGATCGCATGTGCCACATACGCCGCCCACAGGCTGCCGCTGCGGTAATAGACCCAGCCGAAACACAGGCTCATGAAGCCGTACACCGCCCACAGCAGCAGCATGCTCCAGCCGTGGCTCACGCTCAGTCCGGGGGGCTCGTGCAGCAGCGCGAACGCGGCCGAGCTCAGCATCAGGCCGAGCCAGGGCCGACCGGCGGCCCACAGGCGGCCGAACAGCACGCGGCGGAACAGCAATTCCTCGTACGCCGGCGCGAGCACCACGGCGAAGATCAGCAACGCCACCGGATAGGCGCGGATCGCATCGCCGAGGACCATGTTGGTCGGGGTCATTTCGATGCCGCGTTGCTGCGCGAACCCGCCGATCAACGCGTTGAAGGTCAGGCAGACGATCACCGCCAGGGCGATCCAGCCCCAGGTCGAAATCCGCCACAGCGCGCGCCACGACGCAGCCCGTTCGGCGGCGTCGGACCTTCGACGAAAGTAGTAGACCAACAGCGCGCTGGCGGCGGTCGCGATCAGGCTGATGACGATCATCGCGCCCGAGTCGGCACCGATTTGCGCGGAATTCGACCCGCCCAGGCCGTGCGCGAAACCCCACAACGCGGTGCCGAGCAGCGACAAGGCCGCCATCAGAACGATGGATAGCAAAAGATCGACAAGGAAACCGCCAACTCCGGCAAACAACGGGAGTGGGGTGGAGGCGCTTTTTCGCGCCGGTGGCGTGGTCGGCGGCGCGAGATCCGACGACGACGCGGGGGCGACGCGCTCGCGCGCGTCGCCGGTGTCCTGATCCGCGGCGGGCTCAGACGTCGAGATTGGAGACCTTGAGCGCGTTGTCCTCGATGAACTCGCGGCGCGGTTCGACCACATCGCCCATCAGGGTGCTGAAGATCTGGTCGGCCGCCACGGCGTCCTCGATGCGCACCTGCAACAGACGGCGCGTTTCGGGATTGACCGTGGTGTCCCACAACTGCTCGGGATTCATTTCGCCCAGGCCCTTGAAGCGCTGGATCGCACGGCCCTTCTTGGCTTCCTCGAGCAACCAGGCCTGCGCCTGGGCGAAGCTGTTGATGGCCTGGTTGCGATTTCCGCGAATGATCTGCGCGCCTTCGCGGACCAGCCCATGCAGCATCGAGGCCGCTTCGCGCAGCGAACGCAGTTCGCCGCCTTCGAACGCCGACAACGGCAGCACCTGGATCAGTTGCTGGCCCATGTGGGTACGCGTGACCAGCAGCGCCGCCTGGCGCGTCTCGTTGGCCGGATGCAGCTGCAGCGCGTAGCGCGGCTTGCCCAGTCCGGTCTGGTTGAGGCGCTTTTCCAGCGCGTCGAGTTCGTGCCGCTCATCGACGTTGGCGAGCAGGTGCTCGGTGTCGAGCGGGGTGAAATCGATCAGCGCCTGCAGCACGTTGGGATCGTAGCGATGCGAGTTGCGCGCGATGGTCTCGCGCGCGCCGGCGTAGGCGAGCAGCAGTTTTTCCAGCGCCGCGCCTTCGATCGGCGGTTCGCCGGTCGCCGGAATCAACGCCGCGCCTTCGACCGCGTTGTTGGCCAGGTACTGGTCCAGCGCCGCGTCGTCCTTGAGATAAATCTCGTTCTTGCCCTGCTTGATCTTGTACAGCGGCGGCAGGCCGATGTAGATGTGGCCGCGCTCGATCAGCTCGGGCATCTGCCGGTAGAAGAACGTCAGCAGCAAGGTGCGGATGTGCGAGCCGTCGACGTCGGCGTCGGTCATCAGGATGATGCGGTGATAACGCAGCTTGTCCGGGTTGTACTCGTCCTTGCCGATGCCGGTGCCCAGCGCGGTGATCAAGGTGCCGACTTCGGCGCTGCCGAGCATGCGGTCGAAACGCGCGCGTTCGACGTTGAGGATCTTGCCCTTGAGCGGCAGGATCGCTTGCGTCTTGCGATTACGGCCTTGCTTGGCCGAGCCGCCCGCGGAGTCACCCTCGACGATGAACAGTTCGGACTTGGCCGGGTCTTTTTCCTGGCAGTCGGCGAGCTTGCCGGGCAGGCCGGCGATGTCGAGCGCGCCCTTGCGGCGGGTCAGGTCGCGCGCCTTGCGCGCGGCCTCGCGGGCGGTCGCCGCCTCGATGATCTTGCTGGTGATCGCGCGCGCTTCGTTGGGGTGTTCCTGCAGGAACTCCTCCAAACGTGTACCGAACGTGTTCTCAACGACCGGGCGCACCTCGGAACTGACCAGTTTTTCCTTGGTCTGCGAGGAAAAGCTCGGATCGGGCACCTTGACCGACAGCACCGCGATCATGCCTTCGCGCATGTCCTCGCCCGACAGCGCGATCTTGGACTGCTTGGCCGCGCCGGTCTTCTCGATGTAGTTGGCCAGCGTGCGGGTCAGCGCGGCGCGGAAACCGATCAGATGGGTGCCGCCGTCTTTCTGCGGGATGTTGTTGGTGAAGCAGAACATCGTTTCCTGGTAGGAATCGGTCCACTGCAACGCCACGTCGACGGTGATGCCGTTCATTTCGCCCGACACCGAGATCACGTTCGGATGCAGCGGCGTCTTGACCTGGGCCAGATGCTCGACGAAAGAACGGATGCCGCCCTCGTACTGGAACACGTCGCGTCGGCCTTCGCCGCGCTCGTCAACCAGAGTGATCTTGACGCCCGAGTTGAGGAACGACAGCTCGCGCAGGCGCTTGGCCAGGATGTCGTAGTGGAACTCGACGTCGGTGAAGATTTCCACCGCCGGCTTGAAGCGCAGCAGGGTGCCGCGCTTGGTCGAGGCTTCCAGCTGCTTGAGCGGGTAGATCGGCTCGCCCAGCGCGTATTCCTGCTGGTGATGGAAACCGTCGCGCCAGATGTTGAGCCACAGGTGCTCGGACAGCGCGTTGACCACCGACACGCCCACGCCGTGCAGGCCGCCGGAGACCTTGTAGCTGTTGTCGTCGAACTTGCCGCCGGCGTGCAGCACGGTGAGGATCACCTCGGCCGCGGACACGCCTTCTTCCTTGTGGATATCGACCGGGATACCGCGGCCGTTGTCGTAGCAGGAGACCGAACCGTCTTCGTGCAGCGTCACCACCACGTCGTCAGCGTGGCCGGCGAGGGCCTCGTCGATCGCGTTGTCGACCACCTCGAACACCATGTGATGCAGGCCGGTGCCGTCGTGGACATCGCCGATGTACATGCCCGGGCGCTTGCGCACCGCCTCGAGGCCGCGCAGGACGGTGATCTTGCTCGAGTCGTAGGTCTGCGGGGTTTGCGCGCTTTGCGGCGGGGTCGAACCGGTGGCCGATTCAGTCGAGGGGTCGTGCTCGGTGTTGGTCATTGCGTCAACAGGCTCCGATCGACGCGGGCTCCGGCGGGGCCGCCGGGTGCGTCGAGACACAGAAGATAAGTGATTGAAGTATAGCAGGCGGGCGGGGGTACCCGAGCCGTCCAAAGGGGCCCGCTGGCGGCCTGGAACGCGCTGCAGGCGCTGCGCGGAAGGCCGGACCGCGATTCGGTCCCTACACCCATAGATGCGGCCTTCAAGCGCGTTTTAAACTCGTCGCCCCGATCGTGTTCCACGTGGAACACGATCGCCCGTGTAGGAGCGGCGCGAGCCGCGACCGCGCCAATGAAGTGGCTTCGCAGGCTGGATTCCCCTGGACCAATGGAGCAACCGGGCTGTAAGCGGCAGAACGCCGCTACTTCATGTCTCAGTCGACGCTAACCGCCCGATTTCCGAAGCGCCACTAGAGAACAGGAACGCGCATCAAAGACCTCGACTCGCGAAGCCCCCGAGTGTGAGGCAAGTACCCGCTCCCTACTGCCGCTCGTGAAACCAGCCGTGGAACTCCCACGCCTACCGGTCCACCAACTCCCCGTGTTCCACGTGGAACCTGGCGAGTTCGACCTGCATCCCCGCCAGCGCCGGCGGATCATCGGTCCCGGTGATGAACACCTGCGCCCGGGACGCCAACAGGCGCTCCAACACCCGTCGCTGATGATTGCGATCCAGCTCGGAGGCCAGATCGTCCAGCGCCACCACCGGCCACTCGCCCAACACCGCCGCATGATGCTCGGCCTGCGCCAACAGAGCCGACAGCGCGGTCAACTTGGCCTGGCCGCGCGAAAGCGCCTCGCGCCCGGGCAAACCACCGAATCCGATCCGCCAATCGGCCCGATGCGGACCGACCGAGGTGTAACCGGCCAACTGATCGCGATCCCGCGCCAGTAGCAGGGCATCGGCCAGCGGAAATTCGTCGCGGCGCCAGCCGGGCAGGTAATCCAGGCGCACTTCGCCCAACGCGGGGGCCAGATCCGTCGCCAATGCGGCGAATCTGGGCTGCAACTGATCCAGATACTGCTGACGGCGCCGGGTCAGCGGCTCGCCTGCCTCGGCCAGCTCGCGGTCCCAGGCATCGAGCTGACCATCGCGGGCCCGCGCCTTGAGCAGGGCGTTGCGCTGCTTCAAGGCCCGGGTGTAACGCCGCCACAGCGGAGTGAAGTCTGGTTCCACGTGGAACAAACCCCAATCCAGATAACGACGGCGGATTTCGGCCGCGCCAGTGATCAGGGCGTGGCTGCCGGGCTCGAAACTGACCACCGCGAGTGCGGCGCATAGCTCGCCAAGCTGGGACACCGCCGAACCATCGAGCCGCCCGGTCCAATCTTGGCCGGAATGCCGCATGCCGGCCTTACGCTTCTGGTCGCGGCGCAGTTCCTGCCACTCGACGAAAACCTCGAGCGCCGGATCGCCCGCGCGGATCAGGCCGTCACGGACCCGGCCGCGGAAACTGCGCCCGTACGCCATCAGGTGCAGGGCCTCGAGCAGGCTGGTCTTGCCCGCGCCGTTTTCGCCGGTGATCAGGTTGATCCCGGGCTGGGGCGACAGGCTGACGTCGGCGAAACGCCGGAATCCGCGCAGGTCCAGGCGGGTTACATGCATCGCGGGATCATCGCAGAAGGGCTCGGGGAAGGGCGCGGACCGCGCCAAACACTTCGAAAACCACGTTTCAGCGGGATTTCGCGGCAGGAGCGGAGCAGGATCATCGCAGAAAAGCCCAGTCAGGGGTCGCCAGGAGGCGAGGCAACGCCGATACCGGCAAATCCGGTGGGTTGAACGATGGGCGATGCGCAAGCTGGTTGTAGCAGCCGGACCATCTGTCTTCCGAAAAGCTCAGCCGACATGGCCCCTGTCCGCAAATGCCCGAGCCGCCGGCCTGCGCCGCGCCGCAATACGAAAGCAGCGGCGGCCAGGAACACCAGCCGCTGCGACCACACACCCGAGTAAAAGACAGCCGGCAAGCCGATCGAGCCGACCCAAGCCCAATCGCCGGCTCAACGCACGGCAAATCCTTCGCGCCCACGTAACAGAGCGCCAGGAAACCGAAAACCCAAAAACAAACACGCCCGGACAAGCCGGGCGTGTGATGTTCCACGTGGAACCGGGTCGTGAAACCCGGCCCGATGCCGTGAATCAGAGCCGCAGCGGCATCACCACATGACGGCAGCGCTCGTTCGAGGCTTCGCGGACCAGCGCCGAGGAGTTGGCGTCGCGCAACGCGATCACCACATGCTCGTCCCGCAGCGCGGTCAGGGCGTCGAGCAGGTAATTGACGTTGAAACCCACCGCCAGGTCGTCGACCTTGGTGTCGGCCTCGACTTCTTCCTGCGCTTCTTCCTGTTCCGGGTTGTGCGCGCTGATCTTGAGCTGACCCGGGGTCACCTCGATGCGCACGCCGCGGTACTTCTCGTTCGACAGGATCGCCGCGCGCTGCAGCGAGGCACGCAGCACTTCGCGCTCGATCCGCACTTCCTTGTCAGCGCCGATCGGAATCACCGCTTCGTAATCCGGGAAACGGCCGTCGATCAGCTTGCTGGTGAAGGTCACATCGTCGCGCTTGACCCGGATGTGGCCGCGGCCCATCTCGATCTCGATCTCGCGATCGCCGCCTTCGAGCAGACGCTGCAGTTCCTGCACGCCCTTGCGCGGCACGATGATCTGACGCTTGGTCTGCGAGCCGCCTTCGTAAGCCGCTTCGCACAGCGCCAGACGGTGACCGTCGGTGGCGACGCAGCGCAGGCTGTTCTCGCGCAGGTCGAACAACAGGCCGTTGAGGTAATAGCGCACGTCCTGCTGGGCCATCGCGAACGCGGTGCGTTCGATCAGTTCCTTCAGCGCCGCTTCCGGCACTCGCACGCGCTCGGTGGCTTCGACTTCGTCGATCGACGGGAAGTCGTTGGCCGGCAGGCTGGCCAGGGTGAAGCGCGAACGCCCGGCCTGGACCGTGATCTTTTCGGCGGCCTGGCTGACCGTGACCTTGCTGCCGTCGGGCAGGGCTCGAATGATCTCGAACAGCTTGCGCGCCGGGATCGTGGTCTCGCCGTCCTTCGCATCGTCGACCGCAACGCGGGAAATCATTTCGACTTCCAGGTCGGTACCAGTCAGCGAAAGCTGCCCGTCCTTGACCTGCACGAGCAGATTGGCGAGGACCGGCAAGGTCTGCCGGCGTTCGACGACATTGACCACTTGGGCCAACGGCTTGAGAAAGACTTCGCGTTGCAGACTGAAACGCATGCGGACCCCTTGGCCGTCTGTGGGCGCAAACCCAATTACTAAAGAGATGTATAAATCAAAAGCTTAGTGGCGGTGGTGTAGCGAAAATCGTTGGAGAACTGCCTTAAACCTTTGATCTATATGGTTTTTTCGGTACTTCAAAAGCGGGTAGAACTGGCTTGGTAGGGCGGGTGCAACCTGTGGATAGATTGCGCGCCTCGCGGCGGCCTCAAAGTTGTCCACAGTTTGTACGAGTTTGATCCCCCAAGTTGTGCCTTTCGCCAGCGCAGCTTACGGATTACCTTGTCCCTCGTCGCGCTGGACCACCGCGGCGAACGAGCGATATCGGCGAACCGCGGCTTGGCGACGGGTCCGATCGATGGGCAATGGATGACGGGCATCCAGTTTTCATCGCGAACCACGAGCCGCTGCGAAACAACCAACCGCGCCGCGAACGAACTTCAACCGCTGTCGTCCTGCGATCCCGTCTGGTGAGCGCAAACGCCGCGGCCGAACCACAGTTCCAACGTGCCGCAACATCGTCGTTTCGTTTACCGGCTCAACGTCGCGATTCGTAGCGAACGCGGGCTTCGATGCCGGGTAGGCCAATCGACGTGTTTCTACATTCTTGCTTGTACAACCCAGCGGCGTTCGGACCTTAGGTCGATCACTCGCTGAGCTTACTTATCCACTTGTGTTTCGTTGTTTCCGAGTCACCGGTCTATCAGCCCAGCCGGCATCACTCGCTGAGCTTGCGAATCAACTTGTCCCAGTCTTCGCGCAGCTTGCCGTCGGTTTCCATCAAGGTGCGGATCTGGCGGCAGGCGTGCAACACGGTCGTGTGGTCGCGGCCGGCGAAGGCATCGCCGATCTCCGGCAACGAGTGCTCGGTCAATTCCTTGGTCAGCGCCATGGCGACCTGACGAGGACGGGCGAGCGAGCGCGTACGCCGTTTCGACAACAAGTCCTTGATCTGAAGGCCGTAGTAGTCTGCCACGGTCTTTTGGATGTTGGGGATGCCGATCGCGTGCTGCTGCGCGCGCAGCAGGTCGCGCAGGGTTTCCTGGGCGAACTCGACGGTGATCGCGCGGCCGGTGAAGTTGGCGCGCGCGGTCAGGGTGTTGAGCGCGCCTTCCAGGTCGCGCACGTTCGAACGCATCTTCTTGGCCAGCAGGAAGGCGACTTCCTCGGGAATCGCGGCGCCGCGTTCCTTGGCCTTGGAGATCACGATCTGGGCGCGGGTCTCGAAGTCAGGCGGCTCGATCGCCACCGACAGGCCCCAGGCCAGGCGCGATTTCAAGCGCGGCTCCAGGCCTTCGACTTCGCGCGGGTAGCGGTCGCAGGTCAGGATGATCTGCTGCTTGCCGTCGAACAACGCATTGAAGGTGTGGAAAAACTCCTCCTGGGTGCGGTCCTTGCCGGCGAAGAATTGAATGTCGTCGATCAGCAGCGCGTCCACGCGTTGGAACTGGCGCTTGAACTGATCCATGGTCTTGTCCTGCAGCGACTTCATCATCGCGCTGAAGAACTGTTCCGAACGCAGGTACATCACCCGCATGGCCGGATTGGCCTCGCGCATGGCGTTGCCGGCGGCGAACATCAGATGGGTCTTGCCCAGGCCGGTGCCGCCGTACAGCAGCAGCGGGTTGTGCGCGCGCTCGCCGGGTTTCTGCGCGGCCTGCAACGCGGCGGCGCGGCCGAGCTGGTTGCTGCGGCCTTCGACGAAATTATCGAAGGTGTAGTGATTGTCGAGATTGCCCTGGAACGGCTCCGGCGGCGCCACCGGACGCGGCGCGGCGACGGTGATGTCGGCCTCGCGCGCGGGCGCGGTGACCACGCGCGGCAACGAACCCACTTCCAGGCTGACTTCCTCGCTGCCGGCGAAATACGACAGCAGTTCGCGGATCCGGCCCAGGTAGCGCTCGCGCACGTGCTCGACCACGAATGCGTTCGGCGCATAAAGCACCGTCACGGTATCGCGCTGGGTGGCTTGCAGCGGTTTCAACCAGGTGTGTACGTCTTCGACCGGAAATTCGGCTTCGAGGCGTTCGAGGCAGCGGGGCCAGGCATCCATCTGTAGTGCGTCTTCTTGTGCGTGCGTGTAGCTGACTCGGTCGACCGGCCGGCGCGATCCATGCGGGACGCGGCCGGAGACGGGCGAAAGCGGCCCCGCGCACGATGCTCACATCGCGACGGAGAAGGCCGGGGGGTCGGTCAGACTACCATCGAGGCCGGGTCCGGAACAGGACTAATCCACAGGTTCATGCACAGGCTGGGGTGGGCCGTAAGGCGGTGCGGGTCACGGATCGCAAAGCCCAAACTAAACAAAGGCTTGACCCGGACTCCTACGGTTCTATAGAATCCGCGGTCCTCTACGCCGTCTACATTCGAGCCGAATCATGGCCACCAAGCGCACCTACCAGCCCAGCAACCTCAAGCGTAAGCGCGACCACGGTTTCCGTGCCCGCATGGCGACTGCCGACGGCCGCAAGATTCTCGCCCGTCGTCGTGCCAAGGGCCGCAAGCGTCTCACCGCCTAAGCGTTGCCGGCGAACGCGCCGCGTCTGATCGCACCTGTCGTGCCGATCCCGCGTCGCGTCACCGATCGCATCCGATGAATTCGACCCGCTTCCCGCGCACCGCGCGGGTACGCGCGCGCTCCGATTTCGACCGAATCTTCAAGCATGGCCGGCGCGTGGCGCTGCCCGTGCTCGCTTTGCATTTCCAGCCCGATCCGGACCTCGCGCCGCGCATGGGCCTGGCGGTGTCGCGCAAGGTCGATCCGCACGCGGTCGGCCGCAACCGCATCAAGCGCGTGCTGCGCGATGCCTTTCGCCATGTGCGCGACGAGCTTCCGCGCGGCGACTATGTCCTCGTCGCCCGACCCGGCGCCTCGCGCTGCAGCGGCGAGGAACTCCGCGCGGCCTTCCTGAGTCTGCTCAAGCGCGCCGCGCCCCGGCCGGCGCCCGCATTGCCCGCAACTGCGGCGCCCGGCACAATGCCGGCCGCTTCCCCTTCCGACCCCATGCCGGACCCCGGTCCCGGCTGAGCCTGCCTGCTGCCCATGAACCAGACCCGTGCTTTTCTGATCCTCGCCTGGCTGATGGTGGCGACCTTGCTGTGGATGGAGTGGGGCAAGGAGAAATCCGCGCCGCCGCCGACCGCCGCGCCGGCGATCGTCGCCCCGGCCAGCACCGTGCCCAGCGCCGCCAATGGCGCCGTGGCCGCGGTGCCCGGTGTGCCGAGCGCCGCCCCGGCCGTGCCTGGTTCGCCTACCGCGCCGGCTTCCGCCGCCAGCGCGGACGCCAGCGACGGCATCGTCACCGTGACCACCGATGTGCTCAAGGTGAACCTGCGCGGCGGCGAGCTCAGCGAAGCCGACCTGCTCAAGTACCCGATCAACTCCGAGCCCAACAGCCCGCCGATGCGGCTGCTGGCCAGCGACTCGACCTTGTTCTTCGTCGCCCAGAGCGGCTGGGTGAGCCAGGGCAACGCCGCGCCGACCCACGAGTCGGGTTTCCGTTTCGCCGGCCCGCAGCGCAATGTCGTCCTCGCCGACGGCGCGCGCGACCTGTCGGTGCCGTTCGTGTGGACCGGCCCGAACGGCGTGACCATCACCCGCACCTACAGCTTCCGCCGCGGCGACTACGCGGTGAAGGTGCGCGACGAAGTCGTCAACGCCAGCGCCGCGCCGTGGTCGGGTTTCGTCTACCGCCAGCTCAGCCGGGTGCCGCGCGAACTTGTCCACAAGGGCCCCTTCAGCCCGGAGCAGTACAGCTTCCAGGGCGCGGCGTGGTACAGCCCGACCGATAAGTACGAGAAGCGCAAGTTCGACAAGTTCGAAGACGACGGCAAGCTCGACAAGCAGGTCACCGGCGGCTGGATCGCGATGCTGCAGCACCACTTCTTCGCCGCCTGGATTCCGGGCACGAAGGACCAGGGCCAGTTCTCGCTCGAGCAGCTCAACGCCGGCGGTCTGCCGCAGTACCTGATCCGCGACCTCGGCCCGGGTGTCACCGTCGCCCCCGGCGCCAAGGCTGAAACCGAAGCGCGCCTGTGGATCGGCCCGAAGCTGGTCAAGGCGATCGAAGCGCAGAACGTGCAGGGCCTGGACCGCGCGGTCGACTTCAGCAGCTACAGCATCTTCGCGACCCTCGCCAACGGCCTGTTCTGGCTGCTGGAAAAACTGCACAACCTGTTCGGCAACTGGGGCTGGGCGATCATCGGCCTGGTGGTGCTGCTCAAGCTGGCGCTGTATCCGCTTTCGGCCGCGCAGTACAAGTCGGCGGCGAAGATGCGCAAGTTCCAGCCGCGCGTGGCTCAGCTCAAGGAGCGCTACGGCGAGGACAAGCAGAAGTTCCAGATGGCGCTGATGGAGCTGTACAAGAAAGAGAAGATCAACCCGGTCGGCGGCTGTCTGCCGCTGCTGCCGCAGATGATCATCTTCATGACCTTGTACTGGATGCTCGCCGAGTCGGTTGAGCTGCGGCATGCGCCGTGGATGCTGTGGATCCACGACCTGACCGCGCGCGACCCGTTCTTCGTGCTGCCGCTGATGAACATCGCGATCATGTGGACCACGCAGAAGCTCACGCCGATGACCGGCATGGACCCGGCGCAGGCCAAGATGATGCAGTTCATGCCGCTGATCTTCGGCGTGATCCTGGCGTTCCTGCCGGCCGGTTTGGTGCTGTATCAAGTGGCCAACGGCGGCCTGGGGCTGTTGCAGCAGTGGCTGACGACCAAGCGCTACGCCGAAGCCACGGCGACGCCGGGCAAGGATAAAGACAAGGACTGAGGTCGTTGTCGTTCCTGCCTTGATACGAAGCCCGCCGCATGGCGGGCTTCGTGTTTGTGGGGATGGGGTTTGGGCGACGAGTCGCGGGTGCGCGTGCTGTGCTTTCATGAGGCGCGCCTTCGTGAGGTGCGCACGCGTGCGCACCGTCTGCATGCGGCGCGACTCCGGGTGGTTGCATCGATCGCGATGCCATGTGTTTTGCTCGTCATCCCCGCGAAGGCGGGGATCCAGGGCTTCACCGCGGCAGGGCTCTGAAGTCTCTGGATCCCCGCCTTCGCGGGGATGACGGCGGTGAAGGTGGCTGCGATCTTC
>NZ_LMHM01000012.1:256524-256598 GCF_001427785.1 Lysobacter sp. Root690
GGATCTTCCGTTTCGTCATTCCCGCGAACGCGGGAATCCAGTGACTCTGCGCCACGCCCCAGCGTTGTTACGTA
>NZ_LMHM01000012.1:256715-256870 GCF_001427785.1 Lysobacter sp. Root690
AAAGTCGCATCGACCTTGGTCTGTTTCGACCCGTGACTTCACAAGCCGTCATCCCCGCGAAGGCGGGGATCCAGGGCTCCACCGAAGCATGACTCTGAAGTCTCTGGATCCCCGCCTTCGCGGGGATGACGGCGGTGAAGGTGGCTGCGATCTTC
>NZ_LMHM01000012.1:256988-257062 GCF_001427785.1 Lysobacter sp. Root690
AAGTCTTCCGATTCGTCATTCCCGCGAACGCGGGAATCCAGTGACTCTGCGCCACGCCCCAGCGTTGTTACGTA
>NZ_LMHM01000012.1:257117-268316 GCF_001427785.1 Lysobacter sp. Root690
TAAGTCGCATCGACCCTGGTCTGTTTGACCCGTGTCCTCACAAGCCGTCATCCCCGCGAAGGCGGGGATCCAGGGCTCCACCGAAGCATGACTCCGAAGTCTCTGGATCCCCGCCTTCGCGGGGATGACGAGCAAGAAACAGCCGGACTGGGATTTGCTCGCAGCACCCGACGAACACGCACGCTCCCGTCCCTGGGATTTATCATCGCGCCCATGACCACCCCCCCCGCCCGCGACACCATCGCCGCGATCGCCACCGCCCCGGGCGCCGGCGGCGTCGGCATCGTCCGCGTGTCGGGTTCGCGCGCGCTCGCGATCGCCCAGGCCATCGCCGCGCGCGAACTGCAACCGCGCTACGCCCACTACGTGCATTTCCGCGACGCCCAGGGCGAAACCCTCGACGACGGCATCGCCCTGTACTTCGCCGCGCCGGCCAGCTACACCGGCGAGGACGTGGTCGAACTGCAGGCGCACGGCGGTCCGGCGCTGCTGGAGGAATTGCTCGCGCGCGTGTGCGCGTTGGGCGCGCGTCGCGCGCGACCCGGCGAATTCAGCGAACGCGCCTTTCTCGAAGGCCGTCTGGATCTCGCCCAGGCCGAAGCGGTCGCCGACCTGATCGCGGCCGGCGATGCGCGCGCCGCGCGCGCCGCGCGTCGCGCGCTCGACGGCGAATTCTCGCGTCGGGTCGAAGCACTCGCCGACGATGTATTGGCGATCCGCGTCCACGTCGAAGCGGCGATCGATTTCGCCGACGAATCGCTCGACACCCTTGGCGGCGCCGCGTTGCGCGCGCGCTTCGCCGCGGCTTCGAGCGCGCTCGACGATCTGCTCGCCGCCGCCGAACGCGGCCGTCGCCTGCGCGACGGCCTGCACGCGGTGATCGTCGGCCCGCCCAACGCCGGCAAGAGTTCGTTGTTGAACGCGCTTGCCGGCAGCGACCGCGCCATCGTCACCGACATTGCCGGCACCACCCGCGACCTGCTGCACGAAACGGTCAAACTCGACGGCGTCGAACTGACCCTGGTCGACACCGCTGGCTTGCGCGACGGCGGCGACGCGATCGAACGCGAAGGCATGCGGCGCGCGCGCGGCGAACTGGTTCGCGCCGATCTCGCCATCGTGGTGCTGGATGCGCGCGATCCCGACAGCGGCCTGGCCTCGGTCGCCGACGCGATCGCCGGCGTGCCGGCTTGCTTGTACGTCTACAACAAAATCGACTTGATCGAATCCGACTACGGTTCGCCCACGCCTGCAGACATCGGCGGCGAAGACCGCGTATTCGTCTCCGCGCGCAGCGGCGCCGGGCTCGATCGCCTGCACGCGCGTTTGCGCGCCTTGGCGCAGGGCGACGCGGCCGACGCCAGCGAAGGTGCGTTCACCGCGCGCGCGCGCCATGTCGATGCGCTGTTGCGCGCGCGCGCCGAACTCGACGACGCGCGCGCGCAGCTCGATCACGAGATGCTGGACCTCGCGGCCGAGGCCCTGCGTCAGACCCACGACGCCTTGGGCGAAATCACCGGCCGCGTGCGCGCCGACGATCTGCTCGGGCATATTTTTTCGAGCTTCTGCATCGGCAAATGACACGAACGGCCACATACTGCGTTTGACCGAGCTCGATGAGACACGGTCGCGATGCGGCCGATGCCGGAAGCAACAGTGCGACCGATGCGGAATCCCAGCACTCGATACCGCCGGCGAGTCTGCCCGCACAAGCGACCCGAGCGAGGCAGCGGACCAAACCATACAACCGAACCATCGATGCAAGGAATGCAATAATGGATGTGGAATTTTTCAAGAACAACGTCAGCGACGTGCTGTTGGAAGTCGAGATCAACCCGGACGTCGCCACGGCTTTCGAGAGCGAGTACGCGGAAAGGACCGGACACACGCCGGAATCAGGGCCGAACTACCAGCATCAACCGAATAAATGGGGCGGCGAGTACCGCATCTACTTCAACAGCGAGCACGACCTTCTGGACGAGTTCGCGGCGCTGAAGATAGAGGTCGAACAGGGCCAGCGGCCGTACCGAGGTCACCTGAAATACCGTGTCAACAATCAAGCATTCTTCTGGGCCCTGGTCGCAGCGGGCTACCGACTCGGCGACAACTGAACTCCGCGGCGCGGCTGGTGAATCATGGCGATAGAAAAGTTGAGCACGCCCCCCGACGACGCATCGCGTGATCTGGTCGAACGCCTCGCCGAAAGGTTCCCGGAGCTAATGACCGAAACCCGGGGCGAAGACGGGCGCTCGCGCCGCAGCCTCGATTTCGACAAGTTGCGCCAGCTGCTCGGCGATCGCGCCGTGGAAGGACCGCAGGAGCGTTACCAACTCGACTGGCCCGGAAAACGCGAAGCCCTCGCGCTGTCCAATGCCTCGGTCGACGCGGCGTTGCGTCCGTACGAAAGCGAAAGCCTGGATTTCGGCACGACCGGAAATCTGTTTATCGAAGGCGACAATCTCGACGCGTTGAAACTGATGCGCGAGGGTTACCTGGGCAAGATCGACATGATCTACATCGATCCGCCGTACAACACCGGCAGCGATCTTATCTACAAGGACAGCTTCAAGTCGGCCGCGACCGACTTCAAGCGCAAGAGCGGCTACACCAACGAGCTCGGCGAACGGCTGGTGCATAACGCGCCGAGCAACGGTCGCTTCCACTCCGACTGGTTGTCGATGATCTATCCGCGGCTGCGCATCGCGCGGCAATTACTGCGCGACGGCGGGCTGATATTCATCTCGATCGACGACAACGAACGGGCCAACCTGCAGAAAGTCTGCGAGGAAATCTTCGGCCGCGACAATTTCCTCGGCTGCTTCGTCTGGAAGCGACGCAGCGGCGCGATGGACGCGGTGACCAACCTCAGCGAAGACCACGAATACGTTTTGATCTATTCAAAGTCGCAGGCCGTGCTCAAAGGCGTGGAGCGCACCTTCGAGAAATACACCAATCCCGACAACGACCCGCGCGGGCCGTGGATCTCCGACAATCTGAGCGCCGGCAAGCCCGGTGGCGACACCCATTACCCGATCACTGATCCGGACACGGGCAACGAGTTCTATCCGCCCAAGGGCCGCTACTGGCCGTACAGCCGCCACACCATGGCCCGGAAGATCGCCGAAGGAAAAGTCATCTTTCCCAAGAGCGCCAGCGGCACGCCGATGCTCAAGCGATTCGCGTCCGAAGCGATCAAGTCGACGCTGCCGGTGTCGTCGTGGATCGAGCGGCCCGGCAGCAACGCCGGCCAGAGCACGCTGGTGGCGCCGATGAACAGTTCGGCCACCAAGGCGCTCAAGGAACTGTTCGACGCGAAACTGTTTTCCTTTCCCAAGCCGGTCGAGCTGATCAAGGCGCTGATGACCCAGGGCATGCCGAAGGATGGCCTGGTGCTGGATTTTTTCGCCGGATCGGCGACGACCGCGCAGGCGATGTTCGAATGCAACGCTGAAGACGGCGGCAATCGCCGCGTGATTCTGGTCCAGCTTCCCGAAGTCCTGGATCCCGATTCGGATGCGTTCAAGGAAGGATTCGGCGATATCGCGCAGTTGTCGAAGGAGCGGATCAGGCGCTCCGGTGCGAAGGTCCTACAGGGCGATTGCCATCCGGACTGGAATCGCGACGTCGGCTTTCGAGTCTTGAAGATCGACAGCTCCAACATGAAGCCGGTCCACCATCGTCCCGATCAGATGGCGCAGCAGGATCTGCTCGACAGCGTCGATAACGTGAAGCCCGATCGCGGCGCCGACGATCTGCTGTTTCAGGTGCTGGTCGACTGGGGCCTGGAGCTGGGCTTGCCGATTCGGCGCGCGGTGATCCGGGAAAAAACCGTGTTCTTCGTCGACGGCGCCGCGTTGGCCGCCTGCTTCGACGCCGACGGCGGCATCGACGAGGCCTTCGTCAAGGAGCTGACGACGCACAAGCCGCGGCGCGCGGTGTTCCGCGATGCCGGCTTCAAGGACAGCGCGGCCAAGATCAACGTCGAGCAGCTGTTCAAGCTGCTGTCGCCGACGACCGAAGTGCGATGCATCTGAGCGGATGCGCGAAGCCATGAAGCTCAAATTCAAGACCCAGGACTATCAGACGCAGGCCGTGGAAGCGGTGGTGGACTGTTTCCGGGGACAGCCCGCGCCGCGGGAAACGCTTCGTCATCGCGAATATCCGGCGGCGCCATCGGGCCGGCCCGATGGTCAGCAAGCGACGTTGCCGCTCGGCGATTACCAAGCCGACTGCCGCAACGCCGAACTGGCGCTCTCGCATAGCGAACTGCTGGACAACATCCGCCAGGTGCAGCGCCGGAAGAATCTGGACGTGTCCGATCGCTTGGTCCAGACCAAGGTCGCGCAGGTCAATCTCGACATCGAGATGGAGACCGGCACCGGCAAGACCTACTGCTACATCAAGACCTTGTTCGAGCTCAACCGGCGCTACGGCTGGAGCAAGTTCATCATCGTGGTGCCGAGCATCGCGATCCGCGAGGGCGTCGCCCAGTCGTTGCAGATCACCGCCGAGCATTTCCTCGAGACGTATCACAAGAAGGCGCGGTTCTTCATCTACAACTCCAAGCAGCTCCATCACCTGGAGAGCTTCTGCTCGGACGCCGGCATCAACGTGATGGTGATCAACGCGCAAGCGTTCAACGTCACCGCCAAGGATGCGCGCCGGATCTACGAAGAGCTGGACGATTTCGGCTCGCGCCGTCCCATCGACGTGATCAGCGCGGTGCGTCCGATCATGATCCTCGACGAGCCGCAAAAGATGGAAGGCGGCAAGACGCTTGATTCGCTGGGCAACTTCAAGCCCTTGGCGGTTCTGCGTTATTCGGCCACGCACAAGACCGTGCATAACAAGATCCATCGCCTCGACGCGCTGGACGCGTATCAACTCAAGCTGGTCAAGAAGATCGCGGTGCGCGGCATCTCGGTGAAGGGATTGGCCGGTGCGAACGCCTACCTGTATCTGCAGTCCATCGAGATCTCCAGCGAAAAGCCGCCGTTGGCGCGGATAGAACTCGAGCACCGACGCGCCGATGGCACGATCGGGCGCGTGGTGAGGAAACTGAGCAAGGGCGACAATCTGCTGTCGGCGAAATTTTCCAACGCGCTGGAGCAGTACCGCGGCTTGGTGGTCGACGAAATCGACGCCAATGCCGACACCGTGAGCTTCGCCAACGGCGTGGAACTGGCGGTCGGCGAAGCGATGGGCGATGTCGACGAGATCCTGTTGCGCCGCATCCAGATCCGCGAAGCCATCAAGGCGCATTTCGACAAGGAGCAGGCGCTGTTCCATCAGGGCGTGAAAGTGCTGAGCCTGTTCTTCATCGATGAGGTGGCCAAGTACCGCGACTATTCCGCCGAGGACGAAAAGGGCGAGTACGCGCGAGTATTCGAGGACGAGTATCGACAGTATCTGAACGAGATGCTCGACCTGGAGGAAACCCCGTACACGCGTTACCTGAAGGCCATCGCGCCGGAAGATACCCACAGCGGCTATTTTTCGATCGACAAAAAAACCAGGCGCATGGTCGATCCCGACGTGGAAAAGCGCGGCGAGAACGCCGGCCTGTCCAGCGACGCGGACGCCTACGATCTGATCCTCAAGCGCAAGGAACGGCTGCTGTCGCTGGACGAACCGGTGCGCTTCATCTTCTCGCATTCGGCGCTGCGCGAAGGCTGGGACAATCCGAACGTGTTTGTCATCTGCGCGCTCAAGCACAGCGATCACACCATCTCGCGCCGGCAGGAGGTCGGACGCGGGCTGCGTCTGTCGGTCGACCAGAACGGCGATCGCATGGACCATCCGGCCACCGTGCATGAGGTGAACGTGCTGACGGTGGTGGCCGGCGAAAGCTACAAGGACTTCGTCGCCGCCTTGCAAAAGGACATCAGCGGCTCGTTGTCGGCCCGACCGAGGCAGGCGAGCGAAGACTATTTCACGGGCAAGGTGTTGCGCACGTCCGGTGGCGATCTCGAGGTTTCATCGCAGCTGGCGAAGCAGATCTACCGCTACCTGGTCAAGAACGATTACACCGACGATGCGGACCGCATCACCGATGCCTATCGCCAGGCCAGCAAGCTCGGATCACTGGCGCCGTTGCCGGCGGAGTTGCAGCCGCATGCCGAACAGGTCTTCAGGCTGATCGACACCATCTTCAGCGATGGCCAGCTACCCGACATCGGCGATGATCGCCGATCCAAGACCAATCCGCTGAACGCGAACTTCGACAAGCGCGAGTTCAAGGCGCTGTGGCAGCGCATCAACCGCAAGGCCGCTTACAGCGTCGATTTCGATTCCGACGAACTTATCGGCAAGGCCGTCGCCGCGCTCAACGACAAAGACGAGGGGCTGCGGGTCGCGCCGCTGCGGTACACGATCCAGAAAGGCGAACAGCTGAGCCGGATCGAACTGGACACGCTCAAGCGCGGCGCCGGCTTCAGGGTCATGGAGACCGAAGTCGAATACGACAGGCGCTCGGCGCATTCGCAGGTGGCTTACGACTTGATCGGACAGGTTGCCGACGCCACTCAGCTCACCCGGCGCACGGTTGCTGCGATCCTGACCGGCGTGAACGCCGCGGTGTTCGCCCAGTACAAGAGCAATCCGGAGAGCTTCATCGCCGAAGCGATCCGGCTTATCAACGAACAAAAAGCCACGGTCATCGTCGAGCACCTGACTTACGATCCGGTCGAGGATAAGTTCGATCTGGATATTTTTACCTCCAGACAGAGCAAGCAGGATTTCAGCAAGGCCGGCGATAAGCTCGACAAACACATCTACGACTACGCGCTGACGGATTCGATGGTGGAGCGCGAGTTCGTGAAGGAACTGGACACCGCCACCGACGTGGTGGTTTACGCCAAACTGCCTCGGGGATTTTCGATCCCCACGCCGGTCGGCGACTACAACCCCGACTGGGCGATCGCGTTCAAGGAAGGCAGCGTCAAGCACATCTACTTCGTCGCCGAAACCAAGGGTTCGATGTCGTCGATGGAACTACGGGCGGTCGAGAAGACGAAAACCAGATGTGCGCGGAAATTTTTCGACGATATGAATCGGCGCTACGCCGATGAAGAGGTCAGGTACGACGTCGTGGACGGCTTCGGAAAATTGATGGAGATCGTGAAGTCATAGCGCCGCGGGCGCGGCCTGGCCGCGACCACGGTTGAATCGCGCGCGCTGCGATCACGCCGCGCGCGGGTAGTCGGTATAACCCTGCGCGCCGCCGCCGAAATAGCGCGCGCGATCGCCTTCGTTGAGCGGTAAGTCGTGCTCGAGCCGATACGGCAGATCCGGATTGGCGATGAACGGTCGGCCGAAACCGATCAGGTCGGCCCAGCCCTTGCTCAGCGCTTCCTCGGCGCGTTGCCGGGTGTAGCGGCCGGAATAGATCAGGCTGCCGCCAAACACGATGCGTAGCGCTTCGCGAAACGCGTCGGGCATGCCGGGCGCGTCGTCCCAATCGGCTTCGGCGATGTGGATATAGGCCGCGCCGATATCGTCGAGTACTTTCGCCGCGGCCAGGTAGGTCGCTTGCGGCGTGTCATCGACCGCGCCTTGCAAGGTGGTCAACGGCGCCAGGCGCACGCCGAGGCGGCCGGGTCCGACCACGTCGAACACCGCTTGCGCGACTTCGCGCAGGAAACGCAGGCGATTGGGCAGCGAGCCGCCGTATTCGTCGCTGCGCGCGTTGGCTTGCGAGTCGATGAACTGATTGATCAGATAGCCATTCGCGCCGTGCAGCTCGACGCCGTCGAAACCGGCGTCGAGCGCGTTGCGCGCGGCCTGGGCGAAGTCGGCGACGATGCCGGCGATTTCCTCGACCGTGAGCGCGCGCGGCGCGGAGTGCTGGACCATTTCGCCGACACCGGCCTCGGGTCCGCGGCCTTCGACATCGACGAACACTTTCACGCCGATCGCGGTCAACGGCGACGACGACACCGGCGCGGCGCCGCCGTCCTGCAAGGCGACGTGCGAGACGCGGCCGACATGCCACAGCTGGGCGAACATGCGGCCGCCCTGCGCGTGCACCGCGTCGGTGACCTTGCGCCAGCCGGCGATCTGCTCGGCGCTGTAGATGCCGGGCGTCCACGCATAGCCCTGGCCCTGGCGACTGATCTGGGTGCCTTCGCTGATGATCAGACCGGCGCCGGCGCGTTGCGCGTAGTACTGCGCCATCAGCTCGGTGGCGACATCGCCGCGGCCGGCGCGCGAGCGGGTCATCGGCGGCATGACGATGCGGTTGCGGGTGTCAAAGTCGCCCAGGCGGTGGGAGGTGAACAGCATGGCGGGTCTCGGTGATTCGGGGTGGGGATAAGTGTGGGGATGCGGGTGCGGATGAAAAACAGGGTGTTGAGCAAACGATCTTTTCTGTGCGGGCAAGAATCGCGGGGTGCTGGGATCGTGTGCGGTCGGCCGCTGGCGACGTCGGTGAGGATTCGCGGTCGCGACTTGCGTCGCTCCTACAGGTAGGCCATGTGGGAGCGGCGCGAGCCGCGACCGCGGGGTTTCAGATAGCCGCGCTCGTAACCGGCGGCATTACGCCACGATCAATCCCACGCAGGCGCGAGGCTGTCGGGATCGGTCAGTCGCTCGCCGCGATCGAGCGTGGCGATGCGCGCCATGTCGTCGTCGCTCAGGCGCAGCGAGGTGGCCAGCAGGTTGCTCGCCAGGTTTTCGCGCTTGGTCGAGGACGGGATCACCGCGTAGCCCAGCTGCATCGCCCAGGCCAACGCGACCTGCGCCGGCGTCGCGTCGTGCTTGCGCGCGATCTCGACGATGACCGGATCGCTGAGCACCTTGCCGTAGGCCAGGGTCATGTACGAAGTCAGCGCGATGCCCTGGCTGCTTGCGAATTCGGCGAGCTTGCGGTTCTGCAGGTACGGATGCAGTTCGACTTGATTGGTTGCGATCGCATCAACACCGACGACATCGATCGCGCGTTGCATCAAGTCTATGTTGAAGTTGGAAACGCCGATCGCGCGGGTCAGTCCCTGCGTCTTGGCGTCGGCCAGCGCGGTCATGAATTCATGCACCGACACCGCGTCGCCCGGCGACGGCCAGTGGATCAAGGTCAGGTCGACCCGATCGGTGCGCAGCTTGCTCAGGCTCTCGCGCAGGCTGGGAATCAATTTGTCCTTGGACAGATTGTCGACCCAGATCTTGGTGGTGATGAAAAGTTCGTCGCGGGCCACGCCGCTGTCGGCGATAGCCTGGCCGACTTGCGCTTCGTTGCCGTAGATCTGCGCGGTGTCGATCACGCGATAGCCCAGTTCCAGGCCGTTGCGCACCGAGTCGATGACGACCTGATCTTTGAGACGAAATGTGCCGAGGCCGAATGCGGGAAGGTTCATGGGGGAAATCCTCAAGTGATGGAAAAGTAATCAGTGCGCGACAACGGCGCCGCCGCTGGCGCGATCGGGCAGGCCGTCGCGACGATCGAGCCAGCCGCTCAACGCGGTCAGGCCGAACGCGCCGAGCACCACCAGCGCGCCGACCCACGGGGTGTGGCCCAGGCCGAGGTGAGTGACGACCAAGCCACCGGCCCAGGAGCCGCCGGCGACGCCGAGATTGAACGCGGCGATGTTGAAACCGGCGGCGACATCCACCGCCTGCGGCGAGTAATGCTCGGCCTGCTTGACCACGTACACCTGCAGGCCCGGCACGTTGCCGAACGCGACCGCGCCCCAGGCCAGTGCAGTGAGTACCACCAACCACGGGCTGTGCGCGGTGAAGCTCAGCACGAACAGCATCGCGGCCAGCAGCAGGAAGATCGTCTTCAGTGCCTTGATCGGGCCGTGGCGGTCGGCGAGTTTGCCGCCCCACACGTTGCCGAACGCGACCGACACGCCATAGGCGAGCAGCACCAGGCTGACCATGTTCGGGCTGAAACCGGCGATGTCCTGCAGGATCGGTGCGAGATAGGTGAAGGCGATCAACGAGCCGCCGTAACCGACCGCGGTCATCGCATAGACCAGCAGCAAGCGCGGTTGCAGCAGCACCGCGGCCTGCTTGAGCAACGGCGCCGGCGTGGTGTGGGCGATCTTCTTGGGCACGAACAAGGCGCTGCCGAACATCGCGATCAGGCCGAACGCGGCGACCACCAGGAAGGTCGTGCGCCAACCGAAGTGCTGACCGATGAACGTGCCCATCGGGATGCCGGTGACGAACGCCACGGTCATGCCGCTGAACATGGTCGCGATGGCGCTGGCGGCCTTGTCCTTCGGCACCAGGCTGGTGGCGATGATCGAGCCGACCGAGAAGAACACGCCGTGGGCGAGGCCGGTGAGGATGCGCGCGACGATCAAGGTGGCGTAGCCCGGCGCGAGCCAGGCGACCAGGTTGCCGACGGTGAACAGCGCCATCAGGCCGACCAGCAGGGTCTTGCGCGGCACGCGTCCGGTCAGCGCGGTCAGCAGCGGCGCGCCGATGGCGACGCCGAGGGCGTACAGGCTGACCAGCAGCCCGGCCGAGGGCAGGTCGACGCCGAGGTCGGTGGCGATGGTGGGGATCAGGCCGACGATGACGAACTCGGTGGTGCCGATGGCGAAGGCGCCGAGGGTCAGGGCCAGGAGGGCGAGGGGCATGGGGGGCATCCGGTGGATGGGATGCGCAGTTTGGGCGGACGGCCTTTGCTGAAAAATGGGGTTTTGGGTGAATTACTTTTGATCTGAAATCAATAGTTGATGAAGTTGGTCAAGCTTTTGCCTGGCCATGGGCATCGCCGGCTTGTCGATGCGGCGAGCGGCTTGGGGATAACTTCGGCTTCGTCGCCGACCAGCCGGAAATCCATGTTTGGATTGCTGTGCAATCGAAAATTGTCGCTGTCGCTTTCTTTTGCTCTGCTTTAGCTCGCGCCGGATGTCGAGTTTCACCACCCGCGCTGCGACGCTCGTAACTCGCGTTAGCAAAAGCACACCCGAAGGGCGACGCGCAGGGATGCGCGTCGCGCGCCACCGGGACAAGGATGTCCCGTGTGGCGCGTGCCCGCGTCAGCACCGCACTTGCGGGCCCTTGATTCACAACAAAGCACTTTTCTTTGGTTACCTTTCTTTTGTTGCTTTAGACAAAAGAAAGTAACTCGGCTGCTTGCGGACGAAAGCTGTTGATGTTGTCTTTGCTTCAAAGGCTCTAGAGCTTCAAGGCTTTGAAGCTTTCAAAGCTGCAAGCAGGATCAAAAGCTTCCGCCACTAAAGCGGCGGG
>NZ_LMHM01000012.1:268416-326047 GCF_001427785.1 Lysobacter sp. Root690
GCGGCTTGCGCCGCTCCTACAGAGGGCAACTGATGCAATGGAAGTTATTGATCGCCCAAGCCTAGGAGCGAGGCGAGCTGCAGCCGTCAATCAACAAAGGCTGGGTGACGAGTCGGGTTGCATCAGATTCGAGCGCACGCGTTCGGAAAACCGAACCAATCAGCCGCGTCGAATGCTACCGATATGGCGGATATCCACAGCCGGCCGATCGCCGCCACCGAGCGAATCGTCATGACGCGCGTTATCCACAGCGCGGCTCACGACCCACGCGATCGGCACCGCGGTACCGCGTACATCACCACCTGCGCGATCAAGGCCGCGGAACTTCGAAGCTCACCGCCTCCGCGATCATCGCCGCAGTGCCCCGAAAATCATCGCCTCAACGATCAACGCCCCAACACCCCGAAAATCACCACCGCCGCGATCAACGCCGCCATCACCGCGAAGAAAATCTTGACCCAGCTGTAAGGCCGCTCACCCGCGATCTGCCCGGTATAGCCGTTGGCCAACACCTGGAAACTGCGCGAGCCGTAGGTGTAGCTGACCAGCCAAACCGGCACCAGGATGTGCTTGAAGGTGCGGCCGCGGAAGGTCGCGTCGACCTGCAGGTTGCGCTGGGTGTCGCCGGGCACCTGCGCCGAACACAGGGCGCGGGTCTGTTCCTGCATCAGGGTTTCGTTCGATTGCGCGGCGCGGCGCAGGTCGACCTGGTAACGCTCGACCATCCAGCCGCGCACGAACTCGGGCGAGTAAGGCTTGAGGTCGGTGGTGGTCGGAAACGAGCCGATCTGCTGCAGCAGGTCCTGATGCACGCCGACCGTGCCCGGCACCAGTTCGTCGTCGAAGAAATGCCGCAGCGAGCCCGAGGCGTCCTCCCAGCGCGTGCGCTGCACCTGCCGGGTCTTGCGCTGACCGTTCTCGGTGTAGCTTTCGGTCTCGTAGTAGTGATAACCCGCTTCGGCCGTCCAGTTCGCCGAGACGTGCGCGTCGAAGGTCCAGTACGGCAGGTAGATGCCCTTGAGCGTGTCGGTCAGCGCCGCGGTCTTGAGCCGGTTCGGCGCGAACCAGCGGGTGCCGTACCAGGCGCGGATCGACTCGCGCACCTGGCCGTCGCTGATCTTGAACGGCAGCACGCTCTGCGGGGTGATCGCGTCGCCGAGCGATTCGTGTTCGATGATCGACGGCGAGCCGCAGAATTCGCAGCGGTCGGCGACCTTGCCGTCGACGAACACCGAAATCGCGTGGCAACTCTGGCACTGCACTTCGCGCCGCTGCGTGCCGCCGTAACCGCGCTGTGCCTGCGGCGTGCCGGCCATGCTCTGCAGTAGGTCGAGCACGCTGTTGCCCTGGCGTGAACCCTGCACGCGCTGGCCGTCGGTCTGCACGCTCCAGCTGACAGACAGGCGTGGCGCATCTCCGGGCGAGCGCGCCTGCTGCTCTACCGCCGCGTGCACGGCGGCCAGATCGAGCTCTTGCGATCCCGCGGCGCCGTCGGGCGTCGCCGACGCCGGCAAGGGAGGTGGCGGCAGCGGCGGCGGCTCGGCCGCCGGTTCCTGCATACGCTTGAGCGCTTCGAGCAGGTCGTGCTCGACCATCGCCGGGCTGCCGTCGCCAGGCGCGGACGCGGCCTGTTCCAGCGGCACCACGGTGCCGCAGTAGGGGCAGGCCAGCGATTGCTTCGCCGCATTCCATTGCAGATCCCCGCCGCATTCCGGGCAGGGATGTTTTCCGACGGTCGCGTTGTTCATCAGCCGCGCAGGAATTCTTCGAGCGCGGCCTTGGCGATGCGGGTGGCGTTGCCGATCTTGCGCGCCTTGAGGTCGCCCGAGGCGATCGCGGCCTCGACGTCCTCGACCGACACGCCCAGGGTGGCGGCGGCCTGTTCGGGCGTGAGCACCTCCAGCGCGCCGGCGGCGCCCGGCAACGGCGGCGGCGTGGCGCCGGTCGCGGCCTGCGGGGCCTGGTTCTGCATGCTGCGCATCATTTCCTGGGCCATGCCGAAGCCGATCGCCATCTGCGCCGCGCCGCCGGCCGCGCCGCCGTCGCTGCCGTTGGCCATCGAGGTGCCCATCTGGAACTTGACGTAGTCGTTGAGGTTGCCGACCGCGCCCATGCTCGAGCGCGCGTCGATCGCCTTCTCGACTTCCGGCGGCACCGAGACGTTCTCCAGCACGAAGCCGGTGATCTCGATGCCGTACTTGCTGGTCATCGCCGGGTTGATGATCGGCAACAACGCGTCGCCGAGTTCGCCGTAGCGCGAGGCCACATCCAGCGCCGGCACCTTGGCGGTGGCGAGCGCGTCGGTGAACACGCTGACGATGCGCGAACGCATGGTGTCGGCGAATTCGTCTAGGCGGAAATTCTGATCGGTGCCGGCCACTTCCTTGAGGAACCGGGCCGCGTCGACGATGCGGAAATCGTAGGTGCCGAACGCGCGCAGGCGGACGATGCCGAAGTCGGCGTCGCGCATCATCACCGGGTTGGAGGTGCCCCACTTGTTGCCGGTGAACAGGCGCGTGTTGAGGAAATAGACGTCGCACTTGAACGGCGAATTGAAGCCGTACTTCCAGCCGAGAATCGTCGACAGGATCGGGATGTTCTCGGTCTTGAGGGTGTGCTTGCCGGGGTTGAACAGGTCGGCGTACTGGCCGGCGGCGACGAACTGGACCTGCTGCGACTCGCGCACGATCAGCTGGGCGCCGTTCTTGATTTCCTTGTCGTCGTCCGGGTAGCGGAACGAGAGGGTGTCGCGCGAGTCATCGGTCCACTCGATGATTTCCAGCAACTCGCCCTTGATGAAACCCAGAATGCTCATGTCCCGCTCCCTGCCTGTGGTGCGGGGATTCTAGAACACGACGGACGGCGGCAAGCACGCGGGCATCGCCGCCGGCGCGGCCCAGGGCCGGCGTGTGGCACGAGGGTGCCCGCACGCACGTCTTTGCCGCGCGCCGCGACCCCCGGCCGACCGCGGCTGGCGCAGGCCGGCCCGCAGCCATGTTTCACCGCTGCGACATCGCCCACGCCGCCTGTCGCCGACCCGGCGAAAACTGTGGACGCGATCGCGGCTGCCCGCGCAAACCGACACACCCGGTATCGGTAGCGGCCGCGATGGGTGGCACACTCGGCGTCTGACGCCTATCCCGCAGCCCACCACTACCTGAACGCTTGACAAACGCGGCCCGCTAGCGCGTCCTATCGGACGTGCGCCCGGCCCCGTATCGGACGGGTCTCGCGTATTTCAGGGGAGCTTTAAACAAATGATCGTCGCTATTCATAATCGGCGTAGCAGCCGGCTGTCCGTTGTAAAGCAGGTGTCCGCGGTGCTCGCGCTCGGATTCGTGCTCGCCGCCTGCGGCAAGAAAGAAGAGGCCGCCGCGCCCACGGATGCGGCGCCCGCACCGACCACCGGCGCCCCGGCACCGACCGCGCAAACCGCGGTTTCGGCCAAGGTCTCGTCGCTGACGGTCGATCAGCTGCGCGAAGCGGCGCGCAAGGCGTATGTGGAAAACCGTCTGTACGCGCCGGCCGAGGACAACGCCGTCGAGTACTACCTGGCCCTGCGCGAAAAAGCCCCGGCCGACGCCGTGGCCTCCAGCGCGTTGACCGACCTGTTGCCGATGACGGTCATCGCGACCGAGCAGAGCGTGGGCCGCGAGGACTTTGTCGAAGCCCAGCGCCTGGCCGCGCTGATCGAACGCGCCGACGCCCAGCACCCGGCGCTGGCCCGGTTGAAGGCCTCGATCGGCGCCCAGCAGGATGCGGTGGCCAAGCGCGCCGAGCAGGAGAAGCTCACCGCCGAGGAACAGGCCAAGAAGCAGGTCGAGCTGGAGAAGCAGCGTCTGGCCCAGCAGCAGGCGCAGCAGCAGCAGGCCGCGCAGCAGTTGGCGACCCAGCAGGCGGCCGAGCGTCAGGCCGCGACCCAGCGCGCGGCCGAACAGCGCGCGGCCGAGCAACGCGCCGCCGAACAGCGGGCCAGCGAGCAGCGCGCACCGGAACGTCCCGCCCCGGCGCCCGCGCCGGCCGCCGCCGCGACCGCGCCGAGCGATCTGCGCGCGGTGTCGACGCCGGCCCCGCGCTATCCGCCCGAAGCCCTGCGCGCCGGCACCTCGGGCGAGGTCCAGGTGGAGTTCACCGTCGGCACCGACGGTTCGGTCACCGCGGCCCGCGTGGTGCGCTCGAACCCGGCTCGCGTGTTCGATCGCGAAGCGGTCAACGCGGTGCGCAAGTGGCGGTTCCAGCCGGTCCCGGCGCCGGTCACCACGCGTCGCACGATCGGGTTCAATCCGGGCGGTTGATCGACTGGATTGGGTAATCGACGGAAACGAAGAAGCCCGGCGCGAGCCGGGCTTTTTCGTTCGCGCTCGACTGCCTGGTGAGTGGGCCGACGACCTCGCTGAAACGGTCGCGCGCTGCCGTACAGTGCCGGCCACGGGCGGCGCTGATCGTATGCGGCGCGCCCTGGCCGATGCGGTTGCGCCTCTAGCCCGGGCCGCACATCCCGCGATGGAGACACGATGAGCTATCAAGACGAACTACAGCGCCTCGGCGGCGTGACCCGGGCCACGGCCGATGCCTTCGCGCCGCTGGAACCGTTCGCGATCCGGCAGCTTGAGCGCCGGATCGGCTTCGAACTGCCCGAGGACTACCGCGACTTCCTCGCGCGCCTGGGCGGCGGGCTGGACTTCATGGAAGAAGTGGTCAGCGAGCCAGTGCGCGACAGCCCCGAGTACCTGCACGCGGCGGACACGGGGCTCGCGAACCCGACCTTCGCCGGTTCGCTCGTCGCGACCTTCTTCGGCGCCGACGAGCGCCTGCCGGACCACCTGGGCTTCGACTGGGCGTTGCGCAATTACGAACGGCGCCTGCCCGACCGCAGTCTGCCGGTCGCCACCGATGGCGTCGGTAATCTGATCTGCCTCATCGATGCGCGCGATCGCAGGCCGGGGTTCTACTGGTGGGACCACGAGCACGAGTGGGACGAGAGCGACTATCGCGAGGAGACCGGCAGGGCGATGCCGGCGGAAGCGAAGTATCAGAACGTGTACTTCATCGCCGAATCGTTTTCGCGATTGCTGCAGCGGGCGTTTGTGTTCGTCGACGAATGAACGAGGCGTGGTCGCATTGGGTATTCGTGCGCGGGTGGTCGATCGTGGCGGCTGGATGGCCGAGCTGCGGGACTTACCGAGATCAGCCTGTAATTGCCGGCATTGCGATGGGTTACCGATGCACCGCCGTGTATGACGACGGCGTCGTTAAAGCGAATCCCCCGCGCACCGAATGATGCTTCGGCCTCGAAGGTTCGCAAGCGCGTGCCTCCTTTTCCAAAGTGGGCACCGATTCACGCGCACCGATGGGGAAACCGCCGGGGGATAGGCGCCGAGCCATGCTTCCCCCTTTGCAAAGGGGAGATGCCGTTCCGTGCTTCCCCTTTGCAAAGTTGGGGATAAGCCGAGCCGTGCTTCCCTTTCCAAAGTTGGGGATAAGCCGAGCCGTACTTCCCTTTGCAAAGTTGGGGATAGGCCGAGCCGTATTTCCCTTTGCAAAGTTGGGGATAGGCCGAGCCGTGCTTTTCCCCCCTTTGCAAAAGGGGGGCAGGGGGGATTCGCTTTTGCTCCTGCTTTCGCACCAGCGCCAACCAAATCCCCCAACCCATCACCCCGCAATTGCCAGCTTCTCGTTGTGATAGCGCCGCACCGCAGCGAACCACAACAGCCCCGCCAACGCGAACGCGGTGGCCAGATACACCGCCCAGATCTGACTGGAGATCGCTTCGCCGCGAATCACCTTCAGCAACAACTGATTCTGCGACAGGAACGGCACGGTGAACTGCCACAGCTGGGTCTTGAGCGGGTTGACCATCAGCACGAAGGTCGGGATCAGCGGCATCAGCATCAGCCAGGTGATGTGGCTCTGCGCTTCCTTCAGGCTCTTGGCCGCGGCCGACAGATAGGTCAACAGCGCGGTGCCGATGAACGACATCGGCAGCAAGATCAGCAGCATCTTGCCGATCGCCGCGAAGCTGACGTTGAGCATCTGGCCGATGCCGCTGCTCATCTGCGCGCTGAGCTTGAACGCGAACAAGGTCAGCAGCAGCGAGATCAGGCCGAGGATGCAGGCCGCGGCGATCTTGCCGCTGACGATCGCGCCGCGCGGCGCCGGCGTGGCCAGCAACGGTTCCAGCGATTGGCGTTCGCGTTCGCCGGCGGTGGCGTCGATGATCAGGTACGCGCCGCCGATGAACGAGGTCATGATCAGCAGGTACGGCAGCAACGCCGACAGCACCAGGCCGCGCTTGGCTTCGGGCGTGGCCACGTCGCGGTTGCCGACGTTGACCGGCTGGGCGACGTTGGCGGCGATGCCGCGCGCGAACAAACGCAGCACGCCGACTTGGCGGCTGTAACCCTCCAGCGCCGCGCGCACGCGCCGGCTGGGGATCTCGGCATCGCGGCGGGTGCTGTCCTGGACGATTTCGACCAGCGCCGGCTGCCCTTCCTTCCACTGCTTGGCGTAGTCGGCGGCGATGATCAGGCCGACGTCGAAGTCCTGCTGCTGGATCGCCGCGTCCAGATCGGACGGCGCGGGGATCGCGACGATGTTCTGGGTGGCGAGGAACTTGATCAGGTTCGGCGCGTGCTCGGCGCCGCGCACCGGCACCCGCAGTTCGGTGTCGAGCTGGGTGCGCGCGCGGTTTTCGGCGAGCGCGCCCATGCCGAGCATCAGCAGCGGGTACAACAACGGACCGAGCAACAGGGCGATGGCCAGGGTGCGGCGGTCGCGCGAGATGTCGCGCAGTTCCTTGCGGATCACCGCCCACATGGCGGAAAACGAACCGGTCTTCATGCGTGCAGGCCCTCGTCGCTGCCGATCGCCTTGACGAAGGCGTCTTCCAGATTGTCTTCGCCGGTCTGCGCGCGCAGCTCGTCGGCGGTGCCGGCGGCCACGACCTGGCCCTTGGCGATGATGACGATGCGGTCGCACAGCGCGGCGACCTCTTGCATGATGTGGCTGGAAAAAATCACGCAGCGTCCTTCTTCGCGCAGCCCGCGCAGGAATCCGCGCATCGCGCGCGTGGTCATCACGTCCAGGCCGTTGGTGGGTTCGTCGAGGATCACGTTGCGCGGGTCGTGGACCAGCGCGCGCGCGATCGCGGTCTTGGTGCGCTGGCCTTGCGAGAAGCCCTCGGTCTGGCGGTCGAGGATGTCGCCCATGTCCAGCGCCTGCGCCAGGGTGCGGGTGCGTTGCTCGATCTGGGCACGGCTCATGCCGTGCAGTTCGCCGAAGTAGGCGATGTTCTCGCGCGCGGTCAGGCGCTTGTACACGCCGCGCGCGTCGGGCAGCACGCCCAGCGCGCGGCGCACCGCGGCCGGATCCTTGCGCGCGTCGACGCCGTCCACGCGCACTTCGCCGCGGTCGGGCTGCATCAGCGTGTAGAGCATGCGCAGGGTGGTGGTCTTGCCGGCGCCGTTGGGCCCGAGCAGGCCGGTGATCTGGCCGTCGTGCGCTTCGAAATCGACGCCTTGCACGGCGTTGACGGTGCCGGTCTTGGTCTTGAAGGCTTTATGCAGGTCGTGGGCGGTGATCATGGTTTTCCACGTGATTCGGGATTGGGGATTCGGGATTGGCAAAAGCGGGTGGGGTCGCGATGTCCGGGCGTTCGAATCCCGAATCACAAATCCCCAATCCCGGCTCTCAGGGCTCCCACCCATTGAACGAAACGAACGGCGGCACGTAGCCCAGTGAATCCAGGCAGCGCGCTTCGAGTTTCTTGGCGTCGGCGGTTTCGATGAACTGGCCCAGCAGCTTCGGCGTGCAGCCGATCCGCAGCGCGCCGTGGCCCTGGCCGCGCAGCACCAGGTGGCGGCCGTTGGGCAGGTGCTTGAGCACTTGCTCGCCGTAGCGCGGCGGGGTGACCGGATCGAGTTCGCCCGACAACAGCAGCACCGGGCCGTCGGACTTGAACGGCGCGTGGAACTCCTTCGGCCGCTGGCCGGTCGGCCAGACCTTGCACTGCGCCGCCAGCGTCGTCTGCATGTCGTCGCCGAGCACGGTGCCGGCGTCGGCCGGGTTGGGCTTGAACAGGTCGGCGTCCTCGGCGCAGATCACCGACAGCTGCATGCCGTAGTTGAGGTCTTCGTCGAGCTGGCTGCCGATCATGGTCGACAGCGACATCAGCGGGCCGTAGCGGCCCTGGTCGGCTTCGTTGAGCATCAGCGGCAACAGCGAGGCCGCCTCGGGCGCGTACGAGAACATCCGGGTCAGCATCGCCACATGGCCGGCGGTGACCCGCTCGTGCTTCTGCTCGCCGGTGTTCGGATCGCGGTAATCGACTTCGACCGGTTCGGCCTGCAGCCGCGCCATCAGCTTGCGCAACTGCTCGCGCGGTTCGCTGCCGAAGCGCGTGCGGCAGGCCGGGGTCTGCTGGCACAGCTTGAATTGCTGGGCCAGGGCGCTGTCGAGGTTCTGCGCATGCTCGCTGCCGAGCACCAGTTCGTTCGGCACCACGCCGTCGAGCACCACCGCGCGGGTGTGCTGCGGGTAGCGGCCGGCGTACTGCTGGGCCACGCGGGTGCCGTAGGACACGCCGACCAGATCGATCTTGTCGGCGCCGATCGCGGCGCGCACCGCGTCGAGGTCGGCGACCGCGTCGGTGGTGGTGAAGTGGCGCGCATCGACGGTGAGTTCCTTCGCGCAGCGTTCGACCGCGCGCAGCATCGCGTCGTTCGCGGCCTGCGGATCCGACGACGCGGACTGGGCCGCGCCCGATGCGTCATCGGACACCCCGGCCGCGCCGCGGCACAGCAGCGGCGCCGAGCGGCCGGTGCCGCGCTGGTCGATCAGCACGATATGCCGGTGCTTGCGCACTTCGCGGAACGCGCCGTCGACCAGCGGCCAGGACGAAGTCGCGGCTTGGCCGGGGCCGCCGGCGAGGAAGAACACCGGATCGGGCGCGACCCCGGCTTCGTCGGTGGCCGGCAGCCAGGCCATGTTGAGCTTGAGCTTTTTGCCGTTGGGTTCGGCTGCGTTTTGCGGCACTTCGAACTGCGCGCACTGCGCGGCGATGGTGCCGGCCGCCTGCGGCGACGACAGCGTGCACGGGTCGAACACGATCCGGCCGTAACGGCGCTTGATCGCGGCGGTGCTTTCGCCTTTGTTCGCCGCGCCCGCGGCGGTGGGCGGGGTGTCGCGGCCGCAGCCGCCGAGAATCAGTGCCGCGAGCGTCGCGGCCAATCCCACGGCCGCGTAGCGCGGCCGGTGTCCAGTTCCGAATCGATGCATGGTCGGTGTCTCATCGCCAAGGCGGGTGCGCCTTCAAGAATGACAGACGGGAGCGACGCGGAGGATGTGACCACTCGAAGGGGAAGAAGTTAAAGCCCGACGTAGCCAGCCGAAGTCCGGCCAACCATGGCCGCTTGCACGAGCCACTGTCCGCGGTAGTCATCCATCGACGAAAGCGCGGCGCGGGAGAAGTTAAAGCCCGACGTCGCCAGCCCAAGCCCGGCCAACCGTGGCGGCCTCAGGAACCATCAGACATCCCACCGCCGCATCATCGCTTCGCGACCCGTCGATGCTGTTCCCCCCTTTGCAAAAGGGGGGCAGGGGGGATTTGCTTTTGCACCGCGCACCGCGCACCGCCGAGGGCAAATCCCCCGCGCACCGATCAATAACCCGGGACGAGACCACGCAGGCGCTCGCCCCCTTTTTCAAAGTGGGCGCCGATTTCAGAAGGTCGCTACCCGCCCGCTTGCTACCGGCCGGGTCGACATCGCGAGCGACTTGCTCAAGAGCGAAGATTCGCCCGCCGATCGTCAGCTCACTTCGACGAAACGTACTTCTCGCGCCGGATGTGCGGCACCGGCAGCCCGTATTCCTTGAGCGCCTCGAAGCACGAGTCGACCATGTTCGGGTTGCCGCACAGGTAGGCGATGTCGCCGTCCGGGTTCGGGCTGAATTCGGCCAGGAACTGCTGCACGTAGCCCTGGCGCACGTCCGGGTGCGGATCGGCCGGCAGCTCGCGCGAGAAGCACGGGACGAAACGGAAGTTCGGCTCGCGCTCGGCGAAGGCGCGGAATTCGTCGCCGTACAGCAGCTCGTCCGGGGTGCGCGCGCCGAACAGCAGCACCACCTCGATGCCGCGCTCGCGGATCAGGGTTTCCAGCTGCGGCAGCATCGCCCGGTACGGGGTCACGCCGGTGCCGGTGCCGATCAGCAGATAGCGGCGATTGGTGTCGGCCGGCATCAGGCAGAAGCGCCCGAACGGGCCGCTGGCCAGGATCGGGTCGCCCTCGTTCAAGCCTTCGAACAACGCGGTCGCCGCGCCGCCGGGCACGTAGCTGACCGCGATCTCGACCGTCTCGCCCGCGCCCAGCGCGTGGTCGTGGATGGTCGCCAGCGAATAGCTGCGCTTGGTCGAGGTGCCGTCGGCGTACTGGAAGTGGACCTGGATGAACTGGCCGGGGATGTAGTCCAGCGGCTCGCCGTCGTCGCGCAGGAACACGTAGTGGCCGACCGTGGGGGCCAGCATCCGGCGCGAAACGAGCTTGAGCGGGAATTGCTTCATGGGCGGTGCGGCTTCATGTGGAATGCGATTTCGGTAGGCGGTCCGGCCGAAGGAGCGATCGGATCCGCGGGTGTTGCGACCGGCTGGGCTGCTGCGCTGGAACCACCGATCCCGACCAAGGCGGTCGCGCAATGCCTGACTGTGCAAAGCCCGAGCGCGTCCGTCGACCGCGTTGGCCGGGCGCGACCCGTGCCGGGCATCGCAACGCGGGATTTCGCAACAGTCTGTGGCCGGAGTGCCGCCACGGGGCCGCCTATACTAAGCCATTCGCCGCGAGGCCCGCGGCCAGCGATCGAGACCACCCCGCAATGACCCAGCCAACGGCCCCCGCCACGGGCCCCAGTTCGGCCACGGCCGGCATCCCCGCCGCCCCCTCCTCCAACGTGTCCGCCAGCGTGCCCGCCCTGCGCGTACGCGACTTGCGCAAGACCTACGACAACAAGGTGCAGGCGCTCAAGGGCGTGTCCCTGGACGTGGCCGAAGGCGATTTCTTCGCCTTGCTCGGCCCCAACGGCGCCGGCAAGTCGACGATGATCGGCATCGTCAGCTCGCTGGTGAACCTGAGCGAAGGCGCGGTGGAGATCTTCGGCACCGACCTGATCCGCCACCGCGACCAGGCCATGCGCCTGATCGGGCTGGTGCCGCAGGAACTCAACTTCAACATGTTCGAGAAGCCGCTCGACATCCTGGTCAACTACGCCGGCTTCTACGGCGTGCCGCGCGCGGTCGCGCTGGTCCGCGCCGAGGAAGAACTCAAGCGCGCGCAGCTGTGGGAAAAGGCCAACATGATGAGCCGCACCCTGTCGGGCGGCATGAAGCGGCGGTTGATGATCGCGCGCGCCATGATGACCCGGCCGCGCCTGCTGATCCTCGATGAACCCACCGCCGGCGTCGACATCGAAATCCGCCGCGGCATGTGGAAGACCCTGCGCGAGATCAACGCCGCCGGCACCACCATCATCCTGACCACGCACTACCTGGAAGAAGCCGAGCACCTGTGCCGCAACCTGGCGATCATCGACCAGGGCCGGATCGTGCAGCAGGGGCCGATGAAGACCTTGCTGGCGATGCTCGACGTGGAAGGTTTCCTGTTCGACATCGACGGCACCCTGCCGGCCGCGTTGCCGAGCATCGAAGGCGTGACCATGCTCGCCAGCGACGATCACACGCTGGATGTGGACATGCCGCGCGCGATGGACCTCAACCGCATTTTCGCCGCGCTCGGCCAGGCCGGCATCCGCGTGCGCTCGATGCGGACCAAGTCGAACCGATTGGAAGAACTGTTCGTGCGCATGATCAACCAACCCATCGATTCCAGCGCCGCATCGACGGAGACCGCCGCATGAGCCAGATCCTTCCGGTGCAACCGGCCAACACCGTAGAACCCACCGCCGCGCGCCGCAACCTGGTCGCGCTGGGCACGATCGTGCGCCGCGAAGTCGCGCGCATCCTGCGCATCTGGGGCCAGACCCTGGTGCCGCCGGCGATCACCATGACCCTGTACTTCCTGATCTTCGGCGGCCTGATCGGCTCGCGTATCGGCGACATGGGCGGCTACACCTACATGGAGTTCATCGTCCCCGGGCTGGTGATGATGAGCGTGATCCAGAACAGCTACGGCAATATTTCCTCGAGCTTCTTCGGCGCCAAGTTCGGCCGCCACGTCGAGGAACTGCTGGTCAGCCCGATGCCGAACTGGGTGATCCTGTGGGGCTATGTCGCCGGCGCCGTGCTGCGCGGGCTGATGGTCGGCGCGATCGTGCTGATGATCGCGATGTGCTTCACCGCCGTGCGCATCCCGCACCCGCTGGTGACCTTCACCACCGTGCTGCTCGGCGCGACGATCTTCTCGCTGGCCGGTTTCATCAACGCGGTGTACGCGAAGAAGTTCGACGACGTGGCGATCGTGCCGACCTTCATCCTGACCCCGTTGACCTACCTGGGCGGCGTGTTCTATTCGGTCAAACTGCTGCCGGCCTGGGCGGAAGCGGCGACCCACGCCAACCCGATCTTCTACATGGTCAACGCCTTCCGCTACGGCTTGCTTGGCAGCAGCGACGTGCCGTTGCCGATGGCCTACGGGTTGATGATCGCGTTCGTGGTCGCGCTGTCGTCGCTGGCGCTGTGGTTGCTCAAGCGCGGCGTGGGCTTGAGGAGCTGAGCAGTTGAGGAACGAGTTTGGAGGAGTGAGGAGTGAGTAAGAGCGTCGCTCGTCTCTCGCTTCTTCGCGCTCGCTTCACGCTTTGTCTTACTCACTCCTCACTCCTCTGAACTCATTTCCGCCCCAAGGAACGCTCATGCGCCTGATCCCCCTAGCCGCGATCCTCACCGTGGCCGTTCTCGCCGCGTGTTCCAAGCCGCCCGTCGCCGATCCGCCGGCGGTGGATGCGAACAAGGGCGCCACGCCCGACACGGCTGCGCCGGCCGCCACCGCGCCGACGGCCGCCGATCCCAATCCGGCCGCGCCGGCCGATCCGCCGATGGGCAAGATCGGCGCCGATCAGGTCGGTAAGGTCAGTCCGGTGCCCGCGTTCAAGGGCTTCGGCGAGCACTGGAGCATCGACATCCACGCCACCGGCGAGATGAACCACAAGGTCGAGCTGACCTGGGGCAGCGGCGGCGAGAAGGCCAGCGGCAGCGCCCGCTACAACGGCCAGCCGGCCGACGCGCCGAGCAGCCTGATCGTGCTCAGCGGCGAGCTGGACACCAAGCAGGGCGCCAAGCCGATGACGATCGAGATCAAGGCCGGCGAGTGCGTCGACGACGGCGACAACAAGCACATGCACAGCGTGCAGGTGCATGTCGACGGCATGGACGCGCTGAGCGGCGGTTGCGGCGATCTGGCGGTGTACTGATTCGAGGTATCAAGCCGCGTGTCGCCACGCGGCGTTACCGAACGACAGCGAATACGAAAACGGCCCGCATCGCGGGCCGTTTTCGTTGCCGGTTCCACCCAGCCGACGACCGTCGATCAGTCCGCGCGGTACTGGCGAGCGTGCAGCCAGCGCAGCAGCAGCCACGACAGGATCGGCGCCAACAGCAGGATCAGCAGCACCACCGCGATCAGGCTGGTCATTTCCCAGTTGTTGGAGTTCACCGCCAGCAGCGCCAGCGAAGCCGCCACGATCAGCAGCGGCGTCAGCAGCGCCGAGAGCAGCGCCGGCAACGCGCCGGAGCCACGCCGCACCGGCAGCGCCAGGATCATCAGCGCCTGGATCAGCCCGACCGCCAGCGCGACCACGCTCATGCCGACGCGTTGTTCGCCGTGGCCGAGCGAGGTGTAGGCCGCGGCGAGGTTCTGCAGCAGCAGCGCCACGCCCGCGCACAGGAAGCCGCCGACCAGCGCGCCGATCACCCGGCGATGCCAACCGCGCCACAGCACCGGCGTGGTGCCGCGGCCGCCCAGGCGCCAGGCGATCGGCAGGGCGATCAGGTTGATCGCCACCACCTTGAGCGCGGCGATGCCGGCGGTCCAGGCGAGCAGTTGCTGCACGCTGTAGCTCGAACGCAAGCCGCTCAGCACCTGGCCTTGCAGCATCGCCCAGCCCACGCCCAGGCCGAAGATCAGCACCAACGCGGCCAGCACCGTCGCCCACGACCGCCGCGGGGCGCCGTGGCGATCGCTCAGCGCGCAGCTCACGACCAGCACGAAACCGATCAGCAGGCCGATCGAACACAGCCATTCGACCGCCTGCACCAGTCCGGAAACCTCGGTCTGGACGTTGGCCGCGGTAATCAGCCCGATCAGGACGAAGGCGGCGGAAAACACCAGCAGGTTCGCGGCGAGCGCGAGCGGAACCAGGGCGGGCGAACGAACGGGAGAGGCGAGGTCGGACATCCGGTCATCCAGGTGGCGGTGGGGCGAGGCGCCCGCGGCGAGGCGGCGCGAGACGATCAGGTCCGCGAGGATAGAGCGGCATCGGTTCGCGGGCGAGCCGCAATCCCGGGCGCGTGGCGCAATCGCGACGGCGTGCCGTTATCGCCGCGGGCGCCCGCGGCCAGGTCACGGGGGCGAACGGGTTGCTGACGGTCGTGCGCTGGGGACACCGTGGACCGGCCGGTCTCAGATATGGCAGTTACTCACAATTAATATGGATATAAACCACAAATATTAATCCAGGCGCTCCTTCGGCATCGGCGCAAATACCCGTGCGTACTGATTTATGGGGTGAAAATGTGTGCCACATTATTTATATATAAATCATGCGGTTAATTATGCTAATTACCGAAATTTAATATTTTCTTGCAAGCGGCGAGTCCGAGCTTCTATTAATGGCTCCCCGGCCGGATTCGGGCCGGACTTTCTCGGGGGAGAACTCATGACTCATCTGCATTCCGGCAAACCGTCGTTGCGCCGCCGTCCGCTCCTGCTCGGCATCCTGGTGGCGCTCGCCACGCCCGCGTTCGCCCAGCAGCCGCCCGCGGCGACGGAGCCCGAAAGCGCGGTCGCCGGCAAGGGCCCGACCGATCTGGACCGCATGGTCGTAACCGGCTCGCGCATCCGCCGCGCCGGCTTCGACACGCTCGAACCGGCCACCGTCGTCACCAAGGACTACATCGCCAACCGCGGCCTGACCAACGTCGCCGACGCGCTCAACGAGATTCCCGGCTTCGGTACCGGCATCACCCCCGAGGGCGGGCAATCCTCGTTCGGTGTCGGCGTGAACTTCGTCAATCGCTTCGGCCTGGACAGCAATCGCACCCTGACCCTGGTCAACGGCCGTCGTTTCGTGTCGAGCTCGCCGACCACCTTGTTCGGACCCGCGGCGCCGGGCGTGCAGGTCGATCTCAACGCGATCCCGACCTCGCTGGTCGAGCGGATCGAGAACCTCGCGATCGGCGGCGCGCCGACCTACGGCTCGGACGCGATCGCCGGCGTGGTCAACGTGATCCTGCGCAAGGACTACGAGGGCGTGGAGTTCGGCAGCAGCTACGGCATGACCGAACGCGGCGACGGCGAGCACTACAACATCTGGGCCCTGGTCGGCGCCAATTTCGACGAAGGCCGCGGCAACCTGACCTTCTCGCTGACCTTCGACGACCAGAAAGGCGTGCTGCAAGGCGAGCGCGATTTCTTCAGCGAAGGCTATTTCAACGCCACCAACCCGCTCGCGAGCACGCTGGCCACGGTCTATCCCGGCCGCACTCCGGCCAACGACGGTCGCGTCAATCCCAACATCCCGTTCAACACCGGTCCGGCGGACGGGATTCCCAACGCGGTGCTGGCGCGCAACCGCCGCATCTGGACCATGACCTACGGCGGCCTGCTCACGCCGGGCCTGGGGGCCAACGGCGCGCCGATCAACGCGTTCCGGCCGGGCAGTTCGAACCTGCGCCCGGGCGGTTTCGGTCCAGGCGGCAACACCGTGCTCCAGTTCGGGCCCAACGGCGACCTGATTCCCTATGACGCGGGCATGCCGTTCAACGGCACCGACGGCAGCGGCGGCCAGGGCATCAATCTGGTCGACGCCGGCCAGATCACCTCCGATCTCAAGCGGATGTCGTTCGCCACCAACGGACGCTGGGCCTTGACCGACAACGTCGACGTGTTCTTCGAAGGCCAGTTCTACTCGGCCGAAAGCACCGAGCTGACCGATCAGTGGGCCTTCAACGGCACCGCGTTCCCCAACGGGATCAGCGACCGGATCTTCTTCCCGAGCACGTATGCGCTGCTCAACGACCAGGCCCGCGCCACCTTGCGAGGCCTGGGCGTGAACAGCTTCGGCATCTCCCGCGCCTCGCGCGACCTGGTGGTCAACAACGGCAGCGCGACCACCGAACTGGGCCGCTTCGTGGTCGGCCTGGAAGGCAACTTCGAACTCGGCCAGCGGGTGTTCTATTGGGAAGCGTCGGGCAATTACGGCCGCAGCGACGCCCGCTCCTACGGCACCTCGATCATCCAGCAGAACTTCGTCAACTCGCTGCACGTGGTGCGCAATGCGCAGGGCCAGATCGTCTGCTCGCCGACCGCGGTGGCCGGCGTGCGCGTGCCCGGCCCCGGCGGCGTCGCGGTCAATCCGGTGGCCGATCCGAACTGCGTGCCGCTGAACCTGTTCGGCGA
This sequence comes from Lysobacter sp. Root690, assembly GCF_001427785.1. GTDB lineage: Bacteria > Pseudomonadota > Gammaproteobacteria > Xanthomonadales > Xanthomonadaceae > Lysobacter. Next base: position 285,036 of record NZ_LMHM01000012.1, read on the forward strand.
CGGCGCGCCGAGTCAGGCGGCGCGCAATTACGTGACCGCGCAGACCGCCTCGCAGGCGCTGCAGGAGCAGAAGGTCTTCAACGTCAACCTGTCGAGCACGCTGTTCGACCTGTGGAGCGGCCCGCTGCAGTACAACGTCGGTTACGAATACCGCAAGGAAAGCGGCCTGTTCGATCCCGATCCGTTGCTGATCGCCGGCCGCGGCCGCTCGGTGGCGATTCCGCAGTTGCAGGGCGAATACTCCACCAACGAATGGTTCGGCGAATTCGTGCTGCCGCTGGTCAATCCCGACGCCGACATCCCGATGCTGGAAAAGCTCGACGTGATCGGCAAATACCGGCAGGTCGACAACAGCATCAACGGCAAGTTCGACACCTATACCTACGGCCTGCAGTGGAAGCCGTACGCGGACCTGGAAATCCGCGGCAACTTCACCCGCTCGCTGCGCTCGCCGGCGATCGCCGAGGCGTTCCTGCCGCGCGGCAGCTCGTTCCAACTGGTCACCGGCGACCCCTGCGATTCGCGCTTCATCAACAGCGGCGGCAGCCGCCAGGCGCAGCGCACCGCGAACTGCCAGGCGTTCTTGAACCACTACGGCTACGGCCCGGGTTCGACCTTCACCTCCAACGCCTCCAACGCCACCATCCAGGGCATTTCCGGCGGCAATCCGGACCTGCGCAACGAATCGGCCGATTCGTACACCTACGGCTTCACCTGGGCGCCGTCGTTCCTCGAAGGCCTGACCTTCACCGCCGACTACTACAACATCAAGATCGTCGACGTCATCAGCAACCTGACCTCGTCGGAAATCGCCCGCGCGTGCTTCGACTCCGACGACTTCGATGCCTCGAACATCCCCAACGCCAACGACTTCTGCGGCCGGATCACCCGCACCGCGCCGGGTCCGGCGGGCAGCGGCGGCCAGGCCACGACCTTCGTCAGCGGCTTCGTCAACGGCAAGTACCTCAAGATGGAAGCGTATTCGGGCGAGCTGTCGTATCGCTTCGACACCGAAAATCTGGGCCGCTTCGCTTTCGGCGTCACCGGTTATTTCCCCAAGGACCTGACCGTCGACAACACCGGCATCAGCCCGAACCAGTCGGTCGGCGAGATCGGTACGTCCAAGCGCCAGTACCAGTTCAGCGGCGCCTGGGAAAAAGGCAAGCTGGCCGCCAACCTGAGCGCGAACTACCTCAGCCGCGCCCAGTTCGACGTGCTCAACACCGCCGAAACGCGTGACATCCTCGGCATCGACAGTTACTGGCTGGTCAACGCGGGCCTGGCCTATCGCTTCAGCGACAGGACCAAGGTGCGCCTGGCGGTCAGCAACCTGCTCGACAAGGAGCCGCCGTTCCCGACCACCGGCATCGGCGTGTACGACATTCTCGGCCGTCGTTACAACCTGTCGTTCGAATGGAAATATTGATCGGCCGCGGCTTGGTGGATTGAGCGTAATCCATCGCTAGAAAAGCGGGCCCGATCGCCTGATCGGGTCCGCTGCGTCGCCCCGGGATCCGCGCGAGCGGTTCACGCCGTTGACCGTGGTGCTTCGCTCCGCGCCATGTCTCGCAATGCGTTTGACCCAGTGAAGTAATCCTTAACGTGGCGCGGATTCGCCGCGCTCCGCTAGTCATCGCGGCATAGCGCTTCAAGGAGGAAATGATGAACCCGCAACGCGTTCGCAAACACCATCGTATCGTTCGCTGGATGCCGGCCCTGCTGTTCACCGCGTCGGCCGTGCTGTCGGGTGGCGCCTTCGCCGGCGTGTGTTACCCCAGCGACCCGGGATGTCTGCCGCCCGACCCGCCGCCGCCGTACGAATGCAATCACGGCTGCGCCGCCTACTGTTACAACGAGATCATCGCCCGATGCGAAGAACTGGGTCGCCAGCAGGAGGATTGCGCGCTGGTCTACAACGACTGCATTGCATCGTGCGGCTGTCTGAATCCGGAAATTCCCATGACTCAAGCTGCGCCCACTTCCGAGCGGGGCGCGGCACGCACGCTGATGGCGGCGGCCAACCCGCAGTCAGTCATGCAATCACCGGTGTGCGCTAAGCGGATCGTGTCTCTGATCCGGCGTTGAGTGGTTCGCCGTGCCGGGTATCCACTCGGCACGGCGGCGATCACATACGGACCTGCAGGCGCGGAGCCTGTATCACAAGCCGTCCTATCGTCCGTCGGTGGTGGTCGTAGCCGAAGCGGCGATCAAGCTGGCAAACGGAAGAACGCGTTGTCGTCGCGGTGGTGTTCGCCGCGGTGACCGCCACGTCCTCGCCGCGATCGCGGGTGAGCGCGAGGGGCCGAGGCTTGCACGCCGTTGCGGGGATTGGATACGCGCCGGCCCGGCATTCACGAATACCGCGACCGCGCGTTGATAGCGATACCGGCGGCCATGCCGCCCCTATCAGGACTCATCCATGCGCATCCTCTTCGCTGCCGCCCTGGCCCTGGCCGCCGCGCTCGCGGCGCCCTGCGTGTCCGCGCAGGCCATCACGTTACCGTCGGCGGCGTTCCGTGGCGGCAATACCGATTGGAAGATCAAGCTCAGCTCGCAGAGCGAGACCGTGATCTACGAGCTGAAGGTTCCCGAGTCCGCCACGCGCCTCGGCGGTCCGCTGAAACACGTCAAGGCCGAGCCGGGCCAGTACCAGTTGCTCGGCGTGATCGGCGTGGAGAAGAGCGCGCTGACGGTGAAAATCGCGCCGGTCAAGCTCGGCGAAACCTGCAAGGACAACAAGGGAAACATCGGCGGCGTCTACGGCCCGTACACCTACGCCATTCTGGTCATGCCGGCGCCGGTCAAACCCGCGACCGGCAGCAAGCACAAGCCCTGGCCGAAGCTGTGGTACGGCTGCGGCAACTTCACCCTGGATTGATCATCCAGCACCGATCTGGCGCGCGGCCGGCGCGGGATCAGGCCGGCGGCAAGCGGAAAAAGGCGTTGGCGGTCGCGGTGGTATTCGCCGCGGTGACCGCCACGTCCTCGCCGCGATCGCGCGCGAGTTCCTCGACGATATGCGCCAGGTACTTCGGCTCGTTGCGCCGATGCGACGGCGCCGGCTTGACCGTGCGCGGCAGCAGGTACGGCGCGTCGGTTTCGATCATCAGCCGCGCGGCGGGAATGTGCTTGACCAGTTCGCGCAGGTGCAGACCGCGGCGTTCGTCGCACAGCCAGCCGGTGATGCCGATATGCCAGTCCTGGTCGAGGCAGTCGAACAGCTCCTTGCGCGTGCCGGTGAAGCAATGCACCACCGCCGCGCCGAGCTTGCCGTCGAAGTTCTTCATCATCGCCATGAAGTCGTCGTGTGCGTCGCGCTGGTGCAGGAACAGCGGCTTGCCGGTGTCGACCGCGTTCTGCAACTGCATCTCGAACGCGCGCCGCTGCGCCGGACGCGGCGAGAAGTCGCGGAAGTAGTCCAGCCCGCATTCGCCGACCGCGACCACTTGCTCATGCGCCAGCAGCTCGCGCATTTCCGCGTCGCATTCGGCGGTGTACTCGGTCGCGTGGTGCGGATGGACGCCGGCGGTCGCGAACAGCTCGCCCGGGTGTTGTCGCGCCAGTTCGAGCGCCTTGGGCGAATGCTCGCGGCTGGCGCCGGTGATCACCATGCGCGTCACCCCGGCGTCGCGGGCGCGTTGCAGCACCGCGTCGCGGTCGGGATCGAAGCTGTCGTGGGTGAGGTTGGCGCCGATGTCGATCAGTTGCATGCGGGTGGGGCGAGGCGGAGAACAGCGCGCAGTCTAGTGGCTGCGGCGCGGGCGCCCAAGCGCGGGCCGGCGCGTCGCGGCCGCGAGAGTCTGCGTAGTGGCCTTCACGGCGCGCAGCCCGCAGCGTTTGCTGCCATGAAGACGGCGCGCTTGCCGTCATGGAGCCCCTCATGCGCAGCGCCTCGTGGTCGGTCGCCGGATTCGCCTTGATGCTGGGCGGGGTTCTTGCCGCGACGGCCATGCCCGCGACGGCCGCCGATTTCCCCAAGCACACTTTCCGCGGCGGCAACGCCGGCTGGGGCGTGGTGATCGGTGCGAACAAGGCCGGCAGCCTGCACTACAACCTGGTCGCGCCGGCGCGCGTCGGGGTGTCTTTCGGCGCGCTCAGCGTGGTCGCCAAGGCCCGGATCGGCCAGTACGCCTTGCAGGGCCCGCTGAAATCCGGCGAGCGCCAGGACGTGTTGATCGTGATGATCGCGCCCGCCGCGGCCGGTTCGCCGTGCAAGGACAGCGCCGGGCGGACTCATCCCTACGCGGTGATCGCCAACGGCGGCCGCGCCGGCGCGTGGTATGGCTGCGGCGATTTCGGCGCCGATTGAAGTTTCCGACGCGGTCGCGCGAACACCTCCGAATCGAACGCCGCAACCGACCCGCGTACGCCGTCGCCGCCCGCGTAACGACGCCGCGCGGCTATCCTTGCGCGCGTGACCAACGCCCAATTCCCCATCGACACCCTGCTGCCGCAAATCCGCGACAGCCTCGCCGCGCATCCGCGCCTGGTGCTGGAAGCGCCGCCCGGCGCCGGCAAGACCACCCAGGTGCCGCCCGCGTTGCTCGATGCGCCGTGGCTGCAAGGCCGCAAGATCATCGTGCTGGAACCGCGCCGCGTCGCCGCGCGCGCGGCGGCCCACTTCATGGCCCGGCAGCGTGGCGAAAGCGCGGGCGAGACCATCGGTTATCGCATCCGCTTCGAAAACAAGGTCTCGGCCGCGACCCGGATCGAGGTGGTCACCGAAGGCATCCTGACCCGGATGATCCAGGACGATCCCACCCTCGAAGGCGTGGGCGCGTTGCTGTTCGACGAATTCCACGAACGCCATCTGGCCGCCGACCTCGGCCTGGCGCTGGCGCTGGACGTGCAGGCGTCGCTGCGCGAGGACCTGCGCATCGTGGTGATGTCGGCGACCCTCGACGGCGAACGCCTCGCGCAGTTTCTCGATGCGCCACGGCTGAGCAGCGCGGGGCGCAGTTATCCGGTCAACATCGGCCACTTCCCGGCGCGGCGCGAGGAGAAGCTCGAACACCAGCTCAAGCGCGCGGTCGAACACGCGCTGGCGCAGCATCCCGGCGACCTGCTGGTGTTCCTGCCCGGTCAGCGCGAGATCGCACGCGCCGACGCCGCCTTGGCCGGCAGCGAGGCATTGCGCGGCGTCGACGTGCTGAGCCTGCACGGCGAACTGCCGGTCGAACAACAAAGCCGGGTGCTGCAACCCGATCCCGACGGCCGCCGCCGGGTGGTGCTGGCGACCAACGTCGCCGAATCCAGCGTGACCTTGCCCGGCGTGCGCGTCGTGATCGACTCGGGCCTTGCGCGCGAACCGCGCTACGACCCCAACAGCGGCTTCGCCCGCCTCGACGTGGTGGCGATCGCGCAGGCCTCGGCCGATCAGCGCGCTGGCCGCGCCGGCCGCGTCGCCGAAGGTTGGGCGTACCGGCTGTGGCCCGAATCGCAGCGGCTGGAGCCGCAGCGCCGCCCCGAAATCGCTCAGGTCGAACTGGCCGGGCTGATGCTGGAACTCGCGGCCTGGGGCGACGCCGGCCTGCGTTTCGTCGACGCGCCGCCGAGCGGCGCACTGGGCGCGGCGCGCGAACTGCTGCTGCGGCTGGGCGCGTTGGAGGGCAGCGAACAGACCGCGCCGACCATCACCGCGTTCGGCAAACGCATGCTCGCGCTGGGCACCCATCCGCGGCTCGCCGCGATGCTGCTGGCGCCGAGCGACGCGCGCGAAAAAGCCCTGGCCTGCGACCTGGCTGCGCTGATCGAAGCGCGCGACCCGCTGCGCAGCGGCGGCGATGCGCTGGCCGCGCGCTGGCAGGCGCTGGCCGCGTTTCGCAATGGCCGCGCGCCGGCCGATGCCTCGCGTTCGGCATTGGCGACGCTCGACCAGGCTGCCAAGCAATGGCGCCGCCGGCTGCGTGTCGATATCGCGCCGCCGGCCAGCGTGCCCGCGCATGCGCTCGGCGATCTGCTGCTGCATGCGTTTCCCGATCGCATCGCCCATCAACATCCCAGCGATCCCTACCGTTACCAACTCGCCAACGGCCGCAGCGCCAAGCTGTTCGACGACAGCGCGGTGTACGGCGAGCCGTGGCTGGTGATCAGCGAACTGCGCGACGACCCGCGCGATGCGCGCATCCTGCGCGCCGCGCCGCTCGACGAAACCCGTTTGCAGCGCGAATTCCCGCAGCGCTTCGTCAGCGAAGACCGGGTGATCTGGGACGCGGCCGCGCGCGGTATCGCGGCGGTGCGCGAACGGCGCTACGACCGCATCGTGCTCGACAGCCGGCCGCTGGCGAAACCCGATCCGGCGCGCTACGCCGATGCGCTGGTCGACGCGGTCCGCCAACTCGGCCTGGACGCGTTGCCGTGGACCGAAGGCCTGCGCCAGTGGCGCGCGCGCGTGCGTTGCCTGCGCGAGTGGATGCCGGAGTTGGCGAAGGGCGAACACGCGTTGCCGGACTTGAGCGACGAAGGCCTGTTGGCCACGCTCGACGAGTGGCTTAAGCCCGCGCTGCGCGGCAAGACCCGGCTCGATGCGCTGGATGAAGCCGCGTTCGGCGATGCACTGCGTTCGCTCGCCGATTGGAGCTTGCGACAGAAACTCGAAACCCTGGTGCCCACGCGCATCGCGGTGCCGTCAGGCCAGGAACGCGCGATCCACTACCGCTTCGAAGCCGAACACCACGACCCGCACATCGGCGCGGACGCACCGGTGCTGGCGGTCAAGCTGCAGGAATTGTTCGGCCTGGCCGAAACCCCGCGCATCGCCGACGGCCGCGTGCCGCTGACCTTGCACCTGCTGTCGCCGGCCGGCCGGCCGCTACAGGTCACACAAGACTTGCGCGGTTTCTGGGAACGCGGCTACTTGGAAGTCAGGAAAGAGATGAAAGGCCGTTACCCGCGTCACCCCTGGCCCGACGACCCGTGGACGGCGACGGCGACGCATCGGGCCAAGCCGCGCGGGACTTGATTGGGGCCGGGAATCGGGAATGGGGAATCGTAAAAGCGGCCGCGCGGCGCTCTGGCTTCTACGATTCCCGATTCCCGATTCCCCATTCCCGCCTCGAGACATTCAGCCCCCAGCCGGTCACCGGCCGCAGCGATCACAAAATTTCAACGGTGATCGGCTGACACTGGGCATCGTTTCTCGTCCAGGACTGACACGATGAGCAAGTTCGAATCCCTGCCCGACCGCGCGTTGGAACTGGTCCATGCGATCAGCGCCAATCTGAAGGAAGCCGCGCCCAAGGCCGGCCAATGGCTGGAAACCGGCGCCAAGTTCGGCGCGCTCAAGACCGGCGCCCGCACCGCCGGCGGTTTCATCCGCCGCAACCCGGTGGTCGCCGTCGCGGCCGTCGCCGGTGCCGGCCTGCTGTGGTACGCCGCCGCCCGCCGCAAGGCGCGCCTGCAATCCGAGGAACCGATCGAAGGCAGCGCCCGCCGCGTCGAAGCGCGTCGCGCCACGGGTCAGACTTCGCGTCGCAATCGATCAGCCGCGCGCAACTCGGGCGGCGAGACCTCCTCGGAGGATTGAACCGGTCTGGCTGCATCGATCGGCGAAAGAGCCGGTGCGCGAGCACCGGCTTTTTTGTGGCCGGGCGAAAACGCTGTCGCCCAACGTCCGGCTACCCGTTTTCCATCAATCTGGCCTGGGTCAGGAACCGTTTCAATCGCTTGCTGTGCTTCGCAGCGGCATTGCGATTGACCTCGCCAGCTATCTCGCCGTAATGGCCTGGTGCGATTTTGACCTCATGAATCCTCACGCGCGTCGGCATCGTCGTTTTGCCGACGACAGCGCGCATGAAGGCCAGCCCCAATCCCATTTTACGCAAGTGGTCGTGGACTCGTAGCATGACGATGGTCCAGCCGTCGCGGTCGGCCTCGTGTCTGGTCAGCAGCACCACGCCTACCGACATATTCGGTATCTGGCTGTCCTCGACGGCCCCCGCGGCCAGAAAGCTTCCGCGCGAGAACTGCAGCACACCCAACTTGTAGTCGCATGCGTCGCAAAGCGCGTCGCGCACCGCCTTTGACTTGAGCATGCTTTGTTCGAGGAAGTTGATCTGCGCTTGGGCATACAGTTGATCCGCGTGGCACGCGAGTTCGTACGAGAGATTCACCGGTCCATCCGTGTCGATGCCGGCCTGTAGCGTCGGCCACTCGATCTTCAGGTAACCGTCGATCTTGGACATATCCAGACGGCTTTCGCAGAAATGCACGAAACGGCTGCTACGTGTCTGCAGGGTCAACGACCACACCAACCGGAACATCGGCGTCCACGACCAGTGCCGGAACTGATTGATCCAGCCGCGGTTGTCGGGGTGATTCCAGTTGCGTTCCAGTTCCAGGTCGTTGTAGACCCCTTCCATAAGCTGGATCACTTCCTGCATGAAGTAGAAACAATCGCGGAAGTGTTCTTTCGGCGCGAGCCGCATCTCCAGCGGGGCGCCGGCTTTACCGCCGGCGTTCGGGTCGATGTTCAACAGGCCCGGATACAGCTGATGGTCCATGCAGGCCAGACCCTCGACGGTACGCTGCTTTTCCAGCAGACGCAGCAACTCGCCGCCGTGATGGCTGCGCGACACCGAAGTGGCATCGGCCGGCTCATACAGCCGGTACGTGATCTGTTTGACGAATTTTTCCTTCAGGACTACGTCTGCCAAGGTGATGCGGCCATCCAGATGCGACGGCGCGGTGCTGTCGCGTTCGAACAGGGATAGCATGTTCTGGAAACCCAGTTGGCGGTAGCACTCGAACTGGATTTCGTCGAAGAACTGGTCGCTGGTGGGCTGGTGTGGAAATTGCGGATGGACGTTGGCGTAGTTGCGGATGTCGGCCGACTCGTCGCCGAGCAACGACGGCTTGAGGTAGAGCACGACGCCTTGAGCGCCGTCCTTGTAGGTGATTTTGCCCAATGCCGCGCAGCGGCGTGCGTGACCGGTGGTCTTGCTATTGGTCTGCATCAGCGTTGTGTCGATGTCGATCTCGGCGCCGAAATCCACCCGGCACTTGTGCACCGCATTGGCCAGATCGGCGAAACGGCGGTCGTGGTCGGCGGTGGCATCCACCGCCAGGATGAAACGGCAATGCCGCCGTACCAGCTCATAGATGCCGAGATTCTCGAAATGGCCGCCATCGGTGACGTAGGCGTATTTGCCGTTCTCGTGCATGTTGCTGAGCAGTTCCGACAGCAGATTCAAGCCGGCGAAATTGGCGGCGCTGGGTTCGGCATTGTGGTTTTCCACCCACCAGCCCAGCCGTGCATTGAACAAGGTCAGCAATACGCTTACCGCTGAGGAGCTGTGATACCCCATGCTGGGGCTGATGGCCGCGCCCGAGACCGACATGGCCGCGCCCAACGTCTGCTCGCTGGCCAGCTTCGAGGGCGACAGACAATGTCCGCGCTGGCGCGAAACCGGCAATTCGATGCGATCGCCGATCGGGCCGGTCTGGCCTTCCGGTAGCGGCTGATGACCGCAGAACAGCGGCGAGAATACGAACGACGCGGCCTTGCGGTCCTGCCACTCCAGGCGCCGGCTTCGGACCAGATTCACCGCGCCGCACAACAGCGGATACAGCGGACGCTCGCTTTCCTCGTCGACATCGCGAAACTTGCGCAGGCGACTGAGCTTGATATCGTCTCCCTCGGGATCCAGGCCGGTTTCCAGATCGCGCACCGCGTTGGTCCGACTGGCCGCGAGATAGCATCGGACCAGGCGATTGCGATAGAACCCGTTCATGCTGAATTCGTTTTCGTCGATGAAGTAGGCCAGCACCAGCCAGATCGCCGTGGCCACGGCCATCCCCCAGAAACCGCGGAAATCGATGCCGGTCGATTCGGAGCTCAGGTCCAGCAAGAACACGACCGCCGATCCGGCGATGATGACGATGCCGCCGATGAACACCCACAAGGCGCAGGCCAGAAGCACGCGTTTGAAGACCTGGAACATGCCCGGCGTGAGCAGCGCTGCGCGGTCCCAGTAGCCGACGGCCGCGCCGGCGCTGCTGATCAACGCCCATGTACTCAACAAAAGCCCACTTTTGTCGGCGACGTGCCTGCTCGTATAAAGCAGGGCCGGGATGTAAACGGTCAACAGTAGCGGCAAGGTAAGTCCGCACAGGAGCCAGATGGCGCAGCGTCCCATCAGCCTGGTCCAGCGCTCGCGCGAGACCGCATCGCCAGGGGTGTAGGCCAGGCTCAGATGCAACAGGTTGATGAAGTAAAACGCGGCAAACAGCGCGGGCGCGCCGAGGCCGATCGCCAGATAGGGCTGCAGCCACGCGGCGCGGGTTGCGATTTCCGCGAACTGATTGGATTGATACAGGGTGTGCTGCAGGACCTGCGACGCCGGGACGAGAACGAACGCGGTCGCGCCGATGGCGATCATGGCGGCCGTGCCGAACACCAGTTGCTTGGCCAATCTGATGCCGAACCGGTCGCGTCGGGATGCCTCGCGCCACCACCATAGCAACCAGGTGAAGAACCCGAGCAAGTACGTGGACGCGACGGCGAATACCGCGAAATAGCTGCTTTCGGCGGACAGGGGAAAGCCAGTCAGTCGGGAAAAAACCCCGAGCACTTCCAGCTTCAAGGGTCTGGCCGATTCGCCGGACCACAGCAGCGACGCCAGCAGAATGAAGCTCAGCGCGAGCCCGACCGGCGGCACCACGCTCGATCCTTTGAACAGAACGCGCGGTCTGGCGCTGACGTTGTCGCGCTCGACGATCTTCTCACGAGGTCGGGAAATCAACGCGATCACAGTACAGATCATCGCCAGCGCCCAGGCCAATAGTGGAGCACTGGCCAGGCGCTCCAGTGCGATCACCAGCAAGGGCGGCAGAAACGCCAGAAATAGGATCAGGGCGCCCAACTGAGTCTGCGTCAGCAGCATGTTGGAGATGTATGTCGACACGATCGAAATCCGGTCGCCGGACAGCGGACGCTTGTTCGGGCTGAGGAAATTGCTGTAGCTCCTGAGCTTGAGCACCGAGTTACTGATCGCGCTTGACGGCGTGGCCGCCTTGGCGGTGGCGGCAGCTTGTGCGGTCCGCGCGGTACCTGGTTCTGCGCTCGCTGCTTCGGTGTCTTGCGCCCGCGCGCTGGCTTGGTCGGAGGTGGGCAAAAGCTGCGTCAAGGTTGCGTCCAGATCCTGATGGTGCAGCATTGCCTGCAGGTAGCCCCCGATGTAGCCGCCGCCTGATACGGTGGAGCAGTAATGAAAGGCGCTGAGCAGCCCTCGTTTGGTCAGCGCTTGCAACACGCCCAGGCAATAGGTCGCGCTGCGGATGCCGCCGCCCGACAGCGCCAATCCCCACAGCGCTTCCTGGGTATCGCAGCCGCTGTGACGAGCGGCGCTGCCCATGATCCGGTCGATTTCCAGATTGCGAAGCGACTCGGAGAATTCGTCGTACTGTTTTTTGCGGCTATCGGCGTCGCAAACGTTGTCGCTGTTGGATCTGCGCTCATTCGAACTGCTGTGCTCGACCATGTCCTTGTCTCCCCTGCGCGCGCGGATGGGCATTGGGGCCGAAAACACAGCGTCACGTAGGCCATGGCATGGCCTGCATCGCAATGATCAAGGAGTAAACGATTGAAGCGAGCGGCAACCCCCGACGGATCCAAGTGTCGATCCGCGTCGCGCGGGTCGCACACCGTGTGGCGGTCACGATGGTCGCCAGTCCCCTGTCCTTGGCCTCATAGACCCTTCAACGCGTAGTGTTGAAAGTACAGGTCAGGGTCTTCGCGAATTCGCCGATATTCAGCGCGATAAGTCACGCGCGATACGCACGATTTCAAATTCAAGCTGTTTTATCGGCTATCCATGACGATGTGATTCATGCCGGTAACGTATTGGCTCACGAAAGCTCACCGCAGGCCGCACGAATTTATCGACCGCAAACGTGGTTTGCGATTTTCCCATGCGATGCATCAACGATGCCGACTTAGTGCGAGCGGCTGCGGTTCCCGATCACTGCGGTTCGGCGTTAGCTTCCGGCAACTCGATGATGAAGCGCGAACCACCGCTCTTGCGCGATTCGTACCACAGCTGGCCGCCGGCGTTGACCACGATCTGCTTGGCCAGCGACAAGCCCAGGCCGTTCGACAGGCCGTCGTCGAGGTCGTCGTCGTGCAGGCGCACGAACGGCTTGAACAGTTCGCGCTGGCGCGCGGCCGGGATGCCCGGGCCGCGGTCGGCGACGATCAGTTGCCAGAAGCCCGGCGCGCTGTTGCGCGCGGCCAGCAGCAGGTCGCTGCCGGGGGCGTATTTCATCGCGTTGGTGACCAGGTTTTCGCTGACCTGACGCAATACGCGCGGGTCCATCGCGACCTTCGCCGCGCCGCCGGGCGGCGGCGCGATCTCGACCCGGATGCCGCGCGCGTCGAGTTGCATCTCGTAGCGGCGCACCAGCCAGTCCAGGGTTTCGCTCAGGTCGGCGCGGCCGTTCTGCTGCGCGCGTTCGCGGGTGCCGGCCTGGCTTTCCAGGTAGTGGCGGATGTAGCCGAGCGCGTCGTCGGCGCTCTCGTGGATCATCTGCAGATAGCGCGGCACGCGCTCGGGCTTGCAGCCGTGGTTGATCAGCAGGTCGCTAGCGAACAGCACGCTGGTCAACGGGTTCTTGAGGTCGTGCGCGACCAGGTTGACCAGTTCCTCGCGTTCGCGCGCGACCCGCTCGAGGCGGTCGCGGGTCAGCTTGAGGCCGACGTGGGCGTTGACCCGGGCGAGCAGTTCCTCGGGCAGGAACGGTTTGGTGACGTAGTCGACCACGCCGGCGTCGAACGCGCGCAGCAGCAGGTCGCGGTCGTGGGCGGCGGTCACGAACACCACCGGCACGCGCAGCGGCGAACCGGCGCGCAGCGCGGACATGACTTCGAAGCCGTCCATGCCGGGCATCATCACGTCGAGCAGGATCAGGTCGGGCGGGGATTCGGCGTACAGCCGCAGCGCCTCGTCGCCGGTGGAGGCCGAAACCACTTCATAGCCCTGCCGGGACAATAAAGCGGTCACCACGCGCAGGTTCGCGGCCTGATCGTCCACGACAAGAATTCGGCCGGTGGATGTCGCGGGTGTGCTCATACGTCCTGTAGATCCCTGGATCACCTGGGGAAGCGTGATTTCACGCCGATTTCGCATACATGAATTGCATGGAAATCGTGTGGAAAGTTAACAGAAACCTTCACGCAAAGGCGGGATGGTCACCCATAAAGCTGAATTGTTCACGCCGCTGCGGCAAGCTGCCGCAGTTGGCAATGCGGCCCTGCAAATCCGGCCTGTCCGCGGCATTTGCGGCGGCGCATCATGCAGCCCTGTCCATTAAGGAAATCCTAATGAGCCTGCGTCCGCTCGGTCGCTCGTCCCTGCGTGTCGCGCCGCTGGCGTTCGGCGGCAATGTGTTCGGCTGGAGTGCCGACGAGGCGACCACGTTCGCCCTGCTCGACGGCTTCGTCGACGCCGGCTTTGCCCTGGTCGACACCGCGGATATGTATTCCTCGTGGGTGCCGGGCAATCGCGGCGGCGAGTCGGAGACGCTGATCGGGCGCTGGCTGGCCCACGGCGGCGGTCGCCGCGAGCGGGTGGTGATCGCGACCAAGGTCGCCAAATGGTCGCAGCGCCCGGGCCTGTCGCCGGCCAATATCCAGGCCGCGGCCGAGGATTCGCTGCGCCGGCTGGGGACCGAGGTCATCGATCTGTACCAGGCCCACGAGGACGATCCGAGCGTGCCGCTGGAAGACACCCTGGGCGCGTTCGCGCGGCTGATCGAGCAGGGCAAGGTGCGCGCGATCGGCGCGTCCAACTATTCCGCCGCGCGCCTGGCGCAGGCCCTGGACGTGGCCGAACGGCACGGGCTGCCGCGCTTCGAGACCTTGCAGCCGCATTACAACCTCTACGACCGGCAGGTGTTCGAAGCCGAATTGGAACCGTTGGTGCGCGAGCGCGGAATCGGGGTGATCAATTACTACGCTCTGGCCAGCGGGTTTCTGACCGGCAAGTACCGCAGCCGCGCCGACCTGGGCAAGAGCCGCGCGCGCGGCGGCGCGGTCGAAAAGTACCTCGATGCGCGCGGCCTGCGCATCCTGGCCGCGCTCGACGAGGTCTCCGGCGCGCATGGCGCGACCCCGGCGCAAGTCGCATTGGCCTGGCTGATCGCGCGGCCGTCGATCACCGCGCCGATCGCCAGCGCGACCAGCACGGCGCAGTTGCAGGAATTGCTCGCGGCGACGCGGCTGAGCCTGGCGGCGGACGAGATCGCGGCGCTGGATGCGGCGAGCGCCGAAGCCTGACGCGCGATCGCATCGCCATCGCATCCATATCGCATCTGCCCCGCATCTGTACCGGCACGCGAACGCGACAACTGACTCTGCCGCCTCGCCCGCTTTCGCCTTAGGCTGCGCCTTGCCACGAACGCCCCCGCCATGAACGCCGCCACGTCCACCGCCGCCGCACCCGTCGCCACGTCCCGCCGCGTCGGCATCGCCCTGGCCGCGTCCGGCGCGATCCTGTTTTCGGCCAAGGCGATCCTGGCCAAGTTGCAGTACCGCTACGGCGTGGACTCGCTGCAGGTGCTGACCTTGCGCATGGCGTTCTCGCTGCCGCTGTTCGCCCTGCTCGGCGTCCGCGAAACCCGCCGCGCCCGCGCGCGCCGGGCGCTGCCGTCGCGGCGCGACTGGGGCCTGATCGTGATCCTCGGCGTGCTCGGCTACTACCTGTCCAGCCTGCTGGATTTCTGGGGCCTGGAGTACGTGCCGGTGTCGCTGGAGCGGCTGATCCTGTTCCTCAATCCGACCATCGTGCTGCTGATCGGCCTGTTCGCGTTCAAGCGCAAGGTCGCGGCCAAGGAATGGATCGCGCTGGCGGTGAGTTACGCCGGCGTGGTGCTGGTGATGGTCGAGAACCTGCGCGTGCAGGGCGACCACGTGCTGTTCGGCAGCGCGCTGGTGCTCGGCGCGGCGGTGAGCTATGCGCTGTACCTGGCGATGTCGGGTGAGCTGGTCAAGCGGCTGGGTTCGCTGCAGTTGGTCGCCTACGCGATGATCGTCTCGACCGCGGCGGTGATGATCCATTACCTGATCGCGCGCGCGCCGTCGGCGCTGTTCGGCCTGCCGTGGCAGGTGTACGCCTGGGCTGTGGCCAACGCGGTGTTCTGCACCTTCCTGCCGGTGACCTTCACCATGGCCGCGGTCGCGCGGCTCGGCGCCGGCACCGCGGCGCAGTTCTCGGTGATCGGGCCGGTGTCGCTGGTGTTCCTCGGCGCCTGGGTGCTCGGCGAACCGATCACCGCGATCCAGCTGATCGGCACCGCGGTGGTGCTCGGCGGGGTGGTGATCCTGAGCCGGCCCGGGGCCAACTCGGTGCCGATCACCGCCACGCCGACGGCGCCGAAGTAGTGCCGCGGCGCGCCGCGCGCGTCAGTGCGTGGCCGACATCGCGATCGGGAAGAAATGCAGTTCGGTGAACAGCCCGCCGCTGGGACAGCTGCTGCTGGCCAGGGTCGACAGGTGGCTCTGGCGGAACGCCAGGTCGCCGTAGCTGCGCAGGGTCGTCGGCACGGCCGGATCGGGCAGGGTGTAGGTCTGCGGGACGTCCAGGGTGCCGCCGGCGGGGGCGCCGGTCAGGAAGTCCGACAACGCCGCCTGGGCGCCGCTGGCGCGCGGGGCGATGTGGGTGAAGTCGGTGTCGGTTTCCGGGCCGTGGCAGGCGCCGCAGGTGTTGAGCGAGAACTTGTGGCGGGCGTTGTTGTTGGCGATCAGGTTGTGCTGCCAATACGGTTCGGTGACCGTATCGCCGCCCAGGAATCGCGTCCCCGCGTAGATCTGCGGCACCCGGTAAGTGCCGGCCAGAATCGCCGGCGCGTTGGCATTGACGTACTGGGGCAGGCGCGGGCTGGCCGAGGCGGTGGTGTTGAACGACCGGTCCGGGGTCTGCTTGGTGGTCGCGGGCCGCAGCCACGGGCCGGCGGTGATCAGCTGGTCCTCGCGCTGGCGCCAGTCCCAGAACGGATGCCACGGTTCTTCGTTGGTGCGCACCTGGTTGATCGCGCTGCGGTTGGGCTTGCCCGGCGAGGCGTTGGCCAGGGCGAACTGATCGGTCAGCGCCTGCAGTGCGGCGTTGTAGCCCGACGAGCCCAGCACCAGCGTGCTCAGGCCGGCCCATTGCTGGGCATAACTGCGCACCGCCGGGCATCCGAGTTTCGGCACGCCGTATTCGAGGATCACGGTCAGCGGAACTTCCTGGCAACCGCCGCCGGTCATCGGCCGGATCACCCCGAACACGAACCGGCCTTCGCCTGCGCTGCCGCCGCCGTAGGCCGAATTAGTGCGCAGGTCGACCCGGTTGACGATCGCCAGCAAGCGCATCGGCGACTTGGCCAGGTTGAGCTTGCCGCCGGACAGCCGCGGCCATTCGCTCAGGATTTGCGAGAACGCGGGCGAGCCGTCGACGGTGTAGCCGTTGACGGTCGAGGCGCCGGCATGCGCCAGCAGCCACTGGGCGACGAAGTCCGACGGGTCGACCCCGGTGACCGGCTGGTTGGCCATGTCGGTCATGAGCTTGTTGAAAGTCCACGCGCCGTTGGGATTGCCGGTATTGGTGCAGGCGTCATAGGTGCGGGTCGGGTCTTCGACCACCAGCGGATGGACCACCATCAGCGAGCGCGGCGCGCTGATCGCGATCGGCGGGCCGAGCAGGACGTCGCGCGGAATCCGGATCGCGACCTGGCGCGCGATGTCGCTGCGTAGCTGAGCCGGATCGAGAAACGCCCACGGCGCATCGCCGATGTGTTCGCGACCGTCGAAGCGCGGCACCCACGGCTTGCTCGGGGCGAGTTGCTGGCGGCGGGTCTGTTCGGCGAGGAAGGCGTCGAAATCGAAGGCGATGACCGCGGTGTAGCGCTGCGGATTCTGGCTGTCGCGGACCAGGGTGGCCTGACGGCCGCCGACCTGCAGCGGCAGGCTGGCCGGTAGCGCCTGGTTGGCGGCGTAGGTCACCGCCAGCAGCGCGTTGTTGCCTTGGCTGTCCTGCGTGCGCGCGGTGATGTACAGGTCGGCGACGGTCGGCGGGATCAGATCGAAGCCGCCGTCGTCCGCAGCGGCGACGACGCGACCGCTCGCGCTGTCGGCGGGAACGGGGTAAAGCAAATAGGCCGACGCCGCGCATACCGCGGCGACGAACCCGAAGGTGATCGAACGAAGACCGGACATGGCAAGGCTCCTGCGAAGGCGGGTCGGACTCGGGCGGCGTCGGCGCGGTGGCGCATGCGGCGCGGCCGCGGATGTGCGCGCGCGACGGGGCGGCCGCGGCCGCCCCGCGCATGGCTCAGTGGCTTGCGGTCAGCAGCGACCGGGTGGCCTCGTGGAACAGGCTGCCGGACAGGCAGGTGCTGCTCTGCAGGGTGGCCAGGTCGCTCTGGCGGCGTTGCAGATCGCCGTAGGTGCGCGGCGTCCCGCTGACCGGATCGGGCATGGTGAAGGTGGTCGGCGCGGCCAGGCTGCCGTTGCCGATCAGGAACCGCGACAGCACCGACTGCGCGCCCGGCGAGCGCGGCGCGACATGCAGGAAGCTGGTGGTCTGGGTCTCGGCGCCATGGCAGGCGTCGCAGGTGTTGACCGAGAATTTGTTGCGGCCGTTGTTGTCGACGATGCCCGGCGCCTTCCACACCTGCTGCGGGCTGGGATTGATCACCGACCCGCTCTGGAACGGCGTGCCCAGGTAGCTCAACGGCACGATGTAGGTGTTGTTGAGGATCTGGGTGTTGAAGGTGTTGATGTAGTTGGCCAGCAGCCCGGTGTTGTTGCGGGTGTGATGCGGGGTCTGCGCGGCCGGCACGATCCGCAGTTGCGGGCTGCCCTGCAGGATCTTGAACTCGCGCAGTTCCCACGGGTTCTGCAGGAACTCGTTGCTGCGGATCTGGTTGATCGCGCTGCCGTTGGGCTTGCGCGGCGAAGCGTTGGCGGCGATGACCGGATCGGTGATCGCCTGCAGCGCGGCGTTGTAGGTGGCCGAGCCGAGGCTCAGCGTGCCCAGGTTGCCCCACTGATTGGCGAGGTTGCGCACCGCCGGGCAGCCGTTGACGTTCGGCGCGTATTCGAGGATCACCGTGAACGGCGCGGCCACGCAGGTCGTGCCGCTGCGCCGCAGCACGCCGAACACGAAGCGGGTTTCGCCGGCGTTGCCGCCGCCGTAGGCGCTGTTGCCGCGCATGTCGATGCGGTTGACGATCGCCAGCAGGCGGAACGGCGAACGGTTGAGGTCGAGCTTGCCGGTGGAGGCGATGCGCGGCCAGGTGTTGAGAACCTGGGTGATGACCTGCGAGCGCAGGTTCACCGGGAAGGTGTTGATGCTGGTCGAGGTGCCCCAGGTACGCATCCAGTTTTCGACGAAATCCGCCGGCAGCACCCCGGTCATCGGCTGATTGGCCATGTTGGTCATCATCCGGTTGAAGGTCCACGCGCCGTTAGGATTGCCGGCGCCGGTGCAGGCGTCGAAGGTGCGGGTCGGGTCTTCGACCACGCCGGGGTGGGTGACCATCAGCGAGCGCTCCGGGCGCACCAGCGCCGCCGGCCACGGCAGCACCGGCCCGGGCACCAGGATCGGGGTGCCGGCGAGGATCTGCTGGCGCAGGGTGGTCGGGTTGAGGAACTGCACGGTGGCCTGGCCTATCAGTTCGCGGCCGGAGAATTCCGGCACGAGCTCCTGCGACTGGGCCAGGATCTGGCGGTTTTCCTGCTCGCGGACGAAGCCGTCGAAGTCGAACGGAATGAGCGCGGTGTAGCGCTGGGGATTGGACGGATCCTGCTGCAACTGCACGGTCGTGTCGCCGGCGTTGAACGGGATCTGGGTCGGCAGGTCCTGGCCCTTGCTGTAGGTCAACGCCAGCAGCGCGTTGCCGCCGGTCTGCTGTCCGAGCGAGGTGATGTGGATGGCGTCGACCGCGGGCGGCGCCTGTTCGAAGTCGGTGGCGGCGGCGGTGACCCGGCCGGCGGCGGTGGCATCGGTCGCGGGAGACAGCAGGGTGGCAGTGCCGACGCACACAACGGCGCCGATGCCGAGGGAAAGCGAACGCAGGGTGGACATGGGTCGGGCTCCTGAGATGAGCAGACCGCGGTGGCGTAGCGCCAGGCGCGTAGCTAACCGTTGACGCTAGGGCGTGCGCTGGGGCGGTTCCAGCGTCGTAGCGGGATCAAACCGGGACGGTTTCTCAGGGGGCGCGGCGAATGGGAGTGGTGTTGGGATCGAGGTCGCAGATGGGGTGTGGTGGGGGTCCGTTTGGGTTGGCGCGGGTGGTAGTGGCGGGATTTTGCAGGTGCCCAGTCAGGGTGCAGCGGGCCGTCGCGAATTCGAATGAAATCCATCGAACGCCCGGCATGGTCGCTCTCAAGCAGGCGCGTCGGTCAGTAAAGCGCCCGACGTATGGTGAGACCGACGCCATGACGCGGCACGCATCTTTCCGGCGTTGCTCAGGCGTCGAACCGGGCGGATTTTTCAACCTTGAAAGCGACTGGCGTGCTTGCTTGCTGCGCAGTCCGTGGATTGGGTCTGAACTTGTACGAAAGCGTTTCCGCAGTGGCGAAGGGTGTTGCAGCCAGTCGTCATCCCCGACGCGTTTTTTCGGATCACCGTGACGAATCGGACAGCGTCGACCGCCCCACAATCGACTTGTGAGTTGCGCAGCGTTAGCAGTTCCGAATCCCGACTGCGAGACAATGGCCTCGCGCATCACCATCGTGATGTGATCGGTGCGAACCCACGGAGCCGCCATGCAAAAGATCCTGCTGCTGATCGTTCTCGCCGCTGCCGCGGTGTTCGCCTACCTGCAATGGTTCGCCAAGCCCGAGTACAGCATTCCCACGATCGAGCAGAACCCGATTCCCAAGCGCGAGTTCTATCTGTTGTGGCGCGAGACCGCGTTGACCCTGTGCGACGGCAACGAGCCCGGGCCGACCACGCTGACGCCGCCGAAGTGCCGCGAGTACGTGACCAACAAACACGAGCGCTGCGTGGCCCAGGTCGGCGCGCAGACGCCGCAGACGATCTCCAGCAAGGCCGAGTCGAAGCGCCTGGCGCGGCCGTATCTGGATTGCGTGATCCCGGGCCATTTCTGCAACGGGGTGGAAGTGCGTACGACCGATGAGGCGTTGCGCAACTGTCCGCCGTAAGCGCGGACCGCGCCGGTTATCCACACCGCTGATGGAATAACCGCGAACGGCTCAGACCGCCCGCCACTGCCCCGGCTGCAACGCGTCCAGCCGATGCGGCCCGATCGCGACCCGCACCAGCCGCAGGGTTGGTAATCCGACCGCCGCGGTCATGCGCCGCACCTGACGGTTGCGGCCTTCGTGGATGGTGATCGCGAGCCAAGAGTCGGGCACGGTCTTGCGAAAGCGCACCGGCGGATCGCGCGGCCACAGCGATGGTGGGTCGAGGCGTTCGATCCGCGCCGGCAGGGTGCGGCCGTCGTTGAGCTCGACCCCGTCGCGCAGGGCGCGCAAGGCGTCCTCGCCGGGGTCGCCTTCGACCTGCACCCAATAGGTTTTCGGCTGTTTGTGGCGCGGGTCGGTGAGGCGATGGGCCAGGCCGCCGTCGTCGGTCAACAGCAGCAGCCCTTCGCTGTCGTGATCCAGCCGCCCGGCCGCGTACACGCCGGGCGGCAGGCCGAAGCCGGCCAGGGTCGGCCGCGGCGGTTGGCTGCGGTCGGTGAACTGGCACAGCACGCCATAGGGTTTGTTGAACGCGATCAGCATTCGAGGATGATCGCGCAGGCCCGCGCGCGGCGCCAAACCGGTGATGGCGCCGGCCGCGCGGTGGCGACGATCAAGCGCGCTTGCGCGGCCGCACTGCGCGCCAGAGCAAGCCGCCGATCGCGCAGAACGCGAGCGGCGACACGATCCACACCGCGACCACGCAGGCCTTCCAGTAAGCGATCGCGCTGGCGCCGATACTGACCGAGGACAGGCCGTACTCGGCCATGAAATAGCCGGCGATCAATGACATCGCCAGTTCGCCGGCCGCCCACGCCGCCAGCGCGCCCGCCGCGAGCGCGGCGATGGCGGGAGCGAACGGCCGTCGCATCGATCAGCGCGGCTTGCGGAAGCGCAGGGTCATGCGGTCGCTTTCGCCGATCGCCTGGTACTTGGCGTCGTCGGCCGCCTCGTGCTGGTTCACCGGCGGCAGGGTCCACACGCCCTTCGGGTAGTCCTTGGTGTCGCGCGGGTTGGCGTTGATCTCGCTCTTGGCTTCGAGCTTGAAGCCGGCCGCTTCGGCCAGCGCGATCACCTGGGCCTGGCCGACATACCCGGTTTTATCGTCGGCCGGCACGTCGGCCTTGGCGCGATGCTCGACCACGCCGAGCGTGCCGCCGGGCTTGAGCACGTCATAGAAGCCCTTGAACATCACCTCGGCCTGGCCGGCCGAACGCCAGTTGTGGACGTTGCGGAAGGTCAGCACCAGATCGGCCGAGTCGGCCGGCCCGAACGCGGGCTTGAAGGTGTCGTAGGCGGCGATCGCGACCTTGTCGTACTGCGCCGGCGAGGCGGCGAACTTCTGTTCCAGCGACGCCTTGGCCTTGGCCTGGTACTTGCGCGCGCCGTCGGAGGACTGGGTGTCCGGGTCGACCACGGCGGCGACGTACTTGCCGCGCTCGCGCAGGAACGGAGCGAGGATTTCCGAATACCAGCCACCGCCGGGGGTGATTTCGACGATGGTCTGGTCGGGCTTGGCGCCGAAGAAGGTCAGGGTCTCGAGCGGATGGCGGTAGCCGTCGCGGGCGACGTTCTTCGGATCGCGCCAGCTGCCGGCGACGGCGGCGCGCAGGCTCGGCGAACCGACGTCGCCGGCCGGCTTGGCCGCGGGCTTGGTGGTCGGCTTGGGTTCGGCGGGCTTGGCGGCGGGTTTGGTCGCTTCGGCCGGCTTGGTCGCGGCGACCGGGGCGGCGGCCTCGACGGGCCTGGGTGCCGGTGCTGTCGCTTCAATCGGTGTGGGCGCCGGAGCCGGTGCTGCTGCTCTGGGGGGCGGTTGCGGCCCTGGCGCCGGTGGGGCGGCTTCACTGATTTCGACCGTATGCACGGGTGGGGCCGCTTCGGGCGACTTCTGCTCGGTCGCGGCCGCCGCTGCGGTGGCGCTGGCCCGGGCGGCTTCCGCGGCTGCGGCCGCTTCGTTCGCGGCGGCCTGGGCTGCGGCCGCGGCGGCTTCAGCGGCGTCGCTCGGCGCGGCGTCGGCCGCCGTCGCGCTGGTCGGGGCCGCTTCGCCGGTGGCGGGCGCGGGCTCGGACTTGTTGTCTTGGGCATGCGCGATCGCGGTCAGGCCGGGCAGCAGCGCGGCGAGCAGGAGCAATCGGGCGGGGCGGTTACGTTCCATGCAACAGACTCCGGTGAGCTTCGGTGAGGGCGCCAGCCTACCGCATGCGTTCAGGATCGGGGATGCGGGGCGACCCGAGCGTGGCCCGTGCTCAAGTCGCGATCGCAGCCGCCACCGGATCGCGGCAGGCCCGCCTCAGCGTCGCTTGCGCTTTGGCTTGGCCGGCGTCTCGGCCCCGCCCTCACCGTCGGCCAGATCGGGCGGACCGTCGGCCTCGCCCGTCGCGCCCGGTTTGCCGCAGGAACGGTCCTCGATGTCGGCGCCGCGGCCCGAGGCCACGTCGGCCTCCATCTGCGCGACATAGGCGCGCGCCTGTTCGTGCAGCCAGGTCCGGAACGATTCCAGCCCGGCGTGATCGACCGAGCGTTCCGGGTAGACCAGGTAATGACCCCAGTCGATCTGCAGCCGGCCCTGGCTCAGCGGCACCAGCTGGCCGCTCTGGATCAGCAGCCGGGTCCGCGCCAGCCGGCCCAGCGCGACCCCGAGACCTTCGACCGCCGCGCGGTGCATGGTCTCGGAATCGTCGAAATGGGCGATGTAGCGGTTCGGCCGCTTGCCGCCGTAGCGGTCGAACCAGTCCTGCCAATACGTCGACAGGTCGCCGAGCAGCGGCCAGCGGTGCAGGTCCTCCTGCGCCGGCAGACCGCCCATGCGCTCGATCAGCGCCGGGCTGGCGACCGGGACCAGGGTTTCGTTGAACAGATGCTCGATCACCAGCCCCGGCCAGCGCCCGTAGCCGCCGCGCATGGCCGCGTCGATGCCCGGCTCGCGATCGAAATCGACCAGCGCGGTCGAGGAAAACAGATTGAGTTCGAGCTGCGGGTAGCGGGCGACGAAGCCGCCCAGCCGCGGCACCAGCCAGGCCGAAGCCATCGAGGCCATCAGGCTCAGGGTCAGCACGTCGTCGCGGCGCGGGCTGTACGGACGCAGGGCGTGGTCGAGCGCGTCCAGGTGCGGCGCGACCACCGACAGCAGCCGCTCGCCGTCGGCGGTCAGGCGCACCCCGCGCGGACCGCGCTCGAACAGGCGCCGGCCCAGGCGTTCTTCCAGGGTGCGGATCTGGTGACTGAGCGCGCTGACGGTCAGGTGCATCGACTCGGCGGCGCGGGTCAGGTTGCCGGTGCGCGCGGCGGTGGCGAAGCCCAACAGGGCGTGCAGCGGAGGTCGGTTCATCGCGTGGGGTCCGTCGGACGGGGCGTTCGGCCCGGGCCTGAGGGCGGATGCCGTACCGCGCGGCCGCCTTCAACCTGATTCAAGTCTGGCTTGCAAACACGTCGCTTTTTTGCCGAATCGGGCGAGCGTACCTTGCGAATCACTCAATAAGCCAGTGCAAGTCCACACCGACCGCGCTGGCGCTAACCCGAGCATTGGTAAGGAGACGAGGCCATGAATATCTACAAGAACCTGATGTTCCTGCACGGCCATTTCGTCGATCCGCGCGATGCGGACGACGACAGCGACGACGGCGCGCAGATCGGGCGTCGTGCAGCGTCGACGGTCGCGGCCGACGCCGGGTCCAAGACGGCGGTCAGCGGCGCGAAGGCCGGGACCACGGCCGCAACGGCCTCGCATCGCGTTCAAGCCACGCGGACCGGCGCGACGACCGGCTGGCGCGCGTGGTTGCAACTGTGGCCGGCGCAGAGCGCCCGGGTCGAAAGCCTCACCGACTGCGGCGCGCACGGCTGCACGTGAGCCGCGCCATCGCGTCGTCGCGGTGGTGAGGCTGGCCGAGCTTCCCGTCTGTATGCGTTGGTCTGTGCGAAGGAACGCACACAGATCAGGCAACAGGGGATGCCGTCATGACCGACCCACGCGATCCCGACGCGGCGAGCGACTCGCGCAGGCGCGTCGCCGCGATCGAACGCACCGCCCTGCGCCTGCTGGCGGGGCTGTTCGCGGGTATCGCCTTGAGCGCGGCGCTGGCGGTGTCCCACTACGTGGTCGGCGCGGTGCTCGGCGCGGTGCTCGCGGCGTTGCTGGCCGGCGCCACCCTGGGCTTCTTGTTCGGCATCCCGCGCGCCCTGACGGTGGCACTGCCGGGTGCCGACGGCCATGCCGGTGGCAACAATGGCGGCGGCTTCACCCACAACACCAACCTGGAGCAGATCAGCGACTGGCTGACCAAGATCGTGGTCGGCATCGGGCTGGTCGAAGCGCAGAGCATCGGCATCGCGTTCCAGGGCCTGTCGCGCCAGGTCGCGCTGGAATGGGGCCTGGGCGCCAACGGCGCGGCCAGCGCCGGCTTCGTCCTGCTGGCTTCGCTGTTGTTCGGCTTCATCGGGTTCTACATCTGGACCCGCACCGCGTTCGTCTATTACCTGGAACACAACGAGACCGCGGTCGCGGGCGAGCGACGCGACCGCGAAGCCGCCGAGCGGCGCGCGCATCAGGCCGAGGCCGATGCGGCGCGGGCCAAGGAACAGGCCGAGCAGGCCGAACGCGACACCCTGGCTGAACGCCAACGCAAGGCCGAGGCCGAACGCCAGGCGCTGCTGGCGCGCGAACAAGCCGAGCAGGCTGCGCGCCAGACCGAAGAGGCCGAGAAACAAACCCAGCAGGCGCAACGTGAGACCGACCTATACAGCCGCATGGCCGGTTATCTCGACAGCGGCACGGTCGAGCCGCTGCGCGTGCTGAAGCGGCGCGATACGAAGGACTGGGTGAAGGCGCTGGCGGAAGGTTCGCCCGAACATCATGTCGAGCACTCCGTGGACAGCCTGGAGAGCGAATGGAATTCCGATCCGAATCTGGGTCGGTTCGGCGGCGCGCCGATCGCGCGCCAGCGCGAGCTCAGCGCTCAGGTGCAGCCGCTGGACGACGCCGGCAGCACCTGCGCGGTCACGATCCGCGTGCGCTCGCTCGACCCGGCCCGGCCGCTGACCGGCACGGTCACCATCCACCTGCATCCGACCTTCCACCAGATGGTGCGCGAGGTGCCGGTCGTGGATGGACAGGCTGAATTGCGCATCGTCGCCGCCGGCGTGTTTACCATCGGCGCCGAAGCCGACGGCGGCGAGACCCGGCTGGAGTTGAACCTGGCCACATTGCCGGATCTGCCGGCCGCGTTCGCGGCGCGCTGAGCGCGACGTTCAGGGCAGGCGCCGCTGCGACGGATACGGCGCCACATCGTTGTGCTGACCGCTGGCCAGCCCGTCCTGCACCTGCTTCCACCACTCGACCTTGAAGATGTCGCCGTGCGCGTGCATCAACGCGCCCAGCAACGGCGGCGACAGGCCGAGAAAACGCGGGAACTGCTCGGGAAACACATCATTGCCGTGGGCATAGAACCACGGACCCGATTCCATTTCCTCTTCGTGATTGCGCGGTGCCGGCACCGGCCGGAAGCGGCAGTCGCTGACCAGGCACAGCTCATCGTAGTCGTAGAAGATCGCGCGCCCGTGCCGCGACACACCGAAATTCTTCAGCAGCAGATCGCCCGGAAAGATATTGCTCAAGGCCAGATCGCGGATCGCCTGACCGTAGTCGATCACCGCCGCGCGCGCGGCCTCGGGCGTCTGTTCGCGCACGTACAGATTGAGCGGCCGCAGGCGGCGTTCGACATAACACAGATGCAAAACCAGATCGTCGCCGTCCAGGCTGATGCTCCGGGCGCAGGTGCTCAGCAATTCGTCCAGCAGGTCAGGCGCGAAGCGCGACCGCGGAAAGCGAAGGAAGCGGAACGGCTGCGCATCGACCAGCCGGCCGACACGATCGTGATGGAACACCAGCGAATACTTCGCCTCGACTTCCTCGCGCGCGACTTCCTTCGGATAAGCGAAGTGGTCGCGGATCAGCTTGAACACCAGCGGATAGCTGGGCAGGGTGAACACCGCCATGACCATGCCGCGTTCGCCCTCGGCGCGGATCAGCCGCTCGCCCGACTGCGTCGCGAACTGGCGGAAGAAGGTGCGGTAGCGCTCGGTCTTGCCCTGCTTGGCGCGGCCGAGCACGGTGTACAACTCATCGATCGGCTTGCCCGGCAGCAAGGTGCGCAGGAACACCACCGCATCGCCGACCGTGCCCAGGTCGGCATGGAAATAACTGCGCGAATAACTGAACAACTGCACCACTTCGCTGCGCACGGTCAGCACCGCGTCGACCTTGAGCGCGCCGTCCTCGTTGACCAGCGCGATCACGCACGGCGAGAACGAACGCTCGCCGAACACACGCCCGATCAAGTACGCGCGGCGCTCGCGATAGAACACCGTGTCGAGCAACTCGACCGCGCGCACCGGGTGCGGACCCCAATGCTGCAGGTCCTCCTGCAAACGCACCGCGATCCCCGCCGCGCAGCGGGTGCGATGCGCGTACGGCACCGCGAACGGGTAGTCGTCGAGCACGCGCATGAAGGTTTCGACCAAGCGGTCTTCCGACACCGCATAACTGTGGCGCGCGACCGGATGGGTGATCGAATCGGTCGGTTCGATGTCGAGGGCAACGAATTCCATCGACGGGTCGACGCCGCGGGTCTTGAAGAACCGCCGGGTCAGCGTGTTGAAAAAAGTCTTGTACAACTCGCCGTCGAGCAACGGCGCGACGATCCGCGCATACGCGGCATGCACCGCCGACCACAGCACGCGGTCGCCCGCGCGTTCGCCCAGCCGCGCCTGCAATGCATCACTGGCCTCGGCGATGCAACGGTCGTACAACTCGATGCGTTCGACCGCGTCGGCGCGATCGCCCTGCCAGTCGCTGCGTTCGAACCGGCCCTGGGCGCGGCGGGTGATCGCGGCGAAGCGCGCGTGGTAATCGGCGAAGGCGTCGCGGATCTGGCCGGCGACGGCTTCGGCTTCGCCGGGTGCGGCGTGCGTTGGGGCGGATGCGATGGCCATGGCCGCAGTGTACGGCGACCGTCGCGGGCCTGTGGCATGCTCGCGGCTGCATCGATTCGTTTACGGATGAAACCATCATGAGCCACCCGACCGGGACGTCGACGCCGCGCGTGGCGCACGCACGTTGGATGCAGGCGCTGTGGCCGCGGGCGTTGTGCGTGCTCGCGCTGCTGTGCGGCGCGGGCGCGGCGCTGCAACTGCCGATGGCGAACGCAGCCGAGGTTGAAGGCCGCGACGCGACCACCACGACCTTGTACAAAGGCCGCGTCGGCGAACGTGCGGTGACGTTGTACCTGAAGAGCGAACCGGTGCCCTGCGGCGGCGACCGTCGCCTGATCAGCGCGATCTACCGCTACGACGGCGTATCGAAATGGCTGCTGCTGCAGGCGACCGACGATCGCAAGGGCCACCTGGCCCTGGTCGAATCGGGCCTGGGCACCGGCGTCACCGGCGCGATGATGCTGGTCGACAAGCGCGGCACACTCAAGGGCAAATGGATCAGCCCCGATGGTGAGCGGCTGCTGCCGGTGCAGTTGAGCAAGACGGTTGTCGGCAAGGCCGAGCGCGAGAAGCTCGATGATCAGCTTGAGCGGACGGTGTACGAGAACAACGATTGTTGAAGCGACGATTGCTGAGCGAAGCGCTGTCCGATCCATGGCCGCAGTAACACTGCACCCGTAGCCCGTTCTTCGCCACGCCCCGCGCCCCGTGCTTTCCCCCTTTGGAAAAGGAGGCAGGGGGATTCGCTTTTGCTCCTGCCCCGCCAGCAAAAGCGAATCCCCCGCGCGACAGTCTTTCGCGCGCATCGCGTTGCGCAAGCCGCCGCCCNTTGGCGCCGCGCTTTCCATTTCCGTAGCCGCCCCCGAACACGTGTCGGCATGGCAAGTAACACACACGCGTTCGGTCCAGGTAGCTATGTCACCGCGCACTTCATGCTTTTCCCCCCTTTGAAAAAGGGGGGCAGGGGGGATTCGCTTTTGCTTCTACTGCGCGAGCAAAAGCGAATCCCCCGCGCGACAGTCTTTCGCGCGCATCGCGTTGCGCAAGCCGCCGCCCNATAGCGCGGCACGCTCTGTTCTTGCAGCCGTCGCCTCACACGCGCCGCCACCGCCAGTTCCAGCCCAACCGTCACCGCCACAACAGCCAACAACCACGGCCACCGCGGCAGCACCAGTTCAAACGTCGGTTCCCACCGCGCCCAGGTGTTGCCGTAGAACGGCGCGTACGCGGCCAAGTTGACGTGCAGCGCGAGCAGCGTGGCCGTTGCCATCGCGAGCGCGCCGATCCAGGCGTCGCGACGGCGCGGGCCATGCCGGCGTCGCCGCCGAGCCAGCCACAGCGACCACGGCAGCACCGAGACCACGAACAGCGCGAGCGCCACCAGCGCCAGTTCGCCGAGAAGCCGCGCCGGGCTCATCTCGCTAAACGAGGCCAGGTCGAATTGGCCGACCACGTAATGCCAATGCACCCACGCCGGCAACGCCACCGCGACCCACAGCAACCAAAGACCGCGCGCCCAACTCGGCATAGTTCAGGTCGATGCGCCGAGCAACGCGCGCAAGGCATCGTAGGTGTAGAAACGGGTGGCGCTGAGTTGCCGCTCGTGCGGGCTGAAGGCTTCGTCGAAGCTCAGGATCGGCCCATACACCAGCCCGTCCACGCCGCCGAATCGCGACAGGCGCTTGAGCACCAGCAGGTTATAGCCGTGGCCGCGGTAGCAGCGACTGCCGCCGTCGGACGCCACCGGGCCTTCGCGATCCTCACCGGCGTGACGCGGCGGCCGGCCGGCGATCACGTCGGAGAAATCCTGCGCCGCTTCGATGAAGCCACGTCGCAGCGCGGGGTCCACCTGGCCGAGATTGATGCCGGCGAACGGGCCGTCTAGGGGCAGGTCGGTGTCGGTCATGGCGTGTCGTCCCTAAAACGTCGTGTGCAACATCGTATGCAAGGTCGCGGCGTATCGCCGATGGCGGCCAGCCCGACCTGTCGCGCTGTCGCGCGCGGCCCGTGCCCGGCCGGAAATCGGCGAGCGCAACTGTCAAAAATTCGATGCAATCCTCAGAAATATCGGAGTACCATCCGATCCCGACGGTGCAAGGAGGCAACTGGCGCCGGTTGGAACGGCCATCGGGGAAGTCCAATCGTCAGCCGCGTCTTGTGCGCTCGGAATCGGGATCGTCCTGTCCCGCGCCATTCCTGACAAGAGCCACCCACATGGTACAGAAGATCATCATCGGCATTCTCGCAGCGGCCCTGATCGCGGTCTGCTCGATCTGGGGCTACAGCGTGTGGCAGGCCAAGCAGGCCGCCGCGCCCGTCGTGGCCCCTCTCGCCACCACCGCCGCGGTGCCGGTCAAGCCGGTCGAAGCCATCACCCCGCCGGCCGAAGTGGTGCCGGTCGCCGCCGAAGTGCCGGCCGAAAAAGCCGACGGCACCCACTTCACCTACGAATACGTGTCGCCGCGCAATCCCGATCTGTTGCCGATGTACAACATGGCGCGCGAGATCGACGTGCTCAAGCAATTGCCCGAGGTCAACCAGCTCGACGGCTGGCTGACCCTGCCGCGACCGATCCATTACATCGCCGCCGAATGCGGCACGGTCAACGCGTTCTACGCCAAGGACAAGGGCGACATCGTGCTGTGCTACGAGATGCTCGAGTTCCTGGTCCGCCAGGGCGCGGCCATGACCCAGGCCAGCGGCGGCAGCACCCGCGATCAGCTCAATTACCTGATGGCCAACCTGCGTTTCCTGATGCTGCACGAAACCGGCCACGCGCTGGTCGACATGCTCGACCTGCCGTCGACCGGCCGCGAGGAAGACGCGGTCGATCAGCTCGCCACGACCTTGATGCTGTCGTTCGTCAGCGCCGACGAATCGGCCGGCGACATCGCGCAGAAACTGCAGCTGGCGGCGACCTTCTTCATCGCCACCGACGACGGCCAGCACGACATGGCGACCTATGCCGACGAACACTCGGTCGGCGCGCAGCGTTACTTCAACCTGCAGTGCATGGTCTACGGCCACAACCCGGGCAAGTACCTGCGCATCGTCACCAGCGGCCGCTTGCCCGAAGCGCGCGCGCTGCGCTGCGAAGAGGAAAGCAAGCAGATCACCCGCAACTGGATGCGCCTGATCGAGCCCAACATCGCGCCCAAGCACCGCATGACCGCCGAGGAAGAGCGCGCCAAGATCGAAGAGATCCAGCGCAAGCAGGTCGACAACACCCAGGCGCCGTATATGCGCTGAGGGCGCTGGCGGTGACCGTTGCATGCGAAAGGCCCGGCATCCGCCGGGCCTTTTTGTTTAGCCTCTGTAGGAGCGCCCGATTGACGCGACAAAAACAAAAGGGCGCCGAAGCGCCCTCTTGCACGATCATCAAAACGCGCCCGGTTACAGGTGCTTGATGATCTCGTCGGCGAACTCCGAGCACTTGACCTCGGTCGCGCCGTCCATCAGACGGGCGAAATCGTAGGTCACGCGCTTGCTGCCGATGGCCTTGTCCATCGCGGAGATGATCGCATCGGCCGCTTCGGTCCAGCCCAGGTAACGCAGCATCATCTCGCCCGACAGGATCACCGAGCCCGGGTTGACCTTGTCCAGGTCGGCGTACT
Source organism: Lysobacter sp. Root690 (assembly GCF_001427785.1). Lineage (GTDB taxonomy): Bacteria > Pseudomonadota > Gammaproteobacteria > Xanthomonadales > Xanthomonadaceae > Lysobacter. The sequence goes on from NZ_LMHM01000012.1 coordinate 315,822, forward strand.
TCGGCGCGGTGCCGTGGGTCGCCTCGAACACGGCGTGGCCGGTCACGTAGTTGATGTTCGCGCCCGGCGCGATGCCGATGCCGCCGACTTGCGCGGCGAGCGCGTCGGACAGGTAGTCGCCGTTGAGGTTCAAGGTCGCCGAGACGTCGTATTCCTTCGGACGCAGCAGGATCTGCTGCAGGAAGGCGTCGGCGATCGCGTCCTTGATGACCAGGCCCGCGCCCGGCTTGCCTTCCGGAATCACGTGCCACGGGCCGCCGTCGAGTTCGACCGCGCCGAAGTAGTCGCGCGCCACCTGATAGCCCCAATCACGGAAGCCACCTTCGGTGTACTTCATGATGTTGCCCTTGTGGACCAGGGTCACCGACTTGCGCTTGTTCTCGATCGCGTAGGAAATCGCGCTGTGGACCAGGCGCTCGGTGCCCAGGCGGCTGACCGGCTTGATGCCCAGGCCGACTTCGACCGGCAGCTCGCGCGCCGGAGCGCCGATGGCCTGCAGTTCACTCAGCCACGCGGCGTTCTTTTCGGCGGTGCCGAAGCGGATCTTGTCGAACGCCTGCGGGAATTCCTTCTGCAGGAAGTCCAGCACCTTCTGCGAGTCGGCGCTGCCGCCGGCCCATTCGATACCGGCGTAGATGTCCTCGGTGTTCTCGCGGAAGATCACCATGTCGACGTCGCCGGGCTTCTTGACCGGCGAGGGCACGCCCTCGAACCAGCGCACCGGGCGCAGGCAGACGTACAGGTCGAGCATCTGGCGCAGCGCGACGTTGAGCGAGCGGATGCCGCCGCCGACCGGCGTGGTCAGCGGGCCCTTGATGCTCACCAGGTAATCGCGGCAGGCCTGCACGGTGCCGTCGGGCAGCCAGGTGCCGTAGGTGTTGTTGGCTTTCTCGCCGGCATAGACCTCGAGCCACTCGATCTTCTTCTTGCCGCCGTAGGCCTTGGCGACCGCGGCGTCGAGCACGCGCACCGAAGCGCGCCAGATGTCCGGGCCGGTGCCGTCGCCTTCGATGAACGGGATGATCGGGCGATCCGGCACATTCAGGCCGGTCGGGCTCTTGGTGATCTTGGCGCCGCCTGCGGGCGGCGTCGCTACGAACTCGGTCATTACGATCTCCAGTGGGGCCACCGTGCGCGGGCGCACGGGGCGGAGCAGGGTCCTTGCGGGACGCGATGGCGCTGCGACCCGGCCCGCCATTGTCGCGGTTCGGGCGGGGCGAGGCAAAGTGCGCGGTGGGTCGCTGTGTTTCAGGCCGTTGTACCCGAAGGCGCCGCGACGAGCATGCGGCCCGATCCGCAGCCGACCGCCGTCGGCGATACTGCGAACAGGCTGCTTGCGGCGATGCCACCTCCGGCTGCCCGAGCGCGGGGAGGGGCATGTGCTGCGTCGATACGGAATCTGGCTGTTCACCCAACCACGTCCTTTGCGCGATTCGCGCATCTGGGAGGCGGACGACGACGGGCGTCCCTTGTTGACGAAATTTCAGCGCGTCATCGGCATCCGTCGCACCGATCCGGGGAGTTCGCATTGGTTGGACTTTCGCGGCGGCTTTACCGAGTTCGGGCCGATTCCCGCCCGACGTTCGCTCAACGAACTGGCGCGCGAAGCGTTCGCTCCCGATTACCACGCAGTGCAACGCGCCACAGTCGTGACGGGACATCGGGCGTTGCTGGCTCGCGCGAAGGGCTGCGCGATCGTGTGGGCGCCCCGGTTGCGGCTGGTTTCGGCAAGCGATCTGGGCGCGCATCTGGTGGGTACGGTATTGGCCCGTGTCGACGAAGAGCCCGAAGCGATTTGAACGGCCGACGTTTCGCATACCGTTGCCGAAACAATACCGCCGCTTGCGGCCCTCACGAGGCCGACCTCACGCATACGCTGAAGCAATCGCGCTTGCGATTTGCCTGGATAAAGGAACCCCTATGGAAACGCCGCAAAGCATGAAAGTCGAGCTCGCGCGCTGGAACGGCGGCAAGGGCATCGATCTGGAAGGCTGGCTCGCCGGGTCCGGCAACTATGCATTGGCCGTGGGCTATCTGACCTTGTTCTGGCCGCAGCTGGTCGAATTTGAAGGCTATGTGCTGCGCGAAGGTTTCTCAGTGGATTCGTTGCGCGGTTTCGAACGCGCGGCCGGCGCGAACCGGCGCGGCGTGGAAGCGGTGATGAACCATCTGCATCTGGCCGACCTGCATGGACCCGATGCCGAAGGGTTCAGCGTGGATAAGGCCCTGGTACTGGGCCATGCGATGAAAGCGATCTATGAAGCCAAACTCGCGCGGGAGTTCCCGCATCGGCCTTGCGCAGTGGAGTTCCTGATTCCCGAATCGGCCGATGCGCTGGAGGACTACCAGCTGACGTTCTGGCAGCTCGACAAAGTCGACGCCGCGTCGTGAACTCGCGCTCGTTGAAGGGTGCTTTGAAAGTCGCCGTAAGTCGCCTTAAGTTGCTGTAACAGGACGCTTCGCCATGAATCCATCGATCGACCCGACGCAACCGCGCTATTCGGCCAAACTGCTGTTCCAGTTCCGGGTCATGATCGGCGCCGATCCCGGCATCATGCGGACCTGCGAAGAGCGAATCGTGGTGTTCCACGCCGCAGATGCGCGCAAGGCGCTGGCCGAGGCGAAGCGGCGCGGGCGCAAGGCGCAACACGACTATTCCAACAGCGACGGCAATCGGGTGTTCTTCGAGTTCGTCGGAGTGATGGATCTGCTGGAACTGGGGCCGGAATGCGACGACGACGAAGTCTGGTACGACATCGTCGTGCGCAAGCAGCCGATGGAGCGCGCCGCGCAGCTGCTGCCGGAGGAAAGCAGGCTGTCCGCGTTGCGGCCATGACGATGGATCGTTGCCATGACCCACGGCTACGATGAGCAGACGGTGGATTGATGTCTTGATCAACTGTTGAGGGCCAACGATCGACAGGTTCAGTGATGTGGTCAGCTGCGAGGCGATGATCTGTAGCGTCACGCCGATCCACAGATAAGTCGAAAAGGGAGTCGATGTGCCGGGGCGAGCTACGAAAGTTGAGCTGAACACGCAGAATTGGTCGGCACCAAGCCGCCGGTCGCTGGCGGCCGAATTCGCCGGCACGCATTACCAGGACATGTCTCTGCGCTGCCGTCGATGCGACAGCGAATTCGTATTCACCGCGTCTCAGCAACGAGAGGCATTTGAGGTGCGCAAGGCCTACATCTGGCAACAGCGGACCTTGTGCGCGCAGTGTTGGCGACAGCGGCTTGCGCTGACAGACGAACTGCGGCGGCTGCAAAGCCAATGGCGAGCACAGCGCGCGACGCTGAAACGCGACTTCTCCGCGTTGCGGCGATGGCGCGAACTGTTGCGGCAACTTCCGTTCTACGGGTGCCGGCAGGATGTGGCGCAGATCGCGATGCTGGAACGTCTGCTAAGCGCCGAGCATCGGCGAGATACCGGATCGGGCTAATCGCCATGAGGTATTCGTTACTGCAACCCGATCTGGAGGCCTAGCCGGCTTCGGATGGCTCCGGGCTCAATGTCCGCCACAGTTGCGGCGACAACGGCGCCATCCCATACGCCGCGCGCGCCTTGTCGCACTGCGGACTCGCGGTGCCGTCTTCCCAGGCCGGCTTGAGTTCGCGGCACGGCGAGGGACGTTGCGCATAGATGCCGCAGTGCGCGTCGGCGCCGACTTCGCCACGCAATGCAGTGCAGCGGATCGCGCCGGCATAGGTGCCGCGCATCGCGACGCGGTGCGGGTCGAGCGCTTGGGTGAGTTCGCCGGGCACCATGCCGTGCGGGTGCGCGTCGGTCTCGCTCCAGTGGAAGGCGACACGGAATCGGGCGCAGCAGGCGCCGCAGCTCAGGCAGGGGTGGGCGGTGGACATGGCGGCTGAAACGGATCGGGGCGGGTGGTCGGGAATGCCGAGACCGATGGCTCGGGTCAGTACTGGTTCCACCAGTATTTGACCGCTCCCGCCACGCTCACCAGCGCCGCGAGCAAACCCAGGCGAAGAAGCATCACGCGATGCGCCGGGAAACTGCCAGGTCGCATCAAGGCTTGCAAGGCGCAACCGGCCAAGTAGCCGGGCAAGGACGCCATCGCACCGCCGGTCCAGATGCGGTCGAACGCGTCCGGCATGCTCAGCTCGGTGTAGCCCAGGACGCCGCCGGCCAGTTGCGCCGCGGTGACGACCCATACCAGCGGCCGGATCGGCTGCAGGTCGGACCCGTGGTACTCGAAGCCGAACTTGGATTCGTGCATGCCGCCCCCCCGGGAATGCCCGCCGCGTTGGGCGCACCCTAACCGAGCGAACCGCCACCTGCCAGTAGGCCAGCAGGCGCGGTGGAGATTGCATGGTCGGCCTCAGGCCCCGTGGCACTTCTTGTATTTCTTGCCGCTGCCGCACGGGCACGGATCGTTGCGATCGGGGGTGTCTTCGCGGCGCAGCGGTTCGCGCGGGGTCAGCGCTTCGATGCGATGGTGGTGCAGGTCGGCCAGCATGCCCGGCAGGCCGGCGACGATTTCCAGGCGCTCGCGGTAGCTGATCGGGGTGCCCGGCGCTTCCGGGTCTTCGCCCATGACTTCGCCGCTGGCGAGGCGGTCGAACAGGGTGAAGATCTCATCGATCCAGTCGTTGTCGTCGAGCCACGCGTCCCAGGCGGCTTCGTTCAATTCGACCGCGCGGAAGAAGCCGAACGACCAGTCGCGGCCGACGTCGAGTTCGTCGGGCTGTTCGGTCTCGGGTTCCTCGGGCAGCCACAGCAGCGGGGCCAGGTGGTCGGGCAGGTCGTCGTCGCCGTAGCGGACCCGCGCGCTGACCATGTTCCAGTGGCCTTGCAGCAGCGCGTGGACCTCGGCGGCCTCGGCCTCGTCGTTCCAGCGCGGTTCCTTGCCGCCCCAGACCACCGGGTGCCATTGCTCGGTGGCGGGCTGTTCGGGGCTCACCACCAGCGCGGACAGGAAGCCGTCCAGCGCCTCCAGATTGAAACCCTTGTGCGGCACGGCGCGCTGGTCGAGCAGGTCGGCCAGGCGTTCGATCTGGGCGTCGTCGAGGTAGGCGGGCGCTTTCATGGTGGGACTCGTGCGGCGAAGGGGGACGCGCATGGTAGTCGCAGCGGCGTGTCTGCGCCGAAAATACCGCATGACCGCCCGCCTGCCCCTGCCCTCCGCCTGCCCCTGCGATCCCGCGCGCCGCTACGCCGCCTGCTGCGGGCGGCTGCATGCCGGCACGCTCGCGGCCGAGTCCGCCGAACAGCTGATGCGCTCGCGCTACAGCGCATACGCGGTCGGCGATCTGGAGTATCTGCGCGCGAGCTGGCATGCGGACACCTGTCCGGCTGAGCTGGACCTGGATCCGTCGGTGCGCTGGCTGGGCTTGCAGGTCAAGCGCCACCTGCGCGAGGGCGAGGACGCGGCGGTGGTCGAATTCGTCGCGCGCTATCGGATCGGCGGCGGCTCGGCGGTGCGGCTGCACGAGGTCAGCCGGTTCGTTCGGGTCGATGGGCGGTGGGTGTATGTGGATGGGGAGTTTCCGCGGGCTTAGGGCGCGGATGGCGATGGCGGGTGGCTGGCGGGATTTTCCGCTTCCGCTTCTGCTGGTGCTTAGGATCTTCCCGATTCCCGATTCCCGATTCCCGATTCCCGATTCCCGATTCCCGATTCCCGATTCCCNTCGAATCGAATCGAATCGAATCGAATCGAATCGCCATGCCGAATCCAGGCGCGGATCTCCCGACTCCCGACCAGTCGCGTCAATCGTCGCCCCCTTTGACAAAGGGGGCGAGCGCCCGGCGCGGGTGAGTTTCGGATCGTCGCCATGGCGCGGGGGATTTGCTTTTGCTTTCGCTTTTCGGAGTTCGCAAAGCAAAAGCAAATCCCCCCTAACCCCCCTTTTTCAAAGGGGGGAATGCTTGCGCAGAGCGGTGTGCGGACCGTCGCCATAGACGGTTGCCTTCGAGGCGCGGCAGCCAACGAGTTCGCCGGAACAAGTCGACCGCGCCCGGATAAATCGCAACCGAAAAAAAAAGGGCGCGGCAATAAGCCGCGCCCTGCTTGCCCGCCCACGCAGGCGGAGAGAGTCGCTTACTTCTTGACGTCGAATTCCTTGCTCTGGACGACGTTGCCGTCCTGAGTGATTTCGACCTTGTACTTGCCTTCCGGGAAACCCTTCGGGCTCTTGAGTTCGAACGCGGTCACGCCGCCGTTGGTGGCCTGCACGTCAACCGCGGGCTCTTCGTGAACGGTCTGGCCGTCCTGGAAGGTCCACTTGGCGCCGAGCTTGGTCGCGACGGTCGCGGCCGGGTCGGAGGTGCTGGTGCTGACCGAGGCGTAGATCGTGTCCTTCGGCTTGAACGACGCGGCCGCGGCGGTGACCTTCTTGTCGGCGCCGATCGCGCTGCCCAGGTCGACGCTGGCGACGGTAGCGGTCGCAGCCACCGGAGCCGGAGCGGGCTCAGCCGGAGCGGGCGCCGGAGTTTCGGCGGCCGGCGGCGGGGTCGGCGCGGCTTCTTCTTTCTTCTTGCAGCCGGCCAGCGCCAGGGTGGCGACCAGAGCGGCGGCAACGGCGTAATGCGTACGAGTGCGGATCAACATGGTGGATCTCCTGAGAACGATGGCAATGATGGTGAAACGCAGTCGACGAATCAGTCGTTGAGGGTCGGAATCTTGAGGACCTGGCCAGGCTGGATCTTGTCGGGATCGTCGAGCTGGTCGCGGTTGGCTTCGAAAATCGCGTTCCACTTGCTCGACTTGCCGTAGACCTGCTTGGCGATATGCGAAAGCGTGTCGCCCTTCTCGACCGTATAGGTCTGCTCGCCACCGCCGGTGATCTCATCGGTCGAGCTCACGCCGCCTTGCACGTCGCTGAAGTCGGCCTTCTCTTTGATTTCGTCGGTGCTAGACACACCGCCTTGCACATCGGAAAAATCGGCTTTCTTATCCGGGGTAGTCATGGGTTGAGGGCTCCTGCCGAAGTGGCGAAGCGGAACATGACATGACGCTTGTTAAAAAGACATAGCGTCGGCGTGAACACCCATAACGAAACTGAATGAGCGGATTACACCTGGGTTTTTGCCGGTAACGCGGTGGCACACGCCCTGTGTAGGCGGTGTGCGCACCGGTCTATTGGCGCTCGTCGCGGCCGGCGCGTGGCGGGCTCAGACCGGGGCTGCCGCGCCACGGATTGATGTCCAGTCCGCCGCGGCGGGTGTAGCGCGCTTCCACCGACAGCCACTGCGGCGCGGTGCGCTGGCTCAGGTCGGTGTGGATGCGTTCGACGCACTGCTCGTGGAATTCGGCGTGGTCGCGGAACGAGATGAGATAGCGCAGCAGCGCGGCGCGGTCGAGCTTCGGCCCGCGGTAGGCGATGGTGACGCGGGCCCAGTCGGGCTGGCCGGTGACCGGGCAGTTGGACTTGAGCAGGGCGCTGCTGAGGCGCTCTTCGACGATGCTGTCGGACTCGATCGCCAGGTGTTCGGCCTTGGGCGGGCCGTAGTCGTCGATCGCGACCTCGAGCTCGTCGATCGATTCGCTGGCCTCGTCGTGGCCGATCGCCGGCAGCCCGGAGGCGACCTCGACCGCCGCGCCGGCCGCGGCCGACAGGTCGCGCGCGATCGTCGCCAGCACCGCGGCTTCGTCGTCGAAGGCGGTCGCGTTGAAGGAGTTGAGGTAGAGCTTGAGCGACTTGGACTCGATCAGGTGCGGCGAGGTCGCCGGCACCGACACGGTCGCGGTGCCCACGCGCGGCTTGCCGCGGCGGTCGAGCCAGCTCAGTTCGTAGGCGTGCCAGCGGTCGTGGCCGACGAACGGCAGGGCGTCGTCGCGCAGGCCGAGGTGCTCGCGGCCGAGCGCGCGCGCGATCGGGAACAGCAGCGAGGCGTCGTACTCGCGCGGGTAGTCGACGTGGCGGCCGAGGGGGAGGTCGTGGGTGGTCATGCGGCGATTTTAGCCGCTCCGGGTCGGGGCGGCCGGGGTGGGATCGGGCGGGTGGGAGGGGCGGGGGCGGTGATCGCGGCGGGTGTTGCAGGCGATGTCCACCCGATGCAGNTGCAGGCGATGTCCACCCGATGCAGTCGCCACAAGGACGCCGATCGCATCGTTTAACTGTCCAACCGACGATCTCCAAGCCGCTGCAGAACGGTTCCCCCCTTTGAAAAAGGGGGGGTGGGGGGGATTTGCTTTTGCAGTCAGATCGCAGCGATCTGCCGGCAAAAGCAAATCCCCCGCGCTCCGGTTCAAGTACAGCAACCGGGACGTTCGCCGGGCGCTCGCCCCCTTTTTTAAAGGGGGCAAAGGTTCGCGTGCGTCGCCGATCCGACGATCCGCCCACATGCACGACGGCGCACGGCCGGCAAAATTCCGCCGCTTACCCGCTTACCCGCTTACCCGCTTACCCGCGCCTCAACCAGCCTTGGCCCCATTCAAATAATCCAGCGTCACCTGCAGCATCGCGCGCAACCCAACATCCAGCGAACTCTCGTCGAGCTTGAACTTCGGCGAATGGTTGCTCGGCGCGGTCGACGGATCCACGCCGGCTTCGGTCGAACCGACGAAGAAGAACATCGCCGGCACTTCCTTGGCGTAGTACGAGAAATCCTCCGCGCCCATCACCAGCGGCATTTCGATCACGTTCTTGTCGCCGGCCACGGCCTTGAGGCTGGGCAGCATGCGCGCGGTCAGCGCCGGGTCGTTGTAGGTGACCGGGTTGCCGTCCTGATCGGGCACCTGCGCTTCGGCGTGGGCGCCGTGGGCGGCGCTGACGTGGTCGGCGACGTTCTTGAGATCCTTGAAGATCGCCTGGCGCATGCCTTCGTCGAAGGTGCGGATGGTGCCGGTCATTTCCACGTCGTCGGGAATGATGTTGTAGCGGATGCCGCCCTTGATCGAGCCGAAGGTCACCACCGCCGGCAGCTTGGCGATGTTGGTGCGGCGGCTGATGATGGTCTGCGCGGTGCCGACCACGTCGGCGGCGGCGACGATCGGGTCGATCCCGCCCCACGGCGTGGAGCCGTGGGTCTGGCGGCCCTTGATCTTGATGCTGAAGCGGTCGGACGCGGCCATCAGCGGCCCGCCGCGCACGCCGAGCTGGCCGGCGGGCAGGGTCGAGAACACGTGCAGGCCGAACATGGCCTCGGGCTTGAAGTCCTTGAACAACCCGTCCTTGAGCATCAGCGAGGCGCCGCCTTCCTCGTTCGCGGGCGCGCCTTCCTCGGCCGGCTGGAACACCAGCATGACCTGGCCCGGCAGGTCCTTCTTCATCGCCACCAGCGCATCGGCGATGCCGAGCAGGATGCCGGTATGGGCGTCGTGGCCGCAGGCGTGCATGACCCCGACAGTCTCGCCGCGGAAGCTCGCGGTGGCCTTGGAGGCGAACGGCAGATCGACCTGCTCGGTCACCGGCAGCGCGTCCATGTCGGCGCGCAGCGCGATCTTCGGGCCGGGCTTGCCGCCTTCGATGATCGCCACCACGCCGTGGCGGGCGATCCCGGTCAGCGGCTTGAGGCCGAGCTTGCGCAGGTGTTCGGCGACCTTGGCCGAGGTGCGTTCCTCGCGGTTGGACAGTTCCGGGTGCTGATGGAAGTCGCGGCGCCAGGCGATCACGTCGGCCTTGACCTTGGCCGCGGCGGCGGCGACCTCGGGCCGTTCGCTCGATTGCGCGGCGGCGCCCAGCGGCAGGGCGGCGAGGACGCCGAGACTCAGGGCGCAACGCAACGCGACGGACAGCGGACGCTTCATCGACGGAACTCCGGGCGGGAAAGGTTCGATGCTAGCCGATGGGCGGCGGCCGGGCTGCGCTACGTTGGTCGGTTGGTTGGGGCGGAGATTCGGGATTTGGGATTCGGGATTGGGAGTCGGACGTCGGACGTCGGGAGGCGGGAGGCGGGAAAAGCGGTGCGGCGCTCTGCGCTCACCTCGAAGCTCATGCCGTTGCGACGTCTGGACGATTTTCGTCAGACGATCTCCGCGCAACCCACCTACCGTCATTCCCGCGAAGGCGGGCTCTGCTTCACTTCGGCGAAGCCGAACATCCAGAGACTTAAGCGTCATCCTTCCAGAACGTCATTCCCGCGAACGCGGGAATCCAGCGACTTCAAGCGTTCTCGCACGAAAGGCACTGGATGTTCGGCTTCGCCGAAGTGAAGCAGAGCCCGCCTTCGCGGGAATGACGGTCGGTAGGTTGCGCGGGCGTTTGAGGTAAGGGCGAGAATCACGCAGACCTAGACCTAGACCTAGACCTAGACCTAGACC
>NZ_LMHM01000012.1:326057-343045 GCF_001427785.1 Lysobacter sp. Root690
GCCAGCGCAAATCGACGACCTACAACTCCACCAACCCCGCCACCGGCCGCAACACCGACCCGTAACCCATCGCCGCATACACCCGATCGCTATAAGCCTGACGCCGGGTCGGCCGCCCCAATCGCCAGCGCAGTTGCAAGACCACCACCGGCCCCCAGATCACCGCATCGACCAGCGCGATCACCCACAGGCCTTCGTCGAGCAGCCACGACCACGACGCTTGGCCGGACGACAACGCCGCGTCCAATCCGATGATGGCCGCGACGATCGCGATAGCCGCCACCGACAGTCCCACGGTCCAGTACAGCGCTGCGCGCAGCATGCGCGGGGTGTAGCCGACCGGCGCGATGTCCAGGACCAGCCAACGGAAGATGCTGTGGCAAACGTAGCGGCGGCCGTTCTCGCGGTTTTCCAGCGCGAGGACCACGCCGTCGTCGCCGATCCCGTCGACCCCGATCTCATCGTCGTGGTGCCGTCGCCCGGTGTAGCGCTGTGCGGCGACGTCCACGCGGTCGCCTTCGCTCAGCGGCGATGGCGCGTATTCGTCTTCCGACATCGGTGCGTAAAACGCCAGACGAACGCGATCGAGGCGGAAGCGATACACCGCGAACTGGGTCAGGACGCCGTGGCCCGGGCGACGGATGGATTCGATCGTGCGTTCCAGTTCGCGCACCCGCCCGCTCAGTCGCAACGGCGTGGACGTGACGGTCGCGGACGACGAAATCACATCGTCCGACTTACCGTCGATCAGGTGCGTGGCGCGTCCCGGCGCGGGTTCGTCCATGCCTCAGGGCCCGTGCAGGTAATCCAGCGCGACCTGCAGCATGGCTTTGGTGCCGACTTCCAGCGCGCCTTCGTCGAGCATGAAGTTCGGCGAATGGTTGATCGGCGCCTTCGCCGGGTCGGTTCCCCGCGCGGTCGAGCCGACGAAGAAATAGAACCCCGGTACGGTGTTGGCGAACTGGGAGAAATCCTCGGCCACGGTCACCAGTCCCGATTCCCTGACCTTGTCCTCGCCGGCCGCGCGTTGCAGCGAAGGCAGCACGCGTCGGGTCAGCGCGGGATCGTTGACCGTGGCCGGCGCGTTGTTGACCACCTGCAGCTCGGCCGTGGCGCCGGCCGCGTGGGCGTAGTCGTCGGCGGTGCGGCGCAGGCGCGCGATCACATCCTCGCGCACGCCGGCGTCGAAGGTGCGCAAGGTGCCGACCAGCTTGGCTTCGTCGGGAATGATGTTGAAGCGCACGCCGGCATTGAACTGGCCGGCGGTCAGCACCACCGGGGTCGCGGCGATGTTGACTTGGCGCGCGATCAGGCTCTGGCTGGCGAGCAGGATCTGCGCGCCGACGGTGATCGGATCGACCCCGTCCCACGGCCGCGACCCGTGGGTCTGCTTGCCGCGCACGGTCAGGCTCCATTCGTCGGCGCTGGCCAGCATCGGGCCGCTGCGATAACCGACTTCGCCGACCTGCAATCCGGCCCATACGTGCAGGCCGAACACCGCCTCGGGTTTGAAGTCCTTGAATACGCCCTCGTCGAGCATCAGCTTGGCGCCGAACGGCGCGCCCGCGACCGGCGGGCCTTCCTCGGCCGGCTGGAACACGAACATCACCTCGCCCGGCAGCTGATCCTTCTGCGCGACCAGCGCGGTCGCCACGCCGAGCAGGATCGCCACGTGCGCGTCGTGGCCGCAGGCGTGCATCACCCCGACCGGCTGGCCGCGGTAATCGGCGGTGACCTTGGATGCGAACGGCAGCCCGGGCGGTTCGGTTACCGGCAGCGCGTCCATGTCGGCGCGGATCGCGATCTTCGGCCCGGGCTTGCCGCCCTTGAGCACCGCGACCACGCCGGTGTGGGCGATGCCGGTACGTGGTTGCAGGCCGAGCTTGCGCAGCTGGTCGGCGATCAGTTTCGCGGTACGGACTTCCTGCTGGCCCAGCTCGGGATGCTGATGGATGTCGCGGCGCCAACCCACGACCTGGGCGTTGACCGCATGCGCGGCCTCGGCGGTGCGCGCGGGGTCCGCCGGGGCGGCTTGGGCTTGCACCGACATCGCCGATGCGACCGACAGGGACAGCGCCAACAACGAGATCGACGCGCGATCGGACCAGGGCATCGCGAACTCCGCGGCAGTGAGGGCCCTCGATCCTAAAAGGTATCCGCGCGCGGCGATACGCGGGCGAGCGGTGTATTCGCGCAACGCGGTGTTTCGACCACGCCTGCGATGCCGGTGATCGGCACGGGTCCGTCGAGGCCGCCGCGACTCGCATCGAACGTCCCCGTCCGTGGCGCTCGCTCGCCGAGCGCGCCGCGCCCGCATGCGTGAACCCAATCACATCGGCGGCGTGTTCGCGCGGGCATGCTGGCGCGGCCGTTCCGGCACCGACCAAGGAGACAGGTCAATGCGTATCGCTCGGCCCACGACGTGCTTCATCGCTGCGTTCGTATTCGCCGCGGGATTTTCTTCGATGGCGTCCGCGCAGCCCGATCCGGACTGCATTGCGTGCGTGACCGGCTACGAGCAATGCGTGTTGCAGCCCGATGCTGTCCCGTTGCTCTGCCAGAAACGCTACGAGCGATGCATGCGTCTGTTCCATTGCTCGGTGGTAGGGGACTGACACCTCCGGTGGGGCCGATCGTGGTGCCGCGAGGTGACCGCTTACACGATCGGCGCGGGGTTTGCCCAGGCGTGAACCCAGTCACATAGCCGCGCAGCGCCGGCGGGCATGCTGGCGCGGCCGTTCCGGCACCGACCAAGGAGACAGGTCAATGCGTATCACCCGCCACAAGACATTGTTTGCCGCCGCATTCGTGTTCGCCACCGCGTTCGCTTCGACGGCCTCGGCCTCGTTCGATTGGCGCTGCGATTCGTGCATGGGCACCTACGATTACTGCGTCAGTCAGCCCGATGCCTCGATCGACGCCTGCGTCACCGAGTACAACATCTGCGCCGGGCGCTACAACTGCCCGTACATGCCGATCTGACGCCGCGGCAATTTGCCATACCCGCCATCGACATCCGCGTCGATGGCGTTTTGCTGTTCGCGTCGCCATCGACCATTCGCGTCATGGCGACTCGTACGCAACGCCAGCCACCGCCAATCCGGCACAGACCAAGGAGAAAGGTCGTTATGCGTATTTCTAAGCACAAGACGTTGTTGGCCGCGATGTTCGTGTTCGCCGCGGGTTTCGCTTCGGCGTCGTCGGCGCAGTTCAATCCCCGCTGCGACGGGTGCATGAACACCTACGACTACTGCATGTCCAAACCCGATGCGGAGCAGTGGCTCTGCGTGCACCAGTACAACGTCTGCGCTCAGCGCGCGGGCTGCCTGTTGATGCCGGAGATCTGATCCGCATCCGCGTTGTTTCCCGCCGTCGACCAAGGAGAAGGTTCGTATGCGTTCCATTCGCCACAAGACCCTGTTCGCCGCCGCGTTCGTGTTCGCCGCCGGCTTCGCGTCCACCGCTTCGGCGGGCAGTTGTATCGAATGCATGGACATCTACAACGCCTGCATGACCGCCACCGGCGGCGACTACGGCGTCTGCGCGCACCAGCACAACCTCTGCGCCGCGCCGCAGAACTGCCCGTTGATGCCGGAAATCATCATCGACTGAGGATCGCTATAGCGGGCGCGCGCAAAGCGCCCGTCGGAAGGGCCTTCGCGCCGGCGTAAAGCGCCGGGGCTGAAGGCCCTTTCGTTGCGGCGGCCAAGTCCGCCATCGCCGCGGGCGCGAAGCCGCCGCGCGCGAGCCTCGGGGCCGAGGCGTCGATCCGGTCGAAGCCGCGTCCCGCCCCGCACTCGCACCCGATTTGCCCCGTACGGCCGCGTCGCGCGGATTTGCCCCCGCCCCGCCGCACCCGTAAAATGAGAATGGTTATCGTTTGCCGGTGAGCACGGAGCCGCGGCCGCGATCGCTCCCTTCTCCGCTTCCGTCCAGGCCTCTATGCCGACCTCGTCCGTGTCCGACTCCCGCGCGCTCGCAAGCGCGATCCGACTGTCCCTGCTCGGAGTGCCGCTGCTGCTCGGCGCCTTCGCCGTACACGCCGCCGATGCGCCGGCCGACGCCACCACCCTGGACAACGTCGAAGTGCGCGCGCCGATCGCCAAGCGCAGCCAGACCGCGACCAAGACCGACACCCCGCTGATCGAAGCGCCGCAGTCGATCTCGGTGATCACCGCCCAGCAGATGCGCGACCGCGGCATCCAGGGCGTGGAGGAAGCGGTGTGGTACACCGCCGGCGCGCAGGGCGGCGGCTACGGCCAGGACACCCGCAGCGACTGGCTGCTGGTGCGCGGCTTCAACCCGGCACGCTACATGGACGGGCTGGCACTGACCGACGGCGTCTGGACCGGCGGCACCCGCATCGAACCCTACGGCCTGGAACGCCTGGACGTGCTCAAGGGCCCGACCTCGGTGTCGTACGGCGCGATGCCGCCCGGCGGCCTGATCAACATGGTCAGCAAGCGGCCGACCACCGAAGCGTTGCGCGAAGTCGAAGTCACCCTCGGCAATTACGACCTGCGCCAGGCCGCGTTCGATTTCGGCGGCCCGCTCGGCGACAGCGGCACCTGGTTTTATCGGCTCACCGGCTTGGCCCGCAACAGCGACAACGTGGTCGATTACGTGCAGGACGACCGCTATTTCTTCGCCCCGGCGCTGACCTGGAAACCCAGCGAAGACACCTCGCTGACCGTGCTGGCGCGTTACCAGAAGGCCGACACCGCGCAGGGCGGGGGCTTCCTGCCGGCCGACGGCACCTTGTTCGCCAATCCCAACGGCAAGATCCCGCGCAGCCGCTACACCGGCGAGCCGGGCTGGAACGATTACCTCAAGACGATGAAGTCGGTGGGCTATGAATTCAGCCACCGCTTCGACGAGGCGCTGACGTTCCGGCAGAACCTGCGCTACGGCAAGGTCGATGTCGATCACGACGCCGGCGTCGGCGCGTTCGGACTGCAGGCCGATCAGCGCACGCTGACGCGCTATTACTTCCCGCTGGAGGAAAGCTCCAAATCTTTCGCCGTCGACAACAACGTGGAAGTGAAATTCGACACCGGCGCCTGGCGGCATACGCTGCTCGCCGGTCTCGATTACCGCCGCCTGGAAAGCGACTACGCCTCGGCGTTCGCGTTCGGCGCGCCGTCGCTGGATATCTTCAATCCGGTCTACGGCGCGCCGATCGTCAAGCCGGCCTACACCTCGCGTCAGGACAAGCTGCAGCAACAGCTCGGCGTATACCTGCAGGATCAGATCAAGATCGACCGCTGGGTGATCACCGCGGCAGGGCGCCAGGACAAGGTGCGCACCCGCACCGATCAGCTGTTGGCCACGCCGGTGGCGCGCGAGCGCCAGGACGACAGCAAGTTTTCAGGGCGTCTGGGCGTGAACTATCTGTTCGATTCTGGCTGGGCGCCGTATGTTGCGTGGTCGCAGTCGTTCGAACCGACCGTCGGCGTCAACTTCGCCGGCCAGTCGTTCAAGCCGACCACCGGCGAACAGATCGAGGCCGGATTGAAGTTCCAGCCGGCGAGCGGTCGCGCGCTGGCGAGCCTGGCGGTGTACGAGATCAAGCAGGAAAACACCCTGACCGTCGATCCGAATCACACCTTGTTCTCGGTCCAGCAGGGCGAAACCCGGGTGCGCGGCGCCGAGTTGGAGGGGCGCTGGAATTTCCGCAACGGCCTGAGCGTGTACGGCGCCTACACCTACACCGACAGCAAGGTGACCCAGACCAACGACGTGGCCGCGCTCGGCAAGCAGATCGCCCTGCAGCCGCGCAACGTGGCTTCGCTGGGCGCGGACTACACCATCGGCTACGGCGCGTTGTCGGGTTTGGGCATCGGTGCGGGCGTGCGTTACACCGGTGAGCATTACGGCGACATCTACAACCAGTGGAAGACCCCGTCGTACACCTTGTTCGACGCGTCGCTGCGCTACGACCTGGACAACTGGCGCTTTCAGCTCAACGCCAGCAATTTGACCGACAAGGAATACGTCAGCGTCTGCAACAGCGCGATCTGGTGCTATTACGGCTAACCGCGCACGGTGACGGCGACGGTGCGGTATCAGTGGTGAGTTGGCCGCTGGGTGCGTTTGCTGATTGATTAGTTCGCTGATTGTTGAAGCGACCGATTGACGGGATTTTGCTGTTCCCCCCCTTTGGAAAAGGGGGGCAGGGGGGATTCGCTTTTACATCCAGATCGCCGCGTCGCATCGAAAAGCGAATCCCCCGCGCTATGCCTGCGATCTGACTTCGTGCCTGCGCCGGGCGCTCGCCCCCTTTTCCAAAGTGGGCTATGTGATTGCGCGTGCTATCTGCATGCGGCAACGATAACGACGACCATGATGATGTCGGCGATGTCGGCGGTGCGGTATCAGCGGTGAAGCGACGCGCGCGCTTTTGCTGTTCCCCCCTTTGGAAAAGGGGGGCAGGGGGGATTCGCTTTTACGCCCAGATCGCTGCGCGCCACCCAAAAAGCAACGGACCACGACGCAAGCGCCGCAGCCTGTCAAACCACCCTCAACGCCCGATCAACGCCATCCCGACCGCGGTGTAGCGATCGCCCGCGACCGCTTCCGGCGCGAACAAGGTATCCAATTGCGCACGTTCGGCCGCCGACAGCGACACCTGCAGCGCACCGACGTTGTCTTCCAGATACTTGCGGCGCTTGGTGCCCGGAATCGGCACCAGGTACTCGCCGCGCGCCAACACCCAGGCCAGCGCCAACTGCGCCGGCGTACAGCCCTTATCGGCCGCGATCGCCTTGACCTGCTGCGCCAGCGCCAGGTTGTGGGCGAAGTTGTCGCCCTGGAAGCGCGGCGTGGTCAGGCGGAAATCGTCGCTCTGCAGCTGATCGGCGCTGGTGATGTTGCCGGTCAGAAAGCCGCGGCCCAGCGGGCTGTACGGAACGAAGCCGATGCCCAGGCGTTCGCACACCTCGAACACGCCGTTGCGCTCTGGGTCGCGCGTCCACAGCGAGTACTCGCTCTGCACCGCGGTGATCGGATGCACCGCGTGCGCGCGCTCCAACGTTTCCGCCGATGGCTCGGACAAACCGAGGTAGCGCACCTTGCCTTGCTGCACCAGTTCTGCCATCGCGCCGACGGTCTCTTCGATCGGCACCGAGGCATCGATGCGGTGCTGGTAGTACAGGTCGACGTGGTCGGTGCCCAGGCGCTTAAGGCTGCCTTCGATCGAACTGCGCACGTACTCGGGCTGGCCGCTGACGCCGCGCGCCTGCGGCCGCGCCGGATCGAACACGATGCCGAACTTGGTCGCCAGGAACACCTGCTCGCGGCGGCCCTTCAACGCGCGGCCGAGCAACTCCTCGTTGCTGTGCGGGCCGTAGATATCGGCGGTGTCGAGGAAGCTCACGCCCAGTTCCAGCGCGCGGTCGAGGGTGGCCAGCGATTCGGTTTCGTCGGCGGCGCCGTAGGCGAAACTCATGCCCATGCAGCCCAGGCCCAGGGCGGACACGGTGGGGCCGTTGCGGCCAAGGCGGCGGGTCGGAAGGGTGGTCATGGTGGGGCTCCTGATCGAAAGGGACGAGACGCGGTGGGGGAAGGGCCGCGCGTCCGGTAAAGGCGTGGATGCACTTTAGGCCGGTCTGATTGCGCGAAAAACCGGCGTTATCCGAATGACTCTTGAAGATCTGCTTCATAATCAAGGCTCGATCATCGCTTCGGGAGCCGCCATGGCCGCCCATCCCTTGCCCGCCGTCCTCGCCTTCGCCCGGGTCGCCCACTTCGGCAGCTTCACTCGCGCCGCGGCCGAACTCGAGGTGTCGCCGTCGGCGCTGTCGCAGACCGTCCGCGCCCTGGAGAGCAAACTCGGAGTGCGCCTGCTCAACCGCACCACCCGTCAGGTCGGCCTGACCGAGCACGGCGCGCGCTTCCTCGAACAGATCGGGCCGGGACTGGCGCAGATCGAGGCCGCGTTCGACGACCTCGACGCGGTCCGCCATCGTCCGACCGGGCGGCTGCGCATCAATGTCGGACGCACCGCGGCCAAAATTCTGATTGAGCCGCGGCTGCCGGCGTTCCTGGCGCGCTATCCGGAGCTGGAGGTCGAGCTGTTCGCCGACGACACGCTGGCCGATCTGGTCGCGGGCGGCTTCGACGCCGGCATCCGCCTGGGCGAATGCCTGGCGCGCGACATGATCGCGCTGCCGGTCGGCGGGCTGCAGCGGCAGGTGATCGTGGCCACGCCGGCGTACTTCGCGCGTCATCCGCCGCCGCGCACGCCGCAGGATCTGGTCGGCCACGACTGCATCCGTCTGCGCCTGCCGGGCAGCCGGCGCCTGTACCCGTGGGAGTTCAGCCGCGACGGCCGCGACTTCGAAGTCGACGTGCAGGGCCGACTGATCTGCAACGACGGCATGATGATCCTGAGCGCCGCGCGCGCCGGGCTGGGACTGGCGCAGCTGTTCGAACCGATCGCGCGCGAGGACCTGCAATGCGGGCGGCTGGTCGAGGCGCTGGCGGATTATCAGCCGCCGTTTCCGGGGTTCTACATCTATTACCCGGCGCGCAAGCAATTGCCGACGAAGTTGCGGGTGTTCGTGGATTTCATGCGTGAGGGGATGTGAGGCTGCGCGTGTCGGGGTGGCGTGCATCCACCGACAACATCGCATGCAGTCCCGCCGAGATATCGCAAACATAACCTTGAGTGCTTTTCCCCCCTTTGGAAAAGGGGGGCAGGGGGGATTCGCTTTTCCATCCAGATCGCCGCATCCGATCGAAAAGCGAATCCCCCGCGCTATGCATTCGATCTGGCTTCGTGCCTGCGCCGGGCGCTCGCCCCCTTTTCCAAAGTGGGCTATGTGATTGCGCACGCTGTCTGCATGCGACGTCGACAATGACGGTATTGGCAATGCGACATCAGCCATGAAGCGACGCACGNAGTTTGGAAAAGGGGGGCAGGGGGGGATTCGCTTTTACATCCAGATCGCCGAATCGGATCGAAAAGCGAATCCCCCGCGCTATGCATTCGATCTGGCTTCGTGCCTGCGCCGGGCGCTCGCCCCCTTTTCCAAAGTGGGCTATGTGAGTGCGCACGCTATCTGCATGCGACGTCGACAATGACGGTATTGGCAATGCGACATCAGCCATGAAGCGACGCACGNCTTTGGAAAAGGGGGGCAGGGGGGGGATTCGCTTTTCCATCCAGATCGCCGCATCGGATCGAAAAGCGAATCCCCCGCGCTATGCATTCGATCTGGCTTCGTGCCTGCGCGGGGCGCTCGCCCCTTTTCCAAAGTGGGTTATGTGATTGCGCCCGCTGTCTGCATGCGACGTCGACAACGACGGTATTGGCAATGCGACATCAGCCATGAAGCGACACACGCGCTTTTGCTTTTCCCCCCTTTGGAAAAGGGGGGCAGGGGGGATTCGCTTTTGCTCGCAAGTCGGCGCAGTAGCTTCCTGAGCCACACAACTTTGGCGGTGGCAGCGCAGCGGTTGTGGGGAAAAAGCAAATCCCCCCACCCCCCTTTTTTCAAAGGGGGGAACAGCACAGGCGATGGTCAGGAAGTACGCCTGCTCCGCTCCGCAATGAAAGCGACAAGCGCTAAGCGACGCCGCGCAGGCGCGAACCCTCACTTTGCTGCACCCGACCTCGCCTTTACCTCCACGCCATGCGAGGCTGCGCCCGACCCGCCGGGAAGCCGCCATGACCGCTGTCGATCCGCCCGTTCCGACGTCCTCCGCCGACCCAGCGCCCGCCACCCTGCAAGGCGAAGCCGCCCTGGTCCGCGCACTCGGCCCGTTCCAGCTCGGCGCCTCGATCATCAACATCATCGTCGGCGCGGGCATCTTCATGCTGCCGGCGCTGCTGATGGGACGCATGGGCGCGAGCGCGCCGCTGGTGTTCGTGGCCGGCGCGATCGCGATCATTCCGATCGCGCTGTGTTTCTCGGCGATCGGCAGCCGCGCCAGCGCGACCGGCGGGCCCTACACCTTCGTCGGCGCCGCGTTCGGGCCGTTCGCCGGTTTCCTCACCGGCGCGCTGATGTGGATCTGCAACACCTCCTCCAGCGCCGGCGTCGCCGCGGCGCTGGCCGAACAGGCCGGCAACGCCTGGACCTTGTTCCGCGATCCGTTGCCGCGCGGTCTGTTCATCGCCGCGGTCTATGCCGCGCTGTTCGCGCTCAATGCGTTCGGGGTGAAACTCGGCGCGCGCATGATCGTGCTGCTGGCGACCTTGAAGCTCACGCCGCTGTTCCTGCTCGCCAGCGTCGGTCTGTTCTTCGTCGACTGGAGCCAGGTCGGCTGGACCGAACTGCCGTCGTGGAGCGCGCTGGGTTCGTCCATGGTGCTGGTGGTGTTCGCCTATTCGGGCATGGAAACCGCGCTGGTGCCGACCGGCGAAGTGCGCGATCCGGCCCGCCAAGTGCCGCGCGCGACCTTGTCGGCGATCGTGGTCGTGGTGCTGCTGTACATCGGCATCCAGGTCGCCTGCCAGGGCCTGCTCGGCGCGCGCCTGGCCGACAGCACCGCGCCGGTGGCCGACGCGGCCGGCGCGATCTGGTCGCCGGCGCACGGCCTGTTGCTGATCACCGCGGGGGTGTCGATGACCGGCTTCCTGATGGGCAATCTGTTCTCGTCCTCGCGCCTGTTGTTCGCGCTGGGCCGCGACGGTTATCTGCCGCGCGCGTTCGGCCGAGTCGATGCGCGCTATCACGTGCCGCGCGTGGGCTTGCTCGCGCATGCGGGCATCGCCCTGGTGCTGGCCTTGATCGGCAACTTCGAAACCCTGGCGCTGATTTCCGGCGGCGCGATCTGCCTGCTGTTCGCGGCGGTGTCGATCGCGGCCTGGCGCGCGCAGGCGCGCGACCTGCGCGGCGCGGGCGAACCGTTCCGCATGCCCGGCGGCAGCTGGCCGATGCCGTTGCTCGCGGTGCTGACGATGGCGGCGATCCTGGCGACGATGACCGCGCAGCAATGGGCCGCGATCGTGGCGTCGTTGATCGTGCTGGTGGCGGTGTACGGGTTGCTGGCGTTTTGGCGGCGTGGCGCGACGGCCGGGTAATCGGGAGCGCGCGTCGACATCGAGCTTGCGACGTTCGTGCGGTGTCGCGGTCGCGGCTGGCGCCGCTCCTACAGGGCGAGGCCGATGGTCACGGAACTACCTGTAAGAGCGGCGCGAGCCGCGACCACGACCTCACAACCACGACGCTTGTCATGTCTTGCGACCGCCACGGCGAAGCTCACGCCAATCGCCGACGAACCCCGCGCTGGTTTCAGTAAACGAAGGTAGTCTTTACCCGCTTGGACAAAAGCGCGTAAGCGATCCAGATACTGTCGATCACCAGCGCGCGCCACATGATCGTCTTGAAGTGGTGCTCCAGCGCAACCGGCGCGCCGTCGGCACGCCCGAGCAGCGCGACCGCGCCGACCGTCAGCATCAGATCCAAGGCCAGCCAGCCGATGAACACACGCGGGAACCACGGCGATTTGAGGAACAGCAAGACCAGCGCGACGACATTGGCCAACAACAACAGGCAACCGCCCCAGACGTGGGTCATCATCGCCAGTTGAACGGCCGGCTCCAGGACACTGCCTGCGATGGCGAGCTGGCCTACGGTGTTCAAGCTCATGGCCACGCCACCGATTAGGTTGAGCGGCGCGATCAACATCATCAAGGTGACCAGCCTGAGCCAGCCGCCCAGGTTCCTGGGCGCGCGATTGCGCTCCTCGCGGTTGGTGCTGAACTGCAGCGGTTCGTCGCCCCACTGCAGCGGGCCGCGCGCGGTCTGGGCCGGCACGCGGCGGTACGGATCTTCTTCGGTGCTCATGCGGGTATTCCGTTTACATCGCGGCACAACGCCGGTTTCCCCCTGAACCCGGCCGCGGCGGCGACCCGCGCACGATAGCGAACCTTGCGCCGCATCACATCCCGCCGACGCACGCGGCGCAGTATTCCAGCGTAATAGGACAGCCCAACCGACACGCGCGCGCTTGATCCTTGACCGCCCGCTGTTGCCTACTAACGCCTGCAACCCGCCGGAGCCGCGTGCCTCGATCCATGGCCAGCACCTCCGCCACCGACCCGTCGCCATCTTCGCCCGCGGCTGACGCCACGCCGCCGGCGAGCGCGCCCTCGGCCACTGCGGGCGCCGCGCCACCCACCGACGTATCGCCGCCCGCCGGCCCGCCGGCCGCGCCCGCGCCGATGTCGCGCTGGCGCATCGCCGGCTTCGTCTCGATCTCGCTGCTGCTCGGCCTGACCCAGAGCCTGGGCATGAACCTGGTCGCGTCCAACCTGCAGCAGGTGCAGGGCGCGCTCGGCGCGACCAGCGCCGAGGCGACCTGGCTGCTGACCGCCTACTTCGCCACCAACATCCCGGCCAGCCTGCTGCTGACCAAGTTCCGCCTGCACTACGGCCTGCGCCTGTTCGCCGACCTGGGCATCGGCCTGTTCGTGGTCGCCGCGGTGGTGCATCTGCTCGCCAACGACCTGGACTCGGCGATCGCCGCGCGCGCCGCGCTCGGTATCGCCGCGGCGCCCTTGAGTTCGCTGACCGTGCTGTACATGGCCGAGGTGTTCGCCGGGCCGAAGAAAGTGATCGGCCTGATGTTCGGTTTCGCCGCGCTGCAGACCGGCGCGCCGATCTCGCGGATCATCGCCGAGAGCCTGCTGCTCAACGCGCAGTGGCACGGCATCGTGATGTTCGAACTGGGCCTGGCGCTGGCCTGCCTGGCCGCGATCAATCTGCTGCGGGTCACTCCGGTGCCGCGTCAGAACATGTTCGACCGCTGGGACATCGCCAGTTTCCCGCTGTACGCCAGCGCGATCGCGCTGGTCTGCGTGGTGCTGACCCAGGGCCGCCTGCGCTGGTGGCTGGACACGCCGTGGCTGGGCCAATGCCTGGTCGCCGCGGTGATCTGCGCCGGCGCGTTCGTGGTGATCGAGATGAACCGCTCCAAGCCGATGGTCAACATCCGCTGGCTGCTGCACGGCGGCTACATGGTGCGGCTGGGGCTGGCGATCGTGTTGTCGCGCATGGTGTTGTCGGAGCAATCGGTCGGCGCGGTCGGCCTGCTCAACGTGCTCGGCCTGCTCAACGATCAGATGCACACGATGTTCTGGCTGGTGTTGATCGGCACGGTCGGCGGCTTCGTGGTGACGTTGCCGTTCCTGCCGAAGCAGCGCTTCGACATGCTCGGGCTGATCGCGGTGGCGATCGTCGGCGTGTGCGCCTACATCGACTCGCATGCGACCAACCTGACCCGGCCGGCGAATTTCTACATCACCCAGACCCTGATCGCGATGGCCGCGTCGATGTTTCTGGCCAGTTCGATCCTGCTCGCGCTGGTGCGGGTGGTCGCCGACGGCGTGCGCAACCTGGTCACCTTCATCGTCTTGTTCAGCACCACCAACGCACTCGGCGGCCTGCTCGGCTCGGCCGTGCTCGGCACCTACCTGGCCCGGCAGCAGACCGCGCATTACCAGCAGCTGATGCAGCAGCTCACCCTCGGCGATCCGCAGGTGGTGCTGCGCACCCAGCAACTCGGCGGCGCGGTCGCGCGGGTGGTCGGCGATCCGGCCGCGCGCGGCAATCAGGCGCTGACCTCGCTGAGCCAGCAGGTCACCCGCGAGTCGTGGGTGCTGGCCTACAACGACGTGTTCCTGGCGGTGGCGTGGCTGGCCGCGCTGGTGTTGGTGTGGGCGATGCTGATGCGCTGGCAGCTGTGGCGGCGCGGCCACACCGTGGTGAGTTTCGCCTCGCAGGTGCCCGGCCCGTTCGGTCCGCCCGCCGCCGCGCCGGCACCGGCCGATCCGCCCGACGACGCGCCCACCACGGCCGTTGCGATCCAATCCCCGCCAGCGGCTCCCGCCCGCCCCTGATCCGAAGGACGCCCCATGCCTTTGAAGACGCCCTTCAAGTCCAAAGCCACCATTCCCGCGATCGTGATCGCGATCGTCGGCGTGCTGCTGATCCTGTACGCGTGGCGGCTGTGGCCGTTCTCCAGCGCGCGCCAGACCACCGAGAACGCCTACGTGCGCGGCAGCGTCACCGTGGTCGCGCCGAAGGTCGACGGCTACGTCGCCCAGGTGCGGGTGCAGGACTACATGCGGGTCAAGGCCGGGCAGGTGCTGGTCGAACTCGACGATCGCAACTACCGCCAGCGGGTCGATCAGGCGCGCGCCAATCTGGCCGCGCAGCAGGCCAATCTGTCCAACTCGACCCAGTCGCGGCGCGTGCGCGAAGCCGCGGTCGCCAATGTCGAGGCCCAGCTCGCCGCCGCGCAGGCCAACCTCGCCCGCGCCCAGGCCGACATGCGCCGCGCCAGCGCGCTGGTCGGCGACGGCTCGCTGTCGTTGCGCGAACGCGACCAGACCCTCGCCGCCTTGCGTCAGGCCGAGGCCGGCCTGGGCCAGGCGCAGGCCGCGCGGCGTTCGGCCGACGAAGACGTGCGTTCGGTGATCGTCAACCGCGACGCGCTGACCGCCGCCGTCGCCAACGCCGAAGCCGCGTTGCGCCTGGCCGAGATCGATCTGGCCAACACCCGCATCCACGCGCCGCAGGACGGCCAGCTCGGCGAGATCGGCGTGCGCCTGGGCCAGTACGTCACACCCGGCACGCAGCTCATGCAGCTGGTGCCGTCGCGGGTGTGGGTGGTGGCGAATTTCAAGGAATCGCAGACCGCGCGGATCCGGCCCGGACAGGCCGCGTCATTCCGGGTCGATGCGCTCGATGGCGCGGTGTTGCATGGGCATGTCGAACGCCTGTCGCCGGCCACGGGTTCGGAATTCAGCGTGATCAAGACCGACAACGCGACCGGCAATTTCACCAAGGTCGCGCAGCGGCTGCCGGTACGGATCGCGATCGACCCCGATCAGGAGCTCGCCGCGCGACTGCGCCCGGGCATGTCGGTCGAAGCCACGGTCGACACCGCGAGCAAGGTCGACGAAGACGCGGTGCGTCGCGACGAACAGGCCGCGGTGGCGAATGCGGCGCGTGATGCGGCTGTTGTTGGGAATGCGGCGTCAGCGAATGGGTCGACTGAGCAGCGCGCGGGTTCGAACGTGGGGCCGACGCCGAACGCGAGCGACGCCACGCACGCGAACAGCGCGAGTAACGAAGCTTCGAAAGCACCGGCATCGCAAACGTCCGAGCCGCCTGCAATGCCCGCGCAAGCGCCGTCCACGCCGCCGTCCACCGGGACGGACCCGGCCCGATGAGCACTCACGCACCGACGCCGCGCGTCGCGATCACGCGCTTCGCCACGACACGACGCGTCGCCCGGCCGATCGCCTCGCTGCGCATCGCCTCGCTCGCATTGGCGATCAGCGCGCTCGCCGCCTGCGTCACCGTCGCCCCGCCGCCGACCACGCTCGAACCGCCGCCGGCCTGGCGCGATGCGCCCGGCGCCGGCATCGCGGTGCAACGCGACTGGTGGCGCGGTTACAACGATCCGGTGTTGAGCCAGTTGGTCGACACCGCGCTCGCCGACAACACCGATCTGCGCCTGGCCGCCGCGCGCGTCGCCGAGGCGCGCGCGCTGCTCGATGCGCAAGGCGCGGCGCAGTGGCCGACCCTGGACCTCGCCGCGAGCGCGCAACGCTCGCGCAGCGTCAGCGCCGCGACCGGTCGCGCCAACATCTCCGACGTCAGCCAGCCGCAGTTCCAGGCCGCCTATGAAGTCGACCTGTGGGGCCGGCTCGACGCCTTGACCGACGCCGCGCGCGCCAACCTGCTGGCCAGCCAGACCGGCGCCGACAGCGTGCGGCTCAGCGTCGCCGCGGCGGTCGCGTCGGCCTACCTGGGCCTGCGCGCGAGCGACGCGCGGCTGGAGGTCGCGCAACGCACGCTGGTGTCTCGCGAAGGCGCGCTCAAGGTCGCCCAGCGCCGCTTCGACACCGGTTACAGCTCGCGTCTGGAACTCGCGCAGGCGCAGGCCGAATACCGCGCCACCGCGCAGGTCGTGCCGCAACTGCGGCTGGCGATCCGGCGCCAGGAAGACGCCTTGTCGGTACTGCTCGGTCGCGCGCCCGAAGCGGTGCCGCGCGGACGCGCACTGGACGCGATCGCCGCACCCGCGTTGCCCGCGGCCGGCGTGCCCTCGCAACTGCTGCGTCGACGTCCTGACATCGCCCAGGCCGAGGCGCAGATCGCCGCGGCCGACAGCAGCCTGGACGCGGCGCGCGCGCAACTGTTGCCGTCGTTGCGGCTGACCGGATCGCTCGGCAGCCTCGATTCCAGCCTGTTGCGCGGCGATCCGATCCGCTTATGGAGCGTCGGCGGCAGTGTGCTCGCGCCGCTGTTCAACCACGGTCGCCTGCGCGCGCAGGTCCAAGCCGGCGCCGCGCGTCGCGACCAGGCCGTATTGGGTTACCAGAAGACCGTGCTGACCGCGTTCGCCGAAGTCGAGGACGCACTGGCCGCGATCGCGCACCTGCGCGAACAGCGCGAACAGGCGCAGCAGCAGCGGCAGGCGCTGAGCGAGGCGCTGCGGATCGCCCACAACCGCTACAACGAGGGCTATGCCTCGTACCTGGAAGAACTCGATGCGCAGCGCAACCTGTTCAACGCCGAACTCACCGTGCTGCAATTGCAGGGCGATGCGCTGACCGCCGAGGTGAATCTGTACAAGGCACTGGGCGGCGGCTGGGAGGTCGCGGCGGAGCGTTGAAACTTCGCCGAGTCGCGAACATCGGTTTCGACATCGCTTGCGGGAGGTGGGTGGTGTCGATTGGGTGGTTCGTGGTTCTTTTTCGCTGCGTTTTTGGATTGCGATTGATCGGATCGAACGCCCGAAATTGCGTTCAGCGCATGGCCCAGGAATAGCGCGGGCTTCGCTGCCCTGCGGCATTACGACGACGCGGCTTGCGACGTAGTTGTTTTCCCGCGGTCGCGGCTTGCGCCGCTCCTACAGGTAGAGCAGGTAGCTCAGCTTGCGCTTGAAGCCGCGCAGTTCACCCAGCGCTGCGAAGCATCGAACTCGCGTTAGCAACAGCACACCCGAAGGGCGGCGTGCAGGAT
>NZ_LMHM01000012.1:343110-343192 GCF_001427785.1 Lysobacter sp. Root690
AGCTTTGAAGCTTTAGAGTCTTTGAAGCCAAAGGCAAGATCAACAGCTTTCGTCCGCAAGCGGCCGAGTTACTTTCTTTTGT
>NZ_LMHM01000012.1:343257-351927 GCF_001427785.1 Lysobacter sp. Root690
ATTAGCGACTTCGCAGCGCTGGATGAACTGCGCGACTTCAGGATCAAGCCACAGCCAAAGCCACAGCCACAGCCAAAGCCAAAGCCAAAGCCACATGGTCTCCCTGTAGGAGCTTGGCGCACAAAGAGCTCAAGCAAAGCACGCCGCGCAAGATCGCCGTGCGCGATCAGCTACCAGGACAGCCGAACGCATGCTCCTGGTCACAATGCAGAACCGGCGCGAGCTCGGGCAAGCGCTGGGTCGTCTTGCCGACGCACTCGATCGTGGTGTCGCGCCCATCCGGCGCGGTCACGCTGACGCCGTAATCGGTGACCGGCGATTCGGTGCCGTCGTAGCGCTTGAACAAGGCATAGCGATAGCCGCCGTTGGCGAAGCCGATGTCGACGTAATACGTCATCGCCCGCGTGTACTCGTTGTAGGAAAACCGCGCGAGCGAATCGGCGGCGCCCGCCGACGGATATTCGAGTTCGACCTTGCCCGGTGGGCCGAAGCGGTAGTGCAGCGCGCTCGGCGTCTTGCCGGCGGCGGCGCCGCACAGCGAGATCAGCTTCTTGGCGCGGGTCTGGCAGGCGAAATAGGCGACCTCGCCGGCGCGGCAATGGTCGGCGGCGTGCGCGAGCGGCATGAGCAGTGCCAGCGCGAGCAGGCACCAGCGGCGGGTTCGGATCATCGGGGGCGCTCTCCATCGCGCGAACAGATCAGTCGATGATCACCGATCCAGCTGCGCCAGCGCCATGCCGATGATCGCGAACTCCTTTGCCGGTTCCTCCTCGTCGCTGAGGAACCACGCCGCCGAAAGCCCCTGAAATGCGACGATCCACTGCAGCAGACGCCGCCGGTCGATCCGCCCGTGCTCGACCACGTCGTCCAGTCGGCGTTCGAACTGGCCCGGCGCCAGCGCGGTTTCCTCATCGGGGTCGGTGAACAGATTGGCGAAGTCGTAGCCGCGTTCGCCGATCACGCGCTTGGGATCGATCGCGATCCAGCCGCGCTCGGGACCGGCGTCGAGCACGTTCTCATGATGGATGTCGGCGTGCAGCGGCAGCACCTCGCGCGGCTGCGCCAGCAGTTCCTGGGCGATCTGCCAGCAGCGCGTCAGCACGCCGCCGTGGCTGCGCGCATAGGTGTCCAGGTCGGCGAACCACTGGGTCAGCGGCGCCAGTTCGGACGGCGGCGGCGTGTTGCGCGGCGCGTGCAGGCGGTTGATGGTCTCGCACAGGATGCGGGTGGCGTCCTGGTCGCGGCCGTTGCGCGCCATGTGGCTCAGCGAGCGCGGGCCGCAGGCGCGTTCGATCAGCAACGCGTCCTGATCGAACGCCAGCACGCGCGCGGCGCCGTCGCCGTTCCACCAGCGCATCATCAGCGCGCCGAATTTTTCCTCGGCGTCGCGCGGGATCTTCAGCATCGCCGCTTCGCCGCCGTAGCGCACCGGCAGCAGATCGCTGCTGTGGGTGTGGATCGGCGCGCCGTCGGGCACGAGCTTCCAGGCAGTGAGATGTCGATCGAACGGCGTCATGCGCGGGCGTGGATTCGAAGCCGGGATCATCCGATATCGGGATCGACGCGCGCGATGCAAGCGGGCGTAGCAGGGCGAGCGGATACGTTTCGATTCGGCCGCATGCGTCGCGGCGGTGGAGTGAATCGTCCGGCCGGATCAACCGGCCTGCGACAGATCGATCGTCACCGAATCGGCATCGCCGCGGCCGATCTGGCTCAGGCCGCCGCGTGCGACATCGGTCTGCGTCGGCGATGGCGCGCCGGACTCCTCGCGCTCGCGCAGCACCTGCAGCGCCTCGGTATCGGCGGCGACGCGGTGACGCAGCGATTTGCAGCGCTCCACCCCGGCGTCGGTCAGCTGCAGAGCGGGTTCTTCGCCCGGAACGATCAGGCCGGCCTCGACCAGGGCGGTGGAGATCAGCCGATCGTGCAGTGCCCGCGAATGCCGGGTCAGCGGCTGCCCCTGATCGATGCGTTGCAACACGTCCAGCAACGCCAGTTCTTCCAGGCTGATCGGATCCACGGTACTGCTCCAGAACAAGTGTGCGCACTATGCCATGGCGCACATCCGCGCACATCGAAACCTGCCTGCTGAATGCGGCGCGCGACTGACGCATTCAGGATTTTCATGTTGCCGCCGATGGGTCAACGAACCGATCGCGCAAACACCGGTCGCCTCGCCGCGCACGGCGCGAAACACGACTCGATGGGTCCGGCCGCTGGCGACGCGGGTCGCCTGAAACCAGGTCGCCCGAAGCGATCGCCAGAAAGCAGAACGCCGCCCGAGGGCGGCGTCCGGCGAAGCGGAGCGAAGCGGAGCGATGCGGAGCGATGCGGCGGCCCAGGGCGCGCCGCACCAGCGGTCATCAGGCCGCGGCGTCCTTCAACTTCTTGAGCGGACGGACCTTGACCTTCACCGTGGCCGGCTTGGCGGCGAACCACTGCTCTTCCTTGGTGAACGGGTTGATGCCCTTGCGCTTCGGCTTGGCCGGCACGCTGACGGCGGTGATCTTCAGAATGCCCGGCAGGGTGAAAGCGCCCGCGCCCTTCTTGTTGATCGAGGCATGCACGGCGCCTTCGAGCGCGGCGAGGATCGAACGGATGTCCTTGGCGACGACACCGGTGGTTTCGGCCAGGTGAGCGACCAGAGCGGACTTGCTCAGCACTTCCTTGATCGGCTTCGGAGCGGCCGTCTTGGCGGCGGCCTTCGGAGCAGCCTTCGGAGCGGCCTTCTTCTTTGCAGCGGGTTTTTTCGTAGCCATAGTTTTTTCCGGTAAGACTCGTTGGATGGATGGGTTGCCTGGATAACCCCTCGGCAAGGCGGAATGTAGGGCAAGCTCGACGCGCCGCCAAGAGTTTTCGATGCAAATAGTGGCTGTTTTTCAGTTGCGCGCCGGCCCGCGCACGCATCGGCGGCGGAAAATCCCTTGCGAATGAAGGTTTAGGCGCGTTCGCGCGCTCGCGCGCCGATCCGCCGCGGGCGAGAAAAAACCCTGAAAAACAGGGTGTTTGTGCTTTCGTGTCGCGGCGCAGCGCCGCTTTTGCGCGCGACCGGCCGCGCGCGGCGACGGTCAGGACACGCGGCGCGCAACTTCGGCACGGCGTTCAGTCGCGGTGTGGCCGATGGGCGCATGCGCGCGCGAACCGGTGCTCGCGCGAGTTGCGATGCGCGGCACGGATGTGCCCAGCGGTGTCGCGCGATCGTGATCGGCCGCGCGATCGGACCGAATGATGGTCCGCGCGCGGCCTCAGCCGCGATGCTCCAGCGCCAGGTATTCGGCCGATTGCATTTCGATCAGGCGCGAGGCGGTGCGCTCGAACGCGGCGGCGAGGCGATGGCCCTGGTACAGCCCGGTCGGCGCCTCGTCGGCGGTGCACACCAGGTTGACGTGACGGTCGTAGAACTCGTCGATGAGATTGATGAAGCGCCGCGCGGCGTCGTCGTGAATTCCGCCGGGAAAGCGCGGAATGCCGCCGAGCAGGACGGTGTGGTACTCGGTCGCGATCTCGATGTAGTCGCTGGCCGCGCGCGGGCCTTCGCACAATGCGGCGAAATCGAACCAGGCGTGGCCGTCGGCCAGCGCGCGCACCGGGATGTCGCGGCCTTCGATGCGCAGCGGGCCGCTCGCGCTGGCGCAGCCGGCGGCCAGTTCCTTCCAGCGCCCGGCCAGCCAGGCGTCGGATTGCGCGTCCAGCGGCGCGCGGTAGACCGGCGAACGGGTCAGCGCGCGCAGGCGATAGTCCTGGGCGCTGTCGAGCAGCACGGTTTCGCAGTGGCGCTGGATCAGCTCGATCGCCGGCTTGAAGCGGTCGCGCTGCAGGCCGTCGGCGTACAGATTGGCCGGCTCGGTGTTGGAGGTGGTCACCAGGGTCACGCCCTCGGCGAACATGCGATCGAGCAGGCGCCCGAGCAGCATCGCGTCGCCGATGTCGATCACGAAGAACTCGTCGAGCACCAGCACGCGCAGCTGATCGCGCCATTCGCGCACGATCTTGGCCAGCGGATCGCTCTCGCCGGCATGGTTGCGTAGCTGCGCATGCACCTCGCGCATGAAGCGGTGGAAGTGGGTGCGGCGCTTTTCGGCGATCGGCAGGTGTTCGTAGAACAGGTCGATCAAAAAGGTCTTGCCGCGGCCGACGCCGCCCCACAGGTACAGCCCGCGCACGCCTTCGCGCGGCTTGCCGCGCAATCGGTCGAACAGGCTCTGGCTGGGCGGATCGAGCACGCCGGCGTGGATGCGGTCGAGTTCGCGCAGGGCCGGGTGCTGGGCCGGATCGTCGCTCCAGTCGCCGCGTGCGACGCCGGCGGCGTAGGCCTGCGACGGCGTCATCGCGGCGGCATCGGCGGGGTGCGTGGCGGCCTGACTCATGGCGAGCGCAGCACGCGGCCGCCGGCCGACATCAGCCGCACCGGCGGGTGTTCCTGATAACCGTCGGACCAGGTGTCGATGGTCTGAGGCAGTTTCGCGGCCCAGGCCGGGTCGTTGCTGTAGTAGCGCAGTTCGGGCTTGCCCTGCTTGTCCTGGGCGCGGATCGCGACCCAGAACGTGCCGCCGTCGGTGCTCTGGATCAGCAGCGCGCGCATGTCGCTGGCCAGACCGCGCACGTAGCCGTTGGTGACGGTGGCATTGAGGCCTTCCTGATCGGCGCGGGTGTCGATCACATCGAGGCGTTCGACCAGCAGATCGTAATCGTCACCGAGCAGGCGGCGCAGGCTGGCGTCGTCCTCGGGCTTGAGCAACAGGCCCAGATCGAGCAGGTTCCATTGGGTGGTCGCGACCGCCTCGCCCAGGCCGGGCAGGTAGCGACCGCTGAAATGCACGCCCAGGCCGGCGCCGCAGTCGTTGCTGGTGTGCTGCTGTTCGATCTGCAGCTGGCGGTGGAAACGGTGGAAGGTCAGCTCGCAGCGGGTGTTGTCGCCACCCCCGCCGGGCTTGCCCTTGTAGACCATTTCGTTGTCGTTGGCCGCGCGCGCGCGGCCCGACAGCAGGCCGGTGTTGGCGCCGGAGCTGGCCTGCAGTTCGATCTGGTAGTTGTCGCCGCCCAGCGATTTGAGGTTGAGCGTGGCGCCGCCGTCGCTGCGGGTCCAGTCGCCGTCCCACTGGAACTTGCCGGCGATCGCGGCCGGTTGCAGTTCGGTCAGGCGTTCGACGTAGGCCATGCGCAGGCAGCGCACCTGACCGTCGCAGCGGTCGCGTTCCTTGATCCAGGCGAGCTGGTCTTTCTTCAACTGGCCGCCGTAGGCGCTGGTCTTGAGCGCGGCGCGGTAGGCCTGGGCGAGTTCGCCGTCGCGGCGGCCGAGCACCGGGTCGGCGCAGATCGCGCGTTCGTTCTTGCTGGCGGCCTTGGCGCAGGCGATGCCGGCGGCCGCGGCGTCGCCGGGCCAGGCGGTCGCGATCAGGCTGGCGCAGAGCGACAGCAGCGCGAGGCTCAGGGCGTGGCGCATCGTGGGGAATCCTGTGGAGGCAATGCGGAAGGCGATGATGATGGCGCGGATCAGGCCGGATTGGGCCGGGTCGGGCCGAATCAGGCCGGGTCGGGCGCCGGGTCCGACGACGCACTCGCCGCGGTCTCCGGCGGCAGATGCGGGCGGACCGAATTCTTGATCGCGCCGCGCAGATCGATCAGGCGGCGATGGAAGAAGTGGCTGGTGTCGGGCATGCGCACCAGTTCGGGCGGCTGGCGCAGGCCGTCGAGCCAGGCGTAGACCGCTTCGGGATCGACGATCTCGTCGGCTTCGCCCTGGATCACGATCCACGGATAACCGCTGGGCGGCGCGATCCGGTCGAAGTCCCAGCGTCCGGCCGGCGGCGCGATCGAGATCAGCAGCTTGGGCTGCAGTTCGTCGGCCATGCGCAGCGAGACATAGGCGCCGAAACTGAAGCCGGCCAGCCACAGCTGCGCGTCCGGACGCGTCGCGCGCACCCAGGCGGCGACCGCGCGCAGGTCGTCGCCTTCGCCATTGCCCTGATCGAACTCGCCTTCCGATGCGCCGGTGCCGCGGAAGTTGAAGCGCACCGTCGCCGCGCCGCACTCGCGCAGGGCGCGCGCGGCCATGGTGACGACCTTGTTGTGCATGGTTCCGCCCTCGGTCGGCAGCGGATGGCAGACGATGGCCACGATCGGCCGCGGCGTCGCTTCGGCGGCCTCGACGATCATCTCGATCGCGCCGGCCGGACCGGGCAGGCTCAGCGCGGTGGAAGCGTCGCTGGGAAAGGCGGGAGTGCTCATGCCCGGCATGATACGGGGCGCGGTGAGCGCGGTGTTACGACGGTGTGTTGCGCGCGCCTGGGCGGTGTTTGCGGACAGGTCGAGTACAGCGGTTGCTGGCTGCGCTTCGCCATCGGGTTTCGATGGCGCCGGATCGGGAAACGCCGGGGCTGAAACTCACGTGCGCGCGACATCACAAATCTCGACGTGCTGTGCG
Source organism: Lysobacter sp. Root690 (assembly GCF_001427785.1). GTDB lineage: Bacteria > Pseudomonadota > Gammaproteobacteria > Xanthomonadales > Xanthomonadaceae > Lysobacter. The sequence goes on from NZ_LMHM01000012.1 coordinate 349,682, forward strand.
GACAGGACATCAGGCCCGGCGTGGTTCGACCCGATCGCGTCGACCCGACGCCGCGGCGTTCAACGCGGCATCAAGTCGAACCCGAGCAACACCGGATCGTGATCCGAACTGCGCCACGGCCCCGCGCCGCCGTCGCGATAACCCGCATGCTCGGGCTCGTCGGCATTGGTATGCCACTCGGCCGCGCCGCGCAGCCGCGTCGCCAGCGACGGCGACAGCAGGGCGTGATCGAGCCGGCCCAGTTCGCCGTCGTAGACATAGCTGTAAGGCGCGTCGACCTTGGCCACCGCGAACGCGTCCAGCCAGCCGGCCGCGTACAGCGCGCGCAGTGGTTGTTCCTGCGCGTGCGCGTTGAGATCGCCGACGATCATCGTCAGGTCGCCGCGGCTGCCGGTCGGGTCGGTCTTGAGCCACGCATCCAGGCGTTGCGCGGCCTGGGTGCGCTCGGCGTTCCAGCACGACGCGCCGTCGCCTTGGTCCTTGTCCAGGCCTTCGGCGTTGCCGCAGCCCTTGGATTTGAAATGGTTGGCGACCACCACGAACGCCGGCCCGGCGCGCTTGCCGGCGCCGATCGCGGTGAACGCCTGCGCCATCGGCACGCGCGCGAGCGGACCGAAGGAGCCTTGCTCCAGGGTCGCGGACACGCCGCGCGCGGCCACGCGCTGGCCGCGATAGATCAAGCCGACGCGGATCGGGTTGCTGCCCGGGCCCTTGATGCCGGCCGGGCAGGGCTGCTTGCACGGCGCGGCGAAACGCCAGTCCTGCGCGCCGCCGTCGGCCGCGTCGGCGCGATCGAGCGCGGCGACCAGATCGGCCAGGGTCGAATCCGGGCCGTAGCCGTCGTTCTCCAGCTCCATCAACGCGGCGACGTCGGGGTTGAGGGTGTGGATGGTCTCGACCAGCTTGGCCAACTGGGCGTGGTATTCGGCCTGGGTGCGCGCGCCGCGCGGGGTCGGAAAACCGCCGCCGCGGCCGTCGCCGTTGAACAGGTTTTCCAGGTTGAACGCGGAGATGCGCAGGTCGCCGGCGACTTGCGGCGGCTGCGGGCGTGGCGCGGGCTGCAGCGTCGGCGCGGTGGCGAGCAAGACGCCAGCGTGGCCGCCGACCGGCCAGGCGATGCCGTCGACCGCGTCGAGCCGGCTGCCGCTGCGGGCGGCGAATGCGGCCTCGCTCAGCGTCGCCGCGTCGCCGCTCAGCACCACACGACGGCGTTCGTTGTCGCTCGCGATCGCGCGCGCCGCGTCGCTGCCGGGCGCGGCGCGCTCGCCGGGTTGCCACAGCGGGCCGTCGAAGGATGCGGTGAGGGTGTGGGTCTTCGGATCGCGTTCGCCCAGGGTCAGCGGCGCGGCGATGCGTACACGCATGCCTTCCAGGCGCGACCAATCGGGTGCGGCGTCGATCGCGACCGGCGCGATCGAGGCCAGCGCCTTGCGCTGCGCGCGCGCGGTCGACGGCTCGATCCGTTCGGCGTCGATCGCGGTGACCGTGCGCGGCGGGCCCCGGCGGCCGCTGTCGACCGCGGCCTCGCGGACCCGGCCGGTGACGCGCACGAGCTGATCGGGCGCGAGCGTCGCGGCGGCCGCGCCGGTGACCCAGATCGCGTCGGAACTGGCCGGGTCGCCGTCGCCGCCGTCCTGCACGATCCAGCCCGGCGCCGCGTCCGCGCCGGCGCGCGCGAGGGTGACCCGGCCTTCGATCGTGACCGTCTGCCCAACCAGCGCACTGGCCGCGCCGTGGCCCTGGACCGCGCCGATCGCGAGCGTTCCCTGCGCGCGTTCGGAGCGCGGAGCGGTGGCGCAGGCCGCGAGCAGCAGGCAGGGCGCGAAGGCGAGGGCGGGACGGAATCGCGTCATGACGGGCTCGGCGTGGGCGTTGGAGCGGCCATTATCCGCAGCCGTGTGGCGCTGTCGCGTGTGTTGTGTGGCGGGTGGATGAGCGGTGGCAGTGAGCGCCAGGACCGGCGGTGCGAGGCCGACTGTCGACGGCAGTGGCCGGGAGACCGGCGCAGACAACAACCACGCGTTGCGGCTTTTGCTGTTCGCCCCTTTGCAAAAGGGGGGTAGGGGGATTCGCTTTTAGCCACAGGTCGCGGCGAATCAAGAGCAAAAGCGAATCCCCCCTGGCCCCCCTTTTGCAAAGGGGGGAACCCCTTGCGTCGGGGCTGAGGCGATCGGAGCCTTTTTCGAATCCCGAATCCCGAATCCCGAATCCCGAATCCCGAATCCCGAATCCCGAATCCCGAATCC
>NZ_LMHM01000012.1:351936-432254 GCF_001427785.1 Lysobacter sp. Root690
AAACGCCGCCCGGAGGCGGCGTCGTTGCAAGCTGGCAAGCGCTGAAAGCGCCGCGCTTACTTGATGTTGTCGAGCATCCAGTCGACCGTCGCGGCGACCTGCTGCGCGCTCAGGGCCGGGTTGCCGCCCTTCGCGGGCATCACGCCGCTGGTGCCGGTGAAGCCTTCCAGCGCGTGCTTGTGCAAGGTGTCCTTGCCCTTCGGAATGCGCGCGGCCCAGTGCGAGGCATCCAGGGTCGGAGCGCCGCCGGCGCCGGACTTGTGGCAGCCCGCGCACAGGTTGTCGAAGATCACCTTGCCGTCGAGGGTGCCGTCGTAGGCGACCTGCGAGGCGGCCTTGGCCGCCGCCGCGGCGACCGCGGCCTGCTGCGAGGCCGCGCCGGTCGCGCCGGCGTAGACCGCGCCGACCGGACCGATCCGGTTTTCGGTGCGCTTGGCCGCGCGCGGGTCGATTTCCTGCGGCAACTGCTTGTGGACGAAGTAGGCCGCGATCATCAGGCCGAGGGTCACCAGCATGAGAAAGCCGATCACCATCGAGAATTTCTTCAGGAATTCGAGGTCGTAATTGCGCACGATCCACCTATTGCGTGTACCCCGTCCGGGGCACATAGAGCCATCGACGAGGCCGCTACCGGGGATCGGCGCGGCCGCTGCACGGACCCGCCGAGACGACGCCGCCGGCCGTCTGCACTGCGCAGGGGCCACGGGCCGGGAATGCCGGTCGGGTAGTTCCGCCGAACAGTTTAGCTCAAGCGCGCGCCGCGCGGGCTGGACCGCGACGCGAGCCGCCGCGCGCCACCGGATCGGCCGCAAACGCGCGCCGCGCCTGGCTCGCGCGCGATCGCGCGCCCATGACTTGCGACCTATGCGCCTTCCATGCGCCTTGCGCCGCCCGCCGCCCGCCCCTATAACCTTTGCGATCCATGAGCTCGGTCACGGACGATGATCGCTGGACCCGCGACGGCGCCCCGCCGCCGCGCCCCGCGATCCGGACGCCCCCGCGCCTGTCAGCCTTTCCCTTCAAGGACCGACCTATGTCCCGCTGGACCACACAAGAACTGTTGACCCGCCTGGGTGCCTCCTTCGGCGCCGACAATGTCGAAGAAGTGCCGACCGCCGACGGCGCGATCCAGGTGACCCTGCCCGACAGCGGCGACCTGGGCATCACCATCGCCCTGACCGATCGCGAGATCTTCGTCTCCACCCCGCTGGTCGAAGCCGGCCAGGTCCGCGACGCGGCCGGTTTCAACGAAGCCTGCCTGCGCCTGAACCCGATCAACCCGCTGTCCAACCTGGGCCTGACCACCATCAACGAACGCGACGTCTATATCGTGTTCGGCGAAATGGCGCCCGATTCCACCGCCGAGCAGATCGAGCTGGAAATCCGCACCCTGGCCGACAACGCGATCGACGCGGTCGAAGCCCTCAAGTCCTATCTGGTGACCGCATGAGCATCCTGCAGAAAATCCTGACCCTGTTCCGCGGCACCGCGCACGAGGCCGGCCAGGCCGTCGTCGACGCCAACGCGCTGAAGATCCTCGACCAGGAGATTCGCGACGCCGGCACCGAGCTGATCCGTTCCAAGGAAGAGCTGACCAAGGTGATGGCGCAGCGCCAGCTGCAGGCCAACCGCAGCAAGGACCGTTTCGCCAAGAAGGCCGAGTACGAGACCTACATCGCCGGCGCGCTGCGCAAGGGCGACGAGACCCTGGCGCGCGAAGTCGCCGAGCGTCTTGCGGTGGTCGAGACCGACCTGAAGAATGACGAGCAGGCGATCAACAGCTACGACGCCAGCATCAACCAGCTCAAGACCGCGATCACCGCGACCGAGCGCAAGCTGGCGCGGGTCAAGCAGCAGGTCGACACGGTCAAGGCCACCGAAGCGGTGCAGCGCGCCCAGACCGCGGTCGCCGCGCGTCATTCCGGCGCCACCGGCAAGGTCACCACCGCGCTGGATTCGCTCGAGCGCATCCAGACCCGCCAGGCCGAGCGCGGCGCGCGCCTGCAGGCCGCCGCGCAGCTGGAATCGGAAAGCGGCGACGGCGACCTCAACGCCAAGCTGGCCAACGCCGGCCTGCTGCCGGAATCGACCAGCGTCGAGAACATCCTCGAGCGTTTCCGCGAAAAGCCGGTGCAGCAGCTCAGCCACGAGCCGCTGTCGCTGCCGGCGGTGGAAGTGAAGGAAACCGACAAGGTCGAGCGCAAGGAATAACGGCGGCTCGCGGGCCTGCGGCGGTCGATGGCCGTCGCGGGTTCGAGGTCGGGCGGTTGCAAGGCGATTGTGGTGTTGCCGTTGGTCTTGCTGTCGCCGTTGCTCTTGCTCGTCATTCCCGCGAAGGCGGAATCCAGAGACTTCAGCGCCATCTCACCAGAACGTCATTCCCGCGAAAGCGGGAATCCAACGACTTTCGTGCGAGAACGCTTAAAGTCTCTGGATTCCCGCCTTCGCGGGAATGACGGCTTGAAGAATCGCGGTGCATTTGGAAATCAGCAACACTCCAAAGCAACGCGAACAGGCAGCACGACCAGCTACACGGCAAGGCAACGCAGCAACGAAGCGAGCCAACCCCCCTCGCATCATCGGCGCCAAGCCGCGTGGCATGGACGTAACCAGGCGAACCGGCTGACATGATCGTAATCGGCAAACTCTTCCGCAGCCTGCGCGGCCATCTGCGCCGGATCAGCTGGGGCGTGGTCGCCGCCGCGCTGGTGCTGCACATGACCGGCACCTGGCTGCTGCTGGCCTGGGCCGGCGAAGACAAGCTGCTGGGCTGGGATTCGTTCGTCTACTACTACATGACCACCGCCAGCACGATCGGCTACGGCGACCTGTCGCCGGGCACGCCGGCCGGACGCTGGGCGGCGGCCTTGTTCGTGATGCCCGGCGCGATCGCGCTGTTCGCCTCGGTGCTGGCCAAGACCAGCGCCGGTCTGCTCAATTTCTGGAAGCGCCATCAGGTGGGCAAGATGAGCTACGAGGACATGCACGGCCACACCGTGCTGATCGGCTGGCACGGCCGCGAAACCCAGCGGCTGGTGCAGCTGCTGCTGGCCGACACCCACACCGACGACGAAGGCATCGTGCTGATCGCCGAAGGCCTGAGCGAGAACCCGCTGCCCGAGCAGATCCGCTTCATCGCGGTGGAGTCCTACGCCGATTGCAACGAATACCCGCGCGCCGCGATCGCCCAGGCCGCGCGGGTGATCGTCCACACCGATCACGACGACCGTTCGCTGGCGGCGGTGTTCGCGCTGATGGCGCACAAGCCCGGCGCGCACGTGGTCGCGCATTTCGAATCCGCGGCGGTCGCGCAGCTGGTGCGCAGCCATTACCCGCATGTCGAATGCACCCGGCCGCTGCACGTGGACGTGATCGCGCGCGCCGCGCAGGACGCCGGCAGTTCGCTGGTCGCCGGCGAATGGCTCGGCGCGGGCGGCCCGACCCAGTTCAGCCTGCAGGTGCCGGCCGATGCCGCGCCGGTGCGCGCCGGCCTGCTCGCGGCCGCGTTTCGCGCCCAGTCGGCGCTGTGGATCGGCTACCGCGACGGCCGTACCGCCGCGCCGGTGCTCAATCCGCCCGATCACGATGAGATCGCGGCGGGCACATTGTTGTATTACCTTGCCGACGCGCGTATCGACAGCGCGCGGGTGCCGTGGGCCTCGCTTGCGGCGGCCGCGGTTTGAAGCGGGCTGAATTGACAGGGCCGATTCAATACGACCTGATTTAACACGACTTGATTCAACACGACTTGATTGAATACAGCCCGATTGAATACAGCCTGTTCAATACGGTCTGATGCAAGGTGGGTCGATCGATAACGAATCGATCGCGAGCGGATCGATTCAAAGCCTGACGAGGTAAACGCAATGGGTTGGTTGGACGGATTGTTCGGCGGCAAGAAACAGACCTCGCAGACGGCGGCGTTGCCGTTCGCGCACGAATTGCCGCTGGGCCTGCGCATCAATGGCCGGGTCGCGTTCGACACCCTGCCGTTCCGCGCCCATCCGCAGGCCTGGACCGTGCGCCTGCCCGAGGGCCACCAGGGCATCCCGTGCTACGGCCACATCGACCTGGGCGGCGGCCACGCGCTGCACCGGTTCTATCTCGACGAAGACGCCTATCTGCAGGTCAGCACCGCCAGCGGCCAGGTCGAGGGGATCAAGGCGTTCGTGTTCCAGGAAACCGTGAACCCGGCCAACCAGGCCGAATTCAAGCGTTTCATCCACGAGCATCCGCACCTGGGCGCCGACCATATCGACTACGCCGGGCGCACCTGGTATCGCGAATTCGGCGACCAGCTCGGCACCGGCGGCAAGGCGCCGCCGGTGATCTACGACGAAGTGCTGTACCGCCACGACCCGCCGCGTCGCGACGACGACCTGACCCACTACGCCATGCTGTACCGGCGCGAAGTGCCCGAGCTGGACCGCGAGGAATTCCTGCTGGTCACCGCCGAGGACTACGGTCCGAGCGAGTTCGTGGTTACCTATGCGATCGGCATCGATCTGACCACGGCCGATATCGACGTTACCTGAGCGCAGGCGCGCTGCTCCAGCGCGAACGCTTCCACCGCATCACTCCGCCGCAAGGACTCTCTCCATGGACGCACCGATCACCGCCCACAGCTTCCTCAATTTCCTCGCCTACGCCGGCATCGGCATCGGCGTGCTGGTGCTGGCCGCGCTCGCCCTGGTGCTGATCACCCCGCACCGCGAACTGAGCCTGATCCGCGAAGGCAATAGCGCCGCGGCGACTGCGTTCGCCGGCACCCTGATCGGCCTGGCCTTGCCGCTGCATTCGGCGATCTCCAACTCGGTCAGCCTGATCGACGCGGCGATCTGGGGCGCGGTGTCGGTGGTGGTGCAGGCGGTCGCGTTCCTGCTCGCGCGCCTGGTCGCGCCCAAGCTGTCGCAGCAGATCACCCTCAACCAGACCGCCGCCGGCATCTTCTCGGCCGGCGTATCGGTCAGCGTCGGCCTGATCAACGCCGCCGCCATGACCCCGTGAGCGCCGCCATGACTGTCCACGATCGCAACAGCAAACGTTCGCGCCAGCTGCGGCTGGTGTTGATGGCGGTGTCGGTGCCGGCTGTGTTGACCGGCTGCGGCGACGACGAACCCAGCGGCAAGGTGCTGACCTCGCGCGAGGATTGCGCGGCGCAGACCGAGATCTCGCCGGCCGAATGCGAGAAGGCTTACCAGCAGGCGCTGGTCGAGCACGAAAAACTCGCGCCGCGGTTCGAAAGCGAGAAAGAGTGCAACGACCAGTTCGGCGCCTGCCAGCCGGCGCCGCTCGCCGCCAACGCCAGCACCAGCAGCCACAGCTACATGCCGTCGATGTCGGGCTTCCTGATCGGCTACGCGCTCAGCCAGGCGATGCAGCCGCGCGGCTACTACGGCATCGGCGGCGTATCGCCGCTGTACCGCGATTACCGCAGCGGCGGTTATCTGCGTCCGGGCGGCGAACTGGTCGGCAAAAGCAGCGGCACGGTCTACGGCAAGCAGGGCAACACCGCGTTGCCGGCGCGCGCGATGACCGTTTCGCGCGGCGGTTTCGGTTCCAGCGCGGCCGCGCGCGGCGGCTTCGGCGGCAGCCGCAGCAGCGGTTCCAGCCGCGGCGGTTGATTCGAGCCCGGGGTCGGCCCCACATCCAGGTCGTGCTCGCGCGCGCCGAACCGTTCGGCGCGCGGCGATCGCAATGTTCATCGGAGCGGCATGAAACGCATCCTTACGACCCCGCGCGCGGATTGGCGCGAACAGGCCCAGTCGCTGGGTTTCCACTTCCACACCATCGACGGCGAAGCGTATTGGGACGAATCGGCGTACTACGCCTTCGGCCTGCGCCAGATCGAGGACGACATCGAGCAGCCCACCCAGGAGCTGCACGACATGTCGATGGCCCTGGTCGACGAAGTGGCCGGTTCGGAGGAACTGCTGACCCGGCTGGCGATTCCCGCCGATTACTGGGACTTGATCGCCGCGTCTTGGCGCCAGCGCGAGCCGCATCTGTACGGGCGCATGGACTTGGCCTACAACGGCCGCGGCCCGGCCAAGCTGTACGAACTCAATTACGACACCCCGACCTCGCTGTACGAAGCAGCGTACTTCCAATGGCTGTGGCTGGAGCAGGCGATCGCGCGCGGCGCTCTGGCTGAGGGCAGCGATCAGTACAACCGCATCCAGGAACTGCTGATCGAAACCTTCGCGACCTTGTCGCGCGAAAAACGCATCGCCACGCCGGTGCATTTCGCCGCGGTCGAGGACTCGATCGAGGATCAGGGCACGGTGCGTTATCTGCGCGACTGCGCCGAACAGGCCGGCGTGGACACGCTGGAACTGAGCATCGAAGGCATCGGCCTGAGCAAGGAGGGCTGGTTCACCGACGGCGAGGACCGGGTCATCAAGACCTTGTTCAAGCTGTATCCGCTGGAGTGGATGTTCGTCGAGGAATACGGCGCCAAACTGGCCGCCTCGCAGGTGCAGCTGATCGAACCGGCGTGGAAGGCGATCCTCAGCAACAAGGGCGTGCTGCCCTTGCTGTGGGAACGCCATCGCGACCATCCGAATCTGCTCGAAGCGCATTTCGAGGACGCCGCCGCGCGAGCTGGCGAACTGGCCGCGGGTTGGGTGCGCAAGCCGCTGTTCTCGCGCGAAGGCGCCAACATCGAACTGGTCAGCGCCAGCGGCGAACGCCTGCGCAGCGACGGCCCGTATCAGGACGGCCCGACCATCCGCCAGGCGCATCACCCGTTGCCGCGTTTCGACGGCGACGACGGCGCGGCGAATTACCCGTTGATCGGCAGCTGGGTCGTCGCCGATCAGGCCGCCGGCATGGGCATCCGCGAAGACGCCAGTCCGATCACCCAGGACACCTCGCGCTTCATGCCGCACGCGATCGTCGAAGACTGATCGCGCTCGCCCGCATCGCGCGCGATGTGCGATGCGGGGCGTTCGGCCTGCCCGCGGACGGGTAGCCCCTGTTCCAGAACGTGAGTCCCGGGAAGGCGGCTCTGCCTTACTTCGGCGAAGCCGAATATCCACAGACTTCAACCTCATCCTTCAGCGCCGTCACTCCCGCGTTCGCGGGAATGACGGTTTGGGATGCACCGGGAGTGTCGCACAATGCCGCCGATCCGCTTCGCGATCGGTCTCGCATCGTGTGAAGCGCGCAGGCACACGAATGAATCCATACGCCCAGGTACGAACGAACGCGGCCCGTCGTCGTGGCGTAGACATACTTCGTGCACAAACGAAATGCATCGCTTGCAAGAGTTCACCGAACTCTGCGTAACCGCACAGTTTTGCACACGATTTTCCCTCGCTCGCGCATGCCACGGCTTGCGCTATGGATCGAGGATGCGCTCAGCGCCGACGCCACCGCCGCTGTCCGCCGCCGATCCGTTCGGCTTTCGATTTACTTTGAGGGGAAGTCACGTATGTCATTGCATTCCAATCTGCCCAAGCGCGCCGTGCTGAGTTTCGCCCTGGCCGCGGCGCTGGTCGCGCCCGCCGTCCATGCCGCCGACGCGCGCAAGGCTTCGGCGATGAGCCAGGCGAGCGGCCTGATCGCCAACCATCTCAATGCGTTGCAGGGCAATAGCGAGGACAGCTTCGAGGCGCGCGACGCGATCGTCGACCGCGACGGCACCGAGCATGTCCGCTTCGATCGCAGCTTCCGTGGGCTGCGGGTGATCGGCGGCGACGTGGTGGTCAAGTCGCAGCGCGGCCAGTTGCGTTCGGCCCTGCTGACCCTGCGCAGCAAGCAGCGCCCGTCGCTGACCCCGCGCATCAGCAAGGACGATGCCGCGGTCGAGGCGGGCGCGCGCTTCGGCGGCCGCATCGAGCANCGCCAAGCCGGTGCTGGCCTACGAGGTGATCGTGCAAGGCGATGGCAACAGCCGCCATTCGGGTCTGGTGAAGTATTACGTCGACGCGGCCAGCGGCAAGGTGCTCGACGTGCAGGACCAGATCCAGACCGCCGCCGCGACCGGCACCGGCCGTTCGCTGTACTACGGCAACCTGAGCATCTCCACCGATCAGAAGAGCGCGACCAAGTACGACCTGATCGACACAACCCGCGGCAGCGGCAGCGTCTACGACGCCAAGGGCGCGGCGATCTCCAACCTGTTCGACATCCTCTCGGCGACCTCCAACGCCACCTTGATGACCGACACCGACAACACCTGGGGCAACAACACGACCAGCGATCGCGCGACCGTCGGCGTCGACATCCACTACGGCGTCGGCGTGACCTGGGATTACTACAAGAACGTGCATGGCCGCGCCGGCCTGGCCGGCGATGGCAAGGGCATCAAGAGCTACGCCCACACCATGTTCAAGACCTCCAGCGGCGGCAACAGCGGCGTCAACGCGGCTTACGTGGATCTGGTCAAGAGCATGTTCTACGGCGACGGCGATGCCGCGCGCGGCTACGGCCCGGTGGTCGGCATCGACGTGGCCGGTCACGAGATGACCCACGGCGTGACCGCGGCGACCTCCAAGCTGGCCTATTCCGGCGACGCCGGCGGCCTCAACGAAGCCGCGTCCGACATCATCGGCACGCTGGTCGAGTTCTACGCCAACAACGCCAGCGATCCGGGCGATTACCGCATCGGCGAGAAGATGCGCAGCGACGGCAAGGCGTTCCGCGACATGTACAACCAGGCCTCCGACGGCAAGTCGTTCAACTGCTACATCGCCGGCGGTTTCAATCCCAACCTGTCCGACGGCGCGCACAACCCGCATTACACCTCGGGGGTGGGCAACCTGTTCTTCTACTTCCTGGCCGAAGGCTCGGTTGCGCCGGCCGGCACCGGCCTGAACCCGGCGCAGATGGCCTGCAACGGCGACGCCGGCATGACCGGCATCGGCCGCGACAAGGCCGGCAAGATCTGGTATCGCGCGCTGACCGCGAAGTTCACCTCCAGCACCACCTACCCGCAGGCGCGCGCGGCGACGCTGGCGGCGGCGGGCGAGCTGTACGGCAACGGTTCGGCCGAGCAGAACGCGGTGGCGCGGGCGTGGAGCGCGGTCAAGGTCAACTGATCGACGCTGTCCACTTCAAGCTGCGCCGCTTCAAGTCGTACCCGCTTCAAGTTATAATGTTTCAAGCTGCACCGCGCGCATGCCGGTGCGCGTAATGGCAACGGCCCGCCTCGGCGGGCCGTTGTCGTTCGGGTTTGCGGTGACTTGGCGAGTCTTCGGCGCTTCTTCGGCGTTCTGAGGCACGCGGCGGCCGCGCGTCAGTGCCGGTCGTCGTAGATCGCCGGGATCTTCACGGTTTCGCCTCCCTGGGTGATGAACACATCGACCGAGTGGGTGATGCCCAGCACTTCGCCGTCTTCGACGAAACGCTCGATCAGCTTGCCGGGCACCACGCGCACACTCACGCTCTCGCCCGTATAGGTGCCGGCGTAACGCACCTCGCGGTGCGGCGATTCGGACTTGCGTCGTACCTGATGGGTCTTGCCGTTGAAGCTGACATAGGCGCCGTCTTCGGCATCGCCGCAGCGGTCGGTGAAGAACGAAATCGTCGGGTTCGTGGCGGCGTTCTTCAGGCAGGTGCGATACGCGGCGGGGTCCTTGTTGACCGCGCAGTAGGCCTCGTCGTACTTGCGATTGCCCGCGCTGCGCTTGCTGACGATCGTGGCCGCGACGCAGTCGCTGCCCGGATCGTCGGTGGGGACGATGTCGCCGCCAGCCAGGCTCTGGCCGCTGAGCAGACACAAGACCACGCAAAAGATCGTTCTCATCCAGGCACCTGTGTTGAATCCGTTCGTCAGGAGGGCGCGCCGGCGAGTTCGTGGACGCAAGCGTCCGAGCCGGCGCGTATCGCCATCGCATGCCACGGCCGAGACCGACCGGGCCGCGCGTTCGACGGCTCACTTTAGATCACCGCGCGCCGCAGGTGGCAAGCCGCCGCGGGCGCCGGGGCGTACGGCGAAGGTGCGCCCGGCGGAGGCGGGACGGGTAAAAAGCGCGAACTCCCAACGGATCCGCAGTTTTGCCGTGATCCACCCCCTGAATGGCGCCTCATGGCACCTGAAATATGCCGAATATCGAAACCGGACCCGGCGCCGCGCCGGGCCGTAGCGACCCAAGGCCAAGGAGTAAGGACGCCATGACTACCCGGTTCAAACAGGAAGGACTCTCTCTCGCCATCGCCGCGACGCTGCTGACCGCGCCGCTCGCCCACGCCGCCGACGCCGGCCTCGCCGCCAAAGACGCCGCGACCGCGCAGGCGCGCAGCCTGATCGCCGGCAACCCCGGCCTGCTGCGCGCCAGCGCCGCCGACCGCTTCGAAGCGCGCGACGTCGTGATCGACCGCGACGGCACCCAGCACGCGCGCTTCGCCCGCAGCTATCAGGGCTTGCGCGTGATCGGCGGCGACGTGGTGGTGAAGTTGCAGCGCGGCGAGCTCAAGTCCGCGCAGCTGACCTTGCGCAGCGCGCAGCGTCCATTGCTGAGCGCGCGCGTGATCGGCAAGGATCAAGCCGCGATCGAAGCCGGCGCGCGCTTCAACGGACAGGTCGGCAAGATCCACGGCAACGAACTGGTGGTGTATGCGCGCGGCGCGACGCCTGTGCTCGCCTACGAGGTCACCGTGCAGGGCGACGAGACCGAACAGCATTCCGGCTTCGTGACCTATTACGTCGATGCCAGCGACGGCCGCGTGCTCGACGTGCAGGACCAGTTGCAGACCGCGGCCGCGATCGGCACCGGCAAGTCGTTCTACTACGGCAACCTGAGCCTGCCGACCGACCAGAAGAGCGCGACCAAGTTCGATCTGATCGACACCACCCGCGGCAGCGGCAAGGTCTACGACGCCAAGGGCGCGGCGATCTCCAACCTGTTCGACATCCTCGGCGCGACCCTCGGCGCGACCTTGTTCACCGACGCCGACAACACCTGGGGCAACAACACCCTCAGCGATCGCGCCACCGTCGCCACCGACATCCACTACGGCGTCGGCGCGACCTGGGATTATTTCAAGAACGTGCACGGCCGCCTGGGCTTGTACAACGACAACAAGGGCATCAGCAGCTACGCCCACACCAACTTCAAGACCTCCACCGGCGGCACCACCGGCGTCAACGCGGCCTATTTCGCCCTGACCAAGGTGATGTTCTACGGCGACGGCGACGCCAGCCGCGGTTACGGCCCGATCGTCGGCATCGACGTGGCCGGCCACGAGATGTCGCACGGGGTCAACGCGGCGACCGCGAACCTGGCCTACTCGGGCGATGCCGGCGGCTTGAACGAAGCCAATTCCGACATCCTCGGCACCTTGGTCGAGTTCTACGCCAACCACCCCAACGACCCGGGCGATTACCGCATCGGCGAGATCATGCGCACCGGCGGGCTGGCATTCCGCGACATGTACAACCAGGGCGCCGACGGCAAGTCGTTCAATTGCTACATCGGCGGCAGCGGATTCGATCCGAATCTCGCGGCGGGCGGCATCCACGACCCGCACTACACCTCCGGCGTCGCCAACCGCATGGCCTATCTGGCGATCGAAGGCGCGGTGACTCCGGCCGGCACCACGCTGACCCCGGCCCAGCTCGTGTGCAACGGCGACACCGGCATCGTCGGCATCGGTCGGGACAAGTTCGGCAAGATCTGGTATCGCGCGCTGACCACCAAGTTCACCTCCAGCACGACCTACCCGCAGGCGCGCGCGGCGACCCTGGCCGCCGCGGCCGAGTTGTACGGGGCCGGTTCGCCGGAGCAGACCACGATCGCGCGGGCCTGGAGCGCGGCCAGCGTCAACTGAGGGCTGCGCCGCCGAGCGTCGGTTTCAATCGGTGCGCGGCGGCGCGATGCCGCATCGCCTTGCGACGGCCCGCTTCGGCGGGCCGTTTTGCGTCGAGAGCCGATACCATGAGCCGAGGCAGTCGTTTGATTTCCAGCGATATAGCCGCGATTACGTTCCGCGTTGCACCCGATCTTCGTAACGGACCCCTCATGCGTTTACCGTGTCGCCCGCATTCGCCCACCCGCCGCATCGCCGCGATCGCCATCGCACTACCGCGCGACGCGAGAGTCTGAGCGCATGCATCCGAACCATGACGCCTTCCTCCGCGAGGCCGCGCCGTTCGATACGCAGGTAAGAGGCCAACCACTGACCGGTTACGCCTGCCGTTTCCGCCTCGACGCCTACGACGACGCGCTGTACCCCGGCCATGGCTTGCGCCTGCCGCCCCAGCTCGCGCGCGCGGTGGCCAAGCGGCGCGGCGAATTCCTCGCCGGCCGGATCTGCGCGCGGCGCGCATTGGCGCGGCTGGGGATCGCTTCGGCCGATATCGCGATCGGCCCGGATCGCGAACCGCTGTGGCCGGCCGGGGCGATCGCCTCGATCTCGCATGCCGGCGACCGCGCGGTCTGCCTCGCGAGCGCCGATCCGCGGGTGATCGGCCTGGGCATCGACATCGAATCGCGGATCGATGCGCGTCTGGCCGGGGAGATTCGCGGCGTGGTCGTCGACCACGCCGAACAGGCGCTGATCGAGGCCGGCTTCGACGATGCCGTGGCCGGATTGGCGGCGGCGTTTTCGGCCAAGGAAGCCTTGTACAAGGCGCTGTACCCGCAGGTGCGCGCGTTCTTCGGCTTCGAGGCGATGCGGCTGGCGCGGGTCGACGAAGGCCGCCTGGGTTTCCTGGCCGCGATCGATCTGTCGCCGACGGTGCGGGCCGGGCAGGCCTTCGAGGTCGATATCGCCTTCGAAGACGGCGGCGTGCGTTCGATCGCCTGCTGCCTGCGCACCAGCGACTGAGCGCCGTTCGCCGCCGCCGCGACGGTCGCGCACGCGGCCCGATCGCGATGAGCCATCACCGAACCACCGCCGCGCCCGGGCTTTGTACGACAATGGCCGGATCATGCGTTGCCTGTTGATCGATAACTACGACTCCTTCACCTGGAACCTCGCCGACCAGATCGGGCGCGCGTTCGGCCAGGCGCCGACCGTGCTGCGCAACGATGCGTGCGGTTGGGAGCAACTGCGGGCCGACCAGGACTACGACTGCATCGTGGTCTCGCCCGGTCCGGGCAGCGTCGAGCACGAGGCCGACTTCCACGTCGCGCGCCAGGCGATCGCGCACAGCGCGCTGCCCTTGCTCGGGGTCTGCCTGGGGTTCCAGGGCATCGCCTACGCCGAAGGCGGCCGCATCGCGCATGCGCCGCAGCCCTATCACGGCCGGGTCTCGCGCCTGCATCACGACGGCAGCGAGCTGTTCGCCGGTTTACCCGAATCGTTCGACGTGGTCCGCTATCACTCGCTGATCGCGGCGGCGCCGCTGCCGCCCGCGTTGCAGGCGACCGCGCACACCGACGACGGCCTGATCATGGCCCTGCGCCATCGTCATCGCCCGCAATGGGGCGTGCAGTTCCATCCCGAATCGATCCTGAGCGAACACGGCATCGACCTGATCGCGAATTTCCGCGATCTGGTGCGGCGGCATCACGGCCGCGCCTTCGTCAGTCTCGCCGCGCCGGTGATACAGCCGCCGCCGGCCGCGCCCATCGCACCGCCGCACGCCTTGCAGCTGTGGTGCAAGCCCTTGGACGCGAAGCTCGATCCGGAAACCGTGTTCAACGCGCTGTACGCGCGGCAGCGCAACAGCTTCTGGCTCGACAGCCAGGATGCGGTCGAGGAGCGCGCGGCGTGTTCGTTCATGGGCGCGGTCGACGACGAGGACCTGCTCGCCTACCGCATCGCCGACGACGATGCGTCGCTGTCGACAGGACATGCCTTGTTCGATCGCATCGAACGCGAACTCGAGGCGGCCCAGATCGACGAGCCGATGCCGGCCGACGCCGAAAACGCATTGCCGTTCGATTTCCGCGGCGGCTTCATCGGCTGGCTGGGTTACGAGATGAAGGCGCTGTTCGATGGCGACGGCAATGGCGACAGCGGCAGCAACGCCGGCACGCCGTTGCCCGATGCACTGTGGATGCGCGTGCATCGATTCCTCGCCTTCGATCATCGCCGCGGTCGCGCCTGGGCGATCGCGATCGCCGCGCCGCATACCGCGCAGGCGGCCGACGCGCAGCGCTGGCTCGAGACGATCGCCGCGCAGGCGGCATCGACTCTTGCCCAGCCCGCGCCCGAGCCGGCATCGCCGGCCGCGCCGCTGGATGCGCTCGAAGTCGACATGGACCTGGGCCACGACGATTACCTGGCCGCGATCGAACACTGCCGCCGCGCCATCGTCGACGGCGAGTCCTACCAGATCTGCCTGACCAATCACTTCCGCTTCCGCGCGCAACTCGATCCACTCGCGTTGTACCTGCGTCTGCGTCGCGGCAACGCGGCGCCGTTCGGCGCCTATCTGCGCAGCGGCGAACACCACGTGCTGA
This sequence comes from Lysobacter sp. Root690, assembly GCF_001427785.1. Classification (GTDB taxonomy): domain Bacteria; phylum Pseudomonadota; class Gammaproteobacteria; order Xanthomonadales; family Xanthomonadaceae; genus Lysobacter. The sequence goes on from NZ_LMHM01000012.1 coordinate 366,294, forward strand.
GCACCTCGCCGGAACGCTTCCTGCGTGTCGACCGTGGCGGCCGCATCCAGACCAAGCCGATCAAGGGCACGATGCGCCGCTCCGACGACCCGCGACTCGATGCGCAGTACGCGCGGCATCTGGCCGAGTCGGTCAAGGATCGCGCCGAAAACCTGATGATCGTCGACCTGATGCGCAACGATCTCAACCGGGTCGCGGTGCATGCCACGGTCGAGGTGCCGAAGCTGCGCGAAGTCGAAAGCTATCGCACGGTGCACCAACTGGTCAGCACGGTCGAGGCGCAGTTGCGGCCCGATCGCAGCCTGATCGACCTGCTGCGCGCGACCTTCCCCGGCGGCTCGATCAGCGGCGCGCCCAAGCGCCGCACCATGCAGATCATCGATCGGCTCGAACGCAGCGCGCGCGGCGTCTATTGCGGTTCGATCGGTTATCTGGGCTACAACCGCGTCGCCGATCTCAACATCGGCATCCGCACCTTGTCCTACGACGGCGACAGCGTCGCGTTCGGCGCCGGCGGCGCGATCACCTGGCTGTCCGACCCGCAGGCCGAGTTCCAGGAAGTGCTGCTCAAGGCCGAAGCGGTGCTGCGGCCGCTGTGGGGCTTTCTGGCTCGGCCCGATGCCGGCTTCGCCTACGAGCTCGATGGCGAGCGTTTGCGGCTGCATCGGGTCGCGCGCTGATCGGCGCAATGGCGGCGCCGGCCGGATTCACAATCGCCGATTCAGCCAGCTTCCGGCCTTCATGCAATCGCAATTCGGCGCGGTCTGCATCGCCCACGCGCATGCCGGTGTGATCGCGGTTCCACACACGACAGGTCGCCGAATTCGCGATTGACACCGTTCTTGTGCCATGGGTATAGACAACAGGCAGCCGACATGGAAGTCGCGTGGTTTCCGGCTTCGGCGTCGCTGCATCCACGCCATCGGCGACATCACCTGAAGAGGGACACCATGAAAAAGGCGATCGATATCCCCGTGTTCAAGCCGCGCCCGCTCATCGAAGACGCCAGCAAGGTCATCTTCGAGCAGCAGATCAAGGTCGAGCTGACCGCCAAGGAAAAATCCTTCCTGGACCAGTACGCGAAGTAAGCCGGCGACGGTTTGCTGTCGGGCGCGCGGCACGGACTTGTTCGTGCCGCCGCGCTACGCGCAAGCCCGGTCGAGCAAGGAGCGACGCCATGATTCCACTGGAACGCGAACGATCGCTGGCCGACGCCGATGCGGTGATCCGCGGCTACGTGCGCGATCAGGGCTGGCGGATGCAGATCGAGGTGCTCGGCGAGGGCATCGCTTCGACCGTGTGCACCTTGTACGACGCCGACGGTGTCGCCATCAGCAACGGCTTCGGCAAGGGCGAGGCCGCCGCCTCGCTGACCGGCGCGATGTATGAAGCGGTCGAGCACTACTACACGCGCAAGCCGCCGGCCGACGAACCCATCGCGCTGGTGCCTTCGCAACAATTCGCCCAGGACCCACGTTACGCCGGCCTGCCGTTCGTGGCCGCGTTCGAGGCCAATCCGCAACAACAGCTGGCCTGCCGCGCTTATCGCCGCCTCGACGAGCACGGCCCTGGCGAGGACAACGTGCCGGTGCCGTTGTTCATGACCTACCCGGCGTATCTGCACAATCTGGTCGAGGGCGACGACTTCGATTACACCAGCGCGATCCGCTTCAGCTCCAACAGCGGCGTGGCGATCGGCGCCAGCCTGGAGGAAGCCGCGGTCCACGCGATCGGCGAACTGGTCGAGCGCGATGCGTGGTCGCTGTTCCTGATCGCGCATTACCTGGGCGATCCGACCCGCCTGGGCGTGATCGTCGATCCGCAGTCGCTGCCCGACGAGGTCGCGCGCATCCACCGCGCGGTGTGCGGGCAACTCGATCGCGAGGTGTGGCTGATCGATGTGACCACCGACCTGCAGTTCCCGGCCTTCATCGCCACCACCGCCGACATCCTCGCCGACGAGGAAACGTTTCCCTGCGGCTACGGCGCGTCGCTGTACGCCGCGCATGCCGCGACGCGCGCGTTGACCGAACTGGTGCAGTGCATCGACATCAAGTCGCGCACGCCGAAGATGCGCGAGTACAGCCGGCTCGCGCTGGATACTTTGAGCGAATACCGCAAGCTGCGCGATTGCGCCTATTTCCAGGTCCGCGCCGACCGGCTGGAACGGGTCGACTGGGCCCATCCCGCGCGCGCGCCGATGCCGCCCAAAGCGATGCTAGCCGCCATGATCGCGCATCTGCGTCGGCATGGCATCGGCGTGTACTACGCGATCAACCAGCACGCGCCGGGCGCGTTCTGCATCGTCAGCTGCGTGTCGTTCGAACTCGAACGCTTCTTCATGGTGAGTTCGGGCATCGCGATGGGCCCGGGCCGGCGCGGCATGGACCTGCTGGAAGGCCGTCTGCGGGTGCCGGCGTTGGCGCCATCGGCTTGAATGCCGCGATCGGAATCCTGCGAGTCGGGGCTGATGATTCGAAACGCCGATGAGGTGAGGCCAATGACTTGAAGTCGGCGTCGCGTTCGTCGCGGCGCCGGTACCACCTCACGCTTCAGCCGCCGTAACGCGGGTAGACAGCGGGGAACCCGCTGGGCGCGCGCTCGTGATCGTTCTTGTTCTTCAACGTGGTGGCCTTGCGGCATTGGCGCGCGGCGCGCTGGGTGCCGGCCGGATCGGCCGCGTCGATGCAAACCTTGGTGCCGTCGCGTTCCATCAGCGCCTGTCCGCCGCCGAAGTCCGTGACTGCGTCGTACACGAACTCGCTCAGCGGCCGTCCCTGCGCATCGAGCAGCGCGAACTTGCCCGCGCGCGACACCGCGATCAGACCCTTGAGGTCCCAGGTCACTTCGATATCGCGCTGGTCGTAAACCAGTCGCCCCCGGGTGTCGAACAGCTCCAGCCGATAGCGCGCGGGATTGGCCTTGCGGTACTGCATCTTCTGGTACTGGTTGAGCGTTTCTGGCTCCGGATTGAGCAAGGTCGAATAGCCCACGGTGCGGCCGTAGAACGAACCGCCCGCGCGCGGCATGCGCACGCCGCTGAGGAAATTCACCGCAACGCTGCGGTGCTCGCGTTCGAACAGCATCGCCCAACCTTCGTCGAGGCCTTCGACATCCACGTTCGGCGAAATATCGAAGTATTCGATCGGCAGCACCGTCCGGCCGCGCGCATCCAGCAAGCCGGTGCGATAGCGCTTGGGTTCGCCCGCCGTGCTCACGTCGCGTTCCACCAGATACCAGGAGACCGTGGGCCGGGATTGGGTGTGGCGTTCGAAGATGCGGCGATAGTCAAACGGGACGACGGTCTTGCCGTCGGTGTCGATCACGCCGTAACGCTCGGCATCGGCATCACCACCGGGCGGCTTGATGATCGCGACGGCCTGGCCGTTGACAAAGTTCAGCTCCCTTTCGAACAGCGTGGTCGCGGTTTGCCGGCCCTGCCGGTCGAAACTGCGCAAGCTTTGCAGGCCGATCGCGCCGAAACCGTCGGCGCCGCGATCGATGATGTGTTGATAGCCGATCGGGATCACCACCCGGTTCTTCCGATCGACGATGCCGAAAGCCTGCTCATCGTGTTTGTGAATCCGCGCCAGGCGCAAACCGTCGCCGTAAGTCGCGACCGTCTGGTGCGCCGGCGCCGGCTGCCCCTGTTCGACGATCGGCGCCGGCTCGCGCTGCGGAATCTGTTTGCCCGACAGCGCCTGGTAATAGCGCACCGGCGCGCAGCCGGCGGCCAGGGCGCAGGACAAGGCGAATGCGATCAGGCGGAGCGAGGCGTTGCGCATCGGAGGCCGACATTGGGGGCTGGCTGATGATTAGCACGAATCGGCGCTCGCGGTATCGGCGAACGGGCTCGCGCGACCTCGGCCGCGACCGAACAAGCGTCGCGGCTTGTGCGCGATATTCCATCTCGCGTGCAGTAGGCTGGGCGTCCGCTCAACCGACGCAGGACGCCCATGCCGAAACGCTCGCCCGCCGACGCCGTGGCCGGCCACGGCACCGACCTGCGCGGCATCGGCCGCCTGACCATCGACGCCATCACCGGCGTGACCGATCTGGTCGAATCCGTCCACGCCACCATCGTCGCCCTGCCGTCGCCGCTCGGCGCCGCGGTGCGCGACCCGACCCGCGGCATCACCGGCCTGGTTTACCGCAGCGTGCGCGGCATCACCCGCTTCGTCGGCGACGGACTGGACCTGGCGCTGGCCCAGTTCGCGCCGCTGCTGAACCGGATCGACTCGCTGCCGCAGCGCGGCGCGGTGGTGTCCGCGCTCAACGGTGTGCTCGGCGACCATCTGGCCGCGACCGGAAATCCTCTCGCGATCGACATGCACCTGCGTAAGGACGGCCGGCCGCTCAAGCTTGGGCGCAAATCCCTGGCGGCGGCCTACCCGCAAGCCACCGGCAAGATCGTGGTGCTGATCCACGGCCTGTGCATGAACGACCTGCAGTGGAACTGGAACGGCCACGATTACGGCGCCGCGCTCGCCCGCGATGCCGGCTGGACGCCGGTGTACCTGCATTACAACACCGGTCGCCATATCTCCAGCAACGGCCGCGAGCTGTCGGCGCAACTCGACAAACTGCTGCGCGAATGGCCGGTGCCGGTGGAACGTTTCGCGATCGTCTGCCACAGCATGGGCGGACTGGTCGCGCGCAGCGCCTGCTACCACGCGCAGCGCGGCAAGCGGCAGTGGCTGAGCCGGCTCGACAGTCTGGTGTTCCTCGGCACCCCGCATCACGGCGCGCCGCTGGAGCGCGCCGGCAGCTGGTTCGACATGCTGATCGGGCTGAGCCCATACACCGCGCCGTTCGCGCGGCTCGGCAAGATCCGCAGCGCCGGCATCCAGGACCTGCGCCACGGCAACCTGATCGAAGCCGACTGGCGCAAGCACGGCGACGACGGCCGCCGCGATCCGCGCACGCCGTTGCCGCTGCCGGAATCTGTGCGCAGCTACGCGATCGCGGTATCCACCGATAAAGAAGGTGCATCGAACGTCGGCGGCCTCGCGGCGGCGCAACGCTTCAGCGGCGACACCCTGGTGCCGGTCGCGAGTGCGCTGGGGCTGCATCCCGATCCCGCGTTCGATCTGCATATTCCCAAGAGCCATCGCTGGATCGGCCATGGCCTGCACCATCTCGACCTGCTTGGGGATGCGCAGGTGTATCGGCGGATTCGTCGCTGGCTGGGGTGAGCGGTCGTTGTTCGGGGTGGATGGCGTGATGTTGCGTTCGCCGTTTACGTGAATTCGTGGTCGCGGCTTGCGCCGCTCCTACAGTCGGACGCGCGGGCTTAGTCGATCCTTCCACACGCGACGCCAGTGGCGATGTCCCACTGTAGGAGCGGCGCAAGCCGCGACCGCGCCATCTCGCTGGCGACGATTCGTCGACCGGCCTGGCGTGCATCCGATCCGACGCGCCGCGCCCACGCCGCAGCCCGCGCTCAATCGTCGCGCCGCGAGCCGACCAGGCGCAGAAAGGTTTCGTGCTGATACCGGCTCATGCGCAGCTGCTGGCCGTTGTCCATGGTCACGACATGGTGGCCGTTGAACCACGGATGGATAGTCCGCACCCGTTGCACGTTGACGATCGCCGAGCGATGCACGCGGGCGAAGCGGCGCGGATCCAGGCGCGCGGCGAGCGCGGACATGGTCTCGCGCAGTTCGTGGATGCGATCGACCAGGTGGATCTGCACCGTGTTGCGGTTGGCCTTGATCCAGACGATGTCGTCGACCGCCACGAAGATCACGTGTTCGTCGACCCGCACCGCGATGCGTTCGAGGTACTCGTCGCGTTGGCGCAGGCTTTCCAGCGCCTGCAGGATCCGCGCTTGAGCGTCGCCGGCCGCGGACAAGCGCGACTTGGCGCGTTGCAAGGTCGTGGCGAAGCGCTCGCGACTGAACGGCTTGACCAGGTAGTCGACCGCGTTAGCCTCGAACGCGCGCACCGCGTATTGCTCGTAGGCGGTGACGAAGATCGTCGCCGGCATGCGCTGCGCGCCGATCGCCGCGACCACGTCCAGCCCGGTCATCGCCGGCATCTGGATGTCGAGGAACACCAGGTCGGGCGACTGGTTGCGGATCGCCTCGACCGCGGACGCGCCGTCGCCGCATTCGCCGAGCACGTCGATCTCGGCGTCGGCGTCGAGCAGACGCACGATCGCGCGGCGCGCGATCGGTTCGTCGTCGACCACCAGCGCGGTGAGGCTCATGCGCCAATATGCTCCGGTTCGTCGTCGGCCGAGTCGAGCTCGCGGAACGGCAGCCGGATGCGGCAGGCCACGCCCTGCGGCCAGATCAGGTCGAGACGCAGCTGCGCGGCATCGCCGTACAGTTCCTGCAAACGCAGTTGCGTGTTGGACAGACCGATGCCGTGGCCCGCGCCGTCGCCTTCGGACGTGCGTTCGGTATCTAGCGTGCTGTTGTGATTGCGCACGTCGATGCACAGCTGATCGCCTTCGCGCCGGCAATCGATCTCGATCCGGTCGCTGCCGACGCGGCGGCCGATGCCGTGGCGGATCGCGTTCTCGACGATCGGCTGCAGCACCAGGCTCGGTACCGCGCAGTTCACGGTATCGGGCGCGACATAGATCTGCGTGGTCAGCCGATCCTTGAAGCGCACGCGCTGGATGCCGAGGTACAGGTCCAGCAGTTCCAGTTCGCGTTGCAGGCTGATTTCCTGGCCGTCGTAGTCCTCCAGGAACGCGCGCAGCAACTCGCTCAGGCGCAGCAGCATGTCTTCGGCCGACACGGTGTCCTCGTTGAGCAAGGTCACGATGGCGTGCAGGGTGTTGAACAGGAAATGCGGCTGCAACTGGGTCTTGAGCACCTGCAGCCGCGACCGCGCCAGTTCGGTCGCGAGCCGGCTGGCTTCGACCTCGCGGCGGGCTTTCTCGGCCTGGTAGTGCAAGGAATGCTGGATGGCCAGCAGCGCCCAATAGGTCATGAAACCGGTCGCCGCGTAGCGGCCGATGTACTGCTGCAGTTGCTCGCCGAACGAGCCCGGCTCGGTCATCGTCGATACCGTCGCGCCGATCGCCAGCGCCAGCGCGGTCACGCCGGCGCCGCTGAGCAGATGCGCGGTCAGCGCGCGCAGCGGCGTCGGCGGCTGGATCGGCCGGCGCGCGGCCAGACGAAACACCATCGGCGCCAATGCGGCCCAGGTGTACCACTGGATCATCGACCAGCGCAGGTAATCGAGGATCGACCACACCGTCGAGCCGAGCAGCGCGTCGTGCACCAGGCCTTGCAGCGCGAACACCAGCACCACCGCCGACCACAGGCCGAGGTAGCGGCGCAGGCCGATGACGGTGTCGCCGAGCTGGATGTTCATGAGCGGCCGATGCAGCGGAGTCAGCGCCGATCCTAAGCGCCTGCACGCGCTTCGAACAGCATTGGTTCGCGTCGCTACGATTGGTCCGGCCGCAGCGACGATTCGTCCCGAACGCGTGGACCGGCGCGGCCCGGGCCGGCTGTGATGCGCGCATCGGAGCGCCGGCGGATGGCGTCGGCGCCCGAGCCACCACCATCCCGCACCGGAGTCTGGCCATGCGATCGTCCCGCGCCGCAGTTCTGACCGTTGTCGCCGTGTTCTCGTTCGCCACCGTCCTGCCCGCCCAGGCCGGCACGCGCACGCACTATTTCGAACTGATCAATCGCGCCCACGATCGCCTGGTCGCGTTGGCTATCGCGCCCGCCGGCAGCGACCGCTTTCAGCCCGAGCCGCTGGGCGAAGCGATCGACGGCGGCGGCGATTCGGCCACCATCGAATGGGCCGGCGAACAATGCGTCTACGATCTGCGCTTCACCTTCGGCAACGGCCGGGCGGTGGTGTACAGCGATATCGATGTGTGCCGCAATCGCAGCCTGCGCATTCAACCGTTGCGGCGGGGGCGAGCGGCGGCCGATGGCGTCGCCGTCGATGCATCGCCGGCCACGGCCGATGCGGCGCCCAATCCGTAAGAGCGGGCGTAGCCAATGGGCGCAGTGCGTCGGAGTCGAAGCGCTCCCGCATCATCTAAGTCCTTTGTGTCCGTATCGAATCGAGCGCGAATCGAACATCCGCGACCGCTCGCGCGTTGCTTGCGAACGAAAGTTCTCCCGGGTAGATTCGCCCCACCGCCGATGCGGCGCATGCCAAGGAAGACCGATGCCATTCCAACGCTCGCGCGACCGATCGCCGCATGTCGCGCAACGCTTGCGCCAATACACGCAGATCGAACGTAGTCGGTTGCTGCTATGCGTCGCGGTCTGCGTCATGGCGCTGACCGCGGCTACCGCTTGCAGTCGGGCTGATGGCGCGAGCGCCGGAAAACAGCCGTCCACGACCCCGACGACCTCGTCGCGGCAAGCCGCAATCCCACCGGCCGACGCCATGACCGCGATCAAGAACGCAATAGACACCGTGGTGGCCGCCGACACCCTGAGCGTCGACTACGTCGAAACCTTGCTGTCGGTGCGACTGAAAAAAGAGTCCGACAACGGATCGTTCACCTTCTACGCCGCGAGCGGCGGGCGGTTCGCCGGGCTGGTGGTGAAGGCGGTCGATTTGCGGATCAGCGACAGCGACCCCGCCAACAGCATGCTGGTGATCGAACTGGCCCAGCCCGGTCCGGACGCGAACGAGTTCGCCCGGCGTTTCTGGACCAAGCCCGACTACATGCCGCCGAGTCCGCATTCCCGGGCGTCGTCGGGTTACTGGTCCACCCGGCAGGGCGGCAACAAGATCAGCATCGGCCACCCGTTCGATCACGATCACATCAACAGCGTCGTGATCGATCGCATTGCCGATACGCCGTGTCCGCCCGAGGTATGCGAGCCCGCACCGCTGCCGCCGCTTCCGAAGTCGTCGTGATTCGTACGCGCCGCGCGGACGCGCCGCACGCGGCGGCGCGTCCGCCGATGGCTCATCGCAGGTTTACAGCCCGAGCGAATTGAGCGCCGTGCGCAGATTCGGCAGCGGGCCGATGTGCCCACCGCCGGTCTGTACCGTGCCGGTCGCAATCAGCGCATCGCGCATCTGCTGCGGGGTGGCGATAAAACCCCGGATCTTGAGGATGCCCGACAGCGCGACCACCGTGCTCGCCACGATCGGCGTCGCGCTGGAGGTGCCGTCGAAACTGCCCGTGTAGTGCGAATTGATGCCGGCGCTGTACAGGCTGCCGTAACCGGTCGTGGTCACGCATGCGCCCCAACCCTGCAGATTGACCCGCGCGCCGTAGCTTGAAAACGACAGCTTCGCGCGCTCGGCTACGCCGCTGTTGCACGCGGCCACGCTCGGTCCGCCGGCACCGACGATGATCGCTCCCGAATCCGGGCGGCCGTTCGGGAACGGCGATCCGAAGCAGGCGGCGTTGTCGAGGTTCATGTTGCCGTTGCCGGCGGCCTGGATCACATGGATGCCGCGCGAAGTCGCCAGCGCGATCGCGTCGTACACCGACGGTATCCATTCCACCGGCACATAGCCGCCGCAACCGGGCGGGCCGAACGCCTGCTGTTCGAGCACCATCACATCGCCGGGCAACAGTGCGTAGGCCGCGGTGAACACCGCGTTGGCGGGGTCGTAGCCGCGTTCGACGTTGTACGCGTTGGTGTACTGGGGAATGGCGTCGGGCACCAGGCCGGTGACGCCGAAGCCGTTGCTGTCGGCGGACAGGATGCCCATCACCGCGGTGCCGTGGTCGGTGTTGCCGAACGGATCGACCGCGGTGCCGTTGGCGATGCGCGCGCCGGGCTGGCGCAGTTTGGACAGATCCTCGTGGTCGGTGTTCCAGCTGTATTCGATATCCAGCACGCGAATGTTCGCGCCGCCGCCGCCGGAGTAGTTCCAGCCGTAATCGGTGTCGACGCCGTTGCTCGCGATCGGCCCGCGGTACTGCTGATAGGCGTTGAAGTTGGGCGTGGGCGGCGGCACCGCCAGCGGCGCCGGGTAGGCGATCTCGACCAGCGCCATCGCGTTGAGTTGATCGGTCACGCGCGCCGCGTCCTGTCCCGGGCGCAGCCGCAGCCGGTACCACTGGCTCAAGTCGGCCAGGGCGCGGCCTGAGCGCTGCTGCGCGTCCTTGCTGGTGGATGCGAGCGTCGCGGGCGAAGCGCGGAACAGCGGCTCGACCGTCGCGATCGGGCCGGCGCCGGCGGTGAGTGCGTCCAGCACCGAGCCGCGGCCGTGCGTGGCCGACGACAGCCGCCCGTTGACCAGGCCGATGCCGCTGCCCTGGACGAACTTGACCTCGATGAACTCGCGCGAGTGGTAACGGCCCAGCGTGGTCTTGGCCGGTTTGATCGGCGGCGAATAAGTAGCCGATGCGGCGATCGCGGCCGGTGCGATGGCGAGCGCCAGGGCCGCGGCGAGCAGGCGGTGAAGCGGTTTCAATGTACGTTTCATGGCAAACCTCCGTGTGGGAATCGTCCTGGTGATGCAAGCGCGATGATGTGGCGATCGCTGCTTGCGATGCGTTCTGGGTCTGCCGACCACGCCGCGTCGCGCGAAGCAGGCGACGGTTTGCGTGGATTCGCGATGGCTGTGCATGGCCGCGCCGATGCGGATGTCATCGAAGCGACGACGACGCTGAAGGCCGCGAAAACGATCCATGCGATGCGATGAAGATCGGAGCGATGCCTGGCTGAGTCGCAATGGCGATGGCAACGCGAGGGGCACACAGTAGCCAGTCCGCGTCGAGCGTGTCGGTGAGGCGAGTCACGAATCGTCCGCCATCGATCGCGGGTTTGTTGATGCAGCGCCGATAACGAATCGTGCGTATTTATCCGCGACATGCATGCGCGGTTTCGCTACGACGCGACACGCCACGCGCAACGATCGTCGCATCTGCGATGCGCATCGGGATAACGAAAAAAAGTTCGCGATGCGCCGCATCGGCGTGCGGGTTTTTCGTCGCTCGCTCGTCGCGCGCCTGAGCTGGAACCACCACGTTCGCCAATGCATGCCGTCGGCGCTTCATCGAGCGGACCTTCCAGGGCGTGATCGGCGTCGAAGTAGTGGCGTCATGGCTCGGGTATAGATGCGCGGGGCTTCTTATCCGTTGCAAGCGAAAGCATCTGTCGGCAATGACGACAGAGCGCATGCGCGCGATCGCCCCGCGTCGCCGCCACCCACGTCGGACCGATCGAGCACAAGGACGTTACCCACCGCCGACCGCCTCACGCGTCAGGGAAGACGCCGCGCAGGTCTCAATCTAAGGAGAGGGAACATGAAGCAAGTCGCATCCAGGATGAAAGCGGTTCTGCTGGCGCTCGCGATCGTCGGGTCGTTCAGTGTCGGCGCCGTGGGCGCGTTCCAGACCACGATGATCGGTGGCAAGTGCGTCAACCCGGATTCGGGTTGTCCGTGCAAGGCCGGTTGCCGCTACGGCGGCGGCCGCGTGGGTTGCTGCGTACCGCTGTAAGCGTTCGCGGTCGATCGGGCCGTATCGATCGAGTCGTATCGAAAGAGCCTCGCGTGCGAGGCTCTTTCTTCGTGCGCGTTACAGCTCGCCGGTCAACTGGAACGAATAATTGCCGTTGCCATCGTTGTGGATCAACGCGGCCCAGGTGATGCCCCAGATCGGCTGATCGAACCCGCAGCTGCTGTCGGGCAACGACAGCAACACCGGAAACACCGTGCAGCTCGCACCCTGCCAGTGCAGGGTGAGGGTTTCGAGCGTGTGTCGCGGCCCCGGGAAACGGGTGCCGCTGTTGACGATGGTCAGGGTGGACGGCGCCAGGAAGGTATAGCCCCCGCCGCTGGTGGTGCCCGCCGGAACGGTCGAATAGGTGACCGCGGCTGAGACCGCCTGATTGGCCGGGGTCAGATAGCTGTCGAGGTAGGTCAGGGTCAACTTACTGGTGGCGGTCTGCGCCTGGACCGGCGCGGCGATGCAGGCCGCGACGAACAGGCACAGGCCGGGCAGGACGTAGCGCCGGCGGGATGAGCGTTGATGGATATGGATGGACATGTCGGGCTCCTTGGAGAGAATGCGCCCGAGCGGCGGATCGATCGCGAGGTGAACGTCGACCGTGATCCGCGCGCGGGTTGGCAAGCGATAGAACGCGGCGGCGGGGGTAAAACCGACAGCGAAGACGGTGTCCGCGCCGCGCGCCCACGGCCGGTCCACACCGTTTGCTCACTTGCGTATCAAAAGCCCGAGCGCTGCTCGTAAACTGTCGGCGCTGCGATCGCGCGGCCCTCGAGAGTTCGCCATGACCGGTTCCCCCGTCGCCGCCGCGTCCGACGCCGCGGCAGACCGTTCGCCCCTGGCCTGTCCCGTCAGTCGTATCGCCGCGTGGTTGCTGGCCTTGACGGGCATGTACCTGGTGCTGCGGCTGGGCCTGGTCGGCGCCTTGCTGTCGGGGCTGCTGGTGTTCCAGTTGATCCACGTGCTGGCGCCACTGGTCGAGCGCAAGGTGCGCGGCGACCGCGCCCGCATCATCGCGGTGGCGGTGCTGGCGTTCGTCATCATCGGCTTGCTGATCCTGGCCGTGCTCGGGTTGGTGACGTTCTTCCGGGTCGATACCGGCGGCGAACAGGCCCTGCTGGCGCGGGTGATGGAGATCATCGACGCCTCGCGCGGGCAAATTCCGCCGTGGGCCCAGCCCTACCTGCCCGACGATATGAGCGACCTCAAGCGCGCGGTGTCGGCGTGGCTGGAGGCGCATCGCGGCGAACTGAGCCTGGCCGGCGCCGAAGTGGCGCAGGTCGCGGTGCGGTTGATCATCGGCATGGTGCTCGGCGCGATGATCGCGCTGTACGACGAGCAGCCGATCGGCCGGCTCGGCCCGCTCGCCAACGAACTGCTCGGCCGCGCCAGTCGCTTCGCCGACGCGTTCCGCCGGGTGGTGTTCGCGCAGATCAAGATCTCCCTGCTCAACACCACCTTCACCGCGATCTTCCTGCTGATCGTGCTGCCGCTGTTCGGCATCCGCCTGCCGCTGGCCAAGACCCTGGTCGCGATCACCTTCGTCGCCGGCCTGTTGCCGGTGATCGGCAATCTGATCTCCAACACCCTGATCACCATCGCCGCGCTGTCGATATCGCTGTACGTCGCGATCGCCGCGCTGGCCTATCTGGTGGTGATCCACAAGCTGGAATATTTCCTCAACGCGCGCATCGTCGGCGGCGAGATCCAGGCGCGCGCCTGGGAACTGCTGTTGGCGATGCTGGTGATGGAGGCGGCGTTCTCGATGCCGGGATTGATCGTCGGGCCGATCTACTACGCCTACATCAAGCGCGAGCTGGTCGATCAGCGCTGGGTTTGAACCGAGCAGGACTTGAGTCGCCACCCATCGAAAGGAATCGAGGCATGTTGAAGTTCTTGCGACGGATCGCAACCCTGATCGCCATCGTCGCGGCGATCGCCGGCCTGATCGTGTTCGCGGTGGTGCAGCCCTGGGTGCGACCGATCGCCTCCACGCCGCCGGCCGCCGATCCGCAGCGCTTGCTCGCCGACGTCAAGCATCTGTCGGTGGACCTGTATCCGCGCAGCTACGACCAGACCGAAACCCTCGATCAGGCCGCGCGCTACATCCACGAACAACTGCGCTTGGCCGGCGCGCAGGTCAGCTATCAGGACGTGACGGTCGAAGGCATGGTCTACCGCAACGTGATCGGGCGATTCGGGCCGGCGAACGGCCCGCTGCGAGTGATCGGCGCGCATTACGATTCCTTCGCCGAGGTCGGGGTCGAAAACGACGACCCGCGTGGTTACTCGCCCAAGACCCACACGCCCGGCGCCGACGACAACGCCAGCGGCGTGGCCGGCCTGCTGGAACTCGCGCGCATGCTCGGCCGCGGCGAGCAGACCCGACCGATCGAACTGGTCGCCTACACCCTGGAAGAGCCGCCGCATTTTCGCAGCGAACACATGGGCAGCGCGCATCACGCGCGCTCGCTGCGCCAGGCCGGACGCGAGGTGGAGTACATGCTGTCGCTGGAGATGATCGGCCGCTTCAGCGACCGGCCCGGCAGTCAGCGTTATCCGGTGCGCGGCATGCACCGGCTGTATTCCGATCGCGGCGATTTCGCCGTGCTGGTCGGCCGCATGGGCGACTTCGGCCAGACCCGCGCGTTGAAGGCGACGATGGCCGGCGCCACCGACCTGCCGGTGCATTCGATCAGCGCGCCGCCGCTGCTGGTGCAGGGCGTGGATTTCTCCGATCACCTCAGCTACTGGGCGCAGGGCTATCCGGCCTGGATGGTCAGCGACACCGCGTTCCTGCGCAGCGACACCTACCACCAGGCCAGCGACACCTACGACCGGCTTGATTACCCGCGCATGGCGAAGGTGGTGCAGGCGGTGTATGCGATGAGTCAGCGGCCCTGATCGAAACGTCGCGAGAACCCGCGAACACGCCGCAATCGGCCGCGACGCACCTGTTCATCTGCACGCCCCGCGCTAGGGTCAGCCCCAGCTTTGTTCGCGCCGCGACATGCGCTGCAATGCCGCCACGAGATTTTTCTATTCCGTGAGGCAGCACATGACCGCTTTGAATGGCCCGTCCTACGCGGGGCCGCAGCTGGGCGCACTGGTGAACACCAAGGCCGAAGTCGAGGCCGCGCAAGTCGTTACGCCGTCGGGCATGAAGCCGATCGTGGTCCAGCCGGGCGACAACCTCAGCCAGATCGCCGCCGACAACAACATTCCGCTGGAAGAACTGCTCGCGGCGAATCCGCAGTTCAGTCTCGATCCGGCCTCCAATCCGAACACCCGCAGCGCCGACCTGATCTACCCGGGCGAAGTGGTGTTCGCGCCGACCGCGGAAGCCAAGGCCACCGACGCGGCCGGGGCCAAGTACGACGCGGCGACCCAGGCCAGCGAGCAGCCTTCGGCGAATCGCGGCGAATGGGAAGCCAAGTCGAAGGACGTGACCGACACCAGGAACGACTTCAAGGCAGCGGTGCAGGCCGAGATCGATGCCGGTATGAGCTACAGCGGCAACAGCCGCGAAGACTACGGCAACGAAGCGGTCGCCCTGGGCGAACAGATCGCCCAGCGTTACGAAGCGCAGGGCAAGCCGGAGCTGGCCGCGGCGGCGCGCGAAGCCGCGCAGGAACGCTCGACCGCGATCAACAACGAAGTCTGATCGTCGATTTGAAGTTGCGATGCGAACGGCATGCCTTGCGGCATGCCGTTTGTTTTTATGGGATCCGTCGATTTATCGGATACGTGGGGTTCGTGCGACGCAGTGCATCGCGTTCGAAGCGAACCGGTTTCACACTGACCCGGCGATATGCTCGCGCAGCCATTGATGCGCCGGATCGCGATGCACGCGTTCGTGCCACAGCATCGCCATCTCGTAACCGGGCACCTCGACCGGCGGATCGACCACCCGCAGCGCCGGGGTGTCGCGCACCAGCCGCGCGGGCAGCATCGCGACCAAGTCGGTAGTCGCCAGCACCGAGCGCACGAACAGGAAGTGCGGCACCGACAGCACCACGCGTCGCCGCAGGCCGAGCGGCGCCAGCGCATCGTCGGTGACGCCATGGAAGCCGCCGCCGTCGGGCGACACGATCACATGATCGAGCTTGCAGAACTGCGCGAGGGTCGGTCGCCGTTTCAGACGCGGATGCCCGGCGCGGCCGACCAACACATAACGCTCGGCGAACAAAGTGCGCCGGCGCAGGCCGCTGGGCGCATCGTGGCTGGTGTGGAAGGCCAGATCGATATCTCCTTGCTCGGCCTGTCTGGCGATGCGCGAGGGCGACGCTTCGACCACGGCCAGACGCGTGCCCGGCGCGGCCGCGCGCAAGCCGATCAAGGCCGGCAACAGCACGGTGGATTCGCTGTAATCGGACGCGGCCACGCGCCAGGTCTGGGTGGCCTGGGCCGGATCGAACGCGGCCGCGGGCGAGACCGCGCGTTCCAGCGCGGCCAAGGCCTGACGCAAGGGTTCGCGCAACTCGTCGGCGCGCGCGGTCGGGCGCATGCCGCGCGGCCCGGGCAGCAACAGCGGGTCGCCAAACACATCGCGCAGCTTGGCCAGATGCACGCTGATCGAAGGCTGGGAGAAATTCAGCCGTTGCGCGGCGCGGGTGACGTTGTGTTCCGATAGCAGCGCATCGAGCGTCACCAGCAGGTTGAGATCGAGTCGCCTGAGATTAGTCATGGCTATACCTGGAATATCACAAATCAATTTCCAATATATCGGGCTGGCGCCTACCGTGGTGTTTTCCGACTTCGCAGGCCTTCGTCATGAACGTGCTTCTGATTTACGCCCATCCCGAACCGCGCTCCTTGAACGGCTCGCTGCGCGATTTCACCATCCAGCGGCTGCAGCAGGCCGGCCACAATGTGCAGGTGTCGGATCTGTACGCGATGCGCTGGAAGGCAGCGATCGATGCCGACGACAGCACCGATCAGGACCCGGACGCGCGCTTCGATCCGGCCCGCGATTCCAGGCGCGCGTTCGAAAGTGGCACCCAGCGCGAGGACATCGCCCGCGAACAGGACAAGCTGCGCTGGGCCGATACGGTGATCCTGCAGTTTCCGCTGTGGTGGTTCTCGATGCCGGCGATCCTCAAGGGCTGGGTCGATCGCGTGTATGCCTACGGTTTCGCCTATGGCGTGGGCGAACACTCCGACCGCCACTGGGGCGATCGCTACGGCGAAGGCAGCCTGGCCGGAAAGCGCGCGATGCTGATCGTCACCACCGGAGGCTGGGAATCGCATTACGGTCCGCGCGGCATCAACGGCCCGATCGACGATGTGCTGTTTCCGATCCAGCACGGCGTGCTGTATTACCCCGGCTTCAGCGTGCTGCCGCCGTTCGTGGTCTATCGCAGCAGCCGCACCGACGAGGCGCGATACGCCGATCTGTGCGAGGCGCTCGGGCAACGCCTGGACGCATTGGAGACGACCGCGCCGATCGCGTACCGCCGCCAGAATGCCGGCGACTACCAGATTCCAGCATTGACCTTGCGCGAGCACATCGCGCCGGAGCGGGTCGGGTTCGCCGCGCATATCGAATAGGCTGACGCTCGCGCCGGCAGCGGGCATTCGCGTGCATCGCGACGAACGTCGCTGACAGAAAAAAGGGCGGATTCGGTCTAACGACGAATCCGCCCCGCTTTAGCTTGCAAGTCACGCCGCCGTAGCCGCGACCGCCGCGCGATCACACCATCGACGGATTGCGCCGGGTCTGTTCGACCGCCTCTTGCTGCGCGCCGTTGCGCTGCGCTTGTTCGGCCTGCTGCACCGATTGCTGCGAACTCACCGCCAGCGGTTGCCGCTGGGTTTCCAGATCGACCGAGGCGCGCAACGCCGCCGGATCGTTGGGTGACTGGCCCTGCACCGCGAACAAGGTGCCGTTGTTACCGCGTGCGACGTGGTTGATCTCGTGCAGGCCTTGCGCGCCGGCGCTGGCGGTCAGGCTGGCGACGGCGCGATGGTCCAGGCCGGCGAGCGCCGGGCCGCCGCGATCGATCGCCGCATAGGTCTGGCCCAGCAGCGGGCTGTCGCTGATCAGCGGCGCACCCTGCACGTGACCGTTGTGCGAGAACAGGTCGTTCCAACCCTCGCGCACGCGGCGGATGCCGTCCTGCACGCCCTGCGAAGCGCCGGTGATGCCGGCGCGCGCGGCGCCGATGTCGCCGCGAAACTTGTCGATCATCGGATCGAACTGCTGGGCGCGGTCGAGATTGGCCTGGGTCATCAGCGGCGGCGTGCCCGGGCCGCCGGCGAACGGCGCGATGTCGTGCGCGGCCAGGCCGCGACTGGCGACCACGCCGACCGGGTTGCGCAGATCGCCGCCGATGAAATCCGGCCAGAACGATTGCCTGCGGTTGTTCGCATAGCCGGCATCGCGCAGCGCGTCGACGTCTTCCTGCGTCGCATACACTTTGGTCTGACCATATTGCGGGCTGGCCGAGCTGACCGTGTCGCTGGCGCGTACGTGATTGATCATGCGGTCGTTGTCGCCGGCCGGGATGCCCATGTTCAGGCCGGCCGCGCCGTACGAGTTGAAGGTCTCGCCGTGCACGCCCTCGGCCTGGAACCGGTGCGCGGAAATCTGCGCCAGGGTGCCGCCGAGCGAATGGCCGGTGACCGCGACCGGCGGCTGCGGGCGGCCGGTGCGTTCGCCTTGCTCGCGCGCGATGTCGATCGCGCGCTGGGTCAGCGCGATCGCGTCGGGCGCCTGATTGTTGGCGCCGTTGATCACCATGCCGCCGTCGGTGCGAATCACGTCGCGGACGAATTCGCCGACCCCGTTGCTCGGCTCGGTGCCACGATGGGCAACGATAATCTCGCCCGAATCCACGCGTTGGTAGACCGTGCCCTGATAGCCGTTCTCGCGATTGTTGGCGGTGGCGAGCACGCGATAGTCGACGCCGTTGACCGGGAAGGACACCGTGGGATCGGCGCGGCGATCGTTGTAGGCGTCCTGGCTGAGCGCTGCATAGTCCTGGCTGCTGGGCATCACGGCACTTCCTTGTGGGCGTTCAGTACCAAGGTGAACTGCGGACCGGCGCTGGCCTGATAGAAATCGGCCGCGGTTTCGCCGTACACGTAATCCATCGAGCGCGGTTTCTGCGCGAGGTCGCGCGCCAGGTAGTACTGGACCGTTTCGCCGCCCGCGATCAATCGGTCGGCCTTGAGGCCGCCGACGAAATGCGTGCTGGGCGAATGGAAATGCACCGTCGCCGTGGTCAGTTCCCAGCGGCATACTCCGAGCCCGTAATAGTCTTCGTCGAGCAGCGCGTCGACATGCACGATCGCGACATAGCGGCCGTCGTCGTCGCGCTTGAGGTTCAGCGGCAGGCTGTGGCGCGGCGCCAGGCGCACGCCGCCGATCGCCTTGCCGTAATCGACCGGCACGCATTCGACATTGGCGACCTGGAAGTCGGCGGTGGCGGTGACCTGAGTCAGCGCCTGCGGCAGATCGTCGAAATGAAAACTCAGGACATGGCCGTCGCGCGCATGTGGGTTGAGTTTGACCACCGGCGCGGCGACCGGCGTGGGTGCGGTGAACAGGCTGGGCGCCTGCGGTGGGTTCGCGCTCGCGGCGCTGTGCATACTCATGATGGCGATCATCCCTAATGCGGCAGACAGGCGGCTATGAGCTTCCATTCACTTGACCCGTGGTCAGGCTGAAACCAGCCTGGGCCAGGCCTGGCGGCGTGTCAAACGCGGCCGGGGAGTGACTGATCCATAAGGTTGTTGCGATGCGGCAGCGACCGACGAGAGGTAGGATCCGGCGTTCGCGGGCTTGCATCGCCCGGTGATCATGGGTCGATCGTAAAGGCTGGTCGTGTCGGTCGATGGCGCCGGGCGAGCCTGCGTATTTGCATTGCGAGTCGGCTTCGCGCCGCGTCGTCGCCAGTCCGCCAGCGGCGCCGATCTGCAACCCGCATGCAACACTTGTGACATACCGTGCCGCGACGCGGAAGCATCCGCGACCGGTCGCCGGCCTTGCGCCCGCCGCGCGCCATTGCACTCCAGGCATTCCCCCAAAGGATCACCCACGATGTCCCTGTACCCCGAAGCCCGCCTGCCCATGCGCGGCGGCGTCGCCGTTTCCCGTCGTCCGCTCGCCATGACCGCGCTGGCCCGCGCCTGCGGCGCCTTGCTGCTGGTTTCGGCCGCCACCGCCGCGTCGGCCCAGGACGCACCGCAAGCGGCCGCGACCACGCAATCGGCCACATCGCTCGACGCGGTCACCGTGACCGCCGAGCGCCGCGAGCAGAACCTGCAGGACGTGCCGGTCTCGGTCGGGGTGATGCAGGGCGACGCGATGCGCGCGCTGACCGCCGGCGGCGACGACACCTTGCTGGCGCTGTCCGGCCGGGTCCCCAGCCTGTACGCGGAAACCACCACCGGCCGCATCTTCCCGCGCTTCTACATCCGCGGCCTGGGCAATATCGACTTCTATCTCGGCGCTTCGCAGCCGGTGTCGATCATCCAGGACGACGTGGTGCTCGAGCACGTGGTGCTCAAATCCAATCCGGTGTTCGACACCGATCAGGTCGAAGTGCTGCGCGGCCCGCAGGGCTCGCTGTTCGGCCGCAATACCACCGCCGGCATCATCAAGTTCGACAGCATCAAGCCGAGCCAGGATTTCAGCGGTCGCGTGCAGGCCAGCGTCGGCAGCTACAACACCGTGTCGATCGACGGCGGCATCGGCGGCCCGATCAACGACGTGCTGTCGTTCCGCGTGTCCACGTTGTATCAGCACCGCGACGACTGGGTCGACAACACCTTCGCCGGCGCCAGCGCCGACGGCACGGTCACGCCGAAGAACGACGCGATGGGCGGTTTCGACGACCGCAACCTGCGCGTGCAGCTGCTGCTGGAACCCAGCGAGAATTTCTCGGTCCTGGCTTCGGCGCATGCGCGCGATTATTCGGGCACCTCGACGCTGTTCCTGCGCAACGCCATCGTCAAGGGCTCCAACGAGGTCGATGTGCCGCGCGACCAGGTCGCCTATGACGAAGCCGGCAACAACCCGCAGGCGTACAAGACCTATGGCGGCTCGATCAAGGCGAGCTACAACTTCGGCGAAACCTCGCTGACCTCGATCAGTGCCTACGAAACAACGTCGGGTTACAGCCGCGGCGACACCGACGGCGGCGCCGCGGCGAACTACCCGGTGCGCGGCGTGCCGAACGGCTTCGGCCAGTCGATGGGGCAGATCCGTGATCTGGATCAATTCACCCAGGAATTCCGTCTGGCCAGCGAAACCGACGACGCGCTGCAGTGGCAGGTCGGCGCGTTCTACTTCGACGGCCGCGACGTCACCGATTTCTATCAGCGCGCGTGGTTCCTAAACGGCCCGGCGCGCAATCCCAACAACTGGGTGCGCCTGCGCAACTTCAACACCTCGTGGGCCGCGTTCGGCCAGCTCAGCTACAAGGTCAGCGACGCGCTGACCCTGACCGCCGGCCTGCGCCAGACCCGCGACACCAAGGAAACCCGTCTGCTCAAGACCGCCGACACCGTCGCCGGCGTGTCGACCTACACCGGCCGCCGCGACGTGCGCATGTCCGATACCCAGCCCAGCTGGGACCTGAGCGCGATGTACGAGATCAACCCGAACCTCAGCGTCTACGCCAAGGTCGCGCGCGGCTTCCGCGGGCCAACCATCCAGGGCCGCTCGGCGGTGTTCAACGCCGACTTCACCACCGCCGATTCGGAAACCATCCTGTCATGGGAAGCGGGCATCAAGAGCAGTCTGTTCGACAACCGCCTGCGCTTGAATGCCACCGCGTTCACCTACACCGTCGACGACATCCAGCTCAACGGCAACGACTCCAACGGCAACGGCGTGCTGTTCAACGCCGACAAGGCCCGCGGCTACGGCATCGAAGCCGACCTGGACTGGCGTCCGATCCCGAACCTGTCGCTGACCGCCGGTGTGAGCCTGCTGCACAGCGAAATCCAGGACAAGCGCGTGTACGCGCAGGTCTGCGCGCTCAACGGCGCGGTGGTGTGCACGGTCGAGGACCCGACCATCAAGGTCGGCGCCAACACCTTCGCCCAGATCGACGGCAACCCGCTGCCGAACGCGCCCAAGTACAGCGTCAACCTGGGCGCGCGCTACGACATTCCGCTGAGCGACAGCGGCGCGTTGTTCGTCGCCACCGACTGGAACAAGCAGGGCTACACCAGCTTCGTCCTGTACGACTCGAAGGAATTCAACGCCAGCGGCAATTTCGAGGGCGGCCTGAAGGTGGGTTACACCGGCGGCTACGGCGCTTATGAAGTCGCCCTGTTCGCGCGCAACATCACCAATGAGAAGAACCTCAAGGGCGTGATCGAGAACTACATGGCCGCGGTCTACAACGAGCCGCGCATCGTCGGGGTGTCGGTGAACGTCAACTGGCATTGATGCT
Organism: Lysobacter sp. Root690; assembly: GCF_001427785.1. Lineage (GTDB taxonomy): Bacteria > Pseudomonadota > Gammaproteobacteria > Xanthomonadales > Xanthomonadaceae > Lysobacter. The sequence goes on from NZ_LMHM01000012.1 coordinate 388,113, forward strand.
GGCCGATAGTCGGCGGTCGCGATAAGGGCGGCCGTGCGATCTCAAACGTGAAAGCGGAAAGGCCGATGACGGACTCATCGGCCTTTTCGGTGCTCGGATCGCTGCGAAGAAGGCCGTTGAACTTTGGCGCGGGCCCGGCTGCATCTGGACGACGCGAACGCGTCATCGGCAACGACCCGTCACGACTGCAACGCCGGCTGCAAGTCGCCGCCGGCCCGCGGCCGCCGTGCCGACGGAAACAGCATCGCGATCGCCGCCGCGGCCAGGCCCATCGCCATCGAGCCGACATACAGCCAGGTGTAGCTGCCGTAGTGGTCGTACAACCAACCGCCGATCAACGGGCCGAGCGCCATGCCCAGGCTAGACAACAACGTGGCCGCACCGAGCACGGTGCCGAGAATCGCGGGACTGAACGCATCGCGCGCGAGCGAGGCATACAACGGCATGGTGCCGCCGTAGGCCATGCCGAACACGATCGCCACCGCGTAGAAACCGTCGAGCTGATTCACCGCCAGATAAGCCAGCGCCGCGAACGCCTGGATCAACAGTCCGGCCACCAGCACCGGCTTGGCGCCGAACCGATCGGCGAGCACGCCCAGCAGTAACCGACCGCCGAGCCCCGCCGCGCCTTCCATGCTGTAGATCGTGACCGCCGCGGTCACCGACAGACCGCAACCGACCGCGTAGCTGACGGTATGGAAGATCGGCCCCGAATGCGCCGCGCAGCAGGCGAAGAACGCCGCCGCGAGCACGATGAACGGCCGCGAGCGCAGTGCCTGCGCGGCGCTCAGGGTATTGCTGCCGTTGTCGACGTCGGCCGCTCCGACCGACGCCGCCATCGGCGCGCCGCGCACGAACCACACCGCCGGCAAGGTCAGCGCCCACGCCAGCACGCCTACGATCAACAGACTGCTGCGCCAGCCGTATTCGCCGACCAGCCAGGCCACCAGCGGCGACAGGGTCATCGGCGCCACGCCCATGCCGGCCGACACCAGCGAGATCGCCAGGTTGCGTCGCCGGTCGAACGAGGCCGCGACCGCCGCGATCACCGGCGCGAAAAAACTGGCCGCCGCGGCGCCGAGCAACACGCCGTAGCTGAGCTGGAACTGCAGCAAGCTGCCGGCGCGGCTGGCCAGTACGCAGGCCAGGCCGAGCAGCACCGAGCCGGCCAGTACCACCACCCGCGGCCCGAACCGATCGCTGAGCACGCCCCAGCCGAAGCCGGCGAAGCCCATGCTCAGAAACGCCAGGGTCATCGCGCTGGACAGTCCGGCGCGCGACCACCCGGTCGCCGTGCTCATCGGTTGCAGCAGCACCGCCAGCGAGAACACCGCGCCGATGGCCACGCAGCCCATCAGCGCGCCGGCGGCGACCAGAGCCCAGTTGCGGTCCAGGGTGGGGGAGGAGGCGGTCGTGTCGTTCATGAGGCGCGGCCCGTGGGGTGCTCTCTGATACGACGAAGCAGGCCACCGCGGATCGACAAACCTTCGCGCCGGGCCCAATACCCGCGGTCCTGCGCAGCGATGGGAGCTTTACCGGGCCGGCGCCGCGAACCGGGCGGACATCGAGGTCCCGCACGCTCTCCAACCCGGCCCCCGCGGATTTGTATCGCAATGTATCCGCCGCCGCGACAGCCACCTTTGCAGACAAATCCCTGGGTCGGCTGACACCGGGGCGATACCCCGCGACCTTGAAATGGCGTCACCGGAACGCATGGTCCGCCTCTTCAAGGAATCCCGATGTCTGTCGCCTCAACCCCCGCAGCGCCCCTGATGTCCCGCGTCGACGGCGTCGCGCCGTGGCTCGCCCCGCTCGGTCTGCGCGTCCTGCTGGCCTGGGAATTCTTCGAAGCCGGCCGCGAGAAGCTGCAGGGCGACAACTGGTTCGCCGACCTCGGCGACAAGTTTCCGCTGCCGTTCTCGCTGCTCGGTGCCGATCTCAACTGGACCCTGGCGACGTGGACGGAACTGGCCGGGGCCGTGGCCCTGCTGCTCGGCCTGGGCACGCGCTACGTCGCCGCCGCGCTGTGGGTGCTGACGGTGGTCGCGATCTACGCGGTGCATTGGCCGTCGGACTGGTCGAGCCTGGCCGAGCTGTGGCAGGGCTATGCGATCAGCAACGAGGGCCACGGCAACTACAAGCTGCCGCTGATCTATCTGGCGATGCTGCTGCCGCTGATGCTCGGCGGCGGTGGTCGCCTGAGCCTGGACCGGCTGATTGCATCGCGCCGCGCGCCGATCGCCGCCGCATCGGCCGATGCGCGCGCCTGGGGCGTGGTGTTGCTCGGTATCGGCGCGACCGTGTCGCTGCTGCTGCCGTGGGTCGGCGCGACCCTCGCGTTCGCCGGCATCGCGCTGACGATCAAGCGGCGCGGCCGCGACGCCGTGAACCGATTGTCCTCCGCCGTCGCCTGACCGCCCGGCGCTGCTTCCTCTCGTTTCGCCCACGCCGCATCCGCGGCGCCCACCTCAGCGCGGCTTCGCCGTGCGCCATCGGAGAATCACCATGTCCGTCAACAACCCTCGTTCCGCTTCGCGTTCCACCACCGCCGGCATGCTTGGCGTCGCCCTGGCCGGTCTGGTCCTCGGCCAATCCGCCTTCGCCATGCAGCCGCTCGCCCAGGGCTACATGGTCGCCGCCAGCCACGCCGCCGGCGAAGGCAAGTGTGGCGAAGGCAAGTGCGGTGCCGACAAGGCCAAGGGCGCGAACGCCAAGACCGCCGGTAAGACCTCCGCCGGCAAGACCGCGGAAGGCAAGTGCGGCGAGGGTAAGTGCGGCGCCGACGCCAAGGCCGCGGGCAAGACCGCCGAAGGCAAATGCGGCGAAGGCAAGTGCGGCGACGCCTCGTTCGCCAAGACCGATCGCAGCGGCGACGGCCGGGTTTCGCGCGCCGAATTCCTCGCGGTCGCGCCGACCCGCGCCGCCGACTTCCCGAAGCTCGACGTCGACGGCGACGGTTTCATCTCCGAGAAGGAGGCCTACGACTACCTCAAGGCCACCTACGCGGCCAACGGCAAGCCGATGCCGGCCGGCCTGTTCGCGAAGTTCCCCGGCGGCCAGTAAGCGCATTCACGCGCCCCTGCGCTTCGGCGCGGGGGCGCCTTCGAACGATCAAGGGATCCAGCATGCGCACTATTCCCTCACTGTCCGCCGGGCTCGGCCTGCGCCGCGGTCTGCTGCCGTCGCTGCGGGCGATGGACGACGCCGCGGTGGATTTCCTCGAAGTCGCGCCGGACAACTGGATCGGCGTCGGCGGCCAATTCGGCGACGCGCTGAGCGAATTGTCCGCGCGGTTCCCGCTGAGCTGTCACGGCCTGTCGCTGTCGCTGGGCGGCAGCGCGCCGCTCGACATGGACCTGCTGCGCGCCACGCGCCAGTTCAATGATCGCCACGGCATTGGCCTGTACAGCGAACACCTGAGCTACTGCGCCGACGACGGCCATCTGTACGACCTGATGCCGATCCCGTTTACCGACGAAGCGATCGGCCACGTTGCCGCGCGCATCCGTCAGGTGCAGGACGTGCTCGGTCGGCGCATCGCGGTGGAGAACGTGTCGTACTATGCCGCGCCGTACCAGGCGCTGGCCGAGATCGACTTCATCCGCGCCGTGCTCGACGAAGCCGATTGCGACCTGCTGCTCGACGTCAACAACCTCTACGTCAACGCGATCAACCACGGCTACGACGCGCAGGCCTTCCTGGCCCGCCTGCCCGGCGAGCGCATCGCCTCGTACCACATCGCCGGTCACTTCGATGAAGCGGCCGACCTCAAGATCGACACCCACGGCGCGCCGGTCAAGGCCGATGTGTGGTCGCTGCTGGACGGCGCCTACCGCCGCTTCGGCGTGCGTCCGACCTTGCTCGAACGCGATTTCAATTTCCCGCCGCTGCCCGAACTGCTGGCCGAAACCCAGCGCATCCGCGCGATGCAGACCGCGCACGTCGGCATCGCGCAACCGGAGCCGGCTCATGCATGACACTCTGCGCGAACAGCAATACGTCCTCGCACGTCATCTGCGCGACCCAGCCCGCCATCCGTCGCCGCCCGGCATCGAAGCGCGGCGCATGCGGGTGTACCGCGAGTTGTTCCAGGGCTCGATCGACAGCCTGTTGGGCGGCGGTTTTCCGGTGATCCGGCAAACCCTCGGCGCCGCGGCCTGGACCTCGCTGGTGCAGGCGTTCTACGCCCGCCATCGCAGCCGCACGCCGCTGTTCACCCGCATCGCCGGCGAGTTCGTCGACTTCATCGAAACCCATGCGGACGATCTGCAGCTGCCGCCGTGGCTGCCCGAACTCGCGCACTACGAATGGGTGGAACAAGCCCTGCTGATCAGCGATGCGCAAGCGCCGGCGCACGACCCGGACGGCGATCTGCTCGACGGCCGACCGCTGCTGTCGCCGCTGGCGATGCCGCTGGCGTATCGCTGGCCGGTGCTGGAGATCGGTCCTACCGACATTCCGAAAGCACCGCCGCCGCACGTCACTACCTTGCTCGTGCATCGCGATCGCGACCACCAGGTGCGGTTCGCCCGCATCGCGCCGCTGGCCTACCACCTGCTGACCTCGCTGCAAGTCAACGCGTATCGCGGTCGCGAACATCTCGCGGCGTTGTCCGCGCAAACCGGCGGCGACGCCGACGAACTTCATACCCATGGCCTGAGCCTGCTGCGGCAACTGCGCGAGCAGGGCGTGGTCCTGGGTACCCATCTTGCAACGGAGTCATGCGATGAACGCTAAATCCCGAATCCCCAGCGGCTGGTCGTTGTTCTGGCTGATCGGCCTGTCGATCCTGGCGATGTCGGCGCTGATCCTGGCGCTGAATCCCGATACCACCGAAGCGGTGCGTTCGGTGATCCGCGCCACCGCGCGCACTTCGTTCGCCCTGTTCCTGCTCGCGTTCGTGGCGTCCTCGCTGGCCGCGCTGGTGCCGAACGATTTCACCCGCGGCCTGATGCGCGAACGCCGCTACATCGGCCTGTCGTTCGCGTTCTCGCACATCGTCCATCTGCTGGCGATCGTCGCCTACGGTGTGCTCAACCCGCAGTTCTGGCCCGGCCGCAATGCGGTGACCAATGCGCCGGGAACGCTGGGTTACGTGTTCATCGCTTTGCTCGCGCTGACCTCGTTCCGCTTCGCCTCGCGCCACATGACCGCGGCAGCGTGGAAGCGCCTGCACACCGCCGGCATCTGGGTGATCGCAGCGATCTTCGGCTACTCGTTCTTCAAGCGCATTCCGAGCATGAGCGTGCTGTACGCGATTCCGTTCTCGATTCTGTGCGCCGCCGTCGCGGTGCGCCTGGTCGGCAAGTGGGCGCAGGCCAACAAGCGCAAACAGGCGCGGACCCGCTCGCTGGACCGCGCCTCGTCCTTCCCCAACGCACTGGAGCCCACGTCATGACGTCGTTGCCCGCAACCGCCGCTATCGCACGCGTCCCCGATTCGACCGGTCGCGCCTTGTGGAAGTCGATGCTCGCCGGCATGGCGCTGTGCCTGAGCGCCGCGGCCTGCACCCCGGCCGCGCATGCGGACGCGGCGCGCGCCGTGGCCGCGCCGGAATTCGCCGGAATCGAGCGCTGGTTCAACACCCCGGCGCTGAGCCTGGCCGGCCTGCGCGGCAAGGTGGTGCTGGTGGAGTTCTGGACCTACTCGTGCATCAACTGCCTGCACGTCGCGCCGCATGTGAAGCAGTGGCACGAGCGCTACCGCGACCAGGGACTGGTGGTGATCGGCGTGCATACGCCGGAGTACGACGAGGAACACAGCGCGGGCAATCTGCAAGCCGCGATCAAGCGCCTGGGCATCGACTACCCGGTCGCGCAGGACAACGCCTACGCCACGTGGAACGCCTACGGCAATCGCTTCTGGCCGGCGCTGTACCTGATCGATCGCGACGGCCGCATCGTCTATCGCCACTACGGCGAAGGCGAGTACGAGGTCACCGACGCGCGGATCCGCGCGCTGCTGGCGCAGCGCTGAGCGGCACGGCGGTGGAGCGGGCGACATCCGTGAGCCGTTGCCGCAGCGTCGCCGCCGCGCGGTGGCACAATCCCAATCAAAGTTCCGCCGCCGGCTCCATCCACCACCGCGCATCGCACAGGCCCCGCATGGACCACGTAGATCACATCCTGGTCGTCGACGACGACCGCGAGATCCGCCAGATGGTCGCCGACTATCTGCACAAGAACGGCCTGCGCGCCACCGTTGCCGCGGACGGCCGCGAGATGCGCGCGCTGCTCGACACCCACGCGGTGGACCTGATCGTGCTCGACTTGATGATGCCCGGCGAAGACGGCCTGACCCTGTGCCGCAACCTGCGCGCCGGCAAGCACCGCGCGATCCCGGTGGTGATGCTGACCGCGCGCGACGACCAGACCGATCGCATCATCGGCCTGGAGATGGGCGCCGATGATTACGTCACCAAGCCGTTCGCCGCGCGCGAACTGCTGGCGCGGATCAAGGCGGTGATCCGGCGCACGCGCATGCTGCCGCCGAACCTGCAGGTCACCCAGGCCAGCCGCACGATCGCGTTCGGACGCTGGCGCCTGGACACCACCGCGCGCCATCTGCTCGATCCCGACGACACCGTGGTCGCACTCAGCGGCGCCGAGTTCCGCCTGCTGCACGTGTTTCTCGATCACGCCAACCGCGTGCTGACCCGCGACCAACTGCTCAACCTGACCCAGGGCCGCGACGCCGAACATTTCGAACGCTCCATCGACCTGCTGGTGAGCCGCCTGCGCCAGCGCCTGCAGGACGATGCGCGCGAGCAGAGCTACATCAAGACCGTGCGCAGCGAAGGCTATGTGTTCAGCATGCCGGTGAGCCTGCTGGGGGACGGCGAATGACCACGAACACGAACACGAGCACGCATGCGACTGCGGCGCCGGCGCCGACCGTACCCGCCGGCTCGCGCTGGCTGCCGCGCACCTTGGCCTCGCGCCTGTCGCTGATCCTGCTGAGCGGTCTGTTGATCGCACACGCGCTGTCGTTCGGCCTGCTGTTCTATGAGCGCTACACGGCGGCGACTTCGATGCTGATGAGCAATCTGGAGCAGGACGTGGTGGTCGCGGTGAACCTGCTCGATCGGCTGCCGCCGCAGGAACGCGAACGCTGGCTGCCGCTGCTGCGGCGGCGCACGTTTCATTACATGCTGGACAACGGCGCGACGGGCGATGCCGCGGCAAGCGCGCAGAACGAATCACCGCTCCGCGGCACCTCGCGCGACATGGCCGAGATGATCGCCAGCGCCCTGGGCCCGCGTTACCCGACCCGCGCCACCGCGGTGCCCGGCGACGGCGAGCACTTCCAGGTGCGGTTGAAATTGAGCGACGGCACCGCGATGGTCATCGACGTGCGGCCGTCGGTGATGCCGCTGGCGAAGTGGCTGCCGTACGTGCTCGCGATCCAGCTGGCGCTGCTGCTGCTCTGCACCTGGGCCGCGGTGCGGCTGGCTACCCGGCCGTTGGGCCGGCTGGCGAAAGCCGCCGAAACCCTGCACCCGGCCGGCGAGGGCGAGCGCCTGCCGGTCGGCGGTCCGACCGAAGTGGCGCAGGCGATCACCGCGTTCAACGCCATGCAGGACCGCATCGCCCACTACATGCGCGAACGCCTGCAGATTCTCGCGGCGATCTCGCACGATCTGCAGACGCCGATCACCCGCATGCAGTTGCGCGCCGAGGCGATGGACGAATCGAGCGAGCGCGACAAGATGTTCGACGACCTCGGCCAGATGCAGCATCTGGTGCGCGAAGGCATCGCGTATGCGCGCAGCGCGCACGGCGCGTCGGAGTCGGCGGTGCGGATCGACCTCAATGCTTTCCTCGACAGCCTGGTCTGCGATTACCTCGACACCGACCGGCCGGTGACCTTCGCCGGCCGCGTCGACGGCCCGGTAATCACGCGTCCGCATGCGTTGCGTCGCATCGTCGGCAATCTGATCGACAACGCGATCCACTACGCCGGCGCGGCCGAACTCGAGCTCGATCACGACCCGGCCGGCGGCGTGCGCATCCAGGTGCGCGATCGCGGCCCCGGCATTCCCGAGGACGAACTGGGCAAGGTGATGCAGCCGTTCTACCGGCTCGAAGCCTCGCGCAATCGCAGCACCGGCGGCACCGGCCTGGGCCTGGCGATCGCCCAGCAACTGGCCGAATCGATCGGCGCCACGCTGACGTTGCGCAATCGCGACGGCGGTGGCCTGGAAGCGATCCTGCGCATCGCGGGCCCGGGCGCCGCGGCGCGGTAGAATACGAGCCAAGCATGCAGCGGCCGCCTACATGTAATCCAACGACTCTTCGGGACCTCACGCCGACCCATCCGCAACCCCGCGTCCAACGCGGCGTGCCGCGGATCGGTCCGGGTCTGCCGCCGCGCGATGGCTCGCGCCCGCGCGGCACCGATGGAGATCGTCGATGACGGATGCTTACCCCCGCGCTTTCTACCTGCGCGCTTCCAACCTGAGTTTTTCCTGGCCGGACGGCACGCCCGTGTTCGACCGGCTGTCGTGCGGCTTCGGCCCGCAGCGCAGCGGGCTGGTCGGGCCGAACGGCAGCGGCAAGAGCACGCTGATGCGCTTGCTGGCCGGGCAGCTCAAGCCCACCGCCGGGCAGATCGAGACCCACGGGGTCGTGGCCTACCTGCCGCAGCACCTGCCGCTGTCGGGCGATGCCAGCGTCGCCGACGTGCTGGGCATTCGCGCCCGGCTCGACGCCGTGCAGGCGATCGCCGCGGGCCGGACCGAGCCTGAGCTGTTCGAGACCGTCGGCGACGACTGGGACATCGAGGAGCGCACCCACGCGGACCTAGCCCGCTTGGGTTTGAACGACATCGCCCTGCGGCGGCGTGTGGACAGTTTCAGCGGCGGCGAAATCGTCGCGCTCGGTATCGCCGCGCAATTGCTGCGCCGGCCCGACCTGCTGTTGCTGGACGAACCGTCGAACAATCTCGACCGTGCATCGCGGCAGCATCTGTATCGTCTGATCGAGACTTGGCGCGGCGGCTTGATCGTGGTCAGCCACGACCGCGAGTTGCTCGAATGCATGGACCAGATCGCCGAGATCGGGCCGTCCGTGCTGCGCGTGTACGGCGGCGGTTTCAGCGTCTACCAAGCCGCGGTCGAGGCCGAAAACCAGGCCGCGGAGCAGGACGTGCGCAACCTGCGCCAGCAGGTGAAGCGCGAACAGCGCCAGCAGCAACAGGCGCACGAACGCGCCGAACGCCGCGCCGGCAACGCCGGCCGTTCGCTGGCCAGCGCCGGCTTGCCGCGCATCGTCGCCGGCAACCGCAAGCGCGGCGCGCAGGTCTCCGCGGGCAAGTCGGCGGATGTGCATTCGGCCCGGGTCGAGGCGGCGAGGCAGCGTTTAAGCCAGGCCCGTCGCGGGTTGCGCGAAGCGACCGAACTCGACTTGAGCCTGCCGGCGACGCGCGTCCCCGCGGACCGGTTGTTGTTCAGCGGCAAGCGGTTGCAGGTCTCGCATGGCGGGCGCGCGCTGTTCGCGGACGCGGGCGTCGACCTTGCCATCCGCGGGCCGGAACGGATTGCGATCCTTGGCGCCAACGGCGCGGGCAAGTCCAGTCTGCTGCGGGTGATCGCCGGCGAACGCGCGCCGGACGGCGGCGAGATCCATCGCGGCACCGGGCGCATCGCCTCGCTGTCGCAGCGCCTGGACGCGCTGGATCCATCGGCGAGCGTAGCGGCGAACTTCGCCGCCTGCACCCCGCAACTGCCGCCGCTCGAACGCGCCAACCTGCTTGCGCGCTGGTTGTTTCGCGGCGATCGCACGCAGTTGCCGGTCGGCGAGCTGTCCGGCGGCGAACGCCTGCGCATTTCCCTGGCCTGCGTGCTGCACGCCGAGCCGGCTCCGCAACTGCTGTTGTTGGACGAGCCGACCAATAATCTCGACCTGAGCACGATCGAGGACCTCGAAGCCGCGCTGCGTGCCTATCAAGGCGCGTTGCTGGTGGTGAGTCACGACGAGCGTTTCATCGAGGCCATCGGCATCACCCGTCGCCTGCGCCTGGCGCAAGGGCGGTTGCGGGAGGTGCACTGAGCGTTCGTGCCCGCACCGATGCGGCCGACGACACGATCAACCGTCCGGATCGGCCCATGGCGCCTTTTCGAACTTGCGCGCCAGATAATCGATCAGCGCCTGCACCCGTTGCGGGCGCATGCGGCCCGGCGGGGTGACGATGTGCAACGCGATCGGCGGCGGCGACCACTCCGGCATCGCCATCTCCAGCTTGCCGTTGCGCAGTTCGCGCCAGACCAGGAATTCAGGTTGTAGCGCCAAGCCTAGTCCCGCCAAAATCGCGGGATTCAGAGCCTCGGCGTTGTTGACCCGCAACGGCGTCGGCAAGCTGATCGAGAAATCCCCCTGGCGCCTGTGGCTGAAACGCCAGGCATTGCCGAAGCGCGAATAGGTGTAGAGCAAGGCGCGGTGTTCGCTGAGTTCGCGCGGGTGGCTCGGCCGTCCATGCGTTTCGAAATAGGCCGGCGAACCCACCAGCACGATGCGCACGCCGCACAGCCGCCGCGCCAGCAGGCTCGAATCGGCCAGCGCCGAAATGCGCAGCGCCAGGTCGTAGCCGCCGCCGACCAGATCGGTGACGCCGTCGTCGAACACGATCTCCAGCGCGATGTCCGGATAGCGCTTCATGAACTCCGGCAACAACGGCGACAGATGCGCGATCCCGAACGACATCGGCACCGCGATCCGCACTTGGCCGCTGGGGCTCTTGGCCTGGGCGGTGATTTCCGCTTCCACCGCCTCACCCTCGGCGAGGATGCGGCTGGCGCGTTCGAGCGCGCCGCGGCCGCTTTCGGTCAGCGACATGCGCCGCGAGGTTCGATGAAAAAGCACCGTCTTCAGCCGCGTCTCCAGGCGCGTGACCGCCTTGGACACGGTCGCCTGCGCCAGCCCGAACTCGGCCGCGGTGCGCGCGAACGATCCGGTTTCGGCGACCTTCGCGAAGATCGCCCAGGCTTCCAGGTCGGGCAGCTTATTCATGTCGTTTTTGGAAACGATAGTTTTCCATCGGTTCCATTCTAAACCCGATCGCGGACGCCTATCGTGTCGGTCAACAGCACACACCCACGGAAACCACGGCCATGATCGAACTTCGCCCCTACGACAGCCTCGGCGGCGCCAACCACGGTTGGCTCGACGCCAAGCACCACTTCGCTTTCGCCGGCTACCACGACGCCGCCCGCATGGGCTGGGGCGCGCTGCGGGTATGGAACGACGACACCATCCAGGCCAACACCGGCTTCCCGCCGCATTCGCATGCCGACATGGAAATCATCACCTACGTCCGCGACGGCGCGATCAGCCATCAGGACAATCTCGGCAACCGCGGCCGCACCGAAGCCGGCGACGTGCAGGTGATGAGCGCGGGCAGCGGCATCCAGCACGCCGAGTACAACCTGGAGGCGCAAACCACCCGCATCTTCCAGATCTGGATCATTCCCGATCAGCGCGGCGGCGCGCCGACCTGGGGCGCCAAGCCCTTTCCGAAGGGTGACCGCGCAGGACGTTTCGTGGTGCTGGCCAGCGGCAAGGGCGACGAAGACACCCTGCCGATCCGCGCCGATGCGCGCGTGCTCGGCCTGACCCTGGCCGCCGGCGAGTCGGCCGAATACGTGTTCGGCGACAACCGCTACGGCTATCTGGTGCCGGCCAAGGGCGTGGTCGAGGTCGACGGCGTGCGCGTGCAGGCGCGTGATGGCGCCGCGATCCGCGATCAAGCCTCGATCCGGGTCACCGCGCTCGAAGACGCCGAACTGGTGCTGGTCGACACCGCGCCGTAACCGCGTACACCGCATTCTCCAGGCAACCCCTTTCATCGATCACAGGAGCGACACCATGGGCACCTTCACCACCAAAGACGGCGTAGAGATCTATTACAAGGATTGGGGCCCGGCTGACGGCGAGCCGGTGGTGTTCAGCCACGGCTGGCCGTTGAGCGCCGACAGCTGGGAATCGCAGATGCTGTTTCTCGCCTCCAACGGCTACCGCACCATCGCTCACGATCGCCGCGGCCACGGCCGTTCCAGCCAGCCCTGGGACGGCAACGACATGGATCATTACGCCGACGACCTGGCCCAGTTGCTCGAACACCTCGACCTGCGCGACGCGACCTTGTTCGGCTTCTCCACCGGCGGCGGCGAAGTGGCGCGCTACATCGGCCGCCACGGCACCGCGCGGGTCAAGAAGGCCGGACTGATATCCGCGGTGCCGCCGTTGATGCTCAAGACCGATGCCAACCCCGGCGGCCTGCCGATCGAAGTGTTCGACGGCCTGCGCGAGGGCTCGATCGCCGACCGTTCGCAGCTGTACCAGGACCTCGCCAGCGGCCCGTTCTTCGGCTTCAACCGCGAAGGCGCGAAGAAGTCGCAAGGCATGATCGATTCGTTCTGGGCCCAGGGCATGCAGGGCGGGCACAAGAACACCTACGACTCGATCGCCGCGTTCTCGGCCACCGATTTCACCGAGGACCTGAAGAAATTCGACGTTCCCACCCTGATCGTGCATGGCGACGACGATCAGGTCGTGCCGATCGACGCGGCCGGGCGCGCTTCGGCCAAGCTGATCGCGAACAACAAGCTGATCGTCTATCCGGGCGCGCCACACGGCCTGACCGACACCCACAAGGACAAGCTCAATCAGGATCTGCTGGCGTTCCTGAAGTCTTGAACTGAAGCGTAGCTTGCATGCTTTCATGCGCACGCCGCGGCGGCTCACGCTGCGGCGTGCGCGTTTGCACGCATCGCGACGCGCTGTCGGAAAGACGCAGGAGCGTCGTCGTTCAACGTTTCGGCGGTGGCAGCGTTTCCGGAACGGCCTGCCAGAACTCGCGGGGAAATCCCGTTTCCATCTGCGAGCGTTCCCACCAGTCGGGATTGACCGACTCGATCAGGCGGCGTTGCCAGCGATGCGGCCAACGCCGAATCTGCGCCGCGCGCGCGCGCGCGCCCGAATGCGTTGGCATTCGCTCGAACCAGACCAGACAAAACGCGGGCAGGTAGCTATCGTCGGCCGCACAGATTCGTCGGGTGGTTTCCTTGACCTCCCGCATCACGTCCGCGCGCAGGCCGCCCACGCCGATCACATACGGGCCGGTGCGTAAATCCGCGAGAAAATACACCATGTACGGCGTGGTGGGCACGTTCGTCCCGCCGACCGCCTACATGCGCGGCCCGCGATCGGGATCGTCGGGGTTGCGCTGCGCCGCGTCGTGCGCAAGAGGCTGATTGCTGCGAGTTACTGCAGCTTGTCTTTATAAAAGGTAGGCGCTATGCGCGGACTGATCTCGGCAAACATTGCGTTGTTGCGATTGAAGCATGGGAAAAAGCAGGGGTTGATCGCTTTCGCCCATGTCTAAGCAGTAATTCACTCTTCGATGAGTCTGCCTGGACACTTTGCGTGTCGCCCCCAATACTGCGTACGCCAAAAAATCAAGGACGACCCTATGAAAAGCAAGAAACCTTCCCAGGTCCGCATCGCTGTCGCATTGTTTTACGTCGCGCTGGTCCTCACCTTGGCCGCGCCCTTCATCAGCTCCGACTTCGGGCCGCGTCCGCCGGGCATCGTGATCGCGGTGCGTGTGGTGGCGGCCCTGTTCACGGTGTTCCTGATCGAGTTCATCTCCATCGGAAAGAACTGGGCGCGCATCACCTATCTGGTTCTCACGGTGCTTGCGTTGCCTGTACCGTTGATCGCCGCGAAGCAGGGCGTTTCGATTTCCAATGTCGAGGTGGCCTCCATCGCCGTTCAACTGCTCGCGCACGGCGTTGGCCTGTACTTGCTGTTTACCGCCCCCGGAAAGTCGTGGTTCGCGCCATCGGGGCGGTGAGCGCGAACGCATGCGGCGGTTGAGTGCATTCGTCCCATGACGGCAGGGCGTTGATGGTTCCGCGTGGTCGGATCGGTTCCGCGCGGAGCAACGGTCGGTCCGCCGCGCGAGCGTTGACGAATGGATCGAAGGCGTGAGGCACGAATCGCAACACGCGTCACATCGCGTCATCGAATGCGAACGCGCGGGGCTGAACCGGACAGGTTCGACGTTTTCGAATACGCGGGATGCCACACGACCTTAACTTGAGTGCGAGCAGGATCGGGCGAAGCCGATTGTCGGCATGTACGCCCATTCAGGAGTCGCATTCATGGCCGCCAGGAAAACCCCCAGCCCCGCACCGCCCGCCAAACCCGCTCGCGCCAGCAAGGACAAGGCCAGCCAGAGCAGCGCCAACAAGGCCGATCGCGATCAACGCGGCAACGGCGATGAGCTGCACCAGCAAGCCTCGGGCAAGCATCCGCCGCTGACCACCAACCAGGGTCTGCCGCTGTCGGATAACCAGAATTCGCTGCGCGCCAGCGAGCGCGGGCCGACCTTGCTCGAAGACTTCATCCTGCGCGAGAAGATCACCCACTTCGATCACGAGCGCATCCCCGAGCGCATCGTGCACGCGCGCGGTTCGGCCGCGCACGGCTATTTCGAGCTGACCAAGTCGCTGAAGAAGTACACCACCGCGCAGATCCTGACCGAAGTCGGTCAGCGCACGCCGCTGTTCTGCCGCTTCTCCACCGTCGCCGGCGGCGCCGGTTCGATCGACACGCCGCGCGACGTGCGCGGGTTCGCGGTCAAGTTCTACACTCAGCAAGGTAACTGGGATCTGGTCGGCAACAACATCCCGGTGTTCTTCATCCAGGACGCGATGAAGTTCCCGGACGTGGTGCATTCGGTCAAGATGGAACCCGATCGCGGCTTCCCCCAGGCCGGCAGCGCCCACGACACGTTCTGGGATTTCATCTCGCTCACGCCCGAAGCGATGCACATGATCATGTGGGCGATGTCCGACCGCACGATTCCGCGCTCGCTGCGCATGATCGAAGGCTTCGGCGTTCACACGTTCCGTTTACTCGACGCGCGCGGCGCCTCGACCTTCGTCAAGTTCCACTGGCGGCCGAAGCTGGGCCTGCAATCGACGCTGTGGGACGAGGCGGTCAAGCTGGCCGGTGCCGATCCGGATTTTCATCGCCGCGATCTGTTCGAAGCGATCCAGAACGGCGACTTCCCGGAATGGGAACTCGCGGTGCAGCTGTTCACCCAGGAACAGGCCGATGCCTTGCCGTTCGATCATCTCGACCCGACCAAGCTGATCCCCGAGGAAACCATTCCGCTGACCGTGATCGGGCGCATGGTGCTGGATCGCTGGCCCGACAATTTCTTTGCCGAGACCGAACAGGTTGCGTTCTGTCCCTCGCACATCCTGCCGGGCATGGATTTTTCCAACGATCCGCTGCTGCAGGGGCGGTTGTTCTCGTATCTGGACACGCAGCTGTCGCGGCTGGGCTCGCCGAACTTCCATCAGTTGCCAATCAACGCGCCCAAGTGCCCGTTCGCCAATCAGCAGCGCGACGGCCACATGCAGATGCAGGTGCCGAAGGGCCGGGTCAATTACGAACCCAGTTCGCTCGATCCGACTTCGCCGCGCGAAACACCGGCGGGTTTCCGCAGCGCGGCGGTGACCGGCGATGACGGCGCCAAGGGCCGCATCCGTGCGGAAAGTTTCGCCGATCATTACAGTCAGGCGCGGATGTTCTATCGCAGCCAGACCGCGCCGGAGCAGGCGCATATGGCCTCGGCGCTGGTGTTCGAACTGTCCAAGGTCGAAACCGCGCACGTGCGCGAAGCGATCGTCGGACATCTGCGCCACATCGATGTAGATCTCGCCAAACGGGTCGCGGACGGGCTGGGCCTCGAGCGTCTGCCGCCGGCTCCGCCCGCGGCGGTGGAACCGGTGGACATGCCGCCTTCGCCGATGTTGCAGTTGATCGGCAAGATGAAGGACACCCTGGTCGGACGCTGCGTCGGCATCCTGATCGACGAGGGCTCCGATGCGGCCACGCTCAAGGCCTTGCGCAAGGCGGTCGAAGCGGCCGGCGCGCGGGTCAAGATCGTCGCGCCGAAACTCGGCGGCGCCAAACTCAGCGACGGCAAGCAACAGCCGGCCGACGGACAACTGGCTGGGACCCCGTCGCTGGTGTTCGATGCGGTGGCGTTGGTGTTGTCGCAAGCCGCGGGCAAACGCTTGGCGAGCGAAGCGGCGGCGGTGGACTTCGTGCGCGACGCATTCGGTCATCTCAAGGCGATCGCGCTCGACGACGGCGCGCGCCAGGTATTGGTCGCCGCCGGCATCCAACCCGATGACGGTGTCGTGGCCGCCGACAAGGCTACAGCCTTCGTCAAGCTCGCCAAGACCCGGCAATGGGATCGCGAGCCGGGGCTACGTACTTTGGCGTAAGCGCTTCGCCGTATTGGTCGCTTCTCAGCACCGAGCTTAGCGTCCCTGAAGCGCTTCGAAGCATATGGATCGCGAAACAAGCACGCCCAGATAGCGACGCGCATGGATGCGCGTCGCGAGCCGACGCGGCAGTGTTGAAATATGCGCAGTAGCTGCATTTTAGCGGTCGCGGCTTGCACCGCTCCTGCAGGTAGGCCATGCGGCTTTTGCTCGATTTTGAAGTCGCGCAGTTCATCCAGCGCTGCGAGGCTTGTAGCTCGCGTTAGCAAAGGTACACCCGAAGGGCGGCGCACATGGATGTGCGCCGCGCGCCACCGGGACAGGATGTCCCGTGTGNGAAGCTCCGCACTTGCGGGCCCTTGATTCACAACAAAGCACTTTTCTTTGGTTACCTTTCTTTTGTTGCTTTAGACAAAAGAAAGTAACCCGCCCGCTTGCGGGCGGAAGCTGTTGCCTTTGCTTCAAAGGCTCTAGAGCTTCAAAGCTTTGAAGCCTTCAAAGCCGCAAGCAACATCAAAAGCTCCCGCCGCAAAACCGTCGAGCACGCTCTAGGTCCAAACAAAAAAGGCCCGCCCGGCTTTCCTCGGTCAAAAAGCAATCGAAAATAACGCTTCCATCGCACGACAGCACCCAGCCCGATCATGCATTATCGTGCGCATCGACCCCGTCGCGCGCGAGGATGCGCCAATCCCCATGACCGATCGCGAACGCCGCCAATCCGCGCAAGTCGTCAGTCCGGTAGGACTGCGCGAGGGCCTGTCGCCAGCCCAGCTCGATGCGCTGGCCACGCTGGAACAGTTCGGCTGGATCCTGCGTTTCGTGCGACGGCCGATGTTCCTCGATCCGATCCCGGTGGTGTTCCACGCCAATGGCCAGCGCTTCGTCGTGCTAGAAGTGGATGGAACGCTCAACGAAAACCCGGGCTTCAAGATCCGCGATTAACGTCGGTAGCCGTGCCGACGCACTGCGCGAGTCGATACGCCACATAGCGGTCGTACAAGGTCGTGTGCAGATTATGCAAGGCCAGCTCAACCCGGAACGGTGTGCGCGGATTGCGGTCGAGCAGGCGGGCGATATGGAAGCCGACCGGCTTGATCCCTAGCTTGTGAACATAGATCGCGAAACCGCGATAGAACGGATCGGCGAGCAGACGGTCGATCTTAGCGACGGTTACGCGCGCCTCGTCCGATAGCGCGGCGCGCAGCACGGGATCGCGCTCGTACAGCAGACGCTCGTACAGCCGCTTCGACTTATCCAGCTTCAGCGAACGCGCCAGCGACCAGATTTCCCGGTTGCGGTCGTTGTAGTACTCGAAGCCGCCATGACGGCGCAGCGCCGCCGCGGCCTGGGCGCTGACGTCGTAGACGACGAAGTTCTCGGCCTGGTTGTTCAGATCGTCCAGGCTGGCGCGATCGAACACGTGGAAGACGAAGCCCGGCAAGCCCATGAACGCCTGTCGCCCGCTCGCCGCGGCCGCGCTGGCGCGACCGTCGTGGGTGAACTCGCCGGCGGAGGTGCCCAGCAGAATGCTGCGGGTGCGGTGCAGGCGATTGAACGTGCCGATGATGATTTCGTCGGCGTCGAACTGGCGGTCGAAGCCGTCGCGGCCATACAGTTCGGCCTGGGTGGCGTACTGCGCGACCTGCCGGCCCACACCGCATTCGGCGCGGACCCGGCCGTCGTAAAAGGCGTCGATCGCGCGCGAATTGCCGTCGCGAGGCCGATAGCCGCGGCCGAACAACGCGATCGGCCTCCAGCCGTCGCGCGCCGATCCGGTTGGGCCGAAACCGATCCAGCCGATCTGCAGGGCGGTAAAAGCGAAGCCGCGGTTGTCGACCAACCGATCGACCGCGCGCCGCGTCGCCGCGCCCAGGGTGAAGCCGTAGGCGCAGTGGGTGGCCGGATGCCGCAATAAACCGTCGAACACGCGTTCGCGTTCACTCGCCGTGAGGCCGGCGGGCATCGCGACGGTCAGATCGCCGGCGGCCTTGGCCTCGGCCAGATCGCGCCGGTCGCAGGGATGGCCCGGATGGATGTCGACCGTTTTGGCGTCGGAGGCAACGAAGCGCCAGCCGAATTCCTGCAGTACGCGTTGCTTGCACGCTGGCGTACCGGCCGCCGCGGCGACCGAACCGGCGAATGACATCGCGAGCGCCGCGATGACAGCGGCGCGAAATGGAGCGTGCAGCAGACGAATGCGCTTGATCTCCGTGCAACCGGCGGAATCGGTATCCAAGCAGCCTACGGTGGCGCAGTGAAGAGAGCATTAAACGCAGGCGCGGCGCGGCGCGGCTCGTAGCGACGACAGCGAATCGCTCACGAAAAACCTCGATCGTGCATTGGCGCGAAAGTGCGGTGCAGGCGGACCGCGTCGCGCTCAGACGATCGTCAAGGCGGCGAATCGCCGCGCAACCGGGTCATGCGCTGCCGCCAGACCTCGGCGGTCTGCGGTTTCACGAACAAGGCCACCACATCGGGATGCTCGCGGCGCACCGCGGCCTCGATGCGATTGACGCAGGCCTCGACCTGCGGGATCAGCAAGTGGTCTTCGAATTCCGCGCTCAAGGTCGCGAGCACCGAATTCGGCCCGAGCTGCATGGTCAGCACGCCGTTCGCCGAACGGATGCCCTCGTCGCTGTTGGCGATGCGCAGGATCGAGTCGCGCACGTGCGGATGCGCGGCTTCGCCGAGCAGCAGACCCTTGGTTTCGCGCGCGAGCAGGAACGAGGCCAGCGCGAGCACCAGGCCGATACCGATCGAGGCGTAGCCGTCGTACACCGGATTGCCGGTGGCATGCGACAGGGCGACACCGGCGAACGCGATCGACAGCCCGCAAAGCGCCGCGGTGTCTTCGAACAAAACGGTGAAGGTGCTGGCGTCCTTGCTGGCGCGAAAGGTCTCGAACCAGCCGCGGCTGCCCTTGCTCGCGCGGAAGGTTTTCATCGCCACCCACCACGAGATGCCTTCGAACAGCATGGAAATCCCGAGCACCCCATAGTTGATGAGCGGGCGTTCCATGGTCTTGGGGTGTTGCAGGTGGGTGATGCCTTCGTAGAACGAAACCCCCGCGCCGAGCGCGAACACCAGCAGGGCGACGATGAAACTCCAGAAATAAACTTCGCGACCGTAACCGAACGGCTGGGTCGCATCGGGCGGGCGTTCGGCGCGTTTCATGCCGTACAGCAGCAGGAGTTCGTTGCAGGTATCGACCAACGAGTGAACGCCTTCGCTCAGCATCGCCGAGCTGCCGGTGATCGCGGCGGCGATCAGCTTGGTCACCGCGATGGCGGTGTTGCCGAACAAGGCGGCGAGCACGACCTTCTTGCTGGAGGCGGTGGCCATCGGGCGGCTCCTGTGCGGGATGGGCGTTCGACTCACTCAATCCATGCGATCGCAGATCGCGGGGCGGGCCGTCGCGCGATCATGCCGGCGGCCCATGCGGCGAAGGCTGCCAGTGTCGCGCCATCGCCCCGCTTTGACCACCGTTGCGGACGCGGCCCACGCAGCTCGAACCGGTCAGGGCGCTTCGACCTCGTAGCCTTTCGCCTGCAGCTTGGCGACCACGCCATCGGGCTTGAGCAATTGCGTGATCGGCAGCACCGCGAAGACCACGCGATGGTCGCGCACCGCCTCGTCCACGCTTTGATACCAGCGTTGCGCGATCTTCTCCTGGATGTTCGCGATACCCATCTTCTGGCTGAAACCCGATTCGGTCAGCGCGCTGAGGCAGGCCAGGCCTTGATCGTCGTAAGGCAGGGCGCGCAGCGTATCGATATCGCCGGTGGCCCAGGCGTTGGCGCGGGTGCGCATCACCGCCAGATCGGTTTCCAGCCGGTCCAGGGTCTTGCGAAAGCACTCGACGTCGTCCAGCGAGGACGCATTGAAGGCCTTGAGCGTGGCCTTGGGATCGTCGACCTTGATCGCGAACGTCGTCGCGCGCTTATCGATGCCGGCCTGCTTGACCGCGTTCTCCAGCACCGGCCCGATGATCCCGCCTGTTTCGACCAGGCCGTTCTTCTTCAGCGCGGCCTGATACAGCTCACTCGCGGCGAACACCGGGCGCCAGCGCTCGATCGCGCGGTCGCCGCCGATGTACTTCGCCTTCAGTACGCTCCAGCGCGCATACAGATCCGGTGGCAGCCGTTGTTCGAGGGTGGCGCCGTCGGGATTCTTGCGCAGCTTGAACAGCGACGGGATCAGCGACAGCCGGCCGAACAGGCCGATGTCCGCGCCGACCGACAGGCCGGGCGGCTGCAGTGCGATGTCGGATTGCGCGACCGCGGCATCCACGTCGCGCGACACCCAGGTGATGTGCTGAGGCAGCGGCGACAAGGTGCCGAGCACCCACAACGTGCGATCGCCCTTGTGGAACTTCCACAAGCCCGGTCCCGGCTGCGCGCCGGTGACCACGATCGCGTCCATATCGACGATCGGCGGAGGCGCGACGGCGCCTGCCGCGATCGTGTCAGGCGGATGGGCTGTGGTCGCCGCCGCGTGCGCGGTCGCGGCGCCGGCTAGAGCCGCGACCAACACACATGCCCGCAGTGTCCTTTGCATTGCCTGTGCTCCCGGATTGAACCAGCGTCCGGCCGTCGCACGATCGCGCTCAAGGCAAGCTGTCGCAAACAACGGCCGCGGTGCGGTGACGATAACCGCACCGCGGCCTGGTCGCACGGTATTACTTCAGGATTTTGCCGGCATCGATCACATCCACGCCCTGCATCTGCCCGAGCAGGTTGTCGAACCAGGGCTTGTGCGTGGCGCCGACGATCGACAGCACGCGCGCGCCGGGGTAATCGGCGAATGCCGCGCGGATATTGGCGACCATGCGCAGATTGCGTCCCTCCCAGCCGGCCACGTACAACTGGCCGTAGTGCTGCGGCGAGGTTTCGCGCATGGCCGCGCCGAAGTCGGCGTCGATCTTCAGGCGCTGCGCTTCGGGTGTGTTGATCAGCCGGTACAGCGCCAGCATTTGCGATTGCTCCGTCAACGTGTCCTGCTGTTTGCGCGAGGCCAAGGCCGCCGCGCCGGCGCTGTCCCAGGCCTTCTGGATCGCCTTGCCGTAACGTTCCGGGTCGTCGATATAGACGTTATCGCCGGTGTGGTCGTCGACCGCGTACAGCCGTTGCAGCCCCAGCCGTACCGCCACAGGCGCGGCGATCTGGAAGCTCTCGTTGTTGCGCGTTTCGAACCTCTGCAGCAGCGCCACCAATGCCGCGTCCAGGCCGTCGCCGACATGGCGTTCGGACTTGGGCAGGTACAACCACTGCACAAACGCCGACGCGCTATCGTTGGCGGCCAGGAAGGTCGCCGCCAATCGCCGCCGCTGCGCCGGCGTGGGTTGCGCCGGCCAGGTCTTTAAGGTCTTGCGCACTTCGGCGATGGCCGCGGGCACGTCCAGCCCGGTTGCGGCCCGCGCGGGCGAGGGGTCGCGGCAAAACCGGTCCACGTCCTCGGGCGCGTACACGGCCGGGTGGCGCGCGACGAGGTCGCAGCCTTCACCGGAGATCGCCTCGATGGTGATCAGCTCGGGCTTGAATGCGGCGAGCCGGTCGAGCAGCGGATCCAGCGACTCGGGCTTGAAGCTTTTCGGCATCTCCGACAAATGCACCGAGCCCAGCACCAGCACCTGCGCGCGCGGCCCGGCCATGCCGGTGTCGAGCTTGGACAGGTCGACTTTCGGCTGGGCCATGGCCGGGCCGAACAGACTCAGGGACAGTCCTGCGATGACGAGTAGTTTGCGCACGGTCTTGCTCCGATGGGCGATGGGGGTGAGGTTTACGCGCGAGCGGTTGCGGTGGCGAATCAGCGCGCAGCCGCGCGCTGGGTCGGTTGATACAGCGCGGCGATCTGCGCAATGAAGCGCTCGGGATTCGCGCCGACCAGGTTGGTCAGCACGATCACCGCGAGCCGATCGTCCGGATAGACGATAAACGCCGCGCGCGCGCCACCGATACCCGCGCGTTGCGGATTCGCGGCCGTGCCGAGCACCGGCCAGCCCGCCGACCAGCTGCCGTCAGCGCCGCTGCTCAATTTCTCCGGCGTCCACATGCCGCGCAAGCTGGCGGCGTTGATCAGCCGGCCGTCCGACAGCGCGACGATCCAGTGCGCGACTTCATCGGCGGTGGTCTGGATGCCGCCGCCCGCCCACAGGCTCGGCGGCATGTCGTAGAACCAGTGCGAGAGGCGCTCGGCGCTGCCCGGGTCGTCGGTCTTGCGCGGGAAGTAGCTGTAGATCGTGGCCGCGCCGGGAACTAGATCGTAACTGTCGCCGAACTGCGTAGACGGCATGCCGACGATGGCGAACTGATGCTGCGAAAGGTAACGCTCGTACGGCATCTGGCTCTGCCTGGCGATGATGCGGGCGAGTAGGGCGTAGTTGACCTGGTTGTACTCGAAGCGTTCGCCGACGGCCGCCTGCACCGGCCGCTGGTACACCAACTTCCACGCGTTCGACTCGGTGCCGCCGCCGATCAGTCCCTGCTCATCGAGGATGTCGGGCAGCCCGGAGGTATGCGCGAGCAACTGGCGCACGCGCACCGCGCGCCAGGCTTCGGGCAGATCGTCGAGATAACGCGACACCGGCGCGTCGAGGTCCACCAGCCCGGCTTCAGCCAACTGCATCATCGCCACGCCGGTAAACGACTTGGTCGCCGAGTTGAGCGGGAACAATGTGGTCCGGGTCGCGGGCAGACGGTTTTCGACATTGGCCAGGCCGTAGCTTTCCGACAGCACCACCTTGCCGTCCTTGACCACCGCGATCTGCAGACCCGGAATGCGTCGCTCCTTCATCGTCTTTTGAATCAGTTGCCGAGCCTGCGTGTTGGCCCGGCCCAGGTCCGTGGCCGCCGCGCCGAGCCACGGACACGACAACAACATAGCGACGACGATCGTCATGACACGGTACGGTCCGGATGACATGCAGCTTCCTCGGGCGAGCTCGCCAGTGACAGGAAGGTTTGGGATGAGGCCGGCCGCGAAATGGTTTAAAGCGCTGCGCGCAGGCGAACGATCGGACTCGAGGCGATCGCCCGCCGCGGGCAGACCTTCGATCGATTTGCGTGGATCGCCCCGTTGGCCTTGCCGCGCCGCGCGGTGATGCCGGTCAGCCGGCGGCGATCGCGCGCGCCGAACTGCGTCGCCGCGCACACATCGCGCCGGTCCGCGCGCCTACGATCGAGCGGCCATGCAAGGCGCCATGCCGGATGCGTCCGCCGGCGAAGAAAATTTCAGGAGGCTTCGATGAAACCGCAGGCAATCAGCACGCTGGCTTTGGCCGCATTCGTGTTCGGCATGTCGATGTTCGTCAGCGCAAACGCCGCGACCGATGTGTGCAAGCGTTGCGAGCAAAATTACGAGTCGTGCCTGAGCAGCGGCGGGGTCGATCCGGCCTATTGCTTCTCGTCCTACCTGGCCTGCCTGAGCTACGGCGACGGCCAGCGTCCTTGCCCGGCGCCGCGTTGAGCCACTGCGGGGCGATGCGCGGCCGCGATTGAGCCGGCGCTCGCCGAGGAGGCGAGCTGCGCTAACCGCAAGAACCGTCAGCGCGACTGGATCGCGATGCGATTGCCTTCGCTGTCGCTGATCTCGGCGACCATGCCGCGCTCGGTGACCGCGGAGGCCAGGAACAGGATCGTGCTGCCCAGCGCGACGGCTTTGTCGAGGGTCGCGCCGACGTCGTCGACGCTGAAATAGACCACCGCGCCGGTCGTCGCCGGCGCATATTCCGGACCTTGCGCGAGCGCGCCGCTGGCGCCGTCGCGGCCCGGTTCGAACGGGAAATACGCCATCGTGCTGTCGTGGACCTGCACGGTCCGGCCGAACGCGATGCCGAAGACACTGCTGTAGAAACCGATGGCGCGATCCAGGTCGAGGACCGGAATCTCTACGTGGGCAATCAGGTTCATGGCGCGCGATCGTGAGGAAACGGCGGGCACTATAGCCCGCGCGCTGTCCCATCGCCGCTCAGCGGCCCAGCCGTGCGGCGCTAGCGCGAATCGCCGACCGAGAACGAGCCGACGAAGCGGTACTGCGAGGCCGGACAGATCAGCCGCACATAACTGGCGACCTGGCTGCGCGACCAGGTACGCCGGGTCAGCACCAGCAGCGGATCGCCTTCGTGCACGGCCAGTTGCGCGGCCATGCGCTTCTGCGCGACTTCGGCTTCGATGATGTGCTCGGTGCGTTCCAGCGGCGCGACCCGCATCAGGTATTGGTGCGGAAGCTCGACGTGGAAATCCAGGTCCAGGTACTCCGGCGCGCAGGCCGGATTGACGAAGCGATCTTCCAGTTGCAGCGGCTTGCCGTTGGCGTTGTGCAGCAAGCGGGTGTGGAACAGCTCGCTGCCCGGCGTCAGCGCGAACTGCGCGGTGACGGTCGCGCGCGCCTGCACCGCCTCGCAGGTCAGCACCTGCACGCTGTGGGTCTGGCCGCGCGACACGATCTCGTCGCGGATGCTGCGCACTTCGAACATCGCCGATTCCGCCTTCGGCCCGGCGACGAAGGTGCCCACGCCCTGGACCCGCTCAAGCACGCCACTGTCGGTCAATTCACGCAGCGCGCGGTTCACGGTCATGCGCGAGATGCCGAACTTCTTGACCAGATCGTTCTCGCTGGGGATGCGGCTGGCAGGCTTCCAGTCGCCGGCGGTGACATGCCGAAGAATGTAGTGCTTGAGCTTGAGATAGTGCGGCTTGGGAGCGTCCATGCGCCGTAGCATTACAGGTCTATACAACCGCGCCAACGGCCGCGCATGCTGCGCCGCGATACGTTTGACAGTGCTTGTATAGGCATGTTATTGCTGTGGTATATACAAGCTTCCGGTCTCGCTACACGCTCATGCCGTCGCTCCGCGTGCTCCTGCGAATTGCCCTTATTCTGGTGCTCTGCACGGACGGAATCTTCAGCGCGTGGGCGGCGACGCGGATGGCGGTCAATGAGCTGGGTCGCGGTACCCAGAGCGGCGCATCGCATCATTCCAACGCGACCACGGCCAAGGCCAAAGTAAAAGCCGCCGACACCGCCAATGGTGTTGATGCGAGCAAGCGAACCGCCGGCCAGGATCCCGCTTCGCCGCTGGCCCATCACGACGACTGCGATTGCGAAGGCCTGTCCGGCTGCGCTTGCAGCTGCATGCTGACCTTCTTCCCCGGGCGCAACGCGCCCTTGTTCGCCGCCCAGCACCTGCTGGCCTCGGCCTATCTTGCCCAGCCGTTGCTGCCTGCGGTGGGCGAGGAAATCTCGCGACTGTTCCGACCTCCGATCGCCTGATCCTGTTCGGTCGCCTTAGGCGACATTCCGCCGCGCCCTTGGCATTCGCTTGGTTCCCGATTGGGGGCCGCGGGCCGGCTTCGAACACGTCATACCTTTCGGGGAGAGAGAACCCATGTTTTTCAAGCGCGACCCCCTCGCGGCGGCCGTAGGCCTGCTGCTGTGCGTTGGTTTTGTTCCGTCGTCATTCGCCCAGGACAGCGGCGCGCAAGCGGCCGAGCAAGCCAACGAGCAGACCACCGGGCAAGCCACCACGCTCGACGCGGTGCAGGTCACCGGCAGCCACATCAAGCGGCTGCAGTTGTCCGGCGTCGGCCCGGTCACCGTGCTCGACGCCGAAGCGATCGAGCGCTCCGGCGCGACCTCGGTCGACACCTTGCTTCAGCGTCTGCCGGCCTCGGCCGGTTTCGCCGGCAGCCAGTCCAACGCGTACTGGGCCGAGAACGGCTACGGCACCAGCCAGGTCAATCTGCGCGGCCTCGGCATCAACCGCACCCTGGTGCTGTTGAACGGTCGCCGCGTCGTCAACGGCGGCACCGGCGCCAACAGCTCGGTGGATCTCAACATGATCCCGGTGGCGTTGATCGAGCGCATCGAAGTGCTCAAGGACGGCGCCTCGGCGATCTACGGCGCCGACGCCGTCGCCGGCGTGGTCAACATCATCACCAAGAAGAAATACGACGGCGCCGAGGTGGCGGTGCGCTACGGCCAGACCTTCGAGAACGACGGCGACGATGCCGCGTTCGATCTGGTCTGGGGCACCCACAGCGAGCGCGGTTCGCTGATGGCCGGCCTGAGTTACTCCGAAGGCGGCACGGTCAACATGGCTTCCCGCGCGCCGTGCGGGCTGGGCGAAGTCGACGGCCGTCTGGAATGCGTCGGCAGTTCGACCACGATCGGCGGCCGCGCTTTGCTCGCCGACGGCCGCCGCATCAACTTCAATCAGGTGCTGGGCGGCGACGGCAATTTCTACGAGCCGTACTCGGCCGCCAAGCACAACTACAACGGCAACCCGACCCTCAACGCGGTCAACCCGATCAAGCGCATCAGCGCCAGCATGCTGGGCGACATGCAACTGAGCGACGACCTGAGCCTGTTCACCGAACTGATGTACACCAATCGGCAGTCGGACCAATTGGCCGCGCCGGGCGGACTGGGCGTCTACCGTCCGATCAACATCGCCGCCAATCACCCGACCAATCCGACCGGGCAGAACCTGCTGTTGCAACGCAGGCGCCTGGAAGAAGCCGGGCCGCGCGAGTTCTTTCAGGAAACCAATACCTTCCGCGCGGTGGTCGGGCTGGAAGGACGGCTGGGCATGAACTGGGACTGGTCGGCCGCGATCAACTGGGGCCGCAACACCGGCACCGACGGATCGACCAAGGTCGCCAATCTCGACCGCGTCGACAACACGCTCAACCCGGCGATCTGCAGCAATGCGCCGGGCGCCGCGATTCCGTGCGGCGATTACCTCGGTTACGGCGATATCTCGCAGAAGGTGCTGGACTACATCCTGTTCACCACTCGCGATCACGGCGGCAACGAGCAGAAGAGCTTCACCGCGAATCTGAGCGGCCAGTTGTTCGAACTGCCGGCCGGCTGGGTCGGATTCGCCTCGGGCATCGAGGTGCGCAAGGAGCGCGGCTGGCGCGATCCGGATCCGCTGACCATCCTGGGCATCGCCAACACCAACCAGCAGGACGCCATCGCCGGCGAGTACACCGCCAAGGAAGCGTTCGCCGAATTCGCCGTGCCGCTGCTGCAGGGCCGCGCGCTCGCCGAATCGCTGACCTTGAACCTGGCCGTGCGCTATTCGGACTACGACCTGTTCGGCGAGGACATCAACTACAAGGTCGGGCTGGACTGGCAGGTGGTGCCGTCGCTGAAGTTGCGCGCCAACTACGCGACCGCGTTCCGCATCCCCAACATCCCCGAGCTGTTCGGCGGCATCGCCGAAGGCAACCTGACCACCACCGATCCGTGCAGCGGCTGGGCCAGCCAGCCGGCCGGTTCGCAAGTGCGGCAAAACTGCCAGGCCTACGGCGTGCCGGCCGGTTACGTGCAACCGGGCAACACCATCCTGACCACCTCGGGCGGCAACAAGAACCTGGAACCGGAAGACGCGCGTTCGCTGACCCTCGGCGCGGTGTGGACGCCGGGCTTCGCCCCGGGCCTGACCTTGACCGCGGACTACTTCAACATCCGCATCGACAATGCAATCCAGCGCATCGACGGATCGACCAAGCTGGCGATCTGCTACAACACGCCCGGCCTGGCGCATCCGTTCTGCGGCAACGAGAACTTCACCCGCAACCCGATCACCGGCGAAGTCGATTTCCTGTCCTCGCAGCCGGTCAACGCCGCCGACGAGAGAGTGTCGGGCATCGACCTGGGCGGTCTGTACGAGTTCGACCTGGCCGGGTTCGATTCCAGCTTCAGCCTGGACGTGTCGTACCTGGACAGGTACGACGTGCGGCCATTCCCGAGCGCCGAGGTCATCCACTACGCGGGCAAGATCACCGGCGGGCGCGGCAGCTACACCCACTGGCGCGCGTTCACCTCGTTGACGATGAGCCGCGATGAATGGTCGGGCAGCTACAGCCTGCAGTACATCGGCAAGGCCGACGACATCAACGCCGCGCGTGGCGATATCGGCGATCACTCGCCGAGCGTGAGTTACCACAACGTGCAGCTGAAGTACTCGCCGGTGAAATCGTTCGACGTGTCGTTCGGCATCGACAACCTGTTCGACAAGAAGCCGCCCTTCATCCAGAGCTATACCGACGCCAACACCGACACCATGACCTACGATTTGCTGGGTCGGCGTTGGTATGCGCGTTTCGGTTATCGCTGGTAATCGACGGTGCCCGTTCCATCGGCGCGAGCCGGTGGGGCGGGCAGGGTATCCAGGCATTGCGAGACATCTTATGAAACCCGCATTCTGGGCGCGCCGCGCCCACAAGTGGATCGGCCTGATCGTCGGCGTGCAGGCGCTGCTGTGGATGATCAGCGGGGTCTACATGACCGTCGTTCCACTCGAGATCATTCACGGCGATCACCTCGCCCACGCACATAGCGAATCGCTCGCCGCGGCCACGCCGCGGATCGGGCAGGCCGCTTTGCTCGATCGTTATCCGGACATCACCTCGGTCAAGCTCAAGCGCCTGCTGGATCAGGAGGTGTACGAGATCAGGCAGGAGAAAAATGGGCAAGACAAACAAGCCGCGTTGATCGACGCGCGCAGCGGCGCGAAGATCACCCCGCTGGAACGCGGAACGGTGGTCGCGCTGGCGCGCAAGGCCTACCAGGGCGAAGCCGAGATCGTCGGCGTGGAATGGGTAACCAAGGCGCCGCAGGAAGTGGCGAAACGGCCGGTGCCGATGTGGGCGGTGCGTTTCGCCGACAGCGGCGCGACCACGTTCTATTTTTCGCCCGACACAGGCGATCTGCTGGCGCGTCGCCACAGCTTGTGGCGCTGGTTCGATTTCCTGTGGATGTTCCACATCATGGATTACCAGGCGCGCAGCGACGTCAACAACACCTTGTTGCGTATCGCCGCGTCGGTCGGCCTGCTGTTCGCCCTGAGCGGCGCCTGGCTGGTGTTCTACAGCTTTCGCTGGAGGCGAACCGCATGACGCCCTGGATGCGTTGGCTGCATAAATGGGTCGGCCTGCTGATCGGCCTGCAGTTCGTGCTGTGGATGGCCAGCGGCCTGATGATGGGATTGCTGCCGCACGACGAAGTGCAGGGCCACGAGTTCCGCGCGCATGAGCACGCGCCGCGCGCCTGGCCGGCGGATGTGCTTGAGGCGGGCGAGGTGTTGCAGCAAGCCGGCTCGGCGCAGGTGATCGTGTCGGGCTGGCTGCTTGATCGCCCGGTCTATCAGGCGCTCGACGGAAAGCGGCAGCGTCTGTTCGACGCCCGCACCGGCCGCGCCGTGGTCATCGATCGCGAACTCGCGCGCGAGTTGGCGGTGGCTTCGTACAACGGACCCGGCAAGCCGCAGACGCCGATCCTGCTGGACTGGACCCAGGAAGTCCGCGATCACGACGCGCGTTCGTGGCGGGTCGACTTCGACGATTCGCAGGACACGACGGTGTACCTGTCGGCGCAGACCGGCGAGGTACTGGCGCATCGCAACAGCACCTGGCGTTTGTTCGATGTGTTCTGGATGTTGCACATCATGGATTACGCCAATCGCTCGAACTTCAACAACCCGCTGGTGATCGGCGCCGGTATCGGCGGGCTGTGGCTGGCGTTGACCGGCGTGTGGCTGCTGGTCGCCAGCTTCCATCTGCGCGAATTCGTTCCGCAGCGCTGGCGCCGCGCGCGCGAGCTGACCGTGTACGCACCCAACGGCAGCAAGTTGCGCACGGTCAAGGCCGCGGCCGGCGACAGCGTGTATGTGGCCTTGGCGCGCAACGGCCTGCAACTGCCGTCCAACTGCGGTGGCGGCCAAAGCTGCGGGCTGTGCGAGGTGCGTTATCGCGGCGTGCCGCCGGCGCCGACCGCGGCCGACCGCGCGCATCTGAGCCAGAGCAAGCTCAAGATCGGTCATCGCCTGGCCTGCAATCTGCCGCTGGAGGCCGATATGGAGGTCGAAGTGGCCGGCGGCGCGAGTCTGTGGACCGAGCACGAGGCCACGGTCGAGCGGGTCACCGCGATCACGCCGTTCCTGCGCGAGATCGTGCTCAAGCCGGTGCAGCCGCCGGGGCCGGAGTACCAACCCGGCGCCTATCTGCAGGTGCATGTGCCCGACTACGAACTGCCTTGCGATCGCATCGTCCGGCCGGACGAGCATCACGGCGACTGGGCCGCGCTGGACTTGCCTGATACCTTGTCCAACCGCGAGGCGGTGCGTCGCTCGTACTCGTTGTCTGTGCCGATCGACGCGACCGACGGACGTCTGACCTTGCTGGCGCGGTTCAGCCCAGGGCGGCAGGATCGAAAACGTCAGCCACCGGGCAAGGGTTCGACCTATCTGTACACCTTGCAGCCCGGCGACCGGGTCAACTTCAGCGGCCCGTTCGGCGACTTCGCGATTCGTCCGAACGGGCGCGAGAAGGTGTTCATCGGTGGCGGCGCCGGCATGGCGCCGTTGCGGGCGATGATCCATTCGCTGCTCAGCCAGGGCGCGCAGGAACGCATCCACTACTGGTACGGCGCGCGGGTGCTGCGCGATGCGCCGTACGTGGATGAGATGGCGTTGCTGGCGCAACGCAACGGCAACTTCAGTTGGCATCTGGTGCTGTCCGAGGCGGCCGAATGCGACGATGCGCTGGTACGCGGCTTGGTGCATGAGGCCGCGCATGATCGACTGCTGAAGGATCATCCCGCGTTGCTGGATTGCGATTTCTACCTGTGCGGCCCACCGGCGATGCTGGCCGCGACGCGGCAGTTGTTGCATCGCCTCGGCGTGCCCGATGAGCAGGTGGCGTTCGACGACTTCAAGATCTGAGGCTTACGGTCGATGCAACGTTGACGGAATGGACTCACGGGCCGTCGCGGAACGGCTCGTGAGTTGCTTGGTTGAATGGACAGGTCGGGCCGCGAAATGGCCCGGCCTTTTCCTCATAGTGCGCAGTGATCGGACGGCCGCCGCAACGCGGCAGTCGCAGGAATCTCACTCCTGCCGGAACAACAAACTCAGCGCCGGCAAGGCTTCGAGAAAGTCGCGCGCGTTGAAGGCCTCACCGGGCGCGACGACACCTCTCGCGTGGCTGCGTCCGTCGCCGATGCGCTGCAGCGCCTCCACGATCAACGGCGCGGTAATCGCATAGATGTCGCGTCCGCTCGCGCTGGCATGGCGGGCTTGTCCGTTCCTGCGAATCACGGTGTCCATCACGAACAGCTGCGACGAACGTCCCTGCGCATCGGTCGGCACCGGTGTCGGCGTGTTTGGATCGCGCAGATCCTTGAGCGGTGCGAGATTCATGTACGAATGCACTTCGTCGCTGCGCACGTGCCGCGACAGGGTGATGATCTCCGACAGCGGCACCGCGACCACTTCCTGGGCAGCGAACGGCTCGGGGAAGGTCCATTCGCGCGTCGGCGTCGGATCGGCGACGAATGCGAGCGCGCCGTTCGACACCACCCGGCGCCGGTAATGATTGCGCTCGCCGGTCAGGCGCGTGCCGACGGTGGGATGCCAGCTGTCGAGCGCGACCGCGATCTCGATGGCCTCGGCGTCCGGCCAGTCGCCCAGCGCCGCGGTGGCGAGCAGGTCGGCGAGGCCGCCGTAGAACGCCATCGCCGGCAGGATCGTGATGCCGGCGGCTTTCGCCGGTTCGGCGAAGCGCTCGTAGATGTCGATCACCGCCTGCTGTTCGGCGCAGACGTCCAGGTAGTGGATGCGTGCGCGCAACGCGGCTTCGATCACCGGCGCCGCGGTGTCCAGGAACGGCCCGGCGCAATTGATCACCGCCGCCGCGCCGGCGAGCGCGTGGTCGAGCGAGGCGGCGTCTTCGATCGACCCGGGCCGTTGCTCCAGTCCGGGAAACGCCAGGCCGAGCGCGGCCAGCTTGTCCGCGTCGCGGCCGGACAGGATCGGCGTCCATCCGCGCGCGACGAGTTCGGCGACGACGAAACGGCCGGTATGGCCATAGGCGCCGAACACGGTGACGGTTCGATTGGGGGTGCTCATGCGTGGCTCCGGGAGAGTTGCGCCAGGAAGGCGTCCGTGGCGCTGTTCGAGGCGTCATGAGACCAGCCGCGCGCGGAGGCGGCTATCGAAATCTTTAGCGATCCTCGCGCGCGCTGTCGATGGCGCGGCTGCGCGGCGCTGTTCGACTAACCCGGCGACCTGGGCCTCGCCTTGAGTTCGCCACGCTGCCACTGCGCGTAGCGCTCATCGATCAGCGGCGCGATCGCGTCGTAGTTCGCCCAGTCGTCCTGGGTCATTCGCGTGGGATCGTCCTGGAAATGGTTGGAGATTGCGAATGCCTTGTTGATATCGGACACCCAGCGTTGCTCGTCCGGCAGGCCGATGCCGTTGTAGTACAAGGCCACGAACGCGAGGAACTGCGGCCGGACGTCGCCGCTCCACAGCAGCCGCGCGCAGGGGCCGTGCAGGAAGGCCAGCGGCGTGATCGAGCGATCGCGTAGTGGTTGCAGCGCCTGCGCGTCGAATCGCTGCTCGTCCAGCAGACCGTTCAAGCCGCACCAGACGGTGAAGAAGGCGTCCTCGACATAGACCAGTGGCTTGGTCTGTTCGTATTCGGCGTAGGCGGAGACGAAGTCCGACTCTTCATCCAGCTCCATCCAGATCCGGTCGAACGCGGGCTGATCCTCGGGGAACAAGGCATAGCTGGACGTCGTCGCGGCGAGCTTGACCAGCGGGCCGGGCGCTTCGAAATTCCAGTACGGAATATCGCGCGAACCGCGCAGTTCGAAACTCGCGATCGCATCGAGCTCGGGCTTGCTCAGGCCCCAGCGCAGGCCGCCGGGCAGCGGGCCGGTGTAGGCCGGATCGATCATGATCTGGGTGATGTAGTTGATGTAGGCGCGCTTTTCCCTGCGCTCGGGCCAATACGGCCGGTGCTTCGGCGTCGGTTTGCACGTCACCGAAAGGCCGTGCTGTTTCGAGGCGGTGTGATCGTAGAGGTTGCGCGGCGTCACCGCGCGCAGCGGCTTGGCGCCGATGGCCTCGATCAGCGCCAGCGCGGGTGGGCTGTCGATGCGTTGGCCGATGGCGGCCACCATCAAGGTCCAGATTCGATCGTCCATCGACACGGTGCGGCTCCTTGAGCGTTCGGTGTGTGTCCATTCGGCTCCGCGCGCCGCGGTCGTCGCGATGCGCGGGACGCCGAGGGAAAATACGCGAGCGGGCAAGTCGGAATCAATCGCGAGCACGCGTGTCCAATCATTTCGCCGCGGCGGCTCGCGGCTCCTCGTCCCATTCGGCATAGGCGAGGAACGACTTGGCCAGTCCGATCCGGGTCAGGTATTCGCCCAGTCCATTGTCGACACGCAACGCGCGTCGCGGGCCGAGAAAAATCGATTGCAGGTTCGGCAGCGGAAAGCTTTCCGCATGCGGGTCGCTGTATTTCGCCCGCAGGCTCGGATAGGACGGCCACACCCACGGAACCTCCGCGCGCCAGTGACGCCGGCAGCCATCGGCGGTTTTGTTCTGGGTTAGATGCACGCTGCCGTAATACAGGCCAAACACCGAATCGGTCTGACTGCGGTCGGGCATGTAGAACGTCGCGCTAGAGACGCGTTGTCCATCGAGGCAGGGCAGGCCGGCGACGCGTTTGTCCAGCAGCGCCATCTGCGCGCGGACCTTGGCGTTACCGGTGAAGATGGCCGGATGCAGGCGATAGTCGCGACCCGATCCGTCGAGGTAGTGATCCATCATGCGACCGGTCTGCCGCGCCAGGATCACCAGCTTTCCGCCGCTGGCCAGGGTCCGGTAGAAATCGCCGAGGAATTGCTTGTCCTGCGCACTCATAGGCGCGCGCCGAATCGCCGCGTCCTCCAGACCATCGATGCGCCGCTGCAGTGCATCGCGGCCGATGCCGGTGGCGAGAGTGAAAGCCAGGCCGAAACGCGGCCCCGGAAACTGCCGCCATAACCCCGCCAGTACCAGCAGCATCGCCACCAGCACATACCAGCGGCGTCGGATGCGCCTTCTGTTCGCCGCGACGGGAGCGTTCAATGCGCCATCCAGGATTGGCCGAGACGTGATGATAAACGTTGCGACGACTGACGCCGCGATCATGAGCGCCGCGCGCGCCGTTGCGTCCGCACGACAGCGAGCGAGGATGCCGGCGACCGGTCGCGCACCATGAGATCGACACCGCTCGCGGCGAGCGCCGCTGCATGCATCTGATCGCGCAGCCTGCGTGAAAGGCCGAAACGCGCCGGCCGTCACTACCGAACCAACCCGTGTGGACACGATTTTCGCCCGGGCCTACCATCGGCCGGCCCGTCAATGAGTGACCGGGCGGTAGGGAAGCACACAACTAAACGGAGATTTTCATGAAGATGCAGCGACGCACCACCGCGGCCCTGGCCGCATTCGTCTTCGGCTGTTCGATGTTCATGAGCGCCAGCGCGGCCACCAATGCATGCACCCGTTGCTGGAACACCTACGATGCCTGCATCGCGGCCGGCGGCGGCATGCAATGCGAAACCAATCTGATCACTTGCCTCAAGCGCGGAGACGGCACCCGTCCCTGTCCGCTCTGACGCTTGCCGGTGACGCCCGCGGCCCGCCTCGGGTCGCGGGCGTCGCCTCGGCCGCGACGGTGCGGCTAGGGCTTGGAGTGTTTGGCGTGGTTGTCGACGGCGAGTTCGTACGCGGGCTTGGGGTCGAACTTCTGCTGCAGGAATCGGCCGCTTTCGATCAGGGCCTCGGCATCGCCGGCGAAGGCTTCCTGCGCGATCTTCTTCAACGACGCATCCAGCAATTGCAGCTGATCGGTTAAGGTCTGCGCGGCGGTGCGTCCGTCGTCTAGGGCCTGCATTTTCGCGAACGCCGGCGGAAGGCGGAGATAGCTGGCAAGCATGTCCGGCAGATAGCGGCGCAGGGTTTCCTGGATGGTGAAAGCCGATTGCGCCGACAGCGCGCTGGAATCCTTCAGCGTGCGCAGGCGCGGCAATAAGTCGCGCAAGGTGTTCTGGATGCTGCGCAGCGATTCCAGCGCCGCGGGCGGCAAGGCCTTGGCGACCTGATTCACCAGCCGATCCAGATGCTGCACCAGTTGATCGGCTGAGACTTCGCTGTTCGCCACCGCATCGGCCAGGGTGCTGCGCGGCCAGCCGATCGCGCCGGCGGCGTACAGCCCGGCCACGATCAACGGCCAGCCCGCGCCGATCACCCCGGTGAACAACAACACCAGCCCGATCGCGCCCAGGCAGCAGCCGACGATATTGCGGGTGCTGTACAGGTACAGCCGCAGCTTGTTCGCGGTGGGAAGGGCGACTGGCTTATCCATCGATCGATGCTGTCACTGGTAACCGCGGATGTCCTTGAACACCAGCGCGAGCGATTGCGACTTCGCGTCGAAGGCCTTGCCGCCGGTGGCGTCGGCCAGCGACTTCATTTCCGAGGCGTCGGCCTCGCCGAAAATGATCGGGAACACCCGGATCGACTTGACCGCGTCGTCCTGGCGCTCGCGCCAGCGCAGAAATTCCTGCAGTTCGATGCCTTCGTTGTTTTCGCCGTCGGTCATCAGCACCACGGTGTAATAGCGGTTTTCCGCACGGCTGCGTTTCTCGCTGGCGAGTTCGAGCAGGGCCTGGCGCACGCTGTCGTAGATCGCGGTGCCGCCGTTGGCGGCCATCGGTTCCACCGCGGCCTTGATCGCCGCGAGGGTCGCGCGGTTGCTGTCGGCGCCGCTGCCCATGTCGAACGTGCGGGTCGGCATCGGTTGGCTGGAAAACGGCAGCAGGCCGATGCGTTCGCGGTTCTGGAAGCGCGCATAACGCGAGCTCAGCGAGGCGCTGTCGCCGCCGGCCAGGGTGTTCATCGCCGTCTTGAGCTGGCCCAGACGGTCGTCGCGTTCCATCGAGCCTGACAGGTCGAGCACGTAACGCGAGGTCGACGGGATGCGCATGTCGGCGAGGAAACTGTCGAGCAGGCGATCGATGACCTGCGGCTGGCCGGGGAACGGCAATTCGATCAGGGTGCGGTTGGGAATCTCCGCCGCCGCGGTCGCGTCCGGACTGACCGGGCGACGCAGGGTCGCGGCCGACAACCTGGTCTGGAATGCGGGCGAGCGCAGGTACGCGACCAAGGTGTCGTAGTCGCCGCGCTTGCCGGCGTCGAGCAGCATCAGCGGATAGTCGGCGGTGATGATGCCTTCCTTGGGATACACCGGCACCAGCGGCTCGGGCAGCTTGCCGCCGTGATTGAGCGACAGGATCACCGACTCGTAGTTGATGAGGCCGTCGGCCTTGGACGGATCGGCGGCGTAGGCGTCGGCCAACCAGCCCGAGGAGCCGGCGGTCATGCGCTGGCCCTGATAGAACGCCTTGAGCGCCGGATTGGCGACATCGGCTTCGGTCAGCGCATCGGGATTGGAGGCCAGCGCCGCGGCGATGCCGATCACCGCGGTGAAGCCGGTGTTGCTCGCGGTCGGATTGGTCATGCCGAAGGTGAAGCGGCCGCTGCCGGCGGCGTCGGCGATGTCCTTCCAGGTCGGGTCGGTCTTGTCCCAGCCCAATGCGGCGGCCTTGGACGCTTTGACGCCGAGGATCACCGGCGACAGCATGATTTTTTCCTGCGCCTTGATCCGCGACTTGAGCGTCGGATTCATCGCCAGGTATTTGCCATGGCTCACCCACACCGCATCGAAGGCCTCGCCCGCGTTGAGCCGATCGATCGCGTCGAGCGTGCCCGAGTAGGTGAAGCGCACGTCGATGCCGGTCGCCTTGCGGATGTCGTCGCCGAGTTGGGTATCGACGTCCTTGATCTCGGATCCAGCCAGCACGGTGAACGCGCGTTGCGGCGCGGCGTCGCTGTCGGTCGGCGCAGCGTCCTGCGCGCCGCCGCACGCGGCCAGAACGGACACGGCCACGGCGGCGGCGAACAGGCGTAGAAATCGGGTCATGGCAGTCATTCCTGACAAGGCGGGTCCTGGCGAAGTCGCCGGCGAAATCAGAGCGCCACCGGACCTGCGGGCGCGGCGGTCGCGTGCTGCATCGCCGCGATCGCGGTGCCTTCGCGGTTCATGCGCGCCTCGCCCTTGTCGATCAGGGTCTTGAGGTTGCCGATGTTGACGCCCATGGTCTGGATCGCCTTGCCGCGGAATTCGTCCATGCGGTCGAGCGCGGCGAAGGTGGTGTCGAACGCGGTCTGCAGTGCCTGCACGCCGATCAGCGGATTGCTCTGGAATTCGGCGACGCGGTCGACGTGCTGGCCGAACTGGGTCGAAGTCGAGGCGATCAGGCCTTCGATCGCCTTCGAACTTGAGGCCAGCGCATCCATCACCTTGATCTGATAGCCCTGCGCGCGCGCCAAGGTCACCGCGATCGACAGGCTGGACATGCCGATGGTCGCCATGCGGTCGCAGCCGTTGCGCAGCTCGCGCCCGGTCTTGCGCAGGCCTTCGAGCATCTTGTAGCCGTTGATGCAGACCAGGATCTGGGTCTTGATGTCCTGGCTCGCCTGGCGCACATAGAACAGCACTTCCTGTTCGACCGCCTTGGCGCGCGCCGGATCGGTCGCCTTCAGGCCGTCGATCGCCGCCGACAGCTTGGCGTCGAGTTCGTTGGCGAACAGGTCGGCGGCCTTGAGCCGGGTCAGCGCTTCCAGCAGCTTCTGCATGGTGGCGTACAGCGCCTGGTCGTCGCGCGCGAGTTCGTCCTGCACGCCGTACAGATGATCGATGGTCTTGCGGATCGAATCGCCGGCCGCGTCGAACCGCAGCAGGTAGGCGCGCAACTTGTTGCCGAACGGGATCAGGCCGAGCAGCTTGTGCACGCCGAGCAGATCGCCTTCCTTCGAGGGGTTGAGGTCCTCGAACAGCATGCGCATCTCGCTCATCACCTTGAACGCCGGGCTGTCGGCGTCCTTGACGAAACTCTTGTCGAGGAACTTGTTGGTCAGCAAGGTGCTGTCGCCGATCTCCTTGCGGCCCAGGCGGAACGCGCTGTCGACGCGGCTGCGGAAATCCTCCGAATGCGGATCGAGCGTAAGCAAGTCCTGGATGAAGCCGTCGGCCTGCGACAACAGCTGCGTGCGCAGCTCGTCCTTGAACGGGATCATCGCGCTGGCCTGATCGGGCTCGCGCACCACCGCCACCGGTTCGGGCATGTCCAGGGTCAGCACCGAGGTTTCTTCCGGCGTCTGCGACGAAGTCTGCATGGTCATGGGATCAGTGTCCGAGAGTGGATTCGATGCGGGAGATCATGCGTTCGAGCAAGTCGTAGGTCGGCGGATCGACCACGTCGACCAGGGTCTGCGGCACGTCGAGCTTGCGGGCCTTGGCCTGCGCGAACAGCGCGCTGTTGTCGGTGCCGCGCAGGCCGTAACGGTGGGCGATCGCCTGGATGCGCGGGTCGCGTTCGAACACCTGCGCGAAGCGCTCGCCCTTGTCGCTGATCGCGACGATGGTGTGCTTGGTCAGGATGGTCGGCTGCGGGTACAGCAGGACCATGTTCGGGTCCACGCTGGGATGCTTGAAGGCGTATTCGAGGAACTGCTGCTCGTAGATCATCACCAGCGGGCTCTTGCCGAGCTTCATGGTCACGTAGTCCTCGAACGGACCGGACGAACTGGCTTCTTGATAGCCCTGCTTGGCGAACAGATGGACCAGGCGATCGGCGACGCCGTCGGCGACGGTTTCGGTATCGACCACGTTGTCGCCGTTGGCCAGATAGCTCGCCAGCGCCAGGTACATCGCCGCCGAGTTGCTGGTGCGCACATCGGTGCTGGTGATCAACACCGACTTGCTGACCGCGTAGTTCGGATTGGGCTGCAGTTCCTTCCAGCGCGCGCCCTTTTCCATCAGCTCGACCAGCTTGCGCATGTCGACGATGAAATAGGTGCCGCCCTCTTGATGGACGATGCCGTTGCCTTCCAGAGTCGGCAGCAACTGCTTCCAGCTGGCCACCGCCATGGGCGTGTAGAAGCTGTTGTAGAGGCGGCGCGAGCCGGTGACCGCGGCGATCTTCTTGGCCGCGGCCGCGCCGGCCGGGTAGGCGACGTCGAATTGCTTCAGGTCGGGGCGGGTCGCGATCTCGCGCGAGCCGGCCTTCTGCACGTCCAGCGCGATGCCTTCGCCGGCGAGGATGCGGGTCAGTTCCCGGTCGCGCAGGAAGTCGAGTTTCTCCGAGCCGGTCAGCACCCGCACGGTGATCTGGCGCGCGGCCGTGGCGTTGTTCGCGGCGGCCTGTTGCGCGGCCTGGTCGCCGGCGCGCTTGTCCTTCGCCGAGAACACTACCCCGGCGGCCACGCCCAGCAGAAGCAGGACGGCCAGACCGGGTCCCAGGAATTTCTTCATCAGCACGTCCCCTGTGTGTCGATTGCGGATCAGCCCGATTGGCCGCGTTGGCCGCGGGTGTCGTCGTCGGCTTCCAGTCCGGCGATCGGAATCCCCTTGCTGCGGCAGTGTTCGATCGCCAGTCGTTCCATCAGGTTCGACATGCTGCGGTTCTCCATGCCCGCCGCGACCTCCAGCGCCTCGCGGACGCCCGGCTGAGTGCGGAAGGTGGTGACCACGGTGCGGTTGGCGGCTTTCGGCATCGAACCGAATACGAGTGAGTGCGCAATGGCAGACATTGGACGCCGGTTGTATTTCAGTTTCATGGCAGTTGTGGTCCGCCGCGTACGCACTCGCGATGGAGCGTGCGGAAGGTCAGGGCGAGGCATGGGGCCGGGCGCCGTTGCCAAATCCGGATCACGTCCGGGGTCTCAAGCCTGGATCGTCATGTGCGCGGTTGTGTTCCGCATGAGCGCTTAAAGCATGCCGATGCGCTCAAGGCCGGACCGGCGCATCGCCCTCGTTCGCGCCATCGCAGACCGGCCGGGGCACCGCGGCCAGCGTGCTAGCCTTCGCCGACACGGCCAACACCCGGGTCCGAGATGGGCCGCGGATCGATGAAGGGATGCTCATGAAACAAACAGGTGCTTGGCTTGTGCTCGGCGCGGTCGCGATGTTCGCCGCGGCGCCCGTCGCCGCTGAGGACGTATCGGATTTCGGCCCCAGCGTCGATACGTCCTCGCGCAGGCTCAATCCGGCGAAATATCCGTCGCAGGCGATCGAAGCCTGCGTCGACGGCACGGCGATCGTGCTGGTGGACGTCGACAAGTTCGGCGAGTTCAACAAGGCGACGATCGAACGGTCGGCCGGCCAGGCCTATTTCGACGAGGCGGCGCTCGAGGCGGCGAAGCATTGGCGGTACAAACCCGCCATCGAAAACGGCCAGCCCGCGCCGGGACGGATCCGCATCCCCGTGGACTTTCCGGTGTACGAGGGGTGCTGGGCTTCGGTCAAAGTCGATGTCGAAGCGCGGCCCGACAGCGCCTCGATGAAGGCGAATCCGCCGAAGTGGCCTGCCGCGGTCAAGGACGACAAGCTGCGCGGCAAGGTCGTGCTGCTGATCCAGATCGATCGCGACGGTGGCAGGAAAAACCTGAAAGTCGGCGTGTCCAGCGGCCATGGCGATATCGACGACGCGGCCATGCTCGCGGCGCTGCAGTGGTTTTATCGGCCCGCCGTACTCGACGGCAAGCCGGTCGCGTCGGTGCTTCACTGGCCGGTGTTTTACGGGCAGAAGACGCCGCCGCCCTATCGTTGATGCGGCGCGAACGCGCGGCCGTTATCGCGGCCTCGCGCGCACCGACCTTCCCACGTCAGTAAGCATGCCGCGCGCTTCGCGATGGGTTATCGTGCGGCGATGTCCGCATCGACTGTCCTGCTGCGCGTGCTGCTGAGCCTGATCCTGGTCTTGAACGGGATCTGGACGGCGCACGCGTCGGTGCGTCTGCCCGTCGAAATGACGATTCCATCGGGCAAGCACGCGATCGGCGCGGTGGGTGACGCCGCGGCATCGCACTGCGCCGGACATGGGTCGGCGATGGCGGCGAATACGCACAACGCGGGCTTCCCCGATGCATCCGCCACTGCGCCAGAGCCTTGCGATCCCGCCGCGCCGGACTGCTGCCAATCCTCGGCATGCCAATGCGCCTCCCCTCAGGTGTACGCGTCGCTGATTCCCGACGTGTCGCAGGCGTCGCTGCTGGCCGCGCACGATCGCGTGACCGCGGCCTTGGCGCTCGCTTACCCAGCGCCGGCCTTGCCTCATCTGATTCGGCCTCCCATCGCCTGAGCATCCGTCGGCGCATTGCGCGCCCATGTCGCCGCACCCGGCCCGCCTGTCGCGCGGGATGGCGGCGACGCTCGTGTCCGTGTTCAACGGACATCTATAGACGCATATGGAGTTCCCATGTCATTCGATTCCATTGGCGGTCGCGCCGCGGCCGCCGACACCTGTGTGGACATGCCAAGCCCGCGACATCACCTAAACCGCCTCCGACAACCGAAGACCGTCATGCGCATCGTCATTGATTTTCCGACTGATCACTCATCGGTCATTGCGAACAAACAGCAGGGAGAACGGACATGCGAATGAGCCATACCGCGGGACTGTCGTTGTTGTTGGCAGCCGGGCTGGTCTTGAGCGCCTGCGCCCGGCCGCCGGAGACCTCGCTGGCGGCGACGCCGGTTTCGGCAACCGCAACGGCATCGGCTCAGCGGTCGGCCGCCGCCGACACCTTGCCGCGCGTGCTGGTCCACAAGAGCCCGACCTGCGGCTGCTGCGGCCTGTGGGTCGATCACCTGCGCCAGGCGGGGTTTCCGGTCGAAGTCCGCGATCAGGACAATATCCATCCGCTCAAGCAACGGCTCGGCATTCCGTTCGGCAAGGGTTCGTGCCACACCGCTCAGATCGACGGCTACGTGATCGAAGGCCACGTTCCGGTCGAGGACATCAAGCGTCTGCTCGCCGAGCGTCCGCAGGCGCGTGGCCTTACGTTGCCCGGCATGCCGGCCGGATCGCCGGGCATGGAAATGCCGGACGGACGCGTGGAGCCGTACACGGTGGAGCTCATCGCCACGGACGGAAGCACCCGGCCATTCGCCCAGCATGGCGGCGCCGGATCGCGGTGATCGTTTCGCCGCCGGTGCACCGGGACGTCGCGCATGCGGAGGTCCCGGCGCGCTGGCGGCAACGTTTCGGCACGCATGCATTCGAACACCGCGCGTGGATCGCGGCACTTGTGCTGCGAGGTTTGCAGCGCCGATGATCGCCGGCGCGCCCGCCTCGATGCGCGGCGCGCATGTGGTCCGCGGTGCGGTAGCGCGATTGCATGCAGTTCACGACCTCACCCGCACTGTCCCGTTTCGACCCATGGAGGTCATGATGTTGGCGTTTTCGCTCGTTCTTGCGACCGCATCCGCGGTGGC
The DNA here is from genome assembly GCF_001427785.1 of Lysobacter sp. Root690. Lineage (GTDB taxonomy): Bacteria > Pseudomonadota > Gammaproteobacteria > Xanthomonadales > Xanthomonadaceae > Lysobacter. The sequence continues at coordinate 430,599 of NZ_LMHM01000012.1, forward strand.
GCCCGCCGCACCCGTCGCCGATCCGGCCACGATCGCCGCGATCGAAGCGACCTGCTTCGATTATGTGGACGGTCAGCTCGAAGCGAACCCGGAGCGGGTTGCGCGCGCACTGCATCCGGACCTGGCCAAGCGCGCGGTGATCGGCGATACGCCTTATGAGCGGCTTGGTCTGCGCCGCATGTCGAAGGAAGAACTGGTCGTGCTGACCAAACAGGGCGCGCTGAAGACGCCGAAAGAGCAATGGAACCGGACTTGCCGGGTGCTCGACGTGACCGACGAAGCCGCATCGGTGCGGCTGGAAACGCCGTGGTTCGTCGACTATTTCCATATGGGCCGGTTTGACGGCAAATGGATCATCGTCAACGCGCTGTGGCACAGCAAGCCCAAGCGTCAATGAGGCGGGCACGATGATCCACACGCCATGATCGATCTGCACCCGCTGCGTCCGCTGCGGTTTTCCGCCGCGCAAATCGGCGTGCCCGATCGGCTCAGCGCGGCCAGCGGCATCGTGGTCGTCGGCGATGTCCTGTACGCGATCGCCGACGACGAATTGCACCTGGGGGTCTTCGGTCTCGCGGGGCGACACGATGCAGGCTGGGTGCGGATCTTCGCGGGCGACTTGCCCGACGATGCGGCCGCGCGCAAGGCGCTCAAGCCCGATCTCGAAGCGCTGGTCCGTTTGCCTGCGTTCGCCGGTCATCCGAGCGGCGCGCTGTTGGCCCTGGCTTCGGGCTCCAAGCCGAACCGACGGACCGGTGTATTGCTCGGTCTGGACGCATCGGGTGCATTGAGCGGCCCGCCGCGACTGGTCGATCTGTCCGCGCCGTACACGACGTTGCAGGCGCGTTTTCCCAGCTTGAATATCGAAGGCGCGGTGGTGCGCGGCCAGGAACTGGTGCTGTTGCAACGCGCCAGCGGCGGGCATCCGGAAAACGCGCTGATCGGTTTTCCGCTTGCCGATGTGCTGGGTGCCTTGGGCGGCGTCGATGAGTTGCGTCTTCCCGAGTTGCCAGCGCGCATCGTCACCGTCGAGCTGGGCCGGGTCGATGGCGTTCCATTGGGTTTCACCGACGGGTCGGCGTTGCCCGACGGTCGGATGGTTTTCAGCGCGGTCGCCGAGCATGTCGACGATACCTATCACGATGGTCCTTGTATTGGCGCGGCGATAGGGATCGCCGACGTCGAGGGGAACGTGCAGCGGGTCGAACCGGTGAATCCGGTGCAGAAGATCGAGGGGGTCGATGCGCGTATGGAATCGGACACTATCCGATTGCTGTTGGCGACGGATGGAGACGATCGCAGGGTTCCGGGTGGATTGTTCGATGCTTCGCTTGTGCCTTAGCCACTGAGTCGGCGTTCCTCAAGCGACGCCTGTAACGCGTTAGCAAAGGGCACCGAAGGGTGACGGGCATAGGTACGCGTCACCCGTGCCATGACAACGTTATTGGAAGCTACGACGTAGTCGAATTCCCGCGGTCGCGGCTCGCGCCGCTCCTACAGGTAGGCCGTGTCGCTTTTGCTTGAGCCTGAAGCCGCGCAGTTCATCCAGCGCTGCGAAGCCACGGACTCGCGTTAGCAACAGCACACCCGAAAGGCGGCGTGCAGGATGCACGCCGTGCGCCACCGGGACATGGATGTCCCGTGTGGCGCATGCCT
>NZ_LMHM01000012.1:432303-432390 GCF_001427785.1 Lysobacter sp. Root690
GTAGAGATTTAGGGCCGAAGGCAGGATCAACAGCTTTCGTCCGCAAGCGGCCGAGTTACTTTCTTTTGTCAAAAGCGACAAAAGAAA
>NZ_LMHM01000012.1:432444-709035 GCF_001427785.1 Lysobacter sp. Root690
CTGTCCCGGTGGCGCACGGCGCACATCCATGTGCGCCGCCCTTCGGGTGTGCTGTTGCTAACGCGAGTTACAAGCCTCGCAGCGCTGGCAGTGATATCTGAAATGAGGCGAAAGCCGCATGGCCTACCTGTAGGAGCGGCGCAAGCCGCGCCCGCGTCACAACGACAACCGCGAAACTACACCGCGCCCGCATCGCTACGACCGCAGGCCTCCCCTCCAAAAACGGCCACGCCGCAACCACAACGCCCCCCAACGTATCCATGCGCTGTAACCCCTCGCTACCCACGCGAGAACCCGACAGCGGACGATGGAGATCGGCATGCATACACAAATGACCCAAGCCCCCGGCATGGCCGCGTTGCGATGCGGTCTCGGCGGCATCGCGCTGGCGTTCATCGCCTCCAGCGCCGCCGCGCAACCGCCGCGCGCCGACACCGACGCGCTGGCCACGCAACACGTACGCAAGGCAAGCGACGAAATCCGCCAGGCGCTCGCTGAAATGCACCGGATCCCCGGCGCATTTCCCGCGGTGTCGGCGGTGGTCGTGCAGGGCGATGCCACGCCGCTGCTGTTCGTGCAGGGAACCGCGCGCGTGGGCCATTCGGGTAGCGTCGATCACAGGTCGCTGTTCTACATCGCCTCGCAGACCAAGTCCTTCCTCGCGCTGCTTGCGGCGCGTCTGGACGAAACCGGCGTGCTGCCGCTCGATACCACGCTCGCGCAGATCTGGCCGCAGCTGAAACTGCCGGCGCCGGCCGACCCGGCCAGGATCATGATGGCCGACCTGTTGTCGCACCAAGAAAATCTCAAGACCGACACCTTGAACTTCTTGACCGCCTACGTTCGCGAGGTGCCCGCGGCCGACTACCCCGAGATGCTCGCGCGTTACACGCAAGCGCGCAGCGAAGGCTTCCGTTACGCCAACCTCGGCGATCTGATCTACGGCGCCGCGCTGGAAACGCGCACCGGCCGGCCGTGGCAGGCGTGGCTGAAACACGAAGTGCTGAGCCCCTTGCGGCTCGATCACGTCTACAGCCAAAGCTCGCGCGCGCCCGCGCGCCGGCTGACATGGAACCATCGCTGGGACGGTCAGGCCTGGATCGCCTATCCGCCCAAACCCGATGCACTCATGCATGCAGCCGGCGGTCTGCTGGCGTCGTCGGACGACATGGCCGCGTGGATGCGGGCCAACCTGCGCCGGCATTCGCCGACCGGCGCGCCGTCGGCCGCAAGTTTCGCGATCGCACAAGGTCCGCGCGCGAAGGCCGAGTTGTCCGATGGCGAGTTCGTCTGCGATGGCTACAGCCTCGGTTGGTACTCATGCGCATATAAGAACCAGCAAGTGTTGATGCATCCGGGCGGATACGTCGGCGTGGTGTCGGTCACGCTGTTGTTGCCGACGATGGACACCGGTTTATCGCTGGTGGTCAACAGCGACAGTGCGATGGAAGGCGTGCAGCTGGAACTGATGAAAGTGTTTATCGGCCTGGCGACGGAGCAGGGCGGCGAGCGCGAGCGCCTGCGCGCGCTGATCGATGGCTATCCCGAGCGTCTGGCCCGTACCGTCGGCAAGCGTCGCGATGCGGTGCAGAAGGTCCGCGCCGACAGCGCATGGAACGGCTGGGCATGGTCGCCGTCGCGCGCGCAAACCCGGCGATACTTGGGCAGCTTCCAAAGCGAACGGCTCGGACGTCTCGAAGTCGTGCAAGGTCGCAACGGACTGCAGGCGCAACTGGGCGCTATGCAACTGAGCTTGCTACCGGCCAGCCCGGATCTGTTCGGCGCCAGCAAATCAGTACTGGATGCGCCGGAGCCGTTTCGCTATGACGAGGCCGCCGATTCGCTGCGCTGGAACGACGACACCTTCGTGCGCCTGCCGTCGCCGAACGCCTGCGCCGATACGCATTGCGGCAAGCGCTGAGCGCGCGTCCGCACCGCGCTACGGTGCCGCCGCGGATCCGCCGACGATGAAGTCGCGCATCAGCGAGAAATAGTTTTCCGGCTGGCGGGTGGAGACGCGCTCGCCGTTCGCGCGCGTTTCGAATTCGTACATGCCGTGATCGGCGTCGGCGAATACGACCCAGCGGATCGGCCGGCCGGCCTGCTTCAAGGTCGCCAGGCGGCGCAGGGTTTCCGTCGGGGGCGCATCGCGATCCTGGCCGCCCAGCAGCCACAACTGCGGCACTTGCAGATTGGTCAGCACCGGCATCGGGTCGTAGCGCACCGGGATGCCTTCGACCATGCCGGGTGCGTCCTTGCGCAATACCTGTTCCGATGCACCCAGCACGAAGCCGCTGTAGTTGCCGCGTATCGATGGGAACCACGGCTGCTTGCCGTATTTGCGCTTCACCTCGTCGAGCCGTTCAAAGCCTTCGCGAAAATCGCTTTCGACCACCATCGCGGTCGCGTCCGCCACTTCCATCGCCGGGGCCACGGCGTCGGCGCCGAAACCCGCGCGCTTGAGGTCGAATTCGATCGCCTCGCGATCTTCCTCGAACGGCGAGACCGCCAGGCCGAAGCTGACTATGACGAAATCCACCGGCTCGATGCGCGCGGCCAAGGGCGCGACCCAGCCGCCCTGGCTGCCGCCCTGATAGCCGATGCGGCCCGCGCGGCCCGCGGCGAGACGACGCGCTTCGCGCGCGGCCTGCACGGCGTCGACCGCCAGCAGCAAGTAGTCCTGGGTGTAGCGCCCGGCCGACACGCCGGTGCCGCGTTTGTCGTAGGCGAACACGCCGATGCCGGCGCTGGCGAATTGGCGTTGCAGTGAGTAATCCTCCAGCGCCGAGCTGTGTTCGGCGCCGTGGATCAACACCACGATCGGCACCCGCGCGTCGCCGGGCGGCAGGGTCAGGCGCCCTGCGAGTTCGACGCCGTTGCTGCGGAATCGGGTGTCCACTTGAATCAGCGCTTCGCGTCGGCCGGCGACATTGTCGAAGCGGATGCCGCGCTTTCCGCAGTCGGCGATGACGACCACGTGGCCGTCGGATCGATCGGTCCAACCGTAGCGGCTGGTCCAGCGGCCTTCGCCGGTGGCGGTGAGGGCGCCGGTGCGTCCGTCGGTATGTCGCCAGCGCAGTTGACCCGGCTCGCCCGGACCGATGTCGAGCGCGCTGCCGTCGGCCATGCGATAGCTGCCGATTTCGCAGCGCGGCGTCGGGGCCGAGTTCGCCGCCGAGGCTTGCGCGGCGCTCATGATCGGCAAGGTGGCGCCCGCCCAGCTCAGCAGCAGGGCGATTTGTGCATGTCGCAGCAGCATCATGGCGACGTTCTCCGGTCGGATACGTTCCGATTTACGTAAACGTTGACATATATCTTCGACGCCGGCAATATGGTTTCGTCGCAGGATCGGCTACATCCGTGCAAGGGCCAGGCGCATGAACGACTTCATCCACCAGCAGGGCCCCGCGTTCCTGGCCCATTTGTTGCGGCGGTTGGCCGACGAACTGGTGCAGGGGGCGAAGGACTGGTATCCCAGCGTCGGCGTCGATGCGCCGCCGCGCACGATTTCGACCCTGCTCGCACTGGACGATCACGGCCCGCTCGGGGTGACCGAGCTCGCCGGCGTGCTGCGGCAATCGCATTCGCTGGTGATCGTGTGGATACGCGAGCTCACCCGCCTGTCGTTGGTGCGCTCGAAATCCGATCCGGCCGACGGACGCCGCACCGTGATCGTGCTGACGCCCAAGGGGCGCAAGCAACTGGTCAACATCCGCGCGGCGCTGACGACGATGGCGAGCGCCTCGGCCGAATTGCTCGGGCCCGACAGCGAGGCCGCGTTGGCGGTGCTGTGGGCGATCGAACGCAGCCTGCGCGAGAAACCCTTTATCGAACGTCTGCGCCAGCACGCGGCGGAACGCGGCGACTGACTGCGGCCGCCATCGTCGGCGCGCTAGGCGTGCTCGATGCCGCGGCCGATCCGCAGCACATGCCCGTCGGGATGGCGCACATGCATCTCGCGCACGCCCCAGGGCATGTCGGTCGGCGCCCAGGTGATTTCAATGCCCTGTTCAAGGCAACGTTGGTGGACGGCATCGACGTCGTCGACCCACACCGAGATCCACACGCCGGTTTCCGCCGCCTCGTCCGAGCCCGGGCCGAAGGTCGGCCGGTCTTCGTTTCCGCCGCGACCGCCTTGCCCATTGAGGCACAGGAAGATTTCGCATTCGCCCGAGCCGACACTGCCGAAGGTCGGCGGCGTGCCCCAGTCCCAGCATTTCTTCCAGCCGAGTTTTTCGAACCACGCGAAACTGCGCTGCATGTCCGAGACGTTCAGGATGGGCGTCATCGCTTTCGCGTACATCGTCGGCCTCCGGTTCGATGGGTAGTGGCTGAATTCGAGCCAGCCGCGAAGCGGCCGGGGTCGGGACGGATTGTTAGGCGCCGCTGAAACTTCTCTCACCGGATGATAACGCCGCGGCGCTTATGCATGAGCTTGATCATCCTGGAGAGGATCACCGTCATGAATCTGAGCAAGCAGCAAGGCGAGATCGAACGGCTTGAGAACGAATTCTGGAAATCGATCATGGACGGCGCCCCCGAGGTCGCCACCGCGATGCTGACCGAGCCGGCCGTCATGGTGAGCGGGCATGGCGCCAACAAGTTCGACCATGCGGCCTACACCCGGATGGCGAAGGACGGCAGGTACAAACTGACCGCCTACGAGATATCCGGGATGGACGTGGTGTTTCCGCGCGACGATGTGGCGGTCGCCAGTTACCACGTCAATCAGAAGTTCGAGCAGAACGGAAAACCCATTGAGATGGAGGTGTACGACACCTCGACCTGGGTCAAGCTGGACGATCGATGGCGCTGCGTGATGCACACCGAAAGCGCGGCTGCGCCGGGTCATTGATATCGGTCGAGATGGGGGCCGACACCGCGCTTGCGAACGTAGTGATCGAAACGATGCAGGCATGCGGTGCGGCCAGGCGTTCAGCGGCCGCCGTTCATGGTGGTGGCGATGGCTTCCGCCGTCCGTTCTCGTCGATCACCACTTCGCCGTCTTCCTTAGCGAACGCTGCGCTGATCGGCGGCAGGATATCCAGCACCCGCTCCGACGGCCGGCACAGCCGCACGCCGAGCTGGGTCTGCACGAACGGGCGGTTGATCAGCACGGGCGTGCGCAGCATCGCATCCAGCAAGGCGCCATCACCGAGTTGCGGATCGTCCAGGCCCAGTTCGAGATACGGCGTTCCGCTTTGGCGCATCGCATCGCGAACGCTCAAGCCGGCGGCGGCGATCAATTCGATCAGGCGCTCGCGGCTGGGCGGATGCTGCAGGTACTCGATGACCCGCGGTTCGATGCCGGCGTGACGGATCAGTGCCAGCGTATTGCGCGAGGTCGCGCAAAGCGGGTTGTGATAGATGACGGCGTGCATGGCGGCCTCGGGAACGCGTGGTTTCAGGAGCAGGCGACCCCGCAACACGGCGCGGGCGTTGCAACGGCTATCGGCGCGGCGGCGGTTTCGGCGCTGGGCTTCACGGCGCTCTCGACGGCAGTCGCGATAGCCGCGGACGCCACCGCGAGCCGCTGCGAGGCCAGATCGCCCTTGCGTTCGCTGTAGCGACTGGTGAGATAGTCGCTGTGTGCGCGGGTCAGCAGGGTGAACTTGACCAGTTCTTCCATCACATCGACCACGCGGTCGTAGTACGCGGACGGTTTCATCCGGCCTTGTTCGTCGAACTCCTGCCAGGCCTTGGCCACCGACGACTGATTCGGGATCGTGATCATGCGCATCCAGCGGCCGAGCAGGCGCAGGGCGTTGACCACGTTGAACGACTGCGAGCCGCCGCAGACCTGCATCACCGCGAGGGTGCGGCCCTGGGTCGGGCGCACGCTGCCTTCTTCCAGCGGCAGCCAGTCGATCTGGTTCTTGAACACCGCGGTCACCCCGCCGTGTCGCTCAGGACTGACCCAGACCTGGCCTTCCGACCACAGCGACAGCGCGCGCAGCTCCTGCACCTTGGGATGCGTGGCGGCGACGCTGTCGAGCATCGGCAAGTCGTGCGGATCGAACACGCGGGTGTCGGCGCCGAAGTGCTGGAGCACGCGTTCGGCTTCCAGCGCCAGCTTGCGGCTGAAGGATTGCGGACGCAGCGAGCCGTACAGAATCAGGATGCGTGGCCGATGGCTCGCGGCGCCGAGCCGCGAGGGATCTGGCGTCTGCAGTGCCGCCGCGTCGATATGCGGCAGGTCGGCGAGGGATGGGGACAAGGTCATTGCGGGTTGCTCGCGGCTGTCTATTCGATTATTCTAGATTAATGGAAATGATAGAAGCAACTCAATCCCTGGCCGCGTTGGGCCACGCTTCGCGGCTGGCGATCTTCCGCCAGTTGGTCGAGGCCGGACATGGCGGCCGCATGGCCGGCGAACTGGCGCAGGCGCTGTCGCTGCCGGGCGCGACCTTGTCCTTCCACCTGAAGGAATTGATGGCCGCCGGCCTGATCCACGGCGAAGCGCGCGGGCGTTACGTCAACTACCGCGCGGACTTCGAGGCGATGAACGGGTTGATCGCGTTCCTGACCCGCAACTGCTGCGCCGGCGACGCCGCGGCATGCGGGCCGGTGCCGCCATGCTCACCCAGCGCTTTGTAGAGTGACCGACGGCATACGCCGGCAGGAGCTCTTCAACATGCGATCGCAGCCATGAGCCAGATCATCAGTCCATTGGCCGGAAAGCCGGCGCCGGCCTCGATCCTGGCCGACGTCCCGGCGTTGCTGGCCGCCTATGCCGAGCTGCGGCCCGATGCCTCGGTCGCGGCGCAGCGCGTCGCGTTCGGTACGTCCGGCCATCGCGGCAATTCGCTCGATCGCAGTTTCAATGCCTGGCATATCCTCGCGATCAGTCAGGCGATCTGCGATTACCGCAAGCGCCAGGGCATCGACGGGCCGTTGTTCATCGGCCTGGACACGCATGCGCTGTCGCAGCCGGCGTTCGAAACCGCGCTGGAGGTGCTCGCCGCCAACGGCGTGGACACGATGATCGCCCGCGGCGGCGAATTCACGCCGACACCGGCGATATCGCACGCGATCGTGGCCCATAACCGCGGCCGCACCCGCGGCCTGGCCGACGGCATCGTCATCACTCCGTCGCACAATCCGCCCGATAACGGCGGCTTCAAGTACAACGCGATCAACGGCGGCCCGGCCGGCACCGAGATCACCGCGTGGGTGCAAAATCGCGCGAACGAATTGATCGAGGCCGGGCTGAAAGGCGTCGAGCGTATGCCGTACGCGCAGGCGCGCGCGGCCTCATGCGTCCGCGAGCACGATTACCTCAACAACTACGTCGCCGATCTGGCGAACATCGTCGACTTCGACCTGATCCGCGGCGCCGGCGTCCACATGGGCGTCGATCCCCTGGGTGGCGCCGGTGTGCGCTATTGGTCGGCGATCGCCGAGCGTTACCGGCTCGACCTCACCGTGGTCAGCGACACGGTCGATCCGCAATTCGCGTTCATGACCGCGGACTGGGACGGCAAGATCCGCATGGACCCGTCGTCGAACTACGCGATGCAGCGGTTGATCGGATTGAAGGACCAGTACGACGTCGCCTTCGCCTGCGATCCGGATCACGACCGCCACGGCGTGGTCACCCGTAGCGGCGGGCTGATGGAGCCGAACCATTATCTGTCGGTGCTGATCGATTACCTGTTCCGGCATCGACCGCAGTGGAGCGATCAAGCCGCGGTCGGCAAGACCGTGGTGAGCACTGCGCTGATCGATCGGGTGGTCGAGCGTCTGGGCCGCAGGCTGTTCGAAGTGCCGGTGGGTTTCAAATGGTTTTCCGACGGCCTGCTCGACGGCTCGCTCGGCTTCGGTTGCGAAGAAAGCGCCGGGGCTTCGTTGCTACGGCGCGACGGCACGGCGTGGTCGACCGACAAGGACGGCCTGGTGCCGGCGTTGCTGTCGGCCGAGATTACCGCGCGCCGCGGCCGCGACCCGGGCGAGGCGTATGCGCAATTGACCGACGAACTTGGTAAGCCGTTCGCCAGCCGCGTCGACGCGGCCGCGACTCCGGCGCAGAAAGCCAGGCTGTCGAAGCTGTCGCCCGAACAATTGCGCACCGATCGTCTGGCCGGCGACGCCATCGAACAGGTGCTCAGCACGGCGCCCGGCAACGGCGAGGCGATCGGCGGGATCAAGGTCGTGGCCGCGGACGGCTGGTTCGCTGCGCGCCCGTCGGGCACCGAGGCGATCTACAAGATCTACGCCGAAAGCTTCAAGAGCGAGGATCATCTGCGGCGGTTGTTGCAAGAGGCGCAGCAGATCGTGGATGCGGCGTTGGCGTGACGGTGACGCGCGCGATTGATTGATCGCACCAGGCGCGGTTCGGATTCGATCCGACCGCGCTCAACCCGGGTCAACGCGTACATGCCGATCACCGTCGATGATCCCATCGGCGTGGCGATCAACGCGAACAACTTGCAGCGCTCAAACGGCCGCGATCGGCTGAACACCGCATTGCGCCGATAGCGATCGCGGAACGAGCGATCGTCGATCCGAACGGCCACTGGCAACGGCCGGTCCAGCGACGCACCGGCCGATGTCGTTGCCTCAGCGACGAACCGCGTGGATGATGCGACCGTTCTGATGCAGGGCCAGGCCGGTGACTCGGCCGTCGGCGTCGCGTTCGAAGTGGATTTCCAACGCCACCGCGTCGCCGGCGAAGACGTCGGCGGCGACCGCGACCAGACGCAGCGCGCCTTGGCCGGTCGCCTGCGCGTACAACTCGCCGTCGCGTTCGCTGATGGTCAGCACGAAGGCCGGGGTCAGCGGGTACTCGCCGGCGAACGCACGTAGCGCCTGCGCAGACAATCGCGGCAACGCCGGTCTGGATGCGGCCGGCGCCGACACCGGCCGCGCCTGAGTGCTGCCGCCGCCCTGTTGCCAGACGAAACCGTAACGTCCGTCGGCGCCGCGCACCGGCGTCAGCAGGGCATCGAGCTGTAGCGGGTAGAAATCGCCATGATCGTCATGGCCCATGCGCAGCTCCGGTTGTCCGCCGGCTTGTATCGCCAGCGCGGTGTCGCGGCGGGTCAGTGTCACCCGCATGCCTGCCATGTCGTAGTCGCCGGCCAGCGCATCGAGCAAGGCCGGCGCGGCCGGCACGGCCTTGCGCGGTTTGACCGTGGGGAATTCGCGATCAAGCAGATGCAGTCCGAACTCGGCGAAGCCGCCGGTCGAGGTCAGCGCGGTGTCCGACAGCAGCACCACGCCGCGCGATCGGCTGCGGTCGAAGGCTGCGAATGCGGAGAAACCGCCGGTGCCGCCGGCATGTTGATGAAAGGTGCGGCCGTCGTGCTCAAGCAGCATCCAGTTCATCGCGATCGGCGTGGCGCCCGGCAAGCGTTGTTGGGTCATCGTCAACGCGGGCGCGATCGGCGATTCGATCTGGCCCAGCTGCGCCTGCAGGTAACGCACCATGTCGTCGAGCGTGGCGCGCACGCCGCCGACCCCGGCCAGGTCCGCGCCGAAATTCCACGCCGGCACGACCTGGTGATTTGGCAGATGCCCGCTGGCGGTCCGCACGTCTTGCGGTTTGCGCGCGATGTAGGCGTGGCGCATGCCCAGCGGTTCGAACAGGCGCTCGTGGATCAGGGTTTCGTAGTCCTGTCCGGCGCGGCGCGCGACCGCGTAGGACAGCAGCATCGAGGCGTAGTTGGAGTACGCGAACTCGCGGCCCGGCGCGTGGCTGAGCTTGACCCGGGCGAGCGCGTCGAGCAGTTGCTTGGGGTCGAGCCTGGCGTAGGGATCGAGCGGGTCCAGCGCGATGCCGGGCGGCAACGCCGGCAGTCCCGAGGTGTGAGCGACGAGATGGCGCAGCAGGATCGGCTGGCCTTCGAAACTCGGCAACACGGTCCCGGCGGGCAGATAGGCCGCGAGCGGGTCATCGAGCGAGGCCTTGCCCGCGCCGATCAACTCGGCGAGCAACGCGGCGGTCATGGTCTTGCTGATCGAGCCGATCTCGAACGCGGTATCGGCCCCGATGCGCGTGAACTGGGCCGGATCGGCGCAGACGAACGCGCGCTGCACCCGCGCGCCGTCGATCAACGCGGCCGCCCAACAGGCGCCGGTGCGGTCGCCGTCGAGTCGCGCATGCACGGCCTGTTGCAAGGCGTAATTTTCGTCCGCGCTCGCATTGGCTGGGGTGGCGGCGTGCGCGAAGGTGAGCGGCGCGAGCGTGGTCAATGCGAGTGCGGGGACGAACGACAGCGGGCGAGCCATGCGCGAACTCCTGTAGTGGACGTGGCCTCAGCTGTGCGAGCCTGATCGCCGGCCGCCGTAGTTTGCGATGAACCGCGCTGTCGTTGCGAGCAATACGCGATTGGCCCGATGGCCGCGGCCATGGCGCCACCGATCCATGGCGGCCGGAAGTGTGGGCTTCGCTGCGAAGCGCAGCGGCAAGTGCCTCGTCGTCCCGACGTTTCAGGACGTCCAGTCCAGCCACGTCCCCGGAGCCATCGGCTGGATGACGACAGGCTTGTCGCGCGCCGCCTCGCGCAAGCGGCCGATCGGATCGTCGACTTCGACGTAATCGTCCATGCCGGTCACGCCGTAGTGAATGGGAATCAGACGGCGCGCGCGCAGGATGGTCGCGGCTGCGACCGCCTGCTCCGGGGTCAGCACGCCGGGCAGGCCGCTGACCGGTTTGCGCCAGCCGAAGCGCGCGCCGTTGACCGGCAGGAAGGCCGCGTCGAACGGGCCGAACTGGTGGCCGATCCGCCACCAGTGCCCATGCCAGAGGGTGTCGCCGCCGTGGAAGATACGGCGATCGCCGGCCGACACCACCCACGACACCTGCGGATCGCCGTAACCGTCCGAAGCGGGCACAGCGGTGGCGGTGAAGTCGCCGAGCAATTGCGGCTCCCACGGCGCGCTCGGCCGGGCGCGCGCCTTCGCCGGCATGGGCAGCGGGTTGGTTCCCGATGGATACGCCAACGTGCCGCCTTGGTTAAGCGCCTGCGCCGCGGCCATCGCATCGAAATGGTCGGGGTGCGCGTGAGTGATCAGCACGCTGGTGTCGCCGACGCTGTCGTCGACGCGAATCAGCGGGTCCTTGAGCGCGGCGCCCCATGCATCGGGATTGATCAGCGGATCGATCAACAAGGTCGCCTGCGGCAGTTGCAGACGGATGCCCGCCCACGCCAGTCGCTGGATGCGCAGTTCGTCGCTGCTGACGGCCGCGAAGGCGCGAGCGCCGGGAAGCAAGGCCGCGGCGGTGAGACCGATACCGCCAGCGAGAAACTCACGCCGGCGAATGCGGCGGCGGAACAGCAGGTCATCGTGGCTCATGCCTGCACCGCCTTCGGCGCGAGCGCGGCGTCGAGCGCGAACACCGACTGGGCGAGGATGACGCCCAGATTGCGTCGATGCCATTCGCGTTCGAAGCCGGTCGGTTCGACCCGCGGCGCCAGGCAGGCCTCGATCGGAATCGCGGCGATGCGATCGTCGGCGGCCTGCGAGGTCGCGGCCACGCGGATGCGCACGACCGCTTGCTGCAATTGATCCAGGTAATGGATCGCGTTGTCGAGCGCGGCGGCGGGGAACCGGCCGATATGCCCGCCGACGACGCTGCCGCGGCCGAATTGCCGCATCCGTCCGATCGCGGCGCGGATCATCGCGGGGTCGGCCTTGGACAGATAGACGATGTTGCCGACGATGTTGTCGCCGGCGCAGACCAGGTCGGCGCTGGGGACGTCGACGCTGATGTGATCCATGGTCTTGCCGGGATTGTGGATCAGGCGCAGTTCGTGCCGGCCCCATCGCAGCGTCATCGCGTTGTCGAACAGCACCCGCGGTTCGCGATAGAACCCGTCGACCCGCCGATTCTGCGACAGGAAGCAATGACGGTAATGCCGATGCGCGATCGTCAGCGCGTCGGGGAACAGCGACAGGCCGGCGATGTGGTCGCTCATGAAGTGGGTCGATACGATCGCGCGCACGGTCTTGCCCAGCTCCTCGCACAGCACGCGGCGCAGCCAGTGCGCGTCGTCGAGGCTGCCGAGCGTATCGACCAGCAGCGCGTCGTCGCCGTCGAAGAATGCGCAGGCGACCGACTCGTGCTCGTCGCCTACGAACATCATCACATCGTCGTCCAATGATTCCAGTCGCATGCTGCGTGCCCACGGTTTTCGATGGCCGCATCATTTCCGCCAGCGGAGTCGCCGACAAACGAGATGTTTTCGCGCACGCCTTAGAAAAACTAACTTGATAGGATGCGAACCCGGCACCCGCGCGTTCGAGGTTCCTCGTGAAGCCCCGCCATCCTGTTCCGCTCAATGCCTTGCGGGCTTTCGAAGCGGCCGCGCGATGCCTGAGTTTCCAGGCCGCGGCCGAGCAGTTGTTCGTCACTCCGGCCGCGGTCAGCCATCAAGTCAAGCGTCTGGAGGCTTACCTGGGCGTGAAGTTGTTCCACCGCGGCCATCGCGCGGTCGAGCTGACCGCCGAGGGCGATGCGCTGGCCGCGTCGTTGGGCGAGTGGTTCGCTTCGCTCGATCTGGCCCTGGACCGGGCCATCGCGCCCACCGCCGCGCACCTGCGCGTGAGCACGATGGAGTCGTTCGCGGCGAAGTGGCTGGCGCCGAGGTTGCATCGGTTCCATCGCGACTGCCCCGATCTCAAACTGCGAATCGAGACCGGCAACGAGCCCGCCGACTTCGTCCGCGACGGCATCGACGTGGCCATCCGCTACGGACCGGGCGGCTACAACGGCGTGCGGGCCGAGCGATTCCTGGACGCGCCGGTGTTCCCGGTATGCGCGCCCGCGTTGGCCGACGGCCAGCCGCCGCCGTCGACGCCCGAGGATCTGCGCCAGCACACGCTGCTGCACGACGAAAGCGCCGCCGGCCGCGCCGGTGTGCCGGATTGGGCGGCCTGGCTGCAGGCCTGCGGCGTGGACGAGGTGGACGCGGCGCGCGGACCGGTGTTCGCGAGCATCTATCTGGCCCAGGAAGCGGCGGTCGCCGGACACGGCATCGCGCTCGGCGTCGCGCCGCTGGTCGAGGACGATCTGCGCCGCGGCCGCCTGATCAAGCCCTTCGAGCCCGTGCTGGCGAACGCTTACGGCTTCTGGATCGTGCGCCGGCAAAGCGACGATACGTCGCCGGCGGTCGAGGCGTTTTGTCGCTGGTTGCGCAGCGAGGCGTCCGCAGGCTGAGCGTCGGTCGCGCGCGGCCACGCTGCGTATTTCCAAGAAAGGCCGATCGCGCTCGCACTGCGCCGCGCCGGTGACGAAAAAAAACAGCAAGCCGCGCCCGAATCGGTACCATCCCGATAAGCGCGCGCCACGTCGCCCCGCAGCAGAGAACCGCAGATGCCGCATCCGCAAGGCCAGCCGTCAACGGCGGCGTATTTCGAGCGAGTCGATACCAACAGTTTCCGCGCGACCGAACAGGTCGGCGGCGGCTGGAACCCCGCCGAGCAGCACATCGCGCCCGCATTCGGCTTGCTCGCCCACGCGGTCGAGGCCGATCGCGATGCGCGACGCGACGACGGGCTGCGGCTCGCGCGCCTGTCCTACGACATCCTCGGGGTTCTGCCGATCGATGTCGTCGATATCGACGTGGCCGTGCTGCGGCCCGGCCGCACCATCGAACTGGTCGAAGCGCGCCTGAGCCACGCGGGCCGGGTCGCGGTGATCCTGCGGGCGTGGTTGATGCAGGACTACGACACCGCGGCCTGGGCCGGCAGCACGCTGCCGCGGATCGCGCCGGTCGAGACCATGCCGGTATGGGAACCGGGCAGCGTATGGCCGGGCGGCTTCGTCCGCAGCGTCGAGGTGCGTCGCGCCCAGATCGAACCCGGACGCGCGGCGTATTGGCTGCGCACCGCGTGTTCACTGATCGCGGGCGAGCAGGTCAGCGCCAGCGCGCGCGTGCTGGGCATGATCGATATCGCCAACGGCATCACCCCGCGCGCCTCGACCGACGAAGTGGTGTTTCCGAACCTCGATCTCACCGCGCATATGTTCGCACCGCCGCGCGGCGAGTGGCTGGGACTCGATACCAGCGTCAGTTTCGGCGCCAACGGCATCGGCCTGACTCACAGCATTCTTCACGACAGCCATGGCCCGATCGGCGCGATGTCGCAATGCCTCACCCTCCGGCCTCGCGGCCGGTAAGCCCAGATTCTGTTTCGCGGCGGATGCAAGTCAAAAACGAAATCCTCATGCCGGCATCGCGTGATGTAGCCGGGCCGTCAGTTTCCACGGTATCGCGACCCATGCGCCGCCACCCCATCCACTCCAGGTTCGACACCATGCCGACACTGTTGCGTCTGACGATTTTCCTCGCCGCACTTGCGGCTTGCGCCGCCGCCCATGCGGGCAAAGTGCAAGGCCCGGACATCCGCATCGACGATGTCACCCGTTTCTACGCGCTGTACGACGCCACCGAGGGCAAGCCGAGCGTGCAGCAGATCGAGCAGGACTATCTCGCCGGCGGCACCCAGAGCCTGCACGAATTCGCCAAGCTCCGCCGTGTCACCGCGCAGCGCATCGCCGATCGCCTGGCCAGCGATCCGGCCATGTACGCGAAAGCCAAGGACTGCCTCGCGGCGCTGCCGGCGGTTAAAAAACGCCTCGTCGTATCGTTCGACCGGCTCGCGGCCTTGTACCCGCAGGCGCGGTTCCCACCGGTCGCGATCGTGGTCGGTCGCGGCCGGCCGGTCGGCATCACCAACCCGGCCGGCGTCACCATCGGCCTGGAAGCCCTGTGCGCCGCGGAGTTCATGAATCCGGACGTGGAAGACCGTTTCGTCCATGTCATCGCCCACGAATACGCCCACATCCAGCAGACGATCGACACCGAGTTCGAGAAGGGCGATCCGAGGGGCACCGTGCTGCGGTTCGCGCTGGCCGAAGGCGCCGCTGAATTCATCGGCGAATTGATCTCCGGCAAGGTCGCCAACGCGAAGCATGCGGGGTGGACGCGCGGCAAGGAACTCGAGATCGAATCCGCGTTCGTGCGCGCCATGGACGGCACCGATCTGACCGCTTGGTTCTACGACTACCACATCGGTTCGGACGAGCCCTACGACATGGGTTACTGGGTCGGCTATCGCATCGTCAAGGCGTATTACCTGCAGGCGAAGGATCGCAAGGCCGCGCTGAAGGACATCATCGAACTCGACGATCCGAAGGCCTTCCTGGCGAAAAGCGGCTGGACGCCGGGCATGACGTTGCCGGAGACCATCGACGCCGCGGATTGAACCGCGACAGGATCGATGGCGGCGCGCGGTGAGTGGGCATTCGACGGCTGCGCGAAGCCTTGATCCGCGTGCCATCGCGGTAGTCCATACCGATGTAGGTGGCGGTTCCGGATTTCGATGACGGGCCGGCGCGGTTGATCGATCGTGTCGCCGCCATGATCGTCGACGAGACGCTTCGATCGCGTTAGTGCGAACACGCAACCGGTTTTTTTGCGACGCAGGTGCGGAATCGCTTTCTTGCGCGACGCAGCACCGATGCTAGGCTGCCTGCGCCCGATCCTGGGCCTCAAGGAGAGAGACGCATGATCCGCACCACCAAGCTGATGACGCTGTGCGCGTTCGTATTCGGCCTGAGCTTCGCCACCACCGCGTTCGCGGCCTGCAATTCCGGCTGTTTCTCGCGCTGCCAGACCAATGCGATCAATCAGTGCCTCGCCAACGGCGGCGGCGACGAATGCTATACGGACGTTACGTACTACCACTGCTATCGCAATTGCGGCTGCATCATTCCCTGATCGCCGATCGCCACTGCAGTAGCCGACGCACGCGCCTCATCCGAACGGATGGGGCGCTTTGGTTTCGGCGTTCGGATCGGTGCCCGCCGCAAATGCAAGCCTGTGACGGCGCGGTCGTCAGCAACGTATGCCTCGGCGCGACGTCTACGCCGGCTGCATCACCACGCCGCTGATTCTCACGTTGAACAGCGAGGCGATCAGGCGCCGAACAGCGGCGATGCTGGGGGTGGGCAGGTTGCAGCGATGCTCCTTGCCGCTGAAGTCGCGGATGTAGATCGCGCCTGCCTTGCGCGACACCGCAAAATGTTTCACCGAGCCATCGCGGCTGATGCCCGATGCCGTAAACCAGATCCGCTTAGTGGTCGTTCGCTCGCTCACATCCTTGGCTCCTGCTGTGTTCAGCCGATCTGCCGCGGTTGCAGCGGCAGGGGCCTGGTACAAGTCGGAGTGACGGGGTTGCGGGAAAGTTCCGGCTGCTTCCCGATGATCTTCGATAGATTTCGCCGCGAACTTCGTCAGAACCGATAGGTCAGTGCCACGCGCACATTGCGCGGCTCGCCCCAGGTGTAGGTGCTGTAGTAGCTGAAGATCGTGTAGTAGCGCTTGTCGAGCAGGTTGCTGACGTTGAGCGTCGCCGACAGCTTGTCGTTGATCTCGTAGCGGGTCATCAGGTCGAGCAACCAGTACGGCTGGGTGCGATGTTCGACGGTGCCGAGCAGCGGATGCGGGATCGGGCCGAAGGTCTGGTTCTGCCAGCGCGCGCCGCCGCCGACGGTCCAACCTTCGAGGCCGCCGCGCAGGCGGTAGCTGGTGTGAATGCTGAATTGGTCTTCCGGTTCCAGGGTCGACACCTTGGCGCCGGCCTGGCGCGCGAGTTTATGCGCGTAACCGGCCTGGATCTGCCAACCCGGCAGCAACTGGCCGGAGACTTCCAGCTCGTAGCCCTTGGTGCGCACGCCGGGCAGGGCGCGGTAGGCGATGCCGCCCGACGGCGTGCGTCCGCCGGTCGGATCAGGGTAGTTGTCCTGATCGAGCTGGAACACCGCCGCACTGGCGTTGAGGCGGCCATCATAGAACTCGCCCTTCAGCCCGACTTCGTAGTTCTGTCCTTCCAGCGGATCCAGGACGCGGCCGCGTTCGTCCTGATAGCTCTGCGGCTTGAAGATGGTGCTGTAGCTGGCGAACGCGGAGAAATTCCGGTTCAAGTCGTAGACCACGCCGGCGTACGGAACCACCACGCCGCTCTTGTCGATGTCGAGCGACTTGTAGCTGGCGATGCGGCTGCCGACGATGAGCTTGAGCGGGTCGGCCAGATCGAAACGGCCGACGATGTAGGCGCCGTTCTCGCGGGTTACCACGTTGTCGCCGAAGCCGCGTTGCCAGGCCGGCTCGGGGATATCGCCGTTCCATGCGCGGTAATCGGGCACGTCGGTCGGATAGTCGGCCGGCGCGAAGTAACCGGTGTTGGTCCAGCGCTTGCGCGACAGGCTGCCGCCGACCACCAGTTCGTGCTCGCGGCCGAACCAGCCGAAGCGGCCGCTGACGTACACGTCGGCGGCGTTGCTGACGGTCTTGCCGATGTACTGGCCGAGCCACAGGCCGACGCCCGCGCCGGTGACCGGATCGGGATTGCCGGACGCGGCGGCGCCGAGCGCGGCGTCGTAGCCGTTGACCTGATGGTTGAGTTGCAGCTTGGCGATCCAGTCGTTGCCGAACCGATGCTCCAGGGTCGCGAAACCGGTGCGCGTGTACTGGCGCCAATGGCTCCAGCGCGCGCCGTTGTTGAACGAACGCGGCTTGTCGTTGAAGTCGCCGTTGCTGTCGAGCAGCGGGATCCCGCCCCAGCTCGAGCCCTTCGGATCGCTGTCCTGCGCGTCGGCGCCGACGGTCAGCAAGGTGGATTCGCCCAGGTCGGCCTCGATGATGCCGTACAGCACCTGGGTGCTGCGCTGGTAATGATCGCTGTGGGTGTGTCCGTCCTGGAACGCGGCGACCGCGCGGCCGCGCACGCGGCCGTCGTCGCTCAGCGGGCCGCCGACGTCGATCTCGGCGCGGTAGTCGTCCCACGAGCCGGCGCCGAGCGTGGCGCTGCCGCGCACGGCGTCGCGCGAGGGCTTCTTGCGAATCAGGTTGATGGTCGCGCCGGGATCGCCCATGCCGGTCAGCAGCCCGGTCGCGCCCTTGAGCACTTCGACGCGGTCGTAGATCGCCATGTCGCTCAGCGTGTTGCCGGCCGAATAGGCCGAATCGCGTTGCATCGGGATGCCGTCGTACTGGAAGTTCTGCACCGCGAAGCCGCGCGCGTAGTACTCGGTGCGTTCGCTGTCGTAGGTGACGATGCTCAGGCCCGGGGTGACGCGCATGACGTCGTCGATCCCGGTCAGGCCGAAGTCGTCCATCTCCTGGCGGGTGATCACGCTGATCGACTGCGGGGTCTGCCGCGGCGTCAGCACCAGGCGCGTGGCCGTGGCGATCGTGCCGGGCGTGTAGGCGCCGCTGCCTTCGGTGACGGTGCCGAGCTGGTTGGCGGTGACCTCGACGGTTTCCAGCGTCTGCGGATCGCGCGAAGTTTGCGGCGAGGTTTTGCTATCGGGCTTCGTCTGCGCGCTGGCGCCACCGATGCCGCCCCATCCCAACAGGCCGATCGCAAGCGCGCGGCACAGAGTGAGCCGGGTCAAACCCAGGCCGTTCGGCTGGGACGCGGACAGGGGATGGGACAACCGCGGAGCAATAGAAACCGGCATGACAAGCGCTTCCAGAAAGGGGTGAATTCCTCTGGCGTCGGCTTGAGGGTGCGGTGGTGGTCGCGCGGCGTGTGGCCCGGCGAGCGGCGATTATAGGGCGCTGGCGGAGGTTCTCAAACCGAAGCCGGGCGGGACAGGGCGCGGCGCGTGCATCCGGAGCGCGTGCATCGAAGGCGATCTGGCGGCTACACCGTTGCCGGCGACGGTGTTGGCGACGCGCGCATCACCGATGCAACGCAGCCAGAAAATGCCGCGCCGCATGTCGTGCCGCGGCCGCCTCATCGCCGACCCATTCGCGGAATTTGACGATCTTCGCGCTGTGCTGGCGACCGGCCGGGCAGGTGAACCAGAACGCGCGGCCGTCGCTGGCGACGAAGTCGTGGGCGGGGACGAGTTCGCCGGATTGCAGCGCGTGATGGAACAGGATCGGCGAGCCGATCGCGATGCCGTGGCCGGCGATGGCGGCGGCGATGTCGAGATATTCGGCGGAAAGATGAGTGCCGAACCGGCCGTGCAGATCGACGTTCGCAAAGCCGCGCGCCTGATACCACAGCTGCCACCAGTCGGACCGGCCCAGCAGCGGCACGCGCAAGGGTTCGCGCGGATCGGCGATGGCGGCCGCGGCCGCGCGCAAGGCCGGCGCGCACAGCGGCATGAACACGCTCGGAAACAGCTCGGCGGTGTGCAGCCCGGCCCATTGGCCGTGACCGTTGCGGATGGCGGCGTCGAACTTGCCCGCGCTGAGGTCCTGCGCCTCGGCCGACAGATCCAGCTCCAACGAGATGTCCGGATGGCGCGCGCGGAAGCGTCCCAATCGCGGCGTCAGCCAACTGGTGCCGAAGCTCGGCAGCGCGGTCAGGCTCAGTTGCGAGCGATCGGTCTCGACCGCGCGGATGAAACTGGCGCGCAACGCGGCGAACGCCTTGGTCGCTTCCGCGGCCATGACCTCGCCCGGCGCGGTCAAGGTCACCCGCTGCGGGTGACGCACGAACAGCCGCACGCCGACCTGATCCTCGAGCCGGCGCACGTGATAGCTGACCGACGCGGAGGTGGTGTCGAGCTCCTGCGCGGCCTTGGCGAAACTGCCCAGGCGCGCCGCCGCTTCGAAGGCGCGGATCGCGATCAGGGACGGCATGCGAGGGGTGTCGACCATAAGCGTGGCTTAGCCTGCGGGCTCGCAATCGGATGGTCAACCGCCGCGGCGGTTTGCCACCATCGGCTACCGCCCATCGGGACTGCGAACATGCTGCGACGTGATTTTCTGCGCTGGTATCTATGGAGCGGAGCGGCGGCGGCCGCGTTGCCGCTGTCGGCCGTGCTGGCCCGTACCCCGATCGATCCCGCGCACCGGCCCGCAAGCCGCGCGCACGATTGGGACTGGCTGATCGGCAGTTGGGACGTGCGCCACCGCCGCCTGCGCGAGCGCCTGGCCGGCAGCGACGACTGGCAGGAGTTCGGCGGCAACAGCGCGGTCTGGTCGACCCTGGGCGGGCTGGGCACCATCGACGACAACCTCGTCGACTTGCCCGGCGATCGCTACCGCGGTCTGGGCATCCGCGCCTTCGATGCGGCGAGCGACACGTGGGCGATCTGGTGGCTGGACGGACGCAAGCCCGGCCACATCGATCCGCCGGTGCGCGGCAAGTTCGACGGCGACAGCGGCCGCTTTTCCGGCCGCGACACGCTGCGCGGCAAGCCGATCGTCATGCGCTTCACCTGGCGCGCGATCCACGGCCGGCGTCCGTGGTGGGAGCAGGCGTTTTCCGCGGACGACGGCGCCACCTGGGAGGTCAACTGGCGCAACTGGTTCACCCGCACCGACGCGACGCCCAAGCCGTTGCCGCCGCTCGCGGATGCGCCGGACGACTGGGCGTTTCTGGTCGGCCGCTGGCAGGTGCAGCATCGGCGGCTGCGCAAGCGCCTGATCGGCAGCGACGATTGGGACGTTTTCGACGGCACGCTGGCGAACTGGCCGGTGCTGGGCGGCCACGGCAATGTCGGCGACAACCTGATGCGGTTTCCGGGCGGCGAGGTGCGCGGCATCGGCCTGCGCCAGTACGATCCCGACAGCCGGCAGTGGCTGAGCTGGTGGCTCGATGGCCGCGATCCCACCCGCATCGGCGCACCGCTGCGTGGGCGTTTCGTCGACGGCGTCGGTACCTTGCTCGGTGAGGATACGCACGACGGCAAGGCCATCATTACCCGCGTGGTGTGGTCGCAGATCACCGCGCGCTCGGCGCGCTGGGAACAGGCCGCCTCCGCGGATGGCGGCGCGACCTGGGAAACCAACTGGATCAGCACCTTTGAGCGTATCGACTAGGAGACCGGCCATGTCACGTTCGTACTTGCCGCATTGTTCCGCGTTCGTCATCGCGTTGATGGCGGCGACTTCGATCTGGGATTGCGCCGCGGCGGACGGCGCGCGATCACATGCCGGTGGCTTGCGAATCCTCGGCGAGGCGACACCGTTCGCGCCGGCCATCGCGCCGGGCCAGTTCGCCAGGATCCGCCTGACCCTGAGCCCGGACGGCAACACCGCGCTGTGGTTCAGCCGCAACCGGCCGGGCGGCGCGGGCAGCTACGACATCTGGATGTCGCGACGCGACGGCGCGCGCTGGACCGACTCGACGCCGGTGTCGTTCAACACGCCCGACCGCGATTTCGATCCAGCATTCTCGGCCGATGGCCGCTATGTGTATTTCAGTTCCAATCGGCCCGGCGGCGTGGGCGACGACGATGTCTATCGTGTGGCGGTGACCGCGCAGGGCTTCGGCGCGGTCGAGCACCTCGGCGCCGCGGTCAACAGCGCCGGCAAGGAATTCGCGCCGATGCTGTCGCCCGACGGAACCCGGCTGCTGTTTTCCAGCGATCGCAGCGGCGGTGCCGGCGGTCAGGATCTGTACCTGGCCGAGCGCGGCGATGCCGGCTTCGGCGTCGCGCAACCTCTGCCGGGCCTGCTCAATACCGCGGGCCACGAATTCGATCCGACCTTTCTCGCCGACGGCGCCACCGTGGTATTCGGCCGCGCCAAGGATTTCAGCAAGGATCGCGCAGATCTGTTCGTCAGCCGCGTGCGCAACGGCCGTTACGATACCGGCGAGCGTTTGCCCGACACGGTGAACAATCGCGAACACGATACCTATGGCCCGATGTTGGATTGGTCGCAACGTGGACGCTTCACCGTTTCCACCCGACGCGACGGCGCGGCTGAAATGGGCTTGTATCTGGTCGACTACGCGCTCGATGCGGTTGCGGCTACGGATAAATCGAAGCGGTAGCCGAGCGTGTCGTCGAGGTCGAGTCCGCTGCGGGAAGACGTCCGCTGGCGCGATCTTGTTTCTATCCGGTCTAGATGAGGTTGCACTGCTGCACCCTTGTCGGCGTGCAGCAGCGCAATGAGCATGGCGACAGCGATACCCGCGGCCGTTCCGCGGGCCTGGCCTCACCCAAACCGTCACAGCATCAGCAGCTGACGGTGAACGAGCCGATGTAATCGGGCGTTACCGTGCCCTGGATGCTGATCTGGCCGGTGCATGGGTTGTGGACGGCTCGGCCGA
Organism: Lysobacter sp. Root690; assembly: GCF_001427785.1. Taxonomy (GTDB): domain Bacteria; phylum Pseudomonadota; class Gammaproteobacteria; order Xanthomonadales; family Xanthomonadaceae; genus Lysobacter. The sequence continues at coordinate 454,474 of NZ_LMHM01000012.1, forward strand.
CTTCGACCCCGTTCTGGTAATAGGTGCGTACTTCGCCAGGAGCCGGCAGATAGCCTCCTTTCGCGGATATCGGTCCGCTCGCGACGGCAATGAACATGAGCGCCGCCAGACCCAGCTTCTTGCTGTTCATGCATCTCTCCTTCGATGTCGTCGACTCATCGTCGACCAAGCGAGGGTGATGCTTCCACCGCGCGTTTGCATTACGCGGCGCACCATGCAGACCCCGCGAAAGGCGACCGGCCTCACGAAAGCCGACATGGTTTCGATTTGGCTTCCATCATCCAGGCAAACCCGCCTCGACGATTGCCGTTCGCCCTCCATGCGTCCGGCGCCGATCGACGCCTGAATCTATCGGCATCGCCGGATTCGTGTCTGCGACAATACGCATCACCGTCGCCGCCTCGCAGCTAGGCGACCCGATCCAATCCGTGATGGAGCCGCTATTGGCTATTTCGATCTCCCAATCAATCGAGTCGGTCGACTGGACCGGCCTTGAAGATCTGTTCGTCCGCGCGCCCCTCGGCGCACGCAGCGCCGCCACACTCGAACAGGTCTTCCGCAACAGCCAGATCGCGTTGTTCGCCTACGACGGCGATCGGCTGGTGGCCGCCGGACGCGCACTCACCGACAAAGTCAGCTGGACAATCATCTTCGATGTGGTCGTCGATCCGGATTGCCAAGGCAAGGGCCTGGGAAAAATGATGGTCGAGGCGCTCGCGTCCGGAGCGGGAGCGCGCAATGTCATGCTGCAGTCGGTGCCCGGAAAAGAGGATTTCTATGCGCGCCTGGGATATCGCCCGATGACCACCGCGATGGCGAAGTACGACGATCCGCAGTGGGCGTTCGCGAACGGGTATATCGAATCGGAGTTGGCGAGTGGTGTCTGAACGTTCACTCACGTCCATGCGGTTGCGCTGCGTGGCTTGATCCGGGCATCGAGTAACGGGCTTTGATTGGCGGTCGCTGCCGTGCTGTCGATGCCTGCTTGCGGCCGATGGCGGCCACTCGTATTTCCACTAGAATTCCGGTGTCGCAGGACCAGCAAGAATCAAGCGCGCCCCCCCTTGATGGAAGACCGCCGACCTACAGCCAGGGCCATCATGAATCCGATTTCCAGGCGTGAGCTTCCTGGGGCGTCAGGCGGCCCGGCAGCTTCATTGCGCGCCCCTTCCGGAGAGCTGGCTTTCTCGTCGGCGACCGACCTGGCGCAACTGATTCAGCGAAAACAAATCAGCTCGCTCGAACTCACCCAGTACTACATCCAGCGCATCGAGCACTTCGATAAGACGCTCAATGCGGTCGTGGTGAGGGATTTCGAACGCGCACTGGAAGCGGCGAAGTCGGCGGATGAGTCGCTGGCCCGGGGGCACCGGCTGGGATCGCTGCACGGCGTGCCGATGACGATCAAGGAAGCCTTCGACGTTTCCGGATTGCCGACTACCTGGGGCGTGCCGGAGCAACGCGACCACCTCGCCGTGAACGACGCGACGGTGGTCGAGCAACTGAAGGCCGCCGGCGCTCATTTCATGGGCAAAACCAACGTCCCGCTGCGACTCGCGGACTGGCAGAGCTACAACGACATCTACGGAACCACCAACAGCCCCTGGGACACGCAGCGGTCGCCGGGCGGATCCTCGGGCGGATCGGCCGCCGCGCTCGCGGCCGGCTTGACCGGCCTGGAATTTGCTTCCGATATCGGTGGATCGATCCGCAATCCGTCGCACTTGTGTGGTGTGTATGGACACAAGCCCACGTATGGAATCGTTCCTACGCTCGGCCACAATCCGCTTGGCGTCGTATCCGCGCCGGATCTGAATGTGGTCGGGCCAATGGGCCGAAGCGCGGAAGACTTGCAGCTGGCGCTGGACGTCGTAGCGGGTCCTGACCGGTTCCGGTCACCGGCCTGGAAACTGGTGCTTCCACCGCCGAAGACGCGCACGTTACGAGGCTTGCGCGTTGCGATCTGGCCGAGGGAGGATTTCGTTCCCCTCAGTGTCGAGATATCCGATCGCGTGCAGGAAGTCGGAGACGTTCTTGCTTGGGCCGGCGCGGTAGTCTGCGATCAGGCGCGCCCCGAAATCTCTCCGCGGCAATCGCACAGCACCTATCTGAGCCTGTTGGGGTCGGCCGGACTCGTCAACCTTCCCGATGACTACTATCGCGCCATCCAGGCGGAGGCCGCGAAGCTCGACGCGAACGATGAGTCGCCGTTGGCGGTGGTGACGCGTGCCCGCGTTCTGGATCATCGAAGCTGGTGCGATTACGATGAAGCGCGTACCGCCAACCGGCTGCGCTGGCGCGCCTTCTTCGACGATTGGGATGTGGTGATCTGCCCGATTTCGGCGACAACGGCCTGCCAACACGATCATCGGCCCAGGTTGGAGAGAGTTCTCGCTGTCGACACCGCGCGGACTTCGCATTACGAGCATTATTTCTGGGTAGGCCTGGCGACCGTCGCCTATTTGCCGAGCACCGCGTTTCCCACCGGATTGTCTCGCGATGGGCTGCCCATCGGCCTGCAGATCATCGGTCCGGAATATGGCGATCGGACCACCATCGAAGTAGCCCGGCTCATCGCACTGAAGCTTGGCGGTTTTCAGGCGCCGCCGGGTTTCGGGGCTTAACCTCCGCGGCCATCGTCTCAGCTTTTGATACGGCGCAATGTTCCAGTTCGAAGTCATCGATGTTTGCGGTCTGGCGTCACGGCACGCCACGTGCAGCCGCAGCACCCTACGTTGTATATGAGCGCCGTACACGATCAGCCATGACTCAGTCCCGCATCGATCCAAAGCTCGTTTTCGCCTGGCAGGCGGCCCACTCCATCGCCCGGAACTCCCCGCCGCCGGTGCTCGACCGCGGTGGCTTCCGAGTGGACACCCATTCGGAGAAGGAAGTGAAGCGCTGGGTATTTCCCCAGCCATGCGATGGCTTGCGTGAGATCGCACACGCCATTACGGCGCCGCGGCATTACTTGAAGCTGTGCGGCTCCGATGAGGAGTTGCGAAGCGCGTTGCCGGCACGCTGGGAGATTCAGCCCGCGAACTATTTCATGGGCGCGTCGGTGGCGAGTCTTGGCACGGCGTCTCTTCCGGACGGGTATGCGATGGAGTTGCATCGTACCGGCGCCGTCACCCGCGCCTGCGTCATCGCGCCCGATGGCGATGTGGCCGCCAACGGATGCGCGGCGGAAACGGCCGACGTCTTTATTTACGATCGAATCGAAACCGCGCAGCCGCATCGGCGCAAAGGCTTGGGCGCCGCGGTCATGAGCGTTCTGGGCGCGTCGAGGAAATCGCTTGCGACTGTGCAGCTTCTGGTCGCGACGGAAGACGGTCGCAACCTCTATGCGAATCTTGGGTGGACCGTGCTCGCGCCGTTGTCCGCGGCCACCATTCCCGAAAGTTGAATCGGCGCGCGGCCGATCCCGAAGTCGGAGCGTGTTCGCTTTCGCTGGAACCATTGGACGCCTCGCACAGCGCTCAACTTTGAGCGGACGGTCACTCCTGCGTTACGGCCGTCATTCATGGCTTGCGCCATGAGGTCGAATAGCTCCCTCATCCAGTCTCAAAGCTCCGCTGCCAGCCCGGCACAGGGCGTCGAAGCAGCCGGATTCGGATCGGCGACGAACGCCCCGCAAGCGGATCGTGCGAGCGAAGCCCGGGCCGGACACGCCAACCTGCTTGCCTTAAAGCCGGGATAACCCGGTTATCGCCGGGTCGATTGACAGCCTACCTATTGGTAGGTAGATTTAACGCTCCTTCCGTTGATACGACTCCATGGGCATCTCTCCTATCGGCTGGCTCCACACCCTTGGAAGCCTCCCCGCCATCCCGCTCGCCGTTTATATGTTGGTCAAGCACGGGCGGATCGTTCCCGAGAGCCGGCCCGGGCGCGCCTATTTCTGGTTCATGCTGTTGGGCGTGCTCACGGTGTATCCGATCGCGCATCAGCCCATAAGCTCGATCATCGCGACCGTCACCCTGGTGGCGCTGCTGGTGGGTTACGCCATCTCGAAATGGTCCGTGGCGCGGCGATTCGGCCAGTACGTCGAGACGGCTTCGCTCAGCCTCAGCGTGTTCCTGCTGATGATCCCGACGGTAAGCGAAAGCCTGCGCAGGCTGCCTGTCGGCAAGCCGCTGGTGACCGATCTGAAGGATCCGCTGTTGCTCGGCGTGCAGGGCGCTCTATTCTTGGCGCTGATCGTCGGCGCTGCGTTGCAGATACGCGCGCTGCGCCGGCGAAAATCCGTTCAACCCAAGGCAGAGCGTTGATGCCGACGTCCAGATCGCAGCCGCAAGCGCCGTACTCGCCGAAAGCCCTGGAGATCATTCAACGAACGAATGAGCTGCTGGCCAAGGGCGGGTACAACGGCTTCAGCTACGCCGACATCGCCGAGTTGGTCGATGTAAGAAAGGCCAGCATCCACCATCATTTCCCCACCAAGGCGGATCTGGTCAAGGCAACGGTCGTGCTTCATCGCGAGGCGACGCGCAATGGCCTGCAATCGCTGAGTCTGCTCGACATCGATCCGCTCGAGCGCCTCGTCGCCTACAGCCGGTTCTGGGCGGAATGCATCCAGGCCTCGAATCCGCCGATCTGCATCTGCGCGCTGCTGGCGGCGGAATTGCCGTCGATTCCGGCCGAAGTCGCCGATGAAGTCAAAGCGCACTTCACCGACCTGCATGCCTGGATCGCGTCGAGCATGCTGGAAGGACAGGCGAAGGGCGCGATGCGCTTGGCCGACAGTCCGTCGGCCGAAGCGTCGATGTTCATGGCGTCGATCCACGGCGCGATGCTGTCCGCGCGGGCGGTCGGCGATGCGTCGGTGTTCTGGCAGATCGCGAAGCTGGCGACCGATCGTCTAAGAAAGGTCTAGCCGCCCATCGACGCGATGCGGGCGAGATATCGGGACAACCTGTCCTCGTCGTCGCGACGTCCCGTCTGTCGAGACGATTAACGCGCCGGCGATGATCCATCCGCGGCCTGCGCCTGCAGGAATACCGCCAACTGCGCTTCGAACGCGCGTTGGTAGGCCGGCCGCGCGGTGGCGCGGGCGACGAAGGCGGCGAGGTTGGGGTATTCGGCGACCATGTCGGTACTTTGCAGCCGCAGCAGGACCGACACCATCAACAGGTCGCCCGCGCTGAAAGCGCCGTCGAGCCAGTCGGCATCGCCGAGGCGGCGGGAAAGCTCGCCGAGCCGCCGGCGCACGCGCTCGTCCAGCATCGCCTGACGCTGCGCGTACCAGGGCTGCTCGCGCTCTAAAATCCAGGCCATGGAACGTTCGACGATGGGCGGCTCGACGGTATTGAGCGCGGCGAACATCCAGGCGATCGCGCGCATGCGCGCGTTCGCGTCGCTCGGCAGCAGGCCCGGGTGGCGCTCGGCGAGATGCAGCACGATCGCGCCCGATTCGAACAGCGCCAGATCGCCGTCCTCGTAGGTCGGGATCTGCCCGAACGGATGCAGCGCCAGATGCGCCGGTTGCTTCATGTCGCTGAAAGAAAGCGTGCGCACCTGGTAAGGCTGCCCGAGTTCCTCGAGCGTCCAGCGAATGCGCATGTCGCGCGCCAGTCCCTTGCCGCGGTCGGGCGAGGATTCGAATGCGGTGATGGTCGGGGTCATCTGGGGTCTCCGGTTGATTCGAGGTCGTGGCCGCGCGACAGGTGTGCTGGGCGCTGGCGAACAGGGCGGGTCTTTCGCGTAATGGTTGGCGGGCACACTGGCCTGCCTTGCTTATATCGACGAATGGCCGGACTCGGAATCGACAAGAGTCCGCCACTCTATTTCCGCCGGTTGCGGTCTGGCCATGATCGACGGCGATCCTTCACTTGACTGGTCACCGGCGCTAACCCGTCCGTCGGCGGGCGCCGTCGACCCGGATCGCGAGCTGGCGCGGCGCGCTTCCGATCCTGGCGCGGTTGCGCCATGAAACAATCGCGGGTCGCCGTGCTGTCCGCGGCCAGAGCGGACTACAGACCCAACAGACGAAGAGACGGCAGCTTGGACGATCAGCGCTTCTACGTAATCACAGGTGCTTCCGGAGCCGGCAAGTCGACGCTCGTGAACGCGCTCGGCGAGCTGGGCTACTCCGTGGTCCCCGAAATCGCCTTGACGATCGTGCAAGAACAAGAGCGGTGCGGCGGAAATCTCTTTCCATGGACCGATCTGCAGGCGTTCATGGAGCAAGTGCTCGTACGAAATATCCAGGCCCATGATTCGGCGCAAGCGATGCGCCCGCCGGTGTTCTTCGATCGCGGCCTGCCCGAATGCCAGGCGCATATGCGACTGCTGGGTCTGGAGATCAATAACGATCTTGCGGTTGAAGCGGCGCGCCGTCGCTACGCCGGCTCCGTGTTTGTCGCCGAGCCGTGGCCGGAGATCTATGTCTGCGATCGCTGGCGTCGTGCGCCGTTCGAGCGCGCGGCGCGGTCGTTCGAACCCACGGTGGCCGCGTACGCCGAGGACGGATACCACCTGCGCACCATCCCCAAACTGTCGGTGCGGGAGCGACTGGCATTCGTTCTGGATGCGGTGAACGCCGATACCTGACATGCCGTCGGAGCCCGCAAAACCTATCTGTCGCTGGCGGCCAGATCGAGCGCCTTCAACAGGCGGTCGCGTGCGAGGTCGGTCAGCTTGAAGAACTCGGCAATGTCTTGCCTTGGAATGTCGAAGCGCACTGAAAATTCCATCGGCGGCCGCCATGTCCGGCCGTCCAGGCAGTCGATTCCAGCCGCGGTCGCGCCGCCGATTTCGACATTGATCCGCTCGAAAAAATACTTCATGTCCAGCCGATAAGACGTCACGTCGCGAAAATCGAACTCTCCGTCGCCCGGATGCCCGAGCGGGCCATGGGTGATGGAGCCGACTTTCGTGCCTTTGACTTCGAAGAAGACTCCGTCCGTGATCCGTTGCGGATCCAGATCGAGGATCATCGATGGGCTGAAAGGGCGGAGGAAGATACTCAATGTCTCGCGCTGTCCTCCGATCTTGCTCAAAATCAGCTCGTGCTCGGTCAAATGCGCCGACACAGCGGTGCCGTGCTGGATCATGCCGAGAACGATGCGTCCTTCGAATTCGGCGGAGCGAGACATCGATGGCCCTTGTTCGGTGGCTGAGTGGTGGGACGTTCAGACGATCCTGGCGGGACGTCAGGCCTTGGCCGACATCGCGCTAAGTTCTTCGAGATCCAGATCGCGTTCGAGTTCGTGCAGGGTCTCGTCGTCGATGTCGCCGGCGCGATGCAGGCGAATGAGTTCGCGGCGTCCGCAGGCGACGGCTTCGAGGACGACATCGAAGTGGGCATGAATCAACGGGGCGTAGTGTTCGGTGCGTTCGGCGTAGTCGACGATCGCCACCGCCTTGCGCTGGTACTTTTCCAGCAGTTTGGGATGGATGAGTTCGCCTTCGCTGTCGTAGGCCAGGGTCTGGACGATCGCGAACTGCACCTGGGCCATCGCGGCCTCGGCCTGGCTCATGGTCAGGCGCGGTTTTTCCGCGTCCGGCTCGGTGAGTTTCGCCCACCGGATCACCCATCCCAAGGTCGTGCCCTGCACCAGCACGGTAACGAGAATGACCGCGAACGAGGTGACCAGGATGAAATCGCGGCCGGGAAAGCCTTGCGGAATGCTCAGCGCCAGCGCCAGGGTGACCACGCCGCGAACGCCCGCCCAACTCAGCACGGTCGAGCCGCGCGCGCCGATGGGCTTGTAGCGTCGCAGCCCCAACCCGTTGCAAAGCTTGATCGCCGCGTCGGAGCCGAACACCCAGGCGAAGCGCGCGAGGGTGAGCGCGGCGAGGATCGCGAGGATGTCCCATCCCATCGTCGACACCACCACGCCGAAGCCGCCGCCGCGTTCGACCACGCCGCGCAGCGACAGCCCGATCAGGATGAACACCGACGCCTCCATCAGGAACACCAGCACTTCCCAGAAGGAGGTGCCGCGCATGCGGGTGGATGCCGACAGCACATTGCTCTGGTGCCAGCTCGCGATCAGGCCCGTGGTCACGGTGGCGATGACGCCAGACACGTGCAGCATTTCGCCGAGCAGGTACGAGCTCCACGACAGCAGCACCGTGGCCGCGATGATCAGATACTCATCGCCGAGGCGGCGCACCAACAGCACCCAGGTCGTGCCGACCGCCGCGCCGACCAGCACGCCGCCAAGCGCCAGCAGGAAGAAATTCCCGACCGCATCGGTCGCGCTGAAGGCACCGGTGACGCCGGCGGCGACGGCGAAGCGAAACAGCACCAGGCCGCTGGCGTCGTTGAGCAGACTTTCGCCTTCTAGCAGGATCTGCAGGCGACGCGGCAGCTTGACCCGTTGCAGCACGGCGCGCGCGGACACCGCGTCGGGCGGCGAGACGATCGCGCCGAGCGCCGCGCAGGCGGCCCACGGCAACGACGGAAACAGCAGATGGGTCACCACCGCCACGACCACGCAGGTGAACAGCACCGCGCCGACCGCCAGCGAGCCGATCCCGATCAGATGGCGGCGCAGCCGCGCCAGCGCGATCGACCATGCCCCGTCCATCAACAGCGGCGGCAGGAAAATGACCAGCACCAGTTCGGGATCCACCGCGATGGTGGGCAGGCCCGGGATGAAGGCGAGCGCCGCGCCTCCGGCGAGCAGTCCCACCGACGGCGGCAATCCAAGCCGATGGGCCGCATAGTGCAGAGCGATGATCGCCAGAAACATCACGATCACCAACTCGAATAACTGGGTCGGGTGCATAAGGCTCTGCTTCGACGCAGCGCTGGCCGCGCTGAGCCTCATTTCACGGCACGTGCGGCTGAAACGCAATCGCGGCGGGATGAGCGGTAGCGTCGAGGTGAGCGCGCTCGATGCACCGCCGTGACGCAAGCCGACTGCATGCGTTTGGCTAGGCCGCGTGTGTACAAACGACGACGGAGGTTTCAACCATCGACGACGGCCAGCGAGCAGGGGATCGATCCGGTCGATGTCATGGGAGACCGGGAAAATCGGCCCGAACTATGTCGCGATACCGCATATGGCTTCCCCTCGAATGTGTACGACTCGAAGGATAGGCAGACCGCGACGATCGTCCCAGCGGGATATGACCTGCGGAAGTTATGGGAAGCGAGCGGCTGCCCGGACGAATGAGCGATTGGGCGAGGCGTGCCTTGCTCGGCGGCATCGTCTCGTCGGGCGAGAGCTGGAGGCGACATACGATGGCTGGGGTCGGACACGCTAGCGGCCGGGCGACGCGATATCGGCGATGGGTCTGCTGCATTGCGGGTGCGCGCGGATTGATATGGATTCACAACCTGGCGCTTGCCGCGTTTCCCTCCGATGCCTCGCCTCGATACCACGACCGCCTGTCCGGTCGCGCCGCGGCTTCGCGTTCGATAACCGCGTCTACCCGCCACCGAGGAATCGTCCATGACCGCAGTGCCGCTCACGCTCGACGCCACCCAGACCGATCTCGCCGCCGATGTCGCGGTGTATGCCTACATCGTCGGATTGGTCGCGGGCATGTATTACCGCCTCGACGCGTCCGGCGTGCCGCATGCGATGTCGCAGGCCGACAACACCCAGGCCGCCGGCAGCTTTCCTGGCTCGGGTGCGCTCGACGCCGCCGCGATCGCCGCGCTGGCATCGAACTACCCGACCGTGTGGGCCGATTACTCGATCCCGCTGTCGCGCACCGCGCCGGCGACGCAACTGGACCTGTCGCAGATCAACACCAGCACGGTCCCCGGGCTGGGCACCGGCACCAGCGCCTTCAGCGGTCGCATCTATATTTCGGTCGGCGTGCCGCGCTTGCCGTTCACGCCGCAGGCCGCGGGCTATGCCGCGCCGGTGCCGTATCCGGGGCCCGGCAGCCAGTGCTTGTTCGACTGGGTCGAGTTTTCGTACGACAGCGAAGGCAACTTCAACGGCAACACCACCCAGGTCGATCAGTTCGGCTTTGGCCTGAGCCTGGACGGCGCGCCCGGCGGCAGTCTGCAAGGCGTGCTCGGCATCGCGCGCGATACCTTGCTGGCGAACGTCCAGAACTTGCCCGGTCCGTTCGTCGGTGCGCCGAGCCTGATCGCGGCGAACCCCGCGGCGGCCGCGGCGTATCCGGCCAACGTCGCCACCCTGCGCGCGCAATCGCCGAAGACTCTGACCGCGCTGCCGACCTACAGCGGCGCGCTGACCGACTATTTCAACGCGACCATATCGACCTGGTACGGCAATTGGAAAACCACGCCGCTGGTGGTCAACGATCGCGCGACCGGGTATTACACCGGCGTGGTCGATCCGGACACCGGCGTGTTGAACTTCTATCAGGGCCAGTATCCGACGCTCGCTGAGTGGAAAGCCGCGGCGCCGGCGCTCGCGTTCGCCTTGACCGGCGCCGCGCCGTCGACGGTGCAGGTCGGCTCGCTCGATGTATGGCAATGCGACAACGCCCTGGCCACCGGCAGCGCCGCGCAGTTGAACGTCGGCAAGAATGTCGCCGCGGCATTCACCCGCGGCGTGCCCGGCTATCTGTTCGACGACAGCATCGGCCGCAGCGCCGCCGGTACGTACTATCCCGTCGGCGGCACCTGGAACGCCTGGGCCGCGCAGATGCATGCGGCCAATCGCAACGGCCTGGCCTATGGATTTCCGTACGACGACGTGTGCGAACAGAGTCCGACTGTGCAGCTCAATGGGGCTACGCAGGTGAGTGTGGTGCTGGGGAAGTTCTACAGCTGAGGTAATCGCCGTTGCGATGCGGGGCATTGGCGTTCAGGGCCGTGCGCCCTCATCCGCCCTGCGGGCACCTTCTCCCGCTAGCGGGAGAAGGGAAGATCAAACAGGTCTTGTGCAACTCGCCAGACCCATTGCTCCCTCTCCCGTTTACGGGAGAGGGCCGGGGTGAGGGCAGGCGCTAGACCGACACTCGCCACGCCATGCCATCAATGCGGAGTTTCCAGAACCGCCGCGATCGCCAGCCGAAGATCTTCCAGGCCATAAGGCTTGGGCAACACCTGGATGCCCATCGCCACGGCCTCGTCGCGATTGCGTTCGATATAGCCGCTGGTAAGCAACACCGGAAGGTCCGGCCTGCGCTGGCGCAACTCGCGGGCCAAGTCGATGCCGCTCTTGCCGCCGGGCATCATGATGTCGGAGAACACCAGATCCAGATGACGCGCGTTGGCGAGCGCGCCGAGCGCGGCGTCCGGGTTGGACACATGGATCACGTCGTAGCCGATATCGCTCAGCATGTCGCGCACCAGCGCCGCGACTTCGACATCGTCCTCCACCATCAGCACGCTGCCGTGGGACGTGGCCGCCGCCGCCGCGACGGCGGGATTGACCGCGGCGACATGGGCCGGGTCGTGCTGCGATCGAGGCAGGTACAGCGTGATCGCGGTCCCCACGCCCTGTTCGGATTGAATGTCGGTGGTGCCGCCGGACTGCTGCGCGAATCCGTACACCTGCGCGAGGCCGAGGCCGGAGCCCTTGCCGACGTCCTTGGTGGTGAAGAACGGCTCGAACACATGCGATTTGACTTCGTCCGACATGCCCGCGCCGTTGTCGCGCACGCACAGGCTGACGAAATCTCCACGCCCATTCGGGCCTTGCCAATCCGGCAGGTTCTCGCCTTCGATGGTGATGATGCCACCGCGCGCCATCGCGTCGCGGGCATTGACCGCCAGATTGAGCAACACCAGTTCGAGCTCGCCGGGGTCGACCTGCACCGACCACAGATCGGGTCTGAGCCGGACGTCGACCTGCACATCACCGCCGAGGCTGCGATCCAGCAGTTCCTTCATGTCCTGCAGATGCCGCGCCAGATCAACGGTTTCCGGACGCAACGCATGACTGCGCGAGAACGCCAGCAATTGCCGGGTAAGGCTGGCGCCGCGCTGCGCGGCCTGGCGCATGCCCTGCAACATGCGAGCCCGCCGCGCCGGGTCCTGGTTGCGCTCCATCATGTCCAGGCCGGCGGTGATGACCATCAGCAGATTATTGAAGTCGTGGGCCACGCCGCCGGTGAGTTGGCCAAGCGCTTCGAGCTTCTGGGCATGACGCAGACTCTCCTCGATGCGCGCGCGTTCGGCCATCTCGGTGCGCAGTTGCGAGTTCACCTGTTGCAACTGCTCGGTGCGCTGCGCGACCAGCGATTCCAGTTCGGCCGCGGCGTGTTCGCGCGCGGCCAGCAGCGAGCGCACCTCGTGCTGGCGCAGGCGCGCACGTAGCGCCGCCTGCATCACGCTGATCAGGGTGATCGGCTGGACCGGGCGCTCGAGCAGCGCCACATTGCGCAGGCCACGTACCAGTTCCTGCCGCCAGCGGGTGACCCGCGGTTCGTCATGGCGGCTGGTGAGCACGACGAACGGCAGGTCCGACCAGGTGGGCTGACGCGTCACCCATTGCGCGAGCAGGTCGAGATCCTGACCGAACAACGCTTCTTCGGCCACGAACGCGGCGTCGATGCCCGCCTCCATTTCCTCCAGCAATTGCCCGTAGTCGCGGCAACGCGTCGCGGGAATCTCCGCGCGGGCGAGCAGGTCGATGGTGGCGGGGGCGTCGCGTCCGATCGGGGCGAACACCAGTACGCGCTGATGCATTGTCGGCTCAGTGCTCGATGCCGTCGCTCATGCTCTGGCCATCGCCCAGCAAGGGGTCGCTGGTGCCGGTGTAGGAGGGCGTGCCGGAGAAGATGCCACTGAATTGCCGCAGCGGCGGGCCCAGCGAAATTCCGTTCTGGGTCAGGCGGAATTCGCGGATGGTGTGTTCGTGATCGCCGCTGCGTTTCTTGACCACCGACAGCGCGCGACGCACGGTGCCGCCGTATTCGAAGTAGCGCAGCATCAGCACCGCATCGCTGAGGTAGCTGATGTCCAGCGGCGTTTCCATCGGGCCGACCAGACCGTGCTGGGCCAGCACCAGAATGGTCAACACGCCTTGCTGCGACAGGAAGCTCAGCAGCTCGTGCATCTGCAAGATGAGAAAGCGCCCGTCGGGCATGGCGTTCAAGTAGCCGTTGAGGCTGTCGATGATGACCAGCCGCGCGCCGTCCTGCTGCACGCTCTTGCGCACGATCGACGCGAATTCGCCCGGCGACATTTCCGCCGGATCGATCTGCTGGAAGCGGATCATCCCCGATTCCAGCGCCGGCCCGAACTTGAGACCCAAGGTCTTGGCGCGCGCCTCGACCGTGCCGCGGCCTTCATCGAAGGCGAAGAACACGCTTTTCTCGCCGCGTTCGGCCGCGGCGATGGCATAGGTCAACGCCATCGACGACTTGCCCACACCGGCCGCGCCGATCAGCAGCGCGTTGGTGCCGCGCTCCAGCCCGCCGCCGAGCAGCTTGTCCAGTTCGGCGTTGCCGCTGGGGGTGAAGTCGCCGGTGAAACTGACGTGGTGTTCGGCGGCGACCAGGCGCGGATAGATTTCCAGACCGCCCTTGCGGATGGTCAGGTCGTGAAAGCCGCCGCGGAAGCTGATGCCGCGCATCTTCACCACCCGCACCCGCCGGCGTTCGGCGCCGTACTCGATGGCCAGTTGCTCAAGCAACACCACGCCGTGGGAGATCGAATGCAACTGCAGGTCGTTCTGCTGCGAGGTCATATCGTCCAGCAGCACCACGGTGCAGCGCCGGCTCGCGAAGAAATGCTTGAGCGCGAGCACCTGGCGGCGATAGCGCAACGAACTCTGCGCGAGCAGCCGCAGCTCGGACAGACTGTCGATCACCACCCGGCTGGGATTGAGCGCGGCCACGCGGTCCAGGATCAGCTTGGTGGTTTCGCCCAGTTCGACCTCGACCGGATGCAACACGGTGATTTCGCGGCCCGGATCGAGCGTGGTTTCCGGCGGCACCAGTTCGAACACATCGATCTGGTCCAGGCTCCAGCCGTGCCGCGACGCCACCAGCGCGAGCTCGCGCTCGGTTTCCGACAGGGTGATGTACAGCGTCTTCTCGCCGTTGCGCGCGCCTTCGAGCAGGAACTCGATGGCCAGCGTGGTTTTGCCGGTGCCCGGCCGTCCCTCGTACAGATACATCCGGTTGGCGTCGAGGCCGCCGCCTAGGATGTCGTCGAGTCCCGAGTTGCCGGTGGAGATGCGCGATTGGGTGTCGTCAGCGTCAGCATTCATCATCAAGGACCCGGGTTGGCGGGATGGGCGGGGTTGGGAGGCGACGGCGCGTCCGTCTGCAGATCGGCCAGCGCTTCGAGCAAGCCGTCGATCGAATACGGCTTGGTGAGCAGCTTGTTGACCAGTTCATGATCGACCATGTCGCCGTAACCGGTCACGGTCAGATAGGGCACGTTGCGGCGGCGCAGCTCTTCGGCCACCGGCCACGAGTGCTGGCCTTTCAGGCTGACGTCCACGATCGCCAGGTCGAACGCATGTTCGGACAGCGCATCGAGGGCCTGGCCGACGGTGCCAGCGATTTCGACCGAGGCGGCGCCCGCGTACAGCACGCCGTCTTCGACCGCCATCGCGAGCAGCTCTTCGTCCTCGACGATCAGCAGCTTTTTCCCAAGCAAGGAGTTGGCCATGGGGTATCCAAATTCCGGAGCTGCATTGTGCTGGGTCGATTGTTAAGCCTGAATCGTCGCGGCATGCCGCGGCGGATTCGACCGCGCATCACGTCGTCTCGACCGCCCCGCCCTAGGATGACAGGCTCCTTCCGACAGGAGCTCAGCATGGAAACGCAGGAATTGCACCGCGGCCGTCTGATCGACCATGTCCAGTTGGTGGTGCGCGATATCGAGGCGAGCCGACGCTTCTACACGGCCGTGTTCGAAGCGCTGCAGGTGCCCATCGCCGGCGACGGCGACGACCACTTCTGGGCCGACGAGTTGTTCGTGTCCACCGCCGACAGCGAGGCCGCGCAAGGCGAATTGACCGGGCGCCACCATCTGGCCTTCCAGGCGCGCGACCGCGCGATGGTCGAAGCGTTTCATCGCGCGGCGTTGGCCCACGGCGGCCGCGATCACGGCGCGCCGGGCGAGCGGCCTTACCACCCCGGTTACTACGCGGCGTTCGCGCTGGATCCCGACGGCAACAACATCGAGGCGGTGTATCACGGCGAAGCCGAGCGCAGCGCGGCTTCGGTCAAGATCGTGTTTTGACGATGCGCTTGGCGGTGCGTGATGGCGGCGCCGTCGATCGACATCGCAGTTGCGGTGTGGCCGTGAATGGGTGGTGAGGGCCGAGCTGAATTTTCGCTAACGCGATGTCCGCCATTCGACGGTTCTTGAACTTAACGAGCCAACACTTCGCGCCGCGCTAACGTCGAGCGCCTCAATTTTGAACGGCAATACCGAAGGTCACGAATAACGCCGAGATCGCGGGCCTTCGCAACTTCATCCAGGAGAAACGACATGATTACGCGTATCGCTGGTTTGGCCGTTCTCGTCGTCGCCATGGCCGGAGCCTCCGCTCTGCAGCCTGCGAGCGCGGCCAGCGCCGAGACCAAATGCCACATGACCTTCAAGACCTCGGGCTGGGCCGTCATCTACAAGCACATCGACGGCAGCGGGCATGTCAGTTGCGACAACGGCCAGAGCGCCGACGTGCGCATCCACATCCGCGGCGCCGGATTGACCGCGGGCAAGTACAGTATCGACAACGGCAAGGGCGAGTTCACCAAACTCAAGAACCTCGACGAGATCTACGGCACCTATGCCACCGCCGGCGCGAATGCGGGCGTGGTCAAGAGCGCCGAGGGATTGGCCATGACCAAGGGCGAAGTCTCGCTGGCGGTCAACGGCACCGGTCGCGGCTTCAATCTCGGCGTCGACGTGAGCGGCTTCGAAATCGTCAAGGCAAAATAAGCTGTCGCAAGCCGAAACGAATCGAGAATGGGGCTCCAACCGGGCGCCCCATTCTTTTTACGGTGTGGCCGTGGCCGCAGTCAGCGAAGCGAGCGGCGCGACAGCGTCGCAGCCTGTGAGACACGCCGCGACTAGCGTGCCGGCATGGACACTGTCAGCAGTCAACATGCGCCGTTTCCGATGGGCTTTCATTGGGAAGTGCAGGGCGCGGCGCCGACCAAGCATCTGGTCGCCGTACCCGACGCCGCGCCGGCGGTATGGCTGGCCTCCATCGGCGGCGACGGCGACAGCTGCATCGCCACCATCCGGCGACACAAGGCGCGCGCCAACCATATCGACCGACCGTTTCGAACGACCGCAGCGGCCGCGGGATGGGTCGCGCGTTGGCTCGACCGTCACGGCGGGTTGATCCAGGAAGAACTCGCGCGCGACGCGGCGTAGCGGTCGCTGAACAAGGCGGCGCCCAGCTGAGCTAGCCGGCGTCGAAGCGATTCCGGTTCGGCTCGGTCGTTTACGCGATTTCAGCCTAGTGGCCGTACCCGCACCGCGATTTTCAATAACCCATCGCCGCAACGCAACGCAGCCGGCCCATTGCCTGGCCGGCTGCGTTGGTATTCATCCGATTGGCGTTCCGTCGGATCAGACGGTGACGGCCACCGTCTGAGTCCAGACCACGCCGACCGGGGCGTTCGGATTGCTGAAGGTGAGCGGCGTCGAGCCGACGGTCACGTTGAACGCGCTCGGGCCGCCCCAGTTGATCCCGACCAGGGTCAGGCTGTACTTGCCGGGCGGCAGCACCGAGCCCAGGTTGACGGCATAGCTCACCGGATCGTTGTTGCCGGAGCTGATATGGCAGATTTCGGACGAGCCGGCGGGCGTGGAGGCGATGATGATCAGTTCGTTGTCGCAGGCGGTGACTTTGATGGGCGTGGCCATTGGAGAATCCTTTTCCGACGTAGATGAAGTTGCGCGAATGAACGATGCGATCAGCCCGCAAGGAACGCGGTCGCCGGTCCGGCGGAGCGATTCGATGGGGCGGTGTCGCGAGCGTGGACATCGAATGGATGTCCGCGCCGCCATCGCAGTATTCGCGCGGCCGCTTGGATAAACAGCGTCATTGCCGACTCAAGCGCGGATCAGTTCGGTTGCACTCGCGAACAGCCGGTGCTCAGGCACCGGCGAAGCACGGTGTCGTGGTGCGAACGATCTGCATGACCGGGACTTCGAAGCAGCGCGCCAGTTCGTGGGCGATGCGAAAGCGAACGGCGCGGCCGGCTTCGACGCGCTTGATGGTGGCGATGGAGACGCGGATGTTTCGCCGCCAGCATTCGTCGGCGAGGTCCTGCTGGCTCAGCAGCCGGTCCTGACGCAGCCGGCGCAGCAGCGCGCCATCGAGCACGACCTTGCCACGGTCCAGCGACACGACGCGACGGTCGATCGCGGTGGTGGACGGATCGTCATGGTGGCTGGCGCCGGTCAGGACGGATGCGCTGTCCAGCTCCGGTGCTGCGATGCGGTCGAGTGGGGTGGGGTCGTCCATGGAGAGCCTCGCGGGGTAGGGCGTGCCGAAATGTCCTGCATGGCCGCCGTCGCGTGGCGCGATGGTTCGACAGACTGCGGGAGTCGCGCGGATCGTCGGTGATCCGTCCATATCACGGTGCCTGCGGCTTGGCCCCGCCGCCTTTCCGAAACCTGCCGGTTCGTATGTGGCTGTTTTTGCTCGGCGATTTCCGTGGAAACGCGGCGTTCCCGCACGCTGTATCGCATTGCTCACGATGCTTCGCTGCGTGGTCATGGACGTGTTCGTGCTGGTATCGAGCAGTGCCGCGGGTAGCGGGTGTTAGTAAACGTTAGCCAAGGTCGGAAACTGCCAGGGCGATCGCGTGCTCACGCTCGTTCTCGTTGTTGCATCGGTGCATCTGTTCGAGGCTCGGCTTGAGGTGGGTACGCGTGCGGGCGCAACCGATGGCGGCATCGCCCGCTCGATTGATGGCTCCGGACACGAAAGGAGTTTTGACCGGAGCAGGGCGGATGCAGTTAGCAGCTCGGATCCATAGCGCAATTCGCAAATTCATAGAGAAGGAATGCGACGGCCACGGAAGCGCATGCCGTTACCTCGGCGCAACGGATTCGCAAACAGCCGCCGTCGAGGTCCGCTTACCGAGTGTCCTGCGGTGACGCCGAATTGCGTGTACCGAAGGCCGAGGCCGGGAAGGATTCGTAAACCACAATCCTTAGAGCCGGCTGAGATCCTGTGTGCGAAGGAAGTCATGAGTTCCGCATCACGGCCGGGCTGGTCGAGTTATTTGGCCGTTCCCGAGAAAAGTCCGTCCCATCGCGACGGATGTAACAAAGTGTCGACTAAGCTCCCCGGCGACGACCGCCCGAAGCGACGCCGAAGCCCATGCAGCGATATCTCGTCACCGTGCAGCGCACCGGACACGGCCTGGCCACCATTCCCATCGGGGAGTTGGCGACCGCGGCGATCAGCGAGATCCCCGGGGTACGGGATATACGGATCGTCCGCCATTCGCCATCGGAGGCCGAGGTGTCCTTCCTTGTAGCCGCCGACCGACTCGCCTCGGTCGTGGAAGACCGATTGAGCCACTTCGGTCTGACGTGGGTGAGCTTGCAATTGATCGAGGTGTCGGAGCCGCCCGATCCCGACGTTGCCAGTGGCCGCTGACCGTTGCGTTGCATCGGCAGCCGGCCGAACGATCCTAGGTGGCCGTCGTCGTCGAGCGTGCACCCAATTGATCGAGCCTGCGATGCCTATTGCTGAAGCAAGTGCCGGTCGCAATTAATCAGTTTCGAAACATCTTCCACCGGCCGGTTCGATACTCATGGCCGGATCGGCGATCTGTTCTTCCCGGATGGCGCCATCGTTGCATCCTTGCAATGGCGAAACCTGCCGCGGCGTCCGATTCCGCGATGCAGCACGGATGCTAGCCTGCGACGGCCCGAATCCGGGTCTCAAGGAGAGAGAGATATGATCCGCGCCACCAAGTTGACGATGCTGTGCGCTTTCGTGTTCGGCCTGAGTTTCTCGGCCACGGCATCGACGGACTACGACTTGATTTGCCTGTCCAGTTGCCAGCAGACCGAGATCGACAAATGCCGGGCCGCCGGTGGCGGCGATGAGTGCAACTACGTCAATTTCGATCATTGCTACTATCAATGCAGCAACATCATTCCTTAGTTTCATCGCGGCGGACGATGCCTCATCCGGGAGGATGAGGCATCTGAAAGAAACGGGCGCCGGTTCGCATGCGGCATCCGCGACGAATCGCGATCAATGCCCCAATGCCGCGGGGCTTCTGCCGCGGACTCGCTTCTGCGACGAGCCGGTGCGGACCGCGCGCGACAACGCGACGCGATGCCGAGTCGTTGCATCGCTCCCGCGGCTTGGCTAAAGCCCCGAATGTTCGCCGACGATGACGACCACCCGATCCGGAACCAGGGGATCGTTGGTGTAGACGCGGACGACGCAATCGCCGCGCCGCGTCAGCACGGACGCGAACGTTTCCAGCAGCACGGAGGTAACGACCAGGACGCCGCTCGGCGTCGAGATCCGGCGCGTGCAGACGAGTTCGCCGGGCCGGGCCACGAACTCGTCGCTGACGATGAGCCGGGTCACCAAGCCGTTCGCCGTGGCATTGCGAATCGCGATGCAGGTATCGGTCGCCTGGATCGGGACCTTGCCGACCAGGGGCGGCAGTCCCAGGGCGCCGGAGTCGCACACAAGAACAACAGGGTTGAACTGGGTAATGCGGACGTGCGCCTTCATGGCCCCCTTTGAACGCCGAAGTGACGAGGTGGCGTATATGAACATCCACGCCGGGCACTGCCTAGCGAAGTCAAAAAAGAAGCTGAATAAGTCAGCTTCCAGCGGCGCAGATGCAGCAATTCGAGCCGCGCAATCGCGTCGATCGGCGATGACCGCGTCATCTGCCCGGCAAGGACGTCGTGCTCGCGCGGGCCTCGGACCGGGTGCCGCGATTGGCCGCTGCCGGCGCGATCGTTTACCCTGAACGCTTCAACATAAGGAAACCGCATGCCGAATATCGCTACTGTCCTGAAAGAAGAGATCGCGCGCCTGGCGCGCAAGGAACTTCGGCAACACACCGATCCGCTGCGGGCCCAGGTGCTGGCGCAGCGCAAGGCGATCTCGGCGCTCAAGCAGGAAGTAGCGGGGCTGCAACGCGATATCGCGAAGTTGGCCAAGGGCACGCCGAAGGCCGCGCAGGCCAAAACCGATTCGGGCTCAGCCGGCAGGCAATCGCGCTATTCCGGCGCGCTGCTGCGCAAATTGCGCGAGCGGCTGGACCTGTCCCGCGATGCGTTCGCCCCTCTGATCGGCGCGAGTCCGCAGGCGGTGTACAACTGGGAACACACCGACACGCGCCCGCGTCAGGAATTTCTCGACAAGATCGCGCTGATTCGTGGCTTGAGCAAGGCGCAGGTCGCGGCGTTGCTGGAACAGCACAGCGCGGCGAAGACGACGAACAAGACAGGCAAGAAGGCCGCCAGCAAGAAAACGGTCCGCGCCAAGGCCGCGCCGGGTCGAAAATAATTCCAGCTCGCCTCGTCGACGCGGACCGCGACGACGTCCGAATGCTCGCGACGGATCGGCGCCGATGGCGCCGCTCATGCTTCGTATCTTCCGGCCAAGCTTGCTCTGCGGAGTGTCTTCGGGCCGCGCGCATCTTCACCGATCCGAATCGTTGCGTGTCCTAGGGTGACGCACCTGAAGTTCGGTGCTCGTCCATGGCGATGGGGGTTCGAATGCTCAAGGCAAACAAATCGGTTCTGGAAACGGCCAACAAGGCCATCAGCGCGGGCGACATCGAGGGATTCCTGTCGTTTTGCACCCACGACATCGAATGGACGACGGTCGGCAAGGAGACCATCGAAGGGAAGGACGCGGTTCGTCAATGGATGAAGAAGGCGTACGCGCAGCCGCCCCAATTCACCGTGACCGACATGGTCGCGGAAGCCGATCTGGTCACCGCGATCGGTGCAATCGCGATCAAGGATGCACATGGGCGGTTGGCGCATAGCGCGTACTGCGATGTCTGGCGTTTTCGCGACGGAAAGATGGCGCAGTTGAGGGCGTTCGTGGTCGAGTCGGACGACCAAGGCGCCTAGCGCAAGCATCGTGCGCCGTGGGCCGCATTCGCGCTAAGTCTGGACGCTGTAGGTGATGAAGAAGCAGACCGCGGTCAGCAAGGTCATCGAGGCGATGAAGGCGGCGTCGGCGATGCGTTCCAGCCGGTGCAGGCGCATGGGCACGCGCAAGGCGAAATACGACACCAGGGTCGCGACCAGGAACAGGATCGCATCGAGCGCCAGCAGGTCGTCGGCCAGGGTCGCGGTGCGTTCGACCGCGGCCACCACGCGCAACAGGCCGATGCCGGTCAAGCATACGCCGACCATCGCCGCGGAGATCGGGCAGATCATCCGGCAGGTCTGTTCGTCGAGTTGATTGCGTTGCTCGGGTGTCTGCTGCATGGCCGGGTCCTCGGTGTGGCGCTCGAAGGGGCGGTCCCCGCGATGGCGTCGGTCGCGGTCCGCGAAGTGGATGCTCACCGTGGCATCAACGCCCGAGCATCGCGGCCGATGACATCGAGCGGATCGCCGAATGGTCCGCAAACCGCGCGCCTGCGTCACCTGAATTTTTGGTAATGCGCCGCTCACGCCGATTGAACGTGCGCCAGCCCGGCATGGGCCTGCGATGGGCGCAGTCGCCGCCTCGGGCGGATTAGCCCCATGGCCGCTTGGTGCGCGCGGTCCGGCGATCGCGCTGATGGCCCTTGCGAAGTCGCGGGCGTATTCGGATGCGGATGTCGCGGTCGCTGAAGCGGCCGAAGCAGCAAAGTCGGGTTACGAATCGCTAGACAGCGACGAGGACGGCGTGGCGACCCCGCAGGAGTTCTTGGTCGAGTGGTCGAATCGTTCGATTTCGCCGCGCGCATGCACCAATGCGATCTCGGCCATGGCAGCGCCTTGTCGCGTGCCTGGCACGCGGCGCGTAAGCCGCGGTGGAATAGACCCACCGGTCGGCCATGGCGGACGAGGCTAGGCGTCTACCGCCTCGCCTTCGCTTGAGGCGAAAACCCGGCGCCTACCGGTACAAGCATTCGAGGTTTTCGGGCGAGTTCGGAACCAGCGTCGAAAAGCCGGTGCAGGCATTTCTGGTGAAGCGCGGCAACAACCCCGGACCGCCCATGTAATTCGAGTCGTAATGGAGCATGTAGCGCTGCCCATTGGGCGTTCGCAGCGCGGCGATCCACACTTTGGAATCGATGCCGCGGTGTTCGATCGCGAACCAGTAGGGAATGCGTTGCGAATCGGCGTCGCGCGCGCATTGCCACGCCGCGGTTGGATCTTGTCCGAGCGCGACCAGTCCGCATTCGCGGGCACCCGGACCGGTGAGCATCGACAACTCGTCGAGCAGCGGATTGCCGGTAGTCGGCGGCTTGACGCTTGCCGTTGGGCTCGCGGCGACGGCCGGAGTGGCGGTCGCGGAACGATCGACCGGAGAACACGCGGCCGCCAATGCCGCCGCGATCAGAAGGTTGATTCGCGAAAATCCTTGCATGCGTCCTGGCTCCTTGAGTCCATTCCGGCCGCGCGGCCGCGGCGCCTGACAGGTATCGGGCATGGTATGCATTAAACCAGCTTCGCGCGCGTCGGCGCGCCGACGGGACGTTCAGCCATCGGACTTCGATGAACGAGGTCGTGGCCGTCCCAGTTCGGTGCGAGCCCGTTGGTGCCCATGCGGCCGCTGGCGGAATCAGCCGCTTCGCGTTGTCTCGAGCGCGGTGCGCAATTCAAGCGGCAGCGTTACCGGCCGCCTGGTCTCGGGCGATATCGTGACCTGGGTGATGCTGGCGCGGAACGTGGCGGTTCCCTCGGCGTTGGCGGCGCCGACCGCGAGGGTAAAGGAATGCTCGCCCAATCGTTCGACCAGCACTTCGATATCGATGACCTCGTCCCAGACCATGGGATGCAGAAACTCGATCGAAAGCGCTCGCGCGGGCGGAAGGATGCCCATCGCGAACAATCGCCTGGCCGCGGGGCCGCCGAGCGCATGCGACAGGAAATCCAGGCATGCCTCCACGACGAAGTGGGCGATACGCGGCGTGTAGACGACTCCGCCCGGATCGCAGTCGCCGAACAAAATGACCCGGCTGGTTCGGAAAGACATCGATCGTTCTCCGTAAGTGTGCGGCGGGCCCACGCGCGAGGCGCGACCGCACCGCCGGATAAGCTCAGCGCGGCTTCTCGGCCGTCATAGTCGGCGGCCCGAAGCCGGCAGCCGAATGTGCATCGCGCGCGCGGTTTTCTCAAGGCATCGAAGCCGCTGGCATTCGACGGCCCGGCTTAATGGCCCTGGCGTGAGTGCATGCCGGTTTCAATACTGCCTGCGCACACGGTCGCCCGGAACCACGCCGCGCGCCGCAATCCGTCGAAGTTCCGTGATTGGAGGTCGCGAACCATGCTTGGCAACCATTTCTTGCGCACGCTGCTGGTCGGCATGGCGATATTCCTCGGGCTCGCCGCGTTCAGTCCGGCCGTGAGTGCGCGTGCCGCCTACACGACCACCCAGGTGGCGCCCGGGCTCTACAGCTTCGGCGGCGGGCTTGCCTTCAACGCGTTCATGATTACCGACGAGGGCGTGATCGTCATGGACAGTTTCGACAAGGAATTCGCCAAGGAATCGCTCGAGGCGATACGCAAGTTGACCGACAAGCCGATCAGATACCTGATCTATTCGCACAACCATTACGACCACATCAGCGGCGGTGAGGTGTTCAAGGCCGAAGGGGCGACGATACTCAGTCACCAAGCGACCGCTGATTGGCTCAAGCGCCACCCCAGCGCGGATGTCGTCATGCCCGATCAGACCTGGTCGGGAGCGAAATCGGAATTGAGGCTCGGCGGCGGCGCGATAAATCTCGTCTACTTCGGCGCGAACCACGGCGAGGGCATGACCGTGTTCCAGTTCCCGAACGAGCGCGTCATCTACACCGTCGATCTCGTCGTGCCGCATCGGGTGGGCTTCGCCTACCTACCCGATTTTTCGCCGCGCGAGTGGGAGAGGACGCTTGCCGAAATGGACACGCTCGACTTCGATCGGGTGATGTACGCCCACAACGCGCCGGTCGGTCCGAGGTCAAGCGTCGCCGATCAGCTGCGGTATCTACGCGACCTCAGGGCCGCGATCGATGCCGAGCTCAAGAAGGGCACGCCCTTCATGCGGATCCCGGACACGGTGAAACTTCCGCAGTACGAGGCCTGGGATGGCTACGCGCAGTGGCTGCCGATGAACGCATGGCGCGTTCTTCTCGAGATAGCTATGGGCGTGTAGCGATTGACGACGCTCGGACTAAGCGACGAGGCGGTCTTCAAGCGCGTCGCTCGCCGGGGCGGTCATTGTTTCGCCGGTTCGCTATGGGACGCGGGTAACTTGCCCGTAGGTGGCCATCCATCGTCCGTTGCGCTTCGCCCATATATAGGACACCCGCAATCTGCGAGTCTGATGCCTGCCGTCCTGCGTCCAGCTCAGATCGAGCAGGCCGCCGATCACGGCGCCGTCGCCCCAGACCTTCTGGATCCGCTCTTTGAGTACGTACGGATCGATCTTGAATCCGGGCAGATTGAAATCGGCGAGAAACTGCTGCTTGTTCTCCACCGAGGCGTTGGAGTTCACCAACACGTAGTCGTCATCGACCAGGCGCGCGAGCGCAGCGACATCATTGCCGACTTGCGCCCGATCGTAGTCCGCGACGGCCTTGGCGAGATCGGGCGGAAGCTCGGCCGCGAACGCAGGCGCGCTAAACAACGCAAGGAAAAGCACAAGCTTCATGGCTGACTCCGTGTGTGGGCCGAGGCGGAACTAGAACGCGCTTGTCGTCGACGGATAATCCGGCGCACAGCGTGCGCGGCTGCGCAGGCCAGGCGCGCTGTTCGCCAAGCTATTGTCGTAGACGAATCCGGATGAGCGGCCACGGTGCCGCCCATGCGCTAACGGCGCAACGGCCATTTAGCGCATCGTTCGAATGCCACCGGGATAAAGCGATCGTTCCGGACCGTCAGGGTCCGGAACGGGCCGCCACCGCGCGCCTGGATTACGCGGCGCGCAACTGCGCGACTTGCTCCAGCGCGCCAGCGACGGCGTTCTCGGCCTGTTCGACGCCCATCTTCATGCCCTCGGCGCGCACGAATTCCAGACGGGTCACGCCGAGGAAACCGAAGAACGCTCGCAGGTAGCTTTCGTGGTGCTCCAACGCCGCCATCGGCGATTCAGGCGAATAAACGCCGCCGCGGCTGGAAGCGATGATCACGCGCTTCGCGCCGAGCAGGCCCTGCGGTACGCCGGTCTCGTAACTGAAGGTCTTGCCCGGAACGGCCAGTGCGTCCAGCCAGGATTTGAGCTGCGCCGGCACGCTGAAGTTGTACATCGGCGCGCCGATCACGAGAGTGTCGGCATCCAGCACCTGCGCCACCGCCAGTTGAAGCGCGCGAACTTCGTCGGTTTCGCTCGGCGTGGCCGGATCCAGCGCCGCCGCGTTGGCGGTGGACAATTGCGGCAGGGGGGAGCGGCTTAGATCGCGATACACCACGCTCGCGCCAGGCTCCAGCGCGGTGAGCTTGGCGACGACCGCCGCGGACAATTTACGGCTGACGGATTGGTCTTCGAGGATGCTCGAATCGATGTGCAGGATATTCATGGACGGTTCGCCAGAAGAAAGGGGATGAGGCGAAAACCCCTGCAATCGCAGGCGTTTTTGCTTGCCCTGCAATCTATTGGCGTATAGTGATCGTCACAAGAAGGATGATTTTCCGGACTAAGTATGCCCGACCATACCGTCGAATCCTGCGCCGCCAACCCCGAAGGCATCGACGAAGCCCACGCGGAAATCCGCGCGGCCTGCGCGGTGTTTGCTGGAAAATGGAAGCTGGAGATCCTGTGGCTGCTGATCCAGCGCGTGCATCGTTTCAACGAGCTGCGACGCGCGATTCCCGGAGTTACCCAGCACATGCTCACTCAGCAATTGCGTGAGCTGGAGAGCGACGGCATGGTGCGCAGAACGGTGTATCCCGAAATCCCGCCGCGCGTGGAGTATCAGATCACCGAGGACGCGCGTCGGCTCAAGCCGGTGTTCGAGGCGATCCTGATGTGGTCGCATGCTCGCGGCGATGGCGAACGCGCTGTCGAGGACGCCGCGGCTTAAGCTTTGATGCGGGCTGAAGGTCGTTCGCGGACGAAGTGCGATTCCAGGTCGCTACCGTCGCCTTTGCAACGACCTTAGCACCGCGCGCTTCCGAGGCGCGATTCGCTACCTGCGATGCGCAGTCACGATCCATGCGCGCGAGTCGAACCACACGCCGTCGTTGCGTTGGTGTTCGACCAACAGGTAGCGCAGACGAGCCACCGCGTTCGCACGTTCCTGGGCATCGAGGCGTGCGAGCCTGCCGCTGACGGTGGAGAACCCGGAGACGAAGTCGAACGCGGCCTCGACGTCGCGTCCGTAGAACACCGGCGCATGTACTTCTTCAAACGCCGGCGCGGTGAAGCCGGTGCTGTCGAGGAGGCGACTGACGACGTTCTGGTCGCCCAGAGAGAAGGCAGGCGGAACGGCGAGGGCGTCGATGGCTGCGGTGTCGTCGGGCGTAAGCGCGTGTTCTATCGATGTGGCCCACTCGTTACGATCGCGGCTTTGCCACACCATCATCAGCAGGCGCCCGTCCGGACGCAGCGCGTTTCGCAGGTTGACGAAGGCGGCGACCGGATCGGCGAAGAACATCGTGCCGAATCTGCTGATCGCCACGTCGAAGCGCTCGCGCGGTGGCTCATATCGCCCGGCATCCGCGCAGACGTATTCGACGTTGTCGAGTTTGGCCTCGCGAGTGAGCCGCTTCGCGCGCTCGATCATCTCGTTGGAATGGTCGATCCCGAACACCGATCCGGCGCTCGCGAATTGCGCCGCCTCACGCGTGGTCTGCCCGGTCCCGCAGCCGATATCGAGCACCTGATCGGTGGCATTGATCGCATATGCACGCCGCAGCGCGAGGTTGTGCTGTTGCAGTTCGAGATCGTAGTCGAGCATTCGCAGGGTCCTGGGTCTTGCTTCCGCTCTGACGCGGAAGCGAATGGAGCGAATCGCCTCAGCTCGATGACGCACGGCTTCGAGCTGCCTCGAGCGGCAAGCGGCCGACGCTCGTGTCTGCGACCAAGACTACGGCGTCCCAAGGCCGATGAAAACAAACCCGCGAAGCACGCGGGCGCGCAGTCAGCTGAAACCTTTGTTCGATGGCGGTCTCATTCCATCCGCCGCCCGTCGGCGAGCCGCGAGGCTGTGCTGGTGCGCACAGTGCCGCGGCGGTTTGAGCGTATACAGGGGGCGTGCCACGGCCTCCGAATCAGGGAAGTGAGGACCTCGCGCCGGCCCATCGGCCGCTTGCACGCTCGGCGCGCAACCATCATCGAAGGAACGCATATGTCGAATGAATCGATTTCCCGCATGGTCCGATCCGCTCTCGTCCTGGCCATGGCATCGAGCGCCGTGTTGCTGCCGCTTTGCGCGGCGGCGGACGAGACGCGAGGCGGCAACGCGCAAGGCGTCGTCGCCGACGCAAGCGGCGGCGGCGAGTACGTCAGCGCCGAGAACACCACAGCCCAAGCCGGCGAACATCTGTCGCCAGCGCTGCGCCAGCAGGTCTGGAACGAGATACGACGCAACGCGCGCAAGCTGGGGCTTGCGACCGCATTGCAAGGATCATCGAAATTGCTCGGCGTGACGTTCGCCTGGCCGCTCGCCGGCAACGGCCTGGCCGACCCGGGCTATCACGCGATTTCCAACTTCGTCGACCAGGCCTCCAACAGCCAGGTGCTGGACTACAACTGCGGCGCGCGCAGTTACAACGGGCATCGCGGCACCGATTACTACCTGTGGCCGTTCTCCTGGTACAAGATGGACAACAACCAAGTGAAAGTGATCGCCGCGGCAGCCGGCACCATCGTCGCGCGCTCGGACGGCAATTTCGATCGCAGTTGCTCGATGAACAGCAACAACTGGAACGCGATCTACGTGCAGCACAGCGACGGCTCGGTCGCCTGGTACGGGCACATGAAGAACGGTTCGCTCACCGCCAAGGGCATCGGCGCGAGCGTGGCGCAGGGCGAATTCCTCGGCATCGTCGGCAGCTCCGGCAGTTCGACCGAGCCGCATCTGCACTTCGAGGTGTACGACGCCAACAGCAACCTCATCGATCCCTATGCCGGTTCCTGCAATGGCCTGAACCTGCAGACGGCGTGGGCGTCGCAACGCGCCTATTACGATTCGGCGATCAACAAGCTGATCGTGGGCACCACGCCGCCGGCGTTCTCGACCTGTCCGAATGCGGAAAGCCCCAACGAAAATACGTCGATCCACTACGGCCAACCGGCAAACTTCAGCACCTTCTACCGCGACCAGCTCAACAGTCAGCAAAGCCAGTACCGCATCCTGCGGCCGAACGGAACGGTGTTCGCGTCGTGGACCCACAACAGTCCCGCCGCGCACTACTCATCCTCGTGGTGGTATTGGAACTGGAGCAGCTTCGCGCCCACCGGCCCGTCGGGCACCTGGCGCTTCGAAGTCGCCTACAACGGCCAGACGTACAGCAAGAACTTCACCGTCTCGCCGTAAGCCGGGGCGACTGCTCGGTGAGCTCACAGCACCGGCGACCACTGGGGTGTTCGCCGGTGCTGTGTTGCAGGAATGTCTTGCGGACAATGCGATCAGGGCGATGTTCGACTCGGCCAGTCGGTCGACGCATCAGGCAAGCGTGCGGCGGCTGATTTCCAGCGGCTCCGTACGCGTGGCCATGACCGCGATCAAGGTGGATGGACGCGCGGGCGTGATCGCCAGCGGGCCATCCCGGCCGACCCATTTGACAACGTTGTCTATTGTGCGAGAGATTCAGCGCCTGCAATCGACGGCGCAGGCTCGGCCACGCACAAGGGACAAGCTCATGGGGCAGCATCGCGTTCTTCTCGCCAGCATTCTGGCCGCATCGGTGATCTGCGCCGGTTGCGATTCGAAAACCGGCTCGGCCACCGGGCAGGCCGCCAAGCCCGCGGAAACCGAAGCGGCGCAGCCGGCTCCGGCCGCCGCAACGACGGCGCCGGTGTTTTTCGACGACTTCAGCTATCGCGATATCGCCGCGTTTCAAGCCAACGGCTGGAAGGCGAGAACGCAGACCGGTCATCCCGGCATCAAGGGCGCGACCTGGTCGGCGGAAGGGTTGTCGTTTCATTCCGACATTCCCGATACCCAGGCCGGCGCGGTCAGGATGACCTCGGTCACCAACGGCACCGGCGAGAAGACCCGTCAGACCCAGTTCTGCCATGCGCGCAAATACCGCGAAGGCACCTACGCCGCGCGGATTTTTTTCCGCGACGAGCCGAACTCGGGGCCCGACGGCGATGAGGTCATCCAGACGTTCTACGCCATCAGTCCGCTCAAGGCGCCGATGGACAAGAACTACAGCGAGACCGATTTCGAATACCTGCCGAACGGCGGCTGGGGCGAAAACGCGAAGCCGGCGATGTGGACCACCAGTTGGGACACCTTCCAACTGGAGCCGTGGACCAAGGTCAATGAGTTCTCACGCAAGGAAGGCAGCTACGCCGGCTGGCATACCCTGCTGCTGACCGTCACCGACAAGAGGTTGATCTATTACGTCGACGGTAAGTTGTTCTCCGAGCACACCAGCGCGGTGTATCCGGAAGACTTCATGTCGATCAACTTCAACCTGTGGTTCATGCCCAAGGGCGCGGACGGTTCGCAGGGGCCCGTGGATTCCCCCGAGATGCGTGAGTATCAGGAAGACATCGACTGGGTGTTCTTCCAGGAAGGCGTGGCGCTGGCCACCGCCGAGGTGGAAGCGCAGGTCGCCGATCTGCGCGGCAAGAAAGTGGCGCACGTCGACAACGTGAAGGAACAGAATCCGGTATTGCCGTCGCCCTGCGGGCTTTGAGCGCCGCTGCTCGCTGATATCGGTAGCGCGCAGCCAGTCGCGGCTGGCTCGCGCACGGCGAAGGGTGGTCATGCGCGCGCGGCCTTGCCCGCCACTACAGGGTGCCGACGGCGGCCGAATGTGACGGCCGCCGTCGGAGTTCACAAGCAAGCAAGGCTTATGGTGCGGCGCGCCCAGGTTGCGCGTCGCGCGATGAATCGATCTCGGTCGGCTGGGAGGTCGGCGTAGCGGTCGCGGGTTGAAGCGGAACGATCGAGGCGATCGGTGGAACCGGGCAGAATTCCTGTTGGCAGCTGACGAGGCTTTCCTCGCAGAATTGCACCTTTTCGGGTGTGTCCGCGCGGTTCATGCAGCGCACATAGATCCAATCGCAATCGCTGCAAGCCGCATGCGCACTGGAAACAGGCAGCAGCGAGGCGACGACGGTGATCGATCCGAGCAATAGTGGTGTCAGCAAGTAAGACTTGAGCATGACGATCCTTCCCATGGATTGCGCCGAGTCATTCGGCTCGGCGAGATTATCACTTGGTGGATTTCTCCGAAGGCGACGGCATGCCCACGGAACAGTCGGCCTACGCCGAATCCTGAGAAGCCTTGCATACCCACCGGCTGAGCTCGAGTGGAATGTTCGACCGCGATCACACGATCGTATTAGAGGCGCGCTGAGTCGACTGATCCCCGCGATCGCGGCATCGCATACGCGACGCTCGACGACGTCAGCCCGAGCCGCTGCAAAGCACGGGCGGCAGCACGCTCGTGATCACTTCGACGGCGAAATAGGTCAGCCCGATCGCGGCGGCCAGCCACAGCAGCTCATACGCCCTGAGCCAGGCCGTCGCCGCCAGCAGGATCAGGATCGGAACGCCCAGGATCAAAACGCTGGCCAGGAACAGATAAGCGCCGCCCCAACAACCGAAGCGATCGGTGCTGATGAAGACGACCGAGGCGACCGCCAGCAGTAGCACCAGCACCAGGCAGGCGATGGCGCAGATGCGCGCGCTGCGATGACGGCCCGCGAGCTTCGCATCCACGGGCGGCGCGGTCGATGCGTTCGGCGTTTCGGGGCTCATGGCGCGGACTCGCCGGGTGGGTGCACGGCTTTGGTTCTTCGAAATAACGAAACGAGCCAGTCCAGCATAAGCGCCACCGTTATGAACGTCAGCAGCACCAGCCCGGAAAAGATCACCCCCATCAGCGACATCGCCCAGAACATCAGGCCGGCGTTTCTTCCCACGTCGAACAGGGCGATCACGAACATGCACGTCACGACCGGCACGAACTCGATCAGCAGGTAGGCGATCACGCCGCGACGCACTGCTTTGCAAAGCCGCGGTCGCCAGGCGGGGCGCAACCACCATGCGATCGGCAACAGCACCAGCAGGACGAACCAGGGGCCGAGCACGAACCACATCGGCAGATCGCTGGTGCCGGTCGCGCCGAATTGCGCCTGGGCCGGGCCGATGCACGCCATGAAGCCGAGCCAAAGCGCCACGATCCGTGTGAGGTGCGTAGAACGATCGTTCAAACTGAAATCCTTTCGACTTGAAGACTCGATGGTCGCGGTGACCCGACTCGATGACGCGGCGGGCGCCGACCGTCGGCGCCGTTGCCGCAGATTATGGCCGAATCGCCGATTCGTACAGGCGCGACGGCGCAGGCGATCGGAAACACCGGCAACCGACGCAGGCCGGCGGTCGATCAGTAGCGCGCGAGGAGACGCAGCAGGTTCGGCGCGTTGCCGTCGGCGACCGCGCCGCTGACGACGGCAGCGCCTCATCGCGCGCGGCACAGGTAACTCCCCTACATGCCCGAGCGCGACACCGAGCGGACGGAATCGGCCAGTATTTTCATTGATGCCGCGCTCACCGGCGGATGCCTCGGTTCGCGACTATCCAGCGGGTGGCTCGACAAGGCGTTCGCGTGCGCGCGGTGCGGCGCGCAAAGCATCGCGGATCGTCGTGCATCCCGTGCATCGGATCGAGCACGGATCAAGCACGCATCGCGACTTCGCCGCGACCGATCTCGATGCCATCGCTCGCCAACCGCATTGATCGATTCGGACAGTTCTTTTCGCGACCTTGGTACATCACCCGGCGACCGGGTTCGATAACGTTCGGCTTCCGATCTTCCAACAAGGACCGAACATGAAGACGCGAATTTCCACGGTTGCCGCGTGCATGGCGCTGGCGTTGTCCGGATTGATCCCGCTCGCGGCGGCGGCGCAGGATCCGATGGCGGCACAGCACCGTCATTGCGAACGCGAGTTCGAACGCACCTCCGAGGCGCTCGGCGACGCTTTCGCCCGGCGTGATCTCAATCGTTTCATGGCCGGCTTCGCCGAGGATGCGGTCCAGGTCAACAGCCTGGGCCAGGTGCTCAACGGCAAGCCGGCGATCACGGCGTTCTATCGCGCGGTGATGGCCAACGAATACATTTTCAAGCGCACCCTGCTGGCGCAGACGATCAGTCAATGCTCCAGCGCCGTGGTCGTCGATCGCATCGAGTTCACGATTCCGTCCGCGGGCATCACCCTGCACGCGATCGACGTCGCCAACTGGGCACGGGTGCGCGGTCAATGGCGGTTGAGCGCGGATACGACCACGCCGATCGCCAATCCCTGATCGAGGCCGGCGGCGTGCCCGTCGCGCGCGGGCATGCGCAATGCA
Organism: Lysobacter sp. Root690; assembly: GCF_001427785.1. Lineage (GTDB taxonomy): Bacteria > Pseudomonadota > Gammaproteobacteria > Xanthomonadales > Xanthomonadaceae > Lysobacter. The sequence goes on from NZ_LMHM01000012.1 coordinate 486,961, forward strand.
TGGACGATGGTCGCGGCTCGTGATTCGTAAACCGCGGGCGCGATGGGCGTGCGGGTCGAGCCGCCGCGAAAGCGGCTCGATCGCCGCGAGGCCTCGGCTCAGTCCTCCGAAATGCAGCCTTCGCTCAGCTTGACGTACCAGTAGCCGGTGGCGGGCTGAAACTCCTCGACCAGGATCGTCTGCTCCTGGGTGGAACGGCCCCAGTTCAAATAGCATCGGTTGCTGGCGTAATACGATGCGGCCTCGTAGGCCTGATCGCGGGTGTGTCCGTAGCCCTCGCCGATCACTTGGTAGTGATATTGATCCGCCACGGCCGCGGCGCTGAACGCGGTCAGCAGCGCGAACGCTGCCACGGAAAGGTAACGCTTGCTCATCTTCATCGCATGCTCCATGCCTTGGGTCGTATCCGCACAATGCCGACCGACGATGAAGCCTGCGTTGAGCGCGGATGACAAAACGCGACCCGCGTCAACGTTCGTGGTCATCAGCGGGCGATGACGTTCTGATTGTCAACGTCCGCGCCCTAGCGCGTCGAAACCGATCGCGGCACCTCGTTGGACGCATCTACGATCGCGGCGACGGTGTAACCGTAACGGGTGATCGCCTCGACCGTTTCGGCCACCGTCAGCCAGTTCTCGACCCGCACGATCGGCGCATCGTGTTCGAGATCGCGCTCGAAGTTGATCCGGCTGCCCAGGTCGGCGCGCAGCACCGCCGCGGTGATCTCGCGCATGGCATCGCGGTCCAGTACGTTCTGCAGTCTCAGTTTCATCGCACGCTCGCCTGGGTCAATGCGGCCGCGGACGCGGTCGCGGGTCTGGATTCGGATTCGTCGACTTCGCGCCACCACGGCGTGGTCGCCTGCGGCGCATGCAGGTCGATGCGCTCGCCCATGCGCGGCGTGGTCAGCGCGACCTCGCGTTCGGTCGCGAGCGCGGACACGCGCTCGAACGGCTCGGTCCACGGATGCATCGCCAGGTCGAAAGTGCCGTTGTGGATCGGCAGCAACCAGCGGCCGCGAAGATCGATATGCGCCTGCACGGTCTGCTCGGGTTGCATGTGCACGTGCGGCCAGTTGGCGTTGTACGCGCCGGTCTCCAGCATCGTCACGTCGAACGGGCCGAAGCGGCGTCCGATTTCCTTGAAGCCGTCGAAGTAGCCGGTGTCGCCGCTGAAGAACAATCGCAGCGATGGCTCGCCTTGCGCTTCGTCGATGATCGTCCACGACGCCCACAGGGTCTTGTCGCTGTCGAACAGGCCGCGGCCGGAGAAGTGCTGCGCCGGCGTGGCGACGAAGCGCACGCCGTCGATGCTGGTGCCTTCCCACCAATCGAACTGGCGTACCTTGGCCGGGTCGACGCCCCAGGCGATCAGCCGGTCGCCGACGCCCAGCGGGGTGAGAAACACGCCGGCCGTGTTCGCGAGCTGGCGCACGGTGTCGTAGTCGAGATGGTCGAAGTGATCGTGCGACAGGATCACCCCGCGCAACGGCGGCAGGTCGGCGAGCGCGATCGGCGGCGCGTGGAAACGCTTGGGCCCGATCCACTGCACCGGCGAGGCGCGCTCGGCGAACACCGGGTCGGTGATCCACCAACCGCCGCGCAGCTTGATCAGCAGGGTCGAGTGCCCCAGCCGGAACAGGCTGTGGTCCGGTGCCTGCGCCAGCTGTTGCGGGGTCAGCGCCAGCACCGTCGGCACGGTGGCCGGCACGGCGTCGGCGGGCTTGTTCCACAGCATGTCGCCGATGATCCGGAACGTCTTGCGCACGCCCGTGGCCGGGCGCGGGTCCTGGTTGCGGAAGCGGCCGTCGCTGAACTGCGGCGAGTTCGCGCGGTCGCTCAGCGGCAGGTTGGTCTTGGCGGCGGAAAACAGGCAGGTACTCACGATCAGGGCTCCGGTTAGCAGGCTGAGTCGGCGGAGGCGGGAAAGTCGAGGCATGGGCCGGGCCGGCTGTCTGAATAGTTACACTACCCAGTGTAGTGTACTTTTTGAAAAAGTAAACCCGGCGGTGTAACCTGTCGCCATGACCGCTCCAGCCCCCGCCCGCCTGACCGACCGCAAGCGCGCCGCCATCCTCGAGGCGGCCGCGGCCGAGTTCCGCCAGGCCGGCTACGACGCCACCAGCATGGACCGCGTCGCGGCCAGCGCCGGTGTGTCCAAGCGCACCGTCTACAACCACTTCCCGAGCAAGGAAGTGCTGTTCGGGCACATCCTCCAGCAGTTGATGCAGCGCGGCGGGGCGTCGCCGGAACTGGCCTACCGGCCCGATCGGCCGTTGCGCCCGCAGTTGTTCGAACTGGTGCAGCAAAAGCTGCAGTTGCTGCACGACGAGGATTTCATCGACCTGGTGCGGGTGGCCATCGCCGCGGTCATTCCATCGCCCGAACGCGCGCAGGAAATGTTCACGCGCATTGGCGACAAGGAAGAAGGTCTGACCGTGTGGATCCGCGCGGCAGCCGCGGATGGCCGCTTGAAGACGCAAGACCCGCTGTTCGCCTCGATGCTGCTGCAGGGCATGATCAAGGGCTTCGCGTTCTGGCCGCAGATCGCCCTGGGCCAGCCGATGCTGACGCAGGCGCGGCGCGATGAGGTAGCGCAGACCGTCACCGACATGTTTCTGGGCTACTTCACGTCGGCGTAGTGGGTGCTCGTCGATGGCGCAGCGCAGCCCGTCGTGGTGCGAGCGGCACGACGTTCCTGACCGGCGATTACGCTCCGGGCCGAAGCATCAGCGACCATCGAGCCGCGACGCGGCTTCGGCATGAGCACGTTGCCCGGCCGTCGGATCGGTTTGCTTACTTCGACTCTCGGCACCAGTGATCGATGGCCAACTGGTTCTGCCGCTCTTTTGCCAATTCGCAGTTCTGTGCGATCTCTTGTTCCGAGGCGCTCGGGCGAGTCACTTTTTCCCTGACGGGAAATGCGCATGCGGACAGCAAGGCCACACAGATCAACAGCGAGCGTCGGTGGTGGCGAAGAGATTTCATCTTTGATGGCTGACCTGTGGGTTAAGCCGAGCCGCGCGACGGTTGGTGACGGATGAAGTCAATGTTGTTGCGGGGACGCATCGCGTTTGGTCGACCCTGCTACCGCCATGGAACACTTTCGCGTAATTGTCGCGATAGCGAAAGATTACTCCAGCCGGCCTGATGCTCCGACCCACTGGGATACGAATTCGATGGCATCGGACAGCGCGGTAACGGTAACGATCAATGCCTACGAAATCACCGACGCGGACTCGTTCCACGCGGTATTCGCCTCCGCGTTCGGATTTCCGGACTTCTACGGGCGCAACATGAATGCCTGGATCGACTGCCTCACCAGCCTGGACGATCCCGACGCCGGAATGACCGCGGTGCATGCGACGGCGCGCGCCGCCCATTCGTCCCATGGGCCTGGCGGTATCCGGATTCGAATCACAAATCGGAGAAATAAATCGCGGAGCCAAGGCCGCCCGTGCTCGCCGATGCCGTATCACGATAGACACGCGCTGAAAGGATCGGCGACCGCGGGTCGCGAGTCGGTTCGCCAGCGTCGATGTGCCCGGTTCTTAGCCTCTAAGGAGAGAGACATGATCGGTTCCACCAGACTGTTGACGCTGTGCGCTTTCGTGTTCGGCCTGAGCTTCGCCAGCGCCGCGTTCGCCAGGGATTGCGTAACCGAATGCAAGCGGGCCGCGATCGCGCAATGCCTGTTGCTCGCCGCCGAAGGGGAGGCCGAGGCGTGCTATACGGCCGACTACAGCTACTGCCGTCCGGCTTGCGGCATCATTTTGCCCGCGGAGTAATCCTGGATTGCGCCGGATCGTCCGGCCCGGCGCATGCCGCGAGTGCGTCGGGTCTTCCGCGCAACACGATCGGCGCGCTTCGGGCGGCGCCGCCGTCGAACGATCCGTCGCGCGTCGCAAGCAACCGATGCGCGAGCGCCGATCCGACGCGCGCGCTACTGCTTCGCATTGATGCATGAGCGCAGTTGATCGCGCGCGGCGAAGCCCCCGGTCCACTCGAGGATGTAAAGCGCGTTCTTCTGCTTGCGGTCGAACACTTCGAAGCGATGCTTGTCGAGCATCCCGTCCAGCAACAAGCCGGCGTTCTCGACCGCCATCAGCAACATGCCGTTTCCGCCGGTGCCCGCCATCGGCAGGTTGAATACTTCGACGGTCTGGCGCTGTTCTCCGGTCTGGAACAGCTGCACGGTTATTTTCCTGGCCGACTTGGGCACCGGAACCCCCGGACCGTACAGCGCCAGATAGGCCGATGGCGATTCCTGCGAGGGGCCGAGAATCATCATGCCGCTGCCCTCGCGATAAAAACGCGCGGCGCAGTGCTGTCCCGGTGCGTTCTCCGGCGCCGGCCTGAAATTCCAGAAGCCATCGAAGAACGATCGATACTCCGGATCGCGCGCCATGCGCGCTTCGTGCTGGCGCCGACTTTCCGCCTCTTCGATCTGCGACTGGCGAAGCATCTCCTCCAGCTCGGCGGCGGAGAAGTTGGGTTCGTATCCCTGCCATTCGTCGTCGTCGCCGCCGTGGCAACACGGAGGCGTCGCGGCGATGTCGTTCATCGCCCGCGCATGCGCGGCTTCCGCTTCGCTAATGGCGTGGGCGGAGCCGATCGTACATGCGATCACCAACGTGCAGGCCAGGCTCGCCGCCAACTTGTGCATGGATCAGTTACCCCGATGGTAGACGACGTTTGCAGCCGATCGAGCGCGCGGCATGCTCTGGTGTGAGACAAACTCACCCGCGGCCGCGTCGAACGATAGCGTGATTCATAACCCAATGCATCGGCATCGATACCACAGCCCACCGGATGGGCAGGCTACGCATCGACCGCCCTCACCAAGCAACCAAGCAAGATGCCTCCATCTTCACCAGCGAAGTTCAAACAAAAGTGAAATGGCTGCGACGGGGCGTGGGCTCCGGGCGGCGGCTTTCATTCGATCGAGCCGGCGTCGGGACGCGACGCCGGCACTCGGCTCAAGGCTGTTTGACCGCGTTCGGTGAGCCGTTGGTCACGTAGATCCCGGTGCACTGACCGGCGGCGCTGCGCGAGAAGTCGATGTAGGAATCGGTACGCACCGATTGCACCGCCGTCAGCAGGCTGGCGTTGGAGGTGAGGCACAGGGTGGACACGCCCGCCGCGTTCCTCGCTTCGCAGCCGCCTTGCGCGCTGGCGGTGGTCGCGCTGACGAAGCACGCGATCAATTGCTGGGAATCGGCGCTGTTGCGCGCCGTGCCGGCCATGCCGTAAGCGCGGGTCACCTGGCCCAGTCCGTTGATCTCCAGCGTCACCGGCACCTCGACCTTTTCGCCGGCCACGGCCGTCGCGCACACCATCGACAGCATCGTCGCGGCCATCGCCGCAAGAGTCGCGAGCTTCATCGTATTCCTCCTTGAAAACCTCCGGAGTGGAGGCATGCGGCGCACTCCAGCACGCCTCGGCGGCGGTCACAATCACGCCGATCCCGCGGCGCATGCCGACTTCGCGGGATGGGCGCTGCGTCGCGCGGGCGCTGTGGCGGCCATCGCAGGTCGCAAGCACGCGTCGCTGCCGCAACGCGGCGAGTGCCGGCGATTTTTGCAACCTTGGGAGTGTCGACGTTCGAATCCGACAGGCGCCATCGACGCGGCGCATGCCGTCTACGAACCGCACGGCGTTGTCAGTACGGCAAGGCGATATGTCGCTCGGCGCAAACTCGCTCGTAGTGACGCTGCACTTCGGACAATTGCTCGCTCAGATATTCGATTTCGTCCGCCAGTTCCTCCAGCGCCATCGCGCCGAGCAATCGTCCCAGCCGTTCCGCCCGTGTTTTCAGTATGTGCAGCGAATCGCCTTGAAAGACGACGCCGGGATACTTTCTTCCCGGCAATTGCACGACGGCGTAGTTGGTCGGCGGACTCAGCAGCTCGGCTTGCGGGGTCATGGTTTTCTCACTGAAGCGGAAGATGGGTTTCGGCCTCGAATCCGATTCTCGGATTCGAGGCTTGGTGTTTCCGCCAAGGTATCGGACAGAAGAGGGCAGGGCGTAGGTCGGCCCCTGTTTTGCTCGGCCTTGAGAGGGCTCGAACAGGCGCCCTCGAATGGCCGGAACGGATCCGGCGGAGGGCTTAAGACCCAGTAGCGCAGTCCAGCCTGTCCGGCGGCCGAGACCGTTGGCGGGCCGGCGGAGCGACACTTGATTTTGTATCTTACGATCTATATCGTAAGACGTATCTTACGATATGTTGAGTGAGCATCATGCGCCGTCCCTTCATCCAAGACCCTGGCCGAGCCTTCGGCCACGACGACTTTTCCCGCTTCGAGCTGTTTTCCTGCCATCCGTTCTCCCACGCCGGCGGTCATCCGCGTGGCGGTCGGGGCGGACGCCGGGGCGGCGGCTATCCCGGCGGACCGGGCGGCGCGGGTTTCCCGGGAGGTTTCCCCGGCGGCTTCGACGACAGCGAAGGCTTCTCGCGCGGCCGCAAGTTCAGTTCCGACGACCTGCAACTGCTGTTGCTGGCGCTGATCGAGGACAAGCCGAGCCATGGCTACGAATTGATCAAGGCGCTGGACACGCGTTCGAACGGTTTCTACAGCCCCAGCCCGGGCATGGTGTATCCGGCGCTGACCTATCTGGAGGAGCTGGGTTACGTGACCGTCGAGCTGGAGGGCAACCGCAAGCGCTACGAACTGGCCGAGCTCGGCAGCGCGCATCTGGCCGCGAACCGCGAACGCGTCGACATGATGCTCGCCAAGTTGAACCACATCGCCCGCAAGATGGATTCGGTGCGGCGCGCGCTGGCCGGCGAAGAACCGGCCGATCCGTCCGAAGGCGGCTGGCTGCCGGAGCTGATCCAGGCGCGGCGCGCGATCAAGACCGCGCTGTATCGCCGCGACGAAATGTCCGTCGACGAACAGCGCCGCATCGCCGCGATCCTGCGACGCGCCGCCGATGAGATCGAAGACCGCGGCGACTGATCGGCTCCGAGTCAACGCCGAACCACCGCCGCATTCGCGAACAACGCATCCCCCACGATGCAGATGGTAAAACAGGACTTCCCATGCAAGAACTCAACGATCTGGCGGTCATACGCGTCCGCCATCCGTTAAAAGTGCGGCTGTTGCGCGTGACCCGGGTCGAATCGGTGACGCCGCATCTGCGCCGCATCGTCCTCGGCGGCGAGGCGCTGGCCGATTTCGTTTCGGCTTCGTTCGACGATCACGTTAAGGTGCTGTTCCCCGAGCCCGGTCAGGATCGACCGAACATGCCGACCATCGGGCCGAATGGCTTCGTTTTCGCCGATGGCACGACGCGTCCCGTCGTACGCGATTTCACTCCGCGCCATTTCGATCCCGATGCGCGCGAACTCGAACTCGAGTTCGCCCTGCACGACGCCGGCCCGGCTAGCGACTGGGCCAGGCAGGCGCAGGTCGGCCATTACCTCGGCATCGGTGGCCCGCGCGGCTCGCGGGTGATACCGGCCGGATTCGACTGGCATGTGCTGATCGGCGACGACACCGCCTTGCCGGCGATCGCGCGGCGCCTGCGCGAGCTGCCGGCGACGGCGCGCGCCATCGTCGTGGTGGAAGTGGAAGATCCGAGCGCGCGCATCGATTTCGTCGCCGCCGCCACGCTCGACGTGCATTGGTGCTATCGCAATGGTTCCGATCCGGACGGCGATCCGCCGTTGCTGCGCGCTGTGCGCGAACTGCGCTGGCCGCAAGGCGAGAGCGACGGCGAAGGCTATGTCTGGGCCGCGGGCGAATCGAGCGCGATCCGCGCGGTGCGCCAGCATCTGCTGGCCGAGCGCGGCGTCGACAAGTCGCGGCTGCACGCGGCCGGTTACTGGAAGCGCGGCGCACAGGGCGTGCACGAATCGCTGGACGACTGAGTTTCAATCCCTAGCCGCGGTCGTAGCGACCGCAAGGACTCCCATGTATTCGATTACCCAAGCGCTCGAGCGACGCCTGCTGTGGCTGCTCATGCTGACCCAGTTCACTCTCATCATGGACTTCATGGTGATGATGCCGCTGGGCCCGCAGATCATGCACGCCCTGCATATCTCGCCGGCGCAATTCGCCGCCGCCGTATCGGCCTATTCGATCTGCGGCGGCCTGTCCGGCCTGCTCGCCGCCACCTACATCGATCGTTTTGATCGGCGCAAGCTGCTGCTGGCGATGTACGCATTGTTCGCCGTGTCCAACCTGGCCTGCGCGCTGGCCGACAGTTACGCCTTGTTGCTGGCCTCGCGCGCGTTCGCGGGCATCAGCGGCGGCGTGCTCGGCTCCATCATCATGGCGATCATCGCCGACGTGATTCCGGCGCAACGCCGCGGCGCCGCCACCGGCACGGTCATGACCTCGTTCGCGATCGCCTCGGTGATCGGCGTTCCGGTCGGTGTTCTGCTCGGCGCGCATTTCCACTGGTCGGCGCCGTTCTGGCTGCTGGTGGCGCTGTCGCTGCTGGTGTGGGTGGGCGGTTCGCGGATCGTGCCGCCGCTGGACCAGCATCTGTCGCGCGAACGCGTGCCGCTGAGCCGGGCATTTCCGAACCTGTTCAAGCTGTTCGCGAACCCGCGGCATCTCAACGCGTTCGCGCTGACGCTGATGCTGACCACCTCGCAGATGCTGGTGATTCCCTTCATCTCGCCGATGCTGGTCTCCAACCACGGCATCGAACCGTCGCAATTGTCGTGGATGTACATGGCCGGCGGCGTGGCGGCGTTCTTCACATCGCGCTACATCGGGCGCCTGGCCGACCGTTACGGCAAGCAGCTGGTGTATCGCGTCGCGGTGGTGGTTTCGCTGGTGCCGGTGTTGTTCATCACCCATCTGCCGGCGGTCGGCTTCCTCGCGATGCTGCTGTTCTTCCCGTTCTTCATGGTGACGATGAACGGGCGCATGGTGCCGTTGCAGGCGTTGCAGACCACGGTGCCGCAACCGGAGCAGCGCGGCGCTTACCTCAGCGCGAACAGCGCGGTGATGTCGCTGGGCACGGGCCTGGGCGCATGGCTGGGCGGCCTGATGCTGACCACCGACGCCAGCGGACATATCGCCGGTTATGGCGCGGTCGGCTGGATCGCGGCGGGCCTGGCGCTGTGCTCGGCCTTGTGGGTGGGGCGGGTGAGCTCGGCGGATATACAACCGGTCGCGGAACCGGCGAGCGGCGAACAGCGCAGCGGCGCGGCCTGACGGAAGTCAGGCGCGCTGTCCGACCGGATGCTTTTGCATGTGCACGGACTGCGGCTTGCCGCGATTCCCGCCGCGCGTCCGGGTCGACGCGCCGAAACGGCATTAGTTTCGGCGCGCGCGCAATCGTGCGAGCGGCAGCCCGATGCGGCTGCATCTTCGGCCAGGAGAGCACCATGATCCGATTGTCCAAGCGTTTCGTCGCCGCGACGTCCGCGTTCGTGTTCGGGTTTGCATTGATCGGCACCGCCAGTCATGCCGCCGATCCCTGCGACGGCTGCTGGAAGGCCTACGCGGGATGTCTGCAGGTCGGCGGCACGACATGCAAGGCGCAACTCGACCGCTGCCTGCGTCGCTACAGTTGCGGGTAATCGGCGGCCTCGGCCTCGATAGCAAACGGGGCGCGCGCGAACGACTCGACCGTGGCCGCCCGGTGTGGCGTGACGGCCCGTTCGAACCGCGAGAGAAGATCGCGGTCGTCGGCGCGCGCGTTCAGTGCGCCTCATCCGGCCGCGCCAGCAGCCGCATGGCGATGTTCTTGATCGCGGCCTTGCTGGCATCGCTGGCGCTGGCATTGCTTAGGATCGCGACGCCGCAGCGCGTGTCCGGATCGAGGTAAGCGGCGGTGAATACCCCCGGATCGCCGCCCCAGTGATTGGCCACGATGCGATCGCCGAGCCGTCCCTGCATCCAGCCAAGCCCCTGGCCGGTGAGCCATTCCGGCAGTTGCGCCGGCTGCCGCATCAGCAGCAGCTCCGCCATGTTCTGCGGTCGCAGCATGCGCGCGTCGCCGGCCGCGCCGCCGTTGGCGGCGGCGGCGACGTAGCGGGTGAGGTCGGCGATCGAACTGCGCAGCATCGAGCCCGGCCAATCGGGCGCGCCGATCGGGCGTTGGCGCACGTACGCGCTGCCGGCCATCAGGTACGGCGTCGCGCTGCGTTCGGCGGGGGTCTCGGCCAGCGTCCAGAACGTGCTGGTCATGCCCAGCGGGGCGAATACTTCGCGCCGGGTCAGCTCGCGCATGTCCTCGCCGCTCACGCGCGCGGCCAACTCGCCGAGCACGGCGTAACCGACGTTGCTGTAGCCCCAGGCCGCGCCGGGCGCGTGAGCGAAAAAACTGCCTTCGGCCGAATACGCCTTTCCGCCCGGCACCAGGTAGTCGCGCAGAAAATCTTGCAAGGGCATGTCGGCATCGCGGCCGGGCGTGCGGAAATCGATGCGGTAATAGTTCGCGTCGCTGATGCCGGAGGTGTGCATCAGCAATTGGCGCGCGGTGATCGTCGCGGCGCGATGGCGCTGGTGGCGCAGCGGAAAATTCAGGTGAGGCGCGACCGGTTCGTCCAGATCCAGTCGGCCCTGTTCGTGCAGCCATGCGATCGCGGTGGCGGTGACGGTCTTGGTGATCGAGGCGAGGTGGAACACCGTGTCGGCGTCGACCATGCGCCGCGACTCGATGTCGGCGTAGCCGAAGCCTCGGGCGAAACGCGTCGCGCCGTCGCGCGCCCATCCCACCGCCAGGCCGGGGATGCGCGCCTGGCGCATCTGTTCGAGCACGAAGGCGTCGAATTCGCACGATGCCAAGTCGGCTGGCGTCGCGCCGCGGACCAGGCCGAAGACGGGGGCGGACGCGAATGCGAGTCCGGCGGCGAGGAAGCGCCGACGGCCGGGTGAGGCATCGTGAGGTTTGTTCGTCTTCATGCCCTTGAGTTCGCTGAACGACCGGCTTGCAGGATATCCGTAGGCGCCTACATAATGTCAAGCAGGCGCAACAGGAGACGATTCATGGACTACCCGAGGCATCTGGGCGGAGCGGCGATAGGCGCGCGTCTTCGGCGCCTGTCCGAGCGCATCGACGGCGACGTGGCGCGGATCTACGCCGAGGCCGGTCTCGAGTTCGAGCAGCGCTGGTTCGGCGTGCTGAACCAACTGACCTTGAACGGCCCGGCCACGGTCGGCGAACTGGCGACGACCCTGGGCATCACCCATGCGTCCATCAGTCAGACTCGCAGCTCGCTGGAAAAGGCCGGCCTGGTGCGGTCGCAGACCGATCCCGATGATGCGCGCCGCAGGCAATTGCAACTGACGCGCAAGGGACGGCAGCTGATCGAGCGGCTGACGCCGTTGTGGCAGGTGCTGGACCAGGCCGCGGCGAACATCGTCGCGGAGGTCGATGGCCTGATCGAATCGCTCGACCGCCTCGACGATGCCTTGAGCCGGCAGTCGCTGTTCGAGCGCATCGTCGAAGCGGCGCCGGCGTTGACCGCGCAAGGACTCAAACCCGCGCGCAAGGCCGGTCGATCGTCCTGAAACAACGGGCGTGACGCCATCGCGGCCCGCGATGGCGTCGGATGCGCGCCGCATCCCCGCGGCGGTACCTTCAGCACATGTGGGGCCGCGAGCCGGAGCGCGAGCATGTCGGCTCCCAGCAAGGTACGCACGATGCGCCCGTCAGCATTCCGGCCCGCGGTCACCCTGATACTGATGCTCTGGTTTGCGCTGGCGCAGGCGCAAACCAAGCAACCGCAAGCCGATACCGCCGCCACCCGCGTCTATGTGCTGGGCGTCGATCATGCGGCCCAGTTGGTGGCGAAGCACGACAGTCCGGCGATGCTCGAAGCCTTTCTCGCGCGCAGCCGCGCGGATGCGATCTGCGTGGAGCGGACCGCGGACGCGTTCGCCCGCGACGACTTCTATGAGTTCACCTATGAAGTGCAGGACGTGGTCGTGCCGTACGCGCGCGCGGCCAGGGTCGAGCTGTGCCCGATCGACTGGATGCCTTCGCGCGAGGACGAGCTGCTGGGTTTCGGCATGAACCCCGGCGCGCCGCCGGAACTTCGCCCTTACCGGGGTTTCCAGCAGTTCCTGACGTTCCCCGAATCCGCGAGCCTGCGGCGCACGCTTTATCATGCCGACGACGCCGCCAATCTCGACAAGGTCAAGCAATGGGCGCTGACCCCGGCGACGTCGGCCGCGCGCGATCTGCCCCGGCGCATGTTCCTGTATCGAACCTTCATGCAGGCCCAGGCCATCGCCCGTGCCGCGCACGCCCGGCCGGGCAAGACGCTGGTGGTGGTCGTGGGCGAATTTCACAAGCACGATATCGAATCCATCCTCAAGACCGATCCGCGCATCGATCTGCGCCAGCCATCGAGCCTGGGCCCGCCGAGCGACGACGAGATCGCCCGGCATACCAATCGAGCGCAGTTGCTGGCGATAGCGAGCTTCAATCTGCTCGGCATGCAGTCGCGCACCGGCAACGTCGATTTCGAATGGATGCGCGACACGCTGGCGCGATTGTCGGCGCAGCGCGACGATGCCGAGGTTCAATTGTTGACGACGCGGCTGGCCCGCCTCGATGGATCGATCGATTCCGATCAGGCGCAAGCGCGTTACGCGGTGATCGCGAACAGCGCCGGCGATGCGAAGTTCACGTGGACCGGCGTGCTTGACCGGGACCGGCTCGATTCGTACTTCGATCCCTTCGGCAATCTGAGCATCGCCCAGCGCGCCATTATCGAGCAGGCGCGCGAACTGCATCGCCAAGGCAAGCGCCAGCAAGCCGACGCATTGCAAGAGGCCGTAGCCACGCAGCTCAAGCCCCGACAGGCGAGGCAGCTGCGCGGCTACTGGACTGCCGACTTCCTGGGCGATATCGAGCGCAAGCCCGAGTAAGTCCGCGCGCGTGAATCACTCTTCCCGGCAGCTGCCTTTGCCGGTGCTCTTGCCGCAGCCGTTCTTGCAAGTGGCCGCGGAGGAGTTGGCGCCGTCCTGGCAATCGCCGTTGCCGACGCCCGACACGCAGGTACCGCTGTTGGTGCCGGTGGAAAGCCGGTAAGACTTCTTGTCGCACACCAGCCTGCCCTCCGCGTGGGTCGGGCGCGGCGCCGGCGCGCTCAAGGTCTTCGGCGACGCGGCCGCGGGGCCGCTGTTGCCGGACTTGGATTGATCGGCCGCCATGGCGCACGCGGAGGCACCGGCGAGCAGGACGAATAGGGAAGCACGAAGGGCAGTGGCGAAGAACATGATTGAAGTCTCCTGAGACAGCGACAACGGATCGGGGGAGGCGCTTGATTCGCGCGCCGGGTTGTTCCGCGGCGGCGCGCAGGGCGGCTGCGCTCAGTCATTACAACGGCGACGATGCGTTCGTCCGGCCAAACCGGCCGAGCAGATTGCACGTAGTTTCGCGGCGATTGCGTGAGATTCCGGCCGATGGTTGGTCGCAAGCACGGCCGACGCCAGGTTCCGCCGAACTCGATTCGGATCTGCGCATGCCGACTCGCGTCGGGTCCTGTCCATGGCAAGCAACCCAGATCGACCATGCAGTCGAATCGAAGGCAGGCAGGTTACGCCCGCCTTCTTATGCGCTAGCCGACATTACTGAAAATCCCGTTCACCACGCCGCCCGGATAAGGCGGCTCGACGCCGCAGGCCGCGGCCACCGTGTTCCAGATCCGCGGCATGTCGACGAAGCGCTTGCCGATGACCGGGTTGCCGGTGTGGTGATCGCGGTCGGCCTGCGAGGCGATGCTGAAGCAACGGCCGTTGCCGTCGCCGTTGCGCAGCAGGCCGGAGGCGCCGCCCATCATCAGCAGCGGCATATCGATCTGGTGCTCGGGCGCGCCGTCGGCCATCTCGCTGGTCACAACGACCAGGGTGTGGTCGATCAGCTTGTCGCCGTCGACATCGGGATCGTCGTAACGGGCCAGTTCGTCCATGAACAGCTTGGCGCGTTGCGCGTACCACTTTCTCGTCCCGCTCCATTCCTGCGTTCCCGCGTAGCGATGCGCGCAGTCGTGCGGGTTCTTCGCGCTGGTGACGTCGAGAATGTTCAATTGCTCGGCCGAACGCGCGATCTGTATCGTCGCCACCCGGGTGATGCCGCAGGCCAGGGCGTTGGCGACGACCCGTTCGTGCGCGGCCTGGACCCGGGTGCGGAATTCGGCGGACGCGATCGGATGGGTGTCCGGCGCGTTGCCGACGCTGCATTCTCCCGGCGTGGGCAGCTCGCCTTCCATGTCGGCCATGACTTGTTCGATCGAGTCCAGTTGGGTCTCGAGTTTCTGCTTCTGCGAACCCGACAGGCGTTGCCGCAATTCGTGGATGTCCGCCAGCGCGGGTTCGAAAATATGCTTGCCTCGGGTCTGCGCGGCCCGCACCGCGCGGCTGGCCAGGCCGAACACCGCTTCGTGCAGCAGTACCGGATCGCGCTCCGGCGTGCGGATGGTCTTCGCGTCGGCCCAGGACACGAACCACGGCGAGCCGTCGATGCCGGCGTGCGGCCCGGAGAACAGCGATCGAAAGGTCGGGTTGAGGCCGGTCATCGCCGGGTCGCGTCCGAGAATCACGTCGATGCTGGGCAACTGCGCGGCGCGATCGCGCAGCACCAGGTTCCAGCCGTTGTGGCCCGAGTTGCCCTCGCCGAGCATCAGGCCGCGCAGGTACAGCGACTTGGCGCGATGGGCGGTCAGTTCCGCGCTGACTTCGCGCAGTTCGAAGTCGCTGCTGTCGCCGCTGTTCGCGGTGGGATGCCACAGGCCCAGGCCGTCGCCAAAGCCGCCGCCGGTCCACGAGTCCACGGCCAGGCCATCGGGTACCACGAAGAACACGACCTTGAGTTTCGCCGCCGTGGCCAACGCGCTCATGCGCGCGCCGCCGCCGCAGCCGAACAAGGGCAATCCGAGCGATGCCGCCGAAGCGGCGACCACGAGGTTGCGCAGAAAAACGCGGCGTGCGTAGAGGTGGGTCATGGTCAGTCCCTGTCCTTCTTGTAGAGATAGGCCTGCGACAGCGCCATCGTCCTGAGCATGTCGCGCAGCGAGCCGCCGTCCTTCAGCACGCCGCTCATCCGCCGCACCGCGCCGATGCTTTGCCGGTCGGCCTTGTTGCCGAAGGCGTAGCGGAAATAGCTGTCGGCCATGCAGGCCTGCGCGCTCGGGTCCTTGGGCAGGATCCTGGCGATGCCGCGGACGTTCTCGACCGGTCCCAGATCGAACGAACCGGTTCCGTCGAGCAGCGGCCCCGCCGCATCGATGCGCACCATCTCGTCGTAGTGATCGAAGTTGTAGGCGCGCTCGAGTTCGCGATAGCGCCCGGCCGAGTCGTAGTGCTCCATCGACGCGCCGGTATCGTTCATGAATTGATGGCATTGCCAGCACCGCCCATCCGATGCGTGCTGGCCGTTGATCGCATCCCAGCGCTCGCGCGTGCTGATCGGCCGGTCGGGATATTCGGGCTCGTCGGGATCGGCTTCCACCGGCGCGCCGAACGCATGGCAGAACATGTTCTCGCGGATCATGATGCCGCGCCGGACCAGCGCGGTGGCCTCGTAGTCCGAGGTCGCCACCTGGGTGATGCCCTGATGCAGAAGGCCGCCGCGTTTGTCGTCGACCTCGATCCTGCGGAACTCGCCGCCCGACACGCCGCCGATGCCGTAATGCGTGGCCAGCTTGTCGTTTAAGTAGGTGTAGGCGGGATTGAACAACTCATCCATGGTCGCGCCGCCGTTCTTGAACAGGTCGCTGACGAACAGCCGCTGTTCCTCGCGCATCGCCTGGATGGTGTCTTCGTCGAGGCCGGGCTTGCGCTGAATCTCGCGCGGGGTGTTGGTGTAGTAGCGGATGAAGCGCGCGAACTGGGCGATGCCGGCGTCGGACTGCATCATCCGGTCGACTTCGGCGCCGATCGCCTGCGGCGTCTCCAGGCCGCCGCTCAAGGCGCGGTCGAGCAGCGCCTCGTCGGGGGTCGTGCCGAGGAAGGAGAACGACAAGGCGGTGGCCAGTTCTTCCGCAGTCAACCGGCTCGCGCCGTCGCGGCCGGGCGCGCCCAATTCGCTGCGATACAGGAAGTAGGGCGAGACCAGCATCGCCGCCAGCGCGTCGCGCGCGCCTTGTTCGTCGGTCGCGAGCGCGGCGTAGCGGCCGATCTCGGCGTCGCTCAGCGGCCGCCGGAACACCTTGCGCCCGGTCTTGGACACGAAGGCCCGCGCATCGCCGCCGGCGTGATAACCCAACGCGGCGAGGTCGACCTTGGCGGCGATATCCACCGCCATGTCGAAGTACTTCCTGACCGCTTCGGCCGACAGCACGCCCAGGTCGGCCTGGCCCGGGTATTTGAATTCGCGGTCCGATTCCACCGTGGGCAACTTCGCCGGGTTGACCGTTACCTGGAACAGGTCGGCCACACTGTTGAGGTATTCGTGCGTGGCCAGCAATCGCAGCTGGCGCGCGCCGAACGATTCGGTCGGATTCAAGTACGGCGCCCACACCGTGTCGATGAGATGCGACGACACCGCGCCGGCGCAGGTGTCGTCGCAATGCCCGGACACCGGCATCGCCTTGATCCGGGCGATCAGCGCCGGCTTGCCCGCCACGTCCCAGGTATTGGCCTTGCGCGGGTCGTCGAAGAACTCCGGCGAATGGCAGTTGATGCAGGTTTCGGCCAGCACCACCTCGCCGAGGTTGGCGACCGCACGATAACTCATCGCGGCCAGATCGAAGTCCTCGCTTTCCTCGTTGACCGGCACATGCTGCAGACTCGGCTGCGGCAGCGTGCCGGGATAGTACGGATAGACGATGTCGTGTTCGCCGTAGGCCAGGGTGATCGTCGCGGTGCCGCCCCATGCGATCGTCTGACGACGGCTGTCCTTGCCGGTGCGGATATCGACATGCCATTGCGCGTCGGCGACCGACGCCGGTTTGGCCGGCGCGCGCACCCGCACCTCGACCGCGATATCGTCCGGGCGCTCGCGATAGCCCAACTGCACGACCGCATGCTTGTTGCCCGCATCGATCGCGACCTTCTGACTGCGGACCAGCGGAATCCAGGTGATGCCGTCGTCGGTCTCTATATCGGCCAGCAGCACGTTGTAGTCGCCGTCGGCGAGGCCGTTCAAGACGATCGGCGGTGCGTTCCACGCCAGCTGGAAATAGCGATTGTGGCCCTGCGGATCGGTCAGGGTTCCGCCGATCATGTCGCCGGCGATGCTTTGCGACGGCGGCTCGCCCGCCCGCAGCGTGAGCGAGGTATCGCGCAGGCCGGACGGATCGTAGCTGAGCTTGTAGATCACGCCGGCCACGTCGTCCGACAACAGGACGTTGCGCTCGTCGAGGACCAGCAGGTCGGTCGGACGTCCCACGCAGGCCGTGGTCAGGCAATAGGCGTCGACCTTGTCGAAGTCCTGGATCCAGCCGTCGATCACCGGGATTTCCTGCAGCACCCGCGAATCGCTCGCCACGGTGACCATCAGCAGATTCATGCCCGGTCGCGCGGCTTGCTTGCCCAGGCCATGTTGCGCGACCAGGAAGCGGCGCGTGCCGTCCGGCCCGGCGACGCCGTTCCAGAACTTGAGTCCCGACGGCGAGGTGTTGCTGGCCAGCTCCAACGCAGGCGGCACGTAGTGTTTCGGATCGATCGAGGCGAGCGGCTGGTCGGAAACGATCGCGCCGCTTATCAGATTCGGCACGATCTCCTGCGCGGGCTTGTCGTACTCGTCCTGGGTGAAACCAGGCGTATTGCGGCCGAACACATACGGCCGGCCGAAATGCTGGCCGTCCGTCGCCAACCGGTTGATCTCCTCGGGATTGGTGAAGCCTTGTCGATTGTTGTCGCTGAACCAGATCTGCCGGGTATCGGGATGCCAGTCGAATCCGACCGAGTTGCGCACGCCCTTGGCGATGACCGTGGCCTTGCCGGTGCTCAGGTCGTAGCGCAGCAACGTCCCGTAGCGCGGATCGGCCGGCACCATGCACAGATTGCAGGGAACGCCGATCGCGGTGTACAGGCCGTCGTCGTCGGCATCGCGCGGATTGAAATGCAGCGGATGCTTCATGTGCCAGATGCGGGTCTGCGATCCGGTTTCCAGCGCGGGCAACGGAAACAGCGTGTCGTCGGCCGGGAACTTGAGCACCTGCTCGGATTGCGCATTTTGGTAAGTGGCATCGACATTGCGAACGCGATGCAGGGCGCCGGTCGTGGAGTAGTAGAGATCGCCGTCGCGATAGGCCACGCCCATCGGTTCTTCCAGCGACGTGGCGATGAGGTGGACGGCGCCGGTCGGGCGACCGGCCGCATCCAGCGGCAGCGCATACACGAAACCGGCGATGCCCTTGTAGGCGTACGACGGAATCGCGCTCGATCCCACATACAGCACGCCCTTGCCCATGGCCATCTGCCGCGGCTGGCGCATGCCCTGGGCGAACACCTCGATCTTCATGCCCGGAATCGTCCGCAGTTTGTCGATCGCCAGCGCGGGCCGGTACTCCATCAGCAGATCGCGGCGGTCGCCGGCGTCCTGCGCGAACGTCACCTTCGCGGGCGATGTCAGCGGCAGGCGCCCGTCGATCGCATTCAAGGTGAGGTGGTAATCGCAGCGCTTGAGCCCGTCGAGCTGGATGCCCGCGCCCCAGGTGCCGCTGACCGCTGTCTGTTCGCCCTCGCATCGCAAAGTGCCGGTCACCGGCGTCGACGCGGGCGGCGCCGCCGCGGCGTCGCGGCGATGATTGAGCACGGTATCGCTGGCCATGGCGAAGCGCAGTATCAGTTGATTGCCTTCGCCGCCGCCGCCCTCGCAGGAATCGATGTGCCTCCATGCGTTGGGCCACCAATCGGGATTCGGCCCGCCCGGTTCGTAAGGCGACTGCGCGCACCAGTGCCAGCTGCCGGGCCCGAGCGGCGGGCCGTCCTCGTCGCGCCAGCATTCGTACAACTGGCCTTTGTTCTGCACGCGGTCGCCTTGCACATAGGAAGTACCGGCGAGATAGGGCGGGGCATCGCACTGCAGCGCGCCGGTGGTCTTGCGCGCGGCGTCGGCGTCGGTCTTACCGACGCGATCGCAACCGGACGCGACGATCAGCGACAGCGCCATCGCGATGATGAAACCCAGGCGCCGACCGGCGGAAACAAATGCACTGGCATTCATGCGCGTCCTCGCCTTTGCTCGTCAGAGCGTGCGGACCCGACAGCCCAACAGCGGCGGCGCCAAGCCGCGCCGATTTCATTACTTCGGGTGCTGGATAGCGGATCGTCGTCGTCGCGGCGAAGGTTCGGCGCAAGCGACGCGGGCCTTGGCCGTCAGATCGCCGCTGCGTGTGGAGCCGGTTGAGCATGCGAGGGTCATGCGGCGACTCCATGTCAACGAGGCGATCGCGCGATTGGGGCAAGCGCGGCTCATCCTCGGGAAAAGCTCGGCGAACGGATCTTGCGGGCATCCGAATCAGCCAAGTCGTGGCCCAGTCGTGGCCAAATCGATCTGCTGAGTCGATCCTCGCTTTGGCGCCGCGATCAAGTCCGAGATATCCGTTCCAGTCGCACCCTCACGCTCGCTCACTGCAAGCGAGAACGAAGCACTTCAGCGCCGCGCGGCGAATGTTCGCATCGCTCGATCACGCGTGCGTGCATGCACGGATCGCGCCGAGGTCGTTGTTCGAACCGGTTCGCCGGCGTATGCGCACGACGATCTGTATGCCGGGCCGAGCTTCGCCCAGGCCATCGAAGAATTTAACGTCACCGGGCTGCGCAACGGCGCGATCGTCAGGGACGCACCGGTCGCGGGCATCGTTTGTCCGCCCGGCAATGCGGTGGCGCGCTTCTCGGGTTAAGGCGTGCCCACGGGTGCGCTCACCGTCGGCAACCTCATCGGCGAGGGCTTCGTCCTGGGTGCGCTGTCCGCGGGACAGAGCACGCTGTCGTTCACGTGCACGGTTCGGTAGCGGCCGAGCTCATCAACGACTTGAGGTTCTGCGCTCACAGCGCGTTACTTCGCGCACTGTCTGAGTTGCTCGATAATCGGCGCGGCGTCGGTCCACTGCAGCACCATCGCGGCGTTTCCATCGATCGACAACTTGAAGCTTTGCCGGTCGCGCATGCCATCCAGGGCCGCGGTCAGCCCGGGCACGGAAAACGCAATCGCTCCGGCTCTTCCTTGATAGCGGTAGTTGAATACCTGGACGGTCTGCGCGGGCTCATCGTCCTGCTGCAGCGATATCTTGATCTTCTTGACCTTGTTCGGCTTGGGAAGCCCGGTGCCGTAGAAAATCAGCCACGCATCCGGCTTGGGTTTTTGAAACCCCATGATGCTGACGATGCCGCCGCTCTTGCCATTGTCCTGGCTGGTCAATTTGGCGAACGACGCGGTGCACAGCTTGCCTTCGGGCGTGCTGCTGGAAGCGGAAAACCAGATGCCGTTCGCGACTTCCCGAGCGATGATCGCGTCCCTCGCGTCTTTCTCGGCTTGAAGTCTCTTGAGGTTTTCGAGTTCTTCCGGACTCAGAACGCGCGCCGGCGGGCGTTCCCGGGGCTCCAGGGAATCGAGATAATCGTTCTTCTCGCGGATCCAGTCGTCCATGCTGTACTGATACGGCGGGCTGCAACCGTTGCCGTCGTACAGCATGCCGGTCGGGCAGGCCGCCGCCTCGAACGGCAGCGACAGGGATATGAAAGACAGGATTGCCAGCATCCGCATACCGCGCGGTCCTTGCCCGATGCCTGCGTTGCGATGATCCATATCCTGCCCTCCCAGGCTTGAAGTAAACCGACCCGCCCGGCCGGTTCGGCGCGAAGGCGTTTTCCGCGCATTGTCCACGATCCCCGAGCGATCCGGCAGCACGCAGCGGTGCTCCGATAGGCTCGATCAAGTATCACGCCGCGACTTGGTGCCGAACGCCTTGCAGCTTGGGAATCCACGCCAGCGGTCGAGTGAAAAACTACTGCCCCGCCTCGCCGCCGCCCGCCATGACGGCGAGCATCAACAAGCGCCGCGGGTTCGCCTGAGTCGGCAGGCCGGCGCATCGCCACGCCGGGGACTTGGCGTTGGCTTTGGAAATGCGTTCCGCCCCGTATCGCCTGAATCCGCGTTTCCCGCCGCCGCCATGGGGCGGGTTGCTTGACAGGCCGATGGATATGGCTGGACCCTTGGCGGCATGAATATCGATATCGACAAGCTTAGCCTGAGCGAGCTGAAATCCCTTCTGACCGCCGCGGAGCGGCGCAAGAAGCTGATCTCCAGCCGTCGCCCCATTGCCTTGGTACGCCGGAAAGTGATCGCGCTCGCCGCCCAAGGCGGCTATACGATCGACGAACTTTATGGCGATCGGCCGCCAGCCGAGATCGCCGGCAAGAAGCGGACGCCGCGACGCAAGCCGAGCAAGGTCGCCGCCAAGTACCGCGACCCGGATAACAAGCGCAACACCTGGTCGGGTCGTGGGCGCATGCCGGTGTGGCTGGCGCGGAAGACCAAGCATGGCCGTAGCGTCGCCGACTTCCTGATCCCCGGCCTGGCAAAACCCACCGCGCGCAAGAGCAGTTCCATCGGCAAAAAAACCGTCTTCAAGCAGGGTTGACGCGCAACCCTTGATGCGCGAAGAAGGCCGCGCGGACTCCGTTCGGCCGCTTACGCCTCGACAGGTGATTAGTCCGACGCGGCTGCGCGCAATAACGGTAGTTCGCCATGGCTGGCCGTTGGCCGGTAACCGCGATCTGCAGATGTCTTGAATCCCGCCGCGGCACTTGCTTCGGATTCGCTGTCCGGCGCAAGCGGACTTCAGCGAACGCCTGAAACAAACCCAGTCGCGAAGCGGCATCGGCTCGAACGCTTCGTCCGCTCTGGCCTGCGATCCGGGGACAGGCCCGCAAGGCCAAGTGAGCCGTGTTCTTGATGGAACCCACGCAGGAAGGGATTGAAATGCCGCGCCAAGCCGCCTCCGAATGCCTGTCGCGCCTGATCGGTCAGGATCATTTCGCCGGCGATCCGGCGACGATCTACACCGGCGTCCACGACCCGCGCGAGCGCGTCGCCATGAACGCCCGGTTCGACCGCGCGTTGGCGGCCTTGCGCGATGCCGCGCGGGATGGCGCGACACCTCGCGCCTGTCTGGATCTGATCGAGCGACACCTGGCCGGCTTCGCACGCGTCGAACTCGATACCGAAGATGCCGAGCGGGTCGCCGAATGTTTCGAGATGGCCATGGACTGCCTCGGCATCGAAAGCTCCGAAGGGATGCTCAACCGCTGGCTGTACGGATTTGATCCGTAGTCGTCGCAATCGCATCCGTCGATCGCGGACGGTGCAAGCGCGCGACACCAATGGCCGGACGGCGCTTCTCACAAGCGAAGTGGGTGGTCCGAACATCGGGCGATAACTGCGTGCGTTAAGCGAAGCAGCGCGATTGAAGAGCAGGGTTGAGCCGCGTTTGCGGGCCGTCACGTAGCTTCGGTTCTAACGAAGTTTCAGGCTGCGCCCGTTCCCAAGCCACTCTTCCGCAAGCCGTCAAATCGCGCAACCCTGCCAAGCCGTGCGCGAACGATGCGCAGGTGCAAGATCGGGTACACGTTGAACACGATCTGCGCGGCAGTGAACACGGCGCACTCCACAACGAACCCACGCGAGCCGACGTAGGCGATGTATGGAGTGAACAGTATCGCGGCCCAGAAGTGGGTCGCCTCGGCGGACTCCGCTTGACGTTGCAGTTTCGCGAGGCTGTGCCTGCCGCCCAGACGATAGACCGAGTTGTTGAGGTACCGAAGCGGCGTGTTGCGCAGAAGGTCGCCGAAACCGCGCACGCCCAGCCAACGATACAGGCGACTATTCAGCGTCGATGGATCAACCGTTCGCAGCGCGCGAGGCATGCGCAGAACGAACAGCGGTTCGGCCACTTTCGCCAAGCCCATGAAGTTGAACATCATCAGCAAACCAAGCCAGGGCGAGCTGAAGCCGATGACGTCCGCCAGCATGTAAAGACACGCGGCAAGGAAGATCGCAACAACGATCAGCTTTGTCAGATCGCGCCAGAACATCTACGTCGGCTCCCTGCGCGCGTGGCCTGGGCCTGAGTTATGCCGAGCCGCGAGCGGCTTCGGTTTGAATACTCTATCCGCTATGGCGAGCCTTACGGCGGCAGGCCTTTGCAAGGCTGATTTGACCCGCGTTCTTGCCAAGCGGTTTGGCCTGAATAGCGCATTCCTCATGGCGGGGATAGACGGCCTCCAGATCCCGCGCAGCTGCGTTTCGATGTGCTGCATCGCAGCGAAGCATCGGGAACGACACGGCGTGCCAACGAAATTGCCTGTCCCATCACAGTCCGGCGCGAGCATGTGCGCGCCGGCGTATCCGCAAGGCGTGGGCCTTCTAGACTCGCGCGGGAAGCCGCTGAGAACAGTCGCTTCCTAACTCGCGCGGGTCAATCGCGACCCGCGTCATTCAGACCAATGGAGGGTGAGTATGCAAGCCAACAAGATGTGGGCCCTGGGTGCGATGCTTTCGGTGCTGGCCATGGCGCCCGGACAGCCGGCGCGGGCGGGCGACCTGAGCAATGCGGTGCTTACCTGTTACGTCGATACCTTCGCGCTGGACGTTCCCGAAGCCTATACCTGCTTCTCGACGTGGACCCCGGGCACGGCGCTGAATCCAACCGGTGCGTATTTCCAGGTCGTGGGCCTGGGCACGGGTAACTATTCCTATGCCTGGCGCGACATGGAAACCAACACGGTACCGGCCGGCTGCGGCAATCAAAGCTCTTGCCGCAAGTCGATCAGCACCGAAACCCGCAATGATGGCGAAGCCACGCTGCGGGTGACGATTACCGATCTGGACACCGGTGCGAGCACGAACGCGCAGGCGACCGCGTTCTACAACGACGGATACAACTGATCGATCGTCGACGCATCGGCAAGCTGCACGCGAACCTCGCGTTAAAAGGGATCGCGTGCAGCGCGATCGCGTAGAAGCGCGCTCGGATCGGGTCAAACCTCCGAGCGCCGGGCCGGGCCGCGAGACGGCCTCGGCTTGGTGTTTCGACGGCATGGCCTCTAGGAGGCGGGCCTGCGAAAGTGCGCAGAGCCCGCTTTTCCGACTGAACCGTGCGATGGTTGACTTGCGCATGAGGTGTTGCTGGCGTCATGGCGATGCTGTCTTCCTCGGCGCATGACGCGCGGCCGACTATCGGCAATCGACAC
This sequence comes from Lysobacter sp. Root690, assembly GCF_001427785.1. Lineage (GTDB taxonomy): Bacteria > Pseudomonadota > Gammaproteobacteria > Xanthomonadales > Xanthomonadaceae > Lysobacter. The sequence goes on from NZ_LMHM01000012.1 coordinate 511,077, forward strand.
GACACGACACGACACGACACGACAGGATGCGACGTTGCGTTCGTACCGCAACATCGAGCTTTGCGTTCAAGCTCGTGGCCATGCACGGATGATTCATCATTTTCTACACCCAGGGATTTTCCCAGGTGGACAAGCCTTCGCGTTGTAACTAGCCTCGCAGAAAGGCGCCGGACGATAGCGGACCTAGCTACCGTTTCATCGATCCGCTCGAGGCATCGCATGCGCGAACGGAATTCGCACGGCGCCCGCGAGACCGCGGGCTTCCTGGCCGGTTCCCATCGGCTCATCCGGCGGCGCGGTTCCCTTTCGATGGAGCAATCAATCATGGCCGATCCCCGCCAACCCTCGTTTCCGCCAGGTTACCTGCCGCACGGGTACGACAGCCGCGAGCAGCTGCTATTCGATCTCGCCCGCACCGATATCGTCTCGGCGATCACCAACGACAGCTTCACGCAGGACGAACGCGTGCAACTGGTGAAGGACTTGGCGCGTAAAGAACCGGGGATACTGTTCCCGCCCGAGAAATCCTTCATCGATTTCAGGAGCGACGAGCAGATCCGGATCGATCGCAACAACGTCGGCAAGGCGCTGGATGTGGCGATACGCGACCCATCGGTCGACTCGGACGACCTGCGGAAGATCGCCGCCGGCGGCGGCCCGAACGGCCAACAGCGCTTGCTGTCGCTGTTGCAGGAAGGCGGTGGCGGCCCGGGCAGCGGCGTGGAGAAATACGCCGACGCGTTGTGGCAGAACAGAAGCGAGCCGGACTATGGCAATGCCGCGGCGGTCGCGACGATCGCCTACATGTCCGATCCGAAATTGGGCGAGGGCAAGCTGGGCACGCCTGAAGAGCGGCGCCAAGCCTTCGAGGCCCTGGTCGCGTTCAACGAGCAGGCGCCGTACGCGAAGATGGACGAGCCCGAGGCCAGCCAGATGAAGCGCCAGGCGCTCGAGGCGGCGGCCACCTTGTTCGCGAAGCACGGTCCCGAACTGATCGATGCCTACACCACGGTGCCGGGCAGCACCACGCCGCTGGCCAAATTCCTCAGCCAGACGCTGTACAACCCCGATGGCAAGGACATGACAGTCCAGGTCAAGGGCGCCGACGGAACCACGGTCTCCAAGGACTTGCCCAGCGCGGTCGGCGATGTGCTCAAGCAGGCGGCCGCCGACCGCATCGCTGGCGCCGATGTGTCCGACCGGGTCGGACAGGACGGGCCGTCGCGCGAACAGGAGCGCGAGCTGACCAAGCTGGCGCGGTTGGGCGCGGCCGTCACCGGCGGCGCGTTGATGGCCTGGGATGCCTATAAAGACGAGATCCAGGCCAACGAGGAATCGCGCAAGGGCTTCATGGACTTGGTCGGCAAAGGCCTGGGCGTACTGCCCGGCGGCGGCGTAGTCCAGGAGATCGGCGAGGAGGCCACCAAGCGCGCGATCGACACGCTGAGCCATGCCTTCGTCAACAACCCCAATGCGCCCAACGTGGAGATCGCCGGTGCGTTGAACCGCTACTACGCCGGCCTGGTCGAGGACCTGGCCAACAAGCGCAATCAGGCCGGGCTCACCTCGGATACGTTCGGCAAGGCCTACGACCAGGAAATGAGCGGCATCGACAGGGATCGGAATATGGCGCGCGGCAAGAGCGCGGATGCCGCGACTCGCGGGATCGAAGCGCCGGCGCGGTTGGCCGAGCTGGATGCGGTCGACCGCCTGAGCGCGGCCATGCGCAACGGTGACCGCGGGGCCTATCGCCAGGATCTGGCCGCGCTGGCGGCGGCCGACGGCGGACAATTGCGCGAAGGCGCCTCGGCCACCATCGCCGAACACGACAGGCGCGCCAAAGAGCAAGCGACGCCCAACCCCGCGGATCAGAATACGCAGGTCGCGCAAGCCGAGACCGCGCCTACGATCCGGCGCGCATGAAACACGTTAATGCCGATGGCGCAGGCCGCAAGCGAGCGGCGGTGCAGGACGACCGCCGCCAGATTCGCGGACCGCGGTTGGAAGCCGGCTTCGACGATGCCATGCGTTCGACCTGGGCATCGTCGAAACCGGCGCGGAACATCGGCTTGGCTTCGAGCCGCATCGTTCTGTGAAGTTGTCGCGCATGATCGCGGCGACCTATCTGCGGCGGAAACCTTCAGGGCATGCCGGCGGCGCATGTGGAGCGAACGATTCCATCGCGGAATATTCCCTCGCATGCATGGAATTTCGAGCCCGGTGGTAGCGAGTTCGTCAAATCCCATCGTCAACCACGGCGCTCGAGTTGAGCCGCGAAGCGGCGTCGGCTTGGTGCTTCGATGGCATTGCACTAAAAGGGGTTTCGAACATGCGCACTGACTACGGTTTTCGCCAGTCGCATCGCACGGCAACGCCGTTTGCAAAGTCTGGCGAATAACCCGTCGACCCATACGATGACGCTTGAACGCGACGTGATTTATCGCGGGCGGATGAATTTTCAGCGCGCGGCGACGGTTTAAATAAAATGAATAATTCATAAAATGAACGCAATATTCGACGGCCCTGGCGCGCGAAAGTGAATTAAGTAAACTTGCACGCTTTCGCCTCGAACGAATCTGCTTGGACAAACTCCATCTCGGATTAAAAGCGGCAACCGCTGAGCAACACGAGCGCGTGGATGCGTTGATGGCCAACGGCCTCGCGGACCGCCGCATATACACACGTTACCTTCTCGGCATGCACCGCCTCGTCGAGGCGTTGGCGCACGCCCCCTCCGACGCCGCGGCGCGAGAGTCGTGGGCGATGTGGTTCGATCGGCAACGCTTGAAATTTCTGCGCGACGACCTCAGAAAACTCGATGCATCCATCGATTGCACTGATACGCGCTTGCCGTCGCCGACGTGGTGGATGGGAGCGAATTACGTCCTGGAAGGCTCGGCGTTGGGCGCGCGCCTTCTGTTGCGCGATGCCGCTCGCATGCGCGAGAACGATCCGGGCATTCCACTGGAATTCTTGCAGCACCATGCGCAGCGGAGCGATCGCTGGCCGCGCTTCCTGATGGCGCTGGCAAGCGTGGACGGATCGATGCGCAGCGACGCGCAAGCCGGCGCTCGGCATGCGTTTGCGCTGGTGGAGCAAGCCCTGACTTGCGAGGAGACCGCATGACCGACCCCAAACTTCAAGCCGCCTACGACGCCTGCGCGAAAGAGCCCATCCATTTGAGCGGCGCGATTCAGCCGCATGGCGTCCTGCTGGCGTACGCACCGCGCAGCGGCCGGATCGTGGCGGCGTCGACAAATGCCGAGGGCCTGTTCGGAACGACGGGCGAGGCGCTGCTTGGGCAGCCGATCGGGGAATTGTTCGACGCCCACGCGATGCACCTCATCCAATCGCATGCGATGGCGTCCCAGCCGGGCGATTTCCCGCGGCTGGCCGGCGTCATCAACGCCGGCGAATGGGGCGAGCTGCATCATCTGTCCGTGCACGTGTGGAACCAACTGATCCATATCGAGCTGGAGCCGGTCGTGCGCGAACGGGAAGAGCCGGTCGACGCGCACGCGATGATCGCCAAGCTCGAAAGCGGAGAAAAGTCGGCGCCGTTTTTTCAGGCGGTGGCCGAACAGGTGCATGAACTGACCGGCTACGACCGGGTGATGGTTTACGTGTTCCGTCACGACCATTCCGGCGAAGTGGTGGCCGAGGCCTTGGGTGGCCAGCTGAGCTCTTACATGGGTCTGCGTTTTCCGGCATCGGACATTCCGCCGCAGGCGCGCGCCCTGTATCTGTCCAACCGCGTGCGCGTGATCCCCGACGTTGGATACACGCCGGTCCCGGTCGCGACCGCGCAAAGCGCCACGCCGCTGGACATGAGTTTCGACGTGCTGCGCAGCGTATCGCCGATCCACCTGCACTACCTGCGTAACATGGGCGTCAACGCGTCCATGTCCATCTCCATCATCGTCGATGGGCGCCTGTGGGGTCTGATCGCCTGCCACCACCATCAGCCCAAGCCGGTCAGCGCCCGGCAACGCATCGCCGCGGACGTGTTCGGCCGCTATGTGTCCCTGCTGTTGAGCACGCGCAACCTCAAGCAGATCGGAACCAGAGAAGCGCAGGCCCGCATGCATCGCGATCGCCTGGAGCGGTTGTTGTCGGACTCGTCCTCGCCGCTGGAGATACTGCGCCGCGAGTCGGCGGACGTGCTGGGCGCGTTGCCTGCGGACAGTTTCGCCCTGGTCGCCAAGGGCCAGGTCGTGCAAGGCGGCGCGGTTCTGGACGAACGCACGATCGAACAAGCCCTGGAGTGGGCTCGGTCTCACGCGTCGCATGCGGCGGAAGGCACCGTCGAGCGCGACGATTGGACTTCGGTAGAAGACGGCCCCGCCGGATTGTTCGCGATTGCGTTGAATGGCGGATCGCTGGGATGGTTGTTGCTGTTCCGTCACGAGCAAGTCGAATACGTCCGCTGGGCCGGATCGCCGTCCGATGCCTATCAGCTCGATGCGGGCAGCCTGACGATCGGCCCGCGCACCAGCTTCGAGGAATGGAGCGAAACCGTGCGCGGCACGTCCGAGCCCTGGAGCGACGAGGATATCGAGCGGGTCGAGCGCATGCGTTTGCTGTTGCTTCGCGCCATGCATGCCGACGAAGACGCGATCAGTCCGCGCGTCGACCCCGCCGGCCGCCTGGTCCGGCTGGACGTCTACGGTCACCGCCGCCGCCTCAACCGAATGGCCAATCTGCTGGGCGATGCGGGAGATCATCTGGGCGTCGAGCAACGCCAGCGCTTCAACGATCTGCTCACCGAAATGGAATCGCTGTTGACGGCGTCGGCGCAGTCCGACCATCAACAGGCGACGGGGTGATGGCAATAGCGATCCTGTCGGGCGCGCTGGTTGAGTCTGAGTCGAATCAGCTCATCGCCCAGGATCGAATTGACGACAATGCTCGTCGAGAAGACATGGCATGGAATACTTCAGCCGTGCAACCGCAAGCTGCTCATCCGCTGGCGATGGGTGCTCCATTTGGATATCGTCCACGAATAAATATTGGAAGAACGATATGTCTGTGTGGCATTGGCTTGCCATGGCTGCTTGTAGCGCCGTCCTGACAGCTTGCGGTGGAGCGGAAGAGCACAGGGCGACCGAGCCCGGCCCAGTCCTGATCGAGGTGCTCTTCTGCGACAGTCAGCACTACGGCGGTGTGCGCGGAACCAATGCGAGCGTCCTGGCGGTTTCGGAGTCGCAGTTCATGCCGACCCCGAGAGGCAAAGTGGAAATCACCTTCAAACTTCGCGGGAAATTGGTAGGAAAAGCTTGGGGCGATTTGCGACCCCAGTTTGGGACGAGGGACGAGTACCGGCAACCGGAGGTCATCGCGGTAGCATCCTCCGACGTCTCGGCCCCAAACCGATCAGCGGAAGTGGACGAATGCCGGGTGACCGGCTACGAGAATGAATCAGGCGAGCCGGCCCCCTTCCGGGAAACGAGCCGCATCGCCTCGAACGCGGCTTTGGACGCATTGCGTGCCGCTGGCTGGAAAAGCGGTTCGGAAAAATAGTCGGGTATGTTGGTGCGGGCGCTTTATCGCCGGGGCTAACGCAATCGCTTCGTCGATTCGGATGAGTCCGGATTCTTGCCGGAACACTGGCGGCCGATCTCAACTCGACCAAGACCAAGCACGATAATCGAAGAACTCTTCTCGGCCGAAGCCGGTTCGCGGCCCGCGCCGGGAGTAGCACAGGCGAAACTCCAGAGCATCAAGGAGAAAGCTACGCCTTTCAATCTTCCGATCTCTTTTAGTAGCGGCGACGCATGCAAACAAGGTTCGTCCCGCAAGATTCTTTCCGGCGATCCCCGGCCAACGGGGCCGAGCCGCGAAGCGGCTCGGCTGGAGAATCTATTTGTCGAGCACTTCAGGGCACGTGAGAGGATCGTGATCCGACCACGAACACCAGCCAAGCTCCGTCAACGCGGGTGACTGGAGTGACCACGATGCCGCATTCCCCGATACTTGCGCGTTCGTAGCTCGGAAGGGCTTGAAGGTAGCCCCGTTCGCCTCTGGCGGAGACGGATGAGTCCGCCAAGGCGATCAGCACTCTGTTCCCGCCGTCTCCACGGTCCGACGTCCCTGTCACTGCCTCGTACTGACATAAGGGAAAACCAAATCCCTCGCGCACCGCGAACATGGAGCGGCTCTCATCGAGCCAGACAAGACTGGAAGATCCGGGTATCTGCAACGCGTTGAACGCATCGAGCGCTCGATCCGCTTTGCCAAGCATCTCGTCGTCGAGCTGCAAAGACCGCGCCAACAGCCCGTCGCTGAATGACGATTCTTCGGGGCCGGCCGAAGGGCTCGCTTCTCGCAGATGTGCAGGCGCGTGCATGCAACCGGCGACAACGCTTGTCACAAGCAATATCGGCAACCGGAATGTAGATTTAATCATGCGTATTCGTGCGGGCCGAATTTTTTGGGAAGCAATATATGAGGTGCGTTGCCGAGCAGCGAAGCGGCTTCGGCATGAACTAAGGATCGGATATCGCATCCGGCACTGTCAGCACGGACTCCACCGTGAAGCTGATAGTTGAATCCTCGATGGGCAAACAAGCGCAAATGGCATCGGAGAACTCATCAAGGAGCGCGAGCCCCGTCGAGTCGTAGTCGTTGCGTGCCTGCAACAAGATGCGGCTGCCATTCCAGTGACAGCTCACAGTCGAATGCCAAGGCCGCTCGGCGAACTCCGCCAAAATATCGCTGACGCCAGCTAAGGCAACTTGTTCGGAGACGCCCGCGCAGGAAACTACGATCTCAAACATTTGGCGCCCCAGCTAATGAATGAGCCGAGCCGCGAAGCGGCCTCGGTCCGGTACATTGAAAGCTATAACGCCTCATCGGTGACTTTGAAAGTCCACTCTGACCCCTGTTCTACCTTTTCCTAGGCCCGGGTTGAGCATAGAGGCAGGCGCCTGGAACCGCATGCAGTTTTGTTCGGCCAAGGCTCTAGGATCAAGGCAGCTCAGCCTCGCTGCTTTAAATTAGCCTCCAGGGCGGCCAGTGCAAGTAGATAAGGACGAGTAGCCGTTGGGCGAAGGCCCTCGATCCATGCGATCAGAGTCGGCTTATGGGCGTGGATGAGTGGGTCGTTGAATATGATGGAATTAATCGATTCCAGCGCCGCCTCCGCTACCTCGTTGCCGTGGCCTACCGCAGTCTTCATCAGCCAGTCGAGCGAGTCCTTCGTCGGTATATCGCCTAATGCTTCGGCGCATCGGACGAGCCAGTCCGTCGATCGGCTGGCTGTCGCGCCTTCGAGTTCGATCCAGTCCCGTGCCTTGAAGGCGCGCAGGATATCGACGCAATCATTGATTCCTAGCTCGGACCAATAGCCTAGGTTGGCGTCTTTATTTAGTTCGACATCGAGTTGGCTAAACATAGAATGGATGTTGGACCTGTCGTGATGGATAGCGCTAGCGGCGCGACGTCCTGGTGTGAGTCAGAGGCTGGCTAGATCTCAGACGCGTTGGGTCCATCGAATTCCGCAGACGACCTCGTCGGCCTAGGCTGAGCGGCGAACCGGTTTGGGTCGAATGCTTTGTCCGCTATGGCGGAATAGGAGCAGGCATGAGAGTCCACTTTTACTCTCGCTTTCGACTCAATTCCCTTCAATGCGTCTGAGGTCTGGATTTTCGCACTGACGTGGCTCGGTATCCGGCAGCGGGTTACGGAGATCAGCCGACATGGGCAAGGTTATTCATCTGAAGGCTATTGGTTATGACGGCTTACGCTCGGGTCGAGCCGCGAAGCGGCCTCGGCTTGGTAGTTCGCCCGATATAGCTTCGGGGTCAGGCATTTGAAAGTCCACTCTGATCCCTGTTCTACCCATGCGGGAACTCGCCACTGTAAACTTCGGCGCTTCCTTCCTGAGCGGGTAGCGCGCCGTGGACTCAAGAAAAGAACTCGCCGCGTTGTGCGCGCGCTGGGAGGCGCAGGGCGCGTTGCAGGCGGCAGACCGGGCGTTCAAGCGCATGGACCCGGTGGCGGCTTATCAGGGCAGGCCGCCACCGTTTCCGCTGGTATCGCCGTTTGGCGAGCATGAAGGACGACTGGACTTCCGTTGCCTGCCGTTGGGCGAGATCCCGGCCTATCGCACTTTCGAACGCGTGGACCTGACCGGCGCCACCGATGCATGACGTGGTCAGTTGGGACAGGCGACCTGGGTCGACTGCTTGTTCGACCGCGTCGCGATGGAGACCAACTGCGGCAAGTCATTCGTGCGCTGCAGGTTCCACCGCGCCAAACTGTCGCATTCCTCGCTGGCCGGCGAATTCATCGCTTGCGACTTCACCGGCGCGGACCTGTCCCACACGCGCGCCGCCGAAGTGCGATTCACGGATTGCCGCTTCGATGCGGCCAATTTGGTAGACGCATCTTGGCTCCGTACCCATTTCGTGAATTGTTCTTTCACCGATGCGAAGATCGGCAACGCAGCTTGGGCCCATGCGCGGTTTGTGGGCGTCAGGCCGAATGATGAGCAACTGGCTTCGGCGATGGCGCCGCATGCCGTATTTGTCGACGGATTGGATGAAGAATAGAAAAGAAGCTCTCGATCATTGGCGCCAGCTCACTCAACTTTGATTTGGCTGGGGCAAGATCATTTGATCGATGGTCGATTGGCTTTGACCAAGATGTAGCTTCCGACGCGGAGACTACTGTTATGAAGCCCCTGTGCCAGAGCAGTCCTGCATCGCCCTTGGAACAAGTGGGGCGTTCGGCCTTACCTTCCGGTTATCTCAAAACCGGTATTCGGACGACGGGACAGCAACCCGACGACCGAGCCGCGAAGCGGCATCGGCTTGGTATTTCGATAGCTGCCGCGTTTCAGGGGCGCGTCCTTGAAAGTGCACCCTGATCCCTGATTCCGGACCTCTGTTTCTCGCACGGACTCGCGGCTACACCCAGCGCGCCTTGCCAAGGCCGCGCACCGGTTCGGCGCAACCTGTGCACGACTCGGCGCCTCGATTGCGAACTCTGCTACGTGTGTAAGTAAAGTCCACCTGACCGTGGGACGAGCGCCCGGCGTCTTAAGGGCGACCTCTTTTCGCATCCGCATTGGTCACCCTATGCATTGCGTGTCGCTTCGGTAGCCATAGTCGACCCAGGTCGGCGGTCGCTGGGAATCGCGCGCTGTTCGTTGCCTCCGCTGATTGCGAGCACCCGGCAGCAGGTCAGGTTGCATGATCTGTTGTTTCCGATACGTGCATGTTGTGCGATCTTTGTCGTTAAAATTGATTCAAATATAAAACTGCGACTCCGCCATGAGCGATCCCTATAATTCGAATGGCCTGCCTGATCCCGTGCGTCCGGATCGTCCGGCTTCTGCTCGACCCATCAACCCGCGACGTCACCGCAAAATGTCTGTAGGCGATTTTTTTGAGCGGTGGCTCATCGCCTGGAACCTGGCGGGCCTTGCGGTATCGGTCGTCCTTTCGTTCTCCGGCAGAAACCAGGGCAGCTTCGGCGGCGTACTGTTCATGGCATGGCCGTTCCTGTTGGCGTTGGCTGTGCGTTTTTGGGTTACGAACTCTCTGGCCTGCTTGGTTGCCCGCAGCTTTACGGCATTGTGGGGACTGTTCCTGTTCGCTCAGTTCCTTCGTTATTCCATGTACGGCATTACCACCCCGAAGACGCTCATGCTGCTGACATTGGCCGTCCTGATCGCTTTGAATGCTGTGTTCCTTAAGCCAGCGCCGCAGCGCGACTGAACCTGGTCGATGTTTCGATTGCGATCCGCGGTAAGTGCGCCATTCACCGTAGGCAGTCGAGCGTACATGGTTGAACGGGCAATCTTGCTCGCTACCTTGCGCCTGGAGATAGACGTGAGCCCCGCAGTATTTTCGACTGGCATCTGTCCGCTTGCGTCGCCGCCCTATCGTCGGCAACTGGAACTGGGCATAGCCGGCGAGTGATTCCGTGTCATGTGGACGGCCACCAGTTCAGACGAGCACCAACGCAGCTCAGCGCGATCTGAAGTCCATCAAATCGCATCTAGAGCTTTCGTAATGCCAGATACCTGCCGGCCCTCGCGGCATCGTCCTTCGAACACGCGCGGCGCCGCCCTCGATTCGCCAGAACAGACCCAGGATATACAGTGAGATTCGATGATCGGATGAGCCGCAGGCGGAACGGCTGGACACTGGCGCGCACCCTGACGTTGACCGGAATTATCGCCTTGCACTGCGGAAATACCGCGATGGCGCAATGCCCCGCGGGCATTCCCAATAATCCCGGCTGTATCCCGCCCAACGCTTGGCCGCAGAACCAGCCTGGGCCGGCGACGCCCGCCATCCCGTCGCCGCCGCCACCGCCTCGCGACTTTGTGCTCAAGGCCTACGGCGCCTTTGCCTATGCGCCCGACACGGGCGCGATCGGCCACAGCAACGATTTGCGCTGGCAGCTTCCATCGCAGGACGGGGTCGCGACGGTCGAGCACATAAGCAAACGTAGCGCCGAACGCGCCGCGCTTGATCGATGCGAGGAAAAGGGTGGCGGCAAGAACTGCAAGATCATTGCCAATTATCACAATGAATGTGCGGCGTTCATGATCGGAACCGGCGTGGCCGGCGCCCGCACGACGGATGCCGCGACGGCTGCCGGCGCCCTGTACGGTGGACGCACTTATGTCGGTCGTGGCGCAAGCAAGATTGATGCCCAGCGCGCCAGCCAAGCGCTATGCATGGCGGAGTCGGCGCAATGCGCGCCTGGTTGGGCCGACTGCGCCAAGGATTTCAGCACGAAGGATTAGTGTTGCCGATCACCTTCGGTTCGCTACCAAGTCGCTCGCAGGTCGGCAGGCGGTGCGCGGCCGGCGAGGCAGGTGGAGAGGACAGCCGTTTCGTCGCGGCCCGCTTCAGTTCAAACGACAGACGGTCGAATTCAATGTCTGCCAGGAGGTAAGGGAGACGAGCACGACCATGCGGTCTCGCGAGTCCACATGCTCGCTGATCAACGCGGACGAAGCGGCGGATAAGACCATGCTGTGTTGAAGCGAAATGGAATTGTCGCTAGCGAGCAAGTCGGACAAGCCGCATTCGCGGTGCATTCCGAAAGACGAGATAGACGCCGCTGGATACCTGCGCGGCAAGCTCGCCTGGAAACAGCGGGAGATCGTAATTCGGAACACGCCGACGCTCAATTCTCGGAACGCGGCGCGAGTCCCAAATGGAAGTGGCGCTGTCGTCTAGCATTGCGGCGTAATCGACAAGAATGTTGCTTGATGCTTTTGATGGCTCCGGCCGTTGCCGGCGACATGAAAAATATACTAGGACGCCCGCTTGAGCCCGACTACAACGCGCTCATTGCCGGCTTGCATCCATGAGCGACGGAGACACAACGTGGACAAGAATGAGATGGTCAAGGGCTTTGCCCAGAATGATGCCGTGGTGATCCTGAAGACGAACGGACAGACGCTGCAAGGCTATCTGTCGAAAATCGATCTGGCGCGAGACTGCTTCGTTATTCGAGTCGCTGTCTACATCGGGTTCGACGGAAAAGTCGAACGCGAGGACCTTGTCGAGTGCAAGTTCGGCGACGTCGACACCATCAGCAAGTTTGGTGCTGCTCCAAAGAATCCACCCACGTTCGACGCTGATCTCAAGCAATATCCGATCGGCAAGTACCTGATGATCTGGGGCAGGCATGGCAGCTCGACCAACCCGACGATCGAGCAGGGAGTGTTGAAGAGCATCAACTGGGATAAGCGCACGCTCGTGCTGCACAACAGCACTTACGATGAGGACCGAACGGTGAATATCGATCGGATCAGCTTCATCGACGATACCCGCAGCGGGCCCGGTGCCTTGGGGTCCGTGCAAACACCGAATTGGCATCTCAGGCCCGATGGAGCTTGGTACCGGGGCGAGCGGAAATACACAGGCTCGTAACGCCTCGGCACCGCTCCTTCAACCGCCGTTCGCAGGCTTCGCGTTCGCCGCGATCGTAGTCGACCTTGGCGGCGACCAGCGCGACTTAGGGTTACCGCAGTCATTGCGCTGGCGCGCGTCGCGGCAATTCCAGCGCCAGCGGCAGCGGCAGGCGGCCCACCAGCCGCGCCGCGCCGCCTGCAGACACCGAGCGCCTTGAAGGCAGCGACTGCCGCACGTGTCGACTGCGTTTTAGCGTGTACTCGCGCATCAGTCGCATGTCAGACGGTTGAACCGAGCAATCTGCTGGCCGCAACGAAAACGAGGCCGTTGATCACTTACCGAAGTCCGCCCGTACTTGCCACCAGAAGCTCAAGCCCAATCCCGCGATGCCAAGAGGCGTTGCGATGAACCACGCCACAGTCTCATTCGAGATGTTGGTGAAAACGAGCCAGCATAGCGCGGCGGTGACGGCAATGCCGACATAGAATCGCCACGACAAGAACACATCCCCGATCTCAAAGATATCCATCAGTGCCATTGCTCTCTTCCTTTCGCTCAATGCACGATTGAGCCGAGCCGCGAAGCGGCTTCGGCAAGATCAGCTACAAAAAGGGGATTTGTCCGCGAGAAGACCCCACTGCCATTTAGCAGCACTCCAATCGATCTTTCAACTCCATGGCAACGAGGAGACAAGATGAGCCCCAAGCCCACCGGCCACCTTCATGGCAACGATTTGATTATCACGCGCTTATTTCAAGCGACCGTCCATGACGTTTGGGCAAGCGTAACGAAGCCCGAGAAGACCGCGCTCTGGTTCGGAGGTTGGGAAGGCGAAGCTGGCCCTGGCAACGTCATACGGCTGCAACTGATTCATGAAAAAGGCCAGCCGTGGTCCAACGTCAAGATCGAAGCATGCGAAGCGCCGCGTCGCTTGGTTGTCACGATGAAGGATGATTACGGCGATTGGCGGATCGAGCTGACGTTGTCACAGGTTGGAAGCGCAACGGAGCTGCGCTTCGTGCAGCCCCTGAGTGATCGGAAATTGGCTGGAGATGTAGGCCCGGGCTGGGAGTACTACCTGGACATGCTGGTTGCTGCTCGCGAAGGCAAGCCGTCCCCATCATTCGACGACTACTATCCGGCGCAGAAAGCACACTACCTGGAAGGTACGTAGGCATCAGCTGCCAACGTAGTGCGCTCGTGCGCCGATTCAGGGGCTACACGTACAAACGCGATGCCCCGTCCCTTTCGGCGCCGAGCCGCGAAGCGGCTTCGGCTTTCGCGTGAGTCGAGCATGTTTACAGAACCCCAGCGATGCACCTGCGGATTTTTGTTCAAGCGCAAGCGTAGACCTTGGCTTGAGCGATCTTGATGTCGCGCACCGGGGAAGCTCCGAACATGCGGCCGTATTCGCGAGTGAATTGCGGAACGCTTTCGTAACCCACGGCGTAAGCGGCATTGCTGGCCGACGCGCCCTCCGACAGCATCATTCTCCGCGCCTCGATCAAGCGCAGTTGTTTTTGGAACTGCAGGGGAGACAAGGTGGTAACAGAGCGAAAGTGCTGATGGAAAGTGGATGGGCTCATGCCTGCGGCCTCGGCAAGGTGTTCGATCCGCAGAGGGCGCGCATAGTCGGATCGGATGATCGCTACCGCCCGGGCCACGCGATGGGCGCTGCCCTCGGTCATTCCCAAGTTGCGGATCGCCGGGCCGTGGCGGCCGGTCATGAGCCAGAAGTGCATCTCCCGCATCAACTGCGCTTTCAGAACGGGAACAGCCGCGGGGCGATCGAGCAGGCGCATCAGGCGCAGCGCGGCATTGGCGACTTCGCTTTCGGTTGGCTCTACCCTAACCGGAGCGCCGATCGCTTCCCGTGCAATATCCATCTCAAGCGCGAGCGCTTCGATGATCGCCGGGTCCAGCTCAAACACCAGCGAGTAGTACGGTGTGCTGACGTTGGCTCGGGTGATCTGGCTCACCGTGGGCACATCGGCAGTGATGAGCAGCGAGTCACCGGCTCCGAAATCAAATGTGCGATTGCCCATCATCACGCGCTTGCTACCTTGTACGACAAGCGCGATCAACGGACGTGAGATGGCGTATTGGAGTTCGCTGACGTGGGTGGCGCGAATCGTCGCCAGTCCCGCGATTGGGGTGTCCGCGACGCCGTGCGCGTCGGAGTGAAACTCGGCATGGCGACGCACGGCGGTGAGCAGGGTTTCGTCCATGCGCGGACGGTAGTCCGGGGCGGCCCGGGACGCAACCGTGAACGGAGGATCAGGCAAGAACTACCGGACGCAATTACTCGCGGCGATTGGCTTCCATGTCGTACGAGAATCCAGATTCAGCCTCCGACGGCCGCCACCTTGGCCGCAGAAATAGGCAAAAAGATCACAGGAACCGGCAACCGGCTCCCGGGCCCTGGCCAGACACTGCCCTTGTCGGATCGACACCACTTCACGGGAGCCCACATGTCCACCATTTCGATCGTCACCGGTGCCAGCCGCGGCCTGGGCCGCAACACCGCACTCAGCATTGCGCGTCGCGGCGGCGATGTAATCCTGACCTTCCGCAGCGGAGAAGCCGAAGCGCGCGAGGTCGTCAACGAGATCCAGACTCTGGGCCGTAAGGCGGTCGCGCTGCCATTGAATGTCAGTGACGTCTCGACCTTCGCTGGCTTCACCGCGAGCGTCGACGCGATGCTCAAGGATGTCTGGGGTCGCGATACCTTTGACCACTTGGTCAACAACGCGGGCCATGGCCACGTGGCGGCTTTCGCCGAGACGACCGAAGCGCAGTTCGACGCCTTGTTCAATGTCCACGTCAAAGGCGTGTTCTTCCTGACCCAGGCGCTGCTGCCGCTACTGGCCGATGCAGGGCGCATCATCAACTTGTCTTCCGGCCTCACTCGGGTGACCAGTCCCGGCTTCTCCGCCTACTCCACCGTCAAGGGCGCGGTCGAGACTCTCAGCGTTTGCATGGCCAAGGAACTGGCCAGCCGCGGCATTACCGTCAACACCGTGGCGCCGGGCGCGATCGAGACTGACTTTTTGGGCGGTGCGGTACGCGACATGCCTGAGCTCAACCAGCAGTTTGCCGGCATGACCGCTCTGGGTCGGGTCGGCGTACCCGATGACATCGGCCCGATGATCGCCAGCCTGCTGGGACCAGACAACCGCTGGATCACCGCTCAGCGCATCGAGGTCTCCGGCGGCCAAGTCATCTGAGCTCGCCGCACTGCAGGCAGCCCTGCGTTGTCCGGTTGAGTGCGTGGCGCAAGCGATAGCGCTGACGCAGGATCCTTGAGCCAGGCGCCTTGAGGTTGGCGAGAGGGCGCTTGCGGATGATCTTCGTGCGACGTCGCTGCGTCCGCTTCGGCGCGAACGCTGCCGCTCGTTGTTACATGGGGTTCGTTATCGTGTCGCCGCGACGGGCTCACGCACGTCGGACTCCGGTTTCTCCCGCTCAGGCCGCAACGCCAATCTCGTTAACGAGCGCCGGAATCAGTGCGGAATCGCTTGTTGCGCCTCGTTCCATGAGGGAGTAGTCGAGATCCAGGGCGCGTATCCGGGTGGTCATGAAGTCGATGAACGCCCGGATCCGCTTGGGCAACTGCTGACGACTGAGATAGCACAGGTAATGTCCGCGGTCATCGGGGGCGACGTGGGCGAGGCAGGTCACCAGCGCGCCGGCGCGCAATGCGTCGCAGACCTGGTACGCCGCCAGCTGGGCCAGTCCTTGGCCGTCGAGCACCGTCTGCATCACCAACGACGGATCGTTGACGACGATGTCCGCGCTCGGGGTGATGCTGCGCGCATGGCCGTCAACCTTGAAGTCCCACGATTGCAAACGGCCGCTCGGCAGGCGTTGGTTGACGCAGGCGTGCGCGGCTAAATCGTCGATGGAGCCCGGCAGGCCGCGCCGACGAGCGTAATCGGGCGATGCGCAAACCTGCATCCGCATCGGGATCAGTTGCTTGGCGATAACTTGGCTGTCTTCCAGGCGGCCATCGCGAAAGGCGACATCGATCCGGTCGGTTACCAGATCAACCGCGCGCTCCTCCAATAGCAGCTCCAGCGCCACGGTCGGATAACGCGCGCGGAACTCCGCCAGCAGCGGCGCGACGACTTTGCGACCGAATCCGTGAGGAGCGCTGATCTTCAGCTGTCCCTGCGGCGGTCCCTCGCGCAAGTCGCGCATTTCCTCCATGGCTTGCAGGATCCGCTCGACCCCAGGGCGGCAATTTTCGTAAAACAGCTCGCCTTCGCGGGTGATGGTGGTGCTGCGCGTCGTGCGCAGAAACAGGCGTGCGCCGAGCTGCCCTTCCAGTTTCTGTACGCTGCGACTTACCGCGGAACGGCCGATGCCCAGCCGGTCGGCCGCTTTGGAGAAGCTGCCTTCGTTGGCCACGGCAATGAATGCGACCACGCCGGCATAGCTGGCCGACAAGCTGGACGTCAGGCGATCGCGATGATCGACCGAATCCTTGGTTTGCGTGATAGTCGACATGATGCCCTCGTAATGTCAGCGCGGTCCGCCGAGGTTGCCCGCCACACCGGGGATACGGCAGCCCAGGACAGGTCAGTCGCCGGCCCCTCGATCCGGGACGTTCGTTTGCAGTTGAATGACGCGGCGTCCGTGGCGACGAGCGTCGATGGAGAAGGCGCCGGCGCCCATCAACGCGATCGTCGCGCAGCCGCCGACATGACCGGCAAGGAGCAACTGTTGCGCCGGACCGGACATCGCCAGGACAACGACCACCGCCATGGCGAGAAGCACGGCGACCCACCGGGTTGCAAAGCCGATCACCAAGAACACTGCGATCAGCGCCGCGGCCGGAAGCAGATAGCCGGCGCCCGACGGAATCGCCGTCAACGCCGCCGAGACGCCAAAGGCAACAAATGCATAGCAGATGCGAAGCAACAGCAAGGCAATCCCGACGGCGCCATCGGGGTAACGGGAAGCGTACCTGGTCATCGGCCAACGATATCGCCCGACCTCCCCGTCGCTAAGCCCCGATCGGGGGGATGCCGCGCCCCCTCTATCGGGGGGTAGGATGTTCAGCTTCAGGCGGCAAACTGCGAAGCGGCGCGTCGGCCGAAGCCCAGAAACGGATGAGCGCGAACGTGTGGCTACTGAGAATCCTGCTGGTTATCGCATCGACGGTCCTGCCCGCGGCGACCTGCGCGGCGGAGCCACGCCGTCTTGCCGATTACTCGCACCAGCGCTTGATCGAAAGAAGCCAGGCGCCGACACCCGTGGTCGCGATGGCGCAAGGGCGCGACGGTTTCCTGTGGCTCGCGACGGGTGAAGGGTTGTTTCGATTCGACGGCAGTCGCTTTGAACCGATAAACGCCGAAGACGGCGGCCAAAAACACGGCCTGCCGAGCGCGCTGTTGGTGACGAGGAGCGGCGAGGTCTGGACCAACTTCGAGACCTCGCGGCGCTTCGCGGTCTACCGTCGCGGTGCATTGAAAATTCTGGATGAGCCGGCGGCTCCCAGTCGAATCGCCGCGATGGCGGAAGGGGCGGATGGCGCGATATGGGCGCTGACGGCCAATTACGATGCCGAGGTGCTTCGTTTTCATAACGGACATTGGCGAACCTTCAATGCGGCCGATGGCCTTCCGAAAAGCAATTCCGCAAACATGCTAGTGGCGGCCGATGGCGCGGTCTGGATCGCGTGCAGCACCGCGATCGCACGTTTGCCGCCAGGGGGCGAGCGGTTCGAAATTCACCAGCACACGCCCCGCGCCAAGTTGTCTCAAGACTCGGCTGGTCGCATATGGCTCTCCGAGCGAGAGGGAAGCCGCCCCATCACAGGGCCGGGTGGGCGAGGCTCCCCCGTCTCGTTGCGTACGCCTTATCGCACCGGCAACCTGGAGATTCGGGGCGGACCGCTGTTCGATCGAGAGGGAAATCTTTGGATCGCCACACGCTACAACGGCGTGAAGCGTCTTGCGTCGCCCAGCGCTACTGCCGGCAGTGGCGGCACCGAGGCGGAATCCTTCACCAGCCGCGATGGATTGTCCTCGGACGTGACAAGCCAGGTGCTGGAAGACCGCGAAGGCAACATCTGGGTCGGCACCGAGGCCGGCCTGGACAAATTCCGTCCCGCCACGTTGATCGCCGAACCCGCGCTGACATCGCCCGCCGCCTTCGGCGACAAACTTCTGGATGCGTCCGATGGAAGCGTCTATATCGGTCAAGCGCGAACCGTGTATCGGGTCAGACCCGGCGGCGCGCCGGAGCCGATCCTGCGCGATGTGGTCGAACCCGAGAGCCTGTGCGAAGCACCCGATGGCGCGATCTGGATTGGTTTCCCAACCCATATTCTCGTCTGGGCGAGCGGCGGCGTTCGCCAGAGGATTGAACGTCCCGACAAGGGCGCCAATCACAACACGATCTATGACTGCGCCTTTGACGCGCACAACGATTATTGGATTTCCGCGGCCGGAAGCGGCCTGCATCGATACCGGCGCGGGCAATGGGAAACGATCCTGGAGCCCGGAAACAAGGCCGATTTCTATCCGACAACGATGATCAGGACGCCTCAAGGTGGCGTGGTCGTCCAATCGGGAAACAGGTTGGTCTGGATTGAAGACTCCGCGCAGACATCCACACGCTTCGACTTCGGAGCAAGTCAGATCAAGGTGCTCACGCTTTACTCCGCGGGCAACCAGATATTCGCCGCCGGCGCCTTCGGCCTGTCCCGGTATCGCGCGGGACGCGTCGATACCGCGTGGAGCACCGGGCCGTTTCAGAACAGCCGTATCAACGGGATCGTGCGCACGCCGCAAGGCGACATCTGGCTTGCCTATCCGAAGTCACTGGTCCGGATCGGAGCGCAAGAACTGGAACGCGCCTTTTCCAGCAAATCGCTTCCGGCGCCGATGCTGTCGCTCGGGCTCGGCGACGGCCTGGTGAGCCGGCCTCACTCGCACTCACAGCGCTCGATGGTGCGCGGCGGCGAGGGGCGACTGTGGATCGCGACCGAGACCGGAACGCTGTGGATGGACCCCGCGCGCGTCGTCCACAACGCGCTGCCGCCGATCCTCGCGATCAAGTCGATAAATGGCGATGGCCGCGTGTACCGAGATCCAACGAGACTGAAGTTTCCGGCCGCGACGGCCAATATAGAAATCGACTTCGCGGCGCTGAGTTTCGCCGATCCCGATCGGGTACGTGCCCGCTATATGCTCGAAGGATTCGACCGGGACTGGATCGATCCGGGCATACGGCGGCAAGCGTTCTACACCAATCTGCCGCCAGGGAAGTACAAGTTCCGCGTGATCGCCGCCAACAACGATGGCGTGTGGAACCCGACCGGCGCGGTGCTGGACTTCGAGATCCCGCCTACCTTCGTTCAATCGGTGTGGTTTCTTCTGCTCTGCGCGGTGCTGACCATTGCCTCGCTATGGTTTCTTTATCAGCTGCGCGTGGCGCAGATCGCCGAGCGCATCCGCAGCCGTCTGGAGGATCGCATAGCGGAGCGGGAACGGATCGCGCGCGAGCTTCACGACACGTTGCTGCAAGGCGTTCAGGGCCTGATTCTGCGTTTTCAGGCGGTCGCGGATCGAATTCCGAACGAAGACAAGTCGCGAGCGCAGCTCGAGGCGGCGCTGATGGCGGCCGACGATGTGGTAATGGAGGCCCGCGACCGCGTGCATGACTTGCGCGGCAAGGAAGAAGCCGGCGACCTGTGCACGATCGTCGAACAACTCGTGGCCGCCATTCCGTTCGATCCGCCGATCCTGGTTCGCATCGTCGCCGAGGGAAGGATGCAGGACTTGCATCCGGCCGTCGCCGCGGAAATCACCAGGATCGTGCGCGAAGCGCTGTTCAACATCGCCCATCACGCGCGCGCTTCGTCGGTCGAGATCGTGATCAGCTTCGAAGCGAAGTATCTGGCCATACACGTGCGAGATGACGGCGTCGGCGTTCCCGAGAACGTCCTGGCGCATGGTAAAAAGGACGGCCATTTCGGCATGATCGGCATGCGTGAACGCGCGCAGAAAATCGGCGGCACCCTCGCGATCAGCAGCGGTCCCGGCGGGGGCACCGAAGTTGCATTGACCTTGCCGACCGAATTGGCGTTAGCGAAACGCAGGTCTGGTCGACGAGCCTGGCTTTCCCGCTTGCTGCGAAGGAATTCGGCCGATGAGTGACCCCAAGATTCGCGTGCTCGTGGTCGACGACCATCCCATGCTGCGCGCCGGCGTCGCCGCCGTCCTGGAGAACCAGGCCGACATGACGATGGTTGGCGAGGCACGCAACGGCAGCGAAGCCATCGAGCGCTTTCGCGTGCTGCGTCCGGATGTGACGCTCATGGACCTGCAGATGCCGGGCATGAACGGTGTCGATGCGATCGTCGCGCTTCGCTGCGAACATCCTGGCGCCAGGATCATCGTGCTCACGACTTACACCGGCGATGTGCAGGCGGTTCGCGCCTTGAAGGCTGGTGCGGTCGGGTATCTGTTGAAGAGCAGTTTGCGAACCGAGTTGATCGATGCGATTCACGATGTCCACCGTGGCCAGCGGCATGTTCATCGCGATGTCGCCGGCGAAATCGCGCTTCATGTGGTCGACGAGGCCTTGACCGAGCGTGAAATCGCGGTTCTTCGCCTGGTGTCTGTCGGCAAGGCGAACAAGCAAGTGGCCGCGGAGCTCGGCTTGTCGGAAGAGACGGTCAAAGGTCATCTGAAGAGCATATTCTCGAAGTTGGGCGTCACCGACCGGACTCACGCGGTTACGGTCGCGGCGCGACGGGGCATTATCGAGCTTTGACCCGTCGCGCAGATTTTGTCGTGAGTGATTGCCCGACCGCCACGGCGCAAGCACCTGCCGCATGCGCCACGCGGACGCATGCGACAAGCGATGATCGACGCCGCGAAAACCCGCCCGAAGGCTCAAGTTCCGCGGAAGAACGCGAGCAGATCGCGATTGACGATGTCGGCGTGGGTCGCGCACATGCCATGCGGGAGGCCTTTGTAGACCTTCAGCGTGGCGTTGCGCAGCAACTTGCTTGAGAGCATCGCCGAATCCGCGATCGGCACGATCTGGTCGTCGTCGCCGTGCATCACCAGTGTCGGCGTATCGATGCGCTTGAGGTCTTCGGTGAAATCCGTTTCCGAGAACGCCTCGATGCAGTCGTACTGCGCCTTGGCGCCGCCCTGCATGCCTTGGCGCCACCAGTTCATCCGCAGCGGCTCGGACAGCGGCTGGCCGGGACGATTGAATCCGTAGAAAGGCACCGGGAAGTCCCAATAGAAACTGGAGCGGCTGGCGGCCAGGTTCTTGCGCATGCCGTCGAACACCTCCCGCGGCAGGCCGCCCGGATTGGCGTCGGTCTTCAGCATCAATGGCGGTACCGCGCCGATCAATACCAGCTTGGCGACGCGGCCAGCGCCGTGACGGGCGACGTAACGCGCCGCTTCGCCGCCGCCGGTGGAGTGGCCGACGTGGATGGCGTCGCGCAGATCCAGATGCGCGGCCAACGCCGCGACATCGGCGGCATAGGTATCCATGTCGTTGCCGTTCGCTGTCTGGCTGGAACGGCCATGCCCACGTCGGTCGTGGGCGATCACGCGGTAGCCGTGAGCGAGGAAGAACAGCATCTGCGTATCCCAGTCGTCGCTTGAAAGCGGCCAGCCGTGATGGAACACGACGGGCTGGCCGGAGCCCCAGTCCTTGTAGAAGATATCGGTGCCGTCTTTGGTGGTGATCGATTGCATGTCGCTGTTCCTCGTGAAGGTAGCGGGCGTGCCGCGGATCGCGGCGCGGGTGGCGGATAAGGGGATGAAGGTGATCGCCGCGGCGCTCAGGCCCGATGCGAGCAGATGGCGGCGATGGGCGTTGAAGGGCGGAACGTCGGCCATGGCTCGGCCGGCACGCCTGACGGAAAAGAACTTGCGCATAAGCACGATGCCTCGGGAGAGCGGAACGACGAGGGCACGATAGAAAGCCCGCCTCAATGACGGTAGACGTGGGCGAGGCCGCACGATGTTGACCTCGATGCATCAATGCACGCGCGGCGCGTCTGGCCGCACATTGATTCCAAACGGGAAACATCATGGAGCCCGCATCGAACCTAGCAGCCGCGATGCAACGCGCCATACGCTGCCACCTTTCGCACGGTTGGAGCGTCACGATGAATCGCATCGACGACAAGCGCATTGACGAAAAATGCATCGACGAAAAACGCAGGGAAATCATGACGAGCGCGGTGTTTGGCTTTGCATCGCGCGGCGTGCTCGTGTCGATCGGTCCTTTGGTCGCCACGCCGGGACATGCGGCGCAAGCCACGACGCCCGGTCGTGGATTGGGCCCTCTTCAGCATGTACGTGCCGAGCCGCTGGACGTGGCTTATCACGACCTCGGCCCGCGCGACGGCACGCCGGTGATTTTGCTGCACGGCTTTCCCTACGATGTGCACAGCTACCAGGACGTCGCGCCGATGCTCGCCGCACGTGGCTGCCGGGTGGTGGTGCCTTATCTGCGTGGGCACCGAGCCACCCACTTCGTTGACCCGTCCGAGCCGCGCTCGGGTCAGCAGGGCGCGATAGGCGCCGACGTGATCGCGCTGATGGATGCGCTGCAGATGCCCGACGCAATTCTCGCCGGATACGACTGGGGTGGCCGCGCGGCCTGCGTGGTCGCGGCGCTGTGGCCGCAACGCTGTCGCGGATTGGTGTCGGTGAACGGCTATCTGATCCAGAACATCGCCGCCGCCGCGCAGCCCGCGGCGGCGCGCGTGGAGTGGGGGCTGTGGTACCAGCATTACTTCCAGAGCGAGCGCGGGCGCCGTGGTCTCGTCGAGAATCGACGCGACATCGCACGTATCCTGTGGGAGCGCAACTCACCCACCTGGGCCTTCGACGAGCAGACTTTCGAGCGCAGCGCGAGCGCGTTCGATCATCCGGATTTCGTCGACGTCGTCATCCACTCCTACCGGCACCGGTTGGGCGCGGCCGATGGCATCGCGCGGTACGCCGATATTGAGCGTCGCCTGGCGGCGTTGCCGGTGATCGCGGCGCCGACGATCACGTTGGACGGCGATGCCGACGGCGTCGTCGCGGCCACCGACGGTAGCGCGCAGGCCAAGCACTTTAGCCAGCGGCTCGCGCACCGTATCGTGCCTGGCGCAGGTCATAACCTGCCTCAGGAGGCGCCTGAGGCGTTCGTTCGAGCGGTGCTGGATCTGGTCGCCGCGACCGGCTGAGTGAGGTGCCGGCATGCCATCGGGAGACAAGCCGTCAATGGCGGCATCCCTACAGATCTGTTTGTGCAGGCGTCACCGGAAGGGTTGCCACTGCGGATACATCGTCGCCAAAGCGAACCTTCGAGATTACCGGCAACGTTCTGGCTGGTATCGATCACTCGCGTGATACGCCTGATCGAAAAAACACAATGGGATTTCGCGCGATCACGAACTGCTGACCCTATCCGCATCGCTGCACGATTTAGCCGGTCCGCGACGTTTATCGTCCCACGCGCCGTCAAGCTGAGGCGCGAACATCTGTTCGGAGCAGGATGCATGGTCTTGCGACGCGAACGACGCCCGGCGAGCGCGCTGGCTCGCCGAGCGTCATCGCAACCCGTTCAAGGTACAGGGATGACCACCGGCTTGCCGGCATCCTTCAAAAGCAGCACAAGAAACTTCGCCGGCTTGTCCTTGCTGGCGTTTCGGCCGACCGTATGCAAGTCGTTGGGACCTTCGTAGAAGCTCTGGCCCGGCGTCAGCGTGACTTCCTTGCCGCCCGCCACGCCCATCACGATCGAACCCTCGAGCACATAGACGAAAGCGTGAGCATCGTGACGATGCACCGGATCGGCGCCACCGGGCGGGTAGTCGACCGTGATCATCATTGCCTCCTTGCCGGGATAGTCGGAGAGCGCCTGGGTCATGACATGGGCTACGACGGCGGGGGGCGCGTCGCTGCCTGCAGGACCGTGCGTCGGGCCGTGAGCCATGGCGGCGCCCGAGCCCAGCAGGATGAGCAGGCTGAGAGAACGGAGAATGTGCATCGGGTAACTCCTATAGCGGCCGTTGTTGCGGACGGGGCGTCGAATGCCGTGCGGGCATTCGACGGTCGATCTCAGGACAGCTTGGCCTTTTCCAGCCCGAACGCCTTGTCGTAGGTGCCCGGCACGGTACGGAAGCCGACATTGACGCGGTTCCAGGCGTTGATCGCCATCACCACGAAGGTCAGGTCCGAGATCTCTTTCTCCGACAGCTGCGTACGCACGCGGTCGTAGATTTCGTCCGGTACGCCCAGCGGCGACAGCTGGGTCAACGCTTCGGTCCAGGCCAGCGCGGCGCGTTCGCGGGGAATGAACAACTGCGACTCGCGCCAGGACGCAAGATGGTGCAAGCGAAGCGGGCGCTCACCGTGAATGGTGGCCTGCTTGACGTGCATGTCCAGGCAGAACGCGCAGCCGTTGATTTGCGATGCGCGAATGGAAACGAGATCGCGGATCGGCTCCTCGATGGCCGAATCCTTCGCCAGCAGGTTGAACTCGACGAACTTCTTGAACAGCTCGGGGGATTGCTGCTGGTAATCGACGCGTTGGCTCATGACAAACTCCTTCAGTTAGGAGACCGCAAGACAGGGTGCCCGTGGTCTGCGCTCAAACTAGGCGGCGCGATGCGGCGTGTGTAGATCGTCCCAGGGACGCGCGGTGTTGAGTGCGATGCACCAATACGCACGCATCGAGAGCCGTCTCAGGTTCGGTCGCGTTTTCTGGCCTCGGTGTGTGACGACACCTGAAGACCGGATGCATCGCATCCGTATTCGCATTTGGCGTGGATTGACCGAGTCATCGCCGCGGCTTGCATGCACGGCAAGCCCGCATCCGGTTTGGGGGCGCCCTGGGTAGCCGGTCGGCCTGCATGCCGGCTTGAGAGGCGGGCGATTGGTGTCCAACAGGAAACATCGTGCATCCAGGCCGGTGGCTACTGTCGGCGACGCCACGCTCCTAGCATCGTCATCACCCATGCCGGCCCCGCGTTCATAAGGCCGGCACCCCCGACCCATTCGAAGAGGTGGAGCATGAAAGTCGTAGTCATCGGCGGTACCGGATTGATCGGAAGCAAGGTGGTGTCGCGCCTGCGCGACCGAGGGCACGAGGTGGTCGTCGCGGCGCCGTCGACGGGCATCGACATCCTCTCGGGCGAAGGACTCGACGCCGCCATGAGCGGCACGCAAGTCGTGGTGGACCTGGCCAATTCGCCGTCGTTCGAGGACGCCGCGGTGCTGGACTTCTTCCGGACCGCCGGCCGCAATGTGCTGGACGCCGAAGCCAAGGCCGGCGTGGGCCACCACGTGGCGCTTTCCGTGGTCGGCACCGACCTGCTGACCGACAGCGGCTACTTCCGCGGGAAGATCGCGCAGGAAGACCTGATCCGCGCTTCGGGCGCGGCGTACACCATCATCCACTCGACTCAGTTCTTCGAATTCCTGCCCGGCATCATCAAGTCGGCGGGCAGCGACGGTCCAGTGCGCCTGTCGCCGGCGCTCGTGCAGCCGATCGCATCCGAGGATGTGGCCGACGCGGTGACGCGCATCGCGTTGCAGGCACCGGTCAACGGCACCGTCGAAATATCCGGGCCGGAACGCGAGCCGTTGTCCGATCTGGCGCGGCGCTTCATGAGCGTCATTCAGGACCCGCGCGAAGTGGTCAGCGACGTGCATGCGCGCTATTTCGGCGCCGAGCTCAAGACCGACACCCTGATTCCCAAGGGCGACGCGTGGCAGGGCACGATGAACTTCGAACGCTGGCTGGAACAGTCCGAGTTCGCCCGCAACGCACCGGGCAAGTAACCCATGCGGCGACCGGCCGCCGCGCCGCCGCGTTGCCGCCGGACGGGACCATCACAGTCAGGACACCACAAGCCCAATGACGCCGCTCCAGCCGCCACCGACCAGCATGCTCGACAAGTATTACGGCGAAGAAGCTCACGCGCTCTACATTGGTCGGGTACGCGTGACGGGCGGCGAGGCGGCGCATGGGCGCGCATCGGGCATCGCGAGATCGGACGATGGCGCGCTCGATGTGAACCTGCGACTGCCGACGGAATTGGGCGGTCCCGGTGGCGGCAGCAACCCGGAACAACTGCTCGCGGCCGGCTACGCCGCCTGCTTCCACGGCGCACTGACCTTGCTCGCGTCCCGCTCCGGCGTGGAGATCAGTGAACTGACCGTGGAAGCCGCGGTGACCTTCGCCCGCGACCCGGTGGATGGACTGTTTCTGTTGTCGGCCGAGATCAGCGTCAATCTCCCCGGCCTGGATCGAACCCTGGCGGCGGAACTGGTGCGCAACACCGAGCGAATCTGCCCGTACGCGAAGATGTTCCGTCGCGGCATCGATCACGTCGTGGCGGTCGCCACCGAACCATCGTCGCCCCGTATCGGCGATGAAGACCCTTCCTGACCGCGGCATGCGGCGAGGTGACCTGTCATGGCCCTGAAGATCGTTCGTATCCATCCCCGTAACCGGCTGCTCGCCTGGGCCGAGGACCGGCTGCCGCTGATTTCGTTCGTCGCCGCCCACACCAGCCGCTACTACGCGCCGAAGAACTTCAACGTTTGGTACTACTTCGGCGTGCTCGCACTGGTGACGCTGGTCAACCAGCTGGTGACCGGCATCTTTCTGGCGATGCACTTCAAGCCGTCGTCAGCGGATGCCTTTGCATCCGTCGAATACATCATGCGCGACGTGGAGTGGGGCTGGCTTATCCGCTACATGCACTCCACCGGCGCGTCATTGTTCTTCGTGGTGATCTATTGCCACATGCTGCGCGGTCTGATGTACGGGTCATACAAGCGGCCGCGCGAACTGGTGTGGCTGCTCGGCATGGCGATTTACCTGGTCCTGATGGCCGAAGCCTTCGTGGGCTATGTATTGCCTTGGGGCCAGATGTCGTTCTGGGGAGCGAAGGTGATCATTTCGCTGTTCGGTGCGATACCGGTGATCGGCGAAAGTCTCTCGCATTGGATCATGGGCGACTATGTCCCCGGTGACGCCACGCTCAATCGGTTCTTCGCGCTGCATGTGGTGGCGCTGCCGCTCGTGCTGTTGCTGCTGGTGACCGTGCATATCCTGGCGCTGCACGAAGTGGGATCGAACAATCCCGATGGCATCGAAATACACGACAAGCTGGGACGCGACGGCAAGCCGCTGGATGGTATTCCTTTCCATCCGTACTATTCGGTCGAGGACTTTCTCAGCACCGTGGTATTTCTGTTGGTGGCCGCATTCCTGATCTTCTTCGCTCCCACCGTGGGCGGACTGTTTCTGGAGCACGACAACTTCATCGAAGCCAATCCGCTGGTAACGCCGGAGCACATCAAGCCGGTGTGGTATTTCACGCCGTACTACGCGATGTTGCGCGTGGTGCCGGACAAGGTCCTCGGCATCGTGACCATGCTGCTGGCCATTGTGGCGCTCTTCCTGCTGCCATGGCTGGACCGCGGCAAGGTCAAGTCGATTCGCTATCGGGGTCGCGGCTACCAGGTCGCATTGGGTGTCTTCGTCGTATCGTTCGTACTGCTGGGACTGATCGGCATCGGCGCGATCGCGGACGTACTGCCTCGGCTGCTCGGCCCCGGCGTCGACGTCAATCAGGTGGAGAACTGGATCGGCCGCGTACTGTTGGGCGGCTACTTCGGGTTCTTCGCATTCGTGTGGGTGTACACCCGCTTCGGTATTGAGCGCACACGGCCGGTTCCAGAGCGCGTTACCTAGCAAGCGCCACCGATTACGGATGCCGGAATGCGGCGGCTAGACGAAGTGGTCGACGATCGAACACCCATTGATACCCGTGTGCTACATGCCAGCATAGTTGGGGCCATCGCCACCGCGCGGCGGGACCCAGACGATGTTCTGAGTAGGGTCCTTGATGTCGCAGGTCTTGCAATGCACGCAGTTGCCGGCGTTGATCTGCAGCCGAGGCGCGTTCTCCTCCACGCCGACGAATTCGTACACCGCCGCGGGGCAGTAGCGCGCTTCCGGTCCGGCGTAGCGCGCCAGGTTCACCTCGGTCGGCACGCTGTCGTCCTTCAAGGTCAGATGCGAAGCCTGGTTTTCATCGTGATGGGTGCTGGATAAAAACACCGAGCTCAGTCGATCGAAGGTCAGCACGCCGTCGGGTTTTGGGTATGCGATCGGCGGGTGTCGGGACGCAGGCTGCAGACAGGCGTGGTCGGGAACGCGGTGATGGATGGTCCACGGCGGATTGCGGATGCCCAGCTTCGGCAGAAGCCACTGTTCGACACCCGTCATCAATGTGGCGTACGTGCGGCCATGCTTGAACCATTGCTTGAAGTTCTTCGATCGCATCAGTTCGGCGTGCAGCCAGCTGTTTTCGAAGGCTCGCGGATACTCCGCCAGTTCGTCGCGCATACGGCCCGCCGCCAGCGCCGCGACAATGGCATCCGCCGCCAACATGCCGGTCTTGATCGCCGCGTGGCTGCCCTTGATCCTGCTGGCGTTGAGCGTGCCGGCATCGCAGCCGACCAGCGCGCCGCCCGGGAACACCAGCTTGGGCAATGACAGCAAGCCGCCCGCGGTGATCGCACGGGCGCCATACCCGACGCGTTGCCCACCCTCCAGGTGGTTGCGGATCGCCGGATGCGTCTTGAAACGTTGGAACTCCTCGAACGGGCTGAGCCACGGATTCTTGTAGTCCAGGCCCAGGACGAAGCCGATCGCGATCTTGCCGTCCTCGGCGTGATACAGGAACGAGCCGCCATAGGTGTCCGTGTCCAGGGGCCAGCCAGCGGTATGCAGCACCAGCCCGGGTTGATGCCGCGCCGGATCGGCTTGCCACAGTTCCTTGATGCCGATGGCATGGCTCTGTGGATCCTTGCCTGCGTCCAGCGCGTACGTCGCGATCAGCTGGCGGCCGAGATGGCCGCGCGCGCCTTCCGCGAAGACGGTGTACTTCGCATGCAGTTCCATGCCGAGTTCGAACTGCGCGGTCGGCTGTCCGTCCTTGCCGACACCCAGGTTGCCGGTCGTCACACCCTTGACCGCCCCATGTTCGTCGTACAGCACCTCGTCGGCGGCGAAGCCGGCAAAGATCTCCACGCCCAACGCCTCGGCCTGCCGCGCCAGCCAGCGCACGACGGCGCCCAGACGGACCACGTAATTGCCCGTGTTGCGGAAGCACTCCGGCAGCAGCCAGGCCGGGGTGGCCATGGCGCCCGACTTGCCGAGGAAAAGAAACTCATCGCGCGTGACGCTCTGATTCAGCGGCGCGCCACGCGCCTTCCAGTCGGGTATCAACTCGCTCAACGCTCGAGGGTCCATGATCGCGCCGGACACGATGTGCGCGCCCGGCTCGGAGCCTTTCTCCAGCACGCACACGCTCAGATCGCGAGCCATTTCCGCGGCCAGCTGTTTTAGCCGGATCGCCGTCGCCAGTCCTCCCGGACCCGCGCCGACAACAACAACGTCGTAATCCATCACCTCGCGTGGGCCGTAGGTGGATAACCAATCTTCGGCAGTCATGAGCTCAATCCTCGGCGCGCATCAAGAAATCGGGAATGCCCGCCGCTTGAGGTTGACGCGACTGGAGCGACGGACGGGTATCGCCATGGTAGGTGTCGTCGCTGTGGCGAATAGTTGTTCGAAACGGTTCACCATGTTGTCGGAAAATCACCAATCGAGCCGGGGTTCCGATGCCACGGCGCATTGTTGCGCGATGAACAACACGCTGCGTCCCTGACCATGTCTTTCGCCGCACCGAGGGCAGGCCTAACCTGCGCTCAACCACTCCACAGTGCTTGCGCATTTCTCCGCGCAGTCACCGCGAGCGTAGTGACGCGCCGCTTCCAAGCTTCAAATGCTTCTTGTCCGTCGTAACGAAGAAGACGGATGTCAGCTCGTCGAGATGGCTGTAACGGGCATGCACTTTCCATCCGTTCGTGCATGGGACAACCCACGTCGGCGCGGTGTCCCCGCGAAATTCCGATCAGTCGCACGGCGAAACGGCGGACAAGAAGCGCCTGGAATCCAGCGCGTCATGGTCGAAGATCAATCACCGGAACCTAGCCAATGAAGCTCTATTACTTTCCCGGCGCATGTTCGCTGGCGGACCATATCGTCCTGCAGTGGACCGGCATCGCGCATGAAACCATACGAATGAGCCCGGATGGGATCAAGTCGGACGAGTATCTGCGGATCAATCCGGCCGGCACCGTGCCGCTGTTGCTGCACGACGACTTCGTCTTGACCGAGAACGTGGCGATCCTTGGATACATCGCCGAACAGCACCCGGATGCGGCGTTGCTGGGCGACGGCAGCGCGCGGGGTCGCGCGGAAGTGATGCGTTGGCTCGCCTACCTGAACTCCGACGTCCATATGGCGTTCAAGCCCATCTTCACTCCGTCGCGATTCCTTCCCGATGAAGCGCAGGCACCGGCGCTGGCCGACCAGGCGCGAATTCAGGTGAGTGCTCACCTGAGGCGACTGGATGCGCAATTGCAGGGCAGGGACTGGCTGGTCGGAAGCCGATCAATTGCCGATCCCTACTTATTCGTCATATTGCGCTGGGCCATCCGCAAGAACATCGCGCTGGACGAATTCGGTAACCTGCTGCGCTTTCTGGAACGGATGTTCGTCGATGCGGGCGTATTCGCGGCGATCGCCGTCGAAGAAGACGAAATGGAATAGCGGACCGTTCGTGGCTTCCGGTTTTCCTACGAAGACCAGGCATCGCCATCGCCGGTAATCGGCCGCGTTCATTCGCTTTCGCTGTGTCAACAGCGGGGCCTTCCATCCGAAGGAGATCAATCGTCATGCATGCCGGTCGCGCATACAAATTTGCAGAGTTCATCTTCTGGACCAGACGCTCGCTCTACGCACTGACTGCATTCAACATCGTGCTCGTTGTTCTCTATCAGGTCGTTGGTCTCAAGTGGCTGGCCATTCCGTGGGGAGTTGCGTTCATGCTGGGAACGGCAGTCGCGCTCATGGCGGGCTTCAAGAGCACCCAGACCTACAACAGGACCTGGGAAGCGCAGCAGGTCTGGGCGTCCATCGCCGGCACGAGCCGTGTCTGGGGCACGATGAGCAGGGACTTGTTGACGGTCGACAACGATTCCAGACGCCTGGTTTATCGCCATCTGGCGTGGCTGACGGCGCTGCGCTATCAGATGCGCGACAGCAAGGCGTGGGAAACCCTCAAGAAGGAGCCCAACGCGGAGTACCTGGAAAAATACGGCGTCCCGGAAAAATCCAGCGCCTTGGAAGCGGAGATCGCGAAATACGTTTCGCTCGAAGAAAGGGGCCGGATCCTGATGGTCGCTAGCAAAGCGACGCAGGTCATCAGCCTGCAAAGCGAAGCGCTCAGGACAATGTTCGGCTCGGGGGTCATTCCGGCCAATGTCTTCTTCGAGTTGCAGAAGCTGCTCAAGGAATTTCAGGACCTTCAGGCAAAGAGCGAGCGGATCAAGAATTATCCGTATCCGAGGCAGTACGCCATCATCAATTCGATATTCGTCAGGATACTTTGCGTCCTGCTGCCGCTCGGAATAATAAGCGAGCTCGAGCGACTGAATCAGTTCGTCGACGGCGTGATGGCCGGTCACATGGTCTGGCTGGCGGTGCCACTGAGCGTTCTGATCTCGTGGATGTATGCCGCGCTGGATCAGGTCGGGGAGAGCAGCGCCAATCCGTTCGAGGGCGGGGCGAATGATGTACCCATCTCGCAAATATGCGCGTCGATCGAAATCGATCTGAGGCAGTTGCTGGGCGAGAACGGCATGCCGATCGACGCCGGCCCGACCAGTCCTATCGTGATGTGATCAGGCGAGGCCAAGACATGAAGATTGCAGTAATCGGTGGAAACGGCCTCATCGGATCCAAGCTCGTGGCGCGACTGAGATTGCGTGGGCACGAGGTGATTGCCGCGTCCCGCAGATCCGGCGTGAATACCATTACGGGCGAGGGCTTGAATGAAGCATTGAGGGACGTGCACACCGTTGTGGACGTGTCCAATGCGTCTTCATTCGTCGATCCGGAGGTGTCGGACTTCTTTCGACGATCGACTGAGAATCTGCTCGCTGCCGGCGGACGCGCCGGCGTTTCCCATCATCTGGCGCTTTCGGTGGTCGGAACGCAGCGCCTGCGGACAAGCGCGTATTTCCGTGCGAAGGAAATACAGGAAAGCCTGGTGAGACGCTCGAACCTGCCGCATACCTTGGTGCAATCGACACAGTTCTTCGAATTCATGGCCAACATCATCCCGGCAGGCAGTGGTGGGGAGAGCGTCCATCTATCACCTGCCTTGGTCCAGCCGGTGGCCGCCGACGACGTAGCCGAGTTGCTGGTCGATCTGGCGCTGATGCCGCCATCGAACGCGACCAGCGAGATTGCCGGACCGGATTCCTACCGGCTATGCGATCTCGTTCAATGGGTCATGTACAGCTATCAGGACGACAGGCCGGTCATGGCGGATACGGCGGCGAGCTATTACGGCGCGATTCTGGATGATCACACGCTCACCCCAGGGCCTGGCGCGCTGATGGCCAAAACCCATTTCAGGGACTGGCTGGATGGGTATCTGTCCGGATCGCGGCAGATACCTCATGTCAATCACCCCAATCCCATGGCTCGTACGCGTTAGTCATCGCCCGCACGAAAATTTGACCCTACCTCGCCGAGTGCGCGCGGCTACACGCGTTCGTTCGCAAACGACATCAACCAAGATGAGGAACTTCGAAATGAACAGGTTCATCGCCGGCATTGTTTTTCTCGCGGCAATCGTGTGCTGCCCGGTTGCCGTTGCACAGACCGGCAAACCCACCATCGTTCTGGTGCATGGAGCGTTCGCCGATGCGTCATCGTGGAATGGCGTGGCCGCGATTGTGCGCAAGCACGGCTATCGGGTAGTCGCCGTCGCCAATCCACTGCGGGGCGTCGGTAGCGATGCGGGCTACCTGGGCGACATCGTCGACTCGATCGACACTCCCGTCGTTCTGGTGGGGCATTCCTATGGCGGCTTGGTCATAGGCGAGACCGCCGGTCCCGGCCGGAACATCAAGGGTCTGGTCTTCGTTGCCGCATTCGCGGCGGAAACTGGAGAAACCGCGGCGGGGCTTTCAGGAAAGTTTCCCGGCAGCAGCCTTGGAGCGGCGCTGGCTCCGCCCGTCGCGTTGGCGACCGGCGACAAAGACCTCTATATCCGCCAGGACAAGTTTCACGATCAGTTCGCCGCGGACGTGGCCGAAGCCGACGCCATGCTGATGGCCGTATCGCAGCGCCCCGTGACCGAGGCGGCGCTCAACGAGCCGGCTCGCGCATCGGCCTGGAAGCAGATCCCTTCGTGGTTCGTCTATGGCGACAAGGACAAGAACATCCCGTCAGCCGCGCTCGGTTTCATGGCGGATCGAGCGAAATCAAGGAAGACCGTCGTCGTGCCCGGCGCTTCGCATGTGGTGATGGTGTCCCATCCCGATGCCGTCGCGGAGCTGGTCCTGGCAGCTGCGCGATCAAACTAGTCGATTCTCGGTGTATATCCGCAAATGGCGGTCGTGCTGGCTGACCGCTGTCCTGTGTGCGCTCTAACCACGACGCTAGGCCGAGCCGCGAATTGGCTTCGGCTTGATTACTCGTCCGCTGTGGGGAGCAAGCTAGGAGCAGGGCTTTAGTGGTCCGCTCTGCCCGCTTTTCACGACTGTCAGACGTCGGCGAATCACATTGGTTGAGGTAGATTCGAGCAATCGCCAATAGTGAAAGAGAAGGCCTTGTCCTTCTTTAGGGCCGTTATCACGTCCAAGAAAACAGCCTTTGCGAGTGCGCGATCCTTCGTATCCAGATCGACCAATGTTACGAACCCTACGCAGTCTGGGGAATTGACATACACGTTCGCATACGTCTCTTGTCCACTCTCATAAGAATAGACTTCCAGCAAACCTGGGCGACCGGGCTGGCTGGCGCCTGTCCTGTTGAAGCCGTGTGCAAACAGCTTCCCTTCGATGAGCGCTACGACCTCATTGGGTTTCTGACCATGCAGCTTAATAGTGACTTGATCCACAGCTGGCCGTGGGCTGCAGCCAGCAATGAAGATCAAGGAAGCGAGTAGAACCTGGAGGAATTTCATACGGTGTGGCCTTGAGCCATGCGCGGTTGGGTTGAGCCTCGAAGCGGCTTCGGCTTGGTATTTCGAAGGCATGGCGTTTCAGAGGGCACGCCTTTGGAAGTGCACTCTGACCCCTGTTTCTGCCTGTTTCTGGACATAAGGATTCGGCGCCGGCCTCGGCTTACCGACGAATGCTTCCCCAGCAGTAGACGCTCTGACCCAAAAGCGAAGGACGTCGGAAAAATCTTCGCGTGCGCCATGCACGATGCCGATCAGTTGCTCGGATTCCGGGGATTCGAAATCTACATGGAAGAACTGGGTAAGTTCCAGTAACCCAGGCGCCATTGGCGCCTGCATGTAGGCTTCCCATTCGATCTTGAGTCGGGCGGTATCGAACATGCCGCTACTTTCGCACTGGATGCTGACGGTGCAAATTCCCTATCCACGCAGCTTTGGCGTTTTTGTAGGGGCAGCCTCAATCGCGGACACGCACCGGGCCGCGAGCCTGTGGATTCATGCCCCTTGCGCCATTTCACCGGGAGGGCGCCCGCTGCTAGAATTCCAGCGCGCGTCCCGTCGCTGATCGGCTGGCATCCATGGGCTCCTGGAGTATCGTTTTCGCCATCGGCGCTGCGCAGGCCGCGCTGCTGGCGGCGGCGCTATGGCGACGGCCCATCAATGCCGAGGCAAACCGCGTGCTGGCGGTGTGGATCGCGCTGATCGGCATCGACCTGGCGGTGAAGGCGATGTACTTCAACGCGCCGGCGGCCGGATTGCTGAAGGCGTTCCGTTTCGTTGGCCTGTTCCCGTTCCTCTACGGCAGCCTTTTCTACCTCTATGTTCGCGCGCTCACCCAGGCGCGTGCACTCGGCTGGCGCGATGGCTTGCATCTGGTCGGCTTCGCCATCGTGGTGGTCATGCACGCCGGTTTCTTCATCCAGGACCGGGCGCAGACGCAAGCATTGTTCGCGCAATTGCTGGCGGGAACCGCGGAGCCACAATCGCCACGCCTGGACATCCCTTTGTTCGCGTACAGCCTGACGTACGTGATCGCCGGGCTGGTGCGGGTACGTCGCTACCGGCGCGCACTACTGCAGCGGCGTTCGGATGCGGATCGTATGTCGCTGCACTGGATCGATGCAATGGCGGTGTCGCAGATCGTCATCTGGTGCATCGCGACCACGCAATGGCTGGTCAGGATCCCGTGGATCGACTACCCGCTGATCTATGGCGCGGTCAGCGCATGGGTATTCGTGGTGGGCTACCTCAGCCTCAACCAGGTGGCGGTGGTCACTGAAGCGGCGCCCGAATCGAAGTCTGTCGATCCCGATGACACGTCTGGCGACGACGAGCCACGCTTTGACGACATCGAGGCGGCGACGATCATCGAGGCGACGCCCGAACCGACGCGCATCGACATCGACCAAGCGCCGGGCGGCGACGCACCACGCATTGCCGCCGTGGAGGCACGCCTGTCGCAGCTGATGGCGCAGCAGCAGTTGTATCGCGAACCCGCGCTCACCATCGGCCAACTGGCCAAGCGCAGCGGTTACCCGGAGTACCTGGTATCGACGGTCATCAACCGGCGCCTCGAAGGGAATTTCTGGGAATACATCAACCGCCAGCGGGTCGAGGCGGCGCGCGCGTGTCTGGCCGATGCCGGCGATGCGCGCGCCATCCTCGATATCGCCTACGCCTGCGGCTTCACCTCCAAGTCGACCTTCAACGCCGCGTTCAAGCGCCAGTTGGGTGAAACCCCCAGCGCTTACCGCAAGCGCCATGCGCGCGACGAGGCATCCGATTCATCGGACGCCTGACAGGGCCTTCGCCGCGGGCATCGGCGCGGGTTGCCGCGGCCATCGCAGCAGCAGTTCGCAGACCGTCAGGTTGAACATCCAGCAGCCCCATGCCGCCAACAGGTAGACCTGCGCGAAAGGCAGATGCAGCACGCCGAGGCCCACGCCCAGGATCAGCCGCAATGTCACCGCCGATGCGGTGAGGGCGATGCTGCGCCACATCCAGCGCCGGTGCCTGATCAGGTCGCCGGCAAGCGCATGGCCGATGCCGATACCGGTAGTCGCCAGCCATGCCAGCGCAAGCAAGCCGAAGCCCACGCCCGTCGCCGCTCCGCCCTGCGCATGCCGGGCCAAGGACAACCCCGCAAGCCCGGCAATCAGCACCCCGCCCACGTACAACCCGCCGCTCAGGCGGTGCAGGCGCGGGATCCGGCGCCGAACCCAGTCGCTCATCTGCAACGGCGCCAGCAGCAGGGCGAGCCCGCCGCCGAAGAAATGCGCCGGCACGTCCAGGCCCGAGATCGCGAACTGGGCATGCAAGGGGTTGCCCGACTGCGGCTTGAGTGCATCAAACAGGAAAGTGAAGGCGTAGGTCGCCACCGCCGCACACAGCAGGGTGAAGACCAGGCCGGTCGACCAGCGCACCGCCTTGGGAAACCAATACGACATTTTGGAGCCTCTCGCGGATAGAGGCGCCATGGTGGGTGCGAAGAAGGAAAATATCGTCCGATTCGGCGGAGTCGTACCTGGAAACGCAGCCAGCGCCGAAAATCCGACGGCCTTGGGCGTCTGCACGGGGTCGCCAACCGCCATCCGGTCAATATCTGCTTCCGGCAAGAATCGGACATCAGCGAATGGCTGAAGGAAGCCGAGCCGCGAAGCGGCATCGGCTTGAACTTCTCGTCCACTATCGCCCCGGTTCAGGGGGAATACTTTGAAAGCCCACTCTGACCCCTGTTCCGGCATGATTAGCCTCATCGTCGCCACATGGATCTGTTGGTCATGATCAGTTCTTCGGCCGCATCGGGATACGCACATGCAGCGCGCTTCTTTTTGGCCCTTGCATTCGCGGCAATGAGCATCTCGCCGGCCTCCCGTGCCGGCGAACCAGTGCGGCAAGCGCCGGCCGCCCCCAGGATCGCCTCTTTCAAGGAACGAATAGATTTCGATAGAAAGATCGGTTACGAAAACGCCTCGGAGCACATGGTCCTCGACCCGGCGGCTATGGACACTCCTCCACAACTGCGATCATGGCCCAAGACCGTTCGCGACTCGATGACAGCAAGTGGCGTGCGTTACATCGGCATGGCGTTTGAGCTGGGCGAACAGCGGGTTCGCATCGTCCTGTACGTATACGACCCACGTAGAAATTTGGCGGGAGAGGATCTTTTAAATAAGGCCAACGCCGTGAACACGATGACGATCAACGATGTGCCCGGTCCCGCCGACCTGGGAACAGTGTCGTTACGATCGCCGGAGACGCCGCCCTATCTGGTGTACTGGATATTCCGCAACGTGTTGGCTGAAGTCACGGTCTACAAGACGTCGATTTCGTCCATCGACATCGCGCGATGGTTTCAAGCGGAATTGGTTCGAAACGTTCGCATGCAAGACAAGATCGAAGCTGATCCTCGGCTTGGCTCTGACATGAGCAGAATGCGAGAAGACAAGGCTGTCGGCCAATAGAACGCTTTATTGTCAGCCTTTCGAGTCAGTTCAATAGGCCAAAAAACAGTCGTCAAGCAGGGCTGACGCAGAATCTATTTCCTGGCCGAGCCGCGAAGCGGCTTCAGCTTGAATGAATTGTTAGGCCTCATCCCTGGATTTGTACCAGTCAGCTGGGTACCTGGAGAACAAAGCGTAATACACGGCCTCAGACCATGAGCACTTGCCGCGCCCAACCAAAAACAAGCCGAGCATACTTGCAACTAGGACACAGCCGATATAAATGAAAATAGGAATGCCGATCATGAAGGCGAGCAGTAGCCAGCCAGCAGTCGCGTTGAAAGGGACAGACCTGGTGACTGGAACGCCAAGAACGGCGGTATACAAGTAGCTGAAGGATACGAAGAGAAGCCCGAAGCCGACCGCCACCCCGGCGAAGCCCACGCAGGTGGTGAGAAGGTAGTAGCGAGGCTGAAGCCTATACGTCGCGGATTTTCTGGCAGCGAGTTCTCGCGGAAGTTTCATAAAGGGCCTAAGGCCTGAAGTGGGCCGAGCCGCGGAGCGGCTTCGGCTAGGGCGCATCTGGATCATCGCATCGAATTCGGGCCTTGCTGGCAGGATCTTCGTAAAGCCCCTGCTGAATTCGGATCAGACCACCACCGCCGAGCGTATACAGGCTGGGCGGACCCGCGACTGCGCCTCCGTTATCCGCGTTCTCATCCTCTGCCTGGACTGCAACAACCGTATGCGGCCAGCCAAACTGGTCGACGCCCTGGAACTCACGCCGACCCGCGCGTGAGCCCATTGGGTCATCGATACACTTAACGGGTGCCTGCGCAGTTTCAGCAACCTGCGCTGCAGGCGCTCGGGAAGGGAAACGATTCGTCAGCCAGACGATCAAGCCGATTACCGCGACGAGAACGCCTAGCCCGGAAAAGTGTTGGCCGATGAAATCGTCCATCGGTTGCCGTCCGTAACTGCCGCCGGTGGACTGCGCCACTCCCTTGAGCAGCGTAAAGAAGGACAGGACGATCATGCCCAGGCCACTGCAGACAAGAAGCAAACCCACTTTCGAAGCTCGCATCACAGCAGGTTCCAGAGGTTGTAGTCCGCAGCGGACGCCGAGACGCCCGAGCCCGTCGTTGCGGGATTCATCGCCCAACTAGTCTCGCATACCGACAAGGCGTGGCCGACGTTCCATTAGCCGGTGCCGACTCGAACGTGACTGTTACGACGACCTCAGATTGCGCTGACACCCTCGACTAGGCGCCAACCGAGCCGCGACGCGGCTTCGGCTTACTCCGCTGCATCGTCCGGCAACACTTCAATGGCGCTCGCTGTCGCTAGCCACTAGCTACGGAGAAGCTTGGTCTCGACAGTCACATCGACCAATTCCTTATGAAATGCAAGCATATTTGCAACGCCGGATACGCCAAACATGTAAGTCACAGATTCTCGCCGGAACGTTTCCGTGCTTGATAAATTCACGTACTTCATTGACGACAAGGCGGTGCTTGCGCGAGGTGGTGAAGCTGCGGTGCGAGTCTTCCTTCGTTGGCTCGGTTCGATTTCGCCCAGTTCGTTACTGCTGAGGCTGGTGCTGCTGTTCGGTTTCCAGGGCAAGTAGATCGTGGCGCAGCCGGCGGTCATCGCGATGCTCGCGGTACCGATCTTGGTCCAGGTGTACTTCAACTCCGGTGTTTCGTCTTGGCTCAACCGAAAGCTTGGAGTCGCCCATTACGTGGCGGGTCCGTCAGCGCTGATCGGCGCCAGCAACTTCCCGCCTGGATTGGAACTTGTCGGGACTATTACCGGATAGTTTTCCCAGCGTTGTCCGACCCCGCTACATGCCGGGTGTACAGCCTCGACGCCGTCTAGAGTGAATTAGCGCAGAAGCAATATGCCCTTGGGGCCCTGGGGTACGCCGCAGGAGAGCAGTCGCCATCACGGCTGCAAGCTCCATCCGCCGCGGCGCTCGCGACGGAACTGTGCGCGGCTTCTCAAATTTGAAACGAGCGAAAAAAATGACGGGTTCCGGGCCCGCGCTACGAACTAGAAGGGATGCCGGGCCAGCCGGCGTCGCAACCGGCTCCATCCGCGAGGCCGGCCAAAATGCTCGATTTTCAAGGAGATACACAATGAATCGCACGACCTCTCTGCTCGCAATCAGCCTGATTCTGGCCTCCTTCTCCTGCGCCGCCACCGGCCTGCAATCACCGCAATCGCCGTCCGCCAATCCCATGGACGGCGCTGGAGTGAGCCACAACGCATATGCCAGTTGCATCGTCACTCGAGATCCGCAGTTACAGCGTCCAATGCTCGAGGTTATGGTCTACGACTGCGGCTACCCGACCGATGGTGCGCCCGTGCAATTCATCCAGAATTACACTGCATTCGTCGGCCAACTGCAGTCAAACCCGGATCTATCGGCGGCTGAAAACCTCAAACAGTACCGGGCATCGTTTAGCGCGACCCAGTTCGCTTTCATCGAAGCGATGGACGATATCTTCGCAAATTCCAACACGGCGGCCGAGGCCAGCGCCCGACTGGCTCAGTTGGAACAAGACGCGCTGAACGCGCTGGGCCGTAGCGAAACCGATATTGTCGTCTTGGGCGGCGTCAGCACCGCGCGACACTCGCTGGACCTGTGGGCGCGCGACATCGCCGACGGCACCTTGGGTAACTCCAACTCGCAGACGATGATTGGCCGCGGCTGGCGTATCGCGTTGGCCGATGCGTCGGGCTTCATGCAAGGGTTCTTGTCGGCCAAGGACCACAAGCTGGAAGCAGGTATCGTAAACGGCATCATCAAATCGCTCGACGCGCTTATCGCTTCGTTCTGATCGCAGCGATCTTTAAGGAACAGATCCCGCAGCCGTGCATCGCGCGGCTGCGGGACATTCGACCGCCTGGGCTCAATCGGCCTACCAGCCTGGATGCGGACGAGCCAATACCAAAGTGTTCCACTTGTATCGATTCAGCGCGAACGCAAGTCTTCGCCGCGACTGGGCGCGCCGGATACACAATCGAAGAGCTCTACGGTGATCACTCAGTGGCCGTAGTTGCAGCGCAGCCAAGAAGTGGACCCCGCACCGGAAGTCGCGCAAGGTTGCCGCCAAATATCGCGACCCAGAGAACAAGCGCGACACTTGGCCGAGCCGTGGGCGGATGCCGCGGTGGCTGGCCCAGAAGACGAAATATGGTCGGAGCGTCACGGACTTCCTGATCCCCGGGCTAGCAAACCAACTCCACGCAAGAATTAGTTCAATCGGAAAGAAAACGGTCCTCAAGCAGGGCTGACGCAGAACCCTTTTATCCAACTAAGCCGAGCCGCGAAGCGGCTTCGGCTTGGTACCTCGACAGCGGACTTTGAAAGTCCATTCTTCGCCGTGTTCTTGTCAGGAATGCTCGGGTTTCCCCGTCTTGATTCGGGATATCGCGAACCACATGCCGACCGTGCCAAGGATGGCTCCGAACATATTGGTCAGCGTATGCGGGTGCCCGTCCGACTGCCGGGGTTGAGGCGGTAGGCCGACCTGGCGCCACACTGCGTCGAACGCCATGTAACCAACGAGGCAGGCCGTCAGGCCCAGCGCCATGCCTACGATGCTGCGCAGTTCGAAGGTTCCGGCTCCGTCGGCGATGCGATCCCGGATCACGATCGCCCCGCCGATAATGAATCCGAACAGGACTGCGTTGATGAAGTCGAGCATTCCCGGCTCTCCTCTTCGCTGACGATCTAGTGAGTAAGGGGGAGGTTGCTGCCTCGCCAGCGGCCCCGATGACCTAGCTCCATCCTACTATTTCAAAGCCATCGCGAGCGGCGTAATTTCGTCCCCAGCAGACATGGCCCGCAGCGACCGCAGGCACGAATCCGGCGCGTCAGCACGGTGGTTCACCGCAAGAACCGCTAAAGGATTGTCATGAGCGATCCGGTTACGTTGCAAGACCGGCGCACGCAAGGCGCTACGTCCGACGACAAGATCTTGTTGATCTCAGTGCGGGGCTGAGTTCGGCGATGAACAGCCCGAGCACCGGTAGTCGCATTGTGATCGGGACGCGCCGCACCCAGCTCGGCCCCTTGATCAAGAGCGGCGGCGCCGGCAGCGTGTATCTGCTGCCGGACGATCCCAATAGCGTCGCCAAGATCTACCACGCCCGTGTCGATCCGCCGAGCTACGCCGATCGCATCGAAGCCATGCTGCAGTTGCGCCCGCAATTGCCGGACCAGATCGAAGGCGACAAACGCTACGTGCAGATCGCCTGGCCCGACGCGACGGTACGCGACGATCGCGGCCGCTTCACCGGCTTCACGATGCCCGTATTGGACGTAAATGCGACCTCGGAACTGGAACAAGTCCTGCAGGAGCGCCAAGCGCGTGCGGCCGGTTTGCCGGTCGGGTTGGGTCGCAAGGTTACCTTGGCGGCGAATCTGGCGTCGGTGCTCGCAGCCTTGCATACGCAGCATCATTACGTGGTCGATCTCAAGCCGGTGAACCTGCGTTTCGATCGCGCCACGCTCTACATCGCCTTGCTCGACTGCGACGGTTTCAGCATCCAGGGCCGCGGCCGACGCTTCCACGCACCGCAGTACACGCCCGATTATCTGGCGCCGGAATACCAGACCCGCTCCCTGGACGAAACCGGCGAGGAAGCCCAGGACCGCTTCGCCCTGGCGGTGGTGATCTTTCAGCTGCTGAATTTCGGTATCCATCCGTACAGCGGCCGGCCCGCGCACGACGGCGTGCCGACCGACGTGGCCAGCCGCATCCGCGGGCGCTGCTATGCCTACGGGCGCAGCGGCAATTCGTCGATGCTACCGAACCCGGTCAGCGCGCACGCGATGATGCCGGTACGGTTGCGCGATCTGTTCGACCGCGCGTTCGGCGACGCGCCGGCGACGCGGCCGAGTGCGGGCGAATGGGGCAATGCGTTGAGCCTGTATGCGCGGCCTTCGCGCGGGCTGATCGTGGTGTGCGACAGAAATCGCGAACATCAGCATTACGTTGGACACAGCTGCGCTTCGTGCGCGCGCGAGGAGCTGCTGACGCGCGCTGCGCGTAACGCCAAGTCGCGACCGAAACCGCAGCCACCGGCCGATTGGATCGCGGCCTCGCGCACGGGCAGGCAGGCTTACCCGCCCAAGCCCGCTCAAATGCCCCCGTCCTTTGGCACGCCGCCGGCCGCATCGCCACAGGCCAGTCTGCCCACGCATATGCCGCGTTTGGCCAGCTTCGTGCCTGTGCTGATGTTGTTGATGGTACTGGCGCTGCCGGGGGCGATCGCAGTCATCGCTGCGAATATCGGCGGAGCTGACGTGAACTACTCTCCTGGCGGTAATTGTTCTTGGTTTACCCCAGACGGTAGATACGGTCCCACCCAGGCCTCGCCGCAACCATGCCGCCAGTGTCCATGCACGCGCGGGGAGATGGAAGAATTCGTTCAATCGCGGGCTCAGACCGATATGCACGTGCTCCCTGCTATACGTGTATCGGCCGATGAAGCGGTTTTGGA
Source organism: Lysobacter sp. Root690 (assembly GCF_001427785.1). Lineage (GTDB taxonomy): Bacteria > Pseudomonadota > Gammaproteobacteria > Xanthomonadales > Xanthomonadaceae > Lysobacter. The sequence continues at coordinate 554,021 of NZ_LMHM01000012.1, forward strand.
CCAGCGTCCGGCGGATGAAGATGGAATAGGGGGCTAACTTGCGTCGCGAATAGTCGGTGATGCAGCGCGAACCCCATCGATCCACGGCAGTGCCAGAAATCCCCGATGTCCCGAAAAACACACGCCCCCGGCGCCGGCGTAATCTCCGCTGATATCTATCGTCGTCTCGGGCGACGGCCAGCCGCGCAGCGTCGCCACATTGGCGCAGCGATGACTCTTGCTCTTCTTCGACACCAGCGTCGCACAGCCCAGATGACGGGTGCGTACTACTTCGGCACAAACCGTCCGCGCGGTTTCGCGATCGAAGCGGACATCGATGATCTGGATGAGATTAAGCCCGGTGTGACCCAACCACAGCACGAGCGGAAGCCCGAACCAGATCGCAAGCGTCGCGATCATGGACCGCGACAGCAGCGGGACCAGGCCGAGCGACATGATCCAGACCAGCAAGGGAATCTGCAGGAGCACAATTTCGACGCGGGTGCCCAGCGCGGAAAAACCCCACACGCCGCCTCGTACCCCGGTCAGACCGCGCCCGAGTACCGCGCTGCCGATGGCGGTCAGCACCAGCACGATGAGCAGCGGAATCGCGATCCAGTACAGCGGGTCGCGTCCCTTCTTCGTAAAGAATTTCCTGTAGCGCCTGCGCAGCCGGTCTTTAATCCGGCGCGATCGCGCGGTGGACTCGGCGAAGCTACGCAGCACTTTGCATAGTTCCATCGGCGCTGCGGCATGAGCCATCGGCAACATTGCGGACAGAGATAGTGCAATCAATGCTTGAGCATTCGTCTTGAATGTCAGTCGACTCCTGTGCCAAGTGAGCCGCGAAGCGGCTTCGGCTTCGGCTTCGATGAAGTGTCATGCGATTGGCCCGAGCAATCTGCTCGCCGCAACGAAAACGAAGCCATTGCTCACTTACCGAAGTCCGCCCGTACTTGCCACCAAAAGCTCAAGCCTAATCCGCCGTGCCCAGCGGCGCTGCGATGACCCACGCCACAGTCTCATTCGGGATGCAGGTGAAAACGAGCCAGCATAGCGCCGCTGTAACTGCAGTACCGACATAGAACCGCCATGACAGGAGCGCCTCTCCGATCTCAACGATATCCATGAGCGCCATAGTTTTCTCTATCCTGCCGCCTAATGCCTGAATTAAGCCGAGCCGCGAAGCGGCTTCGGCCAGTCTCAATTATTCGCCCCGTCCGCGACGCGCGCTTCGCCATTCGATGAATTTTTCCGGGGCGGGATCGCCTCCCAGGCCGAGATAGTAATGGATCCGCAGAGCCATGCCAGGGATGTCTTCATGGAAGAAGAAATCATCATCTTGCACGGGTACGCCAATGGACTTGCAATAGGCTGGGGTTGTGAACTTCAAGTAATAGCCCCGTACGAACGACTCGGCCTCTGTTTTGGAATAGCATTCGCCGAGGGCGGCAACTATCTTGTCGAGCAGTTGATTTGTTGCTTCGTCATCGGCTATTTGCATTTCATTCCTAAAGGTTGAACTGAGTCGCGAAGCGGCTTCGGCTTGAATGAATTACTGGCCGGCGTTTCGGACGCTCGCGGTTCGCGCCGAGGTAGCTCAACTCGCGATATTTTCCCGCGCCGCGATTTTCTCGACGAGCGTATCGATAGCCGCTTCCATGGCGTTGGCCGTCTGGTCGCCGCTCTGGTTGGTGATGATGAATATGCCAAGATCGTATTTAGGCACGATGTAGATGTAGCACTGCGACCGCGGCACGCCGCCGTGATGCGCGTAATAAACACCCTTCAAGCGGTCGCCGGCGACGATGTTCCAGAAATAGCCGATGCTGAAGTCGGAATCGAATTTGACCAAGGTTCGATGCGATTCCTTCACCACAGGGCCATTGGCCAACTGGAACTTCAGGTACTTCATCATGTCCGGGACGGTCGCCTTCACATTCCCGGATGCGCCCCAGGGCAGCTGCGGCATCGGCGTGGTCGGAATCGGGTTGTCGCTGTGGTAGCCGATCGCAAGCCGGTTCGCTTCGGCATCGCCGAGTCTGATACGGATGTCCGTCATCGCCACCGAATCGCGGAAAAATTCGCGCAGAAGCGACTCGTAGTCGCGCTTGTAGACCGTTTCGAGGATATGCGCCGTCAGTTCTGTGCCGGAGCTGGAGTAGGCGTACTTCTTTCCGGGCATCCGCGGAATCTCGACAGCGTGCAGATCCTTGAAGAAATCCGCCTTGCCGTAGTGCGCGTAAACGACATTGAGCTCGCCGGGCGTGCGCCGGTCGGTGAAGTTGGCGAGTACCGTATTCGCGCGCTCGGGCAACATGTTCGGCAGGCCGCTGGTATGCGACAGCACGTGGCGGATGCGGATGGGCTCACCCTTGTACTGCAGATTCGGATAGGGCTCGCTCAGATACTTCCGGACGTCGTCGTCGAGACTCAGTTTGCGTTCCAGGACGGCCTTGGCCATGAGGGTTCCGGCAAGGGTCTTGCTCAACGAGCCGATTTCGTAAAGGGTCGCGTCGGTCGGGGGATTCGGCTTCCCGGCATGCATATCGCCGCGATGGCGGATGATTTCCTTTCCTCGGTACACGACGCCGATCGAGGTTGAGTGAAGCAGAGGCTGCTTGATCAGGCCAGCGGCGACTTCATCAATCTCGGTTCCCGGGTCTTTCACCGGGGTGTCCGCGCGCCTGCAGCCTGCGATCGAGAACGCTGCGGACAATATCAAGCAGCCTAGCCACAATCTGTTTCGAACCACCATCGAACTCGCTTGCATGCGTTGGCGCCGTGAGGGAGGCATGGAAAGGGCGCTCAATATAGCCGAGTGCCGGAAAGATGGCCGGACCGGGCGAGGTCTTCCCGGCACAGCTCTGCGTCCATGGCGACCTATTGGTACTCTGGTGACCGTCGGTAATGTCGCGCCGCTCGGCGAGCGTCAAGCGTCACTGCGCGACATCCGCTCGACCCCTTAGCATCTTCGTCATACCAGGCACGGGACCTAGCGCCATCTCCCCGCTTGGCGATATTCCTCCCGGTTCCTCTTCCTCACGTGCTGGGTCCGATAGGCTCCAGGTATCTTGAAAGCGTGAGTGTGCCGACCAATGCGTTAGATACGTTGAGCTGCGAATCGGCTTCGGCTTGAACTAAGGGATAGATATCGCGTCCGGCACTACCAGCACGGACTCCACCGTGAAGCTGATCGTTGAATCCTCAATGGGCAAACAAGCGCAAATGGCATCAGAGAACTCATCAAGGAGCGCGAGCCCGGTTGAGTCGTAGTCGTTGCATGCCTGCAAGAAGATGCGGCCGCCATTCCAGCGACAGCTCACTGCCAAGGCCGCTCAGCGAACTCCGCTAAAATATCGCTAACTCCCGCTAGCGCAACTCGTTCGGAGACGCCGCCGCAGGAAACTACGATCTCAAACATACGATGCTAATGAGCCGAGCCGCGAAGCGGCTTCGGTTTGAATTGATTGTAGATCTAACGCCGATTCTGCAGGCGGACTCTTTGGAGAACGAAGCCAGCGACCTGATCGGCAGTGAACTGATTCATGTCGATGTACCCATCCTGCGGAAAGATTCCCGGAATTGCCGCGTCATCTGACCGGATGAGCATGACGCTTTCATCCGCTTTGTTATTTATCACAGCGCGAATTGCTCGCCACTCAATTCCACACCACATTTTTCTCTCGTAGTCGGCAGACAGGAAGACGACGAGGAGATCTGAATTGTTTAGGTATACATTCTGTAGCAAGTTGTCGAGATTTGGTCTGGCCAGCTGGGCGACGAAATCGAAATCATAGAAGACCGCACCGGCAGGCAGTTGCGATTTAACCTGAGTCACTACTTGCAGGACGAACTCGCGAAGTTCCCCTGGAAACGAGAAGGCCACCTTGAATCTGATCTCTTCAACGCGGCCATCCGGACCTTTTGGGTTGACATAGTTATCAGCAACAATCCCCGCTGCATGTAAAGTCGCAAATAGATTAGAGCCCTTAATTGCCCAGTGTGTTCGATACTGCTCTCCATTCTGGAGATTTATATCAAGTTCTTGGGCAAGTTGTTGTATTTTTTCAGCAGGGATGTCGCCAATCTGATCATCGAACTCGTATTCGATGAGGATTGCATTCGCTCTTTCGCGAAGATTTCTTATGTACCCGATCTTAGCGACGCCATCAAACCGCTCTTGCAGAAAGAGGCAGGGATAAGATTTAATTTTTTCAACAATTTCAAGTGTTAGCGCTTGATGCTCTTCAGTAATTGAATCGTCGGTGTACTCAAGAAACCGTCCTTTTGAGTACTCGGTAGACGGCAGATCCCACGCTGTCGGATTTGACGTCATCAATAGGTTGTACACGAAGATATCCCCATGCCAGGTCTAATGCCTGAAACAATCCGCCGCTAACCGGCCTGTTGACCCGCTCACGCCTGCGGGATCTGCACGTACGCTAAACGACCGTCCGACACGGTTTCGTCGTAGCGTTCCACGAACTTCTCGAACTTCTCCCGATTGACTCCGTAGCTCTCGATCCACCGGGCTTGGGCGTGGGCAAACACGTTTATCAGTCCGCGGAACTCAAAGAAGAAGACGCCACCCGTGTCAGGCAACGCCATCTCTGAATGTCCAACCCGGAAGGAAATTCGCCGAACATTTTTCTTCCTTACGTTGGAAGAGTTGATGTTGGTCATATGAAGCAGTCCATTGCGCAGCTCCCAGAGCTCCTCAGCAGTGATACCAAGCGGCGTCAAATCTGCATAGTCGTTTAGCCAGCGGACGAATGACGGTGGCTCACGCACATCTCCGTACTCAACATAGGCGAGACTATCAATGCAGCTCAACATAAGCTTCATTGATGAGACGTAGAGCTTGTTGTTATAGGTCAGCTTGATCGCTACGAAGTAGTCGTCGTGGATAAGTTCGGAGAAGTGAATGCATCCGTCACGGGTGTACTTGCGTAGCCAATCGACCATTTGGCCGTGCTCACCCGCAGCCTCTACTGCATCTTCTACGTCGAAGCTATTGGTCTGGGAGCTATAGCTGTATCTGACTTGCCCATTCTGCACAGGGGTGACGACGGCCAGCGCCGCATAGTCGGCGCCAGCGAGGGCTAATACTTCAGCGTATAGGTCCCGCTCGCTGCCAAGCCTGCAGCGAGTGCTGTATTCATGCTGGGTGAAAGAGTTGGACAACCTTAGTTTCGTTGCCCGCTGTAGATCTGCTTTAACCTTCTTCCGTAGGAATTCAATGCCTTGCTCGTCGTTGCCCTCATACAGATGAGCGACGTAACCCGCGTAGTCACAGCGTCCACTGGGGTCGAAGTACAGATAGATGTTAAAAATGCTCTCGCCCACCTCGCAGCTCCTTTTGCACCTTTCCTATTCCTAGCACGCCGGCGACTCACACAGGGCGCCCGAACCCGCACTATTGGTCGCTTCGTACCGGCCACTGCAGCGGAATCAAAGCTTGTCCCGATGCCTTTGTCCATCGCTCGCGCGTAGCTAGAACATATCTTGGATCGTCTGCAAAGTACGCATGCTCAATGAGGAGTACCTGCAAACCGTCGCGACGAGCGGTTTCAAAAAATAGAAAATCAATGTGACGCTTCAGAGCGGAGACATCTTCATCTTCGATCGGACCCGCTATTTCCGCTTCGTCCTCGTTTTCACCACTACTTGGAAAGTACGGGCGGCTGATCTGGTCGAAAATAAGCAGCCCCGGTACGGGTGCGTTCGCAATCTCGAAGTAACGCTGCAACGCGAACGACAGTGCCACGTGAATAGCAAGATAATTCTGATCGGAGCCCACCGCAGGCATGGTCAGGACGGCGCCATTCCCCGCTTCGATCACCACCACTGCCGGCTCTCGCGAGGAGAACTCCAGTTCCGCTCCGACACAGGGTGTGACAGTTGGTAATTGAGCAAAAGCTTCGGATGCAAATTGCGATATTCTCCGCTCTGCACGCTGCAACCTAACTCGCTTTGCCGCACGATCGACATGCCCTTCAAGATCATTAATCTCATCACGCAGCACACTCAGATCTCGTTGGGTTCTGTGAGTATCCTGAGTGATTGATTCAATAAAGAAGGCGATTTTTCCCAGCAGATGTGCTTTCACCTGCGACAAATCAGCTAATTTGCGTGTCTCGTCGCTTTGGCGTAGCCAAGCCTCGATACGGAGATCGACTTCACGCAACTGAGCATTGAGCGAAAGAATGTCCTGATCCAGGTCATGATTGTGCTCCGCTAAACGCGGTGCGGCTCGCTCAACAGCGCTGTTTTCATCGCGAACCTTGGCCAAAGAGGCCTGAAGTGCTTTGCGCGTTTCAAGACCCCATTCCGATGGATTCTCGCAGACTGGACACAGATGCCTGATATTATCCATATGCTCAACGAGCGCGAGCTTTTGATATTGACGGTTAACCGCCCCTCGAAAGCTCGATACTTCATGCATTGCGGACTTGGTTGCCCTTGCTTTTCGCTTCGTTGCTTCAAGGCGAGAGAGAATGTCCCGACGAGCCAAGTGCAGAGCGGCTAGCTCATCCTCAGACGGATAGGTGTTGACTTCAAGTTGTGTTCCAGTGACTTCGCGAAGCAAAGAGATGAGCTGAGAGTCCGACGCATCCGCTGACGAACTCTGTGCAATACCGAGTCGCTCAGCGTCTGTCAGAAGTCCAATTGCGCGCTGTCGAAGTGAACTCTCTGCCGTCAATCGAGACTTTTCTTTCGCCTCTTCCCGGTCTAGAACGCGCTGCAGCTGCCGTAGCTTGCGTTCGGCCAAAACAGTCGCCTGATCGGTAACGCCAAGGAAATATGGCATTGCTGAAACGATGTCCCGGGCTTTGTCTACTTGTTCCAATCCATGCAGCAACACTGACTCACTATAGATGACTTCTTTAGTAACAAACAGATAGGGAGTTAGGTGACGAACCGTGGCGCGTCCGCGGACAGTAATATCGCCCGCCGCGACATCCTTCACGTCGACGACTCCGAACGCCCTTTCCAAGAATGCCTTAGCCGCCTCTAATGTCGTCGCGCCATCAAAATCGTCTGTACTTGTGGGCAGATCAAGACTCGTTCCACTAGAGACAAACATGCGGGTACTCGTATCTTGGCCCACAGGCGGAATGATACGCCCGACAATAAATTCCCCGCCGTCAATGACCCATTTAACGCCTACCGCTATACAACGCCTCCGAACAAGCGCTGGTAGTTCGCAATCGCTTGAACCCAGGCAGTAATCAATGGCTTTGATAAGGGTGGACTTTCCAGTGCCGGAAGCACCTGTGATGATGTTGACCTGCCCCGGCAGGAGCGTTACGACTCGACGTTGTCCGGACACGCCAAGAAAGAAGATGTCTGATATGTTCCAGCGCTTCATACGGTTAGCCCCATTACTCCAAACACGTTCCGCGTTGTGCCGGCCATTGCGAACCAGTAGCCCAGTCGTTCGACACGCTTTATGGCCTTAACTGATTCCGCACCAAGCTTATCAAGCGAACTTTTGGGAACTTGTCTGTTTCCTACTTGAAGGCGGCCGTCGCGTCCGAGAATCAGCAGATTGGCAAAACAGCCAAATCGGAGAGAGCTTGTCACCACATCCATGGTCGAGTTCACTCTGGAGCCAAGCCCAATATGAACCTGCGGACTTCGGGTAAGCCATTCGAGCAAACCTGTATTTCTATTCGTGCCGGCGAACGTCTCTGCAAGATCCCCCGACAGCCCAACGGGAAGTGCGATATAGCAGATGGCCAACTCCGGACCTGCGTCGTTAAGGGACTTGTACGCACCAACGAACGCCGCCAGCGCAGTGCCACAATAAGCGGGATTAAGCTCAGCAAAGACGTCATGCGCTGGCGTCACTTCTCTTCCTTAAGTAGATTGCGGTAATCGGGGTGCCAACCAACCTCCAAACCAATAGCCAGAACCTGGAAGCTTCCGCTTACATAGTATTGTCCGCTCCAACCTGCCGAGATGGCCGGAACCGCTGCAGCCGCCTCATGATGAGCCCAGCGCAACAACTTGAGACCGGCTTCTCGCTTGTAGGGCTCAAGCGCATCTGAGCATTCGTCAACAATAGGAATATGCCGGTCCGACCACCGCTCCCTAAGTAGAAGATCGTACTCGTTGATTACGGACGCCATGGCCGGATTTTCGTTTATCCACTTTGATCGCTGCGCACGCGCGCGCCACTCCTCGCGGATGGCGACAGTCAGGTCGTGGTCGCGCCCCTCAACCAGTTCGATTTGGCGCGCTATCATGCCATTCGGCTGATAGTCCTTCGGCGGGATCGCCGTCATGAAGTCGGGAATCAGCCGCTCCTCCTCGATGTCGCCGAGTATCTCTGTGATTTGGTGCTGTAGTTCGATGCGGGTGATAAATCGCTCCCGCTTCCCACACAATGAATACAGGACCTGCCTATCCCACCATTCGACTAGCCGCCTGGCGATCATTGGCCGATGCGCCATGGGTAGCAACGACAGGCTGCCCGCTACGCGAGTCTCTATCTTATCTATCGTGTCACTACCCTGTTGCACGCGCATTCGTCGAAGAAGGTTCAGCTTCTCCGTAGCGCCCAGTTCAAAGAAGGCCTCGCACCCATTTGCGCGATCATCGTGGGGTAACTTTTTCACGCCCGCTTGCTCTGCAGCGATCCGCTCATCAATGACACGGCCGGCTTCCTTCTGCATCGCCTCAAGAAGCGCTCCGCGGTCTGAGCCCGACACCAACAGGCTGGTTAAAGGACTACCACTAGGTATGCTGCCGACGACTACTAGATGTAGAGTCGTTTCAGAAAGCGATAAGTTCGGCAGCAAGTCGATCCAGACTTTGACGGTTTTCCACAGCGCGCGCGACGCGATGGTAACTGGTGGAGGCGCTGCGCTGAGTGAGTGCTTTAGCTGATAGAGAAGAGTGTTGCCGTCAACTACAATCTCAACGTCGTCTAGGCGCTCAATTGCGACGGCCGCCTCGTCCGAGGTCTGCTCGACCAAGGTCGCGAGCCCAAATAAAGCTTGGTAGTAAAACCCAAGTGCTGCAGCCTCGGCGGAATGCGCCGAACTCTGGCTCACGTTCCCTTCCATGCCGTCCGCCCCCAGACACTCCATTCCCCGTCAGTATGAGGAAATCTCAGCCCCGAGGGTACTGAGTGGTTGCGGCGACATACCTTGGCGTATGGTCAGAAAGCACAACTGGTGTCGCCTGTTGTTCCTTGGTGTTCCCGGGCGTGAAGAGACTGGTTAGAACTTAGTAGCCGTGGGCGCGTCAAAATGTCGTCATCAACGTTTGGATCGGCGCAGCCACTTCGATAGGTTGTATCCACCGCCAGCCGCGGCGCGAAGTGGCTTCGGCTTGATCAAATCGCTAGGCCTTACTACCGCCAGTCCCGCCGACAATTCGGACTTCGCTGTATCGCATGCGCGATAGAACGCCTTGAGCCGCGAGTGCGCCATAGCGAACAGCTCTCGGACACGCTGCGCGTAATAGGCATCTGGATTACCTGGAACGCCAGCTGGGCCGGTCACGGTGGTGGTGACAAGGAGGGCGACTTTGCGCCATCTAATGTCAGCAGCAGCCAGCAATGCCGCGTCTATGGCCTGAATCTGATTGGGGCTCAAAGCTGGGATTAGCCCCAACTCCTCAGCATCGGGCAGGCCATCCTCGGGCCCGTACTCGTCGGGGCTTTAGACGTAACGACTGAATTAAGCCGAGCCGCAACGCGGTTGCGGCCAGCAGGAGTCGCCAGCATGTTGTAGAAAAATGTCGAACTGAAGAGCTTGGCCCGCCTTCAGAATTCTGTTCGGTAGGTAATGACCCCACTCTTTTTGAAGACTTCCAACGCGAACGGAGTGGACCAATTGAAGAGGTCGCGCATTGTGTAATCTTCTCCGGGTGTTGCACCTGCCTCGATAAGCGAGTGCTCAATGTTCTTGGCCATGACAAGAACTAAATCTTCTAAGGTGGTTGCGTCGGTATGCCGTAGGTCACGAATAAGCGATTTGGTCATCGGAATCTCCTTAGTATGGCCTCGCGCAATCCTCTAGTCGCGAAGAAATTTTCTGTGATTGAGCTACTGATGCGTTCGAAAAGTTTGTTCTGACTAGGCACTTAGCCCTGGCGAGCTATCCCCATTACGACCTCGACTGCTCCCCCGCAGTTCAACACAGGATAGGCGTCACGCATACTCAAGATGTTCAAATACGCCGTCAATACGAAATCGTCAGTGTTCCGTGCATACAGTGCGTAACGGATGCCGTCGGTTACGATCAGTCGCTTACAGTCTCCGCGTCCTTTCTTCAGCGCATAGAGTCTAGCTTGACCCTCCGCCGAAAAAACGGAGCGACCGAGGAGCTTGGCTTCAATCACGCAATCGAGAGATGCGTCTGTGGGCGGCATCGAACGGAAGAGTGCGATATCGACGTAGTTCCACTGGATCGCAGCGGTTTGTTGAGACCAGCCGAGAGACAAAAGAAAAGGAACTATGAGATAGCAGATCGTCTCCATCTCGGAAGGACGCTTCTCCGGCCGTTTTTCCTCATTGGCGTACCATGCGGCGACGCGCTGAAGAGAAGCGAACGTAGAAGTTAGCTTGTCGATGTACTCGCTCGCCAGACCTTCTATGAAAAGCAAGCGGCCAAGTTCATCTAAGTTGAGATCTCGGCCCACCTCAGGTAGTGGAGCTAACGGGCGAGCCACGAAATTGGCAGATAGCGGCAGGTCGGAAACCCACTGCCTAACTTTTTCAATGTTCATCATGGCAAAGCGATTGCCCTGGCCGCCGAAAGTGCGCGCGCCGAATCTCTTGTTGGAATTCGGAAGCCAATGCACTCTGCGAACGTGTTGCAGATCCCAGCCGTCGATGTCGGCAAACGATTCTGACCAGAACGCTTCGTCATCTGCTACTACGCCCGCGGCCAAGATATCGCCGGTCTTGTGCCGTAACAGTACTAAGTCTCCGCGCCTCACGTCTTTGCAGAAGCGACGGACGTGTCCATGATCTTTATAACGCGCGGATTCGAACCGACCCGGGTTGCCAGGTCCGAGGATCATCACATCATGTTTGATGCATAGATCTCCGTAAGATCGAAATGCATCGCCGCTGCCAACTTGCCAAAGCGTCCTGCCGGTGAGATCCATGTTTTGGCCAAAGCGAGTCGTGCGTCCAGCAAAGAATACGGGGAGCGCCTGACGGTGGTCTAGATTGCGTCCGGCCCAACCTGATGCTGCCCGCATCAACAGATGCGCGATCTGGACTCATAGCGCGCGAGGATCCTCGAGGCACGTCATTGGTCGGATCAATCGGCTTGACGTACCGCTAGGGTCAAAACGTCCATAAAACCGCCCCTTGTAAGTGCCTGTTTTATAAGGGCGCCCAATGGTCGGCCGACCAAAGGCTTGGAGAAAAAGGCCCGGAGAGAGGCGAAAAAATCGCCAAATGGCCCCTGTGTGGATAACTCGCCGACCAATGGAAAACGCCAAAAGCCTGGGAAATAAGGCCATTTTCGTCGTTGCGACGAGGCGTAGAAAAAGTTGGAAGCGGAAGTTTGGCGCGGCCAAAGCACGCGGGGTCCAACTCTCTTGACGGGTTTAAACCGGTCTAAACCGGCTCATGCCGGTTGGCCCCGGTAGTCGCGTGTCGGCCGCAGGCCTGTCGGCCCGTGCCTGACCTTGCTCGCCGGGATTCGGCCGCCGTCGCGCCAGGCGCGGTAGCCGCCCGCCATTCCACCTGACGCCAATCGCTGGGGGGACTAACGTGTCGCATCGAATGCCATCGAAGAAAACCCGGACGACTCCGAGGGAGTCGTCCGGGCGCAAGACGCCGGGCAGCGCCCGCTCTTCCCGAGCGGTGCCCGTTCCTCGCGTGCGGAATCCGGCGCGATCGTACGCCGCTCAGCACGTGCGCCTTCCCTGGCGCGGCTTTCGGCGTTCCTTACATCACCGGTCCGTAAATCTCCATCAGGAGCCTTTGACCGTTGTAGAAGGTGAGGCAGGACGTTTCAAACTGGAGAGTCTCGTATTCGTAGATGCACGTATACACGTAGTGCTGCGCGCCGATGGGCGGCTGTGGCGGTTGTGGCGGCAGTGGGCCGCCACCGGGCGGACGGGCCAACGCGCTGCCGATGGTGAAGGCGGATGCGGCAACCAGAACGAGCGTCAACAGCGTCTTCGTGACTTGTTTCATGACAAATTCCTTTTGTTGGATTGGATGAGTGACTCGACACGGTTGCGGCCGCAACTGCAGCGATTAGGGGTGCGCCACGGGCGGCAGTCAACGGCCTGCCTGGCCGGTATTTACAAAAAATTTACATTTCGGAACAGGGCATGACGCATGCCCGTCCGGCGCGCGCAGCCTCGCCCGTGGCACGCATTCCTCATCGACATAGCTGAGAGCATCCGCAGGCATCGCCGCCGCGACACGAACCTGCAGAAAAGGGCAGCTCCCGTTGTCTGCGACCGACGACGGTAGCGGAGCATTCCTGCCGGGCGCGGCTAATACGCATCCGTCCACGGCTACGTAGAGTTAATTGGTAGAAGGTGGTTTACACCGGTTTAAGCCCGTCAAGGGAGTCGGACGGTACTGCTCCGGCCTATCAGTTTGTAGACCCGAATGCATTCCGCCACTCTCGCTCCTACTGCGGACAATCCATGTCTTGGCGCCTGGGCTCGGTCCGAGGTGCGATGTACGGCGATCTACACCACACGGTTCCCCCCGTTTACGGCTGACGCGATCGCCCGAAAATTACTTGAGCAGCCCCTGACAGAGGACGGTCATGGGGATAACCGATTTAGGTATGCATCTGAACTCAGCGCGCCTTTTGGCTAAGAGTTTGGTCAACCTGCTTGCCTCGTCAGTGTTTCGGACAAATGCGGCCTGTATCGATTTCGGAAGCGGGAACGGACCTGGGCACCTCCACTCTCTTTCGTGCAACCAACTTACCCATCCCTTCGTGCTTACTTCGAATCTCACCACTCGCCATAGTTCGTCAGATGGAATTGCAAGCTTTTTCGTCTCGTCATTAGATAGGTACAGCACCGGACGACAGCCTTTTTTGTATCCGAATCTTTTTGTCACGGCAATCCCATATGGCTCATACCGCGGTTTTTGAGGATCAGAGTTCTCCGGGGTAAGCACATATTTCAGAGAGGACAGAGGGACATCCATGAAACACGCCGCTGGCCTGTTGCCCTTAATCATCCCTTTCCCCGTCGTACTGCCCAAAATCTCGCCTTCGATCAGGATACTTACGAGATTTTCGTAAGCGGAAATTCCGTCGTCCTTTGCAGAGTTTTTGGTGAGGTGAATCAGATACGGTGATAGGTCCGGCCGCGAATTAAAGGGCAGATCGTCAAACTTTGGAAGGGACATTGAAACCTCAGGAAAACGCGGGTTTTAGATACTTGGCCGTATCTCAGAGATTTGCCGATGGCCTCTGCCTGTGCAACGACGACGGATCAAGTTACACCCGCTCGTGCAGTAAGCCCTTAAGCGCGTTTGTACTCGAAAATCGCCGAAAGTGATCGAGCTTCCTCAATGTTCAGCTTCCCCGCGCTAAGCGAAAGCAGCCGATAGGGATCGGTTGCATATGGGAATCCTGAGAATTCATCTCGAATTCTGCGCAATTCTTCAAAATTGAGTTTTCGCGCTAAGGCGTACGCGTTAGCGTACGCCCTATGATTGGGACCCAAGCCGCGGGGTGACAGAGAAGGATGGGAGCCCGTATAAGAGCTTATGTACTTCTCATATACGTACTCGGCGAAGTATACGGCGACCCCTTCATCGAGAGTGGCTACCGGTGGTTTGCCCCCCTCAGCTATCACGGGCGAGAGAAGATGAATTACTTCATGAGCAATTTCATAGAATGCATCCTCCCACGTTACTGCGTCTTGATTAATAATCAGCATTAATCTTGGCGGACTTTCAAGTGTTGTTTTTATGCCGGAGTTAGGTACTTCATTGTGATAGCCCGGAGTCGTATACAGTTCGCTACCCATTTCGGCAGGTCCGAATATAGATTCTGCGGCCTCGAGCATTACTTCCAAATTGACTCGGAGAAGACGGTTGCCTGAAGCGGTATCTGACTTCGGCCCAAAAATTGTCGAGCTCCGGTATTTTTCGAGTTCCTTGCGCCAAATTTTCTTCGCAGAGTTCGCCGCAGATGAAGAATTAGCTATTTCAAGTAGTGCATTAACGTACTTATGGTTTATCGACATTTGGTGAAGTGTCCAGAAGTCGCAGATATTTGTGGGCAAGGATCGCTCACTACTTCGTAGTGAGCTCAGCTTGCGTTACTTTGCTCAAATTGTGTGGTGCCATTGAGCAGGCGCGTCATATCCGGTACTTGGCCGTGGTGCTTAGCCTGTTCTCGCATGTGGCGGCCCGGGTCACTCTTCTGACGAAGCGCACTGACCAAGTGCTGCAAGCCCTTTTGGAGGCGATGTGGCGTCGCAGGCGCGAAAGCGGCACGCACTAAACGTCCGGTGCTACTCGGACGCCCGGCTCGCTAGTCTGCCCAAGCAGCTTCGATCCAAGTGGTGATCAGATTCTGCTGTCGTTAGAGCGTTGACGGAATCTCCGTGACGATCGGAGTCTGAATCATCGCCTGGATCGGGGTATATAGGTCCACCTGCAGAGTCTCGTCAATCTCCAGAGAAACGACCAACGCATACCGGATAGCCGTACTAGCCTGACCTGCGTCTTTCCAGTCCTTCCACCAACCGCCAACTGGGAAGACTGCTAGATGCGACTTCTCTGCTAGTTGGGCTGCGGTACCCCGCCACACATCGGAATGCATGGACCCGCGGGCACGTAGTTGCGGACCGAACAGCCATCCCTCTGTATCAGGATCGATCATGGCTTCGCCGCCACCATCGCCAGCCGCTTCAGCGTCTTCACGTTCGACCTTATTGATGCGTTGACCGAAAATCTCTGGGGTTTCGGTCGCGCCCTTTACGGCAAATCGGAGGCCATGCGATTGGTAACGGAACTTGCTCTGCCAACCACGCTGGCTCGGATTGGGATCAATAAAGTAAGACAGTGAGATGCGCATCTCCACCGTAGTTGCCCCCAAGCTCAGCAACTGCTGAATCGGCCACGGCAGCTTATGCAAGTTCAAAGCGTTAAGCTTGATACTCCCTGCGTCGTGCCGATACGGATTCAACGTTTCCTGAAGCACGAGTGTCGGCCGCCAAGTCCTAGAGTTCAACGCGCTATCGGCGTTTACCGCGCCATGTCCGAACCGGCGCAAGAGGCCCTCCTTGTCGGAGCGCACCGGATTAATGGGCAACAAAGAACGCATAGCCGGTGTATAGCGAGCGCCGTGGACCACTAGTGCTCGAATAGTCTCAGGCCAGTAGTCCGGATAGCGAGTGCTGAGGTATGCACACAGCCTGGAGACCTCAGCCGCTGCCGCGCTGGTATCACCGGTCTCGGTCAGCAGCGCCTTGGTCATGTCGAAGTTGGTAGTCAACAGCCGCAAGCTTTCCGGCCCTACGAGCGGCTGTCCTTGGTCAAAGGAGCCATTTCCGCCCTCGGCGACCACGTCCGGCTTGAAAGGCCAGGACCGGCGCCACAACAGTGAGGTCGTCGAACAGGGGGACAAGGCACCCGCAGGCGCGATGCAGCCGAGACCTGGCCATTTAGTGACGTCGATTTGGGTCAAATCGGTGTGCGCGCCAACAGTCAGGGCGTTCCAGGCCTGTGCAGGACTTTCAATGCCGCTCACCGCGTTGATGTCCGGGTAACCAGTCCACTGAGGCCACTGCACGTTGCCGCCGGCAAGGACAAACAGGCGTCGCTGTCGCTGGCGCTCACCGTCTGGCTCCAATCTCCCGGAGGCATCGGCAGCCAGTTGGTCGATGCTCGCGGACCAT
Organism: Lysobacter sp. Root690; assembly: GCF_001427785.1. GTDB lineage: Bacteria > Pseudomonadota > Gammaproteobacteria > Xanthomonadales > Xanthomonadaceae > Lysobacter. The sequence continues at coordinate 569,864 of NZ_LMHM01000012.1, forward strand.
TCGGAAGGCAAGCCAGTGGAGGCCTCGATGCATGTGGTCATCATTGCGAACGTGCGCCGACGATCAGCGGCGACGGCTTCGACAATGCTGGTCGCCTGCTGCATCACCCATCCATAGAGGTGATAGGGATTCTGACCATGAGGCGGATGGATCTTAACGGACTCCATCCGGTGCGGAACTTTGTGAGTTTCTGCGGAGGCCAGGGGCTGACTCAGGTTTCCATGCAAAGCGATTCCGGCCATCTCGGTACCATGGCCTTCCGTATCCGCAACGGTCCATGCCGCGTCGATCGCGTGCAGATCGGCCGGATCCAGGCTCGCCTGGATCAAGGGATGGGCGTGCGCCACGCCCGTATCTAGAAGCGTGACATAAGCAGCATCCTCTTCCCCGGCGGTCTCTAGGCGAGCCTCCAGGTTTCTGACCCACTGCACTTGATCGGCGGGCGTCAAATCGCTCAGGAAGAAGTCAGCCGTGGGCTGGACACATCGTATTTCAGCCATGACATCGAGCAGCTCGACTGCCTGCTCTAGAGCGGCGCGAGTCGTATATACGGCAACGACGACGCGGCCTGGAAAGGGCACGTATCCGCTCTCAACTTCGATTTCAAGTCGTGCAGCGACTTTGACGAAGTTATTTTTTGCTGCTTCCGGACCTGCTGCCCCCACGCGGAGCCACAACTGGAACCACTGCTGGTCATCGGCAGCCGGCGGCTCCTTTGGATCAGTCCATAGTTCGCTGAATGCGGCGCGGCGAAAACCTTCGATTACGTTGACTAGGGCTGCGCTCTTCGGACTTCCGGCCCTCGTGTCTTTCTCAAGATAGTCAGTGATCCGCTTCTCGAATGCGGTCAATTTACCGTCGGGAACATGCAGCACGACCAAGTCGAATTCCTCCCCTGGTGTCGCGTTGAGGAGTTCAATACCATCGCGCTTCCAATCGAAGATCTTGTAGTCGAGCATGCCGCTGGGGCGCAACTCGACTGCGATGGTCAGTCCCGCGGGCGGCAATAGAAAATCGTTTCGCCTACGTACGAAATCTGCTTCAACGCGCCGGAGATCTTCAAGTTGGCGCAGAAGGCGCTGGCCATGCGTGTAGCGCTCGCGCGTCGGCGCCGGCGCTCTAATGACTTTGAGAACGGACTTGAATGGACGTTCAAGAACATAGGCAGATGCATTCAAGTGGTTAAGCGGTTCCGCCATGACCCTGCCCCCCGACAGGCCATCAGCCCGTCCTTAGCTGAACTTCATGTGCTTGAGGCTAGCAGAACGTTCTGCGAGATGCTGCAAGACGCTGTCTTGGCTTACGTGCGGCCGCTGTTCGAGCACGGCATCCTTCATGGCGTCCTGGCAGGCACGTACGATGTCGGAGTGCGACAGCGTCCTGCCGGCTGCGATCAGTTCCGAATAAACCAAGCCGGGATGCCCCAGCAACGCTAGGCTGTTGCGAAGAAGCTGTTCAATTTGGCGTTCATCGGGCGTGTCGTATCTGATGACGTCGTCGAAGCGTCGAAACAGGGCCGTGTCGAGAGAATCCCCGTGATTGGTCGCGGCTACGATCAGACTGTCCGACGAATCTTGCTCGATCAGCTGCAGAAACATGTTCAGCGTGCGGCGCATCTCGGCAACGTCATGCTGACTCCCTCGCTGCAGACCCAGCGAATCGAATTCGTCGAATAGATAGACGCCTCGGGTGTTTTTCAGCGATTCAAATACCAAGCGCAATTTGGACGCGCTTTCACCCATGAACTTCGTGATCAGGCTATCGAACCTCGCCACGAACAGCGGCAGGCGCAACTCAGCGGCAAGGACGCTTGCCGTCAAGGTCTTACCGGTACCCGGCGGCCCAATAAGTAGCAACTTACGCCGAGGGGCGAGGCCGTGCCCACTCAAACGCTCGTGATGACGCTGTTCACGTAACACGCGCCCCAGTTTCACGCTGACTTCCGGCGAAACGACCATTTCAGAAAGATGATGTCGCGGATATTGAACGGTCAGCAATTCCGCCAGTTCGCCCTTTGGCTGAGCCAAGGGAGTCGGACGCAGGGCCTGCACAGGCTGTGTTTGATGACGCGCCTGACCAGCCTCAATCAAGCTCTTCAACTCTGCTGCAAGACGGATGTGCCCCTTCTGCGCCGCGTCCGCAGCCATCTGCAAGGCGATCGCGGAGAACTGCGCGTCCTCGTTTCCCGCGTACGCGCGTAGTAAAGCTTTAAGTTGATCAGCACGCGCCATACGTCCTCCGCCCAGAAATGGTACTCGACAGATCATGTTGCAAACTCATGTGCAATAATTACACTTATGTGTAATTATTGCAATATGACGCAAATTGCCTTTCCCACCTCCCAGCGAGAGCTTCTCGTCGCAGCTCGCGGCAAAGAATCCCAGGCGGCCTTTGCAAAGCGTCTGGGCGTGGACCGAACGTGCCTATCCCGCTATGAGAGCGAGCGGCTTGGCGCCCCCGTGGCCGTGGTCAACTTTTGCCTGCGTCGGATTTCTAATCAATTGCAGACCGGAGAAAGCTCCCCGATCCAGGAAGCACTTGCGCTGATGCGGCGTGCTGCAGACACACTTGAACGCGTGGCGGGGCAGGAGGATCTCAACCAGCGCAGCTAGTCTGCCCCTGCTCTGTCGCTTGGGGTGCGACCCGTCGATGAGCTGGTAGGCACAACGTCAACTTACGCGTATCAATCGAATCACATTCCGTTTTCCGGAACTCCGAGAGTCGGAGAGGTCTGATTTGCTCAGGGGCCGGTTTAGGTTAAAAATCGAGCAAGCAGCAATCGTGTAACAGCGCTTGTCGAGGCTTTCGCGCTGCACATCCGCGGCATGCAGCACAGCAACATCTCATGATCGGCCTAGACACGTCGCCTATCTCCGGATAGTTCCAGTCGTAGCGACCCCTCCGGACTTTGGTCCGACCGGCTTCCAGGCCGAGCCAATCAGGATTCAAACAAGTCCTTTTCGGCCGGATGGCGGCATGGTCACCGCGCCGCCAGGGCGCTCCTTGCAACTAGTCCTGAAGCCGTCAAGAGAGTAGGCAATAGACGGGCTCTAAAACGGCGACGCGGTACAATCCACTCAACGAATCAAGCTGTCTAACTCATGAGAACCAGGGCGTCATCAGCCTGTGGGGTTCTATCGACGAAGTCGGCTATAACACTGGTTCGGACGAGCGCGGCGCCGGCTCCGTCGTATCCAACAGGAACGATGGGGGCATTCGCCAGAGCGAACGCACGATTGCAGCGGGTCAACGAGCCTTGGCGGAAACCTTGCCAAGCGGCAACGCGCTCCAAGGACCACAGGTAGCGTCGCGCAGATGAGGCAATGCCGACAATACGACGCTTCCTCATTAGTGCGTGGCACACGTGCATCGACTGACTGGTCCAGTCCACTCTGATCCCGCTTTCGGTGTGATTGGCGGGAATATTGTATTTGTAAGCAAGTTTAGCTTTCTAGGGCGAGGGATTGGATATAAAGGTACCGAGCTCTGCGCAACTAGATTACATGGTGAAGCAGGCTATTTTTTATTTTTGGCCGGGTCGCCCCTGGCCACCGAATCCCTTTAATGAAGAAGGGGCTATGCTGACCTTAATTCAAGGAAGTCGTTATACGTCTGCCAAATGCATCCAATGCGAAAAGCCGGCGCGGCTTACGGTGGAGCATGTATTTCCAGACGGTGCCGGGGGGTGCTTGACTGCCCATATATTATGTAAAGTATGTAATGAGCACTTTGGGAAAAATATCGACGGACCCTACCTGAAGCAGTCCGTTGTGGAGCTCGCGCGTAATGCGTATCGGATAGGCGGTCGGCGCGGTGTTATCCCGCAACCACTCGGCGGGCCCTATAAAATCGCTGGGCCAGTCGGCCGGTCCGTGATCAAGTTAGACACTGACTTCAGGCCGAGGATAATCCCGCAGGTAGAAGATATTGAGATCATGGAGTGTGGGGCTATCAGCGTCACTATGGTTATTGACGCCACTGATCGCAAAAATATTCCAACTATAGTTCGATCAAAATTTGAACGATTTTTCAAGTCGGAACGTGGGCTGGGACTTGGCTGGACTCAGGAAGAGCAAGAGCGTGGAATTCTATCTACTATCAATAAGTACATGAGTGCCCCCGACGTAGAAACTCCAATTGGTGTGCTTTCCGGCACGATGGAGATGAAGCTAGATACCGTCTTTCTGGAGGCGGCAAAAGTCGCGTTCGAGCTCGCCGCTATTGAAGACGGCGATGTCTTCATTAACTCAACCAAGGCCAAGCACTTTCGTACTCTTCTTGGCCGAGTCGATAAGGGGCGGATGGAATCGAGTATGAGCTTTGAGGAAATTCTGAAGGCGTTTCAGGCAGCGCCGCTGCCTGCGGGATCACAAGTCTTCCTGGGAATTCAGTATTTGACCGGTGGCAAAGCTTATGAACATCATGTGGGAATATTAAGCGGCCCGCACGTCATCGTGTCTTTATTTGGGTATGTATATATTTTTGGCGACCTGCGTGCCTATATGGGGCGTAGTGCCATCTACACGAATAACGTTGTAAGTGGCGAAGTCCGATATGCAAAGATGTAGTAGTTCTTGTGGCTTCTGCTTCGCAGAGTCCCGCGTTATGTTCCAGACCGCCGGCTACGGTCGAGATTTAACGGCACATGGCCATAGCCTGCGCGCAGGCGCGGGACACCGATATCTGTACCTGAATTGTTAAGGGCGTGCGCCTCTTATTACTCGTCCTGTCTTTGACTGTATGTGCGGCGAGGGCCGAAGAAATAGATGCTCGAACGTGCTGGTTCAGCGGCCAGGATTCATGACGCCTAGCAAAGCTTGGTCTCAGCATTTGAGACTGATCGATCTTAGTCTGAGCGCGTGAACATCCTAGACAAGCTCGCCATTCTCGCCGACGCAGCCAAATACGATGCGTCCTGCGCTTCCAGTGGCGCCGACAAGCGCAATTCCGTTGGCACGGGCGGTGTCGGCAGCACCGAGGGCATGGGCATCTGCCATTCGTATACGCCGGACGGACGCTGCGTTTCGCTGCTCAAGATCCTGCTGACCAATTTCTGCACGTTCGACTGCTCGTACTGCGTCAACCGCGTTTCCAGCAACGTGCGCCGCGCGCGCTTCCTGCCGGAAGAAGTGGTTCGCTTGACCCTGGACTTCTACAAGCGCAACTACATCGAGGGCCTGTTCCTGTCCAGCGGCATCATCCGCGACAGCGATTACACGATGGAGCAATTGGTCGAGGTCGCGCGTTCGTTGCGTGAAGACCATAAATTCGCGGGCTACATCCACCTCAAGACCATTCCGGATGCGACCCCGGAGTTGATGGCGGCCGCGGGCCGCTACGCCGATCGGCTCAGCATCAACGTCGAGCTGCCCACCGAAGGCGGCCTGGCCCAGCTGGCGCCGGAAAAAAGCCAGCCGCGCATTCGCGCCGCGATGGGCGATCTGCGTTGGCGCATCGAGGAAGGCAAGGAAGCGCGCAAGGCAGCGCCGACCAAGCGGGCCAAGCCGCCCCGGTTCGCGCCGGCCGGGCAGAGCACCCAGATGATCGTCGGCGCGGACGATGCCGACGACCGCGCGATCCTGACCACCACCGACAACCTGTACGGCAATTTCCGTCTGCGTCGCGTCTACTACTCCGCTTTCAGCCCGATTCCCGATGCCTCGTCGAAACTGCCGCTGCAGTCGCCGCCGCTGCAACGCGAGAATCGGCTGTATCAGGCCGATTGGCTGCTGCGCTTTTATGGGTTCGGCGTGGACGAGATCGCACCGGCGGACAACGGCGGCATGCTCGACCTGGATATCGATCCCAAGCTCGCCTGGGCCTTACGCAATCCGGGGCAGTTTCCGATCGACGTGAACACCGCGCCGATGGAGATGTTGCTGCGCGTGCCGGGCATGGGTACGCGCAACGTGGCGCGCATCGTGCAATCGCGCCGGCACGCCCGCTTGCGCGTCGCCGATCTGCAGCGGTTGCGGGTGCCGATGAAGAAGGTGCTGCCGTTCGTCAGTCTGCTCGATCATCATCCGCGTTCGCGGCTCGACGATCCGGCGCGGTTGCGCGCGCACCTCGCGCCGCGCCCTCGCCAGATCGGTCTGTTCGACTGAGCTACGCCGGGATGCATACGGTACGACTGGAACTGCCCTGGGACGCGGACGAGTGGCGCAAGCACGCGCGCGAGGCCTTGTGCGCGGGCGTGGTGCCGGAGGCGATCTCGTGGGCCGGCGAGGCTCAAAGCGGCCTGTTTTCGGGCGGGCCGAACCCGCTGACGCCGGTCCGTACCGCGCCGCGCGTCTCGCGCGAGTTCCTGTCGCTGATCGAGGCCGTGCTGTGCCACCGCGATCCGCACCGTCACGGCCTGCTGTACCGGCTGCTGTGGCGCATGGCCGAAGGCGAAGGCGGCTTGCTCGAGCGCGCGACCGATCCCGATGTGCACCGCGCCCGCGAACTGGAAAAATCGGTGCGCCGCGACAATCACAAGATGAAGGCGTTCGTGCGCTTTCGCGAAGTGCCCGGCGATACGGATGCCTTCGTCGCGTGGTTCGAACCCCAGCATTACATCGTCGATCGGGTGGCTCCGTTCTTCGCCCGCCGTTTCGCCGGCATGCGCTGGGCGATCCTCACGCCTTACCGCAGTGCCTGGTGGGACGGAACCCGCTTGGGGCTCGGCGCGGGCGCCAATCGCGACGACGCTCCGACCGACGACGCCAACGAGGGGCTGTGGCGCGTCTACTACGCCAACATCTTCAATCCGGCCAGGCTCAACCCGCGCATGATGCGCCAGGAGATGGCGCAGAAGTATTGGAAGCATCTGCCCGAAGCGCATTTGCTGCCGGACCTGATTCGCACTGCCGGGCCGCGCGTGCAGGCGATGGCCGAACGCATGCCGCAGGCGCCGCGGCGAAAAATTCCAGCTCAGCCGGCCCAGCAACCGGCCGCTGATCACCAGGGCATGCCGGGATTGAAGCTCGCCGTCGGCCAATGCCGGCGTTGCCCGTTGTGGGAGCCCGCTACGCAGGCGGTGATGGGCGAAGGACCCGATCGCGCCAGGATCATGGTGGTAGGCGAGCAGCCGGGCGACGAAGAAGACCTGACCGGCCGTCCCTTCGTCGGCCCTGCCGGCAAGCTGTTCAATCGCGTGCTCGACGCGTTGGGGATTGATCGCGAAACCCTCTACATCACCAACGTGGTCAAGCACTTTAATTTCCAGCAGCGCGGCAAGCTGCGAATGCACGTCAATCCTCTGGCTCGGCACGTCAATGCGTGCCGTCCGTGGCTGAAACACGAATTGGCCATCGTGCGTCCCGACGTCGTGGTGTGCCTGGGCGCGACCGCCGCGCGCGCGGTATTGGGAACGCGATTCCGATTGACCGACGAGCGCGGTCAGTGGCGAACCCTGTCCGGTGGACAACGCGCGTTTGCCACGGTGCATCCCGCCGCCGTCCTGCGCGAGCCGGTGGCGACGCGCGAGGCCTTGCTGCGCGGGTTCGAACGCGACCTGGCGCTGTTGAACGACATACCGTCGTAACCGTGGACGGATGCCGCGATGGCTTGCACAGAAAACGAAGTGCGGCCGCAGTGTCACTGATTTCTTGATACCCGGCCTGACTAGGCTCACCGCTCGCAAGAGCGGTTCAATAGGTAGAAGACAGTCGTCAAGCAAGGCTGGCGCAGAATCTATTTCCTGGCCGAACCGTGAAGCGGATTCGGCTCGAATGCCTGGACCACTATGATGCGGTACAGGGGCGAGCCGTTGAAATTCCACTCTGACCCCTGTTCTTGCTTTATGGCGATTGCCAACTATGAAAATGGCATCCGCTGCATTATGAGGTTGGCCTCGAAATATAGCGACGGCCCAAAAGTATGGCGCATCGAGAAAGTGCTTACGTATACGTGTAAAAGAATAACCTTCCGGGAAGGTTATTACCTCTGCGCGGCTAAATTTCTCGCTCAGGCCGACTCCGGGTGGCGCCATAGTTCTGAAGGCAAGCGTCCATCACCTTTCGAGTGGATCGTAGGCTCATTTTTGAGTCGGCGCATAGAGGTAGGATCAACGCCGCGCGAACCAAGACTTGCCAAGATGGCGCGCAACCTCAATTCCAAAGCATGGAGATCAAAATGGATGATCGCTCCGGTTCGAATGATTCAATATCGGATTTTGCGAGGTTCGTTTCAGCTGAAATAGTAGAAAATTATCGCAAAGAACACTCTGGTTTCACATGGAGTGCAGAGGTCGTGGATCTTCTTGCAAAAGCGCTTGTAGATACATATCGAGACAAAGAAAGCGCGCTTTCAACTCCGGCTCAGCCTGAGACTGGAGAGTCTAGTGTGATGCTCACGTCATTGAGCAATGAACCCGTATTCCCTCTAGACTTCGACGTAGACGTAAAAGTCGGATCACTGCATGGGCAGGTAACCAACCCTGGCGATGGCGAGTACCTCCTGACAGCCACCTTTAAAATAGCTAACCAGACAGTCGATACAACCAAGATTAGATTCAAGGATGGTGTGCTATCGAGAACAGAGGAGATTGAATTAGTTAAACAAAAGGTCAGCTTGACGTTCACAATCGACTTCTCCGATGGATTTCATATTAGCATCGAAGGGCATGTAAAAATTGCTTTCATTAATTTTCACATTGGCCCGTATCGATTTCCCTGACATTAATGTCCAGAGAAATCCCCCCGCTATACCGGGGGATTCTGGTATCAATTTTGTGCCGGGCAAGTTCGCCGCTGATACCCTAGCAAGGCGCTTGGTAAAGACAATCACTGAAGAGTCGCCAGCGCCTCAGACGTCTGCTTGTGCATCGAAGATCGTCGCGCCATCGGTCTCCAGGGGTCGGCGGCGCGATGGCGAGACACGCGCAATCAGTGCTTGTCCAAGATCACCGTGCGGTTCCATCAACGCTCATCACGCCGGCTGCTGCTGAGATTGCACTAGACATTTGGTCAGATGTCAGGCCGAGCCGCGAAGCGGCTCCGGCTTGAATGAATACTAGACTCCCCGCAGACGATCCCACCATGACTTTTTCTGCATCATGGGAGTTATGGATGTCGGAGCAGCGCCATTGCCGCCATCCCTGGTGACGAGAGCTTGATAGTAATCCCACACATTGTCTTGTGAACCATTAAGGATGCGACGGCGAGTTCGTTCCCATGGGCAGAAGAGCCCGGAGGAGTCGCTTGCTTGGAGGCCCGGAAACGACTCCCCGCCGAGTTTCACGAGCCCCCATGTCGCACCATGGTTGCGCCGAAAGACTTCTCCGACGTAGCTGCCAAACATCTTTGCAAAGCCAAAGATTTGTTCGTCGCTCGGCTCGGCTTTGGCGAGCTGATCATGAAACACGCTAAGCATCGTCTCGATATGGGCGACGCTCCCGTCACGCCAGTCAAGTTCAAGCTTGAAGTGATCGCGGGCGAAGTCGATGGCATCCATTGAGTACGCCTCTGCGATCTCTTGGATTCGACGGTCTTCAGTGAAGTTCTCGGCCATACCTCGTCCATGAGTGGATATTCGACTTAGTCCGGGCCGCGAAGCGGCTTCGGCATGAACCAGAAGGAGCAGATAGAGGTGTCTTATGAAACCCCGGACGATTCAGTACTAGGCCGGCTGCTCCTTTGAAAAACGTGATTTCGGTGGTACTGGAGATAGCCACAGAGGGCGGGGCCAGGGCGCCGACGCAGCCTTTCTGGCAGGCCAAGTGCGTTTCGCTCTTCATCCGAGAGCACGCTAGCAATCAGCATGTCGCCGCTATCTTCAAAACCGATCAGGCCGGCGTCGAATAGAGCATCTAATGTGGCCGACAGGACTAGGCCGTTATTCGAATCCAAGCGTTCGCGGTTATTGGAGTGTCGCCACGGTTTGCAGTGTGACGCCCGCAATACTGCACCCACTCGGCAACCGGTAACGGCGCAAGCCGCGCCCCATCGTCGCAGCAGCTCGCGACGAAATCGTCCTTGACCGAGCCGCGCATCTATTAGGGCAGAGCGTGTAGTGGCGCTGAGTTCCATGGCCCCAACCTCACGAAGGTCCGATTCAATCGTTTCAGGCAGCTCGCCGGGAGTCGCGATGCACCCGACCGGAACCGTCCCGTCTACCTCCATATAGACCATGTCATCGCGATCAATCAGATGCCCAAGGCGCAGGAGACTATCGTGGTCGAACTGGCGGATGACGCTAGAATCAGGCGAGTCTTTGTCGCAAATCACGCCTAGCGCAACGTAACCGCTTTTGATCAGCTCTAGGTGACGCACGCGCTCCTTCCAACCTGGTCGATCGGTACGCTTGGGGCCCAACACACGGATTATCTGATGTCCGTCGAGGCTAGCGATATCCATACGCCAGAGTCGAAGGAAGACCCGGCGGGTCCGTTCATCCGCCGAGCCCCATGACCAGCGTGCGTTGGCGACAGGGGCATGGAGCACGGTGCGGAAGTAGACGTTAATGCGCATATCCGACGCAGACGGCGGCACCAATGGTGATTCATCGGAGTGTGGATGATCTGCTTGCGAAGCGGTAGCGGCGAGCTGGAGGTCACCTGAGTTCCCGTCGGCAGCGTCACGCTCGAAACGCTTGAACGGATAGCGCATATCTCTCAGAAGCTTTTCCGCCCGTGCTACGACGTCATCGTCGAAGTGCCAGCGCCATTTTGTCTCGACGATAATGGCTTCGCATGTCAGTTCAAGACGTCCCAGTTCCCAGAGCCTCGTGAATCCATCTGAAGGCTTGCCGCTTTCCAGTACCCGTTTGACTGTCTCAAAGCCGCCGTAGGCGTCTAGCATCTTCTTGAACTGCGTCGGGCGGTACTTGAGCTTTTCGGCCTCCGCGACGGCGCTTCGCAAGAGTCTCGTGAACTCCTCATTCTCTCGGCTGTTCATCTTTACCTCCTGCTTCGATCGCGGCGCTATGCGGCATCGGACTAATCAACGGTGCTCCCAGACTACCGACGATGGCGACAATAAGTGCGATGAAGAGTAGCGGCGACACGAGCAGAGCGGTCGGGCGAGATGTTGAAGTATTCCCGGTTGCGGTCATTCGTTCGTCTCGCTCGCCCAGAAAGTTATGCACAGCTAGAGCGTTACTGACTTCCCGATACCCGATCTAGGAAGGCCGACCGCGCGCAAGAGCAGGTCAATAGGCCGACGAACGCTCGTCAAGCAGAGCTGACGCAAAATCCATCATCCAAGCCGAGCCGCGAAGCGGCTTCGGCTTGAATGCACTGTTAGCCCTGCAGGCCAATAGGCTTCACTGATGTGATCTCAAAGAGTACGCCCATATCGAGATTGTCTATTGGCCTAACAGTTGTAAATCGCCAGCCGTATGCGGCAAGTCTGTCTAACTCGGCAGAGAGATCTGATTTGAATTGATTGTCTGCTATGTACGCAGCGTAATACCTCTCGGGCCAATTGTCGCCGCTACCTTTGATCTGAGATAGCGAATGTTTCAATGAACTATTTTGAGTGTGGTGGTGGAATCTGGTGACCAATTGAAAAATTCGTGACGAGGGGTGCTTGTTGTCTTCCGCCGCAGCGGCAGCGGCAGCGGCAGCTTTCATTGTTTTATAGAGATTGGATGTTTTGTTTATGTCTCGGCCAGCTTGATTTATTTCATTGCTGTTCCCGGAGACTGGGCCGATTGACTGGGCAGACGGATTGGATGGTGTTTCCCCAAATCCTTCAATTCCAAGGTCAACGCCAATCGCTTCCAACTTAAGCCGAAGCTCCTTCAGTGCTTTTAGCCTAAGTATGCTAAGGGTCACGATACCAACAAGGCAACCTATCAGAAAGCTCGATAAATCGAATTCAAATTCCATTTCTCACTCCTTTGATAATGTCTCTATGCGGGCCTAACGCCTGAATTAAGCCGAGCCGAGCCGCGAAGCGGCTTCGGCATGAAAATGATTTCATGCCTGACACATTGTCACCCCGTAGTAGAAGTCATTAGAAAGCAGGTCCCCTAAGGCGGCGAATAACGTGCCAAAAATTGCGACCGTGTAGCTAGACTGGTTTAAATGTTTGCTGAGCGTGTTTCCGTCGCCGAGCGTGCGACTAAAGCGGTCGGGGTCGGTCCCAAGGAATCCTTGAGTGAATACGGCGATGCCAACATAGACCGCACCGATTCTTTGTGGCCAGCAGTGCTGGCCGAATGCAAAAGTGGCCAGAACACATAGTGCTGGGGTTGCGAAGGTAAGAGCTACGGCGAGAATAACTGGGTAGAGCCTGATCATTTTATTCATGGGGCCTACCTACAATTATGAAGTTCGATTAGGCGATTTCGCAATGCGTTTTAAGCTATGACTCCACAAGAATCGTAGTGCCAATCTTTACGTTCCGAACAGCTTCACTTCAAGCTCGCCCTTACTTGGGACACGTCCTTCATGGATCATCTTAATGACTACCTCCCGGAGTAGGGTGAGCACCTGTACAAGGTCATCGCTATTATGAGTGGGCTTTCCGTGAGCGGCTGCCGATCTCTTGTCATACATCTTAAGAATGGTGCGCTGCCTCTCGTGTCTGGAAGCACCCGGTATTTCCATGTACGCGGCAATTAGAGCAGATACGCGGAAGCGCAATTCTGATGTTGAAGGTGAAAATAGTGCTTCTAAAGCGCCCCACATCGACACGATGGATAGCCCCGTATTTGGAATAAATTGCCCAGTGTCAAGCGCATCTATTGCGATGCGGAACTCGGCGCTATCTCTGTAGAGCTTGTATGCGGAGTCCCAATGAACGCGCACCCATTCGACGCTGTCCGCTATCGTTGACTTATCAACTAGCTTGAGTGCGTGCCTCTTGCGCCAAACCTCCATGGGCCTGACATAGGCTTCGGGTTTAGAATCGGCTATCGCATGCAGTACCTGCCTACTCATCGATAAAGTTGATATAACCGGCATTGATATTTCTGGATTGCACCACAGCCGCAGAAGCGCCACAGAGAACTTAACAGCTTCAATCTGATCTTCAAATTTAGAAGTGTGCAACGCAGAAACATGTACTTCGGCGGTTATTTCAATCTCGCCTTTAGAGAACTGCCAAAGTGCAGGATGCGCAAACCCATCCGGCCCGTAATTTGGGCCCGTGTTCTTCAATGCTAACGGAGTTGTAAACACCGCATGCGCCTTGCGAAGTGCTACGCCCTTAGAGAGTTGGATCTCTTCTTCGTTAAGAGGCAAATCTGTAAGACCTGCGTACATATCATTCGAGGCGCCCTCATTCACTGACAAGCTTTCGTCCTCCAAGGTAATCTCCTCTAGTTGCAATCACGGACAAGGCGAGAGGGTTCAAACCTGACACGCAAAGCCAGTGGCCGGCCCGCTCTACTTTTGATCACATGGCTAAAACCTGCTTCGCCGTGTGGACTTGACTATCACAGACACTACTAGTGGCTATGTCCATAACGGCAACTGGAGCTGCGGCAGGACTGATGTCGGAGCGCTTCGAATACTTCTACTCTTCCACAGCCATCGCCATTGGTCGTATCAAGCGGTTTGATATGGCGCTTGGGTCAAATCGTCAAAACAACTGTTGACTCAGACCATTGCTAAGTCACTGATTCATATGGGTGCCCATTGGTCGGCCGACCACAGGTGCAGAGAAAACAAGCTGGAGAGAGGCGAAAAAAACGCCAAACAGCCCCTCTGTGGATAACTCGCCGACCAATGGAAAACGCCAAAAGCCCCGGAAATAAGGCCGTTTTCGTCGTTGCGACGAGGCGTAGAAAAAGTTGGAAGGGGAAGTTTGGTGCGCCCAAAGCACGCGGGGGCCAACTCTCTTGACGGGCTTAAACCGGCTCAAACCGGTTTAAGCCGGCTCCTGCCGGTTGGCCTTGGGAGTCGCGTGTCGCCCGCAGGCCTTGTTGGCCCGTGCCTGACCTTGCTCGCCGTGATTCGGCGGCCGTCGCGCCAGGCGCCGCAGCCGCCCGCCATTCCATGTGAAGCAAATTCCAGGGAATAGCGCGACGCACCGAATGTCATGGAAGAGAAACCGGACGAGTTCGAGGCAGTCGTCCGGGCGAAAACGCCGGGTATTGCCACTTTACCAGGGCGGTGCCGGTGCCTCACGTGCGGAATGCCGCGTGATCGCGCGCCGCTCCGCACGTTTGCCTTCCCTGGCGCGGCTTTCAGCATTCCTCAGATGATCGGAGATCCGTAAACCGCATTCAAGAGCAGCTTCCCGTTGTAGACGGGGGGCAGAACGTTTCAAACTCGACGATCTCGTCTGAGTAGAAGCACGTCCATACCTCGCACTGCGTGCCGATGGGCGGCTGTGACGGCAGTGTGCCGTCGCCGGGCGGCGGACGGGCCTATGCGCTGCCGATGGTGGAGGTCGATGCGGCAACCAGGATGAGCACCAACAGTGTCTTCGCGACCAACATCGCAGTAGCGGACAGCACCTGCGGTTGCACCGGATGGCAGACCACGGCAATGCACCGGCCGCAAATGAGCCGTGCGTCACTTGCTTCACACCGGAGTCGCTCAGGCGGCGTCAACGTTTGCACACCCGCAATGGGATCAGATGCGCGTCATCGGGCAGCGTGCCGGCCCCGTCCATGCGGACGGGACCGGGCTGCGGTAACGTGCTAAAGCTTTACGCGTAGCTCAGAACGTGATGCTCCAGCTGTCGATCTTGCCGACATCCAACGGGCCGCGATCAACCGCGCGCAGCTTCCAGGTGCCGTTTAGGTTTTCACTCGAGAGGTTGAGCTTGAAGGTGCCTGCGACGTTGTCACCGTCGCCACCAGTGCGGTTATGCAACACGTAGATCGAGCCGTCCGGCGCGATCAGGTCGACCTTGAGGTCGCTCTTGTACGGATGCACGATGTTAACCGCGACCGAGGCATCGGCAGGTGCCTTGCCAACGCGGCCGGCGACCAAGACGCTGCTACTGGCACCGAGCAGGTTGTTGTCCGGAATCGTGACATCTGTGTTGTTGCTATAGGTCTGCACGCCACCGCTCGTGCCGCCGACGATAACCTGCGCGGTCTTCGTATTGGTCGCACCGTCGTCGTCGGTGACAGTCAGCGTGATGGTGTAGGTACCAGCTGCGGTGTAGGTCTTGGTCGGATTGGCCTGTGTCGAGGTGGTGCCGTCGCCGAAGTTCCAACTGCGCGCGACGATGCTGCCGTCGCTGTCGGTCGAGGTGTCGCTGAGCGACACGCTCAGGCCGTTGACCGACGAGGTGAAGTTCGCAACGGGCTGCGACGGAGTACCGCCGCCGCCCGCGGCCGCGACCACCGCCGCCGACGCGTCGACCAAGCCAGCGCCGCAGCCGCCGGGGCACTTGGCTGGGGTGATCTGACGCGCGGTAGCCTTCAAGATCTGCAGTACTTCGGCGCTGGTCTTCGGCGTGGTTGCCACCGACTGCATCAGCGCGACGATGCCGGCCACGTGCGGCGCCGCCATCGAGGTGCCCTGCATGTAGCCGTATCCGTTGCCAGCCACTGTCGACAGAACGCCCTGTTCGTCGTGCAGACGTACGCACACGCCGGCCTTGGGCACTTGGCCCAGCGGCAGGAACTCATTGGCTGGGGTGCAGGTTTCACCACCGGGTGCGGTGATGTCGATGGTGTTGCCGTAGTTGGAATAGAAAGCGCGATTGCCGCCGGGGTCGCTGGCGGCGACGGTGATGGTGTTGTCGCAGCTGGCCGGAGTGAAGTTAACCGTGTCGCTGTTGGAATTGCCAGCGGCTACGACCACGGTCACGCCCCTGGCGGTCGCGGCGTTGATCGCGTCCTGATAGGTCTGGGTCTGCGCGCAGTTGGCACCGCCGCCGATCGACAGGTTGATGACTTCTGCCGGGCTGGGATTGTTCGGCGCGCCGGGCACGCTGACGCCGGCGGCCCACAGGATTGCATCGGCGATATCGGAGGTGGCGCCGGAGCCGTCCTTGCCGAGCGCGCGCACCGGCACGATCTTCGAGCGATACGCGACGCCGGACACGCCGACGGCATTGTTGGTAACCGCGGCGATGGTGCCCGCGACGTGAGTGCCATGCTGGACGTTGGAGCTGTCGTTGGGATCGTTATCGCGGCCGTTGCCGTCGTCGGAGCGTCCGCAACCGGCCGGATAAGGCGAGCATTCGGCCGCGCTGAAGCCGGTGGTCGAGGTGATCGTGTCGTAGCCGGGCAGTATGTTGGCGTTGAGATCGGTGTGCGCGAGGATGCCGCTGTCGACTACCGCGACTACCACGCCCTCGCCGCTGGCCTTGTCCCAGGCGGCGGCGACGTTCGCGCCGGCGGCGCTGTTGGCGTAATGCCACTGGTCGGCATAGCGCGGATCGTTCGGGCTCATCGTGCTATGCATGATCAGGTCGGGTTCGACGTATTCGACGCTTGGGTCAGCCGCGATCTGGCGCATCAGGCTTTCGCTCTCGTCGCGATTCAGGCGACGGTCGCTGAGCACTACGTTGGCGCCGAGCGCGAGGCGGCGCAGGTGCTTGAGTGCCAGCGGCTTGCCGCCAGCGCGCGAAACTGACAGTGCTCGGCCCGCGGCGGCGTTCAACGATGATGTCAGAGTCGCGGTGGACGCAGCCACGGCGTTGCCGTTGCGGTACTTGACGATGAAACGATCGTAGTTCTGACCGGCCTTGAGGGCGGCTAGGTGAGCGGTGCCTGCAAACGCGGGTGAGGCCGCACTAAGTACGGCCACGGTAGCGGCTGCCAGAAGGTGAACGCGCAAGGCGTTCGGGCGGTGGCTGGACATCTGTTGAATCCCCTCGTGTACTGAAGTGATGAGCAACGCCCGCAGCGGAGCCTTCTATTGTGTAAGCGAAGGTCTCTCGCGTGTGCTGAAAGCGGGCGCGATGGGTGGTTTTTGTGGTGCGCGCTTCATGTGAGTGCACCGATGTCGCGAACTGCGACACCGGCAATGAGTTTTATCGATGCGCAAGCGCATTCGCTGGCGCCACAGGATCGATGTGCCCGAATTAATGCGACGCACTGCCTATTTCAAAAGGCTATGCCAACTGTCACACATGAATTTTCATCTTAATTCTTACGAGCGTTAAACAATTTCCATAAGCGCATGCCGACGACGCGTCGATAGAGCCCTCGGATTCGTGTCGGCGCATCTCATCGAATACATCTTCGGATACGGCTTGATATGTTTCTTCTAAGGATGCAATCCAGTCTGTGTCGGACCTGTACGGGCTGAACTCTGTCGAGAACCAGAAGGTGACGGTGGACCGAGGCGCAGTCGGCGTTCCGCTGAGATAAACGCAGCCGGCAGGTCGCGTCCTCCCCGACGCAGCCTGTGTGGCAAGCTGCTAACGGTGCGGTCGGCATCGATGGCGCCATTGCGCCGCATTCGGTGGACGATGCGACACACGCGGCCCGAGTGTGGCTATCGATTGCTATTGCTGGTATTGGCGCATAAAGGACGTCGCTGCTCACGTTGTCGTATGGCTTGCAGGTGGCGCCGTCGAACGCGACCTTCTCCCGCGGATCTGCGCGGACATCGGGGTGATGGGCTTTGTGGCGAGTCAGCTGGGGGACGCGTCGTCGAGCGCGGGTTCGGGCGAGAACCTCAGTCGCGCCACAACCCCGCACTGCACGCCTGGCCTGATATCGATGTGCCAATCGTAGAGTTCGCATAGCCGGCGTACGATGGACAAGCCAATACCACCGCCCTGTGATCCGCCTGCATGGGTACCGCGGTAGCCACGACTGAATAGATTGTCCGCATCGCTCTGGCTGAGTCCGGGGCCTGAGTCGGCGACTTCGACGCGGTCTGCGGCGACACGGATGACGACCTCGCCTTCGGAGGTGTACTTGACCGCATTCGACACCAGGTTTCCCAGCGCGACCGCAACGGTCGCCTCCGGTACGGGAATCACCGCGTTACGATCGCCTTCGAGCCGAAGCGTCAACTGTTTGCGCGTCAACTGGCTCTGGTGGGCGTCGATCAGCTGCTCGGCGACCTTGGCCAAGTTTGTCCGGCCGCTGCCGCGTTCATTACGCGAAAGCAAGAGCAGCGCGGCGATCAGGTCCGAGCACTGCTGCTCGGCCCGATGGATTCGCTGTAGGCGACTTCGCAGCGGCGCGTCCAGATCGGTGCGGGCGAGTGCCAGTTCGATCGCGCCCTTGATGACCATCAGCGGCGTGCGCAATTCGTGGCTGACATCGGCGTTGAACTCCCTGTCCCGTTTGACCACTTCGGTCAGCCGCGCCGAGTAGTCGTCGAGTGCCTGCGCAAGGTGCCCGACCTCATCGTCTGAGAAATGCTGCGCCAGTGTCGACGCGCGATGTGCGCCGTCCATCTTGTTGACGCGTCCGACCAAGTCGGAAACGGGGCGCATGACCTTCGAAGCGGCCCACAGGCCGACGATCAGCGATAGCAAGCTGAAGGTGCCGACCAGGGCGGCAATGACCCACTGCTGGCTGCTGCGGCTGGCGGCAGTGCGGGTCAGGTCGTAGGCCAGGAAGAACCAGTGTTGGTCGTCCTTACGAACCGCGAGGCGATAGACAAAGGGTTGGCCGTTTTCCTCGCCATGCATCTGGTATACGCCATTGTCCAATTCGGCCCAGTCCGGCTGTAGATTTGCGCGCTTTTCCGGCCCGACGACCAGCCCGCGGATGTCGTCCAGAGGTTCGACCACGTCCGAACGATCCCGATAGAATCTCGCTGCATAGCTGTCCAGGTTGCGGGTCAATGCCCGCCCGACCAGTTGGTCTTCCACGCGAGCGCTCGCGTAGACCGCGACGAGTCCGAGCAGCGCGGTTAGCGACAACCCCAAGGCGAAGAAGGACAGCACGATTCTGCTGCGAAGGCGGTGGCGATAGCGGTGTCGTCCGGGCAGAACTTCGTCCATTCGATTTGACTCGTGTGCCCGTCATGTCGCTGGAACAGCCACGTCGACGACGGAGGCGATGTGGCGGGCTGTCCATGGGGGAGCGGGCGCGATCAGGCTACGACCGTGGTATCCAGCTCGCGTAGGCGAACAGACTGGAATCCGCAGGCTTAGTGCGGAGCTCTGAACCATTCCCCAAAAAATGCGAAGCTGATTGCTGACGCTGCTGCGGTGGCGACGGCTAAGTTTCCGGTGTAAGAACAAGCGTCATCGCTCAGGCGCTGGACGATCGCAGTCTTGAGCGGATTAGGCAGAACGGCCTCAGCTTATGGGCCGTGCAATTAACTCAAAACAACGAAGTCACACTTGTCCAAGGACGATCTCGCGCCGAGATCGGCGCCTGCCGCGCAGCGGGACGCGGCCGAAGAGGAATACGCCGGTGCTGCGAAGTCATGTCGGTTTCGACCAATGCGAACTTGGCTATGCTCCGGATCAACGACGTGTAAGCGAGTGCGGACAAGCGTAAGGGACGAATGCGTGAAGGCGTTCCCCGCTGTGCTTTGCGTTGCACCATCGCCCGTTGATGCCGGCGATGGTGCAACGCGTGCGGTCGTCCGCACATTCACGGGCACGCGTACGGTCGGCCGTGCTTGTGGGGCTGGACTGCGCGCCACATGATGTGCGCTCTTCGTCCGTCGCGCGTTCGCCACGCGGTGCTGCGGCCGCTTCCTTCCCGCACACGTTTCCGAAGCCAGCCATCGCCGCTGCGAACGCAAGAAGGGACGCTCAATGACCACACCATGGCCGGCCGAGGCGCGATACGCGTTCCTGACCGCGCTGGCGCTCACCGGGATGGCGGAAAACGCGGCTGCTCGCGGCGACCGGGAGAGCGGCCGGAATCTCGCCGCCGAGGCGCGGCGGGAGGTCCCAGCCGAGACCTGGGTCGTTTCCAGCCGATTGGACCTGCTGGCCGTTTTCGATGCCCAGCAGCGCGGCGACCTCGCGGAGGCGAATGCGCTCGCGGCACGCTTGCACCGGCGCGCGCGAACTGAGCGATGACGTCGTCGAGATGCAGTTGCACTCGTTGCTCGGTCCGCGGTCGTCGGAGGGGAACTGCGATCCGGCCGAGCGCGAAGCCTTAATCGCCCGCACCGGGATGCGCGGTGCCGGCCTGGACTGGCAGCAGCAGAGGGTCCCGGCCCGACGCCGGGTCATGCCGGATGCGCGCCCCGGATTTCCTGCAGATTCGCCGCCAGCAGCGAGAGCAGTTCCTCGGTGCGCGCCGCGGCATACATTTCGAACGCGGTGCGGTAATAGAACTGCGGCAGCGGGTAATTCATGAACCAGTAAATCATCTGCTCGGGGGTGTCGTGATAGGCCCGCGCCGCCGATAGTATCCGCGCCAAGTTGCGCAGGCTGCGCTGCATTTTGGCCGTGCCCTGGCCGTCGCGAATGATGACGTTTCCATTGGGGTTGGAAATGGCGGTCAGGTCCTTGGCGCGGATGCCCAATACGTTGATGACCCGTTTCGGGGAAATGTTCGGCGTTCCTGGGGCGCGCAAGGAAGCCATAAAATTTTCGAATTCGGATTCGGTCACGGCGGTGCCTTCAGGCGGATAGGGATCGTCCGCGTCGGGTGGGCGAAAGCGGCGGCCGATAATCGAAGAGGCGGCCGCTGCGCAGGCGCGGGCCTGAATGGACGCGAGCGCCCTGCAGGGAGGCTGCGGCAGCCGATTGAGCGCCCTCGCCAGATCAAATGCTTGGTCTTGGGTATCTTTTTTTTCTTAGCTCGTGCCGAAAAGCGATTTTCGTCACCTTTTTATGTGTGATTAATCACAGTTAGTTGTGCCATAAATCATTGAATCGTAAGCCGGCGCCATCCGCCGTCACGCAATGATGGCCGCCCAGCCGGCACCGCCTCGCGACCGCCTGAACCCGGCAAAGAAATCATAAAAAATTGATATCTCCTTACATGCCGGCTGCGGTCGCGCTCCCTAATCTGGCTACAGCAAGGAGAGCGATCCGCACGGCGGACGCCGACCGGAAATCGGTCGCAACGCGCAAGCGAGCTTGGTGGGATATCCGTGCGGACCATTTCCGCCGACCCTGTCGACCGCAACGCCACCAATCTCCTGACACGACACGGTTCGTCCTTAATCGGGCGCTTTAACCGCGGGCGGATATCGGTCGGCGATCGGTATTCATTTACTTGCTGTCGATTCGCCACACGGCGAAAGGGAACGACCGATGAACATCATTTACTGCAGAGTGTGGAGCGCGAGTTTGGGAATTTGGGTTGTCACTTCCGAATTGGCTAAGGGCGGCAAGAAATCATCGAAAAAGCCGGCAGTAGCCTTGGCTCCGCTATTCTCGAAATTGACGTTGGTAATGGCTGTAGGCATTTCGTTGCTTCCGTTGGCGGTAAGCGCGAACGAACTAAGAACCGACCCGGACGATCCCGCTACTGTCTATAACCAGCCATGCACTGGGGGCGGCACTCTTGTCGGTCGCACGAATCCTGGTGCGTCGAGTGCTCAACCGGAGGATCTCAGAGGCGGCACGGCGTGGGGCTCCTACACGCTGGTCGCAGGTTGCAACGCTCGGGCGGGCGGAACGGTCGCCCAGGGCATTTATGCGTCGACTGCTTACGGGTCATTCTCCGAAGCCATTGCGTTGGGTGCCTCCTCGTTCGGCTTTCTAGCTAAGGCAAACAGCAAGTGGAGCACGGCACTCGGCTTGGAGACCGAATCCCTGGGCGTCGCATCGACGGCCATCGGCTTCGGCACCATCGCTTCAGGCAGCAATAGCGTGGCTTTAGGCAGCGCAGGCGGTGACGGTACGACAGCTTTATCGGCCGCGAATTCGACGAGGTCCGAAGGCTCAGGCTCTGTAGCTATAGGTGCCAATAGCACGCGTGGAGCACAATCCCGCGCGGCCAACAGCGTCGCGATCGGCGGTCAGTCGACGACGACAATTGGAGCCATCGGTGCTGTAGCAATTGGTCGTGATACCCAGGTCAGTGCCGCTGGTGGTATTGCCATCGGCAGCGACGGCGCGACCACCGGAGCCAGTGTTGCCGCTGCCAATGCGATTGCTATTGGTAGCCAATCCTCAGCGGCCACGGGCGCGACATCAGGTATCGCGCTGGGCGCCCAATCCTTGGTCGCCGCGAACGCGACATCAGGTATTGCCATTGGCCGTGGTGCCATCGTTAACGGAGCCTTTGGCATCGCCCAAGGCGACGGCGTCAGCACCGGTGCGATCGGGCGCAATGTTGCTATAGGCTCGGCTTCCAGTGCCAACGGCGGCACCGCCGCGGGCGGCGCTGTGGCCATTGGCAGGGGTCAGAGCGCCATAGGTAATGGCGCGGTCGCCATTGGCGACCCGAACTCCGCCAGCGGCACCGGTGCGGTTGCTGTGGGCGCCGACAACAATGCGACCGGCCAAGGCGCGCTCGCGCTGGGTAACGCCAATAGTGCTTCGGGTCAGGGCGCGGTTGCGTTAGGCAATGCCAGCTCCACATCCGGGCAAGGCGCAGTGGCGCTGGGCAACGCCAGTTCGGCCGGGGCAGCAGGTGCGGTAGCCATGGGCGACGGCGCGTCAGCCAGCATCGCGCGCAGCGTTGCATTGGGCAGCGGCTCCACGACGGTTGCCGCAGTCGGCACAGCGAGCACCGTCATCCGGGGCACTACTTATAACTTTGCCGGTGCTGCGCCAACCAGCACCGTCAGCGTGGGCACCGCAGGTAACGAGCGTACCGTCTCCAACGTCGCCGCCGGCCGTTTGAGCGCCGCCAGTACCGACGCCGTCAACGGCAGCCAGTTGTTCGCCACCAATCAGGCGGTCCAGGCAGCGGGCGCCGGCTTCGGTCTGACTGCGCAGGGCGTGAACGGCTCCAACGTTGACCCGAGCGAAACAGTCGATCTGAAGAACACCGACGGCAACATCACTGTCAGCAAGGTTGCGGGCGACAACAACGTCAATTTCGACCTGGCCGACGACATCACCGTCAACAGCGTCACCGCAGGCAACAGCAGGCTCGACAACGCCGGCCTAGTCATCACCGGTGGCCCGAGCGTGACCGCCACCGGTATCAATGCCGGCAACCGAGTCATCACCAACGTTGCCCCGGGTGTTGCCGCGACCGACGGCGTCAACAAGAGCCAGCTCGATGCAGTCGTTGCCACCGCCAATGCGGGTTTCAACGTCTCTGCGCAGGGCGCCAACGCCAGCAACGTGGCTCCTGGTCAGACCGTCGATCTCAACAACACCGACGGCAATATCATCGTCAACAAGACCGGCGCCGACGACAACGTCAGCTTCGACTTGGCCGATGACATCACCGTCAACAGTGTCACGGCCGGCAACAGCAGGCTCGACAATGCTGGCCTGACCATCACCGGCGGACCGAGCGTGACCGCGGCCGGCATCAATGCCGGCAGTCAGGTCATCGCCAATGTCGCCGCGGGCGTCGCCGCGACCGACGGCGTCAACAAGAGCCAGCTCGATGCAGTCGGTGCCACCGCGAACGCGGGCTTTAATGTTTCCGCGCAAGGCGCCAACTCCAGCAACGTCGCCCCGGGTCAGACCGTTGACCTCAACAATACCGATGGCAACATCGTCGTGAGCAAGACCGGCGCCGATGACAACGTCAGCTTCGACCTGGCCGACGACATTACGATCAACAGCGTCACCGCTGGCAACAGCAGACTAGACAACACCGGCCTGACCATCACCGGTGGCCCCAGCGTGACTGCGGCCGGCATCAATGCAGGCAACCAAGTCATCAGCAACGTCGCCGCGGGCGTTGCCGCGACCGACGGCGTCAACAAGAGCCAGCTCGATGCCGTCGGCGCGACTGCCACTGCGGGCTTCAACGTCTCCGCGCAGGGCGCCAACGCCAGCAACGTCGCTCCGGGCCAGACCGTCGACCTCAACAACACCGACGGCAACATCGTCGTCAGCAAGACCGGTGCCAACGACAACGTCAGCTTCGACCTGGCCGACGACATCACCGTCAACAGCGTCACCGCCGGTGCCACTACGCTCAACAACACCGGCCTGACCATCGCCGGCGGCCCCAGCGTGACCGCGGCCGGCATCAATGCCGGCAACCAGGTCATCAGCAATGTCGCAGCGGGTGTCGCCGCGACCGACGGCGTCAACAAGAGCCAGTTGGATGCAGCAGCCGGCGGCTCCACGACCCTGGGTATGAACTTCACCGGCAACGATGCTACCGCTGGCGATGTACACCGCGACCTGGGTCAGACCCTGTCAATCCGCGGCGGTGCGACCGTCGCCGGCAGCTACAGCGGCGGCAATCTCAAGACGTTGACGGACCCGGCCACCGGCGCGATCAACGTGCAATTGGCCGACTCGCCGAAGTTTGGCAACGTCGTCGTCAACGACGGCGGCACCGGCAAGATCAGCGGCGTGGCCGCGGCGGATCTGAGCGCGGCCAGCACCGATGCTGTCAACGGTTCGCAGCTGTTCCAG
The DNA here is from genome assembly GCF_001427785.1 of Lysobacter sp. Root690. Taxonomy (GTDB): domain Bacteria; phylum Pseudomonadota; class Gammaproteobacteria; order Xanthomonadales; family Xanthomonadaceae; genus Lysobacter. The sequence continues at coordinate 594,145 of NZ_LMHM01000012.1, forward strand.
ACTAACCAGGACGTTGCGGCGCTCGGCACTCGCGTAACCACGAATGAGGGCGACATTGCCGCTCTTAATAATGTGGTCGGCCCGACCGACCAAGCCTATCAGGACGCGAATGGTCATGGCGTGCGGTATGTGCGTACCAACGACACCGGCCTGCCCGAATCGGATGCGTTCGCGACCGGCGCCAACTCCACCGCGATCGGCTATAACGCACGGGCTTCGGCTGAAGAAACGCTTGCGATCGGCGAAAATTCAGCGGCGAGCGCGCTCAGCGGCTTAGCGATCGGCTCCGGCTCGCAGGCTACGGCCGAGTACGCAATCGCAATAGGCGATAACGCGCGGGCGAGTGGCAACCATTCGCTGGCCGTAGGAGACGAAGCTGCGGCCAGTGGCCTGTTCGCGACGTCCATAGGCGTTCTATCGAACGCTTCCGGTGACTACTCGTCGGCTATGGGTATTGAGGCCAAAGCTTCGGGCAGGCGATCGATGGCCTTGGGCCATTTCTCCAACTCGAGCGCGGAACTCGCCATCGCGATCGGCGCGGACAGCCAGGCCAGTCATGCCGGCAGCGTTGCGCTGGGCGCCAATGCCGTGGCCAATGGGGCCACCCTCGGCACTGCGGCTTACGTGCCGCCGGCTTCGACCTATGCGGTGGCCGGTACGACGCCGGTCGGAGAAGTGTCGATAGGTGCGGCTGGGAGCGAACGCCGTCTGACTAATGTTGCTGCGGGTGCGGGCGATACCGATGCCGCCAACATCAGCCAGCTCAAGGCGGTGGACAGCAAGATCACCGCGCTGGGCCAAGACTCGCTGCTGTGGGATCCAACCGCGAACGGCGGAGCAGGTGCCTACAACGCCAATCACGGCGGCACCGGCCCGAACAAGATCGTCAACGTGGCCCCGGCCGATCTGAGCGCGGCCAGCACCGATGCAGTCAACGGCTCGCAGTTGTTCCAGACCAATCAGGACGTCGCGGCGCTCGATACCCGAGTGACCACAGCCGAGGGCGACATTACCAACCTCGACAACCGAGTCACCACCAACGAAGGCGATATCAATAACATCAAGAACCAAATGGGGCCGACCGATCCGGCGTATCTCCAGCAGAACGGCCGGGGTACGCGCTATGCACGTACCAACGACACCGGTCTGGCCGAAGACGATGCGCACGCCCAGGGCGTCGGTTCGACCGCAGTGGGTTACAACGCCACCAGTTCCGCTGCCGATGCGGTCGCAATCGGTCGCGGCAGCCAAGCCAGCCATGCCGGCAGCGTCGCGCTCGGTGCGGGTTCGGTCGCCAACGGCGGCACGCTGGGCAATGCGGCCTACTTGGTCGGCGGTACCGCGACCGGTGAGGTTAATGTCGGCAACCGCCGTGTCACCGGCATCGCCGCGGGCGCGGAAGATACCGATGCGGTCAACGTCAGCCAGCTCAAGGCAGTGGCGACTAGCGCCACCCAAGCCGAGCAGCGTTCGGTGAAGTACGACTGGAACGACCTCGATGCGGACGGCGAGATCGACCCGGGTGAGGTCGACTTCAGCAAGGCGACCTTGGCTGGCCCCATCAGCACCGATGGCGGTGTGACCGGCGGCAGCAAGCTCACCAATCTGGCCCAGGGCGAGGTCTCGGCCACTTCGACCGACGCGGTCAACGGCGCCCAGCTCTACAAGGTCGCCGGTCCGAGCGATGCGGCTTATGTCGCCCAGAACGGACGTGGCCTGCGCTATGCGCGCAGCAACGACAGCGGCTTGGTCGAAGCTGATGCGCATGCACAGGGTGTGGGTTCGACTGCGGTGGGTTACAACGCTACCGGTTCGGCCGAGAACGCCGTGGCGGTGGGTCGCGATTCGGTCGCAAGCCATGCCAACTCGGTCGCGCTCGGTGCCGGTTCGTCGACCACGGCCGGTGCGCAGAGCGGCTACAACGCGGCCTACGTCGGCAACAGCAACTCGACCGGCCAAGTGCAAGTCGGCGGCCGCACCATCGGCGGCGTGGCCGCGGGATCGGCGGCGGACGACGCGGTCAACGTCGCCCAGTTGCAGGCCGGCGTTAACGATGCCGTGACCCAAGCCAACAGCTACACCGACACGCGCGTCGACCAGATCGCCGGCAGCGTCGCTCAATACGACAACCGCATCAGCGCCGTCGAAGGCGACGTCAACAACGTCAAGAACGGCTCGGCGGGTCTGTTCCAGGTGAGCCAGGACAACAACGCGGCTCCGACGGCTAGCGGCGCCAATGCGGCGGCGGGCGGCGCGGGCGCGGTGGCTTCCGGCGCCGGCAGCACGGCGCTCGGCAACGGCGCCATCGCCTCGGCGAACAATGCCGTCGCTCTGGGCGCGGGTTCTGTGGCGAACCAGGAAGGTACCGTCTCGGTCGGTTCGGCCGGCAACGAACGCCGGGTGACCAACGTCGCGGTCGGCACGGCCGACACCGACGCGGTTAACGTCGCGCAGTTGAAGGGCTTCACCACCGGTGGTCTGCAGTACGACAAGAACGTCGACGGCAGCAGCAACACCAACAGCCTGACCCTCAACCCGAACGGTACGGGGCAGACCACCGTGCGCAACGTCGCGGCTGGTACCGCCACGACCGATGCGGTCAACGTCGGCCAGTTGAAATCCGGCATGAGCGATGCGGTGGTCCAGGCCAATAGCTACACCGACAGCCAGGTCGGCACGATTCGCAACGATGTGTGGAACCTCAAGGGTGACATCCGTCGCTTGGAGCGCGACATGCACTCGGGTATCGCCACGGCGATCGCGATCAAGCCGGCGCCGTACGTGGCCGGTCGCACGACCTACTACGCGGGCTTCGGTGCCTACAAGAGCGAGGCCGCGTTTGGTGTCAGCTTGCGGCATACCGCCGACAACGGACGTTGGAGTCTGGAAGGCGGCGCGTCGACCAACAGCGACGGCGTCGGCGCGTATGTGGGCATCAGCGGCGTACTTGGCGACTGAGCCGCCACGTCGGTCCGGCCGGTCGTGCGCGCACGCACGGCCGGCCGTTTCCGACCCGATGGGGATCGGGAATTTCAGCGGAGCAGCCTCAAATGATCACGCCACACCCGTTAGAGTTGCGGTCCTACCAGTTGGACGACGAGCAATGGAAGGTCATCGCCTCGCATCTTCCGCGCCAGTACCAAGCACGCATCGTTAATAACACCGGTAACTACCGCCGTTTCATCGAAGCGGTGTTATGGGTGGTGTACAACAACGCGCCATGGACCAGCTTGCCCAATCGGTTCGGCTCGTGGCGGGCGATTTATGTGCGCTTCCTGCGTTGGGTACAGGAGGAGCACTGGACCGCCGTGGAGCGCGCCCTGGGCCTGGAAAGCGCGCTCGCCAGAGGCCTGCGCGAGCGCGCTGATCGTTATCGCGCGAACAATATCTGGCGGCGCAAACGCGCCCATCCATCCCATGCCGCGTGCGGGTTCGATGAGCAAGGGGACATGACGATCGAGATTGCCAAGCGTTGGGGTAGTGCGCGGCTCGATTGAGACATCCACGCGGCTGAGCGTCCGCCGTCTTTCCGTTCGGCGCCGTGTCCCCAAGTACGTCGTCTCGCGATCGCGCTTGGTTCTCTCCTCCCCCCGTGGACCGGGTCGTTCGTTGCGCGCTGGATCGGTCGCCGATCCAGCGCTTTTTTTCCCTTGTTGGCGCTTGCCTGGGACTCGGAGCGGACGCATCATGGCGCCGCCAACCCGTCCTGCGGGCGGTCCGTGAGAAAACGTGAGGCAAGTCGCATTGCGCCGCAGCGTGGAATTCCCGGCTGCACCGTTGTTCCTGCTGCCGCGCCAGCCAAGTGATGCGATGACGACTCCGTGGCCCACCAATGCCTGCTACCTGCAACTGGACGATCTGATCGTTGATTTGCGGTTCCGCCGGCTGATCTGTCCTGAGCAGAGCGGAGAGATACCGCAGCGCGTTTTCGATTTATTTCTGCTGTTCGTTAGCGAACCTCACAAACTACACAGCCGATCGAGCTTGTTCGAGCGGCTGTGGTCTGGAACCATCGTCGAAGACACTAACCTGTCGCAGAATATTTGGCTGCTGCGCAAAGCGCTGGGCGAAACGCGCAAGAACTGGATCCGCACGGTCGCCAAGAGCGGCTACGTGTTCGAGCCGCCGGGTCCGTTGTGCTGGTTCGAGCAACTGCCGTCCAACGCGAGCACCGTCGGCGGAATCGCCGCTACGGATAGCATCCAGTCCGCTCCGGTAGAGGCGGCCGCAGTTGCGGCAACTGCGCTTGAGAGCGTCGACACCGTCGCGGATCCGGCGATTCTGGCGCACGCGCAGCCCTCGGTGGATCCGATGATGGTGCGCGATTCCGCACCGCTAGCGACGAGTTCACCGATCCCGTCTGGTCCCGCCGGGCGTCTACATCGGTGGGGTGCGGGTGCGGCCGCACTGGCGTTGATTTGTGTCCTCGTCGCGTTATTTATGGGACAGCCTTGGCGGGTCGACCGCACCGGGCGGGCGGTGGCAATCGTGGCGCCACAGGAACAGCACAACTCGTCAGCATGGGCGACGACGCTGTTAGAGCAATGGCTGTCATGGAAGCTAGACAGCCTGCCCGAAGTTAACTTGATGACGCAAAGTGATCTTGCGGCTGGTGGCGGTCCCACATCGGTCGATGTGGTATTCCTCTCATCGGAGCGTTTGCCGGACGACTCCGAACGGATCGCGGTCTATGCGCGTGTTTTGCGCGATGGCAAAGAAGCGCGTTTCGAAGCGCAGGGCGATCGCTCCGAAGCGCCCGCGCTAATCGATTCGGTTTCGCGTAAGGTCGTCGCCGAACTGGTGCCGAAACACGAGCGGCCTTGGCCTACGCTGGAACTGAGTGTGCGCGCAGCCGAACGCTACGCCGAGGTCGCGGACGCGCGCCGTCATCGTGACTGGATGGCAGTGGCCAGGATCGGCGCGGAGGTGGTCGAGATGGCGCCGCGCTTCGGCCTGGTGCGCTTGCAACTCGCCGAAGCTCAGGCCGAGTTGTACAACTCGGTCGCGGCCAACGAACAGATGCAGATGGCGGTGCGGCTGCTCGCGCCGGCGCCCGCCGGCGTCGGCGCACAGTTGCAGGCACAGCGGCTGGCGGTCGATCCGCTGAGCGAAAGAAATGCACTCGAAGCCTATTCGTCACTGATCGAACGTTATCCGGATAAGGCTGCCTACCGTCTGGAACAGGTGCGCTTGCTACTCTCGGTCGGACGTCCGAAGGATGCGCAGATGCGACTGGCGGCGATGCCGAACGCCCATGAGCCGGTCAGCGTGCGCGTCGCCAAAGATCAATATCGCGCCGATGCCTACCGCATGATGGGCGACCTAGATCGCTCACGGTCAGTAGCCGCTCACGCGGAAAAGATATTGCGGGAGCTGGGACCGGGATGGAGCATTGAGCACGCGGACGCGATGCTGAACCTTGCCATTGCCGACACCTACCAGCACCCCGAGCGAGGCGCCTCGCCCTGGTACGAACGTGCCGCCGATCTCTACGAACGTTCGGGTAATTCGACTCGGGCCCTGCATGCGCGCTTTCTCGCACGGATGACCGGCCGTCCTGGGCCTGACGGCGATGCAGGCATGGATGAGCTGCTGGCGCGTGCCCGCGCGGGCGGTTATCGACGGCTGGAACTCATGGCTCTCATGGCGAGCGCCAGCCGTGCGGCCGGCATGGGCGATATCGCCGTCTATCGCGCTAGGCAGAACCAAGCTTATGCGGTGGCGGAAGCCGCTGGGGACGTGCATTCAATGCGCCAGATAAGTGTCGTACTGCTTGGTGACCTCATCCAGTCTGGACGATTCGCCGAAGCCGATGCGAGCATCGCTCGGCTGCGCGATGCGAATCTGCAAACGGGCGCAATCTTCCTCTACGGACAGCAGGTGGCGAAGCTGGCCTTCATTCGCGGACGCTATCACTATGCGTTGACTGCATTGGACAATGCGGAGAAGTTGCAGCCCACCGTAGTGCAACAACCGGCAGATACCAGTGTGAGGGCGGGTTTGGACTGCAATCGCGCCGACATTCTGATTGAACTGGGACGTCTGCCGGAGGCCAGACAAAGCCTAGTGCGATGCGCGAAATCTAACTATCGTTCTACTGGGGCATCAGCGATCGTCGGGGAAAGCCGCATCGAACTGATCTCTGGCGATCGACGGCGAGCCGCCGCCTTATTGGAGCAGGCGGAGAAATCACCGGTAATGGGTGCGGCCAGCAAATGGACGCACCTAATCAGCATTGCCTTGATCGCGGTGCGTCTGGGTGATACCGATCGTGCCGACCGCATATACGCAAAGCTGCTTCCCGAATTGCAGTCGACTGGGTATGCGATGCAGGTCGCGGCGGTGCGCGTCGGCCAAGTTGAAAGCGCGGCGACCCGGGGCGATTGGGTGCTGAGCCAGTCGCATTCTGCCGAAGCCAGGAAACTTATTCCGAGCGACGCCTGGTCCTTGCTCAGCCGACTGGATCTGATCGAGGCATGGGGCGCGCGCGAACGCGGTGACATGGCCGCGGCCGCAACGATAGCGTCCAAGCTGCATCGCGAGGCCCGCCGCCTCGGCGACGTGGCGATGGAACTGCAAGTCCACAGCCTGCTGCCCGCGGGCGTGATGCAAGACGATTGCAGCGCCGTCGAGCGGGAAGCAGCAATTGCGCATACAGGCATGCGGCGCCCAGATGCGGGCTGGCTGGGGCCATAACGCGCAGCTCCGTTCGCCGCTGTGTCTTTCGTCCGGACGATCTTTCGGCCATGGAGATCAAGTTTCAGCGTGACCGCTGTGCGTCGGAAGAACACCCACTGACGACGCCCTTCTACCGAACATCTGAGGTGCTGATATTTGCTTCGCCCGCCCTCGTAGAAGCGTGGCTGTGGCACTACAAGGTCGTACAGTTGGGCGTTACGGCCGGCCAAGACTTAACACACATGCTTATCGTCACCCGGCATTAGCCATAGCGCCTTGCGTACTGCGGGTTTTCGGGAGCTAATCGGCCATCGCATGAGCTACCGATAAGCGATCATTCGATGGACAAATGGAAAGAGCTAGGGCTCTTTGCTGCATTGCACCACGCCTCAATTCACCTCGTGCTGGCGCCGTGGATTTATAAGGCTGCTGTTATCAGCGCCAACTGGATCACGCGCGGCTTGCATCTACTGATTTACCCTTGTGCTCGTCGTGCCAGCTATCGCCAGCCGAGAAGGAGCCCTGCACGTGGACAGCCTGCTTAAACTCAACCTCACCCGACGGCAACTGCTCAAGGCCGGCGCGGCATCGGCCGCCGCCGCCGCGGCGCCCTCGGTGGCGTTTGCGAAGGCGCCGGACGAGCCGGCTCGGCCACCGGTGATGACGAAGGTCTCATTCGAGGTCAACGGCAAACCCGAGGCGCTCGAACTCGACACGCGCACCAGCCTGCTGGATGCGCTTCGCGAGCACTTGCATCTGACCGGCACCAAGAAGGGGTGCGATCACGGCCAGTGCGGCGCATGCACGGTGATGGTCGATGGCCGGCGCATCAACGCGTGTCTGACTCTCGCGGTGATGCACGAAGGTGATCGCATCACCACCATCGAAGGCCTCGGCACCCCGGACAAACTGCATCCGATGCAAGCGGCCTTCATCAAGCACGACGGCTACCAGTGCGGCTACTGCACGCCCGGCCAGATCTGCTCAGCGGTGGCGATGCTGGGCGAAATCAAGAGCGGGGTGCCGAGCCTGGTCAGCGAAAAACTGACCGCGCGTCCGAAGCCGAGCGCCGACGAGATCCGCGAGCGCATGAGCGGCAACATCTGTCGCTGTGGCGCGTACTCCAACATCGTCGACGCGATTACCGAAGTCGCCGGGAGGTCCGCATGAAGGCCTTCACCTATGAGCGCGTGTCATCGCCCGCCGAAGCGGCCGCGGCGGCGGCGCGCACGCCGGGCGCGCGGTTCATCGCCGGCGGGACCAACCTGCTGGACCTGATGAAGCTGGAAGTCGAGACGCCCGGCCATCTGATCGACGTCAATGCGCTCAAGCTCGATGCGATCGAGTCGACCTCCGAAGGCGGGCTCAAGATCGGCGCGCTGGTGCGCAATACCGATCTGGCCGCTCATCCGCGCATTCGCCGCGACTATGCGCTGGTGTCGCGCGCGGTGGTGGCCGGCGCGTCCGGGCAGTTGCGCAACAAGGCCACGACCGGCGGCAATCTGCTGCAGCGCACGCGTTGCCCGTATTTTTACGACACGAATCAGCGTTGCAACAAGCGCAATCCCGGCAGCGGCTGCGCTGCGTTGGAAGGCGTCAGCCGCCAACTGGCGGTGATCGGCGGTAGCAAGGACTGCATCGCAACCTATCCCGGTGACATGGCCGTCGCCATGCGCGCCCTGGACGCGACCGTGCAGACCGTGCAGGCCGACGGCAGCGAGCGCAGCATCCCGCTGGCGCAGTTCTATCGCGCCCCGGCGAGTACGCCACATCTGGACACCGTGTTGGGCCAAGGCGAGCTGATCACCTCGGTGACCCTGCCCAAGCCGATCGGCGGAACCCACATCTACCGCAAGGTGCGCGACCGCGCGTCGTATGCGTTCGCGCTGGTGTCGATCGCCGCGGTGGTCCAGAACGACGGCAGCGGGCGTGTCGCGGTCGGTGGCGTCGCGTATGCGCCATGGCGCAGCGACGTGGCCGACGCGCAACTCGTCAACGGCGCCAAGGCCGTGACCGGCGTGCTGTTCGACGGCGCCAAGCCCACCGAGCAAAACCGCTTCAAGCTGCTGCTGGCAGAGCGCACGCTCGCCGCGGTGCTGGCCGAGGCGAAGGAGTGATGCCATGAAATTCGATACCCCCGCCACGACCAATCCCATCGACCAGCTCAAGGTGGTCGGCAAACCGCTGGATCGCATCGATGGCCCCTTGAAGGTCACCGGCACCGCGCCCTATGCCTACGAGCAGCACGAGGCTGTCCGCAATGCGGTGTATGGCCATGTCATCGGCGCCGGCATCGCCAAGGGCCGGATCATGTCGATGGAACTCGACGCCGCGCGCCGGGCTCCCGGCGTGTTGGCCATCGTGACCGCCGCCAACGCGGGCAAGCTGGCGAAGGGCGACTTCAACACCGCCAAGCTGCTCGGCGGTCCGGTGATTCAGCACTACCATCAGGCGGTCGCGCTGGTGGTCGCCGAGACCTTCGAACAGGCGCGCGCCGCGGCCGGCCTGGTGCGCATCCGCTACGACCGCGGCGCCGGCGCATTCGATCTGGCCGCGGCCAAGCCATCGGCGGTGGTGTCCGAACGCGATCAGCCCGACATCGCCGTCGGCGATTTCGCCGGCGCGTTCGCCGCGGCGCCGGTGCAACTCGATGCCACCTATCACACGCCCGACCAGTCGCACGCGATGATGGAGCCGCACGCGTCGATCGCCGCCTGGGACGGCGACAAGCTCACACTGTGGACGTCCAACCAGATGATCGCGTGGGGCCGCGGCGATGTCGCCAAGACCTTGGGCATAGCGAAGGAAAACGTTCGCCTGGTCTCGCCCTTTATCGGTGGCGGCTTCGGCGGAAAATTGTTCGTCCGCGCCGACGCGGTGCTCGCGGCGCTGGGCGCGCGCGCGGCGGGACGGCCTGTCAAGGTCGCGCTGCCCCGGCCCTTGATCGCGAACAACACCACCCATCGTCCCGCGACGATTCAGCGCATCCGCATCGGTGCGACCAAGGACGGTAAGATCAGCGCCATCGGCCACGAAAGCTGGTCTGGCGATCTGCCCGGCGGCGGGATCGAGAACGCGGTTCAGCAGACCCGGCTGCTGTACGCCGGCGCCAATCGCATGATCAAGGCGCGCCTGGCCACACTGGACCTGCCCGAAGCCAATGCGATGCGTGCGCCCGGTGAAGCGCCCGGATTGATGGCGCTGGAAATCGCCATGGATGAGATGGCGGAAAAGCTCGGCATGGATCCGGTCGAGTTCCGCATCCTCAACGACACCCAGGTCGATCCGGAGAAGCCGGAGCGTCCGTTTTCGCAGCGCGAGCTGGTGCAATGCCTGCGCACCGGCGCCGAACGTTTCGGCTGGAGCAAACGCAATCCCAAGCACGGCGCCGTGCGCGACGGGCGTTGGTTGGTGGGCATGGGCATGGCGGCGGGGTTCCGCAACAACCTGGTGATGAAGTCGGGCGCTCGCGTGCGCTTGACCGCCGATGGCAAGGTCACGGTGGAAACCGACATGACCGACATCGGCACGGGCAGCTACACCATCATCGGCCAGACCGCCGCCGAGGTAATGGGCGTACCGCTGGACAAGGTGGTCGTGCGGCTGGGCGATTCGGATTTCCCGGTCTCGGCCGGCTCAGGCGGCCAATGGGGCGCCAACAGCTCAACCGCGGGCGTCTATGCCGCCTGCATGAAGCTGCGCGGGATCGTCGCGGCGAAGCTCGGACTCGATGCGGACAAGGCGACCTTCGCCGACGGCAAGGTCAGCGTGGACGGGCGCAGCATCGCGCTCGCAAAAGCCGCCGAGTCCGGTGACGTGGTGGCCGAAGACAGCATCGAGTTCGGCGACCTGGCCAAGAAGTTCCAGCAATCGACCTTCGCCGCTCATTTCGTCGAGGTCGGCGTGGACATCGCCACCGGTGAGTCACGCATCCGCCGCATGCTGGCGGTGTGCGCGGCCGGCCGTATCCTCAACCCCAAGCAGGCCCGCAGCCAGGTGATCGGCGCCATGACCATGGGCATCGGTGGCGCGCTATCGGAAGAACTGGCGGTGGACAAGCGTCTTGGCTTCTTCGTCAACCATGACCTCGCAGGTTACGAAGTGGCGGTGCATGCCGATGTGCCGCATCAGGAGGTTATTTTCCTCGACGAGGCCGACGACAAGTCATCGCCGATGAAGGCTAAAGGTGTGGGCGAGCTCGGTCTTTGCGGTGTAAGTGCCGCTATCGCCAATGCCATCCATAACGCCACTGGCATCCGCGTGCGTGAGTATCCGATAACCTTGGACAAGCTGTTGCCTCAACTTCCTGTGATGGCGTAGTCGCGAATGCGATAGCGCTTACCCGTGCGTCCGCGTGTTTGGAGGGGGGCTAGTGCATGCGGACACGGCGTGATGTCGCTGCGAGCACGCGTCCGTCCAAGTTTCTCCAGGCGAGCATCGCCTTTACGGGGACCGCGATGTCGTTATTTGAAACCCTGGTGATTCTGCTGCTGGTGTCGGCCTTGCTGCTGCAGCTTGCGCGTCGATTGCGCTGGCCGTACCCGGCGTTGTTAGCCTTGGCCGGGGTGCTCGTCGCAATGTCGCCGTGGGCACCGAAGATCGCAATCGATCCCCATCTGGCTTTAGTGCTATTCATTGCGCCAGCGCTTCTATCCGCCGCGTACAACACATCGCCGTATGAGCTGCGACAGCATTGGCCGCAACTGCTCGCGCTGGCGGTCATCGCGGTACTGCTCACTACCGCCGCAGTGGCTTGGCTGGGCTGGGGTGTGGGCGGTTTGCCGCTCGCCGCGGCTGTTGCGTTGGGCGCAATTGTTGCTCCTCCCGACGCTGCGGCTGCCCAAGCCGTTCTCGCCAGCCAAGGCTTGCCTCGTCGCACAATGACCGTGTTGCAAGGCGAAAGTCTACTCAATGACGCAACGGCATTGCTCCTATTCTCCGCCGCGGTCGGAGTGGCTAGTCATACGGGTGACGTCGCGTCGTTGCTGCCGACATTGTTGTTAGGAATTCCGGGCGGACTGCTGTGGGGCTGTGTGGCCGGCGCGCTATTCGTCTCGCTGTGGCGCTTCTGGGCCGGCACGCACAGTATTACCATCCTCGAATTCGCATCTACATTTGGAATCTGGATGCTGGCCGAGCGCATGCATGTCTCACCGGTGCTGGCTGTAGTGGCTTACGCGATGTGGCTGGCCCGTGGTGCGCCAAAGCGGCAAAGTCCGCGCGACAGAGTCCATTCGTCCTCGGTATGGGACTCCGCCGTGTTCATTCTAAATGTGCTCGCGTTTCTGCTGATGGGGCTGCAAGCTCGTGACATCCTAAGGCGATTGGATGGAAACGCGCTTTGGGATTCGATAGGCTTCGCAGCGTTAGTGCTACTGGTGGTCGTGGTGACCCGATTGGGCTGGGTCTTATCGTATCGCGCAATCCTTGGCCGCCTACTGCCGGGCCTCAGCAAGACCGGCGGAGATTTGAGGCTGCGCGTGCTGATCGGCTGGTCGGGCATGCGCGGAGTGCTGACCATGGCGACCGCGATGTCCTTGCCCACCCAATTCCCCGGCCGCGACGTGATCATGCTGAGCGCATTTGCCGTCGTGCTCGGCACCCTGGTCATACAGGGCGCCACAATTGCGCCGATGATCCGCTGGCTGGGTATTCCTCCGGACGTGTCGCTGGAACGCGATATCAAGCATGCACGCGCGATATTGGATCAGGTAGTCGAGGATATGGCTGCTGAGGACGTCGACGATCGCGGCCATTCCCGCAAGGTAGTCGATGCGCAACGCGAAGCGTTGCAGAAGCTTCTGAGCGATCACCGTATTGCGCAGGACGTATTCGGCCATCTGCAGGAAGAGTTGGACTGGCGCGAACTGAGCATCACCTCGCACTCCGACCGCGAGATCAGGGAAGCATGACGGATATGAGCGACCGCCCGTCCGCTGCGTTGTTCACCCCAGATGGGCGCTACCTCATAGTGCGTGGCCGACTATGGCGCGCGGCAAACCCGGATCTCGCCGAGAGCGATCGGAAGAATTTTGTGGCTGAACTGATGGATGCCCGTCGCGCGATCAAGCAATATCGCAACGATTCCGCGGCACTGGCGAAAGCGCGACGGCGTGTCCATCTCGCAAAGGTCGCCCTCGGTGAGCGTGGACCTGTATGGTGGAGCGATGGCGCGCCCGATCTAAATCGTAAGCTGGTGACCGGTACTCCGTACGCGACTTGGTTCGCAACGGCAGTGGCTCCTGTACCTGCGGAGCACGAATGATAAGTGAGAGGGCAGGTAGCAGGCGAAGACCGCTCTTACGGCGGGAGGACGCGGCCGGTTGGACTGCGTCAGCTCTATCGAAAATCTCGCGAACAAGGTCGTCACTTGTTCACGAATTCGTGACGCTACCGGCGATAGGTTCACGGTGTTCAGGGGGGAATCACTCTAGGGCCAAATCTATGGGAAGCCGAGCATTCGAAACTTCATCCCCATCTATCGCTTTGGCGGTCGATTCAGATGCCGAAATCGCATACTGGAGAGTTCGATATAGGGAGCTTCCACGTTGTGCCGAAGCGCGCTGGGAGGACATAGAGCCTGCACTTAAGCTGGGCATCGATGCATGCTTGAAAGCGGCCGGCCGAGATCTTTTGGAAATGCTCGATGAGCTCGAAGTTCGCTATCGCCGCACGCAATCAGGCTCGCGACTAGACTGGGTTCAAGCACGAGATGTGGTCGCTGCTGCATGGGTGCGCGTATGGAGCCAAAAGCGCCTTCCGCTCGTCGCACATCCTGGCCCTCAGTATCCCCGACGAGCAGCCGCTATGCCTCATCATCCTGACATCCTTGAGTCCTAACAGGTGCTGATTCGCTCAAGTTGAAGTCCGAGAGGGGATGATTCGATCCATCAAAATGTTGTTGACTGATCACCGTCTCTGCGGGAAATGAATCTCCATATGCCGAGAAGATTAATTCGTCCCGCGCTTTTGATCGTCGATATGTTGAATATGCTCGACTTCGATGCGGGTTGCGCTCTATTGAAGCAAGCTATTCCCGTTGCTGACAAAATTTCAAGCTTGAAGAAAAGGTTTAAGAAGGCAGGCGCACCGGTAATCTACGCTAATGACAACTTCGGTCAGTGGCATGCAGACTTCCGGGAACTTGTGGCCGTTTGCAATCAGGAGTCTTGTAGAGGATCACCGCTTGCAAGTCGCCTGGCTCCCGAGTCTGACGACTTCTATATTCTAAAGCCCAAACAATCGGCCTTTCACTCGACGCCGCTTGCAGTCCTGCTGGAACATTGTGGAACACAGCGGGTGGTCGTGACGGGGATCTCAACTGACGTATGTGTGGCTGCCACCGCTATCGACGCTCACATGCGCGATCTGCACGTTCACGTTCCGTCAGATTGTGTGGCGGCACCGACGCGAGCCCGGAGCGTACGCGCGCTGGCCATGTTGCGCGAATCAATCGGTGCCTCGTGCGCCGCCTCTCGCACCATAAGACCTTAGCGGGTTAAAAAATTTGAAATGCCAACTTCGTCGCCACTAATACAGCTGCGATTAGTAATGCTTTTAGCGCTTGCGATTCTAGCCGCGGCCAACTGTGATCGGACGTGGAAGCGGAGTCCCCATTGTGCGCACCGTCTCGTACAGGAATCGCTAAGGGGCTAAGCGGCGATGGTCGGGTTGTTCTTGTCTATCCATCGAGCCTGTGTGATTAGTTATATAGGCCGCTCCACCCCATCATTGATGCCTCCCGGCGGGGCACCAGCGGACTACGACGCGAGTGAGCCCATCCGGGCTCTTATTAGCAACGTCGCCAGAAGTTGCAGGCACTTCTTCCGCAGTGAAGTTGAGGTCGCGAAGACAGGAAATTAGGCGACTGACCTGGCCGGGATGAACTTTTGAAAGAATCACCTCATGTCGGCCCAGCATGATTGCATCCGGCACTTTGGGGCTCATCCACAGGGCCAGATCCACGACGTCTGACCCATGCTTCTCTCGGAGGGCTGTAAGAACTTCGGCTAGCTTGGCTGTTTGCTTTACAACTGCCACAGTGCGCTCCGCTTTGTGAATACGACTTATCGGCGCAAATTTAAAATTAGCTTACCAAAATGGCTTTGCTGGTTACCATCCATGCTTCATACGATCCAGCATAGAGTTTGACGCGACTGGCCGATGCCTGCGCCGCGGCGCCTCGGCAGCGATCCGGCCTGAGTACATGTTCACCCAGCTGGCAATCCACCGCACTGCCTCGGCTTCACTGCGCATGTTGACCCAGCGGCTCGAGCTGAATTGCCGACGATAGACTCTAGTACAGACTTCCCAGCCATCCGCAACTCTGCGCGGCAATGCGACGGCCACCCACACTTCACGCTCCAGCACAATGATGTGCGCGCTTTTGAAGTCGGTGTGCGATGAGTTTGCCCACTCGAAACCAAGCGGAAGGGAGGTGTGCAGCGTGGGGTCCATGAGCGGCATATTAGGTCATGGCGTCTCACACGTTAGGACTGTCGGAGTAGTCGCGTAAAATTATCACGTTAGCGTACGCACGACAGTCGAAGCTCAGCTCAATAACATAATAATCGTGATCATAAGTAGCGCCGGGATAATTTTTGCTGCCGTTGATCATGGAAGCTTTGTTGGCTGACGTACATACGGCAGTGCCATGCAACCACTCAAACTGGTGGCGGGGAGCAGTGGGTAGGCAATCGCATGAGCTTATGTCGATGACTTGAGCGGGGTGACGTATAGATCCAAGGATGTGCAGCCCCATAATCGCCGCTGCGGTCACTTGAGTTCCTGGCGGAAAGTCACCAAAACTGGTTGGCTGAATCATTTAACACCTTACGCCCCCCGCCAATTCTGAGACATATGCTGTCTAGCCCAGTTGGCGAGTTGGCTGCAGGCTTCCGACATGGTCGCGCATTGCGAGCGTCGGTCTTCTACGAACGAGGCGCCCCCGAGGCGCTCTCCTCCTAAGTACCAGCCGCGGCGGCGCTTGGGCTGGAAAGCGTAAGCCACGAGGTGGCGGTCCTGAAATCTCACCTCTATGACGGTACGGCCGTCGGCGAGCTGCATCGCAGCCCAGCCGTAACCCGGAGGTAGGGGCGGTAGCCAAGGCATGTCCATTAGTACGAGGCTTATCCGGAGGGTGTTCAAATTTTGTGAATGGTGCGACGGATGTGGGGTAGCGCCTTATTTTCGGTTCTTCCTAGCCACGATGATCTGGCCGCCTATCGCAGTGATCAGGACGCAGCTGTTGGTCACGATGAACACCCAGTTGTGAACCAAAATGCTGTAGATCACAAAACCGGTTGACGCGGCGCATTGGCCTACAAACAACCACTTGGATATCGCCTCGTCCTGGGGGGCGCGCGATCGCGCTTGCTTGACTATCTGCCTCAGTAGCGTCGCGACCAGAATTGCCGACGCCAGCCACCCGATCCAGTCAGGTTTCATCGCCCATCCTTTGCGGTTGCGGCCGACTTGGCGGACGCAGCCAAGGGTATGATTCGAAGTGAACGGTTACGAGCGCGTACCACGTTCCTCGCGCGGGTCCGGCCTCTTGTCATTGCGCAACGTGCTGGCGACGATCATCAGTCCCAGCACCGCGGCGATCACGAATAGAACCAGTGCGAAGGCCGGGTAGCCGAACAGGAAGGGGCCAACCCCCGATCGCAGTAGCATGGTGCTGGAGATCAGCAGCGCGGCGACGATGATGCCGGCGGCGATGCGATTGGCGATCTTCTGCAGGTTTTCCATCAGCGCGGAGTCCTGCCAGCCGGTGATGCGCACCTGCATCCGGTTTTCCGCCAGCAATGACAATACCGTTCCGACCTTTCGGGGCGCGTCCTGCAGCAGCGATTGAAGTTCGATCGCTTCGCTGGCCAGATTCGCCGGCGAGAACGACTGGCGCAATCGATCGCGCAGCAAATGCTGCAGGTGCGCTTCGACTGTATCCTTCACGCTGAGGTCCGGGTCGAGCGCGACGCACACGGCTTCCAGGTTCAACAGGGTTTTCGCGAGCAGGTTGAACTCAGGCGGTGTACGTAGGCCGCACAGCGCACTCAGGCGACTTAGATGCAGCAGCAGGCGTCCTTCGGACCAGGCTGCGGCGTGACTGTGCGCGGCGTAACGAGCGACATGCTGGCCGACTTCACGGACAAACCGAT
Source organism: Lysobacter sp. Root690 (assembly GCF_001427785.1). GTDB lineage: Bacteria > Pseudomonadota > Gammaproteobacteria > Xanthomonadales > Xanthomonadaceae > Lysobacter. Next base: position 610,983 of record NZ_LMHM01000012.1, read on the forward strand.
CCTCGTCGAAATCCTCCAGGCGTACGCCCAACGCGATTAGTTCGTCGGCGACCGCTTCGCCGCGTCCGTCGACAGCCGAGAACACGAGCTTCAGCAGCCGGCCACGTAACTTGGGCGGTATGTGCGCGACCATGCCCAGGTCGAAGATCGCCAGTCGGTGATCATGCGTCAACAACAGGTTGCCGGGATGCGGGTCGGCATGCAACTCGCCATGCACGAACATCTGATCCAGATAGCCGCGCAGTAGGTCGGTGACTACGGGCGTCAGTGAATTCTCGGTGCGCCGCAGCCCAAGAGGGTCGGTCACTTTGCTGCCCTTGACTAGCTCCATGGTCAGAACCTTGGCGCCGGAAAGGTCGCGCAGCGGCTGCGGAACGATCAAGGTCGGATAGCGGGCCAAGTGATCGCCGAATCGCTCGAGATGATCGGCTTCGAGGCGATAGTCCAGTTCGTCCAGCAGCGTCTTGCGGAATTCCTGCACCCAATCGGCGAAATGCAGCCGCTTGCCGGCTTGGGTGGCGTTGTCGGCTTTTGACGCAAGCATCTGCAGGGTGTCCAGATCGCTGCGGATGTTCTGGGCCACGTCGGGCCGCTGCACCTTAACCGCCACCTCACGTCCGTCACGTAACACCGCGCGGTGGACCTGGGCCAGCGATGCGCAGCCCAAGGGCGTAGGATCGAATTCGGGAAACACACTGTGCAGGCGCACGCCGAGTTCGGCTTCGACCACCGCTTCTATCGTGGCCGGATCCACCGCGGTGACGTCGTCCTGCATGCGTTCCAGCGCGGCTAGATAGGCCGGTGGCACCATATCCGGGCGTGTGGACAAGGCTTGGCCGACCTTGATGAAGGTCGGTCCTAGCGCCTCCAAGTCGCGAACGAAATCCGCAGGCTTGCCTTCCTCGACGGTCGTTGGATCCATGTCAGTCGCGCTGTTCCAGTCCAGCCCTGTGAACACGCCCGAGTTGCGGTATTTCATCAGGAATCCGAGCAATTGCGCGGTACGGGTCAGCGGGTTTTTGGCTTCACTCATAGCGGCGGCTCCTCGAAGGATGTGATGCGACGCGACACGGGGCCAACCCGGTATTTTCAGAAATTTAGTGGCGGCGACTTTTTGCCTGCGTGAATTCTTCGCTCATGGCCGCAATCCGATCTATTCGTAGCCGCGCCAAGCCGCTCAGCCACTGAATCGTTAAGGCAGGATGCGTGCAGACGGAAGACGGAAAGCGTAGTCGATCACACCTTCCAAGGCCGCTACGGCATTCTTCGCGCGGTCTGAACGCAGGGGCGATAAGCCTGAGGGCCGGCCCAGTCCAGGTGTAAGCGTATGAAAACAGTCGTTACCGGCGTGAGCCTGTGCCTGATCGCGTGCGTTGCCGGTGCGCAACAGGGTGACGGAACCCAGGCCAGTGTCCAAGCCGAGGTGTTCAAGCCGGCAAAAGTTGATGCCACGCCCGAACGCATCTCGCAACTGCGCGTCCCGGCCGGATTCACCGTTCTTCCCTTCGCTACCGGATTGAAGAATCCGCGGATGCTGGCTGTCTCCGCCGATGGCACGGTCTACGTAACGCGCAGGGAGCAGGGCGACGTATTGATGCTTCGTGACGCCGATGGCGATGGCCAGGCCGACGGCGCTCCTGTCACGGTCGCCAATCGTGCTGGCGCGCACGGCATTGCCATTCACGGTAATCAGTTGTATCTGGCCACGGTGAAGGAAATCTCTCGCGCCGATTTGATGCCGGACGGGCGCCTGGGACCGTTGGAGATGATCACCGGCGATCTGCCTGATGGCGGTCAGCATCCCAATCGCACGCTGGCGGTTGGCCCGGATGGCCAGCTTTACGTCAGTGTCGGTTCTTCATGCAATGCGTGCAACGAAACCAATCCGGAGCATGCCACGATGCTGAGGGTGTCGCCGGACGGGAAGAGCCGTACCATTTTCGCAAGCGGACTGCGCAATACCATCGGCTTCGATTGGGACCCAGCAACCGGCGAACTATGGGGCATGGACCACGGCATCGACTTCCTTGGCAACGACGTGCAGCCCGAGGAGCTCAACCAGATCAGGAAGGGGCATCGATACGGTTGGCCGCATGTCTACGGCGACGGCGGGATCAATCCGCAAAGCACGCCGCCGGGCGAGATCAGTAAAGCGCAGTGGAGAGCGATGAGCGACCCGATGGTGCTGGGCTACACCGCGCACGCTGCGCCGATGCAGATGCTTTTCTACACCGGCAAGGCATTCCCGTCCGAGTATCGCGGTGACGCCTTCGTCGCATTTCGTGGCTCCTGGAATCGGCGACCGGCGTCGGGCTACGAGATCGTCCGAATCGTCTTCGACAAGGGCCGGCCGAAGTCGTTCGAGCCGTTCGTCTCCGGATTCCTGACCGATGCCGGCAAAACCCACATAGCGCGGCCGGTCGGTCTGGCGCAGGCGGGCGACGGCGCGCTGTTGCTGTCGGACGATGCCAACGGAGTCATTTACCGCGTGGCCTACAACGGCAAGGTGCCGAAAACCAGCACGGTCATGAAAGTACCGGCGCGCAGCATGCAGCAGCAAAGTCAGGCCGGTATAGGCGTACCGCTGGCCCTGGCCCGAGATGAGGCCAAGACGCGCGGTACGTTGGAAGTGGCTTCTTCAGCGATCGGACTCGATGGCGCGATCGACATGCGTTACAGCGAGTACAAGGACGGTGTGTCCATGCCCTTGCGTTGGTCGGTTGCTCCGGGTGCAAAGTCCTACATGGTAATTATGGAAGATCCCGACGCCAAACCCATCACGCCCTTCGTCCATTGGGTCATGTGGAACATTCCTGCCGATGTAACTCAACTCGCTGAAGGGTTGCCAGAACAACCCAGACTGACCGAACCAACCGGAGTGCTGCAAGGGGCGACAAGTCGAGGTTCGGTCGGTTACTACGGGCCGCGTCCCCCGGCGGGCGATCCGCCGCATCACTATCACATCCAGGTGTTCGCACTGGATGAGGTGCTCGATATCGCGCCCGGTAGCAATCGCGATCAGGTATTGAAGGCGGCCAAAGGCCATGTCATCGCCAAGGGTTCGGTGGTAGGCACCTATCAACAGACCGTGGCGCCGTTGAAATAGCGGCAGCACGATGAAGTTCGGGACGAAAACATGAACAAAGTAAAGGTGACGCTCAGGGAGGTAGGCGGCGCGCCGATACACACAACACACCGAGCGACCTGCCATTGCGGGACGGTGGAGCTGGAGTTGACTTTGCCTGACGGATTGGTCGATCCGCATCGCTGCGACTGCTCGATCTGCCGACGCAAGGGCGCAGTGGTGGCAACGGTGGCGGTGGAGAACTTGCATATCGTGAAAGGCGCCGAGCGGCTGACGCTCTATCAATTCAATACGCATGTCGCTAAGCATTACTTCTGCTCGATCTGCGGCATCTACACCCACCACCAGCGCCGGTCCGACCCGGATCAATACGGGGTCAACGTTGGCTGTCTGGAAGGAGTGAATCCTCTCGCTATAGCGAAGGTTCCAACGACTGACGGAGTGCATCATCCGTTAGATCGATCTGGCACCAAATGAGGGACCTATCTATGCGGCTGGCCTAGGTCGTACGATGCGTAGATTCGCACAAGCGCTGTCGGCGGAGGAGGCGTGGCTGTCACGCCATTTTCCCACACTATCTTTGGCCCTCGTCGACGCGCCGGATCGTTACAACGTCGTGGGCCGCGGCTTGGCCTCGGTGATTCTTGACATTGGGGAGGGCCTACAAGTCCGCGACTGCGTGTGGGGCATCGTGCCGCCGTGGTCGAAGGAGGCTACGACGCGCTACTCCACCGTTACCGCGCGCATGGATCGCGCGGCGCGCAGCAGAATGTACCGGCGAGCCTGGGAGAAGCAGCGCTGCATCGTACCGATCACCGGATACTACAAATGGGATCGCACCGTATCGCCGCCGCGACCATACTTCATTCAATCCGTAGCGGGCACTCCGCTGCTTCTGGCCGGATTATGGGAATGTTGGGATAGAGATGGGCCGCCGCTCTATAGCTTCAGCATTTTGACTCATCTCAATCCCGCCATTCCTCCCCCGTTGGTAGCGGACGGGCCGGTCTTCGTGCCCCCAGCTCAATGGCGGCGCTGGATCGAAGGCGCACGCTGGCTTCCAAAGCGCTTCTTGTCGGGGCTGAAAGCTCCGCAGTTGGAAGCCTATCGAGTGAGCACGGCGATCAGGGATCCGAACCGCGATGACTACACCTTGCTCGAACCCGTGTCCGATGCGGACGAGGCGGCGTCTTATTCGAAAGGCGGGGACGTTAACGAGGAATTCGATGACTGAATATGCATCCATCTCAGCCTCGACGGCGTTGGCGAGCTTGCCAATTGCGTAGCTTCCCTCGTGTAGGGATGCGTGGTTGGTCGACGCGCTCAAGCGGAAGCCACGATTTCGGCGGCGAAGTCGCGATAGGAACGCAGTGGACGACCTAGCAGCGCGGTGAGCCGCGCGACGTTGCCCGCGTCCGGCGTCATGCCGTCGGTCAGGAACCGCTCGCTCATCAAGCGCATGTCGAACGCCATCCAGTTCGGCATGAACTGGCGCAAGTTCTGCTCGAAGCCTGCGGTGTCGTCGCCGCCGTAGGCGATTGGGCGACCCAGCACGTCCGACCAGATGGCCGCCACGTCCGCGCCCGTTAGCGTGTCGGGGCCGACGAGATTGAAGCGGGCGAGGGGAAGCGGCTCGCTTGACCGCTCGCGGCGCAGAAGTTCGATGGCGGCGATCTCGCCAATGTCGCGCGCGTCGATCATGGCCAGCCCCTTGTGGCCGATGGGCATCGGATAGATGCCATGGCCGAGCACAACGTCCTTGATGGTGCGGTCGTTGTCCATGAAGTAGGCCGGTCGCAGGATGGTGGCGTTGAAGCCCATGTCCTCGATCATGCGTTCGACGCCGAATTTGCCCGCGAAGTGCGGCACGTTGAGGTAGCGATCGCTGTGGATGACCGAGAGATAGACAATTCGCTCGATCCCCGCCTCGCGGGCGACGTTTAGCGCGATCAAGGCCTGGGTGAACTCCTCGGGCACCACCGCGTTCAACAGGAACAAGGTGGAGACGCCCGAGAAGGCGGCGCGCAGCGAGTCGACATCCAGCAAGTCGCCCTGCACGGTGGCGACCCCGGCCGGCAGAGCCGCGGTGGCCGGATCGCGAACCAGGGCGCGCACATCGGCGCCGCGCTGGGTGAGCTGCTGGACGACGTGGCGGCCGATGTTGCCAGTGGCGCCGGTGATGAGGATGGTCATGGGACTGCTCCGGGTTGGGTTAGGTGGCCCTATGGTTGGTGATTCACCCATGGCCCGATAGCCCGTATATTTGGACTTCCTGTCTCGCTGGTGGAACACATGGACCTGCTGGCTCTGGCCGACTTCAACCTGGTGGCGCGGCACGGCGGCTTCGGCCGGGCGTCCCGCGCCGCCGATCGACCCAAGGCGACCTTGTCCCGTCGCGTGGCCGAGTTGGAGAGCAGCCTCAACCTGCGTCTGTTTGAGCGCGGTGGGCGTCTGCTCAAACTCACCCAGGAGGGCCGAGCGCTGTACGAGCGCACGGAGGCGTTGTTGACAGAGCTGGCCGAGACGGCGACGTCGATCAGCTCGGGCGGCGACACGCCGCGCGGCCATCTTCGGATCAGTGCGCCCTTGCTGTTTTCTCAGACCGCGATGGGTGAGCTGGCCGCCAAGTTCGCGCTGATGTATCCGGAGGTAAGTCTTGAAGTGTCGACCGACGATCGCATGGTCGACATGGTGGAGGAGGGCTACGACCTGGTGATCCGGGTCAATCCGGATCACCATGAAAGCCTCATCGGCCGCATCTTCCTGCACGATCGGTTGGTCGCGGTTGCAAGCCCCGGTCTCCCCATGCCGCGAGGCGATTCCATCGCGCCGGCCGTGATGCGCAGCAAGCGGCCGCCGAACACCGCGTGGGATCTGATCACGCCAACCGGCCTCGCGCGCATCAATGCCAACCCCGTACTGAGCCTGTCATCGCTGATCATGATCCGCAGCGCCGTGCGCACCGGCATTGGCGCCGCGCAATTGCCGTTGTCGCTGGTGATGGGTGACCTGCAAGCCGGCACGCTGGTGCAGTGGGGCGAGGTCCAGGCTCCGGGCATCGAGCTGTGGGCGTTGTACCCATCGAGGCGCCTGCTCAGCGCTCGCGTGTCCGCCTTTCTTGAGTTCCTGAAAGCGTCTTTCCCTACGGGAGCGCCCGAAGAATTGGCGGCGTATATCAAGGGGTGAATCGCCCGGGGTGACGCCTTGGATTCATACGGTGCATACAGCGGGCGCACGATGAAACATCAGCCACGCTCCGACCTCGCCAAGAACGGTCGAGGCTATACAAGCACGAAGTGCATACGCCGCAAGCCCCGAGCATCTCGGGCCGATAGCGTCGGAGTACTGATTCAAACGCGTGCTCGCTCCGCGGCGTGAGGCCTGCCGAGTGAGTGCAGCGATCCGGGATCCGAGCCGCGATGACTGCACCTTGCTCGAACCAGTCTGTGATGCGGAAGAAACGGCGGCGATTTATTCGCAAGACGGAAACGTCGACGAGCAATTCGATGGCTGAACGAATGCGCACGCGTTCGAGGAGCGTGGACCAACCTTCACCTGATCCACATGCGCGATGACGATGCTTAGGCCCGTCTTTCAACATTCGAGCCATCATGCCCGCCATCCGCACCAAGCTCGCTATGTTCGCCGCCATCGCCTGCGCCTGGACCGTGCCGGCCCACGCCGAGAGTGTCGCGCTCGCGGATGCCGCGAATCAGCCGGCCAGCACCACCGGCGTCGCCGGCCGTCTGCGCGCGCAGATCCTGCTGGCCCGCGCGAACTTTTCTCCCGGCGAGATCGACGGGCTCGCCGGTTCCAATCAGCGCCGCGCCCTCAGCGGCTACCAGGCCGCGCACGATCTGCCGACGAGCGGCGAACTCGATGCCGATACCTGGGCTGCGCTCAACAAGGACGCACCCGCCGTGGTGACGGCCTATACGTTGACCGAACAGGATGTCGGCCAGGCCTTCGCCAAGCTGCCCAAGGACATGATGGAGCAGGGCAAGCTTGGGCGGTTGGGCTTCGAGTCCATCGAAGAAGCCCTCGGCGAGCGGTTTCATGCCAGTCCCGCGCTGCTGCGCAAGCTTAATCCGGGCACGGATTTTTCCAAGGCCGGCACCCAGATCCAGGTTCCCAATGTCGTAGACCTCGGCCCGCTGCCGAAGGCGGCGAAAGTCGTGGTCGACAAATCCGATTCGACCTTGACCCTGCTCGACGCCGACGGCAAGACCATCGCGTTGTTCCCGGTATCGTCCGGCAGCGCGCACGATCCGTTGCCGATCGGCGAATGGAAGATCGGCGCCACCGCGGTCGACCCCACCTTTCACTACAACCCGGCGCTGTTCTGGGATTCCGATCCTAAACACGCCAAGGCGAAACTGGCGGCCGGTCCCAACAACCCCGTTGGCACTCGCTGGATCGATTTGTCCAAACCCCACTACGGGCTGCACGGCACGCCGACGCCATCGAGCGTCGGCAAACAGCAGTCGCATGGCTGCGTGCGCTTGACCAACTGGGACGTGGAACGCCTGGCGGCGGCGGTAGGTCCGTCCGTGCCGGTGGTGATGCAGGAGTAGTCGATGAAATTTCTCGGCGTGCTGTTGCTCGGAATGCTGCTGGGCGCATTGGTCTATCGCGAATTCGGCGAGCGGCGAGCGCCGGCGCTCGCAACCGGTCAGGAGTGCGCGAGCGCCTGCGCGTCGGCCGAATCGTCGACGTCGCACGACCTGTCCTCATCGCGACCCGTGTCTGCAGCCGCGGCGCCGCCGCTTGATTCGGAATCGGCGGCCGCCACCGCTCCGATCGGCGACACCACGCCGGTCGCATCGCAGGCCGCCGCCGTTGCGCCGGAACAACTGCTTGTCCCAGTCGAAGGAAAGACCGCCAACGACTTGACCGATACGTTTACAGACGCACGCAGCCAGGGTCGCTCGCACGACGCGATCGACATCATGGCGCGTGCGGGCACCCCGGTTCTCGCGGTGGCTGACGGACACGTCGAGAAGCTGTTCGACAGCAAGCTAGGCGGGTTGACGATCTATCAGTTCGAACCCAGCGGAAAATTCGCGTACTACTACGCTCACCTGCAGCGCTATGCCGACGGACTGGCGGAAAAACAGGCGGTCCGCCGCGGCCAGGTGATTGGTTACGTCGGAAGCACGGGCAACGCCAGCGCAGATGCGCCGCACTTGCACTTCGCGATCTTTGTGCTGGGACCCGAGCGTCGTTGGTGGGAAGGTGCCGCGGTCAATCCGTACCCGGTACTTAAGGGCAAATAGGCCGCAGCGGGCAAACGGCTTCGGTTTGGACGTTGGCTGGAGGGGCTGAGCGTCTGGTGCTTGACCAAGCCGAAATCGGAGCCAAGGCCCTCAGTAGACGACCTGTGAGCGCCGCATGCGCCGCAGCGCCAATGCCAAGCCGGGGCACCCGGGAGCTGGCAACAGTGAATGCAGCGAGCAGGTGCTTTCACGGCATGGTCTTTTTCCGGAGTAGGGCAGGGGTTGATGTGACTATAATACGAAATGGTCACTCGTTGTTCATTTCCCACGCCAGAGGTAAGCTTCAAGCATGACCAAGGCAACCACTCGCTCCGCCCCGGCCCGCGGCCCGGCCGACCACGAAGTGCGCGATCAGATAAGAGTCGCAGCCACTGAGCACTTCAGCCGGTATGGGTACGAAAAGACGACCGTCTCCGACCTGGCCAAAGCCATCGGCTTCTCCAAGGCCTACATCTATAAGTTCTTCGATTCCAAGCAAGCCATAGGCGAGATGATCTGCACGAACTGCTTGTGCGAGATCGAAAGCGAGGTCAGGGCGGCCGTGGACGAAGCTGAACGGCCCCCGGAAAAGCTGCGACGGATGTTCAAAACTATCGTAGAAGCAAGCCTTCGCCTGTTTTCCCGGGATCGCAAGCTTTACGAAATCGCCATTTCCGCGGCCACCGAACGCTGGCAGGTAGCGCTCGACTTTGAGGAGCGCACTCGCAAATTACTCCAGGACATCCTTCAAGAGGGCCGGCAGACGGGCGATTTCGAACGCAAGACACCGATCGACGAGACCGCAATGGCGATCTACCTGGTCATGCGCCCTTATATCAATCCCGTCCTGCTGCAGCACAGCTTCGACTACACCGACGATGCGCCCGCACAGCTGTCCAGCCTGGTCCTGCGCAGCCTGTCCCCCTGACGCGTGGATGTAGTGACTATTGACTAATTTAGTCACTGGAATTAGATTTGGAGTCCTAGCCATTTGCTGTTGGGACTCTCATGCGTCGCCTCGCTGCCGCCACCCTCATTTGCGCGCTGCCGTTTGCACTGGCCGCATGCGGTGAAAAACCACAGTCCGACCCGCGCAACGAAGCGCCCTTGGTGCGTACCGCGGTCGTCCAGCCAGCATCCTCGGCGTCACGTTCCTTCACCGGGACCGTAGCTGCGCGGGTACAAAGCGATTTGGGCTTTCGGGTCTCCGGCAAGGTGCTGGAACGGCTTGTGGATACAGGGCAGAACGTTGAACGCGGTCAGCCGCTGATGCGCATCGACCCGGTCGACTTGAAGCTCGCCGCGCATGCGCAGCAAGAAGCCGTTGTCGCCGCGCGAGCATTGGCGCAGCAGGCGATGGGGGACGAAGCTCGCTACCGCTCCTTGGTCGGAACCGGTGCAATCTCCGTTTCCGCGTACGATCAGAGCAAAGCCGCCGCGGACTCCGCGAAGGCGCAGCTGCGCGCGGCCGCGGCCCAGGCGGAAGTCGCCCGTAACGCGAACAGCTATTCGACGCTCATCGCCGACGCCGATGGCGTTGTCATCGAGGCGCTGGCCGAGCCTGGCCAGGTTGTCGCGGCCGGGCAGGTCGTGGTTCGGGTTGCCCGCGCCGGCAGCCGCGAGGCGGTAATTCAGTTGCCGGAAACGCTGCGTCCAGCGGTTGGCTCAGCCGGGCGGGCCAGTCTGTTCGGTAAAGAGGGTGGTGGCGTTCCCGCCTTGCTCCGGCAGCTGTCGGATGCCGCGGATCCACTCACCCGCACTTTCGAAGCGCGCTACGTCCTTGAAGGTTCCTTGGCCAACGCCCCGCTGGGCACCACGGTCACCGTCGAGATTCCGGACGGCTCTCTCGCCACGCAGGCCGGCGTGCAGATACCCGTGGGCGCGCTGTTCGATGCCGGCAAGGGCTCGGGTGTGTGGGTGATCGATGGCCAGTCGTCGAAAGTGATTTGGCGTCCGGTCGTGGTCCAACACTTGGACGACGACGGTGCACGTGTCAGCGGCCGGCTGAAGCAAGGCGACACGATCGTCTCGCTTGGCGCGCACTTGCTGCGCGAAGGCAAGCAGGTGCGAGTGGCCGGTCAATCGGCCGCCGCGGCGACCGGGAGAGCCCGCCCGTGAGCGAAGGCCGTTTCAACCTGTCGGCACTTGCCGTTCGCGAACGCTCGATCACCTTGTTCTTGATTTTTCTGGTGTCGTTGGCAGGACTCGTCTCATTTTTCAACCTGGGACGCGCCGAAGACCCGGCATTCACGGTCAAGGTGATGACCGTCGTTACCGCCTGGCCCGGGGCGACAGCGCAGGAGATGCAGGACCAAGTCGCCGAGAAGATCGAGAAGCGCCTGCAGGAGCTGCGTTGGTACGACCGTTCTGAAACCTACACGCGACCGGGCTTGGCATTCACGATGCTGACACTGCTCGACTCCACGCCCCCTTCGCAGGTGCAGGAGCAGTTCTACCAAGCCCGCAAGAAAGTAGCCGATGAGGCAGGCAACCTGCCGTCCGGCGTGATCGGGCCAATGGTCAACGATGAATATGCGGACGTCACCTTTGCTTTGTATGCGCTCAAGGCGCAGGGCGAGCCGCAACGCCTACTGGTGCGCGACGCTGAGACGTTACGCCAACGGCTGCTGCACGTGCCAGGCGTCAAGAAAGTCAACATCGTCGGCGAACAGTCAGAACGCATCTACGTCGAATTCTCCCATGAGCGTCTGGCCACGCTAGGAGTCAATCCGCAGGAAGTGTTCGCTGCGCTCAATACGCAAAATGCGCTGACGCCGGCCGGTTCCGTGGAGACCAAAGGACCGGAGGTATTCATCCGTCTGGACGGCGCATTCGACGAACTGCAGAAGATCAGCGATACGCCGGTGGTGGCGCGAGGCCGCGCGTTGAAGCTATCCGACATCGCCACGGTCAAGCGTGGCTATGAAGATCCAAAGACGTTCATGATCCGCAACGGTGGCGAACCCGCGCTGCTATTAGGCGTGGTCATGCGCGAGGGTTGGAACGGGCTCGACCTGGGCAAGGCGCTGGACACTGAAGTCAGCGCTATCGGATCCGAGCTGCCGCTCGGCATGAGCCTGTCCAAAGTCACGGACCAAGCCGTCAATATCGATTCGTCGGTCGACGAGTTCATGCTCAAGTTCTTCGCCGCACTACTGGTGGTGATGCTGGTTTGCTTCGTGAGCATGGGATGGCGCGTTGGCCTGGTGGTCGCCGCCGCGGTGCCGCTGACGCTTGCGGCGGTCTTCCTGGTAATGCTTGCGAGCGGCAAGAACTTCGATCGCATCACCCTGGGTTCGCTGATTCTGGCGCTGGGCCTGCTGGTGGACGACGCCATCATCGCCATCGAAATGATGGTGGTGAAAATGGAAGAGGGATACAGCCGCGTCGCCGCCTCCGCCTATGCCTGGAGCCATACAGCCGCGCCCATGCTTTCGGGAACGCTGGTCACCGCTGTCGGCTTCATGCCCAACGGCTTCGCCCGATCATCCGCGGGTGAGTACACCAGCAACATGTTCTGGATCGTGGGCATCGCGCTCATCGCCTCGTGGGTGGTTGCCGTGGTTTTCACGCCTTATCTGGGCGTCAAGCTGCTGCCGGACTTCAAGAAGGTGGAGGGCGGCCATGGCGCGATCTACGACACGCCGCGTTACAACCGCTTCCGTCAGATCCTGGCGCGCGTGATCGCGCGCAAGTGGCTGGTCGCCGGTTCTGTCGTGGCTCTGTTTGTTTTGTCTGTCCTCGGGATGGGCGTGGTCAAGAAGCAGTTTTTCCCGATCTCGGACCGGCCCGAAGTGTTGGTCGAGGTGCAGATGCCTTATGGCACGTCGATCAACCAGACCAGTGCGGCCTCAGCGAAGGTGGAGGCATGGCTGAGTAAACAAAAGGAAGCCAGGATCGTCACCGCTTACGTGGGTCAAGGCGCGCCTCGCTTCTTCTTCTCGGTGGGGCCTGAGTTGCCAGACCCGTCGTTTGCCAAGATCGTGGTGCGAACGGACAACCAGAACGAGCGCGACACGCTGAAACATCGGTTGCGTCAGGCGATCGCCAACGGCCTTGCCCCGGAGGCGCGCCTGCGCGTGACTCAACTGATCTTTGGTCCGTATTCACCTTATCCGGTGGCCTACCGGGTGGCCGGCCCCGAACCCGAAACGCTGCGCAATATCGCAGCCGACGTGCAGCAGGTCATGGAGACCAGTCCGATGATGCGCACGGTCAATACAGACTGGGGCGTACGTACGCCCGCGTTGCATTTCACCTTGCAGCAGGACCGGCTGCAGGCCGTAGGGCTGACCTCCAACGCCGTGGCGCTGCAGCTGCAGTTCTTGTTGAACGGTGTTCCTGTCACCGCGGTGCGCGAGGACATTCGAACAGTGCAAGTCGTCGCGCGTTCGGCGGGCGACACCCGCCTCGACCCGGCCAAGATCACCGACTTTACGTTGGCTGGCGCCAACGGGCAGCGCATCCCGCTTTCGCAGGTGGGCAAGGTCGACGTACGCATGGAAGAGCCGATCATGCGCCGCCGTGATCGAATGCCGACAATCACGGTGCGCGGCGATATTGCCGATGGCCTGCAGCCGCCGGACGTGTCATCGGCCATCACTGAGCAACTTCAGCCCCTCATGGAGAAGCTGCCGAGGGGCTATAGCATCGAGCAGGCTGGCTCCATCGAAGAGTCCGGCAAGGCAACGAAAGCCATGTTGCCGCTGTTCCCGATCATGCTGGCGATCACCTTGTTGATCCTAATCCTGCAAGTGCGCTCGATCTCCGCCATGGTCATGGTGTTCCTGACCAGCCCGTTGGGACTGATCGGGGTCGTGCCGACACTGCTCCTGTTCCAGCAGCCGTTCGGCATCAACGCGCTGGTCGGGTTGATTGCGCTGTCGGGAATCCTGATGCGCAACACGCTGATTCTGATCGGGCAAATCCATCACAACGAACAGGAAGGACTTGCTCCGTTCCACGCTGTCGTGGAGGCCACGGTACAGCGAGCCCGGCCGGTAATCCTGACCGCCCTGGCGGCGATCCTGGCCTTCATCCCGCTGACCCATTCCGTGTTCTGGGGAACCCTCGCTTACACGCTGATCGGCGGAACATTCGCGGGAACAGTGCTGACCCTGGTGTTCCTGCCGGCGATGTATTCCATCTGGTTCAAAATCAGGCCGTCTTCTTTGCAGGCCTGATCCACCGCGACTGGTTAGCCACGGGAAGAATCCGTCATGTCGAATTCCAAAGTTGTCCTTGTCACCGGCATTTCAAAGAAGTTCTGGCTGGCCCGATAACCGTACTAGAGAGACATTTGTTTCCCGGCATATGTTCGCGACCTCTGGACGCATCGAGGAACCTGCGCACATAAGCCGCCATGAAATTCCGTACGCACCCGCCCGCAATAGCCCTGTTTTTCCGAGCAATATTGCGCGTCGGGCCCAGTCCCCTCACCGTAGACAGCACGGAATACATCACCATGAATGACGTCATCATCATCGGCGGAAGCTTTGCCGGTCTCGCCGCCGCGCTGCAGCTCGGCCGTGCCCGCCGCAAGGTCGTTGTTCTCGATACCGGCCTGCCGCGCAATCGCTTCGCCGGCCACTCGCATGGCTTGCTCGGCCACGATCACAAGCCACCGCTGGACATCCTGACCGAGGCGCGGCAGCAGCTGACGCGTTATCCCACGATCAGGCTCGTCAGTGCGCGGGCGGACAGCGTCTCCGGTGCCATCGACGATTTCTCCGTCCTCACAGCCGATGGCGAGAGCCTTGGGGCGCGCCGCCTGATCCTGAGCTACGGCGTTGTCGATCAGCTACCTGATGTTCCGGGCTTCGTCGAAGGCTGGGGCACGTCCATCGTGCCTTGTCCCTATTGCGATGGCTTTGAAGTCGCCGGCCAGCATTGGGGCGTTGTCTGGTCCGGCCCGCAGTCGCACCAGTCTGTCAGGCTGTTTCGCGATTGGACCGACACGTTGACGGTCTTTGCCGATGGCCACGACATTTCGCCCGACATCCAGGCCGATCTGGCGCGCCGCAACGTACCTGTCATTGATGGGCGAATCATTGAGATCGCCCGTCAGGGCGGGCATGCCGCTACCGTCAAGCTCGATACCGGCCCCAATGTCGCGGTCGATATCCTGTTCGCCCTTCCGCGCAACAAGCCGTCCGCAAGCTTGCATGAATCATTGGGCCTCGCCACGGTCGATACGCCCGTCGGCATCGCCCTCAAAGTCGACGAGCGCCGCGAAACCAGCGTGTCGGGCATCTACGCCGCCGGCGACCTCGCTAACCCCGGCATGCCCTCGGTCACCACGGCAACATGGCAAGGCGCGATGGCAGGCATTTTCGCCCAGCAGTCAATGCTGGTTTGAGAGTAGATATTCCTTCCTCCGGATGCGGCGGGCCCCAACGCGATCGTGGAACGGATCACGGCATGGGGCGAGTCGCGGATCACTCGTCCAGGCCGAAGTAAGGACCGTAGACAAGTTCGCGTTATAGGGGCGACGAGTTTGTGGTGTGCCTGCGTTGTGAACGTCCTCAATTGGCCGATAGCAGCCTATGCGTTTTCGACGCTTTGGGCATTCAACTTTTTATTGTTACTGAGACGATGCAGCCGAGCCGCGAAGCGGCTTCGGCTTGGTGTTTCGAAGGCATGGTGTTTCAGGGGGGGGCGCCTTTGAAAGTGCACTCTGCCCCCTGTTTCTGCCCCAGGAAAAACTGCGCTAATTGGCTTACGGCGGCGGAGCTAATCCAGGTGGGCGGCCGCATCAACCGGGATTGCTCATAGGGACAGTCGCTCATTCCCGCTCACGCGAAGCGCCAGCGACAGTTGCATGTCGCCGTTGGCCTCCCGCGTCAGGTCCTTCCCCGCGTCGGCGATCAACGATAAGCGTGCGCGCGCCGACCCTGACCAAGTCACACGCCGCGCATCCTCCTGGCGCCGGTGATCGACCGCAACGATGCGGATACTGTCTTCTATAGCCGCAGGTAGCGTCTTGATGCTGACAGCGCGCCGGTCGGCGGTTTCCAGCGTTAACGACAGTCGCGGCGCCAATAGGCCAAGCCCGTAGTAATGAGCCGGTTGTGCTTGCGCTAGCGATACGCCGGAAGTTTCCGAGAGCGGTGCGAGATCGCCCCTGCTGGTGTAGGTCAGGCCGTTGCCAAAAGGAAACTGCGGGCGGTAGTCCTGCTGGAGGACGTTGATGGCGTGCTGATCGGCGCGCCGCGGCCAGGAGAAGCTGGGTTTGCCCTTGAAGTCGTAATGGATGCCGTCGTCAGGATCACGCAAAAAAACATCGGCGATGCCGGCGCCCTCGCTGCCCGGCAGCCAGGCCGCGACGAAGGCATGGGACGCATTGATCTCGCGGATCGCCCACAGCATCCATTGTGGGGCCGCCATTCCTGCGGAGCGGCGGCCCCACTTGCACTTCCGAGAGCAAGGGATTGTTCAACGTAGCAACTATGGCTTGGTATGTACTGCGAGTTCTTAATCTGGCACCACTACTTGAGTGCTACAGGCCTGATTGCCACTGCTAAATGTGTCAATGGTGATGAGCACATTCTGTCCGCCGGCATGGGAGCATTGTGTCTGGGCTCGCGACCCATTGGCGATCGAACTTGTGACAGTTGGTGAGCATTGACTGTAGAGCCCCGCCGCGATGTGCGCTTTTAAGTCCGCACACTTAATCGGCATTTTTTGTGGCTGTGCAAATGCAGAAGCCGCAACGCCACTCATTAGGCACAACGTGATTGCGGATGCTTTCATAGTGGCTCCTTTAGCTAAAAGCCCGAAGACGATCTCCGTGCGAGGGACGGTCAAATTCACTGCCGCTGAATTAGTTTGCAGGATTAGCTCCTCAAATTGATCGAAGTGCAAATCGTAATTCGTCATTATGACCTGCTCGCGATCACAGTTCTGCGACGTCGGGTCGCCATCGGTGCCACGCGACGGTCCAGCTCCCCAACAGCAGCGATGCGGCAAAAATCTTCGTGCTGACAACGGGGCTAATGCCGCGACCTGGGTTGATACGTGCTGCGTTGAGCATGGCTTGCTGATCCCTTGGGCTCGCGCGAAGTGCGCGAGGTGCCAGTTGGGATGCGATACGAAGCCGATTTAGGCGGCGAACGGCGTGGCGGTCAGGTCGAATGAACATCGCCAGTGCAGGTCCGCTTCCGGCCAGAAGAGGACATCAGCGAACATCTGAACCAGCTGAGCCGCGAAGCGGCTTCGGCAAGATCAGCTACCGAAAGGGGATTTCTCCGCGAGAGGAGCCCCACTACCATCTAGCAGCACTCCAATTGGTCTTTCAACTCTATGGCAACGAGGAGACAAGGTGAGCCCCAAGCCCAGCGGCCACCTTCATGGCAACGATTTGATGATCACGCGCTCGTTTCAAGCAACCTTCGATGACGTTTGGGAAAGCGTAACGAAACCCGAGAAGACCGCGCTCTGGTTCGGAGGTTGGGAAGGCGAAGCTGGCGTTGGCAATGTCATACGGCTGCAACTGATCCATGAAAAAGGCCGGCCGTGGTCCAACGTAAAGATCGAAGCTTGTGAAGCTCCGCATCGCTTGGTTGTCACGATGAAAGATGATTACGGTGATTGGCGGATCGAGCTGACGTTGATGCAGGTTGGAAGCACAACGGAGTTGCGCTTCGTGCAGCCCCTAAGTGATCGGGAATTGGTTGGAGATGTAGGCCCGGGCTGGGAATACTACCTGGACAAGCTAGTTGCTGCTCGCGAAGGCAAGCCGTCCCCATCATTCGACGACTACTATCCGGCGCAGAAAGCACACTACCTGGAAGGGACGTAGGCACCAGCTGCCCCAGCAGCGCGCGCGCCGATTCAGGGGCTAGACGTACCAACGCGACGCTCGGTCCCTTTCGGAGCCGAGCAGCGAAGCGGCTTCAGCTTGGATGAACCGTCAGGCGGTTGGCCCGAGCAATCTGCTCGCCGCAACGAATACGAAGTCATTGCTCACTTACCGAAGTCCGCCCGTACTTGCCACCAAAAACTCAAGCCTAATCCGCCGATGCCCAGCGGCGCTGAGATGACCCACGCCACAGTCTCATTCGGGATGCAGGTGAAAACGAGCCAGCATAGCGCTGCTGTAACTGCAGTACCGACATAGAACCGCCATGACAGGAGCACCTCTCCGATCTCAACGATATCCATGAGCGCCATAGTTTTCTCTCTCCTGCCGCCTGATACCTGAATTAAGCCGTGCCGCGAAGCGGCTTCGGCTTGAACGAATTTTTAAGCCGCCTACCTGCCATGCACCCGCCTGGAAAGCATTTGAAGCGTCGATAGATCAGGTGTGTTCTCCAGTGACGCGCACCGGGAGCACGTGCTGAGGGCAAAGGGCTGTGCCCCGCCCGAATAGACAAGCACATTGGAGCCTTGGCGGGGTACAAAGCCATCACTGACAAGGCTGATCGTATCTTCTGCGGTGGTCGAAACGACATCTCCAGGGTTCAGGCTGCCCTTCCAGACCTGCAGGATACGTAGCCTTGCAAAGTGAAAGTCATCTCGTCCGAAGCTCGAGGCTATGTAGGTCTCTTCAACGTGAGCAGAGAAGACGTCTCGCGCTGCGGAGTAGGCTTGCTTTACCGACTGCTGCCCGCCGCATGACATGGCCGCCGCCGGCACGGAAACAAGCAGAGCTGCAATGAATGCGAGAAGTTTCAATATAGTCGTCTGACATCTGAATTATGCCGAGCTGCGGCGCGAGTTCGGCTTCCTATGATGCTACCCGCGCCACTAGCGGCGGCTCGCCGAGTTATCGACCCCGCTTATCGAACCCGCAGTCCATCGCAAGCCTGACCAAGGCCACCTCTCCACGCACGTCAAGCTTCTCCAACACTCTCGCCCGGAAGGTACGAATCGTCGACTCGGTGATACCCAGTGCTTTGGCGATCACCGGGGTCTTCACGCCTTGAACCATCATCCGCGCGACCTCCAGCTCACGCGGACTGAGCCGGTCGAATGGTGAAGGCTCGAAGAGGATATTTGCGCCCAGCGCCTCATCCAGAAACCTGCGCCCGGCGGCGACCTCCCGGACAGCGCGCAACAGAGTTGCCCCGTCCCGAGCCTTTGACACGTATCCCAGTGCGCCGGCCGCCAGCAGCTTGCGGGGAATCGGGCCGCCCTCCAAAACCGAGACGACCAGAATCCTCAGCTTGGGATTTTCCTGAAGCAATCGATGAGCCACATCCAGTCCATCGCCATCAGGCAGATGAAAATCGCAAAGAACCAAGTCCGGCTTTGCCACCGGAATCATGATCACGGCATCCGCCGCACTCCCAGCTTCACCGATTACTTGGATATCGCCCTGGGCCTCCAACAGCCAGCGCAACCCGATTCGTAGCAGCGGATGATCATCAACAACAAATACTCTGATCATTATCCCTCTTGGCCAGTGCGTCCGTTGGACGTGACTAAGCCAAAAGAGCTTCTGCGTTAGCAACCAGATCATTTTGAAAGTGCTTTATGTCCACGTGCTTGTGGACCGCCGTCTAACTCACGTGGACAGTTGTCTATGCCGACGTAGACAAATGTCTATGACGAATCAGAATTTCCCTACATTTATTTCGGAAGACGCGCGCTAGCTTGATTTGAAAGCGGCCAACCGGCCGACAATATTTCGGCCGGGACTTTCAATGAGCACGAATTCTCAAGATAGCGTTGTCATCTTCGAAGTCGTACATCGTGGACCGGGTAACTGGCGGGTGTCAGTCAACGGCGCAGACGACGCCGCTCCGTTTCCCTCCAACGAGACCGCGACCACGGCGGCTCGGGTCAGAGCGCGGCGCCTGCACCTCGATACCGGGGTCCCGGCCGAAGTGCATGCTCCGAACCGAAGCGGGAACGTCGAATGCCTGATTCGATATTTGCGTCCCGACCAGCTGATGGACCTGTGCCAATCGCAGGGGAAGTGGCATGCTGCCTTCGATAGCCCGCTCTTTGAGACCGCGCGCGGTTTGAGCTGAGCCGAATCTCATCCAGCAAGACGGACATCGCCGACGCTGATGGCGCCGCGACCAAGGACAGGTCATGCAATCAATCCCACCTTTTCAACGCCACGCCCCAGTCCAGGGCGCGGTGTCGCTTCGCCATGGACAACGCACCGCCACTGGGTCGCCTGAACACGGCCCTTTATCTGCTGCGACACAAGGAGTTGAATCGTGAAAGACAGCGCAACGCCAAACAGGCGAGCCGAAGCGGGAGCATTCCCCCCGAGGCTGTCAAATGCAGGAAGAAGCAGAAGCTCGTGGCGGACTGTGCTCGCCATGATTGCGTTCCTACAGGTCGGCTCAGTCGCCGCCCAAGAGAGTGGGCATAAGTGGACGCATTACGAGCTGGCAACCACCCACGACACGCAGCAGCAAGCGCTGGCTTCCGCCCGGGCGCAATCCGGCGGCTATCAGTACATGACCGCGATCAAGAAGCGCGCGATCACGGAAACCAAGGTCGAGTTGACCTACGGCATTCCGACCGAGATCTCCCAGGTCAACGCGTGGGATTACACCGCCTCCGTCGGGGCCAGCGGAGACGAACCGGTATTCGTGGCCGCACTCAAGGCTTATTACGACCAGAAGAGCAGCGATCGTGGCTGCACCCCGAACACCACCGTCGTGCGGAATATCGCGTGGGGTGTGCTGAACCAATGGTCCGATGGTATCAGCTCACGCGAGCAGACCGCCTACAACGTCAAATGGAACCGGAAGTCAGGTGGCATCTGTTCGCTTTATGACGATGCCGAGTCCGTCGTGCGGCTGCGCACGCGCTGCTCAAATCAATACGTGACCTGGAACTCCTCGAACAACACTTGCTCGGATGACTTCTATGTCGCCCGCCTGACCGCGCCACCGCTGTACTGCGACAGCTGCACCCTGGTCGGCGACCCGGTCGATTTCTCCACCGGTGACCAATACGAGACCGAGAACGATATCGACCTGAGCTGGATTCGCTTCGATCGCTATTACCACTCGGTCACTTCGAATGCGGCGGCCGGCTTCGGCTACGGTTGGACCCATTCGCACGATATCCGGCTAACGATTCAGGGCATCACCGATCCAACCCTCGGTCTGGTCCAAGCCAATGGCTCGCACCTGCCGTTCCGTAACCAAGGCACTTACTACGAAGCCGTCGACGGCAGTGGCGACCGGATCACCGCGTCCGGGACCAACTGGGTGCTGCAACAGTCCCATGGAAATCTGACCTTCAATGCTGCGGGTCAGTTACTCGAGCAGCGCGCGGACGATGGCACCTCACTGACCTACGGCTACGACGTCGTCGGCCGCCTAATCACGATCACCCATTCGACCGGGCGTTCGTTGGTCATCGCCTATTCCGGCGTTTCGGCCAACGCTTCCATCGCTTCGATTTCGTCAGCCGGCGATCCGCTGGTCACTTACGGCTATACAGCTAACGGCCAAGTTCAAACAGCCGATTTTGTCAGCAGCACACGCACTTATCACTATGAAGACTCGAACTTCCCGCAGAACTTGACCGGCGTTACTGCCGGGGATGGCCAGCGCTATAGCACCTTTGCCTACGATACACAGGGTCGGTCGATCAGCGCGCAACTCGCGGGCGGTGTCAATGGCGTGACCGTAGCCTATTCGGCGCAAGGCGGCGCGGCGGTCACCGACGCACTGGGCGATGTAACCAACTACAGCCTGGATACGGCCGGGGCCGCCACCAAGCCGCGCAAGGCCGGTAAGTTGATCGACAGCAAAGGTCCTATCGATCGGACTTACTACGCTGACGAATTCGACTTCCGTCGCCGGATCGATACCGTCACGGACCGTAATGGAACCAAAACGAAGCATACCTATACAGAAGCCAACGATCCCGTCACAGGCCACCCGGCCTGGACGCATGCTGTCACCGAGGCCTATGAAACAGCTTTGGCGCGCACTCGCGAGGAACGCCGTGACAGTGCGAGCAATCGCGTCGTGCTGACCAAAGTCGGCAATCGTGAGACCCGCATTACACGCAACGCCCGCCTGCAACCGGCCAGCGTGACGGTACGCGACACGACCACCAACCAGACGCGCACCACGGCCTACACCTATTGCGAAGCAGCGGATGTTGCGGCCAGCAATAGCACCTGCCCGATCCTGGGCATGCTCAAATCGGTCGACGGCCCGCGCACGGACGTCAACGACATTAGTACGTTTGTCTATTACGGCAGCGACGACAGCACCTGTGCCAGCACACCGGCGCTATGCACGTATCGCAAGGGCGACTTGCGGAAGGTGACTGATGCCCTCGGCCGGTCCGTCGAAACGCTCGGCTACGACCCGATGGGCAGACCGCTGTCGGTTCTCGATCCCAATGGCTTAGTCACCGACTATGTCTACGACGCGCGGGGCAGGCTGACGGCCGTCAAGGAGCGCGGCGCCGACGATAGCACTCAGAGCGACGATCGGATCACGCTCCTCAGTTATTGGATGACCGGCCAGATTCAGACAGTGACGCTGCCCGGAGAAACCTCGCTGGTCTATTACTACGATGCGGCGCAGCGCCTGACTGGCGTTTCCGATAGTTACAACAACGAGATCATCTATACCCTCGACAAAGCGGGTAGTCGAAAGAAAGAGGACACTGAAGACGGCAGCAGCACCCTGAGGCGCACCCTGTCGCGGGTCTACAACGCGCTTGGGCAGTTGACCGCGGTGAAGGATGCTTCACAGAACGCAACCAGCTTCACTTACGACATCGACGGCAATCCGGACCTGACCACCGATGCGTTAGGTCGGGTGGTGAACCAAGACCACGATCCGTTGAACCGCCTCACCAGCACCTTGCAGATGATCAACGGGGAAGAGGTCAAGACTACGCTTGAGTACAACGCACTCGATCAAGTCACCAAGGTAACCGACCCCAACGGCCTGAACACTCTTTACGCCTATAACGGGTTCGGCGACCAGACCCAGCTGACCAGTCCCGACACCGGCATTGCGAACTACACCTACAACAGCGCAGGCCTGTTGGCGACCAAGCAGGACGCCAATGACGCTGCGGCGCATCGTTACACTTACGATGCATTGAACCGTCCTACGGCGGTGTTCTACACCGCCGCGGGCCCTGCGGATGTGGAATACGACTACGACACCGTTAACAGCGCCTGCGCAGCCGAGGAAACGTTTGCCCTGGGCCGTGTCACGGCCATGCGAACGGAAGGCACAGAGCTTAAGTACTGTTACGACCGCTTCGGCCAGGTCGTTCGCAAAGTGCAAACGATCGGCAGCCAGAGCTTTACCCTTCGCTATGGCTACACCCAAGCGGGCCGTCTGAAATCGGTCACGTATCCGGACGGCGCTGTCGCGGACTACTGGTATACCGGCCAAGGTCGCATTGCGGACATCAAAGTCACCCCGGCCGCCGGTCCGACCACGGTGTTGCTGAAGTCGGCGGTATACGAGCCCTTTGGCCCCGTACTGGGCTGGCAATATGGCAACGGTCGACTTATGCAGCGCGGCTACGACCTCGATTATCGGCCGAAATCCATCCTCGACACAGACAGTGGCGGCCTGTCGCTGGGCTACGGCTACAACACGGTTGGCGACCTGACCGAACTTAAGGACGGCCTGCTCAGCACCTTCCAGGCGAAGTACGACTACGACGCGCTAGGCCGCCTTACTGTGACCCGGGACGGGACCAGCAACGACGCGTTGGAAACCTACGAATACGACAAAACCGGCAACCGCAAGAAACTGACACACGGCACGGTGGAGGAGGATTATGTCTATCCCACCACCAGTCATCGCCTGACCAGTATCAATACCGTTGGTGGCAGCAATATCACCCGCAGCTACGACGCCGTCGGCAACACCATCGCCATCGGCGGTACCGCCAAGGAGTACGTTTACAACCCCAACGACCGCATGAAGCAGGTCAAGCAAGGCGGCGTGGTGACGAAGGGCTATCGCTACAACGCCAAGGGCGAGCGGGTCGCGGCGATCAATGGCGACACCGGCCCAGTGACCACCTACACGCTCTACGACGAAGCCGGCCAGTGGATCGGCGACTACGATGGCACGGGTGCCACGATCCAGCAGGCGATCTGGATGGACAACCTGCCGGTCGGTCTGTTGGACGGTGCGGGCACTGCGCAGTCATTGAAGTACATTGAGCCGGACCACCTGGGCACGCCGCGTGCGGTCGTTGATCCTAATCGCGGCACCACCGGCGTCGCGATTTGGACGTGGGATGCGAAGGGCGAGGCGTTCGGAAACAGTCCGCCGAACCAAGACCCAGACTTGGACGGCACCGCGCTTGTGTTCAATATGCGGTTCCCGGGGCAGCGGTATGATGCGGCCAGCGGCTTGGTGTACAACTACTTCCGGGATTACGATGCGGGCAGTGGGCGGTATGTGCAGTCAGATCTTATCGGGTTAGCGGGTGGCATTTCGACTTACGGCTATGTTGGAGGCATTCCAACTGTGTCTGTTGATCCTTCTGGGCTTCTGGGAACACGGCTCCCTCGTATCGGCCCGCCCACATTGTGGAAACCCGAGAGTGAGTACAGTGAGCGCATGGCTCGGCAGTTTCCATCGTTTGATACTCTGTGGCAGAACTATCCAAAGCCCAGCAACGGGAAGCCTAGCCATCCGAGCGCAGAACCTTACGCGCTGAATCAATGCGCTATTAGATTGGGTAAATCGCTTCTGGATTCGGGCGTGGACATGACGACTTATCCTGAAATTAACGTCACGAGAGAGGGCTACCCGAGGTCGGCACATAATCTGGCGTCTTGGTTGCATCAGGAGTTCGGGCGCCCGCAAATACTTACCGGAAGTCAGTTCGAAGAGCGAGAATTTTGGTATAAGGCGCAAGGAATAATTTTTGTTCCGCGGAGTGACGGCCAAGCATCTCATATTGATCTATTCAAGGGTGGATATATGGGAACTTCTTATCCGCAGTCGGCATATACGAGGGGGGACTCAGTATGGTACTGGCCAATAAAGTGAAGATCTGCGGGATTGGAGCGCTTATGGTGTGCTTTGCGATGCCCGCAATTGGAGCGCACGCTGCCTGCGATCAGCAAAAGCTAATTACACAGCTGAAGTCTGAAGACGGCTCTTGGGTTCCGGTGTCGCGCAAGGGCGCTATGAGCCAGCTGAAGGGTGGGGCTTCTTTCTATCCTCTGATGGGGGTGAAAATTTATGAGGGAAGGGTCTACGCGTCGACTTACAATCTTGACTACTCTCTCGTGACCACAAAGCCGGTAAAGACTGGCGTGCTTGTTGAAGGTGCTCGATTTCTCTTTGCTCCGCCTCATGTGAAGGGAGACGGCATTACGGATGCAATTCGTTTCTATTCGGCGCCGAAAGTGAATTATGTTCTTACTTATGGCTCAAGTTGCGGTGTCGAGAGCAATGCATTGCATCTGAAGATCTACTACCGCGGTTATCAAGCAGATCGCAAGGAAGATGAAGTCGTGGTGTTTAAGAAGAGGGACGGTTAGCTGAGAAATTCTGGCGCTATGGCGATGACCCCGCGACCCACCGGAGAACATGAGGGTATTGATCGGGGGCGCTCGTAAATCTGGAAGAACAGAATGGCAATTTGGAGGCGAGAGTATCTGGGTAGATTGCCATTACTCAGATTACGCCGCAGTACTTCAGCGTAATCTCGGAGCGGTCAAGCGCCGCACGCTCGCTCGACCAGCGCTGCACCACCTACCTTCATTTGCACTAAGTAAAAAGAAAGGCCCCGGCAACGGGGTCTTTCTTTTGCCTGCTGCACTATCACGCCAACGATGACAAAGATGGCGACCTCCACCCCCACGACTGCCGACCGAGAACATAGGCGCGTGGATCAGCCAGGCCCTGCGCCGCGCCACTGATGGTCATGCCTAGGTCACTGAGCCTTGGAACAGGCCGAAAAGTGGCTTCGGCTAACCGACGTGCCCCCCGTCGGTAGTGCGGTCACTGCAGTGGAGGAGGCCTACCCGCCGGCCAATGGGGGCCGGCGGGCTGCGTTCAGTGCCACTGTTGCGTCGCAGTCGGATGAGCAGTTCAAGCTTGGGAGATCCTATCGACTGTATCGAAGCAGACGATAAACTCATCAGACGGATATCCACTTTGCTGCACGGCCAGGTATCACCAGGCAACTGCCCCAACCATAGATGCAGCGATAGCGGCGCTGTATCGAGCAGTCGCTAACCGTATATGGCGACTACAGAGACTCGACAGTTAAAGTTCTTCGCATGGGGCGGTGCGAGCGCGCATCCCTGCATGCCTCCACCTGCAATCATTTTCAAAAGGACGGACCATGACGGCTGTTAAGCGATATCACCCACTGGCGGCCGGCTTGGCGGCGGCGTTGGCCTGTTTGCACCCGCCCTCGGCTCATGCCGCTTTCCCGCCCGAAACGGGACACGCTATGTTTCCTGCACCACCCTATTCCTGGGCGGGCGCTGGGCCGACCTATACGTATCGCCAAGCGATGAAAGATTGCAAGTCAGAAAGAGTACGAGCACTTGAGGAGGCCGCGTCGCAGCCTATCGATCCAAATGGATTCAATCAAACGATCCGTGTTCACACCAACTGTCAGAAGGCTATGATCGAGACCGTCGCACCTTTGGTGAGCGTACATCTCGAAGTTGGAAATCGTTTTGATCTTCCACCTGATATCGAGCCGCCGTACCGCACTAATTACTCCTACTGGTACGGCAGCAGCAACACCTATTGGCCGCTGAAAGCCGATGAAGAAGATATGGGCAAGAATCTTGGCTGCAGCGATTGCAGCAATAACCCTGTCGGCAATCCTGTTGTTATTAATGCCAAAAACAAGTTTCAAGATGAAGTAGATTACGCCGGCACTGGGGGGCGCGGCCTCAGCTTCCATCGCTACTACAACAGCGCGCCCGAGGTACTGACGGTAAACATGGGTGAAAACTGGCGGCACACTTATAGCCGCAGCCTGGAATTTCGCAACATATCGGCAGACGCCAAGATTGCGACTGTCCACCGAGACGACGGAAGGCAGCTCGTCTTTAAGCAGGTCGGGGGACTGTGGACAGCCAGCTCGGAAGTGCAAATGGTGCTGCGTCCCGTTCTTGAAGCTGGTGTTCCCCTGATGTGGGAACTGGAGATTCCCGGCGACGGCTCCACTGAAACCTATGACGTTCAAGGCCGCCTGATGGCCATCGACTATCTCGATGGATACCACCTGACGCTGACGTACACAGGTGGCCGGCTCAGCCAGATAACGGACGCTCAGGGCCGCTCCCTGTTGATCGCCCACAATGGCGATGGATTCATCTCGTCGGTGACCGATCCCGACGGTGTTCGCTACGACTACACCTACGGAGCACCGTTATTCCCAACGCTGCCTGACTTCAAGGAGCGCAGGCTGGAAGGGGTGTCATCCCCCTCGGGATATAAGCGCGACTACCGCTATTACGCCGGCACCGAGCCGTTCCAATTCGGCCTTCTTACTCAGATTGTCGACGAAACCGGCGCAGTACAGGCCACCTTTGGCTACGACAACAATGCCGATCCAGTTTCGACGGAGCATACCGGCGGCGCCGAGCGGTATGTAATCGAAGGTAACGACGTGGTGTATGCCAACGGCCTTCGCGTGAAGCATACGTTTACGACGATTAATGGTCGAAAGTTGGTGACAACCAAGGAACGTATTTGCACTACTGACACCTGCAGCGGATCAGCGAATTTCACCTACGATGCCAACGGCTATCCGGACATGGTCAACGACTTCAATGGCCAGGCTAACTACGACTACAACGCAAAAGGACAGATTGTTCAGCGGATTGACGCAAGCGGCAGCCGTTATGAGCGCAAAACCCAGACTGACTGGCACCCCATTTTTGATTTACCCACGGAAGAACGCGTTTATGACCGTAGTAGCACTCTATGGTCAAAGCGCCAATGGACGTACAACGCGCGGGGTCAGGAGCTGACCACGACGCGAACCGATCCCGCAACCGGCGAGGCCCGGACCATCAGTGCGGCTTATTGCGAATCCAATGACGTTCAGGCGGGCACATGCCCAATCGTTGGCCAGATCATCCGGGTCAACGGTCCGCGCACGGACGTGAGCGACATCAGTAATGTCAGCTATTACGCGCAAGATGATGCAGGTTGCGCGACGGCTGGGGGAATATGCACCCACCGCAAGGGCGATGTCTGGAAGGAGACGAATGCCCTTGGTCAGATCACTGAGTATTTGCGGTACGACCGTTCCGGTCGCGCCATCTCGGTCAAGGACCCCAATGGCGTGATCGTCGAGATCGAGTACGACCTGCGTGGCCGCCCTCTGAGGCAGATCGTCCGGGGCAGCAATGCCGCCATCGAGACCGACGATGCCATCACGCTGATGGAGTACGACCTGGCCGGCCGCCTGAAGAAAACCACCGATCCCGATGGGGTCTATACCCGCTTTGACTATGACCCTGCAGGGCGCGTCACGGACGTCTACAACTCCAGAGGTGACCGTATTCAATACACGCTAGACAACGAGGGTCGCCCGGAGAAGACCGATGTCAAAGACAGCGCCGGCACCATCACCCGGACACTCACAACGCTTCGTAATCAGCTGGGCTGGATCAATGCCGTCAAGGATGCTTACGGTCGTACCACGAAGACCAGCTATTGGAAAAATGGAACGCCCAATTACACGACCGACGCCTTGGGCACCCAATCGGTCCAGCAGACCGACGAGTTGAATCGACCGTCAGCGACTCTATTGAACGTAAATAACCCCCCAACGAATGCATCACGCTACGACTATGACACTGGCGGGGACTTGACCATTGTCAGTGATGCCCTTAGCAGAGAGACTGCCTACAGTCGCAATCGGTTCGGCGATCTGCTGTCCTTGACCAGCCCGACAACTGGAACCACGACCAACACATACGACAGCGCCGGAAATCTCAAGTCGAGCACGGACGCGGCCGGCCGCGCCAGCGTCTTCACCTATGACGCTCTGAACCGCAAGCTGACGTCTAGCTATCCGGCCGACGCGGCCTTGACGGTCACTCATACCTACGACACCGCACCGGCAGCCTGCGCTGCGGATGAGCGTTTTACGGTCGGGCAGTTAGTCCGTACCGTCGATGGAAGCGGTAGCACCGAGTATTGTTACAACCGCTATGGCCGCATGAGCGGAAAAGTACAGATTATCAACGGCAAGACCTTCGTATCGCGGTACGAATATTCGAAGGGCGGCCGACTGTTAGCGATGACCTATCCCAGCGGTATGCGCGTCGCTTACGCAGCCACCAGCACGGGCGACGTAGGTAGTGTTGTAGTGACCCGACCGGGTCAGGCCAGCGAGAACCTGCTCAGCAGCATCACCTACTACCCCTTTGGCCCAGCGGGTAAGCTGACGTTTGGGAATGGCCGTGCGCTCAACCGGACGTTGAACCTGAATTACCAGCCGACCTCCATCCAGGACAGCGCTGCGGATGGTTTGTCGCTGGGCTTCGAGTTCAACGAGATCGGGAATTTGATTTCGCTCCGCTCCGGAAATCTATCCAATCCGCCTGTACGCAAGTACGAATACGACACGCTCAACCAGCTCACGGCCGTCAAGAACGGCGCCGATAACGCCCCGCTCAAAACCTATATATACAACGCCTTCACCCGCAATCGAATGACCGAGGTAACGAACGGTGCCACCAGCACGACTTCGTTCTATGCGTCCGATACGGATCGACTGATGCAATGGGGCGGTGTTGCCCGCACTTACGATGCCACGGGCAACACGATCAGCAACGCGGGAACTGCGCTGGAGTGGGTTTATAACGCAGCTGGACGGATGAGCGAAGTCAAGGTCAACGGCACCTCGGTGATGACGTATCGATATAGCGGTAACGGCGAGCGCGTACAGCGCCAGGATAGCGTCGCCATCGACTACACAACCTACGACACGGTCGGTCGCTTCATGGGTCGCTACGATGCCGCGGGAACCCCAAGCCAGGAGGTGATCTGGCTCGGCGACGCGCCCATTGGCCTCGTAGCCGGCGGTAAGCTGCTGTATGTGCAGGCCGATCATCTGGGCACCCCACGGGTGATCATCGATCCCGTTCGCCAGAAGGCTATATGGAAATGGGATCTGACTGGAGACGTGTTCGGCGGTTCGCTGCCCAGCCAAGACCCTGATCTAGATGGGCAAGTGTTTGTCTTCGATCTACGCTTTCCGGGCCAGCAGTTCGATGCAATCAGCGGCACGCACTACAACATCTATCGTGACTATGACCCATCAACCGGCAGGTACCTGCAAAGCGACCCGATAGGACTACAAGGCGGAATGAACACCTACAACTACGTCAGTGGTTCACCGATGCTGTGGTCAGATCCACTCGGACTGCTTCAATGGAACGAACTGCCCGCCCGCGAAGTGCGGGGAGCCGTTGTGAGGGGAGCATCGTCAATCACGTTCCCGGGCGATGGGGCGGCTCCGTACGCCAAGAACTCACTTGCGCGGACCATTGTAGATTGGTCGATTACTCCGACATGCTCTTGCGTCGACGGGAAGTATCGGTTAAATGAATTCTCGATCGAGCTAGGGACTGCAATCAACTTGAGAAGTTCGTACAGTTCGGCCAGTGTGGAGCAAGCCACAATCAGAGATGAATATGACCACGTTCGGGACTTGCAAGCCTGGATGGGGCGAGCGCAGCGACGTGCGGAGCGCCTTGAAAGCAAGCTTGTTGGAAACACCTATTCGTCAGAAAGTGAGTGCATAGAAGCAAACCGGTCAACGATGCAAGCTATGCTTCAGAAACATGTCAAAACAGCAGTCTTAAGATCTAAAGAAAAGTATGATCAGGGCGCTTATCCCGCACACGCTGTTCTGACCACCGAAGGTGATCTATGAGCCGGTCAATTTTCAATGCCTTTGCCGTCACAGTTATTTCGGCTCTTTCGCTCTTGCCGGGAGCCTCGTTTGCTGGCGAGTGCGGTGGGCACTCTGGCAGGGTTGAAGTTTCCTACGTTGGAAATGACGCTGATAGGGACAAGGACTGGGGGACTGTCTACGGCAAGTATGTTCTGCGTAATGGAACTACTAAGCCATTGGAGCTCAACGCCTATAAGGGGAATGAAAAGCCCGTAATCCTTCATCCATTCAGCGTGCGGATTGAGCTTAAGGAAGGAAGGCGCTGGCAGGACGCCGTGGCCGTGCTCGATCACCCCGAACCACCAAATGATGTGGTGCGGATTCCACCGGGTGAAGAACTCACCTTTCTTGCGGGCAGCGTGAATGACCCAAGCCAGCCTTTTCGCGTGAAAGTATGGACGCGAAACAAATGCTGGGCGGTATCAGAGCCTTTCCATTTCGCAACAACAACGAAGACGGCTAAGTAACTGTCAGCACACGTTGCGGATGATTCGATTCGCTAAGAGTGGCTTCGGATGCGATTGCACCGAAGCCATTTTTTTACCTGGGCGTTGGCTACGGCTCCAACCTTCCCCATACGTTCTCGAGCAAATGTGGTGTCATGCATCAACGTAAAAGGCGATGCTGTCGAGCGATAGCCACCCGAGTACGCCAGATGTGGGCAGTGCCACCAGCAAATCACCATTAATCCTTATGTCAATCCGCGCGGGAGCCGCCAAGTCGCAGCCAACCAAAAAGAGTAATTGCGCTGGCGGTCGAAATCCGGCCGGCAATACGCAGATGACGCTGCCTCCCGCACCCGATTTGATCAGCCCGCGTAGCTGTACACGTCCGCCATCCTTGCGATAGCCGGCGGTGGCGAATGGGTCTCCAAACGGCACCCAGGGCGCATTGAGCGTAAACACCTGCCACGCCCCCTTTCGTAAATCCGCGACGGCTGCCGTTGTGGTGATTCGTGTCTGCCCGCCTTGCACGACGGGTAGCACTTCGGTGCCGACGAGCGCGGTCGCTGCCGGCAGTTGCGATAGTTTCTGATTCGCCATCGTTAATCCGCCAAAATGAAATCGCCGGCCTCGGTTACCAAGTCGTCGCCGACCTCGGTGCGCAACAGGCCGTTTTTAAAGTCGAAGGTGTGGCCGGCTTTCTGCCAGCTGGTCAGGCCATCGCGCGTCGTGCCGACCTCCGCACGCACGCGATACACGCCGCGCAAAGGGGATGCGTAGCTGGTGCCGGTCAGCGCCGCTGGGCTGTCGAGCGCTTGGCCCGCGATGGCATCCAGCAGCCGCACGACATACGCCGTGCCGGCCTCGGGTCCGACCGAGCCTTGTAGGTGGTCGACCAACTGATCCGCTTGCAGCCGACGATCGCGGTGCGCCCAGGCCAGGACCAGGTCGCCGTCGATCGACGCCGGATAGCGCAGCCCATTGAGCTTCAAGTCGCCGGGTGGATACGGTCGGGCCTGCCGCTGGGCCAGCTTGATTGTGTCCACGGGCGCGAGCGTCGGGTCCAGTTGCGCGCTCGACGTGCGCGTAAGCAACTTAGCCTGCACCGTCTCGCCGAGGCTGTAGTCGGTCGGATCATTCGCCGCGAAGTCGTCGTAGAACCAAATGCGCGCTCCGACCGCGTGCGGTGCCGGCACCGTGTCGGCGCAGCCGCGCGCCAGGGTGGCGGTCTGCGCCTGGGGATCGACGGCGACAACGCGCACGATCTCGTCCTCGATCAATGCGGCGGTGCCGGCCGTGACCTGATCCAGCCCGCGCCCTGACGCCAGCTGCACCGCGACGGTCGCCGCAGCCATCGCATCGGCCAGCAGGGCGGTCGGGCACCAGTCGCCGACGCCGGCCTCGGCGAATTCGCCGTTGCCGACCCGCGTCGTCAGCACGTAGTTCAGCGCCAAGCCAGTCGCCTGCTCTGCAACGGCCAGAACTGCGCCGGCATCGATCGGGACCGCGGCCAGGTCCGCCGCATTCAGCGTGGCGGCGAGATCCCGATAGCTCGCTTCCATCAGGCGCCGGTTCGGCGACGGCTGCGGAACACGATCCGGCGGGGTCCAGACGGGAGGTTGCGGCTCCAGATACGCCGTCGCCGGCAGTCCGAACACGTCCTGCACGGCAGCGATCGTGATTGCGCCTTCGGCCAACTTGCCGTCATCGAACGTGCCGACCCGCAGGACCAGGTTCTCCAGACCACGAAACGGATCGCGGATACGGAACACGCCGCCCGGCGCCAGCACGCCACCGCGGCGGTCGAACCGCAGCTTCAATCGCTTCAAGCCCGAGCATGCGATCGTCAGGTCGCGTGTGCCGACCCGACCTGCCAGTTCGGCCGTAGGTAGGCCCGTGTAATCGGTGGTGCTGGACGCGACGCCGCAGGTCGCTTGAATGCCGGCCAAGTCCTCGACCCGGATCTGCCGCTCTTCGTCCTTGATCGGGTCGTACCACGTCACGATCAGTTGATTGACCGCACCGTCCTGCGCGCCGCCTTCGTCCTCCTCGATCGCGAGCAGGCCGGATTCGTAATCGAACATCGGCAGGTCTTCGACCCGGTAGTCATCGCGCAGCAGCTTCAGCGTCAGTCGACCGGTCGAACGATCGGCGTATTGCGCTGCGCCAATGTGGTCGATCACGACCTGCATGAAATCGGCAATGGACGACTGCCGGTTCCAGCGCAGGCACAGCCCGAAGCCTTCGGCGTGCAGCGTGTCGGCGGCGGCGCGATAGCTGGCTTCGTCCAGCACGCCGCGGTCCAGACCCCGCCCCCAATCCCGGTTGGTCAGGCACTCGACCAAGATGTGCGCCGGGTTCATCGCGCGGATGGCGCCGTTGGCGAGCCAGATCACCGCCTTCTCGGGATACCAAGGCGCGCCATCCCAGCCCATCAATGCGCGGCGGACGCGCATCTTCCACGGCTTCGGATAAGGATTGTTTGCCGCGATCTGGCCGTCGAAGTATTGGGTGGTGACGTTGCGGAATGCGGGCGTCGGGACGCCGTGCAATGCGCCCAGCGCGGGCAGCACGGCCTGAGCTACTTCGCCCATCAGGACATCGAGCCACCCCTTGATCCCGCCCTCGCCCTTGTCACCGCCGAACAGATCGGGCTTGTTGATGTGGATGCGACTGGTCTTGGTGACCGAGCCTTTCCAGGCTTCACGGTCGCCGACGCGGATTTCGACCAGCTCGTCCAGCGGTCCACGCGACAGCCCCATGTGCAGACCGAACAGATAGCGATGACCGACCGTCTGCTTCTTACTGCTGCCCACGCGCGGCCTCCGCGCGTGCGAACGCGATCAGGTGCAGGCCCAAGGCATCACCGGTGGCTTCGATCGCCTCGGCCTCGATGCCATCGCGAACGAATGCGCTCCAGTCCAGCCCGTAATAGGCGAACCACTCGCGTCCACCCTGCGCACAGAAACCCTCCCGCACTCCGAATCCCGGCACGCGGCGCAGATGATCCAGGGTCACGATCACTTCTTGCCGCCCTTTTGCTTGATCGGCTGGGTGCGGTACTGACCGACGCCCAATACCATCCAGTCGGGCGTCCACACATCGCCGAACACCACCGCCTGCGGAGTGCCTTCGGTGCTTTGCGGAAACTGGAAATCGCCAAATGCTGCTGGCTTGGGTTGCGGAGGCTTCGGCCGTGCGGCCACCGAGACGAAATAGCTGATGACCCAGATCGCGAGCTGGACCCAGATGTTCATGCGTGTGTCCGCAGATCAGAAGATAGGAGTGCCGTCGAACGGCGATTTGCCGGGTATACCGGGGGCGCCGCCGTAGTTCGGGGCGTTGTTGAACTTGTTGTGGCAGATCGCCATCGACCGGCCGCAGCCGGGATAGGCGATGACGGCCTGGCCAATGCGCAAGCCATCGCCGGCGCCAAGCAGAGTCAGCAATTCGCCGCGGTGGCTACGGATGCCGCGTCGCTCCAGGCCGGCCTCGCCGAGATCCCAGGCCAGAAATCCACCGGCGAACCACCCGTCCGGGTACTGACCGAACACACCGGCGGCGACCAGGTTGCCGGCGACCGTCGTCAGCGATGCCGGTACGCGGAACGACTCGGGATTGGCGCTGCAGTTCCGGTCGTACAGCGTGTAGGGACAGCCGCGCGTCCAAGCCAGTCGCAAACCCGGCTGCCCGAGCGCGGCGTCGAGCGATTGGCACCGCACCTCGGTGCTTTCCAGCTTCGGCCGATTGACACCTGCAATGCGGCCCATCCAGACCACGCGCGCATCGCCATCGCCTTCATGGACATCGCGAATGACGACCGCGATCTCGCTCGATGGCGGGAGCCCGCGATACAGCCGCGCAACCTCAAAGTCTCCGGGCGCGGTAATCGTGAGCATGTCGCTTGCGGTATGGCCTGACTGGCGAATGCCGTCGTCAGCAAGAGCGATGGCGCTATAGACCTGCGTATCGAGCGCGAAGTCGCGGTCGCCGCCGGTGTAGCGCCAGCGCTTTGCGCCGCGCACGAACTCGTACAGCCGACGCGGATTGCCCGCGGCAGTCGATCGTTCCAGTTGCTCGAAGCTCATGCGGGTGCGGGAGTGTCGGTATCGGGGTCGCGCACAGCGCGCAGGACGATGGAGGCGTCGGCGGCGCCGTCGCTGTCGGTGTGGTGTTCGATTTCTGCCTCGTCGCTGTCGCCGCGACTGAGCACCAGGAAGCTGATGCGCTGAACATCGCGCGGGCGCATGTCCACGCCCAGGGCGGTATCGATGGTCAGGCGCTCGATGTCGTCATCCAGCGCCACCGCTGCCGTGATCCGGCGATGGAAGGACTGGCCGCCGCGCAGGTCGATTCGCACGTCGCGTCGACCTGGCCGCAAGCCAGCGAAGCGGGCCAGCCCGACGTTCGCGACGTCCAGCGCCGTGGCGGTGCCGGCCACATTGGCGGCCAAGGTCAGGTCGTCGGCGTGGGTGGGCCGCCAGACGGCCTCTTGGCGGCCACGCAGGGTGTACAGCCAGGATCGGACGACCGCCCGCTCGACACGGCCGTGCATCCGCCAGTGATGCGCCTGAGTCGGAGCAGCCCAATCCGCCGGGTCCAGCACGAACGGACGGCCGAACTCGTTGTCCAGGGTGAGCAGCGCTCGCTGCCAGCCGTTCGACAGGGTCTCGGTTTCATCGGGCCGTCGCGCCAGTACCGGGTAGCCGCGGTACATCGGCGCATCCGATACCAGCGGCCAGTCGCAGGCTTCGACCACGTCGAATCGAGCGCTCACCGAGGCCGTTTGATCGGTCAGGCGGCTGATCCTGGGCGGTTCGACCAATCGTGCGGTCCGTACCGGATAGAGACGCGTGCCGCGCGGCCAAACCTTCGTCGTCGGATGGCGCAAGGTAATCGAAGCGCCGCTGATGGATTCGACCTCGGCTACCTCCACATCGAATGCCGTCTTACCGCGTAGCTGCACCAAGCCGCCGACACGGAAGTCGCGATGGCGGGGATCACAGGCGATCACGCGAATGCCGAGCGCGTGCTCGTTAGACAGCCACTGCACGTCCGGCCAGATCGGCAGCGCCAAGGTGCGCCCGCCCCAGCCGAAGACGGCCAGATCGAGCAGCACACGCTCGCGCCCATCTACGATCATGGTCGCTTCGAACGAACGGCGCGGCGCCGAGCGCAGGCCACGCCGCTGCTCGACCTGCGTCGGGCTGGTCAAGATGTCGGTCTTCCACGCCAGCCGCTCCAACACGCCGCGCGACCAATCCGGCGCGAACGCCCAGGCCACAATGCGCTGACCGGTGATAACGACCGGAATCTCGGCGAATCCATCGAACCGGAACGACAGCGTCGCGGCGATCACGGGCGGTCCGTCGGTGCCGACCGCGATCTGCCAGGTCCGCTCCGACATTGGAGCGAACGACAGCGGCGTCGCGCCCGGGGCCGTCAGGACGATACCTTCGCCGCCCGACAGCGCGGCCTCCGTCAAGGTCAGCGCGCGGGCGCGGTACGCATTCCACACGCGCACGGCGCGTTGCTGGACGCTACTAACGGTACCCAGGTTCAGCACCTGCAGCTCGACGTGGATGCGGTCGAAGAAGTCGTCGCCGAACATTGCCTGCGATGCGCCTACACGGCGATCGGCAACGTGGGCAGGGACGTCGACCGCGCGTGGCCCGATGCCGGGCTCGGCGCCGAGCGCACCGCTGGCTTGGCCGTTCCAGAACGGTGGCGATTTGAAATAGTCACCCTGACCGCTGAAGGTCAGCGGCCAGAGGCCATGCCACATGAAATGTCCGTCTTCTAGTCGGTGATCCGATATGCATATCCGTAGACACCGCTATTCGGCGTGCCGGGCGGACCGTTCTTGCGGTGAATCGGAAAGATCTTCCAGCGGTCTGTGCTCAACGGCAATTCCTCGCCGGGGGCATAGCTGTCCAAGCGGATGAATCGCATGTCCGGCGGATGGCCAATGTCCGAGAACAGGCCGGCACCGCGCGGCACTGCACACCAAAGTGGCTGCCCGGGCGCGCGACCTGTGAGCGTGCTATGCCCGACGTCCTTCAGCAGATTGATCGGCGCCGCCCGCGCACGCCAGCCGGTCAATAACCGCCGCGGGTCGTTGCTGTCGCCATTGGTCGCATGCCAACGTGGCGCGATGCCCTCAAAGTCGGCGCGGATGCGTGTAGACGGTGCGGTGTAGTTGTAATACGTGTCATCGAACGCGACGCTGTGATACGCCGCATCCGGATTATTGATGTGATTTGCGGAGTAGTACCACTGGCTCCCGTAGACGTACTGGCCAGTGTTGACGGCGCCCGCTGTAATCAATCGTCCGGTGCCGAAATGCTTGAAGGTGCCGGCTTGTGTCTCCAGCACGATGTGCAGGTACGGCTGCGGGGTGGTGCGACCGAAGAAATGCACCGCGCTGTAGGGACCTTGCACATAGTTCGCCCAAACAATGCTGCTCGCGTCGGCCTGTATGTCCGGATTTGGATTGGCGGTGTAGCCCGTGTGGCCGAATGCGCCAAGGAAGGGCGGCGGGCTGTTGCCGTCGCCGCCGGCCAGCTGCGACACGAAGGACGCATACAGCGTACCGGCATGCAAGCTCAGCGCCTTGCCCGCATTGGATGGGCGATCGCGCAGTCCGTCGATCGACCATCCCGCGCTTTGCGCAAACAGGCGCAGCTTATCAAGCAGCTCGTTGGGGTCATTCGCCGCCGAGGTTGCGTAAGCCATCAGTCCATCTTCAAGGCGAAGTAATTGTCGGGGGAGATACGGAACGTGTTCTGGAACGCCAGCCAGGTCGCGCCCTCGCGTTCGATGCGCGATTCCGACGCGGTGGAAAAGCCGGTGGTCCACGCGCAGCCATCGAATTCACCCCAACCATGGCGCGGTTGTGCAGCAGCCCCCAGGATCAGCGGGAACAGCGGCGACGAGCCATCTAGGTTGTCGCGCAGATACGCGCGATCTCCATTGGTGGACATGGCGCTTGGGTAGACCTTGGGGTAGTCGGGGTCGCCATAATCGTTCGAGCTCGATGCGTATCGATTGCAATGCAATCGCCATACGTTGTCGGGGTAGTTGACCGCCAAGCCGAAGCGACCCGGGTCAAAGAAGTTGCGGAAGTTGGCATCGGTCGCGTCGGGCGTGCCGTTCTCGGTAGATCCACAGGCCCCGATGATCAGTGGATACTCATGGAGCGACGGCGGCTCGTAGGCGGTCGCGAAGCCCAGATATGCGCTGACATAGACCGTGCCGATCCGCGCCACGATCACGACGCGTTGACCGTTGATGGCGAGCCAATAAGCAAACGGACCATTGCGCAGCGGCAGGTGCCGCAGCCCACTGTTGTTGACCTGCGTGCGCAGGCTGAGCAATGGGTTGTAGCTGCGAAAGCCGTACCAGTTCAGGTTATAGGCCGCGCGTGCGGGATCTTCGAATAGCTCCGCACCGATGAAGATCGATTGGCGGCCGTCCAGGCCCGGGGCCTTGACGACCCACTGCCCGCGGTCCTCCAGTTCGAAGTCGGCGTTGACGTCGGTATGGAACGACAGGTCGTTGCAATCTAGTGGCGTGGCGCCGTTCGCGGCAGAGAACACCACGCGCCAGAATCGGGTCGCGGGCGGGTTGCCCGCCACTAGGAACGTCTGTCGTGCGCGGGCCGAGGGCCACCGCACACCGGACCAGGCCTGCACCGGCGACCAGGCCGCCCCGTCATCGGAGCGCTGCAATTCGAAGGCCGCCGCGCCCCGCGCGCCCGAGTCGCCAATGCCGATCGTGATCGCCCGGATGGCGGCCGGGCCGATCATCTCGATTCCCGCAATCGCGGGGAGATCGGCCACTGCGCGTGTGCCCCACGTATCCATTGAATTGTCGAACAGCGCCGATAGGTTGGTGAAGTTGCCCGTGCGGAAGTTCGAGTTCCGCACACCCCATCGGCGCACCAGGGTCCAGGGCGGCGAGGTGTTCAACGTAAAGCGATCGCCGGCCGCGAACGCCGTCGATCCCGCGTTGATCCGAAATCGGAGCCGGTCGTGTTCGAAGGGTTGGCCGACCGTGGCGACGCCCAGGTCGCCGGCCAGGGCGCCTACCACTTGGAAGCGCTGGGCATCCAACGCGGTCAGGGTAAATGCCTCGGCGATCAAGCCTGTGCCGCCGCGGTAGCCGCCGGCCGCGCCATCGGCTCCGGTCAGCGCGCCGTTGCCAGCGCCGGCATAGAGCAAACCCCAAGCATGCCCTTCACGGCACAAGGCGGCTTCAAGTTGGTTGAGTAAATCGAAGTGGTCGCTGGCGACGCCGGTACGAAGAGTCATGGGCACAAAAAAAAGCGTGCCCGGATGAGGACCGGGCACGCAAGGCAGATGGGAATGGGGAGAGACCAACCCGACTCGGCCAATTGTGGCGGGTGGTGATCGCTCGGGTTGAGACCAGCAGCATCAGACTCACCCCAGATCCTGGCGGACGGTGGGGGCATTGGCGCGAATTGTGGACAGGATCACTTGGCGGCCTGCCTGCGTGCTCATGACGTTCACGATCTCGCGGGGATCGAGATACAGCACATTGGTGATCTGCGAACCACGACGTTCACCTTCCGCCGCTGGCGCAGTGCGGTCAGCGATTGGGCCGCGCGTCGCTGCGAGGGCGCTTGGCGCCGGGCTGACAAAACCGCCCGTCGCGTAACCACGCAACCCTTCCAGCGCGGACATGCCCAGGCGGTTGAATCGCTCCAGAAAGGAGCGTGCGCCAGGCTGCCGCACGACTTCGCGACGATGGACGAACTCGCCGCGATGCACGACACCGGCCGGGGCGTATTTCGGACCGATGCCGGTGAAACCGCCACTGGCGAAGAATCCGGCCGCTGATTTCGATGCGTTCGCGGCCAGCATGGTCGCCGCAGCCGTCTGCATCGCCGCGGCGGCTTTTAGCACCACGCCGCCGGCCACGCCGAGCGCCACCGAGGCGCCGGTAATCGGCGTCGCATAAGCGACACCCGCCGCCGCGGCCTGGACGGGGTCCGGCTGGGCTACATCGGGGGTCTTGCCCCCACCGGCAATCTTGCCGACCACCGACATCAGCTTCGCCGTGGCCAGCGCCGCGAGTTGCCGAGAGGCGAGTTGCGCCAGCGATCGGGCCATATCCTGCACCAGCCCGGTGAGCGCTTGACGCAGGGTCAGCGTCCCGGTCGCCAAGCCTTCCAGCGCATTGCTCAGGCCGCTTTCGAAGCCATTGGTGAGCGTAACGACCAACTCGTTCGACTGGACCTTCAGCGCCGCCACCTGGGCGGTCAGGTCTTTAACCCGCTCGATCGACTCCGGGGCGCCGGTCTTGCCGGCCAACGCATCCATTTTCGGAAGCAGTTGCTCGACTTCGGCGGCAGTGCGGGCGTGTAGATCAATCAGCTCCCGGCGCGCGCCGATCTCAGTCAGCAGGCCCGACTGTTGCCGAGTTTGAATCGACTGCTCTTGCCGAGACTGCTCTCCGAATACGCGATCGACCTGTGCCTGCAAATCCTCCAGCTCGATCTTCGCCACGTCGGTGTCAATCCGAAGCTGGATCTTGAGCGCGTCGGCGGTATTACCCTTCGCCTGCAGATCAGCGAGCGCTTTCTTGTACTCAAGATCCAACTCTTTCCTGCGAGCCGCCGCATCATCGCCGCGATTTCGCATGAGGGCGATGTCGACTTCTTGAACTGTGCGATCCAGCGTCTCGTCATCTTTGGCCTCTTTCTCGTCGGCCTTGGCCTGCGCTGCTTGTTCGGCCTTGAGCTTGCGCGCCCCGGCCTTGCGCTGGCGCTCGGCATCGCGTTCGGCCTTCGTCTGCGCGCGACCCGCGTCGGTCGCTGCTTTGGCAGCGTCGCGCTCGCGGACCTGCGCATCGATGGCGTCACGCGTCGCCTTGGTCAGCTGCGTGGTGTCTTTGACGCCCGCCGCCTTGACCGCTTGATACTCCAGCGCGGCGCGCAGGCCTTTCTCGCGCTCAATCCGCTCGACCTTGAGCGTTTCGTTCTGCGCATTGAGCGCCTTGGTGAAGTCGGTCGCGTCCTTGCTGACCTGAACGACAGTCCGCCTACCGGTGGCCTGCGCCTGGCGTAGGTCCGCTAAAGAGCCTTTGACTTGGCTGAGCGCCTTATCGGTAACGGCCAACTGCGTCTGGACACGCTTGATCTCGGTATCGACATCCTCGCCAAACAAGAACCGCGCTCCGCTTTGACCTGGGCCGTCATGGATACCGCCATAGAACGGACCCAAGGGCTGCTTAAGCACCTGCAGGCTTTCGAGTTCCTTGCGAAGTTGCTCGCGCTGATCGATCAGCCGCTTACCCAGGTCCACCCCGGTATCGAGATCCTGCTGGTCACGAAAGCGCTGGGCGGCTTTGATCGTGCTCTCGAACTCGGCCTTGGCCGCGCTGGCGTTCGCGCTCGCAGCCGCGAAGGCTCCCGCCAGCAAGGTCACGCCAGTAATGGCGAGCCCCAGAGGCCCGCCCATCAGCGTCAGCACCGAGGACAGGCCACGGATGGCGATAGCCTTCGCGCCCGCCGCGGCCATAGCTGCCTGAGTCGCAGCGGTGGTTCGAGCTTGTGCGGCCGCCAAGCTCGCTTCAGCCGATGCAACGCGGGCGGCGCCGCCACCGGACATCGTCAGCGCGCGGGCGCGAGACAGCTCAGCTTGCGCGGCAGTCTCGGCGGCCCGAGCTTGCGCCAGCTCCTCCTGCGCCAAGAGCCGAGTCTTCTGGATGCCCGCGACTTTCGCGGCGGCGGCCGTGGTCAGCGTCGCAATCAATCGGCCTAGACCGGCAACAACGACGACGCCGACCACATTCGCCAGTCCATCAAAGTTCTGCGACAGCCCCTGGATCGAACCCGCGATCGCCACGGAGACACCGCTGGCT
Organism: Lysobacter sp. Root690; assembly: GCF_001427785.1. Lineage (GTDB taxonomy): Bacteria > Pseudomonadota > Gammaproteobacteria > Xanthomonadales > Xanthomonadaceae > Lysobacter. Next base: position 652,520 of record NZ_LMHM01000012.1, read on the forward strand.
CGATCCTGCTGGCCGACGAATCGCGTAAATGCATTGTCGAGCTGGGTCAAACTGCGCTCGATCGTCAGCGGCAGTTGCGAGAACTCCGCGGCGATCTTCTTGGCTTGTTCGCCGGAGAAGGCAACGCGCAGTTGCTCGCTGGTCAGCTTGCCGGCCTCGGCCAGCTTGCGCAGCTCACCGACCGGCACGCGCAGGCTCGCCGCCAGCGCCTGCATCAACCGCGGCGCGGCGTCGTTGACCGAGTTGAACTCGTCGCCACGCAACGTGCCAGAAGCAAACGCCTGACTCAGTTGCAGGATCGTCGACGCCGCTTCCGCGCCGGTAGCGCCAGACACGGCGAGCGCCTTGTTGATCGTCTCGGTCAGGCCGAGCACTTCGCGCTGCGATCCGCCTTGGTCCTTCAGCGCACTGCTGAGGCGACCGAACAACGTCGCGGTGGCATCCAGCGATGTCGAGGTACGCTGCGAGATCGCGAAGACCGCATCCTCGGCGAGATTGAAGCTAGCCTGCGAGGTAGTGGCGAGCTTGATCTTCGCCGACAGATTCGCGTAGCCGTCCGCCGCACGCACCAACCCGCCGATGGCGGTACCGGCGCTTTGTAGGCCAATGAAGGCCAGCATTTGCGCCTTGGCGTGGCCGAGCTGACGCCCGATGGCCTCAACGCTGCTGCGCGAGCTGTCAAAGGACTTACCCGCGCGCCGGCCCGCGTTCTCGGCCTCGTTACCGAAGACTCGGGCGCGCACCCCCGCCTGTTCCAGAGCCTGATTGAGTTGTGTGGCATTGGCCTTGATCAGCAACGTGATCGTGGTGTCGCGGTTGGCCATGCTGTCGTTCGGGCTCCGGTCGTGAACGCGCCCGACCGCTCACGCCGTCGGCGGTGGGGCGGGCAAGCTAAATAAAAAATGAACGACGCCTAATGGCGAAAAAATAGGTCTTGAAAGCCCCTCGTCGAGCCCTAGTTGGAGTCACGGGCGGACAGACCGCCCTCTTTGACCAATGGAGACCCTTGCCATGAACGCTATGGTTCGTAATCCCCAATGGCCGACGCTGAACACGTCGAAGCAAGATCCGGTCCGCCACTTCATGGACCAATTCCTCAACGACGTGTTCTTGCGTAGCACCACGACAGACGAGTCGTCTGTCGTCACGAGTCAGTGGGTTCCGCTCGTTGACATCCAGGAAGAGAACGACAAGTTCGTGATCTTTGCCGACCTTCCCGGCGTCGATCCCAAGCAAATCGATGTCCAAATGGAGAAGGGCATCCTGACGATTCGCGGCGAGCGCCGTCTTGATAGTCGCCAGTCCCAGACCTTCGCGCGTACCGAGCGGCAGCACGGTACCTTCCACCGCCGCTTTGCTCTTCCCGACAGCGCGGACCCCGACGGGATTTCGGCATCGGGCAGCAACGGTGTGCTGGAGATCGTCATTCCCAAGCGTCCGGAAACGACGCCACGGCGCATTCCGGTGGGCCTGGTCCACAATTCGTAAATTATGTGCGGCCCGCGTTTGCGGGCCGCACTTTTAACAGCGGGCTGACTATGGACCGCATTACTGAAGAGGTTATTTCGTCACTGCAAGCGCAGGTGGCTGTTCAGCACTTGGTGCTGCTTACTATGATCAAGACACATCCAGAGCCAGCCGTCTTACTGCAAGAGTGGCGACGTGTCTTGGCCGACTCGATCGACTGTAAATCCGCCCTGCCGAGTACCAGCCGCCACAGTGATCTGGTGCGAGAGCGGTGCGAGAATTTCGCAGAAGAATGGACTGCGCAATTGGTTGACGCTGCCGTGGATAGCTCTACCAACAAACCCATCTAATCCGACGAACGAGCGCCTGCGCCCTATCCGCCGCCAAGGTCTGCGTTTCTGGTGACCTCGCAGACGTCGGCGCGATCAGGAGATCTGGCCGCCGGCTTTCTGGTAGACCGCCAGCAAGGTCTCCAGAGGCAGCTCGCGCTGCCCGTAGCCCGCCTCGGGCAATGAGGCCCACGTCTTGCGGGATTTGCGAATTGCCGAGCTGATCCAGCCTTTCTGGATGTCAGGCAGCGCGCCATTCTCTCGTAGCAGTTCGATCGCGGCCTGGTCTTGGGACGCTGGTCCGAAGTCCGGCAGCTTGAGCCGATTGCGTAGACTGTTCCACGTCCGCCATAGGAACTGATAGCGGCCCGCGGCGGTGGAATGGATGCGGTACTTCGGCAGCCATACCAGTTTGCGCGGATGGTCCCGATAACCGGTAAACGTGCCACCACCCACCAATACGTCGTAGCCGCTTTGTTTGCTGAATCGTTCGACGCCTTCGGCGTGGGCGATCATATCGAGGAAGGCCGATACGTTCTGATCGCCGATTTCTTCAGCTGAGAGGCGCGCCATCGGGACCCTTTTGTTGGATGAGCCGGCCGAGCAGACCGGCGATAAGAAGAAAGCCGGTGACGCTGGCGGTGATCCGCAGGGGAATGCGCTCGCACAGGTCATCGGGCAGCGACAGCCACGTCGCTTGAATGGCAAGCGCCGCGCTCATGGCGCGCACGCTCGCGAAGCGCCAGGCACAGCGCCAGTTGTCGATCAGTTTCATGGGGAGTTCCGAAGCTGTTGAATGAATGCGGTGACATCACGGCCCCCGGCGAAGCCGGCGTTGACGTCTTCGACGCGATCAGCGCGCAAACTGCGCTCGCGTCGAACGGCCGCGCGGTAGAAGAGAGATAGCTGCCGCGCTGTTGCGCGCTTAATCCACGGCCAGCCGTGGCCGTGCGCGATCAGGGTGGCGAGGACTCCGGTCCATTCGTCTGCCGGTTCTGACACTGAAGTTCCAGCGCGCTGAGGACGCGCTGCAGAAAAAAATCAGCGTTTACCGCCCAGAACGTCATGAGCAGCAAATCGCCATGTGCGGCATTCAACGAATGGACCCACTCCAGGGATTGATCGCTGGCCTGCGCCAGTAACGCCAACGTCGCATCGGGGTGCAGCGCACAGACCCGATGCAACTTGCCAAGATCGACGTTGCCATCGTCGGTCAGCGTGACCAGGCCACCAACGAGTGCGGCCACCGGTTCGTGCAGCCGCAGGCTTTCAAAGAAGCCCAGTTCGCGTACGGTTACGGTGCGCTCGCCCAGCGGCAGAGCGCGACTGGACTGCAACACGGCCAACTCATCGACCAGTGGCGACGCAGGAGGTTTGATCTTGCGCGCCATCAGCCGCCCACCATCTCAATCCGGCCGAAGCCGCCCAGCGCCGCATCCAAGGCGCGGGTCTCATCGAACAGGGCGGCGCCCGACAGCTGCAAGCTGCCCCACTCCTCCGAGATCAGGTCCAACTGCTCAATCGGGTTAAACGCGACGCGATAGAGGGAGATGTTGACCCGGCGGCCGTTGACCGTGTTGATGCCGTCGAGGAACAGCATCCGCTCCGGCGGCGGCGTGTTGAACAAGGCGATGTTGATCGTCGCGCCGTGCTGGTAGGTCGCCTTGAACGGTTGAGTCGAACCCTCGACCTTGCGCAGCCCGATCACTCCGGCCGACGCCGACTCGGTCCACCAATTAGCGGCCGGAACCGTCACGGGTGGATTCGCGCTGTCGACCAGCGCCAGTTCGCTGACCCAACCCCGATCCAATCGGACCAAGTCACCGGCCTTCAGACCCGGTGGCAGAAGTTCATTGCTGACCGCGCCGGCCGGCACCGCGGCCGGGATCGAGTACAGACCCTCGGCGATGTTCTCCGGGGTGGCCTCATCGAGCGTCAGATTAATGTTGGCGGTCTTGCTCTGGACCAGACGGCCATAGAGCATGCGGTTGCCGCTGAACGACTCGGTCTTGTCCGAGTTCTGGACCTCCAGTTGCAGCTGGAGTTGGGGCGCATTGCCGACCCATCGCAGCGGACCGGGCTTGCCATTGGGTTGGCGCTGGGCGAGATACACCTTGCCCTGAAAGGAAAACAGGTCCTGCGCGGCCATCGGTCGCGTTGCTCCTATATAAATGGTGTGGCTGCACTCGGGCAGCGAAATCAGCGGCGCAGCGAGCGCAGCAGCAGCCGGTCGATCTCGGCGGTGATCACGTCCAGGCCCGCTTGGGCCATGCGCTCGGGCCGGTTGTCTTTGCGCAACATCTGCGCCAGCGACGGGCCATATAGGCGACGGATCGGAGTGCGTGGAACGCGCTTGTCTCCGGAGATCGGGGTGCGCTCAAAGGCGATCGGCGTACCGCGGTAGCGGTTCTCGAAGCCTTTGCGTCGAAAGCCGCGCTTACCGCGCAGCGCGGTGTAGCTCAGGCCATCGGCCGTCTTGCGGGTACCGAAATTGCGCAGGCCGACGCCGCGCGCGACACCGACCAACTCGACGCCCTCGCGGGTGGTCCGCACGCTAATGCCGCCCCGGACGCGCTGGGCCGACAAGGCGTACTCGGTTTGAATGTCGCGCCGGGCGATGACCGGCCAGCGGCGGCGCAACGTGCCAAGCGCACGCCGCTGGGCGACTGCAACCTTCGCCGGGATCTCGCTCACACGCTTGGCCGCATCCAGCACGGCATTGGCGTCAATAAAGATGTCCATCAGCGGCGATAGCGAACCGTCAGTGCGACCTGGACGGCGACCACGGGCAGCCCTTCCGGACGATCCAAGAACACGATGTCCTCGACTTGCACCGGCAACGCGTTGGGCAGCGGAATCCAGTCATCGAGGGCATCCTCGATGTCGGCCGCGATGGCGTGGCATTGCGCATGGGCATCGGCCAGTGACGCCGGCAGCGTGGCCTCGGCCAGCCCTTGCAGCAGACGATGCCGGCCGTGTGGTTTGTTGGCATCGCGTTGAATACCCAGCGAGGCGAGCGTCAGGCCGATGGCCACTTCGTCGGGATGTTGCGCCGGCTCCAGCGCGACCGACGTGCCAATGTCGGTCCTGTAGCCACGATCTGAGCGAATCTCGGTCAGTCGATCCGCGATGCGTTGGAGCAACAGCCACGTCGGCGCTGTTTCAGCCATGCAACACCGCCTCGTTGACGAGGCCATCGTCCGTGACCAGCGCTTCCACCGTCTGGACCCGTCCATCGAGCGTGACTTCATCGCCACGCCGGAACGTCCACTCACGGTTACGAGCAGATACGTGCCGCGCGCGGCCAATGACCTGCTGGAATTCCCCAAGACGCTCGACGCCATCGCGCACTACAAGAGGGATGCGGACCGATGAGACGTTCGGGCGCCTTACAGGCACGACGACGCCGAGCGTCGCGAAGACTACGTCATCCATCTGCTCGAAAGGAATCACATCTTCAGCTTCGGCAGCAGGGCGGGGCGGTGACACATCGGTAGCGGATTGGACTGCGTGTGCAAGTCCGTACCGCGATCGAATTTGCGGGGCTCCTGCTTGCTGTAAAGCAGTTGGCCCAAGGTATTAACGCTCTCATTGAAGTCAGCCGGTGCCACATAAGTCGCGAACGTATCCATCGTGCCCAAGGGAAATGCGTGGGCTTCGCCGTCCTCGATGAATCGCCTGGTCCTTCCTTCGCTGTCGCTAACCTCGCCGATGTATTCCTCAAACCGGATTCCAGCAAATCGGAAGTCCGATCGCATGTCCTCTCGAAGAACGAGCCCGTCCTGCCACAAGCGATAGGCGTCTTTTACAGCGTCGTGCCCTGTGAATGCATCGAAGAACTCCGGAGAGACCAGAACGTGGATGCCTGTCATTCGCTCGCCGAGCAATACCTTGCTCATATAGCGTTTCAAATCCAGACATTTCTTCTTGACGTCCGTATTGGGATTGGAAAGCTGAAAGTCGAACGTCTTAGGCGCGATGTTGAAAATATCGAACAGGTTCGCAAGCTCGCTACCATCGGCATCGAGGATGACGCCCTTCAGAGCACCAATGCGCAGGTGCTCTAGGGTGATCGCATGCTTGTTGCGCATCGTTTGAAGGTGATCGGCCATGACGCCCGCGACGGTCTGCAATTCGCTTTCGGAGCCGAACGCGCGCACGCCGATCACCTCCTCGGGAAGAACGACGTCGTCGTGCGGGATATGCGGCACGTTGAACGCGCGCAGCGCGCGTTTGCCACGCTTACCGACGGTGCCCGGCGAGCCGACCGGTTGGGTTGGCAGCAGCGACAGGACGCCGTTGCGCTCCTCGACGGTGACCTGACGCGTGCGGACCGGCTTGATTGGGAACAGGTTCAGCTCATCCAGCCGACCGTACTGATTCGGCAGGATGTTGATTGCCGTGGTGAGCGCGCTCATCGAGAACGCGGGGTTGTGGAACGGGTTGTTCATCGACATCGGTCACACTCCGTGGCGCACGAGGACGCCGATCGCACGCAGTTGCTCGACTGCGGCGGCATGTTGTTCGGGGGTAATGGCGGCAGGCCAGACCAGCGCGTGATCGGCCAAAGCGGCGTGGCGCGCGATGATCAAGCCGTCAGGGCTGGCGTCCTTGGTCGTCGTGATCGGCACGATGACTACGCCGATGGCGATCTGGCGGCCATCGGTCGCTGCCGGGTCAAGCGCAGCGACGTGGTTCGAATCGGTAACTCGGCCAACGATCTGGCCCAGCACGAGCGCTTGGTTGGCCGCAATGGTGACGCGGTCGCGCGAGTACATATTGTCCGCTTCGAACTTGAGCAGGTCGCCGAGATTGAGACCTTCTTGGAACGGCGGGTAGGNGCGGGTTGTCGTCCAGCGAGGTCGCCATCGATGGAGTAGGGGTGTTGGGCGACAAGTGGCTGATGATCTCGGTGGACTCAGCCTTGGCGGCGAGCAGGCGCTGGCGCGCGACCGCTGGCGTTACGCCCTCGGCGAGTAGCGACGCGGTCAGCTGCGGCTGACCGGCCAGCTCGCACAACTCGGCAATCGCGAGGGAATCGGCGCGCGCTTGTGCGCGCACGGCGTCGGTGTCCACGGTGGGCACCGTGGCGTCAGGTTGGGACATCGTGGGGTTCTCCAGGAAAAGCGGACGCGCCGCGGCGTCGAGTTCGGCATGCATCTGTTGCACGGCATCGCTGAGCGTGCCGAGGCGGTCGGCCAGGCCGACGTTGATGGCGTCCTGACCGAAGTAAAGCGCGGCCTCGGTCTTGCGCACCGCTTCGGCGCTCAAGCCGCGCTGGTCGGCAACGGTCAGGACAAACAGTTCGTAGAGGCGGTTGACCTCGGTTTGGATCGAGCCGCGGGCCTCATCGGTCAACGGCTCATGCGGCGTGCCGTCGTTCTTGCGCGCACCCGCGTGGATCGGCGTGAACTTTAGCCCCGCATTCGCATCCGACTGCGACTGATCGACATGCAACGCGATGACGCCGATCGAACCGATTCCGCCCGTTCGGGTAACAAACAGTCGGCTTGTAGCACTAGCCAATGCATAGGCAGCCGAGAATGCAGCATCGTTGGCGACGGCCCAGATCGGCTTGACGCCGCTCGCCGCGCGGATCTTATCTGCCAGATCAAACACCCCCGCGGCTTCGCCGCCGGGACTGTCGATCTCCAGAACGATTCCGCGCACGGAGTCGTCGGCCAACGCCGCATCGAGGCGGCGTGCAATCGAGATATAGCTGGTCAGGCCCGACATCGCGTCCAACCCAACGGCCCGTTGCGCCAGGGTGCCGTGGATCGGCAGCACATAAATGCCTTGCTCGTTCGCCAACGCCGGAGCGGGCATCGGCGGCCCCATCTGCGGCGGTGGCAACGTTTGCAATTCGAACTTTGGAGCGAGCACGCTCAGGATGACTTCCAATTTGGCGCGTTGAATCAGCAGCGGCGTGTTGAACACGCGCGCCGCTAGGTGGGGCAGTCCGGTCATTCGATAGGCTTCGTATCAAAGGCCGCAGAGTCGGCCGGGGGTGGTGCGTGCTTGACGCCATTGCGGGCGACGGCGCGGGGATCGGTATCGAGCACCAAGCCGAGGGAGTCAGCGCGCTGCGCGTCCGCCGCGATTTCGCGATCGATGGTCTCGGCGTCGTAGCCGGAACTGGCGATGGCCTCGGAGCGCGAGAGCAGTCCCGCGCGGATCGCCAGGATCATCGCGTTGAACTCCTTCTCCGGGTCCACCCAGCTCCAACCTTGGGGCACCCACTTGCATGCACGGTACTGGCGCTTACGTCGCCGGTAGCCGGGCAACTCGATGGCACCCGACAGCACCGCGGCGTCTACGAACGCATTCCAGATCGGGCGGCACAGCTGGAACACCAGCACCGAGTGCTGGACCATCTCGCAGCGGCGCCGGAACTCCAGCAACCCGGCGCGAATGGACGAGTAGTTCACGCCGGTCAGATCGCCGGTCAACTGCTCGTAGGTGATGCCCATCGCGGCAGCGACCGCGCGGAACTGCGATCGCAGGAAGGCGTCGTAGCTGGCGCCAACATCGGCCGGCTGGGCAAATGTAACGCTCTCACCCGCCTCCAGGATTTGCAGACTCCCCGGCTCCAGGCCTAGCGGTGCGTTGCCGTGTTCGTCTGGTGGTGCGTCGCCCGGCAGCGGGTCTTCCGGGCCATCGCGGGTGATGAAGCCGGCGAACATCGCTGCCGTCTTCTTGCGCACCAACTCGGCGTCGTCGTACTGATCCAACTCATTGAGCTTGACCAGCGCACGCGCCAGCCACGGCTCGCCGCGGATCTGGCCCGGACGCAATGGCCGGAAGATGTGCAGCACCTCGGTGGCGGGGACACGGAAGGTGTCCAGTCCCCCCTGCCGGCTCATCGGCGCCATCGAGCCGTCTTGCGGGTGGGATAGGTAGAGGTGGTACGCGACCCGCCGCCCTAGCCGGTTGAACTCGATGCCAGCGCGGATGACGTTGCCATTGGGTTCCTCGCGGTTGAGCGTCAGCGGCAAGTGCTCGGGTTCCAGCACTTGCAGTTGCAGCGGCACGGCCAGGCCGTCCTCAGGACGACGCGGACGCAGCCGCACCAGACACTCGCCGCCTTCCAGCAGCGCGCGGCAACCCAGCGCTTGCAGACCGTAAAGATCGGTCAAGCCCGCCGCGTCGGCCTCGTCCACGAAGTCGCGCCACAGCGCGTGCAACGCTTCGCGCTTGATTTGTTCGGCAATCAGCGATTGCGGCTTGATGCCGGTGCCGACCGCGTTGGCGACGAATGCCTCGATCGCGGCATTGGCCCATGCGTTACGGCGAACCAGATCGCGCGACCGGATGCGCAACGCATCGCCGGTCGCTACGAGCGCGGCGATCGCGCCGGGATTGCTCGGCTGCCACGCGGTCGATCGACGACTGTGGCCCGCGACCTCATGCACGGGGGAGCCGCCGAACATCGCGGTTCGGGCACGCGACCACCAGCCCATCAGAAACCCTTCGACGTGGTGGTCAGCAATCGGCGCAGTCGCCGGGGCTGTCCCTCGGTGCCGGCGAGCGCGGCTTCGATCTCACGGATCGCCGCCAGCAGTTCATCGACACTGCGGTACTCGACCAGGCGGTCGCCAAAACTGACGCGGCGTTCACCGCGCGCGAGAGCATTGCGCAGCGCCTTCAGCTGCTCATGGGTGTAGGGAAGATCGCTCATCGCATGAAACGGCTCGAAATGACCCGACGCCCACGGCGCGGATCAGAAACAGAAAGGCCGCCCTGCGGGGCGGCCTGTGATGTGAGGTGCGGCGGTGGCTGCAGTGGGACGGTTGACGGCCCTGCGGGCAGCACATCTAACGTCCGCTCCAGTTCCCGCCAATGACGGTCTTCGAAGCGATCGACACCGGCCTGCATCGCGGCAGCGCGCGCCATCACGTAGCAGTCGAGCGCTTCGTTGCGGTCGCGGCGCTTCTCCCACACCCGCTGCGGGTAGCCGTGGCGGTCGCGGCGGGTGATCAAGTGCTCAGCCGTCAGCTGCTGCAAGAACTCGCCATCGATCTTTGGCAGATGGACATAGCCCGCCGGAAAGGCCGGCTGCCCATCCGGGCCGATCTCGATCGACAGACGCAGCGCGTTATAGAACTCCAGCTTGGCGATGCCGCCGGCCACCGCGAACAGCTTCAGGCCGCGCCGGATGCGCTTGCCCGGCACGCTGACGTCGACCGCGGTCGGCGTGCCGATCAATGCGGCGCCGCTACCGACACCTTTCATCGGCAGCAGGCGCGGATCGCCGGCCGCGCGCGTGAACGTATAGGCTTCCTGCGTCGCAAAGCCGGTGTCCAGGCCCAGCCGGGTCAGCGGTAGCAGCGCGCCGCTGGCGTGGGTCCACTGCTCCGACAGAATCGCGCCCAAGTCGGTCCACACCGCAGCGCGCGCGGTGTCGCCCATCAGCACGCGGTGTTCGACCAACCAAGTCTCCCGGCCGCGCCCAAACGCCCAGATCGAGACTTCGATGCGGTCCTTCTGGACGTCGGCGCCGCCAGTCAGCAGCAGGCCACCCGCCGGCACGCTGCCGATCCGGTAGTCCTCGCGCCGTTCCAGCAGGCGCTCCCAATCCGGCGCCTCGCCCTCCTCCTCCCAGGTCTCGCCCAGCTCCGTGTTCTTGAACGCCTTGAGCGCGGTGGCCGAGCCCTGCGCGGTTTCCCACGCGGCGGCGATGTCGGCCCAACTGCGCCAGCCCACCGGCGAATAAAGCGACGACAAGTGGTAACCGGCCGTCTTGCCCTTGTTCTGCGGTGCGGTCGCTCGCCATTCACCGCCGGCCAGCATCGCGGTCTTGTGGTGCTCGCCGATCGGCTGCTCGCAGCCGGCGCAGATGTACCGAGCCGAGCGCGGGTCGCCCCAGCTCCAGCGCAGTTGCTCAAACCGCAGCCATTGCATCTGCGCGCAGTGCGGGCATGGCACGAAGTACCGACGTTGGTCGGACGCGAGGTACTCGCGCTCGATGGTGCTGGCGCCGGCAATGGTCGGCGTCGAAACCAGCAGGATCTTGCGGCGGGTGAACGTTCGAGTACGGGCTTCCGCCAGCGCGACCGCATCACCTTCGCCTTCCACGTCGCGCGGGTAGCCATCCACCTCGTCCAAGAACAGATAACGCACCGGCATCGAGCGCAGACCCACCGCGCTGTTCGCGCCGGTCAGCACCAGCACGCCGCCGCGGAACTCTTTAGCGAGGATCGTGTTGCCGGCATCCCGCGCGCGCGAGGGCGCGATGCGCTCACGCAGCGACGGCGACTCCTCGATCAGCGGATCGATGCGCTGTTTCGAGTTGCGCTTGGCCATCTCGACCGTGGGCGCCACCGCCATCATCGGCCCCGGCGCGCACGCGATGACGTACCCGATCCAGTTGTTGCCGCACTCCGTACCGCCGACCTGCGCGCCCTTCATGAAGACGACGCGCTCGGTCGCCGAGGCCGGCGACAAGTCGTTCATGATGTCGCGCAGGTACGGCGTGCGAGCGGTGCGCCAGCGGCCGGGCTCCGACGACGACGTGCTGGACAGCACCCGGTCCCGGTCGGCCCAATCGGATACGTCGAGGAATGGATCAGGCGTCAGGCCGTCGCGCCAGAACCGCGCAACGTCGTCAAAGCCGTCGTACAAGGGTTAATCCAGTCGAGCGTTGAAGTCGCCGAGTTCTGCCAAGTGCTGTCGCACACCGCGCTCCAGCGCAACGTGCATCACATGCGGGTCGATATTTAATTCGGCCGCCAGCATCGAACTGATGCGCGCCGGCCAGTTCAACCAGGCATCGCGCTCAGCGCGCGCGAGCGCGAACACTTGCGCCATTACCTGCGATCGATCAATCAACTCTCCCTTGAGTTGTGCGATGCGCAGCTTGTGGTGCTGCGCTTTGAGCACCTCGTTGGCGGTGCGGGCCTGCGCGTAGGTATTGCCGCCGCCAGGTGCGCTGCTCGGCGCACCAGCGGCGACATCGCTGGCGCCGGTCCCCGTGGCCGCACGCGTCCGCGCCGGCCGTCCCGGCGCCGACAGGCGATCGTCCGGGGTGCGCGTGCTGGCAGTCCAGTCAGCGTCGGCACGCGCCGCATCGATGGTGCCGTCCGCCTCGGCGGTGATGCGACCGGCAGCGATGGCTTTGCGCACAGCCGTATCGGAAACGCCACGATGGCGGCCGTAGGCGCGGATGGAGATTCCCACGATAGAAGGATTTGATTCGGTAGAGCCTCCGCGATCGCCGGCCTCGACGCAGATGGAATGGTGAAAGAACTGAAGTGGGTAAACCCCAGCACCCTGCGGGCGCTGGGGTTTGCGTCCTCCTCTTTTCAGCGCGCAGCAGCCTCGCGGTTGAACTTGTCAACCAACCGCGCCAGATCGGGGTCGTCGGCGACGTCCACATCACCCGCCTCGCAGATGGCGTTCACGATGTCGAGGCAAGTGGTGATCAATTCCTTTGCAGCGCTCAGCTCCTCGCGCGACAGCGGACCGACTTTCTCGTCGTGGATCAACGCCTCCAGCCAGTAGTGGCACTCATTCAGATCGACCAGGGTGTTCCGGAATCGGCAATACGACATGTTGGGCATTTCGTTCTCTTGGCGTCGCCGCGTTGTTGCGGCGACCGCATGAACGCTTCTTCCTAGGACGATCGCAAGCGGATTGAAGCGATTTGCTGCTTGAAGACAGCGCGCGGACAGGTCCGAGTGAACGAAGAAGAGGGAACGCCCCAGCACCCATCGGGCGCTGGGGACTTACCACTCCCGGCTTACTGCTTATCCAGCGTCGCGTTAATGTCCGCGAGGATGTCGTCCCAATCCGGTTCGGTCGGCAAGTCGACTCCGGCCGCCCCGCAGAGCATGGCAACGACCGCCCAACAGATTCGGCTCAGGTTGCCAGCCGCTTCCAAATCTTCGGGTGCCAGCGCGATGGTGTCGTCGTGCTCCAGCATGTCGTGGATGTCCACTTCGAACTTGGTCAGGCTGCGGGTGATGTTGCCGAAATTACGGTGGTGCTCGCTCATGTTGGCTCTACTTGGATACGCCGCGTCGTTGCGGCGAGCACATGAACGCTTCATTCCAAGCAAAAGCCAAGCACTATCTCGCCCAATCGGATAGGCGTAGGACAGATTGAACGCCGGTTGTTGAATCAGGCCGCCTGACACTCAGCTGCAGCCATGGCCTGTTCCAAGCCGCTGACCGCATGCGCCAGTCCGTGCTGAAACTCGTCATCGTGCGGATAGCAGCTCCTCAGTCTTTCCATCCGTTCGATGGCTCGCGCGATGGCGTGTGCCGGCTCGTGCGGGTCGATGCCATCGAGGTAGCGGTCGATCATCGCCATGACCCCGCGAAACGCGTGCTCGGCCGGTGTCGCCTCTCCAGTGGGCTTACGCCGCGCTTTGTTGTGGCGCGCCAGGATGTGCCGCTCCCACGACGACAACTCGGCATCGCAACCATCGATCAAGTTCCGTAGCACTTCGGACTGAATCGGCTGCGATCGATAGCCTACGCTGTGATGCGCCAGCATCATGCCGAGCGCCACGGACAATCGCGTCGAAAGCGTTTCGAAATCGTTGTCCGCCAGCAACCGCGCGCGCGCGTGGTTCGTCAAGAAATCCAGGCGGCTCGCGCACGAGCGTAAATCCGTGATCAGTTCGTCTCTATCAATCGCACCCATGTTGTTGTTTCCGCTGCCTCCGCGTCGTTGCGGCGACGGCATGAACGCTTCCTTCGGAGAGGAAGCAAAGCGGTATTCGTCGCACTTCACGTCTCGAGACAGCTGTCGGACAGCTTCAGTCGAAAGCTGTCAAAAGTCTGTCCGAGAACATCGCAGCGCGCCAAATGCGTTGATGATGCTTGGCTTCGTTGCGAATTGAAGCGTTCATGCGTCCACACAGATACACAGCCACGGAGGCTGCCATGAACCGGAAGACGCTCACCACCATCGCGCAACAATATCTGGACGTATCGACGCTCGACGCTAAAGACAGCGATAGCGCTGGACTCCACAGCGTGTCTACGAGCAGCCTCGACTCGGCGCTGACCGCCGCCTATCTCGCCGGCTACGCCGCCGCTATCCGCGCAGCGGGCGGCTACCAAGCCGACGCCTTACCCACGGAGCGGCGCACCATGGTCGGTAACACGTGGCTCCGTGAGGGCGATGCGACGGATTGGTCGGATGATCCACGAGCGGAGGCGATCGTTACCTTGCCCATCCCGGAGGTGGCGCTAACCGCATACCGGTGGCTGGAGCACAAAGCCTGCGAGGTACTGATTCCAACCGCGATCCGACAGCGTCGAATCGCCTGACCCACGTCTCCCGCAACGCCCCGCAAAGGGCGTTTTTTGTTGGCGCGCGGCGTTCCTGTCCGATACCTGTCTGCAACCGAGAACGAGCGTTCTTTATCGCGCAATCCGCTTGGCTTCGTCGGGGAAGGAAGCGTTCATGTCCCCACACTAACAAGGCCACGGAGGCTCAGCATGAAAGACCAAACCGAAGCGTTCAAGGATTACATCGGCGGCATGAAGAAGCATAACCACACCGCGCTGACGCAACTGCTCACCATCAACGACTGGCACGCTGCCGCGCAGCGCGAACTGGAACGCAGGGCCTATCTAGTCCTCACCACCTTCAACGACGACGTGATGCTCGCCATAGCCAAGGGCGAGCTCAACCCCTACCGAGCCATAGAAGAAGTGCTCGCCGAGTGATTGACCCGCGCGCACCGCGCCAGCGTGGCGCGCTCAACTCCCTATCCAATCAAAAGGAAATTCCCATGATCAAGATCACCGACAGCCAGCGCGCCCTGATCCTCCTCGCCATCGATACCCAAGGCCGTATCGAGAGCTACCCTGATAACCTCAAGGGCGGCGCGCGCGCGGCGGTGGTACGCGGCTTGCTGCGTGAGGATCTGATTGCCGCTGATGGCTCGGGCTACGCGCTCACCGACGCCGGATACGAAGCCGTGGGTCACCAGCTACCGGAAGTCGCTAACGCGGAAGAAGCGGGCGACTACGAAAGGACCGGCAGCGACATGGTCAGCAACGACGATTCTGTTGCCGATGCCGATGCCGATGCCGACGCGATCAACGACGCCGACGCGACGGTCGCTTCCGATCTTGGCCCGAACGATGAAACTGCTGGCCGCTTCGATTGCGCCGAGGCCAACACGCCCAATCCGCCCGTGAAGCGCGCGCAGAGCAAGCTGGACCAAGTTGTCGGCCTGCTGCTGCGTCCCCAGGGGGCGACCATTGCCCAGGTGATGGAGGCCACCGAATGGCAGCAACACTCCGTGCGCGGGTTCTTTGCCGGCACCGTCCGCAAGAAGGGCTACGTACTGAGCTCTACTAAGCAAGGAAAGGAGGAGCGGGTCTACCGCATCCAGCCCAAGACCAAGCAACTCGGCGCCGACGAGTAAGCCGATGGCGAGCCGGGCGGTGCCCGGTTCGCCGTTTGCATCACGCTGACCGCACTCGGCTTAGTCGTCCGAAAAGCAGCCTTGCGACAGCTTGACGTACCAATAGCCCGTCGCCGGCTGAAACTCTTCGACGAGGATCGTCTCTTCCTGAGTGGATTCCCCCCATCCCAAGTAGCAAGCTTGGTACGCGTAGTACGATGCGGCTTCGTACGCTTGATCGCGGTCGTGGCCGTAGCCCTCGCCGATAACTTGGTAGTGATGCCGGGCCGCAAGGGCGGCACCACTGAACACGATCGACATCAGAAACGCAGCGCCGACGGCGCGATACTTGTTCATCTTCATACGTGCTCCTTTCGAGTGAAGTTTGAAGGCTGCGGAATGATCGTGACGACTGTGTTAATCCAGACGCCGTAGATTGCCAAAACCGGGACTCGGACTGCTATCTACTGTCGCGAATGCAAGCGTGGCGACTATCCCCGCTCCGTTTGCTTCCTCAGAGAAAGAGAGCATTCATGCGTTCCCGGCCCCGGAACCCTAGCATGCACACCGCCCTCTTGCTCGCCGACCTGGTACTCGTCCTACTCGCCTTCGTCGAGGACCAGCGCAGCAACAACGATTCAGCGGGCGACGACTGCGAAACCACTTAATAAGTTGTTGCCTGACTGTCGAACAGGCCGATCGAGCAATTCAATATCGACCTGCTACGCGACGGACACCTTTTGGGGTGGCGCGACATGCACCATTCGCTCGGAGCACGCGGAGGCGCTAAGCACGAGCATCGCTAACTCGTTAAACAACCTCTTCGGATTGATCCAGTCTAATAGGCATACCCGCGTGCTACGGGCGGCTACTTGAGTCTGGTTAGTTCGCTGCCTGTCTAGACATCACTGATAAGATTTATCGCCCACATACAATCATGATCCCGCAGCACAATTATCGATTACGTCACGACCTCATCGCATGTAGGATCTCGACGGCGACTTGCGGGACGATCGCGTTGCCGGCGGCGCGCAGGCGAGGAATTCTGGCGGGTATCCCATGAGCCAGAAGACGAATTCCGGATTCAGGTATCCGCCGGCCGGCGAGGGTTTGACTTGTCGTCCAAGCAACGCATTCTCCGGTGCGCTGCCAATGCTCGATGCGTCTTTGTGATCCCGCGTCGTCGGCGTCGCCCAAACAGCCTGTGCCGGCAACGGCAACATGGTCCCGCTGCCGAACCGCTGGCCGGGACTGCCCTTCGCGCCGTCGCTCGCGCGCGGCGTGCTCCAGACCGCCTTCACCACACCCGGCAGGCCATTGCGTCGCTCGGCCGCAAAGTCGCCGCGTTTCTCCGGGTCGTTCGCCGTCGCGGTCGGCCAGACGGCGCCCGACGATCCAGACCCGGTCGCGCCGATGCGGGGCGTTGACGGCACAAGCTGGAACAACAACCGCCCGGCTGGCGTAGCCTTCGGCCTCCAGATCAGACAGAACTCCGTCGAGCGCCAGCGCGATGAGGCCAGTAACGTTTTCGCCCAGGAATGCAGCGGGTCGCGCGGATGCAATAAGGCGATGCAGCTCCGGCCAGAGGTGACGGTCGTCCTTCTGCGCGCGCTGTCGTCCCGCGACGCTGAACGGCTGGCACGGGAAGCCGCCCGTCCAGATTTCTTCGTCGTCGGGCCAGCCGGCGAGACGGCAGGCGTAGGGGAAGCCACCGAGGCCGGCGAAGAAGTGGCATTGGCCGTAACCGTGCAGATCGTCTGCGGAAACAGATCTGATGTCTCGGTCATCGATATCGCCAGCCGGGATGAGTCCGGCGTCCATGAGATTTCTGAGCCACTGGCATAGGTATGGATCGATCTCGTTGTAGTACACCAACTTCAACTAGCGGCCTCAAAAGTGATAGTCCCCGTGATAATCGTCCCAGAACCAGGATCTTCGGAGTGGCACCCTGTGGTCGCCATGAAATGACTCATGGCCAGGAGCGCGTATAAATCAAGGAGAGAACAATGCTGCAAGACTTGCCTTTGGCGTTTGCGCCTGAAACGAAAACTGCCGCTCCGCGGAGTGCTTCACTCAGCTGGATTTCTCAAGTGGCCGCGGTCCTTATTTTTTTTCTTTCAACAATTGCTTCTTCGCCTGTTCACGCACAAAACCCGATGGACGACTCGGGGGCAGCCTCTGTCGCCTATCTGGCTTGTGTTTTAGAAGCGCGCCCAGCTACCGTTGACGCGGCAACGCGCTCGTTAGTTGAGCGATGTGGATACGATCCGGGTATGCCGATCGATCAGTTCGTTTCGCAGACGCTGGCTGCGCTACCATCCGACCCTCTCGCGCCGGTGGCGCAGCAACTAGCTCCCATCCGTGAGCAATTTACGGACAAGCAATTCTCATACGTCGTATCGCTCGATAATGTTCTGCAGACTTCGAAGTCTTTCGAGGAAATGTTCAGTCAATTATCGCGACTGGAAACGCAGGCGATTAATGAACTTGGAAGGTCCGAGCAGGACATGAAGATACTGGGAGCCTTAAGCGCTGCAAGACACGGGCTAGCTTTCCTTTCCAACTTTGAGGACGGGCGAGTGTCGCCCATGGGGTTCTGGCGCGACCTGCTGCAAGTTGGCAAAGTCGTAGGTGCCTTTGCTGCCGGGTTTATAGGGGGCGGACCAATCTTGGCGTGTATCTGTGCGTGGGGCGTTATGGCACTCATGAACTAAATTGCTTCAATCCTAGGCTCCTAGCTAAACCGCTGGGGGCCTATTTTCGTGATCTTCCTCGGACTGGACTTCCAAGAATGCAGTGCCATCGCGAGCCCGCGTTGCCTGCTGACCACTGAACTCCTGCCATCGCCGAACGATCACATCCACGTACCTAGGCTCAAGTTCCATCAGACACGCGCGGCGACCGGTCTTCTCGCAGGCAATCATTGTGGTCCCAGATCCGCCGAACGGATCGAGAATGAGGTCGCGAGACTTGCTGCTGTTGACGATCGCTCGTTCAACAAGCGCCACCGGCTTCATAGTCGGATGTAGGTCGTTCTTACTCGTGCGGTCGATGAACCAAACGTCGCCTTGATCACGCGCGCCGCACCAGAACCGGTCGTTGCCCTCGCGCCAGCCGTAGAGGATGGGTTCGTACTGCCGCTGGTAATCGGCGTGACCCATCGTGAATTTGTTCTTTGCCCAGATGATGAAGGTGGACCAGCGCCCACCTGCCGCGCGGAACGCTTCCTGCAAGCGATCCAATTCGGACGATGACATGGCCATATAGATAGCGCCTTTTGTCACCGCCAGGATCTGCTGGCATGCGGCCTGAAGGAACGCGCCGAAGTCGGACCCCAGGTTGTCGTTGAGGATCGGGCGGTGCTTGCCGCGCAGCTTGTCTTTCGGGTTATTAGCGTAGTCGACGTTGTACGGCGGGTCAGTGAACGTCATGTCGACCAGCTCTTCGCCCAGCAGCGCCGCGTAGTCGTCGGCACTGGTGGCGTCTCCGCACAGCACCTTATGGCTGCCGCAGATCCAGACGTCGCCTTTACGCGATATTGTATGTTCGGTCGGCTCGGGCACTTCATCGTCTTCGGTCAGCCCGGCGTGGTCATCAATGAGCAGACCGTCCAGCTCATCTTCGGTGAAGCCCAGCAGGTCCAGATCGAACTCGACGTCGTGCAGCTCGGCTAGTTCCAGCCGCAGTAACTCCTCATCCCAGCCCGCGTTCTCGGCCAGCCGGTTATCGGCAATGACGTAGGCACGCTTCTGCGCCGGGCTCAGGTGCCCCAGTTCGATCACTGGCACCTGCGCGAGCTTGAGTTGGCGCGCCGCGAGCAACCGGCCGTGGCCGGCGATGATGCCGCTTTCGCCATCGACCAAGATCGGATTCGTCCATCCGAACTCCACGATGCTCGCAGCGATCTGCGCGACCTGCGCATCGGAGTGCGTGCGCGCATTTCGCGCATACGGAATGAGCGCCTCGACGGGGCGCTGTTCAACATGGAGATTCACTTGATTCTCTGAAGAAACATTGCGCGCCTTCCACTCGATGTGGGCAGGCGCATGGAGAGCTCACCGGCCGGCGTCAATGGCGTGAGGCTGCTTCGGTCGGTAGTGAGTTTTAGTGAGCAATACGCCCTATACGGCGTTCCGCGACGCAGGTCGTGGACTAACGCGGTGCGGCAGACGTACATCATTAATCGAGCAACTGGCTCACCACCCTGTTTCGGGAGTTAAGGATGATCCGCAGCCTCTTCTTGCCTGGTTTTTGGCCCACCTGCCTAGCTACTATTGTCGTAGGAGGCCCGACGCCGGCTTCAGCGCAACTGGCCGATATGGGCACGCTGGGTGGAAATGTATGCTTGGCCAGCAGTTCCAATAACGCTGGCGCCGCGGTTGGATCCTGTCGTACTACCGACGGAGATCTGATACCCGCTTACTGGGCTCCGACAACCGGGCCGGTTCCATTAGCTGCGCTCGCCCTCAATGATCCCTGCGACGCGACGGATATCAACAGTGCCAGCGTTATCGTAGGCAACTGCGAGCTGGGCGCCGCAGGCGAATGGTTCCCTGTGGTGTGGACGGCGTCCATTCCAGGCGCCACGCCAACACAACTTAAGTCAATACCCAATCACGCCAAAGCCACCGCGTGGCAGATCAATCAGGCAGGTGTCATAGCTGGATCGAGCGTCGCCGCAGATGGCTCCTCCACTGCGGTGATTTGGTTGGCGGGCTCGCGCACTCCCACCGGTCTGCCTGAGCTTGGTCTACTACCGCCGCTGATCCCAACCACAACCGAATGTGTCGTCTCGGACATGGACGACACCGCTCAACCTGTGGTCGTAGGCGTGTGTGGGCTGCGCGACGGCGGAACGGTCGCGGTTCGCTGGAAACCGGGTCTATTCGGATATGCAGCCACTGAGCTACCTAGAGTTCCCGGTGGATCCAATTGCGTCGTCGCCGGGATAAATTCTAGTCATCGCGTTGCGGGCACGTGCGAAACCGCTGATGGTGATGCGGTTGCCGTGCGCTGGGAGTCGGATGGGACCTCGGTTACCTATCTTGATTACCTACTGAGCACCGGCGTATCACGACAGCAACTGATTGCCGTCGATATCAATGAAGCAGGCATAGTCCTCGGGAACTATTTGACGGACGATGGATTGGCTCGTTCCTTTGTCTGGGTGCCTGTAGGAATCCCCGGGCAGGAGGAAGGGCTGGACATAGGCACTCTAGGAGGGCCGTGGATAAAGGCTGTTGATATTGCCGACAATGGAGCCGTCGTAGGGACCGGCCAATCATCCATTGGGTTAAGCGAGGCATTCGTATGGACTCCCGCTGCGGGGATTCAGGGGCTTGGAACGTTAGGCGGCTTCGCCAGTCAGAGCGTCGCGCTTAGCGACGATGGTTCCAAGATGGTGGGCAATAGCCAGGTCGCTTCCGGGCATGTCCATGCGTTCATGGCAGGCGGACCAAATCGAAACGTGCAGCACGCAAAAAATATCGCTTCTGCGACTTCATACGACGTCTTGAGCCGCGGTATAGAACTCCGCCAGCTTGTCAAAGACAAGATAGATGCACTTAACCCTGACGCTAAGACGTTCGTCAACGGAGTAATTGAGAAGGCCCGAGCGCTTCGTCCGAAAGGAGGTGAAGCGCCCAGTCTAGAAGAGCTTCGCAGTCACGGCCACGAAGTTGGCGAGAGGTATAGAGCACTCTCTGATGAGGCTAAAGAAAACCTGAAATCTAACTTCCCAAACGTCCACTCTATGTTCTGAGGTGGAAGTACGTTGGGACGAAGAATCTATCTGCCAACCAACTCGCGGTGCGAACCTAGTGGTTCGCATTGACGCTAGCGGGGTTTTGCGGCTACGCCCCCCGCTCGGTGAATCGGCGGGGAAGGACCCGCGATTTCAGACCGACAGGCGCGACGTGCGGGCCGACGTGGGGCGCGTCCAATCAAGGTGGGGCGTCGTCGCTGCCACACTGCGAGACGCACGTGGGCCTCGCGTGGCGGTGGTGTGCTGTGCTCGGAATGCACGCTAGGCGTACGAACGACCTGAAGGTAGGACCAGCCGAAAATTCAGGGGATGTTGCTACGTGCTGGAACATCCCTAGGCGAAACGCTTGCTGCTTTGGCGGCAACCAGGGTGCGTACACCCTCATGAATAGCTTGAGCCTGCTGATAACAGTGCCGAGCCAACTTATTGACACCGGCTAGAGTCGCGATGCGGACGAGCGACTCTATGCGATCCGGCGCGTACACTTCACAACGAAGATTCGCCACATCACACGACTCAACATCAAACGATCCGTCGTGCCTTGCTTTAGCGATGTAAAGTGGTGCCTCTACAACAAGGACGGGCATCGAGAACACAAAGTTACCGACGTGTTCCCTCCTGTGGGCAAATGAGTACGCGGCCTTCATGACCGACATCAACGCCGCATATGCGGTCTCACGATCGTTTTTTGGCTGATGCGTCTGCTTGAGAATGCTCCCGTAAGGCGTTACATGATCGACGGCTGAAATGCTATCGATTTTGAAATCAAGACCACCCTCGATCGTGCCTACTCCATCCCCGCAGATGCCAAGATCTAACTTTTTCCGCCTGTAAACACCAACATCGTCTGTGTTAATCACAACCCACGAAGTTGGTGAAGCTTTGCACTCAATTACGAAGAGTGCCGTAATGCCCGACAAGATGTGTTCGCTCGTTTCATCCAATGCCCAGGCCACCACATCCGTTTCACGCACGACACCAGACTCTGGATCTACATACCTTTGAGAATGGAGAGCATGTAGACCTGCATCTCGAAATGCACGGTGCGCTTTAATCTCGAGTGGAAGCCCGGATTTGCTCAGCCAGTTCGCGATTTCATTTTCTGTAGTTGGCTCTTTATCCGATTTCATTGCCGTGGACACTCATGGCAGCTTGTTCGGGAGTTTCAGCCTAAACCGCGCATCTCTCGACCGCAACCATTGCGTCGCTTCGAAGCATCACAGCTTTCCGGTCAGATATTAAGAGTGCGCAAATCCGTCCAGGCTCGATGGTCAAAGTTGTCGAAGCACAAAAGGGCGGGCCAGCCCGGAGAAGAGGAGGCTGCGGAGGCACTCCGGGCTGGCCCTAGCGATCGCGCTGCTTCATGGCACAGCGCGCTCAGCATGGGGACTAGGCTAGGTCAAAACCGGGGAAGTTGGGACATGCCCAACTTCCGGTTAAGCCGGTTTAAGCCGGTTTAAACCGGCGTAAGCCGAAACTCATTGGCAAGAGTCTTCGATTGGGCTCGATTCTGCTTCTGCCAGGCGAGGCAGCGGCCCGTTGAGGTGGACAGTGACCAGCACCAGCGCATGCTGCCAGTGACGCCATGCCGTCTTGCGGATCAGTCCGGTGCGCGCAGACACCTCCCGCCATGGGACGTGCTGTGCCCGCAGCCAGATCAGGCGACGTTGTTGTCCGTCCAGCCAACGTAGCCATCGCACGGTCTCGCCGAAGCGGTCAATCGCTCCGGGCGATGCGGCGAAGCGCAGGACGATACGCTCGTCAGCGTAGCCCTCCCACGACTGCCGCTGGATGTCGGGCCAGTAGGCTGCGTAGCCCTGCATCTTTGCCGCCGGCAGCCGACGCGCTGTTACTGCGGCTTCTTGGAATCGATCGGCGACTATTTGCATCGTCCACTCAGCCACTGACCTTCTCCCGCTTGCCGTACAGGCGTTCGGCGATCTGCGACAACAGCTGCCGCTCGACCCAGTCTAGGCGCGTGTCATCGGCCGACACCACGAGCAGGCCTTGTTCGCGCCAGCCCTGACGCTTGAGCCGATCCAGATCGAGGGTCTGCGGCACGAACTGGCCGAGCGGCGAGCGATAGCGAAACCCGGAGGCGATCACGGCTTGGCCTCCTGCGCGATCGCCCAATGCAGCACGGCGAGCGCGTCGGCTTCGTTGTCGTCGGCCGGCGCGTGGCCCCAACGCTTGGCCGCTTCGATCATGGCGTCCTTGTTGGCATTGCCCTTGCCGGTGGCGAACTTCTTGATCGTGCCGACCGGAACGCCTTGATACGGCACTGCATGCCGCTCGCACCACGCGGTGAGCTGGGCCATGAAGCCGCCGTAGGCATGCGCGGCGTCCACGCCCTTGTGCCGGCGCACTTCTTCGAAGTACACGGTCGAGATCGGACCGGTGAAGCGCATGAGGTCGTCGAGCCAGCGAACGAAACGCAGATAGCGCATACCACCGCCTTCGAATCGCCCCAGCTTGAATGACTCGGTGCCGCTCATGGCCTGGCCGGAGAAACTCAGCGCCCAGCCCATGGTCGAGCCGAGATCCAATGCGAGGACGATCGCTGCGTCATCTCCGGTCGGCTGGGTGGCAGAGGGGGCAAGGCTGCCTGTTTGTCCACATACGTGCGCGCGCACACATACATAAGAGGGAACCGGCAGCTTTGCCCCGTCCGCCACCCGACCCCCCACGTTGTTGATTTCACTCATGGCTGGCGCCTCCGAACTGCGCGAACGATTTTGGCTTCAGACTCAGGCCGAGGAAGTACCGCGCACCCTTCGTCCCCTTGTGTTTGTTGAACTGACGAGCGGTCAGCAGGTCGGAGAAGCGCTTGACTGAGCCGGCGAACTCGCCGTTGCAGTCGGCCCAGTCCCGCCAGTCGCTGAACAGTTCTGCCACCAGCGCCTTCGAGTGGGAATGGACATAGCAACGCTCTTCGATCCAGTGACCAAGCGCGTCCTCACCTTCGAAATACTCGTCGGTCGCATCGATCACGCATTTCGGTGCGCGCAGCCCTTCACGCTGCCAGTGCAGGCAACCCTCGATGGCCCAGGCGATAATTCCGTCCCGCTCGGCGAGCAGCTTCTCAGTGAGCCGCGCATCGCGCCGCTCCGTCGGAACGGTGACGGTGAACGGCACAAGATGCAGTCGCCGCTTCATTGCCTCATCCGCATTCCGGATTGCGGGCTTGTGATTGCCGGCAATGACGAGCTTGAACTGCGGCCGGTATTCGAAGAAGTCCTGGCGCATGAACCGCGCGCTGATCGCGTCGCCACCGGTGATCGCCTTGAGCTTCGATTCGTTCCATCGCCGGCCTTGTTCGGTTTCGCTCGCGGCAACAAAACGCGCACCGCGCAATCCGGCCAACTCGGTGGGGTGCCGGTCATGCCGGGCCTCCATGAACGTGTCCATCGGCGCATTCATCGCGTAGTCGCCTAGGATGGTGGCCAGCACGTTGACGAATACCGATTTACCGTTGGCGCCGGTGCCGTAGAGGAAGAACAGCGCGTGCTCGCGGGTCACGCCGGTCAAGCAATACCCGACGACACGCTGCAAGTAATCGATCAGGGCGCGGTCGCCACCCGTCACATCACTCAAGAAGTGGCACCACGTGGGGCAATTTCCGGCCGGGCTGGCGGTCGTCAGCTTTGTCATGTGTTCGCCGCGGGCGTGCCGGCGCACCGCGCCCGAGCGCAGATCCACGATGCCGCGCGGCGTGTTCAAGGACCATAGATCGCTGTCCCAGGTCTCGGCAGCCGACGCATGACGCGGGTCGCTTCGGGTTAAGCGCTCAACGCCACTGACCGTCGAGGCCGACGCCAGTTTGGAACGCTGCGACGGCCGGTCAGCGAATTCCTGCGCCGCTCGGCAGACGCCGCGTACCAGATGCTGCTGCACCAGCGTTCGGTCCGGGTTCCAGCGGGTGCCGGTCCAACTCAGCCACTGCCCCCACGCGGCACAGTAGCGCCAGTCATCGCCGTAGCGGCGGGTGAA
Source organism: Lysobacter sp. Root690 (assembly GCF_001427785.1). Classification (GTDB taxonomy): domain Bacteria; phylum Pseudomonadota; class Gammaproteobacteria; order Xanthomonadales; family Xanthomonadaceae; genus Lysobacter. The sequence continues at coordinate 677,436 of NZ_LMHM01000012.1, forward strand.
TGCCAAGCCCAGGCCATCGTCGCTGCTCCAGTCCAGGCCGGCGAAGTCTATCGGCGGCGGCGCGTCATCGGTGCCGGGCTGCAGGAACGTGCGCTCGCCGGCACGCAGGAAGCCTTCCACATCGAAGCCCTCGGTCACCGCGTCGTAAGCATCCCAACCTTCCGGCTTGTCCTCGGGCAGGTGCATCAGCGCGCAAGATTCTGCGCCGGCCTGGAAAGCCGCCTGCGCCGCTTGCATGGCGTATTCCCATCCGGGTTTATCCTTATCGGGCCAGATCAGGATGTGCTTGCCGCACAGTGGCGACCAATCGGTTTTGTCGATCGGTGCGTTGGCGCCGTTCATGGCCGTCGTAGCGCATACGCCGAACGCGACCAGCGCATCGGCGCTCTTCTCGCCTTCGACCAAAACGGCTTCGTTCGACGCAGCCAGCCCCGGTTGGTTGTAGAGCGGTCGCGGCGTGGGCGCTTGATGCTTGCGCCGCTTCGCATCCCATGGGCGGTATTGCTTGCCTTCGGGCGGATCGTACCGGTACACGCAGCCGATCAACTCGCCTTCCGGCGTCAGGTAATCCCAGCGCGCGGTATGCGGCCCCAGGTCGTCCATCGCCGGCTCGGATCGCTTGGACTTCGACAGCGCCGGCGATTGCGGTGCTAGGCCGAGCAGCGTATCCGCCTGGTCGAGCACCTTCGCGAAATCCCGCCGCGCATCCAGCCCATGATGGGCCGCGATCAGATCGAACACGTCGCCGCCTTCACCGCTGGCGTGATCCTTCCACAGCCCGGCCCTGTTGCCGCGCAGCTCGACTTCCAGGCTGTCGCCGACCGTACCTGCGACATCGCCGATGGCGAATTTGCCTCGTCGCGCTTTGCCCTTCGGGAACAGGGCCATCAACACCGACTGCAATCGTTGCAGCAATGCGGTGCGCGTCTCTTCCCGATGACGGCCTGCGGGCGGTCCGCTTACGCTCGGGGCTGGTGCATCGTTAAAGTCGTTCCAGGTCTTCAATGGGGCAGACTCCAGCAACGGTCTTGCCATGGGCAGAACCGACAGGTTTGATGAGTAGGGGTGGTGCTGATGCGGGGAAGCGCCTCGCCTGCATCGCAGGCCCGCAAGATCTCGACCGCGTGGTCCGACGCGCGCTGCGCCAGGCCACGATCGAAGGGGATGCGCTCGGCGTAGATCGCCATGTCGTCGGCGCAGACCGCGGTGAACAGCGCGGGGTGTTCGTGCAGCCCGAGATAGGCTTGGTACATCGCCACCTGAGTGGCGTAGACGGGGCGACTGGCGAAGAGCCGCTTTCGTTGCAGCTCGCGGAACGTCTTCAATCCGACTGCCTTGTTCTCCCAGAGCATCGGATAGCGAAAGCTATCGGGGCCGGCGACGATCACGCCATCGGCGTGTCCACGCACTCGGCCGCCGGCCGCAACGAAGCCGTGTTGGTCGCCTTGGTCGTTGTGCGCACGCAAGTCGAAGCCGCCTTGACGCAGCCAGTCGGCCATCCAGTCCTCGACCCGGTGGCCGCGCGCGAAGACGCGCAGTACTCGGCCCGGGAAGTGACGGCCAGGGTCCTTGGGCGTGTTGAAGAATTGGAATTGCAGTCGGCGCGAGCAGTCTTCGCCCAGGCTGGATGCGCCCAAGTAAGCGCGCGGCGGTAGCGAGTCCGCCTCACGCTCCAGTGCGCCATCAATCAGCGCACTGACGTGTTCCGACAGATCATGGGAATTGAAATCAAGCATATTTCCGACGCGGAATGTTGCAAATGCCAAAAAAACTGCATGCCAAAATCAAAAGGGAATCGAGTCGTTTTCGAATCCATCCAGGGGCGGCGAGACCTTGTAGCCGGCCCGGCTCGACTGATCGCGAATCGCGGACTCGTAGGCTTGCGTAATGGCGTCGACCACTTGGGTGGCCTGCGCTTGGTTGTACTGCGCCAGCGGAACATCGAACCCGATGCGATCGGCGACGGACGCTAGCGCCATCAGACAAGCGCGTTGTGCGTAGTGGGTCAGTGGGTGTGTCACAGGCAATAGCTCCTCTGCCGACGCCGGATCGCTCCGGCATCGGGTGTCGTAGAGTTGATGGAATGCGTTCTGGCAGGTGGCCGAACAAAACGCCCAGCGATAAGGTGTGCGCCGCGTATCACCGATCCGGCGGCGCAGGTCCAGATGGCCGAAGCCGCGGGCGGGCTTTCCGCAGGCCCAGCAGCACGTCATCGGCCATGGCGAGACTTATCGAAGCCGCGGTCGCGATAAGCGACCAACGCCTCGGCGTGATCGAGATGGCGCTGCGCCAAGCGCCGGCACGCTTCGATCTGGTCCTCGATTTCGGCGCTGGTGAGTTTTCGCAACGGCGTGTAGATGCCGTTGCGGTTCGGATATAGGTCTTGCAGGTTGGGGTTCGTGGGCATGGCGCGCGCCTCACTGCGCCCACGTCGGCCGACCGGCCACCGGGCCGGCGTTGGCCGCCGTTTGCGCCACCTGCGCGACGTGTGCCGGGACAGGGGCCGATACCGGCAAGGACGCGGTCGACGGCGCGGAGCCGGCGCCCATCACCTCTTTGTACTGCGGGTGGTCGGGCATGATCGGCATCTTGATCACCGCCTTGTCCTGGCCGTAGCCGTCCTTCTCCCAGTCGACTTGGGCGGCGAAGATCAGGCCGTCCAGATCACCGAAGCTGCTAATGCAGCGCCCGGCCTGAGCGGTCGCGCCCATGTCGTCCGGGTGCAGGCCGAGTGCGGAGTTGAGGGCACCCTTGATGAAGCTGCGTCCCATCTGGCCCCAGGTCGGTCCCTTCGCGCTGTACAGGCCGATCAACGACCAGAGCTTGCGGCGAGCGTACTTACCTTCCATCACGACGAACTCGCCGTTGAGATAGACGGCGCCGGTATCGCCCCGTGTGGCCCAGCCATGCAGCCAACCTTGATTGGCGTCGTTGTAGCCGCCGGGCTTGATGGTCATGCGGACCTTGACCAGCGTGCCTTTGGGAATGAGCGAGAACGCCGGGTTCTCGGCGTCGTTGAAATTGTTCCAGGTGGACATGGGATTCCTGCGGACTATTCGGGTGAAGTTTTGTCGGGGGCGGCGGCTTCGGGGGCGCCGAGCTTGCGCATGAGCCGGCCCAGGTCCGGTGGCTCGACCATATCGAGACGACCGGAGCGGTCCTTGGCGGGGAAGCCCCACGGATTGCCGGTGTGGCAAATGAAGGCGCGATACGGAGCGCCGTCGCTCGGCGCGATCTCCGCCAGCGTGATCACCTCATCCACGATGCCGGGCAACTCCAGCCCAGTCTTGGAGCCGTCGATCTGCAACTCGTAGACCTTGCGGTTGAAGTCGTCGGTGCGCTCATCGAGGATGCCGACGAACCAGACATGCTTGTCGCGGCTGTGCTGGATGTGTGTGAGCCACGCAACCATCTCCTGACCCATCAAGCCGTAGGCGCCGCGGGTATCAGGCTTGTTGGTGCGGTCGGAGAACGCCTGCGGTTGCCCCTTGCACCACTGCAAGCAAAGCCGACCGGCGACGGTGATCGAATCGATGAAGTGGGTCCGGTACTTGGCCAACTCGGCCGGATCGCCGAATCGCTGACGCGCCTCATTGAAGTGCCACGGGCTAAAAGGCTGACCATCGCGCAACGCGGGGTTCGGACCGCCGAGGAGAACAGCGATGTCGCGACATTCCTCCCAGGTCCGGGGACGCAAGCTGTCACCCGGCCAATCCTTCACCGCCAAATCGCCCGCCTCGATGTCGATGAACAAAGTGCTGCCCGGATCGAGCGTCCACAGCTGATAGGTCTTGCCCAGGCCCCAGCGACCGACGAGTACGCCTTTGACGCCGCGGGTTTCGGCCAACCGCTGATCGGCGGTGATGATTGGAAACCCGCTCACGCGGTCTCTCCCGGCAGCGACAGTCGGAAGGTGGCTTTGCCGACTTTGAGGGTTCGAGCAGCATCAAAGGTCGCGCGCATAGATACGGGCCAAGCGTTGTACTTGCTCTCACTGATCCTGTAAGTGACCTCGACAAACTCCGAAGGGTCTTCGCCTGCTGCCTGGATGCGGGAGACGATGCGCGAGAGTACGGTCTGATCCCATTCGACCTTCTTCGGCAGTTCGACACTGATCCGGATCGGGCCATCGTTGAAGGTGACCGAGCCAGCATCTTTTCCTGCGGCTAAGCGCTGCGCCCGAGCGATCTGGCTGTACTTCAGCGCCAGTGCCTGGTCGACCAAGTCGGCATGCGCCTTGGCGGTGGCCAATGCCTCGGTCGCCTCTCGCTTCAGGTCAAGCAGCATCTCCGGCGCATATGCGGCGAGTTCAGTGGCCGAGCGGTCCACGCTGCGTTGCAGGAGGCTCATGCTCGCGCTCCCGCCGACGCCGCGGTGTCCTCGGGTGATCGCACCGAGACCTCCTCGAAGGCTTCGACATCGCTCAGGCGATAGCGGATGGCGCGGGTTACTTTGATGTAGCGCGGGCCGATGCCTTCGGATCGCCACCGTTCGATCGTGTCGACGGTAACGCCCCAGCGTGCGGCCAGCTGCTCGGTAGACAGGTGGGTGGTACTCACTGCGAGAACTCCTCTTGATGCATCGGCGCGAATGCACCGGCACAAAGAGCGTCTACCCAAGTCGGCTACGAACGGAAGAAGAAACCAGCTACGAACCAACTACGAATAGCTAGCAATCGATAGCAACGTAGACAGAAAACATCGAAAAATTGGCTGTTTTTCTAACCGAGAATGAATCAGCGTTCAGACAGTCCCGTGTGATTTGCATTTGGGCGCGCTTGTGATATTGCGTGGCCGCCGATCTGCGCGATAGTCTTTGTTCAGGCAACACAACAACAACTAAAAGCGGTCTCAGCAAGGAGACCTGACAATGAACAATGGATTGGTACTTCGCCACACGCTGACGGCAACCTTGTCAGCCCCGTATACAAACTACTTCCTACCAGGGACAGCGTCCGGCATTCCGGATCGCGATTGCGGCCACGTTTTCGAACGCGTGATCTGCAATCAACAAGGTATGCATCTGCAATCGGCCTCGCCGATTCGCTGAGGCACTTGTAACGCTTGTATTCGCTTTGAGGTCGGCAACGGCCTGACGGGCACGTACGCCCCCGCGAAACGCATACGAATTAACTTCAGATCGGAAACGATTTGACGGGCAACTACGTCCGCGATTTCCTTTGGTAAGGAAGCTTTTCCGTGCTCAGAAATTACCTTCACCGGTTCGAAACCGAACCGGTCGGCGCTCTGCTGCCTTCAAGCAGCGGTAGCCAACAAAGTGCATTGATCGATCTGGGTGCGATGCATCCGGCCAAACGTGCTGTGCGCTGGACCTGCAAGGCGTGTCGCTTTGTCGACACACGCCAGGTCTACAGCTACAGCGATCACGCGCTGCGATGCAACGCATGCGGCGGGGACGTTGATGTGTGGCCGGCATTCCAAGCCGCACAGGTTCGTCACGAGTGGCTGCCGAAGGTGCTGAGCGAGGCCATGGCAGGCGAAGGCGCCAGGGCGGTCGAACTGTTGCCGTATCGCCTGTGGCGATTGGCGATGTTGCCGACCGCGAGTGGCAGCGTCCCGATCTACTTGCTCCGGTGCGGTTGGCACGTGGACTACGAACCCGTGGTGCGGGCGTTAGTGGAAGAGGAGGCTGCAAGCCAGATGGTCCTGACCACGTCTAAGGTACTCACGCGCGACATCGGCGATTCCAGTCGCATGGTGGTGCCGTTGATTCAGGTTGCCAAGTTAGAGCCACAGGGGCTGTTGCTCGATCTCGATCGGCTAGGCGGCTTGGTGGTGCCTGCGATATCTGTGCGGATGCGCCCGCGCGACGACAACCTGTGGTTCGACGTCAGCGCAGATGGATCGCGTTTGCGAATGAATGGACAGGACCTCTTTCTGTATCGCAAGCAGCGCGACTTCATCCTCGCGTTGGCTGAGGCGCACGCGTCTGGCCATCGGCGGCCGAAACTGGAGTGGGTCCTTAGGCGCGCTAAATACAGAGGACAAGTCACGAGTCCGCGTCAGATTTGCGCCCGCGACGACTTTGCTCGCTTCATCGAATGGAACAACGGTGAGGTCGCGGTCCGAGACGAAGTGCTTCCGAAAAGCACCGTTGATCCGAGTCAAGTTCATTCATCCCGCAGAAGGAGCGCGAGTAGTGACTGAGCAACCGTTAAAAACCGCTGCCCGATCGATTGCTGATCGCAATCAGGCCGTAGCGCAGATCATCGCGCACGCACTTGTTCGATTGCGAAGCAGCGCGGTCCGGACATCGTCGCTATCCGGCGAAGTTGGACTTGATAAACCGGGCCACCCGAGTGTCCATGTCAACACCTTGGAGAGCCCTGGAGGCTAGCGTGTCATCGCAATCGTTGGAAGAAACAGAATCTACCGCAGCGCAGATTGCTGCCTTGCCGGATTTGCCTTGGAGTCAACTCAAAGCAAGATGGGTCACTTTGTTTGGCGAGCCGCCGGGCATCAACAACAGGCGCTACGTAGTACGACGCCTTGCGCACCGCATTCAAGAAGATGCGTATCGGGTTTCCCACCCGATGCTAATCGATGACAACGCCAGGCGCATAAAGCAACTGATCGATACGGGGCGGGTCAGTCGTCGGCCGGTGCATACGGCTCCGCTGGTGGGCAGTGTGCTCACCCGCGTCCATAACGGCCAAGTGCATCGAGTGACGGTGCTCGCTGGCGATGTCTTCGAATACCAGGGCAGACAATTCAGCAGCTTATCGAAGGTGGCGCGGGAGATCACCGGAACGCGCTGGTCCGGGCCGGCGTTCTTTGGCTTGCGAACTAATCACGACAAGAAGGAGCGGGGAACATGAGCCATCAAAGGAACAGCGGCAGCATCGTGATCTATGCGCGCTCGGACCAGCCCGACGCTAAAGCCATATCCCAGCAATACGAGGCGGCGCAGCGCGCGGCCGAGGCCCAGTTCGGCGAACTCGCCACGGTGACGTACTGCGATGAGGGAATGGCTGGGTCGACGGTGCGACGTCCCGCCCTTCAGGCCCTTCTCCAGCACGTGGACGCCGGCCTTGTTCGGGCCATTGTGGTGACGTCCAACGATCGGCTGACTCGATCGTACATGGACGATCTACGCCTTCGGGTTCGATTCCAAGACGCCGGAATCCCGCTAATTGTGGCCGCCAATATCGTGCCTACGACACCAGATATCAGCTCCGACAACACCGTCAGCTCAGACATAGTCACCGCCCATGCGGTTCCCCCTTCTCCTTGGTTCGTGCGCGCCCTGTCAGCGCTGCGAAGCAAAGTACCTTGAGGATCTACCATGTCCGCTATTCGTGAGCCGCTCCGAGTCGCTGTCTACTGCCATACGTTCTCGGAAGATCGGGACGAAGTTGGGTTCCAACGCAAGGTCATCATGCGAACGCTTGAACGTTGCACCGATCCGTTCCCAATAATCACCCTGTACACGGACGACGGCTTCTGCCCCGACACGCAGGTACGGCCCGACTTCCAACGAATGCTGCTCGATGCGGCTAATGGATATCTGGACTGCATTGCATTCTGCGGTTGGGACCATCTATCCGGTGTCGAGAAGTCCCGGCAGATGCTCAGCCGGTTCCTCAAGAAGCATGAAGTCCTTCCGCTGGAGTGTCGGGTGTTAGAGGCCGTACTGGTCAGGTTGGCCGCATGAACGCCGCCAGCCCAAGCCGGCTGCGCTGCGCTGTCTATACGCGCAAGTCCAACGAGGAGGGGCTAGAACGCGAATACAACTCCATCGAAGCGCAGCGAGACGGCGGCGCGAATTACATCGCGAGCCGGCGCAGCGAGGGCTGGGCGCAGGTCGCCGACGATTACGACGAGCTGGCGGTCTCGGCCCGTGATATGAATCGCCCGGTGTTGCAGCGCTTGATGGAGGACATCCGACAGGGCCGGATCGATGTGGTGGTGGTCTACAAACTGGATCGGTTGACACGCTCAATGCGCGACTTCCCGGTGCTGATCGACTTTCTGGACCAGCACAAGGTCACGCTGGTATCTATCACGGAAAACTTCAGCACCAAGGATGCGGTCGGTCGGATGACCCTGAACATGATGATGACGTTCGCCCAGTTTGAGCGGGAGCTGGCCGTCGATCGTGTGCGGGACAAGATGCTGGCCAGCAAGAAGAAGGGGCTGTGGATGCACGGCATCCCACCGTTGGGCTACAACGTCAAGGACCGGCGATTGGTGATCAATCATTACGAGGCGGCGCAGGTCCGAATGATCTTTCGGCGGCTGATCGAAACGGAATCAATCTTGACGGTCGTCAACGATATGCGGGGCATGGGTTACCAGAGCAAGGCGTGGACGACACGCGACGGCCGGGTTCGAGCGCCCCAGCCGCACGATAGGAGCACGATCCAGAAGATTCTGCACAATCGCACCTACCTGGGCGAGTTGAAGCATCTAGATCAGTATTTCAAGGAATGTCACCCGCCCATCATCGAGGTGGCCTTGTGGGAACAGGTGCATGCCGTGCTGGCAAAGAACTCGCATGCACGCGGCAACGCCAGCCGCGCGCGGGTGCATTTTCTTCTCAAAGGTCTTGTCTTCGGCCCCGACCGTCGCGCCCTCACGCCGTGGCATACGACCAAGCGCAACGGCCGTATGTATCGCTATTACCTCAGTACCGCGCAGATCCACGAGGGTAAGGCGGCCACCACGATGCCGCGCCTTCCGGCGCAGGAGTTTGAATCCCTTGTCATGTCGTACTTGCGCACGCTGCTGACGTCCGAGGACATGCTTCGGCTCATTACGCAGCAGGCCGCTGCTATCGACCGCGGGCTGGACGAAGCGAAGGTGACCGTGGCAATGCGGCAATTCGATCAGGTTTGGGATGCCCTATTTCCCGCTGAGCAACAGCGGCTCGTCAAGCTGTTGGTGGAGCAAGTGCTGGTGCGTCCCGAGGCGATCGAGATTAGGTTTCATCCCAATGGCATCGCCTCGCTTGCGAGCGACTTTGAGCGCAAGGCGGTGGCAGCATGAAGCCGATGCTGAAGATTGCCGGGTCGCCGAACATCATCGTCACCAGCGACGGAGCGCTTACGGTCATCCTGCCGGTGAGCATTACCCGGCGAGCTGGGCGAAAGCGGATCGGGCTTCCGAAAGACATCTCAATAGCAGCGTCGGCGTCTGATCTGACTTCGCTACAGCGCGCGCTGGCCCGTGGCTTTCGATGGCGAGGCATGTTGGAAAACGGCGAAGTTGCCTCCGCGAAAGAGATCGCCGAACGCGAATCGACCGACAACAGCTATGTAGGTCGGATGATCAACCTGACTTTGCTCGCCCCTGAGATCATCGCGGGGATTTTGGATGACACCGTTCCTGATGTGCAAATTGACCGGCTCGGCATGAGCCCGCCCATCCTGTGGGAAGAACAGCTGGATCGCCTTGGCCTGGAACGAGGGGCTACGATTAGGCGCCAATGACGCGATCGTTTATCCTGAAAAAAGAACCCGAGGAGTATCAAATGCCGAACATCGCTACAGTTTTAAAAGAAGAGATCACCCGTCTGGCACGGAAGGAAATGCGGCAACATGTCGATCCACTTCGCGCACAGGTGTTAGCACAGCGCAAAGCGATCGCTGCGCTTAAAAGCGAAGTGGATAGATTGCAACGGGATGTTGTGAAGTTGGCTAAGGGCGCGCCGAAGAGTGCGCCGGTCAAGGCAGGTTCGACCGACTCTGGCAAGCAGTCACGGTACTCCGGTGCGCTTCTGCGAAAATTGCGAGAGCGACTTGGATTGTCTCGCGATGCATTCGCACCGTTGCTCGGCGCCAGCTCGCAAGCACTGTATAACTGGGAACAGACCGAGACCCGTCCTCGCCAAGAGTTCCTCGACAAGATTGCGTTGATTCGCGGCTTGAGCAAGGCGCAGGTCCACGAACTGCTGGAGCAACACAGTGCGTCTAAACCCCGCCAAAAGGCGGTTAAAACGGTTGTAAAAAAGAAAGCTGCCCAGAGCAAGCCGGTGCCCTGATCCGGTCGACTACCTCATAGAGCGGCGTAGGCAGACTCCAGCCCAATAACGTACCGGTGCAGGCATGATCGAACACGAAGTATTCCGCCGCTCTGATCTTCTCGTTCAGAACATCGTGGAGATAATCGACCGTCCAATGTGTGACGGTTCCGCGCGTATTGCGGTCTCGGCCAATCTTTGCCAGATGTCGATCGAGCATTGTTGCGCTCTGAGAGCTTTGTCAGAGAGCAGAATGTTCGCAAGTGGCTTTGTCATTCTGCGCTCTCAATTCGAAGCCGTCGTCCGCGCAATCTGGGTGCTGTACTGCGCTACCGACGAGCAGGTACAACGGCTGGCCTCTCCGCTGAATGACGCGAGCGAGCAGTCCGCGAAGAACCTGCCTTCAGTCCACGACATGCTAGAGGCATTAGGAAAAGTGCCTGCAGCGAAGGTCCCATTCGATGCCTTGAGCGAGTTCAAGAGCTACTCATGGAAGGCGCTGAACTCTTTTACGCACGCCGGTATCCATCCACTTCAACGCATGATTGATGGCTACCCTCTGGTGCTGATTGTGCAGAACGTCAGAGTGAGTAATGGCTTGGCTATGATCGCCGCAATGCAGGTATGCGTACTAACTGGAATTCCAAACCTTCAGCGAGAACTACTGCCATTGAATGGGCGATTTCATGATTGCCTGCCGGACCATCGGTCTAGCCCTTGAACTAGGGCTGACTAGATCTCAGGGGCCGATGCCGCGTATGCGCGCTCCAGTCAATTTGGCGATGCTGGCGGCAACATTCGTGGCCGCGATGTATGGCGAAACGCTCAACGGGGCATTGGCGGCTCAACGCGCCAATGCCCGAGCCCGTGGATCAGGACACTTGGTCGCGGTCGAGCTGGTCAGCAGTCTACATCGCCCCACTCGCCGGGGTATTGATACACCGTTTGACCAGTTACGTCTAAAAGCTGCCCGATGCAGGTACTTAGCCAAGCACTCTAGACAGAGCGGGCGAACCTAATGTCACTCCCGCAGACTGACCTGGGCAATCTCCGTCCACCCCCTGTCGAAGGTAAACGACTTGGCATTGCCTGCCGGATTCTGGATACGCAAGATTCGGCGATTTTCGGGATCCGTGGCGAACTCCACCACGTAGAGCCAGTATGCCTCCCGCTTCTGGATCGCATGATCGAATTGCGTGTGGGACAAGGTGACGGGGCGGTGCTCCAGGGAGCCGGTCATCGCCTTCACTTCGATCCAGCGTACAGGCTGGTTGTGGTCATCCTTGGCCAATAGATCGAAGCCAGCGTTGCCCGATTCGGTCGTATGGAGCTGTGGCTCAGCGTGAAGGATGTGCTTGATAGCCTCCGCTTCGATGCCCATGCGCTGAGACTGGCTGAGACCATCGGGGTCTTCCTCTTCCACGTCCGGATGAGTGCCGATATACGAGATGAAAGGACGCCCACCCAAGCTACCGGGAGTGCGCTTGCCATGTTCTCTTGTACCGGACTGGGAACTGCCGTTGGTAGATGGGCCAGAATGATTGCCGCCTGCGGAGCGGGAGCCGTCGCCACCGGTCACCGACGTCCTTAAGCTCCTGTGCTCATTGGTGGTACGGCCAGCATAGCCAGATTCAACATCGCCGCCGTCAGGGTCATGCGAACCTTCGGCGCTGTCTGGCATGTCATCGCCGTACAGATCCTTGTTTTCGTCATAGACGGAACCTTCTGGCGCGGGACTGGTTTCATCAGTATCGACAGGAATCATCGGTTCGTTAACCTCGGGCGATGTGCTGTCCACCCCGGAAGGTTGCGCAACGCCGAACTTTTCGGCCACCAATGCCGCCAGATCTGCTTCAGTCAGCTTGAATTTTCGCAGCAAGTCGAGTGCAGCGGGGTCAATATCGGCCTCTCTCGCCAACTGATCGATAACATTGGGCTTGAAGATAATCTTGGTTTGTAGGAATGGGTTTGCCTTCCAATCCAAGGACTCGAAGCTAATCAAATTGGGTTGGTGCAGCTCACCTTTTGCGTCTGGAACCCATTTCCCCTCAATAAGTCGCCGAATGAAATGGGCGTGGAAGTCCGTGTTGTAATTTCCGCGGTTCGTCCAGGTGTAGGCACCATCGAACTGCGACCTTCCTCCACGCGACTCCAACTCATCCAATGCTTCCCATAAGAGCCTCGCTCTTTCTCTGCGGAAATCATGAGGCAGCGTAGGCAATAGCGACAGCAAATCACCCAGCCCTTCTATATCCCAATCGATGCACCTGTCGCTTCGATACGAAGTGCCTGGCAGTCCCCTGGCTTCACGCAGCTGACGCAACTCGGCATGGCTAAGCGCGTTCACTTCTTGCTTTGTTCGCAAATGCCTGGCCGCCCCGCATGAATCCAAAAGCGTCCGTATACTCTCGCCGCGAAGCGCCGGGTAAGACGTATCTACGATAGAAATGTTGTCCACGCCAGCGAATAACTTAGACATACGATCCGAAGCGATGTATACCTCGCTTGGCATTGCCAAGTAGCTGCGCCCATCGCCAGTATCGACAGCCATTACAAAGCTCGCTGATTGCAACTCTTTGATCAGCTCGATGCGCTTTGCATTTGAGTCAGTCTTGAAGGCCGTCAATATACGCGCGATGTCATCATCGTAATTTTCGGTATCGATGGCCCCGCCTGCGGCTACCTTATATTTCGGCAAGACTTTCCGAATTACAGCATCCACCGGGTCTGGATGTTGGATGCCAATAGACTGAAGAAAATTCTGTGATTCTTCAGTATCACACACGCTGCGTCTAACTGTTAGAAACTCTGTTTCGTCATCCGTCGGCAGAAAAGCATTAGGCTGTCCATCCGTCTTCGCAATAACGTGCGTTCCATCGCTCAAACGAACAATGGGTGTATTCGCCATCAATGCCCGAACGTGGATCTGATCTTTCAGGTACTCGTAAGCGCCCTTGATCCACTCGTCGGACTGTGCCTCGAGGAACAGCTTCGGAAGCTTCGGGAAAATGTCGCGGGGAACGATTTCCTGCACCTTCAGCTCGTTCGTCGCATAGGTACGCAGGTCGTTTGCCTTGTCCTGAGTGATTTCACCGGTCAGCCATTCCGTGTCTGGCTCGCCGTAGAGAACCGAAAGTTGTTTGCTGTCGAACAAATCGCGCAAGTCGCTGGTGCGTCCCAACTTGACTTGGCTGGCCTTGGAGTAGCCGCCACTGTCGTTTGGTAAGAACGCCTCATTCTGAAAGGCTTGCAACACCGCATCGAACATCGGCGTAAACATGCCGCCTTCGGGGAACTTGGCCCTGTCCAGAGGCAGGCAACGCAAGGCATTGATGTCCAGCCGATTGTTATCACGCAGCCAGATCATGGCCTCGACCAGTAACGAGGCGGCTTCGGCAACCAAGTGATGGTTCCAAAGCTCGTCGCTCCTGATGTTGTCGCGGCTTGGCGTACTCTGAAACGGACCTTGTAGGTAGAAGCCGAGATTGGTCGCGTGGGCAGTGGGGAAGAACACGACGAGGGGCGACGATGGCAATGGCTGCATCGTCCATTTGTTCTTGTCGCCTTTTTCGGTGCTGGCAGAGAAGGCCAGCTCGATGCGACCCTTACCCACGTCCCGGTGGAACACCAGCCAATCCTGGTCTACATCTGCCGCGCCGGAGGCTTGGCCGATGACTTTGATCCGGCTGATGTTGGGACCCAGTGCTTCCGGCTCATCTCGCAAATACAAGCCGGAAGCGCCACCGTCGGTGCTCCAGGAAACCTCTCGGATGTGCCGCAGGAACAATAGGGAAGTCGCCCCCAGGGCCTTAAGGCCTGCGGTAATGCGGGCCTTGATTGCGGCCCTATCCGCCTTCAGCGGTAGGAAAATCTGGGTTTCATCTGCATCACGCTGCGTTCTGTCGACCCTGCTTGGGAAAACATAGGCGTCGATGACGAAATCTTCGTCACCGGAATGGATCTCCGGCAAATCCGAAACCTTGTACACCGACTTGAAGCCAAGCCCGAAGCGGCCAATCGAGTTCTCGTCCTTGGTGCTCTCGGAAATGTCACAGACGCTCCGAACATCGATCTCAGTGAAGGGGTGACCATAGTGGGACACCTCCAGCCGAGCATCGCTCAGGGCGAAACTGACCTGCCGGCAGCCTTTCCACCCCTCGCCACGGCGCTTAAGAGCATCCTCGGCGTTCTGGAGCAACTCATAGATGAAGTGGGTTTCGTCGTCATAGAGACTGGCAGCAAGGTCGCCTGACTTCTTCGCGCCTTTTTTGCCATAGTCCTCTCGATTCTGCCGGCAAATATCCTCGTAGTTCGATGCCACAGCGCTCCCCTTAACGTCCTACCCCCGTCTGGTGTCCGCAAATGTAGCTGAACGGTGCAAACTCTCGCCACTTCATGCGAGCATTGGGGCTTGGTTGCCCACCAGGGCGACGCCCCTGCTGGAAGGAGGGCGCCACCCTACAGGGCTTGATTCCGGAGGCCTGACAGGGGGCTTTGATGTCGGGGGACAAAGAGACGCTTCTTAGCGCGGCCAATCCACAACAGCGCGAGGCCATTCTCACTACGGAAGGCCCGGTGCTCATCATTGCGGGCCCAGGGTCGGGCAAGTCCTACACCCTGGTCGAGCGCATCGTCTACCTCATCACCCGCAAGGGCGTTGCTCCAGAATCGCTGCTGGTTGTCACCTTCACTGACAAGGCGGCGCGGGAGCTGACTACTCGCATCTCTAATCGGCTGGCCGAACTGGACATCAAGTTCAACCTGAACGAGATGTACCTCGGGACATTCCATTCCATCTGCCTGCGCCTGTTAGAAGACCATCAGGAATACACCCGCCTAAAGCGCAGCTTCACCCTTTTCGACCAGTTCGACCAGCAGTACTTCCTGTACCAGCGCATCAAAGAGTTCCGCGCCATTGCGGACGGCACCATGGTTATGGGCGATGACGGCATCGGTCGCTGGAACCAGTCCGAGAACCTGCTGCATTGGCTCAACAAGGTCGGCGAGGAGGCCTTGGACGCGGAGGCGCTCGCACAAGCGCCGGAGGTCGAAGTAAAGGCGTTGGGGCTGCTGTTCCGCCGCTATCAGGAGCTTCTGGCCGAGCACAACGCGCTGGACTTCTCCGGCATCCAGTTCGAGGCGCTGCAACTGCTGGAAAAGCACCCCCAGGTGCTGGAGGCCGTGCGAGCCAAGCTGTCCTACCTAATGGTGGACGAATACCAAGACACCAACACTATCCAGGAGCGGCTGTTGCTGCTGTTGGCCGGAGAAAAGAAGAACCTATGTGTGGTGGGTGACGACGACCAGGGTCTATACCGTTTTCGCGGCGCCACCATCCGCAACATTCTGGAGTTCCCTAAGCTCTTCGCCGAGGGCCAGTGCAAGCAGGTCCAGTTGACCGTCAACTATCGCTCGCACCCGGACATAATCCGCTTTTACAACGAATGGATGCTGGACCAGAAGTGGGACGACGGTGAGCGAAAGTATCGCTACGACAAGCAAATCCTGCCGCGCGAGGCTCGGTTTCCTGAGGTGCCTGCTGTACTGAAGCTCAGGGCCACGGATCCCGCCGGAGACAGCGCCCAGTGGCACGCTGAGGTACTGGCATTCCTAAATGCGCTGAAGGACTCGGGCAAGCTTACCGACTGGAACCAAGTCGCCTTCCTGTACCAGTCGGTGAAGAGTGACCGTGCCCAGGACCTGGCCCGCTTCCTCGAAGGGGCCGGCGTGCCGGTCTATTCGCCGCGCTCCAACCTGTTTTTCGAGCGCGAAGAAGTGCGGATGATGATCGGGGCGCTGATCTTCCTGTTCCCGCAGTTCGCGAAGGTGCGGGTATGGTCGGATGGCGCGACCTTGCCCATCTGGAACTACTACGACCAGCAGTGCTTCAAGCCGTTCGCCGACGAGCTGCGTAAGCCTGAGAACAGGGCGCTGCTGGAGTGGGCGCGGCCCCTGGCCAAGCGCCACGTCGTGCTGGCCCAAACCACTGACTATGCCTTCTCTAGCCTCTTCTACCAGCTGTTGCAGTTCCCGCTATTCTCGCGCTACCTGGGCGAGGAAGCGACCCACGGCGTGGACAAAGGGCGTGCGGCCCGCAACCTGGCGACCTTTTCCAGCCTGCTGACCAAGTTCGAGCACCTGCACTACGTCAGCGTATTGAACCCGGAGTGGCTGGAACGCAACTTACGCGATCTGTTCAACCACTACCTCCGCTTCCTGAAGGACGGCGGCCTCGGCGAGTACGAGGACACGGCTGACTACGCGCCCAAGGGCTGCGTCTCGTTCCTGACCATCCATCAGTCCAAGGGGCTGGAGTTCCCTGTGGTGGTGTGCGGCTCGATGGAGGCTGGCCCGCGCAAGCAGCACCGCGACATGGACGTGCTGCTGGAGGAAGGCGGCTATTTGTCCAAGGCCACGTTCGAGCCGTTGGAGCACATCAAGACCTTCGACTTCTCGCGACTGTTTTACACCGCCTTCTCGCGGGCGCAAAACCTGCTAGTGCTGGCAGCGCAGCAGCGCGGGGGAAAGGGCCAGCGCCGAGCGCCGTCGAAGTACTTCGAGCGCATGTTCGAAGAGCTTCCCAAGTGGCGTGACGTGGACCTGGGTGTACTGGACTACGAGCCGGTGAAGGAGATCAACCTCAAGCGCGAGTATTCGTTTACCTCACACATCACCGTGTTCGAGAACTGCGCGGAGCAATATCGCTTCTTTAAGGAGCTGGACTTTGCACCCATCCGCGAGAGCCAGATCCTGTTCGGTACGTTGGTGCACCAGACCATCGAGGACATCCACAAGACGGTGTTGCGGGGCGAGGAAGGCACGCTGGACGGTGACAGTATTGCCGGGTGGTTCTCGGCCAACTACGCCACGCTGTCCAAGAAGGAGCGTGTGTACCTGGCTGCCAGCTCCCAGCGGGCGGCACTGAACCACGTTTTGCGCTACTACGAGCGCGAGAAGGGCCACTGGGACAGGATCAAGGAAGCCGAAGTCGAGATTTCACTGGTCAAGGATAGCTATATCCTCAAGGGCAGCGTGGACTTGATTCGGGGCGAGAACGACACGGTCGAGATCATCGACTTCAAGTCGGAAAAAAAGCCGGACATGGAGAAGGACAAGGAACGGCTCAAGCAGTACCAAAGCCAGTTGCAGGTGTACGCCCATCTGGTCGAGGAACGCACCGGGCAGAAAGTCAGCCGGATGCACCTGTATTACACCGGCGAGGAAGGCGGCAACCCCTACGTCTCCTTTCCGAAGGATGATCGTGCCATCGGCAAGACCATTGGCCGGTTTGATGACATCGTGGCCCGCATAGAACGGCGGGACTACCAGATGGCGGCCCGACCGGCCAAGCTGTGCGTCGAATGCGACATGCGTGCCTACTGCGACAACAAGAATTGGAAATTCAGGAAGACAGGATCATGAGCAAGACCACCACCATCGCGCAGGGCGACCTGTCACTGAGTAAGCCCGACGGCAGCACCACCAACGTCGAGAAGTACGAATTCGAGCCGATCAAGGGCTATCCGATGTTGAACTGGCGCGGCAAGCGTCCGTTCACGGCGACTCAGTTCTATCCGGCGCAGCTGAAGGAAGTACATGGCGAAGAGGTGGACGGCTGGCGTAACAAGATTTTCTGGGGCGACAATCTTCAGGTGATGAGTCACCTGTTAAAGCAGTTCAGGGGTAAGGTCAATATGGTTTATATCGATCCGCCATTTGACTCAAAAGCAGACTATCGAAAAAAGATTCATCTAAAAGGCAAGACGGTCACGGGTGACGTCGCGGCCTTTGAAGAGAAGCAGTATGGTGACCTTTGGTCTAACGATGAATACCTCCAGTTCATGTATGAAAGGCTGGTTCTTCTTCGTGAGTTGCTTACAGAAGAAGGCAGCATTTGGGTTCAATGCGACTGGCATCGCAGTCATCACATACGTTGCTTGCTTGAGGAAGTATTTGGTCCGGAAAATTTCTTAAACGAGGTCGTCTGGCAGCGGACTGACCCGCATAACGATGCCAAGAGTCGACTTGGAATAATTCACGACACCATATTCTGGGTCGCCAAGAAGAAGGAGAAAGCGTTCTACGACTGGCAGGCTGCTGCCGGTAATCTTTCTGCTTCAGCGCTCAGCGAATATAGCTTAGTTCGCTTGGATGATGGCTCGGTGGTCACCTATTCGGAAGAAACGAAAGAGCTTGGCAAGCGATTTAAGGTAGAAAATACAACCTACAAAGGGAAGGACTCTAAGCGGCAATTCGAGTGGCGTGGGGTCCGGCCGTCGCCTAATCGTGTTTGGGCGTATGCCTCTCCCGAGGAAATGGATCAAGCCCTGGAGCGTGGGGATCTTTATCTTCGCGATCTGAATAAGGGTTCTACTCGCTGCAAGGTCTTCTTTCTAGAGGAAAGTAACGGCCGTCTATTGCAATCGATCTGGACTGACTGTGGCCGGATGAAGGGTGGATCTGACTACCCCACCCGCAAGCCCGAGCAATTGCTGGAAAGAATTGTTACCGCTGGCTGCCCAGTTGGAGGGATTGTTCTAGACACATTTGTCGGATCAGGAACTGCCGCTGTGGTAGCTCAGAAACTTGGCCGTAAGTTTATTGCAGCCGACATCAACCTTGGCGCAGTTCAGTCGTCAACTAAGCGATTGAATGGTTCTGCAGAGGACCTTCGCCAGCAGTCTCTTCTGGATGGAGAGAAGCGGTTTTCCGGATTCGAGGTTTACAACGTCAACAACTACGATATTTTCCGGAACCCGACCCAAGCAAAAGAACTGCTGCTTGAAGCACTGGAAATCCAGAAGCTGGAGTTCAGTGCTGTGTTCGATGGCGAGAAGGATGGACGCATGGTGAAGATCATGCCCGTCAACCGAATCTCCACCAGCGCCGACCTCAATGAGCTGATCGCTGGCTTCGACTACAAGGCTTGGGAACGCCGCAAGGCTGAAGCGCCCACGCGCCCGGTCGAAAAGGTCACGCTCGTCTGCATGGGCCACGAGCCCGACCTGGCAGCCCAGTTGGTGCTAGCTGCCAAGCCATACCTGATCAACGTGGAAGTGGTGGACATTCTGCGCGACAAGTCCAACCTGGAGTTCAAACGGGATTCCGAAGCCAAGGTCGTCGTCAAGAACGGCGAGCTGGCCATCGAGCGCTTCTACCCGATGAGCCTGCTGCAAAAGTTGTCCTTGCAGAAGGAGTCGGCCGGCGAATGGCGTGAGTTGGTCGAATCCGTGCTGATTGACTGGAACTATGACGGCGCGGTACTGCAACCGGCCGAGGTTGACATCCCGGACAAGAATGAGCTCGTCTCCGGCAAGTACAAGGTGCCGGCCGACGCGGGTACCATCCGCGTCAAGATCACCGACCTGCTTTCTGAATCGTGGGAAGGAAACATCGGAAATGGCTAAGGGCACGCGCAAGGCCGCCAAGGAAAGCCCGTCGAGCGTGGCCGCCTCGCTCGACTTCGCTTTCTTCCGCTTCCTGTGGCAGTTCCATCAGGCCAACAAAGGCAACATCCGTAAGAGCTATCGCGAGCTGACCCGCAAGTTCCTCGACTTCAATGACCCCGAGAAGAACCCCAAGGCCTTCCTGCGCCAGCCGCAGTTCGAGGCGCTGGAAACCTACGTTTTCCTGAAGGAATTCCTAGGCAACGCAAAGGTCGAAGAAATCTTCAAAGCATGGTACGAGCGCAGCGGCAAGTTCGAGGGTCGCCAGTTTGGTTCGTTTCGCGGGACCGCTGGGCAGGAGATGTTCCAGTTCGGTGACTCCGATGAGCTTGAGCTGAGCTCATACAAGACGCTGTTCGACCGCATGCGCAAGAACAGCCGGATGTACTCCAACTACATCTTTGCACTGACCATGGGTACAGGTAAGACCATCTTGATGGCGACGTGCATCTTTTACGAGTTTCTGCTTGCCAACAAGTTCCCGAAGGATCCCCACTTCTGCCACAACGCGCTGGTGTTCGCCCCGGACAAGACGGTGCTGCAATCGCTGAAGGAAATCGAAGGCTTTGACCTGTCCGGCGTCGTGCCATCGGAGTACGTCTCATGGATGACCGCGAACCTGAATTTCCATTATCTGGAAGAAGCCGGCACTTCACTGGACACGATGGACAGGTCAAAGTTCAATATTATCGTCTCTAATACCCAGAAGATCATTCTCAAACGCCAGCACAAGAACAGGAACGCTACCGACAAGCTGTTCGGAGCCACGGCAGAAATCCTCACTCCGTCCAGCGTGTACGACGAAAACGCCGACCTGTATGGCTTCGACCAGCCGGAGGATGAGGCCGATCTGACCACCAACCAGCGTTTCGAAAAGCTGCGCCGGCTGGAACAACTAGGTATCTATGTAGACGAGGCCCACCACGCCTTCGGCAAAAGCTTGGCCAAGGACATGGGCGTCGGCCAAAAAGAAGCAGACACCAGCCTGCGTACGACGATCGACCAACTGGCCAAGAGCTTGAAGAACACCGGCACGCATGTCGTGGCTTGTTTCAATTACACCGGCACTCCCTACGTCGGCCGCGAAGTTCTTCCAGAAGTGGTGTACGCATACGGACTAAAGGAGGCCATCGACAAAGGTTTCTTAAAGAATGTCGAGCTGCACGGTTACACCAATACCCGGACCGACGAGTTCGTGGGCATTGCTATCGAGGAGTTCCTGAAGCAAACAGCCGACCTAGAACCGGAAGGCTTGCGGCCGAAGATCGCATTTTTCGCAGGCACAGTGGAAGAACTGACCGGCGAATTGAAGCCCGCCGTCGAAGCTGCTCTCGTCAAACACGGCATTCCCACCTCACGCATTCTCGTGAATGTGGGTGACGAGAAAATCACTTCCAACGACGATATCCGCGAGTTCAATCGGTTGGATACCGAAGGATCGGAAAAGCAATTCATCCTCCTGGTCAACAAGGGTCGCGAGGGTTGGAACTGCCGCTCCCTGTTCGGCGTCGGCTTATTTCGCCAGCCGAAGTCTAAGATATTCGTCCTGCAAGCCACTATGCGCTGCCTACGTTCCATCGGCCAAACCCAATACACGGGTCACGTTTTCCTCTCCAACGATAACCTGAAAATTCTTAATGACGAGTTGCAGCAAAACTTCCGCATCAGCACCGACGAGTTGCAGAAGAAGGACAACAACAAAGAGCGTGTTCAAATCAAGGTGGTTCTTCCGTCCGTGAAGATCAAGCTGGTTCGCGTGCGCAAGCAGTTTGAAATGAAGGAGAAAGCGTTCAAGCCCGGCGTCGCGCTGGGGGTAGACAGGACAGATACTGATGCCTGGAAAGAGTTGACGGAAAAGTACCGCCTGCTGGAAACGCGACAGGGAGGACTGAGCTTGGAAGATGCCGCACAGTCCGGGAAGGTGGACATCCGCGACTTGACCGACCGCCGCCATAAGCGCGAATTCTCGCGCCTGACCTTGGTAGCAGAAGTGGCTCGCTATCTCAATCGCAACCCACTGGTAGTGGAAGACCTGCTGGATTCCACCAAGGAAGGCACGGACGAGTTGGTGGTCATCACCAACGAGTTCAACGAACTTCTGTACGACGAGATCATCCCACGGTTGTTCAAGCTGTTGTATGACCTGGACGAAACCAAGCAAACCGAGGAGCACGAGGTCGAACTGATCAAACTCCCGCCGCAAGGTTATTACGAGGTCAATGCCGCCAAGGACAAAATAGTCCGCCTGACAGACAGCAGCATTACGAACGACTTCAAGGAAAAGAGCTTCCACCTGGACGCCTACTGCTTCGACTCCGGCTCCGAGCGGCAGTTGTTCTGGGACTTACTCCAGCACAGTAAGGTCAAGAAGATCTACTTCACGGGCATGTTGACCCACGGCCAATCCGATTTCTTCATCCAGTACATCGACCCGGAAAGCCACACCGTTCGTAGCTACTATCCCGACTTCCTATTCGAACGTATCGAGGAGGACGGCACGACCACGTACGTCATCGTTGAGGTGAAAGCCGATAACCAGATCGACGACGCGGTAGTGCGGGCTAAGAAGGACTTCGCCAGCCAAACCGCTGTCGCCAGCGGCATGGAATACATGCTGATGAAGTCTACAGATGCCGATACTAGCAACGTCGCTTCACTCCTAAACGCTTGAGCAACGCTTGTGGACTGCCACGTGCGACCAAGCAGGCTCTCGGGCGTTCGCTCCATGATCCATGAGCTGCCCTTGAAGGCGCCAAATGTGTCCGGTGTACCCTGCCATGGAGAGAGTGGTTTAAACTTGGAAGCCATGGGCGCGTCAAATTCCGCGGTCAACCACAGCGCTCACGTCGAGCCGCGAAGCGGCTTCGATTAAAGTTGTTCGTTGTCGAGTATCTACAACCTGGGCGATTCAATCCCTAAGAACATCGGGTGATCAAGCCCGACAAAGTCTGGCGTCCACTCTGTGTCGTCTTGCCCTTGGTCATAGCGATGGTTCGTAGTGGAATAGATCACCTGCGCGGACCGCTCAGATGCTAGCAATTTGATTTGCTTTATGTACTCCGCTAGATCATCACGAGATATATCCTGTTGCCTGGGTGTATCTAAGATGAAAAATCGAGGACCCGGGTTCTCAGGTTGCGTTACTACATCAAACGCAGCAGTGCGGATCGCAAGAATTATTCTTGTGAGCGTGCTTCCCTTGAACTTCGTGACTTTTTGGCCGCCGAATACCACATTGAAATCACGATCCACTTGAACGTCCAAGCTGACGTTTGGCGTACGAAGGACGCCCAGCCAGAATTTGATCCTCTCGGCGATGGCCGTTCGAATTCTCAGGAGGTCGAGATCGGCCGCGCTTGAGTGCGCGTCCAGATTTGACAAGCGCGAATGCACTTTTTCGCGTTCATCAAGTTTCGCTACATAGTCAGACTCTATTCGGATCAGCTCCTCTTCCAGTTGGCTGGCTCGCCGTAGTTGTATTACTTGCTCCGTCAACTGAGAGACCGCCCCTACCAGGGTGGCTACGGACGACTGATTCACCGAATCAAGACGCTCCTGTCTCGCCGTAGAAATTTCAAGGTCCAATCGTGATAGCTCACGCACGATCTCATTGGTTCTTCGCTGATGAATTAAATTGCTTCGCTCAAGATCTTTAATCTGATCCTTCAGATAGAGCAAGCTCTTGCCGTACGTGGCCGAGCTCCGCACAAAAAGGCCGCAGTTTTCGCTGGCACAAATAGCGTCGAACGATGCGAAGACACGCCGCGCCTCCTCGTTCAATGAAAGAGTGTCGGCCTCTACCTCGATTTCGTGCTTGATCTGTTCAAAGCCACGCACGCGCGCCTCCAGCTCTAATCGCTCTTGCGCTAATTCACGCCCCTGCTTCTGCAGCCTGGCGATGCGAATATCGAGTTCAACATCAACCTGCTCAGATAGATCGCCACCTCCGCGCAATGCCTCAAGACCATCGATAGCAACCTTTAGGTCAAGATTAATTTCCGGAACTGATCGGCGTGGCCCCCCAAGATCAGACACCAGTTCAGCCATGCTTTTCTCCGATCGAATAATGGCCCGATCGAGATACTCAAGCTGGTCTTTCAACTCGTTTCTTGCGCGCCTTTTATCGAACGAGTTCCTGGGGCCAAGGCTAAATACCAGGCGCATTGCCTCTGCGTACTGATTCTTGATGAATTTTTGCGCAGAATAATATTCATCCGAATAGCCGTGATCTTGATCCAAGTAAAATAAAGGCAAGATCTGCGGGCTATAAATGTGAGTTGAGGCGCTTGCAACTGTTGTCAGAACAGGATCTTCCAAGCGCCATAGAGACAAGAGGAAGCGACTGTACTCGCGCTCGCTTATGAATTCTGCCGTAGCTCCGTCTGGATCCTCGACTATTACGTCAAAAGGTCTTTTAACTTTCCGAGTAATGATGAATTTTCGGTCGCTGACCATGACCTCCAAGATGACGTCATCGCATCGCTCGATGATGTCATCGCGGTATTCGACCTTATATCCAAGTGCGAAAACGATCGACTGCACTAGTGGAGTCTTTCCAGAACCATTGGGTCCAAACAATTGAGTCGCTCGCTTGCCAAAGACAAGCTTTCTCGAGGACCACGCTGTAGTCCCGCGACCGACAATCCGGAGGCTAATAAGTTTCATGCGGGGCTCAGCCTCAGCTGCCTCTCGGTGCGGATGTTGCGATAGCTTCTTTCTACGGAAATCAAATTGGAAGCCAGATCTCCGCTCGCTGAAATAGCTCGGTCAATGACACTCCGACCGGCTGCCGTCGCAGATATTTTTTTACTTGTCGAGTCTACTTCTACCAGTTCGGCCTGTTCTAAGAACGCCAGCGCCTGGACGGTCCTTACCCGAAGAGATGCAGACCAGCCCAGATGCTGGGCCGAGCCGCGAAATCCCGGAAATGTTCGCTCATAGCAATCGCCGATGAGCTGGCCGATCTCTTCAGAGGCCGGCTTTACGTGGCCCTTTGAAATCATCAGTATGGTGATGGCGATAAGTGGAAGATGAAACATTGCTTCATTATTGAGTCTCGGCGGCGGCGACCCATGCGTATAGTCGAACTCGATTTCAATTCCATCGGCTCTGATCTGGCTAAAGAACTCCGCGAACTTCATCGAGATTCACTCCTCACCAGCTCTGCCAGGACGCCACCTGTAAGCATCTCTTCTGTGAGAGCTAATCCAAGTGAGTTTGTAGATAATTTCGACTTCAACGCATCGACCTCTACTTGCAGCCCAGAGAACGACACTTCTCCACGAGCCCATCGAACATAGATTCCATTGAGAGCATGTTGCAAGAAGCTGATTTCTCGCTCGTACGTATGACGGTAAGTTCTGAACCAGGTATCCCAGGATATTTTCCAGCGAGATGCCGTTTCGATGAGCTCCGGGTTGGCGCCAGCTTGGCCGAGCTTTCGCTGAAGGATAGAGGCATTCTTTAGCGCATTGCTGTCTCCCTCGCTGAGAAAATTTTGATAAGCGCCCCGAGAAATCGGTAATAGGTCCAGGAGGTCATCGACCCCGACTCCGGCAAAGTCGTCTAGATCTTCTGAAGTCAGCTCATGTAACATTTTGCGACTTGATTTCTTTTGAACCAAGCCTAACAATTTCGTCACCAACTCAATACCCTCGGTATGAGTTAGATCGATCTCGCTAAAATCCCAAACGGCTTTCACTGCCTTGCTTTCAAAATGGGGATGATGAGGGTCGAGATAGTCATGACCTGCGGACAGACGTAGCTTGCCTATGCAGGCATGCGCGATACTCATCTCGAAGGGGTGCGTAATTCCGAAAATAGCGCTGTAGTTATCAGCTAGGTATCGAACCGTGCGTTCGCTTACATCACCAATACGAATAGCCTCTGAAATCTGTTCTACTTGGTCTTCTAGGTACACATTGGTGAGGAATGTTACGGTTTTGCATGCGTCACTGAAATTCACCGTATGTTCCAAAAGCTTGCCGACAAAGCTCCCTCTAATTTTCTTCAGCTGCTCAGATGTGGCCGCCTTCCCAACACAACCGCCTGGCGCGTGAGCGGCCTTCACGACCGCCGGAAGTTTCTGAGGTACTCCGAAGAGCTCAAGTCGGCTCCATTGATGCTTTTTCGCTCCTTTCGTTTTGACTTGGACAAAGTGGTAAGCCGATCCTTCATGAAGCGATTCACGTATCACGAAGTCTTCTTGATAGTCGCAGTACACCCGATCGAACGCTTTCCCCTCGAGGAGGCGTAAGCATTCCAACGCTGCTGCTCGGAACTGGCACTCAAATCGTGCGATCACTTCTCGTCCCACGAGCTCGCGGGGCTTAACTTCATGCAACTGCGGCCGACCAGCTTCATCGGAGCCGCCGCCTCCATTCTTGGCCATCCTGGCTCCCCCTGATCGAGCTGGCATAGTTCTGCTCAATCTTCAGCTCGGCGGGCGAGAAGGTCAAATCTGGAGCGGAACGAGGGCATGTGGCGGCGCACTGCCTTGAACTTGATCGACGGAATTGAAGAGCAATGGCAGTAAAACTGGCTACTCCGTCACCCACCAATCTCTGATGACGCGAGATCGCTTGCCGCCGACAAGCGACTGGTCAGGAGCCCAGCAGAATCGCGTCCTGGCAAGGAGGGGCAGCGTTGTAAGTGAAGCCAGTAACCCGCCGGCAGGATATTCCCTGCCGTGAAGAGACTGGTTTGAAAACGGGAGCCGTGGGCGCGTCAAAATGCCGCCTCAAACATTGGTGGTCGTACAGTCGGGCGTACCTATTGGCTCGACCGTCAGATTTGAGCCGTGGAGCGGTTTCAGTTCAGTTTAAGAACTTGTGATTGTTGGCCGCGAGCAGTGTCGTGCGTGGTTCTCTGTGTAGACACAGGAGGCTCTGCCATGGCGGGGAAACCGTACTTTGAGATTTATCAAGAAGGCTTGAAAGTTGGTGAGCGCCGCTCATTGGCGAATGCATTTTTGGCCGGGTCGCTAACCCATCGTCAATGGCGTTGGCGGTTGGTCGGTGGAAATGGTGAGCCGATGGCCTGCGGGGAGTCATACCCCGACAGGGACTCGGCGATGCGGACGATCAGCATCATTGCGAATTTGGACGGTGCTGAGGTGAGGGAAGTCAACGGCTAAAGAATTGTGAGCCATCGTTCGTTCCGTACTTTAAAACTCGATGGCGAAACCAGTTGAAGTTGGACGCAATAGGCCGCGATCGACGGCACCAGGGAAGGCTGCACCCATCCAGAGCCTGCGTCATTGTTCGAATCAAGCGGTTTGACGCCGTATTTGGGGCAAAACGTCAAAAAAACTGTTGACTCAGACCATTGCTAAGTCACTGATTCGTATAGGCGTCCATTGGTCGGCCGACCACAGGTCCGGAGAAAACGGCCCGGAGAGAGGCGAAAAAATCGCCAAACAGCCCCTCTGTGGATAACTCGCCGACCAATGAAAAACGACAAAAGCCTCGGAAGTAAGGCATTTTTCGTCGTAGCGACGAGGCGTAGAAAAAGTTGAGGCTGGGAGTTTGGCGCGCCTGGAGGGATTCGAACCCCCGACCAATGGCTTCGGAAGCCACTACTCTATCCGGCTGAGCTACAGGCGCGTTGTCGGTGCGCACGGAGCAGATCGTCGTGCGGCCGGGCATTCTAACGGAATCCGGCGGTTTGGGTGATGGTCTGGTGCGATGAGGTGATCGCAGGGGCCAAGGGCCGGGGAGCTTGGCGGGACGTGGGGACGCCGGGCGCGGGACCTGACCGGCCAGGCCCGCGCCGACGAGGCGAACCCAGCGCCACCAAGCACCGCCAAGCCTGCGCGTCCGACCCGCACGTTATTCTAGGCGCCTATGGAACACGCTCATTCCCCCATCCCCGCGCCGGACTGGCGCCGTCGCTTGTCGCTGTACTGGAAACTGACCCGCGGCGATCGGCCGATCGGCTGGTTGCTGTTGCTGTGGCCGACCTGGTGGGGGCTGTGGATCGCCGCCGAGGGCGTGCCGCCGCTGTGGACCTGGTTCGTGTTCAGCGCCGGGGTCTGGTTGACCCGGGCGGCCGGCTGCGTGATCAACGATTACGCCGACCGCTGGCTCGATCCGCATGTCGAACGCACCAAGCACCGGCCGCTGGCGACCGGCGAGGTGCGCGGGCGCGAGGCGCTGGCGGTGTTCGCGGCGCTGATGCTGGTGGCGTTCGCGCTGGTGCTGACGATGAACCGGCTGACCATCTTGATGAGTTTCGTCGGCGTGGTGTTGGCGGCCAGTTATCCCTACCTCAAGCGCTACACCTATCTGCCGCAGGTCTATCTGGGCATGGCGTTCGGCTGGGGCATCCCGATGGCGTTCGCGGCGGTGCGCGGCGAGGTGCCGCCGCTGGGCTGGCTGCTGTATGCGGCCAACATTCTGTGGTCGACCGCGTACGACACCTGGTACGCCATGGTCGATCGCGAGGACGATCTGAAGATGGGCTCCAAGTCGACCGCGATCTTGTTCGGCGACATGGATCTGGTCGCGATCGGCGTGTTGTACGCGTTGATGTTCTGGACCTTGTACCTGGTCGGGCAGCGCGCCGAACTCGGGGGTTGGTACTACGCCGGGCTGGCGGTGGCGGCGGCGTTGGTGGCGTACGAGTTCGTGATCGCGCGCCATCGCGAGCGCGAGCCGCTGTTCCGTGCGTTCCTGCACAACCATTGGGTCGGGCTGACGATTTTCGCCGGCTTGGTGACGGACTATCTGGTGCGTGCCCACGCGGCCGGCGGCTGAGCCTGAACAAGCGCCATGTGAATCTGGCGTGGTCAAGATTCGCTAAGGGGTTTGGCACACTTCCGGCGCATAGATGGCCCGGCGGCAGTGGCCGGGTCGCGGTTCGTGCAGGGTTTGCGTCCTGCGCGGACATTCCGTCCATGACCCGGGGCTACCTGATGTCAGCAGTCGCCGTATCGCCCACGCCGCGCCGTGGCGCGCGCTCGTTATCGTTGTTCGCCGTGATCGCGCTGGCCGGCTTGGCCATCGCGTTGCCGCAGTCGGCCCAGGCGCAATTCGCGACCGGCGGGGCGGGGCGGTTCCGGCCCAACATCCTGTGGTTCGACTGGGGCACCAACGCGGCCAATATTCCGCAGGCCGGCACCTCGGTGACCAACGTGTTCAACGTGTCCGGGCAGGAGCTGCGGGTCACCTGCGCGCTCAGCAACATCAGCGGCGGCACCGCGCCGTCGCTGCGCATCTACCGCCCCGGCGGCTGGAGCGGCGACGGCCTGGACGATCTGTACAACGTCGGCGGCATCGGCGGCGCGAACACCATGGACATCGGCCTGCGCAATCGCGTCGACGCGACCACGGTGAACTTCAACTTCGCCTGTTCGGCGACGATCGGCGCGCCGGGCCAGACCAATCCGCCGGCGTTCGCGCTCGACGGCCTGGTGGTGGCCGATGCCGAGCAATCGGCGGGCACCGAGTACCTGCAGGCCACCATGGCCACCACCAACGCCGGCCAGCCGACCACCTGGCGCATCATCGACCGCTTCCGCACCGCCGGCTGCACCACCGGCACGCCGACCACGCTGACCAATAACGCCGGGTCCAGCACCTTGCGCTTCGGCGCCTCGACCAACTGCGCCAGCGGTCCGATGGGCGTGGCGTTCATGGAGAACGCGACCAGCGCGGCGGTCGAGTTCCGCGGCGGCGGCGGTTCGGCGGTCGCGCTGGGGGTGTTCATCGTCGACGCCAGCGATCGTGGCGACGCGCCGGCCAGTTACGGCGAGCCGGTGCATCTGTCGCAGTTCACCTGGAGCGGCGGCACGCTGACCGCGGGCACGACCACCGACATCAACGCGAGCGGTTTCACCCTCGCCAGTCTGGTGCCGCCGAGTACGCGCCTGGGCAATGCCCTGGACTCGGAGGCCAACACGCCGTTCTCGGCCAATGCCGACGGGGACGACCTGGTCGGCACGCCGGACGACGAGGATGCGTTCGCCGCGCCCCTGGGCACGATCGCGGCATTACCGGGCCAGACCTACACCTCGCCGGCGGTGGCCTGCACCGGCCCGGGCACGGTGCGCGGCTGGATCGACTTCAACCGCGACGGCGACTTCAACGACCCGGGCGAAGTCTCCAGCAACAGCCCGACCTGCACCGGCACCAGCACGGTCGCGCTCAACTGGACGGTGCCGGCGACGGTCCAGTCCGGCCTGAGCTTCATGCGGCTGCGCATCGCCAGCAATGCGGCGCAGATCGCCACGCCGATCGGCACCGCCAATGACGGCGAGGTCGAGGATCACCCGCTGACCCTGGCCACGGCGCGCCTCACTCTGGTCAAGCAGGTCGCCGCGCGCGCTAATGCGGCCGACCAGTTCACGGTCAGCCTGTTGCAGAGCACCAGCGTGCTCGGCAGCGCGGCGACGTCCGGCAGCGGCAACAGCGCCAGCACCGGGGCGATCGCGGTCAACGCGGGTACCGGCTACAGCTTGCGCGATGCGCTCAGTGCAGGCGCCACGCCGTTCGCGCGCTATCAAAAATCGGTTGCGTGCGTCGCCAATGCCGGCAGCAGCGGGGCCGTGCCCACGCCGGGCGCGCCGAGCGGCAACGGTCCGGTCGACTGGAGCCTGACGCCGAACGCCGGCAACGACCTGACTTGCACCATCACCAACCGCGCCGCGTTGATCGCGTTGCAGATCAGCAAGGACGACGGCGGCCAGGCCAGTTACACGCCCGGTTCCACCCGCAACTATGTGGTGACCGTGCGCAATACCGGTCCCGACCCGGTGGTCGGCGCGCAAGTCAACGATCCGCTACCGGCCGGGGTCACGCTGACCGGCGCGTGGAGTTGCAGCGCCAGCGTGGGTTCGGCTTGCGGCGCGGTGTCCGGTGGTGCGGCGGGAGGCAACGCCGTAAGTTTGACCGTGGATCTGCTGCCGGGCGGTTCGGCGACGATTACGGTGCCGGTGGTGTATAGCGCTAATCCTGGGGATTACTGATCGCCGGTTGTGCGGCGGGGCTTGGGGTTGGTCGCGATCGGGTTAAGGGTTTGCCGGTGCGCGGTGTTGGCGGGATGGCGCCGTGTTTGGTGGGGTGCGGTCGCGGCTTGCGCCGCTCCTACACGGGGCCCGTGAGGCGGCGACGGCGAAACCGCGATTGCGGGCAATGACGGCGCGGCCGCGGTGGCGTGCAATGACGGCTCCCGTGGTCACCGAGTCTTGCCATGCGCGATCGTCTGCGTTTGTTGGTTCTGTCCATCGCCTTGTGTTGCGCGGGCGCCGCGTCCGCCCAATCGGCGAGCGCGCCGACGCGCGAGCATTTCGCGCCGAAGGATTGGGAAGGCTCGTACCACGATCTGCATTATTCGCCGGTAGTGAAGATCGGCGACCGGGTGATCGTGTCGGGCATTCCCGCGCTGGAGGGCGCCGACGACGAGGCCAAGGCGCGCTGGCTGTTCCAGCAGTTGCAGTCGCATCTGCGCGCGGCCGGGGCGAGCCTGGACGATGTGGTGGAGCTGCAGAGCTTCCACGTCGCCCGCGATCACGAAGAGTTCCGCCGCCGGCTCGCGCCGGTGCTGAAAGTGCATCGCGAATTCTTCAAGGATCACTACCCGGCGTGGACGGCGGTGGCGACGCCGGGGTTGTATTCGAAGGATGCGAGTTTTGAGTTGCGCGCGGAGGCGGTTATTGGTTCTGGGCGGGCGGCCAGGGCGGAGATTGCGGTGCCTAAGGGGCCGTAGGGTTGCTTGGATTGGGTGCGCCGAACGTTCAGCGCTTTCGGCGTTATCTCTCCGGGGCGTCATTCCCGCGAAGGCGGGCTCCGCTTTATTTCGGCCTAGCCGAACATCAAGAGCCTTCAGTCGTCTTTCCAGAACGTCATTCCCGCGAAAGCGGGAACCCAAAGCCTTCAGCGTCATCTGTCCAGAACGTCATTCCCGCGAAGTCCGGAGTCCAGAGCCTTCAGCGTCATCCCTCCAGACCGTCATTCCCGCGAAAGCGGGAATCCACTGACTTCAAGCGTTCTCGCATGAAAGGCACTGGATTCCCGCCTTCGCGGGAATGACGGTAGGTAAGGGCGGTCGGTCTGGAAGAGGTGTTGCTTCGGATAAATTACGTAAAAAGCAGTCATAGCGAATTACGCTCTTCCCGACTCCCGACTCCCGACTCCCGACTCCCGACTCCCGACTCCCGACTCCCGACTCCCGAT
>NZ_LMHM01000012.1:709042-789538 GCF_001427785.1 Lysobacter sp. Root690
TCCAACCCACACCCTGCGACTAAAGTCCAAGTGGTCCCGACCCCGCGCCCCTCGACAATCGCCTGGCCCCGTTGCGATCCGTCGAAGGAAGTCCGTCATGACCTCAGCCGCCTCCGTCCCCGCCGACGGCCCGCTCGCGCGATTCGCCCTGCGCAGCGCGGCCTGGGCCGAACGCTGGTTTCCCGACGCCTACGTGTTCGCCGCGCTCGGCGTGGTGATCGTCGCGCTCGCCGCGCTCGCCTTCGGCGCGACCCCGACCGCCACCGCGACCGCGTTCGGCGACGGCTACTGGAGCCTGATTCCGTTCACCATGCAGATGGCGTTCGTGGTCATCGGCGGCTATGTGGTGGCTACCGCGCCGGCGGTCGCGCGGGTGATCGATGCGCTCGCGCGGGTGCCGCGCAGCGGCCGCGGCGCGATCTGCTACGTCGGTCTGATCAGCATGCTGACCTCGCTGCTGAGCTGGGGGTTCTCGCTGGTATTCGGCGGCCTGCTGGTGCGCGCGCTGGCGCGTCGCGACGATCTGGACATGGACTATCGCGCCGCGGGCGCGGCGGCGTATCTCGGCCTGGGCGCGGTGTGGGCGATGGGCCTGAGCTCATCGGCCGCGCAGTTGCAAGCCAACCCCGCCAGCATGCCGCCGGGCCTGTTGGCGATCACCGGGGTGATCCCCTTCAGCGAAACCATCCTGCTGTGGCAGTCGATCGTATTGACCGCGATGCTGATCGCGGTGTCGCTGGTGGTGTGCTTCGTGACCGCGCCGCGCGGCGAGTCGGTGCGGCGCGCGCGCGATTTCGACGGCGCCGAGCGTTTCGCCTCGGAAGAGAAGAACGCCGCCACCCTGCCGCCGCGTCAACGCCCGGGCGAATGGCTGGAATACAGCCCGCTGATCACGATCCTGCTGGCGGCGCTGAGCCTGGGCTGGCTGGTGTACGAGTTCTCCGCCAAGCCCGCGGTCAGCGCGATCGCCAACCTCAACACCTACAACTTCGTGTTCCTGACCGTGGGCCTGCTGCTGCACTGGCGCCCGCGCAGCTTCCTCAACGCGGTCGCGCGCGCGGTGCCGAGCACCACCGGCGTGCTGATCCAGTTTCCGCTGTACGGCGGCATAGCGAGCTTGTTGACCGCGGCCAAGGGCGGCGACGGGCAGAGCCTGGCGCATCACTTGTCGACGGTGTTCGTGCATATCGCCAGCACCGAGACCTTCACCCTGGTCATGGGCGTGTACTCGGCGGTGCTCGGTTTCTTCGTGCCCTCCGGTGGCGGCAAGTGGATCATCGAAGCGCCGTACGTGATGCAGGCCGCGAACGATCTGCAGGTGCATCTGGGCTGGGCGGTGCAGGTCTACAACGCGGCCGAGGCCTTGCCGAACCTGATCAACCCGTTCTGGATGTTGCCGCTGCTCGGCGTGCTCGGGCTGAAGGCGCGCGACATCGTCGGTTTCACCTTCATCCAGTTGCTGGTGCATATCCCGCTGGTGCTGGGCCTGCTGTGGCTGCTGGGCCTGACCCTGAGCTACCACCCGCCGGTCATGCCCTGACCCGGCGCCACCCGCGCGAACGCGGAAAAATCCTACCCGCCCGCGCGACGACGCCCGACTGACCCGGGCCGCGTCGCGGGCGATTCTATGGGCGTGGAAACGTCGCGTGGGATGACGCGGCGACAGGCCCGACACGGAGGTCGGGCCAGCTTCCACGCCTCGCGGAAACGCGGGAAATCGCGCTTCGCACGCTGGTTTCTTAATGGGTGCGACGTGCGGACGCGATAATGGTTCACAGCAAAGGGAAGGGACTCCCAAGGTCGGAACCGGATCAGGGAAGCATCGCAAGCGACAAGCGTCCTCGTCGGCACAGGCGCTTGCGATCGAGATCCGTACCGACACGGCAAGGATCGCCAGTCAGGAACCCCCGCTCGATTCGATCAGGCTCGCCAGGAGGCGACGCGCAGGGAAACGACCGCCATGGATGGCGGACGATCGGAATCGGGGATGCGCCCGGGATGGCGCGCGTGGCGGAAAGGATTCCGCCACCGGGTGGGGGCTGGGGGCTGTAGCAGGGGGTGATGACGCGCGGCGGGGATGCCGACGTCATCCGAGGGTCCGCGGAGCGGTTTGTGTTTATTCCGCCGAGGCGCTTTTCGCGTCCTTGGCGGCCGCCGAGGTCATGCGCTGAAACAGGGCCTCGCGCTGGGGCAGGGTGTACCCGCTTATCACCATGGCGCCGGAGAACGCGCTCTGGATGGTGCTGATCCGCACCGGCTCGTCGCCGACCATTACCGCCATCTGCTTCCCGATATTGTCCTGGCTCAGATTGCGGATCTTCGCGTCCGCGGCCGGCACGAAGCGCAGTTCGATCCCCTCTTCGCCGTGCTGCTCGTAACGGCGCAGGCCGACGATATCCTCGGCGCGGATCGCCCGTCGTGGCAGGCCGTAGAACGTCATCGGATTATCCGGTTCGTGGAATTCGCGGCAACCGGTGCACGGTTCGGTGTGCAGGATGCGGAAATTCAGGTCCGGGTTCGGCGGGGTGAACGCCGCGGCATCATCGCCGGTCATGCGCTGGCAACCGGTGCTGGTCAGCAGCAGGCCGATGACGGTCGGCAGCAGCACTTTGCAGGCCAGGCGATGGACGCGGCCGCGCGCGCCGCTGGCTTCGATCGCTCGCATGGAGTCGGGGCGTTTCACGATCACGTATATCCGGTTGAGACGACAGGTTCGTCGCATGGGCTCGCCGTGATCTGGGCGCAATACGCGCCGTGGCCGAGTCGAGCGTTCATGCGGGTGTTTTCCAGCAGTGCGAATTTTAACGTAGGTAGATGGCGGCTTGTCGCCGTTCGTTGCGTCTGAGCTCAGGTTCTCGCCCAGGGCCCAGGCTGTCATCGCCCGCGTCATGCGACATCGACATGTTGTCGAAGAAGACTATATCGATGGTGTTTTGCCACAGCGGGGCGTCGACGGGTGCGAGCGCCATCGACCGATCGCAGAGATGAACGCGTTCGCGGAAAAGTCTACGGAACAACCACCGCATCGCCGCTGGACACCCCTGCCGTCGCTTTGTGCGAATTCCTGAGCGCCCATCACAGATCGCCGTCCGCCGCGAGCCCGAATAGTGCGACCCGTGCGTGGATCGGTCCGCGCCGCGCGCGCTAGCGTGCAGCCACCGTCGCAGTGTCGATCGTGGCATCGGCGTCCGACGTTGCCGGCCCGGGCCTGCCCGGGTCTTCCGATACCGCGCCGTCCAGGGACCGCTCATGAAACCCTCCACCTTATTGCGCACCGCCGCCGTGTGGCTGTTGGCCAGCTCATGCGCCTACGCCGCCGTGCCCGCTCACTACGTCGTGTTCGAGATGGACGCGCAAGGCCGCGCCGAACCGGTGTTCTACACCCAGGTGCAGTTGTCGGACCCGCAACGCGACCGCCAGGGCGCGCGTCAGGCCGAACGCGGCGTGCAGCGGATCGCCTATCGCGCCTCGCGCAACGGCGCCAAGAGCGCGGCGCTGTACGAAACCCAGGTGCCGAACTTCATCCGCGCCGAATTCGCCCACGATCCCGAACACGGCGACGGCACGATTGACGCGCATCCGATGGTGCCCGATCCGCATCGCGCCTTCGTGGTGCGCGTGCCGCTGGACGAGGCCGATGAAATTGAACTGATCGGCAACGGCGCGGCCAAGTCGGCGCAGCGCATTGATCTGCGCGAATTGGCGATTCGTTCTTCGCAACTGCCGCTGGCGGCGACTACACGCGCGAGCACGCCGTGGTCGTTCGATGCCAAGACCGACGCGCAATCCGCGGCAGTCAAAGCCGCGAACTCGGCCAACCGGCTCGACATCCTGGTGCTCGGCGACGGCTACACCAGCGCCGAGCAGACCACCTTCAACAACAACGTCGCGGCGCTGAAGACCGCGATGTTCAACGTCAGCCCGTACAAGGACTACCAGAGTTTCGTGAACTGGCAGGCCGGCTTCGTCGCCTCGGCCCAGTCCGGCGCCGACCATCCGCCGTATCAGGCCGGCTGCACCGGCACGAGTTGCTGCGCCGACACCGCCGCGCGCACCGATCCGCGCGCCGGCCAGTTCGTGACCACTGCGCTGGATGCGACCTTCTGCACCAGCCAGATCCATCGCTTGCTGACCGCGCGCTCGTCCAAGGTGATGGCGGCCGCGGCCGGGTTTCCGGACTGGGACAAGATCCTGGTCACGGTCAACGACCCGGTCTACGGCGGCGCCGGCGGATCGTTCGCGGTGATCTCGGCGCACAGCAGCGCGGCCTTGATTGCGATCCACGAGTTCGGCCACAGCTTCCACGGCCTGGCCGACGAATACGAAAGCGCGTATCCCGGCTTCCCGGCCTGCAGCGACATCAGCGGCAGCGCGCTGTGCGAGGCCAACGTGACCAACCAGAGCAACGCCAGCTTGGTGAAGTGGCGCAGTTGGTTCACCGCGGGCCTGCCGATTCCGACTCCGGACGGCACCGCCGGCACCGGTCTGTTCGAAGGCGCGCGCTACAAGAGCACCGGCATGTACCGGCCGGTCGACAATAGCTGCTTGATGCGCGCGCTGGGCAGCACTTTCTGCCCGGTGTGTCGGCAGGAGTACGTGCGCATGCTGTATCGCGGCGGCTTCGGCTCGCCCGCAGCCGGCATCGACCTGATCGAGCCGGGCACCGAGTCGCCGTCGCCCGCGACGGCCGTCGCCTACGCGCGCGGCAGCACCAAGCGTTTCGCCGCGACCGTGCTGCGGCCGAGCATCGGCACGGTGGCCTTGCAGTGGTACCTCGACGGCGTGGCGATTTCGGGCGCGACCGCGGCGAGTTACGACTTCCGCCAGGATGCGGCCACGCCCGCGACGCGCACGCTGGAGTTGCGCGCGACCGACCAGACCGCGTTCGTGAAACCGGCGATGGCCGGCGGTTTGTTGGTGCATTCGCGCAGTTGGACGATTCGGGTCGGGGCGGCGCGCAAGGATGTGGCCGTGGTCGATTGATGGGGCTGATGGAGTTCGACCTGGGGTCGGATGACTCGTGCGTCGCCACGCCGGTTATTTGCCATACGGGCCTTCGTTGTCGCGAGGGAGCGACTGTAGGAGCGACGCGAGTCGCGACTGCGTTCTGACAGGTTCGCCGCGACGGGTTGGTTCGAGGTCGCAGCTTGCGCAGCTCCTACAGTCGGGTGTGCGGCGGAACTTTGCCGCATGGCCTTTCGTGGCTGCGTGGCGGTGACTGTAGGAGCGACGCGAGTCGCGACCGCGTTCTGACAGGTTCGCCGCGATGGGTGATTCGCGGTCGCAGCTTGCGCAGCTCCTACAGTGTGGGGGTGTTGGATGCGTTGGTGGATTGGGTTGCTGCGCCGCGGCGGGCGCTCACAGCACGCGCGCGCATACCCACGCATCGATCCGCACGGCGCCGGCGCGCCGCAAGGCGCGTGCGGCCGAATGCAGGGTCGCGCCGGTGGTCATGACGTCGTCGATCAGCACCACGTGCGCCGGCATCGCGATGTCGCGGTTCCAGGTGAAGGCGTCGCGCAGGTTGCGCCGACGCTGGCGGGCGTCGAGCCGGGATTGCGCGCTGGTGTCGCGTACGCGCGTCAAGGCCTGCGTTTGCAGCGGCAGGCCCAGGTGTCGCGCCAGGGGACGCGCCAGTTCCAGCGCTTGATCGTAACCGCGCTCGCGCAAGCGGCTGCGGTGCAGCGGAATCGGGACTAGCACCGCGGGCGCGACGACGCGATCGTGCTCGACCGTCGAGGCCTGAACGCGCGTTCGCGCTGCGATGCCGGCGTCGCTCGATCGCTGCGATGCGATGTTCGCGTTGTTTGATCGCGGCGACGAGACGTCCGCCGATGCGGCCGAATCCGGATCGGCGCCGCGCATCGTGATCGTCGACAAGTCCGATGGCCATGCCATGTCGTCGAACAGCGGCGCGAAGGCCTCGCCCATCATCGTGGCGAGCAGACGCCCGGCCGCCAAGTCGCGGTGAAACTTGAAGCGCGGCAGCAGGCGATCGACCGGTGTGCGGTACAGGCAGGCGGCGCGCACGCTATCCAGCGGCGGGGGCCTGCGCAGGCAGGCGCCGCAGATCAGAACGGGGTGGGACGCGAATCGATCGGGCGCGGCGTTGGCTTGCGGGTCGATGCGACGATCCGAGATCAATGCAGCGCCGTCGAGCGCTGCCGTACGCGCAAGCCGTGGCTGACCCGCGTCATCGATCTGTCCCGTTACAGGCATCATCGGTCCGGTTCGAGAACTGTCGGCGTCCGCTCCCGTCCACGACGAATCGCTATCGCCCGCCACCGTTACGGCCGGCAACGGCATTGCACACCGCACACACGCCGATCCCGCTCGCGGCCACATCGCGCAGCAGGCGCCGCACAGGTCGCGGCCTTGCCGCCCAGGTTCGGCGCAAACCAGGCATCGCGGCGGCCACAGCGACCAACCTGCCCGCCGCCAGAATTCGTCGAAGCGTCGGGCGCGGCCCGCCAGGGCGTGGAAGATCATGTCCGCAGCATGGCGACCCCGGCGGCCGGCCTGTGTCGGCGAGGGGCTGACGGTGGTGTCGGGTAATGCCGCGATCGTCGACGATGGCTGCTCGGCTGGATCGGGGCGCGACTCGCACTCGTATCAATGCATCGGGCCTGAGGTTCTCGCTCAGGCGTGACTCGTGGCCTTCACGGCCGTGTAGACCCAGGAGTAACGACGCGGCCTCCTCAGCGTCTCGCCAGAGGAGGCGCCGTCAGTTCGCGAACTGTGCCGATGGGGACTGCAACGGGACGAGTCGATGGCGCGGATCAGCGACGGCTTGCGCGTACGGCATCGGTTGGTGGCGATGGATCGATGTCGGATGACCGCATCGACCCGGACGCCGCCGATCGACAGGCGCCGCCGCTGCCCTGGATGTCGAGCCGGCACACCGCAGGGTTCGTCCTGCGAAAACCCCCGCCGTGGTGGCCCGTTCCCATAAAGATGGCGACGCAGCGAAATCCGCCACCCCAAAACCGGCAAAGCCATCACCTCTTCATGCGAAAGCGCTTGAGCCCCGGCGCCTATCGCTCACCCTGCCCGAATCCCCCGATACACAACCCTGGACACAGCCATCCGACCACCCAATCCTGTCAACCAAATTCACCCCGAGTCAGTTGACAGCAACCCGCCGTCTTCCCAGACTGCCGGCTCCGAGGCGCGCCTCGGTCTCCCCCTTGCCCGCCGTCAGTGACGTCCCCGCTGTGGAGCCAGCCCCCGTGCAAACCCCGCCCCAAGCCCCGACTGTGCTCCGCCACGACTGGTCCCGCGCCGAAGTGCGCGCGCTGTTCGATCTGTCGTTCCCCGAATTGCTGCACCGCGCCGCCAGCGTGCACCGGGAGAATTTCGATCCGGCCGAAGTGCAGGTCAGCACCCTGCTGTCGGTCAAGACCGGCGGTTGTCCCGAAGACTGCAGCTACTGTCCGCAGGCCGCGCGCTACCACACCGGCGTGGACGCGACCAAACTGATGAGCACCGAAGCGGTGCTGGAAAAAGCCAAGCAGGCCAAGGCCGCCGGCGCCTCGCGCTTCTGCATGGGCGCGGCCTGGCGTTCGCCGAAGGACCGCGATATCCCGAAGGTCGCGGCGATGATCCGCGAGGTCAAGGCGTTGGGCCTGGAAACCTGCGCGACCCTGGGCATGCTCTCGGGCGACCAGGCCAAGTCGCTCAAGGCGGCCGGGCTGGACTACTACAACCACAACCTCGACACCGCGCCGGATTTCTACAACGAAATCATCCACACCCGCGAGTTCCAGGATCGCCTGGACACGCTCGAACACGTGCGCGACGTCGGCATGAAGACCTGCTGCGGCGGCATCGTCGGCATGGGCGAGTCGCGCGGTCAGCGCGCCGGCCTGCTGCAGACCCTGGCCAACCTGCCGGCGCATCCTGATTCGGTGCCGATCAACCGGCTGGTCCAGGTCGAAGGCACCCCGTTGGCCGGCACCGCCGAGCTCGACCCCTTCGAATTTGTGCGCACCATCGCAGTTGCGCGCCTGTTGATGCCCAAGTCAATGGTGCGGCTGTCGGCCGGCCGCGAGTCGATGAGCGACGAATTGCAGGCCCTGTGCTTCCTGGCCGGCGCCAATTCGATCTTCTACGGCGAAAAGCTGCTGACCACCGGCAACCCGGACACCGAGCGCGACATGGCCCTGTTCGCCCGCCTGGGCCTGCGGCCGATGCAAATCGTCGAGACCGCGGGCACCGTCCATGCGAGTATTGAGGAAGACGAAGTACCCGCCCACACCTGCGCCGCCTGAAGCGGCGCAGTAACGCGACGAGCAGCCCGCGATGAGCAGCCAGCGAACCCTTTGGCGCGAACGGATTCAAGCCGCCCACGCCCAGCGCGTGGCCGAAGCGCGGACGCGCACCCATCGCGTGGTCACCCACCGCGACGGCGCGCGTTGCGAAGTCGATGGGCGTTCGCTGCTTAATTTCTGCAGCAACGACTATCTGGGCCTGTCGCAGCATTTCGCGGTGACCAATGCGTTCCAGGATGCGGCGTCGCGCGAAGGCACCGGCGGTCTGGCCTCGCATTTGGTCTGCGGCCATCACGCCCAGCACGAAGCGCTTGAGCGCGAACTCGCCGACTGGCTGGGGTCGCCGCGCGCGCTGCTGTTCGGCAGCGGGTTTTTGGCCAACATCGCCGCGGTGCAGGGCCTGCTCGGCGAAGAAGACGTGTGCGTGCAGGACCGCTTGAACCACGCCAGCCTGATCGATGCCGCGCGTCTGGCCGGCTGTCGCTTGCGCCGCTATCCGCATGCCGATCCCGAAGGCGCGATTCGTCAGCTGCGGAACGTGCCCGAGGGTCTGGCGATGCTCGCCACCGACGGCGTCTTCAGCATGGACGGCGACATCGCGCCGCTGCGCGACCTCGCCCTGGTGGCGCGCGCGCAGAAGGCGGTGTTCTTCGTCGACGATGCGCACGGTGTCGGCGTGACCGGTCCGGACGGACGCGGCACGGTCGCCGCTTCGCGCCTGTCGACCCAGGAAGTGCCGCTGCAACTGGCGACCTTCGGCAAGGCGCTCGGCAGCTACGGCGCCGCGCTGCACGGCGATGCCGATCTGATCGGCCACCTGGCCGAAACCGCGCGCAGCCATCTGTACACCACCGCGTTGCCGCCGGCCCAGGCCGCGGCGACGCGCGCGGCGATCAAGCTCGCCCGCCACGATCATTGGCGGCGCGAGAAGCTCGCCGAACTCACCGCGCATTTCCGCGACCGCGCCGGCAAGCTCGGCCTGGAAGTGCTGCATTCGACCACCCCGATCCAGCCGGTGATGTGCGGCGACGACCGCCGCGCGCTGGCGATGGCGCAGGCGTTGGAGCAACAGGGTTACTGGGTCGCCGCGATCCGCCCGCCGACCGTGCCCGAAGGCCGCGCGCGCTTGCGCGTCACCTTCTCGGCGCTGCACACACGCGAACAGGTCGACGGCCTGATCGAAGCGCTGGCGCGCGCGGCCGAGCGGGTCACGATCGAACGCAGCGACAGCGCCGCCGCCGCGCCCGTCACCCTGGCGCGATGAGCGAGGCCGCGTCGCCCGTCGGTTCCGATTCGCAAATGCAGAGCGGGCCGCAGACCGATCTGGCGCGGATGCTGGCGACGTTGCAGGTCGATGTGCGCGCAGGCGAGTACGTATTCGTCAGCGCCGCGCGCGCGCAGAGCCTGCCGCTCGAACTCGCGCATGCCAGCGTGGTCGAGGACGAAGGACTGACCTGCGTATTGCGCCGCGAAGATGCCGACGCGCGCGGTCTGGCTTACGACTTCGTCGCCGCATGGCTGAGCCTGCGCGTGCATTCGGCGCTGCAGGCGGTGGGCCTGACCGCCGCGGTGTCGCGGGTGCTGGCCGAGCGTGGCATCGCCTGCAATGTGCTGGCCGGGTTTCATCACGATCATCTGCTGGTGCCGGTGGATCGGCGCGAGGAGGCGGTGAGGGTGTTGCATGGGTTGCGGGGTGAGGAGCCGTCGCCGCATGCATGAGACGTGCGGTTCGAGGCGAATGCTCGGCGTGAATCGAATGACCGGATGGAAGGATTCGATATGCACCGCGTGAGTCGTTCGGTGTGAATTGAAGCGCGACGTCGCCTCGAGGCCGTCATTCCCGCGAAGGCGGGAATCCAGGGCTTCACCGAAGCATGGCTCTGAAGTCTCTGGATCCCCGCCTTCGCGGGGATGACGAGCAAAAGAACATTGGCAAGCGTGTTGTTCGAGGCAGCGCGTCACCGCAGCTCACACCAACGGCACCGCGACAAAACCAAAACGAGCGCGGCACGATCCACCGCCACGCCCGGCAACCCAGCAAGCAAAGCAACACGGACCACCTTCCCCCATGTACATCGAAACCACCGGCGCCCCTCCCGACAGCGGTCGTCCGGCCATCGCCCTGATCCACGGCTGGGCCATGCACGGCGGCCTGTTCGCGCCGCTGGTCGAGCGCCTCGCCGCGCAATTCACCGTGCATCTGATCGATCTGCCCGGCCATGGCCACGCGCGCGACGACGGCACGCCACTGGACCCCCGCGCGCTCGCCGCCGATCTGGTCGCGCGGATTCCCGATGCGTATTGGCTGGGCTGGTCGCTCGGCGGCCAGGTCGCGCTGCGCGCCGGTCTGGATCATGCGCAGCGGGTGCGCGGTCTGATTCTGATCGCGTCTTCGCCGCGCTTCGTGGTCGGCGAGGAT
Source organism: Lysobacter sp. Root690 (assembly GCF_001427785.1). Classification (GTDB taxonomy): domain Bacteria; phylum Pseudomonadota; class Gammaproteobacteria; order Xanthomonadales; family Xanthomonadaceae; genus Lysobacter. Next base: position 719,732 of record NZ_LMHM01000012.1, read on the forward strand.
TGGCCGCATGGGGTCTCGCCCGATCTGTTCCGCAACTTCGGCGAAGCGCTCGATCGCGATTTCCGCGGCACCCTGGAGGGTTTTCTGGCGCTGGAAGCGCTGGGTTCGCCGAGCGCGCAGGAGGAACTGCGCAGCCTGAAACAGCAGGCCTTCGCGCGCGGCGAGCCGGCCGCGCGGACCTTGCAGGAAGGGCTGGTGTTGCTGGACGAATTCGACGTGCGCGCCGAATTGCCGCGGCTGCAGGTCCCGAGCCTGTGGATTTCCGGCCGCCGCGATCGCCTGGTGCCGTCGGGCGCAATGCCGGCCGCGGCCGCGCTGGCGCCGGGCGGTCGCAGCGAAGTGATCGCGCATGCTGGTCACGCGCCGTTCCTCGGCGCGACCGATCAGGTCGCGCAGCTGATCGAAACCTTCGTCGACGACACCGGTGTCGTCGCGTCCGCGCGCGGCGCGCAGGCCTGATCCACGCTCGCTCGCCGGGCGCTCGCGCAAACCGACCGCTCCATCGCCCCCACCCGTTTACCGCACTGTGCAGTTGAAATCGCCATGACCGATTTGTTCGATCACCGTCAGGTTCGCCGCTCGTTCTCGCGCGCCGCGCACGGCTACGACGGCGCCGCCGCGTTGCAGCGCGAAGTCGGCGCGCGCTTGTCGGAAACCCTGGAATACCTCGACGATCGCGCACCCGAGGTGGTGGTCGACATCGGCTGCGGTCCCGGCCATCTGAGCGCGGCGATGCAGAAGCGCTGGCCGCGCGCGCAGGTGATCGCGCTGGATCTCGCCCTGCCGATGCTGCGCGAAGCGCGCACGCATTTCGGCGACGGCGGCTGGCGCCCGCGCCTGCTCGGCGGCGCGCGCCGGCCCGATCCGGTCTGCGCCGACGCGCGCGCGCTGCCGCTACGCGACAACAGCGTCGATGTGTTGTTTTCGAACCTGTGCCTGCAATGGGTCGAGGATTTGCCCGCGGTATTCGCCGGGTTTCGCCGCGTGTTGAAGCCGGGCGGGTTGCTGCTGGTGTCGACCTTCGGCCCGGACACGCTGTACGAATTGCGTGGCGCCTTCGCCGAGGCCGACGCCGCGCCGCACGTGAGCCTGTTCCCGTCGATCGCCCAGTTCGGCGATGCGCTGATCGCCGCGGGGTTCAAGAATCCGGTGCTCGATCGCGACGAATTCACCCTCGGCCATCCCGACCTGGGGCATCTGATGCGCGAACTGCGCACGCTCGGCGCGACCAATGCGATGAGCACGCGCCGGCGCGCGTTGACCGGGCGCGAGCGTTTCGCCCGCGCCGCGCAGGCGTACGAAGCCCTGCGCGGCGACAACGGCCAGTTGCCGGCGACCTGGGAAGTGATCTACGCGCACGCCTGGGGCCCCGAACCGGGCACGCCGATCCGCGTGGGCGGGGTCGATGAAGTGCAGGTGCCGGTGTCGAGCATCCGGATCAGGCCGCGCTCGTGAGCGATCGCCGCCGCGCGCTGTGGGCGGTGCTGATCGCGCTCGCCGCGGCCTTGTTCTTCACCTGCACCTACGTGCTCAACCGCGCCGCCGCCAACGACGGCGGGCATTGGGCCTGGACCGCGGCGCTGCGCTATCTGTTGACCTTGCCGATGCTGTTGCTGGTGATGCCGCTGCTCGGCGGCGTGCGCCCGGTGTGGCGGGCGATCCGCGCGCATCCCGGGCCGTGGCTGCTGTGGAGCGGGATCGGTTTCGTCCTGTTCTATGTCTGTTTGAGTTATGCCGCATCCAGCGGGCCGGTGTGGCTGATCGCCGCGACCTTCCAGCTCACCGTGATCGCCGGCATGTTGTGCGCGCCGTTGCTGTACCGCGATGCGCGGGCGAAGGTGCCGTGGCCGGCGTTGTTGATCGGCGCGGTAATCGTGGCCGGCGTGTTGCTGCTGCAGTTCGGTCATGGCGGCGGGACGCTCGATCGCACCGGCTGGATCGCGCTGATCTGCGTGGCGGTGTCGGCGGTCGCCTATCCGCTCGGCAACCGTGGGTTGTTGCTGCATATGGAGCAGGTCGGGATCGAGCTCAATGCGACCCAGCGCGTGTTCGGCATGACCCTGGCGAGCCAGCCGCTGTGGTGGGCGCTGGCGGTATATGCCGGGGTCGAGGCTGGGGTGCCGCCGATCGGTCAGGTTGGCCTGGCCGTGGGCGTGGCCTTGAGCGCGGGCGTGATCGCGACGGTGTTGTTTTTCCAGGCCACCGGCATGGTCCGCAACGACCCCACCGCGCTGGCCGCGGCCGAGGCCATGCAGGCGGCCGAGATCCTGTTCGCCACGGTGATCGGCGCGTTGTGGCTGGGCGAAACCTGGCCGCAGGGGCGGGCGCTGGTCGGCGCCTGCGTGGTAATGCTGGGCATCGTGGCCTTCAGCGTGGTCGCCGCGCGCGCGGCGGCGGGGAACGAGCGTCGGGTGAAGGAATTGCGCAGCGATCGGGGTGGGTGAGGCGGGTGGGTGCTCGCGGAATTATTCGTTTATGCGGCTGAGCGGCTGAGCGGCTGAGCGGCTGAGCGGCTGAGCGGCTGAGTCGCTGCGTGGCGCGCGAGTCGGCGCCCACTTTGTAAAAGGGGGCGAGCGCCGGTGCTGATTGGTTGCTGATAGATGATCGGTGCGCGGGGATTCGCTTTTGCAATTGGTGTGGTGATCGGAACGAAAAGCGAATCCCCCCAGCCCCCCTTTTCCAAAGGGGGGAACAGCAACAGCAAAGAGCCTCGACGGCGATGAATGCACGTTCGACATCCCGCTGATGCCGCGCGCGAAAGTCGGCGCCCACTTTGCAAAAGGGGGCGAGCGCCGGTGTCTGTGTGTTGCGCGGAAGTGATCGGTGCGCGGGGGATTCGCTTTTGCGGTTGGCGCGGCGATCGGAGCGAAAAGCGAATCCCCCCAGCCCCCTTTTCCAAAGGGGGGAACAGCAAAAGCCGTGCGCGTCAGGTGGCGGTGAACGCAGGTTGGACATCCCGCCGGTGCCGCGAGCGCAAATCGGCGCCCACTTTGTAAAAGGGGGCGAGCGCCGGTGCTGATTCGTTGCTGATAGATGATCGGTGCGCGGGGGATTCGCTTTTGCGGTCGGCGCGGCGATCGGATCGAAAAGCGAATCCCCCCAGCCCCCCTTTTTCAAAGGAGGGAACAGCAACAGCTTTTCAAGAAGGGCAGCGGGGGCGCGGGACGACTTGGTGCATAGGCCCGATCCACCCGCATCCTGAGCACATCCAAGCCACCCCAAAGCTGCATCGACTCGGGCTAGACTGCGACGCTCACCGATACGAGGGCGGACCGGGGTATGCGTATTGGCCTGTGGGCGCTGTTGATCGCGTTGGCCTGCCTGTGTCTGCCGGCCGCGGCGCAATCGCTGAAGGTCGAGGTGTTGTTGACCGATACCGACCTGCAGGCGCCGCCGGTCGGGGCGCCGGTGATCCGCAGCCTGGTCGCCGAACGGCCCGAGGACGTGATCCGTTTCAGCCTGCCGCGGCGCGACGCCGGGTATTGGCTGCGTCTGACCAGCCAACGCTCGATCGGCGCCCAGGACGGCCAGCTGCTGGTCCTGCGCGGGCCGCGGGCGATGGGGCCGCTGCTGTATTACCCGCCCGGCGCCGGCGCGCGCGAGGTCGAGGACGCCGAGCACGGCGGCGTGCCGCTGATGCGGCGCGGCTGGGTGCTGGCGCTGCCCAACGGCTGGCCGCCGTCGTCGGTCGCCTATCTGCGGATCAAGGGCCGCGCGGCGATGAGCGAGATCCGTCTGTCCTTCGCCAGCATTCCCGAACTCGCCCGCCAGGAGCGCGGCGACGCGCGTTTCATGGCCGCCGCGTTCACCGCGATGATGCTGATGGCGGTGGCCATGGTCGGGGTGTGGGTCGCGTTCCGCGATTTCGTCTACCTCGGTTACGGCGCCTACCTGGGCTGCATGGCGACCTACCTGCTGCTGTTGTCCGGCGACGCCTCGGAAATGTGGGGCCTGGCCAGCCTGGCCAGCGAGCCGGCGGTCGGCTGGGCGCTGGCGACCCTGGCCACCATCTTCCAGATCGGTTTCAGCCTGCGCTTCCTCGACCTGCCGCGGCTGATGCCGCGCACCACCTGGGTGCTGCGCATCATCCAGTGGGCCAACATGGCCTGGTTGCTGGTCCTGCTCGTATTGCGCGAACAGTCTTACGGCTGGTGGTACATCGGCGGCAACGCGCTGTTGCTGCTCGGCGTGCCGCTGATGCTGGTGATCGCGGTCGCGGCTTGGCGCAAGGGCGCGCCGTACGCGGGTTATTACTTGCTGGGCTGGACCCCGATGCTGGTGTTCGCCGCCGCGCTCGCCGCCAATACCCTCGGCCTGCAGGACGCCGAATGGGCCGAGCGCGGCCTGGCCCTGACCGCGGTGCTGGAATCGGCCGTGCTCGCGCTGGCGCTGAGCCAGCATGCCGCCAACCGCCACCGCATCCTGCTGCTGGCGCGGCAGTCGGTGGAGCGCGATCCGTTGACCGGCGCGCTCAACGCCCAGGTGCTCGAACAGATGCTGGAAGCCTGGTCCTCGCCGGGCAGCCTCAACGTCAATACCTACGGCCTGTTGCTGGTCGACCTGGACGGCTTCGGCGAGGTCAACGCGCGCTACGGCCGCGCGGTCGGCGACGCGCTGCTGCAGCAGGCGCTGGCGCGCATGCGCGGGGTGCTGCGTCCGGACGACACCATCGCGCGCATCGACGGCGACTGCTTCGGCATCGTCAGCGAATGCGAGCGGGTCGAATGCGAACTGCTCGCGCGCCGCATCGCCGACACCTTCGCGCAGCGGCCGTTCCGCATCGACAGCCACGAAATCGTCATGAGCGTGAGCATCGGCCTGGCCATGTCGCAGCGTGGCGAGCAGGTGGCGGCATTGTTCGAACGGGTGCGCGTGGCGCTGCGCAGCGCGGCCTCGGCCGGGAGCAATGCGATCAGCGTGGCACAGAACAGCGGTCGCGATGTCGCGGTGATTCTGCATTCCGAGTGACCTACGCGCACAGGCCGCCGTCACGCGGCCGTGACGCTGCTGAGCGAGTCGCCTGCCCAAGCTGAATATCGCCGAATTCGCGGCGAATCTTCACCTGCATTGCATCCCCCTGCGCCTAGCGTGGGGCGCATGGACGTACCCGCCGTATACGGAAGCTGATGCACATCATGACCCAGCACGACGAACAGGGCGTCGGCGCGGAAGTTGCCCGGGCGATCGACCCGGGCGAGTACCGCGAGCATTTCCATCGTGAATTCCGTTTCGCCGCTTACTACAGCGCCGGTCGCGAATGGCCCGACTACGAACCGGCCTATCGCTACGGCTACGAGAGCTTCCTGGAGTGCGGTGACCGGCGTTTTGAGGATGTCGAAGCACAGCTCGCGCGCGGCTGGAGCCGCGCCCGGGCCGCGTCGCGATTGCACTGGACCGAAGCGCGCGACGCGGTGCGCGACGGATGGCACCACATAGAGCGCAACCTGCCGCACGCGCTCGATCGGCCCTTGCGCTGAAAGCATGCGCGCTGGCCAATCTCCCTAGGTCTCTCTCCCCCGGGGAGCTTCTGGTCGCCCTGGTTCATCGGGGCGACCTTTTTTATTTTCGGGATTGGGGATTGGGGATTGGGGATTGGGGATTCGGGATTCGGATTCGCAAGGGCCTGGGGCTTGCGGGGTCGGGCGGCATGGCTGCTGGAACCCGGCGTTGCGGCCCGCGCACTCGGCGCGAACGGCCCGGTGGAGTAGGATGCCGGTCCCACCCGCAAGAGGCCGCGTCATGGCCGACAACGACAACAAGCCCTCACGCGAGCAGGCCGAAGCCGCGGTCCGTGTCCTGCTCAGCTGGGCCGGCGAAGATCCCGACCGCGAGGGCCTGCTCGACACGCCCAAGCGCGTGGTCACCGCCTACGGCGACTGGTTCAGTGGCTACACCGACGATCCGCGCGAATACCTGGCGCGGACGTTCGAGGAGGTCGCCGGCTACGACGAAATGATCGTACTGCGCGACATCGAGTTCGAAAGCCACTGCGAACACCACATGGCCCCGATCATCGGCAAGGCGCATGTGGGCTACCTGCCCAGCGGCAAGGTGGTCGGCATCAGCAAGCTCGCGCGCGTGGTCGAGACCTATGCGCGGCGCTTCCAGGTGCAGGAAAAGATGACCGCGCAGATCGCCCAGTCGATCCAGGACGTGCTGCAGCCGCTCGGCGTGGGCGTGGTGATCGAAGGCGCGCACGAGTGCATGACCACCCGCGGCGTGCACAAGCGCGGCGTGAGCATGATCACCTCGAAGATGCTCGGCATGTTCCGCGACGATGCGCGCACGCGCGCGGAGTTCCTGCGGTTTATCGACGTGGGGCCGGGGCGCTGAGTCAGCGCGCCTGATCCACTCCCTCTCCCGTGAAACGGGAGAGGGCTGGGGTGAGGGCACGCGGAGCTGCAGATCGCGCCGTCTCTTCCGGTTCGCGCGCCCCTCATCCGCCCTTCGGGCACCTTCTCCCGCTAGCGGGAGAAGGGAAAGCTCTAGCCGACCTTCGCCAACGGCGAATTGTCCCGCGCCGCCACCGGCGCTCGCTCGCTCAACAACGCCACGATCCCCGCCGCCGCCTCGCGTCCTTCGAACGCCGCGGTCACCACCAGATCCGCGCCGCGCACCGCATCGCCGCCGGCGAACACCTTCGGATTGGTGGTCTGGTACGGCAAACCCGCCGCCGCCTTGCGCTTGGTCGCGCAGTTGCCCGAGGTCGCCAGCACCCTGATCCGGCCGTTGTCGGCCAGTTCGATGCCTTGCTGCGCCAGCCACGCCGGCGGATCGGGCTGGAAGCCGAACGCGATGATCACCACGTCGGCGTCGAGCACCGATTCGCTGCCCTCGATCGCCTCGGCGCGCTGACGGCCGCGCGCGTCCGGCGGACCCAGACGGGTTTCGGCGACGCGCACCGCGTTGACCGTGGTGCCGTCGCCGAGCAGTTGCAGCGGCTGCCGGTTGAACAGGAACTCCACGCCTTCCTCGCGCGCATTGGCGACTTCGCGCGCCGAGCCGGGCATGTTGGCCTCGTCACGGCGGTACACGCAGCGCACCTGCGCCGCGCCCATGCGCACCGCGCTGCGCACGCAGTCCATGCCGGTGTCGCCGCCGCCGAGCACGACCACGCGCTTGCCGCGCAGGTCGGGCAGTTCGAGCTGATCCTCCCAACCGGCGATCGGCGCCGAGCGCAGGCTGTCGCCGTCGCCTTGCACGACGCGGCCGTTCTGCACCAAGAAGGGCAGCGCAGGCAGTACGTTGCGCAAGTCCTGTCCGGGCAATCCGCCGTCGGTGTAGCGATAAGAACCCAATCCCAAAAACACCGCATCGAATTCGGTGGTCAGCGCATCCAGGCTGATATCGCGCCCGATCTCGACCCCGAGCCGGAACTGCACGCCCATGCCTTCGAGCACTTCGCGGCGCTTGACCATCACCGACTTCTCCAGCTTGAAGCTGGGAATGCCGAAATGCAGCAGGCCGCCGATCGCTTCGTAACGATCGAACACCACCGCCTGGATGCCGGCGCGCGCGAGTCGATCCGCGCACGACAACCCGGCCGGGCCGGCGCCGACGATCGCGACGCGATGGCCGGTGGCCTTCACCGTCGACAGATCCGGACGCCAGCCGTCGGCGAGCGCGTTGTCGACGATGTACTTCTCGACCGCGCCGATGGTGACCGCGCCGAAGCCGTCGTTGAGCGTGCAGCTGCCTTCGCACAGACGATCCTGCGGGCAGACCCGGCCGCAGACTTCGGGCAGCGGATTGGTTTCGTGGCACAAGGACGCGGCTTCGTGCAGGCGGCCTTCGCGCGCCAGTTCCAGCCACTGCGGAATGTAGTTGTGCAGCGGGCAGGCCCAGCCGCAATAGGGATTGCCGCAATCCAGGCAGCGGCCGGCCTGCTTCTTGGCTTCGACTTCGGCGAAGCGGCCGTACAGTTCGCCCCAGTCGCCGTTGAGGCGCAGTTGCAGCGGGATGCGCGAGGGCATTTCGCGCGGGGCGTCGCGGAATTGGAAGACTTGCTTCTTGGTCATTGCGGCGTGCCTGGTTGGCGTTGTCGACAGAAGGCGGTCGCGCTAGAAGCAACAGCCAAAGCAAATCCCCCCTGGCCCCCCTTTTTCAAAGGGGGGAACCCGATCGGTTTTTTTGATCGGGTGTGGATGTGTTCGCTTGGGTGCTCGAATCGCGAAATACCAGCCATCGTCATTACCTTCCTGTTTACCGCGCTACGCAGTGCCTTTGCGCTTGCCTTTGCTTTTGTCGTTGCTGTTCCCCCCTTTGCAAAAGGGGGGCAGGGGGGATTCGCTTTTTCCCCAAGACGCGTCGCCGTATCCATCACGCCGCACTCCTCAACGTCTCAGCCAACGACTCCAGACTCGCCGCCTTGGGCTTCACCAGCCAGAACTTGCCCAGGTAATCGCGCATCTCATCGAGGATCCGCCGCGCCCACACGCTGCCGGTCAAGGCCACATGCGTCTCCAGCAGATCGTGCAGATGCGAGCGGTGATGCTCGAAGCCATCGGCCGAGATGCGCAGGATGTCGATCAACTCATGGTTGTAGCGATCGACGAAATCGCGCTCGGTATCGAGCACATACGCCATGCCGCCGGTAAAGCCCGCGCCGAAATTCAGGCCGGTCCGGCCCAGCACCGCGACCACGCCGCCGGTCATGTACTCGCAGCAGTGATCGCCGGCGCCCTCGACCACCGCGGTCGCGCCGGAGTTGCGCACGCCGAAGCGCTCGCCGGCGCGGCCGGCCGCGTACAGCTCGCCGCCGGTGGCGCCGTACAGACAGGTGTTGCCGAGGATCGGCGTCTCGTTGGCGACATAGCGCGCGCCGGCCGGCGGACGCAGCACGATTCGGCCGCCCGCCATGCCCTTGCCGACGTAGTCGTTGGCTTCGCCCGACAGTTCGAACTGCAAGCCGCCGGCCTGGAACGCACCGAAACTCTGGCCGGCGGTGCCGCTGAAGCGCAGGGTGATCGGCGCATCGCTCATGCCGCGATCGCCGTGCGCGCGCGCGATGCGTCCGGACAGGCGCGCGCCGATGCTGCGGTCGGTGTTGCGGATCTTGTAGCTGTAGTCGCCGCCGGCCTTGTTCGCGATCGCCTCGGCCAGTTCTGCTTCGAGCTGCGCCGACAGACCGTCGGGCTCGGCCGCCGGCGCCGGCATGCCGCAATGGCCGCCGTGGGCGAGGCCGGAACCGGCCAGCAGTGGCGACAGATCCAGACGCTGCTGACGCGCGCTGTCGCCCTCGCTTTGCTTGAGCAGATCGGTGCGGCCGACGATTTCGCCAAGCGTGCGCACACCGAGCGAGGCCAGCCAATGCCGCACTTCCTCGGCGAGCAGGCGGAAGAAATTCTCCACGCGCTCGGGCAGGCCGGTGAAATGCTCGCGGCGCAGGCCGGCATCCTGGGTGGCCACGCCGGTCGCGCAGTTGTTGAGATGGCAGATGCGCAGGTACTTGCAGCCCAGCGCGATCATCGGCGCGGTGCCGAAGCCGAAACTCTCCGCGCCGAGCAGCGCGGCCTTGATCACGTCCAGGCCGCTCTTGAGGCCGCCGTCGGTCTGCAGAATCACCCGCTCGCGCAGATCGTTGGCGATCAAGGCCTGACGCGCTTCGGCCAGGCCCAGTTCCCACGGCGTGCCGGCGTAACGGATCGACGACAGCGGGCTCGCGCCGGTGCCGCCGTCATGGCCGGACACGGTAACGAGATCGGCGCCGGCTTTCGCGACACCAGTGGCGATGGTGCCCACGCCCGCGTGCGACACCAGCTTGACCGAGATCAATGCCTGTGGATTGACCTGGCGCAGGTCGTGAATCAACTGCGCCAGATCCTCGATCGAATAAATGTCGTGATGCGGAGGCGGCGAAATCAGGCCGATGCCGGGCATCGCATAACGCAGGCGCGCGATCAGTTCGTTGACCTTGTGCCCGGGCAACTGACCGCCTTCGCCGGGCTTGGCGCCCTGGGCGATCTTGATCTGCAGCACTTCGGCGTTGACCAAGTACTCCGGCGTCACGCCGAACCGGCCCGAGGCGATCTGCTTGATCTTCGACACCTTGTCGGTGCGATAGCGCGCCGGATCTTCGCCGCCTTCGCCCGAATTCGAGCGTCCGCCGAGGCGATTCATCGCTATAGCCAGCGCTTCGTGCGCTTCGGGCGACAAGGCGCCCAGGCTCATCGCCGCCGAGTCGAAGCGGCGCACGATGTCGGCGATCGGCTCGACCTGATCGAGCGGAATCGCCTTGGCCGGATCGGCGTTGAGTTCGAGCAGATCGCGCAGCGCCGCGGTCGGGCGTTCGTTGACCGCTTCGGCGTAATGCTGCCAATCCTCCCATTCGCCGCTGCCGACCGCGCGTTGCAGGCGCGTGACCACATCGGGATTGAACAGATGGTATTCGCCGCCCGGCGTGTACTTGAGCAGGCCGCCGATTTCTGGCAGACGGTTCGCGTCCCAGCCGATGTCGGCCAGGGTCTGGTTGTCTTCCTGCAACAATTCGAAACCCGCGCCGCTGATACGCGACGCCGCGCCGGTGAAGCACAGATCGACAACTTCCTTGTCCAGGCCGATGATCTCGAACAACTGCGCGCCGCGATAACTGCCGATGGTCGCGATGCCCATCTTCGAAATGATCTTGAGCAGGCCCTTCTTGATCGCGCGCCGGTAGCTGCGGCCGATCTGTGCGACCTCGCCGTGCTTGGTGCGCAGAATGCCGCGCGCGCCCAGGTCGTGCAGGGTCTGATAGGCGAGGTACGGATACACCGCGGTCGCGCCGAAACCGATCAGGCAGGCGAAGTGGTGCGGATCGCGCGCGGTGCCGGTTTCGATGATGAGATTGGCCTCGCAGCGCAGGCCGACCTTGCTCAGATGCTGATGGATCGCGCCGGTCGCGAGCAGCGCATGCATCATCAGCGCGTCGCGGCGCGGGCGCCGGTCGGTGACGATCAGCAGCACGATGCCGTCGCGGGTGGCTTCCTCGGCTTCCAGGCACAGGCGCACGATCGCGGCCTTGAGCCCTTCCTCGGCGGTGTAGTTCAAGTCGATATAACGATGCGACTGATCGTAAGGCGCCATCGACAGCAACTGACGCAGCTTGCGTTGCGCGAGCACCGGCGAGTTGAGATGGATATGGCCGACATTGTTCGGCCCGTCGACGAACACGTTGCCCTCGCGCCCGATCTGGGTCGCCAGCGACATCACGCAGTCCTCGCGCAACGGATCCATCGGCGGGTTGGTGACCTGGGCGAAGGCCTGGCGGAAGTGGTCGTACAGCGGACGCACCTGTTGCGACAGCACCGCCATCGGCACGTCGTCGCCCATCGAGCCGGTGGCTTCCTGTTCGATCTCGGCCAGCGGGCGCAGCACTTGTTCGCGTTCTTCGCGGGTCAGTTGGAATAGTTTCTGGAAACCGGCGAGGGTTTCCGGATCGAACGGCTCGGCGGCGAGGTTCGGATCGATCAGCTCGCTGTGCAGGTAAGTCATGCCCTGCTTGAGCCAGCGCTTGTACGGCGCGCGCGCGCGGTTGATGCGATCGATCGCGTCGGAGTCGAGCAATTCACCTTGATACAAGTCGGCGGCGATCATCTCGCCCGGGCCGAGCTTGCCCTTGGCTTCGATCTCCTCGACCGGCAGTTCCCACACCCCGGCTTCCGAAGCGATCAGGAAGTGGCGGTCGCGCGAACGCAGCCAGCGCGCCGGGCGCAGGCCGTTGCGGTCCAAGGTGCAGGCGGCGTAGCGGCCGTCGCAGGTGACGATGCCGGCCGGGCCGTCCCACGGGTCGGTGTTGAGCGCGTAGTACTCGTAGAACGCGGCGAGGTCGGCGTCCTTGTATTCCAGCGATTGGGTCGCCGGCGGGATCAGGATGCGCATCGCCTTGAGCAGGTCCATGCCGCCGGCCTGCAGCACTTCGAGCATGTTGTCGAGGCTTTGCGAATCCGAGCCGTCGGTGCTGACGACTTGATCGAACTCGCGCAGGTCCAGGGTCGGCGTGCGCCAAGCGTGCGCGCGCACCTGCGCCCAGGCGCGGTTGCCGGCGATGGTGTTGATCTCGCCGTTGTGGGCGAGCAGGCGGAACGGCTGCGCCAGCGGCCAGCGCGGCGTGGTGTTGGTGGAGAAGCGCTGGTGGAACACGACCGCGCTCGCGGCCAGTTCGGCGCGCTGCAGGTCCGGGTACAACTGCATCAGCCGATCCGGCAGCACCATGCCCTTGTAGCCGATGCTGGCCGAGGACAGGCTGACCACGTAGAAATCTTTAATCGAATGCAGGCGCTGTTCGGCGCGGCGGCGCGCCAGGAACAAGGAGCGCTGGAAGCCGGCCGGATCGAACGGCGCGGCCGCGTCGACGAAGATCTGTTCGATGCGCGGCATGGTCTTGCGCGCCAGATCGCCGCAGGCGTCGAGATTGACCGGCACCACGCGCCAGCCGGTCACCCGCATGCCCTCGGCGCGCAGGGTTTCGTTGAGGGTGTCGCGGGCGATCGTGGCCTGCTCGGGATCGTGCGGCAGGAACACCAGGCCGGCGGCGAAATGCGGGCCGGGCCGGATGTTGGCTTCGCGCGCGATCAGGCGCAAGAACGCATCGGGCTGGCGAATCAGCAGGCCGCACCCGTCGCCGCTGAGCCCGTCGGCGGCGACGCCGCCGCGATGGGTCATGCGCGACAGCGCCTCCAGGGCGCGGTCGACCAGGGCGCGGCTGGGGCGATCGTCGAGTTGCGCGATCAGCCCGAAACCGCAGGCGTCCCGCTCGTCGCGGGGGTCGTAGAGGCCCTGTTGACTGGGGCTTTGTTGCTTGGCTTGCATCGCATCTCCGGGACCGTGGGTGTTCCGTGGATCGCTAGCTCGCTACCGCTACGCATTGGGTTGTGGGGTGCCGATGGTCTAGTGCCGAATTCCTGATGGGTTCCCAATGCGAAGTCTTCGCGATGTCGCTGTGTCGTTCAGCGCAAGGCCGTGAGGCCCGCACGCAGGGCGCATCCGCCAATGGCAAGGGAGACGATCCCGTACCGACGGCCTTGAAACCGAGCGTGCTCCGAATAAATCACAAATTGTGCGATGCGGCAATTCACTCCCGGACGCGGGAATTGCGATCCCGGCACGGGCCCGGTTTTGTGAGCGCGCGCGCTCACAGCGGTTTTTCCAAGTCGATGATCGCAATGGAAAAATCACCGGCCCGCGAGACAATTGGTAACGCGCGAAACCATCTGCGCATGACAATCGTCCCTGCCGGTTGCGCGACCGCGCGCTAGACTGCGCCGACTGTTATCCCCTCAGGCGGCCGCCTACCCCATGACCACGTCTTCCGCTCCCGCCCCGGGCGCGCGTCGAGCTGCGCTCGTCTTCATTTTCATCACCGTGCTGATCGACGTGCTGTCGTTCGGCCTGATCATTCCGGTGCTGCCGCATCTGATCGAGCGCTTCGTCGACGGCGACACCGCGCGCGCGGCCTATTGGGTCGGGCTGTTCGGCACCGTGTTCGCGCTGATCCAGTTCGTGTTCTCGCCGATCCAGGGCAGCCTGTCGGACCGCTTCGGCCGGCGTCCGGTGATCCTGCTGTCGTGCCTGGGTCTGGGCCTGGACTTCGTGCTGATGGCGGTGGTCGACACCCTGCCGCTGCTGCTGATCGGCCGGATCATCTCCGGCATCACCGCGGCCAGCTTCACCACCGCCAACGCTTACATCGCCGACATCACCCCGCCCGAGCAGCGCGCCAAGAGCTTCGGCATGATCGGCGCGGCGTTCGGCGTGGGCTTCGTGGTCGGGCCGCTGATCGGCGCCTACCTGGGCGAAGTCGATCTGCGTCTGCCGTTCTGGTTCGCCGCCGGATTGGCGCTGCTGAACTTCTTCTACGGGTTGTTCGTGCTGCCCGAATCGCTGCCGAAGGAAAAGCGCACCGCGCGCTTCGACTGGGCCCACGCCAATCCGTTCGGCTCGCTGATGCTGCTCAAGCGCTACCCGCAGGTGTTCGGCCTGGCCGCGGTGGTGTTCATCGCCAACATGGCGCATTACGTGTATCCGAGCATCTTCGTGCTGTTCGCCGACTACCAGTACCACTGGGGCCTGCGCGAAGTCGGCTGGGTGCTGCTGGTGGTGGGCGTGTGCAACATCATCGTCAACGTCGGCCTGATCGGGAGGGTGGTGGCCAAGCTCGGCGAACGCCGCACCTTGCTGCTCGGCCTGGCCTGCGGCGTGGTCGGCTTCGTCATCTATGGGCTGGCCGATGTCGGCACGATCTTCCTGATCGGCCTGCCGATCAGCGCGCTGTGGGCGATGGCCGCGCCGGCGACCCAGGCGCTGGTCACTCGCCAGGTCGGTCCGAGCGAGCAAGGCCGAATTCAGGGCGCATTGATGAGCCTGATCTCGCTGGCCGGCGTGCTCGGTCCGGCGCTGTTCGCCGGCAGCTTCGGTTATTTCATCGGCAAGACTTCGCCGATCCATCTGCCGGGCGCGGCGTGGTTCATCGCCGCGATCCTGCTGTGCATCGGTTTGCTGATCGCGTGGCGTTACGCGCGCGTGCCGGCGACGGCGCCCGCGGCGGTGGAAGCCGAAGCGGCGGCCTGAACCGCGCCGGTCCCCACCTGACCGATGGCACAGGTAGGCGCCGCGCGCGGCCGGCAAGGTCGCGGGTACTGATAGGGAGAGTCCTCATGCGTGCTTTGATCGTTCCCACCGTGGTCGGCCTTGCCGTGGCGCTGAGCGCCTGCGGCGGCGTCGAGTACCGCGACACCAACGCCGCGGTCGATGCGCGGCCCGAATGCGCCAGCGGCCCGACCCGTCCGGGCGAAACCCCGCCGGCCTGGTGCGAGCGCAAGACCGAGGCCAAGTGGAACAGCGACAGCAAGGGCGAAAAGGTCGACTTCAAGAAGAAGGACGACGCGCCACGCTGAACCGTTAGGGTTCGGCGGCGAACAATCCGCATCCTTGTCGCGACCTTGACGCGGCGGCCCGTATTGCTGGGCCATGAGCGAATCCAAATCGTCAGGAGCGTTGCCCGCGGTCGCCAACCGCCGCGCCGCGCGCGCGGCCGGCCTGCGGTATGTCAACGATGGCGAGCCGGGGATCGCGCGGCGTCGCGCCGGTCGCGGTTTCGCCTATCGCGATCCGCGCGGCCGGGCGGTGAGCGTGGCGAAAACCCTCGAACGCATCCGCGCGCTGGCGATCCCGCCGGCCTACACCGAAGTGTGGATCTGCACCGACGCGCGCGGCCACCTGCAGGCGACCGGCCGCGATGCGCGCGGACGCAAGCAATACCGTTATCACCCGCAATGGCGGCAGACCCGCGACGAAGGCAAGTTCGAACGCGTGATCGCTTTCGGCCGCGCCTTGCCGGGGTTGCGGCGCAAAGTGCGGCGCGATCTCAAGCTGCCGGGATTCCCGCGCGACAAGGTGCTGGCGATCGTGGTCGCGGTGATGGCCGAAACCCTGTTGCGCGTGGGCAATCACGAATACGCGCGCAGCAACCGCTCGTTCGGGCTGACTACGTTGCGCAATCGGCATGTCGATTTCCTGCGCGGCGGTCGTGCGCGGTTCCGTTTCCGCGGCAAGGGCGGGCTGGCGCTGGAGGTCGAACTCGACAACGCCAAGCTGGTCGAGCAGGTGCGTCGTTGCCAGCAATTGCCCGGGCAGGCGCTGTTTCAGTACCGCGACGACGACGGCCGCCTGCAACCGGTGGATTCCGGCGCGGTCAACGCTTATCTGCACGAGGCCATGGGCGCGGACTTCACCGCCAAGGATTTCCGCACCTGGGGCGGCACCCTGGCCGCGTTCCGGCGTCTGGCCGCCGTGCCGTTGCCGGAGCCGTCGCGCACCGGTAAGCCGAGTGAGCGCGCGTTGCTGCTCGCGCAGAACGCGGTCATCGGCGAAGTCGCGCAGGCGCTGCGCAACACGCCCAGCGTCTGCCGCAAGGCCTATATCGATCCGGCGGTGTTCAGCGGTTGGCGCGAAGGCCGTCTGTCGCGCTACGCCGACGGCGCGCGCAGCGAGTTGCAGTGGGAAAGCGCGGCGTTGCGGTTTCTCAAGCAGGCGCGCAAGCACGCCGGTTGAGCGCGCGCGTGGCGAGTACCGCGATCACGGCGCCATCTGCGCCAGCTCAGCCTGCGGCAGCGGCAGCAGCGCCCAGAACGCGGTGCGCGATTTCGCCCAGTCCTGGGCGGCGTCGTTGAGGATTTCGATCAGGGTCGCGGCATCGTCGCTGTGTTGCGCCTGCCACGGGCCGGCGTGTTCGATCAGCAGCACATAACCCGGCGCCGGCCACCACGACAGGTCGTTGACGCTGTCGTTGAGCGCATCCCAGTTGCCGCCGAACCAGTCGGGAAAACGCAGCGCGCGCGCGATGCGTTCGAGCGCGTCGTCCTTGCCCGCGCAACCGGTGAAATCCACCCGCGCCAGCGCGAACTCCAGTTCGGTCGCGGCATCGGCCAGCGCGCGCGCGTCGCGCGCATCGATGAAGTAGGCGCCGGCCTGGGCCGGATCGGCCAGCAGTTCGCGCGGATCGATGGCGCTCATCGCGACTTTCCTTCGGCGGCGACGTCGAAACGCCGGAAGCTGCGGTAGTGATCGTCGCTGTAGAAATACTCGCGCGGCGGATCGCCGCCGGTGACGATGCGGCGCGCGCCGCGATCGTCCGAGCCGGGCGTCTCCACCGTGTACTCGCGGTAGTAACCGCGCGGCTGTTTCGGCAGGCGGTTTTCGCGGTTCTGGAAGGTGCCGCCATCCTGGCGATGGTCGAACGGGCCGCCGTCGGCGATGCGGCGCAGGACGTCGTGGGCTTCGCGCGGCAGGAAGGCGGGGTAGGCGTCGCTGTGCGTGCGCGCAGCGGCCGGTCCGTCGCGACCGATCGCCGCGGTCCGCGGGTCATGCTGCGCGCTATCCGGGGACGACACGCTGGCCGGCGCGCGGCTCGGCTGCTGGGTCCAGGCCCATACGCCGATCATCAGGACGGCGGCGATCAGCCAAAGGTTGCGGCGCATGACTATGATCCTTGCAGACGGCCGGTGCAGTTTAGGGCAGGCCGGCGGTTCGCGTGTCGATGGCGGGCTGGCCGCCGACCCCGGACGCTAGGCCCCGGCTTTGGCGGCTCAAGGATCGTGCGTATGAAAAGACTGCTTTTGGCCGCGGTGCTGCTGTCTTCGGCCTGCCAGACGATGACGCCGCGCGAGGACCTGAGCTCCGCGGTGACGCTGGAGGTTCAAGCCCGTGACGCCGGCACCGGCGCATTCACCTTGATGCTGCGCAACCGTTCGACCCGGGACGTGTACTTCCTGCATTACCTGCTTGAGTTCTCGAACGATCCGCAGCCCCATCACGGCCCGCGTCCGGACTACGCGATGGACGATCCGCAGGTGGTGATCTCGTTTCACGACCGGCTGCTCAAGCGCGGCGAATCGTTCCGGATCGACAGCAGCTACGGTAATGGCGAGGCCGCCGACAAGCCGCGAACCTTCGTCGGCGTCCACGCCTGCTGGAGCGACTCGCACCGGGAGTGCGAGCGCTACACGATGCTGTGGTCGGACAAGCCGATCAATGCGGATTGATCGGCGTCGCCGTTCGTACTCGCCGCTCAGCCGCAACCCACATCGACGATCACGTTGTTCGCGTCGACATGCACGTTGACCCGACCGTCCATGTATTCCTTGGTGATCGCCTGGCCGGGCTTGAGCACGCGCACGGTGTGGCCGCCGGCCTGGGTGCGCGCGCGTTCGACCGTGGCGGTGTCGGCGGTCTTGCCGACCAGCGCGGCCTTGGCCGCTTCGGCGTTGCAGGTGCGCGGCGCGGGCATGGGATGCGGTTCGCCCACCGCAATGGGTTTAACCGCGGCGCCCTGGTCGTCGGAACTGGGCGCCGAGCTGGACATTTCGTCGGCGGCGCGTGGGCCGGCGCAGGCGGCCATCGCCAGGGGCAGGGTCGCGGCCAGTACCGCGCCCGACAGCATGCGGGCGGCGGGCAGGTTACGAAGGCGCAGCGGGAATAGCGGGCCGATCCGGTTCGACATGGCGATCTCCTGGGCGACGCCGCGCATGGCGGAATGCCTGCGCGGCACGATGGGGCGAGCCTGCACGGGGGTGGCTGTGTCCAGGGTTAACGCGAAAACCCGATCGCGCGATCCGCGACCTCGTTCACAGCGCGTGCGGGGTTATACGCAACGAGCTGATGCAAACGGCGGCGATACGTGGGCGAAACGCACCGATTCGGATCGGTGCGTTCGCGTATGCATTCGAACGAGCGGAAATCAGCCGCAACGCAGGCCGGTGATCGCGCCGCGTTCGTTGACGTCGATGTTCAGACGGTCCTGCTGGAAGTCCATCGTCGCGGCCATGCCGGGCTTGAGCACGCGCACCGAGCGGCTGCCGGTTTCGGCGCGGGCGCGCTCGATCGTGGCTTCGTCGGGGGCGCGGCCGATCGCCCAGCGCGCGGCTTCGGCGTTGCAGCTGGCCGGGCTGACGTTGGTCGGCGGAATCGGCGTCGCGCACGCGGCCAGGGCGAGGCTCAGCGCGGCGATCGGAAGGGCGGTGCGAAGGACGGTGTTCGGGGACATGGCGATGCTCCTGACGGCTCGGCGGATCGGTGCCGCGAGCCTGCGGGCGGCGGCGTGTGCGGCGCATGAAGGCCGGGGCGCGCAGTGTAACGGGGCGATGCGACACGGCGATGGACGCGAATTGGCGGGATGCGCGGTGTGTTCATGCGCGGGTGTGGTGCGGAGCAATCACAATCAGGTTGGTGTCGACGATTCGTCGGTGTGGTGTCGGTGTCGTCGTCGGCGATTGTGATTACGTCTGCATTGCGGGTGGTGGCGTCGTGGTCGTCATGGCGCGGTCGCGGCTTGCGCCGCTCCTACAGGTAGCCGCCCGACCTTCGCATTGTGTGTATCTCCCTGTAGGAGCGGCGCGAGCCGTGACCACGTTGCGACAGATCGCGTCGCCATTACGAGATCGCGACTCGTGCCAGCGCTACACCGAAGCCAACGCGCGCTCGTCGTAAGCCTCGATCAACTTGAGCATTAGCTGCGCCAAGGTCACCACGTCCTGATGGTTATGCGCCGCGACCCGCCGCAGCAACGCCGACGATCCTCCGCGCAGGTAATGCAGCCACGCCGCCGGCGCCTGCGAACCGGGCAGGTCGTCCTCGCGCACGATGTGCAGCAATTCGCGCTCCATCGTCGCCAGCCGGCAGTTTTCCCACACGCCGCGGTACATCCGCCGGGTCGGGAACAGCAGGTCGACGTGATCCAGGCCGCTCAGCGGATTGGCGATGCGCGCCAGCCGGTAGCGCGTGTTCAACAGCGGCGTGTCGTAGCAGCGGCCGTTGTAGCTCGACAGCACCGTGCCCGGTTCGATCCACTGGGCGAACGCGCGCAGCATCGCCGGTTCGGCCGACAGGGTGGAGATCATCAACTGGCGGATGCGCAAGCCGTCGCCGAGTTGCGCGTCGTGATACCAGTCGGCGGCGCCGATCATGAAGGCGCGGGTGCCGGTGCCGCCGGCCAGGCCGGTGGTTTCGGTGTCGAAGAACAGCAGGCGACGCGGGTCGAGTGCGTCGTCGGGGCGCTTGGCGAACGCCAGCGGCAGCGATCGCGCGGGCGCCGGCAGCGGCAGATGCGCCTGGATCAGGTGCAGGCCGGGGGCGATTTCTTCGCCTGGTAGTGATCGCTCGGCGGGCAGGGCGCGCAGGTTGCTGTTGGGTAAGAGATTCGCGTTGCTCGAATGCCCGGGGACCGGTCGCGGGAATGTGCGGGCCGGCGGGGGCTGTGGCGCTGCCGCTGCGTTGGTCGGCGTGGTCGGGGCGGTGGGTTTGCGTTCGCGCAACGCGATCAGACGGCGCAGTGCGTCGATGTCGGTGCGCGAAGAGCGAATCTCCCCCAACCCCTCTTTTCCAAAGAGGGGGGTGCTTGCGTCGCGGCTGGGCGATGCGACGGTGGGCGTAAGCGAATGCGCTTCGGGTGAGGCTGCATCGACGGATGAGGGCGAAGAGCGAATCTCCCCCAACCCCTCTTTTCCAAAGAGGGGAGTGCTTGCGTCATGATGGCTGGGGGATGCAGCCTCTTTCGGCGAGGTATGAGCAACGATGTCGCGACCTGCGACTTCGCTGCGACACTCCGCATCCGACGCACCCGCTGGTCTCCCCTCTTTGGAAAAGAGGGGCCGGGGGAGATTCGCTTTTCCGTCCGGCGCAGACGCGACTTCCGCCTCCGCGCGCCCAGCCTGCCGCTGCAACGCACGCAATTTGGCTAGCGTCAGACTCATGCGAGGTCGCCGTCATCGTCGCGCCCGCTCAACAAGCGCAGCACCTGCAAGGCCAGCGACCGCGGCGTCGCCTGTTCGCGGTTTTCGTCGGCGGCCAGCACCGGGCCGACGCAGGCCGGGCAGCCGGCGCGGCAGTCGCAGCGTTCGACCAGTTCCAGCGCGCGTCCGACCAGTTCGGCCTGACGCAGCCACAACGGCTCGCTCAAGCCCACGCCGCCGGGGAAGTTGTCGTACAGGTACACGGTCGGCACGAACTGCTGCACTTCCAGCATCGCCACCGGGCCGCCGAGCGGCGCTTCGTGTTCGCCGCCGCGCAACTGGCCGCGGCCGTTCGCGTCCTGGGTCGCGAACCAGGCGCCGTCGCCGTTGCCGACCGACTTCTGCAGGTCGCGCGCATCGGCCATCACCGCGACCGTGGCGACGATGTGCAACGCATGCGCGGCGCCGAGGAAGCCGTCCAGCGCATCGTGCTTGGAGCCGAAGCGCGACAGCAGCACGCCCTGCGGCAACTGCCACCACACCGCGGTCGTATGCAATTCCTGATCGGGCAGATTGACCGGCCCGTAGCCTATGCTTTCGTGGGTGTAGTAACGGATCTTCTTGTAACCGGCCACGCGCCGGACCACATGCACTTCGCCGTGATGACTGTCGCCGCGGCCGGCCTCGCCGCCGTCGAAACGTTCGAGCACCTTGAGCTTGGTGTAGTCGATCGAGTCGGTGTAGTAGTCGACGTGGGTGCGGGTCACGTAGGCCTTGCGGCCGTCCCAATCCAGCCGTTCGACCTGATACGGCACCGACTGGATCATGTGGATCGCGCCTTCGTACAGGGTCAGCGCGGCGGCCGAGTAATCGACCTCGGCGATGATGACCTGGCGCCCGTCGCTGCGATCAACTACGACGAAGTTGCCGTCGGCGACCGAGCGCAGGCTGACCGCATTGGCCGGGTAGCTGTCGGCGATCCATTCCCAGCGCTCGCCTTCGCGATGGACCACGCCGGTTTCGGCCAATGCTTCGAGAAACACTTCCGGGTCGATCGGGCCGAAGTTCTCGCCATGCTGGAACGGCAGTTCGAATGCGGCGCAACGGATGTGATCGAACAGGATCAGCGGCTGGTCGGGCGCGATGCGCGCATGCTCGGGCGAGGCGTCGGCGAAGAAGTCCGGATGCCGCACCACGTACTGATCGAGCGGTTGCGAACTGGCGACCATGATGCCAAGCGAAGGCTGCTGGCGCCGTCCGGCGCGGCCGAAGCGCTGCCAGGTGGCCGCGACCGAGCCCGGGTAGCCGTTGAGCACGACCACGTCGAGACTGCCGATGTCCACGCCGAGCTCCAGCGCCGAGGTCGAGACGATGCCGTCGATGCGGCCGTCGCGCATCGCGCGTTCGGCCTCGCGGCGCTCGCTCGGCAGATAACCGCCGCGGTAGGCGCGGATGCGCGCGGGTTTGCGCGGGTCGTGATCGAACACGTCCTTGAGGTACTTGGTCAGCACTTCGACCATCAGCCGGGTCTGGGCGAAGATCAGCGTCTTCAACCCGGCCTTGATCGCGATGCGCGCGATCCGGTTGCTCTGCGAGCGCGCCGACGCGCGCAGGCCCAGGTCGGCGTTGACCACCGGCGGGTTCCACAGCAGCACGTGCTTGTCGCCGGTGGGCGCGCCCGAATCGAGGATCGCGCGCACCGGTTGTTCGATCAGCGCTTCGGCATGGGCCTTGGGATTGCCGATCGTCGCCGAGCACAGGATGAATTGCGGGGTGACGCCGTAGAACGCGCAGATCCGCTGCAGCCGCCGCAGCACCCCGGCGACGTGGCTGCCGAACACGCCGCGGTAGGTGTGGATCTCGTCGATCACGATGTAGCGCAGGTTCTCGAAGAACTGCGCCCACTTGGTGTGATGCGGCAGGATCGCCTGATGCAGCATGTCGGGATTGGACACGACGATGTCGCCGTGCAGGCGGATCGCCTGGCGCGCGTCGCCTGGGGTGTCGCCGTCGAAGGTGAAGGCCTTGACTCCGAGGTCGCCGGCGCGGTTGAGCTCGAGCAATTCGGCGACCTGATCCTGGGCCAGCGCCTTGGTCGGAAACAGGTACAGCGCCTTGGCGCCGCGGGTCATCGCCGCGGCCACCACCGGCAAGGTGTAGCACAGCGATTTGCCCGAGGCGGTCGGGGTGACCACGGCGACGTGTTCGCCAGCTTGGGTCGCGTCCCAGGCTTCGGCCTGGTGGCTGTAGAGGCGGTCGATGCCGCGCGCGCGCAGCGCGGCCTTGAGCGATTCGGGCAAGTCCTCCGGCAACGGCGCGTAGCGGCCTTCGCGCCCGGGGATGGTGAAACTGCCGGTGATGCGGTCGCGATAGCGGCGTTGCAGGCGTTCGGCCAATGCGCCGCCGTGGCGGGCGTCGATGGCCTCCTCGCTGTCGCTGCGGGCCAGCGCGCGGGCCGCGGCGGGCGAGGGGACGAGATCGCGCGAGGACGGATCGATCAGGGCGGACATGGCGGCGACGGCAGGGGCGGAGTCTCGTTGTACGCGACGGCGATCTCAGTGTGTGAGACGGTGCCGTGCCGGATCGGTGGCGATACGGCGGCGGTGCGCGCGGGTCGGGTCCCGCGGCCGGGGATACTCATGCTGAAGGAGACAGGACGTTGAGCGAATCGGAAACGCGGCACCGGGTGGTGTACACCGAGGCGATGGTGCGCGACGCGGTGCGCACCTTCGTATGGCGGCGGGTGGTCGTCGCCGAGAAGGGCTTGTGGCTCGCCGCGTCGGCCTTGCTCGTGTTCGTGGCGTTCCTGCTGTGGCGCGGGGATCGGGGCTGGCTGGTGGGCGCGCTGAGCATCGTCGTGCTGTTGCCGCCGCTGTTGCTGGCGGTGGTGTGGCGCGTGCACCACCGCAATACGGTGGGCAAGTTCCGCAACCTGCCGGCGCCCGAGGCGACCTTCGTGTTCGCCGAGGATGGTCTGGCGATCGAATCCGGGGTCGGCTCGGCGTCGATCCCGTGGGCTAGCCTGGTCGAAGTCTGGGAGCGGCCGGGTTACTGGATGCTGTTCACTTCCAAGGCGCAGTTCCTGACGTTGCCGGTAGGGGATTTGTCCGAGGATGATCTGGCGCTGTTGCGGCGGCGGTTGGAGAAGGTTTAGTCGCGCTGGCGCGGTTGGAACTCGGGATTCTGGAAGAACTTTGCCGAGTTTGTTTTTGCTCGTCATTCCCGCGAAGGCGGGAATCCAGAGACTTCAGAGTCATGCCTGGGTGAAGCCCTGGATATTCGGCTTCGCCGAAGTAAAGCAGAGCCCGCCTTCGCGGGAATGACGAGCAAGAGCACGTGCGCCATACCGACCCGCACCCTTCGAGTAGACCGCAACCAATCCAAAGTTCAGGTCCAGCGCCACCACACCGAGTATCCTTGCGCGCCGCACCCAGCCCCCTAGCGTCATGAAGATCGGCATCGATTTCGGCACCAGCTACTCCGCCGCCGCCGCGGTGATCGACGGCGCGGTGCGCACCGTCGCCTTCGGCGAGGAACGCCAGTTCCGCACCACGGTGTATTTCCCCGAGGCCGTGCCCGACCCGAGTCAGTTCGAACTGACCGATGCGCTCGAGGCCGAAGTCGATAGCCTGGTACGCAACGCGCGCGGCGCCCAGACTCGCGCGCTCAACGAAGCCCAGGCGCGGCGCGAGCAAGCCGCGCGCCTGCCCGCCGATCAGCGCGAAGCCGCGTTGGCGCTGATCCTGGCCCCGGCGCAGCGTTCGGAAACCGACCTGCGTCGCGACGCCATCCGCGCGGTGCGCCGGCAGTGGCTGGAGCAGCAGGTGCGCGAGGCGCGCGCCTCGGCGGCGAGCCTGCAGAACGCGGTCTACGGCGAGGACGCGGTCGAGGCTTACCTGAGCGAAGGCTTCGGCAACTTGGTGCAGTCGCCCAAGTCGATGCTGGGGTATCAGCTCGCGCCGCATGTGCGCCAGACCATCGTCGGCATCGCCGGCTACATCCTCGAACACATCCGCCTGAGCGCGAGCCAGCAGCTCGGCGCCAACGTGCGTTCGGCGGTGCTCGGCCGGCCGGTCCAGTTCCGCAGCTCGCTCGGCGCGGCCGGCGGCGACCAGGCGCTGGCGATCCTGACCGAAGCTGCGGCCGGTGCCGGTTTCGACGAGGTCGAATTTCTCGAAGAACCGGTCGCCGCGGCGCTGGGCTATCACGCGCAGAGCGCGCATCGTCATCGCACCTTGGTGGTCGACATCGGTGGCGGCACCACCGACATCACCCTGGCCGAAGTCGGCGGCGCGCAGGCACCTGTGGTGCTCGGTTCCTGGGGCATCGCGCGCGGCGGCGTCGACGTCGATCTGTCGCTGAGCCTGTCGCGGTTCATGCCGTTGTTCGGCAAGGGCGCGACCCGCGTGCCCGCGCATCATTTCGTCGAAGCCGCGACCGTGCACGACGTGGTCCGGCAGCGCGATTTCCAGCGCCGCGACGCCTATCGCGAAGTCGACGCGCCGTTCGGCCCGCGTCTGATCGCGCTGCAGCAGACCGGCAACACCACGCGCCTGAGCCGGGCGGTGGAATCGACCAAGATCGTATTGAGCAGCGCCTCGGACAGCCGCGCCGAACTCGACTACATCGAGCGCGGCCTGGCCCTGGCCTCCAGCGCCGACGATCTGGCCCGCGCCGCCGATCCGTTCCTGGGCTATCTGACCGAACTGCTGGCCGAGGTCGGCGCGCAGATCGGCGAACCGCCCGCGGCGGTGTTCCTGACCGGCGGCATGTCGCGCGCGCCGTACGTGCGCGAAGCGGTGCGCCGCTGTTTCCCGCAGGCGAAGCAGGTGGCCGGCGACGCGTCGCTGGGCGTGGTGTCGGGTTTGGCGTTCGCGGCGGCGCGGGCGGGCTAAGGTAGGCGTCCGGCCCGCGCCATGGCGCCGGGCCTGAGTCCATCGAGAGACACCGTCATCGCCATGAAACCGCATTCCCCTTCCTGCGAGCGCAACCGCGAACCGATCTTGGTGGTGTTGCGCGAACACTTCGCCGATCGCCGTCATGTGCTCGAGATCGGCAGCGGTACCGGTCAGCACGCGGTGCATTTCGCCGCGGCGATGCCGTGGCTGGTGTGGCAGTGTTCGGACGGCGCGCAGTATTTGCCGGGCATCAGAGCGTGGCTGGATGAAGCGCGCTTGCCGAATACGCCGGCGGCGATCGAGTTGCAGGCGGTGACGGCGCCACGGGCCGGATTCTCGCCGCAGCCGGTGTTGCCGGGTGCGGGCGACGACGGCGCGGTCGGTTTCGATGCGGTATTCAGCGCCAATACCCTGCACATCATGGGATGGCCGCAGGTCGAGGCCTTGTTCGCCGGCCTGGACGCGGTGTTGGCCAAAGACGCCACGGTCGTGGTGTACGGGCCGTTCAATTACGGCGGGCAGTTCAGCAGCGACAGCAATCGCGAATTCGATGGGTGGTTGAAGGCGCGCGATCCGGTGTCGGGGGTGCGCGATTTCGAGGCGGTGGATGGGCTGGCCGCGGGGATCGGTCTGCGATTGGTGGCGGATGTGGCGATGCCGGCGAATAACCGGTGTCTGGTCTGGCGCAGATAAACCTTGCGGGCGCGCAGGCTTGAGCCGTGTCCATTCAGCGCCCCGCTTGGTCAGGTCGGCGTAGGCAATGCCATTGGCATTGGCATTGGCCTGCGACATTGCGCTGAAGTCTCTGGATCCCCGCTTTCGCGGGGATGGCGGGCAAAGGGCATCGCCGTTACTGCGAAGTGCTTTGCGCAATGGGCTTCAGCGCCGATGTTGTTCGATTGGCATGGCGAGATCATCGCGAGCGGCTCGGGGCATTGCGCTGAAGTCTCTGGATCCCCGCCTTCGCGGGGATGACGGGCAAAAGGCATGGCCGTTGCTGCGAAGTCCATGGCCCGCCGCTCAGTCCGACACAACCGTCGTCAACAACGGCGAGTCGAACATCGCCACCGGCGAGATCACCGGTTCGGCCAGCGGCACGCGGGCGCCGTAGCGTTCGCGCAGTTTGGCCTTCACCGCGGGATCGTCGAGTTTGAAACTGCGCAGCTGCTGCAACTCACCGATGCGGATCCCGAGCGCGCGGTCATACATCTTCCACGCCACTTCCGAGCAATACAGTTTGCGATCCGACCACTCGAAGGTCAGATCGTAAGGCCGGCCGCTCAACGCCTTCGCCTGCGCGCGCAGTTTCGCCTGCTGCGGTGCGGTCAGTGGCGTGCGCAGGCGCTTGAGCACGTAGTGGCCGCCTTCGCCGCGCGCGATCCAGCGCGCCAGCGGGGTGTAGACGGTCGGCCCGATCGCTTCGAACACATACGGCTTGCCGCCTTGATGCACGATCACGCCCATGTGGCTGTAACGCGAACCGGTCGCGCGCTGGATCGCCAGGCTCTGCGCCGAGCGCGAGGTCTGGAAGATCAGGTCGCCGTCGCGCGCGGCCGGCGCCTGCGCGGCGGCGCAGCCCGCGCACAGCAGGGACAGCGCCATCGCGATGGCGACCATCGGGCGCACTCAGGCGGCCGCTTCGGTGGTGAACACGTGCAGGTCTTCCTCGCCCATGCGCAGCTCGCGCTCGAAGCGCAGGCCGAGCCGTTCGAGCACCTTGATCGACGGCTGATTGGCCGGGTCGACGATGCCGAGCACCCGCGGCAGGGCCAGCACCTCGCGCGCGTGTTGCAGCACGGCCGTGCCCGATTCGATCGCGTAGCCGCGCGACCAGTGGCGCGGCAGAAAGGCGTAACCCAGGTCGGCGTCGGGCAGGGTGTCGCGCTTGAGCAGCCCGCACATGCCGATCGATTCGCCGCTGTCGCGCAGCGACACCCGCAGCAGGCCATGGCCGTGGCGCGCGTAACTGTTGACCGGGCCGTCGAGGATGTAGCGCACCGCGCCGTCGAGATCGCGCACGCCGCGGTCGCCGATGTTGTCGAGGAAGGACGGTTCGTTGAGCAGTTGCAGGATGAAGCCGGCATCGTCCGGGGTCAGTTCGCTCAGCAGCAGGCGTTCGGTCTGGATCGTGGGCATGGGCGGATCGGTCGGTGGGTGGTGTGGTCAACGATACGACAGCACGGGCGTAGCGTGATCGGCCCGGGTGAGGCGACGATGAAGCCGCCATGCGCGGCTACACTGGCCCGCCCCGAACGCGCGTCGCCTTCATGTCCGATCCGTCCCGCCATCACGAGATTCACCCCATCGCCGACGACAAGCGCCGGGCCGTGCTCGACGCGCTGGCGGCGATCGAGCGCGATCACGAGGTGCGGATCGTCTATGCCTGCGAATCGGGCAGCCGCGGCTGGGGCTTTTCCTCGCCCGACAGCGATTACGACGCGCGTTTCGTCTATGTCCATAAGCAGCCGTGGTACCTGACGGTCAACGAGCGTTGCGGCCCCAACGAGCCGCAGCGCGACGTGATCGAGCTGCCGATCGACAGTGAACTGGATGTCAGCGGCTGGGACCTGCGCAAGGCCCTGCGGCTGTTGTCGAAATCCAATCCGACCCTGTCGGAATGGCTGCGCTCGCCGATCGTGTACCGCGAGGACGGCGTGCTCAGCGCGGGGCTGCGGACCTTGGCAGAAGAGTTCTATTCGCCGGTCGCGGCGTGGCATCACTACCTGAGCATGGCCAAGGGAACTTTCCGCGGTCATCTACAGGGCGAGGAGATTCGTACCAAGAAGTACCTGTACGTGCTGCGGCCGGTGCTGGCCTGCCAGTGGATCGAGCGCGCCGAGGGGCCGCCGCCGATGGCGTTCGAGGATCTGCTGGCGCGGTTGTTGCCCGATGGCCCGGTGCGCGAGGCGGTCGATGCCTTGCTGGTGCGCAAGCGGCAAAGCGCCGAGGTCGCGGCCGGGCCGCGGATCGCGGCGATCAGCGATTTCCTCAAGGCCGAGCTTGAGCGCATGCAGGCGTCGTCGCCGGTCTTGGCGGCGGGGAAGGGCAATGCCGATCGGCTCGACGAGTTCTTCCGTTCCGCGTTGATGTGAGTGCGGGGCGCGCGATTGGGATTGCGGCGGGATCTATTGTGGGAGGGGCAGAGGTCTCTTCCGCGAAAGACTTCACGGCTACCACGGTTCTTCCTTGCTCGTCATCCCCGCGAAGGCGGGGATCCAGAGACTTCAGAGTTCTGTCTCGGTGAAGCCCTGGATCCCCGCCTTCGCGGGGATGACGAGCAAAAGCTTCGCGGGTCTAACCTCAACGGGATGACGAGCAAAAGTCCCGCGTCGCGGGTCTTACCTCAGGGGAATGACGAGCATAGCCTCACGTCGCGGTTCTCAATCCGACAGCGCCAACGACCGCTGCAACGGCTCGATCGTCCCCTCGCCGCGCATCACCTTCTTGTACTCCGCGCGCGATACCGAAATGTAGGACTCGTTGCCGCCGATCTCGACCTGCGGGCCGTCGAGCACCGCACGTCCGGCTTCGTCCACGCGCACGGTCATGGTCGCTTTCTTGCCGGAATGGCAAATGGTCTTGATCTCGGTCAGCTCGTCGG
Source organism: Lysobacter sp. Root690 (assembly GCF_001427785.1). Taxonomy (GTDB): domain Bacteria; phylum Pseudomonadota; class Gammaproteobacteria; order Xanthomonadales; family Xanthomonadaceae; genus Lysobacter. Next base: position 748,435 of record NZ_LMHM01000012.1, read on the forward strand.
CCCAGGCCAGCAGGTACTGGCTGCCCTCGAACAATTCGCCGCGGAAATCGGTGCGCAGGCCGTAGCACAGCACCGGGATGCGCAATTGGTCGACGATCTCGCTGAGCTGCCAGACCTGCGAGCGGGTCATGAACTGCGCTTCGTCGACCAGCACGCAATGCAGCGCGCCGTGCGCGGCGATGTCGGCGCGGATCAGCGCTTCCAGGTCCTGGTCATGCTCGAAGGCGATGCCGTCGGCGCGCAGGCCGATCCGCGAGGCGACCGTGCCGCTGCCGGCGCGGTGGTCCAGGCGCGGGGTCAGGATCGCCACGCGCATGCCGCGTTCGCGGTAGTTGTGCGCCGACTGCAGCAGGGTCGTGGTCTTGCCGGCGTTCATCGCCGAATAATAGAAGTAGAGCTTGGCCATGCGGTCAGTTTAGGCCGCGCGGGCGCGGCGCTACAGACTTGACGCGGCGATCGGCGCGGTTTTCGCCCGGTCGCGGATGGGCGGACAGTGGCCGATACCTCGACCGCGCAAGGCCTCGCCGGCTTGATGCGACCGGCGCGCCCCGGGTTACTGACTGCGCGGCGCGACCTCGGTCGGCCCGACCTCGACATTGCCGTGGCGCCAGATCACGTCCTCGGCGGCCCAGTAGCGGCCGCTGTCCCAGCGCCACTCGTTCAACATCTGGTTGAGGTCGACCGTGCCCGGATCGTTCCAGCCGGTCGGGCCGGGCGCGAACACCTGCAACTTGCCGACATCGCCCACGCGGCTGCCGGTGATCTGGCGCCTGGATTGGGCCATGGCGCGTTCGAAGCGCGGCTTGGCGACCTGATCGCCGTAACGGTCGTAGATTCCCTGGCCCTCGCGCAGCGCGCGGGCGCGCTCGGCTTCGTCGAGCTCCAGCCACATCTTCTCGCGCAGCAGCAGGAACTGCGGGTACTGGCGCTCGGCGGCGACGTCGGCCCAGGCGTAGGCCAGCGCGCGGTCGCGCGGGGCGCCCACGCCGTGCCAGTACATCAGGCTCAGGCGGTGCTGCGAATATTTGTCGGCGAAACCGGCGGCGCGGCGGAAATGCCGGAACGCGTCGTCCCAGTCGCCGCGCGCGGCTGCGCGGCTGCCGTACAGGCGCCACAACTCGTTGGGATGGGTCAGCGCGACGCGGCTGCGCTTGTCGTATTCGTCGCGGGTCATCAGATCGCTGTCGGCGCTGACCGCGGCGGCCTGCGGCGGCGCGTCGTTGGCGGCGAGGACAGCGAAACTGCACAGACTCAAGCTGCACAGGCCCAAGGCGATGGCGGCGAAGCGTTTCATGACGTCCCCTCGGTCCGCGCGGACCGTCGCTGCGATGCCGCCAACCATACGCCGCGGTGCCTGTGGCGCCAATCGCATCGGTTGCGAATTTCGCCTGGTTCGTCCCTGCGGCGGCGACCTCGCAGCGGCGCGGCCCGGCCCCGTGGTCATATAAACTGCCGCGCCGGGCCGGCCTTCCGTCGGCGACGTAGACCTCATGCACGGCCTCAATCCCCCCCAACGCGCCGCCGTTCTCGCCATCGAGGGCCCCTTGCTCGTGCTGGCCGGCGCCGGCAGCGGCAAGACCCGCGTGATCGTCGAGAAGATCGCCCACCTGATCGCCTCCGGCCGGATGCCGGCCAAGCGCATCGCCGCGATCACCTTCACCAACAAGTCGGCCAAGGAAATGCGCGAGCGCGTGGCCAAGCGGATCAAGGGCGACGGCGCCGAAGGCCTGACCATCTGCACCTTCCATGCGCTGGGGCTGAAATTCCTGCAGTTCGAACACGCCAAGCTGGGCCTGCGCCGCGGCTTCAGCGTGTTCGACAGCGATGACAGCAATGCCCAGATCAAGGACCTGCTGCCGGCCGGCACCAAGCCCGACGTGATCGACGACATGCGCAATCTGATCTCGCGGGCGAAGAACGCCGGCTTGTCGCCGGAACAGGCGCTGGCCGAATCGCGCAGCCCGCGCGAGATGGAAGCGGCAGTGCTGTATCAGTTGTACCAGGCGCGTCTGAGCACCTTCAACGCGGTCGACTTCGACGACCTGATCCGCCTGCCGGTGCAGTTGCTGGAAGCCGACACCGAGGTGCAACTGGCCTGGCGCGAACGCATCGGCTATCTGCTGGTCGACGAGTGCCAGGACACCAACGACGCCCAGTACCGGCTGCTCAAGGGCATCGCTGGGCCGCGCGGCCTGTTCACCTGCGTGGGCGACGACGATCAGTCGATCTACGCCTGGCGCGGCGCCAATCCGGACAATCTTCTGCAACTGGGCAAGGACTATCCGAGCCTGGAAATCATCAAGCTCGAACAGAACTACCGGTGCAGCAACCGGGTACTGCGCGCGGCCAACGCGCTGATCGCCCACAACCCGCACGAATATCCCAAGACCCTGTGGAGCGATCAGGCCGACGGCGAGCGCATCCGGGTGTGGGAATGCCGCGACAGCGCGCACGAGGCGGAGAAGGTCGCCGCCGAGATCCAATTCCTGGCGCAGAAAAACGAAGCGCCGTGGCTGGACTTCTGCATCCTGTTCCGCGGCAACCACCAAAGCCGCGCGCTGGAAAAAGCCCTGCAGTTGCTGCGCGTGCCGTATCACCTCAGCGGCGGTACCGCGTTCCTGGAACGGCATGAGGTCAAGGACGCGCTGTCGTGGCTGCGCCTGATCGCCAACCCCGACGACGACGCGGCGTTCCTGCGCGCGGTCACCTCGCCCAAGCGCGAGATCGGCGCGACCACCCTGGCCAAGCTGGCCGAGATGGCGCAGCACGCGCAGATGCCGATGTCGCGCATGGCCGAATCGATCAACGCGATCAAGCAACTGACCCCGCGCGCCGGCAATGCGCTCGACGGCTTCGTGCAGATCGTGCGTTTCCTGCGCAGCGAAGCGCAGAAGATCAGCCCGGCCGAACTGGTCGGCGTGCTGGCCGAACGCAGCGGCCTGCTGGCGTCGATCCGCGCCCAGTGCAAGGACGAGGCTTCGTTCCAGCGGCGCAAGGAAAACCTCGCCGAATTGTCGGGTTGGTTCGACGGCGGCAAGGGCTCGGGCCCGGGCGAACTGGCCGCGCAGCTGGCCTTGCTGTCGCATGCCGACAAGGGCGACGCCGGCAATCAGGTGCGGCTGATGACCCTGCATGCGGCCAAGGGCCTGGAGTTCCGTTACGTGTTCATCGTCGGCGTGGAAGACGGCAACCTGCCGCACGACGCCAGCCTGGACGAGGGCCACCTCGACGAGGAACGGCGCCTGATGTATGTGGGCATCACCCGCGCGAAGGAAGCGCTGTACCTGTCGCATGCGCGCGAAACCCAGCGCTGGGGCGAGCGCATCCGGCTCAAGCCGAGCCGCTTCATCGACGAACTGCCGGCCGAGGAGCTGCAGCGCGACGGCGCCGACCCGGTGGCCGATGCGGCGCGCAAGCATGAGCGCGCCACGGCGGGGTTTGCGGCGATCAAGGCGTTGTTGGAGGGGTGAGGGGTTGGTTGCTTTGCGGGTAAAAGCAAAGCAAAAGCAAATCCCCCCTGGCCCCCCTTTTTCAAAGGGGGGAATGCTTGCGTAGTGGGTGGTGGGTACGTCGGGCTGCTGCGGTAACGCTGTCGGCTACTGGCTTGTGATTAAATTTTCGCTTGCCGCTTGCCCATCGCGTACCGTCGCGGTCTCCGGCGTACTTCGAACAACAGAACCCGCAGACAATCAGCCCACTTTGTAGAGGGGGCGGGCGCCTGCGCGATTGAAGCGAAGCGACGTATGCATAGGCGCCGGGGGATTTGCTTCTCGTCCCACAACCCAACCGCCCCCCACGAACCCAAGCCCCGAATCGGCTAGTCTTGCCCGCATCGTCCCAGCGAACGCGCAACTTCATGAGCCTGCTGATCAACGCCTACTCCACGCTCGCCTCTCCGCCGGAACCGCGGTTCCTGCGCGAACCGCCGGCCCGCCGCGACCGCAGCGATCCGGAACTGGTGCCGCACCTGCAAGGCTTCGTCGGCTACGTGCTCGGCACCGTCGACGGCATGGACGCGCGTACCTTCGGCGTGTTGCGCCATCTGCAACGCGTGCAGACCCACTACAGTTTCGAAGTAGAGGATCACGACTTCGACGCGCTCGCCGCCTGGGGCGAGGCCGCCAACGTGCTGTGCTTCCTGCCCGACGGCAGCGTGCGCGACGCCGCCGGCAACGTGCTGGCCAGCCAGGGCGATCCGGCGGTCGAGGCCGACGCGGCGCTGCCGTACCCGCCCGACGCACGCGAACGCAAGGCGCGCAGCGAGGCCGAGCTCGAACGCCTGGGCGCGCACTCGCCGGCGCATCTGCCGCCGGTGCTCGGCGCGGGCGAAGTGCGCCTGCGCACGCCTGAGGAAACCATGCGCCGCATGCTCGCGCTGTGCGCGGTCGCGGTGCGCGCCGAATCGCTGAGTTCCGAGCCGTTGTCGTTGCAGGACATCGCCAGCAAACTCGGCGCCGGCGTGGCCGCATTGACCCCGGCCGAGCGCGACTTCATCGAGCGCGACGCGCCCGACGAGGAAACCTGGGCCAACCACGGCTGGCGTTACGAAAGCGCGGCCTTGCTGCAGTGGGCTTTGGGCCTCAGCGAGACCTTGCCGCCGCCGACCGCGATCTGCGATGCCGGGCAGATCGCGCGCGTCGCGATCGATCACGCCGACGAAGCGCAGATCGCGCAGGCGCGCTTGCGGCCGTTGCCGGAGTTGCTGGATGCGCTCGACGGCCTGTACCGGCGGCATTGGCTGGTGCGGCAGGCGCGCCTGGACGAGCGCGAACCGCCGATCGGTCTGCATCCCAGCGTGGTGTACGAGCGGCATTACGCGTTGAATTGGTTGTTGCGGTTCGATGAGCAGGATTGGGATGAAGTGGGGACGCCTACCTGAGGGGAGCGGGGGCGTCTTGGCGATGCGTCGCTCGCATGAGGTGACGTCGTGGTTGCGGTGTCGCGGTCGTGGCTTGCGCCGCTCCTGCAGGGCGCGATCAAGCCACGGTGGCTACCTGTAGGAGCGNACACCGCATACACCGGCGCAACCATCCATCCCGGCATTGCGGGCACACGACGCCAAACCCCATGCGCACACGCGACGACCGCTCGCGCATACTGCCCGCATGAGCCTGCGCATCCGCCCCGTCACCGCCGCCGATTACCCGGCGATCCTCGCCCTCAACCTCGAATCCGAAGCGCTGATGAGCCCGCTCGATGCACAGCGTCTGGCCCGGCTCGATCACGGATCGGTCTATCACCGCGTCGCCTGCGACGGCGACACCGTGGTCGCGTTCCTGCTCGCGTTCGCCCAGGGCGCGGACTACGACAGCCCCAATTACCTGTGGTTTTCGCAGCGCTATCCGACGTTCCTCTACGTCGACCGCATTGCCGTGGCCGGCAGCCATCAGGGCCGTCGGCTCGGCGGCCTGCTCTACGACGATCTGTTCGGGTTCGCGCGCGAGCGCGGCTTCGAGCAGGTGACCTGCGAGTTCTACATCGTTCCGTTCAATGAAGTGTCGAGCCGCTTCCACGCGCGCTACGGCTTCGCCGAGGTCGGCAAGCAGTGGGTCGCCGACGGCGCCAAGCAGGTGTCCCTGCAGGTCGCGCCGGTGCCGGGCGCGCCGCCGGCATGATGCCGCGCCTGCATCGCGTCGGTCTGCACCTGCGTCCGATGACGATGGCCGATGCGCCGGCTTGGTTCGCCTATCTGTCGCTGCCGGGCGCGGTCGAGCACACCAGTTGGAAGCTCGACGGCATCGAAGTGTTGTATCCGCAGATCATCGCGTCCAAGCCGTTCGATCACGATGCGCCGGCGTTGTTCGCGATCGTCGACGATCTGGATGAGCTGATCGGCACGGTCGGTTTCCACACCGTCTGGGACGCGCCGCGCGGCGGCGAAATCGCCTACAACCTGCATCCGGATCATTGGGGCCGCGGGATCGCCAGCGAAGCCTGTCTGGCGATCGCCGACTGGGGCCTGGACATCCGCGGTTACGACTATGTCGAGGCCTATTGCCTCGACGTCAATCTGGCCAGCCAGCACGTGCTGGAGAAATGCGGTTTCCGGCGCGACGAACTGGTGCGCGGCCTGCGGATCGTGCAAGGCCGCACTCGCGATTTCTGGCGCTTTCGGCTGACCCGCGACGCGATCGACGCCGACTGAGCGCGGGCACTGGCCAAGGCGAAGCGTCGCGTCGATGATCGCGGCATCGTATCCATCAACACCGTATCGAAATCGGAGTCCGCAATGCGCCTAGCCCCGTCGATTGCATCCGCCGCGATCCACTGCGTTTCCGTCGCTCGTCTCGGCCTCGCCGTGCCGCTGCTGTTCGCCGCGCAGGCCGCCTGCGCCAGCGACGCGCGCGCGCCGGAATTCCTCAGTTCGCCCGATCCGGCCGCGGCCAAGCTGCCGTTCTCCGAAGCGGTGCGCAGTGGCGAGTTGTTGTTCCTGTCGGGGCAGATCGGCACCGTGCCGGGCAGCGGCAATGCCTTGGCCAAGGGCGGCATCCAGGCCGAGGCCGAACAGACCCTGGTCAATATTCGCAACGTGCTCGAACGCCATGGCGCTTCGATGCGCGACGTCGTCAAATGCACGGTGTTCCTGGCCGATATCGCCGAGTGGCCGGCGTTCAACGAGGTCTATCGCAAGCACTTCAGCGCGCCGTTCCCCGCGCGCAGCGCGCTGGCGGCCTCGGGCCTGGCGATGGGCGCGAAGGTCGAGGTCGAATGCATCGCGCACGTGGCCGCGCCCGCCGCGTCGCCCTCGCGCAAACGCTGACGCACGAGCCGATGCGCCGATACCGCGGCGGCGAGTAAGTCGTCGCCATCCACGACGAGCCCTGCGCATTCGTTGCAATGGATAACCGTTATCCCCATGACGCTGAGCGCATGGCGCCTGGACAAGGACTGTTTCGATGAATGCAATGAGCCCCTCCCATCCCGCGCCGAACGGCGCCGGCCGGGCCGCGTGGATCTGCCTGGTGATCGCCTGGGTGTGTTTCCTGATCCCGATACCGGGCAGCGGCCTGCTGATCGGCTGGCCGTTGAACCTGGCCGCTTTCATCCTGGCGATCGTGGGCATGGCCAAGCACGGCGCGCTTGGCGGGTTGTTCCAGTTGCTGGCGTCGTTGATCGTATCGCCGCTGGTATACCTGTTCGGCTGGATCTTCCTGCTCGGCGGGCTGTCGGCGATGTCCGCGCTGGAGAACAACGGCCATGCCGACAGCCCTCACGAGATCGACCGCGCCGCCGACGCCAGCCCGCGCGAGGTCGATGTGAACACGCTGGCGAGGGCCTACCGCGACGATGCGTCCGCGGCCGATTGGCTCTACAAAGACACTGCGCTGCGCGTGTCGGGGCGGATCGCCAGCATCGGCCGCGATGCGAGCGATGAGCCGATGCTGAAATTGACCGATCGCGGGGTCGGGCTGGTGCGGGCGAAGAATTTATCGGACGAGGCCGTGGCCGGGTTGAGCCGGGGCCAGTCGATCAGCCTGGACTGCACCGGCGCGGGACAGGAGTCGGGCGAGCCGGTCCTCGAGGCCTGCAGCATTTCGGACTAGCGCCGCGGCGTGCCGGGCCGGGCCCTGTGGAGCGCCCGAGCCGGGGCGGTCGAGAATCGACACCGTTTTGATTCGCGGCCTACACTCCCCGCCTTTCCCATGGACCGACCGCGCATGCACATTCGCGCCCTGCCCTTGATCCCGCTCGCCTGCGTGCTCGCCCTGGCCGCCTGCAAGCCGGCGCCGCCGAGAACGGCGTCCGCCGCTGACGCCGAGGCCAAGCCCACGGCGGCACCGGCCGCGACCGCGCCGGCCGCCAAGCCGTCCGGCGCCGACGACAACCTCAACGCCGTGCTGTGGATGCAGCGTTCGGTCGAATACCGCGCGGCCACCGAGACGGTCTACCGCGCCGCCGCCGACAAGCTCGACCTCGCGCTCAAGCAGCCCAACTGGGACGCGCTGGTGCCCGAGGAGCGCGGCAATCCGGCCAAGGGCCTCAAGCCGGCGGTGGTGATGGACGTCGACGAGACCGTGCTCGACAACTCGCCGTATCAGGCGCGGCTGGTCCGCGACGGCAAGGAATACGACGAAGTGACCTGGGACGCCTGGGTCGCCGAGAAAAAGGCCAAACCGCTGCCGGGCGTGGTCGATTTCGCCAAGGCCGCGCAGGCCAAGGGCGTGACCGTCCTGTACCTGTCCAATCGCGCGGTGCATCTGAAGGACGCGACCCTGGCCAACCTGCGTCAGGCCGGCCTGCCGGTCGCCGACGATTCGGTGTTCCTCGGTCTGGGCACGGTGGTCGACGGCTGTGAGCAGAACGGCAGCGAAAAGAACTGCCGCCGCCTCCTGGCCGGCAAGCAGTACCGCGTGCTGATGCAGTTCGGCGACCAGATGGGCGACTTCGTCCAGGTCGTGGCCAACACGCCCGAGGGCCGCGACGCGCTGCTGGCGCAGTACCACGACTGGTTCGGCGAACGCTGGTGGATGCTGCCGAACCCGAGCTACGGCTCGTGGGAGGCGATGACCTTCAACAACGACTACAGCCAGTCGCGCGACGCGCGCCGGCTGGCCAAGCGCGCCGCGCTGGATGTGGCGCCCTGAGCGATCTCAGTCGTTATGGCGACTGACGATCATTTAAAATCAATAAGTTATATCTAAGTACTTCAAGTGTTGCATTAACTAGTCCCCGGCGGTAGTCTGCGCCCATCCCGGTGCCAGCCGGGGCCATGCCACAACTCGAAATCTATCGGCGCAAGCCGATTTGCAAGGAGGCTTCGGCCTCCTTTTCTTTTGCCCGCGGCCGCTCTTCATTGAGCCGGGCACGGTGACAGCCGAGGCCTGAAGGCCGAGGGCGTCGATGTCCTTCCCGTCTCAGGTCCCGACCCTCAACAGGGAAGGTGGAGTTCCGTCACGGCGGACTGGGAACCGCCCGTCCCCGCCACTGCCTCGGCGAAACCCCCATCTGCGCTTTGAACGCCCGCGACAAGGCCGACTCGCTCGCGTAGCCCACCTCGTCCACCAGCAGCTTCAGGGATTTGCCGCTGCGCAGCCCCTTCTGCGCCAGCAGGATCCGCCACCGCTGCAGGTACTCGCCGGGCGTGTTGCCCACGGTGCTGCGGAACGTCTGCGCGAACGAGCTGCGCGACATGCCGGCGGTCGCGGCCAGCGCCTCCAGGGTCCAGTCTTCCCGCGGCCGTTCGTGCATCGCGGTGATCGCGCGGCGCAGGCGCGGATGCGCGAGCCCCGACATCAATCCCGCCTGCCCCCGCTGTCCTTCCATCTGATGCCGCAACACCTGGATCAGCACCAGCTCGAACAGTCGCGCCAGCACTTCGCCACGACCGCAGCGCTGGTCGAACGCCTCCTCGAACAGCAGATCCAGCAAGGGGCGGGCACTGCCCAGTTGGTCCAGCGGCAGGCAGACGAAGTCGGGTAACGCGGCCACCAGCGGATGTTCGGCCGCGCCGTCGAAACTGAGGTCGGCGCAGGCCAACTCGGCGCCCTCGCGGTCGTCGATCACAAAGCGATGGGCACACGGCCGCGGATACAGCAGCAGGCTGGGCTCGGTGAGCGTGATCGGCTTGCCCGCGGCGTGATGCACGACCACGGTGCCGCGCCGGACCAGGTGCAACTGGCCCAGCGTTCCACGCGGCGGCAGTTCGTGGATGCCGCACAGGGCGCCGGCGTGCAGGATGGATGCCCGCACCGGGAAGTGGGCCAGAAGGGCCTCGAGCCTGTCGGTCATGTTTGGACTCTATGGCAAGTTATTCGTACTTTACGTCACTTAAAGGCCGGATGGAGCGAGGATAGTGACGTCACCGGGAACGACCCGGCCCGTCCAGCCAATCCCATCCTCAAGGAGCCTCTATGAACATCCTCGCCCCCCTGGTCCTCGCCGCCTCCCTCAGCCTGGGCACGGCTTCGGCCGCCACTCCCGCCCCGACCGCCAAGCCTCGCCCGACCGTGGTGCTGGTCCACGGCGCCTTCGCCGACGGCTCGTCATGGAACAAGGTCATCCCGTTGCTCCAGGCACAGGGTTTGAACGCCGTCGCGGTGCAGAACCCGCTGACCTCGCTGGAAGACGACGTGACCTTCACCAACCGCGTCGTCAACGCGCAGTCCGGTCCGGTCGTGCTGGTCGGCCATTCCTGGGGTGGCTCGGTCATCACCCAGGCCGGCGGTAATGCCAAGGTCAAGGCCCTGGTCTACGTCGCCGCCTTCGCGCCTTCGCTCAATGCCGCGCCGGTGGTCGACACCAAGGACTTCCCGACTCCGCCGGGCTTCGCCCACTTCATCGCCGACGCCGACGGTTACCTGACCCTGCCCGCCGACGCCATCGCCCGCGACTTCGCGCAGGACGTCAGCGCCCAGGAAGCCAACCTGATCCACGCCACCCAGGGCGCGGTGCGCGGCGCCAACTTCGAACAGCCCGTCACCGTGGCCGCATGGACCACCAAGCCGTCGTGGTACATCGTCGCCGCCCAGGACCGCATGATCGACCCGGGCGCGCAGCGTGCGTTGGCCAAGAAGATCGGCGCGAAGACCACGGTTCTGCCGACCAGTCATGTGCCGATGGCGTCCGACCCGGAATCGGTGGCCAAGGTCATCGTCGAAGCGGCGCGAGCGGCGGCGAAGTAATCGATATGAGGCCAGCCGTCGGGGAGTGTGCAAGAACTCCCTGACGGCGCGTCGATGCGCCTACTTGCAAGGCCGTCTACTCGACCGGTCCTTGCTGTGACGAGACAGACGCTCGGCTGCCTGGTGGGCGTATGCCTGCTTCTGGCCGACAGCGGAATCGAAGCGAAGTTGCCGAAGCGTCATCCCAGACGGCTCGATCAGCTTCCGATCTGTCTGCGAAAGTTGCTGCTACCGGTTGACGGCCACCAATGACGACCAACGTTCAAGACGCGTAACCAACTTTCAAGTTAGCGCTTTCAACCATAAGAGCATCCGCGGTCCACGGCGGCATGCCCGCACGCAAGGCGGGAGACATCCAGCGCAAGGCGGTTTCAACATCGCCATGCGGGAGTAAGCCGATTGCGGCTTCGCAGCGTTACCGCCTGCCGACGATAGCGACGCGATTCGTCGCACCGCAGCCTCGCATCGCGATCAATACGTCACCGTCACCACGATCGTATCGCTGTAGGTCCCCACGTTCGGCGTCTGCGGCGCGACCCGCCCAAACACGGTCAGCGATTGCGCGGTGCCCGTGCCGGTGCCGGCCAGGGTGTCGCTGCCCAGGGTGTTGCCCCAGCGCAGGGTGCGCGGGCTGTTGCGGTACAACTCGTAGCTGACGAACTGGCCGCCGGCATTGCGCATGCGCCGCACCGTGCCGCTGGCGTTCAAGCCGTTGTTGAGGCCGATCTGCCACGCAGTGCGGCCGGTGCAGACCAGGCCGATCGCGGTGGTGCGGTCGACGTTGGCGGTGATCAGGCCGGGCACGTTGCCGAAAGCGAGGTCGGGCACCGGCTTGGGAGTGAGCGTGCAGGTGTTGGGCACCGAGCCGTTGACGGTGAAGGGGAACTGGCTGGGCGCGCCGCCGCTGCCGCCAGCGAGGCACGAAGTCGGCATCGGCGGATCGCCGAGCAAGGCCTCGGCGTAGCGGAATTCGATCAGAGTGTCGAGCGCGCCGGTGAATCGGTTGGTGTAGCTGCCGGCGTTGAGCGCGGTTTGGGCAGGGATGCGGCCGTACAGGGTCGCGTTCAAGGTCTGGCTGCCGCCGAGCAGGGGTACGGAGTAGTCGAACTGCAATGGAAGAAAATTCGGCACGGTGCCGTTGCCGCGCGCGCCCCAGATCGCGCTGCGCGCCGCGTCGGTGTACAGCTGCATCTGCAACGGATCGCTCAAGCCATTGATCATGCGCCGCGGGTTGAGGGTGCCGGCGCCGTCGGTGCCGCTGAGGATGCTCACGCACATGTTGACCTTGGCCCGCGCCAGCAGCGACAACGCGCCGGTGGTGCAGGTCACGGTCAAGGTCGCGCTGGCGTCGCTGATCGCGCCGGTGGTGGCGGGGAAGGTGAGGTTGGTCATCGACGCGGTGCAGGTGGTCGCAGCAAAGGCCGGCATCGGCGCGGTCATCGCGAGCAAGGCGAACAAACAGAACACGGCGATCAGGCGGCGGCGCACGTTCATGGCGATCGCTCCGGTGTACAGCTCAGCGGGCCTATTCGCGGGATGCCCGACCCTTGCGGATACGCGAACCGCACCCGGCACGCGCCGTTCGGCGTGTCGACGCGCAGGTCGTTGGCGTCGCCCACGCGATCGAGGTAAGCCTCGCCGTCGTAGCCGACGATCGCGCTGCCGCCATCGATCAGGCGCACGCGACTGCCCAGCGGCAGCGGCTGGCCCGAGGCATCGCGCAGCACCAATACCGCGGGGCGGATCTTGTCGATCGCGAAACGCACCAAGGTGCCCGAGCGATCTTTCGGCGTGGCCTGCACTTCGACCTGACCGAGCTGCACATCGGCCGGCAGCTCCATCGGATCGATCGCGATGCGGTTGCGCTGCCAGGCATTGAGCGGGGTGACCAGCAGCATGCCGTCGCGATCGCTGCGGCCGATCGGGCGGTTTTCCAGCAGCACCGGCACGTCGGCCACGCCGCCGGTGGAGACCACCGCGAATGCATCGCTGACGTTGCGCGCGGCGAAGGCATGGCCGCCCATCCACACCAGCGAACCGCTCGCGCTGGCGTAGCCGTAGTCGTTTTCGCCTTGACGCGCGAGGCCGAAATTGAAGCGCCCGAATGACGTCAGCCAACCCGCCTCGGCCAAGCCGCCTTCCTCGCCGTCGCCGCCGCGCGCCTGCACCCGCCAGCCGAAGCCGCCGTCGCCGGGCACCGGGCGGCTGATATCGATCACACCCTGGTCGAGATCGCGGCTGCGCTGCGCCGACACGCTGATCTGGGTGCTGGCGCGGCGGTCGCGATCCTGCAGGTTCAGGGTGAAACCCAGATAGACGTTGCGGTCCTCGCCGCGATCCAGGTTCTGGTTGTACGACAGGCTCAATGCGGCGCGGCCGCCGAAGCTGCGGTTCCAGGTCGCGCTGGCGTAGCGCGCGGCGGGTTCGTCGCGATAGATCAGGCGCACATAGCTCAGGCCGAGGCTGCCCAGTCGCGTGTCGCTCCAGCTCACCACCGCGCGTTCGCTGACCCGCGGCGCGCCCAGTCCGTAACGCGAGGCCAGATCGCGGTACTCGCCGCGGGTGCGTTGGGTGTCGGCGGAAATATTGAAACGCCCGTTGCTCCAGTTGTACGCCGCCGCATACAGCCAGCCGCCGTCGTCGCCGTCGCGGCCGTGCGCGAGCGAACCGCTGATCACCCCGGCCTGGCCGAGCAACCACACCCCGCCCACGCCGCCGTTGACCACACCGTCGCCGCCTTCGCCATGCGCTTCGACGGTGAAGCGGTCGCTGACGCCGTAACGCAGATCGCCGCTGAGCAAGGGTTCGCTGCCGTAGGCGAAGGAGCGGATCGCATAGTCCTCGCGCGCCAGGCCCAGGCTCAGCGACCAGTCCGACAAGCCCTTGGCCAACAATTGCTGCGCGGCATAGAACGGGAAGTCGAGGGTGCGGGTGCGGCCGAACGCATCGGTGACCACCAGTTGCGCGTTGCCGGCGCCGGTGATGCCGGGCAGGGTCGCCAGCTGGAACGGCCCGGGCGAGAGCTCGCCGCTGTATTGGCGGATGCCGTTGACGTACAGGTCCACCGCCGACGGCACCGCGACTTCGCCGAGCAGGGTCGGCAGCGGGGTGGTGATGCGGTAGGGCTGTAAACCGAAGTCGCGGCCGATGCGGATGCCGCCCAGGCGCAGCGGCCGGGTCCAGTCGAGCTGGCCGCTGATCACATCGCCGGCGGTGACGCTGAACATCGAAGCCGGCGCCGACCAGCGCCAACTGCTGTCCAGGCGCACCGAGTCGGTGCGGCGCGGGTCGTCCTCGTTCTGGTAGCTGCGGGTCACCGCGGTCTGGCTGAACACGCCGCTGCCGAGGCCGAACACGCGCAGCTCGGCGAACGCGCTGGTGCTGTCGCTGTGGCGGTCGCGGCTGGAATACAGGTCGTAGTTGAACAGCAGCCCGGGCGAGGCGCTGGCGACCGGGACATCGGCGCCGGGCGCGTTGAGCCGGGTGGTCGCCAGCGACAGCAGCGACAGCGGCGCGTCGATCGCGACCCGCTGGCTGGCGGCGTCGTAGCGCACGCTGACGCCGGCCAGGCCGTCGGGCGCCAGGGTGTCGCCGCTGTCGTGGCCGTCGAGGCGGAAGCCGATCGCGCGCAAGGTCGCGACGCTGGCGTACAGGCGCCCGTCGCGCAGCTCGAACGGCTGCGGCGGGCCGTAGGCGGTCTGGTTGAGGCTGACTTCCAGGTACAAGGCCATGTTCGCCGCCGCCGCGGTAGCGCTCAGCGATCCGCCGCCCGGCGCTTCGCCCGCGCGCAGCACCGCCAGCGGCGGCGGTTCCGCCGCGTGGCCCAGCTGCGACGCCAGGAGCAGGCCGGCCGGCATGGCATCAGCCAGCCGGCGGGTCCAGCGCCAGCGCCTGCTCGGTGGCTTCGCCATTGATCCTCGCCTTGAGGGTGCCGCCGCCGCGCAACAGCTCGGCCGGGGCCGCCAGCGGCCAGCGCATGCGCTGGCCGGGCAGGGTGTAACCGAGCAGGCCGGACTGCAGCGCATGCCGGGTGCCGTGGCGGTCGACGAACACCACGTCGGCCAACTGCGCGTGCTGGTCGCCGTCGTTGCGGACCTCGAGGCGGACCTGCTCGCCCTGGAAGCTCAGCTGCGCGCGCAGCTTGGGTGCCGGCGCGGCGTCGCCGGCCGGGGCGAGGAACACCGGCAGCGAGTAGCGCAATACGAACTGCAGGCCGGGCGGGCGGTTGGCGTCCTCGGGCGGCAGTTCGTCGACGATCAGCCGGTAGCTGTCCTCGCGGGCCGGCGGGGCGCCAAGGCGGATCACCCGCACCAGCTGCCGGGCGCCGGGCGCCAGTTCCAGCATCGGCGGGCTGATCGCCAGCGCCTGAGTCGGTTCGAAGTGCTCCTCGCCGTTGGCCTGGGTCCAGCGGAACACCCGCACCTGGGCCTGCAACGTGGTGGTGCCGGTGTTGCTGAGCCACAGGCCGTCGGCGTTCTGGCGGGCCTGCAGGGTCAGGGTGGTGGGCGTGACTTGCAGCCCGGCCGCGCCGGCGGGCGCGGCGATCAGGGCCAACAGCAGGCCGAGCGCGAGCGGGCGCAGGGCCGACGAAGCCCCGCTGGACGCGGCCGAGGCGCGGACTGCCTGCTGCCACCGGCCGCCGCTCATCGGCCCGGCCCGGTCAGTAGGTCACCGTGGCGGTCACCACGTCATTGTAAGTACCAGTGGGAAAGTTGGCGCTCGGAGTCCGGCCGTAGACCGGCACGTTGACCGCCGCGCCGGTGCCGCTGCCGGCCAGGACGTTGCCGCCGACCCCGGCGGTGCTGCCCCACACATCGGCGGCGCCGCGCGCGGCGGCCCGGTACAGCTGATACGGCACCAGGTTGGCGCCGGAGGCCATCTTGCGGCTGTTGACGTCGGTACCGTTCTGGCCGTTGTCGAGCCCGATCGTGTACGCCGTGCCCGGGGTGCAGTTGATGGTCAGCTGGCCCTGCTGGTCGACGTTGGTCGCGGTCGAGGCGACCGAGCCGAAATTGACGTTGGTGGGCGCGACGGTGTGGATGTCGCAGACGCTGGTGATGGTGATGGTGACGTTGAACTGAGTGGTGTCGTTAGCCGCCGAGGCGGGACCGACGCCGGCTAAGGCCAGGACAGCAATGAACAGACAGGTCGGGGTAGGACGCATGGTCGTTCTCCTGCGCGGCAGCGCGTTGGCGAACCGACAGATGTGCCGGTTTTGCCTGTTTAGAACGCATAAAACATGCCAGTACCGGCACCATATCGGCCGTCGGACCTGCACGGGGTGATAGGGGTCACGGGATCGCCGCTCCGGCCTGTTCAGCGGTTTTTCTGCTGGATTCGTTCACTTTTCGGCGTTGCAAAAAAGCGGGCGCAAGCGACCTCGCGCGTCAGCAAGTGCTGGCTGGCGTCGCGATCGGTGAGCGAGGGTGAGCCGGCCCCGGCTTGTGCCGGCCCGGACGCGCGGCCAAGATGCCCCACGCCTGGGGGGAGCCCATGCCGGGAGCCACGCCTTGCGAGCTTTAGAGCCGATGACCATCGTCCGACGCGTCCGCACGATCTGCCTGTCGACCGCCCTGCTGGTGGCGGCGGCCGGCTGCGGCCCGGACCCGGCGCCGGCCGAGCCGGTGGCGAGCCTGCCGACCCAGGCGGTGACCCAGCTGGTCGCCGACCTGCGCCGCAACGACCTGGCCGGCTACGCCCGCCACGCGCTGCCGCCGGAGCTGCACGCGCGCCTGGAAACCGCCTGGCGCGAGGGCCGCACCACCTGGCCGCTGACCGAGCTGCCGCTGCACGACCGCTTCCCGACCTTCATCGCCGCCTTGGCCGCGCAGAACGCCGAGCGCGACCTGGTGGCGAGTTTCCGCCGCCAGTTCGCCGGCGCCGACGGCGAGCTGCATTCGGCGGCCAGGACCCTGGGCGTGTTCGCGATCCAGTACGTGCGCAGCGAGGCCGTCTACAGCGACACCGAGCGCGATCACCATGCCCAGCTGATCGGTGCGATCAGCCAATGGGCGCAGACCACCTCGCTGGGCGACTCGGCCAAGGGCCGCGCGGCGATCCCGCAACTGGTCTCGGCCGCGCGTGCGACCGGGCTGGCGGCGCCGGACGCCTTCGCCCACAACGGCATGGACCGCAGCCTGCGCCGGCTGGGCCCGTTCGTGGAGCGGTTCAAGCAGGTGCTCGGCGGCTACGGCCTGGACCTGGACGCGGCGCTGGACAGCGTCGACGCCACCCTGGCCGAACAGACCGGCGACACCGCGCGGGTCCGCATCCGCTACCAACTGGCCGGCGAACCGGTCGACGCCTATGTGCTGGTCGAACGCCGTCAGCAGCGCTGGTACCTCAGCGATGTATTGCGCCATGCCCAGGCCGAGATCGAGGCGCCGCCGCGCGCGGCCTCGGCGGCGGGGCAACAGGCGGCGTGGGCGCGGGCGGTGGCGAACAGAAAACCGGCGCCGGCCAGGCCGGCCGCCGGCAAGGTCGAAGCGGCCCGGCCGGCGGCGACCCTGCCCGAAGCGGGCAAGGCTGAAGCAGGTGCGGCCGAAGCAGGCAAAGCCGAAGCGAATGCCGCCGAGCCCGCGGCCAAAGCCGGGGCCGCTCAAACCGGCGCAGGCAAAACCAGTCCCGTGCCGACGCCCGCGGCCGCCCAGCCCGCCGCCAAGCCCAGCGCGACCGCCGCGCCACCCGCGACGGCGCCCAAGCCAGCGGCTCCGGCCGCCGCTGCCGGCCCCACCGCCACCGCGCCGCCGAAACCCCGCTAAGCCATCGAGACCCGCGCGCCCCGAGGCATCTCGGGAAGGCGTTCAGGCCGCAGGCTTCCGGCGCAATCCGCTTCGAGCCCCTGCCGCGGCCGATCTGACCGCGGCGGGCCGGCATCCCGCATACGAAAAGCCCCCCGGCCGGCGCGCCAACCCCGTCCCGACAGCCGCCCATTCGGCCCAGGCGCGCGCCGAAGCCGAATAGGCATAATGCCGGGGATGCCGAAACAGACGCCCCTGCCTTTTCCCGACGCCGCCGCGGCCGATCCTCACGCGACCGACGGTGCTGGCGCACGCACGCCGACCGACCCGATCGACCCCACCGTTGCCGATGCCGATCCGGCGTCCTCTTCCGACATACCTTCCGCCATGCCCGAACCGACCCCACCCGTCGACCCCGGGCTTGACCCCAACGACGCGTCCGCGCCCGGCGTAGAGCCCGGCGCGACCTCGTTGCCGGGCACCGCCGCGGCGCCCGCCGACGCTGGCCCGATCGAGTCCGGTCCGACCGAAACCGCGCCGGTTGAATCCGCCGCGGCCGAGCCGTCCGGGATCGCGCCATCCGAGGTAACGCCGTCCGAGCCCGCGCCGCCCGCATCCGAAGCACCCGCGCCAGCGCCTGCGAACCCGGACACGGCCTCGATCGCCCGCGAACCCGACGCCACCGACTCGCAGCAAGCCTCACCCACCGTCGAGCCATCCAGCCACCACGCCGACGAACCGACCCACCAGGCCGAACTGCCGATGGACGCGCCCGCGCCGCCTGCCGTGGAGCCGTCCGCCCAAGCCACCCAGACCGCCCCGGCCGCCACCAAGAACCGCCCATGGTGGGCGCGCCTGCTCGGCCAGCTGATGGCGCCATGGGTGTCGCTGACGATCGAGCCCAAGACCCCGGCCGAACACATCGCCGAGGAATGGAACGGCCGCCCGGTCTGCTACGTGCTTGAGGACTACGGCCTGTCCAACGCCTTGATCCTCGAACGCGCCTGCATCGAAAGCGGCCTGCCGTCGCCGTTGCAGCCGCTGCCGGGCGATCCGCTGGGCCGCAAGCGCGCCTATGTCGCGCTGTCGCGGCGCAACGCCGGCACCCTGGCGCCGTCTGGTCCGCCTTCGGCCAAGACCCACTCCGGCTCGCTCGCGCGCCTGCTCGACGCGCACCGCGCCGACCCGGCGCTGGACGTGCAACTGGTGCCGGTGTCGATCTTCGTTGGCCGCGCGCCCGACCGCAGCAGCGGCTGGTTCTCGGTGCTGTTCTCGGAAAACTGGACCCTGGTCGGCCGCTTCCGCCGCTTGCTCGCCATCGCGCTCAACGGCCGCCACACCATGGTGCGGTTCTCGCCGCCGGTGTCGCTGCGCGGCATCGTCGACGAAGGGCTGGAACCCGAACGCACCGTGCGCAAGCTCTCGCGCGTGCTGCGCACCCACTTCCGCCGCATCCGCGCGGCGGTGATCGGGCCCGACCTGTCGACCCGGCGCATGCTGATCGATCGCGTGCTCGCCGCCGATCCGGTCAAGGAAGCGATCGCCGATCAAGCCCGCCGCGACAGCAGCTCCAGCGCCGAAGCGTGGAAGAAAGCCCACGCGATCGCCTACGAAATCGCCGCCGACTATTCGCACCCGGTGGTGCGCTCGCTGAGCTTCATCCTCACGCCAGTGTGGAACCGCATCTACCGCGGCGTGCTGGTGCATCACCTCGACCAGCTCAAGCAGGACGCGCCCGGCCACGAAGTCGTCTATGTGCCCTGCCACCGCAGCCACATGGACTACCTGCTGCTGAGCTATCTGCTCTACGCCAAGGGCATCGTGCCGCCGCATATCGTCGCCGGCATCAATCTCAACCTGCCGGTGATCGGCGGCATCCTGCGTCGCGGCGGCGCGTTCTTCATCCGCCGCAGCATCCGCGGCAGCGTGCTGTATTCGGCGATCCTCAGCGAGTACGTCGCGCAGCTGGTGTCGGGCGGCTATTCGATCGAATACTTCATCGAAGGCGGACGCTCGCGCACCGGTCGATTGCTGCAGCCCAAGGGCGGCATGATCGTGATGACCGTGCGCGGCTTCCTGCGTCAGCCGACCCGTCCGGTGCTGTTCCAGCCGATCTACGTCGGCTACGAAAAGCTGATGGAAGGCAACAGTTACCTCGACGAGCTGTCGGGTAAGCCGAAGGAAAAAGAATCGATCTGGCAGCTGCTTTGGGGCATCCCCAAGGTGCTGCGCTCCAATTACGGCCAGGTGGTGGTGAACTTCGGCGAGCCGATCCGGCTCAACGACATGCTCGCCACGCATGCGCCCGAGTGGGACGGCCGTCCGCTCGACGAAGAAGACAAGCCGGCGTGGCTGTCGGCCACGGTCGATGCCTTGGCCGAACAGATCCAGATCAACGTCAACCGCGCCGCCGATGTCAACCCGATCAACCTGCTCGCGCTGGCGCTGCTGTCCACGCCCAAGCACGCGATGGGCGAGGCCGATCTGCTCGCGCAGATCGCGCTGTCGAAAACCCTGCTGGCCGAATTGCCGTATTCCGACCGAGTCACCGTCACCCCGCACACGCCGCAGGAAATCGTCGCCCACGGCGAAGAGATCAACGTGCTCGAACGCGTCGCCCATCCGCTCGGCGACGTGCTCGGCGTCGACGGCGACGACAAGGCGGTGTTGCTGAGTTACTTCCGCAACAATGTCCTGCACCTGTTCACCGCGGCCTCGTGGATCGCCTGCTGCTTCCAGCACAACCGGCGCATGAGCCTGGCCGGCGTGCTGCGCCTGGGCCGCAGCGTGTACCCGTTCCTGCAGGCCGAACTGTTCCTGCCGTGGAGCGAGGAAGAATTCACACAGCGCCTGTCGCGCACCGTCGACGTGTTCGTGCGCGAAGGCCTGCTCGAGCGGGTCAGCGACGACGACGGCGGCATCCTCGCCCGCAACGCCGGCCAGACCGACGAAGTGTTCCGCCTGCGCGCGATCGGCCACTCGCTGCAGCAGGCCTTCGAGCGTTATTACATCGCCATCAGCGTGCTGGTGAAGAACGGCCCCGGCACGATGTCGGCCGGCGAACTCGAAAGCCTGTGCCAACTCGCCGCGCAGCGCCTGTCGCTGCTGTACGCGCCGGCCGCGCCGGAATTCTTCGACAAGACCCTGTTCCGCGGCTTCATCCAGAAACTGCGCGAACTCAAACTGGTCTGGCCCGACAGCGAGGGCAAGCTCGCCTTCGACCAGCGCCTGGACGCGTGGGCGAAGGACGCGAAGGTGATCCTCGGCCGCGAACTGCGGCATACGATCGAGAAGATCAGTCCGGAGATGGCCAAGCCGGTCGTGGAAACGCCGCCGGCCGCGGCCTGAACGACGCAGTTCGGCGACATCGCGCGGCCACGGCGCCGCGCGATTGTTCCAGGCCACTGGGGCGTGGATACTGGCGCGGCTTCTCGGGGGGAGAAGCCGTTGCGCATCGCGCTTGCCCGAGCAAGCGCCAGGGGGTTGGGGACATGATCAAGATCAAGACTGCGCCGCTCGCGGCGGGCGTGCTCATGCTCGCGTTGAGCACCGCCGCGCAGGCGGCCAGCAAGGAAATCGATGGCTACCGATCCGAGCGCGCGTCGCTCGCGGCGAGTCTGCCGGTGCATATCGTCGCCCTCGATCAGCGAGTGCGGCCGCAGGTCGATTTCGTCTATCAGGACGTGACGCGCTACATGCCGGGCTATCCGGGCGGCACGCCGCAGTTCAATTCCGGCATGAGCACCGGGCAGGCGATAGGCGTCAATGTCCTCGGCGGCCTGATCGCGAGCGCGATCGTCAACGGCGCGGCGTATTCCGAGGCCAAGAACCGCGCCGTCGCCGCTTACCAACCGCTCCAGCAGGCGCGGTGCGACCTGCCGGTCGATACGCCCTTGCAGCAGGCCGTGCGCGACGCGATCGCGCGCGCGCCCTGGGGCGCGGCGGTGGCGGTAAACCTGACCGACGGCGAAGACGACGCGTGGGAAAAACGCATTCCCAAGGATCAGCCGCGGCAGATATTCACCATCACCTCGAGCCTGTCTCCGGGCCTGACCGCCCTGGTGACCTCGGTCGATGTCGCCGCGTACGCGCCCGAGGGCGAGGTCAAGTCGGCGTGGCGGAAGAAACCGTTGTGGCGCGATCACTTCATCGTCGTGTCCGATTGGCTGGACCTTCCGCCCAAGACCACCGCCGAGATCGAGCAACTGGTGGCGGAGGAAGAACGGCGTTTCGCCGACAGCGGCGCGCAGGCGATGGTCGCGCGGGTCAAGGAAAAAGGCCGCGTGGGACGCAGTTCCGAACTGCGCGAAGCCGCCGACGCGCGCAAGCTGCACGAAAAGAATCTGGAACTCGCGCGCGAGGAGAGTTGGTCGGCGGAAATCGAGGACCAGCGCCGCGCACGGCTATGGAGCGAGAACGATTGCGCGCGTCTGCGCTCGGCGATCGATCTGGCCGGAGCGGAACTCGGGCGCATGCTCGATGCTCTGTATGCGCAGCAGTTGCCGGCGCGGCGGTCGTCGAAAGAGTTGGACAACGCGTTCGAGCGCCCGGGCGAACGGCAGATCCGCGCGTTGCCGGGTGGGGTCTACGTCTCGCGCAACGAAGGCGGTTCGGTGAACCTGAATTTCCGTTACAGCCTGTTGCCGTTGAAGGAGTCCAAGCCCGCCGATCGCCCCGCGCCGCCGTCCGCGCGCGGCGCCGACGCTGCCGCGGCGGAACACACGCAGGACGCGCCGACCGCGAGTCAATGACGGCAATTCGTCGAGCGCATCGACCCGGCCGGCACCGGCCGGGTCTCTGATATCCGTCACTGCAAGCCCCGCGCCCATGCGGGTTACCATCGCCCGACCCCGATCCGGCCCCGCCGATGTCCGTCAATCCGATGTCCACGAGCACGATCCCGACCAGCGCCCTGGCTTCGGCCTCCGATCCGTCCGCGTCCGCCATCGGTGGCGGCGGCAGCCACCCGTGGCTCGAAATTCCTCTGCTCAGCGCCCGGCTGCTGTGGCGCCACTGGCCCGCGCTGGCGTTTTGGTTCTTCGCCCAGCGGGTCTGTTACGACCTGTTGATGCAGTTGTCGGTCAAGCTCGGCGAGCGCTCGGTGCTGCTGTCGTTCGCGGTGCTGTCGGTGCTGATCGTGACCCAGCTGGCCGGCACCATCCTGATGTTCCAGTCGCTGCGGCCGTCGCTGCCGATGCTCGCCGGCGGCGCGACCACGCCCGATACCGCGGCGGTGCGCAAGCAGTGGATCACCGCGCTGGCGATCGCGATGCTGCCGTTCTTCGCCTATTACGCCGGCTGGGGCCTGCTCGAGGATTTGCGCCGCAACTTCCGCACCCACTACACCTTCAGCGTGTGGGACAAGGAAAACCTGCATCAGGTGCTCAAGCTCAAGGGCTTGTGGATCGCGCTCGCGGTGGCCTGGGTGGTGCGCTGGTTCAGCAAGCGCCGCGCGGCCGCGACCGGGCATGCGTTGTGGAACGTGGTGGCGACCAGTTGCGAGGCGTACTGGGTGTTCGTCGGCGCGGCGGCGATCGCGCAGCTGATCAAGAGCGGCCAGGATTGGTGGCACGAGCGAGTGGTTTATGTCGCCGCGACCGAGTGGTGGGAAAGCCCGACCGCCGTGTTCAAGCTGCTGGCGCCGAGCAAGCGCGCGCTGGCGCCGCTGTGGGATTTCGTCTCGACCGCGGCCGGCGCGATCGCCTTGCCGCTGATCTGGCTGGCGATCACCGCGATCATCTACGGCATCGACCTGCGCCGCGCGCAGCGCATCGACGCCGCCGACGAACGTCTGGGCCGGGTCGCCGAGCGCTTCAAGTCGATGCATTTCACTCTGCGCATGCTCGCCGACAAAGCCAGCGCCGGCTGGAGCAGCAAGGGCGTGCCGGTGGTCAACAGCCTGCGCCTGGTGCTGCGCGCGGGCCTGCCGGCCTTGCTGACCCTGTGCGTGTGCTGGCAGCTGCTGGCCTACATCGACTCGTGGTCGTGGCGGCTGATGCAGCAGTTCGTCGGCCCGAAGGACCCGCAATGGCAGAGCGTGATCGGCCAGCCGTTCGCGGTGTTCCTCAACACGCCGCTGTCGTTCCGCACCTCGTTGCTGACCGATGTGCTGCGCGTGGTGTTGCTGGCGGCGACGTTCGACCGCGCGATCGCGCGCTTGCCGCGCGGTTGATCGCAACGCCTCGGCGCGGAAGCCCCGCCCGCGCAGACTGCGCGGCGCGCTTGGGCTCTACCGCGATCGCTACAGCTTGAAACGCAGGTAGCGGCCCTTGGCGGATTGCAGCGGGCCGAATTCGATCCGCGCCTCCAAGCCTTCCAGCTTCTGCGTACGCGGCAACACGTAGGCGTGCTGGAACGCGAACGGTCGGCCCGGCACCGCCAGCACCGATTTGAACTGCGCGTCGTAGCCGCTGCCGCAACTGGTCGGCAGTTTCGGCCCGCCCAGGCGCGGCAAGCCGACCGGGCCGGCTTCCCATTGCCGGCCCTGCGCATCGGCGACGCGGCCGCGACAGGTGTCGAGGGTCTTGATCGGGGTGCCCGAATCCGGAATCACTTCGTAGCGCACCAGCAACACGCCGGCATCCTTGCGCAGCGAACCGAGGATGCGCGGATCGCGCGGGGCCAGCGCTTCGGCCTCGACCAGACGCCAACGCGCGCCTTCGAACTGCACCCAGTCGTGCTTGGGCGCGTCGATCGCGATGCTCGGGTTGCGGTCCCGATACTCGTTCAAGGCGTCGCGATACGGCGCATAGATCGCGATGCCGCCGAGCACCGCGGTGCCGATCAGCCAGCCGGTGTTGCGCCGCCACCAGCCGATGGTGGTAGTACCGGCGACCGGCCTGGCGGGAATTTCGATGCTCATCAGCGCAGATCCAATACCGGTTTCGCTTCGGCCAACAACTTGCGCGCGCGCGCCGCGTCGATGCCCAGATCGACGTCGACCAGGCTGTCGCCGCCCTGCGGCAGGCCGTTGCCCCAATACAGTTGCAGGTGCGCGCCTTCGAGCCGGTCGGCCGGCACTTCGAAGAACCAGGCGCCGCTCTCGGGCAGCCCCGGCGCGACCGGACGCTCGCTCAGGTTGATGCCGCGCAGCTTGGGGCGCTCGGCGCTGGACGCGGCGTAGACCAGGCCGTCGCGGGTCAGCAATTGCGCGCTGACGTAACCCGGGCGCTGGGTCGATTCAACCTTGGCCAGCACCGACAGCCACAACCCCGGAGTGCGCAGCAGCAGATCCTCCGAGCGGCTGAAGTCGCCCTTGAGCAGATAGGCGCGCGCGGCCTTGACCTTGCCGACCTCGACCGCGAAGTTGCGGCCCTCGGCCCGCGCCGGCCCGCTCGCGCGCTGCACCAGCGGCGCGTCGCGCTGTTCGTAGCTCGACTCGCCCTTGCGCAGCGCGACCACAGCGATCAGCGCCAGCACGATCCACAGCGCATCGCGCCAACGCCAGCGCACTCGCAGGCCGTGGCCGGAAGTTGTCGTCGTGCTCATGGCGCCACCGCCCGGTCGCGCAGGTCCTGCACCGGAATCAGGAACTTGGCCGCGGGCTTGCCCTGCACCCAGGCGCCCTCGTCGTTGATGTAGGCCTTGGCCTTGTAGGCGCGCGCGAACACGCCCCAGGTCTGCTGCGGCGCGTGGACATAGTTCTTCGGCAGATTCCAGACCAGATCGACCCGTTGTTTCAGGCGCGGATGCAGGTCGGCGGCGACGCTGTGGTCGTCGGACATCAGCAGTAGATCGGGCTTGATCGGCTCGCGCTTGGCCGACACCAGGATCACGTCCTCGCGCGGGTAGCCAAAGCCGTTGAAGCTGCGCGGCGTGCGGTTCTCGATCTCGACCTGCAGCACCAGGTACAGCTTGCTTGGATCGAAGCGGTCGACCTGGCCGCCGGGTTTGTAGCGCGCGACCCAGGCGCGCAGCGGCGTCACCGCCATCGCCCCGCCCTGGTAGCGGTGGCCGGCCGAATACTGGGGCAGGGGCTTGCTGGTGCTCTTGGCCTGCTTGAAACCGCCGAGCGCGAAAGTGGCCACGAGCGCGACCAGCGCGACCGCCGAGGCACCTTGCCACCAGGGGTTGCGCGCCGCCTTGACCAGTTCGTCCTTATTCGCCATGCAACCGCCCGATTTCGAGTGGCGGCACCGTAGCACGAGCGACGGGGCCGGCTGCAGCTGGGTTTCGCACTAGCTGGACATGACACTCAGGCATGACATCGGCGGCGCTGGCGGGCGCGGCGGCGGTCAGGCCGGTTCGTCGGGGATCAGCGCGCTTTCCAGCCGGGCGATGCAGTCCTTCAGCCACAGCTTGCGCTTCTTGAGCCGCTTGACCGTGAGCTCGTCGGCCTGCGGGTCCAGGGCCAGACGGTCGATGGCCGCGTCGAGATCGCGATGCTCCAGCCGCAGTTCGGCGAGCTGGCGGACGATCTCGGTGGAGTCGGTGCTGACGGTCATGCCGCTGAGCTTAACGCGCCGCCCTTGCGGCCGTCATCGGTGGCGGCGGTCCGCCGCGGTGGCCCACGCCGGCTGCGTTCACCGACCCGTAGCGTAGAATCGACGGCCTCATGAGCACTGTCCTGCCCCTCGCCGAACCCGTCCGCCGCCCGCGCCCGGACACCGCCCGCGCCGCCGACGGCGAGCGCCTGGCCACCCGCCTGCGCCATCAGGTCGGCCGCGCCATCGCCGACTTCGGCATGATCGAAGAAGGCGACAAGGTCATGGTCTGCCTGTCCGGCGGCAAGGACAGTTACACCTTGCTCGACATTCTCCTGCAACTGCAGAAGAAGGCGCCGGTGAAGTTCGAACTGGTCGCGGTCAACCTGGACCAGAAGCAGCCCGATTTCCCCGAACACGTGCTGCCGGCGTATTTGGAATCGATCGGGGTGGCGTACAAGATTCTCGAGCAGGACACCTACTCGGTGGTCACGCGCGTCGTGCCTGAGGGCAAGACGATGTGCTCGCTGTGTTCGCGGCTTAGGCGCGGGGCGCTCTACAGCTACGCGGCGGAACAAGGCTTTACGAAGATCGCGCTCGGGCATCATCGCGATGACTTGGTCGCCACGTTCTTCCTGAATCTGTTCTTCCACGCCAAGCTCAGCGGCATGCCGCCCAAGCTGCTGTCCGACGACGGCAAGCACGTGGTGATCCGGCCGCTGGCCTATGTGCGCGAGGACGACATCGTCGATTACGCGGCGATCAAGGACTTCCCGATCATCCCGTGCAACCTGTGCGGCTCGCAGGAAAACCTGCAGCGCAAGCAGGTCAAGCGCATGATGGATGCCTGGGAACGCGAAACGCCGGGCCGCATCGAGACCATTTCGCGCGCGCTCGGCGATATCCGGCCGTCGCAGTTGAGCGATGCGACGTTGTTCGATTTTCTGGGGCTGGGCAAGGCGGGTGCCGCGCCTGTCGTCGATGCGCCGGTGTGGTTGGACGAAGCATCCGTTGAAACGAACGACACGCAAGTTAACGACGCGCAAGTTGGATAACCGCGTACTTCCCAAGCCGTCATTCCCGCGAAGGCGGGAATCCAGGGCTTCATCCAGGTATGACTCTGAAGTCTCTGGATGTTCGGCTCCGCCGAAATAAAATAAAGCGGAGCCCGCCTTCGCGGGAATGACGAGCAAAAGCGGCCCGCGAGCCGCTCTTGGCTATTCCCGACTCCCCATTCCCCATTCCCGGTCCCCTAATGTTCTTTCGCAACCTGACCTTCTTCCGCTTCCCCACCACCCACAAACTCGACGATCTCGAAAAAGGCCTCGAAGAGTGCGCGCTCAAGCCGGTCGGCCCGCTGGAGCTGTCCTCGCGCGGCTTCATCTCGCCGTTCAGTCGCGCCACCGAGGACGCGCAGATGCTCAACCGCATCGGCGACGCGATCTGGATCACCGTCGGCAGTGAAGACCGGCTGCTGCCGGGCGCGGTCGTCAACGACATGCTGGCCAAGAAACTGGCCGAGATCGAGCAGAAGGAAGGGCGCAAGCCCGGCGGCCGCACGCGCAAGCGGCTCAAGGACGAATTGATCGTCGATCTGATGCCGCGCGCCTTCATCAAGCCCGGCCGCACCGACGCGATCATCGATCTCGAGCACGGCCTGGTCATCGTCGACACCTCCAGCCGCAAGACCGGCGAGAACGTGATCAGCGAAATCCGCCGCGCGGTCGGCAGTTTCCCGGCGTTGCCGTTGAACGCCGAAATCGCGCCGCGTTCGATCCTCACCGGCTGGGTCGCAGGCGAAGAATTGCCCGACGGCATCAGCCTGGGCGATGAGTGCGAACTGCGCGATCCGGTCGATCAGGGCGCGGTGGTCAAGTGCCAGCGCCAGGAGCTGGAAAGCGATGAAATCGCCAAGCACCTGGAAACCGGCAAGCAAGTCACGCGTCTGGCGCTGACCCTGGACGACCACGTGTCGTTCGTGATCGGCGAAGACCTGGTGGTGCGCAAGTTCAAGCTGCTCGACGGCGCCGTGGATCAGCTCGAAAACAGCGACAGCGATGGCGTGCGCGCCGAGCTCGACGCGCGCTTCGCGTTGATGAGCGCCGAGGTGAAGCGTTTGTTCCGGGTGATGGAGTCGGCGTTGAAGTTGTCCAAGGTCGATTGATCGATCGCGGCCCCGTGCGAGCGGCGGCGACGCACGGGTTGCGTTGGTGGTCGTGGTAGCGCAGTCGCGGCTCGCGCCGCTCCTACAGGGGCGGCCGAACCCTCGTTGCCCCTGTAGGAGNNGCTGCATCGACGCCGTCATTCGCCTGGCCGCCGTCGCCCCCATGCCGCGGCACCTTTACCGTCGCACCGGCATCGCGATTTCCGCCGCGCCCGAACGCGCTAAACCCCGCATCCAGGCGCTATGCTTCGCCCATGGCGGTCCCCCACCCATGACGAGCCTTCTGCGCCTGCTGACCGGCAAGCCGCAGCCCGCGCCGCGCGCGGTCTCGCGCGAAACCATCGCGATCACGCTGGGCAACGGCCAAGTGGTCGAAGTCCTGCGCGTGCGCGACCCGCGCGCGCGGCGGATCAAGCTCAGCGTCGACGAGCGCGGCCCGCGCCTGACCTTGCCGTTGCGCGCCAGCGAGATCGCCGGCCAGCGCTTCGTGATCGAACACGGCGACTGGCTGCTGGCGCAGATCGCCAGCGCCAGCAGCGACGCGACCAGCCTGCAGGCGCATGTCAGCACCCGCATTCCGTTGCGCGGCCGCGACCTGCCGCTGCATTGGCAGGTCGCGCGCTATCTGCGCCTGCAATTGGACGACGACGCGCTCGAAATCGCCGCGCCCGAAACGGTCAGCCCGGCCAACCTGCAGCGTGCCTTGCGCGATTTCTACGAAGGCCAGGCGCGCGCCGACGTCGGTCGCTGGCTGCCGAAGTACCTGCCCGGCCTGCCGCGCGCGCCGTCGCGCTTGCGCTACCGGGTGATGTCCTCGCAGTGGGGTTCGCTCGCGCCCGACGGTGCCCTGTCGTTGGATTTGTCGCTGGTGCTGGCGACGCCGGCGGCGTTCGAATACGTGCTGGTGCACGAGCTGTGCCACTTGATCCACGCCGACCATTCGCGCGCATTCTGGCGCGAGGTCGAAGCGCGCTGCCCGGACTGGCGCGATCAGCGCGAGTATTTCCGCGCGTCGGGACGTGGGTTGAAGGCGAGTCTGCGGCGGTTGATCGCGGACGATAAGTGACGAGTAGGAGGTGCGGGATTCGCTTTCCGCTCCAACTCGCCGCGCAACCAACAAAGAGCAAATCCACCGCGCGAGCAAGCGCAGTCGGGCTTCGTGCCTCCGCAGCGCGCAGCCCCCTTTCAAGGCGGGCGAATTTTGGCGCACTACTGAAGCTCCCCCGCTTTTGCTGTTCCCCCCTTTGCAAAAGGGGGGCAGGGGGATTCGCTTTTCGCCCCCAATTCGCCGTGCAACCAGCAAAGAGCAAATCCCCCGCGCGAGCGAGTGCAGTCGGGCTTCGTGCCTCCGCGGCGCGCAGCCCTCTTTTTTAAAGGGGGCGAATTTTAGCGGGCTACTGAAGCTCCCGGCTTTTGCTGTTCCCCCCTTTGCAAAAGGGGGGCAGGGGGGATTCGCTTTTCGCCCCAATTCGCCGCACAACCAGCAAGGAGCAAATCCCCCGCTCGAACGAACGCAGTCGTGCTTCGTGCGTTCGCAGCGCGCAGCCCCTTTTTCAAAGGGGGCGAATTTTAGCGATCTATGGCTGGTCTGCTCTACGCGAGTATCGTTCGCACAGATCGCTAACGCATCACCCCACGCACGCTTACTCGGCGCGGCAGCTTAACCACCCATCAAGAAATTCTGAAACACCTCACCCACCGCGCCCGGCTTTTCCATATGCAGGTGATGCGTGCCCGGCAAGGTATGCAACTCCCCCTGCCGCAGCAGCGCGGCGCGTTCGCGGCGCAAGGCGTCGGGCATGTAGCTTTGCGCCGGGTCGGCCCAGATCATGCAGGTGGGGCATTCGATCACGCGGATCAGCGAGCGCATCTGGCCCTCGCTCATGCGCAACGCCGAGGTCAGGGTCAGGCGCGGGTCGCTGCGCCAAGCGTAGCCGCCTTGCTGGTGTTCGCTGCGCACCGGCGCGATCCCGCGTTCGACCAACAAGCGCGCGACCGGTTCGCTCAGATCGTTCGCGGCCATGCGCACCCTCACCGCGCTGGCGACATCGGGAAACACGCGCAACTGCTTGCTGGCGGCCGTCGCCAGGCCGGCGAAGGCCTCGCGCAGGCGGGTGCCGACGCGTTCCTCGGATTCGGTCAGCGAACCCAGCGCTTCGATCAGCAGCAGTTTCTCGACCCGCTGCGGCACCGCCGCGGCGACGAAGCTCGAGGTCGCGCCGCCGAGCGAATGGCCGAGCAGATGGAAGCGGTCCCAGCCCAGCGCATCGGCGATCGCCAGCGCGGTGCGCGCGGCGGTGACCAAGGTGTATTCGCTCGACACCGGCAGATGCGCGCTGGCGCCGTGGCCGGGCAGGTCGGGCGCGACCAGGTCGTAACCGTCGAACCACGGCGACAGCGGCACGAAGCTGGCGGCGTTGTCGAGCCAGCCGTGCAGCGCCAGCAGCTTGGGCGCGCCGGCGTTGCCGTTGCGCAGCCCGCTGATGCGTCCGAACGCGGTGTCGACGACGAATTCCTGCATTGCGGCCATCCATCAAGTCCTGTCAGCGAAGTCTCGTCGGCGAAGCCCGATCGGCATTGCACGATCCCAAGCCTGAGCGCGGCGCTTCATCAAACCACGCGCGGGAGATCGCGCCCATCGGCCTGCGCCGATTTTGCCAAATCCACACGGCGAATTCGTGGCGAAGCGAGCCAAGCCGATGCGCTTGCGCTCAAACCGGGGCGTCGGCCCAATCGTCGAGTTCGCGTTCGATCACGCCGGCCAGGGCGGCGGCGTGGGCCGGCGAATCGTTGAGGCAGGGGATGTAGCGCAACTCGCCGCCGCGCGCGGCGAACTCCTCGGCCAGCATGATCGCAACTTCTTCCAGGGTTTCCAGGCAGTCCACCGCGAAGCCCGGCGCGATCACATCGACCCGGCGCACCCCGCGCTCGGCCAGCGCGGTCAGGGTGTCGGTGGTCGACGGCTCCAGCCAGCGTTCGCGGCCGAAGCGCGATTGGTAACTCAAGGTCCAGCTATCGTCGGGCAGACCCAGCGCCTGCGCGATCGCCTGCGCGCTGGCTTCGCAGTGAAGCGGGTAGGGGTCGCCGGCCGCGGCGAAGCGCTGCGGCAAGCCATGGAACGACATCAGCAGGTGCTCGCCCATGCCGTGCACGGCGCGATGGCGGCGCACCGAGTCGGCGACCGCCGCGACCCAGTCCGGATCGAGGTGATACTCGCGCACCATCCGCGACGACAGGCCCGGCACGGCCTGGAGCACATCGCCGACCGACGCGGTGGTCGAGGTCGAATACTGCGGATACAGCGGCAGCGCGAGCACGCGGCGCACGCCCTGGCGTTCGAGATCGAGCAGCAACTGCTTCCACGACGGCTTGCCGTAGCGCATCGCGTGCAGCACGCGGACCCGCGGCAATTCGCGCTGCACCGCCTCGGCCAGACGCCGGGTATGCACCGCCAGCGGCGAGCCTTCGGGAAGCCACACGCTGGCGTATTTGTGCGCGACCTTGCCGCTGCGCAGCGGCAGGATCGCGAAATGCAGCAGCGGGCACCACAGCCAGCGGCTCATGTCGACGACCCGGTGGTCGTGCAGGAATTCGGCCAGATAGCGCCGCACCGAGGCGGTGTCGGGCGCGTCGGGCGTGCCGAGATTGACCAGGACCACGGCCGTATCGGCGGCGGAAGAAACGTCGTGAGCAGCGATGCTGGCGGGAGCGGGCATGCGCATAGGATGACATTTGCGGTGGTGACGGCGAAATGTTTGCCGGATCGAATGTTCCGATGGCCGCGATAGTCCGCTGCGATCGGACGGTGCCGGCGGCGATGATCGTGCCGTAGCCGATGGCATCGGCGATGGACGTGGCCGCGCATCGCTACAATGCGGCCGTCGTGCATGCGTTCGTCGATTCCGTGGCGATTCATCGCGTGCTTACTAGCCTGAACCAACCGTCGTCGTTGCGGTTACCGTGATGGCTGCCGTCCATCCATTGCCCAGTTGCGCATCATCGCCGGAGTCCGCCATGTCCCGATCGCTGCCCCGCGTCCTGAGTCTGAGTCTCGCCCTGAGCCTGGGCCTTGCCGCCACCACCTCCGCTGTCGCCGGTCAGACCGAAGACCAGCGCGCCCGCGACGCGGTGCGGGTGCTGGCCGATATCCAGCAGATTCCCGAATCCTCGATTCCCGACAAACTGTTCGACGAGGCGCGCGCGATAGTCGTGGTGCCCGACACGCTCAAGATCGGGCTGGTGTTCGGCGGTCGCCGCGGCCACGGTCTGGTCTCGGTCAAGAACCCCGACGGCACCTGGTCCAACCCGAGCTTCGTCAAGATCACCGGCGGCAGCGTCGGCTTCCAGGCCGGCGTGCAGTCCTCCGACATCGTGCTGGTGTTCCGCGGCGATCGCGGCCTGGACTCGATCGTCAACGGCAAGGTCACCCTCGGCGCCGACGCCAGCGTCGCCGCCGGTCCGGTCGGGCGCACCGCTGCGGCCGCCACCGACGGTCAGCTCAAGGCGGAAATCTGGTCGTGGTCGCGCGCGCGCGGCCTGTTCGCCGGCATCGCTCTCGATGGCGCCGCGTTGTCGATCGACGACGACGCCAACCAGGCGGCGTACGGCGAAGGCAATACGCCGCGAATGATCTTCGAGGGCCGCGCCACCGGTCAGCCGTCCAATGCGGTGGTCGATTTCCGCGACCGCCTGGAAGAAGCCAGCGCCGCCGCGCGCGCGCATCGCACCGCCGAAGAGCAGCGTCCGGCGCTGGGCGCGACGGTCTATCCCGAGCCCGGCGTCGCGCCGGCCGCCACCGCCGCGCCCGCGCAGACCGCGCAGACCGCGCCCGTGCAGGCGCAGCCGGCCCAGACCCAACCACAACCGCAGGCGTTCGAGACCGTGCCGGCGCAGCCCAACCCGGCCAAGGTCGAACCGCTGCCCTGAGCCCAGTGCCCTGAGCCCAGGCCGCCGCGGGAAGCCGTTATCGCGGGCGCGCCGCCGATCCGGCCGCGCGCCCGTTCAGGCGTTTTTGCGGGTCTGGTCGCGCCGACCGTGCCGACCACCATGCCGAATCGGGCGTTCGGGCATACAGGACCTTCGCCACATTGGCTTAAGAGCGGTTGCGGTATCCTTGCTGTCTTCATCATTCAGCAGCGAGCAACGTCATGGGCGCCTGGGGCATTGGTCATTGGATCGTCGTGCTCGTGATTGTTCTGCTGGTCTTCGGCACCAAGCGCCTGGGCAGCGTGGGCAAGGATCTCGGCGACGCGGTCAAGGGTTTCAAGAAAGGCATGCAGGACGACGACAAGCCGTCCGCGCAGTTGCCCAACGATGCCAACCGCACCGACTCCACCACCAGCAGCACGCCGTCGCAGTCGCGCGACAACGAGCAGAACCCGCGCTGAGCCCGGGCTGTTGCGCCATCCGCATCCCTCGCCTGGCAGACGCGCATGTTCGACATAGGCTTCTCGGAAGTCTTCGTAATCGCGATCGTGGCCTTGATCGTGCTCGGTCCCGAGCGCCTGCCCAAGGCGGCGCGGTTCGCCGGGCTGTGGGTGCGGCGCGCGCGCGCGCAGTGGTATTCGGTCAAGTCCGAACTCGAGAACGAGCTGGCCGACGAGGAACTCAAGCGCAGCCTGCGTCAGGCCCAGGCCGACCTGCGTGACGCGCAAAGCCAGTTGCGCGACAGCGGCCAGGCGATCCGCAACGAAGTCGACGATATGAATCGCCGCATCGCCGCGCCGGTCGCGACCGCCACGGCGGCCGCCGATCCGGACCCGGCGGCGACGCCGGAGCCGGTGTACGGCTCGGCCGACCCGGTCAATACCGCGCATCCGGCGCCCGCGCTCGATGCGCCCGCGCCGCAAGCGTCGTCGATCGACGCGCCGCCGACCCACGATTACCAACACGACTACGCCGGCGCGGCCCAGCCCGACTACCGCCCGGCGGCACCGACCCCGCCCACCGCGAGCGATGCCGATGAGCGACGCTGACCACGGCGTGCCGGGCGAAGAGGCCTCGGCCGAGCCGCGTCTGCTCGATCACCTGATCGAACTGCGCGCGCGCCTGCTGCGTGGGGTGACCGGGCTGGTGATCGTGTTTTTGTGCCTGTTGCCGTTCGCCAACAAGCTCTATCACTACCTGGCCACGCCGCTGCTGGCCAAGCTGCCGGCCGGCAGCCAGCTGATCGCGGTCGAAGTGGCCTCGCCGTTCTCGGCGCCGCTGAAGCTGGCGTTCTTCGCCGCGCTGATGATCTCGATGCCCTGGCTGCTGTTTCAGGCCTGGGCGTTCGTCGCGCCGGGACTGTACAAGCGCGAGAAGCGGCTGGCGCTGCCGTTGCTGGCGTCGGCGCTGGTGCTGTTCTACGCCGGCTGCGCGTTCGCGTTCTTCCTGGTGCTGCCGTCGGTGTTCGGTTTCCTGGTCAAGATCACCCCGACCGGCGTGTCGATGATGACCGACATCAACGCCTACCTGGATTTCGTGCTGATCCTGTTCCTGGCCTTCGGCATCAGCTTCGAGGTGCCGGTGGCGCTGGTGATCCTGGCGCTGCTGGGCTGGGTCACGCCGGCTCAGCTCAAGGAAGGCCGCGGTTACGCGGTGGTCGGCATCTTCATCATCGCCGCGGTGATCACCCCGCCGGACGTGGTTTCGCAGCTGATGCTGGCCATTCCGATGTGCCTGCTCTATGAGCTGGGCATCATCGCGGCCAAGTGGGTTGCGACCGAGCCGCGCGACGCCGACCGCCACGACGATCACCCGACCGGGGACGCGCGCGGTCCATGAGCGTGCCGGCCCCGAGCGGCGCGGGCGCGCCGCCGCCATTGCCGCCGGGTCCGTTGAATTCCGCGTCGGTCGCGTCGGCGCCGCCGCTGTCCACCCCGCTATTGCCCGCGCGCTTCTGGCCGCGCTATGTGGCGTGGTCGCTCGACGCGGCCTTGATCGCGATGGCGACCAGCGTGATCGGCGCCAGCCACTGGCGTTATCAGGCCGTCGCGGCGAAGCAGGCGTATGCGGCGATGAACGCGCGCGCGGCCGAGCTGATGGCCGACAGCGTGCTCAACGACCTCGACTTCGGCGGCTTCGCCCGGCAATTGATGACCGATCCGGCGATGCACGCAGCCGGGCTCGCGTCGACCGCCGCGCTGACCTCGCTGATCTTCGGCTGGATCTTCCTGTTCGCCTTGTTCGGGCTGCTCTACGAAGTCGGCTTCGTCGCGTTTTCGCCGTGGCAGGCCACGCCGGGCAAGCGCGTGCTCGGGTTGCGGGTCACCGACATGGCCGGGCGCCGGTTGAGCCCGGGCCGCGCGGTGTTGCGTTATCTCGGCGGCGGCTTGTCGTGGCTGCTGTTGAACCTCGGCCACGTGATCGCGATGGCCAAGCCCGAATACCGCGCCCTGCACGACCGCCTCGCCGGCGCGCGGGTGCTGCGCGACGCGCAGGCGCGCATGCCGCTGTGGGCCTGGGCCTGGGTGGCGGTGCAGGTGATCGTCGGATTCAGCGCGACGTTCTGGCTGATGCGCGCGATGCAGGCGTCGATGGACGCCGCGTTGGCGCAGTCCGGCGCGCTCTAAGCGAAGAGATTCGCGGCGCTCAGGCTTCCAGCTCGCCCGGACGCGGCGTGCGCGGTGCATTGGGCGCGTTGCCCGCAGGCGCATCGTCGTTGTCGGTGAACACGTCGCGCCAGGCGTAGTAGCAAGTGCCGCACATCACCACCAGGAACGCCGAGCCGTAGGCCACGACCACGGCCACCACCAGCAATTGGCCGACCGCCGGGTGGATCAGCGAACCCAACTGCATCGCCGCCAGCGACACCAGGCTGATCAATGCGCCGGAAATCATCACCCCGAGCATGAACAGCATCGCCGCGAACAGGTACGAGCCCAGGTTCCACACCGACGCGCCGAGGCTGCGCCGGACCGCGGCGGAGATATCCAGCCCGGAGAACATGATCAGCGGGATCGAGACCAGCACCACCGCGGTGCTGAAGTAGTAGTAGACCAGCTGCACCAGGATCACCAGCGCTGGCGATTCGGCCGCGGGCACGTTGACCTGGCCGCCGATCGCGCCGCGCGCCATGTCCTGGTAATGCGCCCAGAAGTCCGGGCCGGTCGCCCACAGCAGCAAGGTGCCGCAGATCAGCGCCAGCGCGATCTGGATCACCCCGAGCAACGCCAGCTGCACCGCCTTGTGCTGGCGCAGCGGCGCGAACAGATCGCGCGCGCGCACCGGGCGGCCGCTCTCGGCCTCGCGGATCACGTGCATCAATCCGCCGAGCAGCACCGGCAGCACCAACACCGCGGCGAGCGCGGCGATGCCGATCACGGTGACGAAGCGCTCCATGTCGGGCTCGCCTTCGCCGAGGCGCAGCGGCATCGTGAACAGGTACAGCACCAGGTACAGCACCGCCATCACCAGCAGGCCGGCGCCGAAGATCGCGCGCGGGTTGCGCGTACCCAGGTTGAACGCGCGGATCAGCCATTGCGCGCCGTGGGTCAGCGGAACCTTGCGGATGGGTTGGGTCATCGGATCGATCCCGGGCCGAAGGCCCCTGACTTGATTAAGACGGACTGGACGAACGCATGCGAAGCGGACGCGCCATGGTGCGAAGGCGCGCGTGACGACGGCGCGCGCATCGCGCCGAGCGTCCGCTCCGACGTGTTGCGCCATCCGATGGCGGCCTTCGCCGCGACGGCGCGGCGAGACGGTGTCATGCCGACGGGCTCAGCGCCCGTGCAGGCTGCGCGCATGGCCGACGAAACGCCGCAGCACCCGCCGCGCATGCGGCGCCGCGCTGATGCCGCCGGCGACGGTCTTCGGGCACAGGCCCTCGCTGCGCAGCGCGTCCTGGCGCGCGCGCACATAACCGCGCATGTGGCCGGCGCTGAATTCGGGATGGAACTGCACGCCCCAGGCCCGGTCGCCCCAACGAAACGCATGGCAGGCGTCGTGTTGCGAGCGCGCCAGCACGGTCGCGCCGTCGGGCGCGCGCAGCACCGTCTGCAGATGGGTGGCCTGGGCCGCGAACTGCGCCGGCAGGCCGGCGAACAAGGGGTCGGTGTCGGCGCTGGCATGCAGTTCCAGACCGATCGTGCCCATCTCGCGACCGGCCGGATGATTGCCGACCTCGCCGCCGAGCGCATGCGCCAGCAGCTGATGGCCGTAGCAGATGCCGAACAGCGGCAGGCCCGCGTGCGCGGCCTCGCGCAACCAGTCGGCGCTGCGTTCGCTCCAGTCGGCGCGGTCGGTGACCATCGCGCCCGAGCCGGTCACGATTGCCCCGGCGAAGCCTTCGCGGCTCGGCAGCGCTTGGCCGCGTTCGACATCGACCACCACCGCTTCGTCGCGCCCCAGGCCGGCGGCCACGCGAATCCAGTGCGGAAAGCCGCGATGGCGGCGCATGGAGGCGACCGGCTGGCCGGTTTCGACGATCAGGAAGGGCGGGTTCACGGGGCGGCGTCGACGGGGGAAGTCACTGCGGAAGTGTGCGCTGCGAACCGGGGCAAAAGCCCGGCAGGCAAGGCTCGTGGCTATACTAACCCGCTTTGCTGCACTGCGATGAGACCATGGCCGAGAGCGACGCACCGACCCCAGTGATCACCTTCCAGAGCATGATTCAGCGCTTGAACTCGTTTTGGGCCGAGCGCGGCTGCGTGCTGATCCAGCCGCTGGACCTGGAAGTCGGCGCCGGCACCTTCCACCCGGCGACCTTCCTGCGCGCGCTGGGCCCGGAGCCGTGGAACGCCGCCTACGTGCAGCCCTGCCGCCGTCCCACCGACGGCCGCTACGGCGAAAACCCCAACCGCCTGCAGCGCTACTACCAGTACCAAGTGGCGATGAAGCCCAGCCCCGACAACATCGTCGAGCTGTACTTCGACTCGCTCAAGGCGCTCGGCGTCGACCCGTTGGTGCACGACCTGCGCCTGGTCGAGGACAACTGGGAATCGCCGACGCTCGGCGCCTGGGGCCTGGGCTGGGAAGTCTGGCTCAACGGCATGGAAGTCACCCAGTTCACCTATTTCCAGCAGGCCGGCGGCCTGGAATGCCGGCCGGTGCTCGGCGAGATCACCTACGGTCTCGAGCGCCTGTGCATGTACCTGCAGAACGTCGACAACGTCTACGACCTGGTCTGGACTTACGGTCCCGACGGCGTCCCGGTGAGCTACGGCGACGTCTACCACCAGAACGAAGTCGAGCAGAGCGCGTACAACTTCGAACACGCCGACGTCGAAGAACTGTTCCACCGCTTCGATGCTTGCGAAAAGGAAGCGCTCAAGCTGATTGAGATCGGCCTGCCGCTGCCGGCCTACGATCAGGTGTGCAAGGCCTCGCATTCGTTCAACCTGCTCGACGCGCGCCGCGCGATCAGCGTGACCGAACGCCAGCGCTACATCCTGCGCGTGCGCCGCATCGCCCAGGGCGTGGCCGAGGCGTATTTCGCCCAGCGCGAAAGGCTCGGTTTTCCGGGCTTGAAGCAGCCTTCCAAGGCCGAAGCCGCCTGACCTACTGAAGCCCCTCTCCCGCATGCGGGAGAGGGGTTGGGGTGAGGGCCAACGAGGCCGCAAGCCCACGTCGCAAATTCATCCACCTCGCCGCACCAAGCGCGAGGCGTCTTCAAAGAAGACACCACCGCAAAGGCCACCGCATGAGCACGACCCAACCTCTCCTGATCGAACTGGGCACCGAAGAACTGCCGGTCAAGGCCCTGCCGGGTCTGGCCCAGGCGTTCTTCGACGGCGTGCTCGACGGCCTGCATAAGCGCGGCATCGGTTTCGACCGCGACGGCGCCAAGCCGCTGTACACGCCGCGCCGTCTCGCCGTGCTGCTGCGCGCCGTCGACGTGCAACAGCCCGAGCAGAAGAGCGAAGTGCTCGGCCCGTACCTCAACATCGCCCTCGATGCCGAAGGCCAGCCGACCAAGGCGCTACAGGGCTTCGCCGCCAAGGCCGGGATCGACTGGACCGCGCTGGAGCGCACCAGCGACGCCAAGGGCGAGCGCTTCGTGCACCGCGCCACCAAGCCCGGCGCCGACACCGCGAGCCTGCTCGAAGAGATCGTGCGCGAAGCCCTGGCCGCGATGCCGATTCCCAAGCCGATGCGCTGGGGCGGTCACGACTACGGGTTCGCCCGGCCGGTGCATTGGCTGGTGCTGCTGCTCGGCAAGGACGTGGTGCCGGCGCAGGTGCTCGGCGTGAGCAGCGACCGCATGAGCCGCGGCCACCGCTTCATGCACGACAAGCCGGTGTGGTTCAGCCTGCCCGGCGACTACATCGAATCCCTGCGCGGCGCCAACGTGCTGGTCGATCCGGACGAACGCCGCGAACGCATCGTGCAGGAAGTCACCGCCGCCGCGAGCGCGACCGGCGGCAGCGCGCGCATCGACGCCGGCATCCTGGAAGAGGTCAACGGCCTGACCGAATGGCCGGTGGCGATCGCCTGCGGGTTCGAGCGCGAATTCCTGGCGGTGCCGCAGGAAGCGCTGATCGCGACCATGGAAGCCAACCAGAAATTCTTCCCGGTGCTCGACGCTGCCGGCACCCTCAGCGAGCGCTTCATCGGCGTGGCCAACATCTCCAGCCGCGACGAATCGGAAGTGCGCAAGGGCTACGAACGCGTGATCCGCCCGCGTTTCGCCGACGCCAAGTTCTTCTTCGACGAAGACCTCAAGCAGGGGCTCGCGTCGATGGGCGAGGGGCTCAAGACAGTCAAGTACCAGGACAAGCTGGGAACGGTGGCCGACAAGGTCGCGCGCGTGGCGGCGCTGGCCGAAGCCATCGCGCCGGCGGCCGGCGTCGATCCCGCGCAGGCGCGGCGCGCGGCGGAACTGTCGAAGAACGACCTGCAGTCGCGCATGGTCAACGAATTTCCGGAATTACAGGGCATCGCCGGCCGGTACTACGCGAAGGCCGCGGGTGAGGGCGCAGACATCTCCGTCGCGATTGACGAGATCTATATGCCGCGGTTCGCAACCGACGCAGTTGCGCCATCTAAGCTGGGCCAGGTCTTGGCAGTTGCTGAGCGAGTAGACACTCTCGCTGGCGGATTCTGTGCAGGATTGAAACCGACAGGCAATAAAGATCCGTTTGCGCTACGCCGTAGTGCGCTAGGACTGGCAAGAACTATTGTCGAATCTGAATTGGAATTGGATTTGTCTAAGGCAATTCAGCGAGCAGTTTGGAGTGCGGAGCGTTGTATAAAAGTAGCTGCTTGGCGTGAAAAATTAAAAAAAATTAATGCAGGATTTCCAACGGAAAATTGGGAAGACTTAGCTCTTGTCAATGATCCTTTTGCGGCAGCTCCGGATCAGATGTTGGAAAACGATCTCGAGGTAAAGCCGATAGGCGCGGAAGATCTTCGAGTTACTGATGTGGTCGATTTCATTGTTGATCGCCTTCGTAATTACTATGGCGATCAAAGCGTCCCATCCCAACAATTTGAATCTGTCGCAGTTCTGCGCCTGACTTCTCTTTTAGACTTCGACCGTCGCCTCAAAGCCATCGCCGAATTCGCCAAGCTTCCCGAAGCCGAAGCCCTCGCTGCGGCCAACAAGCGCAGCCGCAACATCCTCAAGAAGGTCGAGGGCGAGGTGCCGAGCGCGATCGACGCATCGTTGTTCAACGAACCGGCCGAGCGCGAGCTGGCCGAAGCGGTCGATGCGGCCGTCGCCGACACCGATCCGTTGTTGGCGCAGCGCGATTACGTCGCCGTGCTTGGCCGTCTCGCGCGCTTGCGTCCGCAGGTCGATGCGTTCTTCGACAAGGTGATGGTGAATGTCGACGATAGCGCGGTGCGCAACAACCGTCTGGCGTTGTTGAAGCGCTTGTCGGATCGTCTGGGCAGTGTCGCGGCGATCGAGCATCTGTCGATCTGAGGCGTTCTGATCGGTCGGGGTGCGGCCGGCGTCTATGCAAGCCTCCGTCGTGGTCGCGTCGAAGCCCCTATAGGAGCGGCGCGAGCCGCGACCGCGACACCGCGGCTACGTCGGGGGCTTCGTCGAGCCCGTAATGGCGCGGTCGCGGCTCGCGCCTCTCCTACAGGTAGGGCATGCAGCTCTTGCTTGGGCCTGAAGCCACGCAGTTCATCCAGCGCTGCGACGCCTGTAACTCGCGTTAGCAACAGCACACCCGAAGGGCGACGCGCATGGATGCGCGTCGCGCGCCACCGGGACATGGATGT
>NZ_LMHM01000012.1:789634-814597 GCF_001427785.1 Lysobacter sp. Root690
CACACGGGACATCCATGTCCCGGAGGCGCACGGCGTGCATCCTGCACGCCGCCCTTCGGGTGTGCTGTTGCTAACGCGAGATCCAAGCGTCGCAGCGCTGGATGAACTGCGCGGCCTCAGGCCAAAGCCAAAGCCAAAGCCAAAGCCAAGGCTAAAGCTAAAATCAAAGCCAGCGGCCGAGACAGGGGCACGCCAAAGCCAGGGACAGGCCACCGCCAGCGCCAGAGCAAAAAAGGCCGGCTTTCGCCGGCCTTTTCCGTAATCGACGCTGCGAAGCGAGAGACTTACTGCGCCCCCGCCCCAAACCGCCAATTCACCTCGACCATGAACGACCGGCCATAGATGTTGTAATTGAAATTATTGAAATACGGATACGCCGTATACGTCTCGTCGCGATCAGGCATCTTGTTGAACAGATTGTTGACCGTGAAACTCAACGAAACGTCATCGCCGAACTCGTAGCTCGTGCTGCCATTGAAGGTCACGTACGGCTTCATCCGTCCACCGCCGTCGGTCGAATAGCCGGCCGGGTCGATCTGCGAAGCGTAATTCGGTGTGCGGCCGTAACGCGTTCCGTACAGCGTGGTCGTCCACGGACCCTTCATCCAGCTCAGCGAGGCGCTGCCGATGCTGTGGAACTCCGAGGAATAGAACGGATCGCGCAGGTAGTCGATGACCGGGTCGCCCGGGTACTGCTGGTTTTCGTGCTTGAGGGTGACGTTGTAGTTCGCGCCCAGGGCGAAGTTGCCCCAACGCTCGGTCTCCCAGCGGTAGTTGAGCTTGGCGGTCAGGCCCTGCACCTCTTCCTTCGACACGTTGATCGGGTTGGTGCGCACGCTGTCGAGCTGGAACGGCACCGGCGCGTCGGCCGGCAGGCGGGTGATGCGCGCCAATGCGTCCACGCAGCTGGGCGAGGCGATGTCGAGCTGGCCCTGGCGGCAGGCCGATTCGGTGCGCAACACCGCGTCGATGTTGAGATCGTTGACCTCGTCGTCGATCTTGATGTTGTAGTAATCCACGCTGACATCGAAGTTGCCGCTCGGCGCCCACATGATGCCCGCGCCCCACGACTTGGCGGTGATCGACTTGAGGTCCTTCGCACCGCTGCGCTGGCCCGAGACCGATTCACCGTTGTAGGTGCAGTTGCCGATGCTTTCGCCGGGTTCCTCGGTGGCGCAGCGGTAGTAGTCGACCACGCTGGTGAAGTAGCCGCTGTCGCCGGCGAACACGTAGGCCATGTCGGGGGCCTTGAACGCGGTCGCGTAGTTGGCGCGCAGCAGCAACGAGGACACCGGCCGGTATTCCAGGCCGATCTTGTAGGTGCCGTCGGAGTCCGAACCGGCGCCGACGTTTTTGTACTTGTCGTAACGGCCCGACAGGCTCGCGGTCAACTGGCTGAAGATCGGCACGCGGAATTCGACGCCGATCGCCTGGTTGCGGCGCTTGCCTTGGCCCTGGGTGCCGGTGAGGCCGAAGAAATCTCCGTTGACCACGCGCGGGTCGGTCGGGTTCTTCCAAGATTGTTCGCCGGCCTGCAGCACCGCGGCGAAACCGACCGCGCCGGCGGGCAGGTTGAACAGCTCGGTGTTGGTCAGCTGCAGATTGAGGTTCTGGGTCCAGGTCTCGGACTTGGTGTGGATGACGTCGGAGATGCTGGCGTACTCGGCCGGCGTCAACGGCCGGTAGAAGCCGCTGTCGTCGCTGGGCGCGTACACCGGGTACGGGCCGACGCGGTCGATCACAGGGCCGAGGAAGCGCTGTTCGAAGAACGCATCGCTGGCCGCGCCGAGCAGCCACAACTGCTTGCTGTCGACGGTGTACTGCGAACGTCCGAAGTAGGCGTCGTAGTTCCAGGCCGAATCGCCGATGCCGCCGCGCGAACCCAGGGCCAGATTGTAGGAATCGCTGGTCTGGCGCTCGTTGTTGGCGTCGACGTCGCCGGTTTCCTCCGGCGAAAAAATGCGCTGGTAGGTTTCGAACTGGCCGCTGACATCGTTGAGGAACAGGCCGTTGGTGGCTTCGGCGGTGGTCCAGATGCGGGTGCCGGGATTGGCTTCGGACTTGTTGCGGCCGATCAGCAGCGTGCCGTACAGCTCGGTCTTGTCGTTGAGCGCGTAGCTGGCGTTGAGGTAGCCGCTGATGTCGCGCTTGCGGTTCATGACCGTGGCGTAGCCGACGTCTTCGCGGCTGCCGCAGTAGTAGCCGCGGTTGGGGCGGAAGTCGCGGATGATGGTGCCGTTGAACAGATTGCCGAGGCTGGCGCAGGTCGCCGCGCCCGGGTCGATGTAT
Source organism: Lysobacter sp. Root690 (assembly GCF_001427785.1). Classification (GTDB taxonomy): domain Bacteria; phylum Pseudomonadota; class Gammaproteobacteria; order Xanthomonadales; family Xanthomonadaceae; genus Lysobacter. Next base: position 791,924 of record NZ_LMHM01000012.1, read on the forward strand.
TCGTTGGGCGACACGTCGGCGTTGATGTGGACGAAGTTGCGGGTGGCGTAGCGCGCTTCGGGATCGGGGTTGTCGCTGGTCGAATCGATGCGCTTGCGGTCGTAGCCGTAGATCGGGTCCTGCATGCTGTATTGCAGGCCGTAGGTCAGGTTAAGTTCGCCGAAGCTCTTGCCGCCGATCAGCTGCAATCGCGTGCTTTCGCCGCCGCCCTGGTCGTAACCGCCGAAGCGCAGGTTGAGGTGGGTGCCGTCGATGCGCTTTTTCAGGATGATGTTGACCACGCCGGCGATCGCGCTGGAGCCGTAGATCGCCGACTGGTTGCCCGGGGCGATGTCGATGCGCTCGACCATCGCGGTGGGAATGCTGGCCAGGTCGGTGAAGTTGCTCTGGCCGTTGTACAGCAGCGGGTAGTCGGCCATCGGCCGGCCGTCGATCAGCACCAGGGTGAAGCCCGGGTCCAGGCCGAGCAGGCTGATGGGTTCGGCGTTGGTGGTGAAGCCGCCGATGAACTGGGAGTCCTGGACCGCGCCGGTCGCCAGCGGCTGCGAACGCAGCACGTCGTAGACGTCCTTGAAGCCCTGGCGCTTGATGTTCTCGGCGCTGATCGAAATCACCGGCGTGGCGGTTTCGATTTCGGTGCGCGGGATCAGCGAACCGGTCACGGTGACCTTGTCGATCTCGGTCGGCGCCGGGCTCGGCGCGGGATCCTGAGCATGGGCGGGCGAAGCGATCAACGCGGCGCCGAGCGCGGCGTGGACGGCGGTGGCTAGCAAGTGTCGATGCATGTTGTGGGTTCCTCGATTTTTACGGCGCCGCTTGTGTGTTACGCGGCTTACGGGGGATTGCCTTGAGGGAGACGCGCTGTCGCCGCGCATGAAAAAAAGCACGAAACGCGCGAAGACCAGTCGTGGACTGGCGCATGCGCGTGGCGATGAAACGAGATTCCCTGCGCCGAAACTACGGCGTGCGCGCGCATCGATGCAATACGCGGCGATGCCTTGGCGAGCGGGTTCGCAATCCAGGCACATCGGTTCGCATCGCGCTCGCGGCGGCGCGGCGAAATGCAGAATTCGGACTATCGAAATCGCGATCGTTTACTGCGACGCGATTCACTTTTAATCGACGCAAATGTCGGCGATGAAAAGTGGCGCGGGCGCGCATGCGTGATAGGCGCTCGTGATGCTGCAACGGGTGCGCTTATCGACCACTCCGACCACCCGCGCAGGGGCGGCCGGCCGAATGGGGGCGGTGAGACCGCGGTCGGCGCGGTTTGTGCGCGAATTTGCGCGACGCGGGCGTCCTGGCGGCGGCTCGATCGCTGGCGGGGTCGAGCACGTCACGCGCCGTTAACGCGGAAAATCGGCTAAACCCTCACTATCACCGGGAAAATCCGTAAGCAATACAAGTCCTTGCCGGTTATCCTTCACGCATGCCAGTCATTTTTCGTCTCGCCTTCGCCGCCGTTTCCAGCTTTGCCATCGCTGGGGCGGCGCAAGCCGCTCAGGTGAGCAAGGTGGAGATTCATGGCCTCGACGAGGCCATGACCCAGAACGTCCGCGTGTCCTTGTCGCTGGTCGATACGATCGGCAAGGACGTGTCCGGGCGTCGCCTGGGCTATTTGCTGCGCGAGGCCGAGAACGAGGCGCGCGAGGCGCTGGAGCCGTTCGGCTACTACTCGCCGACGATCAAGGTCGAGGATTCGCGCGGCACCCGCCGGGTCTCGGTCAGCGAGGGCGCCGACCCGAATGCGCCGGCCGAGGGCGATCGTTCCGCCGCCGACGTGGGCGCCGCGACCGACACCGGCGCCGATGCGCGCCCCGCCGGCAACGCGGCCGCCAGCGACACCGCCGCGGATCGAACCGCAACGACACCCGTCGACGCATCCACGCAGGCCGCGCCGGCGCGCGCCGCGTCGCCGCCGATCACCGTGACCCTCACCATCGACAAGGGCGAACCGGTCAAGGTGCGCCGCTCCGATGTCGCCATCCTCGGCGCCGGCAGCGACGACCGCTACCTTAAGCAGGACCTGGCCGCGTTCAAGCCCGGCCCGGATCAGGTGTTCGAGCACGCGGCCTATGAGGCGAGCAAGACCAAGATCAGCCGGCGACTGGCGGAACGCGGTTACTTCGATGCGGATTTCACTTCGCGCCGGGTGGCGGTGACGCGCGCCGAACACGCCGCCGATATCGATCTTGTGTGGACCAGCGGCCAGCGTTACGACATGGGCCCGATCACCTTCGAGCAGACGCCCAAGCGGATCATCCGCGACAGCCTGCTCGAACGGCTGGTGTACTGGGAGCAGGGCAGCTACTACCACCAGCGCAAGCTCGATACGTTTCGCGAGTCGCTGGCGCGGCTGGATTATTTCGCCAGCATCGACATCGAACCGCAGCCGGATCAGGCGGTCGACGGCCAGGTGCCGGTCAAGGTCACCCTGACTCCGGCCAAGCGCAGCATCTACACCGCCGGCCTGAGCTACGGCACCGACAGCGGCGCCGGCGTGCGCCTGGGCGTGGAGCGGCGTTACCTCAACGACCGCGGCCACAAGGCGCTGGCGCAGGTCGATTTCGCCCAGCGTCGCAAGACGGCGACCTTGCAATACCGCATTCCCGCGTTCGCCTGGCTCGACGGCTGGTACACCTTCAGCCTGCAGGGCACCGACGAGCAGACCGACTACATCGATTCGCGCCGGGTCGAACTGGTCGCCAGCCGCAGCGGCAAGATCAACCAGCACTGGACCGCGACCGCGTCGCTGCACGGCCTGCGCGAGCGCTGGGCTTATGCCGACGAGGACGACAACGATCCGACCACGCCGGTCGACTATCGCACCGCGACCTTTCTGTATCCGTCGTTGCGCGCGGAGTACGTCGACGCCGACGACCGCCTGTATCCGCGCAATGGCATCAGCGCCACCGGCATGCTGCGCGGCGGTCTCGAGGGCGCCGGTTCCGATGCGAATTTCCTCCAGGCCCACCTGACCGCGCGCTGGTACAAGGGGCTGGGCGCGCGCAGCCGTCTGATCACCCGCGGCGAACTCGGCCACACCTTCACCGATGCGCTGGTCGCGCTGCCGCCATCGCTGCGCTTCTACGCCGGCGGCGACCGCAGCGTGCGCGGTTACGAGTGGCGCGAAGTGGGGCCGCGCATTCCCGCGATCCCGGGCCGCAAGGCGTTCGCGCTCGGCGCGAAGAACGTGGTCACCGGCAGCGTGGAATACGAGCAGTACTTCAACGACAGCTGGGGCGGCGCGGTGTTCGTCGACAGCGGCAGCGCCTTCGACGACAGCCCGGACATGCGCACCGGCGTCGGTGTCGGCGTGCGCTGGCGCTCGCCGGTCGGGCCGTTGCGGGTCGACATCGCGCGCGGCCTGGACGATCCGGATTCGGGTTTCCAGCTCTACATCAACATCGGCGCCGATCTGTAATCCCCGCGGCCAGGACGACCACGCAACGACATGAGCGATACGCCGAAAACCCCAGAGGAACTGCGCCTTGAAGCGCTGATCGAACGGCGTCGCCGTCGTCGCGCCGCGGCCAAGCGCTGGGCCTGGCGAAGCAGCCTGGCGGCCGGCGTGCTGACCTTGCTGGCCGCGTTCGCGATCTATTGGCTGATCTCCACCGTCGCCGGCCGCGACGTGCTGCTCGCGCAGATCGTCGCGCGACTGCCGGCCGATTCAACCTTCACCTGGAAATCCGCCGAAGGTCCGGTGTCCGGCCCGCTGACCCTGCGCGATGTGCGCTTCGCCTACAAGGACACGGTGTTCACCGCGCAGCGCATCTATCTGGAACCGGCGCTGCGTCCGCTGCTCGGACGCAAGTTGCGCGTGGATGCATTGCAGGTCGACAACGCGACGTTGTCGATCGCCAAGAGCGATGAACCGTTCGAACTGCCGCGCTGGCCCGAAGTGCTGCCGCAGATCGAGCCGCCGCTGGCGCTGCAGGCCGACGACGTGCGCATCGACGGCTTCAAGCTCAGCCAGGGCGGCGAGCAGTTGATCGACGTGCGGCGTCTGCGCGCGGGGCTGGATGCGCAGTCGGGCAAGCTGCATGTCGAAAAACTCGACGCCGACACCGACCGCGGCCATTTCACCCTGCACGGCGATTACGAGCCGCGCAACGACTTCAAGACCGACCTGCTCGCCACCGCGGTGTTGCCGAGCGCGCCCGGGCGCACGCCGCCGCGGCTGGGGCTGGTCGCGCGCGGCGATCTGTCGCGCATGGACGTGGCCGTGGCCGGCGCCGCGCCGGGGCCGGTGCGCGTCACCCTGACCCTGCGCGGCAAGGACGATCCGAACTGGAAGCTGCATGCGCGCAGCGACGCGCTCGATATCGGCCTGCTGACCTCCCCGCAGGCCACGCCCAGCGAAACGCCTATGGCCTTGCGTTTCGACGCGGCCGGCGTCGGCGGCAATGCCGACCTCAACGGCGAGTTCCGCCAGGGCGATCTCGACATCAAGGTGCTGCCGTCGAAGGTGTCGCTGAAGAATCAGGTGCTCGACGTGCAGCCGCTCGCGCTGCAATTGTTCGACGGCACCGCGACCTTGCGCGGCCATGCCGATTTCACCGATGCCGACAACGGCCAGTTCAAGTTCTCGATCAACGCGCGCGGCCTGACCTGGGGCGGCAAAGCCGCGCCGACCACGCTGAAGTCGGTGGCCAAACCCTCGCAGGTCGCGCAGACGCCGGACACGCCGGCGGTGACGCTCGAAAGCGCCGACCTCGGCTTCGCCGGCACGGTCAAGGCCTGGGCCGCGATCGGCACCGCGCGCCTGCTGCGCGACAAGCAAGCGGCGACGGTCGAGTTCGACGGCCGCGGCAACGATCAGCGCATGACCCTCAACACGCTCAAGGCGAAGATGCCGACCGGCGCGCTCGATGGTAGCGGCGAAGTCGCGTGGGCGCCGTCGCTGGGCTGGGATGTCAAGGCGACCTTGTCGGGTTTCGATCCGGGTTATTTCGCGCCGGAATTTAAGGGCGCGATCGACGGCAAGCTTGCCAGCACCGGCGCTACCCGCGCCGACGGCGGCCTGGAGATCAAGGCCAGCGCCGATCAACTCGGCGGGCGCCTGCGCGATCGTCCGCTCGGCGGACGCGGCAATTTCGTCATGCACGGCGCCGCCACCGGCAAGAGCGACGACGCGTTCGAAGGCGACGTGGCATTGAGCCTCGGCGGCAGCCGCATCGACGCCAAGGGCAAGTACGCGCAGGCCATCGACCTCGATGCCAAATTCGCGCCGCTGCAGCTCAACGATCTGTTGCCGAGTGCGGCGGGCAGCGTCAACGGCACGCTCAAGCTCAGCGGCTCGCGCAACGCGCCGAACATCGACGCCGACCTGAGCGGCAGCGGCTTGAAGTACGGCGACTACAAGGCCGCGAGTTTCAGCGCCAAGGGCCGTCTGCCGTGGCAGGGCCGTGGCGGCGAACTGGCCGTGCGCGCCAGCGAGATCGATGTGGGTCTCGCGTTGTCGTCGTTGAATGTCGATGCGCGCGGCGCGGTGGAATCGCTGCAGCTGCAGGCGCAGGCGCGCAGCGAGGTGGCCAACCTCGATCTGTCCGGCAACCTCGACAAGCGCGGCGCGACCTGGCAAGGCGCGCTGGCGTCGTTGCAGCTCGCGCCGAGCAAGGGCGCATCGTGGCGCCTGCAGCAGCCCGCGCAGTTCCGTTGGGACGGACGCAACGGCGCGCTGAGCAACGCGTGCCTGGCCTCGAGTAGCGGCGGGTCGTTGTGCGCGAGTGCGGATTGGCCGCGCCGCGGCGTCGATCTGAAAGGCCAGGGCCTGCCGTTGTTGCTCGCTCAGGCCTATCTGCCCGAACGCGCCGACAAGCGGCCGTGGGTGTTGCGCGGCGAGATCGCGCTCGACGGCGAATTGCGCCCGGTCGGCAATGGCTGGCGCGGTCAGTTCAATGTCAGTTCGGCTGGCGGCGGTCTGAAATTCAGCGAACGCGCGCGGCGCGAATTGCTGCGCTACAACGCGCTGTCGCTCAAGGCCAGTTTCGATCCGAACAAACTCAACGCCGAACTCAAGGCCGGCTTCAACGACGACGGCCGCATCGACGCCACCATCGCCACCGGCTGGGACGCGTTCGCGCCGCTGTCGGGCACGGTCGCGGTCGACACCGACGAACTGACCTGGGTCGAGTTGTTCTCGCCCGACATTGTCGAGCCCAAGGGCAAGCTCGAAGGCCGCATCACCTTGAGCGGCACGCGTTCGAAGCCGTTGCTCGGCGGTCAGGCGCGGTTGTCGCAATTCACCACCGAGGTGCCCTCGCTCGGCATCGTGCTGCAGGACGGCGACGTGCGCCTGGACGCGCAGCCCGACGGCAGCGCGCGCATCGCCGGCAGCCTGCGTTCGGGCGAAGGCACCTTGAACATCGACGGCAGCCTCGGCTGGCAGGGCGACGACACGCCGCTGGTGTTGAACCTGCGCGGCACCAACGTGCTCGCCTCCGACACCCGCGATCTGCGCGCGGTCGCCAACCCCGAGCTGACCGTGCGCTACGCCGCCAAGCAGCCCTTGAACGTGACCGGCAAGGTCACGATTCCGTCGGCGCGCATCGACTTGGAACGTCTGGACCAGGGCGTGTCGGTGTCCGAGGACGTGGTGGTGCTCGATCCGGTCGATCCGGAAGACACCGGCAGCTCGCCGCTGGAACTCGACCTGACTTTGGCGATCGGCGACGACGTCAAGCTCAACGGCTTCGGCCTGGAGGGCAAGCTCGGCGGACAGATGCGCGTGCGTTCGCGTCCGGGCCGCGAGATGACCGCGAACGGCGCGCTCAACATCGAAGGCCGCTATACCGCATACGGACAGAAGTTGCAGATCAGCCGCGGCAATCTCAACTGGAACAACGGGCCGGTGTCCGATCCGATCCTCGACGTGCGCGCCGAGCGCGAAGTCGGCGCGGTCAAGGCCGGCGTCGACATCAGCGGACGGGTCAGCTCGCCGCAGGTCAACGTCTGGTCCGATCCGGCCAGTTCGCAGTCCGAGGCCTTGGCGTATCTGGCGCTCGGCCGGCCGCTGTCGTCGGTCAGCGGCGACGAGAACAAGCAGCTCAACGCGGCCAGCGCGGCCTTGTCGGCCGGTGGCGGCCTGATCGCTTCGCAGCTCGGCGCCAAGATCGGCCTGGACGATGCCGGCGTGATGGAAAGCCGCGCGCTCGGCGGTTCGGTGCTCGGCGTCGGCAAGTATTTGTCGCCGCGTCTGTACGTCGGCTACGGCGTGTCCCTGCTCGGCACCGGCCAGGTGCTGACCTTGAAGTACCTGCTGCGCAAGGGCTTCGATATCGAGGTCGAGTCGAGCACGCTGGAGAATCGCGCGTCGATCAACTGGCGCAAGGAAAAATAAGCGCGCGTGCTCCTGGATCGGCGAGGTCGGTCATGAGCACGAACGTGGCCGGACCGTGGAGGTTGGCGATGCGACACCGGCGACAGGCCCGCGCGTTGACTGGGTGAAACGAAAGTTTGTTCAATCGTAATCTTTCGCTACGCGCAAGGCTTCGCGGTCTCGCGGGCATTCCGAATTTCGCGCAAATATGCGCGGCGCTCACGATTTAATCCGGCTCGGGCGAGTGCGCGCGCGATGGCTTCGCAGCCTTCGGATCGCGCGCGCCATGATTCGCCGCGTCGCTCGCTGAGTATCGCCATACAGCGACGTATTTCGTCGAGACTGTGCAGGTAATCACAGCTTGAACGCACATCGTCGCGTGCATCGCGCATGCATGCGTGACGCAGCGTGCTAGCGAATCCCGGCATGTGCGCGAGTGCGCGCGAGTCGCGCGTATCGCGAATGCCGCAATCGTGCGCGGATGCCGCGCGCAATGCGGCGACGCACCGTAATTGCATGCGTATGATGCCGTCCGCCGGATCGTGGGGAGACGATCGCGCTTCGCGGCGACGGCCACTACGCAGGATGCTCATTCGTTGTTCGCAGGCGCGTGCCGAGATCCGCGCCATGGGGGAGTCATCATGCAGACCATTCGCTACGCCAAGACCGTGTTGTGCCTGTCGATCGCGCTGACGCTGAGCGCGTGCGGCGGCGGAGGTGGTGGCGGCAACAAGGGCGGCGGAAATTCGCCGGGTCCGACCGCGCCTCCGACCGCACCGCCGACCACGCCTCCCACCACGCCGCCGACGAATCCGCCACCGGGCGCGTCGGCGCTGGAGATCGCCGGACTCGAACTGGCCCAGACCCACGTCGTGCCCGAAGCCGGGCTGAGCTGGACGCTGCGCGCGGCCAAGGAAAGCCTGCACGCCACGGGTGGACGCGAAACGCTCGCACTGCTGCGTCTGTCGGCCGACAACGCCGGCAATCCGCAATTGGAAGGCTGGGCCAACGGCGTCCAGCTCGGCACCTTGGCACTGGCCCAGTCGATTCCGCCCACCGAGGCCGGCGGCGCGGCATATCCGAACGCGCGCTACAGCGCGACCTTGCCGGCCGCGTGGCTGGTGCCGGGGCTGCAGTTGCGCGTGCGCGCCGACAATTACCGCGTCGGCGCCTTCCGCGCGCCCGTCGTCGGCGCCGACAGCCCGGTGACCCTGCGCGTATTGCCGTTCTATCTGTTCGGCGCCAACGAAACCAATTCCGTTCCGCTGTCGACCACCGGCGCGCCGGACGCCGGCACCGTCGGCGAGATCTTCGCCAAGTGGCCGGTGGCCAGCGTGGTCGCGCAAAACCATCCGGCCCAGCGGGTGGTGTGGTCGACGCTGTCGATCGCGCCGAGCGGCGGCAAGCCGGCCTATCTGGCGCATAACACCAACGAGGAGCAGGCCGGCTTCCAGATCCTGGGCGCGGCCTTGGATGTGCTCGGCGGCCTGTTGGCGGCCAATGGCGAATCGTCCGGTCCGGTCCAGTACTACGCGCCACTGATCCTGTTCAACGCCAGCGGCAAGATCACCGGCGCGGGCGGCGGACTGGGCTCGATAGGCGGCGACACCGGCACCGGCGATTACGCCTACACCGGCATCTTCATCCACGAACAGGGCCACGCGATGGGCCTGCCGCATCAGGGCGAGGCCTACAACGAGGGCAAGTACCCGTATCCGGCGGGCAGCTTGAACGGATCGGTCTGGGGCTACGACAGCACGCGCAAGGAATTCCTCGCGCCGTTCGTGCCGGCCACCGCCTCGCGCTATCGCACCTGCGCCGGCGATACCTTCAACGGCACGCCGCGTCAGATCGATGCGCAGGGCCGCTGCATCAAGCAGGACCCGATGCAGAGCGGCTCCGGCGATCAGGCCCGCGACTATCGCTTCGCGACCTTCTCCGACTACAGCACCGCGATGATGCAGCGTCATCTGGAGGGCACCACCAGCATCGACAGCAAGGGCGCGCGCGTCTATTCCGGCGGCAGCATCGTCGCCGACGCCGCCTTCCCCGGCGGTTACAAGCGCTGGGACACGATCGACCGGCGCTGGATCAACTTCGCGCCGAGCACCGAGAGCAACGGCCTGTACGGTTTCAATCAAGGCCTGCCGGAACGGCGCGACGTGCCGGTCCAGGGCATCGCGATCGCCTACAGCAACGCCGGCACCGCCGGGGTGTCGCAGATCTATCCGCCGATCGCGTATCGCGGCAACCTGCAGCGCTATGTCGATCCGTCCGATGCGGTGCAGCGAGCCAGCATCGTGCCGAACACCGGCACCTATGCCTGGTACTGCCAGAACGGCGGCTGCGACTACACCGTGCGGGTGACCTACGCCGACGGCAGCCTGCGTCACGTGGTGCTGCAGAACGGGTTCCGCCCGTGGTTCGGCGCCACCGCGGCGCCGCCGGCCAGCGCCAGCGATCCGAACAACGGCGACAGTTTCGTGACCTGGGTGATCAACGTGCCCGCCGACAAGGCGGTCACGCGGATCGAGTTGCTGGATACGCCCATGGTGTGGAACGGCTTGCCGGCCAAACCGACCGTGCTGCTGTCGCGCGAGGTGCCGACGGTGGGCGCGCGCGCGGCCGAAGCCGGCGCGATGGATGCCGCCTGCGTCGAGCTGGCGACGGTGGCGGTGCCGCGCACGGCCGCGCCGGAACCGCGTTGCGCCGCCACGCCGCGTCCGGTCCAGTTGCCGGTGGGGCAGGCGGCCGCGGAGCAGTCGGTCACCGCGCAACTCGGCCTGCGCTATCTGCTCGGCAAAATGTTCGGGCACTGATCGCGCGTGGTTGTCCGGCCGTGCCCTGTTCGCGATTTCGGCCAGGGCGCGGCCATCGGCATGCATCCATGGCGCGGTGTCGCCTACGGCACCGAGGGTCGTAGGCGCGGGCGGTTAAACTGACCGCGCCGAACGACAGGAACGTGGCGGATGAATCTGCGCGAACACGCGGTGTTGATGGCCGCCTACAACCGCTGGATGAACGAGCAGGTCTACGCCGCGGCCGCGCGTTTGCCGGCGGCGGCGATCGCCGAAGACCGTGGCGCGTTCTTCGGCTCCATCCTCGGCACGCTCAATCATCTGCTGATCGCCGATACGATCTGGCTGCATCGTTTCGCGACGCATCCCGCGGGTTTCGCCGCGCTGGAACCGATCCGGACGATGGCGCCGCCGCGCGACCTGCGCGCGACCCCGCATGAGGATCTGCCGTCGCTGCGCGCCGCGCGCGAACGACTCGACGGCGTCATCGACGCCTGGGTCGCCGAGCTCAGCGAGGCCGATCTGGATCACGTGCTCGCTTACGCCAACACCAAGGGCGTCGCGTCGCGGCGTCGCTTCGGCAGCCTGGTGATGCACTTCTTCAATCACCAGACCCATCACCGCGGCCAGGTCAGCACCTTGTTGACCCAGGCCGGAGTGGATGTCGGGGTGACCGACCTGCTGATGTTGATTCCCAGCCTGGATGGCGACTAAGCGAGCGTCGCGACCGATCGCGTCGGCGATTACTGCGCTATGCACGCCTCGCGGATCGCCTGCACTTCGCGACCCACCTCGCTGCCGTCGGGTCGCGCATCGTTGATCGCGCGCAGCAGGCCGTCGAGCTTGGCCCGCGCCTGACCGCGTTCGCCGCCGGCGCAGCGCGCCTGCGCGGCATAGGCCTGCGCGCGCCAGCCGAGTTTGCGCAGTTCCTCGTCGGTGGTCGGCAGGCCCGACAGCGAATCCAGTTGCGCCAGCGCGGCCGCGTCGCCGGCCTGGGCCTGGACGTGGGCCAGATCGAGCTCGACGTGGCGGGTGTGCGGATGGCGGTCGCCGTAATGCTTGCGGGTCAGGGTCAGCGCGTTGCTCAGGCGACTCAGCCCGCGCTTGCGTTCGCCCAGGGCGATATCGACATCGCCGAGCAGGCGATCGGTGTCGCCGACGAGGCCGCTGTCGACACCGAAGTGCTGCGCGCGCAGGCGGCGGCTTTCCTCGAGCAAGGGCTTGGCCTGCGCGTCGCGGCCGGCGGCGTGCAGCACCAGCGCCTGGTTGAACAACAAGTCGGCCAGCACGTCTGGCGCCGGTTGCTTGCGCGCGACCGCGACCGCGCGATCGAGTTCGCCCAAGGCCCGCTCCAGGTCGCCGCGTTCCCAGGCGATGATGCCCAGCGCGCTGTAGGTGCTGGCCAACTGGGGGTTGCCCGCGCCGAGCCGCTGCGTGAGCAGGCCGCGGATCAGTTCGAACTCGCTTTGCGCCTGGGCGAACTGGCCTTGATCGACATGCAGGCCGGCCAGCTGGCGGCGCACCGCGAGCGTGGCCGGATGCTGCGCGCCGTTGACTTCCAGGGCGATGGCCAAGGCATCGCGGGCGTCGCGTTCGGCGTCGTTGACTTGACCCAGCTCGCGTCGCAACGCGGCCAGGCTGCGGCCGATTTCGACCTGCAGCGGATGGCGGTCGCCGACGCTCTGCTGCAGGCGGCGACGCGCCTGTTCGAAGCCTTGCAGGGCTTCGCGGCTTTGCCCGGCATCGGCCTGCAGGCTGGCCAGGTCCATCAGGTTCTCGACTTCGCCGACGTCGGTGTTTTCCTGCATTTCGCGGCGCACCGCCAGCGAGCGCTCGAACAACTGGCGCGCGCCCTGGCGTTCGCCGTTGGCGCGCCGGCAGCGGCCCAGTTCGGAATAGAAATCGCTCGATTGCAACGGCAGCTGCGCTTGTTCGCGTCGGGCCAGCATCAGTTCGGGCTGCATCAATGCGGCGCAATCGCGCGGCTGGTTGAGCAGGCGCAGCACCTTGCCGCGCTGGGTCAGCGACTGCAGGCGCAGGCTATCGGGGATGTCGTCGGTGGAGGCCATGATCGTGGCCTGGCGTTCGAGCAAGGCGCGCGCTTCGCTGTAGTCGCCCAGGCCGGTGCGCATGCGCGCGATCACTCCGAACAACTCGGCGCGCGCGCGCGGCTGACGCGCGAGTTCGCGATTGCCGCGCGCGACCGAGGCATCGAGCAGGCCGCGCAGGTCCAGCGCTTCGCCCTCGGGCGTGCCGCGCGCGCTTTCGAACAGGCCGACCATGAAATCCTGCATGGCCTGCGCGCGCGCCGCTTCACCGACCGCTTCGCGCGCCTGCCAGGCGACGATGCCGAGCGCGGCGCTGAGCACCACCGCGACCAACGCCGCGGTCGCCAGCGCCCAGCGATGGCGGGCTACGTATTTGTTGAAGCGATAGCGCAGGCTCTGCGCGCGCGCGAGCACCGGACGGCCGGATTCGAACCGTTGCAGATCCAGCGACAGCGCTTCGACCGACGGATAGCGTTGCTCGGGCCGCTTGGCCAGGGTCTTGAGCACGATGTTGTCGAGATCGCCGGCCAGCTGGCGGCCGAGCCGGCGCAGCGACACCGGATCGATGTCGGCATCGTCGTTGTCGGCGTAACGCAATACCGCCTGCGAAGGCCGCAGCGGATCGGCGGCGAGGATCGCCTCTTCCCATTCGGCGTCGGTCTGGCGCTTGAGCCGATAAGGTTTGGAATCGGTCAGCAGTTCGTACAGCACCACGCCGAGCGAATACACGTCGGTCATGGTCGTGACCGGTTCGCCGCGCACCTGTTCGGGCGCGGCGTAGTGCAGGGTGAACGCGCGCGCGCCGGTGCGGGTCTGCTCGGGCAACGGCACGTCGCTGCTGTCGAGCAGCTTGGCGATGCCGAAGTCGAGCAGGCGCACGTCGCCGGCCGGGGTGACCATGATGTTGGACGGCTTGAGGTCGCGGTGAACGATCAGGTTGGCGTGGGCGTGGCTGACCGCGTCGCAGATCTGCTGGAACATGCGCAGGCGCTTGTCGAGCGGGGTGCGCTGATTGCGGCAGTAGTCGGTGATCGGCTCGCCTTCGACGTACTCCAGGGCGAGATACGGCAAGCCCTCGCGGGTCACGCCGGCGTCGAGCAGACGGGCGATGTGCGGATGGGCGAGGCGGGCGAGGATCTGGCGTTCGCGGGTAAAGCGGGTGCGCAGGTTGGTGTCGGCCAGGCCCGGCCGCAGCAGTTTCAATGCGACCCGGCGCTGGTACAGACCGTCGGCGCGCGAAGCCAGCCAGACCTGGCCCATGCCGCCTTCGCCGAGCAGGCTTTCCAGCCGATACGTGCCGACCTCGACACCGGGGCGCATGCCGACGTTCTGCGGCGGCACCAGCGGTTCGGCGAGGAAGTCTTCGTGGCCTTCTTCCAGGCCGATCAGTTCGCTCAGTTCGTCGGCCAGCGCGGGATCGTCGGCGCGCAGCTCGCGCAGGCGTTCGGCGCGCGCGCCCGGTTCGAGCTCGAGCAGGGCGTCGAGCAGCGGAGACAGGCGTTGCCAGCGCTCGGCGTCCATGCGCGATCAGGCCGCGACGCGCGGCGCGGCGAAAACTTGCGTGGCGGCGAAGCCGGCGATGAACTGGGCGGCGGCGTGCATGGCGATGCGCATGACGGCGGGGCGCGCGGCGCGAATCATCGGCGCGACCGCGGCCGTCAGCGGTTGGGCTCGTCCTGCAGCGAGGCCAGCAGGAACAAGCGGGCCTTCTGCCAGTCGCGGCGGATGCTGCGTTCGGAGCGTTGCAGGAGCGCGGCGATTTCCAGTTCCGACAGGCCGGCGAAATAGCGCAGTTCAACCACCTGGGCCAGACGCTGATCGACCTGGGCGAGTTTGGTCAGCGCGGTGTCGAGGCCCAGCGTGTCTTCGTCCAGGCGCAGGCCGCCTTCGACGTCTTCGGGCAATTCGGTGACCCGGTGCAGATCGCCGCCGCGCTTTTGCGCGAGCCGTTGACGGGCGTAATCGACCACCACGCTGCGCATGGCCGAGGCGGCGTAAGCGAAGAAATGCGCGCGATCGTCGAACTGCGCCTCGCGGCGACCGACCAGTTTGAGGTAGGCCTCGTGCACCAGCGCGGTCGCGTCCAGGGTCTGCCCGTGCTGGCCGGCCAACTGGCGCCGGGCCATCGTGTGCAGTTCCTGATACAGCGTCGCCAGCACGCGATCGAGCGCACCGCGATCGCCCTCGCGGGCGGCATCCAACAGGATGGTGATGTCAGCGCTATCGGCCATATACCCCTCGACTCCTTGCGACTATAGCGCGTTCATCTTCCCTTGGTAGCGACAGGCTTGGCACCAATCGCACCTGCGCCGGCTGGATTTTAGCGGTGTCGCCTGAAAGGCCCGGGCGCAGAAAATACCCCCTCACGCTAACGCGCGTGGTCGCATTCGGATGACAGGCCGGTTGAGCGGCATCGGCGGGAGTGGCGGGCGCTGCCGGATCGGCGCGGCGAGATCGCGAACCGCGAGCGCGCGCCCCGGCGCGGGCGAGGCTCGCGTCGGCCACGTCTGTTCGCGAAGGCGATGGCCGCGCCCGCGAAACGCGGACGCATCAACGCCCGCCATGCGCGCCCGCGATTTCGAATCGCCTCGAATTCAGCGGCCGCGCCGCCAGGCGATCAACGCTGGCAATGCCCGCACCACACCGTCGTGCGCTGGCCGATGCTGGCCTGCTTGAGCGGCCGGCCGCAGCGCGGGCACGGTTCGCCGCCGCGTCCGTAGGCCGCCAGTTCCTGTTCGAAATAGCCCGGCGCGCCGTCGGGGCTGATGAAGTCGCGCAAGGTCGTGCCGCCGCGCTGGATCGCGTAGCCCAGGATGGTCTTGATCGATTCGGCCAGTTGCACGTAGCGCTCGCGCGCGACCTTGCCGGCGGCGCGCAACGGCGACACGCCGGCGGCGAACAAGGCTTCGGCCGCGTAAATGTTGCCGACGCCGACCACGACTTTCTGATCCATCAAAAAAGTTTTCACCGGCGCCTTGCGGCCGCGGCTGAGTTCGAACAGATAGTCGCCGTCGAAGTCGTCCGACAGCGGCTCCGGGCCGAGCTCGCGCAGCAACTCGTGGGTCTCGCCCGGCGCTTGCCACAGCAGGCAGCCGAAGCGGCGCGGGTCGTTGAAGCGCAGCACGTGATCGGAATCGAGCAACAGGTCAACGTGGTCGTGCGCGCGCACCGGCGTGTCGGCCGGCAACACCCGCAGGCTGCCGGACATGCCCAGGTGCAGCAGCGCGCTGCCGGCGGCGGTGTCGAGCAACAGGTACTTGGCGCGGCGGCGCACCGCGTCGATGCGTTGGCCGGGCAGGGTGTCTTCGATCGCCAAAGGAATCGGCCAGCGCAGGTCGGGCCGGCGCAGGATCGCGGTGACCACGCGGCGGCCTTCCAGGTGCGGGGCGAGCCCGCGTCGGGTGGTTTCGACTTCAGGTAATTCAGGCATGTGCCCAGCGTACTATCCCGGTCAAGGCCCCGCGCCGTTGCGGGCGGGCCTCCATTCCGGGAGTCCGTGCGATGCCGCAGGCGAGCGAATCCGAGGAGGCCGCCACCGGGGCGCGATCCGGGCCGCGTTCGGGGCCGGACTTCGGTTCGGACTTCGGGCACGAACCGCGGCGCGCCGCGGCCGGAGCCACTGACGCCGGCGGCGATCCGGCATCGGCCAGCGACGCTGCGCCACGCCCGCCCGGCCTGCGCTTGCGGGCCTTCGCCACCCACGAACTCGATCAGGCCCTCGATGCGCTGGGCTGGCGCGGCAGCCGCATTCACGCCGGCGTCCATCTGGCGCGCAAGAACCTGCGCCGCGCCCGCGCGACCCTGGCCCTGGGCGGGCCGGCGCTGGGGCCGGGCGCGGCCTTGATCGATCGCGAACTGCGCAAGCTCAACGACGGTCTGTCGGCCTTGCGCGATGCGCATGCGCTGGTCGAAACCTTCGATCGCCTGCTGCGCCACCACAGCGATGCCGAGATCCGCGCATTGCTCTCGCGCACACGGCGGCGCGCGGCGACCGCGCGCGCGCAGGCCGCGCGTGAGGCGCGCATCGACGACCCGGACCTGGGCGCGCGCCGCTCGCTGTTGCGGGTGCTGCGCGCCGGTCTGCGCGCCTTGCCCTGGGCCGGCCTGCAGCCCGAGCACTGGCGCGAAGCGGTCGTGGTCAGCCTGGCGCGGGTCGCGCGCGCGGCCGAAAACGCGCGCCGCAGCGGCGACGACGAGGACTGGCACGGCTGGCGCCGACGCGCGCGCCGCCTGTCGCAGCAGCAGCGCGCCTTGAAGACGGCCAAGCTCGGCCGCGATGCGCCGAAGTTCGACAAGCACCAGATCGAACGCCTCGGCGAGGCGCAGGACCTCAACCTGCTGCTGGATCACTGCGGCAAGCGCTCGCTGTTCGGCAAGCAGGACCGGACGGCGTTGCGGCGGTTCGCCCAGGCCGAACTGGCGAAGTCGCGGGTGCGGATCGCCGGCGGCGGGGGCGGCGGCACGGACTGAGGCTCGCTTCGTCGGAAGGGTTTTCAGCCCCGCCCGAACGCGGCCCCGGGCAAGGCTCGAAGCGTCCTGGTACCACCCCGATCACCCTGAACCGCTCAGCCGTGCCCGCTGCGCGCCGGCTTGCCCGTTGGAATCCACGACCCCATCACAAACGCCTGTGCAGGACCTGCGGCCGTACCGGCGCGAACGGTGGGCGAGAGGTGGCATGATCGACTGCACAACTGTCTTTTAATTGGTTCAAACTGTCCGCTGCCGGCCCCGTCGGTTCCACCGTCGGCCGCCGGACCCTCGCCGCTCCCGGAGTCCGCAATGCCCGCGTTCCTGATCGATTTCCTCGCCGGTGGCCTGATCCAGGCCAGCTTCTGGGAACTGGCCATCTATTTCCTGGTGGTGACCCAGCTGACGATCATGTCGGTAACCTTGTACCTGCACCGCTCGATGGCGCACCGCTCGGTCGACTTCCATCCGGCGTTGGCGCACGTGTTCCGGTTCTGGACCTGGCTCACCACCTCGATGATCACCAAGGAGTGGGCGGCGATCCATCGCAAGCACCACGCCAAGTGCGAGACCGAGGAAGACCCGCACAGCCCGCAGTTCAAGGGCATCGACACGGTGATGTGGCGCGGCGTTGAGCTGTACCGCGAAGCGCGCGCCGAGCGCGACGACATCGAGAAGTACGGCAAGGGCTGCCCGGACGACTGGATCGAACGCAAGCTCTACACCCCGCACGCGACCAAGGGCCCGGTGCTGTTGCTGCTGCTGAGCTTCGCCCTGTTCGGTTTCGCCGGCGTGGCGATCTGGGCGCTGCAGATGCTGTGGATTCCGTTCTGGGCCGCCGGCGTGGTCAACGGCCTGGGCCACTGGTGGGGCTATCGCAATTTCGAGACCACCGACACCGCGACCAACCTGACCCCGTGGGGCTTCTGGATCGGCGGCGAAGAACTGCACAACAACCACCACGCGTTCCCGAGCTCGGCCAAGTTCGCCCTGCGCAAGTGGGAATTCGACATCGGCTGGACCGTGATCCGCGGCCTGAGCGCGCTGCGCCTGGCCAAGGTGCTGCGCGTGGCGCCATCGCTGGACGTGCGACCGAACATCGCCATGCCCGACGGCGAAACCCTCAAGGCGCTGCTGGCGATCCGCTTCCAGGCCATGACCGACTATTACCGCAACGTCACCCTGCCGGCGCTGCGCGAGGAAGCCGGCCATGCCGGCGACCGCATGCGTTCGCTGCCGCGCCGTCTGCGCAAGGGCCTGGCCGACGGTGGCCGCTGGCTCGACGGCGACGCGCGCGCGCGTCTGCAGCACTGGATCGACGAGCGTCCGCGCATGGCCACCGTGGCCGATTTCCGCCAGCGCCTGGCGCAGGTGCTCGACGACCGTTCGCACGACGCCCAGGCCACTTTGGCGCGGCTGCACGCGTGGTGCGTGGAAGCCGAAGCCAGCGGCATTCAGGCGTTGCAGCAGTTCTCGGCGCGGCTCAAGGGCTACGCGCTCGCGCCGGCGCGTCACTGAGCGCGGCGACAAGCGGCAAACGAAAACCCGCGTAGCGATGCGCGGGTTTTTTATTGCGCGCGCGTTCGTGGCCGTGCATCGATCAATGCCGTGTCCGGATCGCGTCCGGCGCCATGATCGGCTTGCATGTGCAACGGCGCCGATTGCGGCGTGGCAGATGCGGGTGTAGCGTCGATATCGGCCATTGCCGCGCTCACTCCGCCGCGGCCACACGGAAGGTGCCACATGCACAAGGACATCGATGTCCGACCCGCTCGCCCGGCGTACGAAACGTATTCGATCGCGCCGCCATCGCCGCGCGGGATCCGTCGCGCCTCGCTCGCGCGCGAGCCCGCCGATAATTCAAGGACGATCCTTCGCCACCCCTGACGCGGCCGGCCAGGGACGGCAGCCGCGATCGATCAGCTCAATGGAGAGAGCCATGAACGTTCGTATCAAGCGCACCAAGCTGTTGCTGTTGGCCACGCTGTTCGCCGCGGGACTCGGATTCGGCGTCGCTCACGCCGACCGTCCGTATGCCGAAGGATGCTTGCCGAAGGCCGGCTGCGACTTCGGCGGCTACGAGTTCGGCTGCTGCGATCCCGAGTAAGGCCCCGCCTCGTTGCAATCCCCGCATGTCCGATGCCACCGGCCTCGGGCATGCGGGCTGGGTGCGCGTGGGTTGTCGCCGCGGGCGCGCGCAGCAACGACTGCGTTTCGAACGCGATCATCGACGCCGTGGATACGACTGGTCGTCCGCCACGTTGTGCCTGGCGCCTCGTCGCACCCACTTGCCTGCATTGCGCTACGGCCTCACCCTTCGCCGCAGGTCTTCCACGGTCCCGCGTTCATGTCGTATCGCCCGCTCGCCTTCGTTCTGTGCCTGTTGCCCGTCGCGGTCGCGGCCCAGGTCACCTCCACCGGCGACTACCTCTCGCGCATGGACGCCGATGGCGACGGCAAGATCTCGCTGATCGAGTACCAGGACTGGTTGAGCTACGCCTTCGACGCGATGGACGCCAATCACGATGGCGTGCTCGATGCGCAAGAGCAACCGCCGAACAGGCGCGGTCACCTCGCGCTGACCCGCGAGCAGCATCGCATGACCCTGGCCGAACGCTTCGGCAAGCAGGATCGCAATCGCGACGGCTGGCTCGACGCGCGCGAGCTCGCTTCGCCGCCGCAATGACCGCGCTCGCCTCGCATCCGCCGCGCGTGGCGACGGCGATGCGCGCGAATCGAGCGTATCGGCCTGTTTATCCGCACCCGGTCGCAATGCCCGGATCGCGCAATTGCCGCGTTCGTGCATCGCGTGGTACCTAGTCTTGATGGAATATGCCTTGCCCCGCGGCGAACTCGACACCTTGTTCGCCGGCCCCCAATCGGTCACCTGCGAACAACGCCGCGAACTGGTCGATGCGATCGTCGAGCAACTGCGCGAGCAGCACGGCGAGCGTCTGCTCGCGGTCGCGCTGTACGGTTCGACCGCCCGCGACGACGACGGTCCGTACTCGGACGTGGAGTTGTGGGCGGTGCTCGACGATGGCGCGTTCGGCATCGATTTCGATCAATCGCTGGAGTGGGTGCACGGCCGCGGTAAGGCCGAGGTCAATCTGTACTCGCGTACCGCGGTCGAGGACTACGCGCGCAGCGTCGAGGAAGACTGGGCGCTCAGCCACGGCCAGTTCGTGCATGCGCGCGCGCTGTGGATCGCGCCCGATCACGGCACCCTGGTCGAGACGCTGCGCGCGCTGGCCGCGCATCCCGAGGACGACGCGGTCAATCGCGCGCTGTCGGAGATCGTGGTCGGCGAGCTCTACGAATTGATCGGCAAGCTGCGCAATCGTTTCGCGCGCAAGCCGCTGACCCTGCTGGCCGCCGAATTCGCCCAGCACTTGGCGTGTCTGATCGGCCTGGCCGAGCGGCATGTGTTCGTGTCGGCCGGGACGATGTTCGACGAGGCCGCGGACCTGCCGGGACCGGACGGCGCGGCGGCGTTGTTCAAGCGGGTCAACGAAGGCGATCTGGGCGACGACATCGCGGTGAGCGCGGCGATCGAGCGGGCCTGGGCCGGGATCGAGGTCTGGGCCGGCGAGGTGTCGCTCGACGAGGCGCTGCGTCAGCGCTGCATCGCCGGCGCGCGCTGAGCATACCGATCTGAGTGGATGCGGCAGCGTCAGACCGAGCCGGCGCGACGGCCTCCGCGCGATGCGAGCGCGGCCTAGTCTGGCGGCAACTGCGGATACTCAGGCGGCCCGGCATCGGCCTGCTTCACGAACTCGAGCACGCGCCAACGCGCGATCACCTGGTTGCCGCGGAAGAACGGTTTAGGGTCGTCGAGGCGGGCGAGACTGGCGCTGGATTGGCCCGCGAACCATTCCACGAACGCACCGCGTTCGTCGAACACCCGCAGTGCCGGCTCATCGGGCCGGCCGTCGTAGATTTCCGCGTAGTAAAACCGGCCGTCCCGCCAGTACAGGCCCATGCCGCAGTAATCGCGATGGCTATACGCGAGCACCCAACCGGCTTGCAGGCCGCTGGCGACACGCTCGGCGAGATCGTGGCCGAACGGTTCGACATCCGTGGCGAGCTCTTGCTGCCGTTCGAGCCTGAACAACTCCTCCGGCAAGGGCGGTCTGGTCATGGACATCTCGTGCGTGGGGGGACAGTCGGACGGATGCTTGCAATGGGGCCGGCCGCTGTCAACGTGGCGATGCCGAGCGTGTAGTGTGCGAACCAGATTCCCGCACAACGGCGCACCCACCCCATGCGGCTCCGACTACACCCTTGGCTCAGCGAGGCCCGCATCGCCGCCGCGCGCGGCGGCGGCTGGCGGCGCAATCGCGGTGCGATCGGCTTATTGGCGTTGTCGATTCTGCTGCCGCTGGGCCTGCGCCTGTCCGGCAGCGAAGCGGCGATGTTGCCGGCCGCGGTGCCGCGTCTGATCGCGCAGCTGCCGTTGCCGTTCGCGCTGCTTGCGCTCGCCCTGGCCTATGCGCTCGCGCGCGGTCGTTTGATCGCGCTGGATGAGCGGCTGCGCCACGGTTGGTGGGCGGCCGCGCCGATCGCGCCGGCCGCCACCACCCGCACCCTGATCGTGCTCGCGTTCGCGGCGACCTTGCTGGCGATGCTGATCGCCGCCGCGGTGCTGATCGCGTTCGGCGGCGAGGCCGCGGCCGTGCGAAGCGCGTGCTGGATCGTCGCCGGCGGGCTCGGCCTCGGCGCGTCGTTCGGTTTGATCTCGGGCTTGCGCCATCGCCGTCATCCGCGTCATCGCTTGCGCGAAGGCGCGCGCCAGCCGCTGTTCGGCCTGCGCTGGCTCGACGATGCGCGCCTACCCCATCTGAGCGACTGGCAACGCCGCGAAGCCTTGCTGCGCTGGCGCCGCGGCGGGCATGCCTGGATGGTAGGCGCGGTGCTGGCGGCGCTGCCGAGTTCGACCGCGATCGCCGCCGGTCTGGGCGTGTTGCTGATCGCCGTCGCGATCGCATGGTTCAGTCTGGTTGTGCGCAGCTGCGTCGCCGCGACCGTCGCCGCCGACCGCTTGCTCGCCAGCACGCCGCGCGCGCCGCGGGCCTTCGCTCGCGCGGCCTGGCGCTATCCCGCGTTCGCCTTCGTCTGCGCGATGGCGCTGATGCTGCTCGGCGGCGCGCTGCTGTCGCTGAGCTGGCGCGCCGCGCCGGTATTGCTGGCGATCGTGCTGGTGTTGTCGCTGCCGGCGCTGTCCGGCCTGGGTCGCGTGCATCGATCCGTGTCGCCGCGATGAACTTCGTTCTCGAACTCGACAACTTGCAGCATCGCTACGACGAACACGCCGTGCTGCACGGCATCGACCTGCGCCTGCGCGGCGGCGAATTCGTCGCCCTGATCGGGCCGAACGGTTCGGGCAAGACCACCTTGCTGCATTGCCTGGCCGGCATCCAGCGGCCCAGCGCCGGCCGCGTGCTGATCGGCGGCCACGACATCGTGCGCGAGCCGCTGGCCGCGCGTCGGCAACTCGGCTTCGCGGTCGATCCGGCGCGCTTGCCGCCGTTGTTGAGCGGACGCGAATGCCTGCGGTTGTTCGCCGGCGCGCGCGGTTCCAATGAAATTCCCGCCGCCACGTTGGCCCTGGCCGAGACCCTGGGCTGCACCGCGATGCTCGATCGCCGCATCGGCCAATACTCGCTGGGCACGCGGCAGAAACTCGCGATCCTGCTGGGATTGCTCGGCGAACCGCTGTTGCTGGTGCTGGACGAACCGCTCAACGGGCTCGACCCGCTGAGCGCGTACGCGCTCAAGCATCACCTGCAACGGCTCGCCGCCGAGCGCGGCACCGCGGTGTTGCTGGCGACCCATTCGCTGGATGTGGCCGAGCGTTTCATCAATTGCGCGCTGCTGCTGATGGACGGGCGTTTGCGTCGCGAATGGCCGAGCGATGAGCTCGACGCGATCCGCAGCGATCCGGCGCGGTCGTTGGAGCAGTCGATGGTCGAGGCTTTGGCCGATCCCGATCCGCCGCGTTGATCGAAGTCCGACTGTAGAAGCGGCGCAAGCCGCG
>NZ_LMHM01000012.1:814612-860916 GCF_001427785.1 Lysobacter sp. Root690
CGCTCCTACAGGGTGCTGCCGAGATCGCGATTGCGCTTTTGCTGTTCCCCCCTTTGCAAAAGGGGGGGCAGGGGGGATTCGCTTTGGCTTTGGCTTTGGCTGTCGCTTTGATTGATAAAGCCAAAAAGCAAAAGCGAATCCCCCCTGCCCCCCTTTTGCAAAGGGGGGAACAGCAACAGCCACAGCAACAGAGCCATGCCGGGGGATTTACCGCGGCGACAAGGCGACAGCCCGCGCAACCATCGGCCGCACCAGCACCTGCTACCATCCGCCCCGTTCGCAGAAGAGTGGCGCCGGCCCCGCGGCCGATGCCCGCCGAAGGCGCAGGCTCCCATAATCGCTCAGGCTCGGCCGTTCGGCCGAAACACTGCGGACACCATCGCCGATCTGGAGAGAGGCCGCCACGCGGCCCACCGAAGGGGCAAGCGGGCCGACGCGGATGCGCCGGGCCGCCCAAACTCTCAGGTAAAAGGACAGCGGGAGCGGCGCCGTGGCCTTCGTCTTTCGATGATGCCGCGCAAATTCATGAGTGCATGCACGATGCGCGGCCCGCCGCCGCGCAGCGTCGCTTCGCGCGCGCCGCCACGGTCGGTGGTCGCATGCGAGGCATCGCATCACGCGTTGTGTTTGCGTCGCATGGCCACGGTTCTCCCGCATCGTCCGACGGAGCACCGCCATGTTGTTGCAGATCATCTACCTCATCGCCATCAGCGCCGAAGCCATGACCGGCGCGCTGTCCGCCGGTCGGCGGCGCATGGATTTGTTCGGCGTGGTCATCATCGCCTGCGTCACCGCGCTCGGCGGCGGTTCGCTGCGCGACATCGTGCTTGGTCACTACCCGCTGGGCTGGGTGCGCCATCCCGAGTACCTGGGCTACACCATCGGCGCGGCCATCGCGGCCACGTTCCTGGCCAAGAAACTGCATTACCTGCGTCGCACCTTCCTGTGGCTGGACGCGCTTGGCCTGATCGCGTTCACCCTGATCGGCTGCGCGGTGGCGCGCGAGGCCGGCCATCAGCCCGCGATCGTGGTGATCGCCGGCATGCTGACCGGCGCGTTCGGCGGGGTGTTGCGCGATGTGCTCTGCAACGAGATTCCGCTGGTGTTCCAGCGCGAGTTGTACGCGGTGATTTCGCTGTTGACCGGCGTGGCCTATCTGCTGCTGTTGCGCCTCGGGGTGGCCGAAAATGCAAGCGTGCTGCTATGCCTCGGCGGCGGCTTCGCGCTGCGCCTGCTGGCGATCCGTTACGAATGGGAAATGCCGAAGTTCGTTTATCAGTGATCGCGGCGGCGGCATGATCCGAGCGCGAACGACGAGCCTGCACGATGCGGCGGCGATCGGATCGATCCAGGCGCTCACGCGCGGCCCCGCTACTTCTGACTCAGTTGCGCGCCAATCGATTCGGCGTCATTGGCTTGATCAATCGGCAAGCACTTGCGCGACCCGCTCGCGCAGCAGCGGCACCAGTTCGCGTTCGAACCAGGCATTGCGCTTGAGCCACAGATTGTTGCGCGGGCTCGGATGCGGCAGCGCGACCACGGTGGGCCAGGTGTCGCGCCATGCCAGCACGGCCTGGGTCAACGAGGCGCCCGCATCGGGCAGGTGATAGGCCTGCGCGTACTGGCCCACCACCAGGGTCAGTTGCAGATGATTCAAGCGCGACATCAGCCGCGCGCGCCAGGTCGGCGCGCATTCCGGCCGCGGCGGCAGATCGCCGGCGCGGCCGGTGCCGGGAAAGCAGAACCCCATCGGCAGGATCGCGACCCGCTCGGCGTCGTAAAACAGTTCGCGCGACAACCCCAGCCACGCGCGCAGACGTTCGCCGCTGGCATCGTCGAACGGAATGCCGCTTTCGTGGACCTTGCGTCCCGGCGCCTGCCCGGCGATCAGGATCCGCGCGCTCGCGCCCACCTGCACCACCGGCCGCGGCCCGTGCGGCAGGTGCGCTTCGCAACGGGTGCAGGCGCGCACCTCGTCCAGCAGGGTCGGCAGGGAGGACATGGCGCGATGCTAGGCCCTGCCGGGAGCGGCGTCGATAGGCGCGCGAGCGCGCGCCCGGATGGCGACGGATCGGTTCAGCGCAGGCAGCGAATGCCTTGCGTGCCGCGGGTGCAAATCTCCTTGCGTTGATCGCCGTCGGTATCGCCGATCATCAACGGCAGTGCGT
Source organism: Lysobacter sp. Root690 (assembly GCF_001427785.1). Classification (GTDB taxonomy): domain Bacteria; phylum Pseudomonadota; class Gammaproteobacteria; order Xanthomonadales; family Xanthomonadaceae; genus Lysobacter. The sequence continues at coordinate 816,781 of NZ_LMHM01000012.1, forward strand.
AGGCCGGTTTGCCGTAGCCGTTGGCGCCGGTCATCCATCGGTTGTCGATGTGATGGTAAGCGCTGAACCGGGTCCCATCGGAGAACGCGCACGCCACCCCGGTCGTATACTGGCCGCAGATGTCGGCCTTGCCGTCGTTGTTGATATCGGCCAAGGACAGGGTCTGGAAATACACGCGCTCGTCGCCCGATGTCGCCGGAATATTCCATTGCTCCTGGTCGGCGAAAGCGCTGCTCCACCAGGTCGGCGCGGAAAACGCACTGCCTTGCGACAGCGAACAGATGATGCCGTAACTTGCTCGCCCGCATAAATCGGCGCGACCGTCGCCGTTGATGTCGCCCAAGCGCAGGGTTGCGGCGTACTCGCGATGATTCCATGCGTTGGCGTCGTCGAATCCGCCGCTGAGCCAGCGCTGCGCGGCCGAGAACGACGCGCCGTTGAACAACTGGCAAACGATGCCGTTGGCGTCGTGTCCGCATACATCTGGATGATGGTCGCCGTCGATATCGCCCATCTGGATCGATGCGTACATGGACTCGCTCGCACCCCAGCCGGCGGCATCGGAGAACACCGCGCCGGTCGCCCAGGTGACGGTCGCGGCGAAAGCATTGCCGAGTGAGCGCATGCAGTAAATTCCCGCGGCGCCACGCACGCACAAGTCCGCCCGTCCGTCGTTGTCCATGTCGATCAGTCGCGTGGTCGCCGTGTACTTCGCTTCCGACCAGCCCTGATTGTCCGGAAGATCGCGCCATTTGCTGCTCGCGCGGGATCTTCCGTCGATGCAGTAGATGCCGTCCACCCGCTTTCCGCATACGTCGGGGACGCCGTCGCCGTCGACATCGCCCATTCGGATCGAGCGATAGTGGCCGGCGATCTGAGCGGTGCCGGAGGCGTCGGAGAACTGCGTCGAGTAGGTGTCGATCGTCAGCCGGCTGTCGGTCCCGACCATTCCGGGAATGGCGTCGAGCGAGGTGAAGACGTACTTGGTGTCCGGATCGCTCTTGATCAGTTCTATCAATCGCCTGGTCATTCGGAACGCGTAGTCGCTTCCCACCGCATTGGGACTGCGATCGTGCATCTGCACGATGCCGCTCTTGGCGACGCCGCCACGCATGCTGCGCGAGTAGCTGTTATGCGTCGGATCGGTCCCATAGAGTCGGTCCGCGCAGGTTTCCGGACTCTGGATCGGATCGTTGTAGCGCGTGTCGTTGCACGGCCAGTCCGCGCCCAGGTAGTCGTAGAGAATCGGTCCGGCGACATCTTTCAACGCCGGTTCGTCGCGCAACAGGTCGTACGGGGCTTGGCCCCAGTTGTTGGAAGGCGCGCGAAAGAAGGAATAGCCGTCGCGTTGGTAGGGGGCGATCAGCGCCTGGGTCAAAAGTACGTCTTGCCGGATCTTGACCGGCCCCACCGCATTGAAGTTGCTGTCGAGCGCGTAGTGCAGTTCGGTATGGTTGCCGACCTGTTGATCGGCCGATACGAGTTGTTCCAGTGTGCTCAAAGGGTATTGCTTGAGCTGCGAACAAGGCTCGCCCGCGCCGCGTCCGGTGAACCGGCAGCCGTTGACGAAGAACGTGGCGCGGATATTGCGTCCCTGCAGGTAGCGCGCCAGCGCGACGCTGTGCTCGTCCATGCCGTCGTCATAGGTAAATACGATGTAGCCCTTCGGCAGGTTGTCGCCGATCACCTGCGGCAAGGTCAATCCCGGTTGCCCGCTCGGGTATTCGGCGACGAATCCGTCGCGATTGACCGCCGACGCGGCGGATGCCGCGGTGGCCGCGACGATCAGGATGACCGCTTGCGCACCGGCGCGTATCGTCGTTGCGGCCGGGTGAGAATCACGGCGAGGTCGTATCGAAAATCGCATCGTGCCGGTCCTTTGGTCTGATCGCAGTCATCTGCGGCGGGAGAATCAACATGTTTCATTCGCGCGCGCAGAGTGCTGAGAAAGACGTGTGGTCCAAGGCGTAGCGACATATATAAAAACAATGCCGGCAATAGTGCCGGCATTGTTTTTTGATGCGCATTTAGTGTGAGAGGTTACAAGGTGATATCGCGATCCTTGGTTTCCGGCAGGAACAGCGCGCCGATCACCACGGTCATCGACGCGACGATGATCGGATACCACAGGCCGCTGTAGATATCGCCGGTGGCGGCGACGATGGCGAAGGCGGTGAACGGCAGGAAGCCACCGAACCAGCCGTTGCCGATGTGGTACGGCAGCGACATCGAGGTGTAGCGGATGCGGGTCGGGAACAATTCGACCAGCCATGCCGCGATCGGGCCGTAGACCATGGTCACCAACAGCACCAGGAAGGTCAGCAGCGCGATCACCATCGGCTTGTTGATCTGCGCCGGATCGGCCTTGGCCGGATAGCCGGCGGTGGTCAATGCCGCGCTGAGCTCCTTGCCGAACGCTTCGGACTGCGCCTTGAACGTCGCGCTGTCGAGCGCTTCGCCCTCGAAGCTGTTCAAGCTCGCGCCGCCGATGCTCACCGTCGCCAGACTGCCGGCCGGACCGGCCGCGTTGATGTAGGGGATGCCCTTCTTGGCCAACGCCGACTTGATCACGTCGCACGACTGCTTGAACGCGGCCTTGCCGACCGGATCGAACTGGAACGCGCAACGTTCCGGATCGGCGGTGACGGTGACCGGCGAAGCGGCGACCGCGGCTTCCAGCGCCGGATTGACGTTGTGGGTGAGCGCCTTGAACACCGGGAAGTAGGTGAACACCGCGATCAGGCAGCCGGCCAGCACGATCTTCTTGCGCCCGATCTTGTCCGACAGCCAGCCGAACAGGATGAATCCGCCGGTGGCCAGCGCGAGCGCGATTGCGATCAGGATGTCGGCTTGGTTTGGATCCATGCCGAGGGTCTTGGTCAGGAAGAACAGCGAGTAGAACTGGCCGCCGTACCACACCACCGCCTGGCCCGCGGTCGCGCCGAGCAGGGCGAGCAACGCGATCTTGCCGTTCTTGGAGAAGAAGCTCTCGGTGATCGGCGCCTTGGAGGTCTTGCCTTCGGCCTTCATCTGCTGGAACAGCGGCGATTCGGCCAACTGCATGCGGATCCACACCGACACGCCGAGCAGGATCACCGAGAACCAGAACGGGATGCGCCAGCCCCAGGCTTCGAAGTCGTCCTTGCCCAACCAGTTGCGGCAGCTCCAGATCACCAGCAGCGACAGGAACAGGCCGATGGTCGCGGTGGTCTGGATGAAGCTCGTATACAGACCGCGCTTGCCGTTGGGGGCGTGCTCGGCGACATAGGTGGCCGCGCCGCCGTACTCGCCGCCGAGCGCGAGGCCCTGCAGCAAGCGCAGCACGATCAGGATCACCGGCGCGGCGATGCCCATGGTGGCGTAACTGGGCAGGATGCCGACCAGGAAGGTCGATATGCCCATCAACACGATGGTGATGAGGAAGGTGTATTTGCGTCCGATCATGTCGCCGAGCCGGCCGAACACCAGCGCGCCGAATGGACGCACCGCGAAGCCGGCGGCGAACGCGAGCAGGGCGAAGATGAACTGGCTGGTCTCGTTGAGGCCGCCGAAGAACTGCTTGCCGATGATGACCGCGAGCGAGCCGTACAGATAGAAGTCGTACCACTCGAATACGGTGCCGAGGCTTGAAGCGAAAATGACTTTCTTATGACCCTTGGTCAGCGGCGCGGTGGACGGCGGCGCGTTTGCGGCGGTGCTGGACATGTCTGTTCCCCCGAACAGTGGGAAGGAGCGGGCTTGGGGGCCCGCCGGGGTTTTCTGTGTCAGAAACGGTGTTTGATCGCAGCGCGCGAATCTCTCCCAACGTCATTCCCGCGTTCGCGGGAATCCAGTGTCTTTAATCGCAGCGGCACGAAAGTCGCTGGATTCCCGCGTTCGCGGGAATGACGGCAGGAGAGAGCGCCGCGATCGGAACGCATCATCAGAAGCTGTACTTCACATGCGTCTGCAAACGATTGATCTCGCCCTTGTCGCCGGTTTCGATCTCGCGCTGGCCCCAGATGTATTCCGCGCCCACGTCGAGCTTCGGAATCGGGGTGTAGATCAGGTTGATGTGCGCCGACTGCGCCGAGTGGGTGATGCCGGTCCCGGTCAACGCGGTGTCCTGGTCGTATTGCGCGCGCGAATAGAACAGGTTGCCGCGCAGCTTCGGGGTGAACACGTGGCGCCAGCCGACGAAGCCGGAGATCACGTCGATGTTTTCCAGATCGCCGTTCGCGTCGAGCACCGCGTCGTTGTTGAGCGCCAGACCGACGTAACGGCCGATGCCGCTGCCGGCGGTGACCATGTAACGCAGATCGTCCTTGGCGCCGAGGTTCCACTTGCCCGAAACGCTGACGCCGTAACCAGTGTTGCTGTCGTTGATCCGGCCGGTCTGGTACTTGAGCTGACGCGCCAAGGCGCCGACGCTGAAATGACCCCAGTCGCCCTTGGCCGTGTAGCGCGCGGTGACGTCGGGGACCGCGCCGTCGTCGCCGGCGACCTGGGCCATGTTGCCGCGGAACGGCGTGTACACCGTCTCCGGGTTTTCGATCGAGAACGACCACGGCCCGCTGGTGTAGCGCAACTGCGCCTGACGCACGAACACCGTGCCTTCGGTGGGGCCGAGGAAGTCGACCGTGTCCGGCAGCGCCGCGGTGTCCTGGAAGTTCGACCAGGTCTGACCGGCCAGCCACTTGTTCCAGCTCACATAAGCCTGGCGCAAGGTCAGCGCATAGGTGTTGGTGGCGATCTCGTTGCCGGTGAACGCGGTGGTGCCGCCGCCGAACAGATCGAATTCGAGATAACCCTTGAGCTTGTCGCCGCTTTCCAGGTCGGTGTCGGTGGCGAACCAGAAGCGCGAGAAGTTCGCGCCCATGTCGGTGTCGGCGCTGCCCTCGCGATTGCCGCCGCCGCCGACCGGAATCGCCTTGGGCACGTAGAACAGACGACCGACCGAACCGTCGGCGATGTCGCCGTCGTTGGTCGAGGTGACCGAGGCGTCGAGCTTGATGAAGCCGCCGTAGCTGAAACGCGTGCCGGGATTCGCGCCGGGGTTGATCGGCGCGGTCTGCAGGCTCGGCTTGCCGGGCGCGGCGACCGCGGCGACAGGCGCGCTGGCCTGCGCGGCCTTGACCTCGGTGACCTGGGTCTGGACCTGCTGCTGTTGCGACACCAGTTGCTGGACCATGCGTTCCAGGTCGGCGACGCGCGCTTCGAGTTCCTTTTCCTTCGCGGTCTGGGCGAAGGCCAGCCCGGGCAGGGCCAGTGCGACCAGCAAGGCCGCGGCCAGCGGCCGCCGTCGGATCGTTGCGCGCGGCGCGGCGTTGCGTGTCATCACGCGAGTGACAGTCATGATTCCCCTCCCGAAGAATGCCGCCCGAACGGTGCGGCCGCGGCCAGCCTGCGCGCGGCTCCGATGGCTCACCATTCGCCATTGGTCGTAAAAAGCGCACCTGTATGCGCGGTTTACGACCAAGGTCTATGAGGCCGGGATTCGAGATTGGGGATTCGGGATTGGTCAAGCAGAGCCTTTACCGAATCCCCAATCCCGGCCTTTAGACCAAGGTCTAAAGGTCCCCAACTCAGCAGCGCTTGCTGCATTGCGGCACACTTGGGTGCCGAGAGTGAGGGTTCGAGATTCGCCGCGGCGTCATCGTGGCCGGCGTCCGAATCCCGAATCTCCAACCCCGAATCCCGCCCCATGCAGGAGCCCCCAATGAGTCACCCCGCCAGCGTCTATCCCGTCGACGAGGCTTTCGCCGCTCAGTCGCGTTACCGGCGCGAGGATTACCAACGCCTGTACGCCGAATCGATCAGCGATCCCGATGCGTTCTGGGGCCGCGTCGCGCAGCGGCTGGAGTGGTTCAAGGCCCCGACCAAGATCAAGAACGTCAGCTACGACCTGCGCGATTTCCGCATCAAGTGGTACGAGGACGGCGAGCTCAACGCCAGCGTCAATTGCCTGGACCGGCACTTGGCCACGCGCGGCGACAAGACCGCGCTGTTGTTCGAGCACGACGATCCGAACCTGCCGGCCGAGCCCATCACCTACCGCGAGCTGCATGCGCGCGTATGCCGGCTGGCCAATGCGCTGCGCAATCTCGGGGTCAAGAAGGGCGATCGCATCACCATCTACCTGCCGATGATTCCCGAAGCGGTGGTCGCGATGCTGGCCTGCGCGCGGGTCGGCGCGATCCACTCGGTGGTGTTCGGCGGTTTCGCGCCCAATTCGATCGCCGACCGCATCGCCGACTGCACCAGCAAACTGGTCATCACCGCCGATGAAGGCCTGCGTGGCGGCAAGAAGATCGCGCTCAAGGCCAACGTCGATGCGGCGCTGAAACTGCCGGGCACCAACTCGGTCGAAACCGTGCTGGTGGTGCGCCACACCGGCGCCGCGGTCGACATGCAGATGCCGCGCGACCGCTGGTACGACGCGGTGATCGAAGGCCAGCCCGACACCTGCGAACCCGAGCGCATGAACGCGGAAGACCCGTTGTTCATCCTCTACACCTCCGGCAGCACAGGCAAGCCCAAGGGCGTGCTGCACACCACCGGCGGTTACCTGACCTACGCCGCGTTCACCCACGAAGCGGTGTTCGACCTGCGCGAGGACGACATCTACTGGTGCACCGCCGACGTCGGCTGGGTCACCGGCCACAGCTACATCGTCTACGGCCCGCTCGCCAACGGCGCGACCGCGCTGGTGTTCGAAGGCGTGCCGAACTATCCGGACGTGTCGCGGTTCTGGAACGTGATCGACAAGCACCAGGTCACGATCTTCTACACCGCGCCGACCGCGATCCGCGCGTTGATGCGCGACGGCGACGAGCCGGTCAAGAAGACCTCGCGTTCCTCGCTGCGCCTGCTCGGCACGGTCGGCGAGCCGATCAATCCCGAAGCCTGGCGCTGGTATTACGAAGTCGTCGGCGATTCGCGTTGCCCGATCGTCGACACCTGGTGGCAGACCGAGACCGGCGGCATCCTGATCAGCCCGCTCGCGGGCGCGATCGACCTCAAGCCCGGTTCGGCGACCCAGCCGTTCTTCGGCGTGCAGCCGGCGCTGGTCGACGCCAACGGCGGCGAACTCGACGGCGAGGCCGAAGGCAATCTGGTGCTGAAGGATTCCTGGCCGGGGCAGATGCGCACGGTCTATGGCGATCATCCGCGTTTCATCGAAACGTATTTCCGCACGTATCCGGGTACCTACTTCACCGGCGACGGCTGCCGCCGCGACGCGGATGGGTATTACTGGATCACCGGCCGCGTCGACGACGTGATCAATGTCAGCGGCCATCGCATCGGCACGGCCGAGGTCGAAAGCGCGCTGGTCTCGCATCCGAAGGTGGCCGAAGCGGCGGTGGTCGGGTTCCCGCACGACCTCAAGGGCCAGGGCATCTACGCCTACGTGACCCTGATCGCCGGCGAAGCGCCGGGCGAGGACCTGCGCAAGGAACTGGTGGCCTGGGTGCGCAAGGAAATCGGCCCGATCGCCACGCCCGACCACCTGCAATGGGCACCGGGCCTGCCGAAGACCCGCTCGGGCAAGATCATGCGCCGCATCCTGCGCAAGATCGCCGAGAACGCGCCGGACCAACTGGGCGATACGAGCACGCTGGCCGATCCGTCGGTGGTGGATAGTCTGGTTAATGAGCGGCTTGGGAAGTGAGAGGACGTGGGGGCTGGCGGTAAGAGCAAATCCCCCCTGGCCCCCCTTTTTCAAAGGGGGACTCGAAATGATGGTTGCCGGATGGGCGGGCGTTCCGACTGAGCACGGCGAAAGGCCTCAATCGCCGCCTTTGCCTTTGCTGTTCCCCCCTTTAAAAAAGGGGGGTAGGGGGGATTTGCTCTCAGCTGCGTATCCGCTCGGAAACGATCCAATAAATCACTTCCATAACCGCGGCCGTCTCCATCAACACCTGCCGATTGTCGAACCGCATAACCTTGAGCCCAAGCGACTCAAGCGCCAAAGTGCGCCGCGCATCCGCCGCAAGCCCTTCTTCGCTCAGGTGCTGCGAACCGTCGACCTCGATCACCAGTCCGGCCGCGGGCGCGAAGAAATCCACGACATACGTCAGCAGCGGCTTCTGCCGATAGAACGGCACGTTCAAGATCTGCTTGCGTCGCAGCAGAAACCACAGCCGCGCCTCCGCCGCGCTCATGCCGCCACGCAGATCGCGCGAACGATATTTGAGACTTTGTGCATAAGGGCGCATGCGCACATTTCACCCACCTTCACCCATCGTCCAATAGCGGGCCACACCCCTGCTGGTCGTAAGATTCCCCTGACAGCAAGTCCGGCCCACGCATGGCGTCCGCCGCCGCAACACCCGCCGCAACGCAGTACCCGAGGTCCCCCATGCCGACCCTGCTGATCGCCGACGACCACCCGCTGTTCCGCGAAGCCCTGCGCGGCGCGGTCGCGCGGGTGCTGCCGGATGCGGCCCTGCGCGAAGCCGACAGCGTCGATGCGCTGTACGCGCTGGTCGAGGCCGAATCCGACGCCGACCTGCTGCTGCTCGATCTCAACATGCCCGGCGCGCAAGGCTTCAGCGCGCTGGTGCACCTGCGCGCGCTGCATCCGCAGTTGCCGATCGTGGTGGTGTCCGCGCGCGAGGAACCGGCGACGATGCGCCGCGCGCTCGATCACGGCGCGGTCGGTTTCATCCCCAAATCCGCCGATGCGGTGACCCTGGGCGAGGCCCTGACCACCGTGCTCGACGGCGATCGCTGGGCGCCCGCCGCCGCGTTCGCCGCGCCGGCCGCCAATGCCGAGGAACACGACGCCGCGCGGCGCTTGCGCGACCTCACCCCGCAGCAGTTCCGGGTGCTGCAGATGCTCGGCTCGGGCCTGTTGAACAAGCAGATCGGCTACGAACTGGGCGTGTCGGAGGCGACGGTCAAGGCCCACGTCACCGCGATCCTGCGCAAGCTCGGCGCCAACAACCGCACCCAGGCGGTGTTGATCGCCGGCCGCCTCGCGCTCGATCCGGGCGCGATCGTGCCGCCGCCGGAAGAGGCCGACTGACTAAAGCGACCGACGAAGCCATCCGGTCGGACCGCTACGACCTCGCGCCGCGCGCGACGCCGCGCAAAAACGTTACGCAACCGCGCTAGTCGAACTGCCGCATCGCCTGCGCATACGCGCGATCGATCTGCATGCGGCTACGCTGCGCCTGCGCGCGTGCTTCCGCGCTCAGGTGGGCGATGCGTTCGGGCAGGTGTTCGGCGCGTTTGTTTCTATGCGCGGCGTCGATCATCGCGCGGTCGGCGTTGGCGGGCACGCCGAGCACTTCGTGCCATGGCCGCTCGCCGTCGGCCGAAGGCGATGATGCGTTGTCGCGACCGCTCAGCAATGGCCATACCACCGCGACCAGCCAGTAACCCAACGCCACGCCGCCGACGATCACCAGCACTTCGGTCGAGGTCATCGCAATTGCTCCAGTCGTTGTTTCGCGCCCAGCAGACGCGCGTCGTCGCCATGGAAATCGATGGCCATGTCGGCGCGCTCGGCGATGGCGTCGGCCAACAGCCGACGCTCGGCCGCGGGCAGCAAACGCCGCGCCGCATCGATGGCGTTGCCGTGCAGGCCGCGTCGCGCGCACAGGCGACGCACCACGTTCAACGCGTGTGGTGGGCAGCACAGCAGTTCGAACGACAGCGACAAGGCCTGTCGACTGCTCAGCTCCAGCACGCGCCGGTGGCGCCAGATACGCAGGCCCATGACCAACACGGTGGCGTAGATCGATACCGCCAGCGTCAGCATCGCCAGCGGATGCGGAAACCGCCACAGCAGCAGCGGCAGCGCGACCAGCAGCAAGATCCACAGCAATCGGCAGGCCGTACCGAAGCCGTAAAGCGCCTGGACGAAGTGGTCCAGCCCGGCCCAATGCTCCGCGGACGATTGCGCCGGATCGCCGAGCCAGCCGCAGCGCCACAGCGGCGCCGCGGGCCGCAGCGGATCGGGCAGATACAGATAGCGACCGCGCCACTGCGTGCCCGAACCGGTCGACGCGCGCCAACGCCCGCCGTGCCGCACCACGACGATCTCGTCGTAGTGCAGCAGCATCAGCGCGTCGAGCAGGTAGAACCCGACCACGCCGAGCACCAGCAGCAGCTCGACCGGCGCCAGCGTCATTCCTGCGTGTCGTCTTTCGGCTTGTCTTTGTTGCGACCGAACAACTTGCCGATCGCCGCGCCGATGGCGACGAAGCCGACCAGCACCAGCTTCCACGCCTTGACCAGGAACAGGCCGATCGCGGCGAACACGCCCTTCTTACTCGCCACCGCGGCCGCGCCGCCAGTGATCAGCGCGGCCAGGCCGAACTCGGCGACGTGATCGCCGGGCTTGAACTCGCTGTACTTCTCGCCGTCGTTGAACGAATAACCCGGCACCAGTTGCTTGAACTGGCCGATCGCGCCGTCGAGGTCGGTCTGGTCGGCGACCAGGATCACCTCGGTAACGCCGTGGCGGCCGAGCAGGCGGGTGTTGTAGTTGGCGAACTTCTCGGTCGAACCTTCGCTCGAGGCCAGCACCGCCCATTCCAGATTGTGGGTGGACTTGTCGTACTGGGGCTTGAAGCTCCAGCCCTCGATCTTCATGGTTTCCCAACCGCGCTTGCGGCGTTCCTCGTTGCCTTCCTCGGTGCCTTCGCGGATCGAGTCGAGAATCGCGTCGGCATCGAGCGACTCTTCGTCTTTCACATAACCCACGTCGCTGTAGTGGAAGAACGAAAACCAGTTCATGTCCTTCGGCGCGAGGGTGTACTCGTCGGTGCCGGTGGGCGGGTTGTGCAGGATTTCGTTGAGCTTGCGCGTGCTCGCGGCATCCAGGAACGCGTAGCCCTCGGGCACGCGGATGCTGGCCTTGTCGGCGATCTTGCCGTTGGTCGGTCCGACCTGCCAAGCCAGGTTGGCCAGCGCTTGCGCGCCGTTGTCCTGGGCGGCGGCGGGCGCGAGGGTGCCGACCAGCGCGAGCGCGGTCAGGACGGAAAGCAGGCGCTTCCGCATGAAGTATCCCCTTGTTCGATTCGATGACGTCTGTGATGAGACGCTGGCGGACGTTCCCCACGCCCGGCCCGCTATCGCGTCCTTGGATAGGTGCGGGCCCGGCAAGCTTAGTGTGTCGGGCATCACGGAAGCAACGAAGTTTTATTCAGTACGCCGCTGCGAGCGACGGTCCGGGTGGCCGCATGAGCACCGGATTTCAGGCGCGCGGGTTCGACCTTTGCGCGGCCAGGAACGCCCGCAGCGAGGCCGGCTTGATCGGCTTGGTCAGCACCCGGCAACCGTGTTCGCGCGCGGCATGCTTGAGCGCGTCGCTGCCGTCGCCGGTCAGCAGCGCGGCCGGCAATGCGCTGCCGATGCGTTCGCGCAGCACGTCGATGGTCGCCAGGCCGTCGAGACGGTCGTGCAGGTGGTAGTCGACCAGGGCGACGTCGGGGCGTTGATCGAGCAACGCCAGCGCATCGTCCACGGTCGCCGCCAGCAGCGCGGTCGCGCCCCAGCGGTCGAGCAGGGCGCGCATGCCGTCGAGGATTTCGCGATCGTTGTCGATGCACAGCACGCGCAGCCCGGCCAGCGAATCGCCGAGCGTCGGCGAGGCGGCTTCCGGCGGCGGCAGCTCGCGCAGCGGTTCGCCGAGCGGCACCGCGATCGAGAACACGCTGCCGCGGCCGATCTGCGAACGCACCCGCAGCGGATGATCGAGGGTGCGCGAGATGCGTTGGCAGATCGACAGGCCCAGGCCCAGGCCGCGTTCGCCGCCGCTGCCGGGTTGGTCGAAGCGGCGGAACTCGTCGAAGATCTGCTCCAGGTGATGCTCGGGAATGCCCGGGCCGGTGTCCCACACCTGCAATTCGATCTGGCGCGAATGCGGACGTGCGCGCGCCGCCATCAGCACGCCGCCTTCGCGGGTGTAGCGCAGCGCGTTGGCGAGGAAGTTCTGCAAGGCGCGGCGCAACAGGCGGCGGTCGCTGCGGATCGACAGCGGCATCGACGGCACCCGCACGCGCAAGTGCAGGCCGCGGCCGGCGGCACTGGGCGCGTATTGGGCGGCGAGTTCGCGCAGCAATTCGCCCGCGTCCAGGTCGTCGAGTTCCGGGCGCAGCGCGCCGGCATCCAGGCGCGAGATGTCGAGCAGGCCGTCGAGCAAGTCCTCGGCCGCGCGCAACGAGGCATCGACGCGTTCGGCCAGGCGACGTTGTTCGTGCACATCGTCGCTTTCGCGCAGCGCGGTGGTGAACAGGCGCGCGGCATTGAGCGGTTGCAGCACGTCGTGGCTGACCGCGGCGAGAAAGCGGGTCTTGGACTGCTGCGCCGATTCGGCTTCCTGGGTGCGCTGTTCGACCCGTTGTTCCAGGTTTTCGTTGGCTTCGCGCAAGGCCTGTTCGGCGCGTTTGTAATCGGTGACGTCGCTGTAGCTGGTCACGTAGCCGCCGCCGATCAGCGGCCGCCCGACCATTTCGATCACCTGGCCGTTCGCGCGCACGCGCTCGAACACGTGCGGCGCGCCCGCGCGCAGATGCGCGAGGCGACGGCGCACGATTTCGTCGATGCGGGTTTCATCGAGGCTGTAATCGTCGTACGGGCCGGGGCCCATTTCGCCGCGCTCGGCGTTCCAGCGGATCAGATCGCTGACTGGGCGGCCGACGTAGAGCATGCCGTCGGGGTAATCGAACAATTCCTGATAACGGCGATTCCACGCGACCAGACGCATCGCCGGATCGACCACGCTGACGCCCTGGCTGATGTTTTCCAGCGTGGTCGACAGCACCTGACGATTGAAGCGCAGTTCCTGGTTGGCTTCGTCGAGCAGCGCGACCACTTCGCCCAGTTCCATGCCCGAACCGCGCAGCGCGCTGGTCAGGGTCAGGCGCGCAGACGCCGCGCCGATCGCCGCGGCGAGCAGGCGTTCGGTGAATTGCGCCAGGGCGCGGTCGGCGGGTTGTTCGGGCTGCCATTCGCGGCCTTGCTGGTGCGCGTAGTCCTCGAACGCGCGGCGCGCGTGACGCTCGCCGACGATGCGTTCGGCCAGCGCCAGCAGTTCGCCGCCGCGCACGCTGCCGGCCCAGCCGCCCGGGCCGAGCGCGGGCCGGCGCACATACGGATCGAGGAACGGCGCGGCCAGCAACTGGTCCTGCAGGCGCGGACGTTGCCGCACCGAGACGAACAGGAACGCGCCGATATTCACCAACAGCGACCAGAACGTGCCGTGGGTCAGCGCGTCCCAGCCGACCAGCCCGAACAATTGCTCGGGCCGCAGCCAGGTAATGGCGAGCGGGCCGGTTGCGACCCAGTCGTCGCCGATCCAGCCGCCGCGCGCGAGCGCCGGCAGCAGCAGGGTGTAGGTCCACACCACGGTGCCGGCGAACAGGCCGGTGAATGCGCCCGCGCGGCTCGCGCCACGCCAGTACAGGCCGCCGATCAGCGCAGGCGCGAACTGTGCGACCGCGGCGAAGGCGAGCAGGCCGTGCTGGGCCAGGCCGTTCGCGCCGAGCGAACCGCGGTGATAGGTGTAGGCCATCAACGCGAGCAACACGATGGTGACGCGGCGCACCCACAGCACTTGGCGATCGATGCCGGGGCTTTGATGCGGCGCGCCTTCGTGCAGCGCGCCGGTGCGCAGCAACAGCGGCATGACCAGGTCGTTGCTGACCATGGTCGACAACGCCACCGACGAGACGATGACCATGCCGGTCGCGGCCGAGAAGCCGCCGATGTAGACCATCAGCGCCAATGCGCGCTGGTCGAACTGCAACGGCAGCGCGAGCACGTAGGTGTCGGGCGATACGCCGCTGCCGCCGAGCACGGCCTGGCCGGTCAGGGTGATCGGCACCACCAGCAGGCTGATCAGAATCAGATAGCCGCCGAACAGCCAGCGCGCCGAACGCAGGTCGTTGGGGTCCTGGCATTCGACCACGGCGACGTGGAACTGGCGCGGCAAGCACACGATCGCGGTGAACGCGAGCAGGGTCTGGGTGATGAAGCCGGCCGGCAGGCCCGGTTGCATCACCACGCGCGCGGCCTGTTCGACGCGTTCGGGGTAGCTGCCCAGGCCGGGCAGGTGGATCAGCGCGAACACGCCGATGGCGACGAACGCGACCAGCTTGACCAGCGATTCCAGCGCGACCGCGAGGACCATGCCGTGGTGGTGTTCGGTCGCATCGACCTGGCGGGTGCCGAACAGGATCGCGAACACCGCTAGCATCATCGCCACGTAGAACGCCGGATCGGCGAGCAGGCCGCTGTCGGACGGCACCCCGGCCAGCACTTCCACGCTCATCGCCACGGCCTTGAACTGCAGCGCGACGTAGGGCACCGCGGCGGTCAGCGCGACGGTTGCGACCAAGGCGGCCAGGCCCGGCGCGCGGCCGTAGCGCGAGGACAGGAAGTCGGCGATCGAGACGATGCGCTGTTCGCCGGAGATCAGTACCAGGCGTTCGAGAATGCGCCAGCCGAAGGCCAGCATCAGCAGCGGGCCGAGATAGATCGGCAGAAACCCCAGCCCGGTGCGCGCGGCGGTGCCGACCGCGCCGTAGAAGGTCCACGAGGAGCAATACACCGCCAGCGCCAACGAATAGACCGCGGTGCGCAGCCAGCGCGCGCGCGGCGTGCGTTCGCGCTGGTCGCCGTAGTAGGCGACCGCGAACAGCAGGCCGACGTAACCGGCCGATACCAGCAGCAGGATCCAGCCTGGGATCAAGGGCGCGGATTCGCGAGGACGAGTGGCGTGAAGTGTACGGCCTTGGCGATTGGCTCGGGTCTGGGTGGGGATGCGACTTTGGATGGGGATGCGGCCCTCACCCCAACCCCTCTCCCGTACACGGGAGAGGGGCTTCGCTTGTCCCTTCTCCCGCTTGCGGGAGAAGGTGCCCGCAGGGCGGATGAGGGCAGACGAGCCGGCGTCGCGCAGCCGCTTGCTGCCCCGCGCCATCGGCAACAGCCACGCCTGAACATCGCCCACGCCCCGCACAATCGCGCTGAGCGGCCGATCAAGCTTCCGCACCGCCGCGGCGCGGAACCCACTGCGGTCACGGTTTGCCCGGCGGGCATTTGCCAGTGTCGGCCGCGCGCAGAACCCTCGGTTCTCGCGCATCAACTCAAACCCACACTCCGGCGCAGCCATCGCCACGCCCGTCGTCGCCGCAGATGCGGCGCGCGGACGCGCGCGCGTTTGTTCGATGGCCGGTCGCCGTCTCGATCCCAGGAGGGAACAGCGAATGAACCATGGACCGTCGAAGTTGTTGATGCCCGCGCTGCTGGCCAGCGCTTTGTGTCTGGCATTGCCGGCCACCGCCGTCGCCCAGACCGAACCGGGCGCGCCCGTGCCGTTGAAGATCGCCGATCAGCGCAGCATCGATCTGCAACTGGGCGAGCAGCCCGGCCGGGTCGGTCGCGCCGGCGTCGACGCCGGCCGCAAGCAGGTCGAGATCCGCACCCCTGATGCGTCTTTCATCAAGGTGCATTTCGATCATTTCTCGCTGCCCGCGGGCGTGACCTTGGAAGTCGCCAGTCCCGATGGCCGCGAGGTGTATCGCTACAGCGCGCAGCAGCTCGACCCGCACACCGTCGCCGCCGATCTCGGCCAGGACGGTAAGACCAGCTTCTCGGCGATGTCGATCTCCGGCCCGGTCGCGGTGTTGCGTCTGGTCGGCACCGCGCGCGAGCCGTGGCGCGCGGGCCATGGCGTGAAGGTGTCGCGTTATCTGGAAGGCTATCCGGAGGAGATGCTGCCGCAGTTGCAGAACGAAGGACTGCTGGGCACCCAGGTCGGCGGCAAATCGATCTGCGGCACCGACAACAAGCAGGCCGCGGCCTGCTATGCGACCAGCGACACTCAAGCGTTCAACGGTTCCAAGCCGGTCGCGCGCGCGGTCATGAGCGGCGGCAGCCTGTGCACCGCGTGGCGGGTGAGTTCTAGCAACCGCATGTTCACCAACAACCACTGCATCAGCACCGCCGCGGGCGTGGCCGGCGCGGAGTTCTGGTTCAACTACCAGCGCAGCACCTGCACCGGCGCGCAGGCGACGGTGACCAAGGTCGCGGGCGACCAGATGCTCAAGACCAACACCACGCTGGACTACACCCTGTTCACGGTGAAGAACTTCGCCAACATTTCCAGCTTCGGCTTTCTCGGCCTGGATCCGCGCGCGGCGGTGGCCAACGAAGGCATCTTCATCGCCGGCCATCCCGGTGGGCGGATGAAGGAGCTCAGCGTCGCCGACACCCAGAACAGTGGCGGCAAATGCCGCGTCGATGCGCCGAGCGTGACCGGCAACGCGGCCAACAGCGATGTCGGCTATTACTGCGACACCGAGGGCGGCAGCTCGGGTTCGCCGGTGCTCGCGCGTTCCAGCGGCAAGGTGCTGGCGCTGCATCACTTCGGCGGCTGCTTCAATTCGGGCGCGAAGATTTCGCTGATCTGGCCGCAGGTGTCTACGTATTTCGGCGGTGTGATTCCCTGAGGTCTTGAGGGTTGTTTTGTTGCGACGACAGGCCCGCCGATTGGCGGGCTTGTTGTTTGGGGACGCTAAGGAAAAGTCGCTGGATCCCCGCGTTCGCGGGGATGACGGTCTTGAGGGGATGTTTGAATTTGTGGTGGTGTTACTTCGGAAAATATCGAAGCACGAAAGCACGATGCGCTAGGCAGGTCGGCTCACCTCAGGCTCGTCATTCCCGCGAACGCGGGAATCCAGCGACTTTCGTCGCCTGCCCACGAAATGCGCGAGGCGTTTGCTCGTGCTCTACGTGCGTGCGCTAAAAGCGAATCCCCCGCGCTGCGGTTTCGATTCGACTTCGAGCCTGTGCCGGGCGCTCGCCCCCTTTTGCAAAGTGGGCATGGTTGGCGCGCATGTTCGCTCGGCCAGGCGGGCGGCTTCGCGTCGATCCTTGGTAAAAACCTCGCGCAAAAGAAAACCCGCCATGTAGGCGGGTTCGCTTTTGAAGGCTCTGGATCCCCGCTTTCGCGGGGATGAAGCAATGGCAAAGGCGTTTGCGCTATGCGCGAACGCGCCATTGCATCACTTGATCTTGCCTTCCTTGTAGATCACGTGCTTGCGGACGACGGGGTCGTACTTCTTGACCTCCATCTTCGCCGGGGTGTTCTTCTTGTTCTTGTCGGTCGTGTAGAAGTGACCGGTGTTCGCCGTCGAGATCAGGCGGATCTTGTCGCGCTTGGAAGCCATGGTTCGATCCTCCTCAGATCTTTTCGCCGCGTGCGCGGAGTTCGGCGAGGACGGAATCGATACCGTTCTTGTCGATGGTGCGCAGGGCATTGGCGGAAACACGCAGCTTCACCCAACGGTTCTCACTGGCGACCCAGAAGCGGCGCTCGTGCAGGTTGGGCATGAAACGGCGGCGGGTCTTGTTCATGGCATGCGAGACGTTGTTGCCAGTCGTCGTTCGCTTGCCCGTTACTTGGCATACGCGGGACATTACGCACCTCGAGAGGAGTCTTGCTTCCCTTGGCCAGGGAGGCGGCGGCCCCGGCACCGCGCTCTTTCGAAGCCGGGCACCGCGCGATACAGGTAAGGAATTCACGCCGCACGTGGCGGTCCGGAATCGCGCTTCCGGGGCCGCCCGGTGATGCCCCTAAGGGCAGCCGGACGCAGCGAGCCGCGAATTATGCCGGTAAATTCAAGCCGGAACAAGCACTTGGCGATCACGATCGCGAGGGGCGGCGGCCAAGGCGCGATACTCTCCCGGGCCGGGCCGCAAGCGCCTTATCCCATCCCGCATCCACGCCCCGCCTCAGCAAGGAGACCCGCATGAGCCGTCGCGCCGCATCTTGCGACTGTGGCCAGTTAAGCCTGATCTGCGAAGGCGAGCCGGTGCGTGTCTCGGTCTGTCACTGCCTGGCCTGCCGACGCCGTACCGGCAGCGCGTTCGGCTGGCAAGCGCGGTTTCCGCGCGAAGCGGTGACCATCGAGGGCGAGTCGCGCGAATACGTGCGACGAGGCGACAGCGGCAGTTCGGCCCGGTTCGGCTTCTGCCCGGTCTGCGCGTCGACCGTCTACTGGCGGGCCGAGGGGTTGGAAGCGTTCGTCACCGTCGCGGTCGGCGCCTTCGCCGATCCGGATTTTCCGCCGCCGGGGGTATCGGTCTACGACGGCAGGCGCTCGGGCTGGATCCAGATGCCGCGGGGCTGCGAGATCATCGACTGACCCGGCCGGCCCACGCCTCAGTGACTGGCGCGGTCGCGGTGCCAGCCGCGGTGCTTGATGTCCAGGTACAGGCTGTAGGCGGCGGTGAAGGCTGGGAACAGGTTCTGGATCACCCCGACCGAGTCCTGCTTTTGCGAGAACACGAAGTAGCTCAGGGTCATGACGCTGCCGACCAGGCTCATGTACCAGAACGCGCGCGGGATCACCGGCTTGCCCTGGCGCTTGCTGGCGACGAACTGGACCAGCCAGCGGCCGCCGAACATCAGCGCGCCGACCAGGCCGATCAGCTTCCACGGCGACATGTGCAGACCGGTCCAGGTCAGCCATTCGATCGGCGAATTCATGAAGTCCATGGCGACGACCTCAGCGTTCGACGATCTGGGTCAGCTTGCCGCGACGGATCAGCCAGGCCACCCCGCGCAAATCGCTGATGCCCACCAGGGCCCGGTTGAGGTTGTTGTACTTGGACACACCGGTGCTGCGCTGGCGGTGATTCACCGGCACGCTCAGGGTTTTCCAGCCGGCGCGCTGCATCAGCGCCGGCAGGTAGCGGTGCATGTGATTGAAATACGGCAGTTCCAGGAACGCGGCGCGTTCGAACAACTTGATGCCGCAGCCGGTGTCGGGGGTGTCGTCGCGCAGCATGCGGCGGCGGATCGCATTGGCCCATTTCGACGCCCAGCGCTTGCTGCCCGAGTCCTGGCGGTTGACCCGCCAGCCGGCGAACAGGCGCACGTCGCTGGCGGATTCGGCGCGCTTGGCCAGCAGCTTGGGGATGTCGGCCGGGTCGTTCTGGCCGTCGCCGTCGAGGGTCGCGATCCAGGCGCCACGCGCGGCCTTGACCCCGTTGCGCACCGCGGTGCTCTGGCCGCTCTGGGTCACGTGGTGCAGCACGCGCAGCTCGGGCACGCCGGCCTTGAGCGCTTCGAGTGCCGCCAGGGTGCCATCGCGCGAATGGTCGTCCACGTAGACGATCTCGAAATCGGTCACCCCGCGCAGCGCGGTGACGATTTCCTGGATCAGCGGCGCGACGTTGTCCTGTTCGTTGAACACAGGCACGACGACGGAGAGGTGTGGGGATTGGGTCATCGATGGGATTCGCGAGGGTGCGGGTATTTCAGCCCGGGGCGTGGTCGGCGTGGAGTGATGGATGCCGGCGTGGCGGACCCGGGGCAGTGGACGTCAGGTTCGCCGGCGAGGATGGGCCGTCGTCGGCGAAAAACACCGGCAGCTTAAGCCCCGGCCGCGCTGACGTGAACGGCCGGGGCTCCGGCATTCGGCCGGCGATCATGAAAACGCGGACATCGGCGGCGGTCGCCGCGTGCTCGCCGACATCGTGGCTTGGCGGTGCCCGACGGCACGCGATGGCCTCGACGGGCGGGTTCGGGCGGGATCAGGATCGGGATACTTCGCTGTAATGGCAGTGAATGTCAGGCATCGTCGCCGAAATAGTCGCGGCACCAAGCGACCACCCGCGGCAGGCCCAGTTCGATCGCGGTCGCCGGCTCGAATCCGAACGCGGCCCGGGCGCGCGAGGTGTCGGCCATGGTTTCGATCATGTCGCCGGGCTGCATCGGCTTGTAGATCTTTTCGGCCGGGCGGCCGGCGGCGTCGGCGATGACCTGGATGAAGCGTTCCAGTTCGACCGGGGTGTGGTTGCCCAGGTTGAACACCCGGTGCGGCGGGTCCTGCTCGGGCGGATGGTCCAGCGCGCCGATCACCCCGGCGACGATGTCGTCGATGTAGGTGAAGTCGCGGCGCATCCTGCCGTGGTTGAACACTTCGATCGGGCGGCCGGCGAGCACCGCGCGCGAGAACAGCAGCGGCGCCATGTCCGGCCGGCCCCAGGGGCCGTAGACGGTGAAGAAGCGCAGGCCGGTCGAACGCAGGCCGTACAGGTGCGCGTAGGTGTGCGCCATCAGCTCGTTGGCGGCCTTGGTCGCCGCGTACAGCGAGCGCGGCTGGTCGATGCGCTGGTCTTCCGAGAACGGCGGCTTGGCCGAGTCGCCGTACACCGACGAGGAACTGGCGTAGGCCAGGTGCTGCACGCCGCGATGGCGGCACAGTTCGAGCAGGTTGACGAAGCCGACCAGGTTGCTGTCGACGTAGGCATGCGGGTTGCTCAGCGAATAGCGCACGCCGGCCTGCGCGGCCAGGTGGACGACCCGTTCGAAGGCGAATTCGTCGAACAGCGCGGCCAGGCCGTCGCGATCGCCCAGGTCGAGCGCGCGGATGTCGACGTCCGCGCACAGCGCCTGCACGCGATCGCGCTTGAGCTGGGGATCGTAGTAATCGTTGTAGTTGTCGAGGCCGACGACGTCGCGACCCTGCGCGCGTAGGGCGCGGCAGACGTTGGCGCCGATGAAGCCGGCCGCGCCGGTGACTAGCAGGGTCATTCGAGGGGAAGTTGGCTGACGATGCGCAAAGTGTCGCTCAGTTCGTTTGCATTGGCTGCATCGATCCGCAGATGCACGGTCCACGGGTAGCGCGCGGATCGCGGCGAGAACAGGGTTTCGCGGGCCTACGCGCCGTCGTCGCGGGTCTGGAACCAACGCGCCGGGCGGCCGTCGATGGCGCCCTCGGCGACGGGCTGGCGCTACAGCGGATCATCCGGCCCGGGCTGCCGCGGGACATCGATCAGGGTGTCCGGAACCGACGGGTACGACGGTTCCGGCAGCGGCGGGCGATGGCTCACCTCGCCGGGACACATCGGCGGAAGCGGCGGCGAAGGCGCCGCTTCCAGCACGACGCTCGGCAGCAGGGCTTTGATTATTCGGGGATTTCCCTATCCGCCGGCCGGGCTGGTGCGACTCGGCGGGCCGCGGCGACGGCCCGCATGGTGCGCCCGTCGCCGCTCGACCGATTTACTGCATGCCGGTTTACTGCATGCCGGTTTACTGCGTACCGACTTACTGCACCGCGACCTGGCGTGCCAGGCCGAAGGCCTCGTCCAACTGCTCGGCGGTGGCCGCGTCGATCCAGGTGTAGATCCGGAGCTTGCTCTTGGGCTTGTCGCCCGGCAGGTTGACCAGCGCTTCGCGCGAGTAGGGGCGCGCGTTGTTGACGGTCTGCTTCTTGAACCACTGCACCTGCTGGCTGCCGACGGTGCCCTTCTCGGCGCGCGCCTTCTTGTTCGGCTTGAAGGTGCGATTGCCCAGGTAGACCCCGAACCCGCTGCCCGAGCCCAGGCTGGACGGCAGCTCCAGGTAGCAGATCGTGTAGTTCGCGCCCTGGCGCTGGCTCCACTTCAACTCCGGATTCTTCAGTTCCGGGCAGGACCCGGTCTGCGCCAAAGCCATAACCGGTGCCAGCATCAATGCGGCGGCGGCCAACCATTTCATGTGCAATCTCCTTATCGGTGGTGTGGATCGTTTGCGGCGACAACGTTTCGCGCCCGGCCGGAGCAAGTCCGGCAGGCGTCATTAACGAGATCGAATGCGTCAGTTTAGTGGATTATCCCCAAGCACCCGGGCGGGACGTCACAGGACGGCTCCGGGCGACCCGCGCAGGGCGGGCGAGGACAGGCTAGTGCGGATCAGTCGAGCCGGTGCTCTGGACTCGCGGCGAGAACGGCCGATCAGAGCGCCTCACGGTTAGAGCCGCGCCCGCGAATGACCGCCGAGAGTGCCAGCGACGGGCAGGCACATGGTCGCCGCGCAAGATCACGATGGTGTGGGGCTTCGGCCGCGACGCGCTGGTCCCGGCCGCATCGAAGCCTCGAGCGGACTCAGTCGACCGCTTTGCCGCGCAGTTTTTCCAGCACGCCTTCGAGCGAATCCAGGTCGCTGTAATGGATCACCAGCCGGCCCTTGCCGGCGCGGCCGTGCAGCACGTTGACCTTGGTGTTCAGCGATTCGGACAGCTCGCGCTCAAGCGTGGCGATGTCGGCCTGCGGCTTGGCCTTGACCGGCTTGGGCTTGCCGGCGACCGGGATCTTGCCGGCGGCCAGTTGCTGTACCCGGTGCTCGACTTCGCGCACCGACCAGCCCGCCTCGGCGGCCTGGCGCGCGACCGCGATCGCGGCCTGCGGCGCCAGGGTCAGCAGCGCGCGCGCATGGCCCATTTCCAGCGCGCGGGTTTCCACCAGCACCCGGATCTCGGCCGGCAGTTCCAGCAGGCGCAGCAGGTTGGACACCGCCGCGCGCGAACGGCCGACCGCTTCGGCGGCCTGGGCGTGGGTCAGGTCGAATTCGTCGATCAGGCGGCTGAGCGCCTGCGCTTCTTCCAGCGGGTTGAGGTCTTCGCGCTGGATGTTCTCGATCAGCGCCATCGCGACCACGGTGCGGTCGTCGACTTCGCGGATCACCACGGGGATCGTGCTCAGCCCGGCCAGGCGCGAGGCGCGCCAGCGGCGTTCGCCGGCGATGATTTCGTAGGTCTTGCCGCCGCGTTCGCCGATCTCGCGCACCACGATGGGCTGGATCACGCCCTGGGCCTTGATCGACTCGGCCAGCTCGGCCAGCTTGGCTTCGTCCCAGTGCTTGCGCGGCTGGTACTTGCCCGCGCTCAGCGAATCGACCGGCAGGTTGCGCAGCAGGTCGCCGGGCTGGGCCTCGACCAGGGCCGGCGCCTCGGCGGCGGCCTTCGGGCCAAGCAGGGCTTCCAGGCCGCGGCCCAGGCCGCGCTTCTTGGCGGGATTGCTCATGCCGCGGTCTCCGCGCTGGCGGGGCGCGCGCCGGCCTTGGCGGCCTGGTCGCGTTCGCGCTGGCGGCGCAGCACTTCGCCGGCCAGGCCCATGTAGGCGATGCCGCCGCGGCTGGCCTTGTCGTAACCGACGATGCTCTGGCCGTAGCTCGGCGCTTCGGCCAGGCGCACGTTGCGCGGCACGATGGTGCGGAACACGCGGTCGCCGAAGTGGGTGGTCAGGTCGGCCGACACGGCGTTGGCGAGGTTGTTGCGCACGTCGAACATGGTGCGCAGCACGCCTTCGATTTCCAGTGACGGATTCAGATTGGCCTTGAGCGCCTCGATCGTGTCGACCAGCGCGCTCAGGCCTTCCAGGGCGTAGTACTCGCACTGCATCGGCACGATGATCGAGTCGGCCGCGGTCAGCGCGTTCAAGGTCAGCAGCGACAGCGCCGGCGGGCAGTCGATCAGGATGTAGTCGTAGCTGCCGCGCAGCGGCGCCAGCGCGCGCTTGAGCCGCTGCTCGCGCTCGTCCTGGTTCATCAGGCTGATTTCGGCCGCGGTCAGGTCGATGTTGCCGGGCAGCAGGTCGAAATCCTCCTGCGTGCGCACGATCGTCGCGGCCGCGTCGGCTTCGCCGAGCAGCACGTCGCACACCGAATTCTCCAGCTGGCGCTTGTCGATGCCGCTGCCCATGGTCGCGTTGCCCTGCGGGTCCAGGTCGACGAGCAGCACCTTCTTGGGCGTACGTGCGAGCGCGGCGGCCAGATTGACCGCGGTGGTGGTCTTGCCGACCCCGCCCTTTTGGTTGGCGACGGCGATGATGCGGGCCATGCGGCTCGTCCCCTGCTGTTCGGTGTGATGACGAAAGAAAGCGGACGGCGCCTGGCGCCGGCCGGACTGGGGATTATGCCCGCGCCGGCTGCCCCGCGCTTGCGCAGGAGGCGGTGGGCCGTCAAGACGCCCGGCGACAGACGCTCGGACGGGTCGCCGTATGGTACTCGCCCGGCGCGAACGCCCCGATCAGCCTTCGCCGCGGCGGCCCACGGTCACCATGTGGCGCTCGCCGACCAGCCCGGGCACCTGCAGCGCTTCGACCGCGCGCACTTCCCAGCCGTCCGGCAGCGCGGCGATTTCCTCGTCCGGGCGCTGGCCTTTCATCGCCAGCAGCACCCCGCCGGGCTTGAGCAGGTGGCCGCCGAGTTCGAGGATCAGCGGCAAGGTCGCCAGCGCGCGCGCGGTGATGGCGTCATAGGCGCCGGGCTCGGCGAACGCTTCGATCCGCGATTCGGCCACCCGCGCGTCCTTCAACCCGAGCTGGCGCAGTGCTTCGCGCATGAAGCGGGCCTTCTTGCCGTTGCTCTCGACCAGGGTCACGCGCAGGCCGGGTTTGACGATCGACAGCGGAATGCCCGGCAGGCCGGCGCCGGTGCCCAGGTCGGCCAGCGCGCCGCCGCGTTGGGCCAGGCTGTCGACGTAGCGGTGCATGGCCAGCGAATCGAGCAGGTGCTTGCCGACCATCTCGTGCGGGTCGCGCACGGCGGTGAGGTTGTAGGTGCGGTTCCAGCGCGCGAGCAGGGCCAGGTAGTCCAGCAGCGGCGCGGCCAGGGCCGGGTCGAGCGCGAGCGCGGTCAGGCCGGATTCGAGGTCGGCGCGTAGTGCGGGCGGCAGGGGGATAGGAGCGGTCATGCGGGGATTATCGCTGATCGCGTAAGGGCGATTCGCTGGGGGCGAGAGCGATGGCGGGTGTGGAGCGGCGTGGCGCGCGGGTGTTTTTCGATTGCGAGTGTCGCCGTCGTCCCGGGTTTGCGCGGTAGTTGCGGGTTCGCGGTCGCGGCTTGTGACCGAAGGAAATCCAGTAGGACGCCGCTCCTACAGGGGCGCATCGACGTTGCGCTAAGACGTGTGGGGACGCCACGCGAGGGCGCCCAGGTAACCGGGCTCGGGCGCGATTTCGCTCAGCCGCCACTGCGCCGGTTCGCCCAGGGCCGGGTCGCATTCGATCAGGCGCAGGGCACCGTCGTGTTCGGCGAAACGCAGTTTTTCCAGGCCGAACGACAGCCCGTGGCCATGCGCCTTGAGCACCGCTTCCTTGGCGCACCACAGACGCAAGAAGGCGCGGTCCAGGTCGGGGTGGGTCGCCAGCCACGCGGTTTCTGCGTCGGTGAAATAGCGCCGCGCGATCTGGATCGCGCGCGGCCGGCGCTGCAATCGCTCCAGATCGACCCCGACCCGCGCCCGCGGCGCCAGCGCGACCAGCAGGCGTTCGCCGCTGTGGCTCCAGTTGCAGTCGTAGTCCTGGTGCGGCGGGCTCAGGTGCGGGCGCTGACGTTCGTCGCGCCACAGCGACAGGTCCGGATCGCGCAGCTGCGCGGCCAGCCAGCGCCGGGCTTCGGGTTCGGCCGGCTGCCCGTGCGCATGCGCCAGGCCGGTCCAGCGCACCGCGCCATCGTCGGATTGGTGGATCGCATCGATGGGGAAAGGTGAACGGCCGGACAGGGACATGAACGAGCGATTCTTGGCGGGCGCCGGGCCGCTCAGCGTAAGCTAAACCCTTGGGGCGGGTTGGTTGATACGCGATCAGGCCACGAACGCAGCGCGGGGGCGCGGCGGCGTGGGCATCGCGCAGGCTCGGGCGGCCATCGGCCGTCAGCGTGCGATTCAGCTGGACCGGAGCAAGTTGCGTACACGACAAGCGGCCATAGCCGCGGGACAAACACTTGATGTCAGCGGTTTTCGATCCGAGCCAGAACGCGCTCAGCCAGGATCTTGCCTCGTCCGAGGCCGACGTCTTCGCCCTCGTGGCCGGCGCTTCGCATCGCGCGCTCGCGTTCGGCGCCGACGGCATCGTCGAGCGGGCCCGTTTCGAACGTGAAGTGCGCGCGCTGGCGGCCACGCTGCCGCAGGCGCAGCACGCGGTGAACCTGTGCGAAAACCGTTATCGCTTCCTGGTCGCGCTGTGCGCGGTGGCCTTGCGCGGTCAGACCAATCTGTTGCCGTCCTCGCGCGCGCCGGCGGTGGTCGAGGACGTGCTGGCGCGCTACGCCGACAGTTACTGCATCGGCGACGAAGCGCTGGACCCGGCGCCGCCGCGTTATCTGCAATTGCCGTCCAGCTTGGCCGAACTCGACGGCGAACTCTTGCAGGTCGATGCGCGGGCGCTGTTGGCGATCGGCTTCACCTCCGGCAGCACCGGCCAGCCCAAGCCGAACCCGAAGACCTGGCAGGCGTTCCGCACCAGCACCGCGCAGAACCTGACCGCGCTCGGCGATCTGCTGCGCGCCGATGAGGTCACCTTCCTGGTCGCGACCGTGCCGCCGCAGCATATGTACGGCATGGAGATGTCGGTGCTGCTGCCCTTGCTCGGACCGGTCGCGGTCCACGCGCAGCGCCCGTTTTTCCCCGGCGATGTCGCGCGCGCCTTGAGCGATGCGCCGACGCCGCCGCTGTTGGTGACCACGCCGGTGCATCTGCGCGCGCTGGTCGAATCCGGGATCGAACTGCCGGCGTTGGCCGGCATCGTCTCGGCGACCGCGCCGTTGCCGGCCGAACTCGCGCAAGCCGCCGAAGCGCGTTATCGCTGCGAAGTGCGCGAAGTGTTCGGTTCCACCGAAACCTGCGTGTTCGCGCGCCGCCGCACCGCGCGCGAAAGCGCGTGGACGCCGTTGCCGGGCGTGCGCGTATGCCCGCAACCCGACGGCACTGCGATCCACGCGCCGCATCTGCCCGAACCGGTGGTGCTGGCCGATCTGATGGAAGTCGAGGCCGACGGCCGTTTCGTGCTGCGCGGACGCAGCGCGGATCTGCTGGAAATCGCCGGCAAGCGCGCCTCGCTCGGCGATCTGACCCGCAAGCTGCTGGCGATCGATGGCGTCGTCGACGGCGTGGTGTTCCAGCTCGATGCCGCCGATGCGTTCGGCGTGCGCCGCATCGCCGCGTTGGTGGTCGCGCCGACGCTGAGCGAGCCGCAGATCGTCCATGCGCTGCGCCAGAGCATCGATCCGGTGTTTCTGCCGCGGCCGTTGCGTCGGGTGAGCGCATTGCCGCGCAACGAGACCGGCAAGCTACCGCGGCATGCGCTCGAAGCGATGCTGCACGCCGCCGACTCAACCGTCGAGTAAAGCGCCGCGGCGGATTTCGCGCGACGGTTTCTTCACGGCATCGTCTCTTCACGGCGTCGTCGCCAACGCAAAACCCGTGCATCCAAGAAGCGAACGCCTGGTCACGCGTTGTGTGAGCACGTTGTGCGTGCGCCGCGCATGCGTCGCGCGTACGGCGGCGGATCGTGACTGATTCATCCTGCAATCCGGGGTTTTTCTTACGCTGTCGTCACGCAGCGCGATCCAGACTGCGCTCGCCCTGTCAGGGCAAGACGACGCGCTTAGCCGCGCGACGTTTCGACATCATCGAATTGCCAGGAGGACGCACATGCTCGGTATCATCATTTGGCTGGTCGTAGGCGGCGTCATCGGTTGGATCGCCAGCATGATCATGAGGACCGATGGTCAGCAGGGCGTGTTCCTCAACATCATCGTCGGCATCGTCGGCGCGTTCCTGGGCGGTTGGCTCGGCGGCGTGCTCGGCATCGGCGCGGGAACCATCAACAGCGGCGCCTTCAACCTCGGCGGCCTGGTGCTGTCGCTGGTCGGCGCGGTAGTGCTGCTGGCGATCGTGAACCTGTTCCGTCGCGGTCGGGTGCGCTGAGCGCACCAAGCGCTCCAACGGTTTGCGTTGTTGAACGAGTGAACGTAAAAGGCCCGGCGATTGCCGGGCCTTTTACGTTTCTGGGATCGCGAAATTCTTCATGGATGTTATTCCCGCGAAGGCGGGCTCTGCGGTACTTCGGCGAAGCCGAACATCCAGAGACTTCAGCGACATCTCACCAGATCGTCATTCCCGCGAAGGCGGGCTCCGCTTTACTTCGGCGAAGCCGAACATCCAGAGGCTTCAGCGTCACCTCTCCAGACCGTCATTCCCGCGAAAGCGGGCTCCGCTTTACTTCGGCGAAGCCGAACATCCAGAGACTTCAGCGTCATGTCTCCAGAACGTCATTCCCGCGAAGGCGGGCTCCGCTTTACTTCGGCGAAGCCGAACATCCAGAGACTTCAGCGTCATCTCTCCAGGTCGTCATTCCCGCGAAAGCGGGAATCCAGCGACTTCAAGCGTTCTCGCACGAAAGGCACTGGATTCCCGCCTTCGCGGGAATGACGAGCAAAGACAAAATATTCAGGCCGCGGCTACCGAATCCAGTCCGAGTTGAACGGCATCAACACGCCGCGCGTATTACCCCGCCAACTCCACCCAAGCCGGCGCATGATCGCTCGGCCGATCCCAAGTGCGCGGTTCGCGGTCGATGCCGGCGGCCACGCAGCGGCCACGCAGGGATTCGGAAATCAGGGTCAGGTCGATGCGCAGGCCCAGGTTGCGGCGGAAGCCGGCCTGGCGGTAATCCCACCACGAGAACTGGCCCTCTTCCTGGTGGTGCAATCGATAAGCGTCGTGCAGCCCCAGCGACAGCAAGCGCTGCAAGGCGTCGCGTTCGGCGGTCGAGGTCAGGATGTGGTTTTCGTTCCACACCGCCGGGTCGTGGGTATCGCGCGCTTCCGGGGCGATGTTGAAATCGCCGAGCACGATCAGGTCCGGGTACTGGCGGATCTCCTGTTCGATCCACGCATGCACCGCGTCCAGCCAGCGCAGCTTGTAGGCGTATTTGTCGGTGCCCACGTCCTGGCCGTTGACCACGTACAGGTTGACGATGCGCACGCCGCCGACGGTGGCGGCGATCACGCGCTTTTGTTCGTCCTCGAACCCGGGGATGCCGATCTGCACGTCCTGCGCATTTTCGCGCGAGACGATGGCCACGCCGTTATAGGTCTTCTGCCCGGCGAACACGCTACGATAACCGGCCGCGCTCAGCGCGGTATCGGGAAAGCGCGGGTCCTCGAGCTTGGTTTCCTGCAGCGCGACGATGTCCGGCGCGAACCCGGCCAGCCACTGTTCCAGGTGCGGCAGGCGCACGTTGAGGGAGTTGACGTTCCAGCTGACGATTTTCATGGGCGTGAGTGTAGCCGGCGAAGCGCCGTCATGGCGGGGACGCGCCGGGCGTTTTGGCCGGCGGCTTGATAGACGCATTGGCCGGCGCGCGGCACAGCAGCGCCTGCGCCTGCGCGAACTGCGGGTGCACGGGCACGCGCTCGGGCGCGGACGTCAGGCCTTCCTTCAACAGCGCGCAGGCGTCGCGGCCGTGCTCGTCGCGCGAGCGCAGGTCCGCGCCATGGCGCACGAATGCGGCGATCAGGTCGAGGTCCATGGCGAACGCCATATCCGGTTCGGCCGCGGCCAGACGCTGTCCGAGTTGTTCGGCGTGCCACAGCAACGCGTTCTGCGCCACTGGCCCGGCGCCGGGGTAGGGCGAGGCGTTGACGTCGATGCCGGCGGCGACGAGCTGGTCCAGCGACTGTGCATCGACCACATATTCGAGCAACTGGTATTGCTGCCGGGCGGTGAAGCGGAAGCCGGCCTGGCGCCAGCTGCGCAGGCCGTCGATGCCCCAGGCGCGGAACACGTCGCCCAGTTCGTCGGCGCCGGTGTTGTTCGGGCAGTTTTCAGGCGAATCCCAGCCTACGTTGTCTACCAGTTCGACCGCGTCGGCGCGACCGCCGGGCTGGTTGCGCCGCCACAGCTCCAACCATTGCGGCAGGCGCGCGGGTTCGTTGCGATCGATCAGCACCGACAGCAGATAGCGCAGCGCCAGTTGTCGCTGCGCCAAGGTCGCGGCGCGATCGCCGGCCGCGGCCATGCTGGCGCCCAGGTGCATCAGCGTGTCGGTCGATACCGGTTCGGCCGGCGCGTAGGCCTGGGCGGCCTCGCTGCGGTCGAGATCGGCCAACACGCAGAACACGCCGGGCAGCGACAACGGCAGGTTCTTCATGCTCGCGCCGAGCGCGGCCGGTTCGCGCTTGGCCGCGGCGTCGCGCAGCAGATGCTCGATCGCATCGCGTCGCGCGGTTTGCAGCTCCTGCGCCGACTGCGCCTGCATCTGCACGACGAGGGCGTGGCTGGCGACGCCGAGCAGTAGCCCGAGCGCCCAGCCCAGCAGCGCCGCGCCGATGCTTCGCGCCAACACGCCGGTCACCAGGGCCGTGAACGCGCTGCCGGCGATGCACAGCACGCTCATGAAACGCTGCTGGCCGGCGGGGTAGTCGGCGTCGGCGAGCAGTTCGAGCACGACCCAACTGCCGATCGCGACGACGATCAGGCACAGCGCGAAGACTTGCTTGCCGGTGAGTTTCAACAGCGGCGTGGCGGCGGGCGGAGTGGTCTGATTCATGGCTGCGGTGCGGGCTGTGTTGGTGCCGGCTGCGTTGCGTCGCCTGGCGTCGCGGCCGATTCGGCCTTGGCTTCGGGTTGCCTGGCCGGCGCGATCGAACGCTTCGAACCGGCCGGACACAACGCGGTGCGGATGCGCTCGGCGGCCGCGCGGCGTTGCGGCGCGTCCTTGATCGTGTCGCGCTGCGCCTCGGTCTGGTCGAAGCGCCGGCACGGCGATACGCCGGATACCGAACGGGTCGGATCGACGCTGGCCTTCGCCAATGCTTCGACCAGATCGGCCAATTCGCCCGGATGTTCGCTGCGATCCAGCCGTGCGGACAGCTCGTCGACCTGCGCCGACAGCGCTTCCTGGCCGAGGTAATGCTCGTCGCCGAGCAACTTCGCGAAGGTCGGATCGGCGGCGAATAAGGCGTCGAGCATGGCCTTGGAACGCACCGCGCGCAGCGCCGGACGATGCTGATCGTCGGCGAAAACGAAGCCGGCCTGCATCCACATGCGCAAGCCCTCGTCGTGCCAGCGCCGGAACACCGGACCGGCCGGGTCGCCGAGATCACAGCCGCCGTAATCGCCTTCGAAATCCGGGGCGGTCAGCATCGCGCCCGGCGCATCGGGCTGCTCCAGGGTCGCTCGCCACAGCCGCGCCCACGCCGGAAACCGCGCGGTTTCCTCGCGATCGAGCAGGTAGCGCAGCACGGTCAGCAACGCGGCCTGTTTCTCCGCGCGCGGCCAGTCGCCTTCGACCACCGCGGTCGCCGCGGTGTGCAGATCCTTGCTCGGCAGCGCTTCGCCGTAGGCGTGATCGTTGAACCACAGCCAGCGTTCGAAGGTGTAGGTGGCGCCGCCGCCGAGCCCGCACAGCGCGCGCGGCGCGCTGAAGCCGCCCGGCAACGCGCGCAGCTGCGCGCGGATGCGCGCGCGATCGCCGCCGCGCACGGTCTGTTCGAATGCGGCGAACTGGGCCTTGTCGTGTTCGAACTGGCCGTAGCGGCGGCTGCCGACCAATTCCATGCTGAGCGGCAACGCGATCACCGCCGCGATCGCGCCGAATGCCAGGCCGGCCAGCGCTTGCAGCGGTTTGCGCATGTACGCGCCCCAGATCAGCACCGGCACCGGCAGCGCCGCGGCCACGGCGAGGCTGACCAGGACCGCATCGACGTAATCGAAGACTTCGGCCTCGGCGGTGCCGTAGGTCAGGGTGATCCACAGCAGCCACAGCGCCGCGGCGATCGGGTAGACCGCCAGCGAGTACCAGAACACGCGCCAGTCCGATCGCGCCGCGGGCAAGGGCGCGGGTTGCGGCGGCTGTTGTGAAAGCGGCTCTGGTACGGGCGATTCTGGTGGAAGCGAGGGTGGGCCGGCCATGGCGTGCGTCTCGTGCGGTGTCGGTGGCCGGCGTTGCGGCCGGCCGGGGGATCATCGCATCGATTCACGTGGATTGAAGCGTGGGGCTTCGGCCGTTGCGGTTGTGCTGGCTGAAAAATAGTGGAGATAGCGGTTTTTTGCGGGCGTGATCTGTCGCGGCAAGATCAAAAGCAAAAGCAAATCCCCCGCATTCGCTGCGCGAATGCTGCCCCCTTTGTCAAAGTGGGCAAAAGCCCGATGCGCCGTGCTGCGTGGCGCGATGCAGGTCGGGTCGCGCGGCGGTTTTGTGGCTTGCATCCGCGCGGCATCGCTCGGGCCGCTGCGGTGGATCGTCCGATCGCGCGCGGGCATCGCCACGCGCGCTCGATGCCGTTCGAATCGCGGCGATTATTTCGCCAGCCAGCGAATCATCTTGTCGATCGTGCCCGTGTACGGCGGCTTGAGCAGATCGCTGGCGACCAGCCGGCGCTGATGGAACACCGGCAGCAGTTTGCTGAAGGTGTCGAAGCCGTTGCGGCCGTGGATCGCGCCGATGCCGCTGGGGCCGATGCCGCCGAACGGCAGGTCGTGGACGCCGAAATGCAGCAGGGTGTCGTTGACGGTGACGCCGCCGGACAAGGTGTTGGCGAGGATCTTCTCGATCTGCGCGCGGTCGTTGCCGAACGGGTACAGCGCCAGCGGCCGGTCGAGCGCGTTGATGCGGGCGATGGCTTCGTCGAGCGTGCGATAGGACAGCACCGGCAGGATCGGGCCGAAGATTTCATGCTGCATGACCTGCGATTCGGGATCGGGGTCGATCACCAGCGTCGGCGGGAAGATGCGTTCGGCTTGGCGCTGTTCGCGCAGGGCCGGATCGGCGAACGGCTCGATCACCTGCGCGCCGCGGCTGCGCGCGTCGTCCAGATAGCCCGACAGGCGCGCGTACTGGCTGGCGTTGATGATGCGGGTGTAGTCCTGCGGCGCGCGCAGGTCGCCGTAACGCTCGTGCAGTTGCTTCTGCAACGCGGCGACCAGTTCGTCGCGGCGCGCGGCGTCGACCAGCACATAGTCCACGCCGATGCAGGTCTGGCCGGCGTTGAACCATTTGCCGCTGGCGATGCGCGCGGCGGCCAGCTCGATCGGATAGTCGGCGCAGATCAGCGCCGGCGCCTTACCGCCCAGTTCCAGGGTCACCGGGGTCAGGTGCGGCGCGGCCGCGGCCATGACCTTGCGGCCGACCGCGGTCGAGCCGGTGAACAGCAGGTGGTCGAACGGCAAAGCGGAGAACGCCGCCCCGACCTCCGGCCCGCCGAGCGCGACCGCGACGCGATCCTCGGGAAACACCTCGGCCAGCAGTTCGCGCAGGAACTGCGAGGTGCGCGGGGTGTGTTCGGACGGCTTGAGAAAGACGTGATTGCCGGCGGCGATCGCCGAGACCACCGGCACCAAGGCGAGGTTCACCGGGTAATTCCACGGCGACAGGATGCCGACCACGCCGACCGGCTCGGGCCGGATTTCCGCGCGCGCCGGCCAGAAGCGCCAGCCGACCGAAGCGCCGCGCGGACGCGTCCAGCGGCGCAGATGGCTGATCGCGTGGTCGATCTCGGCCAGGGTGATCATCGCTTCGGACAGCAGATTCTCGTGGCTGGAGCGATGGCCGAAGTCGGCGCGGATCGCCGCGTCCATCTGCGGCACGCGGGCGCGGAACGCGTCGCGCAGGCGGATCAGGTCGGCGCGGCGCTGGGCGAGGTCGGGCTTGCGGGCCTGCCAGGCGGTGCGCAGGCGTTCGCGGATCGCGGGCAGGTCGGTCACGGGCGTGTCGGCGAGGATATCCATACGCCGCAGTGTAGTCGTCCGCGCCGCACGGAAGTGTGCCCGCGGTGGGGCGGCAGAGGTCAGGCGTGGGGGGCGCGGCGGCCGTTGTGCGGGTGGTGGGTCGGTGTCGGTCTTGGATGGGGCGATGCCGGGCCGCGATCGGCGCGGATGAAGTCGGGCCGATGCCACCTTCAGAAAAACGCGGGTTTCACCACGGGCCGGATCGATGTGCGGAGATCGGCCGACGCGGCCGGCTTGCCCTGCGTGTCGGCTGCCGTTCGCGGCGACGCGCATCGCGCCTCACCGCTTACACTAAGCGGCATGAGCCTACGTCCTTATCTCGATACCTTCCCCAGCCTGGGCGAACGCGTCTACGTCGATCCCGCCGCGACCGTCATCGGCGCGGTCACTCTGGGCGACGATGTGTCGATCTGGCCCGGCTGCGTGGTCCGCGGCGACGTCAATTCGATTTCAATCGGCGCGCGCACCAATGTGCAGGACGGCACCATCGTGCATGTCACCCACGAAGGGCCGTTCACCCGTCCCGGCGGCCTGCCGACGGTGATCGCCAACGATGTGACCATCGGCCACGGCGCCATCGTCCACGCCTGCACCATCGACGAGTTCGCCCTGATCGGCATGGGCGCGAAGATCCTCGACGGCGCCCGTGTCTCGCGCTTCGGCTTCGTCGGCGCCGGCGCGGTGATCGCGCCGGGCAAGGTGGTCGGCGAGGGCGAGCTGTGGGTGGGCAATCCGGCCCGGCTGGCGCGCACGCTCAGCGAGCGCGAGATCGAGCAATTGCAATACAGCGCGCAGCACTATGTGCGCCTGAAGGACCGTTACCTGGGCATGACGCCGGGCTAGCCATGGCCCGGTGGCCGCGTTTACAGTCGCGGCAGGGGAAAAAAAGCAGGACTCAGGACTCGGTAACGCATGGAAGACTTGCAGAATCCGTACGCCGCGCCGAGCGCGCCGCCGCCGTTGCCGGCCCATGCGTGGGTGGACGACCGCACCATCAAGGCCGATCCGTGGATTCGCCTGGTCGCGCGCCTGATCGACGGCGGCCTGATGATGGTCTGCATGCTGCCGATGCTGATCGCGGTGGCGGTGGACCCGCACAGCAAGGAGCCCTCGCCGGTGCAGATGGCGATCATGCTGATCGTTCCGGTGGCGATGGTCGGCTTGTTCATCTATCAACTGGTGTTGCTGGCGCAGTCCTCGCAGACCCTCGGCAAGCGCTGGATGCGGATCAAGATCGTGCGCAACGACGGCACCGATGCCAGCTTCGGCCGCATCTTCGGCCTGCGCATGCTGGTGGTCGGTCTGCTCGAACAGGTGCCGTGCGTCGGCCTGATCTTCGCCATCGTCAACGTGTGCTGGATCTTCGGCGAGGAAAGCCGCTGCCTGCACGACCTGCTCGCCGACACCAAGGTCGTCATCGTCTGATGCTCGACACCTATCGCCATGTGGTGACGCCCGAGGGCGTGGCGCTGCACCTGCGCGCGGCCGGGCCGTTGCCGCGCGCGCTCGCCTACGTGCTCGACCTGATCGCGCGCATCGCGATCTACCTGGCGCTGTATCAGGTCCTGACCGCGCTGTTCGGCGGCGCCGGCTACGCGATCCTGATGCTGGTGACCTTCGTGCTGAGCTGGTTCTACATGGTCCTGTTCGAAGTGCTGATGCAGGGCCGCACGCCCGGCAAGTGGGCGCTGGGCCTGCGCGTGGTCGCCGCCGACGGCGCTCCGGTCGGCTGGATGGCCTCGTTCACCCGCAATCTGCTGCGCGTGGTCGATGCACTGCCGGTCGGTTACGCGGTCGGCCTGGTGACCAGCCTGATCGATCCGTGGGGCAGGCGCCTGGGCGACATGGTCGCCGGCACGTTGGTCGTCCACGCCGCGCGCCAGCAGACTTTGTACGAAGCGCAGGTCGCGCCCGCGCTCGCGCCGACCATCGTCCTGCTGCAGCACGAACAGGCGGCCGTGGTCGCCTTCGCCGAACGCGCGCCGCGCTTGACCGCCGCGCGCCAAGCCGAACTGGCCGAGCTGGTCGAACCGCTGACCTTGTCGCGCGGCCAGGCCGCGGTCGTGCGCCTGTACGGCATCGCCAACTGGTTGCTGGGCCGCCGATGAGACAGGAACGCTTCGTCGAACGCCACCAGGCCGAATGGCGCGATTTCGAGCTGTGGCTGGAAAAACGCGCGGTCAGCGCGCGCGATGCGCGCCGCCATCGGCGCGAATGGACCGGCATCGCCGACGACGAACTGCCCGCGCGCCATCGCCGGCTGTGCCAGCAGCTCGCGCTGGCGCGGCGGCGCGGCTACAGCGCGGTGGTCACCGACCGCCTGCAGCAGTTGATGCAGCGCGGCCACAGCGTGCTGTACCAGACCAAGCCGGTGCATTGGCGGCGCGCGGTCGAATTCCTGCTGGCCGGCTTTCCGCGGCTGGTGCGCGCCGAGGCGCGCTGCATGCTGGCCGCGACGCTGTTGTTCGTGGTGCCGCTGGTGAGCATCTTCATCGCCATCCAGATCAAGCCCGACCTCGCCGCCGGCCTGTTCGACGCGCAGAGCCTGGCCAACTTCGAGCAGATGTACGACCCGGCCGGCAAGGGCGACCTGGGCCGCACCAACGAAGACGATCTGCAGATGTTCGCCCACTACATCGGCAACAACGTCGGCATCGGTTTCCAGACCTTCGCCAGCGGCCTGCTGGCCGGGCTGGGCACGGTGTTCGTGCTGATCTTCAACGGCATCATGATCGGCGGCGTCGCCGGCCACCTGCAGGCGGTCGGCCACGGCGATCCGTTCTGGCGTTTCGTCGCCGGCCATTCGGCGCCCGAACTCACCGCGATCGTGATCTCCGGCGGCGCCGGCCTGCGTCTGGGTCTGAGCCTGATCGCGCCGGGCCAGCGCCGGCGCATCGATTCGCTGATCCATGGCGGCCGGCGCGGCGCCAAGATCTGCATCGGCGTGTTCGCGATGCTGGTGTTCGCGGCTTTCGTCGAGGCGTTCTGGTCGTCGATTTCCAGCATCCCGGCGCCGGTCAAGTACGCGGTCGGCGCGGTGCTGTGGGTGCTGGTGTTCGTCTGGCTGCTGCGCGGCGGCCGCAACGCGATCCATCGCGACGACGAAGACGCCGCATGAAACTCGAAGCGCTCACCGTCACCCTGCGTCCGCGCACCTCCTGGGAAGCCGCCGAACTCGGCATGGCCCTGGTGCGCCGCCACGCCGGCGCGATCTGGAAACCCTGGCTGCTGGTGACCGTGCCGATCTTGGTGCTGCTCAACGCGGCCGGCTGGGCGCTGGACCTGCTGTGGCTGTCGGGCCTGCTGATGTGGTGGCTCAAGCCGTGGTTCGACCGCATCCCGTTGTTCGTGATCTCGCGCGCGGTGTTCGGCGAAACCCCAAGCACGCAGCAGACCGTGCGCGCCCAGTTCCGCTGGGGCGCGCGTTGGTGGCTGCCGTACCTGACCTGGCGCCGGCTCGGCCCGGCGCGTTCGCTGTACCTGCCGGTGGATTTGCTCGAAGGCGGCAGCGGCAGCGAGGCGCGCCAGCGCCGCGCGGCGTTGGGCGCGCCGGTCTACGGCATGTGCGCGCTGCTGACGCTGGTGTGCGTGCATTTCGAAATCCTGCTGGTGATCGGCACCTTGCTCGGCGCGATGATGTTCATCCCGTTCGACTACCTGCCCGACACCTTCAAGGCCTTGCTGGAGTCGTTCACCGAACAGTCGCAGTGGTTCAACGCGATGTTGAACCTGGTGGCCTGGATCGCGGTCAGCGTGATCGAGCCGTTCTACGTCGGCGCCGGTTTCGGCCTGTACCTCAATCGCCGCACCGATATCGAAGGCTGGGACATCGAGATCGTGTTCCGCCGCCTGCGCGCGCGCCTGGCCGCGGCGGCGGCGCCGAGTTTTCTGGCGCTGTGCCTGACCTTCGGCTGGTTGACCGATGCGCAGGCGCAGGAGCCGGCATCGCCCGACGCATCCGCGATGCAGGCACCGTCGGAGCAGGCGCCGTCCGCGCAGGCGAGCGGCGACGATGAAGAAAGCGACGAAGAACAGTACGAACCCACCAGCGCGCCGATCCGTGGCCTGGTCGACGGCAAGAAAGCCAAGCGCCTGCCGTCGACCTTGAACGAGATCTACGGCGAGCAGCGCAGCGACGACCGCGCCATGCGCGATGCGGTCGCCAAGGCGATGAAGGACCCCACGGTCGCGCCCAAGCGCAAGCAGATGGTGTGGAAGCCCAAGCACGAAGCCAGGAAAAAGAAAGACGAGCCCAAGCCGGTCGATCCGTCCAAGTTCGAAGGCCTCGGCGGCGGACTGGCCGCGGTGGCGAAAGTGCTGATGTGGGCGGTGTTGGCGGTGATCGTCGGCCTGCTGTTGTTCAGCCTCGGCCGCTGGCTGGGCTGGTTCCGCGGCGGCGCCAGCGAAGAGGAGCAGGTGCTGCCCGGCGTGCGCACCGCGGTGCATAGCGAACCCGAACCACTGCCCGACAATCTTCCCACCGCGATCCGCCGCCTGTGGCAGGCCGGCCGCCATCGCGATGCGCTCGCATTGATGTACCGCGCGGCGGTCGAGTCGATGGCCAAGCGCGCCGACATCGTGCTGGTGCCCGGCGCGACCGAGGCGCAGTGCCTGCGCGCCTCGCGCAAACTCGGCTCGGCCGAGGATCGCGACGTGTTCGCGCGCGCCGTGCGCACCTGGCAGTACGCGGCCTACGCCGAAAGCCTGCCCGAGTCGCAGGACTTCGACGATCTGGTCGGCCAGCTCAGCCAGCGCTTCGGGTGGGCGGTATGAACCGCAATCTGGTGTTCACCATCGTCGGCGCGGTGGTGCTGATCGCCGCGTTGCTGCTCGGCGTTTCGCTGTGGCGCAGCAACTACGTCAAGGTCGAGGAAGAGATCGACGAGCCGCGCAGCGGCGAAGCGGCCAGCAACCCGCTGTACATCCTCAAGCTGGCCTTGCGCAACGACGCGGTCAAGGTCGACGCGCGTCAGCGCCTGGCGCTGGCCCTGCACCCGCTGCAGCCGCGCGACACGGTGCTGATCTATCGCGACCCTCGCACGCTGTCGAAGGCCGATGCCGACGAACTGCTCGGCTGGGTCGAACGCGGCGGTCATCTGATCGTGCGCACGCCGCCGCTGCGCGACAAGCTCGGCGAATCGCCGGTGCCGGTGCTCGATACGCTCGGCCTGACCTTGCTCGACGCCGAGGACAGCAACCCGCAGGACCAGCGCAACGACTGCGTCGGCCTGTACGAACGCGGACTCGAGCAGCAGAGCCTGTTCTGCAACGCGCGCCGGTTCTACTACTACAACAGCGATGTCGATCCCGACTACGCCTGGGGCGATGAAGACGAAGCCTATGTCTATGCGCGCTTCCCGCGCGGCAAGGGCTCGGTCGACGTGCTCGCCGACATGGACTTCCTGTCCAATCGGGGCAATGCCAATCCCTTGCTGAGCGCGTTCAATTTCGGCACCGACGAAATCGCCGCGCCGGCCAATGCGGCGTTCGCACGGCAGCTGCTGGCGCCGAACTACCGCGCCGGCACCATCTATCTGATCTACGCGGCGGAAGTGCCGTCGCTGTGGAAGACCCTGATCTTCAACAGCTGGATGGCGTGGTTGCCGTTGCTGTTGTGGCTGCTGGGTTGGCTGTGGCAGCGCACCCAGCGCTTCGGCCCGCTACGGCCCGCGCCGGCGCTGGAGCGGCGCTCGCTGCTCGAACACATCGTCGCCAGCGGCGAACACATCTACCGCTACGGCTACGGCGCGATCCTGTACGAAGCCGCGCGCCGCGCCTTCCTGCTGCGTCTGCGCCGCCGCGATCCCTACGCCGCCGCGCAGCAGGGCCAGGAACAGGTCGCGCTGCTGGTGGAACGCTACAAGCAAGACCCGACCCTGGGCGCCGCCGCGATCGGCGACGCCCTGACCCAGCCGCTGACGCGCGACCACGCCGCGTTCCGCACCCGCATCGCCACTTTGATCCGCATGAGAAACCGCTTATGAGCCTCGACGCCGCCCCGCTCGTTCCGATCACCGGCACCGCGCTGGCGCAACGCGCCGCCGCCGTGCGCGACGAAGTCAGCAAGGCCTTCATCGGCCAGGCCGACGTGCTCGACCAGATCCTGATCGCGCTGCTCGCCGGCGGCCACGCGCTGCTCGAAGGCGTGCCCGGCCTGGGCAAGACCCTGGTGGTGCGCGCCTTGTCCAAGGCTTTGGACTGCGGCTATGCGCGCGTGCAGTTCACCCCTGACCTGATGCCGAGCGACATCAGCGGCCACGCGGTATACGACCCTAAAACGGAGAGCTTCAATATCCGTCGCGGCCCTGTTTTCACCAACTTGCTGTTGGCCGACGAAATCAACCGCGCCCCGGCCAAGACCCAGTCGGCCCTGCTCGAAGCGATGCAAGAACTGCAGGTGACCATCGAAGGCCACAGCTTCGAACTGCCGCCACCGTTTCTGACCCTGGCGACGCAGAACCCGGTCGAGCAGGAAGGCACGTATCCGCTGCCCGAAGCGCAGCTCGATCGCTTTCTGTTGAAGATCCTGATCGACTACCCCAGCCGCGCCGACGAAAAGCGCATGGTCACCGCGGTCAGCCTGGGCCGCAGCGCGTCGGATTTCGATCTGTCGCAGGTGCGGCGCGTGCTCGGTCCGGAAGAGATCGTGGCGATGCAGCAGGGCACCGCGCTAGTGCGGGTGGACGAGGCGGTGATCGATTACGTCGTGCGCATCGTCGGCAAGACCCGCGACTGGGCCGGCATCTCGCTCGGCGCCGGTCCACGCGGCAGCCTCGGCCTGATCCGCGCGGCGCGCGCGCAGGCGGTGCTGTCCGAGCGCGATTTCGTCACCCCCGACGACGTGCGCGAAATCGCCAAGCCGGTGCTGCGCCATCGCATTGCGTTGGCGCCGGAGCTGCAGATCGAAGGCCAGTCGCCCGACGATGTGCTGCACGCGTTGCTCGCCACGGTCGAAGCGCCGCGTCAATGAGTGCACCTTGATGAAAGCAGGCGTGCCGCCGCCGTTGCCCGTCGCCTCGCCGGCCGCCGCGCTGTCGGTGCCGCGCGATCGCGCATTGCCGCGACGCGGCTGGGCGCGGCCGTCGCCGCGCTGGGCCTGGTTGGCGGTGCCGTGGTCGGCGGTCGGCCTGGCCGCGAGCGCGGGTTGGCTGGCGCCGTATGTGTGGCAGTGGCTGACGCTGGCGATCGCGCTGATTCTGATCGTCGATTTAGTACGACTGCTGCGCGCGCCGACCCCGACGGTCGAGCGACGCATGCACGACACCTGGGCGATCGGCGTCGAACGCCCGGTCACCCTGAGCTTCGAAACCAGCGCGCGCCGGCAACTTCTGGACGCGTTCGATCTGCATCCCGGCGGCTGGGCGCTGCGCAACCTGCCGCGCCGGCTCGATCTGCGCCGCGGCGAGCGCGCGAGTTTCGACTACGAACTGCGCGCGAACACCCGCGGCGATTTCCAGTTCGACGGCGTGCAACTGCGCATGCATTCGCCGTGGGGCCTGTGGTGGCAATCGCGGGTGTCCGGCGACCTGCAGCGCGTGCGCGTGTTTCCGAACTTCGCGCCGCTGGCCAAGTTCGCGATGTTCAGCGCCGAACAGGCCTCGCGCCTGGTCGGCGCGCACGTCAAGCGCCGTCGCGGCGAAGGCACCGACTTCCATCAGATGCGCGAGTACCGAGTCGGCGACAGCCTGCGCCAGATCGACTGGAAAGCGACCGCGCGCGCGCGCCGGCTGATCTCGCGCGAGTACCAGGACGAACGCAACCAGCAACTGGTGCTGATGCTCGATACCGGCCGCCGCCTGATGGCGCGCGACGGCGAGCACTCGCATTTCGATCATGTGCTCGATGCGGCCCTGGTGGTGGCGTATCTCGCGCTGCGCCAGGGCGACGGCGTGGGCCTGCTCGCCAGCGGCGGCGAAAGCCGCTGGGTGCCGCCGCAACGTGGTGTCGGCGCGATCGACAACCTGCTGCGCGCCAGTTACGCCTTGCAGCCGCAGCCGATCGCGACCGACTTCCTGGCCGCGGCGACCGAGCTTTCGCTGCGCCAGCGCCGGCGTTCGCTGGTGATGCTGGTGACCAACCTGCGCGACGAGGATATGGACGACCTGCTCGCCGCGGTGCGCATGCTGCGCGGCCGGCATCTGGTGTGCGTGGCGAGTCTGCGCGAAGGCTCGCTGGACCAGGCCTTGAGCGAAGACGTCGAAGACCTGTCCGGCGCGATCCGCGCCGGCTCGACCGCGCAATACCTGGAACTGCGCGTGGCCGCGCACGAAGCGCTGCGCAATCACGGCGTGATGGTGCTGGACGTGAGCTGCGACCAACTGGCCGCGTCGCTGGTGGAGAAGTATCTGGCGGTCAAGCGCGACGGGTTGCTGTAAGGCTTTTGCTGTTCCCTCCTTAGCAAAAGGGGACCGGGGGGATTCGCTTTTGCTCCTGAAGCAAGCAACAGCAACAGCAAATCCCCCACGTCCGCTTCGCGGCCGTTCGCCCCTTTTGTCAAAGGGGGCAAAAGCACGGGCCTTGGCGTCGCCGGACACTACGATCATCGGCACGCAGGCCTGCGAGGCTGCCTCGCCATTGCGATTTATCTGGATGGCCGCACGGCGTTTACCGACTTCGGTTCAAACCGAACCGAACTAGCTGGACCGGACCGAACTGGCCGAACGAGCGGAGCCGACCCGAACGAGCGGAGCCGATTCAAACCTCGGCGCCCATCCCAGCTCATTCGCATCTGCTTTTCCCCCCTTTGTAAAAGGGGGGCAGGGGGGATTCGCTTTTGCTCCTAAAGAAGCAACAGCAACAGCAAATCCCCCACGTCCGCTTCGTGGCCGTTCGCCCCCTTTGTCAAAGGGGCAACAGCACAGCACGTTGCGATCGAGACGCCGACGAACCCGGCCGGATCAATCACCATCCTCAGCCAGGCGCCGTCATCCGCTCCAACGCATCCAACGCCCTCATCGCTTCGCCGCGATCGCGCCCGCACATCTCAAACGAAGGCTGCAGCGACCCGCAGAACTTCGGCCGCTCCGGTTTGCCGAACAATCGGCAACGCAGTTGCTCGTCGAGTTGCACGCAGGCCACGCCCGCCGGTTTGCCGTTCGGCATGCCCGGAATCGGCGAAGTGATCGACGGCGCGATGCAGCACGCGCCGCAGCGGTCGCGGCAGATCGCGTTCATGGCGGCGCGAGGAACGGTTCGGCCGAACGCACCGCCGATAACGGGATCGGTCCGTAGACGTGCGGGAAATGATCGCCGCTGCGCTCGCTCCAGTCGTAACGCAGGGCGTCGCCCAATGCCGCGGCGTCCAGAGTGAGCAACACCCGCGCGCCGCGGCCGCGTTGATGCCGCTCGACCACGCCGGCCAGTTGCGCCTGGGTCGCGCAATGCAGGAACCCTTCGCGATGCAGCGCATCGGGCGCGTAAACGCCGGCTGCCTGCGCGCGCGCCCAATCGGCCGGATCGGCGTAGTGGTAGACGGTGTCGGGGTGCGTCGCGTCCGCCTGTGTGGTTGGTATCGACATCGGTATCGCCTCAGCAGGACACAGCGCGCGCGACGGCGCTCATGCCGCCTGCGCCGGTCGCCGCGCAATGATCGCGGCGACCAGCAATCCCATCGCGATGGCATGCATCACCGTGGTGACGACGCCGAATGCGCCGATGCGGATCGCGATCGAGTGCGGAGTGGCTGCGTCGTGCAGTTGGCCC
This sequence comes from Lysobacter sp. Root690, assembly GCF_001427785.1. Classification (GTDB taxonomy): domain Bacteria; phylum Pseudomonadota; class Gammaproteobacteria; order Xanthomonadales; family Xanthomonadaceae; genus Lysobacter. The sequence goes on from NZ_LMHM01000012.1 coordinate 859,764, forward strand.
CAGAGAAACCAAGCCTGACCGGCCAGGCCGACCAGCGAACCGCCGATCAACAGGGCGAAACCCAGGCTGCCATAGGTACCGGCGGTGCCCAGCGCGGTTCGCCGCGCCAGGCACAGCACCAGACCGACCGTGCACACCAGCACGTGCGGCGCCGAGCTCATCAGCGGGCCGAGCATCGCCACGAACAGATCGTTGGAGTTCATCGCGGTTTCCAAAGGCGGCGTGCTGTGCTGACGCGACCGTTCGTCGTCGCCGAACGATGCGAGCGTCAGCGGGTTTCAGTCGGCGGTGACCAGCGCCAACGCGCCCTGACGCAGTTGCGCATACACCGGATCGGTGTCCGGACGCTTGCGATGCCAGCGTTCGAAACTCTCGGCGGCCTGTTCGACCAGCATGCCCAGACCGTCGACGCGATCGTGCGCGCCGGCGACCTTGGCCCACGCCAGGAACGGCACCGCCACTTCGCCGTAGCTCAGATCCACCGCCGCGGTGCGCGGCGTGGCCAGGCTCATCGGCAAGGTCGGCATCGCGTCGATACGCGCGGCCGAAGTCGCGTTGACGATCAGATCGAAGTTGCCGAGCGTGTTCACGTCGGCGAGATAGCGCGGATGCACCCGGCCCGGCAGGCCCAGCGCATCGGCCAGCGCATCGGCGCGTTCGGGCGTGCGATTGACGATGTACAGATCGCCGATGCCGGCATCGAGCAGCGCCGGCGCCACCCCGCGCGCGGCGCCGCCGGCGCCGATCAGCAGGGTGCGACGCGAGCGCAGGTCCAGGCCGTGGCGCTCGGTGAGGTCGCGGATCAGGCCGACGCCGTCGGTGTTGTCGCCTTCCCAGCCGGTGGCGCTGCGGATCAAGGTGTTGACCGCGCCGGCGCGCTGGGCGCGCTCGCTCAGCTGCGAACAGATGCTCGCCGCGCGCGTCTTCAGCGGCAGGGTGATGTTGGCGCCCAGCCCGCCTTCAGCGGCGAACTCGGCCAGGGCGACGTCGAAACGTTCCGGCGCGGCATCGATCGCGGTGTACTCCAGCCCGATCCCGAACTGTCGCGCGAACGCGGCATGGATGCGCGGCGACAGCGAGTGCGCGACCGGATGGCCGAACACCGCGTAACGCAGGACCGGGCTGGACGAATTCGAATCGATCGACATGCAGG
>NZ_LMHM01000012.1:860927-864530 GCF_001427785.1 Lysobacter sp. Root690
TCCCCGAAGTCTACTCCTCGCCCGCGAGCTGACCAGCGCGCCGCCGGCGCCGGCGGCGACTCGGCACGGACCGCACGGGCCGCGTTTCGACTGCGCACAGTGGGATGTGCGTCGATTGTGAATTCCAGTGATCGCTCTATCGTCCGGGACGCAAGTGCAGGGTCGCCCCGTGACCAACGGCCGCGCGGCCGGGGCGCGGGACGCGATGCCAACGCGAGAAGGCCGTACCTGACCACGACAGAGGACCGCGCCGCCGGACTAAACTCGCAGCACCCATCGCGAGCCCACATCCCATGCGCACCGCCATTTCCCGCCTGAGCCTGATGCTGGGCTGCACCCTCGCCGGCAGCGCCTTCGCCCTGTCGGAATTCGGCATCGAAGGCATGGGCGTGGTCTCCACGCCGCACAGCGAAGTGCGCGGCGCGATCCGTCCCGATGGTCAGCGCATCGTCTGGGGCAGCACCGACCGCAAGGGCGGCGCGGGCGGCTGGGACCTGTGGCAGGCGAAGCTGATCGATGGCCGCTGGCAACAGCCCGAGCCGCTGTCGATCAACTCGGCGGCGAACGATTTCGACCCCTTGTTCAGCGCCGACGGGCGCTGGCTGTATTTCTTCTCCAACCGGCCCGGCGGCAAAGGCGGCGACGATCTGTATCGCGCGTCGGTGCAGGCCGACGGAAGCTACGGCGCGGTCGAGAATCTCGGCCCCGGCGTCAACAGCCGCGGCGACGAATGGGCGCCGACGCCGAGCCGCGACGGCAAGCACCTGCTGTTCGCCAGCAACGGCTTCGGCGGCGCGGGCCGGCACGATCTGTTCGTCGCGACCTGGAACGGCCGCGCCTTCATCGACCCCAAGCCGGTGCCGGGGGTGAACACCGCCGCCGACGAATTCGACGCGGCCTGGCTCGGCGATGGCCGTGCCATCGTGTTCGCGCGGTCTAGCAACGTCGAGAACGATCCGATCCGGCTGTACCTCGCGCAGTGCGATGGTTCGCGTTATGGCGAGGCGACGCCGCTGGCGTTGTCGTTCAACACGGCCGAGGGCTACACGCTCGGGCCGGCGGTCGATTGGAACAAGCCCGGCGAACTGGTGGTCAGCGGTTCGGCCAAGGCGCCGAAGGCCGGCAAGATGGATCTGTACCGGATGAAGGCGCCGGCCGCGACCGGCCAGGACGGTTGCGTGACGAAAGCGGCGCAGTGATTCGCGAACGCGCCTTCGCGAAGAAGGTCGTGGTGCATTCACGCAGCGGCGACCGCGTCGCGCTTGCATACTGTGTCGAGCAATGGCTGCGCGATGGCGTGAGTTACGTCGGCGTGGTCGGAATCGATGCGTCCGCCTTGGAGGACATCGTCGATTGGACCTGCATCGAGCTGAGTCTGCGCGACGGCCGCGAACCCGGCGGCGATGACGGCTACGACATCCTCACGGCCTTCCATCCAGCGGACGAAGGTCTCGACGATGCGATCGAACTGGCGCGCTTGATCGGCGAGCATCCCGACGCGCCGATCTGCATCGTCGAAATCTGAGGCGTCGCGCACAGTTCGTCGAAGGTTGCGAAACATTCGTCATCAGATGTTTCGCGCGCGCAACATCCGCGTCGTGCATGAGGCGCAGCGAAGCATCGTTGTACGCGATGCGAACACGCGAACGGACGCGCGCGAACGCCGCCGTTACGCTGGCGTTCGGCCTGCGCCGCATTGCAGCACGAGCGACTGGCCGTTCGTCGGTGGATTGCGTTTCCGCGTTTCCGCTAGTCGCGGACGGCTCGCCGCTCATCGGCCGTGCGCGTGTGGCGATGTTGTCGCGAACCGCGATCGCGATGCGCGCCGCTATCCTTCCACCGCCACGTTGTGTGGCAATAAAAAGGATCTTTATGAGCAACATGAAACGTAGTTTTGGGGGTCTGCTGTTCTCGATGTTGCTGTTGGCGGCGCCGGCCATGGCTGCTCCGGTCGGCGGCCTTCCGGTCACGCCGCAACCGCCGCAGCCGTTCGGTGTCTGGAAAGCCACGGTGCGTTGGGCCGACCCGCATAGCGTGTCCGGTCCGAACGGCACCACGCTGACCTACACCTACCATTACGAGCACATCGTCGCCCTCACCCAGAGCGATTGCGACAGCCAGTTGTCCGGCTTTGCTTCGCAATTGAACGTGAGAGTGACGGAAGCCTGCACGTTCTACCCGTATTGATGCAGGTTGCCGCGGGGCTGCTTGCAGCCTCGCGGCGATTTGCGGCGCGCGAGTTCGCGCCGAGCGCTATCGATCGAATCCGGACGCCGCGAACACGGACGCGGCGTCCGATGCGAAGCCGGTATCGGCGCCGGACGATCGAAGCCGAGGAGCTGGCCTTGCGCGCGCGCCAGCAACGAATGCACGCGCGTGACCACCGTCGTATCGCGACGGCTCAGTTCGCCTCGCGCATCCACCGCGCCGCATCCAGCGCGAAGTAAGTCAGGACACCGTCAGCGCCGGCGCGCTTGATCGAAGTCAGCGCTTCCAGCACGCAGCCGCGCTCATCCAGCCAACCGTTCTGGATCGCCGCGCGCAACATCGCGTACTCGCCGCTGACCTGATAGACGAAGGTCGGCGCGCCGAATTCGTCCTTCGCGCGGCGCACGATGTCGAGGTAAGGCATGCCCGGCTTGACCATGATCATGTCGGCGCCTTCGTCGAGATCGAGCGCGATCTCGCGCATCGCTTCGTCGCTGTTGGCCGGGTCCATCTGGTAGGTGTACTTGTTGCCCTTGCCGAGCGCGCCGGCCGAACCGACCGCGTCGCGGAACGGGCCGTAGAAACTCGATGCGTACTTGGCGCTGTAGGCCAGGATGCGGGTGTGGATGTGGCCGTCGCGTTCCAGCGCCTGGCGGATCTGGCCGATGCGGCCGTCCATCATGTCGCTCGGCGCGACCACATCGGCGCCGGCGACGGCGTGCGACAGCGCCTGCTTGACCAGCGCCTCGACGGTTTCGTCGTTCATGACGTAACCGCTGTCGTCGACCAGTCCGTCCTGGCCGTGCGTGGTGTAGGGATCGAGGGCGACGTCGGTGATCACGCCGAGCTCGGGGAAGCGCTGCTTGAGCGCGCGGATCGCGCGCTGGCACAGGCCGTCGTCGTCCCACGCGGCGGCGGCGTCGAGCGACTTCGCCTCCGGCGCGGTCACCGGGAACAACGCGAGCGCGGGCACCCGCAGCTCGCTGGCGCGTTCGGCCACGCGTAGCAGCTCGTCGATCGACAGGCGTTCGATGCCGGGCATGGAACCGACCGGCGCGCGGCCATCGAGCTCGTGGACGAAGACTGGATAGATCAGGTCGTTGGCGGTGAGGACGGTCTCGCGCATCAAGCGGCGAGAGAAGTCGTCGCGGCGCATCCGCCGCGGGCGCGAGTGGGGATAGGTCATGGGGGATAGTTTACTCCCGCGCCGAGCGAGAGCCTGCGACCGGCGGTCGCGGCCCGCTGGGGATGCTGTGTTCTGCCGTTTTGAGCAAGGTAGGGGCGAGGGGTTTCCCGCTGCGACGCACTGCTTGTCTCCCTCTCCCGCTTGCGGGAGAGGGCCGGGGTGAGGGAGCGCCGCAGGCGCGAATGCTTCTTGACGGCGCGCGCCGTCGC
>NZ_LMHM01000012.1:864536-873431 GCF_001427785.1 Lysobacter sp. Root690
GTCGCGGACCCTCACCCCAACCCCTCTCCCGCAAGCGGGAGAGGGGCTCCATGCGGCTTATTCCGAATACACCCGATACCGCAGCGGCCGCACATGCACCGTGCTGCCCGAGGCCGGGGTCACCGCATCGGGCGTCGCCACCAGGTCCAGTTCCAGCGGCCGGGTCTGGCCGTCGACCACCAGTTCCAGGGTGATCCGCTCGGCCAGCCGATGCGAGGAAATCACCCGCGCCGGCAGGCCTTCGCCCTCGCCGACCAGGGCGATGTCGTGCGGGCGCACATACAGGCGCGCGCGGCTGCGGCTGCTGCCGTCCACCGGCAGACGCAGGGCGTGGCCGTTGACCGACAACTCGCCGCCCTCGGTCTGGCCTTCGATCACGTTGGCCCGGCCAATGAAATCGAACACATAAGCCGAAGCAGGCGCGCTGTAGATCTCGTCGGGCGTGCCGATCTGTTCGATCCGGCCGTCCTTGAGCACGACCACGCGATCGGCCAGTTCCAGCGCCTCTTCCTGATCGTGGGTGACGAACAAGGTGGTCTGGCCGGTTTGCTCGTGCAGACGCCGCAACCAGCGCCGCAGCTCCACCCGAACCTTGGCGTCGAGCGCGCCAAACGGTTCGTCGAGCAGCAGCACGGTCGGGTCGATCGCCAGCGCGCGCGCCAGCGCGACGCGTTGCTTCTGTCCGCCGGACAGTTGTTCGGGATAGCGCGCGCCGAGCTCCGGCAACTGGATCAGGTTCAACAGCTCCTGCACGCGCTTGGCGATCGTCGCCTTGTCCGGCCGCCGCGCGCGCGGCCGGCTGCGCAGGCCGAAGGCGATGTTCTCGGCCACGGTCATGTGCTTGAACAAGGCGTAGTGCTGGAACACGAAGCCGACATTGCGTTCGCGCAAACTCAGCCGGGTCGCGTCGTGTTCGCCGAACAGCAGTTGGCCCGAATCGGGCTGCAGCAGGCCGGCGATCACGCGCAGCAGCGTGGTCTTGCCCGAGCCCGACGGCCCCAGCAGCGCGACCAGCTCGCCCGAGGCGACGTCGAGATCGACCGAGTCGAGCGCGGCGACGTTCGCATAACGCTTGGCGATGGCTTTGAGGTGCAGATCCATTCGTGGCGATACCTGGTGAAGCGAGCAGTGGCAGCGGTGGAGAGGAGTGAGTTCTGAGGAGTGAGGAGCGAGTAGCGAGCGCAGCCTGCGTCAGTGTCTTCGGTGCGAGCGCGCGAGCGCGTCGCCGTGCCGCGCTTCCAGCCAGATCTTGACCACCAGCGTGACCAGGGCCAGACCCGCCAGCAACGAGGCCACTGCGAACGCCGCCGCCGCTTCGCCGCCCATCTGTTTGTACAACACCTCGACATGCAGCGAGAGCGTATTGGTCTGGCCCATGACATTGCCCGACACCACCGTCACCGCGCCGAACTCGCCCATCGCGCGCGCGCTGCACAACAGCACGCCGTACAACAGGCCCCACTTGATATTGGGCAGGGTCACGCGGAAGAACATGGTCCAGGCATTGGCGCCGAGCGAACGCGCGGCCAGTTCCTCGTCGCTGCCTTGCTGCTCCATCAGCGGAATCAACTCGCGCACCACGAACGGGAAGGTCACGAACATGGTCGCCAGCACGATCCCGGGCGTGGCGAACAAGATCTTGATGTCGTAGTGATTGAGCAGGTCGGCGAAATAACCATGGGTCGGACTGAACAACAGCACCAGACACAGGCCCGCGACCACCGGCGACACCGCGAACGGCAGATCGATCAGCGCCATCAAGGTGCGCTTGCCGCGGAATTCGAAGCGGGTCACCGCCCAGGCGGTGAACACGCCGCAGATCGCATTGACCGGCACCACGATCGCGGCGGTGAGCAAGGTCAGCTTGAGCGCGTGGATCGTGTGCGGCTCGCTGACCGCGGCAAACCAGACTTTCAACCCGCTGCCGAACGCCGCGCCGAGCAGCATCAGCAAAGGCATGACCACGATCAACAACATGATCGCCGTGGCCAGGCCGATCAGGGTCCAGCGCACCCAGGCCGGTTCCTGCAGTGGATCGCGCGCGGGCGCGCTGCGAGCGTCAGCCATCGCGGCGATTCCCGTGCGCGAACAAGGTCGAGGCGGCGTTGATCGCGACCAGACACGCGAACGACATCAACAGCAGCAAGGTCGCCAGCACGATCGCGGCGGTGACGCCTCCCTCCTCTTCCAGGCGAATGGTGATCAGCAGCGGCGCGATCTCGGTCTTCATCGGCAGATTGCCGGCGATGAAGATGACCGAGCCGAATTCGCCGAGCCCGCGCGCGAACGCCAGCGAAAACCCGGTCAGCAGCGCCGGCAGCAGTTCGGGCAGGATCACCCGCCGCAGCGCGGTCAGGCGCGAGGCGCCGAGCGAGATCGCCGCTTCCTCCTGCTCACGGCCGAGGGTTTCCAGCACCGGCTGCACCGTGCGCACCGCGAACGGCAGGCCGATGAAGATCAGCGCGATCACGATGCCGGTGACGTTGTTGACCAACTGGATGCCGAACGGCTGCAGCCATTGGCCGACCCAGCCGTTCTGGTCGTAGATCGCGGCCAGGGTGATGCCGGCGACCGCGGTGGGCAGCGCGAACGGCAGATCGACCATCGCGTCCATCAGCCGCCGGCCGGGGAAGCGATAGCGCACCAGCACCCAGGCGATCACCGCGCCGAACACCAGCGCCACGATCGCGGCGACGAAGGCGGCGCCGAAACTGACCTTGAGCGAGGCGATCACGCGCGGATCGGAGATCGCGCGCAGCCAGCCGGCGAAGCCGAGCCCGCCCGAGCGCAGGATCAGCGCGGCCAGCGGCAGCAGGACGATCAGGCCGAGCCAGGTCAGCCCGAGGCCCAGCCCGAGCCCGAGACCGGGCAGCGGCCGGCGCCAGCGGGTGGCGGAGGTCGGCAGAGTAAGGACTTGCTCGCTCATGTGGCGTGGGCGGCAACGTGTTGTGGGGACAGAGGGGTTGGACGCTATCGCGTTCCGGGGGTTCCTGGGAAATGCGCGTTGGTTGTTTCTAGGTGCGGGATGGAGATATGGGGGGCGAGGATGGCCGGGCCGGGGTTCGAATGGGGTGAATGGGGCGGCCGAGCACTAGACCAATGGCTGAGTCATGCGCCTGACAAAGATTGGCCCCGAAATACACAAAGTGGGATCGTTCCGACAAACTGGGTCGGGCTAACGAACTTGCCGCGTGCGTTCAGTCGAGGTGCTTGGACTGAACGAACGCGCCGTCGGATGTCCGCCGACAGTCATTGATCTGGCATCAGGGGGATATTTCGATGACGCTCAAGCCGGCTGTCGGATTGCTGTGCAACTGGAACGCAGTGCGAACCACAGGTGCTTACTCGTTGAAACGCGCTATCCATGGATTGCTATTGGCATTTTTCAGCATCTCCTTGGCCTCTTGCCAAAGGCATGGGTCCGCTGAGGCTGCGATTGAAGGAATTAGAGTCGGTGAGACTCGCGCCAGCGTCGAACTTCTGCTGAAAAGCCGCGGCATGGAATTCACGTTCAATGCGCCGCTGAGCGATACATCAGCCTTGCCAGCTGAATTGATTCAGGAGGAGGCGCTCACATCGCCTACTCTCACGTTTTTCGTTTCCGAACCGCCGATGGATGCGATCACGAAAATCACAAGAATCATCGTGGTGTTCGATCGAGATGGCCGGGTTGCTCGAGTCATGGCAAAAGAAAGCAATCTGGGATTGTAGAAAACAGAGATACAAGGCCAAGGCAATAAAAAACGCTCTGTCCATGATCTGTGTTGGTCAGTTAGGCTTCACAGCGATCACCGAGGATCGCCTCATGACCGCAATCCGCCAGCCATCCGGGGCAACGTGCGTATCTGTGCTCTCCTGGCTGCGGGCAAGTGCGGGTAGTGACGGGGAATGGATGATGAAGAAGATCTCGATGTTCCTGGCTATTGTGCTGACATGTTCGTCGGGCGCGGGCTGGGCGACTTCGCCCGCAAACAGGTCGATAGAAACGTTGTTCAAAAATGCAAAGGCCGTCGTTACCGGAAAAGTGACAGGTGTGAGAGCCGAATGTGGGCAGAGCGAAGAGGTCTGCAATTCGAACTATGTGATCTCACTGGAAGTAAAAACAGTCAGAGAACTCAAGTCGACGGATGAGTCGAGCGCCAAATACAAGTCCCTATGCTCCAATGTGCCTCTGGAGGTCGGTGCTGCATACACTTTGTTTTTGGAGGCGCCGACAGAATTCAACGCGCAGGGTCCGGGCGTGTGCGATCTTGTAGTCGATGTTGATGGCGTGTTTCAGAGAATCGGGTCTTTCGTGTACCGCGTGGGTTCGCCGGATGCAAAGATGATCGTCGACTTTGAAGGCACCAAGTACCTGACAAATGGTGTAGTGGAGCCCAGGTTCGATCAGGCTATGAAATCCCTTTCGCATCATTCATCGCCATGAGGAATTATGAGGCTGCCTCCAATGGAGTCCGATAAACGCATCTGCGCGACCGAGATGTTGACCGCTCCGAACTGAGGTCTGATGAGTGACCAAAAATGAAAACAACAATGGCTGTCTATGTTGCGGTAGGACTTTGCTTGCTTGCTCTAGTTTGGATTTTCTTTCCGGTATCTATTGAAGCTTCCCATCAAAGATTCATGCCATTGACGAATGAACAGTTCGCACAAGTTCGCAGAGATGCAATCGACGCGGAAGTTTCATTAGGACTTAAGGGGATCGAATTGATGGCCGGCGATCCAGCGTCGCATTCAATTCAATTCGATTGCAAAGGGGTGCCGGTCTTGACGCTAATCAATGGGCCGATAGTGCTGTCAGTGCTTACGATGGTAGATGCAGACCAGCGCGCTCCAGATGCCGCATCGTTTCGAGGGCGGTTGTATCCTCGATTAAAGGAGTCCTGGGAGCAGCCTATAAAAGATCCCATTCCGACTCGGCCAAATGTTATCGAGGCATTTGTACTTAAGCACCGCGAAGGTATAGATATTGCAGCCGACTGCTCATCGACCCTGTAGGGCCGATCGGAGGCAACGAAACCGAGGGTGATCGGCACGGACCAACCGTGCATATATCGGTTTCGAAGATGTCCCATAGAACTATTGGGATCGCTTATTGAGCGTTTCGTTGCGTTTTGCCGGATTTGAACACTTCAGCAAACGATAAAGCCCGCAGAAGCGGGCCTTATCGTTGCTGGAGTGGCAATGGGCTTCAGCCGATCACTTCGGCAAATAAATCTTGTCGAAAAACCCACCATCCGAAAAATGCGCCGCCTGCGCTTTCTTCCAGCCACCGAACGCGCCGTCGATCGTCACCTGCTTCACGTCCGGAAATTTCGCCAGTTCCGCCGCCGGCACCTTGTCCGGTTCGGCCGGACGGTAACCGTGTTTGGCGGCCAGGCGCTGGCCTTCGGGGGTGTAGAGGAAACGCAGGTAGGCTTCGGCCTGTTTGCGGGTGCCGTGTTTGTCGACGTTCTTGTCGACCCAGGCCACCGGCGGTTCGGCCTTGATGCTCAGGCTCGGGATGACGACTTCGAACTGGCCGCGGGTGTTGGATTGCTCCAGGGTCAGCAGCGCTTCGTTTTCCCAGGCGATCAGCACGTCGCCGATCTTGCGGTCGACGAAGGTGGTGGTCGAGCCGCGCGCGCCGGTGTCGAGTACGGGGACGTTCTTGAACAGGCTGGTGAGGAAGTCGACGACCTTGTCGCCGTCGCGGAACTTGGTCGAGGCGTAGGCCCAGGCGGCCAGATAATTCCAGCGCGCGCCGCCGGAGGTCTTCGGGTTCGGGGTGATCACCGCGACGCCTGGCTTGATCAGATCGTCCCAGTCCTTGATGCCCTTCGGATTGCCCTTGCGCACCAGGAACACGATGGTCGAGGTGTAGGGCGAGCTCTGATGCGGCAGTCGCGATTGCCAGTTCGCCGGCAACTGCTTGGCGTTGGCGATGGTGTCGATGTCGCCGGCGAGCGCGAGGGTGACTACGTCGGCTTCGAGTCCGTCGACTACCGCGCGCGCCTGTTTGCCCGAGCCGCCGTGCGATGCGCGGATGTTGAGGGTTTCGCCGGTCTGCTGTTTCCATTGCGCGGCGAAGACTTGATTGACCTCGGCGTAGAACTCGCGCGTGGGGTCGTAGGACACGTTGAGCAGGTCGGTGTCCTTGGCCGACACCGTGCCGGCGGCGACGAGCGCCAGGGCCAGCAGGGTCGATCGGAGTGCGGTTTTCATCGGTAGCTCCTGTGAGGGAAGGGCAAGGTCGAATCAGAATGCGAGCTGGGCGCGGGTGAAGAAGGCTTTTTCGTCTTCTCGATCGGCCCCGGCGGCGGCGCCGCCATCGAATTGAGTCTGGGTGTAGTTGGCGACGAGCTTGAGGTTGCCGGTCAGGTACCAGTTCAAGCCCAGTCCCCACGAACGCGCGGCCGCGGCGACGGCGTTGCGGTCGGCGTAACGCGGGAAGGCGTCGTCGTCGATCTCCAGGCGGCCGTAGCGTGCAACCAGTTCAAACGCGCCCCAGCCTGCCGCACCGAGCGTAAAAGCTTGGTTAGGCCGGGCCACGCCCTTGTAGCCGGCGTCTTCGCCGGTCAGTACGTAACCGGCGGTGAGCTGCCATGCGGTCTGTTCGAGTTCGTCGGCGAACGCGCCGACCCGCACGTCCTGGCTGGAGCTGACGTACTCGCCGAGCAGGCTCAGGCCGTTGCGGTAGTAGAACGCCTGCGGCGACCAGCGCGTCTGCGCGCCGTCGGCGAGCACCGCGCTGCGGTAGTTGAAGAACTGGGTCTGGCCCGGAGTGCGGTAGCGCGGCAGGAAGTTGTTGCCGTTGCCGCGGCGGTCGCCGCTGCTCGCGGCCAGGCCGAAGCCGAGGCCGGACAGCGCGTTGCTCGCGTTCTTCCACGGTTCGACGAAGACGCGGCCTGCGAGTTCGAATTCGTTGTCCGGATTGACGGTCGGGCTATCGCGGCCGTCGACCGCGCCGTTGAACACGCCGAGCGCGTACGACACCGTCGCGCCGGCGAGTTCGCCCTGCAACTGCACGCCCAGGTCGCGATTGGGCGTGAGTTCCGAAGCCAGCCCCAGTTCGATCAGGCCGGTGGAGCCGCTGGATTGCAGGCGTTCCAGGCCGACCGGGCTCTTGAACTTGCCGATCCGCACGGTCGCGCGCGGATCGAACTTCAGATCGAAATACGCGTCGGCGATGGTCGCGCTGTCGCCGGCGAATTCGGGCGTGAGGCGGAAACCGATCAGCGGGCCCCAGGTGCCTTCGATGGTCGGCATGATCCGGCGGAACAGGAAGGTGTCGTTCTGCGGCAGTTGTCTGTCGTCGATAAAGAAACGGCCGTCGGCCTGCACCAGCGCCTTGAACTTGAGTTCGACGTCGCCCGGCGGCGGCGATTTCACCGACAGGCCCTTGCTGGCGCTGAGCGCCACCACCGGCGTGCTGGCGACGCGCGCGGCGGTTTCCTCGGCCTGCAGTTCGAGTTTGCGTTCGATCACCCGCAGGCGCTGGTCGAGGTCGCTGAGGTTGCCGCTGTCGGCCGAGGCGTTGGCGACCGCGTCGCCGCCGCCGAGGCGTTGCTCGATCGCGCGCAGGCGCTGGGCCAGTTGCTCGACGGTGAGCTCGTTCGACTGCGCGTGAGCCGGCAGGGCGAGCGCGCAGGCCAGCGCGCTCCACAACGAGACGGTCGCGGTGCGCGCGTTGAGCGCAGGTCGAACCCGGGTTTGCATGACGTGCTCCTTCGATCGATGACGGACGTGGATGGGTCCACGCATTGAGTGGAGAAAACAAAAGCCGCGGACATCATCGAGGCGCGAATGCCCAGCGCCGAACCCCTAGACCGCGATGTTGCTGGCAACCGCCCGCTTCCCCGCGGGCGGTGGCTCAAGTGACGATGCCGCTTACGCCCACGACTCCTGCGCCGCGTCGACCTCGACCCGCTGGGTGCGGGTGATCTCGACGATGCGCGAATCCTGAATGACGACTTCGATCCGACCCGCGCGCAGTTCGCGCACCGCGTTCAACAGCACGTACTCGGTATCGCTGAGGTTGACGATGTTGATTTCGGGCTCCGGATCGCGGGCGATCGGGTAACGCACGGTCGAGACTTGTTGCGCATCGTTGGTGGCGGCGCGTTTGCGGGTCGCGGCGGCGGGTTTCGTCGGCGTCCCGGGCGCGGCCGTTTTCGACGCGGCTTTCTGCTTCGCGCCCGAGCCCGGGCCGCGGTTCACGACAGGCCTCCGTCGAGACTCAGGCTGGCTTCGGCGATCGGCAAGGCGGCGAGAAAATCCGGCGCCAGCGCGAGTTCGCGCAGGCTGCGGCGGTCGAGCACGTCGGAGATCGCATCGCGCGCCTCGCGCATCAGCGAACGCAGGCTGCAGGCATCCGGGTCGGGGCAATCGGCGCAGGCCTGGTAGGCGCTGACGCTGGCGCAGCGCACCGGCGCCAGCGGGCCGTCGATGGCGCGGATCAGGTCGCCGACCATGATCTGATCGGCTGGGCGGGCGAGGGCGTGGCCGCCCTTCTGGCCGCGCCGGCTGTCGATGAAACCGGCCTGGCGCAGGTCGACCAGGATGGTTTCGAGGAACTTGCTCGGCGCGCCGCTGTGTTCGGCGATGGTGCGCGCCTGCAGCCGTTCGCGGCGCGGGCGCGGGACCAGCGCGGGGTCGGTCGGGCGCCGGGCGTGCTCGGCGCGCGCGAGCGCGCACATCGCGCGCAGGGCGTACTTGGCCTTCATCGTCAGCATTTCCCATTCACCATGTAGGGAATGTGGCCGGGCGCGCGGGTCAGGGGAAAAGGTATTGCTTCATCTGCTTATGACTGCCCGGCATGTGGGTGGGCGAGGGTAAGAGCGGCGCGAGCCGCGACCGCGAGGCCGCGATCACGCCGGAAGTTTCGCCGCGGCTGTGGTTTCGCGGTCGCGGCTC
>NZ_LMHM01000012.1:873437-882306 GCF_001427785.1 Lysobacter sp. Root690
TACAAGGGGAAGCCGGCATCAGCCCGGTCTGGGGTAGGAATGGGTACGATGCGCGGCAATGCGATCGTTCAAATCCCTGCCGCCGCTGGCGCGCACCTGTCTGTTGATTCTCGCCGCGCTGGTGGCGCTGTGCTGGCTGGCGCCCTGGCTTGGTCGCTACGGCCCGATACTGCCCGACTGGGACGCGTTGTCGGCCCGGCCCGGGACCGCCGGGCATTGGTTCGGCACCGACGCGATCGGCCGCGACGTGTTCGCGCGCACCCTGGCCGGCGGGCGGCTGTCGCTGGGCATCGGTTTGCTGGCGAGCGTGGTCGCGCTGGTCATCGGGCTGGGTTACGGCGCGATCGCCGGGCTTGCCGGCGGCTGGGTCGAGCGCTTGATGGTGCGGGTGCTCGATGTGTTCTCGGCGCTGCCGTTCCTGTTAGTGGTGATCCTGCTGCTGACCTTGTTCGAACGTTCGCTGCTGCTGTTGCTGGCGGCGATCGGCGGTTATGTCTGGATCGATCTGGCTCGGGTCATGCGCGCGGAGGCCGCGCGATTGCGCGAGGCGCCGTTCGTGCTCGCGGCGCAGGCGGCCGGGGCGAGCTTCGGCCAGCGCCTGCGCTGGCATGTGCTGCCGAACCTGATGCCGCTGGCGTTCGTGTACCTGGGATTGATCCTGCCGCAAGCGATCCTGGTCGAAAGTTTTCTCGGTTTTCTCGGGCTGTCGATCGACGAGCCGTCGTCGAGCTGGGGCGGCCTGCTGGCCGAAGGCGTGCAGGAGCTCGACAGCGCGCCGTGGACCTTGCTGTTTCCGGCGGGCTTTCTGGTGACGACGCTGGCCGCGTTTCAGTTTCTCGGCGACGGGCTGCGCGATTGGCTCGACGTGCATCGTTCGCCGCAGGGCGATGCGCCACGGCAGGCCGCGGCCGCATGAGCGCGCTGGTTTCGCTGCATGGGTTGTGCGTCGCTGTCGACAGCGGTTCGCCGCCGTCGCGGCGTCTGCTCGGCCCGCTGGATATGGAACTGCATGCGGGCCAGTGCCTTGGCGTCGTCGGCGAAAGCGGCAGCGGCAAGAGTCTGACCGCGCTGGCCTTGCTCGGTCTGCTGCCGGCGCAGCTGCGCGCGCAGGGACGCTTGAACATCGACGGCCACGACATCGCGATCGCCAGCGCCGCGCATGCGCGATTACGCGGCCGCACCCTGGCCTGGGTGCCGCAGGATCCGCTCGCGGCCTTGCATCCGCTGTGCCGGATCGGCGCGCAGCTCAATGAAACCTTGCGCGTGGTGCGTGGTTTGTCGGCGACGACGGCCGGTATTCAGGCGCAGGCCTTGCTCGAACGCGTGCAGCTGCCCGATCCGGCCGCGGCCCTGCGCCGTTATCCGCATCAGTTCTCCGGCGGCCAGCGCCAGCGCATCGCGATCGCGCTGGCCCTGGCGACGCAGCCGCGGTTGCTGATCGCCGATGAGCCGACTTCGGCATTGGATGCGCGCATCGCCCGCGACATTCTCGATCTGCTCGATCGATTGCGTCGCGAGGACGGCCTGGCGCTGCTGCTGATCAGTCACGATCTGCCGCTGGTCGGTGCGTATGCGCAGCAGTTGCTGGTACTGCAGCGCGGTGAGGTAGTCGAACGCGGCGACACCGCGACGGTGTTCGCGTCGCCCGCGCATGCGTATACGCGCGAGTTGCTGGCCGCGGATCGGATCGATGCCTTGCTGCCCAAGCCGGTGGGGAAGGCCGATAGCGACACGCCGCCGCTGCTGCGCGGCGAAGCCTTGTCGATGCACTATCCGCGCGCGCCGCGGCCGGCGCTCGATGGAGTCGATATCGAATTAAGACGTGGCCAAGGCCTGGCCTTGGTCGGCGAAAGCGGCAGCGGCAAGAGCACGCTGGGTCGCGTGTTGCTGCGTCTGTTGCGTGGCGCGCAGGGGCGCGTGTCGATTGACGGGATCGACCTGGGTTCGCTGGACGCCGCTGCCTTGCGCAGTTTGCGCGCGCGGACCGGGGTGGTGTTCCAGGATCCGTATGCGTCGCTCGACCCGCGCCTGCGCGTAGCTGAGATCGTCGCCGAGCCGCTGCGCATCCACGGAAACCTGGACAAGGCCACACGCCGCGCGCGCGCCGCCGAACTGCTGGGCGATGTCGGTCTGGACGAAGCGATGCTGGATCGGTATCCGCATCAGTTTTCCGGCGGCCAGCGTCAGCGCATCGCGATCGCGCGCGCGTTGGCGACCTCGCCCGACCTGTTGGTCTGCGACGAAGCGGTGTCGGCGCTGGACGCACATCACCGCGCGGCGATCCTGGCCTTGCTCGCGCGGCTCAAGCGCGAGCGCGGGTTGGCATTGTTGTTCGTGACTCACGATCTGGCCGCGGCCGCGGCGGTGGCCGAGCGCATCGCCGTGCTCGAAGGTGGGCGCATCGTCGAGACTGGATCGACGGCGCAGGTGTTGAAGGCGCCGCAGCATGCGCATACGCGCGCGCTGGTGGCGGCGCGGCCGGTGGCGGTTGGGTCGGTCTAGCCGACTGGTTCAGTTGAGTGGTGTGACGCGGAGCCGTGGCCACCGCGCGGTTTTCGCGTGAGGTGATCGGCGATCTGAGACGAAAGCGTCGGGGCTGAAGCCCCGCCCACAAAAGACCTCGAGGGTTCGCGCCAAGGCGAGGTCTGCGCTCACGCCCGCAACGGTGCACCGTTTCGGCGCGGCGCTTGAAGACAGGCTCGTCGTTGCTCAATCACCGCTACGCCGCCGCGATCGCGGCGGCGCAGCGCGAGTCCATCGTCAGATGATGCCGCCGCCGATCCCGAGCCGGACCACGCCGACCACGATCACGATGGCGTTGAGCAACAGGCCGGTCTTGGCCCGGCCGTTGTTTTCCGACTTCGTGAACAACAGGCCGATCGCGGCGATGATCGCGCCGACCGCGGCGAACGGAATCAGAAACCAGTTGCCCCAGCCGAGCAACGGAATCAGGGCCAGGACCATCCACGCCAGCGCGAAAATGCCCCAGAGCAGGCTGATCAATCCCATCGTGTCGTACTCCGCATGCGGCCGGAATGGCCTCGTGGGTGCAACGTAGCGTCTGCGGCGGCGAATTCAAGTGCCGCAGGTCGCCATGACCTTCGCGCTTTCAGCTGGCGCAAAGAAAACCGGCGCCTCGCGGCGCCGGTTTTTGCAACGCTATAACGATGCGTGGAGCGTGAGGCTTACGGACGCACCGTCGCCGCGCACTGACGCACCTTGCCCAACTGCGTGGTGGTGATCGCGCCGATCTGCTGCAACTCGGTGGCGTGATCGGAGATGCAACGCAGGTAGAGCGCACGGCTGCCGTGGGCGTGGGTCGCGCACAGCTTGCTCTCGGCGGTGATGTTGGCGCCGATGATCAGGCCGGGCGTTTCCACCGCCTTGACCGTGGTGTCGCAGGTGCCGAGGATCGCGTTGCCCGGATTGAGCGTCCAACCGATGTCGACGAACATCGCCGGGGTCAGATCGACGTCGAACTGGGCCTGCACTTCCGGCGTATCGAACGGTTCCATCAGCGCGTTCGGCTGCAGGTCGGTGTCGAAGTGCGAGAAGGTCGAGCCGACCGCGACGATGGTCGGCGCGTACAGCCGCGTGCGGCCATTGCGATCGGCGCCTTGCAGGAAGTTCGGATCGACCAGCGCGCCCGCCGTTGCCGGCAGGTTGGCCTTGACCAACGCGCCGTCGCCTTGCGAGATCATCACCGTGGGAATGGTGATGTCGGTGATCGGCGGAGCCGAATTGCCCATGCCCGCAACGCCGCCGGTGTTGTTGACGATCACCACCGCGACCGCGCCGTTGAGCTGCGCATTCTTCGCCTTGACCGCGAAGTTGCAGGTGCCGCGATCGATCACCGCGACCTTGCCGGCGATGGCGGCCGCGTTGACGAACGGGGTTTCGCAACCGTCGCTGACCGAAGCGGCGGCGACGCCATCGTTGACCAGCACCAGCTGACCGGCCGGGAAGCTGGTCGCGGACGGGGCCGGACCGAAGTCGGCGAAGCCGATTTCGTAACTGCCCGCGGCAGGCGCCGGTGCGGTCACGTTGAGCACGGTGCGCCGATCGAGGACCAATGGCGCCTGAGCGTTGACCTGGGTGCCGTTCCACACCGTGCGGCCCGGGGTCTTCATGGCTGTGGCGCGCAGCGCGTCGGTCATGGCGGCGTCGTCGAACGGCTTGTTCTGGACGTTGTCGTAGGCGTTGCGGGTGTAGACGTCGGTGAAGCCCGCAAGCAACGCGCCGGTGGACTTGTTGATGAACCCCTGCGCGCCCAGGCCGTGGCCGAGCTCGTGCATGACCACGTTAAGGAAATTGATCTTGCCTTCCGGGGTCTTGCCGTCCAGGCCCAGGTACCAACCCGAGCCCGCCAGGCAGTCCGGCTTGCCGAGGTCGCCGTTGAACTGGGAGAAGATATCGGCCGGATCGGCCGGGTCGGGCACGAGGTCCTCGCCGGCGATCGCATCGGCGAGCGCGGAGTGGTACAGCGTGTTCGGAATCGCGCCCGGGAAGTCGTTGAGGATCCAGTTGGTGCCGGCCGCGCCGAGGGTGCCGCCGGTAGCGGTACAGGTCAGGCGGGCGAAGGTGGCGTACACCTTGATCTCGACGTTGCTCTGCAGCACCGCGCCCCATGCATCCATCGCGTACTTGTAGACGATGCGGCGTTGTTCGCCGATGGAAACGCCCGGGTTGCCGCCGACCGGAGCGGCCGCGGTCGGATCGTTGAGGCCCACGGCGGTGCCGTCGTCGCCGTTGATCAGGGTGAGGTTGGCGGCTTGCGCGCTCGGCGCGAACGCGAAGGCGCTGGCGAGTGCGATCGAAATGGCGAGCAGTGACTTATTCACGCGGCAGCTCCCCGTGCTGAGTGGCGGGAGCGACGTCGTCGCTGGGATCGCTGTGCTGGATGACGATCTTGCCGTTCGCATCGCGGGTGGCGGTCAGCGTGCTCATCTCCGACAACGGCATCTTGCGCGCGACCGCGCCGTTCGACAGGCGACGTTCGCTGGCGCGGACCTCGCTTGCGTTGGCCGGAAACGCGCCGCGCAAGCTGCTGGATTTCGCAGTCGACTTTTGCTGCGTCGCAGCGGCCTTGTCGAGCGCCTGGCTCTCGGCTTCGGTCAGCGGACGCAGCTTTCCGTTTGCGTCGATGCCGACCTTGGAACTGGAAACCGACGCGTCCGCGGTGGACGGTTCGGCGGCGTGGGCCACGCAACAGGTGGCAAGGAGCAAGCCGGGCACTAACAGCCCGACTTTCAAGCGAGTACTCATGATCAATCCCCCTAAGAATTGGCAATGGTGACTCGTTCGGACGGTGTTTCTATACGAACGAATGCGGTTATTTGTGTGAAGCAACGACAAGCCGCAGCCGAGTTTGCGCATGAAACCCGATCGAACACAAGGACGTAAAAAAGCGGGCAAAACCGGCCATGGTCGGTTTGCTGCATTGCAGCGTGATGAACGGGGCCGTGCTCAGTGTGTTCATCACGCCACAGAATTTATATACCGGATCCAATGTAAAAAAGTGCACAAAAACGTTTATGGTTAACCAAACCGGTGCCGGGGAGGGCGCGGTCACAAGCATGGTCGCGCTTCGACGGTTCCGAATCCGGTTCTTGTCAGCCATTAGGGGGAAAACGCATGAATCGCAGCACCCTACTGGCGCTGGCTATCGCCAGCGTCATCGGTATGAACGTGGTCGCAGCACCCGTAGCGTTCGCAGGCAACAACTGCGACCTCAACGACGGCGACACCAGCAACGAAAACAGCGGCGGCAGCAGCGCCAACGGTGCCGACGCGATCGCGTGCGGCAACGGCAACACCGCCGAAGGCGCGGAAAGCGTTTCGATCGGCCAGGCCAACAGCGCCGATGGCGCGAGCGCCAGCGCGCTGGGTTACGTCAACACCGCCAGCGGCGACGACAGCAGCGCGGTAGGCAATTTCAACCAGGCCAGCGGTGCGGGCAGCAACGCGTTCGGCCGCGGCAACCTGGTGCTCGGCGACAACGCCAACGCCTTCGGCAGCAACAACAGCGCCGACGGCGCCGGCGCGGTCGCGCTGGGCGGTAACAATTCGGTTGGAGGCGTGGGCGCGGTGGCGGTCGGCAACGACAACGCCGCCAACGGCGACGGCAGCCACGCCTCGGGCGGCGGCAACATCGCCGGCGGCGCCGCGTCGCTCGCGGTCGGCAGCGGCAACACCGCCAGCGCCGACGATGCGACCGCGGTGGGCCGGATCAACGAAGCCAGCGGCCAGGGCGCTACCGCGGTCGGATTCGTCAACACCGCCAGCGCCGACGGCGCCAGCGCGCTGGGCAATTTCAACAGCGTCACCGGCGTCGGCGCCAACGGCGTGGGTCGCGGCAACCGGGTCGAGAGCGAAAACGGCAATGCCTTCGGCGGCGACAACGTCGTCACCGGGATCAACGCGACCGCGCTGGGCAACGGCAACACCGTCAGCGGCGCGCGCAGTCTCGCCGCCGGTGTCGGCGCGCAGGCCAGCGCGGACGATGCGGTCGCGCTGGGCAGCGGCTCGGTCGCCGATCGCGCCAACACGGTTTCGGTCGGCGCGGCCGGCAGCGAACGCCAGATCACCAACGTCGCCAACGGTACCCAGGCCAACGACGCGGTCAATCTGAGCCAGTTGCAGGCGCTCGGCGACGGCTTCGTGGTGCGCGGCACCCAGACCGGCGCGAACAGCGTCGCGGCCGGTGCCGGCAGTGAATCGAGCGGCGCCGGCAGCAGCGCGCTCGGCAGCGGTAGCGTCGCCAGCGGCGCGGACAGCACCGCGGTGGGCGCGGCCAACACCGCCAGCGGCAGCGGCGCGAGCGCGGTGGGTTTCGTGAATACCGCCAGCGCCGACGACAGCAGCGCGCTGGGCAACTTCAATGAAGCCAGTGCGGTCGGCGCGAACGCCGTCGGCCGTCTCAACCTCGCCACCGGCGTCAACAGCAACGCGGTCGGCGGCGACAACATCGCCAGTGGCGACAATGCCAGCGCGATCGGCAGTCTCAACGACGCCAGCGGCGCCAACAGCAACGCCTTCGGCAGCGGCAACATCGCCAGCGGCGTCGGCGCGGCGGCACTGGGTACCGACAACACCGCCAGCGCCGACGATGCCAGCGCGATTGGCGTGGCCAACGAGGCCAGCGCCAACGGCGCCAGCGCGGTGGGTTACGTCAATATCGCCAGCGGCGCCAACGCCAGCGCGCTGGGCAACTTCAACACCGCCACCGGCAACGGCAGCGTCGCCGCGGGTCGCGGTAACACTGCGAACGGCTTGAACAGCAACGCGATCGGCGGCGACAACACCAGCGACGGCGACAACGCCACCGCGATCGGCACCGGCAACCTCGCCAACGCCGCCAACAGTAACGCGGTCGGCAGCTTCAACCAGGTCGACGGCGATGCCGGCAACGCGGTCGGCGCCAACAACACGGTCAGCGGCGCGAACGGCAATGCCTTCGGCGGCGACAACACTGTCGACGGCGCGAACGCCACCGCGATCGGCAGCGGCAACACCGCCAGCGGCGCGAACAGTCTCGCCGCCGGCTTCAACAGCCAGGCCACGGCCAACGATTCGGTCGCGTTGGGTTCCAACTCGGTCGCCGATCGCGCCAATACGATCTCGGTCGGCGCGCTCGGCGCCGAGCGTCAGATCGCCAACGTCGCCGACGGCACCGACGACACCGACGCGGTCAACGTGCGCCAGCTGCAGGACGCGATCACCACCGCCGGCGACGGCTTCGTGATCCGCGGCACCCAGACCGGCACCGACGCGGTCGCGGCCGGCGTGGGCAGCGAGGCGAGCGGCGATAACAGCAGTGCGCTCGGCAACGGCAGCCTCGCCAGCGGCGCGAACAGCACCGCGCTGGGCAACCTCAGCATCGCCAGCGGCGACAACGCCAGCGCGGTGGGTTGGGGCAATACCGCCAGCGGCGCGGAAAGCGCGGCGTTCGGTACCTTGAACGACGCCAGCGGCGACTTCGCCAGCGCGTTCGGTTACGTCAATCAGGCGGTCGGCGAAAACAGCAGCGCGTTCGGTAATTTCAACTCGGTGCAGGGCGCGGGCAGCAATGCCTTCGGCTCGACCAATCAGGTGAACTCGGATAACGCCAGCGCCTTCGGCAACGCCAACGTGGTCGACGGTGCCAACGCGACCGCGATCGGCAGCGGCAACACCGCCAGCGGCGCGAACAGCCTCGCCGCTGGTTTCAACAGCCAGGCGACGGCCGCCGATTCGGTGGCCTTGGGTTCCAACTCGATCGCCGACCGCGCCAACACGGTGTCGGTGGGCGCGGCGGGCGCCGAGCGCAACATCGCCAACGTCGCCGATGCGACCGCGGCGACCGATGCGGTCAACCTGCGTCAGTTGCAGGCGATCGGCGATGGCTTCGTGATTCGCGGCACCCAGACCGGCGCGAACAGCGTCGCGGCCGGTGCCGGCAGCGAATCAAGCGGCGCGGGCAGCAGCGCGCTGGGCAGCGGCAGCCTCGCCAGCGGCGACGACAGCACCGCGGTCGGCGCGGCCAACACCGCCAGCGGCAGCGGCTCCAGCGCGGTCGGTTTCGTCAACACCGCCGGCGCCGACGATGCCAGCGCGTTCGGCAACTTCAACCTTGCCAACGGCGTGGGTTCGAATGCGTTCGGTCGCGCCAACACGGTCAACAGCGTCAACGGCAATGCCTTCGGCGGCGACAACACGGTCGACGGCGCCAATGCCACCGCGATCGGCAATGGCAACACCGCCAGCGGCGCAAACAGCCTCGCCGCCGGTTTCAACAGCCAGGCCACCGCGGCCGATTCGGTGGCCCTGGGTTCGAACTCGATCGCCGACCGCGCCAACACGGTCTCGGTCGGCGCGGCCGGCGCCGAGC
>NZ_LMHM01000012.1:882323-882590 GCF_001427785.1 Lysobacter sp. Root690
TTGCAGGCCATGGGCGACGGCTTCGTGATCCGCGGCACTCAGACCGGCGCGAACAGCGTCGCGGCGGGTGCCGGCAGTGAATCCAGCGGTGCGGGCAGCAGCGCGCTGGGCAGCGGCAGCCTCGCCAGCGGCGCGGGTTCGTCCGCGCTCGGCGGCGGCAACACTGCCAGCGGCGATGACAGCACCGCGGTCGGCGCGGTCAACGAAGCCAGCGGCAGCGGTTCCAGCGCGGTCGGTTTCGTCAACACCGCCGGTGCCGACGATGCC
>NZ_LMHM01000012.1:882601-912772 GCF_001427785.1 Lysobacter sp. Root690
TGCGTTCGGTCGCGCTAATACGGTCAACGGCGTCAACGGCAATGCCTTCGGCGGCGACAACACCGTCGCCGGCGCCAACGCCACCGCGATCGGCAACGGCAACACCGCCAGCGGCGCGAACAGTCTCGCCGCCGGTTTCAACAGCCAGGCCACGGCCGCCGATTCGGTGGCCCTGGGTTCCAACTCGATCGCCGACCGCGCCAACACGGTGTCGGTGGGCGCGGCGGGCGCGGAACGCAACATCGCCAACGTCGCCGACGCGACCGCGGCGACCGATGCGGTCAATCTGCGTCAGTTGCAGGCGATCGGCGATGGCTTCGTGATCCGCGGCACCCAGACCGGCGCGAACAGCGTCGCGGCCGGTGCCGGCAGCGAGTCGAGCGGTGCGGGCAGCAGCGCGCTGGGTTACCAGAGCGTCGCCAGCGGCATCGATTCCTCCGCGGTCGGCCGCGCCAACGTCGCCAGCGGCGCCGAGAGCGTGGCGGTCGGTACGGTCAACGAAGCCAGCGGAGATTTCTCCAGCGCGATCGGCTACGTCAACCAGGCCAGCGGCGAAAACAGCAGCGCGGTCGGCAATTTCAACATCGTGACCGCCGAGGGCGCCAATGCCTTCGGTCGCGCCAACCAGGTGACGGCGCGCAACGCCAACGCGGTCGGCGGCGACAACGTCGTCTCGGCGGAGAACGCCAATGCGATCGGCAACGGCAACACCGTTGACGGTGTCAACGCGACCGCGCTCGGTAGCGGCAACACCGCCAGCGGCGCCAACAGCCTCGCGGCCGGTTTCAACAGCCAGGCCACGGCGGCCGATTCGGTGGCCTTGGGTTCGAACTCGATCGCCGACCGCGCCAACACGGTCTCGGTCGGCGCGGCCGGCGCCGAGCNNNCTGCAGAACGCGATCACCACCGCCGGCGACGGCTTCGTGATCCGCGGCACCCAGACCGGCGCCAACAGCGTCGCGGCCGGTGCCGGCAGCGAGTCGAGCGGCGCGGGCAGCAGCGCGCTCGGCAACGGCAGCCTCGCCAGCGGCGCGGGTGCGTCGGCACTGGGTGCAGGCAACACCGCCAGCGGCGACGACAGCACCGCGGTCGGTGCGGCCAATGAAGCCAGCGGCAGCGGTTCCAGCGCGGTCGGTTTCGTCAACACCGCCGGTGCCGACGATGCCNNNCGCGTTCGGTCGGGCTAACACGGTGACCTCGGTCAACGGCAATGCGATTGGCGGCGAAAACACCGTCAATGGCGACAACGCCACCGCCGTCGGCAACAACAACACCGCGACCGGCGCCAACAGCGTGGTGCTCGGCAACAACAGCCAGACCACCGCGGCCGATTCGGTCGCGCTGGGCAACGGCTCGCTCGCCGATCGCGCCAACACGGTGTCGGTGGGCGCGGCCGGTCGCGAGCGTCAGATCGTCAATGTCGCGGCCGCCAGTCAGGACACTGACGCGGTCAACCTGTCGCAGCTCAACAACGTGATGGGCGTGTTCGGCGCCGGCGCCAGCTTCACCGGCGGCGTGTTCGTCGCGCCGACCTATACGATCCAGGGCAGCGCGTTCAACGACGTGGGCTCGGCGTTCGGCGCGGTCGACGGACGGATCACCGATCTGTACGGGCGCATCGCGGCGATCCCGGCCGGTCCGCAGGGCCCGCAAGGACCGCAGGGTCCGACCGGCCCGCAAGGTCCGCAGGGCCCCGACGGTCCGACCGGTCCTCAGGGTCCGCAAGGCCCGGGCGGCTCGCCGTTGTCGGCGAACTACGACGATGCCTCGCGTAATCAGCTGACCCTGGAAGGCGCCAACGGCACCCGCGTGTCCAACCTCGCCGACGGCACCGCGCCGACCGACGCGGTCAACCTGCGGCAGATGCAGGCCGGCGACGTGGCCTCGGTGCAGACCTCGACCAACTACACCAACACCCAGATCCAGCAAGCCAACACCCGCGCCGATGCCGGCGACGCGCGCACCCTGCAGTCGGCCAACAGCTACACCGACCAGCGCATCAGCAATTTGAACCTGGACTTCGGCACCTTCCGTTCCGAGGTCAACGATCGGTTCGAAGACCTCGATCGTCGGGTCAGCCGCAACGGCGCGATGTCGGCGGCGATGGCGCAGATGTCGGCCAACAACGCCTACGCCAAGCCCGGCCGCGGTCGCTTGTCGGTCGGCGCCGGTTTCCAGGAAGGCGAAAGCGGCCTGGCGATCGGTTACGGCCGCCGCATCAACGAGAACGTGTCGATCAGCATCGGCGCGGCGTTCTCGGGTTCGGAGAGCTCGGGCGGCGTGGGTTTCGGGGTCGATTTGTAAGGCCGGGATTAGGGGTTAGGGATTAGGGATTGGTCAGTGCGCCAGCGCTGGCCATCCCGATCACAACTCGAAAACCAAGAAAAAAGGGAGGCTTCGGCCTCCCTTTTTCGTTGCATCGATTCACGGGCTTTTTCTAATCCCCAATCCCGAATCCCCAATCACGGCTCATCCATGCACCCCGTCGATCTCCACCCGCAACTCATACCGGCAGATCGCCGCATGCAGCAGGATGCGCGGGACGCGGTTGCCGTAGCGGCGGTCCAGCGCCGCGGCGACGGTGTCGATGTCCTGCACGTCGCGCACATAGACCTTCAGGCAGCTGCCGGCGCCGAACGCGGTCGGCAGGTTCGGCCAGCGTTGCCGCGCGGCGTCGATCAGGCTGTCGAAGTTGGTCAGGGTTTCGTCGAGCTGGGCCAGCACCGATTCGACGTGCTTGGATTCGTGACCGACCACGGCCGCGGTGCCCGACAACAGCAACGGCATCGCGCCGGGCTGCGGCGGCAGCATCGCGCGGGCGAAGCTCGGCGACTGCGGGCCGTACTGGCGCGGGTAACGATAAGCGCTGACCTGGCGCGGGTTTTCCAGCGGCGTGCCGGGCGTGCGCGACGCCAGCCAGTACACCTGCAGGCGGCGCGCGCCGTCGACCCGGCCGATCGCGGTCGCGGCCGGCAGGCGCGCGATCGGGAAGTCGCCCAGTCCGGCGGCGCGGCCGACGCAGAACACCCGGTAGCGTTCTTCGTCGCCGTGGCCCAGGGTGATGCCGTCGAGGTAATTCCAGATCCGCAGCAGATGCGGATATCCGCGCTGCGCGGTGAACGCGATCAGCTTGCGGTACAGATACTCGGCCGCGCGCGCGATCTCGCCGTTGGTGGCTTCGCCGGGCAGCGGCTCGGGCTCGTCGAGTTCGATCACGCCGAACTGCAACGCGCCGTCCTCGGACCAGGCCAAGTCGCCGTCGCGGCCACTCGAGACCGGGCCGCTCGCGCGCCAGCGTTCCAGGCGACGGTCGCCGAACGGTTCCAATGCAACCCGCAGATAGCGCGGGTCGTCGTGATGCGGCGCGTCCTGGCCGAAGCCGAACACCGCCAGGGTGTCGTCGTGCGCGAGCACCTGCTCGGGCGTGCCGTCGAGGTAATCCACCTGCAGGTGCGGGCCGGTCAGCATGGCGGGCGCGGCGCTCACGGATTGCCCTGCTGCAGCGTGTCGCCGCGGAACTCCACGCCGACCTGGCGCTTGCGCCGCAACCAGCCGCGCAACGCCTGCGGCGCCATGCGCACGGCGGTCATCGCATAGATGAAACGGAACAGGCGCAGGCGCCGCAGCACCGCCTTGTTGTCGAATACGTCGCCCGCCAACATCGAGATCACCGCCTGTTCCACCTGCCAGAAATTGCGCGGCGCATTGAACAGTTCGCGCATCACCGGGGTGGTGAAGCGATAGATGAACCACTGGAAATGCCTGAGCCCGCGCTTGAGTCGCACCACCATGCCGCGTTGCAGTTCGGCCTCGCGCGCCGGTTCGCGCAGCGCGCCGTCGACCACCGAAGCGGCCTGCTCGCCGCTGTTCATGCCCAAGTAGACCCCGGAAGAAAAAACAGGATCGACGAACGCATACGCATCGCCAACCATCACCCAGCCCGGCCCGGTCATCTGCGAGCAGGTGTAGGAATAGTTGCCGGTGACATGCACGTCGCCGCAGCGCTGCGCGCCCTGCATGCGCTTGGCCACGGACGGCTCCGATTCCAGCGTCTGCATCAGGAATGCCTCGGTCTCGCCGCGGCGCTGCTTGAGGTATTCGGGGAAACACACCGCGCCCACGCTCATCACATCGCCCTGCAGCGGGATCAGCCACATCCAGCCATGCGCGAAACGCTGCACGGTGATGTTGCCGGCGTCCTCGCCGTCGCGGCGCTGCACCCCGGTGAAGTGGCTGAAGATCGCCGCCGACTGATGCAGATTGTTTTTCTGCTTGAGCTTGAGCTGCGAGCCGATGAAGGTGTCGCGACCGCTGCCGTCGACCAGATAGCGCATGCGGATGCGCAACTCGCGGCCGTCGTGGTCGCGCGCGATCGCCGCGACCGGGCGGCCTTGATCGTTGAACTCGACCTTCTCGACCTTGACCCGTTCGCGCGCGTCCACGCCGTTGGCCTGGCTGTGGCGGAACAGCAGTTCGTCGAACTGCTCGCGCTTGACCTGGAAGGCGTAGCCGAACTGCGGATTGAGCGCGCGTTCGAAGCGGAAGGTGTTGTAGCGGTCGGCGTCGATCGGGAACTCGGCGCCGGGCTTGTGGGTGCCGATCGCGCGCACCTGTTCGAGCACGCCGAGGCGTTCGAGGATCGCCAGGTTCATCGGCAGCAGCGATTCGCCGATGTGAAAGCGCGGGTGGTTGCCTTTCTCCAGCAGCAGCACCTTCCAGCCCTTGCGCGCGAGCAGGGTCGCGGTGGTGGTGCCGGCCGGGCCGCCGCCGACGACGAGCACGTCGACCTCGAGCTGGGTGGTGTCGTCCGGCGGCGGGTTGGAGTGGTGGGACGCAGCGGCGCCGGCGGGCGTGGCGGCCGACCCGGGCAGGGAAGCAGGTGAGTTCATGCGCAAATGATAGCCTGCGGCTCCGCCGGACTGTGCGCTGGTCACGTCAAGACGCAGGGCAGCAGATTTATCGGCGAAAATGCGCAAGCGGTTGAAATTGCTGGCGAATGAGGCGGTCGGGTGGGGCGGTCGCGGGGCCCGCGCGCTGTGACCGGTTGCACGCTGCGCCGCGATGAAGGATCGTGGCGCCCCTCGCTTACGCCGTTACCGGATCGCCCGATGTCTGAACAAAGCCCCGCCGAACGCGAACTGGCGCAGTTGCTGGTCGAGAGCCTGAATCTTGAAGACGTGGCGCCGGAGCAGATCGAGCCGGACGCGGCGCTGTTCAACGACGGCCTGGGCCTGGATTCGATCGACGCGCTGGAACTCGCGCTGGCGATCACCAAGCGCTACGGCTTCCAGCTGCGCTCCGACAGCGACGAGAACCGCCGCATCTTCGCCTCGCTGCGCGCGCTGTCGGCGCATATCGAACAGCACCGCGCGGCTTGACCCGTCGCGCTGGCGTGGATGTAGCTTTGAATCGGCGCGTTTGGATCGGCCCTTTTGATCGGGTCGGTTGGATTCAGACCGTTTGATTCGGCCCCTTTCGGCGCAATCGGTCCAACTGGCAGGTTTGGCGTGATTCGGTCTGCTTCGGCGCGTCCCCGCCTGGTCCCGTATCGCTCATCCATGCCGTTCGGCCGGCGCACCCGGCGCGCGCCGCCGTTATCGTGGTCCGTCATGCACGCCCCGCCCACGCGCCCCGCCGGACCTTCGATCCCGTGAACGATTCATCGTCCAGCCTCAGCGGACCGGCGCGACTGCTGCTCGCGATCGCCTATCCGTTGCTGGCGCACTGGGCCAGCCACGAAGGCAGCGGAGTGCTGGCGGCGTTGGCCCTGGCCGATCTGGTGGTGTTCGTGACCATCGACGGCTTGCTCGGATTGCGCGCGCTGCCATGGATCGCGACCGCGCTGCTGCTCGGCGCGATCGCCGCGATCGCGCCGACGCCGTACGCGCAGATGCTGCTGCTGACCCCGCCGGTGCTGTTCAACGCCTGGCTGGCGTGGTGGTTCGGCCGCAGCCTGCGCGCGCCGCGCGAGGGCCTGATCACCCGCATCGTCGCGGCCCTGCACGGCTGTGCGCCGCGCGAACTCGCCCCGGACCTGTACCGCTACACCCGACGCCTGACCCTGCTGTGGGCCTTCGTGCTGGCCGGGCTGGGCCTGATCAACGGTGCGCTGGCGATGATCGCGGTGCCCGACGGCGTGCTGGCGCAACTGGGCTACACGCCGGTGGTCGCGATCACCCAGGAGCAATGGTCGTGGTTCGCCAACATCCTCAATTACGGCGTGGTCGGCGGCATGTTCGCCGGCGAATACCTCGTCCGCCGGCGTTTGTTCAAGGACCGGCCGGAGAAGGGATTCTTCGATTTCCTGCGCAAGATGGCGCAGTTGGGGCCGGGGTTTTGGAAAGAGCTGTTTTCGTGAGCGACTGATTTGTCGCCGGAAATGAATTCTTCTCCCGCTTGCGGCGACCAGAGGGAGTGCAGAGCTGAGAAGGTGGCCCGAAGGGCCGGATGAGGGAGCGAGTGTGGGTGAACCCGCGAGTTGCCGACGGCCCTCACCCCAGCCCTCACCCCAGCCCTCTCCCGCAAGCGGGAGAGGGGAGCTAACAGGAAAACTGCAGGATTTCGTCACGCTTCCCAGGCGCCTGCTTTATCCTTCGGCTTCACCAGCCGCGCCGTAGCCTGACCACATCATGCCGTTCGCCCTCGCCGCCGATCATCCCTGCCTGCCGGGCCACTTTCCGGGCCGCCCGCTGGTACCCGGCGTGGTGCTGCTGGATCGGGTGATCGAAGCGGTCGAAGCGTTACACGGTCCGCTGAACGGTTTGCGCCTGCCGCAGGTGAAGTTCCTGCGACCGTTGCTGCCGGAGCAGTTGGCGCAGATCGAACTCGACACCGTCGGCGCGGCGCGCTGGCGGTTTCGCGTGCTGCATGCGGGCGAGCTGTTGGCCAGCGGCGAGATCGTCGCCGAGCCGCCGTCCGCTCCAGCGACCGTCACGGACGAACCGGCATGAACGACTCGCATTGGAAGCAACGCCCCGAAGGCGGCAGCCGTTTCGCCTTCCACCTGATCCGCTTCATCGCCAGCAACGGCGGCCGTTCGATCGCGCGGCTCACGCTGTACCCGATCGTCGCCTACTTCCTGATCGTGCGCGGTCCCGAGCGCCGCGCCTCGCGCGCGTACCTGGCGCGGGTACTCGATCGCCCGCCGAGCTTGTTCGACGTCGCCCGCCATATCCACACCTTCGCCGCGACCATCCTCGACCGCGTGTACATGCTCAGCCGCGGCATGGACCGGTTCGACGTCAACATCAGCGGCCTGGAACCGATCGACCGTCAGCTCGACCGCGGCCAGGGCATGCTGCTGTTCGGCTCGCACCTGGGCAGCTTCGAAGCGCTGCGCGTGCTCGCGCGGCAACGGCCGGACCTGAAGGTGCGGGTGGTGCTCGATCGCGCCCACAACCCGCAGCTCACCCAGTTGCTCGATACGATGGATCCGCAGATCGCGCGCAACGTCATCGACGCCGGCCAGGACGGGCCGTCGATCGTGTTCGCGATCAAGCAGGCCACCGACGAGGGCGCGCTGGTCGCGCTGCTGGTCGATCGCGCCGCGCCCGGCGAACCGTCGACCAGCGCCTCGTTCCTCGGCGCGGGCGCGCAGTTCCCGACCGCGCCGTGGCTGATCGCGGCGGCGCTGAAACTGCCGGTGGTGCTGGGCTTCGGCCTGTACCGCGGCGGCTCGCACTACGACCTGGTGTTCGAAACGTTCAGCGAGGGTGTGGCGATCGAACGGCATAACCGTCCGGCGATCCTCGCAGCGCTCGTCCAGCGCTACGCCGAGCGCTTGCAGGCCCACGCCCGCAGCGCGCCTTACAACTGGTTCAACTTCTACGATTTCTGGCATGCCGATGACCCCCAACAAGCACTGCCTGACGCTGGCGTTGGCGCTGATGTCCAGCGTCGGGTCGCTGCACGCCGCTCCGGTTACTGAGGTCGCGCTCGCGCAGACCGCTGCGTCGTCGCTGCCGGCGCCCGACGCGCCGGCCGATGCGAACCTGATCCTGCCGCGCCTGGCCCAGCCGATTCCAGCGCGCACCGATTTCGTCGAAATGCGCGGCTCGGCCTTGCTCAAGGTGCCGCTGCGCGTGTCCGGCGAATACCGCCGGCCCGATGCCTCGACCCTGGTGCGCGAAGTGCGCGCGCCCTACGCCGAGACCACGACCATCCGCAGCGGCGCCCAGCCGGGCCAGGGCGAAGTCAGCATCGCCCGCGCCGGCAAGCCGGCGAAGAAATTCTCGCTGTCGCGCGCGCCCGAGCTGGTCGCATTGCAGGCCAGTTTCGGCGCGCTGCTCGGCGGCGATCGCGCCGCGCTCGAACAGCACTATCGCCTGAGCGCGGAAGGCACCCGCCGGCAGTGGACGATCACGATGACGCCGAAGGACGACAAGGTCGCCGCGCGCATCCGCGAGATCGTGCTGCTCGGCCGCGACGATGAACTGCGCTGCATCGAAACCCGTCCGGCCCGCGGCAACGAACAACAGCGCACCTTGCTCAGCAGCGCCGCGCGCGAAGCCGCCGGCATCGACGATGCGAGCCGGCTCGCCGCGTTGTGCCGCGGCCACGGCGCCGCGCGTTGATGACGCCCGCGCGTCGGATCGGCTTCGCCCTGCTGTGGCTGGCGCTGCTCGCGCTGGCCGGCTGGGCGATCGGCAGCCAATTGAAACTCAGCGGCGACCTGCGCCGATTCATGCCGAGCGCGCAGACGCCCGCGCAGAAACTGCTGATCGACGAACTCGGCGAAGGCCCGGGCTCGCGCCTGCTGCTGATCGCGCTCGAAGGCGACGATCCGGCCGCGCTGGCCGTGCAATCGACGGCGCTGCGCGAACGCCTGAGCGCGCAACCGCAATTCAAGCTGGTCGCCAATGGCGCCGGCTTCGGTCTGGAGTCGGTGCCCGAGCGCCTGCGTCCCTATCGATACCTGCTGACTCCGACGTTCGACGATCAGCCGCTGGACGCGGCCTATCTGCGCGACCAGCTCGACACCCGCGTGCAGGACCTGGGCTCGCCGGCCGGCGAATTGATCGAACCGCTGCTGGCCAGCGATCCGACCCTGGAAATGCTGCGTCTGGCCGAAGCCTGGCAACCGGCGCAGGCGCCGCAGACGCTCGACGGCGTGTGGTTCGACCGCGCCGGCAAGCAGGCCTTGCTGGCGGTGGAAACGCGCGCGGCCGGGTTCGATCCGACCGGTCAGCAAAGCGCGATCGACGCCATCCGCGGCGCGTTCGAACAGGCACGCGGCACGAGCGCATCGCGCATCACCATCAGCGGGCCGGGCGCGTTCTCGGTCGAGATCGGCGGCCGCACCCAGCGCGAAGCCAGCCTGATCGGCAGCATCGACAGCCTGGTGTTCATCGCGCTGTTGTGGCTCGCGTATCGCAGCTGGAAGGCGCCGTTGATCGGCGGCCTGCCGCTGGCGACCGCGGGCCTGGCCGGATTGGGCGCGGTCGCGGCGATCTTCGACGGCGTGCACGGCATCACCGTCGCGTTCGGTTTCACCTTGATCGGCGTGGTCCAGGATTACCCGATCCACTTGTTCAGTCATCAGCGGCCCGGGCTGTCGCCGTGGGCCAGCGCGCGCAGTCTGTGGCCGACGCTCGGCACGGGCGTGGCTTCGACCTGCATCGCTTACCTGACGTTCTTCGTGTCTGGCGTCGACGGCCTGCAGCAGCTCGCGGTGTTCACCATCGTCGGCCTCGCCACCGCCGCGCTGGCGACGCGGTTCGTGTTGCCGGCGTTGATCGATCCGGCGCCACGCGATGTCGCCACCTCGGTGCGATTGGCGCGGGTGTGGAGCGCGCTCGCGCGCTGGCCGCGCCTGGGCGTGACCAGCGTGTCGCTGATCGCGGCGCTGGCCCTGGCGGTGATCCTGTTCGTGCCGGGCGCGTTCTGGCAGAACGATCTGGCCAAGCTGACCCCGGTACCGGACGCGGCGTTGGCGCGCGACGCGCAATTGCGCGGCGAACTCGGCGCGCCCGATGTGCGCTACATCATCGCCATCGAAGGCCGCGACGCCGAGGCCGCGTTGCAGGCCTCCGAAGCGCTGCTGCCGGAACTGCCGCTGCTGCGCCAGCGCGGCGCGATCGCCGGATACGATCTGGCCGCGCGATACCTGCCGAGCGTCAAGACCCAGCGCGAACGCCAACTGCGCCTGCCCGACGCGTCGAGCCTGCGCACCGCGCTCGACAGCGCGGTCGCGGCGACCCCGTTCCGCAGCGATGCCTTCGCCGATTTCCTCAATGATGTCGAACGCGCGCGGCACGCGCCGCCGCTGACCCCGCGCGATCTGGCCGACACGCCGCTGGCGGTCAGCGTCGACGGTCTGCTGTTGCAACGCGGCGATCACGCCACCGCGCTGGTGTCGTTGAGCGGGCTGCACGATCCGGCCGCGGTGGCCGAAGTCGTGCGCAAACACGGCGGCCAGCTGCTCGATCTCAAGCAGGCATCGGAGTCGCTGGTCGCCGAATACCGCGGCCGGGTGTTGCTGGCCCTCGGCCTCGCCGGCGTGCTGCTCGCCGCCGCGGTGTGGATCGCGTTGCGCTCGCCGCGACGGGTGCTGCGCGTGCTCGCGCCGATGGCCTTGACCACTTTGCTGATCCTCGCGGTGCTGCGCGGCCTGGGCGTGGAATTGAACCTGTTCCACCTGGTCTCGCTGATCCTCGCCGCCGGCCTGGGCCTGGATTACGCGCTCTTCTTCGACCACGCCGGCGACGACCGCGCCGAACAACTGCGCACCCTGCACGCGGTGATCGTGTGCAGCCTGACGACGCTGCTGGTGTTCGCCCTGCTTGGCCTGTCCTCGATCCCGGTGCTGCGCGCGATCGGCGCCACGGTCGCATTGGGCGTTGCGTTCAATTTCGTGCTCGCGTTGCTGATCGTGCGCGAACCGACCGCGATGTCCGATGCCGACGCTCTCGACGCGGAGGCCGGCGATGCGCACGCGTGAGGCGATCGCCGCGCTGATTCCGCATCAGGGCCTGATGTGCCTGTGGGAAGAAGTCGTCGAATGGGACGACGAGCGCATCGTGCTGCTTAGCCACGGCCATCGCGATCCGGCGCATCCGTTGCGGCATGCGCAGCGTCTGCACGCGGTGCATTTGTGCGAGTACGGCGCGCAGACCATGGCCGTGCATGGCGGCCTGCTGGCCGCGCGCGATGGCGTGGCGATCCGTCCCGGCGTGCTGGTCGCGCTGCGCGGGGTGCAATTGCAGGTCGCGCGCATCGACGATTTGCCGGGCGCGCTTGAAGGTACGGCGCGCAAGCTGATCGATACCGGCGAGAGCTGGCAGTACGAATTCGAGATCCGTCATGCCGGCGATCTGATCGCGCAGGGGCGCGCGGCGGTGATGGCGCGGCCGGATCAGTCAGTTTCGGAGTCGGACGGATCATCTTCGCAATCTTCCTCGTCGGCATAGTGCTGCCATAACCAGTCCAGGCTGCCGCGGCTGAATTCCTCGACGTATCGCGGATTGAAGAACACACGAAAGCCGCCGCCCCAAAGAAACTGGACTTGCCAGAATTCTTCTTCGACGTAGAACTCTTCCGATGAGACTTTCACCGCCCATGGCGACTGGAAGGGGAGTGCGGGCGACCAGTTCAGAGTTCGCTTTTCGCCTGCCGTCGAAATCAAGTCGTACTCGCATGCTACCGAGGGATGTTGATTCCTCTCGAATTCGGCATCAAACCAGTTTCCGTCGTGACTGACTGAGATCACCTTGCCCAGACAGCAATGGCCCGACTCGATGAATACCATGGGCCTTCCCAGGAATTGATCGAAGTTCGTCGTGCTCATGCGCTGATGTCTATTTGGGCTGAAGTCCGGTTTCGATGATTTCACACTGCTTGGCGCCACACGTTCCTCCCGACAAACGCGCTTAAGCCGCGTGCTCGCCGAGGACCGGTCCCATGCCCATGCAATTCCATTTCGACGATCTGAGCCTGCATCACGACGAAGCGCAGGTCGGCCATCGCTTCACCCTGCGGGTCCGGCTCAACCAGCGTCGCGGCGCGCGGCTGGCCTGGTTCGAACGCAACGATCGCCACGACGACCGCGATGTTCCGCAGGACACCTGGGTCGACATGCAC
Organism: Lysobacter sp. Root690; assembly: GCF_001427785.1. Taxonomy (GTDB): domain Bacteria; phylum Pseudomonadota; class Gammaproteobacteria; order Xanthomonadales; family Xanthomonadaceae; genus Lysobacter. The sequence goes on from NZ_LMHM01000012.1 coordinate 894,680, forward strand.
CGTTTGTTCGGCACGGATCTGCCGGTGTTCCAGTCGTGGCTGGACAGCACGGTCGATAGCGGTCGGACCGAACTCGACTTCCCGGCCTTGTCGTGCATGCGGCTGCAGCCCTATGCGCGACGCACCCTGGAATGGTGCGTGGTGGTCGTCGACGGCGAGGACGAGCGCGGCGATGAGGACGACACCCGCGAGTGGGCGATGTGGCGCGGCGTGCAGGAACTGGCCTGCGACGGCGAAGGCCGGGTGTTCACCCACACGCTCACTCCGGGCCAGTCGCTGCACGGACGCAGCGATCAGCCGCCGCATCCGGACGACCGACCGCAGTATTGATCGGCGCGCGCCGGAGCTTCGCCCCCCAGCGACCGTCGCGCACCGTTTCCGGCGGGTCCCCGTTCCGCGCCGCTTCCGTCGCGGCGGCGGGACGGGGACAATCGGCTACCGTCCACGGAGCCGTCCGCATGCCCGAGTCTGTCAATTCCGCGCGCCGCGCCTTGGTCACCGGCGGCAGCGGCGATCTCGGCGGCGCGATTTGCGCGCGCTTGGCCGCCGACGGCTGGCGGGTGATCGTGCATGCCAATGGCCATCTGGAGCGCGCGCAGGCGGTGGTCTCGAAGATCCGCGACAGCGGCGGCGAGGCCGAGGCGATCGCGTTCGACGTCGCCGACGGCGAGGCCGCGCGCGCGGCGATCGAAGGGCTGCTCGAAGCCGGCCCGATCCAGGGCGTGGTCAACAACGCCGGCATCCACGACGACGCGCCGATGGCGGGCATGAGCGATGCGCAGTGGAAACGAGTCATCGACGTTTCGCTGCACGGCTTCTTCCACGTCACCCAGCCGTTGCTGCTGCCGATGGCGCGCACGCGCTGGGGCCGCATCGTCAGCGTGTCGTCGGTGGCGGCGGTGCTGGGCAATCGCGGCCAGACCAATTACGCCGCGGCCAAGGCCGGTCTGCACGGCGCCAGCAAGTCGCTGGCTCGCGAAATGGCCAGCCGCGGCATTACCGTCAATGTGGTTGCGCCTGGGGTCATCGAAGGCCGCATGGCCGCGCAGGCGTTTCCGCCCGAAGCGATCAAGCAGATGGTGCCGGCCGGACGCGCCGGACGGATCGAGGAAGTCGCGGCATTGGTGAGCTTCCTGTGCGGCGAACAGGCCGGTTACATCAACGGCCAGGTGATCGGAATCAACGGCGCGATGGGCTGACGACACACGATTTGAAACACGTCGCAACGTGGCGTCAGCGCAGCGGATACGCCGGCTGTGTTTCGTCGCGAACAGGCATTACCCTGTGCGCGCGTCGAATGGATCGGCGCACTACAGGGGACTGTCCGAATGTTGAAATTGTTGCGCTGCGCGTTGCTGTTTTTGTTGTTGCTTGGCTCGATGCCGGTCTTGGCCAAGGGCCCGCTGATGGCGCCGGCCGCCGACCAGAATCCCAGGCCCGAGCCCGGCAAGGCGTTGCTGGTGTTTCTGCGTCCTTCGGCCATGGGCGGCATTTATTCTTCGACGGTCTACGACGCGCCCGACGACGCCACCCGCTTCCTCGGCGTGGTCAATTACAAGCATCGCCTCGCCGTGCAGATGACGCCGGGCTCGCATCGGATGATGGTGGTCGGCGAGAACGCCGACTTCGTCGATGTCACCCTCGATGCGGACAAAACCTACTACCTGCTGGTCCGGCCGCGTCCGGGTTTCGGCAAGTACCGCTTCTCGCTGTTGCCGCTGCACAATCGAGCCGACGCCGAATACAGCCTGCTCGCCGACTACTTCAAGGAGTGGATGGACAAGACCCACTACGTATCGAAGACGCCGGCCGCCGACGCCTGGTACGAAGAGCATAAGGACAGCGTCGCGCAGAAGAAGACCGACTATCTGATTAAGTGGAACAAGATGCTGCCGCAGGATCGCGCGCCATTGGTGCTCAATGCCGAGGGCGGCGTGCCGGCTCAGTAAGCTTGCGGTCTGACGTGGTGGGCGCGGCCGAAGCCGATTGTGCGGACCGGGCCATGCCCGCATAGTGCTCGGCGCGGCGACCGATGGGGATCGGCCTACGCTTCATCGAAACGACACTACCAACGACGCGCAGCCGAGCGGCTGCGCGCGAAATCATCGTATTCACAGGGGGCGGGTATGCAATCGGTAAAGAAAATCGGTCTGGCGATAGGGCTGGCGTGGGCGATGTCCACGCCGATGGCGGCATATGCGGACGGCGAACTGGTCGAGTACGTCGAGGCGCGCAATGAGATGAATCCGCCGCCGTCGCTGCCGTTGAAGCGCTTCGATCGTTTCGAGATCGCGCCGCTGGGCATGGACGCGCCGTACGCGGGGCAGCGCGGCAACGAACTCGCGCGCGAGCGCTTGCAGGCGAATCTGGATTTGCGGGTGCCGCCGATCCTCAAGACCTGGAACGAGTCGGCCGCCTCGGCCGAGGCGCCGCGTACCTTGAAGATCGAGCCGGTGGTGCGGCATATCCGCTATATCAGCGGCGGCAAGCGCTTCTTCGGCGGCGTGCTCGCGGGCGGTTCGGCGATCCTGGTCACGGTCAAGATGACCGACGCGGCCAGTGGCGAGGTGATCGCCGAGCCGGAGTTCTATCAGCATGCCAATGCGTGGGGCGCGGCGTATTCGTTCGGCGGCACCGACAAGGCGATGAACATCCGCATCAGCGAAATGGTCGCGAGCTATCTGACCGACAACCGCGAGCAAGCGGTCGGTGGACGTACCGGCAAGAATGAAAACAATCGCAAGGACGAACGCGGCAAGTCCTGAGCGGCTCGCTTAGGACCGGCAGACACCGTTGGGTGTTTGCCGGCTCGCATCCGCGGCGTGGTCGGGATTCGCTCGAGTACGCATGCGACGCGCGGCGCGCGAGGGCCGGTGACTCTTCGCGCGCGGCCGGCGAGGTTCGGCTCGGCCGGATCGACGTCCGCTCACCTGTATGAGCCCGGGTGGAATACCCGGCCGCCGGGTTGTATTACCCGCCCTCGTCTGGGCGTAGCATGGGGTGGTCTGGGGATTGGAGCCATATCATGCTTAGATCATTGATTCTCATCGCATTTGTCTCCCTGCTGGCGGCCTGCGCCAGTTCCCACGTGCTGACCGGGCAGCCGCGACCGCCGGTGCCGGTGGAGCAGGTGCGGGTGTATTTCGCCCCGCCGCCGAGCCGTTACGAGGAAATCGCGCTGTTGCAGAGCAATAGCGGCGCGTTCACTTACGGCGAACAGAACAAGATGAATTCGGTGCTCGACAAGCTGCGCGTCGAGGCGGCCAAGCTCGGCGCCAACGGAGTGTTGTTCCAGGGCACCGAAGACAGTGCCGGCGGCACGGGTGTAAGCCTGGGCGCGGGCGGCGGCAGTTACGGCGGCGGTCGTCATTTCAGCGGCGGCGGTGTCGGCGTCAGCATCAGTCCGCGGCAGAAGTTCGCGCGCGGCACCGCGATCTATGTGCTTAACCCGCCGCCGATGAGCGATCGCGGCCCGCAGGGGCCGATGGCGCCGGTTCCGCCGCGCGAGTGACGCGCGGCGGTTGGCCGTTGCTGTTGCTTTGCTTTTGCCCACTTTAGAAAAAGGGGGCGGCATCCGCGCAGCGGATGCGGGGGGTGAGCTTTTGCTTTTCGCTTTGAAGTAAGGGCAAAAGCGAATCCCCCCAGCCCCCCCCTTTTACAAAGGGGGGGGAAGGCACAGGCGCTTGGTAATTTGCGGCTGCAACGTGTTGCGTGTGGCGCTGCGTTTGTAACGCGACTAGCTCACCGCGTATTGGCGTGAACCTTATCGCCCATCACGGCGAACTCGCCGGTCGGGTCGTCGATCAGTGGCGGGTTGGCGCGGATGCTGCGGTACATGTCGGGCACGCCGCCGCGACGCAGGCACTGCAGCACGATGTGCGAGGTGATGCGGCTGAAATCGCGCAGCGGCTTGAAGTGGCTGGCGCGGAATTGCTCGTCGGATGCGTCGCTGTTGTAGCGCGATTCGATCGGCACCGACACGCAGCGCGTACCCAACTGTTGCGCGGCCGACATCAGGATCTGCGCTTCGAACACGAAGTCCTCGCCGGGCACGTCGCGCAGCGCGATCACCTCGGCCGGGTACAGGCGCTGGCCGCTCTGGCTGTCGGCGACCTGATACCCGGTGCCCCAGGCCACGCCCCAATCGCCGAAGTTGTTGGCCAGCCGGCGATAGGTCGGCTGCGCCGCGCGTTTGCGCAGGCGCGCGCCGATCACGATATGGCCCGGATGGCGGTTGCCGCTGTCGATCAGGCGCGGGATGTCGTCGGCTGAATGCTGGCCGTCGCCGTCCATGGTGATCACTGCCAGGAACCCGCGCTGCTGCGCTTCGGCGAAGCCGTCGCGCAGGCTGGCGCCCTTGCCCTGGCGTTGCGCATGGCGCAACACGGTGACCGGCAGATCGGCGATGCGTTCGCCGGTGCCGTCGTCGGAACCATCGTCGATCACGATCACGTTCGCGCATTGAGCCAGCGCGCCTTCGACCACCTCGCGGATGCGCAAGGCCTCGTTGAGGGCGGGAATCACCACGGCGATGTTGTTGCGGTCCAGTCGCGCGGGACGTACACGCTCCGGCGTCGTGGCCGGCGAAGCGGGGTCGCGTCCTGGCGACGAGGCGAGATCAGTCATGGGCCAATTCCACCTGCAAAATGCGGCCGGCGCCTGCCGGCAGCGCGAGGCGATCATGGCGCGTGGCGAGGGCATCGAACAAGGGCAGCATCGCCGCGCTCGCGTTGCCGGTTTCGCGGGCGGACAGCTTGCCGTCGCCGACACCGGCCTCGCCGTCGTCGATCCAGGCGCGCAGCAGTGGGGCGCGGGTCGAACCGAGCCGGTCCGGCCGCGCCAGTACCAGCGCCGCGCCGAGCAAACCGCGGCTGGCGGCGACCTGCGCCAACGGCCCGGTCGCGGCGCCGTCGTAACCGACCAGCAGTACCGCGTCGTCGCCGGCGGCGAGTTGCGCCAGCGCCTCGATCAGGCCCTGGGCGAAGCTGGCGTCGAGCGCGCTGAGCGCGGTCGCCGGGCGCATCGCGCCGGCGCCGATGGTCCAGTAGCCGGCGGCGGCGTTATGCACCGAATTGTGGAAACGCGTCGGCGAGATCGTGCGCGGTTCGCTGGCCAGGGTGGCGCACATGTAGTCGGTGATCGCCATGTCGCCGTGGCTGGAGGCGAACACCGATGGCAACGTGGCTGGATCGCGGCCGGCCGCCTGGCAGGCGGCCAGGGCGACATCGAGCGCGACCGCGACCGTTTCCGGCGCGCGTCGGCGTTCGTTGGCGGCGAGCAGCAGCGGCGACGGCCGCGACGGCGCATCGGCGAACTCCGCGCCGCCCAGCGCGTAGGCGCGCGCGGCGTCCCACGAGGGCAGGCCGCGGCTCCAGTAGCCGATGCCTTCGATCACCGCGCTCAACACGGCCGGAGTCTGGCGGGAATCGCTCATGCGCGCGCGAACACCAGCGAGCAATTGTTGCCGCCGAAGCCGAAGGAATTGTTCATGGCGTAATCGATTGTTGCGTCGGCGTTGTCGAAGCGGATTTGCGGGCCGTTGGCCGGATCGGGCACGCGGCTGTTGAGGATGCCGGGCAGGTGGCCGTGTTGCAGCGCGAGCAGCGCGATCGCCGATTCGACGATGCCGGCCGCGCCGAGCGTGTGGCCGGTCCAGCCCTTGGTCGAACTGGCGTGCAGCGTCGGCGGAAACAGCGACGCCACCGCGAACGCTTCGATCTGGTCGTTGGCCGGGGTCGCGGTGCCGTGCAGGTTCAGATAGCCGACGCGCTCGGCGCCGATGCCGGCGCGCGCCAGCGCATCGATCATCGCCAGCCGCGCGCCGAGGCCTTCGGGGTGCGGCGAGGACATGTGGTGGGCGTCGCTGGATTCGCCGTAGCCGCGCAATTGCAGCGAGCCCGGCGCTTCGTCGGCGTCGCAGCGTTCGAGCACGGCGAAGCCGCCGGCCTCGCCGAGCGACAGGCCGACGCGATGCGCATCGAACGGCAGGCACGGCTCGTTAGACACCAACTGCAGCGAGTTGAAACCGAACAGCACGCTGCCGCACAAGGTGTCGACGCCGCCGACCAGGGCCGCGTCGGCGAGGCCGGCGTTGATCAACCGCGCGGCCTGGGCGAACACCTTGGCGCTGGACGAACAGGCGGTGGCGACGGTCACGCACGGGCCGCTCAGACCCGTGGCGGCGGCGACGAAGGCGCCGAGCGAGTGCGGGGTATGCAGCAGCGGACGGCTCAGGTCGGCGGGGAAATGCCGATCCTCGCCCTCCAGCCGTGCGTAGGCTTCCTCGGTCGCGCCGATGCTGGAGGTCGAGGTGCCGACGATCACCGCGACCCGGTCGGCGCCATGGCGCGCGACCGCGGCGGCGATCGCCTCAGGCAGACCGTCGGGCTGCAGGCTGAGCCAGGCCAGGCGGTTGTTGCGGCATTCCCACGAGGCCAGATGCGCCGGCAGCGGCGAATCTTCGACCCCTTCGACCCGGCCGATCCAGCAATCCAGCGGCGCCTCGCCCGGCGCCAGCGGGGCGAAATCGTTGCGGCGCAGGCCGCTGCGACGCTCGCGCAGGGCGCGAGCCTGGGCATCGAGGCCGCGGCCGAGGGCGGTGGTCGCGGTGTAGGCGCGGATCGCCAGGGGCGGCATCGGTGAGACGTTGGATGGCACTATCGGTGTGTGTCGTTGCTGGCGGTGAGGGCGGAAGTATAGCCAAGCGGCGGTGGCGGCCGGCCGCGAAGGCGCCGCGTATCATGAAGGCAGTGGGCTTGTTCATCGTCGGCGCCGGCTCGCGGCGACGCGGTTTCGCTCCGCGATGGCCTGAGCCGGTTGTCTCATGGCAATCGTGGCCGACCGTCCCCATCTTCGCAGCGGCCCGGCGCGTTCGCCGAATCGATTTATCCTTACTTTCTTCCGCATCGATCCCACCGCCGTGACCACCCGCACCGCCCACCGCATCGCATTGTTCGGCGATCGCGACATCCTGCATGTCGCGGTGGTGACTGGCGCGGTGTGCGTGCTCAGCGCCGGGCTGGTCTATGTCGGTTATTTCCTGCACGTGCTGCGGGTCGCGCGCAACGCGCCGTGCCGGCCCGAGCGCGGCGAATGCGTGCTGCTGTTCGGCAAGCACGCGCCCGGCGGACGCATCGACCGCGATTTCGAAGCCCGCCTGGACCGCACCGTGTCGCTGTGGCGCGAGCGTCCGCCGCACAGCATGCTGTTGCTCGGCGGCGGCCCGATCGGCGAACCGAGCGAAGCCGAACTCGCGCGCCGCGGTCTGGTCGCGCGCGGCCTGGGCGACGACGCGCCGCTGCGGCTGGAACAGGATTCGCGCGACACCCTGCAGAACCTGCGCAACGCGCGGGTCGTGCTCGGCGACGGCATGCGCTCGCGGGTGACCTTGCTCAGCAGCCGCTATCACCTCGCGCGCTGCGCCTGGTTCGCGCGTCATCTGGGTTACGACTGGGAGCTGTGCGCGGCCGAGCCGCGGCTGGAACTGGGGCCGCGCATGCTGCTGCGGCTGGCCGGCGAAGCGGCCTACGTGTGCATGAGCGACATCGGCGCGCGCTGGGCGAAACTGACCGGCAACCGACGCATGCTGTCGCGCTTGAAGTGAGCGCGGCGCAAGCGCTGACGAGATGAACGATTAAGCCTGCGCGTGGTGTGTTAGCCACCAGTCGCCGATTCTTGTTGCAAGCGCACAATTCCTGGCATCCACGACCGATCGCATGATCGGCTTGATCGCGCTGTTTTCAAGGGGTTTTTCCGCGCTTGCGGCCCGGCTAGTTCGTTTGCCTGGGTTCAGACGCATGCCGCGTCGTGAGAACCGGCTCACGGATTGGACAGATAAAAACAGTCGCCGTGGATGCTTCGGCTAGAGTCGAAGCGCCTTCCGGCGATCGCGCTATCGCGTGTTCATCACCGTCGGGCACATCGTTCGCGGCCGCGCCGCCGGCGCTCCGCGCAGACAACGAGTCGTCTCAAGGAGAGTTCATATGAAGCAGATCGCCACCACCCAGAAGGCCGTTTCCGCGGCCAAGCCGTCGGCCGCCAAGTTGCAGCTCACCCCCGCGCAGTTCGAGAAGAAGGCCCCGCAACAGGGCCAGTACGCGCCGCGCAGCTGCAGCCGTTTCATCTACTGCGTCTGATCCGTCGGTCGCCACCTCTTACGGAGAACGCCATATGAAAATGAAGAAAGCCTCGACCGCGCAAAAGCCGCTGCCGGCCAAGCGCAAGGCCGCCTTGCAGATCGGTGAAATGCAGACCAAGTCGCCGAGCGCGGCGAACTTCCGCGCCCGCACCTGCATCCGCATTTATTGCTTGCTCTGAGCCGGCATCGGCTCGGGTGAGCGCGAATCACCCGCAACGCGGCCGGCCTGACGCCGGCCGCGTTGCGTTCGCCGTCCTCGCGCGCCATGCGCGTCGACGCACCGCACATGGACGTCGCCGCGGAGTGCGATGAGCGATTTGTCGATCGAACTGCCGGCCCGGGCCGCTCGCGATGCCGGCCCGGCAGTGCCCGAGGCCTCGTCGGTGTTGCGCCGCTGGCTGGCCGCGTTGGCCAAGCGCGACGGCGAGGCGTGGTGGTGGCCGCCGCGGGTGCGCATCGACGACGACGGACTGTTGCAATCGGCCGGCGTGTGGAAAGGGCCGCGCGATGCGGCGCGCATCGGTGAAGCCCTGCGCGATCCGCGCTTGCGGCGCTGGGGCGAATTTCTCGACCTGCTCGATCGCGACTGCACGGCGTTGGCGCGGCGTCATGCCGCGACGGTCGCCGCCGCCGCGTTGTCGCTCGACAACGGCGCGCTGCATGCTCCGGTGGTGCGCGATGCCTTGTTGATCTGCCTGACCGGGCGCCGAGTGCCGTCGCGATTGCGCGAGCTGGGCGAACGTCATCGCGAATTCCTGCGCCTGTTCCTGCGCCGGCTCGCGCGAGACCGCCGCGGCGGCGTGCTGGCCGGTCACGGTTACCACGGCCGCGTCGTTGCGCTGTGGGCCAATCCGGAGGAAACCCATAACGGTCGCCAGAGCGTGCTGCGCTTGCAGTTCGAACGCGGCGGCGCGCTGGCTTACAAACCGCGTCCGGCCGACAGCGAAATCGCTTTTCTCGCCGAACACGACGGGGGCGGCGTGTTCGCGCGCCTCAACTGCTTGGCGCCGGCCTCGGGCGCGATCCGATTGCCGACGCTGCGCGTGTTCCATGGCCGTGGCGGCGATCGCGCGGCCTATCTGTGGCAGGAATGGATCGAACCGCCCGGCCGCTATCGCCGCTTGCCGGCCGCGCAGGGGCGCGTGCATGCGACGGTCTTGCCGGCGCGGCAGGCGCGACGGTTCTGGCGTCGCGCCGGTTCGCTGGCCGCGGCGTGCTTCGGCTTCGGACTGGTCGATCTCGGCCCGGGCAATGTGCTGTGCGGCGAACGCGACGGCGAGACGATGCTGATCCCGGTCGATCTGGAAGTGTGTCTGTTTCCGGCGCGGCGCCTGGAAGACACCGGCCTGGTCACCGGCGAGCGCGATCACGGTCGCTATCCGGCCGGCCTGGAACGCAGGCTGGCGGGCGAGATCGACGGCCCGGTGGTGGCGTTCTTCGACGATGCCGACGGCGTGCAGCGACTGCGCGCGACGGCGCGACCGTGGCGGCGCGAGCAGGCGCGCAGCCTGGTCTTGGATCGCGAGGGCCGCGCGGGGTACGGCGCGCATCCGTTGGAATTTCTGCGCGGCATGTTTGATTTGTGGATGCTGGTGCATCTGCATCACGATGAAGTGCGGCGCGATCTGCGCCGCGCGGTGCGCGGCCGCTATACCCGCGTGCTGGTGCGCGCGACCGCCGATTACGCCGCGGCGCGCGACCCGTTCGGTGTCGCCGCCGCCGTTGCCGCGGCGTCGGAATCGAACCCACCCGCGCCGGCCTTCAGCGTCAGCGAGCGCGCGCAACTGCGGCGCGGCGACGTGCCGTATTTCTTCCGCCGCATCCACGCTGACGCGCCGTTGCTGGCGCTCGCGCCGCCGCCGCAGGCTTGGAAAACGCAACGGGTCGGCGCACAGCCGCGCGCGGCGGACGAGATCAATCCATCGCCGCAGTGGTTGGCCGGCGAAAGCTGGGAACTGTTGCAGCTCGGCATCGCCCTGCGCGACGCGGTCGCCTATGTGCTGCCCGAGTTGAGCGCGCGCAGCGGGGTGCTGGGCGAACTCGACGACCGGCGCCTGGGCGTGCGTCTGCAATGGCAGGGCGCGCAGGACGGCGAGGTCGCGTTCGAGTGGCCGCGCGAAGACCGGCGGCTCGTGTACCGATGGGCCGGCGAGACGATCGGGCTGCGGATCGAGGCGATTTCCGATGCGTCCACGCCTGTCGACGACGATGCGCTGGACGATGTCGATGCGATCCGCGAACGCCTGCTGCGCATCGATCGTATCGATACGGCATTGCGCACGCCGTGGAGCGACGGCGGTTTCAGCGATAGCGCATTGGAAGCGCAGTTGCAGGCGCAGGTGCGGGTGGCGATGGCGTGGTTGCGCGAGGTGGTCGATCGTCATGGTTGGCCCGGTCGCAGCCTGGTCGGCGAAGACGCGGCGGCGGCCGCGTGCCGATTGCTGCAGCACGCCGACGGGCCGCGCGAGTTCCAGGACCGTTGTCTGAGGTTGATCGCGCAGGCCGCGCGCGACGGCGAGATGAGCCTGCGCGACTTGGCTTATCTCACCGATGCATTGCGCGTGCAGCGCGGACGCAGGCAATGCTTCGGCACCAAGTTCCGGCGCCGCGGTTCGGCGCTGGTGCCGTGTCCGATCGAACGGCCGGCGCAGGTCGATGCGCGCCGCCGCGAGATGGGACTGGAACCTCTGGCTGAGTACGCCGAACGCATTCGCGCGACGTTCGCGCAGGATCGAGCCACATCGCAGCCGGTCGCGCCGGATCGAGCCGCGCCATGATCGATTGGTCGCCGTTGTTGCCGCATTGGGACCGGCGCCCGTACTGCCTGCCGGGTGTCGCCCACCGGCTCACGCCCGAGCGCGCGTTCGCCCTGATCGTGCGGGCGGCCGCGCCGTTCCGCGCCGGCACCCGCTTCATGGCGCTGCCGGACGTGCGTTTTTATCTCGACGGCGGATTGATGCGCGCGCCCGGCGATCTGCTGCCGGGCGACGAGGATCGCGATGCGGCGACCTATGTACAGCGAGTGCGCGAGCGTCTGCACGGCGCGCGGTTCCAGTTACGGGTCAGCCAGCCGCTGTTTCTGGATGAGCGCTTGTGGTCGGCCACGCGCGATCTGCTCGCGGGTTTGTTCGCGACGATCGGTTGTCCCGCGTTGCCGGTCGACGCGGCGCTGTGGGTCGGCGACGCGCAGCCGCAGACGCTCGGCGCGCGCCTGGATCCGCGTCATGCCTGTGTGCGTCTGCCGCTGCTGGGCGCGAGCGAGGTGCGGCTGTGGCGCGGCCGTCCGCAACGCGAGCGCGCGCCCGATCAAGTCCTGCGCGCGCAACCCGGCGAGTTGCTGTGCTGGCCCGGCCGCCGTTGGTATGAGGAAGCCGACGACGGCGCGACCCTCGGTCTGGCGCTGGCGATTCCGACCCACGCCGCCGACGCGATGATCGCGGCCAAGAACCTGCTCGCCGAACAGGTCGACGACGCGCTCGGCGAAGACGAACGCGTGGCGATGCTGGCGTTTCCGCCGCGCGCCGGGCGTCACGGCATCGCCGCGATCGCGCCGTTGACCCGGGTGGGCGAAGCGGCGATCGCTGCGGTGACAGGCGGTGGCCTGCAGCGCGCGTTGCGACTGACCTGGGCCGCGCGCGCCAGCGCCTGGGCGCTGGAACCGGTGCCGGCGCCGCGCGAAGAATCGAACCTGCAGGGCGACGACTGCGTGCAACTGGACCCGCGCAGCCCGCTGCTGCGTCTGCGCGACGGCGACGGCTGGGTATGGGCGATCAACGGCCATGTCTTCGCCATGCCCGAGCATCCGCGCGCGCAGCAATTGCTCGACGAATTGCGCGACGGCCGCATGCAGCGCGTCGCCGACCTGTGCCGCGCGCCACGCCGCGGCCGCGTCGATCGCGGTGCGCTCGATTTGTTGCAGCGCTTGTACGCGTTGCGCGCGGTGCTGCGCAGCGGCGAGGACGCCGCATGAGCGCGGATTCGCAAATGACTCAATCGCCCGCTCCCGATCTGCACGTGCGCGAATCGCTGGACTGGGCCGCGTTCGTGCGCGACGACTGGGACCGCCGTCCGGTGCTGTTCAAGGGCGTCGCCCCCGGCCGGCCGTTCGCGCTGGACGAGGTGTTCCGCAGCGCGCTGGCCGCGACCCGACGCAGCCGTCGCCGCCTGCCCGGCGAACCCGACAACAGCCTGGTCACCCTCGATCGCCTGCAACAACTCGATCCATCGCCATGGATGCCTCGACTCGAAGACGGCTCCATGTTGGGGTATCGCCAGCGCATGCTGGGCACGCTCGGCGAACGACGCTATGCGCTGGTGATCAGCGCCTTCCACAGCTACCGATTCGCGCTATGGCGCAGCGAGCGCGCGTTCTTCGCGCCGCTGTGGCGTCACGCCGGCCTGCCGATCACCGGCGCGATCACCACGCTGTTCCACGGCAATTACGAATCCACCCCGGTCGGCGTGCATCGCGATCGCTTCGCCACCTTCATGATCCCGGTCGAAGGTCGCAAGCGCATGCGCTTCTGGACCGCCAAGCCGTGGGCCGACGCAGTGTCGACCTTGCCCGATTACCGCGGCCATCTGGCCGGTTCGTTCGTGGTCGAGGCCGAGCCGGGCGACGTGCTGTATTGGCCGGCCGATTACTACCACGTCGGCGAAAGCATCGGCGGCGGCGTCACCACCAGCGTCAATCTTGGCGTGCCGCGCACCGAGCACCGGCCGGTGTACGAACTGGAGGATCTGCTGGTCGATATCGGCCAGGCCGATGCCTTGATCGATCCGTCCGCGCAACTGCTGCGCGCGCTCATGCGCGACGACGTGCCGGTGAGCGCGCGTGATGCCGTCGATGCCGACGGCGTACTCGCCGACGCATTGCCGCTGGCGTTGGCGCAGGCCTGGCGCTTGACCGCGCAACTCACCGCTCCGCGCGCATTGGCGGCGCGGATCGGCGCGCTGTCGTTGCAGCGCTTGTCGGCCGGCGGTTTCGAGCCGGTGCCGCCGCGCCGACGCACGCGCGCCTTGCCGCCGGCGCAACGCATCGCTCTGACGTCCGGCGAGCGGGTGTTGCAGCGGCGCGACCGCGATGGCTGGCAGTTCGCGATCAACGGCCATGGCCTGCGCGTGCAAGGCGATGCGACGGCCGAACGCGCGTTGCTGGCGCGCCTGCATGACGGCGAAACCGCGCGGGTGGGCGAACTGCTGCGCGGCACGGCGGCGCATCGCAGCGCGGTGGTCGCGTTGCTGGACTGGCTGGACCAATGCCATGGCCTGCGACGGCTGCGCGATTGAGCGCGGCGCGCCCGCGCCGTCATGTGAATGTCATTTTCCGGAATCGAAAACCGCGCGCCGTGATCGCTGCCTGCCGGTCTTGTGACCGCTATCGGCAATGAGGGGCCAACGGCGCTTGCGCGGCGCGTTCCGTTGCGCCGGGATTTGTGCCAGGCGCGGCGACTCAGGCCTCGTCGGCGCGCGGTTTCTTCGCGCCGCGGCCAGCCGCCGGGCGCGCGGCCTCGGCGCCGTTCTGACGCAGCATCGCCTCGCGCAGATGCGACTCGCCGCCCGAGCACACCGCGAGCACGCGGCAGGGGCCGGGCGCGGCGGCGATGTAGGCGTGGCCCATCGCGCTGTCGAAATAGATCGAGTCGCCGGCCTCCAGCCGCGTCGGCGCATACAACTCGCTGTGCAGTTCGATCACGCCCTCCAGCACCAGCGCGAATTCCTCGCCGCTGTGGCGGATCAGTTCGCCGAACTCCTCCAGCGAGCGCGCGTGGACCTCGGCGATGATCGGCACCAGCCGCTTGTTGAGCAGCTCCGAGGCCGGGTACAGGTGATCGTAATGCTCGGTGCGGATCGCATAGCCCTCGCCGGCGCGGGTGATGCTGCGGCGTCCGCTGAAGGTGTCGTTGCCGACCGGCGACTGCGAGGAGAACAGTTCGCCGATATCGACTTCCAGCCCCTGGGCGATGCGGGTGAGCTTGTCGAAGCTCAGCGACATCTTGCCGTTCTCGATCTTGGACAGGGTCGAAATCGGCAGGCCGGTGCGCGCGCCGATCTCGGCCAGGGTCCAGCCGCGCTGGCGGCGCAGTGCGCGCAGCGCCACGCCCGGGTTGTGGGCGGTGGTCGGCGCGGCGGAGGTGATGTGCTTGCTGCGCTTGGCGGGCATGGAGGCGGCCGAGAGGGGTCACGGCGACTCTAGGCGGCCGCCCCTGCCTTGCCAAGCGCGATGCCCGGCGGGATGTTCATCTTGAGAAATACGTTTGGCGGATTGGAAAGCGGCCGCGGCTTGAGCTGGAGCGGGCGGTCGAAGCGCGGTTTTGCGATGGGGTCGACGGTCGGCGGTGAGTTGGAAGGTGAGGCGGGGTTGGGATGGAGGGCTGGGGTTGGGTGGATGAGGCGATGGCGGTGGGGCGAGGCGTCGGTGGTCGGATGGTGCAGTCGAGGTTGAGGTTGAGGTTTCCTCCGCGAACCGTCTTCGCGGCGAAGCCTCTACGACGGCGCACCAGCCCTAGCATTTGCCTCGCCGATTCCGGCGAACCCGGTGCGAGTGGTGACCACTTCCGCTCGCCGCATTCACCTGCATCCACGGCGGACATGGCGCTATTTGTATGCCGATAAACATATCCATCGCACGTCGTTGTGATCCCCATCGACATGCTCCGCCACAGCATCGCCACCGCCTGCGCGGATAGCGCGAATTCGCCCTGAATTCAGCGGTTTCCGCGCTTACACTCTGCGCGCCGACGCGGGGTCGGCATCGCCCGCGGCCGCGTCTTGAACGCGTTCGCGCGGCTCGGGGCGCAAGGTCGGGGGAACCATGAAGTCCAAACGTTGGATGCGCGCCATCGGTGCGGCGGGTGTCGTGGGCGCGGTGTTGCTCGCGGCCGGATCGGCCGCGGCGCAGCAGACGCCGCCGGCCGCGGCCGCCCCATCGAGCCGCCCCGCCGACCCTCGCCCGCCGGCGTCGGCGTTTCCCGCCACCACCACCGCCTTGCCGTTGCGCCCCGCGCCCGCGCCGCCGGCCGCGCCGCCGCCCAGCCCGACACGGAGCGAACCGTTGCGTCCGCCGCCGCCGCAGGAGCGCGAATCGCCGGCCGCGGCGATCGCGCGCGCCGCCGCCACTCCGAGGGTCGCGCCGCCCGCGGGCGTGCAGATCGCTGCGCCCGGTGCCGCCGCGCCGAGTCGCGTCGAGACTACGCCGGTCCGGAGCATCGCTCCGTCGCGCGCCGCGCCCGCGCCTCGCGCGCCCGCGAAAGCGCCCGCAGCCGCGACCAAGCCGGCGCCTTCGCTGTCTCCGCCCAAGCCATCGAAGCCAGCCGCCACTGCGCCCACACCGACTTCGTCGACCGCGCCCGCGCGCAAGCCGGAACCAAGCGAACCAGCGTCGAAACCCACCGCGCCGAACGCTGGCGCAGTCGCGGCGAAACCCGCACCCATTCCGACCGCGACAGCGAATCTCCCGACTGCGCGGCCCGCGCCCGCGCCGCCGCTACCGTCGCAGCAACCGCCGGCAGCGCAGCCCGCCGCGCCCACGGTCATCCTGACCGACACCGACCCCACCGCGTCTCCAGCCTCGTCCAACCCCTTGCCCGCGTCCGATCCGGCGAGGATCGAAGCGCTACCGCCACTGGCCCCCGTCGCCGCATCCGACCTCACTCTCGATCCCAACGCAGCCGGCGCCCCCGGCGCGATCCTGGTCGAAGCCGTCGGCGCCGCGCCGATCCCGCAACTCGGCGCGGCCGATCTGGAAGCCTATGTCGACGGCCTGGTGCCGCAGGCGATCGCGCGCGGCGGCCTGGCCGGCGCGGTCGTGGTGGTGGTCAAGGACGGCCAGCTGCTGTTGTCCAAGGGCTACGGCTATGCCGACGTGGAGCGGCGCAAGCCGATGGACCCGGCACGCACATTGCTGCGGCCGGGGTCGATCTCCAAGCTGTTCACCTGGACCGCGGTGATGCAACTGGTCGAACGCGGCAAGCTCGACCTGGATGCGGACGTCAACGGCTATCTGGACTTCAAGATCCGCGACTACTACGGCCAGCCGATCACCCTGCGTCATCTGATGACCCACAGCGCCGGCTTCGAGGAATCAAGCAAGCACCTGTTCGCCGCCGATCCCTCGCGCCTGCTCAAACTCGGCGACTACCTCAAGGCCGTGCAGCCGCGGCGCATCTACGCGCCCGGCACGGTGCCGGCGTATTCGAACTACGGCGCGGCGCTGGCCGGCTACATCGTCGAGCGCGTCGCCGGCCAGCCGTTCGACGACTACGTCGAAGAGCATCTGTTCGAACCGCTGCGCATGCACCGTTCGAGTTTCCGTCAGCCCTTGCCGAAAGGCCTGGCCGGCGACATGGCGCAGGGCTACGTCGCCGTCGGCGCCGCGCCGGTGCCGTTCGAACTGGTCAATCCCGCGCCGGCCGGCAGCCTGTCCAGCACCGGCGAGGACATGGCGCATTTCATGCTCGCCCAGCTCGATCAGGGCCGCTACGGCGGCGATGCGATCCTGCAGCCGCACACGCTGCAATCGATGCAGGCGACCGCGTTGCGGCCGATCCCTGGCCTGGATGCGATGACACTTGGCTTTTTCCGTCGCGATGGTCGCGGCCCGGTGGTGATCGGCCATGGCGGCGCCACCGAAGCGTTCCAGAGCAGCCTGATGCTGTTGCCGATGCATCGGCTCGGCGTGTTCGTATCCGCCGACGGCCCGGCCCGTGCCGGGCGCGCGCTGCATCGCGATCTGGTCGAAGCCGTGATCCGGCGCTATTACCCGAGTCCGGCCGCCGACATGCCGACTCTGCCGACCGCGCATCTGCACGGCGAGCAGTTGCGCGGGCGTTATGAGAACAGCCGCGGCTCGGCCAGCAATTTCCTGGCGATGGCGCGCCTGTTCGGCAGCGCGACCGTGGTGTTGAACGACGACGACACCATCGCGGTGTCGTCGCTGCGCGGCCGCGACGGCCGGATCAAGCGCTGGCGCGAGATCGAGCCGTATGTGTGGCGCGAAGTCGACGGCGACAGCCGGCTAGCTGCGAAGATGAGCGGCACCGAGGTGGTCGCGATCAGCAGCGACGACGTACCAGCGGCGATGTGGCTGCAGCCGGTGCCGGGCTGGCGTTCGCCCGGCTGGATGCTGCTGCTGCTGTTCGCGACGCTGGGCGTGCAGGCGCTCGCGCTGTGCCTGTGGCCGATCGCGGCGGTCGTGCGCTACCAGACGCAGCGTCGTTTGCGCCTGGACGGCCGCGAGCGCGATCTGCGCCTGCTGACTATGTTTGGTGTGATCTCCAATCTGTTGTTGGCCGGGCTGTGGTGGTGGCTGCTCGCCCGCGCCGAGGCGTCCGTGCGTGCGCTCGACGGCGGCCTGGACGGCTGGATTCGTCTCGCCCAGTTGCTGGGGTTGCTGTGCGTGCCGATCGCGATCGTCGCCTGCCTCAACGCGCGCGCCGCGTGGGGCGGGCCGATGCAGCGTCTGCGGCGGGTATGTGCGGTGGCGATCGCGGCGGCTTGCGTGGCGATGGTGTGGTTTGTGTTCGCGTTGAAGACGATTAGTTGGTCGTTGGTGTATTAAGGGTGGCGGTTTTTTAGAGGGCGACAAAAAGGACGCGATTTCGCGGCCTTTTTGTTGGCGGGGTGTTGTTGACGGTTGTCTGAAACGGTCGATTATCGCGGCGGCGTGAGTCGCGAATGCGCCATCGAAATATCCTCGCAATGTGCGCCGCAGTTGTATTTCCGTGGTCGCGGCTTGCGCCGCTCCTACAGGTAGGCCATGTGGCTTTCGCCTGAGGTCTTGCAGTTCTTCCAGCGCTGCGAAGCCACTGCCTCGCGTTGGCAAAAGCACACCCGAAGGGCGGCGCACATGGATGTGCGCCGTGCGCCACCGAGACAGGATGTNNNACGCACGCGCGGGCCTTTGATTCAAAGAAAAGCGTTTTTCTTTGGTTACCTTTCTTTTGTCGCTTTTGACA
>NZ_LMHM01000012.1:912928-913010 GCF_001427785.1 Lysobacter sp. Root690
TTGCCTTTGGCCTTAAAGCCTCTAAAGCCTTTAGAGCTTTAGAAGCTGCAAGCAGGATCAAAAGCTTCCGCCACTAAAGCGG
>NZ_LMHM01000012.1:913149-913230 GCF_001427785.1 Lysobacter sp. Root690
CAAGCCCGCAAGTGCGGAGCAGACGCAGGCACGCGCCACACGGGACATCCTGTCCCGGTGGCGCGCGGCGCACATCCATGT
>NZ_LMHM01000012.1:913241-923037 GCF_001427785.1 Lysobacter sp. Root690
ACGAGCTTCGCAGCGCTGGTGGTGGAGCTCGACATCGAGCGCGAGCCAAGCCAAAGAAACGGCGATGGCAGCGGCAATTTTAGATTGCACGCGCAAATCGAAATGCCAATTTGCGATCGAGTATCAGCGCTTAGCCTTCTTCTGCGCCGGCACGAAGTTCTCCTGCACCGCCTTGGCCAACAGCGCCGGCGGCAACAGCCCCTGATCGAGCAGGAAGTTGTTGAACTTCAAACGGTCGAAGCGATCGCCGGTCGCCAGCTCGGTCTGCATGCGCAATTCGAGGATACGGCTGTAACCGTAGAAATAGCTGCCGGCCTGGCCGGGGGCGTTGAACATGTA
The DNA here is from genome assembly GCF_001427785.1 of Lysobacter sp. Root690. Classification (GTDB taxonomy): domain Bacteria; phylum Pseudomonadota; class Gammaproteobacteria; order Xanthomonadales; family Xanthomonadaceae; genus Lysobacter. The sequence continues at coordinate 913,581 of NZ_LMHM01000012.1, forward strand.
GCGATCGAGTTCCTGCTTGGTCATCGCCTCGGAGAAACCGACCTGCTCCGACAGCAGCTTGCCGGCGCTGGCGCGGTCGGTCAGGCCGAGGTTGAGCATCGGGTCGAGTATCGCGCGCGAGGCGCGCAGCAGGCGGAACTGCAATGCGATCAACTGCCCGTCGAGCGGCTCGTACGGCACCATCTCGGCTTCGGCGTACAGCGCCCAGCCTTCGACGTTGACCGAGTTGAACGCGAACATCGAACGCGCCAGCGAAATGCCGCGCTCGACCATCGCGGTGAACTGCAGTTCGTGGCCCGGGCGGCCTTCGTGCGCCGACAAGGTCCACGCCGCCGATTCGTAGTTGAAGTCGTCGTAGTGCAGGGTCTTGCCGGACGGATTGGGCACCGCTACCGGCAGCACGAACTGGCCTTGCTGGCCGGTGTTGCCGACCAACGGCGCGGGCAGGAAATGCGGCGCCGGCTGCGAGGCCGATTCGGCGTCGCTGCCCAGGCGCATCACCATCGGCCGCTGCGGCACGTCGACGATCTGTTCCTTGCGGATGATCGGATCGATCGCGTCGATCACCTTGCGGTAGCGCGGTTCGAGCTGATCGTTGGGAATGGTGTCTTGCTTGAGCGCGCGGATCACCGCGACGTAATCGTGCGGATCGGCGACCTTCAGGCCCTTGGCCTGGGCCACCAGCGGCGCGAGCTGACGCATCGCCGCGCGGGTTTCCATGAACTCGACCTGGGCGCGGCGCATCAGCAGCTGCGGATCGATGTCGATGCCGTACTGCTTGAGCTGATACGCGTACAGCTCCGGCGGCAGGCGCGCATCGCTGCGCGCCTTGGGCAGCACCGCGCTGCGGGTCCACTGGCCGTACTCGCGCAATTGCGTTTCCATCGCCTTGAGCGCGGGCTCGGCGCCCTGGATCTTGTACTTGTCGAACAGCTTGCGGATGCCGGCGACGTAGGTGTCGACGTTGCCCAGGGCCTGATCGACTTCGAGCTTGGTCGGCTGCAGCAGGCTGGAATCGGCGGCCAGGCGTTCTTCGTAGCGCTGGCGGGCGAGGGCGGTCAGCGGTTCGCTGCCCGGGGCCAAGCCGACATAGGCCTGCAGGCGCGCGAGCGCCTGGGCGCGGCGCTCGGGCGGGGTCTGGTCGGAGAGCAGGCCGTTGATGCCGGAGAACACCGTCTGCGGCGCGTCGAACCACGGCAGCATCAGGCGTTCGTTGAGTTCGTTGCCCTCGACGTTGTCGTCGATCGCGCCGATCAGGATTTCCAGGTCCTGGCGCACGTTGGGATCGCGCTCGACCTGCAGCTTCTCGCTCAGCTCGCTTTTGGCCTTGGCCATGGCGGCGCGGAAGCGCTGGTTCACCTGCGGCTTGAGGTCGGTGACCTTGTCGTCGTAGCCGGGAATGCCGAAGAAGGAAAAGCCTTCCGGAGCGAAATCCGCCTGGGCCTTGATCAGGATCTGGGTGTAGCGGTTGCTCGTTTCGACCCAGGCTGGCGACGGTTTGGCGGCGGGCGCCTTGGCCTTGGTGTCGGATTTGGCCGCATCCGCGGCGTATGCGGGCGCGGCGGACAGAACCAGGACGGGCGCGGACAGCGCCAGGGCGACGGCGAGAACGAGCGGCTTCATGAGGTGACCCGGGTGGAGTGAAGGGCTCCAGCATCGGCTTGACTGGGGTTTAGGCCAAGCGCCGAAGGTCATGTGGGCGTATGGAGGGAGAGCGGCCCTCACCCCAACCCTCTCCCGCAAGCGGGAGAGGGAGACAAGCAGCTTCGAACTGAGCCCCTCTCCCCAAGCGGGAAAGAGAGACAAGCAGCTTCGAACTGAGCCCCTCTCCCGCTTGCGGGAGAGGGGTTGGGGTGAGGGCCGCGAATGGCCTCAGCGCTTCAGACACCGATCAAAGAAATCCTCGGTCAAGCGAAACCGATGCAGATTGTCGCGCCCGCGCAGACCATGCTTCGCACCGGGGTACGTCATCAACTCGAACGGCTGCCCGCGCTGCTGCAAGGCGCTCATCAGCACGGTCGAATTGGTGAACAGCACGTTGTCGTCGGCCATGCCGTGGATCAGCAGCAGCTTCGAGGTCAATCCGTCCAGATGCTCAAGCACGCGGCCTTCGCGATAGCCATCGGGATTGTTCTTCGGCAGGCCCATGTAACGTTCGGTGTAATGGCTGTCGTACAGACCCCAATCGGTGACCGGCGCGCCAGCAACGCCGCAGGCATAGGCGTTGCTCGCCTTCGCCAACAGCATCAAGGTCATGTAGCCGCCGTTCGACCAACCGTACACGCCGATCTTGTCGCCATCGACCCACGGTTGTGACTTCAACCAATCCACGCCTTTGAGCTGATCGGCGACCTCGACCGTGCCCTGCTTGCGATACAGCGCGCCGCCGAAGGCCGCGCCGCGGCGCGGCGTGCCGCGATTGTCGACCGAGAACACCACATAGCCGTGCTGGGCGAGGTACTGATTGAAATCCGGCGCCCACACCCGCTTGACCGTCTGCGAGGCCGGGCCGCCGTACACGTTGACCACCACCGGATAACGCTTGCCTGCGTCGAATCCACTGGGCTTGATCAGGCTGTAATGCAGCGCGGTCTTGCCGTCGGCGGCGGTGAGCTGCCCGTACTCGATCGGCCGCTGCGCGGCGCGGTACGGCGCGAACGGATGCTTGGCGTCGTCGAGATCGTTGGCGATCAATGCGGCGATGCGGGTGCCGTCGTTGCGGTACAGCTCCAGTTGCGGCGGCGTGGTCGGGTTCGACCAGGCATCGACGAACACGCTGGCGTTGAGGGCGAAGCTCGGGCTGTGGTAGCCGTCGGCCTTGCTGATGCGCTCGATCGCGCCGCCGCTAAGCGGCACGCGATAAACCTGCGAGTCCATCGGCGAATCCTTGCCCGCGGCGAAGTACAGCTGGCCGGCGTCTTCATCGATCGCGAGCACGCTGTCCACCGGCCATTCGCCCGAGGTCAGCGCCTGCGCCTGCTTGCCGTCGGCCGACAGCAGATACAGATGTTCGTAACCGCTGCGCTCGCTGTTCCACACGATCCGATCGTCCTTGAGGAAGCGCAGATCGTTGTGCAGCGGCACCCAGGTCTTGGAGGTTTCGGTAATCAGCGTGCGCTGCTTACCGCTGCGTAGGTCGGCTTCGATCAGCTCGAGCTTGTGCTGATCGCGCGACTGGCGCTGGAAGGTCACGCGGTCGGCATCGCGCCAATCCACCCGCGCCAGGTAGATGTCCTGTTCCTTGCCCAGATCGATCTCGCTCGGCGCGGCGGCCTGCGCGCCGACGCGCGCGACCAGCAGGCGCACGCGCACGTTGGCATCGCCCGCGGCCGGATAGCGCTGCTCGACCACATCGGTGCGATCGGGATACACCTCATAGCGCTTCTGCACCGGCACCGGCGATTCGTCGATGCGCGCGAACGCGATCGCCGAATCGTCGGGCGCCCACCAGTAACCGGTGTGACGATCCATCTCTTCATCGGCGACGAATTCGGCCACGCCGTTGCCGATGGTGTCGCTGCCGTCCTTCGTAAGCTGAGTCGCCTTGCCGTCGGCCAGGTCGATCACCCACAGGTTGCGGTCGCGCACGAAGCTGACGAAACCGCCCTTCGGCGACAGCTTGGGATCGGTGGCGAAGCCTTCGCCGTTGGTGAGTTTGCGCACCGCGGCCTTGCCGGTCTTGGCCAGGTCGTACAGATACAGCTCGCCGCCGAGTGGAAACAGCAGGCGCTTGCCGTCGGGCGACCACTGGTAATCGACGATGCCCGACAGCGCGGCGATGCGCTGGCGTTCGCGCCGCGCCTTCTCGGCGTCGCTGAGCACTTCCGCGCCCGGCAGCACGTCGTCGGAATCGACCAGCAGCGTGGTCTTGCCGCTGGCGATGTCGTAGGCCCACAGGTCCAGGCGGTTCTTGTCGCGGGCCTTGCCGCGCAGGAAACCGACCCGGCTGCCGTCCGGCGCGATCTTCGGCTTGACCAGGCTGGGCCCGGACAGCGGCGCATCGCCGGTGAGCGCTTCAAGCGTCAGGCGGCCGGCGACCGGCGCGGCCGGGCCAGCGAAGGCGGGGGTGGTCAGCGACATGGCGAGCAGGCACAAGGCAAGGCGGGTGGTCTTCATCAGGGCGATCGGTCCGGGACGTGCTGCGGGTGAGGCATCAGGTGGGCTGCGCCGGCGAGCCGAACAGATGGCGGCGCATTTCATCGGTCATGGTCTTGTCGGCGCGGTACACCTTGCCCATTTCGTAGGCCCGCTGGAAGGCCGGGCGCGCGGCCAGTTCGTCGTGCCAGCGCTGCACGTTGGGGTAGCGGGCGAGGTCGACATGGTGCCATGCGTGTTCGTGGGCCCAGGGGTGGCAGGCGAAATCGGCGATGCTGAGTGTATCGGCGGCGATGAACTCGCGCCCGGCCAGGCGCCGGTCGAGCACGCCGTACAGGCGCTCGGTCTCGCGCTGATAGCGGTCGATCGCGTACGGCACCTGCTCGGGCGCATAGCGGGTGAAATGGTGATTCTGGCCGAGCATCGGGCCGTAGCCGCCGACCTGCCAGAACAGCCATTCGTTGACTTCGACCTGGCCGCGCACGTCGCCGGGCGAGAACCGGCCGGTCTTGGCCGCCAGATACTGCAAAATCGCGCCGGATTCGAAAATACTCACGGCAACGCCGCCATCCGACGGCGCATGGTCGACGATCGCGGGCATGCGGTTGTTCGGCGAAATCGCCAGGAATTCGGGCTTGAATTGATCGCCCGCGCCGATATCGACCGGCTTGATCGAATAGTCCAGCGCCGCGCCGGCCTCATTGGCCTCTTCCAGAAACAAGGTGATCTTGTGGCCGTTGGGCGTGGGCCAGTAATGCAGGTCGATCATGGGATGCGCTCCGCGAGAAAGCCTGGAGTGTAAGTGCGCCGATCCGCGCGCCGCCGCCGCGCGGATGGAATGGCGTGTGCCGCAAACCGCGCCGCGGCGGGCTTCACGCGCGTCCGGCGGCGGCGAAAACGCCGCGCAGATGAACCCTCGGGTGGCCCCGACGTGGCGATGTCACCCCCGGGCGGCTACTCTTGGCCGCCTGTACCGTCTTCACTTTCACGAGTTCCGCATGACCGATCCCAAGATCAACCGACTCAACCCCCTGCCGGCCCTGATCTTCAGTTCGCGCTGGCTGCAGCTGCCGTTGTACCTGGGCCTGATCGTCGCTCAGGGCGTCTACGTGTTCCAGTTCGTCAAGGAACTGGTCCACCTCGTCCAGGACGCGACCACCCTGACCGAGCAGGGCATCATGCTGATCGTGCTGGGTCTGATCGACGTGGTGATGATCTCCAACCTGCTGGTGATGGTGATCGTCGGCGGCTACGAGACCTTCGTTTCGCGCCTGCGTCTGGAAGGCCATCCCGATCAGCCCGAATGGCTGAGCCACGTCAACGCGAGCGTGCTCAAGGTCAAGCTGGCGATGGCGATCATCGGCATCTCCTCGATCCACCTGCTCAAGACCTTCATCGGCGCCGGCAGCCTCGGCCTGCCGTTGTGCGGCACGCCCGACGCATTCGCCGCGGCGCAGGCGGCGGCCCAGGCCACCGCGAACGGCGTCGCCAACGCGGTCGCGCGCTGCTCGGAGCTGACCTCCGAAGGCGTGATGTGGCAGTCGCTGATCCACTTCCTGTTCATCGTTTCGGCGATCGGCATCGCCTGGACCGACAAGCTGATGAGCACCACGGTGGCCAAGCCCGGCAAGGGCGCGCACTGACGCGGCGGCGAACGCGACGCGGGTTGCGGTCCGCGTGCGCGGTCAGAGCGACGAGGTTGGTCGTATCAAAGAGCCCGGGGCCTGCGCCTCGGGCTCTTCGTTTGTGCGGTCTGGATGCGATCGAAGCGGGTGAGCGCGATCACTCGCCGCGCTGGGGCGAGCGCGGCGCCATGATCGCGCGTCGCAGCCGCAGCGCATCGGGCCGGTCCGAGAAACGCAGTTCGCCGTTGTCCGCGCGCTGCAGGCCCAGCGCGCGATAGGCCTCGTCTTGCGAGGGGAAGTCCTGCATCGCGGCGTAGCGCCGGTACAGACGGGCGAGCACGCCGTTGCCGCCGGCGCGATCGAGCGCGGCGACGAAATCTTCGGGTTCGACCTGCGCGTTGCCGTCGAGGCAGCAACGCGCGTATTGCGCGAGTACGCGGTCCAAGTCGGTGCGCTGTTCGCGGCGCAGGGCGAGGTCGGCATCGAGCCACAACGCCGCGCCGGCCCAGTAGACACGCATGGTGCTGCCGCGGCTGCGGCCGATCTGGTCCATGCGCGCGCCCGCGCCGACCTTGCGCCCGCGCTGGAAACCCGCTTCGATCCGGCGCCAGGCATCGTCACCGTCGAGCAGGCCGGCGCGCGCGCGCGACACGTTCTGGTAATAGCTGGCCAGGCCCTCGGCCAGCCAGCGGCCGTCGTCGCCGAGGTAGGGGTGCATCAGGTGCGAAAGCTCGTGCACGGCGGTCCAGTCGTCGCGCAATTCCTGATAGGTCGCGTCGTCTCGCACGTACAGCAGCACCGAGACGCCGTCGTCGCGTCGGGTCTGACCCCACGGCACGGGGCTGGAGTCGCGGCCGCGGCGCGGCACCAGGCGGATGCGCACCAGCGCATCGCGCAACGGGAACCGACCCGATGAAGTCAGCGCGGCGTTCGCGCATTCGTCGATCCAGCGGCGCAGCTGCGCGACGCGCGCGGCGTCGGGCGGATTCTCGATGCGTACCCGCAGGCGGGTGTCGCCGGCGCGGATCGCCCATTCGGCGTTCGAATCGGCCGGGTCGGCGACGACAGTCGCCGCTTGCGCCGCTGCGGCGGGTTCGGCCGCATGCGCCGGCAGTGCGGCGCCGGCGCAAACGAGCAAACTCAGCAAGGCTGCGGCGCGCACGGACATGATCGGCATTGGAACTCCATCGGACGGGAAGGTTCCCCCGGCATCGCCGGTACAATGGGGCGATGGACGTATCGCACTTGCTCGACGCACTCAATCCGGCCCAGCGTGAAGCCGTTTCGGCGCCCGCCGGCCATTATCTGGTCCTCGCGGGCGCCGGCAGCGGCAAGACCCGCGTGCTGACCCACCGCATCGCCTGGCTCAACGAAGTCTTCGGCGTGCCCAACCACGGCATCCTGGCGGTGACCTTTACGAACAAGGCCGCCGGCGAGATGCGCGCGCGCGTCGACGCGCAACTGCCGCGCGGCGCGCGCGGCATGTGGATCGGCACCTTCCACGGCCTGGCCCATCGCCTGCTGCGCCTGCACTGGCAGGAGGCCAAGCTGCCCGAAGGCTTCCAGGTGCTCGACAGCGACGACCAGCTGCGCCTAGTCAAGCGCGTGGTGCAGGCGCTGGAACTGGACGAAACCCGCTTCCCGCCGCGTCAGATCGCCTGGTGGATCAACGCGCAGAAGGACGAGGGCCGGCGCCCGCGCAACATCCAGCCGGCCAACGACGACTGGGCCGACGTGATGCTGCGTTGCTACGAGGCCTATCAGGAGCGCTGCGAGCGCGCCGGCCTGGTCGATTTCGCCGAGCTGCTGCTGCGCGCGCATGAATTGCTGCGCGACAACCCGGCCTTGCTCACGCACTACCGGACCCGCTTCCGCGAGATCTTGGTCGACGAATTCCAGGACACCAACGCGATCCAGTACGCCTTCGTGCGGGTGCTGGCCGGCGACACCGGCCATGTGTTCGTGGTGGGCGACGACGATCAGGCGATCTACGGTTGGCGCGGCGCCAAGGTCGAGAACGTGCAGAAATTCCTGCGCGATTTCCCCGGCGCGCAGACCATCCGCCTGGAGCAGAACTATCGCTCCAGCGCCAACATCCTCGACGCGGCCAACGCGGTCATCGCCCACAACCCCGACCGCCTGGGCAAGAAACTGTGGACCGACACCGGCCATGGCGAGCCGATCGACCTGTACGCGGCCTACAACGAGATGGACGAGGCGCGGTTCGTGATCGAGCGCCTGCGTCAGTGGGTGCGCGACGGCGGCAGCTACGGCGACGTGGCGATCCTCTATCGCAGCAACGCACAGTCGCGCGCCTACGAAGAAGCCTTGTTGTCCGAGCAGGTGCCGTACCGCGTGTACGGCGGCCAGCGCTTCTTCGAGCGCGCCGAAATCAAGGACACCTTGGCGTATCTGCGCCTGCTGACCAATCGCGCCGACGATGCCGCGTTCGAACGCGCGGTCAACACGCCCACCCGCGGTATCGGCGATCGCACCCTGGACGAAGTGCGCAAACGCGCGCGCGCCGATGCGGTGTCGCTGTGGGACGCGGTGCGACTTGTCGCGGCCGAGAACGTGCTCGCCGCGCGCGCGCGCAATGCGCTTGCCGGGTTCATGGCCTTGATCGAAGCACTGGAGGGCGATGTCGTCGACATGCCGCTGCCGGAGAAGATCGATCATGTGCTGCAGCGGTCGGGCTTGCGCGACCACTACGCCAACGAGTCGCGCGGACAGCTCGATTCGCGCACCGACAACCTCGACGAACTGGTCTCGGTCGCCTCGCGCTTCAGCCGCAGCGACGAAGACGAAGCCGCGGCGATGCCGGAACTGATCGCCTTCCTCAGCTACGCCGCGCTCGAGGCCGGCGAAGGCCAGGCCCAGGCCGGCGAGGACGGCGTGCAGCTGATGACCTTGCACAGCGCCAAGGGCCTGGAATTTCCGCTGGTGTTCCTCGGCGGCCTGGAGGAGGGGCTGTTTCCGAGCAGCCGTTCGACCGAGGAGTCCGGCCGGCTGGAAGAAGAGCGGCGTCTGGCCTATGTCGGCATCACCCGTGCACGCGAAAAACTGGTGCTGAGCTACGCCGAAACCCGGCGCATCCACGGCATGGAGACCTACGGCTCGCCGTCGCGCTTCCTGCGCGAGATTCCGAGCCAGTTGCTGCACGAAGTGCGGCCGAAGGTGCAGGTATCGCGGCCGATGTACAACAACTCCGGGGCGCGCCGCGACGGCGGTGGCCTCAACCGCGGCCATGCGGCGATCGAAGCGCCGCCGGTCAAGCTGGGCGCGCAGGTGCGTCATGCGAGCTTCGGCACCGGCACGGTCACCGATTACGAAGGCAGCGGCGCGCATGCGCGGGTGCAGGTGAACTTCGATGACGTCGGCAGTAAGTGGCTGGTGTTGGCGTATGCGAATCTGGTTCCGGCGTGAGGGCGTGAGGGCGTGAGGGCGTGAGGGCGTGAGGGCGTGAGGGCGTGAAGATCGTGAAGGTGTGAAGGTGTGAAGGTGTGAAGGTCACGAAGGTCGTGAGTCTGTAAGTTTGGAGACGCCGCTGTTGCCGGCTCCGAAGTGCGCGCTCAGCTCGTGACGCCAGTTTGAGGCCGTCATCCCCGCGAATGCGGGGATCCAGGGCTTCACCGCGGCATGATTCTGAAGTCTCTGGATCCCCGCCTTCGCGAGGATGACGAGCAATTGAGCTCTGTCGGCGCTTGATCTGACGCAGCGGGCAACCTGACGCGGCA
>NZ_LMHM01000012.1:923104-923181 GCF_001427785.1 Lysobacter sp. Root690
CACCGCGGCATGATTCTGAAGTCTCTGGATCCCCGCCTTCGCGGGGATGACGAGCAATTGAGCTCTGTCGGCGCTTG
>NZ_LMHM01000012.1:923353-923429 GCF_001427785.1 Lysobacter sp. Root690
TACCGCGACATGGCTCTGAAGTCTCTGGATCCCCGCCTTCGCGGGGATGACGAGCAATTGAGCTCTGTCGGCGCTT
>NZ_LMHM01000012.1:923450-939346 GCF_001427785.1 Lysobacter sp. Root690
TGCGGCCAACCTGACGCGGCAGCGACTGGTTTGCGTCGTTCGCTCGTGTTCGCGGGAATGACGAGTGGAAGAATGCGCGATTGATGGAAATGAGCGTGAAGTTGAGTATGAGATTTTCGCCGATCCATAGGTCCATCGATCCATCGATCGATCGGTCCGTCACTCCCTCAACCTTCATCCCTCAAAACGCATGCCGCACAACCACCTGATACACCCGCCCAGCCTTCTCGCTTTCCCGCTCATACTCGTCGTACTCGCGATCCAACTGCTCAGCCAGCGTATTGAACTTGTGGAACGCCTCATCCTTCGAAGCGTTCAACAGGTTCGAACCGGTCAACCGCACCGCCACCCGCGAGCCGAAGCGCTTCTCGATGAAGGCCTCCAGATCGGCGCCGTAATGGGTCGACACTTCCTCGCCGAGCACGCGCGCATAGGCATCGCCCTGGCGCCGATAGCTTGCGCCGAACGACATCCCCAGCGACGGCAAGTCCTGGATGAAACCGACGTTGAGCACCGAACTGGGCTGGTTGTTGAAACGGCGCCGGCCGAAATCGTCGTCGACTTCGCTGTCCAGCCATGAGTAATTGAGGAACACGCCGGTATCCGGCAGGCCCAGCGCGGTCAGCGGTGTGGATAGGTCGAACTCAGCGCCATACACGCGCGCGTCGCCGACGTTGGCGGCGGTGAACACGAAGCTGTCCGGATCCAGCACCGGATAACCCGGCGTGCCCGGGCCGGCGCCCGGATTCTCGTCGAGAAAATCTTCGATCGCATCCTCGTGATCGTCCAGCGCGGTCGCGCTCGGCCGGCCGGTGCCGACGATTTCGATCAGGTCGCGGACCTTGCGGTAGAACAGGTTGATCCCGACCACGCCGCGCTTGCCGAGCCGGTGCTCGTAGCCCAGGTCCAGACCCCACGCGGTTTCCGGCCGCAGGCTGGGATTGCCGAGAAAATCGTTATCGCCGTATTCCTCTTCCAAAGTCAGCGGCAGCAGTTGATCGAAATTCGGCCGGCGCACGGTGCGCGCGAGCGATGCGCTGAGCCGATCGTGCTCGGTCAGGTTGTAGCGCAGATGCGCCGACGGCAGCAGCAGGCCGTAATCCTTCTGGTCGCGGCGGTTGTCGTCGCCGTCTTCGGCGCTACTGACGATCTTCGAGCGCGTGGTCTCGTAACGCAGGCCGGTTTCCCAGTCGATCCGTTCGTGCTTGCCGGAGAACATCAGATACGGATCGATCCGGCGCTCTTCGATGCGACTGCGCTGGCGGCTGAAATCCTCGTAGGGCGCTAGCGGCTCGCCTTCCTCTTCGGCTTCGACCTCACTGGTGCGCAATGAAGTCTTGCGACGCTTGTCCAGCCCGTCCACGCCGAATTCCATCTTCGCCGCGCCGAGCGCGCGGGTATGCGCGAGCTTGAAGCTCAGCTCGCTGTCGCGTGTATCGCCGAGGATGCGAGTGCCTTCGAAGCCGTCGAACGAGGGCGGCGTGTCCTCGTCGTCGTAGCCGATCTCCTGCTCGGTGTCGAAGCGCTTGTCGTCGAAGCGCGCATAGCCAAGGTCGATCTCGCTGCGGCCGCCGGCCATGTCGAAGGCGTAGCTCGCATTGAGCGTGGCGTTGCGCTGCTTGATGTCGACGTTCTGATCGTTGACCGACAGCAGATTATCGCGCGCGCGGCTGGCCGGATCGTTGTACTCCAGCGAATGCTCGGTCTCGGTGCGGTCGGTACGCACATAGAAACCGTCCAGGCTCAGCTTGCCGGTGCCGATCTCGCGGCTGTAGGACAGGTTGCCGGAGTAGTCGGTGCCGTCGCGCACGTCGCTCTGATCTTCGCGGTCGACGAAATCGCCGCCGGGCGCGTCGAAGCGATCGCTGCGCTTGCGCTTGGGGTTGTGCCGGCCCTGCACGTTGACGCCGCCGAGCAGGCGGCCGCCGGCGACATCGCCGCTGCCGACCGCGCCGAACACCGGCTTGACCTCGTCGTCGTCGAAATACGCCGCGCCGGCGCGCAGATAACCACCGTCGAATTGATAGGCGTCGCGCAGGACGATGTTGAGCGCACCGGCGACCGCATCGCCGGAGCGGTTCGCGCTGGGGCTGCGGATGATTTCGATGCGTTCGACCAGTTCGGCCGGAATGCGGTCGACATAGAACGAACGATCGCCGCCGGCGCCGGGTACTTTCTTGCCGTTGATCAGGATCTGGGTGTAGCCCGGATCCAGGCCGCGCAGGCGTGCGCCGTCGAATTCGAGCACGTCGGACACGAAACCTACGCTCGGCACGCGCTTGAGCATGTCGCCCACGGTCAGCGGTTCGAAGCGCTGGAAATAGTCCAGACCGTAGCTCAGGGTCGGCGCGGTCGCGTCACTGCGGTCGCGGTAAGCGATATCGCCGGTGACGGTGACGCGATCGAGCTCGGTCGCCACTTCGCTCGCGCCACCGGGGCCGGCGGGCGCGACCGTATCGATCGCGAGCGCCGGGCCGGCGAGCGCGGCCAGCAGCGCGGCGCTGAGTGCGCGATGGTGGAGCGTGGGACGTCGCGGACTGCGCATGGTGTTCGCCGGTGAAGAGATGGCGAACGTTGTAAGTCCGGGCAATGGCAGGACGATGACGGCCGGCGCACTTTATGGCTTTTGCGTTGGTCGCCGTCGCGCGGTCTGTCATCAATTATGCATGTGACGGTTCTATAACAGCCGCTGGGGAATCCTGTGAATTCGAGCACGCCGATGCGTTCAACTGTATGTGTGTCCGTCCTGGTGCCGGTATTACTGGCGCTGTCCGCTTGCGCGACGCCCGAGACGCCGCGTGTGTCCGATCCGTCCACGCCGCTGGTCGAGCGCGCGCCCGACAAGCGCGAGCCCGATGAGCGCGCCGACGCCGATCCTTTGCTGTCGCGGGCCGGCGTCGCGCATCAGGTGGTCGAAGAAGCCTTCGTGACCCCGGCCACGCCGCGGGACAATATCGATTCGCCCGCGGTGTGGCGCGCGTCGAACGGCCGCTTGTGGCTGCTGGCGACGGCCAAACAGGGCGGGGCGCTGACGATCTACGACGGCGACGACGGCCGCGCGATCGGCCGCTTCGGCCGCGAAGGCGATGCGCTCGGCGAATTCCGCCGGCCCAACGGCATCGCCGTGCTCGGCGATCTGGCGTTCGTGGTCGAACGCGACAACCGCCGCGTGCAGGTGCTGTCGCTGTCGATGCCGGCCGCGACCAGCCGCGCGGTCGGAGTCGCCGACACGCGCGCGCCGCAACTGCGCGCACTGATGAGTTTCGGCCAGCAGCAACTGCAACAGCCGTATGGGCTGTGGGTGCGCGCGCTAGGCCCGCAGCAACTGGAAGTGATCGTCACCGATGCCTACATGGCAGGCGAAGACGCGGACGGCAACGAAATTCCGCCGCCGCTGGAGCAGCTCGGCCGGCGCATGCAGCGATATCGCCTGCAACTCGACGGCGCGACGCCCGTCGCGCAACACGTCGCCGCATTCGGCGACACCAGCGCGGCCGGCGCGATCCGCGTGCCCGAGTCGATCTGGGGCGACCCCGCCCACGACCGCCTGCTGATCGCCGAGGAAGATCTCGCCACCGGCACCGCGGTGCGCGACTACAGTCTCGACGGCCGTTATCGCGGCCAGACCATCGGCCAGGGCCTGTTCAAGGCCCAGGCCGAAGGCATCGCGTTGTGGCAGTGCGACGACGGCAGCGGTTACTGGATTGCCACCGATCAGTTTAAGGATCGCAGCGTGTTCCATGTGTTCGACCGCGCCAGCCTGCGCCACCTGGGCGCTTTCGCCGGCAAGACCGTCGGTAACACCGACGGCGTGTGGCTGCAGCAGAACGGCTCGGTACGTTTCCCCGACGGCGTGTTCTATGCGGTTCACGACGATCAGGCGGTCGGCGCGTTCGACTGGCGCGATGTGGCTCGGGCCTTGGGGTTGCGCAGCCGCTGCTCGGGCTGAGGGTCCAGAGAAAAGAGTGCGGAGGAGTGAGGAACGAGTAACAGCGGCCCTTACTCGGTCCTCACTCCTCTGCATTCGTTCCTGCTTCACCGGTCGGTGAGCTTGAACGACTTCACCAGTAAATCGAAGCCCGGCTGAGTCTGGGCCAGGTCCTCGTCCGCGCTCTGGGTGATCAGGAACGCGCTGCGATGCGCGCCGGTGATCTTGCGGTACTCGCGCAAGTGCGGAACCTTCACTCCGGCCAGGCTCACGGTGTAGTGCTCGCGGATCGTGCCTTCGGTGAAGCCCGACAGGTCGAAACGGGTTTCGCGGCGCAGCACCGACGGTGTCTGCTTGTCGGCCTCGGCGGAAAAATCGCGGGCGAAGGTTTCCAGTTCCAGCCCGCGGTCGGCCTGCACGATCGCGATGAAGATCGCCGAGCCGGGGCTTTCCACGGTCAGGTAATGCGAGCCGGCGACGCGCTGGTCGTCGCTGACTTTCCAGTTGCCCGGAAGCTGCACGTGGACGCCCAGCCGGTCGTAGGGCTTGGGCGCCGACACGTTCGCGGCGGGTTCGCCGCAGCCGGCGAGCAGCAGGGCCAGACCGACGGCCAGCCAGCCGGCGGCGACACGATGCAATGCACGAGCATGAGCCATCGACATCCTCCTTATGCCGTCCCCCTGTGGACTCGGGCCACCCTAACAGCCCATTGCGTCGCGCGCGTGTGCCGCCGGGCCGTGCAGGCGCCCGGGCACGACCAACGACACTGGGAGCGGCGGCCGCCGACGGCCTAGGCTGCGGTTTCATGCCTGCCGAACGGGACCCACCGATGTCCGTACGTTTCGTCTTCGCCGCCGCGCTCGCCTTGTGCGTGCTGCCGTTGTCTTTCTGTCCAGCGCAAGCTGCCGATCTGCACAGTGATCCGCGCAACCTGCAACCCAAGGATCTGTTCGATCTGGAATGGGCCGACGCGCCGTCGATGTCGCCCGACGGCCGTCGCATCGTCTATCAGCGCAAGTTCTTCGACATCATGAAGGACCGTCGGCGCAGCAATCTGTGGCTGATCGAAACCGACAGCGGCAAGCAGCGGCCGCTGACCAGCGGCGCGTACGGCGACGGCGCCGCGGTGTGGTCTCCGAGCGGCGATCGCATCGCCTGGGTGTCGGACCGCGACGGTTCGGCGCAGATCTGGGTGCGCTGGATGGACAGCGGCCAGCAGTCGCCGATCAGCCGCCTGAGCGAAGGTCCGTCGAACCTGGCGTGGTCGCCGGACGGGCGCTGGATCGCGTTCACCCAGCACGTCGCCGCCGACACCACGCCGCTGGCGAAGCTGCCGGACAAGCCCGAGGGCGCGCAGTGGGCCGACGCGGTCAAGCTGATCGACCGGATGAACTACCGCGCCGACGGCGCCGGCTATCTCAAGCCCGGCTACGAGCACGTGTTCGTGATGCCGGCCGACGGCGGCACGCCGCGCCAGGTCACCCAGGGCGATTTCGATTACGAATCCACCCCGGTGTGGAGTCGCGACGGGCGCTCGCTGTACGTGGTGTCCAATCGCGGCCCCGAGGCCGAGTACCACCCGATCGATCAGGACATCTACCGAGTCGACGTGGCCAGCGGCGCGACCGTGGCGCTGACCGACCGGCGCGGTCCGGACGTATCGCCGACCTTGTCGCCGGACGGGCGCCAGCTGGCTTATGTGGGCTACGACGATCGCAAGCTCGGCTATCAGGTCGCGCATCTGTACGTGCTCGATCTCGACAGCGGTGCTTCGCGCGCGTTGACCGAGCGGTTCGACTACGAGATCGAGAACCCGCGTTGGGACAGCCAAGGGCGCGGGCTGTATTTCGGCTACGACCGCGAAGGCGTGAGCCATCTGGGCTGGATCGCGGCGAGCGGTGGCGCGGTCGAATCGGTCAGCGACGATGTCGGCGGCACCGCGGTCGGCCGGCCTTATCCGGGCGGCAGTTTTTCGGTCGGCGGCGGTCGTGTCGCCTACACCCACGGCAGCGCGTCGCGCATGGCCGACGTGGCGGTGGTGGCGCGCGGCGGCAAGTCGCGGGTCTTGACCGATCTCAATGCCGACTCGCTCGCGCGCAAGCGCCTGGGCGAAGTCGAAACCTTGTGGACCAAGTCGTCGGCCGACGGCTTGTCGGTGCAGGGCTGGATCGTCAAACCGCCGCAGTTCGAAGCCGGCAAGCGTTATCCGCTGCTGCTGGAAATCCATGGCGGCCCGTATGCGAACTACGGCCCGCGTTTCGCCGTGGAAACCCAGTTGTACGCCGCCGCCGGCTATGTCGTGCTGTACGTCAACCCGCGCGGCAGCACCAGTTACGGCCAGGCCTTCGCCGATCACATCCACCAAAACTATCCGAGCCACGACTACGACGATCTGATCAGCGCGGTCGATGCGACCATCGCCGAGGGTTATGTCGATCCGCAGCAGCTATATGTCACCGGCGGTTCCGGCGGCGGCGTGCTGACCGCGTGGATCGTCGGCCACACCGATCGTTTCCGCGCCGCGGTGGTGGCCAAACCGGTGATCAACTGGACGAGTTTCGCGCTGACTTCCGACGGCCCGTCCTACATCACCCAGCACTGGTTCCCCGGCCCGCCGTGGCAGGCGCAGGAAAACTACTGGAAGCGCTCGCCGCTGGCCTATGTCGGCAACGTCACCACCCCGACCATGCTGATCACCGGCGAAAGCGACTACCGCACGCCGATCTCGGAGACCGAGCAGTACTACACCGCGCTCAAGCTGCACCGCGTCGACAGCGCGATGATCCGCATCCCCGGCGCCTCGCACGGCATCGGCGCGCGGCCGAGCGAGACCTTGGCGCAGGTGCTCAATACGCTGGGGTGGTTCGAGCGGTATCGCAATCGGCCGCAGGTGGAGAAGGCGGCGGCTGGAGTGGCTTTGCAGTCAAGCGACACGGGTGCAGCGGCGCGTACCGAGTAAGCGCATCGATTCCTCTGTCTCGCCGCGTTACCGCTCCCCCCTTTGAAAAAGGGGGGGGCTAGGGGGGATTTGCTTTTCCCCGCAAGACCGGCCGAATCAACTGTCGGCGACGCGAAAAGCAAATCCCCCGCGCTCCAATTTCTTTCGGTTCACAAGCTACGCCGGGCGCTTGCCCCCTTTTCCAAAGTGGGCAACAGATGGTGGCTTCGTTGATTCAGGCATCGTCGGCGGTTGAACAGCCGACGCAACCGCAAGAAGGCATACGAAGTCCAACGCCCCCGCGGAACGCCGGCAATTCATCGCCAACAATCAGCGAGCCATCCGACCTCCTGCGACCCACGCCCCTAATCCAGCTTCACCCCAAAATGAAACGCCTCGATCCGCAACCGCTCGCGCAGATAGAACGCATGCGCGTCCTGCCGGTGCGTGCCGGAGTCCAGTTGCAGCCGCACGCAGCCCAGTCGCTTGGCCTCGGCCTTGAGCCAGTCCAGCATCGCCTTGCCGTAGCCCTGGCCGCGCACGGCTTCGTCGGTGATCAGGTCGTCGACGTAGACGTGCAATCCGACCGCCAGCATCTCCATCACCCGCCAGCACGCGAACGCGCGCGGCACGCCTTGGGCGTCGTAGGCCACCGTCGCGCGACAGCCCTCGGCGATCTGGCGGTGCATCTGGGCGAGGAAGCGAGCTTCGTCGAATTCGGGGCGCAGTTGCGACACCACCGGCCATACCGCGCGCAGTTCGGTGTCGCCGACGATGGTGCGGATTTCGGCGGTTGTCATTGCGGAAAAGAGACGTGGGAGCGAAGGGGTCGGATCGGAGAGATCCGATCAGAAACGGGAGCGGCGCACTGGCGCAACGCCGGCGCGCCATGAAACGGCTACGGCAGCTGACGACAGCGCGTCGGCCACGGCCAGCCGCACATCACCAACTGAAGAGTTTGTAATACACCGGCGAGACCGTGCCCTCGCCCTTGCTGCTGTCGAGGCGGCCGTCGCCGTCGTTGTCGACCAGGTAATAGACCGGGCCGCGCGACGGGGTGACCTTGACCGCGCGCAGCTGGCCGCCGACCCGGTATTCCTCGACGGTGTCGCCGTTCTCGACGCTGCGGGTGTAGACCTCCGCGCCCTTGAGCGCGGCGGTGGGGTCGTCGGTCGCGCCGCCCATGCTGGCGCAGCCGGCCATCAGGGCGGCGGCCACGAGGGCGGTCAGGACGGGGGCGAGGCGGCGCAGGCGGGCGTGCGGCGATGCGAGTGGGGCGCGCATGGCGAATCTCCGTGTATCAGGCCGCCAGCATACGCCGCGGTTGCGTTAAGCGTGTGCATCGGTTTGGCGGTCCGGCCGCGTCGCGCATCGAGCCGCATTCATCGGCCACGAACGGCCCGCATTCGCAGACCCGGCGACCGGGCAGCGTAGAATCGCGGGCATGAAAAGACTCGTCCTGATAGATGGTTCCAGCTACCTCTACCGCGCCTTCCATGCGCTGCCGCCGTTGACCAACGACGCCGGCGAGCCCACCGGCGCGCTGTTCGGCGTGGTCAACATGCTGCGCTCGACCCTGGCCGAACGGCCCGACTACGTGGCCTTCGTGGTCGACGCGCCCGGCAAGACCTTCCGCGACGACCTGGACCCGCAGTACAAGGCCAATCGCCCGCCGATGCCTGACGACCTGCGCGCCCAGGTGCTGCCGATGTGCGAGATCGTCGAGGCCCTGGGCATTCCGATCCTGCGCATCGACGGGGTCGAGGCGGACGATGTGATCGGCACCCTCGCGCTGCGCGCGGCCGGCGATGCGATCGACGTCACCATTTCCACCGGTGATAAGGACTTCGCCCAACTGGTGCGGCCCGGCGTGGTGCTGGTCAACACCATGAGCGGCAGCCGCATGGATTCCGACGAAGCGGTGATCGCCAAGTTCGGCGTGCGCCCGAATCAGATCGTCGACTTTCTGTCGCTGATGGGCGACAGCGTCGACAACGTGCCCGGCGTGGAGAAGTGCGGGCCGAAGACCGCGGCCAAATGGCTGGCCGAGTACGACACCCTGGAGGGCGTGATCGAACACGCCGATCAGATCAAGGGCAAGATCGGCGAGAACCTGCGCGCGGTGCTCGGCCGCCTGCCGCTCAATCGCGAGTTGACCACGATCAAGACCGACGTCGAACTCGACCGCGGCCCGCAGCAGCTCGCCCTGCGCGAGCGCGACACCGAGGCGTTGCGTACGCTGTACGCGCGCTACGGCTTCAAGCAGGCGCTGCGCGATATCGAGGGCAGCGCCAACACCACGGCGAACGAGATCGCCGCCGACCGCGCCGGCCTGCGCGCGACCGCCGCCGGCCATGCGCGTTCCAACGCGGCCGGCGAAACGCCGGACGCGGCGCTGTCGGCCAAGGGCGAATACGAGGCGATCGTGACCCAGCCGCAGCTCGACGCGCTGGTCGCGGCGCTGCAATCGAGCGAGGAATTCGCGTTCGACAGCGAAACCGATTCGCTCGATCCGATGATGGCCAACCTGGTCGGGTTGAGTTTCGCGACCGAACCCGGCCGCGCGGTGTATATCCCGCTGGCCCACGATTATCCCGGCGTGCCGGCGCAGCTCGATCGCCAGGCCGTGCTCGATGCGTTGCGGCCGGTGTTCGCCGATCCGGCGCGGCGTAAGCTCGGCCAGCACGGCAAGTACGATCTGCACGTCCTGCGCCGGCATGGCGTGGACGTGCTCGGTTACGCCGACGACACCATGCTGGAGAGCTTCGTCTACAACGCCACCGGCAGCCGTCACGACATGGATTCGCTGGCCAAGCGTTACCTGGGCTACGACACGATCAAGTATGCCGATGTCGCCGGCAAGGGCGCCAAGCAGATCCTGTTCTCGCAGGTCGCCCTCGACGATGCGACCAAGTACGCCGCCGAAGACGCCGACGTGACCTTGCGCCTGCACCGCGTGCTCGGCGCGCGTCTGGCCGCCGAGCCGGAACTGGAAAAGGTCTACCGCGAGATCGAAATGCCGCTGGTCCCGGTGCTCGAACGCATCGAGGCCAACGGAGTGATGATCGACGGCGACGAACTGCGCCGGCAATCGCAGGACCTGGGCAAGCGCATGCTCGCCGCGCAGATCAAGGCCACCGAACTCGCCGGGCGCACCTTCAACCTGGATTCGCCCAAGCAGTTGCAGGCGTTGCTGTTCGACGAACTCAAGCTGCCGGTGCTGGTGAAGACCCCGACCGGCCAGCCGAGCACCAACGAAGAAGCGCTCGAAGCGATCGCCGATCAGCACGAACTGCCGCGGGTGATTTTGGAATACCGCGGCTTGGCGAAACTGCGCAGCACCTACACCGACAAACTGTCGGAGATGGTCAATCCGCACACCGGCCGCGTCCACACCAGTTATCACCAGGCCGGCGCGGCGACCGGACGCCTGGCGTCGAGCGATCCGAACCTGCAGAACATTCCGATCCGCACCGACGACGGCCGACGCATTCGCCGCGCTTTCGTCGCGCCGGAAGGCCGGCGTCTGGTCGCCTGCGATTACTCGCAGATCGAACTGCGGATCATGGCCCACCTGTCGGAAGACCCGGGCCTGGTGCGCGCGTTCGAATCCGGCGCCGACGTGCATCGCGCGACCGCGGCCGAAGTGTTCGGCAAGAAATCGCTGGAAGAGGTCAGCTCGAACGAACGGCGCGCGGCCAAGGCGATCAACTTCGGTCTGATGTACGGCATGAGCGCGTTCGGTCTGGCGCGTCAGCTCGGCATCGGCCGCGGCGAGGCGCAGGATTACATCGCCCTGTATTTCAGCCGTTATCCGGGTGTGCGCGATTTCATGGAGCGCACGCGTCAGGATGCGCGCGACAAGGGCTATGTCGAAACCGTGTTCGGCCGTCGCCTGTATCTGGAGAACATCAAGGCGTCGAACCAAGGCCTGCGCGCGGGCGCTGAACGCGCCGCGATCAACGCACCGATGCAGGGCACCGCGGCCGACATCATCAAGCGCGCGATGATCGACATCGACGGCTGGCTGTCACAGCACGCCGACAGTGCCAAGATGATCCTGCAGGTGCACGACGAACTGGTATTCGAGGTCGATAGCGCATTCGCCGATACTTTGATCGCGCAGGCCACACAGCGGATGGCGACCGCGGCCACACTTCGCGTTCCTCTGGTTGTTGACACCGGTATCGGTATTAACTGGGACGAAGCGCATTAAATATCGTGAAAGCGTTGATTTTGCTGGGTTTGGTAGAATGAATCGGTCCTGAATCCAACAATTTATTAACTCTGATCTTCACGAACTATCCATGTGCCAGGTGGTCATATAGGTCGCGACAGATGCAACGTCTGTCGCCGATCTCTCCCTCCCCTGGAGTGATCCCCCGGAGCGAACGCCCCCTCCCCAGGGCACGCTCCACCAGCCCCGCCGGCCCCCCCTGCCTGCGGGGCTTTTTATTTGTGTCGCCGAAAGCCGCCTTGCTGTGCAGGGCGGCTTTTTGTTTGGGTACTCAGTTGAGCACCGTGTTGGTTCTGGCGCATGCGTGCATAAGCGTCGCAGAGGACTGCGTTAGCGGCCTGCGCATGGCGCTGGATGCTCGAGCGCCGTAGTGACGGGCACACCCGCAATCTCCCAAGCCGTCATTCCCGCGAACGCGGGAATCCAGTGACTTTCGCGAAAGCGTACGAAGTCTTACGCGAGCGCTCGCACTCATAGAGCAAAGTCGCTGGATGTTCGGCTCCGCCGAAATAAAAGCGGAGCCCGCGTTCGCGGGAATGACGTCAGGTAGGGATGTCGCTGCGGGTAATCCGTCGCTTCGGTTCGTTGGCTAGCCACTAATAGGCATTAAGCCAACCCAACGAGATAAACAAACCAGACGCCCGGCATACCCGGGCGTCATCGACTACGCAGAATTTAGAATTACTTAGAACCGATACGTCAACGACACCGACAACTCGCGTCCCGGCGACGGGAAGCCGATATACGTGCCCGAGCCGGCCTGGTAACCGTAGGTGCCGTGGTCGTAGTAGAACCGGTCGAACAGGTTGTTGACCGCCGCGCTCAGCTTGAGCCGGTCGTCGCCGAGCAGGTTCCAGTTCGCCATCACGTCCACCACCGCGTAGCCGGGCTTGTCCGGCGCGGTCGGCGCGATCGAGTTGCGCTCGTCTTCGACCAGGCGCGCGCGCACCGCGTAGTTGGCGTGCTGCGACGCGGGCTGCCAGTCGAAGCGTGCGGTCCAGGTGCGACCGATGCTGGTGCCCAGGCCGAGGTCGGCGTCGTTGAGCGGGCGGTCGTCGAAGGTGTTGTCGGAATTCCACACGCCGACGCTGACGCCCATGCGCTGCCAGCGCTTGCCGATCTCGGCCTCGTAGCCCTCGACCTTGGCGGTGCCGATGTTTTCCCAATAGCCCCAGGCCGCGCCGCCGTCGTAGACCGCGGAAATATAGTTCTCGATGCGCTGGCGATACCCGGTGGCGCGGGCGAAGTAGCCGTCCTTCTCCCAGGACACGCCGAATTCGATGTTGTCGGCCTGCTCGCCATCCAGGTCGCCGCGGTGGGTGTACAGCGCGCTGAAGAAAGCTTCGCGGATGGTGACGCCACGGAAGGCTTCCGAATAGGCCAAGCGGAAGGTCAGCGGCTCGATCGGGGTCCATTCGATCGAGGCGTTGGGGCTGGCCTTGGCTTCGCTGTTCTTCGCACCTGCGCTGACGCCCGACTTGCCCTCGTGGCGGTAGTCGTCGTAACGCAGGCCGGCCGACAGCGTCCACTGCGGCGACGGCGTCCAGCGGCCCTGTGCGTACGCGCCGAACACCCGCGCGGTCTGCTCGGTGCGGCCCCAGAACGGCGGTGGCGTGGCCTGCTGGCGCGCGTGCAGGCGGTCGCCGCGGTAATCGAGGCCGTAGGTCAGCGACAGCGCGTCCCAGGTCGAGGTGTTGCGCAGGTCCATGCCGGTGCTGGTCTGCTCGCCCCAGCTGTAGAGGATGCCGGTGGTGTTGCGGCGGTTCTCGTAGCTGCTGCGGGTGCGGTAGGCGGTGAAGCGCGCATCGACCGCGTCGCCTTCGGGATCGAAGCGGTGTTCGTAGGACACGGTGTCGCGACGCATCTGGTGATCGGACAGGATGTAGCGGCCGGTGAAGTTGGTCATGTGCGGCCGTTCGTAGTACGTGCCGGTGTCGTCGAGGTGCTCGGCCGACAGGTCGAAGCTGTGCGCGTCGAACACGCCGCTGAGCTTGAACTGGGCGCGCTCGTGTTCGAACGCGGTCGGCTTGACCCGGTCGCCGTGGCCGTCTTCGTAGTCGCCGCCGTCCTGGTAGACGTAGGTCGCCAGCACGCCGAGATGATCCGACAGGCGTCCGTAACCGGCGAGCACGCCCTTGCTGCTGTTGCCGCCGGCCGCGCCCTTGATCAGGAAGCCGGCGTCCTGGCCTGGGCGCAGCAGGTCGAAGGCGTCGCGGGTGCGCACGCGCATCGCGCCGGTCAGCGCGCCGGCGCCCTGGGTGGCCGCGCCCGCGCCGGCATCGAGTTCGATCGACTTGATGAATTCGGGTTCGATCTGCACCCGGGTCTGGTGGTGATACAGCTCGGCCGGTTCCTGCGCGCCGTCGATGGTCACGTTGAGCATGGTGTCTTCGAAGCCGCGCACGTAGACCTTCTGCGCCACCGGCGAGCCGCCGCCGACGGCCACGCCCGATTCGTTCGACAGCAGGTCGCTCAGGTCCGAGGCTTGGGTCAGTTCGATCTCGCCGCGGTCGAGGTCGAAGTTGCCCGGCTCGCGTTCGGCGACGACGGTGATCGAATCCAGGGTGCGTGCGGAGTCGCCGCTGTCGGCGGCGTGGACGGCGCCGGCGAACGGCGCGCAGGCGAGTAGGGCGCAGGCGAGGGCGGCCGGGCGCAGCGGACGGGAGACGGTGACGGACATGAGCGGGCGATCCTTCGGGTCAGGCGCAGCGCCGCGCGGCCGGGCCGTGAGAGGCCGGTCGGGGTGGGTGCGATAAGGGGAAGGCTTCCGCTGGCTGTCGGTGCGCTGAGCGCTGGGGCGGGCGAAGCGTGCGCATTCTGCGGGCGCGGGGCGGATGTTGCAAATACCAGCGGCTGTCGGCGCGGCGCGGTGTGCGGAAGCGTGACGGCGGCGGTTTCGCGCTCCGGTCTTCGTCGCCCGTGATCGGCGTGGTCGCCTGCGATCGCCAGGCGCGCGGTACGGCGGTCGCATCGGCCGTGACGCGCGTTGCACGTACACACGCGCCACAATCGCGCTCACTACCCGCCCCTGGAGCCCGCCCGATGTCCGACGCCTTTCATCTGTCGATGCCGTGGTGGGAGTACCTGGTGCGCGCCTGCATCGTCTACTTCGTGCTGCTGGGCATGATCCGGGTATCGGGCAAACGCTCGATGGGCCAGTTCACCTCGTTCGACATGCTGCTGGTGGTGCTGCTCGGCAACGCGGTGCAGAACGCCTTGCTGGGCTCCGACAACTCGGTCACCGGCGGATTGATCCTGGCGGCGACCTTGATCGTGCTGAACTGGACGGTCGGCTATGTCGCCGCGCGCAGCGCGCGCGCCGAGCGCGCGCTGGAAGGCGAGCCGGTGGTGCTGGCGCGCGACGGCCATGTGTTCCGCAACGTGCTGCGTCGCGAACTCGTCAGCCGCGCCGATTTCGAGAAGGCGATGCGCGAGAACGATTGCGACGAGATCGACCACATCGGCCTGGCGATGCTGGAGACCAACGGGCACATCACGATCTTGAACAAGGCGAAGTAGCCAGGCTCGGACGTCACTGCGATAGCGCCTGTAGGAGCTGCGCAAGCTGCGACCGCGACATCGCGCATACGACGCCGCTGTGATCTCGCGGTCGCAGCTTGCGCAGCTCCTACAGCGGGATACGGAGCTACGCGGCGCGGGTGCTCAGCTTTCGGCTTCGCCCAGCCAATCGCGCGGGACCAGATACTGCGCCAGCTTCGCCTCGTCGCTGTCGGCCTCGGGGCTGAAGCCGTATTCCCAGCGCACCAGCGGCGGCAGGCTCATCAGGATCGATTCGGTGCGACCGCCCGATTGCAGGCCGAACAAGGTGCCGCGGTCGAACACCAGATTGAATTCGACGTAGCGGCCGCGCCGGTACAGCTGGAACTGCCGCTCGCGCTCGCCGTACGGCGTGTCGCGGCGGCGTTCGACCAACGGCAGATAGGCATCGAGAAAGCCGTCGCCGACCGCGCGCTGATAGGCGAAGTCGCGTTCGAAATCGCCGTGCAGGTCGTCGAAGAACAGCCCGCCGACACCGCGGGTCTCGTTGCGGTGCTTGAGGAAGAAATACTCGTCGCACCAGCGCTTGTGCGCCTGGTAGCGCTCCTCGCCGCCGAACGGTTCGCACAAGGTCCGCGCGGTGCGGTGCCAGTGGCGCACGTCTTCGTCGAAGGGATAGAACGGCGTCAGGTCGAAGCCGCCGCCGAACCACCACGCCACCGTCTCGCCGTCGCGCATCGCGCGGAAGTGGCGCACGTTGGCGTGGGTGGTGGGCAGGTAGGGATTGTTCGGATGGAACACCAGCGACACGCCGACCGCGCGCCACGAGGCGCCGGCCAGTTCCGGCCGCGCGGCGGTCGCCGACGGCGGCAGTTTCGTGCCCGAGACGTCGGAGAAGCCGATACCGGCCTGCTCAAACACCTTGCCGCCGCGCAGGATGCGGGTGCGGCCGCCGCCGCCCTCAGGGCGCTGCCATATATCTTCGGCGAAGCGGGCTTCGCCGTCCGCGTGTTCGATGGCGGCGCACAGGCGGTCCTGCAGGCCGGATAGATACTCACGTACGCGGTCGAAGTCGCTCATGGGCGCATTCTAGCGGGGGTGCGTATTGCTTGGCAGGGATTTCGATGTCGCGATTGGGCGGTTGGCGAAATCTGGAGTCGATGGGTATGCATGCATCGCCCAAACCGCCATTCCCGCCAATGCGGGATCTGCCTTACTTCAGCCCATCTGACTTTGCTTGAGCCTGAAGCCGCGCAGTTCATCCAGCGCTGCGAAGCCGCTGACCCGCGAGAACA
>NZ_LMHM01000012.1:939441-939523 GCF_001427785.1 Lysobacter sp. Root690
TTCAAAGATTTGAAGCTTTAAAGCTTTTAAAGCTCTAGAAGCTGCAAGCAGGATCAAAAGCTTCCGCCACTAAAGCGGCGGG
>NZ_LMHM01000012.1:939651-939720 GCF_001427785.1 Lysobacter sp. Root690
AGTGCAGACGCAGGCATGCGCCACACGGGACATCCATGTCCCGGTAGCGCACGGCGTGCATCCTGCACG
>NZ_LMHM01000012.1:939739-966396 GCF_001427785.1 Lysobacter sp. Root690
ATTTGCTAACGCGAGTGCGTGGCTTCGCAGCGCTGGATGAACTGCGCGGCTTCAGGCCCAAGCAGAAGTTGCGTGGCCTACCTGTAGGAGCGGCGCGAGCCGCGACCGCGAAAACTCAACTACTAGAGAAAGAAAGGTAGCCGAAGCAAGCGCTTTGCTGTGGATCAAAACCTCGCCAGGCCGATGCCGCCGCGGGCAAGCGCCACACGGGACTCTTACCTAGATGGCTCGCGACACGCATCCATGCGCATCGCGGCTCGGGTGTGCTTTCTCGCGAGTTAAGAACTTCGCGGCACTGATGGATCAGAAAAAACTGCAGACCTTCTTTTCGTCGATCCGCGAAAAGCCTTCCGCCGTTTGCTTACTTCAACGTCCGCTCAAACAACTCATAGATGCGCCGATACTCGTCGTACCACGCGTCGGCATGCACGAAGCTGTGGCGTTCCAGCGGGTACGGAGCGATCTCCCACTTGTCCTTGCGCAGCTCGATCAGCTTCTGGGTCATCATCACCGAGTCCTTGAAGAACACGTTGTCGTCGATCATGCCGTGGGCGATCAGCAGGTTGTCCTTGAGGCCGGCGGCATACTCGATCGGCGAGGACTTCTTGTAGGCCTCCGGGTCGAGCTCGGGCGTGTTGAGGATGTTGGCGGTGTATTCGTGGTTGTACTGCGACCAGTCGGAGACCGGGCGGAGCGCGGCGCCGGCCTTGAACATGCCCGGGGCGCGGTACAGCGCCATGAAGGTCATGAAGCCGCCGTAGGAGCCGCCGTAGATGCCGGCGCGGTCGCGGTCGCCGTGCTTGTTGGCGACCAGCCAGTCCAGGCCGTCCTGGTAATCCTCGAGTTCGGGATGGCCCATCTGCCGGTAGATCGCGGTGCGCCAGTCGCGGCCGTAGCCTTCGGAGGCGCGGTAGTCGAGGTCGAGCACCACATAGCCCTTGTCGACCAGCAGGTTGTGGAACATCTGCTCGCGGAAGTAGTTCGGGTAGCGCGTGCTGACGTTCTGCAAATACCCGGCGCCATGCACGAACATCACGATCGGATACTTCTTGTTCGGGTCGTAGTTCTTCGGGCCGTAGAACTTGCCCCACACCGTGCCGGCGCCGTGCTTGGACGGGACCTGCACGTACTCGGGCTGGATCCACTCGCGGTTCTTGAACTCAGGCTTGCGCGTGTCGGTGAGCTTGACCGCGTCGCCGCCGCCGGCATCGACCACCGCCAGTTGCGGCGGCAGGTAGCTTTCGGAATAACGCGCCAGCACCTTGCGGCCGTCGGGCGAGAGGGTGAAGTTTTCCACGCCGTCGAGGGCGGTGACTTCGCGCACCGCGCCGCCGTTGCGGTCGACCGCGCAGACTTCGTAATCGCCCGGCCATTTGCGATTGCACAGGAAGAAGAAGGTCTTGCCGTCGGCGGCCAGTTCGGGTTCGGAGACTTCCCACTTGCCCGAGGTGAGCGCGCGCGGCGCGCCGCCGTCCTGGCTTACGTACAGATGCGAGTAGCCGCTTTGTTCCGACAGCAGCCACAGGTCGCCGGCGCCTTTGCCGTTGTCGGGCAGCCAGCCGAAATCGTTGAAATTCCAGTTGATCCAGGCCTTGTCGGTCAGGCGATGGCGGGTTTCCAGACGGGTCTTGGCCAGGTCGACCGAGGTCAGCCAGCGGTCCTTGTTGTCGATCGCGCGCACCAGCACCGCGGCGTGGCGGCCGTCGTCGCTCCAGCGGATCGACACGCCGCTGCCGTCGCCGTCGGATTCGATCCGTGCCGGGCGCTCGCCCTTGAGCGGGTCCTGCTTGGCCGCCTTGCGCAAGGCGGCGAGCGGATCGTCGCTGATGCCGGGCAGGCCGTCGAAGCCGAGTTCGGTGACCTTGGCGTTGGCGACGTCGACCAGCCACAGCTTCTGCGGCAAGGGGTCGTTGCGGCCGACGCGGGTGCGCACTTCCTCGAATTCTTCGTAGCCCGATTCGGTCACGTACTTGGGCATCTTGCCGCCGGTGCCGGCGTCGCCCTTCTTTTCCTGGGTTACCACCAGCAGCCAGCGCGCGTCGGGCGAGAGGGCGCTGTCGATGATCTCGACCTCGTCGCCCAGATACACCGGCTTGGGCGCGCGGCTGCCGTCGCCGCGGCGCCAGGCTTCGTCCTGTTCGCGCGCGGCGTCGCGCTGGGCGCGGACGTTGCGCAGGGTGTCGATGGTGGCGAGCTGGTAGTCGCGTAGCGCATCGGCCTTGGGCGGCTTGGCCGGATCGTTTTCGGCGCGGACCTGCGCGGCCTGACTCAGGCCCTGGCCGGCGCGCCACTGGTACCACTGGTTGTCGACCCGGAACACGAGGTTGCCGTCGCGGCTGAATTGCGGGCGCGATTCGGTGTCGTTGCTGCGGGTGACCTGGGTCAACGCGCCGCTGCGCAGGTCGCGCACGAACACGTCGCCGTTGCGCACGAACGCCATGCGCGCGCGCTGCGCGTCGAACGCCGGATTGGCCGCGTCGAGTTCGTTGCGCGCGGCGCCGTCCAGGCGCTGCGGCGTGCCGCCGGCGACGCCGGTCTGCCAGGTGTCGCGGATGATCCCGTCGTCGCGTTTGATCTGGTACTGCACGCGTTGGCCGTCCCAGGCCCACCAGGCGCGCTCGACCGGTGGGCCGATCCAGTCGGGATTGGCCATGGTGTCGGCGAGGGTCAGGGGCGCGGCGGCCTGCGCGAACGCAGCGGTGGACAACAGCGCCAGGGGCAGCGCGGCGAGCGTGGCAAAGGAGATGCGCATCGAGCGGGCTCTAGGACAAAAGTGGGCGCAGGTTAACAGTCCGGGGGCGGGCGCCGGGCCGGCCGTTGGTCATGGGCGTGGCGATCAGGGATGCATTGCGAGGCGCGGATGCACGGGGTTTGCCGGATCGGGGATTTCGGTGCGGTCGTGGCGGGTTAATCGCCGCGAGCGGGTAAGGCCCCTCTCCCGCTTGCGGCGACCGAAGGGAGTGCAGGGCTGAGAGGGGTTGGGGTGAGGGGGCGCGATGGAAGGCGGCCCTCATCCGCCCTTCGGGCACCTTCTCCCGCTTGCGGGAGAAGGGACATCAATCGCTTCTTTCACCGGTGGAAGAAGGGAGAGCGCCATTGGACAAAACGTCTCAAGGTGAGCGGACGTGAGCGACACGGGTGGTTGTGGCGAGCGAGACGACGCTTCGTTGCGTTGCCGCGTTTTGTCGCACCGTACATGCCGCGTCGAGCCACCGGACACGAGCTGATCGTGAGACAGTGACCTCCGCGGTCGCCGTCCAAGTGCTTGTTCCAACATGCCCGCGGGAGGATGCGGCGCCGCAAACGCAGCCGCTAAAGGCCGCCACTACATCACACTCACCGCCTTTGCGGTTTATGTGATTCCACCGAGTCGCCGCTCCGCGTGCATGTTGCGGCGCAAAATGAACCCGCTGGCGCGATGTTCCGTGCCATGGAGGCAATGCACGTGGACGCCCTGTTGCTGTCGCGTATCCAGTTCGGCTTCGTGATCTCGTTTCATATCCTGTTCCCGGCCTTCACCATCGGCCTGGCCAGTTGGCTGGCCTTCGTCGAATGGCGCTGGCTGCGCACCCGCGACACGCTCTGGCGCGATCTGTATTTCTTCTGGACCAAGGTGTTCGCCGTGTCGTTCGGCATGGGCGTGGTCTCGGGCATCGTGATGAGTTTCCAGTTCGGCACCAACTGGGCGGTGCTCAGCGAACAGGCCGGCAACATCCTCGGCCCGCTGCTGTCGTACGAGGTGCTGACCGCGTTCTTCCTGGAGGCGACTTTCCTTGGGGTGATGCTGTTCGGCTGGAGCCGGGTCGACGAAAAGATGCATTTTCTCGCGACCTGCATGGTCGCGCTGGGGACGTTGATCTCGACGTTCTGGATCATCTCGGCGAACAGCTGGATGCAGACGCCGACCGGTTACACGATCGTCAACGGCGTGTTCGAGCCCGCCGATTGGTGGGCGATCGTATTCAATCCTTCGTTCCCGTACCGCCTCGCCCACATGGTGCTGGCCGCGTTCATCACCACCTGTTTCGTGATCGGCGGCGTCGGCGCGTCGTACCTGCTGCGCGGGGTGCATGTCGAAGCGGGCAAGCGGATGCTGCGCGCCGCGGTGATCTTCGCCGCGATCACCGTGCCGATGCAGGTGTTCGTCGGCGATCTGCACGGTTTGAACGTGCGCGAGCATCAGCCGATCAAAGTCGCGGCGATGGAGGCGCATTGGGAATCGGGCGAACCAGGCGAGGGCGTGCCGCTGATTTTGTTCGCGGTGCCCAACGAGAAGGCCGAGCGCAACGACTACGAGGTCGCGATTCCCAAGCTCGGCAGCGTGATCCTCACCCACACCCTCGACGGCGATATCCAGCCGCTCAAGTCGGTGCCGGCCAGCGAGCGGCCGCCGGTCAAGCCGGTGTTCTATGCGTTCCGGGTGATGGTCGGCCTGGGCATGGCGATGCTCGCGTTGGTGCTGCTGTCGCTGTTGCTGCTGTGGCGCAAGCGCTTGTTCGAATCGCGCGCGGTGCTGTGGGGCTGGCGGGTGCTGACCATGAGCGGCTTCGTCGCGATCCTGGCCGGTTGGTACGTGGTCGAGATCGGTCGTCAGCCGTATGTGATCTACGGCTTGTTGCGTACCGCCGATGCGGTCAGTCCGATCGCGGCGGCCAGCGTGATGACCTCGCTGATCGTATTCGCGCTGGTCTACTTCACCGTGTTCGGCGCGGGCTTTCGCTACATCGTCAAGCTGATCCGCAAGGGCCCGCATCCGCACGAGCCGCCACCGCGCGCCGGTTTGGGCGACAAGACTCCGGCGCGGCCGCTGTCGGTGCCCGACGAATCCAGCGAGACCGGCGCATGAACCTGGTTGTCCGACGCGCACTCGCAACGATCGCATTCGGCGCGCGCATTCGCGCCGGCGCAAACGCACGCGATGGTCGCTTGATCGCGGCCTCGCCCAGCAAGACGGAGTAGGACGATGGAATACTGGCTGCCGGTGATCTGGTTCGGCGTGATCGGCTTCGGCGTGTTGATGTACGTGCTGCTCGACGGCTTCGTGCTCGGCCTGGGCATCCTGGCGCCGTTCGCCGAGGACGACGCGCAGCTCGACCACATGATGAACACCGCCGCGCCGATCTGGGACGGCAACGAAACCTGGCTGGTGCTCGGCGGCGCGGGCCTGCTCGCGGCGTTTCCCAAGGCTTATGCGCTGGTGCTGTCGGCGTTGTACCTGCCGGTGCTGCTGATGCTGATCGCGCTGGTGTTCCGCGGCGTGGCGTTCGAGTTCCGGTTCAAGGCGCGACGCGCCAAATCGGCCTGGGGCGTGGCGTTTTCGCTGGGCTCGCTGCTGTGCGCGTTCGCCCAGGGCGTGATCCTCGGCGCGATCATGGAAGGCATGCCGCTGCAGGGCGGCAAGTACGTCGGCGGCATCTTCGACTGGTTCAGTCCGTTCTCGATGCTGACCGGCGCGGCGGTGGTGTTCGGTTACGCCTTGCTCGGATCGACCTGGCTGATCCTCAAGACCGAGGGGCGCATGCAGTTGATCGCGCGGACTTTGGCCCGGCCGCTGGTTTTAGTGGTGGCTGTGTTCATTGGGTTGGTCAGCGCGTGGCTGCCGTTCCTGGACTCGCGGATCATGGCGCGCTGGTTCGAAGGCGGAAATTTCTACTGGCTGTTCCCGGTACCGCTGCTGGTCGTCGCCAACGCCTGGGCGCTGTGGCGCTCGGTGATGCGCGACGGCCGCGACGGGCATCCGTTCGTGTACGCGCTGCTGTTCTTCGTGCTCGGCTTCGCCGGGCTGGTGCTGGGCATCTGGCCCAACATCGTGCCGGGGCTGACGATCTGGGACGCGGCCTCGCCGCCATCTTCGCAGGGCTTCGTGCTGGTCGGGCTGGTGGTGCTGTTGCCGGCGATCCTGGGTTACACCTACTGGTCGTACCGGGTGTTCAGCGGAAAAATCGCGGCCGACGTGGGCTACCACTGACCGGCGCGGGTGGGCGACCCCGGGGGCGGGAGGTCATCGGTTCGGTCCGGCGACCGTGCCGGCGAATCCTACGGCGGACCGCAGTCCCCCGATCGCCACACAGGCCGGCGGGCCTTACCACCCCCGTCCGGGCCTTGCGCTGAACATGAAAGTTCGCGTAGCGCGAGTGGGCAGGTATGCTGTGCATCACATCTGCGACGCAGAAAAACAGTCTCCCCCGGCTGTATCGCCCGCCCCATGCAAGCCTACGTATACAAAAGTCTCCGCAAGGCAGACACCTACGTTTTTCTGAGCGCGCGCGACGATTTCGCGCGCCTGCCCGACTCGCTGCGCGCGCAGTTGGGTTCGCTGCAGTTCGTGCTGGACATGGAGCTGACGCCGGAGCGAAAACTGGCCCGTGCCGACGCCGCCCAGGTGCGGCAGAACCTGCTCGCCAACGGCTTCCATATCCAGTTGCCGCCGTCGGTGGACGCGCCGTACTTCGCCGAGGCGCCGACGCCCGATGCCTGACGCTCCCATTGCGCGCGGCGGTGCCCGCAACCTCGGCCTGGCCCTGGCCGCCGGCCTGGTGCTGGCGCTGGCGACCGGTTTCGGCGGCAGCATCGGTGGCGCGGCGATCGCGCTGATCGGCGGCGCCCTGGCGCAACCTGCGTTCGCCCTGGCCGCGCGGCTGTGGTTGCGCCGCGACGCGACGATCGACTGGAAACCCGAGCTGGGCGCGCTGGCCGCGCTGTGGGGCGGCGCGACCGCGGCCACCGCGGCGCTGGTCGCCTGGCCGTTGAGCGCGCTGCTGCAGAGCGGCTCGCTGCTGGCGGTGATCGGCTTGAGCGTGGTCGCCGGCCTGATCCTGCTCGGCCTGTGGCGGCTGTGGCCGCTGTGGCAGGCGGCCGAGCGCGACGGCGCGGCGCTGGCGCCGCAGTGGGCGCGCCTGGCCGATCTCGATGTCGGCGCCTGGCGCGGCCTGGGCGTGGCAGCGATCGTCGCCGGCCTGTCCGGGCTGGTGCTGGTGCTGGCCTGGCCCGGATTGTTGAGCGATGGCGGACGCTGGTCGCTCGCGGTCGTGTTCGCGCTGGCTTCGCCGGCCTTGCACCTGCTGCTGCAGAAGATCGCCCCGGCGCAGGCGCTGCCGGGCGTGGAGTTCGACCCCGAACTCGACACCGTGCACAACGCCGATGAATTGCTCGGCGACGACGACCCGCTGGAGCCGGCGCTGTACGCCGCCGCGCGCACCGGCAAGGTCGAGCGCGCGCTGGAACTGATCGAGCTGGGCGCCGACATCGACGCCGCGCCGATCGGCGATGAGCGCGACCGCCGCAGCCTGCCGGTACTGGCCGCGGTGCTGCCGGACCTGCGCCTGCTGCGCGAGCTGATCGCCCGCGGCGTCGATCTCAACGCCGCCACCGCCGGCATGACCCCGCTGCTGGCCGCGACCCGCGACAGCTGGCACGGCCGTCCCGACGCGGTCATGACTCTGCTCGCCAATGGCGCCGACCCGCGCCTGGCCGACCTGGACGGCAACACCCCGCTGCATCACGCCGCGCGCAGCTCCGACCCAGGTGTGGCCGCGCTGCTGCGCGATGCCCAGGCCGATCTGGACCCGCTCAACCACGACGGCCTGTCCCCGCTCGGCGTGGCCTGCGCCAGCGGCAATTGGCGCCTGGCCAAGTTCCTGCTCGAGCGCGGCGCCAAGACCGAACAGGCCGACGGCGTGCCGGCGTTGCTGGCCGCGGCCGGCGGCGAAGAGGACGATCCGGCCGGGGCGTTGTTGTTGCTCAAGCACAAGGCGCGGATCGACGCGCGCGACGGCCAGCGTCGCAGTGCGTTGCATGCGGCCTCGTTCGCAGGTCATCTCGATATCGTCACCGCCCTGCTGGCGGCCGGCGCCGACGCCAACGCGATCGACCGCCTGCAGCGCACGCCGCTGCTCGAGGCCGCGCGCGGCGGTCGCGCCGCGGTGCTGGAACGCTTGCTCGAACACCTGCCGCAGGGCGGCGCGGCCGAGGCCAAGGCGCTCGACGCCGACGGCGCCAGCGCGCTGATCCTGGCCTGCCAGGCCGAAACCGCCTCGCCGCCGCTGGTGGTGCGCCTGCTCGACCTGGGCATCGACCCGGAACTGCGCGACCGCACCGGCAAGCGCGCGGTTGATCGCGCCGCCGAGGCCGGTCGCTGGTCGCTGGTCGCCGCGCTCGATCGCGCCTATCCGCTGCCGACCGCGGTCAGCGGCGAGGGCGACAGCGACGCGCCCGACGGCGAACGCGTGATCGTCGACCGCATGCCGGCCGCGCTGCTGCGCGACGGCCTGCGCGACGGCCGCGCCTCGGAACTGACCGGGCTGGCCAAGCTGCTGAGCCCGGCCGAACTGGGCGCGCAGTTGTTCGAAGAAGACGGCCACGTGCCGACCGCCGAACGCATCGACTGGCTGCTCGGCCAGGGCGCCGACGCCAACGTCTACGACGCCCACGGCGACACCGTGCTGTTCGCATTGCTCGGTCAGGCCCCGGCCTCGTTGCCGGCGCTGCAGGCGTTGCTGCGCCACGGCGTGTCGCCGGCCGGTCATGGCGGCCTGGGCCGGTTCCTGGCGACCTGCTCGGCCGGCGATCAGGCCGCGCGCGGGCTGGAACAATTCGCCCTGGACCTGCTCGAACGCGGCGCCGATGCGTTTTCGCGCACCCCGGCCGGCGATCCGCCGCTGGCGATCGCGGTGCGGCTGGGCTGGTCGCGTCTGCTCGACCGCCTGCTCGCCGCCGGCGTCGACCTCAATACCCGCGACAGCCACGGCATGAGCGCGCTGCACCTGGCCGCCGCGCTCGGCCGCGACGGCATGCTCAAGCGGCTGGTCGCGCACGGCGCCGACCCCAATCTGCTCGCCGCCGACGGTCAGACCCCGCTCGGCGTCGCCTTGGCCTCAGGCCGGCGCGATCTGGCCGACTGGCTGGACTGGCGCGGCTGGGCGTTGCCGCGGCGTCCGCTGCAGGCCGCCGACGTGCCGGCCGCGGCGATCGTCGGCGACGCCGACGCGGTGCGGCGCTTGCTCGATCTGGGCCTGTCGGTCGATTCGCCCGACAGCCAGGGCTGCACCGCGCTGCTGCGCGCCGCCGGTGGCGGTCATCGCGCGGTGGTCGACCTGCTGCTCGCGCGCGGCGCCGACCCGCAGCGCGCGGCCAATTCCGGCGCGACCCCGCTGTCGGCGGCGGTCAGCATGCGCCACGGCGAAATCGTCGACCGGCTGGTGTCGGCCGGCGCGTCGCTGGAACAGCGCCTGCCCGGCGACCTGACTGTGCTGATGGTCGCGTGCGCGCTCGGCCTCACCGATCTGGCCGCGCGCCTGCTCGCCGCCGGCGCCGACGTGCAGGCGCGCGACGCGCAGGGGCGCATGGCCCTGCATTGCGCGGCGATGTTCGGTTTCACCGCGCGCGAGCGCAGCCGCCTGGTCGCCTTGTTCGACACCTTGCTGCTGGCCGGCGTCGACGCCGATCAGTCCGCCGCTGGCGCGACGCCGTTGCTGCTGTTGCTCGGCGCGCGCGCCGAACCGGGCACCGCGGCCGACGAAGACGTGCTGATCGCCGGTCTGGAACTGCTGCTCGACCACGAAGCCTCGCTCGACGTGCAGGACCCGCGCGGATTCGGCCCGCTGCACCTGGCCGCGCTGCATGGCTTGTTGCGGGTGGTGCAGCGCTTGCTGCGCAACGGCGCCAACCCGGACCTGCGCGACGCGCTCAACCGCACCCCGCGCGAGATCGCGGTGATGCGTGGGTTCGTCGATATCGCGGCCGAGTTCGCGCCGAGCACGCCGTCGGGCAATGCCGGTAATGGGGTGTCGATGGCGCGGTTTTTGCGGGGGCCGGGGAATTGAGGCGCAACGCCGCGGTTAAATTCGCGGCGGCTGTCGAGGCCTGCGCAGGCGTTTGAAGTTTCGCGATCGCGGCTTGCGCCGCTCCTACAAGGGGCTGCGTGATCGGGCGAGGCGACTGTAGGAGCGGCGCAAGCCGCGACCGCTCCAACTGACCGACCGGCGCAATTCGCAGCAGATCAACGCATCGATCCGCCAACGCGCGCCCCCCCGCCACCCGTCCCTCAATGCCGCGTCGCATTCTCCGGCGCCGGCGTCGCCCGCTTGTCGACCATGTCGGCCAACATGCCCTCGCCGCGATCGGCGTTGAACAACTCCTCCAGTTCCTTGCGCGCATCGCGCGCGGTCTGGATCAGCGCGTCTTCGTCGTCGTGGACCAAGTACTGCGCCTCGAGCATGCGTTCGTCGAGTTCGCGGAACCGCTCAACATGGTCGCGCGCGGTCTCGGCTTCCACGCCCAGTTCGACCAGCACGTCCTCGCCCAGTTTCAGGCTGGAGTGGAAGGTCTCGCGCATCGGTTCGGCGCCCAGGTCCATCAGGTCCCAGGCGTGCCGGCGATCGCGCGCGCGGGCGAACACCTTGGCCTTCGGGTACAGGCGCCGGATCGTGCGCACCGTGCGGATGCCGCTGTCGCGGTCGTCGATCGCGATCACGAAGATCTTGACCTGGGCCGCGCCGGCCGAACGCAGCAACTCGGGCCGGGCCGGATCGCCGTAATAGATCGCATTGCCGAAGCGGCGCATGAAATCGACCTGCTCGGCGCTGTTCTCGATCGCGATAAACGGCGTGCGGTGCGCGACCAGCAGGCGCGCGATGATCTGGCCGAACCGGCCCATGCCGGCGATCAGCACCTGCGGGTGATGATCGGGAATCTCGTCGAACGGCCGCTTGGGCTTGGCCGCGGGCGCGGCGTCGAGCATGCGCTGCGCGCCGATCACCAGCAGCGGGGTCAGCGCCATCGACACGCCGACCGCGGCGATCAGGCGGTCGCGGGTCGGATCGTCGAGCAGGTTGGCCTTGACCGCTTCGTTGAACACGATGAAGGCGAACTCGCCGCCCAGCGACATCACCGTCGCCAGCTGGAACGCGCCGCGCTTGTCCAGGCCGCCGGCGCTGATGCCCACGCCGAACAACAGCAGGAATTTGACCGTCAGCAACGCGGCCACGATCGAACCGATCAGCAGCGGCTCGTTGAGCACGCGCTGCAGGTCGATGCTCATGCCCACGGCCATGAAGAACAGGCCCAGCAGCAGGCCCTTGAACGGTTCGATCTGCGATTCCAGCTCGTGGCGGAATTCCGAATCGGCCAGCAGCACGCCGGCCAGGAACGCGCCCAGGCCGGCCGACAGCCCGGCGGTCTGCAGGATCCAGGCCGAACCCAGCACGGTCAGCAGCGCCGCGCCGGTGAACACCTCGGGCATCTGGGTGCGCGCGACGATCCGGAACACCTGGCGCAGCAGCACCCGGCCGCCGAACACCACCGCCGCGATCGCGCCGACCGCCTTGGCCACCGCGATCCAGTTCAGGCCCTCGACCGCCGCGGCCTTGCCGAGCAGCGGAATCGCCGCCAGCAGCGGGATCGCCGCGAGGTCCTGGAACAGCAGGATCGCGAATGCGAGCCGGCCGTAATCGGCCGCCAGCCCTTTGCGTTCGGACAGCAATTGCAGGCACACCGCGGTCGAGGACAGGGCGAGGCCCAGGCCGACCACGGTCGCCGCCTTCCAGCCCAGGTGGCCGCCGAACATCGCCAGCGCGCCCAGGGCCAGGCCGCTGAGCAGCACCTGCAGGCCGCCGGCGCCGAACACCGGTTTGCGCATCACCCGCAAGCGCGCCGGCGACAGCTCCAGGCCGATCACGAACAGCATCATGACCACGCCGATTTCCGAGGCCGCGAGCACCGGTTCGGCGTCGCTGATGACTTTCACCCCGTACGGGCCGAGCACCACGCCCGCGGCCAGATAGCCGAGCACCGCGCCGAGCCCGAACTTGCGGAACACCGGCACCGCGATGACCGCGGCGAGCAGAAACAACAATGCGAGTTCTAGACCGCCACCGTGCATGGGCACCTCCTGGGGGGATTATGGCGTGCTGCGCCGAGGCTGAGGTGGCGAAACGGTCGCTGTGAATGCAACGCATCGTAACGAGGGCGGATGACGCCGGTGCTTTGCTATGGTTGCCGGGCCGGCGGATTTCAATCGCCGGCGAGGTAATCGCGGCGCCCACGTGCTGATAGTACGTGCTGGTAAAAATAGCGACGGCACAGTCAAGGACGCAAACATGATCCATCACAGGATGTGGAATTGGGTTGCGATGTGGCTGGCGATGGCGATGGTGTTCGCGCCGCCGGGGTTCGCGGCCGGCAAGGGCCCCGGCGCGGTGCGCAAGCAGGCGGAAATGAGCATGGTGGTGACCGGTCAGGTCCGCATCGCGGCCGACGGTCGGGTCGACGGCGTGCGGATCGATCGCGAAAGCGAGATCCCCAAGGCGGTCGCCGACCTGATCCGGCAGAACGTCCCGCAATGGCGGTTCGAGCCGCTCGCGACATCGGGTGCCGCGGTCGCGACCGACACGCCGATGAACCTGCGCGTGGTCGCGCGCCGGCTGTACGAGCAGGCCGATGAGGCCTACGAACTGCGCTTGGGCAGCGCTCACTTCGGCCGCGACGAGCCTTCGCACCTGCCCAGCCAGGCGGAGATGCGGCCGCCGACCTATCCGGAATTGGCCGCGCGTTCCAACGTGTCGGGCCTGGTCTACGTGCTGGCGCGGATCGGCCGCGACGGCCGGGTCGAGGATGCCTTCGCCGAACAGGTCAACCTCCACGCGGTCGGCAGCGAGGCCCAGATGAAACGGTTCCGCGAGTTGCTGGCGCAGTCGACGCTGACCACCGCCAAGCAGTGGCGGTTCGCGCCGCCGACTCAGGGGCCGTATGCCGACGAGACGCATTGGCTGGTGCGGGTGCCGGTGGCCTACGCGCTCAAGCGCGACAAGGCGCCGGCTTACGGCCAATGGGACCTCTACATCCCCGGTCCGCGCCAGCGCGCGCCTTGGATCGATGCCGACCGCGATGCGACCGCGGGCGTCGATGCGTTCGGCGACGAGCGCATGCAATCGGTCGGACGGGGCCGGCGCCTGATGACACCGCTCGACGGCAACAGCTGAGGTCGCGCACGCGCGACGCGCCACGCCGTTAATCGTCTGCTGTTCGCGGGCTGATCCGGATTCGATTCGCTCCGCATGAACCAAGCGCCTCCTTCGGGAGGCGTTTGTTTTTTCGCGACATGAGTTCGGCACCGATGCACGCCGTCGACCACGCGCGATTGCGACACGAACCACTGCATTCCAGTAACGCAATCGCATCGCCGCCATTCGCAGGCTGAGCGACGAGGTCGCCGCAAAATAACAGGCGAGCCACCGGTCGCTACGCGAGGGCCGGTGAAGCGCAGGAGCGCGGTATCTCGTCGTCTACAGGGAGGTTCACCATGAACAAGCTGGCGTGGGTGTTGGCGGTGTCGATGTTGAGCGGCTGCAATCCGGCGATGGACGAGTTGCAGCCTCGGGATTTTTCTTTCGCCGGCATGAGCACGAGTGTGAGCGCGGCGATGGACGCGCCGCGCACGGTCGAAGTCCAAGCGCCGCGGCGCACCGAAACATGCCGGCCCGCGGCGCAGGACAGGTTCGACTGAAACGCAGGCATCGCACGCCGCGGCGCTCGATTCGTGCGCGGCGTGCGATGTCCGGCGCCGTACGGAAAAGCCAAAAACTGCATGGAAATCAGCGCGGAATTGCTCTCGTTCAGCGACGGGGGCATCATGCGAGTCCGCCCGCGGACCTGCCGCCGGCGCTCGGGGTCATGGGGATGACCCCTCCGACATGGAGCCGTGCATATGAATGCAGCAGTCGATTCGATCCTGGACGCCCACTTGCCGCGCAGCGATGCCGCCGCCCAGCCGCGTCATTACGCCGGCCAAGGCGCCGCGCAGGAACACGCGCAAACCTATACCGCGCTGCTGCCCGCCGACGCCGAGTGGTCGCGCGACACCGTGCTGCGCGCGTTCGTCGCCGATGCCTTGCAACGCAACGGCCAAGTGGTCGACGAGGACACACTCGAAGCCACCATCGCCTCGGCTTCCGCGCCCGGCGGCGCGCTGGCCGATGTCGACCTGACCTGGAAACTGCATCCGGGCGAAACCCGCGCCGATGGCCGGGTCGCGCCGCCGTTCCACGGCTATGAAGTGGAACTGCCGGCGAATCTGCAAAGTTCGCTGGTCGATTACGCCAAGACCTGGTCGACGCAGCGCGATGCCAACGGGCCGGCGCCGGTCGACGAGCATCTGCGCGAACTCAAGCAACTCGCGGTCAACGGCGGCCACGGCGACATCACCCAGACTCTGGAAGCGCTGGACGCGGCGATCAAGTCCGGCAACGCCGCCCATCTCAACGGCCAGCCGCTCGATGCGGCGGCGATGGCCGCGGTGCTGGAGTTCGCCAACCGCACCGGTCGCGAACGCGAAGCGGCGAAGATCCTCGAGCGCTACAGCGCGATCAAGGACGTGGCGCATGACGTCAGGGACATCGGCCAGAACGCCGGCCGCGTGTTCAACGGCCGCGACCCGCTGACCGGCATGCCGCTGACCACCAACCAGCGCGTCGACTCCGCGTTCGATCTGCTCAACGGCGGTTTCAAGACCGTCGGCAATATCGGCAACATCGCGACCATGTTCGGCGCGCGCAACGCCGGTCTGGTCGGCGGCCTGATCGGCATCGCGCCGATCGGCATCGCGGTGGTGGCGTTCGCCGCCGGCGCCTTCGAGCTGATCAAGCACGCGCGCGAAGCGTTGCTCAAGCCGCGCTGGGATGAGTTCCGCGAACGTTTTCCGTTCGGCGAGGGTCTGGAGCCCAAGCAGGCGATCAATGGGGTGATGCGCAATATCGCCGGCATGCCGACCGACGGCGCGAACGCGCTGTCCACCGCCACGCGCGTGCTCGATGGCCTGGGCCAGAACCCGGAAACGCGCGAGCGCTTCCTGTCCTTCCTCAAGCAGAAAGTGCATCCCGAATCGCTGGTCGATGCCTTGGGCTCGGGCCAGGGCCTGGACAAGCTCACCGCGCCGCAGGCGATCCAGTTGGCGCAGTCGGCCAAGGGCTCGGCCAGGGAGTTCCTCGATC
The DNA here is from genome assembly GCF_001427785.1 of Lysobacter sp. Root690. GTDB lineage: Bacteria > Pseudomonadota > Gammaproteobacteria > Xanthomonadales > Xanthomonadaceae > Lysobacter. The sequence goes on from NZ_LMHM01000012.1 coordinate 954,724, forward strand.
TGGAGCTCAACGACGTCAAGCGCTACGTCCGCGATCGCGACGGCGAGCGCGAGCGCGGCACCTACCTGCTGCCGCCGGAGCTGCGTGACGCAGCCAACCGTAATACCAACAAGGTTGGCGGCACGCTCGAGGAGGGCCTGCGCGTTGCCGGCATTCTCAGCAGCAGCGCGAACGCCTTGAACGGGCAGTACCGCGACATGCTCGACAAGGTCAAAGGCACCGAGATCCCGCAGAACCGGCTCAGCGAGCAGCAGCAGAAGAACCTCGCCGCGGCGCTGGTCCCGGCCGCGCGCGACGGCGGCCTGACCCAGGTCGATCATCTGCTCGCGAGCAAGGACGGCAGCAAGCTGTTCGCGGTGCAGGGCGACCTGCAATCGCCGGCGCGGCGCATGGTCACGCTCGATGTCGCCAGCGCGTCGCATCAGAGCGTGGAGACGAGCAGCCAGCTCGCCGCGCGCCACACCGCCGCGACCGAGACCCCGGCGCAGCAGCAGGCGACGCCGGGCGGGCGCGGGTTCTGATCTCGCGCCGCGGAACGGGCGTGCTTATCGATCGATAACCACGCTCGCGGCCCGAGCGATCGGCGCAAACAAAAACGCCCCGCGATGCGGGGCGTTTTCTTTGGCGGTCTTCGTCGATCTCGCGCGGTCAGCGCTTCATCGAGCTGAAGAATTCGTCGTTCGACTTGGTGGTCTTCATCTTGTCGAGCAGGAATTCCATCGCGCCGATTTCGTCCATGCCGTGCAGCAGCTTGCGCAGGATCCAGATCTTCTGCAGCAGCTCGGGCTCGATCAGCAGATCTTCGCGACGGGTGCCGGAACGGTTGATGTCGATCGCCGGGTACACGCGCTTTTCGGCGATACGGCGGTTCAAGTGGACTTCCGAGTTGCCGGTGCCCTTGAACTCTTCGTAGATCACCTCGTCCATCTTGCTGCCGGTGTCGATCAGCGCGGTGGCGATGATCGTCAGCGAGCCGCCTTCCTCGACGTTACGCGCGGCGCCGAAGAATCGCTTCGGACGGTGCAGGGCGTTGGCGTCGACGCCGCCCGACAGCACCTTGCCCGAACTCGGCACGACGTTGTTGTAGGCGCGGGCCAGGCGGGTGATCGAGTCGAGCAGGATCACCACGTCCTTCTTGTGTTCGACCAGGCGCTTGGCGCGCTCGATCACCATCTCGGCGACCTGCACGTGGCGCGCGGCCGGTTCGTCGAAGGTCGAGGAAACCACTTCGCCGCGCACGGTGCGCTGCATTTCGGTCACTTCTTCCGGGCGCTCGTCGACCAGCAGCACGATCAGGTGCACGTCGGGATGGTTGTGCGTGATCGCGGTGGCGACCTGCTGCATCATCATCGTCTTGCCGGCTTTCGGCGGCGAAACGATCAGCGCGCGCTGGCCTTTGCCCTGCGGCGCCATCAGGTCGAGGATGCGGCCGGTGATGTCTTCGGTCGAACCGTCGGCGCGCTCGAGCTTGAACTTACGGCGCGGGAACAGCGGGGTCAGGTTTTCGAACAGGACCTTGTTCTTCGACGCTTCCAGCGGCTCGCCGTTGATGCTGTCGACGACCGACAGGGCGAAATAGCGTTCGCCGTCCTTCGGGAAGCGGATGCGGCCGGACAGGTGGTCGCCGGTGCGCAGGTTGAAGCGGCGGATCTGGCTCGGCGAAATGTAGGTGTCGTCCGGGCCGGCGAGGTAGCTCGCCTCGGCCGCGCGCAGGAAGCCGAAGCCGTCGGGCAGGATTTCCAGCACGCCGTCGGCGGCGACGCCTTCGCCGTGGCGGGTCAGCACTTTCAGCAGGGCGAAGATCACGTCCTGCTTGCGCGCGCGGGCGACGCCTTCCTGGATGCTGAGCTGGTCGGCCAGATCCATCAGCTTCGGCGCGGGCATGCGCTTGAGGTCGCCCAGCGAATACTGCGGGAAGCCCTCGGGCACCTGCGGGTGCGGACGCGGGACGAAGTTCTCGCCGTTGTCGAAATCGTCATTACCGCCGCCGCGCTGCTGCGGGCGGTTGTTGCCGCCACCACCACCACCACCGCCGCCGCCATTGCGATCGCGGTCGCGGCGGTTGCGGAAACGGTCGCGGCGGTTATTGCCGCCACGGTTGGCGTCGTAGGCGCCGTCGCGCTGCTGACCCTGCTGGTTCTGGCCTTGCTGGCCACCGTTGCCGTCCTGGCCGTGCGAGGCGGACGAATCGCTGGCGCCGGAGGCGGCCGGAGCGGAATCGCCGCCGCCATGAGCGGCCGGAGCAGGAGCGGGGGCTTTGGGAGCAACAGGCGCGGCAGGCGCGCTGGAGGATTCGGATGCGGCGGCGGCCGGAGCCGGGGCGGCGGGTGCGGGTTTGACCGGCGCAGGCACGGCAGGCGCCGGCGCGACGGGGGCCGGTTTGGCCGGAATCAGTGGGCTGGCATCGCTCACGACGGCCGGAGAGGCGTCGGCGGTTTTGCTGGCGCGCGGTTTACGCACGCGCTTCTCGGCGGTATCGCCAGCGTCGGGGGTCTTATCGGACAAGCGGAGGTTCCTCGCTAAGCGGCGAGCGCTCGCATCGGGCGAGCGGGACGTCAGGGACGTGGGTTGATGATGAGTATCTAGACGGGGTGCGGCGTGGGGACGCGAAGTCCGACGCCGGGTGTTGCGAAACTAGCACTGCTGCCGCGTGGCGGCAAGCTTCCCGGGCTATACCGTTCACGTTGCCGGGTCGGGCCCGGAACGCACGCGCCCGGGGCGGGCGCATGCGTCACGCGGTTCAGATCACGCGCTTCAGATGGCCTTGTCGATCATCTGGGTGAGCAGCGACTTGATGTTCGGCGGCGCGCCCAGCTGGCTGGAATGGACCTGGCCGTCCTTGAACATCAACAGCATGGGGATGCTGCGCACGTTGTAGCGAACCCCCAGCGCGGGGAATTCCTGCACGTCGACCTTCACCACCTTGGCCTTGCCCTGGTACTGGTCGGCGAGCTGCTCGACGATCGGGCCGATCGCCTTGCACGGGCCGCACCACGGGGCCCAGAAATCGACCAGGACGGGTTCGGACGACTGCAGCACGGTGGCGTCGAAGTCGGAATCGCCAGCATGCAGAACTTTTTCGCTCACGGGGGTCTCCTGCGGGGGCGCGAGATCCATACGGATCAGGCTATTCTAGAATGGAACCCCGGGCGGCCCATGCCGGGCGGGGGCTTACGCTAAACTGGGGCGTTTCGCGGCACCTTCAAGGGCTGCGCCACGGCCTCATCGAGCCTGCCTTCAGAGTTCAACTCGGGCGCCGGCTCGGCCCCGGCAGTCTGCTTCGCCGACGCCACCCACGCAAGCGACACTCTACGGCGCCTGATCGGCGCGGACTTCTGAAACGCATGAGCGACAAGCCTTTAACCGATATCACTTTCTCCTCGTTCGACCTGCACCCGACCCTGTTGGCCGGCCTTGAGGCCGCCGGGTTTTCGCGCTGCACGCCGATTCAGGCCCTGACCCTGCCGCTGGCGCTGACCGGGCGCGATGTCGCCGGCCAGGCGCAGACCGGCACCGGTAAAACGCTGGCGTTCCTGGTCGCGGTGATCAACCGCCTGCTGACCAGCCCGGCCCTGGCCGAGCGCAAGCCCGAGGACCCGCGCGCGCTGATCCTGGCCCCGACCCGCGAACTGGCGATCCAGATCCACAAGGACGCGGTCAAGTTCGGCTCCGACCTCGGCCTGAAGTTCGCCCTGGTCTACGGCGGTGTGGATTACGACAAGCAGCGCGAAATCCTGCAGAGCGGCGCCGACGTCATCATCGCCACGCCGGGCCGCCTGATCGACTACGTCAAGCAGCACAAGGTCGTGTCGCTGCACGCTTGCGAGATCTGCGTGCTCGATGAAGCCGACCGCATGTTCGACCTGGGCTTCATCAAGGACATCCGCTTCCTGCTGCGGCGCATGCCGATCCGCACCGAGCGCCAGACCCTGCTGTTCTCGGCCACGCTGAGCCATCGCGTGCTGGAACTGGCCTACGAGCACATGAACGAGCCCGAGAAGCTCGTGGTCGAGACCGAGTTCATCACCGCGGCCAAGGTCCGGCAGAAGGTGTACTTCCCGTCCGACGAGGAAAAGATTCCGCTGCTGCTGGGCCTGCTGTCGCGCAGCGAAGGCGCGCGCACCATGGTGTTCGTCAACACCAAGGTGTGGGTCGAGCGCGTGGCGCGTTCGCTGGAACGCGGCGGTTATCGCGTCGGCGTGCTGTCGGGCGACGTGCCGCAGAAGAAGCGTGAATCGCTGCTCAACAAGTTCCAGAAGGGCCAGCTCGAAATCCTGGTCGCCACCGACGTGGCCGCGCGCGGCCTGCACATCGACGGCGTCAGCCACGTCTACAACTACGACCTGCCGTTCGACGCGGAAGACTACGTGCATCGCATCGGTCGCACCGCGCGCCTGGGCGCCGAGGGCGACGCGATCAGCTTCGCCTGCGAACGCTATGCGATGAGCCTGCCCGACATCGAGGCCTACATCGAGCAGAAGCTGCCGACCGCGCCGGTCGACGCCGAACTGCTGGTGTCGCTGCCGCGCACGCCGCGCGAAGTGCCGGCGGGCGAGGAAGGCGAGGAGAACGAAAGCATCGGCGCGATCTTCAAGGAAGCGCGCGAACAGCGCGCCGCCGATGAAGAGCGCCGTGGCGGCGGCCGCAGCCGCAGCGGTTCCGGCGGTCCTGGCGCCGGCCGAGGCGGTCGCAGCGAAGGCCGCCGCGATGGCGCGCCACCGCGTCGTCCGCGCAGCGAAGGCGGTCCGGCCAAGAGCGCCGACGCCAAGCCGGTCGAAGGCGCTCCCGCGCAGGACGGCGCGCCGGCCGCGCCGCGTCCGCCGCGCAAGCCGCGGGTCGAAGGCGCGGCGGTCAATCCCGATGCCGCGTCCGCCAATCCCGCCGCCGCCGAAGGCGAACGCGCGCCGCGCAAGCGTCGTCGCCGTCGTGGTGGTCGCAAGATCGAAGGCACCGAAGGCGCGCAGGCGCCTGCAGCGGCGAATGCGGCCGTGTCGACGGCCAAGCAGGTTGCCGCCAACAAGCCGGCCGCGGCCAAGCCCGCGTCGGCGCCGGCCGCATCGGGCGACGGCAAGCCGTCGTTGCTGGGACGGATCGGGCGCAAGCTCAAGTCGCTGGTCGCGCGTCCGCCGCGTACGCAGCACTGATCGGCGGATTGAACGCGAAGCGGGGTTTTCGCCGCTTCGCGTTCGTTCGCGGCATGGCTGTGATGTTCGTGCCGCGACAAGTCGCTGGATCCCCGCGTTCGCGGGGATGACGAGCACTATCAGCTGATCGCGGTTCCGCGATCGGCGCAATGACAGACAAGACGCCGCGTTCGTGCCGATCACGGCAATAGCCCCGCATTCGCGGGGCTATTGAGTCGAACCGCGAACCCACTCATGCATCAGGCAACGATTGCGTTGGGATCGGTGGGCCAGACTTATTGGGTTCGGCTCAAAAACACCGACCACGTATTCGGCGAGGTTTCCAGCAACTGGAACACGTCCAGGTCGCCGTCGCTGTCGACATCCAGCAACTGATATTGATTGCTGTGATTGGGCGAGGCCGGCCAACCCACGCCGAACGAACCGCCCGCATACGGCCAGGCCACGAACACGCCGCCGACGCCGGGTTCGAAATGGCCGCGACGGCCGCTGCCGGCGGCGCTGCACCAGATCGTCATGCGGTAGTTCGGCACGGTGTTGGTGAAGAACGGAAACACGATGAAACGGGCATTGCCGTAACCGGTCGAGCCGGCCGGGCAGGCCAGGGTGCCGATGTTGATCGGCGCGTCGTACTGTTCGGCGCGCGCGCCGCCGCTGGGCAGCAGGCCCAGGGCGAGCAGGGCGGCGAAGGCGAGCGAGGTCTTGGTCATGAGCATGGCGTCTGACTCCATTGAAGGGTGGCAAGCGGTCCCGATCGGCCCGGCGGGCCGATGGCGTGCGTTCCAATGTCGGACGTGCGCGGTGTTGCGAGTCACGCGCGGACAGGGCGTCGCGCGCTATGGCGCGGCCCGCTGCGGCGGTGGTTGCGGTCGTGAAGCGGGTGCCGGCCTGTGGCGCCCGCGAGGGCGGCCGGTCGATGTCGTCGATGCGCGTCCGCGTGGCTGCGACGACCGCAGCGCGAACATAGGCCAAACGCAAAAGCCGAAACGTGATGATTTCCGGCGATTCGCTCTGCGATACTCCCGTCCATGACCGTATTGCGCTTCGACAACGTCAGTAAACGCTACAGCAGCGGCCACGAGGCCTTGAGCGAAGTCAGCTTCGAGGTGGCTCCGGGCGAGATGCTGTTCGTGACCGGCCACTCCGGCGCGGGCAAGAGCACCTTGCTCAAGCTGATCCACCTCAGCGAGCGGCCCAGCCGCGGCGCGGTGCTGTTCGGCGAAAAGAATCTGCTCAAGGTCGGCGGGCGTCGCATCGCCCTGCATCGGCGCGAGGTCGGGGTGGTGTTTCAGGACCACCGCCTGCTCGCCGATCGCAGCGTCGCCGATAACGTCGCCTTGCCGTTGCTGCTGCGCGGCCTGCGTCGCGGCGATATCGGCCGGCGCGTGCGCGCGACGCTGGACAAGGTCGGCCTGGGCGCGCGCGCCACCGCCTTGCCGGGCGAGTTATCGGCCGGCGAACAGCAGCGGGTGGGGATTGCGCGCGCGATCATCGGCGAACCGCGGCTGTTGGTCGCCGACGAACCCACCGGCAACCTCGACCCGACCCTGTCGGCCGAGATCATGACCTTGTTCCAGTCCTTGCCCGAGCGCGGCACCAGCGTGCTGGTCGCCAGCCACGACCTGGCCCTGGTCAAGCGCATGCGCAAACGCGTGCTGGTGTTGAACCACGGCCGCCTGGTCGACGATATCGCGCCCGAGGACCTGGCCGAATGAGCAGCGTGAATCCTTCCGGCGACATTTCAGATCCGATTGCCGGCGCCGACCGCGAGCTCGATATCGCGATCGATGCCGCGCCGCAGTCGCGTTTCGGCGCATGGCTCGATCATCACCTTTACAGCCTTGTCGCCAGCCTCGGCCGCCTGCTGCGCAAGCCGTGGGCGGCGCTGCTGACCATCGGCGTGATGGCGGTGGCGCTGGCGCTGCCGCTGGGCTTATGGGCGGCGTTGAACAATGTCGAACGCTTCGCCGGCGACGTCCAGCGTTCGCGCCAGATCAGCCTGTTCCTCAAGCCCGAGGTCAAGCTCGAACGCGCCCGCGCCCTGGCCGAGGAGTTGCGCGCGCGGCCCGAGGTCGGCGCGGTCGATCTGCGCACGCCCGAGCAAGGCCTGGCCGATCTGCGCGAGAAAAGCGGCCTGGGCGACACGCTGTCGGCGATCGAAGGCAATCCGTTGCCGAGCCTGCTGGTGGTGACGCCGAAGGGCGACGAACTGGCCCTGGCGCAATCGCTGGAACAACTGGCCGAGGCCGATCAGGTCCAGCACGACGCCGGCTGGCGCCAGCGCCTGGACGGCTGGCTGCGGTTCGGCAGCCGCCTGGCCTGGGTGCTCGCGGCGATGCTCGGCCTGGGCGCCTTGCTGGTGGTCGGTAACACCGTGCGCCTGGACATCCAGTCGCGGCGCGACGAAATCGGCGTGCTGCAATTGCTCGGCGCCACCGACGGCTTCATCCGCCGGCCGTTCCTGTACCTGGGCGCCTGCTACGGCCTGGCCGCCGGCGCGGTCGCGCTGGCCTTGCTGACCGTGGCCGACCACAGCCTTCGGGAACCGTTGACCGCGCTCGCGCTGAGTTACGGCAGTCACTTCCAGTTGCAGGGCTTCGACCTGGGGCCGGCGCTGGCGATCCTGGCCGGCGCCGCCGCGCTGGGCTGGCTGGGCGCGGGGCTGGTGACCGGCCACTACCTGCGTCAGACCCGCGCCGGGCAGGGTTGAGTCGGCCGCCGGCCTGTTCGGTTTCTGTGCCCCGGGCGTCACCCGGCGTGCTGCGGTCTTGTTGCGACCGGCCGCAAGCCGCGCTGCGGGCGTGACGCGCCAAGGCTGAAAGCCCCCGCCCGCGCAGGCCGTCAGGCCCGACCTCGCCGTCGCGGCCCGCACCGCCGCGCCGCGATGCGACCCGCGCCCGGCATTGTCGATACAAGGCCGGTTTCGCCGACACACGGTTGCCATGATGTTGCGCAAGGCTCGGAATCGAACCCCGCTTGCGCCTAGAATCGTGCTCCCCCGCATGATCCTCACTCGGTTCCGCGCCGGCGTCCCGCGCCCGGCCTGTTCCGCGTCGCCGAGACGGTATTGTCCACACGTATGCACAGCCAGAATCTTCGCCACTTCGATAACACCTCGCCCCGCGTGATGGTGGTCGACGGTTCCAAACTGGTCCGCAAGCTCATCGCCGATGTGCTGCTGCGCGAATTGCCCAACGCGCGCATCGTCCAGTGCGGCAGCATCATCGAGGCCAAGGTCGCGCTCGATCACGGCGAGGTCGATCTGGTCACCACCGCGCTGGTCCTGCCCGATGGCGACGGCATCGCGCTCGCGCGCGCCGTGCGCGAGGCGGCCACGCAGGCCTACGTGCCGGTGATCGTGGTGTCCGGCGACGCCCAGGCGCATCTGGAAGCGCGCCGCTTCACCGAGGATGTCACCGACTATTTCGACAAATCCCTCGGCCCCAGCGCGCTGGCCGAATTCATCCGCGGCTATGTGCAGCCGCAGGCGATTCCGGGCGCGCGCGTGCTGTACGTCGAAGACAGCCGGGTGGTTGCGGTCGCGACCAAGCGCATGCTCGAACGCCATTCGCTGCAGGTGCTGCATTTCATCGGCGTGGAGGAAGCGCTGGAGCATCTGGAAGCGCACCGCGCCAGCGGCCGCGACGGCGGCGACGCCGGCGCCGATCTGGTGCTGACCGACGTTTATCTGAAGGGCGAGTTGGGCGGCAAGGATCTGCTCGCTCGACTGCGCAACGACTTCGCTTACGGCAAGCGCCGTCTGCCGGTACTAGTGATGACCGGCGATGCCAACCGCGACAACCAGAGCGAATTGCTGCGCGCCGGCGCCAACGATCTGGTGCTCAAGCCGATCGAGGAGCGCCTGCTGGTGACCAAGACTTTGTTCCAACTGCGCTTGGCGCGGCTGTCCGAACCGGTCGCGGCGGTGACCGCATGAGCGACGGCGACCGCGGCATCAAACTCGAACCGTCGTGGAAGCAGCGCGTCGGCGACTGGTTCGCGCGCGACGACATGCAGGCGTTGTCGGCGTTCCTGCGCGAGCGCAAGGCTGCGGGCGCGCGGATCTTTCCGCCGGGGCCGCAGATCTTCGCCGCGTTCGACGCCACGCCGTTCGATCAGGTGAAAGTGGTGATCCTCGGCCAGGACCCGTACCACGGTTACGGTCAGGCCCACGGCCTGTGCTTCTCGGTGCTGCCCGGCGTGTCGGTGCCGCCGTCGCTCGACAACATCTTCAAGGAAATCCACCGTGATCTCGGCATCGCCCGGCCCGATCACGGCTATCTGATGCCGTGGGCGCATCGCGGCGTGCTGCTGCTCAACGCGGTGCTAACGGTCGAAGAAGGCCGCGCCGGCGCGCATCAGGGCAAGGGCTGGGAAGGTTTCACCGATCACGTGGTCGACGTGCTCAATCGCGAACGCGAAGGCCTGGTGTTCCTGCTGTGGGGCAGCTATGCCCAGGCCAAGGGCAAGGTCATCGACCCGCGCCGGCATCGCGTGCTCAAGGCGCCGCATCCCTCGCCGTTGTCGGCGCACCGCGGTTTCATCGGCTGCGGGCATTTCTCCGCCGCCAACGACTATCTGTCGAAGCAGGGCCAGCCCGCGATCGACTGGACGCTGCCGCCACGCAGCGAGCTCTAACCGCGCGCTCGATCGGGCGCGTTTTCGTTCGGACCGTCGCCGCGTGATGCGCGCGCGCGCATGGCGCTGAACGATGCGTGGCCGCACGGCCGGGCGCGGGTTTGCCCGCGCTCGCCGCGCCTGCTCAGGCTTCGTCCTGGTTCGCCAGCAACGAGGCCATCAAGTCCTCGTGATCGTCCGACGAGCACACCGCCAGCACCGTGGCCGCGTCGCAGCCCTCGGCCAGCACATAGGCCTGGCCCATGTTCGAGTCGATGTAGCTGCCTTCGCCGGTCTGCAGCACCGTGGTGTCGTAGAACTCGGTGTGCAGGGCGACCGCGCCCTCGAGCACGTACACGAACTCCTCGCCCGAACGGCGCACGAAGCCGCCGAATTCCTTGAGACTGCGCGCGCGGATGTGGCTGATCATCGGCGTCATGCGCTTGCGCCGCAGCTCCGAGCACAAGTAATAGGAGTCGTAGTTCTTGCCGGTTACCCGCATCGCATCGCGAAGCCGGCCGATGCTGCGGCGGGCGGTGACCGTGCGCCGCGCCGGCGCGGGGCTTTCAGCGAACAGCTCGGACATGCTGATGCCGAGGCGCTGGCTCAGTTGCAGCAGCTTGTCGTAGGTCAGCGACAGCCGGTCGTGTTCGATCTTGGACAGGGTCGACAGCGGGATTCCCGAATGCTGGCTCATCTGCTTCAACGTCCACTGGTTGCGGGCGCGCAGCGAGCGCAGCAGGCCGCCGATGGTCGGTTGTTGCGACTTCATCCGTATCTCCGGTTTGGCGGCGAGATCGGGACTGGTCGGGCGCGACGAGACCAACGGATATCGCCGGGGACATCTGGGCGTTCGGGCGTTACCGAGTCATACGATATGCGCAGATAAATGTATGCAGATCGGACTAGTTACGCCTCTGTGGGGAGAACTTTCTCACACTTAGTGAGGGCCTGCTCCATATGGAGCTTGCCGGGTCGGGCGTCTGCGGGGGTTCAGAGCCAGGGCCGCCCGCGCAAGCGGCATCGTGATCGGGCCTGAAGTTGTTTCATTGCGTGAAAAATCATCTCGGATTTGTCTGAATTTAAAAATCCGAGCATGGGTATGTAAGCCCGAAATCCTGCTTTCATCTCGATTTTTCTGACGCTATTTGTCAAATAATGACATTTATTGTCATTAATAAAGGTCTCCACGCCTTTTCCGCCCGAAAAACTGAGCATCCCCCCATTTCTCGAATTTGGCACGAGATTTGCGCGCGTGTCCTGTGACGGGATAATTCTCCGATCAGGAGTAATGTGCGCAATGGCGACCTGGACATAAGCGTCCGCCGCGGCTGCGCACTAGTCGATTTCAGGTTTAGGGGGCGTTGTGACCGCTGATTCCAAACAAGCCGTTCGGGCATTGCTGTGCCGTGTCAGCCAGTCGCTGTTACTGGTGATGGCAACGGCCTTCGCATTGCCGGCGCTTTCGCAGAACGCAGTCAACCGCGCCTCCGTCGCTCCGCCGAGCGGAGTGACCAACACCGGAACGAGCTGCAACAACCCCGGCCAGATCTTCAGCGGCGGGGTGTGCACCTCGGAGGACAGCGATCCGATCCAGCCCCGCCTGACCCTGATCAAGACCGTCACCAATGACAACGGCGGCACCGCGGTAGCGACTGCGTGGACGCTGACGGCGGCGGGGCCGACCAACATCAGCGGCGTCACGGGAACGCCGGCGGTAACCGCCGCGTCGGTCAACGTCGGTACTTACGCCCTGTCCGAGACCGGTGGCCCGGCCAGTTACACCGCGAGCACTTACAGCTGCGTTCTCAACGGTGGCTCCGCGGTCGTCGCGAACTCGATCACGCTCGCCGCGGGCGACAACGCGACTTGCACGATCAACAACGACGACCAGGCGGCGACGCTGACCCTG
>NZ_LMHM01000012.1:966417-966514 GCF_001427785.1 Lysobacter sp. Root690
AAGCGGCGGGTCCGACCAACATCACGGGCGCCACCGGTTCGGCCGCGGTGACCAATGCATCGGTCAATCCGGGCAGCTACGCCCTGTCCGAGACCGG
>NZ_LMHM01000012.1:966591-966807 GCF_001427785.1 Lysobacter sp. Root690
ACGGGCGACAACGCAACTTGCACAATCAACAACGATGACCAGGCGGCAACGCTGACCCTGGCCAAGACGGTGACCAACGATAACGGCGGCACCGCGTTGGCGACTGCGTGGACGCTGGCGGCGGCGGGTCCGACCAACATCACCGGCGCCACGGGTTCGGCCGCGGTGACCAATGCATCGGTCAATCCGGGCAGCTACGCCCTGTCCGAGACCGGC
>NZ_LMHM01000012.1:966874-966961 GCF_001427785.1 Lysobacter sp. Root690
GGTCCGGCGGGTTACACGGCGAGCACCTACAGCTGCGTGATCAACGGCGGCGCGGCGGTGGTGAACAACACCGTGGCGCTGGCCGCG
>NZ_LMHM01000012.1:967058-967195 GCF_001427785.1 Lysobacter sp. Root690
AATCAACAACGATGACCAGGCGGCAACGCTGACCCTGGTCAAGACGGTGACCAACGACAACGGCGGCACTGCGGTGGCAACCGCGTGGACGCTGGCGGCGACGGGTCCGACGAATATCACCGGCGCCACCGGTTCGG
>NZ_LMHM01000012.1:967305-967410 GCF_001427785.1 Lysobacter sp. Root690
AGCTTGTCCGAGACCGGCGGTCCGGCGGGCTATACGGCGAGCACCTACAGCTGCGTGATCAACGGCGGCGCGGCGGTGGTGAACAACACCGTGGCCCTGGCCGCG
>NZ_LMHM01000013.1:0-175 GCF_001427785.1 Lysobacter sp. Root690
CCGTATCGAGCGCGGCATCATCAAGGTCGGCGACGAAATCGAAATCGTCGGTATCCGCGCGACCCAGAAGACGACCGTCACCGGCGTGGAAATGTTCCGCAAGCTGCTGGATCAGGGTCAGGCGGGCGACAACGCCGGTCTGCTGCTGCGCGGCACCAAGCGTGACGACGTGGAG
>NZ_LMHM01000013.1:180-479 GCF_001427785.1 Lysobacter sp. Root690
CGCGGCCAGGTGCTGTGCAAGCCGGGCTCGATCAAGCCGCACACCGACTTCGAAGCCGAAGTGTATGTGCTGTCGAAGGACGAAGGCGGCCGTCACACCCCGTTCTTCAAGGGCTACCGTCCGCAGTTCTACTTCCGCACCACCGACATCACCGGCGCTTGCGAGCTGCCGGAAGGCGTCGAGATGGTGATGCCGGGCGACAACGTGAAGATGGTGGTCACGCTGATCAACCCGGTGGCGATGGACGAAGGCCTGCGCTTCGCGATCCGCGAAGGCGGCCGCACCGTCGGCGCCGGCGT
>NZ_LMHM01000013.1:485-45705 GCF_001427785.1 Lysobacter sp. Root690
GGTGGCGAAGATCATCAAGTGACGAATCGGCCCGTGCGCGCGTAAGCGCGCACGGCTTTGCCGATTCGTCATTCCCGCGAAAGCGGGGGTGAGGCGACACCGCTTGCCACGTGCGTTGAAGCGCATGTCGCGTGGCGCCGAACGCCATCGCGCTCTGCGCGATGGCCGGGGTCGAAAGCCGGTGGCGACAGATCTTCGGTTCCAGCTTCATGCTTTAAAGCGGCATCCCCGGATAGCCGCCCGCCCCAAAGAAACCCGCGACGGCTCAAAACCGTCGCCGGTTTTCTCAATCGCGGTCCCGCGACCCCGATTGAGAAAACCGGTAGTCCAAGCCAGGCCCGCAAGGGCAGGCCGTATTCATAGCCCGACGAGCCGAGTGCTTGCACTCCGCTCCAAGCTGCATGTAGAATGCGCGACCACCGCGCCACCCCTGTTCACGCCGGGGCGGCGCAACCAGCGAAATGAGGAGCAGGATGCCCCTCGTATTCGCCAGACAGGGACATGTCGCACGGCAGCGCTCCATACGTTCTGGGCCCGCAAGGGCATCCAAAGAACGCTGATGGGGCCCTTCCTGCGTTCTATTCCGTCTGGGCGGGCCGGGTAACCGGGCCGCCTTAGCTTTTCCAGGCAGGGAAGCTCCGGGGCGAGGGTGTTGTCCTGGAGTGTTTGCATTTCGTGGGGTCGGCGCACCCAGAAGCCGTCCCGTCGCTCTTTCAACCAAGGAATTCCGTCATGGCGGACCAAAAGATCCGGATTCGGCTGAAGGCGTACGATCATCGTTTGATCGACCGTTCGGCCAGCGAGATCGTCGAGACGGCTAAGCGGACCGGCGCGCAAGTGCGCGGCCCGATCCCGCTGCCGACCAAGATCGAGCGTTACACCATCCTGGTGTCCCCGCACGTCGACAAAGACGCGCGTGACCAGTACGAAACCCGCACGCACAAGCGTGTGCTCGATATCGTCGACCCGAACGACAAGACCGTGGACGCGCTGATGAAGCTCGAACTCGCGGCTGGCGTCGACGTGCAGATCAAGCTGACCTGAGGCCACCACTATGACCGCGAAGAAATATTCGTTGGGCATCGTCGGTCGCAAGGCCGGCATGAGCCGCTTCTTCACTGAAGACGGCAAATCGGTTCCGGTGACCCTGATCGAGGCGACCCCGAACCGCATTACCCAGATCAAGACCACGGATACCGACGGCTACAGCGCCGTGCAGGTGACCGTCGGCGTGCGCCGCGCGGCGCTCGTCAACAAGCCCGAAGCCGGACACCTCGCCAAGGCGAAGGTCGAAGCCGGTCGCGGCTTGTGGGAACTGCGCGTGGAAGACGACAAGATCGGCGCGTTCGAAGTCGGCGGCGAAATCAAGGCCGACATCTTCGAAGTGGGCCAGATCGTCGACGTCCAGGGCATCACCAAGGGCAAGGGCTTCCAGGGCACGATCAAGCGCTGGAACTTCAAGATGGGCGACGCGACCCACGGTAACTCGCTGTCGCACCGTTCGCCGGGTTCTATCGGCCAGCGTCAGACGCCGGGCCGCGTGTTTCCGGGCAAGAAGATGTCCGGTCACATGGGTTTCGTTCAGCAGAGCACGCAGGGCCTGGAAGTGGTCAAGGTCGACGCCGAGCGCGGCCTGATCGCGATCAAGGGCGCCGTGCCGGGCGCTCCGGGCGGTGACGTGATCGTCCGCCCGTCGAGCAAGGGAGCATAACGATGGAACTTGCCATCAACGGTAGCGACAAGAAGCTGTCGGTTTCCGACGCCATCTTCGATCGCGAATTCAGCGAAGACCTGATTCACCAGGTGGTCGTGGCCTACCGCAACGCGGGCCGCGCCGGCACCAAGGCGCAGAAGACGCGTTCGGAAGTGAACGGCACCACCAAGAAGTCGAAGAAGCAGAAGGGCGGCGGTGCGCGTCATGGCGCGCTGACGGCTCCGATCTTCGTCGGCGGCGGCGTGACCTTCGCGGCCAAGCCGCGCAGCTTCGCCCAGAAGGTGAATCGCAAGATGTACCGCGCGGCGATCGCGTCGATCCTGTCGGAACTCAACCGCCAGGGCCGCATCACCGTCGTCGAAAAGCTCGACATCGACTCGCCGAAGACCTCGGGCATGATCTCCATGCTGAAGTCGCTCGACATGGGCCGTCGTCCGCTGCTCGTCACCGAGGAAGCCTCCGAGAACCTGTATCTCTCGGCGCGCAACCTGCCTTACGTGGAAGTCCGCGACGTGCAGGGACTCGATCCGGTCGCCCTCGTCGGCGCCGATTCGATCGTGTTCACCGCCGATGCGGTCAAGAAGATCGAGGAGTGGCTGGCATGAACGAGGCCAAGCTCTACAGCATCATCCGCGCGCCGCGCGTGTCCGAAAAGACCGCCCGTCTGCAGGAAGTCTCCAACCAATACGTCTTCGAAGTCGCGACGGACGCTACCAAGGCCGATATCAAAATCGCCGTGGAAAAGCTGTTCGACGTGAAGGTCGAGGCTGTCAATGTGGTCAACGTGAAGGGCAAGAACAAAGCCTTCAAGTTCCGCATGGGCCGTCGCGCCGACTGGCGCAAGGCGTACGTGAAGCTGGCCGAAGGCCAGTCGATCGACGTGATGGCCAAGGCCTGAGGAAAGATCCATGGCATTGATGACATTCAAGCCCACGTCCGCCGGCCGCCGCAACGCGGTTCGCGTCGTGACCCCGGGCCTGCACAAGGGCGCGCCGCACGCGGCGTTGGTCGAAAAGCAGAGCAAGAGCGGCGGTCGTAACCACCACGGCCGCATCACCACCCGTCACATCGGCGGTGGCCACAAGCAGCATTACCGCATCATCGACTTCAAGCGCGACAAGGTCGGCATTCCGGCCCGCGTCGAGCGGATCGAATACGATCCCAACCGCACCGCGCACATCGCGCTGCTGTGCTACGTCGATGGCGAGCGTCGTTACATCATCGCCCCCAAGGGCCTGAAGGACGGCGATCAGGTGATCGCTGGCCGTGACGCCCCGATCCGCGTCGGCAACACGCTGCCGCTGAGCAACATCCCGGTCGGCTCCACGGTGCATTGCATCGAGATGAAGCCGGGCAAGGGCGCTCAGCTCGCCCGCGCCGCCGGCGCCGGCGTCCAGCTGGTCGCTCGCGAACAGGGTTACGCCACGCTGCGTCTTCGCTCCGGCGAAATGCGCAAGGTGCCGGTCGACTGCTGCGCGACCATCGGCGAAGTCGGCAACGACGAGCACAGCCTCGAGAAGCTCGGCAAGGCCGGCGCCAAGCGCTGGCGCGGTATCAAGCCGACCGTCCGCGGCGCCGCCATGAACCCCGTCGACCACCCGCACGGTGGTGGTGAGGCGAAGGCTGGCCAGGGCAACCCGCATCCGGTCACCCCCTGGGGTGTTCCGACCAAGGGTTACAAGACGCGCAAGAACAAGCGCACCACGCAATTCATCGTGCGCGATCGCAGGGGTTAATCGGCCATGGCACGTTCTCTCAAAAAAGGTCCGTTCGTCGACCACCATCTCATCAAGAAGGTGGAGACCGCGGGCAACAACAAGAAGCCGATCAAGACCTGGTCGCGCCGCTCGATGGTGCTGCCGGAAATGGTGGGCTTCACCATCGCCGTGCACAACGGCAAAAACCACATCCCGGTGCTGGTCAACGAAAACATGGTTGGCCACAAGCTTGGCGAATTCGCCCTGACCCGTACGTTCAAGGGTCACGGCGGCGACAAGAAGTCGGGTAAGTAAGGAGATGACCATGGAAGCGAAAGCCATCCTGCGCACCGCGCGCATCTCCCCGCAGAAGGCCCGCCTGGTCGCCGACCAAGTGCGCGGTCTGTCGGCCGAGCGCGCCGTCAACCTGCTGAAGTTCTCGGACAAGAAGGCAGCTGCACTGATCCGCAAGGTCGTGGAGTCCGCCATCGCCAACGCCGAGAACAACCAGGGCGCTGACATCGACGAGCTCAAGGTCACGACCATCATGGTGGACGAGGGTCCCGCACTGAAGCGCTTTATGGCTCGTGCGAAAGGCCGCGGCACCCGCATCCTCAAGCGCACCAGCCACATCACTGTGGTTGTGGGCGCCGGCAAGTAAGGCGGAGTCAGACAATGGGTCATAAAGTTCATCCGACCGGAATCCGCCTTGGTATCTCCAAGGACTGGAATTCCAAGTGGTTTGCCGGCAAGAAGCAGTATGCCGAGTACCTCGCCGCCGACCTCAAGGTCCGCGAGATGCTCCGCAAGAAGCTTGCTCAAGCGGGTATTTCCAAGATCTTCATCGAGCGTCCGGCGAACAACGCCCGCGTGACGATCCACACCGCCCGTCCGGGCGTGGTGATCGGCAAGCGCGGCGAGGACATCGAGAAGCTGCGTAAGGAAGTCAGCACCCTGATGGGCGTTCCGGCGCACATCAACGTGACCGAGGTCCGCAAGCCGGAACTCGACGCGCAGCTGGTCGCCGAGTCCATCGCGCAGCAGCTCGAACGCCGCATCATGTTCCGCCGCGCGATGAAGCGCGCGGTCGGCAATGCGATGCGCCTGGGTGCCCTGGGCATCAAGGTCAACGTCGCCGGCCGCCTCAACGGCGCCGAAATCGCGCGTTCGGAGTGGTACCGCGAAGGTCGCGTGCCGCTGCACACGCTGCGCGCCGACATCGACTACGGCTTCGCTGAAGCCAAGACGACGTACGGCATCATCGGCATCAAGGTATGGGTCTACAAGGGCGAAATCTTCGATTTCTCCCAGGTCGGCCAAGAGAAGCAGGACGATTCGCCGCGCAGCGATCGTGGTGACCGCGGCGATCGCGGTGATCGTAACGACCGCCCGGGCCGTCCTGCCCGCGAACAGAGGTAATCCATCATGTTGCAACCCAAGCGAACCAAGTACCGCAAGGTGCACAAGGGCCGCAATGATGGCCTGAGCTGGAGCGGCAATGCCGTTAGCTTCGGCGAATACGGCCTCAAGGCGACCGCGCACGGTCAGCTGACCGCGCGCCAGATCGAAGCGGCCCGCCGCTCGATCAGCCGCTACGTCAAGCGCGGCGGCAAGATGTGGATCCGCGTGTTCCCGGACAAGCCGATCACCAAGAAGCCGATCGAAGTCCGAATGGGCTCCGGTAAGGGCAACGTCGAGTACTGGGTCGCTCAGATCCAGCCCGGTCGCATGATTTACGAGATCGAAGGCGTGGCCGAAGACGTGGCGCGTGAAGCGTTTCGCCTGGCCGCCGCCAAGCTCTCGGTGACCACCACTTTCGTTACCCGGACGGTGCGCTAATGGAACTCAAGCAACTGCGCCAGAAGTCGGCGGACGAGCTCAAGGCCCACCTGGTCGACCTGCACAAGGAGAGCTTCGCTCTGCGCATGCAGAAGGCCACCGGTCAGCTCGCAAAGACCCATGAAGCCCGCCGTGTGAAGCGCGAGATTGCTCGCGTGAACATGCTGCTGGGCGAGAAGAAGTAAGGACCCGCCATGACCGACAACAATACAGACAAGGCGCTGCGCACGGTTGAAGGCCGGGTCGTCAGCAACAAGATGGACAAGACCGTCACCGTGCTCGTCGAGCGCCAGGTCAAGCACGCGCTGTACGGCAAGTACATCCGTCGCTCGACCAAGCTCCACGCCCACGACGCCGAAAACGCCTGCAAAGAAGGCGATATCGTGCGGGTGAAGGAAATTGCTCCGATGTCCAAGACCAAGAACTGGAGCGTGGTTGAAATCGTCAGCCGCGCGGCCATTTAAGAGGAGGCTGAACCATGATCCAGATGCAAAGCTACCTCGGCGTGGCCGACAACTCCGGTGCTAAGGAAGTGATGTGCATCAAGGTGCTCGGCGGCTCCAAGCGCCGTTACGCGCACATTGGCGACATCATCAAGGTCACCGTGAAAGACGCGATCCCGCGTGGCAAGGTCAAGAAGGGCGACGTCTATGACGCCGTCGTGGTTCGCACCCGCAAGGGTGTGCGCCGTCCGGACGGCTCGCTGATCCGCTTCGATGGCAACGCCGCGGTGTTGCTCAACAACAAGCATGAGCCGATCGGCACCCGTATCTTCGGACCCGTGACTCGCGAGCTTCGCTCGGAGAAGTTCATGAAGATCGTCTCGCTCGCGCCTGAAGTGCTCTGAGCGGAGGAACTAGACCATGAACCGTATCAAGAAGGGCGATCAAGTGATCGTCACTGCCGGCAAGGACAAGGGCAAGAAGGGCGATGTGGTGCGCGTGCTCGGCGACAAGGTCGTCGTGTCGAACATCAACATCATCAAGCGCCACACCAAGCCGAATCCGCAGGCCAATCAGCCGGGCGGCGTGATCGAGCGCGAAGCGCCGATTCACATTTCCAACGTCATGCTGTTCAACCCGGCCTCCGGCAAGGGCGAGCGCATCGGTTTCAAGGTACTGGAGGATGGACGCAAACTGCGTGTGTTCCGCTCCAGTGGTGAGGCGGTTGACGCCTGAGGAATGCTGAAATGACCACCCGTCTGGAAGAGTTCTACAAGAAAGAAGTGGTTCCGGTGCTGACTGAGAAGTTCGGCTACAAGAACCCGATGGAAGTGCCGCGCCTCGTCAAGATCACCCTGAACATGGGCGTGGGCGAAGCGGCCACCAACAAGAAGATCCTGGAAAATGCCGTTGCGGACATGACCAAGATCGCCGGCCAGAAGCCGATCGTGACCAAGTCCCGCGTGTCGGTGGCTTCGTTCAAGATCCGCGACGGTTGGCCGATCGGCGCCAAGGTCACCCTGCGTCGCGCCAAGATGTACGAGTTCCTCGACCGCCTGGTCAACATCTCGTTGCCGCGCGTGCGCGACTTCCGTGGTGTCTCCGGCCGTTCGTTCGACGGCCGTGGCAACTACAACATGGGCGTCAAGGAACAGATCATCTTCCCGGAAATCGATTTCGACCAGGTCGACGCGCTGCGCGGCATGGACATCGCGATCACCACGACCGCGAAGACCGATGCCGAGGCCAAGGCCCTGCTCGAAGCCTTCCGCTTCCCGTTCCGCAACTGAGTCTAGGATTGAACAATGGCTAAGACTTCCATGATCAACCGCGACATCAAGCGGACCAAGCTGGCGAAGAAGTTCGCCGGCAAGCGTGATGCGCTCAAGAAGATCATCTCCAGCGACAACTCGTCGTACGAAGAGAAGGCCGAGGCGGTCATCAAGCTGCAGAAGCTGCCGCGCGACTCCTCGCCGAGCCGCCAGCGCAACCGCTGCGTCCTGACCGGTCGTTCGCGCGGCGTCTACAGCAAGTTCGGCCTCGGCCGCAACAAGCTGCGCGAAGCCACCATGCGCGGCGATGTGCCGGGCCTGCGTAAGGCAAGCTGGTAAATCTCTGGTACGATAGCCGGCTACCCGGTTCAACCGCCGCGGCCCTCGGGCCGCGGCGGCGTTATTGAAAGCGCTGTAACCCGTTGTAATTACTACTGAAATTCGCAATCCCGCGGATATCGGTGCTACTCATAGGTGACTCACAATGAGCATGACTGATCCCATCGCCGACATGCTGGTCCGCATCAAGAATGCGGCCGCTGTGCGCAAGCAGACGGTGAAAATGCCCGCTTCCAAGATCAAGGTGGCGATCGCCGCCGTGTTGAAGGACGAGGGTTACATCCTGGATTCGCGCGTGACCGAAATCGGTCCGGGCAAGTCCGAACTCGAAATTTCGCTGAAGTACTACGAAGGCAAGCCGGTGATCGAGCGCCTGCAGCGCTACTCCCGCTCGGGCCTGCGTCAGTACCGCGGCAAGGACGCGATCCCGAAGGTCCTCGGCGGCCTGGGTATCGCGATCATCTCCACCTCCAAGGGCATCATGACCGATGCGCAGGCGCGCCAGCAGGGCGTCGGCGGTGAAGTCCTGTGCTTCGTGGCTTAAGGGAGTAAACGACCATGTCCCGAGTTGCCAAGAAGCCGATCGCTCTCCCGAAGGGCGTCGAACTCAACATCCAGGCCGATTCGATCGCCGCCAAGGGCCCGAAGGGCACCCTGTCGATCGGTAAGCCGGCCGCCATCAGCCTCAAGGTCGAGAACGGCGAAGCGCTGTTCACCACCGAAGACGCGGCGCTGATCCCGCTGACCGGCACCCTGCGCGCGATCCTCGCCAACATGGTGAAGGGCGTGTCCGAAGGCTTCGAGCGCAAGCTCGAGCTGGTCGGCGTCGGTTACCGCGCCTCGATGCAGGGCGCCGACCTGAACCTGGCCCTGGGTTTCTCCCATCCGGTCCTGTTCAAGGCTCCGGAAGGCATCACCATCGCGACTCCCACCCAGACCGAAATCCTGGTCCAGGGCGCGGACAAGCAGCGCGTCGGTGAAGTTGCCGCCAAGATCCGCGGTTTCCGTCCGCCGGAGCCCTACAAGGGCAAGGGTGTGAAGTACGCCGGCGAAGTCATCATCCGCAAGGAAGCCAAGAAGGCCTAACGGGTAGGGCGCCGGTCCCGCATCGGCTCCCACGACACCAAGCCTTCAGCTTTCGGAGATCAGAACATGAACAAGAACATCGCTCGTCTGCGCCGCGCCAAGTCGACCCGGTCGCACATCCGCAATCTCGGCGTCGCCCGTCTGACCGTGCTGCGCACCGGTCAGCACCTGTACGCCCAGGTCTTCACCGCCGACGGCTCCAAGGTCCTGGCTTCGGCTTCGACCGTGCAGGCCGACGTCAAGGAAGGCCTGAAGAACGGCAAGAACGCCGAAGCCGCCGTCAAGGTCGGCAAGATGATCGCCGAGCGCGCCAAGGCCGCGGGCATCGAGAAGGTCGCGTTCGACCGCTCGGGCTACCGCTACCACGGCCGCATCAAGGCGCTGGCCGATGCCGCTCGCGAAGGCGGTCTGCAGTTCTAAGTCTTTCGAGACTTGAAAGCGTGGAGATTCGTCTCCACGCCTTTCGCACCGAATAGTTTCAACCGCCGACACGGGCTTGTGTCGGGCGCTCTGGTGGATTCCCGCCACGGCGAGGCACCCGAACCACTTCACAATCATAAGCGGCCACGCCGCAAATCCCATTAATCAACGAGACACCGAAATGGCAGACGATAGAGCCCCGCGGGGCCGCGACCGTGATCGCAACCGCGAAGAGATCGACGACGGCATGATCGAGAAGCTGATCGCGGTCAACCGCGTCAGCAAGACCGTCAAGGGCGGTCGCCAGTTCACCTTCACCGCGTTGACGGTGGTCGGTGACGGCAACGGCAAGGTCGGCTTCGGCTACGGCAAGGCGCGCGAAGTGCCGGTCGCGATCCAGAAGTCGATGGAATACGCCCGCAAGGCGATGAACAACGTGGACCTCAACGGCGGCACCTTGTGGCATGCCGTGAAGTCGGGCCATGGCGCGGCGCATGTGTACATGCAGCCGGCGTCGGAAGGTACCGGCGTGATCGCCGGCGGCGCGATGCGCGCCGTGCTCGAAGCGGTCGGCGTCAAGAACGTGCTGGCCAAGGCCACCGGTTCGCGTAACCCGATCAACCTGGTTCGCGCTACGCTCAAGGGTCTGACCGGCATGCACTCGCCGGCCAAGATCGCGGCCAAGCGCGGCAAGAAGGTGGAGGATCTCAACCATGGCTAAGGCTGCTAACACGCCCGTCGAAGGCGGCACCGTCACGGTGCGCCTGGTCAAGGGTCTGCGTGGCTGTCAGTCGCGTCACCGCCTGTCGGTGAAGGCGCTCGGCCTGAACAAGCTCAACGACGTGCGGACGCTGAAAGACAGCCCGCAGGTTCGTGGCCTGATCAATACGGTCCACTACCTGGTTCAGGTCGAGGGCTAAGGAGCACATCATGCGTCTCAATACACTCAAGCCGGCTGACGGCGCCCGCGAAGACCGCAAGCGTGTCGGTCGCGGTATCGGTTCGGGCCTCGGCAAGACCGCGGGCCGCGGCCACAAGGGTTCGTTCGCGCGTTCGGGCAAGGGCAAGATCAAGGCCGGTTTCGAAGGCGGCCAGATGCCCATGCAGCGTCGTCTGCCGAAGATCGGCTTCCGCTCCAAGCTGAAGAACGACACGGCCGAAGTGCTGCTGTATCAGCTGGACAAGCTGGAAGCCGGCGAGATCGATTTCGCCGCGCTCAAGGCCGCGAAGCTGGTTCCGAGCAACGCCAAGCAGGCCAAGATCGTGAAGAAGGGCGAGCTGACCAAGAAGTTCGTGCTCAAGGGCGTGCTGGCCACGGCCGGCGCGAAGGCCGCGGTCGAAGCGGCCGGCGGCAAGGTCGAGGAGTAAGGGCTCAATGGCGCGCAGCGGCAACGCAATGGCTGGAATCGGCGGCGGACTCGGTAAGTTCACCGAGTTGCGTCAGCGTTTGCTGTTCGTCATCGGCGCGTTGATCGTCTATCGCATCGGCAGCTACATCCCGGTGCCGGGTATCAACCCGGAAGCGATGGTCAAGTTCATGGAGACCAAGCAGGGCACCATCGTGGACATGTTCAACATGTTCTCCGGTGGCGCTCTGCACCGCTTCAGCCTGTTCGCGTTGAACGTGATGCCGTATATCTCGGCGTCCATCATCGTGCAGCTGCTGGTGCAGATCGTGCCGAGCCTGAAAGCCATCCAGAAGGAAGGCGAATCGGGTCGTCGCAAGATCAATCAATGGTCGCGCATGGGTGCGATTCCGCTGGCGATCTTCCAGGCCTGGGGCATCGCCACGGGCCTGCAGTCGAGCCTCGCGCCCGACGGCACGCCGGTGGTCTACGCACCGGGCATGGGCTTCATCCTGACCGCGGTGATCGCCTTGACGGCGGGCACCATGTTCCTGATGTGGCTGGGCGAGCAGATCACCGAGCGCGGCGTCGGCAACGGCGTTTCGCTGATCATCTTCGCGGGTATCGTCGCCGGCCTTCCGGCCGCGGTGATCCAGATGTTCGAGCAGATCCGCAACGGCGACATGAGTCCGATCGTGGCGATTCTGATCATCGCCTTGGTGGTGGCCTTCACCTACCTGGTGGTGTTCGTCGAACGCGGCCAGCGTCGGATCACGGTCAACTACGCGCGTCGCCAGGGCGGTCGCAACGCCTACATGAATCAGGCGTCGTTCCTGCCGTTGAAGCTCAACATGTCGGGCGTGATTCCGGCGATCTTCGCCTCCAGCATCGTGATGTTCCCCGCCACCGCCGCGACCTGGTTCGCCCAGAGCAACAGCGGCAGCGGCGTGTCCGGTTTCCTCCAGCGCCTGAGCCAGTGGCTCAGCCCGGGCGAGCCGGTCCACATGATCCTGTATGCTGGCTTGATCATCGGTTTCGCGTTCTTCTACACCGCGCTGGTGTTCAATTCGCAGGAAACCGCCGACAACCTCAAGAAGTCGGGCGCGCTGATCCCGGGCATTCGCCCCGGCAAGGCCACCGCGGACTATGTTGACGGCGTGCTGACCCGCTTGACGGCGGCCGGCGCAATTTACCTGGTGATCGTCTGCCTCCTTCCGGAGGTCATGCGTACCCAGCTCGGCACCTCGTTCTACTTCGGCGGTACGTCGCTGTTGATCGTGGTGGTCGTGATCATGGATTTCATCGCTCAAATCCAGGCTCATCTGATGTCGCATCAGTACGAGAGCCTGTTGAAGAAAGCGAACTTGAAGGGCGGCTCGCGCGGCGGTCTCGCGCGCGGGTGAGTCAGGACCGTTCCGCGCGCCAGAGTAGCGCGCGGGGCTGGGCAGGGCAGGTCATCGCATTGTTCAGCCAGTTCAGACTCGTCGCCGGAGCATGGGCACACTCCCCATGCCGTGGTTCCGTGGCACCTTTGGTGCCGCGGGGCTTCCTATTAACCCGAGACCTAGATATAATTTCCAGTTCACTCCGCCGGGATTAATCCGTCTCGGCCGCCAAATCAGTTGGAGATCGCCTTATGGCGCGTATTGCGGGCGTTAATTTGCCTGCCCAGAAGCATGTCTGGGTTGGCCTGCAAAGCATTTTCGGCATCGGCCGTACCCGTTCGAAGCAGATCTGCCAGACGGCGGGTGTGACTTCGACCACGAAGATCCGTGACCTGTCCGAGCCCGAAGTCGAGCGCTTGCGCGCCGAAGTCGGCAAGTTCGTGGTCGAAGGCGACTTGCGTCGCGAGGTCGGTATTGCGATCAAGCGTTTGATGGACCTGGGCTGCTACCGCGGCCTGCGTCACCGCCGCGGCTTGCCGCTGCGTGGTCAGCGCACGCGTACCAACGCACGTACCCGCAAGGGTCCGCGCAAGGCCATCAAGAAGTAAGGGAACCTAGACCATGGCCAAGCCGGCAGCAGTCAAGACCAAGAAGAAGATCAAGCGCATCGTCACCGACGGTATCGCCCACGTCCACGCTTCTTTCAACAACACCATCATCACGATCACCGACCGCCAGGGCAACGCGCTCTCGTGGGCGACCTCGGGCGGCGCGGGTTTCCGCGGTTCCCGCAAGTCGACCCCGTTCGCCGCCCAGGTGGCAGCCGAAAAGGCTGGCCGTGCTGCGCTCGACTACGGCGTCAAGTCGTTGGAAGTGCGCATCAAGGGCCCGGGTCCGGGTCGTGAGTCCGCCGTTCGTTCCTTGAACAACGTCGGTTACAAGATCATCAACATCATCGACGTGACGCCTATCCCGCACAACGGGTGCCGTCCGCCGAAGAAGCGTCGCGTCTGAGGAGCTGAAGAAAAATGGCTCGTTATATTGGCCCCACCTGTAAGCTCGCCCGTCGCGAAGGCGCCGATCTTGGTCTGAAGTCGTCCGCTCGCGCGCTCGACTCGAAGTGCAAACTGGAGCAGAAGCCCGGTCAGCACGGCCCCACCGCCCGCAAGGGCAAGCTGTCCGACTACGCCACCCAGCTTCGTGAGAAGCAGAAGGTCAAGCGTATCTACGGTCTGCTGGAACGTCAGTTCCGCAACTACTACAAGAAGGCCTCGACCAAGAAGGGCAACACCGGCGAGAACCTGCTGCAGTTGCTGGAAACCCGTCTCGACAACGTCGTCTACCGCATGGGCTTCGCCGTGACTCGTCCGGCTGCCCGTCAGCTGGTCTCGCACCGCGGCGTCACCGTCAACGGCAAGTCGGTCAACCTTCCGTCGTACCAGGTCAAGGCCGGCGACGCGATCGCGTTGTCCGAGCGCGCCCAGAAGCAGCTTCGCGTGCAGGAATCCCTGACCGTGTCGTCGCAGATGGACCTGTCGCCGTCGTGGGTCGAAGTGGACAGCAAGAAGTTCAGCGGCGTGTTCAAGGCGGTTCCGGATCGTGCGGACCTGCCGGCCGACATCAACGAAGCGCTGATCGTCGAGTTGTACAGCAAGTAATAGTGCAGGGCATCCGCCGGCGTCCCTCAGGATCCGGCGGAGAACCCGCAACCCAGGTCGGTGCGCCATGCGCACCGGCCGCTCTCTCGTTAAGAGAGGGCTCCAAGAGCTAAAGCCTCCCGCCGCCCCCCGGTGGAGGTCATTGGAGACACCGAAACATGACGGTTACCGCCAATCAGGTACTGCGCCCGCGTGGTCCGCAGATCGAACGCCTCACCGGCAATCGCGCGAAGGTCGTGATCGAGCCGCTGGAGCGCGGTTACGGCCACACGCTGGGCAACGCGCTGCGGCGCGTGCTGCTGTCGTCGATCCCGGGTTTCGCCATCACCGAGGTCGAAATCGATGGCGTGCTGCATGAATACACCACGGTCGAAGGTCTGGAAGAGGACGTGCTGGAGGTTCTGCTGAACCTCAAGGACGTCGCCATCCGCATGCACACCGGCGACGCGTCGACGCTGTCGCTGGCCAAGCAGGGTCCCGGCATCGTCACCGCCGGCGACATCAAGACCGACCACAACGTCGAAATCCTCAACACCGACCACGTGATCTGCCACCTGACCAAGGATACGGCGATCAACATGCGTCTGAAGATCGAACGCGGTTTCGGCTACCAGCCGGCGGCTTCGCGCCGTCGTCCGGACGAAGAAACCCGCGCGATCGGTCGTCTGATGCTGGACGCGAGCTTCTCGCCGGTTCGTCGCGTCGCCTACGCGGTGGAAGCCGCGCGCGTCGAGCAGCGCACCGACCTCGACAAGCTGGTGCTGGACATCGAAACCAACGGCACGATCGACGCCGAGGAAGCCGTGCGCACCGCCGCCGACATCCTCACCGATCAGCTGTCGGTGTTCGGCGACTTCACCCACCGCGACCGCGGTGCGGCGAAGCCGGCCACCAGCGGCATCGATCCGATCCTGCTGCGTCCGATCGACGATCTCGAGCTCACCGTGCGTTCGGCCAACTGCCTCAAGGCCGAGAGCATCTACTACGTCGGCGATCTGATCCAGAAGACCGAAGTCGAGCTGCTCAAGACCCCGAACCTCGGCAAGAAGTCGCTCACCGAGATCAAGGAAGTGCTGGCTCAGCGCGGCCTGTCGCTCGGCATGAAGCTGGAAAACTGGCCGCCCGCCGGCATCGCCTCGCACGGGATGATGGGGTGAGGCCCAGCCTAGCTCGCGCGGCACTGCCGCGCGGCTGGGCCGAACGCCCTGCGCCCTGCGCAGGGCCGGGAACGAAAAGAGTCCACGCCGAGGTTCCCCGAAGCGTGGGCTCTTGATCCATAAGCAACACCAAAATTCGTAACAAGCACCAAGCACCACCCCGTCGACGGACAAAAAAGCCCGCGACCCGCCGATCAAGGACCGATCGGTTCGGACCACCCGCAGTCCAATGCTCCAACGCCTGGATGGCGACAGCGAAGTC
Source organism: Lysobacter sp. Root690 (assembly GCF_001427785.1). Taxonomy (GTDB): domain Bacteria; phylum Pseudomonadota; class Gammaproteobacteria; order Xanthomonadales; family Xanthomonadaceae; genus Lysobacter. The sequence continues at coordinate 15,103 of NZ_LMHM01000013.1, forward strand.
CAACCGTTTCACCATTCATCAGGAATCACAGTCATGCGCCATCAGAAATCCGGCCGTAAGTTCAGCCGCACCAGTGCTCACCGCGACGCCATGTTCACCAACATGGCCGCCTCGCTGATCAAGCACGGTCTCATCCGCACCACCCTGCCGAAGGCCAAGGAGCTGCGTCGCGTCGCCGAGCCGCTCATCACCCTGGCGAAGAAGGACGGCGTGGCCAATCGCCGCCTGGCGTTCTCGCGCCTGCGTGACAAGGAAGCCGTCGGCACCTTGTTCGTCGAACTCGGCCCGCGCTACGCGTCGCGTCCGGGCGGTTACCTGCGCATCCTCAAGTGCGGTTTCCGCGCTGGCGACAATGCGCCGATGGCCTACGTCGAGCTGGTCGATCGTCCGCAAGCCGCGGCCGAGTAATTCCGCCGCGCCGGGCGACCGGCGCAGCGTGGTTCCATCTGCAAGCCTCTACCGTCCATGGCCGTTCGCGGTCGTGGCGGCAGCCAGCAAAGCCCCGGCCTCGGCCGGGGTTTTTGCGTTCTGGCAACGGTTACTCGCGCAACGGTTGCGGTCGAAAGCGACGCGCCGTTGCAGGGTTCGGTCGTCCCATGCATCGGAGGGGTTTTCAGGGTCGTGAACGGGGCGGCAACTTTCGTCCCCGGGCGCAGTCGATGTTGCTGCGACGAAATGCCGCGTTGCGAAAATACATGCCGATTCGACATTGGCACGACCCGACCCAGACCCGTATGGTGTGAGCATGAACCCCCTCAAAGCCTCCTTCCGGATTCAATTTCTGCTTGGTTTTCTGGCCTGCGCGGGCCTGCTCGCGTATGCCTTCTACCTGCAGCTCTACGAGCACCTCGAGCCGTGCCCGCTGTGCATCTTCCAGCGCGTGGCGTTCGCCGCGCTCGGCCTGGTGTTTCTGCTCGGCGCGCTGCACGGCCCCAAGAAGCCCGGCGGGCGTCGCGGTTACGGCGTGCTGGCCCTGCTAGCCTCGCTGGGCGGTATCGCGGTCGCCGGCAATCACGTGCGCCTGCAGCACCTGCCGCCGGACCAGGTCCCGGCCTGCGGCCCGGGCCTGAACTACATGCTCGATGCGATGCCGATCACCGGCGTGATCAAGAAGGTCATGACGGGTTCGGGCGAATGCGCCAACGTGGACTGGACCTTCCTGGGCCTGTCCATGCCGGCCTGGAGCCTGGTCTGCTTCGTCGTGCTGGCGCTGTGGGCGGCCTATGCCGCGTTCCGCGGCCGTTGAACCAGATAAGCCTTCGCCGTTCCATCGCCGTCTCCATCCTCCCATCCATCCCAACCACCCACCACACACCGCGACACCAACTGGAATCAAGGAAATGAGCGCTTCCGATCGCAACAGCAACCTCCGTGCCGTCAACCTGCCCGCCGACTGGAGCCCGACCTCCTGGCGCGAGCGCACCGCACTGCAGTTGCCCAGCTATCCGGACGCGGCCGATCTTGAATCCGCGTTGCAGGAATTGCGTCAGCTGCCGCCGTTGGTGACCTCGTGGGAGATCCTCTCGCTCAAGCAGCAACTGGCCGAAGCGCAGGAAGGCAAGCGATTTTTGCTGCAAGGCGGCGACTGCGCCGAGAGCTTCGACCAGTGTTCGTCGGACGTCATCTCCAACCGTCTGAAGGTGTTGCTGCAGATGAGCCTGGTGCTGGTCCACGGCATGCGCAAGCCGGTGGTGCGGGTCGGGCGTTTCGCCGGCCAGTACGCCAAGCCGCGTTCGGCCGACAGCGAGACCATCGACGGCGTGACCCTGCCGAGCTACCGCGGCGACATGGTCAACGCGCCGGCCTTCAACGAGGCCGCGCGCCGGCCCGACCCGCGTCGCATGATCAAGGGCCATGCGCGTTCGGCGATGACGATGAACTTCGTGCGCGCGCTGATCGACGGCGGTTTCGCCGACCTGCACCATCCCGAGTACTGGAACCTGAGCTGGGTCGGCCATTCGCCGCTGGCCGACGAGTACCGGCGCATGGTCAACGCGATCGGCGACGCGGTGCGCTTCATGGAGACCTTGTCGGGTTCGGAGGTGCACAACCTCAACCGGGTCGATTTCTACACCTCGCACGAAGCGCTGCTGCTGCCGTACGAAGAGTCGATGACCCGGCAGGTGCCGCGTCACTGGGGCCACTTCAATCTCAGCACCCACTACCCGTGGATCGGCATGCGCACCGCCGCGGTCGATGGCGCCCATGCCGAGTACTTCCGCGGCATCCGCAACCCGATCGCGCTCAAGGTCGGTCCGTCGGTCACGCCCGATCAGCTGCTGCGCACGATCGACCTGCTCAATCCCGAGGACGAGCCGGGCCGGTTGACCTTCATCCATCGCATGGGCGCGACCGCGGTCGCCGAGAAGCTGCCGCCGCTGCTCGATGCGATGCGTCGCGACGGTCGTCGCGTGCTATGGGTGTGCGATCCGATGCACGGCAATACCGAGAGCACCAGCAACGGTTACAAGACCCGCCGCTTCCGCAACATCCGCGCCGAGATCGAGACCTCGTTCGAGCTGCATGCCGCGGCCGGCACGCGATTGGGCGGTGTGCATCTGGAGCTGACCGGCGAAGACGTGACCGAATGCCTGGGCGGCGCGCGTGAGTTGACCGAGAGCGATCTCGAGCGCGCTTACCGTTCCACGGTCGATCCGCGTTTGAACTACGAACAGGCGCTGGAGGTGGCGATGCTGATCGTGCGCAAGCAGGCGCAGATCGCGGCGCCGGCCTGAGGCGGGTTGTCGGTCATCGGTTCGCAAGGACCATGAGCGGCGAACGTAATCGGGCCTTGATGGCGGCGGGTGCGCTCAGCGCGCTCGCCGCCTTTTTGCATCTGGGCTGCATCGTGTTCGGCGCGCCGTGGTATCGCGCGCTGGGGGCCGGCGAATGGATGGCGCAGGCCTCGATCGCGGGTCACTGGTATCCGGTGGTCGCCACGCTGGTGATCGCCTCGGTGCTGATGGTCTGGTCGCTGTACGCGTTTTCCGCGGCGGGTGTGTTGCGGCGATTGCCATTGCTGCGCACGGTGCTGGGTCTGGTCACCGCGGTGTATCTGCTGCGCGGGGTGGCCGCGGTGCCGATGATGAGTGCGTTTCCGGGGCGCAGCGTGAGTTTCTGGCTGTGGAGTTCGGGGATTTGCCTTGGCATCGGCGTGGTTCATTTGATTGGCTTGCTGCAGGTGTGGAAGCGGCTTGGGCGGTCGGTGTAACGCGAGCTTGAATGCAGATAACAAAAACCCGCCGATGAGGCGGGTTTTTGGTTTTCGGGGTTTGGTGGCGGGACGTGTTTGCGTCGTTGCCGTGGTGTCGTGGTCGCGGCTTGCGCCGCTCCTACAGGGGGCTGATGCGCTAACGACGCGAGGCGAACTCAGGGACTCAGCGTCACCCGATACCCCGGCGGCGTGCGCGCCAGGGTCAGTTGTTCGAACGCATAGCCCAGCGACAGCAGTTGCGCGTCGCTCCAGCGCTTGCCCATGAACACCAGGCCGATCGGCAGGCCGGAGGCGTCGCCCATCGGCACGGTCAGGCTCGGGTAGCCGGCGACCGCGGCCGCGCCCCAGCTGGCGCCGCCGAACGGGTCGCCGTTGACCGGATCGACCATGAAGGCCGGCGTGGTGGCCGGCGCGATCAGCGCGTCGAGCTTATGCCGCTTGAGCGTCGCGTCGATGCCTTGCGGGCCGGCGAGCTGCCGCGCCTGCGCGGCGAACTTGCGGTAGGCCGGGTCCTTGAGGCTGCCCTTCTTGTTGGCCTGCTCGAACAGTTCCTGGCCGAAGTAAGGCTGCTCGCGCGCGGCGTGGGCCAGGTTGAACGCGATCAGTTCGCCGAGTGTTTTCACCGGCGCGCCGCTTTCGCGCAGATAGCGCTCCAGGCCGTCCTTGAATTCGTAACGCAGCACCTCGCCCTCGGCGCGGTCCCACTGGCCCGCGGTGGCGATCTTGACCTCGACGATGGTGGCGCCGGCGTCGCGCAAGGTCTTGATCGCGCGTTCGAGCGCGGCGTCGATCGCCGGCAACTGACCGACACCCGATTCGCGCAGCAGGCCCAGGCGTGCGCCGTGCAGCGCGTCGCCGTCCAGTCCGGCGACGTAATCGGCCAGACGCTTGTCGGCGCCGGCCAGCGCGGCGCTGTCGCCGCCGGCTTCGGCCGACGCGAGCACGCTGAGCAGTTGCGCGGCGTCGGCGACGCTGCGCGCCATCGGTCCGGCGGTGTCCTGGCTGTGCGAGATCGGAATGATGCCCTGGCGACTGACCAGCCCGACCGTGGGCTTGAACCCGACCAGGCCGTTCATCGCTGCCGGGCACAGGATGCTGCCGTCGGTTTCGGTGCCGACGCCGACCGCGGCCAGGCTGGCGGCGATCGCCGCGCCGGTGCCGCTGCTGGAGCCGCAGGCGGTGCGGTCGAGCACGTAGGGATTGCGGGTCAGGCCGCCGCGGCCGCTCCAGCCGGAGATCGAATGGGTCGAACGGAAATTCGCCCATTCGCTGAGGTTGGTCTTGCCCAGGATCACCGCGCCGGCGCGGCGCAGCGCGGCGACGATCGGCGCGTCGGTCTTGGGCCGGTGTTCGGCCAGGGCCAGCGAGCCGGCCGAATTGACCATCGGGGTGGCGTCGATGTTGTCCTTGATCAGCACCGGGATGCCGTGCAGCGGGCCGCGCAGCTGGCCGGCCTTGCGTTCTTCGTCGAGCTTGCGCGCTTCGGCGATCGCGTCGGGGTTGAGTTCGATCACCGCGTTGAGCTGCGGGCCGGCGTCGTCGAGCGCGGCGATGCGGTCGAGGTAGCCCTGGGTCAGGCGCACGCTGCTGAGCTCGCCGCCGGCCATGCGCGCGCTCAGCGCGGCGGTGTCGGCTTCGGCCAGGCGCAGCGGGTCGGTCGGCAGGAAGCCCTTGGCGGCTTCGTCGGAGGCCGCCACCGGCCGTGGCGCGCGCACGGCCTGGGTGCCGGTGCATGCGGCCAGCGCGAGCGTCAGCGCCGCGAGGCCGAGGCGGGCGGTGCAATGAAAGGCGGGCATGGCCGGTTCCTGATCGTGGCGCGCGAGGGATTCGCTCGAGTATGCCCGCAGTCGGCGACGCGGCAAGCCTGTTCGAACGGCCCAGGATCCCGGGCGGAACGATGGGGTGCCTGCGTGCTTGCGTCGCGCGGTGCGGATGGCACCGTTACGATGTCTCGTGGCCTCGTCGCGGCTTGAGGTGGGTGGTCGCGGCCGCGCGGGTTTTCTATTCGAAAGGACGCAGCGATGATTTCGACGGTTCCGACTCAAGCCGCGCCGCGCGATCCGCGGATCGATGCGGCCATCGCCCATCTGCTGAGCAATCGCGACGACGCGATCGAAGGCACGTTCTGCCATGGGCTGTTCGAGCTCGGCGTGTTCGACGCGGGCTTGTTCGAATCGCTCGTCGCCGACATGCAACTGGTATCGAGCGACGCAACCGCGCGCGCCGCGCATCGCGCGACCATCGTCTGGATTGCGTTGGGCGTGTGCCGTTGCGTGTTCTCCCACTTCGACGTCGACGACGGCTATCGGATCGTCAATCTCGACGATGCGCTGTATTCGACATGGAGCGGCGATTATTTCGAGCGGCTGCGCGAGCTGCTGGACTGACGGTTACCGACGCGAGTCGCCAACGCGGCGTCAGTCAGTCGCGGCCTTGGCGCCTGTCGTGCGCAGGCGGCGGTAGACGAACTCCGGCGCCGGCGCGGCCGACTCGGCTTCGGCCAAAGCGCGAACCCGTGCGTGATCGGGCGATTTCTCGCACACCGGATCGAGGGTGTCGGCGCGGCCGCTGAGCGCCAGCGCTTGGCAGCGGCAACCGCCCCAGTCGATTTCGCGGCGCTCGCAGCCGCGGCAGGGCTCGGGCATCCAGTCGGTGCCGCGGTAACGCACGAACGCGTCGGAGTCGCGCCAGATGTCGCCGAGGCTGCGTTCGCGCACCGAGTCGAAATGCAGCTCGGTCAGGGTCTCGGCGGCGTGGCAGGGCAGCACCTTGCCGTCCGGGGTGATGTTGACGAAGCGCTGCGCCCAGCCGCCCATGCAGGCCTTGGGCCGGCGCGCGTAATAGTCGGGAGTGACGTAGTCGATGGTCAGCCGGCCGCGCAGCCGCTGGCGCGCGTCCTCGACCACGGCGGTGACCGCATCGAGTTGCGCGCGCGTGGGCATCAGCGCGGCGCGATTGGTCAGGCCCCAGCCGTAGTACTGGGTGTGCGCGACTTCGAGCCGGCCGGCGCCCAGGTCGAGCGCGAGTTCGATCATCTGCGCGACGCGTTCGGCGTTGTGCCGATGCACGACGGCGTTGAGGGTCAGCGGCAGATCGAGTTCGCCGCACCAGCGCGCCAGCGCGAGCTTGCGTTCGTGGCTGCCGGCGTAACCGGCGATGCGGTCGGCGCCCGCGGCCTGGCTGTCCTGGATGCTCAGCTGCAGATGATCCAGGCCAGCTTGCTGCAACTCCTGCAGACGCTCGCGCGTCACGCCGACGCCGGAGGTGATCAGGTTGCAGTACAGGCCGAGCGCGCGCGCATGCCGCAGCAGCTCGGGCAGGTCCTTGCGCAAGGTCGGTTCGCCGCCAGAGTAATGCACCTGCAGCACGCCGAGCTCGGCGGCCTGATCGAGCACGCGCAGCCAGTCGGCGGTGGTCAGTTCTTCGCGCATGCCGACCAGTTGCAGCGGGTTGGAGCAGTACGGGCACGACAGCGGGCAGCGATGGGTCAGTTCCAGCAGCACCGCCAGCGGCGGCGCGGGCACGGCTGTCGGCGTCTTGCGTGGCGCAAGCTCCGGGGCGATGCCGACGACGCTGGCGGCCTCGGCGCTCATGGCATCGGCGCGCTCAGCGTGAGCATGCGCTTTTCCAGCAAGGTCGCGAACAGTTCGATCACGTCGCCGTGCACTTGCGAAGGCTCGGCGCCGTACTCGGCGGCCAGCGCCTGCACGATGGTGTCGACGTCGCTCGCGGCATCGACGCGGGCGAGCACGGCGTGAGCGATCTCGTCGAGTTCGACCACCCGTTCCGGCGCGAGCAGCACCCACTGATCGCGCGCGCGATCGTGCTGCAGGCGAACCCCGGCGGGGAAGCGCGGCACCGTGTTCGATTCGATCGTTGCGCTCATGCCGACACCTCATCCGGACGGAACGCACCCGGAGGAATCAAGCGCGGTTCTACATACGCCAGGTGCAGCGCATCGAGCATCGACCACAGCACCTCGCACTTGAACCGCAGCGCCGCGCACACCGCGTCCTGCTGCTCGCGGGTGAGGGCGTGGCGCTTGACGTAGTCGAGGGCGAAGTCGGCGTCCTGCGGCGCCTGGTGCAGGCGCGAATCGAAATAGGCCAGCGATTGCCGCGATACGAAATCGTAATTGGCCAACATGCCGCTGACCCGCTGGCCGATGATGGTCGGCGCGAACAGTTCGGTCAGCGAGGAGGCGATCGCTTCGAGCAGGCTGCGTTCGCGCACGAAGTGGATATAGGCCTGCACCGCGAAACGCGTCGCAGGCAGCAGGGCGCGGCCGGATTCGACCATCGCCCGGTCCAGGCCCAGCGCATCGGTCAGATGCAGCCAACGCGCGATGCCGCCGTCGCCGTCGCGCTCGCCGTCGTGATCGACGATGCGCTGGCGCCAGACCCGGCGCAGTTGCGGATCCTCGATGCGCGCGAGCAGGGCAGCATCCTTGAGCGGGATGCAACGCTGGTATTCGAAACGGTTGAGCGCCCAGGCCTGGACTTGGCCGCGGTTCAACTGGCCGCTGTGCAGCAGATGATGGAACGGATGTTTGTCGTGATAACGCTCGGCGCCGATCGCGCGCAGCCGCGCTTCCAGTTGCGCCGGGGTCAGCAACGCATCGTCGCCGATGAAATCGGTGTCGATCGCCTGGGTCGCGCTTGCGTTCACAGCTGCAGCTCCATGCCGTCCTCGGCGACTTCCCAGCCGTGCGCGCGCGCCTGCGCGCGTTCGGGCGAATGATCGTCGAGCAGCGGGTTGGTGGTGTTGAGATGGATGAACAATTTGCGCCGCACTTCAAGCGGAGCGAATGCGGCGAGCGTGCCGCCGTCCTCGCCGCCGTCGCCGGCGATGTTCATATGGCCCATGCGCGCGCCGGTCTTGCTGCCGACGCCGGCGCGGACCATTTCGTCGTCGCGCCACAAGGTACCGTCGAACAACACCAGCGAGGCGCCGTGCAAGCGCCGGCGCAGGTCGTCGGTCATCGCGGCGCAGCCGGGGATGTAGAGAAATCGTTCGCGGCCATCGCTGATTTCCAGGCCGACCGTTTCTTCGTCGCCGCCCTGCAGATTACCGTTCGCGCGCGACTCCATGAACAACGGCACCTTGCCGGGCACGCTGAACGCGTTGACCCACAAGCCCAACGGCGCGTCGTGGCCCGCGACCTCGATCGGCTTATCCAGGGTCAGCGTCTTGCGCGCGACGTAATCGGGATGCAGCGAGTCGAAGATCGGATTCTGGCTCAGCACGTCGTGTACGCGTGAGCTCGCCCACAGGTCGAAGCGCTGGCGTTCGCGCATCGACAGCAGTCCCGCGATGTGATCGATCTCGCCGCTGGTCAGCAGCACAGCTTCGATCGGCGAGTGGCGCAGATCACGTTTCGGCCACAGCGCGGGCTGGGCGAGGATCTGCTGGCGGAAGTCGGGCGAGGCGTTGATCAGCAGCCAGCGCTGGTCGTCGGCGCTGACCGCGATGCTGGCCTGGGTGCGGCGCTGGTGGCCGGGTTCCTGGCGCCAGGCGCGCTGGCTGCCGGGGGTGTTGCAGTTCCACTGCGGGTAGCCGCCTCCGGCCGCCGCACCGAGTACGAGGATGCGCATCACCGATGATCCATCGAATGGCTGCGCGGCCCCGGGCGCGTTGCGACGGCAGAGGCGGGCATGCTCAGAACAGGTCGCCGGAGGAGTACGAATTGATTTCGCAGCCGACCGAGATTTCGCGGATCTGAGGCTTGGACCAAGTCTTCATGAGCGTTCCTCGTGGTGGGGAGTGAGCCGTGCCAGCATCGACAGCGCGCGCAGCGGCATGCGCGCGCCCGCATCGGATGGTTCGGACGCGCAGGCCGCGCGATGCGGCGCGCGGCGTGCATCGCGGCCGATCGCCGCGACCTGGAAACCATACACCGGCGCGGCGCGCGATGCCTGTGACTGCAGCCCGATCGGGGTGGAACCCAGGCACGGTGCGGTTTAATCAGTCGCTAACAATTCGGGTTCATCGGGAACGGGTTCGAGGATTTTGGGGCGTGGCTGCAGGCGCGGCGCGTTTCGATCGGATCGATTCGACGGTTCGGCCGATCCGATCGGCGCCGGCGCAGTCCACGCGTGTCGATGGACTGGGCCCGGAGCGTGCCGACCGTTGCCGTGAGCTGAGCGAAAAGCGTCGCTGCCGACGCGCGTCTTACAAACGACTTCGCGATGCGCGACGTGCGATCACTGCCGACGCTTGAGGATGTCGCGCGCCAGCACCCACACCACGATCAGGTTGATGATCAGCACCGCCGTGGCCAGCCAGCCGGGATGGCGGAACATCGCGTAAATGTCGAACGGCAGGTACAACGCGGCGCCGAGACAGCCCAGCCACGAGGCCCAGGCCTTCGCCTTCCACAGGCCCCAGGCTTCGATCAGGTGCAGCAATCCGTAGGCGAGCACGACGGCCGCGGCGAGATGCACCGAATGCGGGCTGATGGTGTGGGCGAGCCACGCCAGCGAGCCGTGCTCGGGGTCCAGGTGGAAACGCTTGATCAGTTCGCCGATCCAGCGCTGCAGTGGCGCCGGCCCGAGCAATTCCAGTCCGCTCGCCGCGCTGAGCGCGAGCGCGCCCTTGACCGCTTCGACCGCGGCGATCACATGCAGGCCCGGGTGGGCCTTGGGGTTGGCGTCGTAGTGCGTTTCGGGTTGGGTCATCGGGTTGGATGGGCGACGTAGTGCTCAACCAGTCGTTGAGCCAGCGGCATGTCCATATGAGTCTGATCGCACAGCAGGCGGATCGCTTCGAGTTTCTTGTTCGCGTCGGCGAGCTTGCGGATGTCGGAGGGTAGGCGGAACTCGCCTTCGCTCAGGTGTTCGCGCGCGACCTTGCGGGCGACCGGGCCGCCGAGGGTGGCGCGGATTTTCTTGATCGCTTCGATCGTCTCGCCCTTGTCGAACAGCGCCTGCACCTCCGGCGACCATACAGGAGCGGCGGGGGCGGGCGGTTCGGGTGCGGGCGGCGCGACGGTTTGCTGTGCCGGTGCGGCGGGCGCGGCGAGTACGGGCGCGTTTTGCGCGACCGCAGGCGCAGGCTGCGGCTCAGGCGGCAGTTGCGGTTGCGGCGGGGACGGCGTGGCCGTCGCCTCGGCCTGGGTCGTGGCCGGGCGCTTGCGCGCGCCCAGCCACCAGCCCAGCAGCAGTCCGGGCGCGAGGCCCGCGAACCACCAGATCAGATCGTGTAAGTCCATTTCACTTCGATCCTTGCAACGCGCGCTGGTTCCCCAAACGCGCGGCTCTACTGCAATTACTGCTTACCGGTCAGGCGATCAGGCCGCGCGCGAGGCGCGCTTGCGATCGCTTTCGGTGAGGAACTTCTTGCGCAGACGGATTTCCTTCGGCGTGACTTCGACCAGCTCGTCGTCTTCGATGAAGTCCAGCGCCTGTTCCAGCGTGTACTTGATCGCCGGGCTCAGCTGGATCGCATCGTCCTTGCCCGAGGCGCGCATGTTGGTCAGCGGCTTGGTCTTGATCGCGTTGACGGTGAGGTCGTTGTCCTTCGAGTGGATGCCGATCAGCTGGCCCTCATACACGTTGTCGCCTTCGGCAGCGAACAGCTTGCCGCGTTCCTGCAGCGGTCCCAACGAGTAAGCCGGGGTGGTGCCCGGCGCATTGGCGATCATCACGCCGTTGATGCGCTTGGCGATCGCGCCCTGTTCCTTCGGACCGTAGTGGTCGAACACATGGAACAGCAGGCCCGAACCCTGGGTCAGCGTGCGGAATTCGTTCTGGAAGCCGATCAGACCGCGAGCGGGGATCATGTAGTCCAGACGCACGCGACCCTTGCCGTCGGACACCATGTCCTTGAGCTGAGCCTTGCGGGTGCCGAGCTTCTCCATGACGCCGCCCTGGTGCTGCTCTTCGATGTCGACCACCAACTGTTCGACCGGCTCCATCAGCTTGCCGTCGATTTCCTTGATGATGACTTCCGGACGCGACACCGCCAGCTCGAAGCCTTCGCGGCGCATGTTTTCGATCAGCACCGACAGGTGCAGTTCGCCGCGGCCCGAGACCAGGAACTTGTCCGGATCGGAGCCTTCTTCGACCTTCAGCGCCACGTTGTGCAGGGTTTCGCGCTGCAGACGCTCGCGCAGCTGGCGGCTGGTGAGGAACTTGCCGCCACTGTGTTCCTTCTGGCCGGCGAACGGCGAATTGTTGACCTGGAAGGTCATGCTGATGGTCGGCTCGTCGACGGTCAGCGCGGGCAGGGCTTCGGGGGTATCCAGCGCGCACACGGTGTCGGAGATCGACAGGTCGGCGACGCCGGAGATGGCGACGATGTCGCCGGCCTCGGCTTCCTCGGTCTCCAGGCGCTCAAGGCCCATGAAGCCGAGCACCTGCAGGACCTTGCCCTGGCGCTTCTTGCCTTCGCGGTCGACCACGCTGACCGGCATGTTGCGGCGGACCTTGCCGCGCTGGATGCGGCCGATGCCGATCAGGCCGACGAAGTTGCTGTAGTCCAGCTGGCTGATGCGCATCTGGAACGGGCCGTCGAGATCGACTTCCGGCGGCGGGACGTGCTTCATGATCGCTTCGTACAGCGGGGTCATGTCGCCCGAGCGCGCGGCGTCGTCCAGGCTGGCGTAGCCGTGCAGCGCCGAGGCGTAGACGATCGGGAAGTCGAGCTGCTCGTTGGTGGCGCCGAGCTTGTCGAACAGGTCGAACACCTGGTCGATGACCCAGTCCGGACGGGCGCCCGGGCGGTCGATCTTGTTGACCACCACGATCGGCTTGAAGCCCATCGCGAAGGCCTTCTGGGTGACGAAGCGGGTCTGCGGCATCGGGCCGTCCATCGCGTCGACCAGGATCAGCACCGAGTCGACCATCGACAGCACGCGCTCGACCTCACCGCCGAAGTCGGCGTGGCCTGGGGTGTCGACGATGTTGATGCGGTTGCCCTGCCAGGTGATGGCGGTGTTCTTGGCCAGGATCGTGATGCCACGTTCCTTTTCCTGGTCGTTGCTGTCCATCGCGCGCTCGGCGAGCACCGTGCGTTCGGACAGGGTGCCGGACTGCTTCAACAGGCAGTCGACGAGGGTGGTCTTGCCGTGGTCGACGTGGGCGACGATGGCGATATTGCGCAGGCGTTCGATGGACATGCGATTGGACGCCGGAAGGCGCTATAGCTGAGGAAGATAGCCGGCCATTATACCGGTCAAAGGTGGCAAGTGCCTGCCGTGGCGGGGCCTATTCATATTTGGATGGCGTTATGCGACGGCAATGCCTGTGAAAACGGTTTCTTGTGTTAGTTCGGCGCAGGTCAGTGGCCCCGAGGCCCGACCGATCCAGCCGCCCGGCCGTTTCGGGGGACCCTGCCGTTTCCGGCCGGGCGCCGCAGAACGGCCCGGCACGGGACCGTCCCGGGGCACTGCGCGGGGTCGGCTTTGGACGGCGGCGTTCAGCCAGCCCTGGGCGGCCGCGACCCGCGCCGGCTGCGCGGCTTCGGTTGGGCGGCTGCTTTTTCGCTTCGGTACCATTGTGGATTGCCTCGACAGTCGCCATGTCGGCGAGCGAGCCACATTTCCCCATCCCCATCGCTACACCTGGAGTGCGTTGCATGAGCCTGATCGCCACCTTCGACACCTCGCGCGGCCCGATCCGCGTCGAACTCGCCGCCGACAAGGCGCCGCTGACCGTCGCCAACTTCGTCAACCTGGCCCAGCGCGGCTTCTACGACGGCCTGGCCTTCCATCGCGTGATCCCGAACTTCATGGTTCAGGGCGGCTGCCCGCAGGGCACCGGCACCGGCGGCCCGGGCTACCGGTTCGAGGACGAGACCCGCAACGGCCTGAGCCACCAGCGCGGCGTGCTGTCGATGGCCAATGCCGGCCCGGGCACCAACGGCAGCCAGTTCTTCATCACCCACGTCGTGTGCGACTGGCTGGACGGCAAGCACACCGTGTTCGGCAAGGTGCTCGAGGGCCAGGAGATCGTCGACACGATCAAGCAGGGCGATGCGATCAACTCGATCAAGATCGAGGGCGACACCGCCGCGGTGCTGGCCGCCAAGGCCGATCGCGTGGCCGACTGGAACAAGATTCTCGACGAAAACAAGCGCCCGTAAGGGTTGCCGTCCGCGGCGCGCCGACCGGAGGCCGCGGACGAACGAAAAAGACGGCCTCGCGGCCGTCTTTTTTTTATTTCGTTTTCGGGCGCTGCCCGCGCGAGCCGCGATCGCCGGTTTCGGCGCGACGATGCGAGCGCCAAAGACCCGCACGCCGCCCCCCGTTCACCGCGCAAGCGTCGGACGGATTGTCCGCCCGCGCGCATCGCACTCACTGCGCGAACTGCATCCCGTCGAGCATGCGATTGACCGCGACCACGTCGCGGTCGTGGTAATGCTCGCCCGGCGCCAGCCACACCAGCGCGGTCAGCTTGCCGTCGCGTTCGACCGCAGCTGCCGTGCCCTTGTAGTTCAAGCCGCCGGCATCGGTCATGGCGAAGTCGAAACGCACCCCGTCGACGTTGCTGAAACGCTGCGGACGCAGTTGGCTGCCGCTGACGTTGACCGCGCCTTCCTCGCGCAGGCCGTCCAGGATCAGGTCGCGCAACTCGTCGGCGCGCATGCCGCCGCGGAACCAGGGGCCGTCGGGCTTGGAGGCTTTTTCCTTGCGCGCCATGAATACGTGCTCATTCGGCTTCACGCCCGAATAGATCCGCAGTTGATTGAGCTTGCTGCCATCGATCGTCCACAGCTCCTGGCGCGCGCCCTTGATGCGCGCCCAGTCCAATTCGCTGTCCAGACGCAGATCGAACACCGTCGCCGCGCCCTTGCGCTGCAGGGTATTGGTGGCGCAGCCGGTCAGCGCGAGCATCGCCAGCGCGGCGGCCAGCAACATCAGGCGCGCGGCGCGGACGTTGCGAATGGGTAGGTTCACGACACGGGCATTCACTGCGCACTCTCCAGATCGGCGATGGTTTTTTCGATGAAACTGCGTTCGTCCGCGCTCGGCGCGGCGGCGAGATAACGCCGGAACGCGTCGGCGGCCGGCTTGGGTTCCTTGCGATCGCGCAGCACGTAGCCGTACTCGCGCCATGCCGCCGGCGGCGCGTCGTCATGGGTCACCGCTTCGGCGACGAGTCTGGCGGCTTGCTCGCGATCGTCGTTCTTGCCGCGCCGGCGATAGGCCTCGGCCAGATAGAACGCGTACAGGCCCTGGCTGCCCAGGTCGGCGGCGGTCTGCGCTTCCTGCTTGAGATCGCCGATCACCTGGATCGAGGTGTCGTAGGTGCGGCGCGACAGCTCCGCCGCCAGCCAGCGGTCCAGGAACGGCCGCATCGCCGCCTGATAAGCCTCGCGGCCGATCTGGTGCGGCGTCTGCGCGTGGGTCTTGGCCGCGGCGGCGGTGTCTTCCAGCCGCTCGGCGGTGTTCGGATGGCTGGCGAACACCGGCCAGGGCTTGCGCGCCTTGCTGGATTTTTCCTCGCGCAGCATCCGTCCCCACACTTCGGCGCCGGCCTTGGGGTCGTAGCCCTGGCCCAGGGCATGGCCGTAGCCGATGCGGTCGGCCTCGCGTTCCATGTCGCGGGAGAACTTGCTGACGTTGGCCAGGCCGCCGATCGAAGCGGCCAGCGCGACCAGGTTCAAACCCGGAATCGCGCCGAAGCTGGCCATGAACGCGGTCGTGCCCTTGGCCTTGGTCCAGTAACGCAGGCTGTGGCGCTGTTGGTAGTGGGCGAACTCGTGGCCCAGGACCAGCGCCAGCTCGGATTCGTCCTGCATGCGCAGCAGCGCGCCGGTGAACACCAGCATCGCGCCGTTGGGCGCCATCGAGGCGTTGAACACCGGCACGTCGACGATATAGACGCGCAGGTCCTGGCAATGCGGCCCGGCGACCCGGCAGGCGACGCCGTGGACGTAGGCGTTCAGGGCCGGGTCGCGGACCAGGATCGGCGCGGTCTTGAGGTCGCGCTCGGCCTGGTCCATGCCGTACCACAGCTCGGCCTCGGTGCTGTTGACGGCCGGCCGCTCGCCCGGTTGCAGCGGCATCGGCGCGGTTTCGGCCGCGGCCGACGGCGCGGGCAGCGCCGCCAGCGTTGTCGCCAGCGCGACGGCCGCGGCGATCGGGAATCGGATCCGGCCGCGGGCCGCGGTCGCGCGCGCCGGGGAAACCGGCGCGGCGCTCACAGCGGAATGTCCTTCAACATGCTCGCGACCGTGCCCTTGGCGCCTTTCTCGTCGCGCAGGTCGCCGCTTTGCTTGGCCATCAAGTTGAACCACACCACCTGGCCGGTGCGCAGGTCGACCAGGGTGGCCACGCCGATCTGGCTGCCGCCGCCGACGTCGACGTACGCGCCCAGGGCCGCGCCGGTGATCATCGCCAGCATCCGCACGGCCTTGCGGCCGCCGCTGGCGTACGAATCGCGGACGTAGGTGAACAGGCCGTAATCGGCGCCGGTCGCCTCGCGCAGTTCGGTCACGCCCGGGCCGAGGGTCCAGTCCAGACGCGGCTTGTTGGTCTTCGGGTCTTTCTTGGTCGCCAGGGCGTTGTTACCGGCCTGCGAGTACTGGGCGATGCTCAGCGCGACCGCCTGATTCAGGCGCATGACCTGGCCCAGGCGCGAGTTCGGATCGAGGTCGTCGGGAACGTCGTAATCGTCCTTGCGCTGGGTCTTGGCGCCGCCGAGCAGGTCGTGCACGGCCCGCGGGTACAGCTTGCGCGCGTTGTCGGACCATTCCTTGCGCGGCTCGTTGAGGCCGCCGGCGGTGATCAGGCTCAGTTCGATGTCCGGCTCGATCAGCACCACGGTGCCGTCGACCTTGAGCTGATGACCGCTGGTGTCGGTCGCGGTGCGGGTCTGCGCATGGGCCGCCGGCAGCGGCAGGCCGCTCAGGCACAGCACTACGACCGCGCCCGTCAGCGCTTGCTTGATTCGATTCATGACCGGCCCCCTGGTGCCGATGGTCCCGCGTTGGTGTTGCCGTTCGCGCGGCCGAGCCGGCGCGAATCCCCGCGATACTAAAACGCAAACCCGTACACGTTTTCAAGTGACAGGATATGCAAGGCGCGGTGGCGGATCGGGCACGGCGAACGCCCGGGTCCGGGCAGGTGGCGGCGGCTCGGCGGCGCGCGGCGAAACCGGTCCGACGCCGTCGCTGTGCTACCATTTTGCGGCTCGAACCCGTGGTTCCGGCGGTAGTTTTCGGCCATTCCCGCGCCGTCGGGGATGCGATTCCGGCAGCGATCGCCGCGGCGTCACGGCCGTTCGGCCCACGCATCTGTCCCGCACACGCTCCGTCGTACATCACCCCACGAGCCATCCCCACGAGGTTCTCACGATGCCCCAGCTCGCCCGGCGCATCGGTCGCGCCAAGCCCAGCGCGATCATGCAGGTTGCCGAAAAGGCCAAGCGGCTCAAGGCCGAAGGTCGCGACATCATCAGCTTCTCGATCGGCGTTCCCAACTTCCTGCCCGGCGATCACGTCTACGCCGCCGTGCGCGAAGCCCTGGCCAAGGACAGCGGCCAGTACGGCAGCAACCGCGGCGCCGATGCGCTGCTGGACGCGTTCATCGAGCACATGAGCAAGATCGGCCTGAGCGGTTACGGCCGGGTCAACTGCGCCACCGGCATCGGCGCCAAACACGTGATCTACAACATCGCCGAGGCGCTGTTGGACGAAGGCGACACCATCGTCTTCCCGACCCCGTACTGGACCAGCTATCTCGACATCGCCGAGATCGTCAACGCCAAGATCGACCTGCTGCCGTGCCCGGCCTCGCAGGACTACAAGCTCACGCCCGAACAGCTCGACGCCGCGCTGGCGAAGAAGCCGCGCGTGTTCCTGTTCAACAATCCCTCCAACCCGACCGGCATGGTGTACGGGAAGGAAGAGATCGATGCGCTGGCCGACGTCGTCGCCAAGTACCCGGACACCTGGGTCATCACCGACGACATCTACAACCGCATGGTGTTCGACGGCCTGGGCTATCACAACTTCGTGCATGCGCGGCCCGAGTTGCGCGACCGGGTGATCTTCATCGACTCGCTGTCCAAGACCTACGGCATGCCGGGTTGGCGGGTGGGCTTCATGGCCGGTCCGGAAGTGGTGGCGCAGGCCGTGACCACGATGAACTCCAACCACATCACCAACATCCCGGAAATCGTCACCGCCGCCGCCGTGGCCGCGCTGTCGGGTCCGCAGGACGTGCCGACCGCGCGCTGCGCCGAGTTCCAGGCCAAGCGCGATCAGGTCATGGACGTGATGAACGCGATTCCGGGCGTGATCTGCCCGCGTCCGCAGGGCGCGTTCTACGTGTTCCCGGACATCAGCGTCGCGTTCGGCAAGACCCATGCGCCGAGCGGACTGAAGATCGAAAACGACATGGACTTCTGCAACGCGCTGCTGGAAACCAAGGGCGTGGCCTGCGTGCCGGGCTCGGCGTTCGGCGAGCCGCGCGCGCTGCGTATCAGCTACACCTGTCCGACGCCGCAGCTGGCGCCGGGTCTGCAGCGGTTCCAGGAATTCTTCGCCGAGCTCGCCTGAGCCCGGCGCGGAATCATGGCAACCGGTCCGTCACGGCGATCGTAGAGACAAGGAATTCGACATGCGTGTTACCACCGTGCTCTGGATCGCCCTGGCCGCCGCCGTCGGCATCGGCGGAGTCAAGCTGATCAAGGCGAACGGCTTCGATCTGTTCGCCTCGCGTCCGGCCGAACTCAAGCCCGACGATCCGCGCCATACCACCGGCGACAAGCGCATCGTGATGTTGGCCGCGGACTGGTGCGGCTACTGCGAAAAACTGCGCAAGGATTTCGAATTGGCGAACGTGCGCTACAGCCTGATCGACATCGACACCGAAGCCGGCCAGCGCGCGATGGAGGCCGTCGGCGCGCGCGGCGTGCCGGTCACCATCATCGGTCAGGACATCGTCTACGGTTACAACATGGACGAGATCAAGGACCGGATGGAGCCGCTCGGCTACCGCCTGTAAGCGAACTCCCCGGCGCGCGGCGCAGGCCGCGCGCGGTTTCCAATCAACCCTGCGGGCCGCGTGCCCGCCATACCGTTCACTCGTGAAGGAAAGACCCCGATGAAGACCCCCGTCCGCGTTGCCGTCACCGGTGCTGCCGGCCAGATCGGCTACTCGCTGCTGTTCCGCATCGCTTCCGGCGAAATGCTCGGCAAGGATCAGCCCGTCATCCTGCAGTTGCTGGAACTGCCGCTGGAGAAGGCCCAGGCCGCGCTCAAGGGCGTGATCATGGAGCTGGAAGACTGCGCGTTCCCGCTGCTGGCCGGCGTGGTCGGCACCGACGACGCCGAAGTCGCGTTCAAGGACGCCGACGTGGCCCTGCTGGTCGGCGCGCGTCCGCGCGGCCCGGGCATGGAGCGCAAGGACCTGCTGCTGGAAAACGCCAAGATCTTCACCGCGCAGGGCGCGGCGTTGAACAAGGTCGCTTCGCGCAACGTCAAGGTGCTGGTGGTCGGCAACCCGGCCAACACCAACGCCTACATCGCGATGAAGTCGGCGCCGGACCTGCCGGCCAAGAACTTCACCGCGATGCTGCGCCTGGACCACAACCGCGCGCTGAGCCAGCTCGCCGCGAAGGCCGGCGTGGCCGTGGGCGACATCGAAAGCCTGGTGGTGTGGGGCAACCACAGCCCGACCATGTACCCGGACTACCGCTTCGCCACGGTCAACGGCCAGTCGCTGAAGGACAAGATCAACGACGCCGACTGGAACGCGAACACCTTCATCCCGCAGGTCGGCAAGCGCGGCGCGGCGATCATCGAAGCACGCGGCCTGTCCTCGGCGGCGTCGGCGGCCAATGCCGCCATCGACCACGTGCGCGACTGGGTGCTCGGCAGCAACGGCAAGTGGGTGACCATGGGCGTGCCGTCCGACGGCAGCTACGGCATCCCGGAGACGGTGATGTACGGCGTGCCGGTGATCACCGAGAACGGCGAGTACAAGCGCGTGGAAGGTCTGGAAGTGGACGCGTTCAGCCGCGCCGCGATGGACAAGACCCTGGCCGAGCTCGAGGAAGAGCGCGCCGGCGTGGCGCATCTGCTGGGCTGATCGATCGCGCGATGTGATGGATGAACGGGGCGGCTTCGGCCGCCCCGTTTTTTTGTGGGCGAGTCCTTCTCCCGTTTACGGGAGAAGGTGGCCCGCAGGGCCGGATGAGGGCTCGCGAATCTTGGCTGCGACGCGAGCTCCTTGTCCTCGANCCGCGGGCGGGAGAGGGAGCAGTAGCAAGAGCAGGAACTGTCGGCGCGATGGCATAAGCGATGGGCGCCTACCGGGATCAACCCCGGCGCCCCATCCCCGCGACCGTGTAGCATCGACCCCGCTGTGAATCCGAGCGGACCTATCCGATGAGCGACACCCTGCGCATCCTGATCGCCGACGACCACCCGATGTTCCGGGCGGCGTTGCGCTTCGCGCTGGGCGAGATCGCGCCCGGCGCGGCGATGGTCGAGGTGTCCAGCCAGAGCGCGCTGGAGGCGGCGATCGCCAGCGGCGAGGAATTCGACCTGGCCATGCTCGACCTGATGATGCCCGGTGCGATGGGTTTCTCCTCGCTGGTGTACGCGCGCGGCGAACGTCCCGAGCTGCCGGTAGTGATCATTTCCTCGAACGAACACCCGCGCACGATCCGCCGTGCGCAGCAGTTCGGCGCCTCGGGCTTCGTGCCCAAGTCGGCGCCGTCGACGGTGCTGGCCGAAGCGGTCGAGGCGGTGCTCGCAGGCAACATCTGGTTTCCGCCGCAGCAGGTCGAGCGCGACGAAGGCGACGCGCAACTCGCCGATCGCCTGGCCCAGCTCACTCCGCAGCAGATGCGGGTGCTGTTGCGGCTGGCCGACGGCCTGCTCAACAAGCAGATCGCCTACGAACTGTCGCTGGCCGAGAACACGGTCAAGATCCACGTCACCGCGATCCTGCGCAAACTCGGTTGCCATTCGCGCACGCAGGCGGCGGTGTTGGTGAAGGGGTTGTCGCTGGAAGACGATGCGGCTGGGTTGCACGGCTAAGGGGTTGCCGCGCGGCGGTCGAGGTCGATGTATCGCTGTTGGCAAGCTCTCTCAATCGTCGCTCTCAATGAAGACGGCCCGGAGTGCGACTTTTGCATCGTCTGATGCGAACAGCGAATCCCCCGCGCACCGATAGCCACCCAGGATCGAACCACGCCGGGCGCTCGCCCCCTTTTCCAAAGTGGACACCGATTTCAGCCGCGACTTCAAAGGTGGGCTCCGTTTTCAGCTGCGACTTCGAAAGTGGGCGCCGATTTCAGCCGCAGCTTCGAAAGTGAGCGCCGACTTCAGCGATGACTTCGAAAGTCGACGCTGTTTTTAACTGCCAACTCGAAAGTAAGCGCCGATTTCAGCAACTGCTTCTCGCCAATGTAGTTCCTTCGCTGTCGCCGTTGCTGTTCCCCCCTTTGTAAAAGGGGGGTAGGGGGATTCGCTTTTGCTTTACCAGCCACGACGCGGAAAACGCCCGGTGCCAGCAGATCGCCCATCGACATCGCATCCGCGCGCTACACAACCACGACGCGAAGAACACAAATTCGCGCCGTATCGGCCTGAGCCTCAACCCCCGCGCATCACCATCCGCGTAACCAACGCCCGCAACGCCGCCGGCTTCAGCGGCTTCGGCAGAAAACTCCACCCACGCTCGCTAGCGCGCGTACGCAGCCCGGGATCGGCATCGGCCGACATCAACACCACCGGCGGCATGCGTTTCCATTTGGCTTCCAACTGCGTGCCCAATTCGAAGCCGGTGCTCTCGCCCAATCGGTAATCGAGCAACAACAGCTCCGGCATCGGCAAGTGATCAGCGTGGGTCAGCGCGCAGGCCGCGGTCGCGGCGGTCTCGATCCGGCAACCCCAATCTTCGAGCAGGCGCTGCGCGGCCTGACGCGAATGCGGGTCGTCGTCGACCACCCACACCTGACGCCCGTAAAGCGGCGAGTCTTGATCGCGATCGATACTGACCAGGGAGGCGTCCTGCGTCGCCGCCAGCGGGCTCGCTGCGGCATCGTCGACCGCCACGCTTGTATACGGCACCTCGACCGAAAACACGCTGCCGCGTCCTGGCCACGAACGCAGGCCGATGCGATGGTCGAGCAACAGCGCGACTCGCCGCACGATCGCCAATCCCAGGCCGGCGCCGCGCTGCGGCGCTTCCACGCCGGTGTCCAGGCGCTGGAATTCCTCGAAGATCAGTTCGCGCTTGTTCGGCGCGATGCCCGGCCCGGTGTCCCACACCTCGATGCGCACGCCATCGTGCAAGCGTCGCGCGCCGAGCACGATGCGGCCGTCGCGCGGGGTGAACTGCATCGCGTTGGAAAGAAAGTTCTGCACGATCCGGCGCAGCAACACTTCATCGCTGTCGACGATCGCGCTGCAGGGCAGGCAATGCAGATGCAGGCCGCGCGATTCGGCCAGGATGCGGAACTGGCTTTCGATCGCGCTCAGCACGCGCGCCAGCGGCAGCGCGCCGCGTTTGACTTCCAGCGCGCCCGACTCGAGCCGAGAAATATCCAGCAGGCTCGACAGAATGTCGTCCTGCGCGGCCAGCGCGGCCTCGATGTGGTCGGTCAGCTCGCGGCCTTCGGCATCGACGCGCCGGCGCAGCGACGACAGGTACATGCGCGCCGCATTCAACGGCTGCAGCAGGTCGTGGACTGCGGCGGCGACGAAGCGGGTCTTGGAGCGGTTGGCGCGCTCGGCTTCGCCCTTCGCGCTTTGCAGGTCGCTGGTGCGTTGCTCGATCCCGCGCTCCAGGCTGTCGGCGAGCGTGCGCAGATCGCGCGCGGCCTGCTTGTACGCGGTGATGTCGGCGTAACTGGTGACGAAGCCGCCATCGGGCATGGGATTGCCGCGGATCTCGATCACCGTGCCATCGGGCCGCTCGCGTTCGTGCAGATACGGCTGGCCGCGCTGCAGATGATCCAGGCGGCGACGGATCGCGTCTTCGGGATCGCTGCCGAGCAGGCCGCGGCGCGCGTTGTAGCGGATCAGGTCTTCGATCGGGCGGCCGACCTGCAGCAAGTCGGGCGGATAACGGAACAGTTCGGCATAGCGCTGATTCCACGCGACCAGGCGCAACTCAGCATCGACCACGCTGACGCCCTGCGGCAGATGCTCCAGGCTGTGGCCTTCGCCCAGGCTCGCCTGCCGCGCCGCCTGGACCACGCCATCCTGCGCGTTGCGCAAGGCTTCGGCGTGATGCTCGACCATCTTCTCCAGTTCCTGCCGGCTGCGCAGCCGCAGCGCGGCGATGCGGTTGCGTTGCATCAGCAGCAGCACGACCGAGACCAGCAGCAGCCACGCACCGGCAGCGACCGCGCGGGCGATCCAAGCGGTACGGATGCTCGGCGTGGTATCGCGCAGCAGATGCAAGGTCCAGTCTTCGCGCGGCAGATGCAGCGATTGCCACAGCATCGGTTCGCGCATCAGCGGATCGCGCAGGCGCACCACGCGCGCGCCGTCGCCGACTTCGCGTTCGACCCGGACCGTGGCCGGTCGCAGGGTTTGTCCCTGGTATTGCCGGGTGCTTTGCAGTTGCAGGTTCTGCGCCGGCGTCGGCGTGCGCAGCAGGCGATAGCGCCACTGCGGCTGCGCGGTCAGGAACACCACGCCGCTGGCGTCGCTGAGCAGGACCAGATCGCCCCGACCGCTCCAGTCCGAGCGGATGTCTTCGAGTTCGACCTTGACCGCGACCGCGCCGACCGCGCCGCCGCGTTCGTCGTGGATCGCGCGGGCGATGAAGTGGCCCGGCACATGCGTGGTAACGCCGATCGCGTAGAACTCGCCGGCACCATCGCTCATCGCCTTCTGGAAATACGGGCGGAACGCATACGACTGACCGACGTTGCTGTTGGGCAGGTCCCAGTTGCTCGCGGCGATGCCGATGCCCTTGCTGTCGATCAGGGTCAGGGTGCTGGTGCGGTTGGCGAAATTGAGCTGGACCAGGCGCTCGTTGGCGCGCTGGCGCTGAGTGCGGTCGTCGGGATAGGCGAGCGTCGCGCGCAGTTGCGGATCCAGCGACAACACCGCCGGCATGATCCGATACCGGTCGATGTGCTGCTCGATCACCTGCGCGCGCTGGGCCAGCAACGCGCGCGCTTCGCCGGCCTGGCGTTGCAGCGCCTGCGAATACGCGATGCGTCCGGCGATCAGCATCGACAGCGCCACGCCGATCGCGATCAGGGCGATCCACAGGGCGGTTTGCAGCTGGCGGCGGTGGGGGATCAATGGGCGGCGGGAATCGGGAATGGGGAATCGGGAATTGGAAAAGCGCGAGCGACGCGATCGGTCAGGTGCGTTGGGATGGCAGGCGACGATTACCCCGGAATACCGGCGTCGTGATGCGTAAGCCATCGTCGCGACCCGAAGGCGCAAAGTCAAAGCGCCCGCGGACTGCCGCTTTTACGACTCCCGATTCCCCATTCCCGATTCCCAGCCCTCAAAACTGCAACTGCGCCCGAACTTCCATCACATCCGGATCCCCCGACAACAGCCCCTTGTCCGCCTTGACCTGCACCCAGTTCGCCTGGAATTTGAAATGCGTGGTCAGGTACCAGTTCACGCCCAAGGTCAGATCGCGCTGCCGGCCACCGGCGATGCCGTCATCGTCTAGATCGAGCTCGCCGTAGCGCGCGAGCAGTTCGACCGCGCCATAACCATGCGCCGGTTTGATATTGGCGACGTTGTTGCCGGTGTAAGGCCGGGTTTCGCCGGTCAGCACCCAACTGCCGGTGACGTAGTAACCGTCGGCGGTGAAATCGCGCGCGCCGTTTTCGCGTTGCGCCGTGGCGCGCAGATACTCGGCCTGCACCGACCACGGTCCGTCGATCCAAAGCGCTTCCAGGCCGTTGCGCAGCACCTTGTCGGTGTTGCGCAGGCTGCCCGAATCGACCAGCCGCACCGCGGTCAGGCCGTTCATCGGCCGCGCGCGGAAGCGGGTGGACGGGCCGAAATACGCGCCGCGTCCATCGGTGAAACCGTGCGGGTTTTCGACCGATGCGGTCAGGCCCAGATGCACGACATGATCCTTGTCCTTGACCGGCGTCCACACCGCGCGTCCGGCCGCGGTGGTGCCGGGGTTGTCGCCCTGCAGGTCGTGACCGAAGAAATACGCCGCGCTGACCGCGTAACGCGGCCGCTCCATCGACCATTCCACGCCGGTGCGGCGGGCCTGATAGATCGCCTGCGACGCCGCCGACAATTCGATCATGCTGCCGCTGCGCGACGCCGCCACGCTCTCCATGCTGACCGGGGTCTTGAAGTAACCCACGCGCAGCTTGCCGTAGTCGGCGCCGAACAAGGCCTTGGTCTCCATGCGCAGGGCGACGTCGAGCCAGACCTTGGCTTCGAAATCGAACACCGCGGTGAAGTCGTACACGTCCTTTTTCTTCAGGTTCACGCCGAACTCGCGGCGACGGAAATGGCCGTCGTCGGACAACGCGGTCGCGGCGGTGCCGTAGCCGTTGTCGCCGGAGAAATCGACCACGTCGTAAGCGACGTTGGCGGTGCCGGAAATCTCGGTGCCGTCGTCGAAGGTGTATTTGGTCGGCCAATCGTCGAAATTGGCGGCCAGCGCGCTACACGGCAGCGTGGCGGCCAGGATCGCGGCGGACAGGGCGAAGGCGAGGCGGTCGATACGGATCATCGGTCGGAACTCCAGGTCGTGACCGCCGTCCTGGCAGCAGGAAACCGCGCCGGGCGCAGCGCGCCCGGCTCGTGGTGATCAGGTTGGATGAGCCGGGCTGATCAAACCGCCCGGCGAAGCTGCGGCGGCGCTAGATCAGGCGGCTTTCTCGGCCAATGGCCCGTGGTGATCCGACGGCAGATCGTCGTCGAGATCGGTCGCGCTCGGCGGATTGGCCAGTTCGTGATTGAGCTTGTCGCGGTCAAGCTCGTTCTCCCAGCGCGCGACCACGATCGTCGCCACGCCGTTGCCGATGAAGTTGGTCAGCGCGCGCGCTTCGCTCATGAATCGATCGATGCCGAGGATCAGGGCCAAGCCCGCGACCGGCACCGACGGCACCACGGTCAAGGTCGCCGCCAACGTGATGAAGCCCGCGCCGGTGACGCCCGAGGCGCCCTTGGAGGTCAGCATCGCCACCATCAGCAGGGTCAGTTCCTGGGTCAGGGTCAGATCGACGCCGAGCGCCTGGGCGACGAAGATCGTCGCCATCGTCAGGTAGATGTTGGTGCCGTCGAGATTGAACGAATAACCGCTGGGCACGACCAGACCCACCACCGACTTGGAGCAGCCCAGGCGTTCGAGCTTGCGCATCAGCGGCACCAGCGCCGATTCCGACGACGAGGTGCCCAGCACCAGCAGCAGTTCGTCGCGGATGTAGCGGATGAAGCGCAGGATGCTGAAACCGGTGAAGTGCGCGATCGTGCCGAGCACGATCAGGATGAACAGCGCGCAGGTCAGGTAGAAGCTGCCCATCAGCTTGGCCAGCGGGCCGAGCGAATCCACGCCGTACTTGCCGATGGTGAAGGCCATCGCCGCGCCGGCGCCGATCGGCGCGAGCTTCATGATCATGCTCATCATGCCGAAGAACACCTTCGACACCGCTTCGAGCAGGTCCATCACCTTCTCGCCGCTCTTGCCCATGTGCAGCAGGGCGAAGCCGAACAGCACCGCCATCAGCAGCACCTGCAGCAGATCGCCGTTGCCGGTGAAGGCATCGGTGAAGGTCTTGGGGATGATGTGCAGGATGAAATCGACGGTGCTCTGGTCCTTGGCCGCGGCGGCGTATTTCTCCACCGCGCTGGCGTCGAGCGTGGCCGGGTCGACGTTGAAACCGGCGCCGGGCTTGAGCGTGTTGACCACCACCAGGCCGATCACCAGGGCGATGGTCGAAACCACTTCGAAATACACGATCGCCTTGACCCCGACCCGGCCGACCTTCTTCACGTCGGACACGCCGGCGATGCCGAGCACCACGGTCAGGAAGATGATCGGCGCGATCAACATCTTGATCAGCGAGATGAACCCGTCGCCGAGCGGCTTGAGCTTGACCGCGATGTCCGGGAAGAAGTGCCCGAACACGCCGCCGAGCACGATCGCGCCCAGCACCCACAAGTAGAAACGCGAACCGGACTTCTTCATGGGCGGGATTCCTGTACTCGTACGACGGCGAAAAGGGTGGGGAAGGGAGCTGCGTTCGGGTGCGCGACGACGGGCATCAGTCGCGATCGATGGTCGAATGCTTGCGCGTGTCGGGCATGAAGAAATAGACCAGCAGCGAACAGGCGATGCAGGCGCTGACGTACCAGAAGAAACCGCTCTCCATGCCGTGCTGCTTGAACTGCAGGGCGATGATCTCGGCGGTGCCGCCGAACAGCGCGACGGTCAGCGCATACGGCAGGCCGACGCCGAGCGCGCGCACTTCGACCGGGAACAGCTCGGCCTTCACCACCGCGTTGATCGCGGTGTAGCCGCTGACCGCGCCGAGCAGCACCATGATCAGGAAGAACGCTTCCAGCGGCGTCTGCGCATCGCGGATCCAATGCATCACCGGCACCGTCAGCACCGCGCCGAGCACGCCGAACGCGATCAGCAGCGGGCGCCGGCCGATCCGGTCCGACAGCGCGCCGATCAGCGGCTGCAGCAGCATGTACACGAACAGGGTCGAGGCGTTGATCAGGGTCGCGGTTGATTCACTGAACCCCGCGCTCAGGCTGAGGAACTTCAGCATGTAGTTGGAGTAGGTATAGAACGCCAGCGTGCCGCCCATGGTCAGACCGATCACGGTCAGCACCGCGCGCGGGTGCTGCATCAAGGTGCGCAGCGAACCTTCCTTGCGCTGCGGCGTGTCGCTGGCCTTGAGCTTGGCGAACGATTCGGTCTCGTGCATGTTGCGGCGCAGGTACAGCGCGACCACCGCGGCGACCGCGCCGATCGCGAATGGAATGCGCCAGCCCCACGAGCGCAGTTGTTCGTCGGTCAGCACGAACTGCTGCAGCACCACCAGCACCAGCACCGCGAGCAGCTGGCCCATGATCAAGGTGACGTAGAGGAAGCTCGACCAGAAGCCGCGGTGCTTGCTCGACGCCATTTCGCTCAGGTAAGTGGCCGAGCTGCCGTACTCGCCGCCGACGCTCAGGCCCTGCATCAAGCGCGCGGCCAGCAGCAGGATCGGCGCGAGCAGGCCGATGGTTTCGTAACCCGGGGTCAGGGTGATGATCAGCGAGCCCAGACACATCAACTGCACCGACAGCATCAGCGAGGCCTTGCGGCCATGGCGATCGGCGTAGCGGCCGAACACCCAGCCGCCGATCGGGCGCATCAGGAAGCCGACCGCGAAGATCGCCGCGGTCTTGAGGTTCTGGCTGAGCTTGTCGCCGCTGGGGAAGAACACGTGCGAGAAGTACAGCGAGAACGAGGTGTAGACGTACCAGTCGTAGTACTCGACCAGGTTGCCGACCGAGCCGGAGAAGATCGATTTCAGGCGTTGCCCCGGGCTCACGCTCGGGGCGCTGGGCACGGTGTCGGCGAGGGTGACGGCGCTCACGTTATGGCGGCTCCTGGGCAGCGAATACTGAAGATGCGAAAGCGGTTGTTGCGCTGGCGGTAACACCGAAACGGGCGTGGATGCTTTGCACGAACGGCTCGCGGCATGCGCAGGCAACGGCAAGGCAAGCGCAGGTCCCTGCGTTCGGTGCCGATAGTGGTCCGGGTCGCGGCGGCGACCAATACCACCTTAGGGTTAGGGGCGCTGTTCATCCGCGCCCGTTCGCCATCAGCGCGTCATCTGCGCCGCCCATGCTTCTCCGGATTTTTGCCCGAACTTCCCCCGGAGATTGCAATGAAGTACCCCCTTGCCACGCCCGCGCTCGTGCTGGCGATCTGGACCGCGCTGTCGACCTCGGCCGTTCACGCCGACCCGCGCGAGGCCGCGCCCGCGCCCGAGACCGCGCTCGACGGTGCCGCAGGCGAAGCGGCGGGCCGCGACGCGACCACGCTCGACGCGGTGTCGGTGATCGGCATGGGCGAGACCCGCCAGGTGCAGCGGGTCAAACTGGCGGATATCGAAAAGCGCGCGCCGGGCACCAGCCCGCAGAAGATCCTCAACAAACTGCCGGGCATCTCGGTGCAGTCCAACGACGCCTACGGCGCCAACGAGGAATCGCAGACCATCAGCCTGCGCGGCTTCAACCAGCGCCTGCTCGGCTACACCCTCGACGGCATTCCGCTCGGCGACAACAGCTACGGCAACTACAACGGCCTGGGCATCAGCCGCGCATTGATCGGCGAGAACCTGGCCGGCGCGGAACTGGCCGCGGGCATCGGCTCGCTCGGCACCGCCTCGACCAGCAACCTCGGCGGCACCTTGCAGTATTTCTCCTCCGATCCGCAGACCGAATTCGGCCTGCGTCTGGCCCAGACCTTCGGCAGCGACAGCACCCGCCGCACTTATGCGCGGCTGGACACTGGCGATCACGGCGGCTTCTCGATGTATCTGTCCGGCTCGCTGCTCAGCGCCGACATGTGGTCCAAGCCCGGCGACAATCAGGATCAGAACCAGGTCAACCTCAAGGCGCTGTATCAGTTCGGCGACGGCAACCGGATCAGCGCGTTCGTGTCCAGCGCCGAAACCAGTCAGGCCAACTTCGCTTACCTGTCCAAGGGTTTGCTGTCGCGCGGCTCGGGTTGGGACTGGAATCTGTACAAGCCCGATTGGCAGCGCGCGCTCGCCGCCGCGTACTGCGCTCCCAAGCCGTGGCCGGCTAATCAGCACCGCGCCGGCGATCCACGCTGCGGCTTCAGCGGCCCGGCGGCGACCATCGACGATGCCTACTACGCCAGCCGCGCGCTACGCACCGACCATTTGGC
This sequence comes from Lysobacter sp. Root690, assembly GCF_001427785.1. Taxonomy (GTDB): domain Bacteria; phylum Pseudomonadota; class Gammaproteobacteria; order Xanthomonadales; family Xanthomonadaceae; genus Lysobacter. The sequence continues at coordinate 44,142 of NZ_LMHM01000013.1, forward strand.
CGCGCTGGCCGGCGAGTTCAATCTCGGCGAAGGCCTGACGTTGAAGTCACAGGCGTATTACCACGACGACCGCGGCCAAGGCCATTGGTGGTCGCCGGGCAATTACTCGTATCCGAACACGCCCAAGGCGATCCCGATCTCGATCCGCAGCACCAACTACGGCATCAACCGCTACGGCGCGATGAGTTCGTTGGCCTGGGAAATCGGCAACCACCGCATCGAAGGCGGGTTCTGGTACGAGAGCAACCACCACGACGTACAACGCAATTTCTATTTCATCGAAGGCCCGGTCAACGACGACCGTTTCCTCAACGATCCCGATCGTCGCCTGTTCTTCCAGAAGTACCGCATCAACACCCGCCAGGCGTATCTGCAGGACACCATCAGCCTGCTCGACGGCCGCATGACCGTGGACGTCGGCGCCAAGAGCACCCAGGTCGACATGCGCGCGCGCCAGGTCGATCCGCGCGCGATGGAAGTGCCCAATGCGAGCGGGCGCCTGGAAACCAAGGACAGCTTCCTGCCGCAGCTCGGCGTCGGCTACAAACTCGGCGAAGGCCAGGAACTGTTCGCCGCCTACACCGAAAACGTCGCGGCCTTCGTCGGCGGCGGCGCCGGCGGTCCGCTGGCGATCGGCCAGGCCGCGTTCGACGTGCAGAAGGCCAGCCTCAAGCCCGAATCGTCCAAGACTCTGGAAGCCGGCTATCGTCGCGTGGGCGAGACCTACCAGGCCTCTTTCAGCGTCTACAAGGTCAAGTTCGACAACCGCCTGCTGTCGTTGAACCCGTGTTCGAGCATCGAAGCCGGCACGCGTCCGGAGTGCGTCACCCAGTTCTTCAACGTCGGCTCGGTCGACAGTTTCGGCAGCGAGTTGGTCTTCATCTGGAAGCCCACGGCGCAGTTCGAGTGGTACAACGCGCTGTCGTGGAACAAGTCGACCTATCAGGACAACTACATCGACAGCGGCAAGGTCGTGCAGACCCGCGACAAGCGCGTGGTCGATGTGCCAGACAAGATGCTGTCGAGCGAGCTGAGCTATCGCAGCGGGCCGTGGTTGGCGAGCGTGAGCGGCAAGTACACCGGCAAGCGCTATTACACCTACACTAACGACAATGGGTTCGGCGGTTCGACTCAGTTCGACGCGGCCTTGCGCTACACCTTCGAGCCGATGGGGCCGTTGCGGCAGTGGTCGATTGCGCTCAATGGCAGCAATCTGACCGACAAGCGCACGGCCAGCAATCTGACGGCGTTCAGTGCGTCGGATCCGCAGGGGAAGGCGTTCGCGTTTCATGCCAATGCGCCGCGGCAGGTATTTTTGACGATCGATGCGCAGTTCTGATTTGGATGGGTTCGTAGCTCGCGACTGGTGATTCGAGCGCGTCGTAATCTGCGCCGTGGCCGGGTTTGCGCGGTCGCGGCTTGCGCCGCTCCTACAGGTAGGCCATGTCGCTTCGGCTCGAGCTCGAAGCCGCGCAGTTCTTCCAGCGCTGCGAAGCCGCTGACTCGCGAGAACAAAAGCACACCCGTAGGGCGGCGCACATGGATGTGCGCCGTGCGCCACCGA
>NZ_LMHM01000013.1:45717-45785 GCF_001427785.1 Lysobacter sp. Root690
CACGCGCGGGCCCTTGATTCAAAGAAAAGCGTTTTTCTTTGGTTACCTTTCTTTTGTCGCTTTTGACA
>NZ_LMHM01000013.1:45939-78163 GCF_001427785.1 Lysobacter sp. Root690
GCGGCGCACATCCATGTGCGCCGCCCTTCGGGTGTGCTGTTGTCAACGCGAGCTCAATGCTTCGCAGCGCTGGGTGAACTGCGCGACTTCAAGCGCAAGCGAAAACGACATGGCCTACCTGTAGGAGCGGCGCAAGCCGCGACAGCGTCAACCCGACTACGGCGTAAGACCCGTACCCCACCGCCAATCGGGCGACGATTTCGTCTGCCCCGCAGCCCCGGCGCCCGGATTCCCCATTCCAGGCGCGAATCCCCAATCCCACCCCATCACACCTTGCCAACACCCCAACCTCTAGACCATGGTCGTAACGCATCCCGCCACAGGCTGGTCTAGCCTGCCGACGGTAGCCCACCGGTTCCACGAGGCAGCCGCATGCGTCACGAGTCCTACCAAGCCTTCCACCGCCGCTCGATCGAGCAGCCCGAAGCGTTCTGGGCCGAGCAGGCGCAGGCGATCCATTGGCGCAAGCCGCCGCAGGCCATTCTCGATTACTCGCGCCCGCCGTTCCGCAAGTGGTTCGCCGGTGGCGAAACCAATCTTTGCTACAACGCGATCGACCGTCATCTGGACGAACGCGGCGATCAGCTCGCGCTGGTGGCGATTTCGAGCGAGACCGGGCAGACCGTCGAGCTGAGCTATCGCGAACTGCACCGCGAGGTGAATACCTTCGCCGCCGTGCTCAAGTCGCTGGACGTGGGCCGCGGCGATCGGGTGGTGATCTACATGCCGAACATGGCCGAGGCGGTGTTCGCGATGCTGGCCTGCGCGCGCATCGGCGCGGTGCATTCTGTGGTGTTCGGCGGGTTCGCCGCGCATAACCTGGCGCTGCGCATCGATGATGCCACGCCCAAGCTGCTGATCTGCGCCGATGCCGGCATGCGCGGCGGCAAGGTCATCGCCTACAAGCCGCTGGTCGATGCGGCCTGCGAGGAAGCGCAATCGCCGCCGCCGCACGTGTTGGTCGTCAGCCGCGGCTTGGACCCGGCGCTCACCCTCGTCGCCGGTCGCGATCTCGATTACGCGACCTTGCGAGCGCAGCACGACGGCGAACACGTCGCGGTCGAGTGGCTCGAATCCAACGAACCCAGCTACCTGCTGTACACCTCCGGCACCACCGGCAAACCCAAGGGCGTGCAGCGCGATGTCGGCGGCTACGCGGTCGCGCTCGCGTTGTCGATGTGGTCGATCTACGACATCCGCGCCGGCCAGGTGATGTTCTCGACCTCCGACGTGGGCTGGGCGGTCGGTCATTCCTACAACGTCTACGGGCCGTTGATCGCCGGCGCCACCTCAGTGCTGTACGAAGGCCTGCCGACGAATCCCGACCCCGGCATCTGGTGGCGCATCTGCGAGCAGTACGGCGTGCGCACGATGTTTTCCTCGCCGACCGGCATCCGCGTGCTGAAGAAGCAGGACGTGTCGTGGTTGAAGAAACACGATCTGTCGCAACTGCACTGGTTGTTCCTGGCCGGCGAACCGCTCGACGAACCGACCGCGCACTGGATCACCGACGGCATCGGCAAGACCATCATCGACAACTATTGGCAGACCGAAACCGGCTGGCCGGTGCTGTCGCTGATGCCGGGCCTGGACCTGCAGCCGGTGAAATTCGGCTCGCCCGGCCTGCCCACGCCGGGTTATCACCTGCGCGTGATCGACGAAGCCAGCGGTCTGGACGCCGGCCCAAACGAGAAGGGCGTGCTGGTGATCGTGCCGCCGCTGCCGCCGGGCTGCATGACCACGGTGTGGAACGACGACGCGCGCTTTCTGTCGAGCTACTTCAGTCATTTCAAGGAACTGCTGTACAGCTCGCTGGATTGGGCGATCCGCGACGACGACGGCTACACCTTCATCCTCGGCCGCACCGACGACGTGATCAACGTCGCCGGCCATCGTCTTGGCACGCGCGAGATCGAGGAATCGGTCGCCAGTTACAGCGGCGTGGCCGAAGCGGCGGTGATCGGCGTGCACGACGAACTCAAGGGCCAAGTGCCGGTGGTGTTCGCCACGCTCAAGCCCAGCGGCGAGCAGAACCCGGCGCTGGCCGCCGCGGCGATGCAGCAATGCGTGGTGCGACAGCTCGGCGCGCTGGCGCGGCCGGCGCGGGTGTATGTGGTCAACGCGCTGCCCAAGACCCGCTCAGGCAAGTTGCTGCGCCGCTCGATCCAGGCCCTGGCCGAAGACCGCGACCCGGGCGATCTGTCCACGCTCGACGATCCGGCCGCGCTGGACGAAGTCCGCCGCGCGCTCGAACGCGGCGCCGACGCGGGCGGCTGACCCGCGCCGACGCGTGACTCACGCCCGATCACCAAATGTGCGCATTGACGAAATTTTCCCGTGATCGCGTTAGCATCGGCCACGGCATGCGGGCACGGCCCGCGGTGAAACGGCAGGCGAACACGCGATGCAGCACGACACACAGGACGACGAAGCACCGGGCTGGAGCGCGATCGATCGCGCGCTGAACCGGATCTATTCGCGCCAGGAGCCCAAGCATTACGGCACCGTGATCGGTTTCATGCTCGGCGGCAACGATCCCTTGCCGGGCATCAGCGCCTACAAGCGCATCGCCCCGGTGCCGCACTGGCATTTCATCACCTATGGTTTCAGCGAGCTGTACGCGAAGGAGTCCGACGACCCCGAACGCAGCGGCTACGGTTTCGAACTGAGCTTCCGCCTGGCCGATCCGGAAGACAGCGAGGATCCGCCGACCTGGGTGCTCAACTTCCTGCAGAACCTCGCGCGTTATGTGTTCAAGACCGGCAACGCCTTCGAGTCCGGGCATTACCTCAACGCCAACGGCCCGATCGCCGCCGATACCGACAGCGCGATCCGCGCGGTCGCCTTCATCGAAGATCCGGAATTGCCGCCGATCGACACGCTCAACGGGCGCGTGGACTTCCTGCAGGTCGTCGGCCTGACCAACGAAGAGGAATTCGCGCTCAAGCGCTGGTCGACCCTGAAGGTGCTGGAGGTCTTCCAGGACTACCTGCCGTTGTGGGTGACCGACATCGAGCGCGGCTCGCTGCTTGCGGACGCAGACGTGGCGGCGCGGCTGGCCGAGGGATCGGCGCGCGACGGTTCCTCGACCGGCATGTTGTTCACCGATCAGCTCGGCTGGGAGCAGCACAAGCGCTTGTTGCGCTCGCCGACCACGCAGATCACCCTCGGCGCCAATCAGGTCGGCGAACTGCTCGCGCTGCTGCCGTTGCGGCTGCGCTTCGGTGTGGAGTTCCAGTTCATCGGCAAGGACCAGCGCATCGTGTTCGAACCCGCGCAGCGCTGCGGCGCGGAAGCGGTCGAGGACTCGCTGCATCTTCGGCTCAACGACCCGGCCTTGCGCAGCCTGGTCTCGCGCCTGCGCGCGCAGGCCGGCAGCTACGAGATCGAAGGCTTTCCGGCCTTGCAGGTCGTGGTCAAGCAAACCCATATCCGCGATCAGGACGGCAATATCGTTCGCACCATCGGTTGAAGCGCGCTGAGCCGCGCATGCGATGGCGCACGGTGTCTGTGTCCGCGCGACGGCATCGCCGCGATGCGAGGGCTCGGGTAGGGCAGGGATCGGCCCTTTGCCTGCCGTGGGCATGCTGGCGGGGCTCGATACTCCACCCGATGGTTCGCGGCTCGAACGGCGGCGTTGTGCCTGATCGGCCGATTCGCCGACCGTTTCGCCGACCCGGTCGCTGTTCGCTTCCCGGCCGGTCGCGTTCAGCCGCCTGCGACGTCATCGGCCGGTGCGCGCCGCGGGTTAAAATATCCGGATCGCCCCCGACCGGGCACCCGGAGCTTGAAGATGAGCCACCACTCCGCCGGCGCGAAGTTCCGCGCCGCGCTCGCCGAAGAATCGCCGCTGCAGGTCATCGGCGCGATCAACGCCAACCACGCGCTGCTGGCCAAGCGCGCCGGCTACCGCGCCATCTACCTGTCCGGCGGCGGCGTCGCCGCGGGCTCGCTGGGTCTGCCGGACCTGGGCATCAACACGCTCGAAGACGTGCTGGTCGACGTGCGCCGCATCAGCGACGTGTGCGACCTGCCGTTGCTGGTCGACATCGACACCGGCTTCGGCCCGAGCGCGTTCAACATAGAGCGCACGGTCAAGTCGCTGATCAAGGCCGGCGCGGCCGCCTGCCATATCGAGGACCAGGTCGGCGCCAAGCGTTGCGGCCATCGTCCCGGCAAGGAAATCGTCACCGCCGGCGAAATGGCCGACCGCGTCAAGGCCGCGGCCGATGCCAAGACCGATCCGGACTTCTTCCTGATCGCGCGCACCGACGCGATCGCGGTCGACGGCGTGGACGCCGCGATCGAACGCGCCATCGCTTGCGTCGAAGCCGGCGCCGACGGCATCTTCGCCGAGGCCGCTTACGACCTGCCGACCTATCGCCGCTTCGTCGATGCGGTCAAGGTGCCGGTGCTGGCCAACATCACCGAATTCGGCCAGACCCCGTTGTTCACCCGCGACGAACTCGCGTCGGCCGGCGTGGCGATTCAATTGTTCCCGCTGTCGGCGTTCCGCGCGATGAACAAGGCGGCCGAGAACGTGTATCAGTCGATCCGTCGCGATGGGCATCAAAAGAACGTGGTCGACACCATGCAGACGCGCGAGGAGCTTTACGACCGCATTGGATATCACGCGTTCGAAGGAAAATTGGACGCGTTGTTCGCCAAGAAAAGCGGGTGATCTGATTTTTCCTTCTCCCGCGGAGCCCTTCTCCCGCTTGCGGGAGAAGGCGGCCCGAAGGGCCGGACGCCCCGAAGGAAGCACCCTTGGGGTGTGAGGGCGTACGAAACTTCACGCCAGCGACGCAAGCCGGAAGTCGCGCGCCCTCACCCTGGCCCTCTCCCGCAGGCGGGAGAGGGAATGGAACGAAGAGTTTGTTGGAACGCTTGAGATTTTCCTTCTCCCACTTGCGGGAGAAGGTGGCCGACAGGCCGGACGCCCCGAAGGAAGCACCCTTGGGGTGTGAGGGCACGAGACTTCACGCCAGCGACGCAAGCCGGAATTCGCGCGCCCTCACCCTTGCCCTCTCCCATGCATGGGAGAGGGAAGAAGGAATTAAAGACAACTTTATTGAGGAAGGACCATGAGCGACACGCAACAGACCCTGCCCAAGCCCAAGAAATCCGTCGCGCTGAGCGGCACCGCCGCGGGCAACACCGCGCTGTGCACCGTCGGCCGCAGCGGCAACGATCTGCATTACCGCGGCTACGACATCCACGATCTGGCGACCAAGTCGACCTTCGAGGAAGTCTCGCACCTGCTGGTCCACGGCGTGCTGCCGACCGCCTCGCAGCTCAAGGCGTACAAGACCAAGCTCAAGCGCCTGCGCGGCCTGCCGGCGATCGTCACCGACGCGCTGGAACTGGTGCCGGCCAACGCGCATCCGATGGACGTGCTGCGCAACGGCTGCTCGGTGCTCGGCACTGTGCTGCCCGAGCGCGAAGGCCATCCGGCCAGCGAGGCGCGCGATATCGCCGACCGCCTGATCGCCAGCTTCGGTTCGATGCTGCTGTACTGGTGGCACTTCACCCGCAACGGCCGCCGCATCGATTGCGAAACCGACGACGACTCGGTCGCCGCGCACTTCCTGCACCTGCTGCACGGCGAACCGCCGAGCCAGCTGCTGGCCGATTCGCTGGACAAGTCGCTGATCCTCTACGCCGAACACGAGTTCAACGCGAGCACGTTCACCGCGCGCGTCATCGCCGGTACCGGTTCGGACCTGCATTCGTGCATCACCGGCGCGATCGGCGCGCTGCGCGGCCCCAAGCACGGCGGCGCCAACGAAGTCGCGATGGACATCATCTCGCGCTACAACAGCGCCGACGAGGCCGAGGCCGACATCCGCGCGCGCGTGGAGCGCAAGGAAATCGTGATCGGCTTCGGTCATCCGGTCTACACCACCGGCGATCCGCGCAATCCGATCATCAAGGAAATCTCGCGCGCGCTGTGCAAGGACGGCGGCAACCAGGTCCTGTTCGACGTCAGCGAACGCATCGAGACCTTGATGTGGGACAGCAAGAAGATGTTCCCGAACCTGGATTGGTACTCGGCGTCGGCCTATCACATGATGGGCATCCCGACCCCGATGTTCACCCCGCTGTTCGTGATCGCGCGCACCACAGGCTGGAGCGCGCACGTGATCGAGCAGCGCGAGGACGGCAAGATCATCCGCCCGAGCGCGAACTACACCGGGCCGGAAGATCGCGCCTACGTGCCGATCGAGCAGCGCTGACGGCGTGCCGCTCGACCGCATCGCCACGCGCGATGCGGCGCGGCGGTAAAACGCGGGAAGCAAGGTAAAAAGGCCAGGCGATTGCCTGGCCTTTTTCGTGCATCCGACCTTTGCAGGTTGACGTATTTCCGTTTACGACTAACGTCGAATACGACACAGAAACGTCATGGAGTCACATGCCATGATCCGCTGCCAGCCGGGAGAACGACGGTGCTGGCCGAGCGCGCGAGCGTAGCGAAGTCTGCAGTCAACGCAGCCGATGCCTGCGGTCCGCGACGTTCGCAGTGCGGTCGGATTCACTACGAGGGATAGCCATGCGCGACAGCGATCTGCCGGTCAAAACGAACGACGGCCGCGATGAGATCCAGCACCGTTCGCGCAAATTGCCGCCGGTCCTGCGTTCGATCCTGCTGATCGTCGACGGCGAGCGCAGCGTGCGCCATCTGCGCGATCTGATCGCCAGCCTGCATGGCCCGGCCGATGCGCTGGAACAGCTTGAAAGCCTGGGGCTGATCGCTTCATCCGCGGCGGTCGCGGCCACGGTGAGCGCGCATGCGCCGACGCCGGGTGTGGCGTTCGCGCTGCCGACCGGCGCGCCGGTGGATAGCCCGCAGCGGTATCAGGCGCTGTATACGCTGATGAGCGAAACCGTGCGCGAGCATCTGGGGCTGCGCGGGTATTTTCTGCAGCTCAAGATCGAACGCTGCTCGAACAGCGAGGAACTCGGCGAGGTGCTGCCGGAGTTGAGCGCGGCGTTGGCCAAGGCGCGCAAGGACGATATCGCCGCGGAGATCGAGGCCCGGTTTTCTGCCGGCACTTGAGCGTGCGTGGTTGCGTCTTGTTGCTTCGATCCAGTGAGTGAGACCGGCGCAGTGGGTCAGGTTGCCCAGTCGCAACTTGTAACCGAAGGAAATCCAGCGGACGCAGCTCCTACAAGAGGCTGTTGCAGGTTTCGCTGTGATCTGGGGGATGCGCTGCTTGCGCGCTGATTGCGACTGATGACGCTGCGTGATGCGGCGTGCGCAGTGCTTACGCGAAGCCTTGGCATCGCATCGAGCATTCGCCCGATGCGATGACGCGCGCTACGAGGCGGCGAACGTCGCGCCCCGTAGCGATCGAACTGGTCGCGCTTATTGCAGGCCTTCAGCCTTCAACGCTGCTTGCACGCCGGCGTCGGCTTCCATGCGGCGCTTGAACGCGGCCAGGTGCTCGTAGCCCGACATGTCGATGCCGACCGAGTCGGCCCAGCGCAGGGTGATGTAGAGATACGGATCGGCGTAGCTGCGGAAACCGGCGAGCCATTCGCGATCGGCGAGACGCTTTTCGGCCGTCGCGTACAGCGCGCGCACGCGTTCGCGCGCGTGCTGGCGCACGGTGTCGGCCTGAGCGGGATCTGGGTGGAACGCGCCGGGTCCGAAGATCGGCTTGAACGCCGGATGCAGATCGGAATTGACGAATGCGAGCCAGCGCGAGGCTTCGGCGTGCTGCTGCACGCTGCCGTCGCCGGTCAGATGCGCTTGCGGAAACTTGTCCGCGATGTAGCCCATGATCGCGCTGTTCTGATTCAACACGAAATCACCGTCGACCACCGCCGGCACCGCGCCGGCCGGATTGATCGCAAGGTAGGCCGGGGCCTTCATCGTGTCCTTGTCCATCACTTCGACTTCGAACGCGCCGCCGGTCCACTGCAACGCGATATGGTCGGCGGTCGAACACGCGCCGGGCTTGCTGTAGAGCTTCATGCCTTGCCTCTTCGATGAAGGAATCGGGCAGGCGATTATCGACGATCTTTGCGGCGGGAATCGGGAATGGGGAGTCGGGAATCGGAACGGCAAGAGCGGTTTCGCCGCTTTTCACGATTCCCGACTCTCGATTCCCGATTCCCGGCTCTCAGCCTCGGCGCGACTTGAGCTTCTGCACCTTATAGAAGGTGTGATCGCCGATGGTCGCGACCTGATACGCGTTGCGCCACGATGGGCTGGCGATCGCGTGGGCGGCGAAGTGGCTCGCGCCCGGCACGATTTCCTTGCGCTTGCCCGCGGGCAGCGCCCAGTTGCGTTCGGCCGCCAGCGCGACGTTGACCGATTCGGTCCACGCTTCGCTGTTGCTCAGACGCGTGCCCGGCGACACCAGGGTCGGGGCGAACTGCTTGTTCGCGGTGACCACCGAGCAGACGGTATCGCCCCACAGGCCGCTGTCGCGGCGGCGCAGGGCGACCTCGGCGACGGCTTGCTGGCCGCGCAGGGACTGGTCGCGGGCTTCCAGGTACACGGTGGTGCTCAAACACAGCGAATCGGCGGTTTGCGGCGGCAATACGGATGCCAACCACAGGATCCAAGCCAGTTTCATATGACTCCTTGCTCCGTTGCGTCGGCCGCACTGGGTCTTCGATCTCCCGAACGGGAAAGCGGGACAGCGGTGAGCTGACATGGCGTACTGGGGAGGGCAGCGGCTCTAGCGGCGCGCTTTTGCCCCGTCATCGGGCCGGGGGCGAATGGGCGCCCAGAGCGATGGTGGGTGCCGGCCTCTGCAGGGGGCGGCGGAAAAGTTGGCGAACGGTAGCGACGGCTAGCCAAACAAAACCTGAACGTCTATTTCCAAGTTTCTAATTTAGTTGGAGTTTTTATTCTGAACAGGTGGTAGGTCGTTGGTTCTACAGGGCTTTGTGCCGGCAGGAAGCGTGCCGGGGTTGTCTCAAGCCTCTGTGAGCCGGATCCGCGACTGCGCGATTTGGCGTCTCCGGGGTGGGGTGGACTCGGCCTGGGGTGGGATTTGCGGCTGGTTCGGCAAGTCTGAATGGGGATTTGGGTGGATCGGGCCGTGATCGGGCCGGCGAAGGGAGGCTTCGCCGTTCACCGGATGTCGTGGTCGCGGCTCGTGCCGCTCCTACATTTAGGGATTCGGGAGTTGGGATTCGGGATTCGCAACGGCCACAGCGGCTCGACCGCTCTTACCGAATCTCGAATCCCCAATCTCGAATCCCGCGTCGCGCTTCACAGCGACGCAGCAAGCCGACTCGCCTGCGCAATCGCGCGCTTGGCATCGAGTTCGGCGGCGACATCGGCGCCGCCGATCACATGTACCGATGTGCCGCGCTCGGCCAACGCAGCGGCCAGCGGCTTGAACGGTTCCTGCCCGGCGCAGATCACGATCTGATCGACCGGCAACACCTGATCGCTGCCGTCGACGCGGACGTGGAAGCCCTCGTTGTCGACACCTATATATTCGACGCCGCCGATCATCCGCACCTTCTTCGCCTTGAGCGTGGCGCGGTGGATCCAGCCGGTGGTCTTGCCGAGTTTCGCGCCGGGTTTGCCGGGGCTGCGTTGCAGCAGCCAGACCTCGCGCGCGGGCGGTTCGGGCCGCGGCGCCACCAGGCCGCCGCGGTTGTCGCCATAGCCCAGGTCCACGCCCCATTCGGCGCGCCAGCGCGCCGGGTCGGGATGATGCGGCGCGTCGATCGAATGCGGACCGTCGTGGACCAGGAACTCGGCCACGTCGAAACCGATGCCGCCCGCGCCGACGATGGCCACGCGCTTGCCCGCGATCACCCGGCCCTTGAGCACGTCGAGATAGGACACGACCTTCGGGTGATCCGACCCCGGGAACGCGACCTCGCGCGGCTTGATCCCGGTCGCGAGCACCACCTCGTCGAAGTCGGCCAACATCGCCGCGTCCGCGCTCGTATTCAGACGCAGCTCGACCCCGGTCTGCTCGATCCGCCCGGCGAAATAGCGCAGCGTTTCGAAGAATTCCTCCTTGCCCGGGATGCGCTTGGCCAGATTGAATTGGCCGCCGATTTCGCTCGCGGCATCGAACAAGGTCACGCGGTGGCCGCGCTCGGCCGCGACCGTCGCGCAGGCCAATCCGGCCGGCCCGGCGCCCACCACCGCCACCCGCTTGGGCGTCTTGGTCGGCAGGTAGTTCAGTTCGGTTTCGGCGCAGGCGCGCGGGTTGACCAGGCAGCTGGCGTGCTTGTTCTCGAACACATGGTCCAGGCAAGCCTGATTACAGCCAATACACGTATTGATATCGGCCGCGCGCTGCCGCTGGGCCTTGTCGACCCAGGCCGGGTCGGCCAGCAACGGCCGCGCCATCGACACCATGTCGGCTTCGCCCGCGGACAGAATGCGTTCGGCCACGTCGGGCATGTTGATGCGGTTGGTGGTGACCAGCGGAATCCGCACCTCGGGTTTCAGCCGCGCGGTAATGCCGGTGAACGCGCCGCGCGGCACCGAGGTGGCGATGGTCGGCACGCGCGCCTCGTGCCAGCCGATGCCGGTGTTGATGATCGTCGCGCCGGCCGCTTCGATCGCTTTCGCCTGGGCGACGACTTCGCTCCAGCTGGAGCCTTCGTCGACCAGATCGATCATCGACAGGCGATAGATGATGATGAAGTCCGGGCCGCAGGCTTCGCGGATGCGGCGGACGATTTCGACGCTGAAACGAAAGCGCTTGACCGCATCGCCGCCCCAGGCATCGTTGCGCTTGTTGCTGCGTGGGGCGGTGAATTCGTTGAGCAGATAGCCTTCCGAACCCATCACTTCGACGCCGTCGTAACCGGCCTCGCGCGCCAGCCGCGCCGAATTGACGAAGGCCTTGATCTGGCGCTCGACCCCGCCGGCCGACAGCGCGCGCGGGGTGAACGGATTGATCGGCGCCTTGAGCTTGCTCGGCGCGACCTGCAGCGGGTGATAGCCGTAGCGGCCGGCGTGCAGGATCTGCATGCAGATGCGTCCGCCGTGCTGGTGGACCGCGGCGGTGACCTGCTTGTGCTTGCCGGTTTCCCACGGCCAGCTGAGCTTGCCGCCGAACGGCTTGAGCCAGCCCACGATGTTCGGCGCGAAGCCGCCGGTGACGATCAGGCCGACGCCGCCGGCCGCGCGCTCGCCGAAGTAGGCCGCCAGCTTCGGGAAATCGGCGGCCTTGTCCTCCAGCCCGGTGTGCATCGAACCCATCAGCACGCGGTTGGGCAGGGTGCAGAACCCCAGGTCCAGCGGCGCGAACAGATGCGGGTAGAGCGGGTGCGGAGCGGAGCTGCGGGCGGCCGTGGTCATGCTGGCTGAATACGCTGGCGTATGGATTGGGCACGATGCCGCGAACGGCGCGCCAATTCAAGCTAAATCGATGCTCTGGGCGAGCTGCGACCCGGTTCGCGGCGGTCCCAGGTCAAGGCCGGGCGAAGACAGGCACCGAACGCGCCCGAATGCAACGGTTGTCACGGACGCGGCGCATCGCCGAACATGCCCGACCCCCGTAGCCCCGCCTCCATGGACGCCGCCCCAGAAAACAGCCTCCACGATTACCTGCGCGCCGACATCGTCGCCGCCGACCTGCCCGACCTGCAGCCCCTGCTGGGCGCGCGCGATCTGCTGCGCGCGTTCTCCACCTTGTTCCATGGCGGCGAAGAGTCGGTGATGGTGCGGCTGCTGGTGCTGCGCGCGATCGGCGAACGCGGTCAGGCCCCGGACTGGACCCCGCAGGAACTGCGCGAACACTTCGGCTACCTCGATCCGGTCAAGTTCGACACCGTGATCGGCCGCCTGCGCGAAAACGATCTGCTGCTGTGGGACGGACAGACCCAGCGCTACCGGATCAGCCCGGTCGGCCGCCAAGCCTTGTCGGCGATCGGTCTGCTGCTGCAGTTCAATCGCGAGGGCGATGAACTCGCATACGTGACCGCGCAGATCGCCGCCGGTCAGGCGGTCGGCCGGGTGCGTCCGGACGATCTGCAGCATCTGCTGTCGCGGCTCAACGAATTGCGCGAGGACTTCGATCAAGCCGTGCTCAGCGGTTCGGAGCACCGCATCCTGCGCGCCGCCGGCACCTTGCAACAGGCCTGGCGCTGGATCGAGAAGGGCACCCAGATCGTCGAGGAGATTTCCTCGGACCTGGAACTCGACAGCCACACTCACCGTGTCGCTCAGCAGATCGGCCGCGCCCAGAGCGCGATGTTGCGCCAGGCGTCGGTGTTCCAGCGCGCGCTCAGCCAGCTCGATCGCCATCGCGTGCATCTGGGCGCGAGCGGCCTGTCGTCGTCGGACGTCAATCGTTATCTGCGCGGACTCGATGCGAAAGCGTTGGCCGCGTTGGCCGACGACGTGCTCGCGCGCTCGGCGATCCCGGCGTTCATGCTGTCGCCGATCGCGCTCGACGTGGCCGAGTACGAACTGGTCGAACGCGAACGCGAAGCGCACGAAGACCAATCGCTGCCGCCCGCGCAGGCCGCGCCCGACACCGAGGCCTCGCCGGCCGCGGCCACCGATTTCCAGTTCGCCGAGAACTGGCTCGATCAGTTGACCGCGTTGGCCGATGTCGCCGCCGCGTCCGCGGATGCGCCGGCGCAATTGAGCGCGGTGGTGCCGCAGGACAGCTTCGCGCTAAGCGCGTATCGCTTGTCCTTGCTCGGACTGATCGGCGATCCCGGCGCGGAGAATCGCAATGGTGTCAGCGCGTCGATGGCGCGGCTGCCGCTGGCGTGGCGCGTCGATACCGAATTCGAAACCATCGATCGCGCCGGCGTGGCCTATATGAGCCGCGGCCGCCTGGAAGCGCCCGACTACATCACCTTGCACGGCAAGCAGCCGCGCAGGCGCGCCGAGGCGCGCGAGGACGTCGAGGATGCGAGCGCGCCCGACGCCGCGCCCGAGACGGCCGCGGCACCCAAACGCAAACCCAAGAAGAACAGCGCCGACACGCCCGCTGCCGCACCCGCCGGCAAGCGCGTCAAAGCGAGCAAGGACACCGCGGATATCTGATGAACGACCCCATCGCTTCCCTGATCGCGCGCCTGCTGGCCGAACGCTGGCTGCCGCGCGACGACGTCGCGGTCCGCGATCTGCTGACCGACGCCGAACTGCGCAACGACCTCGATCGCCGTCTCGCCGCGGCCGGCATGCGCCTGCTCGAACATCCTTACGCCGCCAACATCGCGGTCGGCATCGCCCGCCCGCAGGAATCGGCGGTGTTCGGCAGCGCCAAGGCCTGGTCGTCGACCAATCTGCAACTCGACCGCGACGCGATCGCGCTGCTGGTGGTGCTGTGGGCGCTGCTGGTGCTGCCCAAGCGCCAGCGCCAGATCGCGCGCCAGCAGGCCGATCGCGATCAGGACCAGGAGCAGATGTTCGCCGAACTCAAGCCGGTGCCGGTCGGCGCCGAAGTGGTCGAGCCGATCAACGAGCGCACCTTGCTCGCCGATTTCGCCGAGAAACTCGGCGGCAAGACCCGCATCCAGTTCAATCTGGGTTCGTTGGCGCGGCAGGGCTTCATCGTGCGGCGCAAGGAACGGATCCATGAAGGCCCGTTGCTCGACCTCGCCCTGGATTACGAACGCATCGCCGGCCGGGTGATGGATGGCGCCTTGTCGTTCGTGGTCGCCGAAGCGCGGCATTACAGCGCCGACAATCCCGAACTCGAAGGCGAGACCGAAGCCGAAGCGCAGGCCGACGCGGCGTTGCTGGCCGATATCGAGGCGGGGATTTATTCCGATCTGGATACGTATGCCCAAGGGGGAATCGGGAATGGGGAATCGGGAATCGGCGCGGTGTTCGATGATGGCGAAGGCGATGCGATGGATCCGTTGCCGCCGTTGCAGGGCGATGCGGTCGCCAACGACGAAGTTGGAACCACGGCAAACGACGATGCCGAAGCAATCGCGGTAAGCGACGACGCTGACGACAGCGCAGCAAATCCGGACACCACACCCAAGCAAAACCAGGAGGCCGCGGCCGATGTTTGAGTTCCGCTCCCTCGAAGTCGTCCACTGGGATTACTGGCAGCGTTTCCAGTTGCCGCTGGACGCGTCCATCGTCACCGTGGTCGGTCCCAACGGCTCGGGCAAGACCACCTTGCTCGACGCGCTGCGCACCTTGCTGGCGATCGAAGACCGCGACACCGCGCGCGACTACAAGACCTATCTGCGCCACAACGGCAAGCCGTACGCGTGGTTGCGCGCGGTGGTCAGCAATCGCCCGGACAAGCGCGGCGGGCGGCCGTTCTTCCCGATCAAGGACGATGTGGTCACCCTGGCCTGCCGCATCCGCAAGCGCGGTGGCGACTGGAGCCGCGATTACCAGATCGTCGCCGGCGATACCCCGGTGGAAACTCTGGAGCAGGGCGGCGATTGGCTCGGCGTGCGCGATTACCGCGTGCGCCTGGCCGGCGCCGGTCTGACCCGCGCGATCTGCCGCGTGCTCACGCTCGAGCAAGGCGCGACCGACAAACTTTGCCAGTACTCGCCGCGCGATCTGCTGCAACTGATCTTCGACGTATTCGAAGACAAGGCGGTGCTCGACGATTACCAGCGCGCGCGCACTGAGCAGTTCGATGTCGAAAAGGAATTGCAGCAACTCGGCCAGGATCTCGCCGGACTGCACCTGCGCCTGGAATCGGCCAAGGCCGACGTGCGCTCGTTCGAGGAAGGCAATGCGCTGCGCAATCAGCGCCATCGCCTGGAAAGCGAAATCGCGCCGAAGGTCGAACTGGCCGATCAGCGCGTGGCGATCGAAGGCGCCAAGCCGCGTCTGACCGGCCTGCGCCGCGCGCTGCGCGAACGCGAGCGGATCCTCGAGGAGATGCGCGCCGACGACGCGATCGCCGCGAGCGGCCGCGACGTGCTGCAGGAAGCGATGCGCGAAGCGCGTCGTCAGGTCAGCGCGAGCGAGCAGGCCTTCACCCAAGCCCGCGACGCCGCGCGCGATGCCGAAATGCTGGTCAAGCGCCGCGATGAACTCGCGCGCTTGCAGGCTCAGCGCGGCGCGATCGATGTCGAGGCGCTCAGCGCCAGCGTCGAAAGCGGACGCCGCCGCCAGGCCGAGTTGAAACTGGAAGCCGAGCGCGACCGCAAGCGCAGCGGCGAGATTTCCGCGCAGACCGCCGCGCTCAGCGGCGGCGGCCGCATCGTCGAACCGTTCGAACGCGATTTCCGCGCCGGGCTCGAACAGGCCGGGATCAAGCATCAGGTGCTGACCGAACTGGTCGAGATCGCCGATCCGCAGTGGTCGGTCGCGGTCGAAGCGGTGCTGGCGCCGTACCGGCATCTGCTGGTGCTGGAAAATCCCAAGGACGCGCGGGTCGCGTGGAAACTCGGCGAGAGCCAGCAGTACCGTCATTTCATCGTCGCCGAACGCGCGCCGGTGCCGAAGGCCAGCGCCGGTTCCTTGTTGGAAGTGGTGCGTTTCTCGGCCGATCCGCCGGCGTGGTTGCCGCGTCAGCTCGATCGCATCCGCCGCGTCACCGACATCGAACACGGCGCGCGCCTGCCGGCCGGGCAGGACTGGATCACCCAGAAGGGCTATCTGCGCGAAAGTCGCGGTGGTCGCCATATCGGCGGCAATCAGCATCATTTCGGCAGCGGCGCGCGCCAATCGCATCTGGCCGAATTGCGCGCCGAACTGGCGACGATCACCCAGCGCGCGCAGTCGCGCGAGGCCGAACTGCACGAGCTCAGCCAGCGCGTCGACGCCGATCAGTCGCGCTTGATGGGTTTGGACGCGGCGCAGGAACTGGTCACCCGCGCCAACGAATTCGCCGATGCGCAGGCGCGACTGCCCGAACTGGCCGAAGCGGCTGGCGAAGCCGCGGCCGCGTTGGCGCAGGCCCGCGCAAAGATCGACGAGGCCGCCGAACAGGACAAGGCCGAAGGCATCGCCGCGGCCAAGCGCCAGGGCCAGATCGACGCACTCGCGCGTGAGTTGCGCGAGCGCGGGCAGCAGATCAACGGCGAACGCCAGAGCCTGATCCAGCGCATCCTCGATTACCGCCGCAAGCGCGCGCTGATGCCCGATGCCTGGCGCAGCCCGGCCGCGCTCGCGGCCGCGCGCGCCGAGTACGAAAGCACCTCGGCGGTGCGTCGCGAGATCGAGCGCATGGACGATCGGCTCGAGCGCGGCGGCTTCGTCTCTGACGAATCCTGCGTGCCGTTGCGCGACAAGATCGGCGCCGACCACGACGAACTGGAAAGTTCGATCGGCCGCCGCGAAGCGCATCTGGACCGCGCCAAGCGCCTGACCGAGGAAGCGCGCGGCGCCTATATCAACGTGCTGCGCGCGACCGTGCGCCGTTACAAGAAGAACCTCGCGGCGCTCGGCGAACTGGCCGGCATCGGCGTCGACGCCGACATGCCGGAACTGGCCAACGACGACGTGACCTTGGCTCAGGCCGGCCTGTCGGTGCGCTTCGATTTCGACCGCAAGGGCTGGATCGGCCTGGACGATGGCGAGGCCTCGGGCGGCCAGCAGGTGATGAAGTCGCTGCTGTTGCTGGTGGCCTTGCTGCGCGACGAAGATCAGCCGGGCGGCTTCGTCTTCATCGACGAACCGTTCGCGCATCTGGACGTGTTCAACATCGAGAAGGTCGGTCGCTTCCTGCGCGCGACCGACGCGCAGTACATCCTGACCACCCCGATCACCCACAACCTCAATGTGTTCGAACCCTCCGACCTGGTGCTTGCGACCAGCAAGCGCCGCGGCGGTAATCCGTGGGCGGAAGCGGTGGCGGTGCTCAAGCGCAAGCGCGAGGACAGCAAGGCGGCGTAAGGGGTTTTGGCTGAAGGTAATTCAGCCTGGCTGCTAGGACGGCTCCGTGATCTTTCCGGAGCCCGTGTCTTTCTCGACGCGAGTGTTTCTCGACGCGAGTGTTTCTCCAAAATTGAATTCGCCTTGCTGTGGCCTTTGCCATTGCTGTTCCCCCCTTTGAAAAAGGGGGGCAGGGGGGATTCGCTTTTGCTTTTTGCTTTTGCTCCATCGCACCGCCAACCACCCAAAAGCGAATCCCCCGCGCACCAATCGCCAGCCAGCATCGNTGAGCGCTCGCCCCCTTTTCCAAAGTGGGCGCCGATTTCAGCCGTGGCTTCGTGCGAAGAAATCGTCGGCTCCGTGATCCACCGATAGCCATTTGTCTTCGGCAATCGTAGTGATTGCGCCTTCGCTTTTGCTTTCCCTCCATCGCACCGCCGACCACGTAAAAGCGAATCCCCCGCGCACCAATAGCCACCCAGCATCTAAGCACGTCGGGCGCTCGCCCCCTTTTCCAAAGTGGGCGCCGATTTCAGCAGTGGCTTCGTGCGAAGAAATCGTCGGTTCCGTGATCCGCCGAGAACCATTTGTCTTCGGCAATCGTAGTGATTGCGCCTTCGCTTTTGCTTTCTCTCCATCGCACCGCCAACCACCCAAAAGCGAATCCCCCGCGCACCAATCGCCAGCCAGCATCGNCGGACGCTCGCCCCCTTTTCCAAAGTGGGCGCCGATTTCAGCCGCGGTTTCGTGCGAATCAACGGTGTCGGCCGCACGCCTTGCCGGCTCAAGCAAGACACCCCATTCGCCCGACCTTCATCCAGCCGATGGTCATCCAGCCAATGGAACGATATATCCCAACCGCCCAAGCCCCGCGCCCATTGACTCCCGCCGCGCCGCCCTTACTCTATGCACACCCAAAACCGCAGTCGCACCGCGCCCATGAAGCAGTTTCCGCTACTGATATCGCTGCAAGCCCAGCGCGTGAGCGCGGGCCGGGTGCGCCTGCCTCCTGTGATTTTCGCCGCTGCGTCGATGTAACGACCGCGCGAAGCCACACCAGAACAGAGCACCCGCAAGGGTGCTTTTTTATTGCCCGCGATTGTCGAAACGATCCGTCGAAAACGATCCAGGCAAGCCGTCAGGCAAGCGGCATCCCTTTACCGAACCCCTGAAAACCAAGGAGAACGTGCCATGAATTCCACGGCCGAAACCCAAACCTAGCCGCGCGCCTTGCAGCCAACAGGGGCGCGCGGCCTCCTGTGTTGGCATCAAGGCTCAGTCATGAACACCACGAACACCACCACCCGCACCCTCAATACTTCGCGCTGGCGCAACCTCGGCATCATCGCCCACGTCGACGCCGGCAAGACCACGCTGACCGAACGGCTGCTGTGGAAAACCGGCGCGATCCATCGCGTCGGCGAAGTCCACGACGGCGCCGCCACCACCGACTTCGATCCGATCGAACAACGCCGCGGCATCACCATCGGCGCGGCCGCGGTGCAGACGCACTGGACCCCGCACGGCCAGGCCGAACACCGGTTGACCATCATCGACACCCCAGGCCACATCGACTTCGCGATCGAAGTCGAGCGTTCGCTACGCGTGCTCGACGGCGCGGTCGCCGTGTTCAGCGCGGTCGACGGCGTGCAGCCGCAATCGGAAAGCGTGTGGCGCCAGGCGCGCCGGCACGGCGTGCCGCTGATCGCGTTCGTCAACAAGATGGACCGCGTCGGCGCGTCGTTCGAGCAGACCCTCGCGCAGATGCGCGACAAGCTCGATGCGACGCCGTGGGCGATCGGCCGGCCGCTGGGCGCGGAAAGCGAACTGCGCGGTTGGATCGACCTGGTCGCGCGCGAACTCGTGCTGTGGGACGAGACGGGCGGCATCGTCCGGCGTCCGTGGAACGACGAGGAAACGCGCGAACACGAGCCGCTGCGCGAGCGCCTGATCGAGGCCGTCGCCGATCACGACGACGAACTCGCGCAAGCCTTTCTGGAAGCGCGCGCGGTCGACGCCGAACTGCTCAAGGCGGCGCTGCGTCGCGGCACCTTGAAGGGCGCCGGCACGCCGGTGCTGGGCGGTTCCGCGTTCAAGAACAAGGGCGTGGAAACCCTGCTCGATGCCATCGTCGACTACCTGCCGTCGCCGCTCGACCGTCCATGGGTGACGGCGCAAAGCGAAGACGGTGAAGTCGCGCTGGCGCCGGATGCCTCGGGCCCACTGAGCGGTCTGGTGTTCAAGATCGTGCATCAGGAACACGGTGCGCTGTCGTTCGTGCGTTTGTACTCGGGCACGCTGCGGGTCGGCGACACGGTGTGGGCCTCGCGTCGCGAGCGCGCGCAGCGGGTCGGCCGACTGGTGGTGGTGCAGGCCGATCACGGCCGCGATGTCGAGGTGGCGTATGCCGGCGAGATCGTCGCGATCCAGGGATGGAAGGACGCGGTCAGCGGCGAAACCCTCAGCGGCGTCGAACGCAAGCTCGTGCTCGACACGATCCAGGCGCAGCCGGCGGTGTTGTCGTGGCGTCTGACCGCGGCCAAGGCCAGCGATCTGATCCGTCTGGGCCAGGGCTTGGCCAGCCTGGCCCAGGAGGATCCGTCGTTCCGGGTCGGCACCGATCCGGAAACCGGCGAAACCCTGGTCTGGGGCATGGGCGAGCTGCATCTGGACGTCATGGTCGAGCGCCTGCGCGAAGGCTGGGGCGTGGACGTGCGCACCGGTTCGCCGCGCGTGGCTTATCAGGAAACCCCGAGCGCCGCGGTTACGGGCATCGAGGGCAAGGTGGTCAAGCGCAACGGCGGGCAAGGCCAGTTCGCGCGGGTGACGATCGATGTCGCGCCGCGCGAGGACGGGCAGTTCGAGTTCGTCGATCGCACCAGCGGCGGCGTGGTGCCCAAGAACTTCGTCAATGCGACGGAGAAGGGCCTGCGCGCGGCGTTGAGCGAAGGCCCGCGCGGTTATCCGCTGGTCGGCCTCACCGTCAGCCTCACCGACGGCGAGACCCACGCGGTGGACTCCAGCGAGCTGGCGTTCCAGCGCGCCGCGAGCGAAGCCTTGAAGGCGGCGTTGGCGGCGACCGGCACGACCTTGCTCGAACCGGTGATGGCGCTGGTCATCGACACCCCAGCCGGCAACGTCGGCGATGTGGTCGGCGATCTGCAACGCCGCTCGGGCCGGGTGCTCGGCATCGAGGACAAGGGCAGCCGCACCGACGTGAGCGCGCGCGCGCCGTTGGCCGCGCTGTCGGGTTACGCGACCGCGCTGCGCTCGTTGACCCAGGGTCGGGCCTCGGCGTCGGTGGTGTTCAACGGCTACGAGCAGGCCCGGCAGGAGGCCAAGGCCGGGTAAGGCAGGACGCGCCGCGGATCGCGGCGTGAAGCAGGACGAGGAGGGCGGCGACGACGGATGCGATGAACGCTCCGGGTCGACCGCCCTTCTTTTTGGCCGGCCGGCCGATCGGCCGGCCGACTCAACAGGCCGACTCAACGGGCCGATCCGAGTGCGCCATTTGAGTGGCGCGGGGTGGGGTGGCGCGTCCGGATCACGTTAATGATCTGTGAGGACTTGCTTTAATTTATGTGACTGACTGGCTTTCAAGAGTGTGAAACAGGCACGGTCATGTGCCCTGCACAGTCAGTCCATTCACCTCGTTGTGCAAAAACGGTGAAGCAGATCAATGTTGACGGGTGATGTCAGTACGGTTAATTTCCTGTGAATCGTTCGTTAACGTTCGATGAAAAAACACCGCCGCCCGATGTGGGGTACGTCTGGCAGGTTCCGGTAACTAACTGAAACACCAATACATTATCCAGGGGGAAGCGATGGCTTCACGTACTTCTGTTGCACCTAAAAGGCACCGTCTGAGTTCGGCGCTGATCGCCGCGCTGATTCTGCCGGTCGCCGGCGCGGCGTTCGCGCAGGACGCCGCCAAGCCGGACGCCGAAGCGCCGGCCACGGAAACCGCGACCGCCGCGACCAGCCTGGAGACGGTCACCGTCACCGGTTCGCGCATCGGCCGCGACACCTTCACCTCGGTCTCGCCGCTGCAGGTCATCACCCGCGAAGAAACCACCCTGGCCGGCTTCAACTCGGCCGCCGGCGCGCTGCAGAGCACCGCCGTCACCGGCGGTTCGGCGCAGATCAACAACGCCTACGGCGGCTTCGTCACCAACGGCGGCCCGGGCGCCAACACCCTCGGCCTGCGCGGCATGGACCCGACCCGCACCCTGATCCTGCTCAACGGCCGCCGCGTGGCGCCGGCGGGTTCGCGCGGTTCGGTCGGTTCGGCCGACCTCAACGTGCTGCCGACCTCGATGATCGACCGGGTGGAAGTGCTCAAGGACGGCGCCTCGTCGATCTACGGCTCCGACGCGGTCGCCGGCGTGGTCAACATCATCACCCGCAAGAACCTCGACGGCTTCTCGGCCGAAGCGCAGTACAACGTGACCGAGGACGGCGGCGGCGACGAAACCCGTTACTCGCTGTCGTGGGGCAAGACCTCCGACCGCTTCAGCATCTCCGGCTCGTTCGAAGCCTACGACCGCGACGAGCTGACCCTCGGCGACCGCGATTGGACCCGCTGCAACACCTATTACCGCCGCACCGTCGATCCGGTGACCGGCGCGACCGGCGCCTGGGGCAGCGCCGATCCGATCGATTACATGACCGGCAAGCCCAAGTGCTACCCGGCCGGCAACAGCGCCGGCGTCAACGGCGTCACCATCAACACCATCGGCACCAACCTGCGTCCCGGCGTCGGCGCGCCCGGCGCGACCGGCACCAGCTTCAACCGCTGGCGCCCGAACGCGGCCATCACCACCGGCTTGCCGGGCTTCGAAGGCGTGGGCGGCGGCGCCACCACCGACCTCAACGTGCGCGACACCTTCGATCCGCGCACGCTCAACCGTTCGCTGATCTCGCCGGTGGAAGTGAAGACCGGATTCGTCCAGGGCGCGTTCGACCTGCAGGCGCTCGGCAACGCCGAAGCCTATTTCGAAGTCCTGGCCAACCGCCGCGAATCCAGCCAGACCGGCTTCAAGCAGCTGTCGCTGGACTACGCGCGCGGCAGCATCCTGTTGCCGGCCTCGCTGCAGACCGCGCAGTCCCAGGCCGCGCCGACCGAGACCACCAACGGCCGTCCGCTGGGCGTGCGCGCGTTCATCGGCGCCGGCAACGACAAGAATTCGCAGACCGTGGATTTCTGGAAGGCGACCGGCGGCCTGCGCGGCGACTTCGTGTTCACCGACTGGCATTACGACTTCATGGTGAGCAAGTCGCGTTCGGATTCGGACTACACCTTCGAATCGTTCCTGATCGACCGCATGTCGCGCAGCCTCGACGTGGTCGCCGCGCCCGGCGGCGGTTTCGTCTGCCGCGATCCCTCCGGTGGCTGCGTCGCCGCGCCGGCGCTGAGCTCGGCCGTCATCGGCGGCCAGCTGCCGCAGACTTGGCGCAACTATGTCTACCAGCCGGTCACCGGCAATACCCTGTACGAAGAAAGCACGGTCAACTTCAGCATCGACGGCCCGCTGTTCGCGCTGCCGTACGGCGAAGTGCGCGGCGCGTTCGGTCTGGAATACCGCAAGGCCAAGATCGACGACACCCCGCCGCTGGATTCGATCAACAACAACCTGCTGGGCCTGACCTCGGCGGCGCCGACCCGCGGCACCGACTCGGTCAAGGAAATCTACGGCGAAATCGAAGTACCGCTGCTGTCCGGTCTGAAGGGCGCCGAGGAACTGGTGCTCAACGCGTCGGCGCGCTACACCGATTACAAGTCCTACGGCGGCGATCACACCTACAAGATCGGCGGCCTGTGGACGCCGGTGAGCTGGCTGACCTTCCGCGCCTCCTACGGCACCTCGTACCGCGCCCCGGCGCTGTTCGAACAGTTCCTGGGCGGCACCTCGGGCTTCATCGCCTCGGGCAACGATCCGTGCAGCGACTTGGCCGCCAATGATCCGTCGATCGCGCTGTTGGCCAACTGCGCGTCCGAAGGTCTGGCGCCGGGCTACCTGTCCACCAACAGCGTCAAGGTCATCACCGCCGGCGGCGCCGAGCAGGGCCTGAAGGCGGAAACCTCGAAGAACTTCACCACCGGCATCATCCTGCAGCCGGAATTCTCGAAGAGCTTCGGCGACCTGTCGTTCGCGGTCGACTACTACAAGATCGAAGTCGAAAACGGCGTGTCGCGCGCCGGCGGCGCCGAAATCCTGCAGCGTTGCTACAACGATCCGGAGTTCCGCAACGGCGGCGGCTTCTGCCGTCTGGTCGATGCGCGCGCCGCGGGCACCAACGCGCTGACCGTGCACGACAGCTACGTCAACCTGGCCACCGACCGCGTGCGCGGCCTGGACTTCACCGTCCGCTACGTCCGCGACATCGGCCCGGGCACCCTGCGCACCACCTTGCAGGCGACCCACTTCCTGGAGCAGTCCAGCAAGCTGTTCGCCGAGGACGAACTGGACGATTACAACGGCAACGTCGGCTCGCCGTCGTACACCGCCACCCTCGACACCACCTACGAGTGGAAGAAGTGGAAGGTGCGTTACGGGCTGGAGTGGGTCGACGCGACCCAGAGCTACGGCTTCTACGGCGTCGACCGCGCGACCGCGCCGTACAAGATGCACACCGAGGATTATTTCCTCTCGCATCTGTCGACCCAGTACAAGTGGGACAAGTGGTCGGTCACCGGCGGCGTGCGCAACCTGTTCGGCGCCGACCCGAAGGTGATCTCGCACTCGGGCGCCTACAACCGCGTGGGCAACGCGCCGTTGTACAGCGGCTACGACTATGTCGGACGCACGTTCTTCATGAACGTCCAGGCCGACTTCTGATCGAAGCCATCGGCCGCCGCCCACCCGGGCGGCGGCTTTTTTTTGTCCGCACGAAAAGGGGCGTTTCATGGGCAAAATCCATTTATTCCGGTATCTGGCGTCGGGCCTGGCGTTGAGCGCGGGGCTGAGCGCGGGCGTCGCGCAAGCCAAGCCGGCGGCGCCGACGGTGGAACAACTGGCGGCGTATCCGGCGATGTCGAGTTTCAGTCTGTCGCCGGACGGCAAGCACCTCGCGGCGCTGCAGGCGCGCGGCGAAGAACGGGTGATCCTGGTGTGGGAAACCGGCGCGCTCGACAAGGCGCCGACCGTGATCGGCTCGGCCAAGATGAAACTGCAGGGCGTGGCCTTCATCAAGGACGACCTGCTCGCGGTGTCGCTGTGGCAGCCCTACGACATGCGCGCCGACCGTCTGTACAAGACCTTCACCAACAAGTTGATGATCACCGACCTGCAGGGCAAGCAGTGGCGCGAGCCGATGCCGCAGCAGCGCGCCGAAAGCCGCGACGAGCAGGTGCGACAGGCGCTGTCGGTGCCGTCGATCCTCGACACCTTGCCGAATGATCCCGATCACGTGCTGGTGATCAACCGCGTGGGTTCCACTTCGGGCGACGTGTACAAGGTCGACCTGCGCACGTTCAAGGCCGAGCGCGTGCAGCGCAGCCACGATCGCGTCGCCGGTTATCTCACCGACACCCAGGGCAACCTGGCCGCGCGCCTGAGCAACGACACCGACGGCAAGGGCGCGTTCGTCGCCGCGCAGTTCCGCAATCCCAGCAGCGGCGAGTGGGAAGAGCACTTCCGTTCCTACGTCAAAAGCCGCGACGAGGTCGAGGTGGTCGGTTTCGCCGACGATCCGAACATCGCCTTCGTGCGCAGCAATGTCGGCCGCGACAAGTCGGTGATCTACGAATACGACATCGCCGCCAAGCGCAAGAAGGAGAATCTGTTCGAGCATCGCTTCTTCGATGCGTCCTCGACCATCGTCAACCGGGTCAAGGGCGTGGACGGCGTAGGCCTCGGCGAGATTCTCGGCCTGAGTTACGAAGGCCCGCGCGGCTCCGACGTGCAATGGGTGCATCCCAAGCTCAAGGCGCTCGATCAGGCCTTGCGCGCGGCGCTGCAACTCGCGCCGACGCCGACCGAACTGGTCGATCCGGCCAACGGCGAGCGCGCCACGGTCGGTTACGACAGCCACGCCGGTTACCGCTTGGTCGACTACACCGCCGATCTCAATACCGCGGTGGTCGCGGTCGACGGCGCGGCGCGTCCGCCGGAGTACTACCTGCTGCGCGACGGCAAGCTGTCGTCGCTGGGCAAGGCGTATCCGCAGATAGATCGCGGCGCGCTCGGTCAGACCAAGCTGGTGTATTACAAAGCGCGCGACGGGCAGACGATTCCGGCGTTCCTGACCACGCCGAGCACCGACCTGTGCGGCGCCGGTCCATGGCCGTCGGTGGTGCATCCGCACGGCGGGCCGTGGTCGCGCGATCACATGGGCTTCGACGGCTCGATGTGGGTGCCGCTCATGGCGTCGCGCTGCATGGCGGTGTTGCAGCCGCAGTACCGCGGTTCGCAGGGCTGGGGTCGCCAGTTGTGGATCGCCGGCGACGCGCAGTGGGGCCAGAAGATGCAGGACGACAAGGACGACGGCGTGCGTTGGTTGA
This sequence comes from Lysobacter sp. Root690, assembly GCF_001427785.1. Lineage (GTDB taxonomy): Bacteria > Pseudomonadota > Gammaproteobacteria > Xanthomonadales > Xanthomonadaceae > Lysobacter. Next base: position 71,193 of record NZ_LMHM01000013.1, read on the forward strand.
TCGAGCAGAAGATCGCCCAGCCCGGCCGCGTGGCGATGTTCGGCTTCTCCTACGGCGGTTATGCCGCGTTCGCCGCGTCGGTGCGTCCGAACGGTCTGTACAAGTGCGCGATCGCCGGCGCCGGCGTGTCCGACATCCGCAAGATCTGGGCGCGCTTCTACACCAACCCGTTCTTCCGCGAAGCGCAGGCGCCGACCGTCGAAGGTTTGAGCCCGATCGACCAGGCCGACAAGATCAAGATTCCGATCATGATTTACCACGGCGACCGCGATCAGACCGTGCCGATCGAACAGTCGGAGTGGTTCGCCGACAAGGCCAAGGCGTCCGGACAACCGGTCGAGTACCACCCGATCGCCGACTATGCGCACGGCCCGGCGTGGACGCGCGAGATCATGGGCGATCAGTTGCGCTTGATCGAAACCTATCTGCTCAAGGGGTGCGGCGGTTCGGGTTTGTAATCCGCGACGGCGCGCGCCGGCCGCCGCACGCGGCTCGATTCACTGGTAAACGAAGGGCGCTGCATCGCTGCAGCGCCCTTCGCGTTTTCGTATGCGGCGACGATCGCATCGAAGCCGATGCGGTCGTCGCGATGCGAGGCATCACCAGCCGGCCAACACCAGCTTGCCGATCGTGCTGCCCGACTCCAGCCGGCGATGGGTTTCGCGCAGGTTCGCCGCGTTGATCGTGCCGATGGTCGCGCTGTGCGTGCCCTTGAGTTCGCCGGCGTCGATCAACTGGGCGACGCGATCGAGGATGCGGCCTTGCTCGATCATGTCGGCGGTCTGGAAGCGCGGCCGGGAGAACATCATTTCCCAATGGATGCCGATGCACTTGGCCTTGTACGGATCGCCGATCTTGAGCGCGCCCGACGGCTCCACGATCAGGCCGACATGGCCCTGCGGTGCGAGCACTTCGCCCAGCACGTCCCAGTAGCGATCGGTGTCGGCCAGGTTCAGCGCGGCGTCGACGTGTTCGAAACCCAGCGCCTTGAGCTGCGGCGCCAGCGGCTGACGGTGGTCGATCACGTGATCGGCGCCCATCTGCTTGCTCCAGTCGATGCTCTCGCCGCGCGAGGCGGTGGCGATCACGGTGAAGCCCGCGCGCTTGGCGAGCTGGATCGCGATCGAACCCACGCCGCCGGCGCCGGCGAGGATCAGCAGCGACTTGCCCTGTCCGCCGTGTTCGGAATCGAACGGCATGCGCTGGAACAGCAGCTCCCACGCGGTGATCGCGGTCAGCGGCAGCGCCGCGGCCTGGGCCGCGCTCAATGAGGCCGGCGCGGCGCCGACGATGCGTTCGTCGACCAGATGCAGTTCGCTGTTGCTGCCCGGACGGGTGATGTCGCCGGCGTAATAGACGCGGTCGCCGACCTTGAAGCGGGTGACGTTTTCGCCGACCGCCTCGACCGTGCCGGCGGCGTCGTAGCCGAGCACGCGCGGCTGCGCTTCGACCTGCGGCTTGGGCGAACGCACCTTGGTGTCGACCGGGTTGACCGAGATCGCTTCCACCCGCACGAGCAGATCATGGCCGCTGGCGACCGGCGCGGGCAGGTCGACATCGAGCAGCGATTGCGGGTCGTCGATCGGCAGGTAATGGGTGAGGGCTACGGCTTTCATTGCGAACTCCAGAGTGCTTGGGGAGGTGAGGCCGGCATCGTGGTGGCGAGGCCGGATTGTGCGAAAACTTGGCGAACGATGATGCGAAGGCGGTTGCATCCGGGCGAGTCGATGCGGTGCATCAGAAATCAGCGCGCGCCGAACAGCACGGCTTCGTCGACCGCCGCGGCCATCGCCCGATAACCCGCGTCGCCCGGGTGCAGACGGTCGCCGGAGTCGTACGCCGGCAGGAAGCGTTGCGGGTGCGACGGATCGCGCGTGATCGCGTCGAAGTCGACCACCGCGTCGAACTCGCCGCTGTCGCGGATCCAGGCGTTGACGGCCTGACGCACCTTGTCCTTGTCGGTGTTGTAGTAATCGTGGATCGGCGCATCCGGCAGCGCGCCTTCGAACGGGGTCAGGGTCGCGCCGACGATGCGCACGCCGTGCACGTGCGCGCGCGCGATCAACTGGCGATAACCGGCGATAAGACGCGGCGCGCTCATCGCTTCGCGCTTGGGTTCGAAACTGCTGCCGGGCCAGCCGATGTCGTTGATGCCCAGCAGCACCAACACGGTGTCGGGTTTCAGGCTCAGCACGTCGCGTTCGAACCGCGCCAATGCGCTCACGCCCATGCCGTCGTGCAAGACCTGGCCGCCGGAAATGCCGGCGTTGAGCACGGCGATGTCGCGCTTGGCCAGACGCTCGGCGAGAAAATCGGGCCAGCGGTGATTACGGTTCGACGTGGACGCGGCGCCGTCGGTGATCGAATCGCCGAGGACCACCACGCTGCGCGTCGGCCGCGCGGATTCGACGTACACGCCGCTGAGGAAGGGCCGCGTTTGCAGCGTGTCGGCGCGCGCGAGCTGCGCGTCGGCGGTGCGATCGCCGGTGACAAGGTACGCATCCTGGCGGCCTTCCCAATGAAAGGTCTGCACCGCGGTGTCGCGCGGCAGGTACAGGCTGACCGCGACTTCGCCGAGCGCGGCGACGTCGAGATCGACCGGATCGCTGAGCACTGGCGCGCCCGGCGGCAACGTCACGCCGGGCTGGCCGCCGAAGCTCAGCACGCGATCGCTGGCCGGGTCGATGCGCGAACCTCCGGTGCTGAGCGCGATCCGGGCCGCGCCGATCGTCACCGGCTGCGCGCCGTAGGCATTCGACAAAGCGATGCGCACGCGTCCGCCGCCGACGCTGACTCGCGCGATCTGGCGCAGGGTCTGGTCGCGCAGATGGGGCGGGGTGGCGGTGGGCAGCACGAAATCGGTGCCCCAGGTGGCTTGGGGGCTGGCGCTCCAGGTGCCGACCCAATGCGTGTCGGTTGCCGAGGCGGGTGCCGACAGGGCCACGGCGAGCGTGGCGGCGGTCAGGGGTTTGAGCAAGGTGGAAGCGTTCATGGGCGGAAACCGGGAAGCGTCGGGGATTCGACGCAGCCACGATGCGTTCTTCCGATATCGCTCGGTAGCAGGCAAAATCGCATAGGCGTCATTCCATTTCGGAATGGGATCGCGGGAGAGCCATGGACACCCTTCGCGGCATGCGCACCTTCGTGCGCGCGGTCGAGCTCGGCAGCCTGTCGGCGGTCGCGCGCGAACTGCAGACCACCCAGCCGACTGTCAGCAAGACCGTCGCCGCGCTGGAACAGGAACTGGGCGTGCGCCTGCTTCAACGCAGCACCACCCATCTCGCGCCGACCGAGCAAGGCCGGCGTTTCTACGAACGCGCGCGCCGGGTGCTGGAGGAATACGGCGAAGCCGTCGCCGATGCGCGCGGGCTTACGGAAACCCCGGCCGGGCTGTTGCGGGTGAGTGCACCGGTCAGCATTGGTGTGTTGCGACTCAATCGGTTGGTGCAGGAATTCCTGGCGACGTATCCGCAGATCGAGATCGAGCTGATCCTTAACGATCGCTATGTCGATCTGGTCGAGGAAGGTATGGACGCGGCGCTGCGGCTCGGCGCGAACCTGCCGCCGAACGCGGTCGCGCGCCGGATCGCGCTGTCGCCGCGCGGACTGGTCGCTTCCCAGGCTTACTTGCGCGCGCATAAGCCGATCGAAACCCCGCGCGACGTGCTGGACCACAACTACCTGCGCTTCGCCTGGGCCAGCGAAAGCGTCGAACTGCAAGGGCCGGACGGCGAAGTGCAGCGCTTGCAGGCGAACGGCCGCTATCGGATCAACAACTCGCTGGGGATACGCGAGAGTTTTCTGATCGGCGCGGGTGTGGGTCTGGCGCCGGCGTGGTTGGTGCAAGACCTGATCGACAGCGGCGAACTGAGCTGGGTATTGCCGCAGTGGCGGGCGTCGGCGCATGAGGTGTATCTGCTGTATCCGGCGCGGCGGTATTTGCCGTTGCGGACGCGGGTGTTTCTGGAGTTCTTGCGCGAGCGATTGGTGGGGTTGCCGGGGTTTGTTGCTGTGCAGTGACAAGCTGTTTTGTGCTGACACGGCAGCATCGCGTACTCCAAGACCGTCATCCCCGCGAAGGCGGGGATCCAGGGCTTCATCGCGACATGACTCTGAAGTCTCTGGATCCCCGCCTTCGCGGGGATGACGAGCAAGAGCAAAGACGTGCATGCGTGCCGGCGCCTGTTGATTGCAGATATCTGTGTAGGGGGCGGTCGTCAGCGAGAGTCGTCGACTCAACGACTCAACGACTCAACGACTCAGCGACTCAACCCGCCGCACACGCCGTTGCCGCAGCGGCGTCGTCAGCATCCGACGCAACCGCATCGCCATGCGTCGCCAACCGCCCCGGCCGATCCAACCGCGCCGCCCACACCGCCAGCACCAAACCTGAGAGCGTCACCAACGCCGCCACCCAAGTTACCGCGCCCAACCCGGGCCCATGCTCGATCACCGCGCCACCCAGCCACGCGCCCAGCGCATTGCCCAGATTGAACGCGCCGATATTCAAACTCGACGCGAGGTTCTGCCCGGCCGGATCGGTCTTCTGCAGCACCCACAATTGCAGCGGCGGCACGGTCGCGAACGCGGCCACGCCGAGCAAACCGACGAAGGCGATCGCGGCGATCGGGTTGTGCAAGGCGAACGTCATCACGCCCAGTACCACCGCCAGCGCGATCAACGTACCGATCAACGCGGGCGTCAGACGCTTGTCGGCCAATCGACCGCCGACGATGTTGCCCAGGATCATGCCGATCCCGAACACCAGCAGGATCGGCGACACCGCCGCCTCGGTGAAACCGCTGATGCGGGTCAAAATCGGCTGGATGAAGGTGTACACGGTGAACACACCGGCGAAGCCGAGCACCGTCATCGCCAGGCCGAGCAGCACCTGCGGATGCACCACCGCCTTGACCTCGCGGCGCAGCGCGACCGGCTCAGGCTTGCTCTTGTCTTTCGGCACCAGCGTGGCGATGACGATCGTCGCGATCACGCCGATCACCGACACCGCCCAGAAGGTCGAACGCCAGCCGTAATGCAGACCCAGCCACGCGCCCGCCGGCACGCCGAGCAAGGTCGCCACGGTCAGGCCGGTGAACATGATCGAGATCGCCGAGGCTTTCTTGTCGGCCGGCACCAGCCCGGTCGCGACCACCGCGCCGACCCCGAAGAAGGTGCCGTGCGCGAGCGAGGTGATCACCCGCGCGATCATCAGCACCGTGTAGTTCGGCGCGATCGCACAGACGATGTTGCCGAGGGTGAAGATGATCATCAGTGCGACCAGCACCGCTTTGCGCGGCATGCGCCCGGTCGCGATGGTCAGCACCGGCGCGCCGACGAACACGCCCAGCGCGTACCCGGAGATCAGCAGGCCGGCCGCGGCCAGCCCGACCTGCAGGTCGGCGGCGACCTGCAGCAGCAGGCCCATGATCACGAACTCGGTGGTGCCGATGCCGAAGGCGCCGACGGTCAGCGCGTACAGCGCGACGGGCAGCCCCTTGCGGGCGGCGGGAGCGGACGATGAAGCGTGCATGCGGGCGCATCCGTGGAAACGATGCGGCAGTCTGGTCCGTTGCATCTTGTAGAAAAACCGCCAAGATGCGGAATCACTATCAACGATTCGTTGAAAGTCCATGGACCGCGTCGACGACCTCAACCTGTTCCTGCGCGTGCTCGACCTCGGCTCGATCAGCGCCGCCGCGCGCAGCCTGGACCTGTCGGTCGCGGTCGCCAGCCAGCGGCTCAAGCGGCTCGAACGCGACCTTGGCGTGCGCCTGCTGCACCGGACCACCCGGCAACTGCACCCCACCGCCGAGGGCATGGCCCTGGCCGAGCGCGGCCGCGCCCTGATCGAGGACCTCGACGCGCTGACCTCGGACCTGCGCCAGGCCGGCAGCGAACCCTCCGGCCTGCTGCGGGTCACCACCTCGGCCTCGTTCGGCCGTCAGTACATCTCGCCGCTGCTGCCCGAATTCCAGCGTCGTTACCCGTTGGTGCGGCTGAGCGTGAACCTCAACGACGAACGCCTGGACCTGATCGCCTCGGGCATGGACCTGGCGATCCGCATCGGCGCACTCGACGACTCGACCCTGGTCGCGCGCAAACTCGCCCACAACCGGCGCGTGCTCGCCGCCTCGCCCGAGTACCTGCGCCAGCGCGTCGCGCCGCGGGTGCCGCAGGACCTCAGCGAGCACGAATGCCTGCTGCTGGTCGGCGCGCAGGGGCGGATGGAGTACTGGCGCTTCCTCGACCGCGACGGTCACGCCAGCACCGTGCGGGTCAACGGCCGGCTCGAAAGCAATTTCGGCGAAGTCCTGCGCGACGCCGCGCTCGCCGGCCTGGGCATCGCCCACTTCTCGACCTGGCACGTCCACGAAGATCTGCGCGCCGGGCGTCTGGTCCAGGTGCTGCCCGATTACGAACTGCCCGACACCGCGATCCACGCGGTGATGCCGCAGCGCCGGTTCGTCCCGTCGCGGGTGCGGGCGTTCGTGGATTTCGTGGCCGAGTCGTTCGGCGAGGTGCCGCCTTGGGAGCGGGGTGGGTAAGGGGGGCGTCCTTACGTACCAGCGGTATCAGCCTGACGGCCGCATGGCGTTTTTGAATTGCGTTTTATTCAGATGCAGATCGGAAGTTGTATTCATGCATCTGGCGCCTGTTCCGCACGAGCGAGTCGCGCTCTCATGGCCTGCCTGTAGGAGCGACGCGAGTCGCGACCGCGTCATCGCGACAACCTCGCGACCCGCGTCGTAGCCGCATTCCCGCGGTCGCGGCTCGCGCCGCTCCTACAGGTAGACCACCTAGCTCAGCTTGAGCTTGAAGCCGCGCAGTTCATCCAGCGCTGCGAAGCATCGAACTCGCGTTAGCAACAGCACACCCGAAGGGCGGCGTGCAGGATNNNNGGGCATCGATCGTGCGGCTCTTGATTCGAAACAGGAACGCCTTTTTCTTTGGTGACTTTCTTTTGTGGC
>NZ_LMHM01000013.1:78303-81771 GCF_001427785.1 Lysobacter sp. Root690
GGTTGCTAACGCGAGTTCGTAGATTCGCAGCGCTGGGTGAACTGCGCGGCTTCGAGCTTGAGCAAAAGCGTCATTGCCTACTTGTAGGAGCGGCGCAAGCCGCGACCGCGAACCGACCCATCGCGTCGAACATCGCAACCGATACGCCCCCACCAATCACCCATCAATCAAACGCAAACGCATCCAACGCCAACGACCCCATCTCATGCGACCGATGAATCGTCCGCACCCCGGGCGCCTCGCCAGCCGCGCCCATCGCCACGAACAGCGGCATTAGATGCTCCACGGTCGGATGCGCATGCCGCGCATTGGGCGCCTGCGCTTGCCAGTCCAACAGCGCCGCATGATCGCGCGCCGCCAATTTCTGATGCATCCACGCACTGAACTCCGCCGCCCACGCCGGCATCGATGCATCGCGGTGCTGCCAGTCCAGATCGCCCAGGTTGTGCACGAACCCGCCCGAGCCGATCACCAACACCCCTTCGTCCCGCAACGCCGCCAAGGCTTGCCCGACCGCATAGTGCTGCGCCGCCGTCCCATGCGGCATGACCGACACCGGCACCACCGGAATATCGGCCTGCGGATACATACGCCGCAGCGGCACCCATACGCCGTGATCGAGGCCATGGTTGTCGCGCAACTTGGCGTTGAGCCCGGCATCGACCAGACGCTGGGTGATCTGCTCGGCCAGACGCGCATGCCCCGGCGCCGGGTACTGGATCTGATACAGCGGCTGCGGAAAGCCGCCGAAGTCGTGCACGGTGTGCGGCCGGTCGTGGCCGCCGATCATCGGCCGGTCGGTCATGAAATGGGCCGAAGCGATCACGATCGCGCGCGGCCACGGCAGCTGCTGGCCGAGCTGATCGAGGAAGCGCCCGGCCGGCGAATCCTCCAGCGCGAGCATCGGCGAACCGTGGGAGAGAAACAGCGTGGGCAGACGAGTAGGGATGTCCATGCTTAGCAGGGTGATCCTCGCCGGAGCGATTTCCAAGTTGGACGGCTGTGCCTGATCGTTCTGTAATTGCGATCAATTCGCATCAAGGGCGATGATTGTTGAAGCCCGAGCCGGTCCAGAAACGATGCACGATCGGCCCGCACCACGCTCGCGCCGGACCCGCCGCCGCCCCGCGCCGCCCGAGTCTGGCAAAATAGCGGGCTAACTCACCCGTCCGCAGGCCCCCGTACCCATGAGCCACTTCGACATCCGTTCGACCGTCCGCCCCGATCCCGACAAGCCGATGGTCGACATCGCCGACTACGTCGCCGATTACCAGATCGATTCGAAGGAAGCCTTTGATACCGCGCGCTACATGCTGCTCGACTCGCTGGCCTGCGCGGCGATGGCGATGGACCATCCCGAGTGCGTCAAGCACCTCGGCCCGCTGGTGCCCGGCGCCGGCATGACCGGCGGCGCGCGCGTCCCGTACACCGCGCACGAGCTCGACCCGGTCCAGGCCGCCTACAACATCGGCGTGCAGATCCGCTGGCTCGACTTCAACGACACCTGGCTCGCGGCCGAATGGGGCCACCCGTCCGACAACCTCGGCGCGATCCTCGGCGTCGCCGACTACCTGGGCCGCAAGGCCGAGGCCGAAGGCGGCAAGGCCATGACCGTGCGCGACGTGCTCGGCCACGCGATCAAGGCGCACGAAATCCAGGGCGGCTACGCGCTCAAGAATTCGTTCAATCGGGTCGGCCTGGACCACGTGATCCTGGTGCGGCTGGCTTCGACCGCCGTCACCACCCAGATGCTGGGCGGTAATAAGGAAGCGATCGTGACCGCCGTGTCGCACTCGTGGATCGACAACGGCGTGCTGCGCACCTACCGCCACGCGCCGAACACCGGCCCGCGCAAGAGCTGGGCCGCCGGCGACGCCTGCCGCCGCGCCGTCACCCATGCGCTCAACGCCGTCAAGGGCGTGGTCGGGTATCCCAGCGCTTTGAGCGTCAAGACCTGGGGCTTCTACGACATCGCCTTCAAGGGCAAGCAGTTCGAGTTCGAACGCCCGTTCGGCAGCTACGTGATGGAGAACGTGCTGTTCAAGATCAGCTTCCCGGCCGAGTTCCACGCCCAGACCGCGGTCGAGTGCGCGATGAAGCTGCACGATCAGGTCAAGGACAAGCTCGACCAGATCGAGCGCATCGAGATGGAAACCCAGGAAGCCGGCGTTCGCATCATCGACAAGACCGGCCCGCTGGCCAACTACGCCGACCGCGATCACTGCCTGCAGTACATGGTCGCCGTGCCGCTGATCTTCGGCCGCCTGACCGCCGACGATTACGTCGACGCCGTCGCCGCCGATCCGCGCATCGACGCGCTGCGCGACAAGATGGTGGTGAAGGAGAACGAGCAGTTCACCAAGGACTACTTCGACCCCGACAAGCGCTACATCGGCAACTCGGTGCAGGTGTTCTTCAAGGACGGTTCGTCCACCGAAAAGGTGTCCATCGACTTCCCGATCGGCCACCGCAAGCGCCGCGCCGAGGGCATCCCGGTGCTGATGGCCAAGTTCGAAGCCGCCGTGCGCGCCAAGCTGCCGGCCGCCCAGGCCGACCGCCTGCTGGCCCTGGCCAACAACCCGGCCGAACTCGAAGCCCTGCCGGTGACCGAGTTCATGGCGCTGTTCAGCCAGGCTGGCAAGTAAGCCGTCAGGCCCGACCGCCGATTGCACACCTTATAAGTGCAGTTCCGCGCTGAACGGGTCGCCCTCGCGAAACTGAACGCAGGGCGACCCAGTCTCAGAATTCACGGAACTCGGTCGAATGTTAGACGCTTGTTAACACCGCTTTCACGTTGGCAAACCTACTCTGCGCGGGATGGCGTCGTCCAGGCGACCGTCCTGAACGGTAGAAACCTCGCAGACGCGGTTTCCATAATTTTTAGAACCAGGAGCTACAACAATGAATAAGAAACTCCTCTGCGCCGCCCTGCTGGGTGGCCTGAGCCTCGCGCAGGTCGCCAGCGCCCAGGACTTTGACGACCGTTGGTACCTGACCGGCTCGGCCGGCATGAACATCCAGGACAACGACCGCGGCACCCGCAATGCTCCGTTCGGCGCGATCGGCCTGGGCAAGTTCCTGAACAAGAACTGGTCGCTCGACGGTGAGCTGAACTATCAGAACCCGAAGTTCGACGCCAACCAGGANCGCCAACTGGAGCCAGTACGGCATCTCGCTGGACCTGCGCCGCCACTTCGTCACCGAAGGCCGCAACTGGAACCCGTACCTGCTGATGGGCCTGGGCTACCAGCGTTCGGAAGAGGAATATTTCATTCCGTCGCCGCTGTCGCCGGGTAACCGTAAGGACGGCAACTTCGCCGCCAAGGTCGGTCTGGGCGTGCAGGGTGACCTGGGCCGCGTCGGCATCCGCACCGAGCTGGCGTACCGCGCCGACTTCGACGACCAGAGCGTGAACGCGCCGCAGGAAGACTGGTTCGGCGACGTGCTGGCTTCGGTCGGCATCATCGT
>NZ_LMHM01000013.1:81788-81918 GCF_001427785.1 Lysobacter sp. Root690
CCCGCTGGGTCCGGAACCCGTTGCCGCCGTGGCTCCGGCCCCGGAAGTGCAGCCGGGCTGCGCGGACAAGGACGACGACGGCGACGGCGTGAACAACTGCGACGACAAGTGCCCCGGTTCGCAGGCTGGC
>NZ_LMHM01000013.1:82036-99247 GCF_001427785.1 Lysobacter sp. Root690
GAGCCGTCCGCTGGAGCCGACCGCGCAGACGATGCCGGCGTGCAAGAGCGAGAAGAACCGCCGCACCGAGTTGAACGTTCAGAACTAAGCGCTACCCGCGGGTTCTTCGGAACCCGCACCGCGACACTTCGAAGCCCGGCCTTGTGCCGGGCTTCGTTTTTTGGGGCCGGGATTGGGGGTTCGGGATTCGAGATTCGGCAAAAGCGAAGCAGCGCCGCTTTCGGCTTTTGCGAATCCCTAATCCCGAATCCCCAATCCCGGCCCCAAATGTTGTCCGATCCCGCCATGGCGCCTACACTGGCGCGCACTGTTCAAACGGCGTAGGAATCGTCTTCGCGCCGAATCCAGGAGAAAATCATGCGCCGAGTTATTGCCGGACTGTCGTTGATCTTGATTGCCGGCGCCTCGCAAGCGCAGAGCGCGGCCAATTGCGCGGCCCTGACCGCGTCGCGCGCGCAGCCGGTGCAGCCGACCCTGATCGCGCCGATCGCGCCGGAACTGGTCGCGCCCTCGCATCAGCTCGGCGCGCCCACCGGCGTGCTGTCGCAGGCGCTGGACGAAGCGCTGTCGGTCGACCAGGTGCTGTTGCGCATCCGCCTGGACGGCTGCAACGTCGCCAAGGCCACGCCGGCGTCGACCGGCATGCCGTCGGCCAACGATCCGGCCGCGTACAAGCCGCAGACCCAATACGACAACACGCCGTGGCGCTTCGACATGAGCCAGGGCGGCAAGCGCATGACCGCCGACGAATTCAGCGCCTGGATGAAGGCCAAGGGCGTGCGTGTGGCCAAGGGCAACGGCGCGCCCGCCGCGGCGGCCGCGCCGGCTCCGGCCGTCGATCCCGCACCGGCGCCGGCTCCGGCCGACGAGAAGAAGAAAAAGAAGTAAGCCTCGCCGCGGCGACGCGACTGCAGCGGCCGCGGGCAATGCCTGCGGCCGTTTTGTTTTGACCCGCGCCGGCTTGGTCTCGCCGCGATAAGTGGCTCGAAGCCATGCGCGGGCTTTCGGCTCATGATCGTGGCGAGGCCGGATGGTCGCCTGGGTACTTCGCGAGCGGCTCGTATCGTGCGGCGGATCTGAGTTCGCTCCGCGCTCGCGCTTAACCCACGCGATGCGTCCAGATCGCTTCGACCCGATCGCCGTAGGGTTCGTTCCTGTTGCCATGCCGCCTACGTTCCACAGCTTCCAGGACCGCGCTTGAGTACCTCATCCTCATCGCCCCGACATGGCCTGGCCCGCGTGCTGTCCAAGCAGGGCCTGTGCTCGCGCAGCGAAGCGGCGAAATGGATCGCCGCCGGGCGCGTGTCGGTCGACGGCCGTATCGTGCGCGATCCCGAGTTTCCGATCGTGCAGGGCCGGCACCGGATCGAAGTCGACGGCAACGCCGCCGATGCCGCGCCGCGTTTGTACCTGATGCTCAACAAGCCGCGCGGGCTGGTGACCACCGCCCAGGACGAACGCGGCCGCGACACCGTGTACCGCTGCCTCGACGGCGCGCGGCTGGGCGACGCGCCGTTGCCGTGGCTGGCGCCGGTCGGCCGCCTCGACAAGGCCAGCGAAGGCCTGCTGCTGTTCTGCAACGACCCGCAATGGGCCGCGCGCATCACCGATCCGGACCGCGGGCCGGACAAGACCTACCACGTGCAGATCGATGCGATCCCAGATGCCGCGCAACTGGCCGAACTGCATGCCGGCGTGAGCGTGGACGGCGAATTGCTGTGCGCGAAGTCGGCGACGCTGCTGCGCGCCGGCGAGAAGAACGCGTGGCTGCAGATCGTGCTCGACGAAGGTCGCAACCGGCAGATCCGGCGTCTGCTGGCGGCGTTCGATATCGGCGTGCTGCGGCTGGTGCGGGTCGGGATCGGCGGATTGGCGCTCGGTGAGTTGGGCAAGGGCCAGTGGCGCGAACTCAGCGCGATCGAGGTCGCTGCGTTGGTGGCTGGCGACTGATGCGCGGCCGGGTGTCGGAGGCGGCGCCAGCTCCGACGCGTTCTGATCACGCGTTTCGGACTATCCGCACTCATTGAAAGAACCGCGTCTGGGCTGAAGCTCTCTCTTGCGAGATCTCGGCCGCAGCGATTGCCGATTGGCGTCGGCATTGCGACGCCACCACAAAGCTCGAAGTCCGACTTGGATACCAGTCGCGCCCGGAATCGCCCGGTAGATTTGCGCCGTCAGGGTTGCGCGGGCGCCGCGGGCGAGGGTGCGAGCGTCCTCGCAACCACAAGGAGGTGCGCTGCCCATCGGACCGGGCCATTGCATCGGGAATATTCAAGGCAGTGCGAAGCGCGCGGTGCCCGCGTCCGCGCATGGCGCCGACGAATCGCTCATTCAAGGAGAGGCACGATGTCCCGTCGAATCAAGTACCGCGGCGCGGGTTTCCGTCAGGCCGTCAGCCTGCATGCGTTGCGCATGCTGTTGCTCTCGCTGTTGATGCTGGTCGCCCATGGCGCCGGGGCCGATCCGGTCCTGGCCGACCACGAATTGCAGACGGCCAAGGATTCCCACACCCAACTCACCGCGCTGCACGCGTTCGCCAAGTCGCAGTTGCAGGCCGGCCAACCTAGCGGTGCGGCGTTCACTTTCGCCACTGAGCAGGCCAAATCGAAGCTGTTGGCGGCCAGGCTCGCGAAGGTCGAAGGGCAGAACATCGATAGCCTGCAGCGAGGGCTGTACAGCGATGCCGTCGCTCAGCAGCAGGCGATCGATCATTCGGTGGCCGCCAGGCAACTGGCGACGGCGTTGCAAGGCCAATTCGCAACGCTGGTCGTGCAGCCGACCTCGCAGACCGAACTGGCGATCGCCGACGCGGCGATGGTGCAGTTGTCGAACCGCTTGATCCAGCTCGAACAGGCCATGATCGCTTCGCAGCAATAAGCGTCGCCTCGCAGCGACGGCGCGTCAGTCGCGCGGCCCGGCGGCGCGCCAGCGCGCCAGACGTGCATCGAGCAGGGCCGACACCACTTCGCGCGCGCGTTCGTCGCCCGGGCCGCGCGCATCGTGGCTGCAGCCTTTGCCGTGATTGCAGGCGGCGCAGGCCAGGGCGAGGTTGCGCGGGTCGTCGGCATCGTCGCCGACGCGCGCGGTTAATGCGGCGGCCGCGCGTTTGCCGAACCAGGCGCTGGGCACGACATGCTCCAGCGAGGTCGTGCCCAGGGCTTCGCCGTCCTCGCGCAGGCTCAGCGCGCGCCGGCAATGCAGGCAGCGGGTTTGCCATGCGCCGCCGTCGAACACGGCCAGCGCGTCGGTATGCACGGCCTGCAACAGGCGGCGACGCAGGGCGGCGCGCATCGGGCTAGCGCGATACGGACACGAGGCCCGCGGTGCGGGCCTGGTCGAAACCGCGGCGACGCGGCGCAACACCGGCGCGGCCGGTGCTGCGTGCGAATCGCCGCGTTCGGATCAAGCCTGGATGACCCCAAGCTCGCGGCCGATCTTGGCGAACGCGGCGATCGCGCGGTCGAGGTGTTCGCGCGTGTGCGCGGCCGACATCTGGGTGCGGATGCGCGCTTGACCCTGCGGCACCACCGGGAAGAAGAAGCCGATCGCGTAGATGCCTTCTTCGAGCAGGCGCGAAGCGAACTTCTGCGCCAGCGGCGCGTCGTACAGCATCACCGGGCTGATCGGATGCACGCCGGGCTTCACGTCGAAACCCAGCTGGGTCATCTGCTCGCGGAAGTAGGCGGTGTTCTGCGCCAGCTGATCGCGCAGGTCGCCAGCGGCCGACAACATTTCGAATGCCTTGATGCCGGCCGCGACCACGTGCGGCGGCAGCGAGTTCGAGAACAGGTACGGACGCGAACGCTGGCGCAGCAGTTCGACCACTTCCTTCTTGGCGGTAGTGAACCCGCCGAGCGCGCCGCCCATGGCCTTGCCGAGGGTGCCGGTGAAGATGTCGATCTTGTCCATCACGCCCTTGACCTCGGCCGAGCCGCGGCCGTTCGCGCCGAGGAAGCCGGTCGCGTGGCATTCGTCGATATGCACCAGCGCGCCGTACTTTTTCGCCAGCGCAGTGATTTCATCGAGCGGGGCGATGAAGCCGTCCATCGAAAACACGCCGTCGCTGGTGATCAGCTTGGTCTTGCAGCCGGCCGCGTCGGCGGCCTGCAGCTGCTTTTCCAGATCGGCCATGTCGCAGTTGGCGTAGCGGAAACGCTTGGCCTTGCACAGGCGCACGCCGTCGATGATCGAGGCGTGGTTGAGCGCATCGGAGATGATCGCGTCGTTCTCGCCGAGCAACGGTTCGAACAGACCGCCGTTGGCATCGAAGCAGGCCGCGTACAGGATCGTGTCTTGCGTACCGAAGAAATCGGCGATGGTCTTTTCCAGCTGCTTGTGCAGGTCCTGGGTGCCGCAGATGAAGCGCACCGAGGCCATGCCGAAACCATGCGTGTCGAGCGCGTCCTTCGCCGCCTGGATGATGTCCGGATGATCGGCCAGGCCCAGGTAATTGTTGGCGCAGAAGTTCAACACCGTGCGCCCGTCTTCCAGTTGAATCTCGGCCGACTGCGGGCTGGTGATCACGCGCTCGGACTTGAACAGCCCCTGCGCGCGGATTTCGTCGAGGGTGTCGGCGTAGTGTTGGGTCAGGGACATTGGTTAGAAGCCGGGATTCGAGATTAGGGTTTAGGGATTGGCAAAAGCGGGGTGGGTGAGATCGGGTGGGATCGCTTTACGAATCCCGTATCCCCAATCCCGAATCCCGCTTAGTTCCAACTAAGCACGACCTTGCCCGCCTTGCCCGCTTCCATCAGGTCGAAACCCTTCTGGAACTCGTCGATCGGCAGTTGGTGGGTGAGCACCTTGCCGAGCGGGAAACCGCTCAACACCAGTTGGGTCATCTTGTACCAGGTCTCGTACATCTTGCGGCCGTACATGCCGTGCAGGGTAAGGCCCTTGAAGATGATCTTGTCCCAGTCGGCGCCTGCGCCCTTGGGCATGATGCCGAGCATGGCGATCTTGCCGCCGTGGTACATGCAGTCGAGCATGTCGTTGAACGCGCGCGGGTTGCCGCTCATTTCCAGGCCGACGTCGAAGCCTTCCATGTGCAGGTCGGCCATCACGTCCTTGAGCGACTGATTGGCGACGTTGACCACGCGCGTGGCGCCCATGTCGGCGGCGAGCTTCAAACGGAAATCGTTGACGTCGGTGACGACCACGTTGCGCGCGCCGATGTGCTTGCAGATGCCGGCGGCGATGATGCCGATCGGGCCGGCGCCGGTGATCAGCACGTCCTCGCCCACCACGTCGAATTCCAGCGCGCAATGCGCGGCGTTACCGTAGGGATCGAAGAACGCGGCCAGTTCGCTCGGGATCTGGTCGGGGATCGGCCACAGGTTGCTGGCCGGCATGACGATGTATTCGGCGAACGCGCCGTTGCGGTTGACGCCGATGCCGACGGTGTTGGGGCACAGATGCTGACGGCCGCCGCGGCAGTTGCGGCAGTGGCCGCAGACGATGTGGCCTTCGGCCGAAACGCGTTGGCCGGGACGGTAGCCGACCACGCCGGGACCGACTTCGGCGACGCGGCCGACGAATTCGTGGCCGATCACCAGGCCGGGCTTGATCGTGCGCTGGCTCCACTCGTCCCACAGGTAGATGTGCAGGTCGGTGCCGCAGATGGCGGTCTTTTCGAGCTTGATCAGGACCTCGTTCGGACCGGGCACCGGCACCGGCACTTCTTCCAGCCAGATGCCCTTGCCGGCTTCGCGCTTGACCAGCGCTTTCATCGTTTGCGTCATTGGAGTCGATACCTAGGGGCCACGGCCAGGCCGGGCGGGAGAGAAGCGCGAATTATACGCCGCAGCTCCGCCTGGGTTGGCCCGGTCGGGTTTGCCCGCGGCGGGCGGCTTGGCCTATCGTCGCGGCTTCCTCGCCGTTCCGGAAAGTCCATGCGCCCCCGTGTGTTAGCCCTGTCCCTGGCGCTGTGCGCCACCGCCGCCCAGGCCGATGAAGGCATGTGGATGCCCTCGCAACTGCCCGACCTCGCGCGCCAGCTGCGCGCGGCCGGGTTCAAGGGCAATCCGAGCGATCTGGCCGAACTCACCCGCGCGCCGATGAACGCGGTGGTCAAGGTCGGCGGTGCGACCGGCGCCTTCGTTTCCCCCGATGGCCTGGTCCTGACCAACCACCACGTCGCCTTCGGCGTGATCCAGTACAACTCCAAGCCGGACCGCGACCTGATCGGCAACGGCTTCGTCGCCGCCGACCGCGCTGCCGAGCTGCCGGCCAATCCGGATTTCCGGGTGCTGGTCACGACCGGTTTCGACAAGGTCACCGAGCGCATCCTCGCCGGCGCGCGCGGCAAGCACGGTCGCGCTTACTACGATGCGGTCGACAGCGCGAGCAAGGCGGTGGTCGCCGAATGCGAACGCGACGCCGGCACCCGTTGCAGCGTCGCCAACATGTACTACGGCACCGACTTCTATCTGATCCGTCAGTTGGAACTGCGCGACATCCGTCTGGTGTATGCGCCGCCCGACAGCATCGGCAATTACGGTGACGAGGTCGACAACTTCGTATGGCCGCGCCACAGCGGCGATTTCACCTTGCTGCGCGCCTACGTCGGCAAGGACGGCAAGCCGGCCGACTATTCGCCCGACAACGTGCCGTATGCGCCGCCGGGGCATCTGCAGGTGTCGACCGACCCGGTGCGCGAAGGCGATTACGCGATGCTCGCCGGTTATCCGGGCGTGACCTTCCGCCATCGCATGGCCTCCGAATTCACTCAGCAGATCGAATGGCAGCTGCCGTCGCGGGTGGCGTTGTACGGCGGCCTGATCAAGACCGTCGAAGCGGCCGGCGCCAACGACGCCGAAGCGAAGGTGCGTTACGCCGCGCAGGTCGCCGGCTTCAAGAACACCCTCAAGCGCGCGCAAGGCGAACTCGACGGCCTGCGTCGCAGCGACGCGGTCAAAGTGCGCGGCGACGACGAGGCGGCGATGCTCGCGTGGCTGGACAAGCAACCCGAGGCCAAGACCATCCGCGCCGACATCGACGCCGCGCAGCAGGTGCTCGCCGCGGGCGCGGCGATGCGCGAACGCGACCAGCTGTTGACCGCGATCCGCACCCAGACCCAATTGCTCAACACCGCGCTGACTGTGCAACGCCTTGCGCTGGAACGCGGCAAGCCCGATGCGCAGCGCGAAAGCGGTTATCAGCAGCGCGACGATGCGCTGATCGCCGGCCGCTTCAAGCAGGTGCAGCGCCGCTACTGGCTGCCGGTCGAAAAGGAATTGCTGCTGTATCTGCTGAGCCAGTACAAGGCGCTGCCGAAGGCCGCGCGGGTGGCCGAGTTCGATCAGGTATTCGCTGGCGAGGATCGCGCCACGCTGCAGCGCACGCTCGATGCCTTGTACGCCGGCACCCGCCTGGGCGACGAAGCCGCGCGCCTGCAGGCGATGAGCAGCGATGCCAAACAGTTGCAGGCCAGCGACGACAGCCTGCTCAAGGCCGCGGCTACGCTGTTGCCGGCGGTGCTGCGCATCGAAGAGGAAACCAAGGCGCGCGAAGGCGAGCTGTTGCGCCTGCGTCCGGCCTATATGCGCGCCTTGATCGCGTATCGTCATTCGCAGGGCCGGGCGGTCTATCCGGATGCGAATTCGACCCTGCGGGTGAGCTACGGCAAGGTCAGCACGATGGACCCGCGCGACGGCGTGCGCTATCGGCCGCTGACCACGGTCCAGGGCATCGTCGAGAAACACACCGGGGTCAAGCCGTTCGACGCGCCGAAGGCCTTGCGCGATGCGATCTCCAAGGGCGATTTCGGCAGCACGGTCGATCCCGAACTCAAGACCCAGACGGTCGATTTCCTGACCAACCTCGACACCACCGGCGGCAATTCCGGCTCGCCGGTGCTCGACGCCAACGGCAAGCTGATCGGGCTGAACTTCGACAGCAACTGGGAAGCGGTCAGCGCCAGCTGGATGTTCGATCCGCGCTACAAGCGCGCGATCCACGTCGACATGCGCTATATGCGCTGGTTGCTGGCCAAGGTCTATCCGGCGCCGCATCTGCTCAAGGAAATGAAGCTGCCGGCGGAATGATCCGGGATTCGCGTGCGGCGCGCTCGATGTGCCGCACGCGATCTGGATAGGCCCGCCAATGCGATCGGGTCGGTCGGGGTATTTGCCGATGTTGGCGACTGTCGGCGGCAGGTCGCGGCTGCCTCGGGTCGCGACCGGCATCGCAGTAATCGGCCGATAACGACCCGCTTTCGGGCTTGCATCGACTCGTTTTTGCCGCCACGCGGCCCTCGTTCGTGGCGGCCCCGGCCCGATGGGGCTAGACTTTCACACTGTTTTTTCGCACTCAGCAGGGGAATACGATGCGCTACACCGTAATGGCCGCCGCGATCGCGGCAGGGACGCTGGCTCTGGGCGCTGCGACTACGGCACGCGCCGTCGAAGGCATGTGGGTGCCGCAGCAGCTGCCGGAAATCTCCGTGGCGCTGAAAAAGGCCGGGCTCAAGCTCAATGCCAAGCAGTTGGCCGACCTCACCGGCGACCCAATGGGCGCGGTGGTGTCGCTGGGCGGCTGCACCGCGAGTTTCGTCGCTCCGCGCGGGCTGGTGGTGACCAATCACCATTGCGCCTACGGCGCGATCCAGTTGAACTCGACCGCGCAGAAGAACCTGATGCGCGACGGTTTCAACGCCGCGACGATGGAGCAGGAAGTCTCCGCCGGCCCGTCCTCGCGCATCTACGTGCTCGACTCGATTCAGGACGTGACCGCGCAGGTCAAGGCCGTGATCGACGATGCGGTCGAGCCGATCGATCGCACCCATGCGCTGGAAGCGATCGAAAAGAAACTGATCGCCTCATGCGAAGCCGAAGCCGGTTACAGCTGCGAGCTGTACAGCTTCTTCGGCGGCGGCACCTATCGCCTGTTCCGCACGGTCGAGATCAAGGACGTGCGCCTGGTGTATGCGCCTCCGGGCAGCATCGGCAACTACGGCGGCGAAGTCGACAACTGGATGTGGCCGCGCCACACCGGCGACTTCTCGTTCTACCGCGCCTATGTCGGTAAGGATGGCAAGCCGGCCGAGTTCTCCAAGGACAACGTGCCGTACCAGCCCAAGCGCTATCTGAAACTCGCCGACAAGCCGCTGGGCGAGGGCGATTTCGTCATGGTCGCCGGTTACCCGGGCCGCACCAACCGTTATGCGCTGGCCAGCGAGTTCGATTCGACCGCGGGCTGGACCTATCCGACCATCGCCGCGCACTACAAGGCGCTGATCGAACTGGTCGGCGAAACCGCGAAGAAAGACCCGGAAATCGCGGTGAAATACGCCAGCACCGTGCGCGGCTGGCAGAACACCTCGAAGAACTACGACGGTCAGCTGGAAGGTTTCGAGCGCATCGGCGCGGCGAAGCAGAAGGACACCGACGAAGCGGCCGTGCTCGACTGGCTGCGCAAGCGCGGCGCGCAGGGCGCCGCGGCGCTGGCCGCGCACGACAAGCTGGTCGAGGTCAATCAAAGCGCGGTCGCGCACCGTCAGCGCGATCTGGTCTTCAGCCAGTTGCGCCGCGTCGGCGTGATCTCGGCGGCGGGCACGCTGTACCGCCTGTCGGTCGAACGCGCCAAGCCCGATGCCGAGCGCGAAGCCGGTTATCAGCAGCGCGATCTGCCGAGCATCAAGGGCGCGTTGGAGCAGATG
This sequence comes from Lysobacter sp. Root690, assembly GCF_001427785.1. Lineage (GTDB taxonomy): Bacteria > Pseudomonadota > Gammaproteobacteria > Xanthomonadales > Xanthomonadaceae > Lysobacter. Next base: position 91,695 of record NZ_LMHM01000013.1, read on the forward strand.
GAGCGCCGCTACGACCCGCGCATGGACCGCGAACTGCAGGCCTACTGGCTGCGCGAGTACGTCAAGCTGCCGGCCGGCGAACGCATCGCCGAACTCGACCGCTGGCTCGGCGGCTCCGACGAGAAGGCGATCAAGCGCGGTCTCGACAAGCTGTCCAAGACCAAGCTCGGCAACACCAAGGAACGTCTGGCGCTGATCGACGACGATCGCGCTAGCATGGACAAGAGCAAGGATCCGGCGATCCAGCTGGCCAAGGCGCTGTTGCCGGCGGTGCTGCGGATCGAACAGGAAGCCAAGACCCGCGACGGCGAATCGCTGGCGGCGCGTCCGGTGTATCTGCAGGGCGTGATCGACTATCGCAAGAGCAAGAAGCAGTCGGTGTATCCCGACGCCAACTCGACCCTGCGCATCACCTTCGGCAACGTCAAGCCTTACACCAAGCTCGACGGCAGCAAGCAGGCGGCCTTCACCAAGCTCGAAGAGATCGCGGCCAAGGCCACCGGCCAGGATCCGTTCGATGCGCCCGACACTTTGCTCGAAGCGATCGCCGACAAGCGTTACGGCGGTCTGGCCGACAAGCGTCTGAAGTCGGTGCCGGTGAATTTCCTGTCCGACCTGGACATCACCGGCGGTAATTCCGGCTCGCCGGTGCTCGACGGCGAAGGCAAGCTGGTCGGTCTGGCGTTCGACGGCAACTGGGAATCGGTGAGTTCGAACTGGCTGTTCGATCCGACCATGACCCGGATGATCGCGGTCGATCAGCGCTATATGCGCTGGATCATGCAGGAGGTGTACCCGGCGCCGCAGTTGTTGGTCGAGCTGGGCGTGCCCGCGAAGAAGTAATCGCGGTTGCATCGTTGGATGTGCGAAACGCCAGTCGGGGAACCGGCTGGCGTTTTGTTTTATGGGGTGTTGTGGTTGCGGCGAAGAGCGAAGAGCGAAAAGCGAAAAGCGAAAAGCGAATCCCCCGCGATGGTTGTTTCGGCTGCGGAGGGTTGCGCGGGCGCGGCCCCCTTTTGCAAAGGGGGCAAGCAGTGGCGCTGCGGTAGTAACTACGGATCGACAACCAACCGCGTTAACGCATCGAAGCCGTGCTTTTCCCCCCTTCGCAAAAGAGGGGGCAGGGGGGATTCGCTTTTGCTCCAAGCACTAACGAAATTTTAGCGTTACCCCGCAAATCCCAAGCAAAACTGAGCGCAAGCTAAAACTTCGCGCGCCATTCGCATGCCGATCCGGTCGTATGCCGCTTCCGCCATGGCGTTCACAGTTTTCCCCGGGCTAGACTCGACCTCCCGCGGACCCAGGACGTTTTTGATGCGATATACGGCGCTGGCCAGAGCGATGGCCATGACAGGGACGTTGGTGTGCGGCACGGTCTGGGTCGATGCCGCGCAAGCGGTCGAAGGGCTATGGACGCCGCCGCAATTGCCCGAACTCGCCTCGCAACTCAAGCAAGCCGGTCTGCGCGCCACCCCCAAGCAACTCGGGCAATGGGCCGATCCCAAGGGCGATCCGCTCGGCGCGGTGGTGCCGCTCGGCGGCTGCACCGCGAGCTTCGTCTCGTCCAAGGGATTGCTGCTGACCAACCAGCACTGCGCGCTCGGCGCGATCAATCTCAATTCCACCCCGCAACGCAATCTGCTGCGCGACGGCTTCAAGACCGGCACCAACAACGAAGAAGTGTCGGCCGGGCCGAACGCGCGCATCTACGTGCTCGACTCGGTCCAGGACGTGACCGCGAAGGTGCAGTCCGCATTGACCGCCGCCAGCGACCCGCTCGCGCGCATCGAAGCGCTCGACGCGCTGGAAAAGCAACTGGTCGCCGACTGCGAGAAAACCCCCGGATACGGCTGCCGTCTGTACAGCTACTCCGGTGGCAACAGCTATCAATTGCAGCGCAGCATCGAGATCCGCGACCTGCGTCTGGTGTATTCGCCGCCCGACAGCATCGGCAACTTCGGCGGCGACAACGACAACTGGCTGTGGCCGCGCCACAGCGGCGATTTCGCGTTCTACCGCGCCTACGTCGGCAAGGACGGCAAGCCGGCGGCGTACGCGATCGACAATGTGCCGTATCAACCCAAGCGCTGGCTCAAAATCGCCGACAAGCCGCTGGGCGCCGGTGATTTCGTCATGGTCGCGGGTTTTCCTGCGCTGACCAACCGCTACGCGATGGCCGACGATTTCCAGGCCAACGCCGACTGGACCTATCCGACCGTCGCCGCGCATTACCGCAAGCTGGCGGCGCTGATCGAGGCCGAAGGCCGCAAGAATCCCGAGATCGCCAGCAAGTACGCGGGGACCTTGCGCGGCTGGCAGGGCGCGGCCAAGAGCTACGAAGGCCAGGTCGAAAGCTTCCGCCGCGCCAATACCGCGCAGATCAAGCGCGCCGAGGAAACCGCCTTGCTCGAATGGCTGGGCAAGAAGGGCGCGGCCGGCAGCGCCGCGGTGTCGGCGCATGCGCGTCTGGTCGAACTGGGCCAGCAGGCGCGCGCGCAGCGCGATCGCGATCTGGTGATCGGCCAGTTGTATGCGACCGGCGCGCTGGCCACCGCGATGCAGTTGTACCGATCGGCGATCGAACGCGCCAAGCCCGATAGCTTGCGCGAAAACGGCTATCGCCAGCGCGATCAGACCGCGTTCGAAAATCAGCTGCGGCAGATGGACCGGCGCTCGGATCCGCGCATGGACCGGCAATTGCAGAATTATTGGCTGCGCGAATACATCAAGCTGCCGAAGGAGCATCGGGTCGAGGCGCTGGACCGCTGGCTGGAAGGCGACGACGACAAATACATCAAGCGCGCGCTCGACCGCATCGCCAAGTCGCGTTTGAACAATCCCGATCAACGCACCAACTGGCTGCGCGCCGATCGTCTCGCGTTCGAGCAAGGCAAGGACGGCGCGAAGGACGGCGCGATCGGGTTCGCGGTCGCGGTGATGCCGACCGTGTTGCAGATGGAGCAGGAAATCCGCAGCCGCGCCGGCGAAACCCTGGCGGTGCGGCCGGTGTATCTCAAGGCGCTGGCCGATTACCGCAAGAGCGCGGGGCAGGTCGCCTACCCCGACGCCAACGGCTCGCTGCGGGTCGGTTACGGCACGGTCACGCCATACACCAAGGACAACGGCGCGCGGCAATTGCCGTTCACTCGCGTGGAGGAAATCGTCGCGCGCAACAGCGGCGCAGCGCCGTTCAACGCGCCGTCGGCGCTGCTCAATGCGGTGTCGGCCAAGCGTTACGGCGGCGCGCTGGTGGACAAGCGGCTGGAATCGGTGCCGGTGAATTTCCTCTCGGACCTGGACATCAGCGGCGGCAATTCCGGATCGCCGGTGCTCGATGCGCAGGGCAAGCTGGTCGGCCTGGTGTTCGACAGCAACTGGGAATCGGTGAGCGCGAGCTGGCTGTTCGATCCGGCGTTGACCCGGACGATCTCGGTCGATCAGCGCTACATGCGCTGGATCTTGCAGGAAGTGTTTCCGGCGCCGCGGCTGCTGGCCGAGATGGGTGTGCCGGCGTCGGGGAAGTGATCGCTTCGGTGTCGCGAAACGACGTTGCTTGAGCTTGCGTCGCCGGCGCAGTACCAGATGGTTTTGCGCGAAAAATCGCGCGGGTTGCGTTGCATTTCACAGCAAAAAACAACGGGCCGGCAATGCCGGCCCGTCGCTTATCGCATCGGCGCATGATGCCGCGCCGGACACCGCATCAGTCGCGCGGCGGCGGGCAGATCATATGGCCGGCGCTGTAGTTGGCGGTGCGCACGCCCGACTCGGTGTACACGCCCGTGCAGCTCAGCTGAGCGTGGCCGACTTCGTTGCCGTTGGCGTCGAAGTAGAAGTAGAACTCGCCGATTTCGTCCGGACCCGGCGGGCGGGCGAGGGCGACGGTGGCGACGAGGGCGGCGGCGAGGCCGAAGCCGAGGGCAAGGGATTTACGCATGACGAAACTCCTGGTGTGGCGAAGCGAAGGATGGACGTCCGTTGCGACGCGAATCGCCGCGCGGACGGTGGCGGATCCCTCGAAGGTGCGGCGCGATTCGCGATTGACGTCGCTCACGTCAGGCGGGCCGTGCCATGCGCCGATCGCTGGATCGGTACTGCGGATAACGCGTTGCTGACGGTGGATGCGCGGACGGACGACGCGAATGGATCGGTTCGGCGATCGCACGCTGCCGCATGCACCGTTGAAGCAACTGCACGATCGGATCGACGAACGCCGTGCTCACCAACGTGGCCAGCGCGCTTGCCGATCCGCGAGGATCACGGCTCCGGATCGCAGATGTAGTAACCGACGCCGTAATTCTTGGTTGCCTTGCCCCAGAACTCGGGCGTGCCGTCGCAGTGGATCGAGGATTGCCCGACCACCGAACCGTTGGCGTCGTAGTAGGTATAGATCTGGCCCGGACCGGTGGGACCGATCGCGGCGACCGCGGCGCCGACCGCGGCGAGCGCCGCGAAGCCGAGCGCCAGAGCGAGTTTCTTGCGCATGATGAGATTCTCTCTTCGTGTGCCGGCAGACGCCGGCGCGTCGAAGCTAGGACGCAGTTCGCGATTACTCAACGTGACAAGTAACACCTTTGTGTAGCTTTGTGATGGGGGTCGGATTGGATACGGGAATTGGGAATCGGGAATCGGGAATCGTCAGAGCAGGAGCATCGGATTGCCGATCAGCGCGATTGCTTCGGCCGCTCGCCTTTGCTTTTGAACCGATTCCCCATTCCCGATTCCCCATTCCCGCGGGTGCTTGCAAAGCAAGCGCCCGCTACCGTAGGCTGCGCGGGCAGTCGCGGATTCCCATGCCAGCCGGCCCCGTCTCCCGACCCGTGTCAGATGCCGCTTCCACGCGGCGCCGCTTTCGGCGGATTCGTCCCTGTTCAGGGCTGTAATCCGAACCAGAAGCGATTCATCTACCCGTAGTGCCGGCTCGCAGTGTCTCCCGTCTGTCCCTCACGACTTGGAGCTTGCGATGAAAGTACTGGCCTGCGATGGCATTCATGAAGACGGTCTGGCCCTGTTCCGCGATGCGGGCTGGGACGTCGTCGTGTCCGATCCGATCAAGGAACCCGCCGCGCTGGCCGCCGCGCTCAAGGGCGTGGACGCGATCCTGGTGCGCTCGGCGACCAAGGTCCCGGCCGAGGCTCTGGCCGATGCCGGCCAGTTGCGGGTGATCGGCCGCGCCGGCGCCGGCGTCGACACCATCGACGTGGACGCCGCGACCGAGCGCGGCATCGCGGTGATGAATGCGCCCGACGGCAACACCCTGGCCGCGGCCGAACACGCGATCTCGCTGCTGTTCGCGCTGGCCCGCCACATCCCGCGCGCCGACGCCGGCATGAAGGCCGGCGAATGGCCGAAGGCCGGGCTTACCGGGTTCGAACTCGAAGGCAAGCGCCTCGGCGTGATCGGCCTAGGCCGCATCGGCGGCACGGTCGCGCGCAAGGCGCAGGGCATCGGCATGGAAGTCGCTGCGCACGACCCGTTCCTGCCCGCGTCGGCCGCCGGCAAGGGCAGCGTGCCGCTGAAGACGCTCGACGAACTGCTGGCCTGGGCCGACGTGGTGACGCTGCACATCCCGCGCACCAAGGAAACCACCAACCTGCTGTCGGAAGCCAGCATGCGCACGATGAAGAAGGGCGCGTACCTGATCAACGCCGCGCGCGGCGGTCTGGTCGACGAAGCCGCGTTGCTGACGCTGATCGAAGAAGGCCATATCGCCGGCGCCGCGCTCGACACCTTCGTCACCGAACCGCTGCCCGCCGATTCGGCGCTGCGCGCGAATCCGAAATTGATCCTGACCCCGCACCTGGGCGCGTCGACCAGCGAAGCGCAGCAGGCGGTCAGCACCATCCTCGCCCGCCAGATCATCGACTTCGTCGCCACCGGCGCGGTCGCCGGCTGCGTCAACCTGCCGCCGCTGACCGCCGAAGCCGCGCGCGAAGTCGGCCCGTGGATGCCGCTGATGTCTTCGCTCGGCCGCCTCGCCGCGCGCCTGGTGCCGGCGCCGACGCGCCTGGAAATCACCTATGCCGGCCGCACCGAGGCGCTGGATACGCGACCGTTGTCGCGCTTGTTGGTGGCTGCGTTGCTCGGTACCGCGTCGGGTCGGGTCACGCCGGTCAACGCCTTGCAGGAAGCCGCCGCGCGCGGCCTGGTGGTGTCGGAAACCCTTGGCGGCGACGGCGACGGTTTCGATCGCCTGCTGCGCTTGCGCGTGGTCGGCGAGAACCGCACCCGCGAAATCGAGGCGACCTTGCATCGCGGTCCGCGCGTGGTCCGGCTGGACGGCGTGGAAATCGAATTCGATCCGCAGGCGCACGTGCTGCTGCTGCGCAACGAAGACCGTCCCGGCATGATCGGCGTGGTCGGTTCGACCCTCGGCGCGGCCGGCGTCAACATCGTGAATTTCGCCCTCGGCGCGGCCGGCGACGGCCAGGCGCGCGCGGCGATCACGGTCGATCGTCCGGTCAACGACGAACAACTCGCCGCCTTGCGCGCGACCCCCGGCATCCTCTCGCTGGCGCAGGTGTAAGCATGCGCATCTTGCTAGCCCGCCACGGCGAAACCCCGTGGAATGCCGAAGGCCGCTACCAGGGCCAGGAAGACATCGCGTTGTCGCCGGTCGGCGAAACCCAGGCGCGCGCGCTCGGCGCGCGCCTGCGCGAGGTGTCGATCACCCGCGCGGTGGCCTCGCCGCTGTCGCGCGCGCGCTACACCGCGCAACTCGCGCTTGGCGAGGAACGCGCGTCGATGCTCAAGCTCGACCCTGGCCTGATGGAAATCGCCCATGGCACCTGGGAAGGCCTGCTCGCCAGCGAAATCCGCGAACGCGACGGCGACCGTCTGCGCGCCTGGCGCGATACCCCGCATGAAGTGCTGATGCCCGGTGGCGAATCGATCGTGAATGTGCTCGACCGCGCCTGGCCGGCGTTCGCGCGCGCTTGCGAAGGTTTGCAGGCCGACGACACTTTGCTGGTGGTCGCGCACGACGCGGTCAACCGGGTGCTGTTGTGTCGCGTGTTGGGGATTCCGCTGTCGAAGCTGTGGACGTTCCGGCAGGCGCCGACGACGTTGAATCTGCTCGAGGGTGATGATGTGGATCATCTGGAAGTGGTTCGGCTCAACGATTGCAGCCATCACACGGCGTTGTTCGGGGAGGCGGTGCATCGGGCGTTGTAGTCGGATGGCGGCGCGCGCGGATAGGTGTCGTGCGCCGTCGATGAAGCACGAAGCAACGTGCGACTTCGCAGCTCCTGTAGGAGCGACGCAAGTCGCGACCGCGACATCTCAAACACGTCGAGACCTACGCCGTAGTTGTGTTTTCGCGGTCGCGGCTTGCGCCGCTCCTACAGACAGGCCATGCAGCTTTTGCTTGCGCTTGAAGTCGCGCAGTTCATCCAGCGCTGCGAGGCTTGTAACTCGCGTTAGCAAACGCACACCCGAAGGGCGACGCGCAGGGATGCGCGTCGCGCGCCACCGGGACATGGATGTCCCGTGTGGCGCGTGCCCGCGTCTGCAACGGTCTTGCGGGCACTTGATTCACAAAAAAGCATTTTTCTTTG
>NZ_LMHM01000013.1:99269-99400 GCF_001427785.1 Lysobacter sp. Root690
ATTGATCTTGCCTTTGGCTTCAGAGGCTCTAAAGCTTTCAAGGCTTCAAAGCTTCAAAGCTGAAGCTAGATCAAAAGCTTCCGCCACTAAAGCGGCGGGTCACTTTCTTTTGTCAAAAGCGACAAAAGAAA
>NZ_LMHM01000013.1:99443-120098 GCF_001427785.1 Lysobacter sp. Root690
CGTTGCTAACGCGAGTTACAAGCCTCGCAGCGCTGGAAGGTAGGCGCGACTTCGGATTCGAACCAATCCAAAGCGTGGATTCGCCAGCACCAGCAGTGACGTTGACAGAGCCATAAGGCAGAACAGGCGGCCGATTGGATCGCGACTGCGTTTCAGATTGCAGCGCCAATGCGGGCCTCGCGAGCACTCGCCCCTTCGCGTCGTATTCGGCCTGCAGCCCACGCAAACACCCAGCGCGCTTGCGCTTGTGCTGCAATACGGGCCGCCGCGGGAGGCGGTGCTGGAGCAGGGAAGAGCAGTGTCGAAATTCGTAGCCACGTACGCGGCCTTGCTGGCCGCGCTCATCGCTGCGCCGGCCGCGGCGCAAACGATCAAGCCCGGCGCCGGTGCGCCGATGCCGGCGGGCTGTCCCGATGGCGGGCCGTCGCAGCCGACGCCGAAGTACCCGATGGAGGTCTACGGCGCCGCCGGCCGGGTGACCCTGGTGTTGGACATCGACCGCTGCGGCCAGGTCGATCAGGTCTGGATCGAGACCGACTCGGGTTACGCGGCAATGGACTACGCCGCGGTTGCGACCGCGAAAGACTGGCGCTTGAGCCCCGAGTATCGCGACGGTGCCGCGGTGCCATCGCGAGTGCGGCTGCCGGTCGACTTCGCCCGGCCCACGCCGCAGCAGATGGCCGACTACCACGCCCAGGCGCAGGCCAAATGGGACCTGATCTGGCCGCTCACCCAGGTGCCCGAAGTAGCTGCCGCCCGCGATGGCAGCCTCGATGGCTACCTGCCCGATGACTTGCCGATGGACGAGGGCAGTGCGACCGAGTTGATGATCAAGGCGCGCCGCGACGGTCACGAGGCGCCCGGCGGCGAGTTGGGTTGGCCGGCGCTGCGCATCAGCGACGATCGCGGCGCGTTTCAGTGGCTGTTGATCGAAGACAGCCATCCGGCCGCGCCCTCGCTGATCCGCCAGCGTCTGGTCAGCGACGGCAAGAAATCGTTCTATGCCAGCCGGATGCTGTGCGGCGCGGCGAAGCCGTCTGCCTGCGCGAAGCTGGAACGGATGGTGCGCGACTGGCCGCGTCAGTACCCAGGTGCGCCGTTCCCGAAGCAGCTATCGGCGGAGCCGCCGTTGCCGCCGCGGCAAACCCCGTCGAAGCGTCCGCTCGGCCCCTCGCGGCTGGTCCCGGAGGATCCGAAAGCGCCCACCGATCCGGCGGCGCGTCCGGCGTGGCGGCGCGGCTGAGCGATCGAACCGTCGGCGCCGGCGATCGATCCGGGCCGGCGGATTCGCGCGTTCTCTGCGAGAATTCGCAGCATGCAACGCACTCTCGCCGACTGGCTCTCCCACATCGAACGCATCCACCCCAAGTCCATCGACATGGGGCTCGAGCGCATCCGCGACGTCCACCAACGCCTGGGCCTCAAGCGCCCGGGCAAGAAGGTGATCACGGTCGGCGGCACCAACGGCAAAGGCTCGACGGTGGCCTTCATCGAGGCGATCGCGCGCGCCGCGGGCCGCCGCGTCGGCGCCTACACCTCGCCGCATCTGCTGGCCTACAACGAGCGCATCCGCATCGACGGGCGCGACGCGGACGATGCCGACATCGTCGCCGCGTTCGAGGCGATCGAGGCCGCGCGCGGCGAGGTCGTGCTGACCTATTTCGAGTACGGCACCCTGGCGGCGCTGTGGCTGTTCGAACGGGCCAAGCTGGATCTGGCGATCCTGGAGGTCGGCCTGGGCGGGCGCCTGGACGCGACCAATATCGTCGACCCGGACGTGGCGGTGATCACCACGGTCGATCTGGACCATCAGGATTACCTGGGCGACGACCGCGAGGCGATCGGGTTCGAAAAGGCCGGGATCGCGCGCGCCTGGAAGCCGCTGGTGCTCGGCGACGACGATCCGCCGTCGAGCGTGCTCGGCCATGCCTATGCGATCGGCGCCTCGGCGGTGCGCGCGGGTTGCGATTTCTTCTTCGAATCGATGCCGGGAACCGATCACTGGCGCTGGCGCGAGGTCGGCTATCGGGTCGAACTGCCGGCGCCTGCGTTGGCCGCGCCGGCGCAGCGGCGCAATGCCGCGGTCGCGATCGCCGCGTTGCGGGCGCTGCGGCCGTCGCCGACCCGCTTGCAGTTCGCCGAGGGCGTCGCCGCCGCGCGGGTGCCGGGGCGGTTGCAGCGGTTCGAGCGCGACGGGGTCGAGATCGTGGTCGATGTCGGCCACAACCCGCAGGCCGCGCGCGAACTGGCGGCGTGGTTGCGGGCCGCGCCGACGACCGGGCGGGTGCGGGCGGTGTTCGCCGCGCTCGGCGACAAGGACGTGGCGGGCGTGGTCGACGCCCTCGCGGAGCAGGTCGACGACTGGTATCTCGCCGGATTGGCCGACAGCGGCCCGCGCGGGATCGATGTGGCTGCGTTCGCCGAACGTTTGCATGGCAGCGCGGCGGGCGAGGGGCAGCGGCATGCCGACGTTGCCGCGGCGCTGCAGGCGGCGCGGGCGCAGGCGGGCGAGGGCGATCGGATTGTGGTGTTCGGCTCGTTTCATACCGCGGCGGCGGCGTTGGCGTGGTTGGGGGGCGGACTGAGTCTCGGCGCTTTGTGAAGCAGCGGCGCCCCCTGTAGGAGCGGCGCGAGCCGCGACCGCGACAACGCAACTACGACGACACTTTCGCCGCAACCCGGAATTCGCAGTCGCGGCTCACGCCGCTCCTGCAGGGGGCTGCCGCGGCATCGCATCGCCGTTGAAAACGACGTCTGGCACGCCCCGTTATCCTGAATACAACGCTCCGACCCGGCCATGTACACCGGACCGATGCCCGCTCGGGGGTATAATTCGCGCCGGCATCCGGCCTTGCGAGTGATCGAGTAGCGATGGAACCTGCCCTGAAACAGCGATTGATCGGTGCGATGGTGTTGGTCGCGCTGGCGGTGATCTTTCTGCCCATGCTGATCAAGGGGCCGGCGCCCGCAAGCGGCGCCTCCGATGTGCCGCTGACGTTGCCCGACCAGCCGCAAGGCAGCGGCGGCATCGAAACCCGCGAACTGCCGCTGGTCACCCCGGGCGATGCGCCACAGGGCGGCGTGGTCGGCATGGATCATCCCGCGCCCGCCTCCGAACAGACGCCCGCAGGCGACGGCCAGACCCTGCCGACCGTGGACACCGCGGCCGGCAACCAGGGCATGCTGCCGGCGGCCACCGCCGGTGGCGATTACGCGGTCAGCTTCGGCAGCTACGCCAGCGCCGGCGACGCCGACAGGGTGATCGCCGCGCTGCAGGCCGCGCGCCTGCCGGGCTATCAGGAAACCGTCGCCAGCGCCGCCGGCCGCACCGTGTACCGGGTCCGGATCGGGCCGTTCGCGACCCAGGCCGACGCCGAATCCGCGCGCCTGAGTTCGGCGAAAGTCCGCAACGACATCGGCGCCAAGGTCGTGGTCTTGAACGCCGACGCCGCCGATCCGGCGCTGAGCACGCCCGCGGCCGCCGCGGCCAAGCCGGCGGTCAGCGCGCCGCAGCCGCTGGCCGAAAGCAAGCCACCCAAGCCCGCGCCGCTGCCGCCCGAACCGGCGAAGCCGGTCGCGGCCAAGCCTTCCGAGGTCAAGCCGCCCAAGCCGGCCGAACCGATCAAGCCAGACACCAAGCCGGTCGCCGCCAAACCCGCAGAAACCAAACCGGCCGCGCCCAAGCCCGCCGAGCCGGCCAAGCCCGCTCCGGCCAAGCCCGCCGCCGCGGCCACCGGTTTCGCCGTACAACTGGGCGCCTTCGGCAACGCCGAGGAAGCCAACAAGCTGCGCGACCGCGCGCGCGCCGCCGGATTCAGCGCTTTCGTCGAACAGGTCCGCACCGACAAGGGCACGCTCAACCGCGTGCGCATCGGTCCGGTGGTCAACCGTGCCGACGCCGACAAGCTCAAGGCCCAGGTCGCGAGCAAGCTCGGGGTGGGCGATGCCCTGGTCAAACCGCATCCGTGATCGGCGATCGCGGCGCGCAGCCAGGGCGGTCGCGGCGGTGAGCCGCGAGCGGAAACACTAAGGAGCGGCACGCTATGACGGCATTGGATTGGGGTTTGTTGTTGATCGTCGGGCTGTCGGCGATTTTGGGCATGGCCCGCGGCCTGATCGGCGTGGCGGTGTCGCTGGCGGCGTGGCTGCTGGCGGGCGTCGGCGCGTTCCTGTTCGGCGGCGAAGTCGGCCGCAGCCTCGGCGACGGCCAGATGGGCTGGGCTTCGTACATGGGCGGCTACGCGCTGGCGTTCGTGGCGATCTGGATCACGGTGGGCCTGATCGGCCTGGTGATCCGCCGGATCGCGCATTCCTACGGCTTGTCGGAGATGGACCGGTTGATGGGCCTGGGCCTGGGCGCGATCCGCGGCCTGATCTTCGCCTGCGCCTTGCTGGTGACCCTGGGCATGACCACGCTGCCGCGCGAACGCGCCTGGCGCGAGTCCAGCCTCGCCGCGCTGCTGATGCCGGGCGCCAAGCTGATGCGCAGCGGCCTGCCGGACGCGATGGCGCGCAAGGTCGACCTGGAAGGGCGCGGCACTTCGTTGCAGGCGACCGTGCAGTCCGAGGCGAAGGGTCTGGAGAAGAGTCTGAAACAGCAGGTGCCGCAGGGGCTTCCCGGCATGGGCGGCCTCGCGGGCGGCGGCGGTGGACTGGCCGACCTGATCCCGGCCGGGATGAGCGGCGGCCAGAACAACCAAGACACCGGCGGGCCGCGCGACATCGCGTTGCCGCAGCCATTGCCGGAAGAACAGGCGGCCTCGGGCGGAGGTTTGCAGGACCTGCTGCCCGGCGCGATGCGCGATCTGTTGCCGCGCGGCGTCGGCGGCCAGGGCGCCGCGAATCGCGCCCAGGGCGATCCGGCCCGGGTCGACGCGCAGAAACAGCAAGACGACAAACGCGTGAATTGAGCCACGCAGCGGCCACGGACGGCGGACGTATCGCAGCACTCGGCGAGGGATGGGTATCGCTCCTCGTCGCCCGCATTTCGCAGTAACCGTTGTTCGCAACCCGGCTTCATCAATCGTTCCGCAACGCGCGCCGTTCACGGCAATGTTTCCGGCGCGCCACGCATCATCGACATCTCAGCAGGATTCAAGCGCTATGTGCGGCATTCTCGGTATCGTCGGCAACACGGATGTCGCCGCTCAGCTCTACGACGGTCTTACGGTGCTGCAGCATCGCGGCCAGGACGCGGCCGGCATCGCCACCGCCGACGGCGCGCGTCTGCGCGTGCACAAAGGCAACGGCCTGGTCAGCGACGTTTTCGACGAAAAGGCCATGCGCCTGCTCGAAGGCCGGGTCGGCATCGGCCATTGCCGCTACCCGACCGCCGGCAGCGAAGGCTCCGACGAAGCGCAGCCGTTCTACGTCAACTCGCCGTTCGGCATCGCCCTGGCCCACAACGGCAACCTGATCAATACCGACATGCTGCGGCGCGAGGTGTTCGAACAGGACCGCCGCAACGTCAACACCGAATCGGATTCGGAAGTGCTGTTGAACGTGTTCGCGCACGAACTGGACCGCCAACGCGTGCTCACCCCCGAGGCCGCGTTCGGCGCGATCGAAGGCGTCAACCGTCGCTGCATCGGCGGCTATGCGGTGGTCGCCACCGTGCTCGGCCTGGGCCTGGTCGCGTTCCGCGATCCGCATGGCATCCGTCCGCTGGTGCTGGGCAAGCGCAACACCGGCGGCCAGGACGAATACGCGATCGCTTCGGAATCGGTGGCGCTGGACCTGCTCGGCTTCGAGCGCCTGCGCGACGTGCGCCCGGGCGAGGGCATCGTGATCAACGCACGCGGCGAACTGTTCTCGCGCCAGTGCGCGCAGCCGCGCCAGCACGCGCCGTGTATTTTCGAATACGTCTACTTCGCCCGTCCCGACTCGATGATGGACGACGTGTCGGTGCACAAGGCGCGCATGCGCATGGGCCAGACCCTCGGCGAGAAGATCCAGCGCCTGCGTCCGGACCACGACATCGACGTGGTGATCCCGATCCCCGACACTTCGCGCGATTCCGCGCTGGAAATCGCCAACACCCTGGGCGTGAAGTACCGCGAAGGCTTCATCAAGAACCGTTACGTCGGCCGCACCTTCATCATGCCGGGGCAGGGCGAACGGGCGAAATCGGTGCGGCGCAAGCTCAATCCGATTCCGCTCGAATTCCGTAACCGTGTCGTGCTGCTGGTCGACGATTCGATCGTGCGCGGCACCACCTCGCGCCAGATCGTGCAGATGGCGCGCGACGCCGGCGCGCGCAAGGTGTATCTCGCCTCCGCCGCGCCGCCGGTGCGCTTCCCGAACATCTACGGCATCGACATGCCGTCCACCGACGAACTGGTCGCGCACGGCCGCACCGACGATGAAGTGCAGACCCTGCTGGGCTGCGACTGGCTGATCTATCAGGACCTCGATGCGCTGGAGCAGGCGGTGTCCGGGCCGAAGCACCGCATCGATCATTTCGATTCGTCCTGCTTCAACGGCGAGTACGTCACCGGGGTGGAGCCGGGCTATTTCGAGCGCATCCAGCAACTGCGCTCGGACGACGCCAAGAAGACCCGACGCGCGTCTTAAGCGCGCGCCGGCCATGCTCGACTCGGGTTCGCTGTTCGACGCCGCACGCGCCTGCCTGGATGCGGCCACGCCGCAGGCCAAGGTCGAGCTGACCTTCGCCTGCGCGCAGGCCTATGCGCGCGGCGAACTCACCACGCCGCTCGACGCGCCCGCGCCCGATCCGATCCGCATGCCCGGCCGCCCCGCGCGGCCGGCGCTGGTGCATCCGCGCGAACTTCCCAAGCGCGGTTTCGGCACCGCCGAGGGGCGCGCCGCGTTCGTGCACGCGATCGCGCACATCGAATTCAACGCCATCGACCTGGGCTGGGACGCGGTGTACCGCTTCCGCGGTCTACCGGCGCAGTTCTATGCCGACTGGGTCGGCGTGGCCAACGACGAAGCGCGTCATTTCAGTCTGCTGCGCGCGCGCTTGCAGGAACTGGGTTACGACTACGGCGACTTCGACGCGCACAACGGCCTGTGGGAAATGGCCGAGAAGACCGCGCACGACGGCCTGGCGCGCATGGCGCTGGTACCGCGCGTGCTCGAAGCGCGCGGGCTCGACGTGACCCCGGGCATGATCGTCAAGCTGCGTTCGCTCGGCGACAGCGCGACGGTGGCGATCCTGGAAACGATCCTGCGCGAGGAAGTCGGCCACGTCGCCGCCGGTTCGCGCTGGTACCGGTGGTACTGCGAACGCGCCGGCATCGACCCGGCGCCGCGCTTCCGCGAGCTGCTGGGCGAATACGCGCGCGCGGTGCTGTATGGGCCGTTCAACTTCGAAGCGCGCAGCGCGGCGGGGTTCGACGACGAGGAACTGCGCATGCTGGAAGCGTTCGTCGAACGCTAGAGGCCGGATCGCCGCGCCGGACCGTCCGGTCGGACTGCCTCGCAATGCAAAGCCGGCCCCCTGGCGCCTGTGCCATCGTCGGGCTTCCATCGAAGGGAAGGGGGATGGCATGAGTCGTCATGGAATATGGGCCGCCGCGCTGCTGTGCGCCGCGGCCGGACCGGTATGGGCGCAGCCCGCGTCGTTGAGCGCGCAAGATTACGCGCGCGCCGAGAAAGTGCTGGACTACAACCTCAAGGGCCAGCTCAAGAACGCGGAGATCGTCCCGCATTGGCTGGCCGACGGACGCCTGTGGTATCGCCGCGACGGCGAGCAGGGCGCGCAGTACATGCTGGTCGATCCGGCCGCGCGCAGCCGCGAGCCATTGTTCGATCCGGCGCGGATGCGCGAGGCGCTCCGCGCGGTTCTGCCGTCCGCCGCCGAACGCGTACCCGAGCCGATTTCGGTCGCCGTCGAAGCCGGCGTATTGCACGCGCGTTTCGCCGGCGATGCGACGCAGCAGTTGTCCTGCAATGTCGTCGCCAACCAATGCCGCGCGATTGCGGCGAACACACCCGACCCGCTGTGGCTGCCATCGCCCGACGGGCGCCGCGCGGTGTTCGTGCGCGACCACAACCTGTGGCTGCGCGATCTCGACAGCGGCCGCGAGCGCGCCCTGACCCGGGACGGCGAAGCCTACTACGGCTACGGCGTGCTGCCCGATCTCGCCCTGCACGCGGTGCCGTCGCGGCAGGGACGATGGAAACTGCCGCCGTTCGCGGTCAACTGGTCGCCCGACGGCAAGCGCCTGTTCGGTTCGCGTTTCGACGAACGCAAGGTGCAGCCGTATCCGATGCTGGCGATGGCGCCCGAGCATGGTTACCGGCCGGAGCTCTACAACATCCGTCTGAGTCTGTTCGGCGACGCCGAGCAAGCGCGGGCCGAATGGTTCTCGGTCGATGTCGACGGCGTGGGCAAGGTTCAGCGCATCGTCGCCCCTGAAGGCTGGTCGCCGGTGATCGAGGCCGACATTTTCGGCTGGTCGGCCGACAACCGCCGCGTCTATGCCTCCATCGCCAATTACGGCCGACCCGCGCGCATGCGCCTGGTCGAACTCGATCTGGACAGCGGCGGTTCGCGTGAAGTGCTGGAAGAACAATCCGCCACCCGCGTGCAGGTCAACGACTTTCTCTACAACCGCGCCGCGGTGCGGGTGTTGAATCGCAGCAATCAGATCGTGTGGTTTTCCGAGCGCGACGGTTGGGGCCATCTGTATCTGCACGACCTGCGCGACGGCCGCCCGATCCGTCGCCTGACCTCGGGCGAATGGCTGGTGCGCGATCTGATCGGCGTCGACGAAACCCGGCGCGTGGCGTACTTCACCGCCGGCGGACGCGAAGCCGGCGATCCGTATTTGCGCCGTCTGTATCGCGTGTCGCTCGATGGCGGCGACCCGGTGCTGCTGACGCCGGAGGTCGCCGATCACGCGCTGGAAGTCGGCGCGAGCGCGATCCTCGGCGGCGACGGCATCGATCTGTTGTCGCCTTCGGGCGATTACGTGGTCGACAATTTCTCCACCCTCGATACCGCGCCGCGCACCGTGCTGCGATCGACCCGCGACGGCGCGATCATGCTCGAACTCGAGCGCGCCGACACCTCGAGGGTGATCGCCGCCGGTTGGCGCGCGCCGCAGCGGGTCATGCTCAAGGCCGCCGACGGCCGCACCGATCTCTACGCGACCGTTTACTTTCCGCCCGGGTATTCGGCGAAGACCGCCCAGCCCGACCAATACCCGATCATCGACGCGTTCTACGGCGGCCCGCAGGTGACCAACGCGCCGGTCGGCATGGCCGAAGCGGTGTCGGCGACCAATCCGATTTCGCGATCCAGCCTGGCCGCGTTGGGTTTCGCGGTGGTGACCATCGACGCGCGCGGCACGCCCGGACGGTCGCAGGCCTTTCACGATGCGAGCTTCGGCGCGTTCGCCGATCCGCAGATCGACGATCACGTCGCCGCCATCGGCGAACTGGCGCGGCGCTATCCGGGACTGGACCTGCAGCGGGTCGGCGTCTACGGCCATTCCTTCGGCGGCTACAGTTCGGCGCGCGCGATTCTGCGTCGACCCGAGTTCTACAAGGTCGCGGTGTCCTCGGCCGGCAGTCACAACTACCAGGGGATGTACTCCAGCCTCAACGGCATGGAACGGCTGTTGGCCGGTCAGGTCGACTACGGCAACGGCCGCACCGTGCGCCCGACACCCGAGGCGATTCCGCAAAATTACCGCGACCTCGACAACGCCACACTAGCCAAGAACCTGCGCGGCAAGCTGATGCTGGTGTATGGCGACCTGGACGAAAACGCATTGCCGGCGGTGACCGCGCAACTGTCCGAGGCCTTGATCCGCAACAACAAGGACTTCGACCTGCTATACCTGCCGAACCAGAATCACGAATTGTTCCGCAACGACGCGTACTACACCCGGCGCATGTGGGATTACTTCGTCGAGCATCTGATGGGGGCGAAGCCGCCGGTGGGGTATAAGCTGGCGCCGCCGCCGAAGGCGGGTGAGGGCGGGTACTAAGATAAGTGCCGGGTCGACTAATGCGATGAGAACGGTTGCAATGAGTCAGCAGGAATATCCGCATGCACTGGACTGCGCCTGGATCGCATCTGACAGGCAAGGACACGTGGCGGTGTTCATTACTGCCGGTGAGGGACCGATCCCGGCGCAGGCTCTGCGCGGAGACTTTTTTCCCGTCAAGGAAGTTGAACCCAGAGTGCTTTGCCTCGGCATTCGGCCCGATCAAGCGGTGACGAACCTGAGCGATGCGCCCAATCCAAGTTCTTATATAGCGTTGGCGCAGCGCGGCGTGTTCGTGTACGACTGGACGGATTTCACCAGTATCAAAGGGCCATTGAACGCATACGAATTGCTCGCCAGGCCGCTGCTGCCGATTACCTGTACCGATCTGCCTATTGAATTGCGCGAGGTCGCGGAGGCCGTGAGGTTTGCCGACGTGTGCTTCGCTGACTCAAGCCTGGTCGCCGTGAAATAGCTTCAGCGATTGCATTGCGCCGCAGCGCGTCATGCTGGAGCCAAGCTGGGTAAAGTCCGGGCGTTTGAGTTATGCGATCTTCCTCTATACCTACCTGGGGAAGGGGATGGCATGAAGCTATGGGCGATCTGGGTCGCGGCCGCATGCGCCGCGATGTCCGCTGTGGGGCAGGCGGAGCCGTTGGCGTTGTCCGATGCCGATTACGCGCGCGCCGAGCGCGTGCTGGACTACAACCTCAAGGGCCGGATCAGGAATGCGACGGTCGCGCCGCAGTGGCTCGCCGACGGACGCTTCTGGTATCGCCGCGATGGCGAGCGCGGCGTTGAGTATGTATTGATCGATCCGGTCCGCGCCGAGCGCCGGCCGCTGTTCGACACGACGCGATTGGGCGACGCGATGCGCGCCGCGCTGCCGGCGGCGACCGCGGCGCCCGAACTGCTGTCGCTGCATTTGGAAGGCGAAGCGTTGCGTGCGCGCTTGCGTGGCGCGGCCGCTCGCGAACTGGATTGCGATCTGCGCACGTATCGTTGCGAAGCCGTGGCGACCACGCCCATCGATCCGGGCTGGCTGCTATCACCCGACGGCAGCCGCGCATTGTTCGTGCGCGAAAACAATCTGTGGTTGCGCGATCTGCGCAGCGGCGCCGAGCGTGCGTTGACTTCGGATGGCGAAGACCATTACGGCTACGGCGTACAACCCGACTTCGCGATGCGCGGCGTGCAGCGTCGGCAGGGCCGCGGCCAGACCCGGCCGTACGCGGTGTCGTGGTCGCCCGACGGCCGTCATCTGTTCGGCCTGCGTTTCGACGAACGCAAGGTGTTGTCGTATCCATTCGTCGCGCTCGCGCCGGAGCATGGCTTTCGCCCGGTCGCCTACGAGTTGCGCCTGACCCTGCCGGGCGATCGCGAGCCGGCGCGCGACGAATGGTTCGCGGTCGATGTGGAGGCCGGCGCTGCGCGTCGCATCGCGATTCCGGGCGGGTGGAATGCGATGCGCGAAGCCGGCGTGTTGGGCTGGTCGCGGGACAATGGCCGGGTGTTTGCCGCGATCGCCAACGATGGGCGGCCGACGCGTGCGCGCATGGTCGAGATCGGGTTGCGCGACGGCGTCGTGCGCGAAGTGCTTGAGGAAACCTCCGACACCCGCGTACAGGTCAACGATTTCCTGACCCGGCCGGCCGCGGTGCGTGTGCTCGCCACGAGCGATGAAGCGGTGTGGTACTCCGAGCGCGACGGCTGGGGGCATCTGTACTTGTACGATCTGCGCGCCGGCCGATTGATTCGGCGCCTGACCGGCGGCGACTGGGCGGTGCGCGAGGTGATCGGGGTGGACGAACGCCGGCGCCGGCTGTATTTCACCGCCGGTGGCCGCGAAGCGGGCGATCCGTATCAACGTCGCTTGTATCGCGTGTCGCTCGACGGCGGCGAGCCGACTTTGCTGACCGCGGAGCAGGCCGATCACGATATCAATGACGCCAGCGGCGGCTTCGCACGCAGCGGCGCGGCCGATCCCTTGTCGCCGACGCGCGATTATGTGGTCGATACCTATTCCACCCTCGATCAGGCGCCGCGCAGTGTGTTGCGCTCGACCGAGGACGGCGCGGTGATCGCCGAGCTGGAACGCGCCGACGTGTCGGCGGTGGCGGATGCCGGCTGGCTGCCGCCGCAACGACTCAAATTCAAGGGCGCCGATGGTCGCACCGATGTCTACGCGACGGTCTACTTTCCGCCGGACTACGCGCCCGAACGCGCCAAGCCCGGCCAGTACCCGATCATCGACGCGATCTACGGTGGCCCGCAGGTGACCAATGCGCCGGTGGCCTATGTCGAAGCGACCGCGGCGATCAATCCGGTCTCGCGTTCCAGTCTGGCGCGGCTGGGCTTCGTGGTTATCACCGTCGACGGACGCGGCACACCGGGCCGGTCGCGCGCGTTCCACGATGTCAGTTATGGGCTCAATCACGACACCCAGATCGACGATCACGTCGCCGCGATCGAGCAACTGGCCGCGCGTTATCCCGGCCTGGATCTGCAGCGCGTCGGCATCTACGGTCATTCCTTCGGCGGTTATTCCTCGACCCGCGCGATCCTGCACCGGCCGGAGTTCTACAAGGTCGCGGTGTCTTCGGCCGGCAATCAGAATTTCCAGGGCATGTATTCGGGAGGCGTGCTGGGTCTGGACCGGCTGCTGACCGGTCCGCTGGATTACGGCAACGGCGAGCGTTTCCGGTCGACGCCGGACGCGGTGCCGGCGGTATATCGCGCCTTCGACAACGCCAGTCTGGTCGATCGTCTGCAAGGCAAGTTGCTGTTGGTGTATGGCGATCTCGACGAGAACGCCTATCCCGCCGTGACCGTGCAGCTGACTTCGGCGTTGATTCGCGCCAACAAGGACTTCGATCTGTTGTATCTGCCGAATCAGGATCACGAATTGTTCCGCAACGACCCGTATTACACGCGGCGGATGTGGGACTACTTCGTCGAGCATCTGATGGGCGCCAAGCCGCCGGAGAATTATCGGTTGCAGCCGCCGAAGCAGTTGAGCACGTCGGGTTTTTGATCTGGCCGCATAGCGAGCTTTAACGGGGTCACCCGAATGTAAGTCCCAAGCAGTTCCCCCCTTTGGAAAAGGGGGGGCAGGGGGGATTCGCTTTTTCCCTCACGCCGCAACGTTCGCCGCGATAGAAGCAAAAGCGAATCCTCTGCGCGAGCGACAACGCACAGACTTCTCGCCATCGCAGCGCGCCGCCCCCTTTTCCAAAGGGGGGCAACTATCGAGCGCCTCGCGAAGAGCGACATCCTTCGAAACTTGCCGTATCGCTTCGCTCCAAGTCACAGCTCGCATCCGGCACAGCCCACACGCTCGCGCCGCAAACTGACGCCGATCTGAAATATCCCTTTCACACGTCCCCCACAGACTTCCGGGCTTCGCTCTCAAGCCGCCCAGAGTGATTCACGCAGCGGATTCTGCAACGCGTGCGGCGGCACTCTCTCCCAATGGAAGTTCCCCATGACGACGAAGACGACGCTCCTCGCCGCCTCGATCCTGTTTTGTCTGTACGCCGGCAACGGCCGCGCCGCCGAAGCCGCCAACCCCGCCAGTTCTGCCGAATCCGTCGGCGCCAGCGCCGATGCCGGCAAAGACGCCACCACGCTCGACGTCGTATCGGTGGTCGGCACCGGCCAGACCCGCCAGGTGCAGGCGCTCGGCAAGGCTGATCTGCAACGCGAAGCGGCCGGCACCAGCCCGCTCAAGGTCATGGCCAAGCTGCCCGGCGTGCATTTCCAGAGCTCCGATCCGTGGGGCAATTACGAATGGTCGAGCAAGCTGAGCATCCGCGGCTTCTCGCAGCAGCAGCTCGGCTTCACCCTCGACGGCATTCCGCTCGGCGATATGAGCTACGGCAATCACAACGGCTTGCACATCAGCCGCGCGATCACCGCCGAAAACCTGTCTGGCGCCGAGCTTTCGCAAGGCAGCGGCGCGATCGACACCGCGTCCTCGGGCAACCTCGGCGGTACCTTGCGTTTCTTTAGTTCCGATCCGTCCACCGACTTCGGCGTGCGCCTGGCTCAGACCATCGGCAGCGACGCGACCAGCCGCACTTACGCGCGCCTGGACACCGGCGATCACGACGGTTGGAGCGCCTATCTGAGCGGCGTGTTCCACACCACCGACAAGTGGAAGGGCGAAGGCCCGCAGCGCAACAGTCAGTTCAACGGCAAGTTCGTCTACAGCGGCGAAGACTTCAAGATCACCGGCTTCGCCGACTCATCGCGTCGCCGCGAAACCGACTACGCCGATCTGTCGCTGGAATCGGCCAAGCGCCTGGGCATGGACTGGGACAACTACGCCAAGGATTGGCAGCGCGCGATCAACGCGGCCAACGGTATTTTCAGTGGCGGCGTGACCAGCCTGGACGATGCGTACTACATCGCCCGCGGCGTGCGCGATGACGATCTGGCTTATCTGAGCGCGGAGTGGAACCTCAACGTCGATGTGACCCTGGCGGCGACGGCGTATTACCACAACAACGAAGGCCAGGGGCATTGGGCCACGCCGTACGCGGTCTCGCCGACCGTGCCGCTGCGCATGCGTACCACCGAGTACGACATCGAGCGCACCGGCTTCATGCCGAGCCTGAGCTGGCAGATCGGCAACCACCGCCTGCAGGCCGGGCTGTGGCTGGAGAAGAACGATCACGGCGTGCAGCGCAACTTCTACGACCTCAACCGCAACGAGCCGCCGGACGAGATCTTCTTCTACCGCAACCCGTCGCAGCGCGTGTTCCGCCAACGTTTCGACACCGATACGCGCATGTATTACGTGCTCGATCACATGGAGTTCGCCGACGGTCGCCTGGCCGTGGATGCGGGCTTCAAGGGGCTGAAGGTCGAGACCGACGGCAAGACCTTGATCGGCGGCGCCAGCCGCGCCAGCGGCAAGCTGGTGTCGGAAGACAACTTCCTGCCGCAGCTCGGCGCGCGCTGGCAGTTGAGCGAGCACGAGGAAATCTTCGGTTCCTACAGCGAAAACCTGTCGGCGTTCCGCACCGGCGTCAACGGCCCGCATTCGACTTCGCAGGCCGCGTTCGACGCCGCCGTCGGCACGCTCGAGCCGGAAACCTCCAAGACCTTCGAAGCCGGCCTGCGCACCAGCCGCGACCAGATCGAGGCCTCGGTCGCGGTGTATCGGGTCAACTTCGAGAACCGCCTGCTGGCGATCGCGCGTTGCGCTGGCATCGTGGGTTGCGCGTCGAGTTTCGCCAACGTCGGCGACGTGGAAAGCCGCGGCGCCGAGATCACCGTGCTGTGGAAGCCGTTCGCCGGTTTCAGCTGGTATCACTCGCTGGCATTCAACGATTCGCAGTACGAGTCGGACTATCTCGACGGCACCACCCTGGTGCGGACCAAGGGCAAGCAGGCGGTCGATGCGCCCAAGCGTCTGTACGCGACCGAGCTGCGCTGGGACCATGACGGCCTGCAACTGCAGCTCGGCGCCAAGTACACCGACAAGCGTTATCTGACCTACCTCAACGATTCGCACGTGTCGGGATTCTGGGTGGTCGATGCCTCGGCGTCGTACGAATGGAAGGACATCGCCTGGGCGGACGCGTTCAAGCTGCAGTTGAACCTGACCAACCTGTTCGACAAGGAATACTTCGGCAGCATCGGCACCAACGGCTTCGTCGCCTCGGATCCGAACGGGCTGAATTACACCCTGCAGTCGGGCGCGCCGCGTCAGGCGTTCCTGACCGCGGAAGTGCGGTTCTGAGTGATGCAGTCATGGTCGATACGGCTGTGATAGATACGGCTGTGTGTGATAGATACGGCTGTGATCGATGTGGCGCGATCGACGCAAACCTGAGCGATGACATCACCCGCGTGCATTGATGGTACGCGGTAGCGAGCAGCGAACGCCCGGCACCGTCCGGGCGTTCGTGTGTGTGCCCGCAATACCCCTCGTTCGGCATGGCGAAAACTCGTTAGCATTCGTCCGGGGACGCGAACGATTGGGGGCCGCATGGGTATCGGATTTCAGGTCGTCAGCACGCCGTGGAAGCGGCGCATGTGGGCCAAGCCCAGCGTGCCGGCCTTGCTGCGCGAATTTCAGCGCACCTACCTCGAGGCATTGCCCGAGCCGGTGCTGCGCGAGCGCTTGCAGGTGTGGCAGGGCGAGCACGGCGCGACCCTCGCCTGGCATCCGGCCGAGGAGGGGCTGTCGATCGAGTTGCTCGCCGACGGCAGCCTGCTCGCCAGCGCGCGCACCAATACGGTCGGGCCGGGGTATCACGCGTTTTTGCTCGATGTGCTCGATCGCATCGCCGCGCAGTGGGGCTTGCGCTGGCGCTGGGACGACGTCGACGACGAGGGTTACGGCGACGAGACCGGCTATGCGAACGGCCGCGATCTGACCCAACTGCAGGCCGAGATGGCGATATGGCTGCGGCAGGTAGCCGAACTGTTGTTGCAGCGGCGCGATGCGCAGGATCTGTTCGTATCGATGCCGATCGGGCCGATGCCGCGCATCGGCGGCTTCGTCGGTTCGCCGATGGGGATCTGGAGCGAGGATCGCTTTGAACGCATCGCCGCGAGCGAAGCCGAGGCATTGGCCGCGGCGAGCGAATTCTTTCCGTGGTGGCAGCCGGGTTTCGGCGCCGATTTCTGGGGCGGGCTGGCGCGCGTGGGCGTGTGGTGCGACGTGAACTGGGTCGGTCCGCGCGATCAGGCCGAGCGCGACGTATTGCGGCGTGTGCTCGACAGCGATCGCCGCGCGACCGCGATCGATCCGCGCCGCGCGCTCGAAGCGGAGGTGCGTGACGAACTGCAATGGCTGCTCGAACGCGGCGCGGAAATCGAACTGCCGCAGCGCGAGGGGCCGGGCTATAAGCGTCTGCCGACCCGGCATGCGTTGTACGGCGGGCCATGGAGTGTGGAGGTGCCGGGGCATTTCAAGGAACACGAGCTCAACGACGGCAACAATCTGCAGTACGTCGGCGACCGGCGCGCGGTCTATGTCAGTTCGCTGAGCATCGCGGCCGCCGACGGCAGCCTGCCGCCCGCGGCGGAACTGCTGGAAACGGCCAATCGCGACGGTCCGGCCGATCTGGCCTGGACCCAGGACGAGATTCTGGCCGCCGCGCGCTGGGAAAAAGACGCCGAAGCGCGCGTGCGGCATCTGTACGCGGCCTGCGCGGTCGATGGCCGGGTGCTGCTGCTGACCATCAGCGATGAACTCGACGCATCGCGCGAATGGGCCGAAGCGGTCGCGCGTTCGGTGCGGTGGGCGCCGCCTGAAGAGTAGGTGGCGGCCGTCATGGCCTGACTATTCGACGGCGAACGCGCGGCGCTGGTTTCAGCTCAGCGTCTGCAACTGCATGCCGTCGCGATCCACCCGCAGCACCGAGCCTTGTTCGTACCAATCGCCGAGCACGATACGGGTGCGTGAGCGCCCACCGACCTCGAGCGCATGCACGGCCGGCCGATGGGTGTGGCCGTGGATGATTGTGTCGATGCCATAGCGGGCGAAGGTCTCGGCGACCGTATCCGGGGCGACATCGGTGATGGTTTCCATGCGCCCGTCGTCCTTGAGCCCGGCCTGATGCGCCTTGCTCGCCGCGCGCGCCTGTTGCGCGAACGCCAGCCGCGCCGCCAGCGGCTGGGCCAGGAACTGCGCCTGCCAGGCCGGATGCCGGGTTTGCGCGCGGAACTGCTGGTAGGCGACATCGTCGGTGCACAGCAGATCGCCGTGGCCGATCAGCACCGGCTGGCCGTACAGCACGATCACCGACGGATCGGGCAACAGGCGCATGCCGGCGCGCGCGGCGTAGTCGGCGCCGAGCAGGAAGTCGCGATTGCCGCGGATGAAGAACACCGGCACGCCGCTGTCGCCGAGCGCCTTGAGTTCGCTGGCGACGAAGGCGCCGGTGTCGGACGGGTCGTCGTCGCCGACCCAGGCTTCGAACAGGTCGCCGAGGATGTACAGCGCATCGGCCTCGCGCGCCTCGCCGCGCACGAAGCGGCCGAACAGCTCGGTGATCTGCGGACGCTCGGCGTCGAGGTGGAGGTCGGAGATGAAGAGGGTCGTCATGGCGGCTAGTCTAAAACACCGCGCCCGAACGGCGCGGGCGAGTGCGCACGAGGGTCGCTTCGGATCGGCCGAAATCCTTGCAGGCCGGTGCTTTCGCGGTGTTGCAGGTGCTTGAGCGCGGTGTTGCCCGGCCGTTGCCGCCATCGCCACCGCCAGTCCGTTAAAATGCGCGATTCCCCGATCCACCCGAGCCCCGCATGACCCGCACCCGTTTCGCCCCCAGCCCCACCGGTTACCTGCACATCGGCGGCGCGCGCACCGCGCTGTACTGCTGGCTGGAAGCGCGCCGCGCGGGCGGCCAGTTCATCCTGCGGATCGAGGACACCGACCGCGAGCGCAGCACCCAGGCCGCAATCGACGCGATCCTGGAGGCGATGCAGTGGCTGGGCCTGGACTACGACGAGGGCCCGATCTATCAGACCCATCGTCTGGAGCGTTACCGCGAGGTCGCCGAGCAGATGGTCGCGGCCGGTACCGCGTACTACGCCTACGAGAGCAAGGACGAGCTGCAGGCTGCGCGCGAAGCGGCCGAGGCGGCAAAGGAGAAGCCGCGTTACAACGGCGCGTACCGCGATCGCAACGAGCCTTATCGCGACGATCCGAACCGGGTGATCCGGTTCAAGAATCCGCTCGACGGCACGGTGGTGCTGGAGGACAAGGTCAAGGGCCGGATCGAGATCGCCAACAGCGAACTCGACGATCTGGTGATCTTCCGCGCCGATGGCTATCCGACCTACAACTTCGCCGTGGTCGTCGACGACCTGGACATGGGCATCACCGACGTCGTGCGCGGCGATGACCATGTCAACAACACCCCGCGCCAGATCAACATCTATAAAGCGCTGGGCGCGCCGGTGCCGCATTTCGCCCATCTGCCGATGATCCTCGATCACGAGGGCAAGAAGCTGTCCAAGCGCACCGGCGCGGCCGATGTGATGCAGTACCGCGACGAGGGTTATCTGCCGCACGCGCTGCTCAATTACCTGGTCCGCCTGGGCTGGTCGCACGGCGATCAGGAAATCTTCTCGATTCCGGAGATGACCGCGCTGTTCCAGTTGTCCGACGTCAATTCCAGCCCTTCGCGCCTGGATGCGGCGAAGCTGGGCTGGATGAATCAGCAGTACCTCAAGAGCGACGATCCGGTCGAGGTCGGCAAGCACCTCGAATGGCATCTGCTCAACAACGGTTACGACCTGAGCAACGGTCCGGCCGCGGCCGACGTGGTGATTGCGCTGCGCGACCGGGTGCAGACGCTCAAGGACATGGCCGAGCGCGCGGCGGTGTGGTATCGCCCGCTGGAGACTTACGACGATGCCGCGGTCGCCAAGCACCTCAACGCCGCCGCGCAGGCGCCGCTGAGCGAAGCGCGCGCGCGCCTGGCCGCGCTGAGCGAGTGGAGCGCCGACAAGGTTTCGGCGGCGCTGCACGAGGCCGCCGACGCGCTGGGCCTGGGCATGGGCAAGGTCGCCCAGCCGCTGCGGGTGGCGATCACCGGCACCCAGGTCAGCCCGGACATTTCCCACACGGTCTACTTGGCCGGCCAGACCGGGGCCTTGCAACGCATCGACGCCGCCCTTACTAAGATCCCTGCGTAGGTTCAACCGCGCCGCGACCACGGAGTTCGCCATGAGCACCAGCCACGCCTGCACCGATCCCCAACACCACGTCCACGACGGCGACGCCTTCGTGCATGAGGTCGAGCGGGCCTGCGAGCAGCGCGGCCTGCGGCTGACCCCGATCCGCGCGCACGCCCTGCGCCTGATCGCCGCGGCCGGCAAGCCGATGAAGGCTTATGACCTGCTCGATCAGATGAAGGCCACCCACGACGCCGCGGCGCCGCCGACGATCTACCGCGCGCTGGATTTCCTGCTCGAGCACGGCTTCATCCACAAGCTCGCGTCGATCAACGCCTTCGTCGGCTGCCATCATCCCGGTGGCGCCCAGCATGCGGTGCCGTTCCTGATCTGCGACAACTGCCAGTCGGCGATGGAACTGGAAGATGAACGCATCGTCGACCTGCTCGAAAGCCGCGCGCGCGCGCTGGGTTTCGTGCCGCAGGCGCAGACTTTGGAAGTGCATGGGTTGTGCGCGGATTGTGTCGAGGCTAAGGCGGCGCAGGCTTGAGGCGCTGAGTGAGGCGAAGCTTGCGCGAGCCTTGCGCGAGCCTCTTGTCAGTTGGGGCGACGCGAGCGTTCTGGCTTGCTCGGAATTCGCGGGACGCAGCGTCGGGCGGCCATAGCCCCGCTGCTGCCGCAATTGCGTCGACACCGTATGCACCGCTGGATTGCTGCGCGCTGCAAGAGTTCGGCAACGCGCTAATCATCGAATCCCAACGAGAATTCGCCCCCTTTGAAAAAGGGGGCTGCGCCCTGCGTTGCGTGAAGTCCGATCGTCGCTAACTGGCGCGGGGGATTTGCTTTTCGCGGCAATGCGCGGCGATCTGATCGCAAGAGCAAATCCCCCCTGGCCCCCCTTTTTCAAAGGGGGGGGGGTCGATAGGAGGGTTGGTCATGGGTGAGGTTCGTTGCGTGCTCGACACCCAGCACCGAGCATCGAACCATCGCCCCCGATTCCCGATTCCCGATTCCCGATTCCCGATTCCCGAATCCCGAATCCCGAATCCCGAAT
>NZ_LMHM01000013.1:120106-133961 GCF_001427785.1 Lysobacter sp. Root690
AAGCCGCCGCCAATCCACTTACCCGCATCGGCCGCGCCTCGCGAATCGGCAGATTCGCCAATGCCGCGATCAGCGCCAACGCGATGTCGGCGTACCACATCCAGGTGTAGTCGCCGAACTTGGCCATCGCCAAACCCCCCAGCCAGGCGCCGAAGAAACCGCCGATCTGGTGCGACAGCAACGTCAGCCCGAACAATGTGCCCAGATAGCGCGGCCCGAACAGTTTGCCGACGAGGCCAGCGGTCGGCGGCACCGTCGCCAGCCAGGTCACGCCCAGGCCCGCGGCGAACAGATAAAACGTCAGCGGCGTCGGCGGCGAGATCAGATAGATCGCGATCATCGCGGCGCGGCTGGCGTACATCAGCGCGAGCAGATGCTTCATGCGGTAGCGCTGGCCGAGCCAGCCCGCGGCCAGGCTGCCGGCGACGTTGAACAAACCGATCAGAGCCAGCGCCATCGCCGACACGTTGTCCGACAGCCCGCACAACGCGATCTCGCCGGGCAGATGGGTGACCAGGAAAGCGATGTGGAAGCCGCAGGTGAAAAAGCCCACGTGCAGCATCCAGTAGCTGCGGTCGCGCAAGGCGATGCGCAGTTGCTCGCGCAGGCCGATGCCGGGCGGGGCGGCGGGTGTGGTCGTCGACGCAGTGGCGATTTCGGCGCGGCGGCGTAACGGCCACGCCAGCGGCAGGGTGGCGACCGCGGCCGCGGCCAGCGTCCACATCGCCGCCATCCAGCCCGCCGCGGCGATCACCGCCTGCACCAGCGGCGCGAACACGAACTGGCCCATCGAGCCGCCGGCGTTGATCACCCCGGCGGCCATCGAACGTTTTTCCGCCGGCAGGCGTTGCGCGGTCGCGCCGATCAGGATCGAGAAACTGCCCGCGCCCGCGCCGGCCGCGCCGAGCAGGCCGAGGGTGACGATCAATCCCCATTGCGAAGACACCAGCGGCGTCAGCGCCATGCCGGCGATCAACAGCACGCCGCCGAACACCAGCACCCGCCCGGGCCCGCGCTGATCGGCGAGCGCGCCGAACACCGGCTGCACCGCGCCCCACACGAATTGCCCGATTGCGAGCGCGAAACTGATCTCGGCGATGCCCAGCCCGGTGCTGTGACCGATCGGCTTGATCAGCAGCCCCTGCGATTGGCGGATGCCCATGGTGATCATCAGCATCGCGGTGGCTGCTAGCAGCAGCGGCCAGTAGGAGGTGGGCTTGGGGCCAAGAGACGCGGTGGGGTCGGGTGGCATGGGGATCTCGGCGGCGGCTGGGGTGGGGTGGTGTGGGGGTTTTCAGTGCGGGTTACGAACAACATGTCGCAGTCGCAGTCGCAGTCGTAGTTGCTGTCTCAGCCGCGTGACTTCCGCTTTTGCCGTCATTCCCGCGAAGGCGGGAATCCAGTGACTTTCGTGCGTAAGAGTTGGATGTCGGGATATGAATGCTCTTTGGCCTATGCGCTTAAAAGCAAACACACCCAGACTTCAAAGCTTCTCGCACGAAAGTCACTGGATTCCCGCCTTCGCGGGAATGACGGTGGAAAGGTTGTGCAACGGTCGAAGGTTGCGTGGTACAGAGAAGCATCGTTGTCCAAGAAGGCTGCGGGCGTCGTCGTCCAAGAAGATTGTGTCGCGCAGGCAGCTTTCGTCGCGGAGTAACGTTGCGCGACCTCGGTTGCCCGCACGCCCCGGGCGCTTGGATGAGCAAGCAACCGACCTCATCACCGGCTCGCCCCCTGCAACTGCGCAATCGCCGCATCCAACTGCGCATGCAGCACCGCAATCCCATCCACCCCCAGCCCGCAATCGATCTCGTCCTGCGCCACCCGCCACAGCGGCATCGCGCGGTCGATCACCTTGCGCCCGGTGCGGGTGATGCGCAGCCGTCGTTGACGCGCGTCGTCGCCCGCGATCGCTTCAATCCAGCCCGCTTCGACCAACGGCTTGAGATCGCGGCTCAGGGTGCTGCGGTCCATGCCCAGTTCGTGCGCGATCTCACCCAAGGGCCGGCCCTGGCCGCCGGTGCGACGCAGGATCGAGTACTGGTTGAGGTTGACCCCGGCCGGCGCCAGCGCCTGGTCGTAGCGCTGGCTCATCAGGCGCGAAAGCTTGCGCATGCGAAAACAGGTGCAGACGCCGGGCGATGGCGAATGTGAAGGCGAGGGCGGATGGGTCACGATGGAATCGGTGCTGTCGGTCATTATGTGTATATACACCTATTTGCGCCGCAACCGCAAACGCCGGCGCGAAGGCCGGCGTTCGGGGCTGTGGGGAAGCGCTACAAGCGACCTGGAGAGAGTCGGTTCAACCCCGCAACGATGCTTCGGTGACGGCGGTCAGAAGAACACCCGCACGCCGAAATCGACGCCGCGGCCCGGCAGCACCACGCTGTCCTTGAGGAACGAGGTGTGCACCCGCGCGACCTGGTCGGTCAGGTTGGTGCCGTCGAGAAACACTTCGTAACCCAGGTTGCCGGAATCCCAGTGGTAGGCCATATGCGCGTCGACCAGGGTGTAGCCATTGGTCGGCGTTTCGTTGAGCGCGACCTTGTCCTGCTTCATGTAACGGGTCGCGCCGAGCGACGCGCGCCAGCTGTCGGCGTCCCAGCGCAGTTCGCCGCCGATGCGCGACGGCGCGATCCGCGGCAGGTTGCCGCCGCCGTTGTCGAGCTTGGCGCGCACGGTATCGCCGAACAGGCGCACATCGAACTTGCCGGCGTTGCCGTCGAACAGATGCGCGATCGCCTCGCCTTCGAAACCGGTGAAGGTGGCATCGGCCTGGCTCCACTGCCGCACCGGGTTGCCTTCTTCGAACGCGCCGGTGTCGATCAGGTAGATGAAGCCGTCGAAGCGGGTCTGATACGCGGCCAGCTTCGCTTCGAACATCGAGCCGTGGTAATGCAGGCCGAGTTCGAACTGGTTGGCGCGCTCCTTGCGCAGGTTGGCATCGCCGATCTCGAACGAGGCGGTCGCTGCGTGCAGGCCATTGGCGAACAGTTCTTCCTCGGCCGGCGCGCGCTCGGCGCGGTCGACGTTGAAGGTCAGGCGCCAGGCGTCGTTGAATTTCCACAACGCGCCGGCCGACAGGCTGAGCGGGTTGAAATCGCGCTTGGCCGCGCCGCTGGGCGAGCTTTCCACCTTGTCGATGCGCGCGCCCAGTTCGATCTGCAGCTGATCCCACTTGCGCTGTTCGGTCAGGAACAGACCCGCCGCGCGGGTCTTGGTCTTCGGTACGAAGGCTTCTTCGCCGATCGCCTGGAAGGTGCGCTCGTAACCTTGCAGGCCGATTGCGCCGACCCAGCCGGCCAGCGGCTTGTGGGTCAGCTCCAGCCGGCCTTCGGTCGCGTCGTTGAGAAAGCGCGTGCCGACCTCGCTGCCTTCGAATTCAGTGTGCTCGTATTCGGTGTCGGCCACGCTCGCGCGCAGGCCGCTGAAGATGCCGAATTCCTGGTTGATGCCGCCCTTGAGTTCAAAGCGGTTCTGGCGCATGTCGATGTGGACCGGCGATTCGCCTTCCTCGGCGTTGCCCGGTTCGCCGGGATTGCCGTACTTGTCTTCATAGCGCGCGGCGGAAAAACCCAGGAAGCCGACGTCGCCGACCAGCGAGGCGCCGAGCGCGCCGGTCTTGGTGTCGACGAAGCTATTGCGCTGGCGGCCGAGCGGGGTGTCGTAATCGTCGTTGTTGCGGTACACGCCGTCGGCGTGCAGCACCAGCGCGCCGTCGGCGCCGCTGGCGTCGACCCGGGCCATGCCGGTGACGCCGTTGCTGACCGAGCTGCGGCGCACTTCGGCGCGGCCGGACACGGTTTCATCGAGCGGCTTCTCGGCGATGCGGCCGTCGACGATGTTGACCACGCCGCCGATCGCGCCGCTGCCGTACAACAAGGTGGCCGGGCCCTTGAGCACTTCGATCTGATCGGCCAGGAACGGCTCGACCGCGGCGTTGTGGTCCTGGCTGACGGTGGACACGTCCTGGCTGGCGAGACCGCCGGTCATCACGCCGACGCGCGGGCCTTCCATGCCGCGGATGATCGGCCGGCCGACGCCGGCGCCGAAGTTCGAACTCTGCACGCCCGGCAGCTTGCCGACGGTTTCGCCGAGGGTGGCGCCGCGCGCCTCGTCGAGCTTCTCGCCCGACAGCACTTCCACCGGTTGCGCCAGTTCCTCGGCGCTGGACTGCAGCGGCGTGGCGGTAACGACGACCGCGTCCAGGCTGGTAGCCTTGTCATGGCGGGTATCGCTGGGGTTGGACGGGCCGGCGGCATCCTGGGCGACTGCCTGGGTCAGCGGCAGGGCAAGAGTCAGGGCAAGGGCGAGCGCGCTGCGACGAGCGCGCGGAGACGACACGATGGGCTTGGGCATGGCGGACCGACTGGAAAAGATGAGTGGGGGAGGCTGGCGGGCCTGGGTGAAATGTTATAAAGTAACGATACTGAATTGACAACCATCCCAGAAGTCATCCCCCATGCCTTCATTTCTACGCGGCTTGTTGGACCGTATAGGCGCCGTCGGCTCGCTGGCCTGCGCCGTGCATTGCGCCGCCCTGCCGTTGCTGATCGCGGTGCTGCCCTCGCTGGGCCTGTCCAGTTGGTTCGGCCATCGCTTCGAACTCGCGTTCGTGATCTTCGCCACCTTGCTGGGCGGTTTCAGCGTGTGGTCGGGCTATCGCCGCCACCACGCGGTGCGCGCGCTGTCGCTGCTGATTCCGGGCCTGATCGTGCTGTGGAGCGGCGTGTTGTACCCACCGCTGCACGGCGCGCTGTTGCCGCATGCGATCGTGATGACCTTCGGCGGCACCCTGGTCGGCCTGGCCCATCTGGCCAATCTGCGGCTCAACCACGGCCACGTTCACGACGCCAGCTGCGCCCACTGAAGCCCTTCGACTCCGGTCTGGAGGCCGAGTCCGGACGCTTGTGCTAGGCTTCGCAGCCTCGCGCGCGGCCGCGCTGCGCCGGTAGCCGGTCCGATCTCTTCAACCAGAGGCGGTCCGGGTCTTCCGGCCGACCCGCCTGCAGTCTGCGCGGACCACCATTCGATACAACGTTCAACGTCTTAATTAGGAGCACGACCATGGGTAAAGGCGACCGCAAGACCGCCAAGGGCAAGCGCTACAACTCCAGCTACGGCAACGCCCGCAGCAAGGCCGTGACCAAGGCCGCCGGCACCGCCGCCGCCCCGGCGGTGAAGAAGGCCGCCAAGACCGCCGTCGCCAAGGCGCCGGCCAAGAAGGTCGTCGCGAAGAAGGCCGCGAGCAAGGAATAATCCGGCCCGCCGGTTGTTCCGCCTGACGAAAAGCCCCGCATCGCGGGGCTTTTTTTTACCCGCGAGTCACCGCGATTACGCATGCGATGTCGATTGCAGTGCAGGGGCTTGCATGGAATTTGTGCGTTTGTGTGAGCGCCGTCAAAAAAACTTCACGGGATGTGATTTTTTCATTAAGATGCGCGCCGTTCCCGAGGAAAGGGACGTTCAACCAACTCAAGGATCAAGGGGATCTTTATGAAGAAGCAACTCGCGCTGGCCATCCTTCTCGCCACCGCTTCCTCGGCCGCCGCGGCCGCCGACGGTCTGAGCTATTCCTACGTCGAACTCGGCGTGTCGCAGAGCAAGGTCGAGCTGCCGACGGTCGACGACGACTTTTCGGTCGACGACATCAAGGCCAACGGCGGCTACATCAAGGGTTCGGTCGCGCTCGGCGATGCGTTCCACCTGTTCGGCGGTTACCGCCAGGGCGACGACGATGTCGCGGTGCGCTTTCAGGACATCAAGCTGGGCGAAGTCGGCATCGACCTGTCCCAGTACGAAGTCGGCTTCGGTTACCACCACACGCTGTCGGACCGCGTCGACTGGACCGGCGAGCTGAGCTACGTGGGCACCGATGTCGAAGTCGATGAGGACGACGAGTTCGATCGCGCCGACGACTTCCGCGCCTCGCTCGGTCTGCGCGGCAAGCTGGCCAGCAACTTCGAAGGCTGGGTCAAGGCCAACTACACCGACGGCGACGCGTACGACAGCGAGTTCAGCGGCACCATCGGCGCCCAGGTCAAGTTCAACCACATCTGGGGCCTGGTCGGCGAAGCCGAATTCGGCGACGACCACAATCAGCTGAGCCTGGGCATCCGCGCCAGCTTCTGATCGTTGCGTTCGTTTGAAACGAAAAAGCCCGGTGCGAACCGGGCTTTTTTGTGCGCCTGCGATTCGTGCGATCGCGATCGCCGAGCCATCGCTTCAGTCGACGACGCTCTGCACGATCACGTACTGCTTGCGATATTCCATATGCGTGCCCGGCCAGGTGGCGGCATAGGCGCGCAAGGCCTCCAGGCCCTGCGGCCATTCCTCGCCGTTGGCGCGGCAGTCGGACTGGCATTCGCCGTCCTCGTCGCGCGAGGCGAACAGGCGCAGGCCATACAGCGCTTCGCTCTGAAGCAGCGGTTTGAAGGTGTCGATGGAGTTGGTGAACAGACAACACGGGCAGAAGTCGTGCTCGCCGTCGTCATCGTCGCCGTCTTCATTGGTGGCGGCCTCGCGAGGCAGCCGGCCGTAATGCGCGACCGGTCCGAACAGCACGCGTCGCGCGTACGCCGGGCGATCGCCTTCGGCGGCGAAATCCATGCGCATCTGCATGCAGGCTTCGGCCGTTTCGCGGGTCGCATCGAGCAGCACCGGCAAGTCGGTGCGTGCCCATTGATTGAAGCCGAACGCGGCGGCTTCGTCGAAGGTTTCCTGGACCGAGTACTGGTACTCGAACAGACCCTGCGGCAACAACGTGGCGTGATTGCACTGCATGGTCGTGGCGACGTGGATGTTGCCGTCGGGACGGATATCGAACTCGATCAACTGCGGCAGCAGGTACAGGCCACTGGAAGGTAATTCGATCCAGTCGCCGTCCACGCGGACCTCGTGGCCGAGTTCGCCGAGCACCTTCGCCGCCAGCTCGGTCAGGTCGAACGGTTCGACCCAGCTTTCCTCGCCCTCGGGGGCGAAGGTCAGATGGCCGTAACTGGCCGAACCCGGATTGACCGGGCTCGGTTCGAACGCGTGCGTCGCCTGTGCTTCGGTCGGTTCTCTCATGGAGTCGCCAAGGCCTCGACCCGTCCCCACACGCGCAGCAGATTGCCGCCGAGCACCTTGCGGATGGTCTCGTCGGAATGGCCGCGCGCCTTCAACCCTTCGATCAGGTTCGGATAATCAGCGACCGACTTGAGCCCTTCGGGCAGTGCGCCGCTGACGCCGTCGAAGTCCGAGCCGATGCCGACGTGATCGGCGCCGAGCAGCTTGATGCCGTAGTCGATCTGATCGAGCACCGCGTCGATCTTGACCGTGCGCGGCGGATGCGCCGCCTGCCAGGCATCGTCGAATTCCTTTTCGCTGCGCGGCTTGTCGCCGCGCGCGCGCGCCGCGGCCTGTTCTTGTTCGAACTTGGCGCTGGCGTCGAAATACGCTTGCGTGTCGGCGGCCGAGGCCGGGTCGACGAAGGCATTGCCGAACACCACCTGGACCACGCCGCCCTTCGCCGCGACCGCCTTGGCCAGCTCATCGCTGAGATTGCGCTCGAAGCCGGGAGTGAAATGGCGCAGGCCCGAGTGGCTGGCGATCACCGGCGCCTTGCTGCGCGCGAGCACGTCGCGCACCGCGTCGTCGGACAGGTGCGAGACGTCGACCATGATGCCGAGCCGGTTCATTTCGTCGACGACTTTCTCGCCGAACGGGCTCAGGCCCCTCCATTTGTGGTGTTTGTCGTAGGACGAATCGCTGATCCGGTTGTCCTCGCTGTGGGCGAGGGTGATGTAGCGCACGCCGCGCGCATGAAACAGCTTGAGCCTGGACAGGTCGTCGCCGATCGGCGCGCCGTTCTCCATGCCCAGCGCCAGCAGCACGCGCTGGCCGCGTTGGTGCAGGCGTTCGAGATCTTTCGGGCTGCGCAGCACCGCGAACTGATCGGGACGGCGTCCGACCATCGCCTCGACCGCGTCGATCTGGGTGTGCGCGGTTTGAGTGGCGGTGCCGGCGGCGTCTTCGGCCGGCGAGGTGTAGATCGACATGAAGGCGACATCCAGCCCGCCCTGACGCGCGCGCGGGTAGTCGAACTCGACCTTGGGCGTATCCACGCCGAGATCGTTCCAGTTGCGCAGCAGCAGGCTGGGCGCGTCGATGTGGGTATCGACGATGATCGCGTCCTGGGCGAAGCGCTGGCCCGCGCTGAGGGGCTGGTCGGCTTGCGCGATCAGCGGCGACGACAGGGCGACTGCGGCGACGGCTAGAGCGAGAACGGCGATGCGCACATGACCTCCGGATCGGGATGACCGCGCGCACGATGCGGCGCGGCGGGCGCTCAGCGTACAACAGCGCGGGGATGGAGCCTTGCGGCGGCGCAGCGTTGGTGGGTCGATGCGGGTGCGATGTGGGTAGGGCGCATGGGCGAGAGACGCTCGCTCGTTTGCCTCGGGCTGCTGCTTTTCAAGCCTGCATGCTCGCGCTGCCGCCCATGAAAGCCCGTGCTGTTCCCCCCTTTGGAAAAGGGGGGCAGGGGGGGATTCGCTTTTAGCCGCAAAGCCCAGCGTAGCCAAAGCGAAAAGCAAATCCCCCCGCGCTATCGAGTATGCAAAGGCTTCGCGCCCGCGTCGGCGCGGCCCCCTTTTTCAAAGGGGCGATGCTGTTTCACGGGGCGCTTCGAATCTTGGGGTTGATAGATCGAGCCGCCGATGTTTTGGCCACACATGCCGCGCTCAACGCGTAATCGTCACGCCATCGCCAGCCCCGCGCATCAATCCTGCTCGCCGCGCTCGACCAATACCCGCCCACCCGCGACCACCCGCCGCGCCAGCCGCCCGCCGAGCCAGTAACACAGCTCCGCCGGATGCCCGATATCCCACTGCACGAAGTCCGCGCGCGCGCCGACCCGCAGCACGCCCGCGTCGTCGAGCCCCAACGCGCGCGCCGCATGCACGGTCGCGCCGCGCAGCGCTTCCTCGGGAGTCAGGCGGAAATGCGTGCACGACAACTGCATGGCCTGTCGCAGCGACAGCAAGGGCGAAGTGCCCGGGTTGCAGTCGGTCGCCACCGCCATCGCCACGCCGTGATCGCGGAACGCCTGCAGCGGCGGCAGCTTGGTTTCGCGCAGCACATGGAACGCGCCGGGCAGCAGTACCGCGACCGTGCCGTGTTCGGCCATCGCGCGCACGCTGTCGAGCGAGGTGTGTTCGACGTGATCGGCCGAGAGCCCATCGAACGCAGCGGCCAATGCGCCGCCGCCGAGGTCGCTGAGCTGATCGGCATGCAGCTTGACCGGCAGACCGAGCGCGCGCGCGGTTTCGAACACGCGCCGGGTCTGCGCCGGGCTGAAGCCGATGCCTTCGCAGAACGCATCGACCGCATCGATCAGCGCTTCGTCGTGCAGGCGCGGCATCCATTCGCAGACCGCGTCGATGTAGGCATCGGCGCGGTCGCTAAATTCCGGCGGCAGCGCATGCGCGCCGAGGTAGGTGGTGCGCACCCGCACGCCCAGGAGCTCGCCGATCCGGCGCGCGACCCGCAGCATCTTGCGTTCGTTGTCGAAGTCCAGGCCGTAGCCGGACTTGATCTCCAGGCTGGTGGCGCCGTCGGCCACCAACGCGCGCGCGCGCGGCAGCGACTGGCGCAGCAGTTCGTCCTCGCTGGCCTCGCGGGTGGCGCGAACGCTGGAGACGATGCCGCCGCCGGCGCGGGCGATGGCTTCGTAACTCGCGCCCTGCAGGCGCAGCTCGAACTCGCGCGCGCGGTCGCCGGCGAACACCAGGTGGGTGTGGCAGTCGATCAGGCCGGGGGTGATCCAGCCGTCGGCCTGGATCACCGTGGCGGCCAATTCGGCCGGGTCGCCCGCCAGCGCGGCACGCGGCCCGATGTGGGCGATGCGGCCGTCGCGCCAGGCCAGCGCGGCGTCGGCGATTTCGCCGTAGCCGTCGGCGCAGTCGAGGGTGGCGAGCGAGGCGCCGAGGATCAGGCCGTCGTAGCGGCGATGGTCGGGGGAGGTCGAGAGGCTCATCGTGCCGATTCTAGTCGCTTGCCCTGTCCGCTCGCGCGAAGGTCGCGTTGCGCGGCCGCGCAGGCGAGAATGCGCGCATGACCACTCCCGCCTCCCACCGCATCTGGACCCCCGCCGGCTGGCGCGGCGACGCCGCCGGCGATCGCGTCGTGCCGGGCATCGCCAACCTGCATTCGCACGCGTTCCAGCGCGCGATGGCCGGCATGGCCGAGCGCCAGACCAACCCCGCCGACAGCTTCTGGACCTGGCGCGAAACCATGTACCGGTTCGCCGCTCGCTTCACCCCCGAGGCGCTGCACGCGGTCGCGACCCAGTTGTACGTGGAGATGCTCGAGGCCGGCTACACCAGCGTGTGCGAGTTCCATTATCTGCATCACGCGCCCGACGGCCGACCGTACGCCGACCCGGCGGCGATGTCGCGCGCGCTGATCGCCGCCGCGCGCGAAACCGGCATCCGCATGACCCTGTTGCCCGTGCTGTACATGACCGGCGGCTTCGACGAACGCCCGCTCGGCGAACGTCAGCGCCGTTTCGGTCACGAGGTCGATGCGTATCTGAGATTGCTAGACACCCTGCGCGGCGAAGCCGACGAACTGCTGCGAGTGGGCTGCTGCCTGCACAGCCTGCGCGCGGTGCCGCCCGGGCCGATGCGCGAGGTACTCGCGGCGCTGCCGGCCGACAGCCGCGTGCATGTGCATATCGCCGAACAGGTCGCCGAGGTTGAGGACTGCCTCGCCGTGCGCAAGGCGCGGCCGGTGCAATGGCTGCTGGACAATGCGCGGGTCGACGAACGCTGGACTCTGGTCCACGCCACTCACCTCGACGAAGCCGAAGTGCAGGGCATCGCCCGCAGCGGCGCGACCGTGGCGATTTGCACCACCACCGAGGCCAATCTGGGCGACGGGTTCTTCCCGCTGCGCGATTACCTCGATGCCGGCGGGTTTTGGGGCGTGGGCTCGGACTCGCATATTTCGGTGTCGCCGGTCGAGGAACTGCGCTGGCTCGAATACGGCCAGCGACTGCTCACGCGCCGGCGCAATATCGCAGTGAGCGAGGCGTCGAGCAGTGTCGGCGAAACCTTGCTGCGCGACGTGGTCGCGAGCGCATCGCGTTCGACCGGTTTCGATCAGGCCAGCCTCGATGGCGACACCCTGACCCTGGACAGCGACGCGCCAGCGCTGGCCGGCGCGAGCGACGAGGACTGCGTCGACCGCTGGTTGTTCAGCGGCAATCGCAGCGTGCTGCGCGAGGTGCATGTCGGCGGCCGCCAGGTCGTGGCCGACGGGCGCCATCGCGAGCATGCGGCGATCGCGGCGCGGTATGCGCGGACCTTGCGGGCATTGTTGGCCGATTGAGTTTTTTCTGGATGGGTTCGGCGATCAGCCGCGATCAAACGGCAAACAGATCCGCGATCGGCGCCGGCTGTCCCAGCACACCTTCGTGGGTCAGCAGGAATTGCTTGGTCGGCAGGCCGCCGCCGAAGCCGGTCAGGCTGCCGTCGGCGCCGATCACTCGGTGGCAGGGCAGCACGATCGGCAGCGGGTTGCGGCCGTTGGCGGCGCCGACCGCGCGGGTCGCGCTCGGTTGGCCCATGTGCCGCGCCATCTGCCCATAACTCCAGGTTTCGCCCCAGCCGATCAACGCGAGCGTGCGCCAGCACTGCATCTGGAACGGCGTGCCGTGCGGGGCCAGCGGCAGATCGAAGGTCTTGCGGTTACTGGCGAAATACTCGGCCAGTTGCCTGCGGGTTTCGGTGAGGACCGCATCGTCGCCTTCGCGCCAGCCATCGCTCATCGATACCGGATGCCACGGTGCTTCAAATTCGATCAGGCGCAGGCCGTCGTCGCCGCTGGCGAGCAGCAGGCGCCCGACCGGGCTGTCGATGTGCTGGTAGGTGACCGCGCCGTCCTTGAGTCGGATGTTCGTGCTCATGCGGCCTTCCT
The DNA here is from genome assembly GCF_001427785.1 of Lysobacter sp. Root690. GTDB lineage: Bacteria > Pseudomonadota > Gammaproteobacteria > Xanthomonadales > Xanthomonadaceae > Lysobacter. The sequence continues at coordinate 132,068 of NZ_LMHM01000013.1, forward strand.
GGCTTTGCGCGTCTTCATCGGCGCTTCGCCCGGCGGCGCGATCGCCGGCGCGGGTTTGACCGCGTTCTTCGCGAGCGGCGTCGACATGCTGTCGCGCCAGATCTGGATCACCGCGTACGCGCGCCACGGCCGCCACGCTTCGGCGCGCGCGTTGAGCGCCTTCGCGCTCATGCGGATGCCGTCTTCGGGCAGGGCTTTCTGCAGGACCAGATCATCGGCGGGGAACGCATCGGGATGGCCGAGCGCGCGCAACGCGATGTAGTGCGCGGTCCACGGCCCGATCCCCGGCAGCGCGACCCAGCGCGCGACGAACTCGTCGAGCGTGCGTTCGGTGCGGAAGTCGACCCGGCCGTCTAGCAACGCGCGCGCCACGGTGCGCACGGTGTCGGCGCGGGCGCGGGTCAGGCCGATTTCGGTCAGATCCGCATCGGCCAGCGCTTCGGGCGTCGGGAACAGATGCTCCAGTCCGGGTCCGAACGCTTTCGGCAGCGGTTGTCCGAAACGTTGCGCGGTGCGCGAAGCGAGCGTGCGCGCGGCGGCGACGCTGACCTGTTGGCCGAGGATCGCGCGCACCGAGATTTCGAAGCCGTCCCAACCGCTGGGCAAACGCAGCCCGGGACGTTTTTCGACCAGCGCGCGCAATCGCGGATCGACCGACAGCGCCGCGCCGATCGCGTTGGGATCGGCGTCCAGATCGAACATCCGCCGCAGGCGATTGATGATCTCCAGCAACCGCGCCGGCGCCGGCCCGTGCAATTCGAGCTTGAGCGCATGCTGCGGTTCGTTCTTGGTGCCAGGCCAGGCGCTGACCCGCAACCAGCCCGGCGATTCGATCGGTCCGATCACCCGGCTGTAACTGTGCTCGTCGACGACTTCCACCCCCGGCAGGGCGCGGCCGCGCAGGAAATCCAGCATCAGCGCGAAGTCGTACGGCGGCCGATAGCCCAGCCGCAGCACCAGCGTTTCGCCGTCGCTGTCGGGAGTTTCGTTCGGATGCCGGCGCAGATCGCGCGGCGCCATCCGATAGGCCTCGCGAAACGTGGTGTTGAAGCGGCGCAGGCTGCCGAAACCGGCGGCCATCGCGACTTCGGTGATCGGCAGGCGGGTTTCGGTGAGCAATTGCTTGGCGAACAACAGACGGCGGGTGCTATGCACTCCGATCGGCGGCGCGCCGAGGCGGTCGACGAACAATCGCCGCAACTGACGCTCGCCGAGCCCGACGCGTTCGGCCAGCGCGGCCAGCGGTTGTTCGGCCAGCGCGCCTTCGTCGATCAACTTGAGCGCGCGCGCGATCGCCGCATCGCCGCGGCGCCAGGCGCCTTCGGCCGGCGACAACTCCGGACGGCAGCGCAGGCACGGCCGAAACCCGGCGGCTTCGGCCGCGGCGGCATGGCCGAAGTATCTGACGTTCTCGCGCTTGGCCGCGGGCGCCGGGCACACCGGCCGGCAATAGATGCCGGTGCTGGTCACCGCGGTGAAGAACAGTCCGTCGAAGCGCGGATCGCGGCTGAGCCGGGCCTGTTCGCACACCTGCCACTGCGGTAGCGAGGCGCTTGGGGCAGGGGTGGCGACGGGGTAGGGTTTGCTGTTCATGGGTGGGAGGCTAGCACCGGGCGGGGTGGGGGACTCGCCGGATTCGGACATCAATGCTGGAGGGGTTCAGGGGGATGAATTGGCGGGGTTGTGAGGCTGCTCAACCGGGTTTTTGCTGTCGCGGCACTGGCACTGGCACTGGCGGCGACAACGATGACTGTTACCTTGGCCGTTGCTGTTGATCAGGCCTCATTTCGCATTCCACTCCCAGCGCTGCGAGGCTTGTAACTCGCGTTAGCAAAAGCACACCCGAAGGGCGGCGCACATGGATGTGCGCCGCGCGCCACCGGGACAGGATGTC
>NZ_LMHM01000013.1:133990-134076 GCF_001427785.1 Lysobacter sp. Root690
ATGCACCGCACTTGCGGGCACTTGATTCACAACAAAGCCTTTTTCTTTGGTTACCTTTCTTTTGTTGCTTTAGACAAAAGAAAGTG
>NZ_LMHM01000013.1:134236-218917 GCF_001427785.1 Lysobacter sp. Root690
TGACGCGGGCATGCGCCACACGGGACATCCATGTCCCGGTGGCACACGGCGTGCATCCTGCACGCCGCCCTCTGGGTGTGCTTTTGCTAACGCGGGTTCCATGCCTCGCAGCGCTGGATGAACTGCGTGACTTCAGACCCCAAGCCAAAGCCACATGGCTTCCTGTAGGAGCGGCGCAAGCCGCGACATCGTTCGATCAGGTCGCGAAGATGGTTGCGGTCGGGCCAAGATCGTCGGTGGGGGAAAAGCGACTGCTAGCGAAACGCACCACCAAGAAAACCCCCGAGACCAACGCGCGGCCTCGGGGTGGACCAAACCAGCCATGCCTGCGATGTAACGATTACTGACAACTAGGCAGCGGCGTCCCGTCATCCCAGGCATTGCGCAACCACTTCAGCCCCTCGCTGCCGTTGTACGCAATCGTCGGCGAATGATTGGCCGGACTGTTGTTGCCCACGTAACACGCGCTGCCCCATTGCGAATTGCGCACGAACCGGGTGTCGCTGACTTCGATCACCACGCCCGAACCCAATCCGGAATCGTACGGCGCCAGGGTGTAACCGCCGCCAGCGAGCCGGCTTTCGCGGATGGTCAGGGTCGACCCCGCGCCCGGGCGATCGGCCCAGAACACCGCGGCGTTGCCGTAACCGGAGGCGTTGACCGGACGCGCGTCGATGTTGCTGTGCAGGATGCTGACGTGGCCGACCTGGCCCGGCGAATAGAACTGCACCGCGTCCAGATGATCGTCGGGATAGAAGCAGGTGTTGTGGATCAGGCTGTCCTGGATCAGCACCGGTTCGCCACCGCCGGTGATCAGCATGTCGTCGCCGTTGTGGTGCAGGTGGGCGCGGATCAGGGTGTAGCCGTTGTCGCCGGTGATCAGGCGGCGTCCGCCGTTGTTGACCGCGGGGCAAGAGTCGGGGCCGACGTCGACATCCTTGAGTACCAGGTTGCGGATGTTGCGATTGTCGACGAAGCCTTTGATCCGGCTGTTGGTCACGGTGACGTTGTTATGGCGGATGACCAGGTCGCCGGTGATCAGCAGGCCGTTGATGACCTGCCCGTCGCGGGTGCTGCTCAGATTGCCGTTGATCGTGGTCAACGCCTGGCCGGCCGGTACGCCGGTGCAGGCCGCGTTCGGGAACGCCGGGAACGGCGGGCAATTGCGCGTGCTGCCGGTTGGCGGGGTGGTGACGACGATCGCCGACGAACGCGCCGATTCGTTGCCGGCGGCATCGACCGCGCTGACCCGGTAGCTGTAGCTCGTCTGCGGCTGCGCGCTGTCGTGCACGAACGCGGGCACATCGACTTCGCCCAGCGCTACCGGATTGGCGTCGACATAGACGCGGTAACGCACCGCGCTGGTGTCGTCGCTGCTGGCGTCCCAGTTCAACGATACGGTGGTCGCATCGCCGACGATCGCGCGCAAGCCGGTCGGCACGCTCGGCGCGGTGGTATCGCCGTCCAGTGGGGAGAATTCGACATCGACCCAGTAATTCGCCGAGCGCCAAGTCGCGTCCGGGAACGCGCTTTGCGCGCCGTAGCGGTAGTTGCCGTTGCCGCCGTCGCTGCCGTCGCGCAATGCGCGCAAGGGGCCGTTGGCGTAGTCGGCGACGGCGAAGTAATCCAGATCGGCCGAGTAATGGCCGCCGGGCGCGTAATACGACACCACGTAGGTCGTGTCGGCGACGATCCGCACCGGCGTGGCGAAGGCGACGCGCTGCCAGCCCGAGACTGTTTCGTCGACGAAGTTCGCGCGCGCCAGCAAGGCGCCGTCGTTGCTCCAAAGGTTGCCGACGTGGACGCCCGTATTGGCCGCGGCCTTGTAGAAGCGCACGCCCTTGATCCAGCCCGGTTGGACGCTGCGGAACCGCAGGCCCAGCTCGACCCCGCCGGTATCGGGGGCATCGACCACGGTCGGCACGGCGCTATCGTTCCACAGGCTCAGGCGGCCGGCTTCGAACGCGCGCACTTCGCGGATGTTGGTCCAGTACGAACTGTTGTGGGTGCAGTGCAATTGGCCGGTGATGCGCACCGCGCGCACTTCGCTCGGCGCGCCGCGGAAGGTGTAGGTGACGCCGGCGGTTTGCGAGGAGTCGTACTGATACGCCGGCTCCAGGGTCCAACCGCTGTCGCGCCAGTCGCCGCTGAAGCTGTTGGAGAACTGCAGGGTAAGGCCCGCGCAGAAGGCGCCGTCGCCGCTGCTGTTCCAACTGCCGTGGACGATCTCGACCCGGTCGATGGTGCGCAGTCGGTCGCGCCACATCACTCCGGCGGCCTCGTAATTGTTGATCGGTTCGGGCTGGCCGCCGCTGAGGTCGACGTCGACCGTGTCGTCGCCGTCGTTGAGCAGCGGCGCGGCGACACGCACGCTGGTCGGCTCGGTTTCGCTGCGGCCGTCGGCGCCGGGCGTGAGCCCGTGCGCCCAACGGTAGGCGGTGCCGGCCGGCGCGATGTTCTGCGCGCCGGCCGAGCCGACGCACAGCAGCGCGGACAACGACAAGACACACGCCGACAACAGGCGCACCGCATCGGTGCGGGTTCGGCTGCGTTCGGGAACTGCGAAACAGCGGCGCGCGCGGCAGCGCGCAGGCTCGGTGCCTGGGGTGGTGTGCATGGGCGGATCTCGAGAATGGATCGCGATGACGCGGCGCGTCCAGGCGTGGGCGCGCCGTCGCTTGGACGGTGACGGTGCGGGAACCGACTCGCTGAATTCCCGCGGCTAAGCTAGCGCCACGCAGGTCGGCGAAATTCGGGCGGCGGTCACCAAAATCCGCATCGATGACAAACGTCAGCGCGGCGGGCTGTTAGCGATGCCGGCGAAGCGTCGATTCGCGCATTACGGTCTGTGTGTTGTCATCGAGCGGGCATGACAACGCCCGCATGATGATGCGTCGCCGATGCGATTGCGCGGGTTAGTGCGCGGCGACCGCGGTCGCCATGCGTGTCGCCGCGTTCGTGGTCGTCAGCGCCGCTCGGGATCACGCAACGCCGGCAGCAGCGGCGCGATATCGCCGTCGTTCCTGGCCGGGCGGATGCCGATCAGGCGCGCCAGCAGCGGATACACATCGACGTTGTCGAATGCGGGAATGGTCGCGCCGCGTTTGAACGCGGGGCCGCGGGCGACAAAGATCGCGCGCATCGACGGCAACGCCGGATCGAAACCGTGAGAGCCGCGGGTCTGGACCTTGGTCGCGCCGCGCAGCTTTTCGCCTTCGATCGCATCCCAGCCTTCGTGCATCTGACACACGATCGGCGGCACCCGCGGATGGGTGCCGTAATGCCAGCGCGCCGGCAGCTCGCTCTTGCGCCAGCAGTCGTATTGCGCGTGCGCGCCGAGCAGGCGACGCTCGACCTGGGCTTCGAAGCCGGGATTTGGGGCGATGCCGATCGACTGGCCGACCGAAGTCACCACGGCCTGCTCGGGGGTGACCATGTCCTCGACCGCGATGCGATGGCCCGGTACCACTTCGGCCATGCCGTGGTCGGACACGACGATCAAGTTGACGTGTTCGAGTTGATCGCGCGCGGACAGACCGTCGAGCAGACGGCCGATCGCCGCGTCGATGCGCACCATTGCCTCACGCGCTTCGGGCGAATTCGGACCGTGCTCGTGGCCTTCGTGATCGAGCGCGTCGAAGTACAAGGTCGCCACGTGCGGTCGGGTCGAGGCCGGTTCGCCGAGCCAGCCCAGCACCTCGTCGACGCGCGCGTTTTCATCGACCTTGGCGTCGAACGGGCGCCATCGGTTCGGGCGCAGGCCGTGGATCGGCGCTTCGCTGCCCGGCCAGAACAAGGTCGCGCTGCGCAGGCCGGCTTTTTGCGCGCCGATCCAGATCGGTTCGCCGCCGCTCCACCAGCGGGTATCGCCGACCGCATCGCGATCGGCGACCTTGAACTTGCCGATGGCCGCGTCGCTCATGCTGTTGTGGATCACGCCGTGGTGGTCCGGACGCAGGCCGGTGACCAGGGTGTAGTGATTGGGAAAGGTCAGCGACGGGTAGGACGGGGTCATCCATTGCGCGCGCACGCCGTCGCCGGCCAGCCGTTCCAGGTTCGGGGTCTGGCCGAGTTCGAAATAACTCGCGCGAAAGCCGTCGATCGAAATCAGCAGCAGGGGCGTGTCGGCCGGCGGCGCCTCGGGGCGAGTCGGCGAAGAGCAGGCGGCGAGGGCGAAAACGAGCAGGGCGGCGCTGGCCGCGGTAAGAATCGAGCGCATCGCGACATGATAGCCGGCGCCGATGGCCGGCCTGTGTCACCGCATCGGCGGCGCGCGCCGCGCGGCGAATCGCCAGGATCGGCACGGGGCGCTCGGCATGACTTCCGTCGCTGGCGGGGACACGGCGCGCGGCCGATAGTGATCGCGGGATCCTGTCGCGAGTTCCGCCATGCGCCGCATCGTTCGCACCGTCTGCCTGCTGGGCTCGTTGAGCGTATCGGTCGCGGCCGCGCAGACGCCGCCCGCGCCACCCGCGCCGCCGTCGCCGCAACTGAGCGCGGACGAATGCGCGGTGTGGGCGCGCGAGCTGGGATTCGCCCGCTCCATCGTCGAACACGACCGCAAGGCCTTTGCCGAGCATGTGCATGAACAGGCCGCGTTCGGCGCCGGTCGCGCCCAGCCCACGCGGGGCCGCGACCGCATCGTTGAAGAGTGGGCGGGCCTGATCGAAGGCAAGCGCCTGCGCCTGCGCTGGTATCCGACCCGGGTCACCATCGCCGGCGCGCCCGACATCGCCTGGTCGAGTGGGCCGGCGCTGTATCAGACGCTCGAGCCCGGCGCGCAGCCGCGTTACGCGATCGGCGCCTATCAATCGGTCTGGCAGCGCGGCGCGGACGGGGTGTGGCGGGTGTTGTTCGATGACGGCATCGTGCCGCGGCCGGCGACCGAGGCCGAGGCGATGGCGTTCCAGAGCGGCCGCCGCGAGACCTGTCCACAACGCTGACAACCGGCTAAACGGCGCGCATGACACTCGCGTCATGCCGATGCGGCCGGCGTATGGTGATGGAGCCCTTTCCCAACCCTGTTCGTACAGGAGGCGCTTCATGAAACGTCTGATGCTCGCCACGGCGTTGAGCGCATTCGCGTTCGTCGCCGCGGCGCAAACCCCCAATGTGCAAGCTCCGGTCGAAACCGCGGCGCAGCCGGCCGTGCAGGCCGATGTACGCGTCGATGCCAACGCCGACACCCAGGCGCAACCGGCGAAGAAAAAACTCAGCGACGCGTACTGCCTGCGCCAGACCGGCTCGCGCATCCAGTCCAAGGCCAAGCAGGACTGCGCCGCTCACGGCCGCAGCTACAGCCGTGACGATATCAACGGCACCGGCGAGGTCGATGTCGCCAGCGCGCTGCGCAAGCTCGATCCGGCCGTGCACTGAGGCCGCGCTCGCGCGGTAAGCAGTAACCGTTTCGCTTAACTTCTGGTCCGACTCTGGATCGATCGAACGCCCGGCTCGTGCCGGGCGTCTTTTTGTCCGCGGCCGGGCTTGTCCGGCGCGGCCCGCACGAGCGACGGTCAGCGTTCGAACACCGCCATGCCGCTCGGGTAATCGACGCTGATCTTCAAGCTCGAAAACGCGTTGCCGCCGATCGCACCGTCGACGCGCCGGTCCATCCACTGCGACATGAACTCGTGGAAATTCTTGTCCGGCCGCTCGGCGAACCAGACCGGGCCGACGCGGTAGCCGCCGACCTGCACCTGCGGCACCTCGATGATGCGCACGCGTCCGTCGCCATCGGCCTTTTCGATCACCCGCCATCGCGGATGGCGCTCGCGCCAGCGTTGCAACACGTCGCTGGTGATGAAGCTGCCGGCGCGCACGGTCGGGCCGCCGTCGAGTTCGCGCGCGGCCTGCGCGCTCAGACGCAGGCTCGCGCCGGTATCGAACAGCAGTTGCAGGGTTTCGCCTTCGATCCGCACCGGAATGCGCGGGAAATGCGTGGTCGCTTTGCCGTCCGCGTCTTTCTGAAATCCCAGTCTGACCCGATGCCTGGCCGCGACCCGCGGCAGCGCGTTCGCGGGCAGCAGGCGCAGCTCGCCGCGCGGGTAGTCGAACTGCCAGCTGCGTCCGCCGAACCAATCCGCGCCGAGCATGCCGTCGCCCAGGTGCCGGACCTGATCGGGCGGCGCCTGCATCAGCGGCACGCGGTGTTCGCTGCGCAGCGAGGCGGGAATCCAGGCGCCGGCCTGGAATTGCGGCCAGCTCACCAATTGCGGCTGCTCGCGCGATGCGTTCGGATCGGGCGTCACGCCCAGCGCCTTGGCGCCGGTCTCGGTGAACAGCAGGCCGCCGCCGGTGTCGGAAAACAGGCGCAGCGCGCGGCCGTCGGCCAGTTTCGGATGCAGGTAGAACAAGCCGGCTTCGAGCGTCGCCGGCAAGGTCAGCGGTTTGCCGTCGGCGATTGGCGGCGGCGTCTGCGCCAGCGCGGGAATCAAGGTCGACGCGGCGGTCATCATCATCATCGCCAGCGTGGCGCGCGGACGGGGCTCGGAGCGTGCGGGCATCGTGCAATATCCTGTTCGGGGTGCCGCGACTTTGGCGTCGCGCGGTCGCGGCAGGCAGTGCCGAATGTAGGCCAACCTTTGACCCAGATCCGGACAGGTTGTGCGGATCGAACCGATGGTCGCGATCGGAGCAGCCAATCGGTACGGACCGGTCAATCCGGAGCCGGTGCGAAGTCCGTGATAGCGAGGTGTCGCGAAGAAGGGTTGGTCGCGATCCGGACCGGCGCCGCGGCTTCAGACCTCGATGCCCTGCAGCAAGCGCGCCAGCGAGGCCTGATAGAAACGCCGGAATTCGCGCTCGTCGTAACTGAAACGGCCGGCCCGGTACAGCACGATCAGGCCGTGCGTATGCGCCCACAAGGTCATCGCGATATCCCAGGCGTCGCCGGGACGCAGGCGTCCGGCCTGCTGCGCTTCGATCACCACGTCGGCGACCACGTTCAAGGTCGGCGAGCGGCGCGCGCGAAAATCCTCGGGAAAGCGCCGCGCCTGTTCGCGCGGCATCGAGAAGGCGTGATCGAACAGATGCGGATGCGCCAATGCGTAGTCGAGGTAGATCTGCTGAATCGCCAGCAGTCGCGCGATCACGTCGCCGCCTTCGTTGCGCGCGCTCCAGTGGCGGGAGATTTCCTGGAAGCTGTCGTCGCTGATCCGCTGCAACAGCGCTTCGCGATTGGGGAAATGACGATAGATCGCCATCGGCGTCAGCCCGACGGCCTGGGCGATGCGGCGCATGCTGATCGCCTGCGCGCCGCCACGTTCGAACAGCGCGCGCGCGGCGCGCAGGATGCGATCGGCGGTGGCGGGCGCGCTCATGTGTACAGCGTATACATTTTCGCTCCGGCGCGACAGTTTCGGGCGCTAACCCCGCTTTGCCGCCGCTCGCGGCGCTGCCGGCGCTGGCGAGCGGCTGGAACGCGGCGCGATAATTCGAGTCTCTTTCGCGCATCGGAAACCGCCATGTCCGCAGCCACTCGCAACGATCCCACCCGCGTCATCCGCGCCCCGCGCGGCAGCGAGAAGAGCTGCAAGTCCTGGCTCAGCGAAGCCGCGTTCCGGATGATCCAGAACAACCTGGACCCGGACGTGGCCGAGAACCCGGCCGAACTGGTGGTCTACGGCGGCATCGGCCGCGCCGCACGCGACTGGCCCTCGTTCGATGCGATCCTGAAATCGCTGCGCGAACTGGAGGACAACGAGACTTTGTTGATCCAGTCGGGCAAGCCGGTCGGTGTGTTTCCGACTCACGCCGATGCGCCGCGGGTGCTGTTGGCGAATTCCAACCTGGTGCCGCATTGGGCGACTTGGGAACACTTCAACGAGCTCGATAAGAAGGGCTTGATGATGTACGGCCAGATGACCGCCGGCAGCTGGATCTATATCGGCTCGCAGGGCATCGTCCAGGGCACGTACGAAACCTTCGTCGAGATGGGCCGCCAGCACTACGGCGGCGATCTGACCGGCAAGTGGATCCTGACCGCCGGGCTGGGCGGCATGGGCGGCGCACAGCCGCTGGCCGCGTCGCTAGCCGGCGCGTGTTCGCTCAACATCGAATGCAAACAGAGCAGCATCGACATGCGCCTGCGCACGCGTTACGTCGATGAGCAGGCGAGCGATCTCGACGATGCGCTCGCGCGTATCGCGAAGTACACCGCCGCGGGCGAAGCCAAGTCGATCGCGTTGCTAGGCAACGCCGCCGACGTGCTGCCGGAACTGGTGCGTCGCGGCGTGCGTCCCGATGCGGTCACCGATCAGACCAGCGCGCACGATCCGGTGCACGGCTATCTGCCGATCGGCTGGACGGTCGAGCGCTGGCTGGCCGAGCAGAAGAGCGATCCGCAGGGCGTGAGCGACGCGGCCAAGAAATCGATGCGGGTGCACGTCGAAGCGATGCTCGCGTTCCAGCAGCAGGGCATCCCGACCTTCGATTACGGCAACAACATCCGCCAGATGGCGCAGGACGAAGGCTGCGAAAACGCCTTCGATTTCCCCGGTTTCGTGCCGGCCTATGTGCGTCCGCTGTTCTGCCGCGGCGTCGGTCCGTTCCGCTGGGTCGCGCTCAGCGGCGATCCGGAGGACATCTACAAGACCGACGCCAAGGTCAAGGAACTGATCGCCGACGACGCGCACCTGCACCGTTGGCTGGACATGGCGCGCGAGCGCATCAGCTTCCAGGGGCTGCCGGCTCGCATCTGCTGGGTCGGCCTGGGCCTGCGCCACAAGCTCGGCCTGGCGTTCAACGAGATGGTGCGCAACGGCGAGTTGAAGGCGCCGATCGTGATCGGCCGCGATCACCTCGACAGCGGTTCGGTGGCCTCGCCCAATCGCGAAACCGAAGCGATGAAGGACGGCAGCGACGCGGTCAGCGACTGGCCCTTGCTCAACGCCATGCTCAACGTCGCCGGCGGCGCGACGTGGGTTTCGCTGCACCACGGCGGCGGCGTCGGCATGGGCTATTCGCAGCACTCCGGCGTGGTCATCGTCTGCGACGGCAGCGAGGAAGCCGACAAGCGCATCGCGCGAGTGCTGTGGAACGATCCGGGCACCGGCGTGATGCGTCATGCCGATGCGGGCTATGAGATCGCGCAGCAGTGCGCGAAGGAACAGGGCTTGAAGCTGCCGATGCTGTAAGCGCTGCGGTTTGTCGCGGATCGAAACGGCCCGGATTTCCGGGCCGTTTTTTTATCGGGACTTTGTTACTGGAACAGTTCCGCTGGCGGCGTGATGGCGCAGGCGAAACCACCTCGCGCCGCTCAGCCCGGCGCGTTTTCCGGCGGCTGCGTCCACTCGATTTCGAGCCGGTTCCATTGCCCGGGAAACAGTTCGCCGTCGATCGATGCGCGGCGGATTTCGCCGTGACGGCGCACGGTCTGCGTCGCGAGCCGGTCGATGGCCTTGTCGAGCAGGGCTTCCAGCTCGTTGTAGCGCGGGTCGAAATGCCCGTACTTCGGATGCGAGTCGGCGCTCAGCCGGCCGGCGTGGGCTTCGGTTTCCCAGCGTTGCCAGATCGCCCAGTGCTCCTGCGCCCAGGCGAAGGTTTCCTCGTCGATCGGGGTGATGTCGAACAGATCGCCGTAGATGCCGAGTTCGTCATCGAACACGCAGGAGAAGTAGTGCGGGCGGCCGTCGTGGTCGGCGACGCCGGTACGCGGGCCGTCCGCGTAATCCCAGATCATGCGCAGGGGTTCGTAGGCCATGGGGGCGATCGGTGAGTGGAAGCGATGGGCATAGCATGCGCGATCGTCCGGCGCGGTCAAGATGGTGGCGGTTCGATCTCATGCGCCGGAGCGGGCGGGTGTCGTGATTCGCGAAGCCGGCCCCGTGGCGAGGACGATCAGGCCGGTGGCTGCACGTAGCGATACGCCATGAACGCGGCGACCGCGAATGCTGCCCAGGCCAGCAGGCCGACCAGCGCACACAAGCCGTCGCTGGGCTCCTTGCCGCGATAGAAAGGTTTGAGCAACAAATGGCCGGTGCCGTACAGCAATAGTTCGACCACCAGCTCGACCAGCATGCGTCCGACGAAACGCAGCACGCCGCCGAGCAATTCGCCTACCGCATCCAGGGCCATCGAGATCGTTCCTTCGCCGATCGCCTGATCATAAGCCAGGCCGCCGACGCGCTGCGTTTGCGACGCGCCGGCGTTAACGCGGATTTATTCTTGGGTCCACACCGCCAACTCGTAACCGTCCGGATCGGTGAAGTGGAAACGCCGACCGCCGGGAAACTCGTGATTGGCCACGATCGGCGCGCCGGCGTCTTCGACCTTGCGTCGCGCCTTGTCCAGATCGTCGGCGTAGATGATCACCAACGCGCCGCCCGGTTGCGGCCTGCCTTGCGTGGTGAAGCCGCCCTTCATGCGGCCGTCGTTGAACTCGCAATAGTTCGGGCCGTAGTCGGTGAAGGTCCAGCCGAACGCTTCGGCGTAGAAGGCCTTGGACGCGGCGATGTCGGACACGGTGAATTCGATGTAGTCCAGACGCAGGTTGCGATCGGAGGCAGGCATGGGCGTGATCCAGTGGCGAACGACCTTCCTTTGTACACGCTCGCACGCATCGCGTCGTCGTGAGACTGCGGTCGCAACCGTTTGTGACGCGGGACAAAGCTTCGCAGGCCATTAGCCACCGTGACCTCCGGCGCAGGGTGCGGTGTGCGCGCAATCGCTAACATCGAGGCGCGGATGACCGCCGGGGAGAGGCTTATGCGACGCGACAAACAACGAATCGGACTGCTGGCCCTGTCGCTCGCGTTCGCGCTGCCGGCGTTCGCGCTGCCGGCGTTTGCGGCCGCGGCGGCGGCCAAGGCCGACGCGCCCAAGCAAGGCGCCGCCAACGACGCATCCGCCCAGGTCGACGCGATCGCCGACGATTATCTGGCCGCGGTGCTCGAATTCGATCCGGGCCCGGCTTATCAGACCGGCCTGCCGTTGAAGCGGCACGACTACCTGCCGCATAACTCCGCCGCCGATCTGCGCGCGTTCGAACGGCGCGAGGACGGCTTGTGGCAGCGCTTCTCGGCGATCGACCGCGCCGCGGTCGGCGACGATGGCGCGCAGTTGCTGTATGCGCAACTGCGCGAGATGTTGCAGGCCAGTCGCGGCATGCGCGTGTGCAAGGCAGAGGGTTGGAACGTCAACCACATGGGCGGCTGGCAGAACAATCTGGCCGACCTGGCCGATCGCCAGCCGGTGACGACGGCCGAGCAGCGCAAGCAGGCGCTGACCCGCTGGCGCGGTTTTCCGGGCTATGTCGACAACGAGATCGCCAATCTGCGCGCGGGCCTCAAGGCCGGCTATTCGGCGCCCAAGACGCTGGGCGCGCGGGTGCTCAAGCAGATCGATGCCTTGCTGGCGATGAAACCGACGCAATCGCCGTTCTACGCACCGGCGCAACACAGCGGCGATGCCGCGTTCGGCAAGGAATTCGAAGGCCTCGTCGCCGATCAGATCCAGCCGGCCCTGCGGCGCTACCGCGATTTCCTCGCCGACGAATACATCAAGCAAAGCCGCGACAGCATCGGCCTGTCGGCCTTGCCCGACGGCGTCGCCTGCTATCGCGCGTTGCTGCGCCAGTTCACCACGCTCGATCGCGCACCCGAGGAGGTGTATGCGCTCGGCAAGCGCACCGTCGCCGAGAACACCCGCACGGTGAGCGAACTCGGGCAGAAGCTGTTCGGTGTCAGCGACCTGCCGACCATCGTCAAGCGCATGGACGAAGCCGCGGACAACCGTTTCGCCTCGGCCGACGAGGAACTTGCGTTCTCGCGCGGCCTGCTCGCACGCTCGCGCGAACGCAGCGCGAAGTATTTCGTCGCGATGCCGTCGCAGCCGGCGATCGTCGAACCCTTGAAGGAAGAACAGCGCGGCTCGGGCGTGAGTTCGCATTACGAAATGCAGCCCGACGAAACCAAGCCGGGCATCTACCGCGCCAACCTCGACCGTCCCGGCGACGATCGCCGCGGCGCGGCCGAGATCACCCTGGTGCATGAAACCTGGCCCGGCCATCACCTGCAGATCGCGCTCGCGCGCGGCGTGCAGCGTCATCCGTTCTCGTCGTTGGCGTTCAATTCGGCCTATGTCGAAGGCTGGGCGCGTTATGCCGAAGCGCTGAGCGAGGAGGCCGGCATCTACACCACGCCGTATGCGGCGATCGGCCGGCGCGCGTGGCCGGCGCGCGGCATGGTGCTGGACCCGGGCATCCATCTGTACGGATGGACCCGCCAGCAGGTGGTCGATTACATGGTCGAGAGCGGTCGTTTCAGCGCCAAGGTCGCCGAGGAATCGGTCGATCGCTATGCGGCGATGCCGGGCCAGATCACCTCTTACGATTCGGGCGCGCTGGAGATCTTCGCGTTGCGTCGCGAGGCCGAGCAGGCGCTCGGCGAGCGTTTCGACATCCGCCAGTTCCACCAGCAGGTGCTCGGCGACGGCATCGTGCCCTTGCAGTACTTGCGTGAGCGGGTGCAGGCGTGGATCGCGCGCAGCCGCGAGGCGAAGTAAGGCGACGTCGCGCGCGAGTTGGTTGCGATCGCGCGCTCGGTTCGAGCAACAAAAAAGGGCTGCCGTCGCCGGCAGCCCTTTGTTTTTCCGTTTACCGACAATGCGGACCGCGAAGACTTACTTCGACAGCTCCAGCGCCAGCGAAGACACCCAGCCCTTGTTGCCGAGTTCGTCCTCGACTTCCCACATCGCGCCCTGCTTGTTGCCGGTCGGGTACAGCATCATGCCCGGGTCGAGCGGACGCACCACGGTGCCGGTGCCCTTGGAATTGGCGAACAGGCGCGCGGACTTGACCACGGTGACCGCCTGCTGCGAATTCGAGGCCGAGGGGTTGCCCGACAGGCCGCCCAGTTCGGCGACCAGGTTGGTGTAGGCCTGCAGATAGGCCATGGTGATGACCTGACCGACTTCGGTATTGGCATAGCCCGACACGCCGGCGCCGCCCAGGCCGCTGCCGCCGAACAAGGCGCCGCTGCCGCCGAAACCGATGTCGGTCTTCTTGGCGCTGCCCTCGGCCATCGCGACCTGCTCGGAGGAGCGCACGTCGGTCACCGTCAGCACCACGTCGGCGGTCTTCTTGTTGAAGTTGAGGTTGCCGGCGACCGCGCCGGCCTTGCCGCCGATCAGACCGCCGAGCAGGCCGCCGATCGCGTTGCCGCCGGCGTTGCTGTTCTTGGAGATCAGGTCGGGCACCAGCACGTAGTCGGCGGCGCGGATCTGGCCCTTGCCGATGTTGGATTTGTTGCGCAGCTGGCCGTCGGAGGCCAGATCGCGCTCGCGCATCGCCGAGTCCATGCCGGCGCCGCGGTCGACCAGGGTGAAGCAGCGCGACTTCTGCACGAACACCTTGATCAGCTTGCTCGGTGCGGGCAGCTGCTGGCCGCTCCACCAGTTCACCGAGTCTTCCGGCTCGATCACCGAAATCGCGCCGAGGTTCTTGGAGCAGGTCGGGATCTGGGTCATCTTCTCGGCGCGCTGGTCCTGCACGCTCTTGCGCTGGGCCCAGCCCGGTGCGGCGCTCAGCGCGGCGGCCAGCCCGATCACGCAGGCGGCGGCCTGGATTCCCCTGTTTGCGGTCTTCATCGTTCTTCGTTCCTTCAAACTGCTTTCCTGAAAGCCGCGGCCGGTGCGGACGCAGCGCCTGATTCGAGCCGATCCGCCCATCCGCCGCCTGGCCACGGGCCAGATCGGTCGGATCCCCAGACGAACGCAGGCACGGGGTATCCGCGCCTGAGGGTGACTCGCTCCGCAATAATAACGTGATCGATGTCCGTTTAAGGACGTCGCCTGTCAGTGTCGACAGGGGCGGGCGTCGCCGGGCGGGTTCTGGCAGGCTGGGCGCCCGTCTTCCGCGTTCGACCCGCATGCTCAGCACTCTGGCCATCGCCAACTACCGTTCCCTGCGCGAACTGGTCGTGCCGATGGGCCGGCTCAACGTGGTCACCGGCGCCAACGGCAGCGGCAAGTCGAACCTGTACCGCGCGCTGCGCCTGCTCGCCCAGACCGCGCAAGGCGGGGTGGTGACGGCGCTGGCGCGCGAGGGCGGGCTGGAGTCGACCCTGTGGGCCGGGCCGGAGACGATTTCGGCGCGGATGAAGCGCGGCGAGGTGCCGATCCAGGGCGGGCCGCGCAACGCGCCGGTGTCGCTGCGGCTGGGGTTCGCCGGCGACGAATACGGCTATGCGATCGACCTGGGCCTGCCGATACCTAGCCGGTCGATGTTTGCGCACGATCCGGAGATCAAGCGCGAGGTGATCTGGAGCGGGCCGTTCCTGCGCGCGTCCAATCTGCTGGTCGACCGGCGCGGGCCTATGGCGCGGGTGCGCGAGGGCCGCGGCTGGCGGGTCGCCGCCGAACACCTGAGCGCGTTCGACAGCGTGTTCGCCCAGATCGCCGACCCGCGCGCCGCGCCGGAGGTGCTGAGCCTGCGCGAAACCATCCGCGGCTGGCGCTTCTACGATCACTTCCGCAGCGACGCGCAGGCGCCGGCGCGGCAGCCGCAACTGGGCACGCGCACGCCGGTGCTGAGCCACGACGGCCGCGATCTGGCCGCGGCCTGGCAGACCATCGTCGAGATCGGCGATCCGCGCGCACTGGCCGAGGCGGTCGACGATGCGTTTCCCGGCGCGCGGGTCGAGGTCGACGGCGAGGGCGGGCGGTTCTCGCTGCGCTTCTTCCAGCACGGCCTGCTGCGGCCGTTGTCGGCGGCGGAACTGTCCGACGGCACCTTGCGCTATCTGCTGTGGATCGCCGCCCTGCACACCCCGCGCCCGCCGCCGCTGATGGTGCTCAACGAACCCGAAACCAGCCTGCACCCGGACCTGCTGCCGGCGCTGGCGCGGCTGATCGCGCACGCTTCGCGCCGCACCCAGGTGTGGGTGGTCTCGCACGCCTCGCGCCTGATCAGCGCGCTGGAGGCCGAAGACGATTGCAACAGCCTGCATCTGGAAAAACAGTTCAGCCAGACCGGCATCGCCGGGCAGGGGATGCTGGATGCGCCGGCTTGGTATTGGCCGGAGCGTTAGTGCTGCGGCGGCTCGTCTTTTTTGAAGACGTTGTCGTTCCCCGCTTTGACGCTGTTGCTGTTCCCCCCTTTGGAAAAGGGGGGCAGGGGGGATTCGCTTTTGCTCTTTCAGTTCCGATGCGACGCCGTTGCGTGCGGGTAAAAGCAAATCCCCCCTGCCCCCCCCTTTTTCAAAGGGGGGAAAGCGGTAGATCGCTACGCCGCTACGCCGCCTCGCGCCACCCCTGCGCCTCCAACCCCACCAACACCGGAATCCGCTCCACGAGCAGATCGATCGCCGCGCGCGTGCGCAGCGGCAGGTAGTGGGTGTGCGGCCACACCGCGTTGATGCGGCCGCCGACCACGCGGTCGGCGTGCATCACCATCTGCAATTCGCCGGTGCGCACGTACTGGCTCAGCAGCCAGCACGGCAACAGGGCCAGACCGGCGTCGGCGATCGCGGCGTCGGCGATGGCCTGCAGGTCGTCGAAACGCAGACGCGCGCGCACTTCGGGTTCGCGCACCTGGCCGTTCGCGTCGCGCAGGCGCCACGGCACGCTCTGGCCGTTGCGGCCGTACAGCACCGCGTCGTGGCCGGCGAAGTCGTCGACCTCGCGCGGCAGTCCGCGCTGCGCCAGATACGCGGGCGAAGCGCAGATGCCGAGGCTTTCGTCGGTCAGCCGGCGCGCCGCGAGGGTCGCGCTGTCGGGCAGGCGACCGATGCGGATCGCCAGGTCGTAGCCGTCTTCGACCAGATCGACCACGCGATCGTTGAAAGACAGGTCGATGTCGAGTTTCGGATGCCGGCGCGCGAGTTCCAGCATCACCGGCGCCACGCAATGACGGCCGAACAGCACCGGCGCGCTGACCCGCAACCGACCGCTGGGTTCGCGCCGGCCGCTGTCGAGCGCGGCCTGCGCGGCGTCGAGTTCGGCCAGCGCTTTGACGCAGCGTTCGTAATAGGCCTGGCCGTCGTCGGTCA
Source organism: Lysobacter sp. Root690 (assembly GCF_001427785.1). GTDB lineage: Bacteria > Pseudomonadota > Gammaproteobacteria > Xanthomonadales > Xanthomonadaceae > Lysobacter. Next base: position 150,223 of record NZ_LMHM01000013.1, read on the forward strand.
GGCTCTGGCGGCGGGTGCTGCGATGGAACAGGCGCGCGCCGAGCTGCTGTTCGAGCCGGGCGATGCGCTTGCCGATCGCCGAGCGGGTCACGCCCAGGCGCTCGGCGGCGATCGCGAAGCTGCCGGCCTCGGCCGACTGGACGAAGGCGACGATGCCGAGCAGGTGGTCGTTGACGGCCATATTGGTTCCTCAGGGGATACGAAGTGTGGCCTGAATCTAGCCACTGGGGCGCGTGGGGCGACGCTATCGTAGCGCCACACGGTCGCCAGGCACATCGGGTACGCACACATTCGATCCGCCGCCGGGCGACCGCACTCCCCCCGTCTACAGAGAATCCCCATGAAGGCTTATCGCATCCGCAGCGGCGCCGGTATCGGCACGCTGGAATCGTTCGAACGTCCCTCGCTCGCGCTGGCCGCCGGTCAGGTCCGGGTCCGGGTCCGCGCGGTGTCGTTGAATTTTCGCGACCTGATGATCGCCGGCGGCAGCTACCTGGCTAGTTCGGACACGCCGGTGGTGCCGGCCTCGGACGCGGTGGGCGAAATCGTCGAGGTCGGCGCGGACACCCATCGCTGGAAGGTCGGCGACCGGGTCGCGACCAGCTTCTTCCCGTACTGGCACGCCGGCGCGCCGACCGCGCACAACACCCGCGACGCGTTCGGCGCGGTCGCCGACGGCGTGCTGGCCGAGGAAATCGTGGTCTTCGAAGACTCGGTGTTCGCGGTGCCCGCGCACCTCGACGACGCACAGGCCGCGACCCTGACCTGCGCCGGGGTGACCGCGTGGAATGCGCTGTTCGTCGACGCGCGTTTGCAGCCGGGCGCGAGCGTGTTGCTGCTGGGCACCGGCGGCGTGTCGATCTGGGGTCTGCAACTGGCCAAGGCGGCCGGGCTGCAGGCGATCATCACCTCGTCGAGCGACGACAAGCTCGCGCGCGCCAAGGCGCTGGGCGCCGATGCGACGATCAATTACCGCGCCACGCCCGAATGGCAGGACGAAGTGCGCCGTCTCACCGACGGACGCGGCGTGGATGCGGTGCTGGAAGTCGGCGGCCAGGGCACCTTGCAGCGTTCGATCGACGCCGCCGCGCTCAGCGGGACGATCTCGATCATCGGTGGTGTCAGCGGTTTCGGTGGCGATTTCAGCCCGTTCTCGCTGATCACCGGGATCAAGCGCCTGTCCGGCATCTTCGTCGGCAGCCGCGCGATGGCCGAGGATCTGTCGCGCTTCGTCGCGGTCAACGCGATCGCGCCGGTGGTCGATCGGGTGTTCGGCTTCGATCAGGCGCGCGAGGCGTATGAGCATCTGCAAAGCGGCGCGCATTTCGGCAAGGTGGTGATCGAGGTCGGGCGCTGAGCGAACGGGGCCAGGTGGCGCGGGTTGCATGGGATAGCGCCGTCGATGCGGCGGCGCGGTCGCGGCTCGCGCCGCTTCTACGGGGGGCTGTCACGAGTTGCATGGGATTGCGCGTCGGTATGGCGGCGCTGGCACGGATGCGTTCGAGCGGCGGGCGTGCGATCTTGATCGGCCCTTTCGAAAGCCTCCCGTCATGAGCGATTCGACCGATGTTGCCGCCGCCCTCACCGCCACCCACATCCGCCGCGCCCATGCCGGCGACGCCGGCGCGCTGGCCCTGGCCGGCGCGGCGACGTTCCTGGAAACCTTCGCCGGCATCCTGCACGGCCGCGACATCGTCGAGCACTGCCGCGCGCAGCACGCGCCCGAGGTCTACACCGCCTGGCTCGGCGATCCGGCGACCGCGTCGTGGCTGGCCGAAACCGATCGGGGCGATGCGCCGGTCGGTTATGCGGTGGTCGCGCCGGCCAAGTTGCCGCTCGACGACTTGAGCGCGGACGATCTGGAGCTCAAGCGCATCTATCTGTTGTCGCGTTTTCATGGCGGCGGCGTCGGCCGCGAACTGATGCGGCATGCCGTGGCCGAATCGCGCGCGCGCGGTGCGCGGCGTCTGCTGCTCGGAGTCTATGCCGGCAATGCGCGCGCGTTGGCCTTCTATGCGCGCAACGGTTTCCGCCAGGTCGGCGAACGGCGCTTCCAAGTAGGTGGAAACACCTATGGCGATGCGATCCTCGCATTAAATCTGCATGAATGAACGTTGTGGGTGCATCGATGTGCAGCGCGATCGATTGAATCCGGCCAGCGCCCATATCGCGCAGGAAAATGCGCGCTTTATGTGCCTTATGCATGTAAAAAATACGCGGAAAATTTTAATTGGACAGATCGCGAACACGATCAGTCGGTAACGCGCGCGTGCGCTCGCTCAAGCCGTCGCGGGCCGCGCGCGAGCGCGGCCGAAACAGGAAAATAAATTCGCGCGAAATCACATCGGATTGACATGAAACGGCGCGTCGGCACGTTAGCCTGCGCACAGAACACGGCAACATCGCTGTGTTCGTCGACCAGGCAAGGAGGGTGCCGTGAGTATTTTGGTCGTTGACCGTTGGATGGACTTTAAGGGAACTTCGATTCACACACTCGATGCTGGCACTCAACAGGCATATGCCTATCTGAGTCCGCATATTTCGATCACCGCGGACGGCGCGCCCGACGCCTATCATCCACAAAACCTGGGGCTGGCGAACATCCGCCTGAGCGGCTGGCCCGATGGCGACTGGCGCAGCGCGCTGGTCGCCGATCCCAAGCGGCCCGGGCGGCCGCTGGAACAAAGCCGCGGTCGCAACGCCGGCTACTACATCTCGATGACCGCATTGAGCGATCCCGAGCGCCCGCGCACCGATCCGCTGGCCTATGTCGACGCCGCGCGCATTCCGTATCTGACCTTGCCGTCGACGTTCCTGGAGATAAACGGCACCGGCGAGCTCGGCGATTTCGTCGTGGCCTATCACCCGCGAACGCGTCGCTGCAGTTACGGCGTGGTCGGCGACATCGGCTGGGACAAGCCGCTGGGCGAGGTGTCGATCCGCATGGCCAGCGATCTGTCGGGGCAGACGGTGAACCTGGCCAGCGGCAAGGGCGCGCCGAGCGGGGAGACCTTGTACCTGGTGTTTCCCAGGTCGCGGCTGAGCCCGGCGTGGCCGATGGCGCCGGCGGCGATTCGCGCGCGTTGCGCGGCGCTGCTCAAGCCGTTGGGTGGAAGCGCGCGGTTGGAGCAGATCGCCGAAGCGCTGGCCTGAGGCCGGCGCGGCGGCGTGCGCTCACGACCGCTCGACCTGCGGCTGGCCCGCCAGACTGAGGTCCAGCCGCACTAGGCGACCGAGCCGGTCGCGGCGCTGCGCGCGCAGATACCAATGCGCGCGCAGCCGATCGATGCGCACCGGCGGTAACACCGGTGCGCCCCACAGGCTCAATTCGTAATGGCGCTCGTGCAGCCAGTGCAGCAGCGCGTTGAAGCGCTCTTCGTCGTCGGGCAATTGCAGGTCCGCATCGCCGGGCCGGCGCGCGTCCGGATCGCCATCGTGGGCGAGCCAATGCGCGAAGCTGCCGTACAAGTCGAACGCGAAGCCGGCCTCGCGCATCGCCCGCAGTTCGTCGATGGTGCTGCGCAGGCAGATGGTTTCGGCGGTCTTCTGCATCACCAGCGCGTACTCGTGGCTGCGGTTGCTGGCGCTGGCGCCGGCGGGCAGCGGCGCGACATCGCGCTCGTAGCACAGCAGGCGCTCTTCGCGCGCCACGAACATCGCGCCGAGCACCCGGCCCAGGTCCCAGGCCAGCGGCAGCATGCGGCCTTCGACCACGAGGTTCTCGGCCATCGCGATGCAATAGCCGCCCTCGGGCAGGGCCGCGCGCACCGCGTAGAAGATGTCGCGCAGGCGTTCGAGGTAAGCGGCGTAGTCGCGTTCGAGATACAGCTGATCGCGGTTGCGCGGGCTGTCGTCCATGCTGGTCTGCGGCCAGCGGCAACCGAAGTAGGGCACGCTGGTCAGACACAGGTCGATTGGGCCAGGGATCGCGGTCCGCGGCAGGCTGCCGATCGCGATCGGCGCATCGACGCCGTGCCGGCGCAGCCGTTCGCTCGCGAGCGCGGCGCGGTCGGGATCGATCTCGACGCCGCAACCGGCGCGACCTTCCAGCGCCGCGGCCAGCAAGGTCGTGCCGAAGCCGCAGAACGGATCGAACACGGTCTGCCCGGGGCGGCTGAAGTGGCGCACGAACGGGCGCATCTGGTTGACCCAGCCGCAGTCGCGGCCGTCGAAGCCGTCGCGGCCGCGCAGATCCTCGGGCAAGCGATGTTCGGGCGGATCGGGCGACAGCACCCACCAACTACGGTTGTCCATGCATCGCTCCGTGAGTCTTGTCCCAGAGAATGTCGCGGTCGGGTTGCCAACCGGCGCACAGACGGCCGTCGGCATGGAACACCAGTTTGTAGATGTCGCCGCTGGCGTGGCGGCGATGCATCGCGCTGTAGTCGGAGGATTCGAACACCACCTCCAGGCCGCTGCTTTCGTCGCGCAGGCGCAGGTTCCAGAAGTAATAGCCTTCAGTGATCTGCAGCGCGCGCAGGCGCGGCCACCAGTGCGCGGCCATGCAATCGCCGAGCACCTGTTCGATCGCGACGCGTTCGCTGTCGACGTAACGGCGGGTGCCGTTGTCGCGGTATCCCTCGCCCAGGCGCGAGAACTCGCGGAAGATCACCGTGCCGGCGCCGCATTGCTTCGCCCAGTCGAGGTAGGCGGCGACGCCGTGCGCATCGGCGACGCCGTCGCGTTGCAGGATGCAGACCTGGCGCAGCGGCAACGCGGCCGAGATCGCGCGCGCGACCGCTTCGAACGCGGCGTTGTCGGCGACCGCTTCGCCGCCGCGAAACCGCATGATGCGCTGGTTGCGCAGCGGGTCGGGGTGATGCCGCGACAGTTCGACCCAGGACAGGCCGAAGTCTTGCAGCGCGGCGATCAGTTCCTCGCCGCGACCGCGCGCGAAGCCGGCGCCGTTGCTGTACAGCACTCGATCCTGGGCGATGACGCCGTCGCGTTCGGCTTGTTGCAAGGTCTGCAGCAGTCGCAGGAACCAATCTTCGTCGTCGCTGGATTCCAGGCCCGACAGCGACCACGACAGCGGCAGACCGCGCAGTTGCGCCAATGCCTGCTTCAGGGTGTCGAAATAATCGTTGGCCGGACGCAAGGTCTGCGCCATCGTGCCGCCTTCGAGCGGGCGCAGGGTTTCCGAACAGAAGCGACAACGCGCCGAGCATGCGCGCACCGAGGCGTACGGGGTGAAGGTGATGGGTTGGGCGAAGCGGTAGCGTCGGCCGCTCACGCTGTGCGGATGCCAGCGGGTGGCGTCGTGCTCGACCGGCGCGCGGCGCGCGAGTTGCGGCGTGCTCGCGCGCAGGCGTTCGAACAATGAGGAGGCTGCGCTCAGGGGCAGGGTCGCCGGGTCTGCGGCGGCTAGCCCTTCGATGGGGGCTTGCATGGTGGTTTCCGATGATGGTTGGGTGGGGCGACAGAGCCGAAGCATTCGCGTCTTCGACGCTCATCCCCTCACCCTGGCCCTCTCCCGCAAGCGGGAGAGGGAACCGGTTGCGTTGCTATCCGATAACTGCGTCGTTCCCGATCGCATCGCCCTTGGCCCCTCTCCCGTGCAACGGGAGAGGGGTTGGGGTGAGGGCCGCGATCAAGATCAAAGCCGGGTAGCGTTAGCCAACTCGCGCACCTGCGCGAAGGTCCAGTCGTTGACGATCCTGCCGTCCTCCCACACCGTCACCATCGCGTCGTCGAAGCCCAGCGGCTTGACCGCTTCTTCCAGCGACGCGGCTTCCGGCGGCACCGGCACGGTCTTGAAGTGACCGTATTCGCGATGGCGCAGCAGGGTCATGCGGCCGCGCTTGCTCGACTTGCCCTTGTCGGTGACCGGGTCTTTGTACACGTCGATCCATTCGCCGTTGACCCGCGCCGCCGAACACTTGAGCGCGAACTTCTGGGTGTCGCGATCCAGGCGCTGCAACAGCGCGCCGCCCATGCCGAAGGCGAGGTTGTCGGTGGCGTAGCCGTAGCTGGTGATGCGTTCGAGGATCGCGCGGATGCTGGTCGGGTTGATGCCGTCGCCCTGGATCACGCGGACGTGGTTCAACACCTTGAAGCCCTTGCTGTTGACGGTGTGGCCGAAGGCTTCGTCGAGCATGGTCACGCACTGGTGCACTACGTCGACCGGATCGCCGGAGTCCGGACGCACCACCAAGGTCGCGCCCGAGGCGATCACTTCCTCGCGCAAGGTCTTGCCCCAGTGTTCGCGGATCGCGTGGAAGATGTCGTAGCTGTCGGACACCACCGCGACGATCGCGCCGGGCTTGCCGAACTGGGTCAGCATGTTGCGGTACGCATCGACCTCGTGCTCGCGGCCCCAACTGGTGATGGTGCTGTGCTCGGCGGCCGGGATCGAGAAACCCGCCATCGGCTCGTGGTAGTAGCGCTTGGCCAGCAACAGGCCCGAAACCGTGTCGGTGCCGAGGAAGTTGACCAGGTGCGCGGCGCCGCCGAATGCCGCCGATTCGGTGCTGGACACGCCGCGCGCGCCGAAGTCGTGCAGCTTGAACGGCAACTGGCCTTCGGGATCGTCGCTGGTGCGTTCCAGGAACTGGCGGATCGTCTGCTTGGCATGCCAGCTGATCGTCGCCACCGTCACCGGATACCACAGCCGCAGCAGCAAGGTTTCCAGATACGACGGCACCCAATACGCGTCCGGGTCGGTCGATTCGATCGTCACCAAGGCCTGGTGCGTCGGCACCACCGTGCCTTCGGGCACGGCGCGGATCCGGATCGGCATCAGCCCGCCATGGCGATCGACGATGTAGCGCCAACCGGTTTCGTTGAACGGCTCGCCATGCGCGGCGAACAGGTCGCGCGCTTCGTCGATGTCGGCGTGGGTGATCGGCTTGGCCAGGTATTCCTTGAGGATCGCCTGCAGGCCGAAGAACACGGTGCGGTCGTGCACGCCGCCGCGCGATTCGACGTAGAAGAACGTCGCATCGGTGCCGGGCGGGTATTGCAGCCAGTGGCTGGCTTTATAGCTGTCGGTGTTGAGCAGCAGGTTGTCGAGGCATTGCATGACGGGAAGCTCCTTCGCGTCTGGGGTAAGCCGGCGGTCTGTCCGCCGGCGGAGGGCCGGGCGGTGCGTTTGCGCTTAGCCGCGGCCGAGAAAGAATTCGAGGATGTGCAGATGGTCTTCGAACAGTTGCGGGCCCATTTCCAGCGCCTCGCTGACCGCGATCCAGCGCGCCTTGTCGGCATCGTCGCCGCCGCGCACCGGCGGCAATTCGCCGGCGGGGAATTCGAAGTGGAAGGCGTGGGTGATGGTGCGTCCGCGCGCGCTGCGTTCGGGATGATCGAATACGTGCTCGCCCTTGATCGAGCCCTTGAGCACCGGCAGCGGCAGCTTGAGCCGGGTTTCCTCGCGCAGCTCGCGCAGGCAGGCTTCCAGCAGGCTTTCGTGCTGGCCGACGAAACCGCCCGGCAGCGCCCACAGGCCCTTGCCCGGTTCAGCGCGACGGCGCACCAGCAGCACGTGGCCGGAATGCACGATCACCGCGTCGGTGGTAACGAAGGTCGGCGGGTAGGGCGCATCGCTCCAGGCCGCGCGGTATTGTTCGATGAACTGATACTCGGCGACCAACTGGGTGAACGCCGGCGAACTTTTACGGAATGCTTCGAGCATGTCGAACACCGGCCCGGGCACGTTGGCGCGGATCAGCATCAGGCCGCCGTGGCTGTCGATCTGGTTGGCTTCGAACAGGAAGCGGCGCAGCTCGGTGGCCGACAGGGTGGCGGTGTGGCTGACGTCGACCAGCGGCCACTGCGGAAACTCGCGCAGGTAGTAGCTGGAGGCGTCCTTGTCCATGCCGATCAGGCCGATGCGCGCTTCGGCATCGCCGCCGTCGGCGCGCACCGCCTCGGCGACCGCGCGCTGGACGTTGGCGATCCACAGGCTCTCGTTGTAGAGGTGATCGCGCAGCGGACGCACGATCAGCCGGTCGGCGGCATCGTTCAACGCGGCCTGGATCATCACCGCGCGCTCGGCGACGGTGAACGGGTTCTTGGTGGTGCGAGGGGTGTCGGCGGAACCGACCAGGAAGATGACTTTGGACGCCTTGGCCAGAGCGTGGCGGGCGACGGCGGCATGGCCGTTGTGGAACGGCTCGAAGCGGCCAATGAAAACCAGGTAATCGAATTCGATTGCCATGAGAATCCCTCACGGAGTAGTTGGTCGCCATCGGTCTGTCCGGTGGCGTATGGCGAATGCTACGCCGATGGGATGCGCCGTCAAGTGCCAACCGCAGCGACGTACGCAAGCGTCTGAATCCGAAGCCGCGGCGGGGCGGGCTTTGAGCATCGCAGGCTTCGGATCAAAGGCAGCGGAGTTCTTTCGCTTCGGTTGGTGGCGTGGTATCCCACCTCTTCGAGTGGTCGCGGCTCGCGCCACTCCCACAGGGGCTTGCGTGCGGCATACGTCGCCAGCCGCGACGACGATGGCAATCCCCCTGTAGGAGCGACGTAAGTCGCGACCGCGCCCCATCCACCGACGGCGATACGATCCGACAGCGACGCGCCCTCGATGTCCGCAGCTCATCACCGCAGAACATTCGCGCAGCCACCGCTCCCGGCCACAGCCCCGACGCATACAATCGGCTGAACCAGGCAGGGAGGCACTACATGACGATGATCGTTCCGGAATTCTGGGCGGAGGCCCGGATCAGCGAACAGTTCGGCCGTGATCACGTGTCCGGGCGACGTTCGCTCACGGTGCGTCGCTTCGGGTGGTCCGATCTCAGCCTCGCCGACGCGCAAGCGATGGCCGATGCGCGAGTACGCGAGGCCTTCGATCGGATCCTCGCCGGCACCAGCCTGCCCAAGCGCGATCCGCGCGTGCCCTACGACGCCGAAGGCCTACCGATCCGCGAACAGATCGTCGAACGCGACGGCGATATCGTCATCACCCGCAACAGCTACGGCGCGCGCTGCCTCAACTCGCCGAATGTGCTGTTCGCCGACGTCGATTTCGACCAGCCGAAATCGGCCTGGAACAAGTACTACTTTGTTTCGTCGCTGGCGGCGGCGCTGATCGCGGGGGTGGTGTCGCGCAATCTGGGAGTGTTCGTGCTGAGCTGGATCTTCGCCACCGGCATCGCCATCGCGCTGGCCCAGGCGCACGGCCGCGCGCGCCATCGCGCCGACGGGGGTCCCGAAGGCCGCGCGCGCAGACGCATCGACGCCTTCATCGCCGCGCATCCGGACTGGCATCTGCGTCTGTATCGCACACCGAACGGCTTTCGCCTGCTGGCGATGCACCAAGTGTTCGATCCGAACGATCCGGCGGTGGTGGCGTTCTTCGAAGCGATCGGCGCCGATGCGTATTACGCGCTGCTGTGTCGTAGCCAGCATTGCTTCCGCGCGCGGGTCAGCCCGAAACCGTGGCGCATCGGCGATCGGGCGCGCTCGCGAGCCCGCGCCGGCGTCGCTTCGAACAGGCCGGACTCGATGCCCAAAGCCGGCGTCTGGCCGATCGCCGCCGATCGCATTCACGAGCGCGAACGCTGGGTCGAGGACTACGAGCGCAAGTCGGTGGGCTATGCGTCGTGTCGTTTCGTCGAAGCGCTGGGCAGCCGCGATTACGTCATGGCGGCCCAGGCGGTGCAGCGATTGCATGACGCTCTGTGCCGATCCGATACGACCTTGCCGTTGGCCTGATTGCAGCGGCATCGCGGGCCGACCGCGGTCGCGTCGGTCGAACAGTGGTCGGCGATATGGACGGGGAACTGGATGAATACAGCAATTGCGTCTGGACCGAACCCGATCCGGATCGCCTTGATTGCCGGAGCATTGACAGTCGTCATCGCCGGTGCGATGGCGGCGGTGGACGATCTGCGTCGGCAACGCATCCGTGTTCCGGAGCCGATGCTCGGCGCCGCCGCGGTCTCCGGCGATCCCGTCGATCCGAGCATGGCGTCGGCCCGACAACGCGGTAAGCGCATACAAGACGAACTGCGCCAATTGGGCTCGCGCCACCCCTGGGCCGGAACCTATCGATGGTCTTCCGGATTCGATTACCTGGAGGTTTCACTCGCGCCCCGATCCGGCGCGGTCATGCGGGCCGGCTCGGATGTGATCGGCCCAGAGGCGTATTTCGAATGTCCCGTTCGCGTCGGCGAGAACGCAGTCGTGCATCTGCAATGGTCGCCGCTCGCCATGCCATCGGCGTCGGGGTTCTTGTCCGCCGAGCTGATTCCTGTTCGCTGGGGTGAGCGACGTTATCTGCTGCCGCCCTCGGCGCTGCATGGCTTCGTCGAACGTATTCACCGAGGGCAAGAGCCGCGTGTGGACCTTGTTTCCGAAGGTCCCGGGAACAGGCGCGACGGCGGGTTGTTGCGCGCAGGCGATGAGTTCAAACCGGTGTGGGGATTGCCGCAACTGCCGTCGGGGACCTTGCCGGGCTTGCGCCTGGCCCCGCAACCTGTCGCGGTGCTCGACGTGCGGGCCGGCCAATCGAATCGCGAGGGCGACGATTGCCGAATCGCCTATCGATTCGCGCTGGACATGGGCAGCCGCGAAGGCTTGCAGGTTGGCGAGGAACTCGTCACGTCATCGAGTGACGGCCACGAACGAATGCGACTCGAACGGGTCGGTCCGCGGCAATCTGTCGCCGTTTTGGACCGGCATGGCTGTAGATCGGAATTGGCCGCATTGCGCAAGGCCAAGGTCAGCCGCGCGTTCTACAACCCGATTGCCGCGCAGACCGAACTGGCCGCGGTCATGATCGAACGGCAACGGAAATCAGGCGGGGCCGATTGAGCTGGTTATCCGAGGGAGTACTTGTTTGCGACCGCTGCTGCGCCTCGATACGGCAACCCGTCCAATTCGGTCGGTGCGGGTACGGCAGCAGCGCGCCGTTGATCTGAATCGGGCGATCCGCTCCGCGCAAGTTGATCGGTGTGGCGAGAAGGCGCCACCGCTCCCGCGCATCGTCAGCGAGGGGATGCGTCGATGAACCCCAGGATCTGATCCGCCAAATCTTCCGGCAGGCGCGGCCGTGCGGCGTTCAATAGGTCATGCAATGGCGGAGTATCGCCATCGCAGCGCGCGCCGAACCGGTAGCGGACAGTATAGCTCCAGTCGCGCAGGTGATGGACGATCCATGGCTGCAACTGCGGGGTGCTGTTCTCGGCAAGCGTTCGCAACAGGAAGCCGAGCGCCTGCCATTTGTCGATCAAGGTGGTGGTCGCGATCATTTTCGCGCGATAGCCGGGATCGTCGTGACGGTCCCAGCCGCGCTGCAGGATCGCGAGCGTCATTGGCGCCGCGCCGCTGGCGAATGCGGCGAGCGCAGCCTTCATCACCCGGGAGTTTCGATCTTGCGTCGCCTGCGCCAGAACCGATTGCAAATCCGGCGTCTGCGCGCGGATCAGGCCGCGCAAGGCATGGCCGCGCAGCGCGGGCGTCGGATGAGCGAACCAGCGCTTGAGCAGGTCGATGTCTTCGAGTTGCGCGCAATCGCTCAACGAGGCGAGCGCGGCGCGTGCCTCGTGGCTGTCCGCGCCGGCCGCGACCTGGCGCCAGTGTTCGGCCGCGTCTTCGCCGTAGTGGGTCTTCAACAGATAGGCCGCGACCCGGCGCGGGCCGGCGGAGCGGTCCAGCAGGGCGCTGCGCAATTGTTCTCGCGCGTTCGGCAGGCCGAAGCGCTGCACCTGGCGCAGCGCTTCGGTGCGCACCGCCGCGTGGGCAAAGGTGGTGGCGCGGGCGAGATGGGCAGCGCGGTCGGTCGCGCGGTTGCTTTCGCTCAGACTGCGGAGCGCCTGCAGTGCGATGCGCGGGTGCGGGTCGTTCAGCGCCGCCAGGCAGGCGTCGTCGCGGAGCTGCGGATCGCAGTCGGCAATGGCGGCATAGGCCCATTCGCGGACCAGCGGCGAGGGGTGCGCGGTCATCGCCCAGCGCGCCTGTGCATGCCGCGGCGAACGCAGGCTCGGTTCGATGCGCTTCGTCCACACGCCGTCGCGGAAACGCGCTCGCATGCGCAAGCGCAAGGCCACATCCAGGCTTTCGAACAGGACGCTGTCGTCCTGCAACAGCAATCGGCCCAATAAACGTTCGGCTTCGCGGCGGACAGGGTCGACCCAATCGTCGCAGCGGATCAAGGCCGCGCTCAGCGCCAGCCGACCGGGGTAGGCAGCGAAATCGCGCAGCGCCTGCTCGCGTACGTAGCCGCTGCGGTCGCAGGCCGAGACGAACAAGCACGCTTGCGCCTGCTCGGGCGTGTCGCGCAGGGATTCGATGCGGACCCGGTTGTCGGGGGTATGCGCGGGCGAATAGAAGAATCTGGCGCGGAGCTGGTTGTCCAGTTGCGCCAGACTGCGATCGTCGAGTGCGAACAGATCGGCGATCGCGCGATCGAAGGCCACGGCGAATTCGCCCGGGCGTTGCCCCGGCAGGAGTGCCGTCGCGAGTAAATGGCGCCAGCCGGCCGGCAACAGCGCGGGCGGTTTAGGCGGACCGAACAACATAGCCTCGCTCCTTTGGCTAAGGGGCCCTCAGGCCGCGACCACCTCGATGGTCACGCCCTGGAGCTGCACCGTCTGCCCGACCCGGATCTTGCAGGTCTTGCGCAGTTCCACTTGGCCGTCGACCCGGACCGCGCCGCTGGCGACGATCGCCTTGCCGGCGCCGCCGCTGTCGCACAGGCCGGTCAGTTTCAGCAGCTGGTTGAGCTCTACGTAGTCGTGGCCGGGGTCGAGTTCGAAGCGGATCGGTTGCATGAGGCCATCGACGATGAAGGGCCAAGCAGGGTCGCAGCGCTGAGACTTGCGCGCAAGACGTTTGCACCGGGTCCGGCGTACTCTCGCGTATGCAGGCGCGCCGCGGCCGGTCGTCGGTCGCGCGCGCGGTCCCTTGTTCCCGTCCGGTTTGGAGTGACGCAATGAAGAAAGCCCAATACACCCAGCGCGGTCCGGTGCCGCAGGACGTCATCGAGGCGGTGGAGTTTCAGACCCCGCCGCTGAGCGCGGGCCAGGTGCTGATCGAAGTGCTGGCCGCGCCGATCAATCCGTCCGACGTGCTGACCCTGACCGGCGAATACGGCTTGCTGCCGCCGTTGCCGGCGGTCGGCGGCAACGAGGGCGTTGGCCGGATCGCCGAGCTCGGGCCGGAGGTGACCCAGCTCAAGGTCGGCCAGACCGTGCTGCTGCCGATCCAGGGCGGCAGTTGGGCCACGCACATGGTCGGCACCGCCAAGCACCTGATCGCCTTGCCCGACGGCGCCGATCCCAAGCAACTGGCGATGATCACGGTCAATCCGCCGACCGCGCTGCTGATGCTCAGCGAGTTCGTCGACCTGCAGCCGGGCGACTGGGTGATTCAGAACGCGGCCAATTCGGCGGTCGGCACCTATCTGATCCAGATCGCCAAGTCGCGCGGGCTGCGCACGATCAACGTGGTGCGGCGCGAGTCGGCGGTCGAGGCGGTGCGCGCGGCCGGCGCCGACGTGGTGCTGGTTGACGGCGACGACTTGGGCAAGCGCGCGCGCGAAGCGGCGGACAAGGCGCCGATCAAGCTCGGCATCGATGCGGTCGGCGGGGTGTCGACCCAGCACATCGCGCAGTCGCTGGGCGAGGGCGGCATCGTGGTCAACTACGGTGCGATGAGCGGCGAAGCATGTTCGATTTCGCCGGCCTCGTTCGTGTTCCGCGACGTGAGCCTGCGCGGGTTCTGGCTGTCGCGCTGGTTTCAGCAGGCGAGCCCGGCGCGACGCGCGGAAGTGTTCGGCGAGATCGCCCAGCGCGTCGCCAGCGGGCAGTTGCAGGCGCGGGTGCAGACGACCTACGGACTAGATCAGATCAAGGAAGCGGTCGCGGCCGCGGCGGCCGGCGAGCGCGACGGCAAGATTCTGATTCTGCCGAACGGACCGGTGTGAGGGATCGAGCGTGCGGTGCCCGCGGCCGAGGGTATCGGTCGTCGGTACGACCCGCGATGGGATCGGTTGTGCGCGTGATCGCGCTGAGGTTTTCGTGGGCGAGGCTTTTCGATCGACGTACGATCACACTGCAGACCATCCAGCGACCCGAGCCGAGAGCGTCAGGACGCGAGCCACGCTCACCTGGATCTCGTAGCATCGCTCGCTCTTGCCGCCTCGCCACCACGCACCGCATCTTCAAGGAGACACACGCATGAGCACCGAACTGCAGATGCTGGCCTGGTCAATCGCACTGGGCATCGTGCACTTGCTGGTCAATGCGAGCTTCATGACCGCGCAGCGCGGCGTGCGCTGGAACGCGAGCGCGCGCGACGGCGCGGTCGAACCCTTGACCGGCGTGGCCGCGCGCATGGACCGCGCCTGGCGCAATTTCCTCGAAACCTTTCCGCTGTTCGCCGCCGCGGTGCTGGCGGTCGCCGTCGCCGGCCGCGGCAACGACGACACCGCGCTCGGCGCGCAGTTGTACTTCTGGGCGCGGCTGGTCTACGTGCCGGTGTATGCCGCCGGCATCCCCTACCTGCGTTCGGCGGTGTGGGCGGTGGCGCTGTGGGGCCTGCTCAAGCTGCTATGGGCATTGTTCTGAGGCTCAGCCCGAGGCGGCTTCGACGGCGGCTTCGGCCGGGATGTCGGTGCCGGCTTGCGCGCACAGCCGGCGTTTGGCCGTCGGCGACAGTTGCTTGATCGCATATTCCGCGCGCAGCGCCGACGAACGGTCCGGATACATGAACCGCGCCAACAGTCGCGACGGTGGCCGCGAACGCGTGTAGCGCGCGCCCTTGCCGGCCAGATGCTGGGCGTAGCGGCGCTCTACATCCAGCGCGATGCCGGTGTACAGGCTGCCGTCGCGGCATTCGATGACGTAGACATACCAAGCGGACATGCCCATAGCCTAGCGGCCCGCGGGCGCAAGGCGTAGTGTGGGAACGCTCGGGGAACCCGCCAAACCGGCCGCGCTGACCGTCAGGTCCGGTGCCGCCACCGCCGCCATTGACTACTGCTTTGGTAGGTATTTCCCGAAAGACCGGTCTCGATCACATCCATACGCACGCGCATGTCATTGCCAGGTCTTCGTGCGCTCACCACAATGCGATGTCCTGACTGGAGTTCCCGCTTGAACGCTGACGCCGATTCGCAACCTTCCGTAACCAACCTGCGTCAGCTTTGCGCGCGTTTCGCCAAGCCTCAAACGGGACGGGCGGTGTGGCAACTGATCAACACCCTGGTGCCGTTCGCGGCGATGTGGGTGCTGATGGCCTGGAGCGTGGTCGGCCATTGGGGCTACGGCTGGACCTTGCTGATGGCGATTCCGACCGCCGGCCTGTACGTGCGCACCTTCATCATTCAGCACGACTGCGGGCATGGCTCGTTCTTCGCCAGCAGCCGCGCCAACGACATGGTCGGGCGCTGCCTGGGCCTGGTCACTCTGTTCCCGTACGGGTACTGGAAGAAGACCCACGCCATCCACCACGGTACCTCCGGCAACCTCGACCGCCGCGAGATGGGCGACATCGAGACCCTGACCGTCGCCGAATACCGCGCGCGTTCGTGGCTGGGCCGTTTGAGCTACCGCCTGTACCGCAGCATCCCGGTGCTGCTCGGCGTCGGCCCGGTCTATCAGTTCGTGATCAAGCACCGCTTCCCGTTCGACCTTCCGTTCACCTGGAAGCGCGAGTGGGCGAGCGTGCTGTTCAACAACCTCGCGCTGGCGCTGACCATCATCGCGATGGGCTTCGCGATCGGCTGGCACACGGTGTTCATGGTGCATCTGCCGATCGTGCTGCTGGCCGGCGCCGCCGGCGTGTGGCTGTTCTACGTGCAGCACACCTTCGAAGACGCCTACTGGACCCGCAAGGGCGAGTGGGATTCGCACGAGGCGGCGATCGCCGGCAGCTCCTACTACGACCTGCCGGGCATCGTGCATTGGTTCACCGGCAACATCGGCTACCACCACATCCACCATCTGGCCAGCCGCATCCCCAACTACCGCCTGCGCGAAGCGTTCGAATCCAGCCCGCTGCTGCAGGCCGCGCCGCGCCTGACCCTGTGGTCGAGCCTGAAGTGCGCGCGCATGAAGCTGTGGGACGAGGAATTGCAGCGCATGGTCGGCTTCCCGAAGCGCCTGAAGCACGCCCAGGCGCCCAGCGCCTGAAACAAGTGCAAGCGCACAGCGCTTGACCATTTCCCCCTCTCCCGCCATGCGGGAGAGGGCAGGGGTGAGGGCCCCGAAGGCCGGGAATCGGGAATAGGGAATAGGGAATCGCAAAAGCGGCTCCCGAGGTCCCGACGATCCGCCAGCCGCCACGGCTAGGCTCTTCCGATTCCCGATTCCCGATTCCCGAATCCCGAATCCCGAATCCCGAATCCCGAATCCCGGCCTCCAAAACAATTAGCAATTTAGTTAAATAAGCACCACTATAATCGGACCCGCGCCACCCCGGCGCGCGCCCCGACCGCAGCGGTGCCCTCATGATGCAGGACAAGATCTTCGAAGCCCTGGCCTCGACGCCGCGACGGCAGATCCTGGCCTTCCTGTCCGAGCGCGAGCTCAGCGCCGGCGACATCGCCGCGCGTTTCGAGATGAGCGCGCCGGCGATCTCGCGGCACCTGTCGGTGCTGGTCAATGCCGGCCTGATCAGCAGCGAGCGCCGCGGCCAGTTCGTGGTCTACAAGCTGGTCCCGGACCATCTGGTCAACACCCTGACCCAGTTCGCGTTCGAAATCTGCCCGGTCGGCGGACCGCTCAAACGCGAAAGCCGGCGCGCCAAGAAGGCGGCCGGCTGAGTTTCGCTGAAGTCTCCGCGCCAACCGGCCTGATCGCCGGCGGTCGTTACGGCCGTCGCTCACCGGCCCGCCACCTCACTCACGTTCGAACTGCGCGATCTCGTCGAGCAACGCCTGGGCGCGGCGCAGGCTGACGCCGGTGACGCTGTCCTCCATCAGCTTCGCCAGGCGCGGACGGCTGGGCTGGCGCGACCAGTGATAGAGGCCCCAGGTCGCGAGCAGGCCGGCCACTCCGATCGCGCTGCCGATGACGTAGACCGACGGCGCGTGGAGGTAGATGTCGGCGCCGAAGAAAGTCATGAACAGCATGCTCACGAACGGCATCCAGAACAGCCACCAGGACAGACCGACCGCCAGGCCCGTGCGGATATAGGTCTTGCGCAGACTCGCCAGGCGTTTCTGGATCGTCATCACCGGCGCGGTGTAGTCGGTCTTGGCCAGCAAGGCCTGCATCGCGGCGCCGCAGCCGATCAGGGCGATGCCGTAGACATGCACGATCACGCCGAACACGACCAGATGCGCGCGGTCCAGGTGATGCATCCAGAACAACGCGCCCCAGACGATGCACACCAGGCCGAACAGCATCTGCAGCGCCTGTCCCCAGACCAGCGGGCGCAGGCCGGATTTCATCCGCTTGCCGCGTTCCTCGCGAAAGCGCAGCAGGTCCATCGCGTATTGGCGATCGAGTTTGCGATCGAGTTCTTTCCAGGCCAGTTTGAAGTCGTCGAGTTCCATCGTGATTGCGCTCATGAGGTCGTGTTGCCGTCGTGGGAATGAGGTTGAACAGGCGTGGCTCAGTCGGCCAGATCGGTGCGGATGCGTTGCTTGAGCCGCGCGATCTTGGTCGCGACATTGGTTTCGCTCAGGCCGAGCACTTCGCCGATCTCGCGATAGCTGCGCTCCTCCAGATACAGCAGCAACAGCGCGCGATTGAGCGGCTCCAGCGCGGCGATCAGCCGGTCGAGCGCGCGCAGGCGTTGCGCGGCCTCCGGATCGGCGGCGCGGTCGTCGGCCACATCGTGCAGTTGCTCGTCGAGCGCGACCGCGTTTTGCTGCCGCGGCACATTGCTGCGTACCTGCGAGATCGCCACGTTCAGCGCGATCCGGTACATCCAGGTCGAGAAGCTGCGCTGCGGATCGAAACTCGGGAACGCGCGCCACAGCTGCACCGCGATTTCCTGGGCCAGGTCGGCGCGGTCCTCGTCGTTGCGGCAGTAGGTGTTGGCGACCTTGTAGACGATGCCGCGATGGGCCTGCAGCAGCGCTTCGAAGCGCTGCCGCGCGGCCTCGCCCGGCGGGTTGCCGGCGTTGTCGCCCTGTCTGGATTTGACGCCGCTATGGTCCATCGCCTGCCGTTCCCGTTGCCGTATGCACAGTGATTCGCACGACGGCGGGAATCATCACACCCGCGGCGGAGCGCGGGGTGAGGGCGGGGCGGGTGGGGCCGGTCCGATTCGGTCTGGTCAGGTCAGGTCGAATCAGATCGGGCCGTGTCGGATGGATCGAATCAGGCCGGATCGAATCAGACTGGATCGAATCAGGCCGGCGCCGCGGCGGGCTCGGCGCGGCGGCGGTAGAAGTCGAGGATGACCTCGCTGAAATCGCCGATCAGCCAGTTCGCCAGCGGCACCGTGTACCAGTTGAAGCCGGTGCTGACCCGGTAGTCCATGCGGATGGTTAGTTCAGTGGCGGCGCCGCGCGGGGTCAGGGTGTAGCGGGTGTCGAGCAGGTCGAAGTAGGGGCCGCCGATGCGGACGTGATCGTCGAGCGCGCCGGCCGGGACCGAATCGTCTTCGAACAGGTATTGCCAGCGCACGTACTGCCGCGGCTTCCAGTCGGCCGACACCTGCTGGAAGTGGATGCCCTTGCCCATGCGCACCTCGCGCACCAGCCCGTTCTCGGTTTCGTGGGTGAGACCGGCCAGCGGCGTGGGCACGCCGATGCGGTACATCCAGGCGCGATCGACTTCGCTGGCCTGGATATGGTCGGCGTCGAGCAGCACCTTCCACACCTCCGCGGGCGCGGCCTGGATCAGCACGCGGCGTTCGACGTGTTCGAAGCGTTGCGGGGTGTCCTGGCCGACGCCGAGCATTCCCAGCACCAGCGGCAGGGCGACGAAGCTGTAGACCGTCGGGGTTTTCGAGCGCTCGAGCCGGCGGCAGATCGCGCCCATGACCACGCCGCCGAGGCCGCCCATCACCGCGAAGATCGGCATCACCATGACCACGCAGATCGCGCCTTCCAGCAACAGCAGCATGCTGCCGAGCACGCACAGCGAGACGCTGAGCACCGGCATGAAGAAGTGATATGTGGTGCTGCGCGGTTTGATCCGTTCGGCCAGATACACCGTGACCGCGCCGATCGCGAACGGCGCGAGCACGATGAAGATCCACAGCATGGTCGCGAACGCATGGCCGGGTTGGCCGTTGAAGGCCAGGCGCAGCAGCAGCCCGATCAAGGCGCCGCCGAACAGCGGCGAGGCATGCACCAGCAGCCACACGCTCGGATCGCGACGCGGCGGTGCGGCGGCTTGTTCGAGCGGTGGTGGAGACTGCGGCAGTTCGGGCAGATCGGGCGGTTCGGCAGTCATGGTCAGGCTCGGTTGATCAAGGCAACAGGTTTCGCGCGGCCGGGCATCGGCGATGCAGCGGGCAATGGGTTGGGCGCTGGATCCAGGCGATGCAGTTCCTCGCGCGGCGGCAGGTCCTCGGGCAGGCGCAGATCGCGCACCAGCCCCAGCCGCTCGCAGCCGCGCAGGAACCACCAGCCCGGGTCCCATTCGCCGGCATACAGGCCCAACCGCGCCGAGCCGGGAAACGCATGGTGGTTGTTATGCCAGCATTCGCCCATGGTCAGCAGCGACACGAACCGCACATTGCGGCCCTGCACCGCGGCGCCGCGCACTTCATGGTGCATGCCACCGTGGTTGTGGGCGAAATAACCGACCAGCCAATGTCCGAACACGCCCGCGGTAACCCGTGCGCACACGCCCCAGAACACCCAGCCCCAGCCGCCGATCGCATAGAACGCGAGTGCCCACGGCAGGTGCTGCAACATCCAGGTGCGCTGCAGAAAGCGGTAAAAACGGTCGTCGGCGATGCGCGCTTCGATCTCGATCCGCGGTGGCTGCGCCAGACGCAATTCGCAATGCAACTGCCACCACGCATCGACGTGGAAGCGGCGGCGATGAGCGAGGTAATCGTGGCAGTCGGGCAAACGTTGGGCGTAATCGCGCAGGTCGTGAGTGCGCACCAGCCTGATCGGCCCGGCCAGGCCGACCTGCACGCCGCAGTAGACCAGCAGGTATTCCATCCATTTCGGGCAGGCGAAACTGTCGTGGATCAGCTTGCGGTGCATGCCCAGCGAATGGCCGAGCAGCAGCACCGTCGCGGTGGACACCACGAACAGCGCGAACGCCGCCCACGTGAACGTCGCGATGCCGCCGACCACCGCGGCGATGGCCATGGTCGAAAACCACAACGAGCGCACCGGTTCCCAGACCACGCGGCCGTCGCTGACGCCGCGGATCGACGCGGCGACTTCGGTCTGCGCCTGGACGCGATGCGATTGCAGACTTGCGGGCAATGCGTTCATGACCTCTCCATGGTGGAACTGTAGCTGCGCGCGCGATACAGGCGCGACCTCCGCGAGCGGTCGGGTGCGCGGACCGGCATCGCCTTATGTATTCAGCAATTAACTAATTTGCTAAATGATTTGCCTGGATGGCGGGAGGCGTCAAGCGCGGGCCGACGAGCGGTTGCCGCGCGAGCGCTGGAGACTTCGCTGGTGACGGGTGGTTGCGCGGTGCTCGGATCGAAAGGCGTCGGGCCTGAAGGCCCTGTCACTGAGACCTCGCGCTTCGTGCCGGCCTGAAAAGGCGGCGCGATCGGGCGATGACGCCGCAAGCAAGCGACGACGCGGCAAGAGCCGTTAGGATTTCACGATTTCACGATTTCACGATTTCACGATTTCATGGCGTCATGGCATGGCCGTGACGATCGTGATGTTCATATGGATGCGGAGGCAGGAGTGAAAGTGAATCTCGAAGTCCTCGACCTCAGGTCCCTGGATATCGACGACCTGCCCGCATGGCGCCCCGCGTCTCCCGCGGATGTCTACCTGACGGTAGAGCTGGAGATCGGCGAGGTCGGCGTATCCGGCGGGCACGTGTTTCAACTGCTGGTGGCGACGCCGCAGGGCGTGAGGGGGCACCATCAAGGCAAGGCGCTGGAAGCGTACACATCGATGCGAAAACGCGGGAAGACCCTCGACATCGACGCGCTGCTCGTCGTCGACCCGTATGAGTGGACCTGCGTGCATGCCGCGCTGCTGCAGCGGGTGGCGTCGTGCGAGCGATCGACGTGGGCCGAATCGCTCGACTGCCTGCGCACGAAATTCTTCTGGGAATACGAAGGCGTCGAATACCGATAGCGGCGCCGGGATCGCCAGGCGTCGCGAACTGAGCTCAGCCGTATTCGATCGCCAGCACTTCGACGTTGAGATCCCCGGCTGGCCGTTTCCATACCGCGCTGTCGCCGACTCGCGCGCCATGCAGGCTGCGCGCCAGCGGCGAAACCCAGCTGATCAGGCCATGCTCGGGGTCGGCTTCGTCTTCGCCGACGATGCGATAGCGGTGTTCGTTGCCCTCCTCGTCGATCAATTCCACGCGCGCGCCGAACGCGACCCGGTCGGGCGGCTGGCGTTCGGGCGCGATGGTGATCGCGCCGAGGATGCGCGCCTGCAGCCAGCGGATATCGCGATGGACGTGGGCGCGTTCGAGCTTGACCCCGACCCGTTCGCCGCCGCCGTCGTCTTCGCTCGCCGCGGCGATTTCCGCGTCGAGCGCGGCCAGGCGGCGCGAGGTGTCGTCCAGGCGCGAGCGCAGCAACGCCATGCCGCGCGGGGTGACGTAGTTGGGATGTTCGCTGATCGGCAGCTCGGGCAGATCGCCGGTGCTGTCGTCGCCATCGCCTTCCTTGACGAAGGCGCGGCTCATGCGGAAACGGTCGGATCGGGCATCGGTCCAATGTAGACGAATCGAGGTTGCATCGGGGTGAGCGATGCGATCGGACCGAATGTGCAAGCTTGTGGATTGTGCGGTCTATTGCCCGGTATCCATGGACGCATATCCGCGCGCGCGTTCACTCGACGAAATCGTAAAGCCGATAGATCCACGATAATTGATACAGCAGGCTGACGATCACGAAGATCCGATGAAAGCGCAACGAACGGGTGCGCATGGCGATCAGGCACATGACTACATAGGCCAGATTGCGCAATGGGTATTCGATGCCGAAGGCCTCGAAATACGACCGGCCCTTGATCAGGGTATCGCCGAAGTCGATCACGTAGGTCACCGCCATGATCCCGAAGAACCAGGTGCGCCGCGACAGGAAGTAATCCTGCCAGCCCTCGTAGTCGCCGATGTCGTCGGGAAACAGCAAGGTGCATAGCAGGAACAGGACCACGACATAGGCGATCAGAAACGCGAACGACACGAAGCTCCACTGCGTCAGGTGCACCAGGCGGAACTCCCACCACCAGAAGTGCGCGAGCAGGGTGAACATCGAGATCGCCCAGCCGATATGCACCCAGAACACGCGTTCGCGGCCGGGATGCTGGACGAAGCGGGCCAGGCCCTTGAGCAAGGTGGTGATGGCCAGGCCCAGCACGATGCCGAGCAGGACGCGGATATGCAGGAACTGCTCCATGGGACGGCCTCCGGATCGGTGGCGGTGGGGAGTTCTGAGGCGCTGCGGTGACAGGATAGGACGATGTGGGGCGGGTGGGGGCAGCGAAGCGATGCCCGGTACCGTCGATATCCCTGTCTGAATGTTCTACGCCGGAGCCAGGATGCCGCCACGGACGGGTTTTCCGGGCGGGTGGCGCCCGAAGCTGCGATCATGGCGCATGACCGATCAACTTCCGCCCGCCGCCGCCGTCGCGGCCGCCACCGCTTTCGATTCCCTCGCCCTGAGCCCGGCCCTGCTGCAGGGCGTGGCCGCGCTGGGCTATACCGTGATGACCCCGGTGCAGGCGCGCGCCTTGCCGGCGATCCTGGAAGGCCGCGATCTGATCGCGCAGGCCCCGACCGGCAGCGGCAAGACCGCGGCGTTCGGCCTGGGCCTGCTGCAGCGGCTCGATCCCGCCGCGATCCGCACCCAGGCGCTGGTGCTGTGCCCGACCCGCGAGCTCGCCGATCAGGTCGGCAACCAGTTGCGCAAGCTGGCGTTCGCGATCGCCAATCTGAAAGTCTCGGTGCTGTGCGGCGGCATGCCGCTCGGCCCGCAACTGGCCTCGCTGGAACATGCGCCGCATGTGGTTGTCGGCACGCCGGGCCGCCTGCAGGAATTGCTGCGCAAGAAGGCGCTCAAGCTCGACGGTGTGCGTACCCTGGTGTTCGACGAAGCCGACCGCATGCTCGACATGGGCTTCGAGGAGCCGATGCGCGAGATCGTCGCCAAGACCCCGAAGACCCGTCAGAGCCTGCTGTTCTCGGCGACCTTTCCCGATGCGATTCGCGATCTCGCGCGCGCCGCTATGCGCGAGCCGCTCGAGGTCACGGTCGAAGGCGAGGCCACCGCGCCGCAGATCGAGCAGTATTTCTATGAGGTCGAACCGACCCGCAAGACGCCTCTGCTCGCCGCGTTGTTGCTCGAATACCGGCCCGAATCGTGCGTGGTGTTCTGCAATATGCGCAAGGACACCGAGGAAGTCGTCGGCTCGCTGAGCCATTACGGCTTCACCGCGCTGGCCCTGCACGGCGACATGGAGCAGCGCGATCGCGATGAAGTGCTGGTGCGGTTCGCCAACCGCAGCTGCAACGTGCTGGTCGCCAGCGACGTGGCCGCGCGCGGGCTCGACGTCGAGGACCTCGGCGCGGTGGTCAACTACGACCTGCCGACCGATCCGGACGTGTACGTGCATCGCATCGGCCGTACCGGCCGCGCCGGTCGCGGCGGCGTCGCGCTGAGCCTGTGCGGCCCGCGCGAAACCGGCCGCGCCCAGCAGATCGAACAAAACCAGGGCGCGCCGTTGCACTGGCGTCGCGCCGAACCGCTGAGCGGCAAGGCCAAGAACGCGCCGGCCGCGCCGATGGCGACCTTGCGCATCGACGCCGGCAAGACCGACAAGCTGCGCCCCGGCGACATCCTCGGTGCGCTGACCGGCGATGCCGGTCTGAAGGCCGAGGCGGTCGGCAAGATCAATGTCTACGCGACGCGTTCCTACGTCGCCGTCGCAACCGGCCAGGCCGGCGCGGCGCTGGCGCGCTTGCGCGAAGGCAAGATCAAGGGGCGCAAGTTTCGGGTCAGTCGGATTTGATCTTTGCGTTTGCGTTTGCGATTGCCTAGCGACAGCGGTTGCCGGATCGCCGCAGGCCGACTGTAGGAGCGGCGCGAGCCGCGACCGCGCCACCGCGGTTGCGTCGTAAACGCGATGTCACGGTCGCAGCTTGCGCAGCTCCTACAGGGCGTGATCGTGCCTACGTCGCGAGATGGCAATAGCCGCCGTCGCCACAGCATGGCGCTGGGCACGCCGTGAACGCGATGCGCCGCGCGCCCCATGGCGGCGACGCATCGCGACCATTCACCGCAATGCGCGCACCGTCACTGTCAACGTATCCGGATCGCCCGAACGCGCCGCGCCGCTGAAATCCTGGCCGCCGCTCGGCGACACGTCGTCGTAGGGAAAGGCGTAGCCGCGGTTGTCGGGCAGGCGCTCATGAACCAGTCGCGCGTAGTGGTTGGTCTGCGCATTGCGGTAGAAGCGGCTGGCGACTTCGCCCTGCGGCTGGTTGGCGTTGTCGAGCAGGGTGGTGCGATTGAGCGCCGCGGCCAGGCGCGGAATGATCGCCTTGCGCACCTCGCTGGCGCCGGCCAGGCTGAAGGGGCCGCTGTCGCAGCTGAGCACGTCGGCGGTGCTCGGACGGGCGAAGGTCTCGCCGTTGTTGAAGCGCAGCAGGCCGTCGCCACCGACCCGCGCGGTCAACACGCCGAAGCCGGACTGGGTGTCGACGGTCAACGTGTTGGATGCGTATTTGCTCCAGACCGAGTTGATGTAGCCGCTGAGATAATTCTGGAACCGGCTGGCTTGGTAGTGCGCGCTCATCGCGCGCAAGTTGCGGCCGTCGCTGCCGCGCTGGATCAGCGAGTTCCAGGCCGAACCTTCCTGGCTCGCCTGTTGTTGCAACGCGTAGCAGATCGGATCGAGCGAACCGGCCGGCAGACCCGGAATGGTTTCGACCCGGCCCGACAGCGAGCGCAGCGACAGGCCCAGCGGCGCGGCGACGAAGTCGACGTAGCTGATGTTGGAGAACAGCTCCCACTCGTTGAAGGTGAACTCGGCGAAGGTCCAGTTCTTCTGGAAATTGGTGTCGCTGGTGTTGAGGAAACTCGGGTGGACCACGGCCGGGCCGGGATTGACGTAGAAGTTGAGCTTGCTGCCGGTGACCACGTAGATGCGCGCGCCGTACATGCGCGGCACCGCGACGCGCGTCGATGAGCCCTGGCCGCCGAGCGGGATCGCGCAATCCGCGCCGAGCGGGGTGACCGGCGCCGAAGGCGAGGGCGGGTAATAGCTGCTGCCGTCGGCGCGCACGAACAGCGGCTGGTTGTTGGAGAAACCGACTACGTAGGCGTAAGCGGTGTTCTGACCCGAGGCGTTGACCAGGTTGAGGGTGAAACGCGCGGGCGTGGCGGCGAGGGCCGAGCGCGACACCAGCGGACCGGCGACGCCGGCGGCGAGCGCGGCGGCCGAGGCACCGAGGAAGTTGCGGCGAGTGACCATGCGATGGGGCTCCTGAGCGAGGCAAGCCCCTGGGCTTTCCCGAGCTCGGCCACGGGCCGGATCAGTCGGGGCGACGCGCGAGGCGCCGCGAAAAGCATGAGAGCTTGACGTGGATGGGCGTGATCGCCCGCGACGCGATCGCCCGCGCGCCTGCGCTCACGGCCCGCACCATGTCCTATAGCTGACAGCGCTGTCAGTGATCGGGGGCGCAGATCGGCAAGCGTGAACGGGCGAAGGCCCGGGTGCGATGCGCGATGCTGAACGGTGGTCCGGTTCGCGCCGATGCGGCCCGCATCGAGGGCTTGCCGGATCGGTCCGCTCGCGCGCTGTCCCCGCGCCGCGTGCTGCTTCATGAACGGCCGGGGTTCAGCCGCGCGTCCACATCGGCGATCATCGACAGCCGGATCGATCGATATCTGGACCGCGCCGCGCCAGGATGCGCGCCGCGAGGGGTAGAACGGAGTTGATATGCACGATGCAGCAAGCTTTATCGCGCCGCGTTCGTCGCGCGCACCACGCCGCGGCGCGGCTCGCACATTGAGCCGCCATGCGGCCGTGGCGCTGGCCTGGGCCACGTTTGCGCTGAGCTTCTCGGCTGCGGCGCAGATGTCGCCCGAACGCGCCGGCGCCAACCTCGACGTGCTGCATTACACCGCGCGGATCGAACCCGATATCGCCGCCCGCACGCTGCGCGGCGAGGTCGCGATCCGGCTGGCGATGCGTAGCGGCGGCGCGCAGTCGATCGAATTCGACGCCGGCGATCTGGAGATCGACACGGTGCGCGAGCACGGCAAGGCGCTGGGCTTCGAAAAGATCGACAAGCGCGTGCGCATCCGCCTGCCGATGCCGGCGGTCGCGGGCGAGCGTCGCGAGATCGACATCGCTTATCACGGCGCGCCGCGCCACGGCCTGGAATTCCATCCCGAGCGCAACGAGGTCTATACGATCTTCTCGACCAGCCAATGGCTGGTGTGCATCGACGCGCCGTCCGAACGCGCGACCCTGGACCTGACCCTGACCGTGCCCAGCGGCCTCAAAGCGGTCGGCAACGGCCGGCTGGTGGCGAAGTCGGCGCTCGGCGGGCGTCGCGATTCGTACCGCTGGCGTCAGGATCAGGCGATGCCGAGTTACGTCTACGGCTTCGCCGCCGGCCGCTACAACGAAGCCAGCGGCAGCGGCGAAAACGGCGACCTTCGCTATCTGTCGGGCGAGCTCGACAGCGCGCAACTGCGCCGGGTGTTCGCCGACAGCGCCGACATGCTGCGTTTCTTCGGCCGCCGCGCCGGCATCCGCTATCGCGGCCCCTACACCCAGGCGCTGGTGGCCAAGACCATCGGCCAGGAACTGGACGGGTTTTCGCTGATGTCGGAAGCCTACGGCCGCGAAGTGCTGGACAAGCCCGAGGCGCAGTCGCTGATCGCGCACGAGATCGCCCACCAGTGGTGGGGCAACCGCATCACCTGCCGCGAATGGGGCCACTTCTGGCTCAACGAGGCCTTCGCCAATTTCATGGCGGCCGCGTACATGCAGCACCGCTTCGGCGAAGACAGTTACCGCGAGCGGGTGGAGCAGTGGAAGCGGCGGCTGGACAAACTGCGCGCCGACGGCAAGGACCACGCGCTGGTGTACGCCTCGTGGTCGCGGCCCAGCGCCGACGATCGCGCGGTGGTGTACCAGAAGGGTGCCTACGTGCTGCATCTGCTGCGCGAAGAACTCGGCGAGCGCGCGTTCTGGCGCGGCATCCGCGCGTACACCCGCGCGCATTACGGCCATTCGGTGGTGACCTCGGATTTCCGCCAGGCGATGGAGCGCGCGAGCGGGCGCGATCTGTCGGGGTTTTTCGCGCGCTGGGTGGAGTCGGGCGAGGGTATGGCGAAGTAGGGCATCGGCCTCACCGAAGCGACGCAACCCCACTGTAGGAGCGGCGTGAGCCGCGATCGCGACATCTTGCCTGCGACGCTGGCGAGGGTTCGCGGTCGCGGCTCACGCCGCTCCTACCCTTTGGGACGTGGCGATCGCGAACGTCGTGAGCGCGACACGCCGGCACCGGCTCGCGATCCGCGGGTCCCGTGATCGTGCCTGCATCACACTTCACGTTTTCGGCTCGGACGCTGTGCGCAAACAGGCGTGTTGGCTTTAGGCTAGGCGATCGCCCCAGCCAGACCCAGCAAGGACTCACGCCATGACCCAGCCCCGCCTCGCCCCCCGCCGTGCCCGCCTGCACCGCGCCAGCCTCTACAGCGCCTGCGCGCTATCGCTGGCCAGCGGCTTGTTCGCCGGCACCGCACTGGCCCAGGAGGCCCAGGACGCCGCTCCGGCGCCGGCACCGGCCAGCGAGGCGCGCACCCTGGAGACGGTGTCGGTGCTCGGTTCGCGGCGCAGTCAGCGCTCGTCCGACACCACCTCGATCTCGCCGGTCGATGTGCTGCCGATGGCCAAGAACGCCGAGGAAGGCGCCCAGTTCGACCTCGCCCAGTCGCTGCAATACGCCGCGCCCTCGTTCAACTCGACCCGCCAGAGCGGCGCCGACGGCGCCGACCTGGTCGACTCGGCCGCGCTGCGCGGCCTGGGCTCGGACCAGACCCTGGTGCTAGTCAACGGCAAGCGCCACCACACCACCGCGCTGCTCAATCTGTTCGGCGCGCGCAATCGCGGCAACACCGGCACCGACCTCAACACCATTCCGCTGATGGCGATCGACAGCGTCGAGATCCTGCGCGACGGCGCCGCCGCGCAGTACGGTTCGGACGCGATCGCGGGTGTCATGAACATCTCGCTGAAGAAGCGCAAAGGCTGCGAAGCGGTCGCCGGTTACGGCCAGTATTCCAAGGGCGACGGCGAGAACTGGCTGGCCAGCGCGTACTGCGGCTTCAGCCTGGGCAGCGACGGCAGCCTCGGCATCACCGGCGAGTGGCAGGACCGCGGCCGTTCCGACCGCTCCGAACCGGCCGGCAGCCCGCGCATCATCGGCGACTCGAAGGTCCGCAACGAAACCTTGTTCCTCAACGGCGACAAGCCGCTGACCGAGAACCTCGATCTGTACTTCACCCTCGGCGTGCAGAAGCGCGACGCATCCTCGGCCGCGTTCGCGCGCGACGGCCTGGGCTCGGAGGACATTCCCTCGCGCAACTCCGCGGCGATGTACCCCGACGGTTTCGTGCCCTTCATCGACGGCGAGCTCGACGACCGCTTCGGCATCCTCGGCCTGCGCGGCACCCTGGGCGAGTGGAACGCCGATCTTTCCTACACCCACGGTTACAACAAGCTGCGCTACACCATCAACAACACCCTCAACGCTTCGCTGGCCAATCTCGATCTGCTGGGCGGCGGCCAGGGCGTGAGCGCGCGCAGCTTCAACGCCGGCGGGTTCTCGTTCGAACAGAACACCGTCAACCTCGACATCAACCGCTTCTACGATCAAGTGTTCAACGGCCTCAACGTGGCCTTCGGCCTGGAACGCCGCGATGAGAAGTACAAGATCTTCGCCGGCGAACCGGGGTCCTACATCGACGCCGACGGCGTGGGCGTCGGCGGCAACGCCGGCAGCCAGGGCTTCCCGGGCTTCCAGCCCGGCGATGCCGGCAGCCACAGCCGCGACAGCTGGGCCGCGTATGCCGACGTCGAAGCCGACTTCACCGAGCGCTTCACCGCCGGCGTGGCGGTGCGATACGAGGACTACAGCGATTTCGGCAAGACCACGACCGGCAAGCTCGCCGCCGGTTTCCGCGCCACCGACACCTTGATGTTCCGCGCCTCGGCCAGCACCGGTTTCCGCGCGCCGTCGCTGCAGCAGAAGTACTTCTCCTCGACCATTACCGACTTCGTCAACGGCGAGCCGGTCGACGTGGTGATCGCGCCCAACGGCGGCACCATCGCCAATGCCGCCGGCCTGCCTTTGCTGACCAAGGAAAAATCGCGCAACTACACCCTCGGCCTGACCTGGTCGCCGACCGCGGATACGTCGTTGACATTGGATGCGTACCGCATCGACATTGACGACCGCATCGTGCTCAGCGGCCGCTTCGACACCACCGATCCGACCATCGGTTCGATCCTCGATTCGCTCGGCGTCGGCCAGGCGCAGTTCTTCGTCAACTCGGTCGATACCCGCACCGAGGGCGTGGACTTCACCTTCAACAACGAACGCGAACTCGGCAACGACTTCAAGCTCGGCACCTTCTTCGCCTTGAACCTCAACCGCACCAAGGTCAACGCGATCCACGCGCCGCCGGCCCTGGTCGGCCGCGAGGACGTGCTGTTGTCCGAGCGCGAGCGCTTGTTCATCGAGCAGGGCGCGCCGAAGTCCAAGGCCGTGCTCGGCTTCGACCTGTCGCGCGGCGCCTGGGACGGCAACCTCAAGCTGATCTATTTCGGCCCGCAGACCTTGGGCACGTTCTCGGGCACCGCCGCCGGCGTGCCGAACGCGCGCTACAAGTCCAGGAGCTCGGCCGACCTGAGCGTGACCTACGCGTTCAGCGAAAACACCAAGCTCACCGTCGGCGCCACCAACCTGTTCAACGTCAAGCCGAGCCGGCAGAACCCGGACGAAACCGACAACGGACACATCTTCGACAGCGTCCAGTTCGGTTTGAACGGCACGGCCTACTTCGTGCGCCTGTGGCATAAGTTCTGATCGCGCGACGCTGACGCGGTGGCGACAACGGCGATAAGATCGAAGCCATGAGCGCCGATCTTATCGCCCACCTGCAGGACGTCGCCTCGGACTTCGGCGCGCTCAGCGCGCGCCGGATGTTCGGCGGCCATGGCATCTACCACGATGGGGTGATGATCGGATTGATCTCCGATGACGTGCTGTATCTGAAGGTCGACGATCAAACCCGCGAGCGTTTCCGCGCGGCCGACAGCGAGCCTTTCATGTACACGCGGCGCGGCGAGACGGTGCCGACCAGTTACTGGTCGGTGCCGGAGGCGGCGATGGATTCGCCGCAGGATATGAAGCCGTGGTTGGTGCTGGCGTTCGAAGCGGCGTTGCGCAAGGCGAACGCGCCGCCGAAGAAGCGCAAGGCGGCGACGACATCCAAGGGCACCGGCGCGGCGAAGCAGGTTGCCGGGACGACGACGAAGTCGAAACCCAAGCCAACAGCAAAAACCGGGGCGAAGCCGAAATCCGCGCCGAAGAAATCCGCGATCAAGAAGGCCGCATCGAAGAAGGCCGCCCCGAAGAAAGCCAGACCGAAGCCAAAAGGCGCGCGCTGACTACGCAGCGGCAGTCGCTCAGCGGATGAGGCCGATCCATCGAAAGATGGCTTCGGTCACCGGCATGCCCGTGATCTTCGAATCAGCTTTCGTGCTCAGATCGGGCCGTACTTCGACCGCGACTTCCCAGTTGCCGCCGCCTTCGAAGTAAATGTCCGCGCCCTGCGCGACGATGCGATCGCCCGCTTTGAACTGCACGCTAATGTTGGATTCGCCGAGGGGTTCGACGTCCGCGTCCACGGTCTGCCCCGGCGCGATGCGCTCGAAGCGCTGGACGAAGCCCGCCCCGATCACTTCGACCTCGCGCAATTCGATGGCGGAATGGTTGGTGACGCTCAGCGGAGTATCGGAGCATCCGCTCAGCAACAACGCGGCGGCGATGGCGGCGATCGATTCCAGGCGCATGCGAGTTCCCACGAAGATTAGGCGGCGACCGCCGATTCGCGCTCGCCCCGGCAACGGGAACCCTGACCGGTCAACGTGAAGCGACGGCGAAGTCCGGACCGGCGAAGGCGGGTCGAATCATGGCGCGCCGCGCTTTCAGCGCTTATCCACCGCCAGCAACCAATCCAGAAACGCCTGCGCCGCCGGCCGCAGCCGCCGGTGCGAGGGATAGATCGCGTAGTACCCCCAACGCGCCGGCATCGACGGGCCGGGCAGGCGGATCAGCTGACCCGAGCGCAGGTACGGCACCACGATCTGCTCGCGCGCCAGCGCCACGCCGATGCCTTGCGCGGCCGCCATCATCGCGTCGGTGGTGTTGCTAAAGATGTAGCGTTCCTCAAGCTTGCGGCCATGCACGTCGGCGGCGCGAAACCAGTCGTGCCAGCCTTGCCGCGCCTGATCGGCGAGCAACGGCAGCTCGGCGATCTGCGCCGGCTCGGTCACCTGATCGATGCCGGGAAACGCCGGCGAGGCGACCGGGAACAAGGCGTCGTCCATCAGATGATGCGCGGTCAGTCCCGGCCAATGGCCGGCGCCGTGGCGCACGCCGAGGTCGGGGCCGCTGTCGTCGAAGCGGGTCAGCGCGATCTCGGTATCGACCCGCAACTGGATGTGCGGATGGGCGCGGGTGAATCCGCCCAGGCGCGGCAGCAGCCAGGTGTAGGCGAGCGAGTGCAGGGTGGTGATGCGGACCCGATCGCGCTCCTCGCGCGCCAAGCGCAGGCTGCGCAGCACGCCGTCCATGTCGGCCAGCGCGGTGCCGGCGGCATCGGCGAGCTGGCGGCCCTGGTCGGTCAGCGCGACCCCGCGCGCGTGGCGCTGGAACAGGCTCAGGCCGAGCCGGCTTTCGAGCTTGCGCACGTGGTGGCTGACCGCGCTGGCGGTCAGATGCAGTTCCTCGGCGGCGTGGGCGAAATTCTGATGCCGCGCCGCCGCTTCGAACGCCGCCAGGGCCGGCAGCCAGTCCGCTCTGAGCGCCATATCGAGCCTTGAGTAATATTTGTGGCTGGGTTCGAAAGTATGCGCTTGCATGACTTTGGCGGCCAGTCAGAATAGGCGTCAGGGAAAAGCCAGATTGTCGTCAGGGCCGGATTTCGAGCCACGACGGAACCGGCAAGTTGCTTGGCGGGATGTGCGGACGACGACAGCTTTCCGGTGTATCCGCACGCCGTTTACCGGCGACCTGCGGGTGATCCGAGCGGCCGCGAACCGCACTTGATTCGCGCTTTCGAACTTCACCGCGCGACGCGATGTCGGCGTCGAGAATTCGGATATCGCCGGCGCGCCGATCGCTGCACGCTGCCCCCAGATTCGCAAGCCGGCGCCCCCACGCCCCGGTACCGTCTTCGTCGCTTCGCGAGGTTCCCATGAGTACGTCTCCATCGCTCCGCCTGCCTACCGATGCGCAGCCCGCCGCCGCACCGACCGATGAAGCCGCGACCGTGCAGAGTTGGCGCACGCCGTTGGAACTGACCATCCTCGGCGCGATCTGGGGCTCGTCGTTCCTGTTCATGCGGGTGGCGGCGAAAGACTTCGGCGCGGTGCCGCTGGTGGAAATGCGCCTGGGCCTGGGCGCGCTGATCTTGCTGCCGTTCCTGTGGAAGGCGCGGGCGTCGTTCAAGGGCGCGATCTGGGCCAAGCTGGCGATGATCGGCCTGATCAATTCGGCGATCCCCTTCATCCTGTTCGCCTGGGCCGCGCAGCGCGCGCCGGCCGGAATCGGCGCGATCACCAATTCGATGGCGGTGCTGTTCACCGCCTTGGTCGGGTTCCTGTTCTTCGGCGAGAAGATCGGCACCCAGCGCGCGATCGCGCTATTGGCCGGATTCGCCGGCGTGGTCGTGCTGGCCAGCGGCAAGACCGCCGGCGCGAGCATCGGCTGGGCGGTCGCGGCCGGCTGTACCGCGGCGTTCCTGTACGGCATTGGCGCCAACTTGGTGCGGCGCCAGCTGACCGGCCTGCCGGCCGCGGCGGTCGCGGCGGCGACCTTGGGCACGTCGGCGCTGTTGATGCTGCCGTTCGCGATCGCCTACTGGCCCGATCATGCGATCCCGGCCAAGTCGTGGTTCTCCGCCTCAATGCTCGGCGTGGTCTGCACCGGCATCGCCTTCGTCATGTACTACCGGCTGATCCAGCGCATCGGCGCGGGCCGCGCGGTCGCGGTGACGTACTTGGTGCCGCTGTTCGGAGTGGCTTGGGGTTGGATGCTGCTGGGCGAGCCTTTGACGCTGACGATGCTGATCGCGGCGGCGTTGATTCTGGGCAGCGTGGCGTTGAGTCAGCGGGCGGCGAAGTAGGTTTCCTCCGGTCGCGCGCGGGACACTGGCTGGCCCGGGTAATTTCAATTCGTCATCCCCGCGAAGGCGGGGATCCAGAGACTTCAGAGTCCTGTCGCGGTGAAGCCCTGGATTCCCGCCTTCGCGGGAATGACGGGCAATAGCATTCATCGCGCCGGCCATCGCAATCGTCCTTCGCGGAGAATCCTTTGACCTCGACCCAACACCGCGTCCAATTCGACTTCGAAATCGAATTCAGCAACGGCGGCGGCCTGCAAGGCCAGGGCTTTCGCCTCGACATCGACGGCGACGACATCGGCGATGCCGAATTGATCGACTACATCGTGCGCGA
The DNA here is from genome assembly GCF_001427785.1 of Lysobacter sp. Root690. Classification (GTDB taxonomy): domain Bacteria; phylum Pseudomonadota; class Gammaproteobacteria; order Xanthomonadales; family Xanthomonadaceae; genus Lysobacter. The sequence continues at coordinate 184,010 of NZ_LMHM01000013.1, forward strand.
CCTGCGCCTGCTGATGGTCGGACCCGCGCGCATCCTCAACAAGACCATCCTGGTCGAGGCGCACAAGCGCACGGCCGGCGCGATCGAAGGCGGCGAGATCCGCTACATCGACCTGAGCCACACCATCGAAGACGGCCTGGTGACCTACCCGGGAATGCCGGCCACGCATATCTGCGACTACCTCAGCCGCGAGCGTTCGCGCGAGTTGTACGAGGAGGGCACCCAGTTTCAGATCGGGCGCATCGACATGGTCGCCAACACCGGCACTTATATCGACTGTCCTTCGCATCGCTACGAGAACGGCAAGGACTTGTCGCAGATCGGGCCGGAAGACTGCGCCGACCTCGACGCGATCGTGGTGCGCGTGCCGGCGTCGGTGCAGGCCATCGACGACAGCCATTTCCGCGACCTGGAACTGCGCGGCCGCGCGGTGTTGGTGCATACCGGCTGGGATGTGCATTTCGCCACGCCGGCGTATGGCGTCGATCATCCGTTCCTGACCGAAGCGGCCGCGCAGTGGCTGCGCGACTGCGGGGTCAAGCTGGTCGGGATCGACTCGGTGAATATCGACGACACTCGCGGCAAGTCGCGGCCGGTGCATTCGACCTTGCTCGGCGCGGGCATCTTGATCGTCGAACACCTGCGCAATCTGGCGGCGTTGCCCGACAGCGGTTTCAGCTTCAGCGCGGTGCCGCCGAAGGTGAAGGGCATGGGGACGTTTCCGGTGCGGGCGCTGGCGAAGATCGCTGTTGCTGTTGCATCGGTTGGCTGAGCTGGAGGTCTAACCTTTGCTGATCGAAAGGCGTCGGGGCTGAAGCCCCTCCCACAAAAGACCTCGTGGCAGCGAAGTGTGGTTGTTTAGAAGCGGCCAGGGTGGAGGTCCGATTGCATCGGATCGAACGGCGTCGGAGCTGAAGCCCCTCCCACAAAAGATCTCGCGGTAGCGAAGTGAGGTTGTTTGGAAGTGGGGCGGTGAAAGTTCGATCGCATCTGATCGAGCAGCATCGACGCTGAAGCGCTGCTGCAAATACTGCGAAGCGACGAGGTCTTTTGTGGGTGGGGCTTCAGCCCCGACGCTTTCCTGTCAGTTGTCGGCGATCGATCACGACGGCCACACCTCGGCGCCGACTACTGCAAATACGCCTGCAACGCCGCGATCGCCATGCGCACCTTCGCCGGCTGCGCATCGCGCTGCGCGGTCACTGCGAATACGCCCAGCGGCGGCATCGACCAGTCCGGCAGCACCCGCACCGCGCGACCGTCGGCCAGCAGCGGCGTCGCGTCGGGCTCGGGTAAGCGCACGATGCCCAAGCCCTGCAGCATCATTTCCATCAAGGTGCGCGAGCTGTTGCTGACGATGCGTCCGCCGACCCGCACCCGCCGCGCGGGCTCGCCGTCGCGATGCATGTCGACGTATTCGGGTTGGTTCATCACGCTCAGGATCAACATCGGATGTTGCGCGAGTTCCTCCGGCGTCCGCGGCAGGCCGTGTTCGCGCGCGTACTCGGGCGCGGCCACCAGCAGGTGCCGCCATTCGGCCATGCGCCGCGCGATCAGGTTGGAATCGGCCAGCCGTCCCACCCGGATCGCCAGATCGATGCGTTCGGCGATCAAGTCGATCTGGCGGTCGTCGGCGAACACCCGCAGCGACAGCGCCGGATAAGCGCGCAGCAACGGCGCCAGCGCCGGCGCCAGATGCGAGGCGAAGCCCACCGGCACGGCGATGCGCAACTCGCCGCGCGGCTCATCGCGCAGATCGCCCAGGCGGCCGTCGGCATTGCGCGCGGCGTGCAGCATCGCCGCGCAATCCTCGTAATAGGCCTGGCCGATTTCGGTGGTGGTGAGCTTGCGGGTGGAGCGGTGCAGCAGCACCACGCCGGTCTCGGCCTCCAGTTGGCGCAGCTGCTGGCTGACCGCGGACGGGGTCATGTCGAGCTCGCGCGCGGCCGCGCTCATCGAGCCCAGCTCGACCACCCGGGCGAACAGGGCCATGCGCTTGAGGCGGTCTATCGTGAAGTCCAGCTTCATGGTGATAGCGTCCAGGGCCGGATTATCGGCTGGCTTGTTAGCGAGCAGACTATATCCCGTCCCATCCACCACAGGAGTTCCCCATGAACATCGTTCTGATCGGCGCCACCGGTTACGTCGGCCGCGCCCTGCTCCAGGAAGCGCTGCAGCGCGGCCACCGCGTCACCGCCATTGCCCGCGACACCGCCGGTTTGCCGGCCCACGACGGTCTGAGCGCGAAGGCGGCGACCATCGACGGCGGCGACGCGGCCACGGTTGCGGCCTTGGTACGCGGCAGCGACGCGGTGATCGCCTCGTTCAACGCCGGAGGCTGGAAGAACCCGAATCTCGGCGCCGAGACCGTCGCCGGTTACGCTCAGATCGTCGCGGGCCTGAAGCAGGCCGACGTGCCGCGCCTGCTCGTGGTCGGCGGCGCCGGCAGCCTGGAAATCGCGCCGGGCCAACAGGTGCTCGACCAGCCCGGTTTCCCGGCCGAATACCGCGACGGCGCCGAGGCGATGCGCAGCGTGCTGAACACCTTGCGCGAGGAGCGCGATCTCGACTGGACCTTCCTGTCGCCGGCCGCGCATCTGGTGCCGGGCGAGCGCACCGGCCGTTACCGCATCGGCGGCGATCAGTTGCTGGTCGACGCGCAGGGCGAGAGCAACATCTCGGTGCAGGACTATGCGGTGGCGATGATCGATGAGCTGGAGCAGCCGGCGTATTCGCGCAAGCGGTTTACCGTGGCTTACTGATCTTGCAGGCCGGCATCCCCGCGAAGGCGGGGATCCAGAGGCTTCAGCGTCATCTTTCCAGATGGTCATCCCTGCCAAGGCGGGGATTCCGAGATTTCAACGTCATCCTTCAAGACCGTCATTCCCGCGAACGCGGGAATCCAGTGACTTCAAGCGTTCTCGCACGAAAGGCCCTGGATGTTCGGCTGCGCCGAAGTAAAGCGGAGCCCGTGTTCGCGGGAATGACGGTAGGAAGGAGGCATCGGTGTCGGAAGTTCGGAAAAAAAAGCGCAGCGTCGAGCGAGGCAACCAAGCCCCTCACCCCACCGCCACCACCAACGCCTCACGCTGCTTCGCATCCAACATCACCCCAACCCCGGCCTTCAGATTGTCGCTCTGATTGCGCGGTTTCGACGTCGCCGGTATCACCACCGTTACCGTCGCCTCGCTGAGCACGAATTTCAGCAGCAACTGCGCCCACGAATCCGCGCCAATCTCGATCGCCCACGCCGGCAGCGGCTTGCCTTTGACCTGGGCGAACAAGCGCCCGTCCTCGAACGCGCGATTGACCATCACCGCGATGCCGAGTTCGCGCGCGAGCGGGAAAATCGTCCGCTCAGCGCCGCGCGAAACCACCGAATAGTTGATCTGCACGAAGTCGGGCTTGAGCGCACGCATCTCGTCGGCCAGTTCGGCATGCGCTTCGTCGCGGTAGTGGGTCAGGCCGATCAATCGCACCTTGCCCTGTTGCTTGAGCTCGCGCGCGAGCGCGAACTGGACGCGGGTGTCGCGCAGGTTATGCACCTGCAACAGGTCGATGCGATCGGTGCGCAGCCGGCGCAGCGATTCGCCGAATTGCCGCCGTCCTTCCTCGATGCCGCTGACCCCCGACAACTTGGTCGCCAGGAACAATCGATCGCGCAGCTTGGCCTCGGTCACCAGATCGCCCAGCGCGTCTTCGGCGCTGGAATAGGTCGGCGCGGTATCGATGACGCTGGCGCCGGCGTCGACGAAACGCTTGAGCACTTCGCGCAGCGGTGCGCGCGCGGCCTCGTCGCGGCCGACTTCGAAACTGCCCGAGGTGCCCATGCCGATCACCGGGATCGATTCGCCGGTGCTCGGGATCTTGCGCTTGAGCAGTGGGCCGACGAAGGGCGTTTCGGCGGGCGCGGCTGCCGCGGCGTTGGATGCCGGCGGCGGCGATTCTTGACTGCAGGCGGCGAGGGGTGCGAGCGCGAAACCGGTGGCGGCGAGCGAGGCGGTGCTGAGGAAATCGCGACGAGTGGTCATGGGTGGACTCGTTGGAAATCGCAGTGGCTGATGAGGGTGGCGGGTGGTGAGTGGACGGGCGATAGAGGGCGGCGGCGGACGTTGCGTTGGCGCGGTCGCGGCTTGCGCCGCCCCTACAGGGGCCGATGCGGGAACGGCGCGAGTGGCAAATGCGCGACGCGGTCTCGTGAGCCGACTGTAGGAGCGGCGCAAGCCGCGACCGCGACACTACGATTGCGGCGCAACCATTCGCCAAGCGACATCATCAAGCCAGATCAGACCCAACGTCGAGCAACGCCAACCCATCACCGTGCGCCCAACTTCTGCAACAACCGCATCGCCGCAGCGGGATTTCGCTCCTTCGCCGCGCTGATGAAGTACACGAACACCTCCCGCGCCGGACCGGCGGCGAGCGGCGCGGCGACATGCGGCAAATCCGGATTGTCCTCGCCGCGCGCCCAAGCCTTCGCGCGTCGCGCCCAGGCGTCGAGCTCGTCGTCGGGGTAACCGGTCGGAATGCCCGCGCGCGAACCCATCAGCCGGGCGTAGACGAAATCGCCGGTGATGTCGGCCAAGGAGGGGTATTGATCGGAATCGGTGAACACCGTGGCGATGCGCCGCTCGCGCGCCAGCGCCAGGTAGTCGGCTTGTAGGAAACCGGGATGGCGCACTTCCAGCACGTGCTTGAGCGGACGGCCCTCGAGCGTGCGCGGCAGCGCGTCGAGAAACGCGGCCAGGTCGTCGCGATCGAATACGCGGCTGGGCGCGAGTTGCCACAGGATCGGCCCGAGCCGCTCGCCGAATTCGGCCAGGCCGCCTTCGATGAAGGCTTTCGCGCCCGACGCGGCCTTGGCCAGCGCGCCGCCCTGAGTGATGCGGCCGGGCGCCTTGAGCGAGAACACGAAATGCTCCGGCGTTTCCGCCGCCCACTTGGCGTAGGTCGCCGGTTTCTGCGCGCTGTAGAAGGTGCCGTTGATCTCGATGCTGCTGAGCTGACGGCTGGCGTATTCCAGCTCGCGCCGTTGCACCAGCTTGTCGGGATAGAAATTGCTGCGCCACGGCACGAAGGTCCAGCCGCCGATGCCGCTGCGGATGCCGTCGATGGGTTTGACCCCGGTGTTGCCGGCGAGCGGATCGGCCGGCGCGGCCGCGGCTGAGGCGAACAGGTCGCCGCCGGAGGCGGAGGCGTCGTTGGATTGGCTGCGTTTGCGATTCATAGGTTCCACGGGTTGTAGGTGCCGAACCACCACAGGCGGCCTTCGAGATCGCGGCAGGTGTAGGCGCGTCCGCCGTAATCCTGGTCGGCGATGTCGACCACGATGTCGGCGCCGGCCGCACGGGCGCGGGCGTAATGTTCGTCGGCGTCGCTGACGACGACCGAGCAGGCCTGAGTTTCGCGCCCGCCGATCTCATCGGGTTGGACGATGCGTTGGCCCCAGTCGCTGGCGTTGTCGACCGAGCCGAGCATGATCATGCCCGGTCCGTAGGTCAGTTGGGCGTGGTGGACGATCTCGCCGTCGGCGTAGACGGCGTGTTTCTCGAAACCGAAGGCGCGGCACAGCCACTCGATCGCGGCGGGCGCGTTGCGGTAGCGCAGGGACGGGATGATCGTGCTTCCGGCGATGGGATCCATGGGGCGCTCCTTGAGACCGAATGCGGGCGGCGTGGACAGCGCGAAGCGGACGTGACACACGTCAGGCGACGAGGATAACGCCGCGGCGTTATCCTCGCGTCTTCATCGGCGAAGGGAGTTTCGGACATGACCCAGTATTCGGGCGGCTGTCACTGCGGCAAGGTCGCCTACGAGGTCGAGGGCACGATCGACCAGGCGATCGACTGCAATTGTTCGATGTGCCAGCGCCGCGGCGGCCTGCTGTGGTTCGTGCCGCGCGGCAATTTCAGCCTTAAGACCGATCCGGCGGAACTTGGGACGTATCACTTCAACAAGCATTCGATCGACCATCATTTCTGCAAGAGCTGCGGTATTGCGTCCTTCAGCCAGGGGCAGATGCCGGATGGAACGAAGATGACCGCGATCAATGTGCGGTGTCTGGAAGGGATCGATTTGAAGTCGGTGAAGGTCGTGCCGGTGGATGGGCGGTCGTTTTAATAAGGCATCGGCTTGGCGCTGAGATTGCGTCGTGCCGTGGTGACGGAATCAACGTCGCGAAGCTGCGACCACCAAGTTGCGGCCACCCAACTGTAATCGCCAAGTTGCGGGTGATGCCTTGCTTTCCCTCTCCCGCTCGCGGGAGAGGGTAGGGTGAGGGCGTTGTTTCCAGCAGACTTTCGCGGCGGTCCGTTTGCCCTCACCCCGGCCCTCTCCCGCAAGCGGGAGAGGGAGCAATAAGCGAGACGATTCGATCGTGCGTGGTGCGGTTCAATCCGCGTGAGTTATCGGCCGCGTAAGCCGCGGTTCAATTCGCGTCGAGTCCCGAGCGCAACCGCTCCCGCCCGCGCTCAGTCAACACCGCCAGACTGCTCTCCCCATGCGCCTCAACCCGCACCCAACCCGGCGCGGGATGATCGCCGATCGCGTCTTCGCCGATCCAGGCCAGTTCGCGCAGCAGCACGCTCATGCGCACGCCCAGCCGCTTGCACAGGCGCGGTAACGAGACGCCGCCAGGTTCGCCGGCCAGCATCGCCAGCAAGGGCTCAGTCAACTCGGACAAGGCCGATGTCCTTGGCCGACTGCAGTTGCTGGGCCGGCTGCGCCACATGCGGGTACACGATCACCGGGATCGATTTGGACGTCGGCGTGCGTGCTTCGTCGGCGAAGCTCGACAGCGGCACCAGCGAATTGGTTTCCGGGTAATACGCCGCCAGGCAGCCGCGCGGGATGTTGTACTCGACCAGCAGGAAGCGCTTGGCCACGCGCCGCACGCCGTCGTCGCAAAGACTTTCCAGGTCGACCCAGTCGCCGGCCTGCAGCTTCAGTTCGGCGATGTCCTGCGCGTTGATGAACAACACCCGCCGTTCGCCGAACACGCCACGGTAGCGGTCGTTCATACCGTAGATGGTGGTGTTGTACTGATCGTGCGAACGGGTGGTGGCCAGGGTGAACACCGGTTGCTCGCGGCTAGCGCGGGCGCGATGCACGGGTAGGTCGGTCGGCACCGCATGCGGCTTGAATAGCGCCTTGGCTTCGCGATTGAGCCAGCGCCGCTCGGCCGCGGCATTGGTCAGGTGGAAACCACCGGGCACGCGCACGCGCAGATTGAAATCGTAGAAATCGTCGAACACCTCGGCGATCTTGTCGCGGATGCGATCGTAATCGCCGATCAACCACAGCCACGGCACCTTGCTGCGCGCGCCGAGGGTCGCGTGCGCCAGACGCGCGACGATCGCCGGTTCCGACAGCAGCATCGGATCGGCTGGCGCGTTGATGCCGGCCGACAGGTGCACCATGCTCATCGAATCCTCGACCGTCACGCTCTGCGGCCCGGCCTGCTGCATATCGATCTCGGTGCGGCCCAGGCAGGGCAGGATGTAGGCGTCGCGGCCATGCACCAGATGGCTGCGGTTGAGCTTGGTGGTGACATGCACGGTGAGGTCGCAGCGACGCAGCGCGCGATGAGTGGCTTCGGTGTCGGGTGTGGCGGTGGCGAAGTTGCCGCCGAGGCCGAAGAAGGTCTTGCAGCGGCCGTCGAGCATCGCCTCGATCGCGCCGACCGTGTCGTGGCCGTGCTCACGCGGCGGTTCGAACCCGAAAACATCGCGCAGGCGATCGAGAAATGCCGGAGACGGCTTTTCGTAGATGCCCATGGTGCGATCGCCCTGCACGTTGCTGTGGCCGCGCACCGGGCACGGCCCGGCGCCGGGGCGGCCGATATTGCCGCGCAACAGCATCAGATTGACGATCATCTGGATGGTCGCGACCGAATGCTTGTGCTGAGTGATGCCCATGCCCCAGCAGCAGATCACGCTCTTGGCCCGCGCGTAGATATCGCCGGCGCGTTCGAGTTCGGCGCGGGTCAGCCCCGATTCGGTGACGATCGTGTCCCAGGATTCGCTCTCGACCTCGGCGACGAAGGCATCGAAGCCGCGGGTGTGTTCGGCGATGAAGTCCAGATCGATCACCCGCTCGCGCCCGTCGCGCCGCGCCTGCGCGTCGAGCTCCAGAGTGCGTTTGATCATGCCCTTGACCGCGGCCAGGTCGCCGCCGATGCGCAACTGGAAATAGTCCGAGGAAATGCGGGTCGAGCCGTTGTGCAACATCTCCAGCTTGTCCTGCGGATCGGCGAATCGTTCCAGGCCGCGCTCGCGCAGCGGGTTGAACGAGACGATCGCTGCGCCGCGCTTGGACGCCTGGCGCAGTTCGCCGAGCATGCGCGGATGATTGGTGCCCGGGTTCTGACCGAAGATGAAGATCGCTTCGGCGATTTCGAAATCGCGCAACTGCACCGTGCCCTTGCCGATGCCCAGTTGCGCCTTCATCGCGGTGCCCGAAGGTTCGTGGCACATGTTCGAGCAATCGGGAAAATTGTTGGTGCCGTACTCGCGCACGAACAACTGGTACAGGAACGCGGCTTCGTTGCTGCAGCGCCCCGAGGTGTAGAACAGCGCCTGGTCGGGCGAGGCGAGCGAGTTCAGATGCGCGCCGATGCGGTTGAAGGCTTCGTCCCAGGTGATCGGCAAGTATTTGTCGCTGGCCGCGTCCCAGCGCATCGGATGGGTCAGGCGGCCCTGGTTTTCCAGCCAGTGATCGCTGTAGCGCGCTAGGTCGGCGACGGTGTGTTCGGCGAACAGTTCCGGCGTGGCGCGATGCTTGGTCGCTTCGGCGGCCACGGCCTTGGCGCCGTTCTCGCAGAACTCGAAGGTCGAGGTGTGGTCGCGGTCGGGCCAGGCGCAGCCGGGGCAGTCGAAACCGTCGGGCTGGTTGGCCGACAACAAAGTGCGCGCGCCGCTCACCGGGATGTCTTGTTCGATCAGTTGGGTGGCGACGCTGCGCAGAGCGCCCCAGCCGCCGGCGGGGCCGTTGTAGGGGCGAATGGGGTTCTTGCTCATGGGCGCGATTCCAGATTCATGCGGCGGCTTCGCCGCTGGCGTCGACGGGGTCGTCGAGCAGCCGGTATGCGTGGGTGTAGACGGCATGCCCGTCGTCGCGGGCGAAGCCGATCAAGGTGAGGTTGGCCGAGTCGGCCAGTGCGATCGCCAACGCGGTCGGCGCGGAGATCGCGGCCAACAGCGGGATGCCGGCTTGCGCGGCCTTCATCGCCATCTCGAAACTGGCGCGGCTGGTGACCACGGCGAACCCCGACAGCGGATCGATCGCGCGCGTCGACAGCGCCCCGATCAGTTTGTCCAGGGCGTTGTGGCGGCCGACGTCTTCGCGCACGAACAGCACGCGGCCGTCGCGATCGGCCCAGCCGGCGGCATGGGTGGCGCCGGTCAATGCGTTGAGCGGTTGCTGCTGGCGCAGTTCGCGCAGGGCGCGTTGCAGAGCGTGCAACTGGATCGGTGCGCTGTCGGGCAGGCGCGGCGGCGGACGCAGCACCGCTTCGATGCTTTCGGTGCCGCACACGCCGCAGCCGCTGCGGCCCTGCAGATTGCGCCGGCGTTGATCGAGCGCGGCGGCGCGCGCCTCGGGAATGCTCAAGGCGATGGCGATGCCTTCGAGCGAGGTGTCGATGGCGTCGACGCGCAATTCCTGCGCGCTCGCGACGATGCCTTCGCTGAGCGAGAAGCCCAGGGCGAAATCGGTCAGATCGTCGGGCGTGGCCATCATCACCGCGAACGGCGTGCCGTTGTACGACAACGCGACCGGCACTTCGGCGGCGATCGCGTCGAGCGCTTCGGCCACGCGTTCGCCGCGGCGCCGCTGCACCTTGCGTTGTACCGCGCCGGCCGTGGCGGTCGCGGCTGTACTGGCCGGCGCAGCCGCATCCGCCGATGACTCGGTGCGATGGGACGGATGCGGTGTCGGCGAGGATCGGTTCATTGGATGTGTAGCGCCGGACGCTGCGCTCAGCGTCCGGCTCGCGGCCTCAGTGGAACAGCACGAAGGCTTTCTGCAAGGTGACCCACACGCCCCAGGCCAGCGGAATCCCGACCGCGGCCCAGGCGGCGAACACCAGCAGCGGGTTGCCGCCATGGCCGACCTGCGCCATCTGCTCGGGCGTGTACAAGGCGCCGCCGTTGCTGCCGGTCTTCTCGTGGGCGAGGGCTTTTTCGCGCGCCAGTTCCTCCGGCGTCATGAAATGTTTCTGCGCGACCGGGCGCACCATCAGATTGCACAACAGGCCCAGCACCAGCATCCCGGCCAGGATATACATGGTGGTGTTGTAGACCTGCGAAGGCGGCAGGCCCAGGCCGAGCTGGTAGTCGCGCATGTAGGTGACCACGACCGGCCCGAGGATGCCGGCGGTGGCCCAGGCGGTGAGCAGGCGGCCGTGGATCGCGCCGACCATCTGGGTGCCGAACAAGTCGGCCAGGTACGCCGGGATGGTCGCGAAACCGCCGCCGTACATCGACAGGATCACGCAGAAGATCGCCACGAACACGCCGATGCTGCCGGCCGAACCGGCCGTCGGCGCGGACGCGTACAGGGCGAAGCCGAGCACGAAGAACACCACGTAGGTCGCCTTGCGGCCGATGTAGTCCGAGGTCGAGGCCCAGAAGAAGCGTCCGCCGATGTTGAACAGGCTCAGCAGCCCGGTGAAGCCCGCGGCGATGGTCGCGATCAGGCCCAACTGGGTCGCGTCGAGCGACTTGATCCCGCCGTCGACGCCGATCAACTTGCCGCCGAACACTTCCTGCAACATCGGCGAAGCCATGCCGATCACGCCGATGCCGGCGGAGACGTTGAGGCACAACACACCCCACAGCAGCCAGAACTGCGGGATGCCCCAGACCTTTTTCACGTGCACGTGCTGCTGGGTGATCATCGCGTTGCTGCTCGCGGCCGGCGGCGTCCAGCCCGCGGGTTTCCAGCCGCTCGGCGGCACCCGGTAGCCGAACGCGCCGCCCATCATGAACACGAAATACAGCGCGGCCATGGTCAGGAAGGTTTCGTACACGCCGACCGAGGTCGCGGTGGCGTAGTGCTTCATCAGCATGTCGGCGAGCGGGCTGCCGATCAGCGCGCCGCCGCCGAAGCCCATGATCGCCATGCCGGTGGCCATGCCGCGGCGGTCGGGAAACCATTTGATCAACGTCGACACCGGCGAGATGTAGCCCAGGCCCAGGCCGATGCCGCCGATCACGCCCGAGCCCAGCCACAGCATCCAGATCTGGTGGGTCTTGATGCCGATCGCCGAGATCACAAGGCCGCCGCACCAGCACACCGCCGAGACCACGCCGGCCTTGCGCGGTCCCGCGCGTTCCAGCCAGCCGCCCCAGATCGCCGCCGAGCAGCCCAGCAGCACGAAGAACAGGGTGTACATCCAGCTCAGTTCGCTGACTTTCCAGTCGCAGCCGGTGGCGACCATGCGCGCGAAGAAACTCATGTCCTTGGCGCAGTCGAGCGGTTGCTCGATGCCGATCGCCTTCGACAGCGGCAGCCAGAACACGCTGAAGCCGTAGGCCATGCCGATGCACAGATGGATCGCCAGCGCGGCCGGCGGGACCAGCCAGCGGTTGAAACCGGGCTTGGCGACGATGCGCTCCTTGGACAGCAAGCCTTCCGTGGCCGATGACGGTGCTGCGATCACCGCGCTCTGATTGGACATGCGTGGACCCCTCTGATTCGTGCCGCCGGCCTGACCTCAAATATGTGCTTCAGGACATAAAGTAGGGGGATGCCCGGAAGTGTTTGCGAGGCTAACGCGGCCAGGGGCGTGACGTATATCACCGGGTAGTCTAATAATCGGCTTTGAAAAGCCGATTGGGCGTAAGGATGCAGCACCTTATTCACATCGCCGCTGTACTCGATCCACCATGCGTCCGCGTAACTGGCACGCAGGGGCTGTCGCCCAGGCGTGCAGCCTGGTTGCGAACGTCGCGTCGCGGCTCAGGGGCCGTTGCCGTCCGGCATCAGCAATGCCATCGGCGCGCAGGCGGCGGCGCTGCAGCCCCAGCGCCGGAAGCTGTCGCCGTCGCGCCAGGTCGCGGTCGCGGCGGCGTTGATCTCGAATTCCCAGGTACGGCCGTCGGCGATCAGCCGGCCCTTGATCGAGCACGGCAGCCAGTAATAGGCATCGCCCAAGCCGTCGGGGTATTCCTGGGCGAGGGCGAAGAACCGGGCCGCGTCGGCCTCGCTCAGGCGCCAGGCCTTGCAGGCTTGCGTCAGGCTTTCGCGCTCGGGCGCGGAGTCGTTCGAGTCCTGCATCTGCGCCGGCTGGATTTCGGTGATACGCAGCTTGCCCGGTCGCATCGCATCGGTCGTCGCGTGTGGCGCGGTGCTGCACGCCAGCAGCGCGAACAGCGCGGCGACACCGCACGACGCGCGAGCGATGCGTTTGATCTGGGTGATTGCGGCGATCGGCATGGAAGCGGTGTCCTGGTCGGGGTGCGGGGTCGTGCGCGTAGGTGGAGCCGCGCGTTCGCCGCTCGCAGTCTGCGATGCGGTAACGATATGCACGAATGCGATGGTTATCGAGCCCGCGCGTGGATGGGGCAAGCGCCGGTCGAACGCGCGCGTCTGGGGCTTCATCGTATCGGCTCGATGCGGGCCGCGGTCGCTAGCGGCCTTCATGCACGCAGCAATCCAACGGAGCGGCCATGTTCAAAGTCCTGATCCAACCCAAGTGGACCCTGCACGCCGCCGACGGCCGGCCGTTGCCGCCCAAGCTGATCGACCTGCTGCTCGGCGTGCATGCGACCGGTTCGCTAGCCGCGGCCTGCCGCGATCTGGATCTTTCGTACCGCTATGCATGGGGCCTGCTGCAATCCTCGCGCACGCTGTTCGGCGCGCCGCTGCTGCGCATGACCCGCGGACGCGGCGCCAAGCTGACCGCGTTGGGCGAACGCCTGGTCTGGGCCGACCAACGCATCGCCGCGCGCCTGGCGCCGACCCTCGACAGCCTGGCCTCGGAGGTCGAAGTCGAACTCGAACGCACGCTCAGCGCGCAATCGGCGCCGCAACGGCTGCATGCCGCGCACGGCTTCGCGGTCGAAACCTTGCGCCGCTTTCTCGACGAGGCCGGTACGCCGGTCGATCTGAAATACCGCAGCCCCGGCGAGGCCCTGGCGGCGCTGCGCTCGGGCGATTGCGATCTGGCCGGCGTGCATCTGCCGATCGGCGAATTCGAACACGACATCCTCGCGCACTACGCCGACCGCATCGATCCGCTCAACGATCGCGTGCTGCACCTGGCGACGCGGCGGATCGGTTTGATCGTCGCGCCCGGCAATCCCAAGCGCATCCGCACCCTGGCCGATCTGCTGCGCGACGACGTGCGTTTCATCCATCGGCAGGCCGGATCGGGCGCGCGCCTGCTGCTCGAACACATGCTGGCCAAGCAGGGCCATCGCATCGGCGACATCCGCGGTTGCGGCATCGACGAACTCACTCACGCCGCCGTCGCGACCTATGTCGCCAGCGGCATGGCCGATGCCGGCTTCGGGCTGGAGACGCCGGCGCGGCGCTATGGCCAGGATTTCGTGCCGATCGCCTCGGAGCATTATTTCTTTCTGGCACGCGCGGAAACGCTGGAATCGCCGGGACTGGCCGAGGTGCTGGCGATCCTGCGCAGCGAGCGGTTCCGTCAGGAACTGGGCCGGCTGCCGGGTTACGACGCCGATCGCTGCGGCACGGCGCAGGATTTGTTCGAGGCGTTTGCTTCGGCGCGGGCGGTGTTTGGGTGAGGGCTGGTGGCGCAGACGCTCGTGCCCTCACCCCAACCCCTCTCCCGCAAGCGGGAGAGGGGCCAAGCAGGCGATGTTCTTCAGTACGCCGCGTGCCTATCCCTTCTCCCGCTTGCGGGAGAAGGTGCCCGAAGGGCGGATGAGGGAGCGCGTCAACCCAATCAGCGAATCGGTTCGTCCAACATCAGCTCGCGCACGAAACGCACCGGCGGAGCGCCGTAGGACAGCACCTGATCGTGATAAGCCTTGAGGTCGAACTTCGGACCGAGCTGGGCCTCGACCGCCTTGCGCATGTCGAAATGTTCCTGAGCGCCGACGAAGTAGGTCGGCAGCTGCGCCGAGGTCAACTGTGCGCGCACCCACTTGCCGGCGGCTTCGCGTTCCTGCTGAAAGGTCTGCTGGGTCATGAAGGTCATGGCCTGCTCGCGGCTCCAGTCTTCCACCTGCACGCCTTGATCGAGGATCGCGTTGCCAAGCGTGCGCAGATAGAACTTCAGCTGCACCAGGCGGAACAGCGGGTCGTTATCGAGATAACCCGCGTCGGCCATCATGTCCTCGGTGTAGACCGCCCAGCCTTCGGCGAACACGCCCGAGCGCAGCACCGCGCGCAGGGTCGACGGCGCCTTGGCCGAATGCGCGCCTTCCAGGTAATGGCCCGGCATCGCTTCGTGGATCGACAGCAGGTGGACCATGCGCGTGTTGTATTCGCGCAGGAACGAATCGACCTGATCGTCGCTCCATTCCTTGGGGATCGGCGAGATCGCGTAATACGTGTCCAGGCCCTTGTCGAGCGGGCCGGGCGAATCGCAGTACGCAAGCGCGACGCCGCGCTGGAATTCCGGCATCAGGATCACCTTGACCGGCGCATCCGGCACGGTGACCAGATTCTTGGCGCGGGCGAACGCGGTCGCATCGCTGAGCGTCTGCTTGGCGAAGTCGACGACCTTGTCGCGCGGCGGCTTGTCGGCGTAGGCGAGTTCAAGCGCCGCTTCGATCGCCTTCTGCTGCTGCTCGGGCGTGGGCTTGTCGGGCAGCGCGGGCGCGCCGGGCTTGTCCTTGAGTTCCTTCTGCGCGATCGCGTACATCTCGCCACGCGCCCGCGCCAGTTCGGCCTTGGCGCGTTCCATGATCTGCGCGCGCGACAGCGAGGAGTTCAGCGAGAACTTGAGCTTCTCGTCGTACAGAGTCTGACCGATGCGGAAGTTGCCCTTGGCGTTGGGCACCAGGGTCTTGTCCAGCCATTCCTGCTGCTCGGCCACGGCCTTGCGCAGGGTCGCCACCGCATCGTCCAGGCGCTTGCGCTCGGCGCCCTTGAGCTGGCCGGCGTTGGGCGTGATGAAAGTATCGATCAGGCTCAACACGCCTGCGTTCTGCTTGGCCACGGTTTCGGCGTGGATTTTCGGAACCCGCGCCGGATCGAGATTGGCGCGGGCCTGGGCGAAGATCTGCGGGATCTTCTCCATCCGCGCGGTCGCCGATTTCAGCCGCTGCGGCATCGGCGCGTATTCGCGCGCCATCAGGTTGTAGATCGCGTCGCCGGCCAGGCCGCTGTAGACCATCGGGTCCCAGGCCCAGCTCTGCAGGGTCTGGATCGACCACACGTCCGAGCGCAGGCGATTGCGCAGGATCAACGCATCGACCTGGTTCTCGCGCGACAGCTTGGTGGTGTCGATGGTGTCGAGTTCGGTCAGCAGCTTGTTGTTGAAGTCGAGCTGATGTTGGCGGCCGGCGGCGCTGTAGTCGTCGACTTCGCCGTCGAAACGGTGATCGCCGATCTGGGTGGCGGCGATCGGATTGATCTGCATGACCCCGTCGAGCCAGCGCTTGGACAACGCGGCGAACGCGGTGTCGACGGCCGGGTCGGACGGATTCGCGGCGGCGCCCGCGGCTTGCGGCGCGGCGGCGGCCGGCGGCGTGGCCGGTTCGCGCGGGCCGCAGGCCGACAGGGCGAGGACGAGCAGGGCGGGGCTGAGCAAACAAGCGAGCTGCGTAGGGCGCAACGGGCGCATATCCATTCTCGGGTCGGTGGCGGGCCGGGTTGCGCGCAGGATAGGCCAAGCCGGTCGCGCCCGCATGGGTCATTGGTCGGGTCGCCGCGCTGGCCGTGGCGGGAGATGTTTTTCGTCTGGCCTTGTCGTGCCGGGCAGCTGTGGCGTGATTTGCGCGATGTGCGGTTTCGCGGTCAAGACAACCGGCAATGCGGGCAAAGCGGTGGCGGCGAGGTCCGACTGTAGGAGCGGCGCAAGCCGCGACCGCGAAACCTGCTCGCGTCGTATGTGGGAAGTCGCGGTCGCGGCTCNTCCTACAGGGGGTGGACGAGTTTTTGCGCGATGTGGTTTTTGCGCAGTTGCCGTGTCGGTGGTCGGGTTTCGCCGCTTTCGGCGGAGGCGCCGACATAACGATCGGTAATGCGGTCATGCGCGCGGGTCGGGATTCGTGTTGCGGCGGGGTATCGCCAACGCGGCGGAAAAACGGCGCGATCGCTTTGCGGCGCGGGCGTTGCCGCTGAACAGAGCGGTTGCACGTTGATGCGACGTGGTCGCGGCGCGCTCGGCCGTTGGCGAAAAATTCACCATTTTCCCGTCCGCGCTTCGTTGACATCGTTTTATCGCGATGCAACATAAAGCCGTCGCCGCATCCCGCGTCCGACCTTCCTTCCGCATCGAACGACACCACCGTGAACGCAGTTGCCCCGACGAATCCGACCGCCGTTTTGCGCCGTTTCCATGGCGACGGCTGCATGGCCATGTGTTGCCGCTGACCGCTCGTCCGCGTCGCCCCATCGCCCTTCGTCTCCTGCTTCGGTGTTGCCTCATGTCCATTTCGAATGCCATCTCGATCTTCAACGCTCCGACCGATGCCTGGCGCGCGCCCGCGCCGCGCGATCCGTCGATGTGTACCCGGCGGGTGATGCCCTGACGGGCTGAACCTGCCGCTTTCTTCGCCCGTCCCGGATCGGCACGCGGCTGACGGCATCGCCGTCTCGCGTCTCTCTCCCCTCTCGTGATTGCACTGTGCTTGCACAGCGCCGGCGGCCGCGTGCCGTTCCGGGCGGGCGTTCCTTTCGCTCCGAAAAAGTCTTCGCTTTCCCTTCCCCACGTCTTGCAGGAATCGTCCATGTCGTTCGTACACGCAACACGCTTTGTGCCCGCTCGCAGCGTGCATTACCGACGTCTCGCCCTGGCCTTGTCGATAGCGCTCGCCGCGCCGCTGGCGCAGGCCGACGAAGCCGCGGCGACCGCCGCGCCCGGCGTCACCCTCGATGCGGTCCAGGTCACCGGCAGCAACCTCAAGCGCAGCGACGAGGCCGGGGTCAACCCGGTGCTGGTGATCGATCGCGTGCAGATCGAAAAGAGCGGCAAGGTCACCGTGTCGGATCTGTTGCGTAGCCTCACCGTCAACAGCGGCAACAGCTTCAACGAGCAGTACACCGGCAGTTTCGCCAACGGTTCGGCCGGCGTGTCGCTGCGCGGCCTGAGCCAGAAGAACACGCTCGTGCTCGTCAACGGCTACCGCGTGGCCTCGTACGGTTTCGCCCAGAACACCCAGGACAATTTCGTTGATCTCAATGCGCTGCCGCTGGGCGCGATCGAACGGGTGGAAATCCTCAAGGACGGCGCCTCGGCGCTGTACGGTTCCGACGCGATCGCCGGCGTGGTCAATCTGATCCTGCGGCGCAAGATCGAAGGGGTCGAAGTCGATGCGTCGTACGGCGCGGCCACCCAGGGCGGCATTGATCAACAAAGCCTCGGTCTGCGCGCCGGTCATGGCGATCCGGACAAGGACGGCTACAGCCTGCGTTTCAGCCTCGACGTGTTCAAGCGCGGACAACTCAACGGCGACGAACGCGCACTGACCCGCAGTGGAGATTTTCGCGATCAACCCGGCGGGCGACTGGCCGGTTGGTCGACCCAGGGCGGCGCGTTCCTGGCCAATCCGCGCGCGCCGGTCGCGTTCGCTTGCCAGCCCGGTACCCAGTCGCGTCCGTACAGCGACTTCGGCAGCCCGCTGCCGGGCAACGCTTGCGCGTTCAACACTCAGCCGTATCGCACGTTGATCCCCGACGTGGAGCGTTATCAGGCCTTGGTCGCCGGTGACGTGTGGTTCAACGACAAGGTGCAGGGCTTCGCCGAGATCCTCTACAGCACCAGCAATAACGGCACCTATTTCAGCGCGCCGATGACGGTCGGCGCCGGCCTGCGCGCTTACGATCGCGCTTCCGGCAGTCTGGTCGATATTCCGGCGGTGCTGCCGGTCGGACATCCGAACAATCCGAATGCCACGCCGACGCCGTTCGAGTATTCCTTCCTCGACCTGGGCGCGCGTTACAAGATCAACAAGTCGGAGTTCTCGCGCATCCTGTTCGGCCTGCGCGGCAAGGGCGAGGTGTGGGACTGGGATGTCGCCGCCAGCCATTCGGAAAGCCAGCAGCGCGAATACGTGCGCAACTTCCTCAACCGTTATGCGTTCCAGCAGGTGCTGGCCGACGGCAGCTACGATTTCCTCAATCCGTCGCGCACGCCGGGCGCGCTCGACGCGCTGCGCTTGTCGACGCGTCGTCCCGGCACGTATCGCCTGAGCACGCTCAGCGGCAAGGTCTCGGGTTTCCCGTGGCAATGGCGCGCGGGCGATGTCGGCGTCGCCGCCGGTGTCGAGTTTCGCGACGAAGCCCAGGACGCGGGCACCAGTCCGCAGGTGTTGTCGGGCACCGAGCTGCGCCCGGCGATCAATCTGATCGACGGCGATCGCCGCGTCGCCGCCGCGTTCTTCGAGTTCAGCGTCAAGCCCTGGGAGCAGGTGGAAGTGCAACTGGCTGGTCGCGGCGATCACTACAGCGACTTCGGCAGTGCGTTCTCGCCCAAGCTCGGCATCCGCTGGCAGGTCAGCGACGACTGGCTGCTGCGCTTGAACGCCTCGCGCGGCTTCCGCGCGCCGTCGCTGCCGGAAATCGCCCAGAGCACCACCATCAGCTACGGCAGCGTCATCGATCCGTTCGATCCGGTGCAGCCGGGCGCGTCGCGCGGCGTGACCGTGTTGCGCGCCGGCAATCCCGATCTGAAGGCCGAGCGTTCCAGCAATATCAACCTGGGCGTGTTGTGGGCGCCCGATGCCGACACCAGCCTCGGCATCGATCTGTACCGCATCCGCCAGGACGATCTGATCGCGCCGGACAATGTGCAGTTCGTGGTCTCGAACCCGCAGAGCAATCCCGGTCGCGTCACCCGCGACGCGCAGGGCCGTCTGCAATTGGTCGAGAACCGCTATGCCAATCAGGGCACGCTGACCACCACCGGTTTCGATATCGAAGGCCGCAAGGTCTGGCATGCCGGCGACGACCGCTGGACCCTCGACGGCACCTGGACCCGCTTGCTGAGCTACGAGCAGCCGCAGGTGGCCGGGCAGGGCGCACTCGAGGGCGCCGGCGGCAACCGCTTCGGCGCGTTGCCGAAGTGGCGCGGCATCACCTCGCTGGCGTATGCGCGCGGCGACTGGAACGCGCAGCTGTCGTGGCGTTACATCGGCGGCTACCGGCAGCAGGTGGTCGATGCGCGCAGCAATCCGGGTCTGAGCGACAAGGTCGACGATCACCACCAGTTCGATCTGTACCTGGGCTACGAAGGCTTGCGCGACACGACCTTGTATTTGTCGGTGCAGAACCTGGCCGACAAGGACCCGCCGTTCGATCCGGCCGGCGGCGCCTTGCCGTACGACATCAGCCAGTACGACGCGCTGGGCCGCTTCGTCACCGTGGGGGTCAAGCACAAGTTCTGATCGGCCATTGGGCAAGAACCCGCGCCGGGCGCCAACCCCGTTGGTGCTCGGCGTGCGTTCGCTTAGCCATCGACAGGCAATGCGCGTCCGGACGGCAACGGCCGCGGGCGCGTCGTGATGGCATAGTGCCGCCTGCCACTGACGGCTGAGGAGATGAGCGCGATGGACACGAACACTGAGGGCCGCGGCACCGGGTACAAAAACACAATCACCACGCTGGCATTGGCGCTTATGCTGACCGGGGCGATGCTGACGGGCTGCGCTCGACACGATGGCGCCAGTGCCAGCGCGGAAGAAGTGGTGTCGATACCGGAATTGCCGGCCGCCAGTCAGGCGCCGCCTGATCCTGCTGGCGGCGCGCACGCGCAGCCCGACCTGGGCGTATTGCTGGCCTACGAGCATCAGATTCGCATCCGCATGCCGGGCGAGCGCATCGCGGCGCGGGCCGCGGAGGTGCAGGCCGCCTGCAACGGCGGCAAGTTCGGCGCCTGCGCGGTGTTGAGCATGAGTCAGAGCGGCGGCGACGATCCGTCGGCGAACTTGCAGGTGCGGATCGTGCCGCAGGGCGTGGACAAGCTGATCGCGCTGGCCGGCCAGGGCCAGGAAATCGCCGAGCGCAGCATCCAGGCCGAGGATCTGGCCACCGCGGTGCGCGACAACAGCATGCGTCAGGATCGGCTACGCAAGGAACACGCGCGCCTGCTCGAGTTCCAGGACCGCAAGGACCTCAAGATCGAAGACGTGATGACCCTGTCGAGCCGCATCGCCGAAATCGAATCGCAGCTGCAGGCCGCCGAACAGGAAGCCGCGCAGCAGCAGCGGCGTATTTCCACCCAACTGGTCACGCTGACCTTCCAGACCACGCGCGCTCAGGAAAACACCGGCGAAGTCGGCGCGGCGTTCAAGGACGTCGGCGGTATCTTCACCGGCGCGGTCGCCTTCCTGATCCGCGCCTTCGCCGCGTTGTTGCCGGTGGCGCTGGTGTTGACCGTGCTGGTGCTGCTGATCCGCCGCATCCGTCGCGCGCGTCGCAAGGGCTGAGTCGCGCGGCCGACGACCGGGCCGCCTCGCTGCGGCCCGGTCGTGTCGGTGTCAGCCGACGCTTTGAGTCAGCGTTCTTCCTCGGTCTCGAACTCCACCAGCACGTCCAGGTCGAAGGCCAGCGCTTCCACCGCCTCGCGCACCTTGTTGGCGGTGGAGGCGTTGGGCGCGTCGATCTCCAGTTCGTGCGTGCCCGGGCCGGCGTCGTCGGGCAGGCCGGCCGAACTGGAGTCGCTGTCGTCCATGTGCGGCATCAGGTCGGCGACTTCCTCGACGTGTTCGATGCCCTCCAGACTGGACAGCAGATTGCCGATCGCGCGGGCGTCGTCTTCGGTGCCGGTGATGCGAATGCGAAGCTGGGGCATGCGGGCGGCCTGATAGCGAGGGGAGTGGGCAGGCTAGGCATCGTCCGGCTAAGGTCGTGTGAAACGTCACATCGGCTGCATGCGGCGCGAGTAGGCTAAACGCCATGAACACGACCTCCGATTCGCCTGCCTTATCGCCCCCGTCATCGGTCCCCGCGCCGAGCGTGACCTTGCGTCCGCTGGAGCGCGGCGACCTGCATTTCGTGCACGTGCTCAACAACAATCGCAGCGTGATGGGCTATTGGTTCGAGGAGCCCTACGAGTCGTTCGTCGAACTCGAAGAGCTGTACCGCAAGCACATCCACGATCAGTCCGAGCGCCGCTTCATCGTCCAGGACAGCGGCCAGGAGCGCGTGGGCCTGGTCGAGCTGGTCGAGATCGACCATCTGCACCGGCGCGCGGAATTCCTGATCATGATTTCGCCCGAACAGCAGCGGCGCGGTTATGCGCGCGCGGCGACGCGGCTGGCGATCAACTACGCGTTCCGGGTATTGAATCTGTACAAGCTGTACTTGCTGGTCGATGTCGACAACAGCCGGGCGATCCAGATCTACGAGGACGCGGGCTTTCAGCGCGAGGGCGTGTTGATCGACGAATTCTTCAGCGACGGGCGCTATCACGACGTGGTGCGGATGTGTCTGTTTCAGCCGCAGGCGTTGGGGCAGAGCAGTGCGGGGCGTAGTGCTGGGGTTTGAGGGTTTGCGGCCCTCACCCCAACCCCTCTCCCGCTTTGCGGGAGAGGGGCTTTAAGCGGTCCTTCTCCCGCGCAAGCGGGAGAAGGTGGCCCGCAGGGCCGGATGAGGGCCGCGACCCGCGTCTACTTCTTCTTCGCCGCCCGATCCCGCACCGGCAGCGGCACATTGCAGATATTGATGTACCCCGCCGGCCGCTTGTAGAAATCGTCCTGGCGGTTGCGCCGCGATTCGACCAGTTCGGTGAACAGCGGCGTGTCGGTGCGCAGCACTTCCAGATCGCTGCGTTCGGCCTTGGGCACCTTCGCCGCCAGCCGGATCGCCTTGATCGGCGCGCGCTCGGCCGCGGTTTCGTAGAAGCCCAGCGCGCCGGTGCCGCGCGGTAGCGAGGACAACAGTTCCATGCCCTTGACCACGCGGCCGACCGTGGTGATGTTGAGGTCGAGGTGACGCGGCGATTGGCCGATCACCACGTACAGCTCGGCGCCGTTGCTCGAATCGATCGCCATGTCGCGGCCGGCGCCGACGGTGCCGTAGCAATGCGCGAGCCAGCTCGAACCGGTCGCCGAATCGCGCGCGGCCGGGAAGCCCGCGGCGAAACCGGCTTGCGGCGCCCAGCCGTCGGGATCGGGCAGCACGGTCATGCTCAGGCCGGCGCTCTTGCGCGAGACCTCGGCCGGCAGCTTCGGCTTGAAACCCGCGCCGAACGGCTTGCGCTTGCTGGCGTCCTCGGCGTTGGCGTCGCCCCACTGCACCACGTAATTGTCCTGCGAGCGGTTGATGCTGAGCCCGTTCCAATAACCGTTGCTGGCCAGCGAGCGGATGTTGGCCACGTGCGCGGGCGCGAACTGCGGTGCCAGTTCGATCACCACCCGGCCGCGCTCGAGCTCCAGGTACAGCGTGTTGTTCGGGTCCAGCGCGCGCCAGTCGGTGGGCCGGCTGGCGTCGAGGATGTCCTGCATGCCGCGCGGCTTGGCCGGCGCGGCGGTCTGCGCGCTCGCGCTGGCGGCGATGAGGGTCAGGGCGAGGGCCAGCGGCACGGCTTGGGAAAGCGAACGCTTCATGCGGTTTCCTGAAAGAAGTTGGACGGTGGCGATGCGGATACCGCCGGGAAAGGTAACGAATCGGCGCGGCGACGGCGTCCCCGCGCCGGCCGTGTTTCAGTCTTGGCGAAAATAATCGGCGCGGATGAATTCGGCGAACTCGCTTTGGCCGGGGAAGCGGTTCTCGATCACGAAGCGATAGCGGTCGTCGGCGAATTCGTAGCGGTAGCGCGCTTCGCCGCGCGGGGTCGTCTTTTCGAAATGCAGGGTGTCGCCATGCCAGCGGCCGCGCGCGGGCTCGGGCGGGAACCCCATCGAATCGAACCACCACCACAGCACGTCCTCGCTGCCGGGTTCGATCAAAAAGACACCGTGGCCGCGGAACACCACCTGGTCGTCCTTTTCCTGGCGGTACTCCTGTATCAGCGCGGTGCCGTCGAGGGCGACGTGGTAGGCGCCGTGGCCGATCGACGCGCCGCCCGGTCCCCAGGGCGAAGGCGAGGCGTGTTCCGGACCGGACCAGCGGCCGGCGAACCGGTGCAGTCGGGCGAGGTGGGCGAGGTCCGGTCGGGGCGGTTGCATGGCGGATCCTGGCGGCGGCGATCGCCGAAGCGTAGCCGGTTGCAACCGCCCGCGCAGCCGCGGTGTCTCTGTCGGCACGGCGTGCCGCCGACTCACTCCTCACTCCTCTGAACTCACTGCTCCCAACCGCCAGCCGTTAGCCACGATGACTACCGGCACATTCGCTATACCGAACTTCGCACTAGCATCAGCTCCAACCTAGAGGAGCCTGCCGTGACCGAGCTCGACAGCCAATTGCGAAAGTTCCAGAAGGAGCTCAGCGCCGGCACCGTCTCACTGGCCTTGCTGGCGGTGCTGGGGTCGGCGCGCGAGCCGATGTACGGGTACCAGATCGCCAAACGCCTCGAGCGCGAGGGCGAGGGCGTGCTCAGCGGCAAGCAAAGCGCGCTGTACCCGGTGCTGCGCAACCTCGGCGCGGCGGGGCTGCTCGACAGCCACGTCGAACCGTCCGTGACCGGTCCGCCGCGCCGTTACTACACCATCACCGATACCGGACAGGCCGCGCTGCGCGAGTGGACAGCCGCCTGGCGCGCGACCCGCGACTCCGTAGATTCCGTACTCCAGGGGCTGAACGCATGAACGCCATCAACGACGCAGGCCACACCGATTCTTTCGCCGACGCGGGCCTGCCGCGTTCGATTCCCGATTATCTCGACCGCCTGCGCGCGGCCTTGCGCGGCGCCGATCCGGCGCTGGTCCAGGACGCGCTGTACGACGCCGAGGAATACCTGCGCTCGGAGCTGGCCGAGAACCCCGACCGCAACGAGGCCGAGGTGATCGCCGCGGTCGCCGGCAGTTACGGCGCGCCCGACGAGGTCGCCGACATCTACCGCGACACCGAGATCAAGGTGCAGACCGCGCTGCGGCCGCCGGCGCCGAAAAAGCGCAAGTCGCTGCTCGGGCGTTTCTTCGGCGTGGCGCTGGAGCCGCGCACCTACGGCGCGCTGTTCTACATGCTGCTGTCGCTGGCGACCGGCACGTTCTACTTCACCTGGGTCAACACCGGCATCTGGTTGTCGCTGGGGCTGTTGATCCTGATCATCGGCATTCCGCTGCTGATCCTGTTCCTGGGCTCGGTGCGGGTGCTGGCGCTGGTGGAGGGCCGCATCATCGAAGTGATGCTCGGCGAACGCATGCCGCGCCGGCCGCTGTACACCAACCGCGAACTGTCGGTGATGGAGCGGATCAAGCAGATCTTCGTCGACCCGCGCACCTGGGGCACGCTGTTGTACATGCTGCTGATGCTGCCGCTGGGCACGATCTACTTCGTCATCGCGGTGGTCGGCCTGAGCCTGTCGTTGTCGCTGATCCTGTTGCCGTTCGCGCAGTTGTTCGGCCTGGTCGGCCACGGCGTGTATCTGGACGGAATCGAAATGGCCGGCGCGTGGGAGCCGTGGGCCTGGCCGCTGTTCGCCGCGATCGGCGTCGTGCTGCTGTTCGTGACCCTGCACGCCGCGCGCATGATCGGTTATGCGCATGCCCAGTTGGCCAAGCACCTGTTGGTGCGGTGGGCGCAGCACGACTGAAACCGCTGCGTCGTCCGCGTTACCCATCGATCAGCCGGCCGCGAGGCCGGCTGATCGTTTTTGACCACAGGGCTCATGCCGGCATACGCGATCGTGCGCGAGGCGGGCTCACCAGTCGTTGAGCAGACAGCTTGCGAACGGATAGAAGCGGTTGTCTTCGGTTCCTTGCGCGGCGATGCAGGCGGGATCGGAGGACGAACCTGCATTTCGGCAAGTGTCGTAGCGTTGACCCCATGCGGCGACGTAAGCATGAGGCGTGCGCTGGCATTGGCTAGAGTTAGCCGGACACTGTTGTATCACCGAGCGTACGAAGTCGAACTCGTACCCATTCTGGGCGAGGCATACCGGATCGTTCGGGCCGTAGCTCTCGCACAGGTTGATGCGGGTATCGCGCAAGGCCATGATCTCCTCCACCGTCGGCGCGCAGGGTCCCGCGAGCAATCCGGCGGAGAACGACAGGGACAAAACGAGCAAGGCCAGCGATGCGGTCTTCATGGACGGCTCCAGTGCTTGGTCGTGGGTCGGTCGAGAATCGGGCGATCGGGACAGCAAGCTTGGACGGCGCGCCTGCTTGATGGGCCGCCCGTGCCGATCACTGCATGAAACAGCTCAGCTTGACCTGAAGAAAGCTCACGTCTTCCTGCTGCATCGCGGCCTGGCAAACCGGAGCCGTCGACGACCCCGCTTGCTGGCATTTGATCGCGCGCTGCTGCGACACGATGTCGTACAGCTGACGTTGGACCGCGCATTGCGGCGCCGGCGCGGGACACACCGCATCCATCATCTGCCATTGCAGTTTTTCGACCTGTTCGTTCTGGCGGCAGATCGGGCTGTTGGGACCTTGCGAAGTGCAGGCCTGCACGCGCTGGATATGGCTGACTTCGACTTGGATGCGCGCGCTGGCGCAGGCGGGCGTGGCGGCGTGGGCCGCGCCGGCGCACGATGCGATGGCGAACAGGCTTGCGTAAAGGGCTTGGAGTTTCATGGTGGTCTTCCTTGTCGGTGGCGATGTGGGTAGCGATGTAAGCGTTGATGCGGGGCGATGAATGCGGTGCCGCGCACGCCGATGACCTATCGCGTGGAGCGGCGATGTCGATCAGGGCCGCGAGAGATAACCGCAGTTCCCCATCACGGCGTAGTACAGGTCCTCGTCGTGCTCGACCGCGGCCACGCAGGCCGGATCGGACGCGCTGCCGGCGGCGTGGCAGATCGCCGAGCGATGCGGCCAATACTGGTAATGCTGGTAAAGCGCGGATTGGCATTCCAGGCTGGGGACCGGGCAGTTGCGCCGCAGCGATGCCAGGCCGGCGAGTTCGCGGTCTTCGGCTGCCTCGCAGCTCGGGCTGGACGGGCCGTCGGTTTCGCATGCGATCACTCGTTCGAAGCGATCGCGATGCAATTGGGTGGCGGTGAGGAAACACACGCTGGGCGCGGCGTGCAGCGTCGCGGCGAAACTGCAGCAGCACAGGAAAAGCAAAATGGCGAGGCGACTGGACATGAAGGTCTCCCGACTGGGTTTTCGGTCCGAGGGCCTTTCCGGCGGGCCCGATTGCGCGCGTGGCTCAACCGCGCGGCTCAAGGAACGTGGGGCATCAAGTTCGGCTCAACGAACGTGGTCAGGCAGCCCCGCTTCGATCGACGTTGCGCGGTCGAAGCGGGCTGTCCGATGCCGCGATGGAACACCGGAATGCGGCGTGGTCGGGTCGTCTGCTTTCGCTCTCCGGGCGCGGTCGCGCCCGGCTCGAAAACATCGCGTTCAAGGCATTACGTTCAAAACACCATGCATTCGCGTACGAAGCGCTTGAACTGCTGGAACTCGGCTTGACGCAGCGCCTGGCATTGCGGATCGAGCGCGGTCCCGGCCTGGCGGCATTCGAAGCTGCGGGTCGCGGCGGCTTGTTCGTACTGATCGCGGACCACGCTGCAGTAGTCGTCCAGCGGCGGGCAACTGCTGTTCATCGCCTGCATGGCCGCGGCCTGTTCGGCTTCGCGCGCATCGCAACTCGCGCTGTTCGGGCCCTGGTTCGAGCAAGCCACGTCCTTCTCCTGAAACGCTGCCATCCAATCCTGGCCGGCGTAGACGCAGGCCGCATTCGCCGCGGCCGCGCCGCTGCACAACATCAATACCGACAGGGCGACGGATGCGACGACGGATCGTGTACGCAACTGGGTGCGCAACGGAATAAGGGATTTCATGCGGGCTCTCCTTGGCGTGGGCGATGCGCGAAGTCCGGTGCGGCCTTCGCGCGCTGAGTGCGCCGGCCGGGCCGTCATGGCGCGAGCGGCGTACATGGGGTGGCTTCAGATGCGATCGATGGAATGCACGCGCGACGGCTGCCGCGACGCCGGCGGTGGCGTGGCTGGAACGATGCGGGATGGCGAAGACCGGCGGTTGCGACCGTGTGCGTGCGCAGTGCGCGCGCTGCCTGCGTGAGGGTTCATCCAGCTCTCCTTAGCTGCGCGGGAATCGTGATCCTGCGATCGCGCGGACTCATCGCCGCGCGGCTGAGGCGACTGTAGCCATCCCGGCGCCGGCTGCCGTCGTGGCCGTGCGTAATTGATGCCCAGTCGACATTTTTTAGCGGCGCGTGTCGCTGTTTTCTGATCGCGGCGCGCACAGGGGCGAGGTTTTCGCGGTTGTACTGCGTACGAATGCGGCGCAGGCCGTCCAGCGGAAGGCGAACGTTTGCACACTCGCGCGGTCGCTCACGGGCGACCGTAAGCTACATGCCGTCTGAGTATTCCGCGTCGCGCAAAACAAAACGGTCCGCCCGACGTTCAGGTCGAGCGGACCGCGATAAAGCGCAGTCGAGCGGGATGCGGCGGTTTATTTCGCCGCGTACTTGGCGATGAAGTTGCGCACCTGCGGATACACCTGATCGCGCCAGCGACGGCCGCTGAAGATGCCGTAGTGGCCGGCGCCGTCGACGGTGATGTGCTGGCGGTCGGCTTCGTCCACGCCGGTGCACAGCGTGTGCGCGGCGCGAGTCTGGCCCTGGCCGGAGATGTCGTCGAGTTCGCCTTCGATGGTCAGCAGCGCGGTGTTGTTGATCGCGCCGGGATCGACCCGCTCGCCGGCCACGTCCCACAGGCCGCGCGGCAGCAGGTGTTCCTGGAACACGACGCGGATGGTGTCGAGGTAGTACTCGGCCGGCATGTCGAGCACGGCGTTGTATTCGTCGTAGAAACGGCGATGCGAATCGGCGTCTTCCAGGTCACCCTTCAGCAAGTCCTGATAGAAATCCCAGTGCGACTGGAAATGCCGCTCCGGGTTCATCGCCACGAAGCCGCTGTGCTGCAGGAAGCCGGGATAGACGCGGCGGCCGCGGCCGGGGAAGTTCGCCGGCACGTGATGGATCACGTTGTTTTCGAACCACCACAGCGGCTTGTGCACGGCCAGGTCGTTGACCTTGGTCGGGCTTTCGCGAGTGTCGATCGGGCCGCCCATCATCACCAGCGAACGCGGGGTGGGTTCGCCGCGCGCGGCCATCAGCGACACCGCCGCAAGCACCGGCACGGTCGGCTGGCAGACGCTGATCACGTGCAGGGTGTCGGCGCCGATCAGACGGATGAAGTCCTGGATGTAGCCGATGTAATCGTCGAGGGTGAACGCGCCGTCCTCGGTCGGGACCATGCGCGCGTCGATCCAGTCGGTGATGTAGACCTTGTGGTCGCGCAGCAGGGTCTTGACCGTATCGCGCAGCAAAGTGCTGTGATGGCCCGACAGCGGCGCGACCACCAGCACCGGCGGATCGTCCTTGAGTTCGGCGATGTTGTCGGCGTCGTCGGCGTAGCGCTTGAAGCGCAGCAGCCGGCAGAACGGCTTGCGCTGCATCTCGCGCTCGATCACCGGATAGGTGTTGCCGTCGATCTGGATCGAATGGATGCCGAATTCGGGCTTTTCGTAGTCCTTGCCGATGCGGTAGAGCAGTTCGTAGCCGGCGGCCAGGCGCGAGGCGCCCGGTACGGTCGACAGCCAGCTGCCGGGGGCGGCGAACATCTTCGCGCCGGCATCGGCCCAGTAGGTCATCGGGGCCATCCAGGCGCGGCCGAATTCGTGCATCTGATAAAGCAGCATCGGGTCGGGGTCTCTTTGGCGGGCGAACTGGCGCCGGAGCGTAGCGGGTTCCGGGGCGTGCGGTTTGCTGCGGCGCAGCATAGCGGATTGGGACGGAGGTCGCGTGAATGGCGCGGTGGGTGGTGGGTTGCGTTCCACGAGGCGATGAGACGCGGCGGCAGGCGGTGCGAATCCACGAAGGCGCCATGTAGGAGCGGCGTAAGCCGCGACCGCGCCACTTCGGTCACGGCGTACTTCTCCTAACCGATCTCGTTGCAACCTCTGGAGCGATGAGCGTGGGGGGCGGGTCTGCGGCCGGTCGCGTCGTAGATGCGACGGCGCGGTCGCGGCTCGCGCCGCTCCTACAGGAGTAATACGGAACTAACCGGCGGTCTCGAGCGCCGAGGTGCCATAGCGCAACCGCCGCGTCAGCCACAGGTGCGAGCCCAACGCGGTGAATCCCTGCGCGGCGAAGCGTTCGCGATAGAACGCGGCCGGGCGGCGCTTGAAATCGTCGGTGTCGCCTTCGATGCCGTCCTCGCGGGTGAAGGTTTCCAGGAATGCAACGCCGCCGCACAGCTCGGCCAGGCCGGGCAGGCCGCGGTCGAGTTCGCGGGTGTCCAGGTAATGCAGCACGTCGCTGCAGATCAGCAGGTCGACCGGCGCGCACGGGCGCAGGTATTCGAAATCGCCGAACCGCGCCAGGTGCAGGTTGCGGCTGCGACCGAAGCGCGCAGTGGCGTATTCGCTGCTGTCGAATCCCAGATACTGCAGGCGCGGGCGCAGCTTGAGCAGCGGCGCGCGCCACGGGCCTTCGCCGCAGCCGATGTCGAGCACGCTGCGGATCGGGCGTTCGAGGTGATACTCGGCGGTTGCGACGGTCAGCGCGACCTTGCGCGCCAGTCGCGCGGCGCCGCCGATGGCCTGGTGTTTCAAGGCCGGGTCGCGGTACCAGCGCTGGAAGTAGGCGGCGTCGTACTGTTTGCTCATCGTGGCGGTGGCTTGCGGTGGAGCGTGGCATCCTAACGCGCCTCGGGACCGGAGCGGCGGCGGGTTCGATTGCCGCCGCGCGATGCTGTCGATATCGGCGCCATCGCGAGTTGGCGTCGCCGCCGGCGGCGCGGCGGTTCGCAGCCGGTTCCCTCACTCTCGTATCAACCCGCCAGCCCTTATCAGGAAGCCCGCGATGAATGCCTATCTATGGACCAAGACCTTCCATGTCGTGTTCGTGATCGCCTGGATGGCCTCGGTGTTCTACCTGCCGCGGATCCTGGTCAACATCGCCGAGGCCGGCAACGAACCGGCGGTGCGCGCGCGGCTGGTGCTGATGGGGCGCAAGCTGTATCGCTTCGGCCACGTCATGTTCGGCATCGCGTTTTTATGCGGGCTGTTGATGTGGCAGGGCTATCGGGTGTTCGGCGATGGGCTGCCGCAGATGTTCGCGGTCGGCGGCTGGTTGCACGTCAAGCTGAGCTTGGTCGCGGTGTTGCTGGTGTATTTCATTTTTACCGGGCGCTGGCTCAAGGGCGTGGACAAGGGAAGGGCATTGCCCTCGTCGCGGACGTTGCGTCTGTTCAATGAGTTGCCGTTGCTGGCGTTGATTGCGATTGTCTGGTTGGTGTTGGCTAAGCCGTTTTGAGGGATGGGGTTTAGCTAACGGCAAGGGCAGAAGCAAAAGCGAATCCCCCTTAATCCCCCTTTTGCAAAGGGGGAGACTGCATTCGTCGCTTCGGCGGGTTGCGCAGCGAGCTGCTGGTTGCGTGGGCTGCTGGTGATTCGAGCCGCTGGTGATTCGCCTTGAGCGCTAGCGCTTTGAAAAAGAAAACGGCGACCCCAAGGTCGCCGTTTTCTTTGTAATCCCGTGCTGTTCCCCCCTTTGCAAAAGGGGGGCAGGGGGGATTCGCTTTTCGATAAGCGCACGATGCCCACTCAGTTCTTGAACTGATCCGCCTTAGGCAACGTCACCGGCACCTGATTCGCATCGCAATCGCCCTTCGCACACAACGAAGCGCGCAGCTTCGGCATCGACTGCAGCAGGAAGTGGTAGATCGTGTTCTGCTCGACGCTGCCGCGCACCGCGCTGCTGCCGGGGCCGCGCGCCCAGATGCCGACGTCGTCGCCGCCATGGGTTTCGGCGGTGGTCGGGACCAACGCTTCCTGCATGTAGTCGGGCGCCTGGGTATCGACGTTGCTCAAGTCCGGGCGGCCCTTTTCGATTTCCTGCATGCCGCTGGCGGTGTGCGGGAATTTGTGCGGGCCTTCGGGCTGCTGCGAGCTGGCGCCGGTGTAGCCCGGGCCGTTGCTGTAATTGAGCGTGGTGTAGGGCTTGCCGAGCGCGTCGCGGGCGTAGTCGTTCGGGTCGCCGTCTTCGCCGCTGGTGCCGCGCACCTTGCCGAGCATCGGGTTGCCGCGGGTCGGGTAGCCCACGAAGCTCAGGGTGTGCGAGTGATCGGCGGTGACCAGAATCAAGGTGTCGTCCGCGGAGGTCGCCTTGTTCGCCGCTTCCACCGCTTCGCTCAGCGCGATGGTGTCGGTCAACGCGCGATAGGCGTTGCCCATGTGGTGGGCATGATCGATGCGGCCGCCTTCGACCAGCAGCACGAAGCCGTTGTCGCCCTTGATTTTCTTGAGCCGTTCGATCGCAGCGACCGTCATTTGCGCCAGCGAGGGTTCGCCCGCGCCGTCCTGCGGGCGATCGTGGTCGAACTGCATGTGGTCGGGTTCGAACAGCGCGAACAGCGGCTTGTCCTTGGGCGCGGCGGCGAACTGCTTGGCGTTCCACACGTATTCGCCGCCGGGGTGGCGTTGCTTCCAGGTCGCGATCAGGTCGCGGCCGTCCAGGCGCTGGCCGACCTTGTCGTCGTACTCGGGATCGCGCTGCTCGACGGTCATGAAGTTGCCGCGGCCGCCGCCCATCAACACGTCCGGGCCGGT
This sequence comes from Lysobacter sp. Root690, assembly GCF_001427785.1. Classification (GTDB taxonomy): domain Bacteria; phylum Pseudomonadota; class Gammaproteobacteria; order Xanthomonadales; family Xanthomonadaceae; genus Lysobacter. The sequence continues at coordinate 215,779 of NZ_LMHM01000013.1, forward strand.
GCCGTACGGCGATTCGATCATCTGCCGGGCGATGTCGATGCAGCCCTCGGACTTGGCCTTATCGGTCAGGTCCATGTCGTTTTCCCAGTTGCGGTCGGCGGAATGGCTGAAGGTCGCGCCCGGGGTGGCGTGGGTGACGCGGGTGGTGGTGACCACGCCGGTGGCCAGGCCTTGGCTCGCGGCGAGTTCCCACAAGGTCAGCATCGGCGCCTGCAGGGCCGCCGCGCAGTCGCCGCGCAGGCCCTTCTGGCCGATGCTGAGCACGCCGGCGCGGGTCTTCACGCCGGTCGCCATCGCGCTCATGGTGCCGGCCGAGTCGGGCGTCTGCGAATCGGTGTTGTAGGTCTTGCTCAGCGCGGTCGAGGGGAAGCGTTCCCAGCTCAGGCGGTTTTCTTCGCCGGGTGCGCCCTTGAGCTGGCCGGCGAGGATGCGCGCGGCGGCGACCGTGGTCAGGCTCATGCCGTCGCCGACGAACAGGATCACGTTCTTGGCCTTGGCCGACGACGCGCCACGCTGCGCGGCCTGAGCGGCGCCGTCGCGGTACCACCAGGCCGGGGTTTCGCCTTGCGGATGCTGGATCGCCGGGACCTCGACCGCCACGCCGGCGCCGGGCGCATCGGGTCGGGTCGGAGCGGCCGCGGCGCAGGCGGTGAGCAACGCGGGGACGAGCAGAACGGAAGCGGAACGCAGCTTGGACATGGGCGGGCCGGGCGTTGGGAATGACAAGCCGGCGATTATGCCTCGGGCGTGTGACCGCGGTTGGGCGGGCTTTTGCCGTGCGTGGCGGCTGGCGTTTGGCGAGGAACGAGTTCACAGGAGTGAGTAACGGGTAAGGCAGACGGTCGCCCACTCGTTTCTCACTCCTGTGAACTCGCTCTTCGTATCGCTCCGACAATCCACTATTGTTCCAACGCAGTCCGGCTGGTTTGCCGAAGCTGGCCGAAGTAATAATGTTTCGTTGCCGGCTTATGCGCTCAGATCAGGCAGCGCCGCGGCGAAGGTGTTTATCGTGTTGTCCCACCCGTCCGCGCGCGTGCCCCATCGGCCGCGTCCGCTTCGCCTCCACCGACGCACTCACCGACGCATTCATTGGATAAGCCCGCGATGACCGCTTTGTTCTCGGCCTGGTTCCGCATCCCGTTCTGGCAGCGCGTGGTCGCCGGCTTCGTGCTCGGCGCGCTGGCCGGCTGGGCCTTCGGTCCGGCGGCCGACACCTGGTTCGGGCCGCTCGGCGATCTGTACGTCACCCTGATCAAGATGATCGCGGTGCCGTTGGTGTTTTTCGCGGTGATCAACGCGGTCGCGTCGCTGCACGGACAGAAATCGATCGCCGCGCTCGGCGGCCGCACCTTCGCCTGGTTCGCGATCACCGCGGTGCTCGCGGTCGGCATCGGCCTGGCGGTCGGCACGATCATGCAGCCCGGCGCCGGCGTGACCGGGCTGGCGGTGGATTCAGGCTACAAGCCGCGCGACGTGCCCAGCGTGGTCAAGGTGTTGCTCGACGTGGTGCCGAGCAATCCGTTCTACGCCTTGACCGGCATCGGCGCGACCAAGAACGCGGCCGGCGAAACCGTGCTCGCCGCCGGCAAGGGGTCGATCCTGCCGGTGATCTTCTTCGCCGGGCTGCTCGGCTTCGCGATGGTCAAGCTCGGCGAGAAAGTCGCCGGCGTGCGCAAGCTGGTCGGCGAAACCAGCGACCTGATGATCCAGGTGACCCGCTTCGTGCTGGAAGTCACCCCGATCGGCACCTTCGGCCTGATCGCCTCGCTGGTCGGCGCGTACGGGTTCGAGAAGCTGCTGCCGCTGGGCAGTTTCGTGCTGGCGCTGTATGTCGCTTGCGCCCTGCACATCGTCGTGGTCTACAGCGGCCTGCTGCTGGCGCACGGGCTGAACCCGCTCAAGTTCTTCCGCGGCGCCGCGCCGGGCATGCAGGTGGCGTTCGTGAGTTCGTCCAGCTTCGCCGCGATGCCGGTGGCGATGCGCTCGATCACCCATAACCTCGGCGTCAACAAGGACTACGCGGCGTTCGCCTCGCCCTTGGGCGCGAGCATCAAGATGGACGGCTGCGGCGCGATCTATCCGGCGCTGTGCGCGGTGTTCATCGCCCAGTACACCGGTACGCCGTTGACCGCCGATCAGTATTTCATCGTGATGATCGCCTCCGTGTTGGGCAGCTTCGGCACCGCCGGCGTGCCCGGCACCGCGGTGATCATGGCGACCGTGGTGCTCAGCGCCGCCGGCCTGCCGCTGGAGACGATCGGTTATCTGTATGCGATCGACCGCGTGCTCGACATGATGCGGACCATGACCAACGTGACCGGGCAGATGCTGGTGCCGGTGCTGGTGGCCAAGGAAACCGGTCTGCTCGACAAGGCGGTCTACGATGCGGCGCCGACCAATGTCGGGATCGAGGAAGAAACCCGCGCATGAGCTGGCTGCGGCGATGACGCTCGCGCTGAAGGACTGCCGTGCGAAGCGGCGCGCATCGATTCGCATCGTATTGCCCGTCATCGCCGCGGCCATGTCCGTGTGGATCGCCGGTTGCGCGGCGCCGACGCGTCCCGATGCGGCCGCGCCGCTGCAAGACAGCTTCGTCGGCACCTATCAGCGCGATCGCGACGACGATGGGCTCGGGCCGTTCCTGGAGATCTCGCGCGATGCGCAGGGCTATCGCCTGGCGATGCGCACCGATCGCGACACCTGGAGCGAGCCGGTGCGGTTGTATCCGGCCAGTGAGCATCTGCGTCGCGGGATTTATGGGTATGGGCGCAGGATCGACGACGCGGGGCTGGTGACTCGGGACAATCTGGTGATTCTGCGTGTGCCGCCCGAGGTTGAGCCTTGCATCGACTATCAGGGCGAATGTGTGGCTAATACGACGGGTTATTTTTTTCAGTACTACGGGCTGGTGCCGTTGCGTCGCTTGAGTACTGGGGTGGGGGCTAAGGGCGCGAGTACGGTCGGGGCTGACTTGAAAGCCGACGGCAAGTTAGACGCGGGGCGCTGAGCCTGCTTGGCCTTAACGCTCTAACAGCTTTTGAGCTTTTGAGCTTTTGAGCTTTTGAGCTAAAGGCAGGGTCAACAGCTTTCGTCCGCAAGCGGCCGAGTTACTTTCTTTTGTCAAAAGCGACAAAAGAAA
>NZ_LMHM01000013.1:218954-283782 GCF_001427785.1 Lysobacter sp. Root690
AAGGGGCTTCGCAGCGCTGGAAGCGAAACCTGACCTCGGACGAAAGCCACATGGCCACCCTGTAGGAGCAAGCCGCGACCACGCCATAACGCCGACATCGCAACTCGACGCAGTCGTAAACTCACGGCTGGAGATCGAACAAACTTCTTCATGGGACACCTGCCCAGGCGCCAGCGCATGAGATGCCCCGGTCGCCTGATCATGGCAAGATCCACAGCGCCGCTTAAGACAAAATCGAGCACGCGGCCCGAAGCTGCGTAATCCGCCAAGCGCGCGTGTTCCGCTACCGACACCATCGCAACGACACAACGAATACCCACGTGGTCATGGAGACAACGATGCGATTTAAATCATGGATGCTCAGCGGCTGCGTGGTGATGTTGAGCGCCTGCGCCAGCGCGCCGCCGCACAGCGCGGCGCAGGACGATCCGCACACCGGCGCGGTCGGCGTGCGCTCGATCGACAAGCTACTGACCGCGCCCGAGCGCATGCAACTGGGCGACAACGAAACCTTCCAGATGCCGTTGGCCGAACGCGACAACGCCGCGCCGGCCTATCCGCGGGAATTGCTGGCGCAGCGACTGGCGCCGCAGACGGTTTGCCTCAATGTAGCGATCGGCGCGGACGGGCGGGTCAGCGGCAGCCGTCCGGTCGGGGTGGAGCAGGGTTGTCCGGCGTCGACGGCCGCGGCGCCGCAGTTCGTCGAAGCCGCGCAGGCGGCGGTGCTGCAGTGGCGGTTCGATCCGGCGTTCCGCTGCGTTTATCCGGGCGCCAAGCCGCAGGAGGAAGGCTGCGTGACCGGCAAGGAAGAAGCGGTCGCGGTGAGCCTGGCTTTCAGCTTCGTGTTCGAACAGAAGGAAGGCAAGGGCACGGTGCGTGTCGGTGGTTGAATGCACCGGCATGGCGGTCGCCGGCAACAACGATGCAGCGGCGATGGTGCGTCTGCGCGCGTGACTGCGCCGGAGCGCGCCGGCCGCCCAGGCGCTTTACCCGTGTCGGGTTTTTGCTGAAAGCACTGGATGCTGCTGGACACACGGAGGTACGAGCATGGTGGCGCGCACGACAATGGTGGCGATGACGCAGGACGAGCGCGGCAGGCTCGAGCTGATAGTGCCCAGGGCGGACGAGTTGATGGCGTCGACGGACCAATCGCCCGACCAGGTGCCCGCCCACATACGCCACTGGCGAAGGGAGTGGCTGAAGAGCTGCGCCGCGGTCACCGGTTTTTTTCTGGTCGTGCTGACGATTTCGGTGCTGAGCCTACGTAGCGGGAGCGCGCTGGCCGGCTGGGTCGCGGCCTATTGGCCGTACCTGCTCGCGGCCTGCCTGTTGCTGGGCATGGTGCATGCCTCGGTCAATGCCTGGACCTTCGCGCGACAATGGCGCGCGATCAAGCGCAGCACGCTTGGCGCCTTTCAGATCGATGCCCGGGCCGGAGTGGTGCGCGAGGAGCGCCATGCGCTGCGCGATTGCCGCGCCGTGCATGAGCCCGAACAGGGCGGGCGCATTTATCTGCTGCGCACTGAGGACTCGCGCTGCCTGGTGGTGTTCGACTCGCAAAGCTTCGATCTGGCGCAGAGCGGTGGCGATCCGGCGCAAAGCCCGCTACGGCCGGCGCGCGAGGCGATCCTGCGTTGGGCGCCGGTATCGGGAATATTGTTGAACCTGGAATTTCGCGGCCCGATATTCCCGCACGGGCCGGCCGAACGCGTGAGCGGTTCGCTGCCGGACTGGGCCTGCCATGGCCGTATCTGGGAATTGGACTGGGGCGAGGTCGAACGGCTTTTATCGAAAGGGTAAAGCGGGCTTGCCGTTGTTCCGACTCGCCGCGTCGATAGGCGAGTTCCGACTCCAGCAAGTCCCCAGCTCAGCCGCTCAAACCCGCGAATACTTCCACGACACCATCCGCCCGTCGCGGTACGGCATCACGCCGTGGAACGCGCGCGGGTCGGCGTCGAACACCAGCGGCAGGAACTCGCGGTCGCCTTCCCACATCGGCAGTTCGTGCAGGCGGTCGAGATCGACCCACTCCAGCGAACCCTCGGGATTGCTCGCGAACGGCATGCCTTCGAACGCGGTGATGGTGAACACGAACCCGAGCCAGTCCTCGCCGCGCTTGCCGAACCCCGGCCAGCTGATGGTGCCGCGCAGCTGCAGCGCGGTGCAGTCGATGCCGGCTTCCTCGAAGATCTCGCGGCGCATGCCGGCGACCACGTCCTCGTCGGCCTCGAGCTTGCCGCCCAGGCCGTTGTACTTGCCGAGCTGATGATCGTCGGGACGGGCGTTGCGATGCACCATCAACACTTGGCGGCCATCGGGCGAAAGCACGTAGCCCAGGGTGGCCACGATAGGCGTGTACGGCATCGGCGGGTCGGTGGGGCAAGGACGCGGGGCGCACAGTGTCGGCGATTCGCGCGGCGACGGCCAGCGCCGGGCCGTGCGCGCCATCCCCCTACGTGACTTTCGACCCGCATGCGCGGCCCGCCCGGGCAGGTTAAGGTGCGCGGGCCCGGGGCGCGTCGAGGGGCTCGACGCCATTCGCGATACCCGCACCAGAAGCATCATCCGACTCATCTCGACACAACATCTCGACAAAGACAGGGAGCCACCCATGCGCACGCGTCATCTGAGCGTACTGCTGGCCGGACTGACCACGATCACGACCGCCGCGTTCGCTCCTGCGTCCGCGGCCGAGAGCGATCGCTGGCAGGTGCCGGTGGCGGTCAAGAAACTCGACAACGGACTGACCGTGGTCGTGTCCGAGGATCACAGCTCGCCGACCGTCGGCGTCAGCGTGGTCTATCACGTCGGCATGCGGCTGGAGCCCAAGAACCGCACCGGCTTCGCCCATCTGTTCGAACACCTGATGTTCCAGGGCACGCCGACCGCGCCCAAGGGTGTGTTCGACCAGGTCATCAGCGGCGGCGGCGGCCGCAACAACGGTTCGACCCGCGCCGACTTCACCAACTACATCGAGGTCGCGCCGGTGTCGGCGCTCGACCGCATCCTGTGGCTCGAAGCCGATCGCATGAAGACGCTCGACTTCAATCCGACCACGCTGAAAAACCAGCAGGACGTGGTCAAGGAGGAAATCCGCGTCAACGTGAAGAACCAGCCCTACGGCGGCTTCATGTGGATCGACATCGGCCAGCACGCGTTCCAGAAGTGGGAGAACAACCACGACGGCTACGGCAGTTTCCAGGATCTGGAAAACGCCAGCCTGGCCGACGTGCAGTCGTTCCATCGCGACTACTACGGCCCCAACAACGCCGTGCTCGGCATCGCCGGCGACATTACGCCGGCCGAGGCTTTCAAACTGGCCGACAAGTACTTCGGCGCGATTCCCGGCCGTTCCACTCCGCCGCCGCCGGATTACAGCGAAGGCCTCAACACCCAGGAAAAACGCGTCAACCAGACCGACGCATTGGCGCAGGTGCCGGCGATCGCCGCGGCCTGGAAGATGCCCGCGCGCGGCAGCCGCGATCACGCGCCGATGGCGGTGCTCGGCAGCGTGCTGGCCGGCGACGAGGCTTCGCGTCTGTACCAGAGCCTGGTCAAGCGCAAGCAGCTCGCGCTCAGCGTCGAGGCGCTGTACGGCCTGACCGATCCGTGGACCTACAACGGCCCGACCCTGTACACCCTGTTCGCGCTGTACAAGCCCGACAGCAGCGCCGACGCGGTGCTCGCGGCGATCGACGAGGAAGTGGCGAAGATCGCCCAGGGCGGGGTGGATGCGGCCACGCTCAAGCGGGTCAAGACCAAGATGCTGGCCGATTGGTACAACGGCCTGGAAAGCTATATCGACCGCGCCGACACCGTCGCGCGCATGCAGACCTTGTGGGGCGACGCCAACGTGGTCAACAAGATTCCCGGCTGGATCGAAGCGGTGACCTCCGCCGATCTGCAGCGCGCGGCCAAGACCTATCTGACCCGCGCCAACCGCACCGTGATCGACCGCCGCCCGACCGCGATGGCCGCGCCCGCCGCCGCCGCGCCGTCCGGCCAGAACTGAGCGAGGAGACGACATGAACATGCATAAGAATCTGCTCGCCGTGGCGACCTCGCTGGCCATCATCGCGATCAGCGGTGCCGCGCTCGCCGGCCCGGCCGCCAAACTGCCTTCGCAACTGCCGCCGTTGGCCGCCGACAAGGCGTTGCCGGTGCCGCAGATCGCGCAGAAGACGCTCGCCAATGGTCTGGAAGTTTGGGTCGTGCCGCGCAAGGGTCTGCCGCGGGTCGACTACGTGCTGGCGGTGCGCAATGCCGGCTACGCCGCCGATGCGGCCGACGCCTCGGGTTTCGCCTCGCTGTATGCGCAATTGCTGACCCAGGGCACGCCCAAGCGCGACGCCAAGGCGATCGCCGAGGCCGCGCAGGGCTACGGCGGCACGCTCGCCGCCAATGCGCTCAACGACGGCGTGATCCTCAGCGGTTACGCGCTGCCGACCCAGTCCGAGGCGATGCTGCGGCTGCTGGCCGAAGTCGCCCAGCAGGCGAACTTCCCCGACGCCGAGGTCAAGCTCGCGCAGGCGAACGCACTGCAGGAATTGAAGGTCTCGCAGGCGCAGCCGGGCTTCAAGGCCACCCGCGCCTTGCTCGCGGCGACCTACGGCGATCATCCTTACGGCCACACCCAGCCGACCGAGGCCGCGATCAATGCGGTCAGCGCCGACAAGGTTCGCGCCGAACACGCGCGCCGGTTCCGTCCCGAACGCGCGTTGTTGATCGTCACCGGCCGGATCAGCGCCGACGAGGGCTTCAAGTACGCCGAAGCCGCGTTCGGTGGCTGGAAGGGCAGCGGCGAGCCGATCGCCGACACCGCGCCGGCGCGGCGCGAGGCCAAACCGCAACGCCTGTTCGTGCAGCGCGACGGCAGCGTGCAGTCGGCGGTGCGATTTGGCCGTCCGGCGATCGCCGCCACCGATGCCGACTACATTCCGGCGCAACTCGCCGGCATCGTGCTCGGCGGCGGTTTCAGCAGCCGGCTGATGCAGAACCTGCGCGAGGACAAGGGCTACACCTACGGCGCGCGCGGCGGACTCAACGCCTTGCGCGCCGGCGGCATCGTCCAGGCCTCGGCGGATGTGCGCAACGAAGTCACCGGCGCGGCGATCGGCGAATTCATTTACGAATTCGGCAAGCTCAACGACTACCCGGTACCGGCGCAGGAACTGGAAGACACCAAGCGCTATGTGGCCGGCGGTTATCTGATCGGCAACCAGATGCAGGCATCGGTGGCGGCGTCGCTGGCGAGCAACTGGCTGTACGGCCTGCCGCCGCAGTTCCTCGGCGAGTACGTGCCGAAGGTGCGCGCGGTCGGCGCCGAGCAGGTCCAGGCGGCGGCGAAGAAGTACTACGCGACCAAGGACCAGTCGATCATCGTGGTCGGCGACTACAAGGCCGTGCAGAGCCAGCTCAAGGAGTACGGCGAGTTCAAGCTGGAGAAGTGAGCGCCGTTTGAACTTGCGCGCGGCCGCGCAGGCCGCCGCATTGCCTGAAAACGACAACGCCCCGGCTTCGGCCGGGGCGTTTGCTTTGGGGCATGCGCTCACCCGGCTGCCGGGCGGCTCGCGCATAATCGGGCGATTCGCCACGGAGCACCGCATGTCCGCCAGCCCGATCGACCCGTCCCCGCGCCTGCTCGCCTTCGCCGGCAGCCTGCGCGCGGGGTCCTACAACCGCCGCCTGATCCCGGTGCTGGCCGAGGGCGCGCGCGCCGCCGGCGCGCAGGTGACCCTGGTCGAACTGCGCGATTACCCGCTGCCGATCTACGACGGCGACATCGAGGCCGAAGGCCTGCCCGAGAACGCGCTACGCCTGCAGGCCCTGCTCGGCGAACACGACGGCCTGTTGATCAGCACGCCCGAATACAACGGCTCGATGCCGGCGCTGGTCAAGAACACCCTCGACTGGATCTCGCGGCCGATGCCCGGCGGCCGGTCCGGCACCACGCTGTTCGCCGACAAGGTCGCCGGCATCGTTTCGGCCTCGCCCGGGCCGCTCGGCGGACTGCGTTCGCTGCTGGTGCTGCGCGACGCGCTGGCCAAGCTCGGCCTGATCGTGGTGCCGCAGCAGGTCGCGGTCGGCCAGGCCGCCGAAAAGCTGCACGACTACGGCCAACTCGACGACGAACGCGCGCGCGAAGCGGTGCATCGGGTCGGCGCGGCGGTGGTGCGGCATCTCAAGGTTTACACGCCGATCGGAGCCAGCGCATGAAAGGCCAGCAACGCGAATTGAACCTGCGCTTCCTCGCCCAGCCCACCGACGTCAACTACGGCGGCAAGGTGCACGGCGGCATGGTGATGAAATGGATCGATCAGGCCGGTTACGCCGCCGCGGTCGGCTGGAGCGGCAAGTACAGCGTGACCGTCGCGGTCGGCGGCATCCGCTTCGTCGCCCCGATCCGGATCAGCGATCTGGTCACCGTGCACACCAAGCTGATCCTGACCGGCAACAGCAGCATGCATTTCGCGGTCGACGTGAAAGCGCGCGACCCGGGCCTGGACGACGGCGAGCCGGACGAGCGGCTGTGCACGCACTGCGTGATCGTGTTCGTGGCGATGGACCAGGTCGAAGGCAAACCGACCGCGGTGCCTTCATGGACGCCGGAAACCGAGGACGACAAGCGCCTGGCCGAATACGCGCTCAAGGTGATGGAACTGAGCAAGGGCATCGAGGCGACGGTGGAGCGGTATGTGCATGAGGGCGATGCGGGGAAGTGAGTCCGCGGATTGAGGTTTGCTTGGCTCAGGCGCAGGTCATTTCCGGCGCGCGTTACTCAGACGCAGGTAGCAGGTGGCAGGTAGCAGGTAGCAGGTAGCAGGTAGCACCACCCGCGCACCCTACGTTTACTCCCGCCCCAGCTTTTGCATTTCCCCCCTTTGGAAAAGGGGGGCAGGGGGGATTCGCTTTTGATCTTGTTCTTGCACTTGCTCTTGCTTCACTCCACCTCCGGCCGCCTGAAAGCGAATCCCCCGCGCACCGACCGCCACCCAGGATCGAGCCACGCCGGGCGCTCGCCCCCTTTTCCAAAGTGGGCGCTGATTTCAGCCGCGGCTTCATGCGAAAAACGGTTGGCTTCGTTATCCATCCGGAGCGACCTGCTTTTCGGCAAACACGATCTGCTTGTTCGCAGCAGCTCATCAGCACCAGTACCGGCATCAGTAACCGCACCCGCCCCGCACCCCGTCCCCGGCACCCGCACCCGCACGAGCACCCGCATGAGCACGAGCAGGCGCACGAGCAGAGGTGCTCGCGCGGGTGTACGAGCAGACGCACGAGCAAAAGCAGGCGCAGGCATGCGTGTGCTCTCGCCTTTGCTTTTGCATTTCCCCCCTTTGGAAAAGGGGGGCAGGGGGGATTCGCTTTTGCTCTCGCTTAAACACATTGGCGACCGCCTCAAAGCGAATCCCCCGCGCACCGACCGCCACCCAGGATCGAACCAAGCCGGGCGCTCGCCCCCTTTTCCAAAGTGGGCGCCGATTTCAGCCGCGGTTTCGTGCGAAAAACGGCCGGCTTCGTAATCCATAAGGAGCGAGCTGCGTCTCGGCAACCGCAGTCTCCTTCCAGACACGCCACCCTCGACGCGCGGCAAGCCAAACCGCAAAACCCATCCCCACAACGCAACAGGCCGCCCGAAGGCGGCCTGTTGCGCTTGAATCTTGAACCGCGACCTTAGATCCCGTCGACCCGGCGCGCTTCCATGAACTTGCCGCTCCAGTAGCCGCTGTCCAGGCTGGACACGGTCACGTCCTTGCCGGTGCGCGGGGCATGCACGAAGCGGCCTTCGCCGAGGTAGATGCCGACGTGGTCGACCCGGCCGCGACGGCCGAAGAACACCAGGTCGCCTTCGGTCATCGAATCGCGGGCGATCACTTCGCCGGTCTTGGCCATCTCGCGCGAGACGCGCGGCAGTTCGATGCCCAGGGCGTTGCGGAACACGTAGCCGACCAGGCCGCTGCAATCGAAGCCCTGGTCCGGCGAGGTGCCGCCCCAGCGGTACGGCGTGCCCAGCAGGGCCAGCGCGCGCTGCAGCATGCCCTTGATGCGGCCTTGTTCGGCCACCGGCATGTCGGTCTTGCTCAGGGCCACGTCCTGGCCCTGGCCCAGCAGGCGGTTCAGGTCGGTCGCCAGCAGCAGGGCGCGATCGGACAGGGTCATCGCTTCCGGCAGCATGTTGCTGGCCGACGGTTGCGGCGCGTCGGCCGAATCGTTGCGCAGCGAGGTCGCGGACGGGAGGGCGCCGGCGGTCGCGGCCAGCGCGGAAGACTGCTGGGCGAAGGCGGGCAGAGCGCAAACCGCCAGCGAGGCGGTCAGCAGAAGTCGTTGAGTAGCCCGGGCCGAGAGGCCTTGGGCGGTAGCGCGCGGTGCTTGGGGGGTGGCAGCCTTGCGGTTGTGGCGATTGGTTTGGGTCGTCACTTAGTCATCACGAAGTCGTCACCGGTAGGGGATCATGCCCGTGAAGCGCGAGAGGTTGGTTCAAATTTCGTTAGAGGCTCGTTAACAGGTATGTGATTTTTCTCACATTTCTGACGAGTATGAGAGGCTTCCCGCATTCAGGAAGTGATCTCAGTTCTTCCTGAGAACCCGTTTGGCGCCGCTGTAGTGGTCGCGCCAGTAGGGGCCGTCGAGCCGGTCCAGGCGAACCGTGCCGCCGCTGCTGGGGGCGTGGACGAAGCGGCCTTCGCCGACATAGATGCCGACATGGCTGACGTTGCCCGAGCTGCCGAAGAACACCAGATCGCCCGAGGCCAGCCGGGTCGGCTCGATCTTCGGGCCCTGGTAGCCGGCCAGGTCGCGCGAGGTGCGCGGCAGGTTGAGCGCCAGCATGTCGCGGTAGACGTAGTTGACCAGGCCGCTGCAGTCGAAGCCGCTGTCAGGGGTGTTGCCGCCGTAGCGGTACGGCGTGCCGACCAAGCTGATCGCCCGCATCAGCACCGCGTTGGAGGCGCCAGGGTTTTCCGGCTCGACGTGCGGCCAGACCCGCGCGGGCGGCTGCGGGACCGGGCCGCGACGGACGACCTGCTTGCCGCCGCCGCAGGCCGCGAGCAGCAGGCACAGGCTCAGCCCCATGGCCAGCGCCGGCCACGGCAGTGGCCCGCGTGCTGGCGCGGGAGCGGTGTTGCCGGGATAATGCGCGGCCTTCGTCACGGCCGATAGCTTGGCGGCTAACGGCAGCGGCGACAAGACAATCGATGTCACCTTTTGTGGCGGCCCGCTCATTGCGGCACCGCCGTTCCTTTCCTGATCGCCACGGGGCGGTCTTCCCAGCCGGATTTGCCATGAAAATCGAGAAAGATCGCGTCGTTCAATTCCACTACACCGTTTCCGAGCAGGGCAGCGAACCGCTCGAGAGCTCGGAAGGCCGCGATCCGCTGGCGATCCTGATCGGCCACAACAACATCATCCCGGGCCTGGAAAAGGCGATGGAAGGCCACGAGGCCGGCGACAAGTTCGAAGTCGACGTGGTCGCGGCCGACGCCTACGGCGTGCGCCAGGACGGCCTGACCCAGCGCGTGCCGAAGAAGTATTTCAAGGACACCAAGCTGGAAGTCGGCATGCAAGCGGTGCTGCAGACCAATTTCGGCCCGCGCGCGGTGACCATCCAGAAGATCGGCATGAGCGTGGTCGACGTCGACCTCAACCACCCGATGGCCGGCAAGGACCTGCATTTCGCGGTCGAGATCGTCGAAGTGCGCGAAGCGGCCAAGGAAGAGATCGAGCACGGCCACGTCCACGGCGACGGCGGTCACGCCCACTGATCCATGCGCGGCGGTCGCTGACCACGCCCAGACCGGACGGCCCGCGCGAGCGGGCCGTTCGTTTTTTCGCGGTCGCGATGGCGCGTCGGACGGAGCGCGACCGCCGCGCGGTATCTTCTGGAGACGGGCTTCAGCCTCGATCTCTTCGATCCGCGCACGCCAGGCCCGGATTTCCTGATCGCTGGCACGATCCGAAAACAAGGCGCCGGGACTGAAGTTCCGCCCCCCAATAGCTGCCCGTTATAGAGAAGCTGTCGTTTCACAGCGCATGGGTTTGGCGGTCACCGCGCAGACCGATGCCGATCCCCGTTTACCCGAGAAGCCGCGCGAACCGATGCGTCCCGTCCCGACCGAACTCGCGCCCATCCCCGAACGCGACCGCCTGCAAGCGCTCGACGCGCTGCGCGGGATCGCGCTGCTCGGCATTCTGCTGAGCAATGTGTCGGGCTTCGCCGGGCCGTTGAACGAATTGCGCGAAGGCATCGATCCGGCCTTGCGCGGTTCGGATCGCGTGCTGTCGGCGTTCGTGTATGTGGTGGTGCGCGACAAGTTCTGGACCTTGTTCGCGCTGCTGTTCGGCATGGGCTTCGCGGTCATGCTCGAACGCGCGCGCAGCGCCGGACGCGGTTTCGGCGCGGTCTATCTGCGTCGCAGTTTCGGCCTGTTGGCGCTCGGCCTGATTCACGCCTGGCTGATCTGGGGCGGCGACATTCTGGTCACCTATGCCTTGAGCGCGTTCGCGTTGCTGGCGCTGCGTTCGTTGTCGCTGGATTTCTGGCTGAAGTTGGGCCTGACTCTGTACCTGGGCACGATCGGCTACATGCTGATCATCGCCGCGGCGCTGACCCTGCCGGGCGTGGCCGAGGGCGATGCGGCCGATCTGGCCCAGGCGCAGGCGCTGCGCGCGGCCGAGGTGGCCGCGTACGCGCATGGCGATTACGCCGCGGTCACCGCGCAGCGGCTGCAGTTCTTTTTCGAGAGCACGATCGCCGGCTGGAGCATGATGCTGCCGCTGTCGCTGGGCCTGTTCCTGATCGGCGCCTCGCTGGTGCGCGGCGGCGTGATCGCCGATCCGGCGCGGTATCGCTGGGTCCTGCGCGCATTGATCGTGCACGGCCTGCCGAGCGGCATCGTGCTGACCGCGATCAGCGTGGCGATCGACAGCGCGCCGTCGCTGGCGTTGTTCAGCGCGTCGTCGATCTTCGCCCAGGCCCTGCACATGCTCGCCGGCCTGCCGGTGGCGCTGGCGCTGATCGCGGCGGTGGTGCTGCTGTTGCACGACGGCGCGCGCTGGCCGCGCGCATTCGCGCCGGCCGGGCGGATGGCGCTGAGCAATTACTTGGGGCAGTCGTTGATCGCGACCTGGGTGTTGTATCACCACGGTTTGAATCAATGGGGACGCTGGTCGTATACGACGCTGATCGTGGCGGCGCTGGTCTTGTTCGCGGCGCAGCTCGCGGCGAGTGCGTGGTGGCTGCGGCGGTTTCGTTTCGGACCGGTGGAATGGCTGTGGCGCGCGTTCGCGTACGGCCGCTGGCCGCCGTTGCGGGTGCGCGATCAAGCTTGATGTGCGCCGATGCGGCGCCGATGCGGCGCGCGCGGATGGAGCAAAAAAACGGCCCGCAATGCGGGCCGTTTTCGTATCGCGTGACGATGGATCAGTTGACGCCGGCCGCCGACCAGGCGCGAGCCACGGTCTGGTACTCGGTCGAGTTGGCGCCGTACAGGTCGGTCGCGGCCTGCAAGGTGCCGGCACGCGCCTGCGGATAGGTGGTGCTGGAAACGAAGTAACGGGTCAGCGCGCGATACCAGATCGCGCCGGCCTTGGCCCGGCCGATGCCGACGATGGTGGTGTCGCTGTTGCAGACCAGTTGCGCCTTGGTGTAGTTGAAGCCGGTCTGCGGGGTGACGCCTTCGGCGAACAGGAAGAACGCGCGGTTGCCGACGCCGGAGGTGAAGTGCGGGTCGTACTTGCCGCCGCGGCCGGTCTGCGAGGCGGTGAAGCCGCCGGTGGGGTAGCACGAGATCGAACGGCCGTCGGCGTCCTGCTTGAACATCAGGCGCAGCGCCTTGGTCGCGCCCTGCGACGCCGGATAGACCTCCTCGCCGATCAGATAATCGCCCTTGTCGATGGCGTTGCCGACGCTGTATTCGACCAGGGTGCCGAGGATGTCGGAGTTGGCTTCGTTGATGCCGCCGGAATCCTTGATGTTGTAGTAACCCAGGTTCGCGGTGGCGCTGTTGACGCCGTGCGACATCTCATGGCCCGCCACGTCCAGCGCGACCAGCGGCGTGTTGCCGTTGCTGGAGTCGCCGTCGCCGTAGACCATGTAGCTGCCGTTCCAGCCGGCATTGAAGTAGTTGCTGCCGTAGTGGACGTAGCTCTTGACGCCCCGGCCGTCGTTGAAGATGCCGTTGCGGGCATGCACGGTCTTGAAATAATCCCAGGTCGCGGCGACGCCGTAGTGCGCGTCGGCCGCGGCGGTGGCGCGGTCGCTGATGGTGTTGTTGCCCCAGATGTTGTCGGTGTCGTTGAACGCCACGGCGCCGGAGGTGCTGGTGCCGTTGCGCGCATCCAGGGTCTGGCCGCTGCCGCGGCTGGGGTCGGTGAGCTGGAAACCGCCGCTGACCGAGTTGGAGACGATGCCGACGTTGCCCAGGGTCAGGGTCTTTCCGGTGCCGTTGGCGGCCGCGGTCTGGAAGTGGTCTTCGGCTTCCAGCAGCGCGCCGGTGCGCGCGTCGAGGAAGTACGACATCACCCCCGGCGCCTGATCGCCGTTGCGCGCGCCCTGCACACCGACCTGATAGGCCAGGGTCGGTTCGGCGCCGCCGCGTGCGTACACCACGAGCTTGGCCGGATCGAGCGAAGCGACGGTGCCGTCGAACTTGGCGCCGGCTTCGACCTGCGCCTGCTCGGCGCTGATGCCGGGCTTGAGCGACGGGCGCATGGTGGTGCGCATGTTCTCGCCCTGGGTGATCGAGGTGAGCTGACCGTTGTGCGAATGCACGACCATGTCGCCGCCGATCACCGGCAGGCCTTCATAGGTGCGTTCCATGCGCACGTGTTCGGTACCGTCGCGGTCGATCATCACGTCGCGCGCGACGAAGCCGTCGGCCGCGGCCAGGTTGACGTCCTTGGCCGCGGTGTTACGCAGCAATTGGCGGGCGCGTTCGGCCGCCGAAGTGGTATCGGCCTGTGCCGGCGAGGTGCTGGAGAACGCCAATTCGCTGCCTGCGCGCGCGCCGGTGTCGCCGAGCGCCGCCA
The DNA here is from genome assembly GCF_001427785.1 of Lysobacter sp. Root690. Lineage (GTDB taxonomy): Bacteria > Pseudomonadota > Gammaproteobacteria > Xanthomonadales > Xanthomonadaceae > Lysobacter. The sequence continues at coordinate 231,981 of NZ_LMHM01000013.1, forward strand.
TATGCGAACTGACATGCTTCGTGCTTGTGTTGACGTGTGCGTTTTGCGCGACGACGGATGCGCTGCCGGCGACGGACGCGGCGGTCGCGAGATGGCCGGCCGGAACGTCGGAGCGAGCGGAGTGGAACGCCACGCCGGCCAGAGCGGCGGCGACGGCGGTGCTCAACAGAGCGGTCTTCAACTGCATATGTGATCCCCTTCAAGAAAGAGCGAGCAATGAGTGATGACGGACGCCGCGAGGCAGATGCAGGCGCGATGGATCGCGCTCGTTGCGCACGCAGCGGACGAATCGTCATGCGCTCTTCATGGTGGAGCGCGCGCGATGCGTCGACACAACCTTAGGTCGTCGTCCAGGCCGGAAGTCGTTCATACGAAGGCGATAGCGGGACGTTAATGCGGGGCTTATCACAGAACCGGATATTGCCGTTTCGCCCGCGCAATTCGCTGCTTTCCGGCACCGCGCGGCGTCGCGATAGAGCATCAACACAAGCGGTGCTGACACGGTGAGATGGAGGTGTCTGTCGGTGTTGTGACGAGAATCCGATTGCGTAGGGTGGCCTGGCGCGGTTGTGATAAGTGGACACCGCTGTGCGTGCAAGGCATGCAGTGCGGTGGTGTTCCGCGCGGCGGCGCGGGTGTGAGCCGAGGCGGCCAGCACGGTGAGCGAGCGACCTTGCATGGTCGCGGGGCGAGGGTGGAGTTCGAATGCGTGCGATACACCGCCAAACCGGCGAGTCCGGCGATCGCGGCGGTGCTGAGTAATGCGGTCTTCTACTGCATCGAGGCGATTCCCCCGGGACCATTGCAGACGACACTCTCGCGGTCGGCCTGGGACGCGGCGTTGAGATGTCGGTGTGACCGGCTCGGTTTTCTCGGTGGCGTCGGCGCGCCGGGATCAACGTTAGAGACCTGCGCCACCGTGGCGGTGGGAGAGGTCAATTTTTCCGAAATAGAAAATTCGGACAAAGTCACAAAACATCGGATTCGAGACAGTCTTAGGACCCATAGACCGCGGCGCAGGAACCGCCATCGTTCGCGCGCGAGACGCCGATGCCCTGATGGCTTTGCCGATTGCGGCGTCGGATTGCTGGGCTGGCGCCTGTGAGCCTCGCGCGATCGTTGCCTGGCCGCCGGTTCGCGATACGGGCCGGCGGACCGGTTTCGCTCGCCGTCGATCCGGTGGGATTGCGTTGCGGCACCGGGCGGGAGCTTCGCCGCCGCGCTCCGTCTCAGCGTAACCCCACGTCGCCGAAACCCTGTATCCGATCCACATCGCGATCACATCCGCGCATGCTCGTTACTATGTCGGCGGCGCCGCACGAAACGGCCCATGCAGTGCCGCGCCGCCGCGCGCGGATCGGTTCGAACCAGGCGACGGAGCACAATGGGCGCAGTGCAGGTGGGTGAGGATTCGGCGGCCGCCGTCGCGGGCCGCCGCGAGGACGTGATCGTGGTCGGCGCCGGCGTGATCGGGCTGACCTGCGCGCTGGCGCTGCTCGACAGCGGCCGCCCGGTGCGGGTGATCGATGCGCGCGCGGCCGGCGCCGGCAGCTCGCACGGCAACTGCGGGACCATCACCCCGAGCCACGCCACGCCGCTGGCCGCGCCCGGGGTGATCGCGCAGGCGCTGCGCTGGATGCTGACCCCCGACGCGCCGCTGTACGTGCATCCCAAGCTCGATCCGCAGCTGTGGCGCTGGCTGCTGGGCTTCGCCGCGCGCTGCAATCCGCGCGACTGGCGGGCCAGCGCGCAGGCCAAGGCGGCGTTGTTGAACGACTCGCGCGCGCGCCTGGAAGACTGGGTGACGCGGTATGGCCTGCTCTGCGAGTTCGACAGCTCCGGTGTGGACTACGTCTTCCGCGATGCCGCCGCGTTCGCCGCCGGCCAGCACGAACTCGATCTGCTGCGCGAATTCGGCGTGGGCATCGAACTGATCGACGGCGCCGCGTACAACGCCCAAGACCCGGCGTTCAGGCCCGGCCTCGCCGGTGCGATCCGCTTCGACCACGACGCGGTGCTGCGCCCGGACAAATACGTCGACGAACTCGCGCGCAGCGTGCGCGAGCGCGGCGGCGAGATCGTCGAGCAATGCGGCCTGCGCGGCGTGCAGCGCCGCGACAACGCGCTCGAACTGGACACCACCCGCGGGCCGATGCGCGCGCGCGACGCGGTGATCGCGCTGGGCGCGTGGTCGCCGCAATTGTCCGACGCGATCGGTCTGCCCTCGCTCAAGCGGGTGATGCAACCGGGCAAGGGCTATTCGATCACCTACGACCGGCCCGCGCTGACCCCGCGCCGGCCGGTGGTGCTGCGCGAGCGCAAGGTCTGCGTGACCATGTGGGACAGCGGTTTCCGCCTGGGCAGCACGATGGAATTTTCCGGCTTCGACGACAGCCTCAACCCGCGCCGGCTGGCCGCGCTGGAGCGCGGCGCGGCCGAATACTTGCATCAACCCGTCGGCCCGGTCGAGCGCGAGCGCTGGCAGGGCTGGCGGCCGATGAGTCTGGACGACGTGCCGCTGATCGGCCGCGTGCCCGGCCGCGACGGCCTGTGGCTGGCGACCGGCCACGGCATGATGGGCGTGAGCATGAGCGCCGGCACCGGCCAGCTAATCGCCGACCTGATCGCCGGGCGTACGCCAGCGATCGACCCGCATCCCTATCGACCGGAGCGTTTCGCTTGAACGCAGACCAATCACAACTCAAGGCAGACCCCGCCCACTTCGACCTGATCGTGATCGGCGGCGGCTCCGGCGGCCTGGCCGGCGCGTTCCGCGCCGCCGAATACGGCGCGCGCGTGGCCTTACTGGAACCGCATCTGCTCGGCGGCACCTGCGTCAACGTCGGCTGCGTGCCGAAGAAGGCGATGTGGCTGGCCGCCGACATCGCGGGCAAATTGCGCATGGCGCAGTCGCTGGGCTTCGCTATCGACAGCCCGCCGAACAAACCCTGCGAACTGGACTGGCCGACCTTCATCGTCCATCGCCAGCGCTATATCGCCAACATCCACGACAGTTACCGGCGGCGCCTGGATGCGGCCGGGATCGTGGTCCAGCCGATGCGCGCGCACCTGATCGACGCCAACACGATCGAATGCGAGAACGGCGTACGCCTGCAGGCCGCGCGTTTGTTGATCGCGACCGGCGGGCATGCGGTCAAACCGTCGATTCCCGGCGCCGAACTCGGCGACACCTCGGATGATTTCTTCAACTGGCGCGCCGCGCCCGAACGCGTGGCGATCGTCGGCGCGGGCTATATCGCGGTCGAACTGGCCGGGGTGTTGCAGGCGCTCGGCAGCCGGGTCGAGGTGTTCGCGCGCGGCCAGCGTTTTCTCGAAGGCTTCGATGAAGAACTGACCAAGCAACTGGCCGACGATTACACCCAAAGCGGCGTGCATCTGCATTTCGGTCATGCCGTCGCCGCGCTGGAAGCCGATGGCGGGCGAGTGCGGCTGCGCGGCGTCGACGGTTCGCTCAGCGAGGCCTTCGACAAGGTGCTGTTCGCGACCGGGCGGCGGCCGAACACGGCGAACATCGGCCTGGAACGGGTCGGCATGGCGCTCGATCCGCTCGGCCACATCCTCGTCGACGGCCTGCACGCGACCAATGTCGACGGCGTCAACGCGATAGGCGATGTCACCACCGATCTGCCGCTGACGCCGGTCGCTATCGCCGCCGCGCGCCGGTTGATGGATCGTGTCTACGGGAAGCGCGAGGGCCGGCTCGATCCCAACGATATTCCGACCGTGGTGTTCTCGCATCCGCCGATCGGCAAGGTCGGCCTGACCGAAGACGAGGCGCGGGCACGACATGGTGACAATCTGCACATCTATCACGCCGGGTTTCGGCCGATGCTGTACGCCCTGGCCGAATCGCCGCAGCGCAGCCTGTTCAAGCTGATCTGCGTCGGCGAGGAACGCCGCGTGGTCGGCATCCATCTGCTCGGCGACGCCGCCGACGAGATGCTGCAGGGCTTCGCGGTCGCGCTCAAGCGCGGCATCACCCTGGACGACCTGCGCGATACGGTCGCCATCCATCCGACCAGCGCCGAAGAAGTCGTGCTGATGCGCTGAACACACGAAGCGACAGGAGCAGGCGGCATGAAGGGTAGGGATCGCGGGAACACACGGCCGTGGCGCTTGCGCGGCGCGGTTCACGCGGCGCTGGCGTTGGCGTTGGCCTTTGCCTGCGCGGGTCTCGCGCAGGCCGCCGATACGCATGCCGCCAAGCCCGGCGCGGGCGAGTTCGATATCGCCGACCTGCTCAGCGCGCCGCAACCCGAACAGCTCGTGGGCGCCGGCGATGCGCCGGTGATCGCATGGGTGTCGAACGAACGCGGCGTGCGCAACCTGTGGTCGGCGCGCGCGCCGCAATTCGCGCCGCGTCAGTTGACCGCGTTCGATGAGGACGACGGGCAGTTGCTCAGTGCGCTGCGACTCAGCCGCGACGGCCGTTGGCTGGCCTATGTGCGCGGCGGCGGGCCCGACGCGGCCGGCAACAACAGCAATCCCACCGGCGATCCGGACGGGCAGGAGCAGGCGGTGTGGCTGGTGGCCAGCGACGGCTCGTCCAAGCCGCAGCGCATCGCCGCCGGGCGCTCGGTGCAGTTCGCGCCGCAGGGCGATGGCTTGATCGTGCAGGGCCGCGGCGTCGGCTGTTATCCGTTGCCGGGCGCGACCGCGCCGGCGTGGTGCAAGGAAGCGCTGATCAAGACCCGCGGCGCCAATGCCGCGGCCGGGTTCTCGCCCGACGGCAAACTGCTCGCGTTCGCCAGCAACCGCGGCGATCACGGCTTCATCGGCGTGCTCGACCTGGGCAAGCGCGAAGTGCGGTGGCTCGGCGCGGATTTCTACAACGACAGCAACCCGGTGTTCTCGCCCGACGGTCGCCGGGTCGCGTTCCTGCGCAGCGCCGCCAATCGCCCGGGCGAGCAGTTCGACCTGACCAAAGCCAATCCATTCGAAATCTGGACCGCCGACGTCGCCACTGGGCGTGCGCAGAAAGTTTTTCGCTCCAGCGACACCGCCGGCGGCTACGCCCAGTTCAACGGCGCCGTGCCCTTGCTGTGGAGCCGCGACAACCGCCTGATCTTCGCCTCCGAACAAAGCGGCTGGCTGCATTGGTACGCGATCGTGCCCGAAGGCGGCGAGCCCACATCGCTGAGCCGCGGCGAATGCGAGGCCGAAACCGTCGCCCTGGCCGACGACGGCGCGTTCGTGTTCAGCGGCAACTGCGCGCAGATCGATCACCGGCAGCTCTTCAGCGTCGACGCGAAGGGCGCGGGGCAGACCCTGCTCAGCGCGAAAGACGAAATTTCCACCGAACCGGTGCTGCTCGGCGGCCAGTGGATCGCGTTCCGCCACGCCGATGCGCGCCGGCCGACCGCGATCGCGGTGATGCCGCGCGGCGGTGGCGAGCCCAAGCGGATTTTTCCGGCGAGCTTGCCCGCGCAGTTCCCGATCGATCGTCTGGTCGTGCCCAAGACACTGAGCCTGCGCGCCAGCGACGGCGTGACCTCGCATGCGACCGTGTTCGAGCCGCCGGCGAGTTTCAAGGGCAAGCGCGCGGCGCTGATCTATGTGCATGGCGGCCCGATCCGGCAGATGCTGCCGGGCTGGCACTACAGCAGCTACTACTACAACGACTACGCCAGCAACCAATGGCTGGCCAGCCGCGGTTACGTGGTGCTGGCCTTGAACTACCGCGACGGCACCGGTTACGGCCAGCGCTTCCGGCTGGCCGCCAAACAAGGCCCACGCGGCGCCAGCGAATACCAGGACGTGCTCGCCGCGCAGGCCTATCTGGCCAAGCGCGACGACGTCGACGCGCGCCGCATCGGCATCTATGGCGGCTCCTACGGCGGGTTCCTGACCGCGTCGGCGCTGTCGCGCAATTCCGATCTGTTCGCGGCCGGGGTCGATCGCCACGGCGTCCACGACTGGCGCGAGAGCGCCAAGGGCGGCGACAACAGCGGCCTGTGGGGGCTGGGGCCGGACGAGTTGGACCTGGCGTTCAAATCCTCGCCGGTCGCCTTCGTCGACGGCTGGCGCTCGCCGGTGCTGTTCGTGCATGGCGACGACGACCGCGCGGTCAAGTTCTCGCAGAGCATCGATCTGGTCGAACGCCTGCGCGCGCGCAAGGCGCCGGTGGAAACCCTGGTGATTCCGGACGAAGACCACTTCTTCCTGCGCCACGCGACCTGGCTTGCGGTGCATCGCAGTACCATGGACTTCTTCCGCCGGCACTTGCAGTCCGGCGCCGACTGAGTCGCCTTCATGACCATTGCGCACCCGACCGAGCCCGTATTCCAGTTGCATCGCGGCATCGCGCCGCTGCTGATCAGCCTGCCGCACGACGGCGAGTTGATTCCCGAGGCGCTCAAGGCGCGCATGGTTGAGTCGGCGCGACGCGCGCCCGATACCGACTGGCACGTCTCGCGCTTGTACGATTTCGCGCGCGAACTCGGCGCATCGATCCTGGTGCCGCGCTACTCGCGTTACGTGGTCGATCTGAACCGGCCGCCCGACGACACCTCGCTGTATCCCGGCCAGAACACCACCGGCCTGTGTCCGGCGGTGCAGTTCAGCGGCGAGGCGGTGTATCTGGACGGCCAGTCGCCGGATGAGGCCGAAGTCGCCGAACGCGTCGAGCTGTATTGGCGCCCGTACCACCAGACCCTGGTCGCCGAACTCGACCGCATCCGCGGCGAACACGGTCGCGCGGTGTTGTGGGAAGGCCATTCGATCCGCGGCGAAGTGCCGTTCCTGTTCGACGGCCGCTTGCCTGATCTTAACCTCGGCACCTCCGGCGGCAAGACCTGCCTGCCCGAGTTGCAGGCCGCGCTGGAAGGCCTGCTGGCCGCGCAGACCGACTACGACTGGATCGCCAACGGCCGCTTCAAGGGCGGTTACATCACCCGTCATTACGGCGACCCGGAGATCGGCGTGCAGGCGGTGCAGTTGGAGCTGAGCCAGCGCAACTACATGGACGAAGACTCCTTCGCCTACGACGAAGCCAAGGCCGCGCGTCTGCAGCCGTTGCTGCGCAAGCTGCTGAGCGCGACCCTGGCCTCGCAGGACGCATGAGCCTGAAGCGCGTGGCCGCTGCCGGCGTCGCGCGCGCAACCGCGGACGCTGCGGTGGACGCGACGGCGTCCGGCGATCCGGCGTCGCAAACGATCGCGCCGGCTTCGCCCATTTCACCGCTCTCGCTGACCCAGGCGCGCGCCCTGCACCTGCACGCGCAGGGCCTGCTGACGCGGCCGCGCAAGCGCGCGACCCGCGCCGACGCGCTGGCCGCGATCGCGCGCATGCAGTTGCTGCAGATCGACACCATCCACGTCGTCGCGCGCAGCCCGTATCTGGTGCTGTTCTCGCGACTGGGCGACTACCCGGCGCCGTGGCTGGAGGAGTTGCTGGCGCAGCGCGCGATCTTCGAGATCTGGGCGCACGAAGCCTGCTTCGCGCCGATGGACGATTACCTGTTGCATCGCAACGCGCTGGAGCAGCGCGCGCACCACTGGGCGATCCGCAACGCACGCCAGCATCGTCAGGACAACGGCGAGCAGATCGATCGCCTGCTGGCGCATATCCGCGACCTGGGTCCGGTCAAGTCATCGGACTTCGAACGCGAAGAGCGCGGCGGCGGCGGTGGCTGGTGGGGCTGGAAAGACGAAAAACGCTGGCTGGAAACCGGGTTCGCGCTCGGCGAGCTGATGGTCGCGCGGCGCGAGAATTTCCATCGCGTCTACGACCTGAGCGAACGCGTGGCCGGCGTCGCCGTGCCGGGCTGGGACACGGATGTGCTTGACGCCACACAGGTGCGGCGCGAAACCGTGCTCAAGTCGGTCAAGGCGCTGGGCATCACTCAGGCGCGCTGGGTCGCGGACTACTACCGCACCAAGCCGCGCCTGCGCGATGCCGACCTAGATGGCTTGGTCGACGAAGGCGTGTTGCTGCGAGTCGCGGTCAAAGGCTGGAACGCGCCCGGTTACGTGCATGTCGATCATGCCGCCGCGCTGGCCCAGGCCGCCGCCGGCCGTTTGCGCGCCAGTCATTCGACTCTGCTGTCGCCATTCGACCCGGTGGTCTGGGATCGCGAACGCGCCAGCGAATTGTTCGACTTCGATTACACCCTGGAGTGCTACACGCCCGAGCCCAAGCGCCGCTACGGCTATTTCGTGTTGCCGATCCTGGTGCGCGGCCGGCTGGTCGGACGCCTGGACGCGAAAGCGCATCGCGCTCAGGGCGTGTTCGAGGTCAAGGCGCTGTATCTGCAAGAAGGCCTCGACGGCGACGAAGCGCTGGCCGCCGACATCGCCCGCGCGATCGACGACTGCGCGCGCTGGCATCAGACCCCAACGGTAAAGCTGACGCGTTGCCGGCCGGCGGCGTTCGCCAGGCCGCTGCGAGCGGCGTTGGCGGCGCTGGGCTGAGCGATCGGCGCGCAAGCTGCGTCGCGGCGGGCGACGATCAGCGCGGCCGCGGCCCGCGGACCGGCGTCATGCGCGACTCAACACGCCATGAAGGCCATCAGCACGACCACATCGTCGTCCTGCAGCGGCAGGTCGCGATCCTGGCGCGCGCAGAATTCGTCGTCGCCGCGCCGCACGTGGATGTCGATCAGATGCTCGTTGCCGCTGTCGAGTTCGAGATAGAGAAAATAACGTCCGTCGTAACCGACCGCCGGAGCGATCCGCGTCCGGAACGCATGTTGATACGCGTCCAGCGCTTCGCCCAAGCTCGCGGCTCGTACCCGTAGGCTCTGATCGGGTGAGCCGAGGAATTCATCCAGATGATAGGGGCCGTGTACGACGGGCATGGCGATCGTCTTGGAAAGTGGCGCTGGCGCCGACTCGCGGCGGTCGTCGGCGCGTTGGGATGCGCGGTAAGCCCCAAGAAACCTGGCTTATATGCCCTTGGCGATCAGCACATACGCAGCGACCAGCCCCATCAGCGGAATCATGTTGAGCACCAGCGCCGGCACCGCGATGCCGCGCTGCTCGCCGCGGAACAGCGCGGTGATCGCCAACAAGCTGCCGAACAGCCAACTGGCCGCGCTGTACATGATCGCCTTGCCGCTGCAGTGCAGACTCCAGTCGCCGCACTGGTTCTGCGGGGTCAACCCGAACACGATCGCCCACGCCAGCAACGGCCCGAGCAGCAGGGCGAACCAGGCGAGCACGCCGAACAGGCGGCCGGCGGTGTCGACCGGCGGTTTGCGTCGGATCGCGTCGCTGTCAGTGACCATGGCGGCGGACCTCGCGAGGGGCTGGGCTTGCGGCCCACGAGTGGGCGGGGTGGCGTCCTGTCATGTCGATCTCCTTTGAAGCCGAATCGATGCGGGAACATTGCCGCATCGCCACGCTGGGCCGCGTGATTATGCGCCGCGCGGCGCGACGGCGCGAATCGCGGCGGCGCGGGTCGATACAAGGTCGATCCATGCGCCGCGAATCGAGGCGAAAACGCCGCCCGGAGGCGGCGCTTCGTGAGCCGAGGCGGCGATGCCCGAGATCAGACTTCCAACGTCGCCAGATCGCCCTTGGTTTCCAGCCAGGCCTTGCGGTCGCTGGCGCGCTTCTTGGCCAGCAGCATGTCCATCAGCGAGTGGGTCTGGGCGTTGTCGTCGATGGTCAGCTGGACCAGGCGGCGGGTGTCGGGGTGGATGGTCGACTCGCGTAGCTGCGAGGCGTTCATCTCGCCCAGGCCCTTGAAGCGGGTGACGTTGACCGCGCCGCTCAGGCCCTTCTTGCGATCGCCTTTCTCGCGCTCGATCTTTTCCAGCAGGATGCGCTTTTCCTCTTCGTCGAGCGCGTAGAACACGGTCTTGCCCACGTCGACGCGGAACAGCGGCGGCATCGCCACGAAGATGTGGCCGGCCGCGACCAGCGCCGGGAAGTGGCGCAGGAACAAGGCGCTGAGCAAGGTCGCGATGTGCAGACCGTCGGAGTCGGCGTCGGCCAGGATCACCACCTTGCCGTAGCGCAGGCCGCCGATGTCTTCCTTGCCCGGATCGCAGCCGATCGCGACCGCGAGGTCGTGCACTTCCTGCGAACCCAGCACGCTGCCCGAGGCGACTTCCCAAGTGTTGAGGATCTTGCCGCGCAGCGGCAGGATCGCCTGGAAGTCCTTGTCGCGCGCCTGCCGCGCGCTGCCGCCGGCCGAGTCGCCCTCGACCAGGAACAGCTCGGTGCGCGACAGGTCCTGCGAGGAACAGTCGGCGAGCTTGCCGGGCAGGGCCGGGCCCTGGGTGATCTTCTTGCGGGTGATCTGCTTTTCGGTCTTCAGGCGCGCGGCGGCGCGCTCGATCGCGAGCTGGGCGATTTTTTCGCCGAGTTCGGTGTGCTGGTTGAGCCACAGCGAGAACGCATCGTGCGCGGCGCCTTCGACGAAGCCGGCGGCTTGGCGCGAGGACAGGCGTTCCTTGGTCTGACCGCTGAACTGCGGGTCGGTCATCTTGATGCTGAGCACGAACGCGACCCGGTCCCACACGTCTTCCGGCGCCAGCTTGACCCCGCGCGGCAGCAGGTTGCGGAAGTCGCAGAACTCGCGCAGCGCGTCGGTGAAACCGGTGCGCAGGCCGTTGACGTGGGTGCCGTGCTGCGCGGTCGGGATCAGGTTGACGTAGCTTTCCTGGGTCAGCTCGCCGTCCGGCGCCCAGGCCACGGCCCAGTCGGCGACTTCGTTTTCTTTCTTGAGCTGACCGACGAACAGGTCCGGCGGCAGCAGCTCGCGCTGCGGCTGGCCGTCGCGCAGTTCGCTGGACAGGTAATCGCGCAGGCCGTCCTCGTAATACCACTCGGTGCGTTCGCCAGTGGCTTCGTCGAACAGCTTGACGTTGAGGCCCGGGCAGAGCACCGCCTTGGCGCGCAGGATGTGCTTGATCGAGCGCAGGTTGAACTTGGGCGTGTCGAAGTACTTGGCGTCGGGCCAGAAGCGCACGCGGGTGCCGGTGTTCTTCTTGCCGACATTGCCGACCACTTCCAACGGGGTGGCGCGGTCGCCGTTGTTGAAGGTCATGCGGTATTCGTTGCCGTCGCGCTTGATGTGCACTTCGACCAGCTTGGACAGCGCGTTGACCACGCTGACGCCGACGCCATGCAGGCCGCCGGAGAAGGTGTAGTTCTTGTTGCTGAACTTACCACCGGCGTGCAGGCGGGTCAGGATCAGCTCCACGCCGGGGACTTTCTCCTCCGGGTGGATGTCGACCGGCATGCCGCGGCCGTCGTCGGAGACCTCGCAACTGCCGTCGGCGTGCAGGACCACCTCGATGCTGCGGGCGTGGCCGGCCAGGGCCTCGTCGACCGAGTTGTCGATGACTTCCTGGGCCAAGTGGTTCGGCCGGCTGGTGTCGGTGTACATGCCCGGGCGGCGTTTGACCGGGTCCAGGCCGGAAAGGACTTCGATGTCGGCGGCGTTATAGCGACTGCTCATTAACTGTTGGGTCTGGCCGTGGGGTTCGGAGCGGCGAGGATGAAGACGGCGGGCGGGGTGGTCAAGCCGGCCGGGGCGATGGGCGAATGAAAAGCTTGGCGGGCCGGCGTCTCGCCGGCTGCGACGCTCGCGCTGGCGGGTGTCGGCGGTGGCGCGGCGCGCGGTGGCGGGTCGCGCTGAGGGCCGCTCAGCGGCCTGGGCGGACTGCGTCCGATCGTCGCAGCGGTGGCGGCGACGCGGCCGGGTTCGCGTGGCGATCGTCGGTCATGCACACCGAAATCGGCGGTCTAGGCCGCGAACGTGGCGCCAACGCGCCGCCGAACCGGCCGCGCGGCAACCCGCGCGCGCAATTCAACGGCGGTTTTCGGCACGCCCGGAACTGATCTGGCGCTAGGTGGGCCGGGTCGGACGCTGCCATCCTGCGCGCCGTTTTCACCCATGCAGGAGGCACCGTGTCGGTCCAGAATTCCTACGACGATTTGCAGCAAAGCTACGGACGCTGTCTGGTCCGCAAGGGCTTCATCGAACGGTTCTACGAGATTTTCATGGCCAGCCACCCGGACGTGGCGCCGCTGTTCGAACGCACCGATTTCCAGAAACAGCGGCTGGCGCTGCGTCGCGGCATCAGCGTGGCGATCTGCCACGCCGCCGGCAGCGCTGTGGTGCGGCGGACCTGCGAGGAAATGGCCGACGCGCACTGCCGGCGTGGCCGCACCCCGGTCGCGCCGGGTCTGTATCCGTACTGGATCAACAGCCTGCTGCTGGCGGTGCGCGAATACGACGAGCAGGCCGACGACGCCCTGCTGGGGCGCTGGCGCACGGCGATGCAGTCGGTCACGGGGATGTTCAGCGCGCGCTATTGATGCCTGGCCCGTTGCGATGTCGGTATCGTTGAAGTCGCGCGCATCCAGCCTTATATCCATACAGGTCCGCGACGCCCCGGCCGACCGGACCCCTCATTCAGGCCGCAGCGAGGGTAGCGGGGCTAGGGTTCGCGGCGTCGACGCATGCGTTGCACGCCCCGACCGCCCCGCAACGGGCCAGGCGCGTCCCGCGCCGGCCCGGCGCCGGTTTCACTTGTCAGGAGTCCACCATGAAGATCCGCTCGCTGTTGCTGCCCGCCGTCATCGCCGCCGCCCTGACCGTACTGATCGCGCCCGCCGCGTTCGCCCAGCAGGACCCGCAGGCCGACAAGAAGGCCGAAGACGCCAAGAAGGCCGAGGACGCGAAGAAGGCCGAGGCTAAGAAGAAGGCCGACGCCGAGAAGAAGAAGTCCGGCGACCGCGGCGTGGAGCCGGAGGAAGAGGGCGACAAGTAAGTCGGCTGCGCCGGTTTATCATTCGTGTGCCAAAAGCCCCGGTCCGCCGGGGCTTTTTTGTGCCTATCGATCAAAGTCTCGCCAGGATGCATTTAGATCATCAGCTGGTAAGGCCGCGGAAAGCGGAGGCCAGGTAGCCGATAACACCGCTTCGGGTGGATTCATGCGCTACTTTGCGCGCGTAGTCTCGATCCTTGGTCCACGGCAATGGGGCCGGACTAATATCGTCGCTGCCGGTGCCTGAGCCGGACATCGATTCAAGGGGCGATGAATGAAACGGATATTGTTCGCGGCGATGCGCGTCGTTGGCGGTTTGTGCCTGCAGATGGTTGGACTGCTGTGCGCGTTTCAGGTTTTGACGTTGGGTGGAGAGTTCGATCAGGTTGAGTTTGGCTTTGTGCTGCTGTTTTTCGTGATCGTAAGTCTGGCCGGCGTAATCGGTGGAGTCATCGGTCGCTTATACGTCCTGCCGCCGACGCTGCTGCTGTTCTGGTTAGTCTGGGCCGCTTTCATCAGTCTCGATCAATGGCCTGAAATAAAGCTGGGTGAAGAAACCTACATGGATGGCGTGGTCGAACGTCTGCTGCAAATCGTGATTTCCAGCGCCGCCCTGGTTGGCGGCATCTTCGCTGGCGAGCGATGGGCGCGGCGCTTGTGGCCCGCCTCTCGCGTCGAAGCAAAGCTTGAGTGAGGGGCATCGTGGGGCAGACAGGTCGCGGGTGTGCCGATCGATCGGTTTCGCCACGCCGGCCAGTCGCGACGGTTGATGGAAATCGCGATGGCGCCGAATTCTCCGGTCAGCGCTCTTCCTGCGGCCTAATGATCGTATGCGGCGACGGTTGATACTGGAGTTATCAAGACAGACGTAATGTCCTTCGGCGCTGCGCAAACCGAACATCTCATCGTGATTGGAGCGGGCGCGATCGAAGCCGTTTTCGCGACGAGCTGCAATCCCGCGACGCCTTGTACCTGGACGGCACGGTGTCAGTCTGTATGCGCCGCAGTTGCGCAGGGAGGACGCGCGCGCCAGGCTGGGTCCGATGTTCGGCGTGATCGAATAGCGCGATCGGGTAGATAATCGCTTCAGTCGATTCCGAAGCGAATGGAGGCGTCATGGATCCGTACAACGCGAACGCAGTGAGGAACGCGGCGAAATCAGCCGTGGTATTGGACAGAACCATGGTGACCACGGCGATGGAACTGCCCGGATACCGGGTCGTGCGCAGTCTCGGCATGGTCCGCGGCATCGTCGTGCGTTCGCGCTCGATCGTGGGCAATTTTCTCGGCGGCATCCAGACCCTGTTCGGCGGCAACATCACCATTTATACCGAGCTGTGCGAACAGGCTCGGTCCGACACCTATCGCGACATGGTCAAGCACGCCGGCGAGATGGGCGCCAATGCCATCGTCTGCGTTCGTTACGACGCCACCGAGCTGATGGCCGGGCTCACCGAGGTGCTGTGCTACGGCACGGCGGTGGTCGTCGAGCGCGGTGGCGGCGATTGAGCCGATGCGCGCCATCGCTGGTTTCGATGGCGATCCCGGGTTGCCGCTTTGGGCGCAGGGCAATGCGCCTGCGCATCGTTATATTCGGTAACCCGTGCGGCACTTAGCGCCAGACTTGTCCGAGGGCAGCGGTCGATGAGAAGCCAGATCCGCTTCGTGATGAACGCCGAGGACGAGCGCGCGTTCGCCGCGCAGATATTGTCCGATCCAGGCATCGAGTTGATCGACGGGCCGCGTTGGTCCTCGTCCGAGCCTGTCGCGCATCGGACGTTCGAGTCGCTGACCGACTACTACTGCATCGTCTGGCCACGCTCGCAGGTCCCCACCTTGAGCGCCCGTCCGCTCGACAACGGCGAGTGGTATTGCGATTCGCAGGCGCAGACCCTGCAGTGGCTGCGTTCGCGTTCGCTGCCGGGGCTGCTGACCGAAGGCAGGCTGGCGATTGGGTCTTCGCCGGAACTGGCGGGCGCGGCGCAATTGGAGCGGCGTTACCGGGCCTGGTCGCGCTGGCTCAAGGCGGCTTATCGCAATCGCCAGTTGTGTTGGCGAAACCCGACGCTGCCGATGCTGCCGGCCGCTCCCGGGCGTTCGGCCAATCCCGGCGAGCCCGACCCGCAGATCTGGGTAGGCCCCGGAGCGCTGGATTGGCTGCGGGCGGACCTCAGCCGCCGGGTCAAGGCGTTTCCCGCGGCCGCGGTCGAAGGGGTGCTGGTCGAATAAGCCGCCGTTCCCGCGAGCGGTTTTCGCCGCGCTCGGGCCAAATTCGCGCAAATCCTCGCCGTTGAAGGCTTTGCCGGGGTCTTGGGGTTGAAGCGCCGCTGTCAAGCAGTCGCGGCTTCACGAGCGAGCCTGTAAACTACGGCTTTCCAGCGGCAGCAAAATCCATGACTCCCCTGATTTTCGTCACCGGCGGCGTGGTGTCCTCCTTGGGCAAGGGCATCGCAGCGGCCTCGTTGGCGGCCATCCTCGAAGCGCGCGGCCTGCGCGTGACGATGATGAAGCTCGACCCCTACATCAACGTCGATCCGGGCACCATGAGCCCGTTCCAGCACGGCGAGGTCTACGTCACCGACGACGGCGCCGAGACCGACCTGGACCTGGGCCACTACGAGCGCTACCTGCGCACGCGCCTGAGCCGCAAGAATTCGATCACCACCGGCCGGATCTACGAGAACGTGATCCGCAAGGAGCGCCGCGGCGATTACCTCGGCGGCACCGTGCAGGTGATTCCGCACATCACCGACGAGATCAAGCGTCTGATCGTCGAGGCCACCGAAGGCTTCGACGTGGCCCTGGTCGAGGTCGGCGGCACGGTCGGCGACATCGAGTCGCTGCCGTTCCTCGAAGCGATCCGCCAGCTGCGCACCGAGCGCGGCCCCGAGTTCGCCTTGTTCATGCACCTCACCCTGGTGCCGTACATCGCCGCGGCCGGCGAGCTCAAGACCAAGCCGACCCAGCACTCGGTCAAGGAACTGCGCTCCATCGGTATCCAACCCGATGTGCTGCTGTGCCGCAGCGAGCAACCGCTGCCCGACAGCGACCGCCGCAAGATCGCCTTGTTCACCAACGTGCCGGAAAAAGCCGTCATTTCGGCGGTCGATCTGGACAATATCTACAAGCTGCCGCAGTGGTTCCACGAGCAGGGCCTCGACGCCATCGTGCTCGACCGCCTGCGTATCCAGTGCGGCCCGGCCGAACTGTCGGAGTGGAACGAAGTCGTCGACGCCAGCGAGCATCCGGTCGACGAAGTCACCATCGCCGTGGTCGGCAAGTACATCGACCATCAGGACGCGTATAAGTCGCTGTCCGAGGCGCTCAAGCACGGCGGCCTGCGCCAGCGCACCAAGGTCAAGCTTAAGTGGCTCGAATCCAGCGAGATCGAGCGCGACGGCGTGGAATCGCTCAAGGGCGTCGACGGCATCCTGGTGCCGGGCGGCTTCGGCGATCGCGGCTTCGAAGGCAAGGTCAGCACGGCGAAATACGCGCGCGAAAACAAGATCCCGTACTTCGGCATCTGCTACGGCATGCAGGCGGCGGTGGTCGATTACGCGCGCCATGTGGTCGGGCTGGACAACGCCAACAGCTCCGAGAACGACAAGCACAGCCCGCACCCGGTGATCGGCCTGATCACCGAATGGCGCACCGCCACCGGCGAAGTCGAGCGCCGCACCGAAACCAGCGACCTCGGCGGCACCATGCGCCTGGGCCTGCAGGACCAGCGGATCAAGCCCGGCACCCTGGCCCGCGAGCTGTACGGCAAGGACGTGGTCGGCGAGCGTCATCGTCACCGCTACGAATTCAACAACCGCTACCGCACCCAGCTGGAAGACGCCGGCCTGATCATCTCGGCCAAGTCGATGGACGATCTGCTGGTGGAAATGGTCGAACTGCCGCGCACCGCGCATCCGTGGTACCTGGCCTGCCAGGCGCATCCGGAATTCCTGTCGACCCCGCGCGATGGCCACCCGTTGTTCATCGGCTTCGTGCGCGCCGCGCGCGAGGCCAAGGCCGGCGGCAAGCTGCTCAAGGAAGTCCGGGGATGACCCCGGCCGCGCAGGCCGCGCCCGCCCGCTCCACGGCGCTGAAGCTCGGCGCCTGGCTGGCGGCGGCCTGCCTGGCGCTGCCGCTGTTGAGCGCGGTGCTGTATCACCAGTGGCAGCAAACCACCGGAGCGGGCGATGCCTACGCGATGATGGCGATGTGGTTCCTGATCGGCACTGTGGTGATCGAAGTGCCTCTGTTGCTGATCACCGTGGTCGTGCTGGTGATCGCAGCGGTAAACCATCGACGCAGTCGCCGCAGCGCCATGTTGGCGCCCGGATCGGCAGCGTGATCCAGCCCCCTGAGCGGCCCCCTGTTCAATTGGAAACACACCATGAAACTCTGCGGTTTTGACGTCGGCCTGGATCAACCGTTCTTCCTGATCGCCGGCCCGTGCGTGATCGAATCGATGCAGTTGCAGCTCGATGTCGCCGGCCAGCTCAAGGAGATCACCTCCGCGCTCGGCATCCCTTTCATCTTCAAGTCCAGCTTCGACAAGGCCAACCGCACCTCGGCGACGAGTTTTCGCGGTCCCGGCGTGGAGGAGGGGCTCAAGGTGCTGGCCGAGGTCAAGCGCCAGATCGGCGTGCCGGTGCTGACCGACGTGCATGAATACACGCCGCTGGCCGAGGTTGCCTCGGTGGTGGATGTGCTGCAGACCCCGGCGTTCCTGTGCCGGCAGACCGATTTCATCCAGAACGTGGCGCGCGCCGGCAAGCCGGTCAACATCAAGAAGGGCCAGTTCCTGTCGCCCTGGGAGATGAAGCACGTCACCGCTAAGGCGCAAGCCGTCGGCAACGAGCAGATCATGGCCTGCGAACGCGGCGCCAGCTTCGGCTACAACAATCTGGTTTCCGACATGCGTTCGCTGTCGGTGATGCGCGACACCGGCTGCCCGGTGGTGTTCGACGCGACCCATTCGGTGCAGTTGCCCGGCGGCATGGACGGCAAGTCCGGCGGCCAGCGCGAGTTCGTGCCGGTGCTGGCGCGCGCGGCGATCGCGGTCGGCGTCTCGGGCGTGTTCATGGAAACCCATCCGCGCCCCGAGGAAGCCCTGTCCGACGGCCCTAACGCGGTGCCGCTGCCGAAGATGCGCGGCCTGCTGGAGACCCTGGTCGAACTGGACCGGATCACCAAGAAGAACGGGTTCCTGGAACAGGATTTCTGATGACGCGCGGCTGGGGAGTCGGGGTGTCGCGGGCACTCGCGCTTTTTGCGGGCCTGAGTCTGAGCTGCGGCGCGGCCATGGCCTGCAGTACGACGTATCGGCAGCCGGCTGCGGTCGAGGTGGCCAATACCGCCGCATGGATCCTCATCGCCCATGTCGAAACGGTCCACCCGCTGACCCAGGAGCAGGACGAGTTGGCGTTGCGCATCATGACCGGCAACGTGCCCATGAACGTGAGCTTCGCCTTGCCGACGCAATTGGCCGATGCCACCTTGACGCGCGCCCTCAAGGGCGCGGGATCCGGCGCGAACGCGGCCGCCGCGCCTCTCGTATTGCACAGCGGCGTCAGCAACTGCGACTTCCCGCTCAGCGCCGGCGCCGACTACCTGATCCTGGCCAACCCGCCGAAAACTGCGAACGACGGCATACGCCCCTTGGCCGGTTCGTTCAAACTCGACGACACTGCGGCCAGCCGGGCCAAGCTCGCCGACCTGCAAACCCATCTTTCCACTCAGACCTCCTCGACCCCATGACCTCGATCACCCAGATCCACGCCCGCGAAATCCTCGACAGCCGAGGCAACCCGACCCTGGAAGCCGAGGTCACCCTGGCCGACGGCAGCTTCGGCCGGGCCCTGGTCCCGTCCGGCGCGTCCACCGGCAGCAAGGAAGCCGTGGAACTGCGCGACGGCGACAAGACCCGCTACCTCGGCAAGGGCGTGCGCAAGGCGGTGGAGAACGTCAACACCACCATCGCCCAGGCGCTCAAGGGCCTGGACGCGACCGATCAGGCCGGCCTCGACCGCCGCATGATCGATCTGGACGGCACCGAGAACAAAGGCCGCCTGGGCGCGAACGCGCTGCTGGGGGTTTCGCTGGCCAACGCCCACGCCGTGGCCGCGTCGAAGAAGCTGCCGCTGTGGAAGTACCTGGCCGGCGACCGCCAGGCAGTGCTGCCGGTGCCGATGATGAACATCATCAACGGCGGCGCGCATGCCGATAACAATGTCGACCTGCAGGAATTCATGATCCTGCCGGTCGGCGTGCCGAACTTCGCCGAAGCGCTGCGCGCCGGCGCCGAGGTGTTCCACGCGCTCAAGTCGGTGCTCAAGGGCCGCGGCCTGAGCACCGCGGTCGGCGACGAGGGCGGCTTCGCGCCGGACTTGCGCAGTAATGAAGAAGCGCTGGAAACCATTCTCGAGGCGATCGGCAAGGCCGGTTACAAGGCCGGCGAAGACATCCTGCTGGGCCTGGACGTGGCCTCCACCGAGTTCTTCGATAACGGCAAGTACCACCTGGTCGGCGAAGGCAAGCGTCTGACCAGCGAGCAGTTCGTCGACTTCCTCGCCGGCTGGGCCGCGCAGTACCCGATCATCACCATCGAAGACGGCATGGCCGAGGACGATTGGAGCGGCTGGAAGCTGCTGACCGACAAGCTCGGCAACAAGGTGCAGCTGGTCGGCGACGACCTGTTCGTGACCAACCCGAAGATCTTCGCCGAGGGCATCGACAAGGGCGTGGCCAATGCGATCCTGATCAAGGTCAACCAGATCGGCACCCTGACCGAAACCCTGGAAGCCATCGCCATGGCCGACCGCGCCAAGTACGCGGCGGTGATCTCGCATCGCTCCGGCGAAACCGAGGACACCACCATCGCCGACCTCTCGGTCGCGACCACCGCGACCCAGATCAAGACCGGCTCGCTGTGCCGCAGCGATCGCGTGGCCAAGTACAACCAGTTGCTGCGCATCGAGGAAGCGCTCGGCGCGGGCGCGCGCTACGCCGGCCGCGACGCGTTCGTGTCGTTGCGTCGCTGAGCGCGGCCGGGTCCGCCACGATGAGCGAGAAGACGGGTAGGGGCTGGCTCGGCGTGCTGGTACTGGCGCTGCTGGGCCTGCTCGCCTTCCTGCAGTACCGCTTGTGGTGGGCCAGCGGCAACGGCGGCGGCGTGTCGGCGTTGCAGGCCCAGGTCGACGGGCAGGTCCGCGAAAACCAGGGATTGCAGCAGCGCAACGATGCGCTCGCGGCCGAAGTCGAGGACCTCAAGTCCGGCGAAGCCGCGGTCGAGGAACGCGCGCGCAGCGAGCTGGGCATGATCAGGCCGGGCGAGACCTTCTATCGCGTGGTCGAAGCGCGGCCGTCGGCGCCCGGTCCCAACGCGGCGGCGGCGGTCAGCGCGGTCCAGAACGGTCCGGTGCAGGACGTGCCCGATGCGGACGCCGAGCCGGGCCTGGAAGAGCAGGTCGATGAACCGCCGACCGAACTGCCGCCGGCCGCGCCCGAACCTCACCCCGCGCCGGCTCCCGCGCATTGATCCGATCGATGCCGCCCGCGCTCGGGCGGTTCGATCCGATCAAGGCGGACCGAGCATGATCTTCTGGAGCGCCGCATGATCTGGGCCGTGATTCCCGCCGCCGGCAGCGGCCGGCGCTTCGGCGGGCCAACCCCGAAGCAATACCTGCAGGCGGCCGGCAAGCCGCTGATCGAACACGCCCTGAGCGCGTTGCTGTCGCATCCGCGCATCGCCGGGGCGATGGTCGCGTTGTCGGCCGACGACGAACGCTGGCCGGGCTGGACCCAGTTGTGCGGCAAACCGGTGCTGCGTTGCGTCGGCGGCGGCGAACGCGCCGATTCGGTGCTGGCCGCCTTGCGCGCCTTGCCGGCGCAGGTCGACGAGCACGCGCTGGTGCTGGTGCATGACGCGGCGCGGCCCAACCTGCGCGGCGAGGATATCGACCGGCTGATCGCCGCGGCCGAGTCGGGCGCCGACGGCGCGGACGGTGCGGTTCTGGGCGCACCGCTGCGCGACACCCTCAAGCGCGCCGAGTCCGGCCGCATCGCGAGGACCGAACCGCGCGACGGCCTATGGCGCGCGTTCACCCCGCAGGCGTTCGCGCGCGGCGCGCTGACCGCGGCGCTGAACGACGCGGCGGCGCAAGGCGTGATCGTGACCGACGAAGCTTCGGCGATGGAGCGTGTCGGCGCGAAGCCGGTGCTGGTCGAGGGGCGCGAGGATAATTTGAAGGTGACGACGCCGGCGGATCTGGTGTTGGCGGAGTTTTTGTTGAGGGCTGGGCGGGGGTGATTGGTGGGGTGTTGAGAGAAGTGATGCTTGGTTTGCTGGTTTGCTTGTTTGATGATCGAACGCCGAACGCCAACGTTGAATGTTGAATGTTGAATGTTGAATGTTGAATGTTGAATGTCGAATGTCGAATGTCGAATGTCGAATGTCGAATGCTCGACAAGTCGACAGTTTGAAAAACCGATAGATCGGCACTTTGCTTTGCCGATGGATCATTTGGGTGTTGCGCCGTTGGCATTTCCGTCTCAGAGACTTCAGCGCGTTCCAACCAGCCCGTCATTCCCGCGAAGGCGGGAATCCAGAGACTTCAGCACCATGCCTCCAGGTCGTCATTCCCGCGAACGCGGGAATCCAGCGACTTTCGTGCGAGAACGTTTGAAGTCACTGGATTCCCGCCTTCGCGGGAATGACGATAGGTGAGTACGCTGTTCCCAATCCCCAATCCCCAATCCCACCCCAGAGACCCCAACCATGCGCATAGGCCAAGGCTACGACGTCCACGCATTCGGCGACGGCGACCACGTCATGCTCGGCGGCGTGCGGGTGCCGCACGATCGCGGCGTGCTGGCGCATTCCGACGGCGACGTGGTCCTGCACGCGCTGTGCGATGCGATGCTCGGCGCGCTCGCGCTCGGCGACATCGGCCAGCACTTTCCGCCCAGCGACGAACGCTGGCGCGGCGCCGACAGCCGTACGTTCCTGCGTCACTGCAACAGCTTGATCGGCGAACGCGGCTATCGCCTCGGCAATGCCGACATCACCGTGGTCTGCGAGCGGCCGAAGGTCGGCCCGCATGCGCTGGCGATGCGCGAGGCGATCGCGGCCGATCTGGGCGTCGAGGTCGATGCGATCAGCGTCAAGGCCACCACCTCGGAACAATTGGGATTCACCGGCCGCCGCGAAGGCATCGCGGCGATGGCGGTATGTCTGCTGCTGCGCGCCTGAGCGCGCCGCGTCGCGAATAACGCCGCGCGATTACGCTACTTCACTGCAATACGCTTCCACGGATCAGCACGACTTGAATTTCCCCGACCAAACCTCGCACGACCCCTCGCACGACGCGTCGACCATCAACATCGAAGCGACGTCCGCGCCCGAGCACAGCCTGCCGCGCGCCCACGGCGCGCCCGCGCTGCGCGCGCGCATCCGCAACGCGCCCGAGGATTTCCGGGTCGAGGAACTGCCCGGTTTCGCCGCCAGCGGCAGCGGCGAGCATCTGCTGCTGACCATCGAAAAGCGCGGCATGAACACCGCGTTCGCGGCCAAGCGGCTGGCGGCCTGGGCCGGCATCGGCGAGGTCGGCATCGGCTATGCCGGGATGAAGGACCGCCACGCGGTCACCGTGCAGCGTTTCAGCGTGCATCTGCCCAAGCGCGTCGCGCCCGATCTGGCCTTGCTGGAAAGCGACGACCTGCGCGTGCTCGAACACCAGTGGCATGCGAAGAAACTGCCGCGCGGCGCGCTGGCCGGCAATCGCTTCGTGTTGACCCTGCGCAACGTCGAAGGCGAGCGCGAGGCGATCGAAGCGCGACTGGCGCAGATCGCCGCGCACGGTGTGCCCAACTATTTCGGCGAACAACGTTTCGGCCGCGGCGGCGACAACGTCGCCAATGCGCTGGCGATGTTCGCCGGCCGCCGCATGGGCCGCGAGCAGCGCAGCATGCTGCTGTCGGCGGCGCGTTCGGAATTGTTCAATCGGGTGCTGGCCGCGCGCGTCAACGACCGCAGTTGGAGCGGTCTGCGCGAGGGCGCGCCGCTGGCCGGCGAGGTCTGGGCGCTGGCTGGCAGCCGCAGCGTGTTCGGTCCGGAGCCGTGGAACGACACCTTGGCCCAGCGTCTGGCCGAATTCGACCTGCACCCCAGCGGCCCGTTGTGGGGCCGCGGTGAACTGCGCAGCCAGGACGAAGTGCGCGAACTGGAGCTGTCGGCCCTGCACGGCGAACAGGCGGTGGCCCTGCGCACCGGCCTGGAACTGGCCGGTCTGGATCAGGAGCGCCGCGCGCTGCGGCTGCGCCCGGACGCACCGGCGTGGCGCTGGCTCGAGGACGATGTGCTGGAAGTCGGCTTCGCCTTGCCGGCCGGCGCCTACGCGACCGTGGTCCTGGCCGAACTGGGCGAGATCGAATCCGGCGCCCACGCCTAGCCAAAGCGCAAATCCCGAACCACGAATTCCTGATCCCGGCCTCAAACCCGACCGCTCGTCGGGTGGTATCGGCCGGCACTGGATCACGGTTTCAGCGGGCGTATAAGCCAAGTAACAGTCGGCAGGGGCCGGCTGCCGCCCGGCTCCGGTTTCGGGACCGGGTTCCATGCACGTCAGGGAGCCCAGGTCATGAACGCTCTATCGCGTATTGCCGTCCTGTCGTTGTCCGTTCTGGGGTTGGCCGCTTGCGCCGGCACCCAGGCCCGCAGCAGCTATGTCGAACCCGCCAGCGTCGCCCCGCAGGCCTCTTCGGAAATGAGCCGCGACGATCGCTACATCGCCACGGTCGAGCGCATCGCCCGGCGCCGCGGCATCGGCGTGGTGTGGATCAATCCGCCCAATCGCGAACGCGCCGTGGCGCAGCAGGTCGAATAAGCGCGATCGCCGCGCCGCTCAGCGCCGCCGCTGCGGCGGCGCGAGCAACACCAGCACCGCGCCGGTGCCGCCCTGCGCGGGCGGCGCGGAGTGGAAGGCGAGGATGTCCGCGCGCTGGCGCAGCATCCGGTCGACCAGATTCTTGAGCACCGGCAAACCGCGGCTGTCCACATAGTCGCTGCCGCCGTTGCGGCCCTTGCCGTGGATCACCCGCACGCAGCCCAGACCGTGTTCGCGCGCGTCGTTGAGGAAGGCGCGCAGCAGCGCTTCGGCTTCGCGCGCCGGGCTGCCGTGCAGGTCGAGTTCCTCTTGCGCCGAGATCTCGCCGCGGCGCAGGCGCGCGAACACCCGCGGCGGCAATTCGTCGCGGCGATAACTCAGCGCGTCGCCGGCCTCGAGCAGACTCTCGTCGAGGGCGTGACGGAATTCCTCGCGCGCCAGGGCTTCGTCGCGTTCGGCCATGCGCGCGCGCGGCCGCGGCTTGGGCGCGGTCGGCGGCAGGACCGCATCGGGCAGGCGGCGGACCTCGCCGATCGCGGCGCGGAACAGGGCCGCGTCGTCGCTGTCGTCGTCGGGGCGGTCGGGCGGGGGCGTCATGGCCACAGGATAGTCGGCGCGGGGCCGTGGTGCAGGCAACGGGCGGGTCATCGGGCCGCGTCGTCGAAACCGGGCCATCGAACCCAGCGCGATCAGACGCCGCGCCATTAAAAGCCCCGGCCCTTCCTTGGGACTTGCGGACCGTCGGTATCGGGCCGGCACCGGGGAAAACTGCTGCCGCGGAGTCGGTCGGCAAGTCCCCTCGCGCAAGCGCGCATGCCTCGACGTGTACCGCGGTGCGAAGTTGAACATGGCGCACGCGGCACCGATGCGGCGCCTGTAAGAACTGACAGGCGCATGCACGAGCGGGCAGGGCAGTGCGAACGCGCCGCATCGCCGATGAGGCCAACGCGCCGCGAGTACGCAGGCTTAAGGCGAAAGCTTGATGTGCTTTGGATAACGCATCGGCCGAGCGATCCTTCTGGATACGGCTCGGACCGGTCAGTCCTGACGCAGGCCATCGTCAGTTATCGACGAAACGGCAGATTCGGCAAAGTGTCGATTGATCGTGTAACCCGGACATCAAGCGCGGCGCGGAGCGCGCCGTCACCGCCTCACAGCAGGATCAACCCCAGCGCCACCGCGCGCGCGCAGGCCGCGCGCCGGCCCTTGACGCCCAATTTGCGCGAGACCTGCTGCAGATGGAAATTCACCGTGCGCTCGCTGATGCGCAGGATCATCGAGATCTCCCACGAGGTCTTGCCGACCGCCGACCAGCGCAGCACTTCGCACTCGCGCTCGCTCAGGCGCGGTGCGCTGCGCGGCCGCCGCAGCAGGCGATCGATCGCGGCGTGCATGCAGCTGACGAAATACACCGACTCGCCGATCAGCGGGATCAGCTCGCGCGGATCGAGCACGGCCTTGTGGGTGAAGGTGGTGAAAGCCCAATGGGTCGACGGCGACCAGCTCGGCACGGTGATGCCGCCGTGCAGGCCGAATTCGCCGGCCTGGATCAGGGTCTTGCGGGTGCGCTGGGCCAGCGAGGCGCCGGGCGGTTCGTAGTTGGTGCGGCCGCGCGAATTCCAGGCCGCCGCCGGAAAACCTTCGCGCGACATCACGATGCGAGGATCGGTCTGCTCGGCCTGCGGCGTGAACAGGCGCGGATAGGTCTTGGACCAGTCGCTGTCGAAATCCTCGAAGAACAGGAAGTCCGCGCCGCCGCTCAGCGGTTCGCGCAGTTTCGTCGCATAGCCGTGATGCTCGAAGCCGATGGCCTTGGTATACGCCGCGGTGAACGACTTCACCTCGTCCATCGTGTTGGCGCGCATCACGCGATCGATATGATCCCAATACTCCATGCCGTGCTGTGTACCTGCGTCCCGGCGGTCGTGGGCTCATCATAACGCCGCTCGGCCGCCGCGTGCGGCGCGGGGGCGCCGGCCATATCGGGTATCATCTGGGGCTGGTTTGCCAGCTTTTTACTTGCGGAGTCTCATGCGCGTATTGGTCTCCAACGACGACGGTGTCGACGCCCCCGGCATTCGCATCCTCGCCCAGGGCCTGCGCGACGCCGGTCACGAAGTGCTGGTGGTCGCGCCCGACCGCGACCGCTCCGGCGCGAGCAATTCGCTGACCCTGGACATGCCGGTGCGCGTGAGCAAGCTCGACGACAGCACCTGGCGCGTCTACGGCACGCCGACCGACTGCGTGCATGTGGCGATCACCGGCATGCTCGAGATCGAGCCCGACATCGTCGTGTCCGGCATCAACAACACCGCCAACATGGGCGACGACGTGATCTATTCGGGCACCGTCGCCGCGGCGATGGAAGGCCGCTTCCTCGGCCTGCCCGCGGTCGCGGTGTCGCTGGCGACCGCCGATCACGTCGGCCATCACTACGAAAGCGCCGCGCGCGCGGCGGTCGAGATCATCGCCCGCCTGCGCACCGACCCGTTGCCGGCCGACACCATCCTCAACGTCAACGTGCCCGATCTGCCGTGGAGCGAGATCGCCGGGTTCGAAGTCAGCCGCCTGGGCAATCGCCATCGCGCCGAAGCCTGCGTGCAGCAACAAGATCCGCGTGGCCGCCAGTGGTGGTGGATCGGCGCGGCCGGCGCCGAGGCCGACGCCGGCCCGGGCACCGATTTCAACGCGGTGCGCACCGGCAATATCTCGATCACCCCGATCCATGTCGATCTGACCCGTTATCAGGCCCTGGAGCAGGTCGCCAGTTGGGTCGGCGGCCTGGCCAGCGCGCTCGATGACGCGGTGGCTGTTGTAACTCCGGACGCGGAGCGCTCGCAATGATCCAGCGCATGCGTCTGCAGCCCGAGGCGATCGGCAGCGGGCTGACCTCGCAGCGGGTCCGCGACCGCCTGGTCGAGCGCCTGCGCGAATCGGGCCTGCGCGACGAGCGCGTGCTCAACGCGATCCGCACCGTGCCGCGGCATCTGTTCGTCGACGAAGCGTTGGCGATGCGCGCCTACGAAGACACCGCGCTGCCGATCGGCCACGGCCAGACCATTTCGCAGCCGTGGGTGGTGGCCAAGATGACCGAGGCCCTGCTTGAGGACGGCATTCCCGGCAAGGTGCTGGAAATCGGCACCGGTTCGGGTTATCAGGCCGCGATCCTGGCCGCGCTGGGCCTGGAAGTGCATACCGTCGAACGCATCGGCGAACTGCTGCGTACCGCGCGCAAGCGCTTTCGCCAATTGGGCTTGAACGTGCGCAGCAAGCACGACGACGGCCGCATCGGCTGGCCCGAGAACGGCCCGTTCGACGCGATCATCGTCACCGCCGCGGCGCCGGCGCTGGTCGACGCGCTCACCGACCAGCTCGCGCCCAACGGCACCCTGATCGCGCCGGTCGGCGCGGCTTCGTCGCAGTCGCTGCTCAAGCTGCGCAAGGACGCCGACGGCACCATCAGCCAACACACGCTCGCGCCGGTGGTCTTCGTGCCGCTGCTGTCGGGCATGATCGACTGAACACGATTCGCGACAGAGGCACGATTTGAAGATCTTCGGACCGCTCTACGAGCGCACCATCACCTGGGCCCGGCACAAGCACGCGCCGGCCTACCTCACCGGCCTGAGCTTCATCGAGGCGATCATCTTCCCGGTGATGCCGGAGGTGATGCTCGCGCCGATGAGCGTCGCTCAGCCGCGGCGTGCGTTCTGGTTCGCGACCTTGAGCCTGATCGGCTCGATGGCCGGCGCGCTGGTCGGTTATGCGCTGGGCCATTACGCGTTCGAAGCGCTCAAGCCGGTGTTCGCCTCGCTGGGCATGCTGACCAGCATCGAAGCGGGCATCGCCACGGTCCAGGCCAAGATGGTCGAGTCGCCGTGGGCGGTGTTCACCTTCCTGGTGCTCGGCGGCTTCATGCCGATTCCGATGAAGGTGTTCACCTGGGCGTCGGGCATCGTCGGCGTGCCTATGCTGCAATACATCCCGAGCATGTTGATCGGCCGCGGCAAGCGTGTGTACCTGCTGGCGCTGGCGATCCGCATCGGCGGCGAACGCGCCGAGCAGGCGTTGCGGCGCTACATCGAGCCGATCGGCTGGATCGCCACCTTGATCGTGGCCGGCGCGATCGCCTGGCTGGTGTGGCGTTCACAGCAATAAGCCGCGCCTGCCGCCAGACTGTTCGCGACGGCTGCATCTAATTCAGGATTTAACCCGAGGCGATCGGCGCGACGATCGACGCGGCACGAGGACAGGCATGACCCATACGACCCGAACCCCGACCCTGGCGATGGCCGCTTGCGTGCTGGCCGCGCTCGCCCTGATCGGTTGTTCGAGCACGGTCGTGCGCGAGCCCTCGCGCGGCGGCCACAGCCGTCCGGGCTCGTCGGCGCGTCCCGGCGGCTCGCGTCCGTCCACCCCGTCGCAGCCGGCGTCCAAGCCCAAGTACGGCGCCACCTACACCGTGCAGCGCGGCGAAGGCCTGTATCGCATCGCCGCCAACAACGGCATCCAGCTGGCCGACCTGGCCGCCTGGAACAACCTGTCGCCGCCGTACAATCTGTACCCGGGGCAGCGCCTGCGCCTGTATCCGTCCAACGGCAGCCGCCCACCATCGTCTTCGGGTTCGTCCTCGGCCGGCACCACACCGCCGCGCACCAGTACGCCCGCGCCGACGCCGGCCGCGCCGATCAACAGCGGCATCCGCTGGCGCTGGCCCGCCGACGGCCCGCTGCTGGGTCGCTACGTCGCCAACGAACCGACCAAGCAGGGCGTCGACATCGGCGGCGCCAGCGGCACCCCGGTGCGCGCCGCGGCCGATGGCGTGGTCGTGTATTCGGGCACCGGCCTGGTCGGCTACGGCGAACTGATCATCGTCAAGCACAACGAACAATGGCTGTCGGCCTACGGCCACAACCGCAAGCGCCTGGTAAACGAAGGCCAGTTGGTCAAGTCCGGCGAGCAGATCGCCGAGATGGGCCGCAGCGGCGCCGCGCGCGACATGCTGCACTTCGAAGTGCGCTACAACGCCAAGCCGGTCGATCCGTTGTTGTACCTGCCGGCGAAGTGACCGATCGCACCCGCCGTCGCGGCGGGGCGCCGGGCGAGCCGATGGATTTCGCGACTTTGAAAGCGGCCTGGCCATGGACCGACATCGTCGACTGTCCGGGCCGGTTCGTGCTCAAGCATGCCGATCCCGCGCTGATGCCCGCGGACCTGCTCGGTTCCGATATCCCCGTGTCCGAACACCGCAGCGCCTTGGCGCGCGACGTGGTCCTCGTCGCGTGGCTGACCGATGGCGGCCTGATTTCCTATCGACGGGCCGATGGCGGCTGGCTGCATACGCTCAATACGCCCGAAGGCATGGCGCGAAAACTGTCGCAGTTGGGTCTAGCGCCGCCTCAAGCGCCGACGCGGATCGTTGCCGCGTCGGTTCTTTGACGGTACGCCGCGGCGCGATGTTGGAGTGCGGAAGCATCCGCCAGCGTGCGGTGAGCCGGATCGGTGCAGAATAAGCCGGCGAAACAGCCTGAAGGATCAGCATGTCGACATCGCCGCGTGAAGCCCAGATCGAGCCACTGCCGGATTCGCTCGAAGATGGCGATGAGCTTCAATGGGACGTCGCGGACGGCAGCGATGCCATATCGGGGCAAATTCAGAGCCGGCCACTCAACCCGCACGACCGGGTGGTGTTGGCGTCCATGCGCGAAGGCTGCGATGGAATTATCGGCTTTCTGGGCGCGATGGCTCTGATCATCGCGATCTGCTTAGGTCTGAGCGGGATTTACACCCTCGATGTGGGTGCGATCGCGGCCGTCGCGTCGGTCGTCGTCTGCCTTCTGGCCGCGGTGGGTTTCCTGCTGTCGAAAGAGGACGGCAAGCTGCAGTCCGATCTGAATGCCGGCATCAAATTGATCGTCTCCGGCCGCATCGTCCGCATGGACTCCGAAGAGACCAGCGGTCCAGGCTTCCTCACCGTGGCCGTCGACGAGACGCCCGCCCGACAGATCAAGTTCTTCGTGGAAAAACGCTTGTACCTGCAGGTCAAGCCGGACGACCTCGTGCGCATCGCCTATGTCCCGCTCAGCAAGACGATCCTTCAGTTGAGGACCGGGCATTGCCGCTATGGCCGGCGTCCAGATCCAGACAAGGTCCGGGCGGGCACCTCGGCATGACGGCATCGTCCGACGAAAGCAAGACGCAGCCGCTGAGCCAGGACGAGATCGCTCGCCTGGATGCCCTCAAATCCAACGGAGCGTTGGGTGCGATAGCGATCGTCGTGATCACGCTGTTGATGGTGTGGATGACATGGGAGCGTTACGGCGCTTTCTTGAGCGCGGTGGCCGTAGTCCTTGGCTTGGCACTGGCGGCGTTGACGGCGCTGGGCAGCTGGGCCACCAACGCGAACCTTCAGGCCGATATGGACGGCGGCATCAAGCGGCTCGCCGTGGCGACGGTGGCGAAAGTAACTCACGACGGCGAGCGATCGCGCTACCGCATCGAGCTGCGAACCGAGGAAACGCCGCCGTGCTCGCTCGAATTCGACCCACCGGCCCTCGTGTTTTTCGAGGTTGAATACGGCGAGCAAGTCCGGGTCGCCTATGCGCCGGCCAGCAAGACCGTCATCAGCGTCGTCGCGGTGGGATGCGAGTACGATTTCGCCGCGCCGGACGTGGCTCTGCAGGCCGCGTTGGCGCCCGCGAGCTCGGCCGATTCGCGTTTGCAACAACGCAGGGCGCAGCGTGATGCGGCGCGTGCACTGCGTCGGAAAACCTTGTCCGCGCCCTCGGATCCCGATCTCCAGCAGGCGTCTGCAGCGCTTCGCGCGGAAGAGCCCGCGGCGAGCAGCGAAGACACGCCGCGGCGCCAGACCGGATCGCTCAACGAACACGAGCGGAAGATCTTGACCGCGAGGCGGACGAGTGGCTGCGGAATGATCGCTTCGTTGGGCGTCGTGGGCCTGGTTTTCGCGGCGGTGCTGATGTTGGCCGGCGTGAAGGACATGGGCGCAGGCGCGATCTCGGTCGTTGCGGTCGCCGCTCTAGTGGCGGTGGCCCTGATGGTGTTCATCACATCGAACGAGGACGACAAGATGCAATCCGATCTCGACACGGGGATCAAGCTCAGCGTCCGCGGCCGCATCAGCCACATGCGGACCGAGAGTTCCGAAGGCGGCAGTCCTTATTGCTTCATCACGGTGACGGTCGATGAGTCGCCGCCGCGGACGATCGTGTTCCTGGTGGAAAGTCGCTTGTTTCATGCGTTGCTGCCGGAGGATGCGGTGCGCATCGTCTACGCGCCAGTCAGCAAGACCATTCTGCATCTGCGGACCGACTCGTACAGCTACTCGTTGCGCCAGAAATCGGATTGACCGCGGTCGGCGGTGCTTGCTTGTTCGCGACGATGGGTGCGTGCGTCGACTGGATGCTTCCACCGCACATCGGCGTCGGCGCGCGGCCCGGATGCCGAGGTCGTGGATACCCGAGTGGCTTACGCCGACTGCGAGGTGGTTAAGTGTAGTCGTGGCCCCAGATGCGGAACCTGGCGGTGTCGATGTGCAGATGGTGCGCATCGTAAAACCCGAGGTCGACGTCGCTCGCCGGGCCGTAGCGATGTCAGAACACGCACAGCGACAAAAGCCGCGTCGGGACGAATCGAATGTTCAGGGCCTTATCGCCGAGATGGGCCGCAGCGGCGCGGCGCGCGACATGCTGCATTTCGAAGTGCGCTACAACGCCAAGCCGGTCGATCCGTTGCTGTATTTGCCAGCGAAATGAGCCGTTCGGGCGATGAGCGGTGGGCGAAGCCTGTGCGCGATGGTGTGCGCCCAGGCTGGCTTCAATCCGCCTTCGATTGTCGGCCCGATGTTTCGGCTACGGTATTGGATGACGGCTAGGTGGATGCGCCGTGCCTTTCGGCGGCGATGTATCGGTAATCGCCGTCGATCAAGTCGAGCAGGTGGCGGCCGTGCGGCGAGTAGGCGATGCGGACCCGGTCGCCTTTCTCGATGGCCTCGTAACAAGTCGAGGAAATCGTGGAAACGATCAGTCTTGCCGGATCGGGATCGATCGCGATTTCGACATGATAGATCGATCGCCCGGAGTCGGGGTCCTCGCGTATCCGCATCGCATGCACGCGGCCGTCGCGCCAAAGCTTGATGCCGTCGGCTACATCTGCGCGCAGTGTCCGTTGATCGCGATTGATCCACCGTGCCACCCATAGCCCAATCAGCGACAGCATGCCGAAGCAGAGCAGCCACCCTCCACGGTCCAAGTCCGGCGCAGCCATCACGATGACAGTTACGCCGAGGGTGATCGCCGCCAAGCCGCCGATCAGGGGCGCTGCAGTCGATGTTTTCGAACGCAGATAATCCAGCTCGCGCGAGTCCAGCGGCGCACTATCGATTTCGTAGGCACTGCAGGTTGCGGTCAAGTCGAGCCCTCGATGCAATTCACGGTCGTCCACTGCGATGTGATCGTAGCGCTATCGGCGCGCAGTCGCATTCTCGTAATTTACGGTCAGCGCCAAACGGGCCGCTTAAATGCTCACCCGCCCAGCACGAACCCCGCGACCACTTTGCGGCCTTCGCCGGCCAGCACGTTGAAAGTGCGCGCGGCGGCCGAATTGGTCATGGTTTCCAGGCCGACCCCGCGGCGCAGGCAGGCGGCCAGGGTCGCGGCGGGCGGGAATGCCTGGGTGGCGCCGCCGCCGAGCACGATCAACTCCGGCTCCAGCGCGAACAGCGGTTCCAGGTCGTCGATCGTCAGGGTGCGCACGTCGCTCACCGCCCAATCCTCGATCAACTGGTTCGGGGCGAGGACGAAACTGCGCTGCAGCCGCCGGTCGTTGACCAGCGCGACCTGGCCGTCGGCCCCGCGCAGGAAGAATTCGTGGTCGGGGCGTTCCAGGGTCAGTTGCATGGGGCGGAGATTCGGGATTTGGGATTCGGGATTGGGAAAAGCAGGGCGGAAGCCGGTTTTAGCTGGCTGTACGGAGTTCAGGCTTTTGCCAAATCCCGAATCCCTGATTCCGAATCCCGGCCGTCAGGACCGCGGTAACACGATCTGGCGCTTTTCCTTGCTCGGGCGGTACAGCACGGCGGTGTGGCCGATCCGCTGGACCAGGGCCGAGCCGGTCCGTTCAGCTATGTCGGCGATCATGGCGTCGCGGACCTCGCGGTCGTCGGCGCCGACCTTGACCTTGATCAGCTCGTGGTGCTCGAGCGCATGGTCGATTTCGGCCAGCAGCGCATCGGTAATGCCCTTGCCGCCGACCTGCAGCATGGCCTTGAGGTCGTGGGCCTGTCCGCGCAGGAAACGGGTCTGGGCGGAGGTCAACAGGGTGGGCATCGGGTCACACGTACTAAGCGTAAAGGGCGCTCAGGGTATCATGGCGTCCCTAACCCCCACCGGGACGGCCGCCCGCTCATGGCGACCCGAAGCAAATCCAGCCAGCGCTGGCTCAAGGAACACCACTCCGACCCCTTCGTGAAGAAGGCCAAGGCCGAAGGTCTGCGCTCGCGCGCGGCCTACAAACTCGAGGAACTGGTCGAACGCGACCGCCTGCTCAAGCCCGGGATGATCGTGGTCGACCTGGGCGCCGCCCCGGGCGGCTGGTCGCAATGGCTGCGCAGCGAGCTGGACCGGCTGAACGCGCGCCAGCCCGGGCGGGTCATCGCCCTGGACATCCTCGACATGCCCAGCCTGGCCGGGGTCGAGTTCATCCTCGGCGATTTCCGCGAAGACGAGGTCCTGGCCCAACTGGAGGCCAGCGTGGGCGGGCAGCCGGTGGACCTTGTTCTGTCCGACATGGCCCCCAATATGAGCGGTGTGGACGCGGTGGACCTGCCGCGAGCGATGCACCTTTCGGAGCTGGCGATGGATTTCGCCGACCGGCACCTGAAGGTCGAGGGCACGTTCCTGATCAAGCTGTTCCAGGGCGTGGGCTTCGACGATTTCGTGCGCGAACTGCGCCGTCGCTACGCCAAGGTCTCGATCCGCAAGCCGGCGGCGTCGCGCAAGCGCTCGCCGGAGGTGTACGCGCTGGCGCAGGGCAAGAAGGCGGCGATGACCTGATCCATGACGATCGGGTGATTGCGCCGAGGGTCTGACCGGCCGAATCTCGGCAGGTGCGCGGCGTGGCTGTATGGCAATCTGGGCGTTACCGCCGGCGCACAAGGCGCCGGAGGACACGAGACTTCCCACTTCGGGTGGGGTCGCAGGGTAGGAAATACATGAACGATTTGGCCAAGAATCTGCTGCTCTGGGTGATCGTCGCCGTCGTATTGATGGTGGTGTTCCAGGCGTTCGGTCCGCGTACCGCGGGCTCGGAAGTGCTCGCCTACGACCAGTTCATCAACCAGGTCCAGACCGACCGCATCAAGGAGGTCAAGATCTCCGATGACGGCACGACGATCACCGGCAAGCGCAAGGACGACAGCACGTTCACGACCTACAGCACGCGCGACCCGTACCTGATCAACGACCTGATCAACCATAAGGTCGTCACCGAGCAGACCCCGCCGTCGAGCAGCCCCTCGCTGATCATGATCCTGATCAACGTGCTGCCGTGGCTGCTGTTCATCGGTATCTGGGTCTATTTCATGCGCCAGATGCAGCAGGGCGGCAGCAAGGGCGCGATGAGCTTCGGCCGTTCGCGGGCCAAGCTGCAGGGCGAGGACCAGGTCAAGGTGACCCTGGCCGACGTCGCCGGCTGCGACGAGGCGAAGGAAGAAGTCGGCGAGCTCGTCGAGTTCCTGCGCGACCCGTCCAAGTTCCAGAAGCTCGGCGGCAAGATTCCGCGCGGCGTGCTGATGGTCGGCCCGCCCGGCACCGGCAAGACCCTGCTGGCCCGCGCCATCGCCGGCGAGGCCAAGGTGCCGTTCTTCTCGATCTCCGGTTCGGACTTCGTCGAAATGTTCGTCGGCGTCGGCGCCAGCCGCGTGCGCGACATGTTCGAGCAGGCCAAGAAGCACGCGCCGTGCATCATCTTCATCGACGAAATCGACGCGGTCGGCCGTCATCGCGGCGCCGGCCTGGGCGGCGGTCACGACGAGCGCGAGCAGACCCTCAACCAGTTGCTGGTCGAGATGGACGGTTTCGAAGGCGGCGAAGGCGTGATCGTGATCGCCGCGACCAACCGTCCCGACGTGCTCGACCCGGCGCTGCTGCGTCCGGGCCGTTTCGACCGCCAGGTCGTGGTCGGCCTGCCCGACGTGAAGGGCCGCGAGCAGATCCTGCGCGTGCACATGCGCAAGCTGCCGCTGGCCGACGACGTCGAGCCGATGACCATCGCCCGCGGCACCCCGGGTTTCTCCGGCGCCGACCTGGCCAACTTGTGCAACGAGGCGGCCTTGTTCGCCGCGCGCGAGAACGGCAAGGAAGTGCGCATGGAGCACTTCGACAAGGCCCGCGACAAGATCCTGATGGGCGCCGAGCGCCGTTCGATGGCGATGAGCGAGGACGAGAAGAAGCTCACCGCGTATCACGAAGCCGGCCATGCCATCGTCGGCCGCGTCGTGCCCGAGCACGACCCGGTCTACAAGGTCACCATCATTCCGCGCGGCCGCGCCCTGGGTGTCACGATGTACCTGCCGGAAGGCGACAAGTACTCGATGAACCGCGTGGCGATCGAATCGCAGCTGTGCTCGCTGTACGGCGGCCGGGTCGCCGAGGAGCTGATCTTCGGCGTCGACAAGGTCACCACCGGCGCGTCCAACGACATCGAGCGCGCGACCAAGATGGCCCGCAACATGGTCACCAAGTGGGGCCTGAGCGACGAGATGGGGCCGATCGCTTACGGCGAAGAAGAAGACGAAGTCTTCCTCGGCCGTTCGGTCACCCAGCACAAGAACGTGTCCAACGAGACCGCGCGCAAGATTGACGAAGTGGTGCGCGGCATTCTCGACAAGGCCTACGGCCGCACCTCGGAAATCCTCAAGGACAACCTGGACAAGCTGCACGTGATGGCCGAGGCGCTGCTGCAGTACGAGACCATCGACGCGACCCAGATCGACGCGATCATGGCCGGCCGCGAGCCGGGTCCGCCGGCCGACTGGGCCAAGTCGGGCCGGGTGTCCAAGGACGATAACCGTCCGGGCGCGATCGGCGGGCCCGCGGCGCAGACCTAACCGAAGTTGCGTTCAACGCGTTCCAACAAAACGCCGGGCACCCCCCGGCGTTTTTGTTTTTCCACGCCGCCGTTTCCCCATTCCCCCCTGTAGGAGCGGCGCAAGCCGCGACCACGCCACACACTCAACGACGCGGGCGCGAAGTCCGCCTGTAGAACGAGAGCTTCCGCCGCACATGGCCGGCTGGCACCCCGCGACTTGCGCCGCTGCCACAAGAGCCCAGCCCGCCCCACGCCAAGCGGTTAGCATTCGGGATCTCCACGTCCCCCGGAACCGCCCATGTTCGACCTAGCCCCGACCCTGGACTGCAACGGCCGCCGCCTGCTGCTCGATCGCCCGCGCGTGCTCGGCATCGTCAACGTCACGCCCGATTCGTTCTCCGACGGCGGCGCGCACGACACCACCGACGCCGCGGTCGCGCACGGCCTCAGGCTGGCCGAAGAGGGCGCCGATGCGCTCGACATCGGCGGCGAATCCACCCGTCCCGGCGCCGACGAGGTGCCGCTCGAAGAAGAACTGCGCCGCACCATCCCGGTGATCGAACGCCTCGCGCGCGAAACCGCGCTGCCGATCAGCATCGACACCTCCAAGCCCGAGGTCATGCGCGCCGCGGTCGACGCCGGCGCCAGCATGATCAACGACGTCTACGCCCTGCGCCGCGACGGCGCGCTCGACATGGCCGCGTCGCTGCGCGTCCCGGTGGTGCTCATGCACATGCAGGGCGAGCCGCGTTCGATGCAGCACGAGCCGAGCTACGACGACGTGGTGTCCGAAGTGCACCGCTTCCTGGCCGAGCGCATCTTCGCCGCCGAGATGGCCGGCATCGACAAGAAGCGCATCGTGGTCGATCCCGGATTCGGTTTCGGCAAGACCCTGCAGCACAACCTGACTTTGCTCGCGCAGCTCGAACGCTACGCCGAACTCGGCGTGCCGGTGCTGGCCGGGCTCTCGCGCAAACGCAGCATCGGCCAGATCACCGGCCGCGACGATCCGCGCGACCGCGTAGCGGGCTCGGTGGCCGCGCACCTGATCGCGGCCCAGCGCGGCGCCAGGCTGCTGCGCGTGCACGACGTCGCCGCGACCGTCGACGCGCTCAAGGTGTGGGCCGCCGTGGCCGAACAACAAACGCCCAAGCGCGCCGCAACGCCTTCGATGCCGAAGTGGCCGGACGACGAATAAGCCGGCGTCGGGAATGCTCGGGCTTGTCGCCGATGAGGTAGGCCACGGTGGTCGCTCCACGCGTGGAGGCGCGCGTCGATGCGCGTGGCTAAAAATTAGCCAATATTGCGCATGCCTTGCGGCGTAACGCGTGGAACCCGATTCGAGGCGTATGTCCGCAGGCTTGTCCACAGGCGTTGTGGACATAGCGTCGGCCCGACGAGCGTTGCCCGTCGGATTCGAACATCGCCTTGCTTGCATGCAGCCGCGAAACTTTGAGTGACCCCTGTAGGAGCGGCGCGAGCCGCGACCGCGACATCGCACCTGCGTCGCGGGCATAGTTCGCGGCCGTGGCTTTTGCCGCTCCTGCAGGGATATACGAAACGCTTGACTGTCTTGACGGAATTTGGGTTGCGACCCGATATCTGCGAGTGATCAAAATTTAGCCAAACTTGTCCGGCCCTTGCCCCGCAAGGCGTGAAACCCGATTGCAAGGTGTGTATCCGCAGGTTTGCCCACANAGTAGTTGTCGGACGAGATGCGCTCATCCTTTGCCTCACGCGTATCCGCGAAAACCCGAGTGCTCCCTGTAGTAGCGGCGCAAGCCGCGACCTCGCATCTACCTCGCGGGCATGGTTCGCGGCCGCGGCTTGCGCCGCTCCTACAGGGAGGTACGAAACGCTTGACTGTGCTGACGAAATTTGGACTACGGCCCGATATCGGCGAGTGATCAAAATTTAGCCAAACTTATTCGACCCTTGCCCTGCAAGGCGTGAAACCCGATTGCAAGGTGTGTATCCGCAGGTTTGCCCACAGGCAATGTGGACATTGCGATGCCCTGACGCCGGTAGCTGTCGGACGAGACGCGCCCAGCCTTTGCCTCACACCTATCCGCGAAAACCCGAGTGCTCCCTGTAGGGGCGGCGTAAGCCGCGACCGCGACCTCGCATCTACGTCGCGGGCATGGTTCGCGGCTGCGGCTTGCGCCGCTCCTACAGGGATGTACGAAACGCTTGACTGTGCTGACGAAATTTGGGTTGCGGCCCGATATTGGCGAGTGATTAAAATTTAGCCAAACTTATTCAGCCCTTGCCCCGCAAGGCGTGAAACCCGATTGCAAGGTGTGTATCCGCAGGTTTGCCCACANATTGTGGACATTGCGATGGGCTGACGGTCGTTGCCAGGGGAACGTTCGAGCAGCGACTGCCTTGCACACATCAGCGGAAACCCGAGCGCCCCTGTAGGAGCGACGCAAGCCGCGACCTCGACCTCGCACCGACGTCGCGACCATGGTTCGCGGTCGCGGCTTGCGTCGCTCCTACAGGGAGATACGAAACGCTTGACTGTCTGGCGGAATTTGGATTGCGACCCGATATCGGCGAGTGATCAAAATTTCGCCAAACTTGTTCGGCCCTTGCCCCGCAAGGCGTGAAACCCGATTGCAAGGTGTGTATCCGCAGGTTTGCCCACANGCTGACGACGGTAGTTGCCAGACGAGCTTCGACCAGCGCTTGCCCCGCGCATTCGTGAAACTCGAGTGCCCCTGTAGGAGCGGCGCAAGCCGCGACCGCGACCTCGCACCTGCGTCGATGCCATGGTTCGCGGTCGCGGCTTGCGTCGCTCCTACAGGAAGATACGAAACGCTTGACTGTCTTGGCGGAATTTGGATTGCGACCCGATATCGGCGAGTGATCAAAATTTCGCCAAACTTATCCAGCCCTTGCCCCGCAAGGCGTGAAACCCGATTGCAAGGTGTGTATCCGCAGGTTTGCCCACANGGTAGTCGCCAGACGAGCTTCGACCAGCCCTTGCCCCGCGCATCCGTGAAACTCGAGTGCCCCTGTAGGAGCGACGTATGCCGCGACCTCGACCTCGCATCTACGTCGCGAGCGGGGTTCGCGGTCGCGGCTTGCGCCGCTCCTACAGGGAGGTACGAAACGCTTGACTGTCTTAGCGGAATTTGGATTGCGGCCCGATACCGGCGAGTGATCAAAATTTCGCCAAACTTATCCGGCCCTTGCCCCGCAAGGCGTGAAACCCGATTGCAACGCGTGTATCCGCAGATTTACCCACAGGCAATGTGGACATTGCGATGCCCTGACGACAGTGATCGCCAGAACAGACACGCGCAGCTTTTGACTCACTCGTTTCCGCGAAAGCCCGAGTGCTCCCTGTAGGAGCGGCGCAAGCCGCGACCGCGACATCGCACCTACGTCGCGGGCATGGCTCGTGGTCGCGGCTTGCGCCGCTCCTACAGGGAGATACGAAACGCTTGACTGTGCTGACGGAATTTGGGTCGCGGTTCGAGATTGGCGAGTGATCAAAATTTCGCCAAACTTGCCCAGCCCTTGCCACGCAAGGCGTGAAACCCGATTGCAATGCGTGTGTCCGCAGGTTTGTCCACAGGCATTGTGGACAGGCGTCCGCGGCCGCAGGCGTCGGCGAATCGCCGGCTCGGGAACGTTCGAAATGCTTGCATTCCCCACGGGCTTCTGCATCGCAGGCCGCCACCGCGGCGATGCCGATCAGCGCGCTTACGTCAAGCGAAAATCGCTGGCGAAATTTTCGCCAAACCTCTTGCAATGCTTGTGCCGCAACGCTTGGAAGGGGGTGATCTGGAAACTGTCCGCAGGCTTGTCCACAGGCTGTGTGGACAACCGTAACGGCGCGGTCAAAAAAACCGACAAACAGTCGCCGGGCGTTGCGCCGCAAGGGCTCGATGGGCTTATCAACAGCCTTGCACCGGTGGTTCTCCACAGCTTTTGTGGGCAAGCGCGGCGGTCGCCCGCCGCGGTTGTCCACCGCTCGCGCCGATCGATGCGGCGCTTTCGCCATCAACCGGGCTGTGCGAGTCTGCCGGCTGATTCCGCCGCCGCCCGCCAGCACCGCGCATGACCCCGCACCGCGAATGAACGTTTCCGCCGATCCACGCCCGCTCGCTATCGCCCTGATGGGGCCGACCGCCTCGGGTAAGACCGCGCTCGCGCTGGAGTGGGCGCAACGGCTCGATGCGGAGATCGTCAGCGTCGATTCGGCCCTGGTCTACCGCGGGCTCGACATCGGCGCGGCCAAGCCGTCGGTGCAGGAACAGGCGGCGGTGCCGCATCACCTGATCGACGTGCGCGAGCCGTGGCAGCCGTATTCGGCCGCCGAGTTCGCGCTCGACGCGCGCCGCGCCATGGACGCGATCGCCGCGCGCGGGCGGATGCCGATCCTGGCAGGCGGCACCGGGTTGTACTTTCATGCCTTGCTGCAGGGGCTGTCGGAGATGCCGCAGGCCGATCCGGCGATGCGCGCCCAGCTCGGCATCGAGGCCGAGCAACGCGGCTGGGCCGCGCTGCACGCGGAACTGGCCCAAATCGACCCGCGCGCCGCCGCGCGCATTCACGCCACCGATGCTCAGCGTATCCAGCGCGCACTCGAGGTCTATCGCCTGTCCGGCCGCGGCATCAGCCACTGGCGCGAGCAGGCGCCACCGCCGCGATTGCCGTATCGGGTGCTCAAGCTGGTGCTGGCACCGGCCGAGCGCGCGGTGCTGCACGGCCGCATCGAGCAGCGTTTCGAGCGGATGATCGAGCAAGGCTTCCTCGATGAGGTCCGCCGTCTGCGCGCGTTGCCGCAGTTGCAGGCCCATCCGCAGCCGCTGGACCTGCCGGCGATCCGCGCGGTCGGCTATCGCCAGGCCTGGGAGCATCTGGACGGCGCGTACCCGGCGGCCGAGTTCCGCGATCGCGGCATCTACGCCACCCGCCAGCTGGCCAAGCGTCAGTTGACCTGGCTGCGCGGCGAACTTGACGCGCGCTGGTTCG
The DNA here is from genome assembly GCF_001427785.1 of Lysobacter sp. Root690. Classification (GTDB taxonomy): domain Bacteria; phylum Pseudomonadota; class Gammaproteobacteria; order Xanthomonadales; family Xanthomonadaceae; genus Lysobacter. Next base: position 272,697 of record NZ_LMHM01000013.1, read on the forward strand.
ATCCTTTGCGCGACGCGGCCGGACTGGAGCATGCGTTGAGGCTGTTCGCCGGCGCCCGGCTGCGCGGGGCGGGGCACGCCGCTTAGAATGGAGCGCGCAAACCCGGAACCGGGTCGCAATGTTTGCTTGGACTTGCGTTAACATCGGGCGGTCGCCCCTGTGGGGACAACAGCCGGCGATACGGGAGTACCTGCCTTCGGGGCACCGCAAGGGCAGGGCGCCGTTCCTAATAACTAGAACATGCTGGGGAACTAGAAGATGTCTAAGGGGCAATCCCTACAGGATCCTTTCCTGAATGCGCTGCGTCGCGAACGCGTACCGGTGTCGGTCTACCTGGTCAACGGCATCAAGCTGCAGGGCACGATCGAATCGTTCGACCAGTTCGTGGTGCTATTGCGCAACACCGTCAGTCAGATGGTCTACAAACACGCCATTTCCACCGTCGTCCCCGCGCGCAACGTTCGCGTCGGTCCGGGCGGCGGCTATGTCCAGTCGGCCGACGGCAGCGACGGCGGCGACGAAGCGGAATGATGCGAGCCGCGGGCGGGGAGAATTGAGAAACCGGTGCGTCGCCTCCATCTGCATTAGTTCTCACTCTCCACTCGTTGCCCATACCCGATGTTCGAGCGTTCCAAGAAGGGCGAACACGCCCTGCTGATCCAGCCTCATGCCGGCGGTGCGCCGGATGAGGACCTTCTGGAAGAATTCGCCGATCTGGCGCGATCGGCGGGCGCCACGGTGGCCGCGGTCATCACCGCGCGCATCGACAAGCCCAATGCGGCGATCCTGATCGGCAGCGGCAAGCTCGACGAGGTCAAGGCCGCGGCCGACGCCAGCGGCGCCGACCTGATCCTGGTCAACCACCGGCTGTCGCCGGGCCAGGAACGCAACCTGGAGAAGCTGCTGGAGCGGCGGGTGGTCGACCGCACCGGCCTGATCCTCGACATTTTCTCCCAGCGCGCGCACAGCGCCGAGGGCAAGCTGCAGGTCGAGCTGGCCCAGCTCAAGCACATGTCGACCCGGCTGATCCGCGGCTGGACCCACCTGGAGCGCCAGCGCGGCGGTTCGATCGGCCTGCGCGGCCCGGGTGAAACCCAGCTCGAAACCGATCGCCGGCTGCTGCAAAAGCGCCTGGAACAACTGCAAAAGCGCCTCGACAAGGTCGAAGTGCAGCGCACCCAGATGCGTCGCGCGCGCATGCGCAGCGAGCTGCCGCGGGTGGCGCTGGTCGGTTACACCAACGCCGGTAAGTCGACTCTGTTCAATGCCATGACCGGCGCCGACGCATACGCCGCCGACCAGTTGTTCGCGACCTTGGACCCGACCGTGCGCCGGATCGATCTGCCCGGTGGCGGCGCGGTTCTGGCCGATACCGTGGGGTTCGTGCGCGATCTGCCGCACGACTTGGTCGCCGCGTTCCGCTCGACCCTGTCGGAGGCGCGCGAGGCCGATCTGCTGCTGCACGTGATCGACGCCGCCGACGCGCTGCGCGACGAGCGCATCGCCCAGGTCGACGAGGTGCTGGCCGATATCGGCGCCGGCGATTTGCCGCAATTGCTGGTATTCAACAAGATCGACCGGCTCGACGATGTCGCCCCGCGCATCGACCGGCCGGGCGAGGGCAAGAACCGGGTCTGGGTGTCGGCCCGCGACGGCAAGGGCCTGGACCTGCTGCGCGAAGCGCTGGGCGAAGCCCTGCAACTGCGCCACGTCACCGGCAGCGTGCGGATCGCCTCGCAGGACGCGCGTCTGCGCGCGCGCCTGCACGAGCTGGGCGCGGTGCGCTCCGAACAGGCCGACGAGCATGGCTGGGTGGTCGAAGTCGACCTCGCGGTGACCGACGCCGAGCGCCTGTTCGCCCAGCCTAATGGCGAGGCATTGCGCCCCTTGCTTGAGACCGTTCAGGCCCCCACCTAGAATCGACAGGTTCGCGCGCGCTCAACCGCGCGCGTATCTCCGTGGCGCCCCACGCCACGGTCCGGTGCCGGCCCCGCCGCGGGCCGGTGCAGCAGGCGGAACATCGGATGTTCCGCCTGGCGTCCACTTCTTTAGGAGCAGGCATGGCCTGGAACACCCCCGGCAGTGACAATTCCGGCGACAACCGACCGTCGCGGCAACGCAAACCCCAAGGCCGCGGCCTCGACGCGCTGATCGATCCGCTGCGCGGGCTGTTCGGCGGCGGAGGCGGCGGCATCCTGCGCTGGGTCGCGTTGCTGGTCGGCCTGTGGCTGGTGTTCAACTGCTTCGTGCTGGTGACCGAGCAGGAACGCGGCGTGGTTCTGCGCTTCGGCGTGTTCTCGCGTGTGCTGCAACCCGGCCCGCACTTCAAGGCGCCGTGGCCGATCGAGAGCGTGCGCAAGGTCAATGCGACCCAGAGCAAGGCCTACAGCGAGACCGTGCCGGTGCTGACCCGCGACGGCAACATGGTCAACGTCGAGATCAACGTCCAGTACCGGATCGAGTCGCCGTACCAGTACCTGTTCGGTTCGCGCGAACCCGAGGAAGTGCTCAAGCAGGCCGCGCAGAGCGCGGTGCGCGAGCAGATCGGCCGCTCGGATCTGGACACTGTGCTCGGCGCGCGCAGCGTGCTGACCACCCAGGTGCGCCAGCGTCTGCAGGGTTCGCTCAAGGATTACGAGACCGGCCTGACCGTCACCGAGCTCAACCTGCCCAACGCGCGCCCGCCCGACGAGGTCAAGGACGCGTTCGACGAAGCCCAGCGCGCCAACGCCGACAAGACCACCTCGATCAACGAGGCCCAGGCCTACGCCAAGAAGATCGTCCCGGAAGCGCGCGGTAACGCCCAGCGCATCCGCACCACCGCCGAGGGCTACAAGACCTCGACCGTGGCCCGCGCCGAAGGCGAGGCGACTCACTTCTCGCTGTTGGTCGACCAGTACAAGAACGCGCCCGACGTGACCCGCAAGCGCATGTGGCTGGACACCGTGCAGGAAGTGCTGAGCCAGAACCGCAAGATCGTCGGCGGCGATTCGCGTCAGGTGCTGAACGTGCCGATGACCGATCGCAACGGCGTGGCGGTCACGCCCGGCCCGGTCAGCGTGCCGCTGACCCAGCCTGAGTTGCTCAATCCGGTGACCGCGACCGAAAGCACCGTGCCCTATGTCGGCCGACCGACGCGCCCGAAGACCCGTGACGAGGTGATGCGATGAGAGTTCCCGCCCTGATTGCCGCGGGCGTCGCCCTGCTGTTGGCCCTGATGGGGTCGATGTTCGTGGTCAACGCCGGTCACAGCGCGATGATCTTCCGCCTGGGCACCGTGGTCCGCAGCGACCTCGGCCCCGGCCTGCACTTCAAGTGGCCGCTGATCGAAAGCCAGCGCGTGTTCGACCTGCGCCTGAAGATCCTGCCGGCCGAGCCCGAGCGTTACCTGACCGCCGACAAGCTTGACGTCAGCGTCGACTTCTTCGCCGTGGGCCAGATCAAGGACATGCGCCGTTTCTTCCAGGCCACCGGCGGCGACGAAAGCGTCGCGGCCGAGCGTCTGGCGCCGATCATCCGCGACTCGCTGCGCAACGAGATCAACTCGCTCAAGCTGCTCGACGTGGTCAAGGGCGATCGCGAAGCGGTGATCGGCAAGCAACTGGTCGCGATCAACAAGGGCGCGGCGACCCTCGGCGTGCAGATCAAGGACATCCGGATCAAGCGCATCGACCTGCCGCAGGACAGCAACGTGCTGGCGTCGGTGTACAACCAGATGAAGTCGCAGCGCCTGCAGGTCGCCAGCCAGTTGCGCGCCGAAGGTTTCGAGCTGGCCCAGGCGATCCGCGCCACCGCCGACCGCGACAAGACCGTGATCCTGGCCGAAGCCGAGCGCGACGCCCAGCGTTCGCGCGGCGAGGGCGATGCCGAAGCCACCCGCATCTACGGCCTGGCCGCGAACAAGGACCCGGCGTTCTTCGCGTTTCAGCGCAGCCTCGAAAGCTATCGCAAGTCGTTCGCCGACGGCCAGAGCGTGATCGTGCTGGACCACGACGATCCGTTCCTGCAATACCTCAAGTCCGATCGCTGATCGGACATGGCCGGTGAACTGATACGAGCACTGTGCCTGGTCGCGGTGCTCGAGGGCCTGTTCCTGTTCGTCGCGCCCAATGGCTGGAAGCGCGCGGCCGAACAGTTGCAGGCGCTGCCCGACAAGCAACTGCGCATCGTCGGCGGCATCGTCGTCGCGGTCGGGGTGATCGCGTTGTGGGTGTTGCGCAGCAGCTGACGCTAGCCACATCGTTTCGATAGCCCCCTTTAGGAGCGGCGCAAGCCGCGACCGCGACAACGACGCGAGTACCGCGAAGCGAGCGCTTGTACCAAGCGCTGCGATCCAAGGCTTACGACTCAAGCGCGATGTCTCGGTCGCGGCTTGCGCCGCTCCTGCACGGAGCATCGTTGTAGCACTCATCCCTCGAACATTTCGGCCAGTGGCCTGACGCCTGCCGCCCTCGATCGGGCCAGCCGGTCGGTGCGTGCGCGCTCCACAGCGAGCGCAACTCGCTCACCGTGACTAACCAACTCTCGACGCCGGTCATGCCGCCGTCGCGACCGCCATCACCCTAATGCCGCGGCGAACGCGAAACCTTCCCGCGTTGTCCCGGCTCGATCCCGGTTTCGCCCTGTCGCCATCGCCCGCATGCGCCTAGAACCAGTCGCGGCAAGGATGCGTGCGGCGACGGCAACGGCTGTTCGCGACGCGCGCATCGCGCCGCTTCCGTCGCGGGCGGTGACGTCAGGCCACGCGACTCGCCGCGTCCGCGCGGCGGGTCCCGTCGCCGCGTCGCGACGCATACCCATGCAGCACCTACACGACCATGGAGTCGCGTCATGAAGGAATGCGTACCACTGCGGCGCACCGCGCTCGCGCTCGCCCTGCTGTCGCTGAGCGGATCGGCGCTCGCGGCGACCTGCCCGGCCTACAACCCGTCCAACAAAGCCAACAAGCTGTACCTGGTGTTTCCGACCGCGCCGATCACCTATCCGTCGTTCGGTTTCTCGGCCGGCTCGGTGACCAACCCGGCGGCGGCGTTCAGCGCGGCCGACCTACCGAGCTACACCGGCACCACCGCGGCCCTGCGCGGCGCGGTCAAGCACGTGGTCGAACTGGACTACTGCGAATTCAACGTCCAGGTGCTCGACACCACGACCCTGCCGCCGGCGACCTTCCCGCGCCGCAATATCGTCGCGGTGACGACCAAGTCCGACATCGCCGACGGCCTGTTCGGCCTGGCCCAGGCGGTCAACACCAACGACACCACCGCGGTCGACTATTCCTATGTCTGGGGCAAGACCTACCAGGACTGGACCGGCGGACCGGGCGGCGCGCTCAACGGCGCCAACTCGACCCTGGACCGCTGGGCCAACGCGATCGGCGGCACCGCCGCGCACGAGGCCGGGCATAACTACGGCCTGGCCCACAACACCATCGTCGGACCCGGCGAGGACACCTACAAGCACCACGTGATGCCCGCCGGCGGCAGCCTCACCGCCGAGGACCGCGCCGGTTATCGGCGCCATTTCAGCGACAATGAATTCTCGATCCTTGCCGCCAACCTGGGCCTGTCGCTGCAGACCATGTGGAACTGGGACCTGGTCAACCCGAACGCGAACCCGGCCCACAGCCTGGAACTGCGCGTGCTGTACCCGCTCGCCACCGCGCCGACCATCGACTGGTTCTACGGCGGCTGCAACAGCCCGTGGATCAATCCGACGGTGATCGGCCCGATCGGTCCGTCCGAGACCTTCCAGGGCGGCACCTACTATCCCTACACCGTCAAATGGAGCACGCCCAACCCGAACTGGGCCACCGGCGGCTGCGTCGGCCTGCCGGGTCCTCCGGGCCAGGCGCCCGGCGGCGTGCTGTTCCACATCGGCGCTTCGTTCGCGGGGGTGAACTTCAACCTGTCGACCTTGAATCCGATCGTGATCAAGGACATCACCCTGCGCGACAGCGCGAGCAATCCGCTGGCCTTGAACCCGCGCCTGCATGCCTTCGACGCCGGCACCCTGGACACCATCAACGGCAACCTCAATCTGGGCGTGTTCAACGTCGCCGGTCCCGCCGCGGTGCCGCTGCTACTGCAGAACCTGGAAGTGCGCGAACTGCCGCGCGTGCTGGCGCTGGACCAGATGGTCGCCAACGGCCGCATCGCCGATTTCACCGGCGAACCGTTCGAACCGTGGCCCAACACCACCCGCACCCTGGTGCGCGAAAGCACTCTGTCGCCGGGCAAGGGCCTGAGCGTGCCGATCGCCAAGCTCACCCAGGCGCGCCACGTGTATGAGGTGATCACCGCCGACGACTGCAAGCGCGCGCAGTCCGACAGCTTCCTCAACGGCCCCGACACCGCCGACTGCCGTCCGGGCACCAGCATCGACCTGTTCCCGTCGACCACGGTCTACTTCACCGCCAATACGGTCGACCCGAACGCGACCTACTGGGATCCGGCGAAGCGCGCCTACGTCCGCGGTCCGCTTACCTCGCGCACGTACTACCAGCTCAGCGGCCGCCGTCTGGATCAGAACAAGAACGGCGTAGACGACTACGTCGACGCGCGCGCGCAACCCGCGCCGCAGACCCAGGAGAAGTAAACCGCGGCATCGCTTGAGGTCGCCGGGCGCGTCGGACCGCCCGGCGACGGCGGGCCCGGCGCAAGGCCGGGCCCGCGTTTTGCCGAGTGGTCTGGACCGGGACTGTCGGGCCTGGATCGGGGCGCCGGCCCGGGCTTTGCGTGGCCTGTGCATGAACAAAGCCACGCGAATGCCGCCGATCAGCCAAGATCGGACCGTTTTGGGGTGGCCTTGGCCCCCCGAAGTCCGGATAATGCACAAAAGCCGGACGGGGCCATCCCCGCCGGCTTTTTTCCGTTCATGGCCCTGTGGCGCGGCATCGGCTGCGACTGGACCGGACGGACCTCGCGGCAACCGCCGCTTCAACAGCAAGCGCAGGAGTTTGGACTCATGGGTCAGTCAGTCGTCGTTCTCGGTGCCCAGTGGGGCGATGAAGGCAAGGGCAAGATCGTCGACCTGCTGACCGAGCGGATCGGTGCGGTGGTGCGTTTCCAGGGCGGCCACAACGCCGGCCACACCCTGGTGATTGGCGGCAAGAAGACCGTGCTGCACCTGATCCCCTCGGGCATCCTGCGCGAAGGCGCGCTGTGCCTGATCGGCAACGGCGTGGTGCTGAGCCCGGCCGCGCTCAAGAAGGAAATCGGCGAGCTCGAGGAAACCGGCGTGGAAGTGCGTTCGCGCCTGAAGATCAGCCCGGCCACGCCGCTGATCATGCCGTACCACATCGCCCTGGATCAGGCCCGCGAGAAGGCCGCCGGCGGCAAGGCCATCGGCACCACCGGCCGCGGCATCGGCCCGGCGTACGAAGACAAGGTCGCGCGTCGTGGCATCCGCGTCGCCGACCTGCATTACCCGACTCAGCTCGCCGAGCTGCTGCGCAGCGCGCTGGATTACCACAACTTCGTGCTGACCAAGTACCTCGGCGTCGATGCGGTGGACTACCAGCAGACGCTCGATGAAGCGCTGGCGTTCGGCGAATACGTCGAGCCGATGAAGTCCGACGTCGCCGGCATCCTTCACGACCTGCGCAAGCAGGGCAAGCGCGTGCTGTTCGAAGGCGCGCAGGGTTCGCTGCTCGACATCGACCACGGCACCTATCCGTACGTGACCTCGTCCAACACCACCGTCGGCGGCGCGCTCGCCGGCACCGGCGTCGGCGCGGATTCGATCGACTACGTGCTCGGCATCGCCAAGGCCTACGCCACCCGCGTCGGCGGCGGTCCGTTCCCGACCGAACTCGACGACGAAGTCGGCCAGGGCATCCGCGATCGCGGCCAGGAATACGGCGCCACCACCGGCCGTCCGCGCCGCTGCGGCTGGATCGACATCGTCGCGCTCAAGCGCGCGGTCGCGATCAACGGCATCACCGGCCTGTGCATCACCAAGCTCGACGTGCTCGACGGCATGAAGACCTTGAAGATCTGCATCGCCTACGAATACCGCGGCAAGCGCACCGAGTACGCGCCGCTGGACGCGGCCGGCTGGGACGAATGCACGCCGGTGTATCTGGAATTCCCGGGCTGGGACGAAAACACCCACGGCATCACCGAGTGGGACAAGCTGCCGCCGGCCGCGCGCGCCTACCTGCGCGCGCTGGAAGAACTGGCCGGTTGCCAGCTGGCGATCGTCTCCACCGGCCCGGACCGCGACCACACCATGGTGCTGCGCGATCCGTGGGCGTGAGTTCTCTGCGATAGTTCGCCGCGATAGTTAGCGCGAAAAACCCCGCGAAAGCGGGGTTTTTTTGTTGCGCGCGCCGTATCGTCCGCGATGCGTCGTCAACGAGACATCGAAGCCTGCTGCGAAGGTTCGGCGGGGCTTTGCCGCGCGATTTCGTTCTGCAGCGATTGAGTCAGACGCTGCGATTCCTCGACCGGCGTCGCCATGGCCTCGGCGGTCGCGACGACGGCGCGATTGGCGTAAGGGTCCGGACTCGTCGAGCGTCCTTGCACGCAGATCAGTTCGCCGGCGGCATGGTCGGCGGTGGCGCGATTGGGCGCGACCGCGACGATGTCGTCGAAACCGTGTTGATACGCCAGGCGGCCGACGCAGGCGGCCACGCGTTCGCTGTTGCCGTTCCAGGCCACGCCCAGTCCGGCTTCCATTTGAGCGACCGCTGCATTCGACTGGTCGTGCAGGCGCACGGCGCGCGGATCGGACAGCGAAGGCGCCGCATCGGCCGAGCCCGGCGTCGGTGCAGGTGTCGTCGACGGCGCCGCCGGTTTCTGCGACGGCTGCATATCCATCTCCGGGGCGGGGTGGTAGTTCTTGCCACCGCGCCCCGCCTCGAATGCGTTCGCAGGCCGTACTTCGTCGATCCAATGTTCGCGATCGGCGTAGTCGTACCGGCGCAGCTTGTCCTTGGGGTCGAGCAGGTAATAGGCCACATCGGTGCGATCGCCGAACGCCGTCTGCGCGGCATCCCAGTCGGCGGGGTTGTTCTTGTCGTGGGGACGCGATGACGGCAATTGTTCCATCGCCTGCGCGGTGGATTTGTCGAACTGCATGTCGACATTTTTCTGGGTGTGGTTATGCACCACCGCGAGCACCTTGTCCTTGCCACCGGCCACCGCGATGGCGTCGCTCAGCGGCGCGGAGTTGTAACTGCCCTTCGAGAACAATTGCGTGGTCTTCAATTCGTCGCCGTCCTTGTACACCACGGCGACGTATTCGACCTTTTCATGATCTTTCTTGGCCTCGATCTGCCTGGCCAGATCCTTGGCGAGTTCCTCGGTCTGGGCCAGGTCCGGGTTGGTGTTGTTCTGTCCGATCTTCGCCATGGCGGGCTCCTTGCATTCGATGGCTGGAATCAATCCAAAAACTCTACGGTTCCTTCGCGATGCACGATGAATTTCAAACGCGGCGAGCGCGCGATACTGCCGTCGTTGCGGTCGACGAAACGCAGTTCGATCGAAGCGCCGCCGCCGCTGCAGGTCAGCCACGGACGTTCCTGGTAGGCCTCGGCGGGAATGCGGCGGTTGATCTCATCGATCCAGCGTCTGGCGAGCGGCTTGGCACCGATGCGAACCTCGCTCACTTGTGAGCGATAGCCGTGATCGTCCACCCATTGGGTCGTGCCGGCGATGCGGAACTTGCGGGAAGGCGGGCAATCGAATTCGAACTCGTAGCGCGTTGTCGTTGCCGCGGTGTCTTCGCTCGGATCGGCGGTCGACGAGCGGGCGTCGACCGCTGCGCAAGCGTTGAGCGTCAATAGCGATAGCACAAGTGCCGATCTTGCTGGAATCGATCCGCGCATGGGGCGTGCGTCCTTGGCCGTGCCGCTGGAAGGTGCGGCATCTTGAAGTGAACCTCGACCGGCATGGCCTGTCAACGAGACTTGGCCGGCTCAAGCCCGCGCCGGCGTTCTCCTCAAGGTCTGGGCACAAGGAGCGCGCCATGGCTGCGCATTCATCATTCGGCGTCAAACGTTGGCTGCCGTTCGCGGTGTTGATCGGAATCTACCTGTCGGCGATCGCGCCCGCGCGCGGCGCGCAGTGCGACATGCGTTTGTCGTTTCAACAAGCCGACGGCAACGCGCGTGGCGGACGCACCGCGGTATGGGCCGATGCGGACGCGTCGTCGCTGTTGTTCGTCGAGGGTTTGAACGTCAACACCGACGGCACCCGACGTTCGTACAGCGTCGACGATTTCTGGGGCGAGCGGCATGCGCTCAACAACTTGTGCAATGCGATGAGCGACGGCTGCGCCGGCTTGTCCAGCGCGCAACTGCGCGCGCGCCGCATCGCCACCCAACAGGCCGCCGCCGCGGGTTGGCCGGCCGATCAACTGCGCGCCACCAGGATTTCGCCGTCGATCATTCCGTTTCGCAACGGCAAGCCATGTCCGCCGGTGGACGGTTTCCTGGTATCGGCCACGGCCTTGCACGCGCCGGCCGTCGGCGATGCCTGCGACATCGCCAACTACGTCGATGCATTGGTCACGCCGGCGCTGGTGATTCCCAAACGGCCTTCGGCATTCGCCGGCCGGGCCAAGATCGGCGATCTCGCGGTGGCGATGGTGCCGGGCAGTGGGCGAGCGGTGTTCGCGGTGATCGGCGATTCGGGTCCGTCGGGGCAACTCGGCGAGGCGTCGATCGCCTTGAACGGTCGCCTGCTCGGACGCGAGGCGGCGCCGCAGAATTATCTGGAGGTGCGCGGCAAGCCGCCGTTCGCGGGGCGTGGGTGGACCGTGCCGAAGGCGGTGGTGTTGATCTTTCCCGGCAGCGGCGATCGCGCGGCGCCGTTCATGACGCCCGAGCGGATCGATCCGGCGGCGATGCGGCGGTTTGAGGCGTGGGGTGGGGTGGAACGGTTGTCGGCGTGCGTGGCCGATTATGAGCGTTGATGAGTTTGAATTCGCGATTCGCGATCGGGATTCGGGATTAGAGTTTCAGGCTCTTGCTCAAGCTTGAAGCCGCGCAGTCCATCCAGCGCTGCGAGGCTTGTAACTCGCGTTAGCAAAAGCACACCCGAAGGGCGGCGTGCAGGATGCACGCCGTGCGTCACCGGGACAT
>NZ_LMHM01000013.1:283818-283911 GCF_001427785.1 Lysobacter sp. Root690
GGATGTCCCGTGTGGCGCATGCCTGCGTCGGCTCCGCACTTGCGGGCTCTTGATTCACAACAAAGCATTTTTCTTTGGTTACCTTTCTTTTGT
>NZ_LMHM01000013.1:284082-284175 GCF_001427785.1 Lysobacter sp. Root690
AGTGCGGTGCTTACGCGGGCATGCGCCACACGGGACATCCTGTCCCGGTAGCGCACGGCGCACATCCATGTGCGCCGCCCTACGGGTGTGCGT
>NZ_LMHM01000013.1:284185-321299 GCF_001427785.1 Lysobacter sp. Root690
TTGCTAACGCGAGTTACGAGCTTCGCAGCGCTGGGAACGAAATCTGACATTAAGCGAAAGCGACATGGCCTCCCTGCAGGAGCGACGCAAGTCGCGACCGCGAAAACGAAACTACGGCGCATGCCTCGACGTTGCCGAGATGTCGCGGTCGCGGCTTGCGCCGTTCCTACAGGGTGGACATGCGGCCGCGCGACCTGTGCTTGAACTGACGCGCGACAGGCGGATCCAGGATGGCCTGAGTCGATCAGCAGGAGCCGCCAGCCTAGGCCTCGGCTGAACAGGGCATTCTCGGCCGGCCGCCAAATTTCCAAAGATGAATGCGGCTCTCATTGCCCTGAGCCCCATTCATGTTGCTTCTCTGCAACAAGGCACTCACACCTTGGCTTATAAAGTGCGACGCACGGCACATTTTGTGTCGTAAGCCACCGCATTAGCGATCGGCGCCAGCCGTTCGACGGAGGGGGGTTCTATCCGGGCTTAACAGCCAGGACGGCCGCCGTCGTACGGGAGGAGAGCGGGCGATCGCTGCCTACAGGGGAGTACGTCGTTGATGATCCAGTCTTCCACCCAGCGCACGCCGCATGGGCGGCGCCGGTTCGGCCTGCTCGCGTTGATGGCCCTGGCCGCGTTGCCGGTGCAGGCGCAGGTCCAGCGCACCTTCGTCAATCTGGGTTTCGAACAGCCCGACTTGGGCACCAATGCCTGCGTGGGATTCTTCGCCGGGCCGCAGCAGGTCACCGGCTGGAACACGACGCATCCGTCCGGCGTTACCGGCGGTTGCGGTGTCATCGGCAATCCGGTCACCGGCCCGCTGATCGAGTTGTGGGGCAACAGCTTCGGTTCGGTGCCGGCGCGCGCCGGCAAGCAGCATGCCGAACTCAACGCCAGTCAGGCCTCGCGCATCTTCCAGAACATCTGCCTGACCAACGGCGAGGTGATCAACTGGCGGCTGAGCCATCGCGGCCGCAATTCGGCCACCACTCCGGACGTGATGAGCTTCGGCATCAACGCGATCGCCAGCACCGCGGTCGCGGTCGACAGTCAGATCGCGCGCATCGGCACCACCAACAACGGCAGCGATCGGGTCGATACCGGCGGCACCGCGTCGTCGGCGACGCAGGGCACGCTGACCATCGGCGCCAGCAGCAACGGTTGGCGCGATTACAGCGGCAGCTTCGCCTACGCCGGCAGCAGCGGCGTGCAGCAGGTCGGTTTCGCCGCTGACAGCAGCAGCGGCGGCATTTCGCTGGGTAATTTTCTCGACGAAATCCAGATCACCCTGCGGCCGTATATCGAGTTCGTCGCCACCAACGTCACCACCCGCGAAGGGCAGGCCGCGGTCCTGCCGCAGTTGCGCATCGTCGGCACCGTGCCGGCCGGCGGCATCGTGGTACCGGTGCGGATCACCGGCGGCACCGCGACGCTTAGCGGCGATTTCACCGTGACCTCCGGCAGCGGCAGCACCGTCAATGTGGCGATCGCGGCCGGCAGTTACGACAACGCCAGCTTCGCCTTGCCGATCGCGATCGTCGACGACGCGGTGATCGAGAACAACGAAACCGTCGTCTTCACCGTGCAGCCCGATTCGGCGAACTACACCCTGACGTCGACGACGACCTGTTCGGCGGCCGCGGGCCAGACGGTGGCGACGTTGACGATCAACGACAACGACGTCGATCTGGCGACCACCAAGTCGGTCGCCAACGCCGCGCCCGCGCCGGGCGGCAGCGCTCAGTTCACCGTGACCTATCGCAACAACACCGCGCGTCCGACCGTGGGCGACACCACCGCGCACGATGCGATCGCGACGCTGTCCGACGCGGTGCCGGCGGGCCTGAGCTTCACTTCGTGGACTTGCACCGCGAGCGGCGGCGCGACCTGTCCGGCCGCGAGCGGCACCGGCGCGATCGGCGGCAACGCGACGCTGCCGGCCGGCAACGGCGTGGCCGGAGGCAGTCTGAGTTACACGATCAATGCCACGCTCGGCGCCGGGCAATGCGCGGCGATCGCCAACGTATCGACCATCGCGGCGAATGCGCCTTTGGCCGAAGGTGGTTCGGCGCAGAGCGGCTTCGTCACGCCCGTGCCCGGCGGCAACGCCGACAACCGCGCGAGCGCTTCGGTCGATGCGGTGTGCGTGTCGTTGTCGTTGAGCAAGAACGACAGCAACGTGAGCTACACGCCCGGTGGTCTGGCCACGTATCGATTGCGCGCCTGCAATATCAACGGCCCGGATTCGGCGAATGGCGCGACCGTGAGCGACAACCTGCCGGCGGGCGCGACCCTGAGCGGCCCGTGGGCCTGCGCGAGCGCGGGCGGGGGCGGCAGTTGTCCGGCCAGCGGCGGCGCGGCGGGAGGCAACAGCGTGCAGATCAGCGGCGCGATGTTGCCGCTCGGCGCCTGCATCGAGGTCGACGTGCCGGTGCGTTTCAGCGCCAATCCCGCGGACTATTGAGGCATGGCCATGGCTGCGATCGGCGGATGCCGACGCGGCCGTGGTCTCTCGTCGTCACGGAGTTGCGACGGGATGCGGTCCGGTCGAAAGCATCAGCACGCACGCCGCATTCGCCGGATCGGCGAGCCGCAGGCAGCCGTAGGCGATGCCGGCCAGGCCGACCATCAAGCCCAGAGGCCGTTCGCGTGGCGAGCGGCCACCGCAATGCCAGTGCGGATGGCTGTGTTCGATCAGGGCCGCGCCGAGTGCGCGGCATTCGACGAGCGCGTCGCGATCGCCGCGCAACGCGGCGTGCTGGATCAGCAGATCGAGATTGCCCCATTGGCCGTGGCACAGGCAGTGGCCGCCGCTGAGTCCGGATTCGCGTGTACTGTCAATGCATTGGTGCAAATCTTCGTGCCAGACCGCATCGCGCATTGATTCGGGTAGTAACAGCCGCGCGAAACCGACGCCGGGTGCGCCGTGACACCACGAGTGGATGTCGCGCGCGGCATCGGGCTCGTGGTCCGGCGTGGCCGCGGGTTCGAACAGATCGTACCAACGCTGTCCGCGCTGTCGGTAAGCGTTGCGCTCGTAACGCAAGGCCTCGCGCGCGAGCCGCGATGTGGCCTCATCGCCGGTAAGCGCCGCATGCCCCGCCAATGCGGCGGCGATGCCGGCATTGCCGTGAGCGAAGCCGCTCAGGCCGCGTTCGGGCGAAGCGGGGCAGCGCCAGCATGCGCCGTCGTCGTCGTGCTGCGCATGTTCGATCAAGTGTGCAGCGCAAGCGTCGATAACGGCCAGCGTCTGCGCGCTCGGGCGCAGGCGTTGCAGTTCCAGCAACACCAGCAGCGCGCCGGCGGCGCCGCTGATCAGATCGAGATCGCGATCCGCGGCGAGGCGTTCGGCGATGTGCGGTACTACAGCCGCGGCTTCGTCCAGCAGGTCCTCGCGCTGCCAGCGTCGCGCCAGTACCAGCAAGGCATACATCCAGCCGCTATATCCCGACCACGGCCCGACGGATGCGAGCGCGTGCGGATTTTCGCGCCATTGACGCCGACACGCGGCCAGTACGCTTTCGGCGGCGCGGGTGAAGCGGGGCAGGCCGCTTTGCGCGCCCAGTTCGGCGAACATCAACATCACGCCAGGCAAGCCCTCATACAAGGTCAGGCCCATCGGCGCGAGCGAGGGCTCGGGACGGTTGCGGTATTCGGGCTGGAACCAGGCGCGTTCGCCGCCACCCTTGAACGACAAGTTCAATAGTTCGTCGCCAAGCGCGATGGCGGTATCGAGCGCAAGCGCGCGATTTGCATCGTCGTCGGAGTTGCTGGCCGCACGCGTCTGCGCTGAGCCGCGCTCGGCTTCGATCGCCGACCATGGCCGCAGGCTTTCCAGCGATTGGGCCAGCGCATACGTCTGCCGTCGGCGATCGCGCTCGGACAGGATCCGCAGCCGGCGCCGCGCTTCGTCGCGGCCGCTGCGCGCGAACACCGCATCGATGCTGTGGCCGTCGCCGTCCTGCACACCGGTGCCGTCGACGGCGATGGTGAAACGCGGCACGTCGCCGCGCAGCAGCGCGTCGCGCTCGGCGGCCTGGGTGCGGGCGAGGAACGGCCACTCGCGTTGTCCGACTTCCAGCCGCGCCAGCACCGCATCGCGTTGCTGCTGCGACTGCAGGTGCTGCGGATGCGACAAGGCATCGAGCAGACGGGCATAGATGTGGGTCGAGCGCAGCAACGCACGCGTTCGCAGGCTTGCGAACGGCGCCAGCAGTCCGTCGTCGAAATTGAGTTTTGGTTTGAGTCGCAGTAATCCGCGGTAGGTTCGATCGAAGCCGTCGACGATCGCCTCGCTGTGCAGATGCGGCGCGATCCGGCGACCGTCGGCGAGATGCGGCAGGTTGCGCCCCGGCGGCGCGACCGACTCGGTCGGCGCCAGACGCAGTTGGTCGCTGCCGGCGTCGACCGCGCGGCGCGTGTCGAAGCGGTATTCGGCCCAGGCCAGGCCGCTGAGATCCTGCGCGCCGGCTTCGTTGCGGCCGCCCGGCAACAGGCCGGAAAACACCACCGACGGCGCGTACGGACCGCTGGATCGGGTGGACGGTTGCGATGCGGCGGCGCGCGTCATCCACGGCTGCAATACCGTTTCCAGATCGATCACGATCGGGTATTCGCCGCAGGCGATCAGGTTTTCCAGATGCAGGTCGGTGCAGGCCAATACATACGCGATCGCGATCAGGCCGCCGTAGCGGTGGTAATAGCGTTGCGCGGCCTGTTCGTCGGCGAGCGGCCGGTGTTCGATCCAGGCGGCGTAACCGTGGTCGCCGCGGTCCAGGGTCGTGGCCGCGGCTTGCACGGGTTCGATGCCGTGCTCGGCCAGGCGCGCGAGAAACGCCGCGTAAGCGCCGTCCATCGCCAGCGACCGCGGCTTGTACAGCGCTCGGCCGTGTTCGAAACGCAGATCGATCACGCTGCCGCCGTGATCGTGGCGGTCGCCGAGGCCGCAGTCGAAGTCGAGCAGGCGGCCGGGCTCATCGTTACCGTCGAACAGCAGCGCGAGTCGCGCGCGATCTTCGCTCAGGCGTTGCGCGAATCGGTTGAGAAAGGCTTCGGTGCGCAGCGCCTGCGCGGCGATATCGTCGCTGAGCAGGCGATAGCGATCGTCGAGTTCGCGCCGGCCCGCGGCGCTGTCGATCCAGTCGAGAAAGTATTGGTGGCGTTGTTGCGGCGTGTCGCCGCGCAGACTGCCGCGATGGCGCGCGATCGCCAGTTCCAGCAGCAGGCTGCGCTGACTCCAGGCCAATGCCGGCGCGGCGAAGGCATGCTCAATGCTCGCGCGCAGACGGTCGAGATCGAAGGCGTGTCGATCGCGCAGCGCAAGGCCGCGCCACTGCGCCAGGCAGCGCTCGCGCGCCGGCGCGATGATCGGTTCGGCCCAGCGCAGCAGCGGCCGCAGGGCCGGGTCGATGGAATCGTGTTGATGCGAAAGGATCGGGGTATCGCCGTAGGCCGGATGCCAAGCGGGCTGCGCCTCGCGGTGCAGCCCGCATCGATCACTGGAACGCCGGCGTCACTCGCGGCAGTTGTGGCAGCTGGTGTAGACGCAGGACAGGCTGAGCAGATTGCTGGACAGGTCGACCAGCTTGTCGTCGCTCAGATCGGGCGAGCCGATGCTTTCGATCAGCAGACGGTTGAGGGCGTCCTGTGAGATTTCCGCATTCATGGGCATGAAACTCTCCTAAGCAGTGCGTGGTACGAACCGTTCGCGACGACGCGGTCGGGTTCGCGTGGCGTGGTCGTGCGATTGCTGGACGGTGAACCTTGCAACGCGTCTGCACATCCGTCCGTATGCGCAAAACGATCGACCGCGCGTTTTTATCACGTTGACACCGGGCATCCGCGCGCGGCATCACAGAACGTCAGGTGTAACTGTTTACGCATGACGCCCGTCATCTTCGTGAGCTGCGAAGTGCATGCGGTGATGGCGTTGCCGGCGACTACCAAGAAAGTGGTGGCGATATGGCGCGCAACGAAATCCGATCGCGGCGCAGGCGATTACTCGCCGTATCGCCGCACGCCTGCCATGTTCGGCGGCGATGCTGATGCGCTAGCGACAGGCGCGATGTCGGCTTGGCGAAACCCGCGACGCCGCAGCGCATTCAGCTTGCCGTCCGTCCAATTTGACCGGCGACGCAGCTGAACTGTGACCGGCGTCATCCAGTCAGCACGGCATGTGCCGACGGGTTCTTGCTAGGCTCCCAAAGCCACGGTACGGAACCGTATGTGCTCGTCACTACGGCAGGGGAAAGTCACCGTGCGCGTCGCTCGATCTCCCGCCCATTGGCGGGGTAAGCATCACGTCCCGCCTGCCGGCGGGCTTAGGGGTAGTCCAGCAGGTGCTCAGGAGGAGTCCACAATGGCAGCGGTAGATATTCATGAAGTATTCGCCGATCCGGCGGTGGCCGATCTGGCCGAAGCCGTCGCCGACGGCGAAGTGGCCGACATCCGGCGTCTGGCCGAAGGCGTGGATTTGCGCAGCCACGGCGACAAGAACGTCACCTTGCTCGAATGGGCGGTGCTCAACAAAAGTCTCGACGGCTTGAACGCCTTGCTCGATCTGGGCGCCGATCCGGCCGAACCGGGCATCGACGGCAGCACCGTCGTGCATCTGGCGGCGATGGCCAACGATCCGGCCTATCTCGACGCGTTGCTCGCGCACGGCGCCGATCCGGACACCGTGCATGCGCACACCGGCGCGACGCCGTTGAGCGCGGCGCTGATGGGCGAGCGGCCGGAGCAGTTCAAGCGCCTGCTGGCCGCGGGCGCCGACGTCAATCACGCCGACCGCATGGGCAACACCGCGTTGCATGTGGCCGGCAAGATCAATCAGCCCAATCACGCGCTGACGCTGTTGCAGGCCGGCGCCGACGCGCGCGCGCGCAACGCTCAGAACGTCACCTTCCAGCGTTATCTGTTCATGACCCCGGCCACGCTGTTGAACGCGACCACGCGGCAGGACCGCGATGCGCTGATCGCCTGGCTGGGCGAACACGGCGTCGCGGTGGAAGGCTGATAACGCGCACGCGCCGCGGCGCGACAGCGACGCGATATTTTCGAAGCGAGCAGGAATTCCAAGGATTCAGGGAGATCGAAGCATGAGCCAGCAGTCCGTCCCACCCGCCAATGGCGAGCCCTCGTTCGCGGATCAGGTCCGCGGTCTGGACGCCAAACCGATCGACAAGACGCTCGCCCGGATCATGGACGACCTCTACGATCAGGGCCCCGGCATCGACGGCTTCAAGCCGCTCAGCGCCGAACAGTTGCGCGGCGCGGGCATCGATCCGTCGACGCTGGAAAACAAGGATTCGGGCTTTCTCGCCCGCGTCTACGGCGACGACAAGGGCCATTACGTGCTGGCCTATTCGGGCACCGACGAAGGCAAGGACTGGCTGACCAATTTCCGCCAGGGCCTGGGTTTCGAGGATGCGCAGTACAACCAGGCGATCGCGCTGGCGCGCGAGGCCAAGGTCGCGTTCGGCGACGAGGTGGTGATCACCGGCCATTCGCTCGGCGGCGGCCTGGGCGGCGCGGCGTCGATCGCCAGCGGCATTCCGGCGGTGACCTTCAATTCCTCCGGCGTGCACGACAAGACCCTGGAGCGGCTCGGCATCGATGCCGACGCGGCCAAGGACGAGGTCAAGGACAATGGCCAGATCCGCCGCTATTCGGTCAAGAACGAAATCCTGACCGAGTTGCAGGAGCACAGCATCCCGCTGAAGTGGGCGATGCCCGACGCGGTCGGCCACAAGATCGAGCTGCCCGATCCGGATCCGCAGTCGTTCTGGAAGCGGATGATTCCGGGCAACGGCATCAAGCACGGCATCGACATCCACTACATCGACGCGGTGATCAAGGCGCAGGAGATGGCGTCGCCGGAAACCGCCCGCACCGGCATCAGCGCGAGTGATCCGACGCGTGCCGACGTGCGCGGCAACGTCAACGCCGAAGTCGGCATCGCCGCGGCGGCGGGATCGCGCGGCGACGCGCAGGCGACGGCGCAGTTGGCGCACCCGTCGCATCCGAACCACGGCTTGTACGATCAGGCGCTGCGCGGCCTGCACGGCATGGATGGCAAGGCGATGGATTTCCGCGGCGAGCAGGGTTATCGCAATGCCGCCACCCATGCGGCATTGGATGCGCGCGCCAACGGCATGGATCGGATCGACCACGTGGTGCCCGGTCGCGACGGCGGCGGTTTCTTCATCGTCCAGGGCGGCCTGGCCGACCCGGGCAGCCGCCGCGCCTTCGTCGATGAAGCGCGCGCGTTGTCGCCGCCGCCGCAGGTCGCCGCGCAAGCCCAGCCCGCGCCGGCCGAGACGCAACAGCAGCAGGAAACGCGACGCGCGGTGATGAGTTGATCGGCATCGCTTGATACGAAACGCACGACGGCCTTCGGGTTGCCGTCGCTTTGGAGCACAGCAAACGGCGGCCCTGGTGGTCGCCGTTTGCGTTTATCTCGTTCAGTTTTTGTAACCGCGCTTAAGTCGAGGGGTGCGGGATATGCGGCGCCGGTTCGTCTGAACTAAGACGTCCATCCCCCGAAAGGACTCGATCGCATGACGGACCATGCCCTCGACGATCTGCCCGCATTGCGGGCCGAGCTGCTTGTTCCCGATTCCAGCAACCGCAACCGCCGCCGCGTCGCCGGCGACGGACTCAAGCGTTTTCCGCGCGATCCGGTGGTGCTGTATGCGTATATCGCCAGCCATATCGGCGACGCCATTCAATGGAGCGCGCCCGACGGCGACCGCAGCCGTTATCCGTGGACGCTGGGCCGCGCTTTGGCCAGCGCCTTCGATCTGCTCGCCCAGCCTCCCGCCGCGGCCGGCGCGATCCGTCCGGCGCTGCTGCGGGTGAGCAATGTCGCCGCCGCGCTGTTGGCGCTGGAAGACCGGCCCGATGCGGCGAGCCTGGAACAGGCCGGTCGGCGTCTGGATGCATACCGCGCGCTGCGCGATCAGCCGCTGAGCGATCACGAGAAGGCCGACTGGTTTCCCGACAGCCACTACCGTGCCGCACGCGGCCGCCTGCGCGCATGGCAGGCGGTGCTGAAATCGCCGCGCGAGGCCGATGAGGACTTCGCGTTCCTGCCCGATTACCTGGAAGCGCGCGACCTGCGCTGGGCGTTCGATCCGTTGGTGCTGTTGCCCGAGTTCCAGCATTGGGCGTTGCAGCGCATCCGTCGCGAGCGCGAGGCGAACGGCGTCCGATCCGCGCGCGCGACGATTGAATTCGATTGCGTAGAGTCGTATCGCAACCACGCCACGGTGTCGGACAAGCAGATGCCGGCGTTGATCCTCGGCCGCCTGCTGGCCGCGCTCGTGGTCGGCCGGCCGAACCTGGTGTCCAACGCCTGGCGTTTGAGTCAGTTCAAGTTGCCGTGCGCGGCCGCGTGTCTGCAGGCGCTGTTCGCGGCCGGGCTGGATCCGGATGCGAGTTTGAAGGATGGGCAGACGTTGTTGCAGAACGCGATCGAGAAGGCCGATCTGGCCGCGGTGCAAGCGTATCTCGACGCGGGCGCTGCGTCATCTTGCGCGTCGGTTGAGGCGGCTTCGGTGCGCGGCGCGCGTGGGGCGATGGCTGCGGCGGTGAGGGTGCGGTCCAGTTCGACGGCGTGAGCGTGTTTGCTGGGTTATGTCTTGGTGATGATCTGCATTGATCGATCCTCGCGTAAATCATCGCCCACTTTGTAAAAGGGGGCGAGCGCCTGACGTACTGCGATACAGGTGAACCTGGCGGCGCGGGGCATTTGCTTTGGCTCTGCGCAGTACGAGCAAAAGCAAATCCCCTGGGCCCCCTCTACAAAGGGGGAATCCTTCGGGGACCAACGCTTTACGTTGATAGATCGTCGGGTAAATGATCGCCCAGTTTGTAAAAGGGGGCGAGCGCCTGACGTACTTCGATGCAGGTGAACCAAGCGGCGCGGGGGATTCGCTTCTGCTCTCGCAGTTGCCGTCGCTCACAACCCTCAAACCTTCCAAGACCCCACCGGCTGCCGCACCGCCACATTCAACCGGTTCCACACGTTGATGTTGGCGATCGCGACGATCAGCGCCGACATCGCGGTGTCGCTGTAATGACGCGCGGCCTCGGCCCAGATCGCGTCGGACACCGGTTCGGGCCGGTCGCTGATCCGGGTCAGCGCTTCGGTCAGCGCCAATGCGGCGCGCTCGGCGTCGCTGAAGTAGGGCGCTTCGCGCCAGGCCGAGACCGCGAACAGGCGTTCGTCGGTTTCGCCGTGCTGTTTGCCAATCTTCGCGTGCATGTCCACGCACACGCCGCAGCCGTTGATCTGGCTGGCGCGCAGTTCGATCAGGATCAAGGTGGCGTCGGCCACGCCCTTGTTCTCGACCGAGGCCTTGAGCGCCCACAGCGCCTTCATGCTGTCGGGCAGGATCACGGCGGGGTTGTGCATGCGAGGCGTGTGGTTCATGGCGGTGGCTCCGGGGTGGTGGGCGTTGGCAACGCGGGTCGTTATCGATTCGACGAACGACCCGGCGCGCGTGTGACATCCGCCAACGATCACCCAGTGCCCGCGCCACCGGCCGCGCCGTCGGGCGACGGCGCGACCCCGACGAAGGCTTACTTGAGCCGCTGCAGCAACACTTTCGCCACATCCACCGCCGACGCCGGATTCTGCCCGGTGATCAGCTCGCGATCGGTCACTACGTTCGAAGTCCACGGCTGAGTGTTGCTGCGATAGCGCACGCCGGCCTGTTCCAGCGCGGTCTGCGGATAGAACTTCATCTCGCCGCCCTTGAGTTGCGGCTTGGCGATGGTTTCTTCCTGGTTGCTGATGACGGTGACTTGATAGCCGGCGTAGATCCAATCGGGCGGCGCGCTCGCCTTGCCGGTCTGCGCCAGTCGCGCGCTGAACTGTTGCGCCTGCGGCAAGGTCGACAGCAACGCGATCGGGCCGTGGCAGACCAGCGCGGTGGTCTTGTTCCTTGCGTGGAAATCGCTCAGCAAGCGGCCCAGCGCGGGACTGTCGAGCAGGTCCTGCATCGGCGCGTGGCCGCCGGGGACATAGACCGCGTCGAAGCGGTCGTAGCCCAGTTGCTCGACCCGCGCCAGGCTCATCACCGGCGAGGTGTCCGGCGAGTTCAACGCGAGTTTTTCCAGCAAGGCCTGATGCGTCTGCAATGCAGCCGCGTCGCCGCCGAAATACATCGCATCGACCGAACCGCGGTCCAGGGTCGGCGCGCGACCGAGCGGGGTAGCGAAGCTGACTTGATGGCCGGCATCGAGCAACAGTTTGACCGGCTGCATCAGTTCGTTGAGGTAGAAGCCGGTGGCGAAGGTCTTGCCGTGCTTGAGTTCGAGTTGGTCGGCATCGGACAGCACCACCAGTACGTGGCCGGCGTGGGCGCTGCCGGCGGCGAGGATCAACGCCAGCGAAGCGGCGAGAGCATAAAAAGTTTTCATCGGAAGTTTCCTGAAGTGGTATGCGAGGTTCACGCCGAGGCGCGCGCGAGCAGGCTGTCGCGCAGGGCCGCGCCGACGCCGCCGGCCGATTGCGGGTTCTGTCCGGTGATCAAGCGACCGTCGACCACGACCTTCGCGGTCCAGTCCGGCGCCGGCTGGTGCAACGCACCGCGCTGGCTGAGCGTGCTCGCGAGCAGGAACGGCACCTCGTCGGCCAGTCCGACCGCGCGCTCTTCGTCGTCGGTGAACGCGCTCACGCGTTTGCCGGCGACCACGTATTCGCCGTTGGACAACATTACGTTTACCAAGGCGGCCGGCCCATGACATACCGCGGCGACCACACCGCCCGCCTCGTAGATCTCGCGAGTAACCCGTTGCGCTGCTGCACTTTCCGGAAAGTCCCACATCGCGCCATGCCCGCCGGCGAAGAAGATCGCCGAGTAACGCGACGCATCGGCGTCGTCCAACTTCAAGGTCGTGCGCACGGCCTGACGGAAGCTCTCGTCGTTCCAGTAGCGCGCGTTGATCGCATCGTCCACGTCCAGGCCGTCGACCGGCGGCTCGCCGCCCTGGATCGAGGCGAACTCGACCGCGATGTCGGCGGCGTCCAGTTCGGCCAGCGGGTGGGTGACTTCGCCGAGGTAATAACCGGTCGGTTGGCCCGTCGCGCCCTTGAGCGCGTGGCTGGTCAGCACGAACAGCACGGGTTTGAGCGAGGCGGCGGAATTCGGGTTCATGGTCTTGGCCTGCGGGGAGTGAGCGGGCACTGTATTGTGCCCGTTGGCGGCGATAAACTCGGCCAAGGGCAAATAATTTGTTCTTTGGAGGCAAAGATGAGCCGTCGATTCGACCACCTGGGCGACGTGGAGGCCTTCATCGCGGTGATCGAGCACGGCTCGCTGACCGCCGCCGCGGTGGCGTTGGCGACCACGCCGTCGGTGATCAGCCGGGCGATCGTGCGGCTGGAAACCCGTCTCGGGACGCAACTGCTGCGGCGCACGACCCGGCGCCAGGGCCTGACCGAGGCCGGGCGCCTGTACCAGGAGCACGCCCGCGCCGCGTTCGCGCTGATCGACGATGCCGAGCGCGCGATCCAGGGCCAGGACGGCGAACTCAGCGGACGCGTGCGCCTCAGCGTGCCGACCACCTACGGCCATTACCGCTTGCCCGCGGTGTTGCAACGCTATCTGCAGCGCTATCCGGGCGTGCAGGTCGAACTCAATATCGCCAATCGCAATGTCGATCTGGTCGCCGAAGGCTTCGACCTGGCGATCCGGCTCGGCGCCTTGCCCGACAGCGGGCTGGTCGCGCGCAAGCTCGAGGACGCTTCGCTGTGCGTGGTCGCCTCACCTTCGTATCTCGAACGCGCCGGCCTGCCGCGCGATCTGGGCGATCTGTCGAAGCACGCCTGTCTGCCGTTCGAGATGCCGAGCACCGGCCGCATCGCGACCTGGTTGTTCCGCGACGGCGAACGCGATATCGACTGGACGCCGCCGTCGACGCTGCGCGTGTCCGAGGACGTGCTCGGCGTGGTCTCGCTGGCCGAGCACGGCGCCGGCATCTGCCAGAGCTACGACTTCATCGTCGAAGAACGCCTGCGCCGCGGCGTGCTGGTCGAACTGTTGCCGCAACTGCGCGGGCGCTCGCGGCCGTTCTCGCTGATCTACGCACCGCACCGGCGTCTGTCGGCGGCGTCGCGGGCGTTGATCGACATGCTGACCGGCGAGGCCTAGGCGCGGCGCATTGCGACGCGCCGCATTGTCGCGACGCGGTGATGCGATCGCTGCGATTGCATGCGGCGTCACAGATCCAGACCGGGCACCACGACGCGATTGCTCCGCCGCGCGGCATCGCATGCAGTCATCGCGGCCGATGGATACGCCAAGGTGTGGTCGCGCATCCGCGCCGGACTTTCCACAACGGCCGCTAAACCCGCGCCGCGTTGCCGGACTTATGGCCGAGCAAGACGGCGGTTTTTTAAAGAACTCTTAAAGCCCGCTCGCTAGTTTCGCGGGAGTGCAGCCGCCGCCGTCGCACTGAGTCATTCCTCCCCCCACTTCAGGACTTCCCCCATGCGCCTCGTTCGCGTCGTAACGCCGTTCGTGCTTCTGCTTCCGTTTGCGGTATCGGCCCAGGTGCGGCAGGAGGGCGAGGAGCGCGCGGATGTCGCGCCGTCCAACTGGAGCATCGGCGTCGCCGGAGGAATCCGCACCGAGCTGTACGCGGGCGAGGGCAACCACACCCGCGCGGTTCCGTTCTTCGGTTACGAGGGCGAGCGCTTCTATTTCCGCGGCATCAGCGCCGGCTATCACCTGATCCAGAACGAGAGCTTCGTGCTCGACGCGTTCCTGTCCGGCCGTCTGGACGCGATGGACGCCAACGACTTCGGCCGGCGCGAGCTGGCCCGCCGCGGCATCAATCGCGATCTGCTCGAAGACCGCGACGACAGCGTCGACGCCGGCGTGTCGGCGAGCTGGCGCGGTTCGGCCGGCGAAGTGCAGCTCGAACTCAAGGGCGACATCGCCGATGTCAGCGGCGGTTACGAGGCCGATCTGAGCTACCGCTATCCGATGAAGGCCGCCGGCCTGCTGATCACGCCCACGGTCGGCGTCAGCATGCTGTCCAAGGATCTGGCCAACTACTACTACGGCACCCTGGACGAAGAAGTCGCGCGCGGCGTGGTCAGCTATCGCCCCGGCAGCGTGACCATTCCGTATGTCGGCGTCAGCCTGGCCAAGCCGTTCGCGGAGAAGTGGCGCTTCATCGCCAACCTGACCTATCAGGTGTTGCCCGATGAGATCAGCGACAGCCCGTTGATCGCCGAGGACACCGACGGCGTGGGCCAGGCGTTCTTCGGCGTGTCGCGCAGTTTCTGACGAGGGCGTCGCAACGGGTACGAGCTTGCTTCACGAGTCTTGTTTCGGCGGCGCTTGATTTGCGCGGCCGTTGATGAGCTCCGAGCGGTGCACATCCGCGCCGCCCATGCACGAACGGCGCGGATGCGTGCGCCGCTCACTCAGGATCGGCGCGCCGACGCGCCGATCGTCACCGGCATCACCGAGCCAGGAGTTATTGCGTATGCGACAAACCGCGGTTCCCCTGTCACTGCCGCAAGGCGCCGGCCTGATCGAACGCGCTTTCACCCGCTTGCTGCTGCGCATGGTGCAGGTCACCCGGGTCGAGGCGCCGCAACCGGATTTTCGTTTCATCACCCTGCAAGGCGAATCGCTCGAGCATTGCGACTGGCTGCCCGGCGACAAAGTACAGATCAAGCTCGACGGCGGTCTGCAGACCCGCACCTACACTCCGTTCGAATTCGATCCGCTCAGCGGCCGCATGCGCATCGTCGGCTATTGCCACGGGCCCGGCCCGGGTGCGGAATGGGTACGCAGCGCGCGTCCCGGCGAAGCGAAGGCGGTGTTCGGTCCGCGCGGCTCCTTGAATCTGCAGAACCTTGCGTCCTGCACGGTGCTGTTCGGCGATGAGACCTCGTTCGGACTCGCCGCCGCGTTGCGTCGCGACGAACCGGGCCTGCATTGCGTGTTCGAAGTGGTCTCGCCGACCCAGTCGCGCGCGATCTTGCAGGCGCTGGGGCTGGAACACGCGCGGGTAATCGAACGCCGCGCCGACGACAGTCATCTCGACGAAGCCATCGATGCGATGCGGCGCAGCGCCGAAATCCGCACCAGCTTCGTGCTGACCGGCCGCGCGCCGGCGATCCAGCGCGTGGGCCGCGCGCTCAAGGCCGACGGCACCGCCGCGAACCAGTTGCGCAGCAAGCCGTACTGGGCGCTGGGACGCAAAGGGCTGGACTGAGAGGCGCGGGCTGCGTTCAGTACAGCGGCGTGCCCGCCTCGTAGGCGTCCACGAACGCCTGCCAGTCCAGTTGCGTCTGCGCCGCGTAATCGAAGGCGAACGCGCGCAGTTCCGACTTGAAGCCGCTGCGGCTCGTCACCGCCTCGGTGACCTGCTTGTCGATGCTGTAGCCGACCACGGTGGCGTCGTAGTCCTGATCGGCCAGGGCATGCGCGCTCGCCAGGGCCTGGCCTACGTACTGCGCGGCGGTGTTGAACTTGCCCGCGCTGTCGAGCTTGGCGACGTCGAAGTCTTCCTGGAACGGCGACTTCTCGTGCACGTAGAAGGGCAGGCCGCCGATGCTGGCATGGCCGATCAATACCTCGGCATTGACGACCTGGGACTTGGCCGTGCGCGCCACCCGCATGCCTTGATGGCTTTCGTACGCCGATGACGGCAGGCGCCCGGGCGCGGCGGTCGCCACCGCGCTGACCGCCTGCTGTTTGAGTTCGAGGATCACGTCATCCGAGGCAGACGAGGTCGCGCCTTCGATCAGCGCGTAATAACGCAGCTTGCCGAGGCTGCCGACACCCGAACCGAGTTTGCGATGCACGTCCTTGATCGTGTAATAGCTGCTCGCATAGCGCTTGGAGGCGGCGATCGAACCGACGTAGGCGGGCATCGCCGCGGTCACGTCGCTGTAAGTCGCCGCCGGCACCGCGATCAGATCCGGCAGGTTCTGGAAACGCCGCGCGCTGCCGCGGAGCGCGGTGTATTTCGCCAGCAGGTTCGCGCGGGTCTTGCCGTCGGCCTTGTCGATGGTGTCGTCGACCACACCGGTGGTGGCGTCCTTGTCCAGGCGGAAGCTGGCTTCGCCGTTGCTGCCCTTGAACTGCGCCATCTGGTCGAGATAGGCGCCGAGCATAGTGTCGATGGCGGCGCCGATGTCGGCGTCGCCGCGGCCGTTGTCGCGGCCGGCGAGGACCATGCTGGCGGCGAGCCGGCGCAGGTCCCACACGTACTGGCCGAGATAGCCTTCGTCGAAATCGGCGACTTTGAACACGGCCTTGCCGCTGCTGTCGCGCGCCGCGTCGAAGTTGCCCAGGTGGGTGTCGCCGCCGATCCAGGTGGTGCTGGTCTGCGCGGTCGCATACGCCGAGGCCGGTCGGGTCGCCATGTCCTGGAAGAAGAGGTGGTCGCTGCCGCGATAGAAGTCGTAGGCGCTGCGCGCCATCGTCGCCAGCTTGGTGTCGAGTTCGCCGCTCGTGGTGGCCGCATACGGATGGTTGTAGTCGCGGATCTGCGCGACCAACCAGTTGTCGCGCGCGCTGGCCGCGTCGGCGTGGCCGCCGACGGCGCAGGCGGCCAGGGTGAGGGCGAGCAAGGCGATGCGGGGTGTCGACATGGGCGGGTTCCTGGGCGTGAGTGAGCCGGCCGCAGCGCGGCCGGCCCGCACAGTCCAGCATCGGCCTGTGTCAGCGATGCGTCGGCGCTGCGGAATCAATCGATGCGGCGTCAGCGATCGTGTATCGATCGATTCGGAGTCAATCGAACCGGCGTCAATCGATCCGGTACACCCGCGCCTTGGGCATGTCCTCGTCGACCTGCATGAACCAGCGCCCGGCAACGCCCGGGACCACGACGATCTCCGGCGTGACCATCGGCTTCTTCAGTTTCATGCTGCCCTTGAGCACCTTCCACTGCTGGCCGTTTTCCAGTTCGAACACGGTGCCCGGCTCCCAGCCGCTGACGTCGTGCTTGAGCCGACTCTTGATCGGCTCATCGTTGAGACCGATGAACTGACCGGTGCCGGGCGCGCGCACCGGCGGCGCGCCGGCGCCGACCTGCGGGCCGTCGATGGCTTGCGGCACCGGCTCGGCGACCGCTGCCGTGGACTTGGCGTCGGCTTCGCGCAGCATCCGATTGAGCGTGGCCAGTTGCTCGGCAGACAGACCGACTTCGCGCAACTGATCCGGCGTCAGCCGTTGTTCCAGTTCGACATACGGCGGTTTGGCCTGAAGCGGAGCGGACAGCAGCAGGGTCAGCAGCAGAACCAACTTGAAATAACGCATTGCGGGCATGGCCTTGATTGAGTGCGCTCGACAGGTCGGATCGCGGACCACGCGCAGCGGGATTCGATCAATTTATGGCTGTTTCGTGACAAATCGGAGACAGCGGGGCCGGAGGCCGGGTGTCGGTGGTGCTGAAGCTTTTTTGTGGGTGGGCTTTCAAGCCCGATTTGCTTGTTTCAGATCGCGGCGATCCGAGCGAAAAGCGTCGGGGCGCAAGCCCATCCCACAAAAGATGCCGATGCGGCGAGGTCTGTTGTGGGATGGCTTTCAAGCCCGACGCTCTGGTTTCAGGTCGCGAATCGGTTTCGATGTCGCGCGTTTTGATTGCTCACAACTTCCAGCCGATCACATTCCAGACCCACATCGCGTACGCGGTCAGCAGGAAGATCGCCACCACCAGGGTATGGCGCAGCCTGCGCCACACGCCGAAGTCCTTCGACCGCCACACCGGCCACAGCAGCGCGGCATCGAGCAGGCTCAGCAGCAGCGGCAGCACACCCAGCCACAAAGCCAGACGCAGCAGTCCGGTCGGGTAGCTGTAGATCGCATCGTTGCCGGCCGAGACGATCTGCGCGAACGACACGCCGAATGCGATCGCGAACACCAGCCACGCGATCGCGGTGATCGCCAGCCAACACGCGCCGCGATGCCCCAGCGAGGACGGATGCTTGGGCGATGCGCGCCGCCGCAGCCAGGCGCCGGTCAGCACGCCGAGCGAGGCGAGCACGCTCAATGCCAACAAGCCGTACAGCGCATTCGCCGTATCGAACACACCGGCGCGCGCCAGCACATCGTGGCCGTACGGCGACACGAAGCCGGCCACCGCGCCGTTCTCGCGTACAAACACCAATCGCCCCGGGCCTTCAACCGCGCGGAACACGTCGGCCTTTTCCTGCAACCAGCGCGAAGTCTCGCCACCGGCGCTCAAGGTCAGATAGCCGTCCTGGGTCACGCCGACGTCGCCGTTGGACGCGGTCAACAGTTTCTCGAACTGGCGATGGTTGCGGCGCTCGCTCAGGTACTTGCCGAGATAGGGCACGAGCGCGGTCGCCGCGTCTTTCGCCGGCTTCGGCAGCGCAGCCGGGCGCGCGCGTTCGAAATAATGCTGCAGCAACAGCGCCGGCAATTCCGCGGCCAGGCGCGCGCCGGTGTCGGTGTTGGTCGACACGAACACGCCGAAGCCCAACTCGGGCACCGCGAGCAGATTGGAATGGAAGTATAGGGTCGCGCCGCCATGTTCCAGGCCGTGCACCTGGCCGTACTGACGACGGAAGAAACCGTAGGCCAGGCCGGTCGCGTCGGGCGCGTTGCGGAACAGCGGCGCGCCTTCCAGCTTGGCGAAGGCTTCGGCCGAAACGATGCGGCGCCCGTCGAGTTCGCCGCGATTGAGCAGCATGCGCAGATAACGGCTCATGTCGGCGGCATTGCTCGACACCGCGCCGGCCGGACCGACCTGGGCGATGTATTCGAAGCCTTTGGGTTCGAACCCGCCCGCGCTGCGCTGATGGCCAGTCGACCACAACCCCTTGAACGCGGCGCCCGAGTCGCGCGGATCGCCGGCGCCGAGCGGTTCGCGGAAGGTGGTGCGCTGCATGCCCATCGGCGCGAACAGGTCGCGTTCGATCAAGGCTTCGAACGGCACGCCGCTGACCTGCGACAGCACTTCGCCGAGCAGGGCGACGCTGTAGTTGGAATAGACCGCGCGGGTGCCGGCCTCGCGCACGCGCGCCGGGCGATGCTTTTGCAGATAGTCGTGCAGGCTCAGCGTGTGCTTCGGGTCCTTGGCGAACAAGTGGCCGAAGGCCGAGTCTTCATATCCGGCGGTGTGGGTGAGCAGATGGCGCAGCAGCACCGGCTTGTAGCCGTCGTCGGGCAGCTTCAGATCGGCCGGCAGATAGTCGTTGACCGGTGTGTCGAGCTTGAGCTTGCCGGCATCGATCAGCTTCAGTGTTTCCAGATAGGTGAAGGTCTTGGACACCGAACCGATCCGGAACAGAGTGCGATCGGCGCTGACCGAACGCAGCGGGTCCTGCGAGGCCACGCCATAACCGCGTAGCAGCAGCGGCCCTTGCGCGTCGACCACCGCGACGGTGACCCCGGCGATGCCGAAGCGGCGCTGGTAGGACTCGACCACGCCGTCGACATACGCCGCCAGTTCCTGGTTGTTGAGCCGCGCGGGCGCGGATTCGGCAACGGCGGGCGCGACCGCGGGCATCGCGGCCGCGGGCGGTGCCGGCGACAACGGCGCCGGCTGCGCATGCGGTGCGCCGATGGCGGCGACCAATAACAGCGAGCCGGCGAAGGATTTCAGACGCGACAACTTCATGGACGTCCTCCAGTGGAATGAGCGAGGCGCGGCATCGCGGGCGGCGGACGCAGACGTCCGCTGCACAACAGCCACAGACCCCAGGTGAGCAACGGCACTACGTAGACGGCGAGCAACAGATACGACAGGCCGCGGTAACCCTGGGCGATCAGCGCGACCAGGCCGAAGCGGTCGGCGAGGAAGATCGAACCGATCAGCAAGGCCGCGGCGATCGCCAGGCGCGCGCGCTTAGGCATCGCGTCGCCGCGCCGCGCGCGCCAGACCGTGGCCACGCGTTCGTTGATCGCGTGCACCGCGCCGGTTCCGCTTTCCAGCAAGGCCGAGAAGATCATCAGTTGGAACACGCCGTGCAGCAACGGCATCCGCAGGCGTTGCAGCAGGAAATCCGAAGGCAGGGCCTCATCGGCGATCAGCGGGTAGTAGGCGATCATGCACACGAAAAACAACAGCGCCGGCAACATCGCCAGCGGTCCGGCGATCAGGCCGGCGGCGAGCGCGTCGCGACGGCCGCGGAAGTGGCGCGCGATCGGCAGGATAACCACCGCGCCGATGATGTTGTAACCGGCGTAGGTCAGACCGTTGAGCGCCCAGCCTTCGCCGCTGTGCGGCAGGGCGAAGTTGGCCGCGATGCGGTCGCCGAAACGCGACAAGGCCAGCAGCACGAACAAGGCGTAGATGCCGTACAGGAAGAACGAAACCCACTTGAACAGACGTTCCACCGCCTCGTTGCCGAAGCTGACGAACGCGGCGATGCCAACCATCAGGCACAGGCTGCCGACGAGCGCGGGCCAGCCGAACATGGCCGTGCCGATCGCGCCCGAGGCCGCGCCGAACACCGCCAGCAGCACGATCAGCAGGGCCAGATAAGCGAACTCGAACAGACCCCACAACGGCCCGAGCAACTGCTTGAAGAAAATGCGGTAGTCGTAAGCGTGAGCGGTGTGAGCGAACACGAAGGTCGCCATGCACACCACGCTCCACAGCGCCATCGCCAGCAGCATGCCGGCGACGCCGCCCCAGGGGCCGCTCGGAAGAAAGAATTCGGCCAGTTCGCGCCCGGTCGCGTAACCGCCGCCGATCACCACCGCCTTGAATGCGAAGCCGGGCAGCAGATAGCGCTGGAACCACGAGGCGGCCTGGGTCGGATCGCTCATGCTGCGCGGCCTTCGCGCGCGCCGCTCACGGCGACGTATCCAGACAGGCGCGCGCCAATGCGCGCAGGGCCGCGCCGCCGCGGATCGGATCGGCCACCGGCAAACCCAGGCGCGCGCTTTCGCTGGCGATCAGCGCCTGCGCGTGTTCTTCGCTCAATTGCGAGGTGTTCAAGCTGACCCCGGCGCAACGGATCGCCGGATTGGTGCGCCGGCCCAGCAGCAGATTCAGTTCGATCGTTTCCTCGATGCTCGGCAGCGGATAGCCCGGATAGCCGAGCATCTCGCGGCGTCCGGGTTCATGGCAGACCACGATCGCGTCGGGCTGACTGCCGTGCAGCAACGCCAGCGACACGCCGGCATAGGCCGGATGCGACAACGAGCCCTGGCCTTCGATCACGTCCCAATGCGCCGCGTCGGCATCGGGGCTGAGCCATTCGGCGGCGCCGGCGGCGAAGTCCGACACCACCGCGTCCATCGGTAGACCGCGTCCGGCGATCAGGATGCCGGTCTGTCCGCTGGCGCGGAAGTCGGCGTCGACACCGAGTTCGCGCAGCGCACGGGCCAGGCTCAGCGCGGTGTATTTCTTGCCCAGCGCGCAGTCGGTGCCGACGGTCAATACGCGCTTGCCGCTGCGCTTGCGTCCGCTCGCGGCCGGCAGCGACGACGGCGGTTCGCGCACGTCGATCAGGCGCCGGCCGTGACGCCGCGCTTGTTCGCGCAAGGCAGGGATGTCGGCCAGGCGCATATGCATGCCGCTGATCAGGTCCAGTCCGTTCGCCAATGCATCGAGCAGGGCCGGCATCCAGTGATCGGGAATGACCCCGCCGACATTCGCCACGCCGATCACCAGCGCGCGCGCGCCGGCCTCGCGTGCTTGCGACGGCGTCATCGCCGGCAGGCCGACGCTGACGCTGGCCTCGTGCAAGCGCTGTTCGCCGACGCAGCGCTCGGGCGCCCAGTCGCGCAGGCCCAACGCGGTTTTGGCATAGGCCGGATGGTCCACGTCGCCGAGAAACAGCAGATAAGGCTGGGGCAGATCGAGCGATTCGAAAGTGGTCGTAGCGGTTGCTGCGGAAATCGACATGCGGACATTCCGTTGTAAGGTCGGGCCGTGGCGGGAGACGGTCGCCGATGAGGCTGCGAACGAAAGCGGTGGGCGCCGCTCGGGTTCGATTACTGATGCGCCGCGATCAAGGGATGCGTGATTCGCGACGCGCGTTGCGTTCAGAACCAAACGTCGAATTCCAGCCCGAGCGTACGCGGCTGGATGCGGTTGGCCTGCCACTCCACGATCGCGCCGGTGGTGGCGCTGGTGACCGGCCCGAGCGAGGTGATGTCGCGTTCGTTGCTGAGGTTGCGCACGTACAGGCGCAGGGTCCAGTTGTCGCGCGACACGTCGGCATTGAGATTGAGCTGTCCGCTCGCCGGCAACGGCGCGGCGTTCGGGTTGTGATCGACATTGGTCTTGCGCTTGCCGATCCACTGGTAACCGGCGCCGACGTGGCCGTTGAAACCGGCGCCCCACTGAAAGTCGTAATCCGCGCTGAGCGCCGCGGTCCAGCGCGGAATGCCCGGCAGGGTGTCGCCGGAACTTCCTTTCAGCGACGGCGCGTCCTCCCTCAGTTCGGCATCGGTGAACGAACCGTTGAAACCCACGCGCAGGTTCGGCGTGACTTTGAAGGCCGAGGTCAGTTCCACGCCGCGGCTGCGCGCCTTGCCTCCGTTGGCCGAGTAAGTCAGTCCGTCCTGAGTGGACGCAGACAATTGGATATCCTTCCAGTCGATCAGAAACGCGGCCAGGTCGATCGACGCGCGTTGATCGAGGAACAGCGATTTCCAGCCGAATTCGTAATTGACCAGGCTGTCGGAATCGACCGAAGGCGGCACGCCCGGCAGCGCGACGTTGGGGCCGCCGGGACGATAGCCGCTGGCGATGCGCGCATACAGCAGGCTGTCGTTATCCAGATGCCATCGCGAGCCGAGCAGGTAGGTGGTGACGTCCTCGGACGACTGCCCGGTGGTGGTGCCCAACGCAAGCAAGCTGCCGGCGGTTGCGATCTGCTTGAAGTCCTGATCGTTGCTGGCGTAACGCAGGCCGGCGGTGACATCGAAGCGTTCGTTGAATTTATAGGTCAGATTGCCGAACAGCGCGCGTTCCTTGTAGGTCGACGGTAAGTCGACGATCGCCAGCGGATCGAGCCCGGCGACCGGCACGCCGGCGAAGGAACGCGCGCTGAGTTCCTGGTGATTAGCCGAGGTCTCATGGGTGTAGAACGCGCCGAGCATCCATTCGATGCGCTCGTCGGACTTGGACGCCAGGCGCAATTCCTGCGTCCATTTCTTCAGGTCCAGGCTGAGCGGAAACGTCGACACGCCTTCGGGCGCGCCGAACAGCGGAAACAACGGGCCGTAGGTCTTGCTCTGATCGTTGAGTTGGTAGGTCTTGGTCTTGGAATAACTGGTGGCCGAGACGAAGTCGGCCCATTGCAGATTCCAGTCAACAGTGGCGGCGAAGAAGTCGACCTTTTTCTCGAAGCGTTCGTTGGCCGGCTTGTCGGTGCCGTCCAGACCGAAGCGCGGACGGCGATTCGCATCGAGGATGGACAGGCTGTTGTCGTCGGCGTCGACGGTCTGATGCAGGCCGGTGAACTTCACGCTCAGATCGTCGCTGGCCTGCCACAGCAGCGAGACGTGACCGCTGCGCTGGCGCGTGTCGTTGATGTCCTTGCGGCCGGTGAACGCGTTGTCGACCCAGCCCGGGGTGAACTCGTTCGCGAACGAGGCGCGTAGCGCAAGTTTGCCCGCGACCAGCGGCGCGTTGATCCCGGCGCGCACATTCCAGCCGTTGCCGCCGGCACCGTCGATGCTGGACACACCGCCACCGACGCGGCCTTCGAAACTGTCGAGGTCGGGATCCTTGAGCACGTACTTGAGCAGACCGCCCATCGCGCCGGCGCCGTACAGCGTGCCTTGCGGGCCGCGCAGCACTTCCACGCGCTGGATGTCGTACGGCAGCAGGTCAAGCACGAATCCGCTGGAGCGGGCGAAGTTGCTGCTCGATCCCAGCGGCGTGTCGTTGAGATAAGTGCCGACCACCGCGCCCGGGCCGAGGGTCGGAATACCGCGCAGCGAAACCGCGGTCTGGCCGGGCGTGCCGCGATCGGTGATGGTCATCGCCGGCAGGTAGCCGTTCAAATCCGACAACTGGGTGACGTGCTGGTTTTCCAGTTGCTGCTCGCTGACCACGCTGATCGAGGCGGGCACCTTGCGCGCGTTCTCGGTACGTTTCTGTGCAGTGACGGTGACCGCTTCCAGCGTCGCCGACGGTTGCGCGCTCGTGCGCTCGGGCGTTTTTTCCTCGGATGCATCCGCCGCGGTCTGGGCCAGGCCAGCGCACGACCACGACGTCAGGACAAAAGCGATCGCCAGGCCCAGGCCATGGCGTGCGGTGTGGCGCGTATCGAGCTGCGGCATGGTTCTCTCCCCGAAGGCGGTCGTGACGATGCTTGAACGTGGCGTCGCTTGTTTTGGCTGTCGGCTTATCGCGGTCGATCGGGCTTTGCGATCAACGCCAGACCTGTCCGAGCAGGCGGCGGAAGTTGCCGCCGAGCACCGCTTCGATATCGCCGTCGCTGTAGCCGCGGCGGATCAGCGCTTCGGTGAGTTCGTAGGTCTTGGTCGGGCGATCGAAGCCTTCGATGTCGATGCGCTCGCGAAAGCCGTAGCTGGCCTTGTACGAATCGCGCAGTGCCTTGAGCTGATCCGGCGGCAATGCGTCGTAGCCGTACAGGTCCGCGTCCGAGCCGATGCCGACATGCTCGATGCCGACCAGCCTGGCCACGTGGTCGATGTGATCGACCATGCTGTCGAGCGTGGTGGGTTCCTTGGCGCTGACGAACATGCGCACGCCGGTGATGCCCATCACCCCGCCCTTGGCGGCGAGCTTGCGGATCGCCTCGTCGGTCTTCAGACGCGGATGGTCGTTGAGCGCGCGGCAGTTGGAGTGGGTGATCGCGATCGGCCCCTTGGCCAGTTCGATCGCGTCCAGGGTGGTGCGGTCGCCGCAGTGCGAGACGTCGATCAGCAGGCCGACTTTCTCCATTTCGCCCAGCACGCTCACGCCGTAGTCGCTCAGTCCGCCGTCTTCGCGCTCGGTGCTGCCCGAACCGATCACGGTCTGGCTGTTGTAGGTCAGTTGCGCGCAACGCAGGCCCAGGCCGTGGAAGAACGCGACGTCGTCCTTGCTGCGGAAGTGTTCGGCGTTCTGCACGCCGGCGATCACCGCGATCTTGCCGGCGGCCTTGGCGCGATCCAGGTCGGCGGCTTTGTCGACCAGACAGAACAGGTCGCTGTGGCGGGCGATCCAACCGTTCCAGCCGGCCAGATGTTCGGCGACGCGTTCGCGCGCGTCTGCGCCGCCCAGGCCCCAGGAGTTGTGGAACACATCGATGCCGCTGGCGCGGAAGTCGGCGAGGTGTTGCTCGCTCAGCGGCAGCGCGTACGCGTCCGCGCGCACGTCCAGGCGCAGCGGCGCGAGCATGTCGATCACCAGCGCGCGTTCAACGATGGCGCGGGCGCGCGGCGAATACTTCGTCGTGGTCGGACGCGTGTTCGTGCCGGGGTTTGCGGCCAGTTTGGCGGCGGCCAGGGCGTGCAAGGGCAGGGCCAGAGTCGCCGCGGCGGCGGAGGCCTGGAGCAGACGGCGGCGGCTGAGTCGTGCGGTGTCGAGGGTCATGGTCGCGGGCCCGGTCAGTGCTGCGGTGGGAAGTCGGCGGTTCGGTTCGAAGCGAATGGATTCAAGACGAAAACGCGTGGGTCGCGATGGCGGAGTCGCGTTCGAGCGCGATGCCGCCATCGGCGACACCGCTGCCCCAGACCTGCGCGGGGCAGTCGATATGGCCGTCGCGATAGACGACCGTGTGCGCGCGATCGCCGGCGAGAAAGATCGGGCCGTCGAGATCGATCAGGTCACATACCTGCGCGAGCACGAACGCAGGCGCGGCGGCCCAGCTGGTGCCGAGCATGTTGCCGACCATGGTCTTCATGCCGAGCGCGCGCGCGCGTTCGACGATCAGCAGCGCTTCGGTCAGGCCGCCGCATTTATCTAGTTTGATGTTGATGACATCGACCCGGCCCTGCAGCGCGTCCACCTCATCGAGACCCTGGATGCTTTCGTCGGCGGCGATGTCGATCGGGCAATCGAGTGCGTCCAGATCGGCCTCGCGACCGCGCGCGAACGGCTGCTCGAGCAGGCTGACGCAGTGATCGGCCAGGGCCGCGATCAGCGGCGCGATGGTGTCCAGGCGATAGGCCTGATTCGCGTCGACGCTCAACGTGGTGTCGGGACGCGCGCGGCGCGCGGCGCGGATGCGTTCGATATCGGTATCGAGGTCGCCGTCGAGTTTGAGCTTGAGCGCGCGCGCCTGCGCATAGGCCAATGCATTGGCGGCGACGGTCGCCGGATCGTCGGCGCCGAGGGTGAAGGTAGTGATGCGCGGCCGCGGTTGCGGCATCCGCGCCAGCGCCCACACCGGCCGGCTTTCGCGCTGCGCCTGCAGTTCCCACAGCGCGCAGTCGATCGCGTTGCGCGCGCCGCCCGCGGGCAGCAGCGCGCGCAGTTGTTGCCGGTCGATGCCGTCCTCGACCGCGTCGCGATGCGCTTGCAGCGTGGCGTGCATCGTCGCCGGACGATCGTCGAGGTAGTAAACACCGCAGGCTTCGCCGCGGCCGTAACACTGCGCGTCGCTGAGGACCGCGGTCAGCGCCGGCATCGCATCGAAGCGATGGCCGGCGATGCGGAACGGCGTTTTCAACGGCAGCGGTTCGATCGCCAGCGCGAGCTGCAGACGGGGTGGGGCGGCGAGCTTCGGCATTGCGCACTCCACGAATGGGTCGGAACGGATCTCGGCGGGTTCGAGCGGCCAGCCTCGCGGCGGGCCGGAAAGCGCGGTCGGACTCGACGTCAGGCCGGGCTGAGCCGCCTGGCGATAGTTTTCAGAATATGAAAATTAATTTTCAATTTAGTCAAGTTCGCCGGGGCGAGCCACTGCCGCGAGACGCGAATAAGGGCAAAAACCCCGGCATTGGCTTGTGCGGCGCAACATTCTTGGGGTGCGGCTGCGTGAGGTTGGCAGGGGCCAGCGGCTGCGGCGCAGTCGACCTGGAGCGACGAGGGGGCATGTCGTCGGCGATGCCTCGAGGGCTCGCCGAATGACAACGGGATCGGCATCGCGATCGGCGTTCTCGCCGTCGACTGGTCGCGGTACGGTCGCGACCGCCATCGGCGTCATGCGACCATGCGCGCGCAAGCCCCTGCCGGAGTCGTACGCGTGGTCGTTTTGTCGTCGGTCCTGTATTTCCTGTCCCACCATCCGTTCTGGTCGTTTGCGCTGATCCTGTCCGGCGGAATCGGCCTGGGCGTTCTGGTGTCGATGTGGCGCGCCGGCAGCGGCTGGGCGTGGCTGAGCCTGGGCGGCCTGTTGCTCGCGCAGGCCAACATCTTCACCGGCTCGTTTCTCAATGCGGCCTTTCTGAATGCCTACGGCACCCGCGGCACCGCGGTGATTGTGCAGGCGAGCCCGACCAGTTCCACCCTCAACGACAATACGGTCTGGGAGTACGCGGCGGTGCTCAAGACCGCCGACGGGCGCGACGTGAAGTTCGACTTCGACACCATGTCGGCCAGCACCTATCCGATCCGCAATGCGATCCTGATTCCGCCGCAGGGCGAGACCTTCGTGGTCAAGTACGTGCCCGGCTTCGAACGCAACGTCGCGATCCTGGTCGACGAGTCCGACTACGGCAAGGCGCGTCTGATCGCGCAGGACCGCGAACCGGTCGTGCGCGCGCAGGCGCAGTTGGCGGTCAGTCCGGACAATCCCGAATTCATCGCCGAGTACCGTCAGGCGGTCGCGGTGTTTCTCGCCAAGCATCGCGACCAGCTCGATCCGGCGCAGGTGCGATCGCTGCAACAGCGCGTCGACGAACTGCAGGCGAAGACGCAGCGGCAGTGATGGCGCGGGTCGCGCGTGCGCGACGCCATCGAATCGTGCGCCGGGCAAGCACGGTCTGCCGCGTGTCGGCCTTGCCGCGATCCGGCCGCTGACGCCAGGTTGTCATCGGCTCGCGTCAGGCTGACGCGGCAACGCCGCGCCTGCCGGAAACTTCGACACCATGGCCACCTTTTCAGCAGTCGCCTATTTCCTCAGCCGCCATCCGTTCTGGTCGCTGCTGTTGCTTGTAGCCGGCTGCAACAGCGTGGCCCTGCTGTTGAGCCACTGGACCGGCAGCAGGCGCTGGTTGTGGCTGTGCGCGATCGGCGTGGCGGCCGGTATCGCCAATCTGCCGGGCGGCCGCCATCTCAATGCGTTGTTCCTGCATGCCTATGGAACCGCCGGCAGCGCGAGCGTCGTCGGCGTCGACGAAGTTCCGATCAGCTATAGCGAGCAGGCCGTGTTCGCCTATCGCGCGGTGCTCAGGACCGCCGACGGCGCCGATGTAAACGTCGACTTTGACAGCTTGAATGTCGCCTTGTACCCAGTCCGCGCGAGCGATCTGTTGCCGCCGCCGGGCAAGCCGTTCGTGGTTCGCTATGTGCCGGGTTTCGAGCGCAACATCGCGATCATGGTCGATGAGTCCGAATACGGGCGTCGCCATCGCTTGAACCAGGATCGCGAACCGGTGCGGCGCGCCGCGGCGCAACTGGCGGTAAGCCCGCGCAATCCGCGCTTCGCCGCCGAGTATCGCGATGCGGTGCGGACGTTCTTGCGTGTGCATCGCGGTGCGCTCGATCCGGCCGAGGTGCGGGGGCTGGAGGACTCGGTGTCGGCGACCGGTCGTTGAGGGTGGCGCTGTCGACGAGTGCGGCCGGCCGTGCGCATTGCGCGATCGGCGTAGCGACGGGATGATGGGTTCGTTGCGCGACGGGCCGTTGCGCACCTCTCGAATCCGAGCCCCACGATGATCGGTCCATTGCAGACCCTGCTCGCCGAACTGGAACGCGATCCGTCGTGGCAGGCGCCCGCGCGATTACGCGAACGCGCGCAGGCGCTGGACCGGATCGAGCGCGCGATGCTGTATCTGCCGGCAGTCGCGGACGGAAGCGTCGATCCCAATCAGGCCTTGCTCGATCGCGCCCAGGCCTTGCAGGCCCAACTGGAAACGATCGATCAGGATGTGTACCGCGATCTGCGCGAAGACCTGCGAAGCGGTGCCGGCGCGCGACGGCTGTTGCAGTACGCGTCCGATGGCGCCGGCCTCGATTCAGCGACCGATGCAGATGGCGACGCTTACGATCACCTCGATGCGCTGCTGAGCGGTGTATTTCAGTTCGAACCGCCGCAAGCCGACGGCATCGAGCCGGCCGCGGAGATGGTGTTCTACCAACCCACGCCCGCGCGGCATATCTTCGACCTGATCGCGCGGTTGCATCTGGATGCGCAGGATATGCTGGTCGATCTGGGCGCAGGTCTGGGCCATGTGCCGCTCATGGTCGCCGGGTGCACGCCGGCGCGCAGCCTCGGCGTCGAGCTGGAGGCCGCCTATGTCGAGATCGCACGCCGCAGCGCGCGCGGTCTGAATCTGGACCGGGCCGGTTTCGTCCAGGCCGATGCGCGCGCGGCCGATCTTTCCGCGGGCACGGTGTTCTATCTGTATACCCCGTTCACCGGCTCGGTACTGCGCAGCGTGCTCGACACCTTGCGCGGCATCGCGCTGGCGCGTCCGATCCGGGTCTGCAGTCTGGGGCCGTGTACGTCGACGATCGCCGCCGAGCCGTGGTTGCGCAGCGACGACGATCCGCGCGGCGATCGGATCGTGGTGTGGCGCAGCGTTCGCACGCACGAGGCTTGAGCCGCGCGTAGCGGCAGGTCGAACAGGGGCGGGTTGGGCTGCCGACTGCGGCGCATTCACGCAGTGGACGCTTGCTACGGAGGCCTCGGCTCAGCGCGATATCGCGTTCACCGGCAGCAGAATCATAGCGCAACTCGGCCAGACCGGCGCTGAAGTGCCGCGCGCCGGACTGCGCCGAAATCGCCTTGGTGGCGCTACCATGCCGGCTCGTTTTCGGATGCCCCGCTCGGGGCGCCTTGATGCGGCCGACTGGGGAGTCCGCCGTCAGCGATTGAATCTGTCTTGCGACCCATGCGCCCCCTGCGGGCCGATACGTCGGCGAGTCCGCGCTTGCCAGTTGACCGAAAATCCGTGAGCCCGCATCCCCGCCGCTTGCCGCCGATCCGAATCGTGCAACGCAAATGTTTCCCTGCCCACAACGACTGGAGGAACCATGGCCTCGATCAACATGCCCTATGCGCAGTCGAACGATCCGGCGGTACGCCGCTGGTGGTCGCAATTGTCGGACGCCAGCAAG
This sequence comes from Lysobacter sp. Root690, assembly GCF_001427785.1. GTDB lineage: Bacteria > Pseudomonadota > Gammaproteobacteria > Xanthomonadales > Xanthomonadaceae > Lysobacter. The sequence continues at coordinate 314,318 of NZ_LMHM01000013.1, forward strand.
CGCGACTTGTCCAACAGCTGGCATCGCGATGAGCGCGAGGACCCGCTGGCCAGGACGGCTCGGCGCGTGGCCGGGTTTTTAGCCGATCATCTGCGTGAGCGGGCGAAGGAAGATCGGTGCTGGGAGTCGCTGGATTTCTACGAGCACCTGGTGGCGCACGAAGTCACCGAACCGCCCGGAAACAATTGGCTTCTGTTTTACGTGCCATGGAGCACGCTGGATCACGGCATGTTATGGCCAATCCGCGGCATCGGCGGCGGACGCCGGGGCATCGACGTCAGCGAGTGCAGCCGCGAGCAGTTAGCCTTGCTGGCGATGCGCGACGGCGGCGAGTGATGATGGCACTCAATATCTGCGATGAACCGAATCGGTTCGATACTCCAAGCGCATTCGAACGCATGGGCGGATAAGTGATTAACCCGCGGCGGCCCGCACTCCGGGCCGCCGCCGACTCACGACCCCGACGGCTTGCAATCGGCCGATACCGGCGTGTCATCGGGGGTTACGCAGACCGTGAAGCCCGGCTTCATGTCGAGCGCCGCGCGGATGGTGCCGGCCTTGACCACGAAGCGTTCGATGATGCGAGCGGCGCACTCCGGCTTGCGGTCGTCCGGGCTGGTTGCCACGCTCGCCAGTGCATTGGCGGGTTGTACCGCACCGGGCGCCTGCGGACACACCTTGCGGAACAAACTGTAGTGACATAGCCCGCTGCGGCTGGCGACGCATTCGAAGCGGGCGCTGCGTTCGTCGATCTTGACCTTGCTGTGGATGATGTCGACGCCGTTGTCGTTCTCGCGATGCACGATGGTGTTGCCGCCAAGGTCGCAGCCCACCAGTACGAACGAGTAACACAGGACGGCGATGAGCTTGCGCATGATCGATCTCGGTTAGATGGGCGAGGCGGGACGCAATGGAACCGTTACATCGTGCGGAACAGGGCCATGAACGGCTGGCTCACGCTCAGCGTCTCGGGCCGGTTGCGCAGCCGCACCGTGCCCTTGCCGCTTTCGTCGCGGACGATGCCGGCGATGGCCTTGAGATTGACGATGGTCGAACGATGGATCTGCTTGAAGGTGTTGGTGTCGAGCACTTCCAGCAGTTCGCGGATCGGTTTGCGCAGCAGCGCCTCGCCCTCGGCGGTGACCACGGTGGTGTACTTGTTGTCGGCGCGGAAATAGGCCACGTCGTCGATCAGGATCAGACGGGTTTCACGGCCGGCGCTGGCGGTGAGCCAGGTCAGCGGCGGCTTGTCGCTCGCCGTGGCGCGCTGCGCGGCGAGGCGTTGCGAGAGCACGGCGAGCGCATCGGCTTCGCCTTGGCTCCCGCCGAAACCCGCGCTGCGCGCCTGCAGACGCTGCACGGTGATCGCGAGCCGTTCGGGCGTGACCGGCTTGAGCAGGTAATCGATCGCGCCATGTTCGAACGCATCGATCGCGTACTGATCGTAGGCGGTGACGAACACGACCTGAGTCTGCGGACTGACGTCGGTGGCCGCGACCGCGACGTCCAGGCCGCTCAGGCCGGGCATGCGGATGTCGAGGAAGGCGATGTCGGGACGATGCTCGGCCAGCGCTTCGAGTGCGACCGCGCCGTCCTCGCATTCGGCGACGATGCGCAGGTCCGGCCAAGCGCTGCGCAAGGCATCGATCAGAGCCTGGCGCAGCAGCGCTTCGTCTTCGGCGATCACCGCGGTGAGGGGCTTAGGCATGGTAGGTTTCTTCTTGTTGCAGGGACGGAATGGTCAGGGTGGCGGCGACGCCGTTGGGGAAGTTGGCGACGATCGACAACACGGCGCCGCCGCCGTAAACCAGATGCAGACGTTCGCGCAGGTTGCGCAGGCCGATGCCGGTGCCGGCGGTCTGCGCATTGAACCCCAGGCCGTCGTCGGCGACGGTGATCGCGATCGAATGCTCGCCGCGACGCGCGAGGATCCACACCGTGCCACCGCCGGGCTTGGGTTCCAGCCCATGCTTGATCGCGTTCTCGACCAGGGTCTGCAGCATCATCGGCGGCAGCGGCAGGGCGCGCAGCTCTTCGGGCACGTCCAGTTGCAGACTCAGGCGCTCGCCCATGCGCAGCTTGAGGATTTCCAGGTAAGCGCGCGAGCGGTCGAGTTCATCGCCGAGGGTGGACAGCGAGTCCTCGGTGCGCGGCAGCGAACGGCGCAGGAAATCGATCAGGTGGCCGAGCATTTCGTCGGCGCGCGGCGGATCGTTGCGCGCCAGATACTGCGCGCTGGCCAGGGTGTTGTAGAGAAAATGCGGTTCGACCTGGGCGTGCAGCAGGCTCAGCTTGGCGACCGCGAGTTCTTTCTCGACCACGGTGCGGGTGACCGCGGCGCGTTCGTGGCGGCGGCGCTCGGCGACGCGGCGGGTGATCGCGCGCACCAGGGCCTCGGCGTTTTCCAGGTTGGTGCCTTCGTCTACCCGGAACCAGTCGCTCCACGCGCCGGTATCGGGTTCGCAGATCAGGGTGATGCGGCTGGTGCCTTCGCCGGGAGCGACGGTGGCGAGGATCTGGTTGCGGGTGGTGCCGAGCCACCAGTGGTACAGGGTGACCGGGCTCAGCGGATGCCGCCCGTGCAGGCCGGGGCGATGCACCTTGGCCCGCACCTGCAGACTGTCGCGCGCGCTTTCCAGCTCGAAGGTGCGCGGCAGTTCGCGCACCGCGGCGTCGAGCAGGTCGAAGGCCTCGTCGGCGTCGAACGGCATCTCGATCTGGCGGCGCTGGCGGTTGGACAAGGTGCTGGCGTTGACCTCGCCGGCGATCAGGCGCACCCGGCGCAGGTGCGAGAACGCGTGAGTGATGACGATACCGACGACGATGAGCGCCAGCAGGAACAGCGGCCCGGTGTCCTCGTGCGCCAATGCCGGCACCGCCGAGGCGAACATCGCCAGCAGCACGAACAGGCCGAACCAGGCGGCGGCGAGACGGGCGACGAAGAAGAAACTCTTGATCACGGTGAAGTCCGGGTGGAGGCGTGGAACTGAGCATAGGGGGCCGCGCGCGCGGGGAAAGCGGCTTGCGACCGGGACGACGATACGGCGATGGAGCCGGTGTTGCGCAGTGTGAACCCGGCGCGGTCGCGCGTGGGGCCGGGTGAATTGCGGTCGCCATGGCCGGAAACGGCAGCATCGGGGCTGAAGGCCGTCTCGCAACAGACCATGCGGTCGCGGAGTATTTCGTGGGAGCGAGCTCCAGCCCCGACGATTCCGGCCCGGATCGCCGCGAACCCCGGCAACGCCTGCATTCCCGCTGCTGCGGAAAAATCCGCAGTGATACAGCTAAGCGTGCGGCTCAAGGCCGCACGAAATGATCGCAAGTCCGCTTCGATACCATGCCCGACGCGAGTCGCGCTTGCTTGTCGATGACCGCGCGCGCCGACTAAGCTCGATGACGAGACGCGGCTGTGCGACATGCTCCGGTGCACGGATGCGGCTAGCCAACGACAGGAACAGTCAGGAGACAGGTATGGACCGACGTCGATTCTTCGCCCTGGGCGGCTGGGCCGCGGCGCTGCCGATGCTGGCGCATCTGGGCCCGGCGCAGGCCAAAGCCGATGCATCGCGCGCGACGAGCAAGCGCGTGGATTTCACCAGCGACGGCCTGGGCCTGGACCCGGGCGAATACGCCAGCCTGTTGCACGACACCGTGGCCGCCGGCGCGGTCGGCGCGGACTACTACTCCAACGGCGGCATCGTCGCTGAGCTGGAGCGCAGCTTCGCGCAGATGCTCGGCAAGCAGGCGGCGCTCTTCCTGCCGACCGGCACGCTGGCGAACCAGATCGCGATCCGCAAGCTGGCCGGCAACGACCGCCGCGTGTTGGTCCAGGCCGAAAGCCATCTGTACAACGACAGCGGCGATTGCGCTGAAGTGCTCAGCGGCTTGAATCTGATCCCGCTGGCGCCGGGCCGGGCCACGTTTGAACTGACGCAGGTGCGCGACTGGGTCGAACGCTCGGCCGGTGGCCGGGTCGCGATGAAGGTCGGCGCGATCTCGATCGAAAATCCGGTGCGGCGCATGGATCACCGCATGTTCGAATTCGCCGAACTCGAACGCATCAGCGCCTACGCGCGCGAGCAGGGCATCCGCCTGCACCTGGACGGCGCGCGTCTGTTCAACCTGCCGTTGCATTCGGGCAAGAGCGTACGCGAACACGCCGCGCTGTTCGATACCGTGTACGTCTCGCTGTGGAAGCATTTCAACGCCGCGTCCGGCGCGATCCTGGCCGGCGATGCGGCCTTCATCGACGGCCTGTACCACACGCGCCGCATGTTCGGCGGATCGTTGCCGCAGGCGTGGCCGGAAGTGGCGTTGGTGCCGCGTTACGCGCCAAGTTTCGAAGCGGACTACGCGAACGCGTGGCGCATGGCCGAGCAATTGATCGCGTTGCTGCAGGCCGATCCGCGCTTCAGCGCGCAACGCATCGCCGACGGGACTTGCCGGTTCGTGTTGAAGGTCGCGGGGGTGGAGCCGACCGCGCTGGTCGAACGCGCGGCGAAGCGCGGGGTGATCCTGCCGCGCGCTCATCCGGGCAGCGGCGATATGTCGATGCAGGTCAATCCGACCTTGTTGCGGGTGCCGCCGGCGCAGCTGGCGCGGTGGTTGATCGAGGCGGCGAGCGGTTGAGGTGGCCGCCGCCGACTTGCTGAAGTGGAGAAGTAGGCGCTGGTTCGCGTCGAGGGTATCGTCGCTGTGCCACGCTGCGGTTCGCGGCAATCAAGGGCCTCGCGATTGCGAGGCCCTTTTTTTTGTTCAAGGCGGCGGCGCACACCGGCGCGGGTGCGCACGGGCTCAAACCGATTCCGGCGTCGACAGCATTTCGGCTTCGTAACGTTGCAACAACCGGTTCAAGCGATTGGCGGTGTCGACGATGCCCGCATCGGTGTAATGCGACGGCAGCTCCGCAATCGGCGTCGGGAAGCTCGCGTTGGTGATCAGCAGATTGGTCATTTCGCAGCCGTCGTGTTCCAGATCGTACAGCTCCCACTCGTCAGCCTCGATCTGGTTCGGATCCCAGTAGCGGACCAGTTTCCATTCGCCCGAACGCACGCAGCGCACGTGATTGGGTTGCCGCACCGGGCCGGGCGCGAGTTGCGGTACCGGGCCGTTGAACGGGAGTTGGCTGCCGCCGTCGCGGACCACGTCGACCATCTCCAGGAAGATCTTGAATTCGCGATCCGAATGCACTTGATGCGGATCGGCATCGCCGTGCAGGCGTTCGGTGATTTCGTCGTCGGTGACGAACAGGATGCCTTCGCGCACTTGGCCGTCGGGTTGCCTTGGCTCGCTCTGCGTGCCGCGGATCACCGGGGTCAGATCGACGCCGGGGAACGGCGGCACCGGCCTGGTCTGGCGCAGTTCTTCGCCGATGCGCGCCACGTCCTGTTCGCTGAGACCGGCCAGACCGAGCAGGGTCGGCACGATGTCGACGTGGCTAGTCAAGGCATCGATCTGACGCATGTCGGGTTCGGCGTTGAGCTTCGCCGACTGGATCACCACCGGCACGTGCAGCGCTTCCTGATACGCGGTATGCCACTTCTCGATCATGTAGTTGTGGGCGCCGCCGTATTCGCCGTGGTCGGCCATGAACACCACGATGGTGTTCTCGCGCTGGCCCGATTCGTCGAGCGCATCGAGCACGCTGCGGATATGGCCGTCGACCAGATGCTGCAACCACGCGTAGTACTGCACGAAGCGCAGCGCCGCGTTGTGCGGATCGGCGGTCAGCTGGAAGGGAATGCCCGACAGCAAGGCGGCGTTGACCGCGTCCAGTCCCGCCTGTTGTTGCGCCGACAATCCGGTCTTGGACGCGAGCGCGAGGCCCATCTTGTAGGCGTAGTCGAACTGGCAGGCCGGCTTGTTGGTCAGCGGATCGTCCAGGCTCGGCGGGACGTTGGCGTTGTCCTGCGGAAACGCGAGCGGATTGAGATTCAGGCTCAAGGTGCCTGCGGTCGGGGTGTTGCTCCAGGTGCCTTGGGTCGGAACCATCAGCGGGCCGATCGGTTTTGCGTTGGGGTCGAGCCCACGCGGCAGACCCGGATAGGTCGCGATGTCGTGCGGATTGGCGAACGAGGCGACCGCGAGCCAGGGCTTGGGTTCGGTGCTCGGGTCGGGCGTCAACGGCTTGCTTTGGTCGTGCTGGGCGAGCTGGCGGTTGTACGCCAGCCCGAGGCCCTGGCCGCGCAGAAAGCCGCAGACGAGATCACGGAAACCGACATCGCGGTACGCGCCGAGGTTGTTGATGCTGGAGCCATGCGGCTCGGGCCACGACAGTTCCCAATCGTCGAAGCCATATTTTTGCAGCGAATGTTCGGGCGGATTGCTGACATGCCACTTGCCGAAGTAATGAGTCTTGTAGCCCGCGCCGCGGAACCAGTGGCCAAGGGTCGGGATGCCGTCGGCGGCCAGCCATGGAAACGCCGCGGCGTCGCCGTTCTTGAACAGTCCGTCGGTCTGGGTCACGCCGGTGCGCGCGCCGTATTGGCCGGTCATCAAGGCGCTGCGGCTGGGTATGCAGGCCGAGGAGGCGATGGTGTGTTTGCGCAGCACCACCGAGTGCTTGCGCAGCGACCACAGGCCGGGGAAGTACTGGCGGTAGTCGTTGTTGGCGTCGGGTTCGCCCTGGAAGCCGACGATGTCCTTGAGGTCGTCGACGAAGCCGCCTTGGGCGCCGTAGGCGTAGCGCGGGAAGCGCAGTTGGTCGACGAGGATGATCAGGATGTTGGGTTTTGTTGAGGTGTCGGGTTCGGTGGAGGCTTCGGGCTTGGCGGGTGGGCTGGGCGAGGTGGCCATTGGGACCCCTATGGTCGGGTGATGTCGCGTGGCTGCGGCGCGGGTCGCGCGGCGGCGGAGTTGAGACGTCGGATTCGACATAAGCAATGACGCGGATCGGTCGTCTTGGCGGCCACGGTCGCTATAAGGCCGATTTTTTTCGTGTCTTTGAAGAAAGATCAAAGGCTTCCGCCCGCAAGCGGGCGGG
>NZ_LMHM01000013.1:321318-321699 GCF_001427785.1 Lysobacter sp. Root690
ACGATCGATGCTGACGCAGGCATGCGCCACACGGGACATCCATGTCCCGGTGGCGCACGACGCGCATCCATGCGCGTCGCCCTTCGGGTGTGCTGTTGCTAACGCGAGTTACAAGCCTCGCAGCGCTGGGGGTTATGACTGAAATGAGGCTCAAGCAGAAGTCGGAGCTAAGCTCAACGGCAACGGTAGTCGCGACCGCGACCGGAAAGAAAAAGGAAGGGCAGGCGCAGGTACAAGATGCGGTTCTGCTTAAAGCAGATTCGTGCCCCTCATAGTGATCCACCAGCGCTGCGAAGCTACTGACTCGCGTTAGCAAAAGAACACCCGAAGGGCGGCGCACATGGATGTGCGCCGTGCGCCACCGAGACAGGATGTCTCGTG
>NZ_LMHM01000013.1:321735-355165 GCF_001427785.1 Lysobacter sp. Root690
CTTTGATCTTGCTCCCAAGAGAACAAACATACCGACGCCGCAACCGCGCAACGCCATGGTCAACAATCAGAACCAATCCGCCTGCATCTCGTAGGCACTAGGCTCCGCCTCCCCCACCAACCGAGCCGCCAACTCAATCTGCGGCAACTCCGTAGCAAAGAAAAACCGACAAGCCTGCAGCTTGCCCAGATAAAACGCCGTATCGGCGACATTCGCCCCAGCTAAACCCCGCTGCGCGATCGCAGCTTGGCGCAACCACAGCCACGCAATCGTCAGATGCCCAAGCAAAGTCATGTAATGCCCCGCATTGGCCAACGCCAGCCGCACCTCGCCCGCGGCCATGCGCCGACCCACCGCGACCGTCGTCTCTCCGGCCAGCTTCGCGCCCGCCTGCAATTGCGCGGCCAACGCAGCCAGCTCCGGCAGCGAGCCAGCATCGGCGCAGGTCGAACCGATCTCCCGCAGCAACAACTTCAACGCCGCGCCGTCGTGCATCATGGCCTTGCGTCCGAGCAGGTCCAGCGCCTGGATGCCGTTGGTGCCCTCGTGGATCGGGTTGATGCGATTGTCGCGGTAGCACTGCTCGACCGGATACTCGCGGGTATAGCCATAACCGCCGAGAATCTGGATCGCCAGTTCGTTGGCCTTGAGCGAATAGTCCGAGCCCCAGGCCTTGATGATCGGCGTGAGCAAGTCCAGCAATAGGTGGCTTTCGTTGCGCACGGTCTCGTCCGGATCGCGGCCCTGGTCGACCAGCAACGCGGTGTAGAAGCCGAGCGCCTGCGCGCCTTCGACCCAGCACTTCTGCTGCAACAGCATGCGCCGCACATCGGCGTGCTCGATCAACGCCACCGGCGCGGAGCTCGGGTCCTTCTGATCGGGATGCCGGCCCTGATGGCGCTCGCGCGCGTACTGCAACGAATACAGATAGGCCATGCTGCCTTGCTGAACCGCGCCCAGGCCGACGCCGATGCGTTCCTCGTTCATCATGTGGAACATGTAACTCAGGCCCTGGTGCGGTTGCCCGACCAGGTAGCCGTGGCAATCGCCGGCCTCGCCGAACTTGAGGAAGGTGTTGACGCTGCCGCGCTGGCCCATCTTGTGATTGAGCCCGGCCAGGCGCACGTCGTTGCGTTGCGCGCGGGTGCCGTCGTCGTCGACGCGCCAGCGCGGCACGATGAACAAGCTGATGCCGCGCACGCCGGCCGGGCCGCCGGGAATCTTCGCCAGCACCAGATGCACGATGTTTTCGCCGAGCTCATGATCGCCGGCCGAGATCCACATCTTCGCGCCGCTGAGGCGATAACTGCCGTCGGCCTGCGGTTCGGCGATGGTCTTGATGTCGGCCAGCGAGGAACCGGCCTGCGGTTCGGACAGGCACATGGTGCCGTAATAGCGGCCGTCGACGATCGGCTTCATATACAGACGTTTTTGCTGTTCGTCTCCATAGGCTTCGAGCAGATTGGCCGCGCCGCGCGCCAACGCCGGGTACGCCACGGTCGAAGGATTGGCCGCCGAGAACATGCAGTCGCACACCGCGCCGATCACGAACGGCAACTGCATGCCGCCGTCGTCGTAATCGGCCAGCACCGCCATGAAACCGGCTTCGTTGAACGCGCGCAGGCCTTCGCCGATCTCGGGGATCAGTTCGACCTTGCCGTCGACCATATGCGGTTCGTGCAGATCGCTCTTGCGATTGTGCGGCAGGAACTTGCTGACCGCGAGCTGGTGCGCCAGCTCGATCGCCGCGTCGAAGGTTTCGCGGCTGTGCTCGGCGTAGCGCGGGTAAGCGGTCAGGGTGTTCACGCGCAGCAATTCGTACAGCATGAAATCGAGGTGGCGTCGATCGATCAGGGGGCTGGAGCTCATGGCGGCGATCCGGCTGGAAGTGAGTCATTTATGCGATACGACTCATATAGCGTCAAGTTGTTGATTCGACTAAGCTGCGCGAATGCCCAAATCCGCGTCGAAATCGGCTCCGTCGAAGCAGGCTCCGTCGAAGCAGTCCGCCTCGAAACCGGCCGCCTTGACCCGCCTGGGCCAGGCCCTGCGCGAACCCGGCGCGGCGCGGGTCACGCCGCTGGACCTGTTCCGGCTGGCGCGGCGCGGCTGGGTCGACGGCGAACGGCTCGACATCGGCGCGCTGGCCGCGCAACTGGGCATCGGCCGCGCCACCGCGTTCCGCTGGGTCGGCAGCCGCGAGCAATTGCTCGGCGAAGTGATCTGGTCGCTGTGCGAGCCCTTGCTCGATCAGGCCGCGGCGGCTTCGCACGGACGCGGCGCCCAGCGCGTCGCGGCGACCTGCGAGTACGCGATCCGGGCGATGCTGCGCTACCGCCCGCTACGCCGCTTCATCGAACTCGACGCCGAATTCGCCCTGCGCCTGATGACCTCCAAGCACGGCCCGCTGCAAGCGCGGGTCATCGACAAGGTGCGCGGCCTGCTGCAGTTCGAAAGCGAACGCGGCGCGCTCGAGTTGCCGTTGAACATCGACACGCTCGCCTATCTGGTGGTGCGTCTGGCCGAGTCGTTCATCTACGCCGACGTGATCAGCGACCAGCGCGTCGACCCGGCCGATGCCGGGCTCGCGATCGAGTTGCTGCTGTCGGGGCGGGTCGAGCAACGCCTCGCCGCGCCCGCAAGGAAAAAAACCTCCGCGCGCGTCAAGCGCTGATCGTCGGCGGGACGGGATTCGACGACACGATCGCAATCGGCATCGGATATCGACGCTGAGCGATCGCGCGATGTGAAGAACAGATCACGACGACACGTCGCCGCGCTTTTCGCGCGACCGCGCGTGTCCGGTTTGCAATCGATAATCCGTTCTGCGGCGAGAGTGCGAAATCGAGCGGTTTTCGCCTGTAATCACGACGCGATGAACAGCGATTGTGTGCGCGATTTCATGAATTCAACGCTTACTCCTGATGCACAAAAAAGCCACCTTGAAGCTTGACGAGTTGTGCAGTTAATCAACTGAACGCCACGTAGACTCGGACCTCTATTGAGGGCTTTCAATGGATTATCTGGGAGCGCTGGCGAAGCTGGGCGTGTGGTTTGCGGTGTATCCGCTGGGGGCATGGACGCTCGCCTCGATCGGACATGAAACCCGGGTTCTTCGTTCGCATGCGCTGATCGTGCTGTGCGTGGGCAGCGCGGTGGCGACGCTGGCGATGATGACGTTGGCCTTGGCCGGATGGTTTTCACCGTTGTGGATCGGCATCGCCGGTTGGTTGGTGACTGGCCTGTGGTGTTGGCGGGCGCGGCCCTGGATCGGGCTCGCGCAGCGGATACGAATGCACGCGAAGCCGCGCGTCAGCTCGCTCGGCCTTGTCGCCGTCGCCGCGATCGTGATGACGGCCGGTGTGCTGTATGCGTTCTTCCCCAAGGAAAGCCTGCTCGGCGAACGCGATGAAGGCATCTATGCCCAGCATGCGCTGCATCTGCTGCGCACCGGCGGGTCGGCCATCGATCTGCGCGCGCTCGGCATCGCCGACGACCCCGCCATCGTCGCGATCGAGCAAGGCCGGGCGCCCGAGTTACCCGGTATTTATCCGACCTCGCAGCGATGGACCTTCCAGTTTTCGGCGGCGACGCCGGTGTGGATGGCGATGCTCGGATCGATGCTCGGGCCACAGGGAATTTTCCGCTTCAACGCGATCGTCGGCGTGTTCAACTGTCTGGCGTTCTTCGTCCTGGTCCGGCGCATATTGAAGCCGTCGCAGCGCGTCTGGGCGATCGCCGCGCTGGTGGTGTACGCCTTGCAACCGGCGCAGGTGTGGATTTCCAGGAACAGCCTGAGCGAGCCGTTCTGCAGTTGGTTCGTGCTCAACGGCGCGTTGCTGGCGATGATCGCCTTGACCAAGCGCTCGCGAGTGCTTGGAACCAGCGCCGGCGCATTGATCGGCATGGCCGGTTTCGTGCGCATCGACGCGGTGATTTTTCCGCTGGCGATCGTCGCGGCCTGGCTGGCGGCGGTAGCGGTCGATCGCGGTCGCCGAAGCGAGCGGTTCAATCCGGCGTTGCAGGAAATCGCCTTCGGATGCGCCGCGGTCACCGCGCTGGCGCTGGGCTATTTTCTCGCCTTCGTGCAGCCTTATCTGACCGGGCTGGCGGACATGGTGCTGGGCGCGATTATCGCGACTGCGCTGTGCGCTTGTCTGGCGCGCGCGTCGCAGGCCAGCGCCGGGTTGCGTATTCCGCGGCGTTTCGCCGAACGCGGCGCATGGCCGGTCGCGCTGGCGATGGTGGCGCTGTTCGTTTATGCGATGTGGATACGTCCGCATCTGCAGCCGTATGCCTTGATCGAATCGAAGTTGGTGCCGCAGTTGAACGGGCTGCGCGACTATCGCGAAGCGAGTCTGGTCAATGTCGCCGCGTATCTGTCGCTGCCGGTGGCGATCGCCGCGGGTATTGGCGCGGCCTTTGCGGCGTGGTCGGCATGGCGCGGGACGCCAGGTTCGGTCAAGACCTGGGTGCTGGTGTTTCTGCTGGTGCCGACCCTGGTCTATCTGTGGAAGCCGATGGTGTCTCCCGACCATATCTGGGCCGCGCGGCGTTGGGCGCCGGCGGTATTCCCGGCCTGCGTGGTGTTCGCCGCGCTGGGGTGCGCGGCCTTGTCGCGGCGATGGCGCGCACCGTATGCGTACGCCGCGGTGGCCGTGCTCAGTCTGGCGCTCGGCGCGAATCTGCTGTGGCAGCAGCGCGACACCTTGTTGCTGCGCGAGGACGCCGGAATGGTCGCGCAAGTGGCGGCGATCGCTGCACAGCTGCCGCGCGATCGGGTCAGCTATGTCGTCGCGGCCGGCCCGTTGGCCAGTGCGTTGATCACCGGATTCGGCGCGCGCGTCGCGCCGGTCGCATCGCCGTCGGGTCCGCAGTGGGACGCGTTGCGCGATCCCGCGGCGCACGGCGCCCGACTGGTGTACTTCGCCGGCATGGACATAGGCCGCACCGATGCGGTCGAGGTGGCGACATTACCGATCCGGCGTCTGCGCCGGGTCACTTCGATGGGCGAGCCGGCGCACGGCACCCGCGAGGAAATCAGCGATTGGAAGGTGGTCCAGATCGGCCCATAGGCGGCCGCGCGGCCGCGTCCTCGCAAGCGGACGTGGATCGACGCGATCGCTTACCGGCGCAGGCAAGGCGAAGTCATCGCCATGGAATCGGATAGGAGGTCGAACGATGAATGCTCGCAGATCGTTTCGCATGGAAGACATCACGGTTCGGCATGCCGGCAACGCGATGTTGTCCGAACCGCTGGCGATCGGCGGCGAGAAGCTCGCGCGCCGGCCGATCAAGGTGGTCATCCAGATTCCCTGTCGCGACGAAGCCGGACAACTGCCCGATACGCTCGCCGCGCTGCCTTCGTTCATCGGCGGCGTGCAGTCGGTGGAGTGGCTGGTCATCGACGACGGCTCGACCGATGAGACCACCCAGGTCGCGCTCGAGCACGGCGCGCATGCGGTGCTGCGTTTTCCGGGCAATCGCGGGCTGGCGCATGCGTTCTCGGCCGGCCTGGAAGCGGCCTGCCGGCGCGGCGCCGATGTCGTCGTCAACGTCGACGGCGACAATCAATACGACGCGTCGGCGATTCCGCGCATGGTCGCCGAGATCGTGGCCGGTCGCGCCGACATCGTGGTCGGCTGCCGGCCGATCGAGCGCATCGGCCACTTTCCATGGTGGAAGAAACGCCTGCAGCGCCTGGGCAGCCGGGTGGTGCGGGCGGTATCCAACGTCGCCATCGAGGACGCCACCAGCGGATTTCGCGCCTACAGCCGCGACGCGGCGATGCGCATCAACGTCTACTCGCGTTACACCTACACCCTGGAAACCTTGATCCAGGCCGGCCAGACCGGACTGCGGATCAAGGGCATTCCGGTCGAGGTCAATCCGCCCACCCGGCCTTCGCGGTTGATCCGCAGCGTGCCCGAGTACATCGCCCGCTCGATGCTGACGATCCTGCGCTCGTTCCTGATCTATCGGCCGCTGGAGTTCTTCCTGGTGCCGTCGGGCCTGGCCGCATTGCTGGGCGTCGGGATCGGCGCGAAGTTCCTGTTCGAGTATGTTCAAGGTCGTGGTGACGGCCACATCCAGTCGCTGATTCTGGCCGCGACCGCGGTGCTGGCCGGCGCGATCGGCGGCGCGGTGGGACTGCTGGCGAATCAGCTGGTGGTGAACCGCCGGCTGCTGGAAGAACAACAGCTGAGCCGGCGACGCGCGGAATGGCGACAGATGCCTTGAAGTCGATCTGGTACATCACCCGCAAATTTCCGCCGTCGCGCGGCGGTATGCAGCAACTGAGTCATCGCATCGCGACCGAACTGGGCGTCCTGCGGCCGCTGACCTTGCTGCGCTGGCGCGCCGGGCAGTGGGGCTTGCCGCTGTTCGTGCTCGGCTCGTTGATGCGCCTGGGCTGGGGGCTGATGCGCGGCCAGGTCCGGGTGCTGCTGCTGGGCGATCCGGTGTTGTCGTTGTTGGCGCTGCCCGCGCGCTGGGCCGGGGTGCCGGTGGCGGTGGTGGTGCACGGTCTCGACCTGACCTATCCGAACCGTTTGTATCAATGGTATTTGCGGTCTTTTTTTCGCGGTCGCATGGACACCTATATCTGCATCAGCCGGTTTGTGTTCGACGCGTTGATCGCTCGCGGCGTGGATGAATCGCGATGCGCATTGATCCATCCCGGCGCGAGCGATTCGCCGATGCTGGAAACCGGCGGCTGGAAAGATTCGCCGCCCGCCTTGCTGATTCTGGGGCGCTTGGTCCGGCGCAAGGGCGCGTTGTGGTTCGTGCGCGAGGTGATGCCGCGCGTGCTTGCGTCGCGGGCGTCGGTGCGTCTGGATATCGTCGGCGACGGTCCCGAGCGCGCGGCGATCGCGCAGGCGATACGGGACGCGAACCTGGACGAGGCGGTGCGGCTGTGGGGCGACGTCGACGAGGCGAACAAGGCGCAACGGCTTGCGCAATGCGATGTGGTGCTGATGCCCAATATCCGGGTAGAAGGCGATCCGGAAGGCTTCGGCCTGGTCGCGCTGGAAGCGGCCATGAGCCGGCGTTACGTGGTGGCCGCCGATCTGGAGGGATTGCGCGATGCCGTCGCGCGTCCCGAGTTGGGTCGGCTGCTGCCGACGGAAGACGCCGACGCCTGGGCCATGGCGATTGTCGAGTTGCTCGCCGATCGCCAAGACCTGCGCGCCAAGGGCGAAGCGGCGCGCGCGTATGCCGCCGCGCATTGTTCGTGGCGACAGATGGGGCGGCGTTATGCCGAATGTCTGGATGCGCTGGTCTAAGTTCGCCCGGCGCTTGGCGCGCAGCCTGGGATGGGTGCTGGGCCTGCTGGCGCTCGGTCTGGTCGCGGCGCAGGCGTGGTCGCGGCAGGACCAATGGCTGCCGCTGTGGCGGCAATTGCAGGCACGCGATGTCGTCGCGGTGGTGGGGCTGTGTTTGATCATGCAGCTGTTGCTGGGGCTGGCCTGGCATGTGTTCGTGCATGGACGGGTGGTGCCCGATCGATTGCTCGGCGATCAGTTGCGCTGGGGGCAGAGCCTGTTGGCCAAGTACCTGCCCGGCAAGATCTGGCAAGGCGTGGCGCGAGGAGCCTTGTACGCGCGCGATCGCGGTTCGGGCGCCGCGTTCGTGTTGTTCGTGCGCGAACAACTGTTGTCGCTCGGCATCAGCGCCTTGATCGCCGCAGCCGTCGCTCCCGCGGCGTTGTCGCCGCGACTGGGCTTGGGCTTTCAATGCGCCTTTCTCGCCGCTGCCGCGGCATTGACCTGGATCGCGATGCTGCAACGCCTGCCCGGACCGATCACGCGGCGTTTGCCCGCCATCGTCCGCGGCGGCATCGCCGAGCGTCCGGACGCGGCGACGATGCGGCGGGCGTGGTTGTTGCAGTTGGCGGCCTATGCGGCGATGTGCGCGGCGTTCGCGCTGCTGGCCGCGTCGTTCGGGCTGCGACTGGATGTGATCCAACTGTCGGCCGCGTTGTGCTTCGCCGGTCTGGCCGGGGTGGCCGCGCTGTTCGTGCCGGCGGGGCTGGGAGTGCGCGAGGCCGGTCTGTTCTGGTGCCTGAGTCCGCTGCTCGGCGCGGCCAATGCCGCGATGCTGGCGCTGGCCTGGCGGGTGGCGATCACCTTCGCTGAAGCGCTGTTCGCCTTGCTCAGTTTCGTGGTGGGCCTGCGCCGCCACTGATGCGGAAACGGTTCCGCCCGCGGCGCGGACGGAACCGTTTTTAGGCGATGAGTCGCTGTTTCTCAGAACTCTTCGATGACCGAGTGATTGACGAACAACGGCGCGTTGGAGCCGTTGCCGGACTCGCAGGTGAGGCCGTAGTTCACCGGCAGGCTCAGCAGGTTGCGGGTTTCAACCTTGAGTTTCCACAGACCGTGCGTGCCGTCATTGCGGGTGCTGCGTTCGCCCAGATAGACCTTCTGGAACGAGCTGACGTTGTTGCCGCCGGCGACGACGTTGCCCTGCGGATCTTCCAGGCGCATTTCCAACTGATTGGCGGCGGTGCCGTTGATCCGGCACTGCACCCAGTCGGGATGCTGCAGGTACAGGCCGAACTGATCCTGGCCGCTGGCCAGGCCGAGCAGGGTGCCGAGCGCGCTGTCCAGCGACACGCCGACTTTCTTGGAACGCTGATCGGCCGGGTCGATTTCCTTGGCGATGCGGAAATCGCCGCCGAAGTAGGTGTTGTCCTGCGTGGTGCAGTAGGCCACATAGCCCGGATTGGTGCTGGCGGTGGACTCGGTGAACACCGCCTGGACGTTGGAGTAATCGCCCGCGGCCGCGCCGACCACGTTGAACACGTCGAGATAGCGGATGGTTTCGTTGGCGCTGAGGTTGCTGACCTGCGGGCTGCCGAGCGGCGCGCCGGCGCCGGTGCGCAGCGACCAGCTCACCGACACCGGTTCGCCGAGCGCGCTGATGAAGCAGTTGCTCTGATAGCCCGGCGCGGCGGCCTGACGGCGCAGGCCGGCGACCGCGGAGGTGGTCGAGCCGCCGCTCAGCGAGCCGACCTTGAACGATTCCACCGAGAAGCCTTGTCCGGCCACCGATTGAATCCGGGAATAGCCCGAGATCGCCACGTTGGCGGCGCTCTGTTCCTCCAGCGCGAGCTGGCCGTAATTGCTGGTCGCGCTGACCGGGACCGAGCACAGCGTGGCCAGGTCGCTGCTCGCCACCGCGCCGGCGGCGACGGTCAGGGTAGAGCACGGGCGGGTGCCGGCGAACGGCGTGCCCGGCGCGCCGTAATAGGTGACCTTGACGCTGGCTTCGCTGTCGCCGCCGTTGCGTACGAACAAGGTCGAGGAATAGGTCGAGCTGTTGACCACGAGCGGAATTCGCAGCGAGGTGCCGTAACCGTCGCTGGTCTGCGCCAACGCGTTCGAGCAGCACAGGGCCGCCGCCAACAAGCAGTATTTATAGGCTTTCATGATAAGGAACCCTCTCGTCCATAAAGGTCACGGGCGCTTGCCCATGGGTGGTCGTTCCGAACCGGACGCTTCGCTGGGGTTGCATCCGGGCTGACGCACGGCTGGTCTTCGAAGGCTGTTCGCCGCCGAATTCCGATTCCGCTTACTGATCGAGCAACTTCTCGGGGAAGGCCTTGGTGCCGGCGACGACGGCGGCGATATCGGCCGGGCTGATCTGATAGATGCGCGACACCGCCTCGGGTTGTTTGCGCATCTGCGCCAGCAACTCGCGCTTGAGTTGTTCGCGCGCGCCCGGCGACAGGTTCAGGCCCTGGTTGTAGACGATCTCGTGTTGCTTGCCGTCCGGCCCGGTGTAGTTGCGAGGCGGTTGCGCCTGCGCGCTCGCGCTGCGGGTGTGCTCGGCCGCCACGGCCGCGGCGCGCATCGTGGTGGTCATGACCGGCGCGGTTTCGGGCGTTGTAGCGACGGATTGCGGCGAGTCGGCGGGTGTGGAGATCGTGCCCGGCGTCGACGCATCGCGCGAATATGAAGGCGTATCTTTATGCCAAGGTTTCCACGCCAGCGCGATCAGGATAGCGGCGGTAACGCAGAGCAATGCCTTGGGAAGGCGCGCGGTCGCGGCCATGAGTTTCCCCCTGTTTTTACGGTTCTGAAAATAATTTCGCGAAGTCGGACGGAATGGCTTTCGTGTGACTTTCGGTGAGTTCGTGGCATCACTTTTATCGCTTCGCAATCGTCAATAACGTGACAAGCGGCGACAAAGCGAGGGCGCGGGCGCGTGTGTTCGGTTAATGCAACCGCAGACTCATGTGAATTGAGGATTGGGTCGCGCGATGCTTCGGGCGCGTGCGGTGTTTTGTTTATGCGCTCGCGACGCGCGCGGATATTTATCGATCGCGACTTTGAGTCGCGCTTTTCATCGTGTGGCCGATTCGGGCGTCTTACTTCGTTGGCCGTTTTTAATAGGCTCGATGCAGGCGTTGCATGGTCGCCAGACGCGATCGTCGTGGGCGGTCAACGCGCTCGGAACAAGAACACATAAGCACTGATTCGATGGCGTCGCGCGCACAATGAATTCCAATCGCGATCTTTTAGCGCGCTCGATGATTTTGTGGTCACATCGATCGGCACGGATCAAGCGGTGCACAGTCGGAATGCGATGGGCAACCGGGCCGGGCGCGGGGCGTGCAAGTAGCCAGTCGCGGATGTGACGGCGAATGCATCGCGAACGTGGTCGGCCGTCGAGCTTCGTTTTTTTGGTCGCGGTGAATGGCGATTAGCGGCTCATCGGAGCATCGACACCTTGCGTCGTGGTTTCGCCGCGTAAATGGCGCCGGGGCACGTGCGCGCGGCAGGCAAGGTGCGAGACAAAGAAAAAGGGCTTCGCATCCGCGAAGCCCTTTTGCCTGCATCTAGGTCCGAACGAAGCCGCTTACGCCTCGGCTTCCTCTTCCTTGTACGCATCGATCGGAATGCACGCGCACATGACGTTCTTGTCGCCGTAGACGTTGTCCACGCGCGACACCGGCGGCCAGTACTTCTGCAGCTTCAGCGACGGCAGCGGGAACGCGGCCAGTTCGCGCGGGTAGGCGTGGGTCCATTCGCTCGCGGTGACCTGGGTCGCGGTGTGCGGCGCGTGCTTGAGCGGGTTGTCTTCGCGATCCAGGCGGCCGTCTTCGACCGCGCGGATTTCGTCGCGGATCTGGATCATCGCGTCGATGAAGCGGTCCAGTTCGTGCTGCGATTCGCTCTCGGTCGGCTCGACCATCAAGGTGCCGGCGACCGGGAAGCTCAGGGTCGGGGCGTGGAAGCCGAAGTCGATCAGGCGCTTGGCCACGTCCTCGGCGCTGATGCCGGTCGCGTCCTTGAGCGGGCGCAGGTCGAGGATGCATTCGTGCGCGACCAGGCCGTTGCGGCCGGTGTAGAGCGTTTCGTAATGCGGCTCCAGGCGCTTGGCGATGTAGTTGGCGTTAAGCAGCGCGACTTGGGTCGCCTTGCGCAGGCCCTGGGTGCCCATCAGGGTGATGTACATCCACGAGATCGGCAGGATGCTCGCCGAGCCGAAGCTCGCCGCGCTGACCATGCCGACGACGCCTTCGCCATCGACGGTCTTCGGCAGGAACGGCGCGAGGTGCGACTTGACCGCGCACGGACCGACACCCGGGCCGCCGCCGCCGTGCGGAATGCAGAAGGTCTTGTGCAGGTTGAGGTGCGACACGTCCGAGCCCCACTTGCCGGGCTTGGCCACGCCGACCAGGGCGTTCATGTTGGCGCCGTCGGTGTACACCTGACCGCCGTGCTTGTGGATGATCTCGCAGATCTCGACCACTTCCTCTTCGAACACGCCGTGCGTGGACGGGTAGGTCATCATGATCGCGGCCAGGCGGTCGCTGTATTTCTCCGCGGCGCGCTGGATGTCGGCGACATCGACGTTGCCGTTGGCGTCGGTCTTGGTGACCACGACGGTCATGCCGCACATCTGCGCCGAGGCCGGGTTGGTGCCGTGGGCCGAGTCGGGAATCAGGCAGATGTCGCGATGGCCTTCGCCGCGCGAGCGATGATAGGCGCGGATCGCCAGCAGGCCGGCGTACTCGCCCTGCGCGCCGGAGTTCGGCTGCAGGCTGACCGCGTCGTAGCCGGTGCATTCGACCAGCATCGCTTCGAGTTCTTCGATCAGTTGCTTGTAGCCGGTGGTCTGTTCGGCCGGGGCGAGCGGATGGATGTTGCCGAACTCGGGCCAGGTCACCGGGATCATCTCGGCGGTGGCGTTGAGTTTCATCGTGCAGCTGCCCAGCGGGATCATGGTGCGATCCATCGCCAGGTCCTTGTCGGCCAGCGAGCGCATGTAGCGCAGCAGCTCGTGTTCGCTGTGATGGGTGTTGAACACCGGGTGCTGCAGGAACGCGGACTTGCGCACCAGCGCGGACGGGATCGCGTCGGCGGTGGACGTATCGAGCGCGTCGATATCGAGGCTGGCGCCGAACAGGCCGGCCAGCGCGCTCAGATCGTCGCGGGCGACGGTTTCGTCCAGGCTCAGGCTCAGGCTGCTCGCGTCGATCGGACGCAGGTTGATGCCGGCGGCGCGCGCCTTGGCGTGGATCGCATCCGCGTCGATGCCGCTGACGTGCAGGGTGTCGAAGAAACCGTCGGCGACGGTGATGCCGGCGCCGCGCAGCGCGGCGGCGAGGATCGTGGCCTGGCGATGCACGCGGCGGGCGATGCGGGTCAGGCCGTCGGGGCCGTGATAGACCGCGTACATGCTGGCCATCACAGCCAGCAGCACCTGCGCGGTGCAGATGTTCGACGTCGCCTTCTCGCGGCGGATGTGCTGCTCGCGGGTCTGCAGGGTCAGGCGGTAGGCCGGCTTGCCGTCGGTGTCGACCGACACGCCGATCAAACGGCCCGGCATCGAACGCTTG
The DNA here is from genome assembly GCF_001427785.1 of Lysobacter sp. Root690. Taxonomy (GTDB): domain Bacteria; phylum Pseudomonadota; class Gammaproteobacteria; order Xanthomonadales; family Xanthomonadaceae; genus Lysobacter. The sequence continues at coordinate 334,589 of NZ_LMHM01000013.1, forward strand.
AACGCGTCGCGGCAGGCCATGAAGCCGGCATGCGGGCCGCCGAAACCGAACGGCACGCCGAAGCGCTGGGTATTGCCGACCACGATGTCGGCGCCGAATTCGCCCGGTGCCTTGAGCAGGGTCAGCGCGAGCAGGTCGCTGGCGATCGCGACGATGCCGCCGCGCGCATGCACCGCGTCGGACACGGCCTGATAGTCGTGCACGCCGCCGAAGGTGTCGGGGTATTGCAGCAGCGCGCCGAACGCATCGACGGTCAGCGCGTCGGCGTCGTCGGCGATGTGCAGCTTGATCTCGAGCGGCTCGGCGCGGGTGCGCAGCACTTCCAGCGTCTGCGGGTGGATGTTCTTCGAGACGAAGAAGGTGTCGGACTTGGACTTGGCCGAACGCTTGGCCAGGGTCATCGCTTCGGCGGCGGCGGTGCCTTCGTCGAGCAGGGACGCGTTGGCGATCTCCATCCCGGTCAGGTCGGCGACCATGGTCTGGAAGTTGATCAGCGCTTCCATGCGGCCCTGCGAGATTTCCGCCTGGTACGGCGTGTACGCCGTGTACCACGCCGGGTTCTCCAGGATGTTGCGCAGGATGACGTTCGGGGTGTGGGTGCCGTAGTAACCGCGGCCGATGAAGCTGCGGAAGACCTTGTTCTGGGTGGCGATGGCGCGGATCTTGGCCAGCGCCTCGACTTCGCTGATCGCGGTCGGCAGGGCCAGCGGCTGGGTCGACTTGATCGAGCCGGGCACGATCGCATCGGTCAGCGCTTCGAGCGAGTCGTAGCCGACCTTGCCCAGCATGTGGCCGATTTCGGCGTCGTTGGGGCCGATATGGCGCTCGATGAAAGCGTCGTGGTGCTCGAGCTCGCGCAGGGATACGTTCGTCATGGGCAGGGGGCGTCCTTTGGCAGCGTGCGGTGCCGCACGCGAGGCGCCCCTCTGTCCTTTTGCCTGAGAGTTTGGAAGCCCCGCTGCGGTCAGGCTGCGGTGTGACGGCTGGGGAGGGATGGCCGTTGGGGGCCGCTCCGTTCCGCGCTGGCTTCGTGCCCCTTCGGCGCCGGTTCCGCCCGCTGGATCGCGGGTGGTCGGTCTCTCCAGAGTTTGTACACGCGGCGGTATGGGGCCTGAGCGATTACGGGCGTTGCGCCTTCGGCAGCGGTCCAGGCCTGGGGCCGGGGCGCTTCTCCCACCGGGTGTTTCAAGCCGGGGATTATAGCCGGGGATGGGGTTTGGGGGGCAGGGGCTGGGGCGGGTTCAGGGTTGGGGCGGTGGGATCAGGTCAGGTTGGGTTTGAGACGGTGGGAGATGGCGCGGGACAGGCCCTGACGCAGGGGCATCAATCGGAAGTGAATGCCCCAGCAGGACGCTCCCAGTTCTAAAGACGCCCACCCAGTTCGTCATTCCCGCGAAGGCGGGAATCCAGCGCCTTTCGTGCGAGAACGTTTGAAGTCACTGGATGTTCGGCTGCGCCGAAGTAAAGCGGAGGCCGCGTTCGCGGGAATGACGGTAGGAGAGATGGCCGCGGTCGAGTTACGACAGCAAACAACTGTGAGTGAGAGCGACAAACACAGAGAAGGCGTGGACGCCCAGTACCCCACCGAGCCCATCGCCCTCAATCAACAAATCAAAACAACTTCCCCACCCGACCGCGCACCCGCGCGGTTGTATGCTGTGAAGTCTCCCCCAAGCCCCCGACGCCGACATGAGCGCGCGACCGTTTCAGCTGATGCAACTCGATCACGTGGTGCTGCGCGTGCGCGACACCGCCGCGATGATCGCCTTCTACTGCGATGTGCTCGGCTGCACGGTCGAGCGGCGCCAGGACCCGATCGGGCTGGTGCAGTTGCGCGCCGGCGCCTCGCTGATCGATCTGGTCGATGTGGACGGCAAGATCGGCCGCATGGGCGGGGCGGCGCCGGGCGAGGAGGGCCGCAACATGGATCACCTGTGCCTGCGCGCCGAGCCGTTCGACCGCGAGGCGATCGTGGCTCATCTGGACGCGCACGGCGTGCGCATCGGCGACTTCGGTTCGCGCTACGGTGCCGAGGGCGAAGGCCCGTCGCAATACCTGTTCGACCCGGAAGGCAATCTGGTCGAACTCAAGGGCCCGCCGGACGAAGTGCCGATCGACACCCAGGCTTCGGGCGCGGCGACCTGATGAACGCCTCCGTCAAGGCGCCGTTGTCGATCCGTCGCCTGGCCTTGCTGCTGGGCGGCTTGGCGATGTTCGGGCCGTTCTCGATCGACACCATCTTCCCGGCGTTTCCGGCGATGGGCGCCGAACTGGGCGCGGACAAGCTGCAGATGCAGCAGACCATCAGCGTGTATCTGGTCGCGTATGCGCTGATGAGCATCGTGCATGGGCCGCTGTCGGATGCGATCGGGCGACGCAAGGTGATCATTGGTGGGTTGGGGGTGTTTACCTTGGCTTCGGTGGCGTGCGCGCTTTCCACCGATCTGCCTACTTTGCTTTTCTTTCGCGCGGTACAAGGGCTTTCGGCGGGTGTTGGCCTGATCGTCGGCCGCGCGGTGATCCGCGACGTGTTGCACGGCGACGACGCGCAGCGGCTGATGAGCCAGGTGATGATGATCTTCGGCATCGCCCCGGCGATCGCGCCGATCATCGGCGGCTGGATCCTGGGCTGGGCGCACTGGCCGGCGATCTTCTGGTTCCTGGTCGGTTTCTCGGTGCTGCTGCTGGCGGCGGTGATCGTGCTGCTGCCGGAAACCCATCCGCCGCAGGCGCGGCTGGCGCTCAAGCCCAAGCGCTTGCTGCGCGATTACGTCGCGATCTTCCTCAACCCGCGTTTCCAGCGCCTGACCGCGGCCGGTGCGTTCAACTTCGGCGCGCTGTTCCTGTATATCGCCTCGGCGCCGGCGTTCGTGCTCGACATCCTCAAGCTCAACGAGCGCCAGTTCGCCTGGTTCTTCGTGCCGACCATCGGCGGCATGGTGCTGGGCTCGTTCGTGTCCGGCCGCGCCGCCGGCAAGATCGGCGGCGATCGCCTGGTCAATATCGGCTTCGGTTTCTGCGCGCTCGCCCTGGCGATCAACCTGGGCTACAACCTGTGGACCGCGCAGCCGCAGGTGCCGTGGGCGATCATCCCGATGTGCATCGGCGCGTTCGGCATCGCCCTGGTGTTTCCGATCGTGACCCTGTCGATTCTCGACATGTACCCGCACCAGCGTGGTTCGGCTTCGTCGTTGCAGGCGTTTTCGGGGTTGGTGGTCAATGCGCTGCTGGCCGGGGTGATCTCGCCCTGGCTCAGCGACAGCGCCGTGCATCTGGCGATCGCCGCGTCGGTGTTGACCGCGGTGGCGTGGGGGTTCTGGCGCTGGGAGGCCTTTGTTTCGAAGGCCGCGTGCGCGCGGGTGCCGGAGGATGCGGTGATCGTGGAGCCGCAGGATTTGATGTGATTCGTGCGGCTTGGCGGGTTGGCGGGTGGCGTTCGCGCAGGTCGAAGTGACGGCGTAAATGTAGGTTCGCGGTCGCGGCTCGCGCCGCTCCTACGGGGAGCGGCCGATGCACTCGGATCGGCCGGTCAATTCGTCAATGAAGCGCTTCCTGTAGGAGCGGCGCAAGCCGCGACCGCGCAACCGCAACGACGACGCAAGCGCGAGGCCGCGGCGATCGCCGCGACCAACGCCGTCCTGCAACCCCGGCGCCTAGATCAAGCCTGGATCGGTAATGCCGTGCTCGCCGGTCTCCATGCGGCCGGCCAGGCGACGGTAATACTCCGGGTCGTTCGCGTCGGTCAGCACGAAGTCATACCACTGCTGGCTTTCGTCGAGCTTGATCGGGCGGTAATGCACCGCGGCCGGGCCCAGGCGTTCCAGGCGCGGTTCGTACAGGCCGTATTGGTCGGCGAGGTTCAGGCGCAGCGGTTTGAACGCGGGGTTGCGCAAGGCCAGGATCAGCTTGCGCCGACGCAGGCGCAGGTCGGGCACGGTGGTCACGGTCGGGTTGGCGCCGCCGAACGAGCCGCGGAATTCGCGGAAGAATCCGTTCGGCGCGAACACCTGCAAGGCGTAGGCGCGGGCGCCGTCGCGCTGCAGCGTCCAGTCGCCGTGCAGCACCTTGCCCGGTTCGACCGTGTAGCGGCGCGGAATCGCGTTGGGATTAAGCAGGTCGTAGACATGGAACACCGCGGCGATGCGGCCGGTGTTGCCGAAGCTCAGGCGCAGCCGCCGTGCGTCGTGATCGAAACGTTCGCCGACCTGCAGGTCGTAGGGCAGGGCGCGCGAGGGTTTGATCCCGGGTTGCTGCCGCGGCGCGCTCGCCACCGCGGGCGGTTTCGGCGCGGGCAGACGGCTTTGTTCGGCGACGATGCGGTCGGCGTCGCCGATTTCCGGCAGCGACGGGATCGGTTCGTGATTGGGATCGTGGAAGTTGAACGCAGTGGTCAGGTCGCCGCACACCGCGCGCCGCCACGCGCTGATGTTGGGCTCGGCCACGCCGAAACGTTTTTCCAGGAAACGGATCACCGAGGTGTGGTCGAACACCTGCGAATTGATCCAGCCGCCGCGGCTCCACGGCGAGATCACGTACATCGGCACGCGCGGGCCCAGGCCATAGGGGCGGTCGTAATAGATCGCCGGATCGCTGGAGGTGCCGTGCGACGGGCCGCTGCGCGCGATGTGGTGTTCGCCGCGCAGGTCCACGGTCGAACCGCCGATCAAGCGGTGGTCGGCGTCGAACGACGGCGGCGCCGGCGGCGGCATGTGATCGAAGAAACCGTCGTTCTCGTCGAAATTGACGATCAGCACCGTGCGCGCCCACACCTGCGGATCGGCGGTGAGCGCTTCGAGCACGCGCGCGGTGTAGTCCGCGCCCCAGATCGGCGCCGACGGGCCGGGATGTTCGGAGTACTTGGCCGGCGCGACCAGCCACGACACCTGCGGCAATTGGCCGCTGCGCACGTCGCTGGCGAGATCGTCCAGAGTCCAGGTTTTCAAGGCTTTTTCGGCCAGCGCCGAGCCCGGCGCGGCGGCGCGGAACTGGCGGAAGCCTTCGAGCGGATTGTCGGAAAAGTTGTCGTCCATGTCCTGGTACAGCTTCCAGCTCACCCCGGCCTGTTCCAGGCGCTCAGGGTAAGTGGTCCAGAAATAGCCTTCGCTGGCCGGGCCGCCATCGTCGAAGGTGTTGACGATCGCCGGGCCGCCGCGATCAGCGGCCGGGTTGTTGGTGCCTGTCCACAGGAACAGGCGATTGGGATTGGTGCCGGTCTGCTGCGAGCAGTGATACGCATCGCACAGGGTGAAGGCGTTGGCGAGCGCGTACTGGAACGGGATGTCGGCTTCCTGGTAATGGCCGAGCGAGCGTTCGGTCTTGGCCGGCAGCCACTTGTCCATCACACCGTTGTTCCAGGCCGCCTGCGCGTCGGGCCAGGTATGCGGCGTGCCGCCGATGCGCTGCGCGCTCGTGGTCTTGGTGTCGATGTGATACGGCTGAATTTCGCGGCCTTGCGCGGTGGTCTGTCGCCACACCGGCTTGCCGCTGGGCAGCGGGATCGGGAAGCGATCGCCGAATCCGCGCACGCCGCGCATCGCGCCGAAGTAATGGTCGAACGAGCGGTTCTCCTGCATCAGGATGACCACGTGCTTGACGTCGTGAATGGTACCGCTGACGCGCGCGGCGGGGATCGCGAGCGCTTTTTGGATCGCGGGCGGGAACAGGTTGAGGGCCAGGCCGGCGGCGGTGGCGCCGGCGGCGCCGCGCAGGAAGCTGCGGCGATGGGAATCGTGCGAGTCGGTCATGACAATCCGGGCATAAATCCGCTGGAAAGCGGGAGGCTGGGGGAGCGGCGGGCGACCGCCATCGCAGGGTGCTGGGCGCAGATGGCAGTGCGGTGACTGTCTGTGGACCGGTGCGCGGACTTGTGCGCGCCTGCGCAGTGCGCTGGGATGACGGTCGCGGCTGCGGTGCGGGAAGCGGCGCCGGGGTTGCGAGATGAATCGGCGTTCGGCCGTCGCGTGCGTGTTCGTGATGCGCGGCCGGCATGGCGCATGCGCGGCGTTGGCCTGTCCGGCCGCGGCCGCGCGAGTGGCCGCGAACCCGCGCGCAACGTCGTCGAAACCCGCCGCATCGCACCCGTCCACGAGCCGACCGAAAGCTAAAACCGCCGCGCTGTGCCCGTCGTGGCCGCTGTGGCTATACTGCCGAATCGATCCCTTCGCAAAGGAATGCCATGAATCAGCCCGTGATCCCCGACGTAGCCCTGGTCGACAACACCGAACAGCGCACGCCGCTGGTGCTGGTGCTGGACTGCTCGGGCAGCATGATGGGGCCGCCGGTGCAGCAGTTGAACGAAGGGCTCAAGCTGCTGGAGACCGAACTCAAGAGCGACGTGATCGCGGCCAAGCGGGTGCGCGTGCTGGTGGTGCGCTACGGCGGTTTCGATCATGCCGAGGTGGTCGGCGACTGGTGCGACGCGATGGATTTCACCGCGCCGGTGCTGGAGGCCGACGGCACCACGCCGACCGGCCGCGCGATCGATCTGGCTTTGACCGAGGTCGAGAACGAAAAGCAGCGCTTCAAGGCCGCCGGCATCGCCTACACCCGGCCGTGGCTGTTCCTGATGTCCGACGGCGTGCCGACCGATACCTGGGAAGCCTCGGCCAAGCGCGCGCGCGAAGCCGAGCAGGCCAACAAGGTCGCGATCTTCCCGATCGCGGTCGGCGACGGTTCGCAGGTCGGCGTCATGGGCCAGTTCAGCGGCAAGGGCGAGGGCGGGGTCAAGCGCCTGCAAGGGCTGCAGTTCCGCGAATTGTTCCTGTGGCTCAGCGCGAGCATGCAGGTGGTGTCGCAATCGCGTCCGGGCGGACAGGCGCAACTGCCGTCGACCGACACCTGGTCCTCGGTGCCGACCTGAGCGGCGGGGCGCAGGCCATGGCTTGGCGCATCTACGCCGCATCGGCGACCGGAACTTCGCACGTCGGCAAAGGCATTCCCTGCCAGGACGCGTTCGCATTTCATGCGGACGGCGAACGCCTGGTCGCGGTGGTTTGCGACGGCGCCGGCTCGGCGTCGCGCAGCGATCAGGGCTCGCGCGTCGTCGCCGATACGGTGACGCGCGTGCTCAGCGAACGGCTGCGCGGCGATTCGACCGTGCTGGACGACGAACACGCGTTCGAGGCGCTCGCCAGCGCAGCGATCGAGACTGCGCGCGCGGCCTTGGTCGAGATGGCTGAAGCGGACAAGGCCTCGCTGTCGAGTTATGCCGCGACCCTGGTCGGGTTCGCCGGCGACGGACAGCGCGGCTGGTTCTTCCATATCGGCGACGGCATCGGCGTGGCCGAAGCGGCGTCGACGGACGAACCGGGCGTGGTGTCGGCGCCGGAGAACGGCGAGTACTCCAACGAAACCTATTTCGTCACCGGCGACGCCTGGCGCCAGCACCTGCGCGTACTCGCGGTGAGCGCGTCGACCGCGCGACTGGCGCTGATGTCCGACGGCGCGATGCCGTTCGCGATGGACAAGGGCAATACTGGCCTGTTCAAGCCGTTCATCGATCCGGTCGCGCGTTATCTGGCCTCGGTCGGCGAAGACGACGGCAGCCGCGCGCTGCTGGGCACGCTCGACGACCCGCGCACGCACGGCATCACCTCCGACGACAAGACCCTGCTGATCGCGTTGCGGGGCTGAGTCCGACGTCATGAGCACGTTGCCATGAGCCCCGACGTCATGCGTTTCCAGGTCGTCAGTGGCGCGGTGGTGGGCGATGGCGTCGCGGTGGACGCCTTCGCGACCGCGCTGGCCACAACGCACTCGCATGCTCATCGAATGAGCATGCGGCAAATGCGCCCGCAGCAAACGTGCTCGCAACAAACGGGCCCGCGTCCATGAGTTTGGTCACCGGCCAGACCATCCTGATCGGCTCGCGCCGTTCGCGCCTGGGCAAGCTGATCAAGAGCGGCGGCGCCGGCAGCGTCTACCTGCTGCCGGACGATCCCAATGCGGTGGCGAAGATCTATCACGCGCGGGTCGACCCGCCGAGTTACACCGATCGCATCGAAGCCATGCTCGATCTGCGTCCGCACTTGCCCGACCAGATCGAAGGCGGCAAGCGTTACGTGCAGATCGCCTGGCCCGATGCGGTGGTGCGCGACGAACGCGGCAAGTTCGCCGGCTTCACCATGCCGGCGCTGGACGTGGATTCCACCTCCGAACTCGAACAGGTGCTGCAGGAACGTCAGGCGCGCGCGGCCGGACTGCCGGTCGGGCTGGGCCACAAGATCACCCTCGCGGCCAATCTCGCCGCGGTGCTCGCGGCATTGCATCAGCAGCATCATTGCGTGGTCGATCTCAAGCCGGTCAACCTGCGTTTCTATCGCGCGTCGTTGTACATCGCGCTGCTCGACTGCGACGGTTTCAGTATCCAGGGCCGCGGCCGGCGTTATTCGGCGCCGCAGTACACGCCCGATTACCTCGCGCCGGAGTATCAGGCGCACAAGCTCGACGAAGCCGGCGAGGAAACCCAGGACCGGTTCGCCCTGGCGGTGGTGATCTTCCAACTGTTGAACTTCGGCATCCATCCGTACAGCGGCAAGCCGTCGTCGGATCGGGTGCCGACCGATATCCCCGGACGCATCCGCGAACGCTGTTACGCCTACGGGCTGCGCGCGAACCGGATCATGGCGCCCAGTCCGGTCAGCGCGCACGCGAGCATGCCGCAGGAACTGCGCGGCCTGTTCGATCGCGCGTTCGGCGACACGCCGTCGGCGCGGCCGCCGTCGTCTGAGTGGCGCGATGCGCTGCGCGCGTATGCGCAGCCGTCGAGCGGGCGGCTGGTGGTGTGCGGGCGCAATCGCGAACACCAGCATTACGCCGGTCAGCCCTGCGCGTCGTGCATACGCCTGGATCTGCTCAGCAAGACCGCGCGCAAGGCCAAGCCGCGTCCGGCCACTCAGCCGCAGGATCTGCCGCGCGGCTGGGCGGCGGTGATGCGCACGCCGGTGGCGACGCCACAACCGCGGCCGCAACCGGCGCCGCGCCGGTTCGGTGCGCGGCCGCCGTTGCCCGCATCGGTGCCGCAGCAGCAGATGCCGTCGGCGGCTTCGACTGTGCGGGGTTACCGACTTCAGACCTCGCGTTTGGTCGCGACCGCGCGCGCGGCGATGATCCTGGTGGTGCCGCTGGTGTTCGCCGCGGTGTCGTATCTGCTGCAGGGGTATTACGCCAGCCTGCGTAGCGCGGCCACTTCGCCGCTGGACGGCTGGATGAATCAGATCCTGCTGACCTTGATGGGCATCGGCTTCGTGGTGTTCTGCTATGTGTTCCTGGTGGTGCTGCCGCGGATGATCAAGAACCGATGAGCTGGCAGGGCCCACCACCGCGCTGGCATCCGCTGCGTTCGCCGCCGACCCGCTTCGCCTTGATCAAGGTGGCGGTGCTGCTGTTCTTCGTGGTGATCTTCCTGGCGCCGCTGACCGGCTGGCTGATGTCGATGCCGATGTGGCTGATGGATTTCATCGGCTATCTGGTCTCGACCTCGCGGCACAGCCCGAGCGAACGCTGGTTCCGCGGCGCGCTGGCCGTCGGCGGCGCGGTGTGCACGATCGCGGTGCTGTGGCGCGCGCGCGAGGACGGCGACGACGATCTGACCAAACGCGCGGTGATCGCCGCGAGCATCCTGGGGGTGTATCTGGCGGCGACCTATCCGGCGTCACGCGGCTCGCCGTCGCCGCGCGCCGAACGCGCCGCGCCTGGCCGCGCGCAAGCCGCGCTGTCGCCAGCGCGTGCGAGCCGCGCGCCGAACTCGCCGAACACCGTGCCGGCGAAGTGGGGCCAACCGCCGCCGCGGCTGCCGTCGGCCGACTACAACGCGCTGGCCGAACGCCTCGTGCGCGGCGCGGCGCGCAGCGCGGCCGGCGGCGATCCGTTCTTTCGCCAGCAACTGGCGATGCTCGGCGAACTACGCAAGGAGCGCGCGCCGGCCGAGGCCGACGGCGCGCGTTACGAAACCGCGATGCAGCGTTACCGGCGCAGCGTCGAAGCGGCCGTCGCGATGCGACCGGTGGGAGAAAAGGTTCCGGCCGAAAGCTACCTGCAGGCCGCGCGCAACGCAGATCCGAATTCGGCGATGGCCGCGCGCGAGCTCGGCGCGTGGCGCTTGCGCGCCTACCTGCGCCAGGTTCAGGGCGATGCCGACGGCGAGCCGGCGCGAGCCGACCATCTGCGCGAAGCCAGCACCGCGGCGCGGGCGATGTTCGTCGATGCCTTGCGCATGAATCCGTCCTACGACGGCGCCTGGCGCGGACTGGCCTGGAGCTGGCTGTACGACGATCCGGACCTGGCCCAGGGCGCGTTGACCATCGAGGCCGATCAGCAATTCGGCGCGGGCGGCGCCAAGGCTGTGCCCGCGACCATCGGCGCGGTCGGCGATGCGGCCGGCGCGGCGGGACGGTTCCGCTTCGAAGTGCTGGAAGCGCGCGCTCGCGCGACCGCGATGGACCTGCGCAATCTGTCGGTGCCCGGCGCTATCCAGGAGGTCGCGCGCTTGCCGTTGCCGACCGCCGTCGGCCAGGCCACCCGCACGGCCGCGGCGGCGGCGAAGCAGGCCGATGCGAAGCGTGTCGCGTCGCGCGCCAATGCGATCGATCGGATCGAAGGGCCGTGGCACGACGGCAGCTTGAAAGTCGCCGGCGCGGCCGACCTGCGGGCGTGGACCGATGCGGCGCGCGCGCAGGCGGCGAGCTTCGCGCCCGGCGCCGACCTCACGCTGGCGGGCTTGCCGCGCTATCGCGTGGTCAGCGGTTTCAAGTGGCCCAAGGGCATGGCCGAGGCGAGCCCGGCGGTGTTCGTGGTGCCCGAAAGAGTCGCGCGGCCCGGCGGCGATCCCGGCAATTCGCTGGTGCTCGACATCGCGCGCGGCGATTGCCAGGGCCATTACTGCGACGGCGTGGTGCGCTTGAATTGAGCCTGCTTCGGTTGAGCCGGCTTTGGTTGAGCGTGCTTTAGCTGAGCCTGCTCCGATTCAGCCTGTTCCGATTGAGCCTGCTCCAGTTGAGCAGGCGTTAGCTGCGCATGCTTTGGATAAGCCGGCTTTAGTTGAGCGTGCCCAAGCGGAGCGGGCCTCGGCCAAGCCCCGAGCCAAACCCGCTCACGCCAAACCCCGCCAGAAACAAATGCGCCGCCGGCCGCGCCAGGCCCGGCCTACGCCGCCGAGCGAACTCCGGCCGATGCGCGTGGAGGTCCCCACTGACGCGCATCGGCCGGACCGCTGGAACGAGGTACACAACTTCGACTCCTTTCCGAACGCACCACCCGGGCTTTGGTTTACACCGGCCCGTTCGGCAATTCGGACACGGTCGCACCGATGATCAGCGCGCGCTCGCTGCTGGTGGTGCCGGTGAAGGTCTGGGTCGCCGGGTCGGCCTTCCAGCCGGCGGCGAGGCTGCCGCCTTCGGCTTCGAAGGTGAACGGTCCGATCCGCAGCCCGGTGGCGGCGCGGAACGGGTCGGCGAAACGACGGAAGGTCGAGGTGGTGGTGCGGATCGCGAACGAGGGCTTGTAGCCCACGCACATGCCGTTCTTGATCAGGCCGAAGAAGCCCTTCTCGCCGAACACCGGCTGGCCGCGCGTTTCCACGGTGTCGCCGCCGAACGGGCTGTAGCCGTGGATGAACGGGCCGTCGATCATGCCGCGGGCGAATTCGCCGTCGTACCAGCCGCCCGGGCGGATGCCGATGCGGTCGACCGCCTGGAAGTCCAGCGACAGTTCGAGCTTGTTGTCGAATTCGAATTCGTCGATACGCTCCCAGCGGCCATTGATGCGGACCTGCCAGAACAGCTGGCGGATGCGGCTGCGGCGGCCGGCCCAGGTCTGGCCGAAGTCGTAGGGCGCTTCGCGATTGCTGAAACCCAGGGTCACGCCGCTGGGGCCGTGGCCGGCCTGGACCTTCGCGACCCAGTCGGCCGCTTCCTGTTCGACCCGCCAGTCGTGGACCTTCGGCAGCTTGATCAGGTTGAGGTCGGCGAAGCGGACCTGATGCGCTTCGTTGCCGCAGCGCAACTGGGCCTGGCCGAGTTCGGGCGATTCACACTGCGCGACCAGCGCGGCGTAATGGCTCTGGGCCTGGTTCATCGCCACTTCGGCCGCGACGATGCGGGTCTGATAGCCGGCGCCGCCGCGGCTGCCGAGCCATTCGGTGAAACTCGGACGATTGTCGTCGACCTGATTGGCGTAGGCCGAGGCGGCCGAGGTGGTGGCCAGGGTGTAATGGTTGGTCGCCACCACCAGCGCGTCGTCGGCGTCGTGCAGGTGCTGGCGCAGGCTGCGGTACTCGGTCTGCGCCGGGATCACGTTGAGGAATTGCTGGTAGGCCTGGTGGACGGCGTCACCGCTGGACACGTAGGCGCCGATCGCGCTCCATTGCGGCGCGGTCGAGCAGAAATCGTAGTGGGCCGCGGCGATGAAGCCGGCCTGGGTGCGCGGCCAGTCCCACGGCACCGACGGGTACATCAGCTGGAAGTCGTCGGGCGACAGGCCGATCGAATCGATCAGCGCGCGGTACAGCAGGCCCCAGGGCTTGTCGTCGAAGTCGCTGTTGGCGGCGATGTTGCCGGCGTCGAGGCGGGCGACTTCGAGCAGGCGCCGGTCCTGCGCGCCATGGCGGAATTGCGAGAGCGGACCCACGTCGTCCTGCGAATCGTCGGTGTCGCTGGCGCAGGGGTAGGGATACTCGGAATCGGACATGACGGTACTCCTGACTGCATCGCCGGATCGGCGCGTGGTGCCCGGGCCCCGCGCGCCGGCCGGCGTGTCGGTGTCCGGCCGTGGCACCCGCGGTCCGGATGCCGCGCAGGTTGGTCGTCGCCTCGCGCGCCTGCCTTACGGCAACCTTACGGAGCCGTTTTTCTTTTTTGGTCAATGAGTTGGCGTCAGCTCCGTCAGGTTCGCGAGGGCCGGTTTCGGCCGGTACGGGGCGCCGATTGCGCACGCGGCTCACCGATTCACCACCCTCGATCACCACCGGCGGCGGGCGCGATCGGGCCCGGTCGCGGCGGGCGGCGACCGTCAGGTTGCGGTAAGGCGGGGCGGAGGGAGAGGCGCGCAGGGTGAGCCTGCGGTCATCGCCGCAGCGCGAGGCAGGTGCATCGGGACGCCCGGTGCGGTCGCGTCAATGCACAACCCAGGAGAACGTCATGAACGCCAGACTCGTGAAGTGGTCGCTGTCCGCCGCGCTGGTCCTCGTCGTCTCGCCGGCCTTCGCCGCCGCGCCGCCGGCCTGCAAGTCGCTGCCCAAGGACGTGGCCAAGATGATCCAGTCGTTCGACACCTGCGCCCGCACCGAGAACCCGACCGTCGCCTGCGAGAAGCTGCAGTTGAACGCGCGGGTCTACGAGAACGACAAGGGCCTGCTGCCGCCGCTCGGCCCGATCGGCCCGAAGTATTGGCGCGCCGCGCCGGCCTTGCTGGGTTCGCCGCAGGGGCTGGTCTATCTGGTCCAGGAGAGCGCCAAGGGCCGGCCGATCACCCAGCGCTATTACACCGGCGACAGCTTCGGCAAGTTCTGCACGATCAAGAAGTAAGCGCTGGTTCGCTTGAGCGGACGCGTCGCGCGTCCGCGTTCGGGGCCTGTTGGTCCCAGGTTCGTATCCGTGTCGAGGCCTGTGCCGGCGTCGGCGCGGATGCTCCGGCCTTCGTCATTGCCTCGTCGTGGCCGGGTCGGTATGCCGCCCGAATCGTGCCGGTGGGTTGTCGCACTGCCGCGCTTCGGATCGCTGCGCGACCCCGTGCGGATCAGTCGAGCGCCGCGACGGCGGTTCGAAACCATTTCCCGCATGAAGCAAAGGCGCAGACGGTCACGGGCCGTCTGCGCCATCGGCATTCGCGTGGGATCAGCCGCGCTTCTTGATGATGCCCGGCGGCACCGTGCGCGGGTCGTTGCCGACCTGCGGATCGCAGGAGATCACCCGCAGGTCGTTGCTCTCCTCATCGCGCACCAGCACGGTGAAGAAGATCAGGGTCTGCACGGTGTTGCGGTTGTGCATGCTCACGCTGCGGCCGTCTTCGGCGACCTTCACCTTGTGGATCTGCTTGAAGGCGTCGGAGTTGAGCACGCTGACGATCTGGAAGCGCTGCGGCACCTGCGCCTCGAACTTGTAGGTGATCACCACCGGGCCGGCGCCCTGCACGGTCACCACGTCCGGCGCGAAGCTGTAGAAGTACTGGCCGAGTCCGGCGTTGCCGCCGAAGCCGACGTAGGCGACGGTCAGTTCGATCTCGATCGGCGCCGGATCGCCCTTCTTGCCCGACTTCTTCTGCTTTTCCGGCGCGGCGGCGGATTTCTTGCTGTCTTTCTTGCTGGCCATGAGCGGTTTCCTGGTGATTGGGATTGCTGCGGAGCGGCTTCGCGGACGCTCAGTAGAACGCGACGAAGCCGGGATGGCGGTAGCCGGCGCGTTGCAGCCAGGCGATCTGGGTGGAGGCTTGCGCGCGCGTGCCCAGGTGGACCTGGGTGCGCACCCAGGCTTCGAGCAGGTTGCGGTCGCGGGTGCCGGTCACGCGCTTGGCGAGCAGTTCGCGCACCCGGTTCCAGTCGTCGCGCGCGCGCGCGGTGTCACCGGCGCGCTGGTAACGTTCGCCGCGCCAGACCAGGCTGCGCGCGAGCATCGACAGGATCGGCGGGTCGTCCGGCGTCTGCCGGTGCAGCGCGTCGAGGTCGGCGACCAGTCGGTCGATCGCGGCCTGCGGCGGCGCCGCGGCGACCTGGTCCATGCGCAACCGCACCAGCAGGTCGAGCACGCGCCAGTCCGGCAACGGTTCGGTCTGTTGCAACAGCGGCGCCAGCACCTGCTGCGCGCGGCGCAGGCGTTCGTCGGCCAGTGCGGAAACGCCGCGCAGGTGCGCGACCCAGCCGGCGTGCGCGTAGGCATGGCCGAGGTTGCGGCGCCAGTCGCGATTGTCGGGCTGCTGTTCGACCAGCGCGCCGAGCAGGCGGATCGCTTCGGCGATTTCGTTTTCGGCATCGTCGGCCAGACCGCGATCGAGTGCGAGCACCGAACTGCGCAGCAACGAGGTCGCCAGCTTGCGCCGCCACGCGTCGGCTTCGGGCTCACTGTCGACCAGCTCGCGCAGCATCGCGGTCTGCGCGGCGTAACCCTTGGCGGCGTCGGCCAACTGGCCGCGCGCGTCCTGCGCGCTGCTCAGCCACGACAGGCTGTCGACCAGTTCGTAGCGCAGCGGTTTGTCGGCCGGCTTGGCCGCGAGCAGGGCGCGCTTGATCGCGACCGAGCGCGCGAACAGTTCGGCCGCTTCGTCGCTGCGCAGGCGCACGAAAGCCAGCGTGCCGAGGTTGTTGAGCGCGTACGACAGTTCCAGTTGCCAGCGCGGATCCTTCGGTGCGCGCGCGACCAGACCTTCGCTGGCGTGCAGATAGGCCTGCCAGTATTTTTCCGCCGGGTCGTACTGGTTCTTTTGATAGGCGTAATAGCCGAGCCAGTACGCGGTGGTCCCGGTCTCGGCCAACGCATCGAGCGAGTCGGGCGCGCCGGCTAGCGCGCGCCGCGCCGCATCGTCGGCGCGTTCGAACGCGGCGCGCGCTTCGTCGAAGCGGGCTTGGTTCATCAGCACTTCGCCGACCGTGCGCAATGCGCGCGCGTGGCTGACCAGTTCGCGCGGCTGCATTTGCGTTTCGGGCATGCGCTCCAGGTAGGTCAGGGCCTGGCTGCCGACGCTGTCGAGCAGTTTCAGATTGCCGATCGGACGCAATTGCTCGGCCAGATCGCCGAGCATGAAACCTACGAGTTGCTGGGCCTGATCGCGGCGTTGCTCGGCTTCGCGCCGCGCCTGCCAGGCCTGCAGGCCCAGCCCGGTCGCGGCGAGGGTCAGCACGCACAGGCTGGCGATCGCGCTGACGCGCAGCCATTGCTTGCGTCGTTGCTGACGCTCGGAGGCTTGCAGGAACTGGCGATCGTCTTCGCCCAGATCGTCGGGCAGACGGCGCGCGGCCTCGCGCGCTTCGGCCAGCGGCCGGCCGGGGTTGAGCAGGTGATCGGCGCGCCGGCCTTCCAATGCCCAGCGCCGGGTCGCGCGTTGCAGGCGTTCGCGCGCCTGCAGCAGTTGCCGGTTTTCGTTGGCCCATTCGCGCGCGCGCGGCCATTGCCGCAGCAGCGCTTCGTGGGCGACGCCGAAGCCCGGTTCGCCGCCGCTGAGTTCGCCGACGAACAAACGGGCGCGCACGAAAGCTTCGGCCAGTTCGCGCGCGGCCGCATCGTCCAGAGTCGACCACAGCACCCGCCGGCCGGTGACCGCGTCGCTGTCGGGACGCAGCACGATCAGCGCCGCGAGCACCCGTTCCAGGCTGGCCTGCGCGCTCGCCGGCAGCGCGGCATAGACCTGTTCGGCGCGATGCGCGAGCGCACCCTCCAGGCCGCCGAGTTCGCGATAGGTGCTGACGCTGAGCACGCCGCCTTCGTCCTGGCGTTCGTACAGCGCCTGCAGGGTGTGCTGCAGCAGCGGCAACGAATCGGGATGTTGAGCGGCGGCGTCGCGCAGCAGATCGTCCAGGCGCAGCGAGCTTTCCGGATCTTCGCCGAAACTCAGCCCGGCCAGCGCCGCGGGCGCGCGGATGATCTGGCCGATCTCGCCTTCGCGCGGCGTGAGCAGGTCGATATGGCCGTCGCCGGCCTTGAGTTCGGCCAGGCCGGGCACGCTTTCGATCAGGCGCGGGTAGAAATCGCTGCGGGTGATCGCGATCACCGCGACGCGTGGCGACGCGCACAGCGCGGTCAACGCGGCGCCGAACTCGGCGCGATCGCGCGCGTCGATGCCGGGCGCGGCGACCGCGGCCTCGGCGTGATCGACCACCAGCAACAGATGTGCGCGTTCGGCCAGATGCGCGGTGCGGCGCGCGAACGCGTCGTCGATGCGCGCATGCACCGCGGTCGGTGTGTCGCGCAATTGCGCCGCGAGGATCTCGGCCTCGCCGGGCAGGTACAACGGGCGGCCATCGAGCGACCAGTCGCACAAGCTCTGGGCCAGCCGCGCGAGCAGGTCGCCGCCGCGGCAGGCGCCCAGGTCGAAGTAGGCGCTGGTCAGCGCGTGCAGTCCGTCGAAGCCGCCATCTTGTTGCAGCAGCGGCATCACCGCCGCGCGCAGCAGCGAGGTCTTGCCGCAGCCGCTGGCGCCCGACACCAGGACGAAGCGGCGCTGGCTGTCGAGTTGTTCGCGCAGGGTCGCCAACAGTTCGGCGGTGGCGCGGCTGCGGCCGAAGAACACGCCGGCATGGGCCTGGTCGAACGAACGCAGGCCGACATACGGACTGCCCTGGGTCCACGCCGCCGCGCGCGGCAGGCCGCTGCGGTAGTCGTCGGGAAAGGTCACCCGCGCGACCAGGCGGTAGCCGCGCTTGCGGATGGTTTCGATGTAGTCCGGTTCGCGGCTGCTGTCGCCCAGCCGCCGGCGCAGTTGGGCGATGGTCTTGTGGACCGGGTTGTCGCCGTAGAAGGTGCCGCGCCAGATTTCGATCAACAGCTGTTCGGCGCTGATGACTTCGCCGGCGCGCTCGGCCAGCGCGATCAGCACTTCCATCATCCGCGGTTCCAGCGCGGTGGTGACGCCGTCGCGCACGATCGCCAGGCGGTCGGGCTGCACCAGCAGCGCGCCGATGCGGAACTGCGATACCGCCGCCAGGTTCTTGATCCGGTCGATGCGTTGGGGCATCGCAATGCACACTCGCGTTAGAGAAAGGTCGTTCGCGTTCGGGGACGGCGAGCATGGGCGGTCATGCATCCCCGTCGTCCGCGTCGGCCGATGCGGCGAGTCGGCGTGACGCCGGCAACGTCGCACCCCATCACGGCGTCAGGCAGGCGGGTTTTGCCTCACGCAAACTAACAAACCTGTCGCCATTCGTGTGGTTCTATCGATGAAATTTTGTGCGAGGCGGCTCGGCGCGTGGGGCTGATCGCGGCGTTGGCCGGTATCGGTGCCGTTTTGCGTCGGTCGCGGCGGCGAGGGTGAGGGGCGATTGCGCGAGCGAGGGATCGCGGCGTCCTCATGGACATCGGGTCGGTCCCGTCAGACCGGCCCCGACCAAGTCGATCCGATCAGGCCGTTGCGCGCGACGCGGAATAAAAAAAGCCGGCCGGGGGCCACCCCCCGCGGCCGGCAGACGCTGGCGGCAGAGGGGGATCGGCCGCAGCAATAGCGAAACAAGGGACGACCCGGGGCATCCGGGCCGATGATTTCATCGAAGCGCGCGCAAGGGCTGCGCCCAGCGGACGCGCCGCGCGATTCGGAAACAGGTGTCGCCGTGCCGGGGCAGGGCGGTGGCCACGAGCGCTATCGGGGCCGGCGCCGACAAGCGCCGACGCGACGCCGGCCGCGGTTCGCAGCAGACGCTGCGGGTGGCGCGGTCGTAGGCGATTGCAGTCGGGTGGCGTCGACATGCCACGACCCTAGCAGCGCGCGCAGACGCCGAACTTGACGCGGCTCACATTGGCGAGGGCGATGCCGTTGCGGCCTGACAATCGTCATCGATCGTGCCGCCGCCTTGCCACTTTCGTCTTAGCCTGGGATTCGCGATTGCGACGATTCGCGGCTCATGCGGCTCCCGACCCAAGTCCCGAGCACCAGCGCTACAACGCCACGCGCCCTGTAGGAGCGGCGTCCTACTGGATTTCCTTTGGTCACAAGTCGCGATCACGACGAACCTTTCGCCGCCGCCGCGCCATCACGCCAACCGCGTCGAGCCGCCACCGGAGCGAGGACTCATCCAGCTAACCGCTCAGCCGATTAGCTCAGCCGGCGCATTCCCGCGACCGCAACACCACCGCCGGCTTCTGCCGCAACACCTGCGCCACCGCCACGCCGAGCAAGGTCAACACCCCGCCGATCCAGTGATAGGTCTGCAACGGCTCGCCGAGCAACAACACCGCCAACGCCGCGGTGAACACCGGCGTGAGGTTCATCAGCACCGCGGTCTTGTCCGCGCCCAGGCGCAGCAGCCCGTGCATCCAGAACCAAGGCGCCAGGGTCGAGGCGAGTAGGCCGGCGTACAGCACCAGCGGCAGGTTGTGCGCGGTCAGCGCCACCGACGGCGCCAGCAGGAAACCCGGCAGCAACAGCGCGGTGCCGCAGACGATCTGCAGGTACAGCGATTCGCCGTTGGGAATCGGCAGCGCCCAGCGCTTGACCAGCACGCCGTACAGGGCATACGAGCACGCCGCCAGCAGCATCATCAATTCGCCGCGGCCCAGGCCCTGTTGCAGCAATTGCGCCGGATGGCCGCCGCTGAGCAGCCAGCTCAGGCCGGCGAACGAGATCAGCGCGCCGATCAGCATGCCCGGCGACGGCCGGGTCTTGAGCACGACCATGCCGATCAGCATCGTCATCGGCGGAATCGCCGCGACGATCAGGCCCATCGACATCGCGCTGACGCTGTGCGCGGCGAAATAGGCCAGCGACTGATACATCACCATGCCCAGCGCCGACAGCACCACCAGCTTGCGCCAGTACGGCCGCACCTGGGCGCGCAGTTTCCAGACCCGCGGCAGCAGGAACGGGGTCAGGGCGAGCAGGGCGACCAGCCAGCGATAGAACGAGATCGCCGCCGGGTCGATCGCGCCGGCCGAGAGTTTGCTGACGATCGTGTTGCCGGCCCAGATCAGCGTGGCCAGGATCGGCAGGAACAGGTGCATGGGGGACTTCCTGGCTGAAACAGCCGTTACAACGTGGGGCCGCTCATTCTAGAATGTCGGGTAATCGGCAGATGCCGATAACCAGACAGGCCATGACGGGCCCCGGACAAGATGCGTCGCAGCCGCCAGTTCCACTATCCCTATCGCTCGTTGCCGGGTCCGCTGCTGCTGCGCTACGAAGCGCTGGCGGTCGATACCGAGAGCGCCTTGCACCAGCATCCGTGGGGTCAGCTGGCGTTCGTCGAATCCGGCAGCATGGCGTTCGTGGTCGAAGGCCAGCCGTTTTTCGCGCCGCCGGGGTATGCGGTGTGGATTCCGCCGCGGATGGATCACACCTCGCACAACCGGCGCGAAGTGAAATGCCGGCTGATCAACATCGCCGAGCGCTACACGCCGCAGTTGCCCAAGGCGCCGGGCATCGTGCGCCTGCATGCCTTGTTCATCGCCGGGGTCGAGGATTTGTTCGATCGCGGTATCGAGATCCCCGACACGCCGGGCGACCGGCGCCTGGCGCGGGTGCTGATCGACAAGCTGCTGGCCACGCCGATGCTGCAACGCTTCGTGCCGCAAAGCGAAGACCGCTTGCTGGCGCCGATCCTCGACGCCTTGCAGCACGCGCCGGGCGACAACACCACGCTGGAGCAATGGGCGCAGCGTGTGCATACCACCGAGCGCACCTTGAGCCGTCGTTGCCGCGACGAATTGGGCATGTCTTTCAGCCAATGGCGGCAGCGCTTGCGCTTCCAGCAATCGATCCCGCTGCTGGAGCAGGGCCGCAGCGTGCAGCAGGTGGCGGCGCAGATGGGGTACGCGAGCGTGTCGGCGTTTATCGCGATGTTTCAGCAGTTCAGTGGGACTACGCCGCAGAAGTTTCGGAAGTGACGACGAGGGGCAGGCACTCCGAGGTCGCTACTTCCATCCACGCTCCCGTGCTTTTCCCCCCTTT
>NZ_LMHM01000013.1:355194-355358 GCF_001427785.1 Lysobacter sp. Root690
CAGGGGGGATTCGCTTTTGCTTTTGTTGTTGCTCTCGCTTTTGCCGCAAAAAACGGCTCAGAAGATTTCAAGCCGTCCGGGCTAAAAGCGAATCCCCCCTGCCCCCCTTTTACAAAGGGGGGAACAGCAACAGCAGTCCCGCTTTTTTCCGAAGTGGGAACAGC
>NZ_LMHM01000013.1:355376-411057 GCF_001427785.1 Lysobacter sp. Root690
GCCTTATTTTCCGAAGGGGAACATCGACGGCAGTTTCGTGGCGACGGGGAACACAAGCACTTACTCCGCCTTCTGCGCCGCCACGCGCTTGCGCACCTCTTCCAACATCCCATCCAGCGCCTTGCGGTCATACACCTTGCCGCGCAGCACGAACGTATCGATGCGACGCGTCGCGGCGATGTCGCGCAGCGGGTCGGCATCGAGCAACACGATATCGGCCGCCTTGCCGGCGGCGAGAGTGCCGTGCAATTTCTCCTGGCCCAGGAAGCGCGCGCCGTTGATCGTCGCGGCCTGCAAGGTCTGCAGCGGGGTCAGGCCGCTCTCGACGAAGCGCTGCATCTCATCGTGCAGCCCCACGCCGGGGTAGTTGAAGGAATTGAGAAAGCCCGCGTCGGTGCCGGCCAGCAAGGTCACGCCCGACTGCTGCAGCAACGGCAGGATCGCGGCATCGCGCTCGTAGCGCTGATGGCGGCGTTCGATCGCGGCTGCGTCGT
Organism: Lysobacter sp. Root690; assembly: GCF_001427785.1. GTDB lineage: Bacteria > Pseudomonadota > Gammaproteobacteria > Xanthomonadales > Xanthomonadaceae > Lysobacter. The sequence continues at coordinate 355,871 of NZ_LMHM01000013.1, forward strand.
CCTTGGCCGCGCGCTCCACCCGCCAGGCGTAGGTCGCCTGCAGGCCGGGGCCGATGTATTTCAGATAGTCGTCGCCGCGATGATCGTTGCGATCCAGATATGTGGTCACGAAGCTGCCGTTGAGGGTCGGCGTGACCGCGGTGCCGCGCCGCGCCAGACGCTTGTAAGCGGCGCGCGCGGTTTTTTCGTCGAAGCTGGATTGGATGCGGTTCCAGCCCTCCTTGCTGTCGATCTCGCCGCGCCGGACCATCGCGCCGATCTGCGCTTCCTGGGTGGAACCGGCCTTGTACGCGTAGTCGATGTGTTCGATCGAACTCAGCCCGGCCGCGCTGACCTCGTCGATGGTGAGCGAGAACGGCACGTGCGCCGACACCCGCAGGCCGCGCGCATGCGCCTGCTTGAGCGCGTCCATGAACAACTCGGGCGACAAGGTGTTGTCGGTGATCTTGACGAAGTCGACCCTCCAGCCCTGCAACCGGTCCAGCGCCTTGGCGATCTCTTCATGGCTGCCGACTTCGATGTCGCCCGGCCAGATCGACTTGTAGCCCTCCAGCTTCGGACCGGAGGTGAAGATGGTCGGGCCGTCGAGCGAGCCTGCGTTGATCGCGTCGCGCCATTCGAACACGCTCGGGCTCAGGTCGCCGGCGGCGTCGCGCACCGCGGCGATGCCGTGGGCGACGTACAGCGGCAGCAGGTTCTTGTTTTCCTCGATCAGCTTGTCGCCGCCGCCGAAATGCACATGCATGTCCCACAGCGCCGGAATCGCGTACTTGCCCTGCGCGTCGATGCTGCGCGCGCCCTCGAAGCGCCTGGCCTTGGCATCGTCGACGATGGCCAGGATGCGCGCGCCCTTGACCGCGATGGTCTGGTTCGCGCGGGTCTTGCCGCTGGTCACGTCGATCACCGCGGCGTGGCGGATCAGCAGGTCGGCGGTTTCGCCGGCGGCCTGGGCGGTCGTGGCGGCGCAGGCGAGGGCGAGCAGGCTCAGCGCGAGGGCGTGGCGGCGGTGCGGGGCGATCATGCGGCGATTCCGATTCGTGGTCCGCAGCGATGATCCGGCGGCGCGGCCGCCCGCGCCAGTCCCGATCGGGCGGGGGAGATGGATCGGATCAGGGGTTTCGCGCCGGGACGTGCCTGCAGTCCCGATTCAGTGCGGCCTGGCTTGTGCTTGGCTGTCGTCCCCAGGCACCGGCGAGTAGTAATGCGCGACCTGCTTATGTTTCAGCAAAGCCTCGGGCCGGTACGCGTTCTTGCGATCGCGGATCAATACCTGTGAGGCCTTGAAACGCTCCAGCACGGTCGGATCCAGTTCGGCCTCGTCCTGAATCTGACGAGGCGCGCTGGACCACTTGAAGCAGCGCATCCACCAGGGGCCTTGTTGCCGTGCGAATACCTCGCAATGCTGCGGCCCGAGAGGATCCGGGTGCAGGTGCAGTTTGGTCGTGTCCAGCAAAATGGGATGCGGGCCGGCGGTCGCTTCGTCGATCATCCAGCGCAGGGAGATGTCCGACAGGCGCGACTCCTCTTCCGCGTAGCTGCCGCCGATGTCGGAATGGTTGCCGGCGAACCAGCGCTGGCGGAAGTGTCCGCGCGTATCGTCCTGCCGGTCTTTATTCACCCGGCTTCCCCAGGTGACGCGTCCAAAGCTGATCCGCGTTTCGTCGATGGCCAGCGCGTGGCGCGCGATGGGAATACGCGGGTCCAGAAAACGATCGTAGTTCTTCGAGCGCCACAGGGCGAAATGCCACGGCCGGGTCTCGCATCTAACGTCCTTCGACGCCCATCGAAAGGTGATGCGCGCGTAGGCGAACAGCGCCAGCAAGATGCCGATCGAGAACAAGGACGTCGCCACCACCCACTGCGTTAAATCAAACCAGTAGTGGGCCAATGAACCGAGCGCAATGCCGACCGCAGCCAGCGCCAATGCACCGATACCCATCAAAGCCAAACGCGCCAGCACGGGCAGACCCAAGGCCGCCACCGAATCGAACACGCCGATGAATTCGGGATGGACGTCGCCACGGGCGGGGTTGTTTCCGGATCCGTACTTCAATCGAAAACGCCGGGCAATCGCCTCGCGCTGGCGTTCGAATCGCTTGCGCGGGTGCCCGGCGCCATGCTCGTAGACTTTCACGACCGCCTCGGTGGCGATCGCACGCAGCGCCCGGCCTGTTCTCGGCAGCGGACCACCCTGACCATCGGTGGTCGGCACGCCGCACAGATTCAATACGTTGGCCAAGGCGCGCACGGTGTAGCCGCCGCGGCTGAATCCGAACAGATAGATCCGGTCGCCCGGTTCGTAGCGCCTGAGAATGGCCTCGTAGCAATCGATGACGTTGGTGCTGAAGCCCAGGCCGACCGCCAGGCCGGCCCAGGATTTCAATCGTTCCCACAGGCCCAGACTGACGTTGCCGGCCGCATTGGACGTTCCGAGACCCGGCTCGTAATAGGCGACCTGTTCGCTGGGATCGATCGGGCTGTCGGGCCCGACTCGACTCGCGCGGAACAGTTTGTAGATGTTGCTCAATTGCTGATCCGGCCGCACGCCGCCGATCTGGCCGGTCCCGTCCGCGAATATCAGAATGTTCTTTGGCATGGTCGAATGCGTGCCTGTGCGGGCTTGGGCTTTTGGGTCGGGTCGACGACGGCTTTCGTTACGCCGACGAGCGCGCATTCACCGCGGAAAGCGCGCTCGCCGATCCGAATGCGGGCGCATCCGGATTTCGATGCGTCGCTTCATGCCTTCGCCGGATCGTGATCGCCGATTTCACTCGGACCACATCCATCCAGCCTGGGCCACGCAACGGATCGCGCGCCCCGGTCGTCGTCGTTCTTTCCCGGGAAACGTCAGGGCGTGGGCCGGCGTGAACTGCCCGAGCGCATGGACGTTGTTTCGCGCGAGCGGCGTTTCACAGCGATCAAATGCTTCAACGAATTTGCTTGATCGGATCGGCCAACAATCGGCCGCGGAGAGTCGACCGTTGACGCTTCGACGTCAGCGCCTGTCGCCGGCCAAATCGAACCGTCGGCCACTACCCCGAATCCCCAATCCCGAATCCCCAATAACAAACAAGCCGGCATAAGCCGGCCTGTCTGTATCGCTTCAATGTCGCGAGCAACTATCGATCAGCCTTCAAGCCCGATCGATCGCCGCCGCGCGCGGCTCAGCCCTGCGCAGGCTTCGCCTTCGCATCGGTCTTCACCGCCGGCTTGGCCGGCGACAGCGGCGCCGGAGCGCCCGCGGCCGACGCCTGCCAGCCGCAGCTCTTGCCTTCGTTCTGCTGCTTGAGCCAGGTCTGCAGCGGCGCGAAGTATTCCAGCACCGCGGTGGCGTCCATTTTCTCGCCGCCGGTCAGCTCTTTCATCGTCTGCTGCCACGGCTGGCTCGCGCCCTTGCTCAGCATCGCCTCGAACTTCGCGCCCGCGGCCTTGTTGCCGTAGAAGCTGCATTCGTACAGCGGGCCCTTGTAACCGGCCGCGTCGCACAGCGACTTGTAGAACTGGAACTGCAGGATGTGCGAGAGGAAGTAGCGCGTGTACGGGGTATTGCCCGGCACGTGGTACTTCGCGCCGGCGTCGAAGAACTCCTCGCCGCGCGCCTGCACCGGCGCCACGCCCTGGTACTTGGCCTTCAGTTCCCACCACGCCTTGTTGTACGCATCGGGCTTGATCGAGCCGTCGAACACGCCCCAGCGCCAGCGGTCGATCATCAGGCCGAACGGCAGGAACGAGACCTTCGCCAGCGCCATGCGCATCTGCGCGTTGATCAACGCTTCGTTGCTCTGCTGCTGATTGCCGACCATGCCGATCGACTGCAGGTACTTGGGCGTCATCGCCAGCACGATGGTGTCGCCGATGGCTTCGTGGAAACCGTCGTGCGCGCCGGTCTGGAACAGCGGCGGCTGCTTGTTGTAGGCCAGGTAGTAATACACGTGGCCGAGCTCGTGATAGATCGTGGTGAAATCTTCTTCGTTCGGCTTGATGCACATCTTGGTGCGCACGTCGCCGCCCATGTTCATGTCCCACGCGCTGGCGTGGCAGACCACGTCGCGGTCGCGCGGCTTGACGAACTGGGTCTTGGCCCAATAGCTGTCGGGCAGCTTGGGCATGCCGAGCGAGACGTAGAAGTCCTGCGCGCGCTCGGTCATCTGCTTAGCGTTGGCCAGGTTGGCGTCGACCTCGGTCTGCGCCTGCTCCAGCGGGCTGCGATCGCCGCCGGCCTTGGCTTCCTGTGCATCGAGCACCTGCTGGTACTGACGCGCGAGCGCGCCGTTGATGTCCAGGCTGCCGGCCTGCTGCTCGGTGTACGGCGCGAGCACGTCCCACAGATTGCCCCAGTCCTGCTGCCACATATTGCCGAGCAGGTGCGCCGGCAGCATGCCGCCGCCGGTCTGGCCCTTGTCGACGCCGTACTTCGATTCCAGGCGCGAGCGGGTGTAGCAATGCAGTTGTTCGTACAGCGGTTTGACCTGGCCCCACAGGCGATCGGTCTCGGCGGCGAGTTCGGCCGGGCTCATGTCGTAGCCCGAGCGCCACAGCTCGCCGGTGTCGGCGTAGCCGAGGTTCTGCGCGCCTTCGTTGACCAGTTCGACGAAGCGTGTGTAGTCCTTGCGCATCGGCTTGGAAATCGTATGCCAGCCCTTCCAGGCGTCGAGCTGCGCGTCGTAGTCGCGGCTGTTGCGCAGCACGTCCTCCAGATCGCCGAGCTGACGGCAGTCGGTGTCGCCAGGGCCGCTGCAATAGCTGCCCGAGCCATACATGCCTTCCATGCGGGTGGCGATCTGGGTGAGTTCGGCGAGCTTGGCCGGGTCTTTCGGCGCCGGCATCGCGGTGCCGATCTTGAGCAACTGGATCGCGCGCGCGGTCGCCGGCGACATCTGCTTGCCTTCGAACTTCTTCGACTGCTCGATCCAGCTGTTGAGCTGGGTGAGGTAGCGCTCGTTGGCCTTGGCCGACAGCAACTGGCTGTCGTCGTTGATGTAGGTCGACGACAGCCACTGCGCGGCGGTCATCTCCGGATACATCTTCTTGTACTCGTCGTTGACGCGCGCGATGAACTGGTCCGCGGTCTCGCCCTCGGGCGCGGTGGCCGGAGCGGTGGTGGTGCTCGAGGAGGGGACGGGTTCCTTCTTGCAGCCGCTCAGGCCGATCACGGCCGCAGCGACGCCGAGCGCCAACAAGGCGCGGACATGTTTCATGTGTGCTCTCTCCGGAAGAAGTGCGGCGCTTCGCGCGCGAGCCAGAAGGCTAGAGGCCGGGTCGGTCCGGCGCAAGCCGGGCTTGATCGGGCCGGTGGGATCGTCCGTCCGGCAGGTGAACGCTGGAGCGGTCGTGAGGAACTTTTGCGCAAACTCGGCACAGCCGCCGGGCTGAAAACGGTTACGGCGCGGGTAGGGGGCGCCCGGATTTGGCCGATTCAGGCGAATTGCGCATTGTGACCCGCGAACGCCGTCGCGGAATTTTGTAAATAATTCGTTACGTGAAAACGCTTAGATTGTTTTATTTTCGTTATTCACGTGTGCTTTACGCAACGGTGAAGCCCTTTTGCAGCCGTTTGTTCAGTTTCTGATACGGCCACGATCCGGCCTAGCCCGATTCATGTCACAAAAACAGAATTGATTTGTGACGCGAAAACGGAAAAAGTGACGTCCAACGGCAGCCGTTCATCGGCTGCGCTGCCGGGGCAGGCAGGGCCGATCGGGATATCTCTTCGGAGGGCTCCGTTCAGCGCACCCAACTCGGCACGGTCCTGGCTTCAAAAGGTAAGGCATGAAACATACGACGGGCACCGCGAACGGCACGCTGCACACCGCCACTCTGGCCTCGGCCTTGCCGATGCGCGGGCGCGAAGGCGGGGTCTGCCTGTTCTCGGCCGACCTGAGCTGGGCCCGCGAACAAGCGCCGGCGACCTCGCGCAGCCTGTTCGCACGGATCCAGATCACCCGTATCGCCCTGTTCGCGTTGCTCGCGCTGGCGGTGGTCGGGGTGGTGATGATGAATGGGCCGGCCGACGCCGGTCCGAACCGTTCGCTCTCCAAGGCGCTGCCCGATCCGGTCAGCGAAGCCGAGGTCGAATCGGTGGTCGCGAACACGGGTCACCCGGCCGCGCGCCTGCAGGCGACGGCCGAACGCACGGCGGCGCGCTGACGCGCGAACCGGCGTACACCCGATACGGAACTCGGTGGGAGTAGGCGCCTGGACGGCGCAATCAGGGGAAGGGAAGCAAGCAGTACGCTTCAGCAGTACAAGTCGGAGTCCGGTTATGGGGATAATCCGTTCCGCGCAGTTTGAATGGCGTCGGCGCCACGGAAGGCGTCGGTGACCGCTGTCTTCCCGGCCCGCATGCGGGCCAGGACCGAGACCGACCTGCCGCCGCGCGCGCAAGGCGCCGGCATTACCAATCCGTCGGCGCGTAATCCTTGAGGAACTGACCCCATACGTGGGTGCCGGTGTTGATGCCGTGGATGATCGGATCGACGATGCGCGCGGCGCCGTCGACGATGTCCAGCGGCGGATGGAAGCGCTCCTCGATCACCTTGCGCGCGGCGATCTCGACCGGATCTTCGTCGGTCACCCAGCCGGTATCGACCGAGTTCATATGGATGCCGTCGCCGTGGTAATCCGCGGCCGAGGTGCGCGTCATCATGTTGAGCGCGGCCTTGGCCATGTTGGTGTGCGGGTGCTTGGTGGTCTTGAAGTTGCGGTAGAACTGGCCTTCGACCGCCGACACGTTGACGATGTGCTTGTCGCGGCGCGGGCTGTCGCCCTCGGGCACGCGCAGCATCAGCGGCTTCAGCCGCGCATTGATGATGAACGGCGCGATCGCGTTGACCAGTTGGGTTTCCAGCAGCTCCACCGACGGCACTTCGTCCATCTGCAGGCGCCAGGAATTGCGCCCGCGCAGGTCGACCTGCTGCAGGTCCTGATCGAGGCGGCCTTCGGGAAACAGATGCGCCTGGCCGAGCAGTTCGTCGGCCAGCAGCGGCACCTGCGACAGTTCGGCGGCGCGGGTCAGGCCGGTCGCGTCGATCAGCGAGCGCACGTTGCCCTGCGCCTGCAAGGTGCTGCTTTCGCTCTCGCCGGCATCCGGCAGCAGATCGAACGCGCGCAGGCCTTCGTAGCGGCCGACCAAGCGGCGCACCTCGTCGGGCATCTCGTGCAGCGCGGAGGTCTCGCCGGCCATCATGTGCGCGTAGAACGCCGGTGGGCGGCGCACGGTCTGGCAGGCGTTGTTGATGATGAAGTCGAGCCGTTCGCGGGTCGCCAGCAGTTCGCTGCAGAACGCTTCCACGCTCGGGGTGTGGCGCAGGTCCAGGCCGAACACTTCCAGGCGATGGCCCCAATGGGCGAAGTCGGGCTCTTGCGCGTAACGCAGCGCCGAGTCGCGTGGAAACCTAGTGGTGACGATCAACGCGCAACCCGCGCGCAGCAGCTTCAATCCGGCCTGATAACCGATCTTGACCCGGCCACCGGTCAGCAGCGCGACCCGGCCGCTAAGGTCGGCGGTTTCGGTGCGCTTGAAGTAGTTGAGCTCCGCGCAAGGCGGGCACATCTGGTCGTAGAAGTGATGGACCTGGGTGTATTTCTTCTTGCACACGTAGCAATGCAGCAGCTCGGGCGACTCGCTGTAAGCGATCGGCTCGGGCGTGTTGTTGCTGGGATCGTGCTGGCCGGCGGGCTGCGGCGGAAAATAGTTCGGCGTGGTGAATACCGGCTTGCGGCGCAGCGCGCGGATGCCGGTCTGGTTGAGCAGTTCGTCGGCCTTGCGCAGCTTTTCCTGATGGCGGTCGCGCGCCTGCTGCTTGAGCTGCTTGCGCCGTGCCTTGGGTTCGGGATGGAAGGCCTGGGCGATCGCCTGGTGCAGGCGCGCGCGCTCATCGGCGGGCAGCGCGTCGAGCATCGCGCGGTCGGCGTTGAGCTGTTCGAGCACGGCGAGCGCGTCGCGGACGCGATCGAGCAGCGGCGCGCGGTCGGTCTGCGCGGCGGCGTCGGCGCCGTCCGGGGCGTTGTCGGTGGGAGTATTCAAAAGAGGGGGTCCGCGGCGCACGGCGAGGGTGCGCGATTCAATGGGGCTGATCAAAAGGGCGATGCGAAGGCGTGATTCTACAGTGCGCGCCCGTGGCCGCCCGCGGACCGCGATGGAGGATGGATCGGGTGGCCGCTGATTCGACCCGCGGCGCCTGGGTCTTAAATCGCCAGAACCCGTTCAGGCAACCGCACCAGCCCGTGCTCGGCCAGCCATTGCCAGGAGGTTTCGGCGTCCTGCTCGACGTAGGCGCGCGCCGAACCCATGCGGAAGCTGTAGCCCCATTCGTCCATGTCGGCCAGGATGCGGTCGCGGCCGGCGCCGGGCAGGGCGTCGCCGAGCAGGGTCTGCAGCACGCACACCGCGTCTTCTTCCTCGACCGAATCGGTGGCGTCGGTATGCACCTGCGCGCGGCGTTCGGGCGGCAGCACGATCAGGTGCGCGGCTTCGTGCAGCAGCGAATGCACCGGCGTGTCGCCGCGCGCGTACACGGTGCTGCCGATCAGGCCGGCTTCGTTGTCGCCCCAGTAGCTGCCCGGAATCGCCTCGCCGTCGGCGACCCGCTCCAGACGCAGGTCGTAGCGCGCGAGCAGGGCGGCGGCGTCGTCGAAGGCGATGTCGGACAGGGTGAGCATGGGGCGGGATGTTTTGAAGTAGGAGCGAGATAAGTCGCGATGGGTTGCGACACAGCTCCGCGCGAGCGTAGTGATTGCGTCGGTTGCGCCCTGACAGGCCGCATCGCCTGGCCATTGTGGGCATAGGCTGTTTGCGCGGTGATCAGCGTGGCGCGGTCGCGGCTCGTGACCGAAGGAAATCCAGTAGGGCGCCGCTCCTACAGGCGGATACGAGACAAACAGCGGCGGTCGGCGGGCCGACCGCTTGCCGTCAGGCTTGCGCCTGGTGCGGGGTTTCCGGCAAGGCGACGGAGATATCCAGCACCTTGTTGTCGCCTTCGCCGATCAGATCGACCTTGACCGATTCGGCGTCGACGTTGACGTACTTGCGGATCACTTCAAGCAGCTCGCGCTGCAGCATCGGCAGATAGTCGGGACCGCCGCCGCGGCCGGCGCGCTCGTGCGCGACGATGATCCGCAAACGCTCCTTGGCGACGTTGGCGGTGGGTTTCTTGGCCAGCAGGAAGTCGAACAGACCCATGACCTCAGCCTCCGAACAGCTTGGTGAAGAAGCCCTTCTTTTCCACTTGCGTGAAGCGCATCGGTCGGGTGTCGCCGAGCAGGCGGGCGACGGCGTCGTCGTAGGCCTGGGCGGCGTCGGATTCGGTTTCCAGGATCACCGGCTCGCCCTTGTTGGACGCGTTGAGCACATCGCCGGATTCGGGAATCACGCCGATGGTCTTCAGGCCGAGGATTTCCTCGACGTCGCCGATGCTGAGCATCTCCTGGTCTTCCACGCGCTTGGGGCTGTAGCGGGTTAGCAGCAGATGCTCCTTGACCTTCTCGCCGTTCTCGGCGCGGCGGGTCTTGGATGCGAGCAGGCCCAGGATGCGGTCGGAGTCGCGCACCGACGAGACTTCCGGGTTGACCACGACCACCGCCTGATCGGCGAAGTACATGGCCAGGAACGCGCCTTTTTCGATGCCGGCCGGTGAATCGCAGACGATGTAGTCGAAGCCTTCGGCGGCGATGTCCTCGAGCACCTTCTGCACGCCTTCCTTGGTCAGCGCGTCTTTGTCGCGCGTCTGCGAGGCGGCCAGGATGAACAGGTTCTCGAAGCGCTTGTCCTTGATCAGCGCCTGCTTGAGGTTGGCTTCGCCGTTGACCACGTTGACGAAGTCGTACACCACGCGGCGTTCGCAACCCATGATCAGGTCGAGATTGCGCAGGCCGACGTCGAAGTCGATCACGGCGACCTTGTGGCCGCGACGGGCGAGGCCGCAAGACAGGCTGGCGCTGGTGGTGGTCTTGCCGACGCCACCCTTGCCCGAAGTGACAACAATTATTTCGGTCAAAACACGTTCCTCCAATGGTGCGGCGTCAATCCAGCGCCGCAATTTTGATTTGTTCGTCTTCCAGCCAGATCTGCACGGCCTTGCCGCGCAGCTCCTTCGGGATGTCTTCGAGCACCTTGTAATGGCCCGCGATCGCGACCAGCTCGGCATGGAACTCGCGGCAGAAGATGCGGGCCTTGGTATTGCCTTGCGCGCCGGCCAGCGCGCGGCCGCGCAACGGGCCGTAGATGTGCACCGAGCCATCGGCGATGACTTCGGCGCCGGCGCCGACCGTGGTCAGCACGGTCAGGTCGCGGTTATCCGCGTAAATCTGTTGGCCCGAGCGGACCGGGGCGGACTGGATCAGTCCAACCGAAGTGGACTGAGCCACAGCCGCCGGCGCCGTAGCCGAACGCGACACTTTAGCCGGCTCCGGCGCGGCTACCGCCGCGGCCTCGCGTCGAGGCGCGGCAGGCGCCACCGCTTCCGGCGTGGTGCCGCCGTCGGCACGTTCGTACGATGCGCGGAATTTCGCCAGCAACGGCAAGCCCAGCGCCTGCGCCAACCGATCGGTTTCGCTGGTGCCGTAAGCCAACGCCACCGGCAGCACGCCGGCGGCGCGCAGGCCATCGAGCAGCGCCTGCGCGGTGACCGCGTCCGGGGTCTGGCTCAGGCCGCCGAAGTCGATCACCACCGCGGCGCGGCCGAACATGTTCGGCGCGCGCTGCACGCGGCTGCGCATTTCTTCGGTCAGGCGTTCGACGTCGAGGGTGCGGATGCGCAGGTTGGCGATGCCGACTTGGCCGATCTTGAGTTCGCCGGCTTGTTCGTAATCCACGGCTACGCTCACGGGCACGTCCCGGTCGGCCGCTGCGCGGCCTGGTCGTGCACGCGCTGCACCGGCACCCGCGGACGGGTCAGCCAGCTGGCCTCGGGCAGGGCGTCGCCGTAGGTTTCGCGCACCCAGGCGTAGCTGCACAGCGGCTTCATCAGCATCGCCGCGCGCACGCCGGCCTCTTCCATCACGTGCTGGCCGACCTCACGAAAACCGAAGCTGCCATGGAACAGCAGCGCCGGGTCGTTGCCGCCTTCCAGGAACACCTCGCAGGCCAGCTGCGGATAGCGCAGCTCGGCATAGCTTTGGGCGTCGGCATAGAACGCGCGGCCGACACCGCCGCCGCGGCGCCGGCTGGCGACGACGATGCGGTCGATATAGAAGAAATCCGGGTGACGATCGCGAAACCAGCGGAAATTGCTGCTGTCGTGACCGGTATTCGAGCCCATCCCAATCAAGAAACCGGCCAGGGTCCCGTCGCGCTCGGCGACGCGGAAATATTCGGCGCTGTCGAAGAAATGACGCAGACGGACCGCATCCAGCGGCAGGATCGCGGGGCCGGCGGCGTTGTTGAGGGCAAGGACGGAATCCAGCTCGTGCTCACGCACGTCGCGGACGACGATCGACATTCCACGCTCCAAGTATTCAAAAACCGGCACGCGTTCCGTGCCGGCGTCCCGATTATCGCATGGCCGTCCGCCTGGGGCGAACGGCAAGTGCATGACTTCTGGACGGCTCGGCGGGGGCGCCCATGCCGTTAGCATGCATTCATGCTGGCACGCCTCACTCCTACTCAACTCATGCGGTTCGCCGGGCTGTTCACCTGGGGCATGGCGGGGTGCTGGCTGGTGATCATGTGGCTGGAGCCGGAAGCGGCGGCCACCCTGCCGGGCGGCAGCGAGCACACCTTCTTCCTGCTGATCCTGCGCTGGGTCGCGATCCACCTGGCCTTCGGCGCGGTGTACTGGTGGGCCAGCCGCGGCCTGGGTCAGCGCCGGCCGGGCCCGACCGATTACGCCATGGTCCTGGTCCTGACCGCCTGCGCGATCGGGGTCGGCTACTACTCCAACAGCGGCATCGGCAGCATCTTGCTGATGGTCGTGGCCGGGCTGCTGCCGTGGCTGCTGCCGCTGCGGGTCGGCGCGGCCTGGCTGGTGCTGGGCAATCTGTCGATCATCCCGGTGTTCGTGATCGCCATCGGCCAGCCGCTGCTGGTCGCGATCGTGCAGTCGCTGGCCTATGCCGGCTTCTCCAGCTTGGTGTTCGTCAGCTCGTTGGTTGCGATGCAACAGGCCCAGGCCCGCGAGGACCAGCGCCGGCTCAACGCCGAACTGCGCGCGACCCGCGCCCTGCTGGCCGAAAGCGCGCGGATCAACGAGCGCACCCGCATTTCACGCGAACTGCACGACCTGCTCGGCCACCACCTGACCGCGCTGAGCCTGAACCTGGAGGTCGCCGGCCACCTGTCCGAAGGTCGGGTCAAGGAACACGTGCAGCAGGCGCATACTCTGGCCAGGCTGCTGCTCACCGACGTGCGCGAGGCGGTCAGCCAATTGCGCGAGAACGGCGCGATCGATCTGGCCCTGGCGCTGCGTCCGCTGGCCGAAAACGTACCGGCGCTGGACATCCGCATGGACATAGAAACGCCCCTGACCCTGGACGACCCCGAGCGCGCCCATGTGCTGCTGCGCTGCACCCAGGAGATCATCACCAACACCGTGCGTCATGCCGGCGCGCAGCACTTGTGGATCGACGTGCGCCGCAGCGGCGAACAGATCGTCATGAGCGCGCGCGACGACGGCCGCGGCGCCGATCACCTGATCGCCGGCAACGGCTTGCGCGGCATGCGCGAGCGGCTGCAGCAGTACGGCGGACAACTTCTCATCGAAACCCGGGCCGAGGCGGGCTTTTGCCTGCAGCTGACACTCCCGGCCACCGCGGCCGCCATGGCCCGCGAAGGAGCGCTTGCATGATCCCGAACCCCATCCGCGTATTGCTGGTCGACGACCAGACCCTGGTCCGGCAGGGGGTGCGCTCGCTGCTCGCCCTGGCCGAGGGCATCGAGGTCGTGGGCGAGGCCAGCGACGGTCGTCAGGCCGTCGAGGTCATTCCTCAGATCCGTCCGGACGTGGTCCTGATGGACATGCGCATGCCGGTGATGTCCGGCCTGGAGGCCCTGCAGGCGCTGTCGCGCGCGGGTTACCTGCCGCCGACCATCATCCTGACCACCTTCGACGACGACCAACTGGTGCTGGCCGGGCTCAAGGCCGGCGCCAAGGGCTATCTGCTCAAGGACGTATCGCTGGCGCAGCTGGTCGGCGCGATCCAGGCGGTGGCCGACGGCGGTTCGCTGGTCCAGCCGGCGGTGACCCAGCGCCTGCTGTCGGGGCTGGAGCATATGCGCAACGACTTCGTCAGCCTGGACCGGCCCGATCCGCTGACCGAGCGCGAGACCGAGATCCTGCGGCTGATGGCCGGCGGCTTTTCCAACAAGGAAATCGCCAATTCGCTGGGCGTGGCGGAAGGGACGATCAAGAACCACGTCTCCAACATCCTGTCCAAGCTCGGCGTGCGCGACCGCACCCGCGCGGTGCTCAAGGCGTTCGAGCTGCAACTGGTCTGAGTCGTTGGGCTGAATCGTCGAGTCGATTCAGGCGCCCCCGGCCCGGCGCGACGCGCCGGGCGTTCGCGTCCACGCGAGTCGTTCACCTGGATCGGCCGCGCAACTGGCGCATTGCAGGCACCGATCGCGCCCGCGCCGCGCACTCGCGGCCCCCGCCGACTTGTCCGAATTTGCGCATCCGCATCCGCGCGGCCGTCGCATACCGAGGCGAATGCGCGCGGCAGGCGGCGAAAAGCCGGTGATTTCCCGGCTTTTCGCGACGCGATGGTCCAAGTGGGCGATTCGGCGAATTTTCTTCGCTGTGACGGCTGTCCTAGCCGGGATTTATCTTGCTACGATTGTGGGTCTGCGCCCCCGGCCCGATCCGGGCCCGGCCCTGGAGAACCTGAATGACCCGTCTGATCGAGATTCTGATTTCACTGGCGATCGTCGCCGTGCTGTTCCTGGTTGTCGGCATCGTGCTGCCGTCGAGCCGCCATCTGTCGCACTCGGTTGAGACCAACCGCAAGCTGACCATCGTGTTCGACACGTTGAACAGCATGCGCCGCTTCAAGGATTGGAACCCGCTGGCTCTGCGCGATCCGAACATGGAGCTCAAGCTGGTCGGCAAGGAAGAGGGCGTCGGCGCCCGTCTGGAGTATTCGTCCAAGGAACGCGGCCTGGGCAACGGCAGCTGGGAAATCGTCAAGAGCGAGCCGGGCAAGCTGGTCGGCTACAAGATCAGCAGCGTCGAGCGCGGCGACAACAAGCGCTCCGAGTTCACCCTCAAGCCGACCGGCAAGAACAACCGCAACGTCGAGATCACCCAGACCTACGACGTCGACTACGGTTGGGACCTGCTGGGTCGCTACTCCGGCCTGTACGTGAGCAGCAACGTCGGCGAAGACGTCAAGATGGGCCTGGCGCGACTGAGCAACCTGCTCGCGACCGTGCCGAACTACGACTATTCCAAGCTGGCCGAAACCGATCCGGCCGGCGCGCCGAAGATCGTCGACCGTCCGGCCGAGAACGTGCTCAGCGTGACCGCCGCGGTCGCGCGCGACAACGACAAGATCAAGGGCCAGATCCACTCCAACATGGAATGGATCAAGAAGGTCATCGCCGCCAACGGCCTCGAGGCGGTCGGTCCGGTCCGCATCGTGACCAACGAATTCGGCGCCGAGACCTACTCGTTCGACGTGGTCCAGCAGGTGCGCAAGATCGGCGACACCAGCACCGAAGCGACCAAGCTCGACGTCAAGATCGACGGCCCGGGCAACCCGGTCAAGGCCGAGTTGCTGCCGCCGACCAAGGTCGTCGTCTCCTCCAGCAGCGGCCACAACTTCGCGGCGCTGCCGCCGGTGCGCGACGCGGTCCGCGCCTGGGCGCTGACCCGCGGCTACACCACAACCGATCGCCCGTACGAAGCGTGGAAGGCCGGCATCGACGAAAGCTTCGATCCGGCGCTGGGCAAGTTCGACGTGTACTGGCCGGTCAAGTAAGCCGCGCCACATCGCGACGCCGCCAAGGCGGTGTCGCGTGCGAAAACGCGCCGCGGTTTCCGCGGCGCGTTTTTTTTTGGCGCTCGCGTTGCCGCGCACCGGTCGGGCGATGGATTGCGGGTGATGCGTTGCGTCGCTCGCCTTCGACCGGGAGCGTCGTCGCCCGCATGACCGCCGAAAGGCGGCTGCGTGGACTATCGATCTGCAGTCGCAAGAAATGGGGTGATCCGGCCAGCGCTGGCGCGGCGGTTGCTCGTGCGATGCATCGATCGCCACGTTCCTGGCGATTGCATGCGACCGGGGATCGCGCCGCGCCGCGGGCCGCGGCCCGGCTGCTATCGTGGCGTTCCACGAATCCCATGGTTTCGACCCGCATGAACCTTCCCGCGCACGACGCCCGCGATGGGCGAGCCGCGTTGTTCCCGTTGCCGTTTTCGTCGCGATTTCTCGCCGCCGCCGGGGCCTTGCTGGCCGCGCTCGCGGTCGCCTTGTCGGCGTACGCCGCGCACGTGGCCGATCCGGCCGGGCAGTCGCGCCTGCAGACCGCCGCGATGTACGCCTTCGGCCATGGCATCGCGTTGGCCGCGCTGGCGCCGTTGGCGCGTCGCGCCCTGGGCCGTTACGCCTTGATCGCGGTGTTGATCGGCACGTTGGTGTTCGCCGGTGGTCTGGCCTGCGCGTATTTCCTTCATACCTCGACCGCTCTGCTGCCGTATGGCGGCAGCCTGATGATCCTGGCGTGGCTGGTCTACGCCATCGATGCCCTGAGGCGCTGAGCATGCCGCGCCAGGTTCGCGGCTACGACGCGCAGGCCGCTTACGCGCACTTGAGCAAACGCGACCGCAAGCTCGGTGCGTGGATGAAGAAAGTCGACGCGCTCGAAGGCGGCCCGATCCCGACCGATCCGCGCTGGCGCAAAACCTTCGATCCGGTCGATGCGCTGGCGCGCGCGATCTTGTTCCAGCAGCTCAGCGGCAAGGCCGCCTCGACCATCGTCGGCCGGGTCGAAACCGCGATCGGCGCGAGCCGCCTGCATTACGACACCCTGGGCCGTTGCGACGATGCGACCTTGCGCGGCTGCGGCGTGTCGGGCAACAAGCTGCTGGCGCTGCGCGATCTGGCCGCGCGCGAATCGCGCGGCGAGATTCCCGATCTGCGGCGCATGGCCGGCATGAACAACGAAGCGATCATCGCCGCGCTGGTGCCGATCCGCGGCATCGGCCGCTGGACCGTGGAGATGATGCTGATGTTCCGGCTCGGCCGGCCCGACATCCTGCCGGTCGACGATCTCGGTATTCGCAAGGGTGCGCAGCGCGTCGACAAGCTCGAGGCGATGCCGGCGCCTAAAGCGTTGGCCGAACTCGGCGAGCGCTGGGGGCCGTATCGCAGCTATGCCAGCTTGTATCTGTGGCGGATCGCCGATATCAGCGATGGACCGAAGGCGGCGACGAATCGGTCGCAGGATTGAGCGGCGGTTTGTGAGGTGGCTTCGAATGGGCTTTGTGCCCAGCGAATGCGTGGCGGCTTGAGCAAGCAGCGCCGGGCCCTCATCGCGATGTCTTCGTCGCGGTGACCATGCAGATCGGATACCCGGGCGACACGTTGATGCGACGCGCATCGGTGTCGGAACCGGTCGGCTAAGCCACGTCCGCGATCAACATCAGCGATACCGGTTGCCCGCTCACCGGGTGCACCGGCTCAGCCAACTCGCGCAGTCGCAGTCCGCTGCGTTCGAGCAGCGCGACCCAGCCGCCGATGGTGCGGAAATACCACGGCGCCGGTTCGCCGAACGCCGCGTCGCAACCGGCCCAGCTGCCGTCGCGCCAACCGTCGATATAGGGCGCCTCGCCGCAGGCTTGCGGCGGATGCAGAGTCTGGATCAGCACATGGCCGCGCGGGTTCAACATGCCCGGCATCGCGCCCAGCAAGCCGGCCACGCTGTCGTCGCCGAGCAGGGAGAAGTTGCAGATCGCCAGGTCGTAACGCGCGCTCAGAGCGCCGGCAGCGATGTCTTCGTAACTCAGGCAGTCGTAGCGTGGTTCGGACGCGTCGGCGGTTTGCATGCGGCGGGCGGCGTCGATCAAGTCCGGTATCGCATCGACGCCATGCACGTCGATGTTGTGCGCGCACAGCGCGCGGCTCAGCCAGCCTTCGCCGCAACCCAGGTCGAGCACGCTGCGCGGCGCAAGCCGCAGCGCGGCATCGACGACGGCGCGGTCGGTGACCAGGCGTCGGCTTTCGATCGCCTGCGCGCGCACGGTCTGGGTCCACGGCGCGGCGTTCTCGCGCCAGGCCTCGAGCACGCGCGCATCGCTGTGGCGGGGTGGAGTGCGGGCCATGGCTCAGGCCTCCGCAGCGGCGGGGTCGCGACGACGCGAGGTCGAGTACGCCAGCCACAGCAGGCCGGCCAGGGCCAGCACCGCGATCGATCCGGGCAGGTACAGCACGAACCAGGCGATCGCGGTGTCGACCTTGCCATAGGTCCAGATCGTGAATGCCGCGAACAAGCCGTCGGCCAGGATCAGGAACGCCAAGGTGGTGGTGCGGCGCACGCTGGCGAGCAGGCAGGTCAGGGCGATCAAGGCCTGCGGCAGGCCGATGTAGAAGAAATTCATCGCGCCGGTGTACAGCGATTGCGACAGTCCCTGGCCGTCGGCGATCCACGACTGGCCGAAGAAATACCCGAACGGCAGCGCGAACAGAATGGCGGCGAGCGGCCAGAACCGGCGGGTGCTCATGCGACGCTCCTTGAGCGGATCGGATTTCGATTGGGTTCGACGACCCCGCCTGGTCCCGCGGCGGTACGCATGCGATGCGTACTGTTTTGTAGCCAGTGGTGCCACAACGCTGGCTGAGTGGAATGCGTTGGCACACCCGATGCCGCGTCGCTACACGAGGGTTTCGAAGTCGCCGCCCGATCCGGCCGCGCCGATCCGCTCAGCCCGTCGTCGCCGCGGACATCGCGGTCAGGCCGGCGCACTCAGGCCCGGATGCTCAGACCAGCGTGTTCCGGCGAGCTCAGGCCGGCGTGCAGCGCCAATGCCAGGGTTCGTAGACGATCCCGTGCGGATTGCCGCGCGGATAACTCATCGCATAGCCATAGCCGCCGGCACGCTCGCGCAGCCAGGCGAAGGCCGCGGTGTGTTCGAACGATTCTTCGGCCGGCGGTTCGCCCGGCGTGCCGATGTCCAGCGCGAGGCCGCTGTGGTGTTCGCTGTAGCCCGGCGCGGCGTTGACGGTGAGGATCTCCTCGACGCTCAGGCCGCGCGCCAGTTTGCGTTCGAAGATGCCCAGTTGGTAATCGTGACTGCGATAGCCGGAGATCGCGTCGAGCACGATGCCGTCGCGCTGCGCCGCCTCGCGCAGGTGAGTCCAGGCGCGCGCGGCGACCGGGTGCAGCCACAGCGGGCGGCGGAAGCGGTCGACGCCGGCCAGCGCCAGCCGGTCGGGTTCGGCGACCAGATCCAGGCCGGTGCGATCTTCATAGGCGGCACCGTCCAGGCCGAGCGCGTCGAGCCGATGCTCGATCCGGTCCAACGGCAGCTCATGCACGCGGACCAGGCCTTCGCGGCGGTATTCGACGATGCTGTCCAGGGCGTCGAGCGCGGCGTCGATACCGTCTTCGCGCATCAGTCGGTGGACCAGCGGCAGCAGGCCTTCGGGCAGGTCGGCGGCGAGGAAACGGCCGTCGCGCTTGCGCCGCAGTACGTGCCGCGCGCGCGCCAGGGCGCGGGCGTCGTGGTTGCTGCGCGCGCGCAGCAGTCCGCCCGGCCACAGTTCGATCTCGGGCGTGTTGATCAGGACAGTGCCGGGGCCGCGCATGGGCTCAGGTTAACGGCTGCGGCCGCGGCGTGCCACGTTGCCGAGGGCCGGCCGGGCTGAAGCGGGCCGGGCAGCGCGCGGGCTGGTCATGCCGGCTGCTTGAAATACAGGCGGGTGCCGAGGATGCCCGGGTCGTGTTCGACCGCGACCAGTTCCCAGCCCTGTTCGCCGCGCTGATCGAGTTCGCGCTGGATGCGCTCGCGCATCGGCGCCTCGAACAACTGGTAGGTGAGTTCGGTTACGTGGTGCTTCCATTGGCTCATGCGTCGTCCTCGGGCGTCGGGGTGTCCTGGCGCGGCAGCCGGCCGCTCTTGCGCAGCGCGTCGCGCAGGACATATTCGATCTGCGCGTTGAGCGAGCGCAACTCGTCGTCGGCCCAGCGCTGCGCGGCGGCGAGCACTTCGGCGTTGATGCGCAGCGGGTAGGCCTTCTTCTCGCTCACCGGCGGCCGGTCCGCTCGCTGCGAGATCCGTTCGCCGTGTCGTTGCGCTGCGAGTCGCGATAATCGCGCCGCGCCTTGGCCACCGCCAGCATCAGCGCCACCACCAGGCCGTTGACGGCGATCAGCAGGGCCACGGTGACGCCGGTGGTGCGGCTGTCGTTGCCGGTCGCCCAGTAATACCCCGGCGCGGCCAGCAGGATCGCGATGGCGATCAGCGCGAGCAGTCGCGACAACCGCGCCGCGGTCGCGGCCGGGTCGCGCAGGCGCGAGGCATCGAGCCCGTTGACCAAGTGCAGGTTGCCGCGCGCGACCAGGACCGCGGCGACCAGGGTCGGCACCGCGCTGATCAGCATGATCGCCGGCAACATCAAAGCGTGGGTGGTCGTGCTCATGGGCGGGCCTCAGTACAGGGTGCCGGCGTTGACGATCGGCTGGGTGCTGCGGTCGCCGCACAGCACCACCAGCAGATTGCTGACCATCTGCGCCTTGCGCTCCTCGTCGAGCTGCACCACGCCGTTCTTCTGCAATTCGGCCAGGGCCATTTCGACCATGCCGACCGCGCCGGAGACGATCCGGGTGCGCGCGGCGATCACCGCGTTGGCCTGCTGACGCTGCAGCATGGCGTGGGCGATTTCCGGCGCGTAGGCGAGGTGACTGATGCGCGCGTCGACCACGTGGATGCCGGCGTCGGCCAGGCGTTCCTGCAGTTCGTCGCGCAGGTGCACGGAAATCTCGGCGGCGTGGCTGCGCAGCGACAACTGGCCGTCCTCGTGCTGATCGTAGGGATAGATGGTGGCCATCGCGCGCAGCGCCGACTCGGTCTGGATGTGGACGAAGGTTTCGTAGTCGTCGACGTTGTAGACCGCTTCGGCCGAATCGACCACTTGCCAGACGATCACCGAGGCGATCTCGATCGGGCTGCCGTCGAGTTCGTTGACCTTGAGCCGGCCGCTTTCGAAATTGCGCACGCGCTGGCTGACCTTGCGCTTGGCGAACAGCGGGTTGTTCCAGCGCAGGCCGTTTTCCTTGACCGTGCCGATGTACTTGCCGAACAGGCTCAGCACCGCGGCCTGGTTGGGTTCGACCATGTACAGGCCCATCAGGCAGAACGCGGCGATCGCGCCGATCAGCGCCGAGCCGATCATGGCGAAGTAGAGGCCGGGATCGGTGAATCCGGTGGCGAAGCCGTAGGCGCACACGAGCAGGATCAGCAGCAGGCCGATCAGCACCGGGATGCCGGACAGGGAGTGGGTCGGGTTTTCTTTCATGGCGTCGGCTCGGTCGGTGTCTGCGATATTGATATCAGATTGATATCAGGTCTGGGCAGCCGTTCGTCGGGGCGGTGCGTCGGGCGAGGTAGCACGCCCGGTCTGGCTTGCGCGGTGGTCTGCAAACCCACGGTCAATCCGCCTGCCGGCGCAAACCGCAGGCGGCGATGCTCCATCCGATTCCCGATTCCCGATTCCCGATTCCCGATTCCCGATTCCCAGCCTTACGGCGTAATCCGATAAAGCGGCGCCGGAATGAATTCCCCCGTCGTATACAGGCTGCGGCCGTCGGCCGACCAGCCCAGCGCCTCGGCCTGCGGCAGCCACGGCAGATCGCTGACCCGCGGCGCGCCGGCGACCGCCTGGGCCCAGCTCTGTTGCGGCTGGCGCGGGTACTGCAACAGGTAGCGATACGTCATCACCGCCAGGGTCGTGCCGTCGGGCGAGATGTCGGCCGCGGTGACTTGGCCTTGCAGCTTGGCCCGGCCGGGATTGGATTTGCGCAGCGCCTCGTCGGCTTGCGGGATACCGGCCAGTTCGCCGAGCCGGGTCGCGGTCTGCAGCGCGTTGCCGGCCGGCATCAGCGGCAGCGCGAACAGCTCCGGCGGCTGGCGTTTCTTCGAAATCAGCAGCACCTGTTTGCGCGCCACGTCGACCGCCACCGCTTCGCAGTCGCGCGCGCCGTCGGGCCAGCGGAACGCGATCGACCAGGCCGGCTTGAGCCGCGCGTTCTCGATCTTGGAAGGCTCTTCGATCACGTGCAGCTGCAGGCTGCGACGTAGGCCGCCGTTGTCGCCGGTGTCGGCGATCAGCAGGTAGGAGCGGCCGTCGAGTTCGAACGCGGCCATGTCCTCCCAATCGGTCTTGGTCACGCCCTCGATCCGCAGCGTGGCCAGGCGGTCGCCATTGGTCGCGACCGCGAACAGGCGTTCGGGGTTGCCGCCGTCGTCGTGCATCCACAGTACGTCCGGATGCCGGCGCGAGGCGGCCAGGCCGCTGATCTCCGACAGTTGCGGGTCCAGCATCATTCCGGCCAGTTCGCTGCTGCCGTGTTCGGGCGGCGTGTCCGAGCCCGAGCACGCGACCAGCACGGCAGCGCCTAGCAAGCCCGTGAGCCACGCCAGCCGGCGCCGAACGCCGCCCGGCGCGGTGGCGGCGCGGGCGGTCGGCGGGGCATCCGGCGATGCGAGGGCGACGGCGCGCGCTGCGGGCCGAGGACGGGCAAAGGGCATAGCCACAGCATCGCACGGGCGATGTGTGCCGCCATAGTCCGCGAACGCCGCCCCGGCGCGGAAAGTTAGACTAGGCTCATCCCACCCCACTTGAGGTTTCGTCCATGACCACGCTTGGTACGCCGCTATCCCCGCACGCCTTTCGCGTGCTTCTGCTCGGTTCGGGCGAGCTGGGCAAGGAGGTGGCGATCGAGCTGCAGCGCTTCGGGGTGGAGGTGATCGCGGCCGACCGCTACGCCGACGCACCGGCGATGCAGGTCGCCCACCGCAGCCACGTGCTGGACATGCTCGACGGCCAGGCCGTCCGCGCCTTGATCGCGGCCGAGCGGCCGCATCTGATCGTGCCGGAGATCGAGGCGATCCATACCGAAACCCTGGTCGAACTGGAACGCGAATTCGCCGAGCGCGGCACCGAAACACGGGTGATCCCGACCGCGCGCGCCGCGCGCCTGACCATGGACCGCGAAGGCATCCGCCGTCTCGCCGCCGAAACCCTGCGACTGCCGACTTCGCCGTACCGCTTCGTCGACACCGTCGAGGACTACCGCGCCGCGGTCGCCGAGCTCGGCCTGCCGTGCGTGATCAAGCCGGTGATGTCGTCCTCGGGCAAGGGCCAGAGCCTGGTGCGCGATCCGGGCGAGATCGACAAGGCCTGGAACTACGCTCAGACCGGCGGCCGCGCCGGCGCCGGCCGGGTCATCGTCGAAGGCTTCATCGATTTCGAATACGAAATCACCCTGCTGACCGTGCGCCATGCCGGCGGCGTGACCTACTGCGCGCCGATCGGCCACCTGCAGCGCGACGGCGACTACCGCGAAAGCTGGCAGCCGCAGCCGATGAATCCGGTCGCGCTGGCGCGCGCGCAGCAGATCGCCCGCGCCATCACCGACGATCTGGGCGGTTACGGCGTGTTCGGCGTGGAGTTGTTCGTCAAGGGCGACGAGGTGTGGTTCAGCGAGGTCTCGCCGCGGCCGCACGACACCGGCCTGGTCACCTTGATCTCGCAGGACCTGAGCGAATTCGCCCTGCATGCGCGCGCGATCCTCGGCCTGCCGATTCCGACCATCCGCGAGCACGGCGCGTCGGCCTCGTGCGCGGTGCTCGCCCAAGGTGTCGGCGTGCCGGTGTTCTCCGGCGTCGATGCGGCGCTGGGGCAGGTCGACACGCAGTTGCGCTTGTTCGGCAAGCCGCGCGTGGAAGGCCAGCGCCGGGTCGCGGTGACCCTGGCCTTGGGCGCCGACATCGATCAAGCGCGCGCCAAGGCGCGCGAAGCGGCGGCGCAATTGCAAATCGAACTGCGCTGAGCGCGAGCAGGCGCCGCGATCCTCGATTCGCGGCGCGACAGCGTCCGCCGCCGCGCGCGCCGGGCCACACGGTACCGAACCATCCAGGGAAGCGACGATGAACGACACGCAGGGCTACGCGGTATTTTTCTTCCCGCAGGCGTTGGAGGTGCTGGGCGATGCGATACGGCCATATCTGCTCGACGGGCCGGCCGGCGCGCACGTGCTGTGCAAGGAAATCGACACCGGCGGTGCATTCACCGAAATGACCCTGGAAGGCCGCACCGCCGACGGACACTTCCTGTCGCTGGAGTTGATGGTGCCCGGCAGCATGGTGCGCATGATCGTCTCGGCGCACGGCGAGGGCTCGTTCGGGTTCGGCGCCAGCCTGCCCAAGCCCGCGCCGAAAGCCGCGCCGAAGAGCGTGCCCGTCACCGCCGCGCCGGCCTCGGCGCCGAGTCCCGCACCGACGTCCGCGCCGAGTCCCGCGCCGGCGGTGCCGGATGCGCCGGCGACGGTGATCGCGGCGAGCAATCCGAATAAAACCGAATAAGCCCAGATAAACCCGACTGAGCGGCGTCGCCGCCGAGCCGCCGCGATCGTACCGCCGCGGTCGTACCACGTCGCGCGCGTGCGTCGTTTGCGGGCGCGGTCGACGCAAACGCGGTAGATTGCGCCGCTTCGGGCAGGACGATCGATTCGGCCCGCACTTCGCCGGCAGGTTGGCGCG
Organism: Lysobacter sp. Root690; assembly: GCF_001427785.1. Lineage (GTDB taxonomy): Bacteria > Pseudomonadota > Gammaproteobacteria > Xanthomonadales > Xanthomonadaceae > Lysobacter. Next base: position 379,561 of record NZ_LMHM01000013.1, read on the forward strand.
GACAAGGAGTCCAGCAATGAACGCTCCAAGCAAGCACGAAGACACCGTCACCCTGTACCGGCCGGTTGGCCCGGAGGAGTTGGCGAAGCTGCGCGACAGCGCATTCAAGCGCTGGCCGCCGCGTCTGCCCGAGCAGCCGATCTTCTATCCGGTGACCAACGAACAGTACGCGGCCGAGATCGCCGAGCGCTGGAACATCAAGGACAGCGGCTACGGCGCGGTCACCCGCTTCCAGGTGCGGGCCGCGTTCATGGCCCGCTACCCGATCCAGAAAGTCGGCGGCGCGCATCACACCGAGTGGTGGGTGCCGGCGGAGGAACTGGAAGCGCTCAACGACGAAATCGTCGGGACGATCGAGGTCATCCGCGAATTCCACGGGCCGGCCGGGGGCTGAGCCGCGTGCGGTGCTGGCGGATCGGCGATCGCCGCGTCAGCGTTGCGTATCGGTTCGAGATATCGCTGGGCTTGAGCGGCCCGCCAGGTTCGCACTGACGGTTGGTTTATTCGTCGTCCGCCGAACTCGGACCCGGCGCGATGCACGGAGCGCGACGAGCTGATCGTGGATGCTTGCCGATGCAGCGCCCATTACCTTGGCGACGACACGCATCCGGCAACGATGCGCCAGACGCGCAATCTTCAGTCCAGCGGACAACCAGCGTGGAGCCAGCCCGCAAGGTCGTCGCCGACCGCGACGAAGTCGTCCTCGCTCATGCTGCCGTGACCGACCACGAATACGGTCGGTGGCGCCAGCCCCGCGTGCGCGAGGATCGCGCGGCCGCCGCCATCGTCGCCCACAGTCAGATAGCCCGGGCAATAAACCTGGGTTTCGTAGCATTGGTTGCGTTCGATCAGCTCGTCGACTGCGTACAAACGGACCGCGCCGATCTCGCCGCCGCCATGACGGGCAATCGCTTCGCGCAACTGCGTTGCGATCGGCGCGCCGAACCAGTGTTCGACCGCCGCCCAGGAGTCATCCGAGTGCATCGGCTTCGACCGCCGCTGCCGCGCGAGGCGAGGTGGCGAAATGCGCGGTCACCGCGGCGACGATCTTCTCGATGTCGTGCGCATAGAACCCCGACGAGTTGAAGGTGTTGAACTCGATCACCTTGAGCCCGTCGTCGGTCTGGGCCACGTCCATCACGCAGGTGCGGTGCGGCAGCCAGCCGTCGGCCAGCGCTTGCGCCTGCTCGTACAGTTCCGGACGCGCGACCGCATTGGCCATGCGCTGGCCGGCGATGCGGTAGGAGGAGCCGTCCACGACCGTGCCGTCGACGATGAAATACCGCCATTCGGCGTGGATCTTTTGCGGCGGCGCCACGATCACTTCGGTGTCGCCGTCGAAGCTGAAGTTGCCCGAATCCACGCTGCTCATCCAACGGCGGATTTCCTTGGCGACCGTGACCGTGCCGTCGAAATGCTTGAGGTCGTGCAGCGGGCGCACGAACCAGACGCTGTCGTCGGGCTCGTGCTCCATCGCCGCCATGCACTCGCGCACGCTCATCTGCCGCACGTGCTGGTTGAGCATGTCGCCGCGGTTGCGATTCCAGCAGTCGACGCGGAAAGTGTCGGGATCGAAGCACAGCCCGGTCCAGCCGCGCTGCACCGCCAGCCGGGTCAGCTTGGTCGCGCCGTAGGGAATCACCACGCCGTCGATCTGCGGCACGTGGTTGCCCAGTTCGTCGGAGAACGGAATCACCTGGATGTCCTGCACGCGCGCGCCGGCATCTTCGGCGGCGTTCCACACCCGGCGGATCTGCTCGTCGGCGATGAAGTTGGTCTGGATGGCCCAGGTGACGGAGGTGTACATGCGATGGTTGCCGGTCGGGGTGGGTGCGATGACGCAGGCCCCGATTCTATCGCCCGGATTTCAGCGGCGGGGATGGCGAACGGCGATGACGCATGCGGCGATGACCATCGCGACAACGCGACAACGCGAAGGACGCGACCGGCGCGTTCTACCCGCGCGCGAAGATCAGAAGGTCGCTGCTGGTGGCGATCACCAGGCTCAGTCCGGTGGCGGAGAAGCCGCAGGCGCGCACGGTCGAGTCCTGATGGATCTTGTGCAGCGGCGCGGGCTTTTCGTACAGATCGCCGAACAGGTGCGAGCCCGGCTCGGTCAGCACCAGTTCCTGCGCGGGCCAGTCCAGTTCGAGCCGGTGCAAGGCCCAGCCGTCCGCGGTGGCGGTGGCCAGTCCGCCGCCGCCCGCGCCGGCGATGCGGATCGCGCGGCCCTGCAAGGGGCCGATGCCTTGCGCTTCCAGGTGGGCGTAGTCTTCTTCGTAATCGCCGCGATCGCGCGCCACGCGCTCGCCGCTGAGACAATCGAACACGCCGCGCCCCTGACTGGATACGACCAGCAGCAGATCCGAATCGCGGTCGAAGCCCACCGAACTCAATCCGCCGACGGCGACATTCGCGATCGCTTTCCAGGGAGCGGGCGGTGGAGTCGTTGGCAGCGAACGGATGCGTTCGCGCAGTGTTTCAAGACGTGAAGTATTCAAGGTCGACATCGGTCAGGGCGGTGGAATCGTTGCTGGTCCGGTCGCGATGGCGGGCATCGGGCCGGGCGCTTCATCGAATCGTGCGGCGGACGTGAAGCGCGGCGTCGGCGTGGGTTTCAACTGCTGCGTTGTATAACTCGATCGGCGCGTGCGGATCAGGACAGCGACCCGGCCTGCACAGCATGCCGGTGTCGCGGGCGGAAATCTGAGGCGTGTGCGTTCGGTTAATGTGATCTTCAGCACCGCGCTTGAGTCGAAGCGGTAGCGATGCCCGCTTGCGCTGTGCTCAGTTGCTCAGATCGACCCACACCAGGTGATGATCGCTGGCTTCGGAAATCTTCGCGTCTTCGCTGCCGGACTTCGGCCAGAACACGCCGGTGTCCTTGACCTGCCAGCCGCGCGAGGGCAGCACGTAATCCAGGCGCAGGGTGCCGGCCTTCGGGCCGAAATCGCCGGTGTGCTGGGCGATGTCGCCTTTGCGCGCGAAGCCGTAAAAGCTTGCGCGTTCGGTGGCGCCTTCGCTGCGCGGTATGTGGCTCGCATCGACGCGCGGGTGATCGAGCAATTGCTTGATCGAGCCCGGCACGCCGTCGCCGTCGATCGGATCGGCATTCATGTCGCCGACGATGACGAAGCGCGCATCGTCCGCCAGTCCGCCGCAGCGGCCTTGGTCGTCGCACAGCCACGCCGGCGTGCCGCCGTCGAGGTAGCGCGCCCACAGTGCGATTTCATCGTGATTGCGCGCGCCGTTGCGATCCTCCGGGCCGTCGAACACCGGTGGGGTCGGATGCGCGGCGAGGAAGTGCAGCACGCCCAGCGGCGTTTTCACCGGCACGTCCCAATGCGATTTCGACGACAGCCGCATCTGCGGCCACACGCTGTCCGAGTACCAGGCCTTGCCGGTGGCCGGATTACGCGGCTGGCGCGCGCCGGGCAGGGCGCTCCACTTGAAGGTCTGGAAGCTGCGCACCGCGGCGGTGTCGATCGGATACCGCGACAGCACCAGCATGCCGTACTGGCCCGGATGCAGGCCGTAGCCCCAGGCGTCGTTGCCGCGCGCGCGGTCGGCGCGCTTTGCATCGCCGGATTGGCCGTCGCCGTCCAGGTCCAGCCCGCTCGGCACGCCGGTGTTGACCGGGGCGAGATAGCGGTAGGGATAGCGCAAAGCTTCGCCGCCGCCGGGCTGGGCGACTTCCAGGTAATTGCGCTGGAACAGGTCGGCCGCGCGGTGCTGCGCGTCGTAGTCGAATTCGTTGAGCAGGACCAGATCGGGACGCACGCGCTGCAGCACCGCGGCGATCTTGCGCGCGTTGCCGTCGTCGCCTTGCAGGCGCGCGATCAGGCCGCCGTCGGCGTCGTCGTAGAGCGAGGTGTTATAGGTCGCCACGCGCAACTGCGCGGTCTCGTTCTGAGCCTTGACCCAGGCCTTGGGATCGCCGTGAACGTTCACTTGCGTGCAGGCCGCGAGCAGGGCCGCGAGGATCGCGGCGACGTAGGGAAGTGGTCTGGACATGAGCGCATGATGGCACGGCGCGATTCGGGCTTAGTGACAGTTTCGGGCGGTTACGCGGGCGAGTTATCGGGGGCGTTCGCGGCGAGCCGGGACAAGCGCGTCGGGGTTGAAGCCCATCCCACAAAAAACCTCGTCGCGGCGAAATTTCTTGTCGCGCAGGCTTCAACCCCGACGCTCTCGATCCGACCTCGATCGATGCCCGATCGCTTGCGCGCGACCGAACCCCACAAACAACAACGCCCCGGCAAGCCGGGGCGTCGCGTCGAGCCCGAAGGTTCGAATTACAGGGTGCAGCCGAACGAGGCGTACTGAGCCTTGCTCTGGTCCAGCGCCATCTTGCAGGCGTTGGCCAGCGCTTCCTTGCCCTGCGGCGTGGCGGCGGCCTGGGCCCAGGCATTGCGGCTCTGGTCCAGACCGGTCTGGAACGCCGCGCGCTGAGCTTCCGGCACCTTGTCGGTGAGGCAGGCGCTGACCTTGGCCAGGTAGTCGTCGCACTCGGCGACGCCGACGCTGGCGGCGGCCGGGGCAGCAGCCGGCATGGCCGGATCCATCGGAGCAGCCGGAGCAGCGTCCGGAGCCGGGGTGGCGGCCGGATCGGCAGCCGGCGCGGCAGCGGCGTCGGCGGCCGGGGCGTCGGCGGGCTTGTCGGCGGGCTTGTTACAGGCGGCCAGGCTCAGGGTGATCGCGGCAGCCAGGAACAGGGTGTTCAATTTCATTGCGGAAACTCCATGTGGCGTTGAGTGATGAGGGTGGCGGCTCCATGCCAGGCCTGAGCGGCGCCTTCCCGCATGTCGTGACTACGACGCGGGTACGAAATACACGACCCGCACGCACAGAGTGTTACGAATGTGTAAAAACGCGCCAATCGCGACCATCGAATGCCTCCAACGGTCGGAAACGGCGTTTGTAATCCATCTTCGGATGGCCGGCGATCCAGTAGCCCAGATACAGATGGCCGCGCCGTTCGCGTCGGGCCCATTCGATCTGGCGCAGGATCGCCAGCGTGCCGAGGCTGCGATCGGCCAGGTCGGGGTCGTAGAAGGTGTAGACCGCCGACAGGGCGTTGTCGACTACGTCGGTGACCGCGACCGCCAGCAGCTTGCCGTGGCCGCGCGGCGCCGGTTCGCGCAGCTCGAGGAAGCGGTTCTCGCTCCAGCTGCCGATCAGGAACTGGTCGAACTCGAGCGCGCCGTGGCCGTCCATGCCGCCGCCGGCGTGGCGCGAGGCGAGGTAGCGCTTGTACAGCGCGAGTTGTTCCTCGTCGCGTTCGGCCGGGCGCACGCGCATTTCCACCGCGGCGTTGCGCGCCAGACAGCGGCGCTGGCTGCGGTCGGGCACGAACCGGTCGACCGGGATGCGCACCGCGACGCAGGCGCGGCAGCCGCTGCAATGCGGGCGGTAGACGATGTCGCCGGAGCGGCGGAAGCCCCAGCCCAGCGCGTGCGGGTACCACTCGCGCAGGCGCGGATCGCGCGGGTCCAGGACCAGATCGCGGGCGGTGCGCTCGGGCCAGTAGCCGCAGGCGTGCTCGCCGGTGTGAAACAGGCGGAGATCGTCGCTGTCAGGCTGAGGTTGCGTGCCCATGGGCGCAGCATAGCGCCGCGTTCGCCCGCTGCGCAGGCCGGCGTCGGAGTTTTGCGTGGTCGGCGACGGGTTAGCGCCGGCTCGACGCAGATCGGCCGGCTGTCGCGCCGATGAATGTCCACGCCAGCGTGTCAACCGCCTTACGGCGGGGACGTTGATCCGCTCATCGGCGCCACGGTGGCGCCTGCCGCAGGAGTCAACGCATGACCCGTTCCCCCCTCTATGTCGCCGCGCTCGCCGCGGCCATGCTCGCCGGCGCGGCCATCGCGGCGCCCCAGACCGACACCGCCGCGCCGCAGCGCCAGCGGATCAAGCTCGACGCCAATAACGACGGGGTGATCACCCGCGAGGAAGCGTCCAAGCTGCCGCGCCTGGCCGAGAACTTCGACAAGCTCGACAAGAACCACGACGGCAAACTCGATGCGAGCGAACGCCCGCAGCGTCGCGGTGGACGCGAACACGGCGGTCGTGGCGGACACGGTGGCCATGGCGGCCCGGCCGCGCTCGACACCGACGGCGACGGTCGAATCAGTCAGGCCGAAGCGGCGAAGTCGCCGCGCCTGGGCGACAAGTTCGCGCAGATCGATCGCAACCGCGACGGCTACATCGTGCGCAGCGAGCTGCACGCTTACTTCGAAAGCGAACGGCCCAAGCGCGAAGCCGAACGCGCCAAGCGTTTCGACGAGAAGTTCGCCGCCGCCGATCTCAATCACGACGGCAAGCTGAGCAAGATCGAAGTCGACGAAAAGATGCCGCGCCTGGCCAAGAGCTTCGCGTTCCTCGACGAGAACCGCGACGGCTTCCTGACCAAGGCCGATCTCAAGCCCACGCCGCGTCGTTGAGGCAAATGTTCGTTGCGCCGCATCGGAGCCGGGTTCGGTTCCGATGCGGTGCGTGGCGGCCGGGGTGCCGCGTGGTTCCAGCGCACTGAAACGATCGGCATCGATCGCGCCGCGGATGGATTGAGGCCGGCTCGGTGCATCGCGCGATGCGGTCCGGATCTGGCCGCATGCGACGGGTAAACCGGACAGGCAAAAATCTGAGTGAATTGTTGTGACTATGTGACTCGATTTATGTGGCTTGGCGTCGAGTCGTTTACAAGCGTTTTGCGCAGCGGTCGTTTCGCCCCGGATGAATTAGCTGCATGAAATCAGGAGTTTTTTACAGGTGCGTGCTTTTTTAGTAGATCTAACGTGCCTCTTGGAAACATAAACTGCGCGAAACAATTTTATTTTCGCTGAGGCCGCGCGCAGCCTTCTGTTTTCGAATTTTTAGGATTAGTAAGTAGTGCCATGGCATCCGCGAATCGCGATGCCGATACGTCGCATAGGGGGGCGATGCTATGGCGCTACGGCACCTGTTCAATGCACAGCCGATCGAAGTCGGCGCTTTGCCGGGGTGGCGCCTCCGCCTCGCGGTCGCGGCTTTCGCGATCGTTGCGACGATGCTGGCGCCGGCCGCGCAGGCCGATCGCGCGTTCGCGCCGCGCTACCAGAACCCGGCCGTCAACGGCGATATCACCGGCATCGGCAATATCAACCTGCATTGCGGCGGCAACATCACCTTATGTACGCAGGCGCAGAACGGCAGCGTCACCGTCGTCAATCAGGACCCGGCCATCGCCATGGTCTATGTCGATGTCGACAGCGACGCGACCACGTTCAATTCCAGCAGCGCCACGCTCGCGCTGCCGACGGGGTCGACCGTGCTGTTCGCCGGCCTGTACTGGAGCGGCGTCAGCGCCTCGCTCGCGCGCAACAGCGTGCGTCTGCGCACGCCCGGGTCCGCGCTGTACACCTCGCTCAGCGCCGACGAACTGTTGACGAATTCGGCCGGCGCGTTCGGCGATGCCGCGTATCAGGGCTTCGACGACGTCACCGCGCTGGTCCAGGCCGCGGGCAACGGCAGTTACACCGTCGCCAACGTGCAGACCACCCAGCGCGGGATCGGTTCGGCGGGCAGCAGCTGGGCCGGCTGGGCGCTGGTGATCGCCTACCGCGATCCGGCCCAGACCGCGACCCGCAACCTCAATATCTACGACGGCCTGCTCAGCGCCAGCGACTCGGCCTTGCCGGTCGACATCGCGTTCAGCGGCTTCGTCACCCCGGCCACCGGGCCGGTCAACACCACCCTCGGGCTGCTGGGCTGGGACGGCGACGATACCGTCGACGGCGCGGTCGGACTGCAGTACGGCCGCAACGCGGCCACGCTGAGCAACGTGTCCAACGCGGCCAATCCGGTCAGCAACTTCTGGAACAGTTCGATCTCCCGCAACGGCGCCGACGTCGGCGCGCGCACGCCGAACTATTTCGACACCCTGGGCATGGACCTGGATTTCACCCCGCCCAACGTGCCCTTGCCCAACAGCGCGACCTCGGCCTTGATCCGCGCCCGCGGCAGCATCGACGAGGTGTTGATCTTCGGCATGATCAGCCGCGCCACCGACGTATCGCGGCCCAATCTCAAGGACCGGCTGCTCAAGAGTTCGGCCGACCTCAACGGCGGCGGCTTGTTGCCGGGCGAATTGCTCGAATTCACCATCGGCACCACCAACATTGGCAGCGATTCCTCGCTGCAGACCGTGCTGACCGATGCGATCCCGGCCAACACGACCTACGAGCCGGGCAGTCTGGTCATCGTCAGCGGCGCCAATGCCGGCGCGCTCAGCGACGCGGCCGGAGACGACCAGGCCGAATTCGATGCCGGCAACAGTCGCGTGGTGTTCCGCCTGGGCACCGGCGCGACCGCCGGCAGCGGCGGCACGATCGCGCCAGGCGAGAGTTTCAGCCTGCGTTTTCGCGTGCGGGTCAATGCCGGCGTGGCGGCCGGCACGGTGATCAACAACAGCGCGAGCGTGGCGCATCGCGCCGCGACCCTGGGTCAGAACCTGCTCGACGTCAGCGATGCCGATCCCGCCACGCCCGGCGATCAACCGACCCGCAACGTGGTCGCGGCCTCGCCGCGGATCGTGCTCAACAAGACCAGCCTGCGCGGCGTCGACAGCTTCGGCTTCGCGCTGACCAATACCGCGCAGGCCACCGGCAACGTCACCACCCAGGCCGCGGGCACCGCGGTCCAGGTCGACGGCGACGTCAACACCGCCGGCGTGCAGGCCTACACGGTGGTCGCGGCCGGCACCGACGTGACCATCGCCGAGACCGGCGTGCCGGCCGGCTATGCGCTGACCTCGGCGCTGTGCCGCAACGCCGCCAACACCGCGGTCGGCGCGCTCGCGGGCACGGTCTACACGATTCCCGGCGCCAGCGTGGTCGCCGACGACGTGCTGACCTGCGTCTTCACCAACACTCGCAACCAGGCGGCGCTGTCGATCGTCAAGAGCGACGCGAGCGCGACCTACACGCCGGGTGGCAGCGCCGTGTACACCCTCACCGTACGCAACGACGGCCCCGATGCGGTGACCGGCGCGCTGGTCGAGGACGTGCTGCCCAACGGCGCGACCCTCGCCGCCGCCTGGAGCTGCGCGATCGGCGCCGGCACCGGCGCGTGCAATCCCGCCAGCGGCGGCGCGGCCGGCGGCGGCGCGGTCAATCTGAGCGTGGATCTGGACAACGGCGCGAGCGCGAGGATCACCGTGCCGGTGAACTTCGCCGCCGCGCCGGAGGCGTATGTGCCATGAGCATGCGCATGACGCGCGATGCGGCCGGCGATGTCCGCGCGCATGACGCGCGACGCGGAGCGGCAATGCGCACGCGGATCACGCGCGATGCGCGGGGACGATGTTGGCGCGGGGGCGCAGCGGAGCCGCGGCGATCGCTGGTGATCGTTACCGAGAGCGATCAGCCGAAGCGGCCGTCGCGAAAAAGCACGTACACCACCGAGGCGAGCATCACCAGCGAACTCCAGACCATCGCCTGCGGCCCCAGCACCCAGCGATAGATCAGGCTGCGCTTGGGATCGCGGCCGGTTTCGCGGCGGATCCGCGCCATCGACGGCGCCAGCGCGCGCGGCACCACGACCAGCCATTGCCACAGGCTCAATACGATCACCGCCAAGGTCACCGCGAGCGGCGCGATCCAGCCGCGGCTGACCTCCAGCGTGACCAGGGTGGCCACCGCGAGCAGCGCGCTGGTCACGCTCATGACCGTGATCAGCCGGCCGATCTCGCGCCGCTCCTGTGGTGTGGCGGCGAAACCGAGCATGTAGCGCGCGATCAGCACCGTGGCGATCAAGCCGCCGACGAAACCGCCGATCACCCCGCCCAGGGTCTGCGAACTGATCGTCGTCATCCGGATGGCGATCGAGGCGCTGTCCAGCGGCGCGCCGGTCATCGCCTCGGACACCGGCGACAACACCCGTTCGACCACGAACACCACCACGCTGCCGACCACGCCGCCGGAGGTGCCGGCGGTGCCGAGCCCGCCCAGGCCGAACTTGCCGGCCAGGCCCGAGCCGATCGACCCGGCCGCGATCGCCGCGGTGGTGGTGCCGGCCGGCGCGATCACGCCGAGCGCGCTGGCGACCAGGGTGGTGAAACCGACCGTGGGCGCGCTGGCCCGCGCGAACACCGCGAAGCGATCGAGCAACTCGCTGCGCACCGAGCTGCGCGCGCGCGACAGGCGCTTGCGCACGGCCGCGTCGCTCAGGCCGAGCAGGGCGGCGACCTGCTGCGAGCTTTGGCCTTCGCGGTAATACAGCAGCAGGACCTCGCGGCTTTCGTCGGGCAGTGCCGAGATCAATTCGGCCGCGACTTGCGCGCGCTCGGCTTCGATCAGGCGTTCGACCGCGCTGGGTTCGGGATCGGCCGCGGCGGCGATGGCCGCGTCGAAGTCGTCGCTGCCGCGCGGCAGACGCTGGCGCGCGCGCAGATGATCGTTGGCGAGGTTGCGGGTGATCTGGCGCAGCCACGGCAGGAAGCTTGATGGGTTCTGCAGCTTGCGGATGTTCTGCCAGGCGTTGAGGAAGGCTTCCTGGGCGATGTCCTCGCTGGCGTGGACGTCGCGCACCATCGCCAGGGCAATGGCGGTGACCGAGTTCTGGCAGGCGCCGACGATGCGCGAATACGCGGCGGTATCGCCGCGCGAGGCCGCCGGCAGGTGATGGTCGATCAGGGAATGCAGGGCTTCGGCGTTCATCGCCAGGCGCTCGAAAGGGCGGGTGCGGGAGAGGTGGGGATGCGGCGCGACGGGTAGGCGGGTGTCATGCAAGTGGTCTCGGGACGGCGGCATCCGGCGATGCCTGCAAACCTAGACGTAGCTCGCCGGGGAATGTGACCGACCGGCGCGGCGGCGGCAAGGGAGCGCCCGAGGGAGCGTTCGGACGGGCGTCGAGCTTCCGCCGTGCGTGTCGCTTGCGCCGATGCGTGGATAGGACGAGTCAGAAAGTCGACGCAATGCGATGAGGTCGGTGTAAATCGCGCGGTAATCGAGGATCCGGCGGGCCCCGCCGGTCCGTACCCGTATTTCTAATGATCCGTCCGCGCCGATCGGCGCGGACGGCGCGGGCATAGATGCCCGCGTCTCATTACAGAAGTAGATACGGAGAACTTCATGATTGCAAAATCGCTCCTCCCCCTGGCGATGCTGTCGGCGTTGGCGATGGCCCCGCTGTCGGTGGCATGCGCCAACGACGATCCGATTGTCAGAACGGCGAAAACCTCTTACTCCACCAACCACGAAGGCCCGCTTTACACCCAGCTTCTGGAGCGACCCGATATGGTCGATTCCGAGCAGATCCTCGACACCCACCTGGTGGTCGCCAACAACGAACTGGACTGCACCGCCGCGGTGTTCGAACTGATCTCGGATGGATGGGCGTATCCGGCGGAAAAACAGCCGTGGGCGGATGTGTGCGCGCCTTCGCGCGGTGTCATCAACGAACTGGTGCCTGCTTCCCGCCCGCCCGGGACCATGCCGGGCCTGTGGATCAGCGATATCGCCCGCAAGCCCGATCCGGGGCAGACCACGCCGACGACGAAGGGCAAGGTGGTGAGCACCCATCATCTGGGCACCACGGATTTCATGTTCGAAAATCAGATGTCGCCGCACTGGCAATACGACGCCCAGCCGGAGGACAAAACGCCTTTCGGAACGACAATCCGGACCACTCAAACCAAGGGCACGTTGATTGTCGATGGCAGGATAATCGGTCAACGGTTCGTCCTTAACCCGTTCGGGAAATAGGCCGTGACCGGCGACAACCACCGATCGCGCCAGGGCGGAACAGTGCGCCCGGACAGGGTGTAAACGGCGCAGGATGCGCCCGCAACGGCATGGCGGCGTTGGTCGCCATGCCGTTCTTCAGTGCTGTGGCAGCGGCGCCGCCGTCGCGCTTGCGTGCGCAAGTCCGTCCGCGTGCGCGAAACCGGATTGCATTCGCGGCGGGTGTCGCGCTCAGCCCATCGCGCGCACGGTCTTGACCGTCTTGACCACCGTCCAGTTGCCGTCGACCAGCTTGACCTCGAGGGTCTTGTAGACCGCCTGCGAGCGGCTGAAGTACGCCGAATACTCGACCGTGCCGGTGCTCGCCGAGGTCGGCCGGAACGCATGCACCTGGATCAGTTCGGCCGGCGCGCCGTCGAGCGCGTGGCTGCCTTGTTCCTCGTCGGGCACTTCCACGCACTGGCTCGCCGGCAACAGGCGCAGGTTCGAGCGCGCGAGCGCGGTCAGCAATTTGCGCGAGGCATCGCTGCGGTCCACGCGCAGGCATTGGGTCGGCTGATCGGCCTCGGCCAGCTGTTGCTTGAATACCGCCGCGGCCAGCCCGGCCGGTATCGCCGCGACGCTGCCATCGAACTTGTGGGTCTGCAGCGCGACCATCGCCGGGTCGACCGCGGGCGCGGCCACCGGGCGATTGCGCAAGTTATGGAACATCGCCAGGCCCAGCACCACCGCGATGCACAACAGCAGGCCGATCTTGATCCGGAACGCGCGTTTCTGCCCCGGCGTGCGAGTCTGGTCGATGCTCGACTGAAAACGGAACGGCGCGTGATGCGATTCTTCGGCGCGGGTGCTGTCGATCAGCCCGGCCTCGCGCAGCAGATCGCGCGCGCGCAACTGATCGCTGGACTGCACCACCCACACCGCCGGGCGTTCCTTGGCTTGTTCGGCGTAACTGAAACTCGAACGCCGGTTGCCCTTGTAGGAGCGGTCGTTGGTGACCCGCACTTCGATCCCGGCGTCGCGCAACAACTGCGCCACGCCTTCGACGTTTTCCAGTCGCGGACTGCTGAATACCTGCCTCATGTCATTCCTTCGCCGGAACCTGCGCGGCGCTGGCGGCATCGCGCACCACGCGGATCAAGCCTTCCTGCGCGCTGCTGGCGACCAATCGTCCCTGCCGATCGAAGATCTGCCCGCGCGCCAGCCCGCGCGCGCCCTGCGCGCTGGGGCTGTCGATCGAATACAGCAGCCAGTCGTCGGCGCGGAACGGACGGTGAAACCACAAGGCGTGATCCAGCGAGGCCATCTGCACGTTCGGCTGGTAGTAGCTGATGCCGTGCGGAAACGTCGCGGTGCCGAGCAGATGGAAGTCGGAGGCGTAGGCCAGCAGGGCGCGATGCAGCTCCGGCGCGTCGCCGACCGGTTCGCTCAGGCGGAACCAGACCTGCTGGAACGGCGGCCGCTTGGGCGGATTGAGTTCGTCGCGCGGATACACATGGCGGAACTCGAACGGCCCCTGCCGCGACAGCCAGCGCTGAACCTTGGTCGGCAAGGTCGCCATGACCTCGGCCGGCACCGCGGGCGCCGGATCGATGTCCTCGGGCTTGGGCACTTCCGGCATCGACAGCTGATGCTCGCCGCCGTCCTGGTCTTCGTGGAACGAGGCGGCCAGGAAGAAGATCGGCTGGCCGTGCTGGATCGCGGTGACCCGGCGCACCGAGAAACTGCCGCCGTCGCGGGTGCGATCGGCCTGATAGACGATCGGCGCTTCGATATCGCCGGCCTTGAGGAAATACGCGTGCAGCGAATGCGCCGCGCGCGCGGTGTCGAGGGTGGCCTGCGCGGCCGACAGCGCCTGGCCGAGCACCTGCCCGCCGAACACGTACTTGGTGCCGATATCGCGGCTTTGGCCGCGAAACAGGTTGTCCTCCAATCGTTCCAGCGACAGCAGTTCGATCAGTTCGGAGACGGGGGAGGAGGTCATCGGCGCGCGGCTTGGGAGGTCGGGTGGAGTATAGCGGGACGCCCGCCACGGTCCGGGGCGGCGCGGCGGGCCGGTGAGGTTGTGCGCCCACGCCGCGCGGCGCGTCGATACCTCAGCGCGGCAACCGCTCCAGGCCGCATGCCGCCAACACCCGCGGCCACGGAAACCACGGGCCCGGATCGAGCTTGCGCTGCACCAGCACCGAAGGATCGTCGCTGGCTTCGACCTGAGTGGTGTCCAGGTCCTCGTGCCCGGCGATGTAGCGCAGCGACGGCAGGCGCTGGCGCAGGTCGTTCAACAGCGCCGTCAGCGCCTCGATCTGCGCCGCGGCGTAGTCCTCGGGCATGGCCTGGCGGCGCGAATCCAGCCAGTGCGGATAACGGCCGATATTGACCAGTTCGATCCCGATCGAACGCGGGTTGTAGCCGCGTACGTGATGGGCGATGCGGTCCTCGCTCACATAGCGCAGCACCGAGCCGTCGCGGTCGACGTAGTAGTGGCCGCTGTTGCCGGTGCCCGATTCGGCGTACAGCACCCGCTCGCCGTATTCGCGCGCCGTGGCCAGGTCGGGCAACTCGGTGCAATGGATCACCACCAGGTCGATCGAGCCCGGTTCGCGCGGCGTCAGCCGGGCTTCGTAGGGCAGGGGCGCGGACGTGAGATTCAGGGGCGACATGCCTGCGGATGCTACCATTCGCCCTCCCACGGAGCCCCCCATGACCCTGCCGCCCGCCGACTCCGCGCTAGGAAAGCTGATGGCCACGTTGCCGCGGCCCGGCCGGGTCGAATGGATCGGCGTGCGTCCGGCGCGGGCGGTGCGGATGCAGGCCCTGGACGAGGTCGTCGCGCAGGCCGGCGCGGGCCTGGCCGGCGACCGCTACAAGGGCGGCAGCGGCAAGCGCGGCGTGACCCTGATCCAGGCCGAGCATTTGCCGGTGATCGCGGCGCTGTCGGGTCACGAGTCGCTGGAACCCGCGCTCCTGCGCCGCAATATCGTGATCTCCGGGCTGCCGTTGCTGGCCTTGAAGGATCGTCGCTTCCGCCTTGGCGACGCGCTGCTGGAATGGACCGAGTCCTGCGACCCGTGTTCGATGATGGAAGCCGCGCTCGGCCCGGGCGGTTTCAACGCGATGCGCGGCCACGGTGGTCTGTGCGCGCGGATTCTCGAGGGCGGCACGATCCGGCTTGGCGATGCGCTGGTGCCGGTGATCGATGCGGTCGCGGTTTGATTGCGCGATTGGTGCGGATGATCGGGCTTGCGGGTTTCTTTCGCGATCGGTTGCCGCCTCATGATCGCGGGTCGGGCATGACGGTTTCGGCGCGCGCGCCATGATCGAGGGCGTTGGGATGGATTTCATGCGCGATGGTCGCCATGGCATGTTGTTTGCTGGCGCGATGGGATCCGCGATTGATTCACATTGGTTCTTGGATGATTGCGCCGGGGCTTGCTTGTTCGGACTTTCGCGGTGATCCGCAATTACTTCAGCTCGGCGCAAAGATGATCACCAGACCAATGCACCTCCACGCTCTCGCAGTGATCTGCAATCACTCCATCTCGAATCAAAGATGATCGCTCCAGACCATTGCACCTCCGCACTTCCGCAGTGATCTGCTCCTACTACACCCCGGCTCAAAGATGATCACGCCAAGTCACTGCATTCCCGGACTTTCGTCGTGATCTGCCACTACTACACCCCGGCTCAAAGATGATCGCCCCAGGACATTGCATTCTGTCTCATGGCTTCGAAAGCGGCCCCGACGCGACCAAGGTCACCGCCCTGGCCGAAGCGGCGCAGCGTCATGGCTGGACTCACGAGCGTCCCGATTACACCGACCTGGACGCCAAACGCGAAGTCAGCGATCTGGGCGATGTCTACGCGCGCATCGAGCGCCTGCTCGGCTTGGCGCGCAAGGCAGCCGAGCGCGGGCCGGTGGTGCTCGCCGGGTCGAGCCTGGGCGCCTATATTTCCGGCGCGGTGTCGATGCAGGTCCGGCCCGCCGCGCTGTTCCTGATGGCGCCGCCGATCGCGATGGGCCCGGCGCCCACGCTGCAGGCCGCCGATGTACCGATCAGCATCATTCACGGCTGGGACGATGAACTGATCCCGGCCGCCGATGTCGTCGCCTGGGCCCATCCGCGCCGTGCGCGGTTGCTCCTGGTCGACGACAGCCACCGCCTTACGGCGCACGTGCAGGGCAGCGCCGACGCGTTCGCGCGCCTGCTCGAAACATTGTGAGTACCGCGCAAGCATGAGCAAGTTCTACGCAAGCTGCGGCAAGGGTCTGGAATACCTGTTGGCCGACGAACTGATCGCGCTGGGCTGCCAGCGCGCGACCGCCGCCACCGCCGGCGTCAACGTCGAAGGCGAACTCGCCGACGCGCAGCGCGCGGTGCTGTGGTCGCGTCTGGCCAGCCGGGTGTTGTGGCCGATCGCCGAATTCGATTGTCCCGACGAACACGCCCTGTACGCCGGCGTCGCCGCGCTGGATTGGCCCGCGCACATGGAGAGCGTGCATACGCTCGCGGTCGACGCGCACGTGTCGGGCGAGGCGATCACCCACGCGCGTTACGCCGCGCAGCGGGTCAAGGACGGCGTGGTCGACGTGATGCGCGCGCGCACCGGTTCGCGCCCCGACGTCGATACCGATCAGCCCGATCTGCGTTTGAATCTGGTGATCCGCAAGGGCAAGGCGATCGTCTCGATCGACCTGGGCGGCGGTTCGCTGCACCGTCGCGGCTGGCGCCAGAAACAGGGCGAAGCGCCGCTGAAGGAAAACCTCGCCGCAGCGGTGTTGCTGCGCGGCGGTTGGCCGAAGGTGTACGCGAACGGCGGCGGGCTGTTCGACCCGATGTGCGGCAGCGGCACCTTGCTGATCGAAGGCGCGCTGATGGCCGCCGACGTTGCGCCGGGTCTGCTTCGCCACGGCGCCTTGCCGCCGACGCGCTGGCGTGGGTTCGATTTCGCGCGCTGGCGCGTATTGTGCGAACAGGCGCGCGAGCGCGAAGCCGCGGGCCTGGCCGCGCTGCGTCCGGTGTTCGCCGGCAGCGATATCGATCCGCATGCGATCCGCGCCGCGCGCGACAACGAGATCGAAGCCGGGTTGGCGGGGGTAATCGAGTGGAATGTCGCGGCGGTGGAGTCGTTGCAGGTTGCGCCGGCACGGCTTCAGGCCGGGCAAGTTATCGCCGCGCAGTCTGATGTCCGTCATCCCCGCGAAGGCGGGGATCCAGAGACTTCAGAGTCAAGTCGCGATAAAGCCCTGGATTCCCGCCTTCGCGGGAATGAC
This sequence comes from Lysobacter sp. Root690, assembly GCF_001427785.1. GTDB lineage: Bacteria > Pseudomonadota > Gammaproteobacteria > Xanthomonadales > Xanthomonadaceae > Lysobacter. The sequence goes on from NZ_LMHM01000013.1 coordinate 396,550, forward strand.
GCTCTTGCAGAGCCGATCTCTTCAGGGACCAGCGCAAGCCCGGATACGAACGCGAAGAGCGATGCGCAGACTCCGGGCCTGGCCGTCTGCAACCCACCCTACGACGCCCGCCTCGCCGCCGATCCCGCGCTGTACCGCGCGCTCGGCGAAGCGCTCAAGCGCACCGTGCCGAGCTGGCGCGCCAGCCTGCTGTGCGGCGATCCGGCGCTGGCCCAGGCCACGACCCTGCGCGCCAGCAAGAAGTACCAGATCTTCAACGGCGCGATCGAATGCGCCCTGATCGTGTGCGAGCCGATCGCGCGCATCGGCCACGCCGAACGCAAGGCGCAGGCCGAAGACGCCGCGCCGCCGCCGCTGAGCGAAGGCGCGCAGATGGTCGCCAACCGACTGCGCAAGAACCTGCGCAAGCTCAAGAACTGGCGCCAGCGCGAAGCGATCGATTGCTTCCGAGCCTACGACGCCGATCTGCCCGAGTACTCGGCCGCGATCGACGTCTACACCACCGACGAGCCGCAGCCGCGCACCTATCTGCACGTGCAGGAATACGCCGCGCCGTCCGATATCCCTGAAGCCGACCAGCGCCGTCGTCTCAACGAATTGCTCGCGGCCGCGCGCGAGGTGTTCGCGGTGCCGCGCGAGCGGCTGGCGATCAAGACCCGCGCGCGCGGCAAGGGCGGCAGCAAGTACGGCCAGTTCGATCAGCGCGGCGAATTCATCGTCGTGCGCGAAGGCGCCGCGCGGCTGCGGGTAAACCCGTTCGATTACCTCGATACTGGCCTGTTCCTCGATCATCGGCCGATGCGCCTGCGCATCGCCGAGGAAGCGCGCGGCCGCCGTTTCCTCAACCTGTTCGGCTACACCGGCGCGGCCACCGTGCAGGCGGCGGTCGGCGGCGCCAGCGAGACCACCACGGTCGATCTGTCGGCCACCTACCTGCAGTGGTGTTCGGACAATCTGCGTGAGAACGGCGTGACCGGTTCGCAGCACCGGCTGGCCCAGGCCGACGCGGTGCAGTGGCTGGAAGCCGATCGCGGCCGTTACGACCTGATCTTCTGCGATCCGCCGACCTTCTCCAATTCCGCGCGCGCCGACGACTTCGACATCCAGCGCGAACACGTGCGCCTGCTGCGCGCCGCGGTCGCGCGCCTGGCCGACAACGGCGTGCTGTATTTTTCCAATAATTTCCGTCGGTTCCGTCTGGACGAAGAGGCGATCGCCCAGTTCGCCCGCTGCGTGGATATCAGCGCGCAGACGATTCCGCCGGATTTCGAACGCGACGCCCGGATCCACCGCTGCTGGCGGCTGGAGCCGCGTTGATGGCATCCCCTTTTCGTCGTAGCAGCCTCGCGCGTGCGCGTTGCTTGGAGCATCGCGCATGAAGTCGCACCGCAAGCCCGGTACCTGGACCTTCTTCCGTCAGTGGCTCAAGAACCCGTTGCGGGTGGCGGCGGTAGCGCCGTCCAGCGCCGAACTGGCCGCGGCGATGATTTCCGAACTGCCCGACGACGTGAACCGGGTGATCGAACTCGGCGGCGGCACCGGCGCGATTACCCGCGCCTTGCTTGATGCCGGCATCCGCGACGAAGACCTGCTGGTGCTCGAACTCAACGAAGAATTGCACGCGCATCTGCATCTGCGTTTCCCGCAGGTGCCGGTGGTGCTCGGCGACGCGCGCGAGTTGCCGCAGTTGGCGCGCGACGCCGGTTATCTGCGCGCCGGTCGGGCCGACGCGATCGTGTCGGGTCTCGGGTTGCTGACAATGCCGCACCCGCTGCAACGCGACATCCTTGGCGCGGCGTTCGAATGCCTGCGCGAGGACGGCGTGTTAGTGCAGTTCACCTACGGCCCGGCCGCGCCGGTGGCCGATCCGGTCGCGCGTTCGCTGGGGCTGCAGGTGCGGCGCGGTGATTTCGTATTGCGCAACGTGCCGCCGGCGACGGTGTATGTGTATACGCGGGTGTAGTGCCGGCGTGTACTCCCGGAGGTAGCGCCGAGGTCCGCTCGAGCGATCTTCTGCCGAGCCTCGAGTGATGCTTTCCCTCTCCCGCTTGCGGGAGAGGGGAGGGTGAGGGCGCTTCTGGGCGCTCTGCGCCATCCCGTTTCCCTCACCCCGGCCCTCTCCCGCAAGCGGGAGAGGGAGATAAGTAGCCGAGTGAGGCAGTGAAACGCGGGCGGACGATAGTGAGTTATTGTTCTGTTTGTGTGATTGATGATTGCATCCATAGCGCTATCGTTCCGAAAATGCAGTGCCATCCTATGCCCATCGCCAATCCGGCGTCCCCATAGGAGAGGACCATGGCCACCGCCACCCCCACTTACGCCCGCGTCGGCCGCAAGCTGCGCGGCCAGCCGACCTCCGACGGCGCCGGGGTCCGCCTGACCCGGGTCATCGGCGGCCCGCAGCTGCCCGACCTCGATCCGTTCCTGCTGCTCGACGAATTCGGCACCGACAAGCCCGAGGATTACCTCGCCGGTTTCCCGGAGCACCCGCACCGCGGCTTCGAGACCGTCACCTACATGCTCGACGGCCGCATGCGCCACAAGGACAACCACGGCAACGAAGGCGTGCTGGTCCCCGGCAGCGTGCAATGGATGACCGCCGGCCGCGGCCTGGTGCATTCGGAGATGCCCGAGCAGGAACAAGGCCGCATGCGCGGCTTCCAGTTGTGGGTCAACCTGCCGGCGCGCGAGAAGATGACCGAACCGAAGTATCAGGAGTTCGCGCCCGATCGCATCGTCCAGCTGCAGCCGGCCGACGGCGTGCAGGTCAAGCTGATCGCCGGCCGCATCGGCGACCTGCGCGGGCCGATCGCGCAGCCGGCGACCGATCCGGTCTACCTCGACATCGCGCTCGACGCCGGCGCGAGCTGGGAGTACGAATTGCCGGAAGGCCACAACGCCTTCGCGTACGTCTACGAAGGCGGCGTGCGGATCGGCGACGGCGAGGACGCGCGCGAACTCGATGCGCAGGAACTGGCCGTGCTGTCGGGCGGCAACGTGCTCAAGCTGGGTGACGCGAAGTCGGGCAGCCGTCTGATCGTGATCGCCGGACGGCCGCTGCGCGAACCGGTCGCGCGCTACGGTCCGTTCGTGATGAACACCAAGCAGGAAGTGATGCAGGCCTTCGTCGATTTTCAGGAAGGCAAGTTCTGATCGCGATCTATGCGTGAAGCGGTGACGCAAAAGGCCACGTGCGAGCGTGGCCTTTCGTTTTCGCGCGCCGGTATTCGCATACGCGGCGAGTGTCGTTCTTGCTTGAACGTCGATGTTTCACCAGCGATACGTCCGCAGCCCGCTGGCGCGCGCGTTGTTTTCTATCGGACGCAGCATCGACGCATGCCCGCGACGATGGGCGCAGACACGCGCGCGGCCGCGCAGGCGGCGGTGGGCGTCACAAGGAGCAACATCGCATGGCTACCAAGCTCGATCCCAAGCAGATCACCCTCGTCGCCACGTTCGTATCGGCCGGCGTCGCCAACGGCGCCAGTGGCTGGATGATCGTCGGCGGCAAACTCAAGAAGATCCCGCCGCGCGGCATCAAGCAGCTGCAGGCGGTGTCGCAGATGCTCAACGCCGCCGACGCGGTCGGCAATGCGCGCCTGGCCGCGCAATTGCAGCAGACCGCGATCGAAGTCGCGAACGAGGCGGTGCGTTAGTCGGTAGCGCATTGACCGGCGACGCGTTGCTGCGTCGACCTCGCGCGCTGGACATTGTTTCGCTGATATCGTTGCGGCGCAGTCCGCATTCCATCGCGTCCAGACGATCGATGCATGCCCGCGCGGAAGACAATGCGAACGCCGCGTCGCGCCCAAACGAAAAGCCGCGCGGAGGCGCGGCTTTTCGTTTCCCATCAAGCGCGGTTTCAGTCCTTGCCGAGCCAGCGATACACCGCGCCGCCAAGCAGGCCGCCGACGATCGGCGCGACCCAGAACAGCCACAACTGGCTGATCGCCGCGGCGCCCGCGAACAGGGCCACGCCGGTCGAACGCGCGGGATTGACCGAGGTGTTGGTGACCGGAATGCTGATCAGGTGGATCAAGGTCAGGCCCAGGCCGATCGCGATCGGCGCGAAGCCGGCCGGCGCGTTCTTGTGGGTGGCGCCGAGGATGATGATCAGGAACATCGCGGTCATCACCACTTCGGTCAGCAGCGCCGCGGTCAGCGAGTAACCGCCGGGCGACATCAGGTCGTAACCGTTGCTGGCGAAGGTGCCGGCGGCGTTGGGGTCGATGGCGAAACTGCCGTTGCCGCTGGCGATCTGCAGCAGGATGAATCCGGCGAGGATGCCGCCGAGCACCTGGGCGACGATGTAGGGCAACAGGTCTTTGGCCGGGAACCGACCGCCGGCCCACAGGCCGAAACTCACCGCCGGATTGAAATGGCCGCCGGAGATGTGGCCGAACGCATACGCGCCGGTCAACACGGTCAGGCCGAACGCCAGCGCCACGCCGAGCAACCCGATGCCGAGCGGATTGCCCGCGCCGCCGAAGTTGGCCGCCAGCACGGCGCTGCCGCAGCCGCCGAGCACCAGCCAGAAGGTACCGATGAACTCCGCACCGAGTCGCTTGATCATGATCGTCATCCTTTGAGGTAGTGGGGCATGCAGGCCCTGCGGATCGACGATCAGCCCTGTTCAGTCTTGGAACGGGGCAGTTCGACCCTGTTCAGCCAGGCCATTCTTATGCTGGCCGATTCCTCAAAAATGAGCAATACGTCACAAATACGTAGCGCGGGCACAGCAAAGCGACCGCGCTGAGCCAGCGCGGTCGCTTAGTTGGAACGGATTGCCTGAATTACTTGGCGCTCAGTTGTGCGGTTGGAAATCGCAGGCCCTCGGTCTGGCCGATGACCTCCTTGAGCTGGTCCGGCGACGCCGCCTGCAGCCAGATGTGCGCGATCTTGCCCGACCCGATTTCGATCAGCGTCTCGCGAACCTGGATATCGGGTTTGCCGGCGAGCTCGCCCCGATACCAATGCATCGCCTTGCCGTCGATCGTGCTGGCTTCGGCACGATCGCTGCGTTTGGGCGTGAACGGCGATTTGCTGGCGATGTACAGGCCGAAGGCTTCCGAGCCGTCGGCGCGCAGAGCGCGGCAGAAATCCGAATCCGCGCTGGCGCGGTACTCCCAACGCAAGCCGGTGCTGGCAGGCAACGCCGGGCAATTGCCCGGGTCATCCGCAGCGGCGTCCTGGGCTTTGGCGTTGGCACACAATGCAAACAACAACACCAGCCACGGCACAGCGTGCTGGTTCTTTCCCCATGACTTCACGACACTTCCCCCTGCAACCGGATGTATGGTTAAGCGGTGTTGCGAGTCCTATAGGTTGTGACCTTAGTCCACTTTGCGGGGATTGACAAACGCCAGATTCGGAAAAGTCACCGTTCAGGTAATGGAATGAATTCGTGCTCACCCGGGATGTGACCGAATCGTCCCTCGGCCCAGTCCTGCTTGGCCTGTTCGATCCGCTCACGTGAGCTTGAGACGAAGTTCCACCACAGATGACGCGGCCCATCCAGCGGTTCGCCGCCGAGCAACATGGCCTTGACCGGGGTCTTCGCGCGCAGGCGCGGCCGGGTGCCGGGGTCGAGCACGATCAGGTGTTTTTCCGGCACATCGGCGCCATCCAGCTGAGCCTGGCCTTCGAGCAGATACAGCGCGCGCTCGGCGTGGCTGTCCTCGATCTCGAGTTCCTTGTCCGGGTCCAGATCGATGGCCACGTACAGCGTGTCGGCGAATACGCGCACAGGCGATTCCTGGCCGAAGCCGCGGCCGGCGACCACGCGCAACCAGGCACCGTCGCGATGCAACTGCGGCAGGGTCGCGGCTGGATGATGGTGGAAGGCCGGCGCGGTTTCCTCGAACGAGCGCGGCAGCGCGACCCAGGTCTGCATGCCGTGCAGCGGATGGCCGTCGGCGCGCGGTTTTTCCGGGGTGCGTTCGGAGTGGGCGATGCCGCGGCCGGCGGTCATCCAGTTGACGTCGCCGGGATGGATGTCCTGCACGCTGCCCAGGGTGTCGCGATGGCCGATCGAACCGGCCCACAGGAAGGTCACCGTGGCCAGGCCGATATGCGGATGCGGGCGTACGTCGATGCCGTGGCCGGGTTCGAACGCGGCCGGGCCCATGTGGTCGACGAACACGAACGGACCGACCGAGCGCGCCTGCACGCTCGGCACGGCGCGACGCACCTGGAACCCGCCCAGGTCGTGGATGCGCGGGGCGATGATCGTGGTCATGGCGGACTCCTGCAGGACTGATACCCGCAGATTGGCATGACTTTTATGCATTCGCGGTGTCGATGCTGCAACTCGGTGTTGCAGTTGCCGCGCTTGGTCGCGACAGGCGGCGAGGTGCTTGCACCGCATGCGCGATGCGGTGCGATATCGAGCGAAATGGTGCCCATCGCGACAGTTGTCGCCGGCCTCAGCCAGCTATCGATCCGATGGACGACAAACCCGCGGTCGGCCTATCACTTCGCCTGGAATTGCACCGTCGCATGCGGCGGCTCAGCGAAATCCAGCGCCTGCAATTCGAACGTCCACGCACCCGCGCTCTTGCTCGGTTCCGCCGGCGTGTTGAACGACACGGTGGTCTGAGTGCCGTCGCTGCCGGTCCATTGGAACTCCAGGGTCGCATCGCCGGCCCAGATGCATTGCAGGCCCGGCTTGCAGCGCGAATCGGCGGTGACGGCGACGAAACGCAGACGCGAGCGGTCGGGCAGGGTCACTTCATCGCCGGGTTGCATCGACAGCGGCTGGCCCGGCCGCGCGCTGTTGCCTGCATTGGGCTTGGCATCGGAGGGACCCGATGGCGCGGCATGCGCGCAGGCGGTCAGGGCGAACACGCACGACAGCATCGAGGCGACCAACGCGGATTTCATGGCGGAACTCCCTGCGGGCGGACAAACGAACGGGCAAGGGCATGCTCGGCGATCTTCGAGGGCGCGTCCAGCCGCGCGGACCCGGCCTTACGCGCGCCGCGTCACTGATCGCGCGACTGACTGTAGCTCGGATGGCCGTCGCGATCGAAGTCGATACGCATGCGCCGGTCGAATTCGGTTTCCGTCATAGGAGCCACAGTGCACTGGCAAAGTGCCGCCGCGATGTCGGGCGCGGTATTGCTGTGGGCGACCACCAGCACGGTGCCGGCGGCGTGCTCGCGTCGCAGGGTCGCGGCGAAATCGGTTGCCGGCTGTTTGGCGTCGTAGGTGACGACCTGCAGACGATGCGATTGCGCGGTCGGCTCACCGGTCTGCTGGGTGCGGCGATACGCGGTGGCGTAGACCGCGCGCATCGGCTGGTTTTTCAGCGCGGCGGCGAGGCGTTGCGCGCGCGCGCGACCGGCTTCGCTCAGGCTGGGATCGCGCGGATCGTCGTTGGCTTTTTCGGCGTGGCGCACGATTACGAAACTCGCGCCCGGCGTCGGCGTCGGCGGCGCGCTCGCGCAGGCGGCGAGCAAGACGCTCAAGCCCAGGGCGGAAAGACGAGTGATCGGAGCCATGCTGAAATCCTTGAAACGCTTCGAGTTGCCGACCATGCGGCCGGCCTACTTCAACACATCGGCGCCGGCCTGGGCGATCTCGCCGTCCTGCGCGGCCCGCGCGCCGGACACGCCGATGCCGCCGATCACTTGATCGCCGTGCAGCAGGCGCACGCCGCCTTCGATCGGCGTGATCGACGGCAGTCCGAGTACGACGTTGTTGCCTTCGCTGAGCAGCTTTTCATGGAAGGCGGTGTCGCGGCGGTAGTTGACCGCATGCGTGGCCTTGCCGATGGCGACCTCGACGCTGGAGTTCGGCGTGCCGTCCATGCGCTGGAAGTGCACGAGCCGGCCGGCGTCGTCGACGATCGCGATCGACACGCTCAAGCCCTGGGCGCGCGCCTTGTCCTCGGCGGCCTGGGCGATCTGCTTGACCGCGGCGAGATTGAGGGTGGTGCGTTGGCTCAGTTCGATCTTCATGGCGGCCGTGGCGGCGAGGGCGGGCCCGGACAGCGCCGGCATCAGCAGCGCGAGGGCGAGGAAGCGTGCGTGGCGAGACGGCATGAGGCGCTCGGCTTGGGAGGGAAGCGGCGATGGTAGGGCGAGTGCGGGGCGGGCGTCAGTGTGGAATGTCAGGGGACGGGGGCGAGAAGTGAGTGGACAGGAGTGAGGAATGAGTAAGAGCGAAGCGGGCAGATGACACAGCCCCGGGATCGCATCGGCGGGCATGGTGGATATCGCCAATGCCCCGCACTCGCGAAATTCGCGGCGAACAGTTCCCCCCTTTGAAAAAGGGGGGCTAGGGGGATTTGCTTTTCCCGCCAAGTCATCGCAACGAAGCAAAAGCGAATCCCCCGAGCTATCGATCACGCGGACATCCTGCTGACGCCGGGCGCTCGCCCCCTTTTGCAAAGTGGGCATGGAGTAGCGCGCGGCGCGCGAGGTGGGCGACGCGATGTCCGGCGCGCGATGTCCGCTGCGCAACCTCAGTGCTTGGTGTCGAGCAAGGTCAACAACCCCTTGGCCGCCGCCAGTCGCGCCAGCGCATCGGGCAGATCCAACTTGATCTTGAGCTTGTCCGGCCCATCCATCTGATACAGCTTCGGCTGTCCCTGGATCAGCTTGATCACCGACATCGGGTCCACGTTCGGCCGTTCGACGAACTGCAAGCGGCCGCCCTTTTCGCCCAGGTCGAGTTTGCGGATGCCCAGGTTGGTCGCGATCAGCTTGAGTTCGGCCACCGCGAACAGATGCTTGGCCGCGTCGGGCAACAGGCCGAAGCGGTCGATCATCTCGACCTGCAACTCGCGCAGTTCCTCGCTGTCGCGCGCGCCGCTGATGCGCTTGTACAAGGTCAGGCGGGTGTGGACGTCGGGCAGGTAATCGTCGGGAATCAGCGCCGGAATATGCAGTTCGACTTCGGCGCCGCGCGACTGCGTGGAATCCAGATCGGGCAGCTTGCCCTGGCGGATCGAGCGCACCGCGCGTTCCAGCAACTCGGTGTAAAGGCTGAAACCGACCTCGGCCATCTGCCCGCTCTGGTCCTCGCCCAGCAATTCGCCGGCGCCGCGGATTTCCAGATCGTGGGTCGCCAGGGTGAATCCGGCGCCGAGTTCGTCCATCGAGGCGATCGCTTCCAGGCGCTTCTGCGCGTCGGAGGTGATCGAGCGCTTGTCGGGCACCACCAAGTAGGCATAAGCGCGATGGTGCGAACGGCCGACCCGGCCGCGCAGCTGATGCAACTGGGCCAAGCCGAACTTGTCCGCGCGGTTCATGATGATGGTGTTGGCGTTCGGGATGTCGATGCCCGACTCGATGATGGTCGTGCACAGCAGCACGTTGAAGCGCTGCTTGTGGAAGTCGAGCATGACGCTTTCGAGTTCGCGCTCGGCCATCTGGCCGTGGGCGACGCCGATGCGCGCTTCGGGCACGAGTTCCTCGAGTTGGCGCTTCATGCGGCCGATGCTTTCGACATCGTTGTGCAGGAAGTAAACCTGCCCGCCGCGCGACAGCTCGCGCTGGAAGGCTTCGCGCAACTGCATGTCGTCCCAGGGCACGACGAAGGTCTGCACGGCGAGACGATGCGCGGGCGGAGTGGCGATGATGCTCAGGTCACGCAGGCCGGCCATGGCCATGTTGAGCGTGCGCGGGATCGGCGTCGCGGTTAGCGTGAGCAGATGCACGTTCGCGCGCAAGGCCTTCAAGGCTTCCTTCTGGCGCACGCCGAAACGTTGTTCTTCGTCGACGATGACCAGGCCGAGATCCTTGAAGCGCACGTCGCCCTGCAACAATCGATGGGTGCCGACCACGACGTCGATCTTGCCCTCGGTCAGCTTCTCCAGTTCGGCCTTGATTTCCTTGCTGCTCTTGAAGCGCGACAGCACTTCGACCTTGAGCGGCCAATCGGCGAAACGATCGCGGAAATTGCGGTAGTGCTGTTCGGCCAACAACGTGGTCGGCACCAGCACCGCGACCTGCTTGCCGGCGGTGGCGGCGACGAAGGCCGCGCGCACCGCGACTTCGGTCTTGCCGAAACCCACGTCGCCGCAGACCACGCGGTCCATCGGCTGACTGCTGCCGAGGTCGCGGATCACCGCTTCGATCGAAGAGTGCTGATCGGGCGTTTCCTCGAACGGGAAACCGGCCGCGAACGGCTCGTACATCGAACGGTCGACATCCAGCGCGAGCCCGGCGCGGGCCTGGCGCTTGGCCTGGATTTCCAACAGTTCGGCGGCCACGTCGCGGACTTTTTCCGCGGCCTTGCGCTTGGCCTTGGTCCATTGCTCGCCGCCTAGCGAATGCAGCGGCGCGGTTTCCACCGATGCGCCGGAGTAGCGGCTGATCAGGTGCAGTTGCGCGACCGGCACGTACAGCCGGTCGCCCTTGGCGTATTCGATTTCCAGGTATTCGCCGGGTTGGCCGCCGGCTTCGAGCACGATCAGGCCGCGATAGCGGCCGACGCCGTGATCCTCGTGGACGATCGGCGCGCCTTCGGACAACTCGCCCAGATCGCGGATGATTGCTTCGGGTTCGCGGCCGACGCGCTTGCGCCGGCGCGGCTGCGAGGCCCGTTCGGGAAACAGCTGGCGTTCGGTCAGGATCGCCAGCGCCGGTTCGCTGAGCGCGAAGCCGTCGTCGAGCGGCGCGACCGCGATCGCGAAGCGGCTGGCGCCGTCGCGGAACGATTTCCAGTCGGCGACCACATCGGGTTTCAGCGCCGCAGCCTGCAGCACTTCGAGCAGCGCTTCGCGGCGGCCGGCGGTGTCGGCGGCGATCAGCACGCGGCCCGGATAACTGCTCAGGAACGACTTCAGCGCTTCGGCCGGCGCGGCGTCGCGCGCGGCGACCGGCAAGGTCGGCGCGGGCTGGTCGCCCAGCGCGACGGCCTTAGTGCGTTGCGGATGCTGTTCGCCGCACAGTTCGATGCGCGCGCCTTCATTGAGGCGTTCGCGCAGGCCGACCGGGGTCAGGTACAGCGAATCGGGCGGCAGCAGCGGGCGTTCGAGATCGTGGCGGCGCTGTTCGTAACGCTCGCCGGTGTGGCTCCAGAATTGATCGGCCGCGTCCAGCGCGCCGTCGGCGATCACCGGCAGCACCTTGTCGCCGAGGTAATCGAACAAGGTCGCGGTCTGTTCGAAGAACAGCGGCAAGTAGTACTCGATGCCCGACGGCGCGATGCCGGCCTTCAGATCCTGATACAGCGCGCTGCGCCGGGTATCGAGGTCGAAGCGTTCGCGCAACGCATCGAGCGCGCGCTTGAGCGAGGCATCGTCAAGCGGCACTTCGCGGCCCGGCAACAGATGCACACGGTCGATCTTGTCGAGCGAGCGTTGCGATTCGGGATCGAACGCGCGGATGGTGTCGATCTCGTCGTCGAGCATCTCGACTCGGAACGGCGTGTCGGCGCCCATCGGGTAGACGTCGAGCAGGCCGCCGCGCACGGCGAAATCGCCTGGATCGAGCACCTGCGGCACGTGCCGGTAACCGGCGGATTCGAGCCGGCGCTTTTCGTTGTCGAGGTCCAGCACCTGACCGACGCGCACGTCGAAGCTGCCGCCGACGATATGCCGCAACGGCGCCAGCCGCTGCAACAGCGTCTGCACCGGCACCACCACGATGCCGCGCTTGAGCGAGGGCAGGCGGTGCAGGGCCGACAGACGCTGCGAGACGATGTCCGGGTGCGGACTGAACAAGTCGTAGGGCAGGGTTTCCCAATCCGGGAAGGTCAGGACCGGCAGCGCGCCGTCGTGACCGGCGTCCGCGCCCAGCAGGGTGCGCAGGTCGGATTCGAGTTGATGCGCGCCGTGGTTGTCGCGCGCGACCGCCAGCAACGGGCCGTCGTAGTCGGCGCCGGCGCGGGCGATCGCCCAGGCCAGGGCGGAAGGCGAAGCCGGCGCGCGCCACCAGGCGCGCTGCTGGCCGGTTTTAGGCAAAAGGGCAGACACGTGATTGGGGGAACTCACAGAGGGCGGCTAGGTTAGCCGCCGGGGGAGATAAGGTCACGTCGCGCGCGCGGGCTTTCGCCTGCATGATGGCGCGGCGCCGAAGGACGGACCGGAACAGTTCGTCCGGCGCAGGGGCCGGCGCTCACCGAGCCCGGCTCACGCGGGCCGAAGCCGCCATCGCGCGGCATCGGTCTTACGCTCATGAAGATCATGGAGGAAAGTGCAGTCATGAAGCTCGATTCGTTGGTTTCGCGGTTCCGCCGGCCGTTGCTGGCGTTGGGTGTTATGAGTGTGGTCGTGGCGTCGGCGTCGGTGTGGGCTCAACCGCCGCGTCCGCCGACCGCGGTGTCGGTGACCAGCTACTACACCGATGCCTCGCATGCGTATGTGGCCGGGGTGGTCTTTTACGGGGATTGCCCGGCGATCAGTTCCGGCAGCCTGATCGGCGCGACGACGCCGTATTCGGACACCACCACGGTCATGTGCGACGACGTGGACAGCGTGCCGCTGCCGTTCTGACCGGTGTCGCGGTAGTTTCAATGGGGTCGTAGTCGGCCCGTGACAAGGCGCCCGGGAACGGGCGCCTTGTCGTTTTTTCGCGTGGATCCTCGCTGGAGGCGGCGCGGCCGCATCGGGCTTGGCGGTGTTGAATCTGTGGGCCGAGCGCTGTGCTATCGGGCTCAGTTCTGGTTGGCGTTGCAGTTGGCGTAGTGCCAACTGAACTTCGCGGTCTGCTGGCCCCAGTCCAGCGGCCTCGGGCCGGGGCAGCCGGCGCCTTGATAGCGCATGCCGACGACCTTTTCGATGCCGTCGCGACCGGCCGGGCCATAGTAGGTATAGACCAGCCAGCCGCTACCGGACGGCGGGACCGGCAGGGCCGAACTCGCCACCGAGAACAGTCCGCCGACCACGATCGTGGCCAGCATGGCGATGCGTTTGAAGCCTGAGCGCTGCGTCGTCGTTTGCATAGAGACTCCTTGTCGTACGCGGTTGTCGAAGGTGCGACCGACCGGCATTGCGCCGCAAGACGAATCGCGGCGGCATCCGGCCATGGCGACACCAGCGCAGCCTAGCAGCCAGGCCTGGCTGCTGCGCGCGGGGCGCGACGTGTCTGGTTTTCCGCGGTGCCTGGCTGCCGATGCAGTGTGAGGGCGTCGGGCCGCGGCGATCGCCGCGGCGGTGACGAAGACGGCGATCAAGCCCGCGCCGAAGCGCGAGCCGGCCGATCTCAGGCGCCGGGCGTAGTCTCGCCGCTGGCGCGGCCGTCGGTGGTGGCCTTAGTGCTGCGCAGGTCCAGCGACACCCGGATCAGCCCCGGCGCGTCCTGCTGGAATTCGCGTTCGAACCCCAGCGACTGGGCCAGCGACAGCATCGGCGTGTTGTGCTCGAACACGTCGCCGTACAGGCGGTGCACCTTCTTGCCGCGCGCCCACTTCACCAGCCGGGTCATCAGATAACGGCCCAGGCCCATGTTGGCGATGTAGCGGCTGACCAGGATCGCGAACTCGGCGTCCTGGGTACGTTCGTCGATCGCGACCCGCGCGACCGCGCCGACCAGGGCCTCGCCCGGCGGCAGCGGCTCCGCCGCGACCAGGGCGAATTCGGTGCGCGGATCGATCCGGGTGAAGCGCTCGGCCATGTCCGGGGTGAGTTCCTTGAGCGCATACAGGAAGCGCTGTCGGATTTCGTCGGGCTGGAGCAGGGCGAAGCCGGCCCGCAGGGGCTCGGCATCCTCCGGCCGGACCGGACGGATCAGAACTTCGCGTCCGTTGGGAAGACGCTGGCGTTCGTGCCAGGGAGGCAAACGTTCACGCGTGGCCATGGTTGGGATAGTGGCACATTGTGACGAATTTGGCCCTTCATCTTCGTGAGGGGCGCTCGCCGGTGCGGTCGGCGGCGCTGAGCGCGCTGAATCTCGGCTCATCGGACCTGCGCCGGTGAAGGGTGGGCCGGCGCAGGCTCCAGTACAGCGGTTTCGTTGATGCGATGCACGCTGGAAATGAGAATTGCTCGCATGATGGCTGGGTGATGACGGCCTGACAATGCCCCGATGGCCGGCCGAAACGCCAGTGCCCCGCGCGCCGGCCTTCAGCCGGGCGGCCGCTTCCGGCCGCGCCCGGTGCCGGGTCCTCGCCAGGGCCTTGGGGTTCTGGGCGGGGTCGGCCGGGTCCGGCGGCGGGTGGCGTCGCCCCGTGGTGCCGACGGTGAGGCGGCAATCCGACCCGGTCCGCCCGGGTCTGCCGGCCGTGCCGGCGCAGGGCGAAGCGGCACCAATGAAGTGGCGACCGCGTGCGCGGAGTCTGTGCGACCGCCGCGAGACGAATCGGCAGGCCGGCGTTTCGAAGTGCAGGCTCGATGGCGTGCAAGGCTAGGCGCAACGCAGGTCGGCGAGGTCGGCGCGCGGACGGTGGCGCGGGCGGCGGTGTATGTCTTGGCGAACAGTATCCACACCGTGCGTTTTGCGATGGCTTTGTCGGCGATGGGCGCGATGTGGGTGCGTCAGCGATGTCGTGGCGTTGAGTGCGGGGCTGGGTCGCGCGTCGTTTGCACCGGTGGCGCGGTGGGCGGATTGGCGCGGTCGC
>NZ_LMHM01000013.1:411062-422246 GCF_001427785.1 Lysobacter sp. Root690
GGCTTGCGCCGCTCCTACAGGAAGGCCATGCCACTCGCACCGAGCACCGGCAAGCAACACCAGCCCCCTGTAGGAGCGGCGCAAGCCGCGACCGCGCGACCTCATTCGCGTCGCCGGCCTGAGCGCCTGCGCGGATGCCGCCGCGCTCGCACCCCCCCGCATCGCTCGCACTGGCACCCACCCCAGCCTATCCAAAGGCCAGCATCGGCNAATGCTAGACTCCGCCGCTCGACCCGAAGGAGCAGTTCAGTCATGGCAGGTGGTGGCGATTCGACCCGCGCGATTTTGTTCGCACTTGGCGCCAATTTCGCGATCGCGGTGGCCAAGGGCGTGGCCGCGTTCTTCACCGGTTCCAGCGCGATGCTGGCCGAAACCGTGCATTCGCTGGCCGACTGCGGCAACCAGGGGCTGCTGCTGCTGGGGCTCAAGCAGTCCAAGCGGCCGCCGACGCCGGATTACCCGCTGGGGTACGGCAAGGCGATCTACTTCTGGTCGTTCCTGGTCGCGGTGATGCTGTTCACCGTCGGCGGCATGTTCTCGCTGTACGAGGGCATCCATAAATTGCAGCACCCCGAGCCGCTGAAGCAGTGGTGGTGGGCAGCCGGCGTGCTGGCGTTCGGCATCGCCGCCGAATGGGTGTCGATGCGCGCCTGCCTGCAGGAAGTGGCCAAGGCGCGCGGTCAGCGCTCGCTGTGGCAGTGGTTCCGCGAAAGCCGCCAGGCCGAACTGGTGGTGATCTTCGGCGAAGACCTGGCCGCGCTGCTGGGCCTGGTGCTGGCGCTGGGCGCGGTGCTGCTGGCGGTGTTCACCGGCAACCCGATCTGGGACGCGATCGGCACCATCTGCATCGGCGCGCTGCTGATCATCGTCGCGGTGTTCGTCGCGATCGAAGTCAAGGCGATGCTGATCGGACAGAGTGTGGATCCGATGCGTCAGCAGCAGATCCGCGAGTTCCTCGATTCGCGCCCGGAGATCGCCAAGGTCATCAGCGTGATCACCCTGCAGCTCGGCAACGAGGTGATGGTGTCGGTGCAGGCGCAGATGCGCGAAGAGCAGAGCGTCGCCGGCCTGACCGAGCAGATCAACACGGTCGAGCGGGCGATGAAGCAGGCCTTCCCGGAAGTGCGCTGGAGCTTCTTCGAGCCCGACCTCAAACTCGGCGACTGAGCGCTCGCGCCGTCGCGTAATAACCCGGCCGGGGGAGCAGACGCTCCCCCGGCTTTTTTCTGGGCGAGTTCTGTGGGCGAACGAGGTTCGCCCTCACGGCGGGTTCTTGGCCATAATCCGCTTGGAGAACCGGCAAGCGAATGGACGGCGGACGATGAAGACGGGCAAGGCGGTGTTGGTATCGGTGGGGATCATCGCGGCGGTGCTCGCGGTCGCCGGTGGCGTGGGCTATTTCGTCTATTACAAGATCGACAGCCGCGACAAGCGGGCCGCCGCGCAGGTCGAAGCCGAAGCCGCGCTCGAAGACGCCGACCGCAGTGCGCCGCAATGCGGCAGCCACGACGACGACGAACGCGCCAAGGCGGTGCTGGCGCCGATCGAGCCGGCCTTGCAGAACACCCAGCGGCCGGTGGCGCGCATCGCGCTGGAGACGATGAAAACCGACGACGTCGCGGTCAGCAAGGTCGGCGGTCGTGCGTACTGGGCGGCCGGGCGCGACTACCCGCGCGATCCGAAGGGTCAGCCGCTGTTCCTGCTGGCGCAGATCCAGCTCAGCGAATTGCCGAAGATGCCCGGTTATCCCGAGCGCGGCATGCTGCAGTTCTTCATCTCCGGCGACGATTTCTACGGCGCGGCCATCGACGCGGCGCACGGCCCAAAGCGCATGGACGCATTGGCCGAGCCGAAGGGTTTCCGGGTTGTCTATTGGGCCGACGCGAGCGCGCCGGCGATCGCGCCGCCGGCGGCGACCGCCGGCCTCGACGCGCTGCCGTTCGACCCGGCCAAGCCGCGGCGCATCCGTTTCAGCGCCGACCACGAGACCATGGGCATCCACGATGTCGGCCTGGACAAGGTGCTCGGCACCGATATCGACGCCCTGGCCGAGCGCTATATCAGCGCCAACGTCGACGATCGCGTCGCCGCCGAGGACCTGAGCGACGAAGTGTCCGACTACCTCGATCGCAGCGGCCATAAGCTCGGCGGCTATCCCGATTTCACTCAGGACGATCCGCGCGGCGCCGACGACAAGCGGGTGCTGCTGTTCCAGCTCGACAGCGACGACGAGCTGATGTGGGGCGATTCGGGCATCGCCAATTTCTTCATCGACCCGGCCGATCTGGCGCGCGCGGATTTCAGCCGGGTGTCCTACCACTGGGATTGCTATTGAGCATGCCGACTTGAGCGAGCCGACTTGAGCGGGCCGGTCGCGCGCGCGTACCGCGAGGACGACCACGCCGCCTGCGTGGCGTTGTTCGAATCCAACGTGCCTGAGTATTTCGCCGCGGTCGAGCTCGAGGATTTCCTGCAGACCTTGCGCGAAATCGATCGGTATTGGGTGATCGAACTGGCCGGCGAGGGCATCGTCGCCTGCGGCGGTTATGACGGCGTGGATGATCAGCCGGGTGTCGCCGCGCTGTGCTGGGGCATGGTGCGGCGCGACCTGCATCGGCGCGGCCTCGGCGATTTTCTGGTCAGCGAGCGTCTGCGCCGGATCGACACCGACGGAGACTTCAACGCGGTGGTGATCGAGACCACGCGTTTCAGCTGCGACTTCTATGCGCGCTATGGGTTCGAAGTGATCCGCGAACAGGCCGACGGCTTCGCGCCCGGCTACGACCTGGTGGAAATGCGCCGGCCGGTGCCGTGGCCGCGAGCCGCGCGCGGCGGCTAGGCGCAACGCCGAGCCGGCTGAGTACGCGGTGGCCCAACGCGCGCGCGGCGATGCGCGCGCACGCAGCGGGCGGTGTCGGTCGCGCGGCGCCGTCGCCGGACCGCCTGCTGGCGCAGGGCGATACGGCGACAGCCGACCGGCGTCAGGGCACTTCGCAGCCGGCGCGCCCCATGCAGCCCAGGTAGGCGCGCTCGCACACGTCGGGCGGCAGGCCGTTCGACAGGCAATTACGTTGGATGCGTTCGCAATTGATGATCGCCTGCGGCGTGCACAGCGCGGCGAGCGCGGTGGTCGACAGCCCGGCGGTGAACACGAAGGCGCAGGCGAACAGCAGCGCGGTCCTGGATCGTTTGGTCGGACGGGTCATGGGCATTCCTTTGTCTGTGTGGACGGGTTGCAGGCAACGACACGGATGACGAGCGTCGTTGAATTGTGTCGCGGACATCGCGACGCTGTGCGCAGGCCGTAGGCGGCGCGGACGCAACGGGGCGGGTCGTGGTGCATGCAGCGGCGGCGTTGCCATGGGACGCGGCGATGAGAGGCTTCGCCTCGAGTGGCTCGCGGCCGGAGAGGTGGCTCTCCGGCCGCGGGTGAATCGCCGGCCCGATCTCGCGATCGGGTCCCGCGATCAGGGGATGATGCAGCCGCAACTGCGATAGCAGTTGGCGTAGTTCAGTTCGCAATCAGTGGTGTTGGGATCGCACAGGCTGTAGGCGCGTTCGCAACCCAGGCGGCAGGTGTTGTTGCACGCGGCGATCGCGGTGGTCGCCATGCCGATGCCGAAGGCGAATGCGCACAGGGCGAGAAGGGTGGATTTCTTCCTGATCATGGGAACTTCCTGTCTGGGCCCGTCATTGGGCACGGGCCGTCATACGCCGAATGTCGGTGTCGCCGCAAGGCGATTTTCTGACAGGTGTGCGATTCGGCCGCGCATGAAGCGGCATACAAAAATGCCGATATTCAAGTGGTTTTTCGCTTGCTCAGGCGGCTCGCGACGGCCGCGCGATGGCGATGCGCGAGGGCGAAATGCAATCGGCGATGGCGTTAGGCGACCAGAGCGGCAGGGTGTCTCGCTGCACTGCAACGCGGTATCGCGGCGATGGTGCGTGCGACGACGCAGTGCAGGGTGTGATCGGGTGCGCAGTTGCGTTTGTGATCGATCGACAGAGCACGACGTGTGGATACGGCTTCGCTCACATCGCGGGATGAAGGTCGGATCGGTGCCGTCGGCGTTGAATCGGCTCGCCCGATCCATGAGGCTCAGGCGGTGGGCGACGGCCGGCGCGTAACCGCGCGCCGGCCCGATCGCTCAATCGCCCTGCTTGAGCCAGGTGATCGCGCAGGACGCGTCCGCGGTTTCGCCCAAGGTGCGCGCGAGCACCGGCAGCACCGCGTCGAGGGTGCGATCGAATTGCCACGGCGCGTTGAGCAGCAGCAGGCCGCTGCCGTTCATGCGCAGCGGCGAATCGTCGGCGCGCACCAGCAGTTCGGCGGTCATCACCGACTTGGCCGGCAGGGTCGCGGCGCGACGGTAGAACGATTGCAGCGAGCGGCGGCGCTTGATCGGATACCACAGCACGTAGATGCCTTGCGGCCAGCGCGCCAACGCATCGCGCAGCGCGCCCAGGGCGGTGTCGAATTCTTCCAGTTGCGCTTCGTACGGCGGGTCGATCAGGACCAGGCCGCGGTTGAAGCGGGTCGCGCCGAGCTTGGGCGGCAACAGCGCCTTCATCCCGGTGTAGCCGTCGCGGGCATGGACCGCGATGCGGGTGTCGTTCTCGAAATGATGCTTGAGCTGGGCCGCTTCCTCCGGCTGCAGTTCGCAGGCGGCGATGCGGTCGTCGTCTCGCAGGGCGTGCGCGAGCAGCCACGGCGAGCCCGGATAAGCGGCCGGCCCGTGCTCGGCGCGGCAGGCGCGCACCGCGGTGAGGTAGCGGCCGATCGCCGGCTGCTTGGGCGCCTCGGCGAGCAGCCGGCCGATGCCGCCCTCGGCCTCGCCGGTGCGCTGCGCCGAATTGCCGTCGAGCGGGTACAGCCCGCGTCCGGCATGGGTATCGAGCGCGAACAGCGGTGCCGGCTTGGCGGTCAGCGCGTCGCACAGGGCCAGCACGGCGATGTGTTTGAGCACATCGGCGTGGTTGCCGGCGTGGAAGGCGTGGCGATAGTTCATGGGATTCGGGATTCGGGATTCGGGATTGGGAAAAGCGGGGCGCGGCCTTTCGCGGGGCATTATGCGGGTTGGGGCTGCGTTGCGTGCCCGATCGCAGCCGATGAAGCGATTTTGCGCCGCATCGGGCACCATGGCCGCCATGTCGGCTCTGTTCCGAATCCCCAATCCCCAATCTCGAATCCCGGCTCCATGCGCATCCTGCTAGTAGAAGACGAATCCGCCATCGCCGACACCGTGCTGTACGCGCTGCGCGCCGAGGGCTTCGAGACCACCCACTGCCTCACCGGCGGCGAGGCGCTGCGCGAGGCGCAGCGGGTCGCTTATGACCTGGCCGTGCTCGATATCGGCCTGCCCGACATCGGCGGCTTCGCCCTGTGCCGCGAGTTGCGCCGCGACCGCGACCTGCCGGTGATCTTCCTGACCGCGCAGAACGCCGAGGCCGACCGCATCCTCGGCCTGGAGATCGGCGCCGACGACTACGTGACCAAGCCGTTCTCGCCGCGCGAGCTCGCCACCCGGGTACGGGTGGTGCTGCGGCGCAAGGGCGGGGCGAACATTCCGGCCGAGTCCGAGGCCGGCTTCGTCCACGACGGCGAGGGCAAGCGCATCCGTTACCGCGGCCAGGCGCTGGACCTGACCCGCTACGAATACGGCCTGCTGGCCGCGCTGCTGCAGCGCCCCGGCGCGGTGCTGTCGCGCGCGCAGCTGATGGACCGGGTCTGGGGCGATGCGCTCGACAGCGGCGACCGCACCGTCGACACCCACATCAAGACCCTGCGCGCCAAGCTGCGCGAAATCGGTCCGGACAGCGACCCGATCCGCACCCATCGCGGCCTGGGCTACTCGTTGGAGCTGGGCTGAGGCCGCCGGCATGCGCATCGGGCTGCGAATCTTCCTGGGGTATTTCCTGATCGTCGCGGTCGCCGCGCTGCTGCTGGCGCGGGTGTTCGTCGCCGAGGTCAAGCCCGGCGTGCGCCAGGCGATGGAAGACACCCTGGTCGACACCGCCAACATCCTGGCGGAACTGGCGGCCGACGATTTCCTCGCCGGCCGCATCGACCACGGCGATTTCGCCAAGCGCGTGCGCGCGCTCGGCGAACGCGACGTCGGCGCGGCGATCTGGGGCTTTCGCAAGCGTGCGACCACGTATCGCGTCTACATCACCGATGCGCGCGGCATCGTCGTGTTCGACAGCGACGGGCGCGATGTCGGCCAGGATTACTCGCGCTGGAACGATGTCTACCTGACCTTGCGTGGCCGCTACGGCGCGCGTTCCAGCCCGGCCGCGCAGAACAATCCGGACGAGACGATCATGTACGTGGCCGCGCCGATCCGCGACGACGCGCGGCGGGTCGTGGGTTCGCTGACCGTGGCCAAGCCCAACAGCGCGATCGCGCCGTTCATCGCCCGCAGCCAGTCGGTGGTGATGCGTTGGGGTTTCGTGCTGATGGGCGTGGCCTTGTTGATCGGCGTATTGGTGTCGTGGTGGCTGTCGCGCCAGATCGACCTGCTGCGGCGCTACGCGCACGCAGTCACCGCCGGCGCGCGCGCGCCGCCGCCGGATGCGGCGGGCGAATTCGGCGAACTCGGCCGCGCCCTGGAAACCATGCGCACGCGCCTGGAGGGCAAGCAGTACGTCGAGCAGTACGTGCATACCCTGACCCACGAGATGAAGAGCCCGCTCGCGGCGATCCGCGGCAGCGCGGAACTGCTCGAATCCCCGCCCGGCGACGGCACCATGGCCGACGCCGACCGCGCGCGCTTCGCCGGCAGTATCCGCAGCCAGGCCGAGCGTCTGGCGCAGATGATCGACAAACTGCTCGCGCTGGCCGCGGTCGAACACCGCCAACGGCTGGAGAAACCCGAGCCGGTGGCGCTGGCCGCGATCGCCCAGGAGGCAGCCGAGCAATGCGCGCAGCGGTTGCACCGGACCGGCGCGAAGCTGTTGCTGGACCTGGAACCGAACCTGCCGCCGGTGCTCGGCGATGGTTTTTTGTTGCGTCAGGCCTTGATCAATCTGATCGAGAACGCGGCGGATTTTTCTCCGGCGCAGGGCGAGATCGTGCTGCGTCTGCGCCGCGACGGCGAATCGCAGCGGGTCGAGGTCAGCGACCGTGGGCCGGGCGTGCCGGATTACGCGGTGGGGCGGGTGTTCGAGCGGTTTTACTCATTGCCGCGCCCGGCCGGCGGCAGCCGCAGCAGCGGGCTGGGGTTGTGCTTCGTGGCCGAGGTGGCGTCGCTGCATGGGGGTGGGGCGGCGTTGGTCAATCGCGATGAGGGTGGGGCGGTGGCGAGTCTGGTGGTGCCGGGGTAGGGCGGTTGATTGGTTGTGTTCGCGCCCAACCGTTATCGCGAAATTGGCCCCTGGAAGATTCGCCCTTGGAGAATTCGCCCACTTTGTAAAAGGGGGCTGCGCCCTGCGTTGCATGAAGTTTGTACGTAGCTGATTGGCGCGGGGGATTCGCTTTTGCTTTTGCTACTACTCGGTGGAAGAGCAAAGCAAAAGCGAATCCCCCCTGCCCCCTTTTCCAAAGGGGGGAACAGCAACAGCAGTAGCAGTAGCAGTAGCAGTAGCAACAGCCAACAAGTCGCCGGCAGCAGCGTCCGACTCTTTTCGTCAACCTCAGAAAAATCGCCCCCTTTGCAAAAGGGGGCTGCGCCCCGCGTTGCGCGAAGCATGCGCGCCGCCCACTGGCGCGGGGGATTTGCTCTCGCCGTTGCTTCACCACCACTTCACCGATCCAACACCGCAACGTCATCGCCTCCCCGCACACCGCCCCCAAGCTGCGCGTCAACGTCACGGAAGGAGTACGACATGCGGGTGTGGTTGAAGATGCTGATGGTGCTGGGCATGACCCTGGCGATACTCGTTCCCTTGCTGATGATCGGCGGCATCATCAGCGAACGGCAGCAATACCGCGCCCAGGCGGTCGCCACGGTGGCGCGCAGCTATGCCGGCGCGCAGGCGTTCTCGGGGCCGGCGCTGGTGGTGCCGTACGAGGACACCTGGGTCGAGGCGGAGACCGACGACAAGGGCGTGGTCAAGCACACCGTGCATCGCGAACAGGGCCGCTGGACCTACTTCCCGAACAAGCTCGCGGTCACCGGCGACCTCAATCCCGATACCCGCCGGCTCGGCCTGCACAAGGTCCTGGTCTACACCTGGCAAGGCAAGGCCGAGGCCGATTTCGCCGCGAACATCCCGGCCAATCCGGTCGCCGCGGCCGGCACCACGGTATCGGGCATCACCCGCGTGATCGGCAAGCCGTGGTTGAGCTACGCGTTCGCCGACGTGCGCGGCCTGCGCGATCCCAAGCTGAAACTCGACGGCGCGCAGGCGGCGATCGAAGACGGCCTGGGCGCGCGCGACGGCGGCGGCATCCATGCGCGGCTGGCCGCGCCGGCGCCGGGCACGCAACTGCGCCTGCAGACCCAGCTGGAGTTCGCCCTGGGCGGCACGGAGTCGCTGGCGCTGGTGCCGCTGGGCAAGGACAACCGCTTCGCGCTGAACTCCTCGTGGCCGCATCCGAACTTCGGCGGCAGCTTCCCGCCGAGCTCCGACGGCATCACCGACAAGGGCTTCAAGGCCGAATGGCGGGTGTCGTCGGTCGCGACCAACGCCCAGCGCCAGTACCAGGCCGGCACGATCCTGCCGTCGGTGACGGTGATCGGCGACGATTCGGTCGACGGCACGGCCGGCGGCGACATCAACGCCGTCCAGGTGACCATGAAAGATCCGGTCAACGTCTACTCGCAGGCCGATCGCGCGACCAAGTACGGCCTGCTGTTCGTGCTGCTGACCTTCGTCGGCTTCTTCATGTTCGAACTGATCAAGCAACTGCGCATCCACCCGATCCAGTACGGCCTGGTCGGACTGGCGCTGGCGATCTTCTTCCTGCTGCTGGTCAGCCTGAGCGAACACATCGAATTCGGCCTGGCCTATCTGGCCGCGACCGTCGCCTGCATCGGCCTGATCGTGTTCTACCTCAGCGCGGTGTTGCGCAGCGTGGTGCGCGCGCTGGGCTTCGGCGCGATGCTGGTGACCCTGTACGGCGCGCTGTACGGCCTGCTGATCTCGGAAGACAACGCGTTGGTGCTCGGCGCCGGCCTGCTGTTCGTGATCCTGGCCGCGATCATGGCGCTGACCCGCAAGGTTGATTGGTATCAGCTCGGCGGTAACGCCGGCCCGGCGGTCAAGCGCAGCGTCGCTCCGGCACCGGCCAGCCCGGCTCCGCCGCGCGATCCCAGCGTCCCGCCGGCGCTGTAAACGGCCGGCTTTTGTAAGCGACCGTTCCCCCCGGCGGCGGCAGGCACGATGCCTGCCGCCGCTGTCGTTTCCGGCCCAGGGCGCGAGGCCTGGGGCCAGCCCCGATTGGCGCGGGCCTCGACGACGGCGGAAGATGAGGCCCCGCAACCCATCGGCGCGGCTGGCCTGTCACCCGCCGCCCCCGACCCGCCCGCGCTCACCCAAGATGCCCACATGAAGAAACCGATGCCCGAGATCCGCAGCTACGGCGGCGCCGAGATCACGCCCTATCTGGACGCGATCGCCGCGCTGCGCATCGCGGTGTTCCGCGACTGGCCGTATCTGTACGACGGCGACGCGGCCTACGAGGCCAAGTACCTGCAGACCTATCGCGATTCGTGGCGCAGCATCGCGGTGCTGGCCTTCGACGGCCCGCGCGTGGTCGGCGCGTCCACCGGCGTGCCGATGAGCGATGAAATCCCCGAGTTCCGCGCCGCTTTCGACGATCACCTGCTCGATGTCGATCACGTGTTCTATTGCGGCGAATCGGTGCTGTTGCCCGATTACCGCGGGCGCGGCGTCGGCCATCGGTTCTTCGACATGCGCGAGGCCCATGCGCGCGCGCTCGGCGGCTTCAACTGGACCACGTTCTGCGCGGTCGAACGCGAGCCCGGCGATCCGCGCCAGCCGCCGTTTCATCGCGGCAACGAGGTGTTCTGGAAAAAACGCGGTTACACCCATCGCCCGGAGCTGCGCGCGAGCCTGCCGTGGAACGAAGTCGGACGCGGCGAGCGCGAACACACCCTGAGTTTCTGGCTGCGGCCGCTGGGGCGCGCATGATGCGGGTGGCCGTGGCCAAGTACGCGATCGGCGCGCCGCGCACGTTCGCCGAGTTCGCCGACAAGCAGACCCAGTGGCTCAGCGAAGCGCGGCGCAGCGGCGCGCAACTGGCGGTGTTGCCCGAATACCTGTCGCTGGAACTGGGCGCGACCTTCGGCGCGGCGACCCAGGGCGACCTGCACGCCTCGCTGGTCGCGACCCAGGCCTATCACGGCGCGTGGCTGGATTTTTTCGCTCTGCTTGCGCGCGAATTGGGGCTGCATATCGTCGCCGGCAGTTTCCTGTTCGATCCCGGACATGGGCGTTATCGCAATCGAAGTTACGCGTTCGCGCCCGACGGCGGTTGCCTGTGGCAGGACAAGCTGCAGCTCACGGGTTTCGAGAAACAGGCCGGTGTCATCGAGGCCGGCGATGCGCTCAAGACCTTTGCCCTGGGCGAACAGCGCGCCGGCATCGCGATCTGTTACGACATCGAGTTCCCGTTGCCGGTGCGCGCGCAATGCGAAGCCGGCGCGCGCTTGCTGATCGCGCCCAGTTGCACCGACACCGCGGCCGGCGCGACCCGGGTGCGGGTGGGGTGTCTGGCGCGCGCGCTGGAAAACCGCTGTTTCGTCGCGCAGGCGGTGACCGCGGGCGAGGCGTTGTGGAGTCCGGCGTTGGACATCAACACCGGCGAGGCGGCGGTGTATGCGCCGATGGATGTGGGCCTGCCGGCGGACGGGATGTTGGCGCAGACGCGCGGCGGACAGCGCTGGGCGTATGCGGATATGGATTTCGTCGCGCTGGAGGCGAGTCGGGCGCGGGCGCAGGTGGCGAATGATCGCGATTGGGTGGGGCAGTTGCGGCCTGGGGTGTTGCGGGCGCAGGTGGATCGGTTTGGGTGATGGGAGGGATGGGGCGAGTGAGGGATGGTTGCGGCGTCGGTGCGGATGCGCGGTCGCGGCTTGCGCCGCTCCTACAGGTAGGGCATGCGGCTTTCGCTTGAGCCCGAAGCCGCGCAGTTCATCCAGCGCTGCGAGGCTTAGAACTCGCGTTAGCACCAGCACACCCGAAGGGCGGCGTGCAGGATGCACGCCGTGCGCCACCGGG
>NZ_LMHM01000013.1:422318-422406 GCF_001427785.1 Lysobacter sp. Root690
CTCAAAGGCTCTACAGCTTCAAAGCTTGAAGCTCTAAAGCTTTTAAAGCTGAAGCTAGATCAAAAGCTTCCGCCACTAAAGCGGCGGG
>NZ_LMHM01000013.1:422541-493188 GCF_001427785.1 Lysobacter sp. Root690
AAGTGCGGAGCATACGCGGGCATGCGCCACACGAGACATCCTGTCTCGGTGGCGCACGGCGCACATCCATGTNNNNTTGCTAACGCGAGCTACAAGCCTCGCAGCGCTGGAAGGTAGGCGCGACCTCAAGCAAAAGCCGCATGGCCTCCCTGTAGGAGCGGCGTAAGCCGCGACCGCGCCAATCCGACCACGGCGATGCATGCGATGTTTTCGCATTGCCGCGGTCGCGGCTCACGCCGCTCCTACAGCGGCTGCGATGCAGATGCAGGCACCCGGCCAAACCAACGCACGCCGCGCATGCAGCGCAACGTCTCAACCAAACAACGTCACCCCAGGCACCAACCACAACGAAACCCCCGCCAGACTCGACCCGATCACCGTAGCCGCCACCACATCGCTGGGGTAATGCAAACCCAACACCACCCGCGACGCCGCCACGCTGGCGGTGAACGGAATCAACAGCCAGGCGAGCACCGGGTAATGCGCCATCGCCACCAGACTGAAGGCCACCGCGTGCAAGGTGTGGCCGGAGGGGAAGCTGAATTCGTCCAGCGGCGCGACCCAGGCGTGGATGCGTTGATCGGAGGCAAACGGACGCGGGCGGCGGGTCCAGCGCTTGAGCAGTTTGTACAGCGCCAAAGCGATGACCCCGGTCGCGGCCAGGTGCACCGAGGCGCGCAGGCCGTCGTAGCCGTCGACCACGATCAACGCGGCCATCAGCGCGTACCAGAATACCCCGTCGCCCAGGCGGCTGACCGCGGCGAAGTAGGCGCGCGAACTGTTGCGTTCGCCGAGGCGATTGGCGCGCAGGCACCAACCCGATTCGCCGGCGATCAGACGCTTGCGCAAGGGCAACCGGTTCATACGACCTCCTGCTTGGGTTTGGGTTTGTCGCGTTGCGATGCCGGGGTGTTGCGATTGCGCGGATTGCGCTGCGCCAGCGCGTGCAGCAGCGCATCGAAATCGGCCGCGACCTGGGCCGGGCGCAGGCCGCTGATCGCATCGCGGCCTGCGCGGGACATTCCCGCGCGTAGTGCGTCCTGACTGCCGATGCGGACCGCGGCCTGGACGAAACCGGCATCGTCGCCGTCGGCGATTGCCGCGCCGTGCAGGCCGTCGCGCAGATGTTCGCGCGCGGCGCCGTAGTCGAACGCCACGGTCGGCACGCCGCTGGCCATCGCTTCCAGGGTGACGTTGCCGAAGGTTTCGCTGTGGCTCGGAAACAGGAACAGATCGCCGCTGGCGAAATGCTCGGCGAGCACCTCGCCGCGCTGCACGCCGCAGAAGATGAAGTCGGGGTGGTCGCGTTGCAGTTTTTCCCGCGCCGGGCCGTCGCCGACCCAGACGAAACGCGCTTGCGGCCGTTGTTGCTGCAAGGTGCGGAATGCGCGCACGGCGAGGTCGAGATTCTTTTCCGCGGCGATGCGGCCGACATAGATCGCGGCGAAGCCGTCGTCGTCCAGACCCCACTGCCGGCGCAATTGCGCGCTGCGCCGTTGCGGGTCGAACAACTGTGTGTCGACCGCGCGCGGCAGTCGCACCACGTCTTCAAACCCGCGCGAACGCAGGAACTCGGCGAGCTCGCGGGTCGGCACCAAGGTCGCGTCGGCGCCGTTGTGGAAACGGCGCATCCACGCCAGCGCGGTGCCGGCGAGGAACGGCGCGCCGTAATCGCGCATGTATTCGTCGAAACGGGTGTGGAAACCGGTCGCCGCCGGAATGCCCAGGCGCTTGGCCGCGCGCAGCGCCGACCAGCCCAGCGGACCTTCGGTGGCGACATAGATCGCGTCGGGGCGATTGTGCGTCCACGCCGCGCGCAGGCGGCGGGCGCAGGGCAGGCCGAAGCGCAATCCCGGATAGCGCGGCAGCGGCAGGCTGTTGACCAGCAGTTCGTGTGGCTGCGATTGGGCGCCATCGCCGAGCTGGCGCGGGCGGATCAGGCCGACCTCGTGGCCACGCGCGCGTAGACCCTGCTCCAGACCTTGCACGGTCAGGGCCACGCCGTTGATTTCCGGCGGATAGGTCTCGGTGACGATCGCGTAGCGCATGCCGCGGCTCCCGGTTTGGGCAATCCTGGGCGTGGGCCGTGTCGCGCTTGTGGCGTTGGCATGACCGGCCGATGACGTCGCCGGGTAATCGTTTTCTTGTGATCGGTTCGGCGATTCGCCTGCGCGCGGCGGGTTCGCGCGCGATCCGTCAAGCCGGTCGCGCGCTCGGCGTATTCCAGGTTGTTAACAAGCGCATCCCTACAATCGCCGGGTTTATACGATCCGAGGTGGTTCTTGCAGCGACGCGAATTGCTCCAGGCGGGCCTGAGCCTGCCGTTGGCCGCGCTGGCCGGCGGCGGCTGGTTGCCGGCCCTGGCCGCCGCGGGTCCCGCCCAGCGCTTCGACGCCGGCACGGTGCCGGCGCTGGCGCGCGCATTGGCCGCCAAGGCCTACCGACCCGCCGACGCGGACCTGCCCGAGGCGCTGGCGCGGATCAAGTACGACACCTACCGCGATATCCGCTTCGATCCGGCGCAGGCGCTGTGGAAGAAAGATGGCCTGCCGTTTCAGGTGCAGTTCTTCCATCGCGCGTTTTTGTTCAAGCATCGCGTCGACATGCATCTGGTGCACGGCGGCCAGGCCACGCCAGTGGTGTACCGGCCGCAGATGTTCGACTTCGGCAAGGCGCCCAAGCCGGCGCAGGACGATCTGGGCTTCGCCGGCTTCCGCCTGCATGCGCCGATCAATCGCAAGGATTACTTCGACGAAGTCTGCGCGTTCCTCGGCGCGAGTTATTTCCGCGCGGTGGCGAAAGACCTGTTGTACGGATTGTCGGCGCGCGGATTGGCGCTGAACACCGGCGCTGGCGGCGACGAGGAGTTTCCGGTGTTCACAGGCTTCTGGATCGAGCAGCCGGCGGTCGGCGCGAAACAGATCGTCGTGCATGCGCTGATGGACAGCCCCAGCGTGGCCGGCGCCATGCGCTTCGCGATCACGCCCGGCACCCAGACCGTGTTCGACACGCAGCTGCGCCTGTACCCGCGGGTGGCGCTCGATCGCGTCGGCATCGCGCCGCTGACCAGCATGTATCACTTCGACGCCACCGATCGGGTCGGCATCGACGACTTCCGTCCCGCGGTCCACGACTCCGACGGTCTGGCTTTGCACAACGGCGCCGGCGAACAGATCTGGCGGCCGCTGCACAACCCCGGGTCGCTGCAGGAAAGCGCGTTCCAGGACCGCAGCCCGCGCGCGTTCGGACTGATGCAGCGCAAGCGCGCGTTCGCCGATTACGCCGACAGCGAGGCGCATTACGAGCGCCGTCCGAGCCTGTGGGTGGAACCGGTCGGCGATTGGGGCGAGGGCGCGGTGCATCTGATCGAGATCCCGACCAAGGACGAATACCACGACAACATGGTCGCGTTCTGGCGCCCGCGCGCGCCGCTCGCGGCCGGACGCGAGCACCGCTTCGACTACCGCCTGCACTGGTGCACCGAGCACGCCTGGGCGCCGACACTGGCGACGGTGCGCCGTACCCGCATCGGCGCCGGCAACGGCGGCGCGCGCTTGGTGGTGATCGATCTCGACGGCGGACGCCTGCGCGCCCTGGCCGCCGATGCGAAGCCGCGCGCGGTGGTGTGGGCCTCCTCAGGCCAGGTCGTCAACGCGCTCGCGCATGCCAACCCCGGCACCGGCGGCTGGCGGATGTCGTTCGAACTG
Organism: Lysobacter sp. Root690; assembly: GCF_001427785.1. GTDB lineage: Bacteria > Pseudomonadota > Gammaproteobacteria > Xanthomonadales > Xanthomonadaceae > Lysobacter. Next base: position 426,249 of record NZ_LMHM01000013.1, read on the forward strand.
CAACCCGGGGACGCACGCGTGGTCGAACTGCGCGCCGTGCTGGAAGACGCGCGCGGTCCCCTTTCCGAAACTTGGCTGTATCGTTGGACTGCATGAACGCAACTGTCGCTCCCCCGAAAACAACGCCCGCCGTGGCCTACGAAGCGCTGCCGGCCGAAGCGCCGATGGCGATGCCGGTGCAATCGCTGCGCGTGGGCGAACGCCCCGACCGGCCGCTGCCGAGCGCGCCCAACGCGATGGGATGGCGCCGGCTGTACGTGATCGGCGGCGCCGCGCTGCTGACCCTGACCGCCGGTTATCACATCCTGCGGGTGCTGTACGTCGGCGGGCTGAGCCTGCTCGAAGGCATGCTGCTGGTGCTGTTCGTGCCGCTGTTCGCCTGGATCGCGCTGGCGTTCACCAGTTCGCTGGCCGGGTTCTGCCTGATCCTGTCGCGGCGGCGCTGGCGCTTCGGCCTCAAGCAGGGCGGCGAGTTGCCGATGCTGGGGCTGCGCACGGCCTTATTGATGCCGACCTACAACGAAGACCCCGAGCGGCTGATGGCGGGTCTGCAGGCGATCTACGAATCGGTGGTCGCCACCGGGCAGGTCGATCGCTTCGACTTCTTCATCCTCAGCGACACCACCAAGGAGCCAATCCGCGAGGCCGAAATCCGCGCGTTCCTAGCGCTGCGCGAACGCACCGGCGGGCACGAGCGGATCTTCTACCGCCGGCGCAAGAACAACGACGAACGCAAGGCCGGCAACATCGCCGAATGGGTGCGGCGCTTCGGCGCGGCCTATCCGCAGATGCTGATCCTCGACGCCGACAGCCTGATGACCGGCGAGGTGATCGTGAAGCTGTCCGGCGCGATGGAACGCAACGCCGATGTCGGTTTGATTCAGACCCTGCCGATGATCGTCAACGGCCAGACCCTGTTCGCGCGCATGCAGCAGTTCGCCGGGCGCGTGTACGGGCCGGTGATCGCCTACGGCATCGCCTGGTGGCACGGCGCCGAGAGCAACTACTGGGGCCACAACGCAATCATCCGCACCCAGGCCTTCGCCGATCACGCCGGCTTGCCGGAATTGCGTGGTTACAAGCCGTTCGGCGGCACCGTGCTGAGCCACGATTTCGTCGAAGCCGCGTTCATGCGTCGCGGCGGCTGGGCGTTGCACATGGTGCCGGGGCTGGTCGGCAGTTACGAGGAAGGCCCGCCGTCGCTGACCGACATGCTGGTGCGCGATCGCCGCTGGTGCCAGGGCAATCTGCAGCACGGCGCGGTGGTGTCGGCGAAGGGGCTGCACTGGATCAGCCGCATGCATATGGCGATGGGCATCGGACATTACTTCACCGCGCCGATGTGGGCGATGCTGATGCTGATCGGCCTGGCGATTCCGCTCGACAAGGAAGGCTTCTTCAACTGGGTCAGCATCCGTCTGCCGGGGTTTTCGCCGAGTGCGTACTGGCGCGATCAGGACCCCGACCGGGTGCTGTGGGTGTTCGTCGCGACCATGGCGGTGTTGCTGGCGCCGAAGTTCATGGGCTTCCTGGCGATGCTGACCGATCGCGAGACCCGCCGCGGTTGCGGCGGCGCGATCCGCGCCTTCCTCAGCATGATCTTCGAAACCCTGCTGGCCGCGTTGATGGCGCCGGTGACCATGTACGTGCAGTCGCGCGGCGTGGCCGAGGTGTTGGCCGGCAAGGACTCGGGTTGGGAATCGCAACGCCGCGACGACGGCAGCCTGCCGCTGTCGGGCCTGATCCGCAGCTATGGCGGCCTGAGCCTGCTCGGCGTGCTGATCGGCGGCATGGCCTACGTGGTGTCGCCGCCGCTGGCGGCGTGGATGTCGCCGGTGATCATCGGCCTGCTGCTGTCGATCCCGGTGGTCGCTTTCACCTCCGCGCGCAGCACAGGACTGTGGCTGCGCAAGATCGGGATCTTCCGCATTCCCGAAGAAATCACTCCGCCGCCGGTGCTGGTGCGGGCGAAGCAATTGCGCGCCGAGGCGGCGCAGCGCGGGGCGTCGTGATCGGTTTGGGTTGAGTCGCGGCGTGATCGCAACGACGCCGCGAGGTCAAAACAAAAGCCCGCCTTTCGGCGGGCTTTTTCGTACTCAGGATCGGCGCATCACTTGCTGCGAGGCAACGCGCTCAACTGCGCCGGAGTCGGGATGCCGTCCCAGGCCATCACCGCCTTTTCGGTCGCCTCGCCGTTCGCAGTCAGCCATGCGCCGAAATCGTTGGCGGCGTTCTCGCCGTAGACGCGATGAGCATAGATGGCGATGGTGCCGGTGTCGTCGATCAGCTTGATCCGCGCGAACACGGTCTCGACGAACCCCTTGCCCGGCAGCACCGCCACGATCAGGTGCTCGGCGGGGCTCTGCGGTGTGCGCGGCTTGGAGTCGGTCCTGATGATCTTGCCGGCCTGCTTGTAGCGGGCGAGCACGGCTTCGGCCAGTCCAGCCAGTTGTTCGCCATCGCGCGCGCTGGCGTTGGTCACCACGGTGATCATGTCCTGCCACTTGCTCAGGTCTTCCTGGCCGGCGGGGGTGAACTCGGCCTGGGTGCTGTCGGACCAGCGATGCAGGTAGCGCGCGCCGTTGAAGTTCAGGCTCGCGGCCGATTGGGTTTGCGTGGCGGCGGGCGCGCTGGTCGCGGGCTGCTTGGCCTGCGTCGGCATCGACAGGGCGATCGGGACGATCAGGCACAGCGCGAGGCGCGAAAGAGAGGGGATCATCGACATGCGGGGTTCCTGCCTTGGAATGAGTACGGATGGCATGCGGCGATCCATTGCGGCGGTTTCGAACGCGGCCGCCGAGGCCGTCATGCCCGTGCAATCAAAGAGCAATTATGCGCGGAAAGCAATTGCGCGCCGCGCTCGAACGCGGGCCGCGTTGGGTCCCGCGCCATCGCGGGATCGACGTTTTCGCGTATCCGCACGCGGCCATCGCAGCGTCGTGGCCGATGCGGGCGATGTCGCCGCGGATCCAAGCGTTGCGCCGGTTGTGGAAGGCAATCACGGATTGAGGTGGCGGCCGCCGAGGTCATGGCCAAACGCAGGCGCGGCCTGCGGATATGCTTGGGCCATGAACGCCGCCCACGCCGCCCCGGACCCCGCACTGAGCCACGTCGTCGGCGCCACCGCGCCGCCGCTGTTGCAAGAAACCATCGGCGCGATGCTGTCGCGCATCGCCGCGACCTGGCCCGAGCGCGAGGCCTTGGTGGTGCCGCCGCAAGGCGTGCGCCTGAACTGGCGGGACTTCGATGCGGCGGTCGATCGTCTCGCCGCGGGTCTGCTCAAACTCGGCCTCGCCCCCGGTGACCGCATCGGCGTGTGGTCGCTCAACCGCGCCGAATGGGTGCTGCTGCAATTCGCGAGCGCGCGCGTCGGCCTGATCCTGGTCAACATCAATCCGGCGTATCGCACCCACGAGCTGGAATACGCTTTGAATCTGGTCGCCTGCCGGGCGCTGGCGATCGTGCCTTCGTTCAAGACCTCGCACTATCTGGAAATGCTGCGCGAACTGGCGCCGGAACTGGACCAGCATCCGCCCGGGTTGTTGCGCGCGCGGCGTTTACCCGATCTGCGCCACGTGCTGGCGATGGGGCTGGGCAAGCCACCCGCGGGCACGCATGCGTTCGATGCGATCGCCGCCTGCGACGACAACAACGCGCATGCGCAGCTGAAAGAAATCGCCGCGCAGTTGTCGCCGGACGATGCGGTCAATATCCAGTTCACCTCCGGCACCACCGGCGCGCCGAAGGGCGCGACCCTGACCCATCGCAACATCGTCAACAACGGGTTCTTCGTCGGCGAGGCGATGCGCCTGAGCGAGCGCGACCGGCTGTGCATCCCGGTGCCGTTCTATCACTGCTTCGGCATGGTCCTGGGCAATATGGCCTGCGTCACCCACGGCGCGTGCATGGTGATTCCGGGCGAGGGCTTCGATCCGCTGGTCACGCTGCGGACCGTCGCCGATGAGCGTTGCACCGGCCTGCATGGCGTGCCGACGATGTTCATCGGCGAACTGGAGCATCCGCGTTTCGGCGAGTTCGATCTGTCGAGTCTGCGCACCGGGATCATGGCCGGTTCGAATTGCCCGATCGAGGTGATGAAGCAGGTGGTCGATCGCATGCACATGCAGCAGGTCACCATCGCCTATGGCATGACCGAGACCAGCCCGGTCAGTTTCCAGACCGTGCCCGAGGACCCGCTGGCGCGGCGCGTGGACTCGGTCGGGCGCGTGCATCCGCACGTGGAAGTGCGCATCGTCGACGAAGACGGCAACACCGTGCCGCGCGGCGAGATCGGCGAACTGCTGACGCGCGGGTATTCGGTGATGCAGGGCTATTGGGGCGATCCGCAGCGCACCGCCGAGGCGATCGACAGCGAAGGTTGGATGCATACCGGCGATCAGGCCGTCATCGACGCGGACGGCTATGCCCACATCGTCGGGCGCTTGAAGGACATGCTGATCCGCGGCGGCGAGAACGTTTATCCGCGCGAGATCGAAGAATTCCTGTACGCACATCCGGCGATCGCCGACGTGCAGGTGTTCGGCGTGCCCGACGCGAAATTCGGCGAGGAAGTCTGCGCGTGGATCCGCATCGCCGAGGGCGCGACCTTGGACGCCGACGCGGTGCGCGCGTTCTGCCAGGGCCGCATCGCCCAGTACAAGATCCCGCGCTACATCGAATTCGTCGACAGCCTGCCGATGACGATTAGCGGCAAGCCGCAGAAATTCGTGATGCGCGAGCAGATGATCGAGCGGCTTGCGGCGGCTCAAGACAGCGGTTGAGCGTCACGCATGCGCGACGCTCACAGATTCGAAATCTCGATTTCAGTCCACTTCAGTGGTCAGTCCCGCGGACGCGGGCTCCGCTTTGCTTCGGCGCAGCCGAATATCCGCCCATTTTCGTAAGGGTGAGGCAAAGTCCCTGGATTCCCGCGTTCGCGGGAATGACGTTCTGGTTGAGGCGTTGACAGCGGACACCCCGGATACAGGGTGAGGGTAGGGTTTCGCTTGAAACTCAGGCCGCAAGCAACTTCAATGCAATCCCCAGCCCCGCCATATCCTGCGGCTCGCCTTCCAGATCGGCGCGGATCAACGGCCGCGATTCCAGCCAGCGCTTGGACACGGTCAAGGTCAGCGTATTGCCGTCGGCGTGCGCGTCGAGCTGTGGGATCGGGTCGGACTCGTGGGCGCGATGCAGCAGCACCGCCAGACGCAGCAGGGCCGAACTGCGCCGCACCGCGGCGAGCAGGCGGTCGGGCAGGGCGTCGAAGGCGTTCTTGGGAATGCCGCGGCGATGGGTGCGGACCAACGCGGCGAGGAACTGCTGCTGCTGGCGCGAGAAGCCGGAAATGTCGGAGTTCTCAAGCACGTACGAGCTGTGCACGTGGTACTGGCTGTGCGCGATCACCAGGCCCAGTTCGTGCAGGCGGGTCGCGCGTTGCAGCATCAGGCGGTCGTCGGCGTCGAGGTGCCAGCTCTTGGCGACCTGATCGAACAACCGCAGCATGGTCGCCTCGACCCGCGCGGACTGCTGTTCGTCGATGCCGTAACGCTTGACCAGCGCGACCACCGCGGCATCGCGCGGGTCGTCCGCGCCGCCGCGGCCGAGCATGTCGTACAGCACGCCCTCGCGCATCGCCGCTTTGCTGATCGCCATGCGCTGCAGGCCGAGCACGTTGAACGCGGCTTCGAGAATGAGGATGCCGCCGGCGATCACCGGACGGCGGTCGGCGGACAGGCCGGGCAGGTCGATGGCTTCGATCCGGTCGGCCTGTAACAGGCGGTCGCGCAACTGCGGCAGGGCTTCGGCGGTGACCGCGCCCTTGGTCAGCTTCATCGCCGCGCAGATTTCGCCGATGGCCTTGTTGGTGCCCGACGAGCCCAACGCTTCCTGCCAGCCGAGCGCGCGGTAAGTGCCGGCGAATTGCTGGAACTCGGCCGAGACTTCAGTCAGCGCGTCGCGCCATTTCTTTTTCGACAGCTTGCCGTTCTCGAAGAACCGGCGGGTGGTGGCGATGCAGCCGACCTGCAGGCTCTCGCGCTCGATCGCCTCGAAGCCGCTGCCGACGATGCATTCGGTCGAACCGCCGCCGATGTCGATCACCAGCCGGCGTTCGCCCGGCTTGGACGGTTGGGCGTGGGCGATGCCCAGGTAGATCAGTCGCGCTTCCTCGCGGCCGGATACGACTTCGATGGCATGGCCCAGCGCCGATTCGGCCGGCATCAGGAACGCCTGCGGCGCGGCCAGCCGGCGCACGGTGTTGGTCGCGATCGCGCGCACCCGCTGCGGCGGCACGTCGCGGATGCGCTGGCCGAAGCGCGACAGGCAGTCGAGCGCGCGCTGGCGCACTTCTGGCGCCAGTCCGCCTTTGCGATCCAGGCCCTCGGCCAGGCGCACGGTCTCGCGCAGACGGTCGACCGTGCGCAGCTGCCCGAGCACATACCGCGCGACCACCATATGGAAACTGTTCGATCCCAGGTCGATCGCGGCGAGCAGGTCGCCGTCCTGGAGCGGCAGGCGGGTGGTCGGGAAAAGGTTGTTCATGCGCGGAATTTTATCCGCAGATCTTGGCTAGCAGGGTCGATTGGGCCGAATGCGGCATTTCGCCGTCGCGCGGCAGCACCCGCGAGTAGTGGCCGTCAGCCTGCAATTCCCAGGCGTTGAGGTTGTCGGCGAGGTAATTGGCCAGGGCTTCATCGTAGACGCGGGCGCGCAAATCGGTGTCGAGAATCGGAAAACCGGTCTCGACCCGGCGCAGCAGGTTGCGTTCCAGCCAGTCGGCGCTGGAGCAGAACAGGTCCGGCGCGCCGTCGTTGGCGAACCAATAGACGCGGTGATGCTCGAGGAAGCGGCCGACGATCGAACGCACCCGGATGTTGTCGGAAATGCCTTCCACGCCCGGACGCAGGGTGCAGGCGCCGCGCACGATCAGGTCGATCTGCACGCCGGCCTGCGAGGCCTGGTACAGCGCGCGGATCACCTGCGGCTCGTTCAAGGCGTTCATCTTGGCGACGATGCGCGCGGGCTTGCCGGCGCGTGCGTGCTTGGTTTCGCGATCGATGCGCTTGAGCACCCCGGCATGCAGGGTGAACGGCGATTGCAGCAGGCACTTGAGCTTGAGCGACGGCGCCAGCCCGGACAGCTGCTGGAAGATCATGTGCACGTCGTTGCCGATGTCCGGATCGGCGGTGATCAGGCCGAAGTCGGTGTAGGCGCGCGCGGTGCCGCTGTGGTAATTGCCGGTGCCCAGGTGGACGTAACGCTTGAGCTTGCGGCCTTCGCGGCGGACGATCAGCAGCATCTTGGCGTGGGTCTTGTAGCCGACCACGCCGTACACGACCTGCACGCCGGCTTCCTGCAATCGATCGGCGAGGCCCAGATTGGCTTCCTCGTCGAAGCGCGCGCGCAGCTCGACCACCACGGTCACGTCCTTGCCGTTGCGCGCGGCCTGGACCAGTTGTTCGACGATCGGCGAATCCTTGCCGGCGCGATACAGGGTCTGCTTGATCGCGAGCACGTTCGGGTCTTCGGCGGACTGACGGATCAGCTCCAGCACCGGCGCGAACGAGTCGAAGGGGTGGTGCAGCAGCACGTCGCCGTCGGCGACGGTGTCGAACAGGGTGTCGACGCCGGGCAGCACGCGCTGCTGGTACGGCGGGAATTTCAGTTCCGGGCGTTGCACCAGATCGTAGACCTGGATCACGCGGTTGAGATTGACCGGCCCGTTGATGCGATAGACCGCGTTCTCGGGCAGATCGAAATTCTCCAGCAAGGTGCGCACGATCGGCTTGGGGCATTGCTCGGCGATTTCCAGCCGCACCGCGCGCAGATAGCCGCGGCCGATCAACTCGTCGCGCAAGGCCAGGGCGATGTTGTCGACCTCTTCCTCGTCGACCAGCAATTCCGAATTGCGGGTGACGCGGAACTGATACGCGCCCTTGACCTCCATGCCCGGAAACAATTCATCGACGAACGCCGACAGCACCGAGGACAGGAATACGAAATCGTGTTTGCCGCCGGAGACGTTCTCCGGCATCTGGATGATCCGCGGCAACGAACGTGGCGCGCGCACGATGGCGAGGTTGCCGGCGCGGCCGAACGCGTCCTTGCCCTTGAGCACGACGACGATGTTGAGCGATTTGTTGAGGATCTTCGGGAACGGATGCGCGGGATCCAGACCGAGCGGCGACAGCACCGGCATGATTTCGTCGCGAAAATACGCGCGCAGCCAGCGGGTCTGGCGCGCGTTCCAGGAGTTGCGGCCGAGCACGCGCACGCCCGATTCCTGCAGCGCCGGACGCAGCACATCGTTCCAGCATTCGTACTGGGCCTTGACCAGTTCGGCGGCGCGGTCGTGGATGCGCGACAGCACGGTCTGCGGCGCGAGTCCGTCCGGGCCCGGCGCGAGGCCGAGGTCCTGGGCGTGGCGCAGGGTGCCGGCGCGGATCTCGAAGAATTCGTCGAGGTTGGTGCAGGAGATGCACAGGTACTTCAGGCGCTCCAGTAACGGCACCTGCGCATCCTGGGCCTGGGCCAGCACGCGGAAGTTGAAGTCCAGTTGCGACAGCTCGCGATTGAAGTACAGGGCGCTGTCGCGCAGCGGATCGGTGTCGAGCGAGGTGTCCGTCATCGCGTTCATGGCGCTGGCACTGGTTCCCTGAGGCTTTAAATATCGGAAGGGTGGGCGGGATAGGCAAGGTGGTCGGCGGGCGTGTCGGCATACGCCTCGCCGTAGGCGTCGCGGCGGCGGATGCGGTCGACCCCGAAATGGCAGGCGAAGGTGCTGCCGCGGCCAACTTCGCTGGCGATTTCCAGGCGCGCCTGATGCAGATGCAGCACGTGCTTGACGATCGACAGGCCCAGGCCGGTGCCGCCGCTTTCGCGCGAACGGCTGGTCGAGACACGATAGAAGCGTTCGGTGATGCGCGGCAGGTGCGCGGCCGGAATGCCGTAGCCGCTGTCGACCACCTCCAGCACCACGCCGCGCGCGATGCCGGCGCTCTCGGGGCGGAAGCGGATGCGGATGCTGCCGCCGGCCGGGGTGTAGCGGATCGCGTTGCCGACGAGGTTGGAGAACGCGCTGTGCAGTTCCTTGTTCGATCCGAACAAGTCGACGCCGGCCAGATCGTCCATGGCGATTTCGTGGCGGCCCTGGCTCAGCGCATTGGCTTCGCGCTTGAGCGTGGACAGCATCGAGGCCATCGACACGGTGTCCTCGGCCGGCAGGTTGTCCTGCGATTCCAGCCGAGACAGAGTCAGCAGGTCTTCGACCAACTGGGTCATGCGCTGCGACTGGCGCTGCATTTCGGCCAGCATCGGTGCCCAATCGGGATGTTCCTCCGGATCGAGCATGTCGAGATAGCCGTGCACCACGGTCAGCGGCGTGCGCAGTTCGTGCGAGACGTTGGCGACGAAGTCGCGGCGCATCTGTTCGAGTTGCAGCAGGCGGCTGACGTCGCGCGCGACCAGCAGCCACAGGTTTTCCGAATACGGGATCAGGCGCAGGCTCAGGGTGATCGCCGGGTTCCACGGCGAGGCGGCTTCCAGCGGTTCGGCGTTACGGCCCGAGGCCAGCCAATGCGACAACTGCAAGGGTTGCAGGCGATTGACCACCGGCGCGCCGATGTCGCGCGGGTAGCGCAGGCCCATCAGCCCGGTCGCGGCTTCGTTGAACCACTGGATGCGCTGGCTGTTGCGTTCGACCACCACGATCGCGTCGGGCATCGCCGCGGCTGCGGCGCGGTAGGCGCGCAGCATTTCGATCAGGCGGCGCTTGCGGCCGCGCATTTCCGCCTGGCTGCGGTGCAGCAGGCGGTCGAGTTCGTTCCAGATGCCTTCGCCGAGCGGCGGGGTCAGGCGCTGGCGCGCGGTCAGGCGGATCAGCACCCGCCGCAGCCGCCAGTAATGCCACGCGACCACGCCGAGCGCGGCGGCGGTGACGATGGGCCAGGGGTAACCGACCAGGATCCCGAGCACGGCCGCGCCGACCAGGATCAGCGCCAGCTGACCGAGGGTGCGGAACCAGGCGGAGCGTGCGCGCGGCGGCATACCTCCAGCTTACGCGGCGAGCGATGCGGAGAAGCGGTAACCCGCGCCGCGCACGGTCTGGACCATGCCGTCGAGACGGTGCGGTTCCAGGGTCTTGCGCAGGCGGCGGATGTGCACGTCGACCGTGCGCTCCTCGACGTAGACGCTGCCGCCCCAGACGTGGTCGAGCAACTGGGTGCGCGAGTAGACGCGTTCGGGGTGGGTCATGAAGAAGTGCAGCAGGCGGTATTCGGTCGGGCCGATCTGGACCGGCTGCTGTTCGCCGCCTTCGGCCTGGGCGAACACCCGGTGGGCGGCGCCGTCGATGCGCAGCGGGCCAACGCCGACGCTGCCGTCTTCGTCGTCCTCGCGCGAGCGGCGCAGCACGGCGCGGATGCGCGCCAGCAGTTCGCGCGCCGAGAAGGGCTTGACCACGTAATCGTCGACCCCGGCTTCAAGGCCGCCGACGCGGTCGTTCTCTTCGCCGCGCGCGGTCAGCATGATGATCGGGATCTCGCGGGTCAGCGATTCCTTGCGCCAGCGCCGGGCCAGTTCCAGGCCGCTGGTGCCCGGGAGCATCCAGTCGAGCAGGATCAGGTCGGGCACGCGGTCGGCGATGGCGGCCTGGGCCTCGCGGGCGTCGCCGGCGTGGACCGGGTCGTATTCGCCCTTGCGCAGGGCAAAGGACACCATGTCGCGGATGGCGGGCTCGTCTTCAACTATCAGGATGCGCTTCTGCACACGGTCACCGAGGGGGAGGCGGAAAGGGTTCGTCCTTGAAACCGCGCCAGTACACTACCGTTTTGTGACGACTCCATGACACGGGACGGGCGGCATTGTCGGCTTTGTGATGTCGTGCCGCTGTGCACGGGCCATCCATATGCGTCCAGGCGTGGCGCGGTTCGGCCGGGGTTGGGCGCGCTTTCGCCGTCGTTGCCGTCGTTATCGCGGGAACTGGAGTTTGGCGCGCAGGTTACATCGCGATGGCAGAACGTCGGCCGGGGCGGTGTGTGAAGCGACGTGTTCGGATAACGATTCCACGAAATAGTTGCCCACTTTGAAAAAGGGGCGGCGCCTTGCGACAGATTGGTTTCGGTCGGGTGTGGCGGCGCGGGGGATTTGCTTTGGCTTTCGCAGTGGCTGGCGAGAGCAAAAGCAAAAGCAAATCCCCCCTGGCCCCCCTTTTTCAAAGGGGGGAACGCTTCGGGTGGGGTGCGTGGGAGTTCGAGCGCGCGGGCTTATTGCCGGCGCAGGTCTTCGTCGCGCACGCCCTGGCGCTTGAGTTCCAGCACGGTCGGGGTGATCGCGGCGATCCGCGCCTCGATCCGGGCGCGGGCGTAATAGTCCAGGTCGGGCTTGCGCTTGAGCGTGTTCAGCTGGACCAGCGCCTGCTCGGGACGGCCGCGCAGGTAGGCGGCTTCGGCGTAGGCCTCGCCGGCACGGATCGAGTCGCCGGCGATCTCGCAGGCGCGGGCGAAGGTCTGCTGCAGCAGCGGGTCGTCGCTGTGGTTGCCGAACAGCGGCCGCAGCACGGCCTGGGCGCGCTGGCCGGCGGCGGCGGTGGCGCGGTCGGTCAGCACCTTGGCGTAGCTCAGGGCGATCGCGCGGTTGTTCGGGGTCTGCCGCAGCAGCGCCTCGAAACGCGCATCGGCCGCGGCGTTCTTGCCCGACTGGGCCTCGGCTTCGCCCAGCGCCAGGCTCAGCCAAAGCTGGCCGGGGTGCTTGGCCAGCAGTTCGGTCAGCGCCGGGATCGCCGCGCCGGACTGGTTGTTGCGCATCCGCGCCAGGGCCAGGCCGTAGCGCTGGGCTTCGGTGTTGGCGCCGAGTTTTTCGTATTCGCGCACCGCCTCGCGCGGCGAATTGGCGCTGAACACCCGGATCCGCTCGCGGGCGTAGTCGAACAGCCCGGTGCCGCCGGCGGTCAGCGCCTGGTCGGAGATCTTCAGGCCGCTGGGCAGCAGGGGGTTGTCGGTGCCGGTGGCGGTGTCGGGCAGGCTGAAGGGCACCTTCGGAATGCGCTCGACCCGGGTCTCGGTGGGCGTTGCGGTGACCGCGGTGACGCTGTTGCGGTTGGCGATCTGCTCGGCGCGTTCCTTGGCCTCGCTGATGCGGGTGGTGGTGACCGGGTGGGTCATCAGGTAGTCGGGCGTTTCGCCGTACCAGTTGGCCGCGTTGCTGCGCGAGACCACCTGCATGCGGCCGAAGAACCCGGCCATCGCGCTGGTGTCGTAATTGCTGCGGTACAGGGTCTGGATGCCGATCCGGTCGGCTTCGGACTCGTTGGAGCGGGTGTAGTTGATCTGGCGCTGCTGCATCAGGCCCAGGCCGGAGGTGATCGCGGCCATGGTCGCGTCGTCGGTGGAATTGCTGCCGGCGCCCTGCGCGGCGACGATCGCGCCGAGCATCGCCAGCAGGATCGGCAACTGATCGCGCTGGGCGCGCTCGACCCCGCGCAGCACGTGCTGCTGGGTGACGTGGGCGATTTCGTGCGAGATCACCGCGGCGACTTCGTCTTCCTTCTCGGCGGTCAACACCAGGCCCGAGTTGACCCCGATGTAGCCGCCCAGGGTGGCGAAGGCGTTGATCTGGCGCTCGCGCAGCATGAAGAAGGTGAAGGGCTGGCGCGGCTTGTCGCTGTTGGCGGCCAGGCGCGTGCCGAGGGTGTCGAGCCAGCTGTCGATCAGCGGGTCTTCGAGCAGATAGTCGTAGTGGCGCAGCTGCGCCAGCATCATCGAGCCGTACTCGCGCTGCTTGGCCGGGGTCAGCAGTTCCGCGGCCGAGGAGCCGATATCGGGCAGCTTGTTTTCCTGCGCGCTCGCGCAGACGCTGCCGAGGGCGAGGGTTACAGCGGCGGTGAGCAGGGCGATGCGGCGCAAGCGATGAATCCTCAAGGCGGTGGTGCGGAAGACGACGGGCGGTGCGGGTACAAGGTCGTGGCGGTCATCGCGCTGCGAGTCGATGGCAGGATGCAGCCCGCCGCGATCGATGGCGTGAATGCGCCGTTAATTTCAATCGCAGCCCGCCGCGAGAACGAACCCGAAGCGGAAAAATCGATCCACCCCACGCCAGCGTACTGAGTCCGGCCGGACTGCGTTCCATCGGCGCGCTTTAAACTGCCAGGCCGCACGCCCATATTTCGACCGCAACCCCTTTCAAGAGTTCAGGCAGGAGAACCGTTTTGAGCGACACCGCCCCCAAGCCGCAGATCGTCATCTATAGCACCGCGATCTGCCCGTATTGCGTCGCCGCTAAGAATTTCCTCAAGAGCAAGGGCCAGACCTGGAGCGAAGTGCGCATCGATCTGGACCCGGCCGAGCGCGAAAAGATGGTCGCGCTGACCAAGCGCACCAGCGTGCCGCAGATTTTCATCGGCGACACCCATGTCGGCGGCTACGACGACATGATGGCGCTGCACCGCGCCGGCGGGCTGGAACCGCTGTTCGCGGCCTGAGCGATGCCGTCGGGCGGCGTTCGTCGCCGCCCGTTTGCGTGCGCTGATACCTGTTGATCCACGTCCGCCGCCCGGGCGCGATGGTTTGCCGATGACCGCGTCGGACGGTTCGCGCTGACCGCCGCGGTCGCGCCTGACGGGCGTATTTCCCTTATTCGAGGAGCTTGTGTGAGCAACGACCGTACCGACGACAACGCGGCCCAGAGCGAAAGCGACCGCGTCGCCGAATTCACCGCCTTCCGCAAGCGCATGAACGAACGCATCCTGGCCGAGCCGAATCAGGTCGTGCGGCGCTTCTTCGCCCTCGACACCCAGACCTACCAGGCCGGCGCGCTCGACGTGAAGACCAAGGAGCTGCTGGGCCTGGTCGCCTCGATGGTGCTGCGCTGCGACGACTGCATCAGCTACCACGTCGCCCAGTGCAAGGAGGCCGGGGTCAATCGCGAGGAAATGTTCGAAGCGTTCTCGGTCGGCCTGGTGGTCGGCGGCTCGATCGTGATCCCGCATATGCGCCGCGCGGTCGATTTCCTCGACAAGCTGGAGCAGGGCGAGGCCGCCGCGCCGGCCGGCCACGACCACGGCTGAATCGGATAGCGGGCTTTCACCGCCCCGGGGGCCATGCCGAATCGGGCCGCTTCATGGCCCCCGACCATCGTCCAGTACTGCCCCGAATGCAGGGGCAGGCCGCTTCCGGCATAATTACGGGGCTAAGACCTCGTGCGCCGCGCCGCCTGCGCCGCGCCCTTCAGCTGGAAGAACTCCCTCATGACGCAAACCATTACGGTCATCCGTGGCGACGGCATCGGCCCCGAGATCATGGACGCGACCCTGCACGTGCTCGACGCGATGAACCTGGGCCTGTCTTACGAATTCGCCGACGCCGGCCTGGTCGCGCTGGAAAAGCACGGCGAGCTGCTGCCGGCCGCGACCATGGATTCGATCCGCAAGACCCGCATCGCGCTCAAGAGCCCGTTGACCACGCCGGTCGGCGAAGGCTTCAGCTCGATCAACGTCGAACTGCGCAAGCGCTTCGACCTGTACGCCAACGTGCGTCCGGCCAAGTCGTTCCCGAACACCAAGTCGCGCTTCCCGAGCGGCGTGGACCTGATCACCGTGCGCGAGAACACCGAAGGCGCCTACATCGGTGAAGGCCAGTCGTTGTCGGAAGACGGCGAGACCGCGCTGCTGACCCAGAAGATCACCCGCCGCGGCTCCGAGCGCATCGTGCGCTACGCCTTCGACCTGGCGCGCAAGACCGGGCGCAAGAAGGTCACGGTGGTGCACAAGGCCAACATCTTGAAGTCGACCTCGGGCCTGTTCCTGAAGACCGCGCGCGAAGTGGCGCAGCAGTACCCCGACATCCAGTGCAACGAGATGATCGTGGACAACACCTGCATGCAGCTGGTGATGCGTCCGGAGCAGTTCGACATCATCGTCACCACCAACCTGTTCGGCGACATCATTTCCGACCTGTGCGCCGGTCTGGTGGGTGGTCTGGGTCTGGCCCCGGGCGCGAACATCGGCACGGATGCTGCGATCTTCGAGGCCGTGCATGGCTCGGCGCCGGACATCGCCGGCAAGGGCATCGCCAATCCCTGCGCGCTGCTGCTGGGCGCGGCGCAGATGCTCGACCACATCGGCCAGCCGGAGAAGGCGACCAAGCTGCGCGAGGCGATCATCGCCACGCTCGAAGCCAAGGATTCGCTGACCCCGGACCTGGGCGGCGAGGGCAATACGCTGTCGTTCGCCAAGGCGATCGCGAGCCGCGCTACGGCGTAAGCGAGCGGGTCATTGCTGATACGACGAGGCGCCTTCGGGCGCCTCGTTGCGTTTGGGTGCTCTGCGGCCCGATCTGCCCTCACCCCCACCCCTCTCAGCTCTGCACTTCCTTCGGTCGCCGCAAGCGGGAGAGGGGCTACAGAGCCCCAGCCCTTGATCCCTTCTCCCGCTTGCGGGAGAAGGTGCCCGCAGGGCGGATGAGGGCAGGTGGGCACGGCCCCCGACCGCCCCCATGAACTCCCCCAAAGCGTTCCATCCCCGGCACTCGACACGCGCCATGCTGAACTGCAAAATCGCGCTGTCTTAAAATCCATTCGGATGAAGCGATGAATGAGCCGCTCCGCCCCGGAACCCCGATCACCCCCAGTGCCCTGGCGCTGACGCCGCTGCTGCTGTTCCTGGCGCTGTTTTTCGGCGCCGGGCTGTATTTCACCGCCAACGGCGACGCGATGGGCTTCTACCAGCTGCACGCGCCGGTGGCGATCCTGCCGGCGCTGGCGCTGGCCGCGTTCATCGCTTGGCGCCGCGGAATCAAGCCGCTGGAAACCCTGCTGGGCGGCATGGGCGACCACAACGTCGTGCTGATGTGCCTGATCTTCCTGCTGGCCGGCGGCTTCGTCGAAGTGTCCAAGGCGATCGGCGCGGTCGACGCGATCGTGTCGCTCGGTGTCGGCAACGTGCATCCGGCGCTGTTGTTGCCGGCCTTGTTCGTGGTCGCCGGGTTTATTTCGATGTCGCTGGGCACCTCGATGGGCACGATCGCCGCGGTCGCGCCGATCGCGCTGGGCGTATCGGACGCGTCGGGCCTGGATCGCGCGCTGGTGCTCGGCGCGGTGATCGGCGGCGCGACCTTCGGCGACAACCTGTCGGTGATTTCCGACACCGCGATCGTCGCCAGCCGCACCCAGGGCTGCACGATGCGGGAGAAATTCCGCGAGAACCTCAAGCTGGCGCTGCCGGCGGCGATCGCCACCCTGGTGTTACTGGGCTTCCTCGGCGAAACCGCGCCGGTGCAGACGCCCGATCCGGTGTCGCCGTGGCTGATCCTGCCGTACCTCGTCGTGCTCGGGCTGGCGATCGCCGGCGTCGACGTGATCATCGTGTTGAGTATTGGCCTGGTCATCGCGGGCCTGTTCGGGGTGTTCTTCGCCGAGGATTTCGGCTTCGCCGCCTACACCACGCACATCTGGGACGGCTTCGAGAGCATGGTCGAGATCACCTTGCTGTCGCTGCTGGTCGGCGGCCTGGGCGCATTGATGAAAGCCGCCGGCGGCCTGGCCTGGGTGGCGCAGACCATCGGCAAGTTCGCGCGAGGTCATCGCAGCCGCCGCGCGGGCGAGATCAGCATCGCCGCGTTGTCGGCGACCACCGATGTGTTCACCGCCAACAACACCGTCGCGATCCTGATCAGCGGCGGCCTTGCGCGCGATGTCGCGCAACAGCACGGAGTGCCGCCGGCGCGCGCGGCGAGCGTGCTCGACATCTTCGCCTGCGTGACTCAGGGCGTGCTGCCGTATGGCGCGCAGATATTGCTGGCGGCGTCGTTGAGCAAGGTTTCGCCGCTGCAGTTGATCGGCAACGTGCATTACAGCTGGCTGCTGGGGGCGGTGACGATCGGGGCGATGTTGTGGCCTTCGCGCAAGCGGGCCCTCACCCCAACCCCTCTCCCGCAGGCGGGAGAGGGGCTTTAATACGGCTAGGCGGCGATCATCTCTGCTTGTAGGAGAGATGATTCAGTCCGGCGGGGTGTGATCACTCCCTCTCCCTCTCCCGCTTGCGGCGACCGAAGGAAGTGCAGAGCTGAGAGGGCTGGGGTGAGGGCTGACGCCGGCGTCGCAGAGCACCGGCTGCGCGAGACTATTTACCCGCCGACTTGCCCGCATCAATCAACAGCGCCTGCCCCGGCTTGAGCACCGCATTGGCCGCCAGGCCGTTGCGCTCAAGCAGATCCGCGACACGAATGCGATAACGCTTGGCGATGGTCCAGGCGTTGTCGCCGCGGCCGACAGTGTGGCGACGCGCCTGCGCTTTCGCCGAGCTGTTATCGGCGGCGGATTTTTCGCCTGCGCGCTTGTCGCCGTCCTCGCTGCGAGCAACCCGGTCGCGACCCTTGGCCGGTGGTGTCGCAGGTTCAACCCGATCGCCCGATCCCGAACGCTCCGACGCCTCGACCGACCCACGCGTACTGGCGATCGCAGTCGACGCGCTGCTTGAGCCGCTGGCGACGGGCATGGTCGGCTTGTCGATGCCTGTCAGCTCGACACCCGCCAAATCAATATCGGCCGCGCTCACCCCAGGGGCACCGATCGCACTCGCCGCCACCGCCAACAACGGCGCGCGCTTGCCCGCGCTGCGAGCGATGCGACCGTCGCCGAACACCGGATTGAGGCGCTTGATCTGGGAAAGATCCTGATCGGTGCGCGCGGCCCATTCGCCGATGCTGTCGATCTCGGCCGGCACCGTCACCGCCGCCAGTCGCGGTACCGGGCGATCGAGCGCGCTCAGCCATTCTTCGCGGTCGTCGGCCTGTTCCATCAGGCACGACAGCGCATGCAGCTTGCGCACATAGGCCGTGGTGATGTCGGACAGGCCGGTCAGTTGATCGTGGCGCACGTCGGCGATGCTCAGGCCGCTGCGCTTGACCGCGTTGAGCACGCGGTACTCGCCGGCGTTGTAGGCCATCACGGTCAGCCGCCAGTCGCCGCCGAACATGCCGTGCAGGGTTTTCAGATAACGCACCGCGGCCTGGGTCGATTCGACCGGCGACAGCCGGCCGTCGTAGCCCTCGCGCATCGGCACGCGGTGGTTGCGTGCGGTCATCGCGATCATCTGCCACAGGCCGGCCGGGCCGGACGGGCTGCGCGCGCCGGGCTTGTAGCCGCTTTCGACGAACGGAATCAGCGCGTACTCGGTCGGCAGGTGCGCTTCGCGCAGCGCGTCGACGACGTAGCCGAACAGCGGCAGCAGGTCGTCCTCGCTCGAGGCCAGGCGCTTGGGCGCGGTCGAGAAATGCTGACGCCAGCGGCTGCTGACCCCGGGTTCGCAGGTCTTGTCGGCCAGGCCGTCGCGGAAGCGCTGGTAGATCTCGCGGCCGTTGCGGCTCGGGCCGGTGCCCGGGTCGGGCGCGGCGACCGCCAGTTGCGCCGCGTCGGCGGCGATCGCCGGCGCCGACAGCGCCGCGCTCAGGCCCAGACAGGCCGCCAGCGCCAGGCGCCAAGACCGGCGCGCCGGGATGCGGGCGCGGGCGTCGCCGCGTCTCACGCGCGGAACCCGTCCTTCCAGCGCCGCAGTTCGGCGAAGGTTTCGGTCTCGTCGGCCGGCGCGCGGCCCAGCCGGGCGGCGATCGCGGCGATCACCGCCGGTTCGCGGGTGCGCAGGAACGGGTTGGTCGCGCGTTCGTCGCCGATCGAGCTGGGAAGGGAGGGACGTCCGGCGTTGCGCATGGCCTGGGCCTGTTCGATTCGGCGCCGCAGCGCGGGATTGGCGGGTTCGACCACGCTGGCGAAGGCCGCGTTGGACAAGGTGTATTCGTGGCCGCAGCAGACCCGGGTGTCGTCCGGTAGCGCGGCCAGCCGGGTCAGCGAGACCAGCATCTGGGCGGGCGTACCTTCGAACAGGCGGCCACAGCCCAGGCTGAACAAGGTGTCGCCGCTGAACACGATCCGGTCGGTGGCGCGGCCGCCTTGCTCAAGGTAATAGGCGACGTGGCTGAGCGTGTGGCCCGGCACCGCCAGCGCGGTCAGGCTCCAGCCGTCCACGTGCAGACGGGTGCCGTCGCCGACCCGCGCGGTGGCGCTGGCGATGCGTTCGTCGTCCGGGGCGAACACCGGGATGTCGGGCCAACGTTCGCGCAGCGCCGGGGTGCCGCCGATGTGGTCGTCGTGGTGGTGGGTCAGCAGGATCCCGACCGGGCGCAGCCCGTGCGCGGCCGCGGCCAGCACCGGCGCGGCGTCGCCGGGGTCGACGATCAGGGCCGATTCGTCGTCGCCCGACAGGGCCCAGATGTAGTTGTCGCTGAGGGCGGGCAGGGCGAGCAACCGCATCGTCGGACTCCTGGCGGCGCGCGGCCGGAGCCGTCGCGGTGGGCGGGGTGCTCGGCTTGCCTGACCGGCGCTCGGGGCGCACAGTCGGGGCGTCGCAGACCCATGCCATCCTGGGCCGTACCGAGCTTCCTTGGTAAACGTTCGGGGCCGTGGCATCGGAACCGACCTCGGGACCGCGGGCGCCACGCTGGCCGCGCCTGATCCCGAATCCCCAATCCCGAATCCCGGCCCCACCGAGACGCGACCATGCCCGCCCTGTCCCACGGCCGTCAACCCGATCACGAATCCGACCCGGCCCTGGCCTGGTTCGGCGAGGTGCCCGGTCACGGTCTGCTGGACGTCGAGTCGGCGTCGATGGCGCGAGTGCTCGCGGCCAGTCCTAGCCTGCCCTGGGCCTGGTTCGGGGTCGCCGCGGCCTCGCCGCCGCTGGGTCGCGGGGTCGCGCTGCGGCGCAGCGCCGACGGCTTCGACGGCGCGGTGCGCTGCCGTTTGCCGCTGCCGCTCGCCAGCGAGGCCTTCGGCGCGGTGCTGCTGCAGCACGTGTTCGACGACGGCGTCGATTGCGCGCCGCTGCTCAGCGAATGCGCGCGCATCCTCGCCCCGGGCGGGCGGCTGTGGCTGGCCACCCTCAACCCGTGGAGCCCGTACCGCCTGCGCTGGGCCGGCAGCGGCCTGCATGCGCGCGACGCCGGCCACTGGCAGACCATGCTGCGCGCCTCGGGCTTCGCCGCCGACCCGGTCAGCCTGCAGTGGCTCGGGCCGCGCTGGCGGGTCGCGCACGGCGAGGCCGGGGTCGGCGCGGCCGACGTGCTGCGCGCCGGGGTCGCCCTGACCCTGACCAAGCGCGTCCACGCCGCGATTCCGCCGGGCCGACTGCAACAGCTGCGCTGGCAGACCGGGCTGGGCCAGGCCGGGCTGGCGAATGCCGGTCTGCCGCAGGCCGCCCAGAGCGGCCGGGTCGACAGCGGCCGCGGCGACGCCCGTCGGGACGCATCCGCCGACTCCAGGACCGATCGCAAAGACCCCGCCCCGATCGCGGCCCGGATCGCGCAGATCGCTCCCGACCGATCCGATGCGACCCGCGGCGGCGCGCAACAGCGATAATGCTCGGCCGTCGAAAGCGAGTAGCTGTTGCGTGAGCCAAACCACCTCCGAGCTCGATAAAACCGTAAGCATCCACACCGACGGCGCCTGCCTCGGCAATCCCGGCCCCGGCGGCTGGGCCGCGCTGCTGCGCTACAAGGGCCACGAGCGCGAGTTGTCCGGCGGCGAGCCCGACACCACCAACAACCGCATGGAGCTGATGGGCGCGATCATGGGCCTGGAAGCGCTCAGCGAGCCGTGCAAGATCGTGCTGACCACCGACTCGCAGTACGTGCGCAAGGGCATCACCGAGTGGATGAGCAACTGGGTCCGGCGCGGCTGGAAAACCGCCGGCGGCGACCCGGTCAAGAACCGCGACCTGTGGGAACGCCTGCACGCCGCGAGCCTGCGTCATTCGATCGACTGGAAGTGGGTCAAGGGCCACTCCGGCCAGCCCGAGAACGAACGCGTCGATGTTCTCGCGCGCGTCCAGGCGGAGCGGCTCAGGGCCTATCGGCCTTGAGCCTGGGAACGAGTTGAGAGGAGTGAGGAGTGAGTGTTGGCGCTCGCGGCTCTACTCGTTTCTCACTCCTGCGAACTCGTTCCTCGCTTCGACATGCTGGCGGAGCGGCTCAGGGCCTGTCGGGCTTGAGCCAGAAACGAGTGGAGAGGAGCAAGGACTGAGTGCTCGTCCCGCAGCTTTACTCGTTTCTCACTCCTCTGAACTCGTTCCTCGCTTTTTGAGATAATCGGCAAATGCGTCAAATCATCCTGGATACCGAAACCACCGGCCTGAGCTGGGAACGCGGCAATCGCGTGGTCGAAATCGGCTGCGTCGAATTCGTCGAGCGCCGCCCGAGCGGCCGCACCTATCATCAGTACATCAAGCCCGATTGCGATTTCGAAGCCGGCGCGCAGGAAGTCACCGGCCTGTCGCTGGAGCGTCTGGCCAACGAGCCGACGATGGAGCAGGTGGTCGATGAATTCCTCGAATTCATCAAGGGCGCCGAGCTGATCATCCACAACGCGGCCTTCGACGTGGGCTTCCTCAACAACGAGCTGTCGATCTGCGGCGCGCAGTACGGCAAGTTGGCCGACCACGTCCCCAACATCGAAGACTCGCTGCTGCTCGCGCGCCAGCGCTACCCCGGCCAGCGCAATTCGCTCGACGCGTTGTGCAAACGCCTGGGCGTGGACAACTCGCATCGCCAGTTGCACGGCGCGCTGCTCGACGCCCAGTTGCTCGGCGAGGTCTACATCGGCCTGACCTCGGGCCAGGAAGAGATCGGCTTCGGCGATCCGGCCGCGATCGCCGCGCAGCAGAGCCCGGCGAGTTTCCAGATCGACCCCGGCGCGGTGCGGCCGAGGGTGATCGTGCTCGCCGACGAATTCGCCGCGCATCAGGCGCGGTTGGAGAAGCTGCGCAAGAAGGCCGGCGGCAAGTGCGTGTGGGATGTGTTCGATCCGCCGGCGGCGCTGGCTGAGGCGTAAGCGTCGCGATCGCGGCGGGCGATCGGCGATTCGATGGTCAGGTTGCGCCGGCCGTCGCGATAGCGCGGTCGCGGCTTGCGCCGCTCCTGCAGGGGGCGGTCGAAGCTTCGTTGGCTTACCTGTAGGAGCGGCGCGAGCCGCGACCGCGAATCCGCAACTGCCGCGTAACCAACGCCGCGTGCCGGCGAGGGCCAAAGGCTCGGACATCCGCTGGAATATTTTCGCTGGAAAAATTTAGACGAAACTAAATCCGTCTAAATTTCTATCGCGCCACCCAGCCTCAATGGCTGCGCACCAACACCACCGTGACATTGTCCGACCCGCCGCCGTCCAGCGCCGCGGCGACCAGCGAATCCACGCATTCCTGCGCGCTGCAGTCGTTATGCGCCAGCACCCGGGCGATGCTGCGGTCGTCGACTTCCTCGGTCAGGCCGTCGCTGCACAACAGCAGCTGCATGCCCGGACGCAGTTCGCCGGTCATGGTCTCGACGTTGAGGTTGCGCGGATCGGTCACGCCGAGCGCCTGGGTGACCACGTTGCGATGCGGGTGGCTACGCGCCTGTTCGTGGGTGATCGCACCGTTGGCGATCAGCTCCTGCACATAGCTGTGGTCCTGCGACAACTGGGCCAGATGGCCGTCGCGCCACAGGTACACGCGGCTGTCGCCGACCCAGGCCACCTCGAAGCGGTTGCCGTTGATGCGCGCGGCGACCACGGTGGTGCCCATCGGCAGGGCGTCGTTGCGCCGGCGCGAGGTGCGGATGATCTCTTCGTCGGCGATCCGGATGGCCTGGGCCAGGCCGGTGCCGTTGCGGACCTCGCGCACGATCGACTCGCGCGCCAAGGCGCTGGCGACCTCGCCGTATTCGTGTCCGCCCATGCCGTCGGCGACCAGCCATAGGCCGAGTTCGCTGTCACCGTAATAGGTGTCTTCGTTGAGTTCGCGGCGCAAGCCGACATGCGTGAGGTGTCCGAATTCGATCATCTGCCGGTCAGTGCCATTCGCTTCGTCGGGGTTGCCATTGCAGTAACGGAATCATCGCGGCACAGCGGCCTAGTGACAAGAAAACGTGATCCCTGCACGGCTTCATGCCCGAGATTCGATGAAGACCGCGTGTGTACCGGATCGGTGGAACCCCGCCTGGCAATGCGTCGGCGCGAGGCCGGCCGCGGCATTTGCCCTGCATCGTGGCGCGAGTAGGATCTCGAGCCTGGCTCAGTGCGACCAAACCAGGCGTGAAGCGTGAGCGAAAGCGATGGCGGGCGAACGTGGATCTGCGCGAAGCCCGCCGGAAAGTGCAGCCGATATGCGCAACGAATGCAGCCGATGTGAGTATCCGAACCCAGGCGCGCGATCCCGGTCCGAGCCGCGGCCCGCGTCCGCGGCAGACCCAAGCGCCACGGCGCGCAAAGTGCCTGTCGTCGTCGCCGAAACGCCGCCGTCGCCCAGGCCCGATGCGTTGACGCTCGACCCGAGCCGCAAGCGCGAAAACCCTGAAAACAACAAGGGCCCCGAAGGGCCCATGTCGTGCGTATCTGGCGGAGAGGGGGGGATTCGAACCCCCGGTACGCTATAAACGTACGCCTGATTTCGAGTCAGGTACATTCAACCACTCTGCCACCTCTCCGGGTGCAGTGAGCCGCGAATGATACGGATACTCGCGACCGCCGACAAGGTTTCTCGCGCATCGGATCGATCCGGCCACCCGCGGCACGCATCCGGCCGCCGCGAACCCGGCCCGGGGCGTCGGCTCGGGCGCCCGGCGGGGCTACACTAATCGGCCCCCTGATTAGCAAACGGCGGCGTCCCATGTCTGAAATCCTGGTCCCGGTGTCCTTCGGCGAACTGCTGGACAAGATCTCGATCCTGCAGATTAAGTCCGAGCGCATGAGCGACGAGGCCAAGCTGGCCAATGTCCGCGCGGAACTGAGCGCGCTGGAACAGACCTGGATGGCCCATCCGGCCGCCGGCGGCGACATCGGCCGCCTGCGCGCCGAGCTCAAGGCGGTCAACGAGCGCTTGTGGGTGATCGAGGACGACATCCGGATCAAGGAAAAGGCCCAGGCCTTCGACGCCGAATTCATCGCCCTGGCGCGTTCGGTCTACGTCGAGAACGACGTGCGCGCGCGGGTCAAGAAAGAGATCAACCTGGCGCTGGGCTCGACCTACGTGGAAGAGAAGTCCTACCAGGACTACGGCACCGGCGCGTTCTGATCGCCGCGGTCGCGGCATGGCCGGGCCGCTGAACGTTCGTTTGAACCCACCGCGCGGGACGACCACGCATGGCCGATGCCAAACCGCGCGCCGCCGGCGCCTGGCTGTACGACGATCTGCTCGCCTGGCTGTGCCCGGGCGGGCTGTTGCTGACCGCGCTGGCATTGCGCTATCCGGCCGGACTGCAACTGCTGCGCGCGCAGGCGCCCGAGCTGACCCTGCCGACCTGGTTCGCCGGCGCTTACGCGCTGGGGCTGGCGCTCAGCCCGATCGGGCGATTGGTCTACGGTGTCGCCCAGGGCATCGTTTGGCCGCGCCTGCGCGGCGCGTGGACGCCGGCGATCGAATTCCTGTCGTTGCGTCTGCAACGCAGCGAAGGGCTGATCCTGCCCGAGGCCGCGCGCATGCCGACCTCGGTCTTCCACGACGTCGACCGGCGCATGCGCGAGTACCTGGAAGCGGCCGACCCGTCGTCGCGCAACACGCTCAATCGGATGAAGGTTCTGTGCAGCTTGTCGTGTAATGCCGCGGCGGCCTGCCTGGTGTTCGTCGCGATCGAGGCGCTGACCGGCGGATGGCGGCAATGGAGCGGCGCACAGGTCGCGGTGGCGATGTTCGTGATCGCGCTGGC
The DNA here is from genome assembly GCF_001427785.1 of Lysobacter sp. Root690. GTDB lineage: Bacteria > Pseudomonadota > Gammaproteobacteria > Xanthomonadales > Xanthomonadaceae > Lysobacter. Next base: position 450,968 of record NZ_LMHM01000013.1, read on the forward strand.
GCTGATCGCGGCGGTGTACCGCGAGCGCCGTCGCCAGCGCACCCAGTTGTCGATCTGGCGGCGTCTGCAGATCCAGGCCGAACGCGATCGGTGATGCGGCCCCGCGCCGCTCAGCGCCGCGCAGCCAGGCGTTCGAAGAACTCGCGCCGGTCCGGATCGGCGAAGGCGCCGATGAAGCGCCGGTCGTTGTAAGGCCTGTCGTTTTGCAGCGGGCCCGGTGGGTCTTCGCTGAAGCTGCAATCGTGGTGGTACAGCGAATTGGCCTGGGTGATGCCCAGTTCGCGGCAGCGTTCGCCGATCCGCGCCTGGGTCCGCGGCGAGCAATCGCCTTCCTCGCAGATGCGCTTGATCGGCAGCAGCGCGTGGCCGGCGCTGCGGTAGGCGACGAAGCAATCCGAATCGATGAACCCGCAGCCGAAATCGCGCTGGATCGGGCTGCCGCTATGCAGCGACTGCATGTCGCGGGTGTAGGCGTTGAAGTCGTCGTCGCTCTTGTGGCTGATGCCGATCCACACCGAGACCACGTCCTCGACGCTGTCGTCGATCACCGCGGCGACTCGAAGCCGGGCAGGGCGCGTTCGTAGCCGGCTTCGTGGCATTGCGCCGGATCGCTGGCGGCATCCGGATCGGCCAGGTCGTGCCAGCTGCGCACCGCGACAGGGAAGTCGAGCGCTTGGAAGGTTTGCGCATGCTCGGCGAAGGCTTCGTCGTCGTCGAACACGCGGTCGCCGATCAGCGCTTCGATCAGGCCGCGGCCCTGCAGCAACGAGAACTGGCCTTCGCTGTCGAACTTGACGATCGGCGCGGCGGTCAGCGCGGTGCGTTCGGGGCCGTGCCAGTAGCCGAACAGATTGCTCTGGTCGTCTTCGGCGAAGAAGCTGATCTGCGCGCAGACCTCGTCGATCGCGACGATGTTGGCGGCGATCGACGGATCGGCGCGTTCGGCCGGGCTGAGGTAGCTGTCGGGATGAAGCAGGGTCGGCGCGTCGTCGGCGGCCAGCAGGCGATAGCCCAGGTCCGACAGCGCATCGTTCAAGTTCTCGTCGCCGCTGTCGCGCAGGCGCAGCAGCTGGCTCAATTCGGGTGAAGGCGGGCCGTAGTGGTCGTCGATCGATCCCAGGGGCATGGCGGTCTCGCTGGCTTGGCGGTGAAGGGTGGATGAGCTTGTCAGGCCGAGGTTGCACGCAGGCGATCGCGCACGTCCATCAAGGCGAAACCCAGCAGGTTGAGCCCTTGCCAGGCCTCGGGGCGGGTCGCGTCGGGATGATCGGCGGCCAGGCCGATGCCCCAGATCGGATCGACCGGGCTGGCCTCGACCAGCACCTGTTCGCCGGTGCTCAGCAGGAAGCCGCGCAGCCGCGGGTTCTGTTCGAACTTGGCCTGATTGCCGGCGACCACCAGCTCGTAGCGATGCGCGACCCAGCGCGCTTCGTCGTAGCCGGCGATCTTGCGGCCGAGCGCCTTGACCTTGGCCGGGTCGTCGCTGGCGACGATCTGCGCGTGGATCGCTTCATCGCCGAACAGCCGCGCCTTGCCGGCCATCATCCAGTGTTCGGCGGTGGCGTAGCGCTGGCCGTCGCGCTCGAACGGCGCCGGATACCACTGGCTGAAGCAGCTCTTGCCGACCTGGCCGGGCGTGACCCGGTGGCCCCAGAAGCATAGATAGTCGAACTGCGCGCCGGCGCTCAGCGCGGCCTGCAGGTCGGCGAGGGAACGTGAGGTCATGTGTAACGGATCCTTGTCGGTAAAAGATTTACGTGCCCGGATGATCGGCGCGGTAGCGTTCGAACGCGACGATCCCGTCGTCGACGCCGATCAGGTCCATGACCCCGTCGTGTTCGATCTTGGTGCCCCAGGCGATCTCGCTCGCGGGTTTGCCCAGGTATTTGCGCGCGGCGTCGTCGTAGCGGTCGGTGCAGTAGCGCAGGTCGCTGTACGGGCCGCTGCGCGCCGGGTTGCTGGCCGCGTGCAGGCCCAGCACCTTGGTGCCCATGGCGTTGGCGATGTGCATCGGGCCGGAGTCCGGAGTCATCAGCAACTGGCCGCGTTCGAGCAGCGCCGGCAACTGCTTGAGCGTGTCCTTGCCGACCAGGTCGAGCGCCGGATGGCGCATCGCCGCCATGATCGCGTCGGTGGTATCGCGTTCGAGCTGGCTGCGGCCGCCGCACATCACCACCCGCCAGCCGCGCTGCGCGGCGTGATCGGCGACCGCGGCGTAGCGCTCGGCGCGCCAGTTGCGCACGGTGTGGCTGGAGCACGGCGAAATCAGCAAGGTCGGCACATCGTCCCGCGGCCATTGCGCGCGCGCCCATTCGCGCGCGTCGTCGGGTACCGGCAGGTCCCAGATCACTTCGGTCTGGCGCAGGCCCAGCGGCTCGCAGAAGCTGCCGATCGCGTCGAGCACGTGGATGCCGGGCCGGTCGGGAATGCGTTCGTTGACGAACAGGCCGTGCAAATCCTTGGAACGCGCGCGGTCGTAGCCGATCCGGCGCCGCGCCGGGATGAACGCCGACAGCAGATTGGCGCGCGCGGCGACCTGCATCTGCAGCAACGCTTCGAAACGGCCGTCGGCCAGGCCCAGCGCGCGCAACTCGCGGCCGAGCGCGCGCATGCCGGCCAGCCCGCTCTTCTTGTCGTATTCGACGAATTGCACGCCCTCGAGGCCTTCGAGCAGGCGCCGCTCGCCCTTGCCGATCACCCAGGTGATCGCCGCCTGCGGCCGCGCCTCGCGCAAGGTCCGCACCAACGGCACGACGTGGGTGACATCGCCGAGCGCCGACAGGCGCAGCAGGCAGATGGTGGGAGCGGAACTGAGAGACGAATGGGTCACGTGACTTGTTAGACTCGGGCGGATGACGGGTTATGACGCCGCAGAAGGACTGACGCCGTACCGCGACGATAGCGGGTACGGTGCGATTCTGTTCGACCGCGCGCGGGTGCAGCAAGCCGCGCCGGACTGGTTCTCGCCCGCGCACTGGGGCGAAAAGGCGCGGCCGGTCGACAGCGGCGGCCGCGGCGGCGCTTGGTTCGTGGATGCGCCGTTCGGCCAGGTGGTGCTGCGGCGTTACCTGCGCGGCGGCCTGGTCGCGCGCTTCAACCGCGATCGCTACTGGTGGCAGGGCGCCAACAAGACCCGCAGCTTCGCCGAGTTCCGCCTGACCCGCGAACTCGCGCGCAAGGGCTTGCCGGTGCCGGTGCCGGTCGCGGCCTGGTATCGCCGCGACGGCCTGCATTACTACGCCGCGATCATGATCGAGCGCCTCGACGGTGTGCGTTCGCTGGCCGACCGCGCCGCGGTCGCCGGCGACGGCGCGCCGTGGGAGGAGGCCGGCCGGCTGATCGCGCGCTGTCACCGCGCCGGCCTCGACCACGCCGACCTCAACGCCACCAACCTGCTGTTCGACACCGCCGGCCAGGGCTGGGTGATCGATCTGGACCGCGGCGCGATCCGCATCCCGGCCACCGCCTGGCGCGAGCGCAACCTCGCCCGGCTCAAGCGTTCGTTGCTGAAACTGCGCGGTTCGCGCAGTCCCGAGCAGGTCGAAACCGACTTCGGCCGGTTGCGCGCGGCCTATGAACGCGCCTGGGAACGTGGTTACTAAGTACTTGGGCGAATTAAGAGGGTTGGAATGACTTGGCGGCTGCGTCTGCACGGTGTCGGCAATGCGTCGGCGGTGGAACTGGGTTCGGCGATGGCGACGCTGGAGCGCGACGGCGAGCCGTGGCTGACCGTCGACTGCGGCGGCGAGGGGCTGACCGCCTTTCTCGCCCATTACGGCCGCATGCCCGAGGCCTTGTTCGTCACCCATAACCACCTGGACCACATCGGCGGCTTCGAGCGCCTGTTCGTGGCCCATTACTTCGACGAAACCCGGCGCGGCAAGGTCCGCCTGTACGTACCGGCGCCGATCGTGCCGCTGCTGCACCAGCGCGTGGCCGACTACCCCAACGTGCTGGCCGAGGGCGGGGTGAACTTCTGGGACGCGTTCCAGCTGATCCCGGTCAGCGGCCATTTCTGGCACCGCGGCCTGCGCATGGAGGTGTTCGCGACCCGCCACCACTGGCCCGACAGCAGCTTCGGCCTGCGCCTGCGCGGCAGCGCGATCTGGACCGGCGACACCCGGCCGATCCCGGAAATGCTGGCCAAGTACGCCGACGCGGGCGAGCTGATCGCCCACGACTGCGCGCTGGAGGGCAATCCCTCGCACAGCGGCATCGAGGACCTGGAGCGCGAATACCCGCGCGCCCTGCTCGAACGCTGCCTGCTGTACCACTACGGCAGCCGCGAAGAGGGCGACGTGCTGGCCGCGCGGGGGTATCGTGTGGGCAGGCCCGGCGAGGTCGTCGACCTTGCCGATCCCACCGCCGCGCGGGCGCCGTTCGATTGAGGCGCCTGGCTTGAAAGCCATCGATTGAGCGCCATTCGATTGAGAGCTACCGATTGAGAGCCGCCGCTTGAGAGCCTTCGTGTGAACGCCGTCCCAGGTCTGTCGCTGCCGTCGGTCCCGCTGGATCGCCAGGGCCGGCCGCTGCGCGATCTGCGGCTGTCGGTGATCGAGGCCTGCAATTTCCGCTGCCCCTACTGCATGCCGGCCGAGCGCGTGCCCGACGATTACGGCCTGGATGCGGCCTCGCGCCTGAGCTTCGACCAGATCGAGACCCTGGTGCGCGGCTTCGTGCGTATCGGCGTCAGCAAGCTGCGTCTGACCGGCGGCGAACCCTTGCTGCGCAAGCGTCTGCCCGAGCTGATCGCGCGGCTGGCGCGGATCGACGGCCTGGACGACCTGGCCCTGACCACCAACGGCTCGCTGCTCGCGCGCCACGCCCGCGCCCTGCGCGAAGCCGGCCTGCGCCGCCTGACCGTCAGCCTGGACGCGCTCGACCCCGAACTATTTCGGCGCCTGTCCGGCGGCCGCGGCGAAATCGCCGAGGTGCTGGCCGGGATCGAGGCCGCGCGCGAGGCCGGATTCGCTTCGCTGAAGATCAACTGCGTGATCCAGAGCGGGGTCAACGAAGACCAAGTGCTGCCCTTGGTCGAACATTTCCGCGGCAGCGGCCACGTGCTGCGTTTCATCGAATACATGGACGTGGGCAACTGCAACGGTTGGAGCGAGCAGGGCGTGGTGAGCTCACAGGAACTGCGCGACCGCATCCACGCGCGCTGGCCGCTGCGCCCGCTCGACGCCAATTACCGCGGCGAAGTCGCCTCGCGTTACGGCTTCGCCGATGGCGGCGGCGAGATCGGTTTCGTGTCCTCGATCAGCGCGCCGTTCTGCGGCGACTGTCACCGCTCGCGCGTGTCCGCTGACGGCCGCCTGTACACCTGTCTGTTCGCCGCCGAGGGCAGCGACCTGCGCCCGGCGCTGGCTCAGGGCGAACTCGCGTTCTCGCAGCATCTGGCCACGCTGTGGACGCGCCGCAACGACCGCTACAGCGAACTGCGCGCGATGGACGCGCCGCGTTCGAAGCGGCATGTGGAAATGTTCCTGATTGGTGGCTGAGGGTGGAGCCGACCGCATCGCGTATCACCGTCTGCGCAAGCGCATGACCGACAGCCCGCTCGCGTCCCGAGGCTTCCAGCAAATCGTTAATGCGATCGACGCGCCGATCCTGGCGCCGATCGCGGCGCAACCCGAAGTCGCCGACAACCGCGACTCCGATGCCGGCACCCGCGAACTGCTGCAACATCCCTGGTGCCGCGATCTGGTCGCTCGCCTGTGCGAGAGTCTGCGCGCCGCGCACGGCGAGGTCGAATGCACCGCGCGGCCCGGCGATCTGCTTATCATGCGACCGTTGCTGCTGCATGCCTCATCCAAGGCCGTCCAACCCAGCGGACGGCGGCGGATTCTGCATTTCCTGTTCGGCCCGCGCGATCCCGGGTTCGGACTGCGTTGGAGTCTGGCGATTTGAAACCCAAAGCTTCCCTGACCCATGTCGACCGCGCCGGCCGCCCGGCCATGGTCGACGTGTCGGACAAAGCGATCAGCGCGCGCGAGGCCATCGCGCATTGCCGCGTGCGTTTTCCCGCCGCGGTCGCCGCGCAACTGCGCGCCGACGGGCTGCGCAGCAAGAAGGGCGCGGTGATCGATACCGCGATCATCGCCGGCACCATGGCGGTCAAGCGCACCCACGAATTGATTCCGTTCTGTCATCCGTTGCCGATCGACGGCTGCCGTTTCGCCATCGACTGGGATGGCGCCAACAGCCTGTCGATCGAATGCGCGGTCAAGACCACCCATCGCACCGGCGTGGAAATGGAAGCATTGACCGGCGCCACCGTCGCCGCGCTGACCGTGTACGACATGTGCAAGGCGCTGTCGCACGCGATCGTGATCGGCCCGGCGCAATTGCTCGGCAAGCGCGGCGGCAAGCGCGATTTCGGTCGTAGTGATGCGGCGACTGCGGTCGCACAATCGGGTGAGGCCGAATCGAAACGCGGCGCGGTTAAGCGAGGCAAACCGTCGGCTGAAGCGTCTGTTGCCGCGACTCACACGCGCGCGGTCAAGAAATCCGAATCCGCCAAGCACGCACCCGCCAAGCCCGCTTCGCGCAAACGCGCGGGCACGACGCGCGGCGCGCGAGGACCCGGCGCATGAGCCTGACCGTCCTGTATTTCGCCAGCCTGCGCGACGCCGCCGGTGTCGCCAGCGAATCGGTCGATGCCGACAATGCCGACCTGCGCGGCCTGTATGAGACCTTGCGCGAGCGCCACGGTTTCGCCCTGCCGGCCGAGCGCCTGCGGGTCGCGGTCGACGGCGCGTTCGCGCGCTGGGACGACGCGCCGCGCGCCGGCAGCGAAGTCGCCTTCATTCCGCCGGTGTCGGGAGGCTGAGCGATGAAACGATTCGCCCTGTCGCCGCAGCCGTTCGAGATCGCGCCGCTGCGCGAACAACTGCTCAGCGCCCACGCCGGCGCCTACGCCAGTTTCGAAGGCTGGGTGCGCGATCACCACGGCGGCCGCGCGGTCGCCGGCCTGCGCTACGAAAGCTATGCCGCGCTGGCCGACAGCGAGGGCGAGCGCATCCTGGGCGAAGCGATCGAACGTTTCGCCATCGTCGACGCGCGCTGCGTGCATCGTGTCGGCGATCTGGCGATCGGCGAACTCGCGGTCTGGGTCGGCGTCAGCGCCGCGCATCGCGATGCGGCGTTCGCCGCCTGCCGTTTCATCATCGATGAGACCAAGGGGCGGGTGCCGATCTGGAAGCATGAGCGCTATGCGGATGGGGATGCGGATTGGCTGCATCCCGAGCCGCCGGAGGTGAGTTGACGAGCGCGAGCGTTTCAAGGTGCGAAGGTCGCGGTTGCCGTGGTTAAAGCTTGAAGTCGCTGGATTCCCGCGTTCGCGGGAATGACGGCCGGAAAGAACGAATCGGCTCCGGACGAGTGCCGAAGCCGACAATCGAAAAGATCGCCGACATTCCACCTAACGTCATTCCCGCGAACGCGGGAATCCAGCGACTTTCGTTGCCGAGACCGCGGCACATGAAGCGGCAACCGCTTTGTTGTAGCGTCGGCCTTCCATATCGTCAGACCGGTCGCCCGCATGTTCCGTTCACTGTGCCTGTGCTTCTTGCTCTGCGCTTCGGTGCCCGCGGTTTCGGGCGAGCTTTTAGTCGGCAACAAGGCCGCCGACACCGTCTGGCGCCTGTCGCTGGACGACGGCCGCAAGCTCGGCGAGTTCGCCACCGGGCAGGCGCCGCACGAGATCGCGGTCAGTCACGACGCCGCGATCGCCCTGGTCGCCAACTACGGCGGCAAGGAGGCCGGTCATACGCTCAGCGTGCTCGACCTGCGCGGCGCCACGCCGCCGCGATCGATCGACCTGGGCGAGCACGGCCGGCCGCACGGGCTGCGCTTCCTGCCCGGCGATCGCGAGGCGCTGGTCACCACCGAGGCTTCGCGGCATCTGCTCCGCGTCGATATCGCCAGCGGCAAGATCGTCGCGGCGATCGCATTGGGCGAGGGCAAGGGCCACATGGTCGCGGTCGCCGCCGACGGCAAGGCCGCGTACGTGAGCAAGGTCGATCGCGGCACCCTTAGCCGCATCGACCTCACCGACAACAGCAAGACCGACGAAGTGCCGGCCGGCGCGGGCGCCGAAGGCATCGCGGTGCGGCCCGGCAGCGACGAGGTCTGGGTCAGCAATCGCGACGCCGGCAGCGTGACCGTGCACGACGCGAAAACATTGGCGATCCGCGCCACCTTGCCGAGCCCCGGCTTCCCGATCCGGGTGGTGTTCACCGCCGACGGCCGCCACGCGCTGGTCAGCAATGCGCGCGCGGGAACACTGTCGGTGTTCGATGCCAAGCGCAAGAAGCCAGTGGCGACGATCGCACTGCAGCGCGACGGCGCGCAGTACCGCGACACCATGCTCGGTCGCGCGGCATTGCCGATCGGGGTGATCGCCGATCCGAAGCGGCCGCGGGTGTATGTGGCGATCAGCGGCGGCGACGAGGTCGCGGTGATCGATCGCAAGCGCTGGAAGGTGATCGGCCAATGGAAGACCGGGCGCGAGCCCGATGCGCTGGCGTTGTCTTTCGCAACGGATTGATCGCGGCGGCGAGCGGCGCGATCCAGAGCGGCGTTGAAGTCGGCGAGCGGCAGGCGGGAGCGGCGTCCAGCCCCGTTTCGCCCGGACTCGAATCCCGAATCCCCAATCCCGAATCCCCAAAAAGGTGGCGGCCCCGCAAGCGTGACTCCGGCGCCCGAATCGGTCGATACCGTTGCTGCCTTCCGGCCCTGGCGGGATTTTCAACTTATCGTCGCGGAGGCGCCAACGGGGCCACCATAGAGATCGCATACGCGCCGGGGCGCCATGCGGTGTCCGGATCGGAGGCGGTGGCGCCGGGGGCGTCGCCGTTTCCTTCCAGAGGGGCGGCATTCTGCCTGAAACCATCGCCGCGACGCAATGCGCCGGCGCCCGGCATGGCCATCGGCCCGTACCGCAAGGCATTGCGGCCGCGCGAGCGCGGCTGTCCACGCGGCGGTGCGATGCCTGTGCGGGCCCGCTCAACCCCGCGTCCCGTCGTTCGATCATCGCGGCGACCGCCTCGTCGCAAAGGATAGAATCCCGCCATGCGCATCGCCGTCGTGTCCGACATCCATGGCAACCTCGCCGCCCTCGACGCGGTGCTGCTCGACATCGAACGCCGCGGCGTCGACCGCGTGGCCGACCTCGGCGATCTGCTGTCGGGCCCGCTGCAACCGCGCGAAACCGCCGACCGCCTGATCGCGCTGGGCTGGCCGACCATCGCCGGCAATCACGAACGCCAGGTGCTGACCGATCCGCCCGAGCGCATGGGCGAATCCGACCGCCACGCCGCCGCGCAGATCCGCCACGATCAGCGCGAGTGGATGCGAGGCCTGCCGACGACCCTGCGTTTGAACGACGAGGTGCTGCTGGTCCACGGCACCGCGCGCAGCGACCTGGAATGCTTCATCGAAACCGTCGACGTCGACGGCATGCGCGCGGCCACCCCGGACGAAGCGGCCGAACGCGCCGGCGACAGCGACGCGCGCGTGATCCTGTGCGGCCACACCCATGTGCCGCGCAGCCTGCGTCTGGCCGACGGCCGCCTGATCGTCAATCCCGGCAGCGTGGGATTGCAGGCCTACACCGGCGAACATCCGTATCCGCACCGGGTCGAAGTCGGCACGCCGCAGGCGCGCTATGCGATCGTCGAACGCGTCGACGACGGCGAATGGAACGCGCGGCTGATCGCGGTCGACTACGACTGGAACGCCGCGGCCGAACTCGCATCGCGCAACGGCCGCCCGGATTGGGCGAGGGCGTTGGCGACCGGACGGGTTTGAGCCGCGAGGCCATGCCGGGAAGTGAGCTGTCAAAACGAACGCCCGCCGCTTTCGCCGAACGCCGCAATCAAGCAACGAATCAAGGGAATGAATGACATGAAGCACGCATGCCGAATGGTCCTGCTCGGGTCGCTGTTGCTCCCGGCAAGTCAGGTCGCGGCTCAGAGCACCGACGGGCGCCTGGATCAGGCGTCCAGGTTGCGGCAGCCCGTGGGTTATCCGAAAGAGGCGATCGACAAGTGCGTCAGCGGAACGACGGTGATCATCGTCGACGTGGACGCCGAGGGGCGATTCGTCAACGCGGTCGTGGAGAAATCCAGCCGCGACCGGCACCTGGATAACGCGGCGCTGGAGGCCGCGCGCCACTGGGTCTACTTCCCGCCGCGCAACGAGAAGGGCGAGACCGAAGCGGACAGAATCCGGATCCCGCTGGATTTCGAAGAGCACGAAAGCTGCTGGACGAAAATCGTCCCCGATACCCCGGCCTATCCCGAGGCATCCTCGGTGGAACGCTATCCGCCGCAATGGCCCGGCACGATCGAGGCGAACCGGCTCAGCGGCGAAGTGGTGGTGACGCTGCTGCTCGAAAACGACGGTCGCGAGCACTCGGTCCGGATCGCGAAGTCCAGCGGCGACATGGCCATCGACCAGGCGGCCCGATGGGCGGCGAGTCAATGGACCTACGTGCCGGCCGTGGTCGACGGCAAGCCGGTGCGTTCGGTGCTGCGCTTGCCCATCGCTTACGGCAACAAGCCGAACTGACGATGTCGCGGCCGATGCATCGCGCTCGGCCCCGCCGAAGCGGATTGTTTTCGAAGGGCAGGGCAGGCGGCGCGGCGACCTGCGCCACGCCGCTTCAGATCAGCATTGAATCAAGCAGCTTCGTCCGCGAATAGCCGAGCGCATTGCACTGTCCAAGCAATTCAATGCGCCCGGCGCAGGCCATGCGTTATGAAGTCACCAACAACTGAGAAGCTTCCTTGGAAATTTCCTGGCGAATGCCCGCGTACTGATCGCCCGAAAGCTCGCGCAGCAGCTGATCCTCGATAAACACGTTGGCGTTCTCGGTGAACGCCTTGAGGTATTTGTCCTCGTTGCCGGACTTCGACAACGCGTCGACCACCTTGCCCTTGAGCAGGTCCGTGGCCGCGCCATCGGCGGCCTCGCCGGCGCCGGTTTCCAGAACCTTGTCCAGCGCGCGCACCGCGCCGCTGTCCTCGCCGAACACCGACTTGAACGAAGAACGCAGGCCGGTGCCGAGGCTGTCGCCGCCCGGCAACAGGCCGACGAACAGATTCATCATCGACTCCAGATCCGCCTTGCGCGCCGCGTCGTCCTCGGCCTTGTCGCTGAAACCGTCCAGCACCGCCTGCTCGGTCGAGGCCATGAGATGGGTCAGCTTCTGCGTCGCCTGCAGCTTTTCGTTTTCGTTGTCCGACTTCAGCGCGTTGATGTAGTCCTTCGACCACATGTCGGCGTTGCCGGCCAGCTTGTTGAGCACCTCGGTGCCTTGCTCGTTGGTCGGCGACAGGCCGGTCAGGCGTTCCAGATTGGCCATGATCCGCACGTTGCGGGTGGAATTGGTCTCGCCGTCCTCGCCGATGCCCGATTCGCCCAGGCGCTTGGTGTCGAAGATCTCCGCGCCTTTCTTCAGCATCAACTCGTTCAAGGCTTCCTGTCGGCCTTCCTTGGGCATGTTCTTGTCGGTATAGAAACCGTTGTCGCCGTAAGGATTGTTGGCCGACTGGGTGTAGACGTATTCGGCCAGATCGCCGGCATAGCTGCGCTTGTCGTCGGAATAGCGGCTTTCCTTGTCGTTGGCGACCGCCTTGATGATCAGGTTCATCGGATCGCGGTTGTAGGCGTCCGACAGCTTGCTGTCGTCGCGGTCGAGCCACGCGTTCTCGGTGGTCACCTTGCTGAAACCCTTGCTGATGTCGTCGATCACCTGCTCGCGCTTTTCCTTGTCCACGCCGTGCAGGATGTTGTTGATCACCGACTGATCCGGCCCGGCGCGATCGGCCGCGTTGATCAGCAGGCCGAGGTAATCGCCGCGCGAATTGGCGTCCTTGTCGTTGCCGGGCGCGCCGTCGTTGATCTGATCGATGGAGAACTTCTCGACGAACTTCGAGAACTCCTGATTCACGCCGCCCTTGCCGTCGTCCAGCCCAGCGAGCAAGCGGTCGAACACCTCGCCCGTGTTGTTCTCGTTCTCGTAACGAGCGCCGGCGCGACTGCCGGCCGGATTCTTGTCGACGATCTCGCCGTCGACGCCGCCCATCTTCAGGAAATCCCAGGTCACGTCCTTGTCGACCTGCCCGTTGTTGTAGCCCGAAGCCAGGCTGCTCAACACCGTCCTGCGATCGTCGGCGCTGATGCGGCCGTCGGCGACGAGCTTGTCGAGCCGATCGCCCTGCAACCACGACCCCGTCGCGCCTTTGTCGCCATCGAAGATCGCGCCCATGAAGCGGCCGCGGTCCTCATCGCTGAGCTTGGGCAGAAAGTCGCTGGCCAGCGCATCCAGACGTTTGTCGTAATCGTCCTTCTTGTGCTTGATATCGCCGACCGAATGCAATTCCTTCGCCAGATCCTCCAGTTCGGAGCGGCTGGGCGAATGATAGTTGTCGGCTTGTTTCTCGACGCCGAGCTTGACCGCGTCGACTACGCCTCGGATGGCATCCAGTGCTTCCATGATCGTCACCTCTGTTCACGGGAAGGAAGACGACATTCGCGCGACGGGCGCCACGCTCAGTCATGCATGACTGGAGCGTTGAATTTAGTTCGATCTAATTCAACTAGGGGATTCCCTAGAAAAATGGCTAAAACGGGGTGTTCCGGTGATGGGAAGTGGGGTTGGGTCACATCTGGGAATATTCATGCTCGAGCTGAGCATTTGAGCGAGCAGCTCCGTGATCGCGGAACCCTTGGGAAGCGCGTCTAAGAACTCAAATCTCATTATTGGTGTAGTTCATACTGCGGACCAGACTGTCGTTGCGCTTCTTGGTTCTCGACCTGTTGTTCTTGAGTCCTGTGTTGTTGGGTGATCTGCTCGATGCGTTCGAGGCTTCGTTCTGTGGGTGTCTGTGCCGCTGTGGCGGCATCGACACCGACGTGATGGTGCGGTCCTTGCGCGCCGTGGGATGAGGAGAACCCGAAGACCTGCACCGCGCCCTGCAAGTTTGGCCTTCCAATAACCACACCATCGAGTTGCTGGAGCAGGGTGGCCGCCTTGGTCGCTGCCAACAAGCTCGCCGCGATATTGCGACTGTATTCGCCTGTCCATCACCCGATTTCCGGAGCCTCGGTTCTGGGGCATATATCCGCCCAGCGAGAGCCTCTGGGCTAGCCTGGGCGTCACCACACGTGTAAGCGCGTTTACACTCGCCTAAGCCAAGGGAAGGGAAGGACAAAACATGCATCAGTACAAGAGTCAGATTAGGGACAGCATGATTAACGAGCTGCGCGACAAGGTTACGCGTAAAAGCTATGGCCGCTATCTCGTCAAGATGAAAATAGTTCATGTGCGAAGTTTGAAGAATCAAACGATCAACTTCGACTTTCCTGTAACCGCGCTTATTGGGCCGAATGGGGGTGGCAAAACCACAATCTTGGGCGCCGCGGCGACTGCCTACTCTTCGATCAAGCCCCGGCAATTCTTTTCAAAAAGCGGTGTGTTTGACGAAAGTATGGCTGATTGGCGAATCGAGTACGACCTCATTGATCGGGAGGTTAACAAAACGGATGTGATTCGGCGCACCGCAGCTTTTCACAGTAGTAAGTGGTCTCGCAACGCCGTTGACCGCACCACGGTCGTATTGGGCGTATCTCGGACAGTTCCAGCGAGCGAGCGCAAAGAGCTACAAAAGTGTGCGTCTGGAACCTTTTCAGTCGATGAGGCAGCCATTGGAAAAATCACGGATGCAGTTACGGCGGCGGTCGAGAAAATTTTGGGAAAGAACATCGCGGCCTACTCCCATATCAGAGTAGATAATACGGGGCGAGTTTCACTTCTCACAGGGGCGACCGATGACGGTACTAAATATTCCGAATTCCACTTCGGAGCAGGCGAGTCAAGTATCATCCGTATGGTGATGCAAGTTGAAGTGGCTCCGAAAAACAGCCTGATACTAGTGGAGGAAATAGAGAATGGCTTGCATCCTATTGCGACTGTCCGAGTCGTTGAATACTTAATAGACGCGGCGCACAGAAATAGTCTACAGGCTATATTTACGACGCACTCTAATGACGCACTGTTGCCATTGCCACCTGAAGCAATTTGGGCCTCCATAGGTGGAAAGGTCTTTCAAGGTAAGTTAGATATCGCGTCGCTCCGCGCTATCACAGGTCGCATTGAGGCTTCACTGGCAATATTTTGTGAAGACGAGTTTGCTGCCGCTTGGATAAGAGCTGTTCTCAGGGCGCAAAATCAACTTGTAATCGCGGGTGTAGAAGTCCACCCGATGGCTGGCGATGGAACAGCTGTTTCAATTAACCGTCATCATAATCATGATCCCGCTGTGCGGTTTCCTTCGCTCTGTATGATAGATGGGGACTCTCGGCAGGCTGAGAATGGCGGTGAGAAGGTGTACCGCCTGCCAGGTCAAGTGCCGGAAGCTCACGTCTTTGACAAGGTTCTCGAAGCGGATGGCGAGCACGGCCGGCTGATTATGCGTCTACATCAACCCTTCGGAGAGCAGGTTCAGAAAATAGCTGCATTGCGTGCGGTGCGCGCAGCGAATCGAGATCCTCATCTTATTTTTCAACAAGTGGCAGAGGCGTTTGGATATATGTCGCTTGATGTCGTTCGCGAGGCTTTTTTTACTACATGGGTTGAGGCCTATCCCGCAGAGGCACAGGCCATTGTCGCGCCAATTCTTCACGAATTGGCGGGTCGGCTGCCGGCACCTGAAGCGGACCCCGGCGTTGCGGTGGTGTAGGCGTCTGTAGCTCTCCTGTTAGCCGTTCCGTGAGCGTCCATACCTTCCACACATCAGCCTAAATGTGCTGAACGTGCGTCGATTCGCGTCACGCCGGGAGCATCGCATGCTTGAAGCATTATCCTTATCGGTGCGGGCTCACCAGCGCTTTCGTGATTTGAGTCGAAAGGCGCACGTCTAGTGACGGAACAGGGAGGCAGAGTAGATTTTTTCTAAACAACGAGTGATCCTCGAACACTTGCTTTGTATGGAGGCGTTGATTGGAATATTTTTGCTCTCGATCATCAATATTTCAGGGTCGAAACCTGAAGTCCTGATAGCAACAACTATCTTCGGACAATTCGAGCGCGCCAGTCGGAATTACGATTGGATCAATGCCCCGCGAACATCATGCTTAGGGATGTGTTGGCGGTGACCAGCCGTTGTCGACATCTTGAGTGACGTCGATCTAGTTGGCGCGGTCGATTGATGCTCGCAGTCGAGAAAGCACTCGACATTGTCCTTCGCGCCGCCCGATCAAACACCCAAAACAAAACAAGCCCCTGAGGTCATCAGGGGCTTGTTTCGTAATCTGGCGGAGAGAGGGGGATCCAGTACCTCGCCCCCCGGACCCCACGTTTCTCGGCAGCACGCAAACCAGGCTGTGTCCTGTTTTGTGTCCTGGTATTTTAGGGGGCAGGCACCCCAAGTACCAGAGCGTAAGAAACTAGTCGTCACTTGGCGAGCTAGTCATCTATGCACTGGCGGAAGTCTCGACACGCTAGTGGTCTGTCCTAGGTCTGCCCGCCAACTATCTGGGAGATGGCCGCTTCTTCAGTGACCTGCTCGCGGTGGGGAAGTTGGGCAAGTACCGTTGAAGGAGTGGGGCGCTGTCCTGCGAGCCTGCTGACCTTAGGGGTGTTTCCGGCGAAACCATGACCAAGATGAACCTTGAGGTATCGAGGCAGGCACCAAACGTGTCGTAGCTTTGCTGCGGTCTCTTTATACGATCCTTACGAGCTTCTTGCGTTCCCATCGATTGTATGGCCGAGTTGGCTCGCAACAAGTCGTGCGTGCGCTGCTTTCGCCGGCCGGCGATGCCGTCTAGGTGGTCGCGGTGTGGCTCATTCTGCCCCTATCGCAGTCGTCCGGCCCCATCCGGAAATAGATCGCCGTGGATGGGGAAAAGCTACTCAAGTGCGTGCGCGAAGGCGGCTCAAGGAGGTCTTTGAGCGATGGAAAAACCCACTCCTCGAACGACTCCTCAAGGTATCGTTTAAGGCACGCCTTGCTAGCAATGCAAGCACAATAGCCATGCTGGACAATAGCATGGAAGAATAGGAAGCTAGGTTTACCTAGCGGGCTTCTTTGCCGCAGACATCTTCTTCGCAGTCGCATTTTTTTCCTCTATTGCGCGTCTGGCTGCAGATTGCTTGACTGCCATCTTCTTCGCTGTTGTCTTCTTAGTGCTCGTTGGGAACTCCTTTTTAATACTCCGTTTCGCAACCGGAGCAACCGTGGGCGATCCTTTATTAACTTCGGAACTATTCGCAGCCCTCGAAGCGGTGGGCTGCGTTACAAGCGCCCTCTTTTTCGCTGCGGATTTCTTCGGATGAGTTGATGACGTTGTCTTCGCACTTGGTTTCGCCAGGGAAGTTGACTCGGTAGTCGCATTCTTGGGTGCAGCCTTCTTGGCCGCAACGCGCTTCGTCTGAGGTTGCCTAAAATTCGGCCCTTGCCCAGTGGTTGCTGGCGATCGACCAGCAGTCTTGGAAGCTTTCTTAACGAGCTTAGAGGCGCTGCTTTTTTCGTCGAATACTACAGGGCCTAGATATAGCCCTCGTACAGTCACGAACGCGTCCGAACCAAGGGTAGCTATCAGCTCTTGCGCGTCGGCATTGAGTCGTTTCATCACGTCCTGGAAAGCTATCGGTGCTCCGTTTTCGGGGGCTTTCCAAATTTTTTTTCCGCGCCATGAGATCACCAGAGCGCCTACGCGACGATTCTCAGGCGCCATGTATTTGGCGACCAATTGATCATGTAGCGCCTTTCTAAGGGCGGTGAAAGACCATTTTTCTCCGATCTTCAACTCGATTGTGGCTTCGAGGCTCCCAGCAGTCGAGCTTAGGCGGAGGTCAGTCTCTTTCTCTTCCCCGGTCACCGGCTCTTGGGAGACAATGTAAGACTCCCTCGCCCAGTTCTTTAGTCGGGCAGCAATCTCCCTCCTCAGCAAGAATTCCTTCTTTATCGTGAACCAAAGGTCGCGAGGAGTATCGTCATGGCGCAGGAGATCATCAAGGTCCTCGAGTCTTGCGAGAAGGAGTTGGGCCATTTGCCGCCGCGACCTCGGAGCGACTTCAAAGTGTTGCTCCAATTGAAGGACTTCGCGCTCAGTCAATATTTCGAAGTCAATTTCCTCCGCAAGCTTCTCCCGGCCTATCGCAATGATACGGTCGCGATAACCGGCGACATCCGGGTCGCTGGCGAGACTGAGCTTCATTTTCCAAGCCTCCACGCCCCGCGCGTCAAGCATGGCGTTAGTTAGCATACTGCGAGCGTACTCCGCCTCGTCTCGAAGACCTCGCTCGCGTTCGTCCGTGTATGGCTCATCATCCTGACTTCGCACATGTCGAATTGCCAGCCTAACAAGGCGGAACAATAACTCCGGTCGCGCACGAATGGCATCAAGGTCCATCGTCGCGTGGTGCCCGAAGAGTATTCCGATCCAACGCACAAAGTCTGAGTTTTTGAATGGGAGAATGTGCTCAGCAAGTCGTTCAAGCGTATCCACGATTGCTTCCGCGTCGATCCGTCCAAGGATGGGCAGCCAAAGTTCCAGGCTTTCTCGGTTCGATGAAGTAGTTGCAGCCGAGATTGCGGCTACGCGCAACATTTCGGCATCATCTGTCGATCCGTGAGCTAGCAGATACTCGGCTGCAGGGTCCATTATCTTCCGATCTCTCGTCGATAGCGGTGCAGCCAACACGGACTTCACCCACTTTCGGACGCGGGGTAGAAGTAGCAGCGCGACCGGGTCTCCGCTCCGGCGGACATATTGAAGGAGCATTGAATGGCTTTCAGTGCCAGAGCAAAGCTCGTCTTCCAACTCGCGGCCAATGATACTGTCAACGGCCCGCGGATGGCGGTTTGTGAGTTGCTCGAGCCAGGCCGGGAGTTGATTGAGATCGAGCAACGCGTAGCGACATGCAAGACTGGCCTCATCCTCATTAAGTTTGGACGTCCAGTTCGGATCCTCGGCCTCTGCGTAAATTCCGAGAAGGCCCATCTGCCAACGAGTAATATAGGTGTTCTTCTCCGCGTCAGGTCGTTCAGATCTGATCGAGGGCCTGTCGTCGCGCCAAGTAGCCGCGAAGGCCACTTTGAAGCGGTCGGCCAGTTCCTTATTTAGCATGCGCTCGACGAAGCCGCGGTTCCAACCAGCCTGGGAGCGATCTTCAATGTCGTTCTCCATTACGCGCCAGAAGTTCCAGCGTGTGTTGGCTAGCCGTGATGGCGAGAACGCATCATCGGTATTGGTAAGTAGCTCACGATGAAACTGTATCCAGCTGGCACGACCTTTCGCCTCCTTGCGGTGAGCTTCTTCTCTCCGTTTGGCGTCGCGTCTCTCCCACGAGTTCGGCTCGGGAGGCGCTAAGTAGATCTCCTGGAACTTAGATGTGCGGTCGATAAGCTCTAACGTGCCCGAGGTTTGCGAGAGCAGGTGATCGATCCAAACCTCTGGCTCGGCTTTCTGGTGCGTCCACAAAATTGCGACCTCCAAGGCAAGTTGACGCTCTTCGAGATGCCTTGACTCATCCGAGATGGCCGCAAGGATCCATCTCTCATCGCGCTCATGGTTAAGGTGAATTCCGCCGACGCTTCGCAAATCAGACACCCGCCAGCGCGCATCGCGATCGCCTTTCGGGTTATTAGCGCGCAGGATTGCGTCCTGAGTCCAGAACACCTTCGAACGAACATCCTCTGAGGCGACTTCAAGTTCGGCTCGAAGAAGATGAGCGTCATGGTCCGAATGGTGGTCGCCTCTGGCGAGCAGTAGAGCTAGTGCGATAGCGCCAACAGCGTCCTGGTCCACATCTTTGCCGCTTAGACGTTGAAAGCCTGCGGTTAAGAGTACTGGAACGAGATCCTGACGCGCTGACCGCATGTGGTAGTGGGCTTCATTCCAAGACGCTGTCGCGGCTACGAGCGCGTGTATGCCTCGTTGTAGATTCGCTAGCTGTCCGGCAGTGAGTAAACTATGCGATATGACATTGGAGATATGAGTGGCCGGGCCGAGATTCGAGCGTTTCTTTGGGACGTGATTTGCCAGCGCGCCGATCAGCTGATCGATCGACATATGGCTTGGAAATAGTTCAATAATTGCTCGCTGACGAAGTCCTGATGGCCACGAAGATCCAGCAGATGACATGTCATCGAGGAGTGCCAAAAGCCGTCTGTCTTCGATCTGTGAGAGCGCGACAAGCGCAGCGATTCGGCTGCCTACATCTAGGTCGACATCTATCGCAACGCTATAGGCGAGGTCAGAGTTCTCGACCATTTTCCCTGCGCTGATGAGACCGAGCAGCGTTTCGCGGACTTCCGGATTCTCGACCCCTTTATCCCAGTGGCGCGCGATATCGAGTGCTAAGCCCTGATCGGCAAATCGTTGGACTTGGAGGGCTGGTACAGCCTGGCCCCGCCAACCGCCCTTTCCGAACGCCGCCACGTACCCGGCCAGAGCTGCCCGGCGTAGAGGCAAGTCGAGCGACTCAGGGTCTCCATAATGGAGAAGTAACGCAGGCTCGTGCTTTAGTACTTCTTGGCGAACGAAATCATTGTTGGCGGCGAGCCAAGCTGCGACCGGGCGCATCGCCGGCCGCACAATGCGGCGGCCCTCGGGCGATGGGGCAAACAGGAGTTCGATGAGCTTGCGTGTGGGGAGTCCCTTGTCGATCAGATAACTTAATCGCTCCGCAGCGAGGTATTCGATGCACGATCTGTGGTAGAAGCGCACGCGACCGTAGTTAGCGAATCCGAAGAGTGCGCGTTCGAGCAAGGTATCTAGTTCGTCCGGCGTTCGATTGGTTAGGATTCTTGTAGGATCTAGGGCGCCATCGCCGGAGGCACGATCAGCATCGTCCCCATGCCAGATATTGAACTTCCGTCCAAGCAAGGCCGCCAGCGCGAGACGCGCGGCGCTCTCGCGGGCAGTGGTGGGATCGAGTGGTACGAGTTCATTACGTTTCTTGTTGGGCCGCAGTCTGATCTCGATCGCGGTATGAATCTGATCTCGATGGCGACGAATGGCTCCAGTCTCATTCCAGTCGCCGCAGAGAGCTAAGAAGTCAAGCGGGCGCCTTGCGAAGTCGTGTGCGTTGCGCGCTCCAATTTCGTCAAACAATTTCTCGACGTCATTAACCCCAGCCTCAGCGGCCATGATGCGCATCTGATCCTCACGGAGCTGCGTCAGCGCGACTAATCTCCACGAGGCCTGTGCGGGAACCTCCTTTGTCTTCCGAACACGCATCGCGATATCTGCGAACGCTACTTCCTGTTCCTCCTCTACCACTGGCTTGGGAGGAACTGGTAGATAGCGACCGATTATCTCGCGATCGAATGGGATAGGCCGGGTCGTGATGACGATCGTGCAGCGACCCAGGTGCCCTGAGAGAGAATTGGCAACCGACTTTATCGCCTGCTCAAACGATGCCCTTGTGATCCTGAACTCATCGATAGAGTCCAGAAAGAAGACTGCACGCTCTGTCTGAGCTGCCTGCCAGCCCGCAAATCGCTTCTTCTCTTCGTTGTCGAATCGATCTTCGATGGAGTCGGTCACGAGAGTAGAGAGTTCGATGTAAAACGCAGCTTGGCCTTCTTCCCAAAGCCGCCTCCGCGCCCTTTGGCACTCAAAGGTCTTGCCCATGCCAGCCTCGGAGATGATGAGCACTCGGTCGGATTCCAGCAGGGCGGACCATTCCAGCACCCTGCCGCTGGGGAACCCTGCCAGGAACTCGGCGCTCTCCATATCGCTGGCGGCGTCCTTGGGTAGGTCGAAGAAGGTTCGGACAACCTTTGTCTTGGCGTGATCCATCGCTGCGTCTCTTCCTTGAAGGTCTATTATCATTGGGCAGTGGTTGGTAGCCCAAGCATACGAGGGGCGAAGAGTGTGAGGCCGGCTCCGCAGTTCAGAAGAGGTTTGCCACGCATCGGCTCGTGCCGTCAGTTTGCTCAACTGCGCCGGATTCTGTACGCCAGAGGGCTCAAATGAGGTCATAGCGCTGAGCGGACCAGGGTTATCTAGCCATGATTCGCCATCATTTACGAGGAGATGCTGAACTGATTGCTTTGCCAAGCACGGAAGGTATCGTTACATTGCTGCCCGCGCTGCAGAGTCGATTGGTGTACGCCTTTCGGATCAATGAGATAGTCGAAGGGTGTCGATTCCCACCATCCGCTCCACCTACCTGAATCAGCTCCATTTGTCCGAAAACAGGGTCAGAGTAAGGTTTTCTAGAAACGAGTGATGCGCCAACGCTTGTTTGTATGGAAGCATTAGCCGGAAAGATCTTCGCTACCGACTGTCAATGTTTTAGGGTCGCAACCTGGAGGCCTGATAGCGACTGCCATCTTTGGACAATTCAAGGGCGCAAGCCGGACTACGGTGGGTCCATGCCGCGAATACTATGCTTAGTGATGCAGTTCGCGATGACCTGCCGTGTCGACATCTTGAGTGGCGTCGATCTATTGGGCGCGGTCGATTGAAGGCCGCAGCCGAGAATGCACTCGGCACTGACCTTCGTATCGCCCGATCAAACACCCAAAACAAAACAAGCCCCTGAGGTCATCAGGGGCTTGTTTCGTAATCTGGCGGAGAGAGGGGGATTCGAACCCCCGAAGCGCGGTTTAGACGCTTACACACTTTCCAGGCGTGCTCCTTCAACCACTCGGACACCTCTCCGGACCTGTCCGGCCGCATGCGCGGGCCGTGCAGAGCCGGGGATTCTAGCGGCGACCGGTCGCAGTAACAAGCCGCGCCGTGGGTCGGGCGCTGGGAGCGGGGCGGCGCTCGGGCGTGAGGGTGGGGCGTGGCACAATGCCGGGGTGCGTTTGGGTCCGCCGGCGGTGTCCGCCCGGGGACCCGTGTCGCGGCGGCCGCGACGGTCGCCGGCGCGGGCATCCGGCCGGTCCGGACGCCCGCCGCCGGTCCGTCGCACGCCCCAGCCGTCGCTCTTCCGCCCCGCCTGCTCAACGTTTTCAAGGATCCGATGTCCTATCTCGTCCTCGCCCGCAAATGGCGCCCCAAGCGTTTCGCCGAACTGGTCGGGCAGGAGCACGTGGTACGCGCGCTGACCAATGCGCTCGGCACCGGCCGCGTGCACCACGCCTTCCTGTTCACCGGTACCCGCGGCGTCGGCAAGACCACGATCGCGCGCATCTTCGCCAAGTCGCTGAACTGCGAGCACGGCACCTCGGCCGATCCGTGCGGGCAGTGCAGCGCCTGCCTGGACATCGACGCCGGCCGCTACATCGACCTGCTCGAGATCGACGCCGCCAGCAACACCGGTGTCGACGACGTGCGCGAGGTGATCGACAACGCCCAGTACATGCCCAGCCGCGGACGGGTCAAGGTCTATCTGATCGACGAAGTCCACATGCTGTCGAAGTCGGCGTTCAACGCGCTGCTCAAGACGCTGGAGGAGCCGCCGGGGCACGTCAAATTCCTGCTCGCCACCACCGACCCGCAGAAGCTGCCGGTGACGGTGCTGTCGCGCTGCCTGCAGTTCAACCTCAAGCGCCTGGACGAGCAGCAGATCAGCGGACAGATGACCCGCATCCTCGCCGCCGAGGGCATCGGCGTGGACGAATCGGCGATCCGCCAGCTGGCCAAGGCCGCCGACGGCAGTCTGCGCGACGGGTTGTCGCTGCTCGATCAGGCGATCGCGTACGCCGGCGCGGGCGGCGATGCGCCGCTCGAGGGCGCCGCGGTCGCGGCGATGCTGGGTTCGGTCGACCGCACCCGGGTCGGCGCGGTGCTGTCGGCGCTGGCCGACGGCGAGGGCCAGCGTCTGCTCGACGAGGTCGCGACCCTGGCCGAATTCTCGCCGGACTGGGGCAGCGTGCTCGAAGCGCTCGGCGACGCCTTGCACCGGATCCAGGTGCGGCAGCTGGTGCCCGAGGCCTTGGTCGAGGCCGATGGGGTCGATGTCGATCATCTGGCCGCGCAGCTGCGGCCGGAACTGGTGCAACTGTGGTACCAGATGAGCGTCAACGGCCGCCGCGATCTGCCGCTGGCGCCGAGCCCGCGCGCGGGCTTCGAAATGAGCGTGTTGCGCATGCTCGCGTTCCGGCCGAGCGCGGCGGGCGAACCGTCCTCGCCCGGCCCCGGCCCGTCCTCGGGCGGTCGCAGCGAACCGGTGCGTTCGGCCAACGCCGCCGCGCAGGCCGCGGCCGCTATTCGCGAGATGGGGACGCCGGGCCGCGGTGCCGCGCCGACTCAGAATGCGCCGCTCGACAGCGCGCCGAAATCGGCCGCGCCGCCGCAGAATCCGCTGCGCGAGGCCGCACCGCCGTCGCGCGAGGCGATGCCGTCGCGTGAGTCGGCGCCGCGCGCCGCCGCGCAGGAACAGACCGACGATCGGCCGCCGTGGGCGCTGCCCGAGCCGGCGCCTGCGCGCGTCGCGCCGCCGGTGTCGGTCGAACCTGCGATGCCGACGCCGTCGCGCAGTGAGCCTGACGCGCCGCGCACTGCGCCGGTGTCCACGGCCAGCGAGCCGGCGCCGTCAATGCGGGTGAGCGAGTCCAGGCCCGCCGACGCATTCCTCGCGGTCCGCGACGAACCGCTGTGGCCGGAAGACGAACCCCTGCACGACAAGCCACCGGCGCGGGTCGCCGCGGCAGCGGTCGAGGCCAGGCCTGAGCCCACGGTCGAAAAGAACGTCGCGCCGGCCCCGATCGAAACCCGCGCCGAGCCGACGCGCGAACCGGCTCATGACGCGGCGCCTACGCAAACGGCACCGTCGGCGATGCACGGCGAACCGCAGCGCAGCAACGCGGCGCCGGAAGCCATCCGCAGCGAACCGCCGCGCGACGACATATTCGCCGCGCCGTCCGCGCCCCCGGCCGCGGCGGCACCCATCTCCGAGCCGATCACCATGCCCGCGCGCACCGCCGCGACGGGTTCGTCGGCAGCGGGCATCGCCGACGACGACGCGTGGCACGCCATCGTCGACGCCAGCGGCCTGCGCGGCCCGGCCCGGATCCTGGCCGAGCACGCCGGTTTCATCGGTTACGCCGACGGCGTGCTGAATCTGTCGCTGAGCCCCGACGACGACCATCTGCGCGCGCCGGCCCTGATCCAGCGGGTCGCCGATGCGCTGGCCACGCGCCTGGGCTCGGCGCCGCAGATCCGCTTCGAGACCGTCAAGTCGGGCGAGTCGCTGCACGCGCGCAACCAGCGCGCGCGCGATCAGCGCCAGGCGGCGGCCGAGGACATGTTCATGAACGATCCGGACGTGCGCCGGCTGATCGAGGATCACGGCGCCAAGGTCGTGGCCGACTCGATCCGGCCGTTCGACGACGCCTGAGGCCCGCCGTATGCGCGGCGGCCCTTGCGTCGGGCCGCTTGCGGCCCAAAAACAGGATCGGTATTCATACCGATGACGTGTGGCCGCGCGATCCTCGCGGCGCTCGCACAGATCATTGCACCACCCGACCAGACAACTCACGACAGGCAGGACACCATGCGCGGCAACATCGCCCAACTCATGCAACAAGCGCAGAAGATGCAGGAAAACGTGCAGCGCGCCCAGGAAGAACTGGCCAAGATCGAAGTCACCGGCAGCGCCGGCGCCGGCATGGTCACCGTGACCCTGACCGGACGCATGGAATGCCGCAAGGTGCGGATCGATCCGTCGGTGATCAGCGACGCGGAAATGGCCGAGGACCTGGTCGCCGCTGCGTTCAACGATGCGGTCAACAAGATCAATGCCGAGTCGCAGACCCGCATGTCGGCCGCCACCGCCGGCATGCCGATGCCGCCGGGCATGAAGCTGCCGTTCTGATAACGAAACCACGGAACGCACGCACATGGGTTTTCATATCGGCCTCACCGCCGCGCTGATCGCGGCGATCCTGCTGGGCCTGGACGTCTACACGACCTGGGCGATCTGGCGCGAGCCGGATCTGACCGGCGCGCAGAGAGCGGTGCAATCGGCCTTCGTCTGGCTGCTGCCGCTGCTCGGCGCGATCGTCTGCCTCAACGTGGTGCGCGCGATGAATCGCGAACCGGTCGCGCGCAGCAACTTCACTCCGTCGGAGTGAGCGCCATCGTGCCGATCATCGCGCGTTCTTGCTCGCTCATGCGCCTGCTCCTGAGCCGGGCCGGCGCATGAGCAGCGCGCTGCTCGAACAACTGATCGACGCGTTCCGGGTGTTGCCCGGGGTCGGTCAGAAATCGGCCCAGCGCATGGCCTACCACGTGCTCGAACGCGAGCGCGCGGGCGGCCAGCGCCTGTCGAATGCGCTGGCCGAGGCGATCGAGAAGATCGGCCATTGCGTGCGCTGCCGCGACTTCAGCGAAACCGAGGTCTGCGCGACCTGCGCCAGCGGCTCGCGCGACGCGCATCTGCTGTGCGCGGTGGAATCGCCGGCCGATCGCCTGGCGATCGAGCAGGCCACCGGTTATCGCGGGCTGTACTTCATTCTGCAAGGCCGCTTGAGCCCGCTCGACGGCATCGGCCCGCGCGAACTGGGCCTCGATCGTCTGGCCGCGCGTCTGGCCGAGGGCGAGGTGCAGGAGTTGATCGTCGCGACCAATCCCACCGTCGAAGGCGAGGCCACCGCGCATTACCTGGCCCAGCTCGCGCGCCAGCATCAGGTGCGTCCAAGCCGGCTTGCGCATGGCGTGCCGCTGGGCGGCGAACTCGAATATGTCGACCGCGGCACCTTGTCGCATGCGTTCGGCAGTCGTAGTGAGATGGGTTGAGAGCGGGGATTTGGGATTGGGGATTCGGGATTGGCAAGAGCGGGTGGATCGGCGAGGTCGGTGCAGGTTCGGCACGCGGACCGGCGTCGGCGAAATCGTCGCTTATCCGGTGTAACGTAATCCCTGATATCCAATCCCGAATCCCAGCCCTCTCATGACCGACTCCACCATCTTCGGCAAGATCATCCGTCGCGAACTGCCCGCCGACATCGTGTACGAGGACGACGATCTGATCGCGTTCCGCGACATCGCGCCGCAGGCGCCGGTGCATGTGCTGTTCGTGCCCAAGACGCCGATCGCGACGCTCAATGATTTGCAGGCCGATCAGGCGGTCATCGTCGGCAAGCTCGCGCATGCGGCCGCTGCGTACGCGCAGCGCGAAGGCTTCGCGCAGGACGGCTATCGGCTCGTGATGAACTGCAATGAGCATGGCGGGCAGACGGTGTTCCAACTGCATCTGCATCTGCTGGCGGGCGCGCACCTGGGGCGGTTCGGTACGCCGCATTGATCGGTTTGCGGGCTCGGCGATCCGACTTCGGTCGGCTCCTTTCCGTGCACTGACTAGGGCGATCCCGCTCAAGTAGTCCCGCGCTTTCACGCCGGCGATTTTCCGTTCGCGTTGAATGCCCGCCGCTTGCGATATTTTTACGCCGACGTCGACGCTGTCGTCGCTTTTGCCGTTGCTGTTCCCCCCTTTGGAAAAGGGGGGCAGGGGGGATTCGCTTTTAGCCCCGACAGCCGAATCGCCGGCAGCAAAAAGCAAATCCCCCGGCGCATTGAAACATTGCGAGGACTTCATGCAGCGCAGGCGCCAGCCCCCTTTTTCAAAGGGGGCGATGTTCAGTGGCTTCAACCGAAGCAATGTTCAGCGGCGCTAATCTGCGACCGCGATCTGTAACGATGGCCGGTGGCAACAATCGGCGATGGCAATCCGCCGGCGCAGCTTGACGCGTTGCGCGCCATACCGTTACCGCACTCCACATGGGTCATCGCACCCCCAAAACGACCGAAGGCGCTTTCGCGCCTTCGGTTCGCATCGCCATTCGCGATCGATCGATCATCGCGACGGGTTCACCACCAGCCCCACCACGGCCACGGCGCCGGGCGTTCGATCACGTCGACCTGCTGCCGCACCGGCCACAGATAGACCACGTCGGCGTCGAGCTGCGGGAAGCGGTAGTCGTACTGACCGATGCGCCGCGTTTCGTAGCCCGAGACGCGACCGGTGAAGGTCACTTCGCGGTTGGTCTCGAACAATGCCGGATCGTAGAAACCGGTGCGGCAGGCGAGGAAGCGGCCGCCGGTGTCGTCGGTCGCCCAGTACGGACGGCCGGTGTCGGTCAGGCGGGTCGAGATCATTTCGAAGCAGGTGCGGTTGGCCTGCGGTTCGACCGAGACGATGCGGCCGCCCCAGCGCACTACCGCGCCGGTGCTGTCGTTGGCGGCGGCGTCGGCTGGGGTCAGGGCGGTGAACGCCCCCTGCAGCGGTTTGGGCGCGCTCACGCAGGCGCTGAGCAGCGCGACGCTGGCGGCTAATAAGGCAAGACGGAGCTTCATCGAGGTTCTCCAGTGCGGCCCGGACGGTGTACGCGTAGCGCCCGGACCAGTTCGTTGCGCAGTTCTCGGGCCTCGCGCCGCCCGGCTTGGCCACCAGCGTACCGCCAATCGCTGAAGTGTTGGCTAAGTTGGAGCAGCCCGATCGCCAAATCGGGACGCGCCTTTCCGACACGTTCAGCCCAGGCCAGGGCCGGCTCGTGCGGTTCGCGCTCCAGGCCCAGCCGGCGGTAGCGCCGGCCCAGGGCGTGCCAGGCGCGCAGCACCGGGTCGCGTTCGCGCTCGCCGCGGCTGCTGAGCCAGATCATCCACAGCCCGGCGATGCTCGCGAACAGCACGAACAGCACAATCAGCTTGCTGCTGTCGAGGCGATCCACACCGAACGGCTGCAGCAGCCGTTGCTGGCGGTTGGCGTCGAAGCCGAGCACGAAGTCGTTCCAGCCGCGGCGCATCCAGTCGCTGAGGTTGAACAGCGGCGTGACCGCGCCGATCGAGCCGAACAGGCCGCTGGCGCCGGGCGCGCGATCGGCCAGAGTGTCGTAGATGCGTTCGGGCGCGACCGCCGCGGTCGGATCGACCCGCACCCAGCCGCGGCCCGGCAACCAGACCTCGGCCCAGGCGTGCGCGTCGGAGCGGCGCACCAGCCAGTAGTCGCCGATGCGGTTGTAGTAACCGCCGGCATAACCGGTGACCACGCGAGCGGGGATGCCGGCCGAACGCATCAGCACCACGAACGAGGAACTGAAGTGTTCACAGAACCCGGCCTTCTGGTCGAACAGGAATTCGTCGACCGAATGGCGGCCGAGCAGCGGCGTGGTCAGGGTGTAGGCGAACTCGCGGTGGATCATCGTCATCGCGCGTTCGACGATGGCCGCGTCGTTGCCGCCGAGTTCGCGGCGCCAGCGCTGCGCCAGCGCCAGGGTGCGTGGGTTGTAGCCCTCGGGCAGGGCGAGCGCGGCGCGGCGCATGGTTTCGCGCAGTTCGGGTTCGTAGTTGGCCGGCGGCGAGGACTGCAGGTGCCAGCGGCTGAGCGAGCTCAAGGTCTGCTCGGCGTAGATGCCGTGATCGAGCGACAGTCGCGAGTTCGGCGGCGCGGCCAGCGGCAGATCGAGGGCGACGAACTGACGGTCGTCGGTGGCCTCGACTTCCAGGTCGTAATCCCACAGCACCCGGCTCGAGCGCACCGGCGCCGGCGGCAGGCCGCGGAACCAGCGCGGCTGGGTCCATTGGCGGCCGTCGAAATTCCACAGCACCGGACCGCGCCAGTACATCTGCGATGTCGGCGGCGCGGCGCCGCGGAAACGCGCGCGCAGGGTGACGGTCTCGTCGTTCATCAGATCGACCATCTCGCCCGGCGTCATCTTGTCCGACAAGCCCGGGCGCGCGAGCGCGCGTTCGGGCACGCCCCACAGCGGCGAACCCAGGCGCGGGAACAGCCAGAACACCGCCAGCGCCAGCGGCAGGCCGATCCCGACCAGGCGGCCGATCGCGCCCAGGCGTTGCCACGGCGACAACGCCGGTTCGACCGCGCGGCCCGGTTCCGGACGCGCTTCGACTTCGGCCAGACGTTGCAAAGTCGCCAGTGCGAACAAGGCCGCGGCCAGGCCCAGGATCAGCGACAACGGCCCCTGATCGAGCAGGAAAGTCGCGAACGGACCGAACAGGGCGAAGCCGATCAGGCTGCGCGCGTCGCGCAGGGTGTAGGTCTCCGACGGCTTGAGCGCGAACATCGCCGCGAGCAGCGCGCAGCCGGTGTCGCGGCCGATGGCGAAGCGGGTCAGCACCAGCACGGTGCCGACCAGCGCCAGCACCATGATCAGACGCAACAGCGCCGGCAACGGCTTGCGCCACGACAACACGCCCACGCCGATGCCGGCACCGGCGATGGTCAGGGCGATCTGCAGCGGCAATTGCAACAGCAGCGGCAACAGGCAGCTCGCGCCGGCCAGCAGCGCCCAGCGGCGCGAGGTCGGTTCCAGTGGCGGTGGGTTGGATCGGGCCAAGGTTCGAGTCCTGAGTAGATCGAAGCGTCGCGCGCCTAAGCGCGCGGCATCAACGCCAGCGCCTTGAGGCAGGCATGCCGATGCGCCGCGCCGGCCCCGGGCCCGAGCGCGGGCTGGTTCGGCAGGTTCAATCGATAGCGGCAGCCGTCGCGTTCGGCTTCGTCGACCCAGCGCGCCAGCCGCGAGATCCGCGCTTCCTGATTCAGGCCGACCAGTCGGTGCCACTCCAGCTCGACGTCGGCGCCGACGGGTTGTTCGTACTCGCGCACCAGCAGCATGTCGCGACGTGCCGAGTGCTTCCAGGCGATCGCGCGACGCGCATCGCCGGGGCGGTAGGCGCGCAGATGGTGGACGTCGTCGCCGGCCGGATGCAGCCGGCTTACCGCTTGATCGCCACCGCCGACCGGCAACGGCGGGCCGTGCGCTTCGGGTGTCGGGTAGACCAACAGCGGCGCTTGCGGCCACACATGCGACCAGGCGCGCGCCAGGCCGAGCGGGCGGGTGGTGGACACGCGCAGTTTCGGCAGATCGAGCCAGCCGCGATGTTCGGTGATCACCCGCAGCTCGGCTTCGCCCGCGCCTTGATCGAGATCCAGGCGCGCGCCGCTCAATTCGGCCGCGCCGGGCGCGTCCACGTGCAGGCCGCGCCGCACCCGGTCGGGCGCGGCGCGCGCATGCACGCGCACCAGCAGATCGGTGCCGGCCGGGACCGGTTCGGCGTCGATCGCGACGATGCTCAGACCGGCCAGTTGCAACTGCGCCGCGATCAGGCTGGCCAGGCCGGCGCCGGCCAGCAGCAGCGCGAGCAGGAACGCCGGGTTGTTGTTGTAGTTGAGCGCGCCCAGCAGCATCGCCGCGAGCAAGGCGGCATAGAACGCGCCGAAACCGGTCGGCAGCACGTAGATGCGGCGGCGGTCGAAACGCACCGGCAGCGCTTCGGGCCGGCGCGGCCGGGTTAGCGACATCATCCGGGCACGCAGCGCCTGGACGTAGCGCGCTCGGATCGATGGCGCACGCTGCGGCGAAGTGGCGGCCATGGCCGGGTTCAATCCACCGCCACCGCGTACAGGATGGACTTGGCGATGTCCGGGCCGGCGTCGGCTTCGGCGACCAGTCGATGCGAGGCGACCGCGGCGAACAGCGCCTGCACGTCCTCGGGCACCACGTGCGCGCGGCCGAGCAGCAGCGCATACGCGCGCGACGCGCGCAGCAGCGCCAGGCCGGCGCGCGGCGACAGGCCGACCCGCACGCCCGGGTGCTTGCGGCTGCGCGCGAGCAGCGCCTGCACGTAGGCGATCAGTTGTTCGCTGGCGTAGACCGCATCGACCGCGCGACGGATCGCGTTGACGTCCTCGCTGCTCAGCACCGGACGGGTCTGCGCGATCAGATCGCGGCGATCGGCGCCCGACAGCAGATTGCGTTCGGCGGCTTCGTCGGGGTAGCCCAGTTGCAGCCGCAGCAGGAAGCGGTCGAGTTGCGAATCGGGCAATGGATAGGTACCCGACAGGTCCACCGGGTTCTGCGTGGCGATCACGAAGAACGGATCGGGCAGGGGATGGGTGCGGCCGTCGACGGTGACCTGGTGTTCGGCCATCGCTTCGAGCAACGCGCTCTGGGTGCGCGGCGGCGCGCGGTTGATTTCGTCGGCCAGCAGCACCTGGGTGAACACCGGGCCGGGATGGAACTGGAACTGGCGCGACTGCGGATCGAACACCGACACCCCGACCACGTCGGCCGGCAACAGGTCGGAGGTGAACTGCACGCGCTGGAATTCCAGGCCCAGCGCCGCGGCCAGTGCATGCGCGAGGGTGGTCTTGCCCAGGCCGGGCAGGTCTTCGATCAGCAGATGTCCGTCGGACAGCAAGGCGACGAACGCCAGTCGCACCGCCTGCGCTTTGCCGAGTACGAGGCCGTTGACCTGGGCCTGGGCCTGTTCGAGGGACGCACGCAGGGCATCGGGTAGGATGCTGGCGTTGCCCGCCGCGCCGCTGTTGTCCGCGCGGGTCGCTGCGAGTGTGGGGCCTGCGGTCGCGGAACCTGCGGACGGTGTTGCGCTCGTCGGTGCTGCGGTCATCGTTGCGTAAGTCCTGAGTCTGTAGGGTCGAGCGTAGCGCGTGCCACGGTGATCGGTGCGGTGGCGCGGGCGGGCGGCATGATCGCCCGCGGGTTGCGTCGGCTGCATTGGACGACAGGTTTTCTGGGACGAGCGTCAATAAACGCGCCTGCCACGGCGCTCCCCCGGATCGCGCCGCGTCGTCCGACATCCACCCCATCCACCTTGGGCAATGCCGGTCGCGCCGGCACGTACATCCATCCGAAGTGTAGCGAGGTCGAGTATCGATGCGGGACAAGGACGAAACCGGCGCGTTGCGCGATCTGCCGTTTGAGCGTGTGTTCTGGAGCCTGTGGTCGCTGGTGCTGCTGCTCAAGCTCGCCGTCGCCGCGAAACTGCCGCTGTTCGTCGACGAAGCCTTCTACTGGCAGGAAGGCCGGCATCCGGCCGCGGCGTATTCGGACTTGCCCGGATTGACCGCGTGGCTGGCGCGGCTGGGCGTGGAACTCGGCGGCAACCACACCCTGGCGCTGCGCGCGCCGTTCCTGTTGATCGCGGCGCTGGTGCCGTGGTTGCTCGCGCGGATCACCGCGCGCGAATTCGGCGAGCGCCAGGGTTGGATCGCCGGCTGCTTCGCGATCCTGCTGCCGTTGTCGGGCACATTGGGCGTGCTCGCCTTGCCCGACGCGATGATGGCCTTGGCGACCTTGTTGTGCATGGATGCGGGCGCGCGCTTGTTGCGCGAGGTCGATGCGCGCACCGCGGTCGAACTGGCGGCCGGGTTGGCGCTGGGCGCGCTGAGCCATTACCGCTTCATCGCGGTGATCGGGGTCGGCTTCGTGGTCTTGCTGTTGTTGCCCGAAGGTCGGCGCGCGCTGCGCGACGTGCGCCTGATCATCGCGGTCGCGATCGGCGCCTCGGCGTGGGCGCCGCTGGTGGCCTGGAACATGGACAACGCCGACGCGGGCCTGCGTTTCCAACTGGTCGACCGGCATCCGTGGTCGTTCCATCTCGAAGGCCTGTGGTTCATCGCGATCCAGGCGTTGTTGGTGACCCCTGCGCTGTTGCTCGCGCTCGCCCTGGCCGGCGCGCGCGGCGCGCGCGCGGCGTCGCCGGTGACGCGTTACTTCGGCTTGCTCGGCAGTCTGGTCGTGTTGGGATTTTTCGTGCTGGGGTTTTTCGCCGACACCGAGCGGGTCAGTTTTCACTGGCCGCTGCCGGGCTTCCTGGCTCTGTTGCCGCTGCTGCCCGGCGTGCTCGCGGCGTGGCCAGGTTGGGCGCGGGTGCTGACGGTCGCCTGGGCCGGCGCGACCTTGCTGGCGATGCTGGGCTATTACGTCGCCGTGTCGATCCCCGGCTTGCGCGCGCACAGCGCCGGCGAGAAATGGTATCCGTCCAATTTCGCCGGCTGGGACGAACTGGCGCGCGCGGTGCGTGCGCGCCAAGCCGCGATGCCGCCGGGGACGCAGATCGTCGCCGACAACTTCAAGGTCGGTGCCGAACTGGGGTTCGCGCTGGACGATCCGCGCATCGCGGTGCTCGATCATCCGATCAACCACAAGCACGGCCGCGCGCCGCAACTGCAGTTGTGGGGGCTGCAGAGTGCGGGCCGCGCCGACTGGGGCGCTACGCCGGTGCTGTTGGTGGTCGGCGTGACCGAAGTCGAATACAAGAACCTGTTGCAGCGCTATCACGCCTTGTGCGCGATGGCCGGGCCGT
The DNA here is from genome assembly GCF_001427785.1 of Lysobacter sp. Root690. Taxonomy (GTDB): domain Bacteria; phylum Pseudomonadota; class Gammaproteobacteria; order Xanthomonadales; family Xanthomonadaceae; genus Lysobacter. The sequence continues at coordinate 484,010 of NZ_LMHM01000013.1, forward strand.
TGCCGCCGCCGCAGATCCTCAACGTCGATCACGGCCGCCAGCGTTTCGCCTTGTTCGCCTTCGACGGCACGCCGCGCGCGGGCGAATGCACCACGCCGGCGATGGCCTGGGTCGATGCGCCCGTCGCTGGCGCGAAGGTCGGCCGCGAGTTCGAGGTCAACGGCTGGGCATTCAAGGATGGCATCGGGTTGGCGCGGGTCGAGATCATGCTCGACGGACGCGTCGTCGCGCAGGCGGACTACGGCGGCGAGCGGCCGGGCGTGCGCGAATACTGGGCCTTGCCGGAAGGCAAGTATTCGAGCGATCCGCAGCATCCGAAGATCGGTTTCAGCGCGAAGATCGCGCTTGATGCCGAACCGCCGGGCCGGCATTGGCTGGGGCTGCGCCTGCACGGGCGCGATGGCAGCGTCGAGGATTGGGCGGAGCAGCCGATCGAGGTCAAGCGGCGGTGAGGGAGCGGCGGCGCTTCGATAAATTTGCGAGCGACTCTGCGCAAATTTTTATTGGAGCGGCTTCAGCCTCGATGCGTTTCGTTTCGATCGCATCGATGCCGAATCGGGTTGTGATCGAAAAACGTTGAGGTTGAAGTCCCGTACTTGCAAAAGATTGGGCACGATCAATCGCGTGGCGAAATTGCGCGCAACGATCGCAACCTCGGTCGATGCCGCATCAGTCAGTACCGCATCACGGCAACCGATACCCCGCCTCGCGCAACAGCCGCGCCGTCGCGATCAGCGGCAGGCCGATCAGCGCGGTCGGGTCACGCGATTCGATCGCTTCGAACAAGCTGATCCCCAGGCCTTCGGACTTGAAACTGCCGGCGCAGTCGTAGGGCTGCTCGGCGTCGACATAGCGCGCGATCTCCTCGCCGCTGAGTTCGCGAAAACGCACGACCGTGGTGTCCAGCGCGGTCAGCGGCGCCTGATCGTGGCGCAGCACGCACAGGCCGGTCAGGAAGCGCACCTCGCGTCCCGACATCGCAGTCAGCTGCGCCAGCGCGCCGGCGCGGTCGCCGGGTTTGCCGATCGGTCGGCCGTCGAATTCGGCGACCTGATCCGAACCGATCACCCAGGCCTGCGGATGCAGCGCGGCGATCGCCGCGGCCTTGGCCACGGCCAGGCGCGCGGCCAGCGCGGCCGGCGCTTCGCCGGCGTGCGGGGTTTCGTCGGTCTCAGGCCGGGCGGTGTCGAACGGCAGGCCCAGGCGGCCTAGCAGTTCGCGGCGGTAGGGCGAGGTGGAGGCCAGGAGCAGGGGCATGGGGCTGGGCTGGGGCTAGAAGAGAGTTGAGAGGAGTGAGTAGGGCGTTTCGTCTCGCGGTTTATCGAGACGTTGTGGTTTCACCCCAGCGGCGCGGTCCTGACCCGCTCGATCTCGTTCAGCAACTGCTCGATCTTGACCCGGGCCGCGTCGATCGAGGCGCGGACCTCGATCAGCTGGGCCGGGCTGGCGCGGCGGCCGTGGTCGCGCAGCCACAGGCGCTGGCGCAGCATTTCGCGCATCGCGTCGCCGACCGGGTCGCGGCCCTCGTCGCCGGCGACCGCCTCGATTTCGGCGCGCGCGGTGCGCAGCCTGGCTTCCAGCGCATCGGCCGCGTCGAGCACCTCGCGCATCGCGCGCTGGCGCCGCGCCGGGCCGAACAGCCAGATCAAGGCCGACGCCAGGGCCGCCAGCACGGCCACGATCAGGAGCAGGACGAGGTTCAAGGGCGGGCTCGGCGCGGCTGCGGTGGGCCGGGCAGTCTGCACGGAGCGCCGGGGCGGCGGCAAATCCTTGCGTGGCCCGGGGCTTACGGTTTGACACAGCCGCGGACGGTCTCTAACATTCCGCGGCTTATGTCAGCCGATGTGCCATCCGGGCGGGTGCCCGATCTTCTCGATGCCTGGCGCCTGGTGGCGTCCCGGCGCGGTGTGGAAGGGCGTCTGCCGTTGTCAGCCCTGACCCGGTTGCAGGCCAGTCTGCTCGATACCGAAGGCTTCGTTGAATACTCGCTGGATTTCGACACCGACGAGCTCAAGGTGCCGTACGTCGAGCTGAAGATCGACACCGAGTTGCCGTTGCTGTGCCAGCGCACGCTGGAGCGGTTCCTGCTCCCGGTGCGGATGGTCCAGCGTCTTGGTCTGATCCGCGAGGAAGCCGACGAAGCCGCGTTGCCGGAAGGCTACGAGCCACTGCTGATGCCCGAAGACGGCATGCTGCGGGCCTCCGAGCTGGTCGAGGACGAACTGATCCTCGCCGTGCCGGTGGTGCCGATGGCGCCGGGCACCGAGGCGATCGAGCGCGACTGGCCGGCGCCGCAGGAAGAACGCGACGCGGCCAACCCGTTCGCGCAGCTGTCCTCGCTGAAGAAGAATTGACGCAACACGCACTAACCCGTAATAACCGTTCCACCCCAAGTTTCCTTCCGACCTGCAGGCGAATCAGCAAGCCGTTCCTGCTAATCGGGCTACGCTATCCACCTCAGGTTTCGACCGCTTTTCCGGAGCAAGACCATGGCTGTCCAGAAGTCCCGCGTTTCCCCGTCCCGCCGTGGCATGCGCCGCGCCCATGACGCGCTGACCAGCAAGCAGCTGGCCACCGACCCGACCAGCGGAGAGACCCACATCCGCCACCACGTGACCGCCGACGGCTATTACCGTGGCAAGAAGGTCATCGAGACCACTTCGCGCGTCGCCGACGAAGAGTAAGCTTCGTCTGCAAGCCGCGCCGCATGCCGTGAACGGCATGCGTTGCCGCTGATCTGGGCCGGCGCCGATGCGATCCGCATCGTCCCGGCACCGATCCGGGCCATTCGCTCAAGAACGGCCCGACCGCAAGCAGACCTGCGGCCGCCGCGACTTCTACCTGCCGCCAGCTTATGCTGGCGGTCCTGTTTTCCGGTGGCCCGCGTTTGCCTGTCTCGCGCTGAGGCGCAAGCACCCTGCGGACCGCCTTACGGCAACGCCGCGGAGTGGTGATGACAGATCGGATTTACGCCCGTATCGCGGGCACCGGCAGCTATCTGCCGGAAAAGGTGTTGACCAACGCCGACCTCGCCCAATTCGTCGATACCAGCGACGAGTGGATCGTCAGCCGGACCGGCATCCGCGAGCGTCACGTCGTCGCCGAAGGCGAGACCACCTGCGACCTGGCTTACCACGCGTCCGTGCGCGCCCTAGAGGCGGCAGGCGTGGACGCCAGCGAGATCGACCTGATCGTGCTCGGCACCACCACGCCGGACCTGATCTTCCCGTCCACCGCCTGCCTGCTCCAGCACCGTCTGGGCGCCAACGGCTGCCCGGCGTTCGACGTCAACGCGGCCTGTTCGGGCTTCGTCTATGCGCTGACCGTCGCCGACAAGTTCATCCGTTCCGGCGCGGCCAAGACCGTGCTCGTGGTCGGTTCGGAAACCCTGACCCGGATGCTCGATTGGAGCGATCGCGGCACCTGCGTGCTGTTCGGCGACGGTGCCGGCGCGGTCGTGCTCAAGGCCGACACCGAAACCGGCATTCTCAGCACCCATCTGCACGCCGACGGCGGCAAGAAGGAATTGTTGTGGAATCCGGTCGGCGTGTCGGTGGGCTTCAAGCCCGAAGAGCACAACGCCGGGGTCAAGGTTTTGATGACCGGCAACGAAGTGTTCAAGCATGCGGTCAAGGCGCTGGATTCGGTGGTCGAGGAGACCCTGGAAGCCAATGGCCTGGACCGGCATGAAATCGACTGGCTGATTCCGCATCAGGCCAATCTGCGCATCATCGAAGCCACCGCCAAGCGTCTGGACATGCCGATGGATCGGGTCATCGTGACCGTCGATCGTCATGGCAACACCTCCTCGGGTTCGGTGCCGCTGGCGCTGGACGAAGCGGTGCGTTCGGGCAAGGTGCAGCGCGGGCAGTTGCTGTTGCTGGAAGCGTTCGGTGGCGGTTTCACCTGGGGCTCGGCGCTGCTGCGTTATTGATTTTTGAGTGCGTGGCGGCTTCGGTCGCCTCGTTGAATGTCAGGATTTTTGCGTGGGTCGGGTCTGTCGGGCTCGGCTCACATATTGCGGTTCGCTTGTTGCAATTTGTTGGCGTGATGCGAGCGGGGCGGTTGTCGGTTTCGATGTGGGTGTTGATTCGCGGTCGCGACTTGCGGCGCTCCTACAGTCGGATACGTGGCTGACGCTCTGCGTGCGTCACGCCTGTACGAAAGCCGCGTATCGCACTGTAGGAGCGGCGCAAGCCGCGACCGCGCAGGCATGAGTTCGCGGCGCAAGTCCGTGTGCGCACTGCGCAATCGCCATCGGCGCACCATCGCGTCAATCAAACGTTCCACAGGCGCATCGCCGCCCATCGCGCTTTCATTCCTTGCGATGTCGCTCCATCTGCCGAGCCACCCAACGCCACGCCCGAATGTGACCCCGTACCGTCGGGTACAGACGATCGCGACGGTTCGCCCGTATCATTCGCGATCCTCACCGATCTGGCAGCACGCGTGACCGATCAGCGACTTTCTTTCGTATTCCCGGGCCAGGGCTCGCAAGCCATCGGCATGCTCGCCGAGCTGTCGGAACTGCATCCGCAGATCCGCGACGCCTTCGTCGAGGCCAGCGATGGCGCCGGGGTCGATCTGTGGGCGCTCAGCCAGGGCGGTCCCGAGGAAATGCTCAATCGCACCGAATACACCCAGCCGGCATTGTTGGCCGCGGGCGTGGCGGTGTGGCGCTTGTGGCAGGCGCGCGGCGGCGCGGAGCCGGCCTTGCTCGCCGGTCACAGCCTTGGTGAATACAGCGCACTGGTCGCGGCCGGCGCCTTGTCGCTGCGCGACGCGGCGCATCTGGTGCGTCTGCGCGGTCAGTTGATGCAGGAAGCCGCGCCCGCCGGGACCGGCGCGATGGCGGCGGTGCTCGGCGCCGAAGACGCGCTGGTCGAAGAAATCTGCCAGGCCGTGTCGGGCAGCGAAGTAGTGGTGCCGGCGAATTACAACTCGCCCGGCCAGATCGTGATCGGCGGCCATGCCGGCGCGGTCGACAAGGCGCTGACCCGCCTGGCCGAAGCCGGCGTGCGCAAGGCGGTCAAGCTGTCGGTCAGCGTGCCCTCGCATACGCCGTTGATGCGCGAAGCGGCCAACCGTCTGGCCGAGGCCATGAACGGTCTGGCCTGGCAGGCGCCAAGCATTCCGGTGGTGCAGAACGTCGACGCGCAGGTGCATGCGAGCGTCGAGGCGATCCGCGACGCGCTGGTGCGTCAGCTGTACCTGCCGGTGCAATGGACCGGCTGCGTGCAGGCGCTGGCCGCGGCCGGTGTCGGCCGCATCGCCGAATGCGGCCCGGGCAAGGTGCTGGTCGGGCTGGTCAAGCGCATCGATAAATCCATCGACGGCCGCCCCCTCGGCACGCCGAGCGATTTCGAGACCGCGCTCGCCGATTGGCAGTGAGCGCGGACCGATCAGCCCACGATCATTTCGCCGCGATGCCGCCGTCCACCGGCAGGGTCACGCCGGTGACGCCGTAGGCTTCGTCCGAACACAGCCACAAGGTGGCGTTGGCGATCTCTTCGGGTTCGGACATGCGTTGCATCGGCGACTGTCCGGCCAGGAAGGATTTCATTTCATCGCTCAGGAAGGCCTTGGTCGCTTCGGTGGCCACCGCCGCCGGAGCCACCACGTTCACCCGGATATGGTTTTTCGCATACATCACCGCCGCCCATTTGCTCATGTGGATCATGCCGGCCTTGGCGGTGCTGTAGGACAGGCTGGTGAAGTCGACATCGACGATCAGCCCGGCGATCGAGCCGGTGTTGACGATGGCGCCGCCGCCTTGCTTGAGCATTTGCCGGATCTGGTACTTCATGCCCAGGAATACGCCGCTCAGGTTCAGCGCGATGTTCTTGTCCCAGCCTTCTTCCAGCGTGTCGTGCACGCCGGTGCCCAGTTCGTCGGGCGCCAGGATGCCGCCGGCGTTGTTGACCGCGACATCGAGCCGGCCATGCTGCTGAGCGATATCGGCGACCAGACGTTCGGATTGGCCCGGATCGGTCACGTCGGATTGGACGAAGCGCGCCTGCCAGCCTTGTTCGCGCAACTGCGCTTCGAACGTCGGGCCGTGATCGGCCGACAGATCGGTGAACACCACCGTCGCGCCTTCGCGCGCGAACGCGGTCGAGGTGATCTTGCCGATGCCGGTGGCACCGCCGGTGACCAGCACGATCTTGTTTTCGTAACGTTTACGGCTCGCGGTCATGGATCGCGCCTTGGAATGGTGGGCGAAGCGGGGAAGGGTGGGGAGTGCGGGCGTGCCGGCAACGACGCGGCAGCGGCCATGGTGAGCGGCGAGTATTGCGCCCGCATGGCGCGGCTGAACGCGGTCTGCGTCACGTCGGCCGACGCGCGCGCAAGGCGCTTGGCGCGGATGCGCGCGCGGTCCGGTTCAATCCGTGATGCGGGCCGCCGCGACGGCGCGGGCGCCGGTTCGCGCGCTACTCATCGCCACCCGCAGCCTGTACGCTTTGCTGCGGTCGCAACATTTCCGGTCCGGCGCCCTCGCGGCGACCGTCCCGGCAATGCCGCCGCGGCCGCGACCCGATACGATCGGGCCTGGCCCCATCGCGCGAGCGCGCGCCGGCCCAGCCCGCACCGGACACGTGTTTTGAACGGAGTGAATGCATGAACACTGCCCCGCTTTCGGGTGAAATCGCCTTGGTCACCGGCGCCAGCCGCGGCATCGGCGCCGCCATCGCCGACGAACTGGCCGCGCAGGGCGCGACCGTCGTCGGCACCGCGACCAGCGAAGCCGGCGCGCAGGCGATCGGCGAGCGCCTGGCCGCCCACGGCGGCCACGGCCGGGTGGTCGATGTCGCCAGCGCGGCGTCGATCGAGGCGCTGATCGACGGCGTCAGCAAGGACATCGGCGCGATCTCGATCCTGGTCAACAACGCCGGCATCACCCGCGACAACCTGCTGATGCGGATGAAGGACGAGGACTGGCAGGCCATCCTCGACACCAACCTGAGCAGCGTCTACCGCACCAGCAAGGCGGTGATGCGCGCGATGATGAAGGCGCGCAAGGGCCGCATCATCAATATCGCCTCGGTGGTCGGCGTGACCGGCAACGCCGGCCAGGCCAATTACGCCGCGGCCAAGGCCGGCGTGATCGCCTTCAGCAAATCGATGGCGCGCGAGATCGGCAGCCGCGGGGTGACCGTGAACGTGGTCGCGCCCGGCTTCATCGACACCGACATGACCCGCGACCTGCCGCAGGACGCGAAGAAGGCCATGTTCGAACAGATCGCGCTGGGTCGCTTCGGCGAACCGGCCGACATCGCCCGCGCCGTGGCGTTCCTGGCCAGCCCAGGGGCGGCCTACATCACCGGCGAAACCCTCCACGTCAACGGTGGCATGTACATGCCGTAAGCCCTTGACGTAGGCTAGTAAGCGATTGAACCCAAAGGGGTTTCGTCGAAACCGCGGTCCGGTCTCGCGAAACCGCTCGATTCCATTAGACTATTCCATCGAAAACCCCTCACGGGAGGAGCAGCATCCATGAGCAGCATCGAAGAACGCGTCAAGAAAATCGTGGTCGAACAGCTCGGCGTCAAGGAAGACGAAGTCACCAACAACGCTTCGTTCGTCGACGATCTCGGCGCGGATTCGCTCGACACCGTCGAGCTGGTGATGGCGCTCGAAGAAGAGTTCGAGTGCGAGATTCCGGATGAAGAAGCCGAGAAGATCACCTCGGTGCAGCAGGCGATTGACTACGTCAAGGCGCACGTCAAGTCGTAACGCGCCTGGCGCTGGCCGCATGCGTTACGACGCCTGCGGCAAGCGCGCAGCACGCATTATCAAGTGACAACTCGGGGCCGCATTGCGGCCCCGTGCTTTTCCGGCCGGTCAATACGCCGGCGTAGCGTCCGCAGACGGAATCAACAGAGGCAGCGTTGCATGTCCAACCGATCCTTCAACCGCCGCGTGGTCGTCACCGGCCTCGGTCTCGTTTCCCCGCTCGGCAACGACGTTGTCAGCAGCTGGGACGGCATCGTCAATGGTCGCTCCGGCATCGGTCCGATCACCCATTTCGATCCGGCCTTGTTCACCACCCGCATCGCCGGTGAAGTGCGCAATTTCGACATCACCAACTACGGGGTGAGTTCGAAAGACGCCAAGAAGATGGAAGAATTCATTCATTACGGCGTGGCCGCATCGCTGATGGCGCTGCAGGACGCCGGCATCACCGTCGACGATTCCAACGCCGAGCGCATCGGCGCGCTGATCGGCTCGGGCATCGGCGGCCTGCTCGGCATCGAAGAGCAGACCATCAAATACCACGAGGGCGGCCCGCGCAAGATCTCGCCGTTCTACGTGCCCAGCACCATCATCAACATGCTGCCCGGCCAGGTCTCGTTGCTGACCGGCATCAAGGGCCCGAATTTCTCCGCGGTCTCGGCCTGCGCCACCTCCAACCATTCCATCGGCATGGCGATGCGCATGATCCAGTACGGCGATGCCGACGTGATGGTGGCCGGCGGCGCCGAGCGCGGCTCCTCGCCGACCTCGGTCGGCGGGTTCTGCTCGATGAAGGCGATGTCCACCCGCAACGACGATCCGATCCACGCCTCGCGGCCGTGGGACAAGGAACGCGACGGTTTCGTGCTCGGCGACGGCGCCGGCATCCTGGTGCTGGAAGAGTACGAACGCGCCAAGGCGCGCGGCGCGCGCATCTACTGCGAACTGGCCGGTTTCGGCGCCAGCTCCGACGCGTTCCACATGACCGCGCCGAGCGAGAACGGCGAAGGCCCGGCGCGCTGCATGGTGTCCGCGCTCAAGGACGCCGGCCTCAACCCCGAGGACGTGGATTACCTCAACGCGCACGGCACCTCGACCCCGCTCGGCGATCTGGCCGAGACCCTGGCGATGAAGCGCGCGTTCGGCGACCACGCCTACAAGATGATGGTCAGCTCGACCAAGTCGATGACCGGGCACCTGCTCGGCGCGGCCGGCGGCGCCGAGGCCATCTTCTCGGTGCTCGCGCTGCATCACGACATCATCCCGCCGACCATCAACCTGGACGAACCGGGCGAAGGCTGCGATCTGGACTACGTGCCCAACACCGCGCGTCAGGTCAAGATCGACGTGGCGATGTCGAACGGTTTTGGTTTCGGCGGCACCAACGGCACGCTGGTGTTCAAGCGGCTGTAATCCGCGCGAACACCTGAGTCGCCGCGAGGCCC
>NZ_LMHM01000013.1:493211-493314 GCF_001427785.1 Lysobacter sp. Root690
GCGAAGTCACCGACTTCGCGGGCCTTCGCATTTTCGCGATGCCCCCTGTAGGAGCGGCATCCCACAGGGATTTCCTTCGATCACAAGCCGCGACCGCGACCCC
>NZ_LMHM01000013.1:493374-498421 GCF_001427785.1 Lysobacter sp. Root690
GCACCCGCGGCGCAACCCTCGCCGTGTGGCAGAGCCCGCACACACGACGCGCACTGTCGCTCCGACAACCCCGGCCCCACCGCGTACGATGCCGCCATGCCGATCGTATCCCTCGCGCCATGACTGACTTCCGCCTGTTCCGCGGCGCCGACCGCATCGACGCGCTGTCGCCGTCCGACCGCGCCTACGCCTACGGCGACGGCGTATTCGAAACCATGCGCGCGCACCACGGCGACCTGCCGTGGTGGGACCGGCACTGGGCGCGGCTGCGCCACAGCGCGCCGCGGCTGGGCCTGACCCTGCCCGACGAAGATCAGGTTCGCTCTGAAGCGCAGTCCCTGCTGGCCGGCGAGGACGCGGTACTCAAGCTGATCCTCAGCCGCGGCGAAGGCGGACGCGGCTACGCGCCGCCGCCGCAAGCCGTCCCGTCGTGGACGATCTCACGCCACCCGCTGCCGCCGCCCGCGCCGCGCGAGGGCCTGACCCTGCGCTGGTGCGAGCTGCGCGTGTCGCTGCAGCCGGCATTGGCCGGGATGAAACACTGCAACCGCCTGGAGCAGGTGCTGGCGCGCACCGAATGGGACGATCCCGATGTGCATGAAGGCCTGCTGCTGAACACCGACGGCGAACTGGCCGGCGCGACCGCGGCCAATGTGTTCATGCTGCGCGCCGGGATCTGGCTGACCCCGCCGGTGGACCGCTGCGGCGTCGCCGGCGTGTGCCGCCAGGCTTTGATCGATCTGGCCGATATCCAGGTGCGGCCGCTGAACGCCGCCGACCTCGCGCGGGCCGACGCGGTTTTCCTGTGTAACGCCGTGCGCGGTATCCTGCCGGTGGCGCGGCTCGGCGAGCGGGAATGGGCGCCGCATCCGGGTCTGACCGGGTTGCGGCGCCGGCTCGGCTCCAGCCATCCCGCCTTCGCTGGGCTCGACGACTAGCGCCGCATCGCGGCCGCCGGTCGCGGCGGCGCGCGGCGGGTCGAATCGAATGACGGAGGTTTCGTGGCAGAAAAGAAACACAAGCGCGGCTGCGGTTGCCTGATCGTGATCGTGGTGCTGCTGGTGGCCCTGGCCGCCGCGGGCGCGTGGCTGTGGCAGCGTTACGACGCCTTCGCCGCCACCCCGATGAGCGGGCTGGAGAAGGGCGAAACCCTGCTGGTCGAACGCGGCGACTCGCTGCCGATCGTGGTGCGCAAACTGCGCGCGGCCGGGGCCGAGGTCGGCGAGCCGATGCAATGGCGCGTGCTGGCCAAGCAACTCGGCGCGGCCGGGCGGCTGCAGGTCGGCGAATACGCGCTGGAGCCGGGCACCAGCCCGCGCGCGCTGCTGATCGCGATGCGCGACGGCAAGATCATCAGCTACCGCTTCACCATCGTCGACGGCTGGAACATGCGCGACCTGCGCGCGGCCCTGGCCCGCGCCACGCCGCTCAAGCAGCAGATCGGGCAACTCGACGACAACGCGCTGATGAAGGCGCTCGGTCATCCCGGCCAGCACCCGGAGGGCCGTTTCCTGCCGGAGACCTACCAATACACCGGCGGCGACACCGACCTGGACGTGCTCAAGCGCGCCTACGCGGCGATGGACAAGGCGGTCGCCGCGGCCTGGGCCGCGCGCGATCCCAACAGCGTGCTCAAGAGCCCGGCCGAGCTGCTGATCATGGCCTCGATCGTGGAGAAGGAAACCGGCATTCCCGAAGAGCGCGCGCAGATCGCCGGCCTGTTCGAACGCCGGCTCAAGCTCGGCATGAAGCTGGAGACCGACCCGACCGTGATCTACGGCATCGGCGCGGCCTACGACGGCAACATCCGCAAGCGCGATCTGCAGACCGACACGCCGTACAACACCTACACTCGGGTCGGCCTGCCGCCGACGCCGATCGCGATGCCGGGCTTGGCCGCGCTCAAGGCCACCGCCAATCCGGCCCCGGGCGACGCGCTGTTCTTCGTCGCCTCCGGCGACGGCAGCGGCCGCAGCCTGTTCGCCGCGACCTACGCCCAGCATCAGGCCAATGTGCGCATCTACCTGCAGCGCTATCGGCAGAACCAGACCCGCGGCCAACCCGAAGAGGGCAAGGCGGTGCTGGAGGAAGCGGCCGAAGCCACCGATGCGCAGGCGCCCGCGCCGGCCTCGCCCGGGGCGACCCGATGACGCTGCGGACCCACGCGCGCTTCGTCACCCTGGAGGGCGGCGAAGGCGCGGGCAAGTCGACCGTGCTCAGCGCCTTGCGCGCGGCGTTCGAACGCGCCGGCATCCAGGCCGTGTACACCCGCGAACCCGGCGGCACGCCGCTGGCCGAACAGATTCGCGGCCTGATGCTCGATACCCACCACGAGCCAGCCTCGCCCGAAACCGAATTGCTGCTGGCGTTCGCCGCGCGTGCCCAGCACGTGCGCGCGACGATCGTGCCGGCGCTCGAACGCGGCGCGTGGGTGGTCAGCGATCGCTTCACCGATGCCAGCTACGCCTATCAAGGCGCCGGCCGCGGCCTGGATGCGCAGTTCATCGCCGAACTCGAGCGGCGCGTGGTCGGCATTCGTCCGGTGCTGACCTTGCTGCTCGACGTGCCGGTTGAGATCGGCCTGCAACGCATGCGCGGCCGCGGCGCCGCCGACCGGATCGAAAGCGAACGCAACGATTTCTTCGAGCGCGTGCGCCAGGGCTATCGCGACCGCGCCGCCGCTGAGCCCGAACGGTTCGAACTGATCGATGCGAGTCAGCCGGCTGAGACCGTCGCCGCGCAGGCGGTCGCCCGTCTGCATGCGTTGATCGCCGCGACCCCCGAGGTCGCGCGATGAGCGCCGCCGTATTCGCGCCGTGGCAGCGTCGCATCTACGATCAGGCCAAGGCCTCGATCGATGCCGGCCGTCTGGGTCACGGCCTGTTGTTCTGCGGCCCGGCGCAGTTGGGCAAGCGCGCGGTCGCCGAACGCCTCGCGCACGGCCTGCTGTGCCGCGACCGCGACGCCGCCGGCGAACCCTGCGGCCGTTGCCGCAGCTGCCTGCTGCTCGCCGCCGGCACCCATCCGGATTACCAGTTGGTCAGCTTCGTGCCGAACAAGGAAGGCACCAAGCTGCGCACCGAAATCGTGATTGATCAGATCCGCAGCCTGTCAGAACGCCTGTCGCTGACGCCGCAGTACGGCGGCGCGCAGATCGCGATCATCGACCCGGCCGACGCGATCAACAACGCCGCCTGCAACGCTTTGCTCAAGACCCTGGAAGAACCGGTGCAGGGCCGTTACCTGTGGCTGGTCAGTTCCTACCCGGCGCGTCTGCCGGCGACGATTCGCAGCCGCTGCCAGCGCCTGGAATTCCGCCTGCCGCAGGCGGACGAATCGCTGGCCTGGCTCAAAACCCAGGGCCACAGCGAGGCCAGCGCGCGCGAGGCCTTCGACGCCGCGCGCGGGCATCCCGGCCTGGCCCACGAATGGCTGAGCGGCGATGGGCTCAAGCTGCGCCGCGAAGTCGCCGCCGACCTGAGCAAGCTGGCGCGCGGCGACGTGTCCGCGCCGGAAGTGGCGCAACGCTGGGTCGGCGACGAACACGCATCGCTGCGTCTGCGACACGCGTCGGACATCGCGCTCGCGCAGGCCGCGTCCGGCTTGACCGACCCGGCCCGCGCGCGCAGTCTTGCGACTTGGTTCGATCGCGCCAACCGCACCCGCGATTTACTGCGGACCACGGTCCGCGCCGATCTGGCCGTCGTCGAATTGTTGATGGCCTGGCGCGCCGACGAAGCGCGCCGCGCCGCAGGAGGAAGCAGGGCATGAACGCAACAGCGGGCGCAGCGCGGCAGGGCATCTTGTCGTTGACGATCAAGGACAAGGCGGCGCTGTACAGCGCCTACATGCCGTTCCTGAAATACGGCGGCATCTTCGTCGCCACGCCCAAGCGCTATTTCCTCGGCGACGAAGTGTTCCTGCTGCTGACCCTGCCCGAATCCAGCGAGCGCATGCCGGTGGCCGGCAAGGTCGTCTGGGTCACCCCGACCGGCGCGCAGGGGCATCGTGCGGCCGGCATCGGCGTGCAGTTCGCCGAGACCGCCGAGGGCGACGCGGTCAAGGGCAAGATCGAGGCCTTGCTGGCCGGCACCCTGTCGGCCGAGCGGCCGACGCACACGATGTAATTCAACGATCGAGCAACGCAGCGGTCGATCCGCTCGCAAGGAGGCGGGATGTCTTCAGTGTGTGCCATTTCCCCAAGCGACAAACGCGCCCAGGCCCGGCGCGTGGGCGACGATCTGCTGCGCCATCACGGCAAAAAGCCTTATTACAGCGTCGAGGAAGTGAAGGCCGCGAACCGTCGCAACCAAGTGCCGTTCGATGTCGAGTGCTGGTCGCATGCGCTGTTCAACACCCACGAGGATTTCGACGCGATGCACGCGGCGCTCGGCGAGGCCTGCGATTACGTGGGGATGAAAACGCAGATGTTGCAGGCGGTCAGTCTGGGCGAGGGCGGGTGGTTCGACTTCGATTTCGACCTGTCGTGGCTGGAGTTTCCCGATATCGATTGGTCGGTGTTTGATTTTTTCGATTGAGGTTGATGCTTCGGTGGCGGGTGGCTAGGTGTGTGGCCGTTGTTGCGTTGCGTCGCATTCCGTTCCGTAGCATTCGCTGTCACGACCCGTTCGCTCAGTCTCTTGGTGCGAGCTTTATCGTCGAGTCTCTGCGCTTGGTTCCATTGCGCGGCTTGTCTTCAGCATTGCCGGATACTCACTTCTATTAGTCAGGACGAATCCTGGCGACGCCCACGCAAAATATGCATTGACAGCGTAGTTGCGTCGAAGCCTCTGTAGGAGCGGCGTCCTACTGGATTTCCTTCGGTCACAAGCCGCGACCGCGGGAATGCATCTACGACGAACCTTGCGCCGTTGCCGCGATGGCGCGGTCGCGGCTCGCGCTGCTCTTACAGGGTGGCCAGACGACTTTAGCTTTGGCTTTAGCTTGAAGCCGCGCAGTTCATCCAGCGCTACGAAGCGGCAACCTCGCGTTAGCAACAGCACACCCGAAGGGCGGCGTGCAGGATGCACGCCGTGCGCCACCGGGA
>NZ_LMHM01000013.1:498551-542393 GCF_001427785.1 Lysobacter sp. Root690
CGACGCAGGCACGCGCCACACGGGACATCCATGTCCCGGTGGCGCGCGACGCGCATCCATGCGCGTCGCCCTTCGGGTGTGCGTTTGCTAACGCGAGTCCGTGGTTTCGCAGCGCTGGATGAACTGCGCGGCTTCAAGCCCAATCAAAAGCCGAATGGCCTACCTGTAGGAGCGGCGCAAGCCGCGACCGCGGGAGTGCGGTTACGGCATAGGTTTCGACGCTGCCGTAATGGCGCGGTCGCGGCTTGCACCGCTCCTACAGGCAGGCTATGTCGCTACGTTAGCTGGCAGCACTCAAAAACGAAGAAGCCGCGCAATGCGCGGCTTCTTCGTCTGCGATTCGCCTGGCGCGCCTACTTGCGCAACGCCGCCGAATCCCAACCCGGTCGCGGCGCGAACCGATCGCCGTAACGCGCCTGCAACTGCTGCAGACGCGCGAGCACGTTCTCCACGCCGGTCTCGCGCACGTATTGAATCGGACCGCCGCGGAAAGGAGCGAAACCGGTGCCGAAGATCACCCCGGCGTCGAGCAGGTCGCCGTCGCTGACCACGCCATCGTGCAGGCAGGCCACCGCTTCGTTGATCAACGGCAGGATCAGGCGATCTTCCAGATCGGTCGGCGCCTTGTAGTCCTTCGGCAACTCGGGCTTCTGCGCGCGGCCGTTTTCCCACTTGTACAAACCCTGGCCGTCCTTCTTGCCGCGCTTGCCCGGCTCGACCGTGCTCAGCGCGGCCGGTACGGTCAGGCCGAGGAACGGCGCCAATTCCGCGCCGACCCCGGCGGCGACGTCGAGGCCGACGGTGTCGATCAACTCGATCGGACCCATCGGCATGCCGAACTTGATCGCGGCCTTGTCGATCGCCGGGCCCGGGATGCCTTCGGCGAAGGCATTGCCGGCTTCGAGCAGATACGGGAACAGCACGCGGTTGACCAGGAAGCCCGGGGTACCGGCGACCGGTACCGGCAGCTTGTCGATCGCCTTGCAGAACGCCGCGAGACGTTGCTCGGTTTCTGGTGCGATCTGATCGTGGCGGATGATCTCGACCAGCGGCATCAACGCGACCGGATTGAAGTAATGCAGGCCGCCGAACTGGGCCGGACGGCGGATGTGTTCGCGCAGTTCGTCGAGCGGAATCGAGGAGGTGTTGGTGGTCAGCAGCGCATCGGCTTTCAAACGCGGTTCGACCTGGTCGTACAACTCGCGCTTGGCTTCGGGTTTTTCGATGATCGCTTCGATCACCAGGTCGGCGATGTCGGCGCCGGCTCCGCCCAGATCGCCTTTCAAGCGCGCAGCCACGGCCGGGCGCTTGGTTTCGTCTTTCACCTTCTTGGCGAACAGTTCCTGCGCGCGTTCCAAGGCACCGTCGATGAAACGCTGCTCGCGATCGGCCAGGGTGACTTCGAAACCCTTGTAGGCCGACCACGCGGCGATGTCGCCGCCCATCACGCCGGCGCCGACGACATGCACGTTCTTGATCCCGTGCTCCTTGCCGCCCTGGCCCTTGAGCCGTTCCTGCAGGAAGAACACGCGAATAAGGTTGCGCGCGGTCGGGGTGCCCGACAGTTTCACTACCGACTTGCGTTCGGCCGCGAGCTTGGCCTGAATGCCGCCGCCGGTACGCTCCCAGGTCGAGATCAGCGCGTACGGCGCGGGGTAGTGATCTTTCTTGGCTTTGCGCGCGACCTGCTTGACCAGCATCGGCGCGAGGATCTTGCGCGCGAGCCAGGTGTTGGTCGCCCAGCCCATGAAGCGCTGCTTGAACGGACGGTCCGCACCGCGCAGGGCGAGGCCGGCGGCGGTGTCGACCAGCACCGCCGGTTCGGCGATCTTGTCGACAAGACCGATCGCGCGCGCGGCCGAGGCCGACAGGGTGCGGCCGGTCAGCATCATGTCGAACGCGGCCGGTGCGCCGACCAAGCGCGGCAGACGCACGCTGCCGCCCCAGCCCGGGTAGATACCCAGCTTCACTTCCGGCAGGCCGATCCGGGTCGACGGGTCGCTGCTGGCGACGCGGTAGCGGCAGGCCAGCGAGATCTCGGTGCCGCCGCCCATGCAGAAGCCGTGGATCGCCGCGACCGTGGGGCAGGGCAGTTCGGCCAGACGTTGGAACACCTGCTGGCCGCGACGGATCGCATCGCCGACCGTGCCCTTTTCGTCGAAGGTCTGGAATTCCTTGATGTCGGCGCCGGCGATGAAGCCGCTGCTCTTGGCCGAGCGCAGCACCAGGCCCTTGGGCGGGTCCAGCGCGAGGCGCTCGAGCAGGCCGTCGAGTTCGATCAGCACGTCCTGCGCGAAGGTGTTGACCGGCGATCCCTCACGGTCGAAAGAAAGCACCAGTACGCCGTCCTCGCGCAGTTGGGTGTGCCAGTGCCGGGCACGGAGCCCGGCAAACGCGGGGAGGCCGTCGAGGGCTGCAGTCATGCCGCACCATCCGTTCAGGTATGGAATAGGTCGCTATCATCCCGATCTTGTTTCGTCGCCGTCAAATCGGCACCGCCGAAGTGACCCGGGAACCCGACAAGACCGCGACGCAAACGAGGGGATTGGCGACCACAATGGACCGTCCCGGCCGGCGGCGCATCGCCTATGTGACACTTGGCGGTTGCGCGAGGTCGCCGGTGGCCCCATTAATCCAGCGATTGAACTTTCCCCCGACAGGGTTGTCCCATTGTTCGGCCATGGCCGAGCTGACAGGAGTGCCGGCGCGGTATGGCCGAAAATGAGTTGTTGGACCAGGAGCTGGTCAGGCGTGTCCAGCGCGGCGACAGCACGGCCTTCGATGTATTGGTGCGCAAGTACCAGCATCGGATCACCGCGTTGATCGGGCGCTACATTCCCGACTGGAGCGAATGCCAGGACGTGGCCCAGGAAACCTTCATCCGCGCGTACCGCGCGATGGCGAATTTCCGCGGCGACGCCCAGTTCTATACGTGGTTGCACCGGATTGCCGTGAATACCGCCAAAAACTACCTGGTAGCGCAGAACCGGCGGCCGCCGACCGACGATATCGACGCCGGCGACGCCGAGCAGTTCGATACCGGCATCCGTTTGCGCGACACCGATACGCCGGAACACGAACTGCTGCGGCAGGAAATCGAACGCACCGTGATGAAGGTGGTCGATTCGCTGCCGGAGGAATTGCGGGCCGCGATCACCCTGCGCGAGGTGGACGGCCTGAGCTACGAAGAGATCGCGCAGAAGATGGCTTGCCCGATCGGTACCGTGCGTTCGCGGATTTTCCGCGCCCGCGAGGCGATCGATACGGAACTTCGGCCCCTGTTGGACAATCAAGACCAGGGTAACCACCGCCCCCGGGAGCGCGCCCACTGATGACTTCGACCCCATTCCATAGCGATGCCCACCGCGACGAGCGCGAGAACCTCAGCGCCTTGTTCGACGGCGAGCTCGATGCCGACGCGGCGCGTTTCGCGCTCAGGCGGCTCGGTCACGACGTGCAATGGCGCGACACCTGCGGTCGCTGGCAGCTGTGCGGCGACCTGCTGCGCCGCCAGGCCGGCGCGGGCGTGACGCCCGGTTTCGCCGATCCGGGTTTCGCCGATCGCGTCGCCGCGGCGATCGCCGCCGATGCGGCCTTGCAGAACGTGCGCGATACCGCCGCGGCTCAGGACGTCGGGATCAAGCCGCGCCGGGCCGCCGGTTCGCGGCGTGGCTGGATCGGGGGCGCGGCCCTGGCGGCTTCGGTCGCGGTCGCGGCCTTGTTCGTGGCGCGGCCGTTCTCCGACGAGGCCGGCGGCAACGCCGACCCGGCCCAGATCGCGGCCCAGACCACCACGGTAACGCCGGCGCAGAACACCCAGCCCACCCAGCAGCCCGCCCCGCAGCCCATTCCGGCCGAGCCGGCGCAGGCGCTCGCGACGGCGGCCGAGGCCGAGCCGTCGCTGACCTCGGCCGACGCCTCCGGGCTCGCCGCCGGTGCGGTCGCGGTCGCGGAAATTCCGCGTCGCCTGGCCGAGCGCCGTTCGCGCGGCCAGAGCCAGCGCGCCGCGCTGCGCGCTTCCGAGCGCCAGGCCGATGCGCCGTTGCAGGTCGCCGCGGCCGGCGGCGCCAGTTCGCCGGTGCTCGCCGACGCGACCCACGCCAACCCGTTCCGTCCGCAGCCGCAGAACGAATCGCCGGCGGCGCGTCCGTGGCCGCGCGCGGCATTGCCGAACTATCAGACCGCGGGCAGCGGTTACACCGCCAGTTACGGCAACTCGCCGTCGTTCTATCCCTTCGAGCCCGCGACCCAGGCCGAAGAGGCGCGAACCCGGCCGCCGGTCCAGGAACGGCCGCAGCCCTCGCCGTAAGCTGGTCCGGTCGAGGTCGGCCTTGGCTGCTCCGTCAGCGCCAGGTCGACCCGCGCCGCAGCCGAACGCGTCGGGCCGGCCCCTCGCTCCAACCTCCAACGCAATGCGCGGCGTCGCCGCGCAACGGGTTCTTGTTGTCTTTTCCCAGCCTTTTTCCCGAACTCCACGTCGTATCGAGGCCGCTTCCATGACCCCATCGCCGATGAATCGCTCCTCCATCCGCACTGCGCCGGCCCATCCGCGGCGCGCGCGTCCCCTGCAGTCGCTGGCCTTGTTCGGCGCGATCATCGCCGCGTTGCCGGTCGCCTGCACCGCGCAGGCGCCGACCACCCCGATCGCGCCGCCGCCGGCGGCGACCCCGGCCGCGCCGCTGGTCGCCGGCCTGCCGGACTTCACCAACCTGGTCCAGCGGGTCGGGCCGGCAGTGGTCAATATCAGCGCCGAAGTCACGCCCAAGCGTGAGCGCGCGACCGCCCGCGGCGGCATGCCCGACGAAGACCAGATTCCCGAATTCTTCCGCCGCTTCTTCGGTCCCGACGGCATGCCGGGCGGTCCAGGCCAGCAGGGCCCGCGCCAGCCGCGCGGCGGCGGCCGCTCGATCGGCAGCGGCTTCCTGATTTCGCAGGACGGCTATGTGCTGACCAATCACCACGTGGTCGACGGCGCCGACACGGTCACGGTCAAGCTGACCGACCGGCGCGAGTTCAAGGCCAAGGTGATCGGCAGCGACGAGCAGTCCGACGTGGCCCTGCTCAAGATCGAGGCCAAGGGCCTGCCGTTCCTGCGCGCCGCCGCGGCCGGACAAACCAAGGCCGGGCAGTGGGTGGTCGCGATCGGCTCGCCGTTCGGCCTGGATCACTCGGTCACCGCCGGCATCGTCAGCGCGGTCGGGCGTAGCAACCCGTATGCCGATCAGCGCTACGTGCCGTTCATCCAGACCGACGTGGCGATCAACCAGGGCAATTCCGGCGGTCCGCTGCTCAATACCAGCGGCGAGGTGGTCGGCATCAACTCGCAGATCTTCTCCAACTCCGGCGGCTACATGGGCGTGAGCTTCGCCATTCCGATCGATGTGGCGATGAATTCGGCCGAACAGTTGCGCGCCAGCGGCAAGGTCAGTCGCGGGCAGTTGGGCGTGGTCGTGCAGGTGCTCGACAGCAAGGGCGCGCAGGCCTTGGGCCTGCCCGACAGCAACGGCGCGCTGGTCAATCAGGTGCTGCCGGGCGGTCCGGCCGACAAGGCCGGCATCCAGTTGGGCGATGTGATCCGCACGGTCAATGGCACCCAGATCCGCGAATCCAGCGACCTGCCGCCGCTGATCGGCAACATGGCGCCGGGCTCGAAGGCCAAGGTCGGGCTGTTCCGCGACGGCAAGACCATCGAGATCAACGTGGCGGTCAGCGAACTCGACACCGATGCCGCCGCCGGCCTGGCCGGCGATCCATCGGCGCGTCCGGGCGAGAAGGCGGTGCCGCGCGCCAACGGCAATCCCTTGAACCTGATCGCGCAGGACGTCGATGCCGCCGCGCGTCAGCGCCTGGGCCTGAAGCCGGGCGAGGGCGTGGTCGTGCGCGATCCGGGCGATGCCGCCGGCGACGCGGGCGTGCGCCCAGGCGATGTGATCCTGTCGGTCGGACGCAGTCAGGTCGGTAATGTGGCCGCCCTGGACCGGGCCCTGGCCGGGGTCAAGCCCGGTCAGACCGTGATGCTGCTGGTCCGGCGCGGCGCGACGACCCAGTTCATCGCGGTCGAAGCCGGTGAGGACAAATAAGCCACTGCGCGGACCGGCCCGGGCCGTCTAACCCACCCGGGCCGGATCGGTGACGCTTATGGAGGTTGCATGCGACGCCCGCCGCTGCCACGGCGGGCGTCGCCGCATCCCNNGTGCCCTGGTCGACCGGCGCTTCAGCTGCGTGGCGAAGATTCGCCGTCGAGGGCGGGGGCTATGCGATAATCCGCCGTTAATTTTCCTGTCCGCTCACTCATTGGAGCCGGCGAGCTTCAAGTCGCCCCGCATGCACCTGATCCGAAACTTCTCCATCATTGCCCACGTCGACCATGGCAAGTCGACGCTCGCCGACCGCATCATCCAACTGTGCGGAGGTCTCGAAGCGCGCGAGATGGAAGCGCAAGTGCTCGACTCGAATCCGATCGAGCGCGAGCGCGGCATCACCATCAAGGCTCAGTCCGTCTCGCTGCCGTACAAGGCGAAGGACGGCAATACCTATCAGCTCAACTTCATCGACACCCCGGGCCACGTCGACTTCAGCTACGAAGTCAGCCGTTCGCTCGCCGCCTGCGAAGGCGCGCTGCTGGTGGTCGACGCGGCCCAGGGCGTGGAAGCGCAGTCGGTCGCCAACTGCTACACCGCGGTCGAGCAGGGCCTGGAAGTGGTGCCGGTGCTCAACAAGATCGACCTGCCGACCGCCGACATCGAACGCGCCAAGGCCGAGATCGAAGCGGTCATCGGCATCGACGCCGAGGACGCGGTCGCGATCAGCGCCAAGACCGGCCTCAACGTCGATCTGGTGCTCGAAGCGATCGTCAAGCGCATTCCGCCGCCGAAGCCGCGCGACACCGACAAGCTGCAGGCGCTGATCATCGACTCGTGGTTCGACAACTACCTCGGCGTGGTCTCGCTGGTGCGGGTCATGCAGGGCGAGATCGTGCCGGGCAGCAAGATCCTGGTCATGTCGACCGGCCGCACCCATCTGGTCGACAAGGTCGGCGTGTTCACGCCCAAGCGCAAGGATCTGGCGCGGCTGGGTCCGGGCGAGGTGGGCTGGATCAATGCCTCGATCAAGGACGTGCACGGTGCGCCGGTCGGCGACACCCTGACCCTGGCCAGCGATCCGGCCGCCAAGCCGCTGCCGGGCTTCCAGGAAATGCAGCCGCGCGTGTTCGCCGGCCTGTTCCCGGTCGACGCCGAGGACTATCCGGCGCTGCGCGAAGCGCTCGACAAGTTGCGCCTCAACGACGCCGCGCTGCGTTTCGAGCCGGAAAGCTCCGAGGCGATGGGCTTCGGTTTCCGCTGCGGCTTCCTGGGCATGCTGCACATGGAGATCGTGCAGGAGCGCCTGGAGCGCGAATACGATCTCAACCTGATTTCGACCGCGCCGACGGTGATCTACGAGGTCCTCAAGACCGACGGCACGATCATCCCCATGGACAACCCGGCCAAGCTGCCGCCGGTCAACATGGTGCAGGAAATCCGCGAGCCGGTGATCCGCGCCAACATCCTCACCCCGCCCGATTACATCGGCAGCGTGATCAAGTTGTGCGAGGAAAAGCGCGGCGTGCAGATCGGCATCACCTACATGGCCAGCCAAGTGCAGATCAGCTACGAGCTGCCGATGGCCGAGGTGGTGCTGGACTTCTTCGACAAGCTCAAGTCGGTCTCGCGCGGCTATGCCTCGCTGGACTATCACTTCCTGCGTTTCCAGGAAGGCCCGTTCGTGCGCGTGGACACGCTGATCAACGGCGACAAGGTCGATGCGCTGTCGATCATCGTCCACCGCAGCCACGCCGACCGGCGCGGCCGCGAGCTGTGCGAGAAGATGAAGGACCTGATTCCGCGGCAGATGTTCGACGTCGCGATCCAGGCCGCGGTCGGCTCGCAGATCATCGCCCGCAGCACGGTCAAGGCGATGCGCAAGAACGTTTTGGCCAAATGTTATGGTGGCGACATCAGCCGCAAGAAGAAGCTCCTCGAGAAGCAGAAAGAGGGCAAGAAGCGGATGAAACAGGTCGGCCGGGTCGAGATTCCGCAGGAAGCGTTCCTCGCGGTGTTGTCGACCGACAACAAGTAATTCGGACGGGAATAGGGAATGGAGAATCGGGAATCGTCGACGCGTCGGCCGGGATCCGGGTTTTCTGAAGTTTTCGTCTCCATCAACTAGCGCGGGAGGCGGGTGAGGCAGGTTCGGGAATGGGTGCAGCGGCTTTGGCCGATTCCCGGTTCCCGATCCCGACTCCCGGCCGTTCCCGCCCAAAGGAACAAGCATGCGTTGGTTCGAAATCGCCCTGGTCTCGCTGACCCTGATCACCGGCCTGGTCTGGCTGCTCGACAAGATGGTGCTGGCCAAGCGCCGCGCCGCGCGCGAGGGCCTGCTCGACGACGGCAAGGAGCCGGTCCTGGTCGACTACTCCAAGGCGTTCTTCCCGGTGCTGTTCGTGGTGCTGATCCTGCGCAGCTTCATCGCCGAGCCGTTCCGGATCCCGTCGAACTCGATGATGCCGACCCTGCTGACCGGCGACTTCATCCTGGTCAATAAATTCACCTACGGTCTGCGCCTGCCGATCAGCAACCAGAAGGTGCTGGCGATGGGCGAGCCCGAGCGCGGCGACGTGGTCGTGTTCCGGCCGCCGCACCATCCCGAACAGGATTGGATCAAGCGCATCATCGGCCTGCCGGGCGACAAGGTCAGCTACCGGGACGGCCGCCTGACCGTGAACGGCGAGCCGATCATCTATGCCCCGATCGGGACCTACCAGGGTCGCGGCAATGGCACCGAGATGACCGGCTCACAGGAATTGCGCGAACAGATCGGCAAACATGTGCATCGGATCCTGCTGCGCACCGAATCGCCGCTGCTCGACCAGGGCGAGGGCGATTGGGTCGTGCCCAAGGGCGAGTATTTTGTGATGGGCGACAATCGCGACAACAGCGAAGACAGCCGATACTGGGGCTTCCTGCCGGAGCAGAACCTGCGCGGCCGGGCGTTCCTGATCTGGATGAACTTCGATGGTGGCGTGGACTTTTCGCGCATCGGCAACAGCATTCCGTAACGGCCGGTAGCCGTCGCGGTGGGGACGCGGTTTGGACCTGGGCCAAATCCGGATCGGTAGTGGGATCAACTGCAGTGAGATCAACTGGGGATCGAAGGTATGAAGCGTAAGCAGAGCGGCATTACCCTGATCGGGTTCATCATCATGCTGGGCGTGGGTGGTGTGTTTGTTTACATGGGCATGAAGCTGGTGCCGATGTATTCGGAGTTCTACTCGGTCAAGCGTTCATTAACAGACCTTTCCAATGAGCCCGGCGCAGCTCAGATGGATGCGAACAAAATACGCGATCTTTTTTTCCGGCGGATGGAAATGAGCTACGTCGACAGCGTGAAGCCGACCAATTTTAAGATCATACGTGGCGACTCAGGCATGGAAGTCACCGTGGATTATGAAGTACGCCGTCAGTTGATCGGCAATCTCGACGTGATCGGTCACTTCCGCGCAGAACAACAGTTCCGCAGTAAAACCGATTGATATCGAAGTGCATCGCTTTTCCACCCCCGCACTGCTCGATCAAGCCCTGACCCACCGCAGCGCCGGGGCCCCGCACAACGAGCGGCTGGAGTTTCTCGGCGATGCGCTGGTGAATCTGATCGTGGCCGAAGCGCTGTACCAGCGCTGGCCGCAGGCCGATGAGGGCGCGCTGACCCGCGCCCGCGCCGAGCTGGTCCGCGAATCGGCGCTGGCGCCGATCGCGCGCACCCTGGAGCTGGGCGCGCGCCTGACCCTCGGCCCCGGTGAAATGAAGTCGGGCGGTCACCGCCGCGACTCGATCCTGGCCGACGCGCTCGAAGCGGTGGTCGCGGCGATCTACCTCGATGCCGGGTTCGAAACCTGCCGCGCGCAGGTATTGCCGTGGTTCGTGCCGGCGATGGAAGCGCTGCCGCCCGCGCACAAGGTCGGCAAGGACGCGAAGACCCGCCTGCAGGAATGGCTGCAGGGCCGGCAGAAACCCCTGCCGGTGTACGCGCTGATTTCGGAAAGCGGCGAGGACCACGCCAAGACCTTCCGCGTCAGCTGCACCCTCAGCCAGCCACCGATCAGCGCCGAAGGCGAGGCCGGATCGCGCCGCGCGGCCGAACAGCTCGCCGCCGACGATGCCTTGAGGCAGCTCAAGGCGGATGATTGAGGGGCCGGGATTCGGGAATCGAGAGGGCCGGGAATCGGGAATTGGGAGTCGGGAATCGTTCAAGCAACATCAAAGGCCCGCCACTGGTGGGCCTTTTGCTTAACGGTCTAACTTTCGCTTGACTGCCGACCCTGTGCCGCAATGCTATTCCCGATTCCCGATTCCCGATTCCCGATTCCCGATTCCCGATTCCCGGAATCGTTTGCCCTGCCGCCCCCAGGGGCGGACAATCCGCGCCATGACTTCTTCTTCGTATCGCGCCGGCCACGTCGCCGTCATCGGCCGCCCCAATGTCGGCAAATCCACCCTGGTCAACGCCCTGGTCGGGGCCAAGGTCAGCATCGTCTCGCCACGTCCGCAGACCACCCGTCACCGTTTGCTCGGCATCGCCACCTTTCCCGACGGCCAACTGCTGCTGGTCGACACCCCCGGCATCCACCGCGAACAGAAGCGGGCCATGAACCGGATGATGAATCGCGCCGCGCGCGGTTCGATCGACGGCGTCGACGCCGCCCTGCTGGTGGTGCGCGCGGGGCAGTGGGACGACGAGGACACGCTCGCGTTCGAAGCCCTGCGCAACGCCGGCGTGCCGGTGGTGCTGGTGGTCAATCAGGTCGACCGCATCACCGACAAGACCGCATTGCTGCCGTACCTGGCCAAGGTCAGCGAAGGCCGCGATTTCGCCGCGGTGCATCCGATCTCGGCGCTCAAGAACAAGGGCCTGGACGCGTTGGTCAAGGAGGTGATGGCGCTGTTGCCCGAGCAGCCGGCGCTGTACGGCGAGGACGAGATCACCGACAAGAGCCAGCGCTTCCTCGCCGGCGAGATGGTGCGCGAACAGCTGATGCGCCAGCTCGGCGAAGAACTGCCGTACGCGACCACGGTCGAGATCGAACGTTTCGTCGTCGACGGCGCGCTTCTGCGCATCGGCGCGGTGATCTGGGTCGAGCGCGACGGCCAGAAGGCGATCGTGATCGGCAAGGGCGGCGCGCGCCTGCGCGAAGTCGGCGCCAAGGCGCGCGTGCAGATGGAGCACTTGTTCGGCTCCAAGGTGTTTCTGGAAACCTGGGTGCGCGTGCGCGAAGGCTGGTCGGACGACGAGGCCGCGTTGCGCTCTCTTGGTTACCATGACTGAAACGGCGGTAGGCGCGGCGGCGCGATGTCGATCCGCCGCGCTGGCGCTGCTGCTCGCGCTCCCATGCCTGACGCCGGCCTGGGCGAACATGGGCAAACCCTGGCAGGACGCGCTGGTGAGCGCCGAGCCGCAGGGCTTCGATACGGTGCGAATCGACAGCGAAAGCCTGCACATCGACTTGAACGGTCTGTCCGACAAGTCGTCCGAGGCCAAGGTTTTCGTCGACTATTGGCTCGACAACCCAGGTCCGGCGATCCGACTGCGGCCGGTGTTCGCCACAGGCGCGCCCGATGTCAGCCAATTCGAGGCGACGCTCGACGGTCGCGCGATCACGGCGCGGCCTTTGGATCTGCCGGCGTTGCCGCGCAACTGGCAACCGCCCGAAACCACGCCTTCGCTGACCGGCGAACGACCGTTGTCGTACGAGGTCCAGGCGCCTTCGAGCCTGGCCCTGGATTTCGTGTTGCCGCCGGGACGCCACCGGTTCCGCGCGAGTTACCGCGCCGATGCGATGCAGCGCAAGGGCGATGGCCCGACTTTGCTGTACCAGTTCGCCTATGTGTTGGCGCCGGCGCGCAGCTGGGCCGGTTTCGGCAACCTGCATCTGACGGTCAGCGTGCCTGAAGGATGGCGGATCAAGACCTCGCTGTCCTTGAACGACGAGGACGTACAGCACGCCGATACATCCCGCGACACCTACCATGGCCGTTATCCGGGCTTACCTGCCGACTCCATCGCGATCACCACCCAGGCCCCGCCGGGCATCGTCTACCGCGTACTCATGGTGGCGAGCGTGTCGTGCCTGATCGCGGTGGTGTTCGGCGGCGGCGTGGTCTGCGCGTTGATCGGCGGCGCGATCGCGCGGCGACTGCGTCGCGACGACAAGCGGCAGCGCTATCGCGTATGGCCGTATGCCTTGGCGACGGGCCTCGCTTGGGGCGTGGCGACGCTATGCGCCGGGCTGGCGATGATCTACGGGCCGGACTGTTTTCTGCCGGCCGGGCAGGCATATCGCTACGGCTACGGACAGGCGCTGGGCACCTTGGCGATTTGCGCGCTGTCGTTGTTCCTGATCGGGATCGGCTGGCTGGTGACGCGGATGACCGCGATGCGGCATCTGCGCGACGTCGGCACCGATGCCGCTTGAGCGCGTATGTTTGCGCCGTCGCGATGACGTGGCGCGGTCTCGCGCGAGCAGCTTCTGAGCTAGTGTGAGCGCATGCGTCTGACCGCCGAATCCGCCTACGTCCTGCACACGCGCCCGTGGCGCGAAACCAGCTTGCTGGTCGAAGTGCTGAGCGAGCGGCAGGGCCGGGTCGGCCTGATCGCGCGCGGTGTGCAAGGCCCCAAGCGACAGGTCCTGCGCGCGGCCTTGCAGCCGTTCCAGCACATCCGCTTCGACGCGTTGCTGCGCGGCGAGTTGGCGCGATTGATTTCGGCCGAAGCGCTGGACGCGGCGCCGCGCCTGGACGGCGAAACCTCGCTGGCCGGCTTCTACATCAACGAGTTGTTGCTACGCTTGGTGCCGCGCGGCGATCCCTTGCCGGAGCTGTACGATCTCTACGCCCGCACCCGCGCGCAACTGCGCGGCGGGCAGTTGGCGTGGAGCCTGCGTTGCTTCGAGCGCGATCTGCTCGAAGCGCTGGGTTCGGGTTTCGATTGGAGCGTCGATGCCGACGGCGTCGCGATCGACCCGGCCGCGCGTTACCGCCTCGATCCGGAGCAGGGGCCGCGTCGTTTGCTCAGCGATCGCGGCCATGGCGAGCGCAGCGCGGCGGCGACCGGGCGTGCCTTGCTCGCGCTGACCGGCGACACCGCGCCGGACCCGTCGGACTTGCCCGGATTGCGGCATGCGATGCGCGCGGTGCTGAGCCATCACCTCGGCCCGCGCGGACTGAAATCCTGGGAAATGCTGGCCGAACTGGCGCGCGTCGCGCCCAGGCGTGAAGCCGCGGATTCAGGACCAGATTCGGCTGCCGACAGCGATCGCTGAGGTCACTGCATCGAGCGTGACTTCACGCTCGATGCGAACGCTGTAACCACCATCGATCAAGCGACGTCAGCCCCTGTAGGAGCGGCGCAAGCCGCGACCGCGAACTCCCGGACACCGCGAACCCATCGGTTCATGCCCGCAACCTGCGATCGAAGCGAAGCGGTACAAGACGCCACGCCCACACGCCACGGCAAACCTCAACCCGTCTGCTCAACCGTATCCAACGCCACCTGATCGAACCGCTGCAACAACGCGCTCGAATCCGGCTGCGCCTGCAACGCCTGCACCGCCTGGGCCAGGCGCGCGGCGCCGACGAAGCCGCAACTCGCGCGCAGCTTGTGCAGTTCCCCGCGCAACGCTTCGAGATTGCCGATCTGAGCCGCGGCACAGATCGAACGCCGCGCGTTGGGCAGCTCCTGGGTAAACAAACCGCGCAGGGTGGCGATGTGGACCCGGTTGCCGTTGAGCGCGCGCGCGGCGATATCGTCGTCCCATATCGGCGCTTCTTCCTGCGATGCCGCCGCCGACGACGCGGGCGCATCGTGTTCGGGCAGACCGAGCAGGCGCCGGATCGCGCAACGCACCGCGGCGGCGGGCAAAGGCTTCACCAGCACGTCGGAGAAACCCGAGGCGATCAGGCGGTTGCGTATGTCGCTCTCGCCGGTCGCGGTATGCGCCAGCGCCGGGGTCGCCGGATGCCGTTGGCGCAGGCGTTCGAGCAGATCGATGCCGCTGCCGTCAGGCAGGTGCGCATCGAACAGCCATAACTGGTAATCCTGGGCATCGCCCAGCGCCATCGCCGCGGCCAGGGTGGCGGCGCCGTCGACTTCGGCCGGCATCGCCTCGACCGCGGCGGTGAGAAAAGCTCGGCTGGTCGGGTCGTCCTCGACCAGCAATACGCGTGGGACCTGTGGATTCTTCATTGCCGGTTCGCTTCCGCCCGCTATCCTGCTTCCATGCTGCGGACCATGTTACGCCTCCTGATGCTGTTGTCGCTGCCCGCCTTGTGGGCGGCGCCGACCCATGCTGAAGCGTACACACTGAACGCCAGGATTCAGCGCGTCGCGACCGCGGTGGTGACGCTGGAGCAGGTCAAAGTGCGCCTGTCCTGGCCCGCGCGGGCCGAGCACGGCGAACTGGAATTGCAGGCCGGGCACATCCAGGCGCCGGATCTGGGCTATCGCTTCCGCGATGTGGTCTGGCGTTGCCCGCTGCAGCGCGACGGCCGCGGCGGCTGGCGCTGCGACGGAGAGTTGCGCGGCGCCGGCGGCAAGCCCTTTCGGCTGGCGCTGGACCTCGGCGTGGCCAGCACCGATCTGCGCTTGAGCCAGGGCGCCGCCGCGCTGGCCTTGCAGCGCGCGGCCGCCAGTCCCGATCTGACCCGGATCGACCTGACCCGCGTGCCGCTGGCCTGGGCCCAGGCGCTGGTCTCGCAGGCGTGGCCGGCCGGACGGATCAAGGCCGGCACGCTCGACGGCCGGCTCGACATCGCCGCGCCGCAACACAAACCGTTGAGCATCACCGGTCCGCTGCGCCTGCAAGGCGGCGCGCTCGACACGCCCGACGGATTGATCGCGGCCGAGAACCTCGGCGCGCAGCTGAACCTTTCAGCTCAGCTCGACCGTGCCGATACGGTCGCGATTGACGGACAGGTGCAAGGCGGCGAGCTGCTGTTCGGCAACGCCTACGTTTCATTGCACAAACGAGCGGTCGACTTGCGTGTGCAGGCCGAGCAGCGCGAAGGCGAGGGCTGGCGACTGCCGCAATTGATGTGGCGCGACGACGGCATCCTCGCGCTCGAAGGCAGCGCCGCGTTGACGCCGGACGCGAGTCTGGCCGCGCTCGATCTGGACCTGCGCAGCGCCGACCTCGCGCCGCTGCGCGACGGCTATCTGTCGGGTTTCCTAGGTCTCGCCGGCCTGGGGCAATTGGAGCTTTCCGGCGCGGCGCAGGCGCGCGTGCGCATGAGCGGCGACGAATTGCAGCTGGCCGAAGCCAGCCTGCAACAGGTGTCGACGAAGGACCCGCAGGGCCGGTTCCGCTTCGACGGTCTCGATGGCCAGGTGCGCTATTCGGCCGATGCGCCGGTCGCCAGCGAACTGGGCTGGCGCGGCGGCGCGCTGTACGGTCTGGAATTCGGCGCGGTGACCTTGCCGTTCTCCAGCGGTGGCGGCGAACTGCGGCTGCTGCGCGCGGTGAATTTTCCGATGCTCGGCGGCCGCGCCGGTTTCGACGGCTTGCGGCTGCGCCCGCCCGCGGGCGGCAAGGGTCTGGACGTGCGGTTCGGCCTCAATCTCGACCGCCTCGATGTGGGCCAATTGTCCAAGGCGCTGGACTGGCCGGCGTTCACCGGCGAACTCAGCGGGCGCATTCCGCAAGCGCATTACGCCGACGATCGGCTCGAACTCGATGGCGGCCTGACCATGCAGTTGTTCGGCGGCACCGTGGCGGTGTCGTCGCTGGCGATGGAGCGCCCGTTCGGGGTCGCGCCGACCCTGAGTTCGGACCTGGCGCTGGAAAATCTCGATCTGGAATCGCTGACCGGCGTGTTCGGTTTCGGCAGCATCACCGGGCGCTTGTACGGACGCATCGATCAAGTACGTCTGGTCGACTGGCAGCCGACCGCGTTCAACGCCGAACTGCACACGCGCAAGACCCCGGGCGTGCGCCAACGGATCAGCCAGCGCGCGGTGCAGGACTTGTCCAGCGTCGGCGATTCGTCCTTCGTCGGCAGCCTGCAGGATCGGCTGATCGGCTTTTTCGACGACTTCGGTTACGCCCGCATCGGCATCGCCTGCCGCCTGGCCGACGAGGTCTGCCACATGGACGGCCTGGGCCCGGCCAAGGCCGCGCCCGACGGCAGCCGCGGCTTCACCATCGTGCAGGGCTCGGGCGTGCCGCACCTGGACGTGGTCGGCTACAACCGCCGGGTCGACTGGGCGACCTTGCTCGAGCGCATGGAGGCGGTCAGCAAGGGCGAGGTGAAGCCGGTGGTGCAATAGCCTTGTCGTTCAACAGCGCCGTGGTTCAATAGGCGCCGTGCTTCAACAAACGTCGTTCGATCAACCCCCGCCCGGACCCGGCGGAACCCGCGCAGGACGCGCACAACCAGAAGGATTCGCTCATGCGCCGTTGGATGGGAATACCGGTCGCCGCCGTGATGTTGACGGCGTGCGTGACCATCAATGTCTATTTCCCGGCCGCCGAGGCCAAGGAAGCGGCCAAGGAGTTCGTCGAGAAGGTCATCGGCGATCAAGCCCCCGCGGCCACGCCGCAGGCCCAGCCCAGCGACGGTGGCAAGCCCGGCGGCAGTGCCTCGGTATCGCGCCCGGGTCTCGAATGGGGCCAACTGGCCAGCCGCATCGACTGGCTGTCGCTGGCCGGCATCGGCAGCGCCCATGCGCAGTCGCCGGACATCTCGATCAAGACCCCGGCGATCCAGGCGATCCAGTCGCGCATGGCGCAGCGCTTCGACAGCCAGTTGCGCGCGCATTTCGATTCCGGCGCGCTCGGTTTCGCCAGCAACGGCACGGTCGCGGTGCGCGACGCCTCGAAGATCCCGCTGTCCGACCGGGTCGGCGTCAACCAGGCCGTGGCCGACCAGGGCCGCGATTCGGCCGCGGTCTACCGCGAGATCGCGGTCGCCAACAACCACCCCGAATGGGAAGCGCAGATCCGCCAGGTGTTCGCGCGCCAGTGGGTCGACAGCGCCAAGGGCGGCTGGTGGTATCAGGATGCCGGCGGCGGTTGGAAGCAGAAGTGAGTAGCCGGGATTAGGGATTCGGGATTAGGGATTGGCAAGAGCAAAAGCCCGCGCAAGCGGGCTTTTGCGTTCCTGAAGCCCGGGTGCGGGATCGCTATGGAGCCAGCCCGCGGCGGCGGTTTTTTAGCCCTTGCCAATCCCGAATCCCCAATCCCCAATCCCGGCCATGCCACAATGCGCCCCCTTTGATTCCTGCCAGCAGCTGTGGCCCGCATCGATCAAACTCCCTTCGAGGCCGCCATCACCGGCCTCACTCACGATGGCCGTGGTGTCGCCCGGCGTCCGGACGGCAAGGCGGTGTTCGTCGCCGGCGCGCTGCCCGGCGAACGGGTCATGGCCAAGCAGACTTCGCGTTCGCGCAGCTTCGATGAAGCGGTGACGCTGGAGGTGCTCGAAGCCGCGGCCGATCGCGTCGCTCCGCGTTGCGCGCATTTCGGTGTGTGCGGCGGCTGCGCGCTGCAGCACATGGCCGAGGATCGGCAGATCCTCGCCAAGCAGAACGTGCTGATGGAAAACTTCGAACGCATCGGCCATGTCGCGCCCGAGCGGATCCTGCCGGCGCTGACCGATTCGGCCTGGGGCTATCGCCGCAAGGGCCGGTTCTCGGTGCGCCGGGTCGAGAAGAAGGACAAGACCCTGGTCGGGTTCCGCGAAACCGATCCGCGCTTCGTCGCCGAGATCGCGCGCTGCGAAACGGTGATCCCCGAAGTCGGCGATGCGATCGGCGCGCTCGCGCAGCTGATCGACGGCCTGCAGGCGCGCCGCGAAATTCCGCAGGTCGAGTTCATCGGCGGCGACCGCATGCATGGCGACAACGCGCACGGCGGCATCGCCTTGACCTTCCGCCATCTGTCGCCGCTGTCGCAATCCGATCGCGACGCGATCGTCGCCTTCGCCCAGCAGCACGAGTTCGCGGTATTCCTGCAGCCCGGCGGGATCGAGAGCGTGCATCCGCTGTGGCCGGCCGATCCCAGGCTCGCGTTTACCCTGCCGCAGTGGAATCTGGAACTGAAGTTCCGTCCGCTCGATTTCATCCAGGTCAACGCCGGCCTCAACGGCCACATGATCCAGCACGCGATCGATCTGCTGCAGCCGCAGCCGGAGGATCGGGTGCTCGATCTGTTCGCCGGCCTGGGCAATTTCACCTTGCCGCTGGCGCGCAGCGTGCGCGAAGTGGTCGGCGTGGAAGGCGAGGCCGGGCTGGTCCAGCGCGCGCGCGAAAACGCCGAGCACAACGGCCTGGGCAACGCCAAGTTCTATGCCGCCGATCTGGCCAAGGACCTCAGCGGCGAGCCGTGGATGCGCGAAGGCTTCGATCGCCTGTTGCTCGATCCGCCGCGTTCGGGCGCCGATTTCGTCCTGACCCAACTGCCGCTCAAGCAGTTCAAGCGCATCGTGTATGTGAGCTGCCATCCGGCGTCGTTGGCGCGCGATGCGGGCTATCTGGTGCGTGAGAAGGGCTGGAAACTGCGCGCGGCCGGGGTGATGGACATGTTTCCGCATACCGCGCATGTGGAATCGATTGCGATGTTTGAGCGCTGAGATGAGCTGAGGCGCGGTTGCGCTTGGTTAGCGCGGGGTAACCGGGTACTGCGGTCTTGCTCGGTTTCACCATAGTCGTTGGTTCGCGGTCGCAGCTTGCGCAGCTCCTACAGGGGCAGCCGTTGCCGACGCGGCGATCGTTGGGATTCCGACTGTAGGAGCTGCGCGAGCTGCGACCGCGCACTCGCCCGGCCCGTCGAAACTCACGGATTCAATGAGGCGACGCAGCCGACGCACGCCGCGCGGATCCCTCGCGACTCAACGTTCCAACAACGACCAAACGCTTCCATTCAATTGGAAACGCTGCGTCGCCGAAGGCTCGCTGCCGTCGGGCAAGCGCAGCCGCACCTCGCATTCCACCGCGCCGCTATCGTCATCGAGCTCGCACGAATTCATCGCGCTCACCGTCGCTTCGGCGGCGGCGCGTTCGAATTCGGCCTTGCGCGCGGGGTCTTGCTGCCGCGCGCCTTCTTCGCCCAGACGCTGACGGATCAGGCCTTGCGCTTCGGCCAGGCTCGGCGCCGGTATCGCGGCTTCGACGCTGTTCGCCAGCGTCCAGGTCGCGCCGTCATGGCCAAACCGGTACGCCTGATAGCCGCGGCGCATGCCCGCATCGACACCCACGATGCAGGCGACGAAGACGGCATCGACGCGTTGGCAACCTTGCACGGCGTCGATCTTCATCGCCGCGAGCAGCGAGGCCGAGACCAGCGACGGCGGCGCGGATTTCGCGCGGACGTCGGCTTCCAGCGCGCGCCGATACGCCGCGTTGGCTTGTTCGACATCGGGCATCGCGTCGGCGGCGAACGCGGCGCCGGCCGCGCCGAGCAGGGCGATGGCCAGCGCACTCGGAAACAACACTGCGGAAAACGGGCGCTTCATGGCGGCCTTGCCGATTCGGCGAATTCGCGCGCGCTGCGCGGGGCGCGCATTCTACAGGCGCGACTGCATCCGGCGTCTGGGCCATAATGGCGCATGGGCATCGAAATCGAACGCAAATTCCTGGTCGTTGGCGACGGTTGGCGCGCGCAGGCGCAGAAGGTCGTGCCGATGGCGCAGGGCTATCTCAACGATCTGGCGGCGATGGACGCGGGCGGCGACGGCCGCGCGGCGATGAAGGCGTCGGTGCGCGTGCGCATCGCCGGCGACGAGGCCTTTCTCAATCTGAAATCGCGCGAGCTCGGCCACACCCGCCAGGAGTTCGACTATCCGATCCCGGTCGCGGATGCGCGCGATCTGCTCGCGCTCAGCGTCGGTGGATTGGTCGACAAGCGCCGGCATTACGTCGAGCACCAGGGTCATCTGTGGGAAGTCGACGAATTCCTCGGCGACAACGCCGGCCTGGTCGTGGCCGAGATCGAACTGGCCAGCGCCGATAGCGAATTCGCACGGCCTGATTGGGCCGGCGCCGAGGTCACCGATGCGGTGCGTTACTACAACCTGGCGCTGGCGACCCGGCCGTATGCGCAATGGAGCCAGGCCGAGCGCGACGGCGCGGTTTGAAGGCGTTGACCTAGTCGCGAGGTCGGTGTGGGCGAGCTTTCCGCCGCCGCGAGAATTTTTCCGATCGGGTGTGTTTATGTTCAGCGCCTCCGAGCCGAGAACGCCGGGGTAGAAGCACCGCGAATATTTCACGTCGCGCACGGCGCCCTCGGGCCGCGACGGCGCCGGAACCGGCCTTCCGGCCGCCCGGGCCGGGCAGGGTGCCCCCGCCGCACCATCTGCGCGACAATGCACCCTGCGCATACCGCGCTGTTTCTCCCTCAGGAGTTCCGCATGCTCGTGATCGGCGTCGCCGGTACCGAACTCACCGCGCAGGAACGCGACTGGCTGCAGCACGATGCCTGCGCCGGCGTGATCCTGTTCAGCCGCAACTTCGCGTCCAAGGCCCAGGTCGCTGAGCTGTCGGCCGCGATCCGCGCCGCCGCGCCGCGTCCGCAGTTGATCTGCGTCGACCAGGAAGGCGGGCGCGTGCAGCGCTTCCGCGAGGGCTACAGCGCCTTGCCGCCGCTGGAGGTGTTCGGCAAGCAGTACGCGCACGACCCCGTCGGCGCGCTCAAGCTGGCCGAGGAACACGCGCAGCTGATGGCCGCCGAAGTGCAGGCCAGCGGCGTCGACCTGAGCTTCGCGCCGGTGGTCGACCTGGGCCGCGGCAATCTGGCGATCGGCAACCGCGCCTTCGATCCCGATCCGCAGGTCGTCGCCGAGTTCACCCGCGCCTACGTGCGCGGCATGCACGCGCGCGGCATGGCCGCGACGATCAAGCATTTCCCCGGTCACGGCTCGGTCCTGGCCGACACCCACTTCAACGACGCGGTCGACCCGCGCACGCTGGAGGAATTGCGCGCGACCGACCTGATCCCGTTCGTCGCAGGCATCGAGGCCAAGGCCGACGCGGTGATGATGGCGCACGTGTCGTACCCGGCGGTCGCGCCGGAGCCGGCCGGGTATTCGCGCCGTTGGATCGAAGAAATCCTGCGCCGCGAGATGGGCTTCCGCGGCGTGGTCTTCAGCGACGACATCGGCATGGCCGCGGCGTTCTCGGTCGGCGGGATCAAGGCGCGCATCGACGCGCACCTGGATGCCGGTTGCGACGTCGTGCTGGTCTGTCATCCGCAGTTGGTAGAAGAGTCGCTGGCCGCGGTCGAAGGCCGCCGCCTCAACACCGCCGCGCTGCTGGGCCTGATCGGCCGCGGCGCGATGGGCTGGGACGGCCTGATCGCCGACAGCCATTACGGCGAAACCCGCACCCGCTTGGAAGGATTGGCTTGATGAACGTGAAACACGAGTCCGGGCACGACCTGGCCCAGGCGCTGGAAAACGCCGATCTGATTTTCGATCGGCGCACCCTGGAGCGCGAGATCGCGCGCATGGCGGTGAAGATCCGCAGCGACTACGCCGGCAGCCGTCCGGTCTACCTGACGATCATGCACGGCGGCATGCCGTTCGCCGCGCAACTGGCGATGGAACTGGGCGAGCGCGGGCTGGATCTGGAATTCGATTACCTGCACGCCACCCGCTACCGCGGCGCGACCACCGGCGCCGACCTGGTCTGGAAGCATCGCCCGGCGACCCCGCTGCGCGGCCGTCGCGTGTTGCTCGCCGACGACATCCTCGACGAAGGCCACACCCTGCACGGCATCCGCGAATGGTGCCGCGAACAGGGCGCGATCGAAGTCCGCATCGCCGCGCTCGCGGTCAAGGCCCACGACCGCTGCGTCGAAGGCGTATGCGCCGACTACATCGGCGTGGAAGTGCCCGACCGCTACGTGTTCGGCTACGGCATGGATTACCACGAGCAGGGCCGCAACCTGCCGGCGATCTATGCCTTGAAGTGAGGCCGCAGCGGGGCGCGGGAAGCGGCGAATCGAAGTGCGTCAAGGCCCGATAAGCTCGCATCGCCACAACGCCCCGCGTACTCGACTATTTCCTCACTCCTCTCAACTCATTCCTGTTTCTCATCCCCGGACTTCCCGCAATGACCCAACCCATCGACCTCGCCCTGATCGGCGGCACCGGCCTGTACCGCATCGCCGAACTGCAGGACGTGGAATCGCATCAGCCGGTCACGCGCTACGGCGCGCCGTCGGGTCCGGTGCGGATCGGCACCCTGGGCGGGCGCCGGGTGGCGTTTCTGGCGCGTCACGGCGAAGGCCATTCCTTGCCGCCGCACCAGATCAACTACCGCGCCAACCTCGCCGCGTTGCAGGCGCTGGGCGCGCAACGCGTGCTCGCGCTCAATACGGTCGGCGGCATCACCGAACGGTTTGGCCCGCGCGTGCTGGGTTGCCCGGATCAGTTGATCGATTACACCTGGGGTCGTATCTCCACCTTGTGCGAGGAGCCCGGCACCGAGGTGCTGCACGTCGATTTCGGCGAGCCCTATACGCGCGCGTTGCGCGCCGACGTGATCGCCGCGGCGGCGAGCGCGGGCGTGAGCCTGGTCGACGGCGGCTGCTACGGCGCCACCCAGGGCCCGCGTCTGGAAACCCGCGCCGAGATCGCGCGCATGCGTCGCGACGGCTGCGATCTGGTCGGCATGACCGGCATGCCCGAAGCCGGGCTGGCGCGCGAATTCGGCCTGGATTACGCCTGTTTGGCGATTGTCGCCAACTGGGCCGCGGGCGCCGGTCCGGACCTGGACGAAGTGATCACCCTGCAGGATGTGCTCGACAACGTGGCCGCGGCGTCCGCGGGCCTGCCGGCCTTGCTGGTCGCCGTGCTCGACCGCCTCGGCGCTTCGGTGACCCCAGTCGCATAACTGCGATTTGGGTGCATCCGGCGTGGCCGGATATCGCTTCAAAACACGTGCTGGATGTTGTCACGCTGAGCCGTTGTCATCTTGCGGCACAGTTTGCATACTCGGTAGTGCGTCTCGCGCCACATCCGGCGGCGACGCACGTCAACGCATCCAGCATGAGGTCAATAAGGATATGCAGTACGGCACCGTGAAGTGGTTCAACGACGCCAAGGGCTTCGGTTTTATTTCTCCCGAAGATGGCAGCGCGGATGTATTCGTGCATTTCTCCGCGATCAACGCAAAGGGTTTCCGCAGCTTGCAGGAAGGCCAGCGTGTCAGCTATCAGCTGACCCAGGGACCGAAGGGCGCGCAGGCGTCCGAAGTGGCTCCGGTGGTTTGATTCGCCTTTGCCCCTAGGGGCAATGTCTGGCCGAATCGCATCGGACAGTTTCCAAGGCTCCGCTTCTGGCGGGGCCTTTTTTCTTTTTGGCTTGGTGGTGGTGGGGTGGGTTGGTCGTGCGGGGGTTGCGATGCAGGCTTGTCGCAGTGCAACAGTGCGCACGCGCTGGACGGGTTGCGTACGAACGGTCGGTGTTTGAAGCGCGCCCATGTAGAACTCCGGTGTCGTGCGGCGACCAGGATCAGTCGGCAACACGGACGCATTACATCCTCCAATTCCGTCATCCCCGCGCAGGCGGGGATCCAGGGCTTCACCGCGGCATGACTGTGAAGTCTCTGGATCCCCGCCTGCGCGGGGATGACGAGCAAAGGCGAATGCGTGCTGCCGTGATTGCAGCACGGCAGTGCAGCAGAGTGCGACTGTGCGGCGGTGCGACAGGGCAACAAGGCAACAGAGCAACAGAGCAACAGAGCAACAGGGCGATGGCGTGACAGGGCGACAGGGCGAAGTGGCGTGACGACGCCAACCATGCGGCGCCCTTGGAACATGCAGCCGCCGTGGCGATACGGCAATCGAGGCTGCGGGACGATCCAGACCCACGCAGCAGCCCGACGTTAGGTAACCAAGGCAGCGCAACAACCCGCGCGCATGGCATCCCTCATCACCGTCATCCCCGCGAACGCGGGGATCCAGTGACTTTAGCGTCATGTCGAGGTGAAGCCCTGGATACCGACCTTCTCGACGAACACGAGCGACAGCGCAGCCGCCACAGAATCACTAGAATCGGTGCATAGCCCCACGGAGAGTCACCCTCATGGACACGCTGCCCCCGTTCGCCACCCATCGGGTCGAGAATCAGCCGCCGCCGTTCGCGCCGCGCGACCTGTGGCGCGACGACCTCGCGCTGCGCGAAGCGGTCGAGCGCGAAGGCGGGGCAGGGTTCGCCGACAATCTGGCCGCGTACGGCGCACTCGCCGGCAGCGAACTCTACGAACTGAGCTTCGACGCGCATCGCGACAAGCCGCGGCTGCGCAACTACGACGCTTACGGCCATCGCATCGATCGAGTCGAATTCCATCCGAACTACCACGCCATCATGGGCCACGCGATTGGCCACGGCGTCGCCGGCCTGTCCTGGCATGATCCGCGCCCGGGTTCGCACGTCGCGCGCGCGGCGCTGAGTTATCTGCACCATCAGGTCGAACCGGGCACGAGTTGTCCGCTGACCATGACCCACGCCAGCGTGCCGGTGTTGCGGCACGCGCCGGCGCTGCACGACTGGATGCGCAAGGCCGCCGCGCCGCACTACGACGGCCGCGATATCGGTTACGGCGACAAGGCCGGGTTGACCCTCGGCATGGGCATGACCGAGAAGCAGGGCGGCTCGGACGTGCGTTCCAACCAGACCGTCGCCACGCCGATCGGCAACGACGAATACGAACTGGTCGGCCACAAGTGGTTTTTCTCCGCGCCGATGTCCGATGGCTTCCTGGTGCTGGCGCAGGCGCCGGGTGGGCTGAGCTGTTTCCTGATGCCGCGCTGGCATCCGCACGGCGGCAAGAACGCGATGCGGCTGATGCGGCTCAAGGACAAACTCGGCGACTGGTCCAACGCCTCGTCGGAAGTGGAGTTCATCGGCGCCTGGGCGCAGCGTATCGGCGAGGAAGGCCGCGGCGTGGCGACGATCATCGAGATGGTGATGCTGACCCGCCTGGACTGCATGCTCGGTTCGGCCGGCGAGATGCGCATGGCCCTGGCGCAGGCGCTGCATCACGCGCGCCATCGCCGCAGTTTCGGCAAGCCGCTGATCGAGCATGCGCTGATGCGCAACGTGATCGCCGACCTAGCGATCGAATCCGAGGCCGCCACCGCGCTGGCGATCCGCGTCGCCGGCGCGATCGATCGCGCGCCGTCGTCGGCCCACGACGCCGCGTTCGCGCGCATCGCCACCGCGATCGGCAAGTTCTGGATCTGCAAGCGCGCGGCGGCGTTCGTCAATGAAGCGCAGGAATGCCTGGGCGGCGCGGGTTATGTCGAGGAATCGATCCTGCCGCGTTTGTACCGGCAGGCGCCGCTGAATTCGATCTGGGAAGGCAGCGGCAACATCCAGTGCCTGGATGTGCTGCGCGCGCTCGGCCGCGAACCCGAGGCCGGACGCGCGCTGTTGGCCGAGTTGGAACGCGCGCGTGGCCGCCACGATGCGCTGGATGCGCGCATCGACGAACTGGCGCCGGCGCTGACCGGCGCGGCGGCTTTGCACGAGGCGCAGATGCGCGCGTTCGTCGAACGGCTCGCGCTGGCCTTGCAGGCCGCGCTGCTGTTCGTCGCCGACAGCCCCGCGGCGATCGCGTTCTGCCGCAGCCGGGTCGGTGGCGCGCATGGGCTGGGGTTCGGTACCCTGCCGCACGACTTGGAATTGGATGCGATCGTGGCCAGGAGCCTGCCGGTATGAAATGGATTTCCGTGAGTGTTTTCGCCGCGCTGCTCGCTTGCGTGTTGGCCTGGGTGCCGGCCTGGGCGAGGACCCCGCCGGCGATGGCGCCGGCCGCGCAACGCGCCGACCGCATCGTGGTCGACAAGGCAAAGCGGCGCATGCAGCTGTTCAACAACAACATGGTGATCCGCACCTATTCGATCCTGCTCGGCGACGCGCCGAGCGGGCACAAGCGCCAGCAGGGCGACGAACGCACGCCCGAAGGCGATTACCGCATCAGCGGCCGCAATCACAACAGCCGCTTCCATCTGTCGTTGCGGGTGTCGTACCCGAACGACGCCGATCGCAAGCAGGCGCGCGCGCGCGGGGTCGACCCCGGCGGCGACATCATGATTCACGGCGGCACGCCGGCCGGGTACCGGCGCGACTGGACCGACGGCTGCATCGCGCTGACCAATCAGCAGATCGAGGAAGTGTGGAGCCTGGTGCCGACCGGAACGCCGATCCGGATCAATCCCTGAGCCGCCGCGTTCGCCGCGGCCGCATATCAGCGGTTGCGATGACGACTTGCTAGGCTGCTCGTGTCCGCGACGACGGCAGGATGCGGCAACGCGCCGCGTAAGGGCCGGTCACGCGGACGCGATGTTGTCGTGTGCTCATCGGTGAAAACCCACTGACAAGGAAGACAGACCCATGAAGAAGATTCGCCTCGCTCCCGCGCTGTTGTCGCTGGCCCTGGTGCTGCTGAGCTTCAGCGCCTCGGCCTTCATCGTCCAGGACAAGGACGGCACCTGGCTCGACTGCAACTGGATCACCAATTCGGCCGGCGAATCCAGGCTGCAATGCGAGCCGCTGGTGTCGCAGCCGCCGGATCCGAATCCCTGAACCTCGCTTCGATCGCAAGGCGCGGCCGGGGCAACCCGGCCGCTTCGGATCGACTCGCGATTGCAACGACCAATCGGGCCGACGCGCCTATCGTCACCGGCGAACGACGCTTTCGCGGCAGCGACGCTGAGCGCCGATAAACCTTCAATCAGACCTTGATCCAAATCTTCATTACGGAGCGCGTTCGAATGGGCATGACATGGAGCGCGACCGCGGTCGACGCGGAACGCACGGCCGCGTTGTTGCGCGCGCCAGGGCAAATCGTCGAGGCCCTGTACGCGGACTACGACGCCGACGAGGCGACCGGGCGCGTGGCGTATCTGGACAAGGCCTGGCATGCGATTCATTTCGTCCTCAACCAGTCGGCGTGGGAAGGCGTGCCGCCGTGGAACTGGGTGATCTTCGGCGGCGAGCCGGTCTCGGACGATCCGGATGAGGACGCACCGCGGCATGTGCCGGCCGATCATGTCCGCCAGATCGCCGCCGCGCTGGCCACATTGCCGGCGGACGAATTCGGCCGTCGCTACGACGCGCAGGCGCTGGCGGACGCGGACATCTACCCCGATGTGATCTGGCTGCGCGACGGCGATGAGGCCAAGGATTACGTCGTCTCGTATTACACGGTGCTGACCGCGTTCTACGCCGATGCGGCCGCGCGCGGCGACAGCGTGTTCACTTCGATCGGTTGAGGCGGGTCGATCGGACAGGCGTGCGCCCGCGACGGTCAGCGCAGGCGTTCGGCATAACCCTCGCGAACGTAGCGGTTGATGTAAGTGTTCAACCCGCGTCCGCCGCGCGCCAGTTCGTGCATGCGCGCGATCGCCTCGGTGCCTGCGCTGTCGGCGGTATACAGATAGACCGAGCCGTCGCCGAACTCGACCGCGATCGCCTGCGGCCCGATCGCATAGCCGCGTACGCCCGAGTCGCCGTTGAGATTGAGATAAGGCTGGATTAACGCGTCGTCATGCATGGGCTCGCCGATCGCCGGCCGCGCGTACACGAACGCGTTCGCCGGCCGTCGCCTGTCCGGGGCAGGGTGGTCCATCCTGGCCCGGATGGGTGTAAGGTCCGGTGAGGCGGCCATGCGGGCCGTCGCGGGAGGTGCAGCCATGCGTGGTTCGCGTAAATCCCAGGCCCTGGCGCTGATCGCGCTGGCCGCGATTCCGCCGCCGGTACACGGCGCGGACTTTTCCCTGGCCTTGTTCTGGCTCGGCCGTGGCGCCGGCGTCGTCGCCGTGGGCTTGCTGACGGTGTGGCTGTTGAGCGAATTCAAGCGCGCGCAGTCGGGCCGCATGCATAGCGGGCCGTAGTCGTAGCGCGCCATCGTCCGGCTTCGATCTGTACCGCCGTATCGCCCAACCGCTGCATCCCGCGCTCCGTTTGGATTGCATGCGGCGCCGATCTGGGATTAGCTGTTGCGACCGCGGGCACGACGTCGGCGGCTAACCGCCACGGCCCTTCATGTCCGAACCCTCCAGCACGGCCTGCCTGCGAATCTGGGGCGATACGCTGATTCCTGACGAAGTGAGCCTGCTGCTGGGTGCGCAACCCACGCATGCCAGAATCAAAGGCGAAGTCACCGTCGGTAAGGCGCTCGGCCGGCAGTATGTGGCCAAGACCGGTACCTGGCATTTCAACGCGTCGCCACGTTCTCCCAGCGATCTCGATGCGCAGGTCAGCGAGATTTTCGCCGCCCTCAGTCACGATGCGCGGGTCTGGGAGCAATTGAGGCTGCATTTCGAACTGGATCTGTTCTGCGGTGTGTTCATGGTGGAAAGCAGTCACGGTATCGGGCTGTGCTCGGAGAATCTGCGGCTGCTCGGTGAGCGTCGCATCTCGATGGAGTGCTGTGTCTACGCGCCTTGCAGCGAGGATTGACGACCCACTTTCAGCCGATCTTCAAAATGCATCGTTGAACGGCACTGGTTGCTCGCGTCCGCCTACCGATCGATGAAAACAATTTTCATCGTGATGCGGTACCGATGCGAACGATCGATCGCGGTAATGCCGTGCATTGATAGCGTG
Source organism: Lysobacter sp. Root690 (assembly GCF_001427785.1). Lineage (GTDB taxonomy): Bacteria > Pseudomonadota > Gammaproteobacteria > Xanthomonadales > Xanthomonadaceae > Lysobacter. The sequence continues at coordinate 527,195 of NZ_LMHM01000013.1, forward strand.
AACAATTCATCGTGCCACTGCCTGCCGCGTTGCCTTCATTCACTGGATCCATGATGCCAGCACTCAAAAAAACCAAGGCGACCTTGCGCATTCACGGCGACGATCTGATCCCGGACGAGGTCAGCCGCTTGCTCGGCGCGCAGGCGGAAAACGCGCAGACCCGGGGCGAGATCCTGATTGGCAAGGTCACCGGCCATCGTCGCGTCGCCCGCACTGGTGTGTGGTCCGTGCAAGCGCAGGACCGATCGCCCGGCGATCTGGATGCGCAGATCGACGACATCTTCGCCCGACTGAGCGACGACCCGGCGGCGTGGGCGCAGTTGCAATCGCGTTTCGCCATGAATCTGTTCTGCGGCTTGTTCATGGGTGGCCGCAACGAAGGCGAGGTGATCAGCGCGGCCAAGCTTCGCCTGCTCGGTGAGCGCGGCATCGAGCTGCAGTTGGACATCTACACGCCGGATCCGGATGAGGTGAAAAATTACGTCGAGTAATTAAGGTCGTGCGACAACGCGGAACATCGACGACATCATCATGGAGTCGTGCTTATTTTGAGATGCGACATTGCACTGCAGCAAATTTTTCGCGACGCGCACGATACGTAGGCGCATCGAACGCGTGAACTGTTCATATCCTTATGCCAATACCTCGTCTTGTGACGTGGCTCGGACTCTGCGTGTGATCGCGCCTTGTGTGCACACCTTGCGCATTAAGCGCAGTTCTTTTTAGCTGGAACGGCCTCGCGAACACAGTGTGCATCCGGATTGCGCGCGGGTTCGCCGACGAGAGGCCGCCGCCACGCCGCGGCGTCGAGAAGCCGCTCGGCTTCATTCCATCGATCCCATGTCAGATTCCTTCAGGAGTTCTTCGCATGTCCGTATCGAAGTCCAATGCGCGCGGTTTCGTGCGCGCTTCCGTTTTCTGCGTCGCGGCCGCGGTCGCCTCGCTGTCTTCCGGCGCCGCGTTCGCCGCCGATGAAGTGAGCCCGGAGCTGAAGTTCGCGATGCAGCGCGATCTGGGCATTTTCCCGGGCCAGATCGCCCAGTACCTGCAGACCGAAAAACTCGCGCGCACCCAGGCCTCGGCGATCGAACGCGATCTGGGCAGCCAGTTCGCCGGCAGCTGGATCGAGCGCAATGCCGACGGCTCGTTCAAGGTGGTGGCCGCGACTGCGGGCGCGCGCAAGGCCAGCGCGATCGGCGGGGTCGAGCTGCGCACTGTGCGGCATAGCCTCAAGCAGTTGCAGAACTCGATGGCGCAGCTCGATGCCGCGTCCAATGCGCGGGTCAAGGGCATCAGCAAGCCGCTCGACGGCGTGCAGAGCTGGTACGTCGATCCGGTCAGCAACGCGGTGGTGGTGCGGGTCGATCAGGGCGCCAGCGAACGCGCGGTGGATTTCGTCGCGGTCAGCGGCGCCGATGCCGGCGCGGTGCGGATCGAGGAAGTGCCTGGCACCTTGCAGACTTCGGTCAACGTTCTGGGCGGCATCGAGTATTCGATCAACAACGCCACCTTGTGTTCGGTCGGCTTCTCGGTCACCCGCGGATCCACCAAGGGCTTCGTCACCGCCGGTCACTGCGGCGGAGTCGGCGCGATCGTGCGCATCGGCGGCACCCAGGTCGGTTCGTTCGCCGCGCGCGTGTTCCCGGGCAACGATCGCGCCTGGGTCAGCGTGGGCAGCGCCCACACCCTGCAGGGCGCGGTCAGCAACTACAGCGGCGGCACGATCGCGATCCGCGGCAGCGCCGAGGCCGCGGTCGGCGCGGCGGTGTGCCGTTCCGGTCGCACCACCGGTTATCGCTGCGGCAACATCACCGCTAAGAACGTCACCGCCAACTACGCTGAAGGCGCGGTGCGCGGCCTGACCCAGGGCAATGCCTGCATGGGCCGCGGCGATTCGGGCGGCTCGTGGTTCACCAGCGCCGGTCAAGCGCAGGGCGTGATGTCCGGCGGCAACGTGCAGTCGAACGGCAACAACTGCGGCATCCCGGCGTCGCAGCGCAGCAGCCTGTTCGAACGCGTGGGACCGATCCTGAGCCAGTACGGACTGAGCCTGGTCACCAGCTGATCGTAGCCACGCTGCTTCATGTGCAATCGCAACGCCCCGCCCCGCGCGGGGCGTTGTTTTTTCTACGCGTCGGTCGTGCGCATCGGATTTCTGAGAAAAAGCATGTGCGCCAGGTGAGTTTTTGTCGTATGCAATGAGTGTGGCGACACCATAAATATGGCTTGTTTTTAGGCTTAAACCGCGATTTTCTGGTTTGGCGTCGTTGCGCAAACTTCATTCGGATCATTGCATTCGCGATCTTGTGACGGCATCGCGTGTTTGTCGCGGACGCAACGCACGTTGGGCCCTGTCAATGCGAAACACCTCGGCGTTATCTGGCCGCGCCGCTCGACCGGCGTTGCGCCCTCCTCCGATCGCAGCCGGTTTCGCGGCCATCGTCCAGCGCGGCGATGTCGTTACGGTCGTGCGCCGCTGGCGCATCGATCGCATCCGTGTACTCACCCAATGGAGTTTCGTCATGTCCGTATCGAAATCGCGTCTGCGCCTGCATGCCCGCCTGATCGCATCCGTCGCGCTGTTGTCCGCGGGCGGCGCCATCGCCGCCGACGATGTCAGTCCGATCCTCAAGACCGCCATGCAGCGCGATCTGGGCGTGTCGTCGAGCCAATTGCAGCAGTACCTGCAGACCGAACGGCTGAGCCAGTCGCTGGAAGCGCGCGCCAGGCAGCAACTCGCCTCGAACTTCGCCGGCAGCTGGATCGAACGCAACGACGACGGTTCGTTCAAGGTCGTGGTCGCGACCTCGGGCACGGCCAAGCGCGCCGATCTGACCGGCGCCGAGGTCCGTTATGTGCGTCACAGCCTCAAGCAGCTGCAGCTGATCCAGTCCGCGCTCGATCATCAGGCGAACACGCGCGTGCCCGGCGTCAGCAAGCTGCTGAGCGGCGTGAATTCGTGGTACGTCGATCCGATCAGCAACGCGGTGGTGGTCTCGGTCGCTCCGGGCGCCGACGAGCAGGCGGTCGACATGATCGCGTCGAGCGGCGCCGACACCAGCGCGGTGCGCGTGGTGACCGACGTCGGTACGCCGCAGACCACCGCGGTCGTCCGCGGCGGCATCGAATACCGCATTCCGACCTCGCAGGGCACCTTCGTGTGCTCGGTCGGCTTCCCGGTGAGGCGCGGCACGGTCAACGGTTTCGTCACCGCCGGTCACTGCGGCACCGCCGGCCAGAACGTCAACATCGGCAGCGCCGCGCTCGGCCGCTTCACCGCGTCGAACTTCCCCGGCACCGATCGCGCCTGGGTCACGGTCAACTCCACCCACACCCTGGCCGGCAACGTCAGCAACTACGCCGGCGGCACGGTCGCGGTGAAGGGCAGCACCGAAGCGGCGGTCGGCGCGGCGCTGTGCCGTTCGGGCCGTACCACCGGCTACAAGTGCGGCACCATCCGCTCCAAGAACGTGACGGTCAATTACCCGCAGGGCGCGGTCCGCGGCCTCACCGAGACCAATGTCTGCACCGGCGGCGGCGATTCGGGCGGTTCGTGGATCACCACGCCCGGCCAAGCCCAGGGCGTGACCTCGGGCGGTGCGTTGCCGGCCGGTTCCAACGACAACTGCTCGGTGCCGTCGTCGCAGCGCCGGACCTGGTTCGAACGTCTGAATCCGATCCTGAGCCAGTACGGCCTGACCCTAGTTACGAGCTGATCTTCAATCTCGGGTCTTGACCTCGAAACGCCCCGCGATCGCGGGGCGTTTCTTTTTGGCGGCAATCGATGAGCGGTGCGGTCGATTGGTATCGAACGGCGGGTTTTGCGCCTGCTTAGGCACCGCCGCACGCGCAATCGAATTGCGTCGATGCATGGACAGGTCGCGCAGACGATCGCGTCCGCGCAACGCTCGCGGAGGCGAGGACGGCAGCGCGGTTCGAAGATGCGCTACGACGCGCTGGATGAGACCGAAACGTACGCATCGGATGAACGCTCTCGGTTTCGAGGCACGTCGGGTACGCCCATTCGATATCGCCAAGTTCAAAATCATCTGCTGCATTGAATGCACAGGAAGTGTGCGATTTTCCTCTGGATCGCCGTTCCTGTGATGCGTGTTGGGTATGCGACGACGGTAATTCGCGCTTTCGTCTTGCGCGTCGCGGGGCATCGTTTTATCTGGTGATGTCGTTTGATTCCGCTGCGCGATTCATTCGCGACCGCGCACCGGGCCGCGACCATCGTCGAGGACGGCGATGTCATTGCGATGGTCCGCGTCTTGCGCGGCCGTTGCTTTCGCGTACCAAATCAAGGAGTTTTTCCATGTACGTAACGAAATCTAATCTGCGCCTGCGCGCCTGCCTGATCGCATCCTTCGCCGTGTTGTCCGCCGGCAGCGCCACGGCCGGCAACGCTCCCGACCCAGTCCTTCAGGCCGCCATTCAACGCGATCTGGGCCTGTCGTCGAGTCAACTGCAGCAGTATCTGCGGGTCGAACGGCTGAGTGAGTCGCTGGAAGCACAAGCCAGGCGCGAGCTCGCTTCGGGTTTCGCCGGCAGTTGGATCGAGCGCGGCGACGATGGCTCGTTCAAGGCGGTGGTGGCTACCTCGGGCAGCGGCAGGAATGCGAATTTGCCGGGCGCCGAAGTGCGTCACGTGCGCCACAGTCTCAAGCAACTGCAATCGATCCACGCATCGCTCGACGCGCAGGCCGGCGCCCGCGTGCCGGGCATCAGCAAGATGCTGGCCGGGGTGAATTCGTGGTACGTCGATCCGACCACCAACAGCGTGGTGATCGCCGTGGCACCGGGCGCCGAGGCGGCGGCGATCGACATGGTCGCGCTCAGCGGCGCCGATACGAGTGCGGTTCGCTTCGTGACCGACACCGGCACGCCGCAGACCACCGCTACCGTGCGCGGCGGCATCGAGTACCGCATTCCGATCGGCGCGGACATTTACGTGTGTTCGGTCGGTTTCGCGGTCAAGAAGGGTACGGTCAAGGGGTTCGTCACCGCCGGTCACTGCGGCGAGGCCGGCCAGGCGGTGAACATCGGTAACGTCGCGCTGGGCCGGTTCACCGCGTCGAAGTTCCCCGGCAACGATCGCGCCTGGGTGACGGTGCGCGGCGAACACACGCTGGCCGGAAACGTCAGCAAATATGCGGTAGGCGGCACCGTCGCGGTGAAGGGGAGCGCCGAGGCCGCGATCGGCGGGACGTTATGCCGTTCGGGGCGTACCACGGGCTACAAGTGCGGCACCATCCGCTCCAAGAACGTGAGCGTCAATTACGGCGGCGCCGGGGTGGTCAGCGGTCTGACCGAAACCAACGTGTGCACCGGCAGGGGCGATTCGGGCGGGTCGTGGATCACCCATTACGGCAACGCCCAGGGCGTGACCTCGGGCGGTGCGTTGCCGGCCGGTTCCAACGACAACTGTTCGGTGCCGGCGGATCAGCGCAGGACTTGGTTCGAACGTTTGAATCCGATCCTGAGCCAGTACGGGCTGACCCTGGTCACGAGCTGATCGTCAGGCTCGGGTCTTGACCTGGAAACGCCCCGTGATCGCGGGGCGTTTCTTTGTGGGCGCGGTTCGATGGCCGTAGGTTTCGATCGATCGTCGACCTGGTCCGGCGAAGGATGGCGCGGCGAGCGCTCAGTGGGGGATCGAAAGGTGCCGGCCAGGCATCACCATTGCGGGCCCATCGGCACGTCTTCGGCTTGCCAGGCCTTGCGACTGGCTGGTGCGAACTCGCGCGCCTGCGCGCTGCGCTCGCGGTCGAGCGTGAGGGTCACGGTTTCGCGTTCGCCCGGCTCGCTCGGGCGATAGCCATCGCGGTGGGTCAGGCGGCCGCTCAGGCGCTTGCCGTCGAGCGTGCCGTCGAATTCGAACAGATCGCGCGAGGGACGGCCGTCGGGGCCGGTATCGCGGTTGATCTCCTGGCCGAGGGTGAGCTTGGCTCGGAAGAACAGCGTGCGCTTGACCGGGTCGTAGCGAACGTCCTGCAGGCGTCCGCGCGGGGTGTCGCCGACCATGCCCTGCGAGGAATAGAACAGGCCGAACACTTGGCCATTCTCGCGGTACAGCTCGCAGTCGTAGCCCTCGGCGTGCGGGTCATCGCCGCTGCCGGTGATGCGCACGTTGCTGTAGACGCCGAGGGTTTCCACGCTGGGTTGCGGCGGCGCGGCCCAGGTGGTCAGCGGCAGGGCGAGGGTCGCGGCGAGGAGCCAGGGACGCAGGCATTGGAGCGAGTGGGGTGCTACGGCGATATCGGGCATGGCGGCGGCCGCGGGGAGTCGCGGCGATCTTCGTCGATGCGAGCAGCCATGTCAGCCGCTGTGGCGTTGAATATGCGGGCGCTTAGTTGTACGGGTTGCGATCAGGTTTCGCCGGTGATTGCATTGGCGTGGTCGCGGCTTGCGCCGCTCCTGCAGTCGCTTCGTCGATGCGGCGCGAAAGGGCTTGGCGGAACGACTGTAGAAGCGGCGCAAGCCGCGACCACGAACCCGCGTCTATCGACGCGCGCCGCGAAGCCCCCGCGCTTCAGTCCAGGAACTGCAACTTCGCCAGTTCCGCATACAACCCGCCTTCGGCCAGCAACTGCGCATGGGTGCCTTCGGCGACGATGTTGCCGCGGTCCATGACCACGATCCGGTCGGCCTTGAGCACGGTCGCCAGGCGGTGGGCGATGACCAGGGTGGTGCGGCCTTCCATCAGCGTTTCCAGCGCCTGCTGCACCGCGCGTTCGCTTTGCGCGTCGAGCGCGCTGGTGGCTTCGTCGAGCAGCAGGATCGGCGCGTCCTTGAGCAAGGCGCGGGCGATCGCGATGCGTTGCTGCTGGCCGCCGGACAGACGCGCGCCGCGTTCGCCCAGTTCGGTCGACAGGCCCTCGGGCAGGGCGCGGATGAAATCCTCGGCATGCGCGGCGCGCACCGCCTGATCGATTTCCTCGTCGCTGGCGCCGAGCCGGCCGTAGCGGATGTTGTCGCGCGCGGTGGTGGCGAAGATGGTCGGTTGCTGCGGCACCAGCGCGATCGATTCGCGCAGGTCGGCCGGATCGGTGTCGCGCACGTCGATGCCGTCGACCCGCACCGCGCCGCTCTGCGGATCGTGGAAGCGCAGCAGGATCGAGAACACGGTGCTCTTGCCGGCGCCGGACGGGCCGACCAGGGCCACGGTCTCGCCGGGATTGACCCGCAGGCTGAAGTTCTGCAACGCCGGCAGATCGACGCGTTGCGGGTAGTGGAAGGCGACACGGTCGAACACGATCTCGCCGCGCAGCGGTCGTGGCAGCGCGAGGGGCTGCGCCGGCGCCTGCACCGCGTTGTCTTCGTTGAGCAGTTCGCTGATCCGGCCCATGCCGCCGGCCGCGCGCTGCAGGTCGTTCCAGACTTCGGCCAGTGCGCCGATCGAGCCGCCGCCGATCAAGGCGTACAGCACGAACTGGCCGAGGGTGCCGCCGCTCAGGCGGCCGGCGACCACGTCGTGCGCGCCGGACCACAGCACCAGGGTGATCGCGCCGAACACCAGGGTGATGGCGGTCGCGGTGACCAGGGCCTGGGCGGTGATGCGCTTGCGCGCGGTCTGTACCGCGATCCGCAGCGATTCGCTGAAACGGCCTTGTTCGTAGGGTTCGCGCGCATGCGCCTGGACCGTGCGCACCGCGCCGAGGGTTTCCGCGGCCAGGGTGTTGGCGTCGGCGATGCGGTCCTGGGTGGAGCGCGAGATCTTCTGCAGCTTGCGTCCGCCGATGATGATCGGCAGCACCGCCAGCGGGATGCCGACCAGGGCGTAGGCGGCCAGGCGCGGGCTGGTATAGAACAGCATGCCCAGGCTGCCGATCACCGTGACCGAGCTGCGCAGGGCCACCGACATGCTCGAGCCGACCACGCTGCGCAGCAGTTCGGCGTCGGCGGTCAGGCGCGAGACCAGTTCGCCGCTGCGGGTGCGGTCGTGGAAGCCCGCGTCCAGCGCGATCACATGGCGGTACAGGGTTTCGCGCAGGTCGGCGACCACTTTTTCGCCGAGCAGCGAGACCAGGTAGAAGCGCAGCGCGGTGGCCAGGGCCAGCGCGATCGCGACCAGGAACAGGATCAGGAAAGCCTGGTCGATCGCGCCGCTGCCGCCGCCGGTGGCGCTCTGGGCGAAGCCCTGGTCGATCATTTTCTTGAACGCCAGCGGCATGCTCAGGGTCGCGGCGCTGGACGCGGCCAGGGCGAACAGCCAGGCGATGAACAAGCCGCGGTACTTGCGAACGAACGGCCACAAGGTGCTCAGGCTGCCGATCGGGGCTTTCTGCAGGTCGCGGCGGGTGTCGGCTCGGTAGCCGGCGCTTGAGTCTGTCATCGGGTGGCGTTCATCGGCTTGGGCTCCGTTCGCCGGGATCGTCCAGGCGCACGCGATTACGAGTGGCGTCGCGCAGCTGCGCTTTCAAGGCGGGCAATTGCGACGTAGGCAGGCGAATCCGCACGCGCACCCCGTCGGCATCGAAGCGTTCGTGGTCTTTGTGCGCGCCGAAGGCGTTCAACGCGGCATGGACCGCGCCGATGTCTTCGAACGGATAGGCCAGGTCGAGTTCGTCGTATTGGACCAGTTCGCGGCGTTCGGCGCGGCGCAGGCATTCGGCCGCGCTGCCGCCGTAAGCGCGGACCAGGCCACCGGCGCCGAGCTTGATGCCACCGTACCAGCGCGTCACCACGGCCACCACCTGGTCCAGGCCCTGGCCGTCGATCGCGGCCAGGATCGGCCGCCCGGCGGTGCCGGAGGGTTCGCCGTCGTCGTTGAAGCGGTATTCGCCGCCGATGCGGTAGGCCCAGCAGTTGTGGGTGGCGTCGGGGTCGGCGACGTCCTGCACGAAGGTCAATGCGTCGGCGGGGGTGGTCACCGGCGCGGCCACGGCCAGGAAGCGGCTGTGCTTGACCTCGATCTGGTGGCTGGCGCGCGCGGCGAGGGTCGCGGTCGGGGCGCCGTCGCTCATCGACGTGGGCTCATCGGAGCGGGCTTATGACAGCGAGCTCATGCGCGCGCACGGCTGCATGCGTCGGACCGCGCCGGCAACGGCCGCGCTCATTTCAGCAGCGCGCGCAGATCGTCCGGCACCCGCGTGTGCGGATGGGCGCGGCGGAAGCGTTGCAGGCTCTCGCGTGCGCGCTCGGTTTCGCCGGCATCGCGGTAGCCACGGATGCGGTCGAGCCATTCGCCCGGGGCCAGGCGGCTTTCGTTGCCGGCGTCGTTGCCGATGCGGCTGCCGGTCACTTCAACCCGATCGAGGGTCGGCGAGGCATTGCTGCTCTTGCTCGATGGCTCGGGCGCGGCCTGGACGTCGGCGCGCTCGCTGTAGCCTTCGGCCTTGCCCAGGGTCGCCGCGTCCGCGGCGACGGCCGCGGCCTTCGCGGCGCGCTTGCTGCTCAGGTTGTCCGCAGGCGAGGCCCATCCAGCGTTGGCGGCGGGCGCGGCCTCGACCGGCGCGGGCGCCGACATCACGCCCATCGGTGCCGGCGGCGGCGGGGGCGGTGGCATCGCGGGAGCGGACTTGAGTTCGCGTTCGGCGGGCGCAGGCTTGATGCGACGCAGGGGGTTGGTCGCCCGTGCCTCGGTTGCAGCGGCCTGCGCGCTGGCCGGGGCCTCTTCGGCGCGGCTGCGCTTGGCGGCTTCGTCTTCGACGATCGCCTTGGGCGGCGCCGCCGGTGCGGGTGGTGCCGACTGGGCGGTCACCGGAGCGGGTTTCATCGCCACCGGCGCGGCGGCCTCGGCCGCGCGGTCGGCGGCCATGCCGGCGCCGGGCGCTACCTCGGCCGGTATCGCCGGCGCGGCGACCGAATCGGCGGCGGACACCGCTGCCGGCGCTGCCGCGGCCGCTTCGGCCTGGATTTCGGCGGATTGGGCACCGCCGCTGTCGGCGACCGGCTCGACCTGGGCGCTCGCGACCACGGCGACGTCGTGTTCCTGCTGAGCCGCTTCCATCTCCGTCGCCGCCGGCCGCAGTTGCCAGGCGATGCCGACCGCCAGGCTCAGCGAGGCGGCCACGCCGATCCACATCGGCCAGCGTTGCTTAGGCTTCGCGCGCAGGCGAGGCTGCTCGGTCGCCACCGCGGCGTGCGCGGCGGCGAGGATGCGCGCGTCCAGCGCCGGCGAGGGGCCGTCGCTCGGGCCCAGCCGCAGCAGGCGCTGGGCCAGCTCGCGTTCTTCGGGCGACAAGGGGTCGGGAGCGTCGGGACGGCGGTTCATTCGGTCAACCTCGCGCGCAACTTGTCCATCGCGTAGCGCAGCCTGGATTTGACCGTCTCGCGGCCGGCCCCCGTGATCTCGCCGATCTCCTCCAGACTCAGTTCCTGTTCCAGGCGCAGCAATACCACTTCGCGCTGCTCCTCGGGCAATTCCTCGATCGCGCGCTGCAGGCGGCGGCGCTGTTCGAATTCGGACAGTTCGCGCTCGGGCGTGGTCGGGTCGGGCACGCGCGCGGCACGCTCGTCGCCGTCGTCGGGCGCCGGCGGGCGGTGCTTGAGGCCGCGCCAGTGATCGTTCAGGCGATTGTGGGCGATCCGGAACAGCCAGGTGCTGAACTGCGCATCGGGCTTCCAGCCATGGCGCGCGCCGATCACGCGCTGCCAGATGTCCTGGAAGAATTCGTCGGCGAGCGCCGAATCACGGATCTGCCGCAGCAAGAAGCGGTACAAAGGGCCGCGATGGCGCGCGTACAGAACCTCGAACGCGGCGACGTCGCCGCCCGTCCAGGCCAGCATGAGTACGTCGTCGCTCGCATCCGCAGCGGAATTCATCCGCGGCAGGGTACGGCCTGGCGGCGCCGACGGGAAGCGGTTGCGCGAGGAAAGCCGGTCGTATAGCGAAGGTTGCAGGGCCAGTTGCATGCAGGTAACAACGGCCCGAGGCCGGGGATGGGGTTGCCGGCCAGGCCCCGGCCTGCGGCGCTGGCGTGAAGCTCGCGTTATCCTGCGTCCTGCGTAGAAGGCGGCGAACCGGTGCGGAACGAAGTAATGCAAGGGGCAACGGTCAGCGAGACCTCCACCGACGAGGCCTTGGCCTGCGCGCTGCAGGAAGCGCTGCCGGCCGGTACCCAGGTGGTGGTATGCTGGCGCGCTGCGCCGCACGGCCACATTTCCGAATCGTGCACCCCCGGCGGCGAGCACGCGCTGCGCGATGCCGCGCGGGTCCTGCTCGAACGCGATCCGCCCGCGATCGGCGCCTCCGACGATCGTTACGGCGATCGCATCGAGGCGGCGTGGTGGCTGGAGGACCGCAGCCGCGCCAGCATTGTCGCGCACCTGCCGCAGGCCCTGCCGACCGCGTTGCGCGCGGCCTGGCTGGCGATGGCGCGGCGGATCGTCGCCGCCGACCTGTCGGCGGTGCGCGCGCATGCCCGCGCCGAGGCGCTGGAAAAATCCGAGCGCCTGCAGCAGGCCCTGTACGGCATCGCCGATCTGGCCGGTTCCGGGCTGGAGATGACCGACCTGCTCAGCCGCATCCACGGCGTGGTCTGCGGGCTGATGTACGCGGAGAATTTCTACATCGTGCTGTACGACGACGTGCTCGACACGATGCGTTTTTTGTACTTCGCCGATTGCAACGATCCGTACGTGGCCGATCCGGCGAAGGCGATCCGCGGCGACGAGATGCCCAGCAGCCTGACCCTGGCGCTGCTGCGCCATGGCGAAGCGCTGCAAGGCAGTTCGGCCGACCTGCGCCAGCGCCTGGGCGTGGCCGACGACGATTACCACGGCCCCGACAGCGCCGACTGGCTCGGCGTGCCGATGCGCCGCGACGAACGCGTGTGCGGCGCGATCGTGGTCCAGCACTACGACAGCGCCGGCAGCTACGGCGACGAAGACCGCGCGCTGTTGTCGTTCGTCGCCCAGCACATCCTGACCGCGCTCGACCGCTTCCGCGCCCGCGAGGAACTCGAACGCCGGGTCACCGAGCGCACTTACGCGCTGCAGCTGAGCAACCGCGATCTGCAGGCCGAGATCATCGAACGCCAGCGTTCCGAACGGCTGCAGCGCGCGCTGTTCCGGATCGCCGAGCTGACCATCACCTCCGACACCCTGGAACGCTTCTATTCCCAGGTCCACGACGTGGTCAGCGAGCTGCTGTACGCGCGCAATTTCTATATCGCGCTGCTGTCGGACGACGGCGAGCGCCTGCAATTCCCGTATTCGATAGACGAACGCGACGTGATCCGCGAAACCCGCCGGCTCGCCGACGGCCTGACCGAATACGTGATCCGCCAGGGCCGGCCGCTGCTGGCCGATCGGCACCGCATCGCCGAGCTCAACAGCCGCGGCGAAGTGCGCAGCCACGGTTCGGCCGCGCATTGCTGGCTCGGCGTGCCGCTGTTCCGCGACGACACCGTGGTCGGGGTGATCGCGATCCAGAGCTATTCGCGCGCGATCAGCTTCAACGCCCGCGATCAGGAACTGCTGACTTTCGTCGCCCACCACATCAGCATCGGCCTGGCGCGCAAGCAGGCGCAGGACCGGCTGGTCACCGCGCACGGCGAACTCGAGCAACGCGTCGCCACCCGCACCCGCGAACTCGCCCACACCAACGCCGAACTGGTCGCCCAGATCGGCGAGCGCGTGCGCGCCGAGCAGAAACTTACCCACCAGGCGCTGCACGACGCGCTGACCGGGCTGCCCAATCGCGGCCAGTTGCTCGAACGCCTGGATTACGCGATCGCTCACGCCCAGCGCGACAACCGCCCGTTCGCGGTGCTGTTCCTGGACCTGGACCGGTTCAAGCTGGTCAACGACAGCGTCGGCCATTCGGCCGGCGACGAACTGCTGATCGAAAGCAGCCGGCGCATCGTTGCGACGGTGCGCAGCGCCGACATGGTCGCGCGTCTGGGCGGCGACGAATTCGCGATCCTGATCGAAAGCATCGACGGCCTGATCGTCGCCGAAGACCTCGCCCAACGCGTGCTGCGTTCGCTCGGCGAGCCGTGCTGGGTGGCCGGGCGCGAAGTGTTCCCGTCGGCCAGCGTCGGCATCGCCATGTGGCATCCGCGCTACCGTAGCGGCATCGAGCTGCTGCGCGACGCGGATGCGGCGATGTACCGCGCCAAGGGCGCTGGGCGTGGCCGTTTCGCCGTGTTCGACGAGGAGATGCGCGAGCAGGCGCTGCGCATCCTCGACCTGGAAGCCGACCTGCGCCGCGCGATCAACGGCGACGCCTTCATCGCCCACTACCAGCCGATCGTGCGGCTCGACGACCAGACCGTGATCGGTCACGAGGCGCTGCTGCGCTGGCGCCACGAAAAACGCGGGCTGTTGTTGCCGCGCGAATTCATCGGCCTGGGCGAGGACAGCGGGCTGATCGAAGAGGCCGACTGGATCTTGTATGCGCGGGTGATCGCGCAGCTCGCGCGTGGCGGCCATGGCTATATCTCGGTCAACGTGTCGCCGCGGCATTTCCGCGCCCACGATTTCGCCGATCGCCTGTTGCGCATGATCGACGAGGCCGGCGCCGATCCGCGCCGGCTGCGCATCGAAATCACCGAGGTGGCGCTGCTCGACGACGTGCCGCGCGCGCTGCGGATGTTGCAGACCTTGCGCAAGCACGGGGTGTTGGCGCAGTTGGACGATTTCGGCACGGGATTTTCGGCGTTGTCGTATTTACATCGATTCCCTATCGAGTGTCTCAAGATCGATCAGAGTTTCGTCGCCGGGTTGGTCGGCGAATCGCGTCTTGAAAGCATCGCGGTGGTACGCGCGATCCAGGCATTGGCCGGCACGCTCGGCATCCACACCATCGGCGAAGGGGTCGAAACCCACGCGCAACGGCTGGTCCTGCGTGAACTCGGCTGCACCTACGCCCAGGGCTATCTGTTCGGGCGTCCGGCCGAGGCGATCCGCGCTGAATCGCGAATCTTCGACGGCGAAGACGTGCTGGACGGTTCGGCCGATGCATCAAGCGACGCATCGGGCGAGGTCGCGCCGCTCGATGGCGGAGAAAAAGAGGGTGCCGTCCGCGCGCAGTTCGACGAGCCTGACATCGTCGAACCCGCCACGGACGACACCCGCAGCCTTACTCGCTGATCGCCACGCCGCTGCTCGGCTTGAGTTCGCCGATCTGGGCCTTGGCGCGTTCGACCAGACGCACGAACTCGGCGCGCTGACCGGTGGGATCGGCCTGCTTGAGACCGCGCGCGGTGGCGGCGATCTGATCCCAGCCCCAGCCGTCGTACTGGCTGGCGCCGCGCAAGCCATCGGCGAACGCGGCGACCGATGCGGCCATGCGCATCGGTTCGCTCGCGACCACGCGCAGGCTGGAGCGCTGCACCGGGGTTTCGATCAACACGCTGCGATCCTCGCCCGGGCGCTTGTAGCGCAGCTTGAGGTTGGCGATCTCGTTGCCGCCGCCGCTGCTCGCGGCCTCGTTGGCGTAGCGCAGCGCCGGCAACCGGGTCGCGCTGGAACCGACCGGGGTCAGCTCGTACAAGGCGGTGACTTCGTGGCCCGCGCCGATATCGCCGGCGTCGACCTTGTCGTTGGCGAAATCCTCGCGCTTGAGCAGGCGGTTTTCGTAGCCGATCAGGCGGTATTCGGCGATCAGCGCCGGGTTGAACTCGATCTGGATCTTGACGTCGCGGGCGATGGTCATCAGGGTCGAACCCATTTCCTCGACCAGCACCTTGCGCGCTTCCTGCACGGTGTCGATGTAGGCATGGTTGCCGTCGCCGACATCGGCCAGCTTCTCGGACAATTCGTCGTTGTAGTTGCCGCTGCCGAAGCCGAGCGTGGTCAGGGCGACGCCGCTCTTGCGCTGATCGGCGACCATGGTTTCCAGCGCGTTGTTGTCGACCGTGCCGACGTTGAAATCGCCATCGGTGGCCAGGATCACCCGATTGACGCCGTTCTTGACGTAAGCCTGCCTGGCCGTCGCATAGGCCAGGCGGATGCCGTCGCCGCCGTTGGTGCTGCCGCCGGCCTGCAGGCGGTCGAGCGCGGCGAGGATTTCTTCCTGACGGTCGCCCGGGGTCGGCGGCAACACCAAACCAGCCGATCCGGCGTAGACCACGATCGAGATCCGGTCCTGCGGGCGCAACTGCCGGGCGAGCATCGAGAACGCGCTCTTGAGCAGCGGCAGCTTGTCGGGCGAATTCATCGAGCCCGAGGTATCGATCAGGAACACCAGGTTGGCCGGCGGCAGATTCTTCTTCGGCACTTCATAACCCTTGATGCCGATCATCAG
>NZ_LMHM01000013.1:542411-560033 GCF_001427785.1 Lysobacter sp. Root690
AGCGAAGTCGGGGCGGCGTGGCCGTAGTCGAAGTAATTGATGAATTCCTCGGCGCGCACCGCGTCGGCCGGCGGACGCTGGCCATCATTGAGCATGCGCCGCACATTGGTATAGCTGCCGGTGTCGACGTCGATCGAGAAGGTCGACAGCGGTTGTTCGCGGGTGCGCTGGACCGGATTGTCTTCGCGCTGCGCGTATTTCTCGGTGTTGGCCGGCTGCGAGTAGGGCGGCGCGGGCGGCGGCGGGGGCGGCGCGAGGAAACCCGGCGCGGCGGCGGCGACGGCGGCGGGCATCGCCATGCGCTTGGCGTAGGTCGGGCCGATGCGCGAGCCGGTGACCTGGACGCGGTCGCGCGACTGCTCGCGCGGGGCGGCGTGGTTGGCGGGCGAGGAAGCGATGGATTTCGCTTCGACGCTGCCGGCGGGTTTTGTCATGGTCGCGGCGCCAAGGTTGGCGCGGTCGGCTTCGGCCTTGGCGGCGGGCTCGGCCGCTGCGGCTGCATCGGCAGGTGCATCGTGGCGTAAGCGGGCGTCGGCGGTGGTATCGGTGCCGACGGCTTCATTCTTGGCCGGCGCCTGCGCCGTCTGCGACGGGGCCAGATCGCCGGTCGCCTGGCAGGCCGCCAGCGACAGGGCAAGCGCTGCGGTCAGCGCCGCGCCGAGGTGGTTGCGGATCAGGCGCGGTGAGGCGGCGGGCGAGGTGCGAGCGTGCATGGCGGCTTCCCTGGTGTGTGGACCTGGGGAATGAAACGCGCCGCTGTGTTGAGTGGGGTTGAGGTCGGGGAAATATTTCTGTTGAGGATTTTTTTGCCCGACCTGATAGGCATCAACTTTGGGGGAGTTCTTCTCCCGCTGGCGGCGACCGAAGGGAGTACAGGGCTGAGAAGGTGGCCCGAAGGGCCGGATGGGGGCGGCGCGATGGCTCGCGGGCCTCACCCCAACCCCTCTCCCGCGAGCGGGAGAGGGGCTTTGGGTCGCGCGGTATTTTGGCGATGGCGCGGTTTCAGGCCACCGGGTCACGAATCACCAACAAACGCTGCTCGCTCATGTCCTCGATCGCATAACGCACGCCTTCGCGGCCCAGGCCGGAATCCTTGACCCCGCCGTAGGGCATGTTGTCGACCCGGAAGCTCGGCACGTCGCCGACGATGACGCCGCCGACGTCGAGCACGTCCCAGGCCTTCATCGCGTGATCCAGGCGACCGGTGAACACGCCGGCCTGCAAACCGAAATCGCTGTTGTTGACCTCGCCGAGCACGCTGTCGAAATCGTCGAACGGTTCGATCAGCGCGACCGGCCCGAACACTTCCTTGCGGTACAGGTCGGCATCGTGCGGAACTTTCTCCAGCAATGTCGCCGGGATCATGTTGCCTTCGCGCGGACCCCCGTTGATGCGCTTGGCGCCGCCCTTGACCGCCGCGTCGATCCACGACTGAATCCGCTTGGCCGCGTCTTCGTCGACCACCGGGCCGATGAAGGTGGTATCGACCCGCGGATCGCCCATGCGCAGCGCGCCGATCGCGGCCTTGAGTTTCTTGCGCAGTTTTTCGTAGATGTCGGCATGCGCGTAGATGCGCTGCACGCTGATGCAGCTCTGTCCGCTCTGGTAATACGCGCCGAACACCAATCGTTCGACCACATGATCCAGGCTCACGCCCGGATCGGCGTCGACGATGCAGGCGGCATTGCCGCCGAGTTCCAAAGTGACTTTCTTCTTGCCCGAACGCGCCTTGAGATCCCAGCCGATCAGGCCGCCGGTGAAGCTGAGCAACTTGATCCGCTCGTCCTCGACCAGCAGGGACGCATCCTCGTTGGAACAGCACAGCACCGAGAACGCGCCTTCGGGCAGGTCGGTCTCGGCGAGCACCTCGGCGATGATCAATGCGCCGATCGGGGTCTTGATGGCCGGCTTGAGCACGAACGGGCAGCCGGCGGCGATCGCCGGGGCGACCTTGTGCGCGACCAGGTTCAGCGGAAAATTGAACGGGGTGATGAAACTGCACGGCCCGATCGGCACGCGCTTGACCATGCCGCGATAGCCGCGCGTGCGTTCGGAGATCTGCAGTTCGATGATCTGGCCGTCGATGCGGGTGGCTTCGCCAGCGGCGATGCGGAAGGTGTCGATCAACCGGGTGACTTCCCCGCGCGCGTCCTTGATCGGCTTGCCCGCTTCGATGCACAGCGCCAGCGCGAGTTCTTCGAAGCGCTCGCTGAAGCGGCGCACGCAGTGTTCGAGCACGTCGCGGCGGCGGTCGGGGGTGAACGCGGCCATCGCTTCGCGCGCCTTGTGCGCGGCGACGATCGCCTTGCGCACCGCGGCCGCGTCGGCCATCGCGACCCGGGTCGCGCGCTTGCCGGTGTACTTGTCCAGCACGTCCAGCTCGGTGTTGGCGGCGACCGGGCGGTTGGCCAGGTAATAGGGATAGCTGGATTTGAGTCCCTTGGCGGGCTTGGCGGTGTTTTTCTTGTTCGGCTTGGCCATTGGGTTCTCCTTGCTAGTCAAGATCGGGAAGATTGGTCGCATCGAGGGTCGGGTCGGGTCGCGCCGCGAGCGGGTTCGCTCACTGCACCGCCGCGGCCAGTCGCGGAATGTCTTCGTTGAGAATGCGGTCGTCGTCGCGGTAATCGATCGGAACTTCGATCACGTCCACGCCGGGCGTTTCCAAGGCCTCACGCAACAAGGGCAGGAACGCATCGCTGGATTCGGGCCGATGCCCGCGCGCGCCGTAGCTGCGCGCATAGGCGACGAAGTCGGGATTGCCCAGGTCCATGCCGTAACTCGGATAGCGTTCGTGCGCCTGTTTCCACTTGATCATGCCGTAGGCGTCGTCGCGCAGCACCAGCACGACCAGATCCAGGCCCAGCCGCACCGCGGTTTCCAGCTCCTGCGAATTCATCATGAAACCGCCGTCGCCGCAGACCGCGACGACCTTGCGGTCCGGACACACGATGCGCGCGCCGATCGCCGAGGGCAGGCCGGCGCCCATCGTCGCCAGGGCATTGTCAAGCAACAGGGTGTTGGGTTCGCGGCAGCGGTAGTTGCGCGCGAACCACAGCTTGTACAGGCCGTTGTCGAGGCAGACCACGTCGCGCGGCGACAGCGCGCTGCGCAGGTCGGCGACGATGCGTTGCGGCGCCAGCGGGAAGCGGTCGTCGTCGCTGCGGTCGCGCAGGTGTTCGAGCATCGCCGTGCGCACCCGATCGAAGAAGGCGAAGTCCCAGTGTGGCTGCGGCGCGATCGCTTCGGACAGTCGCCACACCGAATGGGCGATGTCGCCGATCACTTCGATCTGCGGGAAATACACCGCGTCGACCTCGGCGCTGGCGTAGTTGACGTGGATCACCGTGCGCCGGCCTTCGCGCATGAAAAACGGCGGTTTCTCGATCACGTCGTGGCCGATGTTGATGATGCAGTCGGCCGCGTCGATGGCGCGATGGACGAAGTCGTGGTCCGACAGCGCGGCGTTGCCGAGCCACAGCGGGCCTTCTTCGTCGAGCACGCCCTTGCCCATCTGGGTGGTGAAGTAGGGGATGCCGAGTTTGGCGACGAAGGCGTCGAGGGTTTTCGAGGTGGTCTTGCGGTTGGCGCCGGCGCCGATCATCAGGATCGGATGGCGCGCATTCGCGATCGCCTCGGCGGCGCGTTCGATCGCCTTGTCCTCGGCGACCGGGCGGCGCGAGAACGAGGCCGGGATCAGCCGCGCCTGAGTCGGGTCGCCGGCGATGTCCTGCGGCAGTTCCAGATGCACCGCGCCCGGGCGTTCTTCCTCGGCGCGGCGGAAGGCTTCGCGCACCCGCGCCGGGATGCTGTCGGCGGCGACGATCTGGCGGGTGTACTTGGTCAGCGGGCGCATCGTGTCGACCACGTCGACGATCTGGAAGTGACCCTGCTTGCTGGTCTTGATCGGTTTCTGCCCGGTGATCATCAGCATCGGCATAGCGCCGAGCTGAGCGTAGGCCGCGGCGGTGACCAGGTTGGTCGCGCCCGGCCCAAGCGTGGACAGACACACGCCGGCCTTGCCGGTGAGGCGGCCGTAGGTCGCGGCCATGAAGCCGGCGGCCTGTTCGTGGCGGGTGAGGACGAGTTTGATCGTCGAGGTGCGCATCGATTCGAGCAGGTCGAGGTTTTCCTCGCCGGGAATGCCGAAGACGTATTGCACGCCCTCGGCCTCGAGCGCGGCGACGAACAGGTCGGACGCCTTGGTCATGCGGGACTCCGGATGCGGGCCTGGCCCGAATCGTCCGATCCTCGCGCAAACGGTGTTAGCGGTGGGCGATGGTGGTGGAACGGTGCGGACCGTTCGCCGTCGATTGCTCGCCACTGGATTCGCCACGACCGGCAAAGCGACGGCGTTCGCGTTTCGCGTTCGCGCTGTGAAGGTCGCGAACGGGCGAACGGCGCGGCCTATTGGCCGCTGTCTTCCACCCGGACCTTCAACTGCCCGTCGTGCACCCGCGCGGTCAGGCGATCGCCGGGCGCGGCGTCGAGCACACTGCGCACCACCCGGCCGTCTTCGTGCTGGACGATGGCGTAGCCGCGGGCGACGGTGGCCAATGGGCTGATCGCCTCCATCGAGCGGGCCAGGCCGCGCAGGCGCAGCGCGTCGTTGCGCAGGCGCCGCGCGATCGCCGCCTGCGGACGCAGGGCGAGCGCGCCCAGGCGTTCGCGCAATTGCGCGATGCGGCGTTGCGGGTGGCGCGCGCGCAGCACCGCGTCGGCATGGCGCAGATGCGCGCGTTCGCGTTCGAGCTTGAGGTTCCAGGCCTGCTGCAGCCGGCGCAATGCATCGTCCTGACGGGTGCGCAACGCGGCCAGGCGCGCCTGCGGCCGTTGCGCATTCAAGCGCAGGCCGGCGCGGTCGGTGCGTTGCATCGCCTGGCGCAGGCGCTGGCCTTGCAGGTTGGCCAGGCGCGCGTCGAGCACGCGCAGGCGGTGCAGCAGATCGTCGCGCTGCGGCACCAGCAGTTCGGCCGCGACCGACGGGGTCGGCGCGCGCACGTCGGCGGCGAAGTCGGCCAGGCTGAAGTCGGTTTCGTGACCGATCGCCGATACCACCGGCACCGCGGATGCGGCGATCGCGCGCGCCAAGCGTTCGTCATTGAACGCCCACAGGTCTTCCAGCGAACCGCCGCCGCGGGCGAGCACGATCACGTCATAGCGTTGCGAGGCCTGCGCGCGCTGCAGCATCGCGGTAATGCGCTCGGCCGCGCCGTCGCCCTGGACCGGCACCGGCAGCACCTCGGCCTCGACCAGCGGGAAGCGCCGTGCCAGCACGCTCAGCACGTCGCGCACCGCCGCGCCGCTGGGCGAGGTGATCACCGCGATACGGGTCGGGAAGCGCGGCAGTTCGCGTTTGCGCTCGCTGTCGAACAGGCCTTCGGCGCTGAGCCGCGCCTTGAGTTCCTCGAACGCGCGCCGCAGCGCGCCTTCGCCGGCTTCCTCCATGTGATCGAGCACAAGCTGGTAGTCGCCGCGCGCTTCGTACAGGGTCAGCCGGCCGCGCGCGAGCACCCGCAGGCCTTCGCGCGGGACGAATTTCAGCCAGCTGCTCTTGGGCTTGAACATCGCGCAGCGGACCTGGGCGCGCGCGTCCTTCAAGGTCATGTACAGATGCCCGGACGAGGGCCGCGACAGGTTGCCCAGTTCGCCTTCGACCCAGATCAGCGGGAAGGTGTCCTCCAGCAGGTCGCGGGCCAGGGCGTTGAGCTGGCTGGGGGTTAGGACTTCGTCGGCTTGGTTGGGGGGCATTTGATGGTGTGGCTGGTGGAAGGGGCGGGCGTAGGTACGCTTTTTTGCTCGTCATTCCCGCGAACGCGGGAATCCAGCGACTTCAGGCGTTCTCGCACGAAAGGCACTGGATTCCCGCCTTCGCGGGAATGACGGTCTTGGGGGCGGCGCGTTCTAACGGCACATCGTCATCGTCGATGGTATCGCGGAGGGCTCGCTACCGGTTTCACCTTCCGCCGGCCTTGCCTCGACTCTGCCGGGGCGGCGCCACACCAACCCCGCGACCCACCGCACCACACCGTTCCCCCCGCGCTTCACCTGAGCGACACGTATGCCGCGTGCCCCGGCGTTACAATGCCGGCCATGAATTCAGATGCCGCCTTGCCCTGCGCCCATCCCGGTTTCGGCCCCCTGCCGCGACGCCTGACCCGATCGGTGACGGTCGGCGGGGTCCAGGTCGGCGGCGGCGCGCCGGTGGTGGTGCAGTCGATGACCAACACCGACACCACCGACGTCGCCTCCACCGCCAAGCAGATCGGCGAATTGTGGCGGGCCGGCTCGGAACTGGTCCGCATCACCGTCAATACCGTCGAGGCCGCCGCGGCGGTGCCGCGGATCGTCGACAAACTCGCGATGATGGGCATCGAGGTGCCGATCATCGGCGACTTCCACTACAACGGGCATCAACTGCTCACCGCCGAGCCGGCGTGCGCCGAAGTGTTGGCCAAATACCGGATCAACCCCGGCAACGTCGGCTTCGGCAAGAAGAAGGACAGCCAGTTCGCCACCTTGATCGAGTTCGCGATCAAGTACGGCAAGCCGGTGCGCATCGGCGCCAACTGGGGTTCGCTGGATCAGGCGCTGGCCACCCAGCTGATGGACGAGAACGCTGCCCGCGCCGAACCCTGGGATGCCGGCCGGGTGCTGCGCGAGGCCTTGATCCGCTCGGCTCTGGATTCGGCCGCGCGCGCGGTCGAGCTGGGCCTGCCGGCCGATCGCATCGTGCTCAGCGCCAAGGTCAGCGGCGTGCAGGAACTGATCGCGGTGTATCGCGAACTGGCCACCCGCGGCGATTACGCGCTGCATCTGGGCCTGACCGAGGCTGGCATCGGCAGCAAGGGCATCGTCGCCTCCAGCGCCGCGCTCGGCGTGCTGCTGCAGGAAGGCATCGGCGACACCATCCGCATTTCGCTGACGCCCGAGCCGGGCCAGTCGCGCAACAATGAAGTCATCGTCGCCCAGGAACTGCTGCAGACCATGGGCCTGCGCGCGTTCACCCCGATGGTGACCGCCTGCCCGGGTTGCGGCCGTACCACCAGCACCTTCTTCCAGGAGCTGGCGCAGACCGTGCAGGAACACGTGCGCAACAAGATGCCGGAGTGGAAGATCACCCATCCGGGCGCGGAGAACCTCACCCTGGCGGTGATGGGCTGCATCGTCAACGGCCCGGGCGAATCGCGCCACGCCAACATCGGCATTTCCCTGCCGGGCACTGGCGAGACCCCGTCGGCGCCGGTGTTCGAGGACGGCGAGAAGACCGTGACCCTGCGTGGCGAGCACATCGCCCAGGACTTCGTCGCGCTGATCGACAGCTACGTCGAACGCAA
Organism: Lysobacter sp. Root690; assembly: GCF_001427785.1. Lineage (GTDB taxonomy): Bacteria > Pseudomonadota > Gammaproteobacteria > Xanthomonadales > Xanthomonadaceae > Lysobacter. Next base: position 549,746 of record NZ_LMHM01000013.1, read on the forward strand.
TTACAACGCCCGTGTCGCCGGCGCCTGAGTCGCGCGCCGCGGCCGAGCGCGCCGCCGCGACCGATCAGGCCGCCGCGGTCCAGAGCGGTTCGAACGACAACGCCCTGCAGCAGGTCACCCGCTTCGGCGCGGCGGTGCTGCGCCGGCACGGCTGGCTGTTGCTGCTGGTGTTCGCCGGCCTGCTGCTGCCGCTGTGGGGCTTCGCCGAACTGGCCGACGAAATCCACGAGCAGGAAGCCATCGTCTTCGACGTGCCGGTGCTCGAGTACGCGCACGGCCTGGCCCGCGAGGGCTACGACAAACTGTTCGTGATCGTGTCGCAGCTCGGCTATCTGTACGGCGTGGTGCCGTTCGATATCGGCCTGGTCGTGGTGCTGGTCGCGCTGCGCCGTTTCCGCGAAGCGATCTTCGCCGCGATCGCGCTCGGTGGGTCGGCGCTGCTCAATATCGCGGCCAAGCAGTTCTTCGCCCGCGAGCGTCCGTCGCTGTGGGAATCGATCGCGCCGGAACACAACTACAGTTTTCCCAGCGGGCATGCGATGGGGTCGATGACCCTGGCGGCCACCTTGATCGGGCTGAGCTGGACGACCCGCTGGCGCTGGCCGGTGCTGATCGTGATGGCGCCGTTCGTGCTGCTGGTCGGCTTTTCGCGCCTGTACCTCGGCGTGCATTTCCCCTCCGACATCCTCGCCGGCTGGGCGGTCGCCACGGCCTGGGTGGTCGCGGTGTACCTGGTGGTCTATCGCGGCGGCCTGCTGCGTCCCTGGCCGGATCGCTGACCGGCGCCTTCGCGCGCCGATTCCCGCCTTGTCAAGCCTGAAGCGGTCGCCGAGCGACCGCTGGTCGGGCCGCTGCATGACCCGTTCATCAGAAACGGCACTCGCGTCGCAAGCGTGGGGTGGGGTAGTGTCGGCTGGCACGCGTTGTGGGTATCAGGGGTGTTTTTTACCCGCGTGGGGCCTTGCAGTCGAATCATGATCACGGACCACTCCGTTTGCGCCAGGTGCGCGAGCGGAGCGGATTGTTTTGCAAACTGGAGTGGGGGACGTTTCAGATGCAACAGGTGTTTAAGAAAACTTCGATTGCGCTCGGTATCGCCGCGGTAGCGGCGATCGCCGGCGCCAGCGTGTTCGCATTGAGCGGCGGCGGCAGCGCGGGTTTCGCCGGGATCGGCGGCGCGCCCGCGCCGGCGATCAGCAGCGCCGAGAGCAAGACCAGCCGCTATATCGTCCTGTACAAGGACGCGCCGTTGAGCACCTACAAGGGCGGCCTGCAGGGCCTGCCGGCGCCGGCGCGCCTGGAAGGGCGCGGCGCGATGACCGGCATGGCCGCCGCGAGCGAGGGCCGCATCGACGTGAAGAGCGCCAACGCGCGCAATTACGTGCACCACCTCGACGAGATGCAGAGCGGCTACGAGCAGCGCATCGACCGCGTGCTCGGCCGTCAGCTGCGGGTCGAGCGGCGCATGCGCCACGCCCTCAACGGCATGGTCACCACCTTGTCGCAGAACGAAGCGGCCAAGGTCGCCTCGATGCCGGAGGTGTTGCTGGTCGAGGAATACCGCGAATACGAAATGGCCACCGACACCGGTCCGACCCTGATCGGGGCGCCGGCGCTGTGGAACGCCACGCCCACCGCGCACCGCGGCGAAGGCATGGTCATCGCCGTGCTCGACTCGGGCATCAACTTCGGCAGCCCGTCGTTCACCGCGATCGACGAAACCGGCTACCAGCACATCAATCCGCTCGGCACCGGCAACTACCTGGGCACCTGCGCCCCCGGCGGCGTCGATGCGGGCCGCTGCAACGATAAATTGATCGGCGGCTACGACTTCGTGTGCGCCTCGCGCGCCAACCAGTGCGGCCAGCCCGATATCCGCGAGGAGCCCGGTTTCGGCGATACCAACGGTCATGGCAGCCATGTCGCCTCCACCGTCGCCGGCAACGTGCGCACCGCCAGCTTCCGCGGCCGCGAAGTGCATATGTCCGGTGTCGCGCCGCGCGCCAACATCATTGCCTACGACGTTTGCTACACCAAGATCTCGACCAGCCAGGGTCTGTGCCCGAACGTGTCGGCGGCCGACGCGGTCGATCAGGCGATCGCCGACGGTATCGTCGACGCGATCAACTACTCGATCGGCGGCGGCAGCAATCCGTGGAGCGAAGCGGTCTCGCTGGCGTTCCTGAACGCGAGCGACGCGGGCATCTACGTCGCCGCCGCGGCCGGCAACGACGGTCCGGTCGCGGGCAGCACCGGCCATCTGGAACCCTGGGTCGCCACCACGGCCGCGGCGACTCACGGCCGCGGCGATTTCGTCTATCTGTTGCAGGTCACCGGCCCCGGCGCGGTGCCGGCGCCGCTGCAGACCGTGCAGTTGTCCGAAGGCACCGGCGGCGTCGCGTTCTCCGCCGCGCTGCCCGGCAACACGCCGCTGCGCGTGAGCGCCGGCATCAACGGCGTCGAGGACGGTTGCGCCGCATATCCGGCCGGCACGTTCCAGGGCGCGGTCGCGGTGATCCGTCGCGGCACCTGCAGCTTCGCCATCAAGGCGACCAACGCCGCGGCGGCGGGCGCGAGCGCGCTGGTGGTCGTCAATAACGCCGCCGGCGGCATCATTCCGAGCGTTCCGGGCGCCACCATTCCGGCGTTCGGCATCACCCAGGCCGACGGCAACGCGATCCGCGATTTCGCCGCCGCCAACGCCAACACCTCCACCGCCGGCATCGGTTATCCGCCCACGCCGCTGCCGAACACCCCCGACGTGCTCGCCGATTTCAGCTCGCGCGGCCCGGCCGGCGCGTTCGATCTGGTCAAGCCCGACATCACCGCGCCCGGCGTGATGGTGCTCGCGGTCGTCGCCGGCACCACCATCAGCGGCAGCGAGAGCGCGATCGGCCTGAAGGACGGCACCTCGATGGCGTCGCCCCATCAGGCCGGCGCGGCCTTGCTGGTGCGTCAGGTGCAACCGACCTGGACTGTCTCGGAGGTCAAGTCGGCGCTGATGATGACCGCCAAGCAGGAAGTGTTTAAGGAAGACTCGGTGACCCCGGCCAACGCGTTCGCGATGGGCTCGGGCCGGGTGCAGATCGATCAGGCGATCAAGGCCGGCCTCGTGCTCAACGAGACCACCGCCAACTACCGCGCGGCCAACCCGGCCACCGGCGGCGATCCGTCCAGCCTCAACCTGCCGAGCATGGGCAAGGCCAAGTGCGCCAACAGCTGCACCTTCACCCGCACCTTCCGCAACACCCTGAGCACGCGCCAGACCTGGAACGTGCGCGGGGAGGGGCTGAGTGTCGTGGTGACGCCGCTGTCGCTGGTGCTCAACCCGGGCGAGAGCAAGGCGGTCAAGGTGACCGTGCTGAGCAGCTCGCTGCCCAAGGACGGTTCGTGGAACTTCGGCAAGCTGGTGCTGACGCCGCAGGGTGGCAACACCGCGCAGCCGACGCTGCGTCTGCCGATCGCGGTTTCGGTGCCGCCGCCGGCGATCGCGTTGAATCCGGGCCAGGTCGCACTGAACCTGGAAACCGGCCGCACCGGTTCGATCAGCTTCCGTATCGACAACGTCGGCGGCTCGGCGCTCGATTACCAGATCGATAACACCGGTTCGGGCACCCGCACCTACATCGACGCGCCGGCCGGCGCGGTCAGCAGCGGCTTCCGCAGCACCCAGTACACCGATCCGGCGACCGCCGGCAGTCCGGGCCAGTACTCGTCCGACGATTTCACCGTCACCGAAGCGACCCAGATCACCCGGCTGTTCACCCAGGGCTTCGTGTCCAGCGGCCAGCCGCTGGCGACGACTTCGACCGGCCTGACCTGGATGATCTACCGCGACGTCGGCGGCAACCCCGAAGGCAATCCGCAGACCACCCCCGGCGCCGCGGTGTGGAGCTACTCGGCGCTGCCGACCGGCGCGGGTGTGACGGTTACCGGCGCGAATATCGCGTTGAACCTGGCCGCGGCCGGGCAGAACGTGAACCTCGCTCCGGGCCGTTACTGGCTGATCGTGTATTCGCGCAGCACCTTCGCCAACCGTTGGGTGTGGTTCGCCTCCAACACGGGCGACACCATCTTCCGCGCGATCACCCCGGGTACCGCCGGGACCGGCGTGTGGAACGCGAGCACCGGCTTCGCCGGCCAGGCCTTCAACCTGCAAGGCGCGAACGCCTGCGGCGCGTCGTGGATCGGCGCACCGGACCGCGCGTTCGGCCGCCTCAACCCGACCGTCGGGGTCAACACCCAGGTGCAGATCAGCGCCGCCGGCCTGACGCCGGGCAACCACGTCGGCTACGTGTGCGTGGCCAGCAACGATCCGGTGCGGCCGAAGGCGGCGCTGCGCGTCGCGCTGACGGTCACGCCGGGGCCCTGATCGGCGGCAACGGCTAGACCCGGCACCGCCGCCACCCGGCGGCGGTGCCTTTCGATCGGACCGGCGCCGCGCCGGTCCATTCCCGCATTCCGCGGGCCGTCGCGCGCTTCGCCGCGGCCCGCCCCGTCTCAGGGGTCTTCATGAAGAACATGCAGCTTTCCGTCCTCGCCGCCGCACTGATGCTGGCCAGCACCTCGGCCTGGGCCGGTTCGACCTGCCAGGTCGACGACGGCCTGGGTAACGTCGATTCCGCCGGCGCCACCGCCAATGGTGTCGATGCGACCGCGTGCGGTCCGGGCGCCACCGCCGACGGCTTCGGCAGCGTCGCGGTCGGCTCGGGCGCGCAATCCACCGGCGATCTGAGCGTCGCGCTTGGCCAGGGCAGCGTCGCCACCGGCCAGGCCGCGTCGGCGCTGGGCTCGGGCAGCACCGCCAGCGGCGACCAGAGCGTCGCCAGCGGCATCGGTGCCACCGCCAGCGGCCTGGGCAGCGTCGCCAGCGGCACCGGCGCGACCGCCAGCGGCGACCAGAGCGTCGCCACCGGCAGCTCCTCGACCGCCGCCGGCGCCAACGCCACCGCGGTCGGCGCGGCCGCCAACGCCACCGGCGACAACAGCGCCGCGCTGGGCAACAACGCCAACGCCGGCGCCGACAACGCCGTCGCGCTCGGCAACAGCGCCAGCGCGACCGCCGCCGACAGCGTGGCCCTGGGCAGCAACTCGGTCGCCGATCGCGCCAACACCGTCTCGATCGGTTCGGCCGGCGCCGAGCGCCAACTCGTCAACGTCGCCGCGGCCACTCAGGACACCGACGCGGTCAATCTGTCGCAGCTCAACACCGTGACCGGCGCGCTCGGCGGCGGCGCCAGCTTCGGCGGCGGTGTGTTCACCCCGCCGACCTATGTGATCCAGGGCGGCAACTACAACGACGTGGGCTCGGCCTTCGCCGCGGTCGACGGCCGCCTGACCGACCTGTACACCCGGGTCGGCACCGGCGCGGCCAACTCGGTGACCTACTCCGATCCCTCGCAGACCCAGGTCAACCTGCAGGGCGCGGGCGGCACGCGCGTGTCCAACGTCGCCGCCGGCACCGCGCCGACCGACGCGGCCAACGTCGCCCAAGTCCAGGCCGGCGACGCGGCGACCTTGAGCAGCGCCAACGCCCACGCCGACGCCGGCGACGTCAACACCCTGCGCAGCGCCAACACCTACACCGATTCGCGCGTGACCCAGATGCTGGCCGCGCCGACCGAAGCGGTGAATCGCCTGCGCGACGACATGAACTGGCGTTTCAACAAGCAGGACCAGCGCATCGACCGGATGGGCGCGATGACCTCGGCGATGGTGCAGATGTCGGCCAGCGCCGCGGGCCTGCGCACCACCAACCGGGTCGCGGTCGGCGCCGGTTTCCAGGGCGGCGAGCAGGCCTTGTCGATCGGCTACCAGCGCGCGATCAGCGATCGCGCGACGGTCACCGTCGGCGGTGCGTTCAGCGATTCGGAAAGCTCGGTCGGCATCGGCGCGGGTTTCGGCTGGTGATCCAGGCGGCGCATCGGCTGCCGGTTTGGAGGCGATGACGCCGATGTGGGATCGGCCGGTTGGGTGAATCACCTGGCCGGTCCTGATACTGCGATGCGATACACGACGGCGCCCGCGAGGGCGCCGTTTTTTTGTCGGCTTCGAAATCGGAGCGCATCGATGCGGGTTATCGATTTCGCATCTGCCCGGGTTGAGTGCAATTGGAGTCGAGTGTCCGGATCGGATGATTCGACGCGGCGGAACGAAAGGCGTCGGGGCTGAAGCGCCGCCCACAAAAGGCTTCGGGCTTGCGCCGATTTCGTATCGCTTGCGGGTGTGTGCGATCACATTGCATTGAACCGAACCGAACCGAACCGAACCGAAACGAAACGAAACGAAACGAAACGAAACGAAACGAAACGAATCGAATCGAATCGAATCGAATCGAGGCAAGGTGTTCCAAGACGATTCGAGTCGAGGCGAGTCGAGGCGAGTTGATCGTAAGCACGAAGTCTTTTGCGGGACGCGCTTCAGCCCCGACGCTCTTCGCTCAGCTCGCCACGATGCGCCGCAGTACATCGGTTCCATACGCACAAGCACGGCGGCAACAAGGCCCGCTCGCGAAATACGCGTGCGCAATGCGCGAAGCGCCGCATCCCGATTCATGAGGTTGCGGCGCTGAAACATGCAGAAAAACCATCTGCAACGGCGCTGAAACTGTGGCAATGATCACGCCGTAACGTTTCGCTCTCGCGCAGTGTGTCGGCAGGTGGGGAGTGCCTGCCGGGGACGCAAATGAATCGACCGACGCGTGCACCGCGCCGGCCGCTGCGTTCGCGGCGCCAGGCCGCCGGCGTTCGCCGGGGGCGATGCTCCCTCCTGAACTCTGGACCGCGACGTGCCTGGACAGGGCAGGCATGGGGCGATCTCTTCGCGAACGAACGTGGAGGACCTCTCGATGCCACATGCAGTCAATCGATTGACGATCGCAGTCAGCCTGATCGGGCTGGCCGCGCTCGCCGGCGCCGCGGTACGCGGCCTGAGCGGCGACAGCCCGGCCGACGCCGGCGCGATCGGCGGCGCGCCATCGCCGCAACGCGCCAACAGCGGCCTGGAAACGCAAACCAGCCGCTACATCGTCTTGTACAAGGAAGCGCCGCTGAGCACGTATCACGGCGAAATCGCCGGCCTGCCCGCGCCGCAGCGCCTGGCCGGCGCGCAGAACGCCAACAGCGCCTCGGCCAAGAGCGCGAGCGGCGGCACCAGCCGCATCGACGTCCACAGCGCCCAGGCGCGCAGCTACGTGCGCCATCTCGACACCGTGCAGCGCGATCACGAACGCGGCATCAGCTCGCTGATCGGCCGTCCGCTGGCGATCGAGCGGCGCATGCACCACGCGGTCAACGGCGTGGTCACCCGCATGACCCAAAACGAAGCCGCGCGCATCGCCAAGTTGCCGGGCGTCGAACTGGTCGAGGAATACCGCGAGTACCCCCTCGCCACCGACGTCGGCCCGCAGCTGATCGGCGCGCCGGCGCTGTGGAACGCCAACCCCACCAACTTCCGCGGCGAAGGCGTGGTGGTCGGCATTCTCGACACCGGCATCAACTTCGGCAGCCCGGCGTTCGCGGCGATCGACGACACCGGCTATCACCACGTCAATCCCAACGGCAGCGGCAACTTCATCGGCACCTGCGCGCCCGGCGGGGTCGACGAAGGGCGCTGCAACGACAAGCTGATCGGCGGCTGGGACTTCGTCTGCGGCCCGCCCGGCAATACCTGCGGTGTGGCCGGCCTGCGCGAGGAACCCGGCTTCGGCGACACCAACAGCCACGGCAGCCACACCGCCTCGACCGCGGCCGGCAATGCCTGGACCGCCAATTTCAAGGGCCGCAACATCCGCATCTCCGGTGTCGCGCCGCACGCCAATATCATCGCTTACGACATCTGCTACACCATCGCCGCGACCAACCAGGGGCAGTGCCCGAACACCTCGGCGGTGGCGGCGGTTGACCAGGCCATCGCCGACGGCGTGGACGTCATCAACTACTCGATCGGCGGCGGCGCGTCGCCGTGGGGCGAAGCGGTGTCGCTGGCCTTCCTCAACGCCTCCGACGCCGGCATCTTCATCGCCGCGGCGGCCGGCAACTCCGGCCCCGGCCCGAACACCACCGGCCATCGCCAGCCCTGGACCTCGACCACCGCGGCGGCTCAGCACGGCCGCGGCACGTTCGCTTATCTGCTGCAGGTGACCGGTCCTGGCGCCGTGCCGCCGGCGCTGCAGGCGATCGAACTGACCGAGGGCAGCGGCGGCACCGCGTTCGCGGCGTCGTTGCCGCCGACCACGCCGCTGCGGGTCAGCGCCGGCATCAATGCCGCCGACGACGGCTGCAACCCGTTCGCCGCCGGCACCTTCAGCAACGCGGTCGCGGTGATCCGCCGCGGCACCTGCAACTTCTCGGTCAAGATCCAGAACGCCACGGCCGCCGGCGCGGTCGCGGTGGTGATCGCCAACAACCAGCCGGCCCTGACCACGCCCAGCGTGCCGGGCACGACGATCCCGGCGTTCCTGGCCTCGCAGACCGACAGCGATGCGTTGCGCGATTTCGCCGCCGGCAACGGCAACACCTCCACCGGCGGCATCAACTTCCCGCCGTCGCCGATCCCGAACACGCCCGACGTGCTCGCGGCGTTCAGTTCGCGCGGACCGGCCGAAGGCCTGGATCTGATCAAGCCCGACGTGACCGCGCCCGGCGTCAACGTGCTCGCGGTGATTTCCGGCACCACCCTGACCGGCAGCGAGAACGTGGTCGGCCTGCTCAGCGGCACCTCGATGGCCTCGCCGCATCAGGCCGGCGCCGCCGCGCTGTTGCGTCAGGCGCAGCCGAACTGGACTTCGGCCGAGATCAAGTCGGCGCTGATGCTGACTGCCAAGCAGGAGGTGTTCCGCGAAGACGAGGTCACTCCCGCCGACGCGTTCGACATGGGCTCGGGCCGCATCCAGGTCGATCGCGCCACCCAGGCCGGTCTGGTCCTCAACGAGACCACCGCGCGCTTCCTGGCCGCCGACCCGGCGACTGGCGGCGATGTGTCCGCGCTCAATCTGGCGAGCCTGGAAAAGAGCGAGTGCGTGGGTTCGTGCACGTTCAAGCGCACCTTCCGTCACGCCCAGGGCAAGCCCGAATTGTGGCTGGCGCAGGTCAAGGGCCTCAACGGCATCGCCTTCCCGCCGATCTTCGTTTCCGCGCAGGGCAGCAGCACCACGGTCAGCGTGCTGGTGCTGAGCCAGAACTTCGCCAAGGACGGAAGCTGGCACTTCGGCAAGCTCGAGCTGCAGCCGCTGTTGAACCGCAACTCGCCGCAGCTGCATCTGCCAATCGCGGTCTCGGTGCCGCCGCCGGCGATCGAGCTGAGCCCGGCGCAGGTCGCCTTGACCCTGCCGGCCGGCAGCCGCGGTTTCGCCGACTTCAGCATCGGCAACACCAGCGCCGCGCCGCTCGAGTTCCAGGTCGACAACACCGGCACCGCGTCGCGCACCTTGATCGACGCCAGCGCCGAAGGCGTCAACAGCGGCTTCCGCAGCACGATCTACACCGACCCGGCCAGCGCCGGCGTGCCGGCGCAGTTCTCCAGCGACGACTTCACCCTGGCTGAAACCACCAAGCTGTCCAAGCTGTTCTCGGCGGGCTTCGTCTCCAGCGGGCAACCGCTGGCAAGCACGGCGACGAGCTTGAACTGGGCGGTGTACGCCGACAACGCCGGTAGTCCGAGCAGCAATCCGCTCGCCGGCAACGCGGTATGGAGCTACACCGCCGCGCCCAACGCGACCGGCGTGAGCGTGCAGGGCGCCGACATCACCTTGGACCTGACCGCCGCCGGTCAGAACGTCGAACTCGCGCCGGGCCGCTATTGGCTGGTGGTGAGCGCGCGCACCAGCTTCGCGAACCGCTGGGTGTGGTTCGCCTCGAACACCGGCGACAACCAGTTCCGCACCATCGCGCCGAACGCGGCCGGTGTCGGTAGCTGGGGCGCCGGCGAGGGCTTCGCCGGTCTGGCTTACAGCATCGACGGACAGAGCCAATGCGGAGCGCCGTGGATCGGCGCGCCGCAGCGAGCGTTCGGGCGGGTGCCGGGCAACGGCAGCTTCGCCAACCGGGTGCGCATCAACACCGCCGGCCTCGCGCCGGGCGCGCACAGCGGTTACGTGTGCGTGGCCAGCGACGATCCGATCCGGCCGAAGGTCGCGTTGCGGGTGGCGTTGACGGTCACCGCGCGCTGAGTCGTGGCATTCGAAAAGCCGGGTCCGTGCGCGGGCGCCGGCTGGTTTCGCAATGGTTGTGGTGTCGTGGTCGCGGCTCGCGCCGCTCCTGCATGCGCTCCCTGTAGGAGCGGCGCGAGC
>NZ_LMHM01000013.1:560039-614514 GCF_001427785.1 Lysobacter sp. Root690
ATAACGACGAACCTCGAACGCGGCATCGCAACCCTCAACCGCGACTCACCACTCCCGCCACTCCTCGGTAATGTCCTCGCCCTCGGCGCACAGGCCGGCCACCACCGCCGCGCCGAGGATCAACTCGCATAAGCCTTCGCGCTGATCGGTCTCGATCAGGCTGTGCCCGCAGCGCGCATTGAGCGCATTCAAGCCCAACACCGCGTCCTTGACCGCGCCGTGCGCGGCGGCGCTGTCGCCGCGTTCGGCCGCCGCGCTCATGGTCTCCAGAAAGCGGTCGATGATGCCTTCGCACTCGTCGATCTGTTGCACGCTGTAACCCGCATCGACGCCGTCCTGCGCGAGGTCTTCGCGGTAGCTGCGCATGCCGTCGAGGATCTCGCTCTTGAGCTCGACGTAATTATTCGTTTCCACCTGCACCTTGCCCTCCATCGTGGCGATCCGTGGCCGGCGCCGCGCTCGTTCGCGGCATCGCCTTGCCGTGGTGAGTCTATCGGTTCGACATTGCAGGCAGTGCGGCAGCGCCCCGTTCCAAGGTCGCGCAATCGCTGTGACGGGTATCGATGGTTGAGGCGTTCGCGCTCCAGTCGCATTGACGCCGCCGGGCCGGCGTGCTGCGGCCGAACGGGTGGGGCGGGCGGCAAACAGTCGGTTCAGGCCGTTTTGTTAGACTGACCGCCGTGACCCGCCGTCCGCGAAAACGGTGCCGACGCGCCGTAAACCGGACACTTACCGGACGTGGTGCCGTGCAGAAACCGCAGATTCCCGCAAACGAAACCGCGCGCCTGGAAGCGCTTCGCCATTACGGCGTGCTCGACACTCCACCAGAACAGGACTTCGACGACCTGGTCGCGATCGCCGCGGCGATCTGCGACGTGCCCACCGCGCTGGTCAGCCTGATCGACGCCGATCGCCAATGGTTCAAGGCGCGCATCGGCCTGGACGCGCAGCAGACCCCGCGCGATCTCGCGTTCTGCGCACACGCCATCCTCGAGCCGAACCGGACCATGGTCGTGCCCGATGCGCGCAACGACGAACGTTTCTTCGACAGCCCGCTGGTCACCGACGATCCGCATATCCGTTTCTATGCCGGCTCGCCGCTGGTCACCCCGGGCGGCGAAGCGATCGGCACCTTGTGCGTGATCGACAGCGAGCCGCGCGAATTGCAGCCGCATCAGTTCGATGCCCTGCAGGCCTTGTCGAAACAGACCTCGCGCCTGCTCGAACTGCGCCGGGTCAGCCGCGCGTTGGCCCAGCAGTTGCAGGAAAGCGATTGGTACGAACACAAACTGCTGCAGTACCAGGCCGAACTGGAAGCCAGCAACGCCGACCTGACCGCCTTGACCCGCACCGACCCGCTGACCGGCCTGCCGAACCGCCGCGCCTTCGCGCTGGCGCTGGAACAGGCGGTGGCGCGCAGCGACGCGAACGCGCCGCTGCAGGTCGCGGTGCTCGATATCGATCATTTCAAGCTCATCAACGACGTCCACGGCCATCCCGAAGGCGACCGCATCCTGCAGGCCGTGGCCGATGCCTTGCGCCTGTATTCGGCCGGTCCCAACAGCGTCGCGCGCTACGGCGGCGAAGAGTTCCTGATGCTGTTCGAAGCGCCGTCGGCGCAGGCGCAACTGCAATGCGAATTCGTGCGCGAAGCGATCGCCAACCTGCCGGTCGGCTTGCCGCTGACGGTCAGCATCGGCCTAGCGGCTTATCGCGCGGGCGAGGAGACCGCCGCCACGTTCGCGCGCGCGGATCAGGCGTTGTATGTGGCCAAGCGCAGTGGGCGTAATCGGGTGATCGTTGCCGAGGACATGTAGTTACAGCGCGTAGACGCAGCTTCCAGAAGCATTCCCCCCCCTTTGGAAAAGGGGGGCTAGGGGGGATTCGCTTTTACCCGCAGATCGCGGCGTCGTGTACGAAAAGCGAATCCCCCGCGCGAATCGACCAAGTACACACATCCAGCCCGCGCGGCGCGCCGCCCCCTTTTCCAAAGTGGGCTGATTGACGCGCAACGCTACGAGGCCGAGATGGCGCGCCGATTCCAAACCAAGACGCAGCTTCCAGAAGCATTCCCCCCTTTGGAAAAGGGGACTAGGGGGATTAGCTTTTACCCGCAGATCGCGGCGTCGTGTACGAAAAGCGAATCCCCGGCGCGAACCGGCCAAGTACACAGATCCAGCCCGCGCAGCGCGCCGCCCCCTTTTTCAAAGTGGGCTGATTGACGCGCAACGCTGCGAGGTTGAGATAGCGCGACGATTCCAAGCCAAAACGCAGCTTCCCGAAGCATTCCCCCCTTTGAAAAAGGGGGGCTAGGGGGGATTTGCTTTTACCCGCAGATCACTGCGCCCCGCACGAAGAGCAAATCCCCCGCGCGAATGAGCGAAGTACAGACATCTCGCGTGCGCAGCGCGCAGCCCCCTTTTTCAAAGGGGGCGAATGGACGAAATGATTGGCCAAGCTGTTTAAGCGTGGCGGCTCGGTGTCCCGCTCGCATTAGCACTCACCGATATACCCGCTCCCGCTCCGCCTGCAACCGCTGGCGCAGATATTCGTCGCGAGTGACGCCGCCGGGAATCTGCTGCATCGCCAACACCTCGGCGACCACCACGCGTTCGCGCTGCTTGTAAGTCTGAAAGCGCGTGTCGTGCTGCTGCTGTTCGATCCATTGCTGCTCGCGGCGTTTCGCATCGGCGCGGTAACGCGTCGCCAGTTGCTGCACCATCGCCGCCTGCTGCGCTTCGTCGGCGACGGTGGCCTGGATCAGGCCGACCCGCAGCAGCATCGATTCGCCGGCCGACAGTTCGCTCGCGTTTTCGTAGCGTTCGATGTCCTCGCGCAGCGCCTGCGCGCGGCGTTCGCGTTCGGCCGGACCCAGCGAGGCGGCCTTGCGGAAGAAGTCGTGGGCATCGGACTGGAACTGCTTGCGTTGCTGATAATCGCGCGCTTTCGGCGTCGCCAGCAGGTTGTGCAATGAAGGATCGGGTTTGCCGGCGGCGACCGCGGCTCCCGTCGATGTCGTGGGCGCGGCCTGCGCGCGCGCCGGGCGCAGCGGGTTCCAGCCCAGGCTGACCGCCGCGGCGCAGGCCGCGACGGTCAGGGCAAGACCCAGCATGAGGATGTTGCGATTCATGCCTTATCGTCTCATCAGGCCAGCAGCTGGTCGACCAGCCAGTACAGCAGGTTGAATGGCTTGGCCTTGTCGGCCGCGTCGCTGGCTTCGCTGGCGTCGAGCACCTTGCCGTTGCCGTCGAGCACGCTGTCGATGAAGTTCTTCAACTCCAGGTTCTGCGCCTGCACGTCGCCGTTCTTGAAATCGACGATGGTCGTGCAGTGGCTCTCGTTCAAGGCGCGGTACTGCGGGAAGTAACCGCCGAAGTTGTCCAGCGTGTTCAAGCGCGCGGCCAGGCGGGTGGTGTCGCTGCCCCACTTGGCGTGGATCAGCGCTTCCTTCGCGGCCTGGTTCGGCGCCTGGGCGATATCGTCGTGGAAACGCTCGTACGAGTAGGACGAATAGTTCAGGTCCTGCCAGAAATGGGTCTGGCCCAGGCGATCGTTACGGTGCTTGTTGGCCAGCGCCGGATAGATCGAACCCAGTTCGTTGAGATCGATCTGCGGCAGACCGGCGGCGAGGAAGGCCAACGGGCCGTTCGGCGCGTCCAGGCCCCACACGTCGCGGATCTTGTTCATCAGCGGCTGCGAGGGGTATTCGGCCGGATTGCCGTTGCGCGGGGTCGGGAAGATCGGGCCGGAGTCGTCGATCAGGTACGCGCTGCTCGGCGCCAGATCGCTGCGCACCGAATCGTAGGCGATCAGGCTGCCGGCGCCGCCGGCGCTGCAACCGGTGCTGAGCATCTGGCCCGGACGCGGCAGGTTGTCCTTGAGCCACGCGGTCATCGCGCGGGTATTGCGCAGGCCGTTGTGGTGCCACACCAACGGCTGCTGCTGTCCGCTCGGATCGGGATACACCGCGACCTTGTCGCCGCTGTAAATATCGCCGGTGCAGTAAGGCACGTAAACCATGTTCCAGTTCTGGGTCTTGACCGCATCGAACGGGCTCACGCGCGTCACGAACGGACTGACCAGGCTGGCGCCCGGGTTGAGCAGCTTCATGTAGTCGTCGGGCACGCCGTTGGGATTGCGCGCGCCGCGCACGCCGGTCGCGCCGGTGCAGCTCGCATAGTCCCAGCACGCGCCGCCGCCTTCCATGTAGATGATGGTGTTGGTGGTGTTGGGCACGCGGTTGACGAAGATCTTGTACGGCGAACCGTTGCCGCAGATCGCGCCGGTTTCCGCCGGCAGTTGCACGGTCTGCCATTGGTAGTACGCGGCCGGGTCGAAACCGTCGGCGCGCGTGGCGTCGCGGCTGAGCAGCGGGTATTGGCCGGTGCGTTGCGCGGCCTGGACCTTGTTGTCGGCCTTGGGCGGCGACACCAGGTTGCGAATGGTCTGGAAAAATCCGTAATCGCCCTGTTCGGCCTGCGAGGGCAGGCTCGACAAGGCGACGGCGCCGCCCACGAGGGCGACGGCCAGATAGCGGCTTACTGCCATGATGTCTCTCTCCTTTGAATCGTCATGAAGGGAGGAGCGAAACGCGTATTCGGCGCGTGCTAGGGCGTGCGCGCGGCCGGTTCCCCTCCGTACTGCAGCGTCCGGAATAGCGGTGGCGGGGTGACGGGTCAATCGCGATGGGGCGTGTTTACCGGCCGCGCCGCAGATTGGCCGCGATTGCGGCTACCGGTGGCCGCTATTGCCCCTGAAACCGTCACGAAACGGCGCGGCGCGCGCGCGGGTTCGTGCGCTGCAGCATGTGATCCGCATCGCCTATTGCGCGCGCGTGTGCTGCGTCACTGCGACTGCGTGTCGGCGGTGGCGCGTTGGCCGCTGATGCGGGGACGGATGTGACGCGGGCCGCGGCCGCGATGGTGTGTAGTCGCCGCGATCGATGAGCGCGCGATCACCGAGTGGCTTCGTATTGCACTGTAGGAGCGGCGCAAGCCGCGACCGCGCTGCATCGGGTTCGCGGCGAAAGGTGCTTTCGTCGCGATCGGTTGGTCCGCGGCCGCGACTCACGCCGCGCCTGCAGGCAGCCCAGGTCGCCGCGCCGCTTACTCGCCCGGTACCGCGCCCGCCGTCGATGCGGCCGATGCGCGCCGCCGCGCCAGCACCGCTTCGCGATGGGCGATATACGCGTTCGATCCGAGAATGATCGCCGCGCCGATCACCGTGTAGATGTCCAGCGATTCGCCAAACCACAGCCAGCCGGCGGCGGCGACCAGCGGCAACTGGGTGAAGCTGATCGGCGTCAGCGCCGAGACCTCGCCCAGCTTCAACGCATGCGTCCACAGCACCTGACCGCCGGTGCCGAACAGGCCGGCGGCGGCGATCCACAACCAGGTGATGCCGTGCGGCCATTGCCACACGAACAAGGCCGGCAGCAGCGACATCGGCACCCAGAACGCGTAGGTGTACAGCACGATGGTGTTGGCCGAATCGACCTTCGATAGCTGCTTGATCTGGATAGCGATCACGCCGCCGAGGACCGCGGCGAGCAGCGCCGCCAGGCTGTCGATGGAGAACTCCGTCGAGCCCGGCCGCACGATGATCAACACGCCGATAAAGCCGGCCGCGACCGCGAGCCAGCGCCGCGCGCGCACGTGTTCGCGCAGGAACAGCACCGCGGCGATGGTGACGAAGATCGGCGTGGAGTAGGTCAGCGAAATCGCCTGCGCCAGCGGCAGATGGCCCAGCGCCCAGAACCCGGCCAGCATCGAGAACATGCCGATCAGGCAACGCACGAAATACTTCGGCAATTGCCTGGTGCGCAGTTCGGCGCGCTGCGCGCCCAGCAACAGCGGCAACACCGCTAGCAATCCGAACAGGTTGCGGAAGAACGCGATCTCGAAGGTGTGCAGCGAGGCCGAAGCCAGCCGGATCGCGATCGCCATCACCCCGAAACACAAGGTGCTCGCCAACATCAGGCCGGCGGCACGCAGCGGATGCGCCGGGGTTGCGCTCACCAGCGCGCGCCGACGATGCGCGGCTCGGGTTCGATCGCGACCGCGAACCGCGCCTGCACCGAGTCGGCGATGCGGCGGGCGAGGTCGAGCAATTGCAGGCCGCTGGCGCCGCCGTGGTTGACCAGCACCAGCGCGTGCGCGGCCGATACGCCGGCGTCGCCGTCGCGATGGCCTTTCCAGCCGCAGGCGTCGATCAGCCAGGCCGCCGACAGCTTGCGGGTGTCGGCATCGGCGCCGCGAAACACCGGCATCGCCGGATGCTGCGCGAGCAAGGCTTCGGCCTGCGCGGCGGCGACGATGGGATTCTTGAAGAAGCTGCCGGCGTTGCCGAGCACCGCCGGGTCGGGCAGTTTGCGCCGGCGGATCGCGATCACCGCGTCGGCCACTGACTGCGGCGTCGGCGTGTTCACGCCCATCGCCGCGAGTTCTTCGCCGATGCCGGCGTAGTCGAGCTTGAGCGCGGGCGCGCGTGGCAGGGCGAATTCGACCGCGGTGATCAGATAGCGGTCGGGCGATTGCTTGAAGCGACTGTCGCGGTAGGCGAATTCGCAAGCAGCATTGTCGAAGCGATGCCACTGCCCGCTTGCCGGTTCGAAGGCCTCGACCGCATGCACGAAATCGCGCACTTCCACCCCGTAGGCGCCGATGTTCTGAATCGGCGAGGCGCCGACGGTGCCGGGGATCAGCGCCAGGTTCTCCAGCCCGGCGAGGCCCTCGGCGAGGCTGTGCATGACGAACTCGTGCCAGATCACTCCGGCGTCGGCGCGCACGATGGCGCGATCGCCGTCGCCGCCGAGGGTCGCGATGCGGCGGCCGCTGAGCTCGAGCACGGCGCCGTCGGCATCGCCGGCGAACAGCAGATTGCTGCCGCCGCCGAGGGTCAGCGCGATGCCGTCGTTCAATGGACCGGTCTGCAGCGCCTGCGGCAGCGCCGCGGCATCGTCGATCGACACCAGCCAGGGCGCGCGCGCGGCAACGCCGAAGGTATTGCGGTGTTGCAGCTCAGCGTCGCGCACGATGCGCGGTTCAGCGGTCATGCGCGAAGGCCGGATTGAGTGGATCAGTGGGTGACATCTGGAAGCGGGCGGACTCGAAAGCGATGGCGGCGGCTCAGATCGTCGGCGGCACGTGGCCGCGACTGGGCGCTTCCTTGCGGCGGCGGATGGCGTCGACGCACTCGTGCACCAGCGCCGGGCCGCGATACACCAGCCCCGAATAGCACTGCACCAGGCTCGCGCCGGCGGCCATCTTGGTCACCGCGTCGGCGCCCGACAGAATGCCGCCGACCCCGATCATCGGGATGCTCTCGGGCAGGCGCGTGCGCATCTTGCGCAGCACCGTGGTCGATTGGGTCATCAGCGGACGGCCGGACAGGCCGCCCATCTCGTTCGCGAATGGGCTGCCTTCCACACCGTCGCGGGCGATGGTGGTGTTGGTCGCGATCACACCGTCGACCTGCAACTCGCCGAGCACGCGGCCGGCGGCTTCGATGTCGTCGTCGGACAGGTCCGGCGCGATCTTGACCAGCATCGGCACCCGCTTGCCTTCGCGCGCTGCGAGCTTCTCCTGCGCCTCGCGCAGGTTGCCGACCAGCCGCCGCAGCGATTGTTCTTCCTGCAGTTCGCGCAAGCCCGCGGTGTTGGGCGAGGAAATATTGACGGTGATGTAGTCGGCCAGCGGGTACACGCGTTCTAGGCAGTAGAGGTAATCGTCCTCGGCGCTCTCGTTCGGGGTGTCCTTGTTCTTGCCGATGTTGATGCCGAGCAGCCCGCGTTTGCGCCGGGCCTTGGCCACGTTGCGCACCAGCGCATCGACGCCTTCGTTGTTGAAGCCCAGGCGATTGATCACCGCCTGCTGTTCGGGCAGGCGGAACATGCGCGGCTTGGGGTTGCCGGCCTGCGGCTTGGGCGTGACCGTGCCGATTTCGATGAAGCCGAAACCCAGCGACAGCAGCGCATCGATGTGCGCGCCGTTCTTGTCCAGGCCGGCGGCCAGGCCGACCGGGTTGGGGAAGCTCAGGCCGAGGACTTTGGTCGGCAGCGGCTTGGGCGGCCGGGCCATCAGCGGGTTGAGGCCGCTGCGATAAGCCGTCTCCAGCGCCGTCAGGCCGAGACCGTGCGCGCGTTCGGCATCCAGTCCGAAGAGGAAGGGGCGGGCAAGGCTATACACGAGGTCGGGGGGCACTCGGGTCGGGGAACGCGGATTATCGCCCATGCGGGCGCTTGGGGGCGAGCGCCGCGTGGCGGGCCGGGACATGCATGCGCGTCGGGGAGCCGTGTGAGCGAACATTCCAGGCCGGTGTCGTTGAATTCCACGGCGGCGATCGCGAAACGCGCACCCGTCCCTTGACCCTTCGCGTCGGCGCCGCCTAGCGTGAATCCACCAGAACGGACTGGTGTCACAGGAGGGATTCTCGTGAACATGAGCTACCGCAGCATTCGCCTGACCGCGCTCGCGGTCGGCCTTTTCGGCTTCGCCGCCTCGCTCACCGCAACCGCCGGCGAGGAAGATTGCGAACGCTGCCGACTGCTGTTCCAGATCTGCATGACCAGCACCCCGGGCGACCTGGCTTGTTACGAGCAACTCTGGGATTGCGAGCGCCAGGCCGAGTGCCCGATCGGTTTGCAGACCATTTGAGTTGAGTTCGCGCGAGCCGGCGCCCGGACGTCCAGCCCCGCATGTGCGCGCTTGGACGTGGCTGGGTGTTGCGCCGTTTTGAGCGGCCGGGGTGTTCGTGCATGGTGCGGGCGGACGGCATGCGGTTGGAGCGGATCCGTTCTCGCGGCAGCGGCCGCCTGCGTCGGATTTGCTTCGCTCGTGAGCCGCGCCGCGGTACTTCGTTCGCGGGCTAAGCGGCGACGCCTGAGGTTTGTCGTGATTGCGGTATCGCGGTGGCGGCTTGCGCCGCTCCTACAGGGGCCTGCGTGCGATGGCGCTTAGTCCGGCCCCGCCGCGTTCGGGTGCGGTCTGCTGTGGGCCTACCGGCGTTTGCATGGCAGTGCGACGCATGCGAGGCATCGGCGCGTTGCTGCGACACAAGCGGCTTGGTGGTGGGCCGGTGCCTTTCTGTAGGAGCGGCGCGAGCCGCGACCGCGACAGAACAACTGCGACGCACGCGGGCAATCCCGGGTTACGACCCAGGCGAGGTGTCGCGGTCGCGGCTTGCGCCGCTCCTACAGGGGCCTGCGTGCGATGACGCTTAGATCCGGACCGCGCCGTGTGCGGGCGCGGTCCGGGACGAATCAGATTTCCTCGTACGGACAATCGAGCGTGCGCACACACTGGGCGTAGCGCGCGTCGCAATTGCCGCCGCCGGGAATTTCGCTGAACATCAGGCAGTTCTCGTATTCGATCCGGCATTGGCGGCAGGCGGCATCGTCGGAGGCCACCGCCGACAGCGAGGCGGCGAAACCGAAGGCGGCCAGGGCGATCAGGGCCAGGCGGTTGGAGCGGTTGCGGGTCTTCATCGGGTTGGTCCTGGTTGGGATGAATGTGGCGGTGCAATGAAGGTGGGCGCGCGGCGGGCGAAGACCCCGGCGAAAGCCGTCGCGTTCGCGCATCGCAGCGATGCGCTGGCGCAGGCTTGCAGCGCGCAACCAGCGCGATCACGGGCCATGCAGCGCGAATCGATCACGCGTCAGACGCGCGCCTGCGTGCGGATCGTTATGCGTGCGGGCGAAGCCGGCCGCCGACCTCGGTCGCGGCCGGCCCGAAGGCTCAAGGCTCGATGACGATCTGGCAGCGGTTCGCGGTCAGGCAGGCGCGATACTGCAGCCAGCAGCTCGGCGTCGCGTTGGGGGTGTTGGCCTCGCACCACTCCAGCACATCGGTGTAGCACTGGTGGCATTTGTCGACCGCGGCGAACGCGGTCAGCGAGGCGGAGAAGCCGAAAACGCCGGCCGCGATCGCGCTCAGGCGGGCTGTACGGGTCCATGTCTTCATCGAGTGTGTCCTGTCCTTAGCGCCAGTCCATCTGGCCCGGCCAAGCTTGTGACGAGGACGGGCGCGGAACAAGCTGCGCCGCAGCACTTTACGGCGCGCGCCGCTCAAATTCGCCAAGTCGCCGCGCGCGCCGATGTCGTGCTTGTCCGCGCGCCCGGTTCATTGGTTGGCGGCGAACGCGAACACCGCGGCCAAGCCGCCGAAGAACAGCACCACGACCAGCAGGGTCAGCAGCCCCACGATCACCGACGCCCAGCCCAGCACCAGTCCGGCGATGGCCATGCCGTCGCCGTCGTAACGGGCCGGTTCGCGACGGATCTGCGCGCGCGCCATGTGGCCGCAGACGATGGCGGCGGCGCTGCCGATGATCGGCAGCAAGATCCAGCTGAGAATGCCGGCGATCAGGCTGACCACGGCCATCGCATTGGTTTCGCGTACGGGTGCTTGCATGCGTGACGATCCTTCGTTTGGAGTATCGCCAAAGCATACCTGCGCGGGCGCGAGCGGGCCGTGCATGCGCCGGCCGGTAAGCGGCACCGGGCCACGAGCGGCGTGGTGCCCGGTCGTGCAAGTACGACAAAGCCCACGAATGCGCATTCGCGGGCTTTGTCGATAACGCCTCCGGCACCGCCGGCCGCGACCGCGCTCAGAAATCCGGCGGCAGGCTGATCATGCAGCCGTTCGAGGTCTGGCAGTTCCAGAAGTCCGCCACGCATCCGTCGCGGTTGTCGGGATTGGCGTTGACGCAGTCGTAGTAAATCGGTACGCAATGGTCGCATCCCCACGGCCCGGCGAGCGCGCTGAGCGAGGCGGAGAATCCGAACGCGCCGACCGCGATGGCGATCAGACGAAGACTACGGGTCCTTTTGTTCACAAGGCATCCTACATGTGGCGCCAGTCCATCTGGCGAAGCCACGCTAGGCAGGCGAACGGGCGCGGTCAAGTCAACGCCGTCGCAGTCTGCGCTTGCGGTTTCGCGATCATGGGGCGCAAGGTTTTTCGTTCGCACACGCCGCGACGATCCGCGCGCCATGAGCGTGGAATCGCGGATGCAGATGGCGTACTCGGGCGATTGACGACGCGTCGATCCGGATCGTGGAGGCGTCCGCCGACGCGGCTATCGCGGCGGTAACGCAAGGCCGGCGAATCGACCTACGCAGGCCTTGCGTTGCACCGCGTGCGCGGTGCTCAGAAATCCGGCGGCAGGCTGATGGGGCAGCCGCCGTCCTGCTCGCATTGCCAGAATTGCTCCAGGCAACTGGGTTGCGCGTCGGGCGTGTTGGTGCGGCAGGCGTAATAGCCCGGCAGGCAGTGGTCGCATCCCCACGGGGCGGCGAAGGCGGTGAGCGAGGCGGCGAAGCCGAATACTCCGACGGCGACCGCGGTCAGGCGAATGCTACGGTTCCCTTTGTTCACAAGACTTCCTTCATGTGGCGCCAGTCCATCTGGCGAGGCCACGCTAGGCACGCGTGCGGGCAGGGGTCAAGCGATGCGCTCGCAGTCTGCGACCGCGCGCTCATGGCCGATACGAGGGCTGATTGAAACGCCGCATTCAGGTGGGGGCGTGGTCGATGGGGCGAGGCGTGGATCGCGAAGGCGCAACTCGCAGTCGCAAAGTCGCCAGGTTGTTCGAGGTCTTTCGCGGGCGGAGTTTCAAACCCGAAACTCTCGGCTCAGGTCGCCGGAAACTTCACTGCCTGCTAGCGAACGGCATCGGGTGAAACTCACCCTGCAAAAGTATCCGCCCGACCGTTCGATCAGAAAGGCCGCGTTGCCGGTCATGCCGACACGTCATGCGATCGCTCAGCGAATCACCACCACTTTCCCATCCGCGATCGCCTGCCGGTAATCGTGGACATGGCGCGTCCTGTCGCTGGATTCGCGCAGCAGTTCGGGCTCCGCGATGGGTTTCATCCGGCCCGAGCGCAACGCTTTCTTGTTGACGGCGATGCGTTCGCGGAACTTGCACATTTCCACCCACCAGATCCGATACTGAAGCAGATCGACCCGCTGCGGATCGACGAAGCCGAGCAGTCCGAAGATGCGGGTCGGCGCTTCGCTGGGCGCGAGCATGCCCCAACTGCCGGTCAAGGCCATGCTGGCGCAGAGGACAACGCAGCTGATCAGTGGTAGCAGCTGAAGTTTCAGCGCATCCGGCCCCTCCGGCCCGATCAACCAGAACATCGCAGCCATGCAGGGATACGCGAAACAAAACGTCCACAACGCGAACAGACGACCCGCCTTATCATCCGCGGCGCTGCCTGATGGGTGATGGACCCATACGTAGCCTTGTTGCGGGTCCAGAATTCCGTGTGCACGCAAGGCTTCACCCACTCGAGATACCGCTACTTTCACGCGGTGACCTTGTTTGAGTTTGCCGGCCCCGGCGAAACTTCCGAACACGACTTGCCCTTCCATCCGGCAAGCGAAATAGTCGCGTTCTTCCCCGGGGTCCGAGGGCACCAGCGTGCGCTCGATGATGCCGGTTGCCTGCGCGAACGGCGCAGCGGTGGCGACGACAACACGCTTGGACGTCGGCTTGCTGTGCCGTTGCGGATCGATCCGCGCCATCAGCTTGTCCAGTGCGTCTTCTACATACAGCTGATCCAGCACGCCTTCGATCAGAAACAGCTCATCCTCGTCATGAGGCATCGCTGGCGAGTCGGTGCGTTGGTCGCTTGTCATGATCCCTCAGCAAAGGCCAGGGCGGCCGTGTCGAAAGTCCTTCGACTGTGCAGTGGTGCGTGGCGCGGGCTTGCGGTACCGGGTTCAATCAATAGCCCGTGGTGTTGCTTGCTTAAACAGATTCGCTTTCGAGAACTACTTCGGTTGGTCTCAGGCTGAACCAAGGCGCGTGTTCGCCGAACCAAACAAAGCCGTAGCCATCGATTTCCAGCACCGGCAGCACCTGGCCTTCAACGCTGCGCAGATGCGCGACGTCTTCGGCGGACAGGTCGTGGATCAGCGAGTGCGGGATGACCGGGATGCGGACCCGGCTGCCTTCGATGATGGGCCGTCCCGACGCGTCCACCGCCGCCAGGGGAAACCCCGGCGGCAATGGACCTTGCGGCGGATCGAAAAAACGCCACGGTCAGCGTGTCGGCTTACAGATCGAACTTGATGCCCTGCGCCAGCGGCAGCGCATCGGAGTAGTTGATCGTGTTGGTCTGACGGCGCATGTACGCGCGCCATGCGTCCGAACCGGACTCGCGGCCGCCGCCGGTTTCCTTCTCGCCGCCGAACGCGCCGCCGATTTCGGCGCCGGAGGTGCCGATGTTGACGTTGGCGATGCCGCAGTCCGAACCGGCCGCCGACAGGAAGGCTTCGGCCGCTTTCAGATTCGCGGTGAAGATCGACGACGACAGGCCCTGCGGCACATCGTTCTGCAGCGCGATGGCTTCGTCGAGGGTCTTGAACTTCATCACGTACAGGATCGGCGCGAAGGTTTCGGTCTGCACGACTTCGGCGTCGTTGGTCAGGCCGGTGATGATGGTCGGCAGGACGAAGTTGCCCTTGCGCTCGATCGCCGCGCCGCCGGTGGCGACGGTGCCGCCGCTGGCCTTGGCCTTTTCGATCGCGTCCAGATACGCCTGCACGCCGTCGCGGCTGTTGAGCGGGCCCATCAGGTTGGTCGGGTCGGTCGGATCGCCGATCTTCTTTTCGACCTGCTTGAACGCGGCGACCAGCTTGGCCAGCACGTCGTCATGGATCGACTCGTGCACGAACAGACGGCGCGTGGTGGTGCAGCGCTGGCCGGCGGTGCCGACCGCGCCGAACGCGATCGCCGGGATCGCCAGCTTCAGATCGGCCGAGGCGTCGACGATGATCGCGTTGTTGCCGCCCAGTTCCAGTAGCGAACGGCCCATGCGGCGCGCGACGCGCTCGCCGACGATGCGGCCGACCTTGGTCGAACCGGTGAAGCTGACCAGACCGATGCGCTTGTCGTCGACGAAGTTCGACGCGAGCTCGGTGCCGGCATCGTTGAACAGGAAGAAGATGTCCGGGAAGCCGCCGGCGCGCAGCGCTTCGTTGCAGACCTTCATCGACGCGATCGCCGACAGCGGGGTCTTGGGCGAGGGCTTCCAGATGGTGATGTCGCCGCAGATCGCCGCGATGAACGCGTTCCACGCCCACACCGCGACGGGGAAGTTGAACGCGGAGATGACGCCGACGATGCCGAGCGGATGCCACTGCTCGTACATGCGGTGGCCCGGGCGCTCGGAATGCATGGTCAAACCGTATAGCTGGCGCGACAGGCCGACCGAGAAGTCGCCGATGTCGATCATTTCCTGCACTTCGCCGTCGCCCTCGGGCTTGGACTTGCCCATTTCCAGCGCGACCAGCGAACCCAGCGCGTCCTTGTGCTTGCGCAGCGCGTCGGCGCACAGGCGGATGGCTTCGCCGCGGCGCGGCGCCGGGGTGGTGCGCCACACCGCGAACGCGGCCTGGGCGCGCTCGACGATGGTGTCGTAGTCGCTCTGCGAGGAGGCCTGCACGCGCGCCAGCACTTCACCGTCGGTGGGGTTGACCGGTTCCAGCACGCCGGCGTCGGCGGTCTTCGCCCACTCACCGTGACCGAGGTAGGTGCCGGACTCGGTGTCGTTGAGTCCGAGTGCGGCGAGAACGGGGTGAGTCATACCGAAAGCTCCATGTAGTTGCACGCCGGTGGCGCGGCATAAGAAAAGCGTTGGATTGGCACGCGTCCGGTGGACGCAGACGGCGCGCGACGGGGCGCGCGGCCGTGGAAGTGGTGACCCCGACACGATTCGAACGTGTGACCTTCCCCTTAGGAGGGGGATGCTCTATCCAGCTGAGCTACGGGGCCGAAGGTTTGGAAAATCAAGTGGTTGCACGACCCGGATCGACCATCCCGGGGCCCGCGCGGCGGCGCGCCGATGTGCAGGCACGATCGACGCGACCGGCCCGGATTGTACTCGGCCGGGCCCGCGCGCCGCCATGCCGCGGCCGTCGGCGAGGGCGCATGAATGCCGATTTGATCGCCGCGCGGGCGTAACGCTTCGCTCACAAGCGCCTGATGTGGGCTGGTTATGCTCGGCCCGACGTGATCGGTCTGCCGCGTCGTCGCCGCGCCGATGCGCTGCGCGGGGCGGCAGCCAGGGATTCGATCCGCCGGTCCGTCGGGACCCTGAAGTAACTCAAGGAGCAGTGCATGTCATTCGATCGACTCGGACGTACGTCCTCATCCCCCCAGGCTTCATCCCCCTTGTTGTTCAAGACCGCGGCGGCTGTTGCCCTCGCGCTCGCCGCCAACGCCGCCTGGGCGCAAAGCGACGCGCAGGTGTACGAATCAGCCATCGCCGAAGCCGCGCGCCTCTGCCCCGGCCATTCCAAGGAACGCACCACGCCCGGCATCCGCGCGGTTCCGGTCGGCGCGCTGCGGGTGTTGGCGCAGCGCAATTACACGATGTGCCCCGACCGTCGCCTCGACGCCGCGACCCCGGCGGTGTGGTACGGCGCGGCCGGCGTATTCGCGTGGAATCCCGACAACAAGGGCGCGGCCAAGCTGATCGCGGGCAAGGTCGATGCGATGACCCGCAAGGAAGAGTTCCCGGCCGAAACCCTGGTGTGGAAGGCCGACGGCAGCGAGGCCAAGGGTGTCACCGTGCCGATGTTCGAACCGCGGCCGCGGCCGGCCGGCGCGTACTGATCCGAGCGGGTGTGATCCCGGTAAGAAGAGACTGATCGACGATGTCCGCTGCTCGCGGGCGAGCGCACGGGCCATTGGCCCGGCTCGAGCCACCGCCCGCGAGCGGCTTTGGCCGCATGCGGCGAGCGCGCCATGCCGGTGACGGGCCGGAGCGATAAGCGAACGCGACCGGCCAGTTCGCGACTGCTTGTGTGCGTCGCCCGACGTTCCAGGCTCAGGCGGCCGGCGAACGCACCGTGTCCGATCGAGAGCGCCGCAGCCGAAGCACGCCTGCAAGGGACTTCGTCGCCGCGGAACCGGGTGGGGCCTGTCCGCACGCCGTGCATTGCACACCTCCTGAAACCCGTTAGCGGCGCATCGGTTGGGGCCACCGGCCAATACAATCTTTCAGATCGAAAGCGCAGGTCGAAGCGCAGTCCGCAAAGGACTTCGTCGCTGGGGCTCCGGGCGGCACCGGTCGGCGCGCCGTGCTTTGCACACCTCTGTAACCCTTAGTGGACCTCGCCCGAGGCGTCCGGCGCGCTGTTTCGACATGTCGCGCGCATCCGGCTGTGCCATTCAGACGTATCCAGGCACATCTATTTCGTACAAATCGCATTTGTGACGGCCGTTCTTGGCGCCTGATTGCGTTACATGCCAGTAACCCTGGATGTTTCAGGACGGAAACGGCCACCACGGCGACCTCCCGACGAGCGGGATTGCTGTGGAGGGAATACGTATTTAATGTGTGATCGGGGTCGCATGTTCGAGGCGCGCCGTTAGCGGCGCAGTCAGAGGCATCGGTTTTTTTCGGCCGCGGGGAAGCGGTCGTCTAGGGGACAACATGATCGGTTTAAAGAACTGGGCGCTTCGCGCCCGTGCGGCGCTGCGCGTGGGTGCGAGTCCGTCGGCGCGGTTGGGCTGGGTGTTGTTGTTGCCGGGCCTCGGTCTGGCCGGCGCGGCCCAGGCCCAGAGCTGCGGGGTCGGTGAGGTCCCGGCGGCATTCGGGTTCACCGGCGGCGAGCAGACCACCACGGTCCCGGCCGGCGTGCATTCGCTGACCGTATACCTCAGCGGCGCGCAGGGCGGCGCGGGTCGCAGCGGCGCCGGCAGCATTGGCGGCAGTCCGAATTCTCCGGGCGGCACGGGCGGCCTGGGCGGACGCGTGCGCGGCACCCTGGCGGTGACGCCGGGCGCGGCGTTGTCGATCTGGGTCGGAGGCCAGGGCTCGCAAGCGGTCAATCCCGGCGGCCTGGGGCAGGGCGTCGACGGCATCGGCGGCGGCGCCACCGATCTGCGCGTGGGCGGCAACGGCATCGGCAACCGGGTCGGCATCGCCGGCGGCGGCGGCGGTGGCGGCAATGCCGGCTGGAGCACGTCCAACGTGATCGCCGGCGGCGCTGGCGGTGTCGGCGGCGGCGGTGTGGGCGGCACGGGCGCGACCGTGCCGGGCGGCCCTGGTCCGTTCGGCGGCGGTGGTGGTGCAGTTGGCACCGGTGGTGCGGCCGGCGGCGGCTGCGGCGGCTTTCCGGCCACCGCAGGCAACGCGGCCACCGGCAAGGGCGGCAACTCCAATAATTTCTCCGGCTCCTTCATCGGCGCCGGTTACGGCGGTGGCGGCGGTGGCGGTGCCACCATCGGCGCGGGCGGCGGCGGTGCCGGCGTCGGCACCACCGGCTGTCAGCAGAACTGGAACGGCGGCGGTGGCGGTGGCGCGGGCGGTAGCTCGGGCGCGACCGGTCTGACCGCGGTCACCATCAACAATGGCGTGCAGGCCGGCAACGGCGCGGCGCTGATCTGTTTCGCGCCGACCCAGTTCTCGGTCGGCGGCACCGCGACCGGTCAGACCGGTCCGGTCACGCTGCAGCTCGCCGGCACCAACCCGGTCAGTTCGCAGCAAGTCGTGGTGGCGCAGGCCGCGACGACCTTCGTGTTCCCCACGCGTCTGCCGCAAGGCGCGAACTGGACCGTCAGCGTGCTCAGCGCGCCCGCGGGCCAGCAATGCACGGTCACTCCGGCCAGCGGCCTGGCGATCAACGCCGACGTCACCAACGTCGCGCTCAGTTGCGTCACCGTCGCGGTGACGGTCAATCCGGCCACCTTGCCCAACGGCGCATTCAATACGGCGTATTCGCAGACGCTCAGCGCCACCAGCGCCAACGGCGGCACCGCGCCGTACACCTTCGCGGTCACCGCCGGCGCCTTGCCGGCCGGGCTGACCTTGTCCAGCGCCGGTGTGCTGTCGGGTACGCCGACCGCGGCGGGTTCGTTCAACTTCACCGTGCGCGCCACCTCGAGCAACAACTTCAGCGGCACTCGCGCCTATACCTTGGCGATCGCCCAGAACGCGCAGGCCATCACCGCGTTCGCCTCCAATCCGGTTTCGCCGGTGTACGCACCGGGCGGTACGTTCACCGTGTCGGCCACCGGCGGCGGATCGGGCAATCCGGTCGTGTTCGCCAGCACCACGGCGGCGGTGTGTACGGTCGCCGGCAGCACGGTGACGATGGTCGCCGCGGGCAATTGCGCGCTGACCGCCAATCAGGCCGGCAACGCCAACTACAGCGCCGCGCCGCAGGCCAATCTGGCGGTGACGATCGGTGCGGCCAGTCAGGCCATCACCGCGTTCGCGTCCAACCCGGCTTCGCCGGTGTATACGCCGGGCGGCACGTTCACTGTGTCGGCCACGGGCGGCGCGTCGGGCAATCCGGTCGTGTTCGCCAGCACCACGGCGGCGGTGTGTACCGTCGCCGGCAGCACGGTGACGATGGTGGCCGCGGGCAATTGCGCGCTGACCGCTAACCAGGCCGGCAACGCCAACTACAACGCCGCGCCACAGGCCAACCTCGCGGTGACCATCGGTCTGGCGAATCAGGCGATCACCGGTTTCGCCGCCAACCCGGCCGCGCCGGTGTATACGCCGGGCGGCACGTTCGCCCTGTCGGCCACGGGCGGCGCGTCGGGCAATCCGGTCGTGTTCGCCAGCGGCTCGCCGGCCGTGTGTACGGTCGCCGGCAACACCGCGACGATCGTGGCCGCGGGCACCTGCTCGCTGACCGCCGATCAGGCCGGCAACGCCAACTACAACGCCGCGCCGCAGGTGGCCCTGGCCGTTGCGATCGGCGTGGGCACCCAGGCGATCAACAACTTCGCCGCCAATCCGGCTTCGCCGGTGTATGCGCCAGGCGGCACGTTCGCGGTCTCGGCCACGCCGGGTGCGTCGACCAGCCCGGTGGTGTTCGCCACCACCACGCCGGCGGTGTGTAGCGTCGCCGGCAGCACGGTGACGACGCTCGCCGCGGGCACCTGCTCGCTGACCGCCGACCAGGCCGCCGACCCCAACTACGCCGCGGCGCCGCAGGTCCTGCTCGACGTGACCATCGGCGTGGCCGCCCAGGCCATCACCGACTTCGCCGCCAACCCGGCGTCGCCGGTGTACGCGCCGGGCGGCACCTTCGCGGTCTCGGCTACGCCGGGCGCGTCGACCAGTCCGGTCGTGTTCGCCAGCACCACCACCTCGGTGTGTACCGTCAGCGGCAGCACCGTGACGATGCTGACCGCGGGCACCTGTTCGCTCACCGCCGATCAAGCCGCCGACGCCAACTACAGCGCCGCGCCGCAAGTGACGCTGGACGTGAACATCGGCGCGGCCGCGCAGGCCATCAGCAACTTCAGCGCGAATCCGTCGGCGCCGGTGTACACCCCGGGTGGCACCTTCGCGGTGAGCGCGAGCGGCGGCGCCTCGGGCAACCCGGTGGTGTTCGCCAGCACCTCGCCGGCGGTGTGCACGGTCAGCGGCAGCACCGTGACCACGCTCGCCTCGGGCACGTGTTCGTTGACCGCCGATCAAGCCGGCAACGGCAACTACAGCGCCGCGCCGCAAGTCGCGTTGCAGGTGTTGATCGGTGGCGGCACGCCGACCCTGTCGTGGATCGGCGATGTGTCCAAGACCATCGGCGAGGCATCGTTCGATCTGCCGAACCCGACCAGCAACAGCAGCGGCGCCTTCACCTTCTCCAGCAGCAATACCGCGGTGGCGACGGTGAGCGGACGCACGGTGACCATCGTCGGCGCGGGTGTGGCGACCTTGGTCGCGACCCAGGCCGCGGCCGGCAGCTACCTGCAGACCACGATCAGCGCGACCCTGACCGTCGCCGACCGCCCCGATCCGACCCGCGACCCGAGCGTCGTCGGCGGCTTGCAGGCCCAGGTCGATGCCAGCGTGCGCTTCGCTTCGGCGCAGCAGTCCAACATCCACGACCGTCTGCGTCAGCAGCGTTTCGCCGGTGCCAACAACTCCAGCGACGGCC
Organism: Lysobacter sp. Root690; assembly: GCF_001427785.1. Lineage (GTDB taxonomy): Bacteria > Pseudomonadota > Gammaproteobacteria > Xanthomonadales > Xanthomonadaceae > Lysobacter. Next base: position 579,956 of record NZ_LMHM01000013.1, read on the forward strand.
TCAGTCTCAACCTGAGCAACCGCTCGGGCGGCGCGATGTCGTTGACCGCGGGCCAAGTGGCCTCGGTCGATAACGTGCGCCTGCCGGAAGGCTGGGGCTTGTGGACCGCCGGCAGCATCACCAACGGCCAGCGTGAGCCCAACAGCCGCAGCGACGGGTTCGACTTCCAGAGCGACGGCATCACCGTCGGCGCCGACTGGCGCATGGGCGAGCGCTTCCTGCTCGGTGTGGCCGGCGGTTTCGGCTGGAACGACACCGACCTGGACGACGGCCGTTCCAAGCTCGACGCCAAGCAGCGCGCCCTGTCGCTGTACGGCCTGTGGCGCCCGAGCGAGCATTGGTTCGTTGACGGCATCATCGGTTGGGGCCGCCTGGACTTCGACATCCGTCGTTACAGCGCGACCGCTGGCGCCACCGCCACGGCCGAGCGCGACGGCGACCAGGTGTTCGGTTCGTTGACCGCCGGTTACGAGCACCACGGCGACGGCATGACCCTGACCGGTTACGGCCGCTTCGACACCAGCCGCACCAAGCTCGACGGTTACCGCGAACACGGCCTGGGCATCTACGACCTGAACTACGGCTCGCAGACGGTGGAGAACAACGGCGCCTCGCTGGGCCTGGAGGGCAGCTTCCCGATCGTGACCACCCGCGGCAGCATCTTCCGCCCGTACTGGATGGTCGAATACCGCGAATCGCTCGACAACCGCAGCGACGTGAACTTGAACTACGTGGTCATGCCGGTCGCCAACGACTACAGCCTGTCGCTGCGCAGCTACGGCGACAACGCGCTGACCTACGGCGCGGGCATGGACATGGACTTCCGCGCCGGCTGGAAACTGTCGTTGCTGATGCGTCGCCAGCACGGCAACGGCCAGGACCCGAGCACCAGCTTCGGCCTGCTGCTGTCGTTCTCGCCGAGCATCCAGCCCTCGTCGCTGACCGCCCCGACCGCGCAGGAAGTGGCCGAGCAGATGGACGCGACCGCATCGACCAAGGAGCCGCAGACCGGCCGTTGAGCGAGCGACGGGCCGGTCGGATCAACGACCGGCTTGTCGAGACAGGCGAGGCGTTCGACCGGCACCGCGAAACGCGTTGCCGGTCGGTGGTTTCAAGCCGTGTCGTGGTCGGGAAGTTCAAAGCAGCGGCCGCTCGACCAAGTGGATTCGCATCAGCCGACCACGAAACAGGTCCGCGAAAAACGGATCGCCAAGCGAACGCTCCCGGTTAACCCCGTGGAGCGTTTTGCTTTGGGCAAGTGCGAGATTGTGTTGGCGTTTTCTTAGACCACCGTGAGGTCGCGGCGTGCGCCGCTCCCGCAGCGAACAACGAATCCGCGATGCCCCCTGTAGGAGCGGCGCAAGCCGCGACCGCGACACCTCAATCAGGGCGAAAAATCATTCGCGCGAAGCATCACGCAAGCCGCAAGCGTCGCCCGCACCCTAGCTTCACCCCGCACCACGTTCCGCACGAGACACCAGCAACTTATCGACGATCGCCTGATACAACGACGCCGCGAATTCGGCATCGTTGCCGGTATCGTCGGTCATGGCGTATTGCCCGCTGGCCAGCATCCCCGCAGCCAGATGCACTGCGACTTGTTCGGCTTGTTCGCGATTCATGTCTACCTCCAGTTCGGATTGCGCGAGCCCTTGCCCGCGCCGCGCGCAGAGCGCGTCAGCCCCAGGCTACGCCTACGCGGCTAGCCATCGGGTCGCGAAAATGGAACTGTCTGGAACGGTGCAATGGTTCGGGCCGATTCGGCAAACAGCCGCGGTCGCGACAAACGGCGCCGCCCTCAGCGAAGCGCCAGCTCTAGCCGCAATTGCTGATAGCGCGCCTCGCTGACGCCGAGCGCCTTGAGCCAGTTGGCGAAGTACTGCGTCAACAGCGCCGACTGCGCATGCGAGCGCAGATGATGGATCTCGAAATCCTTGCGGTTCTGCACTTTGTCGGCGATCAGCATCTGGTTGACTTCGGCCAACGGACTGAGCGCGATCACATCGTCAGCACCGGTGCAGTGCTGCGACAGGTAGGCATTGGCGACCCGCCGGTATTCCATCGCCAGCATCACCGCGCCTGGATCTGGCTGGTGCCGCAATAAAATCGAATCGGCGATGCACGAGCGGAGCAAATCCTCATCGTTCTGCACCAGTGGATGCAGGCAGTACGCCTGCATTGCTCGCAGCGGCGCCCCGATGCGTTCGAGAATCGCCAGCCCTTCCTCGATATGCCGGATCAATGCGACCCCACTGCGCGCCGCCGTGCGATCGGCGTAGAACGTCGCGATCGCACGATAGTGCGGGTCTTGCCGATCCATGCCATGGCCCAGGCGCACGGGTTGGTAAGCAAGAATCGCGTCGGCGACCTGTTCGGCGGAGAGTTCGCGATCGTTGTGGAAGATCAGGTCGCATGCGCCGGGCAGCGCAGAGACGTCGTTGAGCCGTTGAACCAGTTCGTCGATCTCATCTTCCGAACCGTCGATGTCGATAATCCGGCGGATCAGAGCCACCAGTGCGTCGCGATCGATGGAATTGGCCGAAGAGGGCATCATGGCAAGTCCCGTGCGGCTCGTGCCGACCGATGTTTCACTATCGTCGCGAGCACCTGCGCATCATCTTCCTTCAACAAATCGAGCGGACGATCGCCGTACTCGTTCTGGGCCGACAAACTGGCCCCATGGTCCAGCAAGACATCGACGATCGCGGCATGTCCAAACATGATCGCGTAGTGAAGCGCCGTATGGCCGATTCCGCCTGGAGTGTCGATGTTTGAGATGGTCGGCAGGATGAGCGTCAGATCTTCGACCTCTCCGTTGAGAGCGACCAGATGCAACGGCGTCTCTCCATCTTCGCCACGACTTTCGAAATCCCGGATATCGTGGTCAACGAACATCTCGTGGGCGCGATACTTTTGCAGCAATTTATCGAGTTTCTCTTCCATCCATCGCGCTCCTGCAGGCGGCGTTCGTTGATCTGGCGACCACGGGCGATGGTTCGCGTCCGCGGCTCATCAACGAGTCCTTTACCACCGTTTTTCCAATTATTTAACCAGCAAACCGGTCGCCCGGGCGTATTTGTGTTCGAGCCGGTCTATTGCGTCGGCCAGATCGCGTGTCAGGTCCGCCGTCGGATCGAATTCCGATTCCGGCCGACCCACGCAATTCCCGGCGCCCGCGTTCTGGTTCATCCTGAGCACCTTTCCCACCGACCCACACCGTGCCCAAGATCATCTGCATGCTGGTGTATGCCGACGCGCAATCGCTGGACATCAGCGGGCCGCTGGAGGTGTTCGCGCTCGCCAGCCGGCAGGCGCAGGAGGACGATCCGGGCTGCGAGCCGCTGTATCGGCTGCACGTGGTGGCCGAGCAGGCGGGCCCGGTCGTGCTGGCGTCGGGGATGCAATTGCTGCCGGACATGCTGTGTTCGCAGATGCCCGAAGCGATCGACACGCTCTTGGTCAGCGGCGGCATGGGCGATGCGCTGGATCGGGTGCGCGCGAACGCCGGGCTGGTCCGATGGCTGCGCGAAATCGCGCCGCGGGTAGGGCGGATCGCATCGGTGTGCAGCGGCGCCTTGCTGTTGGCCGAGGCCGGGGTGCTCGATGGCCGCAAGGCGACCACGCATTGGCGCGATCTGGCCGAGCTGCGCCAGCGCTATCCGCGGGTGCAGGTGGAGGCCGACGCGATCTACACCCACGACGGCGCAGTCTGGACCTCGGCCGGCATCACCGCCGGTATGGATCTGGCGCTGGCGATGGTCGCCGCGGATCACGGCCTGCCGCTGGCGCTGAAGGTCGCCAAGCGCATGGTGATGGTGAGCAAGCGCTCGGGCGGGCAGAGCCAGTTCAGCCGGCAATTGGACGAACTCGATCTGCCCGATCAGTTCGCGCAACTGGCCGCGTGGGTGCGCGAGCATCTGCGCTCGCGCCTGGACGTGGAGCGGTTGGCGCAGCAGGTGCATATGAGCCCGCGTCAGTTCGGCCGGCGGTTCCAGTCGCTGTTCGGCACTACGCCGCAGAAATACATCGAGCAACTTCGGGTGGAGGCGGCCAAGCCCTTGCTGGAAAGCACCCGCAAGGAATTCAAGCGGGTCGCGTCCGATTGCGGGTTCGCTTCCGACGAAGCGATGCGGCGCGCGTTCGTGCGCCAGCTCGGCATCCGCCCGAGCGATTACCGCGAGCGCTTCGGTTCGCCTTGAGCGGGGAGTGAGGCCGGCCGATCGCCGATGTCCGAAAGCGCGGCTTCGATGTCCGCCTTTGCGCCCGGCGTTTGCGCACGCTGACGGCCTTCCGGACGATTTCAAAGGTAGATTGCATGCGCGCTCGATCGACGATCGTGGCGATGTGGTGGCTGTCGCTATTGCTCATGCTGTTGCCGCTGTCGGCCTGGGCCGCGCACGCGCCGCATTCCAAGCCGGAAGTGCGGGTCGGCATCGTCCTGTTCGACGGCGTGCAGATCATCGATTTCGCCGGGCCGTACGAGGTCTTCGGCACCGCCGGCTTCGGGGTGACGACGATGTCGGCGGACGGCAAGCCGGTCAAGACCGCGATGGGGTTGACGGTCACGCCGGACACGAGTTTCGCCGACGCGCCGGCCTTCGACGTGCTGCTGGTGCCCGGCGGCGACGTCGACGCCGCGCAGAAAAATACCGCCGTGCTCGACTTCATCCGCGCGCGTTCCGCGCCTTCGCGCTATGTGCTGTCGGTCTGCACCGGCGCCTTCATCCTCGGCGCGACCGGATTGCTCGACGGCCTCAAGGCGACGACGTTCCGGCCGGCGATCGAAAGCTTGGCCACCGAGTTCCCGAAGATCGACGTGATCTCCGACGTGCGCTGGGCCGACAACGGCAAGTTCATCACCGCCGCGGGTTTGTCGTCCGGCATCGACGCGGCCTTGCACGTGGTCGAGAAAGTGCGCGGCGACCAGTTCGCCCGAGCGACCGCGCTGCGCCTGGAATACGACTGGCAGCGCGAACACGGCTTCGTGCGCAGCAAGATGGCCGATCGCTATTTCCCCAAGCAGTTTTCCACCGTGGTCGCCTGGCCGAAAGACATCAAGTTCGAAGGCCTGATCTCGGTCGGCGATGCGCGGCAGTGGCGCATCCGCTACCGAGTCACCACCGCCACCTCGGCGGAAGCGCTGTCGAAGCTGATCAATGCCGGCGTGGTCAAAGCGGGCGGATGGACGCGTGAACCGACGTCGAGCGGCTTGCGTTGGCGCGGCGAGCAGGAGGGCCATCGGCTCGTCATGGCGCTGGGCACGTATCCGTCCGATGCGGGTGGCAGCTATGAGATCGAGATGACGATCGCGGTGGATGGTGCGTCTGTGTCCGATGCAATCGATAAGGTTGCGGCTGCGAAAACCGCGGCGTCTTGAGTCGCTTGGTGTCTGGGGTGCCGGCTCAGTGGCACGCGTCAAAGCCTGCACCAGCCTGACTTTCAGCGTGAAATCAACGGGCGCAAGTATTCACATTTGCAACGAGCTCGATCGGCTGTTTACGCGGAGAAAATCGCCAGCTCTCGACGATGCGCATCGCCGCCAGATCGCATTTTGAATTCCCGGATGAACGCCTGAACCTGATATGGGTGACGGCGCCGGCTGGCGATACCACGAATTGTATTTTCGCCGTCGGCACAAGTGCGTCATCGGGCAGGCGTCGCGGCTTGGCGCCACCCTTGTTTATCGGTTTCGGCGCCGTTTCCTTGGGGCCGATAAGGTCGGCCAGGCGCAGGTCGGGCCCTCGTTTCCATGAAATCACCCCGGTATGTTTCCCGATGAGAATCGCATCTTGATCGGCGACGCCGGCTACTCCCGTTTTTGGCGTGCTTACCCAGTCCAGGTTCCGGTCGATGGCCGGATAGGCTAAGCCGCACCCGCCGATAAAACGCTGGCAATAATATTGAGCCATTGTTTCAGCTTGCTTCTGGGTAATGCCTGCGTCCAGGTCGACTCGACCGATTTCACCGGCCAGTTCATCCGCCAGCGTTTTGATATCTTGCGCATAGACAGGTGCGCACAAGACGAAAAGCAAGGCTGCGATAAGTTTTTTCATCGTGTGGCCCAGGCTGGATGACAAAAACGGCGTTGGGGTGGGAGTCGCGAGGCGGAAGTCCGAACCATTACCGGCATGATCCGCCGCGTGGTCCGACTCATGGCTGAGCATAGTGGCAACGCGGTTCGTGGCGTGCCACCGGCCGGGGATAGGGCTATGACACGCTCGGCCTGAGCGCGCGGCGAACCGTGATCGTGCTCAAACCTCGGCCCGTCCGGCATTCACTGACGGCAGACATCGCTGCCAGCCGCACCGCGCAGTTACGATGAGCCAACCGTCAAGGAGCCCCGAACCCCCATGAGCACCGAGATCGAATCACTGCAATCCGACCTGCGCCGATTCGCGGACGAGCGCGAATGGGGGGCGTTCCACACGCCCAAGAATCTGGCCTGCGCCTTGTCGGTGGAGGCGGCCGAATTGCTGGAGCACTTCCAGTGGCTGACCGAGGCGCAAAGCTGGGCGCTCGACGAGCCCAAGCGGTCCGAGGTGGCCGCTGAAATGGCCGATGTCTTTCTGTATCTGCTGCAATTGTCGATGCGTCTGGACATCGATCTGGTCGCCGCCGCGCGCCGCAAGATGATCGCGAACGCGAAGAAGTATCCGGTCGAGCATACGAAAGGGCGCATCGCCAAGATCGCCGAGGAATGAGGGGCGCGCAGTCGCGGGATGCGTGCATTTCGATGAAGAACCCCGCCGCTGTTCCTGCTCAACCGTCCAAACGCGACTTATAAAAAAAGCCGCCCTTTTTACGGGGCGGCTTTTTAATGCTTGCGATGGCAACGTATGCCGCGATACCTCGCGCCTGCGCGCGCAGCCGCGATCACTCCACCGCCAAACCTTCGACCTTCTGCCAGCCGCGCGGCAACAAACCGCCGCGAGTCGCGCGCGCGCCCAGGTACGGCTCGAGTTCCTTGAACGAAAGGCTCATCGTGCGCGCGCCCGACTTGATGCTCAACGTCGTGCCGGGCGCGACCACCGCCACCGCGACCACGCGCTCGGTGCCGAGCTTGGCCTTGGGGATGTCGATGATCTTGTTGCCCTTGCCCTTGTCGAGTTCCGGCAGTTCGTTGACCGGGAACGCGAGCAGGTGGCCGACGTTGGTCACCGCGACCACGCGGTCTTGTTCGACATCGCCGACCTGCGCCGGTTGCAGCACCTTGGCGTTCGGCGTCAGCGACAGCATCGCCTTGCCGGCCTTGTTGCGGCCGGTGAGGTTTTCGAAGCGGGTGACGAAGCCGTAGCCATGAGAACTGGCCAGAACGAAGCGCATGTCGTTGTCGCCAGCCGCCAGCGTCTGGAACGAAGCGCCCGCGACAGGCGCGAACCGCCCGGTCAGCGGCTCGCCGTTACCGCGCGCCGAAGGCAGGCTGTGGATCAGCGCCGAGTACGAACGCCCGGTCGAATCCAGGAACGCGACCTGCTGCGTGCTGCGACCGCGCGCGGCGCCGAGCAGGCTGTCGCCGTCGCGATAGCTCAGGGTCGCCGCGTCGATCTCGTGACCCTTGGCCGCGCGCACCCAACCCTTTTCGCTGATGACCACGGTCATCGGCTCGCTGGCGACCAGTTCGGTCTCCGACAGCGCCTGCGCGGCGCTGCGCGCGACCAGCGGCGAACGGCGCGCGTCGCCGAACTTCTTGGCGTCGGCGATCAGTTCGTCCTTGATCAGCTTCTTGAGCTTGGCCTTGCTGCCGAGCAGGGCGATCAGTTGTTCGCGTTCTTTCTGCAATTCGTCCTGCTCGCCGCGGATCTTCATTTCCTCCAGGCGCGCGAGCTGGCGCAGCCGGGTTTCCATGATGTAGTCGGTCTGTTCCTCGCTCAGGCCGAAGCGCGCCATCAACACCGCGCGCGGTTCGTCCTCGGTGCGGATGATGCGGATCACTTCGTCGAGATTGAGGAACGCGACCAGCAAGCCTTCCAACAGGTGCAGGCGGCGCTCGACCTTGTCCAGACGATGGGTCAGGCGGCGGGTGACGGTGTCGGTGCGGAAGGTCAGCCACTCGCTCAGCAGTGCCTTGAGGCCCTTAACCTGCGGGCGGCCGTCCAGGCCGATGATGTTGATGTTGACCCGGAAGCTCTTCTCCATGTCCGTGGTCGCGAACAGATGGCCCATGAGCTGTTCGACGTCGACCCGGTTGGAGCGCGGCACCAGCACGATCCGGGTCGGATTGGCGTGGTCGGATTCGTCGCGGATGTCTTCCAGCCACGGCAGCTTCTTGGCCCGCATCTGGGTGGCGATCTGTTCGATCACCTTGCCCGGCGAGGCCTGGTAGGGCAGCGCGGTGATGACGATGTTGGCGCCGTCTTTCTCGTAGATGGCGCGGGCGCGCACGCTGCCCAGGCCGGTTTCGTACATCTGCAGCAGGTCGCTGCGCGAGGTGATGATCTCGGCCGGGGTCGGATAGTCCGGGCCGAGCACGTGCTCGCACAGGTCGCGGGTGGTCGCGTCCGGGTCGTCGAGCAGGCGCACGCAAGCGCTGACGATTTCGTTGAGGTTGTGCGGCGGCACGTCGGTGGCCATGCCGACCGCGATGCCGGTGGTGCCGTTGAGCAGCAGGTGCGGCAGGCGCGCCGGCATCCAGGTCGGTTCTTCCAGGGTGCCGTCGAAATTGGGCGTCCAGTCGACCGTGCCGTGGCCGAGCTCGCCCAGCAGCACTTCGGCGATCGGGGTCAGCTTGGACTCGGTGTAGCGCATCGCCGCGAACGACTTGGGATCGTCGCTGGAACCGAAGTTGCCCTGACCCTCGACCAGCGGATAGCGGTACGAGAACGGCTGCGCCATCAGCACCATCGCCTCGTAGCAGGCGCTGTCGCCGTGCGGATGGTATTTACCGATCACGTCGCCGACGGTGCGCGCCGACTTCTTGGGCTTGGCCCCGGCGTTGAGGCCGAGCTCGCTCATCGCATAGATGATGCGGCGCTGCACCGGCTTGAGGCCGTCGCCGATGAAGGGCAGGGCGCGGTCCAGGACCACGTACATCGAGTAGTCGAGGTAGGCGCGCTCGGCGTACTCGCGCAAGGGAATCTGTTCGAAGCCGTGGAACACCGGACGTACGGGATCAGTCATGGAACCTTGAGGCGGGTAGGGCAGACCGGGGATTCTACCCGCGGACGCGTTTCACCGGGTGCGACTGGACGGCGATGCAGGCCGCGCAAGGCTTTGGCGGTATCCTCGGCGGCCTGTCGATGGCCGTTGACGGCCGCCAAAGGGAGTCGCCCATGCCCGTGAGCCTGTTGTGGATGCGTTCGCCGGCCGTCGCCGCGGCGATCCTGGCCCTCGCCACCGCCTGTTCGCAGGGGCCGGCGCAGGCGCGCAGCCATGTCCCGGTCGATTCCTACCGGGTGGTGGCGAGCTATCCGCACGACCCGGGCGCCTTCACCCAGGGGTTGATCTTCAAGGACGGCTTTCTGTACGAGAGCACCGGCCTGTACGGGCAGTCGTCGGTGCGCAAGGTCGAGCTGGACACCGGCCGGGTCCTGCACAAGACCGACCTGCCGGCATCGGTGTTCGGCGAAGGCATGACCGACCGCGGCCAGCAGCTGCTGGTGCTGACCTGGACCACCGGGGTCGGCTATGTACTGAACCTGCCCGGTTTCGATCAGGCCGGCACCTTCGCCTACCCGGGCGAGGGCTGGGGCCTGACCCGCTCGGCCGATGCGCTGTACATGAGCGACGGCAGTTCGCAGATCCGCGTGCTCGACCCCAAGACGCTGAAGGAGCGCGCGCGCATCGACGTCAGCGACGAGGGCCGTCCGATCGACCAGCTCAACGAACTGGAGTGGGTGAAGGGCGAGCTGTACGCCAATGTCTGGCAGACCGACCGGATCGCGCGGATCGATCCCAAGACCGGCCACGTGCTCGGCTGGATCGACCTGACCGGGTTGCTGCGCGAGCACGGCCGGCCGCATCGCGGCGTCGACGTGCTCAACGGCATCGCCTACGACGCCGCGCGCGACCGGCTGTTCGTGACCGGCAAGCTGTGGCCGGACCTGTTCGAGATCCAGCGGGTGCCGGCGGCCGCATCCTCCGGCAAGCGCTGAGCGCACGGGTTCGCGGACCGCCTCACACCCCGCGCAGCCGGCCGTTCTCCACCATGAACAGCGCGTCGCGGAAACGAGGGTGGGCGGCCTGCACGTCTTGCAGCAGGCCGACCTCGACGGCGAAAAAACGCAGCATCGAATTCCACGGCTGCGCCATCAGTTCGATCCGGCCTTCGCGAAAGAAGCACAGCTCGTCCGAAGCCAGTTCGGCGTCGGTCGCATGCCAGCGGTTGAAGTCGGTCAGGCCGAGCAGGTAGGCGGTGTAGGCGCTGAACTCGCAGACCTCCAGGTCGAAACGTTCGCCGTCCAGCTCGACATCGCGCATCGTCTCGGCCGCCGACAACTCCAGCACCCGGGCGATGCCGCACTCGGCGAACCCGCCATCGGCGCTATCGTGCGCGGCCCGGTGGTTGCTGAAACCGATCCGGTCGTAGCGTGCGGCCAGGATCGCGGCGAGGTCGCGCCAGGTGCTTTCGGGCAACCGCGCCCAGGCATGCAGGTGACCGTCGCCGTCGAACACCGGGTCGACCACCAGCAACGCGTCGACCTGCCAGGGTCTGGATCTGCGGGCGATGTCGGTCTGGTTCATCGGAGGCGGCAACCGGCGAATCGGCGGTCAGGACCTGGCCAACACTAGCCCTCCCGCGTCGGCCGCGCCAACTGACGAATTTGTCAGCCAAGCGACAGCGTGGCGTAGGCCGGGCGAGTCTAGAGTCTCGCGATGGCCCCTGTCCTCCCACGGGCGCCATCGGCGGCGTTTCTCTCCAAGGGCGCCGCCCCCTATTCCAGCCGCCCGCGATGCCTCCGCCTGGCGCAGTTGTACGATGGCCCGGACCGGGCCCGCGTCAGGACACCTACGCCGCAATGAACGCCGCCTCAATGAAGTCGCCGCAATGAAATTGCTGATCGTCGAGGACGAAGCCAAGACCGCCGACTACCTGCGCGACGGTCTGGCCGAGCAGGGCTGGGCGGTCGATGTCGCGCGCGACGGCACCACCGGCCTGCATCTGGCGCGCGAACTCGATTACGACGTGATCGTGCTCGACGTGATGCTGCCCGGCATGGACGGTTTCGCGGTGTTGCGCGAACTGCGCCTGCGCAAGCAGACCCCGGTGATCATGCTGACCGCGCGCGACCGCATCGACGATCGCGTGCACGGCCTCGGCGCGGGCGCCGACGACTACTTGGTGAAACCCTTTTCCTTCATCGAACTGCTGGCGCGGTTGCAGGCGCTGGTGCGGCGCGGCCGCCAGCAGGAACCGACCGAACTGCAGATCGGCGACCTGCAGATCAACCTGATCGCGCGCCGCGCCTTCCGTGACGCCACCCGGCTCGATCTGACCGGCAAGGAGTTCGCGCTGCTGGCCCTGCTGGCGCAGCGGCGCGGCCAGATCCTGTCCAAGACGGTGATCGCCGCGCAGGTGTGGGACATCAATTTCGACAGCCACACCAACGTGGTCGAGGTGGCGATCAAGCGCCTGCGCGCGAAGATCGACGGCCCGTTCCGCAACAAGCTGCTGCACACCGTGCGCGGCATGGGCTACGTGCTGGAAGCGCGCGAGGGCGACGAGGACGACGACACGCCCGCGGCCGGACGGACTTTGGCATGAGGCCGGCATGAAGCGCGTGCGCGATCTGTCCATCGCCCAGCGCCTGGCGGCGATGTTCGCGCTCGCCGCGCTGTTGGTGTTCGCCCTGGTCGGGGTGGCGCTGTATCACGTGCTGCAGACCCAGATCGTGCGTTACCAGCACGCCGAGCTGGCGACCAAGTTGCGCTATGTGGTCGGCAGCGTGGCCTTGTGCGAAACCCACGAGCGCTGGCTCAAGGTCGAGGACAAGGTGCAGAACCTGATCTCCAGCGACCGCAGCACCAAGGTCTGGGCCTGGAGTTCGAATCCGGACTACCGCATCGGCGACGGCGAACCGAAGATCAGCGGCGCGATCAGTCGCCGTGATCTGGGCATGGGGCGCTTGCTCCTGCCGGGCGCCGAATACCCGTATCGCACCTTGCAGGAACTGGTACCCGCGTTGGGCAATCGTCCCGCGGTGCAAGTGTCGGTCGCGATTGACTCGAAACCCTATGTGTCGGCGCTGCGCTGGTTCACCCTGATCATGGTGGCGCTGGGCGTGTGCGGTATCGCCCTGGTCGCCTTGCTCGGGCACTGGATCGCGCGGGTCGGCCTGCGCCCGCTGCAGCGGCTGTCGAACGAAGCGCAGACCTTGAGCCCGAGCAATCTGTCGCAACGCCTGCAGCCGGCCGAATTGCCGCCCGAACTGGGGCGCCTGACCGGGACGTTCAACCGCGCGCTCGATCGCCTGGAAGCGGCCTACACAAGGCTGGATGCGTTCAATGCCGATGTCGCCCACGAACTGCGCACGCCGCTGACCAATCTGATGGGCCAGACCCAGGTCGCGTTGTCGCGTCCGCGCGAGGTCGCGCAACTCGAAGACGTGCTGCAATCGAATCTGGAAGAACTCGAACGCATGCGCGGCATCATCAACGACATGCTGTTCCTGTCGCGCGCCGGGCAGGGCGATATCGCCCTGGACCGGGTCTGCGTGCCGCTGGCCGAAGAAGTCGCGAAGACCGGGGAATTCCTCGAATACTTGCTAGAGGAAGCCGGTATGCAGTTGCGTATCGACGGCGCTGTCGATGCGTGGATCGACACATCGTTGTTTCGCCGCGCGATGACCAATCTGCTGCACAACGCGGTTCAGCACGCGACTCCGGGGTCGGAAATCGTGGTCGAACTGCGCGACGGCGACGCGGCGTACAGCGACTGCGGCACCGGCGCGCGTGTGGCCGTGCGCAACCACGGTGCTGGTGTGCCGCCGCAGCATCTGGCGCGGATGTTCGACCGTTTCTACCGCGTCGACGCCGCCCGCGAGCATCGCGGCGAGCGGCATCACGGCCTGGGCCTGTCGATCGTCAAGGCGATCGCCTCGCTGCACGGCGGCACGGTGTTCGCCGACAGCCGCGAGGGCCGCACCACGGTGGGTTTCAGTCTGGCGACGCCGCGACCGCATTCGCCGGCTTAGCAGCCTGCGAGCTTGGTGAAAGCTGTGAGGTCTCGATGGGAGGGAGTTTCAACTCCGACTCCCGAAGCATCGCAAGCGTAAGCGCACGCCGCGGCAAAAACCGCGCGACACAGGCTCAGCGATGCAGGTCGCCCGCCGCCTCTGGCTGATAACGCAACCCCAGCACGCGCAGGCGCGCACTGCGTCCGCCCGGCAACGGCCAGGCGATATGCGCGCCGACCCGCAGGCCGAGCAATGCGCTGCCGACCGGCGCCAAGATCGAAATACGTTCGGCGCTGCCGTCGGCATCGCGCGGATACACCAGCGCGGCTTCGCGCTCTTCGCCGCTGGCTTCATCGACGAAACGGATCACCGAATTCATCGTGATCGCATCGGCGGGGACCTGCGCGGGTTCAACTACTTCGGCGCGGTCGAGTTCGCGGCGCAGGCCGGAGACATCGATGCCCGCCGGCAAGGCTTGTTCGAGCAAGGCTTCGAGCCGCTCGCAATCCAGGCGCGAAATCACCAGCGGAGGAGGCAGGCCGGACGGGTGGAGCAGATGACGGTCGTTCATGGTGGATCTCCAAAGCAAGAACGGGCGACGCACCGTGTACGCCACCCGTGGACTGAGAGTAGCTGCGGACCATAGCCCGCACGCCCGGCTTCATCAAGCCAGCCGCGCCGCGCCGCCGCGCGGCTGCAGCGCGCATCCATCGTCGCGCACCGACCGTATCAATCCGCGTGGGCCGAACAGCGGCCGTTTCGTGAATCGCGATGGATGCCGTCGTCTACAACGCCAACCCGTTCCGCGCCGCGAGTCTGAAGAACGGCGCGCGGGATTTGTCGATGCGTGCGCGGCGGCCGGCCCGGCCGCCACCGGGTCGGACCGGCACGGTGGCGCGACCGCACCCGGGCTGTCAGCAACCGCGCCCTGGCGCACGCTTCGCTCACGCCGGCGCCGGATATTTGCCGAATCTGTCCGCTGCGCGGCTAGTATCCCTGCCTGAGTGTGCCGTTTCGGCACGCACGACCGAGACCCAGATGACCGACTACATGGCCGCTCAGCCCGCCGACTTCCCCGGTGGCTCCGATCCGACCAGCGAGTTGTTGACCGCGGTGGGGCGCGGCGATGCGAGCGCGTTCGAACGCCTGTACCGCGAAACCTCCTCGCGCCTGTTCGGCGTGTGCCTGCGCCTGCTGCCCGAGCGCAGCGAGGCCGAGGACGTGCTGCAGGAGGTCTACGCCACCGTGTGGCGCAAGGCCGGGCAGTTCGACGCCAGCCGCGCCAGCGCGATCACCTGGCTTGCGATGATCGCGCGCAACAAGGCGATCGATCGGCTGCGCGCCGCGCCGTCCTCGCTCAAGCGCGCGCCGATCGAACTGATCGACGAAATCGCCGATTCCGCACCGAGCCCGTCGGCGCAGGTCGAAAGCGCCGACGAAAACGAACGCCTGCGGCTGTGCATGGAGGAACTCGATGCGCGCCGACGCCAGTTGATCCGCACCGCGTTCTTCGACGGCGCGACTTATGAAGAACTGGCGCAGCGCAGCGGTTCGCCGCTGGGCAGCATCAAGAGTTGGATCCGGCGTGGCCTGATCCAGCTTCGCGCTTGTCTGGAACGGTGAGGCGCAGCCATGACCATTCGTGAACACGATATCGAGGGCGAGCCGCCGAGCGCGGACGTGCATGCCGGTGAGTACGTCCTTGGCGTATTGAATTTGCGCGAACGCCGGCTGGCGGAGGTGCGGATCGAAACCGAGCCGGCGTTCGCGCGGTTGGTCGCCGATTGGGAGCGTCGCCTCGCCGCGCTGCTTGCCGAGATCGATCCCGTCGCCGTGCCCGCGCACCTGTGGCCGCGCTTGCGCACGCGCCTGGGCTGGTCGCCGGTCGACGGCGCCGCGCCGCGCGGCTTGTTCAACAGTGTCGGCTTCTGGCGCGCCACCGCCGCGCTCGCCGCCGCATTGGCGGTGGTCGCACTGTTCGTCGGCCGCGGACCGGCGCCGGTTACGCCGCCACTGGTGCAGCAGCCGCCGGCGCAGCCCGACGAAGCCGGGTTGACCCGTCCGGTCACTCTGCTGGCGCGCGACGACGGCAGTACCGGCTGGCTCGCCACGGTCGATCGCGGCCACGGCAAGGTGCTGATGGTGCCGGTGCCGGGTCCGGCCGACGCCCAGGGCCGGATCGCCGAACTGTGGATCATCCCGAGCGGCGAAGCGCCGCGTTCGCTGGGCGTGGTCTCGACCGAGGTCGCCCATTCGGTCGCGGTTCCGTCCGAGCTGATCGCCAAGCTGGTGGCCGGCGCGACCCTGGCCATCACCCTGGAACCGTCGGCCGGCGTGCCGCACGCCGCGCCGACCGGTCCGATCGTCGCCAAGGGCGGAATCTCGCTGTAACTCGCGGAACCGGCGCCATTCCGCGGCGCCGGGCCTCGGGCCGGCGCCACGGACGGCGTAGCGAGGCGGGGCGGTCGTTGCGGGTTCTGGCGATCGAGTGAAAAAGTTGTGACACAACCGTTGACAGCCGCGCCGCCGCAACGCAACATACGCCCCTCGCAGCGGCGACGGTTCATCGAAACCGCAGCGATTGGCCCAGGTGGCGGAATTGGTAGACGCACTAGTTTCAGGTACTAGCGGGTAAAACCGTGGAGGTTCGAGTCCTCTCCTGGGCACCACTACATCGGTCATCGCCACGGCGGTGATCCAACGAGAAACCCCGCTCACGCGGGGTTTTTTGTTGCCCGCGATTCATCCGTTCGCATCGCATCCGCGGGTCGCCCACGGATATTTTCCGAACAAGCAGCACGCCACCCAGGCCGCCGCCTGCCCGACTTTCAGCTGAAGACCTCGATGCGCGAGCGCCGCGGGCCGCGTCGCCGCGGACAATAATCGGGCGAACCACGCCTCAACAGCGGCCCCGGCGATCACCGACGATCCTGCTGACAGGGTTGGCGGCGTACCGCGAGCGCGCTCCGCCCATGACCGACATCCTGCTGATCGAAGACGACGAACGCCTCGGCGCGCTGGTCGCGCATTACCTGGGCAAGCACGGCTATCGCGTCGCGGTCGAGGCCGACGGCGCGCGCGCGGTGCAGGCGATCCTCGAGCGCGCGCCGGCGCTGGTGCTGCTGGATATTTCCCTGCCCGGGCAGGACGGCTTCGAGATCTGCCGCGCGGTGCGCGCGCGCTACGCCGGAATCATCTGCATGCTGACCGCGCGCACCGACGACATCGATCAGGTGCTGGGCCTGGAACTGGGCGCCGACGATTACATCGGCAAGCCGATCGAGCCGCGCGTGCTGTTGGCGCGCCTGCGCGCGCATCTGCGCCGCGACAACGCCACGCGCCAGGGCGGCAACCTGCTGTGCTTCGGTCAACTGCGCATCGATCGCGGCACCCGCGAAGCGACTTTGCATACGCGGCGCATCGAACTGACCACCGCCGAGTTCGACCTGCTGGTGTTGCTGGCCGACCGCGCCGGCCACATTCTCAGCCGCGACGATCTGCTGCAGTCGCTGCGCGGCATCAATTTCGACGGCCTGGACCGTTCGATCGACGCGCGCATCTCGCGGCTGCGGCGCAAACTCGGCGATCTGGCCGAGGAACCTGAGCGGATCAAGACCGTGCGCGGCAAGGGTTATCTGTTCAACCGGGCCGCGTGGGAGTGAGCGCGGAGCGCGGCTTCGCCTGGAGCGATCGCGCCCGGCGCTGGTTCGGCCCGGCGTCGCCGCTGCGCCGCGCGTTTGCCGCCGACGGCGCGGGCGCGGGCGGCAAATCCCGGCACGGCCATTTCAGTCTGTTCGTGCGCTATTACCTGACCGTGTTGTTGATCTACGCCGCGGTCATCATCGGCGGCGTGTCGGCCTGGATCTACATCACCGACGAAAACAGCCGCGACTACTCGCAAGCGCAGATGCGCGGCACGCATTACCTGATCGAACAACGCTATCTGCACACCGATCCGGCGCAGTGGCCGGCGTTGACCGACGAACTGCGCGCGCACTTCGCCTATCCGCTGAACCTGGTTTCGCTCGACTCGCTGCAAGGCGGCCTGACCGCGGTCGAATGGCAGCGCCTGCGACGCGGCGCGCTGGTGATGGACAGCGAGAACGAGGCCTATACCTATCAGCGCCTGCCGGGCACCGACCGAGTGGTGGCGCTGGGCGATTTCGACGAGGTGATCGTGCAGGGCGTGCCCTGGCGCGATCTGGATTTCGTCGATTCGCTGGTGATGCTGGCGATGTACTTCCTCGCGATAGCCTTGCCCTTGTACTTCCTGGTCTATCGATTCTGGCGCGACCTGCGCAAGCTGCGCGCGACCGCTGAAGCACTGAGCGCCGGCGACCTGGAGGCGCGCGCGCCCGAAGTGGTGACGCGCCTGGTCAATCCGCTCGGTCACGCGCTCAACCGCATGGCCGTGCAGGTGCAGCAGGTGCTGGAGAGCCAGCGCATCCTCGCCCAGGCGGTCGCGCACGAGATCCGCACGCCGCTCACGCGCATGCGCTTCGCCCTGGAAATGCTGGAGTCGGCCGAAGACGAGCGCGAGCGCGCGAATCTGCAGCACGGACTGGAAACCGACATCCGGCGCCTGGAGCATCTGGCCGCGAACAGCGTCACTTACGCGCGGATCGGCCGCATGGTCGGAATCGAGCGCGTCGAGATCGACCTGCGCGCGCTGTTCGCCGATCTGGCCGATATCTTCGCGCCGCCGGTATCGCTGCATCTGCGCTTCGACCGCGGCGGCGTCGACAGCGTCCAGGCCAATCGCGAAGCGCTGGAACTGGCCTTGCGCAATCTCATCGCCAATGCGCTGCGGCATGCGCGCTCGGCGATCGAGATCAGTGTCGCGCAGGAAGGCGACAGCACCGTGTTCCGCGTCGACGACGACGGCGAGGGCGTGCACGAGGAGCTGAGCCAGCAGGTCTTCCTGCCGTTCACCCAACTGCGCAAGAACCCCGACGGCTTCGGCCTGGGCCTGGCGCTGGTGCGGGTGGTCGCGGAGAAACACGGCGGCCGCGCCACCGTGGTGCCGTCGTCGCTCGGCGGCGCGAGCTTCCGGATCGAACTTCCGACTCATCCGTTGCATCCCGCGACGTCCTGCTGAGTCGCGCGGCGCGGAGAGCGGTTTCGGCACGCCGGTCGGCGGTTGGCTACGCGCGCTATTGCGCGAGTGGGGCCGAGGCTTTGCTCGGCGAATTGCGACCGCGCCGCGAGAGTTTGTTCAATGTTGTGGCGATCCACACGTGGCGGGGCGAATTTCTCGGCCGCCAGCGAAAATCGCATGTGTATTTGTGGGGCGTGCTGATGATCCAGGCCTGGTTGCAGCGGCGCCGGTCCGCGCTGACCGCGACGCCGTTGCCGATCGGATGACGCATTGAGGTTGGGTCAACGACGGCTCGTATCGATTTGCCCGAGTTCGACGCCACCTGAGCGGACGCATCGACCAGCGCCGGTGTTCATAGACTGATTACTATTTCTCACCGATCCCTGGCGGGAATCCGGTTTCATTTGGCTGAAATTATGTGTCGGTTTCGGCACTGCGATGTGTGTCGCATTCGCTCCGTGCCAAGACCGACTTTATGAACGTGGCCGTTATTCGGTTATGAATGGCAGAAATGCCGTCAAAACGTATTCGCGGGCATGAAAATATGGATGCGGAGCAACTTGAAGTCGCGCTCTGTGANTGCGTGCCCGAATGCATCTGGGTAAGCGTGGAAAGGCAGCTGATCTGCGTGGAAATTTAATTGTTTGCTCGATTCGGATACGTACTTTTGATGTGTCTGTTGGAGTTAGTACGTATTGGCTATGTGCTGTATCAGTAAATGTTGCACAGAATTTCAGGATGTTTAATGCAGGGGGCTTGTCACAGGCGCGAACAAGGATTGTGAACTCGGTTAGCCCGGTGCTAGCCTGATTTTCATTGGGGGATTTGACGGGCGATCCGTATCGCGCTCGGACGAATGGCCCCGTCGCCCGTCCGGGCAGTTCGAATGCGCATGAAAGCAGTTTCGATGATTTCGAGCCTTGCCACGCATCACGGCCGCCCAGACAAGCGCTACATTCAATAAGGAGATGGAATGAGCGGGATCAACATCAATGGCGCGCGCGCGACGATGCTCGCGCTCGGCAACGCCGCGGTGCTCGTTTGCGGCCTGGGCGCAGGCCAGGCATTCGCCCAGAACAGTTGGGAAGTCAACGACAGCCAGGCCGGCAAGTACCTGGAGGAAATCCGCGACGGCCTCGGCAAGAAAGGGGCGACCGACAAGGACAACGTCAACGGCAAGTTGAACAACATCATGAAGATCGGCAGCGCCAAGAAGAGCGGCGAAGCCGCTCCCGAGCCGACCGAGAAGATGGAGAAGGACAAGCCCAGCCAGGTCGCCAAGACGATCCAGGACCGCTGCCCCTCGAACCAGGGCAGCTCCGATCAGTCGATGAAGGACTTGCACACGATCTGCGAGGAACTGGTCAAGACCGAAACCGCGCAATACAACTATTCGTTGGCGATGTACGAGATCTTCAAGAAGCGCAAGGAACGCCTGGACGAGATCGAAAGCAATCGCAGCAACCTCAGCAGCACCGACCAGGGCAAGCTGCAGGACAACACCAATGCCTTGCTCGCGCTGATGGCGCGCATGGAATTGGACATGAATCAGTATCGCTTCTACATGGAAGCCTACGCCGCGCGCACGACGTACCTGAAGACCGTGCGCGACAACGTGAGCAACCAGGTGGTCAACGGCCAGAGCAAGGACAAGAGCTCGCTCGGTTCGATCGGTCGTGAGGTCTTCGGCGCGGGTGTGCTGAAGGGCGCGATGGACGCGATGAAGACCAACCGAATCGAATCCCCCTGGAAATCTCGAGACTGAATATGGATATCTTGCATGTCGCGGGAGGGATCCCGGGTGCGCTGGCGGCCACCGGTTTCGAACAAGTAGGCGAGTGGGCGTTCTTCAAGCTCATCTTCGAATTCATCGACTCTGAAATCGCCGTTCTGCAGGACAACATGCTGACCCGGTTGGCGTTCTGGATCGGTTCGATCGGCGTGATGCTGATGACGTTGTGGATCATCTTCAACGGCTTCCGCATCCTGACCGGCCAGTCGCGCGACTCGATGATGGCGCTGGTCGTCAACTCGTTGCGGGCGACCTTGATCCTGGTCGCCGCATCGACGCTGTCGTTCGGCAACGCCAACATCTACAGTTTGCTGACCACCGGGCTTCAGGAAGAAGTGTCCTACATGGTGACCGGCAATCGCGATTCGCCGGCGGATCGGATCGACAGCAACCTCACCAAGATGCAGTTGACGATGGCGGCGATCGAGACTTTGCCGACGTTGGAAAACCAGAGCATCAAGCAGGACGTCGACAAGGCGGTGCTGATGACCGGCATCGGCGTGGCCGGTCCGGCGGTCGTCGGCGGCGCCTTGTTGTTGATGTACAAGGTCGCGCTGGCCTTGTTCGTTGGTCTTGGGCCGTTGTTCATCCTCAGTCTGCTGTTCGAGCAGACCAAGAGCATGTTCAGCCGATGGCTGTTCTACGGCATAGGCACCATGTTCTCGATGGCCGTGCTCAGCTTCATGGTGTCGATCGCGATGAAGATCGTCGGCGCGGTCGCGGCGCAAACCGCGGCGAAGTACGCGGCGGCACTCGCCTTGAACAATTTCGGCGTGTCCGTGGACATGCCCAGCGTGAGCAGCCTGGCGATGCAGCAGGGCGGCCTGGGTTTGGTGCTCACCGTGCTTCTGATCACGATTCCGCCGATGGCGGCTTCGTTCTTCCAGGGGGCATTGGGCAACTTTGGTGCTTACTCGGCGTTTGGTGCGGTGGGGCGTGGTGCGGATGCATCAGGGCAGCAGCCTGGATCTAGGCCTGGTACGGGGTATGGCCAGAATCCCAATCCTGCCGAAAAGGGCCGGGAGCAAGATCAGCGAGTGGCCGGAAACCTTCCGCAATTGACGGGGGCCGGTACTCCAATAGCTAAGAATTTGGATGAGATCAAAGTGGCCAAGGTTGATGGTTCGCAGAACTCTAACTCTCCGGTTAAGAATCAGGATGAGATAAAGAGCGAGTCCAAGAGTTAGTGGAGTGACAGGTGATGAATTTGAAATTGATGCTTCTTGTTGCATGTTGGAGCGCTAGCGGTCTGGCGGTGGCTCAAGGCTGTCCCGCAGGGATACCTTCGGCCGGCAATCCCGGATGTATTCCTCCAGACCAATCCAACTCTCCTTACTACCAGTCTACGGGTGGACGCGTTTCGACACCTGCAGCGAAGTGGGAGACTCGTTGGGGCGCTTTTGCGATTGACATGAAAACGGGACTTGGTGCTTCCAAAGGAATGCGTAGTAAAAGGGCTGCACAAAGCGCAGCCATCTCAGCATGTCGAGATAAAGGTGGGCAGAGCTGCAAGATCCAGCTTGCGTACTTCAATCAATGTGGCGTAATCGTTCAAGGTGAAGCTGGGTTCAACGTTGCATCCGCTGACACACTTGAACGAGCGACTGAAATAGGAATGAAGGGGTGTAGCGCGGCTGGAGATCAGAATTGCACGGTCTACTTCTCCGAATGCAGTCCTGCTGAGCTTGTGAGGTAGGCGAAGTAGTTCGCGGCGCGGGAGATGAGGGCAGGAGAGGCGTCTGATGAAGTTGGGGTTTGTTGTTTTTCTGGCGACTATAGGTAGCGTTGCGGTTGCGCAGAGTTGTCCTAACGGAATTCCCTCGGCCGGAAATCCTGGATGTATTCCGCCCAGCCAGTCCAACTCTCCTTACTACCAATCAGGATCTTCTGCTTCCGCTGCGCCTGCTGCTCGTTGGGCTGATCGTTGGGGCGCGATAGCGCTCGATGATCGTGACAATGGAATTGGCCTCGGCGTGGCTCAGATGGCTGGTAGCGAGCGCAAGGCAAAAAGAACTGCGTTAGATGATTGCCGAGCTAAAGGCGGGCTGAGCTGCAAAGTTATCCTTGCCTATTACAACCAATGTGGCGTGGTGGTTGCTGGTGACAGTGGACTGAACTCGACCAGTGCGGCATCAGTTGATGAGGCGGCAAAGCGTGGTTTTGAAAAATGTGAGGGAGATGGCTTTAAGGGCTGCAAGGTTTACTACTCCAATTGCAGCTATCCCGTTTGGATAAGGTGAGATGGATGTGCCGATTATCGGCTATCGCAGCTATTTTTGGCTTGAGTAGTTTGGCGACAGCGCAGGGTTGTCCAGCGGGAATTCCTGCGGGAAATAACCCTTTGTGTCTGCCGCCCGACAATCCAAGCTCTCCTTACTATCAGTCGACTGATTCTCATCCAACAGTTCCTGGTGGTCGATGGGAGACTCGCTGAGGCGCATTCGTCTTAGATCAAAAGACTGGGCTGGGGATATCCAGCGGGATGTCCAGCAAACGAGCCGCGCAAAGCGCGGCCATGGCTGATTGTCGGGCGAAGGGCGGTACGCGCTGTAAAGTCGAACTTGTGTACTCCAATCAGTGCGGTGTTCTCATCGAGGGCAATCGGGGGTTTAACACGGTGGCGGCAAACACTGTTGAGCAGGCAACCAATATCGGGATGGAAACCTGCGAGAGCGCCGATACGGGCTGCAAGCTTTATTTCTCACAATGCAGTCATGCTCAGTTCGTGCGATGAGTTATGGGTTCTGCTTTGGTGATTGCGGGCAATTTTCGCAGCGATGATCTTGTTTTAGGTCGTTGCGTCGAAAATTCTTCGGTCTAAAATTCCGGGAATATATTCTTCGCATGTCCTAATAAAATATTTTGCGTTACGAAGTAATCGATGTTCGTGTTCAAGATCAGGCGTGGTATCACAAGGAGAGTCGTATGAAACGTTCAGTCGTGGTGTTCTTTCTGATGGCGTTGTTCGCAGTCGCGCCGGCGATGGCACAGGGCCAGCGCGGTGTGTACGAGGAAGTGCCGTACAACAACAACCCGGACAAGTTCTGCAAGATCGGGTACCCGGCGCATAACTGGATGGCCATCAACGGCAAGATGGGGCTGTGGACCGTCATCAACCCGTATTACGCCGTGAATTATCAGTACATCAACACCTTCATGTACGTCTGCTCGGCCGGCGGCCGGCCGATGGTGCCCAGCCATGGCGCGGGCAAGAAGGGCGGCGGATCGTCGGACCCGGCAGCCACCTTCTGATGGCCGCGCGATTCCACGGATGGGAGCGCGTCGATTGGTCCGGAACCGTACGACGGATTCGCTGGACGGCCGCAATGGCCTTCTGCGCGATGATGTCGGCGTTCGTGCTGGCGGTGTACTGGATGAAGACCGGCATCGGCAGCTTGCTGATGCTGGCTCAGGCCGCGGCCGCAATGGCCGCGCTGCTTAGGCTGCGCGAGGCGGTGCTTGAAGCAGGGCTGGTGTTCAAGGCGTGGCGTTACGTCAAAGACTCCTGGCGCGGCGTGCGGCGCGAGGACATCCGTCAGCTGCGCAGCTATGTGCTCAGGTCGATCGTGCCGGCGCTCGGCGCCTGGCCGGTCGTGGCCGGCATGGCCTGCCTGCCGTTTCTGATGCACCTGCCGGTCGTGGTCCCCGGCGGTGAAGAAGTGTTCGCGATGGCCACCTTGCTGTTCGTGATGCATTTCGCCGCGGCCGAAGTGAGCTATCGGCGTCTGGCGGGCGCGGTGGTCGATAGTCTCGATTCGCGCCATGTCTGTGCTGTGAGGGTCTGAGGCAACGATAGGGCCTCGCCGCGGTCCAGGGCGACACCGCGGCGCCGACGGCGCGGTCGCTTGCGACTGGATTGGAGTGGCACGATCGAAATGACGCCGGGCGCGATGCGTCCGGCGTTGTCGTATCCGGGGTTCGGCGATTCGCGAGCCGACAGGTCGCACAACCGCGCTGAAGCAGCGAATCGACGGCGGGCGAGGGGATGCCGCCTATGCCGGTTTCGTTCTGGCATCGCCGCATTGGCAACCCGATGTCGATCCGTGGCCACGTCCACAACCCGTCACGACTTCGTCGCGGTATCCGCCGCGGCCGCGTGCAACTGCGTCATCGACAGGCCCGTGGCAGCCTCGACCGATACAACACGGCCACTTGCTCAGCCCGCTCGAATCGCAATGAAGCAGTGGCAATGAATAGCAATCGGATGCGGGGGCGAGCAAGCCGCATCGCATCGCGGCCAGATCGTGTCCCTCAGAAATAAGCCGGGCCTGCGCGGCGTAGCCACACCGACCGTTACGAATCAGCGGATATCGCCCAGATCCAGCACCTGCCCGTCCTGTTTCACGTCGACGACTTTCAGGATGTGGTGAGTGACCGGCGCGCTGCCGGTATGCACCTGGCCGCCGTAGATCGGCGTGGACGACAGTTCCTGGCCGTAGCCGTTGTAGACCGTCTCGGTGCCGACCTGATCCTGCCAGCTGGCGCTGACCACATAGCCGATGCCCAGGTACAGCAGATACTTGCCGGGCTTGAGCTTGTCGAACGCGAACTGACCGCCGCCGTCGGTGCGGGTCTGGCGATGGATGCGCAAGGCTTCGGCCGAGCCATAGCCGATATTGGTATCCAGGCCGATGCCGGGATCGTTCTTGAAACGCCGATACCACTCCTGCATGTAGCCGGTCATCGGAAACAGATACACCGCCCTGTTGTCGGCGTAGGTCTTGCCGCCGATCAGGCCCTTCAGGCGCATGAAACCGCGGCCCTTGAGGGTGGCGTTGCCTGGTTCGAGCATCTGCACGGCTTGCGCGGCGTCGAAGGGCGTTTCGACCTTGCCCCAGTCGGCGGCGATGCACGGCGTCGCCGCGAGCGCGGCCAGGATCAATGCGGAACTCAGGGTCTTGCGGATTCGATGGGGCATGGCTTGCTTCCTGCGTGGCGGCGGATCGCCGTTGAGTGAAACGTCCTTGGGGTCGAACGGCCTGCGGTTGGAACTGCCGACCTGCGAGCGCGGAGCGATGGCTCGATCGAGCGTCGCGGTCCCGGCGCATAGTGTGATGGCGTTCGGAATCGTTGCAAGCAGTTGCGGATGGCGGCGTGCCTATCGGCGCTCGCCGGAGAGGACGCGGATGAAGCTGTTTCGTCGCATTGCGCGCACTGCGCGACAGCGGCATCGATCTGCGCGCCGATAGCCCCGACAGGCCACGCGCAGGCAACAAAAAAGCCGACGATCGCTCGTCGGCTTGTTCGCATGAAGTGGTGGAGCGGAGGGGGATCGAACCCCTGACCTTCGCGATGCGAACGCGACGCTCTCCCAGCTGAGCTACCGCCCCACATACTTCAAGAAGACGAAGTTTAGCGGGATGAAACCGCTCGCGCTAGCCCCGGCTGCTCGATGCGTCCGCGGGCGCGGTCAGCAACGGTGCGAGATCGGGTTCCAGCGCGGCGCGGCGCCAGCCGGACAGGGCGTCGGGCCAGTCGCCGTGATCGAGCAGGGCCTCGAGCCAGCGCCGTGAGGCGAGCACGCCGTCGGGCAGGCCGAGCGCGGCGCTGCGGTTGGCGACGGCGTCCTGCAACAGGCGCAGGCGCTGTTTGTCGCGGGTTTCGGCGACGCCGGCGTCGGGGATCTGGTCTTCGTCGGGCTGGACCGCGGCCAGCGCGGCCCAGATCGTTTCTCCGAGCTTGCGCGGCGCTTTGGGATGGGCGTCGAGCTGGCGCTGCAGTGCGTCCAGGTCGGCCGGCGCCTGGCGCGCGATCGCCACCGCCAGTTCGTTATCGAGGATCCAACTGCGCGGCTTGTCGCTGTCGCGCGCGTACACGTCGCGCCAGCGCAGCAGCCGCACCAGCCGGCGTTGCGCGGCTTGATCGAGGAACTGGGCGCTGCGCATCGACAGGTGCGGCCAGCGCTCGGGGCCTTCGTTCTCGGCGTTGATCACGGTGCGGGTGGCGTCTTCAGCCAGCCATTCGCGGCGGCCGAGCTGACCGAGCATGCCGTCGAGCGCGTCGTGCATCGCGAACAGGTGCAGCACGTCGTCGGCGGCGTATTCCAGTTGCGACGGCGACAGCGGCCGGCGCATCCAGTCCGAGCGGGTTTCGCCCTTGGCCAGGGCCACGCCGGTCAATTGTTCGACCAGTTTCTGATAGCCCAGGCCGCTGCCGATGCCGGCCAGGGCCGCGGCCTGCTGGGTATCGAACAGGGGCTTGGGCACCACGCCGCAGGCGTGCTTGAACGCGACCAGGTCCTCGCTCGGGCTGTGCACGATCTTGAGGATGTCGGTATCGGCCAGGATCGGCGCCAGCGCGGCGGCGATGCCCGGACGCAGCGGGTCGACCAGCAGAATGGTCGGTTCGGCCTCGCCCTCGCCCTCGCGTTCGATCGCGATCTGCACCAGGGCCAGTTGCGGCCAGTAGGTGCGTTCGCGGATGAATTCGGTATCCAGCCCGATGCGCGCGGGCTTGACCTCGAAATGCGCTTGCAGCGCGGCGGGCGTGGTGATCCAGTCGGGCATGTTCCGGTTCTTTCGGGTCGCGGCCGTTAGCGGGGCCGGGCGGGCGACAATAGCTTAAAGGGCCGGGATTGGGGATTCGGGATTAGGGATTGGCAACCGCCGATGCCTCGAAACCCGCGCCGCGCGGCCTTTACCAATCCCGAATCCCCAATCCCGAATCCCGGCCCTTAAGCGATATGCTGCATCAATCGCTCAATTCATCCGGGAGAGGTTGCGGTTTGCGCGCACTGATGTGGACCAGCATCGTGGCCCTGGGGCTGTTGACCGGTTGCGGCGACCGCGCCGGCAAGGCGGCCTCGACCGAGGCGGCCGCGCGCAAACCGATCGTGACCGTCAGCGCCGATCAGGCGGTGTCGCCGGTGCCGCCGTGGCGCGCGCCGGCGATCGCGGTGACCCCGGACAACGCCGAGGACCTGCGCAAGCGCGCCGAGGCCGCGCTGAAGGCGGGCAAGCTGTACGCCGATGCCGATTCGGCGATCCCGCTGTTCGTGGCCTTGCGCGGTTTCGCGCCCAACGACCGCCGCATCGCCGCCGGCCTGGACCGGGCGATCGCGCTGTTGCTGATCGAGGGCGACACCGCGCTGAAGAAGATCGACGACGAGCCGCTGTCGCTGCGCGACGCGCATCAGGCGGCGGCGGTGGCGCGCGCGGTCGCGCCGGAGCATCGCAAGGTCGAGGCCTATCTGGAGCGCGTGGATCGCGCCGACCAGGCGCAGGAAGCCGATCGCCTGGGCGAGGAAGACCTCAACGCCGGACGGATCGGCGAGGGCGCCCAGGCCGGCCAGAACGGCGCGCTGGCGAGGTTCCGCGAGGCGCTGGAACTGCGGCCGGGCGACGTGCGCGCGCTGCAGGGCATCGCCGCGGCCGAGAGCGCGCTGATCCGCCGCGCCGAGATCGCCGCCGACCGCGACGACTACGCCGGCGCCGAGCGCTGGCTAGCCAAGGCCGCGCTGGTGCGGCCCAAGCTGTCGACCGTGTCGGACGCGCAGGGCCGGATCGCCGAGCAGCGACGGGCGCGGATCGGCAGCCTGCGCGATCAGGGCATCGCTGCGCTGCCCAAGCTGCGCGGCATCGACGAGGCCCGCGGCCTGCTGGCGACCCTGCTGCGGATCGCGCCGGCCGGCGATCCGGCCGCGGCCGAACTGCGCGAGCGGATCGAATTGGCGACCCATTACGGCCTGTTCCGCCCCGGCCAGGTGTTCACCGATGCGATGAACTTCGGCGGCCGCGGCCCGGCGATGGTGGTGATCCCGCACGGCGCGTTCGCGATGGGCGCGCCGGTCGGCGAGGCCGACTCCAGCGACGCCGAACGGCCGCTGCGCACCATCCGTTTCGAGCGCGGCCTGGCGGTATCGCGCTACGAAATCACGGTCGGCGAGTTCCGCCGTTTCATGAATTCCAGCAAGCATCGCGCGCGCGCCACTCGCCGCGGCTATTCGACCGCTTACGACGAACGCAGCGGCAATCTGGTCCGGCGCGGTGGGGTCGACTGGCAGTCCGATTACGCCGGCCAGCCGGCGGCCGACAATCTGCCGGTGGTCCACGTCAGCGCCAAGGACGCGGCGGCGTACGTGGAGTGGCTGTCGGCGATCACCGACCAGCGCTATCGCCTGCCGAGCGAGGCCGAGTACGAGTACGCATTGCGCGCAGGCAAGCAGGGTCGATATCCGTGGGGCGACGGCGCGCCGACCAACAAGATCGGCAATCTGACCGGCAGCCTCGACGTTTCGCCTAGCGGCCGGCATTGGCGCAACGCGTTCCAGGGCTATGGCGACGGTGCCTGGGGACCGATGCCGGTCGGCAGTTATCGGCCCAATGCATTCGGTCTTCACGACATGGGCGGCAATGTCAGCGAATGGGTAGCCGATTGCTGGCACGACAATTACCGCCGCGCGCCGCGCGATGGCGCGGCCTGGTTCAATCCGGGTTGCCGCACGCGCGTGTTTCGCGGCGGTTCGTGGTCGAGCTCGCCCGCGCAGTCACGCGCGGCGTGGCGCCAGGGCACCAGCGCCGACACCACCAACGGGCGTCTGGGTTTTCGCGTGGTGCGGGATATTTGAGATCGGCGGCCGGCGGTCCATGATGGGCCGCGCGCAGCGGGTCGGCGGCAAGATAGGACAGGGGGCGGTGCGGTTCGCGCAGGCGATCGCGGCGCCCGATGGCAGGGCGATTGACGTCCGCGAGCAGGATTCGGGAGTGTGCAGATGAGTGTCTACGGCAACCAGGTGCAGGGCGGGCGGCGCGGTTTCGGCATCGGCGGCGGGTTCCGCTGGCTGATCCTGCTGGCGTTCGGCATCTACGCGCTGGTGTCGTGGTTCGGTGGCGCCAAGACCGATCCCTACACCGGCGAGAAGGCGCACTACGGCGCCAGCGCGGACGAAGAAGTGGAGCTCGGCGCGCAGGCGTTTCAGCAGGTGCTCAGCGACGCCAACGCGCAGCGCGCGCTGCTGCCGTCGAATTCGCCGCAGAGCCAGGACGTCAGCGAGATCGCCCAGCGCCTGATCGACAAGGTGCCGCAGGTCACCCAGGCGCTGGCGCAACAGAACCAGCAGGCCGCGCCGGAGGACTACAAGAGCTTCAAGTGGAGCGTGGCGGTGATCAATTCGCAGGAGGCCAATGCCTTCTGCCTGCCCGGAGGCAAGATGGCGGTGTACACCGGCCTGCTGCCGGTGACCCAGAACGACGATGCGCTGGCGGTGGTGATGGGCCACGAGATCGCCCATGCGCTGTTGCGTCACGGTTCGCAGCGCATGGCCCAGCAGAAGCTGGTGCAGATGGGCCAGATGGCCGCGGGCGTGGCGATGGGCGGGATGGATCCGCAACAGCAGCAGATGATCATGGGCGCGCTCGGCGCCGGCGCGCAGTACGGGCTGGTGCTGCCGTACGGCCGCAACCACGAGACCCAGGCCGACAAGGTCGGTCTGATGCTGGCCGCGGCGGCCTGCTACGACCCGCGTCAGGCGATTCCGTTGTGGGAGCGCATGTCGCAGCTCGGCGGCGGCCAGCGTCCGCCCGAGTTCGCCTCGACTCACCCGGATCCGGCGAATCGCATTCAGACTCTGCAGGCGTTGATGCCGGCGGCGATGCAGTTCTATCAGGCCAATTGCGCGAACAAGCCACTGGCGAGCCGCTAGCCGCGTATCCGCGTTTCAGACTGTAGGAGCGGCGCGAGCCGCGACCGCGAACCCACGCTGACGACGTAATTGAGGATTCGCGGTCGCGGCTTGCGCCGCTCCTACAGTCGCAAGCGCTACATGCGGCGCAAATACGAAAAACCCGCCGAAAGGCGGGTTTCTTGTTGCTGGAATCAGCCTTGCGCCGTTTCCCGATTCCCAACCTCAAAAACTCATGAACAACCCGCCATTCACCGGAATATTCGCCCCGGTGATGAACCCCGCATCGTCGGCGGTCAGGAATTCGACGGTACGCGC
This sequence comes from Lysobacter sp. Root690, assembly GCF_001427785.1. GTDB lineage: Bacteria > Pseudomonadota > Gammaproteobacteria > Xanthomonadales > Xanthomonadaceae > Lysobacter. The sequence goes on from NZ_LMHM01000013.1 coordinate 609,895, forward strand.
GATCTCGCTGGGCTGGCCGAGCCGGCCGACCGGCACCGAGTCGATGATCTTGTTGCGGATCTCCTCGGGCACCGCCATGACCAGCGCGGTCTCGCAGTAACCCGGCGACACCGAGTTGACGGTCACGCCCTTGCGCGCGACTTCGCGCGCCAGCGCCATGGTGAAGCCGTGCATGCCGGCCTTGGCCGCGGAGTAGTTGGTCTGGCCGAACTGGCCGGTCTGGCCGTTGACCGAACTGATGTTGACGATGCGGCCGAAGCCGCGCTCTGCCATGCCGTCGACCGCATGCCGGCACAGGTTGAACACGCCGTCGAGGTTGACGCTGAGCACCTCGTCCCAGGCGCGCTTTTCCATCTTGCGCAGGCTGCCGTCGCGGGTGATGCCGGCGGCGTTGACCAGGATATCGATCGCGCCGTCGGCGCCGACGATGCGTTCGATCGCCGCGCCGCAATCGTCGAAGTCGGCGACATTGGCCGCTTCGAAGCGGATGTCGAAATCGCTGGTGAGTTGCGCGAATTCGGCGATGCGTTCGGCGCGCGTGCCCAGGTCCAGCGCGATCACGCGGCGGCCGGCGCGGGCCAGGGATTTGCAGATCTCGGTGCCGAGACCGCCGATGCCGCCGCTGACCACGGCGATGCGTTTGCTCATGGAATCGTGCCCCTGCCTGGATCGCGCTGATGCGATCGCGCTGATTGGATCGGAATATTGGTTCGTGGCGTACGAAGCGGCGCGGTCGATGCACGCGCCGCGAACCGTCCCCACGGTTCGTCGACCAGATGTTGCCCGTTGCGTGCCGTTTCAGGCACGCAAGAAAAAAGCGCGGTTCAACCGCGCTTGTCGGGCTCGCGCTTGTCCGGTTCGCGCTTGTCGCTCTTGGGCTTGGGCGTGGTCGGCTGGCCCACGCTGCCGGACAGGTTCTGCTGGAATTCCTTCCACAGGGTCATGTTGCGCTCGGTGAGCTGATTCATCATCGCCCATGGCGTCTGCCCGAGCATGCCGCCCATCTGGTTGCGGAATTGCTGTTGCTGGTCGAGAAAGACCTGCATCGAGCGTTCCAGGTAGTTACCCATGAAGCCCTGCAGCGAGTCGCCGTAGAAACGGATGATCTGGCTGAGCAACTGGGTCGAGAGCACCGGTTCGCCGTCTTGTTCGTGCTCGGCGATGATCTGCAGAAGCACCTGGCGGGTGAGGTCGTCGCCGGAGCGCGCATCGCGGACTTCGAACTCCTCGCCGTCGACGATGAGCTGACGTACGTCCTCGATGGTGATGTAGCTGGAGATCTCGGTGTCGTAGAGACGACGGTTCGGGTACTTCTTGATGATGCGGGTCGAGGCCATGGAGCTTTGGCTCTAAAACGTGGTGCCTTGCAGCATGGCGCAGGGCGTGAGGGCTTGCAACTGGGGCGTGTCGCGGGACGCGGGCGGCGTAGTGGGCGCGTACGGCGGTCTCGGTCGAAGCGACCCGCGACGACCGCCGACGAGCGCGCGCGATCGCAAGGAAACAGCGGGAAATCAGCGGGAAAAGCCGAGTGAATCGACGCGCGCGGCGCTGCGGCGGAGCAGGGCGATCGCGGCGGCGAGGGCGCAGTCGAAGCGTGAACCGGTCAGTGTCAGATGGGGCCGCGCGAGCTGATCGCGGACGCTGATGCGCGAACGCCGGAGACCTGAACAGGCCTCCGGCGCAGCGCGTGCCGGGTTTACCAGCCCATGTACTGACCGCCGTTGGCGGACAGGTTGGCGCCGGTGATCCAGCCGGCTTCGTCGGGCACGAAGAAGCTCACCGCGTAGGCGATTTCTTCCGGCGTGCCCAGGCGTCCGGTCGGGATCTGGGCGACGATCTTGTTGCGCACGTCCTCGGGCACGGCCATGACCATATCGGTGGCGATATAGCCCGGCGACACGGTGTTGACGGTGATCCCGAACTTGGCGTTTTCCTGCGCCAGCGAAATGGTGAAGCCGTGCATGCCGGCCTTGGCCGCGGCGTAGTTGGCCTGGCCGTACTGGCCTTTCTGACCGTTGATCGAGCTGATCTGCACGATCCGGCCCCACTTGCGCTCGCGCATGCCCTCGATCACCGGACGGGTGACGTTGAAGCAGGAATTGAGGTTGGTGCCGATGACGTCGCTCCACTGCTCCGAGGTCATGCGGTGGAAGGTCGAATCGCGGGTGATGCCGGCGTTGTTGACCAGGATGTCGACCGGGCCGATCTGGCGTTCGATGTCGCGGATCAGCGTTTCGGCGTGTTCGGCCGAGGACACGTCGCCGTGAGCGATGGTCACGTCGATGCCCTGTTCCTTCAACTGCGCCTGCCAGGCGCGCCCCTTGGCTTCGTCCCGATAGTTGGTCGCGACCTTATGCCCCATCTGGGCCAGGCGCTTGACGATCGAGGTGCCGATGCCACCGGTACCGCCGGTGACGAGTGCAACGCGTGACTGCATGCTGAGCTCTCCTTGACCGCGGGGGGCGGTCTCGGCCCGATTCTAGACAGCATTTGCGCCAGGATCGTTGTGCATCGCGGCGAGACCGGAAACGTGGTTCGGAATCTGTGCCGGATTGAACGAAACGCGTGCGGCATCCAACGCTTCGGTGACAGTCGCTACCGCATCGAGCGCCTGCGCCGACTGCCCAAGCGTCTGCCAGGCGGCGCGCAGCGCGGGCAGTGGGTCGGCCGGGTCGAGCGGCCGGGCGGCATCGGACTTGGACAGTTTGCGGCCGTGCGCGTCGAGCAATAGCGGCAAATGCGCATACGTCGGCGTCGGCAGGCCGAGCGCGCGTTGCAGCAGGATCTGGCGGCCGGTCGAATCGAGCAGGTCGGCGCCGCGGACCACGTCGGTGATGCCCTGGTCGGCGTCGTCGACCACCACCGCGAGTTGGTAGGCCCAGTAGCCGTCGGCGCGGCGCAGCACGAAGTCGCCGACTTCGTGGGCGAGGTCCTGCGATTGCGGTCCCTGGATCGCGTCGTCGAACGTGACGATGTCGCCGTCGTTCACGCGCAGCCTGATCGCCGCTTGCGGCGCTGCAGGTTTGTGCGCGTCCGACGATGTGGCCACGCAGCGGCGATGGATGCCGCCGACCGCGGCCAGGTCGCTGCGGCTGCAGCGGCAGACGAAGGCGCGGTCTTGTTCGATCAGACGGTCCAGGGCCTGCTGATACAGCGCGTGGCGCCGGCTCTGCCGGACCACGGCTTCGTCGCTGTCCAGGCCGAACGCGGCCAGCGCGCGCAACTGCCGTTCAGCCGCGCCCGGAACTTCGCGCGGCGGATCGAGGTCTTCGATACGCACCAGCCAGTCGCCGCCGCGGTGACGCGCGAGCAGCCAACTGCCGAACGCGGCCAGCAACGAGCCGGCGTGCAGATCGCCGGTCGGCGAGGGCGCGAAACGGCCGCGGTAGCGGCGGGTGGCGGCGGCAGCATGTCCGGACAATGAATGAAGGCTCGGGCGGCGGTGCGGGTGTCGGCGATTCTCGTTGAATTAACGGCCGGTTCGCCACATTTACCGATAACGACGGCGGCGAGTACGCCGCCTCGGGACACGCAATACCGGACACGGAGGTTCGCCTGAAGCCGCGCGCGGTGCGCGGCACGACTAGCAAGCCACGACCATGTTCAAACGCATAGCGCTTTTCCTCGCCACCAATCTGGCCGTGCTGATCCTGCTCGGCATCGTGATGTCGGTGCTGCAGAACGTCTTCGGCATCCGCCTGGGCAACAACGGCGCGATCCTGGTGATGGCCGCGGTGTTCGGTTTCGGCGGCTCGCTGATTTCGCTGCTGAGCTCCAAGTGGATCGCCAAGCGCACCACCGGCGCCCACGTCATTACCCAACCGCGCAACGCCGACGAGCAATGGCTGCTCGCGACCGTGCGCGCGCAGGCGCAGGCCGCCGGCATCGGCATGCCCGAGGTCGCGATCTACGACGCGCCGGAAATCAACGCCTTCGCCACCGGCGCCAATCGCAACAACTCGCTGGTCGCGGTGTCGACCGGGCTGATACGCGCGATGACCCGGGACGAGGCCGAAGCGGTGCTCGCCCACGAAGTCAGCCACGTCGCCAACGGCGACATGGTGACCATGGCGCTGATTCAGGGCGTGCTCAACACCTTCGTGCTGGTTGCCGCGCGCGTGGTCGGCGGCTGGATCGACGCGATGATGAGCGGCGGACGCGAATCGCGCGGCCCGGGACTGTTCTACTTCGTGACCGTGTTCGTGCTCGACATCGTGTTCGGCCTGCTCGCGAGCATGATCGCGATGGCGTTCTCGCGTTATCGCGAGTTCCGCGCCGACGCGGGCGGCGCGCGCCTGGCCGGCCGGCCGAAGATGATCGCGGCGTTGAAGCGTCTGGCGCAGACCTATGGCGAAAGCACCTTGCCCAAGCAGGTGCAGGCATTCGGCATCAGCGGCGCGGTCGGGCATGGGCTGTCGCGTTTGATGCGCAGCCATCCGCCGTTGGAGGAGCGTATCGCGGCGTTGCAGAATGCTCCGCAGGAACATGCGACGGGGCGTGTGGTTACGCGTTGAGGCGAGAGGGAAAAGCGAAAAGCGAATCCCCCCCTGGCCCCCCTTTTCCAAAGGGGGGAACAGCAAAAGCAGGGGCGCAACGAGAAAAAACCCGCCAGATGGCGGG
>NZ_LMHM01000013.1:614535-642797 GCF_001427785.1 Lysobacter sp. Root690
CCGGCCTTACCCCGAATCACGAATCCCCAATCACGAATCCCGGCCTCACTGGAAGTCGTAATCCATATCCGGCCCCGCCGCTGCCAGGAAGTGGCCCTGGGCGTAGTCGATGCCGGCGGCGAACAGCAGGCTCATGCTGGCCGCGTCCTGGACGAATTCGGCCACGGTCTGGCGGCCCAGTTCGCGGGCTTTTTCGGCGATCTCGCGCACGCGCTGCTGGTGGTCGGGGTTGGAGGTCAGATCTTCCATGTAGCTGCGGTCGATCTTGAGGAAGGCCGCGTCGAAGTGGGTCAGCAACTGGAACGAGTTGAGGCCGGCGCCGAATTGCTCCAGACCGACGCGCACGCCGTAGTGGTAGACGCGCGACTGGAATTCCTGCGCCGCGCGCAGGTTGGTGAACACTTTCGATTCGGACAACTGCAGCACCAGCAGCTTGCCGTCGGCGCCGTGCTTGGCCAGTTGCTCGACGATGTGCTGCTGCAGGCTTTCGTCCTGCAGCGACGCCTGGGTGATCTTGACCAGCAAGGTGGTCTGGCGGCCCTGGCGCATGCGCTCGCCGATCACCTGGATCGCCTTGCCCACCACCCAGCGGTCGATTTCCCACAGCAGGCCGTGTTCCTCGGCGATCTGCAGGAACGACAGCGGCTGCACCAGTTCGCTGCTGTCGTCCGGGCCGAGGCTCTGCATGCGCAGGTAGGCCTCGTACATCTCGATCGGCTCGCCGTGCAGGTTGATCAGCGGCTGGTAGTTCATGACGAAGCGGTCGGCGTCGAGCGCGTCGCGGATGCGCGCGACCCAGGCGGCGATGCGCTCTTCCTCGGCGCGGTCGACCGCGCCGGGATCGAACAGTTCGGTGCGGTTACCGCCGATATCGCTGGCCGACTGCAGGCACTGGCTGGCCTTGCCGAGCACGGCGGTGACGCTGGCGATCTTCTCGCCGATCTGCACGCCGCCGACGCTGGCGGTGGCGCTGAGCGAGAGGTGGTCGGTTTCCAGCACCCGTCCGGCGAAGGCTTCGCGCAGCTTGTCGGCCAGTTCGGAGGTGTGGGAATGGTCGCTGTGCAGGGTCAGCACCGCGAATTGGTGTTCGCCGAAGCGCGCGGCGATGTCGTCCGGGCCGATCGCCTCGCGCAGGCGCTCGCCGCAGGCCTTGATCAGCTGGTCGGCCTGGTCCAGGCCGATTTCCTGCAGCAACTGGTTGTAATGATCGGGCTCGATCAGCAGCAGGCCGTGATGGGCCGAGTTCTGCGCCGCGTCGGCGACCGCGTCCTCGAGCGAACGCAGGAAGGTCGCGCGGTTGAACAGGCCGGTGACCTGATCGCGCTGCCGCATCGCTTCGACTTCGCGCGCGAGCTCAGGATCGATCTCCTGGCGGCGCAGCACCACTTGAAGGCATTGTTCGCCTTCGTAGGTGGCCGCGGTGAACTCCATGACCGCCGGGAAGGCGTTGCCGTCGAGCGCGCGGGCCTGGGTCTCGTAAGTCGGCGGCGGCGCGTCGCCCTTGCTGAGCTGCTTGAGCAGTTGCTTGAAGCCGTCGACTTGGCTCGGCGCGACCAGGTCGAGCAGGGACATGCCCTCGATGTCCTCGAACGATTCGAAGCCGAAGATATCCAGGTACGCGGCATTGGCGCGGATGTGCATGCCCTCGTGGATATAGGCGATCGGATCGCGCGAGGAATCGATCAGCGCGTCGCAGCGGCGCTCGGTCTCGCGCACCTGCGCTTCCAGGCGGCGCAGCGAGCGGCGCGCTTCCAGGTCGGCCCATTCGGCGCGCACCACGTTCTGCAGATGCACGATATTGGAGCGCAGGACCACGCCGCGCGCGCCGATCTCCATCACCGCGAGCAGGGCGGCTTCGTCGACGGTCTCCATCAGCACCAGCACCGGCAGGTCCTTGCCGCTGGCGTCGACGCTCTGCATCAGCTTATGCATCGAGACGTTGCGCGAATTGCGCGCGGCCAGGACCAGATCCGGCGGATGCTGCAGGATCAGCGCGGTCAGTTCCTGTTCGTTTTCCGGCCGCGTGGGCCGTACCGCGATGCCGCTGTTGCGCAGCGCGCTGACGATGGCTTCGGCCGCCTCGACGCTGTCGTCGACGATCAGCAAGCGCAACACCATGTCTTTGCCGAATTGCATTGACCACCTCCGTGGGCCGGTTTTATGACACGAAGCGCCGGCCTCGTCCATGTAAGGACGAAAATGTGTGACCCGTTGTTGGGTTCGATTACGCGGCCGATGCGCTTTGCCGGCGCATGTGCTTGCGCCCGCGTGCGGTCATCGGACCACGCCCCCGATCGAACTCAAAGCATCAAACCCCAGACAGATTACAACCTTACAACGGACGCTTGCCCGGGTCGCCTGCCACTTCTCGCACCAGCTTGGGCACGAGGTAGCCGGAGATGCGCGCGGCGAGCCGGCGATGCAGCGCGCGCGCGGCGGCGTCGTCGATTTCGAAATGGGCCGAGCCCTGCACGCGATCGAGCTGATGCAGGTAGTAGGGCAGCACGCCGGCGGCATAACTGCGCTCGCTCAGCGCGGTCAGCGCCTCGACGCTGTCGTTGACCCCGCGCAGCAGCACCGCCTGATTGAGCAAAGTGGCACCGCTCGCGCGCAGGCGCTGCATCGCGGCGTCGACATCGGCGTCGAATTCGTTGGCGTGATTGGCATGCAGCACGATCGCCACCGGCCAGGGCAGGGCGCGCAGCCATTGGGTCAGCGCGGCGTCGACCCGCTCGGGCAGCACCACCGGCAGACGGGTGTGGATGCGCAGGCGCTTGATGTGGCCGACCTGGGCCAGGGCCTCGCTGAGTTCGGCCAGCTTGGGGGTGGCCAGCGACCACGGGTCGCCGCCGGACAGGATCACCTCGTCGATGTCCGGATCGGCGGCGATCGCCGCCACCGCCTCGCGCCAGCCGGCCGCCGCGGCGGTTTCCTCGGCGTAGGGAAAGTGACGGCGGAAGCAGTAGCGGCAATGGACCGCGCAGCTGCCGGTCGCGATCAGCAGGGCACGGCCGCGGTATTTGCGAATCACCCCGGCGCCGGCCTTGGCCGCGCCGTCGCCGACCGCGTCCAGGCTGAAGCCCGGCATCGGCCGCATCTCGTCGTCCAGCGGCAGGACCTGGCGCAGCAGCGGGTCGTTCGGATCGCCGTGGCGCATGCGCGCGACGAAGCCGCGCGGCACCCGCAGCGGGAACTGGGCCGCGGCCGCATCGCTGATCGCCAGGCCGGCCTCGCCCAGGCCGAGCAGGGCCAGCAGCTCGCGCGGGTCGCGGATCGCATCGCGCCACAGCGCCTGCCAGCGCGCGGGTGCGGCGGCCATGGGGGCTGGGTGTAAGGCGAGTGGTGCAGCAGGTATCATGCAGGGCTAGCCTTCAGGGTTCCGAATGCCGTCATGGGTTTCGGCGCCCGGGTCCCGACCACGCGGTGTACCGCTGCGGACGGGGCCGGCGCAGCCCGACATTCTAGCCTTCCGTCGCCGCACCGGCGGTCCGGGCGAGCCCGACCCCGGCGCTCCACCGACCCCCGTCGCCGCCGCAGGCCGGTCCGGGCGCGCGCCGCCACGACGGCCAGCGGCAGCCTGCGGACCCCACGGTCGCGGACCACCGGCACCCTTATCGCCTCAATCTCTCATTTCGCAGGAGTTTCAGCATGGCCAGCCTAGGCATGAACGACGTCAAGACCGGACAGAAGATCCTGGTCAACAACGACCCGTGCATCATCACCGAGACTGAGTACGTCAAGCCGGGCAAGGGCCAGGCGTTCACCCGCATCAAGTACCGCAGCATCAAGTCCGGTCGCGTGGTCGAAATGACCATGAAGGCCACCGACAACGTCGAGCAGGCCGACGTGGTCGACACCGACATGCAGTACCTGTACTCCGACGGCGAGTACTGGCATTTCATGAACCAGGAATCGTTCGAGCAGGTCCAGTCCGACAAGGCCGGCATGGGCGGCGCGGAGAAGTGGCTCAAGGGCGAGGAAGAGTGCGTGGTGACGCTGTGGAACGGCGTGCCGATCGCGGTCCAGCCGCCGAACTTCGTCGAGCTCAAGATCACCGAGACCGACCCGGGCGTGCGCGGCGATACCTCGGGCGGCGGCGGCAAGCCGGCGACCCTGGAAACCGGCGCGGTCGTGCGCGTGCCGCTGTTCGTCGGCCAGGACGAGACCATCAAGGTCGACACCCGTTCGGGCGAGTACGTCAGCCGGGTGAAGTGACCCGCTGTTGATGGCGTGTCGGCCCGTGGCCGCCGTACGCGGCCACGGCTTTGCCGATGCGTCATCCCCGCGAACGCCCGGGCGACCAGCCCGGGCCGGGCGAGCGCAAAACCCGCAGACCCGACGCAATGCTTTTCGCTTCGAATCATTAGCTTCACCCGCGCCGCCGCGAACCTTCCTCTCCCGGCGTCGCCCAGCAGTAACCGGCGCATGCCAGCTTGATCGCCGGTTCGCCCGCGCCACGCGCCGGGCTTCCTTACACCCGCATCGAGACGCGCATGACGACCGAGAACGCCCCTCTTCCCTGCGACCTGTTGATCGAAGCGGGCTGGGTAGTCCCGGTCGAACCCCACGCCGTCGTCCTCGAAGACCACGCCGTCGCGGTCAAAGCCGGCGTCATCATCGACATCCTGCCCATCGCCGACGCCCGCGCGCGCTACGCCGCCGCGGAAACCGTCAGCCGCCCCGAGTCGGCGCTGATCCCCGGCCTGGTAAACGCCCACACCCACAACCCGATGACCCTGCTGCGCGGGATCGCCGACGATCTGCCGCTGATGCAGTGGCTGCAAGGCCACATCTGGCCGGTCGAAGCGGCGGTGATCGGGCCGCAGTTCGTCGAGGACGGCATCACCCTGGCGATCGCCGAGATGCTGCGCGGCGGCACCACCTGCGCCAACGAAAACTATTTCTTCCCCGACGTGCAGGCCGCGGTCTACAAGCGCCACGGCTTCCGCGCCCGGGTCGGCTTGCCGGTGATCGATTTCCCGACCGCCTGGGCCAAGACTTCCGACGAATATTTTGATCGCGCCGGCGAGGTCCACGACCTGTGGCGCGACGACGCGCTGGTCGCGACCGCGTTCGCGCCGCATGCGCCGTACACGGTCAGCGACGCCAATTTCGAACGCGTGCGCATGCTGGCCGATCAGCTCGACCTGCCGGTGCATCTGCACACCCACGAGACCGCGCAGGAAATCGCCGACTCGATCAAGCAGCACGGCCAGCGCCCGCTGGCGCGGCTGGACCGGCTGGGCCTGGTCACCGACCGCCTGATCGCGGTGCACATGACCCAGCTCACCGACGCCGAGATCGAGTTGTGCGCGCAGCGCGGCGTGAGCGTGGTGCATTGCCCCGAATCCAACCTCAAGCTGGCCTCGGGCTTCTGTCCGGCCTGCAAGCTGCACCACGCCGGGGTCAATCTGGCGATCGGCACCGACGGCTGCGCCAGCAACAATGACCTGGACATGTTCGGCGAGACCCGCACCGCGGCGATCCTGGCCAAGGCCGTCGCCGACGACGCTTCGGCGCTGGACGCTTTCACCTCGCTGCGCGCGGCGACCCTCGGCGGGGCCAAGGCGCTGGGCTTCGACACCAAGGTCGGCTCGATCGAGATCGGCAAGCAGGCCGACCTGGTCTGCGTCGACCTGGGCCAGATCGAGACCCAGCCAGTGCATCACGTCGTCTCGCAGCTGATCTACGCAACCGGCCGGCATCAGGTCGGCGACGTGTGGATCGCCGGCCGCGCCAGGCTGCGCGAGCGCCGGCTGGTCGACATGGACACCGCAGCGCTGATCGCCAACGCGCGCCAGTGGCGCGAGCGGATCGCCGCGATCAAGCGTTGAGCGCGGATCGCGAAGAGAACGCAAACCACGACGACAAACACGTATCGCGCGGCGTCATCGCGTCGCGTTAACACCGCCGCCGATGCGCTTGCCTCACACTATCGGCCCCACCTCGACACCTTGCGCGACCCGTGCGCAGGCGCTCGACGGACACCACGAGCAGGACTCATGAGCGCAGCCAGCAACGCATCGACTTCCTCCGGCGATTCGTCCGGCACCGGCGCGAGCCACGACAATTTCAGCCAGGCCGAACTCGACAAGTTCGGCGCCCTGGCCAACCGTTGGTGGGACCCGCAAGGGCCGCAAAAACCGCTGCACGCGCTCAATCCGGTCCGCCTGGACTACGTCGCCCAGCGCGCCGCGTTGCGCGGTGCGCAGGTGCTCGACGTGGGTTGCGGCGGCGGACTGCTCAGCGAGGCCCTGGCCGGCGCCGGCGCGCAGGTCAGCGCGATCGACCTGGCGCCCGAGTTGATCAAGGTCGCCAAGCTGCATCGGCTCGAGACCGGCGTGTCGGTGGATTATCGGCTGCAATCGGTCGAATCGCTGGCCGAAGAGCGGCCGGAAAGTTTCGACGCGATCACGTGCATGGAAATGCTCGAGCACGTGCCCGACCCGGCCGCGATCGTGCGCGCCTGCGCCAAGCTGCTCAAGCCCGGCGGCCGCCTGTTCGTGTCGACCCTCAACCGCACCCCGGCCGCGTTCGCGCTGGCGATCGTCGGCGCCGAGTACCTGACCCGGCTGGTGCCGAAGGGAACGCATCAGTACCGCGACTTCATCAAGCCGTCCGAACTCGCGGCTTGGTTTCGCGATACCGGGCTGCAACTGGAAGACGTCAGCGGCCTGATGTACGAGCCGTGGCGCAACACCGCGCGGATCACTTCGCGCACCGAGATCAATTATCTGGCCTGCGCGTTCAAGCCGGACGCCAAGCCGGAATCGGGCGTATGAGCGCGGCGGTCGCGGCCGACGCCGCCGCCAAGCCGGCGCAGGCGTTTCCCAAAGCAGTGCTGTTCGATCTGGACGGCACCTTGCTCGACAGCGCGCCGGACATGCTCGCGGTCGCCAACCTCATGCGCGCGCAGCACGGGCTCGGTCCGATGCCGCTCGACGACTTGCGCGCGCACGTGTCGAAGGGTTCGCGGGCGATGCTCGGCGCGGCCTTTCCGCACGTCGATGCGAGCGAGCGCGACGGCTGGGTGCAGGAGTTTCTCGATCTGTACGAACGCGAGCTCGGCCTGCACGGCGCGCCGTTCGACGGTGTCGAGCCGATGCTCGCGGCGCTGGAAGCCGCCGGCCGGCCGTGGGGCATCGTCACCAACAAACCCGAATACCTGGCGCGCAAACTGATGCCGCTGCTGGGGTGGGAAACCCGCTGCGCGGTGCTGATCGGCGGCGACACCCTGGCGGTGCGCAAGCCCGATCCGCTGCCGTTGACCGTCGCCGCGCAGCAGATCGGCATCGATCCGGCCGATTGCGTCTACGTCGGCGACGACGAACGCGACATTGTTGCCGCGCGCGGCGCCGGCATGGCCTCGGTGGTCGCGCTGTGGGGCTATCGGCTGGCCGAGGACGACCCGATCGCGTGGCGGGGCGATGTCCTGATCGACGCGCCGTCAGACCTGATCGAGGCAGGCGCATGGCCGGCGACGCGATGAGCGCGACCGCGGCGCCCGCCGGGGACGAGCAGGCGCTGCACGATTTCGCCGGCAAATGGCGCGCGCGCTGGCCGGAATGGTCGGTGGCCGAAGTGTTCGTACCGCGCACCCAGCGCGCCACCGCGGTGGCCTGGGCGGCGTTGCAACAGGAACTTACCGATGCCGCCTGGGGCGGCAGCGACGCCTTGCCCGGCGAAGCCAAGCTGGGCTGGTGGATGGAAGAGCTGCAGGGCTGGAGGCAGGGCCGCCGACGTCATCCGTTGGGGCTGGCGCTGCAACGTCAGGCCGCTCCTTGGCAGGTATTGGCCGTGGCGCTGCCGGCGTTGCGCGACAGCCGCGAGCGTCCCGGCGATCGCGGCGAAGCCTTCGATCATCTGTTGCCGGTCGCCGAGGCGATCGCCGCGATCGACGCGGCCCTGTTCGAACCGGTGCCCGGGCAACTGGCCGAAGCGGCGGTGCCGGCGATCCAGTCGTCGCTGCTCGAAGCCCGGCTGGTGCTGCAAGGCGACGCGGCGGTGCCGCTGAGCGTGGTCGCGCGCGCGATGGCGCGGCCGGGCGAGGGCGCGGCGGCCGAATGGAGCCGCGAGCTGCTGGCGCAATGGCCTGATCGCGGCGGCGCGACCGTGCCGCGGCGGCTGTGGACCGCGCTGGCGCATACCCGTCTGCAGCGTGGCGACGCGGCGCGACCGCTGTCGCCGTGGACCGCGTTGCTGGCGGCCTGGCGCGGCGCCCGCAACTGACCGTTGCAGGGCCGGGCAGGGGGCCGCCGGCCCCGGCCGGTAGAATGGCCTTCGTTGCGTATCCCCCACGCGCCCCCATCTTCGTCGCCGTGACTACATCTCATCTGCCCAACCGCTCGACCCTTCCCGACGTCGCCTTCGACGCCGCCGCCGCCGCGCGTCCGCTGGACTGGGTCGGCATGGCCAACATCGCGCTGCCGCTGCGCATCGCCAGTGCCGACGGCGGCGCGATCCAGGTCGCGGCCTCGGTCGACGTGTCGGTCGACCTGCGCGACGCCAATGCGCGCGGCATCCATATGTCGCGCATGTACCTGCAACTGCAGAACGCGTTCGCCAGCGAGAGCCTGACCCCGGCCGGACTGCGCCGCGTGCTGCAGGGCCTGGTCGACGGCCAGGGCGGCATTTCCAGCGCCGCGCGGGTGGTCCTGCGTTACGAACAATTGCTGCTGCGTCCGGCCTTGGCCAGCCAGAACGCCGGCTGGAAACGCTACCCGGTCGAGATCGACGCGCGCCTGATCGACGGTCACCTGCAACTGGGCCTGCGTTTCGCTGTCGAGTACTCCAGCACCTGTCCGGCCTCGGCGGCGCTGTCGCGCCAGCTCAACGCCGAACGTTTCGCCGCCGATTTCGCCGCGGTGCATCCGCTGTCGCCTGCGGTGGTCAGCGACTGGCTCGCCTCCGAGCGCGGCCTGGCCGCGACTCCGCACGCGCAGCGCAGCCGCGCCGACGTGCGGGTCGAGCTGCGTCCGGCCTTCGACGAACTGCCGCTGACCGCGTTGATCGATGCGATCGAGCAGGCGCTGGGCACCCCGGTGCAGACCGCGGTCAAGCGCGAGGACGAGCAGGCCTTCGCCCGCCTCAACGCCGAGAACCTGATGTTCTGCGAAGACGCCGCGCGCCGCGTCGCCGCCGCGTTGGCGCGCGATCCGCGCATCGAACGCTTCGATGCGCAGGTCTCGCACTTCGAAAGCCTGCACGCGCACGATGCGGTGGCCCGCGTCACCGGCGAGGGCGCGCGCGACTGATCCGCGCGTCCGGCGGTGCGCGCCGGCGGCTTTAGCCAGAGCCATGGGTCGAGACGGGACCGCCGGCGGCGAGCCGTGTGTCTCGCCGCGACTTTGCATTGTCGGTCGCTTGGCTCGGCGCAGCGTCCGCAATGGACCGAAATGCCACGCGTCGGCGATGCGAAGCGGTAGCCGACGATGCCGCGCGAATGCGGCAAGGCACGCAACCTGGCGCGAAGGCGCAGACCCAACACCGAAAGCGTGACGGCCCCCTCCATCGGAATGCGCGGCCCTTGGGCTATGCTCGGGTCAGCAGACTTAATGACCGGAAGGGGCATGGGGAAACCCTGGCGTCGTGGCTGGCAGAGCCTATTGGTTCTGCTGGGAATGTGGGTGGTGGCGGCGATCGCGTCGGCGCAGGCCGTAAGCCTGCCTTCGGTGGCTCAGTCCGCATCGCAAGCCGCGCCCTCCGGTCACCTTCCGTACGATCCCTCCGGTTACCGTCCCCCGTCGCTGAGTCTGGCGCGGCTGGGGCAGGACCCGGTGCCCGCGCGCGTGCTCGGTGGTGAATTCGACAGCCGCTTCGAAGCAGTGTCGGGTCACGAAATCTGGGCGCCCAAGCGTCAGCCGGTGTGGTGGCGGGTCACGCTCAATGAGGACGTGGCCGCGGTCGATTCGCCGCAGCTGACCATCAACCGGCCGTACCGGCGCGAGATCGAGCTGTGGCGCCCGGGCGACGGCGTGCCGCTGCGCCGTTCGATCTACGGCCCCGACACCGATTACAACCATTCCACCCGGATGATCGTGTTCCCGTTGTCGCACGGGCTGCGCAAGGGCGATTCGCTGTACCTGCGCGTGCTCGCCACCGACGTGCTGCCGTCGGACGTGCTGATCCAGCCGCTGGCCAAGGTCCAGCGCGAGGACATGCTGCATGTCGGCCTGCGCAGCGTGGTGCTGACCGCGATGGGCGTGGTCGCGGTGCTCGCGTTCGGGTTCTGGGCCGGCCTGCGCGAACGCGGCTATGCCTACCTGGGCCTGACACTGGTGCTGCAGATCCTCACCCTCACCGCCGACGGCGGCGAGATGCGGGTGATCCCGTGGCTCAATCAGATCGCGCCCGACAGTCGTACCAACATCGTGCTCAACACCGCCGCGGTGCTCGCCAGCATCCGCTTCCTGGTGTTCTTCCTCGGCTTGCGCACAACCCAGCCGAAGGTCGCGCAGATCCTCGACTGGCTCAGCGTCTCGCTAGGCGGCCTGCTGCTGGTGTCGCTGTTCCGCACCTGGAAGTACAGCGCGCTGTACGGCAACCTCAACCTGCTGCTGGTGATCGCGCTGGTGCTGTACTGCGCCGCGGTCGCGGTGTGGCGGCGCCAGCGCGAAGCCTATTTCCTGCTGCTGGCGTGGTTGCCGCTGATGTCGCTGCTGGTGGCCCTGGTCGGCGCGCACCATCAGTGGTGGCCCGAGTACCACTGGCTCGAATACGCGTTCCCGGTCGGCCTGGCATTCGGCGGCCTGGGCTTGCTGCTCGGTCTGACTTCGAAGCTGCAGCAGCTGCGTCGCGACCGCGACACCGCCAACCGCCTGGCCACCTACGACAGCCTGACCGGCGCGATGACCCGCGCGGCGATTTCGCAAAGCCTGCGCAGTGCGGTCGAGAGCGCGCAGCGTTCGCGCCGGCCGTTGTCGGTGGTGTTCTTCGATATCGATCACTTCAAGCGCATCAACGACGAACACGGCCACCGCGTCGGCGACGAAACCTTGCGCATCGTCTCGCTGCGCACGCGCAACCGCCTGCGCGCCTACGACCTGTTCGGCCGTTACGGCGGCGACGAGGTGCTGGTGGTGCTGGCCGATACCTTCCTGCGCGATGCGGTGCGGGTCGCCGAGCATCTGCGCGAATCGGTCAGCGGCAGTCCCTTGTCGATCGACGGACGTTTGTTGCCGGTCAGCCTGAGCCTGGGCGTGGCCGAACTGCTGCCCGGCGAAACCCCCGAGCAACTGCTCGAACGCGCCGACGCGGCCTTGTACGCGAGCAAGTCGGCCGGTCGCGACCGGGTCACCGGACACAGCCCGGAAACCGTGCGCGAGGTGGTGACGTGACCCCCGACGGCGCCGGATCGGTCGCGGTCGCCGCGGCGCAATTGCGCACCGGCGATCTGCTGCTGATTCGTCGGCGCGGCGACCTGGCGGCGTTGACCGCGTGGTTCGGCGACAGCGATTACGACCATGTCGCCTTGATCGGCCGCGCCGGCTGCGTGCTCGAATTCGCCGCCGACGGCGTCACCGAGCCGGGCTTGAACGATTATCTGCGCGCATCCGACCTGCTCGTGGTCGACGCGCGCCGGCCGTTGGCGGCGCATGGCGAGGTCTTGCAGGACAACGATCGCATCGCGGTGCTCGCGCATGCGCTGTCGCTGCGCCGGCCGCATTTCGCCGGCGATCCCTTGCGCGCGCTCGGCGTGCTCGCGGCCTTGCGCGAACGCGAACTGCCGCCGCAGCCGCCGTTGCGGCGGGTGCTGCACGAAGCCTTGCTGCGGGTCGCGCGCAGCGGCGCGGAGGCGATGACCGCGAGCGAATTCGTCTACCGCTGCTTCGCCGAAAGTCCGGTGCAGCCGCGCGGGCGGCTGGCGCCGCAGTTGCTGCCGTCTTCGCCGCGCGCGCTGGAGTTTCCGTCGATCGACTGGGCGGCGTTGTGGTTGCAGATCGCGCCCTGGTTGCCCGAAGAGCGACGCGAGCTGCCGGATTTCGAAGGCGATGCGCCGATCGATGCGGCCGCGCTCGAACAGGCCTTGATCGCGGCGCGTTCGCGCCTGGGCCTGTTGTCGCGCGGCGCGGGCTTGCTGGCCGCGGCGCCGCGCGCGGCGAGTCCGAAATGGCTGCGCTTGCGCGAGCTGGAATTGTCGCCCTCGCAGCAGCCGTTGGTCCGGTTGTTCCAGGCGGCGCAATCGACCGATTGAGCTGCCGCACGGACTCAAGTTGCCGATCGCGTGGCTTTGGCGGCAGATAACAGCGCCTGCTGGCTGTGGTTTTTCGCGACGGGTTTCAGCGCCGGCAAGCAACTTCAATCGTCCGCGTAAACGCGAAGTCGCGGCGTCATTGCGACCGCGGCGATTCGCCGACACAGCAACTCAAGGCGAGGTCTTGCCCGCCTGCGTCGCCTGCGCACGTTCCAGCATCAGCAGCGGATCGATCCGCACATCGAACCAGTTCATACCCCAATGCAGATGCGGCCCGGTCGCGCGGCCGGTCGCGCCTACCGCGCCGATCACCTGGCCCTGCGTCACCCGTTCGCCGACCTTCACGTCGATCCGCGACATGTGCAGAAAATTCGAACTCACGCCGTGGCCGTGATCAAGCAACACCGTGCCGCCGGTCAGGTACAGATCTGGCCCGACGAAGGTGATCACGCCCGCGGCCGGGGCCTTGATCGCGGTGCCGGTGGGCGCGGCGATGTCCATGCCCGAATGGCCCGAGCCTTTCTGGCCGTTGTAGACGCGCTGATTGCCGAAGCGGCCGCTGATGCGGCCCTGCACCGGCCAGATGAAGGCCTGGGCGAAATCGGCGCGGTCGTCGTCGCGCGCGCGCGCGGCCACCACCTGCGCCTGTTCGCGCTCGATCCGCGCGGCGATCTCCGGCGGCGGATTGACCGTTTTGGGCGGCACGCCGTTGATGTATTCGGTCGGGAAGTCGCGTTTGGTCACCGCGATGCTCGCGGTCTGCGCGCGGCCCGGCACGATCTCGACCTGCACGCTCAGCGGCCCCGTCGCATCGCGACCCACGCCGAACACGACGGTGCCGTAAGCGGTAGTGCGCAGCTGGCGTTCGCCGTAACGCACCACGCTGCCGGGCGGCACCTTGCCGATCACTAGCCCGCCTTGCGATACCGCCGAAGGAAACACGATTCGCGCATCGGCCGGCGCGGGCGCCGCGAGCGGCGACGATGCCTGAGCAAACACGGGATGGACCGGCGACAGCAGCACCGTCGCGGCCAGCGCCGCGAGCGCGGTAAAACCCAACCTCATCGAGCAAACGCCAATCGCTGTCCGTTGGGCGCGCCGACCAGCGACATGCCGTCCCAGGCCAGTACGCCGTTGACCCAGGTCGAGGCGATGCGGCTGTGGAAGGTGCGGCCTTCGAACGGCGACCAGCCGCACTTGGACAGCACGTCCTCGCGTTGCACGGTGTACGGCGTGTCGTCGATCAACACCAGGTCGGCGGCATAACCTTCGCGCAGGAAGCCGCGGTTTTCCACTTCGAACAGCTTGGCCGGCGCGTGCGCGAACTTGTCGACCACCTGGGCGGTGGTCAGACGGCCTTCGTGGACCAGTTCCAGCGCGGCATTGAGCGCGAACTGCACCAGCGGCAGGCCGCTCGGCGCCGAGGTGTAGGGGCGGGCCTTTTCTTCCAGGGTATGCGGCGCGTGGTCGGTGGCGAGCACGTCGATCACGTCTTCGGCGACCGCGCGGATCAGCGCCTCGCGGTCGGCCGGGTCCTTGATCGCCGGGTTGCACTTGATCAGATGGCCGAGGGTTTCGTAATCCTCGCGATCGAAGCGCAGGAAGTGGATGCAGGTCTCGGCGGTGATGCGCTTGCCTTCGATCGGGCCGGCCTGGAACAAGGCCAGTTCGTCGGCGGTGCTGATGTGCAGCACGTGCAGGCGGGTGTTGTGCCTGCGCGCCAGCGAGATCGCCAGTTCGGTGGATTTCTTGCAGGCCTCGCGCGAGCGGATGTCGGGATGGAAGCGCGCCGGGATGTCGTCGCCGTACTTCGCCTTGTACACGGCGAGTTCGGCGTCGATCATCGGCGTGTCTTCGCAATGGGTGATGATCGGCGTGGGCACGTCGCGGAAGATCGCGTCGAGGGTGACCGGATCGTCGACCAGCATGTTGCCGGTCGAGGCGCCCATGAACACCTTAACGCCCGGCGCGGTGCGCGGGTCCAGCGACTGGATCGCGGCGAGGTTGTCGTTGCTGGCGCCCAGGTAGAAGCCGAAGTTGCCCCAGGCTCGTCCGCTCGCGCGGCGGTACTTGTCTTCCAGCGCGGCGGCGTCGAGCGTCGGCGGGCTGGTGTTGGGCATGTCCATGAACGTGGTCAGGCCGCCGGCCACCGCCGCGGCCGACTCGGTGGCCATGTCGGCCTTGTACTCCAGGCCCGGTTCGCGGAAATGCACCTGGTCGTCGATCATCCCCGGCAGCAACCGGCGGCCGCGCGCGTCGACCACGGTTTCGCCGCCGCGCGCGGACAGGCCGGCGCCGATCTGGCCGATGCGGCCGTCCTCGATGCGCAGGTCGCCGTCGTATTCGCGCCCCTCGTTGACCAGGCGGGCGTTGACGATCAGTGTCGATGACATGAGTGGTTTCCAGGCTCGGAGGAGGGCGGGTCGGAGGATGGATCGAGCGGCGGCACCGGATCAAAGCCGCCCGGATGCAGAGGATGGCAGCGGCCCAGTCGCTTGAGCGTGAGCCAGCTGCCCTTGAGCGCGCCAAAGCGCCCGATCGCCTCCATCGAATAAGCCGAACAGCTCGGATGGAAGCGGCAACGTTGGCCGAGCAGCGGGCTGATCCAGCGTTTGTAGCCGCGAAGCAGGGCGATGAGCAGGCGGTCGATCACGTTTCCTTAATGCCGGCATCGGTAGTGACGGATGCGGGGACTCAATGTCGCAAGCCCCGTTGCAGCCGCTATTTTACGCCGCGATCGGCCGGTTGTCGGTGTGGTTGCCGCAGGTGTCGCAGCAGGGTATAACAGCGCGCTTTCCCCAAACAAGGCAAGTGCAAGACGAAGGTCCGCGGCGGCTTGGAAGCCAAGCTGCCGTGCTGCGCGGACCGGGCGAAAACCGGCGATCGGCCGGATTTCACTTGCGGTCATCGAACGCATGTGCATTTGATGGCCGGGTGGGTCATGCTTGACCCGCGATGCTTCCGGATCGCATCCGGAGGCGCCCTCAGGGAATAGAAGGACAAGCCGCTCGTGGCAGTGAAAAAACCTGCGAAGAAGGCCGCCAAGGCCGCCAAGAAGACCGCCAAGCCGGCTGCGAAGAAGGCGGCCACGCCTGCGGCCAAGCCCGCGTCGAAGAAGGTTGTCTCCAAGAAGCCGGTGGCGAAGAAGGTGGCGGCCAAGCCGGCCCCCGCCAGCAAGGCCACAGCGAGCAAGGCGGCCAAGCCGGCGCCGGCGGCAAAGAAAGTCACCCCGGCGCCCGCCAAGGCGGCCGCGGTGAAGAAACCGGCGGCGGCGCCAGCGGCGAAGAAGCCAGCGGCGCCCGCGGCGAAGAAGGCGCCGCCCGCGCCGTCCAAGCCGGCGACAGCGAACAAACCCACGGCGAGCAAGGCCAGCGGAACAAAGAAGCCCGAGCTTAAAAAAGTTGAAGTGAAAAAGCCCGAAGCTGTGAAGCCCGCAGCCAAGCCTGCCGACAAACAGCCCGCCCCGCCCAAGCCCGCCAAGGCGGCTTCGACGGGACCGGCCGACAGCATCATCTCCGACCAAAGCAAGAACACAGTGACCCAACCAGTATCCAGCAAGACACCCGCGGCCAAGCCCGCGACAACGACCCCCGCCCCGGCCACGCGCCCGGCCGGCAAGGTCGCCGTGGCCATTACGGCCAAGACCCAGCAGACGCCCGCGCCCAAGACCAAGGTCAAGGTCGTGGCCTACAAGAACGATCCCGCGACCGGTCGTCCGATCGTGCCGGACGGTTACAAGCCGACCTCGGACGAGGAGTACATGAGCCCGTTGCAGCTCGAGTACTTCCGTCAACGCCTGCTGCAATGGCGTACCGACCTGGTCGAGGAATCCAAGCAGACCATCGAGAACCTCAAGGACGAAGTGCGCGACGTCGGCGACGAAGCCGAACGCGCGACGCGTGAGACGGAGAACTCGCTCGAACTGCGTACCCGCGACCGCTATCGCAAGCTGATCAGCAAGATCGACAGCACGCTCAAGCGGGTGGATTCGGGCGATTACGGTTTCTGCGTCGACACCGGCGAAGAAATCGGCCTGGAGCGCCTGGAAGCGCGCCTGACCGCCGAACGCACCATCGACGCGCAGGAGCGTTGGGAGCATTTGCAGAAGCAGATGGGCGATTGATCCCTCGCTTCGGTTCGTAATCCGGATCGATGCCTATGAGAGCCCCGCGCAAGCGGGGCTTTTTTGTTTGCTGGGGTGAGCGAAAGGCGAAAAGCGAATCCCCCTCGGTCCCCCTTTTACAAAGGGGGAAGACAAGCAGTGCAGTGTCGGGCGCCAACCTAGGTCTTGGGCGAAGCCCGCATCCGAACCGAAGCCAGCGCGAATCAACCCAGAAATCGCTGACTTCAAGCCCCTGGTTGAACCGGCCGAAATCCCCCCCCCCTTTGCAAAAGGGGGGGCAGGGGGGGATTTGCTTCTGCCCGCCCGCCCTATAGCGTAGCCACACCCCTCTCGCGCGAACCCACCATGGAAGGCTTCCTGCTGCTCCTCATCCCGATCCTGGCGATCGGCCTCAACTTCGGCCTGTGGCGGTTGTCGCGCGGCTACACCCGTTTCGCCGGCGCGGCGATGTTCGTGCTGCTGAGCGGATTGATCGCCTCGCCGCTGATCGGCGTGCTGTGCTGGGAGGCGAGTCAGTTCGAACGCAGCTTCGGCAACACCCAGGGCGATGCGCTGGTATCGGTCGCCGCGGGCGCGTTCAATGCCGCGCTGGCCCTGATCGGCGCGATCGCCGCGGCCGCGCGCAAACCGGTCGCGCCGAAGCGGGCGTCGAACGATGAACGCGTCAGGTTGCGCAGCGACTGAGTCGTGGGCCGGCGACGCGGCCCACGCGAGTCGATGCGGGCGGCGAGCAAGTTGAAGATCGCGCGCGGATCGGCGCGCAGCGACCGCCCGAATCGAACCCGCGCCCGCACCGCTACTGCAAATCGCGCAAATCCAGCCGTCGCAGCTTCGGCGCGAGTTTCGCGGTCGCGCCGACCACGGCCAAGGTCATGCAGCCGCCGAAGATCACCGACGGCACCAAGCCCATCAGCCTGGCCGCCAGGCCCGATTCGAACGCGCCAAGCTCATTCGACGAACCGATGAAGATGCCGTTGATCGACGACACCCGCCCGCGCATCTCGTCGGGCGTGGACAGTTGCAGGATGGTCGAGCGCAGCACTACCGACACGCCGTCGCACATGCCCGACAGCATCAGCATCGCTGCCGACAGCCAGAAATCGCGAGACAGGGCGAAGCCGATGATGCACAGGCCGAACCCGGCCACCGCGTACAGCAGCAGGCGGCCGGCGTTCTTCTGCGGCGGCCGCCGCGCAAGCCACAGGCCCATCAGCACCGCGCCCGCGGCCGGCGCCGCGCGCAGCACGCCGAGCGCTTCGGGCCCGTAATGCAGGACGTCGTGGATGAACGCCGGCAGCAGCGCGACCGCGCCGCCGAACAGCACCGAGAACATGTCCAGCGCCTGCGCGCCGAGTACGACCTGATTGTTGAACACGAAGCGCAGGCCTTCGCCGATGCTCTTGAACACCGGTGCGCGCTCGGCCTGCGGCGCCGGCTCGCTGACCCGCAGGGTGATGATCGCGATCGCCGCGGCCAGCGCGAACCCGGCCGCGACCAGATAGGCCGAAGTCTTGCCGCCCCAGGCGATCAGCGCGCCGCCCAGCGCCGGCCCCAGCACCAGCCCGGTCTGCATGACCACGCTGCTGACCCCGGCGCCGCGCGCGAAATGCTCGCGCTTGAGCACCCGCGCGAACAGCGACATGTACACCGGCGACAGGAACGCACGGACCACGCCGTTGACCGCGATCGCCACGTAGATGGTCAAGGTGTCGAAGCCGAAGCCGCCGGTGGGCAACACGCCGCTGGCGACGCCGGCCAGCACCAGCGTCGTCACCAGCAAGCCGTTGCAGGCGAACATGCCGAGCTTGCGCCGCGGCAGGTGATCGACTGCATAGCCGGCGAACAGGGCGAAACAGAAATACGGAATGACCTCGGTCAGGCCGATCAGGCCCAGCGCGAACGGGTCGCGGGTCAGTTCGTAGATGTGCCAGCCGACCGTGACCGCGACGATCTGGTACGACAGCATCGCCAGCAATCGGTACACCAGCAGCCCGGCGAAGCCGGGGTTGCGCAGCAGGCGCAGGGCGCTGATCGGTGGTGGGTTGGCGGCGATCGTGCCGTTGGTGCCGGTTTCGCTGGCGCCGTCGTTGCTCACAGCCGGCGCTGCGCTTGCTCGCGAATGAAGGCCAGCAGCGAGGCCAGGCCGTTGCTGCGGGTCGGCGACAGGTGCTTGGCCAGGCCGATGTCGGCGATGTAGTCGGCCGGGCTGGCGACGATCTCGGTCGCGCTGCGGCCCGAATACACGCGCAAGGCCAGGTAGATCAGGCCCGAGACGATGGCCGAATCGCTGATCGCGTGGAAGGTCAGCCGCTCGGCGTCGCCTTCGACCACGATCCAGACCATCGACTGACAGCCGAGCAGGCGATGCTCCTCGGTCTTCCACTCCTCGGGCAGGTCAGGCAATTTTCGGCCGAGGTCGATCAGGTACTGATAGCGCTCGGACCAGTCGCCGAAGAACGCGAATTCCTCGCGGATCGCGGCCTGGGCTTCGGCGGCGCTGGCTTCGATCGGGAACGGCGAGATGATCGTGACCTCGCTCATCGCGAACGCTTCCAGCGCACACCGGCCGGCGTGTCTTCCAGCAGGATGCCTTCGTCGGCGAGTTGCTGGCGGATCGCGTCGGCGCGGGCGAAGTCGCGGTCTTTCTTGGCCTGATTGCGTTCGTCGACCAGGGCCTGGATGCGCGCGTCGTCGCCGTCTTCGCTGGCGCCGGCGAACCAGGCGGCGGGGTCTTGCTGCAACAGGCCTAGGGCCAGACCGGCGCCAATCAATTCGTTCTTGAGCCGCGCCTGCTCGGCTGGATCGGTCGCTTTGCGCGCTTCGCCGGCGATGCGCGCCAGCTCGGCCAGCGCACGCGGCGTGTTGAGGTCGTCCTCGAGCGCGGATTCGACACTGTCGGGGATCGAGATCGCGCCCGCATCCACGCTCGCCAGATCGCGCAGCGTGCCGTACAGCCGTTCCAGCGTGCGCTTGCTCTGCTCGATCAACCCGTCAGACCACTCCAGCGGCTGCCGGTAATGCGCCGACAGCAGCGCATAGCGCAAAGCTTCGGGCGAATGCTCGGCGACCAGGTCGTGGACCTTCTGGATGTTGCCGATCGACTTCGACATCTTGCCGCCGTCGAAGTTGAGCATGCCGTTGTGCAGCCACCAGCGCGCGAACACCTTGCCGCCGTGCGCGCATTCGCTCTGCGCGATCTCGTTCTCGTGGTGCGGGAACTGCAGGTCGACGCCGCCAGCATGGATGTCGATGGTTTCGCCCAGGTGCGCGGCGGCCATCGCCGAGCATTCGATGTGCCAGCCCGGGCGGCCGCGGCCCCACGGCGAGTCCCAGCCCGGCAGGTCGCCGGTGGAGGGTTTCCACAGCACGAAGTCGCCCGGATCGCGCTTGTACGGCGCGACCTCGACCCGCGCGCCGGCGCGCATGTCGTCGATGTCGCGGCGCGAGAGCTTGCCGTAGTCGGCGTAGCTGCCGATCGAAAACAGGACGTGGTTGGCGGCTTCGTAGGCGTGACCGCTGTCGATCAAACGCTCGATCATCGCCACGATCTGGCCGATGTGGCCGGTCGCGGTCGGTTCCAGGTCGGGCGCGCGCACGCCGAGCGCCGCCATGTCCTCGCGGTAGGCGGCGGCGAAGCGGTCGGTGATCGCCGCGATCGGCACCCCCTGTTCGGCCGCCGCGGCATTGATCTTGTCGTCCACGTCGGTGATGTTGCGCGCGTAAGCCAGGGCGCCATAACGTCGCCGCAGCAGGTCGGCGAGCACGCCGAACACCACCGGGCCGCGCGCGTTGCCGATATGCACGTAGTTGTAGACCGTGGGGCCGCAGACATACATCGTCGGACGTGCCGGATCCAGCGGGACGAAGGCTTCGACCTGTCGCGACAGGCTGTTATAGAGATGCAGGCTCATGGATAGGCGGCTTGGGGTCGGGTTCATTCTAGCGGGCCGCGCGGGCCCGCGTCCGCGATCGAGCGGCCGCGACGGCCGATCCGCGCAATGCGGCCGCCGATTCGCCATCGCCGGCAAGGCTCAAACTCCGATCGAGGCCCGGGCCGCGGCGGGAACAAGCCGCGCAAGCGCGCGCGAAAGCCGAGCGCGCGGTCGCAATCACCCACGATCGAGGTGCTTGCAAGGCCCGGACGGACAGGGTCTAAAGGCGGGATTCAGGCCATTAGCGGACACTGCTCTTACACTTTATTCACGAATCCACTCCGCGAGCCCGATGAACCGAACCGTCCTGCAGGTCTCGATCCTGGTGCTGGTCAGCGCCGCGGCCTCGCTGTGGACGGTGCCGGCGGCGGCGCAGCAGCACACCACCGTGCTGCAGGCCGAGAACGTGCGGTTCGACTACGCCCAGGTGCTGCGGGTGACCCCGATCTACCAGACCCTGCGCGCGACCACGGTCGAGCAACAGTGCGAACCCGAGCCGGCCGACAAGGCCGATTCGCGACTGTCGCGGGTGGTCGGCGCGGTGCGCGAGGCCCTGGGCCGCGAGCGCGATCCCAAGCCCAGCACCGGCGAAAACTGTAAGCCGGTGCCGGTGGAGCGCGAATTCCGCCGCCCGATCGCCTACGACGTGGACTATGTCTACAAGGGCAGCCGGTTCCGCTCGCGCCTGCCCGAGGACCCGGGCAACAAGCTCAAGGTCCGGGTTGCGGTGACCCCGGTGATCACCCCGATCAGCACCTCGCGTTGAGCGCTCAGCCGCGCTCGGCCCCCGGCCCAGGTCGCGTTTCCCGATTTTGCGGCTTGCGCCGTGCCCCCACCCATGCGAGCATTCGCGGCCTCATGAACCCGAACTACGCCGACGCCGACGTGCTGACCTCTGCCTACATGGCGGCGGGAATGACCTCGCGTGCTCGTCGACCGTTGCCCTGCCAATCAGCTGGGTGACGGCCCGCGCCGTCGTTCGTGTAACAAGCCGCACACACGAAAAGCCCAGCCTAGCGCTGGGCTTTTTTGTTTTTACCGCCGGGATTCGGGATTGGGGATTCGAGATTCGTAAAGCAGCACTACGACTCTTGATCGTCCATCGCGCTTCCCACCCTCGCGTTCCAACGCTGTTGCGTATCCCTAATCCCCAATCTCGAATCCCGGACATGCCTAAACACTTCCTCAACACCCAAGACTGGTCGCGCGCCGACCTCGACGCGCTGCTGGCGCAGGCCGCCGCGTTCAAGCGCAACAAGCTCGGCGACCAGTTGAAAGGCAAGTCGATCGCGCTGGTGTTCTTCAACCCGTCGATGCGCACCCGCACCAGCTTCGAACTGGGCGCGTTCCAGCTTGGCGGGCATGCGGTGGTGCTGCAGCCGGGCAAGGACGCGTGGCCGATCGAGTTCGAGCTGGGCACGGTGATGGACGGCGACACCGAGGAGCACATCGCCGAAGTGGCGCGGGTGCTCGGCCGCTACGTCGACCTGATCGGCGTGCGCGCGTTCCCGAAGTTCGTCGACTGGGCCAACGACCGCCAGGACAAGGTGCTCGCCAGCTTCGCCAAGTATTCGCCGGTGCCGGTCATCAACATGGAGACCATCACCCATCCGTGTCAGGAACTGGCGCATGCGCTGGCCCTGCAGGAGCACTTCGGCACCAGCGATCTGCGCGGCAAGAAGTACGTGCTGACCTGGACCTACCACCCCAAGCCGCTCAACACCGCGGTCGCCAATTCGGCGCTGACCATCGCCACGCGCATGGGCATGGATGTGACGCTGCTGTGCCCGACGCCCGAGTACATCCTCGATGAGCGCTACATGGGCTGGGCCGAACAGAACGTCGCCGAGAGCGGCGGTTCGCTCAAGGTTAGCCACGACATCGAAAGCGCCTACGCCGGCGCCGACGTGGTCTACGCCAAGAGCTGGGGCGCGTTGCCGTATTTCGGCAACTGGGGCCCGGAAAAGCCGATCCGCGATCAGTACCAGCACTTCATCGTCGACGAAGCCAAGATGGCGCTGACCAACAACGGCGTCTTCAGCCACTGCCTGCCGCTGCGCCGCAACGTCAAGGCCACCGACGGCGTGATGGACTCGCCGCAGTGCATCGCCATCGACGAGGCCGAGAACCGCCTGCATGTGCAGAAGGCGATCATGGCCGCCCTGGTGGGCGGCCGGGATTAGGGATTCGGGATTAGGGATTCGTAAAGCGCATCCCACTGTCCAGATCATCATCAAGACACCATCTTCAATACGAGACACCTCCCCATGTCGCAGCAATCCGCTTCCACAAATCCCGAATCCCAAATCCCGAATCCCGGCTCCAAAGACATCGTCCTAGCCTTCTCCGGCGGCCTCGACACCAGCTTCTGCGTGCCTTACCTGCAAGAGCGCGGCTGGGCCGTGCATACCGTGTTCGCCGACACCGGCGGCGTGGACGCGGAAGAACGCGACTTCATCGAACAGCGCGCGGCCGAGCTCGGCGTCGCCAGCCACGTCACCGTCGACGGCGGTCCGGCGATCTGGTCGGGCTTCGTCAAGCCCTTCGTCTGGGCCGGCGAAGGCTATCAGGGCCAGTATCCGCTGCTGGTGTCGGACCGTTACCTGATCGTCGAGGCCGCGCTCAAGCGCGCCGACGAGCTGGGCTGCAAGGTGATCGCGCACGGCTGCACCGGCATGGGCAACGATCAGGTGCGGTTCGACCTGGCGGTCAAGGCGCTGGGCGATTACGACATCGTCGCGCCGATCCGCGAAATCCAGAAGGAACACACCGAGGTTCGCGCCTACGAGCAAAAGTACCTGGAAGAACGCGGCTTTGGCGTGCGCGCCAAGCAGAAGGCGTACACGATTAACGAGAACCTGCTCGGCCTGACCATGTCTGGCGGCGAGATCGATCGTTGGCAGGCGCCGGGCGAGGGCGCGGTGGGCTGGTGCAAGCCGCGTTCGCAATGGCCGAGCGAAGCGCTCAAGGTCACGATCAAGTTCGAGAACGGCGAAGCGGTCGCGCTCGACGGCGAAAAGATCGAAGGCCACAAGATGCTGGCCAAGCTCAACGGCTTGTTCGCGCAGTACGGCGTGGGTCGCGGCCTGTATACGGGCGACACCACCATCGGCCTGAAGGGCCGCATCATCTATGAAGCGCCGGGCCTGTTCGCGCTGTTGACCGCGCACCGCGCGCTGGAAGAAGCGGTGCTGAGCAAGCACCAGAATCGCTTCAAGCCCGAGGTCGCGCGCAAGTGGGTGGAGCTGGTGTACGAAGGCTTCTTCCACGATCCGCTCAAGACCGATCTGGAAGCCTTCCTGGCCAGTTCGCAGTCCACCGTCAACGGCGAAGTGGTGCTGGAAACCAACGGCGGTGTGGTCAACGCGGTGGCGATCAGCTCGCCGCACATCCTCAACGCCAAGGGCGCGACCTACGCGCAGGCGGCGGACTGGGGCGTGGAAGAGGCCGAGGGCTTCATCAAGCTGTTCGGAATGAGCAGCACGTTGTGGGCGGAGATCAACCGCAAGAATTGACCGCCAGAGCTTCGAGCCCCTCTCCCGCGCAGCGGGAGAGGGGTTGGGGTGAGGGAAGCGAGCGCCGAAGGCGCAAGCCGCTTTTGCCGTTGCTTGTCGGATAAAGCAACCGCAAAAGCACCCTCACCCTAGCCCTCTCCCGCTTCGCGCGGGAGAGGGAATCCGACGCTCCATCCCATCGCGCCCCCCGTACCTCACCGCAACCCATACCGCCAGACACGACGAGCCCCCCACTCATGCTCCCCGACGTCCTCAACCACCTGCAGGCCCTGGTGTCCTACGACACCCGCAACCCGCCGCGCGAGATCGGCACCGGCGGTATCTTCGATTACCTGCGCAGCCAGCTCGACGGCTTCCGCATCGAAGTGACCGACCACGGCGCCGGCGCGGTGTCGATGCTCGCCGTGCGCGGCAACCCGCGCCGCTTGTTCAACGTGCATCTGGACACCGTGCCGTCCTCGGAAGCCTGGAGCGCCGACCCGCACACGCTGCGCGTCACCGACGATCGCGCGATCGGCCTGGGCGCCTGCGACATCAAGGGCGCCGCGGCCGGGCTGTTGGCCGCCGCCGCGGTGACCAGCGGCGATGCCGCGTTCTTGTTCAGCACCGACGAAGAAGCCAACGATGCGCGTTGCATCGACGGTTTTCTCGCCACCGAGCACGGCTTTCTCGAAGCCATCGTCGCCGAACCGACGATGTGCGAGGCGGTGCTCGCGCATCGCGGCATCAGCTCGGTGCAGTTGCGCTTCCGCGGCGTCGCCGGCCACGCCTCCGGCGCGAACGCGATGCAGTCCAGCGCGTTGCATCAGGCGATGCGCTGGGGCGGCAAGGCCCTGGACTATGTCGAATCGCAGTCGCACCAGCGCTTCGGCGGCCTGACCGGGTTGCGTTTCAACATCGGCCGGGTCGAAGGTGGGATCAAGGCGAACATGATCGCGTCCAGCGCCGAGGTGCGTTTCGGTTTCCGTCCGCTGCCGTCGCAGTCGATCGACGCGCTGCACGAACTGTTCGGCACGCTCAGCGAGGCCGGGGTGATCGAACGTTACGAAGAAACCTTCCGCGGCCTGTCGCTGCCAGCCGGGAATGTAGCCGACGCCGAGCATCGTCGCCTGGAAGCGCGCGATCTGGCCGACGCGCTGGAGCTGCCGATCGGCAACGCTGTCGACTTCTGGACCGAGGCTTCGCTGTTCTCGGCCGGCGGCCTGACTTCGATCGTGTACGGCCCCGGCGACATCGCGCAAGCGCACACCGCCGACGAATGGGTCGCACTGGAACAACTGCAGCGCTACGCCGACAGCGTCGCGCGCATCATGGGGAGCAACGGGTAATGAGCGTTTCGATGGATGCCCACCTGCAGACGCGACAGACCATCGTGCGGCTGCTGTCGAGCATGGCCAGCGCGAAGGAGATTTCGCAGTACCTCAAGCGCTTTTCGCAGCTCGATTCCAAGCGTTTCGCGGTGGTCAAGGTCGGCGGCGCGGTGTTGCGCGACGATCTGGCCGCGCTGACCTCGTCGCTGGCGTTCCTGCAGGACGTGGGCCTGACCCCGATCGTGATCCACGGCGCCGGCCCGCAGCTCGACGAGGAATTGTCGGCCGCCGGCATCGTCAAGCAGACCGTCAACGGCCTGCGCGTGACCTCGCCCGAGGCCCTGGCGATCGTGCGTCGGGTGTTCCAGTCGCAGAACCTCAAGCTGGTCGAAGCGCTGCAGTCCGGCGACGGCCGCGCGACCTCGATCATCTCCGGCGTATTCGAAGCCGATTACCTGGACCGCGACACCTACGGTCTGGTCGGCGAGGTCAAGAAGGTCAACCTCGCGCCGATCGAAGCCAGCCTGCAGGCCGGTTCGATCCCGGTGATCGCCAGCCTCGGAGAAACCGCGGGCGGGCAGATCCTCAACGTCAACGCCGATTTCGCCGCCAACGAACTGGTGCAGGTGCTGCAGCCGTACAAGATCGTGTTCCTGACCGGCACCGGCGGCCTGCTCGACGACAACGGCAAGGTGATCGACTCGATCAATCTGTCGACCGAGTACGAGCACCTGATCGAACAGCCGTGGATCAACGGCGGCATGCGGGTCAAGATCGAACAGATCAAGGATCTGCTGGATAAATTGCCGCTGACCTCGTCGGTGTCGATCACCAAGCCGGCCGAGCTGGCGAAGGAATTGTTCACCCACAAGGGCTCGGGCACCTTGGTGCGGCGTGGCGAACGCGTGCAGCAGGCGCAACGTTGGGATCAACTGGACCTGGTGCGGCTGCGTTCGCTGATCGAATCGGCGTTCGGCCGCAAGCTGGTCGACGACTACTTCGAGCGCACCACGCTCAAGCAGGCCTACGTCAGCGAGAACTATCGCGCGGCGGTGATCCTGATCGAAGCCGAAGGCCGCACCTACCTGGACAAGTTCGCGGTGCTCGACGATGCCCAAGGCGAAGGCCTGGGGCGCGCGGTGTGGCAGGTGATGCGCGAGCAGAACCCGAGCGTGTTCTGGCGTTCGCGCCACGGCAATTCGGTCAATCCGTTCTACTACTCCGAATCCGACGGCTGCCTCAAGCAAGAGAAGTGGAAGGTGTTCTGGTACGGCATGGACGGCTTCGACGAGATCGCCGCCTGCGTCGATTATTCCGGCCGCCGCGCGCCTACCCTGGAGGACTGAGATGAGTGAGCAGGGCAACAGCGCCTGGAACGCACAACCTCGGTTGAGCGGTGAACACGTCACGCTGGAGCCGTTGACGCGCGCCCACGCCGACGGCCTGCGTGCCGCGGTGGCCGATGGCGCACTCGCGCGGCTGTGGTACACCAACGCGCCGGACGCCGACGGCGTGGATGCTTATGTCGAATCGGCGTTGGCGATGCAGGCCAAGGGCGTCGCCTGGGCGTTCGCGGTGCTCGACGCGCACGGCGAGGTGGTCGGCAGCACCCGTTACTACGATATGGACGCAAGCGTTCCGCGCGTCCAGATCGGCTACACCTTCTATGCGCCGCGGGTGCAACGCACTGGGCTCAATACCCAGGCCAAGCTGTTGCTGCTGAGCCATGCCTTCGAGCAACTGGGCTGCATCAGCGTTGGCTTCGAAACCAGCTGGTTCAACCTGGCCTCGCGCGCGGCGATCGCGCGCCTGGGCGCCAAGCAGGAAGGCATCATCCGCAACCACCGGCGCCACGCCGACGGCAGTCCACGCGACACCGTCGCGTTTTCGATCATCGATGGCGAATGGCAGGCGGTGAAGCGTAATCTTCAGTACAAGCTGCAACAGCATGGAGCCGGACAAGATGGCTGAGAGCATAGGCATCGTGGGTGCGCGCGGACACGTCGGCGCCGACCTGATCCGCCTGATCGCCGCGCATCCCAGGTTCAAGCTGGCGTTCGTGTCCTCGCGTGAACTGGCCGGGCAGAAACTGGCCGATCACATTCCGCAGTACGCGGCCAAGAATCCCGATCTGCGCTACAGCTCGCCGAGCCACGAGGAACTGCCGGGCCTGGGCGCCGACGCGGTGGTGCTGGCGCTGCCCAACGGCAAGGCCGCCGATTGCGTGGTCGCGTTCGATGCGGCCGGCGCCGATCCGGTGCTGATTGATCTGTCGGCGGACTATCGCTTCGACGATCACTGGTACTACGGCCTGCCCGAACTCACCCGCGCCGGCTATCACGGCCAGCGCAGGATCAGCAATCCGGGCTGCTACGCCAGTGCGATGCAGTTGGCGATCGCGCCGCTGCTCAACGTGCTCGAAGGGCCGGTGCAATGCTTCGGCGTGTCGGGTTATTCGGGCGCGGGCACCAGCCCGTCGGACAAGAACGATCCCGAAAAACTGCGCGACAACCTGATGCCGTATGCGCTGACCGGGCATATGCACGAACGCGAAGTCACCCGCCACCTGGGCCATCCGGTCGAGTTCATGCCACATGTCGCCGCGCATTTCCGCGGGCTGACCATCACCTCCAACCTGCATCTGTCGCGGCGTTTCGACCGCGAGGAGCTGGTCGAGCACTATCACCGCCATTACGACGGCGAACCGATGGTGCGGGTGCTGGATGAGGCGCCGTGGGTCAGCAGGATCGCCGGCAAGCACCATGTCGATATCGGCGGCTTCACGATGTCGGAAGACGGGCGCCGGGTGGTGGTGGTGTCGACTTTGGACAATCTGCTCAAGGGCGCGGCGACGCAGGCGTTGCAGAATTTGAATGTGGCGTTCGGGTTCGATGAGCTGACCGGGATCGAGATCGATCCGGCTTGAGTGATTTTGCTGTTGCTCTATCGGACTGTTGCCGTTGCTTTTGCCCCCTTTGGAAAAGGGGGCGAACGGCCGCGAAGCGGACGTGGGGGGATTCGCTTTTGCTGTTGCTTTGTGGACCAGCAAAAGCAAAAGCGAATCCCCCCTAACCCCCCTTTTGCAAAGGGGGGGACTGCTACGCGGCGAATGGGTGCCGCGCGGGTAAATCGAAAAATCGAGGAAGGTCATGCGTCTGTCGCGTTATCTGTTGCCGACTCTCAAGGAAA
>NZ_LMHM01000013.1:642806-703291 GCF_001427785.1 Lysobacter sp. Root690
GGCCGCCGGCATCTACTCCTGGCTGCCGGCCGGCCTGCGCGTGCTGCGCAAGATCGAAGCGATCGTGCGCGACGAGATGAACCGCGCCGGGGCGCTCGAACTGCTGATGCCGACCCTGCAACTGGCCGACCTGTGGCGCGAAAGCGGCCGCTACGACGCCTACGGCCCGGAGATGCTGCGGATCAAGGACCGGCACGAGCGCGAACTGCTGTACGGGCCGACCAACGAGGACATGATCACCGCGATCTTCCGCAACAACGTCAAGTCGTATCGCGCGCTGCCGATGAATCTCTACCACGTGCAGTGGAAGTTCCGCGACGAGCAACGTCCGCGCTTCGGCGTGATGCGCGGACGCGAGTTCCTGATGAAGGACGCGTACTCCTTCGACCTGGACGAGGCCGCCGCGCGCCGCTCCTATCAGCGCATGTTCGTCGCCTACCTGCGCACCTTCGCGCGCATGGGCATCCGTGCGATCCCGATGCGCGCCGAGACCGGCCCGATCGGTGGCGATCTGTCGCACGAGTTCCTGGTGCTGGCGCAGACCGGCGAATCGGCGGTGTACTGCGACCGCGCCGTGCTCGACCTGCCGATTCCCGCCGCCGACACCGATTACGACGGCGACCTGAGCGGCATCGTCCAACAATGGACCACGCCGTACGCCGCCACCGAAGACGTCCACGACTTCGAGCGTTTCGAGCGCGAAGTGCCGGCCGAGCAACGCGTGCAGACCCGCGGCATCGAAGTCGGCCAGGTGTTCTATTTCGGCACCAAGTACTCCGCGCCGATGAAGGCATTGGTGACCACGCCCGAAGGCGAGGAGCGCCCGATCCACGGCGGCTCCTACGGCATCGGCGTGTCGCGCTTGCTCGGCGCGATCATCGAGGCGAGCCATGACGAGGCCGGCATCGTCTGGCCCGACGCGGTGGCGCCGTTCAATGTCGGTATCGTCAACCTCGATCCACTCGACGCCGAGATCGACAAGGTCTGCATCGACCTGCAAACCGAATTGCAAGCCCGAGGCCTCGACGCACTGCACGACGACACCGACGAACGCGCCGGGGTCAAGTTCGCGCGCATGGACCTGATCGGCCTGCCGTGGCAGATCGTGGTCGGCAAGCGTGGACTGAGCCGTGGCGTGGTCGAACTCAAGCGCCGCGCCGGTGGCGAACGCCTGGAACTGTCGCCGGCCGAGGCGGTGGCTCGTGTCCTTGCGCCTGCGGCGTAAGGAAAAACGAGTGCAGAGGAGTGAGGAGTGAGTACTAAGCCTATAAACGAGTGCAGAGAAGTGAGGAGTGAGTAAAGGCCAAACGGAAGCCACCGCTTTTACTCACTCCTCACTCCTCTGAACTATTTCCTTTTACTCCGAGCCCGCCCCCATGTCCGATCTGCTTTGGCAAAAACCCGGCGTCAAGGTCGACGCGCGCATCCAGAACTTCCTCGCCGGCGAGGATGTGATTCTCGACCGCGAGTTCTTCGTGTTCGACATCCAGGCCAGCCGCGCGCATGCGCAGGGCCTGCAGCAGATCGGCATTCTGACCAGCGAAGAGCTCGACGGCCTGTCGCGCGAACTGGACGTGCTGGCCGATGACTTCATCGCCGGCCGCTTCGTGCTCGATGAGCGCTTCGAAGACGGCCATTCGGCGATCGAAGGCCGCTTGATCGAACGCCTCGGCGATGCCGGCCGCAAGATCCACACCGGTCGCAGCCGTAACGATCAGATCCTGGTCGCCACGCGCCTGTGGCTGAAGGATCGTCTGGCGAAGCTGTACGCGCTGTGCCGTGAAACCGCTGAAGTTGCGCTCGCACGCGCCGATGCCGAACGCGCGCTGCCGCTGCCGGGTTACACCCATCTGCAGCGCGCGGTCGTGTCCAGCGCCGGCATGTGGTGGGCGGCCTGGGCCGAAGGCTTCATCGACAACGCCGTGCGCGCGCGCCAGACCTTGGAGTGGGTCGATGCCAATCCGCTCGGCAGCGCCGCCGGTTACGGCGTCAACCTGCCGTTGGCGCGCGATCACACCACCGCCGCGCTCGGTTTCGGCCGCATGCAAGTGTCGGCGGCGTACGCGCAGCTGTCGCGCGGCAAGTTCGAACTCGGCGCGATCGACGCGCTGTCGACCGCGGTGCTCGACTTGCGCCGGCTGGCCTGGGACCTGAGCCTGTTCACCAGCGCCGAATTCGGCTTCGTCGCCTTGCCAGCCGAGTACACCACCGGCAGTTCGATCATGCCGAACAAGCGCAACCCCGACGTGATCGAACTGATGCGCGCCAGTTACGCCAGCATCGCCGCCGGCCGCAGCGAGATCGAGCATCTGCTGTCGCTGCCGTCGGGTTATCACCGCGATCTGCAATTCTCCAAGGGCGCGATCTTCCACGCCTTCGGCCGCGGCCTCGGCGCGCTGGAGCTGCTGCCGGACCTGCTGCGCAATCTGGAATGGAAGCCGGAGAAGCTGCGCGCCGCGCTCGATCCGTCGATGTACTCGACCGATCTCGCCGTCGATCTCGCGCGCCAGGGCCTGCCGTTCCGCGACGCCTACAAGCAGGCCGCCGATCCGGCGCGCTGGGCGCAGGGCGATCCCGAAGCCAGCCTGGCCGCGCGCGTGTCGCCCGGAGCGGCCGCGGATCTGCGCCTGGACGAGCTGCAACGACGATTGCGGGACCTGACATGACATACGCTGATACGCATGGCGCGGCAGCGGATTTTCCGGCGCAACCTTTGCCCGCATGGCGCCGCGCCGTCCTCAAGGTCGGCAGCAGTCTTCTGGCTGGATTCGCCGATCAAAGCGGTGGTGGCCTGGACTCGCGTTATGCCGCCGGGCTGGCGCGCTTCATCGCCGATGCGCGCGCGCAGCAGCGCGAAGTGGTGCTGGTGTCGTCGGGCGCGGTCGCGGCCGGTCGCAGCCGCATCGAGGCCGGTGGCAACGGCATCGTGTTGCGGCAGGCGCTGGCCTCGCTCGGCCAGGCCTCGCTGATCGCGTTCTGGCAGGGCCTGTCGCCGGTGCCGGTCGCGCAGGTGCTGCTGACCCACGACGATCTGCGCAATCGCCGCCGTTATCTCAATGCGCGCGCCGCGCTGCGCGAATTGCTGCGGCTGGGCGCGCTGCCGGTCATCAACGAAAACGACACCGTCGCGGTCGATGAGCTCAAGCTCGGCGACAACGACAACCTCGCCGCCGCGGTGGCGTCGCTGGTCGATGCCGATCTTCTGCTGATCGCTACCGACATCGGCGGCCTCTACAGCGGTCACCCGCAGCGCGATCCGAACGCGCGGCCGATTTCGCAGGTGGCCGCAGTCACGCCCGAATTGCTGCTCGCCGCCAGCGGAGGCGCCGGTACGCTCGGCACCGGCGGCATGCGCACCAAACTCGAAGCCGCGGCGAAAGCCGCGACCGCCGGCGTCGCCACCGCATTGTTCTGCGGCCGCGATGCGCTGGTGGTGGCCGCGCTCAGCGAAGGCCGCTTGCACGGCACCTTGGTCGCCGCGCGCACCGATCGTCTGCGCGCGCGCAAGCAATGGCTGCGACATGCGCCGGCCAACGGCTGTCTGCGCATCGACGCGGGCGCGGTCGCGGCGCTGCACGAGCGCGGCGCCTCGCTGCTGCCCGGCGGCGTGGTCGCGGTCGAAGGCGAATTCCGCCGCGGCGACGTGGTCGAACTGCGCGCGGCGGGCGAGGGCAGCGCGGTGCTGGCGCGCGGTCTGGTGCAATACAACTCGGTCGAGGTTGGCCGGCTCAAGGGCCGGCACAGCCGCGATATCGAGGCGCTGATCGGATTCCGCTACGGCGAATCGCTGGTCCACCGCGACGATCTGGTGCTGCTCGAGCGCGGCGACACGGCGGCGGCTTCGCCCGGACCGACTCAACCCTTCGACGACGACGCATCCGATGCGCGGATCGCACCGTCACAGGAGTTATCGCAATGAGCGGCTACGTACGAGCGTTGGCGGAACGCGCGCGCGCCGCCTCGGCCGTGCTGGCGTCGGTGGACGGCGCGACGCGCCGCCACCTGATCCAGTCGATGGCCGCGCAGCTCGACGCCTCAAGCGAACGCGTGCTAGCGGCCAATGCCGAGGACCTGCGCCGCGGCGTCGAGGCGAAGCTCAGCGATGCGATGCTGGATCGGCTGAAGCTCGATCCGGCGCGGCTGAGCGCGATCGCCAACGCCCTGCGCGAAGTCGCCTCGCAGCCCGATCCGCTCGGCGAAGTGACCCGTCGCGAGCAACGGCCGAACGGCCTGGTGATCGAACGCCAGCGCGTGCCGCTGGGCCTGATCGCGATGATTTACGAAGCCCGCCCCAACGTCACCGCCGACGCCGCGGCGCTTTGCCTGAAGGCCGGCAACGCGGTGCTGCTGCGCGGCGGTTCCGAGGCGCGCGCCAGCAATGCAGCGATTGCCGCTTGCCTGCATGCGGCCCTGCGCGAACAAGGCCTGCCCGAAGCGGCGGTGTCGCTGATCGAAGACACCGCGCGCGAGCATGTGCTGGAACTGCTGCAGTTGTCCGACCTGATCGACCTGGCGATCCCGCGCGGCGGCGAAAGCCTGATCCGCTTCGTCGCCGAGCATGCGCGGGTGCCGGTGATCAAGCATTACAAGGGCGTGTGCCATCTGTATGTGGACCGCGCCGCCGATCCCGAACTGGCCTTGAACCTGCTGGTCGACGGCAAAGCCTCGCGTCCTGGCGTGTGCAACGCGCTGGAAACGCTGCTGGTGCATCGCGATATCGCCGAGACGTTCGTGCCGCGCGCATTGGCGGCGCTGGCCTCGCGCGGTGTCGAGGTACGCGGTTGCGAACGAACGCGCGCGCTCGCAGGCGCGGCGTCCGCCGCGATCGGCGCGGCCGACGAAGCCGATTACGCCGCCGAGTATCTGGACCTGATCATCGCCGTGCGCGTGGTTGACGATATGGAGCAAGCGTTGGCGCATATCGCCCGTTTCGGTTCCGACCACACCGAAGTCATCGCCACCGCCGACTCCGCCACCGCCGAAACCTTCGTACGCCGCACCCGCAGCTCCGCGGTAATGGTCAATGCCTCCTCGCGCTTCAACGACGGCGGCCAACTCGGCCTGGGCGCCGAGATCGGCATCTCGACCACGCGTCTGCACGCCTACGGCCCGATGGGCGTGGAGTCGTTGACCATCGAGCGCTTCGTGGTGCGCGGGGAAGGGCAGGTGCGGCATGCGGAATCGCTGATGCATCGCGATTGAACAACGGCGGGGCGGTTTCCACCCGCGACTTTTTCCTCACTTTCGTTCTCGCGAACGCAGGTCGCTCTACTCCGGCGAAGCCGAACGTCCAGAGACTTCCGCTCTTCAATCCAGGTCGCCGCTCTCAAAGTCGTCATCCTCGCGAAGGCGGGGATCCAGAGACTTCAGCGCGTTGCCACGGCAGTCCCGTCGATGCGGTTGAACCGACCCCCCCAATGAGCAGGCGCCGCCTGCAAACGCACCGCGCGCCTGATCGTGTCGCAATCAGCAAAGCCCCACCACTGGTGGGGCTTTTTTGTTTTCCGCAGTCGCACTACGGCAAAGGATTGGCAGGGGCCTCGAAAGCGATCGTGCGTTTGTTTCACCGTTCGTCGGCGAAAGCGATTTTTACCCCGGGTCCGTTGTCCGCATGGACATCATTCACGCGTTACGTCATCTAAGCAGCTGTCGGAGATCTGCTCGGTAGCGGCTATTTTTTACTGTCACGTTACAGACTCATCGGAAGACTTCACAACTCGATAGGGAAGCGACATGCCCCCAGCATTTCAGTCTCACGGGCCCGGAAGGCCCGCTCCCGATGCACGTATCAGCCGCGTCGGCATGGCATGCCTCGCGTCGGCGCTGTTGGCGCTGGCCGGATGCGCCACGGCGCCAAAGGTCGATCAGATTCCGCAATTTCGCCAAGGCGTGGTGATCGCGGATCAACAAACCACGCAAGCCTTCGTGGAGATTAATTCGTTCCTGCGCGAACGGCAGATCGACCGGGTGGTGCTGCAGCCATCGATCAGCGAAACCCAGTTCATCACGGTGCTGGCGCCGGAAGACGTCGAGAAGTGGCATCGCGCCTTCGGACTCATGGACAAGTACGCGCAATCCTTGCAGGCGCTGCTGGACCCGAAGATCAGGGAGGGGGTGGAACACGAACTCGTCGGCCTGGGAGAAGCGATCGGCACGGTCGGCGACGATCAACTCCCCAGCGGCGTCGCGGCGGGCTTTTCGACGCTCGGGGGCCTGCTGATACAGATCAAGACGCAGCGTGATGCGATGGCGGCCATACGCAAGGCCGACCCCGGCGTCCAGGCCGTGTTCAAGACCATGATGGCCGCGATCGGGGAGGATAAAGACGATGCCATTCGTGGCACGGTTCGAAGTTCCTGGCAGGTCGTCCTGGCTGGCAAGTCCGCACAGTTTCTGCGCGCCAAGAGCGAGGCCGACAAGCGGGAGATCAGCCTGAGTTTCATCTCCACGCTCGATCAGCGCGATGCGCGCGATCTGTCGCTGGTCTCGTTGCGTCGATCCCTCGGCCTGCTGGCCGATGCGCACGCGGAGCTGGCGGCCGGGCGCGCCAATGGGGCTCGCGATCTGCTCGCAATCTTGCAGGCGGAGCACGCACGATGGACCGAGCGGCAAAAAGAAATCGATAAAGCGCGCATTGAAGAAGCGGCCAAGCACGAGGGAGAATCGTAATGAACAACCCCGCAACCAACGCGCCGAAGATCAACACGGGCGTAAAGGGTTTGCATAAGGCGTTGGTCGCGCAGCAAGAGGCGTTGATGGATCGCCTGAGCCAGGCGCAATCCGCGGACGAGGCCGATACCCTGGTCCGCGAAATGCACGAGATCAACTTCCGGGTGATGATCTGCGGCAGCCTGCTGTTCAAGCAGACCAGCGCTCAGATCGACGCGGAGGTGGGAAGCGTGATCGCGGCGACCACCGATCTTGAGGCGGCCATCGCGACCGCGACCAAGATCAGCGCGTTGATCAAGGCGGTCAGCAAGTTCCTGGGCCTGGTCGATAAGGTGCTGGACAAGATCAAGCTGGTCTGAAGTCGCAAAGGACGATGCGCTGTATGCAACGACGGCGCTCGGCCCGTGCCGGTGGTTCGCTTGTCGCATCGAGTCGCGCCCGCGCGTCTGGCGGGCGTTTTCTCATGGTCGTCTTCAGGCGCGAGGCGTCGTGGCGAGAAGCCGACATTCACCCATGCGCACCCAGCGGAACATGCGGGAATGATGACGTATATTCTTCTGGCCTAAGACGATGGGGTTCACTGATGAGCGACACCTTGATCGACTCGCGTTTCGCTGGCGCCGACATCCAAGCCAAGACCAAAGAAGCCGCCGACGCGGCGGTGCAGGCGCTCGAATCCCTGCACGGGGTGTCTCCCGCAGCCGCGGGCCTGGTCGCGCATGCGGCGGCTGCTTACTTCGATGGCATCGGCAAGCTCGCCTTGATCAGTCAGGCGATCTTGCTGAAGAAAATGGCCGGCGACGCGCCGCCCGACACAAGCCGGCAGCAGGCCGTGGAAGACGCGCTGGGCGTGCTAGCCACAAACCACTTCATGGATACGGCTGCCGCCATCGCCGCGGCGATCGGCGCACTGGAAGCCGAATCGGCCCATGGCGCCATCGATCAGATCGATCAGAGCATCGCCAAGTACGCCGAGTTGCTGCGCATGCGCGGGGCTGACTGACGCGCTGGGCTGAGTGATCAAAATCCCGCTGTGAGTTTTTTGCCGGAAGAGTCGGCACGGTGGGATGTCGATAACCGTCGTCACCGTCATTCTTCGCAGATAGCGGGTAAGTCCGCTTTCGGCCAGAAGCGGACCCAGTCATTGGTGGTTACGAATCGCCTTCGGACGGCCTGCTGGTGCCCCGAGGCCCGATTGAAAATCTAGGCGGCAAGTGGGCAAGTCGTTCGCTTCGGCGCAAAATATTGCTTATTCTGTTGGCAACGGGTCTGGGGGCGAGTGCATGGCGACGCTGACGCTGAGGGAAAAGGTTGCCGGGGGCTTTCTTGACCAATATCAGCTTGATCGAAAGCACCTGCAAAAGGCCGACAAGGCAAAAGGCATCCCCGGCCTCCGCACAGGAAAAGATCAGTATGGCCAGGCCGTCCTGGTCAAAGTCTGGCCAAAGGAGAATGCGACCTCAGACGCCGATCTACGTGAGATTTGGCGAAATGAAATGTTGCAGCTACATCGAATTGGTGGCTCTCCCGGCGCCGGGGACGTAATTGCCGAACTGTTGAATTCCGGCGAAGACACTCAAGGTTTCTACTTGGTGTTGACGACCGGCAGGCGGAGGCCGCTCGGCAGCCTGTCTAGCGGCGAGCGGCGCCCCGACTGGTTGGAAAATCCGGCCAACGCTTCAAACAAGAACCTACTCTGGCGAAACATCAAGAGACTCGTCCAAGGCCTAGGCGCCCTCCACGGCCAAGGCTTGCTGCACAGAAATGTTGACCGCTGGGCCGTGCTGACGGATGGAGGCTTCGACCCGGATTTTCAGTTGACGGGCTTCGAGTGGTCCATCCGCCTCACCGGGATCCAGGGAAACATCCGGCATCCCAAAGGGGCCGCAGTTCAACCCGGAACGGAATCCTTTCTGAAGGACTGGGAGCAGCTAGGCGAACTCGCTGTCGAGCTTTTTGGACTGAATCGAAAGACCATCGGCAACATCGCAATAGCGAATCACAGTGTCGCTACGGCGTTCGCAGCTGACGAGATCAAGTTGTTGCGCGAAATGCTTCGCGTGCTGCCAGTCGGTCGCGCCGACGCCGACTACGTCGTCGAGAGAATTGATCTCATCCTTGCAGGCCTCGGTGCCCGAGCCGCAGGAAAGGGGGGTAAGTACCACCTTGCATTGCTACTCGGCCCACAGAGCGCACTCTCGAGGGCGATTCGGAAGGCGTCTGGAGGCGAAGCGATCGAACTGGAGGATCTCGACGCACAAATCGCATTCGTTCGCGACGACTTGATTCAGGGCGCTCGCGCCTTTTCGCTGAAGCTCGCAGGGCAACCGGGCCGATTCAAGATGGTTCTTCAGGGGTCAAAGCTTACGTACCATCTCGAAGACGCCGTCGTTGGAGCAGAGCGAACACCAACCGGGTGGCGCGCGGCCAGTTGCGACATGGCCGAGACCGGTGGTCCGCAAGCGAATCACGTGATTAGGGACATACAGGTCAACGGGCTGGACATTGAGGTGTCGTCCGCGGTCGGCTTCGCCAAGAGGTACCGCAACAATTACGCGACTCTGAGCTCCTGGGAGGGGCTCCGCGAGCAGCTTAGTCAATCAGACGAACGCGATGACATCGAGTCTCTGGTCCGCGCCCTCTGGATGGCCCATTTAGTCGAGTGCCTCTTCGCGTCTTCGGATGCGTTTCCAGTAGAAGTAGTAGCTCAAGGTCAGTTGGCAGGTAAGGCAGGTGGGGACGCCACCCTCCTTATTAGAGCGCGATCGGACAAGGACCGGGAGACTCTGTCGTCGGCCCTGTTGCTGAATGACGCTCCCGGAAAGCGACTCTCAGCTGCGCTCACCGAGAACGACGGTACTGAAAGCGGCAACTGGCGCTTGACGGAACTAGGTCAGCTCGGCGATCGGTCACCGACGGATACTGAGTGGAGATTTATGGGCGAAGCGACCGCCAAGGACGGTAGTCCCGCGTTTGAGTTTGTCGGCGATCGGGCGGCGCCACCTCTCAAAAAGGCGTTCTTTGTTTCGACGGAATC
This sequence comes from Lysobacter sp. Root690, assembly GCF_001427785.1. Classification (GTDB taxonomy): domain Bacteria; phylum Pseudomonadota; class Gammaproteobacteria; order Xanthomonadales; family Xanthomonadaceae; genus Lysobacter. The sequence goes on from NZ_LMHM01000013.1 coordinate 652,513, forward strand.
ATTGGGCAGAGACTTTCAGCTCAAGAGGAGGCTCAAGTATATCTCGGCGCTCGAGACGCACTCTGAACTCGCGCGCATGATCTCGAATCCTCGCTCGCGCGTGTTCAAGAGCGACGAGTCGATAGCTGCAGACGACGCGTTCCTGAGTTTGGACGAGTCGAAGCAGGCGGCACTTCGGACAATAGTAGAGACACTCCCAGTCTTTTTCGTGCAGGGCCCGCCCGGAGTGGGGAAAACAAGGCTGGTTCGAGATCTTGTTCGACGCCGCTTCAAGGACGACCCGTCGACTCGCATGCTTCTGTCAGCACAAAGCAACTACGCTGTAGATCATCTTCTCCACGAACTGGAGAAAGTATTGAGCGTCGAAGCCAATATTCCGCCATTGACGATCAGATGCAGGGCGAAGGACAAACGGGACGAGACTGGGAAATTCGACGTCGGGTTCCAGGCAAAGAAGATCGCGGAGGACTTTGCCAGGAGCAAGCTGGTTGAATGCGTGGACGAGGAGTTGGGGCGTCGGGCTAGTCTCCTGGCAAAGTCATACCAAGTGTCAGCCGCGAACGACGACTCCCCTGACCGATTCAGTCAAAGAGCATTCGAGGGTCTTGTTCTCCGATCGGCGAATGCAGTATTCGCTACCACCAACTCCGCCGACCTGGAGCGACTGGTGGAGGAGCGAGGTCAGTTCGATTGGACGGTGGTAGAGGAGTCCGCAAAAGCTACCGGAGGCGAACTCCTTGCCCCGATGCTGCTATCCCATCGGCGATTGCTCATCGGTGACCACAAGCAACTCGCCGCATTCGGCACGGAGCCAATGCTGAGAGTTTTCCAATCGCCGAAGTCTCTGAGAAAAGCTTTGGCTGCTGGCGATTGTCTGATTGGTCGAGCGTTCAGGAGCCCCGCGATGGACGACCTCTTCGCCTGGATCGAGGAGGCCGACTTCGACGAACAAGAGTTCGCAGACCTGTGTATCGAAGCTAGCCGAGTTCTTTTTCTTTTTGAGAAGTTCATCGAGGCTGAGCTCGAGAGGCAAAACAAAGAAGCGGCAACGAGCAAGGCGCATCCTATCGCCGCGCGGCTCAACCGCCAGCACCGAATGCACCCCAGGATCGCGGAGCTTGTCTCAACGGTTTTCTACGAAGATTCGCTAGAGACCGACGAAATACGAAGGAAGCACTTCGAGACTGCTGTGTGTCCCATTAGTTCGCTTGACCCCAAACGCTTGCCCGACGCACCAATAGTTTGGATCGACATGCCGTGGGTCCAGGCAACGAAGAACAAGAAGGATGGCGATACCTCGCCAAGATGGAACAATTCCGACGAGCGACTGGCTGTGCTCCACGCGCTTGGATTGCTGTCTTCGACAGCCAACAAAGAGCGTCCTTCTGTAGCGGTTCTTTCACCGTATACGCAGCAGGTCAAACTGCTTGAAGAAGAGATTCAACGTGCAATTGGAAAGCAGCTTGGCAACCTGAAGGCCTTCGAGAAAGCGGCGGATGGGACCTGCTACTCGCATACGGTGGACTCCTTCCAAGGCAATGAAGCAGATGCGGTGGTCGTGTCTCTGGTTCGAAACAACTCGCACGGCTCAGTCAAGCGAGCACTGGGCTTCCTTTCGAATCCGAGACGAATGAATGTGCTTCTGAGCCGTGCTCGATGGCGTCTCATCATCGTGGGCAGTCTTGCCTTCATGCAATCCGCGGCCGCCATTGCTAAATCCCCTCAGGACGCAGAGGAGATCGCGTTTCTCAGGAAGCTCCTGGCAGTCGTAACGGCCGATGGGTCGACGGTCAGAGTTGTGCCGTTCGCGGCGCTGCGTGGGGGAAGCGTATGAGCGTCGTTCTTGTGGCGGTTCCGGTTTTCAAGTATCGCCTCAAGCTCCACTTGGACAAAGGCCGTCCTTGGAGCGTCGTAGAGCACGTAATCCTCCAGGCACTTGGCGCTAGACCCTGGACTAGCGGCGAGCTCGAAGCAGAATCAAATCTGCCAAGAAGAGTCGTCATCGAGTCCGTGGTAAGACTCATGCGCGCCGGATGGGTTGAATTTTCGTCGTCGAAGGAGGCGATGAGATTTGCATCCACAGCCCTTGGATTGGCCGTCGCACATGAGGCGGAGCTTCCGCACGCTCCAAGGAGACTCGTCAGGCCAGTGTCATTCGCTGTGGACTGCGTATCTGGAACGGTCTTCTCAAATCGCGAGTTGCTTCTTCACGAGGACTACGTGGTTAAGGAGCGGGAGAAGTCCGAAAAGATAGTTCGATTGAATGTCGACCCTGAAAAGATTGGGTATGACGTTCAACAAGTTCATCGGGTATTGCTTGAGGACGACGAACGTTTTGTGGCCCTCGAATCCTTGGGCGGCCCGCCCTCTCAACGAATCGCGCTTGTCACGGTCCGAGATGGGCAAGTGGTCGACGGGCTGCCCAGTAGAGAGGTCGCAGCGCTTCGGTCGAAGGTGATCGAAGCCGCGGGGCTGGCCAGTGATCCCGCTGCTGATTCAAAGACTGTTGAACAGAAGTCATCAGTGCGGTCGGAACAGGCCGCACCAATGCGCCGGGTTCGATTTGCCAAGACCGACCTAATCTTGGATGGCGAGCGTCACGAGGCGACAATCAAGCACATCTTGTCGAACGCGGCATCTCGCGTATTCATCCATTCGACCTTCATTCGCGCGGACGTAGTGGAAAAGTTTTTGCCGGAACTTTCGGAAGCAGTTCGACGAGGGGTACGAGTAGACATGCTCTGGGGGCAGAGTGAGGATCTTGAAGAAGTCGCGACAAGCAGGCGGGCAATCGAGGCGCTCCGTGCGAACCCTCAGATCGCTGACTTGGGCGATGCGCTGAAGATCCATCCATTCTCAACCGGATCCCATGCGAAAATTCTGATCGCCGACTCTCGAAAGGGTGGAGGATTTCTAGCAGTTGTTGGATCGTGCAACTGGCTTACCTCTCCATACAAGAGCTATGAGGCTTCGGTCGTCCTTCGGGACCCTCAGATTGTGGCCGACGTTGTTGGGGTGCTCGCCAATATCACTCATAGGCACAGTGGAATTTGGTTGGATGTGACTAATGAGTTGATGCGCTTGGCTACCCAGATCGCAAAGTTGCCGTCGCCGAAGGGTCCGAATGCGACTGCCTCAGTGGTGATCGGCGCGCATCACAATCGATTCGTGCTGGAAGCGCGAGATTCTGCGAGGAGTAGAATTTTCGTGACCAGTCATCGTCTTGGGCCGGTCTCGGAGAGCGCGATCATTGCACCTCTCGCAACTGCAGCGTCCGACGGTCAAGTAAAGGGGAGCGTATTCTTTGGTCGAAACACAGGGGCGGTAAAATACCAGACGCGTAAGCGAATCATTGCGGAGGCTGCGTCCGACGGCGTGATTGTCGAGGTTGTGGAGTCCCCTCGGCTGCATGCCAAGATTCTCGCTTGGGATTCGGACAGCATGGTCATCTCAAGTCTGAATTGGTTGTCAGCTGATCCAATGAGTTATGTAGAACCAGCCGAAGTCGGCATATTTCTTTGCGGAACCGGGTTGGCTGACGCAGTAGTGGATAACTTCACTAGCGCCTGCGAAGCCGCCGAGGTGACTGAATCGCGGTAAAGTGACCCGAAGCCGCCCACGCTAGCTGTTGAAAACAGGGGTCACGCTACTATTTCGCCCAATGTCCGCTTAGGGTCGCAAGCGGCTGCCCAGGGCGAAGTAGCGGTCTGGTACTCCCTGTGTAAACCTCTGACGCCCGCGGAAGGGCCTGTCCTAGGTAAGCCCTTTATCCGACAGCTGCGCCAAGATGTGCGCCCGGCAGACTTCCAGGATTTCGTCCGCGAGCGGCGCATCGTCGGGGCAGGACCTCGACAACACCACCGCGCCGATGGCCTGCGCCGTCAGGGCGATCCGGCGCGCGCGCGCCTTGTCGCTTGCCTTGTCGACCGGCCGCCCCTCGTGGTGGGCTGGACCCGCCAGCTGACGCTCGATCCCGGCGGCGAAGGCCGCCTTGACCGATTCCGGCTGACGCGCGGCATCCGCGCATAGCGCAGCCATCGTGCAACCGTCGCCCGGCTTGTCCCGATGCTCTCGGGAGAGGTAGTGCTTCACGAAGTCCGCCAGATCGACGCCCGTCGCGGCGTCCGCGGACTGCGCCAGACCGCAGCTTGCCGCTTCCGCCATCAGGTCGGTCTTGGAGCCGAAATGTTTGTAGAAGCCGCCGTGGGTAAATCCGGCGGCCGCCATCAGGTCCGCGACGCCCACGCCGTCGTAACCGCGTTCCCTGAACAGGGTCGACGCGGTTTCGACGATGTGGGCCCGGTTTGTCTGCGCCTGTGCCTTGGTGACCTTCATAGCCGATGTCTCTCGATGTCCGCCTGCCAGCGGAAGCCTGGGATTCTACTTCATAGATGATGTTCATAATCAAACCATTGACTTCAAAGATTATGATCGTCATCATTATTGCCGTTACCAAAAAGACGGCGGCCGGGAACAAGCGCTATCCCTCGGCTCATCGACGATCACCATCTCTGACACGACATGACCAACACGACGCTTTTCCAGCCCTACACACTCGGCCCGTTGACCCTCGCGAACCGCATCGTGATGGCGCCGCTGACGCGCAACCGCGCCGGCGCCGGCCTGGTGCCCAGCGCGCTGGCCGCTACCTATTACGCGCAGCGCGCCTCGGCCGGTCTGATCATCACCGAGGCGACGCAGGTCTCCGCCCAGGCCCAGGGCTACCAGGACACTCCCGGCCTGTACACGCAGGACCAGGTCGATGGCTGGCGCAAGGTCACCGACGCCGTCCACGCCCGCGGCGGGCGCATCTTCGCGCAGTTGTGGCATGTCGGCCGCGTCTCGCATGTCGATCTGCACGGTGGGATCGCGCCGGTGGCCCCTTCGGCCATCCGCGCCCACACCAAGACCTTCGTCAACAACGGTTTCGCCGATGTCTCCGAGCCGCGAGCGTTGGAAATCCACGAACTGCCGGGCATCGTCGAGGACTTCCGCCGGGCGGCCGCCAACGCCATCGCGGCCGGTTTCGATGGAGTGGAAATTCATGGCGCCAACGGCTATCTGCTCGAACAGTTCATCAAGGACGGCGCCAACCAGCGCACCGACGCCTACGGTGGCTCCATCGAGAACCGCGCGCGCCTGTTGCTGGAGGTCACCGCCGCGGTGGTCGAGCAGATCGGCGCCGACCGCACCGGTGTGCGTATCTCGCCGGTATCGCCGGCCGGGGCCATTTCCAGCAGCGACCCGCAGCCGCAGTACGACTACCTCGTCGAACAACTCGATGCGCTGGGTATCGTCTACCTGCATGTGGTGGAAGGCGCCACAGGCGGCTCGCGCGACGTGGCGCCGTTCGACTTCGATGGCTTGCGCCGTCGCTTCACGCGCACCTACTTGGTCAACAACGGTTACGACCTGGAACTGGCTAGCGCCCGCCTGGCCGAGGGCAAGGCAGATCTGTTCGCGTTTGGCCGGGCATTCATCAGCAACCCCGATCTGGTCGAACGCTTGAAGACCGGCGCGCCGCTTGCGGCCTTGAATCCGGCGACGTTGTACGGAGGTGGCGCCGAGGGCTACATCGACTACCCGGCCTTGACCGACGCCCGCGCACAGTAAGTCTGCTCGCGAGACCGCGATAAAGGCGCTGCGCTCAGCGCCTTCCCAGTTCGACGCCACGACACCGTACTTCGGCCAAGCCGGACAACCCACCCACAGGCGCATCCCCATGAAAGCCTTCATCATCGATCGGTACGGCAAGAAGGAAACCGGCCGCATCGGCGACATGCCCGAGCCGGATCTGCGGGACGATGATGTCCTGATCCAGATCCACGCCGCGGGCGTCAACCCGCTGGACTCCAAGATCAGCAGCGGCGAGTTCAAGCTGATCCTTCCCTATCGCTTGCCGCTGATTCTGGGCAACGAAGTCGCCGGCACGGTGGTGCGCGTTGGCGCGCGCGTGGATCGATTCAAGCCGGGCGACGAAGTCTATGCACGCCCCGACGATGATCGCATCGGCGGCTTCGCCGAGTTCATCGCCATCAAGGCATCGTCGCTGGCGCTCAAACCCACGAACCTCAGCATGGTCGAGGCCGCTTCGCTTCCCATGGCGGCCCTGACGTCCTGGCAGGTGCTGGTCGAAACCGCCAAGCTGAAAACAGGGCAGAAAGTGCTGATTCATGCCGGTTCCGGCGGCGTCGGCAGCATTGCCATCCAGCTTGCCAAGCACCTTGGCGCTTTTGTCGCCACGACCACGAGCACGGCCAACATCGCCTGGGTGAAGGCCTTGGGCGCGGACGTCGTAATAGATTACAAGCAGCAGGATTTCGCCACGGTGCTTCGTGACTATGATGTGGTGCTGAACAGTCTGGGCAACGACGAACTGAACAAATCCCTGCAGATCCTCAAGCCCGGCGGCCATCTCATTTCCATCTCCGGGCCGCCCACCCCGGCGTTCGCCGCCGCTCGAGGACTGGCGTGGCCGCTCAAGCTGGTGTTGCGCCTGTTGAGCCGTGGCATCCGCACGAAGGCCAAGCAGAAGAATGTCGAGTACACCTTCGTCTTCATGCGCGCCGACGGCGCGCAGTTGGGTGAGATCACTCGCCTCGTCGAATCAGGCGTGATCCACCCGGTCGTCGACAGAGTATTCCCGTTCAAGGATACCCACGAAGCTTTGGCCTACGCGGATGGCGGCCGCGCCAAAGGCAAGGTGCTGGTGCAAATCAGGTAGCTCGCACGCTACCGACGCGCAGATCTCGCAGGCGTTGGGATTGCCTGACCGTTCCAGTCGCCGGCAGAGCGACGTGAGTACATACAAAGGTGTCCACGTCGGCAAGCGTGCGCTGGCGACCGGCGCACCCAGCGGCATACGCTCGGCGGGTTTCCACTAGCCGCCTGGCCTCACTTCGCCTTTTCTTCATCATGTCATCGACCTCGGCGTTTTTGCGATCGGTCGCCCCCGTTCCGATTCACGTCGGCAAGGCTGCGGCGTTCAAGTAAATAGCGGCCCGAACAACTCGGGCGGCCTGTCCAGGCCGAAGTCCAGCAAGTGACGGTACGGCGGTTCGCAAGCGGGGAAGACATCCCGCGACCGGCGGCGCTTGTTCGCGCCGCGCTTTATCGATCTGCAAACGTGCTCGGCGATCGCCGGGCATCTGGACATCAACTAGCCGCTGGCGCGCAAGCGCTTACAGGCGTTGCGCGCACGCCCGCTGACCGCGCTCGAGCACGACGCGATTCACGCGTCAGCCCTTCCTGCGTTGAATGAAAGGTGCGTGCGGCAGCAAGCGTCGACTATTGGACTCACTATCCGCCTGTCTTCGCCGCGCACATCGTCGATAGCCATCCGGGTCGCAGGAGAGTGCCATGAACCGAGTCATCTCGCCGCAGGCGTGGAAGCTGATAGCGAAAACGCTTGGAGTGGATGAAGCCTGCCTGAGAGCCGTCGCGGTTGTCGAATCGTCCGGCAGCGGATTCATGCGCTCGCCTTCGCAACTTCCCAAGATCCTTTTCGAAGGCCACGTGTTCCATCGCCAGACCAAGGGACGCTTCGGCGCCAGCCATCCCGGGCTGAGCTACCCACGCTGGGACCGGACCAAGTATTCCGGGTCGGTGGCGGGCGAATGGAAGCGGCTCGACGCCGCCATTGCGCTTGACAGCGTCGCCGCCCTGAAGTCCGCGAGCTGGGGCGCGTTCCAGATCATGGGTTTCAACTACGCCATGTGCGGATTCGACGATGTCGATGGCTTTGTTGCCGCACACAAGGACAGCGCGGACGCCCAGTTGGCCGCGTTCGCCCGCTTTATCTCCCGCCCGAGATTCCTCAATGCATTGCGGAACCGGAATTGGGAAGGCTTCGCGGCGGCGTACAACGGGCCGGGTTTCGCGAAGAATCGCTATGACACCAAGCTCGCGAATGCCTATGCGCGGTTCGCCAACCCGAACCACTGACCGCATCGCCCTGGTTGCCGGGGTGTCAGGGAATTCTCCTTCAAGGATTCGCGCGGATAACGATCATGTCGAACAGGATTTCACATCAGCTCGCTTTCGCGCCTGTACTGGCGCTGGTGTTCTTTTGCGCGACATTCCACCCGGCTTGCGCGCAGGTCTCCGATACGCGGGGCGTCGCGACATCCACCGGCGCGATTGCGGCCACCACGGAAAATGCAAACTCGGGCAATTCCGCGCCGGCGCCGATAGCGATCCCGAAAGTGACCGGCGTCGACGAAATCATCGAACTCAACGATATCGCCAGGGTCACGGTGGCGAACTTGAAAGAGTGGTCGGCCACCAACGACCCGGCCAAGCTCGTTCCTTTCATCGACGGAAGGGCGATTCGCGGCAACTACCCGGAGGAAGTCCACCCGCGTAACGGCCGTCTTTTTTTCCATCTGAAGATCAAGCCCGAGAACACCGAACTGTGGACGGATCTGCTCGGCGCGCCGGGGAGCATCCAACGGCCGGTCAGATTCAGCGTCGGACTGGAGGATCGTTCGCCGTTCGAAACCATCTACGACGAACGCAATCCGATCCAGATGGTCATCATCTCTCCCGTGTACGGCGTGATCGCGGCGATCGTTGCTTTGCTCACTCTGGTGCTGTTCGTCCGGCTGGCGCGCAAGACCAGCATCATTCGCGACCCGGGCTCCGATCCGGCCTGCGGACGGGCCAAGGCCTACAACCTGGGCCGCACCCAGATGGCGTTCTGGTTCTTTCTTATCTACGTCTCTTACCTGGTGATCTGGCTGGTCACCGACCGGCTCGACACGATCACCGCATCGCTGCTCGGACTGATGGGGATCAGCGCCGGCACGGCGTTGAGCGAAGCGTTGATCGATTCCGGCAAGAGCACTGCTCGCCTGGAACAGCGACGCGGGCTGTGGGCGGAACGACAAGCGCTGGAGCAGACCGTCGCCGACTTGCAATCCAGGCGCGCCGCGCTGGACTTGGGAGCCCCGGGGTCGCCCGACGACCTGGCCCATCGCGACAACCTCGACAAGCAGATTCAACAGGCGCGAATGCGGATCGCCCAGACCGAGCAGCAGTTGTCATCGCTGGAGTCGACGAAATCGGCGCGGGCGACACGCGGATTTCTTCGCGACGTGATGGCCGATCGCCATGGCTACTCCTTCCATCGCTTCCAGATTTTCGCCTGGACGATCGTGCTTGGAATCATGTTCATGTCGTCGGTCTACAACAACCTGAGCATGCCGGAATTCAGCGCCACGCTGTTGGGACTGATGGGCTTGAGTTCCGGTACCTATATCGGATTCAAGTTTCCCGAGAAGCAGGAATAGCGATCGGGCCATGGCGGGCGCGAGCCCTAGCCGAAGCAGGGGGTTGGATTCCAGCTGTCGGTCGAGTAACCGCCAGTTTCCCGATCTATTCGAGCGGCAACATCCGTTCCGATTTCACATCGGCGCGGTCGCGACGTTTAACAAAAGAGCGGCTCAAGCCAGGAGGGAGTGAGGCTGCCGCCACGTCGACGTGCGATTGATCGCACGGATCCAAGCCTGACGAAGCGTCGCATCGGGGCCGCGGCGCGATCAGGCGCGCCAGGCATGTAGTGCCGGCATGACCGCGAACAGAACCGAACAGATCACGCCGGTGCGCGGCGCCTCTTGTGCGCCGCGCGCTCATATACCACGAAGGAGACATGCAATGGGATGGGAAAACGTTTATCCGAGCAACGCCAAGGGAAAGACTCCGTTGCGGAATTTCAGCATCAAGGCCCTGGTATACGACAACCTCAAGCGGGTCCAGGACATTCCCGCCGACCAGTGGACGGCGCAGATCAACACGTCGGTTCAGCAGACCCTGCAACAGCCCTACATGAACAACATGCAGAAGTGCGCCAAGTGCGTCGCTCTGGTCTGGGGTGTGTACGGTCAGATGCATGCGCAAAGGGAGTCGATGGGGGAACTGGTCAAAGCGATGACCGCCTTCGTTCCGACTTCGGGCCCCGCCAGCGTCGGCGATTTGATCTCGATGGCGGCGGAAGTCGCCAAGGATTACATCGGAAGCTACCGCAATGCGGTCAACTCACAGATCCAGGCCCGCGCGTTGTCGCAGGAGCAGTTGGCCATTCTGGGAATGTTGAATCCCGCGGCGTGGAAGCAAGACGAAACCCTCGCGCAGTGGGCGGAGCAGTTGCTGGATATCGGCGAGTACGGAATACGGTTCGTGCAGTCGGGTGATAACGCAGGCAGCATCGATCAGGTCAATGTCGACGCGATGGAGGAATACATCCGCGTCGTGCGTCCGATGCTTTATCTGTATCGCCAGAAGTACGGCACGCTCAAGTTGACGTCCGTGGTGTAACGCGGGTCCAGGCACAAGCGTCATTCGAAGGCTCATCAGCTCAGTGAGAGTGCCGCCAAGCACGGCGTCTTCTCGAAAGATCGGACGGGATTGACATAGTAGTAAGCAGCGCCGGGCCACGGAAGGCCCGGTCTGTTAACTGCGAGAGCTATCCCGCATCCAGCCGCGGCGATAGTTGCCGGCTTGCGGCGAGCGCCGACACTCGATCCGCTTGACTTCGGCCTGTTGCGTTCGGGATTACGTTCCAGCGCGGGCCGACCGTTTCCGGCCACCTGAGGGCCCGATACTCGCTTGAAATCGTGGAGCAGCGGTCACGTCCGCGCCGCACTCGATATGCCGGCCTCAGGACGAGTCCGTGCGTCCGCGAGTTGTCGCTTGCCCGATGTCGCACCGTTCGCGGGCGGTTTCGCTCCGGTTATCGCCGGCTCCGTCGCATCGGCCCCTCCCGAATACTCCGACCCGCAAGTTAGTATCGCGGCCATGCGACCATTTGCCCCGTTCGCTCATCCATGGCAATACGGCCGCCCTTCGCGGCCCGGGGAGAAAGGGATGCTTCGCGCTGTCGCGGTTTGTCTTGTAGTGCTGTCGTTGCTGTCCGGCCCGGCGTTCGCCGCCTCGGACTATCCGTTCCCCGCCACCGCGATCGACGACCGCGCCGAGCTGGATCGGGCCATGCCCAAGCTCGCCGGGCAGGTTCTGGCCGATTACACCGATGCCGATCGGGTTCGCTACCTGGGCAATGCCGCGCGCTTGCAGATCGTCGCCGGGCAGTACCCGCAGGCGCTGGCGTCGATCGAGGAACTGCGCCGGCTATCGCCGCTCGGCGGGCCGCCGCAGCAGCGCGCGACGATGGCGCAGTACGAGATCTACGCCGCCAGCAAGCAACTGCAGGCGCGCGAGCGGATCGATTTCGACCCGGCGTTCCGGCGTAGTTTCGAGGCGGCGTTCGGGTCGATGGACGATCGCGCCGCGGCCATCGCGATACGCGGGTTCGGCGGCGATCAGTTCGACCTGGCCTCGGAGCAGCAGGCGGTGGACGCCGCGCTGTCGGCGCAGAAGGACAAGCCGCGGATCGATCAGGCGGCCGCGCTGGCGCTGGTTCGCCTGTACTTGATCGCCACGGCCTATCGCGAGTTCAAGGCGCAGGCCGCCGACCTGCTGGCGGCCGACGATGCGCGGCGTTATCAGATCCAGCGCGATGTCGCGGTGCGCACGCCCGAGGGCGCGACCGTGTGCGCGCTGATCGTGCGCCAGCGTGCCGCGCCGGCCAAGCTGCCCACGCTGCTCAACTTCACCATCTACGCCAATCCGGCGACGATGCTCAACGAAGCGCGGCGCAGCGCGTCGAACGGCTATGCGGGCGTGACCGGGCTCAGTCGCGGCAAGGGCTGCAGCCCCGATACGCCGGTGCCGTACGAGCACGACGGCACCGATGCGGCGGCGTTGATCGACTGGATCGCGGCGCAGGACTGGAGCGACGGGCGGGTCGGCATGTTCGGCGGCAGCTACGAGGGCTTTACCCAATGGGCCACGGCCAAGCACCGGCCGAAGGCGCTCAAGGCGATGATGCCGTCGGTGACCGGCGCGCCGGGGATCGACGTGCCGATGGAAGGCGGCATCTTCTACGGCTTTCAGCATTACTGGCCGTTCTATGTCGCCAACAACAAGACCTTGGACAACGCGCCGTATGAAGACAACTCGCGTTGGCGGCGGATGTTCCGGCAGTGGTATGTGGAAGGCGGCGCCTACCGCGAGCGCGACAAGATCGACGGAACCACCAACGTGCTGTATCGGCGCTGGTTGGATCATCCCGACTACGACGCTTATTGGCAGAGCATGATCCCGTATGGCCAGGAGTACGGCGCGATCGATATTCCGGTGTTGACCACCACCGGGTATTTCGACGGCGCCCAGATCGGCGCGCTGCATCATCTGCGCGAGCATTACCGCTATCGACCCAAGGCCGAGCATTACCTGGTGGTCGGCCCCTACGATCATTTCAGCGGCCAGCGCGGCACCGTGGTGGCCGGCAACAGCGTGCGCGGTTATACCGTCGATCCGGTCGCGCACATCGACATCGGCCAGTTGCGCTACCAGTGGTTCGATTACGTGTTCAAGGGCGCGCCCAAGCCGGCGTTGCTGAAGGATCGGATCAACTACGAAGTGATGGGCGCCAATGTCTGGAAGCACGCGCCGTCGCTGGCGGCGATGGGGCCGCGCCGGTTGCGCCTGCATTTCGGCGCGGCGCGCGAGAACGGCACTTGGACGCTGAGCGAGAAGGCGGACAAGAACGTGGCGCCGATCGTGCAGACCTTGAATCTGGCCGAGCGTGGCGATGTCGATCGGATCAGTCCGGGCGGCAATGCGGTCGACACGGCCATCGACACGGTCGGCAGCGTGGTGTTGGTCAGCGAGCCGTTCGCGCAGGCGGTCGAATACAGCGGTTTGTTCGGCGGGCATCTGGAGCTCAAGACCAACAAGCGCGATCTCGACCTGCATGTCGATCTGTACGAACTCACCGCGAAAGGCGAGTACGTCGAGTTGGCGCGCTATCAGTCGCGGCTGAGTTACCAAGGGCATCGCGAGTATCGCCGCCTGCTCACGCCGGGCCGGCGCGAGCGTTTCGATTTCAGCGCTGGACGACTGGGCAGCCGTCAGTTCCAGCCCGGCAGCCGGGTGGTGGCGCTGCTGTGGCCGGGCAAGTCGCCGCAGGACCAGATCAATTACGGCAGCGGCAAGGATGTCAGCGATGAGACGCTGGCGGATGCGGGAGAGCCGTTGCGGATCGAGTGGTTGGGTGCGAGTTGGCTGGAGGTGCCGCTAGCGGAGTAGAGGTTGGATCGCACGGTCGCGAGACCCCGCGGCTTGACATGGAACGTCTCATTCTCTGAGGCATGCAGGGCGCAAAGTCGTGCATGTCGATTCCGTCGACGGCAATGACGCCCAACAGGAGAGTGAGCAATGACCACGAATCTATTCGCCGAGTCCGATTCCGCGGGCTCGGCGCAGCAAAGCCTGAGCCTGGACGGCGACGGCGTGTCCGTTTCCGTGCTGGATTTTATTCCCGTGGCGCTTCATGCCGGCATTCGCGCGGCCACCAATACGACCCCATTGCGGGACTACATCGAGGACGCCATCGCCTCGCGTGCCGGCGATGTGTCGATGGAACTGGTGTTCCCGCCGGGCAGCTACTACCTCGGCGCCAACCCGATCCGCGTCAACCGCAGCAATATCGGTATTGTCGGTCGTTCCGCCGGCCTATCTTCGGATTCGGCCACCGCGAACCACATCGAGATCGGCGACGGCGTCACTGCGCGGGCGAACATCAACGTGCGCGGACTGACGTTCGAGAAAACGGTGATCTCCACCGGCGGCTATGCGGTCAGCATGAATCTGGTGACCAACGCCAGGGTCGAGCGCTGCGTCTTCTACGGCAACAACAAGCTCTACGGCGGAGTGAAGTGCCACCGCACCATTCGCGTCAAGATCATCAACAACGACGGCGAAAATTTCGCGCCTAACGGCAAGGGCGTGCTCTGGACCGGTACCGCGGCCAGTCACAGCATCGATCTGCATGTCCGCGACAACGAGTTCTATACCATCCCGTCCGGCATCGGCCTGGATGTTCAGGACTATTGCGAAGGCTTGTATTGCCGCCAGAACACGTTCTTCGCTTGCGGCGCGGCCGGCGTTTCCATTGCCGGCGCGTCCGAGGCGTCGACGTTGCTGTCGTACAAGATCGATCTCAACGATCTGGATTCCTGCGGGTTCGGCATCTACAGCAACTACGCCGACAATATGTCCATCGGCGTCAACTGGTTCTCGGCCAATACCTCGGCCAGCATCCGCCTCGACAGCGGGTGCGCCGGAGTGGTGGTGACCGGCAATCAGATTTATGGCAACGGCCACGTCGGCATCCAATGCGAGGCGGACGACGTGAACATCGTCGGCAACCTGATCACCGCATGCACGGACGGCGTGGTACTGGGCGCGGCCTGTGTCGGGGCCACGCTCAGCGGCAACAGCATCAACGGCAACGTGGGGTATGGCGTGAATCTGTTGTCCAATCCGAACAGCGTCAGCGTGGTGGGCAATGCTGTGCGGTCGAATATCATCGCCAATATCAGTGGTGGGGGTAGTAACTTGAATGTGGTTAGCAATCTGACCGCTTGAAATAAAATGGGGCGAAATCATCGCCCCCTCTTTTCGCGGCATTTGGTGAAGCCATGGCGGATTTCGGCTTCTTCGGGTGGTCTGGTGGTTGGATTTATGTTCAGTCCCGTGGCTTGAACTCCACCGGCACGATCACCACCGCCGCGATCGCCTTGCCGTTGCGCACCGCCGGCGCGAAACGCCAGGTGCGCACGGTGTTGATCGCGGCGCGGTCGAGATCGCGATGGCCGCTGCGCTTGAGCAGATCGACCTTGAGCGCGCGTCCGGCGGCTGATACCTGTACCTTCAATTTCACCAGGCCGCCTTCACGATGACGCTGGGCTTCCAGCGGGTACGGCGGTTTCGGGCTGAATCCGGGCAGCGGGCGCGGTTTGGCGTTGGTGGCAAGGGGCTTGGCGTTCGCGCGGGTTTTCGTGCGTGAGCGCTCGGTCTCGGCGTTGATGCGCTCGGCTTCGGCTTTTTCCACCGCCGCGGCGATTGCCCTGGCGAGCTTGATCGGTTCGTCGGACAGGCGCGCCACCATCGCTTGCGTCTGTTCGGCGAGTTGTTCGGCACTCAACGCGGGCCGATCCATGCCGGGCGTCCCTTCGACGCTGCGCATCGGCGCGCTGCTCTCGATCTGCCGGTACGCCTGCGACACCAGCAACAGCACGCCGACCACCAGCGCGATCGTGGCCAACGCCAGCACCACCATCCAGCCGTTGCCGGGAGCGGCCTGACGGGTGAAGCGCGGCATCGGCGCGGTCGGCGGAAACGGTTGCGCGGGCAGGGTCGGCGTCACCGCGGTGACCGACAGCGGCACCGCGTGGTTCGGGTCCATGTGCAGCACGCTGACGCGGCCGGCGTTGAGCGCCTGCGCGACCTGCGCATCGGCGCCGAGCCCGCGCGCGACTTCATCCAGGCCGACTTCGCGTTGTTGCCCGCGCCGCTCACTGCTCTTGGCGGCGAAGCGCCAGCGGTTGTACTCGGCCCAGATCAGCAGCAGCGCGACCACCACGCCGGCGGTGGCGGGCAGGGCGAGCATCAGGAACGGATCGACCTCGTGCTTGCGCAGGTACAACTCGGAGGCGACGCTGCGGATGCCGAGCAACCACATCAGCAAGGTCACCACCGGCGTCCACAGATACAGATACGCCAGCCAGAACGCGCCGGTGATCACGCCCCACATCGTGCGCGGCAACGCGCGCTGCGCGCCGGGTTTCTGGATCAGGCGCGAGTCGTGCTTGTGCGCGTTCGGATTGATCTTGACCGGGCGGCCGGAGCCGGTGCCGCCTGCGGCATTGCGAATATCCGTATTCATCTGGTCGGTACTCATCTGATGCCCCGATCCGGGCTGACCCAGGTCGCGCGGGTACCGCGGCGCTTGAGCAGCGCCTTGGGCACGGCGGTCACCGTGGTCGCGAAGCTCAACAACCAGTACGCCATCGGGTACCAGATCATCCAGTAGTAGTTGCGACCGACCCCGGTTTCGTAGCGGCGGTCGATGATGATGCTGGCGGCGAACTGCAGCAGGCAGATCAGCGCCAGGATCACGCCGTGCCACGACGGCAACAAGGTGGTCACGCGCAACTGCAGCGGCAGTTCGACGAACAGGCCGATCGCCCACAACGCGATGATCAAGGCCATGGTGTAAGCCCAGATCACGCTAAACACATACTCGGCCAGCACCGCCCACATGCGGCGCTTGCGCCACGAGAACAGATCGCGGGTGTGGCGCATCAGCACTTCGACGCCGCCCTGAGCCCAGCGCAAACGCTGCTTCCACAGGCCCTTGAGGGTTTCGGGCATGAGGATGAAGCACATCGCGTTGGGTTCGTAGCGGATGTCCCAATGATCCATCTGCAGGCGCCAGCTGATGTCGATGTCCTCGGTGACCATGCTGTCGGACCAGTAACCGATCCGGTGCAGGGCGCTACGTCTGAAAGCGCAGATCACCCCGGACACGGTGAAGATGCGGCCGTACACGCGCTGTGCGCGCTTGATCATGCCGATGATCGAGGAGAACTCGCCGACCTGCAGACGCCCCAGCAAGGTCGAGCGATTGCGGATGCGCGGATTGCCGGTGACCGCGCCGACCCGCGCGCCCTGGCACAGGTGCCAGACCATCCAGTGGGTCGCGTACTCGTCGAGCAACGCGTCGCCGTCAATGCAGACCAAATACTCCGAACGCGCGGCGAGCGCGCCCATGCGCATCGCATTGGCCTTGCCGAGGTTGCGGTCCAGATGGACCACGCGCAGTTGCGGATGTTGGGCGGCGAGACGGTTGAGCTTGTCGCCGGTGTCGTCGCGGCTGCCGTCGTTGATCGCGATCACTTCGAATTGCGGATAGCGCTGGGCCAGCGCGGCGGCAATGGTTTCGTGGACGTGGTCGCCTTCGTTATGACACGGGATCAGGATCGACACGAACGGTGCGTCGTCCATCGCCGGCGGCGTGGTCCGCGGCAGCGAACCGCGTTCGCGGCGGAAGTAGTAGTACAACCCTCCGGAAATCCAGAAGAACGACATCACGATCGGATAGAAGAACGCGAACTGGAACAGCAAGGCGAGCAGCGGACTAGCGGCTTGATTCATGACGGTCTCGGGACGATCGTTCCGATGCGCTGGGCGGCGGGTTGCCGCTCAGCGCTCGAGGTAAGGGAAGCCGCGCGCGGACATGATTTCGCGCGCGTCGCGGGTCGAGGGCTGATCGTCGATGAAGTTGTCCGGGTACCAGGCCAGGTGGCGCGCGCCGTCGGCCTGCAGGCGATGCGCCATGGCCTTCAGACGCGCGGCGGGAATAGGGCATGTCGAGCGGCTCTGCCGGTCAGGCTTGTCGCACTGACGCCAATCGACCGTCTGCAATTCGAAGATCGTGCGCGCCAGGCCGCGCGGCGACTTTTTGACCTGCGCGACCAGATGATCCATCCACGCCTGCGGATCGCGACTGTTCTCCATCCACGGCATCGCCATCACCGCGGTGTAGTCGTAGGCGCGGTTGAACGCGGCCAGGTCCTGGGCGAACCAGGCCTCGCTCTTGGAATCGAGCACCGGCGCGGCGAACAGGTTGCGCACGGTGATCAGCTTCGGCCGCCACTTGCCGGCGGCGCGCGCGAGTTCCTGGGTGAAGTCGATCAGCGCGGCGGTGCGCGCGGCCGGATCGGCCGGCGCCTGTCCGCGCAGTTCGTCGTCGCGCAGCAAGGCGTCATCGTGGAACAGCAGGCCTTCGGTGTAGCCGCTGATCGCGAGGTCTTCGTAGATGTCGGCGACGATGCGGCGGGTGTCGGGCGCGAACGGATTGAGGCGGAAGGTTTCCTTCGGATTGCTGGCCTTGATCGCCAGACGCTCGCGCAGGGCCGCGTCGGGCAGTTCGTAGCCGAGCACTGGCAACCACGCGAACACCTTGACGTGGGCGCGGGTCTTGAGCTGCCAGGCGACGCGGTTGTACAGGTCGGCGCGCATCGGCATGTGCCGGTTCGGGAAGTACAGCGCGTCGGCCGAGCCGTTGCCGTCGGGATCGGCGAAGGCCTGCAGGAAGATGTGGCTCGGGCCGATCTGCTTGACCCGCTCGATCAGCTTGTCGAGATTGCGCGCCTGCTGGGCCGGATCGGCGTCGTAGACGTAGTCCAGATCGATCTGCAGCGCGCGCACGCCGTCGAGTTCTTCATCGTGGCGCAGCTCATAGGCCAGATCGTTGACGGTCGGGTTGTCGAACATCAGCAGACGCGCCAACCCGTGCAGGTCGGCGCCGATCTTCTGGTGGCGGCCTTCCAGATCGAAGGTCACGGTCATGCCGAGCTGATCGGCGATCGCGTTGGTCTGGCTGTTGTAGGCCGCGTACGGCCACACCACCGATTGCGGCGCGACGCCGAGTTCGCGCTTGATCTTGGCCGCGCTGTCGGTGAGGTCCTTGCGCACCCGCGCCAGGTACTGCGCTTCGGTTTCGTAACGCTGCGATTGCGTGTTCCATTCGCGGGTGATCGCCGCGGGCATGGTGTTGCCCTGCGGGTTGGAGGTCACGCCGCGGTGCAGGTTGTCGCTGTGCGAGGCGATCTCGATCAGGCCCGAGGCCTGCATTTCGCGCAACTGATCCCAGGTGACGAAATCGTCGTGGGTGAACATGCGCGGGCCGTAGTCGACCTGCTGCTCGCGCGGCAGATCGACCCAGCCGGTCACCACCGCCATCAACGCCGGATAACGGTACGCGCGCAGCAGCGGGAACACGTGGGTGTAGATGCTGCGCAGGCCGTCGTCGAAGGTCAGCAGCACGGCTTTTGGCGGCAGCGGCTTGCCGCCGCGCGAGGCGGCGATGACCTCGCTGAGCGGCACCGGGCGATAACCGTGGCCGGACAGCCAGTCCAGGTGCGCGGCGAAGTTCTGGGTGCTGACCGCGTAGGCGTCGGGGTCGCCCTTGCGCGCGACGTCGTCGCGGATGTCGTGGTAGCTCAGCACGAGCAGTTCGCCGTTGCCTACCTCGACGCGGGTCATGTCCGGCGCTTGCGCGGCGGTGTTCGCATCCGCGGCCCAGGCCGAACCCACGCTCGCCATCGCCAGCATCAACACCACAATCATCCAGCGCCGCATCGCGCCGCCCATCGAACCGCTCATTGCTCACCCCAACGGAAAGTCATATCGAAGCCCAGCCGGTCCTCGCGCACGCCGTCGTAGACGGGGCGCGACCAGTTGATGCCGTAGTCGAGCGTGCGGCCGGTGGCGAAACGCCATTCGTGTTCGTAACGCAGCTGCGGCACCCAGTAGCTGCCGTAGCCTTGTTGCCGGTACGGGCCGGCCTGCACGGTCAGGCGCTGGCGGAAGTGGCGCTCGTAGCGGCGCCAGGCCAGGTGATCGATGCGCAGGCCCAGGTTCAAGGACGCGTCGCGGCTGGGATTGAAGTAGGGCACTTCGGCGTCGCGGCGGCTGGCGCGGCTGGTCGCCAGATCGGCCAGGCCGTCGATCAACAGATGCGGCTGGGTGTACAGACGCTGCGCGCCGCTCAAGCCGAATGCGGTGCGGGTGTTGTCGTCGCTGTAGCGCAGTTGCTGCGCGCTGGCGCTAAGCGAGGTGCGTTCGCTCGGCGTGTAGCGTAGGCCCAGGCTGAAGGCATCGGCGTCGATGCCGGCGCGGCGCGCCTGCAACGAAGCTTCGGGCGTGCCGCGATACCACGACGCAGTGCCGCGCCACAGATCGTTGAAACGCCAGCCGGCATCGAGGTAATAGCCCGTGCGGTCGCTGCTGTTGAGCCAGCGATCGTTGGCGCGATCGACGCCGAAACCGGCGGTCAGGCGATCGTAGGCATACAGGCCGCCGACGCCGCTGCGACGGTCGTGGACGCGATCGGTGCCGAGATCGCCGTCGGGGTAATCGGCCCAGGCGTCGCGCGCATGCGCGGTCAGGCGCCAGCGGTCGTGGATCAGCGGGCTCATGATTTCGAAACGGTGCTCGGCATCGCGCGAACCCAGCGGCGAGGCGGTCGCGCCGCTGCCGTGCGCGTCGCTGCGGCCGCCGGCGGTGCCGATCAGCCATTGCCAGCCCAGGCGCCGGTCCCAGGATTCGGCCATCTGTTTGACCTGCACGTCGCGCGCGCGATTGGCCAGCAACTCGTCGTGGATCGGACGCGCGAGATCGACCCGATCGTGTTCCAGATACGCGCCGATCTGGCCGATGCGCGCGCCGACGTTGGTCGGCTCCAGGGTGTTGGCCATCTGGAAACGTTCCAGCGCGCGATCGATCCAGCCGCGCTTTTGATACGTCACGCCCAGATCGCTCTGCAGGCCGGCGTTGTTCGGTCCGATCGCGGCCATTTCCTCCAGGCGCCGCTGCGCGCCGACCGTGTCTTCGCCGTACAGGCGGATCATGGTCTGGTGGCTGTCGGCGTCGTAGTGCCGCCAGTTCTCGTGGCTTTCCTTGGCGCCCTTGACCCGCACGAACGCCGGCTCGGCGGCCTTGATCTTGTCCAGTTGCGCGTAAGCGTCGTCGAAGCGTTCGCTTTCGGAATAGGCGTAGGCCAGCTGCAGCTGCGAGTCGTTGTCCTCGGGCCACTCGCGCACGACGTGCTCGAGCACGCTCGCGGCTTCCTCGGGATGCTTGTCGGCGAGCAGCGATGCGCCGACCTTGGCCAATGCGTACATCGGCAGTTGCACGTTCTCGGCCTGCAGCGCGCGATAGCGCTGCACGACTTCGGCGTGGCGCTCGAGATGGTTGAGCATCACCAGTTCGTCGAACCGCGTGCGCAGTTCGGCCTGCTGCTGCGCCGGGGTCTGGTTGGCGCGGTGTTGTTCGAGGATGCCGCGGGCGTCGCGCATCTCGGTCAGGCGCTGCGCTTCGTTCTCCGGAAACAGGGTGCCCCACAGCACCCGGCGCGCCAGGCGGTCCGAGCTCAGGCGCTGGCGTTCGGCATCGCTGAACAGCGCCGGCCGCGCCTCGGCGAGGGCCCAGGCGCGCTCGGCGCCGCCCAGGTCGGCCAGGGTGAGCACTTGCAGCCGGTACAGTTGCTCGTCGTCCGGACGCTGTATTTGTGCACGTTCGATGCGCGCAAGCGCGGCCAGCCACTGCCGGTCGGAGCGCAGGCGCTCGATTTCGGGCAGGGGGTTGGAGGCGGTTTCGTGACGCGTAACGGCAAAAGCTGACGTAACAGGACAAGTTGCGGCTGCGGTCGCCAAGGCGATAGAGAGGGCAAGACGATGCTGTATCGGCATGGGCAACCGAGATCCGTGTGGCGGGGGAGGTTTCAGAGGGTGAAGCAGTTCCGAATGAAATGTGATTTGCATCACATTGCGAGGTATTGACGCAAAAGCTGTGCCAAAGCTCTGTGAATACGGCGCGGATCGCGTGTCACAAGTGCTTGTCTGAATTGGTTTTTTTGCAGAGTGAAGCGGTCATCAGATGCTGCGTCGCGGTTTGACAAGCTCGATTTAGATCGATTCAAATCGAGGTCAAGGGGCGGTGGTAACGTTTTCAGTGCCACGGCGAATCACGGGCGAGATCGCCCGCGTGAACGGGAGCGGGCATGTCGGCAAACAGCAGCAATCGCCGGGGCGGCAAGGCGGGTAACGGCGCCTGGATTTCGGCTCTGGCCGGTTTGATCGGCGTGTGTATGGCCCAGGGCGCGGTCGCCAAGCCAGCGCGGACCTTCTGGACCTCGTTCGAAACGGCCGATCCGCCGCTCGCGCTGGGCCCGGCCGACAGCCCGCGCTTGAGCGCCGACGGCGGCCCGCCCGCGGCCGCGGCCTTGACCGCCAAGCCCGAGGTCGGTTTCAGCGGGCTGCGTTCGCTGCGTTATGAAGGCATCGGCGGCGGCGAACAGCAGGCGCAGGTGTTCAATGTCGATATCGCGGTCGGCAAGGACAGTGAACTGTCTTACAAGGTGTTCCCGCTGTCGGCCGCCAATCAGCCGGTCGTGCCCGGACAGCCCGCGGTGTCGCCGCTCGACAATCTGCGCAACGCCTCGACCTATGTCGCGATCGATCTGCTGTTCGACGACGGCAGCCGCCTGTCGCAGCGCGCGCCGCTGGATCGTCATGGCTTCGCCTTGACCGCGCGCGGCCAGGGCCAGGCGCGGCTGCTGTATCCGGATCAATGGAACGCGGTTACCAGCCGCATCGGCGAGGTCGCGGCCGGGCGGCGCATCCGCCAGATCCTGGTCGTGCACGACGGCGATCGCGGCCTGGCCTATCGCGGTTATCTCGACGATCTGCGCATCGGCCCGGCGAGCATCGCGCCGGTGTCGGACGCGCAGGCCGCGCAGCATCCCAGCGACTACGTCGACACCCGTCGCGGCAGCAATTCCAACAGCCGTTATTCGCGCGGCAATACCTTTCCCGCGGTCGCGTTGCCGCACGGTTTCAATTTCTGGACGCCGACCACCAACGCCGGTTCCCACTGGATCTACCAGTACCAGGAGCGCAACGGCGACGACAACCGGCCGCGCATCGAAGCCTTCGCGCTGTCGCACGAACCCAGCCCGTGGATGGGCGACCGCCAAAGTTTCCACATCCTGCCGGCGCTCGGTGCCGGCGCGGTCGAACTCGATCGCGGCAAGCGCGCGCTGAGCTTCGGCCACGATCAGGAAACCGCGCGCCCGGATTACTACAAGGTGCGGTTCGACAACGGCCTGATCGCCGAACTGACCCCGACCGACCACGCCGCGATCCTGCGTTTCACCTATCCCGATGCGCAGGCGCGATTGCTGTTCGACCAGCGCGACGAACACGGCGACATCGTCCCGCATGCGGACGGTCGCGGCCTGAGCGGCTGGACCGAAAGCAAGAGCAAGCTGTCGACCGGCGCGAGCCGGCTGTATCTGTACGCGCGTTTCGATCAGCCCGCGCGCGACGGCAAGCGCGAGGCGCCGAGCGCCGGCCGTGATCGCGTCTCGGCCTGGTTCGATTTCGATCTGGCGCAGGCGCGAGAGCGCCAAGTCAGCCTGCGCATCGCGACCTCGCTGATTTCGGTCGAGCAGGCGCAGCGCAATCTCGAACTGGAAATCGCCGCCGACGACAATTTCGACACGGTGCGCGAACGCGCGCGCGCGGCCTGGGACGCGAAGCTCGGCATCGTCCGCATCGACGGTGCGCCGGAACACGAGCGCGCGACCTTATATTCGAATCTGTATCGATTGTTCCTGTACCCCAACAGCGGTTACGAGAACACCGGCAGCGCGCAAAGCCCGCGGTATCAGTACGCCAGCCCGTTCTCGCCCGCGGCCGGCGCGAGCAGCGGCGAACGCACCGGCGCGGCGATCGTCGACGGCAAGGTCTACGTCAACAACGGTTTCTGGGACACCTACCGCAGCGCGTGGCCGGCCTACGTGCTGCTCACGCCGAGCGCGGCCGGCGAGATGATCGACGGCTTCGTCCAGCAGTACCGCGACGGCGGCTGGATCGCGCGCTGGTCTTCGCCGGGCTATGCCGACCTGATGGTGGGCACCAGTTCCGACGTCGCCTTCGCCGATGCCTGGCTCAAGGGCGTGCGCAATTTCGATGTGCGTTCGTTCTATCAATCGGCGATCCGCAACGCGTCCAGCGTCAGCACGGTGCCGGGCGCGGGACGCAAGGGCATCGAACGCGCGATCTTCAGCGGTTATGCCGACAGCACGGTCGACGAAGGCCTGTCGTGGTCGATGGACGGCTACATCAACGATTTCGCGATCGGCCGGCTGGCTTCGGCCTTGTCGCGCGAACCGGCCGGGGACGATCCGTACCGCGAGCATTACGCCGACGACGCGGTGTACTACCGCAATCGCGCGCTGGGCTACGTCAATCTGTTCAATCCGGCCGTGGGCTTCTTCGTCGGTCGCCATCGCGATGGCCGCTGGCGCTACACCGCGAGCGAATTCGACCCGACCCGCTGGGGCGGCGACTACACCGAGACCAATGCCTGGAACATGGCCTTCCACGCGCCGCAGGACGGCGCCGGTCTGGCCGCGCTGTACGGCGGCCGCACTGCGCTGGGCAACAAGCTCGATCAGTTCTTCGCCACGCCGGGCACGTTCGAGGTCGGCAGCTACGGCGGGGTGATCCACGAAATGATCGAGGCGCGCGACGTGCGGATGGGTCAGTACGGCCACAGCAATCAGCCCTCGCACCATATTCCGTATATGTACGCCGCGGCCGGGCAGCCGTGGCGGATCCAGGAAAAGGTGCGCGACATTCTCGATCGCCTGTACGTCGGCGGCGAGATCGGCCAAGGCTATCCGGGCGACGAGGACAACGGCGAAATGTCGGCGTGGTGGTTGTTCAGCGCGGCTGGGTTCTATCCCTTGCGCATGGGCTCGCCCGAGTACGTGATCGGCGCGCCGCGCTTCGAGCACATGAGCATCCGCCTGGAAAACGGCAAGGAACTGCGGATCAACGCGCCCAAGGTGAGCGAGCGCAATCGCTATGTGCAGTCGCTGAAGGTCAACGGCCAGCCCTGGGACCGGTTGAGTCTGCCGCACGAATTGTTGGCGCAGGGCGCGGTGCTGGATTTCCGCATGGGCCCATCGCCGTCGAACTGGGCCAGCACGCCGCAGGCGCTGCCCGAATCGCTGAGCGCCGACGGCGAAACGCCGGCGCCGCTACGCGATCTGAGCCGGCGCGACAATGCGACCGTGGCCGGGCTCAACGCCAAGCAGGCGGCGGGCCTGTTCGACAACGACGCGACCACCGCGGTGCGGCTCAATGCGCCGATGCCGTTGTTGAGCTGGAATTTCAAGACCGCCGCCACGGTGCGCGTGTACACGTTGACCTCGTCGAACAAGCGTGGCGATCCGCAGGCCTGGGCCTTGCAAGGTTCCAATG
Source organism: Lysobacter sp. Root690 (assembly GCF_001427785.1). Classification (GTDB taxonomy): domain Bacteria; phylum Pseudomonadota; class Gammaproteobacteria; order Xanthomonadales; family Xanthomonadaceae; genus Lysobacter. The sequence continues at coordinate 677,253 of NZ_LMHM01000013.1, forward strand.
ACGGCGCGCAATGGGTGACGCTGGAGGAGCGCCGCGATGAGGCGTTTGCGTGGCGTCGACAGACCCGCGCGTTCGCGATACGCGAACCGGCGGCGTATGCGCGGTATCGATTGCGCCTGGTCAACGATGGCGAGGGACAGGGCGGAATCGAGTTGGCCGAGGTGGAGTTGTTGGGCGAAGCGAACTGATTCGGGTTTCCACTTGAGCGCGTCGTAATCTCGGGCTGGCCCTGTAGGAGCGGCGCGAGCCGCGACCGCGGCAATGCGACTACGGTGTGGGTTTCGTCGCAGACGTGATTTCGCGGTCGCGACTCGCGTCGCTCCTACAGGACGCATCGTGTTTTGGGGCTCGCGTGATGCGTCGTCGTGAATCGACGGGCGACAACGCAGCGCCGTCGGTCGGAAAGCCGCGCAAGATGAACCGCGATCGGCATGCGCGCTCACTCCCGCTGTGACGCGCCGAACGCTTTTACGAAAACCTCATGCCGATGTCGCAAATCGCTCCGGCCGCTCGCGCGAATCGTTCCCGTTGTGTCCCGGTATCGCCCCCGAATCGTCCTCGGAACCCGCTTCCGCGCGCGTTAGCTTCGGCGATGCAGTCGACCCATCCACGCAGAACGATTCTGCAAAGAGGCTCACCATGGAACTGGAAAGCAAAGGATCTGGCGTTGCGGCATTGAGGCGCTGCGCCGCGGTGCTGGTATCGGGCTTGTTGCTCGCCGCGCCGATGGCGCAGGCGCAGAACTACGAGGGCTACTACGGTAATACCGAGTGGCGCGATATCGGCGAAGACGTGAAGACGGTGAAGTATTGCCCACGCAACGGTTCGATCGCCGTGGGCACGCGTCGCAACGGCGATACCGATCAAGTGCTGGTGACGCGCGTTGCCGACAACGGTGAGACCGACATCCCGGGCATCGACACTTGGCAACGCGCTTACAACATCGGCGGCGGCAAGCACTCCGCCGGCTACGGCATCATCGAACTCACCGGCGGCGCGGGTTTCGCCGTCACCGGCAGCCTGCGCACCGATCAGGGCAGCTATGCCTTCGTGATGCGCCTGGATTGCAAGGGCAATCCGGTGTGGACCACCTTGCTCGACAACCGCGAGCCGGCCAACCGCGCCACCGGTTACGACCTGATCCAGAGCGGATCGGTGATGCCCAGCCGGGCCGCGCCGGCCGGCGACATCGTCATGGTCGGCGAGGAAATCCAGAACGGCCGCACCGTCGGCCGCATCGCGCGCGTCGACCTGACCGGCAACGTGGTCTGGGACCATCAATACGACGGCCACGAATGGCCGTCGCTGCAGTTCCGCGCGGTCACCGAAAACCTCGCCAATACCGGTGCCTGGACCGATCTGGTGATCGCCGGCACCGCCACCTCGGCCAATGGCGTGCGCAACGCGCTGATGTTCCGCGCCACCGGCGCCGGCGCGCCGGTGTGCAGCACGACCTTGGGCGATGAAAAGGATCATCGCGATTTCCACGGGCTGACTCCGCTGCTCGGGCGCAACTTCATGGGCGAGACCGTGCTGGTCGGCGCGGCGACGGGCTTCAGCGAAGGCGCGCCGTCGCAGCCGTACCTGGTGCGTTACTCGCGCGCGAGTTGCAGTCCGAAAGTGCAGGCGGTCTGGAACGATCGCGAGAAGCTCAGCTTCACCGCCTATGACGTGGTCGAGGCGGCGACATTGGACGGCCTCAACGGCGCGCTCGCGGTCGCCGGCACCATCGGCGCCAGCCAGGGCTTCGTGCTCGCCGCCGATCCGGCGACGCTGCGCGAATACGGCGCGCTGACCCAGCGCCGCTACGGCGACAACTTCCGCGAAAGCCTGTATGCGATCGACCGTAAGGCCGACCGCTTCATCATGGCCGGCACCACCGGCGCCGATTGGGCCGGCGAGGGCGATCCGCAGGATCTGTATCTGGTGCAGGTGGATTCGGCGCTGCATACGCAGTGCGCGGACCTGTGGCATCCGCAAGCGGTCAACGTCGAACTGCCGCCCAAGGACCTGTGGCCGGAGTACCAGCGGGTCGACAAGTTCTTCGCCACCCAGACGCCGCCCGTCGACGCCAGCAAGTGGGGCTATGCCTGCGAACTCGATCCGCCGGAAGGCTGTCCGGGCGTGATCGACAACGGCACGGTCATGCTCGGCGTGCATCCGACCGCGTACTTGAACATCGAATGCCCGGCGATTCCGATGTCCAGCGGCCTGTACGGCACCACCCTGGTCGGCCTGCGTTTCCTGCCCACCAACGGCGAAGCCTCCGCGCCGGGCGCGCCCTGCGAGGGCTGGGGCGTTGCCAATGCCGACCCGGTCGCGCCGATCAGCGGGCATACCTCGCGCTGCAACGGCACGGTCAACATGGTGGTGAATTCGTTCACCACGCCGAGCTCGCCGCCGATCGACACGGCCAATTCGGTGGTCACCGTCGCCAACACCTTCCGGGTCACGCACCGGTTCACGCCCGCGCCGCAAACGCCGTATCTGTATCGCGTGGATGTGTCGATCCAGAACGTCAGCAGCAAGGCGATCAAGGATCTGCGCTATACCCGCGGCATCGACTACGACGTACCACCGAATACTTTCTCCGAGTACATCACCCTGGCCGGCAGCTCGCCCTTGCTGTTCGCATGGAACACCAACGGTTTCACCTCGCTCGACCCGTTGGCGATCCATCCCAGCAGCGGCGCGGTCACCGACAGCGGCCCCAGCGACCGCGGCTCGCACATGGACTTCAAGCTGGGTTCGCTGGCGGTGGGGGCGACCCGTTCGTTCGTGACCTACTACGGCGCGGCGCCGACCGAGCGCGATGCGCTTAACGCATTGGGCCTGGTGAACGCGGGCTTGTATTCGCTCGGCGAGGCGAACTGGGACGGCATCAGTCCGTGGACCGCGCCATTGCCGGGCATCGACGGACGCGACAACGGCCGGCCGGGTACCTTCATGTACGGCTTGCAGACGCGTTAATCGTCGATCGTCATCGATGAGGGCATAGGACCGCGCAGGCCATCGGCCTGCGCGGTTCGCGTATCGGTTCGATAGCGCCGCAACCACAGGTGGATCGCGCCGATCAGCGCCGCGGCCACGATCAACACGGCCAGCCACTTCGCGGCATGCATCCGGCCTTCGCGTTCGATCAGCCAGCCGGCGATCACCGTCGCCAGCGGCATCGCGCCCATCGTCGCCGCCGAAAACCAGGTCATCTCGCGGCCCATGCGGCTTGCGTCGGCGTTGCGTTGCAGCCACGACAGCGATTGGATGCCGTAGAAATTGGACGCGCCCGCGAGCAGGCAGAACGCGAGCAGAGTCGCCGCGAGGTTCGCGTTCCAGGCCAGCAGGCCGTAGGCGAGGGCGGCCAGGCTCCAGCAGGCGAGGATCTTGCGCAGCACGCTGTGCATCGCCGCGCCGACGCTCGAAGCCAGGCCAGCGGCGATCGCGATGCCGACGAACTGGCCGGCGTAGATCAGGAAATAGCGCGGGTCCTGGCGTTCGACCAGCAACACCGGCAACAGGATCTGCACCGGTCCGAATACCAGTACGGTGCTGATCAACAGGTACAGGTAATAGCTGCGCGGAATCTGCGTGGCTTTGATGAAATCGCTGTCGCTTGCGACCTTTTCGACCGGCGCCTCGCGGCGACGCACAGGCCCGCGCCGCCGCACCGCAGCGATCAGCAGCAACGACACCGCGACGCTGGCGGTGTCGATCGCGAACGCGAGCGCCAGCCCATGGTCGCCGCTGGACGCGAGGATCAGGCTGCCGGCGAGCATCGGCAAGGCCATCGTCGCCAGACTGGAGGCGACCGCGAACACCGCATTGCCCGCGGCCAACAGGCCCTTGCGGATGTAAAGACCGAACGCCGCACGGCCGGCCGGATAGGCCACCGCCCATACCAGGCCGCCGATCAGCGCGAGCAGGTAGATCAGCTCGATGCTGATCCAGCCGAACCAGGTGGTGATCGCGAGCGCGGCATTGATCGCGACGTACAGCGCGCGACACCACCACAGCACCCGCGCCGGATCGACGCGGTCGAGCGCGCCGCGAAAGAAGAACAGCAGCAACAGGCTCGGCAGCGCTTCGATCGCCGCGGTCAGACCGAGGTCGAGCGCGCTGCCGGTCAGGCGCATCACCAGGAACGGCAGTGCGATCAAGGTGAAGCTCGCACCAAAGGTGGTGATCAGATTGTCGAGCAGCAGCCACCCGAAGCGTCGATCGCGCAGGCCGATACGGCCGATCCGCAGCAGCGTGTGCAGTCTCGCGGACACAACCGTGCGCGAGGCGCTCAGCACGGTAACCGGCAGCGACACGCGTGACTCTTCGCAGCGCCCTGGAAAATCAGGATCGCGCGGCCGCCGCGGCGCCCTGCGCGCGCCGCAGGAAGAACAATTCGTCCTGGCGTTCGACCGCCAGACCATAGGCGCTGGCGATCGCGCGCAGCTTGCCCGCGTCCAGACGCCACACCGGCTCGACGTCGTCCACGCCGATGTCGAGCGTCCATTGCATGCCCAGCCAGTGGGTCAGCACGAAGCCGTCGGGCTTGAGCAGCCGCACCAGGGTTTCGAAATAACGCTCCACATGGCGCTGGCAGCAGCCGAAACTCGCCAGGTTGTTGTCGAGGATGACGTCGAAACTCGCCGTTTCGAATTGTTCGGCGAAGGTCTGGCTGTGTTTGTTCAATAGATGGACGCGGTAATCCTGAAGGTTCAAGGCGTTGCCGTGTTGCCATTCGTTGCGCGCCACGGTGACCGACTCGATCCGCCGCGCGCTGCCGGCGAGCAGGCGCGCGACCGAGGAATTGCCGGTGCCCACGTGCAGGATGTCGCGGCCGCTCAGATCGGTCGAGGCCAACCACCGGTTGATCGCGGCCTGATCGTCGGTCGGCTCGCATTCGGAATAGTCCAGCACCGGCCAGGTCGCATGCCGGTCGGCGGCCTCGTGGGTGTCCACCCGCGGCTCGTGGCCGCAATCGATGCGCGCCGCGCCGATATCGAAGCGTGGCCGGAACGAGAGCGAGGCGGAATGGGCTGCGGCGCTGGCCGCGGTAGCGGTCGCGGAATCGTTCATGGGGGAGGGCATCCAGGGCGTGGCGCGGGAAAGAGTCGAACGCGATCGTGCGTGTTCGATTCTTCAACGATCGTCGAGCAAGTGTCGAGCGATGCGACGCATGACGATCGCGGAACTGCTTGGCGTCGTCACAGAATAAATCCGTCCCGGCTTTCATTCTTTCTTGCGAAAACGCGGCTATGCATCGTGTTTCGTCGTTCAACGGTTTCGCAAGCAACCTTATCCAAGCAAACGTTCCACCCGTTCTCTCCCCCAACGAAGCACCTGGCGTGCGGGCCCGCGTGATGCGCGGCGACCCGTATCGACGCGTCCGGTCTGCCAATCAGACCCAGCGATTCGCGGCAACGCATCGGCTTGCGCCGGGCGTGCGCGTGTCGCGCTGCCGGATGCGCGTCCCTCATGCTGAGCCAGTTCGTCCTGACCCTGGTCGTCGGTTTTTCGACCCTCGTATTGCTGTGCTGCCTGCTGTTTCTCGCCGGCTGGGCCTTCTATCGCATGCTGCGGCGGCCTTCGTCGCCGACCCTCGCCGACTATCCTTTCGTCTCGATCCTGGTGCCGTTCTACAACGAGCCCGAAGCTTCGTTTCGTACCACGCTGGAGGCGATCGAAGGCAGCGACTATCCCGGCCGCATCGAAGTGCTGCTGGTCGACGACGGTTCGACCAACACCACCGCAGCGAGCGTGGTCGAATGGCTGGCGCAGCCGCGGCGTAAGCACTACCGCCTGCTGTCGATCGAGCGCAACGGCGGCGCCAAGGGTTTGGCGCTGGATGCGGCATTGCCGTGGCTGGCGGCCGATTCCGACGTGGTCACGGTGATCGACAGCGACACGGTGATCGCGCCGTGCGCGCTGCGGCGCGCGGTCGAGGCGCTGTATTCCTCGCCGCGCCACGCCGCCGCTTGCGGGCTGATCGTTCCGGCAGGTCGTCACGATTCGTGGCTGCATCGTCTGCAGTTCTACGAGCATGTCGGCGCGCTGGCGGCGATCCGCTACGTGCAGAGCAAGATCGGCGTGGTCAACGTGGTCGCCGGTGCGTTCTCCTTGCATCGCACGTCGGTGATCCGCGAACTCGGCGGCTGGGGCGAATGGCTGGTCGAGGACATCGCCTGGACCTGGCGCGCGCTCGCCCACGGCTATTCGATCGCCTACGCGCCCGACGCGGTCGCCTACACGATCTGTCCGACCACCTTGACCGGGCTGTTTCGGCAACGGCGCCGCTGGGCGCGCGGGCGACTGGAGTCGTTCCGCGTCGCCTGGCGCATCTCCTGGCCGCGCACGATGAAGATGCTGCCGTGGTGGCTGCTGTGGGCGCAGTCGGCCTTGGTGCCGACCTTGCTGCTACTGATCGCCGGCGCGTTGCTTTATCGCAGCCACGCCTTGCTCGGCGTGGCCGCGCTGAACTGGTTGCTGATGGCGACGCTCAACTTCATCGCCGTGCTGCATGCGCGGATCCGTCTGCAACTGGGGCCGCTGGATCTGGTGTTGGTATCGATCTGCAACACCGTGATCGACGTGCTGCTGTTGCCGGCGAATGTGATCGGCCTGCTCGACGAATTGCGCGGACAGCGCAAGACCTGGATGACGCGCTGAGGACGGGTATGGACTGGCACCGATTCCTGCAAACCAAGTCGCAGGCATACCTAGGCCGCGGCGAAACCGGTCGGCGCGCGCTGGCGTTGACCTTCGACGATGGTCCGGGTCAGGCGACGCCGGCGCTGCTCGAGTTGCTGCGCGAGTTGGAGGTCAGCGCCAGTTTCTTCTGCACCGGCGAAGCGGCGCGCGCGCATCCGCGATTGATCGAACGCATGCAGCGCGAAGGCCATGAGATCGGCAATCACTCGCTCACCCATGCCGACGCTCGCGGATTCGCCGCGCAGGACTGGTTGGCGCGCGAAGTGCTTCCGGCGACGGTCGCCTTGCGCGAGGCGGGACTGGCGCAGGCGCCAAACCTGTTTCGTCCCGCCTATGGCGAGATCGACGAAGCCCAGTTTGAGGCGCTGGCGGACGAAGGCTACGCCGTGGTCGGTTGGTCGGTCGATCCGCGCGATTGGCTGGAGCCGCAGGCGCCCGGCTATGTGTCCTGCGTGGTCGAGTCGGTGCTGGCGCGCATCCACCCGGGCGCGATCGTGTTGCTGCACGACGGCGACGACGAACAGGGCCGGGCGCGCGACGGCATCGTCGAGATCGTGCGCCGTCTGGTGCCGGCGTTGCGCGGGCAGGGCTACGAGTTCGTCACCGCGGGGCGGTTTCTTCGCGCCGACTAAGGTTCAAGCCGCGGCGCAGTGTTGGTCACAATTGCTCGAAGTAGCGCTGATAGCAGATCCAGGCGGACGCGGCCGCCGCCACAAACGGCAGGCTCAGCGCCTTGAGTTCCCACGGCCGGCGCAACGCGTGGTCGGTCCAGTACAAGAGCGCGCAGTGCAGACCGTACAGCACGACCACGACGACGCTTGCTGCGGGGAAGTAGTGGCCGACGATATGGGGCATATACAAATCGTAGGTCGACGACAGGAAGATGCTTTCCAGCGCGCAGAAACAGGCCATCGCCAGATTCAGCCGGAACATCAGCCGTGAGCTTGCCGGGTCGTGCCACATTGCGTTCATCGCGACCTTCTTGTTGTGACGATGCAGCGAACGGCTTTGCGGGATCAATCCTTGCGCACGCAGGCCTTGCAGGCTTGCGCATAGACCCGGGTCAACCCGCGTTTGAGTTCCGCCTGCGCTTGCGCGACTTCGGCGGTCCGTAGCTGCTGCGCGCTCAAGGGCGCTTCCGGGGCTTCGTGTCGAGGCCGCCGCGGTCCGGTGTGGGACGGATCGTGCTTGGGCAATTCCTGGAAAGAGGCCGGTCGCCGTGTCATGCGCCTGTCCATCTGGGAGCTAAGGCGAATCTAGCACCGCGCGTGGATCGACCCAAAATGCATGGCTTGCGCTTGGCTGGCGGCAACTTTGCCCGAATCGGCGGGTTTGCCGATTCATCGCCGGAAGCGGCGAGTACCCGGCGGATGAGTCGCCTCGGTGCCGGGCGTGAGCCCGGGCAACAAAAAAGCCGGCGCGAGGCCGGCTTTTTGCTTTCTCAACGATTGGTCGGGGAGACAGGATTCGAACCTGCGACCTCTACGTCCCGAACGTAGCGCTCTACCAGACTGAGCTACACCCCGACTTCGTGAGCCGCAAATTCTAGCGGCGACCCCCCGGCCGGCGCAAGGGGTCGATGCGAATAAAATCGAAGTCGATGGCCCGAGGGCCGTCGTGGCTGGGTTTGCGGGCCCTGAGCGGGACGCGATCCAAGCCAGGAGGCGGGGGCGGGCGCTAGACTATGACCATCGGTAACGACCCGCGCGTTACCAGTCTTTACCATCGCTAACGCCGCCCCGGCCGCAATCGCCGTACGTAACTGGAGTTTTGCTTGATCAAGCCTCGCACCCCACCCGGGGTCATGGAGCTGCTGCCCCGTGACCAGATCGCGTTCCAGCGCATGCTCGATACGATCCGCCGCAATTTCGAGCGTTTCGGCTTCCTGCCGGTGGAGACCCCGGTCATGGAGCTGACCGAGGTGCTGCTGACCAAGAGCGGCGGCGAGACCGAGCGCGAGGTGTATTTCGTCGAATCCACCGGTTCGCGTGCGAAGAGCAACAAGGCCGAGGAGCGCGCCACGCCCGAACTGGCGCTGCGTTTCGACCTGACCGTGCCGCTGGCGCGTTATGTGGCCGAGCACGAGCACGATCTGGCGTTTCCGTTCCGCCGTTACCAGATGCAGCGCGTGTATCGCGGCGAGCGCCAGCAGGCCGGCCGTTATCGCGAGTTCTACCAGTGCGATATCGACGTGGTCGGCAAGGATTCGCTCAGCGTGCGTTACGACGCCGAGCTGCCGGCGACGATCTACGCGGTGTTCTCCGAGCTCGATATCGGCGCGTTCACCATCCAGCTCAACAACCGCAAGCTGCTGCGCGGCTTCTTCCAGGCCCAGGGCGTGGCCGAGGGCGAGCTGCAGGCGCTGGTGCTGCGCGAAGTCGACAAGCTCGACAAGCGCGGCGCCGACTACGTGCGCGAGACGCTCACCGGGCCGGACTTCGGCCTCAGTGCCGAGGCGGTCACGACGATCCTGGAGTTCGTCGGCGTGCGTTCGACCTCGCACGCCGATGCGCTGGCGCGGCTGGATGCGCTGGGCGAGGGCAACGACACCTTGCGCGAAGGCGTGGCCGAGTTGCGCGAAGTGCTGGAACTGATCCGCGCGCTGGGCGTGCCGGAACAAAACTACGCGCTGAACTTCTCGATCGCGCGCGGCCTGGACTACTACACCGGCACCGTCTACGAGACCACGCTCAACGATTACCCTGGCCTGGGCTCGATCTGTTCGGGCGGCCGTTACGAGAATCTGGCCAGTAACTACACCAAGTCCAGGCTTCCGGGCGTCGGTATTTCGATCGGCCTGACCCGCTTGTTCTATCAGCTGCAGAAGGCCGGCATCGTCAGCACCGCCGAAAGCACGGTGCAGGTGCTGATCACCCAGATGGAAGACGCGCATCTGCCGCATTGCCTGGCGCTGGCCAACGAACTGCGTCACGGCGGCCTCAACACCGAAGTGGTGATGGAGGCGTCCAAGCTGAAGCAGCAGTTCAAGTACGCCGACCGCGCCGGTATCCGGTTCGTGGTGGTGCTCGGCGAGAACGAAATCGCCAAGGGCACGGCCACGGTCAAGGATCTGCGCCGCGAAGACCAGTTCGAAGTGCCGCGCGGCGAGTTGGCGCGGACGCTGCGGATCGAGCTGGAGCAGTCGCGGGTGATGCCGCGGGCCGCGGCGGAGTGAGTCTGCCGCGTGCGAACAGCATCGGCGGCGCGGATCGTTCGATCCCGCTGCCGGCCGTTCGCGCGCATGGATCGCGGAGCCGGGCGCGGGAGTCTGCGCCCGAAGTCCGCTACACGGTTCGCCACGCGCCGGAGCGGAATCCGGCGTCGTTGCGAACCGCTTTCACCCCGCGGCGCGCATCCGCCGTCGCGGTTCTCAATGTGGCATTGACGCACCGACTCCCGAGTACGCTCGGCCGGGTTTGACCGTTCGCGGTGAAGCCCGCCGTTCAGATGATCGCCAGGGTGCGAGGCGAGGTTACAACTTGAACAAGATCCAACTCGATGGCCGTTCGCTCACGCGGTCGCAGCTCGTTGCCGTGGCTTACGGCGCACAGGTCGAACTGGCCGCGGCGCAACTGCCGGCGGTGGCCCGCGCGGCCGATTTCCTGGCCGAACAGGTCCGCCGCGAAGAACCGATCTACGGCGTATCCACCGGTTTTGGCAGCAATGCCGACCGTCTGCTCGGTGCGCATCATCTGCGCGACCAGTTGCCCGGCGCGAAGCCGGCGACCGAAACCTTGCACGAGGAATTGCAGCGCAACCTGATCGTCACCCACGCGGTCTGCGTCGGCGATCCGTTCGCGCCGGAGATCGTGCGCGCGATGCTGTGCATCCGCATCAACACCCTGATGCGCGGGCACTCGGGCATTCGCGTGCAGACCCTGCAGGCGCTGGCGCAGATGCTCAACGCCGGGATCGTGCCGGTGGTGCCGCAACTGGGTTCGGTGGGCGCCAGTGGTGACCTGGCGCCGTTGTCGCATCTGGCGATCGTGCTGCTCGGCGGCGGCGAAGCCTTCTTCGAAGGCGAGCGCATGCCGGGCGCGCAGGCGCTCGAACGCGCCGGTCTGCAACCGGTCAAGCTGTCGTACAAGGAAGGCCTGGCGCTCAACAACGGCACCGCGCAGATGCTGGCCTGCGGCGTGCTCGCGCTGGCCAAGCTCGAGGACCTGGCCGACACCGCCGATCTGGCCGCGGCGATGACCATCGACGCCTTCGCCGGCCGCCTGGGCGCGTTCGCGCAGGAAGTGCATGCGCTGCGTCCGCATCCGGGCCAAGTCGAAGTGGCGGCGAATCTGCGCCGCCTGCTCGACGGTTCGACCCTGGCCGATATTCCGTATCACCTCGTACCGCGGTTCCGTCCGTGGCTGCCGCAGAGTTGGGATACCGAGGCGGCGCAGCAGCTCAGCTTCGACATCGGCTGGGACTGGGTGCCGTTCACCCAGCGCCACGGTCGCGAGAAGTTCTACCAGCGCTTCCGTCCGTTCCGCGGCGGCAAGAAGCATCAGCCGCAGGACAGCTACTCGCTGCGCTGCATTCCGCAGGTGCACGGCGCGGTGCGCGATGCGATCGCGCAGGCCGCGCGGGTGTTCGAGGTGGAACTCAATTCGCTGACCGACAACCCGATCGTGTTCCCGGATGCGCAGGCCGAGCACGTCGAGCAGCAGGTGATTTCGGCCGGTCATTTCCACGGCATGCCGCTGGCGCTGGCGATGAGCTACGTCAAGGCGGCGATCCCGGTGCTCGCGAGCATTTCCGAGCGTCGCCTCAACAAGCTGGTCGATCCGGCCACCAACGACGGCCTGCCGGGGTTCCTGATCGGCAACGAGGACGCGACCGAGTCGGGTCACATGATCGTGCAGTACACCGCCGCGGCGATCGTCAACGATCTGGCCAGCCGCGCGCATCCGGCCTCGGTGTATTCGATCCCGACCAGCGCGAATGCCGAAGATCACGTGTCGATGGGCGCCAACGAAGCGCGTCACGTGCTGGCGATGGCCGACGATCTGGGCAAGGTGCTGGCGCTGGAGCTGTACACCGCCGCCCAGGCGCTGGATCTGCGTCGCGACATGATCAACGCCGCGCGCGATCTGGCCGATCGCGCCGATGCGCAGGTGTTGGCCGGCAAGGTGTTCGGCGGCCCGGTCGCGGATGCGGCCGACCATGCCGGTTTCATCGCCGAGGTCGAGGGCTTGCGCGCCGAGCTGTCGGCGGCGCAGGAGTTCCGCCCGGGCCGCGCGGTCGCGATCGCGCACGCCAAGCTGCGCGAGTCGATCCCGTTCCTGGATCGCGATCGCGCGCTCGACGGCGAAGTGGCGACGGCGGTGATGCTGGTGCGCGACGGCATCGTGCTGTCGGCCGTGCGTTCGGGCCTGCAGGACTGACTGCAACACTGAGTGCGACATCTTTCTGCGCGCGCGGCCCAGCCCGCCGCGCAGACCAAAGCCCCTCTCCCGCAAGCGGGAGAGGGGTTGGGGTGAGGGCCGCCGCAGCGTTGCCCATGCCAATCGCGACGGTTTCCAATACGCTTGCGCGGTCCGCTCTCAGCCAACGACCGCCATGAACCTGATTGCCCATTCCGATCGCGCGTTCACTGTGCAGGCCATGCTGTCGCCGGCCGAATGCGAGGCGTTGGTCGCGCTGGCCGAACACAACGGCTTCGAATCTGCGGGCGTGCGCACCGCCGCCGGCGCGCAGAAAGCCATGCCGCATGTGCGCAACAACGAGCGGGTGGTGTTCGAGTCGGTCGAGTGGGTCGATCGGCTGTGGCAATGCTTGGCCCAGGTCGATCTGCCCGAACTGGATGGCCACATCCCGGTCGGCCTGCCGCGCCTGCTGCGTTTCTACAAATACTGGCCGGGCCAGCGCTTTCGCATGCACAAGGACGGCCCCTGGCTCGAAGACGGGCTGAGCAGCAAGCTGACCTTGCTGGTCTATCTCAACGACGGCTTCGTCGGCGGCGATACCGATTTCCGCCAGTTCCGGGTCACCCCGAAGACCGGCGACGCCTTGCTGTTCGTGCACGACACCTGGCACGAGGGTGCGGCGGTGGAAGAGGGCGTCAAGTACGCGCTGCGCTCGGACGTGATGTACGCGCCGCGAGGCTGATCGGCCGCGCGCCTAGGCGACCGCGCCGGTCGCCGCGGCCCCCCACACCCGCACGCAATCGCGCCCCTCGGCCTTGGCCAGGTATAGCGCCTGATCGGCGAACTGCAACGCCGCTTCCACGCCCATGTCCGAGTCCGGGGTGATTTCGTGGACGCCGATGCTGGCGGTGACCGGAATGTCGTGGCTGCGGCTGGGGCAGGGTTGCGAACTCAGGCGCGCGCGCAGTTCCTCGGCGACACGCGCGCCGCTGCTCAGATCATGGTCGGGCAGCACGGCGACGAATTCCTCGCCGCCGAAACGCGCCAGCAGCGCGTGGTGCGGGATCAAGCACTGGGCGATCAACCCCGCCGCCCAGCGCAGGCATTCGTCGCCGACCAGATGGCCGTGGTGATCGTTGATCTGCTTGAAATGATCCAGGTCGATCATCATCAGCACCAGCGGCCGGCTTTGCCGGCGCGAGCGATGCAACAAAGCCTCGAAGGCTTCGCGGAAATGGCTGCGGTTGTGCAGGCCGGTCAGGCCGTCTCGCTGCGCGGTCTCACGCAGGCGCGCGTGCACGTCCTCGAGCTGGGCCAGCGCGCTGCGCAGTTCGGTGGTGCGCTGTTCGACCTTGTGTTCGAGCTGATCCTTGGCCTCGCGCACCACCCGCTCGTTCTCGTTGCGCAGCGCCGCGTAGCGATAGCCCAGCGCGACCGAGAGCAGCAGCATTTCCAGGGCCGAGCCGATCTGCACGCCGTATTCGGTGATGAAGATCTTCGGCAGCAGGTCGAACGCGATCGCCGCGAACATGCCGGTGCCCAACAGGAACGCCGACCACGCCAGCAGGAACAGCCGCGCCGGCTTGTAGCCGCGACGCAGCACGACGATGGTTTCCACCGCGATCCAGGCGATGCTGACGAACACCGCCGCCGAGGCGATCGGGGTGGCGATGCGATACGGCGCCTGGGTCGCGACGATGCCGAGCAATACGAAGAACCCGATCATCGCCAACCCGACCCGGTCGCCGAATCGCCAGCGCTGTTGCAGGCCCAGGAAATTGCGCGCGAACTGCTGCATGCCGACCTGGGCCAGACAAATCGACAGCGGCACCGAGTGGTCGGCCAGCCACGGCGAGCGCGGCCACAGGTATTCGAAGCCCAGGCCGTTGAGGGTCAGCAGCACCAGGCCGAACGCGCAGATATGGAACAGGTACCAGAAATAACTGGCGTCGCGCAGGGTCAGCCACAGCACCAGGTTGTAGAAGAACAGCGCGAGCAGGATGCCGTAGTACAGGCCGATGCCGAGTTGGGCATCGCGCGCCAACTCGGTGAACGCGGTCGGCGTGTACAGGGTCAGCGGCACCTGCATCGAGCTTTCGCTGCGCACGCGCACGTAGATGTCGACCGGCTCGCCCTGCGGCAGATCGATCCAGAAATTCGGGTGGCGGTAGCGGATCGCGCGCGCGCTGAACGGCTGGCTGTCGCCGCCGACCTGATGGGTCGGCGCGCCGCCGTTGCGCGGCTGGGTGTAGACATCGAGCCGGTCGCTGAGCGCGAAGCCCTGCACCAGCAGCCAGCGCGGCACCTCGGCGCTGTGGTTGACGGTGGTGATGTGGAACCAGAACGCGCCGGGCTGGAAGCCGAACGAGCTGTTGCCGTTGGGCACCGGGCGGAACCCGCCCTGGGCCTGCAGCCGGCGGGCGGCGTCCAGGTCGAGCTTGCCGTCGCGGTCGTGGTAGTAAGCGGTGAACGGCGCCAGCGCGACCTCGCGGCTGGCGCCGTCCAGTTCCAGCGTGCTCTGCGCCGCGGCCGGCCAGGCGAGCGCGCCCAGCGCGACCCACATGAGCAGCAGCAGGCAGCGCCAGCGATCGCGCAGGGTGGGGCGTGGCCGCGGCGGGGCGGCGTCGGTCGGGCGCGGGGCGCGGCAGGGCTTCGTATTCATCTTCCGTGGCGATAACGGACGCAGGCCATTGCGTCGCGGCAAGGAGGGGGAGGGCGATGGGGCGGGGCGTAGGGCGAGAGGCATGCCTGACTTCTTAACGCAAATTCGGTCCCGCTCAGGCCGGCTTGACGACCGTTCGGCGGATCGCTAATGTATTAACGCGTTAGTACATTAACGCATTCATTGAGCTTTCGCCCCGCCGCAGATGCTCGGCGGATGACCCGGGCGACGATGATCACTACGTACAAAGGCACAGGTTTTCCACGATGAAGCGCCGTTCCACCGACACCGACCACAGCGAAGACGCGCTCGCCGATCTGGCCACCGCGCTCGCCGGCCTGCGCACGGCCGAGCAGGTCCGCGCCTTCCTCGAAGACCTGTGCACGCCGGCCGAGCTGGAAGCCATGAGCGACCGCTGGCGGGTCGTGCCCTTGCTCAGCGAGGGCGTGCCGTACCGCGAAATCCACGACCGCACCCAGGTCAGCGTGACCACGATCGGGCGGGTCGCGCGGGTGTTCGAACGTGGCGCCGGTGGCTACGCGGCGGCGCTGCAGCGGCGCGCGGCGCGACATCGCTGATTCCGCTATCGCCTGTCCGGCCCCCGACACAGACCTCAACCCAGACTCAGATTCTCCTTGCGGACGCCGCGACCGGCCCACCGCACCGCCACCGCCCCGCACCGACTTCTTTTCGAGACCTTCTTCATGAGCCCTCCCGCCAGCGCCGCCGCGCGTGACCGCTTGCGCATCGCGATCCAGAAATCCGGCCGTCTCGCCGAGCCGGCGCGCGCGCTGCTGGCCGCCTGCGGGCTGAGCTGGCGCGAAAGCCGCGACCGCCTGTTCTGCTATGGCGAAACCCTGCCGGTCGATCTGCTGCTGGTGCGCGACGACGACATCCCCGGCCTGATCGCCGACGGCGTCTGCGACCTGGGCGTGGTCGGCCGCAACGTATTGCTGGAACAGGACGGCGATCGCCGCGGCCGCGGCCACGCGTCTGCGTTCCGCGAATGGCGCTCGCTCGGCTTCGGCGGGTGCCGGTTGGCGCTGGCGGTGCCCGACGCGTGGCAGTGGGACGGCCCGCAGCAACTGGCCGGCAAGCGCATCGCCACCAGCTACCCGGCGCTGCTGTCGCAATGGCTGGCCGAGCAGGGCGTGGATGCGCAGGTGGTGTTGCTGTCGGGTTCGGTCGAGATCGCGCCGCGGCTGGGCCAGGCCGAGGCGATCTGCGATCTGGTGTCCAGCGGCGCGACCCTGGTCGCCAACCAGCTCAAGCCGGTGCAGACCCTGATCGAAAGCGAAGCGGTGCTGGCCGGGCCGGTCGACAAGTTCGACGACGTGCGCGGCGAACTGGCCGATCTGCTGCTGCGCCGCCTCGACGGCGCGATGCGGGTGCGCAACAGCAAGCTGCTGATGTTCCAGGCCCCGCGCGCCTTGCTCGCCGAATTGCTGCCGATGCTGCCCGATGCCGAGGCGCCGACGGTGATGCGCCTGGACAACGGCGACGACATCGCCCTGCAGGCGCTGTGCCACGGCGCGGTGACCTGGCAGCGGCTGGAGGAACTCAAGCGCGCCGGCGCGCGCGGGCTGATGGTGCTGCCGGTGGAGGGCATGCTGGCATGAGCGCGTTGATGCAGCGCTACGACTGGAGTGCGCTGGACGAAAGCGAGCGCGAGCGCATCCTGCGCCGGCCCGCGCAGGAAACCCGCCAGTCCACCGCCGACGCGGTCGCCGAGATCCTGGCCACGGTGCGTCGCGACGGCGATGCCGCGTTGCGTGTTTACGCCGAACGCTTCGATGGCCGCGTGCCCGAGGCGTTCGCGGTCGGCATCGAAGAATTCGACGCCGCGCAGCGCGACCTCGCGCCCGCGTTGCGCGCGGCCATCGACGAGGCGGCCGAACGCATCGCCGCGTTCCACCGCGCCGGCATGAGCCCGGCGTATGCGCTCGACACCGCCGACGGCGTGCGCTGCGAACGGATCCTGCGGCCGATCAAGCGAGTCGGCCTGTACGTGCCGGCCGGCTCGGCGCCGCTGCCGTCGACCGCGTTGATGCTTGGCGTGCCGGCGCAACTCGCCGGTTGCCGCGAAATCATCCTGTGCACGCCGCCGCGCCGCGACGGCAGCGCCGATCCGGCGGTGCTGTACGCCGCGCGCCGCTGCGGCATCGAGCGGGTGTTCAAGCTCGGCGGCGCCCAGGCGATCGCGGCGATGGCGTTCGGCAGCGCCAGCATCGGCAAGTGCGACAAGTTGTTCGGGCCGGGCAACGCCTTCGTCACCGAGGCCAAGCGCCAGGTCGCATTGATCGAAGGCGGCGCGGCGATCGACATGCCGGCCGGGCCGTCGGAAGTGCTGGTGATCGCCGATCGCGGCGCGCGCGCCGATTTCGTCGCCGCCGATCTGCTGTCGCAGGCCGAACACGGCGCCGATTCGCAGGTGATCCTGCTCAGCGACGACAGCGCGCTGCTCGATGCGGTCGATCGCGAACTCGAACGCCAACTGGCGGATCTGTCGCGCGCGCCGACCGCGCGCGGCGCCCTGCAGTCGTCGCGTTCGATCCGGGTCGATTCAATCGACGAGGCCCTGCAAGTCAGCAATCGCTACGCGCCCGAGCACCTGATCCTGGCCTTGCGCGACGCGCGTGCAGCCTTGCCGGCGGTCGACGCGGCCGGTTCGGTGTTCCTCGGCGACTGGGCGCCCGAAGCGCTGGGCGACTATTGCAGCGGCACCAATCATGTTCTGCCCACCAGCGGCGCGGCGCGCTATGCCGGCGGGCTCAACGTGGCGAGTTTCCAGATCGCGATCACGGTGCAGGAAGTGACCCCGCAAGGCTTGCAGGCGATCGGCCCGTGCGCAGTCGAACTGGCCAGCGCCGAAGGGCTGGACGCGCATCGCCAGGCGGTGCAGATCCGCCAGCGCGCGCTGGCCTCGCACCCGCCCATTCAGAACGCGCCGTCGCAATCCGTGTGATCGTCGCGTCCGACTATTCCCACCGCAGCCCGAGCATCGTGCAGCAACCCGCAGGCAGGACGAGCAAGACCATGATCGACGACAACCCCATGCAACTGCTGCGCGAGGATCTGCGCGATTTCGCCGGTTACAGTTCGGCGCGCAGCGAAAAACGCGCCGGGCGGGTCTGGCTCAACGCCAACGAAGCCGCCTGGCCCAGCGTCGCCGACGGCGAAGGCGCGGTGCGCCGCTATCCCGATCCGCAGCCGCAGCGCCTGCGCGAAGCGCTGGCGCAGCTGTACGGCTGCGCGCCCGAGCAGTTGCTGGCCGGACGCGGCAGTGACGAAGCGATCGATCTGCTGGTGCGCGCGTTCTGCCGCCCCGGCGGCGACGCGATCGTGATCACTCCGCCGACCTTCGGCATGTACGCGGTCAATGCGCGCCTGCACGGCACTCGCACGGTCGAGGTCGCCTTGCGCGACACCCCGGCCGGTTTCGTCTGCGATTTCGCCGCAGTCGCGCAGGCCGCAGAAAGCGAGCGCGCCAAGCTGGTGTTCCTGTGTTCGCCGGGCAATCCTTCCGGCACGCTGTTGCCCTTGTTCGAAATAGAAGCGCTGGCGGAACGCCTGCGCGGCCGCGCCCTGGTCGTGGTCGACGAGGCCTATATCGAGTACGCCGACGGCGAATCGGCGACGAGCCTGCTCGCGCGCCGGCGCAATATCGCGGTGCTGCGCACCTTGTCGAAAGCGCACGCATTGGCCGCGGCGCGGATCGGCAGCGTGATCGCCGACGCCGGCCTGATCGCGGTGCTGCAACGCTGCCAGGCGCCGTATCCGCTGCCGACCCCGTGCGTGCAGCTGGCCTTGCGTGCCTTGGCCGACGTGCCGCGCAACACCACCAAGGCGCGGGTCACCACCGCGCGCAGCGAGCGCGAGAAATTGTTCGAAGCGCTGCGTGTGTTGCCGGGCCTGCGTCAGGTCTATCCCTCGCAGGCCAACTTCCTGCTCGCGCGTTTCGACGATGCGCAGGCCGCATTCGACGGTTTGCTGGACGCCGGCGTGGTGGTGCGCGATTTCCGCGCCGCGCCGCGGCTGGGCGACGCGTTCCGGATCAGCCTGGGCACGCCGGAACAGAACGCCGCGGTGATCGAGGTATTGACCCGCTTGGCGCGGGTGCGCGGAGTCGCGGCATGAGCGCGCTCACGCCGATTCTGTTCGTCGATCGCGACGGCACCTTGATCGAGGAGCCGGCCGATTTCCAGATCGACAGCTTCGCCAAGCTGCGCTTCGTCGCCGGTGTGATCCCGGCGATGCTGAAGCTGCGCGATGCCGGCTATCAGTTCGTGATGGTCACCAATCAGGACGGCCTGGGCACCGACGCCTATCCGCGCTGGAGTTTCGACGGCCCGCACCAGTTGATGATGCAGGTGTTCGAAAGCCAGGGCATTGTGTTCCGCGATGTGTTGATCGATACCAGTTTCCCGGCGGAAAACCTGCCTACGCGCAAGCCGGGCATCGGTCTGGCGTTGCCGTTGTTGAAGGATCGGAGCATCGATTGGGAACGCTCGGCGATGGTCGGCGATCGCGAGACCGACAACGGCTTCGCCGCCAACCTCGGCATTCGCGCGTTCCAGTTGCGCACGCCGCAGTTCGGCGGCGAGTGGGATTGGGCCGGGATCGCGCATGCCTTGGCTGATCGGCCGCGCACCGCGCGCGTGCAGCGCACTACGCGCGAGACCCGGATCGAGGTCGTGGTCGATCTGGACCGCGCCGGCGAGCCGCAGGTCCACACCGGGCTGGGGTTCTTCGATCACATGCTCGAGCAGATCGGCAAGCACGGCGGTTTCGCCTTGCAACTGCGCTGCGAGGGCGATCTGCATATCGATGAGCACCACACCATCGAGGACAGCGCGTTGGCGCTGGGGCAGGCGTTGCGTGAGGCGCTGGGCGACAAGCGCGGGATCGGGCGGTATGGGTTCGATCCGCGTGCTGGGTTGGGTGATGAAACGGTAGAAGCAGGAGCGAAAAGCGAATCCCCCCTGGCCCGCCTTTTGCAAAGGGGGGAACCCGATCGGGTGGATTCGTCTGCGCAGGATGCTTCCGCGGTGGATTCGATCGCGGCAAATTCGATCGCGACAGATGCGATCGAGGCGGCCGCTTCGGCGCACGAATTCGTGCTGCCTATGGACGAAACCCTCGCGCGCGCGGCGCTGGATTTCTCCGGGCGTCCGTACTTCGTGTTCAACGGCAGCTTCGCGCGCGAACGGGTCGGCGACTTCCCGACCGAGCTGGTGCCGCATTTCTTCCGCTCGCTGTGCGAAACCGCGGGCCTGAATCTGAACCTGAACGTGGAAGGTGATAACGATCACCACAAAATCGAGGCGTGTTTCAAATCGGTAGCGCGCGCACTGCGTCAGGCCATCGCCCGTCAAGGCCGGGAACTGCCGAGTACCAAAGGAGTTTTGTGATGACGGTTGTAGCTGTCATCGATTCGGGTGGGGGGAACATCGGCTCGGTGCGTTATGCACTGGAGCGGCTGGGTGCGCGTTCGATCCTGAGCGTGGACCCCGCAACGATCGCCTCCGCCGATCGCGTGATCCTGCCGGGCGTGGGCGCCGCCGCCCCCGCGATGGCGCGATTGCACGCGCTGGGACTGGTCGATCCGATCCGCCGCTTGCGGCAACCGTTGCTCGGGATCTGCCTGGGCATGCAGTTGCTGTACGAATCCTCGGAAGAAGGCGAGGTCGACTGCCTTGGACTTCTGCCGGGCCGGATCACCCGATTGCAACCAGCGCCAGGAGTACGTGTGCCTCATATGGGATGGAATCTCCTTCAGAAGCATGAATCGCAGGCCGGCAGCGAGCCGCTGCTGGCCGGCATCGGCGAACGCGATCACGCCTACTTCGTCCACAGCTACGCCGCGCCGCTGACCGAACACACCCTGGCCAGCGCCGTGCATGGCGCGCGCTTCACCGCCGTGGCCGGGCGCGGGCGCTGTTTCGGCGCCCAGTTCCATCCAGAGCGCTCGGCCGCCGTCGGCTCGCGCCTGCTCGCCAATTTCCTGGCGCTGGAGGCGTGAACATGGGCAACAGCACGCTGTACCCCGCGATCGACGTTCGCGACGGCCGGGTCGTGCGCCTGCACCAGGGCGACTACACCCAGGAAACCCGCTACGAGACCGAGCCGCTGGCGCTGGCCACGCGTTACGCCGAGGCCGGGGCCAAGTGGCTGCACCTGATCGACCTGGACGCCGCGCGCTACGGCGGCTACACCCTGGCGCCGCTGCTGCGCGCAATCACCACCTCCAGCTGGATGCGCGTGCAGACCGGCGGCGGAGTGCGCAGCGAGGCCGATGTCGAGGCGATCCTCGATGCCGGCGCCGACCGGGTCGTGGTCGGTTCGCTCGCGGTCAGGGACCCGGATCTGGTGATCGGCTGGCTCAAGCGTTTCGGTTCCGAGCGCATCACCATCGCCCTGGACGTGCGTCAGACCGCCGACGGCGCCTGGGAACTGCCGGTCGCCGGCTGGACCGAGGACAGCGGCGTGCGCCTGGAAACCCTGCTCGAACGCTACGCCCAGGCCGGCCTGCGCCATTTGCTGTGCACCGACGTATCGCGCGACGGCACCATGACCGGGCCGAACCTCGATCTATACCGGCATATCCATTCGATCGCACCGGACGTGCAGTTGCAGGCCTCCGGCGGTATCCGCGACATCGCCGACATCGTCGCCGCCGACGGCGTGGGCTGCAGCGGCGCGGTGCTCGGCAAGGCGCTGATCGAAGGCCGTTTCCAATTGACCGATGCACTCAAACAGGTACGTCGATGTTGAATGCTGCAAACACTGACGCGGTCGGCAGCTCGCTGCTGAGCCGCCGGATCGTGCCCTGCCTGGACGTGCGCGACGGCCGGGTGGTGAAGGGCGTGCGTTTTCGCGATCACGTCGACATGGGCGACATCGTCGAACTGGCCTTGCGCTATCGCGACGACGGCGCCGACGAGCTTGTGTTCTACGACATCACCGCCAGCCCACAGGGCCGCAGTGTCGACCGCGGCTGGGTCGAACGGGTCTCGCGCGCGATCGACATTCCGTTCTGCGTGGCCGGCGGCATCCGCTCGGTCGACGACGCGCGCGGCGTGCTCAACGCCGGCGCCGACAAGATTTCGATCAATACCCCGGCGCTGGAACGGCCCGAGTTGATCGGCGAGATCGCCGCCGAGTTCGGCGTGCAATGCGTGGTGGTCGGCATCGACAGCCTGCGCGATCCCGACGGCGAATGGCGCGTGCGCCAGTACACCGGCGATCCCTCGCGCACCCAGGCCCTGGCCAAGCGCACCCTGGATTGGGTGGTCGAGGCGCAGCAACTCGGCGCCGGCGAAATCGTGCTCAACTGCATGGGCAGCGACGGCGTGCGCAGCGGCTACGACATCGAACAATTGCGCGCGGTGCGGGCGATCTGCGAGGTGCCGCTGGTGGCGTCCGGCGGCGCCGGCGCGATCGAGCATTTCGGCGCGGTGTTCCGCGCCGCCGACGTCGACGCGGCGTTGGCGGCGAGCGTGTTCCACTCCGGCAGCATCCGCATTCCGGTCCTCAAGGCAGCCTTGCGAGAACACGGTGTCAGCGTCCGCGAACTCCACTGATCAGACCGTTCCTACGACGATCCCAGCGAGCGCGTCGTTGACGCCGCAGCAGATCGACGCTCTGGACTGGGACAAGCAGGACGGGCTGATCCCAGCCGTGGTCCAGGACGCGGCCTCGTTGCGCGTGCTGATGCTCGGCTACATGGACCGCGCCGCGTTGCGGGCGACCCTGGACAGCGGCCACGTCACCTTCTACAGCCGCAGCAAGCAGCGGCTGTGGACCAAGGGCGAAACCTCGGGGAATTTCTTGGACCTGGTATCGATCGAAACCGACTGCGACCGCGACACCTTGCTGATCAGCGCGCAGCCGCACGGCCCGACCTGCCACCTGGGTCGCGACAGCTGTTTTCCGAGCGCGGCCGGCGTGTCCGATCTGTCTGACGCGCCCGGCGACACGCTGGCGTTCCTGGGCGAACTCGACGCGCTGATCGCGACGCGCGAACGCGAGCGGCCGCAGGGCAGCTACACCACCGCGTTGTTCGACAAGGGTGTGCGCTCGATCGCGCAGAAAGTCGGCGAAGAAGGCGTGGAAACCGCGCTGGCCGCGGTAGCTCAGGACGATGCGGCCCTGTGCGGCGAAGCCGCCGACCTGCTGTTCCATCTGCAAGTCCTGCTGCGCGCGCGCGGCCTGTCGCTGGGCGATGCGGTCGCGGTGTTGCGCGAACGCCATGGCAAGCCGCATCGCGGATTACAGCCGGCCGATTGATCGGTGCATCGGCGCCACGCCGCCGGTAGCCCCGTGGGCAAACTGTAGGAGCGGCGTAGCCGCGACCGCGAAACCGCGGCTACGACGCAACTTCCATCCGGGCGGAACAAGGTTTCGCCGCAGTCGTCATGGCGCGGTCGCGACTCGCGTCGCTCCTACAGTCTGAAACGCCAGATCGCGACGACAATGGGGCGCCCCCTGTAGGAGCGGCGCAAGCCGCGACCGCGAAACCGCATTCACGGCGCAACCCCATGCACAACAACGCGCGCCGCCCGCCCACCTGCGCACGCGAGACACACAGCCACCGCATAATGGCCCCCGACCCACGGAGCCCGCCATGCGCCCATTCGCATCCGCCGCCTTGCTGCTGACCCTGATCGCCCCGGCCGTCGCGGCCCAGACCGCCGCGCCGTCCTGCGAGGGCAGGGTGTTCGAGGACCGCAACGGCAACGGCCGCCACGATGCCGGCGAGCCGGGCCTGGCGAATCAACGCGTGTCCGACGGCGAACGCATCGTCGCGACCGATGCGCAGGGCCGCTATCGGCTGCCGGCTACCGACAAAACCAGCCAGTTCCTGATCAAGCCGGCCGGGTACACGACGCCGTCGCGGATCGACAGCGGTCTGCCGGATTACTGGCTCAATCTGCGCACCGCCGACGGCTTGGCGCGCGACACCACGAAATTGAAATACGGCGGCATGCCGGACGGTTCGACGACTTGTCGTGACTACCCGCTGACGATCGACCGCAAACCGCGCGACACCGACCTAGATGTATTGGTGTTCGCCGATCCGCAGACCAAGAGCGCGGTGGATGTCGAGTACTACCGCCGCGACATCGTCGAGCCGCTGCGCGCCGCGCGCGCCGGCCTCACCAATGCTGGACGCGGAGCCGGACGCATCGCCGACCTGGGCCTGAGCCTGGGCGACATCACCCACGACGATCTGTCGCTGTACCCGAAGCTCAACCAGGTGACCGCGCGCCTGGGCGTGCCGTGGCTGCATGCGCCCGGCAATCACGATCTCGATTTTGATGCCACCAGCGATCAGGACTCACTGCTGAGCTTCCGCCACGTCTACGGCCCCGACACCTTCGCTTGGGAAGAGCCGCAGGCGAATTTCGTGGTGCTCGACGATGTGGTCTATCAGCCCGGCGGCAAGCCCGACTACATCGGCGGTCTGCGTCCCGATCAATTCGCGTTTCTCGAGCGCTATCTGGCCGACGCCGACAAGCGGCGCCTGCTGGTGCTGGCGATGCACATCCCGCTGTTCGACGCCGCGCCGGGGCGCGAAACCTTCCGCCACGCCGATCGCGATCGCCTGTTCGCGTTGCTGCGCGAGTTTCCGCATGTGCTGGTGCTCAGTGGACACAGCCACGCGCAGCGCCATGTCTATCACGATGCCGCCGACGGCTGGCGCGGTGCGGCGCCCTTGCACGAGTACAACGTTGGCGCGGCTTGCGGCGCGTTCTGGTCCGGGGTCAAGGACGCGCAGGGGCTGCCCGACAGCACCATGAGCGACGGCACGCCGAACGGTTACGCGCGCCTGTTGGTGCGGGCGAACGCCGAGTACGCATTGAGTTGGTACCCGGCGCCGAGCGCGGGCAAAGCGCTGGAATCCAATGCGGTCTCCAATCAGTACCTGCGCGTGTACGCGCCGAAGACCTTGCGTCGTGGTTCGTATCCGATCCGCGGCATCTACGCCAACGTCTTCATGGGCGCCGACGACAGCCGGGTCGAGCACCGTTTGAACGACGGCGAATGGAAGCCGATGAAGCGGGTCGAACAGCCCGACCCGGCGCTGCTTGCCGAAAACGCGCGCGACGACGCCGCCGAAAGGCTGCGCGGCTACGATCGCGCCGCGATCGCTACGCCGACCCCGCATCTTTGGAACGCGCCGCTGCCGACCGATGCGGTCGTCGGCGAGCACGCGATCGAGGTGCGGGTGTTCGACCGTTGGCACGGCGAGCAGCGTTTGCGCACTTCGTATCGGCTGGTGGAGGCCGCGCCGTGAGCCCAAAGCCGAAGGGTGGAGTAAGTGGGACGTCCAACGGCGATGTGAGCGCGAAGGCCAAGAACGCTGTCACGCCATTGTCCAAGAGCGGTAACGGCGCGATGCCCAAAGACGGTGTTAGCGCGAAGTCGAAGAGCGGTGCCAGTGCGAAGCCCAAGGGCGGTACTACTGCGACACCCACGGGCGGTACTAATGCGGCGCCCAAGGGCGCCGCGGACGACCTGCCGGTGATCGTGTTCGAAGACGCCGCCGCGTTCGAACGCTGGATACTCGCTCACCCCGAGGCCAAGGGCGTGTGGGTCAAGATCGCCAAGAAGGGCCAGGCCGTTGCCAGCATGAGCAACGATCAGGCGATCGAGGTGGCCTTGTGCACGGGCTGGATCGACGGCCAGCGACGCGGTTTCGACGACTGCTATTTCCTGCAGCGCTACACGCCGCGCCGGCCGAAGGGGCTGTGGTCCAAGATCAACATCGGCAAGGTCGAGCGGCTGACCGCCGAAGGCCGCATGCGCGAAGGCGGTCTGCGCGAAGTCGCCGCGGCGAAAGCCGACGGTCGCTGGGATGCTGCTTACGACCCGGCCTCGACCGCGGAAATTCCCGATGACCTGGCCGCGGCCCTGGCCGCGCAGCCCGAGGCGCGCGCGTTCTTCGAACAGATCGATCGCACCAACCGCTACGCCGTGCTGTGGCGGGTGCAGACCGCGAAAACGCCCAAGACCCGCGCGAGCCGGATCGAGAAGCTGGTCGCGATGCTGGCGCGTGGGGAAAAGGTTCACGGTTGATCGATGGGGCAGGGGCTGAACGTCCTTGCCAGCGACTGGCGCGGTTTCGGGCTTGTCGTGGATCCGTGGCGATCGGGCGGCCCTCACCCGCGCCTTCGGCGCGACCTCTCCCGCGAGCGGGAGAGGTGTTCTGATTTTTCCGATCATCCGATCATCCGATCATCCGATCATCCGAGCATCGGAGCATCGGAGCATCGGAGCATCGGAGCATCGGAGCATCGGAGCATCGGAGCATC
>NZ_LMHM01000013.1:703308-704467 GCF_001427785.1 Lysobacter sp. Root690
AACTGTGTCGTGGCAGAGGTTCCAGCCCAAAGCTTTCGACTTGGATATTGATGGATCTTGAGGTGTTCGAACTCGCGCGCGCATGGCGATCGCAAACAAAGCATCGGGCCCGAAACTTCTCCCCGAAGCGCCCCGATGATGGAGCCCATCGGAATACCTCTCCCGCTCGCGGGAGAGGTCGCGCCGAAGGCGTGGGTGAGGGCCTCCGGCCGCAGCTCACGCTCACGACCATACGCACACCCGCCACCAGGAATTGACGCAGGCTTTACGCCACCCACGACCGCGCGAATAGCGCCTTTACGCCCGCGATTCCTACAGTGGCTTCCAGGCGCACCGCTCCGAGTGCGCAGTGAGTCCCGACGTGTCGATCCTGATTGTGCGCGGCCCCAATGCCCACGCTGTTAACGATGCCGCCGTCGATTCGATGGTCCCCCCGCTGTCCGGCGAAGTGCGCGCCGCGCTGGTCGAACGCGCGGCCAGCGCCGGCAAGGCGATCTGCGTGCGCAGTTGCCGCAACGAAAACGAACTGGTCGAATGCCTGCGCGGCATGCGCGCGGCCAATACCGAGCTGCTGTTGCTCGATCCGGGCGATTGCCTGCCGGCGAGCGCCAACCTGCGCGGCGCCCTGGCGCAGTTGCCGGTGCCGTACATCGAGGTCCACGACGACGACATGAGCGCGCCGGAGCCGTCGATCGCGCCGCATTGCGGCCAGCGTCTGCGCCGGGTGCACGGCTACTCGGCGCAGAGCTACACCCTGGCCCTGGCGATCGCGCTGGAGCATCTGGGCTGCGCCGACAGCGGCAACGACGTCCACGTCGGCACCTGAGCCGCGGCCGCGATATGAGCGCGCATTATTTTTACTTCGCCGACTACGAAATCCTGGTCGGCGGCCGGTTCATCGTGTGGGGACAGACCACGCTCGACTACGCGCCGGCCGAGACCGGCGCGTTCGATCCGGCCGAACTGTTGAACCTGATCCGCCAGCGCGCCGCGAACGAGCACGGGGTGGAGCGCGATGAGGTGCGGGTGCGGAATTTGAGTCGGTTGTAGCGCCGGTTGTCGGTTGAGGCGGTGTGCGGTGCCTGCGTGACGCTGCGCCGTGGATGAAGTTTCGTGGTCGCGGCTCGCGCCGCTCCTACAGTGGCTACCTGTAGGAGCG
>NZ_LMHM01000013.1:704479-711385 GCF_001427785.1 Lysobacter sp. Root690
CGCCTGTTTCGATCAGGCCATCACGTCAACCGCCATCGATCACACCACCACCTGATCAAACCCCGTCACCCGCACATGCCCATGCGTCGCCTCGCCTTCGCGCGGCTGCGGGTAATCGTCGAGACGGTCCACCAGCACCGTGCCGACGCCGGCGTCGCGCGCGGCGTCGAGTTCCTCGACCACGTCCGACAGGAACACGATCTCGTCCGCCGGCAGGCCGATCGCTTCGACGATGCGCGCATAACTCGCCGCCTCACGCTTGCCGCCGACTTCGGTATCGAACCAACCCGAGAATAGCTCGGTCAGATCGCCGGCATCGCTGTGGCCGAACAACAGCCGCTGCGCGGGCACGCTGCCGGAAGAATACACGTACAGGCGCAGGCCCTGATCCTTCCACTGGCGCAGCGCGGGCGCCGCGTCGGGGTACATGTGCGAGGTGAAGTCCGCGCTCTTGTAGCCGTCGGCCCAGATCATGCCCTGCAGCGCCTTGAGCGCGGTGTGCTTGCGGTCTTCGTCGATCCAGCCTTGCAGCACCTCGACGATGACCGAGTCCTGGCAGGCGCCGCCGTTCTCCAGCGCGACCGTGTCGAGCCACTTGCGCACCGCCGGCTCGCGTCCGCGCGCGGCGACGAAACCGGGCAGGGCGCGGCGCGCGTACGGGAACAGCACGTCCTTGACGAAGGAAATCGAGCTGGTGGTGCCTTCGATGTCGGTGAGGATGGCGCGGATGGGCATGGGGTCGGGGGACGAGTCGAGGCGGGGACGCCGATTGTCGCCTTTGCGGCGGCGCTCAGGCAAAAAATCGCGCCGGCCGACGGCGGACAGGGTTCACACCAAGGCGGCGGCGACGTTGTTGTAGATAAGCGGGCCATTCCGGTCCGATCGGACCATTCGCATGACCCTCGACGCGCTCGTTCTCATCGCCGACACCCCGGAAAACCGCTCCATCAACGAAAACGACGCGATCGAGCTGATCGGCAAGTTCGGGATCGCGCCGGGCAAGGTGCTGATCAAGATCCCGACCGACGACATCATCCCCGAGCTGAAGCTGCACCTGCGCATGAACCGCGACGTGGCGGTCTGGCAACTCAATGATGTGACCAAGCTGCGGCGCTTCGACCCGCTGGTGCTGGCCGACGTGGTCGAGCTCAGACGCCTGGGCGACTGAGCCCGAGCGGTCAATCGGCGCGAGCCAGGCGGCTCAGCCCGCCTGGCCCTTCTCGTAGCGCGGAAACTGCTGGGCGATGTCGGTGCCGGTGAAATGGCCGACCCAGCCGTCCGGCTCGGTGAAGAAACGTATCGCCACGAAGCTCGGTTCCGGGCCCATGTCGAACCAGTGCAGGGTGCTGTCGGGCACCGAGATCAGGTCGCCCTGTTCGCACTTGATCTCGTACACGTTCGGCTCGACGTGCAGGGTGAACAGGCCCGACCCGGCGACGAAGAAACGCACTTCGTCTTCCTTGTGGTAGTGCTCGTCGAGGAACTTGCCGCGCATGGTCTCGCGCTGCGGGTTGTCCGGGGCGATGCTGACCACGTCGACGGTCTTGAAGCCACGCTCGGCGATCAGCCGGTCGATGTCGGCGCGGTAGGCGGCCATGATCGTTTCGGGCGAATCGCCGGGCTGGATCGGCTGCGCGGCCTGCCATTGTTCGAAGCCCACGCCGATCCTGGCCAGTTCGCTGGCGATTTCGGCCTGGTCGGTGGTGCTCAGCCGCGGCGTGTCGGTCTGGTCTTCGGCGAAAATGCGCAGACGGCTCATCGCTGCAGTCTCCTGAGTTCGAGTTCGCATCCCAGCAGGAATTCGAACGCCTCCAGATGGCGTCGCGCTTCGGCCATGTCGCGGCCCCAGGCGTACAGGCCGTGACCGTCGATCAGATAGCCCCATAACGGCTGCCGGTCGAGGGTCGCGTCGACCTGGGCGGCCAGGGTCGGCATGTCCTGGGTGTTGGGATAGACCGGCAACTCCAGCGCCATTTCGTGAGTGGTGTTGCCGCTGAAGGCTTTCAACAGCTCGTAGCCTTCCAGATGCACGTGGCCGCGGCCGGCGTACAGGCGCGAGGCGACGGTCTGGGTCTGCGAATGGGTGTGCAGGACGCAGCCGATCTGCGGGTAGCGCTTGTACAGCTGGGTGTGCAGCAAGGTCTCGGCCGAGGGCCGGTGGCTGGTCGCGACCGGCGTGCCGTCGAGGTCGACGACCATGATGTCGGCTTCGGTCAAACGGCCCTTGTCGCGGCCGGACACGGTGATCGCGACGTGCCCGGCATCGATCCGGGTCGAGAAATTGCTGCTCGTGGCCGGGGTCCAGCCGCGCTGCGCGAGTTCGCGCACGTTGACGATGATTTCCCCGGCGCAGTGCGACAGGCGTTGCGGGTCATAGGGCAGGGCGCTGTTCATGGGCCAAGTTTAGCGCCGGGATGTGGCGCTTGCCTCGTTTTTGCCATAACGCAGCGTTATGCCGACCAATCGGGTCGCAGTAAGGCCTTGAGGGTTCGCCGGAAGCGGCTGGATGGGATGAAAGCTCGCATGGCGGGGGCTGAAGCCGTCCCCACAAAAAGCAGGGCCGGCCTGTGGAGGCCGGCCCGTCAAGCCGTCAGAGCGTTGGGCCCGGACCCGGGCCCTGGAGTGGGCTCAGCCCTGCGGCTTGCGCAGCTTGCTGTGACGCACGCTGTAGGCGAAATAGATCGCAAAACCGATCGCCGTCCACACGCCCATCAGCATCCAGTTGTGCGCGGTCATGGTCGACAGCAGGATCAGGCAGCTGACGATGCCGGCCAGGCAGACCGGCCAGGCGAAGGCGATCCGGAACGGGCGCGGCAGGTCGGGCTGGGTGCGGCGCAGGATCAGCACGCCGGCGCAGACCGCGGCGAACGCGATCAGGGTGCCCATCGAGGTCATGTCGCCGAGGATGTCGAGCGGGAACAGCGCCGCCAGCAGGGCGATGCCCACGCCGGTGATCACGGTGTTGATGTGCGGGGTGCGGTACTTGGGGTGGATCTTGGTGAACACCGGCGGCAGCAGGCCGTCGCGCGCCATGATCATGAAGATGCGCGGCTGGCCGATGATCATCACCAGCACCACCGACGACAAGCCGACCAGCGCGCCGATCTCGACCACCAGGCGCAGCCAGCCCAGCGCCGGATGCGCGGCGATCGCGGTCACCACCGGCTCGTCGGTGCCCAGGGTGGTGTACGGCGCCAGCCCGGTCATGACCGCGGCCATGCCGATGTACAGCACGGTGCAGATCGCCAGCGAGGCGAGCATGCCGATCGGCATGTCCTTCTGCGGCTTGTGCGATTCCTGCGCGGCCACCGACACCGCTTCGAAACCGATGTAGGCGAAGAACACCATCGAGGCGCCGCGCAGCACGCCTTCCCAGCCGTACTTGCCCGGGCCTTGCGATTCGGGGATGAAGGGCGTCCACAGCTCGGGATTGACGTACTTCCAGCCGACCGCGATCACCAGCACGATCAGGCCCGACTTCAGGATCACCATCGCCATGTTCATGGCCGAGGACTTGCGGATGCCGACATAGCACAGCCAGGTCAGCAGCAGCACGATCGCGGCCGCCGGCAGGTTGGCGATCGCGCCGGTCGGACGCAGCTTGGCGTCGAGCGGTGCCTGCACCAGCGCCGCCGGCAGGGTTATGTCGAAATGTTCCAATAAACTCAGGAAATACCCGGTCCAGCTGACCGCGACCGCCGACGCCGACACCCCGTATTCCAGTATCAGCATCCAGCCGATGAACCAGGCCGCCAGCTCGCCCAGGGTCGCGTAGGTGTAGGTGTAGGCGCTGCCCGAGACCGGCACCATCGCCGCGAACTCGGCATAGGCCAGCGCGCAGAACGTGCAACAGATCGCGGCCAGAATGAACGACAGCATGATCGCCGGGCCGGCGTGCTCGGCCGCGGCCTTGCCGGTGATCACGAAGATGCCGCCGCCGATCACCGCGCCGATGCCCAGCGCAGTCAGGCCCCACGGGCCGAGCGTGCGGTGCAGGCTCAGGCCCTCGGCCTCGGTATGCGCGGCGTGCGGGTGTTTGGTCGCCCAGAGTTGTCCCAGCATGTGTTTCTTCCTGGTGCTGCTTACGGCCGTGCGGCGACCTTCCGCTCGTCATTCCCGCGAACGCGGGAATCCAGGGCCTTCGCGCGGGAAGCTTTGAAGTCGCGCGATCCCCGCGTTCGCGAGGATGACGATCAAACGCCGCCGGGCCTGGTGACTCGAATCCGATCGCCGATGCGATGCGCGTTACATGAAATGGAAAAAGGCCGGCGGAAACCCCGCCGGCCTTGAGGACTTGCGCGCCGCTCAGGCCGCGTTGGCGGCCTTGCGCAGCTTGCTGTTGCGGTAGCCGTAGCCGAAGTAGATGACCATGCCGATCACGGTCCAGCCGGTCATCAGGTGCCAATGCTCGGAGAACGGCTTCCAGAACAGGTACAGGCAGGCGATCGCGCCGAGCGGGCACACCACCACGGCCAGCGGCACCCGGAACGGACGCGGCAGGTCGGGGCGGGTGCTGCGCAGGATCAACACGCCGACGCAGACGGTGGCGAAGGCGAGCAGGGTGCCCATCGACACCAGTTCGCCGAGCAGGCCGATCGGCAGGAAGCCGGCCAGCAGCGCGGCGAAGATGCCGACGATGATGGTGCCGATGTACGGGGTCTGGAACTTCGGATGGACCTTGGCGAAGAACTTCGGCAGCAGGCCGTCCTTCGACATCGAGTAGAAGATGCGCGGCTGGCCCATCAGCATGACCAGGATCACCGAGCTCAGACCGGCGATCGCGCCGATCTCGACGGCGAACTTCAGCCAGCCCAGCGCCGGGAACGCTTCCAGCGCGGTCGCGACCGGCTTGGGCGTGCTCAGCATGTGGTACGGCACCAGACCGGTCAGCACGCCGGAGACGATGATGTAGATGATCGTGCAGATCACCAGCGAGCCGAGGATGCCGATCGGCATGTCGCGCTGCGGGTTCTTGGCCTCGCCGGCGGCGGTGGAGACCGCGTCGAAGCCGATGTAGGCGAAGAACACCACCGAGGCGCCGCGGATGATGCCGTCGAAGCCGTACTTGCCCGGGCCCTGGCTTTCCGGGATGAACGGCACCCAGTTGTCCGGGTTGATGTACTTGGCGGCGAAGGCCACGAACAGGGTGATCACCACGACCTTGATCGCGACGATGATCGAGTTGACGAACGCCGACTGGGTGATGCCGACGTAGCACAAGCCGCTGATCGCCGCGATGATCGCCACCGCCGGCAGATTGATCAGGCCGCCGGTGTAGACGATGCTGCCGTCGACCACGTTCAGCGGCGCGGCCGCGAGCGAGGCGGGCAGGCCCATGCCGAAGGTGGTGAGCAGACTGTTGAGATAGCCCGACCAGCCGACCGCGACGGTCGAGGCGGCGAACAGATACTCAAGTACCAGGTTCCAGCCGATGAACCAGGCGACGAACTCGCCCAGGGTGGCGTAGGAATACGAATAGGCGCTGCCGGAGACCGGCATCATCGCCGAGAACTCGGCGTAGCACAGGCCGGCCAGCGCGCAGGCGAAGCCGGCGACGACGAAGCTCAGCACGATCGCCGGACCGGCATGCTCGGCCGCGGCGTGACCGGACAGGACGAAGATACCGGCGCCGATCACGGCGCCGATGCCGAGCATCACCAGTTGAGTCGCGGTCAACGATCGTTTGAGCGTTGCCTCGCCTTCGAGGCCGCCCTCCACGGGTTCGCCGGCGTCCACATGGCCGGCTGGCGCCACGGGTTTGGTGATGAACAGGCCTCTCGACATCGAACTCCCCTCTCTCTCGTAAGAAGTGATCTACGTGCCCGCCGTTCTGATGACGACGATGACCGACCCCGGAGCGGGGCGGCGGGCCACCTTAACCCAGGGTGGAAATCACCGGCAAGCTCACATCGTCATGGTTCTTGCCGCCATAATCGCGCCCCACACCGCCAGCCACACTGCAGTTTGCGCATGCCAGCGAAACATTCCGACGCCATCGGCGAACTTCGTTCCAATCTCATCGAATATGCGCGACGTTGGCCGGCGGAGGCGGAACATACGCAGCCGTTTCTGGACTTGCTCGACGAAGCCGCGCGTGCCGGCGAGGGCGTGCCCGGCACCATCGACCGCGCCGATGACGCAGCGCAGCACGACGCGCCGCCGCCCGCCGACCCGTTTCTGCGCGAGCGCCTGGCCGGCCACTTCACCGGCGGCGCCTGGCTGATCGATCGTGCCGGCCGGCGGGTGTTGCTGACCCACCACCGCAAGCTCGGCCGCTGGCTGCAGCTGGGCGGCCACGCCGACGGCGACCGCGATCTGGCCCAGGTGGCGCTGCGCGAAGCCGAGGAAGAATCCGGCCTGACCGGGCTGTCGGTCGACCCGGAGTTGTTCGACGTGGACCGTCACTGGATCCCCGAGCGTCGCGACGTGCCTGGTCACTGGCATTACGACCTGCGTTACGTGGTGCGCGCGGGCGACAACGAGGACTACGTGATCAGCGAGGAATCGCTGGACCTGGCCTGGCGTGAGATTTCCGAATTGCTCGACGATCCGGGCAGCGATGAGTCGATGCGGCGGATGGCGGGGAAGTGGTTGGCGCGTGGTGGTTCGGGCGGTTGAGCCGGCGGGATGGTCGTCGCGTGAGTACGCCGCGAGTTCCCCGTCGTGGCGATTACCGCCCCTGTAGGAGCGACGCGAGTCGCGAGCGCGGCATGTCGGCCACGTCGAAGCCTTCGCCGTAGTTGTATTTCCGCGGTCGTAGCTTGCGCCGTTCCTACAGATAAGCCACGCAGCTTTTGCTTGAGCCTGAAGTCGCGCAGTTCATCCAGCGCTGCGAAGCCACGCACTCGCGTTAGCAAACGCACACCCGAAGGGCGGCGCACATGGATGTGCGCCGTGCGCCACCGA
>NZ_LMHM01000013.1:711460-711564 GCF_001427785.1 Lysobacter sp. Root690
ACAGCTTTAAGGCTTCAAAGCTTTGAAGCTCTAGAGCCTTCAAGCCAAAGGCAAGATCAACAGCTTTCGTCCGCAAGCGGCCGAGTTACTTTCTTTTGTCTAAA
>NZ_LMHM01000013.1:711641-862558 GCF_001427785.1 Lysobacter sp. Root690
CCGTGACTTCGCAGCGCTGGATGAACTGCGCGACTTCGAGCGCAAGCCGAACTACATGACCTACCTGTAGGAGCGGCGCGAGCCGCGACCGCGAAACCACAGCCACAGCGCAGCTTTCGACGTGGTCGACATGCCGCGGTCGCGACTCGCTTCGCTCCTACAAGGGCCGGAATATCGCCACGTCGCCGCATGCGTCAACAATGGCATGCGGCGCACTCGGGACCCGAAATCCGACCTCAAGAGAGAGCCACATGATCACTCTGTAGGAGCGGCGTAAGCCGCGACCGCGAAACCACAACCACGGCGCGAGTTTCGACGTGGTCGATATGTCGCGGTCGTGACTCGCGTCGCTCCTAGGGGCTGCGAGGTCGCAACGTCGCCTCGTACTTCAACTGCAACGCACAGCGCTGACCTCGATCGATGACCGACCGAACTCAAGCCCCGATCGCGGGATCACTGAAACTCGCCGCGCCATTTTCCGCATGCCCGGCAAAGCGCCGCAGGTAACCGGTATCGGTGTCGGAGGTGATGCTCAGGTCGTACCACCGCTGACTCGCCGCCAGCGGCCAGTGATCGCTGAGCTGCGCGCCGGGCGCGAGCGCATACTGACGCGCGGCGGCGGTGCTATAGCGATTGGGTTTCAGGGTCAGGCGGCACGCGGCCTTGCCGGTGTTGACGAAATTCAGGACCAGACGCTCGCCAGCGGCATCGTGACGCACCGAGATTTCCGGATTGGCGCCGGTCGCGCTCAGCGCCTTGTTGAGATCGCCGCGGAACGCGCGCAGGAAACCGTTCGGACCAAACGCGGACAGGTCGTAGATGCCGCCGCTGTACTGCCGGGCGCTCCAGTAATCCGACAGTGCGGTGCCGGCGTCGAGCGTGTAATACCACGGGCCATCGGTGCGATTGCCGGCGTAAACGTTGTAGCAGGCGCCGGCGATGCCGTCGTTGCCGAAGTCCAGCCAGTAGCGGCCGCTCGAGGCCTCGATGCGGCCGTCCACGCGCAACTCGTACGGCAGCGCGCGCGCCGGGCGTTGGCCGCGCTCCTGGCGCGGCATGCGCGGCTGCGCCGGTGCGCTGGGCTTGGCGAGTTTGCAGCTGGCATCGGCGTTGGCCATGCTCGATGCGGTGTTCGGCAGCGCCGGCCACGCCGCGTTGGGATTGGCGAAGTCGAACGCGGTGCTCAGGTCGCCGGCCACGGTGCGGCGCCAGGCGCTGATGTTGGGTTCGGCGATGCCGAAGCGCGCTTCCAGGAAACGCAGCACCGAGGTGTGATCGAACACCTGCGAATTGACCCAACCGCCCTTGCTCCACGGCGAAATCACGAACATCGGCACGCGCACGCCCAGGCCGACCGGGATGCCGTTGTAGTTCTCGGTGGCGGTGTCGACCGTGCTCTTGCCCAGGTTGGCGTTGATCGCCGGCAGCGGCGCCGGCAGGTGATCGAAGAATCCGCCGTTCTCGTCGTAGTTGATGATGAACACGGTCTTCGACCAGACCTCGGGATTGGCCACCAGCGCCTCGAGCAGGCGCGAGGTCAACGATTCGCCGTAGGCCGGCGTCGCCGCCGGGTGCTCGCTCATGATGTAGGACGGCACGATCCACGACACCGCCGGCAGCGTGTTCTCGCGCACGTCCTTGGCGAAGTCGGCGATCAGGTATTCGCCGCGCGACTGGGTCGCGTTTTCCGCGGTGGAACCCGGCGACCACGCCCGCCCGCGCTTGTACAGCTGCGAATTCGTATCGAGCTTGCGGAAGTTGGCGAAGTAGGCCAGCGAGTTGTCGCCGTAGTTGTCGTGTTCCTGATACACCCGCCAGGCGATGCCCTTGTTCTGCAGGCGCTCGGCGTAGGTGGTCCATTTGTGGCCGGCGAAGGTCGGCTTGTCGCGCGCCATGTCGGCGGTCCAGTTGCCGTCGTCGGCGTTGTTGACCGCCTGCGCGCCGAAATCGCCC
Source organism: Lysobacter sp. Root690 (assembly GCF_001427785.1). Lineage (GTDB taxonomy): Bacteria > Pseudomonadota > Gammaproteobacteria > Xanthomonadales > Xanthomonadaceae > Lysobacter. The sequence goes on from NZ_LMHM01000013.1 coordinate 713,595, forward strand.
ACGGTCATGCCGCTGGTGCCGGCGAACAGGTGCATGCGATTGGGATTGGTCGGGCCGTGGTGCGAGCAGTAATACGCATCGCACACAGTGAACGCATCGGCCAATGCGTAATAGAACGGCATGTCCTCGCGGGTGAAGTGGCCCATGCACATCGGGCCCTTGACCGAGATCCAGGCGTTGTAGTCCTTCCAGCGCGAATACGCGCCTTTCCAGCTGTGGTCGATGTCGGCCAGGCAGTGCGCGGCGGTGCTCGCGGTGTCCAGGTGAAACGGCAGCACCACGTTGTTCGGATTGGTCGCGGTCTTGGGTTGTTCCCACACCGTCTTGCCGCCGGGCAGCGGGATCGGCCGCGGGTCGTCGAAGCCGCGCACGCCGCGCAAGGCGCCAAGGTAATGATCGAAGGAGCGGTTTTCCTGCATCAGGATCACCACGTGCTGCACGTCCTGAATGGTGCCGGTCACGCGCGCGGCCGGCGTGGCCAGGGCGGCGCGGATCGAGGGCGGAAGCAGGCTCAGCGCGGCGGCGCCGCCGGCGAGTTTGAGGAAGTCGCGACGATTCGAGGAAACCAAGGCCTTGCTCCGAAGCTGGGCGGGCACGGCATCCTGCCGTCGGGAAGCGGATCAGCGTGCGGATCGCAGGTTGCAGGATCATGGCATTGCGGTGAGCGTTGCCAGTCACGCTTTGGAAATTGCGACCTGCGTTGTCGGAGCGATTCAGCATGACGATCGCCGCGGCGTTGCATTGCGTGTGTGTTGCCTCGCTTACATGCCTGCATGACTGCAACAGTGAAACGAAACTGTACGGCCGCGAATTCTTTCGTATTCCGGCGAGCGAGTTGCGCGATGACTGCCGGTGCAGACGCGGTGTGAGTTGCGATCGTGCTGATTGCGCCAATTGCGTGACGTCGCGGACTTCGCGGTTTACCCACGCTGTTCGGGGTTCGGGGTTCGGGGTTCGGCGTTCGTGTTGTTTCGTGGTCGCGGCTTGCGCCGCTCCTACAGTGGGGTGGCGCGCATTCGTCGTTCGCTATGGCGGCGCGGCGGCGACTCGACTCAGGCCTGCAACCACAGCGTCATCAACCGCCGCGGATGCGCGACATAGCCGGCGCGCTCGTAGATGCCGCGCGCGTGCGCGTTGTCGTCGTTGACCTCCAGCCGCAACGCGTCCAGGCCTTCGGCCCGGCACAGTGCTTCGACTTCGGCCAGGGCGCGCTTGGCCAGGCCGCCGCCGCGATGCGCCGGCAGCACGAACAGTTCGTCGAGCAGGCCGAAACGGCCGCCGAATTCCAGGCTGAAACAAAAGCCCAGCACGAAGTAACCGGCGATCTCGCCGTCGCGCAGGATCAGGCGCAGGCGCCCGGCATCGGCGTCGGCAACCAGCACCGACAAGGCGCGGCGCAGGGCCGGTTCGTTCCAGGGCAGATGTTCGACTTCGTAGAACGCCCGCAGCACCGGGATCAGGCGGTTCAGATCGGACTCGGTCGCGGCGGCGAAGACGTAGTCGCCGCTGTTGGCGGCGGTGGGATCGTCGGGGTTCATCGCAGTCGGGTCTCCTCGCCGTAGCGGTCCAGCCACGCGGCCGTGGCCGGGTCGCGTTGATGGCGAGCGCGCAGCTTCGACCATTGTTCGCGTTCGTGCCGCAGGCGTTGCTCGGCTTCTTGCTGCAAGCGCTGCATCGCCTCGTAGTCGGACGGCTCGCCGCCGGAGAAGCCGCGCCGGTCTTCGTGCTCGCTCGCGAACGCGCGCACGTCAGACGGCAGCGCGCACCAGCCCGAGCGATGCATCTGCGGCAGCTGCTCCGGTGTGCGGCACGCCGCAGTCGGGCCGGATGCGGTGTCGTGATCGGGTGCCGATGGCTGGCACCCGATCAGCAGCGCCAGCGCCAGCGTGCAAGCGCACGCATGGACGCCGGCGCCAGTGCGCCGATCAGTCCGCACGGCCGGCGAACTCGCCGGTCGCGGTGTTGACCAGCACGCGTTCGCCGTTGCTGATGTACTCGGGCACCATGATCTCCAGGCCGGTCGACAGCTTGGCCGGCTTCGGGCGCTTGGTCGCGGTGCCGCCCTTGAGTTCCGGCGGGGTTTCGATCACTTCGATCGCCACGCTGGCCGGCAACTGCAGGGCCACCGGCTGTTCGTCGATGATCTGCACGTAGCAGCCGCTGAGGTCGTCGATGATGTAGCCGGCGTCGTCGCCGACCACGTCGGCATCGAGCGTATACGGCGTGTAGTCCTCGTCGTCGAGGAACACGAACGCATCGCCGTCCTTGTACGAATAGGTCACCTGACGACGGCTGAGCTCGACTTCCTTCAGCTCGTCGTCGCCGCCGACGCTGAGGTCGTACTTGGTCCCGCCGGGCACCGAGTACATGGTGAAACGGAACTTGACGTTGCCGCCGCGGCCCTGCGGCGAGCTGCGTTCGATATCGCGCACCTGGTACACGGTGTTGTTGTGCTCGATTACGTTACCTTTTTTTACGTCGTAGGCTTTCATGGGTTTCTGGCCGGGAATGGGGAATCGGGAATGGAGAATGGGTAAGGCAGGACGCGGCGAATCTGGGAGTGGAGACGGAACCGCTTTGACGATTCCCGATTCCCCATTCCCGATTCCCGCCGTTACTTAGGCGCCAACCGGGTAGCGCCATCCAGGCGGATCGTCTCGCCGTTGAGATAGCGGTTGCCGAGGATGTAGGCGACCAGATCGGCGAATTCTTCCGGCTGGCCCAGGCGCGAGGGGAACGGGATCGAAGCGCTGAGCGATTGCTGCACCGAGTCGGGCATGCCGTCGACCATCGGGGTCCAGAAGATGCCCGGTGCGACCGTCATCACCCGGATGCCGAAACGCGACAGCTCGCGCGCCATCGGCAGGGTCATCGCGACCACGCCGCCTTTCGACGCGGAATACGCGGCCTGGCCGATCTGGCCCTCGTAGGCGGCGACCGAGGCGGTGTTGACGATCACGCCGCGCTCGCCGTCGTCGCCGGCCGGGTTGTGCTGCATCAGATTGGCCGCGGCCTTGGCGACGTTGAAGCTGCCGATCAGGTTGACCATGACCGTGGTCTGGAACTGCGCCAGCGGCATCGGCGATTCCTTGCCGAGCACGCGGCCGGCGCCGAGGATGCCGGCGCAGTTGATGGCCGCGTTGAGCCCACCGAGAAATTCCTGCGCGGCGGCGAGGTTGGCGACCACGCCGGCCTCGTCGGTGACGTCGGTCTTGAAATAGCGGGCCTGGTCGGCGCCGAGCGCGGCCACGGCCTGCGCGCCCTTGTCGTCGTTAACGTCGAACAGCGCGACCTTGCCGCCGCGGGCGACGAGGTGCTGGGCCACGGCCAGGCCGAGGCCGGAGACGCCGCCGGTGATCACGGCGCGGGCGTTGTCGAGTTGCATGGGCGGTCCTGAAGGCGGAAAAGTCGCCATTCTAAAGGACCGGGCGAATCGGGGGCGGGGCCGATGGCTGGCGGGGGCGGGCGCCGCCGGGGCCGGCCACGCTGGCAGCCGCCGGCTGGGTCTTCTGGCGGTCCGGTCGCGATCGCCCCGGCCGCGGTGGCGGCCGGGGCGAGCCCGATCAGCGCGCAGTCGCGCGCTCGAACTGAGGATCGGAGAACAATTGCTGCAACAGCTTCTGCACCGTGGCCGTGTAGTTGTCGAACGCCGCGGGAATGGCGATCGGTCCCATGAACGAGGACGGCCAGTGATGCTCGGCGGTCAAGGTGCGGTCGTAGACCTGCGAATCGCCGCGCTTGATCACGAAGCGCGCCTGCACGATCGCATGGCCGTCCCCGGCCGCGGCGCCGCCGCCGTTGAGCCGGTTCTGCAGCAGTTCGCCGCCGATCTCGAGTGCGGCGTTGTCGTCCAGGCGCCCAGCGGTCTTGAGTTCGGTGCTCAAGGCATCGCGCAGGTAAGTCGAGAATTTGCCGTCCTCGCCGCCGCTCAGCGTCGAGCCGCGCACGTTGAGCGGCTTGCCGTCGAGCTTTGGATCGGCGGAAAACGCGCCGACCCGCAACGGTGCCGCGCCGCTTTGACGGCTCAGCACCTCGGCGTTGGCCATGCCGGGCTGGTACTTGCTCGCGACCATGCTCACGCAGGCGCTTTGCAGCGCCAGCGTGGCGATCAAGGCCATGCGGAACAGTGCGTTCACCGGCTTATTCCGCGTCGAACGCATGCTTTTCCGACAACTGCTTGAGGCCGTTCCAGACGATCTGGTCCATGACCTGATGCGCCGCGACCTGCGGGGCGACCGGGGTCAGGCCGGCCGGGCCGGCCTTGTTGCCGATGGTCGAATGGATGGCGTGACGCACCACCGCTTCGGTGGTCTTGCCGTTGGCGGTGTAGCTGACGGTGGCGTTGTAGCCGTCGGTGACCAGCGAACCGGCCAGGCCGAAGGTCAGGCCGGTGCCGAAGCCCTTGGCGGCGGCGTTGTCGGTGACCGGCACGTTGTCGATCATCACCCGCAACTGGCCGGCGCCGGGCGTGGCCTCGCCGCTGACCTGACTGAACAACCCGGACTCGGTGGCCGCCGCCAGCGTGCGCGGCCGCAATTCGGCGGTGGCGCGGGCATTGGCGTTGCCCTTGGTGCGGAACTCGGCCAGCACCTGCACCGGCCTGGGCGTGGCCGGCGCGGCGATGTCCTTCTTGGCGACCGTCGGCAGCGCCGGATCGACATACATCTTCATGCTCAGGCAGCCGGTCAGCGAAATGCTCAGCGTGAGCGCCGCCAGCGCCGCGCGCAGGGCGCGCGGTCGGATCGCGATGGACATTGGTTTGAATCCCCTGTTGATTGTTTGCTTGATTTCCCCGGAACCGCCGTGAGCGGTCCGACGGGCTTTATAGCGTGACGCCGTTCCTTTTCCAATAAGCGAAACGCCACAAATACGCCGGCGATTCTTGCGATCACGGCGAAGCTCGGCTCAAGGCACCAGTGCGGTGTCCAGCCCGATGGATTTATGTGCTGGCGATCGTGATCGCGGGCTTACAACGTGCGCAGATACCAGGTATTGCAGCCGCGCAGTCCGCCGTAGCCCATCGGCGCTTCCAGCAACTGGAAGCTGTTGCTTTCCAGCAGGCGTTGCGCGTCGCTCATGCGGTCCAGGGTTTCGGCATAGCACTGGCCGAAACCGAAGCCGCGCGCGGTCAGCAGGCAGCGCTCCAGCAGGGCCTGGCCCAGCCCCAGTCCGCGCGAGGCCGGCGGCAGGTAGAACTTGCGCAGTTCGCACACCCGGTCTTCGCCGCCGAGCAGCGGCGCGACCCCGGCGCCGCCGGCGAGGCGGCCTTCGCGTTCGACCACGTAGTAGGCGCTGCGCGGCAGGCTGTAGGCGCGCTGCATGGCATCGATTTCGCTGTCGGCGACCGCGCCCGCGCCGAACTCGGCCATCACCTGGCGGATCAAGCTGGCGACGGCGGCATCGTCGCGCGCTTGGATCGGACGCAGTACGACGCCGGGCGGCAGGGTCATGGCGGTTTCCTTATCGCGGATGGCGCATCCTCGCTCAAGCCGGCGCGCTTGCGAAGGGCGCCGCTGCGTCACTGCGCCGTAATCGAGCCCCGGACTTCGACGGCATTCGCATTCCGCGCACCGACGCGCCGCGCTGGCCGGGCCTGCATGGTTTTGACGTTGCGGCGCCGCGCGCGGGCCGGTCGGCGACGAGCGAGTTCGGGCGATCGCTGTTTGATTGCATGCAGCGACCTCGCGAACCGCGAGCGAATGCCGCCCGATCAGCGCATGGCCGATCGATCAATGATACGAAGCGACAAGTTGCGCCGGACTCACCCCCAGCACCCGGCGCATGCACCGCGCCATATGGCTCGCATGCGAGAACCCGGCTTCCAGCGCGATCTCGCCCATGCGCCGTTCGCCCCGCAGCAATAGGAAGCGCGCGCGTTCCACCCGTCGCTCCAGCACATAGCGATGCACCGGCAGGCCGGTGGCGTTTTTGAACAGCGGCTTGAAGTGGGACAGGCTGAAACCGGCCACCCGCGCGAGTTCGGCCAGCGACAGCGGCTGATCCAGGTGCGCTTCGATGTAGTCGAGCACATGACCCAATCGCCACGCCGGTAGCGCGCGCGCCGGCCGCTCGTGCTCGGGCGCGCTTCGGGTCTGCAAGGCGAGCAGGCGCGCGGCCAGGGCGCCGGCGAGGCTGTCGGTGAACAGGCGTCCGCCGGGGTAAGCGTCGCGCTCCTCGGCCTGCATCATCCAGCCGATGCGTTCGATCTGCGCATCGCGCACATGGATCGACGGCGCCAGGCCGTCGCTGCGCGCGCTCGCGCCCATCGCGTCGGCGGTCGCGCTGAGCAGCGACGGCGTCAGCCGCAGCAACAGCGAGGTCGCGGGCCGGGACAGGATCCAGCGGGTCGACGAGCCCGCCGGTACCACGCAGAACTGGCCGTGCAGGCGCAGGCCCTGATGTTCGCGCCCGTCGCGGCGATACGACACCGGCACCGGCTCGCCCAGATGCAGGCACAGCACATGGCGGCCGTCCAGCGGCGAATCGAAATGCCCGCCCGGCACCGGTGAGGTCAGCACGTCGAGCAAGGGCGCGCGGTCGGCGCCAACGATCGGCGGCGGTGGGGCGGTCGTGGGGCGGGGGTAACAGGCGGGCCGGTCGCTCATCGCCTGATGCTTGGCTTGAGCCACACCGCCGGCAAGTGCCGAAAATCATACGTGCGTGTCCGCCACCGGCCGTGGGTGCGCGCGCGTTCGCGATCGGCTCGCCACGATGGGCTCGGTCAATCGTCGCCGGAGAGTGGAAATGCAACGCAGGCAGTTCATGGTCGCCGCCGCGACTTCGTTTTTGCTCGGAGGCGTGATCGGTTCGGTGAGCGGTTGCACGCCGCTGCGCGATGCGCGCCGTGGCGCCACCGCGACCGGCCCGGTCGGGCCGCTGGACGCGGCGGCGTACCGCGCCTCGCGGCGTTTCGCCGAGCTGCCGTTCGGCCGCATCGCCTATATCGAACGCGGCGAGGGCGCGGCCGCGTTGTTCCTGCACGGCGCGCCGCTCAACGGCTACCAATGGCGCGGCGCGATCGATCGCCTGGCGCCGCATCGGCGCTGCATCGCACCGGACTTCATGGGCCTGGGCTATTCGGAAATTCCCGCTGCGCAATCGCTGGCCGCCGACGCCCAGACCGCGATGCTCGCCGCGTTGCTGGACTCGCTGGCGATCGACGCGGTCGACCTGATCGCCAGCGACAGCGGCGGGGCGGTCGCGCAGTTGTTCGCGGTGCGTTATCCGCATCGGGTGCGCTCGATGCTGCTGAGCAACTGCGACGTCGAACCCGACAGCCCGCCGCCGAAGGTGATGCCGGCCATCGAGATGGCGCGCGCCGGCACCCTTGCCGACGCCACCGCGCAATGGTTGACCGACAAGGCGCTGGCGCGTTCGACCTTCGGCGCGGCGGTGTTCCGCGATCCGGCCGGGTTCGCCGACGAAACCATCGAGTACTACGTCAGCCCGCTGGTGGCCTCGCCGCTGCGGCGCGCGCAATACCACGGCTTCCACATCGCGCTCTGGCCCAACCCGCTGGCCGGCATCGAAGCCTCGCTGCGGCGCTGCGCCGCGCCGGTGCGGATCGTGTGGGGCGCGAGCGACGACATCTTCGCCCAGTCCGACGCGGACTACCTAGACCGGCTGTTGCCGAATTCGCGCGGCATCCGACGCGTGGCTGGGGCGAAGCTGTTCTTCCAGGAGGAGTTTCCCGAGGTGATCGCCGAGGAAGCCTTGCGTTTGTGGAAAGGCTGAGTTCGCCCCGCCTCAAATCTCGAAGCGATACGACAGTTTGACCAGCAACTGCTCGCTGTCGCGCAATTCGAACGCGTCGCGGAACTGGCGGCGCGTGTCGAAGCCGCTGCCGTCCTCCAGCAGCGAGCCGCCGCGCACGTAAGCCACGTACAGGTACGACAGCGGCGCAAGTTCGTAGCGGTAGCGGATCTGGAACCCGAGATTGCGCAAGCCGAAGTCGGCGAGCCGGGTATTCACCGCGATCGGTTCCCCGTCCGGCGCTACCCGCCAGCTCTTGCGCGCCTGCGCATCCAGGCCGATCGCTTCCAGTCGCACCCGCAGTTCCTGCCGGTCGTTGATCAACCAGGCCGCGCCGGCATTGAGCATGAGCTGGTTGGAACGGTAAGTGCCCAGCAATCCGACTTCGCGCCGCCACAAGGTCCAGTCCGGGTGGTGTTCCACTCGCACCCCGGTGAACAGGCTCAGCCGGTCGTTGATGTGATAACTCGGCTCGAGGTACACGCTGCGCAGCCCGCGATTCCAGCCGCTGAGGCCATCGGCGTCGTACTGCATCTCCAGGTTGAACGCCCACGGGCTGTCGCCCTGGCGCGGACGGAAACGTTCGAACACCGCGAACACGCGCCGCGGCATGTCGACTACGCCGTTGCCGCGGGTGATCAGGTCGTCGTGGCCCGGGCTCAGCGTGCCGACCTCGATGAATTGATTGCCGCCGTCGCGACGTTCGCTGCGCCGGTTGACCGCGAGCGCGTCGGCGATATGCACGCCGTTGTCGTTGACCCGGTGCGATACCGAGTAATGCCAGTCGTGCGCGGTGAACGGCGAATCCGGCGGCAGCGCGGTTACCCGCCGGCCGAGGTCGTAACGCAGATAGTTGTAGTTGTTGCGTTCCAGATAGCCGAAGTCGTTGAGCTGCAGGTCGCCGCCCAGATGCAGCGCGTACAGCTGATGGCGCCAGCCGTTGCCGCGGTCGTAATCGATCCGCACCTGCGCGCCGCTGTCGCGCAGCCGGCGTCCGCGCTCGTCGACGCTGGAACCCACCACGGTGCTGCGCACCGCCCAGCGTTCGTTCGGGGTCCAGCGGTGATCGAATTCGTACACGGTCGCTTCGCGATCGAGAAACGGCCGCGTCACCTGGGTGACCATCGCGCCGACGCCGTGACGAAGAAAGTCGCGGCTTGCGCGCACGGCGTAGAAGTCGCGCCCGACCGAGTCCGCCTCGCTCGCGGCGAACACGCCGTAGTTGATCCCGCCCGCGCTGCCGTTGAGCTTGACCGCCGCGGCGACATCGCCCGAACCGATCGCGTCGTCGCTAAGGCCGCCGACGCGGCGGGTGTAGATCAGCCGGTTGTTGGGATTGAGCGAACCGAACGGGACTTCGAAGAAGCCCTGGTTCTCGGTGAAGAACGGGCGCTTGTCGTCGAAGAAGGTTTCGACCGCGCCGAAGTTGACCACCAGCCGGTCGCTTTCGACCTGACCGAAGTCGGGATTGAGCGTGGCGCTGAGCTGGAAACGGCCGTTGGGCTTCCAGAACAGGTCGGCGCCCGCGTCGAAATCCGAATCGCGCCCGACGAAATCGCGCACGCCGTTGACGTAGGGCGTGATGGACAGCAGCGATTGCCCGTATTCGGGCACTTCGATCTTGTTCAACACCGACAAAAACCGGGTTTCGGTCAGGCTCACCGCCGGCCACGAGGCGCGTTCGCCGGTGGCGCCGATCACCCGGTCCAGGGCGATGCCGAGCAGGCGCTTGCCGTCGCGCCCGTCGCGCATCGGCGCGATATGCCAGGGGATCAGCATTTCCGCCGACCAGCCGGAGTCGTCCTCGCTGACCGCGTGTTGCCAGTCGCCGTCCCAGTCGTCGTTGAACTGGTTCTCGTTGCTGACCGTGGTGTCGACGATGCCGTCGGCGAGGGTCAGGGTGAAGTTGTAGCCGCCGCGGCCGTCGCCGTCGAAATCGACGTACAGATTGACCCGGTCGACCGCGGCCTCGCTGTTGTCGCGCTGGGTGCGCTGGCGCGTGCGCGGCACCGAGGCGTCCTGCAGATTGCGGAAACTCACCGCCAGGCCCTGCGGCGTCGCCAGCACCCAGGCCTGGGTCGGTTGCGGCGCGGGCAGGCGGGACAGCGGCTGGGTCAGGCGGAAATCGGTGATGCTGCGCGCGTCCTGCCATTCCTCCGGATCGAGCCGGCCGTCGACGACGATGGCGCAGCAGGCGGGTATCGGTGCAGCCATCAAGGTGGCGAAGATCAGCAAGGTGCGCATAGGAATCGGAATCGAGGGCAGAGGGGTAGCGCGCGCGGTCGCGGGGACGCGTGCGGCGGGCGAATGTGGAGCGGGGCGCGCGCGAACGAAGCGTGCGATCGCGTAACAGCGAAGATCAGCGCGCGGCGGTCGGCGTCGACCGCGACGGCACCTCCGGTTCGACCAGCGGCAAGCTCAGCGACGATGCATCCAGCCGCACCGACACCCGCGTGCCCGGCCGATAGCGCAAGGTGTAGCCGGGGTCGCTGGACAGCAGCACCAGGCCGATGCGATGGCCGGCCTTGAAGCGGTAGTCGTTCGGCTGCAGGGTCCAGCGCAAGCGATAAGGTTCGCCGGCGCGAATCGCCTCGCTGCGTTCGCGGCCATGGCGATTGCGCACATCGATCCAGCCACGCGTCACCACCTGATACGGCGTCGATGCGCTGGTGTAGGCGTAGATCGGCCGACAGCCCGAGTTGTTCGGCAGACTGTCGCCGAAGCACCAGGTCTGCGCGGTCGCGGCGAAACCGGTGATGCGCGTGTCTTCGCCGTAATCCACCAGCAATGCGGTGAGATAGGGCGAGGGACCGTCGAGCGTGGCCTGCAGGTCGATCTGCGCTGTGCCGGACAACTGGGCGTCGCGCGTGAGCGGTTCGCTCAGGAACAGCAGTCGATTGGGATCGTCGCGATCGGGCTGGGCGATCAGTTCGGTGGCGCTGCGCGAGGGTGCGTCGACGAATGCGGCTTCTTCGGCGTGGGCGCCGTTGCGATGCTCGGGCGCGCGCCGCAGCGTAAGCGCCGAACCCGCATCCGCCTGCGCCTGCAATTGCCAAGTGATCGCACGCGCGCCCGGACGCGGCCACTGCGGATACGGCTGCCACTGGCCCGGAGCGGTTTCGAGCTGGACCTGCGGCCATGCATCGGTGCCGCTGGCGACGCCGTACAGCGCATGATCCAGCCACGCCTGCACCGCATCCAGCCACGCCTGTCGGCGCACGTTGAGGATGTCGGCGTGACCGGCCTGGTACAGCCACAGCCGGCGTTCGACCCGATGCCGCCCCAATGCGTCCCACAACTGCGCGAACTGGCTCGTGCGCGCGTTCCAGTCGGACAGACCGGCGATCTGGAACACGCTGATGTCGTGGCGTCTGAGCCGGTCGATATGTCGGGTGAAATCGCGCTGCGCCCAGAACCCGTTGTAGTCGCCACTGATGCGATCCATGCGCTGCTCGATCGACGCGATCGCGGCCGCGCACTGCGCCGGCCGCGCGCGGGTCAGCACCACCTTCGCGTGCAGGTCGGCGTCCTCGCCGGGAAAACCATCGGGTTCGACCACGCCGCCGTTGGCGCGGTAATAGTCGTACCAGTTGGAGGTCACCACGTTGGCGACGATGGTCTTGAGCCCGTCGACCCCGGTCTGCGCCACGCCCAGCGCGAGCGTGGCGTTGTAGGCGTTGCCGACCATCGCCACCGCACCGGTCGACCATTCCGCCCGCGCTACGCGGCCATCGCCGTAGGTGGCGCGGGCGCGGCCGGTCAGCCAGTCGACCACCGCCTTCATCGCCTCGATCTCGTCGGGCCCGGTCAGCGAAGGGCAACCTTCGGAATCGCCGGTGCCGAGGCTGCTCGCGGCGACCACGGCATAGCCGCGGGCGACGAAATAATTGTCGTAGTTGGAACGCGCGTAATCGACCGCGGGCTTGGCGTGGGTGGGCGGCGTCCACGGCGACAGCCGCGGTTGGTCGGCGATGTCGACCGGGTGATGCGGCGCTTCGATCAGGCCGCCGAAATACGGGCTGGCTTCGAAGATCACCGCCACCTTATGAGCGCCACCGGACTGGCGCGGCCGGGTCACGAACACCGCGACCCGATCGCGACGGCCGTCGCCGTCGCTGTCCACCGAGGTTTCCACATGCACCACTTCGCGGATCGCGTCGGCATAGGAATACCGCGGCTGGGTGCGGCCGTCGCGGACCACCGCCAGGGTGTCGGCGTAGGCCGGCATGACCGCGGCGGTGAGCACGATGAGCAAGGCGAGCGACGACGGCAACCGCATGGTCAAGTCCTTTTGATGAAGAAGCACGGCGACGGTCTAGGCGACCTTGACCAGCATCTTTCCGAGATTGCGGCCGCTCAACACACCGAGGAACGCATCGACGATGCCGTCGAAACCTTCGACCACGGTTTCCACCGGCAGCAGCCGGCCCGAGCGCAGATGCGGGACCACGAAGTCCTGCAGCTCGCCTTGCAGATGGCCGTAGTTGCGCACCAGAAACCCCTGCAGGCGCAGGCTGCGCTCCACCACTTCGAACAGATTGCGCGGCGCGGGCGGCGGCTGCGTGCTGTATTGCGCGATCGCGCCCGACCAGGCGATGCGGCCGTGCGGGCGCATCTGGCCGATCGCCGCTTCCAGATGATCGCCGCCGACGTTGTCCAGATACACGTCGATGCCGTCGGGCGCGGCCTGCGCCAGTTGCTCGGCGATCGGCGCGTCGCGGTAGTTGAAGGCCGCATCGAAGCCGAGCACCTCGCGCAACTGCGCGACCTTCGCCGCCGAGCCCGCGCTGCCGATCACCCGGCCGGCGCCGAGCAGATGCGCCAACTGGCCGGCCATGCTGCCCACGCCGCCGGCCGCCGCCGAGATGTAGAGCGTTTCGCCCGCGCGCAACTCGGCGATGCGGGTCAGGCCGACATACGCGGTCAGGCCGGTGCCGCCGAGCACGCTCAGCCAATGGCTCAGCGGCACGCCGTCGAGCGCCGGCAGAATCCGCGCCTCGTCGTAGCCGACCAGCGCATGCGTGCGCCAGCCCTGGCGATGGAACACCAGATCGCCGACCGCCAATCGCGGTTCGCGCGAGGCGATCACCCGGCCGACCGAGCGGCCTTCCAGCGGCGCGTGCAGCGGCCACACCGCATCCATGCACTCGCGCATGTACGGATCGACCGAGAGATACAGGTTCTCGACCAGCGCGGTGCCCGCGCCGGGTTCGGGCAAGGGTTGCTCGACCCAGGCGAAGTCGTCCGCGACCGGTTCGCCTTGCGGCCGGCGAACCTGATGCACCGCGCGCGATCCGGACGGACTGACTTGGGAAGAACTCATGCAAAGGCTCCAGGCGAAAAGGTCATGACTGGCTCGCGGCCAGGATCGTGCGCTGACGGGGGCGAAATCCGATCGCGATCCACACGCTGGCCAGCGCGAACGCCGCCATGGTCGCGCCGACACACAAGAACGCACTATCGAGCGACACCCGCGCGGCGTGGCCCAGCCACGGCATCAGCGCGATGGTGCCGATACCGATCGCCAGCAACCGCAGCGAGGCCATCTTCGCCTTGTCGCCGGCATTCGCGTGTTGCTGCAGCGTGGTCAGCAGCCAGGTCAGGCTGTTGAGATTGGCGAAGCCGCCGACGAAGAACGCGAGAAAGTGCGTGGCCGGATCGCGGCTGAGCGCCAGCAGCAGCGCCGTGCCGGCCTGGACCAGCAGCCACAGCGGCAGCAGCGATTGCCGCACGGTGTGGCGGGTCAGGGTGGAGGCCACCAGCATGCCGATGCCGAAGGTCGCTTCCAGCGCGGCGATGTACCAGCTTTGTCCGCCGTAGGAGCGATGCACCAGCGGTACCACCAGGGTGCTCAGGCCATTGGCGAAGAAGAAATCCGCCGCGCACAGCGCGACCATGCCCAGCACCACGGTTTCGTTGCGGTACTGGGCGAGCATCTGCCGCCAGTCGCGCAATGCGTTGGGCAGCAGCGAACGCAACCGGCTGCCGGCCAATAGCGCGCGGTTGGCGTCGGATGCGTCCAGGCGGATCGACGCCATCACCGCCGCCGCCACGCAGGCCATCGCCACGTCGACCAGCAGCGCCCGCGCTGGCGGCGCCACGCTCAGGATCGCTCCGAGCAAGGCCATGCCGGTCAATGCGCCGCCCTGGATGGCCGCGCCGAGCAAGCCGTTGACCCGCACCCGCAACGCATCGTCGATATGCCGCGCGGAAAACTTGAACAAGGCCGCGCGCTGCATGTTGTCGAACACCGCCAGGGCCAGCGCCGCCGCGCCGATCGTCGGCACCGAGGCCGGCGTGCCGGCGATGTCGGCCAGCACGATCGCCAGCACCGTCGCGGCGCGGGCCAGGCCGCAACCCACATAGACCCGCCGGGAATCGAGCGCGTCGACCAGCGGCCCGCAGAACGGCAGCACGCAGACCGCGCCGATGCCCTGCAAGGTCAGCACGATCGCGAACGCCTGCGCGCTGCCGGTCAGCGCGAACAGCATCTGCCCCAGCGCGAGCACGTACACGCCCATGCCGATGCTCGATAGCAGGATCGAGAGAAGCAGCGCGCGGGCCGGGCGGTTGCGCCAGAGCATCAGCCCAGCCTGCGGTCGATGACGGTCTTGACCTTGCCGCTGACCGCGTCGCGGCGCAGCGCGCCTTCGGGGTGGCATTCGACCACCAGCCCGAACACGCTGTCGCCGAAACCGAGCAGGGTGCGCAGCTGATGGAACTGCGCGATCAGATGCGCGCGGACCTGATCGGGGTCGAGCGTGCGCGCCGATTCGATCCGCGCGATCAAGGCCTCGCGGCCGTCGCGCTGGTCGATCTCGACCTGCAGTTGCGACACCTCGAAGGTCTCCAGCGCGTCGTGCAGTTCGCGGTGGCGCACGGTCGAGCCGAGGAACTTGATGATGCCGTCGGATCGCCCGAGGTATTCCATGACCCGGCCCGACAACCCGCAGGCGCAGTCGCGATGGAACAGCCGGCCGATGTCGCCGATGCGGTAACGCACCAGCGGCGCTTCGAACTTCTGCAGGCTGGTGATCAGCAAGTGGCCGACTTCGCCGTCGGGCAGGGCGTTGCCGTCGTCGTCGACCACTTCGAGCAGGTTGTAGTCGTCGCAGATGTGATGCAGCGTGCCGCCCATGTGCGGGCACTGGAAGCCGAGCTGGGCGCCGTCGTTGGCGGCGAGCACGCTCGCCACCACGCTCGTGTCCAGATGCTCGCGCAGCCAAGCCTTGTCGGACTCGGCCATCGGCGTGCCGCCGTACAGCACCTTCTCGATGCGCAGCTCCGGGTCCTGCGCCTTGGCCTTGCGCAGCAGCGGCATCAGCAGGGTCGGCAGGCCGATCACGATGTTGGCGCGGAACCGGTGATGCAGCATCAACAGGTCGTCGACGGTGCAGGCCTGGGTGGTGGTGTAGCACTCCACCGCCATCTGCGAGAACTCGCAACTGCTGGTGATCGAACCGCCGTACAGACTGCCGGCGAACAAAGTGTTGATCACCCGGTCGCCCTTGCGCAGGCCCAGCACGGACCACAGCGGAATCGCCTCGCGCACCATGTTCGCCCAGTCGCTGCGCGAGTACACGATGTAGCGCGGATCGCCCGAAGTGGCGCCGCTGCGCAACACCTCGCCGCTCGGCGGCGCGTCGCTGTACAGGTTGCGGTTGAGCGGCAGCGTATTGGCGTCGAGTTGTCGCTTTTCCAGGATCGGCAGTTGCGCCAGTTCGGCCACGCCATGGATCTGCGGCAGATCGCGGTAGTACGGCGTGCGCCGGGCCTGGCCGATCAGATAGCGCAGCTTGGCGTCGAGGCGCCCGCTGCCGTGCGCGTCGTCGGCTTCGCGCGCATCGGCCAGGCGGGTGCCGGCGAGGTACTCGCGACGGATCAGCGCCCGCGTCCACGACGCGCGTGCATCCAGCGCCGCGACCGAGCGCAGGAAACCGGCGGCGTCCTCGCGCACCGGCACGCCCAGCCGGATCGGCAGATTGCCGGCGTCGTCGAGGTTGTCGCCGTAGAGATCGGGTTCGTTCCAGATCGCCGCGCCCGACGCCGAGACCGGCACGAGGTCGGGCACGTGGATCGCCGGATGTTCGGTCTGCGCGCGCTCGTCGAGCACCGACGCATCCGGCAACGGAAAGCCGTAGTCGCGCAGGATCGTGGTCAGGCCCTGCCAGAACGTATCGCGGCGCGAGCGGATCAGCACGTGGTTGCCCGCGGCCCAGGCGAACAGCAGCCCGCGCAAGGTGTTGGCGACGCGATGATCGTCGATCACGACCGTGCCCACCGGCGACAACAGATCGACGTCGTTGCTGTCGATCAACGGCTGCCACGGGTATTGGCTCAGCCCGCCGAACCACAGGTCGAGCGCCTCGGTCAGTTCGGCGCTGGCGAACAGACCGCCGATCGAACTGAGGTCATGCACGCGCAGCAAGCGCGCGAGTGGCGAGTCCGGGTCGGCGAGCGCGCGTTCGGCGCGCTGGACCGCGAGCAGCAAATCGGTGGGGTAATGGCGTGGCGAGGGGAAAGGGCGGTTCACTGCGGCGCTCCGGCCTGAATCGAAATGGATTGGGCGCACTCGTGCAGGAAATGCCCCAGCGCTTGCGAATCGTGATGCGAGGCCTCGACGAACACCGGCGCCAGCCATTCCTGATAGGTGATCTGATCGGGCAGCGGCTGTTCCGGCGCCAGCTGATGCAGGCGATCGACGCAGGTGTGTTCGCGCAGCGGCGCCGGCACGTCGATGCGATGGCCGCTTTCGCGCGGCAGATGATGGCCAGGGAACACCAGCCAGCCGTGATAACGGCCCGAGCGCGGCAATGCCGGCGGGCGTTCCAGGCCGAGGCGGATGGCGATCTCGTGCGACGGCAGATGCAGGCCGCTATGGCGCTGATGCGCATCGACCACCCCGGCGCCGCCCATGCGATTGGCGACTTCCAGGAACACCAGCTCGCCGTCGCCCGTCTCGAACATCTCCAGATGCAGGCAGCCTTCGCGGATGTCCAACTGGGTGATCACCTGCTGGGCGAACGCGCGATAACGCGGCTCGTCCGGCAACTGGTACGAACCCAACGGTACACCGTAGGCGAAGTCGACCGGCTTGTTGACGTAACGGCTGACCACCAGATCGACCAACACACCGTCGTGGATCAGCCCGTCGGCATGCAGCAGCTCGCCTTCAATGTATTCCTCGAGTTGATAGTCCACGCGCTGCGCGAGCTCGCGCCAGGCCGCGACCGCGTCCGCCGCGCTGGCATGCACGCTGACGCCTTCGCTGGATGCGCCTTGCCGCGGCTTGACCACGGTCTTGCCCGACCAGGGCAGCTGCGCGGCCTCGTCGGGCGCGGAAACGAACCGCGGATAGCGCAGGCCCGAGTCGGCCAGCGCCTGCTTCATCCGGACCTTGTCGCGCACCCGCTCGATCTGCGCCAGCGAGGCGCCGCTGAGCCCGAGGTGTTCGCGCACGTGCCAGGATTCGATCATGCCGAATTCCGACAGCGACAGCAGCCGCTCGAAACCGTCCTCGCGCGAGGTGCGCGCCACGATGCCGGCGACCAAGTCCTCGCCCTGATCCAGCACAAGGCGGGTGCAGCGCAAATCGGCAGGCAGATCGGCCATGCGCGCCGGCTGACCGATGTAGGTCACCTCGTGGCGTTGGTGATCGATGCCCAAGCGGTAATGGATTTTCCGATACGGCACCTGATGAATGATCAGGATCTTCATTGTCGGCACTCCAGCGCGGTGATGCCCCAGCTGAACCCCATGGCGCTGGTGGCGAGCAGGACCCGATCGCCGCGCGCGAGGCGGCGCGCGTCGACCAGATCGCGCAGCGCGATCAAGGTGTCGGCCGAACCCATGTGCGCGAGGCGGTGGTAGTTGAATACGCTCTTCTCGCGCGGCAGTCCGATCGCCGCCAGCACGCGTTCGTGCATGCTCTTGTCGCCGTGGTTGATCAGCAGATAAGCGAAGTCGTCGATCGTCAGGTCCAGCGTGTTCAAGGTGTCGTCGAGCAAGCCGACGAAGTTGTCGACATAAGCTGTCGCCAGACCTTCGCGATGTTCGCCGCGACGGATCACGATGCGCCCGTCGCGGCGTTCGCCGAAGTAATAGTCCGACCAGCTCGGATCGGTGCGCATCGCCGAATGCAGCAAGGCGAAGCTGCAGCGCTCGCCGCCGCCCAGCAGCATGGCGCCGCCGGCGTCGCCGAAATTGAACAGCGCCTTGGCCTGCGGATCGGCGTAGTCGACCATGCGGCTGAGCCGGTCGCCGAGCAGCACCAGCGCGTAGCTGTCGCGATCGCGTCGGTCGAGCGCCATCCGGTCGAGCGCGATCTGCGCCGCGGCCATGCCGGCGTTGCAGAAGTTGCCGACCTCGAAGCAATGCGCCCGCTCGATGCCCAGTTCGTGCGCGACCTTGGCCGCCGGCGACCAGAACGGCGTCTCCCATTCGCCGGCCCCGGCGTAGATCACCTGCGCGATCGCCGCCGGGTCCACGCCGCTGCGGCGCATCACCGCGCGCGCCGCGTCCAGCGCCAGTTCCCAGGAGTGTTCGTCGTCGCCGAGCACCGGAAAACTATCGCAGTGGGTGATCTGCAGAATATCGTCCACCGGCACGCCGCAAGCGGCGTGCATGCTCGACACCTCGGCGCGGGCGCTGGGGAAACTCAGGTCGAAGTCGACGATTCCGTTCATCGGGCGGGTCATGGCGTCAGTGCAGTTCGATGCTGATTCGATGCACGGTGCGATCCACGCCGGGCTCGACGTCGGTGACCGCGTGCAGCGTGGTCTGGGTCTTCCACGCGACCAGATCGTTGTTGCTCCACTCGTGGGTGTAGACCCGCTGCGGCGCCTGGATCAGTTCGTCGATCAGGGCGAAGAACGCCGCGTTGTCGTTGGCGTCCAGGCCGATCACCGAGTCCAGATACTCCGGCGCGCCGTACAGGTACTTGCGGCCGGTGTCGGGATCGATCTTGACCAGATCGTGTTCGACCTTCGGATGCTTGGTCTCGATCCAGGCCTTGAACTCCGCCACCGACAGGCCGACGTGTTCGGCCTGGATGCGCAGCCGCTTGGACACCGTGTGCAGCGCCTTGCGTCCGTCGATCCGCGCCTTCCATTCCTCGGGCAGGCGGTCGTAGACATCGGCCGCGTTGGCGAACAAGGTGTGCCCGCTGTCGCTGGGCACCTTGATCCCGTGCAGCAGGGTGTACGGCGCCGGATTGGCCACGAAGGACGAATCCTGATGCCAGAAATTGCCGACCCGGGCGATGCCGATCGGCTTGTTGTCGCGTACCTCGTTGGAGGAAATCATGATCTCCTCGAACTCGGGATGACGGTATTTGTCCAGCACGAACGGGATCGGCCGGCCCAGCCGCGCGGCCAGTTCGAGCTGCTGCTGCGGGGTCAGCGCGATGCTGCGCACCACCACCAGCTCGCGCTGATGCAGTTGCTCGACGAACTGGTTCCACAGCTCGGGCTGCTGGAAGTCTTCGTAGGTCACACCGGTGAATTCGGCACCGATGAAGGGGGTGATCTGGTTCAAAGCCACGGTCGTTCTCCTTGCGATCGGTGGGTTATTCCTGCTCGAGGCACAGCTGCAGCGTGCTCACGAAGGCTTCGATCTGTTCCGGCGTGCGGAACGGGGCGATGGTGACGCGGAAGCGTTCGGTGCCCTTGGGCACGGACGGATAGGTCACCGGCGCGACGTAGATTCCGAACTCGTCGAGCAGGCGCCGCGACACCCGATGCACGCGTTCGCCGCCGGGCACGATCACCGGCACGATGTGGGTGCCGCCGTCGAGGAAGCGCAGCCCGGCCTTGCGCAGCGCGTTCTTCAGCCGGATCACGTTGTCCATCACCGCGCGGCGCAGGTCGTCGCCGCGCTGCACGATGTCCAGGCCGGTCAGCGTCGCGTCGAGCACCGCCTGCGGCATGGTCGAGCTGAAGATGAAACCCGGCGCATGCGAGCGCACGTAATCGATCGCGCTGTCGGGGCCGGCGACATAGCCGCCCAGCGTGCCCAGTGCCTTGCTGAAAACGCCTTGGACGAAGGTCGCGCGGTGATCGTTGAGCTCCTCGGCCAGGCCCGCGCCGGTCGGGCCCATCAGGCCGATCGCGTGGGTTTCGTCGAGGAAGGTCAGCGCGCCGTGCTTTTCGGCCAGATCGAAGAACGCGCCGAGCGGCGCCACGTCGCCGTCCATCGAATACACCGACTCGAACACGATCAGCTTCGGCCGCTCGCGATCGTACCCGGCGAGCATGCGGTCGAGCGCCTCGTAATCGTTGTGTGGAAACACATGCTTGGTGCAGCCGGTGCGGGCGATGCCCTCGATCAATGAGCGATGGTTGTTGCGGTCCGAGAACACGACCATGTCGGGGATGGCCGCGATCAGCGTGCTCAAGGTTTCGAAGTTGGCGGCGTAACCGCTGGAGAACACCAGCGCGCGGCCCTTGCCGTGCCATGCGGCGATGCGCTTTTCCAGTTCGGCGTGCGAGACGCTGGTGCCGCCGATGTTGCGCGAGCCGCCGCTGCTGGTGCCGTGCAGTTGGGTCGACTCGATCTGGGCCTTGATCAGGTCGGGATGCTGGCCGAGCCCGAAGTAATCGTTGCCGCTCCACACCTGCACGACCCGGCCGCCGTGCGCGGTGTGGCCGGGGTGTTCGCTGATGTGCGAGAACTCGTAGAACGTGCGGTACAGGCCGTTTTCACGCAGATCGTCGAGCTTCTTCTGCAACGGTGCGAACAGCGCCGTCGCGACGTCGAACGTCTTCAACGGAGTTTCAAATACGGCTTCCATGGCGTGCGATCTCCCGGTCGAGCGGCCACTGCGGTGCCGCCGACTTCATGAGTACGAAGTGGGTCTGTGGGGATGGGGCGGGGGAGCGCGCTCCGAACCTTGCGGCTCAGGCGCGGTGCTGCGCGTTGGTCGCGGTCAACACCGAAGGCGGTGCGGCGCGGTCGGTTCGAGGGATTTCGATCTTGCGGACATAACGTTCCTTGTCATGGCTCGGTCATGCTGAGTCTGTCCTTTGCCTTTGCGAATACTGCCAGTTGCGCAGCGGCGTGAAAGTTACTTCGCGCTATTTTCATATGCCACCGAATAATTCGGGAACTGTGACGGCATATCGATCATTCGTCGTAGACAAAAAATAGTTGTGCATCGGTTGTGCTTACGAACGGTATCGCGCTCACTCAATCGCGATCTCTTGCATGAATAACCATCTTTTTCCTGGAGATTTGCGCGGAAGCGTTCATGGTCTTGATGCGAGTGAGAGATCGGTCGGGTGGTTGCATGGGTGAAACACGATGGCGTCGACGCGACCGATACGCGTGCGCTACGCGAGACGGATGCGTATGCGTATGCGGCAAAACATCGAAAGACATCGAATGAAAAATGCGCCGGTCGTTGCGTCTTGGCGACCATCGCCATCGCCGTCGTAGCGAATGCATGCAAGGCGATGGCCGGGCGTTGCGGCATTGGATGATTGCGCATCCGCATCTCATCGGATGAGTCGCCCGATCCGTGTCGCGGGACAACATCGAAACCGCGATGGCATCGATGACCAACTGCGTGCGCTCGCCTCGCCGGCAAGATCCGCTTATCGACGCGGGCTGGTGTCTTGGATTGCGCATACGGCGGTCATCCTTTCGCAACACCGCCGACGCAAATCCGACCCGATACGCAACGCCGCGCCGACCGAGCTGGGCCGCCGCGCCGTGCCGTCGTCGATTCGCGTCGACCCGCCGCGTGGCCACTGCATGGATCGAAACCTGCGCTACGTCACGGTTGTCCCGCGCCGTGGCCCCTGGCCGCGCCCGACCGCGTTAGCAGTTGGAACATCAGGTGGTGAAACAGGGGAGTGGACATGAAGACAGCACTGACCGTGGCTGGAATGCTCGTGTGCGTCGTGGCCGCCGCCGCGCCGCTGGACGTCACCAAGCCCGCCGATCAAGGCGCCGAGCTGCAGCGCAAGCTACTGGCCACGCCCAACCCCGCGCCCTCGCGCTTTCCGAGCTTCGACCCGCACTACCCGCCGCCGCCGGGGACGCCGGATGTATTCCAGCTCAGCCAGGACTACCCGAAGACCTTCAAGCAAGAAACCTTTCCGTGGATGGCGATCGACTTCAAGGCCTTCCCGACCGAGTACATGGGCGCGGTGCTGAGCTACTGCCTGGAAGGCAATGTCGACGTCGATTTCAAGGTGCAGGACAACAAGGTGCGCAAGTGGTACCACGCGCCGTGGCTGCACGACGACGGCGATCAATTCGGCGCCGGCCGCGAGTACCACCACGGCATGACCCGCGAGCGCAAGGCGCGCCCGTTCGAACTGCATCGCAGTCAGAGCGCGCCCGGGCAGAACTGGGCAGTCGGCTTCTATAACGACCGCGGCGGCACCGCGCTGGGCAAAGTCTGGCGTACCGCCAGCGGCTACCCCGATCCGTACGCCTCGACCTTCCCCGAGAACAGCGTCGCCTGCAAATTGCTGTTCACCGACGCCAGCGTCGAACAGATCCCGTACCTCGTCGGCAGCAAGACCTGGACCGCCAACATCTACCCCGACACCGCGTACAACAAACCGCGCGTCGACAAACCCATGCGCCTGCTGCAACTGGACGTGGCGGTCAAGGACCCGCGCGTGGCCGACACCACCGGCTGGATCTACGGCACCTTCGTCTACGACGGCGGCGGCGCCGGCAAGACCGTGTGGGACCGCATGGTGCCGGTCGGCCTGAGCTGGGGCGACGACCGCCAGGACCGCACCGACGCCAACCGCGACGGCGTGTTCGTCAACACCTCGCTGACCCAGGCCCGCATCACGTCTTCATTGGTCGAACAAACCGGCTGGGACTACGGCAACCGCGCCTACGTCCGCCACCATGGCCTCGGCGGCCGCGTCAACGGCCCGATCGACAGCCCGGTGTCCTCGTGCATCTCCTGCCACGGCCGCGCCGGCACCTACGTCGGCACCACCATCGGCCCCAAGAGCGGCCAACCGATGGCGATGGCGTACTTCGCCGCGAGCAAACCCAGCGATTTCCCGCTGAGCCAGTTCGACGAATTCTTCAAACCGATCCCCGGCGGCGCCCACATCGAAGTGCAGAACAACGAACGCTTCGTGACCACCGATTACTCGCTGCAACTCACCGGCGGCATCCGCAACTTCTATCAAAACCTGCGCAGCCAACCGGTCATGAAGACCTTGCATGCGCGCGGGGTGTCGGCGATGGCGGCGAAGGAGCTGCAGGCGGAAGAGCCGTTGCCGAAGGTAGCGCGCGATGCGGATTGAGGCGGGCGATGCAACAAAGCTGAGAACTGCGGCCGACTATGACGGTATCCGTAGTGCGAGCACGGACGTGTCGGAGCGGATATGGAATCCAATCGCGGTATATCGACAGCGGTAACCTGCGGACTGTGTATCGCCTCGGCGCTTGCGGGTGCCGGGGCCTATGCGATCGCGTCCGGAAAGACGGGGAGTGCTTACAAAATACTTTGGAGTGCCGAAGCGGCCGGATGGGCTTCCGCGTTGGGAGCGTTGTTTGCGGCGATTGTCGCGTTGAAGCTGGGCCTGGACGCCATGCGGCAACAGGCGGCGAGTCAAGCGCTCAAGCGCAAAGCCGCAGCCGCGATCTTCATGCGATCGCTGACCGTCGCGATCAACTGGATCAGAACGGTTGACGAGATGGAAGCCAGATGGGCCATCCGCGGCGTGACAGCGGCGGATGTCGACTCGGCGATTCGGGAGTTCGATGCAATGGCCGATCTGATACCCGTGGAATTGGCGCCGTTGTCGCTGGAATTGGATGAGGTCGCCGTAAAGCAACTGGCCCTGGCGGATTTGGCTGTGCGCGAAGCGCGCAAGGGCATGCCCCGTAGTCAAGCCGCGCCGCAAGCGCGGTGGGACGAAGTGCTTGATTACCAGCGTGAGATCAAGACGCATGTCTACGCGGCTGGCGAGCGGGTGCACAAGGAATGTTATGGGCGCGATGCTCCTGTTTCCTGGATGCCATGAACACCGGGCAGGGCGCGCGCATATCTGTACACTGCACTTCGGGTTTTCTTGTTGTCGGCGCTACCTGAGGTGACTGTGGCTATCGTTGATCTGAATGCAGAAGAGTTGGTAATGATTCGCGAGGCGTTGCACTACTCAAAGCGCGCCAAGCGCGACGGCCCCGCGCCGAAAAGCCTGACCGAACAATCCATTCGCACGATAGACAGTGCGCTGGCCAAGTTGGCGGACGCGAAAGAGCAACCGCACCAACAGTAAATCGGCGCATGAAAAAAGCCCCGCTTGGCGGGGCTTTTTTAGTTCGCAGATCGCAAACGAGCCTTACGATGCGCTCGGCGCCGAAGGCTGCACTTCCGGCCGCGCCCGATTGAACCGGGCCGACAAGGTCTTGCGCAGGCCTTCCAGCCCTTCGCCCTTGCCGGAAATCTTCAAGAACGCATAGCCCTCCAGCGCATTGCTCATCAGGTCGCTGCCCAGCGCCATGTGGGTGTCGTTGGCGCGCTCGAACAAGCGCGTCAACCGCACCAGCCGCGGCCGCAGCGCATCGAACGCGGCCAGGTCGCGACGCATCGCCTCCAGGTCGAAATTGCGCGGCAGGATGTTCGGGTTCTGCTGCATCACGTCCACCGCCTGCCGGCAGAACGACTCCGACTTCTCGCCCATCTTGGTCAACTGCCGGCGCTGGTCCACGTTCAAGCCGATCAACGGCGCCAACTGCGCTTCCAACTGCGTGAGCGCCGCATCCACGGCGTCCAGCGCCTCGGCGGACAGATTCAAATCGATCAGGTTCTGACTCATCTTCGTTCCTTGATAGTCCATGTCAGTACGCCGGCCGACACGGCCGACGCGCGCAGCCTAGACCGCCGTCCGCGCGCCGAAACCCGGCCCGCGCCCGCCCGCGAGCCCGCATTCACGCCTCCGAAAGCTTGCGCACACCGCATGCACCCTTGCGTGCGCAGCGCCGATGCCGGCGCGCAAGCCTCCAAGCATCGCGCGCAAGCCTTCGCGCCCGGTCGCAAGGCTCCCAGGCTTGCGATCGCAGACCTCGACGCTCCGACCGCAAGGCTCGCGATCCCAAACGCAAGGTGCAACGCCCCGCGCGCAAGCCTCCAAGCCCGCGCGCAAGCCTCGGACCCTTGCGATGGCAAGCCTTTGCTCTCCACTCGCAAGGTTCCGAGCCTTGCGGCCGGCCCTCAAAGCCTTGCGCACCCCGCCGCGAACCTTGCGCCCGCAACCGCCGACGCGGCGCCTGCGATCCCGGCCCGCAACCCCCGCCTATCGCGTGCCGCGAATGCAGCCATCAGGCACACGCCTGCGCCGCAGCATCCCAAACCCGAAACTTTTTCGGCCGACGCCCGGCCCGGACGCCGGACAACCGCAGCGCCACGCCCCAAACGCCGCCATTTGCGCGGCACGACCGCCGCCCCAACGACGACGGCCGAGCTTGCGAGGGCCGCTAAGCCGGCCGCACCGATTCCAGGCTGCAGTCGACCTGATCCGCCCAGGTCCGGAACACTGACGCCAGCGCACGATGCCGCGATTGCTCGTGCGGACGGGTGGAGGGGCAGGGGGACGTAGCCGGATCGAGCGTGCGGGCCGCGCTCAGCAACTGATCCTGAAACTCCCGCAACTCAAAAAACGCATTCAGCGGCAGCGACACACTGAAACTGTCCAGATCGCCGGCGGACGAAGCCTTCGGGGGCATAGGGCACTCCTTCTTCCTAGGACACAACACCAGGGCCCGCGCTGCGCTAAGTCGCAGGCGGGAAGTCGGGAGGCTCAAAACCGTACAGAGACGGCGGGCTTATTCCCCTTGCGGGTGTTGTATTCGCCGCCCTCCCGACGCAGGAACGCGCCGAGCTTGTGCCCGAACAGCAGACACAAAAAACCCACCGGATATTTCGGAGGTGGGAACCGCTCTGTAAGGAGTTTTGAGTCTCCGGGAGCAAGCATCCGACTATCAGATATGCTAGTCAAGTATCCCGGTAGAGTTGATTTTCAAGGAATGGCGATGCAGTTCGAACTCGCTCGCACGCGTGGCTCAACGCGTCCATTCGTTTTGACGATGAACCATTTGATGCAGGCCCGGCATGGGTAACGGTTTCTCCAACCTCATTTGGGAGTGGGACTACCACACCGACACGCGCGAACTTCTTGCGCTCTACGCGCTCGGCGACGCGCTTGTATCTCTCTCACTGCAGGCCGATCAGCAAGCGGCCGAGATACCCGATTGCGCTTACTGTGACTTGACTCTGGATTTTGGTGCTGCGTATCAAAAATTTCTGGAGCTTATCGCCGGTCATGCGCGACCTGAGCTTCTGCTGGCGTTGCGTGGCATCTCAGACACTTTAGATGAGTTGACTCCCGACGAGAGTCAATGCTTCACGAGCGAAATTTTCCAGCTTGAAAATTGGAGAATAGTACGTGAGCGCTCGGTGGCCGCGCTTGAGGCCATAGAATGGCCGGAACTGTCTAGTAATCGCCATTTTCTGGAGACACTTCAAAAAATAGGTTGGAGTGAGGGGTCTGACAAGGACGTGTTCTAGAAGTAAGAACACGGTGAAAAGTGCAGCTTATGAAGAATTTACTTATGCGAGCGATGGTGGAGTCGGTCGGCAGGAGTTGCCGCATGATTCCGTAATCCTAGGCCGCCACACACAAAATGATACGACGAGATGGCATTCACGCATTACAAAACGCTGGCACTCATCGCGTTCGCGCTGATCGTTGCCTCTGACATGGCAGCAGCCAAGAAATGCGTGCTTCCTGTTGCGGATGGCGGTGACGTCCAACCCTCTGCGGCGTCGTTGATCGGCAAGATCGTCCGCGCAGATCCGGGGCAGGTGATGCTCAAAGTCGATGGCAAGTCCAAGCCCGTTCGAATCATGGTCGCTCCGGATACGGAACTTTTCACGGTGTACGGCGGTGGCATCGATGCCGAGGACCTCGCGCCGGGACAGCACGTCATGGTTTGGTTCGAGGGCTGCGTGCTCCCAAAGCACGCAGAGCCCAGGGCTGCCGTCCTGCAGGTATGCTCGCTCGCCGCAGAGCCTTGCCCCACCTAGGCCGTGAAGCAGGGCCGCTCTCCAGTCAGGCCAACAGGAATCTGAAGTAATCTCGCTGCGGGATTCATCGCCCAACATGCGGCTCTCGGCCCGGCGGGTGTGGCCGTGCCTCAGCCACTCGGCTTACTTACGAAAGAACTCCCAATGCCAGTGATCGAAGATTGCGAACATCTCTGGAACGGTACGGAACCCGGCTGGGTGGTGTTGCGCACGGTGGAAGACCGCGTGCATCTGGTGGCGAACTTCGAAGCGGGAGCGGATGTGCGAGACCTCAAGGCCCTGCGGGCGATCCTGCCATCCCTCGCCGCTGCGCCAGCGGCCACGGTTTTTGCCCTAAAGGGTGTACGCGAGTTCGACCTGGGTGAGCACGAGTCGATGGAAGCGCATCGCCTCAAGACGCTATGCGCCACTCATGGTGTATCGGTGACGTCGCGGGGCTGGCGCGAGGTCAGCCATGGATTGTTCAATGAGTCCACCCAGGTGTATTGGCTTATCGAAGATTCCGCGACCTGCGAAGCCGTGGCGCTCAAGGCGATAGCGCGCGGCGTACCCGTTCGCGAAATCCAATATTAGTTCGGCGCAATCATGGGCGGCGTAAGTTCGATCGTAAGGGCGCATTCAAGGCGAATCTATTCGCCATTGACTTGATTCGAATGTCAGGCAGCTAAATGAACTTGCAACGTTACGGACTTGTGCTGGATATACCGGGTTGATCTTGACTTGCCATTTCACTTCTCAAGACTTCAAGGGCTGGTAGGCAGGGCCGACTACGTGAGTGACGTCGTCAAACGTGCTGAGGCGATCTACGAACGATCGGAAATCATCGAGCAGATGCGGCTTTCCAGCGATCCGGCACTGCATGCGCTTGCTAAGGCGTTGCTCGACTACCGGCACGGAAAAATTGAGCGTGGTCAGTCAGTGTATCTGGATCTGCTGCGTCAGCTTCATCGAAAAATCCTGCCGTTGTTCGCAGATGCCTGACAACTTCACAGTCCTGAGATGGACCAGATTGAATCTAAGCCAGCTTTTTTAGCAAGCTCTGTCCTTGGGATTACGGCTGGAGTAGCGGCGGCTCGATACGGCAAGCTAGTCGTTAGCAAGAAGCGGTTGATCTTTCCGCAACTGGAGTAAAATGCGATGAAAGTCCATTATCTCGAAATCGTAACCAACGAAGTCGACGCCGTATGCGCCGCTTACGCATCAACCCATGGCGTCCAATTCGGCGAACCCGACGCGAGCCTCGGCGACGCGCGCACCGCGCCGTTGGCGGGTGGCGGCTTCGTCGGCGTGCGCGCGCCGTTGCGCACGACCGAGGCGCCGGTGGTTCGGCCTTATTGGTTGGTGAAGGACATCGAGGCGGCTGTCGCTGCCGTGGTGGAGGCGGGCGGTCAGATCGCCGTTGAGCCCATGCTGATCCCCGGGCACGGAACCTTCGCCATTTACCTGCAGGGCGGCAACGATCACGGCGTGTGGCAGCTTTAGTCGAGGATGGATTCGTTCGTCAGTGACAGGGCGACGAATCTTTGAACTGACTTCGCGCAACGCGCGATTCAACTCGCGTACGAACCACCGCCGATCTGCTGTCTGCTACGGCTCAATCCGAACGCACTTGCCGAAGATCTCCGACGCCGCGATCCAGCCGTTGATGAAACCGCGGTTGTTGCCGATCTGAAATTCCCCGGCGTTGATCGCCTTCACCAGATGCAGGTAGTCGTTGCTGTCGACGCGGCACAGCACGATGTCGCCGACGCGGAGCGTGGCGGTATCGACCGGGACCACGGTGCACAGTTGCCCGGACTCGATCTTGCCGGTCATGGAGCCGCCGGTGGGACGAAACGTCACGGTCTCGCCGGCCTGCAGTCTGGCGATGTAGTTCTTGGCCCAGTCCACGATCGATCTCCTTCGGCTCGGCGTCGTTATCCCATCCTCTGGCCGCGTCCGTGCTCGGCTGCGGATTGGGTCTCTTGCGCCGCTGTCTGCGAGCGGGCTTGTTCCTGCTTCATTGCGTCCATCTGTTGCAGCGAGCGGTCGAGCGGCTGATTTAGTGCTTCGACTGTCGATACCCGGGCGACGGCGTTGCGCACGTCGGTCGGGTCCTGACCTTGCACGACGAAAACGAACGAGCCCGCGGCATGGTGCGTGCCCTGTCGGCTGAGTGCAACGTGGTCGGCCGAGTCGATGCCCTGGGCCTTGGCTGCGACGAACGCGCTCATCGCAAGGCGCTCGCTGCCGGCGTCCGGCGTTCGACCCAGTTGGGCGTCGATGCGATGCACGCCCTGTTCGATCTGCGTGTACAGGCGGTGGTCCGGGTGATCCGCGGCGCGCGGATCGGAGGGATGCCGTGCATTGGCGGGCGAGGGCGTAGCGGGCGTTGTGCGCGGCGCGGGAGATGGATCGTGGGACGGCTCGGAGGCGTCGCCAGTCGTGGTAGGGCCACGCTTCGCGGTTTGCGCGTATTGTATCTCTTCAGGCGTGGTCACCGCCGCGATCACATAGGTCTTGCCGTCGGTGTCCAGGCGCAGGCTCGCGATAGGGCTGTCCTGATCGTAGCGGCGGTCGGCGTTGGGCTGCAGTTGCAGGGCCGTGGTGTCCGGGTTTAATCCGTTCGCCGCCCAGGTGGTGCGAACCGCTGTCGCACTCGCCTCGATGCGTTCAGCGCTCGGCGAGACGCCGGCATTGGCATACGCGCCCATGACGGTATCGCGTAAACGGGCCTCAGGCGTGGTCGGCGGCGGCGCTTGCACCGCTTGCGGCGGGGGGAGTGTCGCGCGCAGGACTTCGCGGGTGGCGTTCAATTCCTCGCGCAGATTTCCGCTGGCGGTGGAGTCGTAGATCATGCCGTCGCTGACCCATTCGCCGTCGGCGCGGCGCTGGTAGCGGTTGTCGTCGGAGGCGACCAGGGTGTCCACGTTCGTGCGCGCATGGGTCACGGCATTGGGCATGGGGCCGTGGGCCGCCCAGCCATTACGTGCGTAGGCGTCTTCGTAACGCGCCGCGATGGCCGGCGGGCTGTTGGCGGCATTGTGCAGCACGGTATTGGCGGCGGCTTGATCCAGCTCCGCGGCGCGCTCCGGGCCGGCGGTCTCGATGCGCTTGGGGCTCATGCCGCGCTCGACGAACGCGATGACGACTTCGCGTCGCCATTCGTTGCTGTCGGCGTCACGGGTCCAGCTTGCCGGCGTGATGCTGGGTGTGTCGCTCGCGTTGGCGGATTGAACGAACGGGTCGCGCTGTTTCGGCGGGCCGCCGAGCACCAGTTCGGCCGAGATGCTGGTCGATTTGTAGTTGAGTTCGTTGGCCAGCGCGGGACTGGCTCGCAACTCACTGCGTGCCGGATTGTCGATGCGGTCGTCGCTGGCATCGACCGGCGCCGTTCGCCGCCAGCCGCGATCGGGTTGGTCCGGGTCGTAGTTCCAGGTATTGCCTTGTCCGTCGTCCTGGCGATAGATGCGGCGGTCGTCGGTCCACTGCGCGATCTTGTCGCCTGCGAACACGCCCACGACTCCGCCGATGGCGCCGGTGACCAGCAATCCCGGGCCGGTCTCGACGCCGGCAATAGCGCCGGCCGTCACGCCCAGACCGGCGCCCGCGAAGCCGCCGACGGTGCGGCTGCCGAAATGGATCAGCTCGGAGGCGGCCGCGGTGTCGTTGCCTTCGCCTCGCAGACGATTACTGGTTCGAAGGGTGTCGGCCGCGTCGTAGGCATCGAGCGCCAGACCGGCGATGCCGAGGACCTTGCCTGCATGGATGCGCGTGGGCCGAACCCGGGTGGCATGGTCCACATCCAGCGCCTGCGCCGCGGTGCTGTCGACACGTTCCACAACGCGGTTCGCGCTGCGCTCGACCAGCAGATTCTCGCCGGTGGCCCGGTCGACCTTCGGGTGGGTGGGCAACTTCTCGGGCAGTTCCTGATGCCAGCTCTGCTGTTCTTGCCATGCGTCGCGGAGCGCGCGGGTCAGCACCGGGCCTTTCAGTCGAGCTTCGCGGGCTTGTTCCAGCGCGGCGCCCGGCAACTGTGTGCTGGTGCGACTGTCATAGAGTTCGACGCCTTCGCGATTGAAGATCCGGATGGGTGCGTCGGTCTGCGTGTGAACCGTGTCCAGACTGGCGGGCAGCTTGTCGTATATGGCGTCGCGGGCGCCTTCGGGGACGTGGCGGCCGAAGCCGTCTCTATCTAGTTTATGTGTGAATCGGCGGTCGACGCCTAGTTCGCTTTCTAGCCGATGTGCAGCAATTGCACGTACTTCAACCTCGTAGCCCTTACTTTGCAGGTCCTTAATCAGTTCGGATGTCCATTGACCGTTGCTGAGCGTTGTATCGAAGATCAGGTTTTTCTTGGCCGAGACGGTTGCATCCAGTAGTTCATCCGCCCATTGACTTGCATCAGCGTGTGTCCGTCCTGACCACGTGTACGGCGTTTCGCGGCGAAATTCCGTAACGTGGGGGTGTGCGTCACGAAGATTGTCTGGGTCGATGACAATCGCATCGTTTCGCAACTCGCCGCGAACGGTTTCAACGAGTCCGCCTTTCCCTGCTCCGGGCTGGCCACCTAGAATTACGGCCTTGGGATGATTGAGGGATGTCTTGGAGGCAAGATTCGCATCGACAAGAATTTTTTCTTGGAAGGTTTGAGCATGTTCTTGCTCAGAAATCTTGGCATCGGTCGTGTTCACATCACATCCCTGTGTATTGCTGAAAGTACGCCCGCAAGTCATGGAGATCCGACATTCCTCCGTTAACGGAATGCGCCCGGAACATCAGGACATCCTTAGCTTTCGCCTTTTCAATCGCTTCAGCATTTCCACTGGCTTCGGCTATTTTTAATTCTTCGCGCGCTTCGGAGATAAAGCTCCCTAAAGTGCCTTCAAGCGACCAGATGGCGCCATCAAATGGCATCACCCGAAAAGGGGCGCGGATGTAATCGTTTAGAGATTCTTGCAGTCGCTCGAGATGATCTGGATAGTCTTTTAGAAGTTCACGCAACCTTGGTGGAATCGGTGGCAAAGATGGCATGGGCATTCCCGTGTCTTTTAATTGGTAGGTGTGCGAGCGTCAAAATATTCTGCCAGTTCGCCGAGGTCGTATTGCGACACCAAGCAGGCATGTAGCATCAAGATTTCTTTTTCTTCCGCTCGTGCGATGTCTTGATCATCTCCGGATGCCTTGGCTTGCTTGAGTTCCTTGCGCGCTTCTGAAACGAAAGTGTCGAGCCTTCCTTCAAGCGCCCAGATGGCCCCATCAAACGGCATGACACGAAAAGGCTTTTTGGCGTAGTCACTCAAGGCTTCTTGTAGGCGTCGAATGTGATTTGGGTAGTCTATGAGAAGTTCGCGGATTCCCTGCGGAACTGGGGGTGTCGGCAAGGTGGGCATTCTCGTGTAGTCCTTATGAGCCCGTAAGTTGGCGTGTTTTCCAACGATATGATAGCGCTGGTAGCGCGTACCAGCATTGAGCAAGGGGTTAGGTTAAGAGCGCTCTAGCGGGGCCGTGGATTGGGTATGTCTTTCAGGTGCTTTCGGTGTCTGAGCTGAATGACGAGTCATTCGCGATGCCCCGGGCGCCGAGTGTGTTTCGTCCGCTCATCCTGAGTTCCATGCATCGAAGTAAGTTCGAAGTTCGGACAATAGGCCCATGTCGGCTCGTGCCGAACCAAAGGCGGATCTCTTTGCCCTAGCTAGTGCGATAGCTTCCGGGTCACCGTCGGTCTCGGCATTTCCTATCTCTTGATGCGCTTCGGCTATGAAGGTCTCCAGACTGCCCTCGAGCACCCATATCGCGCCATCGAATGGCATAAGCCGAAACGGCTTTTGGACGTAGCTGTTTAAGGCTTCCTGCAGGCGCTGGATATGGTCCGGGTAGTCCTTGAGCAGTTCGCGCAGTCCCTGCGGAACCGGTGGAGGAGGCAAGGTGGGCATTCCCGTTTCTTCCTTTGAGTGCTCGGATCGACCTGGTCCTTGGGTGTGAGGATAACGTCGGCCGAACGAGACGAGGGGAAGCAATTGATTCGGTTTGACGCAAACAATCATTGTGTGCGAACAAATGTGATTCCGCTGCCGTGTATGGCACAAGCGTTGGGCCGCGGTGTCTGCGCAATCTATCGAGCACCGGAATGAGCGAGCAGTCCGACCGGTTTAGGAGTCTGACTGGCGCCGCCCAAGTCACTCCGTTACTTTCCCGGTATCGGCTCGATGGAGCGCAACCTCAGGACGCATGGCGATATGGAGGTTCCGGAGCATTTGTGGCGGCATCCCACGGCCGCGGCGCTTGAACGGCTTGCCGCTCGGTTCGGATTCGTCGCCGATCCCTCGATGCAGGATCCCGAGGCCGAGTGGGCGGACAGCGGGCGAATCGATGAGTTTCTAGCGGTCTACGAGGCGGGCGAACTCGGTGAGGATGAGCGCTTCCTGCTGATGACGGTGGTGCTGAATTCGTTCGAGTTCGCCGATCGTGCGCTGGCGCATTGGCCGCAATGGCCGCGAACGCTGCATCTGCTGGAACGCGATATCGCGATTCATATCCACTCGGTGCTGTATTTCGCCGGTCCCGGCGGCGGCGAGCGCAACTGGCGCATCGGGCCGGATCTTTGGGCCATCGCCGCGCGGCATGCGGCCGCATTCGGGTATGTTTTGTCTTTCCAGGATGAATCGTCGTGTTTGCCACCTGATCGTTCTTGAATCCACTCATTGGAGGAGTGATGTCAAATCCCACGCGTGGCCATTGCCTGAGCGTCGCCGTTTCGGTTTTGCTGCTGTGGGTTGCCGCCGATGTGTCGGCGCGCCCCGGTATGGAAGAAGGCCGGGCTTCTTCGGCTACAGCTTCGGCGTCGGCCGGGAAGCAGGCATCCATTTTTCCCGATGCGACACGCAAGGCGCCGGCACCGTCGGCGTCTTCTCCGCAGATGACCGCGAAGCTGCAGGCCTTGCGCGATGAGTTCAAGCGCACGGACGGGCTGCGCCGGGCCGATCTGTACCCCAAGCTGCGCGCATCGGCCGATGCGATCCTGGCGGATCGATCGATCAGCGCCTATGAGCGCGCGGTCGCCAACATGGTCGGCGGTTTCGCGGCCGATCGTGTGGACGACCCTGCGGTGATCGACTATCTGACCCGCGCGGTCGATGCCGATGCGCTGGACAACGACGATCATTTTCAATCGATGCTGATGTTGGCGCAGGCCTTGTCCAAGCGCGATCCGGCCAAGGCATTGACCCTGCTGGAACGGTTCGAGTCGCAGACGCGCACGCACGATCCCACCGTGTTGCTGATCAAGGGCAATGTCCTCAATGTGCTGGGGCGCTATCCGCAGTCGATCGTGGCGATCAAGCAGGCCATCGCGGGGTTTGGCGCGAAGGACCGCGACAAGAAGCGCGGCGGCGAAATCATGTTGGCGTCGGTGTACATGAGCGCTGGGCAGATCGGCGAGGCGGACAAGCTGATCGATGCGATGCTCGCCGATCCGGCGCAAGACAGCGAAGGCATGGCCTTGCTGGTGATGGCCTATCTGAAGACGGGCAAGGCCCAGGCGAAGGCGGTCGCGCTGGGCGACAAGGTGCTGGCCAGGAACCCGGGCAACCCGCATGTGCGGCTGGCGCTCGGACAGATCTATCTGCGCGGGCAGCTGGTCGACAATGCGATCGCGCTGCTGGATGAGTTGAATGCGGCGGGTCAACTCGACGACAACGGCCGCTATGCCTTGCTGGTCGTGGCCATGGATGTCTTCAAAGGGCCGTCGGCGCAGGCCGCGAAATTCGCCGACGCCTTGCTCGCCACGAATCCGGGCGACGCGGGGCTCAAGGCCCGAATCGTCGAGTTCGGCAAAGCCAGCCGGCCGTGATTCGGGCTTGACCGGCGCTGCGCTTGCCTGTGCACTTGCGGCCATCCACTTACAGAGCAATCGCGTGAAACGACTCGTACTGGCTTTGTCCTTATTGCTCGCCACGCACGCCGCGATGGCCGGGCAGACGCGCTGTTCCAGCGACGGGTACGGCAGGACCGATTGCCGCAACAGCGACGGCACGACCACGCGCGCGCGGTCCGATGGGTATGGCAACACCACCTATCGCCGCAGCGACGGCACCAGCACCCGCGCGAGCGCCGATGGGTATGGCAACACCTATCTGCGTCACAGCGACGGCTCGGTCACGCGCGGCCGTTCCGACGGGTACGGCAACACCACCTATCGCCACAGCGACGGCACGACCACGCGCGCGACCACCGATGCTTACGGCAACACGACTTATCGCCATAGCGACGGCAGCACCCGGCGATGCCATACGGACGCTTACGGCAACACCAGTTGCCGTTGAGCGGTAGAGCGGCTCGGGGCAGGGACCTTCTTTAGGCCCTGCATTCGCGCGGCGCCCCTAGGAGCATGAGCAGGGCGCCGAATCGTAAGCCCGGCGGCGCGACGCGCAGTAGACTGTCGCGATGGACTCCCTGATCGCCGCCGCCGGGCGCGCACTGGCCGTCGGCGATGCGCTCGGCGCCCTAGACCGTGTCGCGCTGCGCGACGACCCGCCGGCGCTCGCCTTGCGCGGGATCGCGATGGCCCAGTTGGGCGAGTACCCGCGCGCCCGCGAGTTGTTGCGCCGCGCCGCGCGCGGTTTCGGCGCGCGCGAAGCCTTGGCTCGCGCGCGTTGCCTCGTCGCCGAGGCGGAAGTGGCGCTGGCCATGCGCGACCTGGGCGGCTCGCCGCGATCGCTCGCGGAGGCCGCGGCTGTGCTGGAAGCGCGCAACGATCGCGCCAATGCCCTGCAGGCGCGTCTGATCGCGGTGCGCCGGCAGCTTCTGCTCGGCCGTCTCGACGAGGCCGCGGTTTCGTTGGCCGGACTGGATGCATCGGGCCTGCCGCCTTCGTTGGCGGCCGTGGCCGAGTTGGCGGCCGCCGAGCTGGCGTTGCGCTCGCTACGCACGGCGGTGGCGCGGGCGGCATTGGAGCGCGCGCTCGATGCGGCGCAACGCGCGCGCGTGCCGGCCTTGATCGCCGAAGTCGCCGAGGCGCGGGCGGCGCTCGTTCGCAGCGCCGCGCGCACCATTCACGCCGGCCATGAGCAGCCGCTGCGGCTGGATCAGGTCGAAGCATTGCTGGCGTCGGATGCGCTGGTGGTGGATGCCTGCCGGCGTGGCCTGCGCGCTGGCGATCGTTCGCAGTCGTTGGCGCGGCGGCCGGTGTTGTTCGCATTGCTGTGCGCGCTTGCGGAAGGCTGGCCCGGCGATGTCGAGCGCAATGGTCTCATCGCCCGCGTGTTCCGGACCAAGCATCCCGACGAAACCCACCGCGCGCGTCTGCGGGTCGAGATCGGCCGGCTGCGCGCCTTGATCGCGCCGTTGGCGGCGGTCGAGGCGACCGCGGGCGGTTTCGAACTGGTCCCGCGCGACAGCCGCGCCGTGGTCGTGCTGATGCCGCCGATCGACGGCGATCAGGCCGCGCTGCTGGCCTTGCTCGGCGATGGCGCGGCCTGGTCGACCTCGGCGTTGGCGCTGGCCCTGGGCGACAGCCAGCGCACGGTCCAGCGGGCCTTGGTCGAACTGGAGGCGGCCGCGCAGGTGCGCTCGATCGGCCATGCGCGCGCGCAACGTTGGCTGGCGCCGCCGCTGGTGGGATTCACGACGATCTTGTTACTCCCGGCCGCGCTGCCGCCTGAGTAGATTGGCCTCACGGCGCCGCCATGAGCGCCCCAGGAGACGGATGATGAGCAGCAACGACAGCACCACTCGGCAAGTCCCGACCCGCGCGGCCGAAATCGTGCGCGAATACGGCCCGTTCGAGGGCGCCGAACGGATTCACGGCGTCACCCACGACGGCGAGCGGGTGTGGGCCGCGACCGAAGCGAACGTGCTCGCGTTCGATCCCGACAGCGGCCAGGTCGTGCGCAAGCTCGATTGCGCCGCGCATGCCGGCACCGCGTTCGACGGCACCCATCTGTATCAGATCGCCGAGACGCGCATCGACAAGATCGATCCGGCGACCGGCGCGGTGGTCGCGTCGATTCCCGCGCCGG
Organism: Lysobacter sp. Root690; assembly: GCF_001427785.1. Taxonomy (GTDB): domain Bacteria; phylum Pseudomonadota; class Gammaproteobacteria; order Xanthomonadales; family Xanthomonadaceae; genus Lysobacter. The sequence continues at coordinate 750,411 of NZ_LMHM01000013.1, forward strand.
GTAATGGCGGCGATTCCGGCCTGACCTGGGCCGAGGGCAGCCTGTGGGTGGGGCAGTACCGCGATCGCAAGATCCATCGGATCGATCCGGCCACCGGCGCGATCCTGCGCACGATCGAATCCAATCGCTTCGTCACCGGCGTGACCTGGGTCGACGGCGAGCTGTGGCACGCGACCTGGGACGGCGACGACAACGAACTGCGCCGCATCGATCCGGCCAACGGCGACGTGCTCGAACGCCTGGAATTGCCGCACGGCATCGGCGTCAGCGGGCTCGAATCCGACGGCGCGGATCTGTTCTATTGCGGCGGCGGTTCCAGCGGCAAGGTCCGCGCGGTGCGCCGGCCGAAATCGGCGGCGTAATTCCCGCCGAAGCGATGCGCCGCCAGCGCCACGGCGGCCCATCGCGGCGAATGCGCTGACGCGCGATTCGTCGACGACCCAGCCGCAATTACTCAGCGGCTTTCCAACTGTCCTATTCATCCGGTCGATCGACCGGAGACGGCGAAGCCTTGCCCGCGATTGGGCGTGCCGCCCCCCCAATGAAGGCCCGTCGGGCCGAGGAGCACCGCATGAACACCGCGATAGCCGCAACGAACATCGTCGATCACCCGATCGTGTCCAGGGAGCAATGGCTCGCCGCACGCATGAGCCTGCTGGCGCGCGAAAAGGAACTGACCCGTCTGCAGGACGAAATCGCGCGCGAGCGCCGCGCGCTGCCGTGGGTCCGGGTCGAGAAGGATTACGTCTTCGAAGCCCTCGATGGGCCGCGTCGCCTCGCCGACCTGTTCGACGGACGCAGCCAGTTGCTGGTGCAGCACTTCATGTTCGCACCGGGCTGGGAGCAGGGCTGCAAGAGCTGCTCGTACATGGCCGATCACAACGACGGGGCGAATCTTCATCTCGCCCAGCGCGATGTCACCTTGCTCGCGGTCTCGCGCGCGCCGCTGGCCGATATCGAACGTTTTCGTCGGCGCATGGGCTGGCGCTTCCCGTGGGTGTCCTCGCACGGCAGCGATTTCAATCGCGATTTCGGCGTGAGCTTCAGCCAGGACGAGTTGTCCAGCGGCAAGGTCGACTACAACTACGCGCGCCAGCCGTTTCCGCACGAAGAGGCGCCGGGTATCAGCGTGTTCCATCGCGACGAAACCGGCGCGGTCTTCCACACCTATTCGCGTTACGGCCGCGGGGTGGAAGTGATGATGCACGCCTATGCGCTGCTGGAACTCACGCCGAAGGGGCGCGACGAGGACGGGCTGGATTATCCGATGGCGTGGGTGCGCCATCACGATCGTTACGAACCGGCCGCGACCGTGAGCACGGTGCCGACGACGGCTGCGTGTTGCTCGAAGGCTTGAACCTGCGACGCCCGGGCGAGGACGGATCATGGACATGGTATGGGCATGGCTGACCATCGCCGGGCTCGGCGCCGCGCATGGCGCGAGCCCGGCGAACGGCTGGATGTTCGCCGCCGCCTGTGGTGTGCGGGCGCGCGACGAGGCTCAGGCGCGACGCGCGTTGCTGCCGATTGCGACCGGGCATGCGGCATCGGTCGCGATCGTGGTCTGCGCCGTCGCCCAGGGCATGTTGATGGATCGCGCATGGGTGCAGGGTCTGGCCGGCGCCTTGCTGATCGGCGTGGCGATCCATCGTGGGCTGCGTGGCGCCGAGGCGAGTGCGACATGCTCGGCGCTTGCCGGTCGATTTCGCATTCGCGCATCGACCGGCCATGTCGGGATCGCGCTGTGGTCGTGCCTGATGGCCACCGTGCACGGCGCCGGCCTGATGCTGGTGCCGGCGCTGGTGCCGATCTGCATGAGCGGCACGCCGGCGCGGGAAATCACCGCGTCGGGTTCGATCGTGCTCGGATTGGCCGCCGTCGGTGTGCATCTGGCGGCCATGCTGGTCACGACCGGCGCCATCGCAACCGGCGTGTGTCGCGGCATCGCGCTGCGTCCGGGCTGGATGAGCGGGCGCATGCCCGCTCGCGCATGGACGGCCGCGCAGGCCGTCACCGGTGTGGTGTTGATGCTGCGAGCGGGCTAGGCGGCCCGCGCGCCGCGGGTCACTCGCCCTTGGTTTTTTTCGCGACTTTCTTAACGACTTTCTTCGCGACTTTCTTCGTAACTTTCTTCGTAACTTTCTTTGCGACTTTGTTCGTGGCGCCGGCAGGGCGGGGTTTGGCGCGTGCCGCGGTATTGAGCGCCACCGCGGCCCGGATCAGCGTCTTCAAGGCTTTTTCGTTGAGCTTGTCGCCTTCGTGGACATCGATGGCGCGGCGGGTATTGCCGTCCAGGCTGGAGTTGAACAGGCCGGCCGGATCGTCCAGCGACGCGCCCTTGGCGAAGGTCATCTTCACCGCGGCCTTGTAGGTCTCGCCGGTGCACACGATGCCGTCGTGCGACCACACCGGAACCCCTCGCCATTTCACTTCCTCGAGCACATCGGGGTCGGCCTGCTTGATCAGCATCCGGATGCGCGCGAGCGTCTCGCCGCGCCAATCGCCCAGCTCCTGGATTTTCGCGTCTATCTGTGCGGACGCGGAGGTGTTCGCGCTTGCGTCCGCGGCCGTGTCGAGCGTGGTCGTTTTCTTCATGGCGATGGCTTCGTCTGCAGAGGTGTGCGGGGCGATGGGATGGTCCGGCGCGCACATGCTACGCATGCGTCCGGCCGGGGCGGCTCACATTTTCTCACCGGGGAGGCGCCGGGCCTGCTTCACCCAGGCGATGAACTGGGCTTCGTCGATCGGCTCGTCTTCGCGCACGTTGAGGTAGCGCGTGTGCGGCGTCCGGGATTCGCCCGGCGGCACGGGGTCGAGCGAAGCGCCGCGAAAAAAGGCGACTTTCACGTAGTGGTTGAAGGTATGCATGCTGAGGAACCAGCCTTCGCCTTCGATGCCGTACAGCGGCGAGTTCCACTTGACCGCCTTGTAGACCTCGGGAACGGCCCGTTCGACCAAGGTATCGATCTGGCGGCCGATGGCGCTTTTCCAGCCGGGCATCGCCGCGATGTAGGCCTGCACGGGGGCGTCGCCGTAGGCTTTTGCTATCTGCGGATTGCCGCCGGACAGCAGGCGCGGCGTGGCGGTGTTGGCGGGTTGCGGTTTCGCTGCCGTCTTGCGCGGTTTGGGCGTCGTGGCGGCGGTTTTCTTCGCGACTTTCTTGCTGGCTTTCTTCGCGGCTTTTTTTGCGGCGGGCTTGCTTGCGGTCTTCGCTGGCGGTTTCGATGTCTTGCCGGGCATGGTGTGTGCTCCAACGGACAGGTCCCTGTGCGGGCGATGATACCGATTTGGTCGGTGAATGCGCCGCGGGATGCGGATGGCGCGGTGGGCGGGGTTGCGATGTCGCGGCTTGCGCCGCTCCTACAGGGGGCTGTACGGGATCGTCGCAATCGGGATACTTGTCGCCGGGCTCAGGGAGAGGCAGGCATGAAGTACGTTCTGGCATGGCTGGTGATGGGGTTCGCGACGGCGGCGTCGGCGACGTCGGTTCCGCAGATGCCGCTCGAGGACATGGTTCGCCTGGCCGATCACGTGGTGGTCGCCAACGTGACTCGCGTCGATATGGTCGATAGGCGCGGGCGCGCGGTGACCGATCCGCAGGCGCGTACCGGTCCGGGTTTGAAGAATCAGATCCGGTTCCATCTGCGGGTCAAGCAAGTGCTGTTTTCGCGGGCCGGCGCGGTGCCGCCGACGTTGACGGTGCCGCTGTGGACGATGTGGCATTACCAACTGGGCGATATGCAGGAGGTCGTGAGCGAGGAGGACAGCGTTTTCCTGCTCAAGGGCGACGGTTACGAACCCGCGTATCGCAACGGGTTCCAGCGTTCGCTGGACGAAAGGGAACAGATCGAGCAGTTGCTGGCGCCTCGATAAGAATCGATGCGGGTCTGCGCCCGCTTACGGAACAAGCGCGATCATGAGTGTGTACTGGAAGGACATCGAAACCGATGCGGGCCGTTGGTTCGGTCTGGCGCTGGAATGCCGCGAGGACGACGGCGGTCATCGCAAGCCGGCGTTGCGTCTGGAGAGCGGTCACAACGCCCGCATTCGTCTGGTGCAGGATCGGGCGGGCGGCGGCGAGCCGGTGACGCGCTTGTGGGCCACGCCGCTCGGCAATTATTACGGGGTTCTTTTGTTGCGCAGCGATGCGCCAGTGGAGCCGCCGGTACCTGCCTCGGCGCTGGATTCGGCGGTCGTCGAACGGCATGCGGCATTGCCGGAGCCGCAGCGGCTGGCGAGTTGGAGCCGCGTGTTCACGCAGGCGCTGAGCGACGGGCCCGCTTCGTTTCTGCATGCGGGCATGTGGATGTTCATCGGAGTGCGTCCGCGCGCGGACACCTGGAAGTTCGAGGCCGGAAAGCTGCGTCTGAATCATTGGAACTGGCCGGTCAACGGCGTGCGCGACGCATTGCGCGACGATCCGGTGCTGTTCATCGATTGGGGCGGTCAATATCCCATCGATCAGGTGTTGAACCTGCGCGCGCCGTCGTCGTCCGACGACGGCCGGGTCAAATGGTGGCGCAAGAAGGCTCGCGAAGGCGCGCTGCCACCGATTGTGTTGTGGCGGCTCGACTGTCTGCAGGCGTATGTGATCGTCGATGGTCATGATCGTCTGCAGGCGGCGTTGCTGGAAGATCGCCCGCCCGATTTCCTGGTGGCGTGTTCCGCCTACGAGCACCCGGTCGAGCGCGATCCGGTGTCCCAGCAGGCGATGATGGCGTCGCTGCAACGGCATGCGAGCGAGGTGGCCGCCAATATGCCCGGCCGCAAGGCCATTGCGACCGACTCGCTTAACTCCACGCTGATCTCCGCGTTCGACGACCGGCCCATCGTGATGCCGCGGACCTATGCCTGGGCGAGCCGGCGGCCCGAGTCGGAATGGCTGGCCGAGGTCGAAGCGCGGCTTGCGGCACTGGGGCGCAGCGAATTGTTTTGGGAGTTCGAAGCGCGCCGCTGAGCGGTTGCTGTCGGCGTTGCGCCGGCCGAGTGAAGCGCACAGCCGACGGTGCGCGTTCTCGCGCGCACCGTCGGTCCAAGCCAAGCACGCAATCGTTCCTGCTGGCCCGCGTACCCGGACAGCATCCATGCATGCCGCGCTAACGCCGCACTCGCCGATCGCATCGCATCGCGCGGCATCGCATCAGAATGCGATCCACGGCCTCGCCGCGCTGCCCGCGGCTTCATTACCGGGAACGCAGTAGTGGGTGATGTAGGCCATCGGAATCACGGTGAGGAAGGCCGCTTCCACGCCCGGATCGACCGGGCCGCCGGAAATTCCGAACAGGTTCGAGGTGGCCAGGGTGGCGCCGTCGAAGAACACATTGGCCTTGGTCGCCGAGGCCAGTTGAGTGTCGGCGTTGACCGGCGTCACCGCGCCCTGGCCCAGGGCCTGGACGTTGAGGTTGAACGTCATCTGATAGATATAGCCGGTCGAATAACCGCCCGCGTCGATGGTGGTGTCGGTCGACAGGTGGATGGTGCGGCGGGTCTTTTCGGACTTGATGTCGCGCAGCACGTCGATGAGGCTGACGTTCGGCGTGGCCAACAGCGCCTGCAGGCCGGTCTGGTCGGCCGGTGGCGGCAGCGCGGGGACCGGTCCGCGCGGCGGCAGGCAGCGGTTGATGACTTCGCGTCCGGTCGCCAGCGGCGTGACCACCCACGGTTGAAAGCCACCGGCGCCGCGAATGCTGTTGGCCGCGGTGGGGGCCTGGGTGGGGTCGAGCGGATCCGGTGGCCGCGAATCGCCGCGGTACAAAGTGATGGGCATGCTGGAACTCCTGATGGCTGCGGTGCCCCGCAATGCGCGGGGCTTGGGTGCGGATGCGCAACGAGTCGTTGCGAGCGGCTTGGACGAAGCGTGTGCGCGGCCACGGCGTCGCCGATCGCGTCGATCGCACGCGCATTCGTGTCATGCACGACAGTTCAAACGTCGCGATCGCGACGTCGTGAAGTGGGTTGAACGAACTGGGCTCGCTGTCGGAGGATCGCGTTCAATCGCGTTCGATGAGGGCCGGCGCCGACCGCCGGACTCACGACCGCAGGCGCAACTACGCGCCGAAGGTTTTCGCGTCGTCTGGGCGCAATACCGCTATAGATGATCGGCGCCGCATGCGCATCGGTGAATGCGATGGTCGGTCATGTCGGCGCAGGCGAGGATCGCGTCCTTGCCGATGACCGATGCTGAGGCATCAGCCTATGGCGCGATCGCCGCCCAGCGCGATCAGAGCAGCTTCTGCGCCCGGCAGTAATCGCGCAGGTCGTCCGGCGCCAGCCCCGGCGCGAACAGGAAGCCCTGGCCGATCAGCACGCCGAGTTCGCGCAGGAACGCGCGCTGGCGTTCGGTTTCCACGCCCTCGGCGACCATGCCCAGGCCCAGGCTGCGGGCGATGCCGGTGACGGCCTGGCAGACCGCGACGTCGGACTGGTTGTCGGGCACGCCCTGCACGAACAACTGGCTGAGCTTGAGCCCGTGGATCGGCAAACGGCGCAGATAATTCAGGGCGCTGTAGCCTTCGCCGAAATCGTCGATCGACAGGTTGACCCCGAGTTCGCGCAAGCGGGTAAAGGTGCGCACGGTGTCGGGCGCGTCCTCGATCAAGACCCGCTCGGTGAATTCCAGTTCCAGCGCGCTGCCGGGCAGGCCGTATTCGGCCAATGCGGCGCCGACGTTGTTGGCCAGGTCGTCGCCGAGGAACTGGCGGTAGGACACGTTGACCGCGACGCGCTCGATATGCAGGCCTTCGTCGCGCCACGCGCGCAACTGCCGGCAGGCTTCGTGCAGGACCCAGCCGCCGATGCCGACGATGTCGCCAGTGGTTTCGGCATGGTCGATGAAACGGTCCGGGCGCATTTCGCCGAGCGAGCGGTTGCGCCAGCGGATCAGCGCTTCGATCGCCACCACCCGGCCGTCGCTGAGATCGACCTGCGGTTGATAGACCAGATGGAATTCGTCGTTGTGGACCGCGCGGCGCAGATGGGTTTCCAGTTGCAGGCGGTGCAGTTGCTGTTCGGCCAGTTCCGGGGTGAACGCCTGCCAGCTGTTGCGGCCGCGGCGCTTGCTGTCGTACATCGCGACGTCGGCGCTCTGGATCAGCTGCTGCGCGGTGCGGCCGTCGAGCGGCGCCTGGGCGATGCCGATGCTGGCGGTGATGCTGAATTCCTCGCCGTCGACGCGGAAGCTGTCGCCGAAGATCTCCAGGATCGCGTCGGCGAGGCGTTCGCCGCGCAGCGGATCGTCGTCGAGCGAGCACACCAGCAGGAATTCGTCGCCGCCGAAACGCGCGATCAGCGCCTGATCGCCGGCGGCCAGGCGGATGCGGCGCGCGGCCGAGGCCAGCAGGCGGTCGCCGGCGGCGTGGCCGAGCACGTCGTTGACCACCTTGAAGCGGTCCAGGTCGATGTACAGCACCGCCAGCGGCGAGTGCGGGTAGATGTCCAGGCGGCGTTCGAGTTCGGCCTGGACCGCGTCGCGGTTGAGCAGGCCGGTGAGCGGATCGCTGCGCGCCTGGATGCGCAGTTGTTCTTCTTCGTGCTTGCGTTCGGTGATGTCCTGCAGGGTGCCGGTGAGCACCTGCCGGACCGGATCGGCGGCGCTGGCGTCGCCGATCGCGCGGACCCAGAAACCGCCGCCGTCGGACCGCGTGCCCTGCAGTTCCATGTCGATGCCGCGGCCGCCGGCGAGGGTGCGTTCGAGCGCGTTGCGCAGGCGGTGGCGATCGAGCGGCAGCAGGCATTCGAGCAGGTCGTCGATCTGCTCCGGCTCGGCCTCGCGGCCGATGATCCGCGCGGCTTCGAAGGTCAGGTACAGGCGATCGCGGCCGGCGTCCCATTCCCAGCCGCCGATGTGGGCCAGGGCCTGGGCGCGGTCGAACAGGGCGCTGTCGCGCTTGAGCGCGGTAACGTTGGAGAACAGCGCGAACACCTGATGCGGACGGTCGCCGCCGGGCGGGAACTGCGGCACCGCGGTGACCGCGAGCCAGATCAATTCGCGACGTTCGCGGTGATACAGCCCCAGCACGGTGCTGTCGACCACGCGGCCGGTGGCCAGCGCGATCTGCGAGGGGTATTGGTCGGTGGCCAGTTCGTGGCCGCGTTCGTCGACCAGCAGCCAGTCGCCCGAGCTGAGTTCGTCGGCGATGCTCATGCCGCTGTGCAGCGACAGCAGGCGCATCGCCGCGCTGTTGGCGTAGATGATCCGCAGCGAGTGGTCCTGCACGATCACGCCGCGATCGATCGACTCGACCAGTTCGCGGAAACGCAGTTCGGTGTCGGCGCGGCTGCTGAGGTCGCGCGCGACCGCGATGATCCGGCGCTGGCCCTCGTGCTCGAAGCCGGCCGAATGCACTTCGACCGGGAAGCGGGTGCCGTCGCCGCGCTTGTTGGTGACCTCGATGATGTAGCTCTCGCCACGGTTCAAGGTTTCCCACACCGGCGCCAGGTGTTCGCGCGGCAGTTCGGGATTGAGCACGTGGATCGGCTGACCGACGATTTCCTCGCGTATGCGCCGATGCGCGCGGGTGCCTTCGCGATTGATCTCGATCACCGTGCCGACTTCGTCGAGCACGGTGACCAGGTCGGGAATCGCGTCGAAGGCGGCGCGGTACAGCGAGCCGTCGCTGCGGCGCAGCGCGTCGATCGCCTCCGACAAAGTCGCGCGCAGGCTGTCGCTCAGATCGGGTTCGTCGAGTGCGCGTCGCAGCGCGTCGATGGTGGCGTCCGTCGTGTCCGTCGCCGCCGCAGGGGCGGGCGGGATCGGGCGATCGGCGGGCGCGTCGGCGTTCACGCGGCCGCCAGCGCCTTGCCGACCTTGCTGCCGGTCTCGCGTCCGAGCAGGCCGGCGAGCCAGCGGCCGGTGTCGGCCAGTGCGTTCAAGTCCACGCCGGTCTCGATGCCCAGGCCGTGCAGCATGTACACCACGTCCTCGCTGGCGACGTTGCCGCTGGCGCCCTTGGCGTAGGGACAGCCGCCGGTGCCGGACACGGCCGAATCGACCACCGCCACGCCTTCTTCCAGGCAGGCGAGGATGTTCGACAGCGCCTGGCCGTAGGTGTCGTGGAAATGCACCGCCAGCGCCGCGACCGGCACTTCTGAGGCGACCGCCTTGAACATCGCGCGCGCCTTGCCCGGCGTGCCCACGCCGATGGTGTCGCCGAGCGACACCTCGTAGCAGCCCATCGCGTGCAGCGCCTTGGCCACCCGCACCACGTCGCTGACCGGCACTTCGCCCTGGTAAGGACAGCCCAGCACGGTGGAGACATAACCGCGCACCGCCACGCCGTCGGCCTTGGCACGTGCCATGACCGGTGCGAACCGCGCCAATGATTCGTCGATGCTGGCGTTGATGTTGGTGCGGTTGAACGCTTCGGACGCCGCGGTGAACACCGCGATCTCTTCGACCCCGACCGCGCGCGCTCGCTCGTAGCCTTGTTCGTTGGGCACCAGCACCGGGTAATGCACGCCGGGCCGGCGCGCGATGCCGGCGAAGACTTCGGCCGCATCCGCCAGTTGCGGCACCCACTTGGGGCTGACGAAACTCGTCGCCTCGATGCTGCGCAGCCCGGTCGCCGACAGACGGTCGATCAACGCGATCTTGTCGGCGGTGGCGATCTGCGATTTCTCGTTCTGCAGTCCGTCGCGCGGACCGACTTCGACGATGCGTACGGAAGCGGGTTGGGTCATCTGGAATCCTTGCTTTCAGAGGCAGCGCTTGCAGGAGCTGTGCTTGCAGAGGCAGCGCGTTGCAGCACGATCGCCTCCTTCTCGGTGTCGTACAGCACCGCGCCGTGTTGGGTCAGCGCGGTGCGGATGTCCTGCGCCGATCCTTCGATCAGCGCGAATTTCTCGTCGAGTTTACGCCCGCTCAAGGTGCCGGCCGCTATCGCCTCCAACGCGCGTTGCGAGTCCGGAAGCCAGGCCCGGGCCCGGCCATCGTCGATACGGTACAGGATCAGGAACACCGAACCGGCCGGCGAGCCCTTGATCAACGCATCGCCGGGCGCACCGATCGCGCGCTGGGCGACGGACGGCGGCATGACGATGTAGCGGTCGCGGCCCAGGACGAAGCCGGTCAGGTCCAGCGCCATGGTCTGCTCGCCCATGTTCGGCCAGTCTTCGGTGTGGCAGCGCGCGTCGATGCGGATGGTCTTGGCGACGCCCTCGGCCTTGAGCTGCCAGGTGCCGGGCAGGTCGGGGTCGCAGGCAAGTTCGTCGACCGGGGCGCGTTCGAAGGCGACGCAGCCGCTCAGCGTGGCCAGCGCCACGGCGAGCGCGGCGCGCAGCAGGCGGGTGCGTGGCCGCCCAGGCCCGCGCGCGAGTCCAGCTGGGCCGCGGTAGCCCAAGCGAGGGCCGGACGCCGGAACGCGAGGATCGGCGAGGCCGGGGGCGGCGCTGGAGAGGCGGGGATCCGGCAGGGTCATGGCAGCCTCTCAGCGCGCAGCAGGGGATATACGTTTGAAACGATAAACCGTGTCGCCATCGGGCAGGGAGAAAAGCTGCGGATTGGCACGCAATAGCTGGCGAATCTGCTTGGCATCGCCGGTGAGCCAGTCCGGGCGATCGGCCTCGGCGACCGGGGTCTCGGCGTTGCGTTCTTGAACGATGCGCTTGAGCTGATCCGGATTGCCCACATCGACGCTCAGCGAGTCGGGGCCGGCTTGGTAGCGCAGCAGGCTGACCACGTTCGGGTAGTCCTTCGCGGCCTGGTTTCTGGCCGCTTCCGCCTCGCCCTTGCCGCCGGCCAGCAGCATCCAGACATCGGCGAAGTCCAGCCCCAGATAACGATGGCCGTCGGCTTTGTACACGCGCAACTCGATCTGGCGCGGTTCGAATTTCGCCGGCAGGTAGGCGCGGCACTGCGCATCGATGCGCAGGCGGCGTTCGTCGTCGACGGTGAAATCGGTGTCCTCGTCGGCGCGCGTGGACGAGCCGAGGATGCCTTCGCCCTTGACCAGCCCCCACTCGCCGACCAGGGCCGGATCGCAGGCCATCGCGGCCGACGGCGGATGTTCGACCATCAGGCAGCCGGACAGCGAGGCGGACAGGACGATGGCCGCGGCTAACGCGCGCAAACCGGCGATCGGGTGGAAGTGGGCAGGCATTGGGGAAGTCTCCGTAAACAGATGGCGACTGGCGACATGCATTCAAGCCGTATCGCGGTCGTAAACAGGGGATGCGGCGTTGCGCGGATCGTTGCGATCGCGCCGACCGGTTGGGTGGGCGCGCTACGGATTCGCGTTCGCTGCGTTAACGGTTCGCGCGCGGCGCCGGCTTCGTAGTCGCCTTGCGCGGCGGCGCAGGCGAGGCCTTACCGTCGCGTCGCAGAATGACGCCCGGCGTGGCGAAGAACAGATCCTTGCGCGAGGCCAGCAAGGCATCGACCTGCTGGCTGCTGCCTTTCACCGAGGCGGCGATCTGCGGCTCGTCATCGTTCGCCTTCTTTTCGCGCAGCAACGCGTCCAGTTGTGCGGCCGAGGCGATCTTGCCGTCTTCGATTCCGAACTCGGTGTTCTCAATGCTGCCGGGTAGCGTTCCCGCGGCGATCAGGCGCGCCACGCGCAAGGTGTCGACGCTGTGGATGGCGATTCTGTCCGGAGCGACGACATAGCGCAGGATCGTGTAACGCCCTTGTTGCGCTGTGTTGTCGTCCGTTGAGTCGTTATCCGGCATGCCCTGGCACGAAGCCGGTTGAGTCGCGAGCGTGGCCCGGGTCGCGACGATGTACCCGCCGGCGGCATCGGGCAAGTATGAAAAACGATAGCCGACCAGATCTTCGGGACACTCGCCGGTCTTGCGCAGGATCAATCCGCAATCCTTGGGCAGGATGCTCATGCGCTCGGTGTCTTCATGCCCGCGCCTGGGCTCCAGCGCGCCGTGTTCCGTCCATTCGCCGCTGAGCCATTGGCCGACCAGACGCGGATCGCACGCGACCTGGGTGCCGCTAGGCGGCGATTCGAACGTGGTGGTGCTGCATCCGCTCAGCAGGGCCAGCGCGAGGCCGGCGGCGAACAGTTTTCGTACCTGCGACGACAGCGTGCAAAAACGCATGGGACGTCCCTCCATAGAACACACAGACCAGGGGCCGCCGAAGATTCGGCGGCCGAGGAATCCGGCGCTCCCAGCCGGGATTGAAGCGTTTGCGCGGCCATTATTCGGCGCGGATGGGGGTGGTGGTCAAGCGGGTGGGGTTCGGCCGGTTCCACAAGGCCTTCGGCTCCTTGTTTCCGTCACGGCCGTTATCCATTCGTTTCCTTCAAGCCGTCATTCCCGCGAAGGCGGGAATCTAGAGACTTTAGCGCCATCGTTCAGGCCGTCATTCCCGCGAAGGCGGGAATCCAGAGACTTCAGCGAGTTCTCTCCAGGTCGTCATTCCCGCGAAAGCGGGAATCCAGCGACTTCAAAGGTTCTCGCACGAAAGGCACTGGATTCCCGCCTTCGCGGGAATGACGGTAGGAGAGAGCGTGCGAACCTCGTAGGTTCGATCAAAGCCTTGGTCGTGTCGCCAACAGGCAACCTGGCGCGCAGACCGCCGCAGCGATCCGCGCACACACGCACACGCACAAACTCAAACTCAAACAGTCTCCAACGTCACCAACACCGCATCAGCCTCGACGAAATCCCCAGCCGCCGCGCGCACCTCGGCGATCGTCCCCGCGCGCGGCGCCTTCAGGCTGAGCTCCATCTTCATCGCCTCGATCACCATCACTTCCTGGCCGGCCTCGACGCTGTCGCCCGGCGCGGCCTTGACCACGACCACGCGGCCGGGCATCGGCGCGTTGACGTTGTTGCCCGAGCCGGCCGCGGCGCTTTGCTGGTGGTGGTACATCGGCACCGCGTCCAGGCGCAGGCGGCGTTCGCCGTCGTGCATGACCACGCGGGTGCCATCGCCGAGCGCACTCAGCCGGCGCGCGCGGCCGTCGATGCGCAGGCTCAGTTCGCTGCCATGCAGGCGCGCGCCGTTGACCACGTGGGCGGCCTCGGACTGCGCCGGGATTTCGATCCGGTACTCGCCGCCGCTGCCCTGCGCCTGCAGCTCCAGGCGTTCGTCGCGACGCACGAAGGCGAGGCTGCGGCGGCCGCCGTGGCCCAGGCGCCAACCGTCGGCGATCGCCCACGGCGAGCTCGGGTCGTTCGACGCCGAGGCCGCTTCGCGGCTGCGCTGTTCCTGGCTCAGCAGTTCGGCCACGGTCGCGCCGATCAGCAGGTCGCGATCGCCGTTTTCGTCGTCGCCGCTCGCCGCCGGCATGAACTCGTCGAGATGACGGTCGAGATAACCGGTGTCGATCGTGCCGCCGACCACCGCCGGATGACGGGCGAGGCGTTCGAGAAATTCGATGTTGGATTTCGGCCCGACGATCTCGCACTGCGCCAGCGCCGCGCGCAAGCGCGCCAAGGCGCGCGGGCGATCGAGGTCGAACACGATCAGCTTGGCGATCATCGGGTCGTAGAAGATCGTCACCGTGTCGCCTTCGATCACGCCCGAATCCAGGCGCACGTGCGCGTCGGCCGGCGGCAGGCGCAGGCGTTCGAGCTTGCCCGAGCCGGGCAGGAACCCGGCTTCCGGGTCTTCGGCGTACAGGCGCACTTCGATCGCGTGGCCACGCTGGACGATCGCGTCCTGCGGCTGCGGCAAAGGTTCGCCGGCGGCGACGCGCAGCTGCCATTCGACCAGATCCAGGCCGGTGACCAGTTCGGTGACCGGATGCTCGACCTGCAGGCGCGTGTTGATCTCCATGAAATAGAAACCGCCATCCTGGCCGACGATGAATTCGACCGTGCCGGCGTTGACGTAGTCGATCGCATGCCCGGCCATCACCGCCGCCGCGCCCATCTGCGCGCGCTGCAGCGCGCTCAGGAACGGTGAGGGCGATTCTTCCAGCACCTTCTGGTAACGGCGCTGGGCCGAGCATTCGCGCTCGTTGAGGTGGATCACCTGGCCGTTGGCGTCGCCGAAGATCTGGATTTCGATGTGGCGCGGCTGTTCGACGTAGCGCTCCAGCAGCACCCGGTCGCGACCGAAGGCGTTGCGCGCTTCGCGCTGGCAGCTTTCCAGGTTGGCCAGGAATTCGCCGCTGTCGCGCACGATTCGCATGCCCTTGCCGCCGCCGCCGTGCGCGGCCTTGATCATCAGCGGATAACCGATGCGATCGGCTTCGCGGTGCAGATGGGCCGGGTCCTGGTCTTCGCCGGTGTAACCGGGCACCACGGGCACGCCGGCGGCCTGCATCAGTTCCTTGGCCCCGGCCTTGCTGCCCATCTTGCGCATCGACGCGGCTTTCGGGCCGATGAAGGCGATGCCCGCGGCTTCGACCGCGTCGGCGAAATCGGCGTTCTCGCTGAGGAAGCCGTAACCGGGATGGATCGCCTGCGCGCCGCTGCGCCGCGCCACTTCGATGATCGCGTCGCCGCGCAGGTAGCTGTCGGCCGGACGCGGCCCGCCGATCGGGTAGGCCTCATCGGCCTGGCGCACGTGCTGGGCATCGGCGTCGGCTTCGGAGTAGACCGCGACAGTGCGGATGCCGAGCTTGCGGCAGGTGCGGATGACGCGACAGGCGATCTCGCCGCGGTTGGCGATCAGGATCTTCTCGAACATGTCAGGTCGGGTCGCAAGTCAGTCGCGCCGGGGCGCGGTGGAAGGAGGTGCGGACCGCGGAACGGCGCGCGCGATAAGCGGATTCTCGCCGAAATCAGCGGGGTTTGTAGCGCGTGGCGGTCGCGGAATGGGTTTGCGGCACGGCGCGGAGCATCGATCGTGCGTTTTTGGTGCGCTTGGTTGCCGTCGTCGAGCGCGATCTCACGCCGCCGGGCCGCGGTACACCGCTTCGACGTTGTTGCCGTCGGGATCGAGCACGAACGCGCCGAAATAACCGGGCGCGTAGTGTTCGCGCAGACCCGGCGCGCCGTTGTCGCGTCCGCCGGCGGCCAATGCGGCGGCGTAGAAGGCTTCGACCTGCGCGGCGCTTTGCGCGCTTAAGGCGAAGTGCAGGCCGCGCGAGACGTTCGCGCCGGTGCCGATCCAGAACGCGGGCTGCTGGGTCGGACCGAAGGCGTGGCCTTCGTAGCCGCCGGTCTGTTCCTTGGTGATCGACATCACCAGTTTGTAGCCGAGCGGGGCCAGGGCGCGCAGATAGAAATCGTGGCTGCGTTGCAGGTCGGAAACCGAGAAACCCAGATGATCGAACATGGCGTACACCTTGCGAAAGCGGCGGGGGCAGGGCGCGGCTCGCGCGAGCGGGCGTGGCCGGGGACGGTGATGGACGAGGGCTGTCAGCTCAGGGACACCAGTTGGCTTTGCGCTTGTCGAGGAACGCCGTCAGACCTTCCTGGCCTTCGGCGGACACGCGCAAGCCGGCGATCAGCGCGGCGTTGTCGGCGTCCAGGCGCGCGCCGTCGCGTTCGCCGGCGACCCGGCGCACCAGCGTCTTGGCGTGCGCGGCCGCGCGTGGGCCGGCCTTGAGCAGCAGGCCGATCTGCCGGTCGATCGCCGCATCGAGCTGATCGGCGGCGACGACCTCGTGCAGCAGTCCGATGCGCAGCGCGGTGGCGGCATCGAAGATTTCCGCGGTCGCGAACCAGCGCCGCGATTCGCGAGCGCCGATCGCCTCGATCACGTACGGCGAGATCACCGCCGGCAACAGGCCGAGC
The DNA here is from genome assembly GCF_001427785.1 of Lysobacter sp. Root690. Classification (GTDB taxonomy): domain Bacteria; phylum Pseudomonadota; class Gammaproteobacteria; order Xanthomonadales; family Xanthomonadaceae; genus Lysobacter. The sequence goes on from NZ_LMHM01000013.1 coordinate 766,050, forward strand.
TTGCTTTCGGTCAGGCCGAACTTGGCTTCGGGCGCGGCGATGGCGATGTCGCAGCAGGCGACCAGACCGACCCCGCCGCCGAACGCCGCGCCCTGAACCCGGGCCAGGGTCGGCTTGGGCAGTTCGTTGAGCGTGCGCATCAAGCGGGCCAGCGCCAGCGCGTCCTCGCGGTTGGCGTCCTCGCCGGCCTGGGCCATGCCGCGCATCCAGTTCAGATCGGCGCCGGCTGAGAACGAGGCGCCTTCGCCCTCGATCACCACCACCCGCACGCTGTCGTCGGCGGCGACCGCGTCCAGGGCGCCGGTCAATGCGGCGATCAGGATGGCGTCGAACGCGTTGTGCAATTCGGGGCGATTCAGGCGCAGGCGGGCGACAGGCCCTTCGCGCAGGCTCAGCAGCGGGTGGCTCATCGGGGATGGGGGAGTTTGTGGGAGTTGGCGAATCATAGCGTTGCGCCCCTCGCATCCGCCCCTGTACGGCGGTCGGTGCTAGAATGAGAACAATTCCCATTTGGGACGCCACCCTTCGTGGAAGCCGCCTCTTGAAGCTGTCCGAACTGCCGCGCCGCACCGCCGCCACGGTCGAGACCGTCGATGACCACACGTCCAACGACACCATCGCAAGACGCCTGCGCGAATTGGGTTTCGTCGCCGGCGAGCGGGTCGAGGTGATGGCCGCCGGGCCGATCTCCGCCGAGCCGCTGCTGGTGCAGATCGGCTACACCCGGTTCGCCCTGCGCCGCAGCGAAGCCGCGCGCGTGCAAGTACGACTGATCGAGGAGTCCGCATGAGCGCCGCCGCCGCCGCTGTCGCCGGTTCGTCGAACAGCGCCGCGCAGCCGATGCGCGTGGCCCTGGTCGGCAATCCGAATTGCGGCAAGACCGCCTTGTTCAATCTGCTGACCGGCAGCCGGCAGAAGGTCGCCAATTACGCCGGCGTCACCGTCGAGCGCAAGGAAGGGCGGCTGCACGCGCCGTCGGGACGCAGCTACGCAGTGCTGGATCTGCCCGGCGCCTACAGCCTGAGCGCGGCCAGCCTGGACGAAGCCGTGACCCGCGATGTGCTGCGCGGTTTCTATCCGGGCGAACGCGCGCCCGACGTGCTGCTGTGCGTGGTCGATGCGACCAACCTGCGCCTGCATCTGCGCTTCGCTTTGGAATTGCGCGAACTCGGCCGGCCGATGGTGATCGCGGTCAACATGATGGACGCGGCCAAGCGTCGCGGCATCGACATCGACCTGGCCGCGCTGGAGCGCGAACTCGGCGTGCCGGTGGTGGCGACGGTCGCGGTCAAGCGCAACGGCGCGCAGGAACTGGTGGCGATGCTCGACCGCATCGCGATCGCGCCGCGCGAACCGCACGAGCCGACCGTGCAACTGCGCGAAGGCGCCGACCTGCACGCCGAGACCCGGCGCTTGCTTGAACTCACCGTGCGCATGCCGACCCGCACCGCCAAGATCGACGATGCGCTCGATCGCTGGCTGCTGCATCCGGTGCTGGGCCTGGTGTCGCTGGCGCTGGTGATGTTCCTGATCTTCCAGGCGGTGTACGCCTGGGCCACGCCGCTGATGGACGGGATCGAGGCGATCACCGCGTGGCTCGGCGGCTGGGTCGGCGCCAACATGCCCGACGGGCCGCTGCGCAGTCTGATGGTCGACGGCATCATCGCCGGCCTCGGCGGGGTGGTGGTGTTCCTGCCGCAGATCCTGATCCTGTTCGCCTTCATCCTGGCGCTGGAGGAATCGGGTTATCTGCCGCGCGCGGCGTTCCTGCTGGACCGGATGATGGCCGGCGCCGGCCTGTCCGGTCGCTCGTTCATTCCGCTGCTGTCGAGTTTCGCCTGCGCGATTCCCGGAATCATGGCGACCCGTTCGATCCAGGACCCACGCGACCGACTGGCCACGATCATGGTCGCGCCGCTGATGACCTGTTCGGCGCGCTTGCCGGTGTATGCCTTGCTGATCGGCGCGTTCATTCCGCAGCAAAAGGTCTGGGGTTTGCTCAATCTGCAGGGCCTGGTGCTGTTCGCGCTGTACATGGCGGGCATCCTCAGCGCGCTGATGGTGTCGTGGGTGATGAAGAAGTGGCGCCGCGACAAGAGCGAGCACGCGCTGCTGCTGGAACTGCCTTCGTACCGCATTCCGCATCCGCGCGATCTGCTGATCGGCCTGTGGGAACGCGCGTGGATCTTCCTGCGCCGGGTCGGCGGCATCATCCTGGCGCTGACCGTGCTGCTGTGGTTCCTGCTGTCGTTCCCGGGCGCGCCCGAGGGCGCGACCTTGCCGGCGATCGACTACAGCTTCGCCGGCCGCATCGGTCATGCGATGACCACGGTGTTCGCGCCGATCGGTTTCAACTGGCAGATCTGCATCGCGCTGATCCCGGGACTGGCCGCGCGCGAAGTCGCGGTGGCCTCGCTGGCGACGGTGTATGCGCTGTCGGCGGCCGACGACGAAGCCGCCGCGCAGGCGCTGACCCCGATCATCACCGACGGCTGGTCGCTGGCGACCGCGTTGTCGCTGCTGGTGTGGTTCATCTACGCGCCGCAGTGCATCTCGACCTTGGCCACGATCCGCCGCGAAACCAATTCGTGGAAGCAGGTCGGTATCAGCGCCGGCTATCTGTTCGCGCTGGCGTACCTGGCCTCGCTGTTGACCTATCAGGTCGCCGTCGCGCTGGGCGCGGGCTGATCGCCATGGACGCCGGCCTGTTCGCGCAATATGTGGTGATCGCGATCGCGGTGCTGGTCAGCGCGATCGTGGTTGCGCGCAAACAGTTTCCGAGCGGCGTGCGCCGGCTGCGCATCGCCTGCGCCTTGCCGCTGGTGCGCGACGGTCGGCCGCGCTGGATGCGCGAACTGGGCAAGCGCATCGCGCCGGCACCGCGCGCGGGTGGGCCGAATTGCGGTGGTTGCGATAATTGTGGGCCGTCGGATTGATAGAGCTACAAGTTCGCCGCGTGCGTGGCGTATTGCACTGTAGGAGCGGCGTGAGCCGCGACCGTCGTGCATGAGATTGCGTCGTAGCTGTGATGTCGCGGTCGCGTTGTGAATTTCGCCGTAAGCGCGGCGTTGCGGTCGCGGCTTACGCCGCTCCTACAGGTAGGCCATGAGGATTTCGGTCGTTCGCCGCGCAAGGTGCGTATCGCACTGTAGGAGCGGCGCAAGCCGCGACCGCCATGCAGGAGCTTGCGTCGCAAGCCCGATGTCCCAGGCGCGACTCAACCGCCACGGCTCTGCATGTAATTCAGCGCTTCCTCGAGATACCCCCGAGCCTCCTGCATGTGCTGCGGAGCACACGTCTCATCGAAACGGCTGCGGCCCTGGTCGATCAGCAGATACGCACTGATCTCGCTGTCGCCCCACAGATAATCGAAGATCAGCACGAAATCGTCGGCGCTCGCCTCGTTGAACGCGGCCGCGCCACGCAGCGGCGTGAGCAGGCGCAGCATTTCGATGTAGTTCTCCGAGGCCTGCAGCATCGCGATGCGCAAGGTGCGGCGCAGTTCGTCGTACTCGACTGGCGGGGTGCCGGTCCATGGGTCTTCGCGCCAGGCCTTGATCACATCGGCCACGGTGGCCGCGTCGAGATCGACCAGCATCTCCGCGCCGACCCGGCCGTCGCCGGCCATCGACCGGCGATCGAACCATCCTTGCCAATCGTCGAACGACGCCGGACGCGCCGGCGTGGAATTCATGAACGCTTCGTACTGCTCATGACTGAGCGTGAATCGCGCATACAACGAAGCGGGTTCCGACATCGAGTGGGGTCCTTTCCTGGCTGGTGGCGCGGCGTGGCTTCAGCGACGCAGCCGTCCCTTGTTCGCGGCCTTGTAGCCGACCGCTTCGAATGCTTCGACCGAGAGGGTGAAGGTGCGTTCGTCGCCGGGAAACAAGGCCCCGACGCCGACCACCTGGCGGGTGATTTCCTCGCCGCGTTCGTTCTTGATCGACAGGACCATCGAATATTCCCAGGCGCCGTCGCTGGGCGGATGGCGAATCGTGCCCTCCACGTGCAGCGGCGAGAATCTCGCCGCCGCGCGCGCGTTCGCATCGGAATCGAAACGCAGATGGTGCCGGCAGGCCGGACAGACGCTCGCTGTTTCCAGGATCGTCGCCTTGCAATGCGGACAAATGCGCGTCGCCCCGGGCATGCCCTGGCGAACGGCGCTCATGAGTCGGCGCTGGTCTCCGTCTTGGCGTTCTTGTCGCCCTTGTCGGACGACTTGTCGGACTTGCCGCCGTCGTTGCGCGCGACCGCCTTGCCGCTGTCTTCCCAACCGAACTCGACCTGGCCGCGGACCCGCGCGCCGGCCGCGACGGTGACCACGCCGGCCTTGACGTCGCCGATCATCACGCCGCTTTCGAGCAGTTCCACCCGCTGCGCCGCTTCGATGTTGCCTTCCAGTTCGCCCGCGATCACGACCTTGCGCGCGCGCACGCCGCCATTGAGCTTGGCGCCGAGTTCGACGGTGAGATCGCCGTCGACCTGCACGTCGCCCTTGAAACGACCGGCGATGCGGATGTGGCCGGAGCCGTGGATCTTGCCTTCGATGGTCAGGTCGGAGGCGATCAGCGACTCCTTGACCACCGGTTGTTCGGCCTGACGCGGAGCCGGCGCGGGCGTCGGCGCGGGCGCGGCGGCGACGGGCGCCGGCGCTGCGGGCTGGCCGAAGGAGAATTCGTTGAGCGTGTCGGGTTCGCGCTTGAGCGCGGTTTCAGGTTGCGGCGGCGGGACCGGATTGTCGCGCTTGGGCGGGGCGGGCTGGTTGAAGATGGCCATGACGCGGTGTTCCTCAGGTCGGGGGATCAGGTGATGACACGCGTGAACTTTGAAGCCTAACACGCTGATACGAAGCGCCCACTGTGATGAATCTCACCATTCTGAGTTGCGGAAAAAGGCGACTCCGATTCAGTTTTCGCAGGCAATGGCGCGAATGCGAAAGCACCCGTAATGACGCGTGTTCAGCCAATCGCGATCGGTTGCCCCATGGCGAAAATAATTCAGAAATTTTTCAGGACGATGAACGGGCCGATTGAGTCGCTGATCGAACCAGCCGTGCTGGGCGAGCTTCGTTTGCGCGCACGGCGGACGATGCGGCGCTAACCATTCGCCATCTTGTACAGCCCCACCGCGATTGCCACGCCCGACACGCCGATCAGATACCAGTACCAGCCGACCTGCGTGCGTGCCTGCGGCACACTGATGCTGCGGAACCACGCATAAGCCACCGAATGGATGATGTGCAGCGCACCGGTGCCGATCAGCGCGTACGGAATGGTCAGGCGCCACGAACCGGTCGTCAGCAACAGCACGGTGCCGAGCGCCGCGCACATCGCGTAGGTCGCGTATTGGGCCAGGCTTCCGTGGATCGGGCTGCGTTCGGAGCCGGCCAGCAGAGCGACTATCAGGCCGAGCCCGCTGGCGACGAAAGGATCGATGGGGGCGAGCACCGCGGCGCCGATCAAGGCCACCGTCGAGAACACGGTGCGACGGTCCAGACGCTCGACCAGGACGGTAGGCCACCAGCGCAGGCTCGCGGCCTGCGCGCAGGCCCAGCCCGCCCACATCGCGAAGGCGACGCTCAGATCGCGCACGGGCGAGGGCGCCAGTGCGCCGATCAACAAATTCATCAGGCCGATCAGGGCGAAGTAATACACCACAATCCGCACCGACGCGATCGCCAGCCGCGGCAGCGACAGCCGAAGCGGATCGGTCGCGCGCTGCCAGAAGTTCACGCTTTCGCCGTCGAGCCGCGCGGCCGCCTGCTGAGGATCGATCCCTTGCAGGGCCTTGAGCGCGCCCATCAGCCGCATTGGCAGCAACGGCACCAAGGCAATGAACAGGCGCCGCGGCCAATGTCGCGGCTGCGCCAGTTCGCGTGTCAGCAAGCGGTCGACCGGTTTGACCCGCGGCGATTGCAGCGCTTCCAGGGTGTATTGGAAGCGCTGGTTGGACTCGGCCCGGTCGCGCGCCCGCGCCGCGTGTTCGTGCAGCCAGGCGTCGAGCTCGCCGACCACGTCGAGCGAGAAGAATTCGAAGATCACCGCGGTGGTTTCGACCGGCAGCGGACGTTCGATCTGGGCCAATACCTGCGAGACCGGCGCGCGCAGGGCGAGCTTGAGGTCCAGCGAATACAGCGGTTCGGATTCGCGCAGCCAGCGCGCCAGGCCGGCGCTGGGTTGATAAGCGGCGCGTTGCAGCAGCTCGTGCATGAACGCGTTGAAGTCGAATTCGCGCATCGGCGGCGTGAGTTCGTCTGGCTCGTGGTCGGGCTTGCGCTGAGCCTCGTGGTCAGGCTCGTCGTCGATTCGTGCTTCGCGCGTACGATCGGCATGGCTCTGCGCTTGCGCGGCGACGTTGGAGTCGTTCGGGATATCGCCGTGTTCATTGGCGTGGTTGGTCAGCGCCGACTCATCGACTCCGACCTCGGCGTCCTGCATCGCCTGCCAACGCACATGCTGCGCATAACTCAGGCAATCCTGATACGCCTCATGCAGGACCTGGAAACCGACCGGATCGTCGTCGGGGCGCACCTGCCTGAGCCGGCGCGCATAAGCGCGCTTGATCTCGCGCTCGTCGTTCGTAGGCGTTAGGTCGAGCAAGTCGAAGGGATTCATTTGAACCCCAGGCGATTGCATATCTCCCACACCATCGTCACTAGAACCGTGCTGAGTAGCAGGAAGCTCGACAGGACCTTTATAATTTCCCAACGGGTTGCCGGTTTCCAGTCAGGCAGGTCGTCCGGATCGAACACGCGCAGGTCCAGGCCTCGCTCGCGCGACATGATGTAGAGCCCACGATAGGGTTGGGGCATGTCGTCGTAGTAAACGTCCGGAATATCAAAACCGAAGTAGCACAGCGTAATGCTTAATTGTTCGAGGTATATGGCCGGATCCCTGCGCCGCAGATGCGCGATCAGTACCGACGCGACGGCACGCTGGTGATCGATCGCATAGAGTTCCGGTCTTTCCCTCAGCCACTCGTGCAGTCGTTTGGCCGGTAGCCTTTGGGCAGCTTGATCGAATTCCTTGAGAAACGTGTGCGGGTTGAATTCGCGTTCCGACGACGCCAGCGCAGTGGCTTCGGCGAACGCCCGTCGCTCCCAGGAATGGTCGGTGGCTCGCGAAGTCCACTCACTGCGGGCGTTATGCGCGCGCGCTAGCGCAGCAACTGCTTCGGGATCTGGCGCTGGCGGTGGATTTGTTGCGAGATCGATTGCCAGATCCGTTGCCCCACGCATGGTGGGCAGCGTGATTGAATCGGAATTGCGCGCGTATTCCAGGCAAAGTTCATAAGCTTCACGCAAGGCCTGGAACGCCTCCAAATCCTCATCCGGTCTTCTGATTTTCAGCTTGCGCGCATAGGCGCGCTTGATCTCGCGCTCGTCCGCGCCCGGCTCGATGCCCAGATGCTCGAACGGGTTCATGACGTACGCGCCGCGCTGAACACGCGCACCAGGGCGACGGCGAGCATCGCCGCGATCCAGAACCAGAACCAGCGCACTTCGCGGCTGCGATAACGCCGATGCGCGGCGGGGCTGCGATGTTCGCCGCGCAATTCAGCGATGACCACGCCGTGATGCAGCGATTGGGTGCGCAGCACGGCCACGTCTTCGTGCCGACGCGGGAAGCCGGGATGGATGGCGTCGAGATCGAAGAACCGCAGCAGCGTTTCCAACGCCGCCAGCGGCAGCGGTGGTTCGTCCAGCAGGTGCTCGACCAGTGCGTTGGCCACGGCCTGCTTGTGTTCGACCGAGTACAAATCCGGATGCGCATGCAGCCAGCGCTCGATCTCCCGCACCGGATGGCTGCGAGCGATGTCGATCAATTCCTCGAGCAGTTCGGTGGATTCGAATTCGTATTGCCAGGCGATGGCGCGGGCTTTAGTCGCGACGGGAATATCGAGGTGCGGCCAGGCGTCGGGGCCGGGTGCGGGCGAAGTCTGTTGGTATTGCCACGGTGCGGACGGCATCGGTTCGGCAAGGTCGGGATTGATCGGCAACGGTGCCGCGGGCGCGGTCAGTTCGATCGTGCTGTGAGTGATTTCGTCCGCGAATTCGGTTTGCGCGACGCGGTCGAGCATGCGCCGGAACTCGTCTTCGTCCAGGCGAAAGCTCAATTCGCCTTCGTTTTCTTCATCGTCATCGGCTTGGTCCGGCGTCCGCCGCGCCCAGGCCAGGCACTGCGAATAGGCGTCGTGCAGCGCCTGGAAGCCCTGCGGATCTTCGTCGGGACGCACGCGTTTGAGCTCGCGCGCGTAGGCGAGCTTGATCTCGCGTTCGTCCGCGTCCGGCGCAAGGCCGAGGCGTTCGAACGGGCTCATGAGTGGCCCGATTCGGACACGGCCTTGAGCATGCGGCCGACCATGACCAGGCCGATCAACAGGTAGAACACCATCTGCGGGGTCATCCGGAAACCCGCCGCGCGCTTGCCCGGTCGCGGGTTGGGGTCGAACTCCAGCTCGCGGAAATCCAGGCCGCGCGCACGCGCTCGCGCGCGCAGGTCGGCGATGCGCGCCTGCAGGGACGAGGTGCGTTCGTGGACGGTGTCGAGGTCGAAGAAATGCAGCACGACATCGAGCTGCCTGAGGTAAAGCGTGGGTTGCTCGCTCAGACAGGTCACCAGCGCCGGCGCCAGCGTCTGTTTGCGCGCGACCGAATACAAGGCCGGACTCTCTCGCAGCCAGCGCTCCAGTTCCTCGGCCGGGCGGGTGTGGGCGATGTGGCTCAATTCGGCCAGGAAGCGTTGGCTGTCGAATGTCGGTTCGTACTCGGCGTCGTGGATCGGCGCCGTTGCCGCCGCGTGCAGATGGGTCGATCGCGGGATCGGGCGCGCAGCGGTGTGCGCGGATGCACCCGCTGCAGCGTTCGGTCGGGCGAACGGATCGGGTGCCGGCGGGATCGCAATGGGACGCGGCGAGGGATCGGGCGGCGCGACGATGCGCGGTTCGTGATCGAACTCGGGCGCCTGCACCTGCGGTTTGGTCGCGATCGGCGTGAACTCGAACGCATCGGCCGCGGTCCAGGCATCGTCGCCCTGCGCGTCGTCCTCGCGGCCCTGCCGATCGTGAGCATCGACACCGGCTTCGTCCGTCGCCAATGCACGCTGCCGCGCCGATGCAAGACAACGTTGATAAGCATCGTTCAATTGCTGGAAACCCGCCGGATCGTCGTCGGGGCGGGTGATTCGCAGCAATTTGGCGTAAGCGCGCTTGATCTGCGCTTCGTCCGCGTCCGCCGACACCCCCAGCCGGACGAACGGGTTCATGTGTAGCCCTGGGATTCGACCGCGTCGAGGAAGCGCACGAATTCGCCGCGGTGCTCGCTGATCACCGCGCTGTCCTGCAGGTCGAGCACGCCGCGGAACTGCACTAGCGCGGCCTGCAGCTGATCGCGCGCCCACAGCAGTTCCTCGTACAGGCGTTCGGCGCGAGCGATCAGGGCGATGTTTTCCTGCTGGTCGCGCGGATGCACCTTGAGCGCGGCCAGCGCGGCCAGGCGTTCGCGGATTTCTTCCTGGCTCAACACGCCCGGGTTCTTTTCCACCAGCACTTCGTGGCGCAGCCCGGTCGAGGCCAGGGTCGCTTCGACCTGCAGCAGGCCGTTGATGTCGTAGGTGAAGCGCACGTCGATCGCGTTTTCGTCGCGGCGCCGCGACGGCAGGTCGATCGAGATCGCGCCCAGGCGTACGTTGTTTTCGACCCGCGGACTTTCGCCCTGATAAATCTGGATTTCGACCTGACGCTGGCCGTCGTGGGTCGGGTAATAGCGCTCGACCCGGCTCACCGGCACGGTGCTGTTGCGGTGGATGATCGGCGAGAACACCCCGGAGGTGTAGCCGCCCTGCGATTCGCGGGTGGTGTTCACGCCGAGGGTGTGCGGGCACACGTCGGTGAGGATGATTTCTTCCAGCGACTGATCGCGCGCCTTCATCCCGGCGGCGACGCAGGTGCCCAGGCCGATGGCTTCGTCAGGATTGACGTGGCGCAGCGGCAGCCGGCCGAACATGCGCGAGACCAGACGCGCGCTGAGCTGCATGCGCGAAGCGCCGCCGACCAGGACGATTTCGTCGAGCTGGCCGGGGCTGAGCTTGGCGTCGCGCATCGCGCGTTCCAGCGGCGCGCGCAGGCGCTGCACCAGCGGTTCGCAGACCCGGGCGAAACCGGCTTCGTCGATCCGCCATTGGCGCGGCTCGCCGGCCAGCGGCAGTTCCAGGGTGGCTTCGTTGCCGCGCGCGAGATCGTGCTTGAGCGTTTCGATCCGGCGTTCCAGTGTGGCCAGTTCGCTCAATGCCAGTTGGCTCGCCGACAGGCCGCTGTCGGTGAGAAACGCATTGAGCAGCGCCTGGGTGAAATCCTCGCCGCCGAGGAAGTTGTCGCCGGCGCTGGCGTGCACTTCCATCACGCCTTCGAACAATTCCAGGATCGATACGTCGAAGGTGCCGCCGCCCAGATCGAACACCAGGTAACGACCGCCGCCGTCGCGTTGCTGCAGGCCGTAGGCCAGCGCCGCCGCGGTGGGTTCGTTGATCAGCCGCTCGACCTTGATCCCGGCCAGCTCGCCGGCGATGCGCGTGGCCTTGCGCTGACTGTCGGAGAAATACGCCGGCACGCTGATGACGGCTTCTTCGACCTTCTCGCCGAGTTCGGCCTCGGCGTCGGCGATCAGCGATTTGAGGATCAGCGCCGACAGTTCCTCTGGTCGGAACCGGTGTGTGCCCAGCGCGGTGACCCGGTCGGTGCCCATCCAGCGCTTGAACGCGGCGACGCTGCGCCGCGGGTGCGAGACCAGCCGCTCGCGCGCGGCGCGACCGACGATGACTTTCTCGTCGTCGCCGACGCTGACCACCGACGGGGTCAACAACGCGCCGAGCGCATTGGGGATCAGGCGCGGGCCGTCGGGCCCGTATACGCCGATCAGCGAATGGGTCGTACCCAGGTCTATCCCGACGATCATGCCAAGCGGTCTCTTGCAGCCGGTTACAGGCGGAACATTACATGCGGAACACGCCGAAGCGTGTGCGGTCCTCGATCGGCGCATTGAGGCTGGCCGACAGCGCCAGACCGAGCACGCGGCGGGTGTCGGCCGGATCGATGATGCCGTCGTCCCACAGCCGCGCGCTGGCGTAGTAGGGGTTGCCCTGGCTTTCGTACTGATCGCGGATCGGCGACTTGAAGGTTTCTTCTTCCGCCGGCGTCCACACCTTGCCGGCCGCTTCGATGCCGTCGCGGCGCACGGTGGCGAGCACGGACGCGGCCTGTTCGCCGCCCATCACGCTGATGCGCGCGTTCGGCCACATCCACAGGAAGCGCGCGCCGTAAGCGCGCCCGCACATGGCGTAGTTGCCGGCGCCGAAGCTGCCGCCGATCACCACGGTGAACTTGGGCACGTGCGAGCAGGCCACCGCGGTGACCATCTTGGCCCCGTCCTTGGCGATGCCGGCGTTCTCGTACTTCTTGCCGACCATGAAGCCGGTGATGTTCTGCAGGAACACCAGCGGGATGCCGCGTTGGTTGCACAGCTCGATGAAGTGCGCGCCCTTGAGCGCGCTCTCGGCGAACAGGATGCCGTTGTTGGCGACGATGCCGACCGGATAGCCGTGGACATGGGCGAAGCCGGTGATCAGGGTCTTGGCGTAGCGCGCCTTGAATTCCTGCAGGTCGCTGCCGTCGACGATGCGCGCGATCACTTCGCGGATGTCGAACGGGCGGCGGGTGTCTTTCGGCACGATGCCGTACAGCTCGTTGGCGGCGTACAGCGGTTCGCGCGAGGGCTGCACCGCGACCGGCAGCACCTTGCGCCGGTTGAGGTTGGCGACGATCTCGCGCGCGATCTGCAGCGCGTGGCGATCGTCCTCGGCGAAATGATCGGCCACGCCGGACACGGTGGTATGCACCTCGGCGCCGCCGAGCGCTTCGGCGTCGACCACTTCGCCGGTCGCGGCCTTCACCAGCGGCGGGCCGCCGAGGAAGATCGTGCCTTGTTCCTTGACGATGATCGATTCGTCGCACATCGCCGGCACGTAGGCGCCACCGGCGGTGCAACTGCCCATGACCACGGCGATCTGCGGGATGTTCTCCGCGCTCAGCCGGGCCTGGTTGTAGAAGATGCGGCCGAAGTGTTCCTTGTCCGGGAAGACCTCGTCCTGCAGCGGCAGGAACGCGCCGCCGGAGTCGACCAGGTAGATGCACGGCAGGTGGTTCTCGCGGGCGATCTCCTGCGCGCGCAGATGCTTTTTCACCGTCATCGGGAAGTAGGTGCCGCCCTTGACGGTGGCGTCGTTGGCGACGATCACCACTTCCTGGCCCTGGACCCGGCCGATGCCGGCGACCATGCCGGCGGCCGGCGCGGCGCCGTCGTACATGCCTTCGGCGGCGAGCGGGGCGATTTCCAGGAACGGCGAGCCCGGGTCGAGCAGGGCGGCGATGCGGTCGCGCGCCAGCAGCTTGCCGCGTTCGGTGTGCTTGGCGCGGGCCTTGTCGCCGCCGCCGTGCGCGGCGCGCGCCAGCCGCGCGTCGAGTTCTTCGACCAGGGCCTGGTGATAGGCCACGTTGTCGCGGAAATCCTGCGAGCGCGGGTCGAGTTGGGAAGTGATCGCGGGCATTGCGTGACAGCCGGATGCTTGGACGCGGCATCAAAGCATAAAGCGTCGCCGCGGGCCAATCACTTTCGGCTCAGGTTTCGCAACGCACGCAAGCGTATGCGCACGGAAGGTGTGTCCGGTGGCGACGAGGCGCGGTGGAGTGGCGTGGGGGTGATCCGTGTTTCGTGATTGGGTGACGGAGTTGATGAAGATGTCGATTGGCCTGAGGCCCTCACCCTAACCCTCTCAGCTGTGCACTTCCTTCGGTCGCCGCAAGCGGGAGAGGGAGCGTGTTCGCGATTTGCATATAGTTGCGCGCGAAGCGGGTATCGGAACTGCTCAGGCAGCGAGAACGTTCCCTCTCCCGCTTGCGGGAGAGGGCTAGGGTGAGGGCCTGCAAGCGTCAGCGTCGCCGCACGTCAGAACAAAGCAATCAAAACAAAACCCGCTTGCGCGGGCCTGATATCTGCGAAAAACCCTCGCCCACAAAAAGAAAGACCCGCTTGCGCGGGCCTTTCAGTGAACGAAACGCAAGCCGATTAGTGCTTGGCTTCTTCCTTCTTGGCTTCAGCGGCGGCAGCGTCGGCCTTGTCGGCGACCTTGTTCGCAGCGTCGGCGGTCGCGTTGGCGGCCTTGGCGGCAGCGTCGGCGGCACCGGCGGCGGCGGAGTCGGCAGCGTTGCTGGCGGCGGCAGCGGCCGAATCGGCGGCGTTGCCAGCGGCAGCGGCGGCGTTGTCGGCGGCGGCGCCGGCATTGGCGGCGGCGTCGGACGCGGCAGCGGCGGCGGCGTTGGCGCCTTCGGCGACGGCGGTGCCGGCGGCGTCAGCAGCCTTGGCGGCGGAATCGCCCGCCTGCTCGGCGGCGGCCGAGGCTTCGGCAGCGGCGTCCTTGGCTTCTTCGGACTTCTGGGCGCAAGCCGACAGTGCCAGGACGGCGGCGGCGAGCAGGACGTAGAGATGGGTCTTCATGAGATGTCTCCTGAGGAGTTGTCTGAGATAAAACGTCTAGTGGATCTGTCAGGCAACGCCAGTGCTCGCAGCGGTCCGGCAAGCCGGCTTCGATCGTTCACTGACCTTACGGAAAAAGCCGCCGGATAACCGGCGGCTTTCCCGTTCGACACGAGGTTTTCGCGTCGGAACTAGCAGTATCGCTTGCGCGATATTACTTCTTCGCTTCTTCCTTGGCAGCTTCCGCCGGAGCGGCAGCGTCCTTGGCAGCGTCGGCAGCCTGGCCAGCGGCGTCGGCAGCGTTCTTGGCGGCGTCGGCAGCGGCGTCGGCAGCAGCCGGGGTCGCAGCGTTGGCAGCGGCGTCGGCCGAGGTGGCGGCGGCGTCGGCAGCCGAGGCAGCGGCGTCAGCCGAAGCAGCAGCGGCGTCGGCGGTGGCGGCGTCGCCAGCGGCAGCGGCGGTGTCAGCAGCGGCCTGAGCTTCGGTCGAAGCGGCAGCGGCGTCGGCGGAAGCTTCTTCGGCCTGCTTCTGGTTCGAGCAAGCGGCCAGGGCCAGGCCCAGAGCCAGGGCGATCAGCGCCTTGTTGAAATTCATGATGTCGGATTCCTCGTCGTTTAGTTAGGCAACGCGCAGTTGCGCGCCGATAACATGATGACAAGCCGGTGACGTGTGTCAAGCGGCATGCCGGTTTTTTTTGTGCAACGCGTTTTTAACTTCTTGCTTACCGCAGTTCTCGCTCACAGCAGCTCGATCGCGATCGCGGTCGCTTCGCCGCCGCCGATGCACAGCGAGGCGACGCCGCGCTTGCCGCCGCGGATGCGCAGGGCGTTGATCAGGGTGACCACCAGGCGGGCGCCGCTGGCGCCGATCGGGTGGCCCAGCGCGACCGCGCCGCCGTGGACGTTGAGCTTGTCGTGGCTGATGCCCAGGTCCTTCATCGGCGCCATGGCGACCACCGAGAACGCCTCGTTGATCTCGAACAGATCGACGTCGGCGACCGTCCAACCGGCCTTTTCGAGCACGTTGGAAATCGCTTTCACCGGCGCGGTGGTGAACCATTCCGGGGCCTGCGCGTGGCCGGCGTGGGCGACGATCCGGGCCAGCGGCTTGAGCCCGCGCGCGGCGGCTTCGTCGGCCGACATCAGCAGCGTGGCGGCGGCGCCGTCGGAAATCTTCGAGGACGCGGCGGCGGTCAGCACGCCGTCCTTGCCGAACGCCGGACGCAGGGTCGGGATCTTGGCCACGTCGATCTTGGCGGGCTCTTCGTCGGCGTAGACGACAACGTCGCCCTTGCGGCCCTTGACCGTCACCGGAACGATTTCGTCCTTGAAATGGCCGCCATTCTGCGCGGCCTGGGCGCGCTTGACGCTCTCTTCGGAGTAGGCGTCGATCGCGGCGCGGTCGAAATCGTACTTGGCGCAGGCGGCGTCGCCGAACACGCCCATGGCCTTGCCGTCGTAGGGATTGGTCAGGCCATCCCAGGCCATGTGGTCGAGCATTTCGGCGCTGCCGTAGCGGATGCCGGTGCGCGAATTGTTGAGCACGTGCGGGGCATTGGTCATCGACTCCATGCCGCCGGCGACGACCAGCTTGGCCGAGCCGGCCTTGATCAGATCGTGGCCCAGCATGATCGCCTTCATGCCCGAACCGCACACCTTGTTGATGGTGGTGCAGCCGGCCGAGACCGGCAGGTTCGCGCCGAGCGCGGCTTGACGCGCCGGGGCCTGGCCGAGGCCGGCCGGCAGCACGCAGCCCATGATGACTTCGTCGATCTGGTCGGCGGCCACGCCGGCCTGCTCGAGCGCGCCGGTGATCGCGGCGCTGCCCAGGGTCGGGGTCGGGACGCCGGTGAATTGGCCGAGGAAGGAACCGATGGCGGTGCGCTTGGCACCGACGATGACGACATCGCTCATGGCGGAACTCCGAAACTGTGGCGTGAGGGCCGGCCCGCGAGGGTGGTGGCCGGAACCCATCGATTATGCGGCGCCATGCTGCGGTGCCGCAAACATCCGCTGCGGGATGGATTTGGATTAGCGGAAAGTTAACGAATTAGGGGTTTGGGGCGGTCGCTAACCGGCGCGCAGCTGAATGGGGAGATTTCCCGGCGGCGCTGCGAAACCGATTACAGGGTCGGCGCGTGGCGGCGAGGGTCGGATTTTGCGCGAATACCGCCGCCACCCATTGCCGGATTTGCCGGCGAATCGCATCCGGATACGGGTTTGGCCAACCGATCAAGCCGTCCCACGCCGTGCTCGAACCTCAGCGCCTGCCTCGGCGATCCGGCCGCGCCAGCCGCCCCGCCCCGACACGCGCATCCGGATTCTCCCGGTTCTGCGTAATAAACCGACGAATCGATTGTCGGTTCGCGGTGCTTGGATTAAAACGAATGCGAGATGCGATCGATCCGCTGGGGAGCGGACGAGACGCGTCGCCAGCGGGGTGAGCCATGAAAAGTTACCGATCGGCAGTGCGGCGTAGTTCGCGGTTGACGCTGTGCGTACTCAGCGTCGCCATCCTCAGTGCCTGCGGCGGTGGTGGCGGAGGTGGCGGCGACAACGTCAAACCCACGCCGCCGCCGACCACGACGCCGCCACCGCCTTCGACCCCGCCGCCGCCGATCGGCGCGCATCTGGACCTCACCAACGCGCGCTCGGCGCAGGCGTTGGGGCTGACCGGGCAGGGCGTGCGCATCGGCGTGGTCGACAGCGGCGTGCGTCGCGACCATCCCGCGCTCAGCGGCCGGGTCGGACCGCATCTGCTCTACACCGATCCGCGCAGCAACAACCATCGCATCGACGACGTGCTCGGCCACGGCACTTATGTCTCGCAGATCATCGCCGGCACTCCGGTCGGCGCCTGGCCCGGCGGCATCGCCCAGGGCGCCAGCATCGTCTCCGCGCGCATCCTCAACGACGTCAGCCCGCCCGACGACGGCAGCGGCCAAGGCAATCAGGCCACCAGCAACGGCGGCCTGGACATCGTCAGCCGCGACCTCATGAACGCCGGCGTGCGGATCATGAACAACTCCTGGGGCGGCCTGTACTGGACCGGCGACAACGTCACCCGCAGTTTCATCGACGCCTACCAGCCCTTCATCGACAACGGCGGCCTGGTGGTGTTCGCCACCGGCAACGAAGCCAAGCCGCAGCCGTCCGACAACGCCTCGCTGCCGAGCCAGGGCGCCGGCGCGAACGTGCTCGAGCGCGGCTGGATCGCGGTGTCGGCGCTGGACACCAACACGCCGACCCAACTGGCGAGTTACTCCAACGCCTGCGGTATCGCCATGAACTACTGCCTGGTCGCACCGGGCAACGTGCAGGCGACCGGGGTCAACGACGCGGTCGGCAATACGAGCTACTGGATCATCCGCGGCACCTCGTTCGCCGCGCCGCAGGTGTCGGGCGCGGCCGCGCTGGTGTGGCAGGCGTTTCCGTATTTCAACAACGATCTGGTGCGGCAGGCGTTGCTCGGTAACGCCAAGGACCTGGGCGCGCCCGGAGTCGATGCCACGTTCGGCCAGGGCCTGCTCGATGTCGGCGCCGCCGTGCGCGGTCTGCGACGGCTGGATTGGGGCGATGTGCGGGTGAGTTTCGACGGCGCATCGACTTGGTCGAACCCGATCAGCGGCGCCGGCGGGCTGATCAAGGACGGCAGCGGCACCCTGCGCCTGGATGCGACCAGCGCGAACACTTACACCGGCGCGACCGATGTCGTCGCCGGCAGCTTGCGCTTGAACGACAACGGCAGCCTTGCGTCGGCGGTGACCATTCGCAACGGCGCGACCTTCGCCGGCGGCAATGGCGCGCGCATCGGCAATCGCGTCGACAACCAAGGCGCGTTGCGCCTGGATGGCGCGGGCTTGCGCATCGATGGCAATTACGCGCAGTCCGCCGCGGGCCAGTTGCAGTTCTTCATCGGCTCCAAGCTCGATGTGGGCGGCAGCGCCAGCCTCGCCGGCGATGCGCGCGTGCTCGGGCAGTTGCCAGGCTATGTACGTTCCAGCCGCGAAGTGTTTCTCAATGCCGGCAGCGTCAACGGCCAGTTCGGCTCGCTGTCGACCGCGCCGGGCGTGTTCCTGACCGCGACCCTGGGCTACAGCGCGACCCAGGCCTGGCTCGACATCTCCGCCCTGAGCATCAGCGCGACCGCGCAGGCGATGGGCGTGCAGGGCGCCGCCGCTTCGGCCGCGGTGCGCGTGGACGATGCCTTGCGCGGGCTCGATCAAGGCGCGGCGCCAATCGGCGCGCCGGGTGCGTTCGGCGCCGCGGCCGGCGCCTTGCAACAGTCGGCGAGCGAACAGATCGCCAGGCAATCGCTGGCCAGCCTGTCGGGCGAATTGCACAGCGCCGATGTCGCCTTCGCGATGATGGCGATGGAAGGCAATCGACATGCGCTGGAATCGCGTCTGGATGCGCAATCCCTGCAACCCCGCGACGGCGCCTGGGCCGATCGCATCGACGCCCAGCGCGCGGCGGCGGGTCGGTTCGACCTGGACGCGAAAGGCTGGATCGTCGGTCACGACCAGCGTTTGAATTCGCTTCGCGTCGGCGCGGCATTGAGCCAGACCGACGGCTACGCCTACACCCGCCAGCGCGGCGACCGCGAACGCAATCGCCAGATCGAAGGCCAGTTCTACGCCAGTTGGGACCGCGCCGGCAGTTACCTGCTGGGCCGCGCCGCGTTCGGTCGCATGGACCGCGACATGCGTCGCGACGTCATGCTGGGCGACAGCCAGTTCGGTACCGGTTCGAACTATGCCGATCGCTATTTCAATGTCGGCGTGCAGGCCGGCCATCGTTTCGAACTGCGCAACGGGTTATTGACGCCGTATGTCGGCGTGCAGAGCCTGCGTCTGCAGCGCGGCGGTTTCGCCGAGGACGGCGCGGCCGGGTTCGGCCTGAGCGCGGACGATTCCAGCCTGAGCGCGACCCAACTGCTGGCCGGCGCGCGGGTGCAGCGCGAATGGCTGCTCGGCTCGGCGTCGTTGACCTTGAGCGGCCGCGCCGAGTGGCAGCGCACCTTGGCCCAGTCGGGTCGCTATATCGATGCGCGTTTCACCGGGCTGGATGTGTGGTCGCCGATCGCGAGCGATCCGTTCGCGCGCGAAGCGGGAGTGCTGGGCCTGGGGCTCAGCGCGCGGTTTGCGCGCGGCGGGGTGTTGAGCCTGGACCTGGATAATCGTTACGAATTCGGGCAGCAGTATCCGCGTGCGTTGGCGAATTGGTCGTTTTCGTTCTGAGTTGGGCGAGGGCGAGGCGGATTCGCTGAAGCGCGCCGGGTGACGCCGCTTGGCGGTGTGGGCATTTGTTGGCTGGCGTGTCGATACGCCGCATCGGCAAGGAAAAGCGAATCTCCCCCAACCCCTCTTTTCCAAAGAGGGGAGCTGATCTTGGCGATCGGGGAGGTTCGTCGGCGCGCTTACGCGCGAGTGAGGTTTCGCTGCTCAAGCGACACGATCGCCGCGAATGCGCTCCCCTCTTTGGAAAAGAGGGGTTGGGGGAGATTCGCTTTTCGAGCGCCGACAAGCTCCAGGCAAAACCAGAAGCCCCACGCTCAACATCGCACCCAACACCAATTATCTAATCCTGCATCCCCAATCCCAAATCCCGAATCCCAAATCCCAAATCCCAAATCCCAAATCCCAAATCCCAAATCCCAAATCCCAAATCCCGAATCCCAAATCCCGAATCCCGAATCCCGAATCCCGAATCCCCAAACAAAAACGCCGCCGCAAAGCCGCGACGGCGTTTCCAGACAGCCCGAGCCGAAGATCCCTCAGCTCTTGCCGTCAAACAACTCCCGCCCGATCAACATCCGCCGAATCTCGTTCGTGCCCGCACCGATCGCGTACAACTTCGCATCGCGCAGAATCCGCCCGGTCGGGTACTCATTGATATAGCCGTTGCCACCCAGAGTCTGGATGGCCTCCAGCGCCACCTGCACCGCCGCATCGGACGCGTGCAACAAGCACGCGGCCGAATCGATCCGGCTCTTGTGCCCGGCATCGAAATCGCGACCGACCTGGTAGGCGAACGCGCGGCTCGACTGCAGCGCCGTATACATATCGGCGATCTTGCCCTGCATCAGGCTGAAGGTGCCGATCGCGACGTCGAACTGCTTGCGCTCGCGCACATAGGGCAGGGCGATGTCCAGCGCCGACTGCATCAGCCCGATCGGGCCGCCGGTTAGCACCAGCCGCTCGGTATTCAAGCCGCTCATCAGCACCTTGACCCCGTGATGCACCTCGCCGAGCACGTTCTCGGCCGGGATCTCGCAGTCCTCGAACACCAACTCGCAGGTGTTGGAGCCGCGCATGCCCAGCTTGTCGAGCTTCTGCGCCGTGCTGAATCCCTTCATGCCCTTTTCGACGATGAACGCGGTCATGCACTTGCTGCCGGCGTCCTTGCCCGCGGTGCGCATGTACACGATCAGCACGTCGGCCTCGGGGCCGTTGGTGATCCACATCTTGTTGCCGTTGGCGACCCACACGCCATCGCGCAGTTCGGCGCGGCAGCTCATCGAGCCGACCACGTCCGAGCCCGCGCCGGGTTCGCTCATCGCCAGCGCGCCCTTCCATTCGCCGCTGCACAGCTTGGGCAGGTACTTCTCGCGCTGCGCCTGATTGCCGTTGGCGTACAGGTTGGACACGCACAGGTTGGAATGCGCGCCGTAGGACAGACCGACCGAACCCGATGCGCGCGAGATTTCCTCCATCGCGACCAGATGCGCCAGATAGCCCATTTCGCTGCCGCCGAATTCACCCGGCACGGTCATGCCGAGCAGACCCATCTCGCCCAGTTTGAGCCACAGGTCTTGCGGAAACGCGTTGTCGTGATCGATCTGCTCCGCGCGCGGAGCGATCTCGGCGTCGGCGAAACGGCGCACGGCATCGCGCAGCGCGTCGATCTCTTCACCCAGGGGAAAACTGCGCATATCAGCCCTCGTAACGAATCAGCGGCCGCCCGTTGAGCGGTTGGATGTTGCGGTTGTTGCGGCGGTAGTGGCTCAGGAATGCGTCGATCTGCTTCTTCGACATGGTCACCGGCGCCGGCATCACGTACCACTCGACATTTTCGGTCAAAGGCGGGGTCGTAAGCGAGCCCAGGTAGTGGTAATAGCCGCGCGACTTCGGCAGCAGGCCTTCGATGTCGATCTCGTGCTGGGCCGGCTTGGCCTTTTTCTTCTTCGGCTTGAGGTCGTTGAGCACCTCCTGAGCGACCGGATTGGCCGCGCCGATGTCGTACATCACCCCGACCACCGCCAGGCGTCCGTCCTGAGCCTTGAACACGAAATGGCCTTCGAGCGGGAAATGCTTGCCGTCCAGGGTGTGCTCGCTGGCGGCGTGGAAGTGGAACTGGGCCAGGGTGAAATGGCGGCCGCGGATCGTCGCTTCGGTAGCGTGAGTGTCGACCTGCACCGCGTGGCCGTTGTCCTCGACCGCATCCACCGCGCCGCGGGTGTGTTCGAACTGCAGCGCGCGCGGCTCGTTGTCGGCGGCGTCGACCGCACTGGTGGTGACGATGTCGATCGGCGACTGCGACTTGTCGTGCGCGGCCTGCCACTGCTCCTGATGTTCGTAATCGATCGCGTCGTGATGGGCCGGCGCGGTCGGCGCGGCCTTCTTAGCCGGCTCGGCGGCATAGGCGGCGAACGCCAGATTCAGTGCCACGAAGGTGGCGAGTGCGTGTTTGCGCATGTCGAATGTCCTATACGTTTGCACAACATTGGGAGGTGTATCGCACTACAGCGCGCAGGTCGCGCCGCTCCCGCGCATTCATTTCAACGCAGACCGACGCGAAAACCCTACGCCGGATACGACGACGGGGCCGATGGCCCCGTCGAAGTGACTCAGTGGCCGCCGCGGATTCGTCCGCGGAAGCTCGGGGCCGAACGGCCCATCGGCAGCTTGAGCTTGCCGATCGCGGTGATGCGCTCTTCGGCCAGACGATCGGCCGCGGTGTAGGTCGGGATGCTGTCGCGCTCGGCGATCTCGAAGATGCGGCCGAGGTTGTGATAGATCGTGCGCATCATGCGCATGGCGCGCTCACGGTTGTAGCCGTCGAGTTCCAGCGCCACGTTCATCACGCCACCCGCGTTCACCGCATAGTCCGGCGCGTACAGGATGCCGCGCTTGGCTACTTCGTCGCCGATGGCGTTGTTGGCCAGCTGGTTGTTGGCCGCGCCGCAGATGATCTTGGCCTTCAGGCGCGGCAAGGTCTGCTCGTTGACGGTGCCGCCCAGCGCGCACGGCGAGTACACGTCGGCGTTGACGTCGTAGATCTCGTCCAGGCCGACCGCTTCGGCGCCGTACTCGGACACGGCCTTGTCGACCAGGCCCTTGTTGATGTCGGTGACGAAGATCTTCGCGCCGCGCTCCTTGAGCAGCTTCACGAATTCCATGCCGACATGGCCCAGGCCCTGTACGGCGTAGCTGTACTTGCCGACTTCCTCATCGCCGAAACGCTTGTTCAGCGCCGCCATCAGGCCCTGCAGGGTGCCGTAAGCGGTGAACGGCGAGGGATCGCCCGAACCGCCGTGGACCTGATGCACGCCGGTGACGTACTCGGTCTCGCGGTACACGTATTCCATGTCGTTGACGTCGATGCCGACGTCCTCGGCGGTGATGTAGCGGCCGCCCAGCGAATCGACGAACTTGCCGAACGCGCGGAACAGCGCCTCGGACTTGTCGGCCGACGGATCGCCGATGATCACCGCCTTGCCGCCGCCGATGTTCAGGCCGGCGACCGCGTTCTTGTAGGTCATGCCGCGGCTCAGGCGCAGCACATCGTTGAGCGCGTCCTGCTCGGTCTTGTACGGCCACATGCGCAGGCCGCCCAGCGCCGGGCCGAGCACGGTGTTGTGGATCGCGATGATGGCCTTCAGGCCGGCGTCCTTGTTATGGCAGAAGACGACCTGCTCATGGCCGAAGGTGTCGAGGGTTTCGAAAATCATCGGGTGCTCCGGACCGGGCGGGATTGCGCGGGATTTTCCGCCTGCGCGTCACGCCTGGGTGTGGTTAAGTCGTTGAAAAGAAATGAATTCGCCTGTGCGGCGGCGCCGTGCTGCCCGTCGCAGGGGCGCTAGTCTAAAGCAATCGGGCAATACGGCTAGGTATGCGTGGCGGGCCAGGGCGGACAGGCCGATAAACTTTGCCAGGATTGCCGTTTGACTCGATCCAACGGGAGTTGGCCATCGCCAACACGGCATCGCGGGCAGGCCCTGGGCGACAGGACGCGCAGCCCGCGCCGTCGGGTCAACGCCTGGGCGCGCCGCCGAACATGCCCGCTTTGGGGTTGTCCTTGTCTTCGGGCGCGCCGACGCGTTTTTCCAGCTCGAAGTAGCCGAACACTTGGCTTCGATCTTCCGGGTCCGCGTTGTCGGCCGGCTGCAGCCACGCTAGCGCGAGATACCCGCTCGGCGGCTGACCGGTCCGCCAGACCATCGCGGTGACGTCTTCGTTCGCCGTCGGTGCGTCCAGCCACACGCCGCCCATCCTGGTTTCGACATGGTCGCGGGCGCCGTGCTGCACGGCGATCCAGTCGCCGTCGCCGCCGAGCACGAACAAACGTTGCGTTCGAATGCTGAAGCGCCCGTCCAGCAAGGTGGCCACGCCGCGTGACAGGCGCTGCTGATCGAGCGCGCGCTCGTCGGCGGTCAGGGGATGTACGTTCGCAGCGCGCGGGGTGGGCAGTTGATCGATCAAGACAGCGTCCTCGGTAGGCGGGCGTTGGGCGGCGCGCGGCGACGCCGCGCAGGCCAGCAAGGCGCCGCACAACGCGGCCGGCACCAGCCATCGAAATGAGATTGCAAAGGCGCGCGATACGGCCGCGAGTGGAGCGCTCGATGGCGGGCGCGCCGAACCTGTGTTCGGGCAGGGTGGGGTTTCGATCGGCTCGCTGCCGATCGGACGGTCGCTGATTGCTGCGCTGCTGGCCGGGATGCAGTTCACGGCGTGCGGCTCAACGGCTCATGGCGCGCGCAGGCGCTTCCATGACCGGGGCTTCCTGCGCCGGTTGGGGCGTTTGCGCGGGCTCGCGTTGCAGGGTCTGTTCATATTGCGCGCGGCTTTCCTCGCGCAACGCCTGGCCGGTGGGCGAATCGTGCAATTGCCGCATGGCCTGTTTCAATCCATCGGGATCGTTGACGTTGGCGAGCAATGCATCCACGTACGCGTTGCCGGTGCTCGCCGCCGCGCCGGGTGCCGCTCCGGACTCCGTCCGCCCGGTCGCCGGCGCGGTCGCCGGTGCACTGGGCGCGCTCTGCGTCTGCGCGGGCGGCAACGGCGCGGGCCCTATGTTGAACAAGGTCGAATCGCTCAGCTTGAGCGTATTGAGATTGACGCTGACCGTCGGCCCCGTCGGATCGTTGCCTTCGCCTGCGCCGTTGACGGCCAGCGGATTGCGTAGATCCAGGAACATGTCGTTGCCGACCTTGCGCACACCCTCGACCGCGTACATGTGCCGGTCCTGCAAACCATCCTGCGGAAACCCGGGATTTTCCACATACGCGCCCAACGTTACCGGCCGACCTTCGCCCAACGCGGTCTGAAGGCGCGTGTAAACCTGATCGGCGCTGAGCGCCGCGACTTGTTCGCGGGTGATGTCCTGGCCCGATTCGCCGGTCATCGCGTACATCGCCGGGCCGGGCATGCCGAATTCGATCGCCGCATAATTCGCGTTGCGGCTGCCCTGATTCTGCATTTCGGCGTACGCGGTTTCCATCACCGCGGGCCACAGCGGGCCGTCAACATTGCTGCGGTTGTCGACCGTGCTGCCGCCCTGGCGGCGCAGATTGTCGAGGACGTCGGCCTGGCTGACATCGATCGTCACCGCTTGCGCCGCGCCGTCCGCGCCGGGTTGATACATGCGCACCTTGAACGACTGGCTGGCCTCATCGTAGGAAATGCTGTCCTGCAGGCGCTGCGGCTGCAATCGCGCCAATCCCGCCATCGGCGCCAGCAGGTAGCAATCGTTGAGGCGATCCTGGTCGATGTCGGTGGCCTGCGGCCGGCCGCTCGGCCCGTACAGATCGTTGGCGGTGAAGCGCGGCTCGGTCATGGCCGTGGTGTCCTTACGCTGAGTGGCCGATTCGGTCGGTCCCGTCGACGGCCAATGACTCGGCGCGCCCGTCCTGTGCGCCTAGCCTAGGACGGTTTGCCGCCGCCGTCGAATCGCCGCCTCGATGCGCCCGCATCGTCGCCGTGCCGCGCGGCCGGCGCGTACCGTCCTGGGTGATACGCGCCGGCCGGTTACCGCATTTCGCGGTGCTGGAATCAACGACGCTCCCAGCGTCCCGGATGCAGCCGCCACGCCGGCCCATGCGCATTCCAGCGCGGCGCGACATACACATACCCGCGGCGTGCCGGTACGTAATTACCGCCGATCCAGTAGTAACGCCGGCCGTCCCAGCGCCAATGCCCCGGCGTCCACACATAGCCCGGCCGCACCCGCACCCGCTCGTAGCGCGGCGGTGGCGGCGCCACCCGCACATCTACGCCCACGTACGTACGCGCCTGCGCTTCGGGCGCATGCACACCCGCCAGCGACGCCACACCGATGATCGCCGCCAACACCAAAGGACGCATTGCCATGACCCTTCTCCTCGACTCGGCGGCCACCCGCCTGTGTCGATGGCAACGTCGTGGCTGCAGTACTGTTGACGCAGGCGCTGGAAGCGTTCATGACCACGCCAGATTGCTGAAGGCCGGCTGCATGGATTGAGGTGACGAGGTCATTGCGAAACCTCCAGTCGTCATTCCCGCGAACGCGGGAATCCAGTGACTTTCGCGCGCCATCGACAGCGACGCAAACAACTTCGGCCTGCGTCAATACCGCCTTTGACTACGGGGATCTTCAGGCCTTCCTTGTGGGCACGTTTGAAGTCACTGGATTCCCGCGTTCGCGGGAATGACGACTTGGGAGATGCGCGCGGCCAACCCCTGTCGCGTCAGAACCGAAGCCAATCACTAAATGCACCCACCTGCGATCAAAGCGGTCAAGCCACCAAAGGCGACCGAAGCGTCCAACCCACCAACGGCGAACGCAGCGGCCCAAGCGCCAGACCCCCATCACCGCCAACCCCGCCACGCTTCCACCAACCCCCGCCACCCCAAACCCCATTGACGCCGGCACCTGACCTGCCGTAACGCAGCCGCCCATCCTGCACCGCACGGCCACCCGCCAAACCGCGCCTGCTTCACGGAGCTACAATACGCACAGCCCGTACTGCGTATCGAGACCGCCATGAGCACGACTGCAGCCAACATTCCCGCCGCCCAGGCCGACGCCACCCCGTTGCGCTTCGTCACCGCCGCCAGCCTGTTCGACGGCCACGACGCCGCGATCAACATCATGCGTCGCCTGATCCAGGGGCAGGGCGCCGAAGTCGTCCACCTCGGCCATAACCGCTCGGTCGAGGACGTCGTGCGCGCCGCCTTGCAGGAAGACGCCGACGGTATCGCGCTGTCCAGCTACCAGGGCGGCCACGTCGAATACTTCAAGTACATGGTCGACATGCTGCGCGAACGCGGCGCCGGCCACATCCGCGTGTTCGGCGGCGGCGGCGGCACCATCACGCCCGAGGAAATCCGCGAACTGCAGGCCTACGGCGTCGAGCGCATCTACCATCCCAACGACGGCATGCACATGGGCCTGGTGGCGATGATCGAAGACGTCGTGCGCCGCGCCAGCGAAGGCCGCCTCGCCGACACCACGCCCGACAAGCCGGCCGCGATCGACGACGAAATCACCATCGGCAAGATGCTCTCGGCGATCGAGGAAGGCCTGCTCGACGAAAGCCAGCTCGCGCATCTGCGCAAGCAATGGCAGCTCGCCGGCGGCAAGACCCCGGTGGTCGGCATCACCGGCACCGGCGGCGCCGGCAAGTCCTCGGTCACCGACGAACTGCTCAACCGCTTCCTCGCCAACTTCCCCGACATGCGCATGGCGGTGATCTCGGTCGACCCGACCCGTCGCCGCACCGGCGGCGCCTTGCTCGGCGACCGCATCCGCATGAACTCGCTGCGCAGCCCGCGCGTGTATATGCGCTCGATGGCCACCCGCCGCCAGCACTCGGCGACCAACACCGTGCTCAAGGACTGCATCGGCTTCCTGCGCGGCCTGGGCTACGACCTGGTCATCGTCGAAACCGCTGGCATCGGCCAGAGCGATTCGGAAATCGTCGACCTCGTCGACTTCCCCATGTACGTCATGACCAGCGACTTCGGCGCGCCGAGCCAGCTGGAAAAGATCGACATGCTCGACTACGCCGAACTGGTCGTGCTCAACAAGTTCGACAAGCGCGGCGCCGAAGACGCCTTGCGCGACGTGCGCAAGCAATGGAAGCGCAACCGCGTCGCCTTCGCCACGCCCGACGAAGACGTGCCGGTCTACCCGACCATCGCCAGCCAGTTCAACGACCCCGGCATCAGCTGGATGTTCGTCAACCTGTGCCGCCTGCTGCGCGAGAAGCTGTCGCTGCCGGCCGAGAAGTGGACGCCCGAGGTCGACACCTCGCTGAAGGAGCCGCGCGCGACGGTGCTGATTCCTGGCGCGCGTGTGCGGTATCTCGCTGAGATTGCGGAGCAGGGCAGGTCGATCAATCGCCAGATCGAAAGCCAGTCCGAAGTCGCCGATCGCGCGCAGTCCTACTGGCAATCGCTGCATGACTTGAACGATCCGGAGTTGCCGAAGGCCCTGGACCTGTTCGCCGCCGATGCGCTGTTGCCTTCGCACCCTCACCCCAGCCCTCTCCCGCAAGCGGGAGAGGGAGCAGGAGCCGCGTCGAATACCCCAACTGCGTCGAATACCCCAACTGCGTCGAATACCTCAGCTGCATCGAATACCTCTCCCGCTGGCGGGAGAGGTCGCGCCGAAGGCGCGGGTGAGGGCAGCCCGATCACCGCAGACCGCACCCTGCTGACCCTGCGCCAACGCTACAACGACGCCGTCCAGACCCTCTCGTCCGAAGCCCTGAAACTCCTGCGCGACTGGCCCGCGCGCCTGAAATCCATCACCGACGACATCACCGAATACGAAGTCCGCGGCAAGGCCATCCGCGTAGAAAACTACCGCGACTCCCTGAGCCACCAGAAAATCCCGAAGATCGCCGCGCCCACCTACAAAAGCTGGGGCGAACTGCTGACCTTCCTGCAAAAAGAAAACCTGCCCGGCTACTACCCCTACACCGGTGGCGTGTACCCGTATCGCCGCACCGGCGAAGACCCGATCCGCATGTTCGCCGGCGAAGGCACGCCCGAGCGCACCAACCGCCGCTTCCATTACCTCAGCGTCGGCCAACCCGCCGCGCGCCTGTCGACCGCGTTCGACAGCGTCACCCTGTACGGCGAAGACCCCGCCGTGCGCCCGGACATCTTCGGCAAGATCGGCAACTCCGGCGTCAACATCGCGTCCCTGGACGACATGAAGAAGCTGTACTCCGGCTTCGACCTGTGCGCGCCGACCACGTCGGTGTCGATGACGATCAACGGCCCCGCGCCGATGCTGCTGGCGATGTTCATGAACACCGCCATCGACCAGCAGGTCGAGAAATACCTGCGCGAAGACGGCGCCCGCTGGGACGCCGCCCACGACAAGATCGAAGCCATCTTCAAGGATCGCAAGCGCCCGCAATACAGCGGTCTGCTGCCCGAAACCAACGACGGCCTCGGCCTGGGCCTGCTCGGCATCACCGGCGATCAGGTCGTCGACGCCGAAACCTACCAGCGCATCAAGGACAAGACCCTCGCCACCGTGCGCGGCACCGTCCAGGCCGACATCCTGAAAGAGGACCAGGCCCAGAACACCTGCATCTTCAGCACCGAATTCGCCCTGCGCATGATGGGCGACATCCAGCAGTATTTCGTCGACAAGAACGTCCGCAACTTCTACTCGGTGTCGATCAGCGGCTACCACATCGCCGAAGCCGGCGCGAACCCGATCAGCCAGCTGGCTTTCACCTTGAGCAACGGCTTCACCATCGTCGAGTACTACCTCGCGCGCGGGATGAAGATCGACGACTTCGCGCCCAACCTGTCGTTCTTCTTCAGCAACGGCATGGACCCGGAGTACACCGTCATCGGCCGCGTCGCCCGCCGCATCTGGGCGCGCGCCATGCGCGAGCGCTACGGCGCCGATCCGCGCAGCCAGATGATGAAGTACCACATCCAGACCTCGGGCCGGTCCCTGCACGCGCAGGAAATCCAGTTCAACGACATCCGCACCACCTTGCAGGCCCTGTACGCGCTGTTCGACAACTGCAACAGCCTGCACACCAACGCCTACGACGAAGCCATCACCACCCCGACCGAAGAAAGCGTGCGCCGCGCGGTCGCGATCCAGATGATCATCAACAAGGAACTGGGCCTTAACTTCAACGAAAACCCCTGGCAGGGCAGCTTCGCCGTCGACTACCTCACCGACATCGTCGAAGAAGCCGTGTACAAGGAATTCGAAGCCATCAGCGAGCGTGGCGGCGTGCTCGGCGCCATGGACACCATGTACCAGCGCGGCAAGATCCAGGAAGAAAGCCTTTACTACGAACACAAGAAGCACGACGGCAGCCTGCCGTTGGTCGGCGTCAACACCTTCCTGCCGAAGGACCACGGCGGCGACATCGTCACCGAGATCGAACTGATCCGCTCCACCCCGGAAGAAAAGGGCCAGCAGATCGACAACGTGCTGTCGTACCAGCAGGGCCGCAACGACTACGCCAGCGAAGGCCTGCGCGGCCTGCAGGCGTCCGCGCGCGACCGCAAGAACGTGTTCGCGTCCTTGATGGAAGCGGTGAAGACCCACAGCCTGGGCCAGATCAGCCATGCGCTGTACGACGTGGGTGGTGAATACCGCCGCAACATGTAACCCCGCCACGCCGCGCGCGTAAATCGGTAAATCGGTGCCCACTTTGTAAAAGGGGGCGAGCGCCTGCGAAAGTTGGTACCGCAGAAGTAATCGGTGGGCGGGGGATTCGCGTTTATCGCGGCTAGCGCGGTGATCGGGTCGAAAAAGCGAATCCCCCCAGCCCCCCTTTTTCAAAGGGGGGAAGAGCCAAAGCCGAGCACTTAGGTAAGACGGCTCCAAAACTAAGTGCTTAACCTGAAAGGCCCGCATCCGCGGGCTTTTTTGTGAGCGCAGGATATGGACGAACGCACAGGCGAGCTCGATCTGCCGCCTTAACCTCGCGAATCCTCGCATCGATTCCAGCCTGAACGCCGCCGGCCGCTTCGTTAACACCGACGTACTGCCCTAGGGCTGACCCCAGGCTGCCCCACGCAGCCCAAGCGACTACCGTCGAATTCGATACGACCGCGCACGCCGTCCCCCTATGCGCCGTCGTCATCGTCCTGGAATTCACAGCAAAGGAGAGCTCCCATGTCGATCAACGGTGTAGGCGGTGGCGCAGGCGCGTCGGCGGCCTCAGGCGCCAACAGCAACAACGAAAGCAAAGCGGCCGAGCATGCGGCGAACGCCGCCGATGCGGCCGACAAAGCCGAAGCGGCCGCCGGTTTCGCCGAACGAAGCGTGGCCCACAATCAGTCGCAGCCCGGCACCGAAGCGGCCGAGAGCTACGCAACCAATTCGCAAGCCGCCGCGCAGCAAGCCCACGAGCATGCGGTGGAGGCGACCAACGAAGCGAAGAAGGCCGCCGCTGCGGCCAAGGCCGATCCCAGCGAAGAAAACATGGCCGCCGCGGAAGAAGCGCGCGCGTCCGTCGCCGCCGCCAACGACGCCGCCGATCGCGCCGAAGCCGCGGCGAAGACCAACCGCGATATCGCCGACGGCAAACGCTCGTGGTCCGCCGCGGCGGCCGACGTGCTCAACAGCATCGGCGCATCGCCCACGCCGCAGCTCATGGACGCCATGCCGACGACCATCTCCGCGCCCGCGCCCGATTTCGGCAACGACATCGCCCAGCACACCATCGACCAACTCGACACCATCGCGGTCCAAGGCAGCTCGCAGACCTATGCGAACGTGGCGCTGGGGCGGCCCACCTGAGCGAAGCCTCGTTCAAGCGGTGTTGCAGCTTGCGTAGCCGCTGCAACACCGCCGTGCGACCGATCACGTCGGATCGAATACGCCATCGCCGAGCATGAGTCACCGCGCCTGTCCTGTCGTTGCGCCCGACATAAAGACCGAGGCGGACGTGCTGGAGATCGAAGCGAAACTGCCGCTGCGCTGAGCACTTGAGGGATTGAACAGGCGTTTCGGTCCAGACGCCGCGAGTCGACCACAGATGCGCTGAAGCATTGGGCCGACCCACGCCGCAACCCCGTTCCCACCGCACCGATTTACACTCGCGGCAGTCACCCAGTTCGCAGCCGGCCGCCGCCCATGCCTTCATCGACCTACGACGACTACCTGCTGCGCCAGAAGCCCCAACTGGCGCAGTTGTCGCAGTACTACGCCGCACTCGGCCTCGATGCGCCGCTGCTGTGGGCCAACAGCGAACTGTCGGGAGAGCCGGCGGTCGCCACGGCCGCCTTGCTGCATGCCTTGCTCGCCCAAGTGACCCCGGCTGACGATCACGCCTGGTGCGCGGCCGTGCGCGCACGCGACGTCAATGTTGAGAACGAAGACATGCTGGCCCAGGCCGATGCCGCATTGCGCGCGTTGGAGGCCGCGAACGTCGACCTTCGCCTGCTGACGCCGCTGATCCGGGTGATGCAGGCGCAGGCCGTGCGCAATATCGCGGCCTTGCTCGATCAAGGGCCGCAGATTTCATGCATCCCGTTGCCGCCAGGCCGCGAAGCGCATTGGCAGTTGTTCTCGATGGACGCCGGGCAATCGCCGGATCGCGAAATCAGCGGACTGTACGCATGGATCGATGGCTCCGGAGCGATCTGATCGATTGCCGCGCATGCCCGGCAGCATCGAGAGATAACCGCGAGCACCGCAGCCATCGCCGAAAAGGCGACCCCTGCGCGACCCCATCCGCGGATGCAAGCGCGCCGTCACCTGAGAACACAGAGCGGTCGACCCGCCCCAGACGGCCCGGCGCGTGCTGCCCGATAATCCCCCCATGACCATCATCCTCACCGACTTCGCCCGCGCCCGCCTGTTCCCGCGCGAACCGCGCCGCAACACCATCCAGGACATCACGCCCGAGCAATTCGAGCGCCACCTCAACGCCGTCCCGCCGCTGACCGTCCTCGACGGCTACGCCCCGTTCTGCAAACTGCACGTCCACCGCAACTGGACCAGCACCCGTTGCCTGACCGCGCCGATCACCGACGCCAACCGCCACCTGCTGCGCAGCGACTACGAGGCCCGCACCAAGGACGAACTGCCCGTGCTGGTGCGCTGGTTCGAAGGCCTCGACCCGCCCGTGGCCGATTACCTCATCGTCATCCTCTACAGCCGCGAACAACTGGCGAAAGAGGGCACCGACACCACCGCCGACTGGGGCGTGGTCGGCTGCATGTACACCGCCGAGCCGATCGAGACGCCGATGGCGCCGATTACGATGATGCGTAATGCGTTAGGTGTGGAGGAGGGCGGGTCGGGGGTGGGGTTGGATCGGGCGGCTTATTGGCGCAGCGTTGAGTTTTGGCGGATGCATGCTAATTGGCGGGGGTAAGGCGAATCGAGTTCACTAAATACAGCGAATCAATTCACGAATAGCCCCGCTTCGGCGGGGCTATTGCTTTATGGGTAAGTTGATGGCCATCAGGCACACTTCCATAAGCGCTCGCTGCCCATGCGCAACTAGCAGTTGCGCTAATGCACGATTGCGACGGCTAACAGTCAGTTTCTTTGCAGATTTCCAGCCGAATAGTCTTGCAACCCCGGCCGTAATCGATGATGTTGCGATTGTCCCGGCATCAGCGCTCAGGAAGAGATCGCCATGAAGCACCCAGGTCCGCGCATCAATGGATACAGGTTCTGGATGGTCTTTGCGTTATCCCTGGTATCCGCATGCTCGGCTGCATCGGTGGACGAAACTAGCGATCGGGGCAAAAAGCCAAAGGAAGCAACGCAGACCGCAATAAGCACCGATCCCGGTGTGGCCCGTCTGGCCAAAGAGTTCGAACCCCGCATCTTGGCCGTGATGCAATTGATCGCTCGCGACAAACGCATCAGCCGCGACGCAGTTGAGACGATGCTGGGCGCGAAACTAAGTCCCGAAGCGTCGCCACCCGGCCGTTCCAATGTCTGGGAACTCAGCGGTGCGTTAACGTCCGGCCATGGATTCCGCATTGCGTTGAAGTCCCGCAAATCCGATGTCCTATTGTCGATTTACGTACCCGCGTCAAGCGCGTCTGGCTGCTGTCTAGGCCTCGCCCGATTACGCCCGGCACTGGTCAAGCAATCGCACATGGTGCGCATGAGCGGCCCATCCAGGAACTTAGGTCGCACGTGATGTTCACCGAAGGGTAGGCGGTTGCCCCGAGCACGATAATGATATGGCTGTTCGATCAATACGTTACATCGCGACGGTGTGTCCACATGCTCAATGTGTCCGCTCCAGGAGCATGGCATGACTGATCCGGGAGCGGTAGTCGATCTCACCTCGCCCAGTTTGAGCCTGCTGCACCTCTGCGCAATAAAGGCTATTCGGCGAGTGGACAAGCAGCTGTCCGGAATGGTGTGCTTTTCGCGTTCATGGACACAGCTAAAGCGAGCGCTGTCGGTGTCGCAAACGACGCTTTTGAATCGCTTTCTCCCCCAGGCTTGTGATCCTGATTTGCTTAATATGGAACTGTTTTGTGGCAGTTGCGCGAAATGTTTTCATGGCTCGGGTAAGTTAAAGCGCTTTTGCTTGGTCATCGACTGCCGAAATGAACGTCTACAGCTAATATCTATATGAGTATATTATGAGAATAAATAAATTTAGTGCTCGCGGGGTTTATGGTTACTTGCGATTTGATTTCGATTTTTTGCGAAACCCTACGATTCTGACTGGTCCCAATGGTAGTGGAAAGACGACTGCCTTAAGAATGATGCAGGCACTTTTGACGCCTTCACTAAGAGATCTTCTATTCATTCAATTTGCTGAGGCCATGGTCGAGTTCAGCGATCAGGGAGGCGTGAGAGCTATCATCGCTCGAAGGCAGCGTGACAAGCTTGTGATCTCGATTTCTAGCGAAAGCACTCCTTTAGAGATCTCAAGAAGTTTAATGGAAAGTATTGAGCCTGAATTGGGTGATGCAAGGCGCGTTGCTGAATCCAATCGAATTATGAAGGTGAAGTTTTCAGATAACCCGACTTATCGGGCAATTAGTGATCTTCAAGCGCCTGTTTTTCTTGGTTTAGATCGGCGCCATATGGGGTTTCAAGATGAGTATGCGTCAAGCCCAGATAGTGAAGGATTTATTATAAGAGAGTACGGCCGAGTGGCTAGGCCCATTAAAGGTTCTCTCGCAGCAGGCCTTATAGAAACACAGGCTTTGGTGTTAGATGCTTTTCGTCGTGTGCGTCAAGTTAAAGATCAACAGTCAGAGCGATTAAGAAGAAAATTACTATTGACTGGCTTCAGGTATGTAGAGGTTTCGAAGGAGAAGATATTTGATCAATTCAGACTCGGTTCGCAGATTGCCTCAGTGGAAGATTTGGCCAGCCAAAGAAATGCATTGATTAGAGCGCTTATTTCTGTCGGCATTGATGAGGCGGAGTCAAAGAAAGAGTTGGACCCGTTCTTCCAGCAAGTAACGGAGCTCTCCAAAAGGCTCAAAAGACCAGGCCCTAGACGAAACGAAGATGATGCAGGAGACGCAGTGTTTGAGGCACTGCTTAATCAATCCAACCTCTTCCGATTAAAGGAGTTAGTAGAGACTGTCAGAGAGTTTGATGTGAAAAGCGATCAGCTGTCAGCTCGCTTCGTTTCTTTCGTCGCCTGTGTTAATCGCTTTTTCTCGGATTCGGGAAAATCCATTAATATAGATGCGGTGGGGCAGATAAAAGTGCATCGCCCCGATGCAACTGAGGTTCCTCTTGGCGCGTTAAGCTCCGGTGAGCGACAGCTACTTGTAATGTTTGGGCATATTTTCTTTAATTCTTTTGGCCGGCGAAGCAATGTATTTATTATTGATGAGCCCGAATTATCTTTGCATCTTCGCTGGCAAGAGATTTTGCTAGGGGAAATGCTTGAAAGCAGCGCCAGAGCTCAATTCATAATTGCGACTCATTCTCCAGAAATTGTTGGGGACTTTGTCAACAACTGCGTGAGTGTTTGAACCATGCTACAACGTAGCGCGGCAGCGAAATATGCGAAGCATGTCTTCTTCACTTCATTTAACGATGTCGATATTTTTATTGAGGATACCGCGATTGAGTCAAAAAAAATTTACATGGAAATTATCCGGCGTGCTATAGGGCAAGAAGTGTCCCTCGCTCAAATATTTCCCATTGGTAGTAAATCGAAGGTGCTGGCTCAGTGTGCAGCTGATCAGGGCGCGCGAGAAAGAAAGTGTGTGTGTATAATTGACGGAGATTACGATGTTCTCCTAGGAACTCCGAAGCCAAGTTTAATTAGATTGTTTAGGTTAAGCCGTTATTGTATTGAAAACTACTTAATCGACGAGCAGGCTATCCTTTCAGTTCTAGATGAAGAAGTCGTTTCTATGGATTTGAGTTCCATACGTAAAATTTTCGACTTTTCCCAATGGGTTGAGGCTGTATCGCGTCATTTATCAAAATTTGTCGTGGCGAGTGGAGTCGCATGTCAGAGACGATGCGGCATTGCTACTGTGAATATTCCTCTTTCTGAGTTGTCGACCTGTTACACAGGGCATGTAGACCAGATAAAAATTTCTCAAAAGATAATTGACTTTGAAGTTGCGACAGATGCTAAACACGGCACCGGTATTTTTGCGGCCGATTGTGCGCAAGTTAGAAGGCGGCATTCAATTGGCGATGATGAATTGACATTATTTTTTTGCTCAGGAAAAAATCTACTTCTTCCTCTTTTGAAGAGAAGACTGCAAAAATCTTTCGCGATAACGACCAGTTCGGCAAGCTTTAAACTTAGAGTTGCCAAGCGATGTAATATTGATGATTTTAAGCTGCTTGCTACAGTAATAGCTTAGGTTGTTTGCTCTTGCTGATGTGGTGGATTTGGATGGATGGAATACACCTCAAGACTGCAAATGGAGCGAATTTACTGAGCAAGGAAAAATGCGGTGAGGTAGATAAAGAGAGGCCCGTCATTTTTCTGCATTCAAAGCATAGTTTGATGGATTAATGTGTCGTTGGTTGAAGAGGTGATCGCGTAATTTCTGGCCTTTGGGTTTATTGAGGGCTATATATTTTTAGGGCGTGTAGATACATCTGTAAGCTTGCAGCAAATTTTATTTTATTCATGTGTTTTATCGTGAGGGTGTCGGTTTTTTAAGGGGGCGGTATGGCGGTCATTAGGGGCGTTGTAAATGGGATAACTGCGTATCTCAATTTTGAATTTGCGTGTGACCGCGGTTATGCCTTCTCCGAACGAGGAATGGCGTCGGCGCTTGCTCAGCTTATCCATGCGGCAGAGAAGGTCGATAGCATAGAATTTGAGGCAAAACATCCCGTGCTTGTAAGTAATAAGCGGGGGCGGCCGAGATCATGTGATATTCGATGGGCCAAGGATGGCGGGAATAGATGGATTGAATACAAATGGTTCGGCTACTCGTCACCTACCTTGCACATGATACTGAGGGATATTTATCGCATGGGCGTTATAAGTCGCGCGACAGGGGACCCGACTTTTTTCTTGATGTGCGGAATGAAAAGGTCTGTTGCCGGCTTCCTTGCGCGCTCAGAAAATCAAAGGGTTGTAAGAAAAAAAGCTTACTCGCTTGTGCGGGATAGTAACTCCTTATTTCCTGTCTTAAGACCCGAGCATCTGCCAAAAAAGATTCTTTTGAAGCTTGAGAGTGAATTTGGAGTGCCCCTGCCTTTTATTTCCATGGAGGGAATCACTTCAACTGTAAAAGATGAGTCAAATGCCGTCGCGCGTTGCTGTGCTTTGGGATTTGAGGTGAAAGGGAAATAATTATTATCGTGGGCTGCCGCTTTGGCGCGGAATTTGATTGCTTAAGAATTTTATTCTAATTTTGAATGTTGAATGAATTCAGGTAGTGTTTGTGAAAAATATCTGGATTTAGATCACATGCAAATCAGACGTGGCACCTCAAGCTCTACCACTCAAGGCTATCTTTTATCTAGGACCGCCTACCAAGCATTAACCCAAACCCGCGATCACCTGCGTCTACTCGCCCAGCTCACCGAGCCTCAAGGCCAAGCTGGCCCCGACGTAATCTATCTCTCGGCGCAAGCGTTGGCCGATTGCTTTGATCGCTTAGCCGACGACCTAGACCGGATCGCCGAGGCCGTTGGTCCGTCCGCGTTGTAGCGCGGCATTTCGGCTATCGATTCGCGGCTGGCTGAACGCCATAGCGGCGCAGGCCGCGTCGACATTCCGACATGCCGCTGGTCGCCGGTCTGCCTCTGGCGCGGGCAGGGCGCTACGGATGCTTCGCGAATGTGCCGAGTCACGGCGTGCGATGCGCACGCAAGCCGTCTGTGCCTGTTTGCACACGTTTTAACCCAAGGAAAATCCGACACCGCAATGCGGATCTCGCTGACTGCTCATCGCGCCGGCGCTTCGCCAGGATGCCCGTCGCCGTCGTTTCGACGTGCGTCCGCATCGACAAGGAGATTCGTCATGAGCGTGAACCTGATTCAATTAGAAGTGTCCGACGAGCAAGTCGCCACCGCGGTGGCGGCGCTGGATCAACTGGAAACGGCGCTGGCGGGGTTGGTCTCGCTGTCGCCCGACGACCGCCGCCGGCTGACCAAGATGGGGCCGAAGTCCGAGGTGTTCTGCCGTCAGGCCCTCAGCGTGCTGGAACAGAATCGCCAGATCGTGCCGCCCAGCCTGGACCTGCCCGGCGCGCAGTTGGACCTGCGCACGCTGGACCGCCTGCGTCCGCTGCTCGACCGCCTGCAGCGCCTGGCCGAGCGCGGCGAGGACACCGAGACCGCGCTCGGCGCGGACCTGATGGCGTTCGCGCTGGAGGGCTACGGCCTGCTCAAGGTGTCCGGCAAGAACCAGGGCCTGGACGGCCTGCGTAAGGAGATGGGCGCGCGTTGGGCCAAGGGCCGCCGCGATGCCGCCGCGCCGCCGGCGTGAGCCGCCGCCTGTCGCGACCTCCACGCACCGATGTCCCAGCAAGCCGCCTTCGGGCGGCTTTTTTGTGCGCGCGTGGTGCGATGCGTCGTTCGCTTGATGGGGGCGGGGCCGATGCAAGGCGGTATCGCTTCGACGCTGGTCCGCCAGGGCCTTCGCGAACACCGCGCGGCGCTTCCCGAATCCCGATTTGCTGTTCCCGAAGCCCGCGGAGAGGTTCGCGAATACGATCGAGCTGCACCCGAATCCCGCGACGGCCTTCGCGAAGCCGAATTTGCCCTTCGCGAACACCGATTTCGCTTAAGCGAGCAGCAATTTCGCCTTAGCGAAGGCCCGGCCCGGCTTCGCGAATCCAAAATTCGTATTCGCGAGCACCGATTTCGTCTTCGCGAATCCCGAATCCGTGCTCGCGAAGCCCGGCGCGGGCTTCGCGAATACCGATTCGGGCTTCCGGAATCTCTCCGAGCCCTTCCGGAACACCGCCGAGTCATTCCGGAGCAGCTCGCCGGGCCTTCGATGGTGAAAATTTGTCCAACGCAGGCGCTTTGGACCGTTCGCGTACAAGCCCGCGTTCGTCGCTCGACTCGCCCCGCCAGGGCCGCGACCCGCAGGCGGGCGACAGCCACCCAGCCCGTCCTCGCCTTGCCGCATTTCACGTTTTCAAAAAGACGTGGCACGCCGCGGCACACGCGCTGTGTCTGCTTCCAGGCAGGCCGTTTCCGCGGTGCTAGCGTCGGCCCTGCGCGCAAACCGCGCGCATTCACAGGACAAAGGACCATGTCGAAGAAAGACGTCCACGTCGTACCCCATCCCGAAGGCTGGGCCGTCAAGCGCGAAGGCGCCGACCGCGCGAGCTCCGTCCACGACCGCAAAGCCGACGCCCTGGACGCCGGCCGCGACCTCGCCCGCAAGGACGAAGTGGAACTGGTCATCCACGGCCAGGACGGCAAGATCCAGGACAGCGACAGCTATGGGAATGATCCGCATCCGCCGAGGGATGAGAAGCATTGACGGGGGCGAGGTAAGAGGCGAGGGCAGCGTCATGCCCTCGCTTCTGTTCTGCTTTGGGAACTGACGCATAAACCGGTTTGCATCGCTGTTGCACCATCGCCTTATCTCACCCAAGGATGGATGATGCGCCGATGAGCAATCTGATTCTGTTGCTGGCTTTGATGCTGCCGACGATACTCGTGGTGGCGGTGCTGTTCCTCTATCGGGCGCTGAGCCGTCGCGATCGACGGCGCTCGCCGCTGACGTTCAAGGTGATCAATCAGCCGGGTGAAGGCCTGCGTCGGCAGATCGCCAAACACGACGATGCCATCGCCGAAGCCCTCACCGTCGTGGCGATGGCGGGGCCCACACTGTTCTCGGCTTGGCTGTTGGTCCGTATCGACCGTGTTGTTCCCGATTGGTCCGGCATCCGGTTCGGATGGGGCGATGCGTTCTTCGCGCTGGTCCTGATCGTGATACTGGCGTGGGCCACATGGAAACTAATTCGCCATATACGCAGACGCCGACGTTACCGCGAAGGTTTGTACGCCGAACTGGCCGTCGCGCAACGCCTCTATCCGCTGGCCTTGCACGGGGTGATGGCGTTTCATGACTTCCCGGCCGACAAATTCAACATAGACCATGTAGTCATCGGTCGCGGCGTGGTGTTCTGCGTGGAAACCAAGTCGCGAAAGAAACCCGAGGCCAAGG
This sequence comes from Lysobacter sp. Root690, assembly GCF_001427785.1. GTDB lineage: Bacteria > Pseudomonadota > Gammaproteobacteria > Xanthomonadales > Xanthomonadaceae > Lysobacter. The sequence goes on from NZ_LMHM01000013.1 coordinate 805,385, forward strand.
TACGCGAATCGGCGCGAGTGGAGTACGACGGGAAACGGCTAGCCTTCCCGTCGCACGTGGAGACCAAGCCCCTGGAGCAGGCCGCGCACCAGGCGAAGTGGTTGCAGAATTTCTTAAGCCAAGCGGTTGGTGAGACGGTGCGTGTTGTGCCTGTGTTGGCATTGCCGGGCTGGTACATTGACGACACCAAAGCACCGCGCCGCACCGACGTCATCGTTACCAATGCCCACGCGCCGAACTTCATGCGAAGTGAGGGCTTCGGCGCGGCCTACGGCCCGGAAATGCGCAGCCGGATCGCGCATGTATTGATGGAGCGATATCCGGGGCTTGCCGATCCATAGCCTCTTGATCTAGCTCATCTCTGCGTGCAACAGCGTGTGAGTGCCCGCCGCGATAGATCAATGCGGTATCGGGCCGGCTCATGTTTGGTCAAGTTAATATCGGTGAGGTGTTCAATCTTCCCGTACGAATCTGTAGTGGGAAACGACCTGTCGGCAGCGCAGGCAGTACCACATGGCGACGGTGTCGCCCGGACATACGGTGCCTTGCGTGACGCAAGGGGTGGCATGGGCGTTGGGAAACGGGGGCTCACGCTCGGCAAGGTGGGTGCCGCCGGTATCGGACGGTGTCGCGAAATAGTTCTATGCCGGCATCGAATTAAGTCCTGCCCGCGCAGGCAGAGGCGAAGCAATGAGCCTAATTGCGGTGACTTGAGAGAATTTCGTGCGCAGTCGAATAAAGCAATATCACCGGTCGCGAATATGGATGCGGCGCCCAAGTCCGAAATTTATTGTTTTTTGCGTTTAGACATGGGTAGGCAAAACCCGGAAGGCGCAATTGCATGCGGTACCTAAGCAATGCTCCACGATCAGCACTTATGCGTGTAGCTAGGTGCCGAACAATATTAAAACGATCGTTCAAAGGATGAGCATGAAAGGACAGGAATTGCTGGACGAACTTGCCAAGCGTCATCAGCGCTTGAACGGCCTTGGCCATATCACCGACTCCGCGCTCGCGAAAACTCTTGGGGTGACACCACCTGCTTTGGTCAACTATCGCAAAGGTAAGCTGACTTGCAGGCAGTTTGTTAATTTATTGGAGAGCTATTCCAAGGCGAGGATAGACGAGTTGATCGTGGCGACCGTGGTGCCGGTTGTGGAGTTCTTCGAAATTGAATATCACGACACAGGATCGCGGTATCTCGTGTTTTCGGATCGCGCCGAAAGCGGTGGTAAGCACCCTTACCTGGAAGGCTTGAAGCAGCGCCTTGATGGGAAACGCGGAATCTACGTTTTCCACGATAGCCGCGGTAGGGCGATCTATGCGGGGAAAGCTCAGAAGTTAACTCTATGGGACGAGTTGAACAACGCTTTCAACCGGGACCGGAGGGAGGTCCAAAGCATCAAGCGCGTGTCGCATCCACAGAAACGGGTCAAGTACAAAGGGCCGGAGGAGAAAAAGCGACAGATTGTTCGGCAGAACGTGCCTTTGCATGATATCGCGGCTTACTTCAGTGCTTATGAGGTTCCTGACCGGCTCATCGGAAAGTTCGAGGCGTTGATTGTTAGAGCGTTCGCCAATGATCTGTTGAACGTGCGAATGGAGAAGTTCTGAGGATAAGGGGATGGGGCGCGCTGTTCAGTTTGAGGAACTGCTTGCGTCCTAAACGAAGAAAAACTGATGTTCTTCAGTCTACCAGGGGAAAGAGATGCGCAACCTTGCAGCAATTGCGTTGTTGTGGCTATGTGGATGCGCGATGCATCCGCTGCGGCAAGCGCCGCCGATCGAGCCCGGTCAGCACGTTCTGATAAGGCCTTACATTCCGCAGATCAATCAGGACGGGTTGTTTCATTTGTCCTGTACGGATCGCTATCCCGATAACCGAAGTGCGTACGCGGCGTTTGACCAGGATGCTGCCGATGTAAATCGTGTTGAACTGGCGAAGCGGCATTTTATTCACGCCGCCATGGCCAATAATGTCTATCTGGACCCCGACAAGAAACCCGTGTTCCGGTTGCCTGGATGGACCTTGCATGAGTCGTGGATCAGCGAGACTGGGCTAGCTCTGCAGGTGTATGGCGATGGCGCCACCTTGGCCGGCAGCTCTCGTATCGTCGTTGCTTATCGTGGTACGGATTTTGATTCAGGTATCGACTGGTTGAACAATTTCGCGCTGCGCGATCCGCCGCAGTACCGACAGGCGTACAAACATCTGAAAGAATTGCGCGCGCATTACCCGAACGCCAGGATCACAGTGACAGGCCACTCCCTGGGTGGCGGCATCGCCATGAATATGTCCTTGCGGGTGTCCGGTGTCGAAGCGGTTGGGTTCAACATGTCACCACGCGTGCGTTTCGGCCGTACGCGTGCATTCGATTCGTATCGGGCCAGTATTTTTGAAGTGGGCGAGATCCTGACCGGCGCCACGAAGTTTTATGCAGCGGTCATGCTTCCCGACAATACTCACTACGGCAATTATAATTTTTTAGACTATCGCTTGTTCGCCTTTAGTCCTGTGCCGGAGCATGGTATCTACGAACTGACGCGAGCCCTGACTGTGGTGGCGATGACTCGCGAAAGCCAACAGGCGCGGGAGTTTTTTCGGGTGAACATTGGCGAGGAGCAGGCACGAAAGGTGGATTGGGAGCATTGTCAGGCGATTTTCCGGTAACGGGGACGGCCTTGCCGGTTTTAATCGTGACGGCGAGAGACTCGGAAAATCTGGTCGGATCGAACCTGACATTTGCCGCTTCGATTCTAGAAAAGAAGCGCCCCGGAACCCGGGGCGCTTCAACTGACACTTCAACCACTTCGACTTACGGGCTGGTCCGCAACGTCAACGAATACGCGCTCAGAATCGACTTGATCGGCGTGTAGTAGCTGTTGCCGCCGCCGTTGTTGCCCTGGCTGCCCGAGNAAATAGGGGTCAGAGTGCAATTTAGCCACTCAGAGAATCGCACTCTGCGCCCTATTTCAACTCTATCCGGCAGTCACTTCGGTAGCGGATAGATATGAATCGCCGTGACGCAGCGGTAGGTGACAGGCGTCGTGTTGATGCGCACGGCGATTCCGTTGCCGCTGGCGTCGTACTGCTTGCCACGGTCTACCCCATGGGCATCTTGGTACACCGGGTTCAGTGAAGCTCCAGTAATAGCGGCCGCCCAATCGGGAGCCACGCATGAGTCCGGGTCGACGCCGATATCAATCTCGCCGGACAGCTTTCGAATATAGGCGAAGCTCAGTATGTGGCCATCTGTTAGCCGCACAGGGCCTTGCCCGGCGAACTGCGACGCGCGTAGGTGCTTCATCTGGAACAGCCGATCCAATGCTTGGATGACTTTCTCCTTGCTGGCCGCTCCTTCCAACGGCCAGCGCAAAAGATTTTCTATCGTCACCGGATCAGTGCGAAGGCTGGGCGTCGCGGCCGGTGCAGGGGATTGCGGTCGCTTGTTCTTGCTGAGGCCGACAGCGCTACACGCTTGCAGCATTATCAGCGCGAGGGCCAGCACTGGGGCGATCATTCGCAAGCGCAAAATCCTTGTTTTCTCGTCGTTGGCGTTTGATGCGAACTGCGGCTCAAGCTGGGTCAGCGCATATGCGTGAGTTTGGTCGTCTCTTGTGATTGCGATGCCTCTTGCTGCTGTTGTCGGTGGAGCTGTTCAGCCGTCCGGGTCTCATTGAGTGTTTCCGCCTTCTGGAACGACGTCTCTACCGGGGTCGTTATAGCTTGCAATGTGCTCATGTGCGCCCGTAGATTCGCGGGGTCGTTCAATTCGCCTTGAACCACGAACACGTGTTCGCCAGGATTCAGGCGATCGCCACCACGGCTCAGCACGACGTGGTCGACCCGCGACAAGCCATTCTCTTTCGCCAGCAAGGTGATGCTTGCAGCCAGCCGTTCGCTGTCGGCATCGAATGATTTACCTGCTTCACGATCTAGCGCGCCGACGGCTTGCACGCTCTGTCGATAGAGCGCGTTATCGGGATGCGCTTCATCCTTCATCGTCGTGGCTGAGGTCAGGTGGCTCTTGTTTTCGCGGGCCTTGGATGTGTGCTCGATTTCCAGGGGCCGCCGCTGCGGGTCGCTGCTGTCGATCAGATAGAAGGGGCCGTCTCGGTGAGGGCCCAAGTCGAACTCCTGTTGACGGAGCTTCTCTCGATCTAGACCCAAAGCCTTGAAATCGATCTCGGCCCCCATGCGCGGGTGGTCGGGATCAAGTTTGCGCGCCTCGAATTCCTTCTGCGCGATCACTGAGAGCGCATGAGAGGCCGATTCGTAGCGGTATTCGGAGGTGGGGCGAGGAATGTCATAGAAGCACCGCGCTACGGCTTCGATGTTATGCGCGTCAACCGGTATGGTCTTGCTGGTCGCATCGAATCGTATATCAGGATCGAACGCGGGCGGTCGCCCGCTTACGCACGAGGCGTATCCCGAGGCGCGTCGAGCTAGGCTTTCGGCCGTCACCTCATTTCCGGCATGCTGCATGCGGTCGGCGATCGTATTCAAACCGTTCAATTCAGCCAGTGTTTCCTGCCTTCGATCGGTTTGTATCTTTCCGTCGACCAGCGTGGTGTAGTCCCGCCGCGAATCGCCGGTTTGCGCCAAACGCTGTACGTCCGCAACAAAACGAACTGACGCCGCGTAGGCGTCCGCACGTTGCATTGCATGCGAAACTTCATGGCCCGTGGTCGCGGCCAGACGATCCAGCACGGCTTGGGTCGGGGCGCCATTGAGAAGAGCCGCCTTGAGATTCAGCGTGCGATGGGTTGAGTCATAGGTGCCGCCGGCTGTGGAGTCCGCCGGGAGATATCCGAGTTGGGTGACATCTCCCGTCTCGATAACGGCGGTCAGCTCTCGGTTGAGTTTAGGCGAACTGCCGATGGCTCGCGCTAGGATATCGAGTTGCTGTGGTGTCGCGCCTTGCCTTCCAAAGTCATGAAACACGGATTTTTGTCGATCCATGACGACACCTTCATCAATCCAGGATGGCTTCTATCATGACGTTCGAAATGCAGCGGGCGCCGCCCGCCGCCGCGGGGTCGTTGTACGCGTAGTCGATCACCAGCGATTGTCGGCCCTTCCAGAATTGCCAGGCCTGCGGCTTGCCGTGGGGGCCGAATAGTTCGCTGTCCTGGTACCCCATCGCTTTGAGCCGACCGTGTAGGGCCTGGAAGGCGAGGGCGCAGGGTTGAGCTTTTGCGGGGTTGTAGCGTTGAGCGGAGCCGGTTTGTATCTGCACGCGTCTGTCGCCCGACGAGTATTCATCGAAGCCGAACGCGTAGGTGTCGCCGTTGCGGATGCTGCCTTCCACGACCCAGAATTTGTTCGATCCAGGCGGCGTGGCGGACAGGCTAAGCCCGGTCAGACGTTCGACAGTCGCTTTGCTGAGCGCTTCCGGTTGTGTGATGCCTTGGATAAGCGAGAACAGTTTGGCGTCGAACTCTTCAGCGCTCAGTTCGGGGCCTCGCGACGTTGCTGCGCTTGTCGAGGGCGTCATGGCGGCGGTTTCCTGTCCTTGGGATGCAGACGGCGAGGCTCGATCTTTGAGTGCGGCAGAGGTTGCGGTGTCCGTGTGCGTGGCTGTCGCCGAATCCGTGCAGGCGCTGATTGCGAGGCACAGTGTCAGCGCGACGGGCATCTTGCGGATGGTTGCACGCGGTTGATTTACGTTCGAAGCCAGAGGCATGCGACGGACTCTTGTCGAGCTGACCACGGATGGTCGAAGAGTTCCCGATTTTCGTATTAACCGCAAGGGCAACCAGGAGTTGCGCTCAGACTACCCACCACGGCACATCTGATGCGGACAATTGCGATGCATGCAGAACGTGCTCGGCAAAAAAAAGCGCCCCGGAACCCGGGGCGCTTCAACTCACACTTCAACCGCTTCGACTTACGGGCTGGTCCGCAAGGTCAACGAATACGCACTGAGAATCGACTTGATCGGCGTGTAGTAGCTGTTGCCGCCGCCGTTGTTGCCCTGGCTGCCCGAGNNNGGAACCGCCGGAATCGCCGCCTTCGGCGCAGGCGCTGGTGCGGGTCAGGCCGGTGACGGTGCCGTCGGGGTTGCCGTTGTCGTCGACGTAGGAGACGGTCATGTTCTTGCTGCGGATGGCGCCGCAATGCCAGCCGCTGGTGCGGCCGGAGCGGCACAGCGCGGCGCCGACGGCGGCTTCGGTGCTGCCGCGCACGGTGACGTCGCCGCTGCCGTAGCCGTAGACGCTGGCCGACAGGGTGTGGGTGGTGTCGACCTTGACCCAGCCGCGGTCGGGGCCGGTCTGGTTGCCGCTCGGCATCGACGAGGCGGAGAACGTGCCGACGCGAACGCCCGGGTTCCACTGGCCGGCTTCCTGATAGACGATCTCGCCCACGTCGCCGCAATGGCCGGCGGTGGCGTAGCCCGGGGTGCTGCCCTTGGTCACGGTGAAGCCGACCGAGCAGGCATACAGGTAGCCGTCGCCGGGTTCGCGCAACATGCCGCGGCCGCCTTGCACGGCGATGCGGCGCTGCGGCGCGTCGTTCAAGGTTTCGAAACGCACCACGCTCGGGTCGAGGCCGCTGCGCGCGACGAAGTCGACGCCGGCCTCTTCCGCGCCCGGGGCGACACCGACGATCACGCTGTTGCTCGGCAGGTCGACCGTCCAGCTGTACACGCCCTTGGGTACTTTCGCGCTGCGCGTGAGCAGGCTGTCGAGTTGGCCTTTCGCCGCGTTGAGCGCGGTCAGGCTATGACGCGCCTGACGGGTTTCGACGCCGGCCACGGCCTGGGCGTTCTTGATCGAGGTGCTGGCCGCGACGAAGCCGAACGAACCGTCGGCCTTGCGCTCGAGCCACGCGCCGGCGAAGTTGCGGCCCAACTGCGCCTGCACGGTTTTTTCCTGCTGCACGGCCAGTTGTTCGGCCTTGAGGTATTGCGTGAGCTGCGTGCTGGACAGACCCAGATCGCGCTGCATGGCCGTCTTCAACGCGGGGGCGAGATCGTCGGCGGCGAAGGCCGCGCCGGATACGGCCATGGCCGCGGTGACGGCGAGGATCGACATACTGAACTTGCGCATATCCAAAAACTCCTTGAGCAAAAAAGAGAGGGATGCAGCAGTCGCGGCAGATCTGGGGCAGGGCTTGGGCGATGCGTTCATTTTCAAGAACGCTCAGTCGTGCCGCACTGACTAGAACGAGCCGCGGTTTGCGCGTCCCTACGTCGAAAAGTGAGACGTCCTGGGTAGTTCGCGGCATCGATTTGGAAAAGTGAGGACGTGGTCGGATTCGTTTGTCCGCATGCGGCGTGGCGCATGTGACGTGAAGATGGTTTTCATGCGATCGACAGCGGTGCGCGCAAGGCCATCGTTGAATACCGCAATCAATGCGATGCGCTGATGTGCTGCATTGATAAGTAAATGGTCTTCAGCGGTTCGGTGCCCGATGAAGACATCGCGCATTGCATGGCCGCGCGCGTATAGATTTCTTTGGATGGCCAAATCTATGGCCTGCGTTGTAGCTATCCGATGGAAAGGGAATGAATCGTTCACGTTGAAGGCTCGGGCGCGGTTGTCGAGCGACGTCTTTATGAGCCGATCACGATGCAGCCATGCAGCACTGTGTCGAATAGTCCTTGTCGAGCGCAGGCAACGCGTCCCCCGAGTGGCTCATCGCTGAACGCACGCGATGAACAGGGTGATGTTCGCAGTCCGTGACGACGGCGGGACGCGGGCACGACTTGCCGTTAACCGCCTGACGCCCAGCGTGGGCTATCGCCGATACCGATGGTCGGGCCGGCGTCCTACGAGGGCGACTGAGATGGGCAACGATACTGCGGGCCGGAACCGGTCCGATCACGACGCGAAACAAGCCGCGCAGCACGGCAAGCCGGACGATCAGGCGCGGCCGCCGGACGGCCAAGGCCATCAACCTCTGCCGGGCGAAAACCCGTCCGCCGGTGACGGACAGGCCAAGCGCAAGCATGTCCAGAACGCGGATCTGCCGGAAGGCGAGGGCCATCAGCCGTTGCCCGGCGAGGATGCGCCGCAGGACGACAGCGAAGAGGATTCAGACGATCGGTGAGTCGCGCTCGCGGACACCAGCTGACCGGTTCTGATCGGGACGACTGGTCGCCCGTCATCGAGACGACGCTTTAGTCTTGCGGCGCGCGATGGCTCAGGTCGTTTTCGTTGCGTCGATCGAAGCGACCAGTGCAGACAGCCACTGCCCGTGGCGATGCGAGGAATCGAGCTGATCCTCCATCGCGACGCGGCTGTCGAGTTGCATCCGCAGGAATCGATAACCGACCGTCTGGGCGATGGCGTGAAGCGTTTCGATCTCCATGTCCAGCTCATACATGAAGTCGAACTGAGTTGCCCAGAATCCTTGCTCGGTTGTCGCCAGCTGCTCGACCTCGTCGGGAGCTTCGATGCTGAAGCAGATGTATTCCAGGTCGCTTGCTTGCGCGCGGATCGCGATCACCTGATCGCCGATGTCCCACAAAGGCAGCACTTGCGGGCCGTCGGGGGCCTCTGCGCCGTGGTACAGGTAATAGGGCGGTCCGGAGGAACAGCTGGCGAGCGCGGGATGGGGAAATTGGCCGGCGGCCATCTGCAGCAAGGCGGGCGACACGCCGAACTCGCTGAGCGCGGGGATCCGTCGGGATTCTTCGATGACGTTGCTGGGCATGATGGCGATTATGCGCGGTGGGTAGAGGAACTGGCAGCGGGGGCGGGAGGCTGGCGAATGCCATTCGCGCATTTCGCTCGGGGAACACGCACTCTTATCGTGCGTGAGGTGTCTGCAACCGGCGAACGTCGAATCCCGCGCGGGTCAGCGTCGCTTCGGTCAACGCGGTCGTGCGTTCGTTGCCGCAATGGACGATCAAGGCGGCGTCCGAATGCTCGGGGAAACGCAACGCGGTTCCGGGAAGTCGGTCCTTGAGTGCTTGATAGGTCGCTTCGTCGTGTCTGGAAACAAAGCCGCGCGTGACCCGATTGGGTTCCAGTTGAATCCAGCCGCCGTCGAGAAACCAGCGCAAGAACGGATATCCGTAGAGGTCGTCGGGCTCGCGGGGTTCCGATGGACGTGAGAACACAGCGTCGAAGCGGCTTGCGCAGTCGTCCAGCGACAGGTCCGTGATCAAGCCCAGCTTCGTCTCGTCGTGTGCCCGCAACATGGCCAAAAACGTGGCCATGTTCGCGGCCACCGCTTGCTCCGCCTGTTCTTCGAGATCGAAATAGGTGACGCAAGGCTCGCTGCCGTTGCGATAATCGAGACAGAGATACCAGTGCCCGTCGCTGTCGAACGGCACGAGCCGCCGCGGTTGTTCCGGAAGCCAGCCATCGGCGGGATACCACGCCTCGGGCTCGTCCAGCAGCCTCCACCAATAGTTGTAGCCGAGGCTTTGCGCGCGCGGCCCGATCCCCCAGATCATCCGGTTGCCGCTGTCGGGCAGCGTGCGCCGCAGATAGCCGCCGTTCTGTTCTCGCAGCATCGCGATCAAGGCCGCGGGCAGCACGATGCCGAGTCGGGTCTCGACCTCTGCGATCGCCTCATCGGTAAGCTCGGCCTGAAGCGCCGGCAGGAAGGCCGGGACGTTCCAGATGGATGAGTTGCTGGCGGGGTTATCGCTCACGAGTCTGTTCCTCGGTGATGAGGTGTATCGCGGTCGCCGAATTTCGCTCTCGGTCGGCAGATTAGCGTCATAACGATCCGGCTCAACGATGACGTTTGTAAGACGGAATCGGAATGGCTGCTATTCGAATGATTTTTCGTCGTATCGCCTCTTGAGCCTAAGCGAAGTACAGAGCGGCTTCACTGCGCGCTTACTTCGTTTTCACAGCCACTTTCGTGTCGCGTGCTCGAATGCATGCGTTCAATCTCGTATCGGGAGAAATGACGATGAAAAGACCCAATATAGCCGTGGCTCTGTCGCTGCTTTTGCTTGTTTCGGGCTCGGCCCTGGCCGCCGTGGTACACGTCAGCGGCCACGGTCAAAGCTACGACCCGGGCATCGCGCTCGCGGACGCGCGCGCCGATGCCGCTGCTGAATGCGTCGCGCAATCGGGTACGCCGATCCAGGAGGTGTACAACCACGTCACTCGCGCCAATCTGTGGCTCGCCGATTCGATCTGGACTTGCGAGGTGCCTTGAGGCCACGCGCGATTCTGAGCGGCGAGCGATTCAGCGCTTGGTGGCCAAGACGCCATCCAGCGCCAGCTGCGCCTTGAACCCGGCCTTTTCCAGCCGTTTCGCGACTTCGCGCGGCACGTCGCGGCCGCTGGTGAGTTTGTTCGGGCTGCCGGTGTAATGAAACAGGCGCCCGCCGCGGCGCAGCACGCGCGCCAGGTGGTCGTAGAAGGTTTGCGAATACAGTTCGCCGGCGATGCCGAAACGCGGCGGGTCGTGCAACAGGGCATCGACCGAGGCATCGCCGATCTGCGCGATCGCCTGCGACACGTCTGCATGGGTGAGTCGCAGGCGTCCGCCGCTGCTATCCGCGTCGGGGTCGGGCGACCACGGGTTGAGCGTGCGCAGCCACAGCACGTCTTCGTTTTTTTCGAACGAGTGGATGGCGGTCGCGCCGGCCTCCAGGCAGCACGCGGCGAAGTAGCCCAGGCCGCCGCAGGTGTCGAGTACGACCTTGCCGCGCGGTTCGACCAGCGCGACCTTGGTGCGCGCGTCCTCGATCGGCGAGGCCTTCATCGTCGGCAGCATCTTGATGCCGTCGATCTCGAACGTCGGCGCCCCCCACTGAGTCGGCACCAGCTTGATCAGCGAGCCGGAGAAGCGCGATACCGGCGCGAACTCCTCGCCGTCCCAGTGGTAGATCGTGCGGTCTTTGAGCTTGGCCGCATACGGATAGCGCTGCTCGCGCCAGGTCCACGTTTCGGCCTCCAGCAACGCTTCGCCATGCGATCGGCCCAGGTCCATCGAACCGGTCCAGGCGCCGGTGCCGGCATCGCGCGCAGCCTGGAGTTCCTCGGCGACGGGGCGGGTGAGCAGGGGGCCTGAGTAATGCGGCACGGCGGGTGGTTCCTTTAGAGTGCGGAGTGTTCGCGGGCGTAAAATGGGCAGATTCCTGTCGCGACAAATACAGCGTCCCATTCGTTCGGGAGTGCTGCGAAACTGCGAGCGTTCGGGGCGTCGTCCAGTGAATCCGCGCGCATGATACCTGCCGAATCCCAACGGATACGGCGATGAGTGAGTTTGACCCGAACCGAATCGAAGTGTTGTCGGTCTCGGAAGCGGTGCGCAGGCGTCCTGGCATGTATATGGATCCGGGGTTGCCCGGGTTGGCCAACATCCTGCCGGTGCAGACGCTGTGCCATGCCGTCGATGAGGCTATTGGCGGGCGTTGTACGTCTATCCGGATGCAGGTCGATGGAAAAAAGGTCAGCGTTCACTATGACTGTGGCATGCCTTTGCATTCGGACCACGAGTACCCGGATTGGACCGTCTACCGATCGTCCGAACGGTACCTGGATGGAATTCAGCCTCGATACGAGCGTGATTGCCGGTCCGGTGCTTAGGGAAGAAGCGCTGCGGACCTCGTTCGCCGATTTAGCGTTGCATTTTCCGCAGTTGGCGCTTTCGCTGGAGTTCAACGACTGAATGCCATGACGGTCGTGGCGGCTATCATCGCGAATGCTCTCCTTCGGCTTCCTTCCGGGCTCACCTCACGCCGCTTCCAGATGCTGTCGGACCTGGGCGATCGCATTGCGGACCTTGTCGACCATCGGAGCCGGCCGGTGGTGCAGCATGACGAGCTTACCCAGGGCACGGGTCATCGCGACGTAGAGCAAGCGTGCTTCACTGGCCCGGGTTTCGAGATCTTCGCTGGTCGAAATCCCGCATAGACCGGGAACAAAAATAGTGTCGAATTCCAAACCCTTGCTGGAATGGATCGTCATCACCTTGACGCTGGCCGGGCCGTCGAAAAGATGGCGCTTGGCGTCGCCGCCAGCCAGCACGCAAGGGATGCCGGTCTGGATGAGCTTGCCGGCGATCCGCTCACCGATTTGACGGGATCGGCAAACGATGCCGAAATTGTCGGGACTGGCACCCTCGCGAAGCGCCGCGCTGATGCGATCAGCGATGGTCGTAGCTTCGTCCCAAGGCGTCCGGCATTGCAGCAGTTCCGGCATCGGTCCGCGACGACCGGCACTTTCCGGGGCGATCAGCGGAACGTGGTCGTCGTCGCTCTCGTGCTCGCTCACCAAGTCGTGAGCGAAAGCTTTCGCGGTTGCGAGAATTTCCAAGGTATTGCGGTAATTCAGACGCAGAATCGTGGTGCGGCCCTGAGCCTGTATGCCCACGCTGGCGAAGCTGAATTTCTTGCGGCCCTGGCCTTCATAGATGTTTTGCGCGTCGTCATACAGCAGCAACAGGGAGTTGGTCTGTGGATCGACCATCTGCACGATCAGTTGCAGCCATTCGGGTTTGAAATCGTGGCCTTCGTCGATCATTACCGCCGCGTACTGCGCGCGTGGAATCGCCTTGGTGTCCACGCCGCGAATGACCGCTTCCACCATCGCATCGGCATATTCGCCGGGCGGCAGATTGGGCAGCGGCTTCCTGACGGCATACGCGGACAGTTGCTGGCTACACCAGCCGTGAAAATGCGCCACGGTTACTTTGTCGCTGACGCCCGCAGTGCGTATCAATTGTTCGAGTCTGGCGGCGAGCGTCTTGTTGAAGCACAACACCAGCATCGGTTTGCCATGCCGCTTGGCCAGTTCGATGCAGCGATAGCCGAGGATCATGGTTTTTCCCGATCCGGCCACGCCATGGATCACGCGATGACCGTCGCCCATTGACCGGGCCAGAAGTTCCTGTTGCAGGTCCATGACCCGTATGAGGTCGGGAACGTTGGCCAGTTCCGCAGTGGGTTCGACCGGCGCGTCGAACATCTTTCCCTGCTCGGGGACGCGTAACTGCGGAAACAGCGACCAGCGGAAGCGATCGATCTGCGGCAGGGTCAGCTGGCAGGGAAAGGGCATCATGAACATATCCGACAAGGCCTTCTGAAAGCCTTCGGGATTTGCCGACTCAGTGATTTCATCCTTGCACAACACCAGATGGGCAGGAATGAAGTTTTCCAGCTCGGCTTCATCGAACTGGCGGCGGGTGATATTGGCCAGGACCACGCCCCAACCCCAGGGAATGATCAGCTTGCCGCCGTGGCGGTGACCTTCGGGATGGCGCAGAGCCGCGTCGCGTTCAAGCAGGTTTTTGACTTCCATCGCGCAGGCGCGCGCTTGCATCAGCGGATTCTCGACCACCGATCGGCCGCGCTCGGTATGAAGGGTTACCCTGGAGCGGTCGATCTCCGCGATCGTGTCGAGCTTCCAGTCCTTTACTTCCAGGATCAGAAAGCCGCAACTGGGATGCAGGACGACGAAGTCTGGATAACGCTGGCGGGGGCCCACTGGCACGTCGTACCAGCACAGGTAGTCTTCATCGAGCTTGTCTTCCAGGCGGTGTGCCAGACGTCGCTCGCCCGGATTCATCCTGGGCAGACATGCACTGCGGTTGGGAATGAGCTTTCCCATCGTTTTCTCCCTGCGCTGGGCGCCTTCCTGTTGGCTTACCAGACCATACAGCCAACCGGTTATCCGGGTACAGAGATAGCCTGTTGGAAGCAGAGAATGCTGCGGAACCTGAGGGATAGGACTCATTTTTTGTGAGTCCAGCGCTCGGGACCCTTCGCGCTCCGGCCCGACTAACCGACCGGTTCAAAGGACCTCGCTGGGGACGAGAGCGGAGCCTGGCTCCCAACCAACGGCCCACGACACCCCCGCACCCACTGAGCTAGTCTCCTGTCTTTCCACCGGGGACCGCCCATGAAGCCTTCACGTTTGAGTCTTAGCCTGGCGCTGGCCGCCACACTCGCCGTTTCGTCCGCCCACGCCGCCGGCAGCGGGGCCAAGGGCAAGCCGCAGTTGGGCAGCTTCGGCGTCGACCTGAGCGCGCAGGACAAGAGCGTCAAGCCCGGCGACGATTTCAATCGCTATGTCAGCGGCCATTGGCTCGACAATTATCAGTTGAAGGACTACGAGACCTCGTACGGCTCGTTCAACATGCTGCGCGATCAGTCCGAGGCGCAGGTGCACGCGATCATCGAATCGCTGCGGCAGCGCAAGGACCTGGCGCCCGGCAGCGACGCGCAGAAGCTGCGCGACTACTACGCCAGCTACATGGACCGCGCCGCGCGCGATGCCGCCGGGATCGCGCCGCTCAAGCCGGTGCTGGACAAGATCGCGGCGATCGATTCGAAGGGCGCGTTGGTCGATGCCTTCGGCGCCAACGACCTCGACGGCACCACCTCGCCGCTGCGCTTCGGCGTCGATCTGGATCGCAAGGACCCGGATAAGTACCTGGTCGGTCTACGCGTCGGCGGCCTTGGCTTGCCGGATCGCGATTACTACCTCAATCAGGACGCGCGTTTCGTCGGCATCCGCACCGCGTATCTGGCGCATATCGAACGCATGCTCGGCTTCGCCGGAGTGAAGGACGCCAAGGCGCGCGCGCAGGCCGTGCTGGCGCTGGAAACCGAACTGGCCAAGCCGCAATGGGAACGCGCGCAGTTGCGTGATCGCGACAAGACCTACAACGTCGCGACCTTCGCCGAACTGGGCACGAAGTACCCGGGTTACGACTGGGCCGCGCAGGCCAAGGCGCAAGGTCTGCCGGCGCTGGATCGGGTCAACGTGGTCACTCCGAGCGCGGTGGAGCCGGTGGTGCAGGTGATCGAACGCACGCCGCTGCCGGTGTGGCGCGATTACCTGAGCTTCCACGCGGTGCGCAACAACGCCTCGCTGCTCAGCCGCGAGATCGACGATGCGGCGTTCGCGTTCAACGGCACCGTGCTCAGCGGCCAGAAGGCTCAGCGCGACGATTGGAAGCGCGCGGTGGCCGCGGTCACCGGCAGCGACGGCCTGGGCGATGCGATGGGCAAGCTCTACGTCGAGAAGCATTTCTCGCCGCAGGCCAAGGCGGCGATGCAGGAATTGGTCGAGAACCTGCGCAAGGCGCTGCGCAGCAATATCGAGAAGATCGACTGGATGGGCGATGCGACCAAGGCCGAGGCCTATCGCAAGCTGTCGACCTTCCGTCCGAAGGTGGGTTATCCGGACAAGTGGCGCGACTACGCCAGCGTCAGCATCGTGCCCGGCGATCTGATGGCCAACGTGATGCAGTTGCGCCGTTACGGCCGCAACGATCAGGTCCGTCGCATCGGTACCCGTCCGGACCGCGACGAGTGGTTCATGACGCCGCAGACGGTCAATGCGTACTACAACTCGACCTTCAACGAGATCGTGTTCCCGGCCGGCATCCTGCAGGCGCCGTTCTTCGATCTCAACGCCGATCCGGCGGTGAACTACGGCGGCATCGGCGCGGTGATCGGCCACGAAATGGGCCACGGGTTCGACGATCAGGGCAGCAAGTCGGATTCGGCCGGCATCCAGCGCAACTGGTGGACCGACGCCGACCGCGCCGGTTTCGAACAGCGCACCAAGGCGCTGGGAGCGCAGTACAACGCGTTCTGTCCGCTGCCGGGCCAGTGCGTCAACGGCGCGCTGACCATGGGCGAGAACATCGGCGACCTCGGCGGCATTTCGATGGCCTACACCGCGTATCAGCTCAGCCTTAACGGTAAGCCAGCGCCGGTGATCGACGGGCTGACCGGCGATCAGCGTTTCTTCCTGTCGTGGGGCCAGATCTGGAAGGGCAAGTACCGCGACGAGGCGTTGCTCAATCTGATCAAGACCAACCCGCATTCGCCGTCGCAGTACCGCGCGAACGGGCCGCTGCGCAATTTCGATCCCTGGTACAAGGCGTTCGATGTGAAGCCGGAGGACAAGATGTTCGTCGCGCCGGAGCAGCGGGTGCGGATCTGGTGATTCGGGCGCGGCCTGGGGTTGCGGGTCGCGGGTGAAGGCGAGGGGGCGGGTTTGCCGGCCGGTGGGGCGGTGGATTCGCCCTTTCGTTTTTTTGGTTTGTGGGTTCTTGGAGATAGGGCGGTGGCGGGGTGGTTGCGGGTTCGTGGTCGCGGCTCGCGCCGTTCCTACATGAGCCCCTGGTAGGAGCGGNNCACCGACGTCACTGCAAGCATCCAATGGTCTATCTGGGATTGTTCGCTGCGGCCTTCATTGCCGCCACCTTGCTGCCCGCGCAATCCGAAGCGCTGTTGGCGGGCTTGATCGTGGACGGCTATGCGCTGTGGGCGTTGCTGCTGGTCGCCAGCGTCGGCAATGTGCTGGGTTCAATGCTCAACTGGTGGCTAGGCCGCGAGTTGACGCGTTTCAGCGACCGGCGCTGGTTTCCGGTCAAGCCCGGGGCGCTGGCGCGCGCCCGGGCCTGGTACGGCTGCTGCGGAAAATGGAGCCTGCTGCTGAGCTGGCTGCCGGTGGTCGGCGATCCGTTGACCTTGGCCGCTGGAGTGATGCGCGAACGCCTGTCCACGTTCCTCGTGTTGGTGAGCATCGCCAAGACCGCGCGTTACGCGGTCGTGGCGGCGATCGCCTTGCGCTACGTCTGAAGTCCGCTCAGACCAACGCGTCGTAGATCCGCTTCGCCACGGCCTTGTCGTCGAGGTAGCCGATGATCCCGTGCTGGTTGTCGGTCCAGTTGTCGACGTCGCCCTTGTTCTCGATCGCCGGAGTGATCGCGAAGTTGTCCTTGTCCAGCGGGTTGAGCGAGACCACGTCGTCGGGATCGTAGGCGTTGAACCACGCCGTCACGCTGGCCGGATGGCCGATCGGGCGCAGCTTGCTGCGCAGGGCGCGGATGCCCAGCGGCGATCCGAGCGTGACCAGCAGCGGCACGCGCCAGGCCTGGCCTTCCTTCTCCAGCCGGCGCAGCAGGGTGTAGCCGACCACTGTGCCCAGCGAATGCGCGACCACGACGTTCTCCTGCGCCAGGTCCATGGCCTGAAGCACGCCGTCCTCGATATGCGCGCGCAGGTTCGCCTTGCTCAGGTATTGATGCACATCGTTGGTCAGCAGGGCGATCATCGCGCTGCCGCCGTTGGTGCGTTTGTCGATCGCGCGCAGCACCGCCTGCACCCAGGGCCAGTTCTGCGGTCCGCGTTCGATCACCGCGGCTTGCGCGGGGTCGAGCTCCTGTTCGATCTCTTCGTCGCTGATCTCGGCCGCGTCGATGTACTCCTGCAGCATCGCCGACAGAAAGGCCTGCGCCGCCGCGTCGTCCTTCGCGCCCTTGACGATGATCTTGGCCGCGTCTTCGGCGCTGGCGCCATCGACCATCTGCTGCAGAGTGTCGCCATAAAACGGGAAGCGGATGCGATCCTCGGGGATCGGCAGTTCCAGGCCGCTCTTGGCCAGACCCTTCTTCCACGCATCGATCCAGGTCGCTTTCAGCGTCGCCGCGTCCTTGCCGGCTTGCGATCGTCCGTGAATGAACACCAGTTGCTTCATGACATGGCTCCGAGAGTGAGATGTGAGGACTGTTCGGCGGCGCGGCGCATCCATGCGCGGATGGCCTGGACGCCTTCGGGGGTGTACAGCGACCACAACGACGGCCGCAGTTGCTGGCGCAGGCCGTCGAGTTCGGTGGGAATGCGTCCGCTCAGTGCGCCGGTCAGGGCCCAACCTTGCGACAGCATCGGCAACGCGGGCATCACGGCATCGGCGAGCCCGGCGTCCTTGAGCAGGCCGCGCGAGAGCAGGGCGAGGTCGTACAGGCGCACGTGCATGCGCTCTTGCAGATAGCCTTGCATCTGCTCGATGCGACGGAACTGGCCGATGTCGTGATACGCGTACGCGGCGTACACGGCCAGCGCGGGGTCCTGGAACTTCAGGTTCTGCATGCGCACCGCGAGCGCGTCGGCGTCGTCGGATTCGAGCGCGAACACGCCCAGCGACGAGGCCTTGAGGATCGCCTGGCGCAGGTAGTCGAGTTCCTCGCGGCTCAGCGACGCATCGGATTCGTCGGCCGGTTCGTACCAGACTTCGTCCAGGCCGCGCTCGTGCAGGCGCAGCACGCCGACGAAGCCGGCGATGACCGGCAACAACACGCCGCTGCCGTCGTCGAATTCGATCAGCGCCTGGCTCTGGCGTTCGTCGGTATCCACGCTGACGGTGACGGCATCGCCTTCCTCGCCGAGATGGGCGGCGCCGTCGGTGCAGGTCACGCCGGTCACGCCGCGGCCGTGGATCTCGAAGCCGGGTTTTTCCGGCAGCGGTTGCGGGCGCCGATCGCCGAGGACGCGGGCCATGCTCTTGAGCATCACGGTGGCGTTCTTGGAAATGCCGCGGCCGGTGAGAGTCTTGACCTCGACCGCGGTGGTCGCGGCGCGGCCGCGGCTGTCGTTACGCAGGGCTTCCTCGACGACCAACTGCGCGACTTCGCGGGTCGACAACGGCGCCGCCGTGTCCGGCGGCGTCGCGTTGATCTCGTCGATGTCCGGCGGTGTGGTGGTGGCGGGCACCGACGGCGGCAGGCTGGCCAGCCAGGCTTCGTCTTCGGAGGTGATGCGCGCGTCGGGCGTCTGCGAGGTCGACAGCGACAAGCCGCTGGTCTTCAACTTGTCCCAGACTTTTTTCGGCAGCGCTTTCTTGAGCGGGCGCGGCCGCACCCGGCCGCCGCGGATGGCTTCGGGAATCTTGCCGTTCAAGGCGTCGAGCAGCGCCTCGGTGAACATCGCCTGGTATTGCTGGCCCTGTTCGGACTGCTGTACCTCCAGCGCGGGCGCGCCCAGCGAGGTGGCGAAAAAGATGTCGACCGAGCGCTCCAGCTCGGCGTCTTCGATGTTGGGAAAGATGTCGCTGCCGATGATGCGGCCGTATTGCACGCCCTGAGTCGGGGTCCTGCAAGCATCGGACAGGAACACCACGTGCTCGAACGCGCCGGCGCGGGCCAGCGACACGTTGCCTTCGATATTGACCGCGGCGGCGGCGTTCACCGGCGCGTCCGACAGCAGCCAGTACTCCTGGCGGTTGTTGACCACGCCGTGGCCGGAGAAGTACACGATCAGCTGCTCGATCGTGTCGCGGTCGGCCAGCGCCTTGATGTCGTTGAACAAATCGGCGGCGGTCACTTTGAGGCCGCCAGCGTCGGTGCGGCGGATGATCTGGTCGTCGGGAATGCCCTGGCGCCTGGCCCAGGCCTCCATCTTGTCGATCGACGACTCGACCGCCTTGAGCTTGCCCAAGCCGCCGGCCTGGCTTACGCCGATCAAAAGCACTGCTCTGTTCATTGTCGCCCGTCCCTGCGAATGCGCGTCCGGCCTCAATCATGACGTAAGCGGGGCCGCATTTCGGCCACGCCGCGGGAGGCCGCGACGACGATGGTAAAATGCCGGTCTTCCCGCCAACCAGCCAGAGCGACGCGATGACCGCCCCAGCCTTCTATCCGATCGGTACGCCCGGCCAGCCTTGGACCGCCGCCGAGGTCGCGCAGTGGCGATCGACCCAGATCCGCCAGCGCAGCTACGAGGCCGACGTGCTGAGCGTGATCGAGACGCTGCGCCCGCGTTTCGAAGTGGTGCAGTACGGTCGCCTGGACTACGCGCCCGACAGCTATCCGCTGTTCGCGCTCAAGAGCCGCGACTGGCGCGACGACCTGCCGACCATGCTGGTGACCGGCGGCGTGCACGGCTATGAAACCAGCGGCGTGCACGGCGCGCTGTTGTTCGCGCAGCGTCATGCCGCCGACTACGCCGGCCGCGCCAATGTGTTGATCGCGCCATGCATCAGCCCTTGGGCCTACGAGCGGATTCACCGTTGGAACGTCGACGCGATCGATCCGAACCGCTCGTTCCGCGACGACAGCCCGGCGCGCGAATCGGCCGCGCTGATCGAACTGGTCGCGCCGCTGCGCGCTGGCGTGCTGATGCATATCGACCTGCACGAGACCACCGACAGCGACGAATCCGAGTTCCGTCCGGCGCTGGCGGCGCGCGACGGCAAGCCGTACGAGCCGGGCGAAATCCCCGATGGGTTCTACCTGGTCGGCGACAGCGAGGACCCGCAGCCCGAATTCCAGCAGGCGGTGGTCGCGGCGGTGGCGCTGGTCACCCACATCGCCCCGGCCGACGCCAACGGCGAGATCATCGGCGCCACCGTGGTCGCGCCGGGCGTGATCAATTACCCGGTGCGCTCGCTGGGCCTGTGCGCCGGCATCACCGACGCGCGCTACCGCACCACCACCGAGGTCTACCCCGACAGCCCGCGTGCCACGCCGGAGCAATGCAACGCGGCGCAAGCGGCGGCGGTGTGCGCGGCGATTGATTTCGCGCTGGCGAAGGGTTGATCGCGGCGCGCTCGATGATTGAGGCGTGTGGCGCGCCTCAATCACGCCTCAATCGCGGCAACCGAGCGGTTTGCGAAACGCGTGCAGGTCGGCCGCGGCAATCTTGCTGGCGGTTTCGTTAGACACCTGACCCTCCTCCTCGCGCACGAGGCGGTAGCTGCCGTCGGCTTCCCGATACCACATCGCGTAGCCGCAGTAGAAGCCGGCGTGTCGGTAATCGCCGCGGTAGTCGGCTGCGACATAGCGGCCTTTGCGTGGCGCGCCCTGCGGATTGTCGTACCAAGTCAGGCGCACGACTTGGCGCTCGGCCGGCTGGCCGGCCTGCTGGTTGAAAGCCGCGCGCGACTCGCTCCAGTCCGGGGGCATGGAGAGCTTGGCTTCTTCGGTCTGCATCGAACGCGCCTTGGCGAAATCGCCAGTGTCCTTGGCCAAGAGGTAAGCCAGCGTGGTTTCCCTCACCCGACGTTCGTCGTCCGCCGTGGCGGGGGCGTTGGGCGCCGCAACGGCCGTGGGGTCCGGCGTCGCGGCAGCGCCGCAATCCACCTGTTGAGTAAAGGTCTGTTCGCCCGCCTGCGGCTCTTCGGGGCCCAGCCGCGTGGTCGATTCGAATCGATGCGGACCCCACTGCCAAGTCCGGCCTTCGCAGGCTTGGTCTGCGACAGGGCGGAGCATCGATTGCACGCGAATGGCGTCGATGCCGGCCGGCAACCGCACGGTGAGATCGTACCGGTCTTGCGAGATTCGATGTGTCTCCACCTGCAGGTTGGTGGCGGCGATGGCGGTCGGCGCCAGCACTGCGATCAGCAGTGCGCGTGGAATCGTTCGCATGGTGATGTCCCCTTTTCGCCAGGGTACGAGAATAGCGCGACATTGGCGCGGATGATCTCTGTCGTTCATCGATGTGGCAACGGGCGCAATAAGCGGTGTCGAGAACCGCTCAGTCGCCGGTCACACAGGAGTGGCGCGCACTAACCGGTCTATTTTTTCCAGCCACGCCGATAGCAGTCGACCTATCCAGCCCTATCCGGCTCGGCAGGTCGTTGCCCACCCAGGCCTGGATAGATGCATTCATAGACGCCTATCGCCAAACAGTCGGTTGGCGTTGTCCCAGCGGATCTTGCGTTTTTCTTCGGCGGTCAGGTCAAGTTTTTCCAACGCATCCACCGCCTGCTTGAGCGATAGCTGCGGATAGTCCGAGCCCAGCATCACGTTGTCGATGCCGACGTTGCGGATCGTCCAGACGAACTCGGCTTCCAGCGGCGAATCGGCCACCAGCACGGCGGTGGCCGAGATGTCGAAATGGATGTTGTCGAAGAAGAAATCCTTCGCCGTCCTGGCCATGAACAGCGAGTTCCAGAAACGGAAATCCAGGCCGCCCATGTGGGCGAAGACGAAATGGGTCTTGGGCAATTGCACCGCCAGGTTGAACAAATTCTGGCTGTCGCCCGGGACGATATTGAAGTTATCGAACAAGACCGCGACGCCCAGCTCGCCGGCCAATTTGCACAGCGCGCGCACTCTGGGATCGGTGATGTCGAATTTCTGGGTGTGCGGGTGCAGCTTGATCGCTTTCACGCCCAGGCCGGCGAGCCGCTTTAATTCATCGATCGCGGCCTGGTCGTCCAGCGGATGCACCGAGGCGATCGGCATCAGCTTCGGGTAGCGCTTGGACAGCGCGATCAGTTCGTCGTTCTTCGCCCGCGTCTGCGCCAGTTCGCCCTTGACCGCCATGTGGATGCCGCTGTGGCGGGCGACCTGTTGATGGGTCGACTCCAACTGGTCGTAGTACTCGCGCAGCGATTTTTCGCCCTGCCATACATGGACGTGGACATCGAAGACTTCATCCTGGGCCAGCGCGAGTTGAGGCAGGCAAAGCAGGAGCAAGGCCAGGGCGGGATGGTTGAGCATGGCGGCGGTCTCTGGACGGGGCGGGCCGGTCGTCGGCCGGGAAGGCGCGGGCCAACTGCCGTATCGCATTTCTTTTCGTCCGAGGCAACGTTCCCGTCGCTGATCGATGGGTGTATCGAGTTCACGGGTGTGTCGGCCGCAGCCCTTTGCTGAGCATTCATGCCGGGGTGACGTTTAGCATCGAAACACTTCGGCTCGGGTGTCCGCTCATTTGTTCACGATCAAGCGCACCTCTCGCACCTCATCCACATTCGCATCCCGCGCCGCTCCGCCGGCCGGCGTGGTGATCAGCCGAATGCGCACCCCACCGTCGCGAATCGCATCGGCGGGCAACGGAACGGTGTAGGTTCCCGCCTCGCGTCCTGGGCGAATGGCGTGCGGCGAGATCACGCCGAGACGGCGGCCGCGGTCGGTGCTCAGTTCGATCTCCTGTCCGCTGGCCAGCGCGCCCAGCCGCACTTCCAGATAGACGCGGTCGGCGGCGTCGAGCGCGCGCGGAAGCGTGAGCGTGCGTACGCCACCGCTCGCCACGCACCCGCCCTGCGCGAGCAGCAGGGCGAGTGCGAGGGCGATCGCGCCGCGTTGCATGGCGATCAGCCGGCCGGCTTGATCGACACGCCGCGCACCGGCACCGGATCGGCCGGTTGCTGGCCCGACGGCGCCAGGCGGATGTTGAACTGCGCGTTCGCGCCGAGCAGTTTGGCGTTGGAGAACGCGCGCAGGGTCTTGGGCAAGGGAACGGCGAAGGTGGCCGAATGCGACATCGCCATGTTCGGCATGGTCGGGCCGAAGAAGGCGAGGGTGCCGGCGTAGTACGGGCTATTCGCATCGACCCGCTCGACATCGGCCGGCGCGTTGACCAGCACGTCGAATTCGCGCGTGACCGCCAGACCTTCCGGACGGTCCAAGGTGACTTCGGCGATCAACGAAGCCGGCTGCGCGCTGGCCAGATGCTGCTCGACCAGGGTGTTGGGCAGCAGCACCGAGGCCGCGCCGGCTTCGATGCCGCCCTTGATCACGCCGTATTTTGTCGCCCCGGATTTGCGCTTGGGCACGATCGGCAACTCGCTGCCGAAACCCGGGCCGTAGTCGTAGTCGAACACGCTGGTACTGACATAGTCGCCGGCTTTGCTGGGGCCGACGAAGCCGCCGTCGCCGTCGACGTAGAACAGGAACGGCTCGACCATGAAGGTCGCCAAGTCCGCGCCGGTCGGCAGGATAGGCAGGCCCGCGGCGAGCTGTTTCTTGGTCCACAGGTCCCACAGCCGATCCATATTGGAGTGGTGCAGGTAGAAGATCGGATCGATCGGCGACAGGAAGTTGGTCATGTTGCCGTACGGACCCGGGTCGATCGCGCCGACACCGCCGATGTAGTTGTGCACCTTGTTGTGCGGGAAGCCTTCGAGGATCGAGAAGTTGGTCGAGCCGTCGGGCTGCACCAGGTGGGTGGCGGTCTTGGAACTGGCGAAGCTGTTGCTGATGCTGGGATCGTAGAACAGCGTCGGCGTCAGTCCGGAACTGACGATGTCGGGCGACACGTCGTAGGCGGTCTTCGCGTCGAGCTTGGGATTGGAGCGCGACAGATAGCGCGCGCCGCAGGTGATGGCGTAGCTCTGGTTGCCCGACAGGCCGGCTTTTTGCGCGAGGCTGTATCCGGTGACGTCGTTCCAGGCGTCGTCGAAGGTCGGATAGCCGCGCGAGTTCAGTTGCGCGCGCTGATCGCTGCTCAGGCTGTTCCAGTACTTCAGCAGCGAGGGTTTGACGAACTCGGTGAACTTGAGCAGGTTACCGGTGAACGGCGAATAGGCGCTGTCGGTGGGGGTCAACACACCGTTGAACATGCCGGCAGGAATTTCCGGATGCCGGGTCCAGTCCCAGAACGGCATGGCGAAGCTGGCGTCGCCGCTGAGCTTGCGGATGCTGCGTTCGAAGTAGCCCACATAGCCGCGATGCCAGACGTAGAACCACCAGTTGCCGTGCGGACAATCCAGGAAGTGGGTGAAGGCGTTGCGGAACCAGTTGTGCGGATGTTCGGCCGGCAGTTTGAGCATGGCTTCGACGCCGCGCGCGTAGCTGATCAGCATGCGTTGGCCTTCGGGCGTGGCGACATCGTGGCGGCGGTAGCGCGCGGTCGGGTCCGAGCCCTGCGCGTCGGGGCCGGCGGCGAGCAACGAACCGAGCGGAAGCATCGTGCCGGCCACGGCGGTGGCGGCGGTGGTCATGAAGTCGCGGCGTGTGTAGCGCATCGAGTGGTGCTCCCCTGTGGTGGTGGCGATCGGCGATCCATCGCGGGCGCGTCGCCGCGGGCGCTCGGTGTCGACGGTCGGCGTCGACGGTCGGCGCCGCGCCGATCAGGATCGGGCGTTCTCTGTGTGAACGGGCCGGCCACGGGGTAACGGACACAAACCGCGCGCGAGCTTGCGATTTGCAATTGAGATCACAAAAGCAGGGGCGGTGGATGCGGTGTGTTGCTCAACCGCGACCGGACCGAGAGGTTGTCCGGGGGAGCTCGCGCGAGGGTTTCGCTTCGGTCGGCAGTTCGCCGCAGGATCAGATGCGCTCGGACATCAACGGTCTGACGGTGCTGCTGCGGGCGATCCGGTGGGCCCGGCCAGGGGCGATCGCGACACCGGCACGATTCGTTCGTGCCGGTGTCATGGGCGAATACCGGTGTATCAGCGATTCACCGCCGGACCGTTGACGCCGACGTAGCCGTTCGCGCAACCGGTGGTGCAGGTGGTGGCGAGCATGTTGTAGACGATGCGGCCGGCATTGGTCTTGGAGCGGAAATGACCGATGCCGTTGCTGGTGTCGCCGCCGCCGGCGTTGTACGGGCTGCCGTCGCTCCAGTCCCAGTCGTAGGCGTAGGCGCTGCTGCCGACGCCGATGTCGACCTGCGCCTTGACGTTGCTCGCCGCGGTGAACAGCGCGCCGCTGCTGCAGCCGGCCGAGTAGCTGGTGGTGAAGCACTGCACCTGGTCGTAGAGGCCGGCGGTGATGGTGTAGAACGAAATCGAGCTGTACATGCTCGGCATCGCGCGCAGGCTGTTGCTGCCGCTGCCGGTCCAGCGGTTGTAGCCGTAATAGGCCACGCCGCTGCTCGGGTACAGGCCGAAGGTGTAGTAGTCGTACGGGAACACATAGGCCTCGGCGTTGCAGGTCGGCGCGTACGGCGACTGGTAACCGGTGCTCAGGCAGGTCTGCAGGCCGCGCAGGCCGCCGCCGATGTTGACGAAGCGGCGCACGCTGGCCTGGTAGCCGTGGTACTTCAACATCGCCAGGGTCATCGACGAGCCCAGCGAGTGGGTGACGATATCGACCTGGCTGCGGCCGGTGTAGGTCTTCACCTTGTCGATGAAGGTCTTGAGGATCTGGTACTTGGCCGGCTGGTGGTAGTTGTTCTGCGGCGAGCCGCGCTCGTCGGCATTGAGGTAGGTGACGCCGAACAGTTCGCAATCGTTGTAGCCGCGCGCCTTGAGTTCGTCGTAGACCGAATTGGCCGGCGTGGCGTAGCCGCTGACCGCGGCGGGCGGCATGTCGAAGCTGATCGCGCTGTCGCCGTTGCCGGCCACGAACACCACCGGCGTGCGCGTTGCGATGCAATCGCCGCCGCCGAAGCCGCCGCTGCCCACGCCGGGGCTGAAGCCGCCGGCGTATTGGCTGGCGGTGCCCAGGCAGGTGTAGCCGTTATTGCTGCCGCAGTCCAAGGCCTGCGCGCTCGATGGCATCAGCAGCGCGCCGCCGCCCACCACAGGCAACAGCAAGGCGAGTGCGAAGCCCGAGGCAGCCGCGGATCGGCGACGAACATCGGTCAGAGCGGACGATACGAGCGTGAGCGTGTTCGTAAGCGTGTTGCGGAACATGAGCGCCTCCCCAGGCTGTTCGACGACAACGGATCGGATCGCGTCGATGGTGGGCCGGGGGAGGCGGGTTGGGTATTGCACCTATGGGCGAGGGGTCGCGGTGCGAACCGCGGCCGTCGTCGCGTTATCGCCCGGCCTGCTTCAACGAAGCGCAGCCGCACGAAGATTGCGCGCTCGCCGGAAACAGATCGAGCAGGGCGCGGTGAATCTCGACGACGCATTGGAACGCGACCTCGGACGGCGGCGCCGCGCCATCGGCATAGCAATACTCGATGCCGTCGTCGGTGGTGCATACGGCCATGTCGGGCATGTCGGTGTCGTACAGATGATACGAGTCGCTGCCGCCCGAACGCGTGCCGATCAGTTCGGTCGCGCAGGTGAAGGGCGCCGGAAACGCCGGGATCGGGGCTTCGCAATGCTCGCTCAGGCCGAGCACGATGGTCGCGGTAACCACGGTTTTCTGATCAATCGTGTCGACGGCGCAGACCGCGCTAGCGACCGTGGGCGCGAGCAACGCGGCGAGCCATGCGCCGGCCAGCAGACATCGTCGCGGCGCCCGGCGGGCGAGTGAGGCGTTACGAGTAAACGCAGGGTTCTTGGTCGTTGGACTGTGGCGGATCGGCTTCATCGCACGCTCCCGTTGGCGCTCTTTCGAGCGTAGGACAAGGGATTGGGCGGGCGCAGGGGCTGTCCTGAGAGGCGGCCGTGATCCACGCCGGCCTGTTGTCGCAGTCAGCCTAGTCGCGGAGTTTCCCGGAAACTGTGATGCGCGATAGCGCGATCGACGCAGCGCGCCATTCAGTGCCGGGCAGGCGACGGACGGCTGGAAACATCGGCGAATCGTGAGAAACGGTTATCGACGGCGGTGCCTCCGAAATCGTGGTGTCGCGGGCGAGAAGAAGCGGCGTTGGGCGGTTGTGGCGTAGCGGCATGGCTCGCGGCACGGTGCGTTGGAACTCATTCGTCACCCTATCGGCGCGACCGGATGGACCTCGTCGGCCGCCGTCGCCGCGGATCGCCGCATTTGCCGAGTCGGCCGTGTCCGTGCCCGGATTTGGTCGCCGAACAGGCGCGGGTTACCATGCAAGCGCGATTTCATCGCCATTGTGTTCGTTCCCGCGCATCCGCGCTTGCGGCTCGCGCACCGTTCCGCCGACATCGACGCCGCCCATGACTCACGGCGGCGCGAGGTCGCGCGCGATCGATCTGGACGACCGCGTTCGTCATCGGCTTCGATACCCGCGGATCGCGCAAGGGCGCGGTCCGGCATCGGAAGCATTCACCTCACTGAAAGGACATCGTCTTGAAGAAGTTTCGTTCCCTCGTACTGATCGGCCTGCTGTCGTTGCTCGTCGCCGCATGTTCCAGCGGCGGCCGCAGCACCATGACCCCCGACGAATACCTGCTGCACAACGTGTCGGCCTGGAACGGCGTGACCGAATACGTCAACCGTTGGACCGGCGGCGAACAGGGCGAGGCCTTGACCCGGTCGCTGCAGGAACGCAAGGGCCTGAAGCAGTACGCCAGCCCGCTGGGCCATGCGCGCGCCGAGCTGGCGCAGGTGCTGGTACAGGTGCAGACCTTCCCGCCGCCAGAGGATGCGGTGGCGCTGCGCGACCTGACCGTGACCTATCTGAAGACCGCCGACAGCCTGTACGAGACGATGCAGAAGGTCGCCGCGTTGCCGGACGGTTTCGCCGACGAACAGTTCGCGCCGCTGGGCGGCGAGCTCGAGCGTCTGGGCAAGGCGCTGGACAGCCAGATGAGCGCTTTGAACGACGCCCAGATGGCCTACGCCAAGAAGCACAAGATTCAGCTGCAGCAGTCCAGCGGCTGAGCACGACGCCGCGAATGACGAAGGCCGGCCGCCGGGAGGCGCCGGCCTTTTTCATGCGCGATGGTGGGCTTGCGGCGTGCATGCCGGCCGCGCGTCGACCCGCCGCGATGTGCGCCGCGCGGCGGCAATGTCGCCAGGGCATCGCCTGCGAGCCGCCGCTCGCCTACCATGGTCGGACTTCCGTCGCTTCCCGTCCTGTCTCCGCCGGCCCATGACCACTTCCCTGATCGTCGTCGATGATTTCCTCGAACAAGCGGCGGAACTGCGCGAAGCGGCCCTCGCGACATCATCGAGCGCGACGGCATCGCTCACTTTTCACCGCAGCGGCGGCGCAACCGCGCTTGCCGCACCGACACACCGTCCGGTGCTCACGCGCCCCGGACGCGATCTTCCAAGGCAGGAACCTCGCATGCAATCGAAAATCAAGGCAATCACTTCGACCACCCTCGCGCTGCTCATCGCCACCTCGCCCCTCGCCAGCGCCCAAGGCGGGCAGACGATGGAAAGCGGCCTGATCGACGCCTTGCGCTTCGACGCTAAGCGTCAGGAGCGCGTCGCTCCCTCCGGTCCGGCGCTGCAGGCCTACATCCGCGCGGGTTATCTTGACGCCAAGCCCAACGCGCGCGCCGACTACACCGATTATCGGCTGGTGAAGAAGCCGGCGACCCTGATGGGTCATACCTTGGTGGTGATCGAAGAGGAGTACATGAGCGCCTACATCGGCTGCTGCGTCAGCGAAGGCGTCGGCGTGACCGTGCGGCTGGACGGCGACGCCGGCAAGCTCAAGGCGTTCGCGAAGGACAACGCCTGCAGCTATAGCGAGATCAACGATCCCGGCGCGGAGTTGAAGCACTTCGATATCGCCAACGACCTGCCCAAGGGCAAGTACGCCAGCCTGAGTTGCCGCGAGCGCGACAGCCAGCGTTGAGGCAGGGTGCGCATGCCGGCTCGGCGGCGTGTTCGCGCGCGGCAGCTTGCACTCATCGCAACGGACACCGGCTTGACCTGATCGGCAAGCCGGCGTCCGCGGATCGGCATTAGAGCCAAGACTGCGCGGCACTTCGCGCCGCCGGGCCACAAAGCTTATGAGTCGACCGAAAACACGCCGAAAATCACCGCGTTGCCATTGCCTGGAAGCGTACACACCATCGATGTGAAGCTCCAGAAGCTGACGGTAGGCAATGAGACCGGGTAGTCATAGGTAGCGGCGCTGGTGCTGAAGCTGGACGAGCTGAGGAGCGCGCCGGTATAGCTGTAGGCATACACCGTGCAGGTGGTGGTCACGCCGCCGGAGTTGGAGCCGTCTACGTAGAAGCTGCGGGTCGGCCCGGTCACCGGATGGGTCGTGATGGGACAGATGACCGACCGCGCATCGGCGCTGATGTTGCGCACCCCGCGATAGAAGTAGTCGATATCAAGCGCTTCCGCCGCGTTGTAGTTCCTGCACGCGGAGCCATGGGTGCTGAGGTTCTGCGATGTGGCGGCGCGGGCGTCGAGCGACGCGGTGGCCGCCAGCAGTCCCGCCGCGAGCGACGCGGTGGTGATCCATGCGTTGGTTTTCATGCGATACCTCCAGGGTTAGTGGACATGTTCCATGTCGCGGATTCCCCCTTCCTGGAAAACCACCCAGGCATTGCGCACATCGGTCGCGATGGTTCGGTATCAGCTTTTGGGTGCAGGCGATGAGGCCGGATCCGGCCCCATCAGGTACAGCACCGTTTCGGTCTGTCCGTTCTGATTGACGACGGTTTGACCGACCATGCGCGGCAATACATCGACCAGTTGCTGCGACCACAGCGGCAGGCTCTTGTTGATCCGGCCCGAGCCGTCATCGGCGATCTCGATCCGGCAGGTGCTGGCGCGGCATTCGACATTGCGCGCCGCGCCGCGCATCGCATCGGCCTGGTTGATCGCATCCCACAGCCGCGAGGTCGCGTTCGTCGACCAGCGTGGATCGACCTTTTCCAGCCGAAACGAAGCCTGCAGGCCGGCGACATAGGCATCATGGCGTTGTTCGTCGGCCGCGACCTGGAGACGGATGTCGGCCATCGGCATGCCGGCGCGTTGTGCCGCGGGGTCGCCGCGGCGGTTCATCGCGCTCACCTGCGACTGCAACGCCGCGACCTGCGCCTGCATGCGTTGCAGGTCGGCGTCCGTGTTGCCGCCGGATTCGGCGATGGGTTCGCCGATCGGCGCGGCTTCGCGCCGTGTAGTGGCCGATGGCGGCGCCAAGAGGTGGACCAGTGCCAGGCCGCTCAGTACGAGCGCCGCTCCACCGATCCATGGCAGGTAGGAAGTTTTCATGGACGATGGTGTAACAGAACGGCGGGTGAAACTCATGTCGCTTAAAAAACGACACCGCCCAGGCTGCGCACGGTCTCGGTCCACACCGCGGCGATCAGTTTGCGCCGCGAGGTCATGCCGGTCTTGTGGTACACGCGCTGCCACATCGTGCGCACGGTCGATATCGAGCACCCGAGCAAGGCAGCGATCTGCTTGTCCTCGGCGCCGCGCACCGCCGCCAGCAGTACTTGCTGTTCCATCGGACTGAGTTGCGCGTAGCGGCCCGCGGCGACCGCGCGAAGCAGGTCATCCTGAGGTCTTGAATCGTTGCGCACGGAAGCCGTAGACATCCGATGTCGGAAAAGCGCTGCGGGGACAACTATTCAACGCAGGCATTCGGTCGGGCAGGCCAGTGTGTTGTGATGCCGATCGACGTTTAATAAAACTGAATATGGTGTTTGCTTCGCGGCGGGCCGTATCGCGACGCGCATCACGCTGCGTCGCGGCGAGGCGTATTTCGGCTTCGGAAACTTATTCGCACACATCCCAGGTTGGTAAACATCTGTGGTGATGTAAGAAACCGACGGCGCTGTTGTCACTTTGCGCCGTGGGCGGCTTGGGAAAGGCGCGAAACCGGGTCTGTCTCGGAATATTCAGCGCTTGCTCGCGTCCGCCTTCGCCTCGTCGGTCAACGGCCGCACGTACTGCAGCAGACTCACCAAAGTCTTGCCCGGCTCCTCCCACATGATCATGTGCGAGGCGTTTTCGAACCACACGCCCTGTTTGTACGGCGCCTTGGTCCGCGCCAGCCAGTCGGCGGTCGGCTGCGAAGGCGTGGTGTAGTCGTGGCGGCCCATGAACATCACCACCGGGATCGGGAATGCCTTGACCTTGGTGAAGTCGACGTCGAGGTATTCCGGCAGGATCCGGCCCAGGCTGAATTCGTTGCCCTTGTCGATGCCGGCGCGGTCGCAGTCGTTGTACTCCGGCGACAGCAGCGGCGCGCGGAAGTAATACGGCGATTCGTCGCGGTAGGCGGTCAGGCCGCCGTAGTACTGCGCCCACTTGCGCGCGGTGATGATGCGTTCGCGGGTGATCGGCTGGTTGCCCGGGTACGGCGCGATCGTCTCCATTTCCTTGACCGCTTCGGTGTTGCCGCGCGCCTTGGCCTGCTGCAGGCCGAATTCGAAGCTGATGCGTTCGTTCTCGCGCACGTTGATGACCTGACCGATGCCGACGTAGGCATAAAACAGGTCCGGCCGCTTCAGCGCCGCGCTCATCGCCACCACCGTGCCCCAGCTGTGGCCCATCAGGATGACTTTGCGCTTGCCGTAGCGCTTGCGCACGTATTCGGCGATTTCGATCGCGTCGTCGGCGTAGCGGTCGACCTTCAGCGTGTCGGCGTAGGCGTTGGGGTCGTGTGAGGCGAAGGTCTTGCCGGCGCCGCGCTGGTCCCAGTTGACCACGGTGAAGTATTCCTCGAGCGGGCGCTGGTACTGCCACATCGCCGGAATCAACGGCGCCGCCGGGCCGCCGTGCGCGAACAGCACGATCGGATTGGCCTTGTCCTGGCCGCGAACGCTGATCCACTGGTCGACGCCGCCGATGCGGGTAGCGTAGGACTCCTGGATGCCGTTCGGCGCGACGATGCGATTCAGGTCCTCGATGATCGCGCGGGCCTTGGCGTAACTGGAGGTGTCCTTGCATTCGGCGGCCTGGGCCGCGGGCGCGAAGCACAGCAGCAGGGCGATCAGCAGATGCATCGTCTTCATGAGGGGACTCCGGAGCGCGGTTTCGAGGTGGAGCGGCGGGGCGGATGGTGCGATGACGACGGCGAACGCATGATTCGCCTGGGTCGATGAAAGTGATGCGGTCGAGCGCGGGGTGGTTGCAGGTGCAGGGCGTTACTTCCGGCATGGACGTGTTTTGCGCCACAAGAAAAAGCACGGCCGAAGCTGTTCGATACAGACTATGCAAAAGCGCGTCCGAAGCGTCCTGACACATGTCATGAAGGACAATGCGGGCTGAGTCGCCGGATATCCGCAAAAAAGAAAAAGCGGCCGAAGCCGCCGAGTGGTTGCGATAAAAAAAGCGGCCAAGGCCGCCAAGTAACTGGATTAAAAGAAAAGGCGGCCAAGGCCGCCTTTTCGTCGATACCCGCATCGCCAGTCGCGCGATGCGCGGGCCGGCTCAGGGCAACTTGGTGCCCTGGTCGGCGATCGCCAGCCAGCGCAGGCCATTGTGGCTGTAGGTGACCCCGGTCAGCGCTTTTTGCTTGTAGCCGATGCGCGGAATCTCGTAGGTGGTTTCGTACAGGATGTAGGCCGAGCTGCAGCCGTCGACGACGCGGTAGCGCTCGGTCCAGCTCCACTTGGCTTCGCGGCCGGAGAAGTGGCTGGCCAGCGCGGTCATGATCGCGTCGATGCCGATGCGGGTCGCGCCGCTGTCGAACACGGTGATGGCGCGATCGTCGTGGACGGCGCGGAAGGTTTCCGCGTCGTAGTCGCGGAACGACTCCATGTCGGTGCGCTGGGCGATTTCGAACTGGCGCGCGCAGATCCGGGTGAGGATGTTGTCGCCGCTCAGGCTTTGCGGCGCGGCGTTGCCGGGACCGGCGGCGAACGCGCTGCCGCTCACGCACACGGCCAGCGCGGACAGGGCGAGCGTGAGCAAGGGGCGGTTGATGCGGTGGGTCATGACCATTCCTTTGTGTGCTGCGGAGGGTGGACGCACGGTAGCCAAGCCGATCGGCCGGCGATGTGCCGACATCGCGAAGCCGCCTGCTCGGCGGCGACAATTGACCCTGCTCGCGATCGCGGACGATTCGAAGCGCAATCGAGGCCAATCGCGGACGCGTCGGGGCGGCGAACTCGTCGACGCGAGATCGCCGCGATGCACGGGCGGTGGCGGGCGACGGGAGCACGCAACGGCGATCGCGACCGCCGCCGCGATGGATTGCGATTCGGGTCACAGCTTCGCGGCTATCACCCGCGAGGGATGACAGCGACCACTATCGGCCGCCGGCACGGCATGGGATATCGCGCTGGCCCGACCGGCGCGGGCGCGCGACGCGATCGTGGCGCCCGCGCCGCGGCCTTTCCATCTTCGCAACGCTCGCCATCATGGGGACTCACGCAGTGGCCACCGAACGACCCGAACGCTTCTTCCATACCCGCCTTGCCCGGCTGAGCCTGCCGGCGTTGCTGCTGGGCTCGCTGATCGCCATGCCCGCCGCCGCGCAACGCGTGGGCGGCGAGGGCCAGGCGCACCTGGGCGCGCTGTGGCCGGCCGAACCGCCGGCGCGGATCTGCGGCAACACCGCCTTGCTCAGCAATCCCGACCCCATGCCGGCCAACGCGGTGCGGGTGCCGGCCGGCGACAACAGCACTATCGATTTCCGCCGCGCCAACACCACGTTCTGGTTCGAAGCCGGCGTGCATACCTTCAGCGACGAGATCTACGGCCAGATCATCGCCCAGAACAACAACGTCTACCTCGGCGCGCCCGGCGCGATCCTCGACGGCCAGAACAAGAATCTGTACGCCTTCACCAACGCCGCCAGCAACGTCACCATCCGTTACCTGACCATCCGCAATTTTGGCCGCGGCCGCGACAATTTCGATCAGGCGGTGGTCAACCACGACGCCGGCGACAACTGGACCGTCGAATACAACACCATCGTCGATAACGACGGCGCCGGCGTCTTCCTCGGCAGTCACAACAAGGTTCGCTTCAACTGCCTCAAGGACAACGGCCAGTACGGTTTCAGCATGTACAAGCCGCCGGTGCCGAGCACCGCGCCGCAGCCCGGCGAGCAGGTGCCCGGCCGTTCGGCGATCGTCGATATCGAGCTGAGCCACAACGAAATCACCGGCAACAACACCGACGACTGGGAAACCTCGACCCAATGCGGTTGCACCGGCGGCGGCAAGTTCTGGGACGTGGGCGGGGCGAAGGTCGTCAGCAACTACGTTCACGGCAACCACGGCACCGGTCTGTGGGCCGACACCAACAACATCGATTTCCTGTTCGAAGGCAACTACATCAAGGACAACGACGGCGTGGGGCTGTGGTACGAGATCAGCTACAACGCCACGATCCGCAGCAACACCTTCATCAACAACGCCTGGGCCTCGGGCAACCGCGACACCGGTTCGCCGGCGCCGGCGATCTATCTGTCCGAATCCGGCGGCGACAGCCGGCTGGCGAGCGCGGTGTCGGGTTCGACCCAGTTGCGCGTGCAGGACAATTATTTCGAAAACAATTTCTCTGGTATCACCATTTACGAGAACGCCAACCGCTTCTGCAATTCCAACGGCAACACCAGCTCGACCTATTGCACGCCGTTCGTGCATCCCTCGGTGATCGTCCGTCCCGATCCCGCGCACCCCAGCGTCTATCCCGATCCGGTCAGCAACCTGCACCCGTGCTACACGCAGATCGGCAGCGACGCCACTTTGAAGGCCAATTGCCGCTGGCGCGCGCAGAACATCGAGGTCAGCAACAACGAGTTCTACTTCGATCCCGCGATAGTGCCGTGCGGAAGCTCGGGTTACTGCGGCGCGCAGGCGCTGTACGCGACCGGCACGGACAACATCGCCTGGTCGCCGTACACCGTGCAGCAGGTGCAGCAGGACGTGATGTTCAACAACAACAACCGCTTCAGCAACAACCACTACTACGGCCCGTGGCGCTTCGCCAAGCGCTACGGCGAGGCGATCAGCTTTCCGGTGTGGCGGGCCGCGCCGTATCTGCAGGACGCCGGCAGCACCACCGACGGCGCGCTGTTCAACGTGATCGATACGCCGACCGCGACCCTGGAATCCTCGGCGGGCCTGTGGTCGGAGTGGTACGGCGCGCATCTCGCCCGCGTCGGCGTCGCCCACGGCGGCGCCTTCGGTTTGCAGGTCACCGTCGACGACAGCTACTGGGGCGTGCAGGTCGCCAACCATCCCGGCTATCGCTCCGACGGCGGCAGCAAGCGCCTGAGCTTCTGGGTCCAGCACGCCAGCGGCACGCCGCTGCCGACCGCCAACGCGCGGGTGCAGTTGCGCTGGGCGAAGGAAGACGGCAGCGCGGCGACCGGCGACCCGGACACCTCGGTCAGCAACGTCTATCTGCCGACCCTGACCGGCGACTGGCAGCAAGTCGTGACCGACGTGGTGCCGCCGCCGGCGACCGCGAGCGTGTGGATCGTGGTGGTGGGCTCGGGCTCGGCCGGGATCGGCGCCTCGTTCTATCTCGACGATATCGTGCTGCAGGACACGCCGCTTTGACGGCGGGGATTCGGGATTAGGGAGTCGGTATTCGAGGTTAGGTTCACGGTTCTCGATCGACTGCAACGGAGCCCTTTGCGCCGGCCTGCGCCGGTGTGATGGCGATCAAGGCAGGCATGGCGGGGGATGCCGCCATGCCTGCCTCTTTGTTGGCCTCAGGCTCAATGGTTTCGCGTTGTAAGGGAGGCTGCGCGCCGCGGTCCGACGGCCTGTTCGATGCCGCGCTGCGGCGCCGCCGCGGAGCGCGTGCCGTCGTGCGTATCGGCATGCGTCGCATCCGTGGTCATGCATTCGTCTTCCCTTCGACGAGGAACACTTCATGAGCCCCAACACTGTCAGCACCGTCCAGCCCGAACTCGATCCGGCCCTGACCATCGCCCTGGCGATCGCCTCCAAGGCCGCCTACGACGACTACCAGGGCCAGCCGTTCACTTCGCCCGACGGTTACCAGCAGGTCGGCGCGTGGACCGGTTGGGACTCGATTCTTTTCAGCGGTTCGGAAGAGAAGTACGGCCTGGCGTTTCAGGCGATCAACGATCCGGGTACCTACATCTTCGCGTTCCGCGGCACCGACTCGGACATGGACGCCTACGAGGACGCGCATTTCATTCCGACCGATTTCGTTCCGACCCAGGGCAGCATCAGCCCCACGCCGCGGGTGTCGTCGGGGTTCTACGGCATCTACGACGGCGTCGGCGGCGGCATGAGCCAGTCGATGCGCCAGCAGTTGTTCGCATTGCTCGCTCAGTACGCGCCCAATCAGGTGTACGTCACCGGCCACAGCCTCGGCGCGGCGCTGAGCCAGTTGTTCTCGCTCGACCTGGCGATCAGCCAGCCGCTGTCCTCGCTCAATCTCAATTTTTCCAGCCCGATGGTCGGCACCGAGGACTGGCAGACCGCGTACGAGCAGACCATCGCCAACAGCGCCAGCCTGCGCGTCTACAACTACTGGGACTACGTGCCGTCGCTGCCGCCGTCGCAGTTCGACTACCGCGCGGTCGGCAGCGGATTCCGCACCGCGTTCTATGTCGCCGGCGAATGGTTCCCGCATCTGTTGTCGCGCCACTCGCTGGTCAACCTGACCACGGTGCTGGCCAATGCCTTGCCCAACAGCCCACAGCAGTGGGCCGGGCAGTTTCCCGATTACGTCGATGCCTCGCTGACCATGATCAGCACCTTCCCGCCGGCCTCGGCGGACGTGCAATGGGCCGATCAGATGCAGCAGCACATGGCATTGGAGACGTCGCTGAAGGCCGCGTCGTGATGGGATAGCGCGACCGCGTTGTCGAGGTCGAAAAACGCCGTGCAGTGCGAGCTGCGCGGCGTTGCCTTGAGTGGGGTAGGGCGCTTCGTCCGCATCACCGACATCGACGCTGGTCGCCGAACACGTTCGTGCATGGCTCGCTCGATCGCACTCATCGTTGCCGTAGCGCTGGCGCGCACAACGGCGGCATGAACGCCTCGGTTGACGCGGGCGATTTCACGTAATATTGTAAGTTACATGAAAACACCCGAACGCCTGTCCGTCGCCCTGCACGTGCTGTTGCACATGGCCGAGCGGCCCGAACAGCCGATGACCTCGGAAGAAATGGCCGCGTGCGTCGGCACCAACCCGGTGGTGATCCGCCGCAGCTTCGCCGGTTTGCGCGAGGCCGGCGTGGTCAGTTCGGTGAAAGGGCACGGCGGCGGCTGGCGGCTGGCGCGCGCGCCCGATCAGGTCAGTCTGGCCGAGATTCAGCAGGCGCTCGGCGAGCGCATGGTGCCGCTCGCGGCCAAACACGATGCGCCGCAATGCCTGATCGTCCGCGCCGTGGTCGACGTGCTCGACGAGGCGATGCGCGAAGCCGAGCAGGTGCTCGATCGCCGCCTCGCCACGCTCACCCTGGCCGATCTGGCCGCTCATGCCCAACGTCTGCACGGCAGGCGCCATATGAAAATCGGAGGTGGTGGTCATGCGTCATGACGTAGCCGTTGTCGGCGGCAGTTTCGCCGGCCTGAGCGCGGCCTTACAGCTCGCGCGCGCGCGTCGGCGGGTGCTGGTGATCGATGCCGGTCTGCCGCGCAACCGCTATTCGTCGGCGGCGCACGGCATGCTCGGCCACGACGGCAAATCGCCAACACAGATTCTCGACGAAGGTCGCACGCAGTTGCTGGCGTATCCGAGCGTCGAATTCGTTAACGCCACAGCGACTGCCGCGCGCGAACACGACGGCGGCTTCGCATTGAATCTGGACGACGGCAGCGAACGCAGCGCATCGCGCCTGATCCTCGCCACCGGCATCCGCGACGAATTGCCGGCGATCCCGGGCCTGCACGAACGCTGGGGCGTGTCGGTGCTGCATTGTCCGTTCTGCCACGGTTTCGAATACGCCGACCGCGCGCTGGGCGTGCTGGCGAATCATGCCTTGTCGGCGCATCAAGCCGGGATGATTCCCGATTGGGGCCCGACCACGTACTTCACCCAGTCCACGTTCGAACCCGATGAAGCCGAAGCCGCGCATCTGGCCCGACGCGGGGTGACGATCGAACGCGTGCCGGTGGTCGAGTTGCTCGGCTCGGCGCCGCATCTGGACGGCGTGCGACTCGCCGACGGCCGGGTGATCGAACTGGCGGCCTTGTTCACCGCGCCGACCAGTCGCATGGCCAGCCCGTTGGCCGAACAATTGGGTTGCGAGTTCGAAGACGGGCCGCTGGGCCGCTATGTGCGGGTCGATCCGATGAAGGCGACCAGCGTCAGCGGCGTGTTCGCCGCCGGCGATGCGGCCGCGGCCATGCAGAGCGCGGCCCTGGCGTTGGCGGCCGGGGCGATGGCGGGCGTCGGCGCGTATCAATCCTTGTTGAAGGCTGCTTGATGCGGCGAATGCTTAGCTGGATCGCTTCAGTCGGTGACGAGGTTTGACCGGAGCGGGTTTCAGCCGCGGCGATCGATCCGGCGATCGGTCCGATGCATGGCCGACCGTGCGTCACCGCGCCATGACGCCGGCCGTATTTATAGTGATCGCCACTTCCAAGGTGCCCTCGCCATGAACCGCTATCGTCTTTCGAACCGTTGCGGCCTGCCGCTGTTGCTGATCGGTCTGAGCCTGGGCCTGGCCGCATGCAACACCTCCAAGCAAGCCTCACCGGCCGCGTCCGCATCCACCCCGACATCGTCCGCCGCCGAGGCCAAACCGGTCGAACCGCGTGTCGGCATGGCCAACCCGGCCTCGGTGCATTGCACCACGCTCGGCGGCAAACTCGAGATCCGCACCGGCAAGGACGGCGGCCAGTACGGCCTGTGCAACCTGCCCGACGGACGCGTGTGCGAGGAGTGGGCGCTGTTCCGCGATGGGAAGTGCGAAAAGCCGGCGGAGTAATGCGCGTGGCGCGGCCTCACCCGTGGCGGTGAAGACTCAGGCCAACGCCGCCTGCAACTGCGCGATCTCGTCGCGCAAGGCCTGATTCTCGGCGGTCAACTCGGCGACGCGCTGGCGCAGCGCGTGCAGTTCGTTGTCGGCGGCGTCGTCGAGCGGCTGCGGCGCGGGCTCCTTGGGTTCGCGCGGCTTGCGCTTGGACTCGCGTGCGCGCTTGGCCGCTTCCTTCAATTCGCTGCCGCCGGCCATCGCCGCGGCGCGCTGTTCTTCGGCCGGCAAAGTGGCGACCGCGGCGGCGGCGTTGATCGAGATCGCGCCGGATTTGACCGCCGCCACGACTTCGGGCGTCGCCTGTTTCTGGATCTTCTCGATCAGGCCGACCTGGTTGCTGCTCAGTCGCGCGGCCTTGGCCAGGGCTTCGCGGCTGTCGAAGGCGCTTGGATCGGTCGACCACGGCGGGCTGTCGTCGTGATCGTCGACGGCGGCCGGGATTTCGCTTTCCGCCGCGGGCTGCGCCTCGGCTTCGATGCGGCGTCGTTCGGCCAGGATCTCGCGCTTGCGCAGCGCCAGGATGCCGCGCTGGAAGTCCGAGACGCTGCGCCGGCCCAGGTGCTGATCGATCATCCACAGATGCACGTCTTCGATCGAACGAAAGCGGGTGTTCTGCACGGTCTGGAACGGTAGACCGTGCTTGCGGCAGATGCCGTAGCGGTTGTGGCCGTCGACCAGCATCTCGCCCCACAGCACCAGGGCGTCGCGGCAGCCTTCAGCGAGGATGCTCTGCTCCAGCGATTGGTACTCGTCGGCGGTCAACGGGTCGATATAGGCCTTGAGCGATTCGTTGATGACGATGTCCATGAAACCGGCCGCGTTGCTGCAATGGGGGCGGCATTGTAGGCAGATGCGCGCGCCGCGTCAGGCGTTGACAAGCGCGGTTTTCAGGGACGGAGCATCGGGCAGGCGCGGTGAGTCGCGCACAGGCTGGGCTTTGCCGAATCGGTCGTTGTGTCGGGTGGTGCGGCTCAACGCGGCGAAGGATCGAGCGCGCCGATCAGCGTGTCGGTCGCCAGCCAGTTCAACTCCCAGGTCTTGCCCGCGTCGGCGGAAAACGCCTGCTCGAACCGGCACGACTCGCGACGGTCGCATTCGATCACGAAGCGAACCTTAATCGGACGGCCGTCCAGGCTGTCGTCGCCGTGGAACTCACCGCGGCCGTGCTTGAAGTCGCCGACCATCGGCGCGGTCAGCGCGCCGGCGGCGATATTGGCGTAGTGGATGCTCCACTGTCGCGACTGCGCATCGTACAGGCGCAGCGACACACCCTGGATGCGGCCCGAGGGTCCGGCGATATCCAGTTCGGCGATGTTGGCGCGGCCGTCGAGCAGCTTGCGCACCACCGTGGTTCCGCTCAGTTCCACCCACTCGTGCGAACCGCTCAATGGGCGCTTGAGGCGTTTGACCACGCTGTTCCAGCGGCCGATCTCGAAATCGAAACCGCCCGGGCCGTCGGGCAGCGGCAGTTTGCGTTCGCCCGTGATCGGTTCGGGCGAGCCTTGCGCGGACGCGGGCAGCACGCACAGGGCGGTGATCAGGCCGCACGACAGGATGACGACGTTAAGGGGGCCGGCGATCCGGGCGGTCATGGTCATGGCGGACCTCGATGGCTCGACTGAGCGGTATCGCGGCAATCTGCGCCGCTCGGTGCGCGCGGACCAGGGCCAGTCTGAGCGCGCCGGCCAGGCCACTTGCGCGCAGCGGGGCAATCGCTCGCCGCGGCCGCGGGGTTTCGAGCGAACCCTCGCTGATGCAAGCTTGCGCCTGGGACAGGGAGAACGCGATGCGATGGATTCGTCTGACGGCGACGTGTCTGGTGGTGGCGGCCTGTGTCGCCTGCGGCAAGGATCCTGAGCGCAAGAGCGCGGCCCCGACACCCGCGCACAAACCCGCGGCGCGGCCGATCGTACCGGCCCACGCCAAGCCGTTCGAAACCGGGCACTACACCATTTCCAGCACCACGACAGATCAGGCCACCCAGGCGGTCGCCGCCGCGGTCGAAAGTCTGTACGGCGCGTATCACGCCTTCTTCCGGTTGCCGGCCAACGCCAAGCGCGAGCACAAGCTCAAGCTGATCCTGTATCGCGATCGCCAGGAATTTTCCGCCTACAACACCAGCATGCCCTGGGCCGAGGCCTATTACCGCGCGCCGTACTGCCATGCCTACTACACCCATGGCGTTGCCAACCCGTACCACTGGATGCTGCACGAGGCGACCCATCAGTTGAACGCGGAGGTCGCCGGGATCGCCAAGGCCAAGTGGATGAACGAAGGCCTGGCGAGTTATTTCGGCGCCAGTCGCCTGCGCGATGGCGTGCTTACGCCCGGCAGCATCGATGCGGATGCCTATCCGATCTGGTGGGTCGCCGACATGCCGCTCAGCGGCGCGCTGCAGCGCGATCTCGAACAAGGCGCGCTGATTCCGCTGCGCGATCTGATCGCCAACACCGGTCCGCCGATCTCCGGCCGCTACTTGAACGTGTACTACATCGAGTACTGGAGCCTGTCGCACTTCCTGTTCCATTACGAACGCGGCAAGTACGCGCGCGGCTATCGGCAACTATTGCGCGGCGACGGCTCGGTCGCCGCGTTCGAAGCGGCGATCGGGCCGCTCGATCGCGTACAGGCAGAGTGGTACGGCTATCTGCTGGAGAAAAAGGCCGAACTCGGCGGCGAGTCGGAGGTCGGATGGCGGGTGCCGGTG
Organism: Lysobacter sp. Root690; assembly: GCF_001427785.1. GTDB lineage: Bacteria > Pseudomonadota > Gammaproteobacteria > Xanthomonadales > Xanthomonadaceae > Lysobacter. The sequence continues at coordinate 846,917 of NZ_LMHM01000013.1, forward strand.
GCCGACGCTGCGAACGCTGCGGATCGCCGCGACTGAAGTGTCGTCGCCCGCGTCGATCGCGGCGATAATGCGGGTTCGTATGTGATACGCGAGACGATGCGTGATGCGGTGCGCCGAAGCGGGCACTGCGCTGTCGCGTTGTTCGCGCATCGTCGATGCGGTTCGTGGCGGCCTCTTGCTTCGCACCGCGACGGCGCGGCCGCGCGGCGGCATTCACCTTTTTTTGCATTGGAGCGGCGATGGCGCACACACGGATCAACCTCGGAGCACTCAAGGCATTCGAGGCCGCGGCGCGGGCCTTGAGCCTCACCCGCGCCGCCGACGAACTCAACGTGACCCAGGCGGCGGTCAGCCATCAGGTCCGCCTGCTCGAAAATCAGCTCGGGGTCGAACTGTTTCGGCGTCTGCCGCGCGGCCTGGCCCTGACCGACGAAGGACTGAGCCTGCTGCCGGCGATCCAGGAAGCATTCGGGCGCATCGACACCGCGCTGGATCGGGTCGGCGACGGCCTCGCGCGCGAAGTGGTGCATGTCGGCGCGGTCGGCACTTTCGCCAGCGGCTGGCTGTTGCCGCGACTGGCCGAGTTCGCGCGTCTGCACCCGCAGGTCGACGTACGCTTGAGCACCCACAACAACCGCGTCGATCCGGCCGCCGAGGGCCTGGATTTCGCGATCCGTTACGGACGCGGCACCTGGCCCGGGATGCAGGCCGATTTCCTGATGCATGCGCCGATCTCGCCCTTGTGTACACCGAAGCTCGCCGCGCAGTTGCGCGACGCCGCCGATCTGTCGCGGTTCCCGCTGCTGCGTTCGTACTTCGTCGATGACTGGCGTTTATGGTTCGAAGCCGCGGACGCGGTGCCCGACGGGCCGATCAACGGCCCGATCTTCGATTCGTCGCTGACCATGGTGCAGTGCGCGCTGCAGGGCCTGGGCATCGCGCTCGCGCCGCCGAAGATGTTCGAACGCGAGCTCGCCGAGGGGCGGCTGGTGCAGCCGTTCGCGGTGGAACTCGACGCGGGCGGCTATTGGCTGACGCGGTTGGTCTTGAAGCCGGTCGGCGACGGCGCGAATGCGTTCGCTGCCTGGATCGCGCGCGCGGCGGCTTGAACTTTGGCGCGCGGCGAAGTGGCCGGCGGCCGCGCGTGACGCGGGCCGCCGGCACGCGCGCGACTTACTCCGGCGCGCGCGAATACACGCGCAGACGATGGCCGTCGGGATCGAGCGCAACGAAAGTGCGGCCGAAATCCAGATCGGTCGGCGCCTGTGCGATCGGCAGCCCGCGCGCGGCCCAGTCGGCATGGATCGCATCGACCCGCGCGTAGTCATCCACCTGGAACGCGAGCTCGGCGCCGCCGAACGCAGGCGGCGCGGCGGGTTCGACCGTGTGCCTGGACCACAGGCCGAGCTTCACGCCCGAAGCGAGTACGAACAACGCGAACGTGGGCGAGCGTTCGACCGGTGTTTTCTCGAGCAGACCGACGTAGAAGTCGGCGCTGGCCTCGGGACGGTCGACGTAGAGCAGGACGAAGTTGGGATCGGTCATGGCTAAGCTCCGGCGTGATGGAAGGCGCGGGCGGGGAGATGCCCGGTTCCAGATCAGGCTAGGCGGTGCCGGTGTCAGGGTTTGTCAGTAGAGATGCGACGGTGCGACGACCGAACGCGAAGATGCTTCAGTAGCTGCGGAGTTGCGGATACGCGCTGTCGATTTATTTCGATCAATCGACTGCTTCGCCGCTATCGCCTAACACCCGCCGCAACAGCCACACCATCGATTCCCGCATCGCTTGCGGTTCCGCGCCGGCGTCGATTTCCAATGCAGCGCGGTCGAATGCGGCCGACAGCAGCTTGGCCAAGGCGTCGATCTGGGTGGGGTCGCGGTCGAGCGCGGCGGCCAGGCCTTCGCGCAAGGTGTCGGCGGCGTTGTCGTCGTCGATCGCGATGGCTTCGCTCAGGCCGAGCACGGCCGGGCCGTCGATCAGCATCAGCCGGGTGCGGCCGGGCACGGTCATCGCCTGCAGGTAGGCCTGGGCGCCGTCGATCAGTGCCTGGCGCGGGCTCAAGTTGTCAGAGCTGACGGCGAGGATATCGGCCTTGACCGCCTGCGCCTCGCGCAGCAGCAGGTGCCGGAACAGGTCGCGCTTGTCGACGAAATGGTGGTACAGCGCGCCGCGGGTGGTGCCGGCGGCGGCCGAGACCTCGGGCGTGGAAGTGTCGGCGTAGCCTTTTTCCACGAACAGGGCGCGGGCGGCCTCGAGCAAGGCGTGACGGGTGGCCTGGGTGCGCTCAAGGTTGGTTCGGGGTGCGTTGGGGCGATCGGGGCTTGGCATACATTCAGCCTGTATGTTAATTTCAATCTACATACAGACTGTATGTCACCCATGCCGAGGCCCACAACCATGCAAGCGACCAGCTATTACCCGGTGATCATGACCCCCGACGTCGCCGGCACCGCCGCGTTCTACCAGGCCCATTTCGACTTCGTCGCGCTGTTCACCGCCGACTGGTACGTGCATCTGCAGTCGGCCGCCGATCCCTCGATCAACCTGGCCGTGCTCGACGGTGCGCATCACACCATTCCGGAAGCGGCGCGCGGGCGGGTCAGCGGCTTGCTGTTGAACTTCGAAGTCGAGGACGTGGATGCGGTGCATGTACGGCTTGCGTCCGCCGGCCTGCCGATCCTGTTGAGCCTGCGCGACGAAGCCTTCGGCCAGCGCCATTTCATCACCGCTGATCCCAATGGCGTGCTGATCGACATCATCACGCCGATCGCGCCGAGCGGGGAGTTTGTCGAGCAGTATGAGGCGGGTGTGTTGCCGGTTTGACGCGATGGACGAGGGTGGGCGCGGCCGCGAGTGGTTGAGCTTGAAGCGTCGTGATGCGATCGATTCGGTTGCGCTCAGCCGGCGCGGCGAAGTCGCGAATAAATCAGTGCTGCAACTCCGAGTGCCATGCACAGGCAGGCCATGGGAAGCATCAAGTCGAGCAATGGCCCTTGCACCCGCAGATAGGAGTTCCTGGAAAGGCGTATTACGCCTTGGCTGTAGTCGAAGCAGGCATGCGCGATAAACAGCAATGTCGCGCAGCACAGCAGGACGCCGCCGATCCACGCCAGCGCAAGATGCGTTCGGTCGTTGTGTTTCTGCGGCATCGGGGCGCTGGCGGTTTGCGATGGGAGCGTCATGCTAACGCAGGCTGACTTTGCATTTGCGACTTGAGCGGGCTCATCTGCTGGACTATCCGGACGATCGACGTCGCCTCACAAATCGGCGGTGACGTCGTGTCTGCTCCCCGACGAATCCCCTCGAGCCACGCATGCAGTTCCCCCCTTTGAAAAAGGGGGGCTAGGGGGGATTTGCTCTTGCTGTTGCTCCGCGCTGTGGTTGAGGAAAAGCCAAAGTCAAAGCCAAAGCAAATCCCTCCTGGCCCCCCTTTTTCAAAGGGGGGAACCGGTGTGCGACAAACGTCTTTTCCGGGTTTGCTTCGTCTTCGGCGCGTCTACTTCGACTACTTCGCCGACGGCGGATACTTCTCGCCGTACTTCAACTCCACCGGCACGAAGGTGGTCAGGTTGATCGGGCAGTTGTAGTACTGCGAATGCGCGCACAGGAAGCTGTACATCGTGTTCAAGTTGAACGTCATCGACTGCGGCGCGGCGCCGGCGGGGAAGTGGGTCTCAAGCGAGCGGCCGCCACCGTAGCTGGTCTTCTTCGAAGTCTTGTCGGTGAAGAACAGCAGCACGTGGTCGATCCGCTTCCAGTCTTTCTGCTTGTTGAACGCGCGCAAGGTGTAAGTCTTGCCCTGAATCGGCAGGGCGACGTCGCCGATCCAGTACATCACACCGGTGTGATTGCGCGAATCCAGATGGCTCACCGCGACAGGCACGTCCTTGCGGGTGAAATGGCCGGTGACCACGCCCTTGGGATCGTAGGGAAAGAACGACAGGCCCTTGAAGCGTTGCGCGGTCAGCGCCGGGTTGTACAGCCAGGCCTTGAGCGAATCCTCGTACGGCGTGATCCGCACCGTCAGCCCATTCGGCAGCGTCTGCTGATTGTCCTTGGCTTGAATGAGGTCGACCGCGGCGAGTCCTTTGCCTTCGAGCATGGCCTTGCCATCGCGGTAGCTGAGTGTGATCGCGCCGGCATCGCCGCGCTGCTTGGTCCAGCGCACATCGGCGGGGCGCGCCGCCGCCAGATGCGCCGCATCGCCCGGTGCGATCACGGCGACGTCCTGGATCGCGTACATGCCGGTCGGTCCGGCTGCCTGTTCGGTCAGGCCGGCGCGGAAGTCGTCCCAATCCTTGCGCGGATCGGCGCGCACATCCGCGTGGAAGGCCAGCCAGGGCAGGCACAGCAACAGGCTACACAGCAGTCGGCGCATGGCGGGGTCCGTTGAACGAAGTGTGCTGGCGGTTACTGTGGCAGCGTGCGCTGCGCCATGCCTGGGTCGGAAGTCCCGTTTTGCGCGGGTCGCGGCAGCAGGTGGCATCTGTCATGGCGGCCGGGTGACTGGAGTCGCGACGCGATTTGTCGGTGGCGATCTTGACTAGCGGACGGGTGGAATCGGTACCGTGGCCGCGTCATCCGCGGCGGAGTTCAACCAGCCCGGTTGGCCCGATCCGCCCAGGCCCGCGCGATCGCCTCGATCCCGGCCTGCATGCGCAGCCGCGCGGCCGGATTGGCCGAATGCACGGCGATCTGCGGCGGTCGGAAGCCGCGCGCGATCACCGCCTCCTCGATCCACACGATCACGTCGTAACCGGTGCCGCGCGCATCGTCGCCGAGGTCGTGATCCAGGCTGATCCGGGTGACTTCGCCGGTCTGCAACAAGGCGATGGCCTCGTCGGGCCAGTAGACCCGCACCCAACCCTCGGGCGTGGCGCGTTCGTCGTCGAGATAGACCTGCATCGATAGTGCCTCCGTGGCGCAGGCCGCATCGTCGCATGCGCCGATCGCCTTGCGCACGTTGCGCGATCTTGCCCGCAACCGCTCGCGCCCGGGCCGTATCCCTGCTTCGCAACAGGCCTGCGCCGATGGCATTCGATCGCGCAGCGCCCGGCGTCGGCAAACTTCAGGGAGACACAGGCATGCGCTATTCGCGGATCAAGACGATCACGGCCGTCGCCCTGACGGCGATGCTCGCCGCCAACGCCGCGTTGGCGCAGGCCGCGGACGAGCCGCGCGGCCGCGCGCAGGCTGCCTCGATGCATGCCGCTTCGAAACAGACCGCTTCGAAACAGAGGGTCTCGAAGCCGACTTCGTCCAACCCCGCGCAGCTGCTCGCCTTCGTCGACGACTACGCGCGCCATCACGATTTCAGCGGTTCGGTGTTGATCGTCGAACGCGGCAAGCCCTTGCTTGCGCGCCAGTACGGCCTGGCCAACCGCGCGTTCGCGATACGCAACGACGCGTCGACCAAGTACAAGATCGCCTCGATCACCAAGGTCTTCACCGCGGTGCTGATCCTGCAACTGCACGAGCAGGGCCGGCTGGAACTGGACGCGCCGATGCGCCGCTATCTGCCCGATTACCGCGGCAGCGGCGGCGATCGGGTCAGCGTGCGCCAGTTGCTCAACCACACCTCGGGGCTGGTCAATTTCGATCAGGTCACCGATGCCGCGCAGGCCATCCGCGGCGGCCTGCCGAATTACCAACTGCCGCATACCGCGCGGGAGTTGCTCGACGATTACTGCAGTGGCGATCTGGTGCATGAACCCGGCACCAAGTTCGATTACAACAACTGCGACTACATCGCGCTGGGCCTGATCGTCGAGCGGATCCATGGCCAAAGCTACGAACAGGTATTGCAGCAACGCATTCTCGATCCGCTGGGATTGAAGGACACCGGCATGCTGCATCAGCGCGACATTGTCGCCGGGCTGGCCGATACCTATTTCCGTCGCGACGACAGCAAGGCGCTGACGCCGGACCTGCCGGCGTATCCGGAAAACTGGTACGCGGCCGGCGCGATGTATTCCACCGCGGCCGATCTGGCGAGGTTCGCGGACGCTTGGTTCGGCGGCCGCCTGATCGGCGACAAGGCGTTGGCGGCGATGATCGCGCCGGGGCTGGACGATTACGGTTTCGGCGTGTGGTCGTACCCGGTGCGCATCGACGGCCGCCGCTACCACGCGGTCAAGCGGCCCGGCCGGATCATGGGCGCGCAGGCGCAGCTGTATCGCATCGTCGAAGCCGGGTTGACGGTGGTCGTGCTGGCCAACACCGACGCCACCGATCTGGATGAGTTCGTCGCCCGGATCGGAAAGCACGCGATCGGCAAGCAAGCGGCCGAGGGGCAGGCCAGCGACAAGCACGCCGACGACAAGCCGACGATCGACTGAGCGCCGCCGCACGGCCGGCGCGACGTGCGCGGCCACGCGGAGTGAGCGCTGGCGCACGCTTCGCAACATTGGTGCCGCGGCCGTGTCCTCCCATCGCCGCCTGCGTGCGTTGATCGTTTGCGACGCCGTCCCGGCGTCGCGTCCGGCCCACGCCATCCCCATGCAGCGAGCTCCTCCATGCCCTTGTTGTCCCCCGCCGAACTGGCCTGGTACGTCACCGGCCGCTTCTACCGCCGACCCGATCAGTCCCTGGCCGACTACGGCTACTTCCTGCACCTGTCGGGCATCGACGCCGGCCTGTTCGCCGGTGCGATCGGCGAAACCACCGCGCATTTCACCTTCGCCGCGAAGCCGTTCGTCGCCGGCGGCGTCAGCAACGGCGCGCTGCAGCTGGGCCTGGACCCGGCCGGCGAGTTTTCGATCTATCTGCAACGCGAGCCGGCCGGCGATTTCGACTGGCCCGAATCGTTCGCGCAAGGCGAACGCATCGCGACCTTCCGCCGCACCGGCCTGGTGGTCGGCACCACGCTCAGCGCGCAGGTCGGCAGCGGCGAGGTGCCGGTGCTCGCCGACAACGTGTTCAGTGCCTTGTTGATCGACAGCCGGCCATTCGAATTCGGCGGCCGCCGCTACGATCTGGCCGAGCTGCTCGGCCGCGGCGTCACCCAGTTCGGCACCGCTTCCACGGTGCCCGTCGCATTTCGCGCGATTGCGCCGCATCCGCCCACGTACGACCTCGTATTGCCCTTTACCGGGTCAGCGATCGCGCTCGGCGCCGGCGCATGATGTCGGGCACACAAAGTGTGAGGTTGGGTGAGACGCAACTATTAATTGCTCTTGATCGCAACCGAAAAGGCCGTTAGACATGATCCCGGTCGAACAACGCGGAAGGCTCGGTCACGCGCGCGGCGCACCGACGTTTTCCCGCATGGGATCTGACGAAGCCGGTACGGGAGGTGGGTCATGATGCGGCAAACAATCACGGTCGGCGATACGACCAGCGGCGGCGGCACGGTGTTGGGCGGGCCGCGTCCCGATGCGGCGCCGGGTACGGGCATCGATGCGCGATGCGCGCGCCTGGGCGATGCGGTGCAGTGCGGCGTGCACGGGCCCACCACGATCGTGACCGGCGATCCGGCGCATCTGCTCGACGGCAAGGCGGCGGCGCGGCATGGCGATTTCTGCGCATGCGGCTGCATCCTGATTTCGCTGAGCCAGATCCGCGGCATCGTCGAGCACGGGCGCGGCTACGCGTTGGCGCAGATCGCGGTGCACAAGTGAGTCGCGCGGCGGTACCTGGCGGCGGCTTCGCCGGATGAGCGTGGCGGGCTAGACTCCGCGCGGGCCGCCGTGGCCCGCGATGGTTCCGTTGTGCATGGATCTGGCTCTGTTCGATTTCGACGGCACCATCACCGATCGCGAAACCTTTCCCGGATTCGTGCGCGCCACCGTCGATCGCCGCCGATTGCGTTGGGGCAGTGCGCTGCTGGCGCCGCACGTGATCGGCTACAAGCTCGGCTGGGTATCGGGCGAAGCGGTGCGCCGTCGCATCGTTGCGTTCGGCTATCGCGGCCGTCGCGAAAGCGAGGTGCGCGCGGCCGCCGAACGTTATTTGCGCGATGTGGTCGCGCAGCAGATCCGCCCTGAAGCACTGGAACGCATCGCCTGGCATCGCGAACGCGGCGACCGGGTGGTGGTGGTCACCGCCAATCTGGAACTGTTCGTGTCGGCCTGGTGCGAACAGCAGGGGCTGGAGTACATCTGCTCGCATCTGCAAGCGCGCGACGGCGTGCTGACCGGGCGTTACCTCGGCCGCGATTGCTGCGGACCGGAAAAATCGCGGCGGGTGCGCGAGCGGATCGCCTTGCAAGATTATGCGAGCGTGCATGCCTATGGCGATACGGTCGAGGATCGCGAGTTGCTGGCGCTGGCGGATCGCAGGTTCTATCGCTGGCGTGAAGTGGTGTCGTAGTCGAGGTGGCGCGGTCGCGGCTTGCGCCACTCCAACAGGAAGCTACCGATGCCACGTATCCAAATGTAGGAGCGGCGCGAGCCNNNNTGCGACTACGGCGAAACCTTCGCGACACCCTCGGATTCGCAATCGCGGCTCCTGGCCAAAATAATCCGCTTGCAAGCCACTTCCGCACAACGCATTCGCCGTAACGTCCCGATCGGAACGAACGAGGGCGCGGGAGCAGCACGATCCGGCTGGCTCCCGCGCGCGGGGCCCCACGACGCATCGGGACGAAGCAGGGCGTCGACGGCCATGACAACTGCGGTCGGATAGGGGGCAGACCACGGCCGCGACGCCCTGCATTGGGGAGAACGTCGCAGCGGTGGCGATGTGAATCGTGCGATCGACGTTACAGCCTCGACGGCAACAACGGCGATAACTTCGACGGCTACGCCCTCAAGGCGTGCTCTGCATCCGATAACGGTTCGATGAACCGTCCGAACGCAGGATTTCCAGCGCCGCGACGCGGCCGTCGGAGGCGCGTTCGAACTTGACCCGCACGCTGGGATCGGCGGCGACGTAGAACAGATCGCCCTGCAGCGTCGCCAACGGTTGCGGCGGGCGCTTGCCGTTGCGCAGGATCACCCGGCCGCCGTCCTGGCCGATCTGGATGCGTTCGTACTGGCCCAGGTAATCGGCCGTACTCGCGCTGTCGGCGGGTTTGGCCTGGGCCTGCAACGCGTCCAGGGCCCAGCGCGTGTCGACCGCGGCGGCGCCGCTGAGTCCTTGCTTGAGCGCCGCTTCCAGCGCCAATCGCTGCGCGGTCGCCAAGGCGTCGGCCGGCGCGACCGCGACATCGGGTATCACCCCGGTGCCTTCCCAATTGCCGTGGGTGATCGGGCTGACCGGCGAGCCGAATGAGACGAATACGCTGAAACCGGCGGCGAGCGGAATGTCGCCGCCGGGATTGGCCGCGCCGCCGCTGGCCTGTCCGACCACCACCGCGCGGCCGGCGTTCTTGAGCGTGTACGCCAGCGCTTCGGCGGCCGAACCGGTGCGCGCGCTGGTCAGCACGTACAACGGCACCTGCAGGCGCGGGTTCGGATACCAATCGGCCGGCGCTTCGGAGTCGGACCGCATCTCGTCGCCGCGGCGCAGGTGGAAGCGGTTGTAGATGTCGGCGTTCTTGGGGGTGAAGGCGCTGGTCAGATAGCCGACCGAGGCCGGCGAGCCGCCGCCGTTATCGCGCAGGTCGATGATCACCGAGTCGGTCGCGGCCACCAGTTGCAGCGCCGCTTCCAGCGCGCGCCGCGCCGGCTCGTTCGGGTCGCCGAATTCGAAGTGCGGCAATTCGCGCAGGTCGATGTAACCCACGTTGCCCGGCAGCACTTCGACCCGGCGCAAACCGTAATTGCGGCGTGGGCTGAAGTCGACCGGCGCGGCGCCACCGGGGCCAGGGCCGGATGCTGGACCTGGACCAGGACCAGGACCAGGACCGGGACCTGGACCGGGACCTGGACCGGGACCGGGACCGGGACGCATGCCGGGACTAGGCGCCTGGCCGGCGGCATCGGGCGCGCGCCAGTTGACCCGGAAATGGCCGTCGAGCGGACGGATGCGTTCGCTCAACGCGGTGGCCAGATCGCGCGGATCGTCGTAACGGTCGTAACGGCCCTGAGCGGCTTCGCCACGCAAGGCGGTGGCGATTTCCTTGCCGCGGTCGATGTCGTAGTAGTAAGTCTGGATCGCATCGGCGACCTCGGTGACCGTCGCGCGCGGCGACGGCGTGGCCGCCTGCGCTGCGACGGACAGCAGCGACAGGCACAGCAACGCCGAGCACTTGAGTGCGTTGCGCAGTGAACGGGAATACAGCGGAACGACGCGCATGAAACCTCCTCGGAAGAACCCGCCGCATGCGAGCGGCAGGCACGACGGACGAGGCAAGCCCGGTCATGCCGGACTTGCCGTTTGCGAGCCCGCGTATGCGGGTGCGTTGTCTCCGAGGATGCGGTCAGGCGTCGTTCCGTTGCAGCCGCGCGCGCGATTGCGATCGGCGCGGGGCATTCAAGCGAAGCTGGAACTCGCGTCGTTGTACCAGGTGCTGCTGGCCGGCATCACCTGGATCGACTTGAGCGCGGTGGCCGCGACGCTGCCGCCGCCGAAATCCAGACTGGTCAGGTCGACTTTCTGCACGATGCTGTTGAACGCGGTGCTGTAGTAGTAAACGAAGTTAGTGTGATCGCGCGCCACCTGCCACATGGTCCAATCGCCGACGCTCGGCACGCGCGGCTTGAGGTGCGGATGCGGCGACTGCGACAGCGACGCATGGGGCGGGCTCAGCAGCGCGGTGCCGTAAGGCGTGGCCTGGATCATCTGCACCATCTGCAGGGCGACGTTGACGATGGTCTGGGTGCTGTCGGTGGCGCCGGCGGTCGCGGGTGTCGGCAACCAGCCGGCGCCGTCGTCGGGCAGCAGGCCGAAGCCTTGGCGGAAGGTCGCGGCCTTGACGAAGCGCGAGGCCGACATGATGTCGCCGGGCAGGCCCAGCAGGCCGCTGCCGACCGGCGGTCCGGAATCATTCGAGGTGCTGGTGCCGGCGCCTTCCACGCTCAGATGCACGTAGCTGCTCAGGTTGGTGCGTTGCCAGTCGTAAGTCGGCGCGTTGGTCAACACGCCGTCGCTGGTCGCTCCGTCGGCGTATTCGGGCGGATAGACGTTCATCACGCCTTCGACGAATTCGATCACCACGCTGGCGCCGGTCGCGTCGGTGGCGATGAAATGCAGCGGCAGATAACTTCCCGTGCCGACCGCCGGGCCGATCACGTTGATGCCGGCCAGCGCGGCGACCACGTCGGGGACCGTGGCGAACTGGCTCATCACCCACGCGCCGATATCGCAGAACTCCAGAGGATTGCTGCTGGCGCTGCTGGGGTACGCGGTGCCCGGCAGCCACAGCGCCGCGCAGGACAGTCCGACTTCGTTGATGCCGTCGACAAAACACGGGGTTTTCGCCATCGACTGCGGATCGCCGAGACCGACGAAACCATAGCTGCCGATCCAGCCTTTCGACTGATTGGCGACGATGGGGAAGGTTTGCTGGGCGGGTACCAGGTACAGATTCGTCGGCAGGCCGCCGGTGAGCTCCATGCACCGCGTGGAGATGAACTGGGTCGGGTTGCCTTGGACGGCGGGGATGGTGGGCACTGCGAGCAAGAAGTTGGTGCACATGGCGAGCTCCTTTCCTTGGGCGATGCGGGTGCGTTTAAGTGGCGGGCCGTTGTGGCCGCCGGAGGCGAAAGCGGCGCGGTGGCGCGCCTTCGTGTGCTGCTTGTACGCCCGGGCCGGTGAGTCGGTTGCGAGGGTCGATGCGGAAGTGTGGCGCGATGCTCGCTTTGCGCTCGTATTCGTTCGCGGGCCGGGCCGAACCGGGTTTGACGTTGCTCGTGGCGGCGCCGCTGCGGCCTGCTGGCTTCGGTAGTAGGCTGGCGATCGGGCATCCGGGAGTCGGGCATGACGCATTCGATCGCGCGTTGGGCGCTGTGGCCGCTGGCGCTGGGCTTGTCGGCCTGCGGCGGGTCGGGCGATGAGGGCAAGGTCGCGGCGCGGGCGACGGCCGATGCATCCGCGACGAGCGCGACGGCTAGTGCAACCGCGGCGAGCGCGTCCGCGGCGGCGGGTGGTTTCGATTTCGCGAACTGGGTCGCCGCCAACGCCGCCTGCAAGGGCGAGTACTTCGCCGATGTGCAGGACCCCGCGTTCGCGAACACGCTGAGCGCGGCCGGCATTGAGGTCAGCGCCGACAGTACCATCGGCGAAGTCGGACCCAGCGGCGGCAGCCTGACCCCACGTGCGCCGACCAAGTTGCACGGCTTGCCGATCGTGCGCGTCGATTACGACTTCGGCAGCGGTTCGACCTTTGCCGTGGTGGTGCACGCCTCGGCCGAGCAGGCGCGCGCCGCGATCGGCGCGCAACCGTTGGCGGAGATCTATCGCGAGTATTACCGGCTCGGCGTACCGACCGCGGCGCCGAGCGAGGACACGCAGATGCCGGACATCCAGTTCGTGCGCGATGGCGACAAGCCCGGTACGCAGGAGATCGGTTGCGCGGCGTTCGATATGTGAATCTGGTCGTGAAGCGCGCAGGCCACGCAATCCCCCTGTAGGAGCGGCGCGAGCCGCGACCGCGCCATCGCGATCGCGATGGAACCTTCGTCGCAGCTGCAGTGTCGCGGTCGCGCGCGCGTCACTCTTACAAGAAGCTTTATCGCGATATTGCGATTGGTATGGATCGCGAACGATCGATGATGCCTTGGGTACGCAATCCGACTGTAGAAGAGCGGCGCAAGCCCCGACCGCGAATTCCCGATAATGATGAAGTTTTCGTCGTGGCAGCAATGTCGTGGTCGCGACTCGCGTCGCTCCTACAGTGGGCTATCGTGGCTGCGCGAGTCGATGCGAATACCGCGCCCGGCCGCCTGTCGCGGCCGGGCGCGCAGTCCGATCAACAGGTCTGGTTGTTGCCCGGCGCGACGCCGAGGATCGCGGCGAAATTGCGGTAGTACGCGCCGCGGTTGAGCATCTGCTGATGGCCCAGGCCGGTGGCGTTGCACTCGATGCCGCCGTTGATCGCGCGGATGGTTTCGCCGAACGCGCGCAGGTTGACCATCGCCTGATGCGGGGTGTTGCTGGCGCCGCCGCGCTGGGTCATCCAGTACCACAACGCGGTCTGCCAGGAGATCGCCGAATTGGTCGCGACCAGGTCGGGGTTGTTGAGCAGGTCCAGGCCCAGCGCGCTGCCGGCCGAGGCGTAGTTGTAGTTCCAGCTCAACTGGATCGGGCCGCGCCCGTAGTATTGCTTGCCGCCGCAGCTGCCCTGCGGTTGGCAGTAGTGATCCCAGTTGGCCTGATTCAATTCGCGGATATGCACCAGCCCGCCGGTTTCCTGGTTGACGTTGGCCAGGAACGCCGCCGCTTCCTGGCGCGCGATGGTGTCGCCGCCTTCCTTGGCGAAATTCGGATACGAGCGGATCGCCGCGACCAGGCCGGCGTAGGTGTAGAACGAATTGCGGTTCGGGAACATCTGGTTGAACTGCGCTTCGGTGACCACGAAGCCGCCGGTCGGCGGGTTGGTGGTATCGCAGTTGGTCGGTTGCCAGTACCAAGTGCTGATGGTCGGGTCGGTGCCGTCGCTGCCGTTGGTGCCGACGTTGACCAGCTTGTAGTACTGATTGTTCGGCGGGTATTTGACGATCGTGCCCAGGCTGTAGTTGACCCCGCGCGTCCAGGTGACGAAGGTGCAGGTCGCCGCGGGCGCGACCACGGCGGTGCTGGTGTACGCGCTCGGGGCCGGATCGGTCGGCGTTTGCGGCGCGGCGTAGGCGGCGGGGATGCAGAGCAGGCCGAACCAGCCGAGCAGGCCGTGTCCGGCCCAGGCGCGCGGGCCGCGCGTAGTGATGCGTGCGTTCATTTCGTATCCTCAGGGTGTGGGCGCGAGTCCCCCCGGGCGACGCACGCCATGCAGCGATGACGGATGCGTGTGTTGCGAGCGATGTTTCTTATGGTTATGAACGCGGCGGCCGCGATGGCGGTCCGTCGCCGCGACCGGGGCGATATCCGGGCGGTTCCGCGCCCGTTGCCGGCCGTTGCGGGCCATTGACGGACGATCGGCGGTGGCGACGGCCGCGAGCGACCTGGCGGCGACTGTAGCGGCGCGATTGCGGCTGAATCCGGGCGGCGGTCGCGAAAAGCGCGATGGCGGTGCGGTGGCGTACGGCGGCGATGCGCAGTCGCGACCCCGGTCGCATTCGCGTTGCGATGCGGCAACCCTTTCGCGCTGCGGCGCGGTATAAAACCCGGGCGATGCAGGGGCGCGACGTCCGCCGGTTCTCCCGGAGCATGTCCTTCAGGCCACGCCCATCCAGATCACGAGGTGAAGCGATGAACCACGCAAGCGCAATCGCAGCCGCCGCGCTGCTGGCTTCGACCCTGGCGCTGAGCGCCTGCGACCGCGCGAGCGCGCCGCAGGCCGCCGCACCGCCCAAGCCCGAACGCGCCGGCGAACCGCTGGACGCGGCCAAGACCGCCGAGCGCCTGGTCAAGATGCGCGCCCAGGCCTTCGCCGGCGATCAGCAGGGTCTGCAGAAGAATCTCGAAGGACTCAATCACGACGTCAGCCGTTCGATCCGCCTGGCCGATCAGGCGCGCAAGGTCGATCGCGAGAACGCGCGCGTCGCCGCCAAGAGCGTGAAGGGCGTCAACTCGGTGGTGTGGATCGACGGCGAGAACCTGCTCGCGCTGGTCAACCAGAACACCCAGCGCAGTTACGACACCATCGACGCGATCTGCACCCAGCTCGAACCGCTCGGCGATACCCTCGGCGTGGTGGTCAATCTGCAAAGCCGCGCGGCCCGTACCGGCGACGAACTGGAAATCCTCAGCCGCAACTGCCAACTGCCGCCGGGCGAACGCGCGATGGCGCAGCGCAATCGCCAGATCGACGTGCTGCCGCCGGAAGTACGCGCCCAGCATCGCGCCAATGCCGACGCGGCCCTGGCCGGTCCGGATCGCAGCGCCGAGCGCGCCGAGAACGAACGCATCATTCGGTCGAGTACGCCGGAGCTGTAGCGTTTTTGATCGGGAATCGGGAATCGGGAGGCGGCGAAGTCGATGGTGTTGATGAGGCGGTGTTCGCTACGAGCGCCGCCTGTCGCGATGCTCGCGCGGCATCGCTCCCGTCGCGACGAGGTGTGTGCGGCGCCGATCTGACCCACAATGGGCGCCCCACACGCATGAGGTGACACATGATCCAGCGATTCGACGTCGGCGCGCGCCTGTCGGAAATGGCGATCCACAACGGCACCGTCTACCTGGCCGGGCAGGTGCCCGACAACGAGGACCTGGACATCGCCGGCCAGACCCGCGAAACCTTGGCGTCGATCGATGCCTTGCTCGAACGCGCCGGCACCGACAAGAGCCGCATCCTGATGGCGCAGATCTTCCTGGCCGACATGGCCGATTTCGCCGGCATGAACGAGGTGTGGGACGCCTGGGTCGTCGCCGGCCACACGCCGCCGCGCGCGACGGTGCAGGCGCCGTTGGCCAATCCGAAGTTTCGGGTTGAAATCGTGGTGACCGCGGCGGTTTGAGGTGACTGGTATCGACCGCGACGGTGATGCGTCGCAGTCGGCCGGACGTGGCGTGATTCGATTTTTTGTTCTGGTGCGACGTTGGCCGGTCGGTTGGTGAAACTCTTGTTGTTGTCGCTATGCGCATTCCGGCGCATAGCGGTCGTATGCCACGCAATCCGACTGTAGGAGCGGCGCGAGCCGCGACCGCGGGGTTGCAACTGC
>NZ_LMHM01000013.1:862711-862785 GCF_001427785.1 Lysobacter sp. Root690
CAAGCTTCAAGGCTTTGAAGCTTTGAAGCTTTCAAAGCTGAAGCTAGATCAAAAGCTTCCGCCACTAAAGCGGC
>NZ_LMHM01000013.1:862832-879388 GCF_001427785.1 Lysobacter sp. Root690
GCGCGCATCCATGCGCGCCGCCCTTCGGGTGTGCTTTTGCTAACGCGAGTTACAAGCGTCGCAGCGCTGGATGAACTGCGCGACTTCAAGCTGCAAGCTGCAAGCCTCGAGGCTGGAGGCTCGAGGCTCGAGGCTCGAGCTTAGAACTTGAGCTGGTCGCAATGGCGACGGCGATGACGACGAAACATCTTCAGTAGCCTGGACGGCGAGAGCCAAAGACCACGCGACAACGTCCCTGGTCAGCCAAGGCCGGCCTGCAGGCGGCCGTTACGATGAAGCGGTTGGGGCAGGGGAAGAATGCCGCTGCCGGGGCAACCGTCAATCGGCGCGAGCCGGGTAGCTGCATCCCGAATACGCCACCTGGCAATCGACCGCGACCGCTGGCGCAGCGGATTTTTCGCAGCGCTGCAGACTCAGACGCTCCGCTTCCTCGATGGTCGCCGCGCTCGCCGATGCCGCGCTCGCCAGTGCCGTGCCCGCGCGGTTGTGCGCCACCGCGCCGCATTGGTTCGAATAGCTCTGCGCGATCGCGCAGTCGCCGCCGACGGCGCCGCGGCATTGCGCCAGCGCGGTCGTTTCGGCGTCGTGTTTGCTCAGCTTTTCAAAAGCGACGCCGAACGTATTGCCGCGGCCGGTGGCAATCGCGCCCCAGCGGTCGGACCATTCGATCCGCGCTCGTGCGACCCGCGTCTGGTCGACAGGCTTGCGATCGCGCGGGCGCGACGGCGTGGTGCAGGACGTCTTCGCCGCGTTCGCGCTGCGTGGCGTGGCACGCTGGCCCGGCGGACAACTGGCCGCGATCGCGGAGCCGCCGATCGCGAGCCACAGGCCGAGCGTGCATAGAGATCGATGGTTCATGGTGCTGATCCCCTGGTTCGGTACGCGCATTCGTATGACATGGAACGACGCAACGTTGGGCGAATGTAAGAACACAAACGCGACCGGATCAACCACTAAAAATTCAAATGCACGGTTGCTGTCGAGTATTAGCGGAAAAATCATGCGGCATTTAATTCATTAGCGTGTCGTAAGCGTGCCGCTCGACAGCCATCGGCGATTCGGCGCGCGGCGCGAAGAGAATCGCGAATGTGATGCAGGCCCGCGATTGCGCCACACCGCTGCGCCGCAACCGGAAATCGGCAAAAAACGCGATGTTCTCCGCAGGTCTCATGCCTGCGCGCTACGCACCTGCGATCGCGATCCATGCGCATGAATGCGATGCACGCATCGGGCCGTGAGTATGCGTTCGAGATTCTGTGATCACTCTCAATGATCATTTCGAAGCGCCGTTCGGAATCGCATGGACGCAGCCATCGCGCGGGCGCAGTGTCGATGGGCGTTCGGCGACGTCGGCGACACGCACGCAGCCCGAACGCCGCATTCCGGTGTTTTTTCCCAGATCGCTTCAACGCGTCGTCGCCCGCTCGGGCGGCGTTCCTTCGGCCTTTCCAAGAGAACTCCCATGACCCGTCGCCATCTGCATACCGCCATCGCCCTCGCCATCGGCCTGGCGCCGCTGCTTTGCGCCGCGCAAGCCGCGCCGTCCGCCGCCAAGGGTTTCGAACTCGATCTGGGCGGATTGCGTTTCGATCCGCTCACCACCAAGCCGGTGCAGGCCGCCAGCGCCTGGGGCCGCACGCGCGCCGACGGCGACGACTGGCGCATGGTCCAGTTCACCGGTCCCGTGCAGCAGGCGTGGCTGGACGAGCTGCGTCGCGCCGGGCTGGAACCGGTGCAGTACGTGCATCCCTACACCTACATCGCCTGGGGCAAGCGCGACGCGCTCACCCGTCTGGCCGGGCAGCGCGAAGTGCGCTGGAGCGGCGATTTCCTGCCGGCGTACCGGGTCCAGCCCGAACTACGCCAAGCCGCGCTGAGCAAGGCCGCGACCGGGCCAGTGCAGGTCAATGTGATCAGCCATCGCGGCAGCGCGCTGGGCGCGAATCTGGCCAAGATCGGCATCAGCGATACCGGCCTGGGCGCGAAGATCGTCGACCGTCATCTGCAGACTCAGACCGTGCAACTGCCCGCCGATCAACTCGCCGCGCTCGCGCAGACGCCGGGCGTGTACAGCGTGCAGAGCGTGCCGACCGACGGCGGCCTGCGCGGCGAGATGAGCAGCCAGATCAACGCCGGCAACGTCAACGCGAGCAATCTCGCGGTGCCCGGTTATCTGAGCTATCTCAGCGGCGCCGGGGTCAACGGCACCGGCGTGATCATCGCCAACGTCGATGGAGGCATCTATCACACCCATCCGGATCTGGTCGCGCGCATGTCCGCGTGCACCGGCACCACCTGCGGCGGCAGCGCGAGCAGCGCGCACGGCACCCACACCGCCGCGATCATGGCCGGCGACGGCGCCTCGAACGTGCGCGCCACCGCATCCACCGGCAGCTTCCTGCGCGGCCTCGGCGTCGCGCCCGGCGCGAAACTGGTCGAACAGCGCTATTCGCCGTTCTACACCCAGGCCGGCGGCATGCTGTTGCTGATGACCCAGTCGGTGCGCAACCGCGCGGTGATTTCCGGCAACAGCTGGGGCCCGGCGGGTTCGCCGCGCGGCTACGACGGCGATACGCGCCAGGTCGATGTCGGCGTACGCGATGCCGATCCCGATGCGCCCGGCGATCAGCCGCTGGCCTATGTGCTGTCGTTCATGAACGGCAACGGCGGCACCCAGAGCCAGGGCTCGCCCGACGAAGCCAAGAACACCTTCACCATCGGCTCGACCAAGGGCCAGACCTCGGCGACGGTGCAACTGGCGGCGATCAACGATCTGTCCAGCAATACCGCGCACGGCCCGGCGCTGGACGGTCGGCGTATTCCGGCGATGGTCGCGCCGGGCTGTTCGATCGATTCGGCCAACAGCGCGACCGGTCATGGCCTGATGTGCGGCACCAGCATGGCCTCGCCGCAGGTGGCCGGCGCCAGCGCCCTGTTCGTGCAGTACTACCGCAATCGCTTCAGCGTCGATCCCAGCCCGGCCCTGACCAAGGCCGCGTTCACCGCGGTCGCGCAGAACCTGGTCGGCAAACTCGACGCCGACGGCGGCACCCTGGCGACCGCGCCCGACAGCAAGCAGGGCTGGGGGCGCATGTTGATCGATCCGGTGCTGCGTCCGGCGCAGACGGTGCAGTACGTCGACCAGAGCCACGTGTTCAACAACACCGGTGAGAGCTGGACGCGCACCTTCACCGCCGCCGATCCGAGCAAGCCGGTGCGGGTCATGCTGGTGTGGACCGACGCGCCCGGTCACGGCCTGGGCGGCACCACGCCGGCCTGGAACAACAACCTGGATCTGCGCGTGACCGCGGGTGGCAATACCTATCTGGGTAACGTGTTCACCAGCGCCGGTTGGTCGGCCACCGGCGGTGCCGCGGATGCGCGCAACAACGGCGAAGGCGTGTTCCTGCAGGCCGCGCAGCATGGTGGCAGCGTCAACGTCGTGGTGCGCGCGACCGACATCAATTCGAATGGATTGCCGAATGCCGGCGACGATACCGATCAGGATTTCGCGTTGGTTTGTTACAACTGCGCGGCCAGTTTGTAAGCCGGCGCAGCGTTTGCGTTGTTGATGCGATTGGCGACCCGGGGGGCGTGAGCTGCCCGGGTCGTTTCGTTTCCACAGAACGAAGTCGCAAGCCGCGTATCCGAATGTAGGAGCGGCGCGAGCCGCGACCGCGACATCCGACTTGCGACGCAGGCTTGGTTTCGCGGTCGCGACTTGCGCCGCTCCTACAGAGAGCTATCGGGTTTAACGAATCAGGCCGCTAAAGCCTGCTCACGCTTGCGCGCGGCTTCCATGAACGACATCAGCAACGGCCGGCCCGGCAGCAATTCCGGAAAGCGATGGTCGTGGAATTCCGGATGCCATTGCACGCCGACCACAAAACTCTCGCCGCTGCCGCGGATGCATTCGGGAATGCCGTCTTCCGACCACGCTTCCACGTCCAGGCCTTCGCCGAGGTTCTTGACGCCCTGATGATGGATCGAATTGACCCGCGGATCGGCGGCCTGCGGATACAGCGACGCCAGCCAGCCGTCCTCGCGCATGCGCAGCGAATGCGCGTGTTCGTCGTACTGCGCCGGAATGTAGTGCTGCGCGCGGGTCGCGCCGCCGCCGACCAGGTCCTGGTACAGGCTGCCGCCGTGGGCGACGTTGATCAGCTGCATGCCGCGGCAGATGCCGAGCACCGGCTTGCCGGCGTCGACGAACGCGCGCAACAGGTTCAATTCGAAGCGGTCGCGGTCCGGGTCGGTGGTCATCAGCATTTCGCTGGGCCGCTCGCCGTAGGCCTGCGGGTCGATGTCGGCGCCGCCTTGCAGGATCAGTCCGTCCAGCGAACGCGCGTAATCGCGCACGGCCAAGTCGGTGGCCTGGACCGCGCCGGTGGCGTCGACGGTGGGAATCATCACCACCAGCGGGCCGCTGGACATGACCCAGTGGGCCATGGATTGCTCCAGGTATTGCAGGGTCTTGTTGCGGAAACCATATTCGGGCGGCAGGTTGCGCATCAGGCGCGGCGACAGGCCGATCAGCAGTTTGCGGGCGGGAGCGGGCATGGCGAGGGTATCCAGAGCGAAGTCGGGTGGCGCTTTGTAATCGGACGCTTTGTACTCGGAACTGGGTGGTTCGGAATCAGATGATCCGCGGTTGGATGATTCGCGGGTCAGTCGGAGCAGGGCATGAACGAGGGGGCAAGGTCATGCGGCGGGCACGGTGGTTTCCAATAACCAATCGACCACATGCTTGAGCGCGTTGACGCGGGTAGCGCCGTGCTGGCGTTGTTCGCGATAGACCTGCAACTGCGTGTGCGCGCTGCTGCCGCGTTCGACGATCGCGTCCAGGGTTTTGAGGGCGTCTACGCAATCCAGGGCCTGCGCGTCTTCGTGGCACAGCGCGCGCAGGCGCCGCAGTTGTTCGATCGCCGGTTCGGTATTGCCCTGCGCGTCGAGGAAGCTCGCCTGCAGGCCGAAGCGCTTGGCCCGCCAACGGTTCTCGTCGATGATCCGGCGCGTGCTCGCGTTGCACGGCGGCGCATCGGCCGGACGCATCGCGATATGCCGCATCAGGCAGCGGTACAGCGCGGCGATCGCCACGCTGTCCTCGACCCGGGTGCAGGCGTCGGCGATGCGCAGTTCGACGGTGGGGAAGTTCGGCGAAGGACGGATCGCCCACCACAGCGAGCTCGCGTCACTGATCGCGCCGGCGCGCACGAGCACCGCGGCGAACGCGTCGTAATCGGCCTGGTCCTCGAAGAAATCCGGAATGCCGGTGCGCGGCCACTCGTCGTACATGGCCTGGCGATAACTCATCAGCCCGGTGTCGAAGCGGTCCCAGAATGGCGAGGAAGTCGACAGGGCCAGCAGCAGCGGCAGCCACGGCATCGCGCGGTTCATCGCCTGCACGCGGTCGACATCGTCCGGCAATTGCACATGCACGTGCAGCCCGCACACCTGACTGCGGCGGGCGACGATCTGGAAATCCTCGACCAAGCGGCGATAACGCGGCTTGTCGGTGTGGGTCTGTTCGCGCCACTGCCCCAACGGATGCGTCCCCGCCGCCAGCAGCGCCAGCCCATGATCGTGCGCCAGCGACGACAAGCCGCACCGCAGTTCGCTGAGCTGCCGCTGCGCCTGGGCCATGTCGCATTGCACCGGCGTGGCGATTTCGATCTGCGCCTGCAGCAGTTCGCTTTCGATCGATTCGCCCAGCTGCGCGCGCGCGCGCTTGAGCAGGCGGCTGGGCACCTGGGTCGCGAGCAGGCGCGAATGCGGGCGGACCAGGAAGAATTCTTCCTCGATGCCGAAGCTGTACTCGCATTGCGCGCTCATCGGAGCACGCTCATCGGTACAGGCTCCTGGGCGCGGCGCTTATGGTTGCGGCGCTAATCTGGCGCGGTGTCGGAAATTGCGGTCGGTTCATTGGATTCATGTACCCAAGGTAGCGGCATGAATGTAAGAACCAGTTGAAGGCAGCCCGCTCGACCGCGATCCCACGGCTGAAACCGACAGCGGCGAGCACTACCGGTGGCGGATGCGAATCGCGCAGCGACTCGGCAGCCCGCGGCGACTCAATCGCCGCCGTAGCTAAACGCTGCGCGCTCGTCCGCATCCAGCGCCGGCACGGTCGCGCGGCCCGTCGCCGCCGATTCCACCGCCGCTTCCAGCACCGCCATCACCGCCAGCGCCTGGACCGGCGTCACCGGGTTGTCGCCGCGCTCGCGGATCGCATCGAAGATCGCCATGTAATAGCGGCGCTGATCGCCCGAGGGCGTGGTCAGCCGCCGCGAGCCTTCGCCGTCGTGGAAGATCAGATCGTCGCCGTCCGCGCCCCAACCCGGCGACCCGGGCACCACGCCGGCCAGCAACTGCGCTTCCTGTTGATCGGCGCGCGGCTTGACCAGGCTGCCGCGCTCGCCGTGCACGGTGAAGCGCGCGCTGCCGCCGGCCGCGAGCATGCTCGCGTGCAGGATCACCCGGCGCTGGCCGTAGTCGAGCAGCACGTGCGCCCAGTCGCTGACCTGGCCGTCGCGGCGTTGCGTCGCCAGGCTGGCGACGACGCGTTCGGGCAGGCCGAACAATTGCAGTGCCTGATCGACCAAGTGCGGCCCCAGGTCCCACCACACGCCGGTGCCGGGCCCGGCCTGTTCGCGCCAGCGTTCGCGCACCTGCGGACGGAAGCGGTCGATATGCGATTCGAAATGCACCACCGGGCCGAGCAGGCCTTCCTCGATTGCCTGCTTGACCCCGAGGTAGTCGCTGTCCCAGCGGCGGTTGTGGAACACCGACAGTACCCTTCGATGCTGCTGCGCCAGGGCGATAAGTTCGCGCGCTTGCGCCATGTCCAGGGTGAACGGCTTGTCGACCACCACGTGCTTGCCGGCCGCGAGCGCGGCGCGCGCGAGCGGGGCGTGGCTGTCGTTCGGGGTGGCGATCACCACCAACTCGACGCGCGGATCGGTGGCGGCGGCGAACGGGTCGTCAACCACGCTCATGTACTGGTAATCGGCGTGGACCTTGGCCGGGTCGCGGGAGCCGACCACGCCGAGCGACAGACCAGGCGTGGCGGCGATCAGCGGCGCATGGAAGGTCTTGCCGGCGAAGCCATAGCCGATCAAGGCCACACGGACGGGAGCGGGCGCGCTCATGCTGCGAACTCATGCGGGGGATGGCACACCTTGCCGGATCGCGGCGCGCGCGGCCAGCACCGCATGCGGCCATCACCGTTTATGAGGCTACTTTGCCGAAGCGGGTGCGGATCGGGTAACAATTCACCGATTCCCCCAATGGATGTCTCGATGAGCGCAGCCGCACCGGCCTCGGCCCCGGCCCCGAGCAACTCCCCGGCCCGCGTGCTGTTCGCGAGCCTGATCGGCACCACCATCGAGTTCTTCGATTTCTATATCTACGCCACCGCCGCGGTGCTGGTGTTTCCGAAGCTGTTCTTCACCAGCGCCGACCCGGGCACGGCGGTGCTGCAGTCGCTGGCGACCTTCGCCCTGGCCTTCATCGCCCGCCCGGTCGGCGCGGCGATCTTCGGTCATTACGGCGATCGCATCGGGCGCAAGGCGACCCTGGTCGCGGCCTTGCTGACCATGGGCCTGTCGACGGTCGCGATCGGCCTGCTGCCGACCTACGACAGCATCGGCATCCTCGCGCCGGCGCTGCTCGCGCTGTGCCGGTTCGGTCAGGGCCTGGGACTGGGCGGCGAGTGGGGCGGCGCGGTGCTGCTGGCGACCGAGAACGCGCCACCCGGCAAGCGCGCGTGGTACGGCATGTTTCCGCAGCTCGGCGCGCCGATCGGGTTTTTCCTGTCGACCGGGATATTCCTGCTGCTGACCGACACCCTCGGCGACGAAACCTTCTTCGCCTGGGGCTGGCGGATTCCGTTCGTGGCCAGCGCGGCGCTGGTGTTCGTCGGCCTGTGGGTGCGGCTGCGGATCAACGAGACCCCGGCGTTCCAGCGCGCGATCGACCAGCACGAGCGGGTCAAGCTGCCGATGCTGCAGGTGCTGCGAAATCATCCCGGCGCGCTGGTCGCCGGCACCTTCGGCGCCTTGGCGACCTTCGTGCTGTTCTATCTGATGACGGTGTTCGCGTTGAGCTGGGGTACCTCGAAGCTGGGCTACACCCGCGAACAATTCCTGCTGCTGCAACTGGGCAGCGTGGTGTTCTTCGCCATCACCATTCCGTTGTCGGCGTTGTTCGCCGATCGCCGCGGCCGGCGTCTGGCGATGATCCTGTCGACCGTGGCGGTGATCGGCTTCGGCATCTTCTTCGCGCCGTTGTTCTCGACCGGCAGCGCCTGGGGCACCTTGCTGTTCCTCGGGCTGGGGCTGGGCATCATGGGGCTGACTTACGGCCCGCTTGGCACGATTCTGGCCGAGATGTTCCCGACCGCGGTGCGTTATACCGGCGCCTCGCTGGCGTTCAACCTCGCCGGCATTCTCGGCGCGTCGTTCGCGCCGTGGATCGCGACCCAGCTGGCGAATCGGTATGGCTTGGCGTATGTCGGCTATTACCTGGCCGCGGCAGGGGCGTTGACCTTGATCGCGCTGTTGATGGTGCGCGAGGACGACTCGGACTGAGGTCGCTGTCCACGGCGTCCTTGCCGCTCCCGTCCGTCAAACGGGGCTGTCGCTTCAAGCCGGATCGGCGAAGCTCAGCCCGGCTCGCTCGGTCGCGATGGCCCTGACAGGCAATCGCTGATCGGCGTTCAATCGTCCTTCTTGTAGACGTGCTTGGTCGCGCGCACGCCCTTCGGGAACAGCTTGCGCACCCAGCCGCGCAGCAGCGCGTCCGCGCGCAGCACCCGGTCGCGCAACGGCTGCTCGGGGCGGCCGCGGAACGAGGTCGGATGGAAGTAGTCGCCCACACCGACCGGATGATCGGAAAAATAATAGTTGGACACGCAGCAACGCGGCCGGTCGGTGGTATTGGCCGAAACCGAATGCCAGGAATGCTGGTTGGTCACCATCACCGCCAGCCGGTTGAAGCGGCTGACAATGGTGTTGGCCTCGCCGTCGGGACCGTCGGGCCACAGTTCCAGATTGGCGCCGTTGGCCTGTTCCCAGTCTGGGCTGACGTAATACAGCAGGTTGAGGACGCGGTAGCGCTCGCGATCCTTGTCGTGGGAGTTGTCCAGGTGCGGATTGAGGAAATGGCCCTGGCCCATGACCGAAATTCCGCCCGCGTACAGATGCGCGTCGGGGTACAGCGAGCGCAGCCCGGTGATCGCGCGGATGGCTTCCAGCACGCCCGGCTGCTGGAACGCGAACACGATTTCCTCCAGCAGCGGATCGTGCTGATCCATCTGCGCCGATACGTATTTGAGTTCGCGCAGATTCTTGCGCAGCATCATTTTCGAGGCCGGCGGAAACGCGCCGAAAATCCGCGTGGCGAGTTCGGGCGGCAACAGATCGTCGATGACGAAATGATGGATCGGCGCGGCGTCGTGCCACTGCTGGGTGAGTTGCTGGGCCTGCTCTTCGAGCTTGCGCTCGATCAAGGCGCCGATCTGGATGCGATCCATAAGCTTGCTTGCCGCTGAGAGGGGGACGAAACAGGGCGGATTCTAACCGATGCGCCTCGCCCGGGTCGTCGCGGGGATCCGGGCCGAACGATGCTGCGCGGGATTGGTGCGGTTTATGCGTTTATTCGCATGCGCGTGGGGTGAATGACACGGGCCTTGGGCGAGGGGCTTTTAGCCGAACGGGGTTGTCTCGACCGAGCTCGGCTCGTATGACGGCCCGGTTGATTTGCCAGGATTTGCGCGATTCGGGGCGTCGCCGCGGTCGCGGCGCGCGCGGTGTCGGGGCCATCGGGGGCGACGTGCCGCACCCGGTCGTTCCGGTGCCTGCCTGTCTGGCGTTGTCGGGTTTGCCAGTCGAATCGGCGATCGATCGCGCGGTGGCGACCGTGCCGCGTGCGACGAGAGACTGGTCAGTCGGCGCCAGCCGCGCCGTCGCGTTCGCGCGATGGCGTGACCGCCGGTTCGAGCTGGGTCAGTTCGAGCTGGGTGAGATACAGGCGCAGGTCGAATTCGAGCTGGTGGTAGTGCGGGCTCATGTGCTCGCACAGCTGATAGAAGCTCTTGTCGTGATCGCGATGCTTGAGATGGGCCAGCTCGTGAACCGCGATCATCTCCAGGAACTCGGCCGGCGCATCGCGGAACAAGGTGGCGATGCGGATCTCGCGCGCGGCCTTGAGCCGGCCGCCGTGGTTGCGCGAGATCGCGGTGTGGGTGCCGAGCGCATGCTTCACCACATGCAGCTTGTTGTCGTAGATGACCTTGTTGAGCGGCTCGGCCTTGCGCATGTAGCGCTCCTTGATCGCGACCACGTATTCGAACAAGGCCTTGTCGTCGCGCACTTCATGGCTGGCGCTGTAGCGGTTGCGCAGCACCTCGGCCAGCCGCCCGCTGTCGATCAGCGCGCGGACCTGGTCCATCACGCGCTCGCCGTAGCCGCGCAGGTAGCGAAGTTCGTCCATGCGCGAACGATACGGCATCGGTGTGGCTGGGGGCGAGACAGGACGGCGAGGCGGGTCGAATATTCCGTCATACACGACATTCCGCCGCGCTTTTGGCTCCCTCTCCCGCTTGCGGGAGAGGGTTGGGGTGAGGGCGGCTCAGGCAAGCATCACCCTCAAGGCAGATACTCCACCCGCAACTTCGCACTCGCCCCACGATCGATCCACAGATAACTCGTAGCCCCCGGCAACTGCTCGAACCGCAGCCGCAACTGCGTGCGCCCGCCGCGATTGATCGCGCCCAGCCCGGCCGCATTGAACACGCCGCTGCTCTGGGTCCCGCCGATGAAACGCGCCAGTTCGGCGACCGCCGAAGCATCCGTCGCCGCCGCATAATCGCCGGCCTCGATCGCGCAACCGCCGAAGCAGCCATTGCGAACGTCGATCAGCAGGCGATTGCCGGCCGGCTGGTTCCACGGATCACCGTTGGCGCTGCGGTAGGCGACGCTGAGCGAGGCCGACACGATCGTCGCGCCGTCGGGCAGGGCGGAGGTATCGAACGACAGCACGCTGCGGTTGTACTTGCCGTCGGTACCGCGCCCCAGCGCCAGGCCGAGACTGGCCTCGAGAGTGCCGACCGCGGGAGCGCCGCCATCGGCGTTGGCCTTGACATAGCCGTCGTTGGCGTCTTCGTTGTCGAAGATCGCCACTTGCGGCGGGCCGCTGGTGCCGCCGCTGACCGTGACCTGGACCGCCGCCGAGGTCGCGGTGTTGCCGGCGATATCCTCGGCGCGCGCCTGCAGGGTATGCGCGCCGTTGCTGGCGCTCGCGCTGTTCCAACTGGCGTTGTACGGCGCCAACGCATCGCTGGCGATCAGCGCGCCGTCGAGCAGGAAATCGACCCGTTCCACGCCCGCATCGTCGGTCGCATTCGCGCTGAGCGCGACCGTGCCGCTGACCGCCGCGCCATCGGCCGGCGCGGTCAGCACGACCTGCGGCAGGCTCGCGTCGAGATCGTCCAGGCCCCAGAAGCGGCCGATGTAATAGCTCGAACAGATGTTGACGTCGAGCACATACGCGCCAGCGGTGCCGCACTGGCTTTCGCCCGTGCCCGGGTCGACCGGCGTGCCGTGGCCCATGCCGGTGATGGTGTAGGTTTCGACCCGCGCGTGGCCTTGCGCATCGCGATAGACCTTGTGCGGATAACCGGCGACATTGTCTTCGACATCGGCGAGCTGATCGATGCCATGCACGTTGGTCCATTGCTGCAGGCTTTCGGTCGCATTGGCTGGCCGCACGACGTAATCGGCGTCGCCGTGCCAGATCGATACGATCGGCCACGGCCCGGTATGCGTGCTCGCGGCGCGGACCTTGTCGCCCCATTGCGCCGGGGTTAGGTCGCTGCCCGGCGACATGCAACTGAACGCCGCGCTGGAACTGGTCGCGCAGCGGTACGGAATGCCGGCCACGATCGCGCCGCCGGCGAAGACCTCCGGATAGGTCGCCAGCATCACCGCGGTCATCGCACCGCCGGAGGACAGGCCGGTGACGTAGACGCGATCGGCGGCGCTGCCGTGATCGGCGCGCATCTTGTCGATCATCTGCTTGATCGACAGCGCTTCGCCCTGGCCGCGGGTGGTGTCGCCGGTTTCGAACCAGTTGAAGCAGCCGCTGGAATTGTTTGCGCTCTGCTGCTGCGGCAGGACCACGGCGAAATGCCAGCGCTGCGCCAGCAGTTCCCAGCCGGTCTCGGCGTCGTAACTCGCCGCACTCTGCGAACAGCCATGCATCGCGACCACCAGCGGGGCATTCGCCGGCAGGTCCGGCGGCAGGTACTTGAACATGCGCAGATTGCCGGGATTGCTGCCGAAGCCGGTGACTTCGGTCGAGGCCTGCGCCGCGCCGACGCCGCACAGCGCGAGCGTCACTGCGATCAGCGACGGATACAGCGATACGGTACGAACCCTGCTCAGGCGAACGGACATGCGATCGACTCCCCAGGCCGGCAGCGATTCCGGCGTGGCCGCAGTGGGCCACCGCGCGGCAGCGCGCGCCATCGTCCGATGGGGCACATTGCGCCGCAGCAATCGCCTGGGCGCAGCGCGGCCTGGACTTGAGCGATGCGGCCGCGCTGCGTAGGCTGGCGGTCCCGTCGTAGCCCTGAGTCTCGTTGAATGCACTATCTGCCCGACGATGCGTTCTGGGTCACGTCCGGGCTGCCGTTTCGTGTCCTGGGCCGGCCCGAATTCCTGGCCGACATGGATCTTGCCGGACAACAGCATGCGCAGGAACTGGCCGAATATCCGCAACGCCAGTACGACGCGTTGGAACAGCACTACCTGAGCCTGCGCGGTATGGCCGCGCTGGACCTGTGCCTGCTGCACGATCTGTTGTTCGAACTCACGCTGCAGCAATCGCTGGCCGGTGCGTGGTTCGCGGCCTTGTCGCCGCACCCGCTGTACGAGCCGTTGCTGCGCGAGGCGCAGGCGCGAGTGCTGAACGACGAGCGTTATCAGCGCGCTCAGGCGCGGTTGCTCGCCCTGGCCCTGGCCGCTTACGAGGAATCAGATGCTGTCGGCGATGCGGGTTCGGACGCGTCGTGCATGCAACGCATCCGCGAAGCGCTCGCCCCGCTACCCAAGCCGATGGTGCTACTGCGGCTCATGCCGACGCCGGAGCAGTTGCAGCAGCTTCAAGAGGACCGCCAACGGGTCGGCCAGATCTACCGTCGACACGGCACGCAAGCGGCACGCGATGCGATACCGGGAACGGTGACTGGTTTTTTCAACCTGAGCCATGCCGCCTGGCGACGCCTTGGCTATCCCAGCATGGAGCGGTATCTGCAAGGCGGTCGCGCGACGCCATGAGCATCGCCGGTTGATCGATCAGAAACTCGACAGCCCGCTCGCCTCGCTGAAGCGATACCACAGCTTGCGCCACTGCGATTCGTCGGCGTAACGCGGATAGTCGGCGCTGATGCCGCGGCCGTCGCCGTTGCTCCAGCTCTGTTCGAAGTAGGCCGCGGCCTGACGTGCGACCGGCGCGTCGGATTCGGCGACCACGCGCGCGCTGCTTTCCAGGTTGTAGTCGTCGAGGTTGCGGCGGGTGTAGTTGGCCGAGCCGGCGATCAGTTCGATGCCGCCGTCGCGATCGCTGCGTAGCAGCAGCTTGGCATGGCACTGCTCGCCGTGAGTGTCGCACCAGCGCAGCGGCACGCCGGCCGCGTGCAGTTCGGATGCGACCTGGCGATTGGGCACGCCATTCTTCTTGCGTCCGAACGCGTCCTCGTTCGGATCGAGCAGCACGCGCAAGCCGACCCCGCGTTTGTGCGCGGCGATCACCGCATCGATCAGGCGGCGATGGGAGAAATAGAACACCGCGATATCGATCCGGTCGCCGCCGTGGGCGCCATCGATCGCCGCCTGCAGGCCGTCGCGGATTCTGGCTTCGGTCAACACCTGCACGCGCGGCGCCGAGGTCGTGTCGACGATGCTGTCGGGCGGCACCGAGGTCGGCAGGCCCCGCGGCCACAACCCGCCCGACAGCGCGACCACCGCGCGTTCGCTCGCGAGCAGGTCGAGCGCGGCCGCGCCGCTGAAGCGCAATGAGACATTGCCGTGCAGGCTGCTGGCGTCGTGCGGATTGGCCGAGGCGACCAGCGCGGTCCAGGTCTGGCCCTGGTCGACCACCAAGGTCTTGCGATGGTTTGCATTGAGATTGAGCAAGCTCAGCCAACTGCGCACGGTGACCTTGCCCGGACCGAGCGGATTGGCGACCCAACCGTCGCGGTCGTTGTTGCCGGCCCAACTGCAGCACAGGTGCCACAGCCCCGACCAAGCCGGATTGGGCGCGCGCAGGCGGCGCAGGTCGGTGATCACGACCTCGACGCCGGCCGCGCGCAAGGCGTCCAGCCGTGGCGACGGTAGGCCGCCATAGACGGTGTTGATCGGATCGGTGATCAGCACCGCATGCAATTGCGGCACGGCGCGTTTGCGCGCGATCAACGCGTCGGTGAGCTGGTGGCTCAGCTTGCGGTACTCGATATCGCCGCCCTGGCTGCCGAAGTCGTTGAACAGGAACTGGTCGGCGACGATCACCCGCTGGGCCTGGCCGATCAGGCGCAGGGTTTCGTCGAATACGTGCTGGTCGCCGTGGCGCCGTTTGGCCGCGTCGACCCAGGTGATGTCGGTCAGCAGGGCCACGTCGGTGGCGCTGCGCAGCGGCCCGGCCTGGCTGACCCCGGGCGGCAGCGGCTTGTAGACCTGGTAGGTGCCCATCGCGATCCAGGCCACCAGCAGCAGCGCGATCGCGCGCTTGAGCCAGCGGCGCAGGCGGCGCGGCGGCGGGGAATCGAGGGCGGAAACGTCTTCTGACATGAGCGATACGGCGACGGGCGGGGGACGGGCATTGTCGCAGCCGCGCGCCGTATGCGCCTGTCCGGACTGAACCGCAACGGCGTTCGCCGCGAGAATCGCCACAAATCGGTCATATCGCCCGCCTAGGCTGGCGGGATGGACATCCTGATGCTGTCTGACGTGTACTTCCCGCGGGTCAACGGGGTGTCGACCTCGATCCGCACCTTCGCCCAGTCGCTGGCGCGCATGGGCCACTCGGTGACCCTGGTGGCGCCCGATTACGGGCCGGGCAGCGGCCAGGAACAGCACGACAGCGCCGAGTTCGAGATCATCCGGCTGGGATCGCGGGTGATCTTCTTCGATCCCGAGGACCGGTTGATCCGCGCGCCGGAGCTGCGCCGCATCCAGCCGCAACTGGCGCGGCGGCACTGGGACGTGATCCACATCCACACCCCGTTCCGCGCCCACGGCCTGGGCGTGCGCCTGGCCGCGCAGACCGGGCGGCCGACGGTGGAGACGTACCACACCTATTTCGAGGAATACATCGGCCACTACCTGCCGTGGGCGCCGGCGCCGCTGCTGCGGATGGTCGCGCGCAAACTGTCGCGGGTGCTGTGCCACGGCGTCGATCACCTGATCGTGCCGACCGCGCAGATGGTCGAGGTGCTCGATCGCTACGGCATCCGCACGCCGTCGACGGTGCTGCCGACCGGGATCGACCTGAGCGAGTTCGCGCGCGGCGACGGCGCGCGTTTCCGCGCCGAGCACGGCATCGCCGCCGATCGTCCGACCGTGGTCACGGTCAGCCGGCTCGCGGTCGAGAAGAACATCGCGTTCCTGCTGCTGGTGGCCAAGCGCCTGCTCGGCGAGTTTCCCGAGTTGATGTTCGTCATCGCCGGCGAAGGCCCGGACTCGGAACGGCTCAAGCGTCTGTCGAAGGAACACGGCCTGGAACGCAACGTGCGTTTCTTCGGCAACCTCGACCGCCGCACCAGCCTGCTCGACGCTTACCGCGCCGGCGATGCGTTCGTGTTCGCCTCGCCGACCGAAACCCAGGGGCTGGTGCTGATCGAAGCGATGGCGCTGGGCGTGCCGATCGTATCGACCGCGGTGATGGGCACCGCGACCGTGTTGCGCGGCGCGCGCAGCGCGGTGGTCAGCGAGGACAACGTCGAGGCCTTCGCCGAACACCTCGCCACGGTGCTGCGTTCGCCACAGTTGCGCGCGCAGTTGTCCGCGGCCGGGCCGGTGGATGCGCGGGCCTGGAGCACCGAGGGTCTGATGGAGCAGGTGGTGGCGTTGTATCAACGCCTGGCGCAGACGAAGTCGCTGCCGCGGCCGGTGGCGGCGGATGCGCCCGGGATCGCGGGATGATTTAGGGGGGCGGGGCGTGGGCGAACTGTCCCGCGGACCAACGGCGCAGCCGTTTTTGGCGGGATCGCTTTTTGGCCGAATCGTTCTTGCGTGCGGACTTTGCTGTTTCGACCGTGGCGGTGCCGCCTTTTCCGACGCGGCGAACGTGGTTCCGCCCATGCCTGCGCGGAGCAGCAAGCTGCGAACTACTTCCTTTGGCTAGCTCTTGCTCTAGCTTGGGCATTAGCTCCGGCTCGAGCTTGAAGCCGCGCAGTTCATCCAGCGCTGCGAGGCATTGAACTTGCGTTGGCAACGGCACACCCGAAGGGCGGCGCACATGGATGTGCGCCGTGCGCCACCGAGACAGGATGTCTCGTG
>NZ_LMHM01000013.1:879455-879521 GCF_001427785.1 Lysobacter sp. Root690
GAAGCTTTGAAGCTTTGAAGCTTTCAAAGCTGAAGCTAGATCAAAAGCTTCCGCCACTAAAGCGGC
>NZ_LMHM01000013.1:879606-949737 GCF_001427785.1 Lysobacter sp. Root690
GGCGAGTTCGATGCTTCGCAGCGCTGGATGAACTGCGCGACTTCAAATTCAAGCAAAAGCCTCCAGCTGTAGGAGCGGCGTCGTACTGGAGTGCCTTCGATCACAAGCCGCGACTGCGGGAATAAAGCCTGATCAACCGCGAGGTCTGCGACCGACCTCAAGCCGCCTCGACCCGTACCCGCGCCGCCAGCATCAACCCCAGCAGCGCCAGCGCGAAAGCGATCGCGAACCCGCACAGATAAGCCAGCGTGTGCGACGTGCTCAATAACGCGGCGAACAACGAACCGCCGACCGCCAGCGCCGTCGCCGTATAGATCGCATCGCCCAAGTGCAACGCCGACGAGTTCACCCCTTGCTGTTCGGGCGGCGACAGTTCCAGCATCAACACCGACAAAGTCGGATAGATCAGGCCCATGCCGAGCCCGGACAGCACCCAACCGGCGACGCCGATTGCGAGTGGAGTGCGCGGCCAGATCAAGGCGGCGATCGCGATCACGCCGAGCGCGAGCATCGCCATGCCGGCCTGCAGGAACCGCTGCGGCGCGCGTGGGTCGGTGCTGCGGCCGCGATACCACGAACCGGTCGACCAACCGATCGCGCCGAGAGTCAGCACCAGCCCGGCCCAGGTCGGCGACAGCCCACGCTCCTGCGACAACAGCAACGGGATGTAGGCTTCGCTGAGAAAGAACCCGCCCGCGGCGATGCCGCGCAGCGAGACCACGGCCGGCAGGCCGCGCGCGGCGCGCAGCGCGCCGACCGGCAGCAGCCGCGATGCGGCCCAGCCGAGCAGCGCGATCGCCGGCAGCAGCCAAGCCAGCGCGGGCCAACCGCGTTGCTGGCCGCCGTAGTGCAGCGCGAGCAGGCTGGCGGTGGTCAGCAACGCCCACAGCAGCCGGGTGCGTTGCTGGCCGGCGCTGTGCATCGCCTCATGCGTCGCCGACGGGCCAAGCCCGCGCAGCGACGGCAGCACCAGCCAGGCGGCGACCAGCGCCACCACCGGCACCGACAGAAACACCCAACGCCAGCCGAGATGTTCGACGATCGCGCCGCTGATCGCCGGGCCGACCACCGCCGGCACCGCCCAGGCCGCGGCGAACGCGACGAACACCTTGACCCGCAGCGCGACCGGATAGACCCGGCCGACCACCACGTACAGCGCGACCGAGATCAACCCGCCGCCGAAGCCCTGGACCACGCGGCCGGCGATCAAAGCGAGCATCGACGGCGCCAGCCCGGCCAGGATCAGGCCCAGCGCGAACCAGGCGATGCCGTGGCGCAACGGCGCGACCGGACCGCGCGCATCGGCCCAGCGGCCCGCGGCGACCATGCCGACCACGCTGGCGGCGAGGGTGCCGCCGAACGCGAGCGCGTACAGCGGCAAGCCGTCGAGCGCGCGCGCGACCGTCGGCATCGCGGTGGTCACCGCCAGCGCTTCGAAGGCGACCAGCGCGACCAGGGCCACGGCGCCGAGGCTCAGGCCGCGGTAGCGCGGTGCGAACAGGCTGTCGGTGGCGTCGGCTGAGTCGGCTGCGATGTTCGAGACCTCGCGCTCGTCGGCGTTTTCGTCGGAGTGTTTGATGGAACGGGTTTCCTGCAAGGAGGGATTGGCGGCCGCGGAATCTCGCGCGAAAGAATTCTGCGCGAAGAAATCCTGCGCGGACGCTTGGCTGGACCGGGCTGCAGCGCCGACGCGCAAAGACTCGGACGCGCGACGATCCGCATCGCCAGCCGGTATCGGACGATTCGCCATCATGAGCCGGGTGCTTTCCATGCCGACGACTTCAGCCGTTGCCGCCCGATCGGGCAAAGGAGGCTGTCGCCGGCAGGCGCTCGACCGTGGAAGACGCTCCAGACCCGATGCGACCGCTCCGCCTAGCCAGCAGTTGTTCGTCGGACATCGGGACTGGAGCGCCTTCCGCGGTCGAGCGCGAAGACGGCGGTGCGGCTGCGATCTTCATGCGCAGAATCTCAACGCCAACGGCGCGTACACCATCAGCACGACCTTGCCGCGCCCGGGCCCGCGCTCGACCGCGCGATGCGCTTCGGCGGCGCGGGTCAGTGGAAACATCTCGCGCACATGCACCAGCAGGCCATGGCGTTCGTGCATCGCGACCAGTTCGGCCAGACGCGCGCGGCTGCGTTGACCGCGCGCGATCCGCAGGCCGAGCCGTTGCGCGCGCGGCGAATCGCACAAGGTCGCGATGCGGGCGGGGTCGCCGCACAGCGCGAGCCAGTCGTCGAAGCGATCGACACCAAGCGCATCGAACACCGCGTCCACGCCGTCGGGCGCCAGCACCCGCGCTTGCGCGAGGCCGCGGTGATCGTCGTCGATCGGCTGCGCGCCGAGCGCGCGCAGGTAGTCGTGATCGACCGCCGCGGCGCTGCCGATCACCCGCAGGCCCCAGGCGCGCGCCAGTTGCACCGCGACGCTGCCGATGCCGCTGGCGGCGCCATGGATCAGCACGCGTTCGCCGCGTCGCAGGCCTAGATCGCATAGCGCGGCGTGCGCGGTCTGGCCGGTCGAGGGCAGGGCGCCGGCCACCGCCCAACTCATCGTGACCGGTTTGTGGACGACTTGTTCGGCCGGCACGGTCAGCACTTCGGCGTAACTCATCGCCACCGCCCAGCCCATGACTTCGTCGCCGGGGGCGAACGCGTCGACCCCTGCGCCGACTTGATCGACGACCCCGGCGAATTCGTTGCCGAGCCGGCGCGGGAACGCCAGGGTCTGGACATCGCAGGATTCGCCGTCGCGGCTCAGGCCGCTGCGCGCGGCGATGTCGCCGGGCCGCACCCCGGCCGCGCGCACCCGCACCCGGATCTTGCCGGGGCCGGCCTGCGGCATCGGCAATTCGATCGCATGCAGCACCTCGGGCGCGCCGTATCGGTCGAATACGACGGCCTTGACGTGGCTGGCATGCGCGGAACTATCGGGTGGATGTGGAGCGGCGTGCGGGATGGCCATGGCTTGACGTCGAAAGAGGTCGAAGCGCACGATAAAACCTCAACATTGGTTAAGGTCAAGCCCCGGGCGGATCCGCATGAACATGGAACTCACCGTCGGCCAGGTGGCCGAACGCTCCGGCGTGGCGGTATCGGCCCTGCATTTCTACGAAGCCAAGGGCCTGATCCACAGCCTGCGCACCGCCGGCAACCAGCGCCGCTACAGCCGCGATACCCTGCGCCGGATCGCGGTCATCCGCGTCGCCCAGCGCGTGGGCATGCCGCTGGCGACGATCCGCGAGGCGCTCGACACCTTGCCCGGATCGCGCGCGCCCACGCGCGCGGACTGGGTGCGGCTGTCGGCGGCGTGGAAGGACGAACTCGAACAGCGCATCGCCAACCTGAGCCTGATGCGCGACACCCTGGACCAGTGCATCGGTTGCGGTTGCCTGTCGATCGACCGCTGCCGCCTGGCCAATCCGGACGACACCTGGGGCGAGCAGGGCTCGGGCGCGCAGCGGTGGGCGGCGGCGTTGCAGCAAGCCAAGCCGCGGCGTGGAGGCAAGCGCGCGGACTAGGCCGCTGACGTCCCGCGCGCTGTGGTGAGCCGGAGTTGCCTGCAAAAAACCGCGGCGATTTGCCGCGAGCGCGCATAGCGGTGTCGCTGCCGTCGTTACGGCCAAGTCGTGTGGCGTACCATGGGCGTTTCCCTCAGCACGACGAAATCGCCATGACCCTTTCGATGTACTCCGCCAGCGTACCGGTGCTCAAGCAGATGCTCGGCAGTCTCGCCGAGATCCTCGCCAAGACCGAAGCCCACGCCGGCGA
Source organism: Lysobacter sp. Root690 (assembly GCF_001427785.1). Lineage (GTDB taxonomy): Bacteria > Pseudomonadota > Gammaproteobacteria > Xanthomonadales > Xanthomonadaceae > Lysobacter. The sequence goes on from NZ_LMHM01000013.1 coordinate 883,378, forward strand.
ACACAAGATCGACCCCGACGCCTACCTGCAGGCGCGTCTGTTCCCCGACATGTTTCCGCTGCTGCGCCAGGTCCAGATCGCCTGCGACTTCGCCAAGGGCGTCAGCGCGCGCCTGGCCGACGTCGAAGTGCCGGTGTACGACGACACAGAGCGCAGCTTCGCCGAACTGCAGGCCTTGATCGCCAAGACCATCGACTTCGTCGGCAGCCTGGAACCGGCGCTGTTTGAGGGCGCGCAGGACCGCGAGATCGTGTTGCGCCCGGGCACGCCGAAGGAACGCCGTTTCGGCGGCGCCGATTACCTGGTCCATTACGGCCTGCCGCAGTTCTTCTTCCACGTCACCACCACCTACGCGATTTTGCGCGGCAACGGCGTCGACATCGGCAAGCGCGATTTCATGGGCAAGTACTGAGTCGCAGGTAACGATCCAAGCGATCGCGGCGCCGTTGCGGCGCCGCGGTTGCGATCGCGATCGGCGGCGAGAGTTCGTTTGCCGATTCCGTCGCGGCCATCTTGAAACGCTCGCTTGCTTGAGCGTTCGATTCAAACCGGCGTCGTTTTATGGGCACGACGCTGCCGACCCGGGCTTCCCGGCAGGGCGCTGCGGTTTTTCGCGTCGTTAAGTCCCGCGTTCGGCAAGCGCATCCGATCGCTTGAACGCATCATTGGCCGACCGATTTCGAAACCTCGCGCGGGCGTCGACCCGCGCATGCGGCGCTGCGCGTCGATTCCCGTCTGGATGCCGCCAGCGATACGCTGAAGCCCACGCGATTCGCGCTTGCGCGGCTGCGCGTCGCGCCGCACGAATCTCGCGAAAAACACCCGCCCATCCGCCGCCGCTGCGCGCTATTTTTATTGTCGATCCGCGCGGGTTTCGCCGCTTGCCGATCGCGCGCACGACGACGCTGTGACGCCCATCGAAAACCCGCCGTGAAGGCGATTTTTGCGCTCGCGCGACGGCCCAATCTCGGCCTGTGCGACACCCGGATGGGATCATGTTTTCCCGGTGGCGACAGGACGTCGCAACGGGTCCGGAACCCGGCACAGATCGCCGATCAAGAGCTCGCCAGGGCACAGCCCCATCGACAGCTCACTCGCATCGCGCAAGCGATGCGGCGCAAGGATGCGCGGTCCGGAACATCCCCCATTCGTTGCAACCCAGAAGGAGTTGGCATGCCGTACAAGAGTATCCAGGGGCCCCTCGTACTGAGTCTGGCGCTGATCGCGTCCGGCGTCGGTGCGTCCGGTGCCCCGAACGTGAGCCAGACTCGCAGTCCGGCTTCGCAGCCGCTGCGATCTTCGATCCAGGAAGTTTCGCCGCACGACGAGGCGCGCTTGCGCTTCGAACAGGCGGTTGCGCCCGACCGCGAGCGCCAGACGTTGGCGCGGTCGATCCAGAACGACATCCAGGGCCTGCGCCGTTACGAGCCGCTCGCCGCGGCCGATCTGGTCACCCACAGCCTCGACGGCGCCGCGTCGACCGTCGCCTTGCGCGGTTCGATCGGCAACGGCGCGGCCATGCACTACAGCCTGGCGCAGCCGCCGCGGCACGGCGAAGTGCGGATTCGGGACGGTCGTGCGACCTACATCCCCGATCCGGGTTTCGAGGGCGTCGACACCTACACCTATCGCGTGCAGTCCGGTCCGGACAGCGTCGAAGCGGTGGTGGCGGTGACCGCGATCCGCGACCGCGTGCTGCCCGCCACAGCGGCCGCGGTTTTGTAACCCGTCCGACGCGGCTCGCGCCGCAGGTTTCACCGTCGCCGCATGGATCGCGGCGACGCTACCGGTACCCCTCGGAAAGGGGTAGGGGACGGCCGCGCACAGGCGTGCGCCGATACGCAGTACCCGGATCGGACCGCGCGCATGGCGCGGCCGGTCCGCCGGCCATCTCGTCGTGGTGATGGCCTGGCCGATCGGACCGGCGCGACGTGCGCCGTTCGAGACGGGATTGCGCGATCCCCGGTGTCGACCGGTTCGCGGCGTTCGCCGGCGTATCGCCAGGCGGACGCCGCGGCCGGCACGGACCGCGATGCAGGTCATGTGACGCCTCATGGCGCCACGCAAGGTTTGGACGCCTTTCATCTCCGTCAGTGATGAAAGCCGAAGCGGGCAGGGAAGCCCGCGCTGTTGGCGGCTCCGGCCGTAGTCCCGCCGCAACTGGGCTTGCGGCGGGGCGGCCGGAGCCGGCGATGGNCGTTCGCGAGGTTCGCGTGTTGCCGGCGATCGCAACGGGACGGCCGCGTGGGCAAGTCCCGGACAGGCCGAAGCGATCGCCGCGCCGCCAGTCGTCGGCCCGTTCGGGTCCGATGGATCGACCATCCGCCACGCATCCGCGCAAAAACTTCTCATGGGGCTTGCATCGCAGGCCGCGCGCGACGACGATGCGTCCTCGGCTTGGGGAGGCCCCGCGATGGAACTGTTGACACTCGATCACTTCAGCTCGCACGTAAACGAGACCTACTCGGCCGTGCTCAACGACGGCGAAGTACCGTTCGTGCTGGTCGAGGCGCGCGCGCTGAGCACGCGGCCGCAGCAGGCCGTGCGGGCGCCGTTCTCGCTGCTGTTCCGCAATGCCTCGGCGTTCCTGTTTCCGCAGCAGACCTATGTCATGCGCCACGCCTCGATCGGCGAAGTCGGCATCTTCCTGGTTCCGGTCGCGCGCGAGCGCGAGGGTTTTCTGTACCAGGCGATCTTCAACTGATCGATCCGCGTTGAGCGGAGCGGGCGGCGCGACTTCTTATTTGCTCGTCATTCCCGCGAAGGCGGGCATTGCGTTACTTCGGCGCAGCCGAATATCCAGGGTTTCTTGCAGGCGTGACGCTGAAGTCTCTGGATATTCGGCTTCGCCGAAGAAGACCCGAACCCGTCTTGGCGGGAATGATGAGCAAAAAACCGCGGCCGCTGCGCGCGCGTGCACGCCCATCGAAACCCGATCACGGCTGACGACATGAGGCTGGGGCCAGATCAAGCCCGGTCCAATCAAACCTGATTCGACGAGTCCGATTCAATCGAGCCCGGTTCAATCAACCTGCTCAAATCAACCCAACTCCGGCCACCAGCGCATCAGCGCATGCGTAGGCATCGCTTCGACCACGCCGAAGCCCAACCGGCGATACAAGCGCAGCGCATCCTGATTGCCATGCTCGACATGCAGACGCATGCCGCAGCGCGCGGCCTGTGCCTGCTGCTGCGCCCATCCGATCAGCGCGGTGCCGATGCCTTGTCCGCGCGCGCCGTCGCCGAGGCTGATGTCGACCAGCAGATGGTCGGGCTGGTTGGTCTGCAGATAGAAGCGTCCGACCGGCTGGCCGTCGCGTTCGATGATGAGGAAATCGACGCCCTGGTAATGGCGCGTGTAGTGAATGTGCTGCAACGCGAACTGCTGATCGAGAAACGCATGCAGCGCCGGCTCGGGCCAGCCCATCGGCGCGAACTCGATGCCGCGCAGTTGCCGGTACAGCAGGCGCAGCCAGGCGATGTCCTGACTATGGGCCGCGCGCAGTCCGATCCCGCGTCGCCATAGCNTCGGGGAACGACAGCGGCGCGGTGGTCGGATTGACGTGCAAGATTTATGGGAACGAGGGGAAGATGCCTTCCAGCGCGATGCAGAAGTTCATCGCGAGATAGGGCTGGCGGTTTTCGTGCGGCTGGTTGTTGCCGGTGGGCAGGACCAGGGTGGGCGAGAACTGGGCGTTGGCGGCGGTGCCGGTGGCGAAGGCGTTGGTGTTGGGCGAACCCAGCGAGTTCCCGCTGCTCGGTATGGCCGCCTTTTTCGCAGTGGTGTTTTGGTTGTACAAGGTGACGCCGTGAATATGGCTCGGCATTTCCTGGGTGGTCAGGGTGACAGAGTTCGAGCCGAAGGTCTCGCCCATCGAACGATCGGTGAGGCCCGGTCCCTGGCCCTGGCTGCAGCCGACGCGGTTGGCGAAGTTCGGCAACTGGAACGTGGTCCGCCCGTCCCCGCCGTACTGAGTGCCGAGCAGGGCGAACAAAGCGGTGTTCTGCTGGATCGGCAGGGTCGTGCCGTCGCAGAACGACCAGCCGCGCGGAGCGAAGTTGAAACCGAAGATCTGGATTTGGCCGATGAAAGGCTCGGTCATGACGATGTCCTCTTATATCTGCCGCTGCGACCGCTCGATGCGGCGCGCGGCGTGGGCGGGTGGGCTCAGCTCTGCGAGGGGAAAACACCGGCCCAGGCAATGCAGAACTGCACCGTCAATGTCGGCATGAGGTTGGCGTGTGGTTGATTACCGCCGCTGGGAGTCAACGAAGCGGGATTCATCGTGATGGGGGTGGAGCCGCTGGTGTCGGTGACGTACATCAAGTCGCCGTTGAGGCCGCCCAGTTCGACGCCGACGCCGATCTGGGTCGCGCCGGCGGTCGCCGGCGTCGCCAGCAGGGTGTGGCCGTGGGCCGGCATCTGTTGCTGGGTAAGGGTGACGTTTTCGCTGCCGCTCGCCTGGCCGATCACATAGGTGCCCAAGCCCGGACCGGTGCCCTGGTGGATCGGCACCTGACCCTGCAGATCGGGCACGGCGAAAGTGTTGACGCCGTCGCCGCCGTAGGTGGTGCCGAGCAGCGTGTACAGAACATCGTACTCGGCAATGGGTTTCAACTTGCCGTCGCAGGCAAACCAGCCATTGGGAACGCGGCCGAAACCAAACAGTCGGATCTCGCCGACATAGGGCGTACTCATGGTAATTACTCCGGAACCTTGAATGCTGAAAGGTGTGGCCGCCTCGTGCGACCTTCTGGTAGCTGCCCGCGGCTCAATTGCGCGACGGGTAGATACCTTGTATGGCGATGCAGAAAACGATCACGCGGTAGGGCTGTAGGTTCGGGTGCGGCAGGGTGTTGCCGGCCTGACCGATAGTGGCCGGCGCCAGTGGCACTTGCGCCCCACCGGTGTTCGCGTAGATCGGGTTCGAGGTGGTTCCGTAGAAGTTGTTGGTCGGGTTGCGGCCGGTGGCCGCGGCGGTCACGCCGCACAGGTTGTGATTATGAGCCGGCAGTTGCGGCGTGAGCAGAGTGACGTTCTCGACGCCCCCGGTTTCGCCCTGTTGGTAGGGTGTGGGGCTCCAGCCCCCATCGCGCGACGTGCCGGCCCCCACCGGCGTCCGGCTGCGCAGGTCCGGCAATGCGAACGTGGTCTGGCCGTTGCCGCCGTACATGGTGCCCAGCAACGAGAACAGCGCCTGATTTTGCGCGATAGGCAGCAACTGACCGTTACATAGGGCAAAGCCCTTGGGCGCGAAATTGAACCCGACGGTCATGATCTGTCCCAGGAATACTTCTGTCATCTCTTCCCCCAGAGGATGTTTCCGGGCGCCGTGCGCGCTTCCGGATGAAATACCTCGCCTCCGCCGCACGGCCCGACCGCGCACGGCGGGAACGGGCCGGTCCGACCGGGCCAGGCATGGCGCGTGAGCGCCATGATCTTGCTTAACGCAGATCGGTGGCAAAGGCGGCCGGTTTTCCTGCCGAACTGCGTATCAGGTCATGGAAAGGGGCATGCCAGGGGCACGCGGCATGCAGACCAGGGCCAGATCGATCATTGGGTACACGGTGGCGGGGCCGGGCACGACGCCCGGGGCCGCACCGTCAGGGGATGACCAACATGCAACAGCAGTCAGCGCGCCATGCGGACGGTTCTTACGTCTCGCGTCTGCACACGGTACTTCGCTCCGGCGTGTTCGCGCTATGCGGACTTATGGCCCTATGGGCCGGATCGGCGGTGGCTCTGCCTCCCTCGGTACATTGCCCGGTGGTCACCATGTCGGTCGCCAACGGCGGCACTCAGACCCTCGACGTGAGCACCTGCGACGGGCCGGCCAACTTCGGCATCGGTATCGTCCGCGTCCATCCCGCGAACGGCACGGCCAGCACCGACCAGGATCTGCAAACGGTCACCTATACCCATAACGGCGGCAGCACGCTCACCGACACCTTCATTTTCGAGGACGGCGACAACGGCGATGTCACTGTTAACGTAACCATCGCACCGGGCACCAGCCCGATCACTGTCAATCCGGCGACGATCAATCCACTGCTCGGCGTGCCCTACAACCAGACGATGACCGCCACCGGCGGCGTCGCGCCCTATACCTATGTCCAGACGGCCGGCACTCGGCCGACCGGTCTGAACTTCAGCAACGGTACCTTCAGCGGGACGGTAAGCCAGCGCGGCAACTTCGCGGTGGCGATCACCGTGACCGACTCGACCCTGCCCACGCCGATCACCACGGTCAAGTCGTATTCGATCTCGATTCCCAACACTCAGCCGGTGATCGGTCCGGACCCGCTGCCGGCGATGACGGTGGGTATTCCTTACTCGGTAGCGCTGACTTCGAGTGGCGGTTTCGCGCCCTACGACGACTACCTGATCGACAGCGGCGCCTTGCCGCCCGGTCTGACCATCAGCAATCTCGGCGTGATCAGCGGTACGCCGACCGCGACCGGCAATTTCAGCTTCACGGTGAAATCCACCGACCAGAGCACGGCCGGCCCGGGCGTGCCCTCGGTCGCGTTCGGTCTGAAGACCTATAACGTCACCGTCGCCCTCGCGCCCACCATCGTCGTCAACCCGGCCACCATACCCGGCGCCACCGTCGCCGTCGCCTACAGCCAGACCTTCACCGGCAGCGGCGGCACCGCGCCGTACACCTTCGCCATTACCGCCGGCGCACTGCCGGCCGGACTGAGCCTCAACACCACCACCGGCGCCCTGACCGGCACTCCGACCGCGGCCGGCACCTTCAACTTCACCGTGCGCGCCACCGACGCCAACAGCTTCGCCGGCACCCGCGCCTACACCCTCGTGGTGGCGCCGCCGACCACGGTGATCGCGCCGACCACCTTGCCCAACGGCACGGTCGCGAACGCCTACAGCCAGGCCATCACCGCCAGCGGCGGCATCGCGCCGTACACCTATGCGATCACCGCCGGCGCCTTGCCGGCCGGTCTGACCCTGAGCGGCACCGGCGCCCTGAGCGGCACGCCGACCGCGGGCGGCACCTTCAACTTCACCGTCACCGCGACCGGCAGCAGCACCGGCACCGGCGCGCCGCACACCGGTTCGCGCGCCTATGCGCTGGTGATCGCGCCGCCGACCGTGCTGCTGCCGGCGACCAGCTTCGCCCCGGCCACCGTCGCGGTCGCGTACAGCGCCAACCTCAACCCCGCCAGCGGCGGCACCGCGCCGTACACCTACGCGCTCACCGCCGGCGCCTTGCCGCCCGGCATGACCCTGAGCAGCACGGGCACGTTGTCGGGCACGCCGACCGCGCCGGGCACGTTCAACTTCGCCGTCACCGCGACCGATACCAGCACCGGCAGCGGGCCGTACAGTTCGGCGCCGCGCGGCTATACCTTGCAGGTCGTCAATATTCCGCCGGTCGCCAATCCGGTCTCGGCCACGGTCGCTTACAACAGCACCGCCAACCCGATCACCTTGAACATCACCGGCGGCGTTCCGACCTCGGTGGCGATCGCCACGGCGGCCGCGCATGGCACCGCGACGGCCACCGGCACCACGATCACCTACACCCCGACCGCCGGTTACGCCGGTCCCGACAGCTTCACCTACACCGCGACCAACACCGCCGGCACCTCGGCGCCGGCCACGGTGACGATCACGGTCGGCAACCCGACCATCACCGTCTCCGCGTCCGGTCCCTTGACCGCGCAGATCGGCGTCGCCTACACCCAGACCTTCACCTGGAACGGCGGCACCCAGCCGTTCATCGGCTACGCCGTCACCGGCCTGCCGGCCGGCCTGTCGAGCACCGCCAGCACCGCCAACAGCGTGACCGTCAGTGGCACGCCGAGCGCGGCCGGCAGCTTCACCCTCAACGTCAGCGCCACCGACAGCAGCACCGGCACCGGCCCGTTCACCACCGCCCAGGCGTTCACCCTGACGGTCAGCTCGCCGATCCTGACCCTGACCCCCGCGGCCGGCACGCTCAACGCCACCTACGGCGCCGCGTACAGCCAGACCTATGTCGCTGGCGGCGGCACCGCGCCGTACAACTACACCGTGTCGGCGGGCGCATTGCCGGCCGGCCTGAGCCTGGATGCGAACACCGGCGTGCTGTCGGGCACTCCGACCGTGACCGGCCTGTTCACCTTCTCGGTGCGGGCACGCGACAGTTCCACCGGCAGCGGCGCACCGTTCGCGCGCACCCAGAACTACGTCATGCAGGTGGCCGCGCCGACCATCGTGATCGCGCCGCCGACCGTGCCGGCTGCGCAGGTCGCGACTGCTTACAGTCAGGCCTTGAGCGCCAGCGGCGGCATCGGCGTCTACACCTACGCGGTCACCGCCGGCGCCTTGCCGCCCGGCGTGACCCTGAGCGCCACCGGCACCATCGCCGGCACGCCGAGCGCGGGCGGCACCTTCAACTTCACCGTGACCGCGACCGACGCCAATGCGCAAAGCGGTTCGCGCGCTTATTCGCTGATCGTCGGCGCGCCGACCGTCGTGGTCGCACCGGCGACCCTGCCGGGCGGCGGCGTGGCCCAGGCCTACAGCCAGACCGTGACCGCCTCGGGCGGCACCGCGGGCTACAGCTTCGCGATCACCGCCGGCGCCTTGCCGGGCGGCCTCAGCCTGGCCAGCAACGGCACCCTCAGCGGCACGCCGAGCGCGGGCGGCACCTTCAACTTCACCATCACCGCGACCGACAGCAGCACCGGCAGCGGCCCGTACACCGGTTCGCGCGCCTACAGCCTGACCATCGCGGCCTCGACGGTGATCCTGCCGCCGACCACCCTGGCCGCGGCGACGGTGACCAACCCGTACAGCGCCACCATCAACGCCGCCACCGGCGGCACCGCGCCGTACACCTACGCGGTCAGCGCCGGCAGCTTGCCGCCCGGCCTCAGCGTCAGCAGCGCCGGCGTGATCTCGGGCACCCCGACCGCGCCGGGCAGCTACAGCTTCAGCCTGCGCGCGACCGACAGCAGCACCGGCACCGGTCCGTACACCTCGGCGCCGCAGACGTATGCGCTGCAGGTCAACGACATCGTCCCGGTCGCCAATCCGGTCTCGGCCACGGTCGCCTTCAACAGCGCCGCCAATCCGATCACCTTGAACATCACCGGCGGCATTCCGGCCTCGGTGGCGGTGGCGACGGCAGCGGCGCACGGCACCGCGACCGCCAGCGGCACCACGATCACCTACACCCCGACCTCCGGTTACGCCGGGCCCGACAGCTTCACCTACACCGCGACCAACGTGGCCGGCACCTCGGCCCCGGCGACGGTCACGATCACCGTCGGCAACCCGACCATCACCGTGACCGCGTCGGGTCCGCTGACCGCGCAGGTCGGCAGCCCGTATACGCAGACCTTCACCTGGGCCGGCGGCACCTCGCCGTACACCGGCTTCGCCGTCACCGGTCTGCCCGCGGGCCTAAGCGTCACCGGCACCACCGCCGACAGCGTGACCGTCAGCGGCACGCCGAGCGCGGCCGGCAGCTTCGCCCTCAACGCCAGCGCGGCCGACAGCAGCACCGGCAACGGGCCGTTCACCACGCCGCAGGCCTTCACCCTGACCGTGGGCGCGCCGACCCTGGCGATGACCCCGGCGCCGGGCAACCTGCCGATGAACTACGGCGTCGCCAGCACCATCAACTTCGCCGCCAGCGGCGGCTCGGCGCCGTACAGCTTCAGCCTGGTCAGCGGCAGCCTGCCGATCGGTGTGTCGTTCAGTTCGGCCGGCGTGCTCAGCGGTACGCCGACGGTGCCGGGCAACTACAACATCGCGGTGCGCGTACTCGATTCCAGCACCGGCGCCGGCGCGCCGTTCGCCCTGCAGCAGAACTACACCATCGTGGTCGGCACCCCGGTCATCACGATCGATCCGCCGACCCTGCCCAACGGCACCGCCGCGGTCGCCTACAACGCCAGCCTCAGCAGCACCGGCGGCGTCGCCCCGTACAGCTACTCGCTGCTCAGCGGCGCGTTGCCGATCGGCCTGGCCTTCAACTCGGCCGGCGTGTTCTCCGGCATCCCGCGCTCGGACGGCAACTTCAGCCTGACCGTGCAGTCCACCGACAACAACGGTCAGACCGCCTCGAAGGTCTACACCTTCACCATCGACCCGGCGATCGTGACCATCTCGCCGGCGACCCTGCCGGGCGGCACCGTCGGCGTGACTTACAACGAGAGCCTGAGCAGCAGCGGCGGCATCGCCCCGTACAGCTACGCGATCGTCTCGGGCAACCTGCCGATCGGCTTGGCCTTCACCTCGGCCGGCGTGCTCAGCGGCACCCCGACCACCGCCGGCAGTTACACCGCTAACATCCGCTCGACCGACGACGCCGGTTACAACACCACCGTGCCGTACACGATCGTCATCGCCGACGCGGTGCCGGTCGCGAGAGACGACAGCGCGAGCACTCTGTCGAACGCGCCGGTGACGATCGATGTCACTGCCAACGACACCGGCATCATCACCTCGATCGCGCTCGGCACCGCGCCTGCGCACGGCACCGCCACGCTCAGCGGCACCGACGTGATCTACACGCCGGCCGCGAACTACTTCGGCAGCGACAGCTTCACCTACACCGCCAGCGGCCCCGGCGGCACCTCGGCGCCGGCCACGGTCACGATCACGGTCAACGCCTTGCCGGTTCCGCAGGGCCAGCCGCAGACCGCGACCACGCTGTCGACCCAGCCGGTCACCATCGACGCCGCCACCGGCGCCACCGGTTCGCCGTTCACCGGCGTGACCTTGCTCAATCCGCCGAGCTCGGGCACCGCGGTGGTGCAGGGCACCCAGATCGTCTACACGCCCGCGGCCACCACCGTCGGCGCGATCGCGCTGACCTACACCTTGAACAACGCCTTTGGCCCGTCCGCGCCGATCACCTCGACCATCACCGTCAACGCGGTGCCGGTCGCGCAATCGCGGCGAGTGCGCACGGTCGCCGGCGCGACCATCACCGTCGACCTGGTCGCCGGCGCCACCGGCGGTCCGTTCACCGGCGCGAACCTGGTCTCGCTGACCCCGGCCTCGTCGGGCAGCGCGGCGGTCAGCGGCTCGGGCGGCAGCTACAAGCTGACCTACACCCCGGTGATCGGTTACTCCGGCATCGCGGTCGCGAGCTTCACCCTCAACAACGCCTTCGCCACCTCGGCGGTGGCGACGATCGAGGTCGAAGTCATGCCGCGCAGCGATCCGTCCAAGGACGCCGAAGTGCTCGGCGTGCTGTCGGCGCAGACCTCGGCCACGCGTCGCTTCGCTACCACCCAGATCGGCAACTTCCAGCAGCGCCTGGAAGGCCTGCACGGCGGCGGCGAAGAGGGCGCGCGCTTCGACAACGGCCTGAGTTTCTCGATCGACCCGCGTTGCCGCGACGATGCGCCGCGCACCCCGGGCAACGACTGCCGTCAGCCGATGCTCGGCGACGAACGCGCCGCGATCGAGTCCAGGCCGCCGGTGCAGGGCACGGGCTCGCGTTACGGCCTGTGGACCGGCGGTACCTTGAACAGCGGTAACCGCGACGGCCGCAGCGGCGGCGCGAGCGGCATCGACTTCGAGACCACCGGCATAAGCGCCGGCGCCGACTACCGTCTGCGCGACGACTTCGCCCTGGGCGGCGGCATCGGCTATGGCCGCGACGACACCGAGGTCGGCCAGCACGGCAGCCGCAGCAAGGCCAACGGCTACAGCGCGGTGCTGTACGCCAGCTACCACCCGGGCAAGAGTTTCTACCTCGATGGTCTGCTGGGTTACCAATGGCTGTCGTTCGACTCGCGCCGCTTCGTCACCGACACCGGCGGCATGGTCACCGGTTCGCGCGACGGCAATCAGTGGTTCGCCTCGATCTCGGCCGGCGCCGACTACCAGCGCGACCGCCTGCGGATCTCCCCGTATGCCCGCCTGGACGTCGCCCGCGCGCGCCTGGACGGCTACACCGAACGCGGCGACGCGCAGTACGTGCTGAACTATCGCGACCAGGACATCGACACCACCACCACCAGCCTGGGCCTGCGCATGGACTACAGCTACCCGGTCCGCTGGGGCACGTTCGCGCCGCAGCTGCGCCTGGAATACCAGCACGACTTCCAGGACGACAGCTTCGCCACGATGAGCTACGCCGACATGGTCGGTGGCCCGTTCTACCGCGCCCGCATCGACGGCCTGGACCGCAACCGCTTCGTGTTCGGCTTGGGCGCGATCCTGCAGACCGAGCGCGACTGGGTGTTGCGCTTCGAGTACCGCGGCCTGTTCGGCAGCGGCAACGACGACGACAACAGCTTCATGATCAATCTCGAGAAGAAGTACTGATCGATGGACCGGGCGCGGCCTTGGGGCCGCGCCCGGGAATCGGGAATCGGGAATCGGGGATCGAGAATCGAGAATCGAGAGTCGAGAGTCGAGAGTCGAGAGTCGAGAGTCGAGAGTCGAGAGTCGAGAGTCGAGAGTCGGCTTTGCCGGATCAGCTGTTGCTCGTCATCTCCGCGAACGCGGGGATCCAGGGCCTCATCGCGACATATCCGCAACCGCTCGACTCGCGACAACAACAACGGCGCATCCCATTCTTCGCCGCTACTTTTTTGGATCGTCATTCCCGCGAACGCGGGAATCCAGCGACTTTCCGCGGTGTTGCCAGTTACCTGCGACACGACCGCAACCACTCATCTCGCCGCAACGGCGAAGACGCATTCATTCACCGCGCAATTCTCCAGACCGTCATCCCCGCGAAGGCGGGGATCCAGAGACTTCAGAGTCATGTAGCGATGAGGCCCTGGATCCCCGCCTTCGCGGGGATGACGACTTGGGGTTTCGTCGCTACCAACAGCAAGCGACATCAACGAGATCGAATCAGCGGAACCAAGCCAACGGCACCAAACCAACGGCACCAAACCAAAGGCACCAAACCAACGGCACCAAACCAAAGGCATCGGCGAAGGATGCGGTACGGACGGAACTGACGGACGCCGCAATCACGGCAATCAGCCCAAACCGCGAAAACCCCAAAAATGCCAAGATGCCCGCACCGCCCCAAGCGTGCATCCCGCAATGTCCGACCCCGCCAGCGAATCCCAAGGCCGCCTGACCGAGACCGCGTTAGCCGCGTTGCCGCTGTCCCTGCCGATGGAACAGCGCGCCGCGCTCGAAGCCGCCTACGCCACCCCGACGCGCGCGTATCACAACATCGGCCACGTCGCCGAAGTGCTGCGCCACTACGCCGACGTCGCCGCCGGACCCGGCTGGCGCCAGCCGCGCGAAGTCGCGCTGGCGGTGCTCTACCACGACGCGATCTACGCCGCCGGCCGGCGCGACAACGAGGCCCGCTCGGCGCTGCTGGCGCGCGAACACATCGCGCGCTGGCTGGCGGGCGAGGGCATCGACGCCGACCGCGTCGCCGAACTGATCGAACTCACCGCGCGCCACGGCGCGATCGCGCGCGACGAGGTCGACGAAGAAACCCGTTTGTTCCTCGATGGCGACATGGCCATCCTCGGCGCCGAACCGTCGGCGTTCGACGCCTACGACCGCGGCATCGCCGCCGAATACCGCGGTCACGTGCCCGGCCCGTTGTTCCGGCTCAATCGCCGCCGCTTCCTGAAAGCCTTGCTCAAGCGCGAACGGATCTTTCTCAGCGACTATTATCACCAACGCTTCGACGCGGCCGCGCGCAACAACCTGCGCCGTTCGATCACCACCAAGCGCTGAGCCGCGCTTACAGACGCCAGACGACCAGCGCCTGCACGGCCGATTCGTCGGTGTCCGCATCGCCCAGCTTGTTGCGCCAATACTGATATTCCACGCCGACGAACAATTGGTTCGGCCGGCCCCACAGCTGTTCGCCGAGGTCGTAGCGAATCTGCGGCTGGGCCAGCACATGCGCCGGTGTGCGCTGGCCGAATTCGTTACGGCGCGAGGCCACGTACTCGACGTGACCTTCGATGCTGAAACTGGCTTTGCCGAGCTTGAACGGGCGCGCGCCGTTGAGGTCGAGCATCCAGCTATTGCCTTCCTTCGGCGCGCCGCCATGGCGCACACCGCGGCTGTCGTCGATATAGGCGGTGATGTCCAGGTTGAGGAAGGCGAAGCCCGGCGCGTCCAGCGACAGGCGCACGCCCGGCAGGTACTTGAGCACCTTGGCGTCTTCGGCGGCATTGACGCCGACCAGCAGGCCGATGTCCTTCACCGGGCCCCAGCCGGTTTTCGCGCCACGGATCTTGCCGAGGCTGAAATTGCCGTAGTACTCGCCGTAGGCGTCGAGCTCGCCATGGCCGCGGCTGAAGTCGATGAAGCCGAAGTTGTCGCCGTATTTCCAGCCGTCGGCGTGCTGCAAGGTCCACACGCTGGTCTGCGCGCTGGCGTTGGCGGAATAGGGAAGGTCGAGCCGGCCGCGCTGCCATTGCAGTTCGGTGGTCGACCAATCCAGGGCCTGCGCAGACGGAGCGATCAGGCCGAGGGCGGCGATCGACAACAGACGAAGGTGAGCCAATCGCGACACGGCAGGCATCCGCGGTGCTGAAGGAATGGCCAGCTTCGGATTCGATTTTTCGTTTGTAAATGGCTGATTGGTATCAAAAATATTGTGCGTGGACGGAACGCGCATGGCGGTGTTGCGATCGGTGCCGGAGCGTCGTCCGGATGCACCGCGTTGGTGAAAAAATCATCGTGCGATCAAGGTCGTGCGCAGCGGCTCGCGCGGCTGGGGGGCTTGATCGATTTTTTCTGATGCACGCTGGCGAATTTCGATCCAGGACCGACGCAGGCGGTCTGGCGCCGGCGCAATCGCGCGAAATTCGCGTCTCCGAGCGCCCGCGATTTGCTGATCGACACGATGCGCGCGGGTGTCGAAATCCTGCTCGGATCATCGGCTGCACCGAAGTTGCCGTAATCGCCAGGCTCGCATGGAGCCTGGCGAGTCCGATGCGATCGGATCGAGTTTATACGCGCCGGCCGTTAGCTTTGCCGGCGCTGTCGCGACACGAAATATCGGTTAGTGAATTCGTGAAACGGCGGCTCGCTCGTAGCGGTATCGGGTCGGTTTGCTCCGTTGCACCAAAGCATCCAACTGTGCGTATTTATTCGCGGGCTACCCGCCCGACCGCACGAACCACCGGCCGAACCACAACCATCAGCTCGACAACCGCCCCAGCGAACTGTCCAGCACCCGCTGCAGCTTGCGCGCCGCGCCGCTGATCGCCGCGCGCATGGTGTCGGCGTCCTCGGTCGCGGCCACCGGCGGGCGGCCTTCCAGCCGCGCTTCGATGGTGCAGTGCTTGTCGCCGCCGCCGGCCTTGGCGCCGTTGACGTCGCGCAGATGCACTTCGACCCGGGTGACCTGATCGCGGAAACGCGCCAGGGAATGATCGACCACGCCCGCGACGTGCTGGCTGAGCGACGCGTCGCCGCGCAGATGGTGGTCGGTGTTGAGCTGTACCTTCATGCAAACGCCTCCTTATGGCGTGAGATCAGGACGATGCCCGCACGCTCGGGCGTTGGCCCTCGCTGCGGCACCTTGCGCGGCTCGCGTATTCGCTTGGCGGCCATGCAGAAATTGGGACAGCCGGGCCGTCGGAAGGTTCGCGGCACGGTTCAGGTCCGGCCCAGCCGGGTCGTGTCAGGCTCGCAAAGGCGCCGCCGGTTCGACCCCGGACCGAGGGCGCAAAACCGGGCCGCGACGGCGCTGGCTTAGAATGGCGGCCATGATCGTCAACATCGCCGCCTACCACTTCACCGTCATCGACGATCCGCCGCAGCTCGCCGCCCACTTGCGCGAACAGGCCCAAGCCCTGGAACTGCGCGGCACCGCGCTGGTCGCGGGCGAGGGCATCAACCTGTTCCTGGCCGGCGCCGCCGCCGCGATCGAAACCCTGCTCGACGGCCTGCGCGCGCAGCCGCGCTTCGCCGGGCTCAGCGTCAAGTACAGCCACAGCCGGGCCCAGCCGTTCGCGCGGCTCAAGGTCAAGCTCAAGCAAGAGATCATCGCGTTCCGGCGCGAACGCGCCTCGCCGCTGCGCGAACGCGCGCCAAGCGTGACGCCCGACACACTCAGGCGCTGGCTCGATCGCGGCAGCGACGACAACGGCCGGCCGGTGGTGATGCTCGATACACGCAACCGCGAGGAGGTCGGCTACGGCAGTTTCGACCATGCCCTGACCCTGCCGATCGACAATTTCACCGACCTGCCCGAAGCGCTGGCCCCGCACCGCGAGGCCTTGCGCGACGCCACCGTGGTCAGCTTCTGCACCGGCGGAATTCGCTGCGAAAAGGCCGCGTTATGGCTGCGCGCGGACGGCATGGACAATCTGCTGCAGCTCGACGGCGGCATCCTGGGCTACTTCGAACAGGTCGGCGATCAGCATTACCAGGGCCGCTGTTTCGTGTTCGACGAGCGGGTCGCGCTGGATCCGCGATTGCAGCCGCTGCACGACCGCGACGCCTGAGCGTTCGACGTTTTTGCCATTTATTACAAACTATTAACCCGTCCAAACGGGGCCAGCGGTTAGGCTGCGCGTTCGCACCGCGCCGGCGCCCCCGCGCCGATCCCCCGCGCGCAGCGAATGCAGCCAGGCCTCGCGTTCCAGCGGCAACCCGTATGGTGCCGTCCGCGCAGGCCCAGTCGATCAGCTACGAGGACCCCGAATGAACCGACGCTTGTTCCCCGCCCCGACCGTGCTCGCGCTCGCCGTATTGGCGCTCGCCGCATGCAGCCAGGGTGCGCCGGTCAACACTGCCGCCCCGCAGGAAACCACCGCCGCTCCGCCGCCGCCGCAACAGTCGGTGCCCGATCCGGACGCCGATCCGGTCGCGCGCGCTTCGCCGCCGACGCTGACGCCGGTCGCGCTGGGCATCTTCGAACCGGGCAACCCGGTCGCTCAGGCGACCACCGGCAAGCTGACCATCGACGACCTGGAGCTCAAGGGCGAAAACGGCTCGTTGTACAAGACCGAGCGGGTCGCGATCGTGCGTGGTGGCGACCAGTATTCGGCCGGCCAGACCTACGGCGCGACCATGCAGGTCGAGGCCAGCCAGACGGTCGAACTGCGCCGCGTGATCGAGCAGGTCCCGCCGAAGGAAACCCCGGCCAACGCGTTCTGCGGCACCGTGCCGACCGGCTTCATCGCCCTGGCGAAGGTCAGCGAATCGACCGGCGACGTGGTCAAGCTGATGGCGTTGCAGGGCAGCGACCTGCCCGCGGCGACCGCGCAGGGCGTGGGTTTGTGCGCCTCGATGTTTTATATGGGCAAGACGGCTGAGAAGGCGCCGGCTTGAGGCGACGTGGTTCGGCGGCGTAGCGGCCGCCGATCTTTGTTTGCGCGGAGCTGATTTGGTTTGATCTGGGTTCGATGTGAGCGCGCAGACTCGCGTGCTCGCAAATCCGTCAGCGTAAGTTGCGTCAAGCGCAATGATCAACCAAGCCTGCGTCAACGCCTCACTTTGAAATCGTAACGACCCAAGCACGCGTCAATTAGCCCACTTTGAAAAAGGGGGCTGGCGCCCGGCGTATCTGTTTGATGTCGCTTCTGTGAGTGCGCCGGGGGATTTGCCGTTGCTCTTCGCAACTCACCCGTTCGCTACGTCCAGCAAATACCGCGCCGCAGCCTCTCCCGCGATCAACCCACTGGCGAAACACGCAGTCAACAAATAACCGCCGGTCGGCGCTTCCCAGTCCAGCATTTCGCCGGCGCAGAACATGCCGCGCGGCGATGAGCGCAGTTCCAGATCGGCGGTCATCGCCTCCAGGCGCACGCCGCCCGCGCTGCTGATCGCTTCGGCGATCGGGCGCGCGCGCAGCAGGCGCAGCGGCAGGCGCTTGATGGTGCGCGCGACCACCGCCGGATCGTTCAGACCGTCCTTGCCGAGCACTTCGAACACCAGCGCCGTCTTGACCGCGTCGAGCCCGGTCTGCCGGCGCAGATGTTCGCCGACGCTGCGGCCGCGGCGTGGTTGGGCGAAGTCGCGTTGCAGTCGATCCAGTTCGCGTCCCGGCGCCAGATCCAGTTGCAGGTCGGCGTGGCCGTGCATCGCGATCGCCTCGCGCAATGCCGCCGACAAGGCATAGATCAGGCTGCCCTCGATCCCGTCCGCGCTGACCACGCATTCGCCCTGCAGTGCCTGCGCCTGGCCGCGTTCGTCGAGCCAATGCGCGATCACCGCCTTGAGCGGCGCGCCGGCGTGGCGGGCGACGAAATGTTCGCTCCAGCCGATGTCGAAACCGCAGTTGGACGGCTGCAGCGGCGCGATGTCGATGCCGCGTTCACCCAGCCAGGCGGTCCAGGCGCCGTCGGAACCCAGCTCCGGCCAACTACCGCCGCCGAGCGCGAGCACGCTGGCGCGCGCGCGAACGCGGGTTTCGCCGTGCGGGGTTTCGAACCGCAGCGCGCCGTCCTCGCTCCAGCCCAGGCAGCGGTGTTGCACATGGAAACGCACGCCGTCCTCGCGCAAGCGCCGCACCCAGCCGCGCAGCAGCGGCGCGGCCTTGCGGTCCATCGGGAACACCCGGCCGGAACTGCCGATGTAGGTGTCCACGCCGAAACCGCGCGCCCATTCGCGCAACGCATCGGCATCGAAACGGTCCAACCAACGGCCGATGGCGTCGCTGCGCGCGCCGTAGCGTTGGTCGAACGCCGGCCGCGATTCGCCATGGGTGAGGTTGAGCCCACCCTTACCGGCGATCAGAAACTTGCGTCCGACCGAGCCCTTGGCCTCGAACAGATCGACCTGCACGCCCAGCGCGCGCGCGACCTGCGCGGCCATCAGGCCGGCGGGGCCGCCGCCGATCACGGCGAGGCCGGGCAGGGCCGTGTCGGGCAGAACCATGTCGGGCAGGGCCATGTCGGATAAATCAGGCGTGGGAACGGACATGCTCGGACAGGCGGTCGCGCGGAACGGTCGGACATTATGCGGCTTGGACACACGGCGAGCCTCTGGCATCCGCCGCCGCGATCGCCGACAGTGATGCCTTGACGGTTTGACCAGGGATACAGACACGATGCGAGCCACCGACTGGAAGGCGCACGGCGCCGGCCTGCTGATCTGCGTGAGCGCCGCCGGCGCGGCCGCGCAAGCGCCGGCGACGACCGAAACGAGCATCGCGCCGGAGCAGGCGTTGCCCGAACAACTGCAGGACTTCGACGCCTACGTCGACGCGGTGCGCAAACAGTTCGAGGTGCCCGGGATCGCGGTGGCGATCGTCAAGGACGGCCGGATCGTGCTCGAACGCGGCTACGGCCTGCGCGAACTCGGCAAGCCCGAGGCGGTCGACGCGCACACCCTGTTCGCGATCGCGTCCAACACCAAGGCCTTTACCTCGGCCTCGCTGTCGATGCTTGCCGACGACGGCAAGCTGAGCCTGGACGACCGGGTGATCGATCACCTGCCGTGGTTCCGCATGGCCGACCCTTACGTCACCCGCGAAATGCGCGTGCGCGATCTGCTCGCGCATCGCAGCGGCCTCGGCCTGGGCGCGGGCGATCTGCTGTACTGGCCGGGCACCGATTACAGCAACGAGGAAGTCGCGCGGCGCCTGGCCGAAGTGCCGCTCAGCGGCGGGTTTCGCGGCCAATACGCCTACGACAATATTCTCTACGGCGTCGCGCAACTGGTGATCGAAAAGGCCAGCGGCCAGAGTTATCGCGAGTTCCTGGCCCAGCGCATTTTCAAGCCATTGGGCATGGACGAGACCCGTTACAACTCCGATGCGCTGCGCGCCGGCGACAACGTCGCCAGCGGTCACGCCAAGGCCGATTTCAAGGACCTGCAGGCGGCGCCGCGGATGACCTGGTCGAACGTGGCCGGCGCGGGCGGGCTGTATTCCAGCGTCCACGACATGAGCAAGTGGATGCGCGTGCAACTCGATGGCGGCGTCTACGCGCGCGAGGGCGACAAGGAACAACGCTTGTTCAGCGCCAAGCGTCAGAAGGAGATGTGGTCGGTGGTCACGCCGATGCCGATCGCCGAACCGGCGGTGCCGGAACTCGCGCCGGTCAAGCCGAATTTCTCCGGTTACGGCGAAGGCTGGCAGCTCACCGACTATCGCGGCAAGAAGCTGGTGTGGCATACCGGCGGCTGGCCGGGCATGGTCTCGCGGGTGACTTTGGTGCCCGAACACAAACTGGGCGTGGTTGTGCTGACCAACGCCGAACTCGGCGGCGCGTTCCAGGCGGTGACGATGCGCGCGCTCGATGCGTATCTGGGCGCGCCCAAGACCGATTGGAATGCCGCGTACGGCGCGGCGCTGGCGAAGAGCCGCGGCAAGGCCGACGAGGACTGGAACCAGCACCTCAAGGCGCGCGATGCGAAATCGAAACCGTCGCTGCCGTTGTCGGGCTACGCCGGCACGTACCGCGACCCGTGGTATGGCGATGTCTATGTTGAAGCGGCCGCGGGCGGCAAACTGCGTCTGCGCTTCGGCCGCACCAAGGACCTGATCGGCGAACTCAGCCCGTGGCAGCACGACACCTTCGTGGTGCGCTGGGATCAGCGTTGGCTCAATGCCGACGCCTTCGTCAATTTCTCGCTGACCCCGGACGGCAAGGTGCGCGAGGTGCGGATGGAGGCGATCTCGCCGCTGACCGATTTCAGCTTCGATTTTCAGGATCTGCGCCTGACGCCGGTGGCGCCGCCGGATGCGGGCAAGAAGGCGGGGTGAGGGGATTCGGCTTCGGTCGCGCGGCTTTGGGTAGTGCTTTCGTGCGAACTTCGCCGAGCCCGGTGATTGCGGGGCGGGGCTGGAGTCCCGCCAGCCAATGATTTCGAAACCGCGCCGTCTGTTGCGTTTCAGTCCGTGATCGGAATTCACTGGAGCTGCGCGTGGCCCGGGCACGTGTTCGCGATACCGGTTTGGGCCCGATCCCCATACCGCGGGGCACCAGGCTCGGCCGATCGCTCGATCGTGGCCGGGACGGGGTAGGGAGATGCGCCGCCCGCGTCGTTGTTGTCTAGGACTGGACTTCGGTCCGGTCCGCCCGTCGGCGTGGCTCCAGGACGCCGGCGGCCGCTTGTGGCCGAGCGGGACCGTGCCCGCTCGCCACTTCCGGCCCCGCACCGCGGCGCTACGCGGTGCGGGGCTTTCTCGTTGCGGGTGGGCGTGCGTGCAATCCCGGACGAGCCCGGACCGAACGAGTCAGCCTTATTCCCAAGCCTCCTCGCCACCGCTTGGGGTCAGCCGCTGGGCGACGAAATCCAGGAAGCACGCGATCCGCGACGCCAACTGGGTATTGCGGTAATACACCGCGTTGATCGGCTGGCGCACGTCCAGAGTCTCGCGCGCGAACAACTGCACCAGCGCGCCGTCGTGGCGGTCGCGGCGGGTCATGAAGTCGGAAAGACAGACGATGCCTTCGCCGGCCAACGCGAGCTGGCGCAAGGTCTCGCCGCTGGACGCGTGCAGGTTGGGCGCGATGTCGAGTTCGTTGCCGTGCGCGTCGCGCAGCGGCCAGCGATTGAGCGTCGCGGTCGGCGCGAAACCCAGCAGGGTGTGCGCGCTCAGATCGGCCACCTCGCGCGGCTTGCCATGGATCTTCAGATACGCCGGACTGGCCAGCACGCGCAGGCGGCTGCTCGGCAGCGGCCGCGCGTGCAGGGTCGAATCGGCGAGCGCGCCGATCCGGATCGCGATGTCGGTGCGCTGCTCGAGCAGGTCGATGATCTGATCGTTGGTGTTGAGCTCGAGTTCGATCTGCGGGTATTTGACGCGGAAATCGCCGATCAACGGCACGATCGCATGCAGCATGAACGGCGACGCCGCGTTGACCCGCAAGCGCCCGGCCGGCTGCTGCCGGCGCAGCGCCATCTGCTCCTCGGCATCCTCGACCGATGCCAGGATCGCGCGCGCGCGGGCCAGCATGCTCTGGCCTTCCTCGGTCAATTCCAGCCGGCGCGTGGTCCGCCGCAGCAGGGTGGTGCCGAGCTTCTCCTCCAGCCGGCTCAGCGCGCGGCTGACCCCGGACACGGTCTGCTCCAGCGACTCGGCCGCGGCCGTGATCGAACCGGTGTCGACCACGGTGGCGAAGGCCAGCAGTTCGTCCAGGGTGATTTTCATGCCTGCATTCTAGGCACGAGCGCCGCCGCTGCGCTGTGTTACGGGCCTTGTCTGGCGGTACTCCCCGGCGAATACTGGGACGACCTCGCTTGCCTGCGCCGCATATGAGAACCCACGGAACCCTGGTCAAATGGAATGACGAGCGCGGCTTCGGTTTCATCGCCCCGGCGCAGGGCAGCGACGAACTGTTCGTGCATGTGTCGGCGTTCCGGCGCGGTGGCGCCCGGCCGCAGGTAAACGAGTTGGTGTCGTTCGAAATACGCACCAAGCCCGACGGCAAGAAAGAAGCGATTAACGTGATGCGTGCCGGCGAAGCCGCGCGGCGGCCGGCGCATCGCCGATCGTCACGCGATGCGGCTGCGCCGCGTACGGGGTTGATCGGAAGCGCGCTGAGCATCGCCGCCGTTGTCGCGATCGGCTGGGTGGGCTACGACCGTTATTTCGGCGGTCGCGATGTCACGCACGCGCCGATGGCCGAATCCGCTGACGCCGCTTTATCCGGCAGCCATCGGGCATCGCCCGGGTCGGTCGCTCGCGTGTCGGATAGTCGTCCTGCAATGCCCGCGTCGACGGCGGAAGCGGCCGAATCCGCGGCCGCTGCATCCCGCCCTCGTCCGGCATTCGTTTGCGACGGGCGCGAGCATTGTTCGGAAATGACCTCCTGCGCAGAGGCGAGGTTCTTTCTGCAGCACTGCCCCAATACGAAGATGGATGGCGACGACGATGGCCTGCCCTGCGAGCAAGAGTGCTGAGGAAACGCGCGATAACCCGCGCGGCTCTTTTGCAGGAAGCTTGAGCCCCGACGCTGTTCACTGGGTCGCATCGAAACGCCGCTGAAAACTGAGCGAAAAGCGCCGGGGGCTGAAACCCATCCACAAAAGGCCTCGCAGAGCGCGAGCGGTCGCGCAAAACCGGCGTGCTTCACATTACGAGTATCGACTCGCCGCGTTTCTCGCCGGCTTTACTTCCTGCGCCGCATCCTCGCCGCAGGCATCGCTCGCCCCAGGAGTCCGACCATGATCCGTTCGCCGCGGGTGACCGCGTTATCGATCGCCGCCACACTGGCGCTCACCGCCTGCGGCGAAAGCGCGACCCTGCGGGTCTCCGACGGCACCGGCGCGTCGCCGACGCTGCCGTCGCCGAATCCGACCACGTTGCCGACCGTCAACATCGCGCCCGCGATCGGTTGGCCGCGGGGCGCCAAGCCGACGCCGGCGCCGGGATTGGCGGTGACCGCGTTCGCGGTCGGGCTGGATCATCCGCGCTGGCTGCAGGTGTTGCCCAACGGTGATGTGCTGGTCGCCGAAAGCAATGCGCCGTCCGACGGCGAGAAACCCTCAGGTTTCAAGGCTTGGATGGCAGGCCGGGTGATGAAGAAGGCCGGCGCGACGGTGCCGAGCGCCGATCGGATCAGCCTGCTGCGCGATGCCGACAACGATGGCGTCGCCGAGTTACGCACGGTCCTGCTCAAGGACCTGCATTCTCCGTTCGGCATGGCCCTGGTCGGCAACGAACTGTATGTCGCCAACGCCGATGCAGTGTGGCGTTTTCCGTATCGCGAAGGCGAGACCACGATCGCCGACAAGGGCAGCAAGGTCACCGATCTGCCGGCCGGGCTCAATCATCACTGGACCAAGAACCTGATCGCCAGCCGCGACGGCGGCAAGCTCTACATCACCGTCGGTTCCAACAGCAATGTCGGCGAGAACGGGCTGGACAAAGAAGAGGGACGCGCGGCGATCTGGGAACTCGATCGCGCCAGCGGCGAAAAGCGTTTGTTCGCGACCGGGCTGCGCAATCCCAACGGCCTGGCCTGGGAGCCGGGCACCGGCGCGCTGTGGACCGCGGTCAATGAACGCGACGAGATCGGCAGCGACTTGGTCCCCGACTACATCACTTCGGTCAAGGACGGCGGGTTTTATGGCTGGCCTTACAGCTATTACGGCCAGCATGTGGATGCGCGGGTGAAACCGCAGAACCCCGAACTGGTCGCCAAGGCCCTGGTGCCCGATTACGCACTCGGGCCGCATACCGCCTCGCTCGGCATCGCGTTCTCGCAGGGCACCAGCCTGCCGGAGGCGTTCGCGAACGGTTTGTTCGTGGGCCAGCACGGTTCGTGGAATCGCAAACCCAAGAGCGGCTACAAGGTGATCTACGTGCCGTTCAACAACGGCAAGCCCGATGGCGCGCCGGTCGATGTGCTGACCGGTTTCCTCAATGCCGACGAAGACGCGCAAGGGCGGCCGGTGGATGTACGCCTGGACAAGCACGGCGCCTTGTTGGTCAGCGACGACGTCGGCAATACGGTGTGGCGGGTGACCGCGGCGAAGTGAGCGTTCGAAACCGCGAAGATCGACGCGGACGCGCGATCAATCGCAGCCGTCGCGTCCGCCGTCGAACAACACCGCTTGTTGCGCCTTCGCCGCTTGCGGTCGCAGGCCCGCGGCGCTGACGCTGAGTTTGAGGTGTTCGGCCGAGACCTCGACCCGCAGGCGCTTGCCGCCGCCGCGCTCGAGGTATTCGATCACCCGCGTGCCCGCGACGGCGTTCTTCGCCGGTGGCGCGCTCGCGGCGGAGCGGACGTATTCGATTTGTCCGCTGGGATTTGCGATCAAGGTCGGCATCGCATCCGGGTTGGATTTGCGTGCCTTGGCCGAGCGCAAGGTCTTGACCGGCGCGTCGGCGTGAGCGGTTGCCGGCGCGGACACGATCGGCGCGGTCGCCATCGCCGCGTGCTGGCCGTCGCGCGAGAACATCAGGCGCAGGCGTTTGTCCGGATCGTCGCCGTCGGCGCGCTGCAACTGGCCGGTGAGCCAATCGGAACGTTCGCGGTCGGGCAGCAGGCGCAGCAGCAAGGTGGCGCGGCCGTTGGGTTCGACTTTCTGGATCCAGCAGCCGCGTACCGCGTCGATATCGGCCGTTGCGGCGGGTGGCGTGGGCGGAGTCGGTGGCGTTGCGGCCGCGGCATCGAAGGCGGCGAACGCGAACAGTAGCGGCGCGGCGAAACGCAGCGAGCGACGGGCAGCGGATGAGCGGGCCATGCGGGACTCTCGCGAAGGTGACCGGGCTCGATCTTAAGCGTCCGCGCCGCCGATCCCGGGTTTTAGGCGCCTCGCCGTGGCCGGCGGTTCAGCGAGCGGCGCGCGTCATTGCACCACCGCCACCTCGATCTCGCGCTCATCGCTGCGGCCATGATCGTCGACCACCGACAGACGGAACTGGCCGGTGCGGTCCGGCGTCCAAGCCAGCGCCTTGCCCGCGTCGGCGCTGCCGATGAAGGTGTTGCCGACGAACCAGAACACCTTCGACACGTCGGCATCCACCGTCGCGGCCAGACTCAGGTTGACCTGATCGGGATGCGACAGCCGCATCGTGTAGCGGGTGGCGCGATACGGCGAGGTGATGCTCGGCGCCGAGCCCAGCCAGTCCTGCGCGCCGCCGCAGTCGTGGCCGGCCGGCGGCCGCCGGCGCGGAATTCCGGCCTGCACGAACACCTGGGCCAGATCCGACGGCCAGAATTCGAACACTTCGGTGCGCATCGTGCTCGGGTCGAAACGTCCGCACACCGGTCGGCCGGTGGCGCGGTCGAGCGCGATCGCGCGATGCACGGTGCTGATCCGGATCGGCGACTTGCCCGGTATGAACCAGGTCATGCCGCGCTGCGGGCACCACGCGTTGGGCAGATCGCCGCTGGCGCGACACACTTCGACTCGCTTGATGTTGATCGGCCATTGCCGCACCGGTTCGGCCAGATCCACGCGCGCGGCCTGCAGACCGTCGACGATGTCGAAGAACAGCGGCGCGGCGGCTTCCACCCCGATCAACGCCGGATTGCTGGAGCCGTCGAAGTTGCCCAGCCACACCACCAACACGTAAGGCCCGACGATGCCGGCGCTCCACGCATCCCGGAACGCCCACGAGGTGCCGGTCTTCCACGCCACCGGCAAGGGCCGCGAGGCCGATTGCGAACCCGCGTCGGGACGCGGATTCTGCCGCAGCATGTCGCGGGTGATGTAGGACGCCTCGGCGCTGAGCAGGCGCGCGCCTTCCTCCTGCGGATCGTCCTCGCGCCAGCGCAGCGGACGCAGGCGGCCGTCGTTGCCGAGCATCGCGTACATGCGCGCGAGTTCCTCCATCGTCACTTCGCCGCCGCCGAGCACCAGCGCGAGGCCGTAGTGATCCTTGCTGGCCATGCGGCTGACCCCGGCCTGGCGCAGGAAATCGTAGAACGTGGGTTGCTTGAGTTGCGCGGCGACGCTGACCGCGGGGATGTTGCGGCTGCGCACCAGCGCTTCGGTCGCGGTCACTGGCCCCATGAAGCGGCCGTCGAAGTTTTCCGGCGTGTACGGTCCGAACGCGCTGGGTACGTCGCGGAGCACGGTCTGCGGATGCAGCACGCCTTGATCGAGGGCGAGCGCATAGATGAAAGGCTTGAGTGTGGAGCCGGGCGAACGCTTGGCGTCGCTGCCGTTGACCTGGCCCTGGATCGAGGTGTCGAAATAATCGGCCGAACCGACCAGCGCGCGCACGCCCATGTCGCGGGTGTCGATCAGGATCGCGCTGGCGTTGCGCAGGCCGCGGCTGCGCTCGCGTTGCAGATGATTGCGCACGCGTTCTTCGAGCAGCCGCTGCAGGCGCGCGTCGAGGGTCGTCTTGAGTTCCGGCCCGGCCTGCGGATGCCAGGCGCGTTCGGCCAACACGCGATCGACCAGATGCGGCGCGCGGAACGGCAGTTCGCGCGCGCTGTGCAGGCGCAGCGGCAGATTGAGCAGCGCGTCCTCGGCGAGGTCTTCGGGATGACGTTCACGCCAGCGCGCATACAGACGGGCGCGCGCGGCTTCCAGGCCGGTGCCGATGTAGAACGCGTCGTCATCGCGCGCGGCGAGTTTGCCGCGGCGCGAGGGCGCTTGCGGCAATACCGCGAGCGCCAACGATTCTGGAAGGGTTACGCGATCGGGTGGCTTGCGGTAATAGATCAGGCTGGCCGCGCCGACGCCTTCGATATTGCCGCCGTAGGGCGCGAAGTTGAGGTAGGCCTCGAGGATTTCGTCTTTCGAATAGAACAGCTCCAGTTGCAGCGCGCGCGCGATCTGCACCAGCTTGCCGCGCACGTCGCGGGTCTGCAGGCGCCAGCGCAGACGCGCGAGCTGCATGGTCAGGGTCGAGCCGCCGATTCGCGCCTCGCCGCTGCCGTAGGTCGACCACGCGCCGCGCACCAGGCTGATCGGGTTGAAGCCCGGATGCCAGCGGAACCAGGCGTCTTCCTGCAGCATCACCGCTTCGACCAGTTGCGGCGAGATGTCCTTGAGTGGCACCCACAGCCGGTAACGCTGATCGCTGGCGAGGGTCAGCCGCAACAGCCGGCCCTCGCGATCGCGCACGACGGTGGACAGCGGGATCGATTCGGATAACGAAGGGTGGGGCCACCACCGCGCGCCGATCAGCACCGCGGCGAGGACGGTGAGGCTCAGCAGCCACCACCGCCATCGCCGCAGACCGCGGCGCAAGCTTGCGCGCACGGTCATGGCGTCGGCACGGTCACCTGCAACTCACCGGCCGGGCCGCCCTGCGCGTACACCGAGCGCTCGTACATCGATTCGGCATACACCGGCGGCACCACGAACTTGCCGCTGTTGTTGGCGCGCACCTTGTACTTGAACTCGGTGACCGCGCTGCCGACGTTGCCGTACAGGACGATGCGGTCTTCGCGCTGTTCGACATGCTCCGGAGTGAAGGTCGAACCGGGCAGGGCGAGGGTCTGCTGCGGCGCGGCGTTCGGGTCTTCGCCGTCGCGCGAGGGCTGGCCGTCCTCGTCGCCGCCTTCGCTGTCGCCGCATTCCTCCTCGCAGCCTTCTTCCTCCGAATCGCTGCTGCCGGCATCGCTCGCGGTCGGCACGACGGCGTACTGCATGATCGGTTCGAAACCGCCCGGCAGCAGGTCGACCACCGCGATGTTGCCGCGCACCTGCGCACCCAAGGCTCGCACCCGCAGGCGCACAGTGACTTCCTGGCCCTGCTTGAGCGCGGCGATCGGCTTGCCGGCGTCGTCGAGGTAATCGCGGATCACTTCCAGGCCCTTGTCCTGCACGGCCTTCGGCAGCGCGCGATCGAAACCGCTCTGATTGACCAGATACCAGGCCGGCGCCGGACCGCCCGGCGCGACCCACAGGCGCAGATCGCCGCCGGCGAAACCGCCGCGCGCGATCGAACCCTGGGCGGCGCCGATGCGCCGCGACTTGCCGTCCTTGCCGGCCGCTTCCAGCACCGGCAGCGGTTGCTGCGGCTGGGCGCCGGCATAGGCGTCCATCGCCAGCACGGTCAGCGCCGCGGACAAGGTGTTGTAGCGGTTGTTGCGCAACGGATCGAGCAGATGCTCCAGCGCCGTGGGCTTGAGCTGGTCCTTGGCCAGCGCGGCGAAGTGGCGATTGAGCAGGTACACGCTCCAGGCCTGGGCGATGCCGCTGTCGTAATAGACCGAATAATCGGTGCCGGCGCCCGGCGAGCCGAGGTTGGCGCGGATCAACGCCTTGTTGGCGAGCGGCCGCGCGGCCTTGTCCTGCTGCAACAGCTGATAGCTCGACGCGATCAGCAGCCCGGCCACGTCGTTTTCCCAGGTCTTCGGCTGGTCGCGCTTGATCTGCTCATGCACGCCGCTGAGCAGGTTGCTCGCGGTGCGCCCCTGACGGACCAGCAGGTACACGGCCAGCGCGCGGCTGCGCAGCGAGGCCAAGTCGTTGCCGGAACGGTCGGCGGCCATCTGTTCGAGATAACCGTTGAGCGAACGCAGCAGATCGTCGGGCACGGCTTGACCACGGTCGCGCGCTTCGAGCAGATACAGCGCCGCGTAACCGGTGACGAAATCGTCGGCATCCGGCGTCGCCGTCCACAGACCGATGCCGCCTTCGCTGTTCTGGCGCGAGCGCAGCACGTCGATGATGCCGAGCCTGGGATTGCCCGCGCCCGGGCCGATCACCTTGCCCAGTTCCGGATGCGACTGCAGCACCAGCGCCGGGAACGCACCGCTGAGCAACTGCTCGCTGCACTGGTGCGGGTAATCGCCGAGGTAGGCGGTCAGCCCGTCCAGCGCCACCAGCGGCGACACCGAGGCCGAGATCTGACGCGTGGCGTGCTGGTCGTACATCGAACGCAGCGGCTGGATGATCGTGCGCTTGTCGGTGCGGCCGGCGATCAGGTCCTGGCGTGCGACCAGTGCCGGTCGCAACGACAGTTCGATCCGTCGCTGCGCTTTGTACGCCGTGCCCGACGCGGCCTGGATGCCGATCGGCAAGGCGCCGAGCGCATTGCCGGCGCGCACCCGGAATCGCACCGTGGTTTCGCTGCGCGGCGCGATCGAGACCGCCGCAGGCGCCGCGCCGACCAGGGTCAGCGACGGCGGCAGTTGCAGGCTCACCGCGACTTGCGCCGCGCTCTTGGCGCCTTCGATGGTGTTGGCCACGCCGACCGGCAGGTCGAACTCGTCGCCGGGCGCGACATGGGTCGGCACGGTCGGGGTCAGCACGAAATCGCCGCGCACGATCGCATCGCGCTGGATCACGCCGATGCGTTCGGGCGTGACCGCCACCGCGACCACCCGCACCTTGCCGTTGAAGTGATCGGGCAGGGTGAACTTGAACTGGTGGGCGCCGTCGACATCGACAATGCCCGACCACCACACCGCCGGTTTCTCCGATTTGCGTTTGAACGGGTTGAGGTGCTTGGACATGCCGCCTTCACCGTCGCCGCCGGGCGCGGCCGAGGCGGCGATGCGGCTGAACTCCGGCAGCAGCAAGTCGAGGATCTGCGTGGTGTCGACCTGCAGCGCCTTCTTGCGGAAGAAGTGATCCAGCGGTTCGCCGACCTTGTAGCGCGCGACCTGCAGGATGCCTTCGTCGACCGCGAACAGGACCACGCGCGCCTTGCTGTCGGTGGTGACGTCGGCGGTCATCGGCGTGCCGGGCTTGGTCACCTTCGGCAGCGTCAAGGTCAGCGGCTGGGTGCGCGCGCTGCGATCGACCGCGAACGGCGCCACGCCGTACGACAGCGGGCTCATGTAGATCTCGTCGGAGTTCGGATCGCGCAGGAACTGCACGTTGATATAGCCGTTGCCCTCGAAATCCGCCGGCACGGTGATCTTCTGCACGCTGGCGTTGCTATCGGCGCGGAACCACACGTGGGCGTAGACCTTGTCGCGCTCCAGCGTGATCAGGCCGCTGCCGGCGTACGGCGCGCGCACGCTGACCTCGATGGTCTCGCCCGGCTTGTAGCTGGGCTTGGACAAGGTGAGGCTGAGTTCGGCGTTGCGTTCCAGCGAACGGCTCAGATTGGCCGCGCCGGCGATGCGGTAGCCGATCTGGTTGAGCACCTTGCCGTCGCTGCCGCGCACTTCGAGCACGAAGTCGCCGGGCTGGTCGGTCGGCAAGGTAACGGTCTGACGGCCGCCCGCCATCGCGACCGGCTGATCGCGCAGGTCGTAGCGGCGCTCGTGCGAGACGTAGCGGTACAGACCCGAGTCCTGCTTGGTCAACACCGACACATACCGCTTCTCGACCACCACCGCATGCAGGCCGTCGACCGCCTTGGCCTTGCCGTCCTGACCGATGCTGAGCAATTGCAGGGCGCGCTTGGCGCCGCGCTTGACGTAGTTGAGATCGTCGAGCGGCTTGATGCCGACCAGGAAGTCGTTGTTCGACACCAGCGCGGTGGTCTGCGCGGCGACGCTGCGGCCGCTGCCGGGTTCGAACGCGCGCGCCAGGAAACTCAGCTGGTAGGTCGCGCGTTCGTACTTGGTCAGGTCGAGCTTGAACTCGGCCTTGCCGTCGGCGTTGGTGGTCTGGTCGCTGAGCGCTTCGTCGTAGCCTTCCTTGGCCCGCTGCGGGTCGAAGAACTGGTAACCCGGGTGCTGGGCGAAACTCGGGAAGTACGGACGCAGCACCATCGTGCCTTCGACCCGGCGTTGCTGCGCGGGGGTGCCGAACAGGTTCTCGGCCTCGACCGTCGCCGACAATTGCTCGGGCTTGATCCAGCCGTTGGGGTTATCCGACGACAGCTTGGCGCTGACCTTCATCGTGTCGGGCGCGAACTCGCGCACCTGCACCGAGGTCGAGCCGATCGTGGTGCGCTGGTTGTCGCGGCCGAGCAGGAACAGCTGGATCTGCCAGGTGCCGCTGGGCGCGCTGTCGCTCGGCGCGAAGCTGGCGCTCTCGAAGCCTTGTTCACTGAGCTTGAGCTTCTCGCGCTTGGCCACGTTGCCGCGCGGATCGGTGAACTCCCACTCCAGCGGCAGGCCGGTCAGCGGACGCTTCCAGTCGGCGGCGCGCACGATCATGCCGATGTTGATGGTGTCGCCCGGCCGGTACAGGCCGCGATCGGAGAACAGGAAGGCGTTGAGCGCGCCGGCTTCCAGATCGTTGGGTTCGCCGCCGATGTCGAAGCGCGAGTAATCGAGCTTGCGCTGTTGGTCGTCGATCGGCAGGAACGAATAATCCTCGCCCTGGCTGACGGTCAGCATCGCCGGTTGTTTTTCGCGCTTGAAACCGGTCAGCGACGGCAGCTGCGCGCGGCCGCTGGCGTCGGTGTCGGTTTCGATCAGGGTCTCGCCGTTGCGCGCCACCGCGCGCACGCGCGCGCCGGCCACCGGTGTGCCGTTGGCCAGCGATTGCACGAACACGTCGCGGCGTCCGTCCATCGCTTGCTTGACCACGATGCCCAGGTCGGTCAGCACGATCAGGCGGGTGTCTTCCTCGCTGCCGGCGTCGTCGGCCAAGGTTTCCTGCGCGCTACGTTTGCTGTCGTCCTCGCTCATCGTGCGCAGGCTCAGCAGGAACACGCCGCGGCGGCTGGGCTTGAGGTACTGGCCCAGGTCTACGCCTTCGTAATGGGCCTTGGCCGGATTTTCGGCCGGCAGCACCAGACGTTTTTCCTCGCGTTCGACCAGGCTGTCGGCGCTGAGGTTGTAGAAGGTCGGCTTGTCATAGGTGCCGTTGTTGTTGAACACCAGGTGCTGGATCTGATCCGGCAGGACGCGTGCAATCTCCAGGCGCGCGGCCGGCACGTTGCGCGAGACCACGCTGATCCGGCGTTCGCCGCGCAGCGACAGCAGCGCGCCGTCGCCGACGAAACGCAGCAGCTTGGGATACTCGGGCACGGTCTGCACGGTGGCGTAATTCGCGCCGAGCATGAAGCCGCCAAAGGCCTTCAGGCCCTTGTTGACGCGCAGATAGATGCGCCGGCCCGGCGGGGCCTGGAACTTGAAGCTGTGGCTTTCGATGTATTCGCGTTCGGTCGGCATCGCGCTCAGCGGCAGCGCGGTGGCGGCCTTGAGCACCGCCTCGTCGACATCGCTCTGCGACCAGCTGTAATTGCCGCTCTGCTGCGCCGCCGGACGGCGCGGGTCCTTGGCCGGCAGCAGCCAGGCGCGAACCGCGCCGGCCACGTCGGTGTCGCGCATGGCGTTGTTGAAGGTCAGCACCAGCACTTGTTCGGGTTCGAAGCGTTCGTTCTCGACCAGGGTCGCGGCCACGTCGCTGACGTTGACGCTGTACAGCGAAGGCAGGCGCACGCTGGCGCTGAGCTTGTCCGCGCTGCCGGTGCCGCCGCGCTTGGCCGGCACGCCGGCGGCGAGGTCGAGCACCACGGTGCCGCCGTTCTCGGGCAGGGTCAGCGGTTCGGAATGGACCCAGGCCTTGAGCCGGCGTTCGTCGTAAGTGACGGTGTACTTGGGCGCGGCCAGCGCGGTGGACGCGCCATCGGCGAGCTTCAGCGTGATCCGCCGCTGCAGTTCGGTTTCATCGACCGGGTGCGAGAACTTGAGTTCGAACACCGCTTTCTTCAGCGCCGGATCCTGCGGGTCTTGATAGAACTCGCTGTTGGCGATCTCGGCCTTGAACGGCGCGGTCTCGAACTCGAACGCGTTCTCCTGCAGCACCACCTTGGGCGCTAGGGTCTGCTTCGGGTCGAGTTCGATCGAGTATTGGGTCTTGACCGGCCAGTCTTCCGACGGGGTGAACACCAGGGTCTTGTCGTCTTCCCAGGTCCACGCGCCCTTGAGTTCCGGGGTCATGGTCACGCCGACCGGCGCCGAACCGACTTGCTTGATCGGCGCGGCCGAGTCGGAAAAGCTCAGCCGCAGGCTGTCGACCTTGGGCGGGGTGCGGTCGTAATCGGTGAGCTCGGGGGTGTGCAGTTCGACCGCGAGCGCGCCGGGAATCACCGGCTTGGGCCGGGTGACCAGCCAGTAGCTCAGCGAGCCGACCACGATCAGGCCGAGCAGGCTGCCGAGGTAGAGGCGGGGTTTTTGCCGGATGCGCGCGAACAGCGCGGCGAGCCAGGACGGCGGCGACCAGGCGATGTCGCCGAACACGGCGCGGCTGGCGCGGGTCCACGGTTTCGGGCGGCCGGCGTCGCCGGACTCCGCGGCGGGAGCCGGTTGCGGGGGCGGGGCAGAGGTTTGCATTGCGGAGATTCCGATCCGTGGTGCGGTGGCTAGTGCCGGGCCGGGCGATCCTGCCCGGCCGGTCCCCAAGAGTTTTCGACTGCATTTCGACCGCGCGGGGTGTGCTTTGCGGCACATACGCGTATCGATCGATGCGGTAGACCCAAATGTTAGGAAATTGTTCCTGCCGTTCGTCGGCTTGTCGAGATTTTTTTATTGCTGGGCGTTGGTGGCGGTTTGGCGGCGGGTCGAACGCCGGGGTTCGAACGCGTCGATCGGCCCGCTGGCGGGGCCGCTTTGGTCCTGGCAAGGGCGTGATAGTGACAGCAAGTCGCGCGCTTTCGCGCCGCGACCTGACAAAGCTGGCAGGTGGATGCTTTCGCCTGCGCCCGACTTTGCCGATGGCGACATTCATCGCCCGACACATCTGCCTGCGGCGACAGCCCCTGCCGATGGCACTTGGTCGGCCACCGCCGCACGTTCTAAGCTCGGGGCCGTTTTGTTGCTGGAGTCTGCATGGACATCGTCGCCATCCTCGTCGTCGTCGTCGGGTTGTATCTGGCGTTCAAACTGGTCGGCCTGCTGTTGAAGGGCGCGATGTGGCTGCTGGTGATCGGCGGCTTGTACTGGCTGATCGCGCCGCTCGCGGGCTGGCCGATGCCGGGCTGAGGTCGGGCAGGACGTTGGTTTGGCTGTGGGTTCGGGTTTCGACCATCACCGAGGAGAGTGCCGCGTCATGAACGACTCGCATCAAGCCGTGCCCGCGCAGTGGGTCGCCGACACCCAGGACATCGGCCGCCTGGTCCGCGCGATCTACGAATGCATTTCCGGCCCGGCCGGAGCGCCGCGCGACTGGGCGCGGTTCCGTTATCTGTACCACCCGCGCGGCCTGAGCTTGCGCACCGTGGTCGAGGCCGATGGCTCGACCCGCGCGGTGGTGTTCGATGTGGAAAGCTATATCGCCGACGTCGAGGCGCTGTTCGCCACGCAATCGTTTTACGAGGTCGAGACCGACCAGCGGATCGAACGCTTCGGCCAGATCGCGCATGTGTGGAGCAAGTACGACGCGCGTCCAAGTCCCGACTCGCCGGCGCTGCTCAAGCGCGGCGCCAACAGCATCCAGCTGTGCCATGAGCACGGGCGCTGGTGGGTGTTCTGCACGATCTGGGACAACGAGCGCGAAGGTTTGAATTTCGACCTGTTCTGAGCGCGGCATTCAAACCTCTCTCCCGCGCGCGGCGACCGTAGGACGTGCGCGGCTGAGAGGGGTTGGGTGAGGGCACGACAACGCAGGATCTTGCGATAAGGGCCACCAGGGCAACACAGAAGCGCCGATCCGGACCGAATACGGCGCTGGAATCGCGCGCCGCGGCCCCCAGATCGTAAGCACTCCCCCCGGAACACCCCCGCATGCTGCCGTATTCCGTGCTCGACCTCGCCCCCGTCACCCAGGGTAGCGACGCCCGTCAGGCCTTCGCCAACAGCCTGGACCTGGCCCGTCACGCCGAAGCGCTGGGCTACAACCGCTACTGGCTGGCCGAACATCACAACATGCCGGGCATCGCCAGCGCCGCGACCGCGGTGCTGATCGGCCATATCGCCGGCGGCACTTCGACCATCCGGGTCGGCGCGGGCGGGATCATGCTGCCCAATCACGCGCCGCTGCAGGTCGCCGAGCAGTTCGGCACCCTGGCGTCGCTGTACCCGAACCGCATCGATCTGGGCCTGGGCCGCGCGCCCGGTACCGATCAAGCCACCGCGCGCGCGCTGCGTCGCTATTACGACGGCGCCGACAGCTTTCCGCAGGATGTCGCCGAACTGCTGCATTACTTCGGCCCGGTGCAGCCGGGCCAGACCGTGCAGGCGGTGCCCGGCGGCGGGCTGGAAGTGCCCGTTTGGCTGCTCGGGTCGAGCTTGTTCAGTGCGCGCCTGTCGGCGGCGATGGGCCTGCCGTTCGCATTCGCCTCGCATTTCGCGCCCGACGCGATGGACGAGGCGCTGACCTTGTACCGGCGCGATTTCAAACCCTCCGCGCGCCTGCAACGGCCGCACGCGATGCTGGCCTTGAACGTGGTCGCGGCCGACGACAGCGCGCAGGCCAAGCGTCTGTTCACCACCCAGCAGCAATCGTTCGTCAATCTGCGACGCGGCCGGCCCGGGTTGATCCCGCCGCCGATCGACGACATCGAGACCTTCTGGACGCCGATCGAAAAAGCCGGCGTGGCCCAGGCACTGGCCTGCGCGGTGGTCGGCGATGCAGTCGAGGTGCGCGACGGCATCGCCGCCTTCATTGAGCGGCATCGGCCGGACGAACTGATGATCACCGCGAACGTGTTCGAGCACGGCGCGCGGCTGCGTTCGTTCGAACTGGCGGCGCAGGCGTTGCGGGCGAGCGCTTAGTCGTTACCGCGAAAAGACGCGGGGCTCGTCGCGGCGAGCCTCGCGTTGGCGTTGTCCTGGCGTCGGCTCAGGCCGACGTCGACGCGCGCTGGTTCACCACCGACTCGGCGTAGCGGTACGACAGCAGAATCCGGATCAAGGCCTCGACCTGCGAACCGTCGCGCGCGTCCAGCCGCACCACCGGCAGCTTGTGGCCGAGCTGGGTCAGCGCGTCGCGGAAATGCAGCAGGCCGAAGTCGTTGCTCACGTCGGTGTGGGTGACCCCGACCGCGAACGAAGCCTGCGGCGCGATCTTGGCGAACTCGACCAGCAGCATGTCGGTCTGCGCGACCATGTCGCCGGAATCGGCCGCGACCAGCACGATGATGCCGACCGCGCCGTCGCACACGAGCGGCCACATGAAGTTGAGGTAGCGCTGACCCGGCACACCGTACACGTGCAGCAGTTCGCCGCCGTCCAGCTCGATGGTGCTGTAGTCCAGCGCCACCGTGGTGTGGGTCTTCTCGCCCATCAGCGCGTGGCTGATCGGCATTTCGGTGCTGACCGGTTCGACGTCTGAGATCGCGCGGATCGCGGTGGTCTTGCCGGCGCCCATGCCACCGACGAAGGCGAGTTTGATCACGTCACTGGCCACTGCCGGCTCCCAGGAAATTCAGGCCGAACCGGCGCGCGAGGCGCCGGATCAGACCCAGTTCGGACGATCCGCCCTGACGATGCGCGGGCATCGCGACGGGCGCGGCTTCGGCCAGTCCGGTGGCCAGGGCGACCGCGAACAGTCGCTTCAATTCAGCGTGCGGCGTGGCGGTGGCCTCGGCCAGCGCCGGCAGCGACCACGGACTGCGCAACAGACACCCCAGCGGTAGCAGCCATTGCGTCGGCAACGCGGTCGACGGCATCAGCGGCCAGCCGCGCAACTGCAGCGGGCGCAGCGGATCGACCTGCGCCAGCGGCGCGTCGTGGCCGATGGCGATGTCCCACAGCAACGATTCCAGCGAATAACTCTGGGTCACGTCCTGCTGGTATTTCTCGACGTACTGCTTTTGCGTCAGCGCGGTGATGAACCAGTTCGGGCTCATCGCTTCAGCGACCAGCTCCGGGTAGGGCATGCGCCGGATCATATGCATGCGCGAGGCGCCCAGGTCGGCGACCAGCCGGAACAAACCAGATTCGAACAGATACAGACCCTTCGGCGCGCTCAACAGGTGTTGCACGAACGGCAGCGCGTCGGCCGCGGTCGCATCGTTGGCCTCGGATTCGTCGCGGCCGTGGCGCAGGCGTTCGCGCACGCTGCGGCCGAGTTCGCCGGACTCGATGTTGATGTCGACCGAATACACCGAATCGGGGTCCCACGGCAGCCGGCCGATGCGCAGCACCGGAATGCCGCGGCGCATCGCCTGCTCGACCGCGTTGCGGCTCAGGCTGGTTTCGGTGCCGGTGATCAGCAGATGCGCGGGGCGGTCGCTCCACGCCTGCAGATCGATGTCGAGTCCCTGCTCGCGCAGGCCGACGCACGCGGCATGCAGACGCGCATGCCGCGATTTGTCGAGATCGGCGCTGACGACGAGGTAGCGTTTGGACGATGGCATGCGCGTGTCTCGCATCAACCGGTGGCGGTCATGGCGCGCGGCCGCGCGGCCATCACTTGAAGTCGAGGGTCTTTTCGAACGACTTGAGTTCGTGACGGGCCATCGCCAGGTTGGCGCGCGCGCGGTCCAGCACCACGTACAGGAACAGGGTCGGGTTGCTTTCGAGCGGACGGATCAGGTGGTACTGCTTGCTCAGGCTGATCAGCACGTCTTCGATCGTGTCGTTGAGGCCGAGCTGCTCGGCGACGCGACGCTTGGCGCGCACCACTTCGGAGTTGCCAGCCGCGGCGACTTCCAGGTCGACGTTGCCGCCGCCGGAGGTGGCCAGGGCCATGCCGCTGTCGCTGTCGACCAGCGCGGCGCCGACGAAGCCGGCCAGGTTGTTGAGTTCGTCCAGTTGCAGTTTCGACATGTGCGGCTCCGTTGCGGTTCGATGGGAAGTGCGGTGGTTCGGGCGTGTAGCGGGTGGCGCGGTTGAAGCCGGTGCGCGCATTCGCCGCGCGCGCACGGATGCGCGCACGAGGGCGGATGCGGGTTAGCGGCGCGCGAGCAGGGCGCCGATGCGGGCGGCGCAGTCGCGGGTGGCGACCAGCAGCAAGGCCAGGTTGGTGTCGGCGCCGGCCATCGCCAGCAAGGTCAGCGGCTTGGGCGCATCGATGCGGAACAGCACGATGTTGCCGCGCGAGGTGCACACGGTGGCGTAATCGGCGCCGCTGAGCTTGACCTCTTTGGCCAGGGTCTCGCCCAGGGTCAGGAAGGAATTGGCCATCGCCGCGATCCGGCGCGCATCGGCCTCGCCGGATTCGAGTTCGGCCAGCGGCCGGCCGTCGGCCGTGGACACGCAAATCGTGCGCAGGTCCGGCAGCCGTTGCTTGCAGCGAGCGAGTTCCTCCGTCAGCACTACGCCGAGCGAGTTCTCGGTACGGTGGGACGATTCCAGTCGCCCCAGTAACAACTCCACCGTGGTTTGCTGCATGTCTTTGCGATCCCCTGAGCACACTTGACGCAGATTGTGCTGTGATTATTTAGTGTAATAAATCACAAAAAAATATGCATTGCGTCACAGTGTAGGGCAAGTGGCGGACAGGAACTACTGCCCCACTGTCAGTTTTTGCAGTCGCTTGCTAACGACCGGATAGGCAAAGTCTTGTTCGTGTGGTGATCGATTGGCGTCGCGCGAGCCTCGGCACGCCTTCGGAAGTCGCGAACGTCGCAGCCCGGGTGCCGTGATTTGGGGCCGCTCCCTGTAGGAGCGGCGCGAGCCGCGACCGCGTCATCGGGCCTACGGCGCTGGTATCGATGCAGATGAGTTATCGCGGTCGCGACTTACGGCGCTCCTACAGCCGCGAACGTTGCAGCCCGGTCGCCGTGATTTGAGGCCGCTTCCTGTAGGAGCGGCGCGAGCCGCGACCGCGTCATCGGGCCTGCGGCGCTGGTATCAATGCAGATGAGTTATCGCGATCGCGACTTGCGGCGCTCCTACAGTCGCGAACGTTGCAGCCCGGGTTGGGACGCGGGCACGCGGCCCGCGCGCCGATTCAATGCGCCTGCACGCCCAGCAATTCGACTTCGAACACCAGCGAGGCATCCGGCGGGATCACGCCGCCACCGGCGCCGTCGCGGCCGTAGGCCATGTCCGAGGGCACCATCAGCACACGCTTGCCGCCGACCCGCATGCCGGCCACGCCGTCGTCCCAGCCGCGGATCACCCGGCCGGCACCGAGCAGGAAGCTGAAAGGCTTGCCGTGATCGTAGGAACTGTCGAACTTGCTGCCGCGCTTGTTCGCGGCCTTTTCGTCGTAGAACCAGCCGGTGTACTGCACGATCACTTCCTGGCCCGACTGCGCGACCGCGCCGGTGCCCGGGCGTTCGTCGATGGTCTGGAACTGGGCGATGCGGCCGCTGAACACCTTCGGCGCGGCGGCTTGTTCTTCTTGCGCAGCCGGACGCTTGCAGGCGCTCAGGCTCACGGTCGCGGCGGCCAGCGCCAAGGCCAGCGGCAATGCGGACGCGCCGCGTCGCAGCACCGAGCGCAGACGGCGGGTCGGCAGGTTTGCATCGGCGGACAGGTAACGGACGAAGGGCACGCGCGGCCTCGGTGTGACGATGACGGGTTCACAGCTTAGCCGCTAAGCGCGCGCCGCGGCCTTGGCAAGCGGTGCGGTTGCCGCGCGGACGCCGATGCGCGCTCAATCCAGCGCGATCGCAAGGATGGCTTGATTGCGACGCAGAAGAATATTGCCGAGCGCGTCTTCGACGCTGTCGCCGAAGCGGCGCAGGCTGTCGTCGTATCCGCCGAAGATCGCGCCGTCATCGCCGATCAGATAGGTCAGATGCGCGCTGTAGCCCTGGCCGATCGGCAACAGGCGCTGTCGCGCCGCCGGTTCGTAGCGCTCGCTGGCCCAGGCGCGGTCGAAACGCGCGATCGCGAGGACCGGGTCGAACAAGGACTCATCGGTATCGGTGCCGGACCACGACGGATGGCGCAGGCGCAG
The DNA here is from genome assembly GCF_001427785.1 of Lysobacter sp. Root690. Classification (GTDB taxonomy): domain Bacteria; phylum Pseudomonadota; class Gammaproteobacteria; order Xanthomonadales; family Xanthomonadaceae; genus Lysobacter. The sequence continues at coordinate 923,312 of NZ_LMHM01000013.1, forward strand.
CCCGGCGAAAGCGCGCGCGAAACGCAGGCCGCTGGCGAGCACGCGGTAGCCGTCGTTCTCCCAGGCGCGTTGAATCGCGCCGACCTCGACGTCGCGGTCGGCGCGCCAGCCGTGCCGCTGCAGCGCGGCGCGGGTTTCGGGATCGAACCTCCAGTGCATCGCGCGCTCAGTGCCCGTCGCGCATGCGGCCTTGCGCCGGATCGTCCGGCGCCAGGCTCGCGCCGAACGCGCGCATCGCCTGCGCGGTCGCGGCGTCGGCGGGGAAGAACGATTCGATCGCCAGTTCCGACAAGGTCACGTCCATCGGCGTGCCGAACACGGTGGTGGTGCTGATGAAGGCCAGTTCGCCCAGTTCGCTGCGCAGGCGGAACGGCACGGCGACGTGCAGCGACGACGGCAGTTCGGTTTCGTCGTACTCCTCGGGCGCGGGGTAGGCCGCGAGTTCCTCATACAGCGCTTGCAGCACCGGGTCGCCGGTGGTGTCGATCTGGTGGCGCAGCCGATGCAGGATATGCGCGCGCCATTCGCCCGGATTGACGATGCGGGTGGCCAGGCCTTCGGGGTGCAGGCTCGCGCGCAACACGTTGGCCGGCCGCGCGAGCAGGAAGTCGGGCAGGCCGGCGAGCAGCGGCGCGACCGCGCGGTTATGGGCGATCAGATTCCAATGCCGGTCGACCGCCAGCGCCGGGTGCGGTTCGTGCCCGTACAGCACCAGTTCGATCGCGGCGTAGGCCTCGTGCAGGGCCGGATGGTCGAGGCTGCGTTCGGAATACATCGGCGCCAGGCCGGCCGCGGTCATCAGCTGATTACGCTCGCGCAAGGGCACGTCGAGGCGGTCGGCCAGGCGCAGCAGCATCGCCCGGCTCGGCAGCGAGCGGCCGGTTTCGATGAAGCTGACATGGCGGGTCGAGATCTGCGCCAGATCGGCCAGATCGAGTTGGGTCAGACGGCGGCGCTGGCGCCAATCGCGCAGCAGCTCGCCCACGGGGCGTTGATCGTTCATGCCGGCCACGATAGCCCAGCGGCGGCGCGCATTGGCATTACCTGGCACGTAATCGACCGGCCGCGGGTGCGGGTGTGTGATGGCGTCAAGCAAACACGAACGATCACGACGATCACCCACAGGAGACGATCATGGCCATTACCTTTCAACCGCAGGCTTCCACCTTGTTGCGCCGCGCACTGGTGCTCGACGCCGGCGTGTCCGGCGCCGCCGGCTTGTTGCAACTCGCCGCGACCGCGCCGTTGTCGCGCTGGCTCGCGATCGATCCGGGCTGGCTGCGCGGAGGCGGCGCGGTGTTGCTCGCCTGGATGCTGTTCGTGGGCTGGGTGGCCACGCGCAAACCGATCGCGCCGGCGCTGGCGTGGACGGTGATCGGGGTAAACCTCGCCTGGGTCGCCGGCTCGGTGTTGTTGCTGGTCGAGGGTGCGATCACGCCGAACGCGCTGGGTCTGACCTTCGTGCTCGCGCAGGCGGCGGTGGTGGCGGTGTTCGCCGAGCTCCAGTTCTTCGGTCTGCGCCGTCAACTCAAGGCGGCGTGAGGCGAGCGGACAGCCGATAAAAGTAGTCGCGTCGTCAGTTGTTTTCTGTGATGCGCACGAAGATTTTCAGTGTCGTAACACGCCGTGGCGAGCGTATTTCTGACAGCTAGATCCCACCGGAAACGCGATGCTATAAGGCCGGTACTGTGCGGTTTTCGCCGCACAGTCCACCGTTGCGTACTGATACGTACTCATAGACAAGGAGATGAGAGATGGCAAGGTTGCTTCGCGCTGCTCGTGTCGCTATGAACATCCATCCCAACGAAACCAGCAGCCTGTGGAAGACGTGGCCGCTGTGGGTGGAATTCTGATCCTAGGCTCTATCCGCACGCTCGCCTGACCTGGTCAGGACGATGTGAGCAGGACCATGTAAGCAGGAGGGCGGCCGATCGCCGGTCGCCCTCCGATCAGAACGAGGCGCTCCTTGACCATCCAACCCGATCCCGCGGACGATCCCGCGGCGCGCCTGCTCGAGCGCGTGCGTCGCGAAGGCCCGGTGCTGCCGTTGCCCGGCGGTGTCGTCGGCATTTTCAGTCCAGCCCTGGCCAACAAGGTCGACAAGATCAACTCCGACGATCTCAAGGTCATCGATTCGCTCGCCGACGTGCTCGGCATGCGCAAGTCCGAACCGGTGACCTGGCGCGAAGTGCGCGCCCTGCTGACCGAGCGCAGCGGCGCGCTGGTCACGCCCGAACAGATGCGCGCGTTGCACCGGCGCATGCAGACGTATCTCAGCGAGCACACCGGACGCGAGCAAGACCTGACCAAGCTGATGTGGCGCACGGTGTCGCGCGCGCTGATTCCGCTGGCGATCGACGGCATCGACGGCCGCGATCTGCGCACCCTGATCGACGAGCAGGAACTGCGTTTTCGCATCCAGCTCGAACAGCACGTACCGCTGTGGCGGCGGATTCCCGATTTCCTGCTGCACCGCGCGGCAACGCGGGCGATTACCCGGCAGATCAAGCAACGCGTCGCGCGTGGCGAGTCGCGCGACGATTTCACTCAACCTTTGCTCGGGTTGGTGGATCGGATCGGGGTGGATCGCGTCACTTACTTGGTGACCGTGCAGATGATCGCGATCTCCGGCGTGCCCGGCATGATGGCGGCCTGTCTGGTGTATGCGATGTCGAATTACCCGCAATGGCGCGAGCACTTGCAGGAGGAAATGGACGCGCTGGAGTGGGAGGAGTTGTACACCCTGCCGATCCGCAAGCTGCCGCACACCATACGTTTCATCAAGGAAGCGATGCGGCTGTGGACGACGCCGTTCGTGACCCGGCGGGTCGCTCAACGTGATATCGATCTCGACGGCGTGTCGGTCAAGAAAGACCAGATCTACGAGTTGAGTTCTTACATCCTGCATCACTCCGAGGAATACTGGGACGAGCCGGAAACCTTCGATCCCGACCGCTGGCTGTCGTCGCGGCGGCAGGAGGCCAAGGGCGCCTACGTGCCGTTCGGTTTCGGCCCGCGCTCGTGCGTCGGCGCCTCGGTCGGGCATGCCCAGTTGGTGTTGTTCTGCGCGATGATGGTGCGCGACTTCCGCTGCGACCTCAGCCCGGTGCATTCGCCGTGGATGCGCAAGGAAGGTTTCGCGGTGCCGACCGATTTCGTCGGCGTGGTTTCGCTTCGTCAACGTTGAATGCTCGATGCGCGAGTGCGTCGAGCTGGCCCGCTGCGCTTGACCCGCCGCGCTCACTCCGGCGTGTTTGGACCCGCGCCGCTGTAATCGACCTGCACGATCGCGAACCGCGCCATGCCGCCGGGCAGCATCGCTTCGAATTCGTCGTCGACCCGGCGCTTGAGCATCGCCCGCGCCAGCGGCGAATCGATGCTGATGTGGCCCAGGCGCGCGTCGGTTTCGTCGGGGCCGACGATCCGGTACCGCGCCAGCTCGCCGTCGGCGACTTTTTCGACTTCGACCCAGGCGCCGAAGAACACCGACTGCGGGTCGCTCGGCGTGGTCTCGATCACCCGCAGCAGCGGCAGGCGCTTGCTCAGGTAACGCACGCGCCGGTCGATCTCGCCGAGTTGTTTCTTGCGGTAGGTGTATTCGGCGTTTTCCGAACGATCGCCCTCGGCCGCCGCGGCGGCCAGGGCTTTGACGACTTCCGGGCGGCGTATTCGCCACAGGTCGTCGAGTTCGTGCTTGAGCCGCGCGTGGCCCTCCCGCGTGATCAGGGCGGTGCCGGTTTCGGCGGGAGGACGCCAGCGACCCATAGCGGCCTTACTGCGCCGCGCTTGCGCGCTTGAGGCTGAGGTTGGCCTGCGATTCGATCGCCTTGCCCTCGGTGTCGAGCTGGCGGATTTCCTCGTGCGAGACCACTTCGAACAGGCGATCGGGATCGGTCTTGCTGTTCGGGTCCAGGCGCAGGCGCTTGCCGTCTTCCTCGGCGGTCCAGGTGCCGTCGCCCTTGAAGGCGCCATCCTTCTTGCCCTGGTAGGTTTCGTCGACCGCGTAGCTGCCGTCGGCCTTGAATTCGATCTTGGTGTCGATGCCGCTGCAATCGGCGCAGGGCAGGGTGCCGCTGAAGCTGCCGGCGAAGGCGGCGGCGTCGAAGCCGGCCTTGGGCGCTTCGGCGACCGGGGCGGGTTCCGGCGCCGGCGCGGGTTCGGCGGCCTTGGCGGCTTCGGCCGGCGCGGCCGGCGCTTCGGCGGGTTTATTGCAGGCGCTCAGTGCGAGCGCGGCGAGGCAGGCGAGAGCGAGCAGTTTCTGATTCATGTGCGGCTTCCTGTGCAATGAGTGGAAACGAACGGTGTTGGATTGAAACGATCGATGCGGTCGCGCGCCGGTGGCCTCAGCGCTTGCCGCCGAAAATGCCGCCGAGCAGACCGCGCAGGATCTGCCGGCCCACCTGGTTGCCGACGGTGCGCGCGGTCTGCTTGGCCATGGTCTCGACCATGCCTTGGCGGCGCTTGGTGCCGAACACCGCGTCCTTGACCGCCTGACCGAAGCCGCCTTCTTCCTGGTCGTCCTGTTCGCGGGTCTTGGCCGGCGGCGCCTGCGCCTGTTCGGTCGCGGCCTGCGCGCGTTGCAGCAACATTTCGGCGGCGGACTCGCGGTTGATCGCGGTGTCGTACTTCGGCCCGATCGGGCTGGTCGCGCGCACCTGGGCGCGTTCGGCCTCGGTGATCGCGCCCATGCGGCAGCGCGGCGGCGCGATCAGGGTGCGTTCGACCGGCATCGGCACGCCCTTGTCCTGCAGGGTCGAGACCAGCGCTTCGCCGGTGCCGAGCTGCGAGATCGCTTCGGCCACGTTCAAGGCCGGGTTCGGCACGAAGGTCTCGGCCGCGGTCTTGACCGCTTTCTGGTCGCGCGGGGTGAACGCGCGCAGCGCGTGCTGCACCCGGTTGCCGAGCTGGCCGAGGATGTTGTCGGGGATGTCGTCGGGGAACTGCGAGCAAAAGTAAACGCCCACGCCCTTGGAACGGATGATCCGCACCACTTGTTCGACCCGCTGCTGCAGCGCGGCCGGCGCATCGTCGAACAGCAGGTGCGCTTCGTCGAACACGAACACCAGCTTGGGCTTGTCGATATCGCCCACTTCGGGCAGCTGTTCGAACAATTCCGACAGCAGCCACAACAAGAAGCTGGAATACAGGCGCGGCTTGAGGATCAGCGAATCGGCGGCGAGCACGTTGACCACGCCGCGGCCGTCGGTGCTGGTGCGCATCAGGTCGGCCAGCTGCAACGCCGGTTCGCCGAAGAAATGATCGCCGCCTTCCTGTTCCAGGCGCAGCAGCGAGCGCTGGATCGCGCCGACCGACTGGGTGCTGACCAGGCCGTAGCTGGTCGAGATGTCCTTGCGCTCGTCGGCGACCAGGCCGAGCAGGGCGCGCAGGTCTTCCAGATCAAGCAGCAGCAGGCCGCGGTCGTCGGCAAGCTTGAACACGATGTCGAGCACGCCGGACTGGGTGTCGTTGAGTTCGAGAATGCGCGCGAGCAGGGTCGGGCCCATTTCGCTGACCGTGGTGCGCACCGGATGGCCGAGTTTGCCGAACAGGTCCCAGAACACCACCGGGCTGGCGCTCGGCGCCCAGTCGGCGATGCCGATCTCGGTCAGCCGCGACTGCAGTTTGTCGTTGGACGCGCCGGGCATCGCCAGGCCGGCCACGTCGCCTTTGACGTCTGCCAGGAATACCGGCACGCCCTGCCGCGAAAAACCTTCGGCCAGGGTCATCAGGGTGACGGTCTTGCCGGTGCCGGTCGCGCCGGCGACCAGGCCGTGGCGGTTGCCCAGCTTGGTGTGCAGGTAGACCAGGCCGCTGTCGGGCGTGGTGACGGCCTTGCCGAGCAGGATGTCGTTCGGGCGTGCGTCGGGGGTCGGGGCCATGTCCGCGTCCGTGGTTCGATTAGGGAGCAAGCGGTCGATTCTAGCGGCAGGCGTGGGTGGTTCGTGAACGCTGGCAGCGTGTGAATGGCCGTCAAGACCGCCGAGCCACTCGCCACGCACGGAAAACCCGATCGCGTCGCAGTTCTTGCCGCGCGCGGACCCGCGCCGTTACCCTGGCCCCCCGCAACAAGGACCTGCCGCGCGCCCTCATGCCCGTTTCCTTTAGCTTCGCTTCGTTCAATGGCCGCGCCTTGTTCGCGCCGCTCGCCGCCGCACTGGCCCTGTGCAGTCTCGCTCCCGAAGCCGCCGCGTTGTCCAAGCGCGATCAGGCCGCGGTCGACGCGCTGACCCAGCGCATGCAATCGGCCGAGACCCGTTACCAGTCGGCCCTGGTCAAGATCCGCAACGCCGATCCCAGCGGCCGCCAGGACAGCGACGCCGCGCTGGAGGACATGGAGGACGTGATCGCGGTCTGCCTCAAGCAGAAGGGCTGCCAGGTCAACACCATGCTGGCCGGCTACAAGCGCCTGCTGAAAGCCAACGCCGATGCCTCGGCCGCGAACAACGACGACGGCGACGACACGACCGCCCTGGACAGCGACAACTTCGCCGCCGACGTGCCCGAGGCCGCGCAGGCGGCCGCGTTGCTCAGCGACGACGGCCAGCGCTTCGTCAAGATGGTCCAGTACAACCCGGCGGTGCAGGCCGGCATCCGCCGCTGGCTGACCGACATGCGCGGCCCGCTGATGCAGAGCTACGACAACTATCAGTACATGCGCCAGATGATGTGGCCCTCGTTCGAGCGCGAAGGCCTGCCCGAGGCGTTGCTGTTCGGGATCATGGCCAAGGAATCCAACGGCCGCGTGCATTCGACCTCGCGCGCCGGTGCCGCCGGGCCGTTGCAGTTCATGTTCGCCACCGGCAAGCGCTTCGGCCTGGGCGACGACGGCAGCGGTTTCGACACCCGTTACGACCCGCGCGCGTCCTCGCAGGCGGCGGCCGAGTATTTGAACGAACGTCTGGGCCAGCTCAACAACAGCATCGAGATGTCGCTGGCCGCCTACAACGGCGGCGAAGGCCGCGCGCTGCGCATCAACAACGCCAGCGGCGGGCGCAATTTCTGGGACGAATCGGTCTACAACCAGTTCCCGGCCGAAACCCGCGACTACGTGCCGATGGTGATCGCCGCGGCCTGGTTGTTCCTGCATCCGCGCGAATACGGCCTGCAATTCCCGAAAGTCGACAACAAGGCGGCGACCATGCGCCTGGTCAAGCCGACTTCGATTTATGAGCTGACCATCTGCATGGGCAGCAGTGGCAGCCGCGAGGGCTACATGCGCGCGCTGCGCAACCTCAACCCGCGCTACAAGGGCGAAAACTACCTGGCCGCGGGCACCACGCTCAACGCCACGCCGAAGATGGTCAGCCTGTACAACCGCTGGTGCGTGCAGGGCAAGCGCGCCGAGCTCGCGCGCACCTTGGTGATGAGCGATGCGACCACCGCGATCGTGCGCACCGGCCCGTTGACCGTATTGCCGGCCGACGCCACCGGCGAAGACGGCACCGTGCCGGTCACCGTCGCCACCGGCGTGCCGACCACGGTGGCCACCGGCAAGCCGGCGCCGGCCAAGAAGCCCGCCGCGCCGCGCACCCACAAGGTGCAGCGCGGCCAGACCCTGACCGATGTCGCGCAGAAGTTCCAGTGCGACACCAAGCAATTGGCCAAGGCCAACGGCATCAAGGGCCCGCGTTACATGGTCAAGCCGGGGCAGACGCTGAAGTTGAGCGGCTGCGGGGGCTGATCCGCACTGCGCGGTGTCGCGGGCTGACGCATGGATGTGCACAGCTCCGCTCTAGACGGCTTCGTCGCCATGGCGACCAAGCCTTCCGTTGCCAGGCTGGCTAGGCAAACGCGTCCGGCGATCTGTCGTCGCGACAGTCGCGGCGGTCGAGCCGGATCGCAACTTCATCGGCGCATCGATCCTGCCGATGGGGTCGATCCCGGCTTGTGGTGTTTGCAAGCCGACACCAACACGGCCTGCCGTGCGTATTCGCCGCGATGCGCGGCGACCGGGCCGATGCGCGCGCCAGTGCCGCGTTTCAATCGCCGTGAAGAGAATTCGGTTTTCGCCGCGACCCTGGCGAGTCAGACACGTTCGCGCGAATGCATCGAGGCCATAATCGATCAAGCCGGCATCGCAGCCGGCGCCGCGCCGGTACGCGGATCGGTTGCGATCACTCAGGATGCAAGCGCATGAATCAGACGATCGACGATTCCGTGACCGCGCCGCGCGCATGGCGGGCGGCGGTGGCCGCGTCGGCCTTGCTCGCGATCGCCGGCGCCTATTTTTCGCCATGGCTGCACTACCTGTTCAAGCCGCTGACCACGCTGTTGATAGTGGCCATGGTCTGGCGCCACGGGCGCGTGGCCGAGCCCGGTTATCGCCGCGCGATCGTGATCGGCTTGCTGCTGTCGACTTGTGGCGATGTGTTCCTGATGCTGCCCGGCGACTGGTTCGTGTTCGGACTGGGCTCGTTCCTGTGCGCGCACATCGCGTATCTGCTCGGGCTGGCGCGGCGCGCGCGCCTGTTCGCGCGGGTGTGGCCGTATCTGGCCTATGCGCTGCTCGCCGGCGCGGTGTTGAGCGTGCTGTGGGCGCATCTGCCGGGCGAACTGCGCATCCCGGTGATCGTCTACGTGGCGGTGCTCGCGGCGATGGCGGCGCAGGCCGCGGCGGTGTGGCGATGCCATCGCTCGCGGTCGACCGCGCTCGCGGCGCTGGGCGGCGCGTTCTTCGTCGCCTCCGATGCCACCCTGGCGATCGACCGCTTCGCCGCGCCGTTCGGCGCCGCGTCGGCGGTGGTGCTGGCGACCTACTGGATCGCCCAGAGCCTGATCGGTCTGTCGGTATGCACGTCGCACAAGCCGGAATAGAGGTGAGCGCCACGGTGGCGATGCGACGCCAGAAACCGTTTTAAAGCGCGCCCACGAAGCGCGGCGACGGCGAGCCGCCGCGCAACCACCATCCGACTCTCGATTGCCTAATCCCGATCCCGCTTTTTAGTCTCTTCGCCCGCGTCCTTCGCGGCCCCATCCGCGGGCGCCACCGCCTCGCGCGCCTTGTTCCACCATTGCGCCGCGGTGGCCTTGGCCTTGCCGGTGCCATCCTTGACCGAACCGCTCAGCGCCGCCCAATCGGCCTGCTCCTCGGCGAAACCGGTGGCGGTGCGCAGCAGTTGCGGGCCTTCGCTGGCGATCATTTCCCAGGTCAGGGTCGCGACCAGGCGCGGCATGAAGATCGCCGAATCGACATCGCCGCCCTTGGCTTCGACTTTCGCGATCAACGCGACCAGTTCCTTGCGCACTTCCGTCGGCGCGGTCGGATCGACGCTGAGTTTCTTCAGCGCGCTCAGGCCGTCGCGGGTGCGGCCTTCCTTGAATGCGATGCCGACCGGCGGTATCTGCGCGAACCACGGCTGTCCCAGCAAATGGCCGAGCGCGTCGAAATGCACCTGCGCGCGTTCCCATTCCTGCTCGCTGGCGGCGAAATACGCCAGCGCCGCGTGCAGCACCACCATGTGTTCGGCCGGCGGCAGATCTTCGCCGGCCTGCGTCGGCAGCGCCCAGGCCTTCGCGCCCTCCAGCTTGGCCAGTCCGGGCCATTGCTCGCGCTGGAACACCACCGCGCGCAGCGAGGTCGCCGCGGCGCGATTGAACGCACTGCACGATTGGCCTTCGACGATGTCGCTTTCGGCCAGGGCGATGGTGTTCTTGTTGGCGATCAGCGCGCCGTAGGCCATCAGCACATGCACCACGCACAGGTCGGCTTCGCTGAAATCGCCCTTGGGCAGGTCGGCGGTGGGATTGTTGCTCGCCCAGTTTTCGCCGCTCCACTTCAGACCTTTCTGGTACGCGGTCAGGCCGCCGGGCAGGCCGTTTTCGGACAATCGGCGGTACTGGGTGTAGGTGATGCCGTCGCGCAGTTCGGCCAGTTGTTCGGTTTCGCTCTTGCTGCCGCACGCGGCCAGGGCCAGAGTCAGTAACGCGACGGTCGCGCTCAGGCAAGCCCGGCGCAGGGCCGGGCGGTGGGTCGATGGCATGGTCCCTTCCTTAGGAGAAGCGTTGATGGGGTTCAGTCGCTGCGTCGGGCCAGGGCCTGGCCCAGGCGCACCGCGGTTTCCGCGCCCAGGCCGGCGTCCAGCGCGGCCACGCCCGGCGGCAGCAGCACGATCACGGTCGAGCCGTAATTGAAGCGGGCCATTTCGGCGAAACGCTCCAGGGTGATGGTTTCGCCGCGATAGTCCTTGGTGGTGACGATGTCGCCGTAGCGCGGAATCTCCACGCCGCTCCAGACCGTCTCCACGCCCGAGACCAGCAGCGCGCCGACCATCACCATCGCCATCGGCCCGAACTCGGTGTCGAAGTGGCAGACCAGGCGCTCGTTGCGCGCGAACAAACGCGGCACGTTGCGCACCGCGTCGGGGCCGACGCTGAACAAGCGGCCCGGGACATGCACGGTTTCGCGCAGGGTGCCGGTCCACGGCATGTGCACGCGGTGGTAGTCCTTCGGCGACAGGTACACGGTGGCGAACACGCCGTCGCGGAACGGCGCGGCCGCCGCTTCGTCGCCGCCGAGCAGTTCGGTGGCGGTGAACGACTGGCCCTTGGCCTGGAAGATCTCGCCGTCGCGGATCGGCCCGCATTGGCTGATGCGGCCGTCGGCCGGCATCAGCAGCACGCGCGGATCGGGATCGGGCACGCGCGCGCCGGGCTTGAGCGCGCGGGTGAAGAAGGCATTGAAAGTCGGGTACGAGCGCGGATCGGAGTTGGCCGCTTCGCCCAGGTCGACGCCGAACTTGCGCGTCACCGTGTCGATCAGCCAGCGGCTGACGCCGGGGCTGTCGGAATAGGCCAGCGTGCGCGCGAGCGACGACATCAGCCGGTGCGGCAGGACGTAGGTGAGGGTGGTGACGAGGCTCAAGGCGCGGCCTCCGTCAGCACGGTCATGTCCTTGGCGATCACGTTCGGGTCGAACGGCGGACGCAGCAGCCCGGCCATGCGGCCCTGCGGATCGAGCACGACCATGCTGGCGCTGTGATCGAGGGTGTACTGGTCCGCCGGGGCGCCGTCGGGCGCCGGCACCTTGGCGAACACCATGCTCAGCGACTTGGCGAAGCTCTCCAGCGCCGGAACATCGGCGGTGGCGGCCAGGGTGTCCTTATGGAAGCCGTGGGCGTATTCGCCGATCTTGTCGGGCGTATCGCGCTCGGGATCGACCGAGACGAACAGCACCCGCGGCCGGGTCGCTTCGGGAATCGATTCCCAGGCTTTCTGTGCGACCGACATCTGCGCCAGGGTGGTCGGGCACACGTCGGGGCAGTGGGTGAAGCCGAGGAACACCAGGGTCCAGTGGCCCTTGAGCTCGCCGGGAATCAGCTGGGTGCCGTCGGACTGGCGCAGCGAGAACGCGGGCAGGGTGCGGAGCGGTTCGATCAGGCGGACCGCTTCGGTCTGCGGCAGCGACGCGTGCCGCACGCTGCCGAAATACTTCTGCGAGGCCCACAGGCCGAGCGCGGCGGCGAGCGCGGCGATGAGGACGATGGCGGTGGTGCGATTGAACATGGCGGTTCCAGCGTGTGTGCCGGGCCATGATACCGGCGATGGCCGGCGAGGCGGGTTTGCTTGTGCCCGCAGAATCGAAGGCGTGATACCCCGTGCTTTTCCCCCATTTGGAAAAGGGGGGCAGGGGGGATTCGCTTTTAGCACCGTACAAACGATGCACTCCGAGCCAAAAGCGAATCCCCCCTGGCCCCCCTTTTCCAAAGGGGGGAACCCGTCGGGTGGGTTTAGCCAGGAATCACAAGTTCGCGCCTCCCCAAACCCCGCGAAAACCATCGCAAACGCAAGCCAAAACGCCCCAAACCGCGCAACCCCCGCGATAACGCCCCTGCCGCCGGTATACTGCGCGCCTTGTTTCGCCCTGGACCCACCGTGCCCGCTCCCGTCTCCTTCGAATCGCTGACCCTCGTCGACCTGATCCGCTACGGCGCCAGCCGCTTCAGCGCGGCCGGGCTGACCTTCGGCCACAGCTACGACAATGCCCTGGACGAGGCCACCCAACTGGTCCTGCACGCGCTGCACCTGCCGCACGACCTCAGCCCGGTCTACGGCCAGGGCAAGGTCACCAGCGAGGAGAAGGATGCGGTGCTGGCGCTGTTCGAACGCCGCATCGGCGAGCGCATCCCGGCCGCTTACCTGACCGGCGAAGCCTGGTTCGCTGGCCTGAGCTTCAAGAGCGACAGCCGCGCCCTGGTGCCGCGTTCGCCGATCGCCGAACTGATCGAGTCCGGCTTCGAGCCCTGGCTCGGTGGGCGCGAGGTCGAGCGCGCGCTGGACCTGTGCACCGGTTCGGGCTGCATCGCCATCGCCACCGCGCATTACCACCCCGATTGGCAGGTGATCGGCGCCGACATCAACGACGCGGCGCTGTCGCTGGCGGCCGAGAACAAGGAACGCCTGCACACCGGCAACGTCGAACTGCGCAAGTCCGACCTGTTCCAGGGCCTGCGGGGCGAGGTCTTCGATCTGATCGTGACTAACCCGCCGTACGTGACCAACGACGAAACCGACGCGCTGCCGCGCGAGTATTCGCACGAGCCCGAACTGGGCCTGCGCGCCGGCGACGACGGCCTGGACCTGGCGCTGAAGATCCTGCGCGACGCGCCCGATCACCTCAGCGAACACGGCGTGCTGATCTGCGAAGTCGGCGAGGCCGAGCGCGCATTGGTCGAACTGCTGCCGCAGTTGCCGCTGGCCTGGGTCGAATTCAAGGTCGGCCAGATGGGCATCTTCGTGGCCGAGCGCCACGACCTGGTCGAACACCACGACACGATCAAACGGCTCGCCGACGCGCGAGCCTGAGCCACGCGCGTCGGCGGCCGGTAGCGAAAGGCGGATCGCGCCTTTCGCAGCGCCGCGCGTTGCGCTGATCGCCAGCGTTACGTCCCGGCGCCAAGCCGGTCGGAACTTATCTGTTGCCGGTGGGCCTGCGGTTAGCGGGTCTGTCGCGAGCGGGTGAGCGCCGGAAGCGAATTTCCGACGAATGCCCGCGGGTTTCAGCCTCCGTGGCGGATGCGCGTGGGACCTTCGTTACAGCGGAAACCGGGCATGTCGGCTATCGTGGCTTGGGTCGGTGGTACGTTCGCGATAGTGGTTTGCGGGTGTTGGCGGAAGCGTTCATCGCTTTAGCGTTCGGCCCTCACCCCAACCCTCTCCCGCAAGCGGGAGAGGGAGCTGAAACGCGGCGAACCCAGTCTTCGCGCTGCTTCAAGCACCGATGCACCGCTCCCTCTCCCGCTTGCGGGAGAGGGCCGGGGTGAGGGCCAACGCCAGCCGCCGCGATTGCATCAACCGTGGTTCCGAGCCCGCAACAATGCTCATTTCCACAAGCGAACGCCGCGTCATACCATCGAAGCGACAAGCGCGACGCAAGCGCAAGCCACGACCCACTTCATAAAAAGCACACGCGCAGCACCGAACATTCTCCTCGCCCCACACGCCGGCCGCGACCGGCACGTACCAGGAAACCCGTCGTGTCCAGCAACAGCTTCGGAAAGCTCTTCACCGTGACGACCTTCGGCGAAAGCCACGGCCCGGCGATCGGTTGCGTGGTCGACGGTTGTCCGCCGGGGCTGTCGATCGCGCCGGAAGATTTCCGTCGCGATCTGGACCGCCGCGCCACCGGCAAGACCCGCCACACCTCGGCGCGGCGCGAGACCGACGACATCGAAATCCTCAGCGGCGTGTTCGAAGGCCGCACCACCGGCACCCCGATCGGGCTGCTGATCCGCAACACCGACGCGCGCAGCAAGGACTACGGTTCGATCGCCGAACAATTCCGTCCCGGCCATGCCGACTACAGCTATTGGCAGAAATACGGCCTGCGCGACCCGCGCGGCGGCGGGCGCTCCTCGGCGCGCGAGACCACCATGCGCGTGGCCGCCGGCGTGATCGCCAAGAAGTGGCTGGCCGAACGCTTCGGCGTGGTCGTGCGCGGCTTCATGTCGCAGATCGGCGAAGTCGTGCCGAACGCGTACGACTTGGCGGTGGTGGAAGGCAATCCGTTCTTCTGGCCGGACGCGGCCCAGGTCGCCGAGCTGGAAACCTACATGGACGCGCTGCGCAAGTCCGGCGACTCGGTCGGCGCGCGCGTCGACGTGATCGCCGACAACGTGCCGCCGGGTTGGGGCGAGCCGATCTACGGCAAGCTCGACGGCGAGTTGGCGGCGGCGTTGATGAGCATCAATGCGGTCAAGGGCGTGGAGATCGGCGACGGCTTCGCCTCGGTCGCGTCCAAGGGCAGTGCGCATCGCGACGAGATCTCGCTGCGCGGCTTCGCCAGCAACCATGCCGGCGGCATCCTCGGCGGCATCAGCACTGGCCAGCAACTGCGCTGTTCGACCGCGTTCAAGCCGACGTCCAGCCTGCGCCTGCCCGGTCGCAGCGTCGACATCCACGGCAACGAAGTCGATGTGATCACCACGGGCCGGCACGACCCCTGCGTCGGCATCCGCGCCACCCCGATCTGCGAGGCGATGGTCGCCCTGGTGTTGATCGATCAGGCGCTGCGCCATCGCGCCCAGTGCGGCGACGTCGGCACGATCACCCCGCGCATTCCCGCCGACCCCGGTTTCGACCGCCACGAGTCCGGCCACGATGACTGAGCGTCCGCGCGTATGGGTGTCGCAGCCGCTGTTCGACGATGTGATCGCGCGGCTGGGCCAGTATTTCGAGGTGTCGGCGACGACCGCGGTGACCCAGCACGCACCCGAGGCCGTCGCCGCCGCGCTGCGTGAGGCCGACGGCGCGCTGGTCACGCTCAACGATCCGATCGGCGCGGCGCAGATCGCCGGCGCCACCCGCCTGCGCGCGATCGCCAACGTCGGCGTCGGCTACAACAATCTCGACCTGCCGGCGCTGAGCGCGGCCGGCATCCTCGCCACCAACACGCCCGACGTGTTGACCGAGACCACCGCCGATTTCGGCTGGGCGCTGATGATGGCGACCGCGCGGCGGATTTCCGAGGCCGAACGCTGGTTGCGCGAAGGCCACTGGCAGCGCTGGAGTTTCGACAGCCTGCTCGGCGGCGACGTGCACGGTTCGACCCTGGGCATTCTCGGCATGGGCCGGATCGGCCAGGCGATCGCGCGACGCGCGACCGGTTTCGGCATGCGCGTGATGTACCACAACCGCACCCGCCTGGCGGCGACGGTGGAACGCCTGCATTGCGCCGAATACGTCGGCTTCGACGATCTGCTCGCGCACGCCGATCACCTGATCCTGGTGCTGCCGTATTCGCCGCAGTCGCATCATCTGATCGACGCGGCGGCGCTGGCGAAGATGCAGGCGCATGCGACGCTGACCAATATCGCGCGCGGCGGCATCGTCGACGAGAATGCGCTGTGCGACGCGCTCGAACAAGGGCGATTGGCCGCGGCCGGGCTGGATGTCTATGAAGGCGAGCCCAGGCTCAATCCACGCTTGCTCGAACAGCGCCGGGTGGTGCTGACCCCGCATATCGCCAGCGGCAGTCTGGCCACGCGCCGGGCGATGGTGGCGTTGGCGGTCGACAATCTGATCGCTGCGTTGGGCCATGGCCCGAATGCCGGCAAGCCGCCGTCGCTGTTGAATGCCGAGATTCGAGATTAGGGATTCGGGATTGGAAAGCGGATACCTCGAAAGCGAACGTGCTTTTGCGAATCCCCAATCCCCAATCCCGAATCCCCGCTTCAAACCGCCGGAAATGGGTCCGGCGGTCCCCACAAGTCAGGTAACTGAGAACAGATGAACGCCAAGACGTCCTGCAATGTCGCCGTGGTCGGTGCTACCGGCGCGGTCGGTGAAACCATGCTGAAGGTGCTGGCCGAGCGCAAATTTCCGATCGGCACGCTGCATGTGTTGGCGAGCGAACGCTCGGCGGGAGAAAAACTCGAGTACGAAGGCAAAACCATCGTGGTCGAGGATCTGGCGAAGTTCGATCCGAGCGGCGTGGACATCGCGTTGTTTTCGGCCGGCGGTTCGGTGTCGAAGGAATACGCGCCCAAGTTCGCCGCGGCCGGCGCGGTGGTGATCGACAACTCCTCGGCGTTCCGCTACGACGACGACGTGCCGCTGGTGGTCAGCGAGGTCAATCCCGAAGCGGCGAAGAACCGCCCGCGCGGGATCATCGCCAATCCGAACTGCTCGACCATGCAGATGCTGGTCGCGCTGGCGCCGATCCACCGTCAGGCCAAGATCGAGCGCATCAACGTGGCGACCTATCAGTCGGTGTCGGGCACCGGCAAGCGCGCGATGGAAGAACTCGGTAAGCAGACCGCCGCGCTGCTGAGCTTCCAGCAGATCGATCCGCAGGTGTATCCGGTGCAGATCGCCTTCAACGTGATCCCGCACGGCGGCGACTTCACCGACAACGGCTACACCACCGAGGAAATGAAACTGGTCTGGGAGACCCGCAAGATCCTCGGCGACGACAGCATCGGGGTCAACGCGACCGTGGTGCGGGTGCCGGTGTTCTACGGCCATTCCGAGGCGGTGCATATCGAGACCCGCGACAAGCTCTCGGCCGCCGACGCGCGCGCGCTGCTGGAAAAGGCGCCGGGCGTGGTGGTGGTCGACGAACCGGTCAACGGCGGCTATCCGACCCCGGTCACCCACGCCTCCGGGCAGGACCCGGTGTTCGTCGGCCGCATCCGCGAGGACATCTCGCACCCGCGCGGGCTGTCGCTGTGGGTGGTGTCGGACAACATCCGCAAGGGCGCGGCGACCAATGCGGTGCAACTGGCCGAGCTGGTCTGGAACGAGCGCTGATCGCCAGGGCCCCCGCTGAGGCTCGCTGTCGTGATTGAAGATCGGGCCCCGCGGGGCCCGATCTTGTTTGCGGCGCTATCTTATTAATGTCGGTGATGGCGACGCCGCGCCCGCGCGGACTTCGATGCACCGCATGTGACCGCGTTGCGATAGCGTGATCGCCGCCGACAAAACCGCGCCGCGATGCCTGGATTGCCCGGCGTTCGCAACGAAATCTTCACTCCGCGTTGCGCATCACGCCCGCGGACCGCTAGAGTCGCCGCCTGACTTTGGGTTAATGGGGATCGTCCGCAAGATGTCGTCCGTGAGATCGGGTTTCGCACGCACCGCCCTGGCTCTGGCGCTGGCTCTGGCCAGCGGAGCGGCCTGCGCGCTGGGTCTGGGCCAGATCGAGGTCAAGTCGCGCGCGGGCCAACCCTTGCTGGCGGAGATCCCGGTGATTTCCACCGGACCGGAGGAACTGGCGCAGTTGCGCGCCGGCCTGGCCTCGCCGGAAACCTTCCGCCGCATCGGCCTGGACGCGCCGCAGGGCATCGTCACCGACCTGCGCTTCACCCTGGCGTTGGACGCCGCCGGCAAGCCGGTAATCCGCGTCACCAGCACCCAGCCGGTCACCCAGCCGGCGCTGACCTTCCTGATCGAAGTCGATTGGGGTCAGGGCCGCCTGACTCGCGAGTACTCGGCGCTGATCGACGCGCCGCGCACGGTGTCCGCGCCGATGCAGCCGCCGATCCAGTCCGCGACCGGCGCCAACCCCAACACCATCGAACGCCCGCTGGACGCGCCGCTGCCGTTCGGCGCGCAGCCGGCGGCGACCGATCCGCTGGCGGTGGAAAACCAGCTCGACCGCTACGACCCCGGCAGCGTGATCGCGCCGGGCGAGCCGCAGGCGCAGCCGTTGCCGGCCGAACCGATCGCGGTCGAGGCCGATCCGGTCCCCGCCGCGCCGGCGCAACCGGCGCCGCAACGTCCCAATGCCGGCAAGATTCCGCGTGAGCCGCGCGAACCGCGCCCGGTCGCGGCCGCGCCCAAGGTCGCCGCCGAAGGCGACATCACCGTGCAGGGCGGACAGACCCTGTCGGGCATCGCCGCCGGCCTGAGCGGCCCGCACACGCTCAACCAGACCATGATCGCCTTGCTGCGGGCCAACCCCGAGGCGTTCATCGGCAACAACATCAACCGGCTCAGGCAGGGCGCGGTGCTGCGCCTGCCGCCCACCCATCAATTGGCCACGCTCGATCCGCGCGAAGCCAGCGAGCTGGTCCGGGTCCAGGTGCAGCAGTGGCGCCAGGGCGTGGCCAGCGCGCCGGTGCCGCAGCCGATCGGGCTGGAGTCGGACGCGGTCGCCAAGGCGCCGGTCGCGCCGGCGGCCAACGCGCCCGGCGCGGCGCGCAGCGACGACGCACGTTTGGAAATCGTTCCGCCGGGCGCCAGCCGCGCGACCCAGGCCGGGGCACAGTCCGGCATCAGCGCCGGAGGCGAGGGCGACATGGTCCGTCAGGACAATCAACAGACCACCGAGACCCTCGCCGCGCGCGAGCAGGAACTGGCCGAGCTCAAGAGCAAGGTCGCCGATCTGGAGCAGTTGCAGAGCAAGCAGCAGAAGCTGATCGCGATGAAGGACAGCGAGCTGGCCGCGAGCCAGCAGCGTCTGGCCGAACAGCAGGCGCGCAGCGACGGCGGTTCGCCACTGCCGTGGATCTTCGGCGGTCTGGGCGTGTTGGCGTTGCTGGTCGGCGGCTGGGTGATGAGCCGGCGCGAACCGAAGAAGCCGGCGTTCCGCGCGCCGCTGCCGGGCGCGGACGTGGCGAGCGAGCGTTCCGCGCCGCTGGCCGATCCGGTCGATTCGCTGCGCCGCCGCCCCGAACCGGCCGCGCCGGTGATTGATCCGGTCGCGCAATTGCTCGGCGAATCCGAGACCGACAGCCCGGCCAAGCCGGCCGATCCGGTCCCGGCCGCTGCCTCGACGGTCGCCGAAGAACCGGCCAGCGCGCCGTTCTGGACCGCGCCGAAGGCCGAGCCGCAAAACACGGCCAAGGTGCCGACCTGGCATTCCGGCGAAGTCGGTACCAGCGCGGCGCGCAGCGGCGCGGCCCCGGCACGGGTCGAACCGGCGGTTGCGCCCGCGGCGGCCGTCGCCGCTGCGGCTGCGCCGGCTCAAGCCAATCAGACTCCGGCCAACCCGGGCCAGACCAATCCCGGTCAGGAGCGCATCGAACTCGCCCGCGCCTACCTCGACCTGGGCGATCAAAGCAGCGCCCGTCAGTTGCTCGGCGAGGTGCTGATCAACGGCGACCACGCCGCCCGTCAGCAGGCCGCGCGCCTGCTGCGCGAGATCGAGGCGTCCAGCTGAAGCGCATCAGCGCGGCGAGCGGGCAGGGCAACGACCGATGGCGGTAGAGCAGCAACAGTCTCAGACCAGCGACGGCGGCGCAGCGGTGCGCCGCTACGCCCTGGGCGTGGAATACGACGGCAGCGAATACTCCGGTTGGCAGCGCCTGGTGCGCCCCGGCGAGCCGGACCTGCGCGGCGAAGCGACCGTGCAGACCACCCTGGAGCAGGCGCTGAGCTTCGTCGCCGGCGCGCCGATCGACGTGACCTGCGCCGGACGCACCGATTCGGGGGTCCACGCGGCCTGCCAGGTCGTGCATTTCGACAGCCCGGTCGAACGCGAGCCGCGCGGCTGGGTGCTGGGCACCACCTCGCGGCTGCCGCCGTCGGTGTGCGTGCGCTGGTGCGTGCCGGTCGCGCCCGGCTTCCATGCGCGGTTCTCGGCGCGCTCGCGCCGCTACCGCTACCGCATCCTCAACCGGCCGGTGCGGCCGGCCCTGCAACGCCAGTACCTGACCTGGGAGCGGCGCCCGCTCGACGCCGACGCCATGCACCGCGCCGCCCAGGCCCTGCTGGGTGAACACGACTTCTCCGCATTCCGCACCGTGCACTGCCAAGCCCCGCACGCGCGCCGCGATCTGCAGCACATCGGCCTGCGCCGCGACGGCGAGGTGGTGGAGATGGAAGTGCAGGCGAATGCCTTTCTTCACCATATGGTGCGCAACATTGTTGGAAGCTTGCTGCTGGTCGGCCGCGGCGAACAACCTGAAACCTGGATCGCCGAGTTGCTGGCCGGTCGCGACCGCACGGTCGCCGGCCCGACGGCGCCCTCGTCGGGCTTGGTGTTCGTCGGGCCGCGCTACCCCGTCGAGTGTCAGTTGCCTGCCGAGGTCACCCTTTGAGCCAGCCCCGTACCCTGTTCCGTACCCGTATCAAATTCTGTGGTTTCACCCGTCCCGGCGACGTGCGCTTGGCCTGCGAGCTCGGCGCCGACGCGATCGGCTTCGTGTTCGCCGCCGGCAGCAAGCGCCGGGTCGCGCCCGAGGAAGCGCGCGCGATGCGCCAGGCCCTGGCGCCGCTGGTCGACGCGGTCGCCTTGTTCAGCGACAACCCGGTCGACGAGGTGCGCGAAGTCGTGCGCCAGGTCCGGCCGAGCCTGCTGCAGTTCCACGGCAACGAGGACGACGCGTTCTGCCGCGGCTTCGGCGTGCCGTACCTGAAAGCGATCCCGATGGGCGGCGAACTCGCCGACCAGCACCCCTCGGCGCTGCATATGCGCTACCCGGGCGCGGCCGGCTTCCTGTTCGACAGCCATGCCCGCGGCGGCAGCGGCGGCAGCGGCAAGACCTTCGACTGGAAGCGCATTCCGGTCGGCGTGCAGAAACCCTTCGTGCTGGCCGGCGGGATCACCCCGGACAACGTGTTCGAAGCGATCCTGGCGACCTTGCCCTGGGGCGTGGACGTGTCCAGCGGCATCGAGAGCGCGCCGGGTTTGAAGGACGGCGACAAGATGCGTCATTTCGTCGAACAAGTGCGCAAGGCCGATTGCCACGTCGATTGAGGGGCGCGGGCACGATATCGCCGCAACTGCTTTTCCCCCCTTTGAAAAAGGGGGGCAGGGGGGATTCGCTTTTGCCCTCAAGCACACCGCGTCACGCGAGTAAAAGCGAATCCCCCGCGCTCCAATTCTTCGCATCGAAACGCACCGCCGCCGGGCGCTCGCCCCCTTTTCCAAAGTGGGCGATGGAGTTCGTGCGACCTCCCCGATTGCCCGAATGCATTCCCCCCTTTGGAAAAGGGGGGCTAGGGGGGATTCGCTTTCACCCTCAAGCGCGCCGCGTTGTGCGAATAAAAGCGAATCCCCCGCGCTCCAATTCTTCGCGTCGAAACCTACCGACGCCGGGCGCGCGCCCCCTTTTCCAAAGTGGGCGATGAAGTTCGCGGGCCGCGACGACAGGCCAACTGCGCGGTCTTTCTGGATACGTTCGCGCTTCGAAAGCGAGGCGTCGGTAGGAATCCACGCCTGCCCACCCGATCACAACCCGACCGCGCGGCCCATTCCGGCACGCCTCGATGCGTACGGTCGGCGCCGCGATGCCCTAAACTGGCGCTTCCGCCGCGCGCCGCGTGGCGTCTGCCGAACGAACGCCAGCCGATGTCCGCCGAACCGATCGCCCCGCCTATCGACTTCCATGCCTATCCCGACGCCAACGGCCACTTCGGCCGCTACGGCGGACGCTTCGTCGCAGAGACCCTGATCGCGCCGATCGAGGAACTGGCCAAGGCCTACGACGCCGCGCGCGTCGACCCGGCCTTCATCAAGGAATTCGAAAACGACCTGGCCCATTACGTCGGCCGGCCGAGCCCGATCTATCACGCCCAGCGCCTGAGCGACGAAGTCGGTGGCGCGCAGATCCTGCTCAAGCGCGAAGACCTCAATCACACCGGCGCGCACAAGATCAACAACACCATCGGCCAGGCCCTGCTGGCCAGCCGCATGGGCAAGACCCGGATCATCGCCGAGACCGGCGCCGGCCAGCACGGCGTCGCCAGCGCCACCGTGGCCGCGCGCCTTGGCCTGGAATGCGTGGTCTACATGGGCGCGACCGACATCGAGCGGCAGAAGATCAACGTCTACCGCATGAAGCTGCTCGGCGCGACCGTGGTGCCGGTGACCAGCGGTTCGCAGACGCTCAAGGACGCGCTCAACGAAGCGATGCGCGACTGGGTCACCAACGTGCGCGACACCTTCTACATCATCGGCACCGTCGCCGGTCCCGATCCGTACCCGCGCATGGTCCGCGACTTCAACGCCGTGGTCGGCCGCGAGGCGAGGGCGCAGATGCTGGCCGAATACGGCCGCCTGCCCGATGCGATCACCGCCTGCGTCGGCGGCGGCAGCAATGCGATCGGCCTGTTCCATGCGTTCTTGAACGATCCCTCGGTGCGCATCGTCGGCGCCGAAGCGGCCGGCGACGGCATCGACACCGGCCGTCACGCCGCCTCGCTCGCCGCCGGACGTCCGGGTGTGCTGCACGGCAACCGCACCTATGTGCTGTGCGACGACGACGGCCAGATCATCGAGACCCATTCGGTCTCCGCGGGCCTGGATTACCCCGGCGTCGGCCCCGAGCATGCGTTCCTGAAAGACACCGGCCGCGCTGAGTACCTCGGCATCACCGACGAGGAAGCGCTCGACGCGTTCCGCACCCTGGCGCGCACCGAAGGCATCCTGGCCGCGCTCGAGTCGAGCCACGCGATCGCGCAGGCGATCAAGCTCGCGCGCACGATGCCGAAAGACCAGGTGGTGCTTTGCAACCTGTCCGGCCGCGGCGACAAGGACGTGCATACCATCGCCGGGCGCGAAGGCTTGCACTTCTGATTGTCGCCACTCAACACGCTTGCTGATTCCCTTCTCCCGCTTGCGGGAGAAGGTGCCCGAAGGGCGGATGAGGGAAGCAACGAAGCTGCGACAGCGACATAAGCATGAGATCGGCGCTCCAACCGAGTCGTCACCGCTCCGCCGGACCCCTCACCCCAACCCCTCTCCCGCATGCGGGAGAGGGGCTTAAAGCAGAAGCTTTGACCAACGCATGAACCGAATCGACGCGAAGTTCCAACAACTGCACGCCGCCGGCCGCAAGGCCCTGATCCCGTTCGTCACCGCCGGCGATCCGTCGCTGGAAGCGACGGTGCCGGTCATGCACGCGCTGGTCGAGGCGGGCGCCGACGTGATCGAACTCGGGGTGCCGTTCTCCGATCCGATGGCCGACGGCCCGACCATCCAGCGCAGTTCCGAGCGCGCGATCGCGCGCGGCGCCGGATTGAGCTGGGTGCTCGAAGCGGTGCGCGAGTTCCGCGCGCGCGACGCCGAGACGCCGGTGGTGCTGATGGGTTATTTGAATCCGATCGAGATCCGCGGTTCGACCCGCTTCGCCGACGACGCGGTCGCAGCCGGCGTCGATGGCGTGCTGCTGGTCGACCTGCCGCCGGAAGAAGCCGCCGAACTGCGCGCGGCCTTCGCCGCGGCCGGACTGGCGCTGATCCTGCTGGCCTCGCCGACCACCACCGAAGAACGCATCGCCCTGCTGTGCGACGACGCGCAGGGCTATCTGTACTACGTCAGCTTCGCCGGCGTGACCGGCGCGGCCGACCTGCTCGACACCGGCGCGGCCAACGACCGCCTGCACCGCATCCGCGCGCGCAGCAAGGTGCCGGTGGTGGCCGGTTTCGGGATCAAGGACGCCGCCAGCGCCGCGACCATGGCGCGCGAGGCCGACGGCGTCGTGGTCGGCAGCGCGCTGGTCGCGATGCTGGCCGAAACCTCTGATGCCGCGGCGGCGGCGCAGGCGGCAACTGCGTTCCTCGCGCCGCTGCGTCAGGCCCTGGACGGCGCCGCCGGCTGAATGCGGGCGCGGCGGGCGCCGCGGCCGGCTGCGTTAGACTGAACCCATTACGTGCCGGCGAGCATGGCTCGCGGCGCTCCGGTCCGCAGCATCGGGACCGCCTGAACACGTTTGAATAGGAAACCCCCAACGCATGTCGTGGCTAAAGAAACTCATGCCGTCCGGCATCCGCACCGAAACGGTCGCGGCCAAGCGGCGCAGCGTGCCCGAGGGTCTGTGGGAGAAGTGCGACCGCTGCGGCGCCGTGCTGTACCGCCCCGAGCTCGAGGAAAACCTCGAGGTCTGCCCGAAGTGCAGCTTCCACATGCCGATCCGCGGCCGGGTCCGCCTGAACGCGCTGTTCGACCCGGGCAGCACGGTCGAGATCGGCGCCGAACTGGGCCCGGTCGACGTGCTCAAGTTCAAGGACCAGAAGAAGTACTCCGAACGGATCAAGGCCGCGCAGAAAGCCACCGGCGAGCGCGACGCGCTGATCGCGATGCGCGGCACGCTCAAGCAGCGGCCGCTGGTCGCCGCCTCGTTCGACTTCGCCTTCATGGGCGGCTCGATGGGCTCGGTGGTCGGCGAACGCTTCACCCTCGGCGCCGAGACCGCGCTGCAGATCGGCAGCCCGTTCGTGTGCTTCTCCGCCAGCGGCGGCGCGCGCATGCAGGAAAGCCTGTTCTCGCTGATGCAGATGGCCAAGACCTCGGCCGCGCTCGGCCGCCTGCGCGCGGCGGGCCTGCCGTACATCTCGGTGATGACCCATCCGACCACCGGTGGCGTGTCGGCCTCGTTCGCGATGCTCGGCGACATCAACATGGCCGAGCCCGAGGCGCTGATCGGCTTCGCCGGCCCGCGCGTGATCGAGCAGACCGTGCGCGAAAAACTGCCCGAAGGCTTCCAGCGCAGCGAATTCCTGGTCGATCACGGCGCGGTCGACCAGATCTGCGACCGGCGCGAACTGCGCGATCGTCTCGCCCATCTGCTGGCGATGATGATGAAGCAGCCGCAGCCCGAGGACGATGTCGAAGCGGCCTGACGGCCGCTTCGACGGGAATCGGGAGTGGGGAATCGGGAATCGGAAAAACCAAAGCCAAAGCCGCAACTCGCGCTTTGGCTTTTTCGATTCCCCATCCTCGATTCCCCCTCCCGCATCACCCAAGGAACTGTGAACCCGGAAGCGCTAAGCGACCTCGTTCAGCCGCGCGGCACCGTAGCGCATGCGGCATGCGGCAAACTCGGACTGCGGCGATCCCCCGACGGCACCACGCCGTACCGCGCCGCCCGGCTTTGATTCCCCATTCCCGATTCACTATTCCCGAACCAAACACATGACTCGTAAATATTTTGGTACCGACGGCATCCGCGGACGCGTGGGCGAAGGCGCGATCTCCGCCGATTTCGTCCTGCGCCTTGGCAACGCTTACGGCCACGCGCTGATCCGGCGCGGTTGGCGCAACCCGATGGTCATCATCGGCAAGGACACGCGCATCTCGAACTACATGTTCGAGGCCGCGCTCGAAGCCGGGCTGGTCGCCGCCGGCGTGGACGTGCAATTGATGGGGCCGATGCCGACCCCGGCGGTCGCGCACCTGACCCGTTCGCTGCGCGCCGACGGCGGCATCGTGATCTCGGCTTCGCACAATCCGCATTACGACAACGGCATCAAGTTCTTCTCGGCCGAGGGCGAAAAGCTCGACGACGAAACCGAACTGGCGATCGAAGCCGCGCTGGAAGAACCGTTCCGCACCGTCGACTCCGAACGCCTCGGCAAGGCCGTGCGCACCCGCGACGCGATCGGCCGCTATCTGGAAGCGTGCAAGAACTCGGTGCCGCGCGGTTTCGACCTCAGCGGCATGCGTATCGCGATGGATTGCGCCAACGGCGCGACCTATCAGACCGGCCCGCTGGTGCTGCGCGAACTCGGCGCGCGCGTGGATGCGATCGGCATCGATCCCAATGGCTTGAACATCAACGACGGGGTTGGCTCGACTCATCCGCAGACCCTGGTCGAACGCGTCCAGGCCACTGGCGCCGATCTGGGCATCGCCTTCGACGGCGACGGCGACCGGGTGCTGTTCGTCGACGGCGAAGGGCGCATCTGCGACGGCGACGATCTGCTGTACGTGCTGGCGACCGACTGGCAGCGCAGCGGTCGCCTGCAAGGCCCGGTGGTCGGCACCTTGATGACCAACTACGGCCTGGAGCGCGCGTTCGAACAGCGCGGCATCGGGTTCCTGCGCGCCAAGGTCGGCGACCGCTACGTGCATCAGCAGTTGATCGCGCACGGCGGCACCCTCGGCGGCGAAGCCTCCGGTCATCTGTTGTGTCTGGACCGTACCAGCACCGGCGACGGCATCGTCAGCGCCTTGCAGGTACTGGAAGTGCTGGGCCGCACCGGCCTGACCTTGCGCCAGGCGCTGGACGGATTGAGCCGGGTGCCGCAGAAGACCGTCAACGTGCGTTTCGAGGGGACGTCCAAGCCAACCGAAGCGGTGTCGGTCAAGGACGCCTTGAAACAAGCCGAAGCGGCCGTCGCCGGTCATGGCCGCGCGTTCCTGCGACCTTCCGGCACCGAGCCGGTAGTGCGCGTGACTGTCGAAGCCGACGATGCGACGCTGATGCAGAACACCCTCGACAGTCTTGCGGCGGCGGTGCGCGCGGCGGTTTGAGTCGCGCGGTGGCGGGGTTGCGCGGAGCAGTTGCGTTCCCTCAGGTCGCTTGTATGCATTGCCTCATAAAGGCGACCTGCCTGGCAGTACCTCCCGATCGCCTGAATGCGTTCCCCCCTTTGAAAAAGGGGGGCTAGGGGGGGATTCGCTTTTCCTCCAAGCGCACCGCGCCGTGTGGAAAGAGCGAATCCCCCGCGCTCCGATTCTTTGCATCGAAACGAACCAACGCCGGGCGCTCGCCCCCTTTTCCAAAGTGGGCGATGAAGTTCGCGTACCACCCCGAGAGGTC
>NZ_LMHM01000013.1:949752-950033 GCF_001427785.1 Lysobacter sp. Root690
GGGGGGGATTCGCTTTTTCTTCCAAGCGCACCGCGTCGTGCGGAAAAGCGAATCCCCCGCGCTCCGATTCTTTGCATCGAAACGAACCGCCGCCGGGCGCTCGCCCCCTTTTCCAAAGTGGGCGATGAAATTCGCGTACCACCCCGAGAGGTAGCGGAGGATCCGATCGCCGAAATGCGTTCCCCCCTTTGGAAAAGGGGGGCTAGGGGGGATTCGCTTTTTCCTCCAAGCGCACCGCGTCGTGCGCGAAAAGCGAATCCCCCGCGCTCCGATTCTTTGTA
>NZ_LMHM01000013.1:950074-950192 GCF_001427785.1 Lysobacter sp. Root690
TATCCGATCGCCCAAATGCGTTCCCCCTTTGGAAAAGGGGGCTAGGGGGATTCGCTTTTCCTCCAAGCGCACCGCGTCGTGCGCGAAAAGCGAATCCCCCGCGCTCCGATTCTTTGTA
>NZ_LMHM01000013.1:950284-950361 GCF_001427785.1 Lysobacter sp. Root690
TCGAAACGAACCGGCGCCGGGCGCTCGCCCCCTTTTCCAAAGTGGGCGATGAAGTTCGCGTACCACCCCGAGAGGTC
>NZ_LMHM01000013.1:950393-999427 GCF_001427785.1 Lysobacter sp. Root690
AGGGGGGATTCGCTTTTCCTCCAAGCGCACCGCGTCGTGCGCGAAAAACGAATCCCCCGCGCTCCGATTCTTCGCATCCAAACGAACCGGCGCCGGGCGCTCGCCCCCTTTTCCAAAGTGGGCTATAGAGTTCGCGGATCGCCGCCATTACGCCGACGTGCAACGGGCGTCGTTCAATTGAGCGATAGACGACTCACGTTCGCAGCGCACCGATCGAAAACTCCACAGCGCACCGCTCGAAAACATCGAGCACGCAGCTCCAGCGCCCAAGGTTTTGAACACCCAACCTCAGCGCTGCTGAAACCGCGTCAACATCTCCCACGACTGACTCACCGCCGCCGGATCGACCTTCGCGTCCGGCAGCGGCCGGTAGTTGCGATCCACCACAGTCGCCGCGCCGTAGTTGTCGAACAGATAGATCCGGTCGCCCTGGCGGATGCCGCGCTGCGACCAGCTTTCGACCAGCAGCGGCCGCGCGTTCTGGGCCGGGCCGAACAAGTCGCGGCCGGTGCTGTAGTCG
Organism: Lysobacter sp. Root690; assembly: GCF_001427785.1. Classification (GTDB taxonomy): domain Bacteria; phylum Pseudomonadota; class Gammaproteobacteria; order Xanthomonadales; family Xanthomonadaceae; genus Lysobacter. The sequence continues at coordinate 950,914 of NZ_LMHM01000013.1, forward strand.
TTGGGATCGTTGCGGCAGCCCAGTGCGTGCTGCATCACGGTCGGCACGAAATCCTGATGCGAGGTGGTGTGGCTGAATTTGCGCGGCGGCTTGCCCGGCCAATGAAGCACGAACGGCGTGCGCAACTGGTAGTCGGAAAAATTGCCGTTGTGACCCCAGTAGTTCTGCTTGAGGTCGTTGAACTCTTCGCCGTGATCGCCGGTGATCAACACCACGGTGTTGTCGGCGAAAGGACTGGCCTGCAGGCTCGCCAGGAAATCGCCGATCAGCGAATCGCTGTAATGCACCGCGGTGCGGTAGCGGTTGAAGTCCGGGATCGGGTCGTGGTCCGGGCCGAACTCCAGCGGATTGATCGAGTCGGCCATCGGCTTGAACAGCGGCGGGTAGCCCTTGGGCATGTAATAGGGCTGGTGCGGCGAATCCAGGAACACGAAGCCGAAGAAGCGCTGGTCGGGCCGGGTCGCGGCGAGGTCGCCGCGCAGGCGGTCGATGATGGCGCGGTCGCGTTCGGCGCTGTGGCGTTCGCGCGGGCCGTTGACCACGTGATTGCGCACCTCCGAGAACACGGTGCGGTCGAACTCCGGGTTGTACAGCGGCGCGCTACCGTAGATGTGCATCGCGTAGCCGTCTTTCTTCATCTGGCCGATGAAGGCCGAGCCGCGCTGTTCGGCCAGCATCGGGTGCCAGTAACCGCCGGGCAGGCCGTACAGCAGGCCGAACAGGCCGAACCGGGTCGCGTTGCCGGTGCTGTAGTGATCGTCGAACCACTGCGATTGCTGGGCGTAGCGCCAGGTGTTCGGCATGACGGTCGGATCGAGCGCGTCGTGGCGCAGCGATTCGAGCAGGATCACCACCACGTTGAGCTTGGGCGCGGCCTGACAGTCCAGCGGCTTGCGCGGATACGCCAGCAGGCCCGAGCCGAGCACGGGCAGGGCGGAGTTGGGATTGCTCTTGACCCCGAAGCGGTGCAGCGAATCCTTCAAGGTGATCGGCTGCGCCCACGGGATGTACGGCAACTGCGACAACACCGCGCGATCGCCGCGCGCATCGTAGTAGGCGATCATGGCCTGGCCGAACAGCATCACCGCGAGCGCGACCCACCAGGCCCGCAGGATCTTGACCGCGCCCGGGCGCCGCTCGATCCAGCGCCAGCACAGCCACGCGGCGGCGATTTCCAGGGCCAGCACCGTGCCGATCGCCAGCGCGATCAAGCCCCAGACCGTGCCGGAAAACACCACCTGGTCCTGCATCGCGCCGCCGAACACCATGTTGGCGACCATCGCGTTGAGGTGGAAGCGGTACAGCGCGAACACCTTGGCGTCGGCGACCAGCAGACAGATCCAGGCGGTCTGCAGGATCACCGCGGCGACCGTCATCCAGCTCGCGCGCCGGCTCAAGCGCCCCAGCAGCAACGGGATCAGGCCGAGCAGGGCGCCGAAGAACACGAAGTGGCCGGGCAGGGCCAGGGTCAGGAAGAACGCCGCCTTCCAGTGCTCGGCGAGGTGGGCGAAGGGGATGTTCGAGGCGGCGATCGCGATCGCGACCGCCGCATTGCCCAGGGTGAAGCCGGTCAACCAGGCCAGGGCACGGCGTGCCGGGGTGGCGGGGCGAGCGGCGGGGTCTTGCATGCGGTGCGGGCCTCGGCGGGCAGTGTTGCAACCGGCGGGTATCGCCGGGTCGGGGGCGCGACTTTAGCCTGTCGCACAGCGCTAAAACACCACCTTTGGACGGTCCGTCCGATCTGTTCACGGCTTATGTGCCAACTGGTTCAGGCTCGGGCGATTTCGTTCATCCTCGGGCCGCCCAGCCGACCGCTTTCGATGTGCCGCCAGGTCGGGCTTGCGCGCCGATGGCGGCTTTGAGCGAAGATAGCGGTCTATTCGGACGAGACACCAACAGGACAATCACGTGAGTCAGATTCCCACCCTGGACATTCGCCGCTTCGACACCGACCGCGAGGCGTTCGTCGCCGAACTCGGCGCGGCCTACCGCGAATGGGGCTTCGCCGGCATCAACGGCCACGGCATCCCGGCCGAGCAGATCGATCAGTCCTACGACGTGTTCAAGCGCTTCTTCGCCCTGCCCGAAGAGGTCAAGCGCAAGTACCACGTCGCCGGCGGCGGCGGCGCGCGCGGCTACACCCCGTTCGGGGTCGAGACCGCCAAGGGCGCCAAGCACTTCGACCTCAAGGAGTTCTGGCACGTCGGCCGCGAGATCCCGCGCGACTCCAAGTACGCCGCCGAGATGCCGGCCAACCTGTGGCCCGACGAGATCCCCGAGTTCCGCGAGCAGGCCTATGGCCTGTACACCACGCTGGATAACCTAGGTTCGCGCGTGCTCAGCGCATTGGCCCTGCACATCGGCTTGCCGCAGACGTATTTCGCCGACAAGACCGATTCGGGCAATTCGATCCTGCGCCCGATCCACTACCCGCCGATCACCGCCGACGACATCCCCAACGAGCGCGCCGGCGCGCACGAGGACATCAACCTGATCACCTTGCTGGTCGGCGCCAGCGCCGCCGGCCTGGAAGTGAAGTCGCGCAAGGGCGAGTGGGTGCCGTTCACCGCCGACGCCGACACCATCGTGGTCAACATCGGCGACATGCTGCAGCGCCTGACCAACCACGTGTACCCGTCGACCACCCACCGCGTGGTCAACCCGCCCGGCGAGAAGGCGCGCCAGCCACGTTATTCGACCCCGTTCTTCCTGCACCCGAATCCGGATTTCCTGATCGACGTGCTGCCCTCGACGATCAGCGCCGACAATCCCAGCCGTTATCCCGAGCCGATCACCGCCCAGGGCTATCTGGAAGAGCGCCTGCGCGAGATCAAGCTGAAGTAAGCGTCCGCAGCGATTGCGTTCGTCGCGAAGCCGGCCTTGCGCCGGCTTCGTCATATCCGGCCCCGCGTTGTCCGGCCCCGCGCGAAGCCGCTCGCGGCCGGCTCATCGCGCCCGGCTCAGACCATCCAGAAGAACACCGCGGCCATGCGCATGGTGTCCAGGGTCCGACCCCAGTAGCCGCTGGCGCTGTGGATCAGATTGGCGCGGTACAGCAGCAGCCGGTTGTAGCGGTGCGGGACCACCACGTCCTCGACGAAGGCGTCGGGCGCGACAAAACGCGTGCCGAGGGCTTCGACCAGGTTGGCGTGCGGCGGCGACACGGTGTTGCCGCCGCGCTGGCCGTTGCCCAGGCGCTGGCGATAGAAACCGGTGCCGCAGTGGTCCGGCACCGACGGGTTCAGGTACAGCACCGCCGCATAGCGGCACATCGTGCGCGAGTCGGTGTGCGGGCGCGGCTCGCATTCGTCGATGCCGACCACCTGCACGCAGTTGTGATTGAGGGTCTGGCCGTCCGGCGCGGCGCCGACCCACAGGCGGGTCGCGCCGAGCGCGTCGCGCACCCGGGTCTCGACGATCGCCAGTTCGTCGTCGCTCAGGCCGGGCATGGCGCGCTGCCCGGGCCAGCTTTCGGGTTTGTACGGGTAGCCCTGACTCCAGTCGGTCTTGGCCAGGAAACGGGCGCGCACGCCGTCGGGGTCGGGCAGGACGTCGTCGACGACCCAGTAGTCGCGGCCCGGTGTCGGCTTGCGATAAGGCAGGATCGGCAGCAGCGGACGGGGCGGGGTCGGTTTCATGCCGCCCACTGTAACCACGCCGCCTACCGCCGCTCGCTGGATCGGCATTCTATTTGCGCCGATATTGCGACGTAGCGCCGCATCCTTTGTACGCAGCGTCGGCCGCGGGCGTGTCCGGCGTGTGGATCGTCGGTGACCGCAGTGCTCTTGCCGATGGTCGGGCGCTATGGCCACGAGGCCACCGGACTTCACCGCCGCGGACATGATGAAGCCGGCGCGGTGGCCGGCTTCGTCGAGGTATGGCGGGCATCCTTGCCCCAGCCCGCGGCCTCGATAGTGGGCCGCGCGGCGAGCCCGTCTCCGGGGCCCGATGAGTCGGCCGATCCCTCGGCCGCAAGCGCGATCGTCGCGATGGCGGCGGGCACGATTCCTCGCGCCCGCCGCCACGAGGCGGTCACGCCGCGATCAGCAACCGATCGCGGTGCACAGCGCGACGATGTTGTCGTCGTTGAAGCGAGCGCCCACCCAGGCGGTGCCGAAGGCGCCGATGTGCGGGCCGCTGACCACGCTGTTGACTTGATTGCCGGCGCTGGAGTTAGGCGTGTAGTTGATCAGCCACGCGCCGCCGCTGGCGCCGTAGGTCATGTCGCAGCCCTGCACCACCACGTTGGTGCCTTCCGACGCCGAGTCGTAGGTCTGGCCGGCGCAGATGTTGGTGTACTGCGTGCTCAGGTTGCTGGCGTAGCCGTGCGAGTAGGTGAACAACGAATACGGCTGATTCCAGGCGCGGCCGAGCCAACCGACATAGCTGGTCACCGGAATGCCGCTGACCTGCTCACCGGTCAGCTTGATCACCGCCACGTCCCAGCGGCGGGTGCCCTGGTTGATCCAGTTGGTCGGCACGCGCGCGGTGCTCCAGCCGAACTTGCCGTACGGCGCCTCGCCGTAACGCTCGGCCGGCACGAACAGGAAGTTGGAGTTCCAGCCCGAGCCGAAGGTGTAGACGCAATGCGCCGCGGTGGTCAGCACCGCGGTGCCGCTGGACACCTGCGCGGTGCAGTACGAACCGCTGCCGTCGGGCTTGGTGAAGTACAGCTTGCCGATCTTGTTCCACGGCGCCGCCTTCCACTGGGTGGTGTAGTAGTTGCCCAGGGTGCGGGTGTAGCCGTAGTGCGCGCCGTCCTTCTCCTGCGAGATCGAGACGTCCGGGGCGGCGCCCTGGCGCGCATCCAGCGCGTCGAGCTTGTCCCAGGTGGCACGGAAATGAGTGCGTGCGAGGTAGTTGCCGAACGCCGGCGCGTCGCCGCCCGGCGCGCTGCCGGCGGTACGGATCAGCTTGTCGGTCAGGTCGGCCGAAGCGGCGGGGCCGGCCTTGCTGTCGCGGTCGACCCAGATCACCGGCTTGGCCGCGGCGCGCTGGCGCGCGGTCGCGAACGGGTGGGCCTGGGCGCTCTTGGCGTTGAGCTGCTGCGACTTGGGCGCGTCGATCGAGGCGACGTCGCCGTAGGCGGTACGGATCACTTTTTCGCCGGCCATCGCGAGGGCGGCGGAGGAGAGCAGCGCGATGCCGCTGAGCAAGGCGAGCTTGCGGGACAGACGGCACGGGGGATTGATGCGATGCGACTTCATGATGGTGGAGCTCCTTGTGGTATCGCTTCCATTGGCGATTGACGGGTCGACGACTGTGGCGTTCGGCGCGCTCGACCCGAGCGGCGCGCCGGCGTTGAAACTCCGATCGACGAACGATTGCCGAGTGGCGGGCAACAGCCCGGCCTCCCACGCCGCCTGAAGCGCGGCGCAAGCGATCGTTCGGTGATTGGCGGCCCCCTTGTGGGCGGCTAACCCCAGGAAACGGCGGTGCGCGCGGTCGCAGGACAGCGCGGGAGCGAAGAAAAGCGGCGATCGCGGCCGCGCTGGCCGCCGGTCGGACACGTGTTCATCGGCCGCAAAGCCTTTGCCGGCAAGGGTTCTAGTTCGGTTGTCGGGGTCGAGGCACAAGGCCGCGATGTTTCATCGATGCAACGCGATTTTGGGCGCTGATGCGAGATCGGGCCGATGTGGGCGGCGGCTTGTGTGGGTTTCAGCCCCTGAGCTTTTCGCCCGCCCGGCACGCACCTCGGGTCCGGCAAGCCGCCATGGGCAATCCAAAGCGCGGGAGTGTTGCGATGGATCCGGCCGCTCAGGCCTCGCGCACTGCCACCCCGCCCGCGCGCAACGCCTCGCGCCAAGCGGACAACTTAGCCTCGTAACGCTGCGAGGCATTGGCCGGGCTGGTCGAGGGCAGGCGCAGCAGGGTCAGGTCCGGGCGCGCCAGCGGCTTGAGCACGAACCGACGGAAGCTGGCCTCGGCCTTGGCGCCGTTGAACAGCACCGTGGCGATCCGCGGGTGGCCGGCGAAGAAGCCGGTGAAATCGTTGGCGACCGCGGTGTCGTCGCGGATCGCCGAATCCAGGCTGCCTTCGCGCTCGCACTGGGCCAGCACGTCCCACAGCGCGATTCCGGCCGCGCGCAGGGCCTCGATCCGCCGCGGATACTCCAACTCCGGCCCGGCGCCGATCAGCGCGCCCATGATCGGCCAGAACCGGTTCTGCGGATGCGCGTAGTAGCGGTCGGCGGCCAGCGAGGCCGCGCCGGGCATGCTGCCGAGGATCAGCACCCGCGCCCGCGGCGATCGGATCGGGGCGAAGCTGCGCAGGACGGTCGAATTCGAAGTCGGACTCATGACCATGCAATGGGGACGAAACCGCGCCCGGTAAAGGCGGGGTGGGGCGGTCGGCCACGGGCGTGACGCCGGTCGCGGAGCGCGCCCGTCGACTGCGTCGCGGTTCGCCGCGCCGCGGCCGGGTTCGCCCAAACGCCGCCCAGCCGCTAGACTGCGCCGTCTTCGCACCAAGGGAGTGGCCATGCGCCGCAGAATCGTCGCCGGAAACTGGAAACTGCATGGCAGCCGCGAATTCGCATTCGCCCTGCTCGACGAAGTCGCGGCGCAGACGCCGCCGGCCGGGGTCGAGCGGGTGATCCTGCCGCCGCTGCCGTATCTGGGCGAACTGGTCGAACACTACGGTGAGCGCGGCCTCAACTTCGGCGCGCAGGACGTCAGCAGCAACGTCAAGGGCGCCTACACCGGCGAAGTCTCCGCGACGATGCTCAAGGAAGTCGGCGCGGTCTACGGCCTGGTCGGCCATTCCGAGCGCCGCCAATACCACAACGAAAGCAGCGAACTGGTCGCGCGCAAGTTCGCCGCGGCCAAGGCCGCGGGACTCGTGCCGATCCTGTGCGTGGGCGAGACCCTGAGCGAACGCGAGGACGGCAAGGCGCAGTGGCGCCTGCAGGAACAGCTCGCGCCGATCTTCGAACTGGTCGGCGTGCTCGGCCTGGACGGCGCGATCGTGGCCTACGAACCGGTGTGGGCGATCGGCACCGGCAAAACCGCCAGCCCCGAGCAGGCCCAGGAAATGCACGCATTCATCCGTAGCGAAATCGCGGCGCACGATGCTAGAATTGCTGGCTCGCTACCGATCCTTTATGGCGGTAGCGTGAAAGCCGACAATGCCGCCGCGCTGTTTTCCCAGCCCGACGTCGATGGCGGCCTGGTCGGCGGCGCCTCTCTGGTCGCAGCGGACTTCAACGCCATCGCGGCAGCGGCGGCACCCTGATCGCGACGTTCCGGCGAACCACTCCGGGCCGACGCGGTCGTAACGAGTTCCACCCAGCGAAGAATCCCTAACGATGCTGTTGTTCCTCAACGTCATCTATGTGTTGATCGCGATCGCCATGATCGCGCTGATCCTGATGCAACGCGGCGCGGGAGCGCAGGCGGGCTCGGGTTTCGGCGGCGGTGCGTCGGCGACCGTGTTCGGCGCCCGTGGCTCGTCCAACTTCCTGTCCAAGGCCACCAAGTGGCTGGCGATCGCGTTCTTCGTGATCAGCCTGTTCATGGCCTGGCAGGCGAGTCGCGTCACCACCGCCGCGCCGAAGGCGCTCGATCAGAGCCTGATGAATCAGCAGATCCCGGCGACCAAGGCCGCTCCGGCGACCGGTACTCCGGCCGCGCCCGCGACTGGCGTCCCGGCCGCTCCGACGGGTACGGCTCCGACGAGCACGGCTCCGGCCGGCACCGCGCCGAGCGGCGCGACCCCGCAGGCTCCCTCGGGTCAGGCCGCTCCGGCGCCCACGGGCACGGTTCCGGCCGCGCCGTCGGCGACGCCCGCGCAGGCGCCCGCTCAGCAGGCAGTCCCGGCAAAGCAGCCGGCTACTGGCGGCTGAGATAAACAGGTTAAAATACAGTTCCAGTATCCTGCCTCGGATGGCAGGATCGGTCAGCGATGACCAGGCGGCTTCGCAAAGCGCTTACGAAGTCCAGGCCAGGATGGCCGCAGGTTGGTAGCAGTGCCCAGATGGCGGAATTGGTAGACGCACTACCTTGAGGTGGTAGCGACTTAGGTCGTGGGGGTTCGAGTCCCCCTTTGGGCACCACATCCAACTGTCAGCTTTATCGAGTTATTCGCAACTCGCACCACGGTACGCAGGTGCGGCACGCACGGCGGGCCGCGCCGCGTGTCCACACGACTGGGCGCTGTGGCGCCAAGCCAAGGTCGCGGAAACGCGCCCATGTAGCCGAACAAGTAGCCGAGAGAACACCGCGTGCTGGCCGAATACCTGCCGACTCTGCTGTTCCTGATCGTCGCCGGTGGTATCGGCGTCGCCCTGTTGGTGGTAGGCAATGTGCTCGGGCCCAAGCGCCCGACCGCGGAGAAATTGTCTCCCTACGAATGCGGCTTCGAAGCCTTCGAAGACGCGCGCATGCAATTCGACGTGCGCTATTACCTGATCGCCATCCAGTTCATCATCTTCGATCTGGAAATCATCTTCATCGTGCCCTGGGCCACCGTATTCCGCGACCTCGGTCCGGTCGGGCTCATCGAAATGGGCATTTTCGCCAGCATGCTCCTGCTCGGCTTCGTTTACGTCTGGAAGAAGGGAGCGCTCGAATGGGAGTGATCCAAACCGTCAGCGACACCGTGTCGGGCCTGATGCACAACCCGATTCCGGAAGGACGCCTCGACGACATCCTGCGCCCGGAAGGCGAAAACCCGCTGCTGCAGCAGGGTTTCGTCACCACCAACCTGGACACGCTGTGGAATTGGGCGCGTACCGGGTCGATGTGGCCGATGACCTTCGGCCTGGCCTGCTGCGCGGTCGAGATGATGCACGCCGGCGCCTCGCGCCTGGACCTGGACCGTTACGGCGTGGTGTTCCGCCCGTCGCCGCGCCAGTCCGACGTGATGATCGTGGCCGGTACCCTGGTCAACAAGATGGCCCCGGCGTTGCGCAAGGTCTATGACCAGATGCCCGACCCGAAGTGGGTGATCTCGATGGGCAGCTGCGCCAACGGCGGCGGCTACTATCACTATTCCTACGCCGTGGTGCGTGGCTGCGACCGCGTGGTCCCGGTCGACGTCTACGTGCCGGGCTGCCCGCCGACCGCCGAAGCGCTGGTCTACGGCATCCTGCAGCTGCAGCGCAAGATCCGTCGCGGCACCAACTTCGGCGACAGCAAGCAGGGCGTGCGCGAATGAGCGGCGTTGCTCCGAGCAGCGCGCAGCTTGCCCAGCGCTTGAACGAACGCTTCGCCGGCGCCTCGGTCATCGTGGCGCAGCCGCGCGGCGAGATCACTCTGGAAGTGGCGCCCACCGAATGGCTTGCCGCGGCGCTCGCGCTGCGCGACGAATTCGGTTTCGAACAGTGCGTCGACGTCAGTGGCGTGGATTACCTGAGTTACGGCAGCGACGAGTGGGACACCGACGTGTCCTCGGAAGGCTTCTCGCGTGGCGTGGAAGGCAAGAGCGCCGGCCGTTTCCGCTGGGGCGAGTCGCCCAACGGCGCCGCCGATTCGCTGCCGGCGCGGCGTTTCGCCGCGGTCGCGCATCTGCTGTCGTGTCAGCACAATCAGCGCGTGCGTTTGAAGACGTTCGCGGCCGACGACGATCTGCCCGTGGTTGGTTCGCTGTGCCACATCTGGCCGGGCGTGAATTGGTTCGAACGCGAAGCGTTCGACCTGTACGGCATCGTGTTCGAAGGCCATCCGGACCTGCGCCGGATCCTCACCGACTACGGCTTCGTCGGCCATCCGTTCCGCAAGGATTTCCCGCTGATCGGCAACGTCGAAGTGCGTTACGACGCCGACAAGCGCCGGGTGATCTACGAGCCCGTATCGATCGACCCGCGCGTAGGCGTGCCGCGGGTGATCCGCGATGACGCGCGCTACCAGACCGCCCAAGGCGAGACGGCGCAGCGCGACGCCGCACAAGGCGAGGTGAAGTAATGAGCAACCCCGCCACCGACATGCCGCTCGTCAACAGCGGCACCTCCGGCCTCAACAACGCCGAGATCCGCAACTACACCTTCAACTTCGGTCCCCAGCATCCGGCCGCGCACGGTGTGCTGCGCCTGATCCTGGAAATGGACGGCGAAGTGGTGCAGCGCGCCGATCCGCATATCGGCCTGCTGCATCGCGGCACCGAGAAGTTGGTCGAGTCCAAGCCGTTCAACCAGTCGATCGGTTACATGGATCGCCTGGACTACGTGTCGATGATGTGCAACGAGCACGCTTACGTGCGCGCGATCGAAACCCTGCTGGGGATCGAGGCGCCCGCGCGCGCGCAGTACATCCGCACCTTGTTCGACGAAATCACCCGCATCCTCAATCACCTGATGTGGATCGGTTCCAACGCGCTCGACCTGGGCGCGATGGCGGTGTTCCTGTACGCGTTCCGCGAGCGCGAAGAGCTGATGGACTGCTACGAAGCGGTCTCCGGCGCGCGCATGCACGCGGCGTATTACCGCCCGGGCGGCGTTTACCGCGATCTGCCCGAGCGCATGCCGCAGTACAAGGAATCGCCGTGGAAGAAGGGCGCCGGCCTCAAGCGTTTCAACGCCTGGCGTGAAGGCTCGATGCTCGATTATCTCGACGCCTTCGCCGACGATTTTCCGAAGCGCGTCGACGAATACGAAACCCTGCTGACCGACAACCGCATCTGGAAGCAGCGCACCGTCGGCATCGGCGTGATTCCGCCCGAACAGGCCCTGGCCTGGGGCATGACCGGTCCGATGATCCGCGGCTCGGGCATCGCCTGGGATCTGCGCAAGAAACAGCCCTACGCCAAGTACGCGGAAGTCGATTTCGACATCCCGGTCGGCGTCAACGGCGACTGCTACGACCGCTATCTGGTGCGCGTGGCGGAAATGCGCGAGTCCACCCGCATCATCAAGCAGTGCGTGAAGTGGCTGCGCGCCAATCCCGGCCCCGTGATCGTCGACAACTTCAAGGTCGCCCCGCCCAAGCGCGAGGAGATGAAGGACGACATGGAAGCCTTGATCCATCACTTCAAGCTGTTCTCGGAAGGCTACTGCGTGCCGGCCGGCGAGACCTACGCCGCGGTGGAAGCGCCCAAGGGCGAATTCGGCTGCTACCTGGTCTCCGACGGCGCCAACAAGCCGTTCCGCTGCAAGCTGCGTGCGCCGGGCTTCGCGCATCTGTCGTCGATGGACGAAGTCGTCAAGGGCCACATGCTGGCCGACGTCGTGGCGATGATCGGTACTTACGACATCGTGTTCGGCGAGATCGATCGGTGAAGGCGGGAATCGGGAATTGGGAATCGGGAATCGATAAAGCTGAGGCTGCACGAGTTCGCGCCGAGCATCGATCGCCCCGGATTTTTCGATTCACCGCGTCCCGCTCCAACCGATTCCCGATTCCCAATTCCCGATTCCCGGCTTTACCCCTATGAAAGCGACAGGCAATTTCGAGGCCGCACAGCACGTCGATCCGATGGTGGCACTGTCGGACGGCACGCGCGCGCACATCGACCACTGGCTGGCCAAGTTCCCGCCGGACCGCAAGCGCTCGGCCGTGTTGCAGGGGCTGCATGCGGCGCAGGAGCAGAACGGCGGCTGGCTGACCGATGAGCTGATCGCCGCGGTCGCCAAGTACCTGAGCCTGCCGCCGGTGTGGGCCTACGAGGTCGCGAGCTTCTACTCGATGTTCGAGACCGAGAAGGTCGGCCGCAACAACGTCGCGTTCTGCACCAACATCAGCTGCTGGCTCAACGGCGCCGAGCAACTGGTCGCGCATGCCGAAAAGAAGCTGGGCTGCAAGCTCGGCGAATCCACCGCCGATGGCCGGGTCTTCCTCAAGCGCGAGGAAGAATGCCTGGCCGCGTGCTGCGGCGCGCCGGTGGTCGTCGTCAACGGTCATTACCACGAGAAGCTCGACGCGACGAAAGTCGACGAGCTGCTCGATGGCTTGAAGTGAGGTCGGGCGAGATGGCTCACGGTCACCACGACTATTCCAAGGGCTACGGCCCGGTCGGCCCGGCTCCGCAGGAGCACCAGGTCGTCTATACGACCCTGCACTACGACACGCCGTGGTCGTACGAAAATTATTTGAAGACCGGCGGCTACAGCGCGCTGCGCAAGATCCTGACCGAGAAGACCCCGCAGGACGAGATCATCAACGCGGTCAAGGCCTCGGGCCTGCGCGGCCGCGGCGGCGCGGGCTTCCCGACCGGCCTGAAGTGGAGCTTCATGCCCAAGGGCAGCGGCACCCAGAAGTACATCCTGTGCAACTCGGACGAATCCGAGCCTGGCACCGCCAAGGATCGCGACATCCTGCGCTTCAACCCGCATTCGGTGGTCGAGGGCATGGCGATCGCCTGCTACGCGACCGGTTCGACGGTGGCCTATAACTACCTGCGCGGCGAATTCCATCACGAGCCGTTCGAGCATTTCGAGCAGGCGTTGAAGGAAGCCTACGAGAACGGCTGGCTGGGCAAGAACGTGCTCGGCAGCGGCGTGGACATCGACATCTACGGCGCGCTCGGCGCCGGCGCCTACATCTGCGGCGAAGAAACCGCGCTGATGGAATCGCTGGAAGGCAAGAAGGGCCAGCCGCGCTACAAGCCGCCGTTCCCGGCGAATTTCGGCCTGTTCGGCAAGCCGACCACGATCAACAACACCGAGACCTATGCCTCGGTGCCGGCGATCCTGCGCAATGGCGCGGAGTGGTTCTTGAACCTGGGCAAGCCCAATAACGGCGGCCCGAAGATCTTCTCGGTCTCTGGCCACGTCAATAATCCGGGCAATTTCGAAATCCGCCTGGGCACCCCGTTCGCCGATCTGCTGCAGATGGCCGGCGGCGTGCGTAACGGCAACAAGCTCAAGGCCGTGATTCCCGGCGGTTCGTCGATGAAGGTGCTGCCGGCCGAACAGATGCTGGCCTGCACGATGGACTACGACTCGCTGCAGAAGGCCGGTTCCGGCCTGGGCTCGGGCGCGGTCATCGTGATGGACGAAACCGCCTGCATGGTGCGCGCGTGTCAGCGCATCGCTCGGTTCTATTTCAAGGAAAGCTGCGGCCAATGCACGCCGTGCCGCGAAGGCACCGGCTGGATGTACCGCATGCTGACCCGCATCGTCGACAAGCACGCGACCTTGGAAGACCTGCAGATGCTGCGCGCCGCCGCGGGCCAGATCGAAGGCCACACCATCTGCGCGTTCGGCGAAGCCGCGGCGTGGCCGGTGCAGGGCTTCCTGCATCACTTCTGGGACGAGTTCGAGTACGCGATCGTCAATAAGCGGTTCCTCGTTGATGATCAGGCCGCGGGCACCGTGGTCGAGAAGAAGGTGGCTGCATGAGCGCCCAACCGGTAAACCCCAATCTGCCGCCCGATCACGTCACCGTCTTCATCGACGGCGTCGAGATGGCCGCGCCGAAGGGTTCGATGATCATCCAGGCCGCCGACAAGGCCGGCATTCCGATCCCGCGTTTTTGCTATCACGACAAGCTGGCGATCGCGGCGAACTGCCGCATGTGCCTGGTCGAAGTCGAGAAGATGCCCAAGCCGGCGCCGGCCTGCGCCACCCCGGTCATGGACGGCATGAAGGTCGTCACCCGCAGCGAAAAGGCGTTGAAGTCGCAGCGCAACGTGATGGAGTTCCTGCTGGTCAACCATCCGCTCGACTGCCCGATTTGCGATCAGGGTGGCGAGTGCGAGCTGCAGGACCTGTCGATGGGCTACGGCCGTTCGGTCAGCCGTTTCTCCGAGCGGAAGCGCGTGGTGCCCGATGAGGACATCGGTCCGCTGGTCGCGACCGAGATGACCCGCTGCATCCAGTGCACGCGCTGCGTCCGCTTCACCGCCGAAATCGCCGGTACCTACGAACTCGGCGGCATGTACCGCGGCGAGAACCTGCAGATCGGCACCTTCGACGGCAAGCCGCTGACCACCGAGCTGTCGGGCAACGTCATCGACGTGTGCCCGGTCGGCGCGCTGACCAACAAGGTGTTCCAGTTCAAGGCGCGTCCGTGGGAACTGACCGCGCGCGAGTCGCTCGGTTATCACGACGCGCTCGGCAGCAATCTGTTCCTGCATCTGCGTCGCGGCGACGTGCTGCGCACCGTGCCGCGCGACAACGAAGCGGTCAACGAGTGCTGGCTGTCGGACCGCGACCGCTATTCGCACCAGGGCCTGTACGCGGAAGATCGCGCGCAGCGTCCACTGGTGAAGGACAACGGCGAGTGGCGCGAGGCGTCGTGGGACGAAGCGCTGGCGCGCGCGGCGAAGATCCTGCACGACAACGCCGGCGACAACCTCGGCGTGCTCGCGCATCCGGCGACCTCGAACGAAGAGGGCGCGCTGCTCGCGCGCCTGGCCGAAGCACTGGGTACCGGCAATATCGATCACCGCATCTCGCAGCACGATCTGTCCGACGCCGCGGTCGCCGAAACCTTCGCCATGCCGGTCGCCGAGATCGACCAGGCCGATGTCGTGGTGATCGTCGGCAGCAACCTGCGCCACGAGCTGCCGCTGGTGCATCAGCGTATCCGCAAGGCGTTCACTCGCGGCGCCAAGATCCACGTGGTCAACCCGGTCGATTTCGACTTCACCTTCGACATCGCCAGCAAGCGCATCGTCGCGCCGTCGCAGCTCGCCGCCGCGCTCGGCGACGACACGCTGCGCGAAGTCGCCAAGGCCGGCAACCACGTCGCGATCATCGTCGGCGCGCTGGCCGAAAACGGCCCGTACGCGGCCGCGATCCGCGCCGCGGCCGCGTCGTTCGCCGATGCTACCGGCGCCAAGCTGTGCCGCATTCCGCAGGGCGCCAACGCGGTCGGTCTCGCCCAATACGGCGTGCTGCCGAGTTCGCGCGACGCCGCCGGCATGCTCAGCGATGCGCGCGGCGCCTATGTGATCTACGGCATCGAGCCGGGTCTGGATTTCGCCGACACCCAAAGCGCGCTGCGCGCGCTCGGCGCGGCCCAGGTCGTGGCCTTCAGCCACTACGCCTGCCGTTCGACCAAGGCCGTGGCCGACGTGATCCTGCCGATCGGTCTGCTGCCCGAGGTCGATGCGACCTTGACCAATCTCGACGGCATCGCCCAGAACGCAGCGGCCGGCGGCAAGCTGCCGGGCGAAGCGCGTCCGGGCTGGCGCGTGCTGCGCGCGCTCGGCGGCGAGTTGAACGCCGATGGTTTCGCCTTCACCGATCTGGCCGGTCTGCGCGCCGGCATCGCGCCACGCGCCGTCACTCCGGCCGCGGGCCGCGCGCCGACAGTGGCGGGCGAGGGGCTGGAAGTCGCGGTGTCGACCGCGATCTACCGCAGCGACGCCACCGTGCGCCGTGCGCCGGCGCTGCAATCGCATCCGCTCAACCTGGAACCGCGCGCCGTGCTCAATCCCAACGATGCGGCCGCGCTCGGTTTCGGCGACGGCATGGTCGGCAAGTTCAGCGCCGACGCCGGCACGGCGACACTGCCGGTGGTGCTCAGCGCGCAGGTCGCGCCGGGCACGGTATGGATCGAAAGCGGGCATGGCGCCACCGCACCGCTGGGTGCCGGCCGCGTGCAGGCGGGGAGGGCTTAAACCATGGCCGATGGAATGTTCTTCACCCAGGTCGTCGACCCGACGCGCGAATGGTTCCTGTCGTTCGGCATGGCCGGCGCGGTGGCCTGGATCGTGCTCAAGATCCTGCTGATCGCGATGCCGGTGATCATCACCGTCGCGTTCTACGTGGTCTGGGAACGCAAGCTGATCGGCTGGATGCACGTGCGCCGCGGTCCGATGTACGTCGGCATGGGCATCCTGCAAGCGTTCGCCGACGTGTTCAAACTGCTGTTCAAGGAAGTGATCCAGCCGGCCAAGGCCGAGCCGTTCCTGTACAAGCTCGCGCCGCTGCTGACCCTGGCGCCCGCGTTCGCGGCCTGGGCGGTGGTGCCGTTCGACGCGAAAGCGGTGCTGTCGAACGCCAACGCCGGCCTGCTGTATCTGCTGGCGATGACCTCGCTGGGCGTGTACGGCATCATCCTCGCCGGCTGGGCGTCGAACTCGAAGTACGCCTTCCTCGGCGCGATGCGCGCCGCCGCGCAGGTCGTGTCCTACGAAATCGCCATGGGCTTCGCCATGGTCGGCGTGATGGTCGGCGCCGGCAGCCTGAATCTCACCGACATCGTGATGGCGCAGTCCGGCAACGCCGGCGCACTGGAATGGTTCGCGCTGCCGATGCTGCCGCTGTTCGTGGTGTATTTCATTTCCGGCGTGGCCGAGACCAACCGCGCGCCGTTCGACGTGGTCGAGGGCGAGTCGGAAATCGTCGCCGGTCACATGGTCGAGTATTCGGGTTCGGCGTTCGCGCTGTTCTTCCTGGCCGAATACGCCAACATGATCCTGATCAGCTTCCTGACCGCGCTGTTCTTCCTCGGCGGCTGGCTGAGCCCGTTCCAGGGCCTGGGCATTCCGTTCCTGTCGGTCGACGGCTGGTGGTGGCTGTTCGCAAAGGTGTTCTTCTTCGCCAGCTGCTTCATCTGGTTCCGTGCTTCGTTCCCGCGCTACCGCTATGACCAGATCATGCGGCTGGGCTGGAAGGTCTTCATCCCGCTGACCATCGCCTGGATCTGCGTAGTCGCCGTCATGGCGTACTACAAAGTGTTCCTGCCGAACGTGTAAGGACAGGCATCCTCGACATGAATCGCATCGTTTCCTACTTCAAGAGTCTGCTCCTGATCGAGCTGATGCAGGGCCTCGGGCTGACGCTCAAGTACCTGTTCAAGCCCAAGTACACGCTGATGTACCCGATGGAGAAGACCCCGCAGTCGCCGCGTTTCCGCGGCATCCACGCGCTGCGCCGTTATCCCAACGGCGAAGAGCGCTGCATCGCCTGCAAGCTGTGCGAAGCGGTGTGTCCGGCGCTGGCGATCACCATCGACTCGGAAAAGCGCGCGGACGGCACCCGCCGCACCACGCGTTACGACATCGACCTGTTCAAGTGCATTTTCTGCGGGTTCTGCGAGGAGTCGTGCCCGGTCGACTCGATCGTGGAAACGCATATCCACGAATACCACTTCGAACAGCGCGGACAGAACATCGTCACCAAACCGCAGCTGCTGGCGATCGGCGACCGTCTCGAGACCGAGATCGCCGAGCGCCGCGCCGCCGACGCCGCCTTCCGCTGAGTACTGATATGGATCTCGCCCAGATCGCCTTCTTCGTCTTCGCCGCCGCGGCCACGCTGTCCGCCGTGGCCGTGATCAGCGTCAAGAACCCGGTCCATGCCGCGCTCAGCCTGGTGCTGACGTTCTTCTCGGTCGCCTGCGTGTGGATCATCGCCGGCGCCGAATTCCTCGGCGTGGCCCTGATCCTGGTCTACGTCGGCGCGGTGATGGTGCTGTTCCTGTTCGTGGTGATGATGCTCGACATCGACGTCGCGCCGCTGCGGGAAGGCTACGTGCGCTACTTGCCGGTCGGCCTGCTGGTCGCGGTGGTGATGCTGGTGGAGATGGTCACCCTGATCGGAGTCAAGGCCAGCATCGTCGCGCCGCTGACCGCCGACGCCTCGGGCGGTTCCAACACCAAGTGGCTGGCGATGGCGTTGTTCACCGACTTCCTGCTGCCGTTCGAGGTCGCCGCGGTGATCCTGACCGTGGCGGTGATCGCCGCGGTGATGCTGACACTGCGCCGCCGCCCCGGCGCCAAGCACCAGAATCCGAGCGAGCAGTCGCGGGTCCGCGCCAGCGACCGCGTGCGCATGATCAAGATGGACGCGACGAAGCCGGCCGTGGTCGAACCCACGCCCGCCGAGCCCGCCGCGCAGGAGGCCAAGCCATGAACGAATTCATCGGGTCGGGTCTAGCCCTCGGCCACTATCTGGCCTTGGGCGCGGTGCTGTTCTGCATCAGCGTCGCCGGCATCTTCCTCAATCGCAAGAACGTGATCGTGCTGCTGATGTCGATCGAGCTGATGTTGCTCGCGGTCAACATCAATTTCGTCGCGTTCTCGCGCCAGTTGGCCGATCCGGCCGGTCAGGTGTTCGTGTTCTTCATCCTCACCGTCGCCGCCGCCGAGGCCGCCATCGGCCTGGCGATCCTGGTCACGCTGTTCCGCAACCGGCGCACGATCAACGTCGCTGAAATCGACACGATGAAGGGCTGATCCGGCATGGAACCCGCAATCTCCAAGTCCATCCTGCTCGCGATCGTGCTGGCGCCGCTGCTCGGCGCCATCATCGCCGGCCTGTTCGGACGCAAAGTCGGCCGCGCCGGCTCGCACACGATCACCATCCTCGGCGTCGCGGCCAGCTGCGCGATGTCGATGTATGTGCTGTGGCAACTGGCCGGGCAGGGCGCCTCGCCGTTCAACGAGAACGTCTACACCTGGTTCCAGATCGGCGGTTATGAGGCCCACGTCGGCTTCATGGTCGACAAGCTGACCGCGATGATGATGGTGGTCGTCACCTTCGTCTCGCTGCTGGTCCACATCTACACCATCGGCTATATGGCCGAGGACCCTGGTTACCAGCGCTTCTTCAGCTACATCTCGCTGTTCACCTTCTCGATGCTCATGCTGGTCATGAGCAACAACTTCCTGCAGCTGTTCTTCGGCTGGGAAGCGGTGGGCCTGGTGTCGTACCTGCTGATCGGTTTCTGGTTCAAGAAGCCGACCGCGGTGTTCGCCAACATGAAGGCGTTCCTGGTCAACCGCGTCGGCGACTTCGGCTTCCTGCTCGGCATCGCCGGTGTGCTGTCGATCCTGGGTTCGCTCGACTACGGCACCGTGTTCGCCAACGCCGGCACGCTGGCCGACAAGACCATTCCGGTCTGGAGCGGCAGCCTGAGCCTGTTCGGCCACACCTGGACCTTGCTGGACCAGCCGGTCGAATGGTCGGCGCCGACCGCGATCTGCATCTGTCTGTTCATCGGCGCGATGGGCAAGTCGGCGCAGGTTCCGCTGCACGTGTGGCTGCCTGATTCGATGGAAGGCCCGACTCCGATCTCGGCGCTGATCCACGCCGCGACGATGGTGACCGCCGGCATCTTCATGGTCGCGCGCATGTCGCCGCTGTTCGAGATGTCGCAGACCGCGCTCAACTTCGTGCTGTTCATCGGCGCCACCACCGCGTTCTGGACCGGCCTGATCGGCATCGTGCAGAACGACATCAAACGCGTGGTCGCGTACTCGACCCTGTCGCAGCTGGGCTACATGACCGTCGCGCTCGGCGTGTCGGCATACTCGGCCGCGGTGTATCACCTGATGACCCACGCCTTCTTCAAGGCGCTGCTGTTTCTGGCCGCCGGCTCGGTCATCATCGGCATGCACCACGAGCAGGACATGCGCAAGATGGGCGGACTGCGCAAGTACATGCCGATCACCTACTGGACCAGTCTGCTCGGCACGCTGGCGTTGGTCGGCACGCCGTTCTTCGCCGGCTTCTACTCGAAGGACACCATCATCGAAGCCGCCGCGCATGCCGCGCACGGCGAGCACGCCAGCTGGATCTCGCAGTACGCCTACTGGGCGGTGCTGCTGGGCGCCTTCGTGACCGCGTTCTACAGCTTCCGCTTGCTGTACATGACCTTCCACGGCAAGGAGCGTTTCCGCGACGCGCATGCCGGGCACGGTCACGACGACGCACATGCGCATGACGACCATGCCGCGCATGCGCACGACGACCACGGCAAGCACGACGATCATGCCCACGGTCACCATGGCGCGCACGAGCCGCACGAATCGCCTTGGGTGGTGACCCTGCCGCTGATCCTGCTGGCGATCCCGTCGGTGCTGATCGGCTTCTTCACCGCCGGCCCGATGCTGTTCGGCACCGACTGGCTCGGTCACGAGAAGCAGCTGCCGTTCTTCCTCGGCGCGATCGACCTGTCGGCCGCGCGCGACACCATCGCCCAGGTCGGCGAAGAAGCCTGGCACGG
The DNA here is from genome assembly GCF_001427785.1 of Lysobacter sp. Root690. Taxonomy (GTDB): domain Bacteria; phylum Pseudomonadota; class Gammaproteobacteria; order Xanthomonadales; family Xanthomonadaceae; genus Lysobacter. The sequence continues at coordinate 970,750 of NZ_LMHM01000013.1, forward strand.
CCCGATCAAGTTCGCGCTGCACGGCTTCACCGCGCCGGCGTTCTGGCTCGCCTTCTCCGGCTTCGCGCTGGCCACGATCATGTACCTGTGGAAGCCGGAACTTCCGGCCAAGGCCGCCAAGCTGTTCAAGCTGCCGATCCGCATCCTGGAAAACAAATACGGCATGGACAATCTCTGGATCGACGGCTTCGCCGGCGGCGGCATGCAGGTCGGCAAGGCCTCGCGCGCGATCGACAGCAAGCTGATCGACGGCGCGATCGTCAACGGCAGCGCCGGTCTGGTCGGCTTCATCGCCAACCTGACCCGCCGGGTCCAGTCCGGTTACCTCTACCACTACGCCTTCGCGATGATTATCGGCCTGATTGTGCTTCTGGCCGTCGTCATCCGGTTCTGGCAATAACCACACAAGGACCCGAGACGTGAGCCCCGTGCCCTTGCTTAGCCTCCTGATCTGGCTGCCGATTCTCGGCGGCTTCGCCACCCTCGCGTTCGGCAACGAACGCGCCAACGCCGCGCGCTGGTTCGCGCTGGTCGTGGCCATCGTCACCTTCGGCCTGAGCCTGACGATGTTCACCCATGGCGACTTCACCAGCGCGACGATGCAACTGGTCGAACAGCGCGCGTGGATTCCCAGCTATGACATCCGCTATCACCTCGGCGCGGACGGCATCTCGGCGGCGCTGATCGCGTTGACCACGCTGACCTCGACCCTGGTGCTGATCAGCGCCTGGACTTCGATCGACAAGCGCGTCAGCCAGTACTACGCCGCGTTCCTGATCCTCGAAGGCCTGATGGTCGGCGTGTTCTCGGCGCTGGACTCGCTGCTGTTCTACGTCTTCTTCGAAGGCATGCTGATCCCGATGTTCATCATCATCGGCGTGTGGGGCGGTCCGCGCCGCGTGTACGCGTCGGTGAAGTTCTTCCTGTACACCTTCCTAGGCTCGGTGTTCATGCTGGTCGGGTTGATCTACCTGTACCTCAAGGGCGGCAGCTGGCAGCTCGCGGACATGTACGCGCTGCAGCTCACCGCGACCGAGCAGATGTGGATCTTCTTCGGTTTCCTGATCGCGTTCGCGGTCAAGGTGCCGATGTTCCCGGTCCACACCTGGTTGCCGGACGCGCACGTGGAAGCGCCGACCGCCGGTTCGGTGATCCTGGCGGCGATCATGTTGAAGATCGGCGGCTACGGTTTCCTGCGCTTCGTCCTGCCGATCGTGCCCGATGCCGGCCACGAGTACGCCGGGCTGGTGATCGGCCTGAGCCTGATCGCGATCATCTACGTCGGCCTGGTCGCGTTGGTCCAGGAGGACATGAAGAAGCTGATCGCGTATTCGTCGGTCTCGCACATGGGCTTCGTCACCCTGGGCACCTTCATCGCCTTCACCCTGGTCCATAACGGCGACGTCCACGGCAGCGATGCCGCGCGCCTGGGCCTGCAGGGCGCGATGGTGCAGATGATCAGCCACGGCTTCGTGTCGGGCGCGATGTTCACCTGCGTCGGCGTGCTGTACGACCGCATGCACAGCCGCATGATCAAGGATTACGGCGGCGTGGCCAATGTCATGCCGTGGTTCGCCGCGTTCGTGGTGCTGTTCGCGATGGCCAACTCCGGTCTGCCGGGCACCTCGGGTTTCGTCGGCGAGTTCATGGTGATCCTGGCTTCGTTCCAGGCCCATCCGCTGATCGCCTTCGGCGCGGCGACCACGCTGATCGTCGGCGCGGGCTACACGCTGTGGCTGGTCAAGCGAGTGATCTGGGGCGAAGTGGGCAACGCGCACGTCGCCGAGCTGGAAGACATCAACCCGCGCGAAGCCTTCGTGCTGGGTGTGTTCGCGGCCGGTGTGCTGGTGCTCGGCCTGTGGCCCAAGCCGCTGACCGACCTGATGGAACCGGCGATCGCCAATCTCGCCACCCAGATCGTCGCCAGCAAGTTGTAAGCGCTGCGCGGGCCTCGGCCCGCGCGGTGGAGAAATGAGTAGAAGCGAGCAGTGAGGAACGAGTTGGAAGCGCGGACGCCGCAGCTCACTTCTCACTCCTCTGAACTCGTTCCTAGAGCAAGGCTCGAACCGGGCCTGATCCGCCAAGAGATTCACTAATGAACATGCCCGTACGGACCTTCGCCGACCTGATGCCCCTGCTGCCCGAATTGGTGGTGGTCATCGGCGCGTTCGCGCTGCTGATGCTCGATCTGTTCGTCGAGGAGCGCAATCGCATCGTCACCCACGTCGCCTCGATCGTCGTGGTCGCCATCGCGACCGCGCTGATCGCCTTCGACGTGGGCGGGCAGGGCACGGTGCTCAGCGGCATGTTCGTGCGCGATACCGCCGCCGACGGGCTCAAGCTCGGCATCGGCGTGGTCGGCATCCTGTCGCTGATCTACACCTGGCCCTACCTGCGCGCGCGCAACCTGTACAAGGGCGAGGTCGCGGTGCTGATGCTGTTCGCGATCGCCGGCATGATGTTCCTGGTCTCCGCCGGCAGCCTGGTGATGGTCTACGTCGGCCTGGAAATGCTCGCGCTGTGTTCGTACGCGCTGGTCGCGGTGGATCGCGACAGCCCGCTGGCCTCGGAAGCGGCGATCAAGTACTTCGTGCTCGGCGCGCTGGCCTCGGGCCTGTTGCTGTACGGCCTGTCGCTGATCTACGGCGCCACCGGCAGCCTGATGCTCGACCAGATCGCGGTCGCCGGCTCGGTCGGCCCGTCCTCGCTGATGATGGTCACCGGCGTGGTGTTCGTGGTCGCCGGCATCGCCTTCAAGTTCGGCGCCGCGCCGTTTCATATGTGGCTGCCCGACGTCTACCAGGGCGCGCCGACCCCGATCACCTTGTTCATCGGCGCCGCGCCCAAGCTGGCCGCGTTCGGCATGACCTACCGCCTGCTCGATGTCGGCGCCGCCGGCCTCGACGATCACTGGCGCCTGCTGCTGGCCGGGCTGGCGGTGATCTCGCTGGCGATCGGCAACCTCAGCGCCCTGGTCCAGACCAATATCAAGCGACTGCTCGCGTATTCGACCGTCTCGCACGTCGGCTTCCTGTTCATCGGCATGGCCGGCGGCGGCCCGCAGGGCTTCGCCGCTGCGATGTTCTACGTGATCAGCTATTCGCTGATGACCGCGGCGGCGTTCGGCGCGATCATCGTGATGTCGGGCCGCGGCTTCGAGGCCGACAAGATCGACGACTACAAGGGCCTCAACGCGCGCAACCCGTGGCTGGCCGCGATGATCCTGTGCGTGATGGCCTCGCTGGCCGGCCTGCCGCCGTTCCTGGGCTTCTGGGCCAAGCTGGCGGTGCTCAAGGCCGCGCTGCACGGCGACATGCTGTGGCTGGCGATCGTCGGTGTGGTGTTCGCGGTGGTCGGCGCGTTCTACTACCTGCGCGTGATCAAGGCGATGTACTTCGACGAGCCCGAGGGCAAGATGCCGGCGCCGAGCGAAGACCGTCCGCTGCGGGTGGTGTTCGCGGTCAACGCGCTCGCGCTGCTGACCCTGGGCCTGACCTGGAATCCGATCATGGAATGGTGCCTGCGTGCGTTTCAGGCCTGATCCGGGCCAAGCGTATTGATTCGCCATCGGGCCGGCTTTATGCCGGCCCGATGCGTTTTGGGGCAGTGAACTTGCAGGAGCGGCGTATGCAGCGACCGCGATACTTCGCTCGTGGCGTAGTTACGGCGAGATTCGACACCCCGTGGTTGCGGCTCGCGCTGCTCCTACAGGGGCGGCCGAAGTGCGGCGCAACGGACTGCAACCGCGACGCTGCGCTCGTGGGGCATTCCCAGGTAGGAGCGGCGCAAGCCGCGACCGCGACACCGCGCTTACGGCGCTTACGGCGCTTACGGCGCAGATTACGGTGCGCTGGCTACGAAGCAGGTTCGGGGTGATTGGCGCCCGCGGCCGTGGCTCGCGCCGTTCCTACCCAGGCCGCTGCAGCGCAGATGCCATGATCGTCGCGCCGACGGCGACGCACGCGCCTGACGCGCCCAGCGCCTCGCGATTCTTCGCTTGCATGCCATTACCGAAAAAAGACTTGAAATATTTTGAACACGCTCTATTATTGCGGGCTCACGCAACGACATCGTTTCCACGCAGTTTCTCGCGGAAACAAACGGTCTCGAAGCGGCAGGCGCGAATCAAGTAAATCTGATTAAACGCTTGCAGGAAGTTCCGCCGGCCGTTATAGTGGTCGGCCTGATGCGGGGTGGAGCAGTCTGGCAGCTCGTCGGGCTCATAACCCGAAGGTCGTAGGTTCAAATCCTACCCCCGCTACCAGCTTCGGCTGATGGAAAGCCTCTCACGAGGCTTTCTTTTTTGGCCGCAGGCTTGGGCTTTGTGATCGCGCTCTGCTCGCGCGAACACACCGAAATCCAGTTGTACGGACAAGGGGCCCAATGGGCCCCTTGTTGTTTTTCGGTTTCCTCAATTTGCTACGTACCACGCAGTCGCTTTTTCGATTGCGCCGGAGCACGCAACCATTCCGGAAACCTCGCGTAACGAAGATGGGTTGCACCACCAGTCGCACCCCGATCGAACAACGCTACACACCTACCTATAAGCGCTAACGGAGAGCTGGCGAGTGACGGATAAGGCAACGCAAATCGCCGCATTGCTGGCCCCGACGGTCGAGTCGCTGGGCGTGGAATTGCTCGGTATCGAATATCTGCCGGCGGCGGGCAACGCGACCCTGCGCATCTACATCGACGTGCCGGCCGCGCATGTCGACGCCGAAGGCGAACAGCCGCGCTCGGTCACGATCGAGGAATGCGAAGCGGTCAGTCGCGAAGTGTCGGCCCAGCTCGACGTCGAAGACCCGATCAGCAGCAACTACACCCTCGAAGTCTCTTCGCCCGGCATCGACCGTCCGCTGTTCACGCTTGAGCACTACCGCCGCTTCGTCGGCGAGACCGCCAAGGTCACGCTGAAGCTGCCGCACGAAAACCGCCGCCGTCTGCAGGGCGAGATCGTCTCGGTGGAAGGCGAGCAGGTGGCGTTCGCGATCGAAGGCATGCCCGACGGCAGCCATTTCACCGTGCCGTTCAGCAATATCGACAAGGGCCGCATCGTGCCGGACTGGGCCGCGCTGGGTTTCGCGCCGAGCAAGGGCGAACCGCCGCCGGCCCGCGCCGACAAACCCAAGCCGAAAGCCCGCCCGGGCAAGAACAAACCCTCGAAGCCGGGAGCTTCGCGAAAGAAATAAACAAGCATTCAGCAGTACCAGAATTTAGAGCGGTACCAAGCTTCAGCCTATTACCAACCCGAATAGCCGGCGGCCGCGAGCCGACCCGTGCGGAGTGACGAAATGAGCAAGGAACTGTTGCTGGTGGTGGATGCGGTCGCCAACGAAAAGGGCGTGCCGCGCGAGGTCATCTTCGAAGCCATCGAAGCGGCGCTGGCGTCGGCCGCGAAGAAGCGCTACCACGACGAAGACGTGCTGGTGCGCGTGAGCATCGACCAGAAAGACGGCAACTACGAAACCTTCCGCCGCATGGAAGTCGTCGCCGACGACGTGGTCATGGAATCGCCGGACCGGCAGATCCGCCTGATGGACGCGATCGACGAAGTCGAGGGCGTGGAAGTCGGCGACTACATCGAAGAGCAGATCGAAAACCCCGATTTCGGCCGTATCGCCGCGCAGGCCGCCAAGCAGGTGATCGTGCAGCGCGTACGCGAAGCCGAGCGCGCGCAGGTCGTCGACGGCTGGAAGGATCGCGTCGGCGAGCTGGTCACCGGCATCGTCAAGCGGGTGGAGCGCGGCAACATCTATGTCGACCTCGGCGGCAACGCCGAAGCGATCATCCCGAAGGACAAGGGCATTCCGCGCGACGTGCTGCGCGCCGGCGACCGCGTGCGCGGTTTCCTGTTCGACGTGCGCACCGAGCCGCGTGGCCCGCAGCTGTTCATCAGCCGCGCGGCTCCGGAATTCATGATGGAGCTGTTCAAGCTGGAAGTGCCGGAAGTCGGCCAGGGCCTGGTCTCGATCAAGGCCTGCGCGCGCGATCCGGGCGATCGCGCCAAGATCGCCGTGCTCGCGCACGACAACCGCACCGATCCGATCGGCGCCTGCATCGGCATGCGCGGTTCGCGCGTGCAGGCGGTGTCGAACGAACTCAACGGCGAGCGCGTCGATATCGTGTTGTGGTCGGACAATCCGGCCCAGTTCGTGATCAACGCGATGGCGCCGGCGGAAGTGCAGTCGATCATCGTCGATGAAGAAAAGCACTCGATGGACCTGGCGGTCGCCGAGGACCGTCTGGCTCAGGCGATCGGCAAGGGCGGGCAGAACGTGCGTCTGGCCAGCCGCCTGTCGGGCTGGCAGCTCAACGTGATGACCCAGGACCAGGTGACGGCCAAGTCGGAAGCCGAGCAGAATTCGGCCCGCCAGCTGTTCCAGGACAAGCTCGAGGTCGACGAGGAAATCGCCGGCATCCTGGTCTCGGAAGGCTTCAGCACGGTCGAGGAAATCGCCTACGTGCCGGTCGGCGAGCTGTTGGCGGTGGAGGGCTTCGACGAGGACATCGTCGAGGAACTGCGCGCCCGCGCCCGCGACGCCCTGCTCAACGAGGCGCTGGCCGCCGAGGAAGAGCTCGACGAGCACCAGCCGGCCGCCGACCTGGTGTCGCTGGAAGGCATGGACGAGGCGCTGGCCTTCACCCTGGCGGCGCGCGGCGTGGTCACGCGCGACGACCTGGCCGATCTGGCGACCGACGAGTTGACCGATATCGAAGGCGTCGACGAGGAACGTGCCGCCGCCCTGATCATGGAAGCGCGCAAGCACTGGTTCGAATGAGGTGAGATGCGTCGCAAGAGGCCCGGCGAGGCGTCTTGCGGCAAACCGAGAATCGGCCAGTGGCCGGTCTCGGATTCGCAGGATCGGGCATTGGCCCGGTCCGCGGGCAGGCCAGAAGGCTTGCGCGAGCCGGTGCAAGGGCGCGCGCGGGGCTAGAATGGCGCCATCACGCGCGGGATGCGTCCCGCGCCAAGAAGGACACGGAAAACCGAATGTCGCAGCAAACCACCATCCGCAAGCTGGCCGAACTGGTGAACACGCCGGTCGAGAAGTTGCTGGAACAGCTGGCCGAGGCCGGCATGAAGTTCAGCGGCCCCGATCAGGTCGTGACCAGTATCGAGAAAGTCAAGCTGCTCGGCTTCCTCAAGCGCTCGCACGGCAAGGCCGATAAACCGGCCGAAACCGACGAAGCGGCGAAGAAGATCACGCTCAATCGCAGCCGCAAGCAGGAAATCACCGTCGGTGGCGGCAAGAACCGCACCACCGTCGATGTGGTAGTGCGCAAGAAGGTGACGCTGGTCAAGCCGAACGACGGCCCCATGTCGCCGAGCGATGAGCGCGCCGACATCCTGCGCAAGCTCGAAGAGTCCAAGCAGCGCAACCTCGCCGAGCAGGAAAAATTGGCCGCCGACGACAAGCGTCGCGCCGATGCCGCCGCGGCGGTGCGACAGGCGGCCGAAGACGCCGCGCGCGCCAAGGCCGAGGAAGAGCACAAGCTCAAGCTCGCCGATGCCAGCGCGGCCGCGCCGAGCGTCAGCGATACGCCGACGGCGGCGACGCCGGCGGCGGTGCGCAAGCCCGCGGCGGCGCACGGTCACGGCCATCCCAAGCCGCCCGCGCCGGCCACGCCGGCGCGCGTCGACCACAACGCGCCGCGCAACAAGACCCGCGGCTCGCACGCGATGGTCGCCGGGGTCGAGGACGACGATGCGGCCAACCGCTTCGCCGGCCAGTTGCACCTGAGCCCGTCGGATCGCGCGCGTCGCACCACCAATTCGCGCGGCAAGGGCGGCAACCGTCCGCAGCAGCGTCGTTCCAACGAGCAGGCGCGCTCCGGCGGCGGTCAGCACGGCTTCTCGCGTCCGACCGCGCCGATCGTGCGCGACGTCGCGATCGGCGACACCGTCACGGTCGCCGATCTGGCGCAGAAGCTCGCGCTCAAGGGCGGCGACGTGGTCAAGGCACTGTTCAAGATGGGCGTCATGGCGACCATCAACCAGAGCATCGACTTCGACACCGCCGCGCTGGTCACCGAAGAGCTTGGCCACACCGTGGTCCGCACCAACGCCAATGCCGCCGAAGACGCGCTGATCGCGCACGCCGAGGAAGTGCAGGGCGAGAAGGTCGCGCGTCCGCCGGTGGTCACGATCATGGGTCACGTCGACCACGGCAAGACCTCGCTGCTGGATTACATCCGCCGCACCAAGGTCGCCTCCGGCGAAGCCGGCGGCATCACCCAGCACATCGGCGCGTACCACGTCGAAACCGCTCGCGGCGTGATCAGCTTCCTCGACACCCCGGGCCACTCGGCGTTCACCTCGATGCGCGCGCGCGGCGCCAAGCTGACCGACATCGTCGTGTTGGTGGTCGCCGCCGACGACGGCGTCATGCCGCAGACCCGCGAAGCCGTGCAGCACGCCAAGGCGGCCGGCGTGCCGCTGATCGTGGCGATCAACAAGATCGACAAGTCCGGCGCCGATCCGTTGCGGGTCAAGAACGAACTGCTGGCCGAGGAAGTGGTCGCCGAGGATTTCGGCGGCGACACCCAGATGGTCGAGCTGTCGGCCAAGACCGGCGACGGCGTCGACGATCTGCTCGACGCGATCTCGCTGCAGGCCGAAGTGCTGGAACTGCGCGCGGTGCCGGTCGGCCGCGCCATCGGCACGGTGATCGAATCCTCGCTCGACAAGGGCCGCGGCCCGGTCGCCACGGTGCTGGTCCAGCAGGGTCAGCTCAAGAAGGGCGATTACCTCGTGTGCGGCGTGCAGTACGGCCGCGTGCGCGCGCTGTTCGATGAAACCGGCAAGCAGGTCGAAGAAGCCGGTCCGTCGATTCCGGTGCAGGTGCTCGGCCTGTCGGGCGTGCCCGATGCCGGCGACGACTTCGTCGTGGTCGAGGACGAGCGTCTGGCCAAGGACGTGGCGCAACAGCGCGACGCCAAGCGCCGCGAATCGCGCCTGGTCGCCGCCGCCGGCAACCGCATGGAAGACATCATGGCCCAGATGGGCAAGGGCGAGGGCCAGCTGAGCCTCAACCTGGTCATCAAGGCCGACGTGCAGGGTTCGGTCGAGGCGCTGCGTCAGGCCCTGGTCGCGCTGTCCAACGATCAGATCCGCATCAACGTGATCAGCTCGGGCGTCGGTGGCATCACCGAGTCCGACGCCAACGCCGCGGCCACCGCCAAGGCCACGGTGATCGGCTTCAACGTCCGCGCCGACGCATCCGCTCGCCGGATCATCGAAGGCAACGGCGTCGACCTGCGCTACTTCTCGATCATCTATGACGTGATCGACCAGGTGAAGCAGGTTGCGTCGGGCATCCTCGGCGTGGAAATCCGCGAAGAGATCATCGGCATCGCCGAGGTTCGCGACGTGTTCCGCAGCTCCAAGTTCGGCGCGGTCGCCGGCTGCATGGTGGTCGAGGGCGTGGTCAAGCGCTCCAAGCCGATCCGCGTGCTTCGCGACAACGCGGTCGTATTCGAAGGCGAACTCGAATCGCTGCGCCGCTTCAAGGAAAACGTCGACGAAGTCCGCAACGGCACCGAATGCGGTATCGGCGTGAAGGCCTACAACGACGTCAAGCCGGGCGACCAGATCGAGTGCTTCGAGCGCATCGAGGTTCAGCGCACGCTGTAAGGCCGGGAATCGGGAATGGGGAATCGCCGAAGGCGGTTCCCCATTTCTCCGATGCTCTCCCCGCTTTTTACGATTCACGACTCCCGATTCTCGATTCCCGGACACCAATGCCTAGCAGCAAATCGTTCCACCGCACCGATCGCGTTTCCGCACAGCTGCGTCGCGAGCTGGGCAAGATCGTGCATGAAGCCGTGCGCGAGCACGGCCTGCCGTCGGTCAGCGTGTCCGACGTGGAAATCTCACGCGACCTGGCCCATGCCAAGGTCTTCGTCACCGCGCTGCAGCCCGAGCGTTCGCTCGAGGCGGTCAAGGACCTCAAGGAACTCGCGCCGAACCTGCGTTACCAGCTCGGCAAGGCGATGAAGCTGCGGCATGTGCCGGAGCTGCATTTCCATTACGACGACTCGGTCGATCGCGGCGAAAGCATCGACAACCTGTTGCGCGATCATCCCGATCTGGTCGATCGCGAAGACGGCGGCGAAGGCGAGGGCGGCGGCAAGCCGGAGTGATCGGTCGCCAGTCGGTCTGACTGGACTGGCGGGCCCATCGAGTGCTCGGGCCGAAGGCCATCGCCTTGGGCGACAGCGGCGGCCACCGAGCGCTGCCGCACACGCCCGATCGGGCGCAATATGGCAGCATCCTCATGACGCGGCCCGAGGCCGCTACAGCGGTGGCGTTGCGTCGCCCGCCTTGGCGGTTCGCGAACGCGGCCGCCGCTGGCGGACAGGCATTCGGCGGCTCGGGACGGACAATCTGCCGCGCTTGGCGGCGACATCATCGGCGCCATCGGAGTGTCCGGCATGCAATCGGTACAGGACGCGCAAATCGCGCAGGCACGGGCGGACGGGTTGCTTGAACACGACGCGTAAACGCAATTGGCGCAATGTCGACGGCATCCTGCTGCTCGACAAACCCCAGGGCCTGAGTTCCAACCAGGCTCTGCAACAGGCGCGCCACCTGTTCCGCGCCGAGAAAGGCGGCCACACCGGCAGTCTCGATCCGCTGGCCACCGGCCTGTTGCCGCTGTGCTTCGGCGAGGCGACCAAGATCGCCGGCCTGCTGCTCGGCGCGCGCAAGGCCTACACCGCCACCGCGGTCCTTGGCCTGACCACCGACAGCGACGATGCCGATGGCGCGCCGCTGCTCGAACGTCCCGTACCCGAACTCGACGATGCGGCGATCGAAGCCGCACTGGCGCCTTTGCGCGGCCCGATCCGCCAGCGCGCGCCGATCTATTCCGCGCTCAAGCAGGGCGGCGAACCGCTGTACGCCAAGGCCCGCCGCGGCGAAGCGATCGAAGCGCCCGAGCGCGACGTGGTCGTGCATGGTCTGAGCCTGACCGGCCGCGACGGCCCGCGCCTGGAACTGCATATCGAATGCGGCTCGGGCACTTACGTGCGCAGTCTGGTCCGCGACCTCGGCGAGACCCTGGGCTGCGGCGCTCATGTCAGCGTGCTGCGGCGGCTGTGGGTCGAGCCGTTCATGCAGCCGCGCATGATCACCCTGGAGCAACTGCGCGCGCTGGCCGAGCAAGGCAGCGACGTCGCCCTGGACGCCCACCTGCTGCCGATCGAAGCCGGCCTGAGCGAATTCGCCCGGGTCTCGATCGATCTGGCCGCCGCGCACCGGCTCGGCCAGGGCCAGGCGGTGGCCTGCGAGGCCGGCGAGCCGGGTCAGGTGGCGATCTTCGGCGAAGCCGGACGCTGCCTCGGGCTGGGCCTGCGCCAGGCCGACGGCCGGCTGCAGCCGCAGCGGCTGTTCCGCTGGGCCGCGCAGGGCGGTTGATCGGTCCTGAACGGGGGCGGTCGGCGTGACGCGAGTCGTGGCGATACACGTCCGCGATAGCCGATCCGCACCAAACCACGGTCGCAATCGTAGCCGCGGGCTGTTACAATTCCGCCGCTTTTCAAGCACTTCGCACCGGCCCTCGGTTCGAAGGCCGCTTGGACGGCAATCCTCACTTAAAGCAAGCGGCGGGCCAGGCGGTGCGTCGGGGCGGTAACTCCGCGACCGATTCGCTTCTGCGGGCCCCGCATCTACAGAGAACATAAGTCATGTCGATCGACACCAGCAAGGTTATTGAAGACAACAAGCGCGGCGCCAACGACACCGGTTCGCCGGAAGTCCAGGTCGCTCTGCTCACCGCTCGCATCGAGCAGCTCACCGGTCACTTCAAGCAGCACAAGCAGGATCACCACAGCCGTCGTGGCCTGCTGATGATGGTCAACCGCCGTCGCAGCCTGCTCGATTACCTCAAGCGTAAAGATGCCGAGCGTTACAAGGCCCTGATCGAGAAGCTCGGTCTGCGCCGTTAATCGGACACCCAACCGCGGCGCAGCGATGCGCCGCGGTTTGTTTTGGCGGGCATGAAAGTCCGCAGGCTCTGCAGGATGCAGCGCCGCCAGCGCCGGTACGCAAGCGCGACCGTCGAACTGGACCGGCCCCACGAGGCCACGTGCGACGCTGCGCACCGGGACGCGCGCGAGACACACCAACCCTAGGTCGCTGCGCCGGCGGCCGACCGGAGCGGGGCAAGGGCCCCGACCGGAACGCATAGATACCGAAGGAACCCAACGTGGCAAAAATTACCAAGACCTTCCAGTACGGCAACCATCAGGTAACCCTGGAGACCGGCGAAATCGCCCGTCAGGCCGGCGGTTCCGTGATCGTCAAGATGGACGACACCGTATTGCTGGTGGCAGCCGTCGCCGCCAAGAGCGCGCGCGAGGGCCAGGATTTCTTCCCGCTGACCGTGGATTACCAGGAGAAGTTCTACGCCGGCGGTCGCATCCCGGGCGGCTTCTTCAAGCGTGAAGGCCGCGCGACCGAGAAGGAAACCCTGATCTCGCGTCTGATCGATCGTCCGATCCGTCCGCTGTTCCCGGAAGACTACAAGAACGAAGTCCAGATCATCGCGACCGTCATGTCGATGAATCCGGAAGTCGACGGCGACATCCCGGCGCTGATCGGCGCGTCCGCCGCGCTGGCGCTCGCCGGCACCCCGTTCCAGGGCCCGATCGGCGCGGCCAAGGTCGGTTACAAGAACGGCCAGTACCTGCTCAACCCGACCGCGACCGAACTGGCCGACTCCGAGCTTGAGCTCGTCGTCGCCGGCACCTCCAACGCGGTGCTGATGGTCGAATCCGAAGCCAAGATGCTATCCGAAGAGGTCATGCTCGGCGCGGTGATGTTCGGCCATCGCGAAATGCAGAAGGTCATCAACATCATCAACGAGCTGGTCGTCGAAGCCGGCACCAAGCCGTCGTCGTGGGAAGCTCCGGCCAAGAACGACGCGCTGATCGGCGCGCTCAAGGAAGCCGTCGGCAGCCAGCTCGACCAGGCCTTCCAGGTGCGCGACAAGCTGCAGCGCCGCGACGCCATCAGCGCGATCAAGAAGGACGTGCTGCAGGGCCTCGCCGGCCGCGCCGAAGCCGACGGCTGGCACGGCGCCGAGCTGTCGAAGGAATTCGGCGAGCTCGAGTACCAGACCATGCGCAACTCGGTGCTCAGCACCAAGGTCCGGATCGACGGTCGCGCCCTCGACACCGTGCGTCCGATCGCTTCGCGCGTCGGCGTGCTGCCGCGTACCCACGGCTCCTCGCTGTTCACCCGCGGCGAGACCCAGGCGATCGTGGTCGCTACCCTGGGCACCGCGCGCGACGGTCAGATCATCGACGCGGTCTCGGGCGAGTACAAGGAACACTTCCTGTTCCATTACAACTTCCCGCCCTACTCGGTCGGTGAGTGCGGCCGCATGATGGGCCCGAAGCGTCGCGAAATCGGCCACGGCCGCCTCGCCAAGCGCGGCGTGCTCGCGGTGATGCCGACGATGGAAGAGTTCCCGTACACCATCCGCATCGTCTCGGAAATCACCGAGTCGAACGGCTCGTCCTCGATGGCCTCGGTCTGCGGCAGCTCGCTGGCGCTGATGGATGCCGGCGTGCCGATCAAGGCGCCGGTCGCGGGCATCGCGATGGGTCTGGTCAAGGAAGACGATAACTTCGTCGTCCTGTCCGACATCCTGGGTGACGAAGATCATCTCGGCGACATGGACTTCAAGGTCGCCGGCACCGCCACGGGCATCTCGGCGCTGCAGATGGACATCAAGATCCAGGGCATCACCGAAGAGATCATGAAGGTCGCGCTGGACCAGGCGAAGGCCGGCCGTCTGCACATCCTCGGCGAGATGGCGCATGCCCTCACCGAGTCGCGCACCGAGCTGTCCGAGTACGCGCCGCGTCTGCTGACCATGAAGATCCATCCGGACAAGATCCGCGAAGTGATCGGCAAGGGCGGCTCGACCATCCAGGCGATCACCAAGGAAACCGGCACCCAGATCGACATCCAGGACGACGGCACCATCGTCATCGCTTCGGTCAACGCCGCCGCCGCGCAGGCCGCGAAGGCGCGCATCGACCAGATCGTGTCGGACGTCGAGCCGGGCCGCATCTACGAGGGCAAGGTCGCCAAGATCATGGACTTCGGTGCGTTCGTGACGATCCTGCCGGGCAAGGACGGTCTGGTCCACGTGTCGCAGATCTCCAGCGAGCGCGTCGAGAAGGTCAGCGACAAGCTCAAGGAAGGCGACATCGTCAAGGTCAAGGTGCTGGAAGTCGACAAGCAGGGCCGCATCCGCCTGTCGATCAAGGCCGTGGAAGAAGGCGAGGGCGTCGCGGCCGAGTAATCGCCGCGGCTCATCGTCGGATTCGGAAAAACGGGCTTCGGCCCGTTTTTTCGTTTGCGGCCGTCTCTGTCGGAATGGCCGACGGGTTTTCCGCGCCGCCTGCGCTCATCGAGCGCTACCCGCATCCACCAGACCAACTCGCCGTCCCCCTCCGATCGGCGGCGAGCGCTGCGGTCGGCCACGCCATGTCCGGGTCGCCGGGCTTTCGGCGATAGCAAGCAATAAGGCGGATTTCGCCTCGGCAATGCTTAGGGGATGCAATGGGTAAGCGATCGGGGAAGGTGAGGCTGCGCGCGGGTGTCGCGGCCTCGACGGCAGGCTTGGACCGCGGCGCGGCGACTCTCGCGTCGCGGGCGACGGCGTCGCCGGGCTTGCGGCGGGCAACGCTCGCGGTGTTGCTGGCCTGCGGTCTGGGCGCGGTCTCTCCCGTCTACGCGCAGGCGGTCATCTTCCAGGAGACGTTTACCGGAGGTCGCCTCACTTCGAACGGCAATCCGGTCACGCCGACCAGCAATCCGGCGGTGATCACCAACTTCACCGGCGCGTCCAACATGACCTATGCGGCCGGCGCGGCCTGGACCACCAATTGCAACGGCTTCGTAACGTCATGGTCGATGACCGACAACAATGCGGCGGGCACTGCTTCCTGCGGCAGCCAAGCGATCTGGAACCGGGTGCAGGGCCTTGCGCTCGTCCTGGGTGCTTACGAGGCAAATCTTCCGGCCGGACAAGACGCCACCAACGCAGGCGCCGCGGCAACCGCGAACCTGGCCCTGACCGCTTTCACCAGCGGCGATCCGGGCGCTCCCAATACGGTGATCTCCAACGCGGCTACGATCGCGCTGCCGCCCATTCCGCCGGGCGGCAACAGCCGTTTCGTGACCTTCCGTTTCATTGCGTCCGCTCAGAGTTGCGCGGTAAACCCTCCCTTGGTCACCTTCTCGCTCAACGGCACCCAGCTTGGTGCCGGCAATACCAATTTGTGCACCGGGGGATCGGATGTCAGGACCTACAACATCCCCGCCAAGGGCGTGGCCGCCGCGAACAGTGCCCGGGTAGCGACGTTCTTTCCGGCCGGCACCGGGGCCCGGCTGGTCAACGGCGCCATGACCTTCAGCGTGGTCAACCGGCAGGCCTCGGGCTCCGGCAACGACTGGGCCTGGGACAACTTCAGCGCGGTGGACGTCTCGCCGACATTGTCCAAGGCGGTCGACGGGATCGACTACGTCACCGAGACCAAGCGCATCACCTTCACCATCACCAATACCGCGGGCGACAACCAGCTCAAGAACGGCTGGGCCTTCACCGAGACCCTGCCGGCCGGGGTGACGATCGCGGCCACGCCGAACATCGTGGTCGGCGGCACGGCCGGCTGCTCGGCCACCGCCAACGCCACCGCCGGCGGCACCACGCTCACCGTCAGCAACGGCAATCTGCCGGCCGGCACCCCCAGCGGCAACGGCGGCACCGCCACCGCCTGCACGATCGCCGTGGATGTGGTCAGCAACACCGCCGGCGTGTTCAACAACGTGGTCAACAACGGCGACGGCGCGGTGGACAACATCACCACCTCGACCGGCCTCAATCTGGCGTTGCAGACCGTGCCGATGGAATGGGTGGTCAACCGCTTGACCGTCACCAAGATCTCGCTGAACACCACTGGCAGCTTCAGCTTCAGCGGCAACAACGGCATCGCCAACCACACCATCGTCACCACCGCGGTCGGCGCGCCGGGCACGGCGGGCGCGGCGCAGACCTTGACGATCGCGAGCCTGACCGCGGACACCACGGTCACCGAAACCACGCTGCCGGCCGGTTGGGACGTGAGCGGCACGCCGGACTGCACCGGCCTGGCGGCCGGGCAGAGCGCGACGTACACCGCCGCCACGCGCACCCTGACCTTGCCGTTCGCCGGCCTGTCGGTGACCACGGGCGGACGCCAGATCCAGTGCACCTTCACCAACGCGCCGCGCGCGGTGAACCTGACCTTGCGCAAGCAATGGGTCGCCGCGGTGGTCGGCGACGATGCGACGATCACCGCCTCGCGCGGCGCAGCGGTCATCGACACCTTCGATTCCGATGCCGGCGCCGCCGACGAACTCGATACCGATGCCACGCCGACGGTGAGCTTCGTCGGCGACACCCTGACCCTGGCCGAGACCCTCGCGGCCGCGAACGGCGGCTTGTACGACACCACCTTGGCCTGTACTGGCGCCGCCGATACCAATCCGGCCGACGGCTTGAGCGTCGGCGCGGCCGATACGGCGATCGTGTGCACCTACACCAACACCCATCGCAGCACCGACCTGTCGATCACCAAGACCAATACACCGGCGGCGGGTCCGCTGGATCAGGCCGGCGACACGGTCAACACCGCGCAGACGACGACCTACACCCTGGTGGCGACCAACAACGGCGCGACCCCGATCACCGGCGCGGTGGTGCGTGACGCGCCGACCGCGGGCATCACCTGCGCGCCCGGCAACCCGGTGACCATCACCGGCGATGGCGTTCCGCCGGGCTCGTTCACCGTCGCCGATCTGACCGGCGCCACCGGCATCGTGCTGGCGACGCTGGCGGCGGGTCAGAGCGCGACCTTGAGTTTCAGCTGCCAGGTGAATTGAGGACGACGTGGATTAGACGCCGCCGGTCGGCATGCCGCCCGCGGCGACGCGTCCAGGCGCCTTTGGCGCTTCAGCTTGAGACAGCTCCGGCCGGCGGCCTGTCCGTGTCGGACGAGCGAACGTGAGCACTCGCCAGGTCGTGCGCCGGATACCCGGGCAGGGCTGTTTGGTCTGTCGAGCAGGCGGACCCGCCGCATAAGGGACGGCAGCGACCGGCAAGCACGCTGCGCTCTCCAGCCTGCTTGATCGCGTATCGCAGCCCCGCCGGCGAGCGGCCGGGCCGGGTACGACACGTGCCCGGAAACGATGCCGTCGAATTCGTGGGTCGAATCGCTTCGATCCGCACGGACGCATCCGTCGATAAGTCACTGCTTGGACAAGAGGCAAGGGCATGCCCTGGTCGGCGCTCGCTCATGCGACCGCGTGGAAAAAGTGCCTAGAGGCACTCTTTTTATGCTTGCGAACGACATCGGCGATCACGACCCCGTTCCGGCTCAGGACGCGACGCGCTTTCGGGCGACCTTGCCCGCTCCGGACGCTTCGGCTGCGCGGCGCCATGCCGAAATGTCGGGTTTGTTTTCGCACTTAAATGTATTTATTGTGTTGACGGAATGTAATTTCCGTGCGACCCCGAAACCAGGTGTCTTCGATTCGAGCGTCGCTGTTCGGATGGGTCCTTGAGCGAGATCAGACAGCCAAGGCGCTGACGCCGCTGGTCCGGCGGTATCCGGGGGAGTGGGTATGGCTCGCGGTCATTCTCAGTCAATCGCAAAGATTCGGCGTGCCGATGACGTTCGGCCGCAGCAGTGGCCAGTCAGGCACGAAGCTGAGTCGACGCGCGCGCGCGTGGCCACAAATCCAGGCGTCGGCGGCTTTCATCCGGGCACGGCAATGGCGGTTCGTGGCGGTCCGCGGACGATCGGCCGGGCGCTGCGGAAGTTGCTTCTGGCCGCCGCGTTTTTCACCGCCACCGCGCATGCGCAGACGGCCATCTATCAGGACACTTTCGACAGCGGCAGCGCGACGCCGACCTCGGTCGTGCGCATCACCGGCTACACCGGTCCGGCGCCCAACAATGTGGTCTATGCCGCCAGCGCGGCCTGGACCGTTCAATGCAACGGTTGGGTGGCGTCCTGGAATTCACCGGCGAACGCACCGGCCGCGAACCCGCAGATCGCCGATTGCGGCAGTGCACTGACCTGGCATCTGGCCACCAATCTCGCCGACACCCTGGGCATGTACAACCTCGGCATCACCACCAGCAGCGCCGCGTCGCGCGACAACATCGCGCTGACCGCGTTTACCTCCGGCAATCCGGGTAACGCGGCCGGCAACAACACGATCATCGAGAACACCACGCCGATTCCGTTTCCCGGCGTTCCGCCGGGTGGCAGCGGCCGTTTCGTCACCTTCCGCTTCACCGCGGCCGCGACCTCATGCGCGTCCGCTCACCCGCTGGTGACGTTCTCGATCCTCAATCCCACCGAGACCCAACTCGGCGCCCAGCTCGATCTGTGCACCGGCGGAGTCAATGCGCAGACCCTGGCCAGCGCCAGCCATGGGGAAGGCCCGACCACGGCCCGTGTCGCCACCTATATCCCGAGCGGCGCGAGCGGCAACGTATTGCTCAATGGCACGTCCCTGCGGTTCCGCGTGCGCAATCAGCAGGCCTCGGGCGTCGGCAACGACTGGGCCTGGGACAACTTCACCGTGCTGGACGTGTCGCCCACGGTGACCAAGAGCGATCCGGGCATCCGCTATGTCGGCGTGGCCAAGCCCTTGACGTTCACCATCACCAATACGCCGCAAGACAACATGAGCAAGGTCGGCTGGGGTTTCACCGATACCTTGCCGGCCAATGTCGTCGTCGCCGCGACGCCGGGCGCGGCGACCACCTGCGGCGCCGGAACCACGATCACCGCGGCCGGCGGCGCGAACACCATCGCCGTGGCGAACGGAACTCTCGCCGCGGGCACCGCCGGCGGCACCGCCAGTTCCTGCACGGTGACGGTCAACGTGGTCAGCAACACGGCCGGCAGCTATACCAATGCCGCGGCCAACTTCACCGCGTCGACCGGACTCAACCTGCCGCCCGCGCCGATCACGATGGAATGGGTACTCAACCGCCTGACCATCACCAAGCTGTCGCAGGGCGGCATCGGCACGTTTGGCTTCAGCGGCAACAACGGCATCGCCAATCACAGCATCGCCACCGCGGTACCGGGCACCGGCGTCGCGGGCGCGCAACAGGCGCTGACCGTGGCCAGTACCACGACCAATACCACCTTCAGCGAGACCACGCCCTCCGCCGCGTGGGCGCCCGCGTCGGTGACCTGCGCGGGCTTGGCCGCGGGGCAGTCCGCTTCGCTGGCCGGCGCGACCGTGACCATACCCTTCGCCGGGCTCAGCCTGGTCAGCGGCGGCCGCGACGTGGCCTGCACCGTCACCAACACGCTTACCAGCCTCACCGTGGTCAAGCGCGTGGTCAACGATAACGGCGGCGCGGCGACCGCGGCCAGCTTCGGTCTCCAGTCGCGCGCGGTGCGCGGAACCGGTCCCGGCGGCAGCAACGCCATCACTTTCAGCACGCCGCCGGTCGTCGCCGGCAACACCTCGACCTATACGTCCGATGTCATCAACTTCACCCCGGACGCCAACCCCGAATGGCTGCTGGAGTCCGATATCTCCGGCTATGCCGAGGGCAGTTGGAGTTGCACCGGCGCCGGCGTGACCCAAGGTGGAACCGCGTTCGACAACGGCAGCTTCACCATCGCCGCCGGTTCGGCCGCGACCTGCACGATCACCAACGACGACATCGCTCCGCGCGTGACCGTCACCAAAGTGTCGAACGACGGCGTCGGCACGTTCAACTTCACCGGCAGCAACGGCTTCGCCAACCAGGCCATCACCACGCTCACCGCGGGCACCGGCGTGGCCGGCGCCGCTCAGAACCTGGCCGCGGCGGGCGTCGCGACGACGATCAGCGAGGTCGCGCCGCCGGCCGGATTCGCGTTGCAGTCGATCGCTTGCAGCGGACTCGGCGCGGGCGGCACGTTCACGCCGACGATCAACGGCGCCGCCGGCGGCAACGTCGTGTTGAATGCCGCGGCGACGGCGCCGGGCTCCGATATCCAATGCGTGTTCACCAACGCTTCGAACGAGGCGGACCTTTCGGTCGTCAAGACCAACAACCAAACCACGCTGAGCCGCGGCAGCCAGACCACGTATACGGTTACGGTTCGCAATGGCGGCCCCGCGGCGGCGAACGGTTCGGTGGTGCGCGATACGCCGGTGTCGAATCTCGACAACTGCAGCGTGATCGCGTGCGTGCCGGTGGGCGCCACGCCGGCCGCGGCGTGCCCCGCCACGCCCGGCGATCTGCTGACGCCGGCGGGCGCCGTACTGGGGCCGTTCGCGGCCAACAGCGCGGTGCAGTTCACGGTCCAATGCACGGTGAACTAGCCGGCTTGAACGATCCAGGCGCGGCTTATGTCGCACCTGGATCGTGTCGAGAACGCTACGAACATGCTCGTGCGCGACGACATACTTTCCGATGAAGCCGGCGATGGCCGCGACGGAACCGGCGTCGCCGCGAAATACCCCGGGTTAGACTGGCGGCATCGCGGTTTTTGAGATGGACGGGATGGGTATTCGCCCCGGGATGCGTTTGGGTGGCGTCATCTGGCTGGCCGGCATGGTCGGGGTGATCGTGCTGACGCTCACCGTCGTTCCGCAGGTTTTGCTCAAGGCGCCGGTCCGGGTTCCTGTGTGGTTGATCCTCACCGCGAGCCTGGTCCAAAGCGGCGTGCTGCTGGCGCTGGCGGTTTGGGCCGGTGTCGCGCTGTCGCGCCCGTTGGGGCTCAGGGCGCCTGTCTTGCAAGCGATCGCTGATCGATCGAGTTGGTGGAGCGCGGCAAAGCCGCAAATTGTTCCCGGCCTTATCGGCGGCCTCGTCGCTGGCGCGATGTTGGTGGCGGCGGTGAACGCCGCGCCCACGGCGTTGCGCGATGCGGGCGCCATGTTGACGATCCCGCTCGCTGCTCGGCTGCTCTACGGCGGCATCACCGAAGAGATCCTGATGCGTTGGGGATTGATGACGCTGTTGGCCTGGTTGGGCTGGCGCATCCTTGCGCGCGGCGCGGGTATGCCGCGGCCGGTCCATCTGTGGAGCGCCGCGTTGGTGGCCGCGTTGCTGTTCGGGATCGGTCACCTTCCGGCGATCTCGGCAATGGGTATCCGGCTCGACCCCGAGGTGGTGACTTACGCGACAGTCGGCAATGCCGTCCCCGGGTTTGTGTTCGGAGTGCTCTATGCGCGTTGGGGACTGGAATCGGCGTTCCTGGCGCACGCGCTCGCGCATGGGGTCGCGGTGGGCGCCGGAGCGGTCTGATCTTTCCGGCTTCGTCGTATTGAGCCACCGCGGCAATCGACGGCAGTTTAAATCGACCAGGGTTTGCAGTACGCAGGTTCGACCTGCCCGCGAAACCGATTCAAGGATCATCGGCAATGGCCGTTACCCAGCAGTTGGCTCGAATCAGTACCCGCAGAGCATCTTGCGCACGCGGTAGCGCGGCCGCTTTGGAGTCCATCGTGTCCCTGGATATCAGCGAGAACGACGCGTTCGCCGACTTCGACTGGTCGCCGCAGGTTCTGTATTGGTCGCTATATGCCATAAACGAAGCGGATTTGGCCGCGGTAGTGGAACAGGCGTTCGACGGCGCGGAACTGCTCAATGCCGATTACCCGGACGGAACGCCGCCCCATCAGGCTTACAGTGAAATCACCATGCATCAGCACGACACGGTTAAGAAGATCGCGACCGAACTGTCGCGTCTGCCCATCGCGTCGATGACGAAAACCTGCGCTTCAGTGCGTGCCGCTCACCCTGATCGTGAGCTCCCCAACGATTTTCCCGCGTATATCCAGCAGCATGCGTCCGCACTAGTTAAATTCTATGCGGCGGCGAGTGAGAGCGATCAGGTTGTCATAACCTGGTGGGACTGATGTTGATCGCGGTTCACGCAATTGGAATGCATCCATGAAATCTACACTTGGTCCGGCACGATGGAATCGACTGATCGCTCGCTTGCGCGTCGGCCGGACCGGTATTGCCACGATGCGCGCGAGCAGGCCATGGGCATTGCTTGCGATGCTCTTGGTTGCAGGTTGCGCCACCACGCAGGACTTCGATTCCAGCGGGGCATGCAGCAAGGAAAACAGCGAGTTCTGCGACGTCTACGACGTGGCCGCCGCTTCCGAACGCGACCTGCGATCCAACGACGCCACAGTCGCCGTCAACTGTCCGATGCATTTCGATAGGCCTCCGGCCGCGGCGATCATGCCCGAGTGCGTCGCCCTGGTCGGTGCGGCGCTGGTTCTGCTGAACAATCGTTTCTCCGAGGATCTGCAGCCCGTCGATCCATCGGCGGTGCGCTACAGCGATCAGGCCTCATGCCTGGATACGTTTGTTTCCGGGCGCGAGGGTTCGGATTGTTTCACCTCCATCCGCGCCAGCATTGCGATGAAGTGGATCACGCCACCGCGCAAGCGATGAATCGCTCCGCAGGCAATCTCGTATGGCCTTTCACCGCCGACCGAAGCGGTCGCTCGCGACCGAGTTGGCATCGACCGCGTTCCGGAAATCCGCTTGAACCTCATGTCTGAAATCACCCATTACACCCTGAAACGACCGCGCTGCCCGTGTTGTCGCGGCGAAGGTGCGTTGATCCTCGCGTGCTGTCCGCGGTGTCGCGCGCTGTTCGCTGTGTGCGATGAAACCGGTGAGATGGTCGATCTGCGACGGCCCGAGGTCATCGCATTCGCCTGTCCCGGCTGTGCCCAGCCGATGGCGACCTTCGCCGACATGGCGCCGGCGTCGTATGCGCAATTGCGAGCGTTGGGCTATGCGGACAGCCAGGTCAGTGCGAAGTCGGGCAGGGTGTTCAACTAAGACTCGGCGGAAACAACGCGGTGGCCGCTGCGTGGTATGAGAGTCCGAGCCGACCGAGCGGTCGGGCACGACCGCTCGATTCGAGCGTCCTCAGACGTTCAACGAAACCGGCTTGCGCTCTTGCTGTTGATCGGCGGCCGCTACCTGCTGGGTACGCGCTTGCTCGGCATTGTTCGCCGCCACCTGCACCGAGGTGCCGCGCGCTTCATTCTCGCTGACGCGGGCATGCGCCGGGCCGAGCGGGCCGGTGCTGCCCTCCATCACGAAGTAGTTGCGGTCGGGTTGGCCGTCGGCGTCGCTGACCGGTTTGCCGATCTCGATGCTGGCCACGCCGGACAGGCCCTCGCGGCTCGCGCCGGCGTAAAAATTCGCGGCCAGACCTTCGTCGCGCAAACCCTTGGCGTCCATTGCCGCGACCACTTGTGCGTACATCGGGTCCTGACGCATCCGCTCGACGCTGCCCGATGGGTCGGCCGCGGCCAGACGCGTCTCGGGCTGGCCGGGTGCGGCCGGCGCGGTGTTGGCGCTGATCGAGGTATCGGTGGACACGACCCCGGGCGTGCGCAGATGCGGCCCGATCACTTCGTCCGGCGCGAGTCCGTGCTGGCCCTTGGCGACCCGATCGCTCCACTCGAGCTGACCGTTGCGATCGATCACCACCAGCTTGCCTTGGTTCAAGGATTGCTCGACCAGATCGGCGAGTTCCTTCGGCGTGGCGTTGGGATGACCGGCGCCGATCGAACGCCCGATCTGGTTGTTGTACAGGTCCATCGCTTCGCGATTGGCGGTGTTGCCCGGCACGCCTTCGTGCGCGGTGGCGAAGGCCTCGGACCATTGCGAACCGTACTTCTGCGCCATCTGCGCATTCCAGTAGGCGTGGCGGAACGCATCGCGGTGACCGTCGTTGCCTTGCCATTCGCGCGCGCGGTCCGGCGGGATATTGGCCGGCAACGGATTGTCGGGAAAACGCGCGACGCCTTCGCTGAAAGCCAGCTTGCGGATGCCGTCGAAATCCTTCAGCCCCATCAGACCGTGGTCCTGGGTGAGCTTATCGAGCAGAGCGCCCTCGGTCTTGGTGACCTTGACCGAATCGGTGAACGGAATATCGACCGCGCCGTACAAGCGCGGCCGATAGTCGATCATCTGATCGTCGGCGACTTGGTAAGTGGTGCGCACATTCGCCAGATCGGGCCGGGTCGGCATGGCAGGCTCCCTGATTCTTCAATCGTATGCGTCGGTCGTGTGAGTGGCGGCGCGGCTCAGCGGCGGCCCCAGCGATGGGTGGCGACTTTCCCGTCCTGGTACTGGATCTGGTAGAACTCTTCGTCGACGCCGTACTGGGCCACGCCGAGTTCGTACATGTCGGTCGAGGTGGCGGCGTCAGTGGAATCGGGTTCGCCGAGCAGGGCGATGACTTGCTCGCGCGGCATGCCGACATCGATCGATTTTTCCAGCGCGGCGACCATGGTCCCGCGCCGGTTCTGCTGGGCGTCGGCGCCGCGTTGGGATTTCCAGCTGGCGGAATCGAATGAGCTAGTCGTTTGCATGGTGCAGGCCGATAGGAAAAGAGTGAGGAGTACGGCGCAGCGCAGCGCGCTTGCGCGCACCGGGCGGAGTTGCAGGAAAGACGTCGCTTGTCGCGATCGCGCGGTGAGCGTCGCGCCCGGCATGGCCGTGGCAGCGTGGTTGAACTGGCGAGTAGTCAACTGAGTCCTTGTCACATTCGCGGCCGTCTCGATCCGGGTTAAGTGCGGCTGGGCGCGAACATAGCACAGCCCATCCGTATTCATTTTCACCATCGAACGTGGCGAACGGGCTGTCGATCCGTCTGGCCGGAGTGGGGCGAGAACTGCGTTTTTGCCGGTCTTCGATCCATGCCACGATCGAACAGGCGGGGCCGCGAATCCGTTACGCCGTGCCGCCATGCCGTAACCGCTCAACCCGCGGCGCGTCTGGCCTTCTTGTCGTTCGCCTTGATGGATTTGGTTTTATCGCCGACCTGCACCTCGCCCTCAAGCAGCCGCTGAAACAACGGCGCGAGCAGTTCGATCAACTGTTCCGGTTTGGCATCGGCCAAGGCCGACAGCCCGATCATCTGACGCATGACCTGCACGCCCGCGACCAACGACAACACCAAGGCCGCGCGCTGTTCTGCGAGCGGTCCGTCGAGCGCGCTGGCAAGCGTGTGCTGATGCCCGCGCTCGATTTCCTCGCGGCCGATCTGCGCCGCGCGTTCGCTCGATGCGGAGTGCAGCATGATCAGGAAACCTTCCAGCGGCGTGGCGCCGCTGCGGGTGATCTCGACCAGCGCGGTGGCGAAGTCGCGGCCGATGTCGGACGAAGCGAGGTGGGTCGGAGTGAGGATGATCGGTCGCGCCATCGACTCGGCGATCACCTCGGCGAACAGTTTTTCCTTCGAGCCGAAATAGCGATTCACCAGCATCGCGGTGACCCCGGCGCCCTGGGCGATCTCGCGCACGCCGGCGCCGTCGTAACCCGAGCGGGCGAACGCCTCGCGGGCCGACTGGAGGATGGCCTGGCGGGTCGTGGCGGCGTTGCGGCGGCGTGGGCTCGGGGTCTCGGACATGGGTTAAGTATACAGTGGTAGACAAGACGATATCGCTAAGTATACTGCTGTAGACAAGACGCGGCCGCCCGGTCCGTCGCCGACGCTGCAGGAACTTCACCATGACCGCCAACGCCCTGTGTGTACCGTCCGACCGCCTTCAGTTCCTGCGCAGTTGGGCCGCCGATCCCTTGCGGATCGCGGCGATCGCGCCGTCCGGCCGCGCCTTGTCGCGGTTGATCACGCGCGAGGTCGAGCCGTCGCAGGGGCCGGTGCTGGAACTCGGCCCCGGCACCGGCGTGTTCACTCGCGCCTTGCTTGAGCGCGGGGTAGGCGAAAGCGAGCTGACCCTGATCGAGACCGAGGCCGATTTCGGCGACCTGCTGCGCCGGCGCTTTCCGCGCGCGCGAGTGCTCAACCTGGATGCGGCGCGGCTTGCGCGCGCCCGGGTGTTCGCCGCGCCGGTGGTGGGCGCGGTGGTCAGCGGTCTGCCGCTGCTGTCGATGCCGCTGCGCAAGGTCATGGCGATCCTGACCGGCGCGTTCGTCTACCTGCGCGCCGACGGTGGCTTCTATCAATTCACCTACGGACCGCGTTGCCCGGTGCCGCGGCCGGTGCTTGAGCGCCTGGGTCTGAAGGCCACTCGCATCGGCGGCACGCTGCGCAATCTGCCGCCCGCGTCGGTGTATCGCATTCAACGTCGCGCGCCTGGGCGTGAGCTCTCGCATCGGTCGAGTTCGCCGCTGATACCGGTTTTGCGTCTGGAGCATGGCCGTGACTGAGATCGTGCTGGTCACTGGCGGCACCGGCTTCATCGCCGGCCACTGCATCGTGGAACTGCTGCAACGCGGCTTCGACGTGCGCACGAGCGTGCGCAGCCTGGGCAAGGAATCGGCTTTGCGCGCGTCGATCGTCGCGGCCGGCGCCAGCGTCGAGCGCTTGACCGCGGTGGTCGCCGATCTGACCGACGATGCGGGCTGGGACGCGGCCGTGGCTGGATGCGACTACGTACTGCATGTCGCCTCGCCTCTGGGCGGCGGAACCCCGGCCGATCCGGACGCGATGATCGCGGCCGCGCGCGACGGCAGCCTGCGCGTATTGCGCGCGGCGGCGAAGGCCGGGGTCAAGCGGGTGGTGATGACTTCGGCCGCGGCCGCCGCGCGCCCGCCGCCGGGCTCCGATGCGGTCAGCACCGAAGCGATATGGTCCGATCCGAGCGATCCGGGCTTCGACACCTACCGTCGTTCGAAGGTATTGGCCGAACGCGCGGCCTGGCAGTTCGTCGCCGAGCATCCCGGCGCGATCGAACTGACCACGGTGCTGCCGGGCGCGGTGTTCGGCCCGGTGCTGACCCGCGACAACCTCGGTTCGGTGCAGATCATCCAGCGCCTGCTCGAAGGCCGCCCGCCGGGTTTGCCGAGGCTGGGCTTCTCGATCGTCGACGTGCGCGATCTGGCGCAGTTGCATGTGCGGGCGATGCTCGCGCCCGAAGCAGCCGGTCAGCGGTTTCTGGCGACCGGCGAGTTCCTGTGGATGAAGCAGGTCGCCGCGGCCTTGCGTGCGGGCCTGGGCGCGCAGGCGAGTCGGGTGCCGACTCGCGGCCTGCCGGATGCGCTGGTCCGCATGCTGGCCTGGTTCCTGCCGCACTTGAAGTTGATGACGCCGCTGCTGGGACGCAAGAACGCGGTGTCTTCGCAGAAAGCACGCGATCTGCTCGGTTTCGCGCCGCGGCCGGCGGCGGTCACGGTGGTGGATTGTGCGAGAAGCCTGCAGGGATAAGGCGCAAGGCTCGCGACGCACTGGCCGACCCATGCGTTTCGCATTCTTGCGCAACGTAGTCCGTCGAGTATCCACCGGGTAGCGTTCCGCGCTACCTCGACGACGCGCTGCGAACCGCGGCGGCTTGCTGTTAGATTCCAGGCGTCACTCAATGGAGTCGCCCGCATGGCCTCGGCAAGTCTGGAACTGGACGGCTTCGTACGCGAAGCCTTGTTACGTGGGCAATCGAAACAGGCGACCGCGCAGGCGCTGGCGGCGGCGGGCTGGAGTCCCGAACAGACCCGCGGCGCGCTCGACGCCTACGCCGATGTCGACTTCGTGGTGCCGGTGCCGAAGCCGCGCGCTTCGTTGTCGGCGCGCGAGGCCTTCGCGTATCTGGTGATGTTCTCGACCCTGTACTTCGTCGCCTATCACCTCGGCAGCTTGGTGTTCGACCTGATCAACCTGAGTTGGCCGGATCCGGCCGACCACAGTTACGGCTTGTGGTATCGCAATGTCGCCGATTCGCTGCGCTGGTCGGTGTCGGCTCTGGTGATTTCGTTCCCGGTGTTCGCGTTCGTCTCGCACCGGGTCGCGCGCGATGTCGCCCGATACCCGATCAAGCGCCTGTCGCCGGTGCGGCGATGGTTGACCTACCTGACTTTGTTCATCGCCGCGACGGTGTTGATCGGCGACATGACCTCGCTGGTCTACAACCTGCTGGGCGGCGAATTGAGCGTGCGCTTCGTGCTGAAGGTGCTGGTGGTGGCGGTGATCGCCGGCACCGTGTTCGGCTACTACTTGTGGGATCTGCGTCGCGAGGAGAGTCAGGCATGAGCGCATCGGTCGGACGTGGGCTGCTGATCGCGGCCGGAGCAGTGATCGTCGCGGCGATCGCGATGGCGGTGGTGAAGATGGGCGGACCAGGCGCGCAGCGGCAGATGCGCCTGGACGAACGACGGGTGCAGGATCTGAGCCGAATCGATCAGGAACTGCGTGGCTATTTCGACGCACACAAGGCCTTGCCGCCGGACCTGGCAAAACTGGCCGCGCAGCCGGGTCTGGCGCTGCCCATCAACGACCCGGACACGACCGCGCCGTACGCGTACCAACCGGGACAGAACGGCCGCTTCCGCCTGTGCGCCAGATTCGCCACCGACACCGCGCAAGAACCGACCCAGATGCGCGATCCGATGCAATTGGGCGACAAACAGTGGCGGCATCCGGCCGGCGATCATTGCTACGAACGCGATGCGTCCGCGGACAAGTCTTAAGTCACGGTCGCTATCGTCACCGAAGCGATCGCATCGTCAAGCCGCTGTCTGGCCTGAACTTGTGCTTGGCTTAAGTTCGAAGCAATGCCTACCTTTCAGCGCTGCGAGGCCGCTGACTTGCGAGAACAAGAGGACACCCGAAGGGCGGCGCACATGGATGTGCGCCGTGCGCCACCGAGACAGGATGT
>NZ_LMHM01000013.1:999444-999554 GCF_001427785.1 Lysobacter sp. Root690
TCGATCTTGCGGGCCCTTGATTCACAACAAAGCATTTTTCTTTGGTTTGCACTGTCAACGTCTAAGTGCATCAAACGAGTCAAACACGGCCTGGCGAACTTTCGCAGCCG
>NZ_LMHM01000014.1:0-4951 GCF_001427785.1 Lysobacter sp. Root690
GTTGGTGGCCATCCAGCAGGACGGCCAGACGATCGCCAACTATGCATACGATCCGCTGGGCCGTCGAATCGGAAAGACCGAGAACGGCCAGGCAAGAAACCCGTGGAACAACGGTCAGTGGCATATTGACCGGTCTTGGTATCGACGAGCGTTTTGCGCGGACTGACACGTNTCGAACCTGCCGGTGACCGGACAGTACCTGTTGTACGTGGATCCGAGATACGGCGAGACCCTGATCGCGCGCACGCTGCTGGCGCCTGACGGCACCAGCCAAGTTCAGGCTATGCCACGGTCGAGCGATGTAACCACTCAGTTCGCCGGCCAACATGCCCGCAATTTTTTTATCGAGGCTGATAGCGATTGCGAAAGCTTTTGGCTCGATCAGCTGAATCGAAATTGCAAGATAGCTCAAGCTGCTGAGGGATCGGGAGAAGCATGATGCTGAACACAAAGCAAGGACCGCAGGAGCACGGAAAGCGCAAGACTTGGCGTATCGGCGCGATGGCGCTGACGTTAGGCCTATCGTTGGGCGCGGTATCGCTGCGGCCTGGCGAGGTCGGCGCGGTGCTCGATCCGTTGCCGGTGTCGTTGTCGCAACAACTGGCATTGCAGTCACGCGAAGCGCGCGCGCAGTTACCGAACGGACGTTGGCTGGTTGTCGAACGCGATGGTCGCGGTCTGAGCCTGCTTCGCGACGATGAGCAAGGCAGTCAGATACGGCGCTGGCCACTGAGCGCGCCGCGCCGCTTGGCCAGCATCAGCCTGCTCGCCGACGGCCGCGTGCTGGTATGGGGCGGCGTGGACGCATCCGGCCAGGTGCACCGCGAAGGTCTGTGGTTCGATCCGGCGACGCAGACGCTGACGCCGGCTCAGCTGCCCGGTCTGGCGCCGCGCGCCGGTCATGGGGCGACCCTGCTCAGCGACGGTCGTCTGTTGCTCAGCGGCGGTTGGACCCCAGGCGTGGCCGGCGTGGCCAAAGCGGAGATGTGGGATTCGCGCGACGGCGCCGTGCAAATCGTCGAAGGTGCGTGGACGCCGGCGCGCCTGGGTCATCTCGGCGCGCTGGAAAGCGACGGCAGCGTGCGGCTATCCGGCGGTGTCGATGCGCAAGGCCGCCGCGTAAGCGGCGACGCGCGCTTCGATCCACAGGCGCAGACCTTCGCGCCGGCCGCCCCGGCCGCGCACGTCGCCGACGCCGCCAAGGCGGCGCCGGTGCTGGCGGCTTCATGGCCCGCGGCGAAGGCGCAGGGTTTTGCGCCGGACGGCCGCCTGTGGCTGCGTTTCAGTCAGCCTCTGGAAGCCAGCGACGTCAACGCCAGCAGTGTGGTGCTTTTCGGTCCCGGCGGCCGCGCCGTCGCCAAAGTGGTGCCCGCCGAAGGCGGGCGCTTGGCGTTCGTGACGCCGCAGCAGGCGTTGTTCCCGGATTCACCGTACACACTGCTGATTGATGGCGTGCGTGGCCGCAATGGCCAGCCGTTGGCGACGACCGCGATCGACTTCCGCACCGCGGCGTTGAACGACGTTGAGGTGCCGACGACCGCGGTTAGCGACGTGCAGATCACCGGCGAAGGCGAACCGCGTCGTTGTGCGCGGACGGGCGCATGGTACGCACCGTGCCGCGCACGAGCCGAGCTCAAGGATGGCGTGTGGTACCCCGGCGTCGACAACACCGACAGCCGCTGGCGCATCTACACGCCCGACCAGTCGCCGACACCGAACCCGTCAATGGCCAGGACCGCGGCGTTGTACGACGTCACCGTCGTGCGCGGCCGCGTCGTGCGCGTGGACGAGCAACCGGTAGCGAACGTGGAAGTCAGCATCGGCGCGCATAAGGCACGGACCGATACGAATGGCTGGTTCACCTTGCTGGATGCGACGCCGGGCTGGCAGGAATTGTACGTGGACGGCAGCACCGCCAACAGCGCGCAGGCCGAATACGGCCAGTTCGTGGTCGGCGTGCGCGTGGTCAAGGGCAAACTGACCGAACTGAAGTATCTGCTGCACCTGCCGCGCATCACCGCGCGCGACAAGATCAAGATCGCTTCGCCGCTGAAGCAGGAGATGCGCATCGGCCATCCGGACATGCCGGGGCTGGAATTACGCATCCCCGCGGGCACGGTGATCCGCGACCGTAAGGGACGCCTGGTGACCGAACTGGCGATCGTGCCGACGCCGGTCAACCGCGCGCCGTTCCCGGTGAAAGAGAACCACCCGATGGCCTTCACGCTCGAGCCGGGTGGCGCGCAGGTGCAAGGTCTGACGTCCACCGCATCGGGCGGCATCCGGGTGTACTACCCGAATTACGACCGTAAGCCGGCTGGAACCGTGGGCGACTTCTGGATCTACGATCCGCGCGAAGGCTGGCGGGTGTACGGGCAAGGCACGGTGGCCGCGGACGGCCGCCAGTTCGAACCCGAACGCGGCGTGGCGCTGCATCAGACGATGGGTGGGATGTACAGCGTGCGGAATACTGATCCGGAACCGAAGGCGGGTATGCCGCCGGATCAGGAAGGCGAGTGCCCGGATCCCAACTGTGCGGACCAGAACGCCAAGAGCGGCGGCGCCGGCACCGAAGGCGACCCGGTCGACCTGCACACCGGCGATTTCATCTACGCCGACACCGACGTGACGATCAACGACGTGGTGCCGTTGTCGATCAAGCGGCACTACCGTCCACGCGATATGGGCAAGCGCGAGTTCGGCCTGGGCATGTCGTTGGGGTTCGGTCACTACCTGCAGCGCATCGGCGACGACTATGGCGCGATCCGGATCGTGCTGCCGAACGGATCGGCGGTGCAGTTCGATCGGCTGTCGGGCACCGGCGCGCAGGGCGAGTGGAGGCAGAACGGATCGCGCAGCGCCTACGCCGGCGCGGTGATGCGCTCGATCTTCGACGCGGACCCGGAGCAGCCCTATGGCCGCGCCTACAGGGTGACGCTGCGCGACGGTTCGCAGATGCAGTTCAGCAGCTACAACGACACCCGGCTGCAGTGGGTGCAGGACCGGTTCGGCAACCAGACCCGGTTGATCTACAACGCGGGCCTGTTGGCCCAACTGGTATCACCGAACGGGCGGATCGTTGCGTTCACCTACGACCCGCAAAACCGGATCAAGACCGCCAAGGACCACACCGGGCGGACCTGGGCCTACGATTACAACGACAAGGGCCTGCTGTCGGAAGTGACCTACCCAGACCTGACGACCAAGCGCTACACCTATATGACAAGCACGTTCGCGGATGATTTCGACGTGTGCCCATCGGGGATCAATGTCGACCCGCGGTACTGCATGTACGCGAAGGATCACAAGCAGTTCGGCACCTACCTGCAGCAACATGTAATGGAGTCGGTGATCGACCGTCGCGGTAATCGCGTGGTCTACAACGAGTATCCCAAGTACGGTAGCTGGATCGGCCGGATCAGCAAGCAGACGCTAGCCGACGACAGTGTGTACACGTTCGGCTACAGCAACACGCCGGAGGGGCATCTAGCGGTGCTGGTGACGCGGCCGGACGGGGTGAAGCGGCGGGTGCTGTTCGACGAGCGCGCGACGCCCTATCCGATCAGCGACACCTATGGCTACGGCACGGACAAAGCGCAGACGTATTCGTTCGAGCGCCATGCGTCGGGGCAGGTGAAGGTGCGCACCGATCCGCTGGGGCGAAAGACCGAGTATCAATACAACACCGCAAGTCAAGTCACGCAGGTGACTGCGATGGCGAATACGCCCAAGGCGCAATCGATCCTGATGTCGTACTACGACAATGGCGATCTCCGCAGCATGACCGATGGGTTGAATCGCACAACGACGTTTCAGTACAAGGACGGCTGTTTGAGCCAGATCACCGATCCGCTGAATCGTAATGTCCAGATCGTGTGTAACCTCGCTGGTCAGCCACTGACGACAATCGATGCGAAGGGTCACACAACAACCTACCGCTACGAAGGCGGCGCGCTGACGTCCGTAGTCGACCCGTTGGGCCGCGCCACGGGCATGGCCTATGACACGTTGGGTCGGTTGGTAGTGGTGCGTGATGTGGAAGGCCGCATCGGAAGGCGCAGCTACGACAACAATGATCGGGTACGCACCTTGACCGATCCGATGCAGCGGACCACTGAGATCAGTTACGACAATAACGGCAACGTCTCGGCCATCCTTTTGCCGCATGGCAACGGCATCACCTACGTCTATGACGAGCGCGACCGGTTAAAGGAGCGGCGCGACAGCCTGGATCAGGTCGATACCTGGACCTATTTCGACGGCGATCGAATCAAAACCCATAAGAATCGTCGTGATCAAACCTCGATTTTCAGCTACGACACATTGGGGCGACCTGAAAAGGCAACGCTGCCGGACGGCAGCATTCAGACCTTCGTGTACGACGCCGCCGACCGCCGTCGCCAGCTGATAGATACGGCCGCTGGAACACTGAGTTGGGAGTACGATGATTTCGACCGCGTGCGCAGTGAAACCGGTGCTGCCGGTACGGTGACCTACGATTACGACGAAGTAGGGCGCCGGGTCGGCATGACCGCCGGTAGCCAGGCGAAGGTCGAATACCGCTATGACGATGGCGACCAGTTACGTCGGATATTGCAAGGCTCAGAAGAAGTCGCGTTCGAGTATGACGACATCGGGCGCCGCGAGATCATGACATTGCCGAACGGAGTGGTCGCCGCATATGACTTCAATGAGGCCAGCGAATTGACTGGGCTGGCATATGCCAGCAGCGCTGGATCGATATTGGGTTCGGTGGGCTATGGGTACGACCGAGTGGGCCGGCGCGTCGCACAAACTGGCTCGTGGGCCAACAGCCTGTTGCCAGCTGCGAGCGACGGTAATGCGTTCGACGACAATCATCGGCAGATCCAGTACCAAGGCCAAGCGTTGAGCTACGACTCCAATGGCAACTTGATCGGCGACGGCACCCGCACCTACGTGTGGAACAGCC
>NZ_LMHM01000014.1:4971-5114 GCF_001427785.1 Lysobacter sp. Root690
CCGAATCGGAAAGACCGAGAACGGCCAGACGACACAATATTTGTACGATGGCTTGGACGCGGTGCAAGAAACCCGTGGAGCAACGGTCAGTGGCATATTGACCGGTCTTGGTATCGACGAGCGTTTTGCGCGGACTGACACGT
>NZ_LMHM01000014.1:5132-47359 GCF_001427785.1 Lysobacter sp. Root690
CAGGCCGGACATACTTTCTGACCGACGCATTGGGAAGCACGAAGGCGTTGTCGAATGCGAGCGGCGCGGTGGTGCAGCATTACGATTACACCCCGTACGGTCAAACGCAGGCCGCGCAGGGCGGATTCAGCAATCCGTATCAGTACACGGGTCGCGAACTGGACGAGAGCGGACTCTATTACTATCGGGCGCGCTACTACCATCCCGGGATGGCGCGNATTTATCAGCGAGGACCCGATCGGGTTGGCAGGCGGACCTAATTTTTATGCTTATGCTGGTGGAAATCCCGTTCGCTTCAGTGATCCCTTGGGGTTGGATTTCTTGGGGAAATGTCTGGCCCAACATTATTTGGAAAAATATGGCGCAGATGCCTGGTGGAAGATTATAGGTCTAAGGGGGGGGGTGATGGTGAAGTGCTGCCTGGTACTTCCGCTGAAGCCCTGCGTAATGCGGAGCACTATTTGTACAGTTATATGGAAGTCAGTAGTGACAGCTATTCCTGGGGTGTCATGCATGGGTTAACTGTTGGCTATCAAGCGTGGAAATTCTGGAGCAATGTTGGCGATTATCACGGTCTGCTTGATTCACCCTACATAAAATCCTGGCCCACGCACGATGAGTTGAAATCCGGAGTTGAGGGGCGCTAACGATGCACTCTTCGGGAATGGTGAGAGGTCGAGCTGTGGGTGCGCGTGAGAGGAGCCGTGAATGCGAACTGTTGATCATTTTTGGTTTGTCTCTAAGGCGGTTGCTTGTTTCTATTTAATCGTTGGATTTAGTATGTCGTTACCATTAGTGCGGGAGTCGCACTGGGGAAGTGCTTTGGTTATTGCCGTGGCAGCGATATTCATGGCTTCCGGACACTGGCTTAGATTTTACTGGGCATTTCTTACGACGGCGTCGATCGGGCTGATAGTCAACTTTGCATCTGTATTTCATTATTTTCCGGTGCCTTCTGGTTCAGGAGAGCGTGGCTTAAAATTTTTTTGCCTTACTTTCTTTGTTTTTGCTTTTATTTTGTATATCTATTTCAATCAGCATAAAATGGTCGGCAAGAAATACTGAATGATTTGTTGCGACGTTGAAATGGCATCAGTTTTTTGCTCGATCCGCTTGTAGGGCGGTGCGTATCTTTTTTAGGAAGTCGCTCTAGGATCCACGATAAAGCCAAGCTACTCCAGCCAAAAAATAAAGCGAAATAGACGCGCGAAAGATGGCGTCGCGATACATCTTTGGTGTGGAGCACTTTAGGTCAAGCGATTATTTTTTTGCCCGATACCTGAAGCGGCCAAGTGATGCAGTCGCTGCGGATTTAGTTGCCAGGCTAGGCGCATCTGACTCACCAAGGCGGACATATGCACTGATGCTGGTGCCGCATAACATTTCGACGGGTCGGCAGAGCGACTACAGCATCGATCGCAGCTTTAGGGCAGAGCAAGAGTGCAATCGCTTTTTTGCGGCACACTCACCCTGTCATCGGCTAGCCACGGATATTGATGTTTTTTTCGAAAAGGCTAAAAAATGACTGCGGCGGCTAACAATTTGATCTAAAGCGGGCGCAGGTGATCGACTGCTACCTCTCGGCTTAGAAGGATGGGCCTGAGGCGCTGGGATATCTGGAACAGCGCAGCATCCGCTTGGTGGATGCCATCTATCGCATCTCCCTGAGCTTCGCCAATCACGCTGCGCTTGCCGGCGATGAACCGCAAGGCCTAGGGCCAAGGTGCGCACACGATTTGCACGTGGACTTCAGGGCCGCGACTAGCGGCACTGGTAATGTGATCGGACAGTGGACCGCTAGTTGAGCAAGCCAAGGTCATGTCGGCACTTCAACTATGGGGCGCTTGCGGGCGTTACTCTGGACGCTGGGCTTGGTGGCTTCATCGCGCTTGTAGCGTAGGGACTTCCTTCACCGGATGCTTCTCAGGTAGTGCAAAGGAGTATCGGCTGGCCTTCCAGGTACAGTCGTTTCGGCCACCAGTAGCATTACCGGAACTCAGATCGGCAAGGGCAGATGACTGCGAATTCCCGTCAAGCGCTTTGGTATGCCGCATTCGCCGTGGGCGCAGTGGTGTTTGCCGTATTCACGGCAAGCATCTCGTTGGAGCCGAGAGCGAGTGGACCGTCCGCCGGAGTGCGCGTTTTATTTGCATGCATAAGCGTGATGTTCGTGTGTGCGGCTCTGGCTCACGGTGCACTCGCTTTTGCTCTGTTCACAGACTGGGTGGACTCGGCAGAGCGTTCTGGCACGACGGCGGTGCTTAGGGAAAACGGTGAGCTGGTTGCGCAAGGCGAGGTCCGGCTGGTCATAAAACTCGCCGAAGGGGTCGGCGGCGATCAGCCCGGTGGCGCTTGCGTGTTCTTCTTTTGCGGTCGGCGGCCATACGTGTGCCGTGTACATAGCTTCGTTCAGTTGCCTTGATCGATCAGGTCGATTGCGTCCACGATCATGACCTGGCAATCGGCGAGGGAAGCGGCGAATACAACGGGATCGGCTTTGTTGGCGATCTTGTTGTTAGGTCGTAGCGACCGCTGCTGAGTACACATATGAGACGTTTATTGGACAGTGTCGCGTCCGCGCTGCCCTGGGGTGATTGCAT
Organism: Lysobacter sp. Root690; assembly: GCF_001427785.1. Classification (GTDB taxonomy): domain Bacteria; phylum Pseudomonadota; class Gammaproteobacteria; order Xanthomonadales; family Xanthomonadaceae; genus Lysobacter. The sequence goes on from NZ_LMHM01000014.1 coordinate 7,733, forward strand.
TAGAGACGATCAGGGGCGGACAGCGCCCGCAAGAACGCCAACAACTGCCGCCGCTCCTCCACCGTCATCGACAACGGTCGGCCCTTGCTGATGCCGCGGTAATACACCTCCTGGTCCACCGCCTCCTCCAGCGTCGCCACCGAGCCGTCGTGCATGTACGGCGCGGTGCGGGCGACGTTGCGCAGCGATGGGGTGCGGAAGGCGGCGAGGTCGGCGGGCTTGCGGGTGGCGACAAAGTGGCCGAGGCCGGCGATGTCGGCTTCGGTCAACACCGTCGCGCCGAGGTCGCGCTTGCCGTCCAGGCGCTGGATCAGGCCGGCGACCCGTCCGGCGATGGCGCTGTCGTTGACGCCCAGGTGGTGGAAGCGATCGTCGGTGAAGCGCGCGCGGCCGGGTTGCAGCTGGTGGCAGTCGCCGCAGCTGGCCTTGCCAGTGAACAAGGCCAGGCCGGCTTGCTGGTCGGTATCGAGCGCGGTGCGGTCACCGGACTGGAAGCGGTCGTAGGCGTTTTCGCCGCTGCGCAGCGTGCGCAGGTGGGCGGTGAGGGCGCGAGCGACGGCATCGGCGGAAAGCCCGCCGAGTTCGGCGAACGCGTCAGCGTGGCGCGGCTCGGAGGCGAGACGGCGCAGCAGTTCCTCGGTCGAAGCCAGGCCCATCTCGACCGGATTGGTCAGCGGCTGCAGCACCACGATTTCCAGGCGCGATTCGCGGCCGTCCCAAAAGAAATGCGACAACTCGCCCACGTCGAGCAGGCTCGGCGCGTTGCGGGTGCCGGTCTTGCCGCCGGTGCCGATCGAAACCGCGCGCGTGTCGGAGAACGCATGCTCGGCGCGATGGCAACTGGCGCAACTGACCTGGCCGTCGGCGCTGAGGCTTGGATCGGCGAACAGACGACCGCCAAGCGCGGCCCAGCGCGCGTCATCGTCGGCGGTCGCGCTTCGGCCGGCGTCGCGGCCGCAGCCGCCGAGCGCAATCGCAAGTGCCCCGACCAAGGTGAGGATGGAGCGGCGACGGAAGAAGCGATGGTGGACGCGCATGCGTTTCGATCCATGAAGCGGGCGCGGCCGGCACCGTGCCGGCGCGATGCTCACGATAACGCGGAGTGACCGCGATTTATTCGTCCACCAACGACCCACCCGGCAAGAAATTCCAAGTCCGCGTCACATGCAGAATGTCCGGGTTCTCCTCGGTCTTCGGCAGCGGCGGATACGGTTCGGCCAGTCTGGCGATCCGCAGCGCCGAGGCGTCAAGCAATGCGATGCCGCTGCTGCGCACGATGTCGGCGCGTTCGACACTTCCGTTGCGCCGTACCGCCACGCTGATGACGACTTGTCCGGCCAGGCGGCGACGGCGCGCTTCGTCGGGGTAGTTGAGGTTGCCGACGCGCTCGACCCGGTCGACCCAGGCGCGCAGATAGCCGGCCCAGGCGTATTCGGTGGTGCTCGCGGAGACGAACTTGCGCGTGGGCCGCTTGGCGTAGCGCTCCGAGCGCATGTGGATCTCGGCCGCCAGCCGCGCCATCTCGATGTCGTGTTCGATCTTGCGTTCGCCGACCGGCAACGGCCGTTCGGTCGGGGTCTGGGTGGCGCGGTCGCGCGCCACCACGGTCTCGCCGCGGGTGCTGCTGACCACGCGCGCGACCGGATCGGGCTGGGCGGTCGGCGATTGCGCGCGCAATTGCATCTGGGCCACGCCGGCCTCGGCCTGCGGTGCCGGACCGGACTGGTTGTCGCGCGGGCGGGTGCTCTTGTCGTGCTCGCCGCCGCCCTGATTGTTGGCCTGGGCGAGGAAGTCGGCCTGCTTGGGTGTCAGCGCGGTTTGGGTCTGGGTGAGGATCACGTCCAGGGTCGGCACCACCGGCGCGGCCTGCTCCAGGGTGTAGCCGACGCCCAGCAAGAGAATGCCGTGGACGATCACCGACAGCACCAGGGTGGCGCTGAAACGCTGCGGTTCGGCCAGGCCGCCGCCGGGCAGGGTGGGTGCGGCCGCGCTCATGCCGCCTGGGCGGCTGCGATGCGGGCCTCGATCGCGTCGAACAGCAGGCCGGCGATGTTGAGGCCGAACTGTTCGTCGAGCTCGCGGATGCAGGTCGGGCTGGTGACGTTGAGTTCGGTCATGTAATCGCCGATCACGTCCAGGCCGACGAACAACATGCCGCGGCGTTTCATTTCCGGACCGACCTCGTGGGCGATCCAGCGATCGCGCTCGCTCAGCGGCCGGCCTTCGCCGCGGCCGCCCGCGGCGAGGTTGCCGCGGAACTCGTCGCCTTGCGGAATCCGCGCCAGCGCGTAGTCGACCGGCACGCCGTCGACCAGCAGGATGCGCTTGTCGCCGTCGCTGATCTGCGGCAGGAACTTCTGCGCCATCACAAGGTGCTGGCCGCCATCGCCGAGGGTTTCCAGGATCACGTTGAGGTTGGCCTCGCCCGCCGCGGCGCGGAAGATCGAGCGCCCGCCCATGCCGTCGAGCGGCTTGAGCACCGCCTGACCGTGCTGCTGGACGAAGGCCTTGAGCTCGGCCGGATCGCGGCTGACCAGGGTGTCGATGCAGCACTGCGGAAACAGCAGTGCGGCCAGCTTCTCGTTGTAGTCGCGCAGGCCCTGCGGGTCGTTGACCACGAACGCGCCGGCGCGCTGGGCGACCGACAGGATCTGGGTGTCGTGCAGGTATTCGGCGTCGACCGGCGGGTCCTTGCGCATCAGCACTACGTGGCCGTGACCGAGTTCAATCTGTGACCAATCTCCCAATTCGAACCAGCCCGCCTTGTCGTCGCGGACCCGCAACGCCGCCACCGTGGCGCGCGCCGCGCCGCCGAGCAGGCTCAGCCCGCCGGGCCGCACATACCACAGCCGATGTCCGCGCCGCTGCGCTTCCAGTAGCATGGCGAAGGTTGAGTCCTTGGCGATCTTGATCGACCCGATCGGGTCCATCACGACGACGATGTCCAACGGCATGGGAACGGAATCCTGAAAGATTGACGTGATGGTAGCAGGCAGGTCGCCGGTATCTGTCATGATGGCGGGGTCGGAAACGGTCGCCCTGCGTCCATTTGCGACACGCAACGATCAATCACATCGCACGATGCGAGGGGCGACATACGCAGGCCGATGGAAGCGGCCGCCGGCATCGGTGATGCGCGGCAAGGTTGTCCTGTGATGCCGATATGCTGCGTATTCAGTTTCCGAGCACGGAAGGCGCGCTTGACAGCCCGCGTGCGGCTTGGAATAAAGACGGCTTCGCGACGCCCGGGGATTCAACGGCGTCGCAATGGGGGATACAAAGAATGCTCGACGAGGTTCGTAGCGGCAGCCTCGATGGTCTGAAGGTCATGGTGATCGACGATTCCAAGACCATCCGTCGAACCGCCGAGACGCTGTTGAAGCGCGAAGGATGCGAGGTGGTCACGGCCATCGACGGATTCGAAGCGTTGGCGAAGATCGCCGATCAGCAGCCACAGATCATTTTCGTGGATATCATGATGCCGCGTCTGGACGGCTATCAGACCTGTGCGCTCATCAAGAACAATCAACTGTTCAAGAGCACGCCGGTCATCATGCTGTCTTCCAAGGACGGCCTGTTCGACAAGGCGCGTGGGCGCATCGTCGGATCGGAGCAGTACCTGACCAAGCCATTCACGCGCGAGGAGCTCCTCGACGCGATCCGCAAGCACGTTCACGCCTGACCGGGGGGTAAGGCACACCATGGCACGCATCCTGCTTATTGAGGACTCGCCGACGGATACCGCGGTGCTGACGCAGTTGCTTCAGCGCAACGGGCACGAAGTGTTCGCCTCCGGCAGTGCCGAGGACGGCATCGAGGCCTGCAAGCGCGAGCGGCCGGACCTGGTGATGATGGACGTGGTGCTGCCGGGCATGAACGGGTTTCAGGCCACGCGCGCGCTCAGCCGCGATGCCGACACCAGCCAGATCCCGGTCCTGATCGTCAGCACCAAGGGCATGGAAACCGACCGCGCCTGGGGCATGCGCCAGGGCGCGCGCGATTACATCGTCAAGCCGCCGAGGGAAGACGAATTGATCGCGCGAATCAACGCACTACTTGCCGGATAACCGAAACGATGACGTTCAAGCCGCCGTTCGATGTGCTGACCGATTACGAGCGCCGCTCCCTGGCGCACGTGCCCGGCCTGCCCGAACAGCTCGATGCGCCCGGCCTGTGGCGCGGCGTCGGCTACCGCATCGGCGGCCGCCGCATGGCCTCGACCTTCACCGAAGTGGTCGAAATCCTGTCGCTGCCGCAGGTCACCCAGGTGCCCGGCGCGCAGCCGTGGATGCTCGGGCTGGCCAACGTGCGCGGCAATCTGCTGCCGATCGTCGACCTCAAGCAGTTCCTCGAAGGCGAGCGCACCGTGCTGCACGAAGGCCACCGCATCCTGCTGGTGCGCCAGCCCGGCGGCGACGTGGCGGTGCTGATCGACGAACTGTTCGGCCAGCGCAGTTTTCATGACCAACAACAGGTGACCCTCGAGGAAGCGGCCGGACACGGCCTCACCGAGGGCCGCTATGGCTATTTCGTCGATCGCGCCTACCTGATCGACGGCCAGCCCTGGGGCATCTTCAGCCTCGACCGGCTGGCGCGCACTCCCGAATTCCGACAAGCAGCGGCCTGAAGCCGCTCCCTTCAATCCAGCAAGTACACGCAAGTACACCTGAGGTTTCCGAACCATGAGCACTGTGATGGACAACGCCGGCAAGAGCCGCCTTCTGGGCGCCAACACCTGGCTGATCGTGCTGGCCCTATCGGTCTTGGTGTTCGGTCTCAACACAGGCTATGCGACATGGAAGGCCGCGCGCCTGGGCGGCGCGAGTTCGTCGGCCTCGAGCCTGCAGGTCAACTCGCAGAAGCTCGCGGTGCAGGCGCGTGAAGCGGTCGGCGGCAACAAGGACGCGTTCACCGCGTTCAAGAAGACCCGCGGCGACATCGACGCCGACATCCAGAAGCTCAACGACAACTACGGCACCACCGCCGGCGTGTCCGGCCCGATCGGCGCGGTCAGCAAGAGCTGGGAGCCGCTCGGTAAGAGCGCGGCCCAGGTGACCGCCAGCGAGACCGCGGTGCTGGCCCTGGCCGGCAACGCCGACAGCTTCTCCAGCAAGGTCCCGCAGCTGCAGGCGCGCCTGGACGAACTGGTCCGCGCGATGTCGGCTTCCGGCTCGCCGTCCTCGCAGGTCTACATCGCCCTGCGCCAGGTCGTGCTGTCGGCGACCATGGCCCGCCGCATCACCGAAATCCGCGCCGGCGGCAGCGGCGCCGGCATGGCCGGCGAAGCGCTCGGCCGCGACGCGATCGTGTTCGGCAACATCCTCACCGGCCTGCGCAAGGGCGACGCCTCGTTCGGCGTCAACGCGCTGTCCAACGGCGGCGCGCTGGCCGCGCTGGGCCAGGCCGAAGCGCTGTGGCTGGAGATGAAGAAGGATCTCGACGCGATCTCGGCCAGCTCCAAGGACCTGTTCCAGGCCCAGGCCGCGGCCGAATCGATCACCGGCGGCGCCGACAAGATGCTGACCGACAGCCAGTCGCTGTTCAGCGCCTTCACCGCGTTCGGCTCGCTGCGCGACACCAGCTTCATGGGCAACATCTGGGTCTCGATCATCTCCGGCCTGGCCGCGCTGGTCGCGATCGCCGGCTTGCTGTTCTCGTTGAACTACGCCCAGCAGCGCCGTTACCAGACCACCAAGGAACTCAACGACCGCAACCAGGAGGCCATCATGCGCCTGCTGGACGAAATGGGTTCGCTGGCGGAAGGCGACCTCACGGTAAAGGCGACGGTCACCGAGGACATGACCGGCGCGATCGCCGACTCGATCAACTTCGCGGTCGAACAGCTGCGCAGCCTGGTGCAGACGATTACCGACACCTCGGTGCAGGTGGCGTCGAGCGCTCAGGAAACCCAGGCCACCGCCATGCATCTGGCCGAGGCCGCCGAACACCAGGCGCACGAGATCAGCTCGGCCTCCGACCGCATCAGCGAAATCGCGGCCTCGATCGACCAGGTGTCGAAGAACTCGGCCGAGTCGGCCGACGTGGCGCAGCGCTCGGTGCAGATCGCGACCAAGGGCGCGGGCGTGGTGCGGCAGACGATTCAAGGCATGGACTCGATCCGCGACCAGATCCAGGAGACCTCGAAGCGAATCAAGCGCCTGGGCGAAAGCTCGCAGGAAATCGGCTCGATCGTCGAACTCATCAACGACATTTCCGAACAGACCAACATCCTGGCGCTGAACGCCGCGATTCAGGCCGCATCGGCCGGTGAAGCGGGCCGCGGGTTCGCGGTGGTGGCCGACGAAGTGCAACGACTCGCCGAACGCGCGTCCAACGCGACCAAGCGAATCGAGACATTGGTCCAGACAATTCAGTCCGACACCAACGAAGCTGTGAGCTCGATGGAACAGACGACTTCGGAAGTGGTCGCGGGCGCACGATTGGCGGAAGACGCCGGTACCGCACTGGGCGAGATCGAAAAGGTGTCGTCGGATCTGTCGAACCTGATTCAAGGCATCTCCAGCGCGGCCCAGCAGCAGTCCAGCGCGGCGTCGAACATCACCCAGACGATGAACACGATTCAGCAGATCACCTCGCAGACCTCGCAGGGCGCCAACCAGACCGCCGCGTCGATTGGAAACCTGGCGCAACTGGCGGCCGACCTGCGCCGTTCGGTCGCCGACTTCAAGCTGCCGGCCTGATCCGCGCAAGCGGTCGGGCAGGGCGGCGATGGATCGGGCGGCGGTGATCAAGCATTACAGAAGGGTTGTACCGAGGATGAAGCTTCCGACACATCGCTGGCAGAGCCACGGACCGCGTCAGCGACGCGACCGCGTTGACGCGCGGAGCACGCCATGACCGCGCTGCGCGAAGCCATCGACACCACCACGCTGGGCTGGATCAAGCCCGAGCTGGACGAAACCCTGCGCCAGGCGCGGCAGGAGATCGAGGCGTTTGCCGAAGATCCCGCCGACACCTCGCGCATGCGCGTGTGCGCCAACCATCTGCATCAGGTGCATGGCACCTTGCGCATGGTCGAGCTGTACGCCCCGGCGATGGTCGCCGAGGAAATGGAACGTCTGGCCCTGGCGCTGCAGCAAGGCAGCGTCGCCGATCGCGACGAAGCCTGCGCGGCGCTGATGCGCGGCGTGGTGCTGCTGCCCGATTATCTGGAACGCCTGCAGGGCGGCCATCGCGATATTCCGATCGTGCTGCTGCCGCTGCTCAACGAATTGCGCGCCACCCGCGGCGAATCCGGCCTCAACGAAAGCGTGCTGTTCGCGCCGAACCTCGACCGACCGCTGCCGGCGCATCTGCCGCCGCCGTTGCCGGTCGGCAGTGGTGGCGGCCGCAACGCCAGCGCGCCGCATCTGGCCGCGCTGCGCGATGCACTGACCGCGTGGCCGGAAGACGGTGTGCCGTCGAACCCGGCCCAGCTCGCTTCGGCGATCGACGGCCTGCTCGCCGATGTCGTGCTCGAACCGGTGCGGCGCATGCTCTGGGTCGCCTCCTCGGTGTCCCACGCGGTGCGCGATGGCGCCTTGCCGGCGACGCGTTCGCTGCGCCAGGCCTTTGGCGGGGTCGAGCGCGAAGCGCGCCAGATCCTGTCCGACGACGGCTTCAGCGCGCCGCGCGGCGAGCCCGCGGCCGAACCGACCCGCCAGCTGCTGTATCACGTCGCCCACAGCGACGGCCGCCATCCGGCGCTGGACGATCTGCGCCAGACCTTCGAACTCGCCGCGCACCTGCCGAGCGAATCCGAACTCGAACACGCCCGCGGCAGCCTGAGCGGACGCAATCGCGCCCTGCTCGACACCGTCGCCGCGGCGATCAAGGAAGACCTGCTGCGGGTCAAGGACGCACTCGACCTGCACCTGCGCACCAACCAGACCGACGCCGGCGAACTGCGTCCGCAGGTCGAGGCGTTGGCGCGGGTCAGCGACACCCTCGGCATGATGGGCCTGGGCATGGCCCGCACCGTCGTGCTGCAGCAGCGCGATGCGATGAACGACATCGTCGACGGCCGCCGCGCCGCCGACGAAGGCACCCTGCTCGATGTCGCCGGCGCGTTGCTATATGTGGACGCCTCGCTCGACGACCAGGTCTCGCGCCTGGGCCTGCCCGACGACAAGGCCGAAGAGGACCTGCTCGCTGGCGAAGCGCGCAAGGTGCTCGACGTGGTCGCGCGCGAAGCCATCGCCAACTTCGGCGATGCGCGCCAGTCCTTCGTCGCCTTCGTCGAGACCAAGTGGGACCACGACGAACTGGCCGAAGTGCCGCGCGTGCTCGACGAAGTCGCCGGTGCCCTGCGCATGATCGAGCTGCCGCTGGCGGCCGACTACCTCACCGGGGTCAAGCGTTACACCGAGGTCGAACTGATCGGCCGCCGCCGCGTGCCCAGCGGTCAGCAGCTCGACACCCTGGCCGATGCCCTGGCCAGCCTGGAGTACTACCTCGAAGCGCTGCGCGAGCAGCGCCCGAACCGCGACGACATCCTCGACATCGCGCGTCAGAGCCTGGAAGTGCTGCGCTACTGGCCGCTGCCGGACGTGGTCCGGGTCGAGCCGCAGGCCGAAGTCGCCACGCCGCCCGTTGTCGCCGCCGAAGGCGCGGCGCCCGCCGTCGCCGAAACCGCGCCGCCAGCGAGCGCGAGCGAAAGCGAAACAGTCGCGAGCGAATCGCACACCCAGATTCCGGTCGCGCCCGACTGGAGCCTGTCGGAGGCGCAGGCGCACGACGCCAGTGCCGCCGCCGAGTCCATCGACAACGCCGCCCTCGATGCCGAACACGGCGCCGCGCAGTACAGCTCGGCGTTCGAACCCGACGAAAGCCATGCCGCGCCCGCCGAACCGGTCGACGTCGCCGAACGCGTGTCCGGCGGACTGGTCAACACGGCGATGCTCGAAGCGCTGCCGTCCTCGCCGCCGTCGTTCCTCGGCGCATCGTCGCCGGCCCAGGGCGGTTTCGAAACCGTCGACGACATCGACGACGAAGTGCGGGAAATCTTCCTGGAAGAGTTCCAGGAGGAAATCGCCAACCTCGAACACCTGCTGCCGGCGTGGCGCGAAGCGCCCGACGATCTGGCGCGGGTGCAGCCGGTGCGGCGCGTGTTCCACACCCTCAAGGGCAGCGGCCGCCTGGTCGGCGCGCGCACCCTGGGCGAATTCAGCTGGAAGGTCGAGAACCTGCTCAACCGCGTGCGCGAGCACGGCCGTCCGGCCAGCCCGGAAGTCATCGATCTGGTCGAGCACGCGCATCGCGCGCTGCCGGGTTTCTACGCCGCGCTGCGCAACGAAGCGCCGCTGAGCGTGGACGTGGCCGGCATCGAAGCGCATGCCGACCGCCTCGCCAACGGCGAGGAAGCCTATTACCAGGCGCCGGTCGCCGCTGTCGCGGGCGAGCCTGAAATCGTCGACACCGCCCCGGCGGTGGTCAGCGACGGCCCGTACGTGCCGGCCTCGGTCGATCCGGTGCTGCTGGAAATCCTCGACGGCGAAGTCGCCGGGCATCTGGTCACGATCGAAGCCTGGCTGGCCGCGTCGAACACCGCGCCGCAACCGGTCACCGACGCAGTACAGCGCTCGATCCACACCTTGAATGGTGCGTTCGCGATGACCGAAGTACCGGTCATCACCGACGTCACCGCGCCGACCGAAGCCTACGTCAAGCGTCTGCTCGCCAGCGGTGCGCCGGCCAGCGCCGAAGGCATGTCCGCGCTCAGCGCGGTCGCCGACGCGATCCGCCGCACCGTCGAAGCATTGAAGTCGCCGACCCCGCATGTGCCGATGTTCATCGGCCTGCCCGAACGCATCGCCATGCTGCGCGACAGCCTGCCCGACGCGCGTTCGCCGATGATCGTCGACGAGTTCGATCACGACCTCGACGGCTTGCCGGAAGGGCAGTCGCTGTCGGAACTCACGGTCGCCGACCTGAGCGCGTTCGACGGCTACGACGCTTCGCCGGACAGCGCCAGCAAGACCGAAACGGCCGATGCCGCCGGTCGCCAGTCGCCGAACTACGACGACGAATTCGAAATCAGCCTCGATGTATTGCCGGCCGAGTTCGACCCGAGCACCGTCGGCCCGATGGGCTTGAGCGACGCCTCGATCGAACAGGCCCGCCTCGCCGCCGAGCGCGAAGCCGCGGCTAAGGCCGAGGCCGAGCGCCTTGCGGCCGAGCAGGCGCAAGCCGCGCGGCTCGAGGCCGAACGTATCGAAGCCGAGCGTGCCGAAGCGGCGCGCATCGAAGCAGAACGCATCGAAGCGGAGCGGCTCGAAGCCGAACGCATCGAAGCAGAACGTATCGCCGCCGAGCAGGCCGAGGCGGAACGTCTGGCGACCGAACAAGCCGAAACCGCGCGTCTCGAGGCCGAGCGCCTCGCCGCGGAACAGGCCGAAGCCGAACGTCTCGAAGCCGAGCGCCTTGCCGCCGAGCAGGCTGAAACCGCGCGTCTTGAAGCCGAACGTCTCGCCGCCGAGCAGGCCGAAGCCGAACGCCTGGAAGCCGAGCGTCTGGCCGCGGAACAAGCCGAAGCCGAGCGCCTTGCAGCCGAGCAAGCCGAAGCCGAGCGCGTGGAAGCCGAACGCCTGGCCGCCGAGCAGGCCGAGGCGGCCCGTCTGGAGGCCGAACGTCTCGAAGCCGAGCGGATCGAAACCGAACGCGCCGAAGCCGCGCGTCTGGAAGCCGAGCGTGTCGCCGAAGAAGAGCGGCTGGAATACGAACGTCTCGAAGCCGAATACGCCGAGCATGCGCAGCGCGCCGAAGCCGAGCGCCTCGCCGCCGAGCATGCCGCGCGCACCGCCGCCGAGCGGGCTGAATTCGAACGACTTGAAGCCGAGCGCCTCGAAGCCGAACGCATCGCCGCCGAACAAGCCGAAGCCGAACGCCTCGAAGCCGAGCGCATTGCCGCGGAGCAAGCCGAAGCCGAACGCCTCGAAGCCGAGCGCATCGCCGCTGAGCAGGCCGAAGCCGAACGTCTCGAAGCCGAGCGCATCGCCGCCGAGCAGGCCGAAGCCGAACGTCTCGAAGCCGAGCGCATTGCCGCCGAGCAGGCCGAAGCCGAACGCCTCGAAGCCGAGCGCATCGTCGCAGAGCAGGCCGAAGCCGAACGCCTTGAAGCCGAGCGCATCGCCGCCGAACAAGCTGAAGCCGAACGCCTCGAAGCCGAGCGCATCGCGGCCGAACAAGCCGAAGCTGAACGCCTTGAAGCTGAGCGCATCGCCACCGAACAGGCCGAAGCCGAACGCCTTGAAACCGAGCGCCTTGCGGCCGAACAAGCCGAAGCCGAGCGCCTGGAATACGAACGCCTGGAAGCCGACTACGCCGCCGAACGCCTGACGCCCGAGCAAGGCGAAACGGTGGACGCCGCGGCCGGCGACGAAGTCTCCGCCGACGACTTGGCCGAGCTGCGCTTCGACGACCACAGCGGCATCGGCGCCAGCAACGAAGAAACCCAATCCGACGCCGAACCGCAAGTCGAAGCCGAACCGCAACCCGCGGCCGCCGCACATAGCGGCGCCCCGACCAGCGCCGTGGCCGGCATTTCCGCCGCGCTCGCGGCGGCGTTCGCCAAGGCCTACAGCGCCGATCCCGATCCGGACGACGCGCTCGACCTGACCGAACTCGATCCGGAACTGGTCGACATCTTCGTCGAAGAAGGCGGCGACCTGCTCGATCACTCCGACGGTCTGCTCGCGCAACTGCGCGAAGCACCGAACGAGCGCGAACCGCTGGTCGGCCTGCAGCGCGATCTGCACACGCTCAAGGGCGGCGCGCGCATGGCCGGCATCATGGCGGTCGGCGAACTCGGCCACGTCATGGAATCGCTGCTCGAAGCGGTGGTCGACCAGCGCACCGAACTCGGCCGCGACGGCATCGTCCTGCTCGAACGCGGTTTCGATCGCCTGCACGGCATGGTCACCCGGGTCGGCACGCGTCGCGCGATCGCCATGCCCGATGCGTTGATCGCGGTATTCGAAGCGCGTTCGCGCGGTCAGACCGTGCCCGGCCTGATCGAGGACGAACACACCGACGTAGCGGCGACTCCCGCGCCGCGCGGCGACGCGAGCGACAGCGGCGAACTCAAGCCATTGTCGGCGCCGATCGTCGATGCGCCCTTCGCCGACGAAGACGACATCGGCGTGCGCGCTCCGCAGGAACAGGTGCGTATCCGCGCCGACCTGCTCGACCGTCTCGTCAATTACGCCGGCGAAGTGGCGATCTACCGCGCCCGCCTGGAACAGCAGTTGGGCGCGTTCCGCGGCGCGATCGCGGAAATGGCGCAGACCAACCTGCGCATGCGCGATCAGCTGCGTCGCCTGGAAATCGAAACCGAAGCGCAGATCATCGCGCGCTACCAGCGCGAGGGCGAATCGGGCGACCAGTCGTTCGATCCGCTGGAACTCGACCGCTTCTCGACCCTGCAGCAGCTGTCGCGTGCGCTGGGCGAATCGGCGGCCGACCAGAACAGCCTGCAGAACACCCTCGACGACCTGACCCGTCAGTACGAAACCCTGCTGCTGCAGCAGTCGCGCGTGAGCTCGGAGTTGCAGGAAGGCCTCATGCGCACGCGCATGGTGCCGTTCGATACGCTGTTGCCGCGTCTGCGCCGCGTGGTCCGTCAGGCCTCCAGCGAACTGGGCAAGCAGGTCGCGCTGAAGCTCGAAGGCACCCAGGGCGAACTCGATCGCAACGTGCTCGAGCGCATGACCGCGCCGTTGGAGCACATGCTCCGCAACGCGGTCGCGCACGGCCTGGAAAAACCCGAACAGCGTCGCGCCGCCGGCAAGCCGGACGAAGGCACGGTGCGCATCGCGGTGCGCCGCGAAGGTTCGGAAGTCGTGCTGGAAGTGGCCGACGACGGCGCCGGTCTCGACCGCGCGGCGATCCGTCGCCGCGGCGAAGAGCGCGGCCTGGTCCGCACCGACGCGGTGCTGTCCGAAGCCGATCTCGACACGCTGATCCTGGAACCGGGCTTCTCCACCGCCGACGAAGTCAGCCGCCTCGCCGGCCGCGGCGTCGGCATGGACGTGGTCGCCAGCGAAGTGCGCCAGCTCGGCGGCACGCTCGATATCCATTCCAATCCGGGCAAGGGCGTTCACTTCACCCTGCGCTTGCCGCAGACGCTCGCGGTCACCCAGGCGGTGTTCGTGCGCATCGGCGAAACCACCTTCGCCGTGCCGATCGCCTCGGTGCGCGGCGTCGGTCGCCTGTCGCGCGACGTGCTCGACGCCGGCGATGTCAGCTACCGCTACGGCGGCGAGGACTACCACGTCCACGACCTGGGCATGCTGGTCGGCCACGCACCGGCCAAGGCCGAAGGCCAGTTGCAGATGCCGTTGCTGCTGATCCGCTCCGGCGATCTGCGCGCCGCGGTCACCATCGATCAGGTCATCGGTAACCGCGAAATCGTGGTCAAGCCGGTCGGCCCGCAGGTGGCTTCGGTGCCCGGCATCTTCGGCGCGACCATCATGGGCGACGGCCGCGTGGTGGTGATCCTCGACATCGCGCCGCTGGTGCGTCGTCGCGCCGCGCTGCTGCAGGACTTCACCCAGAACGCGCCGCCGCCGTCGGCGCCGGCGGAAACCCGCCGGGTGCCGCTGGTGATGGTGGTCGACGATTCGGTGACCATGCGCAAGGTGACCGGCCGCGTGCTCGAGCGCCACAACTTCGAAGTCGTGACCGCGAAGGACGGCATCGATGCGCTGGAGCGTCTGGGCGAGCGCGTGCCCGACCTGATGCTGCTGGACATCGAAATGCCGCGCATGGACGGCTACGAACTCGCCACCCAGATGAAGGCCGATCCGCACCTGCGCGACGTGCCGATCGTGATGATCACCTCGCGTACCGGCGAAAAGCATCGCCAGCGCGCGTTCGAGATCGGCGTCGAGCGTTATCTCGGCAAGCCGTACCAGGAGCCCGAGTTGATGCGCAACGTGTTCGAATTGCTGGGAATTACCCGTAGTCATGTCTGAAGCAGAGCGTCGCGTCGTATTGTTGGCGCGGGCCGGTGTGGCCTGCGAACGTCTCCGCGTTGCGCTGGCCGAAGCCGGCGCGAATCTGGTGCTGGAAGGCGACCCGACCGTGCTCGATCCGCAGGCGCTGGACGCGGCCGATCCCGACGTGGTCGTGGTCGTGCTCGATCCGGCCTCCGAGGACGCGCTGGACCGGTTCGAAAACCTGCTGCTGGATCCGTCGATCGAAGTGATCTTCGAGGAGGCCGAACTGGCCGCCTCGCGCGAAGGCTGGGACGCGGCGCGCTGGGCGCGCCACCTCAGCGCCAAGCTCAATCGCCATGACGACGTGCTGCCGCCGGGTCGCGAACCCGAGCCGGAAGCCGATCCGATGCTGATCGCCGAGGGCTTCGTGCGTCCGGCCACGCTGGAGCAGGACCTGCCCTCGTCGCAGGCGCCGGGATCGATTTTCGGTTTCGCCGAGGTCGCCGCGGCGCCGGCGCCGGAACTCGCCGACGAATCCGTCGCGGCCGCCGCGGACGACGGCATCGAAGAAATTGAAGCGATCGAAGCCAGCGAAGCGATCGAAACCGACGAATCGATCGAAGTGATCGAAGCCGGCGGAGCCTACGTCGCCGAGGATGTATTCGAAGCCGAACCGGCCGCGCCGTCGGACGCCTTCGATGCCGGCTCGGTCGAGCCCGCATCCGATCCGTCCGCGTTCGCCGCGGCCGAACAGGCCAGCGAACTGGCGCGGGTCGCGCCGCTGGGTTCGTCGGGCGACCGGATTCTGTCCGAACCGCCGCCGCTGCCGGACGAAGCGCGCGAATTCTTCGCCCGTCAGGCGCTGGGCAGCACGCCGCTGGATACGCCGGCCGGCGCAGATTCCATCGCCGATGCCGACATCGTCGAAATCGAAGCCTATGCGGCCGACGACGACGGCATCGAAGAATTGACGGTTCCGACGGTTGCCAGCGATGCCGACAACGAGCCGGATTTCGATTTCGAAGGCCTGACTCTGGAAGCGGTCGACAGCGTCGCCGCGGTACCGGGCGAAGCCAGGCCGTACACGCCGGGTCTGGACGAATGGGTTGCGTCCGATGCGGTGCAGGCGGATTTGCCGCCGCTGGACGAAACCGGCCTGGGCGACATGGAAGCCTGGCGTCCGCCGGCGCCGAACCAGGTGCATGAACTGATCGATCTGGACGCGGCCTTCGCCAGCGAAGGCGCGCGCATCGATTTCGATGCGACCCAGCGCGATCCCACCCCGATCGCGCCGATCGATTTCGACGACGGCCGTAGCCACGGCGGCGGCGATGGCGTGGTCACGTTCGAATCCAGCCTCGACTTCGATCTCAACGACGACAACGCGCCGTTGGCTGCAAGGCCGGCCGCGCCGCCGGCGCCTTCGGTGCCGGACTGGTCGTTCACCGACGAGGCCAGCCTGGTCAGCGCCGCGACCGGCCAGAGCGGCGCGCATGCCGGCTCGGCCTCGGACGCCGCCGCGGGCGCGGGCAAACCCGATTTCAACCGCCACGATCTCGACGAAATCGAACGCCGCATTTCCGGGCTGGAACTGGTCGACGATCGCCTGCCGGTCTCGACCCGCAACGGCGCAGTGCTGGTGCTCGCCGGCATCGGCGGCCCGGACGCGGTGCGTCAGCTGCTCGGCGCGCTGCCGGAGAATTTCGACCGGCCGGTGCTGGTCCAGCAGCGCCTCGACGGCGGCCGCTACGACAAGCTAGTCGCGCAGATGCAGCGCGCGACGCCGGTGCTGGTCAAGCTGGCCGAAGTCGGCGCGCGCACCATCGACGGGGTGATCTACATCCTGCCGGCCGGCGTGGGCATCGAAGCGGGCGACAACGGCATCCAGTTCGTCGAAGGCGGCGACGTGTTCGAGGCCTTGCCGGCGGGCGACAGCGCGGTGCTGTTGTTCAGCGGCGCCGACGTCGCCCAGGTCGATGCGGCGATGAAGTTGTCCGCGCATGGCGCGCTGGTCGTCGGCCAATCGCCCGACGGTTGCTACGACGCCGCCGCGGCCAGCGCCGCGATCGCGCGTGGCGCCGGCAGCGGGCAACCGGCCGAATTGGCGGCCAAGCTGGCCTCGCGCTGGTCGAAGCAGAGTCCGATCTGATTCAAATGTTGGTCGGCAGCTGGCGCGTTTCCATCGAAGCGAACGCGCATCCAGCGGCCGAGTTCGATCCAGTGAAACGGCACGGAGGGATCCGCGCCGGTTTATTCAGTCAGACCCGATCGCGGCCCCAGCGCGGACCGCGATGCAATACGCACCGGCTTCGCGCGTCGAAGCCTTCGCTTGAAAGCCGCGCGATCCGCGGCGAGGATGCAGCGATGTCGAATCAAACTCCCGCCAGCGACACCCCCGACACCGCCTCGCGCGCCGACATTCGCGCCGACATTCGCGGCGTGCTGATCCAGGCCGGCGGCACCCGCCTGCTGCTGCCCAACGCGACCATCGCCGAGGTGCTGTCGTACGCGCCGCCGGCACCGATCGAAGGCGCGCCGCGCTGGCTGCTCGGCCATACCCGTTGGCGCGGCTGGACTCTGCCGCTGATCGCGTTCGGCGAACTGTCCGGCCTGGCCCGCGAACAGGGCGGCCTCGGCAGCAAGGTGGTGGTGCTCAAGGCGCTCAGCGCGGCCTCGCGATTGCCGTATTTCGCCCTGCTGACCCAGGGCTTCCCGCGTCTGGTCACGGTATCGGCCGACAGCTTGCTGGTCGACGGCCGCGAGGACGAAGTGCTGCCGCACGGTGTGCAGGCACGGGTGCTGCTCAACGACGATGCCGCGCTGCTGCCCGACCTGGAAGCCATCGAGGCCATGATCGGCGAAGCGCTCGCGCAAGCCGCGTGAGCCCGGGGTCCGCCGAACCCGGCGCTGCGGCGCCGAACGCGCCGGCCCCGCAATCGCTTCAATCCCCAGCGCCCAAGCGCTACGCCTCGGTCGACGCGCTGCGCGGACTGACCGTCGCGGCGATGCTGCTGGTCAACGACCCCGGCGATTGGGGTCATGTCTACGCGCCCCTGCTGCACTCGGAATGGAACGGCTACACGCCGACCGACCAGGTGTTTCCGATGTTCCTGTTCATCGTCGGCGTGTCGATCGCGCTGGCGCTGATGCCGCGGCGCGAAAGCGGCGTCGCCGCGGCCAGCCTGCTGCGGCCGGCGCTGTGGCGCGGGCTGCGCATCCTCGGCCTGGGATTGCTGCTGCATCTGATCGCGATGTGGGTGACCGATCGCGAATACCTGCGTCTGCCCGGCGTGCTGCAGCGCATCGGCCTGTGTTTCGCCGCGGCCGCGCTGATGGCCTTGTACCTGTCGGCGCGCGCGCAATGGATCGCGTTCGCGGCGCTGCTGTTGGGCTATGCCGCCTTGCTCGCGGCGGGCGGCAGCTACGCACCGTTCGAGAACATCGCCAGCCGTTTCGACAGCGCGCTGTTCGGCGTGCACGTCTACCAGATCGATGCGAGTGGACGCGGCCACGACCCCGAAGGCCTGGTGTCCACGCTCGGCGCGCTCGCGACCACATTGCTCGGTCTGCGCGCGGGCGATTGGTTGCGGCGCGGGCACGTGCGCGCGCTGCTGATCGCCGGTGCCGTGTGCGCACTCGCCGGCGTGCTGCTGTCGTACGTACAGCCGATCAACAAGAACCTGTGGACCCCGGCCTATGTGTTGTGCAGCGGCGGAGTGTCGTGCTGGGTGCTTGCGTTGTTCCATCAACTGATCGACCGCCGCGGTTGGCCGGCCTGGGGCCGCGCGTTCGGCGTCAATGCGATCGCCGCGTACGGTGGCTCGGCGCTGCTGCTGTATCTGCTGATGGGCATGGGCTGGCTGGAGCCGCTCTATCGGCACGGTTTTGCCGACTGGATGACGCCGCGGTTCGGTCCGTATCTGCCGTCGCTGGCGTTCGCGCTGGCCTTTGTCGCGCTGTGGTGGGGCGTGGTGCGCTGGCTGGACGCGCGCCGGATCTATTTCAAGATCTGACCAACGCGACCGAGCTTTCGGGCTGCGCCGAATCTGTGCGCATATCGCTGAAACATTTCGCATGCCGGGTGGCACACATGGCTTGCGCGCCTGAACGATTAAACTAGATATCCATCACATTTTCATGATGATGAACAACACATTTTTTCGGATTTTCTGCGCCGATTGCGCCTGACGCATAACTCGGCGCGAAACCTGTGCCATGCATTGCAGCGTTCGTCGCGCCGTGTCACACGCTACCCGCCTGGGCACTGCATTGGAGCAATGCGGCGGCGTACTGCCTTGTTGGCTTTCGAGACAACGCGACGCCCAGCGTCGCTGCGCGCAAGGCGAATTGGCGCGTTTTTATCCGTGGGTATGAGAAACACGCAACGCATGTGCGCCCGTGGTTGTGCCGGGCATGCGCAATGCAGTTCGCCTGATCGTATCCACTTTTCCCCTATGGACAAGCCCGGATGCCTCGATTATCGAAGGCGCGCAACACCGACCTGAGCGAGTGCTGGAGACAGCGAATCTTCGGCGGTGGCGCCAGTGAAAGGGGGGCGGCATGACGCATCACGCAGATCCGACGCAGCGTCGATTTCGCATCGCGAATCGACCGCGCGCGTACGCGATGCGCGTCGACGTGTCGGTGTGGCAAGAGCGCAATCCATGGCGCGGCAACAGGTGCGTTGACCACCGGGATGGGGATGCGCGGTGGCGGCGCACGCATGGACATGGCACCGGCGCCGCATTCGATCCCGCGACGACGCAAGCGCGTCGGGATCGAATGCGGACGCCCGGCCCCATGCATTCGAATCACGCGGATCGGCGCGAAGCGCGATCCGCGCCGGATAAGGGATGGCGGCGCCGCACGCACGCCGCGCCGGCATCGTAATCGCCGCATTGGGCGGCTTGGCTGTGAACAGGGGGCAGTGGTATGTGGATCAAGAGCGCGCTCGCGAGCGCGATGTCGTTGGCGTTTTCGTCGGCCGTCGCGGCCGAGGCACCGAGCTACAGCCTGCTGGGCGACTGGCCGGTCAAGACCACGACCGAATCGGGCGTGGAGATCGGTCTGAGGGGAAATCTCAGCTACGACTACAACGAGTTCGGCGACGACCGGGTCGCCGGCGGCGGCGCGCGCTTCGCCGACGACCATGCCTGGCGCCGCCAGGAACTCAACGCCTATGTACGCAAGCCGGGCGTGTTCGACGCCGCGATGGGCTACGACTTCGAGAACAAGGTCTGGCTCGACAACTTCATCCGCCTGTCCAACGAGCGCGGCGGCGATCTGCGCATCGGCCAGTTCAAGACCGCGGTGGGCTATGAGGAAGGCGCGGTCGGCACCACGTCGACCACCTTTCTCGAACGCGCGCTGCCGGTGTCCACGGTCTACGCGGGCCGTCGCCTGGGCGTCGACTGGACCTACGAAAAGCTCAAGGGCTGGTACATCAACGCCGCGGTCATGAGCGGCGGCGATCTGCAGGGCGACAACGACGGCCGCATGCTGGCCGCGCGGGTGGTGTTCAATCCGGTCAAGACCGATGCCGACATCGTGCATGTCGGCGTGTCGGGCTCGAACGAAAAACGCGACGACGACAGCGCGCGCATCCGGGTGCGGCCCGAAGCCTTTCTGACTCCCGTGCGCTTGGTCGATTCGGGCGCGATCGGCTCGGTCGAAGCGATCAACCGCGCCGGACTGGAGGCGATCTGGCAGCACGGGCCGTTGTTGCTGCAAAGCGAATACCTGCGCATGGCCGTGCAACGCGAGGGCCAGCCCGACTACGAAGCCGACGGTTACTACGTGTCCGGCGCCTGGGTGCTCACCGGCGAAAAGCGCAGCTACAAGAGCGCCGCGTTCGGCAACGTCAAGCCCAAGCACGACTACGGCGCGTTCGAAGTCGCGCTGCGCTATTCCACGGTCAATATCGATCACGGCTTGCTGCGCGGCGGCAAGCAGAAGGACTGGACGCTGGGCTTGAACTGGTACATCGGCCAGCACTTCAAGTTGCAGGCCAACTACGTCGTGGTCGACAGCGAGCGCCGCGGCGTCGAGCTGGATCCGAATATCACCGAACTGCGCATGCAGGTCTATTTCTGAGATCGCATCGGGTTCGAAATCGCGCGTCCGGATGAACGACGCGCCGCGCCGCTGCAAGCCATCGCAGCGGCCGCATCGGTGTCATGGGGCCATGCGGACGGCGGACTGATGCAAAAGCGCCGGACGCATTCCGGCATCGCTCACAGGGGGAGCCACCATGCAACAGACAAAAGGCAATACGTTCTGGAAACGGTATTTCATTCTGGTTGTAGCGGTGAGTCTGTTCCTGATCATCTCCGTGGCCCTGATCGGCGCGAGCTTGCTGCTGTCGGGGCGGATCGGACAAGGCACCCACGCCCGCGACTTGGCCGGCGGCGAGCGCAGCGCATCGCAGATCGTGCTTCGATCGATGTTGGAAATGCAGCAGGACATCGCCGCGGGCCGGCCGGCTTCGACCGAGAACAGCGACGCCCTGCGTCAGCGCTCGGACTTGATCAGCAATACCATCAAGCTGTTCAACGAGGGCGGCAAGATGCCCGGGGACGACAATCCGACCGCTCTGGACAAAGGCATCGTGTCGGCGGAGATGGCCGGATTGAACCGCGAAATCGCGACGATCTGGGGGCCGTATAAAGGCCACATCGACGCCGTGCTCGGCGGCGAGACGGTCGACCCGGTCGCGCTGGCCCGCGCGGTCGACTACGGCCGCGCCAACAACACCGGGTTGTTCAAGCTCCTCAACAAGCAGGTCAGTGCATCGCAGGCGATTACGGAGCAGGCCAATCGCCAGTTGAGCTTGGCTCAGACCATCGGCGCGGCCTTGATCGTGCTGAACTTCCTGTTCACCGCGTTGGTCGCGTTCCGTCGACTGGTCGCGGGCGACCGCGCCGTCGTCCAGTCGCGCAAGCAGACCGACGACATCCTGGCGACGGTGAAGGAAGGCCTGTTTCTGGTGACCAGCGACTTCGTGATCGGCAGCCAGATGTCGAACTCGCTGCCGCAGATCATGCAGCGCAAAGTCGAGCCGGGCATGAACCTGATCGAGGTGATGCGCACGATGGTGACGCCGCAGACGCTGGAGGCGACCCGCGATTACCTGGGTCTGCTGTTCGGAAAGCGAGTCAAGGAAAACCTGGTCGCCAGCCTCAATCCTCTGTCGGAAGTCCCGGTCGCCGGCGGCAGCGACGGCCGCGGCCAGCTGCAATCGCGTTACCTGAATTTCCAGTTCAACCGCGTGCAGGAAAGCGAGGACACGGTGTATCTGCTGGTGACGGTGTCCGACGCCTCCGAGCGCGTGCGCCTGACCAACGAGATCTCCGCGGCGAAGACCCGCACCCGCGAGGAAATGGAAGCTCTGCTGCGCGTGCTCAGCCGCGAGTCCAGCGAAGTGCGCCTGTTCCTGCACCGGGTCGGCGTGGTGCTCGAGCGGGTCAACGACGATCTGCGCCAGGCCGCCGCGCGCCGCACCGGCACCGACTACAGCGAACTGGTCAACGCGATCTTCCGCGACGTGCATTCGCTCAAGAGCGAGGCCGCCGCGCTCAGCCTGGACATGATCGAGGCCCTGGCCCACACCTTCGAGGTCGACCTGATCAACCTGCGCGACCGCGGCTCGGTGGAAGGCAGCGACATGGTCAAGATGACCGTGCATCTGGACGACATGTTCGAATGCGTGGCGACGATCCGCGATTTCCTCGACCGCATGGCCGGCAACCGCGACGTGTCGGTGCCGCAGGCCGCGGTCACGCCGTCGCAGCGCGCGGTCGAAGGCTGGAACACGCTGGCCGAGCGTATCGCCCGCGAACAGGGCAAACAGGTGCAGTTGGATCTGCAATTGCAGGCGTTCGATCGCCTGCCGGGCGAAACCTTGAACGCGCTGCGCACGATCGGCCTGCAACTGCTGCGCAACGCGGTGGTGCATGGCATCGAACCGGCGGCCGAGCGGCAGGCGCGGGCGAAACCGTCGGTCGGCACGGTCAGTTTCCGCAGCGAGGACGTCGGCAGTCGCCAGGTCGAGCTGGTGGTGCGCGACGACGGCCGCGGCCTGGATGTCGCGCGGATTCGCGCGGCCTTGAGCGCGTCGGGCCGCTACGGCATCGAACAGCTCGAAACGCTCAGCGACCGCGACGTGATCATGAAGATCTTCGAGCCCGGCGTGTCCACCGCCGAGCACAGCGACCGCGACGCCGGTCACGGCATCGGCATGGATCTGGTGATGAAGCAGGTGCGTTCGCTGTCGGGAACGATCGCGCTGTCGACCAAGGTCGGCGCCTACACCGAGTTCCGCATCCGTTTGCCGGTCGCCGAAAGCAAGCCGGTCGACGCCGGCAACGGCGCGCATGCGCCCGCGCTGCCGGCCGGTCCGGCCGACTTTCAACTGACCTTCTGAGCAGGATCCACGATGAAGCTGATGATCGTTGACGATTCCAACGTGATCCGCCAGCGCATCGCGCGCCTGGCGGGAGATGCGCGCCTGCCCGGTCTGGAGATCGTGGGCCAGGCCCGCAACGGCGCCGAGGCGCTGAGCATGTTCGTGCGCTATCACCCCGACGTGGTGACGATGGACTTGACCATGCCGGAGCTGGGCGGGGTGGAGTGCACCGAGCAGATCGCCGCGATCGACGAGAAGGTGAACATTCTCGTCGTCTCCGCGCTCAGCGACAAAACCACCGCCATCAGCGCGCTCAAGAAGGGCGCGCGTGGCTTCCTCTACAAGCCGTTCACCGACGACCAACTGGTCGAAGCCTTACTGGAGATGCTGCCTTGAGCGACCTCAACGAGACCGAGATCAAGGTCTTCATCGACGCGGTGACCAACTACTTCAATCAGCTCACCCAGGAAGCGGCGCAGGTGCGCGGCGCGTTCCTCGACGACAACAGCGGCACGGTGCCGGTCTACGACTACAGCGGCCAGATCTCGATCAGCGGCCAGTTCCGCGGCACCATCACCGTGTCGGCGCCGCGCGCGATGATCCGGCATCTGCTGCTGGCCTTGAACGAGAGCGACCAGTCCGACGCCAACCTGCGCGACACCGTCGGCGAACTGGCCAACACCCTGGCCGGCAACGCGCGCAAGCACTTCGGCGGCGACATGGAGATCTCGGTGCCCAAGACCGCGGCCGGCGCGATCAGCAACAGCGGCTCGCGTAAGCGGCCGTACGTGATCATGGTCAGCTGGAAGACTTACAGCGCGTCGCTGGTGGTCGATATCGAGCGCCTGGACTGAGCAACGCTCGAACGGTTTGCGAAGGCGGCTTCGGTCGTGACGGCGGCGTCCGTGGCGCAGTTCCCCCCTGAACAGTGCGTCACCGCGGGCGTTGGTGCGGTATGCCGTCAGGCCGGAGCCGTCTTCGCGATCTTGATGTGATGGCCGAGCGGTTGAGGTGCGGCGCGAGCCGCGACTACGCCACGTCATGCGCCGGCGTTCCTCGGGCGGTAATCGCGTAGTGACCGACTTCAGCTGGCACCAACTGTGCCGATACGCTGCCGACTCGGCGATCTTCGCTCAAGCCAAGTCGCCAAACCGCGCCTGCAGGGCCGCGATCGCCGCCAGCCCGGCGGTTTCGGTGCGCAGAATCCGCGGCCCGAGCCGCAGTCCCTGAAAGCCGGCTTCGCGCAGTTGCTGGCGGTCCAGCGGCGACCAGCCGCCTTCGGGGCCGATAGCGAGCAGCACCGGCGTGTCGGCGTCGACGTGCAGGGTCGAGAACGACAGTTCGCCTTCGGGATCCAGGATCAGGCGCAACCCGCCCGGGTCCAGCCCTGCCAAGGTCGCCTGCAGCGAACGCGGCGCCGACACGGCGGGCACGCGCGCGCGTCCGCTTTGTTCGCACGCGGAGCCGACCACGCTGCGCCAATGCGCGAGGCGCTTCTCCGCGCGCGCTTCGTCGAGCTTGACCTCGCTGCGCTGCGACCACAGCGGATGCAGCGCGCTGACGCCCAGTTCGGTCGCCTTCTGCAGGATCAGGTCCATCTTTTCGCCGCGCGCGATGCCCTGCAGCAGGATCAAGGCCAGCGACGATTCGCGCGCGACGTCTTCGACCGACACGATCTCCACCCGCACCTCGCGCTTGCCCAGCGCCGAAATACGACCGTGATAATCGCAACCGTCGCCATTGAACAGCACGCAGGCATCGCCGACTTCGTGACGCAGCACGCGCGCCAGATGGGTCGCGGGACCTTCCGGCAATACGACCTCGCGGCCGGCGGCGAGATCGGCGTCGACATGGACTCGGGTCAGGCGCATGCGGCGGCCTCCTGCACAGCGTGATCGATCGCCGCGCGCGTGGTCGCGGCGAGCAAGTTCAAGGCGTCGTCGTCGATGCAGTACGGTGGCATCCAGTACAAGGTGTCGCCGAGCGGGCGCAGCAGCACGCCGCGTTCGAGCGCGGCGCGGTAGGCGCGCAGGCCGATGCGCGCGGCCGGATCGAACGGCGTGCGCTTGTCGCCGCCGCGGGTCAGTTCGAACGCGACGATCATGCCGGCCTGACGCACGTCGGCGACCTGCGGGTGATCGACGAACTCGGAGGCCAGCGCGGCCATGCGCTGCGAGGTCGCGCGATTGCGTTCGATCACCTTGTCGTCGTCGAAGATCGACAGGCTCGCCAGCGCCGCCGCGCACGCCAGCGGATTGCCGGTGTAGCTGTGCGAATGCAGAAAGGCGCGTTCGCGCGAATCGTCGAGGAAGCCGTCGTAGATCGATTGGGTGGTCAGCACCGCCGCCAGCGGGAGCGCGCCGCCGGTCAGGCCCTTGGACAGGCACAGCAGGTCGGGCATGACCCCGGCCTGTTCGCTCGCGAACATGGTGCCGGTGCGGCCGAAGCCGACCGCGATCTCGTCGGCGATCAGGAACACGCCGTGTTGGTCGCACAGTTCGCGGGCGAGCTTGAGGTACAGCGGATCGTGCATGCGCATGCCGCCGGCGCACTGCACGCGCGGCTCCAGGATCAGCGCGCAGACTTCATCGGCATGGCGTTCGAGCAGATCGCGCAAAGCCTGCGCCGCGTGGCGCGCGCGCTCGGCCGGGGTTTCGCCGGCCTCGCAGGCGTAGGCGTCGGGCGAGGGCGCGAAGATAGATTCGGCCAGCAGCGGCGCGTAAATCCGCCGATACAGCGGAATATCGCCGACCGCGAGCGCGCCCAGGGTTTCGCCGTGATAGCCGTTTTCCAGGGCGATGAACTTGGTCCGGCCCTCGACCCCGCGATTGCGGAACCAGTGGAACGCCATCTTCAGCGCGACCTCGACCCCGGCCGAACCGTTGTCGGCGTAGAACACCTTGCTCAGCGGCGCGCGGTCGGGCTGGCGCGGCGCGATCGCGAGCAGGCGCTCGGCCAGTTCGACCGCGGGCGGGTGCGAGCAGCCGGCCAGGATCACGTGCTCCAGGGTCAGCGCCTGGGTCGCGATGGCCTGGGCGATGCGCGGCTCGGCATGACCGAACAGGTTGGTCCACCAACTGGAAATCGCGTCCAGGTAGCGGCGTCCGTCCTGGCCGATCAGCCATTCGCCGCGGCCGCTGGCGATCGGCAGCAAGGGCAGGGTGTGGGGATGCTCACGCATCTGGGTGCAGGGGTGCCACAGCACTTTCAGGTCGCGTTCGCGCCATGAGTCCGCCGCGTCGGCACCCGGCTCTGTTAGCATCATCGGGTCGTGAGTGATCTCTCGCATCCCCCTATTATCGTGCCTTTCTGCCCTGTGCTCATGCCCGGATCATTCTTGCTCGGCGCGGCGCCATGAGCCGCCGGCTGCCGATCATCCACAACGTCACCGAGCACGACGCCGGTCCGTACCGGATGGAATCGCTCGACCTGGAGTTCTCCAACGGCGAACGCCGCCGCTACGAGCGCCTGCACGGCCGCAATCGCGGCGCCGGCCCGGGCGCGGTGGTGGTGGTGCCGATGCTCGATGACGAAACCGTGCTGCTGGTACGCGAGTATGCGGCCGGCGTGCATCGCTACGAACTGGGCCTGGTCAAGGGCCGCATCGACGCCGGCGAGAACGCGATCGAGGCCGCCGACCGCGAACTCAAGGAAGAAGCCGGTTACGGCGCTCGCTCGCTGACTGTGCTGCGCACGCTGACCCTGGCGCCGACCTACATGAGCCACCAGGCCCATCTGGTGCTGGCGCGCGATCTGTATCCGCAGCGCCTGGTCGGCGACGAACCCGAAGAACTCGAAGTGGTGCCGTGGAAGCTCGACGCGCTGCACGAGTTGATCCTGCGCGAGGATTTTTCCGAAGGCCGCAGCATCGCCGCGTTGTTCATCGCCCGCGAATGGCTGCGCAACGGCGAGCCCGCGCCGCATCCGCAAGTCACCGCCGATGCCGCGGTCGCCACTGAAGCGGTCGCGCCCGCCGGGCCGACGCCATAAGCCCGATGTTATGAGTCCGATGTTATGAGTCCGATGTTATGAGTCTGCTCCCCGGCATCGCCGATCGCGACTTGATCGAGGGCGCGATCGCGATCGCGCGCGCCGCGTCGGACGCGATCGTGAAGGTTTACCACGGCGAATTCGCGGTCGAGCGCAAGGCCGACGCCTCGCCGGTCACCGCCGCCGACATGGCCGCGCATCACATCATCCTCGACGGCCTGGCCCGACTGACCCCGGACGTGCCGGTGCTATCGGAAGAGTCCGCCGACGAAATCGATTTCGAACGCCGCCGCCCGTGGCAGCGGCTGTGGCTGGTCGATCCGCTCGACGGCACCCGCGAATTCGTCAAGCGCAACGGCGAGTTCTCGGTCAATCTGGCGCTGATCGAAAACGGCGTGTCAGTGTTCGGCCTGGTGCTGGCGCCGGTCGGCGGCGGGCTGTGGTACGGCGGCCGCGAGATTGGCGCGTTCCGCCGCGACGGCGAGCGCGAAACCGCGCTGCGGGTGCAGGTGCCGGCGGCGCAGCCGCTGAGGGTCGCGGCAAGCCGCTCGCATCACAACTCGCGCATCGAAGATTTCATGGTCAACGCACATCGCGAAGCGCTCGGCGGCATCGCCATGCTGAGCCTGGGCTCGTCGCTGAAATTCTGCCGCATCGCCGAAGCGCAGCTCGATCTGTACCCGCGCTTCGGCCCGACCAGCGAATGGGACACCGCGGCCGGCCAGGCCGTGCTCGAAGCCGCTGGCGGCGCGGTGTTCGATCCGCAGGGACGGCCGTTCCGTTACAACCAGCGCCGCAGCATCCTCAACGGCGATTTCATCGCTCTGGGCGATGCCGGCCTGCCATGGCGGGAGTGGCTCGATGGCTGAAGTATTGAATCTGCCGCAAGGCATCGCCGGCCTGCTCGCGATCATGGCCAAGCTGCGCGATCGCGACGGCGGATGCCCCTGGGACCTGGAACAGGATTTCGCCTCGATCGCGCCGTACACGATCGAGGAAGCCTACGAAGTCGCCGACGCGATCGACCGTAACGACCTGGGCGCGCTCAAGGACGAACTCGGCGATCTGCTGTTGCAAGTGGTGTTCCATGCGCAGATGGCGCAGGAGCAGGGCGCGTTCGCCTTCGACGACGTGGTCGCGGCGATCAGCGACAAGATGGTGCGCCGGCATCCGCACGTGTTCGGCGAAGCCAGCGTCGAGGACGCGCAGGCGCAGACCGTGGTCTGGGAAGAACTCAAGCGGCGCGAACGCGAGGCCGCCGGCGAAACCGACAGCTCGGCGCTGGCCGGGATCTCGCGCGGCCTGCCCGAATGGCAGCGCGCGGTGAAGCTGCAAAAGCGCGCCGCCGCCGTCGGCTTCGACTGGCCGGCGGTGGATCCGGTGATCGCCAAGTTGCACGAAGAGATCGACGAGGTGCGGGTCGAGTTCGAAGCGGTCGTCGCCGCGCCCGACGACGCGGCCGCGCAGGCGCGGCTGGAAGAGGAAATCGGCGACGTGCTGTTCGTCTGCGCCAATCTGGCGCGGCACGGCAAGGTCGACGTCGGCGCCGCGTTGCGCCGTGCCAATCTGAAATTCGAACGCCGCTTCCGCGCGATGGAATTGCTGGCCGCGCAGGATGGATTGTCGCTGGCCGAACTGCCGCTGGAAGGCCAGGACGCGTACTGGGAACAGTCCAAGCGCAACGAGCGCGGCGAAAGCTGAGCCGCAGGCGGCGTCGCGGATGCTCAAGACGCTGCTGCTGTTCGTGATCACCGCGCTGGCCGAAATCGTCGGCTGCTATCTGCCGTATCTGTGGCTGCGCAAAGGCGGCAGCGCTTGGCTGCTGTTGCCGGCGGCATTGAGCCTGGCCGCGTTCGCGTGGTTGCTGACCCTGCATCCGACCGCGTCGGGCCGGGTGTATGCGGCCTATGGCGGGGTCTACATCACCGTGGCGATCTTCTGGCTGTGGTGGGTCGATTCGATCAAGCCCAGCCGCTGGGATCTGCTCGGCGCCGCGCTTTGTCTGGCGGGGATGGCGGTGATCATGTTTTCGCCGCGGGCGGGGTGAGGTTGCGGCGTCGCTTTGATTGACCGAGCATCGTGGTCTCGAGTCGATCAGTGAGAACGCGATGAAACGCAGGATGCGCGGGTGGGTGGCGGTGGGACTGATGCTGGGCGGAGCGCAGGCTCACGCTGGGCGATCCAATCCGGAGCCCGAGGAAAATCTGATCGCTTTCGTTGGCGAAAAGCTCTCGGTCGAGGAATTGCCGCCGAATACCAATCCGAATGTCTTGATCATGGACAGCGGCTTCAAGGCCCGTTATCGGATCAAGCAGATCGTCTACGGGCATTACGACGGCGACACGATCGAATTCGAGGCCTATGATCACTATGGCCGGCCGCCGTTCGAAGCGTTTCCCCATTCGTTGTTGTTCGTTTCGCGCGAGAACGGCAAGCTGTATCACCAGAAGTATCAGTTCGAGCCGGTGTTCCGTAATGCCGCCGGTGAATGGGTCGGCTGCGGCCCGGTCGGTGAACGTCAAGCGCAGCAGCGCAAGGGTATCGTCGAGGCCAAACCGATGGCATTCGGTCCCGATGCCTATCATCCGATCCGACCGAGGTGGAGCGCGCGCGACGTGGCTACGTTGTTCGCGCGCAAGGATTTCCCCGTCGAGGGCGACAAGGCCTATTGCCTGACCGGCACTCCGGTGCGGGACCTGTTCGAGGTCAAGAAGCGCACCGTGCTCAAGGCGCGCGGCATGTTCGGCGGCAAGGTTGAGGACTGACCGCCGCGCCCATGACTTGCGGCACGCCAGCCCGCGGTTCACGATCCAGCCATCCCCGCAATACCGGCCGCCCGCCCCGATGCACTGCTACCGCCACGCTCCCGGCGAAGCCCCTCGGCATCTGCCTCTCTCGCGGCGATGCGCCGATCGCCAACAGCGAGGCCAGTTTCCGCCAGGTCCGGCGCGGAAGTGTCGTCGTGGTGATATTTCCGTTGCTGCTGGGCGCGGTACTGTTCTACTTCGGCCTCAGCGAGCGCGGCTGGTTCAAGGCACTGACCGCGATGGGTGCGATCCTGGCGGTGTTCGGCGTGGTGATCCGGTTGCGCAACCGACGCCTGCCCGGCAATTGCAATAACCGCGGCGGCGCGTGCGCGGTCCGACAACAAGCACATCAGCAAGCACGACAGCGAGCAGGAGGAATCGATGGCCAGCCGTTTCGCAAGCTTCAGCGAGTTCTATCCGTTCTACTTGAGCGAGCACAGCAACCGCACCAGCCGGCGCCTGCATTTCATTGGCAGTTGCGGGGTGTTGATCCTGCTCGCGTTGGCGATCGCCGGCGGCCGGCCGTGGTTGTTGCTGGGCGCGCTGGTGTGCGGTTACGGTTTCGCCTGGGTCGGGCATTTCTTCTTCGAGAAGAACCGGCCGGCGACCTTCAAGCATCCGCTGTATTCCTTCGTCGGCGATTGGGTGATGTTCAAGGACATCCTCACCGGCAAGATAAAGTTCTGAAGGCTGTCGCCGCGCGGCCGCTTTCATCTGATCCGATCGCGCGACGATCGGCGCCACGCTCCACCCACACGCAACGCAAGGACGCAAGGCCATGGCATCGATCCGCCCCGTCGCACTCGTACTGCTCGCGGCGCTGTGCCTCGCGCCGCTGACCGTGCCCGCCAGCGTGGGGCAGATCGCCGGCCCCGATCTGCCGATGCGCCGTTCGGCCTGGCTCGATCAGGCCATGGACAGCAAGACCTGTCCGATCGTCCGAGTGCGCCCGGCCGCAACGCTGCGGGGCGAAGGCGAGCGCGAACGCGATGCGGTGATGGCGACGGTCTGGCGCGCGAACGGCGACGACAACGCCAGTCTGGACGCATGGCCGGCCTTGTTCCTTTCGCTGCGCGGCCAGCCGCTGACGCTGCGCCGCAGCGACGGCGATTTCGCCGTCGAAGCCAGGACCGTGCAAGGCCAGCGCGGCACGGATCTGGAGTGGGAGGCACCGGCCGAACGGGTGTCGGTGCATCTGCGCCTGCAACCGCCGCGGCAATTCGTCGAAGACGGCGACGGCGGTTGGACGCCGTTGTCGCCGGGGCAGACGCCCGGCGATGAGGATGTCAGCACTCGCACCGTGTGGCGCGGCGCGATGACGATGCAGATCGGCTACGACATGTGGGCGCGCGATGTCGAAGTCGAATCGATCTGCGGTCCGTGACGCGGTCGCGTTGTCGGGTTGTGTAGTTGGGCCGCGAAAGCGCTGCGTGCAAGGTCACCGCGATCGGAACGAAAGGCGTCGGGGCTGAAGCCCCTCCCACAAAATACTGGGTGGCTTCGCTGGTTCCTCGCTGACTCGATCAGTCGCCGCCGAAGTAGGGCTCGATCTCGGCCAGAGCCGCCAGCACCTGCGCATCGCCATCGGCCATGGCGCGCATCGTGCCTGCGTCGCCGAACGCGCTCATCAGCCGCCTGACCCACTGCGCGGCGCTGTAATGCCATGACGGCTTTTCGCCGGCAGCGCTGCCGGTCTCGATCGTGGTGACGTAATAGCGCCGACCCTGGCGATGGAAATGGAAGGCGGTGGTCTCGCCGACCAGCAGCGCGCCTTGTTCGGCGTCGACCAGATGAAATAGAACCCGCGTCCGCGCCGGGTGGCGCGTGCGCAGCCAGCGCAGCAGTGAGGACAGGCGCAGCCGTCTCCACGGCAGGGCCAAACCGGTGCTGATGTAGCGGTCGCCGTAATAAAACGGCTTCAGCGTGGCCGCAAACCAGCCGCGCCGATGCCGGATCGACACGTCCTTTTCCAGCATGTTGAATTCGGCCGGCGCGCCGACCGGTTCGAACCCTTCGGCGAGCATGCGCGGCTTGTCGTCGGGGAACAGCCCTAGTGGCGCAAGCGACACCAGATCGCCATGGGTCAAGTACTCGTCGAGCAGGTCGTACAGGCCGATGTCCACGCTCGGCGGGGCGCTGGAAGGCGTCATGCCGCGGCTCACTCCAGGAAGATCAGCCACGCCGCCACCACGATCAGGCCGAACCCGGCCCAGTGGTTCCACTTCATCGGCTCGCCCAGGTACCAGACCGAGAAGCCGGCGAACACCAGCAGGGTGATCACCTCCTGCATGCCCTTGAGCTGCGGGGCCGAGTACACCGCGCTGCCCATGCGGTTGGCCGGCACCTGCAGGCAGTACTCGAACAGGGCGATGCCCCAGCTGACCGCGATCGCCAGCACCAGCGGCGAGGATTTGTACTTCAGGTGTCCGTACCAGGCGAAGGTCATGAAGATGTTGGACCCCAGCAACAGCAGGATCGGGTAGAGGCGGTCGGCGAGCATCGGAAGTCCGGGCGGGATGGGATGGAGGACACAAGGACGGTGAGATTAAAGGCCAGCGTAGCCACCACCTTCACGGGCCGTCCACCTTGTGGAGGGCAACCTTCACAAAACTGAAGGAATGGAGAGGCTGCATGCAGGGTACGAGAGACGGGGGTCTGGTCCTCATCGTCGAAGACAACCGCAATATCTCCGAGATGGTCGGTGAATACCTCGAAAGCCGCGGTTTCGAGGTCGATTACGCAGCCGACGGTCTCGACGGCTACCGTCTGGCCACCGAGAACAGCTACGACGTGATCGTGCTGGACCTGATGCTGCCGCGCATGGACGGCATCGAGGTCTGCAAGAAGCTGCGTGAAGAAGCGCGCAAGTCCACCCCGGTGCTGATGCTGACCGCGCGCGACACGCTCGACGAAAAACTCACCGGCCTGAGCGCCGGCGCCGACGATTACCTGACCAAGCCGTTCGCGATCCAGGAACTGGAAGCGCGCCTGCGCGCACTGATCCGTCGCGAACGCCGCCAGGTTGGCGGCGAAGTGCTCAAGGTCGCCGACCTCGTGCTCGATCCGGCCAGCCTGCGGGTCACCCGCGGCGGCAGCGAACTGCAACTGTCGCCGATCGGCCTGCGCCTGCTGACCATCCTGATGCGCGAATCGCCGCGCGTGGTCAGCCGCCAGGAAATCGAACGCGAGATCTGGGGCAACGGCCTGCCCGATTCGGACACCCTGCGCAGCCATCTGTACAACCTGCGCAAGACCATCGACAAGCCGTTCGGCAAGCAACTGCTGCATACCGTGCAAAGCGCCGGCTATCGCGTGGCGGACATTTCCCAGCCGCCGGACTGACGCGGTTTTCGCCGTCATGCCGCAAGGGCTCCCGCGCAAGATCAAGCTTGCGTTCATTCTGCAAGCCGTGATCGGCAGCATCGCGATCACGCTGGGTATTCTCCTGGCGGGACTCGCGGTGCGCCACGTCGTGCTGGAACAACGCATGCAGCGCGAGGCCGACGACTACTGGGCCGGGCGTACCCGCGATATCGACTACCCGCTGCCGCGCACCTCGACCACGCGCGGCCATTTCGTTCCGGCCGGGGCCAGCGATTCGCTGCTGCCGGCGGCGATCCGCGGCGCCGACTCGGGCCTGCACAACCTGCCCGGCGGCGGCCGGGTGGTGCTGGTCGACCGGCGGGAGCCCGGCACCTTCTACATGGTCTACGCGACCGAGCTGATCGACGAGGCCATCCTCTACACCGGCCTGTTCTCGCTGCTGCTGTCGCTGCTGACCACCTACCTGATTTCCTGGCATACCTACCGCACCTCCAAGCGCCTGGTGTCGCCGGTGAGCTGGCTGGCCAACGTGGTCTCGCAGTGGGATCCGCGCGATCCCGACACCAGCCTGATCGAGCCGATCAAATTCCCCTACGACCCCGGCAGCGAAGTACGGCGCCTGTCGAGCGCGCTCAGCGGCCTGGCCGAGCGGGTCAGCGATTTCGTCCAGCGCGAGCGCGATTTCACTCGCGACGCCAGCCACGAACTGCGCACCCCGCTGACCGTGATCCGGGTCGCCACCGACCTGATGCTGGCCGATCCGGACACGCCGCTGCGCGCGCAGCGCTCGCTGCTGCGGGTGCAGCGCGCCGGCCGCGACATGGAGGCGGTGATCGACGCCTTCCTGATCCTGGCCCGCGAATCCGACGTCGAGCCGCAGTCGGAGGAATTCGCGGTGCGCGACATCGTCGACAACGAGATGGAACGCATCCTGCCGCTGCTCAACGGCAAGCCGGTCGAACTGCACCTGTACGACGAAGGCGGCCCGCGCCTGACCGCGCCGCCGCATGCGCTCGGGGTGATGATCGGCAACCTGCTCAGCAACGCGGTGCGCTTCACCGATGCCGGCCGCATCGACGTGTACCTGAGCCGCGACTGCATCGAGATCCGCGACACCGGCATCGGCATGTCGGTGGAAACGCTGACCAAGGCGTTCACCCCGTTCTACCGCGCCGACTTCTCCGCCAGCGACGGCAAGGGCATGGGCTTGTCGATCGTGCGCCGCCTGGGCGAACGGTTCGGTTGGCCGGTTACCCTGACCAGCGCGCCCGATGAGGGCACCACCGCGGTGATCCGCTTCAAGCCGAGCGCGGCTATGTTGTCGAACGGCGCGGTCCTGCCGGCGCCGCGGGTGCCCGAGGCCTGAGCGGCGGCCATCGACGGGCGACAGTGCTGCGCTGGATGTGCCTGTTGGCATGCTGAGCGGTTGCATCGCAAACGGCTCGAGCGTGTCGGCCCGTATCCCGACGCGGCAGCGACGAATCGCGCGCGGCGCCGGGTATATATTCGGCCGATCACGCCGACGCGATCCCCCAGGCCATGAAACCCGAAATCCGAGCCCTGCTCGAACGCATCTATCTCGACGGCACGACCTACTTCGATGCCGACGGACGCTATCTGCACAAGGTGCCGAGCACGATCTCGGCGCAGGACCTGCAGGCGCTCGATGCGGCCGGACTGCCGCCCAACGCGCTGAGCGCGACGACCCACGACGAAGCGGTGACGCGATTGCGCGAGTTGGCCGCGCGCGTCGATCTGACCAAGGCCGCCGAGGCGTTCGTCACCTCCTTGAGCAGCGCCGACCTGAGCTGGCAATCGGTCCTGCCCGCCGCCTGCCTGGGCCTGGCGATGCCGGCGCACGAATTCCTGCCGATGAGCCAGAGCAACCCGATCTGCCGGGTCTGTTTTCACGACGCGCGCGGCCCGCTCGACCTGACCGAGCGCGCGTTGTTCCGATCGATCCAGGGCACCGGCTGGGGCAGTGACGGGCCGGTCGAAGCGGTGGCCGCGCTGGAATTCGCGCTCGCCCATCCGACTTGGCCGCAACCGAGCGAACACGACGCCTGGACCTTCCACAGCCTGCTCGAACTGCTGGCCGGATTGCCCGCGGGCAGCCGCTACAGCGTCGCGCGCAAGGCGCTCAAGGCCGCCAAGCTGCTCAGCGCGAACACGGTGTATCGCTGCGAATCCACGCTCGAGGCCTTGTCCTTCATCAGCGTGATCGAAAACGCCGAGCACCCGGGCCTGTTCACCGGCTGGACCAGCGCGGTCGAACGCGATCAGCGGCCCAACATCCGGGTCGAAGTGCCGGCGCCACTGGCGTGGTGGAGCGCCGACGACGGCATCAACACGGCGGTGGTCGAGCGTCTGTTCGGCGGCATCCGCAAACCCGCGACGCGGCCGTCGGCGCCGGTCGCGGCCAAGCCCAAGCGCGGGACCGCGCCGCGCGTGGCTGGACGCTCGCTGCCCGGGCCGGTCGCGGCCGGCGATGTGTACGCGGTGCGTCTGAGCGAAGACTTGTGGACCGCGGTGTATTGCCACGCGGTGGCCGACGACGACGGCCCCGAGCGTGGGCTGGTCGAATACCTCGATCTGCTCACGCCGGTGCCGGCCGTACCCGAACAGCTCGAAGGCGTGGGCTATCGCGATCGTCGCAACGGCAAGCGCTGGCAGGCCTGGTGCACGGGTCTGGCGAAGACCACCGGGGTGCGGCGCGTGGCGCAGGGCATCGTCGCCCCGCCGCATGCGCACAAGCACGAAGCCACCTTGCTGCGCACGGGCGCGAAAGATCTTCGTTACACCGCCGATCTGCATTTCGATCTGTCGGGTTGATCGAAGTGGCCGTGCTGGCGCGAGTCGCACCGCGCCGCGACAACCGCGGCGAAGCCGTTGCGCGACGCTTCGCCGCCAGGCCGCATCCGTGTATCCATGAGCTTGCGCGGACAGCGAGCCACGCCGCGACGACCCGCGACCGCCGCGCTTGCCGTATCCATGCCCCACGACGAAACTGAACCGATCGCGCCAAAATCGATCAACTTCAGCGCGAGTGTCAACCCTGTTCAGCCGTGCGCGTTCGCGCCTCCATAGCCTTCGAACCGAACTCCATGAGCGCAGCCAAGCCGACCTCCCCGTCCAGTCCGAACAAGACCCTGCGCCCGCGCCGTTCGCCCTGGCCCAAGCGCATCGTGATCGCCGTGGTGGTGTTGGCGGTGGCCGGCGGCGGTTGGTACTTCTATCGCCAGCGCAATGCCGAGCAGGCCGCGAGCGCCTACCGCACCGCCAAGGTCGAACGCGGCGACATCCGCGTGGCGATCTCGGCCACCGGCGCGCTGTCGGCGATCTCGACCGTCGACGTGGGCAGCCAGATTTCAGGCCAAGTCACCGACGTGCTGGCCGACTTCAACGACCGGGTCACCAAGGGCCAGGTGATCGCGCGCATCGATCCGAGCACGTACGAAGCGCAGATCGCCCAGGGCACCGCGCAGGTCAACAACGCCCGCGCCGGTCTGGCGACCGCGCAGGCCACCTTGCGCAACGCCGAACTCGATTACCAGCGCAAGACCGAACTGGCCAAGAACCAGCTCGTCGCGCGCAGCGACGCCGACCTCGCCCGCGCCGCGCGCGATCAGGCGCGCGCGCAACTGGCCGGCGCGCAGGCGCAGATCAACCAGCAGATCGCCTCGACCCAGACCTCGCGTTTGAACCTGCAACGCACGGTGATCCGCGCGCCGGTAGACGGCGTGGTCCTGACCCGCACCATCGAACCCGGTCAGACTGTCGCCGCCAGCCTGCAGTCGCCGGTGCTGTTCCAGATCGCCGAGGACCTGTCGAAGATGGAGATCGTGCTGGCGATCGACGAAGCCGACATCGGTCAGGTCAAGCCGGGCCAGAGCGTCGACTTCACCGTCGATTCGTTCCCGGACCGAAAATTCCGCGGCAACGTCCAGCAGGTGCGGCTGTCGGCGACCAACACCAGCAACGTCATCACCTACCCGGTGGTGGTCGCGGTCGACAACCCCGACGGCGTGCTGCTGCCGGGCATGACCGCCAACGCCGAGATCGAAGTCAGCCATCGCGACGACGTGCTGCGGGTCGGCAACGCCGCGCTGCGCTACAAGCCGGCCGACGACGACCCGGCCGCGGCCAGCGCGGCGGGTGGTCCCGGCGGCGCGCGCGGCGGACTCGGCAACGATCTGCCGGCGGTCGCGGCCAAGCTCAAGCTCGATGCGAACCAGCAGGCCGCGTTCGACGCCGCGCTGGAACAGATGAAGCAGCGCATGGCCGCGCGCACCGCGGCGCCGGCGGGCGGTGCCGCCGGCGGTCCGCCCGGTGGCGGCGCGCCGATTATCATGGGCGGCGGACGCGGCCCGGGCGGCGGCGGTGGCGGCAACAACAACCGCAACGCGAACCGCGGCGGCGGCGCGATCTCCGGCGCCGCGCGTCAGCGCATGCTCGAACGGTTCAACCAGCAGTTCGGCGCGTTTCGCGAATCGCTGAGCGACGCGCAGCGCAGCCAATGGGACAGTGAGGTCGCAGCCTTGGTCAGCGCGCGCCGCGTGCCGCTGTACAAACTGGTCAAGGGCGAACCGCAGGCGGTGACGGTGCGGGTCGGCGCGAGCGACGGCAGCTGGACCGAAGTCTCGGGCAACATCGCCGAAGGCGACGAGGTCGTGGTCGGCACGGGGCGCGGCACGAAATGAGTCGCGCCGCTGAGGCCACCGCGGTCATCGAGACCCGCGATCTGGGCAAGGTCTATTCGCCGGGCAGCGAGGCCGAGGTGGTCGCGCTGCACGGGGTCGAGCTGTCGATCGCGCGCGGCGAGTTTGTCGCGATCATGGGGCCGTCGGGCTCGGGCAAGTCGACCCTGATGAACCTGATCGGCTGCCTCGACACGCCGACCAGCGGCGTGTACCTGTGCGACGGCATCGACGTGGCCACGCTCGACAAGGAAGAGCGCGCGATCCTGCGCCGCGACAAGATCGGTTTCGTGTTCCAGGGCTTTAATCTGTTGCCGCGGATGAGCGCGCTGGAGAACGTGGCGATGCCGATGGGCTACGCCAACATCAAGCGCGAGGAGCGGCTGCAACGCGCGCACGAGGCGCTGGAATCGGTCGGCCTGGGCGCGCGCGCCGGCCATCGTCCCAGCGAATTGTCCGGCGGCCAGCAGCAGCGCGTGGCGATCGCGCGCGCGCTGATCAACCGCCCGCCGATCCTGCTCGCCGACGAACCCACCGGCGCGCTCGACACCCGCACCGGCGAGGAAATCCTGGCCTTGTTCAAGCGATTGCAGGCCGACGATCACACCGTGGTGCTGATCACCCACGACCCGGACGTGGCCGCGCACGCCGACCGCATCTTCGTGATGCGCGACGGCGAACTGCATGTGCAGGAGGCCGGCGCATGAACTTCTTCGAAGTGCTCAGCACCGCGATCTTCGCCTTGCGCGGCAATTGGCTGCGCAGCGCGTTGACCTCGCTCGGCGTGATCATCGGCATCGCGGCGGTGATCGTGATGGTTTCGGTCGGGCAGGGCACCCAGTCGGAAATCGACAAGCTGGTCTCGGGTCTGGGCTCCAATCGACTCGATATCAGTTCCGGTGGCGGCGGGCGCGGCACCGGCGGCGTGCGTCTGAGTTCGTCGAGTTTCTTTACCTTGACCGAGGACGACGGCGAAGCGATCCGCAACGAAGTGCCCGAGGTGCAGTACGTGGCCGCGTCCTTGCGCGGCGGTACCCAGGCGGTGTTCGCCGAGAACAACTGGTCGACCCAGTGGCACGGCGTGCAGGCGGATTTCTTCGACATCAACGGCTGGGTGATCGCCGGCGGTTCGAGTTTCGAACAGCGCGACTACGGCAGCGGCACCAAGTCGGTGATCCTCGGCGAGAGCGTGCGCCGCGAGTTGTTCGGCGACGAAGACGCGATCGGCCAGACCATCCGCCTGGGCCGGGTGCCGTTCACCGTGATCGGCACGCTTAAGCCCAAGGGCCAGGGCGGTTTCGGCCAGGACCAGGACGACGTGGTGCTGGTGCCGCTGGAAACCGGCCGTCGTCGCCTGCTCGGCGCGATGGGCCTGCCCAACGGCGCGGTGATGCAGATCGCGGTCGGCGTCGGCCGCGCCGAGGACGTGTCGTACGCGCAGGAGCAGATCGAAGCGCTGCTGCGTCAGCGCCACAAGATCCAGCCCGGCGGCGACGACGATTTCACCGTGCGCAACATCGCCGAAGTGGTGGCCACGCGCACCCAGACGACGCGGCTGATGTCGTTGTTGCTCGGCGCGGTGGCGACGATTTCCTTGATCGTCGGCGGCATCGGCATCATGAACATCATGCTGGTGTCGGTGACCGAGCGCATCCGCGAGATCGGCCTGCGCATGGCGGTCGGCGCGGGCCCGCGCGACATCCAGTCGCAGTTCCTGGCCGAAGCGATGCTGATCTCGCTGATCGGCGGCGCGCTGGGCATCGCGATCGGCGTGGTCGGCACGATCCTGGTCGGCAAGTTCGGCGCGTTGCCGATCGCCTTGAACGGTCAGGTGATCGGTTTGGCGGCGGGGTTTTCGATCGCGACGGGGTTGTTCTTCGGTTATTACCCGGCGCGCAAGGCGTCGCAGCTCGATCCGATCGAGGCGTTGCGGCAGCAGTGAGTTGAAGGGTGATGCGTCGGCGAGTTTTGGCGCGCCGGCGCGGTTTCGCGTTCAGGCCGGTGTCCGCTTTTGGATTGCGATCGAATCGAATTGGTCGTCGAAGTTGCTGTTGCCGAGGCAAGTCGGCGACGTCATCGCCATCGCTCTTTTGCAGAGCGCACCATTCGCGTAGCGGCATCGCAGCCGCTGTAGGAGCGGCGTCCTGCTGGATTTCCTTCGGTCGCAAGCCGCGACCGCGACATTGCGCATGCATCGCAACCTGCGGCGTAGCCGTAATGGCGCGGTCGCGGCTTGCGCCGCTCCTACAGATAGGCCATGTCGCTTTTGCTTGGGCCTGAAGCCGCGCAATTCATCCAGCGCTGCGAAGCCACGCACTCGCATTGACAACAGCACACCCGAAGGGCGGCGCACATGGATGTGCGCCGTGCGCCACCGAGACAGGANNNNTTGCGGGCACTTGATC
Source organism: Lysobacter sp. Root690 (assembly GCF_001427785.1). Classification (GTDB taxonomy): domain Bacteria; phylum Pseudomonadota; class Gammaproteobacteria; order Xanthomonadales; family Xanthomonadaceae; genus Lysobacter. Next base: position 47,297 of record NZ_LMHM01000014.1, read on the forward strand.
CAAAGAAAAGCGTTTTTCTTTGGTTACCTTTCTTTTGTCGCTTTTGACAAAAGAAAGTAACTC
>NZ_LMHM01000014.1:47542-47620 GCF_001427785.1 Lysobacter sp. Root690
GAGGCTCTAAAGCTTCAAAGCTCTAAAGCTTTAGAAGCTGCAAGCAGGATCAAAAGCTTCCGCCACTAAAGCGGCGGG
>NZ_LMHM01000014.1:47790-67540 GCF_001427785.1 Lysobacter sp. Root690
TCGCGCGCCGCTCGACGATGCAACCCCGCGCGCACCACCCACCGCAAACCCGATTGGCGATCAAACCCCCAACCCCCAACCCCCAACTCGCAACTGCCCGACAGGTACAACGCCCAGCCCGACCGCAGGGCCTCAGGTCCGGACAGCACCGACGCAGCGAACCCACCGCCCCGGGCACCGGCCGAGCCCCACACCCCACCGCGAGGGCAGCCCCGCCGGGCTTGTGGCAAAATCTCCGCCCTGTAGCGGCCCCGGCCGCGCCCGGCCGGCCCCGGCCCGCACGATCGAGACCCGCACGCCATGCCGACCTTCGAGCCGTCTCCGCCCGAGCGCCCCGATCACACCACCCCCGCGGCCGCCATGGAGCGTCCCCGTGGCTGACGAATACGGGCACAAGCCGCGCGGTCCCGGTCGCATCCTCAAGGCCGCGACCTGGTCGTTCCAGGGCCTGCGCGCGGCCTGGCTGCACGAGTCCTCGTTCCGGCTCGAGGTGTACATGTTCGTGGTACTGGCGCCGATCGGCTGGTATTTCGGCGCAAGCGGGGTCGAACGCTCGCTGCTGATCGGCTCGATCCTGCTGGTGCTGAGCGTGGAACTGCTCAACTCCGCGGTCGAGGCGGTGATCGAACGCTACGGCCCGGAGTTCCACGAACTGGCCGGACGCGCCAAGGACATGGGCTCGGCGGCGGTGTTCGTGCTGCTGATGAACGTGCTGCTGACCTGGGCCGCGATCCTCGGCCCGCGGTTGTGGCACCACCTGATGGGCTGAGCGCGCCCGCACGGACTGCATTGCGTATCCCGGAACGGCGCAGGCCGTTCCAACCGGGCCGCCCTCGCGGCGCGCCCGTCCGCGGACCCCGCCGCGGGATTCCCACTACACCTTGAGGTATGCCGCACGTGATTGAACTGCTCACCGATCCGCAAGTCTGGATCACCTTGGTCACCCTGAGCGCGATCGAAATCGTGCTGGGTATCGACAACCTCGTCTTCATCTCGATCGCGGTCAGCAAGCTGCCGTACGAGAGCCGCGAGAAAGCGCGCAAGTTCGGCATCGCGGTGGCCTGCATCACCCGTATCGCGCTGCTGCTGACCCTGGCCTGGTTGGCCGGCCTGACCAGCGACCTGTTCACCGTGCTCGGCCAGGGCATCTCGGTGCGCGACCTGGTGCTGATCCTCGGCGGCGCGTTCTTGCTGGTGAAGGGCTCGATGGAGGTCAAGGATTTGATCGTCGGCGAGGACGAATCCGAAGACATCCACACCAAGCCGGCGGCGTCGTTCATGGCGGTGATCGCGCAGATCGCGGTGATCGACATCGTGTTCTCGCTGGACTCGGTGATCGCCGCGGTCGGCATGGCCAACCACACCCCGGTGATGGTCGCCGCGATCCTGCTGGCGGTCGGCGTGATGCTGCTGGCGTCCAAGCCGCTGGGCCATTTCATCGACAACAACCCGACCATCAAGATGCTGGCGCTGGCCTTCATCGTCCTGGTCGGCGTGTACCTGATCGCCGACGGCCTGGAAGTGCATATTCCGAAGGGCTACATCTACGGCGCGATGGGCTTCTCGGCGCTGGTCGAGTGCCTGAACCTGTGGGCCAAAAAGCGCGCATCGCGGCGGTTGACCGCGGAGTAAGCGCGGCGCGGTGAGACTACGAGAGGCCGGCGAGCGATCGCCGGCCTTTTTCGTGGCTGGGGTGACCGCTTGCGATCGAGCTTCGAGGTCTTTTGTGGGTGGGGCTTCAGCCCCGGCGCCTTTCGATCCGGGTTCCAGTGGCTTCGGGCGATCTGAGCGAAAAGCATCGGGGCTGAAGCCCCGCCCATAAAAACCTCGCGGCAACGACCGCGCATGCGGGCTCCACCGCCCGGGCGTCGTCGTCACACCGCGACCATTGCGCCGATCCCCGCCCGGTGCTGCAATGCGGCCGTCATCCAGCGGGAGAGTCGCGCCATGTTCCGAGCCTTGATCGTGCTTGCCTTGACCGTCGTGCTCAGCGGCTGCGGCTACAACACCATCCAGCAGAAGGACGAAGCGGTGAACGCCGCCTGGTCGCAGGTGCTCAACGTCTACAAGCGCCGCGCCGACCTGGTGCCGAACCTGGTCGCGACGGTGAAGGGCTACGCCAGCCACGAGCAGCAGGTGCTGGTGCAGGTCACCGAAGCGCGCTCGAAGGTCGGCAGCATCAACGTCGACGCCAACGATCCGGCCTCGCTGCAGCAGTTCGAACAGGCCCAGGGCGAGTTGCGCGGCGCGATCGGCCGCCTGCTGGTGGTCAGCGAAAACTACCCGCAGCTCAAGGCCGACCAGGGCTTCCTGAGCCTGCAGACCCAGTTGGAAGGCACCGAAAACCGCATCACCGTGGAGCGCCAGCGCTATATCACCGCGGTCCAGGACTACAACACCTACCTGCGCCAGTTCCCGACCAATCTCACCGCGAAGATGTTCGGCTACTCGACCAAGCCGAATTTCACCGTGCAGAACGCGGCGGAGATCCAGGAAGCGCCGAAGGTCGATTTCGGTCAGCCCGCCGCCGCTCCGGCGCCTGCCCCGGCACCCGCGCCCGCGCCGCCGGCCGGCGGCTGAGCCGGCCGTGCCGCGCGTTCGCGCGCATTGCCGGCCGGCCGCGGTTGTCTTGAGCGGGGTCGGCGACGACGAAGGTAGCGGCGCCGCGGGGCGCCGCTGATGGGCATGGATCGCTTCGAGGGTGTGGTCATGAATTCGTTCCACGGTTCGCGCCGGCCTGCACGCAGTGCGTGGGCGCGGCTCGCGCTATTGCTGCTGTTGGCGCTGGCCGGATTGAATCTCGCCGCGCAACCGCTGCGCGCGATTCCCAAACTGACCTCGCCGGTGACCGACACCACCGGCACTCTCGATGCAGCGACCCAGGCCACGCTGCGCGAGCGCTCGCTCGACCTGCAACGCCGCAAGGGCGCGCAGCTGATGCTGTTGATGATCGACAGCACCGGCGCCGAATCGATCGAGGCCTATGCCCAGCGCGTGTTCGAGCAATGGAAGCCCGGACGCGCGGACATCGACGACGGCGTGTTGATCGTGGTGGCGAAGAACGACCGGCGCATGCGCATCCACGTCGGGTACGGCCTGGAGCAGACGGTCACCGACGAAGCCGCGACCCAGGTGATCGACGAGTACCTGAGCCCGGCGTTCCGCAAAGGCGAGTACGGCGAGGGATTGCTGCGCGGCAGCGACGCGCTGATCGGCCTGATCGACGGCACCCCGCTGCCCGAACCCGACGACAGCATGCCGATGCCGTTGCTGATCTTCGTGTCGATCTTCGGCACGCTGTTCGCCTTGCCGTTCATCGTGGTGCCGCTGCTGGGCATGCGCGCGGCCTGGCGGCGCGGTCCGCTCGCGTTCTTCGGCCGCTGGGCGATCGTCGCGGTGGCGGCGGGCTGGGCGCTGGCGGCGTCGTATTCGGCCATCGTCAGCGAAACCAGTTGGGAGCGTTTCATGCCGCTGGTGTTGATCACGTATCTCACGACCACCTTCACCTTTTTCACCGCGTTCGGCGACGGCGGCTGGCGTAGCGGTACGCGCGGCGATGACGACGACGATCGTCGCCGTCGGCGCAGTCGCTCCAGCAGCAGTTCCAGCAGCAGTTCGAGTTATTCCGGCGGCGGCGGGCGCAGCGGCGGCAGCGGCTCGAGCGGGTCGTGGTGAATACCCGGCGCGCTGCGGGCATGGGCATTGGCCGCGCGCCGTGGCTGGCGCGGATGCTGTTCGCGCTGTGCTTGTGCTTGCCGATAGCCAGCGCGCTGGCGCAGTCCTTGGCGCCGATCCCGGCGATGGAATCGCCGGTGGTCGACACCACCGGCACGCTCGACGAGGCGACGCGTTCGCAGCTCACGGCGCAGGCGCGCGCGTTGCAGCAGCGCAAGGGCAGTCAGTTGCAGGTGCTGATGATCGACAGCACCGCGCCGGAGGACATCGATGCGTACGCGGTGCGCGCGTTCGACCAGTTCGAGCTCGGCCGCAAGGACGTATCCGACGGCGTGTTGTTGGTGGTCGCCAAGCGCGACAAGCGCGTGCGCATCGAAGTCGGCTACGGCCTGGAGGGCGCGATCACCGACGCGCAGGCCGCGACGATCATCAGCGACTACATCGGCCCGCGCTTCGGCGAAGGCGACTACGCCGCCGGCCTGCGTCAGGCCACCGCCGCATTGACTGCGTTGATCGACAACGAAGCCTTGCCGGCGCCGCCACCGTCGTCGCCGTCGGCGGCACCGGCCGAGCCGCCGGATTGGGTGGGTTGGCGGCGGCAGGACACGGCGTGGTCGTTCGCGTTCGTGTTCGCGCTCGGCGTGGCCGCGATTGGAAGCGCGCGCGCGTTGCCGCGCGCGGCGGTGTGGCCGGTCGCCTTGGTGCTGCCGCTGATCTTCGCTTCGCTGGTGAGCGGCAACGGCTCGGTCATGGACGCGGCCAAGTTCGCCGCGGCCGGTATCGCGATCGGCCACTGGTTGCCGAGCCAGCGCTGGTTGCGCGTCGGGATGGCCGGGTTCGCGGTCGCGGTGACGCTGGTGATCGCGATCGTGTTCGTCTGGCACGGCCGTGCGCCGAATCTGCCGGGTATTTTCATCGGCCTGTTGTTGCAGCTGCTCACGGTACCGCTGTTGGCGGCGGTGCTGGCGCCGCCGATCGTGGCCTGGGGCGAGAGCCGGCTCGGCTTCGCGATCCGGATGCCGCTGATCCTGGCGCTGGGTGCATACGGCTGGACGCTCATTCCCGGCGCCCAGCGAGGGCTTGGCATGGAGCCGGGTTTGAATGCCGCGTCGGCGATCGTGTTCGGTGTGTTGGCGGTGTTCGTGTGGGTGTTCTGGTTCCTGTTCCATCCCCGCCTCAGCGGCTGGGGACGCTCGCGCGGCAAGGCTTCGTCGATCGGGCATCATCGTTCCAGCAAGTCGCGCAGGAAGAAAAAGAAGAAGAAATCGCGCCAGTCGGGTTCTTACGGGATCTCCGCCGGTTCCGGTTCGAGCTCGAGTTCCGGTAGCTCCAGCAGTTCCAGCAGCTCGGACAGCTCCGACAGCTGGTCCGGCGGCGGTGGACGCAGCGGCGGCGGAGGCGCGAGCGGATCATGGTGAGTCGTCACGACAGTTCGATCGGCCACTCGATGCGGGCAGCGTTCGCGCTGCGGGTGCTGCTCGCGCTGTGCCTGCTGTTGCCGATGGGCGGCGTGTTCGCGCAGGCGCTGGCGAGGATTCCGGCGATGCAGTCGCCGGTGGTCGATACCACCGGCACGCTCGACGACAGCGCGCGCGCGCAGCTCGATGCGCAGGCGCGCGCGTTGCAGCAACGCAAGGGCAGCCAGTTGCAGATCCTGATGGTCGCGAGCACCCAGCCCGAGGACATCGATTCGTACGCGGTGCGCGCGTTCGACCAGTTCCAACTGGGCCGCAAGGGCGTGTCCGACGGTGTGCTGCTGGTGGTCGCCAAGGACGATCGGCGGGTGCGCATCGAAGTCGGTTATGGCCTGGAAGGCGCGATCACCGACGCCCAGGCCGGACGCATCATCCAGGAATACATCACCCCGAAATTCCGCGAAGGCGATTACGCCGGCGGCCTTGCCGACGCCACCGCGATGCTGACCAAGCTGATCGACGGCGAACCCTTGCCGGCGCCGCTGGCCGGCGACGACGACGCGATCGCCGGCCAGGCGGTCGCTTCGGGCATGACCGGGCTGATCCTGGCCATCGTGGTGGCGAGTTTCGCCAACGGGATCTTGAATATTTTCATCCGCCGCCTGCCGGCCTTGGTTCGCGGCCTCGCCTCTGCCGCGGTGTCGGCCTTCGTGGTCTGGCAGTTGACGCCGTCGGTGTGGCTGGCCGTGGTGGCGGGTGTGGTCGGCCTGGTGTTCGGCCTGATCGGCGGCGGTGGCGGGATGTTTGTCAGCAGCGGTGGCTCGGGCGGCTACAGCGGTGGCGGCGGTTGGGGCGGTGGTGGAGGCGGCAGCGGCGGTGGGGGCGGCTGGTCGGGCGGCGGCGGGTCCAGCGGAGGCGGCGGCGCCTCGGGGAGTTGGTGATGCGTTGGCTACGCCATCTGTTCGCGCCTTCGTCGCGACGCGTGTTTCCGGCCGACAGCCTGGAGCGGATCGGCGAGGCGATCGCGGCCGGCGAACGCCATCACCACGGCCAGCTGTGCTTCGCGGTCGAGTCGCGATTGAGCCTGGGCGAACTGCTCGACGGCCGCGATGCGCGCGACGCCGCGCATGTCGCGTTCGCGCAGTTGCGGGTGTGGGACACCGCGGCCAACAACGGCGTGCTGCTGTATCTGCTGCTGGCCGATCACCGCATCGAGATCGTCGCCGATCGCGGCTACGCCGCGCGGGTCGGCGACGAGCGTTGGCAGGCGGTATGCGAGCGCATCCAGCAGGCCTTGGCCGCGGGCGAGGCCGAGGCGGCGGTGCTGGGCGGGATAGCGGCCTTGTCGGAGATCATCGCTGAGCACTTCCCGCGTGATGAAGTCTCGCCCGAGTCGTCGCCCGGCGAGCGCGGCGGCGCGGCCGGCGAGGGCAACGAGTTGCCGGATCGGCCGGTGCGGCTTTGACCGTGCGGCTTTGACCGATGCGGCGGCGGGCCTGAGCGAGCTTCGCGACCGCTGAACCGCGCGAAGCGGTTCGTCGATGCGGCCTCGTCCCCGCGGCGGTTCGCAGGGTTCGCGCGAACCTGCGCTTTATCGGATCGCAACGCCTCGGCGCCGAAATCCTCTCGCCAGACTTCGCGCCGACCCAAGCCGATCGAAACCGAATTCGCGCGCCGTTGCGGCCCGTCCAAAGCCCGACCCAGCCCAGCCCCAACCCACGCTGAAACCCGAGCCGCGCCCGCGTCCAGCGGCCGCAACCGGCACCCCGGCTGCGGGCGGCCTGGGGCACAATAAGCCGGTCATCCGCCCCCGAGCCGCCCCGCCGCATGACCATCCTGCACCAGATCGACCCGATCGCACTCCATCTCGGCCCGCTGCAAGTCCATTGGTACGGGATCATGTATCTGCTCGGGTTCGTCAGCGCCTGGTGGCTCGGCCGCCAGCGCGTGCGCGCCGGCCGGCTGCCCGGCGTCAACGAACAGGCCTACGGCGATCTGCTGTTCTACGCCATGCTCGGCGTGGTCCTCGGCGGCCGCATCGGCTACGTGTTCTTCTACAACTTCGCCGAACTGATCAAAGACCCGCTGATGCTGGTGCGCATCTGGGAAGGCGGCATGAGCTTCCACGGCGGCCTGATCGGGGTGATGGTCGCGGCCTGGTGGTGGGCGCGCGGCCATCGCACGCATTTCTTCGATGTGATGGATTTTGTCGCCCCGCTGGTGCCGCCGGGTCTCGGCTTCGGCCGCCTGGGCAATTACATCGGCGGCGAGTTGTGGGGCAAGTTCACCGACGGCGGCTGGGGCGTGATCTTCCCGCGCGCGCCGGAGTTCGCCAACTGGACCACCCAGCAGCTGCAGACCCAGTACGCCGCCGGCGCGCTGGACCGCTACGCGCGGCATCCTTCGCAGTTGTATCAGGCCGCGCTGGAAGGTTTGGCGATGTTCGTGATCCTGTGGTGGTTCTCGCGCAAGCCGCGTCCGCGTTACGCGGTGTCGGGCATGTTCGCGCTGCTGTATGGCTGCTTCCGCTTCATCGTTGAATTCGTGCGCGTGCCCGATGCGCAGATCGGCGATCACGGCTACCTCGCGTTCGGCTGGCTGACCATGGGCCAGGTGCTGAGCATGCCGCTGATCCTGCTGGGCCTGTTCTGGCTGTGGCGGTCGACGCGTTCGCCGACCCTGCAGCCGCAATTGCCGACCGCCGAACCGGCCGACGCCGCCGCGACCGCGAACAAGGGCTGAGCCATGCACAACTACCTCGACCTGCTGCGTCACGTGCTCGATCACGGCACCGAGAAATCCGACCGCACCGGCACCGGCACGCGCAGCGTATTCGGCTGGCAGCTGCGCTACGACTTGAACGCCGGCTTCCCGCTGCTGACCACCAAGAAACTGCATCTGCGCTCGATCGTGCATGAGCTGCTGTGGTTCCTCAAAGGCGAAACCAACACCGCCTACCTGAAAGAGCACAAGGTCAGCATCTGGGACGAATGGGCCGACGCCGACGGCGAACTCGGCCCGGTCTACGGCAAGCAGTGGCGCCGCTGGTCCGGCGCCGACGGCGTGGAGATCGACCAGATCCGCTGGGTGATCGACGAGATCAAGCGCAACCCCGATTCGCGCCGCTTGATCGTCAGCGCCTGGAACGTCGCCGACCTGCCGAAGATGGCGCTGATGCCCTGCCACGCGCTGTTCCAGTTCTACGTCGCCGACGGCAAGCTCAGCTGCCAGCTGTACCAGCGCAGCGGCGACATCTTCCTCGGCGTGCCGTTCAACATCGCCAGCTACGCCTTGCTGACCCACATGGTCGCGCAAGTCTGCGGCCTGGGCGTCGGCGATTTCGTGCACACCCTCGGCGACGCGCATCTGTACAGCAACCACTTCGAGCAGGCGCGCGAGCAGCTGTCGCGCACGCCGCGCGCGCTGCCGACGCTCAAGCTCAATCCCGAGGTGCGCGATATCTTCGAATTCACGTTCGACGATATCGCCATCGAAGGTTACGACCCGTTGCCGGCGATCAAGGCTCCGGTGGCGGTCTGAGCGCGGCGCGATGAGGCGGTTGCGGCAACGTTTCAACCTCGGGTTCGCGTCGCTGCTGGTGCTGAGTTCGACCGCATGCCTGAGCCCGACCGACGATGCGGCGATCGCGCCGCAGGACATCGCGCCCACCCAGGCGAACGAGCGGACGCCGCCGCCACCCCCGCCACCGCCTGCGCCCGCCGTCGAACCGGGCGTGCGGGCCGAAGCTGTCGCCGAGCCGCTCCCGGTCGGCGACAGCGCCGCAGATGCGGCGCAGGCGTTCTACCGCATGCATCTGCAGCTCAACGCGAGCGGCCTGCCGGTCGGCGAAGACCTCGCGCGTTACCAACCGATGCTGTCGCGGCGGCTGCTCGCGCTGATGGCGCCGGCCGCGCGCGAGCGCGATCGGTCGATCGCGCAGGCGCCGGGCGCGAAGCCGCCGTACGTCGACGAAGACCTGTTCACCAGCATGTACGACGGCGCGACGACGTTCAAACTCGGCAAGCGCAGCGTAATCGCGGCGGACCGGGAAAGTTTCGAGATCGACTTCAGCTACACCGAGGCCAGCGGAACCTCGCGCTGGACCGACCGCGTGCAGATGTTGCGCGAGGACGGCCGCTGGAAGCTCGACGATGTCGAATACGGCGGCTATCACGATGATTGGACCGACGCTGGGTCCGTCGGCGGTCGCGACCACGATCGCGAGCGGAATTTCGCGGTGCGTGGACGCCTGTCCGATACGCTCAAGCAATCCGAATAAACCGACGTGCGCCCGCCGCGGGCGCCACAGCGCAGGAGTTGGGCATGACCGCCTTGGTACTGATCGCCGCACTCGACCGCAAGCACGCCATCGGCCGCGACAACGCGCTGCCGTGGCGCTTGTCCGACGACCTCAAGCGCTTCAAGGCGCTGACCCTCGGCAAACCCTTGCTGATGGGGCGCAAGACCGCGCAGTCGCTCGGTCGCGCCCTGCCGGGCCGGCGCAACTTGGTACTGACCCGCTCAGGGGAGGCGCCGTTCGCCGGCATGGAAGCGGTGGGTTCGACCGAGCAGGCGCTGGAACTGGCGCAGGCCGACGGCGCCGCCGAACTGTGCGTGATCGGTGGCGGCGAGATCTACGCGCTGTGTCTGCCGTCGGCGACGCGGCTCTATCTCACCCGGGTCGATACCGAAGTCGAAGGCGCCGATGCGTTCTTCCCGCGCTTCGATCGCGACGAATGGCGCGAAGTCTCGCGCGAGTCGCATCGTGCCGACGAGCGCAACGAATTCGATTTCGAGTACGTGGATTACATCCGCCTGGGCATGGACTGAGGCGGTCTCCGCCGGCCGCGGTCAGGGCTTGGCGGCGGGACGTTTGAGCGCGCTCGCTTCATCGATGTCCTGGCTCACCGAGAAGATGAAACGATGCGGGCCGTCCTCGCGCTCGCGTTCGGACGAGTAATCGATGACGCTGTGGATCGGCAACGGCGGCGCGCTCACGATCGCGGCGAACAAGGCATCGTAGGCGCCTGCGTCGCCGCGCAGCGAGCCGACGCACAGGCTGCGTCCGCATTCGAAGGTTTCGATGTCCAGCTTGAGCTTGGCGCTGGCGATCGTGTGGGTCAGCATCGAACGATAGGCCACGGTCTGGCGCCGAGCCTCGGGGTTCGCGGCGTTTTCTTGCTTGAGATCGGCGAGCGTGCTGTCGAACACGCGCGCCAGGATGGCTCGGTTGGCGGTCGGCGACGGGTCGCGCGCCGCGGCGGCGTTCGCGGACGCGGCGGGTTCGACGCCTCGCGCGGCGGTCGGCCCGGGAATCTCGAGGTGAGTGCGGACGATCCCCACCAGCACCATCACGGCGATGACGGTGCCGATCATCAGCAGCATGAGGTCGGGTCGTTTCGCCTTCGCCGCCTGCCAGTCGAGTTCGTCCTGCCTGCTGCGCGCCGCCGGTTTCGCCGCGTTGCGCGCGTCCGCTGCGGGCGCGCCGGGTCGCTCGGGCGCGCTCATCGCGACGCCACCGCAACGGCGGGCAACACCGGCCGGTAATGCCCGGTGATCGGATAATCGAACAGCACGTCGTCTTCCTGGGTGCCGCGCGCGATGTTGTGCAGGATCAGCGGCCGCTGCCGGTCCCAGGATTTGCGGTCGGACACGATGCCGATATGCGGCAGGCCGCCGTTGAGTTCCCAGGTCACCAGATCGCCCGCGCGGTAGTCGGCGGCGCGCGCGCTGACCGGCAAGGACCAGCGCTGGCGTTCGAACCAGCGGCGCAGGTTGGGCACGCGGCGATGATCGATGTTGCGGTCGGTGGATTTCGCCCGCCAGATCGTCGGATACGCGGCGAAGTTCGCGCGCATGTCCTCGTGCACGGCCTGCTGCAGATCGAGGCTCTGACTGCGCAGCGCGCGGATCACCACGTCGGTGCAGACGCCGCGGTCGGTGGCGACATCGCCGCCGGGGTAGGCGAGTTGCACATACGTCGGATCGTAATAGCGGGTCACGCCGATCTGCGCGCGCGCGGCGGCGACCACGGGCGGCGACGCTGCCGCGGGTTCGGCGGACGGCGCCGGCCAGACCTTCGTGATCGTGCGTTCGGCCGGCGGCGAAGCGGGTTGCGAGCAGGCGGCGGCGAGCGCGGCGATCAACAGCAGGGCGGCCGTTCGCGCGAAGCTCACCGCCGTCAGCGAAACCGGCGGCGTTCGCAGCGGTGTGTCGGATGCTTGCCGCGCCGTCGACGCAGAGCCGATGGATGGCTGCGATCGCGACCTTCCCTGGCGCATGCGCGTTGGTCGCTCAGTTCGGTTGGCGCGGCGGCCGCGGCCGCGGCGGATGCGCCGGCACGTCGCGACCGGGCACCTGCACCAGGCGCAGTTCGTCGGTGTCGAGCTGCAGCGCGGTGAGCTTGCCGCCCCACACCGCGCCGGTGTCGATCGCATGCACGCCATGGCCGATGAACAAGCCCAAGGTCGACCAATGCCCGCACACGATCTTGAGATCGCGTTCGGCGCGGCCCGGCACTTCGTACCACGGGTACAGGCCGACCGGCTGAGTGCCGGGGCTGCCCTTGTCTTCGAACGCGATGCGGCCGCGCGGCGTGCAATAGCGCAGGCGGGTGAAGATGTTGATGATCGCGCGGTGGCGGTCGATGCCGGCGAGTTTCGGATTCCAGGCCGGGCGATCGCCGTACATGTTCTTGAGCAGGCGCTTGTACTGATCGCCGTGCAGACGTTCCTCGACTTCGCGCGCGTGGCGCTCGGCCATCGCGGTGGTCCACTTCGGCGCGAGGCCGGCATGCACCATCATCCAGCCGAGCTTGCGGTCGACATGCACCAGTTTCTGCAGGCGCAGCCAGTCGAGCAGGGCCGGGCCGTCCTCGGCCAGGACGATGCGCTGCAGATCGGGATTGACCTTGCGCTTCTCTTCCTCGGTGCGTTCGCCGATCGCCAGCAGCGACAGGTCGTGATTGCCGAGCACGGTGGTGCTGTACTCGCGCAGCGAATGCACCAGCCGCAGCGTTTCCAGCGATTGCCCGCCGCGGTTGACCAGATCGCCGCAGAACCACAGCCGATCCTGCGCGGGATCGAACTTGATGCGTTCCAGCAGGCGCTGGGTCGCGTCGTAGCAGCCTTGCAGGTCGCCTATTGCCCAAACAGTCATGTGTCGTCCGCGCTCAGTGCAGGGTGCGCGGAATGGTGAGGGTGAACGTCGGCACCGGCGCTTCGAACTGGGTGCCGTCGTCGGCCACCATCGCGTAGCTGCCCTCCATCGTCCCCAGACTGGTTTCGAGCACGGCGCCCGAGGTGTATTCGTAATCGTCGCCCGGCCGCAGCCAGGGCTGTTCGCCGACCACGCCGTCGCCGCGTACTTCCTGCACCTTGCCGTTGGCGTCGGTGATCACCCAGTGGCGCGAGATCAGGCGCGCGGGAATCTTGCCGGCGTTGCGGATGTGGATGGTGTAGGCAAAGACATAGCGATCCTGCTCCGGCTCGGACTGGTCGTCCAGGTAGCGGGTCGCGACATCGATGTCGAAGGCGTAGTCGTGGCGTTGCGGTTCCATGGCGGCAGTTTAAGCAAAGCGGGGATGAAGCGGGAATGAGTCTTCGAGATAACGGGTTATGCGGTCGAATCCAGGACAACGGATGTGCGTCGCAGGACCGCGGTCCTCCTGCGTGCGAGGCGGTATGGTGCGAACGCTCACGCAAATCCGCGTGCGCCGGGCGGTATCGGCGCGCCGCGTTTTTCGCTGGAGGAAAACTTCGCCGTGTCGTTCAGTGGCGTGCTGGCGCCGATGCGGCGCTGGCTGGCGAGGGTGTGTGGATCGGGTGCGTCGCGTGCATCGGAGTCGCTCAATCCGTACTGCCGGCCGCATCCTCGCCGGTATCGGCCTCGACCTGCGCATTGGCCTTGAGCCAATTGGCCAGGGCCACGAAATCGGCGACTTCGATCTGCTCGGCGCGCGCATCCGGGCGCAGGCCGGCGGCTTCGATCGCGGCGCCTTCGCAGATCCGCGACAGGGCGTTGCGCAGGGTCTTGCGGCGTTGGCCGAAGGCGTCGCGGACCACGCGCGCGAACAGCGCGCGATCGTCGATGCCGATCTTTCCGGGCGGGTGCGGGATCATCCGCACCACCGCCGAATCGACCTTCGGCGGCGGACGGAATGCGCCAGGTGGCACATCGAACAGCGCGATCACCTGGCAATAGGCCTGCAGCATCACGCTCAGCCGGCCGTAGACCTTGCTGCCGGGCCCGGCGGCCATGCGGTCGACCACTTCCTTCTGCAGCATGAAGTGCATGTCGACGATCGAGCCGGCGTGGTCCAGGGCATGGAACAGGATCGGCGAGGACAGGTTGTAGGGCAGGTTGCCGACCAGACGGATCGGGCTCTCGTTGGCGAGCGCGCTGAAATCCACGGTCAGCACGTCGCGGTGGATCACTTCCAGGGTGCCGTGGGCGCGCGCGCCTTCGCTGAGCGGGAAGATCAGGTCGCGGTCGAACTCGATCACGGTCAGTTCGCCGTGGCGGTCCAGCAGCGGGAAGGTGATCGCGCCCTGGCCGGGGCCGATTTCGACCAGGCGGTCGCCGGGCTTGGGGTCCACGGCGTGCACGATCATCGAGATGATCCCCTGGTCGTGCAGGAAGTGCTGCCCTAAATGTTTCTTGGCTTCGGGCTTGAAGCCCTTGGCGTGGCTCTTGGCGGTGCCGGTCATGGCGTGCCTCCGGGCAGGTTGCGGCGGGTGCGCGCGATGCGCGCGCAGGTGTCGGCGGCGGCGATCAGACTGGATGGGTCGGCCAGGCCGCGCCCGGCGAGGTCCAGCGCGGTGCCGTGATCGACCGCGACGCGCGGGTAGGGCAGGCCCAGGGTCAGGTTCACCGCGCGCTCGAAGCCGCTGTATTTGAGCACCGGCAGGCCCTGGTCGTGGTACATCGCCAGGACCGCGTCGAAGCCTTGCAGCTTGGCCGGCAGGAACGCGGTGTCGGCCGGCAGCGGGCCGATCAGGTCCAGGCCTTCGGCGCGCAACGCGGCCATGACCGGCTCGATCACTTCGATCTCTTCCATGCCCAGGTGCCCGGCTTCGCCGGCGTGCGGGTTCAGGCCGAGCACGGCGATACGCGGCCGGGCGATGCCGAAGTCGTGGCGCAGGGCGGCGTCGACGGTGCGCAGGGTGCGGCTCAGCGCGCCGGGTTCGATCGCGTCGGCGACCGCGCGCAGCGGCAGGTGAGTGGTGGCCAGCGCGACCCGGACGATGTCGTTGGCCAGCATCATCACCACCTCGCGCCCGGCCTGCTGCGCCAGCAGTTCGGTGGTGCCGGTGTAGGCGATGCCGCCGGCGTTGATCACGGCCTTGTGCACGGGACCGGTGACCACGCCGTCGAACCGCCCGTCCAGGCAGCCCTGGGCGCTGTCGAGCAGGGCCTGGATCACCGCCGCGGCGTTGGCCGGCTCGGGCGTGCCGAAGGCCGGGTGGACCGGGTTGGGAATCTCGACCAGGGCCAGTTCGCCGGGCGCCCGCGAGGGGCGATCGGGCGGCAGCAAGGTCAGGGGCAGGCCGAGCGCGTCGGCGGCGGCGCGCAGGCTGCGCGGATCGGCGAAGCCGATCAGGTCGTAATCGCGCGGCCGTTGCAGCAGCCGCACGCACAGCTCCGGCCCGACGCCGGCCGGCTCGCCCGGCACCAGCGCGAGCCGGGGCGGGGTCACGTCAGCTGCCGGCGGGCTTGGCGGTCGGCAGGGTGGTCTCGGTGCCGGGCTGGTTGCCCTCCGAACCCTTGCCGACGCGGAAATCCACGTAGGCTTCGCCGCGCTTCTCGCGCAGGAAGCGGTTCCACTCTTCTTCCAGCTTGCGGCGACCGATGGTCTCCTGGACCTGGGCGCGCTTGCTCTGGTCGGCGACGTCGCTTTCGCGCGTGCCCAGACGCTGGACGATGTGGTAGCCGGCGCTGGTGTGGATCGGCTGAGAGATGTCGTTGTCGGCCAGGCTGGTGACCGCGCCGCCGAACTCCGGACCGAATTCGTCCTTCATGAACCAGCCCAGGTCGCCGCCCTTGCTCTGGGTGCCGAGGTCTTCGGAGCTTTCCTTGACCACGTCCTCGAACTTGGCGCCGCCGGCGATGCGCGCGCGCAGGGTTTCGGCCTTGGCCTTGGCTTGCGCTTCGCTGACCTTGTCGCTGACCCGGACCAGGATGTGGCGGGCGTGGTACTGGGTGACCATCTGCGGCGACGACTGCGAGGCGTCGCGCACTTCGACCAGCTTGAGCAGCTGGAAGCCGCTCGGGCCGCGCAGCGGGGCGGTGATCTGGCCCGGCTTCATCTGCTTCATCAGGTCGCTGAACGCGGCCGGGATTTCGTCGCCGTTGCGCCAGCCCAGGTCGCCGCCTTCCAGCGCGTTGGGGCTGTCGGAATAGCGCACGGCGGCGGCGTTGAAGTCCATCTCGCCCTTGTCGATCAGCGCCTTGACGCCGTCGACCTTCTTCTGCGCGGTCGCGATCTGCTCGGCGGTCGCGCCCTCGGGCAGGGCCACGAGGATGTGGGCGAGGTGGTACTGGGTGCCGGTGTTGGCCTGCGCCGACAGCGCGGCGTCGACCTCGGCGTCGCTGACCGAGACCCGGGTCTGGGCGAAGCGCTGACGCAGGCGCTGGACCAGCAGTTCGTCGCGGATCGAGGCGCGGAAATCGGTGTAGCTGCTGCCGTCGCGGGCCAGCTGCTGGCGCAGCTGTTCGACGCTGATCTTGTTGGACTGGGCGATGCCGCCGATGGCCTGATCGATTTCCTGATCGGTCACGCGCACGCCGGTGCCCTGGGCCTGGGCGACCTGGATCTTGAGCAGGATCAGGCGCTCGAGCACCTGCTTTTCGAGCACGTCGCGCGGCGGCAGCTGCTCGCTGCGGCCGGCGTACTGGGCCAGGATGTTGGCGACCGCCCGATCCAGCTCGGTCTTGAGGATGACGTCTTCATCGACGACGGCGGCGATACGATCGATCGGCTGCACGTCCTGGGCGTGGACGGCCCCACCGAACAGCAGGCCACCGGCGATCAGGCCGGCGAGCAACGGACTCGCGAAAAGTTTGTTCATAGGGTCGGGTCGAGGGTCGAGTCGTCGGCGTCGTTGCCGCGGTTTTCGCGGCTGACCGTGGGAGACGGCGGCGCCAGATACAGGTCGTCGCGGTTATAGCCGAGAATAGCACGGCGCAAAACGCGCTCCGTGTTCTGGCCGGCGGAGCCTAGACCCTTGAGTTCGAACTCCACCTGAAAGGAGCTGTTGAGGTCTTCGGAGCGGTTGCGCTGGTAGCGGCGGGCGATGGCGCGCACCGCCAGGCAGCAGCTTTCCCACTGCACGCCGGCGATCTGCTCGAGCGGACGCTTGTCCTTGATCGAGTAGTAGTAGCGGCCGACCACGCTCCAGTTGTTGTTGATCGGGTACAGGAACGAGAAGTCGGCCTGCTCGAACTGATCGCGCTGCTCGCGCGGCGCGGTCGGCAGCACCGACAGGTTGCGGCGGTAGCGGTAGGCGAAGTTGACCACGCCGGCGTCGCCGAACAGATAGCGCGCGCGCAGGGTGGCCAGGTCCTCGCTGCGCAGGCGCGGGTCCCACTGGTAGGTGGCGTTGATCGTCCAGCGGTCGCTCGGCGAGACGCTGACGTCGGCGACCCAGGCCGACTTGCCCTGCTTGATCGGGGTCTCGGCGCCGGCGACCACGCGGATGTCGTCGAAGTACTGGATCTGGCCGATGCTCGCGGCCAAACGCTCGCGGCCGTCCTCGGAGTTGATCAGGCGGGTGGTCAGCGCGGTGGTCAGCTGGTTGGCGTCGGTCTGGCGGTCGGCGCCGGAGTAGCGGTTGTCGCGGAACAGCGCGCCCCAGCTGAACGACATCGGGTTGGTGTCGAACAGCGGGATGCCGCCCTGGTCGCGGTACGGCGCGCGCAGGTAGAACACCCGCGGTTCCAGGGTGTGCAGGTAGTTCTCGCCGCGGATTTCGGTCTCGCGGTCGAAGTACATGCCGGCGTCGATCGAGGTGATCGGCAGGCTGCGGGTGGGCGACTTGTCGTAGAAGCTGCGCACCAGCTCGGGCGTGTTGGGCACGTTGTTGGCGCTGGCGAAGGCCGCCGCCTGGCTGGCCGCGAGCTGCTGGGCGAGGTCGCCTTCGAGTTCGTACGCGGTGTAGCGCCAGGCCAGCTTGGGCCGGATGAACCAGGCCGAGCCTTCCAGCGGGAAGCTGATGTAGGGCTTGATGTCGAACCGGCTGCCGCCGGGGATCTCGCGGCGCAGGCCGATCGGCGCGGCCGGATCGCCCGGGGTGAACTTCATGTCCTCGTGCTGGAAACGCACCGCCTCGGTGTCGACGCCGGTCTCGACCCACTTGCCCCAGGGCTGGGCCCAGTGGAAGGTCGCGCGCGGCAGGCGGTCGTAGGCCAGCGAGTTTTCCTGCAGGGTGAAGTCGGCCAGCTGGTTGTGGTCGGCGATGATGCTCGCGTCCCAGTAGCGGCCGCGGCCGTACAGGCCGATTTCGCTGCGCAGCGAAATCGCCGACTGGCCGTACAGGCTGTTGTTGAAGTCCTGCAGGTAGTACTTGTCGCTGACCCAGGCCAGGTTGGCGCCGGCGTACCAGGTGCCGTCGAGGCGGTGCTGGGTCTTGAGCGCGAACTCGCCGCGGTTCTTCTCCGGCATGCGGTCCCTGGGGATCTCGAACAGGCCGTTGGGGTCGTTGCGGCGGTAATCGGTGTAACGGTCGGGATCGTTGCGGGGCAGGTCGTCGCTCGGCATCCAGTTGGCCGAGACCTCGCCCGAGCCGCGCTCGTACAGCCAGCGGAACTCGCCGCCCATCGCCACGCCGCGCTTGCTCATGTAGCGCGGGAACAAGGTGGCGTCGTAGTTCGGCGCGAGATTGAGGTAGATCGGCTGGCGCCAGTCGAAACCGTTCTTGCCCGACACGCCGATATTCGGAAACAGCAGGCCGGTGCGGCGCTGGTCGTCGATCGGGAACATGAACCACGGCACGTACAGCACCGGGATCTTGCCGATGCGCAAGGTCGCGTTGCGCGCCACGCCCATGCCCTTGTCGGTGTCCAGATCGATGCGGTGAGCGCGCAGTTCCCAAACGCGCTGGTTCGGAGCGCAGGTGGAGTAGGTCGAGCTGTGCAGCGCGCCCTTGGCCCCGTTCAAGTCGATGCGTTCGGCGCCGCCGTTGCCGCGGCGCGAGGTCAGCTGGTATTCGACGTCGTCGATGCGGTGCTGGTCGGCGTTCTGATCGCCCTCGGCGTGCTCGGCGACCATGCGCATGCTGGAGTCCTGGTAGCGCACGTGGCCCTCGGCCGTGTACTTGCCCGACTCCTGGTTGTAGCTGAGCTTGTCGGTGCCCAGGAACTGGTCGCCTCGGCTGAGCCGGACGTTGTCCTGGACCACGATGTTCTGCTCGTTGCTGCCGCGCTGCAGGGTGCCGCCGTCGATATCGGTCGGCTGGGCGGTGCGCTGGTCGGCGGTGCCGGTCGGG
This sequence comes from Lysobacter sp. Root690, assembly GCF_001427785.1. Taxonomy (GTDB): domain Bacteria; phylum Pseudomonadota; class Gammaproteobacteria; order Xanthomonadales; family Xanthomonadaceae; genus Lysobacter. The sequence goes on from NZ_LMHM01000014.1 coordinate 66,365, forward strand.
GCGGGGGCGTCGTCGAAGGACGGCACCGCGTCGATCAGCGGGCACAGCCCCCAATTCTCGTTGTCGTCCGCCGCGTAAGCGGGCAGGGCGATGGCGATGCACAACGATAACGGGAGCAGGCGGAAGGGTTTGCGCACGCGAGCATCCGGCAGACGGAAAAACGGCCGTTAGCTTGCCGTATCCCTTGCAAGCGGGCAACGCGAGCGCCATCTATCGGGCTTCGGCGTTCATCTTCCGCGAACGCCGCATCGATCCGCTTGCCTACCCAGGAGGACGTCATGAGCCAGCACCCCCACCCGAACCCGGACCCGGCCGCCCCCGCCGCGACGCAGCCGTCGGCCGAATCGCAGGCGACCACGGCGCCGGCGGTCGCGAAGAGTGAAGCTGAATGGCGCGAGCAATTGTCGCCGGAGCAGTACGCGGTCTGCCGCTGCTCGGCCACCGAGCGGGCCTTCACCGGCAAGTTCTGGAATCACAAGGAAGCCGGCACCTACACCTGCGTGGCCTGCGGCGAGCCGTTGTTCTCCTCGGACGCCAAGTACGACTCGGGCAGCGGTTGGCCGAGTTATTGGCAGCCGCTGGCACCGGAAGCGGTCAGCGAGCATGCCGACGAGAGTCACGGTATGCGCCGGATCGAGGTCAAATGTGCGCGTTGCGACTCGCACCTGGGCCACCTGTTCCCGGATGGTCCGCGGCCGACCGGGTTGCGCTATTGCATCAACTCGGCGTCGTTGGGGTTCGAGGGGACGGGTGAGGGTAAAGCTTCGGGTGGGTGATGGGCGGTCGGGATTGCCGACTGGCGAGTCCCGTTAGCAGTTTGGCCGTCGATCGTTTCGCGCACGAGCTGATTTGCGCCGGTGACCGCTCGGTGCCGGTTGCGGCCTGCGTTGTTCGTGCAGCTAGCGCTTGCAAGACCGTCCCATCGGTCATTGCACCGATCGCACACGAGCGGGTCGCGACCCGCGACCGCGCCATGACGACAACCTCGCAACTTGCGCCGTAGTTGCATTCCCGCGGTCGCGACTTGCGTCGCTCCTACAGGAAGGCCATGCAGCTTTTGCTTGGGCCTGAAGTCGCGCAGTTCATCCAGCGCTGCGAAGCCACGCACTCGCGTTGACAACAGCACACCCGAAGGGCGGCGCACATGGATGTGCGCCGTGCGCCACCGAGACAGGA
>NZ_LMHM01000014.1:67605-67706 GCF_001427785.1 Lysobacter sp. Root690
CTGCCTTTGGCTTCAAAGGCTCTAAAGCTCTAAAGCTCTAAAGCTCTAAAGCTTCAGAAGCTGCAAGCTAGATCAAAAGCTTCCGCCACTAAAGCGGCGGG
>NZ_LMHM01000014.1:67825-67893 GCF_001427785.1 Lysobacter sp. Root690
GTGCTTACGCGGGGGTAGGCCACACAGGACATCCATGTCCTGGGTGGCCTACGGCACGCATCCATGCG
>NZ_LMHM01000014.1:67922-82201 GCF_001427785.1 Lysobacter sp. Root690
GGCGCCGGGCTAAAAGCTCAAAATCACAGCCACAGCCACAGCCACAGCCACAGCCACAGCCACAGCCACAGCCACAGGCACAGGCACAGGCACAGGCAAAGCCACAGGCAAAGCCACAGGCAAAGCAAAGAGGCTTCGCTCGCAAGCGCAAGCGAGCAATAGCGCAACCGATAGCTGCGACCACGAAAACTTTGAAGGTCCGCCCCACGCAAATCGCGAGCACGCCAAAGCGCGAACGCGCTCAGACCATCAACGCACCCACATGCGCCACCGCACTCTCGCGCAGCGCCGCCAGGTCATAACCGCCTTCGAGCATCGACACCACCCGACCCAGCGCATGCCGATCGGCGATCGCCACCAGCTCGCGGGTGATCCAGGCGAAGTCCTCGCCCTCGAGCTCCACCTGCGCCAGCGGATCGCGCTTGTGCGCATCGAAACCGGCCGAAATCAGCACCAGCTGCGGGCGGAACGAATCGATCGTCGGCAGAAGACGTTCGCGCCACACACGGCGGAAGCCCTCGCTGCCGGTTCCCGGCGCGAGCGGAGCGTTGACGATATTGCCCACGCCGCGCTCGTGCACCGAACCGGTGTCCGGGTACAGCGGCATCTGGTGCGAGCTGACGTACATCACCCGCGGATCGCTGTCGAAGATCGCCTGGGTGCCGTTGCCGTGATGTACGTCGAAATCGATCACCGCCACCCGCGACAGGCCGTGTTTTTCGCAGGCATGCGCGGCGGCGACGGCGATGTTGTTGAACAGACAAAAGCCCATCGCCACCTCATAGGTGGCGTGATGGCCCGGCGGGCGCACCGCGCAGAACACACGCTGGGTTTCGCCCTTGAGCACCGCGTCGACCGCGGCCACGCCGGCGCCGGCCGCGCGCAACGCGGCTTCGGCCGAGCCGGGCGCGAGCACGGTGTCGGGGTCCAGGTGCATCGGGCCGTCGAGCGCGGTGTCGAGCACCAGCGCCAGCAGTTCGTCGGTGTGCGCGCGCAGCAACTGGCCGCGGCTGGCGGCGGGCGCTTCGCGCCAGTCCAGATCCGGGAACGCTTCGCGCAAGGCTTCGGTGACCGCGACCAGACGCAGCGGCCGTTCGGCATGACCCGGACCGGGGTCGTGACGTGTGCAGGCCGGATGCGTGTAGATGCGCACGGTCAGCCCTTGCGGCGTTCGTGGTTCCAGGTGACCTCGCCGTGGCCGCTGGCGCGCGCGAGCACGCGGGCGAGCACGAACAGCAGGTCGGACAGGCGGTTGAGATAGCGCACCGCTTCGGGCCGGATGCTTTCCTGCCGCGACAGCGCGACGGTCTCGCGCTCGGCGCGGCGCACCACGGTGCGCGCGATGTGGCAGCGCGCCGCGGCCTCGCCGCCGGCCGGCAGGATGAATTCCTTCAGCGGCGGCAGGTCTTCGTTATGGCCGTCGAGCCACTGTTCCAGCCGATCGATGTCGGCATCGAAGATCGCCGCGTGACCGGGAATGCACAGCTCGGCGCCGAGGTCGAACATCTGGTGCTGGATCGCGACCAGTTGATCGCGCACCAACTCCGGCAATTCGCTCGCCAGCACCAGACCGATGGTCGAATTGGCCTCGTCGACCGTGCCGTAGGCATCGACCCGCGCCGAATCCTTGCCGGTGCGGCTGCCGTCGCCCAGACCGGTGCTGCCGTCGTCGCCGGTGCGGGTATAGATTTTCGAAAGACGGTTACCCATCGATCAGCGCCGCCCGATCAGCGCTTGCGCGCGTCGTCGGAACGGCCCGCCAGCGCGTCGGTCTTGCTCGCGCCAGCGGCGATCGCCTGGACCAGCGTGGCGATGCCGACGTAGGTCGCGGTGGTGCGCAGGTACGGCAGCAGCCATTCGAAGTAGTTCGCGGCCCAGCCGGCGATCGACTTGTCGGCGACCGAGTCCGACAGCCAGTAGAAGCTGCCCTGGCTCAACAGCTGGCACAGCGCGACCGACGCGAGCAATGCCACCGCGGTCAGGCCCAGCGTGCGCCAGCTGCGCGAATAATTGCGCGCGACCCACAGGCCGCCGGCCCACATCGCGAAGTACGCCGGCACCAGGAACCAATAGGCCGCCGACACGCAGTAGTGTTGCCAGAAACTCATGCCCTGGCCGGTGATCACCGCGTAGTCGATCGCCACCGCCAATACCATCAGCAGCGGGAACGCCCAGCGGGTCCAGTTGCGCAGGTAGAAGCCGCCGATGAAGAACACCGCCCACGACGCATCCGGAATCGGCGTCCAGTGATTGACGCGGGTGCCGATCATCAGCACGGCGAGCAGGGCGAGAATGAGGGTGCGTTGGGTGTTCGGCTTCATGGCCAGGGCTCCTGACGCCGGACTGGCGCGTCGATCCGCACATTCTAAGGAACCTGCGGCGAAAGTGCCGGCCTAGCTGGCGCGCGCGGGCGCGGAAGGCCGGTGAAGGGTGGCTAAGTGTCTGATTCGGAAGGTTTGATCGAATAGGTTCGGGCCTGAAGGCCGCTTCACGAAAGCCCTTGTGACCGCCGGCATGCGTTGCCGGCGCGCCGACGGCCTCGATTCGCGCAAACATGCCGCGTCGGCGGGCGCGCGATCCCGCGTTCGATCCCGCGCTGAATCGCCCGATCCTTTCGTGGGCGGGCGTTACGAGCCCGACGCGGCGCGACGATCCGCGCACCGCTTCCACCGCGATCCGAACAGACGCTGCACGGACGCGGCCGTATCATGAACGCATGACTTCAGATGCAAAGCCGCAGATGCCTTCCACCCCCGCGCTGCACGCCAGTCACGACGTCCTGATCGTCGGTGGCGGCCTGGTCGGGGCCAGTCTCGCGATCGCCCTGGACCGGCTCGGCCTGGACGTGGGCCTGATCGAAGCCGCGCCGCCCGGCGCGTTGCCGGCGGTGTTCGACGAACGCAACCTCAGCTTCGCCGAAGCCACCCTCAATGCCTTGAATGCGCTCGGCGTGATGGCCAAGCTGCGCGCGCCGACCGGTTCGATCCAGCGCATCCATATCAGCCGGCGCGGCGATTTCGGCCGCACCGTGCTCGACGCGCAACGTTACGGTCGCGAGGAGTTCGGCCGGATAGTCGTAGCGCGCGATTTCGGCGAAGCGCTGGAAGCGCGATTGGCCGAGCTGCCGCGGCTGCATCGCTACCGGCCGGTGCGTTTCGTCGGCTTGGCCGACGAAACCTGCACGGATGTCGTCGGTCTGGCCGACGAAACCTATGCGCGCGATGTCGGCGCGATCGATCAAACCCAAGCACGCGACAGTGATGCCGCCTCTCGACGCGGCGTCGGTGCTGGTGCTGGCGCGGGCTCCGAGTGGCGTGCAATCCGGGTCGCCGACGGTGCCGGAGAACGGATCTTGCGTGCACGTCTGGTGGTCGCCGCCGACGGCACCCGCAGCGGCGTGCGCGACGCGCTCGGCATCGCCGCGGACGAATACGACTACGGCCAGACCTTGTTCGTGACCCGCCTGCGCAGCGAGCGCGCGCCCGACGGCACCGCCTACGAACGCCTCGGCGACGACGGCCCGACCGCGCTGTTGCCGCGTGGCGACCGCCACTACGGTTTCATCCACGGCGTCGCCAACGCGGATGCCGCCGCAGTCGCCGCGCTCGACGAAGCGGGCTTTCTCGCCCGCGCGCAGGACGCGTTCGGCTGGCGCGCGGGGCGCTTCGTGGCCTGCGGCGCGCGCAGCCTGTACCCGGCGATCCGCGTGCTCGCCGCCCGCACCGTCGCGCCGCGCGCGGTGCTGGTCGGCAACGCCGCGCAGACCATCCATCCGATCGGCGCGCAGGGCTTCAACCTGGGCTTGCGCGATGCGATGACCCTGGCCGAATTGATCGAACACGATCTTGCCGCACGCGAGGACAAGGCCGACTGCGGCAGCGCCGAGCTGCTCGAGCGTTACGCGCAGCGGCGTAAGCCCGATCGCGACCGTACCGTCGAATTCTCCGATGGCATCGCGCGATTGGCCTCGAACGAAACCGCGTTGATGCGGCCGTTGCGCAGTCTGGGATTGTTCGCTCTGGATAGAATGCCGACGGCGCAGTCGCTCTTGGTCGGCGGCGCGATGGGTTATCGCGGCGACGTGCCGGCGCTGTGTCGCGGCGATGAACCAACGCTGCGCGGAGGCCGCGCATGAGCCGGCGCGAGGTATTGGACATCGTCGTGGTCGGCGCGGGCGTCGTTGGCGCGGCGGCGGCGCTGGCGTTCGCCCGGGACGGTTTCGAAGTGGCCTTGGTCGAAGCGCGCGAACCCGCGCCGTGGTCGCCCGAGCATCCGGACCTGCGCGTGTACGCGTTCGCGCCCGACAACGCCGTGTTTCTCGACGATCTGGGTGTGTGGGGCGCGGTGCAGGCCGCGCGGCTGCAACCGTATCGCGCGATGCGGGTGTGGGACGCGGCCGGCGGCGGTGAGCTGCATTTCGATGCCGACGCATTCGGCCGGCGCGAACTGGGCTGGATCGTCGAGCACGGCGTGTTGGTCGATCGTCTGTGGTCGGCCTTGCCCGCGGCCGGCGTGCGCCTGCATTGCCCGGACGCGGTCGAAGCCCTGGAGCACGATGCCGCCGATGGCGTGGGCGTGGTGCTCGCGAGCGGACGCCGCCTGCGCGCGCGGCTGGTGGTCGCCGCCGACGGCGCGCAATCGCGGTTGCGCGAACTCGCCGGGATCGAAGCGCCCGGCCACGACTACGGTCAGCGCGGGCTGGTCGCCTATGTCGACAGCGAACTGAGCCACGAAGCGACCTGCTGGCAGCGCTTTTTGCCGGGCGGGCCGTTAGCCTTCCTGCCCGCGATCGGCGCGCCCGGTGCGCGCGACCGCCGCAGTTCGATCGTGTGGACTTTGCCTGACGCCGAAGCCGAACGGCTGTTGGCGCTGGACGACGCGGCGTTCCTGGATGAACTCGAACGCGCGTTCGCCGGACGTCTGGGCGCCCTGACCGGCGTGTCCAAGCGCGCCGCGTTCCCGTTGCGGCGGCAGTTGGCCGAGCGTTATGTCTCCGGCCGCGTGGTCATCGCCGGCGACGCGGCGCATGTGGTGCATCCGCTGGCCGGGCAGGGCGTCAATCTTGGGCTGCGCGATATCTCAGGTCTGCGCGGCGCGCTGGCGCAGGCGCGCAAGCGCGGCCTCGACATCGGCTCGCCCGCGCGACTGCAGCGCTGGGCGCGCGAACGCCGCAGCGAGAACGCGCTGGCGGCGTACGGGTTCGATGGCTTGAACAAGTTGTTCTCGAACGACGACTTCGCCGCGACGATGCTGCGCGGGCCCTTGCTCGGACTGGCTGGCAAGCTGCCGCCGTTGACGCATTATTTCTGGCGCCGCGCGGCGGGGGTTTGAGTCGCGCCTGGGCGTCACGCATCACGACTTTTTTGGGCGAGGCTTCAGTCACGACGCTCCTACTTCCGATCACCGGCGGCACCATTGTGAAGAGCGTTACGATCCGGACTGGCAGTGTTGAGGTTGAAGCTTCTTCCTGAAAAACGGCATCACAAGGATTGGAAAACACGCACATGGATGAGGCGATACTGGATTCGAATCGACGCACGAGATCGGCCTGCACGCGAAGGTTCGCGCGACTTGGCATCGCGATTTCGACTGCATGGCCGATGCTTGCCATGGCCTTCACCCAATGCCCGCCGGGATCGAGCGACAAGAACGGGTTGTTCTGGACCGTCGCTTTCACCGTGCTGGGCCTGTTCTTGCTATTGGGCCTGGTTGCGCCGGCCTTGGCGATCCGCTTCACCCGTGCGCGCAAAACCTTGGTGCGAGTGCTTTGGACCTTGGCCGCCTGCGTGCCGATGCTCGCCGTGTGGCTGCTGGGCCTGTTCGTGTTCGGCCGCGTCTTCATCATGAGCTGCTGAGATGCGCCGGCTCAGTCAGCGCCTGAGCATCGCGGCTGTGTCGGCGTGGCCGCTGCTGGCCGCGGCCACGATGCCGTGCCCGCCCGAATACGGCGAAAAGAGCGCGGGATTCTGGGCGCTGGGCTTCTGCGTGCTCGGTGTGTTCGTGCTGCTGGGTCTTGCGATCCCGATCGCGGCGATCCGCATGACCCGCGGCCGCCGCGTCGCCCGTCGCGTTGTCTGGGCGCTGGCTGCGTGCGTGCCGATGCTCGGCCTGTGGCTCGCGGGCCTGCTGGTGTTCGTCGAGTTCTTTACGCTCAGCTGTTGATGCGCGCGGCCTCGACGATCAATCCTCGTGAAACCGCCGCCGGGTGTTGAGCAGATACACCGCAACCGCCATGCCGACCACCGCCACGCCCATCACGTAATAGGCCGGCGCCATGCCGCCCAGGTGAGGAGCCAGATAACCACCAATCAATGGTGGCGTGGCGGCACCGAACAGCGCATAGGCGACGTTGTAGGAAAACGACAACCCCGAGAACCGCACCGGCGCCGGGAACGCGGCCACCATCACCGCCGGGATCACCCCGACCACGCCGACGAACACGCCGGCGAGCGCATAGAGCGCAAGAAAATGTTCGGCGCCGTGGTTGAGGTCGTAGTACAGCGCGAAGCTGCTGACCAGCACGCCAATCGAACCGATCAACAGCGCGCGCCCGCGTCCGAGCCAGTCCACCAGCAGGCCGCCGCCGATCGCGCTCAAGGTCAGGCAGAACGCCGCCAGGCTGTTACCGAAGAACGCGCGCGCCGGGGCGATGCCAAACTGCTGCTGCACGATGGTCGGGGTCATCAGGATGATCACCACGATCGCCGCGGTCAGCAGCCAGGTCACCAGCATCGACAGCACCACGCCGCCCAGGTGATCGCGCAGCACTTGTTTGAGCGGCAGTTCCCGCACCAGTTGCCGGCTCTCGCGCATCGCCGCGAACACCGGCGTTTCGCTGAGCCAGCGGCGCAGGTACACCGCGAGGAAACCGAACACGCCGCCGAGCACGAACGGCGCGCGCCACACGCCGCCCAGCACTTGCTCGGGGGTGAACCAGGTGTTGATCGCGGTCGAGATCAGCGAACCGATCAGAATGCCGGCGGTGAGCCCGGCCGACAGGCTGGCGCAGGCGAAACCGACCCGGCCGCGCGGGACGTGTTCGGCGACGAAGGTCCACGCGCCCGGCACTTCGCCGCCGATCGCGATGCCCTGCACGACACGCAGCGCCAACAGCAGCAGCGGCGCGGCGATGCCGATCTGCGCGTACACCGGCAGCAAGCCGATGCACAGGGTCGGCAGCGCCATCAGGAACACGCTCAGGGTGAACATGCGTTTGCGCCCGGAGCGGTCGCCGAAATGGGCCATGACGATGCCGCCGATCGGGCGGACCAGATAACCGGCGGCGAAGATGCCGTAGATCTGCAGCGTGCTGAGCCAGCCGGGCATGTCCGGCGGGAAGAACAGATGGCGCAGGGTCTCGGTCAGGAAGACGAAGATGACGAAATCGTAGAACTCCAGCGCGCCGCCGAGCGCGGCCAGCATCAGCGTGCGCGCGTCCTTGCGATCGAGGCGGCGGGTGGGCGCGCGTTCGAGGGAAGCCGATTCGATCGAAGCGGAGCCGGTCGGGACGGGGCTTGCGGGCATGGGCGGCGAGGGCGGCGGGGCGGGCAAGGCACTATGCCGCAATGGGGGCGGGGTGCAAGCGGATGTGGGTTGTCGGTGGCTGGGTGTGTTGTTCGCGCGGTAGATGCGGCGGCGCGGGTGGTACGGATGGGCGCGGGTGTTTGCGGGGGCGCGGTCGCGGCTTGCGCCGCTCCTACATGAGCATTTTGTGGGAGAGGCGCGAGCCGCGACACGTATGGTTCCGTCGCTGCGAAATCACGAATGGATGTCGAATCGCACAAACAAGAACGCCTTCGTTGCCGAAGGCGCCCTCGCCCCTGTCGACTTGATCCGGCGCGCGCTTCGATGCGTCGCGCGGGACCTTGATTACTTGCTCATCGCGGCGCCCACACGGCCAGTTCGCGCTGGCTCAATCGTCCGTCGGCATCGCGATCGGCGATCGCGAAGTCGGCGGTCAACGCCGGACTCAGACTCGCTTCGACCCGGCTGACGCTGCCGTCGCGGTTGGCGTCGAGCGCGGTGAAGTCGATGCGCGGTTCCATCGTCGAATCCATCGCGCGCGGCATCGTCTGCACGCCGGTGGTGGCGCCGGTCTGCTGCACCGCGTCCGCGGTCGCCGATGCAGCGGCCTGGGCGGTGGTGGTGGCGTCGGTCGCGATCGAACTCGCGGTCATGGCGTCGTTCATCGCCGCGCGCGCTTCAATCGCCGCGCCGGTCGGGTTGTTGCCCGACACCGCCGAGGCTTGCGCCGAGCGCGCGGCTTCAGCGGCGCGACGGGCCTTGATTGCCGCGTCCTGAGCATCCAGCGCCGATTGTTTGGCGTCGTAAGCGGTGGCTTCGGCGGTCAATGCGCCGCGCGCGGTCAACGCGCCTTCGTCGCGGGTGGCCGCGGCGGCCTGCGCCGCGGCTTGCGCAGTCTGCGCATCCTGACGCGCGGCGCGCGCCTCGGCCGCGGCCATTTCGGCCTTCTCGATCGCGTCGTGTTTCGACTGGACCTTGGACGGCACCTGCGCCTGCACAATGCCGGCGAATGCCGTCAGCATCGCCAGGGCGAGCAGGGTGTGCTTGGAGAAGGCCTGCTTGGAAAAAGAATGTTTCGATCGGTTCGCGTGCTGCTGCATGGCGGAGCCTCGCGTGGTTTGGGTACGCCCCGACGCTAGACCGCGCAAGATCAATGCCGCGTAAATCTTCGCAACCCGCGCTGAACACACACGCGGCATCGACGTGCATTGCGACGTCGATCGCTCAATGCGTCGCGACCATCGCTGCGAATGTAGGCATGGGGTCAATCGAACGTGAAGTTTTCGTAGCGCGCCGCTTACTGCCGCCGCTTACTTCGGCGTGGCGAACACCGTGATCTCTTCGCGATCGTGATACAGCTGGCGCGCGCGCACGATCAGTGGGCGATGCGCCTGATGTTCGAACGCTTCCAGGCAGATGCGCGTTTCTTCCCAGCGCTTCTTCATCGGTAGCTTGAGATTGAAGATCGCCTGCCGACACCAGTTCTCACGGAACCAGGTCGCCATGCGCTCGGCCACGCGCGCCGGCGACTCGACCATGTCGCAGACCATCCAGTCCAGGGTGCGCCTGGGCTGCCAGGTGAAGCCGTCGGCGCGCAGATGATCGACCCGGCCGCTGTCGATCAGCTCCTGTTTCAGCGGGCCGTTGTCGACCGAGGTCACCATCATGCCGTTGCGCATCAGCACCCAGGTCCAGCCGCCGGGCGCGGCGCCCAGGTCGGCGGCCTGCATGTTGTCGCGCACGCGGCGCTGGCGTTCGTCGGCGTCGAGAAAGGTCAGCAGCGCTTCTTCGAGCTTGAGCGCGGAACGGCTCGGCGCGTCGGGATGCATGCGCAGGCGCGGAATGCCGAGCGGCCACGGCGAGCTGTCGAGCGGGTCCGACAGCGCGAGCATGGCGTGATCGCCGGCAAGGAAGGCGACATGCAGGCGCGGACGGCGCGCATCGTCGGTCTTGCTGAGCCAGCCGGCCTTGCGCAGCGCCGGACGCAGCGCGTTGCCGAAACTGCGCGCCAATCCGGACAACTGCTTGCCTTCGTCGGAATCGGGATGCTCGACCAGCAACTCGCCGAACATCGATACGTTCAGGCCGGAGCCGCCCAATGCATCGAGCGCGGCCAGCATCGGGGTGATGCGATCGGCGGGATTGAGATCGCTCAGGTCGGCGATGCGCACCAGTTTCTGCCGGGCGAAGATCAGCTGCGACCACGGCAACGCGCGCGACAGCGCGGCGGCGTCCTCTACGATGAATTCGACGTAGCCGCTGTTGCGCTGGGTGCGCGCATAACCGGGGTGGCCGGCGATCGCGGCGCGTTCGTTCAATTCGGCGGCGAGTTCGGGCTCGAAGCCGGCGCGGCACCAACACAGCAGGGCGGACTCGGTCATCGTCGGAACTCACAGATCGCGCGGTGCGCGGAGGTATATCAAGGAACGGGAGCGGCAAGGGGTAGGAGCGGCGTGAGCCGCGACCGCGACCTCTCGCTTACGTCGCCGCTGCGAGGTCGCGGTCGCGGCTCGCGCCGCTCCTACACAAAGCAGGAATCAGTAGGAAACGCCGCTCTCGCCATAACGGCGCAGCACGTCGCAGGCCGCGTCGCGATGCAGGTCGCGCCGCACCGCGATGCCGCGGCGTTCGAGTTCGCCGACCCAATCCGCCGGCAGCGGGCCTTCGTCGAATTCGGTCAGCCGCATCACGTCTTCCGAGCGCGCGCCGATCAGCAGATTGTTAATGCCGGCCCAGAAGCTCGCGCCGTAGCACATGCAGCATGGCTGGGCCGAGGTGGCCAGGGTCATCGGCCCGATCTCGTTGAGCCGGAACGCGCTGACCGCGGCCTGCGCGCACATGAAGGCCATCATCTCGGCGTGGGCGACCGAGCAGTTCTGCGGCACCACGCGGTTGACGCCGACGCCGACCACCAGGCCGTTGCCGTCGAACACCGCCGCGCCGAACGGGCCGCCGGTGGCCAGTTCGATGTTGTGCCGCGACAGTTCGATCGCCAGCGCGACCTTGTCTTCATCGCTGAGGTAAGCGCGCTTGCGATCGACCACTTCGTCGATCCAGCTCGGCAACGCCAGGGTGACCGAGGCGGTCAGCAGGTTGGGGATCTTCGGGCTCATGCGCGCGGGCTCACTCTTTCGACGCCCAGGTGTCGCGCAGGGTGACGCTGCGGTTGAACACCGGCCGGCCCGGGCTGTGGTCGTAGCGGTCGGCGACGAAATAACCCACGCGCTCGAACTGCAGCGCCTGTTCCGGCGCCACCACGGCCGCGGACGGCTCGACGTAACCGGTCACGGCGCGACGCGAGTTCGGATTGAGATGATCCTGATAGGTCTTGCCGTCGCTGTCGTCGTCGGGCGCGGACACGTCGAACAGACGGTCGTACAGCCGCACTTCGGCCTCGACCGCGTGGCGCGCGCTGACCCAATGGATGGTGCCCTTGATCTTGCGATCGGCGCCGGCCATGCCGGGACGCGATTCCGGGTCGAGGGTGCCGCGCAGCTCGACGATCTCGCCCGCGTCGTTCTTGATCACTTCATCGCAACGCAGGATGCCGGCGCCGCGCAGGCGCACTTCGCCGCCGGGGATCAGGCGCTTGAAGCCCTTCGGCGGCACTTCCTCGAAATCCTCGCGCTCGATCCACAGCTGGTTCGAGAACGGCACCTGGCGCGAGCCGAAGCTCTCGTCCTTGGGATGGTTGGAGAAGTGCAGCGACTCTTCGTGCGAATCGTCCAGATTCGTGATGACCAGCTTGAGCGGATCGATCACCGCCATGCGCCGCGCCGCGGCCGCGTCGAGGTCTTCGCGCAGGCAGCCTTCGAGCACCGAGTAGTCGATGGTCGAGTTCTGCTTGCTCACGCCCAGGCGATCGGCGAACAAACGCAGCGACGCGGGCGTGTAGCCGCGCCGGCGGATGCCCTGCAGGGTCGGCATGCGCGGATCGTCCCAGCCGTCGACCAGGCCTTCCTGCACCAGCACCATGAGCTTGCGCTTGCTCATCACGGTGTAGTTGAGGTTGGCGCGCGAGAACTCGATCTGGCGCGGGATCGCCGCTTCGTTCGGATAACCCTTGGCCAGCAACGGCGCGAGCAACTCCGGCGAATTCGGCAGGTCGACCTTGGCCACGCACCAGTCGTACAGCGGGCGGTGGTCTTCGAATTCCAGCGTGCACAGCGAGTGGGTGATGCCTTCGCACGAATCGCTGAGCGAATGGGCGAAGTCGTACATCGGGTAGATCGGCCAGGCGTCGCCGGTGTTCTGGTGAGCGACCTTCTTGATCCGGTACAGCGCCGGATCGCGCAGGTTGATGTTGCCCGAGGCCATGTCGATCTTCGCGCGCAGGGTGCGCGCGCCGTCGGCGAACTCGCCGGCGCGCATGCGTGCGTACAGGTCGAGGTTTTCCTCGACGCTGCGATCGCGGTACGGCGAATTGCGGCCCGGCTCGTTGAGCGAGCCGCGGTAGGCGCGCACTTCCTCGGCGCTGAGGTCGCACACGAACGCGTCGCCCTGGCGGATCAGCTTCTCGCCGGCCAGGTAGAACACTTCGAAATAGTCCGAGGCGTGGCGCAGTTCGGCCCAATCGAAGCCGAGCCAGCGCACGTCTTCCTGGATCGCGGCGACGTACTCGGGGTCTTCCTTGGCCGGGTTGGTGTCGTCGAAGCGCAGGTTGCAGCGGCCGCCGAACTCGCCGGCGATGCCGAAGTCCAGCGCGATCGCCTTGGCGTGGCCGATGTGCAGGTAGCCGTTGGGCTCGGGCGGAAAGCGCGTGCGGATCGCTTGGTGCTTGCCGCTGGCCAGGTCGTCGCGAACGATCTGACGGACGAAATCCTGCTTGACCGCGCCGGTGGCGGCGGTGTCGGTCGGAATTTCGGGGGCCATGCGGGAGGGATCGGCAGACATGCTTTGCGGACACAAGAAAGGGAGAACCGGGAGTTTAGCCGTTGCCGGCATTCCGTGCTCCCGGCCCTGAACGGTCGCGGCCACGCTCTGGCCTTGCCGGGTCCGGCCGATCGCCGCGCAGGACACAGCGTTCATGGGCCGGGCGCGCGCGGCGGGCGTATGCTGGGCGCAGACCCCGCCAGGCCCCAGCGCCGAAGGAAGGACGATGAAAGTCGTCTACGAAGCCGCTCATCTGATCGATGCCCATCTGGTCCGGCATGCGCTGGAGGACGCCGGGATTCCGGTGTTCCTGCGCGGCGAAGCGCTGTTGGGCGGGATCGGCGAGCTGCCGGCGTTCGGCGCGGTGCAGGTGTGCGTGCCGCACGCCGCGTGGCCGCGGGCGCGCGAGGTGGTCGAGGCGCTGTCGCTGGGCGATCCGCCGCCCGAGGTCGCCGACGAGCCGGACCCGGTCGGCGGCCTGCCGCCCACCGGCTGGCTGCCGGCCTGACCTCGCGGGCGCGGACTTCGGTCGCGCGCCTGAGTCAGGCCACGGCGCCCTCGCGGCGCCAGCGGTTCGCGTCCATGGGCCGAACCGCATCCCACCCTTTCTTATTCGATGCGCCGCCCGCGGCGCGACCCGCGCACTGCCGGTCGCCGTGACGGCGCCACCCGTCCGCGGCGATGGCCGCGCGCGGGGACGACCGGAGTTTTCGCCATGCGATTCGTCATTGATCTGTCCCGGCTGCGGAGGCGCGCATGAACGCCGCCGCTTCCACGGCTTCCTCGCGTACGCCGCTGTTGCAGATGCTGCTGGGCGCCAGCGTCATCAGCAGTTCGGCGGTGTTCGTCAAATGGGTCGAGATCGGACCGGCCGCGTCGGCGTTCTGGCGCATGGCGCTGGCGGCGGTGATCCTGCTGGTGCTGCTCGGCCAGCCGTGGCGGCGCGGCCGCATGCGTCATTGGCGCCCGGACGGCCGGGTGCTCGGTCTGGTCATGCTCGGCGCGGCGTTCCTGGCGCTGGACCTGTGGCTGTGGCATCGCAGCATCCTGTACGTCGGCGTCGGTCTGTCGACCCTGCTGGCGAATTTCCAGGTGTTCGTGCTAGCTGGCGTCGGCGCCTTGTTCCTCGGCGAGCGCGCGGGTTGGCGGCTGTGGGTCGGTTTGGTCATGGGCCTGATCGGACTGGGCCTGTTGCTGGCGCCGGGTTGGGAAAGCATGGACGCGCGTTTCCGCCTGGGCGTGGCGTTCGGCCTGGCTGCGGCGCTTGCTTATGGCGGGTTTCTGCTCGCGTTCCGCGCCGCGCAGGCGCGGCGTGGTCAGACGCCTAACGAGGCTTTGCAGTGGTGGTTGTGTCTGGGTTGCGCGGCGATGCTCGGGGTCAGTGTGCCGTTCGGCGGCGAGACCTTGCTGCCGGCGAGTGCGCACGATTGGTTGATCCTGACCGCGTATGCGGCGATCGCGCAGGTGTTGGGTTGGCTGGTGATCGGCCGGGCGATGCCGAAGTTGCCGGCGGGTGTCGTTGGCTTGTGTCTGTTGTTGCAGCCGTTGTTGGCTTACGTCTGGGATGTGCTGCTGTTCCACAAGTCGCTCGGGGCGATCGAGCTGGTCGGCATTGGGCTGTCGCTGGCCGGTATTTTTCTGGGGTTGGCGCGGGGCGATCAGCCTTTGTTTTCGGCGCGGCGGGGCGCTTGAGTCGAAGGTGCTTGTGGGGCGTCGCTGATGGTCATCGTCATCGCGATCGTCGTTGCCTTTGACGTTGTCGTTGCAGTTGCCGTTGCCGTTGCCATTGCTTGGCTTGCGCTTGAAGCAGCGCAGTTCACCCAGCGCTGCGAAGTCACGCACTCGCGTTAGCAACAGCACACCCGAAGGGCGGCGTGCAGGAT
>NZ_LMHM01000014.1:82292-89127 GCF_001427785.1 Lysobacter sp. Root690
ATCGGTGCATACGCGGGGGTGGTCCACACAGGACATCCATGTCCTGGGTGGCCCACGACGCGCATCCCTGCGCGTCGCCCTTCGGGCCTGCTATTGCATCGCGAGTTACAAGCCGCGCCGGGCCAAAGCATAGGCAAAGCGAAGCAAAGGCAGAGCGAAGCAAAGGCAGAGAGAAGCAAAGGCAGAGCGAAGCAAAGACAGAGCGAAGCAAAGACAGAGCGAAGCAAAGACAGAGCGAAGCAAAGNGCAGAGCAGAGGCCGAGATCAAGTCGCGCCTAAGCCGCGAGGTCTTTTGTGGGAGGGGCTTCAGCCCCGACTCGTCACCTCAAGTCAGAACGAAAACATCCCCTCGCGAACACCCAATCAACGAGGCCCGCCGCAACGATACCGATCAAGTTGAATGAACCCATTCTCCTGAGCGATCTCGTGGTCATAGCACCCCTGCGTCCCCACACTGCGATGCCGCTGCGTCGAATGCCCCGTCGCATGCCGCTCCGGCCGCGGAACCCCGTAATTCCAGCCCGCTTCACCTTCGAAACTGTTGCGCGTCGCCTGCGCAACCAACGGCTGCCCCAGCCCCGGCGTCTGTAAGGCGTTGGCCTCGTCGAAAATCTTCATCGTGGTCACGATGCGCTGATAGTTGCCCGACGGCACCACGCTGATCGAACCGTCCAGACCGAAACGCTGCGATTGCACCGCGACCGTTGGCAGACCGCGACCGACGCGGGTGGTCGTCTGGGTGTCGTTCCATTCGCCCTTCACGCCATCGGGATTTTCCTCGGCGCCCCAGGTGTGCAGATTGTCGTTGCCGACGATGCGGTCGATGCTGGTGAATTCGCGGCCCTTGGAGGTGTCGACATAGCCGCTCGCGCGCAAGCGATGGCCGCCGCGAGTGTCGAGTTTGAATGTGCCGTCCGGCAAGGCGGTGTAGACGGATTTGGCCGCGAGCGGAGTGAGTTCATAGCTCAGCAGACGACCGCCGGTGGCGCCGCGGCGGGCGTCGGTCCAGGCCTGCAGATTCGGTTGCAAGGTCCAGCCTGAGGCGCCGTCGGGCAGGTTGGCGACGCGGAAGCGCACTTCGTGCGCGCGGCCGTCGTTGACCAGGCCGATGAAGGGCGTGAGGTCGTAGCGGATCGGTTCGATGTTGAACGCGCGCGGCGCCGGGATCACGTACCACAGGAACGGGTTCGACCAGCCGCCGGTGTAGATGTGCGGATAGGGCATGGCGATGCCGGCGACGCGGCCGTCGATCAGCACCTGCACTTCGCGGTAGGGGCCGTGCTGGGCCGGGCAGGAGTAGTTCGCTTCCGGCGGCGCGGTGAAGTACCAGAATTCCTCGCAGCCGCCGCCCGAACCGGTCGCGTAGACCTCGCCGAGCCAGCGCGTGGCGTTGGCCGGCAGGGTGTAGTCGCCGATCAGGTCGGCGCCGTCGCGGCGTTCGTTGGCCAGCGGCGCGACCACGTCGGCGCTGTCGAGCGCCGGGTGGCGACGGTCGGCGTTGTAGAAGACGACCCGCGCTTGTATGTAGATCACGCCGGTGTAGGTCTCGTTGACCACGTTGCCGAGGTACATGCGCACCGCCTGCGGCGATTTCAGCAACGAGGCGTAGGCGCTGATGTCTTTCTCGACACGCCAGCCGATGCCGTCGCGCGAGGGTTCGGGCGTGCTGGTCGACAGCACGGTCATGCCGGCGATCTGCAGATAGCCCAGGCGATCGTATTGAACGCCCTTCACCTGGCCGTCCATTTCCAGCACGACCTTGCTCCACGGCCCGGGACAGGCGGCCGGCGGGGCGATCGTGCCGGGATGCCAGTCGAAATCGGCGAACGCGGTGTCGAGGATCTCGACCGTGCAACTGCGGGTGTCGGGTCGCGCGACGGCCGGGTCGGCGGTGCGCGGATCGTCCCAGTCACTGCCGAATTCGTCGGCGGCATGGGCGGGCGCGGCGAAGGCCAACGCGGCCGACAACAGGCCGGTGGCAATCAGGCCAACGCGAAGCAGATGAGGGTTCATGAGCCAAGTCCTGGAAAGAGGGCGAGGGCCGTCCAGGCGGGCACAGCACCGTCGCGGTGCGCACGCTTCGGACGGGCGGGGCCCTTCGAGCTTCCCGGGTTTGGCCGCGACCGACAAGCCATGCGCGCGCGATCGGCGCTTGAATCCTGCGACACATGCCGCATTTCATCGGCAGGGCTCAGCCCGATAGCAATCCCCGCGACAATCGACGATACGGAGGCGAGACGATGGCCGGTTCATTCATTCCTGGCATAGGCGCGTTCAAGCAGCGACTGCCGCAGCGCGAAGACGCGTTGCCTGGGCGCGCGCAGGAACTGCCGCTGCACAACCGTCATTTCGTCAACGGCCAACCCTTGCGCGACGCCTTCGCCGGGCTGGCGCGGGTGCAGTTCGGCATGGGCTGTTTCTGGGGCGCCGAGCGCAAGTTCTGGACCGTGCCGGGCGTGGTCACCACCGCGGTCGGCTATTCGGGCGGTTACACGCCTAACGCGACGTACCGCGAAGTCTGCAGCGGCCAGACCGGGCATACCGAGGCGGTGCTGGTCGTGTACGACCCCAAGCAGGTCGCGTTCGAGGATCTGCTGAAAGTGTTCTGGGAAAGCCACGACCCGACCCAGGGCATGCGCCAGGGCAACGATGCCGGCACCCAGTACCGCTCGGCGATCTACTGCGAAGACGAAACCCAGTACCAGGTCGCGCTGGCCAGTCGCGATGCGTTCCAGGTCAAGTTGCGCGAAGCCGGGTTCGGCGACATCACCACCGAAATTCCCGAGCCGCCGGCGCCAGTGTTCTATTACGCCGAGGACGAGCACCAGCAGTATCTGGCCAAGAACCCGATGGGGTATTGCGGCTTGGGCGGAACTGGCGTGAGTTGTCCGATCGGGGTGGTGTGAGCTGGGTGATTTGACGACGTGAATCGTCGATGAGAATCGTCATGGTGAGTTGGCGAATTTCTCGGACAATCCGCAGCCAGTCGCAACTCGCACGCGCAATCGACGCAGGCCGCGAGGTCTTTTGTGAGAGGGGCTTCAGCCCCGACGTTTTCCGATCAGGCGCGGTGATCCGGGAAAAGAGCGTCGGGGCTGAAGCCCCTCTCACAAAAGACCTCGCGGATTTTCGCTGGCTGGTTTTGCGCGCTCGCATGCAAGTTCTGCGAGCGCACAGTGCGGTGATGAATCAAGCGAAATCGCGAGCGAACATCGCGCGCATCTGCGCGATGCCTTCCTCCTGCTCCGGCACCACGATCCGCAGGCAAGCCTCGGCGAAGGAAATCGGCGAGCTGCCTGGCGCGGTCACGATCGTGCCGTCGCTGACGCAGGCCGCGTCGCGGTAATGCGCCTTGCCGCGGTAACCGGCGACTTCATCGAGATAACCCGGCTCGTTGCTGGTGTGCGCGCGTTCGTCGAGCAGGCCGGCGGCGGCGAGCCCGCGGGTGCCGCCGCAGATGCCGGCGATCGCGCGACCAGCCGCGGCACGCGTCCGCAGCGCGGCGACGATCGGTTCCGGCGCGGGCGCTTCGTCCCACAGCGCGCTGCCGGGCACGACCCACAGGTCGGCGGCTAGCGGGTCGAGTTCGGCCAGGCGGGTATGCGGTTGCAAGGTCAGGCCGCCCATCGTCGTCAACGGCGTGCCGTCGATGCTCGCGGTGACGACATCGACGCCCAACCAGGCATGCGCTGCACCTGCCAGCGGCCCGTATTCCCAATCGGCGGGGCGGTCGATCATGACGAAGGCGATGGTCTTGCTCATGCGGGCATGTCCTGTTGTTTCGAGGACAGCCATGATCCGCGCGCGATGGCGATGCGGCCAGTGACGGGCGTCAGGTGTGCGGTGATGTCGGCGGCGTGGTTTCGTCGAGGCCGCCAGGTTCGCGGTCTCGGCTTACGTCGCTCCTGCAGTCGGAAACGTGGCATCGCCGCGAGCCGCGACATCTCATATACGACGCCACTCCTGCAACGCGATCAACCTCAATCAACCCGATCGCGCCCTTGCGACCCACGCGCACTCCTGCGCTTCTCCGCTACCGGCCGCGGCGGCTGCAACAACGACGCCGGCAACTTGCGCAACTCCAGCGCCAGCTGCATCAGGAACTCCGACATCGCCGAACTGCGTCGCCACAGCATGCCGATCTGCCGATGCGGCGACTCGCCGTTGAAACGCAGCAGGTGGATGTCGGGCGAGGGCGGTACCGGCGGTTGCACCGACAGCATCGGCAACAAGGTGATGCCGACCCCGGACGCGACCATCTGCCGCAGCGTTTCCAGGCTGGTGGCGCGGAAACCGTCGCGTTCGTCGGCGCCGGCCAGGCGGCACACGTCCAGAGCCTGTTCGCGCAGGCAATGGCCTTCTTCGAGCAGCAACAGGTGCTGATCGTCGAGATCGTGCAGATCCAGCGAATCGCGCCCGGCCATCGGATGCTGCTGCGGCACCGCCAGCAGGAACGGTTCGTCGAACAGCGGTTCGACATGCAACTGGTCGTCATGGATCGGCAACGCGAGCAGGCCGGCGTCGAGGCGACCGTCGCGCAGGCGCGCGAGGATCTGGTCGGTCTTCTCTTCGACCAGCAGCAATTCCAGGCGCGGGAAACGCTTGCGCAGTCCAGGCACCACGTGAGGCAGCAGATACGGTCCCAGGGTCGGGAACAGGCCCAGCCGCACCGAGCCGGCCTCCGGGTCCTGGCTGCGGCGGGCGATCTCGCTCATCTGTTCGACGTCGGCGATGACCTTGCGCGCGCGCTCGGCGATGTCGCGGCCGACCGGCGTCAGCATGACCCGCCGGGGCGCGCGCTCGACCAGCGACACACCCAGTTCCTCTTCCAGCTTCTTGATCTGGGTCGACAACGTGGGCTGGCTCACGAAACTGGCCGCGGCCGCCCGACCGAAGTGCTTGTGATCGGACAGAGCGACCAGATATTTGAGATCACGAAGGTTCATGCGCGGCCTGTCAATTGAGTGTGACTATCGGCATAATAGGAACAATTCATTTTATTTATCAATTGCTGTGCTGCAACATGCAGCACATAAGTTGCGCCCTTCGGCACCAACCACCCCTCCCAACCCCTCCCATCCCTTCAAGGAGTCATCCGCATGCTTTCGATCGGCGAAAAGTTCCCGAAATTCAAGGTCAAGGCCACCGTTGGTATCGACAGTCTCGATAGCGCGTTCGCCGACATCGACAACGACACCTACAAGGGCAAGTGGCTGCTGGTGTTCTTCTACCCGAAGGACTTCACCTTCGTCTGCCCGACCGAGATCAAGGGCTTCGGCGACCTGAACCAGCAGTTCCTCGACCGCGATTGCCAGGTGCTGGCCGCGTCGACCGACAGCGAGTTCGTCCACCTGGCGTGGCGCAAGGACCACAAGGACCTGCGCGACCTGCCGTTCCCCATGCTGGCCGACATCAAGAAGGACCTGACCTCCTCGCTCGGCATCCTGACCGAAGACGGCGTCGCCCAGCGCGCGACCTTCCTGGTCGACCCGGACGGCATCATCCGCTTCGTCTACGTGACCGACGGTTCGGTCGGCCGCAACCCGCAGGAAGTCCTGCGCGTGCTCGACGCGCTGCAGACCGACGAGCTGTGCCCGTGCAACTGGAGCCAGGGCGAGAGCACCCTCAAGGTCGCTTGATTCGTGTCGGGTCGTTTTCCAATGAATGACCCGCATCGATGATCGGCCCGGAGTGATCTCCGGCGGAGCCGGATTCCGTGACCCGGCTCCCCTCTGGTTCTACTGCGCCGCCGGCTCGCGCCGTCGGCGCAGACTTTCAAGGCAGTACCCCCGCATGTGGCCGCCCGCGGCCAACCTCCCTCCCATGCGGGATGCCCGCAGCCGGGGTTCGCCCCGGCTGCACTTCTTCCGTTTCGTTATCGACCCCGCCAGCCGTGCGCTTGCGCATGCCCGCCAGGCGATGACGCGTGTCCGTCGCGCGACGGATCTTTCGCCGCCTTTCAAGGAGCCTTCGATGAGCCTTTCCGATCTTCGCAACTCGCTTCCCGATTACGCCAAGGACCTCAAGCTCAACCTCGACAGCGTGCTCAGCGACGCCGGTTCGCAGGGCCTGGACGCCAAGCAGATCCGCGCCATCGCCCTGGCCTGCGCGATCGCCTCGCGCTACAAGCCGTTCGCCGCGGCGATCGAGGAATTCGCCGCCGAAAAGCTGTCGCCCGAAGAGATCAACGGCGCCAAGGCCGCGGCCGCGGTGATGGCGATGAACAACATTTATTACCGCGCCACCCATCTGATCCAGAACGAAGAGTACGGCCAGCTGCGCGCCGGCCTGCGCATGAACGTGATGGCGAATCCGGGCATCGACAAGATGACCTTCGAACTGGCGTCGCTGGCGGTGTCGGCGATCAACGGTTGCGGCGCCTGCATGGACTCGCACGAGAAGGTGCTGCGCAAGCACGACATCAGCGCGCAGGGCGTGCAGAGCGCGCTCAAGATCGGCGCGGTGGTGCATGCGGTGGCGGTGACGTTGGAACAGATATGACGGGTTGATCGCTCTTGACGATCGTCTCGCGAAAACGCCGGCGAAAGCCGGCGTTTTTGTTTTCTGGCATCCCCTGGCTGGCGGCATCTTTGGGTGGTAATCGCGCCAATTGGAAACTTGAATTTGCATCCGTTCCAGCGCGCTATGACCTCGCTCGCCTTGGCCTGCCTTGCCTCGCTTCGCCTTACCTTGTGTTGCCTTGCTTTGCTTTATGCCTTGGCTTTCGCCTTGAGCTCGAAGCCGCGCAGTTCATCCAGCGCTGCGAGGCCATGCACTCGCGTTAGCAACAGCACACCCGAAGGGCGGCGTGCAGGATGCACGCCGTGCGCCACCG
>NZ_LMHM01000014.1:89196-89277 GCF_001427785.1 Lysobacter sp. Root690
AGAGCCTTTGAGGCAACAGCAACAGCTTTCGTCCGCAAGCGGCCGAGTTACTTTCTTTTGTCAAAAGCGACAAAAGAAAGG
>NZ_LMHM01000014.1:89318-164814 GCF_001427785.1 Lysobacter sp. Root690
TTACAAGCTTCGCAGCGCTGGATGAACTGCCAGGCTTCAAGCGCGAGCGACATGGTCTACCTGTAGGAGCGGCGCAAGCCGCGACCGCGAAAACACAACCACGACGCCGCTTTCGATCCGGCCCGGTGCCCACCGATCGGATCGAATCCCCCAATGAAGCCGGCCCGCGATCGCATCACGAACCGGCCCCATTACCAAACCTCACCGCACCTCGAACTCATAAATCCGCGTAGCCGGATCGCCGTTCTGCGTCGGCGTGGTCACGTTGAGCTTGATGTAACGCGCCGACGTAGCAGTGATCGCATGGGTCGAAGTGCTGGCGGTGTTCGCGCTCGAGCTCACCGGCGTGCTCCAGGTGCTGCCGTTGCTCGAGGTCTGAATGGTGAACGCCTTGCTGTTCCAACTGGCCGATTCGCCGCCCGCGCCGGCATGCTTGACGGTGAAACCGCTGACCGTCTGCGCCGAACCCAGGTCGACCTGCAGCCATGCTGGCGAGGCGAGCGAACAGAACTTGTCGGTAGTGCCGCCGGAGGTGCTGCCGTTGACCGCCTTCGCCGCCGATTCGTTGCTGTTGCACGCGGCCGAACTGGTGACCGGTTTGTTGAGCGCCAGGTTGACGTTGCCCGCGCCCACCGACACCGTCTGGGTCTTGGTGTGGCTCGCGCCGCCGTTGTCGGTGACGGTCAGGCTGACGGTGTAGTTGCCGGCGCTCGCGTAGGTGCGCGAAGGATTGGTCGCGGTGGACGTGCCGCCGTCGCCGAAGTTCCAGCTGCGCGAGGCGATGCTGCCGTCGGCGTCGCTGGAGGAGTCGCTGAAATTCGCGGTAAGCCCGCTGATGCTGACCCCGAAGTTCGCCACCGGCGCGGTGTTGCCGCTGAGGGCGTTGTTGATCGCCGCCGCGTATTGCGCGCTGGTGCCTTGCGCCCAGCAGGCCTGGATGTCGTCGTACAGCCACAGGAAGCCGCCGCTGATGCCGGCGCTGGTCTTCCAGCCGGCCATGCGCGTGTTGACCTGCGCCGGACTGTCGCCGGCGCTGCAGCCGCTGCCGTGCTTGGTCCACAGGCCGGGCATGACGGTCATGCCCATCGCCGTGTTCCAGGTGGCCGGGTTGTTGCCGGCGCCGCCGTCGTAAACCTGCAGGTAGATGCGGTCGACCGAGGCGCCCAGGTTGTCTTTCACGCCCTTCCAGAAGCTTTGGTTGGTGTAGGGCGCGAAGGTGATCTTGTAGCCCAGCCCGACCAGCATCTGGCCGAAGGTGGTGGTGTCGGCGACGTTGTAGTGGCTCTCGTCGTCGAAGTTGACCGCATCGGCGCCGGTGGCGGTCTTCAGCGCCTGGAAATTGCGGTACAGGATGCTGCCGCTGCCGGTGCCGCAGACCAGGGTGGTGCCGCAGCCGGCGGCGGTGCCGTTGGCCAGCTTGGACATGCGCTCGAAGTCGGGCACGCCCCAGGCACCGATCGAGACCTCCACGCGCTTGACCGAGGTCGGCGCGGTTTTCAGCGTCGCCAGTCGCGCCGGCCAATCGGCGTCGGCACCGACGTAGGCGCCGTTCTTGACGATCGGGATGTCGTTGTAGACCAGGTCGCCGTTGTCCTCGATGTGGATGCTCCACAGGAACACCGTGGTGAACCCGGAGTTGCGCAGATCGTTGATCACGGTCTGGCCGCCGGAATAGAACGGGCCGCCGCCGAAGATCGCCGATTCGGCGCCGATCGCGGCCGGCGCGGCCAGGGCGAGGGTCAACGCGGCGAATGCGGGCGCGAGCCGGCGGCGGGTGGCGGACGGTTTCTGGTGCGACTTCGACATGGAGCGGTCCCCTGCGATGAGCGTCGGCGGCGACGCATTGGCGGCAATGCGCGTTCCCGCGTCGCGATGGCGGGCGCGGCGCGGGAACGCAGTCCTTGTCGCCGTGCGGCGACGGGGCGACAGTGCGAGCGCGGATTTCGGCGTGTCAATATTTGGATCGATTTAAAACAGGTAAATTCGTTTAAACCCGGCGCGGTCGCGAAGTTTTTCCTGAGCAATCAAGGTGCTGTACCGGTTCGCGTGCGGACGCGCGGATTCGACGCGGCGCACAGATCGCCAACGCGGTGCGTTGCGTCGCAGCACGGTTTCGCGCGGCCGCCGGATTCGCGCGGCGTACGCGTGCGGTTCGCGCGTCACGGATCGCGAGTCGACGCCTTGCACTCCGATTCGCGGCAACCGGCGCAATCCGGACCAGCGACCGATCGCGTTACGATGGCGCCCCTTTCCGCCGATCCCGTCCGCGCCGCCCATGACCCGCATCGATGCCCTGCTGCGCGAGGCGCGCCAACGGATGGACGCGGCCGATGCCGAATTGCTGGTCTGCCACGCCCTCGGCAAGTCGCGCAGTTGGTTGTTCGCGCATGCCGACGAAATGTTGGACGAGACGAAGGCGCAAGCGGTGCGCGAACTGATCGCCCGCCGCGCCGATGGCGAGCCGGTGGCCTACCTGACCGGCTCGCGCGGGGTCTGGCGCTTCGATCTGCGGGTCACTCCGGCGACCTTGATCCCGCGTCCGGAAACCGAGCGGCTGGTCGAACTGGCCTTGCAGCGTCTGCCCG
This sequence comes from Lysobacter sp. Root690, assembly GCF_001427785.1. GTDB lineage: Bacteria > Pseudomonadota > Gammaproteobacteria > Xanthomonadales > Xanthomonadaceae > Lysobacter. The sequence goes on from NZ_LMHM01000014.1 coordinate 91,904, forward strand.
AATCCGGCGCGTTCACGCTCGCCGACCTGGGCACCGGCAGCGGCGCGATCGCGCTGGCGATGGCGATGGAGCGGCCGTCGGCGCGGGTGATCGCGGTCGATGTCAGCGCGCAGGCGCTGGAGGTCGCGCGCGGCAACGCCGCGGCGTTGGGGCTGGAGCGCGTGGAATTCCGTCAGGGCGATTGGTTCGCGCCGCTGGCCGGCGAGCGTTTCGACCTGATCGCCAGCAATCCTCCGTATATCGAATCCGACGATCCGCATCTGCGCCAGGGCGATCTGCGTTATGAGCCGGCCAACGCGCTGGCCTCGGGCGAAGACGGCCTGGATGCGATCCGCGTCATCGCCCGCGAAGCGCCTTCGCATCTGCGTCCGGGTGGTTGGTTGTTGATCGAACACGGATGGACGCAGGGCGAGGCGGTGCGCGCGTTATTGCAGTCGGTGGGGCTGATCGAGGTCGCGACCGAACAGGATTGGGAAGGCCGCGACCGGGTCAGCCTGGCGCGCCGCGCGCCGGACTGAAGCGTCGCCCGCATCCAGGCGGGCCGATCGATGCGAGTATCCGCGCACAGACCGCCGCATGCGCGCGCGATCGGCCGGCCGGTCCCGGTAAACTGGCGCATCCCCGACTGCGAGACCTGCGATGCGCACGCTCTATCCCGAGATCGAACCCTTCGACACCGGCACGATCCAGGTCGACGATCGTCACAGCCTGTATTACGAACAGTGCGGCAACCCGAACGGCAAACCGGTGGTGCTGCTGCACGGCGGTCCCGGCGCGGGTTGCAGCCCGAAGATGCGGCGCTTTCACGACCCGGCCAAGTACCGCATCGTGCTGTTCGATCAGCGCGGCGCCGGTCGCTCCACCCCGCATGCGGATCTGGTCGGCAACACCACCTGGGATCTGGTCGCGGATATCGAAAAACTGCGCGTGCAGCTCGGCATCGAGCGCTGGCAGGTGTTCGGCGGTTCGTGGGGCGCGACGCTGTCGCTGGCATACGCGCAGACCCATCCGCAACGCGTCACCGAACTGGTCCTGCGCGGCATCTTCATGTTGCGGCGCTGGGAGCTGGAATGGTTCTACCAGGAAGGCGCCTCGCGTCTGTTCCCGGATGCGTGGCAGCACTATCTCCAGGCGATTCCACTGGTCGAGCGCCACGATCTGATCAGCGCGTTCCATCGCCGCCTGACCAGCGAGGACGAACAGACCCGGCTCGACGCCGCGCGCGCCTGGAGCGTGTGGGAAGGCGCGACCAGTTTCCTGCATGTCGACCAGGACTTCGTCAGCGGCCACGAAGACGCCAAGTTCGCGCTGGCGTTCGCCCGCATCGAGAACCACTATTTCGTCAACGGCGGCTTCTTCGAAGTCGAAGACCAGTTGCTGCGCGACGCGCACAAGATCGCCGACATCCCCGGGGTGATCGTGCACGGTCGCTACGACGTGGTCTGCCCGCTGCAGAACGCGTGGGACCTCAAGCAGGTGTGGCCGAAGGCGGAGCTGAGCATCACCCCGGCCTCGGGCCATTCGGCGTTCGAAATCGAAAACATCGACGCGCTGGTGCAGGCGACCGATCGTTTCGCCTGATCGCCTGCCGACTTGACCGCGGCGTCGGGCTTCGGCCCGATGCCGCTGGAAAAACCGCTTAACCGCTGCGATAGCGGCCGCGCCATCGCAGCGCTTCGTGCCATGCCGGAGTCGTCGCTCCCGACTTCGCCGCCGATTGTCGGCACGCGCCGTCGCGTTTCGATCCGTTCGCTTCGGATGCGGCGTAATTAATGTGCGTGCGCATAGCTTGTTTAATACAGGCCGTTGTTGAATTTCGCGCAAATCGCGGCACAGCAAACTCATAAAGCCCCGCCGCGCGCCCTTCGCGCCGCTGCTTTTCAGCCGAAATTACCCCGCCCGTACAGCGCGCACGGCACCCCGCCGTTTGCTTGACATTTCTCTGATCAGAGTGTGATTCTCTAATCAGAATAAATATTTCACGAGTTGTTTAACGCCGCGGCGATGCGGGGATTTCGCCGGTGGTGATTTGAGTGGGGGCGGGCGCGGTGCGTCCGGGTCACGAGGGTGCGGGGCAGGGGATGTCGAAGAACAGTTCACTACATCGGCTGGGTCAGCCGTGGGCGCTGGTGCCGTTGCAGCAATTGCTGGAACAGCCCGACCCGTCCGACGCGCGGTCTCGCTACATCGCCGAGGGTGACGATCCTCAATTCGAGGTGCGCGCGGCTCACGGGGGCGCGTTGCCGGCGACCGGCTGGTACCTGTTGACGGTGGATTTCGCTGTCGACGACGGCGCGATCGTCGCGCCGTGCCTGTACCCCGATTATGGCAGCGGCCTCAACGAATCCATCCGCATCGACCTGGCCGATCCGAGCGCGAACGGACGCTCGCGGACGGTGATCGTGATCGGCCCGTCGCTGCTGGCGTTGCGTTTCGATCCGACCGAATGCGGCGCGTGCTTCGGCCTGCGCCGTTTCGATTTCCAGCCGATTTCGCGCGTGCGCGCGGTGTTCGAAATGCTGCGCGGCATCCAGCGCATCACCCGGCGATTGCTGTGGGAAGACGCGTTGACCGCGTTCGCGTTGTTTCTCAGCCGGGCCTTGCGCGGCAGGGTCGGCGCCGGCGGCGAACTGCTCGCGCAACGCTACCGCCGCACCCTGCGTCAGCGCGCGCATTCGTATCAACAGTGGCTGGCGCGGTTCGGCGGTCATCTGTCCGAGCGTGCCGGCGCCGCATCGATCGACCCGGCCGGCGACGGCCCGCTGATCTCGATCGTGCTGCCGGTGCGCGACACGCCGCTGCCTTGGCTGCGCCGCTGCATCGACAGCGTGCTCGCCCAGACCTATCCGAACTGGCAACTGTGCATCGCCGACGACGCCTCCTCCTCGGGCGCGGTCAAGCGTCTGTTGCGCGGCTACGCCAGTCGCGACCCGCGCATCGCCGTGCATTTCCGCGAGAACCACGGGCATATCTGCGAGGCGAGCAACAACGCGATCGATCTGGCGCGCGGCGAGTTTATCGGCTTCCTCGATCACGACGACGAACTGCATGTCGATGCGCTGGGCGAAATGGCGCGGGCGATCGGCGAGCATCCCGATGTGCGCTTGCTGTACTCCGACGAGGACAAGATCGACGAATCGGGCGATCGCTACGAGCCGCATTTCAAACCGGCCTGGAATCCGGACCTGCTGTGCGGGCAGAACTATGTCTGTCACTTCACCGTGATCCAGGCCGAACTGGTGCGCGAGCTGGGTGGATTGCGTCCCGGCTACGAAGGCGCGCAGGACCACGATCTGATCCTGCGTTGCGCCGAACGCATCCAACCCGATCAAATCGTGCATGTACCCAAGGTGCTGTATCACTGGCGCTCAAGCGGTGAATCCACGGCGCAAAGCGGCGGCAGCAAGCCCTACGCGCTGGATGCGGGCAGGCGCGCGATCGAGGATCACCTGGGCCGCACCGGCGTGGACGCGAGCGTTGAGGTGACGCAGCATGGCTATTACCGCACGGTGCGCAAGCTCGGCGCGGAACCGCCCCAGGTATCCGTATTGGTGCCGACCCGGGATCGCGCCGACCTGTTGAAGAAGTGCATCGCCAGCTTGCTCGAGCGGACCTCCTATCGTTCGTACGAAATACTGGTGATCGACAACGGCTCGACCGAGCCGTCCGCGCTGGCCTACCTCAACCAGCTTCGAACGCGCGAGCGTGTCCGCGTTATCGAGTATCCGGGCACTTTCAATTTTTCCGCGATCATCAATCATGGCGCGCATCATGCAGCGGGCAGCGTGCTGTGCCTGCTCAATAACGACACCGAAATAATCGCCGCCCAATGGCTGGACGAATTGGTGTCGCATGCTACGCGCACCGAAGTCGGCGCCGTAGGCGGCATGCTGTACTACCCCGGAGACACCATCCAGCACGCGGGGGTGATCCTCGGCGTCGGCGGCATTGCCGGCCATGCCCACGTCCACCTGCGTCGCGGCAGCAACGGTTACCTCGGGCGCGCGGGTGTCGTGCAGAACATGAGCGCCGTCACCGGCGCCTGCCTCGCGATACGGCGCGAGGTGTTCGACGAGGTCGGCGGCATGGACGAGGGCCTGGCCATCGCGTTCAACGACATCGACCTGTGCCTGCGTATCCACGAACGCGGCTATCGCAACGTGTGGACGCCGTTCGCCGAACTTTACCATCACGAATCGGCGAGCCGCGGACACGAAAACACGCCGGAAAAACGCGCGCGCTTCCGCACCGAGACCGACATCATGCGCCAGCGCTGGGGCGACCTGTTGCTCAACGATCCCGCCTATAACCCGAACCTGTCGTTGAACAGTCTGCATTTCGAGCTGGCGTTTCCGCCGCGTTCCATGGCCAGCCGCGTCTCGGGCGCCGTTCGGCCTTCCCATTGCGTACTGGTGAGCCCATGAGCCTATTGTTCACGCATCTTCTGCACAGCTTGAGGCGACCGGACCATTGGGTCTATGGAAGCTGGCTGGATACCGTAGTCAAATACCGAAAGACTCGCTTGGGCATTGTCTGGCTGTTGATTCCCACGGTCGTATACATCTGGGGCATCGGCGGTTTCCTGGCCGCGTTGCAGCCAGGCGTCAGCGGGCCGAATTTTCTGGCGCACGTCGGCATGGGCTTCCTAGTGTTTAGATTTTTTTCGACTGTGCTGATCGACGCTACATCGGTCTTCGCCAACAGCCAGTCCTACATCTATGACGGTCATGTGCGCCTGACCGATTTCGTTCTGCGATCCGTGGCGCGGTCGTTCTATTACTTCCTGCTTTCCCTGCCCGTGGTTGCGATTGCCGTACTGGCTTCGCCGCAATTCGACCCGGCCGGACTAGCGCCATCGATCGCGGGCATGGCGGTGGTTGTGCTGAACCTGTTTCTCTACGGCGTACTGTTTTCGATCGCGGGGGCTCGCTTCCCGGATCTGCACGAACTGATGGGCAGCGCGATCATGGCGTTGTTCTTGATCACGCCGATTGTCTGGTACTCGAGTGCGGCCTCTGCGGAGACATTGCATGGCCAGTTGATGCGATTGAATCCGCTGTATCACTTGCTGGCGGTGGTGCGTGGTCCGTTGCTCCAGGAAGCTGTCGAGCCGACGACCTATGCCTATCTGGGCGGGCTCACGCTGGTGGGCGTATTGCTTGCGTCCGTTGTCTACGGCGCGAAGGCACGTCGCGTGCCCGTTTGGCTTTGAGGTTGAAACCATGACTGTATGCCTGAACGTCCATGACGTATCCCTAGAATTGCCTTTGGATCTGCAGCGTGGCTCGACCGCGGGCGCCATGGGTTTCAAGGCCGCGCTATCCGGCAGTGTGCGTCGCTATGCCACCGTATTGTCGCGAATCGAATTTGCTGCTCGCGAGGGCGACAGAATTGCGTTGATCGGATTGAATGGTGCGGGAAAGAGCACGCTGCTGCGGGTGCTCAACGGCGCGTTGGCTCCCACCCGTGGCTCGGTCGAGCGTCGCGGCACCATGCAATCTCTGCTCAACGCGACAATTGGATTTTCGGAATATGCGTCGGTCACCGAAAACATCATCCTCCGCGGCACTGCGATGGGTCTACGGCGCCGACAGCTGCTGCACGCACTGGGCGACATCCTGGACTTCTCCGGCCTGCGCGATCGCGCGAATTACCGATTGCACGCCCTGTCGTCCGGACAGCGAATGCGCTTGGGGTTCGCGATATCCACCTGTGTTCAGCCCGACATTTTGCTGATGGATGAGTGGATCGCCACCGGCGACGCTGCGTTCATGGAGCGTGCGCGAAGTCGCATGGAGGACCGATTCAATCACAGCAGGATCGTGGTGATGGCAAGCCACGGAATAGAGCTGCACAGGCGTGTGTGCAACAAGGCGCTGGTGATGGACAACGGAAAGATGCGCTATTTCGGCGATATAGAAGAAGGCATAGAGGCCTATCAGGACATCGTTTCCAGGGTCGGCGCGCAGTTGCAGACGCAGGCCCGTGCATCCGATCCCTTGTTGTTCGGACACGCCACGGGCGTGGTTGAACGGGTACGCATCGTGGAAGGCGGCATCGAGCTGGAAGGTTGGGCGACCGACGACCGGGGCGGCGAGGTCGGCATGGTCCTGGTCGAAGCAAACGGCGTTCGCGAAATGCTGGAGCCCGAGCGAGTGGATCGCCTGGACGTGCGCCTGCATCTGGCGAAGAAGTCGGGCCGCTATGGATTCCGGGTGACGATGCTACGGCCGGCGCGCTTCGACCCCGACGGATTCATCAGCACCTTGAGGGTCAGCGCCGGTCGATTGGCGGGGAAGGCCGGTGCGCCGTTGCCGTTGGCGAACGCCGCGCTAATCGAAATGAATTGAGACAAGTGGCGAAATAATCATGTTCAAGAAGGCGGCGGTAAAAGCGGTTGAAAAAGCGGAAAATGCGTCCGCGCTGAACGATGTCGTCAGCGTGATTGTACGTTTCCACGACATACGCGAGCTGCCAAAACTGGAGCGGGCAATCCAGAGCTTGCATGCGCAGACAGATGCGGAGATTCAACCAATCGTGGTGACGCAGCGGTTCAGTCCATCGGATGTCGAGGCCACTTCGCGCGCGGTAGCCAGGCAGTGGTTCTTCGATTGGCTACCCGCCGCCTCGGTGGTCAACTATTCGGACGAAGGGATAGGCGATGCGCGTTCGGATCTGATGAATCTGGGGATTCAAAGACATCTGAAGCTCGGTAATCGCTTCCTGGCGTTCCTGGATTACGACGACATTCTCTACACGCATGCCTACAAAATCCTGAAGCGACCGCTGCTGGAAACCCAGGTGGCGGTTTCATTCGCCGGCATCGAGATGGCGCATGCGGTCGGTATGCGCGATTACGACTTCATATACGACATGAGCTATCCGTTCGTTGGCAAGAATAAGATGGATTTGGTCAAGGATAATTTTTGTCCTTTGCATTCGTATCTAATCGATTGTTCGAAAATTGATCCATGTGAGCTGTATTTCAGGAGCGAGCTGAGCCGGGTCGAGGACTACGACTTCCTGCTGCGCGTCGCCGGGCCCAACCCTTGCGATTTCTCCGCGCTCGGTTGTCGGATAGGCATTTACATCATCCGTAGCGATCACAGTAACAGCACCCCGAGCAACAACGGAAGCGAAGAGGATCGCGAGAAACAGGAGGTATGGAAGCGCAATCGCGATCGCCTTGACGCCTTGCGCAGTACCTACCAAGTGAAACTGTTCGCCTCGGATTTTTGATCAATGTTGAACGAAAAATTAGCCGAAATGGCATTGTTGCGTGAGTCGGGCTTGTTCGATCCAGAATATCTGGCGCGGGCCATAGGCGTGGACCTGAGCAAAGCGGCGAGTGTCCCGGTCGAATTCATGTATCTCGAGAGCCGAGACTACTGGGGCGCCTCCACCTCCGCGCTGTTTAACGGGCGCTACTATCTGGATAGCAATCCGGATCTGGTCGCAAGCGACGTCAATCCGCTGTTGCACTACGTTACGCATGGATTCTTCGAGGGGCGTGCGCCCTGTGTTCTGTTCGACATGGACTACATTCTCGAACAGATTCAACCAGGTTCAAGCGGATGGGATCTGGAGCGAAAGCGCGAGCAGTTCCGTCGGTTTCGCGGACTACGCCATATGTTGCAATGCACCGACGTCGATCCAGGCCCGTTCTTCGAGAACGCGGTGTACCGCAAATCCGAGGGGCGACCGGCCATGAACTCCGAGGACATTCCATTGGAGCGCTATCTCAACGTCCGAGGGCGCTGCGATGCCGGATACCTGGAATGCAGCTCGCTGGCATCCATGGCGTACTACATGTCGGACAATCTTGACTTGGAGCAGGCCAACGTCGTCCCATTACTGCATCTGATCCAGTACGGACTCGCCGAAGGGCGACGATTCGCGCCCGACGAGCGGGTTAGTGCCCAGTTCCTGAGGAACTCCGCACATCTGTCCGGAAACGATGCGTTTCGCAGCGTCAAGGGATTCCTCGCGCATACCAGGGGAACCGGACGCATCGCCGGGCCTGCGTGGCCGACACCCTATGCCCGCGATTCGCTGCCATCGCTGCGTCATCGAGCCCACGAGCGTCGACGCGATGCGTTCATTGGGATAGTGCTTTACGACAATAGCGAGGAAGAGCTCAGGCGTCTGGATGCGTCGCTGCGAAATGAAGTGCGCATCAGCGACGGCTATCGTATCGATTGGATGTACTACGTGAACGATCCCGAAAACCTTCCGCGATATCGAAAGGTTCTGGGCGACAGGATCATTTTCGACGAGAACTGCGCAAACATCGGCTTTGGTCGAGCGCACAACGAATTGATGAGGCGCTGCTTCGATACGGATCGGTTGTACATCGGGGCCAACCCGGATGGGTACTTCACTCCGGGTTGCATAAAGGCCTTGCTTGATTTTTCCGACTTCTATGGCGATCAGGCCTTGATCGAGGGAAGTGCGGCGCCTATCGATCATCCGAAATGGCACGATCCGGTGACTCTGGATACCGCTTGGGTTTCCGGTGCTTGCTTCGCGCTGCCCTACAAGCTTTGGACGCAGGTCGGCGGGTTCGACGAAAAGATTCATATGTACTGCGAGGATGTCGATCTGTCGTGGCGTGTCAGGCTGATCGGTGGCTACCTCAAGGTGTGTCCGGCCGCCCGATTCGTGCATGACGTCACGCCGAGGTTCATCGGCGACAAGGCATCGACGACCGAGCGCAGCCGCCAGCAATCGATGTTGGCCGGTGGATACTACCTGGCTCGAAAATGGGGTGGGGACGAGCAAGCACAGCGGTTACGCGAGGAGTTCGGTCGACTGGTCGGCCGCGACAATCTGCATCTTCTCGAAGAGCCGGTGTTCGAGATGGATCGCAAGATCGCGCGAAAGGTCGCGGATTTTTCCCTGCCTAGATTCGCCCCGTCACGGTTCTGGAACTGAGATGCGTCGCTCGCTCGATCGCCCAGACAACGTAAAAAGATCGTCCGGCCAATGAAAAAAGTCATAACGTTTGGAACCTTTGACCTGTTGCACGACGGACATTTGAGGATTCTGGAGCGGGCGAAATCGCTGGGCGACTACCTGGTCGTGGGCGTGTCCACGGATCACTTGAATGCGCAGAAGGGCAAGCGTTCCTTCTTCGACCAGAAGCATCGTATGGAATGCGTCGCGGCTCTGAAGGTCGTAGATGAGGTGTTCTTCGAAGACTCGCTGGAGCGAAAGGATGAATACATTCGCGAGCATGGCGCCGATTTGCTCGTCATGGGTGACGATTGGCGCGGAAAGTTCGACTGGGTCAGTTGCGAGGTAGTGTATCTCACCAGGACGCCGGGAATTTCATCCACCGAGGTGAAGCTCGAGCTTGGGGATCGCTTCAAATGCAAGCGGGTTCTATTCGGCGATACCTACATCCGCAAACATTACGACTGCGCCTTGAGTCTGGTCAACGAACTCACTGCCGCCAATATCGCGCCGATATTCTCGGCAGGCCAGACTCTGCCCAGCGGAGTGGATTGCGATTGTCTGGTGTATTTCAATCTTCCGATGAGCGCACCGGCGAGCGAGTACGCTAGCAAGCCCAGGGTATTGGTCGATCATGGCGCCAGTCACTTGAAGTGGTTCTTGTCGAACCCCGCGCGTTTCGACTTCTTCGACGTGATCGTCACCGCAGGACCGGATCACACCAATGCCCTGCTGACGTTCTTTTCCGACATCGGCGGCAGCTACGGCAAGGTCAGGTCGGCCGGATTCATCAAGTCCGGGCAACTGCTGCAGCCGCCCTTGTTAAGCAGGGAGCAGATCGCGCTCAAGTATGCGCTGAACCCCGCGCGGCCCATCATTCTGTTCGCGCCGACCTGGCACATTTCCAATAATCCGGACATGGCAGCCGCGATTTTGGAGATAGCCAAGATCGATAACCATGTCGCGTTGCTGCATCCAGAAACCGCGCATCTGGATGTTTCAAGGCTGAATGTCGCGCTGAACGAAAGCGGAGTGGTCAGTGAGCTGCTCAAGCATGCCGACTGTGTGGTTTCCGATCTCTCCTCGACGATCTACGAGGCCGCGGCGTTGGGGCGGCCGGTCGTGCAGCTGTTGCTCAGGGAGTATTCCGACAACAATGCCGTCGTTTATGACTTCCCCTATGCAGCGGGCACGGCCGAGCTGTTTTGTGGCGGGTTGCCGACACGTCCGGATGGAGTGATGCGCGCCGTCGACAGGATCCTGGCAGCGGACGAGCATGTGTCCGTGGCCTTGCAACGCATGCGTAACAGAATCCTGCATGGTACGAGGATCGAGGCAGGGAGCGTGAAGGCAGTGGCGACGGAGATCGCTCGTGCGTGTGACATGGAGCAAGGGCGGTCCCTGGTCGAGCTGCGCGAGCGACGAAAGACGGAGTCCTCTTATTCGGCCGCGCACCAGAACTTGTTCTTCTCACGAAACCGCTTGATTGCTCAAAAAGGCGGCAGGTTCAAGGGAGTGAATGAGTCAAGTTCCCGCGAGGCGATCGAGTGCGCTTTGGTCGCGGTGGATTGGGTGGAGTTGGAATTCTCCCGCTGCGCTGATGGCGTCGTCGTCGCGCGGCAAGGAACCGAGGAAAAATACGGACTCAAACAAGAATTCATATCGACATCGACAGAGCAGTTCCTGCTGAGTCGGTTCGAGGGCGGGTTGACGCCGATCGCCGTCGAGGATGCGATCGGGCTTTGCGCGCGAAAGGGGCGGGCCTTGGTCTGCGGTATTTCAAGTGACCGGGACTACGAATTCACCATCTCGCATCTGGCGAACACATCGCGCTCGGCTGGCTTGATCAATCAGGTGGTAATGAAATGCTACAGCGTGGAGCATTTCGATGCCGCGCTCAGGTCGGGTTTTTCAAGAATCATTTTGTCCGTTGAGAAACGTCACGCGAACGATCCGCTCGGATCGGAGGCCTTCGACTTCATTGACGCGTGCCTCATGATCAATTCGCGTTGCGTGGTCGGTATAGATGTTCCGTACAAGAACCCGTCGATGGTCCTTTCCTGTCTGGACGATCCGCGCACGCTCGGCCTATATGCGACCTGGAAGCGTGTGTACGTGCATGGGGCGCCGCCGAAGGAGTATGGTCGTATTCTCAACCAGAATTTTGGCCTGTTCGCGCACGGCTACTCGGCCGCTTACGATTTCTCCGATAAGCCGCAGAATTTTCATTGGCCGACATATCTTTTCCTGCATCCCGACGTGGCCAGGGCCGGGTTGGCCAATCCTGTCGGTGCGACGTTGCACTATCTCACCTATGGCGCCAACGAGGGTAGGGCCACCCGCTACTCGGCACCCGCGGATTTTATGCATGGCGCGTATCTGGACCTGAACCCTGGACTGAGGGACGCGGGCATCAGTGGGGAGCACAGCGCAAAGGCGCACTGGACAAAATACGGAGCGGTGGAAAATCGACGTTACAGGCGTTAGCTCGATGGCGTCTTTTCATATCCATGACAAGCAGGTTGGCGCGGCATGAAGCTTCCGCATTTCATCAGCAGTTATCTCAATCAAAGTCGCAGCCTGATCGGATCGCACGATATGGCCAGGGCGATGGAGCTGGCGGTGGGTGGGGACTTCGAGACGGTTGGTGTCTTGGAGTTCTGTTTGCTCAAGCATCTGGGGTTGCGACCGGAGCAATCTATCATCGATGTCGGTTGTGGCAGCGGTCGGCTCGCGGTCCAACTCAAGGATTATCTGGTCGGAAGCTTCGTTGGAATCGATGTCGTGCCGGAGTTGCATCAGTACGCGCGGACGCTGTGCGGACGAAATGACTGGCGTTTCTACACGGCGCCCGGCGTCACGATTCCCGAGCCGGATGAGTCGGCCGATTTCGTCGTGTTCTTTTCCGTATTCACTCACCTGTTGCATGAGGAAACCTATCGCTATTTACGTGAGGCCCGGCGCGTTCTCAAGCCGGATGGACGAATCGTATTTTCGTTCCTGGAATTTCGTATCGCCTCGCATTGGTTCATTTTCGAAAATTCGGTGCGCGACGAACGGCCTGAGAAGGTGCTTAATCAATTCATCGACCGCGACATGATCGGCGCCTTCGCCCGTCATCTCGACTTGGAAATTGTTCAGATCCACGATGGCCATCTTCCGCATATTCCGATTGACCGGACCTTGCGCTGGGCCGACGGACGGGAGGTCCGCGACATGGGGACGTTGGGACAGTCGGTGTGCGTGCTGGGTCGGGCCGTCGCTTGAACGACCCACTTGTGCGGCTGAAGGCAGTTGCGTGCCGGCGTGGTGCGTCCGCGTTGTTATTGTCGACGATTCGTGTCCAAGACGGCTGCATCGGGCGCGGGGATGAATATTCGTGAACGCACTTCCACTTCAGGTCGTCGCTGACGAAAGCAACTACGATGAAGCTGCTTATCTGCGCGGGAACGCGGATGTAGCGCGAGAGGTGGCGGCGGGCCGTTGTGCGAGCGGCCGGGCGCATTTCGATGCGTTTGGTCGGTTCGAGCGGCGCGGTCTGCGTCTGACGATCCCGGCGTCCTGGAAGCAGGAAAAGCTGGCGAAGGTGCGCCCGCTGCTGAGCGCGGAGATGGAATGCGTGGAGTCGATGGATTGCCTGAATTTTCTGAGCGCGGAACTTGCCGAAGAGTTCGGCATCGTCGCTACCGAAAACGTCAGCTCCCACGGATACGACCACGAGGCGCTAGGTTTGGTCGAGCGCCATCGCGACGGACTCGTGCTGGATTGTGGTGCGGGACTGCGCGACATCTATTACCGAAACGTCGTGAATTGCGAGGTCGTGGCTTACGACACCACCGACGTGCTGGCGGTCGCCGAGCGTCTACCGTTCACCGACGAAAGCTTCGATGCGGTGCTGAGCTTGAATGTACTCGAACACGTCAAGGACCCGTTTCAGGCGGCGCGCGAATTGATGCGCGTGCTCAAGCCGGGAGGTCAGTTGATGTGCGTGGCCCCTTTTCTGCAGCCGCTGCATGGCTATCCCCATCACTACTACAATATGACCCGGCAAGGCATAGACAATTTATTTTCCGGATTGTTGGAGCGGCGCATAGAAGTCTACGGCGCCATGAAACCGATATGGGCCTTGAATTGGTTTCTCACTCGTTACCACGCCGGACTGCCGCCCGAGTCTCGCGAACGCTTCGCGATGATGACCGTCGCCGAGCTGATGACCTCTCCGGAGACATTGGAGCTCGACGGGATCAACTTGGGATTGAGCGCTGGGGCTTGTACCGAATTGGCCTCGGCCCATGCCTTGTTCGGATGCAAGCCCGGTCGCAATTGAACGGGCGCGCTGCGACAGCGTGTGATCGTTTTGCCGTGGAATTTGAAGCGCTTGGGGTCGTTCAACCCACCGCCGACCCATCCGGATTGCGCTCAATCATCCAAAGCCCCGCCCACAGCTTGAGGTCGAGTTCGTAGCCTTCCGCCTGTTTCTGCATCAGCCACATCGGCGCGGTGGCGCGCGGGACTTCGTGGACGATGATGTCTTCGCCGGCCACGCCGCCGCCGTCGCCGACCTTGCTCAGCTGGGTCGCGCGGACGAAGGCGATGCGTTCGCTGCTCATGCCGGCGGAGGTCGGGCCGGTCAGCAGGACCTCCACGCGCGCGGGGTCCCAGCCGGTTTCTTCGATCAGTTCGCGTTGCGCTGCCGATTCGAGGGTGTCGTGGTCGTGGTCGTCGCCGACCAGGCCGGCCGGCATTTCGATGGTGCGCGCGCCCAGCGGCACGCGGTACTGCTCGACGAACAGGATGTTGTCGTCGGGGGTGACGGCGACGATGATCACCGCCATGCCCTTGCCGTGGGTGCGTTCGGCGTATTCCCAATGGCCGCGGCGCATCATGCGCAGCCACTGGCCGGTGTAGATGGTTTCGATCGGTTGGTCGTGCGCGGTGTGATCGGCTGAGGTCATTGCGTTCCTCGCAGGGTCGTCTCGCGTGAGCGAGGCGCTTGGGCGTGGCTGGAAGGGGGCGCGTCGCGACGGAGCCGGCCGGGACCGGCCGCGGCCGTGCGGCGACGCGTTCATGTTCTCAGCGTACCGCAGCGGGGCGGGGTCGGTCGGTGCCGCGCCGCGGGCGGGTGATGCTACGACGGAACCTGTGACGCGGCGAAGTCCAGGCCGACCGCTTCGTGCAGCCGGCGCCGGGTCATCGGTCCGAAGCGCAGACGGTCGCACAGTTCCAGCAGGCCGGCCGCATTGGCGGGACCGCGCACAAAATGCCCGCTGCTGTCGCCCAGCGGCGCGTCCAGCGCGATCGTGGTGAGTTGCCTGCACAGCAAGGCCTGCGCGCGGTGTTCGCGCAGCCGCGCCGCGGCGCTGGCGGCGCCGCGCAGGCGCAGGAACGGGACTTCCTCGACCCGCGCCAGCAAGGCATCGAGGGTATCGAAGTGGGCGAGCAGGGCGGCCGCGGTCTTGGCGCCGATCCCGGGCACGCCGGGAATGTTGTCGACCGCGTCGCCGGTAAGAGCGAGGTAATCGGCGACCTGGCGCGCATGCACGCCCTGGCGCGCGTGCACGCCGTCGGCGCCCCAGCGTTGGCCGCGGGCGAAGTCCCATTGTTCGTCGTGGGTATCGAGCAACTGCGACAGGTCCTTGTCGGCCGACACGATCACCCCGCGGTAGCCGTGACCGCGCATGGCCACGATCGCGCTGCCGATCAGGTCGTCGGCTTCGTACTGCGAATCCGACAGCACTGCCAGGCCGAGCGCGCGGCACAGCGCCTGGCAGTGGCCGAACTGGCGCTTGAGCGCGTCCGGCGCGGGATCGCGATTGGCCTTGTAGGCCGGATAGATCGCGTTGCGGAAGCAAGAGTCCAGCGCTTCGTCGAAGGCGACCGCGATATGGCGCGGGCGTTCGCGTTCGATCAGTTCGAGCAGGAAGCGGGCGAAGCCGTGGACGGCGTTGGTCGGCCAGCCTTCGGCGTCCTGGAACTCGTCGGGGATCGAGTGCCAGGCGCGGAACACGTACAGGCTGGCGTCGACCAGGTAGACCGCGGTAGGCGCGGCCGGTGTGGGTGCGGCGTTGTTCATGGGCTCATTCAAACACGCGGCGCTCAGGTCGGCGACCAGGCTTGCGTCAATTCGGCCGGATCGGGGCGCTCGCGTTCGGGCGCATCGAGCTTCGGCGTGCCGATATGGATGAAGCCGGCGATGCGTTCGTCGGCCTGCAGGCCCAGCCAGTTCGCGACCTGTTGATCGTAGGCCGGCCAGCCGGTCAGCCAGACCGCGCCGAAGCCGAAGGCCTGCGCCGCCTGCAACAACGCGAAGCACACGCTGCCGACGGTGAGCACGCGTTCGAACTCGGGGATTTTTTCGTCGGGGCCGAGCTTGGCGATCACGGTGACGATCAGCGGCGCGGAGGAATACCGGCCGCGGTCCTTTTCGATAGCGGCCTCGCCGGCGTTGGGAAACACCTCGATGCCGCGTGCGGCGACGCGTTCGCCGAGGGCGTGGCGCGCGTCACCTTCAATGGTGAGGAAGCGGAACGGCACGCGCTTGCCGTGATCGGGCACGCGCACGGCCGAGGTCAACATACGTTTAAGGGTGGATTCGTCCGGTCCGGGCGCGGTGAGCTGCTTGGCGGGCACGGATCGACGGCTGTCGAGGGCGATGAGCAAGTCGGGGGAGGCGGTGGGCATGGAAGTAAGTTGAACCTCGGTCACAAAAATGAATGGCGACACATAAATGGACGCATCTAGGCACTATCCTGACCGTGGCAGTCGCAAACAGACGCGACCGCATCCATCAGGGGGAACTCCGTACGTGTCCGGTCATTTGCACGGCGTCGTTCAGACCACGCGCAGCGATCCGTCGCGCGTGCTCGAAGAAATCAAACGACAGACGCTCGAGCAACTCGGGGGGCTGCCGGGCACCTTGTATGGACCGATCGAGGAAGCGCTGAAGGCCGACTCGCTCAAGGGCGACGGTCGCAATCATCATTACGAAGACCAGGCCGCATTGTGGATCCTGCGTCAGCAACAGGCCAGCCATGTGATGGCGTTTCGCCAGCAGGTCGGTCACGGCTTCGACGCGTTCCGCCAGCCCGGCAGCGTGGTCGGCGGGCTCGGCGGTTCGCCGCTGCAACTGGTCGGCGAGCAGCAACTGGCGTTCGACCTGGACGGCGAGCGCCTGACCGAGGCGCTGGAAGTGCGCTATCAGCGCCCGCTGGAAATGATCCGCAGCCGTCTGCAGATGATGTCGCAGGCAATGGGCGCGCCCGAAGGCGACAACCCGCTAGGCCCGTACCGGCTGGTCAAGGCCTTCACCGCCATCTACAGCGAAGCGCAGGTCAACGAGAGCCTGCGCCTGCGCCTGTTCCGCCAGTACGAATACGAACTCGCGCGGCTGCTCGGCGACTTGTACGGCCGCGTCAACAATCTGATGGCGACGGCCGGTTACGGTGTCAGCATGGGCGGCGCAGGCGCGCCCGCGGCACCGGCTCGCGCGGCCGAAGAGCGCCGCGACCGCAACACGCTCGACAGCGTGTTCGACACCGTCCCGCATCGCGAGGCTGCCGCGTCCGTGCCCCACGACTACAACGCTCATTCCGCCGCGAGCGGCGGTTACGGCGGCGGCCAGGCCGCGCATGCCGGCGGTCACGACAGCCAGCCCAATAATCAGACGATTTCGCAGGCCGATGTGGCGGCGATGGCCAGCGAACTGGCCGAATTGCGTTCGCAACTGCACGCCTGGCGCGAGGGCATGGTCAAGGCCGGCGGTCCGCCGCCGGGGCAGGCGCCGCAGCGTTCGATGGCGCCGCGGCGCGAGCTGCGCATCGACGAAGTGGTCGGCATGGCCTCGCTGTTGCAGCCCGAACCGCCGGACGCGTACGCGCGCGCGTTGGCGGTGTCCGGACGCCTGGGCGAAACCATCCGCGACCAATTGTTCGACGGCGCGCGCCGGCTCGGCTTTAATCCCGACCAGACCTGCTTCAGCGCCGAAGAGGACGATGCGATCGATCTGGTCGCGTTGCTGTTCGATTCGCTGTTCCGCAATCACGCCTTGCAGGACCGCGCGCGGCGCGTGTATGCGCGGCTGGTGATGCCCTACGTCAAGGTCGCGCTGACCGACAACGAGGTGTTCGTCAAACGCGAACACCCGGCGCGGCGCCTGCTCGATGCGATCACCGAAGCCTGCGAAGGCAACGACGGCGAAACCCCGCAGGACCGCGATCTGCTCGAGCGCGCTTCTGATATTTCGCAGCGCATCGTCTCCGATTACAACGAAGACCTGGCGGTGTTCGAGCTGGCTCACGCCGAACTCGACGCGTTGTTGTCGCAGCATCGGCGCCGGATCGAACTGCAGGAACAGCGCGCGGCCAAGGCGACCTACGGACGCGAGCGCCTCGGCGCGGCGCGCAGCCAGGCCGACGCGGCGGTGCGCGAACGCATCGGCGAAGGCCGGCTGACCCAGGCGGTGGCCGATTTCCTGGCCACGCCGTGGCGTCACCACATGGTCCAGGTGCTGCTGCGCGAAAACGAAGATCCCAAGCGCCGCGCCCAGGCGCTGGCACTGGGCGACGCGCTGGTGATGGCCGACAAGCTCGCCGCCGAGAACCGCGGCCGCGAACTGGCCGATCAGTTGTTGGCGCTGCAGCCGATTATCGTCCAGTGCCTGGCCAGTTCGGGCCTGGACGACAGCGCGGCCCAGCACGGCATGGCCGGCCTGGTGCGGGCGCTGGCGACCCCGGACAGCGAGCGCGACGAACATGCGCCGCCGAGCGCGTCGGAGGTCGAGGAAGACATCGCCGAGGAGCGCCGCCTGTACATGGCCGGCGGCGGCGACGGTTCCGGCGCGCACGATCCCTTGCTGGCCGAACGCATGCGCCAGCTTGAGCCGGGCGATTGGCTGCGCCTGACCAACACCCAGGGCGAGACCGTCGCGGTGAAGGTCGCCTGGGTCAGTCCGCTGACCTCGCGTTTCCTGCTGGTCAACCGGCGCGGCGTACGCGCGCTGGTGGCGTCGGCGGAGGAATTGGCGGTATTGGCGGCGTCCGGACGGTTGTTGGTCGGCGCCGAACGCACCGCGTTCGATGAAGCGATGCGGCAGGTGCGGCGGCATCTGGATCGGGTGATCTGAGTTACCGCGAGCGGGCGGGCATTAGGAAGCTGCGTTCGCTGTCGATGCTTGCTTGGCCGTAGCGATGTCCTTATCTCGAGAAGCACTACCACGACGGGGCGAAAGCCCCGAAGTTTTTTGTGGGAAGGCCTTCAGGCCCGACGCTTTCGGCTCCGATGCGGCGACTTGACCGGAAGGCGTCGGGGCTGACGCCCGTTCCGCGAAACCTCGCGGGGTCGCGGCGACCGAACGGCTCAGACAGGCACCCAGCTTGGCCCCACGATGTGACCCCAATCCGTTTCCGCGCGCTGCCGCCGTCGCCGTCATCGATCCGAGATCGCACGGCCGCCGGGCATTCCGCTACGATGCGGTGAACGGGGTACGGAGCGGAGCATGTCGGGCATTACGATTGGCGTTGCGAGCGAAACCGCATCAGGCGAGAAGCGCGTCGCGCTCACGCCGGAAACCTGCAAGAAACTGGTCGCCCGCGGCGCGCGGGTGCGCGTGCAGCGCGGCGCCGGCCGCGCGGCGAGCTTCACCGACGATGCCTATGTCCAGGCCGGCGCCGAACTCGCCGACGACGCGGCCGCGGCCGTGGCCGACGCCGAAGTGGTGCTGTGCGTGCAGGCGCCCGATCCGACGCGGCTGGCGACCCTGCGCGAAGGCGCGGCGCTGGTCGGCCTGCTGCAGCCGCAGGCCGATGCCGCGCGCGGCGAGGCGATCGTCGCGCGCAAACTCAATGCCTTCCCGCTCGAACGTCTGCCGCGCACCACCCGCGCGCAGGCCATGGACGTACTCAGCTCGCAGGCCGGCATGGCTGGCTACAAGGCGGTGCTGATCGCGGCCCAACTGGCGCCGCGCTTCTTCCCGATGCTGACCACCGCGGCCGGCACGATCCGTCCATCCAAGGTGCTGATCGTCGGTGCCGGCGTCGCCGGCCTGCAGGCGATCGCGACCGCCAAGCGCCTGGGCGCGCAGGTCGAGGGCTTCGACGTGCGCCCGGAAACGCGCGAACAGATCGAATCGCTCGGCGGCAAGTTCCTCGACCTGGGCGTCAGCGCCGCGGGCGAGGGCGGTTACGCGCGCCAGCTCACCGAGGAAGAACGCGCCGAGCAGCAGCGCCGGCTCGGCGAACATCTCAAGAACATCGACGTGATCGTCTGCACCGCCGCGGTGCCGGGGCGCCCGGCGCCGAAGATCGTGACCGCGGCGATGATCGGCGGAATGAAGCCCGGCAGCGTGCTGGTCGATCTGGCCGCCGAAACCGGCGGCAATTGCGAACTCACCCGGCCCGGCGAAACCATCGACGTCAACGGCGTGACCGTCGCCGGGCCGTTGAATCTGGCCAGCAGCGGCGCGGTGCATGCCAGCGAGATGTATGCGCGCAACGTGTTCAATTTCGTCAGCCTGTTCGTCAACGATGGCGCGGTGAATTTCGACTGGAACGACGAATTGCTGACCAAGACGGTGTGGCCGGAGCGCGCGGCGCCCGCCTGATCGGTGAAGCGGATCGTCACCCGCGAGGATGCGATCGCCTGGTTCAAGGACCAGGGTTTCCTGCATTGGCCGGGCGCCGAGCGTCCGGGCCATATCGGTGTCGCCGGCGAAGCCGAACGCGTGGTGCTGGGTGCCGGCGGGCCCGGGGATCCAGGCACGGTGCTCGATCTGCATCACGACACCTTTCTGATCGCTCAGAACGGCGCGCGCTGGCAGGTCGTGGCCAGCGCGGCGCAGAGCGACGACACAAGTTTCGATTCCTTGCATGAGGCCGCGGTCGAAGTCGGCCGCCGTATCAACGCGCTTCGCAACGAACGCGGCCGCGGCCATGACGCGCTCGCCGATGCGCTGTCGCAGTTGCGCATGCGTGGCTTCGCGGTGCGCAGCGACCGGCATTGGTCGTCATCGCGCATCTTGCTGTTCGACGTAGCGCAGGGCGACACGTCGGATACCGATGAGATCAAGCGCAGCCGCGCCGTTTTCAGCCTGAGTTTCGATCCGCGACTCGGGGATTGGCGCGTGCTGGGCTATCGCGAGCCGCATCGCGGCGAGGAAATCAGGTTCGAAGCCTTGCATGACGCGATCGCCTGGTTGGCGGTGCGGCTGGATGGGGTTGTGGCGGCGGATGCGGGTGGGGTGTTGCGCTAAGGCGCGCGGGCAGGCGCTATTGCGGCCGATTTATCGAGTTTCCGCGGGTTGCGTCGCGGCGGCGCCTGGCGTTGCGGCGCCCCCTCCTAAGGGGATCGCGTGTTTGAGGCGATCACGCTGTGGTGGTGGCCAGATGAAATGCGGTGGCGCCGTGGATGCGGTGGCGCGGTCGCGGCTTGCGCCGCTCCTGCAGGGGGCCGTCGTAGCCGCGATCAGGCCCTGTAGGAGCGGCGCAAGCCGCGACACGCAAGGTTCGATGGCGACGTCATCAGGTCGCCCGGATTAAATAGGCGGTGCGCGCTTGTGGCTTCGGCCAGCGCCGGGTCAAATCGATTCCCGATTCCCGATTCCCGATTCCCGAAACCCGAAACCCGAAACCCGAAACCCGAAACCCGAAACTCAATCCCGCGGCCGCCGCCCACCCTCGGGCTTCGGCGGCGCGGGATTGGCCTGCACCCAGGCGCGGCGCTGCTCCGGAGTCATGGTGCGCCACTTCTCCATCAGCGCGCGACGCGCATTGTCGTCCAGGCCGTGCATCTTGCCGAACAGGGCGCGCATCTGGCCGCGCTCTTCCGGGTTCAGATGCTCCCAGCGCTTCATGCCGCGGCGTGCGTCCTGGCGTTCGTCGGGGCTCATCTGCTGCCAGCGACGGGCGTGTTCGAACATGCGCTCGCGTTCATCCGGCGAGTTGTTCCAGCGGTCGCGCATCGGCGCGATCAACTGCTCGCGCTGCGCCGGGCTGAGCTGCTCCCACTTCGGCAGGTTGGCCGCGGACGCGCCCGAAGGCGGGGGCGGCGGCGCGGCGAAGGCCGGCGCGGCGAACAGGACGCCGACGGCCAGGGCCAGGCCGGCGAAGCGGAGCGTAGCGAGGCGACGCATGGCGGGTTACTCCGTGTGAGTCGGCAGGGCGTCGGTGTTGGACGCCAGCCACAGGTAAAGATCGGGACTTTCGTCGAGCGCGGCGACCGCGGTGTCGGGGTCGTAGCTGACGTCGACGACCGGGTGGGCGACCTCGGCGGTGCCGGCGAGCGCGGGCACCGCGGTGACGCCGGGCGCGCTGCCCGAGCTCCCCGGATTGCCGACGAATTGCAGGCCCAGCGCCAGCGCGAACGCGGCCACGCCGCCGCTGGCCAGGGCCCAGCCGAACACGCCGCCGCGGCGCTGGGCGCGCGCGGTGGAGTCGTTGCGGATTGCGCGCAGGCGCATGCGGGTGTCCGGGCTGACCTGTTCGACCGCCTGCGCGTACATCGCGCGCATCGCCGCGTCGAAGCGCTGCTCCGGGTCGTCGTGCCGCTGGGACCGCGACGGGTCGCCGCCGGGTGGGTTGTGAGTGTTCATCGCCATTCCTCCAATTGCCGCTGCAGGGCTTCGCGTGCTCGCGACAGATGGGTTTTCACCGCGCCTTCGCTGCAACCCATCGCCCGCGCGGTCGTGGCGACGTCGAGTTCTTCCAATATGCGCAAGGAAAACGCCTCGCGTTGCCGGCGCGGCAGCTTGGCCAGCGCGTCGGCGAGTTTGCCGTAGGCCTCGCGGCCGTCGTGGGTGCGCGAGGGGTCGGGGCCGTCGTCGGCCCAGTCCATCGGCGCATCGTCGTCGTCGCGCGCGGCCGGCATCAGCCAGCGCAGGCGGAAGGTGCGGCGGCGCTGGATGTCGACGATCCGGCTGCGCAGGATGCTCCAGAACAGCGGCGTCCATTCCTGCGGCGGACGCTCGCGGTAACCGAGCATCTTCATCATCGCGTCCTGCACCGCGTCCAGCGCATCCTCGCGATGGCGCAGGCCGAGTTCGGCGAAACGGAACGCGCGCGTGCCCAGCCCGGCCAGGAACTCCTCGATCGTCGCCGGCAGACGCGCGGGCGGTTCTTGCTGCGCCTGCTCGTGTCGGGCCTGCTCGTGCCGGGCCTGCTCGAGCCGGGCGTGTTCCTGCTGGACCTGTTCGATCGAGGCGGTGTCCGGCGGCGCGCTCTCGCGCAGCCTGCTCGTGGACGCAGCCGGGTCCGAGGCCAAGCCTGGCGCCGTTCGTGGCGTGCCCGGCACGGCCGACTCCGGGCGTGCGCCGGCCGCCCGCCGGTGGTCGTAGCGGTGTTCCAGCGGATCGCTCGGCGGGTCGTTGTCGACGCTCACGGCCTCCAGCATACGGGCGCTTGGCGGTAGCAGCACCTGGACCTCCTCAACGGCGGCCGACCGGGCCGGGCGGGCGAGTGTGACGGCGGGTGGTGGTCGGCATGGGCAAATCCAGGCACCGGAATGTGCGGCGCTTACACAATCCGCAAACGTCCCCGCCCCGGATCGGTTGACAGCGCTGGCGCTGCATTCACGGACGGTTATGATGCGGCTGACATCGCATGGGGACAGAACGGATGAGCGACGGGTTCGTGGCGCTGTATATCTTCATGCTGGCGGGTATCGCCGGCCACGTCATCATTTCGCGGGTGCCGGTGATCCTGCACACCCCGCTGATGTCGGGTTCCAACTTCATCCACGGGATCGTGCTGATCGGCGCGATCATCGTGCTCGGCCACGCCGACACCACCTTGGAGAAAGCCATCGGTTTCGTCGCGGTGCTGCTCGGCGCGGGCAACGCCGCCGGCGGCTACGTGGTGACCGAACGCATGCTGGAGATGTTCAAGTCCAGCAAGAAGCCGGCCGGCAAGGCGGGCGGTTGAATGAGCGCTTTCGTGCCTTCGCCGCGCTCGCCGCGGCCGCCGTCATCGGCCTGGCGCTGGTCGCCGGCCTGTCTTTCCTCGGTTACGTCCTGCCGTCCGGGCAGCTGTCTTTCTATGGAGCGCGCGTCCTGATGGATCTGTTGCCGATCTTGGTCAAGAGCAGTTATCTCGTCGCCGCCACCTTGTTCCTGCTGGGCCTGCAGCGCATGGCCTCGCCGGTGACCGCGCGCAGCGGCATCCGCTGGGCCGGCGCGGGCATGGTCATCGCCACGGTGGCGACGTTCGCGTTGCCGGGTATCGAAAACTTCGGGCTGATCCTGCTGGCGTTGGTGATCGGCACGGGCTTGGCGTGGGTGTCGGGCAAGAAGGTCGCGATCACCGACATGCCGCAGATGGTCGCGCTGTACAACGGCATGGGCGGCGGCTCGGCGGCGGCGATCGGCGCGGTCGAACTGCTGCGGCTGTCGGCGCGGATGCCGGCCGATCCGCTGCAGGCGCAGATCGAGCGCGGCGTGATCGCGATGCAGACCCCGAGCGTGTCGCTGGTGCTGGCGGTGATCGGCGCGGCGATCGGCGCGATCTCGCTGTCGGGTTCGGTGATCGCCTGGGCCAAGCTCGACGGTCGCCTCGACCGGCGCGTGGTGTTCCCGGGCCAGCAGGCATTCAACGCGATCGTCGCGCTGGCGATGGTCGCGCTGGGCATCGCCGCGTTCATGACCCTCAACGTGCCGATCATCATCGCCTTCTTCGTGGTCGCGCTCGCCCTGGGCGTGCTGATGACCCTGCCGATCGGCGGCGCCGACATGCCGGTGGTGATTTCGCTGTACAACGCGTTCACTGGCTTGGCGGTGGCGTTCGAAGGCTATGTGCTCGGCAACGAGGCGTTGATCATCGCCGGCACCATGGTCGGCGCGGCCGGCATGCTGCTGACGCGGTTGATGGCCAAGGCGATGAACCGGCCGATCAGCGGCGTGCTGTTCTCGAATTTCGGCGGCGGCGGTGAAGCCCAGGAAATCAGCGGCACCCAGAAGCCGATCGAAGCCGGCGACGTCGCCGCGATGATGGCCTTCGCCGAACGCGTGGTGATCGTGCCCGGCTACGGCTTGGCGGTCGCGCAGGCGCAGCACAAGATCTGGGAACTCACCCAGAAGCTGATGGAACGCGGGGTCAAGGTGAAATTCGCGATCCATCCGGTCGCAGGCCGCATGCCCGGGCACATGAACGTGCTGCTGGCCGAGGCTGGCGTGCCCTACGACCTGATCGTCGACATGGACGACATCAACCCCGAGTTCGCCAACACCGACGTCTCGCTGGTGATCGGCGCCAACGACGTGGTCAATCCGGTCGCCAAGACCGATCCGGCCTCGCCGATCTACGGCATGCCGATCCTCGACGTGATCAATTCCAAGAACACGATCGTGATCAAGCGCGGCAAGGGCACCGGTTTCGCCGGCATCGAGAATGCGCTGTTCTATGCCGACAACACCCGCATGCTGTACGGCGACGGCGCGGAAATGGCCAGTGCCTTGGTGTCGGAATTGAAGGGGCTCGACGGCGGGCATTGATCGCTGCGAACGGATCGCTGACAGGAGCGCAGGGAACGTGCGCGAGATACGGCTCAGCCCGCTCGGCCAGCATCTGTCGCTGGCCCAGATTCGCGGCATCGTTCATTCGGTCGCGCAGCGTATCGGCGTGCGGATACTGACGGTCGACGAACCCGACACTGCGCGGAGTTTTGTCGCGGTGATGCTGGAAGAACCGCAGTCCTGGGGAACTTCTCGGCGAATCTATCTGTTGTATTCGTTCGACCATGACGCCTGGGCCGTCGCGACGCCGAGCAGACTCGGAAGTGCGCAGGAGCGCGCGCACGGAGCGCCGCCGCTGGGCTGGACTCATCTGTACGAACCGGAATTCCTCGATCACGAGGGGCTCACCACGGCGATGACGGATTTCCATGGCATCAAGCTGTGGTCTTCGCACGATCTGACCAGGCCGGTGCCCGAGGATTTTCCTGCACGCGTGCCGGGCGACTTGGGCTACTGGCGACCGCAAAGGCTCGGCGACGCTTTGTTCAACTGGTGGGATTGAGCGAATGGGCATCCAAGTCTTGAGCCGATCCCGCGCGGAACCGGCGCAGGGCAAATGGGTGACGTTTGGGATTAGGGAATCCGCATCGGCTTGCCGATGATCGACGGCTAAGCCCCGCAGGATTCGTCGTCATGAAGCTACGCGCCGTATCGCTCGCCATTGCCGCTGCCATGTCGCCGTTCGCCGCCACGAGCCAGGTGATCGGCGTCGCCGTGGATTCGAAGGTGATCCTGAAGGACGGCGCCAGCGCGATCGGGCCCGGGCCGCATCGCGATTCGGCGGTGTTCTTCCGCTTCGCCGATGGCGCGCTGCGCAGGTTCGGCGAAGTCGACGTGCCGACCAGTTACCTCGGCGCGCCGTCGTCGGTGGCGGTGTCTGGCGACGGCAAGCTCGCATTGGTCAGCGCATCGACGCGGTTGGACGCGAACGATCCGGGCAAGTACGCCGACGACGATCGCGTGTCGGTGATCGATCTGAGCGGCAAGACGCCGAAGCTGACGCAAACGCTCGCGCTGGGCGTATCGCCGTCCTCGATCAAGTTGAACCCGGCCGGCACGATGGCGCTGGTGCCGTCGAGTCCGGGCAACAGCGTCACCGTGGTGTCGGTGCGCGAGGGCCGGATCGCGGTGGTGGATACGCTGAAGATGGCCGCGAACATGGGCGCGCTCGCGGCCGGCTTCTCGCCCGACGGCAAGCACGTGCTGGTGACCCAGGCCGACGGTCAGCGCGTGGCCATGTACGCGGTCGAAAACGATCGCCTGCGATTGCCGGCGATCCGCGAGATGGGCGCGGGCATCACCCCGTTCACGCCGTCGTATTGCGGCGACAGCGGCCTGGCCGTGGTCGCCAATTTCGGCGTTCCCGACAGCGGCAACGGCGATGTCGACACGGTCAGCCTGATCGATCTGTCCGGCGCCAAACCGCGCATCGTCGACACTGTAAGCGTCGGTTCCGCGCCCGAGGATGTCGCCTGTTCGCCCGATGGCCGTTACGCGGTCGCGGCGGTGCAGAACATGAGCAATCGGCCGAAGGATCACCCCTTCTATTCGCCCGACAGCCTGGTGGTGCTGTTGAAGATCGAAGGCCGGCGCCTGAAATGGCTGGATCAGGCGCCGTTCGGCGGCTGGGCCGAGGGCATCGGTTTCGCCGACGATTCGCGCACGCTGTTCGCGCAGAGCATCGTCGAGCGCGCGATGTACACGTTCCGGATCGAAGGCGATCGCTTGCAGCGCGCGGGCGCGCCGATCGTGTTCGCGAACGGCGCGCCGGTGGGGATCGGGGTGGCCGGACGTTGAGTCGCGGCCGCGCGCCCGGATCGATCGATCAGCCGCCGCGCACGCGCAAGGTCAGGCCCTTGAGGAAATTGCGCAGCATCTGATCGCCGCAGGCGCGGAAGTTCTTGTGATCGCTCTGGCGGAACAGCGCGCTCAGCTCGGGTTTCGATACCGGAAAACCGGCCTGTTCGAACACCTGGTGCATGTCGACGTCCTTGAGTTCGAAGGCGACGCGCAGCTTCTTGAGCACCAGGTTGTTGCTGACCCGCTTCTCCATCGGCCGCGGCGGCGCGTTTTCGTCGCGGCCGCGGTAATGGAACACCAACCCGTCGAGGAAGCGCGCGAGCACCGCGTCGGTGCATTCGGCGTAGCCCTCGTCTTCGTCCTTCTTGAGGAAGGCCTGCACGTCGGCCTTTTCCAGGGCGAAGTCGGGATCGGCGAGCTTGACGATCTCGACCACCTTGAGGTCGCTCAGGTCGAGCATGTAGCGGATGCTGCGCAATACGTCGTTGGTGATCATGGTCTGTCCTGCCGGGCCGGGCCGCCGGGCCCGGTGGGTGAAGCTGTCGGCCGGCGCGCGGGGCGCCGCCGTCCGATGGAGTGCCGTCGTCGATGCGGCGCCCGGCGAGAACGCCTGGCGGTCGTCGAGAAGGTGTGCGAGGGCGGATTCTCGCATTTCGGGCGGGGCTGGGGACGGACGGGACGTAAACGCGCCGGGTTTTGCCTGGATTCGCACGCAGCGGCAGGGCGGCCCGCGTCAGGGGCCGTCCGGAGGCGGTGGACGATTTAATGCATCGGTCGCGCGCGAAAACGAGGCGCGAAACGGAGGCGGGCCGAGTGGCACGGCTCAATGACGGATCGACCGGCGCCGTAGCCGACGCCGGGTGCCGGCATCGACGGCGGCCGTGATTACGACTCGCCCGCTCGCGGCTCGGCCCGATTGGGCCATTCGCTGAACACATGGCCGTGCTGCTTGCGGCTGGCATGACAGGCCGCGCAGCCGTCGCGATCGGCGTTGCTCAGGCGGTCGGTGGTCGTGCCGACGGCGAATTCGGCGTAGCCCCAGCCGCCGGTCGCGGCGAAGCGCTTGCTGTCCTTGACCATTACGTCGATCTGCCGGCGCGGGCCCTGGTCGACGATGCCGTCGCCGTGGTCGCGGGTTTCGAACAGGTCGTAGACCAGCACCGAGCCGTCGGCGTAGCGGCCGCTGCGGTAGCCCTCCAGCGAGCCCGGGTTGGCGTAGATGTGGTGCAGGCCGCCGAAGCGCGGGAACGCGGGGTGCTTGGCGGTAATCAGGCCGCTGCGGATGTGGGTCCAGCGGGTGTAGCCGCTCGGGTAGGCGATGCGGTCTTCGTCGCGCGTGGCGGTTACGGTAGCGGTAGCGGTAGCGGTTGCGGCTACGGCCACGGCCGGCGGCGTGGCAGCGTTGGCCCAACAGCTGATGGCGAGGGCGAAGGCGAAGGCGACCGCGCCGAGCATGGTCGGCATCGGCCGCGATTGCTTGGGTCGTGAGTCATCCGCGGGCGCAACGGCGATGCCGCGATCGCGGTCAACGCCCATGACGCGAGCCCCGATCCGACAGCACGCGATTCACCGCCCAGGCGATCGGCCAGGCCACGAACGCGATATGCACCGCCACGCTCAGCACGATCCACAGCATGTCCGGCGGCAAGCCCTTGGCGCCGGCGCGCGAGAGGGGCACGACGATGAAGTTCATCGCCACGAACAGCCACAGGCCGTACACGGTCGAGGCCAGCCACGGATGGCGGCGTATCCAGTCGAGTTTGCGCGCGGCGGCGGCGTAGACCGCGGCCATGACCAGGGCGATGAAGTAATGCAGGAACAGCCCGAGCGATGCGGTCGCCGCGCCGCCGGCGAACGCCGCCTCGCGTCCGATCAGGCCGGACGCGACGCTGTGCAGGATGCGTTGCGCGGGAACGTGCTTGGTGAGACCCCAGTAGGTGATCGCGTAGACGATGTCGAGGGTGCCGGCGATGAGTCCGCCGATGGCGGTCCACAGGGGCAGGGAGCGGGCGGTGGCGGGCATGGTGGGCTCGGGCTAGGGGATATGGCGGCTGTTGACTGAGTCGATGTGTCGCGTGGTAGTTGTGAGATGTTGCAGATGCAGTGGTATGCGGTTGGCGTGTCATACGCCGCGAGATCGAGTGGCCTAGTGATCTTGTGGAAAAGTCGCTGGATTCCCGCGTTCGCGGGAATGACGGATTGGAAGTGTTTCGCGCGCTTTTGCTTTTGCTCGTCATTCCCGCGAACGCGGGAATCCAGCGACTTTGGCGTCATGACTCATGAGCGATTGCATGACCGATGCGCGCCTTTAAAAATCCGAATCCCGAATCCCGAATCCCGAATCCCGAATCCCGAATCCCCACCCAATCAAGCCGCCCGCACCACCGCCCGCTCCAACCGCCGCGCCTGCGTCGCCGTCACCCCGAACGAATTCTTGAACGCGCGGCAGAACGCACTCTGGCTTTCGAAACCCAGCGCCTCGGTGATCTCGCACACCGGCATGCGAGTGTCGCGGACCATGCGCCAGGCGCGGTCCGAGCGCAGGCGCGCGGCGTACTCGGTCGGGGTTTCGTCAAACACGTCGCGGTAGATGCGGATCAAGTGACAGGGCGAATAGTTGGCGCTGCGGGCCAGACGGTTGAGGTCGAGGCGTATCTCCGGATGCCGGCGGATCAGGTGCTGCACGCGCAGCAGCCGCAGCAGGGTCTGCTGGCGCCGGCGCTGGGTGCGGCCGCTGCAACGCGGCAGGCGCGCCTGCAGATCGCGTTGTTGTTCCAGCAGCAGGGAGCACAGGGTGCGGACCAGAGCTTCGCTGTTGGCGGCCAACTCGTCGGGGTGCGCGGCCAGCCGCGCCAGCCGCACCAGCAGTCGCTGCGCGTCGCGCGGAGCCAGGCCTTCCCAGGGGAACAGGTCCTCGGCGCCTTCGTCCGGGCCGGTCAACAGGTGCGGGCGCCACGCGGCTTCCGGACCGCACAGGCACAGCCACCAGCACGGCACCCGCGCGCTGCTGCGCAGGCGGCCGTCGCGCCAGATCTGCAGGTGCCCGGGCGCGAGCTCCCAGGTGCTGTCGGCCGACTCCAGCCGCAGTGGTCCGCGCAGCGGCAGCCACAGCGACAGCCAGCCGCTCGGCAGGTCCAGCTGGACCGCGCGACCGGAGGCGCGGACCAGGTGCAGGGTCGGGCGGGACGCCGACAGGTCGAGGTGTTCGGCGAAGTGGATGCGGTGGTGATGCAGGCTCATGCGCGCCTCGTGGGGTGTGCGGCAGTGGGGGAAGCCACAGCGGTTGGCCCCTAAGCTAGCCACCTGAGGCTGTCATCTGGAGGGCCAATTACCCTGGCCTCGAAGGAGCCAATCGGTGCCGGCCCGGTTCACCCGCGGCGGTCGGCATTGCGCCGGGGGCGCGCCGTCGATGTGCCGGGAACGACCGACTCGCGCCCCACGCCTCGCAAGTCGCCGATTGGCTTGGCACTATCGGCCGCAAACCCGGCCCGCAGGGGCCAATCCGGAGCCACGCCATGTATCTGCCGCTGGACGGCCGGGGGCCTTTGCACGGCCAATTGGTCCGGTCGTTGAAAGAGGCCGTGCTGGCCGGCCGGCTGCCGGCCGGGATGCGCTTTCCGCCGACCCGGCTGCTGTCCCAGCAGCTCGGCGTGTCGCGCAACACGGTGCTGGCGGCGTACGAACAACTGCGCGCGGAAGGCTTCATGCAGGCCCGGGTCGGCTCCGGCAGCTACGTGGCCCTGCCCGGCGCGCCGGTGCAGCCGCGCAGCGAGCCGCCGACGCGGATCGCCGCGCAAAGCGCCTACGCGCGGCGTCTGCGCCGCTATCACGATCACGCCAACATCCCCGGCCGGCGCGCGCCGGGCACCCTGCACAGCTTCCAGTACGGGGTGCCGTTCACCAATCCGCTGCTGACCTCGGCGTGGGCGCGCGCGCTGTCGCACGCGGCCGCGTACCAACCGCCGAATTACCCGCCCGCGCAGGGCCTGCCGGCACTGCGCGCGGCGGTGTGCGAATACCTGTCGCTGCGCCGCGGCGTGCAGGCCGCGCCCGAGGACGTGGTGATCTGCACCGGCACCCAGCAGGCGATCAGCCTGACCGCGCGGGTGTTGCTCGACGAAGGCGACGAGGTGGCGATCGAGGAGCCGCAGTACTTCGCCGTGCGCGAAGCGCTGCAGATCCACGGCGCGCGGCTGCTGCCGGTGCCGGTCGACGGCGAAGGCCTGCGCACCGACCTGCTGCCCGAGCGTCCGCCGCGATTGATCTGCGTGACCCCGTCGCACCAGTTCCCGACCGGCGCGTTGATGTCGCTGCCGCGCCGGCGCGCGCTGCTGGACTACGCCAACCGGCACGAGTGCTGGATCTTCGAAGACGACTACGACGGCGAATTCCGCTACGACGCGCAGCCGCACGCGGCCCTGGCCGGGCTCGACGACGGCCGCCGGGTGATCTACACCGGCACGTTCTCGAAAGTGCTGTTTCCGTCGCTGCGGCTGGGTTACATCGTGGCCCCGCCGGGTTTGCGCGACGATTTCATCAGCGCCAAATGGTGCGACGACTTCGGTTCGCCCGGGATCGAACAGGCCGCGCTGGCGCATTTCCTCGCCGACGGCGGCTTCGAGCGCCACCTGCGCCGCACCGCCAAGACCTTGAAACAGCGGCGCGACGTGCTGCTGGAGGCGTTGCGGCGGCTGACCGGCGATGCGGTGCAGATCGACGACTCGCATGCCGGCATGCATTTGGTGGTGTGGCTGCGCGGTCGCGACGCGGCCCAGGGCGCGGCGTTCATCGCCTTCGCCCAGACCCGCGGATTGGGCTTGTATTCGATCGCGCCGTACTACTTCGAACCGCCCGATCGCGCCGGGCTGCTGTTCGGCTACGGCGCGCTGTCGGTGGTCGAGATCGAGGAGGCGGCGCGGATGTTCGCGCATTGCCTGGAGGCGATGGCGTTCGGAGACTGAGGCACGATTGGCGGCGAAAGCAGCCCGAAGCCTCTGCAGGAGCGGCGTAAGCCGCGACCGCGAACCGCAACTGCCGCGCAGGCCTCGGTTCGATTCGTCATGCAGTCGGCGGTTTTCGGCGGCAGGTGGGCGCTGCTTCGATTGCCGACGGTTACGCCGCCGCCCGGTTGTCGCGGTCGCGACTCGCGTCGCTCCTACAGGGGCTCGGTGAAGGAATCGCGCAATCGGATTTGCATCGGGCCGTCCCGAAACCCCTGCAGGAGCGGCGCAAGCCGCGACCGCGAATCACCAACACCGGCGCAAGCCTCGCTTCGCCTCGATCCCTCAGCGCGACGCCACCGCCGCGACGATCAACGCCAGCCCCAGCCAGATCAGGTCCATGCCGGTATTGGCCAGCTGGAACAGGATCAGGAAGAAGTTCGGCCCCAGCTTGGAGGCCGAGTCCAGCGGATCCAGGCCCATCACCGCGCCGTACTGGCCCGCGGCGATGCCCCAGTTGGCGAACAGCACGATCGCCACGGTCGCCAGCACCCCGAACGCGAGCCGGCGCGGACCCGGGCGCCAGCCGCCCAGGCGCATCATCCAGGCGATGTCGAGCGCGCCCAGCACCGCCATCCAGCTGCATTGGCGGTCCCAGGCCAGGCTCAGCAGGACCCAGAACGCGGCGAAGCCGAAAATGCCCAGGACCAGCAGCAGCCACGACAGCGGGGTCATCCGGCGCTCGCCGCCGGCCCGCGGCTCCGCGCCTTGCGGAGTCTGGCCTTGCGAAGCCTCGCCTTGCGGAGCTTGGCCGCGCGGGGCGGTCGCGTGGTGATCGGGCGGGACGGCGACGGTCATGGGCGGAACACTGTGGATGGGGCAAGCCCTACAGCATAGCCGGCCGCGACCGGTAGAATGGCGCGACTTGTGCTGCGGCACGGCATCCCCATCTTTCCGCCATGTATTCCCGCAGCAGCGAACCCGTCCGTTTCGAGCGCGATTGCGCCGCCGTCCTCGTGCCGCAAGGCGAAGAGGTCAATCTGCCTGCCGGCAGCGTGGGTTACATCACCCAGGCGCTCGGCGGCAGCTACACCGTGTTCGTCGAAGGCAACCTGTTCCGCATCGCCGGCCGCGATGCCGATGCGATCGGCAAGGAGCCGCCCGAGCCGCTGGAGCTGGCCGCCGGCGCCGACGACGAAGCGGTCGAGCAATTGGTGTGGAAGCAACTGCGCACCTGCTTCGATCCGGAAATTCCGATCAACGTGGTCGAGCTGGGCCTGGTCTACGAGGCCACGGTCAAGCCGCGCGACGACGGCCAGCGCGTGGTCGAAGTGCGCATGACCCTGACCGCGCCGGCCTGCGGCATGGGCGACATCCTGGTCGACGACGTGCGCAGCAAGCTCGAAATGATTCCGACCGTGGCCGAGGCCGACGTCGAGCTGGTGTTCGATCCACCGTGGGGCCGGCACATGATGTCCGAGGCCGCGCGCCTGGAAACCGGAATGCTCTGATCGTCGCCGGCGCGATGGCGCCGGACGCTTACGTATGGCGCGCCGTGGGGCACACGGCATGCGCATCCGATTGTAAGAACTGCAAATCGTGTTCACGGTTTGTGCCCGCGTGAACCGTTTTCAGTGCGTAGACGCGGGTTGCGCGTGTGCCTAGGTTGTTGTCCACGGCCACGCAGACGCATGGGCCGTACAGGCCGCCGGGCTTTCGCACCTTCGACGTTGCGCATCGCGCAAGCCAGGTCGGTTATCCGCCGCGCACCGCGGCACCACTCGGGTCCAATTCGGGATCGCACAGTACGGTCAGTGCCGTGGAACGCGCTGGCGGCGCAGCCGCTGCGCGCTACTTTTGTCGGGTGCGACGCCGGTGGCCGCGACGATACGGCGCACCGGACTGCGTGCAGCGGGACGCCGCTCGCCGTGGACGCGCCCGACCGCAGTCCGCCGCGAGGGCCGGATCCCATCCACACGGAGAGACGTGCATGAATCGTCGTATTTTGTCGCTGGCCATCGGTGCTTCGCTGATCGCCGTCGCGCTGCCGGGACTGGCCGCGGAACTGCTGACCGTCGCCAGGCCGATCGAAGGCCGTTACATCGTCGTGCTGAAGGAACAGGCCGCCACCTTGTCGGCCGACAGCCGCAACGGCGTGGCCAACGTGCCTTCGGTCGCGCAAGGCATCGCCAATCAATACCGCGCCAAGCTGCAGCGCAGCTATCAGCACGCGCTGCGCGGCTTCGTGATCGACGCCGACGATGCGTCGCTGGCGCAACTGCTCAAGGATCCGCGCGTGGCCTTCGTCGAAGAAGACGGCTACATGTCGGTCGAGGCTACCCAGAACAACGCGACCTGGGGCATCGACCGCATCGATCAGCGCGATCTGCCGCTGAGCACCAGTTACACCTACGACACCGACGCCACTGGCGTGCACGCCTACATCGTCGACACCGGCCTGCGCGCCGACCACACCGAATTCACCGGCCGCATCGGCAACGGCTTCTCTTCGGTGTCCGGCGATCCCAGCACCACCGACTGCCACGGTCACGGCAGCCATGTCGCCGGCACCGTCGCCGGCACCACCTGGGGCGTGGCCAAGAAGGCGACGGTCCATCCGGTACGCGTGTTCGGTTGCGGCTCCAGCGCGCCGAATTCGCAGATCATCGCCGGCATCGACTGGGTCACCGCCAATCACGTCAAGCCCGCGGTGGCGAACATGAGCCTGGGCGGTCCGGCCTCGACCGCGACCGATACCGCGGTCAACGCGCTGATCAACGCCGGCGTCGTCGCGGTGGTCGCGGCGGGCAACGGCAACATCGACGCTTGCACCGAGTCGCCGTCGCGGGTTCCGCGCGCGATCACCGTCGGCGCCAGCGACCGCAACGATGCGCGTTCGATCTGGACCAGCGGCCAGGCCTCCAGCTGGGGCACCTGTCTGGACTTGTTCGCGCCGGGCACCTCGATCGTTTCCGCCGGCATCAGCAGCGCGACCGCGTCGGTCTCCAACAGCGGCACCTCGATGGCCTCGCCGCACGTGGCCGGCGTCGCGGCGCTGTACCTGGCGGTCAATCCGACCGCGACGCCCGACCAAGTGCACGCGGCCATCGTCAACAACGCCACCCCGGGCAAGATCACCGATCTGCGCGGCTCGCCGAACCGTCTGCTGTACTCGCTGTTCGCTGGCGGCCCCGGCCCGGGCAACAACCCGCCGGTGGCGAACTTCAGCTCCAGCGTCAGCGGCCTGACCGTCAGCTTCACCGACAGCTCGACCGACAGCGACGGCAGCATCGCCTCGCGCAGCTGGAACTTCGGCGACGGCACCACCTCGACCGCGGCCAATCCGAGCAAGACCTACAGCGCCGCCGGCACCTACACCGTCACCCTGACGGTGACCGACGACGA
The DNA here is from genome assembly GCF_001427785.1 of Lysobacter sp. Root690. Taxonomy (GTDB): domain Bacteria; phylum Pseudomonadota; class Gammaproteobacteria; order Xanthomonadales; family Xanthomonadaceae; genus Lysobacter. The sequence goes on from NZ_LMHM01000014.1 coordinate 126,500, forward strand.
CGGCGCGACCAACACCAAGACCGGCACCGTCACCGTCGGCAGCAGCGGCGCGCAGACCTACACCAACGGCACCGACGTCAACATTCCCGACAACAACGCCACCGGCGTGACCAGCAGCATCGCGGTATCGGGCCGCACCGGCAACGCGCCGAGCAACGCGCAGATCTCGGTCAACATCCTGCACTCGTACAAGGGCGATCTGATCGTCGATCTGATCGCGCCGGACGGCACGGTCTACAACCTGCACAACCGCACCGGCGGCAGCGCCGACAATGTCACCGGCACCTTCACCCGCAACCTGTCGAGCGAAGCGCTCAACGGCACCTGGAAGCTGCGCGCCGCCGACCGCGCCTCGATCGACACCGGCCGCATCGATACCTGGAGCATCACGTTCTGATCCGCGTCACGGCGATCAAGCCCTATCGATTCGATCGGCAAGATTCGAAGCGGTGTGGTTCAAACCGGTGCGGTTCGAAGCAGTGCGGTTTTGAAACGACGCGATTCGAAGCGTCGCGATCCGAACGGCACTGATCGACAGGCACCGATCGATCGCAGGCATGCGCGCGTTACCGAAGGCGCATGCGCTTGTCCCCTCTCCCGCAGCGCGGGAGAGGGGATTAAGCGATACCGACACGCGACGATCATGAATTTCATACGGAATAACTAGGAAATCGCCGAACGCGGGATCCGCTCTCCGATTCGTGGCGCGCGTGCTGCGCCGCAACACCACCACTTATGTGTATGCGGTGAGTATCCGTTGCATCGAAAAAACCCAAATGTGCAACGTCGCTCACACAACGCCCCCTGCAACCACACGGTAAACCGCTTGTTGGCACTGTTAGTGCAGCCGTAGCGTGTTAGCGCGGACCAGGCAGTCACGAGTCCGTACACAAACAGCGTGGTCGCTGTCGTGTGCAGACATGGATGTGGCCACACCCGCCACCACGCGTTGAACGCCGCAAGACGGCACTTCGTTTTTGGGGGTTTCATCCATGTCCGACCGCACCATGCGCGTCCTGCGCAAGCACGCGCTTGCCGCCGCCACCGTGACCGCTCTGTCCTGCGTCGCGGTATCCGCCTATGCCGCCGACCGCATCAACCTCACCGCGCTGGCCAATGCCGGCCAGCAGGACGAATTCATCGTCAAGTACCGCGACGGCAGCGCCGCGCGCAGCAACGAAGCCACCCTGCTCAAATCCCTCGGCGCCGCCTCGACCGGGTTCTCCGGCAAGAGCAACGCGCTGGGCCTCAAGCACGTGCGCCGCACCTCGATCGGCGCCGACGTCGTGCGCGCCGGACGCAAGCTCGATCGCGCCGAAGCCGAATCGCTGATGCGCCAGATCGCCGCCGATCCGAGCGTCGAGTTCGTCGAGCCCAACGCGCGCATGACAGCGTTCTTCACCCCCAACGACACCCGCTTCGGCGAGCAATGGGGCTACACCGCCTCGGGCATCAACGCGACCCAGGCCTGGGACGTGAGCACCGGCACCGGCGTGGTGGTCGCGGTCATCGATACCGGCATCGTCAGCCACACCGATCTCAACGCCAACATCATCGGCGGCTACGATTTCATCAGCGACGCCACCGCCGCGCGCGACAGCAACGGCCGCGATTCCAACCCGGCCGATCAGGGCGACTGGTTCGCCGCCGCCGATTGCGGCCTGGGTTACGCGAGCAATTCCAGCTGGCACGGCACCCACGTCGCCGGCACCATCGCCGCGGTCACCAACAACGCCAAGGGCGTTTCGGGCACCGCGTACAACGCCAAGGTCGTGCCGGTGCGCGTGCTCGGCCGTTGCGGCGGCACCCTGGCCGACATCGCCGACGCGATCACCTGGGCCTCGGGCGGCACCGTGTCCGGCGTGCCGGCCAATCCGAACCCGGCCGAAGTCATCAACATGAGCCTGGGCGGCAGCGGCACCTGCGGTTCCACCTACCAGACCGCGATCAACGGCGCGGTCTCGCGCGGCGTGACCGTGGTGGTCGCCGCCGGCAACAACAACGGCAACGCCTCCAACGCGCGTCCGGCCAACTGCACCGGCGTGATCACGGTCGGCGCTGTCGACAGCAATGGTGCGCGTTCGGTGTGGAGCAGCACCCAGAAGTCGAACTACGGCACCGTGGTCGACGTGGCCGCGCCGGGTTCGAACATCCTGTCGACGCTGAACTCGGGCACCACCACGCCGGGCGCCGAGAGCTACGCGTCCTACGGCGGCACCTCGATGGCGACTCCGCACGTCGCCGGCGTGGTCGCGTTGATCCAGGCCAAGGTCACCACGCCGAAGACCCCGGCCGAGATCGAGACCATCCTCAAGAACACCGCGCGCGCGTTCCCGAGCACGCCGGACCAGCCGATCGGCGTGGGCATCGTCAACGCCAAGGCGGCGCTGGATTCGCTCGGCGGCGGCAACCCGAACCCGGGCACCCAGACCTACAGCAACGGCACCGACTACAACATTCCGGACAACAACACGACCGGCGTGTCGAGCACCATCACCGTGTCGGGCCGCACCGGCAACGCGCCGAGCAACGCCTCGGTGTCGATCAACATCATCCATCCGTACAAGGGCGACCTGAAGGTCGACCTGATCGCGCCGGACGGCTCCGTCTACAACCTGCACAACAACAGCGGCGGCAGCGCCGACAACGTCGCCGGCACCTACACGCTGAATCTGTCGAGCGAAACCCTCAACGGCGCGTGGAAGTTGCGCGCGGTCGACTCCGGCCCGGCCGACCTGGGCCGCATCGACACCTGGAGCATCACGTTCTGATCCTTGCACGATGGGCACTTCGCGATGCGAGCGCCCTGGCGTCATGAGCGAACCCCGGCTTCGGCCGGGGTTCGTTTTTTTTGTGGTTCGATCAGCGTCGAGCGATTGCTTCGAAACCGCTGGATCGAAGGGCGAGCGGTATCGCCGAAGCCGTTTTGCGCATACCCGAAATCACCTGTCCGGCGACCTCCGTCCGCGTCGGATAAGCGCATATCGCAACAGCGAATCCAATCCGGACAGGTGCATTTGAAGTGCGTTAAGTGTGCTGTTTCAGACGTGTCTGATGGTTGCGTGCGCACACGCTGAGTAATTTCAATCCCGAGGGTGGCCGTACGAACGTCCATCCGCAGCACGCTCCGCATCGAACCTGGAGCGTTTCGCCGCCAACGCCGCCGCTCGCGGCCGTCATCGGGATGTCCGTCATGCCGCTCCGCGCCTCGTCTGTTTCGCGCATCGTTTCGCTGGTCGCCGCCGTGTCCGCGGCGACGATCGCGATTGCGACCACGCCGTCGCTGGCCGGCGCGCGGGCCGCCCACGCGGCCACGGCACGGGTGGCGGGCCATGAGCCGCCGGGTGCGACCATGCAAGAGTTCATCGTCAAATACCGCAGCGGCAGCCGCGCGCGCCGGGATGCCGACAGTCTGCATCGGGCGTTGCGCGAGGCCGAAGCCGGCTTCGCCCAGGCCGCCGGCCTGCGTCGCGTGCGCCGCGTGTCCACCGGCGCCGATGTGATCCGCGCCGATCGCACGCTCGACCGGGCCGAAGCGCTCGCGCTGATGCGGCGCATCGCCAGCGATCCGCAAGTCGAGTACGTCGTGCCCAACGGCAAGGCGCAGGCGGCATTGTCGCCCAACGATAGCCGCTACTCCGAACTGTGGGCGTTCCACGACTACGACGCCGGCAGCAACACCGGCGAGGCCTGGAACCTGGGCAATGGCAGCGGCGCGGTGGTCGCGGTGATCGACACCGGCATCGTCGCGCACAGCGATCTCAATGCCAACGTATTGCCGGGCTACGATTTCATCGCCAGCACCTGGCGCTCGCGCGACAACGATGCGCGCGACGCCAATCCGCTCGACGAAGGCGATTGGGTCGCGGCCAACGAGTGCTATGCCGGCCACGGCGCGGGCGCGTCGGGCTGGCATGGCACCCATGTCGCCGGCACGGTCGCGGCGGTCGGCAACAACCGCAACGGCGTGATCGGGGCCGCCTACGGCGCGCGGATCGTGCCGGTGCGCGTGCTCGGCCGCTGCGGCGGCGATTTCTCCGACATCATCGATGCCATCACCTGGGCTTCGGGCGGCTACGTGCCCGGCGTGCCGGCCAATCCGAATCCGGCCGAGGCGATCAACCTGAGCCTGCTCGGCGCCGGCGTCTGCGATGCGGCGACTCAGGACGCGATCAACGGCGCGATCGCGCGCGGTGTCGCGGTGGTGGTCGCGGCCGGCAACGGCAATGCCGATGCCGGCGGTTACCGCCCCGGCAACTGCAACGGCGCGATCACCGTCGGCGCCAGCGACGCCGACGGCCGGCGTTCGATCTGGAGCGGCGGCTACGCGTCCAATTACGGCAACGCGGTCGACCTGGCCGCGCCCGGCAGCACTATCCTGTCCACGGTCGGCGTGGGTGCCACCAAAGTCGCCGGCGAGGGCTACGCCTATTACAGCGGCACCTCGATGGCGACGCCGCAGGTGTCGGGGCTGATCGCGATGATGCAATCGCTGGCGGTCACGCCGAAAACACCGGCGCAGATCGAAGCCTTGCTCAAGCAGACCGCGCGGCGTTTCCCGCTCGCGACCGACCGGCCGATCGGCGCCGGCATCCTCGACGCCAAGGCCGCGATGGAAGCGGTGCGCGCGGCCAATCCGGCGCCCGCGAGCGGCAAGCGGCGTTATCTCAACGACGCCGACGTGATCATCCACGACCACGCCACCGTCGAAAGCGCGATCTTCGTATCAGGTCGCAGCGACGCGGCGCCGCTGACCGGCACGCCGGTCAGCCTGACCATCCGCCACAGCTACATCGGCGATCTGAAGGTCGACCTGATCGCGCCCGACGGCAGCGTCTACAACCTGCACAACCGAAGCGGCGGCAATGCCGACGACATCGTCAAGACCGTCACCGTGAACCTGTGGGGCAAGCCGCTCAACGGCGCATGGCGGCTGCGGGTCAACGACAACTACAGCAACGACACCGGCTGGATCGACAGCTGGAGCATCGAGTTCTGATCCGTCGCCGCATCCATCGCGGCGAGCACGACAGGGGGCGGGCCCGGACTTCCGTGGGGGCGGAAGTCCGGGGAACCCGTCGCCGCATGCGACGAGTCATCGAATGACGTTAGAACCGTTTCCTGCGTGGTGTTGGAGAGCGGCTCCCGGACTCCGGTCGCGGCCGGAGTCCGGGAATCCGTTGGCGATGCGGCTATCGCCTTGAGCGATCGCGCATTGCGCCAGCCGCGATGGAAGCGAAAAGAAGGTGCACAGGGGCAAGTGAGGGCCGGCGCGGCATGGCCGGTGGTGGAGCGGCAAGCGGATGTGGGCGCAGTGAGTCGATGCGCCGGTATCCGTGGGTGGAAAGCAGCGATGAGCGAATCGATGACGGCGGTCAGCCATTGGAGGTGCGCGAGGTGGAAACGGGAAACAGGAAATAGGAACAAGTAACAGCGCCAAGCAAGAGCAACAAGCAACAAGCAACAAGCAGTAAGCAATAAGCAACAAGCAACAAGCAATAAGCAATAAGCAATAAGCAAAAGAAACAGCAACAAGCAAAAGAAACAGCAACAAGCAAAAGAAACAGCGATAGCAACAAGAAGTGGGAGTTGCCGGCTGCTTTGGCGTCGAACTTCTGGCGCCGGCGTATAGCAGTCGACTATGCCGGTGCGATCGGGCCGGCATGAAGTGCGGCAAGCGGCCCCGGGCTTCGATAGTCATCGCGGCCCGGGACCGCGTTCGGCGGCGCGTGTCGTGAGCAACGAATGCGTCGTCTGCGTGAGTCGAGGGCATTGCATGCTCGCAATCGTTTCGGATCGATCGCAGCCTGCCGCGCTTTGATTGCCGAATGCGCAGTTCGCGTTCGGGCGGTTCGAGTCTTGCGAGCTATCAACGAATTCGCTCGCGCGGCTCGTGAGGCCGGATGCGCATCAACGACAAGATCATTCGATCCCGGTGCATTCGATGCATGACTTCAGGCAGCCGAAGCTTCGAAAGCACTTCGATGGTGTCGATGACTCACATTAATTGTGTTTTTAAGCTGTTTTAAGCGCTACATCGAAAGAGAACATCAAATGCGGAGTAGGGTGATCGCGCCGTTTTTCGTTCCGCACCGATTCGAAATAACCGTTTCGCACATTGCGACGCGCATCACTTCGCGGTCGATCGAATCATCCGCAAACGCTTGGTGAAAATGTTTCCGCGCCGCTAGCGTTGGCTCCCGGATCGCGGCCCCACCCGCATCCATCGCAACGTTCCGCAGGCAAGCGTCCGCCACCGCCCCGTCCGCCAGAGCGTTCCATCTCGCCGCATCGCGGCGCTCACTTGGGATCATCACGTCATGACGTCTCGTTCGAATCGCATCAATCGCCTGCACCTGCTCGCCGCGGCCACCGCGGTGGCGCTGACCGGCCTGGCCGCGCCCGCGTTCGCCGGCCAGGTGTATCTGGGCAACCTCAAAAACGAGGGCAACCAGCAGTTCATCGTCAAGTACAAGAGCGGCAGCGCGCCGGCGGCCAGCCCCGCATCGATGTCCGCTTCGCTGCGCCAGGCCACTTCGGTCGCCGCCATGCCCGCCGCGAGCAAGCGTCCGACGCTGCGTGCGTTGCGTCAGATGATCATGCCCGGCGGCCGCGTCGTCGCGTCCGACCGCGCGCTCGATCGCGCCGAAGCGATCGCGCTGATGCGCCAGATCGCCGCCGATCCGAATGTCGAATTCGTCCAGCTCGACGGCATCAGTAAGGCGCTGATGACCCCGAACGACCCCAGCTTCGGCCAGCAATGGCACTATGCCGATACCGCGTTCGGCATCCGCGCGCCGGTCGCCTGGAACACCAGCAACGGCAGCGGCGTGGTGGTGGCGGTGATCGACAGCGGCATCCTGTCGCATACCGATCTCAACGCCAACATTCTCCCGGGCTACGACTTCGTCAGCACGACCACCGGTCTTCCCGAGGCCGAATGTCGCGAAGCCGGCGGCCAACCCGGATGCGGCAAGTCGGACGACGGCGATGGGCGCGACGCCAATCCGCTGGACTCATCGAATATCGTGCACGGTACTCATGTGGCCGGCACCATCGGCGCGGTGACCAACAACGGTGTCGGCGTGGCCGGCGTCGCTTTCGGCGCCAAGGTCCTGCCGATCCGCGCGTTGGGCAATCAGGGCTTCGGCAGCGATTCGGATATCGCCGATGCCGTGGTCTGGGCATCGGGCGGCAGTATTTCCGGCGTGCCGGCCAACCCCAATCCGGCCGAAATCATCAACCTGTCGCTGGGCGGCAACGTGCCGTGCAGCCAGATGCCGGCATGGCAGGCCGCGGTCAACCTCGCCGCGGCCAACGGTTCGACCGTGATCGCCGCCGCCGGCAACAGCAACAACGACGTCGCAGGCACCACCCCGGCCGGCTGCAACAACGTGATCTCGGTGGCGGCCAGTTCCACGACCGGTTCGCGCTCCTCGTACTCCACCTGGGGCGCGACCATCGACATCACCGCGCCGGGCGGCAACGGTTCGCTGTTCGGCGGCGCCACCGATGTGATCTCCACGCTGTCGGGCAATGGCTACGGTGGGATGTCGGGCACCTCGATGGCCGCGCCGCATGCGGCCGGCGTGGCGGCTTTGATCCTGTCGGTGTCGCCGACGAAGACCGCGGCGCAGATCGAGCAGATCCTGGAAAGCACGGCGCGGCCGATTGCGGCCAACAAGTGCTCCGGCGGTTGCGGCGCGGGCATCATCGACGCGGCCGCCGCGGTCGCCGCCGCGGCCGGCGGCACGCCGGGCAACCAGACGCCGGTGGCGAACTTCAGCTCGGCGGTCAACGGCTTGAGCGTGAGCTTCACCGACAGCTCGAGCGACAGCGACGGCAGCGTCGCCTCGCGCAGCTGGAGCTTCGGCGACGGCACCACCTCGACCGCGACCAATCCGAGCAAGACCTACAGCGCGGCAGGGACTTACACGGTGACGCTGACGGTGACCGACAACGGCGGCGCGACCCACAGCAAGACCTCGACGGTCACGGTGAGCGGCGGCAGCGGCGGCGTGCAGACCTACAGCAACACCACCGACGCGAATATTCCGGACAACAACGCCACCGGCGTGAGCAGCAGCATCGTGGTCTCGGGCCGCAGCGGCAACGCGCCGAGCAATGCGGAAGTGTCGGTCAACATCGTCCACACCTATCAGGGCGATCTGATCGTCGACCTGATCGCGCCGGACGGTTCGGTCTACAACCTGCACAGCCGCACCGGCCAGAGCACCGACAACATCGTCAAGACCTACACGGTGAATCTGTCGAGCGAAGCGCTTAACGGCACCTGGAAGCTGCGCGCCGCCGATCGCGCCGCGCAGGACGTCGGCAAGATCGACAGCTGGAGCATCAAGTTCTGATCGACAGTGCGACGCGGCCGCCGCGATGCGGCCGCGTCGGCATGCTTACGAGCCCGGCTTCGGCCGGGTTTTTTTATTCGGATGCTTGCCGCGCGGCGCGGATGGCCGACGCGGTCGCGCCGACGTGTATCTGTCCAGCGCGTACGCAGATGCATTCGGTATTCGTCGATGCGTTTGCAGGTGCCAAACGACAAGACCACGCCAATGCGAGATGTGGCTTCAATGCACAAGATTTCAGCAGCGGAAAAATTTGCCTGCTGAAAATGTGACGGCTCAGACGATTCCGTCCTAGCGACATCGATGTCTCCGCCTTCCATTCGCCCACCCCCTCGCGAAGTATGGATTTCGGATCGGGGGCAACGGATCCGCGCCCAGGGCCATGCCGCTTGCCGGCATCGGCGCCTTCGAACACAGCAAACCACTTAATCGGGGAATCAAATGCACAACGTGTCCAACCGTCACCCGCGCGTGCGCGCGCTTACCGCAGCCTTGGCGCTGTGCATGGCAGGCGTCGCCCACGGCGCGCCGCCCGAGCAGCAGTCGCCGGGCGATCCGAATCGCGTGTGGATCCGCTTCCAGCCCGGCCAGAAGGCCCAGGTCAAGGCGAAGATCCAGCAGACTGTCAGCACGGTGCGGGCGCTGAGCGCCAGCAGCGCGAAAGCCGCCGGCGTGGTCGCGCCGAGCATCGGCGACGGCAAGACCCATTACGAGTTCGACAACATCAACGCGGTGGTAATGACCTTGCCGGCCGAAGTGCTGCGCAAGCTGCGCGCCGACAAGAATCTGATCATCGAGCAGGACGTCCCGCGTTATCCGATGGCCGAGTCGCTGCCGTACGGCATCACCAAGGTGCAGGCGCCCGACGTGGTCGCCACCGGCGCCGACGGCACCGGGGTCAAGGTGTGCGTGATCGATTCGGGCATCAAGGCCGATCACGAGGATTTCGCCGGCATCACGATCACCGGTTACGCGCCCAGCGGCCAGTCGTGGAACACCGACACCTGTGGTCACGGCACCCACGTCGCCGGCACCATCGCCGCGGTCGGCGGCAACGGCACCGGCGTGGTCGGTGTCAGCCCCGGCAAGGTGTCGCTGCACATCATCAAGTACTTCGACGGCCCGACCTGCGGCTTCAGCTACAGCTCGACTCTGGTCGACGCGGCCAACCGCTGCGCGCAGGCCGGCGCCAAGGTCATCAACATGAGCCTGGGCGGCGGCCTGTCGAGCACCAGCGAGAACACCGCCTTCACCAACCTCTACAACCAGGGCGTGCTGTCGGTGGCCGCGGCCGGCAACGACGGCAATACCAGCAAGAGCTATCCGGCGTCCTACACCAACGTGATCTCGGTGGCCTCGGTCGACGTCAACAACGTCAAGGCGGCGAGCTCGCAATACAACGACGCGGTCGATATCGCCGCGCCGGGCGTGGACGTGCTGAGCACCTATCCGAAGAAGGGCACGCCGGTGTCGGTCAACGGCGCCAGCTACGAGGCGACCGGGCTCACCGGCGCGGCGGCGATTTCGGCCAGCGCGCCGATCGTCGACGGCGCGCGCTGCGCCGCGGCCGGCAGCTGGAGCGGCAAGGTCGTGCTGTGCGAACGCGGCGACATCTCGTTCGGCGACAAGGTCGCCAATGCGAAGAACGGCGGCGCGCTGGGCGTGGTGATCTACAACAACGTGCCGGGCGCGTTCGCCGGCACCCTCGGCGACGGCGTCACCTCGACCATTCCCGCGGTCAGCGTCAGTCAGGCCGACGGCGTGACCTTGCGCGGCCTGGTCGGCCAGACCGCCACGGTCAGCGGCGTGGTCATCTACAACGTCAATGCCTACAGCCTGCTCAGCGGCACCTCGATGGCGAGCCCGCACATCGCCGGCGTGGCGGCGTTGCTGTACAGCGCTAAACCGTCAGCGACCACGACCGAAGTGCGTAACGCGATCACCTCCACCGCGCTCGACCTGGGCACCGCCGGTCGCGACAACGAGTACGGCTTCGGTCTGGTGCGCGCGTTCAATGCGGTCGAAGCCTTGGTCGGCACCGCCCCGGGCAACCAGGCGCCGGTCGCGAACTTCAGCTCCAGCGTCAGCGGACTGACCGCGACCTTCACCGACAGCTCGACCGACAGCGACGGCACCATCGCCTCGCGCAGCTGGAACTTCGGCGACGGCACCACCTCGACCGCGACCAGCCCGAGCAAGACCTACGCCGCGGCCGGCACCTACACCGTCACCCTGACCGTCACCGACAACGGCGGCGCCACCCACACCAAGACCGCCTCGGTCACGGTCAATGCCAGCGGCGTGCAGACCTACACCAACGGCACCGACGTCAACATTCCCGACAACAACGCCACCGGCGTGAGCAGCAGCATCGTGGTCTCGGGCCGCACCGGCAATGCGCCGAGCAACGCGGAAGTGACCGTCAACATCATCCATCCGTACAAGGGCGACCTGGTCGTCGATCTGGTCGCGCCGGACGGCTCGGTCTACAACATCCACAACCGCACCGGTACCAGCACCGACAACGTCAGCGGCACGTTCACCTTCAATCTGTCGAGCGAAGCCTTGAACGGTACCTGGAAGCTGCGCGCCTCCGATCGCGCGGCGAGCGATATCGGCCGCATCGATACCTGGAGCATCAAGTTCTGATCCGCCATCACGGGCGCGGCCGCGGCGATGCGGCCGCGCCCTTGCGGTTGATTCGCGAACCCCGGCTTCGGCCGGGGTTTTTTTGTGCGCGGCCAAGACCGATGGAGCGCGGCCGGCCGCGGGGCCACGCGGTGCCGTCGGCGCCAATGGCGGCGCAACCCTTAGTTGCGATTAGGACTCGTCCTATTCGCGGGCATCGGTGATGTGCGTCTCAAAAAATCGTGATGGCTCGCACGTCTAAACCGTGCCGCGCGGGCCGTGGAGGTTCTAGCGTGAGGTCCAGGGTCCGCGCCGCCGGCGCGGACTCGCCGTATCCGACCCGCGACGCGCAGACGGTTCCCGCGCGATCGCGACCGGTTCATTGCCGCGCATGCGGCCCAGTGTTCTGACACCAATGTTCTGACAGGGGGTTTCAACCGATGTCCGCACGTTTCAACTCATTCAATAGTCTCGCCGCCGCCACCGCCCTGGCGCTCGCCGGCGTATCGGGTTCCGCGTTCGCCGCCGATCGCGTCGATCTGAGCAGCCTCAATGCCGACAGCGGCGACCGCTTCGGCCGTTTCCTGGTCAAGTACCGCAGCGGCAGCGCGCCGCGCGGCGATGTCGCCAGCTTCAACAAGGCCATCGGCAGCGCCGCCAGCGCGACCAGCAGCCGCCTCGGCGGCGGCAAGCGCGCGGTGCAGCTCAAGCGTCTGCGCCGCACCGCCAGCGGCGCCGACGTGGTGCTCACCAGCCGCGCGCTCAGCCGCGACGAAGCCGCCGCGCTGATGCGCCAGCTCGCCGCCGATCCGGCGGTGGAGTCGGTGTCCAACGATATCCGCATGGTTCCGTACTTCACCCCGAACGACACCAATTTCAGCCAGCAGTTCGGTTTCGGCACCGGCAACGGCGGTATTCGCGCCACCACCGCGTGGGACGTGACCAAGGGCGAGGGCACGGTTGTGGCGGTGATCGACACCGGCGTGGTCAGTCACAGCGATCTCAACGGCAATGTCATCGCCGGCTACGACTTCATCAGCGGCGATCCGGCGGGTGAGGGCTTGCCGGCGGGCGGCTTCTTCGTCGCCAACGATGGCGACGGCCGCGACGCCAACCCGGCCGATCCAGGCAACGGTGTCGATGCCGGCCAGTGCGGCGCGAACGGGCAGGCCAGGAACTCCAACTGGCATGGCACCCATGTGGCCGGCACCGTGGCCGCGGTCACCAACAACGCCAAGGGCGTGGCCGGCACGGCGCACGCCGCGAAGCTCGTGCCGGTGCGCGTGTTGGGCCGCTGCGGCGGTTACGGCTCGGATATTTCCGACGCCATCATCTGGGCCTCGGGCGGTTCGGTGCCGGGCGCTCCGGCCAATCCCAATCCGGCCGACGTGATCAACATGAGCCTGGGCGGCGGCGCGCCGAGCGCTTGCCCGCAGATCTACAAGGACGCATTGGTCGACGCGGCCGCGCGCGGCACGATCGTCGTCGTCGCGGCGGGCAATTCGAACGCCAACGCCTTGACCGCGGTCGATGGCACGGGGCAGCCGGTCGGTTATACCCTGACCAATTGCGGAACAGTGATCTCGGTTGGCTCGGTCACTTCGAGCGGCGCTCGCTCGTCTTTCTCCAACTACGGCGCGGGGGTCGATATCGCCGCGCCGGGGTCCGGCATTCTTTCGACCACCAACAACGGCACCCGCGGACCGACGACGGAAACCTACCTGTCCTACGACGGCACCTCGATGGCCGCGCCGCACGTCGCCGGCGTCGCCGCGCTGGTGCAGTCGGTGGCGCCGACGCCGTTGACCCAGGAACAGATGCGCACCCTGCTCAAGAACACCGCGCGCGCGTTCCCGGTATCGCCGGGCACCAAGCCGATCGGCGCGGGCATCGTCAACGCCGCCGCCGCGGTCGCGGCGGTGCAGGGCGGTTCGAACCCGGGCGCGCAGACCTACAGCAACGGCACCGACGCGAACATTCCCGACAACAACGCCACCGGCGTGTCGACCAGCATCGCCGTGTCGGGTCGCACCGGCAACGCGCCCAGCAATGCGCAGGTCTCGGTCAGCATCGTCCACACCTATCAGGGCGATCTGATCGTCGACCTGATCGCGCCGGACGGTACGGTCTACAACCTGCACAGCCGCACCGGCGCCGGCGCCGACAACATCAACCAGACCTACACGGTCAACCTGTCCAGCGAAGCGCTCAACGGCACCTGGCAGCTGCGCGCCGCCGATCGCGACGCGCAGGACACCGGCCGGATCGACAGCTGGAGCATCACGTTCTGATCGCGCACCACGCTTGTGATTGAAGCGCCAGGTGTCGCGCAGGAAACCCCGGCTTCGGCCGGGGTTTTTTGTTTGCGTCGATGGGGCGGGGTGATGTTGGCGGATCAGACGACGGCGACGGCCGGGACGCGTTCCGGGCTCGCGGACGATCGCATCGAAGAAGGGGTGATACTCGCTGGCAGGGCCGAGGACCCACGATGCTGGACGATAGCCAGCGACCGTTGGTCGGCAAGTCGTCCGCTAGCGGCTCTGCGGGTTGGCTGTTTATCTTTTTATAATCAATGACATATCGGATTGGCCATGACTTCGGTGTGCGCGGCGCTGCAAGCGTCGCTCGCCTCGACCGCTTGCAATCCCCTTGTTCGTCATTATGATTGAGCAATCACTCATTAATTGATTCCACCCCAGTCCCATGGCCCGTCCCCGCAGCGAAGACAAGCGCAACGCTATCCTGACCGCCGCGACCCGCGTGTTCGCCGAGCAGGGCCTGGCCGCGCCGACGGCGAAGATCGCGCGCGAGGCCGGGGTCGCCGAAGGCACCTTGTTCACCTATTTCGCCAACAAGGACGAACTGCTCAACCAGCTGTATCTCGAGCTCAAGTACGAGATGCGCGACGTCATGAGCGCCGGCCTGAGCCGGGTCGACGAAGCCGACCTGCGCGAACTCACCCATCGGTTCTGGATCGCCTACATCGACTGGGGCGTGGCGCATCCGCACAAGCGCAAGGTCATGACCACGCTGATGCTGTCGGACCGGGTCAGCGAGGCCAGCCGCGCCGCCGGCGCGAGCGCGTTCGCCGTGTTCAACGCGCGCATGAACCACAGCGTCGAGCAGGGCCTGCTGTGCGGGCCGTCGCCGAGTTTCGTCGGCGCGCTGCTCGGCGCGATCGGGGAGGTCACCATGGATTTCGTCGCGCGCGAACCCGGCCAGGCCGAGCGCTATCGCGAAGCCGGGTTCGAAGCGTTCTGGAAAGCGATCTCCGCCTGAAACCGTCCGTGCTTCAAACGCGGCGCCGAAGGCGGTGTTTTTCTGATCATTTAATGAGTGCGTAATCAGTCATTTTTTTACGTCTTCCTCTCAATGCAATCCTCAAGGAGTCATGTCATGTCGAAAGTCTGGTTGGTCACTGGCAGCAATCGCGGCCTGGGCCGCGATATCGCCGACGCCGTGCTCGCACGCGGCGATCGTCTGTTCGCCACCGCGCGCGATCCGGCGCAGCTCGCCGATCTGGTCGAACGTTACGGCGACCGCGTCCGCGCGTTCGCGCTCGATGTCGTCGACGCCCACGCCGCGCATCGCGCCGCGCGCGAAGCGGTGGATGCATTCGGCCGCATCGACGTGCTGGTCAACAACGCCGGTTACGGCCGCATGGCGCCGTTCGAACAGACCGGTGAAGACGAATTCCGCGATCAGATCGAAACCAATCTGTTCGGCGTGGTGAATCTGTCGCGCGCGGTGTTGCCGATCATGCGCGCGCAGCGCGGCGGCCACATCATCCAGATCTCCTCGGTCGGCGGCCGCATCGGCACGCCGGGGCTGTCGGCGTATCAGGCGGCGAAGTGGGCGGTCGGCGGTTTCAGCGAAGTGCTCGCGGCCGAAACCGCGAGCTTCGGGGTCAAGGTCTGCACGCTCGAACCCGGCGGCATGCGCACCGGCTGGGGCGTGGAGGCGATGGCCGATCTGCCGCAGATGCTGCCCGAGTACGAACAAGCGTTCGGCCCGATGGTCGAGTTGTTCCGCGGCCTGTTGAAAGGCGACGAGGCCAACCCGGGCATCAGCGCGGGCGCGTCCGGCGATCCGGCGCGCGTGGCGCAGGTCGTGCTCGGCATCGCCGACCATCCGCAGCCGCCGCTGCATCTGCTGCTCGGCAGCGACGCGCTGCAATACGCATCGAACGTGGAGACCGCGCGCGCCGAAGCCGGCGAACGCTGGCGCGCGGTCAGCCAATCCACCGACGCCGCCGCGAGCGGTCCGATCCCCGCGTTTCCCGCCTTGTGATGCGAAAGGCCCACGACTCATGAAAACCTTCACTCTGAGCGATATCGAAGCGCAACCCGGCCGCCGCGTGGTCATCACCGGCGCGACCGGAGGCATCGGCCTGGAGACCGCGCTGGGACTGGCCGGCGCGCGTTTCGACGTGATCCTCACCGGCCGCAATGCCGACAAGGGCGCGGCCGCGCTGCGTAAGATTCGCGACGCGCATCCGCAGGCGACAGTGCGTTACGAAGACCTGGACCTGGCCAGCCTGGACTCGGTCGCGCGTTTCGCCGAGCGCTTCGCCGCGCAGCACGAGGCGCTCGACGTGCTGGTCAACAACGCCGGCGTAATGATGCCGCCGCGGCGCCAGACCACCGCCGATGGTTTCGAACTGCAGTTCGGCACCAATTATCTCGGCCACTACGCCTTGACCGCGCGTCTGCTGCCGCTGCTGCGCAAGGGCGACGCGCCGCGCGTGGTCAACGTCAGCAGCGGTGCGCACAAGTTGCTCGCCGATATCCACTTCGACGATCTGCAATGGCAGCGTCGCTACCAACCGTGGCGTGCGTACGCGCAGTCGAAGCTCGCATCGCTGAGTTTCGCGTTCGAACTGCAGCGACGCAGCAACGCCGGCGACTGGGGCCTGATCAGCAACGGCGCGCACCCGGGCTATGCGCGCACCGATCTGATCGCCAACGGCCCCGGCACCGATGCGTGGCTGACGCGACTGGGCACGCGCTGGTTGCAGCCGTGGGCGAGCCAATCGGCGGCCGACGGCGCGATGCCGACGTTGTATGCCGCCGCCGCGACACAGGCGCGAGCGGCGGGTTATTACGGCCCGCGCGATCGCTTCGAACTGCGCGGCCCGGTCACCGACGCGGCGATCGGCGCGCACGCCAAGGACGAAGCCATCGCCGCGCGGCTGTGGGACGTATCGGCGCAGCTGACCGGAGTAAGCTGGCCCCGAACCCTGATCGACACCGCCGCACCCGCGCGCGGTACCGCGCGGCCCCCATCGGAGCGAACCGCATGAAAGTCCTGATCTTCGGCGCGACCGGCATGGTCGGGCAGGGCGTGTTGCGCGAATGCCTGCTCGCCGCGGATGTCGAACTGGTGCAGACCGTCGGCCGCGGCGCGACCGGCGGCGGCGAGGCGAAACTGCGCGAGGTGGTGCATGCCGACTTCCTCGACTTCAGCGCGATCGAAGACCAGTTGCGCGGCTTCGATGCCTGCTTCTTCTGCATGGGCGTGAGCTCGCTGGGCATGAACGAGGCCGATTACACCCGCATCACCCACGACTACACGCTGGCCGCCGCGCGCACCCTGGCGCGCTTGAACCCGGCGATGGTGTTCACCTACGTCACCGGGACCGGCACCGACAGCAGCGAGCAGGGCAGGGTGATGTGGGCGCGGGTCAAGGGCCGCACCGAAAACGAATTGCAGCGATTGGGTTTCAAGGCGACCTACCTGTTCCGGCCCGGCGCGATCGTTCCGCTCAACGGCATTGCGCCGAAGGACGCGCGCTTGCGCGCCCTGTACCGCTGGACCAAACCGGTCTGGCACCTGGCCCGCGCGTTGCTGCCCAGGCAGGTGGCGAGCACCCGCACCATCGGCCTGGCGATGCTCGGCGTTACGCGCACCGGCGCGGACAAGGCGATTCTGGAACCGGCCGATATCGAGGCGATCGCGCGACGCGAACAGGGCGGTTGAGCAGGACAGTTGAACAGGACAGTTGAACAGGACGGCTGAGCAGGACGGCTAAGCAGGACGGCTGAGCGCGGCCAATAAGGCTTGTAATCGTCATCCCGAAGGAACCCGCCGTACGCAGCGAATGTTTGTAATCGTCATCCCCGCGAACGCGGGGATCCAGCGACTTGCCGCTCCGCCGATGCCACAAGCACCCGCGACTTCCACGATCGCATTCAGCGCATCGCCGCATCGTTGCACCGTTGCACCGTTGCATTGTCGCGTCGTCACCGCGACCTGCCGCCTGCACACTTCGTTCTTGCGTGAATCTTCTTTGCCTTTGCCGTCATCCCCGCGAAGGCGGGGATCCAGGGCTTCATCCAGGCCTGCGCCTGAAGTCTTTGCACAGGCCCTTGCTTCGTGGAGAACGCGGCGCCTTGCGGGTAAAAGCAAATCCCCCCTAGCCCCCCNTTTTTTCAAAGGGGGAATACTTCGGACTTCGTAATCGTCACTCACGCGAACGCGGGCTCCAGCGACTTGCGGCTCTGCCGACTCCACAAGCACCCGCGGCTACTACGATTGCATTAGCGCATCGCCGCATCGCATCGCATCGCAGCGCCGTTGCCGCGACCGGCTGCCAGCGAACGTTTTTGAGTACACCCCGCCTTTGCCCGTCATCCCCGCGAAGGCGGGGATCCAGGGCTTCATCCAGGTGTGCGCCTGAAGTATTTGCAGGCCCTTGCTTCGTGGAGAACGTGGCGCCTTGCGGGTAAAAGCAAATCCCCCCTAGCCCCCCCTTTTTCAAAGGGGGAATACTTCGNGACTTCGCAGTCCTCGTCCCCACGAAAGCGGTGACCCACGGCTCCATCCAGACGCCGGTCCAAAGCCCCGACGACCTCAGTCACAAACACTTAGCGCGCCACTTCACCCAAGCCACCCGACACACGGCGCACAACCTCTGGGCAGGGTGTTTTTGCGCTTCTGCGTTGTGACGCTCGGCACACAACCACGTAATCAATGCGTGATTTGTTTCACCATTAAGACGTAAAAAAGCCCCGCAAAACCCTTGTCCCCGAGTTCGCGCACTCGTTAGCGTGAATCGAAGGACGCAGGCCGGTCGCAAGCCGGATATGCGTCCGTAAACCGTCCGGTCGACGCGGCTTCCCGTCGTTGCCGTCGTCGCACCGGACCACTCTGCCGCGCTCGCGGCTTTCTCGGGGGTTTCACACGATGTCCGTCCGTACTCATCGCACGCACGCTCTGGCCGTTGCCACGGCTCTGGTATTGGCCAGCACCGCCGGCAGCGCGTTCGCCGCCGAACGCATCAACCTCAGCGGTCTGCAGACCGCGCAGAAATTCGACCGCTTCATCGTCAAGTACAACAACAACAGCGTCGAGCGCGGCAGCGCGGCGAACGTGCAGAAAGCGCTCAACGCCGCCGCCAGCAGCACCGCCGGCAAGAGCCGCGGCGCGGCCGCGTTCGGTCTGAGCCATCTGCGCCGCACCGCGATCGGCGCCGACGTCGTGCGCAGCGATCGCGCGCTCGACCGCAGCCAGGCCGAGTCGCTGATGCGCCAGATCGCCGCCGACCCGAACGTGGAATACGTCGAAGTCGACGTGCTGCGCCAGCGCAAGCTGACCCCGAACGACACCCACTACGGCGTGCAGTACGGCTTCAACGGCGCCAACGGCGGCATCCGCGCCGACCAGGCCTGGGACGTCGCGACCGGCACCGGCTCGGTGGTCGCGGTGCTCGACACCGGCATCACCCCGCACAGCGATCTCAACGCCAACATCCTGCCCGGTTACGACTTCATCTCCGACACCTTCGTCTCGCGCGACGGCGACGGCCGCGATTCCAATCCGAACGACGAAGGCGACTGGAACAACGCCACCGAATGCGATTCGCCCGGTTACGATGCGCCCGCCGGCGATTCGAGCTGGCACGGCACCCACGTCGCCGGCACCATCGCGGCGGTGACCAACAACGCCAAGGGCGTCGCCGGCACCGCGTTCAACGCCAAGGTCGTGCCGGTGCGCGTGCTCGGCCGCTGCGGCGGTTACGACTCCGACATCTCCGACGCGATCGTGTGGGCCTCCGGCGGCACCGTGTCGGGCATCCCGGCCAACGCCAATCCGGCCGAAGTGATCAACATGAGCCTCGGCGGCGGCGGCGCCTGCCCGAGCAGCTACCAGACCGCGATCAACGGCGCGGTCGGCCGCGGCACCACCGTGGTGGTGGCGGCCGGCAACGAAAGCGCGAACGTGTCGACCTCGACCCCGGCCAACTGCGCCAACGTCATCGCGGTCGCCGCGACCACCTCGACCGGCGCCAAGGCCAGCTATTCGAATTACGGCACCGGCATCGACGTGTCCGCGCCAGGCGACCAGATCGCCTCGACCCACAACAGCGGCACCACCACCCAGGGCAGCGAGCAGTACGTGTACATGAGCGGCACCTCGATGGCCTCGCCGCACGTCGCCGGCGTGGTCGCGTTGCTGCAGTCGAAGGCGACCACGCCGAAGACTCCGGCCGAAATCGAAACCCTGCTCAAGAACACCGCGCGCGCCTTGCCGGGCGCCTGCTCGGGCGGTTGCGGCGCCGGCATCATCAACGCCAAGGCGGCGCTCGATGCGGTCAACGGCACCACCCCGCCGACCGGCACCCAGACCTACAGCAACGGCACCGACGTCAACATCCCGGACAACAACGCGACCGGCGTGTCGAGCAGCATCGCGGTGTCGGGCCGCACCGGCAATGCGCCGAGCAACGCCTCGGTGACGGTCAACATCATCCATCCGTACAAGGGCGACCTGATCGTTGATCTGATCGCGCCGGATGGTTCGGTCTACAACATCCACAACCGCACCGGCGCCGCCACCGACAACGTCAGCGGCACCTTCACCCTGAACTTGTCGAGCGAAGCGCTCAACGGCACCTGGAAGCTGCGCGCCGCCGATCGCGCCGCGCAGGACATCGGCCGCATCGACACCTGGAGCATCACTTTCTGATCGCGACGCGCGGCCCTGGTGCCGCGCCCGCATCTGCAAGTTCGCAATACAGCCCCGGCGCGAGCCGGGGCTTTTTTTGTGCCGTCCATGATCAAGCCCGGCGCCGAGGCTATTCGGGTCGCTGCGGGTAACAGCAACCAGGTATTGGCATTTATTTGCTGTGGCGGCTGCGATGCCGGCTGTTTATTGCGTGCGGTTCAAGATGGTTATGTGTGAAAGATATTGCTGGAAATTCGGTTGTTTTTACGTATGCGCGCTTTGATTCCACTTGGATCGATCGCGTGGGGTGGGGTGAAACAGCAGTTTTGCGTTGGCAATTTTCCCGCCGTACGAAACATTGAAATTGTGATGGACGCCATCTTTCTCTCGTCGCCGAACGCAGCGCGTCTGATTGTTTCGGTGGCCGCGACCTCGCAGCGTGGATGGCACGGGTGCGGATTTCGTTCGTGCCCGTCGTGACCTGATCCGGCTGCGGGCCTGTCCGCGCCAGCCCGATCAAGGTCGACTCGCCGCGTCTCGCGGCTTTATCGAAAGGGGATCGACTCGCATGGCCGTACGTCAAAATCGCAATATCCGCTTGCACGCGCTCACCGCTGCCCTGGCGCTTGGCTGCGCCGCCTCGCCCGCCTTCGCCGGGCAGGCCAACCTCAGCGGGCTGAAGGCCAATGGCAGCTACGACCGCTTCATCGTCAATTATCGCGCGGGCAGCGCGCCGGCCGCGGACACGGTGTCGCTGGCTTCTTCGCTGAACTCGGCGGCCGCGAACACCGCGCTGCCCGCCGCCGCCAAGGGCAAGCGCTTGGGCCTGAAGCATCTGCGCACGATGGCGCTGGGCGGCAAGGTCGTCACCGCCGACACGCGACTCAACCGCGACGAAGCCGAGGCGCTGATGCGCCAGATCGCGGCCGATCCGAACGTGGCATCGGTGGAACTCGACCTGATGGCGCATCAGTTGGCCACGCCCAACGACACTCGTTACGGCGAGCAGTGGCATTACGCCGCCAGCGCCGTGGGCGCCAACCTGCCCGGCGCCTGGGATCGCACCACCGGCACCGGCATGGTGGTGGCGGTGATCGACACCGGCATCGCCTCGCATACCGACCTCAACGCCAATATCCTGCCGGGCTACGACTTCGTTTCCTCGGTCAGCGGCGGCAACTGCGGCGACGGCGTCAATTTCGATTGCGGCGCCAGCGAAGACGGCGACGGCCGCGACGCCAATCCCAACGACAACTCCGGCACGACCTCCGGCTATCACGGCACCCATGTCGCCGGCACCATCGGCGCGGTGACCAACAACGCAAGCGGCGTGGCCGGTGTCGCCTACGGCGCCAAGGTCGTGCCGCTGCGCACGCTGGGCAAGCGCGGCGCCGGCTTCACCTCCGATATCGCCGATGCCATCGTCTGGGCGTCGGGCGGCACGGTCGCCTCGGTGCCGGCCAACGCCAACCCGGCCGACGTCATCAACATGTCGCTCGGCAGCGACCAGGCCTGCACCAAGGCGTACCAGGACGCGATCAACATCGCGACCGCCAACGGCGCGATCGTGGTCGCGGCCGCCGGCAACAGCAATATCGACGTGACCGGCTCCAACCCCGCCAGCTGCAACAACGTCATCAGCGTCGCGGCCAGCGACAAGAACGGCAACCGCGCCTGGTATTCGACTTACGGCACGAGCATCGACATCACCGCGCCGGGCGGCGAGACCTGTTCGCCGAACAGCGAGTTCCTGCCGCTGAATACCGATCCGACCACCGTGGGCTGCTCCAGGAGCCATCCGGCCGATGGCGTGCTGTCGACCCTCAACAACAACAGCTTCGGCTTCATGCAGGGCACCTCGATGGCCTCGCCGCACGTGGCCGGCATCGTCGCGCTGATGCAGGCCGTGTCGACCACGCCCAAGACCACCGCGCAGATCGCCAGCCTGCTGGCCAGCACCGCGCGTCCGATCACCGCGGCCAAGTGCCCCGGCGGTTGCGGCCCGGGCCTGGTCGATACCGCGGCCGCGGTGGCCGCTGCGGCCGGTGGCACCGGCCCGGGGCCGGGTCCGCAGACCTACAACAACGGCACCGACGTCAATATCCCGGACAACAACGCGACCGGCGCGTCGAGCAACATCGTGGTGTCGGGCCGCACCGGCAACGCGCCGAGCAACGCCTCGGTGACGGTCAACATCATCCACCCGTACAAGAGCGACCTGATCGTCGACCTGATCGCGCCGGACGGTTCGGTCTACAACATCCACAACCGCACCGGCGCCGATGCCGACAATGTCAGTGGCACCTTCACCCTGAACTTGTCGAGCGAAGCGCTCAACGGTACCTGGAAGCTGCGCGCCGCCGATCGCGCCGCGCAGGACATCGGCCGCATCGACACCTGGAGCATCACCTTCTGATCGCGATTGCGACGAACTGAGGTGCGAACCGAACCCCGGCCGCGAGGCCGGGGTTCTCTTTGCTTGCCGGTTTCGCGATCGGAATTGTTCTTGCGATGCGCCCGCGATGGCCGAAGCGATCGTCTGCATGCAGGCCGGCGCAACGCGCTTGCGCCTTACCCGAATGACAATTCGATATTGGCTGGACGAAGCCGCCCGGTCTCGAATCGCTGCCTGCGGCGGTCAAGGACGATGCGGTGTAAATGGGCGAAAACAGACACATTGATTGCGTACGAATGACGTTGAAGATGCACAACACGACCTGTTCGCGCCGCGAATCTGACTTGTCAGAATAGGGGAAAAACCCGCTATTTCGTTGTCGAAATCGCGCCATGCGCGATGTCGCGATATGTGATCGGCGACAGTTTTGGAGCGCAGTCATGATCCGTGGCTGCCTTGCCGCGGAATTTTTTTGCTGCCTATCGTCGAGGCAAGGACGCGGCATGCGCCGCGTCCGCATCGAACGTCCTGTCGACCGCATCGCGCGCGCTGCGAGCGCGGGAACGTTGCAGTTCGCCGCCATGCGGCATTCAGTCAGAGGTTCTTTCTCATGAAATCGCGTTCCGATAGCAACCGGCGTGTGCATTCGTTCGCCGCCGCGGCGCTGCTGGCGCTGAGCGGCATCGCCGCCGTTCCGGCGTTCGCAGGCCAGGCCCATGTGTCGGGTCTCAAGGACGGCCAGACCTACCGGCAGTTGATCGTCAAATTCGTTCCCGGCAGCGCGCCGGCGCGTCAGGCCGCAGCGGTCGACGCCTCGTTGCGCCGCGCCGGCCTGGGCCTGGCGGCGGGCCAGTCCGCGCCGTCGCTCAAGCGATTGCGGCGCATGGCCATCGGCAGCGATGTCGTGGCCAGCAACGTGCCCTTGAGCCGCGCGCAGACCCAGGCGCTGATCCGGCGTATCGCCGACGATCCGAATGTCGAATGGGTGCAGGCGGATCTGCCGGTGGACATCACCGCGTTGCCGAACGACACGCGCTTCGCCGAGCAATGGGACATGGCCGACAGCGCGGTCGGGGTTCGCGCGCCGAGCGCATGGGACACCAGCGACGGCAGCGGCGCGGTGGTGGCGGTGGTCGACACCGGCATCGTTTCGCATCCGGATTTGAACGGCAACGTGATCGCCGGTTACGACATGCTGTCGCTCAGCGATGGCGCCGACGGCGACGGACGCGATCCCAATCCGGCCGATACCGTCTACGCGCCGTCGCTGCCGCACGGCACCCATGTGGCCGGCACGGTCGCGGCGGTGACCGGCAACGGCGTCGGCGTCGCCGGCGTGGCGCCCGGGGTCAAGATCGTTCCGGTGCGCGTGGTGGGCCGCGGCGGCGGCAGCTTCATGTCCGACTTGGCCGACGGCATCGTCTGGGCCTCGGGCGGACGCGTGGCGGGCGTGCCGGCCAATCCCAATCCGGCCGACGTCATCAACCTGTCGGTGGGTCAGACCGTGAGCTGCTCGCAGACGCCGGCGTGGCAGACCGCGATCAACACCGCGACCGCCAACGGCACGATCGTGGCCGCCGGGGCCGGCAACAACAATATCGACGCGCGCAGTTTCGCTCCGGCCAGCTGCAACAACGTCATCACCGTGGCCGCGAGCGACCAGGGCGGCCGCCGCGCGTGGTATTCGAACTACGGCACCGGCATCGACGTCACCGCGCCGGGCGGCGAAAGCTGCTCGCCCTCGACCGAGTTCCTGCCGCTGGGCCGCTTCGTCAACAAGCCGCAGGAATGCACCCGTCAGCATCTGAGCCAGGGCATCCTGTCGACCTATTCGGGCAATCGCTACGACTACCTGGACGGCACCTCGATGGCCACGCCGCACGTGGCCGGCGTGATCGCGTTGATCCAGACCGCCGCGCCCACGCCCCGGACCTTCGAACAGGTGCGCCAGATCCTGGCGGCGACGGCGCGTCCGATCAGCGCGGCCAACTGCCCCGGCGGTTGCGGCGCCGGCCTGGTCGACGCGGCCGCGGCGGTGGCGAGGGCGCGCTCGGTCACGCCCTGATCGTGGATGACGGCGCCGGTCCGGACCTGGGCCGGCGCGTGTTCAGTCTCGCTGCACACCCTCGCTACACCACCGACCCGGCGACGATCGCGTCGCCGGGTTCGTCATGCCCGCTGTGCAAGAATGAAATCGGCCTGCCGCGCTCGGCATGAGTTCGGCGTTCATGTCGCCGACTCGACCCCGATCGGTCCCGGCCTGCGTTGAAACTTGTTCCACCTCAGGAGCTGCCCGCATGTCATCCTCGATCCGTACACGCTGGCTTCCCGCCGTGGCCGTGTTGCTTTCCTTCTCAGTGAGCGCCTGCATGGCATCCGGCACCAATCCTTCCGATCCCAAATCCGCCGATCCGCGGCCCGTGCAGACCGGCTCGCCCGATCCGCGCACGCAACCGGTGCAGCCCGACCAGAACCAGCCCGAGCAGGCGCCGCCGCAATACGTCCAGCCCGGCGATTCGCAGGCCAAGCCGGTCGCTGGTCGCGCCCAGGTCGGCGCGCCGGTCGGCGCCGGGCCGTTCGGCCAGTTCATCGTCAAATACCGCGACGGCACCGGGCCGCTGACCCAGCAAGGCGCGGTGCAGGCGCGCCTGGACCAGACCGCGCAACGCGCGGGTCTTGCCAACAAGAGTGGGCTGAAGCTGACCTGGAAGCACCGCATGGGCATCCAGGCCGATGTGTTCAGCGTCAGCCCCGCGCTGGATCGCGCCGAGGCGGTGCGATTGATGGAAACTTTTGCCAACGACCCCGACGTGCAGTTCATCGAGCCCGACAACCACATCTCGCTCGGCCCGATCATCCGCGGCCCCGCGGTGATCGACAAATAAGCGCGCTCGCGCTGGATCGATCGCGCCGTTGAACAGCGTTCGCGGCTCGATCTGGAACTGATCTGGAGCTCAAACGAAAACCCCGGCATCGCCGGGGTTTTTTGTTGCGCCGCGGTGGCATCTAGTCACCAAAAACGTGTTTATGCATGCCGAAAAAATCCAATTAGCGCAGCAATTTTACGATGCATGACAAACATCACGAACGACGCGGCTGAATCGCGGCCGATACCGTTGCCGTCGCGTTCCTTCACCGGCTAGCGTCATGACATGGGCGAGCCGACGACTCGACCCATCATCAGACCGGAAACGCGGGATCGCCTGCCACCGCGCTGTCGCTGAATTCCGGCCACGACCATCGCAATCCGACGCTTCGACCGCGCAAGCGGCTTTCATCCATCGGGGGTTCCACCAATGTCCAGCAAGTCCTCACGCCGCGCGCCCGCGCGCGGTACGGCAACGCTTTGCGCCGCGTTGCGCGGCGCCGTGCTCGTCTCCAGCCTGGTCGCCGCGCCGGCATTCGCCGCGCAGCCGCTGTTCACCGGCGATGCGCCGACGGCGCGCGCCGGCCTGGCCAGCGCGCAAGGCGCTTCGGCGTTGAGCCACGCGCAGAGCCTCGCGGCTGCGCCGGCCACCGCATCGCTGCAGCTCAAGCGCGCCAACGCCGCGCTGATCAGCGCGCAGACGCGCGAGATCGAACTGCAACTCGGCGGGCATCGGGTCAACGCCGTGCTCGACAGCGCGCGCGATACCGGCCGCGGCAGCACGGTGTGGCTCGGTCATCTGCGCGAGAACGCCAAGCGCGCCAGCGCCGATGCGCGCGAAGTGCGTCACGACGAACTCAACTCGGTCGCGCTGGTCCGCCGCGGCGATGGCGTTACCGGCAATGTGCGCGTCGACGGCCAGCTGTATAGGATCCGTCCGCTCGCCGACGGCAGCCACGCGGTGATCGAAGTCGACGAAAGCAAGATGCCGCCCGATCATCCGCTGGGCTATCGCGATTCGGACCTGCCGCAGATCGACATGCGCGAAGCGGCCCGCGTCGCCAACGCCAATGCCGCCAGCGCGCGCATCAACAGCGCCGCGATCGGACCGGCCGCGATCGATCCGGGCGCGACCGCGACCATCCGCGTGCAGGTGGTGGCCACCAACGAAGCGGTCACCGCGTACGGCGGCGACATGCAGGCGCTGGTCGAACTGGCGGTGGCCGAGAGCAACCAGGGCTATATCAATTCCAACGTCGGCATCCAGCTGGAACTGGCGAATTACCGCACCGTGCAATACACCTCGGCCGGCGACGGTCACTTCACCGACGAAGAACGCTTCGCCGATCCCAGCGACGGCTACATGGACGACATCCACGCCAGCCGCGACGCCAATGCCGCCGACGTCAGCGTGCTGGTCATCAACGACGCCGGCAACTGCGGCCTGGCCCATTCGATCGGATCGACCGCGGCGACCGCGTTCGCGACCGTGCATTACGACTGCGCCACCGGTTACTACAGCTTCGCCCACGAAATCGGCCACCTGCTGTCGGCGCGTCACGACCCGACCGCCGATCCGAACAACACGCCGTACGCCTACGGCCACGGCTACCGTTACGAACCCGCCACCGGCACCAAGTGGCGCACGATCATGGCCTACGCCTGCACCGGCGGCTGCACCCGTCTGAACTACTGGTCGAACCCAGACGTGACCTACAACGGCGTGCCGATGGGAACCGCCGACAAGAACCACAACCAGCGCGTGCTGGTGCAGACCAAGGCCGCGGTCGCCGCGTTCCGTGGCGCGCCCGGCGGCAACACCGCGCCGGTGGCGAACTTCAGTTCCTCGGCCAGCGGTCTGACGGTGAGCTTCACCGACAGCTCGACCGACAGCGACGGCACCATCGCTTCGCGCAGCTGGAATTTCGGCGACAGCACCACTTCGACCGCGACCAATCCGTCGAAGACCTACGCCGCGGCCGGCACCTACACCGTCACCCTGACCGTCACCGACAACGGCGGCGCCACCCACACCAAGACCGCCTCGGTCACGGTCAACGCCAGCGGCGTGCAGACCTACACCAACGGCGCCGACGTCAACATCCCGGACAACAACGCCACCGGCGTGACCAGCAACATCGTGGTGTCCGGCCGCAGCGGCAACGCGCCGAGCAACGCCTCGATCTCGGTCAACATCGTGCATCCGTACAAGGGCGACCTGATCGTCGACCTGATCGCGCCGGATGGCTCGGTCTACAACCTGCACAACCGCACCGGCGGCAGCGCCGACAACGTCAGCGGCAGCTTCAGCAAGAACCTGTCGAGCGAAGCGCTCAACGGCACCTGGAAGCTGCGCGCCGCCGATCGCGCGTCCGCGGACATCGGCAAGATCGATACCTGGAGCATCACGTTCTGATCGGCTCGCGTCGATCGAGTCTGGCTCGATCGACGCGGTCAGTTAGAGCACATGACGGTTAAACAGGGGGTCGTTCTGGCCTGCGCCGTCGTGACGCAGCCCAGCGCGATGTCACCCGCCCGCGGATCGCGTCGATCCGCGGGCATCGCAAGCGCAAGACCTCGCAGTTCGGGCGCGCGCAGGGGAGCGCCTCAATCCGCGTGGCGTGTCGTCGTCTACGACGGCAACGACAGCAACGTGTCGACCCGGTCCGCGACGAACGCAGGCCGGCCCCAGCCTCACGCGAGCCACACCGCTACTCATCGTGGTCCAAACCGAACCATCGCCTGAATCATCAACGGACGGAGACATTCATGAAACGAATCACCCTTACCCTCGGCCTGCTCGCCCTGTCGATCGGCACCGCATTGGCCGGCCCGGCGCTGCGCCCGGCCGCGTTCGACAACGCCCGCCTGTCGCGCGTCGACGCCATCGCGGTGCGCGCGATGCCGGCGGTCGACGTGGCCAAGCTGCGCGCCGAAGACCTCAAGCGCAACGCGCGCAACGAAGTACCGCGCTTCGCCACCGCCTTGCCGGTCAGCATCGACACGCTCAACACCGGCACCTGGGAATCGCTCGACGACGGCAACGTGGTCTGGCGCACCCGCATCGAATCCAAGAACGCGCTGTCGCTGAACTTCCACTTCGATCAGTTCAATCTGCCCGAAGGCGCGCGCATGCTGATCTATCCGGCCGACCAGGCCCCGAATTCCAACGCCGGTCGCGTGCGCAGCTTCACCCCGGCCGACAACAACGCCTTCGGCGAACTGTGGACGCCGGTGGTGCTGGGCGAGGAAGCGGTGATCGAAGTGGTGGTGCCGGCGGCGAAGGTCGGACAACTCAAGCTGCACCTGGCCAAGGTCAATCACGACTACGTCGGCTTCGGCAAGCTCGCGCGCAACGCCGCGCTCGATGTCGGCCCGATGGCGACCTCGGGCAGCTGCGAAATCGACGTGGTCTGCCCGGAAGGCAACGGCTACCGCGACATCATCCGCTCGGTCGCGGCGTACTCGAAGCAGGGCACGATGTGGTGCACCGGCTCGCTGGTCAACAACACCGCCAACGACAAGAAGATGTACTTCCTGACCGCGAACCATTGCGGCATGACCAGCGCATCGGTCAACAACTCGATGATCGTGTACTGGAACTACCAGAACAGCACCTGCCGTCTGCCCGGTTCGTCGGCCAGCGGCGCCGACGGCGACGGTTCGCTGTCGCAATCGCAGACCGGCGCGACCCTGCGCGCGACCTACGCCACCTCCGATTTCACCTTGCTCGAACTCAACACCGCCGCCAACCCGGCCTACAACCTGTACTGGGCCGGCTGGGATCGTCGCGACCAGAACTACAACAGCTCGATCGCGATTCACCATCCCAACGTCGCCGACAAGCGCATCAGCTTCTCCGACAGCGCCTCGCGCACCACCAACTACGGCGGCGCCGACTACAACCCGCCGACCGTCGCCAACGGCAGCCACGTGTTCGTGAAGTGGGGCGTCAATCGCGGCGTGACCGAGCCGGGTTCGTCGGGCTCGCCGCTGTACAGCCCCGACAAGCGCGTGATCGGCCAACTGCACGGCGGCCCGTCGAGCTGCACCGTGCCGCAGGAACAAAAGGCCGATTACTACGGCCGCATCTTCACCTCCTGGACCGGCGGCGGCGCCGCGGCCTCGCGTCTGAGCGACTGGCTCGATGCCTCCGGCACCGGCGCGCAGTTCGTCGACGGTCTGGATTCGACCGGCACCCCGCCGACCAACAATCCGCCGAGCGCGAACTTCACCTCGACCGCCAGCGCGCTGACGGTGAGCTTCACCGACACCTCCAGCGACAGCGACGGCAGCATCGCCTCGCGCAGCTGGAACTTCGGCGACGGCACCACCTCGACCGCGACCAATCCGAGCAAGACCTATAGCGCGGCCGGCACCTACACCGTCACCCTGACCGTCACCGACGACGACGGCGCCACCAACACCAAGACCGCCACGGTCACGGTCAGCGGCGGCAACGGCAGCCAGACCTACAGCAACGGCACCGACGTCGCCATCAGCGACAACGCCACCGTGGAAAGCTCGATCGTGGTGTCCGGCCGCAGCGGCAACGCTCCGTCCAGCACGCCGATCGCGGTCAACATCCTGCATACGTACAAGAGCGACCTCAAGGTCGACCTGGTCGCGCCGGACGGAACCGTCTACAACCTGCACAACCGCACCGGCGGCAGCACCGACAACATCATCCAGACCTACACCAAGAACCTGTCGAGCGAAGCCTTGAACGGTACCTGGAAGCTGCGCGTCAACGACAACGCCGGTGGCGATGTCGGCAAGATCGACAGCTGGAGCATCACGTTCTGATCCAGTCGTTCGATCCGAAGTAGTCGCACCAGAACCCCGGCTTCGGCCGGGGTTCTTTGTTTTACGCGAGCGTTGCGATCGAAACCCGGCGGATCGAACTGAAGTTGCGTCTCGCCACGAGCTGCAAGCTGCGTTGCGTTGCGATGTGATGCGACGCGATGCGACGGTCATGTTCGATCGCCCTGAGCGCCGATGATCGCCCGTGGCACTGAACGCGATCTTCGGGCGAGGCGAGCCGACGAGGTCTTTTGTGGGAGGGGCTTCAGCCCCAACGCCTTCCGCTCAAATCGCCGCGCCAACCGATCCATGCATGCCCCGAACCCATACGGCCATGCCGAAAGCCCGAGCCCAGATCGCCGCCAACCCTGCCGCGCCATCTCCCGCGCCGGTGAACTTCCGATCACCCCACCTCGAAGTTCCCATGCTTCGTGCGCTGCATTGCATTGTGAATTCGCGCGACGTCTCAGTTTCAATTTCCGGTCATGCACACCGATTTCAACAGCAACAAATCTTCGTCGTATGCGTGACGCGATGCACGGATGCTATGTCGACTAGGCGGGTTTGCGTCTTGTTGTGTGCGACAAGTCTGCCGCAGAGTCACGCCGTGGTCGCCATCGATGCTTCGTTGCGCACCACGCGTCGAAGAACCAACGCACGCTCATGGGGAAGCATGCGGCACCGCCTGCATCAATCGCTGGAGCTTCCAGTTCCCACCATCTGACCCGTCGCCATCGCCATCGGTCACCGGCCCAGCCGGCGGCGCGGTCATGCCTCTACTACGGACGGAGAGACTCATGAAACGCATTTGTGGTTCCTTGCTGTTGCTCGGACTGTCGATCAGCGCCGCTCTCGCCGCGCCGGCCTCGCGCCCGGCGGCTTTTGAACATTCCAACCTGTCGAGCGTCGACAAGATTTCGCTGCGCTCCATGCCCGCGGTCGACGTGGCCAAGCTCAAGGCCGAAGACCTGCAGCGCGACAAGCGCGGCGACATCCCGCGCTTCGCCTTCGCGATGACGGTCGACATGACCCCGCTGAATTCCGGCGTGTGGGAAGACGTCGACGCCGACACCGTGGTCTGGCGCCAGCGCATCCGTTCGGAAAAAGCGCTGTCGTTGAACTTCGGTTTCACCCAGTACCACATGCCGCAGGGCGGTCGTCTGCTGGTCTATCCGGCGACCCAGACCGCCGGCGGCGATCGCGCGCTGATCAGCGAATACACCGCGCGCGAAAACAACGCGCAGGGCCAGTTGTGGACCGCGGTCGTTCCGGGCCAGGAAGCGGTCATCGAAGTGGTGGTGCCGCGCGCCAAGATGGGCGAGCTCAAGCTGCACCTGACCAAGGTCAACCACGACTACGTCGGCTTCGGTCCGCTCGCGCGTCGCCTGGCGCTCGCCGCCGGCGAGAAGGGCGTGTCGGGCAGCTGCAACATCGACGTGGTCTGCCCCGAGGGCGACGGCCGTCGCGACATCATCCGCTCGGTCGGCGCCTACTCGAAGAACGGCACCCTGGCGTGTACCGGTTCGCTGGTCAACAACACCGCCAACGACAAGAAGATGTACTTCCTGACCGCGCACCACTGCGGCATGGGTACCGCTTCGACCGCGGCTTCGATCGTGGTGTACTGGAATTATCAGAACTCGACCTGCCGCGCGCCGAACACCCCGGCCAGCGGCGCCAACGGCGACGGTTCGATGAGCCAGACCCAGACCGGTTCGACGGTCAAGGCGACCTACGCGACCTCCGACTTCACCCTGCTCGAGTTGAACACCCCGGCCAATCCGGCGTTCAACCTGTTCTGGGCCGGTTGGGACCGTCGCGATCAGAACTATCCGGGCGCGATCGCCATCCATCACCCCAACGTCGCCGAAAAGCGCATCAGCAACTCGACCACCGCGACCTCGTTCGTGGCCTGGGGCGGCGGCGCCGGCACCACGCACTTGAACGTGCAGTGGCAGCCGAGCGGTGGCGTGACCGAACCGGGTTCCTCGGGTTCGCCGATTTACAGCCCGGAAAAGCGCGTGCTCGGTCAGTTGCACGGTGGTCCGTCGAGCTGCAGCGCGACCGGCACCAACCGCAGCGACCAGTACGGCCGCGTGTTCACCTCGTGGACCGGCGGCGGCGCGGCGGCTTCGCGTCTGAGCGACTGGCTGGATCCGGCGTCGACCGGCGCGCAGTTCATCGATGGCGTGGATTCGGGCGGCGGCCCGGTCAACACCCCGCCGGTGGCGAATTTCACCTCGACCACCAGCGGCCTGACCGCGACCTTCACCGACAGCTCCACCGACAGCGACGGCTCGATCGCGTCGCGTAGCTGGAACTTCGGCGACGGCACCACCTCGACCGCGACCAACCCGAGCAAGACCTACAGCGCGGCGGGCACCTACACCGTCACCCTGACCGTCACCGACAACGGCGGCGCCACCAACACCAAGACCGGTACGGTCACGGTGTCCGGCGGCCCGGGTTCGCAGACCTACACCAACGACACCGATGTCGCGATCACCGACAACGCCACCGTGGAAAGCTCGATCACCGTGTCCGGTCGCACCGGCAACGGCTCGGCCACCACGCCGATCCAGGTGACGATCTATCACACCTACAAGAGCGACCTGAAGATCGACCTGATCGCGCCGGACGGCACGGTCTACAACATCCACAACCGCACCGGCGGCAGCGCCGACAACGTCATCGGCACGTTCAACAAGAACCTGTCGAGCGAGCCGCTCAACGGCGTGTGGAAGTTGCGCGTGAACGACAATGCGACCGCCGATACCGGCCGCATCGACAAGTGGAGCATCACGTTCTGATCGAACCGATGTGATCGACACGACGCCGCGGCCTTCGGGCCGCGGCGTTTTTCCAGGCGCATTCGATCGGTTTGCAGGGTCTACGTCGCGCGCGAATTGCTTCGCCCGTGAGCCGCGGCCTCGCCATCGCACCGCGGCGCGATTCAACTTCGCGTCCGCGATTCGCATCGTCAGCGAACGGAGCCGGTGGTGATGTATTCGTGCGCCAGTCGTCACTACGTCGTTCTGTTGTACGTATCACGAAAGCACGCCGTCCACGCGCCGAGCGGCGCTTGTCAGCGATTCGGTCCGCTCCGCAGCATGGCTTGCAGCACGCCCCGCGCCTGCCCACCGCCCATGATCCATGGAGAGTTTCCCAATGCGCTTCCAACCTGCCGCGTTGCCGCTGCTGCTGGCTTTGTCCGCCAGCGCCGCGGCCGCCGATGATCTGCCGGTATTCGTCACCGCCCAGTACGACAACCCGGCGCAACTGCAACGCATCGCCTCGCGCTTCCAGCATCTGAATGTCGATCGCAACGCCAAGACGGTGAAGGTCGAGGCGATGCCCGAGGATCTCACCGCCCTGACCAAGGCGGGCTTCAAGTATCAAGTCGATCAGGAGGCCACCGCGCGACTGCAGCGTTTGCAGACCGCGCTGCAAGGTTCGCTCAACGGGGTCAAGAGCATCCCGGGCTTCACGTGTTTCCGCACGGTCGAAGAAACCTATACGACGATGGATAACTTGGTCGCGAGCAAGCCGAATCTTGCGCGCATCACCAACATCGGTCCGAGCTGGCAGAAGACCCAGAACCCCGGCACCGGTTACGACATGCGCGTGCTGCGCCTGAGCAACACCGCCACCGACGCGGCGTTGCCGAACAAGCCGACCCTGGTGCTGTTCGGCTCGATCCACGCGCGCGAGTACGCGCCGGCCGAACTCGTCACCCGTTTCGCCGAAGGCCTGGTCAACGGCTATGGCACCGATCCGGAGGCGACCTGGTTGCTCGACAACTTCGCCTTCCAACTGGTGCTGCAGGCCAATCCCGACGGCCGCAAAAAGGCCGAGGCCGGCGCGTCGTGGCGCAAGAACGTCAACAACAGCAACGGCGGCAGCTGCAGCGCGAGCAGCTACGGCACCGACCTCAACCGCAATTTCCCGTATCACTGGAACACCGCCGCGGGCGGCTCCAGCGGCAACCAGTGCGCGGAAACCTATCGCGGCCCGACCGCGGCCTCGGATCCGGAAACCCAGAACCTGATGCGCCTGGTCGCCGGCACCCGCGGCAGCAACGGCGTCTACAGCGGCGGCATCTTCGCCGACCGTCGCCCCGACGACGTCAACACCGCCGCGCCCGACGACACCCAGGGCGTGTTCATCGACATCCACAGCGCCGCCGACCTGGTGCTGTGGTCGTGGGGCGACACCAGCAACCCCGCGCCGAACCAGAGCGGGCTGCGCACCCTCGGCCGGCGCATGGCCTACTTCAACGGCTACTACCCGCAGCAGTCCGACGAGTTGTACGCGACCGACGGCACCACCGACGACACCATGTACGGCCTGCTCGGCGTGCCCGGTTATACGATCGAACTCGGCGGCAGCTTCTTCGAAAGCTGCAGCAGCTTCACCGGCACCACCTTGCCGAACANNNNCTATGTCGCGCGCAGCCTGTGGGCGCCGTACACCTTGCCCAGCGGCCCGGACACCACCGTGGTCAACGTCTCGTCGGCGACCGTACCCGCGGGCACGCCGGTGACCGTCACCGCGAACATCAACGACAGCCTGTTCAACCAGAGCAACGGCAGCGAACCGGTGCAAAACATCGCGTCGGCGCGCGCGTACCTGGATGCGCCGCCGTGGGCGAGCGGAGCGACGCCGATCGCGTTGAGCGCGAGCGACGGCAGCTTCAACAGCAGCAACGAGAACGTCACCGGCAGCATCTCGACTACCGGCCTGAGCCAGGGCGTGCACACCGTGTACGTGCAGGGCACGGATGCCGCTGGCAAGCCGGGCACGCCGAACGCGGTGCGTTTCACCGTCGGCGGTACCGGCCCGGTCAATAATCCGCCGGTGGCGAACTTCACTTCGTCGGCCAATGCGCTGACGGTGAGCTTCACCGACACCTCCAGCGACAGCGACGGCAGCATCGTCTCGCGCAGCTGGAACTTCGGCGATGGCACCACCTCGACCGCGGCCAATCCGTCGAAGACCTACAGTGCGGCCGGCACCTACACCGTCACCCTGACCGTCACCGACGACGACGGCGCGACCAACACCAAGACCGCTTTGGTCACCGTGAGCGCGGGTCCGGGTGGCACCCAGACCTACAGCAACGGCACCGACGTAACCATTGTCGACAACGGCACCGTGGAAAGCTCGATCGTGGTGTCCGGCCGCACCGGCAACGGCGGCGCAAGCACACCGGTGCAGGTGACGATCTATCACACCTACAAGAGCGACATCAAAGTCGATCTGGTAGCGCCGGACGGCACGATCTACAACATCCACAACCGCACCGGCGGCAGCGCGGACAACGTAATCGGCACGTTCAACAAGAATTTGTCGAGCGAACCGCTCAACGGTACCTGGAAGTTGCGGGTCAACGACAATGCGACCGGCGATACCGGGCGGATCGATACGTGGAGCATTACGTTCTGACGATTGCGAGCTGATCGCACCGACGCCGCGGCCTCACAGCCGCGGCGTCTTTGTATGTGCCGGTGAATACAGTCGAATGTGCCGAGTTATTTTTCGATAGCACCAATTGGTCGTGCATCGAAATCGCGCGATCATTTTTCGCGCGCGCCGGATCGGACGCGGCATCGCGATGCGATGCGCCGATCTGCCGCGGCCATCACGAAACAAGCTCCGCGAGGCCTGCGGCGACGCTTGCCGACGGCGGCGTCCGCTCCTCAGCATGACGGGCACGCGCCGCGTCGCTGTCTATCGAACGGTTATCTGGAGAGTCTCCCAATGCGCTTCCAACCTGCCGCGTTGCCGCTGCTGCTGGCGTTGTCCGCCAGCGCCGTGGCGGCCGATGATCTGCCCGTCTTCGTCACCGCCCACTACGACACCCCCGCGCAGTTGCAGCGCATCGCCTCGCGCTTTCAGCATCTCAAGGTCGATCGCAATGCCAGGACGGTGAAGGTCGAGGCGATGCCCGAGGATCTGACCGCGCTGACCAGGGCGGGCTTCAAGTATCAAGTCGATCAGGAAGCGACCGCGCGACTGCAGCGTCTGCAGACCGCGCAGCAAGGGTCGCTCGACGGGGTTCAGAGCATTCCGGGTTTCTCGTGTTTTCGGACTGTCGAAGAAACCTATTCGACGATGGATAACCTGGTCGCGAGCAAGCCGAATCTGGCGCGCATCAGCAACATCGGCCCGACCTGGCAGAAGACCCAAAGCGCCGGCACCGGCTACGACATGCGCGTGCTGCGGCTGAGCAATACCGCCACCGACGCGGCCTTGCCGAATAAGCCGACCCTGGTGTTGTTCGGTTCGATCCACGCACGCGAGTACGCGCCGGCCGAACTCGTCACCCGTTTC
The DNA here is from genome assembly GCF_001427785.1 of Lysobacter sp. Root690. Classification (GTDB taxonomy): domain Bacteria; phylum Pseudomonadota; class Gammaproteobacteria; order Xanthomonadales; family Xanthomonadaceae; genus Lysobacter. The sequence goes on from NZ_LMHM01000014.1 coordinate 162,834, forward strand.
GCCGAAGGCCTGGTCAACGGCTACGGCACCGACCCGGAGGCGACTTGGTTACTCGACAACTTCGCTTTCCAACTGGTGCTGCAGGCCAACCCCGACGGCCGCAAGAAGGCCGAGGCCGGCGCGTCGTGGCGCAAGAACCTCAACAACAGCAACGGCGGAAGTTGCAGCGCGAGCAGCTACGGCACCGACCTCAACCGCAATTTCCCATATCACTGGAGCACCGCGCCGGGTGGTTCCAGCGGCAACCAGTGCACGGAAACTTACCGCGGTCCGACCGCGTCGTCGGATCCGGAAACCCAGAACCTGATGCGCCTGGTCGCCGGCACCCGGGGCAGCAACGGCGTCTACAGCGGCGGCATTTTTCCCGACCGTCGCGCCGACGACGTCAACGCCGCCGCGCCCGACGACACCCAGGGCGTGTTCATCGACATCCACAGTGCCGCCGACCTGGTGCTGTGGCCGTGGGGCGATACCAGCAATCCGCCGCCCAACCTGAGCGCGCTGCGCACCCTCGGTCGGCGCATGGGGCATTTCAACAACTACCGGCCGCAACAGTCCAGCGAGTTGTACGCGACCGACGGCACCACCACCGACACCATGTACGGTCTGCTCGGCGTGTCGTCCTACGCGTTCGAACTCGGCGGCAGCTTCTTCGAAAGCTGCAGCAGCTTCACCGGCACCACCTTGCCGAACANTTATGTCGCGCGCAGCCTGTGGGCGCCGTACACGCTGCCCAGCGGTCCGGACACCACGGTCGTCAACGTTTCATCCGCGACCGTGCCGGCCGGTACGCCGGTCACCATTACCGCGAACATCAACGACAGCCTGTTCAACCAGAGCAACGGCAGCGAACCGGTGCAGAACATTACTTCGGCGCGCGCATACCTGGATGCGCCGCCGTGGGCGAGCGGAGCGACGCCGATCGCCTTGAGCGCCAGCGACGGCAGCTTCAACAGCAGCAACGAGAACGTCACCGGCAGCATCTCGACTACCGGCCTGAGCCAGGGCGTTCATACCGTGTACGTGCAGGGCACCGACGCGTCCGGCAAGCCGGGCACACCGAACGCGGTGCGCTTCACCGTCGGCGGTACCGGGCCGGTCAACAATCCGCCGGTGGCGAACTTCACTTCGGCGATGGCACCACTTCGACCGCGGCCAATCCGTCGAAGACCTACAGCGCGGCCGGCACCTACACCGTCACACTGACCGTCACCGACGACGATGGCGCGACCAACACCCGGACCGGTTCGGTCACCGTCGGCAGCAGCGGCACGCAGACCTACAGCAACGGCACCGATGTGACCATCGTCGACCACGGCACCGTGGAAAGCTCGATCGTGGTGTCGGGTCGCAGCGGCAACGGCGGCGCGAGCACGCCGGTGCAGGTGACGATTCATCACACCTACAAGAACGACATCAAGGTCGATCTGGTGGCGCCGGACGGAACGATCTACAACATCCACAATCGAACCGGCGGCAGCGCCGACAACGTGATCGGCACCTTCACCAAGAATTTGTCGAGCGAGCCGCTTAACGGTACGTGGAAGCTGCGGGTCAATGACAATCAGACGGGCGATACCGGGCGGATCGATACGTGGAGTCTGACGTTCTGATCGGGTCCGGATGACCGATTCCGAATGAGCTGTAGCGGGCCCGGGTGCGGCGAGGTATCGCTGTACCCGGGATTTTCGGTTCGAGGCGGCGATATTTTAGCTCTGCACACGAATGGCGAAGTGGCCACGTCGCGGCCCTGTAGGAGCGACGCGAGTCGCGACCGCGGCATCTCGAATACGTCGATACCTCCGCCGTAATTGCGTTTTCGCGGTCGCGGCTCGCGCCGCTCCTACAGTCAGGCCATGCGGCTCGCGCTTGAAGCCGCGCAGTTCATCCAGCGCTGCGAAGCTTGTAACTCGCGAGGACAAGAGGACACCCGAAGGGCGGCGCACATGGATGTGCGCCGTGCGCCACCGAGACAGGATGT
>NZ_LMHM01000014.1:164940-193793 GCF_001427785.1 Lysobacter sp. Root690
AACATGCTTCGCAGCGCTGCATGAACTGCGCGGCTTCAGGCTCAAAGCCAAGCCAAGCCAAGCCAAGCCGAAGCTAAAGCCAAAGCCAAAGCCAAAGCCAAAGCCAAAGCCAAAGTCGGAGTCGGAGTTGGAGTTGGATCCGAGGCCGGATCCGGAGCCGAAGTTGGAGCCGAAATCGAAGCGAAACGGCGCGATACGTATTTGAAGCCCAGCCCCGCCGAGCCAAAAGCCACCGATGCGTCAAAGCCGAATAAGCGGGCAGGGCAGTGCAAGCATCAGCCGAGCGAGCCCCGGTCGCGGCGGCCATCGATTCGCGAAAGCGACTTTTCTACATGCATCCATCGCAACAGCTCACTAAAAATGTGATGCGGTGGTTGCGTCGATCACCGCAATGCGGCGCGCGACGTGCTTCATGACGCCGCGTTGTTTCCTTCGGCGAAACCCTGAAAATTCCGCGGATTTCCCGCGCCTCGCTCCGGCCAGGACCATCCGCATCCGCACCGTAAGCGTTTACTGCGCGGTTGCATGACTGAGGTCACGAACGCGAATGTGCGCTCGAACCGATTGCGGCTTGTTCGCATGATGCATACCCGCTTAGGGTCGAAACCCGGGCGTATCGGAACCTTTCCCCCGCACGGTTCGGCGCCGCTTTCACGCGCAGCAAACCCCTCGCGACGACCGCGCCACGCGCGGCCGTCATCCCAGTCCATCCGCGTCCCCGTGCCGATGCCGAAACCATCGCGCCGGCGACGTCGAACCAGGAGCGCTTTCCGTGAATCAGCAACCTGCCACCGTGCCCGCTTCATCCTTGCGGACGATGTTCGTTCCGACCCTGCTCGCCCTCGCGCTCGCCGCCGCCACCGCGCCGGCGTTCGCGCAGGACCACGCGCACGATCACGTGCGTCCGGCCGATGCCACCGACGATCCGTTCAAGCCGGTCTACATCGTGACCTCGCGCGCCACCTTCGACGCCGGGGTCAAGACGCTGACGAACAACTCGCTCGGCCTGAGCAATCCGGCCGGCGCCAAGCTGGTGATTTCCGAACTGAAAACTCACCAACTGGTCGACATCGCCCGCCACGTCCACGAGAAGGAACAGCGCTGCGGCGGGTTCGTCGCGTTCGATTCGCGCGAAGAGGCCGAAACCTTCGTCAAGAACGATCGCAGCGTGCAGGCGATCAACGCCCAGTTCGCGACCTACACCATCGACAACCAGGCCACGGTGACGCCGTGGCTGAGCCAGGTCGCCGAAGCCAATATCCGCGGCACCATCAATCACCTGTCGACCTCGTACCCGAACCGTTATTACGCCTCGACCCACGGCCGCACCTCGGCGACCTGGATCAAGGACACCTGGCAGGGCCTGGCCAACGGCCGCAGCGACGTCACCGCCGAGCTGTACACCGGTTGCACCAACTGCTCGACCCAACCCTCGGCGATCCTGACCATCCAGGGCAGCGAACTGCCGAACGAAGTGGTCGTGCTCGGCGCGCATCTGGACTCGATCTCCAGCAGCGGCAGCGGCGATGCAATGAACGCGCCGGGCGCCGACGACGATGCCTCGGGCATCGCCACCTTGACCGAAGTGCTGCGCGTGGCCATGGCCAGTGGCTACAAGCCCAAGCGCACGATCAAGTTCATGGGCTACGCGGCCGAGGAAGTCGGCCTGCGCGGATCGAAGGCGATCGCCACCGATTTCCAGAACCGCGGCGTCAACGTGGTCGGCGTGCTGCAGCTGGACATGACCAACTACCGCGTCAGCGGCGCGCCGGCGGTGCGCCTGGTCAGCGACTACTCCAACTCCAGCCTGCAACAGTTCCTGCGTGAGCTGTACACCACCTATCTCGGCGGCACCGTCGGCAGCTACACCTGCGGTTATGGCTGCTCGGATCACGCGTCGTGGACCGCGGCGGGTTTTCCGGCGGCGATCTATTTCGAAGGCGGCACCGCCAACGGCGGCTACTCGCCGTACATCCACACGCCCAACGACACCCTGGCCAACATGAGCAACTCGGCGGCCAACAGCGTGCCGTTCGCGAAGCTCGGCCTGGCCTTCCTCGGTGAGCTCGGCAAGACCGCCGGCACCGGTCCCGGCCCGGGCCCCGGCGTGCAGACCTACACCAACGGCACCGACGTCGCGATCACCGACAACGCCACGGTCGAAAGCACGATCAACGTGTCGGGCCGCACCGGCAACGCGCCGACCAACGCCTCGGTGTCGGTCAACATCCTTCATACCTACAAGCAGGACATCAAGGTCGACCTGGTCGCACCGGACGGTTCGCTCTACAACATCCACAACCGCACCGGCGGCAGCGCCGACAACGTGACCGGCACCTTCACTTTCAATCTCTCCAGCGAAACTCTCAACGGCGCGTGGAAGCTGCGGGTCAACGACAACGCCAGCAACGACGTCGGCCGCATCGACACCTGGAGCATCACGTTCTGATCGACGGTGGCGAACCGATGCCGTCGCGCATCGGTTCGCCGCACGGCCGTAACGACCGAGACGTTTGCGACCCCGGCTTCGGCCGGGGTTTTTTTATGTCGAGCGCGGACGCTGATCGTCCGTTCGGCATGGCGATCGCTCGATGGAATGCGCGCCGACGGATGGACAGCGAATGCAAGGCAAGCCGATTCGGACTCGTCTGATTCGCCGATTTGCATGACGGCGATCACCCGCATGCGCATGCGACGAATGCATGGCGGGGGCCGAGAGCGACACGAGCTCCTCTAGCCTGGAATCGCGAGCATCGACGTCGCCCAGGGGCAGGCGATCGGTCGACGACGCAGCGTCGGGTCAGGGTCATGGATCAAAGACCAGTGATCACGGATCCGGCGAATACGGCGGTACCGCGCGCGGCATCGCGGCGGCATCGATCGCGCAATCCGCACTGCGTCGTGTGCGGCGCCCTCATTCAAGGAGCCTCACCGTGCAACGTTCGATCCTGTTATCCCTCTCGCTGCTCTCGTTGGCCGCGGTCGCGCCGGCGTTCGCGCAGTCCGACCGCGCCGGTCTCACCCGGATCACTCCGGCCAAGGTCGATCCCGCACCGGCCGCCGCGCAATCCGATCCGTTCAAGCCGGTGTACGTGGTGACCTCACGCCAGACCCACGACGCCGGCTTGAGCACGCTCGCGCGCAACGCCAGCGCCCGCGTCGCCCGCAGCGGCGCGGCCCTGGTCGTGTCCGAGTTGCAGACCCATCAGCTCACCGACCTGAGCCGCCACGTGCACGAAAAGGAACGCCGTTGCGGCGGCTATTTCGCCTTCGACAGCCGCGCCGAAGCCGAAGCCTTCGTGCGCAACGACCGCAGCGCGGAAGCGATGAACACCGCCTTCGCCAGCTATGCGATCGACAACCAGGCCACGGTCACGCCCTGGCTGGGCCAAGTCAGCGAAGCCAACATCCGCGCGACCATCCAGTCGCTGTCGGGCAACTGGCCGAACCGCCACGCCAGCACCAACCACGGCCGCAACGCGGCGACCTGGGTCCGCGACCGCTGGGCCGCGCTCGGCAACGGCCGCAGCGACGTCAGCACCGAACTGTTCAACTGCAGCGGCTGCGGTTCGCAACCGTCGGTGATCCTGACCATCCGCGGCAATGAACTGCCGAACGAAGTGGTGGTGCTCGGCGCGCACCTGGACACGATTTCCAACAGCGGCAGCGGCGAAAACATGCGCGCGCCCGGCGCCGACGACGACGCCTCCGGCATCGCCACCCTGACCGAGGTGCTGCGCATCGCCATGGCCAACGGCTACCGGCCCAAGCGCACGATCAAGCTGATGGGCTATGCGGCCGAGGAGATCGGCCTGCGCGGTTCCAAGGCGATCGCCGCGGATTTCAAGGCGCGCGGCGTCAACGTGGTCGGCGTGCTGCAACTGGACATGACCAACTACCGCACTAGCACCGCGCCGGACGTGCGGGTGATCAACGACTTCTCCAACGCCGGCCTGCAGCAGTTGCTGCGCGATCTGTTCGCGACCTACCTCGGCGGCAGCCTGCGGCTGGGCAGCTACACCTGCAACTACGGCTGTTCCGATCACGCCTCGTGGACCGCGGCGGGTTATCCGGCGGCGATGTATTTCGAAGGCGGCAACGCCAACGGCGGCTATTCGCCGTACATCCACACCGCCAACGACACCCTGGCCAGCGTCGGTCAGTCGGCGCAGGCGAGCGTGCCGTTCGCCAAGCTGGGGCTGGCGTTCCTGGGCGAGGTGGGCAAGACCGCCGGGCGCTGAGGGCGGGGCGGTGGCGACGATCCGGGCCGAGGGTCCGGATCGTCGCGGGATGCGGACCGCCGGATCAGCGGGTGCAGCTTTCGTCGGGTTCGATCGCGCCGCGCTTGCCGATGCGCCAGTTGGTGACGCTGCCGAGCGCGTCGGTCTCGAACACCAGTTGGGTGTCCTTGCCGTCCGGCGCCGACACCTGCAGGAACGCGGCGCCTTCGAAGCTCGGGTTGGGGATTTGCTTGACCTTGCCGGGGTAGGCCTTGTTGATCTCGTCGATGCTCATGCCTATGCGGCCGCCGCCGGGGGCGAGCGCCTTGGGATCGTAGACGTCGATGCCGGTCAGGCCGTCGGCGCCCATCAGAAAGCCGTACTGGTGGGTGATCGCGCCGCGCACCGGGTACAGCAGGTAGCACTTGGCGTCGGGGCGCTGGCCGTTGTTGTCCTTCATCTCGCCGCCCCAGGCGCCGCGCACGGCCGCTGCATCGGCGCCGAATTTGGCGCTGACCGCGCCGGCCTCGGTGCCGCCGTTGAAGCCGTCGTAGCCGATCGCGTCGTTGCGCAGCACCCGCGCGGGCGGTTCCAGCGGGTTGGAGGCGGCGTCGGCCGGAGCGGCCGCCGGCGCCTTGCCGGTGTCGGTCTGGGCCGTGGCGGCGGGCTGGGCGGGTTCGGCGGGTTTCTGGCAGGCCGCCAGCGCGAGCAGCGCCAACGCAGACACCGTCAGGGCCGGAACGATTCGACGCATGAAGATCACCGCAGCAGTGGACAAGCCGTCGATGCTAATCCATCGCGGGGCGCCGCAAGGGCTCAATCCACACCCGATGTGGACCCAAATGCGCGACGGTGTTGGCGAACCGCGAGACGCAGGTGGAGCTTGCGATGTGATGCGCGGACGGGTTTGCCGATATGGGCCGAACCCGGGGCAGTCCCGGTCCAGGTTTGGCCCGCGCCGCGCGATCACACCGCAGCGCGGTTCACAGCGCTTCGAAACGGTTGGCTTCGACGTTCTTGCGGACCTTGGCCGGGTCCCAGATCCGCCCGTTCATGGCGATGTAGACGCCGGCCGGCAGCGACTGCACCGCGCCGACCGCGGTGCCGATATTGAACTCGGCGTCCGAGCCGCGGAACCGCGCCGGGTTCAGCGCGCCGGTCAGGACGATGGTCTTGCCGGGGATGGTGGCGAGCACCTTGGCGGTCTCGACCATGCTGTCGGTGCCGTGGGTGACCAGCACGTGCCGCGCGTCCTGGGCGGCGATCGCGGCGCGGATCAGCTCGCGGTCGGCGCTGGTGATGTGCAGCGAATCCTTGCGGATGATCGGAATCACGCTGTAGCGGAAGGCCACGCCGAGCTCGTCGAGAATGCGGCCGATCTGCGGTTCGCCGATCTGGTAGTCCGACTTGTCGTCGAAGTAGATCTTGTCGATCGTGCCGCCGGTGGTGACGATGCAGAGCTGGTCCATCGTGGAGGATTCGCGAGGTCGGGGAGACGGCGATTATAGGTCCAGCCGCGCGTGGGCGTTTGCGCAGGCGCGGCGGCGACATCGCGAGATCCGTACCGATAGGTCCGGACGCGACTGCAGGAGCGGCGTCCGCCTGGATGTCTTTCGCTCACGAGCCGCGACCGCGAACCCTCGTTCTCGCGAAGAACCTCTTCGGGATGTACCGGCTCGGCTGCTTGCGCGAATGCGCCGGTGGGGTGGCTTGCGAGGGCCGTTGCCACGCCGCTTGCGCCCCTGAAGATCAGGGTTTCTTGGAGAACCGCGCCTTCACTCCGGCCAGATTGGCCGCGAAGATCACCGCCAGCGCCAGCGCCACTTCGATCAAGGCGTAGCCGCGCTCGGCCGGCGACGACCAGGCCAGCATCACTCCGTGGCAGAACCAGCCCAGCGCCAGCACGCCGGCCCAGTACCCGGCCAGACGGCTGCGCATCGCGACGCCGATCGCGAGCAGCGTCGGCGGCAGCACGAACACCAGCAGGCCGGCGGCCAGATGCTCGCGTGGCAGCAGGTACCACAGCGAAAACAGCGCGGCCAGGGCGATCAGCGAACCCAGCAGGGTCCAGTGCGCGCCGGCCGATGCCTGCGCGGGCGGCGCGGTATCCCGCGGATCGCGCGGCGCGTTCAACGGCTCACCTTGGCGACCAGCTCGGCGACCCGGCGGCCGAGCGCGCGGGCGAGGATCGCCTCGTCCTCGCTGGGCTGCGGGTCGTCCTGGGCGCCGGCGACGTGGCTGGCGCCGTAGGGCGTGCCGCCGCCGCGGGTGTGGCTGAGCGCGGGCTCGGTGTAGGGAATGCCGACGATCACGCAGCCGTGGTGCAGCAGCGGCACCATCATCGTCAGCAGGGTCGATTCCTGGCCGCCGTGCTGGGTCGCGGTCGAGGTGAACACCGCCGCCGGCTTGCCGACCAGGGTGCCGCTGGCCCATTCGGCGCCGAGCCCGTCCAGCCAGTGCTTGACCGGCGCGGCCATGTTGCCGAAGCGGGTCGGGCTGCCGAGCACCAGGCCGGCGCATTCGACCAGATCGCGCGCGTCCACGTACGGGGCGCCGTCCTCGGGCACCGGCGGCGCGGCGGTCTGGGTGACCGCGGCCACCGGCGGCACGCTGCGCACGCGCGCGCTGACGCCGTCGACCTCGCCGATCCCGCGCGCGATCTGTCGCGCGAGCCGAGCCACCGATCCGCCGCGGCTGTAGTAGAGCACCAGTACTTCGGTCATCGAATTCTCCTTTGCGGGGGAAAGGATAGAGGAATGCGTCGAGGTGGCGTGCGGGCCCTCACCCCAACCCCTCTCCCGCAAGCGGGAGAGGGGCTTCGAATACGCAGTGGCTTTGCAGGCGCGGCGGCTTTGTTCCCTTCTCCCGCAAGCGGGAGAAGGTGGCCCGCAGGGCCGGATGAGGGCACACGGTCCGATTCGACTCGAACCATCACTGCATGCCACCCCCACACCCCATCGGTTACCCTGCGGCGGATGGAACCTTTGGACTCGATCTACCGCTGGGCCGACCGCGTGCGCGACCGCGCGCGCATGAGCACGTTCTTCCGCTTCCTGGCGAAGCGCTTCCTCGACGACAACCTGTTCCAGGCCGCCGGCGCGCTGTCGTACACGACCGTGTTCGCGCTGGTGCCGCTGTCGATGGTGGTGTTCGGCGTGCTCTCGGCGTTCCCGATGTTCGGCGAATGGAGCGACCGCCTCAGCGACTACATCTTCTCCAACTTCGTGCCGTCGGCGGCGCGCTCGGTGGAGAGCTACCTCAAGCAGTTCTCGGCCAACGCCGGCCAGCTCACCACCGCCGGCGTGATCGCGCTGGTGGTGTCGCTGCTGATCACTCTCAACGGCGTGGAAGCCGCGTTCAACCGGATCTGGCGGGTGCCGTCGGCGCGGCCGCGGCTGGGCCGGTTCCTGGTCTACTGGACCGTGCTGACCCTCGGCGCGCTGATCGCCGCGGCCAGCCTGGCGATCTCGGCGCGCTTTTTCGCCATGGAAGTGTTCGCCACCGAACCGGGCCGCTGGCTGGAGGGCCTGCTGCTGCGCGCCGCGCCGATGGGCCTGGAATGGCTGGCGTTCGCGGCGATCTTCAAGGTCGTGCCGCATCGCACGATCAAGTGGCGGCATGCCGTGGCCGGCGCGTTCCTGGCGATGGTGCTGTTCGAATTGATCAAGGGCGGCATCGGTTTCTACCTGGGCAGCTTCGGCTCGTATTCGAAGATCTACGGCACCTTGGCGTTTGTGCCGATCTTCCTGCTGTGGATTTATCTCAGCTGGGTCGCGGTGCTGCTGGGCGCGTCGTTGGCCTCGTCGATCGCCGCGTTCCGCTATCAGCCCGCGTCGATGCGGCTGCCGCTGGGCTTCGAGATGTACGGCCTGCTGCGCCTGCTCGCGCGCTTCAACGAGGCGCGCAAGGACGGCCGCGGCCTGCACGTCGACGAGATCCAGCAGCGCGAACCGATGCTGACCGACGCCCTGGTGCAGCAGATGCTCGAACAGCTCGGCCAGATCAACGTGGTGCGCCGCGCCGAAAGCGGCGAGTGGCTGCTGGCGCGCGATCTCGACGATTTGTCGCTGGGCGAACTGTACGAGGCCTGCAACCTGCGCATTCCGATCGCCGAGGCGATGTTGCCGTGCCGCGACGACCTGCTCGGTCAATCCGCGGTGGCGGCGATGGACGAACTGCGCGTGCCGTTGCGCGCGCTCATGAAACGACGCGTGTCCAGCATTCACGCCGAAGAGGAACGATCCTGATGTCCAGCCTCACCCGTGCCACCCCCCGTCGCAGTCTGCCGCTGCTCGCCGTGGCGATCGCCGCGGTCTTGCTTGCCGCTTGCCAGAAACCCGCCGAACCCAACGCGGCCAAGGCTGCTGAGGCCAAGCCCATCGCGACCGCGCCGGCTGCTGCGCCTTCGGCCGACAAACCAGCGACCGATAAGCCGGCAACCGACACGCCCGAGTTGCGCATCGCGACCATCGACGGCAAGACCTACGACCTGGCCGAACACCGCGGCCGCTGGGTGGTGGTGAATTTCTGGGCGACCTGGTGCGCGCCGTGCATCAAGGAAATGCCCGAGCTGTCCGCGCTGGACACGATGCGCGAACACATCGAAGTCGTCGGCCTGGCCTACGAGGAAATCGAACTGCCCGACATGCAGGCGTTCCTGAAAGAGCATCCGGTCTCGTACCCGATCGCGATCCTCGACGTGACCGCGCCGCCGGCCGCGTTCGACACTCCGCGCGGTTTGCCGATGACGTATCTGATCGGCCCCGACGGCAAGGTCGCCGACAAATTCCTCGGCCCGGTCGATGCGAAGAAGATCGAGGAGGCGATCGCCAAGGCCGGTGGGCCGAAACCACTCGAAGCCGAGTCCTCCGAGACGAAGCCTGCAGCGGCAAAGTCCGCAGAAGCAAAGCCTGCGCAAGCCACGCCCACGGCATGAGCGCTGCGCGCTTCTTCGTAGCCGGCAAGGTCCAGGGCGTGTGGTTCCGCGCCTCCACCCGCGAGCAGGCTCTGTCGCTGCAACTGCGCGGCTACGCCAACAACCTGCGCGACGGCCGGGTCGAAGTCCTGGCCGTCGGCGAGGAGGCCGCGATCGAACGATTGGCGCAGTGGCTGGCGCACGGCCCGCCGATGGCGCGGGTCGATGCATTGCTGCGCGAGTCGGCGAGCGAGAACGAAGCCGGCGACGGTTTCGTCTGCGGCTGAGCGCGGCGCGATTCGATCCGGCTCGGTCCTTGTGTTCGGCCCGTCTGTATCGAACGCAACCCGATAACGGCGACGGCGACGCTGCTAGGGTCGCTACCAGGGTGGGCACGCCCTAGCTAGGCAGCGCGACGCGGCAACGCTTGAATGGTGGCAGCGAATCGCAAGGAGAGCCCCCATGTTGCCGCCCCTCGACCGGTCCTATCCGAGCCAGCTCGACACCTGCAAACCGCCCGTGCCGCCGGCCGATCCGCGCGCGCCGGACCTGCGTCCGGTCAACGCCGACTACGGCCCCAATCAATTCGAAATCGGCGTCAAAGGGCCCGACCCCGCGCTCGCCGTCGGCGGCAGCCACAATCAGCAGGAGCAGCAGCGCGACTACATGCTCGCGCTGGCCACGCGCGGCTTCGCCAGTTATCTGACCGGCCACACGCCGGGCACGCCGCGTTATCCCAGCGACGGCGACGTGCGCAACATCCTCGCCGACCTCAACACCAACCCGCCGATCGGCGAGGTCGGCGTCGACGTCACCCGCGCGGTCTACCAAAGCAATATTCCCAACGCGACCGCGCAAGAGGCGTATCAGCATTTCGTCGACAACCCCGAGCAGGTGTTCGGCGCCGGCGGCATGGAAATCCGCCCGCCGGCCGGCCGCCTGGAGGACGGCGGCCGCTACATGCTGGAAACCGGCGGCCCGCCGCCGACTTGGCTGCCGGTCGAGATCCGCCTGGATCCGGGCGCCAACGCGATCACCATCAACACCCTCGACGGCCATGTCCTGCGCGGCACCCAGACCTTCACCTTCACCGACGACTGCAATGGCGGCGCGGTGCTCAGTCAGGATGCGATCTTCCAGGGCAGCACCCAGATGGTCGGCGACATCCAGCAACTCGCGTCGGTGTCCGGCGGCCAGCACAACGCCTGGGAGAACGCGCACCGCGAGATCTACGGCCAGTTCAACGGCGACCAGGATTACACCGGCATCGGCACCTCGGCGGTCAGCCCGGACCTGATCAAGGGCTGGGGCGAAATGCTCAAGACCATCGCCGCCGACCCGGGCAATTTCGTCGACGTGCTGGTCGACAGCGGCGGCGAACTGGCCAACGAAACCATCGACCATTGGGGCGGCTGGGCCGGCGATTTCCTCGACTGGACCGGCATCCCCGGCGGCGGCGTGGTCCGCGACGTCACCGACACGATCGGCGACGGCGTCAGCACCGTCGCCGACGTGGGCGGCGATCTGATCGAGCTGGGATTGAAGGCCAAGTTCTGGTGACGCAGCGATGCGATGCCGCCGTGTCCGTAAGGCGTGGCGGCATCGCGCGAACGACGCCATCGAGTTTCGATGGCCGATAAGCGTGCGTGCGTTGCTTGAACATCCAGCGCGACGTTGCGCGATCTTCGTAGTATCCGACGACACGCGGCGCATCGCGCCGCCGATGACGTCGCCATTCCAGCCGGCCGCCGGCCGCTCGCTACAACGCGCCCAACCGTGTCATCACTTGACCGTTGCGCCATTCGCGCTGCGCGTCGACATGGCCGCTGCGCTCGAGGTATTCGATGATCGAGCGCACCGTCACCACCGGATAATCGCCGGCCAGACGGGTGCCGATCGGATGATCGGTGAAGGCGACATTGGCGCTGAACAAGCCGCCGAGCACGCGCTTGGAATAGGGGATGTGGATGCGATCGGGACGGAAACCGTCGTGTTCGGCCGCGCGGTAGGCCTCGCGCCGGTTGTTGCTCAGCCGATTCTGATCGGCCGGTTCGAGCAGGCTGGCGGCGAGCGTTTCCACCACCCAGGCGGTGGAGTTCTGATAGTCGGCGCTGCCGGGCCGCGCGATCAGGTTGTAATGCGGTTGATGCAGCGCGCCGCGCGGCAATGCGCGCAGGTACTCGGCCAGCCGCTGCGCTTGTTCGGGGCGCAGCCAGACGATACGCGCGTCCTGGTTGACCAGATCGTCGGCGAAGAAATTCACCAATCCTTGCGTGTACAGATTGGAACGGTCGCTGCCGCATTCGTTGAGCAGATGCACCGCAGTCCAGCGCCCGGCCGGATGATCGCGCACGACGAAACCGACATGGCTGTAGACCAGCCCTTGCGCGGACAGGTCGGTGCCCACGCGCGCCACCAGCGCGGCCGGCGCGTCGCGTTGCTCGAGCGCGGCGGCGACGGTCAATGCGGTCTGCGCGGCCGCGGCGGCGCTTTGCGGGCTGATCGTGGCGTTCTCGCAGCGAGTGCCCGCACGTCCTTGTGCGGGCAACAGCCCCGATACCACCACTGCCACTCCCAGCGTGATGGCCAGCCTCCTGCCGGCCGCCGGCATCCTGCCAGCCACGAAGGTTCGAACTAGGAACGAGAACAGGTTCTTGCAGATGGCGCTCATGGAAGCCGCGCTCATCGAGGTCGCGCTCATGGAGGTCGCGCTGATTGAAGCCGCGCCCATGCGAAGCGAATTCATGCGCTGACCCGCGCGCTGTGGATCAGCGCGCGCGCGGCGGCGTCGGGAACGAAACAGATCGCATGGCCGGCGGCGTCGCTGATCAACCAACCGGCGACCACCGCCGACACCACCACCGAGGCGCCGACCGCGAGGCCCAGGTCCTTGGCCGCCTTGGCCGACAACATCACCACGAACGAGGCGCCCGCGCCGGCCGCGGACACCGTCACCGCGACCCCCTGCGCACTGGCGGCGACGCCGGTGACCGAAAACTTGGCGCCCTGCGACAAGGCATGCGCCGCCGCCGCCGGCACTTCGACGGAGGCGTTGAGGCTGGCTTCGGACTGGCGGCTGACCGCGTCCGATTGCCCCGCCGCCCTTGCCGGCATCCCTGCCAGCAAGCCTGCGACGGCCAAACCCATCAGAACCCGGGGGAGCATGCGTTCGGCAATCCGTGGCATTCGAGCAACCTGGTCCTGGTGTGGAGCCAACCCTCGGCGCGGCCCGCGGCGATTGCAACAATCATCGACAAAGTGGCTCGGACTGGACTGCCCGGTAGCGTATTGTGATACCCCATGGCCCTCTCTCTAGAACTCGTCGACGCCCTCAAGCGCTTTCTGCGCGCCCAGGACCTGACCTATCGCGATCTCGCCGTGCGGTTGAAGCTCAGCGAGGCGGCGGTCAAACGCATGTTCTCGCGTCGGGCGATGAGCCTGCAGCGGCTGGAGGAGGTGTGCGAGGTGCTCGACATCGGCCTGGCCGAGCTCAGCGCCGAGTCCGCGCGCGGACGCGCGCCGATGGCCGCGCTCAGCGAGGCGCAGGAGCAGGCGCTGGTCGACGAACCGGCGCTGCTGCTGGCCTTGTTCCTGACCTTGAACCGCTGGAAGCAGGCCGACGTCCAGGCCCACTTCAATTTCGACAACGCGCAGTGGACCGCGCTGCTGGTGCGGCTGGACCGGCTCGGGATCATCGAACTGATGCCCGGCAACCGCGGCCGGCCGCTGACCGCGCGCAATTTCCGCTGGCGCGCCGACGGGCCGATGGAACGCTATTTCCGCCATCGCCTGCTCGGCGATTTCTTCGCCGATCCATTCGACGGCGAGCAGGACGTGCTGCTGTTGCTCAGCGGCGCGCTGAGCACCGCCGGCATCCGTCAGCTCAAGCAGCGGCTGGGCGAGGTCGCGCGCGAGTTCGACGCGCTGTTGGCGCGCGATGCCTCGCTGAGCGCGCAGGAGCGGGTCGGAGTGAGTCTGGTGCTGGCGCAGAAGCCGTGGCTGCTGCAGTTGTTCCAGCCGTATCGGCGGTCGCAGGATGGGTAAGCGTTAGATGTGTGTGGGCGTCGGATGCCGAACATCCATCAGTCAGTGATCCATCAGACCGTCACGCCTCAGTCCGTCATCCACCAGACCGTCATCGCGCAGACCGTCATCCCTCAGACCGTCATCCCCGCGAAGGCGGGGATCCAGAGACTTCAGCGTCATGCGAAGGGTCTTGCCGGAAATAGCTGCGCTTTAGTCAGACGTCATTCTCACGCGTTTACTTCCACTCACCGAACATCGAGAGCTTTATCGCGACATGGCGCTGAAGTCTCTGGATCCCCGCCTTCGCGGGGATGACGAGCAATAGCGGATCGCGTGTCGGTCTAGGCTGTAAACCTCGAACCTCGAACCTCGAACCTCGAACCTCGAACCTCGAGTCTTAATACGATTCCCGATTCCCGATTCCCGATTCCCGATACCCGATACCCGATTCCCAAATCCCAAATCCCAAATCCCAAATCCCGAACCAAAAACAGCCTACTTCCCACGCCCAATAGGCTTGAGCACCCCGTACTTCTCCTTCGACGGCTTGCCCTTCAGCGGCGGAAACTCAAGCTCGGTCTCCGGCAGCTTCGTTTCCGGCAGCCGCGACAGCAGATCGCGGATCAGGCTCAGCCGGCCCTGGCGCTGATCGTTGAAATCCACCAGCGTCCACGGCGCGTGCTTGCTGTGGGTGGCTTCGAGCATGACCTCGCGCGCCTTGGTGTAGTCGTCGTAATGCTTGCGCGCTTCCAGGTCGATCGGCGACAGCTTCCAGCGCTTGAGCGGGTCCTCCAGCCGTTCGGCGAAGCGCTCCTCCTGCTCTTTCTGGTCGCAGCACAGCCAGTACTTGAACAGCACGATGCCGTCGTCGGTCAGCAGCTTTTCGAACACCGGCGCCTGCTTGAGGAAGGCCTTGACCTGCTCGGGCTTGGCGAAGCCCATGACGCTTTCGACGCCGGCGCGGTTGTACCAGCTGCGATCGAACAAGGCGATCTCGCCGGCCGCGGGCAGGTGCGGCACGTAGCGCTGGAAATACCACTGGCCGCTTTCGCGTTCGCTGGGCTTGGACAGCGCGACGACGTGGCATTGGCGCGGGTTGAGGTGTTCGGACAGGGCGCTGATCGCGCCGCCCTTGCCGGCGGTGTCGCGGCCTTCCAGCAGCACCACCACGCGCTTGCCGTGGTGCTGCACCCAGCGCGCCATCGCCGTCAGGTCCAGTTGCAGCGCTTCGAGCTGCGCCTCGTAGTCCTTGCGCTTGAGTCCGCTCATCGTCTGGCCTTTTTCGATCCGCTGGATTTCGCCGCGGGCTTGCCGGCCGCGCCGCGCTTGGTGCCGGCCATCGCGGTCGCCACTTCGAGCAGCGCGCCCTGTTGCTTGGTGCTCAGCGCGCGATACGCCGCGAGCAGGTCGTGTTCGCCCTGGGTGCGGGCCGGATCCAGGGTGCTGGCCAGATCGGCGAGCAGGGCGCCGGCGGGTACGCCGAACGCGCGCGCGAGCGCATCGACCTGATCGCGGCCGGGCAGCTTGTCGCCGCGCAGCCAGGCGCTGACGGTGGCCGCGCCGGCGCGCGGGATCGCGGTGGCCAGGTCGGTGACGCTCAGGCCGCTGGCCTTGGTCAACAAACGCAGGGTGGTATCGAGCGACATGCCGATCACTCCTTGAGGCGGGGACGCAATGTGGCGAGGTTGCACGGCCGGGTGCGCGCGTCGAGCTGCGCGCTGACGATCTTTTCCCAGGCGGTGCGGCAGGCCGAGGTCGACCCCGGCAGGCAGAACAAAAAGGTCGCGTTGGCCAATCCGGCGAAGGCGCGCGATTGCAGGGTCGAGGTGCCGATCTCCTCATAGCTGATCGCGCGGAACAGTTCGCCGAAGCCCGGCATTTCCTTGTCCAGCAGCGGCAGCAGCGCCTCGGGCGTGGAATCGCGGCCGGTGAAGCCGGTGCCGCCGGTGACCAGGATGCCGTCGACGCCGTCGTCGGCGATCCATTGCGACACCGCCGCGCGCAGCTTGTAGCGATCGTCGGGCAGCAGCTTGCGTTCGACCAGGCGATGGCCGGCATCGGTCAGCGACTGGATCAGGTAATCGCCGGAACTGTCTTCGGCCAGGCTGCGGCTGTCGGACACGGTCAGCACGCACAGGTTCAGGGGGATGAAATCGCGTTCTGCGGTCATGGATGCAGCCTAGCGCAAATGATGGCGGGGGACGTTAGAGGCATGTGCGGGAATGGTTTGCATCCAGGACCAGCGCTAACGCGCCGGCCCCTGCAGAACGGTGGGCGCCTCGCCCTTGCGCTGCCGCCGCGCCATGGCGATCGTCATCGCGGCGAAATCGACCGCGAACCCGTCCATGTCGAACAGGCCGCTGTCGCGGCGACGCTCGGCCAATTGCTTGCGCACATCGGCCAGCGCTTCGCGGTCGTTGCCCAGGGCGATCGCGCGGGCGACGAAGGCATCGTCGTCGGCCATGTTCATCGAATCCATGCCCAGATGATGATTGAGGCTGCCGGCCACGCGCGCGGCGAAGGTCGCGCCGGGTCGGGTCAGCACCGGGCAGCCGGCCCACAACGCGTCGGACGCGGTGGTGTGGGCGTTGTAGGGGTTGGTGTCGAGAAACAGATCGGCATGGCGCAATCGCGCCAGGTAGTCGGCATGCGGCTGTTTGCGCATGAACACCAGCCGCTCCGGCGCTAGCCCTTGTTGCACGGCGAATTCGCGCAGGCGCTGGTCGGCGCGGCCGGGTCCGGACATCAGCCACAGCACGCTGCCGGGCACGCCGCGCAGCACCGCCAGCGCGCGCGCCATGCTGTGCGGGTTGAGTTTGTAGCTGTTGTTGAAACAGCAGAACACCACCGCATCCTCGGGCAGACCGCAGTCGCCGCGTGGCGGCGGCAGCGGCAGTTCGCGGCGGGTGTCGGAGGGTTGGAAACAGCGCGGCAGCCAGGCCACGGTTTCGCTGAAATCGGCGGCCAGCGCCTCGGGCAGCACATAACGATCGGCGAGCACGTAATCGATCCACGGCGCGCCCGAGGTGCCCGGGTAGGCGAGCCAGTTGACCTGCACCGGCGCCGGCCGCATCGCCAGCACTTCCGGCGCGCCGCCGCCGCCCCAGCCGCGCAGGTCGAACAGCACGTCGATGCCGGCGCGGCGGATGGTGGCGGCCACCTGATCGTGCGGTTGCCGGCTGACGTCGTGCATCACCGCGACCGCTTCGTGCAGGCGGCGCCGGATCGGGCTGTCATCGTCGCCGTTGAGCGCGAACAACTGCACGTCGAGACCGCCGCGTTTGCGCAGCGCTTCGAACAAAGCCACGGTCAGCAGGCCGGTGGGATGCGCGCCGAAGCCGTTGGACAGGAAACCGGCGCGTATCGGCGCGGCCGGGTCCTTGGCCGGCGCCGGCGGCAGCGGCCGCACCACGCCCGCGATCTGCGCCGCGCGCAGGCCGGCGCAGCGGCGCTGTTCGGCGGCGCTGGTGTCTTCGCTGAGAAACGCGAACGGTTCGACCGAGGCCTCGCTATGCGCGACCGCGTCGCGCACCTGACGGGCGAGCGCGTCCAGATCGGACCAATCGCACAGGCGCCGGCGCCAGGCGAGCAGGTAGGCCGCGAACTGCGCATGCCGCGGCGCCAGCGCGTGCGCGTGCGCATACGCGGCCAGCGCGCCTTCGCCGTCGCCGATGTCCTCCAGCGCATGCGCCAACCACACCGCGATGCCCGGGTGCTGCGGCGCGCTGCGCGCGGCCGCGCGCAGGCTGGTGACCGCTTGTTCGCGCTGGCCCAGCATCCATTGCGCGCGGCCCAGCCGCGCCAGCGCTTCGGGATGGCCCGGACGCAGGCTCAGCGCGCGCCGCGCCGAGGCTTCGCCGCTGCGCGCGTCACCGGCGTCGAGTTCGTAATCGGCCAGGCTGACCCAGCCCATGGCGTCGCCAGGATTGACTTGCAGCGCCCGGCGCAGGTTGGTGCGTGGATCGTTCATGCGATGCGGATCCGACCCGGGTTCACGCCGACGCGACCGGCTGCAGCGGCAGATGGTAGCGCTGGGTACCGTCGAACCGTTGCCAGCCCGCGGCGTCGTACAACGCCTGCGCGCCGAGGTTGTCGTGGTTGGTTTCCAGTTCCAGTCGCGCCGCGCCGTCGGCGCGCGCGAACGTCGCCGCCGCGTCCAGCAGCGCCTGGGCGACGCCGCGGCGGCGCGCATGCGCTTCGACGAACAGATCGTTGAGTACCCACACCCGCGCCGCGCGTACCGAGGAGAACATCGGATACAACTGGGTGAAGCCGGCGCCGTCGTCGCCGTCCAGCGCGGCCAGCAGCAGCACCGAGTCGCCGCGGCTCAGGCGTTCGCCGAGGAACGAGCGCGATACCGCTTCGTCGAAACGCTGGGTGTAGAAATGCCGGTAACGGTCGAACAGCGGTGCGAGCAGGTCGAGGTCGTCGAGACCGGCGCGGCGGACAGTGAGGCTCATGAAGAAGTCGGTCCGGCGGGAGATGGCCGATTATGGCCGCTGGGGCCGCGTAACGTCATGACCCGGGATCGCGCATCGGCGCGGGGTGTGAGCCATTGCCCGATGCGGCCACTCAGTCGCGCGCGATCGTCGCCGTAGCTTCCTGTAGGAGCGGCGCGAGCCGCGACCGCGAAACCGCGCATACGTCGCATGCGCGATGTCGCGGACGCAGCTTGTCTTGAGGCTCGACCGCGAAACCGCACTGGCGCCGTAAGCGTGGTGTCGCGGTCGCGGCTTACGCCGCTCCTACAGGGGGTTGTTGGTATTGCCGGCGATCGGGCGATATCGCGGTGCGCGCGACTCAACTCGCCGACAAGCGCGCCAGTTCGTCGGCCTGATGCTCGTGGATCAGACGTCCGATCAATCCGTCCAGATCGCCGGCCACGATGTTCGGCAGGTCGTACAGGGTCAGGCCCTCGACGCGATGGTCGGTGATCCGGCCCTGCGGAAAGTTGTAGGTGCGGATGCGCTGGCTGCGGTCGCCGCTGCCGACCTGCAGGCGCCGGTCCTGCGCCTGCGCGGCCGCGGCCTTGGCCGCCGCGGCGTCGGACAGCATCGCCTGCAGACGCTTGAGCGCCTTGTCGCGGTTGGCGTGCTGGCTGCGTTCGGTCTGGTTCTCGACCACCACGCCGCTGGGAATGTGGGTGATGCGGATCGCCGATTCGGTCTTGTTGACGTGCTGGCCGCCGGCGCCGGAGGAACGGAAGGTGTCGACCTTCAGATCGGCCGGATTGATCTCGATCGGCTCGCCCTCGGGCTCCACCGCGATGATCGCCACGGTCGCCGCCGAGGTATGGATGCGGCCCTGCGATTCGGTTTCGGGCACGCGCTGCACGCGGTGGGTGCCGGATTCGAATTTGAGCCTGGAATACGCGCCGCGGCCTTCGACCCGGCCGATGATTTCCTTGTAACCGCCGTGTTCGCCGGGATTGGACGATTCGATCTCGACCTTCCAGCCCTGGCGTTCGGCATAGCGCGCATACATCCGAAACAGGTCGCCGGCGAAGATCGCCGCCTCGTCGCCGCCGGTGCCGGCGCGCACTTCCAGATACAGGTCGCCGTCGTCGCGCGGGTCTTTCGGGATCAGGTGCGCGAGCAGTTCGACATCGAGCTGCTCCAGCCGCGCGTGCGCGGCGAGGATTTCCTCGTCGGCCAGTTCGCGCAGTTCCGGATCGTTGCGCATCGCCTCGGCCGCGGCGAGGTCGGCCTTGGCCCGCGCTTCCTCGGCCAGCGCGATCGCGACCGGTTCGAGCTGGGCGAATTCGCGCGACAACTTGCGGAAGCGGTCGTTGTCGCCGATCACGCCCGGATCGCCGAGCAGCCGTTCGAGTTCTTCGCGGCGTTCGACCAGGGCTTCGAGTTTGCGGCGCAGGGTGGGGGTCATGGAGGCCGGGATTCGGGAGTGGGGATTCGGGATTGGCAAAAGCACATGCACAAGCGAGCGAGAGTGTCGCTAAGGCTCGTCCGCATCGGCTTTTTCGAATCCCGAATCCCGAATCTCCAATCCCACCGCGGGAAACATCTTGTCCGCCGCCCGCGCCAACTCCGGATTGCCGGTCAGCGCGGCTTCGCGCAATGCGATGGTCGGCGCGTGCAGCAGGCGGTTGGTCAGGGTGTGGGCGAGGAAGTTGAGCACCTCGGCTGGATCCTGACCCGATTGCAGTTGCTGCCGTGCCTTGGCCAGCACTTCTTCGCGCGCGGCCTGACCGTGATCGCGCAGGCGCTTGATCGGCGCGGTGCGGGTGCTCGCGGCCAGGGTTTCGACGAAGCGCGCGACCTGCAGGTCGACGATGGCTTCGGCCTCGGTCGCCGCTTCGCGGCGGCCGCGGCGGTTGTCTTCGATCGAGCGTTCCAGATCGTCGACGGTGTAGAGGAACACGTCCTTGAGCTCGGCCACATCGGCGGCGATATCGCGCGGCACCGCCAGATCCAGCAGCAGCATCGGCCGGTGCTTGCGCGTGGCCAGGGCGGCGGCGACCTGCGGCTTGCGCAACACCGGTTCGCGGCTCGCGGTCGCCGACAGCACGATGTCGGCCTCGCCCAGGTGGCGGTCGAGTTCGCTGAGCGGCAACGCGACGCCGCCATGGCGTGTGGCGAGGTCCTGGGCGTGGGCGAGGGTGCGGTTGGCGATCAGCAAGCGCTTGGCCTTCGCCTGGACCAGATGCCGCGCCGCCAGTTCCACCGTCTCGCCCGCGCCGATCAGCAGCACGGTCGAATCGTCCAGGCGCGCGAACGATTCCTGCGCCAGCCGCACCGCGGCCGACGCCACCGACACCGGGTTGGCGCCGATGCGGGTGTCGGTGCGCGCGCGTTTGGCGGTCGAGAACGCTTGCTGGAACAGACGGTCGAGCTGGCTGCCGAGGGTGCCGGCGGCGCGCGCGCTGGCCCAGGCATCCTTCACCTGACCGAGAATCTGCGGTTCGCCGAGCACCAGCGAATCCAGTCCGGTCGCGACCCGGAACAGATGCCGCACCGCATCGGCGTCGCGATGGCGATACAGATACGCATGCAGATCGCCGGCATCGTCGGGATGCGTGGCCAGCCACTGCGCCAGCGCATCGCCGCCGTCTTCGGCCACCGCGTACAGCTCGGTGCGGTTGCAGGTCGACAGCAGCGCGACCTCGCGCACCGGCGCCAGCGCGCGCAGCGCGGCGAGCGCGGACGCGACCGCGTCGCCGGAAAACGCCACGCGTTCGCGCAGGCTGACCGGTGCGGTCTGATGGTTGATGCCGAGGACGAACAAACTCATGACAGACCGCGGCTGAAGGGATGAAAGCCGCTCGCGCGCAGGCGGCGTGCGACTGGGGCGCGGACACGCGCGACCGCCATCGCAAGGCTGCGAAAAAGTTTCATCGGGCGGTGGGCGGCGCGGGACATCGGTTCAGGTGCTTGCGATAAGCTGCGGGCTGCTGAAGGCCGCCATTCTACCGGCCCACTGGTCTCGCCGTGGTTCTCTACGATTCGATTTGCTCGATCGGTCCAATAGACAGAACTAAACGTAAGCCGGCCGCGGTTGCGGCCCATCCCCTCCGCCGCCTGCCGGTCGCTGTGCTGAGCGTGGTCCTGGCGCTCGCCTCGGGCGCGGTCGCCGCCGCCGCCGCGCCGATTCAGCCGTCCGCCGCCGCGCTCGCCGCGGCCCGCGCGCAGATGCAGGCCCGGGCCGCCAAGGACCCGACCGGCGCGTCGCTGGAATCGCTGCTCAGCGGTGAATTCTCGCTGCAGGCCGGCAAGCTGAACGACGCCGCCACCGCCTATCTGAAAGCCGCGCGCGCCGCCGGCGATCTGGCCCTGGCCGAGCGTGCGACCACTATCGCCATCGTCGCCAAGCAGGACACGACCGCGTCCGAATCGCTGGCGCTGTGGCGAAAGCTCGGAGGCAAAGGCCCGACGCTCAACGCCGCCGAGGCGACCCTGGCGCTGCGCCGGGGCGACGAACGCGACGCGCTGCGCCAGCTCAACAGTCTGATGAGCGGCGACCCCGACACCGGCTGGCGCCAGGCGCTGGGCGTGCTGACCGCCGGGTCCAAGACCCCGCAGCAGGCCGGGCGCATGCTCGAGAAGATCATCGACGGCGGGCAGATGCCGCCGCGCAATCTGATGGCCTGGGTCGCCTTCGGCGGCCTGGCGCAGCGGCTCGACCAGCCCAAGCTGACCGAACGCATCGTCGAGGAAGTGGTCAAGCGCTTCCCCGGCGAGCCGCGCGTCGGCCTGCTGCGGGTCAGTCAATTGCGCGAGGACGGCAAGACCGAGCAAGCCCAGCAGTTGCTCTCGACCCTGGTGCCGCTGGCCGACAGCGACAACAATCTGCGCGCGCTGATCGCCGAGCAGTACGAAGGGCTCAACGATTTCCAGAACGTCGCCGCGGTGCTCGCGCGCGGCCCGCAGGACGAGCAGACCTATGCCTTGCGCGCGTCCTACCTGGCTCGCGCCGAGGACAAGCCGACCCTGACCAAGCTCTACGACGAACTGCGCGCCGACGCCGCCAAGCCCGACCCGGCGCGGCGCCTGCTGCTGGCGCAGATGGCCGAATTCCTCGAACGCAACGAAGAGGCGCTGAACTGGTATCAGGGCGTGCCCGGCGGTTCGCAGCGTTCGATCGCGCGCCTGCGCAGCGCCAACGTGCTGCACAAGCTGCACCGCGGCGACGAGGCTTACGCCAGTCTGCGCGCGATCCAGTCCGATGCCTCGGCCGAGGACGAAACCCGCCGCGACGCCTACATCCTGGAAGCCAGCCTGCGCGCCGAGGACAAGAGCGACAGCGGCGAAAGCGACGCGTTCGCGCGCGGCCTGGCCGCGTTCCCTGACGAACCGGAAATTCTCTACGCGCGCGCCCTGAGCTGGGAGCGCCGCGACGACGTGGCCCGCGCCGAAGCCGATTTCCGCCGCATCCTGGTCGCCGAACCCGACAGCGTGGCCGCGCTCAATGCACTGGGTTACACGCTCGCCGACCGCACCACCCGCTATCAGGAAGCGCTGGAACTGATCGAGCGCGCCCGCACCGCCGAGCCGGAAAACTCCGCGATCATCGACAGCTACGGCTGGGTGCTGTATCGCCTGGGCCGGGTGCAGGAAGCTGAAACCGAACTGCGTCGCGCGCTGACCTTGCAGAAAGACGCCGAGATTGCCTCGCACCTGGCCGAAGTGCTGTGGGAAAGCGGGCGCCGCGACGAGGCGCGCAAATATTTCGAACAGGCGCGCAAGATCGATCCGGAAAATCGCTCGCTGCTGCGGGCGTTGAAGAAGTACGGGCTGTGATGGCCGGTTCGGTCGCGGTCGTGGCTGGCATGCGAACGGCGCTGACCCGCGCAGCGGTGATCGCGGTGTTGGCGTTGGGGCTCAGCGCCTGCGTGGGCGGCGCGGTCAAGCGTCCAACCGGCGAAACCGTCGTGCCCGCGGCCGATGCCGCGCAGCGCGAATCCGCGCGCGCGCTGCGGGTGCGCGCGGGCAGCGAGTGGTCGTTGACCGGCCGCATCGCCGTGTCCAACGCCGGCAAGGGCGGCAGCGGCCGGATCGAGTGGACTCAGCGCGGCGAGCATTTCGAAGTCGCGCTCAGCGCGCCGGTGACCCGGCAAAGCTGGCGATTGGCCGGCGGCCCCGGCGAAGCCCGCCTGGAAGGCCTGGAAGGCGGCTCGCGCAGCGGCGACAACGCCGCCGCCCTGCTGCTGGAAACCACCGGCTGGGACATCCCGGTCGAGGCGCTGGGCAATTGGCTGCGCGGTCTGCCGGCCGAAGGCGTCGCCGCGGCGAAGCTGACCCCCGGCCCGGACGGCCGCCCGCTGTCGATCGAGCAGGGCGGCTGGACCATCGCTTACCAATGGCCGGCCAGCGGCGATCTGCCGTCGCGGCTGGATGCGCGGCGCGCGAACGCGCGGGTGCGTTTGATCGTGGACGAATGGCAGGGTGGGGCGGCGGCTGCGCCGGTCGCGTCGCGTGATCAGGTCTGGGAGTCTTTGCAGTCCAACCTCGTCAAATTGCGCAATGAGCTCGCCACGCTGAATCTGGACGATCCGGCTGGCGACGCCCGCGCCGACTTGGCGCAAGGTCGTGCGCGATTGATCGGTATGTGCGGTTTTTCCTGCGTCACGCCTGGTCTTGAGCGCGGCGACAGCGAGGGCGTCGACGATGTCCTCTATCTCGACGGCACCAGCGACGTAATCGAAGGCGACGAGCACGCGCGATTGCTGGAGCAGGCCACGCGCTACGCGATCGCTTACAACCAGTCGCTGGTCGCGGGCTTGAAGACGAATGCGACCAAGGGTGCAGCCGCGGCGCACTCCGCGTCTGCTTCCCGCTGAACGGGTTTTTTCGTAATGCCGCCCATGTCCCAGTCCGATGTCGGCGTCAACGCCGCTCCCGCCGACAATCGCGCTGACGGCCGCGCGTGGTCGCTCTGGCCCGCCCCGGCCAAGCTGAACCTGTTCCTGCGCATCGTCGGCCGCCGTGCCGATGGCTACCACCTGCTGCAGACCGTGTTCCGCCTGCTCGACTGGGGCGACACGATCCGCCTACGGCCGCGCGACGACGGCCGCGTGGTCCGCCATGGCGCTTCGGTGGCGGGCGTGGCCGAGCATGACGACCTCACTGTCCGAGCTGCGCTGTTGTTGCAAAAAGAAGCAAACAGCGCCCAAGGTGCTGACATCCTCATCGAAAAGTGCATTCCGGCCGGGGGTGGGTTCGGCGGCGGTTCGTCCGATGCGGCGACCGTGCTGGTCGCGCTGGATGCCCTGTGGGGCACCGATCTGGGCATCGACCGGCTGGCCGAACTTGGACTGCGGCTGGGCGCCGACGTGCCGGTCTTCGTCCGCGGTGAGAACGCCTGGGCCGAAGGCGTCGGCGAAAGCCTGCGCCCGATCGAGCTGGCGCCGGCCTGGTACGTGCTGGTCGATCCGGGCGTTCACGCGCCGACCGCGGCCTTATTTCAATCTTCCGAATTGACGCGGGATGCCGCGCCCGCGACAATATCGGACTTCGTTTCGGGTAAGCCGCTCGGGAATGCGTTCGAGCCGGTTCTGCGCAAGCGCGAAACAGCTGTAGAAGCTGCCTTCGCCGCCTTGTCGCGGATCGGTTCGCCGCGTCTGACCGGCTCCGGCAGCGGTTGCTTCGTCGAGTTCGCCACGCGCGAAACCGCCGAAGCGGCGCTGCTGGAACTGCCTTCCGGCCTTCGGGCCTGGACGGCGGGCGGAGCAGGGCGTTCGCCGCTGCATGCCGCACTCGAGACCAGGTTTCCGCAGGGGCGTCGCCAAGAGGCCCAAGGCACCAGGTTTTGATCCTGGCATTCGTAGGTTCGAATCCTACCGCCCCTGCCATTTTAGGGATTGGAGATTTGGGATTCGCGATTCGCAAGCCGCCGCGCTTTGTCGAATCGCGAATCCCAAATCCCGAATCCCGGCCTTAAAACCGCCACGGTCAGAGCGAAGCGGAGAAGTACAGTGCAAAACGATCGCAACCTGCTGGTATTCAGCGGCAATGCCAACCGTCCTCTCGCCGAGGCGGTGTGCAAAGAGCTCGGCATCCGCATCGGCAAGGCCCTGGTCGGGCGATTCTCCGACGGCGAGGTGCAGGTCGAGATCGAAGAAAACGTGCGTCGCCAGGAAGTCTTCGTCATCCAGTCGACCAATGCGCCGACGGCGGAAAACTTCATGGAGCTGCTGGTCCTGATCGACGCGCTCAAGCGCGCATCGGTGGCCAGCGTGACCGCGGTGGTGCCGTACTTCGGCTACGCCCGCCAGGATCGCCGCCCGCGCTCCTCGCGCGTGCCGATCACCGCCAAGGTCGCGGCCAAGATGTTCAGCGCGGTCGGCGCCGATCGGGTGCTCACGGTCGATCTGCACGCGGATCAGATCCAGGGCTTTTTCGACATCCCGGTCGACAACGTCTACGCCTCGCCGCTGCTGCTCGCCGACATCTGGCGCGCGCACGGCACGGATAATTTGATCGTGGTTTCGCCGGACGTCGGCGGCGTGGTCCGCGCTCGCGCGATCGCCAAGCGCCTCGACGACGCGGAACTGGCGATCATCGACAAGCGCCGCCCGCGCGCCAACGTCGCCACGGTGATGAACATCATCGGCGACGTGTCGGGCAAGACCTGCGTGCTGGTCGACGACATCGTCGACACCGCCGGCACCTTGTGCGCCGCCGCGGCGGCGCTGAAGGCGCAGGGCGCGCAGAAAGTCGTCGCCTACTGCACCCACCCGGTGCTGTCGGGCGCGGCGATCGACAACGTAACCAAGTCGCAGCTGGACGAGCTGGTGGTGACCGACACCATCCCGCTGACCGCCGCGGCTCGCGCCACCGGCCGCATCCGCCAGCTCAGCGTCGCCGAGCTGCTGGCCGAGACGATCCGCCGCATCGCCTTCGGCGAGTCGGTCAGCTCGTTGTACGTGGATTGATTTGCCCGGGATTGGTGATTCGGGATTGGTGATTCGCAATAGCGGCCACGCGGCCTTTGCTGCAACGAATCCCCAATCCCGAATCCCCAATCCCAGCTCCAAAAGACTCATCTGGTCGCGGGTGAGTCTCCATAAGCCGCCGCGAGGCGGTCCTAACGCTGCAAAGTGAGTAAAAACCAATGTCCGAACACACCATCAAGGCCACTGGCCGCAACGTCGAGGGGAAGGGTGCGAGCCGCCGCCTGCGTCGTGCCGCCAGCATCCCGGCCATCATCTACGGCGGCAAGAATCCGCCGCAGGCGATCCAGCTCGACCACGAGAAGATCTGGCTGGCCAGCCAGCACGAGTGGTTCTACTCCTCGATCCTGAGCCTGGAGCTCGACGGCAAGACGCAGGACGTGCTTCTGCGCGACATGCAGCGCCATCCGTTCAAGCAGATCATCATGCACCTGGACTTCCAGCGCGTTGATGCCAACCAGGCCATCCGCGTCGCGGTGCCGCTGCACTTCCTCAACGAAGACAAGTCGCCGGCCGGCAAGGCCGCCGACGTCGTGGTCACCCACGAGCTCAACGAAGTCGAAGTCAGCTGCCTGCCGAAGGACCTGCCGGAGTTCATCGAGATCGACCTGTCGGCGCTGACCGTCGGCGACATTGTCCACCTGTCGGAGCTCAAGCTGCCGAAGGGCGTCGAGATCCCCGAGCTGAAGCTGGGCAAGGAACACGACGTCGCCGTCGTGATCGCCAAGCACGGCAAGGAAGAAGTCGAAGAAGTCACCGACGCGCCGGAGGCCGAAGTGCCGGCCGCGAAGGTCGCCAAGAAGGACGAAGACAAGAAGTGATCGCCTGCCGGCGCGCCCTGATCGGCGCGCCGGTTCGCGTTCGCGGACTGTTGTGATCCATGGCGGGACTGCGCCTGATCGTCGGCCTCGGTAACCCGGGGTCGGAATACACCCGGACCCGGCACAATGCCGGGTTCTGGTTTGTGGACGCCTTGAACGAGAAGTTCGGCGGCCGTTTCGGCCTGGAATCCAAGCTGTTCGGCGAGACCTCGAAGGTCGAGATCGGCGGCCGTCCGGTGTGGCTGCTCAAGCCGGCCACCTTCATGAACCTGTCGGGCAAGTCGGTCACCGCGGCGTTGCGCTACTGGAAGATCGAGCCCGAAGAGGCGCTGCTGGCGCACGACGAGCTGGATCTGTCGCCGGGCACCGCGCGGCTCAAATTCGACGGCGGCCATGGCGGCCAGAACGGCCTGCGCGACACCATGCAGTTGCTCGGCCACGGCAAGTTCCACCGTCTGCGGGTCGGCATCGGCCATCCCGGCCATAAGGACAAAGTCACGCCCTGGGTGCTCGGCCGTCCCGGCAAGGACGACGAAGCCACCATCCTGCGCGCGATCGACAACGCCATCGATGTGATGCCGCTGGCGGTGCAGGGCAATTTCATGGATGCGATGACGCGGTTGCATACGAGCAGGGATTAGGGATTAGGGATTGGGGATTAGGGATTCGGAAAGCGCGGCTGTTCGAATCCCTAATCCCGAATCACCAATCACGGATCGTCATGGGCATCAAATGCGGCATCGTCGGCCTGCCCAACGTCGGCAAGTCGACTCTTTTCAACGCGCTGACCAAGGCCGGTATCGCCGCGGCGAATTTCCCGTTCTGCACCATCGAGCCCAACGTCGGCGCGGTGCCGGTGCCGGATCTGCGTCTGAACGCGCTGGCTGAAATCGTCAAGCCGCAGAAGCTGATTCCGACCGCGGTCGAGTTCGTCGACATTGCCGGCCTGGTCGCCGGCGCGGCGAGCGGGCAGGGCCTGGGCAACAAGTTCCTGGCCCACATCCGCGAAGTCGACGCGATCACCCACGTGGTGCGCTGCTTCGAGAATCCCGACGTCATCCACGTCAACAACAAGGTCGATCCGATCGCCGATATCGACACCATCGATACCGAGCTGGCCCTGGCCGATCTGGAAAGTGTCGAGAAGGCTTACCAGCGCGCCGAGCGCTCGGCCAAGACCGGCGACAAGGAAGCCGCGGTGCGCAAGGAAGTGCTCGGCCGCGTGCGCGAGGGCCTCAACGCGGGCACCGCGGCGCGTGCGTTGAACCTGTCCGACGACGACAAGGCGGCGCTGCGCGACCTGTTCCTGCTGACCCTCAAGCCGGTCATGTACGTGGCCAACGTGCTTGAGGACGGGTTCGAGAACAATCATCACCTCGACGCGGTGCGCGCGCGCGCCGCGACCGAGGGCGCCCAGGTGGTGCCGGTGTCGGCCGCGATCGAGGAAGAGCTCAGTCAGCTCGACGACGAGGATCGCGACACCTTCCTGGCCGACCTGGGACTGGCCGAGCCTGGCCTCAATCGCCTGATTCGCGCCGGTTATGAGTTGCTGGGCCTGCAGACCTACTTCACCGCCGGGGTCAAGGAAGTGCGCGCCTGGACGGTCAAGGCCGGTTCGACCGCGCCGCAGGCCGCCGCGGTGATCCACACCGACTTCGAGAAGGGCTTCATCCGCGCCGAAACCATCGCCTACGACGATTTCATCAAGTACAAGGGCGAGTCCGGAGCGCGCGACGCCGGGCGTCTGCGCCTGGAAGGCAAGGAATATCGCGTCCAGGAAGGCGATGTGTTGCACTTCCGGTTCAATGTCTGAGTACACTATGCGGCCGAGTCGGGCCGATGCGTGTCGCCGGGGCGGGACGAAAATTTTTCAGGCTTGTATGTGAAAACGCGTTGACAACCTGAAGAACGCACCCCAGAATTACGGGCTCTTTGGAGGGATACCCAAGCGGCCAACGGGGGCAGACTGTAAATCTGCTGGCTTACGCCTTCGGTGGTTCGAATCCACCTCCCTCCACCAGAATATCGGTGGCGCGACGATCGAAAGTTCGGCGCGGTTCCAAGGTAAAGTTTCAAGTTAAAGTTCCAACGCTGTAATGGCTGTACGCGGCGCGGGAGTAGTTCAATGGTTAGAGCCTCAGCCTTCCAAGCTGATAATGCGGGTTCGAATCCCGTCTCCCGCTCCATTGAATCCACTCTTGGCGGCCCCCATTGCAGCAAGGCCCGGTAACCGGGTCGCGACACCAGAGTTTTACGCTCACGTAGCTCAGTCGGTAGAGCACCTCCTTGGTAAGGAGGAGGTCGAAGGTTCGATTCCTTTCGTGAGCACCATCCAACGCAACACAAGGCTGCTTTACCAACAGCCGCCGCGACATACAGACCCACAAACGAGAAGCGACAGCCATGGCTAAGGGTAAATTCGAGCGCACCAAGCCGCACGTCAACGTCGGCACCATCGGTCACGT
>NZ_LMHM01000015.1:0-48296 GCF_001427785.1 Lysobacter sp. Root690
TTCCCGATTCCCGATTCCCGATTCCCGATTCCCGATTCCCGATTCCCGATTCAAAATCCCCACTAATCAATCCCGCGTACTCGACTCCCAAGCCACATGCCTGACCCCAGGCATGCGCCGCAATCGCTCCACTACCGCGTCCAATTCCTTCGCATCCACCGCGGTGCTGACCAAGGTCGCGACGATCTCCACCACGCCCTCGCCGTGTTCGTCGAGCGCGACATCGCCGACCGGATAATTCGCCGCCTCCAGATGCTCGACCAGCCATTCGCGCGCGGCCGGCAGCGACTCCGGATCGGCGCTGAGCCGCACCTCGTAAGTCGCTTCCGACAACTGCGCATCGATCGGAATGCGATTGATCGCGTTGACCAACGGCCGCAGCAAGGTGTTGCCGGCGATCACGAAGCCGGTCAGCAACACGCCCTCGGCGATCATGTCCGCGCCGGTGCAGGCGCCGACCGCGGCCGAACACCACAACGTCGCCGCGGTATTGAGCCCGCGCACGTTCATGCCTTCCTTCATGATCACGCCGGCGCCGAGAAAACCGATACCGGACACCACATAGGAAATCACCCGCACCGCCTCGACGCTGCCGGCCAGGCGCATGCCCAGGTCGACGAACGCCGCCACGCCGAGCGCGACCAGCGCATTGGTGCGAAGTCCGGCGGTGCGCTGGCGGTACTGGCGCTCGGCGCCGATCGCGGTGCCGAGCACGAATGCGGCGAGCAGGCTGATTACCGTGTCGAGAAAGGGATAGAACTGAAACGTCTGGATGAAGCGCATGCCGCGGCTCCTTCGAAGATAGGTGGGCAGGTTGGAGAGGCCATCGCTCAGCTCGGGTTGTCGAGAGTGAAGCGATCGGCCTGTTCGTCGTAGGCGAAATACTCGGCGTAGCGCGCCCAACTGGTGATCGCGCGCAAGGTCGCGGCGGCGTAATCGGCCGACATGTGGTCTTCGAGTTCGTCGCGGAAACGTTGCGCCGGCGCCTGATGCGAGGCGCGCTCATCCAGCACGCGGCGGATATGCGCGGCCAGGGGAACCTTCGCCGCGAGCTGGCGGGCGAACTCGCGCTTGCGCGCGTCGATATCGTCGCCGGCGAAACGCAGGCCGGCTTCGCTCAGATGCAGATCGCCGTCGCCGAGCGTGGCCAGACCGAACAGCTGCAGACTTTCGGCGATCGGAAACAACTCATCCACTTCCATCCGCAAATGCTCGGCCAAGGCCGGCAGATCGGCGCGACCGCGGTATGGCGCGGCGGCGACGGCTTCGATCAGACCGGCCATCAGATTGCTCGACACCTGCGGCAGTTCCATCGCCAGACCCGGTTGCATCGCGCCGCTCTCGCGTGGCGCCTGCGCCGACGGCGAGCCGGTCATACGCGCGTAAATGCGGTCGACCTGGGCGCGGAACGCCGGGTCGAGCCGATCGCGCGGCTGCGGCAGATCGACGTGGATCTCGTCGATTACCCGGCCGGGATTGGAGCCGAAAATCAGGATGCGATCGCACATCAACACCGCTTCCTCGATGTTGTGGGTGACCATCAGGATCGCTTCGATCGGCATGCGTCCTTCCGACCACAGATCGAGAAGATCGGTGCGCAGAGTCTCGGCGGTGAGCACATCGAGCGCCGAGAACGGCTCGTCCATCAGCAGCACGCGTGGCTGCACCACCAGCGCGCGCGCCAGGCCGACGCGCTGGCGCATGCCACCGGACAGTTCCTTGGGGTACGCGCTTTCGTAACCGTCCAGACCGATCAGATCGATCGCCGCGACCGCGCGGGCGCGACGCTGCGCGGCGGCGACGCCGCGCGCCTCCAGGCCGAGCTCGACGTTCTGCAACACCGTCAACCACGGAAACAAGGCGAAGCTCTGGAATACCATCGCGATGTCGGCCGGCGCCTGGCGTAACGGCGTGCCGCAGAACGCGACCTCGCCCGCGCTGGGCTTGATCAGCCCGGCGATTGCGCGCAGCAATGTGGATTTGCCCGAGCCCGAACGGCCGAGCAGACCGACGATCTCGCCGGAATGCAGGGACAGGTCGACATCGTCGAGCACCACCAGCGGCGCGGCGCCGTCCTTGCGGTAGTGCTGGCGCAGATGCCGAACTTCGATCAGCGGCGCGACGGCGGGCAGTGCGGGAGTGAGGGAGGAGAAGGTCATGGTCGTGACTCCGATGAAGCGACAACAGAAAGGCGACGCGCCAATGCGAATGCACAGGCGTCGCCGCGAACGATCAATCCAGACGCAGCCGCCGTTCGGCGTAGGCGTACAACGGCCGCCACACGGTCCGGTTGAACAAGGTGACGAACAGCGACATCACCGCGACGCCGAGCACCACCCGATGGAAATCCCCGGCTTGCGTGGCGCGCGCGATGTAGGAACCCAGGCCGTAGGCTTCGACTCGCTGATCGCCCCAATGCACCAACTCGGCGACGATGCTCGCGTTCCACGAGCCGCCCGACGCGGTCAGCGCGCCGGTGACGTAATAGGGAAATACGCCGGGCACGATCGCGCGTAGCCACCAAGTCCACGAACGCAGCCGATACACCGTTGCGGCTTCGCGCAGATCGGTTGGATACGCGCTGGCGCCGGCGATGACGTTGAACAGGATGTACCACTGGGTGCCGAGCACCATCAGCGGCGACAACCACAGGTCCGGGTTTGCGCCGGTACGCATGATCGCGATCACCGCCACCGGGAACAGCACGTTGGCCGGGAACGCGGCGAGGAACTGCGCCAGTGGCTGCACGCGTTGGGCCAGCCGCGGACGCAGGCCGATCCACACCCCGATCGGCACCCAGATCGCGCTGGCGATCGCGATCAGGATCGCCACCCGCGACAAGGTCGCCAGGCCGCCGCCGAACGCTTCGGCCACATCGCTCAAGCCGAGCGTCTGACGGCCGTAATCGAACGCGAACCATCCGCCCCATGCCGCCACCGCGAGGGTCAGCGCCAGCCAGATGCGATCGGCCCAACCCGTCGCTGTCGCGCGCGCGGGTACCGGCGCGATCGCGCGTGGACGCAGCCGCAGCAGCATCGCGCGTTGCCACAGCCACGCCAGCGGCCGCAGCGCGCGCTTGAGCAGGCGCGTGCGCCGCGCCATGTCGTAGACCCACGAGGCCGGCCGCTGCTGTCCGGCAGTCTGCTCGACCCGGAACTTGTCGGCCCAGGCGACGATCGGGCGGAACAGCAATTGATCGTAGAGCGCGATCAACAGCGCCATCGCCAACACCGCCCAGGCGACCGCGGCGATGTCCTTGTGCGCGATCGCCAACGCCAGGTACGAGCCGATGCCCGGCAGTTCGGCCGTGGTGTCGCCGACGGTGATCGCTTCGGAGGCGACCACGAAGAACCAGCCGCCCGACATCGACATCATCATGTTCCACACCAGTCCCGGCGCGGCGAACGGCGCGTCCAGGCGCCAGAAACGCTGCCATGCGCTCAGGCCGAAACCGCGACTGACTTCGTCCAGATCGCGCGGCACCGTGCGCAGCGATTGGTAGAACGAAAAGGTCATGTTCCAGGCCTGGCTGGTGAAGATCGCGAACACCGCCGCGCATTCCGCGCCGAGCTGACGACCCGGAAACAAGCCGAGGAAGAAAGTCACGGTGAAGCTGAGAAATCCGAGCACCGGCACCGATTGCAGGATGTCGAGCGCGGGCACGATCACCCGTTCGGCGCGCCGGCTCTTGGCCGCCCAGGTGGCGACCACGAGGGTGAACAACAGCGAGGCGAGCATCGCCGCGAACATGCGCAAGGTGGTGCGCAAGGCGTACTCGGGCAGATTCGCGATCCGCAGCGATACCGGCTGTTGGCTCAGGCCGGACAACGGCTCGCGCATGTCGGCCGCGCCGTGCGCGAGCGCCGCCGCGGCGGCGATCAGCAGCGCGAACGCGGCCAGGTCGTAGGCATTGGGCCAACCGCGCGCGCGGACCAGCGCGGCGATCAGCGGGGAGTGCGGACGGTGACGGACGATGGGCGTCATGGCGAATCTCGATACGGCTCGATGGAACGGCGCCGCGTATCGGTCGAACGACCGCGGCGTGGGCGAGTGCGGTGCGCGGGCGCGCGGCCGGCGGAGGTTCCTCGCTCACGCCTTCGGCGCGGGCCGCGCGCCAACGGCATTCGAGACGATGGTTGAGCCCATTGCGTTGCCAGCGCGCGATCAGGCGCGGCTTGTCGTCGGTTGCGCGGTGGCGCTCGCTCGCGGGTGCGTTGTCGTTCGACACGCGGATGCGGCCGGGCGCGACGGTGTCATCGATCAACAGGCGTGCGTCGACGCGCACTGCACGCACGGATGCAAGCAAGCGCGCCGCGCTCAGGACGAATGCGGTCTTCGGGGGCATCGGCGATCTCCGGACGAACGGAAACGCCAAAGGCCACCTGGGCAGGTGTCTTCAGATGGAAACTGCAGTGCTTGTAGAGAGACGCGCGAATCGATGATTCGGCGATAGCGGCTCCGTTCTGCGCGAACGGTGCCGACCTGGGACATCCCAGACCTGTGGCGATCCGTCAGCGCGGGCGCTGCAGCAAAGGTCTAGATCGACTGTCCAAGGGGAGCCTCTGGGGTGGGCGGGAATGCGTGAACGGGCGCATGATCCTCGCCGATCGCCACCGGGTCAACCCCGCGCGGGCCTTTGCTGCATGAAGGTTTTGTAATGCGCGTCCGCGTCGATGCAGTTCGTGCCTGCGATGGCGGTCGATCCGAAGCCAGGTTGCGGCGGTGGCGATAGCGGATGCGGCGACGGTGATGGTTGTCACTGAGCCGCATTCGGGCGTGATTCGCCGCGGCGGTTAATCCGCGCGTATCCAGCGCTCGATCAGCGATGCCAGGGTCCGCGCCGCATCCATTTCGGTCATGCGTCCGGCGCTCATCTCGCGCGACAAGGACTCGCCCGCGCCGACGATGGCGATGCAGCGACGCCGCAGTTCGGCGTCGTCGACCTTCGCGTACGGCGCCAGCAGATCGCGATAGAACGCCACATAGCCCTGCACCAATTCCTGCTGCACGCGCT
Source organism: Lysobacter sp. Root690 (assembly GCF_001427785.1). Lineage (GTDB taxonomy): Bacteria > Pseudomonadota > Gammaproteobacteria > Xanthomonadales > Xanthomonadaceae > Lysobacter. The sequence goes on from NZ_LMHM01000015.1 coordinate 5,015, forward strand.
CCATCTGCTCATCGCCCTTGAGCGCGGCGAAGATCGCGTGGCACTCCGGGCCGGCGGTGCGGAAGCAGCTCATATAGCTCTCGCCGATCAATGTGGCGACATCGGCCAGGCGCTTGGGCGTGCGGGCGAAATCCTGCGCGACGGTCGTGGCCTGGCGTTCGTCGATCTGCTTGTACAGCGCGATCAGCAGGCCCGAGCGGGTGCCGAAGTGCTCGTAGGCGATCGGCTTGCTGACCCCGGCGCGTTCGGCCACGTAGCCCAGGGTCAGCGCGTCGGTGCCTTGCTCGCGCACGATCGTCATCGCCGTTTCCAGCAATTGGTCGCGGCGCTCGGCCTTGGGCAGGCGTCGGGCGGGGGCGGAAGGACTCATGGGCGCGGCTCTGCAAAAAGTGATCGGGAAGTGCTTGACATTGGCGCGCCAAATGTATCCTACTATTGGTAAGTTACCAATCGTAGTTTGAATCGGGTCGCCTTATGGACCCGTGCCGGCCACGTCCTCTACGACCTCACGGAATCCTCGTCATGAACGCAAACGCTCTCAAGCCCGTCCTCATCATCGGCGGTTCCGGCGTGGTCGGCGCGAAAGGCGCGCAGGCCCTGCGCCGGCTGCATCCCGAGCTGCCGATCGCGATCGCCGGCCGCGACTTGGCCCGCGCCGACGCGGTCGCCGCGACCCTCGGCAACGCTCGCGCACTGCGCGTGGACCTGCAGCGCGCCGATCTCGGCCTGCCCGAGGACGCGCAATTCTCCGCGGTGGTGTTGTTCGTCAAGGACGACACCCTCAACTCGCTCAAGTACGCGCAACGCCACCGACTGCCTTACGTCAGCACCTCCAGCGGTTCGTTCGAGATCGCGCCGGAAGTGGCGCTTCATCTGCGCGCGCCGGGCGCGGCGCCGATCCTGCTCGCCAGCCACTGGCTGGCCGGCGCGGCGACCTTGCCGGCCCTGCATTTCGCCGAAGAATTCCGCCGCGTCGACCGGATCGAAATCGGCGCGCTGCTCGACGAACAGGACATGGGCGGCCCGGCCGCGGCGGCGGATTACGAACGACTGGTCGATGCCGCCGCCGCGCAGATTCTCGAAAACGGCCGCTGGCGCTGGGTGCGTGGCGACGAGGCCGCGCGCAGTTTCCTGAGCGTGGACGGCACCCGCGTGGCGGCGTCGGCGTATTCGCCGCTGGATGTGGTGAGCCTGGCCGCGGCGACCGACGCGCATTCGATCCGGCTCGACATGGCGCTGGGCGAAAGCGCGAGCCGGCGCCGCGGCGAAGCGTTCTCGACCGAGATCGTGATCGAGCTGGAAGGCGAACTGCACGACGGCCGCATCGCGCGCAGCCGGCACGAGCTGACTCACCCGCAAGGCCAGGCGCCGATCACCGCGATCGGCATCGCGCTCGGGGTCGAACGCCTGCTCGGGCTGGCCGGTGGTGACGCGGTCGCGCCCGGCCTGTACACGCCCGATGGATTGATCGACCCGGCGTATCAGCTGCAACGCCTGCGCGAGTTCGGCGTGCAGGTGCGGCGTACGCCGGATGTGATCGCCGCCGCGGCGTAAGCAAGAGCGCGGCGAATCCCGCCGCGAACCCGGTTCACGTTTAAACGGCCGACGCCGATGCGCCGGCCGCGACCCCTTGCGGCCGCGCGTCGCGGCAGGACACCGTCATGGACTTCTCGCGTTTCTTCATCGACCGGCCGATCTTCGCCGCGGTGCTGTCGATCCTGATCTTCGCCGCCGGCCTGATCGCGCTGCCGCTGCTGCCGGTCAGCGAATACCCCGACGTGGTGCCGCCGACCGTGGTGGTGCGCGCGGTCTATCCCGGCGCCAATCCGAAAGTCATCGCGCAGACCGTGGCCACGCCGCTGGAGGAAGCGATCAACGGCGTGCAGGACATGATGTACATGAAGTCGGTGGCCGGCACCGACGGCGTGCTGGTCACCACCGTGACTTTCAAACCCGGCACCGATCCCGATCAGGCCCAGGTGCAGGTGCAGAACCGGGTCAGTCAGGCGCAGGCGCGCTTGCCCGAGGACGTGCGTCGGCAAGGCGTCACCACGCAAAAGCAATCGCCGACGCTGACCATGCTGGTACATCTGGTATCGCCTGGCGGTCAGTACGATTCGCTGTACCTGCGCAATTACGCGAGCTTGAAACTCAAGGACGAACTCGCGCGCCTGCCCGGCGTGGGCCAGACCCAGATGTTCGGCAGTGGCGACTACGCGATGCGGATCTGGCTCGATCCGGGCCGCATCGCCGCGCGCGGCCTCAGCGCCGGCGACGTGGTGCGCGCGATCCGCGAACAGAACGTGCAGGTCTCCGCCGGCCAGCTCGGCGCCGAACCGATGCCCGGCGGCAGCGATTTCCTGATTCCGATCAACAGTCAGGGCCGCTTGAACAGCGTGGCCGAATTCTCCCAGATCGTGCTCAAGAGCGGCGACGACGGCACCATCGTGCGCTTGTCGGATGTGGCGCGGATCGAGCTCGATGCCGCCGACTACACCTTGCGCGCGCAACTCGACAACGTCGACGCGGTGGCGATCGGCATCTTCGAGTCGCCCGGCGCCAATTCGATCGCGCTGTCGGACGCGGTGCGCGAGCGCATGGACGAATTGTCGCGGAAATTTCCGCCCGGTCTGGAGTACCGCATCGTCTACGATCCGACCGTGTTCGTGCGCGATTCGATCAAGGCGGTGGTGACCACGCTCGCCGAAGCGGTGCTGCTGGTGGTGCTGGTGGTTATCGTGTTCCTACAGACCTGGCGCGCGTCGATCATCCCGCTTCTGGCGGTGCCGGTGTCGGTGGTGGGCACGTTCGCGGCCTTGTACCTGCTCGGGTTTTCGATCAACACCCTGAGCCTGTTCGGCTTGGTGCTGGCGATCGGCATCGTGGTCGACGATGCGATCGTGGTGGTGGAGAACGTCGAGCGCAACATCGCCGACGGGCTGACGCCGCTGGAAGCGGCGCATCAGGCGATGCGCGAAGTGTCCGGGCCGATCATCGCCATCGCCATGGTGCTGTGCGCGGTGTTCGTGCCGATGGCGTTTCTGTCGGGCGTGACCGGGCAGTTCTACAAGCAGTTCGCGGTCACCATCGCGATTTCCACGGTGATCTCGGCGATCAACTCGTTGACCCTGTCGCCTGCGCTAGCGGCTGTGTTGCTCAAACCGCACGGGGCGTCAAAAGACGCGGCGACGCGGCTCATCGATCGTCTGCTGGGTTGGCTGTTCGGTCCGTTCAACCGTTTCTTCGGCTCGAGTTCGCAGCGCTACCACGGCGCGATCGGCCGATTACTCGGCCGGCGCGGCGCGGTGCTCGCGGTGTACGTGCTGTTGCTCGCGCTGAGCGGACTGATGTTCAAGGCGGTGCCGGGTGGATTCATCCCGACCCAGGACAAGCTGTACCTGATCGGCGGCGTGCAGTTGCCGGCCGGCGCCTCGCTGTCGAGCACCGACGCCTTGATCCGCAAGATGAGCGCGATCGCGATGGAGACCGACGGGGTGGACGCATCGGAGGGCTATCCCGGGCTGAATCCTCTGCAATTCACCAACACGCCAAACAGCGGAACCTTGTTTTTCGAACTCGAACCCTTCGCCAAACGCGGCCGCAGCGCCGAGGCGATCAACGCCGAACTCAACGAGAAATTCGCAGGGCTGCAGGAAGGCGTGGCGTTCTCGTTCATGCCGCCGCCGATTCTTGGCTTGGGCACCGGCTCGGGCTATGCGCTGTACATCCAGGACCGCGACGGCCAGGGCTACGGCGCCTTGCAGAACGCGCTCAACGATTTCACCGGCGCGATCGCGAACACGCCGGGACTGGGCGTGCCGATCAGCACCTACCAGGCCAACGTGCCCCAACTCGATGCGCAGGTCGATCGGCTCAAGGCCAAGGCGCAGGGCGTACCGTTGAGCGAGTTGTTCGATACCTTGCAGACCTATCTGGGCTCGGCCTACGTCAACGACTTCAATCAGTTCGGCCGCACTTATCAGGTGATCGCCCAGGCCGACGGCGCGCATCGCGACAGCGTCGAAGACATCGCCAACCTGCGCGTGCGTAACGAGCGCGGGCAGATGGTGCCCGTGGGTTCGATGGTTACCCTCGGCCACAGCTACGGCCCGGACCCGGTGATCCGCTACAACGGCTATCCCGCCGCCGACCTGATCGGCGAGTCCGATCCGCGCGTGCTGTCGTCGAGCCAGGCCATGCAGTCGCTGCGTGAAATCGCCCAGAAGACGCTGCCCAACGGCATGCGGATCGAATGGACCGACCTGAGTTATCAGCAAGCGACCCAGGGTTCGTCGGCGCTGATCGTGTTTCCGTTGGCGGTACTGCTGGCGTTCCTGGTGCTTGCGGCCTTGTACGAAAGCTGGACCTTGCCGCTGGCGGTGATCCTGATCGTGCCGATGACTCTGCTGTCGGCGTTGGCCGGCGTGTGGCTGACCGGCGGCGACAACAACGTGTTCGTGCAGGTCGGCCTGGTGGTGCTGATGGGATTGGCCTGCAAGAACGCGATCCTGATCGTCGAGTTCGCGCGCGAACTGGAGCGGCAGGGGCGCGGCATCGTCGACGCCGCGCTGGAGGCCTGCCGTCTGCGTCTGCGCCCGATCGTGATGACTTCGATCGCGTTCATCGCCGGCACCGTGCCGTTGCTGATCGGCCAGGGCGCCGGCAGCGAAGTGCGCGCGGCGACCGGGGTGACGGTGTTCGCCGGGATGCTTGGGGTGACCTTGTTCGGGCTGTTTCTGACGCCGGTGTTTTATGTGGCGTTGCGGATGTGGGTGGCGCGCAAGGGTGGGGCGGACGTGGCAGTCGATGCGTCGACGCAAGGCGTCGGGGAGGCGACCGATCGCACGGTTCCTCATCAGGCATCGATCCCTCATTGAAGTCATCGGCAGCTGACGATCCCTCGCTGAAGCCATCGACGGGGGAATATCCCTCACGCAAGCGACCACCGCGCCAACCGTCGCCCACTTTGTAAAAGGGGGCGAGCGCCCGGCGTGGGCATGAAGCCGAATCGAAACGACAGCGCGGGGGATTCGCTTTTCGCTTCCATCCGAGCAAACAAGCAAGAGCAAAAGCGAATCCCCCCCTTTTCCAAAGGGGGGAACAGCACAAGCAGGATTGCGACTCACAGCTCCTTTCCGCACATAAAGGTGACGCTCAGTCAAAACCCCAAGCGCATCGCAATCTCCCCACCACCGTGTAAAGTGACCCCGCCGGGGGGCCGACTGAATCGACGTCGAGGGGAGTTTCGTGGAGCAAGCAATCCGACTGGCCGGCTTCTTCGCCGCGCACGGGGTCTGGTGCGTCGCCGACGGCGAGGCGCTGATTCCGTTGTACGCCTACGAGGACGCGCAAGGCGCGCGCAAGATGGTGCGCTACGACGCCGACTCGCTCGAGGACGGTGTGGCCCTGGCGCGCGCAAGCCTGGCCCAGAACGACGAAGAGGCCACGCAGGCGGTGGTGGTCCACGACGGCTATGTCACCCTGGAGTCGGGGCGCACCGATGCCTTGATCGTGATCGTGCGCGACCACCTCGCCGATCTGACCCTGACCATGGCCATCCCCTACCGCAACGCCGCCCACCCGCAGGGCTTCGCGGTGCATAGGCCGAAGTTTCTCGACTGGCGCGGCGCCAGCGAACCCGACTACGCGCTGCTCGGCGAACAATTCTTCGCCGGGGTCGAGATGCACGAACTCGGCGACCGGATCTGGCAGGCCAAGCTCGACGATTCGATCTGAGCGTCGCGATCGGCGGCTCCAGGATTGACCCGCGTCACAGAAGCATCGCCTGCCGGCAGCATCTGCAATAACCGGCGTGGATGATGGCGGGTCGCTCACGAGCCACCGCCAGAGCCGTCGCGCCATGCAGCCGGGAACCACGCACCAATGACCGATCCGCAACGCCGCCGCTTTCTGGTCGGCCTCGCCGTGGGCGGCGCCGCCACCGTGGCCGGGCCGATCGCGATGTGGCGCTGGACCGGCGGACACGGCCATCGCATGGGCTCGGCCGCCGCGCCGGACCTGCAACTGCTCGCGCCCGAGGCGCGCTTCGTGCAGCCGCTGCGCCTGCCGGGCGCGGAAGGGTTGCTGGCCGAGATCGAACTCAGGCAGCCGCTGCAACTGATCGCGCAGGCGACGACGCAGGCGTTGTTTCCCGGCGCGCCGACGCAACTGTGGGCCTACGCCACGCAGATCAATGCGCGCGCGGTGGTCAACCCGCTGCTGCGCGCGCGCCGCGGCGACACCATCGAGGTCGGCCTCGACAACCGTCTTGCCGAAGCCACCACGATCCACTGGCACGGTTTGTCGATTGACGAAGCCAACGACGGCAGCGGCCTGCATCCGGTCGAACCGGGCACGCAGCGGCGCTATCGCCTGCGCATCGACAACCGTGCCGGCTTGTACTGGTACCACGCCCATCCGCACGGCCGCACCGGCGTGCAACTGCAGCGCGGGCTGGCCGGTCTGCTGTTGATCGAGGACGCGGAGGAGCTCGCGCTGCGCCAACGCCTCGGCATGCGCTGGGGCGAACGCGATCTGCCGCTGATGATCGCCGACAAGCAGGTCGGCGCCGACAACGCGATCGTCTACAAGGACGGCGCCGACGACTGGATCGGCAATCGCGTGATGGTCAACTGGACACCCGAGCCGTACCTCGAAGTGATCCCCGCGTGGTATCGCTTCCGTCTGGCCAATGTTGCCAACGCGCGCATGCTGCGCGCGGCCTTCATGCAGGGCGAGCGCGCGCTGACGATGCAGTTGATCGGCACCGACGGCGGCCTGCTCGAACGCGCCTGGCCGGTCGACGACGTGTTCCTCGCGCCGGCGCAGCGCATCGACGTGCTGGTCGATTTCAGCGCGCTCAAGCCCGGCGAACGGGTGATGCTGCGCAGCCTGGACTACGTGGCGATGGAGAACGAGGACGAATCGGGCGCGTTCCTGCCCGATCCGATGGCCGACCATCCCGGCGCGGCCGCGATGGGCGAGCCGCTCGACCTGATGGAAGTGCGGGTGATCGAGTGCGCGACCGACAAGCGTCCGCCCGCGCACCTGCCCGACCTGAGCGCGATCTCGACCATCGGTCCGTTGCCCGACACCACGACCTGGCCGGTACGCGCGCTGCGCCTGCGCATGGACGAAGAAGGCCGCTGGTTCATCAACGACTGGAATTTCCACCTTAGCGGTCACGAGCCCGCGTTCTCGGTTCGACGCGGCAGCCGCGAGGTCTGGGAAATCCGCAACAGCATGACCAGCATGCCGCACCCGATCCATCTGCACGGATTCCAGTTCCGGATCCTGTCGCGCGCGATCAGCCCGCCGGACATCCGCGGCCGCCAGGTCGCGGCCGGCGGCTTGAACCCGCAGGACCTGGGCTGGAGCGACACTGTCGTGGTCTGGCCCGGCGAAGTCGTGCGTCTGGCCATCGATTTTTCCCAGCCCTTCAGCGGCACCCAGCGCTACATGCTTCATTGCCACAACCTCGAACACGAGGACATGGGGATGATGCTGACGTTCGCGGTCACCGACTGATCCGTATCGACCGACTCAAGCCACCATCGCTTCACGGAGCCGCCTGCATGCCGCGTTCGACCGTTCCTCGCATCTGCCTTCTCAGCGCCATCCTTGCCGCCGCCGTCGCATGTACGCCCGCGTCCAACGATGCGGCGAAACTGGCGTCGGCGGATGCGCCCGCGCCGCTGACCGCGGCGCAGGTAGCCAGCGACAAGGCCAAGGTCAGCTACATCGTCGGTCGCGATTTCGCCCGCAGCATCGAACCGGTGCGCGGCGAACTCGATACCGAGGTGGTGCTGCGCGCGATCCGCGATGCCCAGGCCGGCCGTCCCTCGCTGTTCGACGAAGCGCAGAGCAAGCGCATCCGCGAAGGTTTCAGCGAACACCTGCGCGGCAAGCACGATGCCGATACCAAGGCGCTGGCGGCGCGCAATCTCGAAACCGGCGAGGCCTTCCTCAAGCGCAATGCGCAGGCGCAGGGCGTGACCACCACCGCCTCCGGGCTGCAATACCAGGTGATGCGCGCGGGCAAGGGCGCGCACCCGAAAGCCAGCGACACGGTGCGGGTGAATTATCTCGGCCGCCTGCTCGACGGCAGCAAGTTCGAAAGCACCTACGACACCGATCACCCGGCCGAATTCGTGCTCGCCCAGGTGATGCCGGGCTGGACCGAGGGCGTGCAGTTGATGACGCCGGGCAGCCAGTACCGGTTCTGGATTCCGGCCAAGCTCGCTTATGGCGAACGCGGCATGGCCGGGCAGATCGAACCCAATTCGGTGCTGGTGTTCGAGATCGAGTTGCTGGAGATCGCGGGCGAGGGTGCGCCGGTGCATGACGAGTGAGGCGATGTGGGTTCGCGGTGATCTGAGCGAAGAGCGTCGGGCTGAAGCCCCATCCACAAAAAAACCTCGGGGCTGCGCTGGCGAATCGAGCTTGATCGGCTCAAGTGATCGTCTGCGGATTCTGCTTATCGCCAGGTTCGCGATGACATCGATAACTCGCGGCAGCGCACTACCGCCGAAGCGGATGCGGCCTGCGTGAAGCAAGCCAGAAAAGACATAAAAACAAACGAGCGAAGACAAAAGATTTTTGTGGGTGGGGCGTCAGCCCCGACGCTCTTCGTTCAGATCGCCGCGCCGCCCCACAACCGCTCGTCGCCCAGGCGCCCAACTTGTGACCGCGACCTCAGCCACGCCCGCAACGGGCGCGAAGTCCGTCGCAATCGTGTAGCAGTTTTCCGGCCAAACTCCGCAGCCAACGCGGCTCGTATCGCCGCGTCCACCCGCCACTCCCCGTTCCCGGAGACAGCCAGTGAATTCCAAGCTCGCCCACGGCGCCCTCGCCACCGTGCTCATCGGCGCCGCGTTCGCGCCCGCGCAGGCCGCCCAGCGCACGCTGCAACTGTCCGAGGACGACACCCTCAGCAAGCCGATCAGCGCCAGCGCATCGACCCTGCGCGGTACGCCGCTGGCCAAGGCAGCGTTGTCGCAGGCCGTGTCCAACCGCGTCTGCGAATCCGGCGTCAAGTGGCTGCGCGTGGGCTTCAAGCAACTCAAGCTGTCGGGTTACGACTCGCTGGTGCTCAGCAGCAGCGGCGGCGACCGCCTGGTGCTGGAGGGCAAGCAGTGGAACGACCGCAGCTTCACCACCCGCGCCTTGCGCGGTGAATGCGTCGACATCCAGCCTTATTTCAGCCAACCCGACAGCGGTTTCCAGCTCGACCGCTATGAATACAGCGCGGTGCCGCTGGACAAGGCCACCGTGGTCGTGGCCGGCGCCGGCGACATTTGCGACACCAGCGGCAACGCCTGCCAGGGCACCTCGGACCTGATCGTGTCGATCAACCCGACCGCGGTGTTCACCGCCGGCGACAACGCCTACAGCAGCGGCACCTTGACCGAATACAACAACCGCTACGCGCCGACCTGGGGCCGCTTCAAGGCGCTGACCAGCCCGTCGCCGGGCAACCACGACTACAACACCACCGGCGCCAGCGGTTACTTCGATTACTTCAACGGCGTCGGTAACCAGACCGGCCAGGCCGGCGATCGCAGCAAGGGCTATTACAGCTGGGACGTGGGCGATTGGCATTTCGTCGCCTTGAACACCATGTCGGGCGGCACCGTCGCCAGCGCGCAGATCAATTGGCTCAAGAGCGATCTGGCCGCGACCACCAAGCCGTGCATCGCCGCGTACTTCCACCATCCGCTGGTCAGCCGCGGCAGCTACAGCGGCTACAGCCAGGTCAAGCCGATCTGGGACGCGCTGTACGCGGTCAAGGCCGATCTGGTCCTGGTCGGCCACGATCACAACTACCAGCGCTACGGCAAGATGAATCCCAATCAGGGCGCCGCCAGCGACGGCATCCGTCAGATCCTGGTCGGCACCGGCGGGCGCGCGTTCTACGGCATCAGCGGCAGCCATGCCTTGCTTGAAGCCAGCAACGCCAGCACCTACGGCGTGCTCAAGCTGACCTTGACCGCGACCGGCTACACCGGCGATTTCGTGCCGCGCGCCGGCAGCAGCTACACCGATCATTTCACCGGCACCTGCAACGATGCCGGCACGCCGCCCGGGCAGTCGCTGACCCTCAACGCGACCCGCGACGTCACCGTCAAATCCGGCGGCACCCGGGTCAACACCGCGGTGCTGTACGCCGACGGCAGCGACGGCGGCCAAGTGTTGCGCGGGTTGATGGGCTGGGACGTGTCGAGCGCGAACGGTCTGAACCTGACCGGCGCGCAGGTGAAGCTGCAGGTCAGCGACAAGTCCGCCGGCGCCTACGATCTGTATCAGGTCGCCAGCGCCTGGAGCGAAAGCAATGCGACCTATGCCGGCGCCACGCTCGGCAGCAAGCTCGGTTCGGTGACGCCGAACGCGACCGGCGCGCAGTACGTCACGCTCAACGCGACTGGCCTGCAACTGGTCAAGAACTGGGCGAACGGCAGCGTGGCCAACAACGGCGTGATCCTGGTGCCGGCCTCGGGCGTTACCGACGGCGTCGATTGGTCTTCGCGCGAGGGCGCGAATGCGCCGCAGCTGGTGCTTAGTTACACGCCTTGATAGCGATGCGTCGCTCGAACATCGGGCGCGCGATCGCGCGTCCGGTGTTCGGCGGTATCAGCCGCCGCCACTGGAACCTCGCACCTCCGCGACACCTCCGGGGATGAGACGCGGCGCGAACGCGCGAGGTTCCAGTGGCGGCGACTGGCGGTCGTGCGCGGCGAGCTCGCATCGATCGCGATGAGTTTTCGCTGCAGTCAGCCTGCTGCGATCAGCTGTTCACCTGCAACGCAGGCCGCGCATTCGCGCCCACGCCGATCATCAACTTGACCGATTCCTTGATCCGCTCGGCGCCGCCCAACTTGACCGCGGCGATCAGGCGTTCGCCGATCGTGCGGCTTTCGTCGGCGGTGCTCGCGTGCGCGCCGAGAATCGCCAAACCTTTTTCGGTCAGCCGATAACGCAGCGCCAGATGCACGAACGGCACGCCGTTCAAGGACTCTTTCACGCAGGCGGTGCTGCGCAGATAGCCTTCGTCCATCAACCATTCGAAGGTCGCGCCGCAGGCGAGCACCGCCGCGGCCATCGCTTCGCGATTGCCGGGGTCCACGCCGGGCATATGTCGCGCGGATTCTTCGGCGTTGAAGCGGGCTACGACGGGATGCTGTTCGAGCGCGGCCGCACAGATGCGTGCGGTGGCTATGCTGAAAACTTCAATGTTTTTCATTAAGGACGCCCCCTGACGTCCTTGCTATTTACGAGGGGCATACGTAAAAACGGCGTGATGAAAAATGTTGTAAGAAATTGAAAAGTAAAGAGTATTTATTGATTATCGTCTCGTTGAATCTGTGATGCGCGCATGGAGAACCATGACAAACTGACCCGGCGCGGCAGTTGCGGCCGGTATGCGGCAAGCGGGCGGGAAAGCGGCGATCAGGTAGATGAACGACGCGTGGGTCGGAGGTGGCTCTAAATCGTTCGATTCCGGCGGGAGCCAATTTCCTGGCTGAGCCAATCGCATATTGCTTCAACTTATTACGCATCGCGCGCGGCCATGCCTGCCACCCATTCAACCATCGACAAGGACGCGACATGAGCACCGACAACATCTTCGACGCCGCGCGCGCGGGCGACATCGAAACCGTCAGCGCCCGCCTCGAGGCCGGCGCCGATCCGGCCGCGCTCAGCGACTACGGTTTCACCGCATTGCAAACCGCGGCGATGGGCGCGAACACCGCGCCGGTCGAGCGCAACCTCGCGGTGCTGCGCGTGTTGCTAGCCGCCGGCAGTCCGTTGGAATACGCGGGCAAAAGCGGACGCACTGCGTTGTACCTCGCCGCCGAGTTCGCGCCCACCACCGATGCGGTGCAGCTGCTGATCGATGCCGGCGCCCAGGCCGACATCAGCGACGGTCACGGCAACCACATCCTGGTCAACGCGATGATGGACGAAGTGGTTGAACTGCTGTCGCGCGTGACCGGCAAGCCGATTCCCGAACCGCCGCCGCCGGAACCCGAACCGGTCAAGATGACGCCGGCGCAATGGCGCGCGGCGAAGCTGCGGATCGATGCGGTGTTCGCCAACCTCGGCCGGGCCGGCGTGGTCGCGCTGCACGACGCCGGCTACACCCAGTCGGATGGATTTTCCGACGCCAGCGAAGCCCTTCTCGACGGCGGCGGCGAGGCCGCCGGCCTGCACGGCGTGTGCTTCTACACCCGCCAGGACCTGAACGCCGCCAAGCGCACCAGCCGCCTGTCGCTCGCGTTCTGGGGCGCGCCGGAAGGCGCCGACGCCGACATGCTGCGGGTCGGCGGGGTCATCGTCGGGGCTTTTCGCGACGCGGGCTTCGAGGTGCAATGGAACCAGACAGCCTCGCGGCGGCCGGAGCTCGACCTGCGGACCTGAGCGCGACGCCACGCGCCGGTGAAGCATCCAGCTGAACCGCAATTCATGTGCCCCCGTGTTATCTTGCGCGCAGAAGGGGAGTAGCTCCCGACTGTCGCATCGTCATTACGGGTCCACAGCCCCGGTGCGCAGGCATCCATCACCGACCCTCGTCGGCCGGATGCGAGCAAGACCTTCGCCGACAGCGGCGAAGGCACGTCTTCCAGATCTCAACGGACGACGCTTCGTGCCCTGCGGCTACGAAGCGCCTTTAATCATCCGGGAGAGTCATATGGAAACCATCGGTAGTCCGATGCTGTGGGGCGCGTTCGCCGCCTTCGTCGTCGTCGCGCTGCTCGTCGATCTGGTGCTGATGCGCCACGGCGGGCCGCACAAGGTCACCTTCAAGGAAGCCGCGTGGTGGTCCGTGGGCTGGATCGCGCTCGCGCTGCTGTTCAACGCCGGTTTGTGGTGGTGGCTGCGCGAACAATCGGGCGCCGAGATCGGCAATCGCATCGGCCTGGAATTCCTGACCGGTTACCTGGTCGAGAAATCGCTCGCGGTCGACAACATCTTCGTGTTCCTGATGCTGTTCTCGTACTTCGCCGTGCCCGAGGAACAGCGCCAGCGCGTGCTGGTGATCGGCGTGCTCGGCGCGATCGTGCTGCGCGCGATCCTGATCTTCGCCGGCGCGTTGCTGTTGGCCAAGTTCCACTGGATCTTGTACGTGTTCGGCGCGTTCCTGATCTTCACCGGCATCAAGATGCTGATGGCCGCGGGCAAATCGCCGGATCTGGACAACAACCCCGTGCTCAAGTGGATGCGCGGGCATCTGCGCCTGACCGACGACTACCACGACAGCAAGCTGTCGATCCTGCGCGACGGCAAGCGCTGGTACACGCCGTTGTTCGCGGTGATCGTGCTGATCGGCGTGACCGACGTGATCTTCGCGGTCGACTCGATCCCGGCGATCTTCGCCATCACCGAAGACCCCTTCATCGTGCTGACCTCGAACGTGTTCGCCGTGCTCGGCCTGCGCGCGATGTTCTTCCTGCTGCAGGGCATGGCCGACCGCTTCCACCTGTTGCCGTACGGCCTGGCGCTGGTGCTGGTGTTCATCGGCGGCAAGATGCTGTTGATCGACGTGTACAAGATCCCGGTGCTGATCTCGCTGATCGGCGTCGCCGCGATCATCGGCGGCTCGGTGGTGTTGAGTCTGATGCGTCCGGCCGCGGCCAAGCCCGGCGTCGGGCAGGGCTCCAGCGTGGTCTGACCGCGCAGCGATGACGCCACCCGGCCGAATCGCGATTAAGGCACATGGCGCGGCATCGATGGTTACATTGATGCCGCGCTGTCGCTTTCCGCCCCTATCGCCGGTGTCAGGACATGGCCAGAACCGCTAGTTCAAAAGCGACCGCTTCGGTGACGAAGAAGCCATCTACGCTCAAGCGAGCGACCGTGAAGAAAGCGGCGGTCGTGAAGGTTCCGGCGAAGAAAGCGGCCGCGAAGAAAGTCGCAGTGAAGAAAGCCGCGCCTGCCAAGACCGCGCCGATCAAGACCGCAACGAAGAAAGCCATCGCGGGGAAGTCAGCGGCAAGTGCGTCCGCGGCAGCGAAGAAGTCGGCCACAGTCAAAGCGAAAGCCAATGCTTCGGCACCCCGAGGCAAGACCCAGACCGCCGCACCCGCACGCGCGCTGGCGACCCGTCTCGACGACGCCCTGCATCAACTCAGAATGTCATCGAGCCAAGCCTATCGCGACGGCCTGGCGCGTTACGCGATTCCCACCGAGCGCGCCTTCGGCGTACCGATGGGTTCGATCCAGGCGTTGGCTAAGCGCCTGGGCCGCGATCACGAACTCGCGGCCGCGTTGTGGGACAGCGCCTGGTACGAAGCACGCCTGCTGGCGTCCTACGTCGACGACCCGGCCTGGGTCACGCCCGCGCAGATGGATCGCTGGTCGCGCGACTTCGACAACTGGGCGGTCTGCGACACCATCTGCTTCGCCCTGTTCGACCGCAGCCCGCACGCCTGGCGCAAGATCGAGCAATGGGCACCGCGCCGCGACGAATACGTCAGGCGCGCCGCATTCGCGCTGCTCGCCAGCAAGACCGTGCACGACAAACAGGCCGCCGACGCTTTGTTCCTGCACGGCCTGGAACTGATCGAGACCCACGCCGAGGACGACCGCAACTTCGTCAAGAAAGCCGTCAACTGGTCGCTGCGTTCGATCGGCAAGCGCAATGCCGTCCTGCATGCCGCCGCGCACGAAACCGCGACCAGGCTAGCCGCGCGCAAGGAGCCCGCACCGCGCTGGATTGGCAAGGATGCGCTGCGGGAACTCAACAGCGCCTCGGTGTTGGGGCGGCTGGCGAAAAAACGAGCCGGCTAGACGGATGGCACGGGATCGCCCAAGCGTTCGCAGTATGTCTTGAGCCCGGCGAGGCGTCGTTCGACCACGCTGGCGAAATAACGCGTCGCCAAGGGTTCGATGGCCCAGCGCGCGAACGCCGGGCGGGCGACTATCGAATAACGGAATCGCGCTGCGGTGCGGTTCGCGGCAGTTGCCTCGAACACCCACGAGCCGGCGAATTTGGCCAGGAACCAGGGTCCGTCGATCATCACGATCGCGGCATGGGTCGGTGGTTTGACCTGGACGAATTCCACCAGCATGCGCATGCCGAGCTTGGAGCGCACCCGCACGCGGGTGCCGATCGACAAGCTATCCGGGGCGCCGGCGACGACCTCGATGCGTTCTGGGAAAGGATCCCAGTGGTAGCGCACCGCGTAATCCTGCGATGCCCGATATACCTGTTGGACACTCGCGGCGATGTCGGCGGTGCGTTCGATGATGGCCATGGAGGAAGGCGCCTTGAAGATGGCTGGATTATCGCGCGTTCGCTTCGCTCCGATGCGGCCTGGATGCTGGCCTATCGTGATCGCAGCGGATAACGATCGTCATGAAGCCAAGTCGCGCGGGTCGGCTAGGATGGCCGCTGGCCGGTCCACGCATCTTGCAGGACTGGCGAGGTTCGACGGACCGAAATCGCCGTTGCGTTCACTGGCTCGTTTCGAGATTAGCTTCCCATGCTCGCATCCCTCATCGTCGCCAACCCGAGCCCCACCAGCCTGAGCCACGCGATGGCGCAGACAGCGCGGGACGTACTGACAGAGCACGGCTATCGCATCGCCTTCCACGACCTGTACGCCGAGCAGTTCAATCCGGTGCAGCCCACCGGCGAAAGCGGCAATGTCGGTTCGAGCGATCCGCTGGTCGAACGGCATTGCGAGGAGCTTGCGCGCGCCGAGTTGATCGCGATCTTTCATCCGAACTGGTGGGGCCAGCCGCCGGCGATTCTCAAGGGCTGGATCGATCGGGTGTTCCGCCTGGATACGGCGTACGCGTATCCGCCCGGCGTGTCCTACGAGGGCGTGCCGGTGGGCCTGCTGAAAGCGCGGCATGCGCTGGTGTTCAATACGTCAAACACGCCGGCCGACCGCGAAATGGCGGCGTTCGGCGATCCGCTCGAAGCGATCTGGGCGCGCTGCGTGTTCGGGCTGTGCGGCGTGGACAGCGTGATTCGGCGTATGTACGGCCCGGTGTCGGGTAGCGACGCGGCACAGCGCGCGCGGTGGCTGGACGAGGTCGGGGCGATCGTAGCCGCGGCGGCCCGTCGTGAAGTGGCGTAACGGCAAGCCGCATTGATCGCCGGCACGGTGCGGTTTCCATCCGGTGTGTCCGGTGCGGTATTACATCGATGCGGCGTCGCACGCCGCATCTGCAAAAGCCTCGCCGCGAAGGTTCAGCCGCCGGCTTTCGCCTCGCCCGGCTCCGCCAGCACATCGTCCTTGAACAAGGCCACATGCGGCTTGCCGTCCACGCCGATCCAGCCGCGGTACATGCCCTCGGTGTTGAACGGCAGGGCGAAACGGCCGTCGGTGCCGAGCACGATCGCGCCGCCGTCGCCGCCGGCTTTCGGGATGTCGCGGTTGATCACGCCTTCGCCGGCTTCGCGCGGGCTCTGGCCGGCGTATTGCATGCGCGCGCAGATCTCGTGCGCGGCGACCGCGCGGATGTAGAACTCGCCCCAGCCGGTGCCCGACACCGCGCAATGGGTGCTGGCGTAAGTGCCGGCACCGATGATCGGCGCATCGCCGACGCGGCCGTAACGCTTGTTGGTCATGCCGCCGGTCGAGGTGCCCGCGGCGAGATGGCCTTGCGCGTCGAGCGCGACCGCGCCGACGGTGCCGAAGTGCTTGGCGGTTTCCAGGTTGGCGTGGGCCTGGCCGGCGGCTTCTTCCTTGAGCGCCTGCTGCAATTGCTGCCAGCGTTTTTCGGTGCGGAAATACGACGGGTCGACCAGGGTCACGTCGTTTTCCTTGGCGAAGGCTTCCGCGCCGTCGCCGACCATCATCACGTGCTTGGATTTTTCCATCACCGCGCGCGCGAGCAGGATCGGGTTCTTGACCCGGTGCACGCCCGCGACCGAACCGGCGCGCAGGCCGGCGCCGTCCATCACCGCCGCATCGAGTTCGTTCTTGCCGTCGTGGGTGAACACCGCGCCGCGGCCGGCGTTGAACATCGGCGCGTCCTCGAGCACGGTGATCGCGGCGGTGACCGCGTCGATCGCCGGCTTGCCCGCGGCCAGTTGCTTGTGCCCGGCGCGCAGCGCCTGTTCGAGCGCGGCGCGCGCGTCTTTTTCGTCCTGCGCGTTCATGCCGGCGCGGACCACGCCGGCGCCGCCGTGGATCACCAGCACCGGTTGCGTTTTCGGCGCGGCGGCGGGAGCGGTGGGTTCGGCGGCCTGAGCCGCGGCGGCCGAGGCCATCAGTGCGACCAGACAGGCATGACGCAAGGCGTAGTTCATTCTCGGCTCCAGCTCGGTGGCGTGCGGTGGGTCGGCATCAGGCCGCGGGTTCGCGACGGATCAGCTGCCCGGATTCGACATCATAAAGCTCGTGCAACGCGGGCTGTTCGACCTTGAAATCGCGCAGGCGCAGGCGGCTGCCGGTGCCCAGGCCGATCACCTGTACCTCGCGGATGCTAAGCGGCTGGCCCGGCGCATACACCTGCGCCGACTGGCGCGGCCGCACCAGCCACACATGCCCGCCGTTGCCGCTGAACACCGTGCCGTGGCCGCGCGCGTCGATGCACAGCGCGGTGTACTCGTCCACGCCCAGGCCGATCAGATCGTCGCGCGCGTGTTCGTTCGACAGGCGTGCGACGAATGCGATCAATCGCCCGAGCCGTTCGCGCTTGCCGAAATGGCTGTCGGTGATGACGCGCTGCAGGTACGGCATGTGCAGGAAATCGTCGACCAAGGTCAGCTGCGGGCCGGTGGGATCGCGCAAGGCTTCTTGTGAGACCAGGCTGCCGCCGTCCATCGCGCCGTACGAATAGCCGCCGAGGATCGCCAGGCCGGCGCTGGTGCCGCCGATCGGCTTGCCGGCGCGCACGTGCGCATCGAGCGCGCGCGCGAGCGGCGTGTCTTTCCAGAAGCGCACGTACTTGGACTGATCGCCGCCGGCGAGGAAGATGCCGTCGGCATCGCGCACGATCGCCAGCACTTGCGGATCGCTGGCGGCGCGGCGGTCGTCGAACACCAGGGTCTGCGCGGCGGTGATGCCGCCGATGTCGTGGAAGAATTCGTTCTGCGCCTCGACCGAACCGGAGGCGCGCAGGATCACGATGCGGCCGTGGCCGGCGCGCTGGATCATCCATTCGAACGCTTCGCGCGGCCAGTCGCCGCCGCCGACCAGCATCATCCCGGCCTGGGTCGGAGCCGGTCGCGGCGCGGACAAGTCGCCGATCTGGTAGTAGCGGTAGCCTTCGCGCTGCGCGGTTTCAGCGGTTGTCGCGGGTGTTGTGTCCTGCGCATACACGGTCGAGCCGATGCCGGCGAGCAATGCGAACAACAGTGCCTTCGCCATCACGTGTTTCAACACGGCATGCCGCAAGCGCAGTCGCGCCGATCGCACGATCGACGTCGGTGTTGCCGACGAGGTCTTGGGTCCTTTCGACGTACTGCGCATCGCTCGGCCTCGGCAGGGATCGATGTAGATGACGAACCAGGCCGCAGCATCCCCCATCGCCTCGCTCAACACCGTCGTGATCGCGACCGGCGTGGTCACGCGGCCGGCGGTCGGCTAATGTCGGCGCAATGGACACCGCTCTCGACGCCTGGTTCGCCGACGAAATCCTGGTGCATGAAGCCGCGCTGGTGCATTACCTGCGCCGGGTCTGGGCGCATATCGACGATGTCCACGACCTGCGCCAGGAGATCTACGTGCGCGTCTACGAGGCCGCCGGACGGGCGCGTCCGCACCAGCCCAAGTCGTTCCTGTTCGCGACCGCGCGTCACCTGATGACCGACCGGCTGCGCCGCGGCCGGGTGGTGTCGATCGAGCCGGTGGGTGATTTCGAGTCCTTGAACGTCTTGGTAGATGAGGTGACGCCCGAACGCCGGCTCGGCGCGCGGCAGAACCTCAGACGCCTCGCCGACGCGTTCGACCTGCTGCCCGACCGTTGCCGGGAAGTGGTGTGGCTGCGCCGGGTCGAGGAGCTGCCGCAGAAGGAGGTGGCCGCGCGCATGGGCATCACCGAGAAGACCGTGGAAAAACAGGTCGCCAAGGGGATGCGTCTGCTGGCGGAGCACTACTACGGCGCAACGCAGTCGTCCGCCGACGATGCGCAGGACGCCGACAGGAATCGCGAACATGGCAGGAAGCAGACAGATTGAACGCGACGCCGCCGCTTGGCTTGCCAGGCGCGACGGCGGCGACTGGTCGCCCGGCGATCAGATGGAATTCGATGCCTGGATCGCGCAGTCGACCGCGCACCGGGTCGCGTGGCTGCGGCTGCGGGCGGCATGGGCTCAGAGTGACCGGCTGAAGGCCTTGGCCGCGGGCGTGCCGGCAGGCGAGGTGCCGGCGCGCGGTGCCTGGTCGGCTTCGCCGTACGCGCCGCGCGGCGAGGCTCAGGCAAGTCGTCAGCTTGATCAAGCCATCGCGAAGCAGTTCGATCAAGATGAAGACCCTAGCGCTGTCGCCGCACAGGAATCGACGGCTGCGCATATAACGGAGATCGGGACCGTATCGCCGATCGGGCTGAAGTTCGCGCCGCGCGTTGCTCCGCGCCGTCCGCGCACCGCGCGTTACGCCGCGGTGGCCGCGATTGCGGTGATAGCCGTGTCGTTGCTGTGGGGCTGGCAGCGCTATGGCGTGGTCGAACACCGTTCCTACCGCACCGCGATGGGCGCGCTCGATACGATCGGGCTCGCCGACGGCTCGCGCGCGACCCTGAGCAGCGACAGTCGCATCGACGTGGCCTTGTCGCGCGCGCAGCGCAACGTAGCGCTGGAACACGGCGAAGCCTTCTTCGACGTCGCCAAGGACCCGGGCCGGCCGTTCGCGGTCGACGCCGGCGCGCGCCGCGTGATCGCGGTCGGCACGCGCTTCTCGGTGCGTCGCGACGGCCACGACCTGCGCGTGGTGGTGACCGAAGGCACGGTGCGGCTCGAATCCGAACCGGTCGACGGCCGCGCGCAGCCGACCACGTTGTTGCCGGCCGGCAGCATCGCCCTGGCCGGCGCCAGCGGCGTGTTGGTGCGCAGCGGGTCGATCGAAGACGCCGAGCGTTACGTCGACTGGCGCAACGGCTATCTGGTGTTCCGCGACACCGCGTTGAGCGCGGCGGTGGCTGAGTTCAACCGCTACAACACCCGTCGCCTGGTGATCGGCGATGCCGCGGTGGGCGAGCTGCGGGTCGGCGGCAACTTCCGCTGGTCCAATGCCGAGGTGTTCGTCGGCCTGCTCGAACAGGCCATGCCGGTGCGCGCCGAGCGCCTGCCGGACCGGATCGTGCTGCACAGCCGCTGAGGCGGTCCCGCCTCGCATGCGCCGCGCTTGGGGGCGCCGTGCATGCGCGGCATGCGGGATTTTTCGAACTCGTTCGTCTGATAACACAACGGCGCCGCATGCGCGCCGATGGGGAGGGGAACCCGATGGTGCGTCGTCTGCGCGTGTTGCTGTTGAGTCTGGCCTGTACCGCCGCGCTGTCGGCGCAGGCGCAAGTCGCCGCGGGGGCGGTCGACATTCCGGCCGGCGATCTGGTCGCGGCGCTGGATGCGCTGGCGCGGCAATCGGGGGTGCAGTTCGTGTACCGCGCCGATCAGCTCAAGGGTTTGCGCACCGCGGGCGTGCGCGGCGCGATGCCGGCCGCCGATGCGCTCGACCGGTTGCTGCGCGGCAGCGGCTATGTCGCGCGCCGCGATGGGTCGGGGGCGATGGTGATCGTGCAGGCGCCGCCGCCGAAGGCCGCGCCCGCGCCGCCGCGCACGCCGCCGGCGAGCGGCGGCGCCTCGGCCGAACCGACTTCGGTGACCGAACTGGAAAGCATCCAGGTCACCGGTTCGCGCATTCCGCGCGCGCAGATCGAAGGCCCGGCGCCGATCACGGTGATGACCGCGCAGGAGATCAAGGCCAACGGCTTCACCAGCGTGCCCGACGTGCTGCGCGCGATGACCCAGAACGGCGGCGAGACCCAGAGCCAGCAATCGGCCAGCGGCGCGGACTTCTCGCCCGGCGCGCAACAGGTCGACCTGCGCGGGCTCGGTCCCAATCACACCCTGGTGTTGGTCAACGGCCGCCGCATCGCCGACTTTCCGATGCCGTTCAAGGGCCGCAGCAATTTCACCGACATCTCCAACATCCCGCTGGGCATGGTCGAGCGGATCGAGATCCTGACCGGCAGCGCCTCGGCGATCTACGGCTCGGACGCGATCTCCGGCGTGGTCAACTTCATCCTCAAGAAGCAGGCCGACGGCACCACCGTGGATTTCCGCATGGGCGACAGCACCCGCGGCGGCGGCGAGTCGTTCAACCTCAGCGTGTCCAGCGGCTACAGCAACGAGCGCTTCAGCGCGATCTACGGTTTCGAACTGCAGGCGCAGAACCCGCTGTGGGCCTACGAGCGCGCGCGCCAGGACTCGACCAAGGATGCGCCGACCGAATCGACGCGCGCGGCGCGGCGCGCGTTCCTGCGCACCAACTTCGACGACGAATACCTCGATCCGGGCGCGGCCTGCGCCGGACTGGCGCAACTCAATGGCGGCACTACCTATCGCGCTTCGCGCCCGGGCTGGGGCGCCGACGGCGAGGACGGTTATTACTGCGGCAGCGACGAGTCGATCGGCTACGGCACCATGATCAGCAAGCGCAAAGGCGTCAACGCGTTCGCCTCGCTGGGCTATCGCTTCGACAACGGCAGCGAGTGGTTCGCCGATCTGCAGATGGGTTACCACGAGCTGTCGATGTTCCGCGACGTGGGCAGCTGGAGCTATCAGGCGCCCGACGGCAACGAGGACGGCTATTTCTTCAATCAGGCCACCGATCAGGTCGAGTACTGGCAGCGCCAGTTTTCGCCGGAGGAAATGGGCGGCCTGGATGCCGGCACGATCCGCAATCGGCAGAAGACACTGAGCCTCACGACCGGCTTCAAGGGCCGCTGGGGCGAACACTGGGATTGGGAAGCGGCGTTGAGCCATTCGCAGTACCAGTCCACCATCAGCTGGCCGCAGATCGTCGCGTCCAAGGCCAACGATCTGTTCCTCGGCCCGCAACTGGGCACCGACGACGACGGCCTGCCGATCTTCAATGCCGACCCCGAGCGCCTGTATCGCCCGCTGACCCGCGCCGAGTACGACGCGATCGCCGCGCGCACCGTGTACCAACCCAAGTCGCGCACCGATACCGCGTCGGTGACCCTGACCAACACCGAGCTGTTCACCCTGCCGGCCGGCGCGGTCGGTTTCGCCGGCACCCTGGAAGTCGGCAATCAGAGCTACAACCTGCGCCCCGATCCGCTGGCGACGCAGTACTACTACTACAGCTGGCGCGATTCCGACGGCAAGGGCAGCCGCGACCGCTGGGCGGCGGCCGGCGAGCTGCGCCTGCCGCTGTTCGACAAACTCAACCTCAGCGTCGCCGGCCGGTACGACCAATACCGCTACGGCGGCCACGACATCGACAAGTTCACCTACAGCGCCGGCCTGGAATGGCGCCCGGTCGAATCGCTGCTGCTGCGCGGCTCCTACGGCACCGCGTTCCGCGCCCCTGACCTGCACTACGTGTTTTCCGGCGAAGGCAACCTGGAATCGTTCGGCGCCGACTATTACCGCTGCCGCACCGAAGAGCCCGATTCGGATCTGGGCGATTGCTCGTACTCCGACGAAAACCTAGTGGTGACCCGCCGCGGCAACCGCGAACTTGAGCCCGAGACCAGCACCGCGTGGACCGCCGGCCTGGTCTGGTCGCCGATGGCGAACCTGGATTTCTCGATCGACTACTTCAACATCGAACTGCGCCAGCAGGTCCAGGACCTGCGCATCGACGGCATCCTGCAGGACGAAGCCAATTGCCGGCTGGGCCGGCGTCCGGACGGCAGCGCGGTCGACGCGGCCTCGCCGACCTGCGTCGATGCGCTCGCGCGCGTCGGCCGCAACGACGACGGCGATCTATACAGCATCTACATCAACCCGATCAACATCGCCCGCGAACGCACCAACGGCATCGACTTCAACGCGCGGTATCGCCTGGAAACGCGCTTTGGCAGCTTGCGCTTCAACGGCAACTACAGCTGGGTGCGCGAACACGAAAGCCAGCAGTACAGCGGCGACCCGGTCGAGGACCAGTTCGCGGTCAACAGCGGTTTCGACATCCCACGCAGCAAGGCCAGCGTCAGCGTGAGCTGGGACAAGGACCGCTGGACCGCGACCTTGCACGGCGAGCGCCTGGGCAAGCTGCCGAACTACGATTCCTACAACCAGTCCTACGATCCCGACGACGGCGGCAGCCCGTGGGTCGGCGCGACCTACCGCTACAACGCCTCGGTGCAGTACCGCTTCACCGACCACGCCCAGTTGTCGCTGGCGGTGACCAACCTGTTCGACAAGCTGCCACCGAAAGACGCGACCTACACCAGTTATCCGTACTACGACGTGTCCTGGTTCGACACCGTCGGCCGTCAGGTGTACCTGCAGTACACCCACAAATTCGGCGGTAGCGCGCTTTAGTTACCCGCTTCCCGCCGCAGGGATGGCGGCGGGAAGCTTTTTCTTGCGGGCAAGAGGGCGGTTGATCCTTGGAGCGAGCGCATCGGAATAGCGACGGCCGATCCGCTACGCGTGCATGCTCTTGCCGATTCCCGATTCCCGATTCCCGATTCCCGATTCCCGAAGCCTCACCCAGCCGTGCGCGCGACCACGAAGATACGGCGGAACTCGAACCAGGTCGTGCCGTCGCCGCGCGGCGGATAAGCGCGATCGAGCATCGGCGCCAGTTCGTCGCGAAACCGCTGCCAATCGGCGTCGTTCAACGCCGACCGCACCGGCCGCAGCGCGGTGCCGGTGATCCACTCCAGCACCGCGTTCGGACCGGACAGGCGCTGCACGTACGTGGTCTCCCACGCATCGACCATGCAGTCCTCGCTGGCCAGCAGTTCGGCGTACTGCCGCGGCATGTCGACGGTATCGTCCTCGCGCAAACCGACATCGGCCAACTGCGGCGACCAGGCCGCGCTCGCCGCGAGTTCGCGGGTGAGCGCGTGCGAGGGCGCGTCGAAATTGCCCGGCACTTGAATGGCCATCCAGGCACCCGGCGGCAGCTCGCGCGCCCAGCGCCGCAGCAGGTCGCGATGCTCCGGCACCCATTGCAGCACGGCGTTGGAAATCAGCACATCGGTGTCGGGTTGCGGCGTCCACGCGCGCACGTCGACCAACCGCGCGTCGATGCCCGCCGCGCGCGCCGCCGCGACCATCTCCGGCGAGTTGTCGCTGGCTTCCAGCGTCGCCCGCGGCCAGCGCTGCGCCAGCGTGCGGGTGAGGTTGCCGGTACCGCAGCCCAGGTCGACCACCCGGCGCGGATGCTCGGCGCCGATGCGTCCGACCAGATCGAAGAACGGCCGGCCGCGCAGGTCGGCGAAGTCGAGGTATTTCTTGGGGTCCCACATGGCGTCGTCCCGTCGTCGCGTCGGCGATCACTATAAAGACCGGGTTTGAAGACCGCGCGACGGCAAACGCCAGACGCCGCACATCGACGGGCGGTCGCGCCATCGGGTGCGTGGTCGGAGCGATCGCCGTTCGGTCGTGGCCGCTGGTTCGTCGCTTACTCCAACGGCACGGGCTTCACCGGGCCAGCGTCGTGGCATTGAGCGATCAAGTTATCCGCCCGCGGGCGCCGTGGAGGTGGTCGCCGGTATCGGTCACACTGGCGGCGAGCCGCGCAAGGCCGGTGGCGCTCCACTCGCGGAGAAACTTCATGACGATGCAGATCGGTTTCATCGGCCTGGGCGTAATGGGCCAGCCCATGGCGCTCAATCTCGCCCGCGCCGGCATGGCGCCGGTGGTGTGGAACCGGTCCGCCGCCGCGTTGGCGGCATTGGCCGAGGCCGGCGCGCGCGTGGCCGACAGTCCGGCGCAGGTGTTCGAACAGGCGCGGGTGGTGATCGCGATGCTCGCCGACGAGGCCGCGATCGACGCGGTGCTCGGCCGCGGAACGCCGCGGTTCGCGACCTATCTGCGCGATCGCATTCTCGTCCAC
This sequence comes from Lysobacter sp. Root690, assembly GCF_001427785.1. Classification (GTDB taxonomy): domain Bacteria; phylum Pseudomonadota; class Gammaproteobacteria; order Xanthomonadales; family Xanthomonadaceae; genus Lysobacter. The sequence goes on from NZ_LMHM01000015.1 coordinate 30,007, forward strand.
ATGGGCACGACCTCGGCCGAGTATTCGCGGGCGCTGCAAGCCGATATCCGCGCGGCCGGCGGCGGCTATGTCGAAGCGCCGGTGTCGGGGTCGCGGCTGCCGGCCGAGGCCGGTCAACTGGTGGCGATGCTCGCCGGCGACGAAGCCACGGTGCAGCGGGTGCGACCCTTGCTCGCGCCAATGTGCAGCCAGAGTTTCGTCTGCGGCGCGGTGCCCAATGCATTGCTGATGAAGCTGTCGGTGAATCTGTTCCTGATCACGTTGGTCACCGGACTGGCCGAGTCGGTGCATTTCGCCCAGCGTCAGGGCCTGGATCTGCATCAGCTGCAGGCGATCCTGGATGCCGGACCGATGGCCAGCGCGGTGTCGAAGATCAAGCTGGCCAAGCTGGTCGACGGCGATTACTCGGTGCAGGCGTCGATCGCCGATGTGTTGAAGAACAATCGTCTGATCGCGCAGGCCGCGCGCGACGCGGGCATCGCCTCGCCCTTGCTCGACGTGTGCCACGCCCTGTTCGGCGAAACCCTGGCGCAGGGCCACGGCGCCGTCGACATGGCCGCGGTGGTGCGGGCGATCCAGGCGCGCAGTTCGGACTGAGTCCGCTCAGCCGCGAGGCCGGTCGAGCAAGGCGACGAATTTCTTCGGCGCCAGCACGCAATAACTTTCGACGATCAACTCGGCGATCTCATCCCAATCGGTGTGCGCGTCGATCGCGACGCCGACGATGTCGGCGAACCACGGCGGCTTGAAGAACGGCGTCCGGGCGAACTTCGGCGCCGCCAGCCGCGCGATCGGCAAACGAAACGTCAGCACCGGCAGCGGCCCGTCGCTGCCGGCCGCGTGCGCGTACGCCGGCGGCCAGCCGCGGTCGATCATCACCGCGTGAGCGAAATTTTTCTTGCCGATCATCCAGCGCACGCCGGTCCATGCGGATTCTTCGTGCACCTCGGGCAGGCCGAGGCAGATGGCGTTGAGTCTGGCGAGGATTTCGCTCGGAACGCTGGCGTGTTCGCTCATCGGGGCGGCTCGCGGTTGCGGGTTCAACGGCAGTGTCGATCTACTTGGCCGCATGGCGGTGTGCCAAAGCCGCATAGCCATCCGAGCCGGCGACACTTTGTGCCGCATCGTCAGCCGCGTCTACAACAGCGAAGCTTCGGCTATGTACTGGCCGAAGCTATTCCGAACTGCGCACGAACAGTCCGGGCAGCTGATCATGGTTCAGCCGGTCATCGTCAGCACAACGCGATGCCGACTCTCGGTGGCCGAGTACATCAATTACCGAAAGATCCAGAATTGCAGCACTTGAAGCCCGCAAGGTAGCCGGAGGTCATTCGACCGACGAAAACGGCCGCAGATTCAACCGCTATGCAGCACTAGCTAGCCGCGCCGACCGATCCATGAAGTACCCAACGATCGCCCCGATCGCGATCGGCACCAGCGCATAGAGCGGGATGAACACCAAAGCGATCGCCGCTTGCGCGTCCGCCGCCAGATCCAGCGAGTAATGGGCGAACGCGAGAAAGCCGAAGCCCAGCAGCACGGGCGCCCATAAGGACGACGGACGCTTGTAGAGGAAGCTGACGGCGATGATGGCGCCCCAGGCGATGGCGTTGAACGCCCCCATGAACAACCAGGCGCCGATGCCGTTGTCCGTGTATTGCTGAAGCCAGCCGATGCCGCGCGGCACACGCGCCGCATACGGCAGCAGTATCCCTACCAACATCACGAGCAGTCGCGCCTTGCGCATCGTCATGACGACCATCCTGGTTGCGATCCGCCCCCGAAGGGGAATGGCCGGATTCTCGACGGGACCACGGAGGGCGTCAATCGGAACTGCGTGGCGCCGCGCTCAATTCGCTGGATCCGCGCCGTCCGTGCAAGCCGATCGCCATTTCGAATTGTTTTTGGCCGACCTGTCCGCCAGACGCAAGAGCCCCGCCGAAGCGGGGCTCTTGCTGGATCATGTTTCGGCTAACCGAGCGGCCGCCGGCGCCGCGATCAACCTTCCGGAAGGTCGCATTTCATCCGCGCATCGATATGAAACGGCTTGGGCACGTCGGGGTTGGGGCTCTTCTGCTCGCCATCGATCTTGAACGAATCCGGATCGGGCTTGCCGCCGCGCTCGGTGCAGGCCGCGGTCAACTTCTCCTTCACCGAGGCCATGGCGCTGTCGCGAGTCGCGCCGGATGCGCTATTGGTCAGATTGACCACTTCCGCGAACGCGGTCTGGCTCATGCCGAAAGCGACACCCATCAGGGCGATCACATACCACTTCTTCATGCCTACTCTCCTTAGTAAACGACTTTGCTGCGCGTTGATGCTAATGCGGCGGTTGTTGAAATCATGTTATCCAGCGTCCGTCGTCAATGCGGCGTAAAGGGTTGGGCTGAACAACCGATACGCGGCTTCGTATTCAGGCGAGCGGCTGCGGATCCGATGACGCTCGTCGAGCGCGGGAAGGTACGATCTGTCCTGACGATGCCATCGACAATCGCCGAATTTCCAGGTGTTTTCTGGCGATTGTCCGGCGCATTCGTTCGTGGACCAAACTGCATAAGAAGCCGGCGAAGTTAAAGCGGTGTTACACAATCAAGAGCGTATGTACTCGCCTTCTTGATAGAAAGACAGATTGAAGGTGTTCTTAATGTGCCAATCGTCAAGCCATGCGCGAGTAGCGAGAACATCACGCTGCGAGCATTGTTGTTCGAGCCTTCGAGCCATCGCTTGAGGTCACAAGATGGCGGACGACCGTTATCGCTTCGACGGATGCACTTGAACGGTCTGTCGCGATTCACGCGATCGATCCACGCGTTCGATACGCACAGGCTCAGCAGGTCGGCATGACCACCGGCCAACGGATATCCCGCTTAGCCAGGGCAAGCGTCGTGCACCTGAAACGTGGCAAATAGCGACGCCATGCCCCTGCCCGCCGGCTCGATCCACCCCCGAAGCTTTGCACTAAGATGGTGCAATGCCCGCCCACCCCCAGCCCGCGCCCGACCTGAGTCTCGACAGCCTGACCACGCCGCTCGCCTGGAGCGATGCGGGCGGGACCTTGAGCGGCTGCAATACCGCGTTCTCGCGCTGGTTCGGGATCGGCGCGCGGCGCTTGCTCGGCTGGCCGCTGGCCGGCCTGGACGCGGGCGACGGCCGTCTGGCGCTGGCCCTGTCGCGCGAAGGCGGCGACGAGGCGCCGCTGCGGATGCGGCGGATGCGGCTGCGCTACGCCGATGGCGAGGAGCGTTTCGCCGACCTATGGTTGAGCCGGCGCGAGGGCGGCGGCTGGTTGTTGGAAGCGCATCCGGTCGACGAGTTTCCCGGCGACGATCCGGCCTTGCTGCTGCCGTCGGCGTTGTCGGCGTCGCTGAAGGGGCTCGCGCACGAGTTGCGCAATCCGCTAGCCGGGCTCAAGGGTGCGTCGCAGTTGTTGGCGCGGCGGGTCGACGATGCCGATTCGCGCGAGTTGATCGGCTTGATCGACAGCGAGGTCGAGCGCCTGACCGGTCTGGTCGATCGTCTGCTGACGCCGGCGCCGCCGCGGCCGCACGCGCCGTTGAACATTCATGCCGTGCTCGAACGCGTATTGCGTCTGGCCGAGGCCGACGCGGGTTGGGCGGTGCGGCTGGTGCGCGATTACGACCCGAGCCTGCCCGAATTCGCCGGCGACGCCGATCGCCTGATGCAGGCGGTGTGGAATCTGGTGCGCAATGCGATCGAGGCCGGCGCGACCCACGTCAATCTGCGCACGCGCATCGAACACGGCGTGCGCATCGCCGATACCTCGCATCCGATCGCGCTGCGCCTGGAGATCATCGACGATGGCCACGGCGTGCCCGACGAACTGGCCGAGCAGCTGTTCCTGCCCCTGGTGTCCGGTCGCGCCGAGGGCAGCGGGCTCGGGCTGGCGCTGGCGCAGCAGGTTTCGCGCGAGCATCGTGGCTCGCTCGCGTATCGCTCGCGGCCGGGCCACACCGTGTTCACCCTGCTGTTGCCGATGCATATCGAAAGCGAAGGAGACGCGGCATGAGCGCGGCGCGGGTATGGGTGGTCGACGACGATCGTTCGGTGCGCTTCGTGCTGGCGACGGCATTGCGCGAGGCCGGTTACAACGTCGATGCGTTCGAAAACGCGGCCGATGCGCTGGACGCATTGGACCAGCGCGGCGCGCCGGACCTGTTGTTCACCGACGTGCGCATGCCCGGCGATGGCGGCTTGGTGCTGCTGGAAAAACTCAAGGCGCGCGCGCCGTCGCTGCCGGTGGTGGTGATGAGCGCTTACACCGATGTGGCGAGCACCGCCGGTGCGTTTCGCGGCGGCGCGCAGGAATTCCTGTCTAAGCCTTTCGATCTGGACGATGCGGTCGCCTTGGCCGCGCGTACCTTGGCGGCGAACGAAGCGCAGCACGAAGTCGCCGAAACGCCGCAGGCCGCCGCCGATACCTTGATCGGCGACACCCCGGCGATGCTGACCTTGTTCCGCGCGATCGGACGCCTGGCGCAGGCGCCATTGTCGGTGTTGATCACCGGCGAAACCGGCACCGGCAAGGAACTGGTCGCGCGCGCGCTGCATCGCGAATCGCCGCGCGCGGCGCGGCCTTTCGTGGCCTTGAACACCGCGGCGATCCCGTCGGAACTGCTGGAAAGCGAATTGTTCGGGCATGAGGCCGGCGCCTTTACCGGCGCGCAGCGGCGCCATGTCGGGCGGTTCGAACAGGCCGACGGCGGCAGTCTGTTTCTGGATGAAATCGGTGACATGCCATTGCCGTTGCAGACCCGTTTGCTGCGGGTGCTGGCCGAAGGCGAGTTCTTCCGCGTCGGTGGACGCGAATTGATCCGGGTCGATGTGCGGGTGATCGCGGCGACTCATCAGGATCTCGAAACCCTGGTCGCGCAAGGACAGTTCCGCGCCGATCTGCTGCATCGCCTGGACGTGGTGCGCTTGCGCCTGCCGCCGTTGCGCGAGCGGCGCGCGGACGTGCCGCAACTGGCCGAACGTTTTCTCGCTTCGGCCGCGATCCGTTTCGCGGCGCCGGCCAAGCGCCTGTCCAAGCCGGCGTTGGAGCGGCTGCGCGCGCACGACTGGCCGGGCAACGTGCGCGAACTCGAGAACGTGTGCTGGCGCCTGGCCGCGCTGGCGCCGGGCGATACGATCACCCGCGAGGACATGGACGAGGTGCTCGGGGTCTCGGTGCGCAAACCGAGCGACGCGGCCGAATGGGAGGCGCAGCTGTCGTCGTGGGCGCGCGCGCAACTCGCCGACGGCCGCGCGAACCTGCATGCCGATGCGCGCGAGCGCTTCGACCGCGCATTGCTGGAGGCGGCGCTTGAGCACACCGGCGGGCGGCGCACCGAGGCGGCGACGCGGTTGGGCCTGGGGCGCAATACCTTGACGCGCAAGTTGGGGCCGGGGCGTAAGCGCAGTTAGCCGTTCGATGACAGATCGGTCTTCAATATTCCTGGGCTGGTGATGACCGGCCCGACCGGGCGGACGCTGCGGAATCTTTTGTGGGAGGGCCTTCAGGCCCGACGCTGTTCGTTCCGGTCGAGGTTCGAGTGGAGGTCTGGGTCAGCAGACGCTTCGTGCTTAACCGGCATTGCACGGCGATCCGAGCCGAAAGCGTCGGGCCTGAAGGCCCACCCAAAAAAGACTTCGTGGCATCACGGCGGCTGTGCGAACAGCGCGGTCCGCGATGGCTAAGCCTGCACGCATCGCGGTAATGCGGCACTTGGCGGAATCGCAGGGCTCGTACCGCGCTGCCGTCGCGACCGCCATAATCGAGCGGCCAGCCGCACGCCAGCCAGCTTCTCTCCGCCGCCGTTTCACCCGCGCTGAACCCGCGCGGGGCTAGCGTCGGGCCACCGTCCCATCCGGCGCCGCTCCAGGGCGCCGACGCACAGGAGTCCTGCATGAATCACCTGCTTCGCACGATCACGATCGCCTCATTCGTCGGCGCGTTGGCGGCCTGCGGTGGACAGACCACCAAGCCCACGCCGCCGCCCGCGCCGCCCAAACCGGTGTCGACCGCGCAATCGGCGACGGTGGTGCTGGCCTCGGCTTCCGGCAGCCTGGTCAGCGGCAAGTTGACCTTGCGCCCGATGGGCGACGGTGTGCATCTCACCGGCGAGGTCGGCGGCCTCACGCCCAACAGCGTGCATGCGATCCATATCCACGAGAAGGGCGATTGCAGCGCGGCCGACGCGAGCAGCGCCGGTGGGCATTTCAACCCGGCCGGGCAGCCGCACGGTCAGGTCGGTCACGGCGCGCATCACGCCGGCGACATGGACAATCTCAACTCCAACGCCGAAGGCGTGGCCAAGGTCGATGCGCACGCCAGCGGCGTGACGCTCGGCGGCGGCGCGGCTAACGATGTGGCCGGTCGCGCGGTGATCGTGCATGCCGTGCAGGACGACTACAAAAGCCAGCCCGCCGGCAATGCCGGTGCGCGCGTGGCCTGCGGCGTGATTAAGGTCGTGCAGTGAGCGTAAGTCTGCGCTGATCGAAGCCGATCGCCTCCCGCCGCGGCGGGAGGCGATGGCGATTTGGCGATTCGAACGATTCGAAGGCAGCGGAATCCTTTGCGGAAGGGCCTTCATGCCCGACGCTCTGCGTTCCGATCGAGGTTGAATTCGAGTTCTCGGCCGACGGCGAGTGGGACTTCGCCGATTGCTGCGCGGTGGTCTGAGCGCAAAGCCTCGGGCCTGAAGGCCCTCCCACAACAAACCTCGAAACATCAGGGCAACCCCTTGGCCGCGCATCGCCTTATCCTGAGCGCATCCCACGCAGCGACCCTCGCCATGACCCACTTGCGCATCCGCGACGCCGTTCCCGCCGACCGCGACCTGATCGCCGACTGGATGATCGCGATGGCCTGGGAAACCGAACACAAACGACTCGACCCCGACACCGTGCGCGCCGGCGTCGCCGGCGGCCTGGCCGACGCGGCCAGGGCGCGCTACTTCATCGCCATGCGCGAGGCCGAGGTCGCCGGCAACGAAACCATCGCGGTCCCGGCCGGCACCTTGATGTTCACCCACGAATGGAGCGACTGGCGCAACGGCGACTGGTGGTGGATCCAGAGTGTGTACGTCGCGCCGGAGCATCGCAGGCAGGGCGTCTACAACGCATTGCACCGCCATGTGTCGGACTTGGCGCGAGCGACGCCGGGCGTGGTCGGCTTGCGGTTGTATGTGGAGCGCGAGAATATCTCCGCGCAGCAGACTTATCGGTCGCTGGACATGGACGATAGCGGTTACCTGCTCTACCAATCCGAATTCTGACCCAGGAAACGACGCCATGGATGGAAGGCGCCCGGCAACGGCCGGCTTGCTCGTAGCATCGCTGATGCTGTCGTGCGCGTTGCCGCTGCGCGCGGGCCCGGCCGATTCGCCACCGGCCGCATCGGCGTCACCCCCGCCCGCCACTACACGCGAAGCGGCGGTGGCCGCCGCGATCGCGGAGCGTCAGGCGCTCAACGAGGCGCGAATCCGGCAGCTGCGACAGCAGGTCGAGCAGCGGGCGAATCCCACCCTCGAGCAGCGTCAGCAGCAGCTGGCCGAGTACCAGCGCACCGCGCCGGAGCGCGAAGCGCGTAAGCGGCTGCTCGATGCGCAGCCCAAGCTCGATGGCACCGAGCTGGAAGTACGCGAAGCGCTATTTGCCCAAGGCCGCGCGTTGATTCAACTGCAGCGTAAGCCAGAGGCGGTAGCGGCCTATCGCGACTACGTCGCCCAGCGTCGGCGCACGCCCAGTGGCCTGTGGATGAGCGAGTCGTTTTACCTCGGCGTGGAAAGCGCCTTGATCGAGAGCGTGCCCGAGCAAGAGCGCGCACGCCGTTGGGATTGGCTGGAAGAGCAGACGCTGCGCTGGGCGCGTGAGGCGCCGGACTCGCCGCTGCCGCGCCTGATGCACGGCGAAATACTGCTTGATCGGGCTTGGGAGATTCGCGGTTCGCGCTATGTCGCCAAGACTCCGCCGCGGGTATGGAAGCCGTTCTACGCCGCGCTCGATCGAACCTTGAAGTATCTCGACGACGAACGCGCGGTGGCGTCGGGCGCGCCGGAGTACTACCGCCTGACCTTGAACACGCTGCGCGGCAGCCAGAGCGGAGGTTCGCCGCTGGAGGTGCTAGACCAGGGCGAGCGCGCATTCCCGGGTTACTACCCGATGTACTTCGAGATTTACACCACGCTGCTGCCGAAATGGAGCGGCAGTGTGGCGCAAATCGAAGCCTTCGCCGCCGATGCGGTGCGCCGCACGCGCGCCAGCGAGGGCGAGAGCATGTATGCGCGGATTTACTGGTTCGCCGCTCAGGGGGCTTACAGCAAGACGCTGTTCTGGCGCACCCACGCGAGTTGGGAGCGGATGAGGCAAGGTTTCGAAGACATCGTGCAGCGTTATCCGGATCAATGGAATCTGCATAACTACGCGCGCTTCGCCTGCGACGCGCAGGATCGCGACACGCTGGCCACGCTGCTGCCGAGGTTGAAAGTGCAGGCGAATATGACGTTGCTCGAATCGGCCTGGGGCAGCCGCAAGCGTTTCGAGGAATGCAGCCAGATGGCCGGCAGCCTGCGTTCGTAAACCGCGGCGCGCGATACCTGCGCAAGCAATCACTTGCGTTGGCGGCGGCACCTGTCAGTCCAATTCCGTTGTCTCGGCTGGAACGAGCGCGGCCGCGGCGGTAACGCAATGGGCCGCGTTTACAGCTGCCCCGGCTCCGGCGCCCCATCGCAATGCACGAACGTCACCGGCACCGCATGCGCGCCCAGCACCGCGGCGATCTGCTTGAGTCGCGCTTCGAAATGCTGATAGCGACGATTGAGTTTCTCGCGGCATTCGTCGGTGTCGCACGGCGCCTCGGGCGCGTAGCGCTGGTGCCAGGCGCTCGGCGAGAACAGGGCGATGCGGGCTTCGCCTTCGCTGTAGTGGATCAGCGGTTCGGGCGGGGCGTCCAGCCATTCCTCGCCGTCGGGCTGCAACAGCGCGGTTTCCAGCAGTGGCCACAGCGGGCCGAGGCCGGCGTGGTCGTACTGCATGGCCATCATCGCGGCGAGGTCGTGGACGGTCAGGTAGCGCGCGTGTTCGACCTGCAGGCCGAAAGCCTCCTGCGCGGCCAGGGCGGTGTCGGCGCCGGCCATGCCGCGTTCGAGCAGGCTGGATTCGAGCAGTTCGCCGACCCGCGCGACCCGGTCCGGGTCGCCGCTGAGCACGAACGGCACCAGCCGCAGCGGGCCGCCGGCGTAATCGGGCGAAGGCGCCAGCGCGCCGGGCAGTTGCTGGTCGTGGGCGCCGAACGCGATCACCCGGCCGGCGTCGCCGGCACCGCGCTCGCGCGGGGCGTTGGCCGACAATTCGTCGAGTTCGCGGTGCAGCGGCCAGCCCGGGCGCAGCAGTTCGACCGGGTCGTAATGGGCGCCCACGGTGACCAGGTCCAGCGCCGCGGTCTCGGCGGCGAAGCCGGCCAGGTCGCGGGCGATCTTCTCCGACAGGGCGCCCGCGTCGTGGCGGGGCAGGGCGCTGCGGCTGACCGCGGCGTCGCCCTTGAGCTCCAGCGCGAGGGCGCCGAGGACGTGCAGGGGCGCGGACGGGCCGCTGGCGGTAGGGCTGGCTGAGCTCATGGTCACCGAAGATACGCTGGCGTTTGGTAGAGCGCGTGTGCGGCGCTACACTGGGCCCCATTATGCCCGGTCCGCCGCGACGGGCCCTGTGAGAACTCCTTGCGAGGTGTGCCGATGCGCCAAAACCGTCCCGTCGCCGTGCTCGGTGGCGTGCGTATTCCGTTCTGCCGCCAAAACACCGCGTATGCGGATGTCGGCAACCTGGGCATGTCGGTGCGCACCCTGGGCGCGTTGGTCGAGAAGTTCGGCCTGCACGGCCAGCAGCTCGGAGAAGTGGCGATGGGCGCGGTGATCAAGCACAGCAGCGACTGGAACCTCGGCCGCGAGGCCGCGCTGTCGTCGGGCCTGTCGCCGCTGACCCCGGGCATCACCCTGCAGCGCGCCTGCGGCACCTCGCTCGACTCGATCATCACCATCGCCAACAAGATCGCGGTCGGCCAGATCGAAGCGGGCATCGGCGGCGGTTCGGACACGACCTCCGACGTGCCGATCGTGTACGGCAAGAGCCTGCGCCGGCGTCTGCTGGAAGCCGCGCGCGGGCGCAGCACCAAGGACAAGATCGCCGCGTTCAAGGGCTTCCACCTGCGCGAGCTCAAGCCCGAGTTCCCCGGCGTGGCCGAGCCGCGCACCGGCAAGAGCATGGGCGAGCACTGCGAGGACATGGCCAAGCAGTGGAACATCTCGCGCGATTCGCAGGACGAATGGGCGCTGTCGTCGCACCTCAAGCTGGCCGCGGCCTACGAGCGAGGGTTCTTCGACGATCTGGTGGTGAGTTTCCGCGGCGTGTCGCGCGACAACAACCTGCGCGCCGACAGCACCCTGGAAAAGCTCGCGACCTTGAAGCCGGCGTTCGACAAGACCTCCGGGCGCGGCACCCTGACCGCGGCGAATTCCACTCCGCTGACCGATGGCGCCTCGGCCTGTCTGCTCGCTTCGGAGGAATGGGCGCAGGCGCATAACCACGAAGTGCTGTGCTACCTGCGCGACGCGCAGGTCGCGGCGGTCGACTTTGTCCACGGCGAGGGCCTGCTGATGGCGCCGACCATCGCGGTGCCGGAAATGCTCAAGCGCAACGGCCTGACCTTGCAGGATTTCGACATCTACGAAATCCACGAAGCCTTCGCCGCGCAGGTGCTGTGCACGCTGCGCGCGTGGGAGAGCGAGGACTACTGCAAGACCCGCCTCGGCCTGGACGCGCCGCTGGGCCGGATCGATCCGGCCAAGATCAACCCGAACGGTTCGTCGCTGGCGGCCGGTCATCCGTTCGCCGCGACTGGTGCACGCATCGTCGCCACCGCGGCTAAGGAATTGAAGCAGCGCGGTGGTGGGCGGTGTTTGATTTCGATCTGTACCGCGGGTGGTATGGGTGTGGTGGCGATTCTGGAGCGGTGAGCTCTCGCTGTCTCCTTCTCCCGCGCGGCGGGAGAAGGTGCCCGAAGGGCGGATGAGGGCGCGTAGTGCGTAATGGTTGCGTAGCCAGCGGCTGGCTTCGCACACCCTCACCCCAGCCGCACCCCGGCCCAAACGCATAGCGTTTGGGCGTTCGCGGGCGCGCGAGCCAATGGCTCGCAAGCGGCGCCCACTCACCCCGCAAGCGGGAGAGGGAGCAAATGTCGCAGTAACCCAGCCTCAAGCCGGCCCACCCCGACTCGTCCCCGCGATGTACTGCGGCGGCCACCCCACCGGCGTCGTCCCCTTCTCCTTCATCTGTATCGCCAACTCCGCTTCCAGCACCGCCTGCTGATCGGCGTAAGCGGGATTGCCGGCCAGATTGGTGTTCTGCTGCGGATCGGCGGACAGGTCGTACAGCTCCCAATCGCCGCCCTGGCTCTGCGCGCCCGCGGCCGGCGCATACACCGCATAGGTCCACTGCGCCGAACGGATCGCGCGGATCACGCTCGGGCCGTTGCCGCCGATGTCGTCGTAGGTGTAATGCACATAGTCCTGCACCGAGCCGCGGCTGCCTTCGAGCACCGGGCTCAGGTCGGTGCCGGCCAGGCCGGGGAATTGCGAACTTACGCCGAGCAGGCTGGCCAAGGTCGGCAGCAGATCGATCGAACTGACCAGCGCCTGCGTGCTTTGCGGCTGCGGCCACGCGATGGGATTGGAGAACAACAGCGGCACGTGGATGGCTTCGTCGTAGGCGTTGACGAACTTCTCGACCATGCCGTGCGACAGGCCCAGTTCGCCGTGGTCGGCGAAACGCACGATCAGGGTCTGGTCGATCTGTTCGGTACTCATCGCATCGAGGATCTGCTGGATCTGCGAATCCACATAGCCGACCAGGTACGCATAGAAGTCGACGAAGTCCTGTTCGGTGGCGTCGTCGTTGCCGCTCATCTGGGCGAAGGTGTAGCTCGACTGCGCGCGCGGCTTGGTCGAAAGATTTTCGTCGGCGTTGAGCGGGATCGGCGCGGCGGCGGCGCGATAGGTGGTCTGGTCGTAATAGCTCGCGGCCTGATTGAGATAGCCCAGATGCACGTCGTGCGGATTGACCAGCGACACCACCAGGCAATACGGCGAATCCGGCGGCGCGGCGAGGAAGCTCAGCGCATCGGCGAGGTAACGCTGATCGTTCTGGTTGGGCGCGCCGGGCGTGACCGGCCCCGTGTTCAAGGTGCCGCCACCGAGGAAAGTCGCGTTCAAGCTGATCCCGGCGTCGTTCGGATCCCAAGTTTCAAAACCCCACTGAGCGAGCTCATCGTCCTGCGTGCCCGGTTCGTTGTTGCCGAGCAGATGCCACTTGCCGATCCAGTAGCAACCATAGCCCGCGGCCTTGAGCACGCTGGCGAGATTGGGAAACTGCGAGGGCGGCGGCAGCGGCGCGCCGCCGGTGTGGGTGCAGCCGGTGACCGCCGGGTACTGGCTGGTCAGAAACGTCGCGCGGCTCGGCGAGCACATGCACGCGCCGGTGAACGCGGCCTGGAAATCGATGCCGTTGGCGGCGAGCTGCCGCATCGCCGGCATGGCCGCGGCGAGGGTGGGTTGGTAGGACGCCGGCCATTGCAGCAGGCTGCGTTCCTGGTCGGTGATGATCAGCAGCAGGTTGGGTCGGTTGCCGTTCGAGAACAGATCGCTCAGGGCCATGTCGGTCGCTCCGTGGGATGCAAGCTCAAACGCGGGTAACGACGCCGGCAGGACGGCCGTGACCACCGCGCGTCGGCCGGGCGCATACAGGCGCCGTGTGCTCGGGCAATATGTGCGCACCGTCACGACAAGGAGCTGTCATGCGCCGTTCCACACCCACCGTCCTCGCCCTGCTGGTCGCCGCGTTGTTGCCGTTGTCGTCCGTGGCGATGAGGTTGACCGCGCAATCGTTCGTCTGCCCGATCGACGGCCAGACCTTCTCGACGCGGCTGATGAGTTCGGGCACCTCGTTCGGCTCGTATTTCGATACCCAGCGCTTCGGCGCGATCGCCTCGCCGGCGCCGCTGCCGGTGTGTCCGGGCAACGGCTTCATCGTGGTCGACGAGAAGCGCAGCTACAGCGACGCCGAACTGGTCAAGCTGCGCGCGTTCGTGGCGTCGGACGAGTACCGCGGTTGGGTCGCGAACGACACGCCGTATTACCGATTGGCCAAGCAGATGGTCTGGTCGGGCGAATCGCCCGAGCGCATCGCCGGTGTGTTGCTGCAGGCGACCTGGGAGGCTGGCAGTCAACGTTATCCGCGCTACGCCGCCGAAGCGCTGGAGGCGATGCAGCAACGCGCCGCGGGCGAAGCCGGCAGCGATCGCGTCTATCACACGCGCATGCTGATCGGCGAATTGCAGCGTCGCCTCGGGCGCTTCGATCAAGCCCAGGCGACCTTCGAGGCGCTGCGCCGCGACCCTGCGTTTCCGGGCAAGCAGGAAGCGGACACCGCCGTCTACATGCGCAAGGTGCTCGACGCGCAGTTGCAGTTGGTACGTGCGCGCAGCGTGGCGCATGCGCGGTTGGACGAGGACGGCACGATCGTCGATTTCTGATCGGTAGTCGGTTGACGCGCAATCGCGCCGCGAGTGAATGCGGCGCGATGCGCGAACCCGAACCGGTTGTTGCTTGATCGCCCGACGCACGCGGCGATCGAGACTCGCGCCGACGCCATAGCGCCGGCACGAATCACAGCGCTCAGGCCATGCTGCGCGCCGGATTGCGTTGCTGTTCGGCCTGCTGCTCTTGCTGCAGCGCCGCCTGCTGCTGAGTCGGCTGCGACTGATTCATCGCCAGCGCCTGGAACGACTGCTCGACCTTGGTCTCCATCGCCTCGCGGGTGTTGACATGCGCGCGTTGAGCGGCCGGGTCGGAGGGATCGCCGCGCACCACGAATACGTTCTCGCCGGCGCCGAGCCCATCGGTGCCGCGGCTGAGCACGACCGCATCGACCCGATCGAAACGGTTGTCGCCGGCGAGCTGGGTCAGGCGCGCGGTCAGGCGTTCGCTGCCATCGTCGTAACTGCGGCCGTGCGCCGCATCCAGGCGCTGCACGCCCTCGCGGCACTGGCAATACAGCGAGTGCTGCGGATGGTCTTCGCGGCGCGGGTCGAACGGTGCCGCGCTGGCCAATTGCACGGCCGTTTCGCGCCCAGGCGCCGTGAGGCCTGGTTGTGTGTTGTCGGCGAGCGTCCACGGGCTGGTGGCGATCGGCCGGCCGCGATTGGGGTCGGCCTCATGGAAGTCGTCGCGCAAATCCTGTCGATGCAGGCGCACCGCGCGCGCGTCGTTGAGTTGGGCGAGTTGCGCGGGATCGCGCACTTCACGGATGTAGGGCATCCCGCCCGCGCCGCCGCCGCTGATCGACGTCCAACTGCGGTCGCGCTGATCGTAATGAAACGTGAGCGGTGGCCCACCGATGGTGTTCGGATCGGTCGTGGGGTGACTGCCCGCGGCCGCGCCCATCCGGGTCAGGCCCAGCCGCGCGGTGTATCCCGCGGCTTCCATCGGCGGCAGGTTGCGAGCGATGTCGGCGAGCGTGCTGCCGCCGCGCTCAAGGCCGAGGCCGCCGTTGTTGAGCATGTGCGACCACACTTGCTCGACCTCGCCTTCGCCATGAGTGCGACGGGCGCCTTCCAGCAATACTCTCGGGGTCCAGGCGTTGGGATCGATGCGCGCGTGAGTGAATGCCTGATCGTGCGCGCGCTGTACGTCCTGGGCGGGCAGGTTCAGCGCCCGCTCGGGCCGGCCGTCGGCGAAGTGTTGCTGACGCAGGGAGAGGTCCCTGCGGATCAGGTCGACGCCGAAATTTTCCCAGTCGCGTTCGCTCAGATTGCGGCCATCGCTGCGCGCCCGGTTGTCCGCATACAGATTGGCGACCTGACCGGGGGCGTTGTCGTTGCGCACCACGCCCAGCGCCAGCAGGCCGTAGCCGTCGTTGCCGGTGTGCTGGGCCAGATAATTCCAGTACAACTCGCGATTGCCCGCGCGCGCGTAGTGGCTCAGGATTTCCATGTCCTGCTGGTTCATGCCGCTCATGATGTCCTCCTTGAAATCGTCGCCTTAGCGCGCGTCGTTGATGTGGTACTGGTCGAAAAGGTCGCGGATGCGACGTTCGATTTTCTGCCAGTCTTGCATGAACACGCGCAGATAGCTGACGTTGATGCGCGCGTCGTAGCGGGCGATGGTGAAATCGTGCGAACACATCGACAGCTTGGGCGTACCGAGCAGGCGTAACGTGGCGCCCTGTAGTTCGGCGCCGTCGGGCATTTCGCGCGACGTGCATTTGATGACCGTGGTCAGCGTGCCGTTCGCGTCGCGGGCCACGAACCAGTCGTTGTTGAACAGCGAGTCGCGATCGCCGGCGCGGCCGATCTTGTCGCCGTAGGTCTTGAGGTTGTACGCATCGACCTTGGCGAAATCGGTGTAGTAAGGCGTCAGGCCGAACACCGGTTCGCCACGAAGGCGCAGGTCGGGATTGAGCGTGGGGTCTTCGCGGCGCTTTTGCTCGGAGTCCACATTGGAGATCAACGCTCGGTCCAGACTGGTCTGCAGCGGCACGCGGTCGATGTAGTTCGGAGTGATGTCGATATTGCGGGCGAAACGCTGTTCGCCGCCTTCGAAGTAGCGCTCGCCCGGCGCCAGCGGCTGCAGGTCGGGCCACTGCACGATCAGCCGCATGTTGCCCTGGAAATCCGGGCCGAGCTGGGTGTCGAAATAATTCGCGGGAATCTCGAAGCGGTGCGGGCCGAGCTTGGCTTGCACCGGTTTGTCGGTATAGGGCGAGGCGACGGCGGCGTCCGTCATGGCATGAGGCTCCTGGGCTGGGCTGGAGGGCAGCGCCGACGATGTGCAGGCCGCCAGCGCGAGGCTGGCGGCGAGGACGAAGCTGCGGCAAGTCCGGGCCGAGGTCGTCATGGGCATCCTCCATTGATGCGGTGCGGATGTACGGGTGGGGTGCGCACAGCGGGCCAGTCTAGGTGCGGCTGCTGGAGGGGTAAAGGAAGGCGGCGATTCGCCGATCGTCGAGGCCACGGGTCGTGGTTAGTTGCCCCAGGTCGCGGCACCCATCGGCGATGCCGGCCAGGCGAGTACCCACCCGAACCCCGATCCGTGATCGCAGTCGCGGCGGTTCACCAAGCTGCTCCGGTGGCACGGTTGTTGTGTCTCCATTCGCGATGGTACGGTCGATCGGCAACAAACCATACGCAAACGTATCTTAATGTGCTGAACAGTCTCTGGGAGGGGACAGCCTCATGCGCAAGCTCGGGTCGTGGTTCGCGTCGTGTCTGGTCCTGGCCGTGTTCGCCGCTCCGGCGATGGCGGGTGGTTTCAACGGCAGCTATCAACGCATTCCCGGTTGGGACGGCGCGGAGATGGGCGCCTTCGTGATGGTGCCCAAGGACCAGGGCCCGGGACCGTTTCCGCTGCTGGTGATGCCGGCCAGCTGGGGCGCGCCGAACCTGGAGTACGTCGGCCGCGGCGCGGTGCTCGCCGGCCAGGGCTATGTGGTGGTCAGCTACACCTCGCGCGGGTTCTACGATTCGGCCGGGCAGATCGACATCGCCGGGCCGGGCACGGTCGAGGACGTCAGCGCGGTGATCGATTGGGCCTTGGCGCATACCCCATCCAACCCGGCCAAGATCGGCGCCAGCGGCATTTCCTACGGCGCCGGCATCAGCCTGCTCGCGGCCGAGCGCGATCCGCGGATCAAGGCGGTCGCGGCGCTGAGCGGCTGGGCCGACCTGGAGGCGTCGCTGTACGCCAACCGCACCGTCAGCCAGCAAGGCGCGGCGCTGCTGGTGCTGGCCGGTTCGCTGACCGGACGGCCCGGGCCGGAACTGGCCGGCGCCACCGCGCGCATCGCGCTCGGCGATTTCGACGGCGCGGTCAAGGGCCTGTTGCCGGTGGTGCCGCAGCGCAGCCCGATCACCGACGCGGCCGCGTTGAACCGCAACGGCACCGCGGTGTTCCTCGCCAACGCCTTCAACGACAGCCTGTTCCCGCCGGGCCAGTACATCGACTTCTACACCGGCCTGAGCGGACCCAAGCAACTGCTGTTCGCCCACGGCGATCACGCCACGGTCGAGGTCGCCGGCGCGTTCGGCCTGCCGAACGAGGTCTACACCGGCGCGGTGCGCTGGTTCGATCATCACCTCAAGGGCATCGACAACGGCGTGGAGCGCGAACCGGCGGTGCGGCTGAAATCGCAGGACGGCGACTGGCGCGGCTATGCCGACTGGAACGCGGTGCAGACCGGTTCGACCGTGCTCGCGCTGAGCCGGCCGAGCGGGCTGATCGCGCCGACCGGCGAATTGCGCAGCACGCCGAGCACCGGTTGGAACCATTCGATCCTGACCGGTCTGCCGACCGTCGCCGATTCCGGCATCGCCTTCGTCAGCGGTTTCCTGCAATCGGTGCAGGTCGCGCCGCAGGCGTCGATTCCGCTGGTCCTGCGAGCCGGCGCGGGCGTGTGGCAGACGCCGATGAACTGGTTGCCGCAGCAGCTCAGCGGCATGCCGAAGCTGCACGTCACGGTGACTCCGAGCCAGTCCGAAGTGAGCCTGTTCGCCTATTTGTACAGCGTCGACCTGCTCGGCAACGGCACCTTGCTCAGCCACAAGCCGTACTCGCTGCGCGGCGCGCGTCCGGGTGTGGCGCAGGCCATCGACCTGCGCCTGGAGGCGACCAGCTGGGACATCCCGGCCGGCAGCAGGCTGGTGCTGGTGGTCGATACGCAGGACCCGCGCTACACCAGCGCGAGCACGATCGGCGGCAGCGTGAGTTTCAGTTCGCCGGCGTCGGATCCTTCGACGTTGACGGTGGCGTTGCGCTGAATTTCGCGATGGTGTGGCAAACGAGACGGCGCTTCGATGCGCCGTTTTCGTTTTGGTGGCGTGAGATGGGGGCGGTGCTTCGATGGGTGTCAGGCACACGGTGCCGTGGAGACGTGGGTCCAGGATTTCGAGCGGAGATGTCGCCATGTCATGGCGATGGCGTCGTGATCGTAGTCCCGCGGTCGCGGCTTGCGCGGCTCCTACAGGGTGGTCACGCAGCTTTTGCTTGAGCTTGAAGCCGCGCAGTTCATCCAGCGCCGCGAAGCATCGAACTCGCGCTAGCAACAGCACACCCGAAGGGCGGCGCACATGGATGTGCGCCGCGCGCCACCGGGACAGGATGTCCCGTNNNCTGCACCGATCGTGCGGGCCCTTGATTCACAAAAAAGCATTTTTCTTTGGTTACCTTTCTTTTGTTGCTTTAGAC
>NZ_LMHM01000015.1:48425-48507 GCF_001427785.1 Lysobacter sp. Root690
AAGCTTTAAAGCCTTTGAGGCAAAGACAAGATCAACAGCTTTCGTCCGCAAGCGGCCGAGTTACTTTCTTTTGTCAAAAGCG
>NZ_LMHM01000015.1:48655-48725 GCF_001427785.1 Lysobacter sp. Root690
TTCCGCCGGCATGCGCCACACGAGACATCCTGTCTCGGTGGCGCACGGCGCACATCCATGTGCGCCGCCC
>NZ_LMHM01000015.1:48735-97820 GCF_001427785.1 Lysobacter sp. Root690
CCTCGCGAGCGCATGGCTTCGCAGCGCTGGATGAACTGCGCGGCTTCAAGCCCGAGCAGAAGCCGGTGCCCCCCCTGTAGGAGTGGCGCAAGCCGCGACCGCGTCACCACGACAACATCGAAAACCGCACTCGAGCCGACGACCTCAAACGCCGCGCGTGCCTCGAACCCGACGCAATAACAGCCACCTGCATTCGCGTAACGCACAGCCCCAAAAACAAAACGGCCGCCCCGAAGGCGGCCGTTCCGGCGGACGAATAACGAGGCGGCTCAACCCCGCAACCGCGGCATCCCGAATTCATCGCGTTCCTCGATCACCGCCTCATCGAACAACTTCTGCCGCAGATCGCGCCCCGGCAATTCGGTGATCGCTTCGCCGCGGCCGGCGCGCAGGGCGTTGACGTAGCTCAGGCGCGCGCGGTTTTCGTCGCCGACCTGGGCGAAGCCGTGGCCGAGTTCTTCCCAGGCTTCGCTGTTGGCGCCCTGGGCCAGGGCGCGGTGCAGATAGGCTTCGGCCTGAGGCCACTGGCCCTGCGCGCGGGCGAGGCGGGCCAGGGTCACCAGCAAGCCGGGGCTGCCGGGATGGGCCTGCAGCCAGCGTTCGGCGTTGGCGCGGCGCGCGTCGAGGCGGCCGATCGGCAGGCGGCCGTAGAGCGCGGCCAGCGATTCGTCCCAGCGCGTGTCCAAGGCCTGTTCCAGGCTCTTGGCGGCGGCTTCCTCCCAGCGCAGCGCGGCGGCGCGTTCGGCGTAGGCGGCGACCGCGGCGGGATCGGTCTTGAGCGGCTTGGGCAGGGTTTCCCAGTGATCGGCGAGCACGTTCGCGTCGGCGGCTTCGCGCAGCGCGGCTTCGGCCCAGGCGGCTTCGTACTGGCTCAGGCGTTCGGCCGGCCAGACGTTGTGCTGGCGCAGTGCGCCGAGCAAACCGTAGGCCTCGCCTGCGCGGCCGAGCGCGGCCAGCGCCTGCGCGCGCAGGGCGAGGCCACGTGGCGGCAGCGGCTGCGCGGTCGGCATGTCGAGCGCGGCGAGCGCGTCGCCGGGGCGGTCTTCGGCCAATGCCAGATCGGCGGCGGCCAGGGCGCGCGCGACCGGATGGTCGGCGGCCAGAGCATCGAGGTATTGCACCTTCGCCGCGGTATCGCCGCGCGCGGCGGCGGCGCGCGCGGCGGCGACGCCGGCGATCGCGGCCACGTCGTGGTTGCGCGCGGCCTGCGCCAACGATTTCTCGGCGCGGGTCCAATGGCCCTGATGCAGCGCATCCAGGCCATCGATCAGACGCGCGCGCGCCTGCTTCTTGCGATGCCGGCGCACCGCGGTGAATGGCAGGCTGAGCACCTTCCACACCAGCCACAGCGCCAGCAATCCGCCGATCAGCATCAGCAGTGCCTTGGGCACGTTGGTGAAATAGTTCATGCCGCCGTAGGTGACGACGACCTTGCCCGGATCCTGCACCAGCAGTTGCGCGGCCAACGCGCCGACCAGCGCGAGCACGATCCAGAACAGCAGATTGCGGAACAGATTCATTGCGGTGGCTCCTTGCTCTGACTCGCGCGCCGGGAATCGTCCAGGCGCGCGCGTTGATGCGTATGCGACGACGCGGGCGTGCGTTGCGGCCGGATCAGTGGGCCGTACGCAGCTGGCGCAATTGCTGCAGTGTGGTGCCCAGGGTAGGAACCGAGAGTGAAAGCGGCAGCGCGGCGATTTCGCGCAGCTGCGCGAGCTGCCGTTGCTGCACGGGCGAGGCGGCCGACAGGCGCTGCACCCAATACTCCGCGCGGCTCAGCGCGGTGCGCAGACCCGGCGCGTCGCGGCGTTCGGCGGCGGCGCGGGCCAGCGAGATTTCCAGTTGCAGGCCGGCCAGCGCGGCGGCGCGGTCGGTCGGGTGCGCGGCCACGGTGCGATCGACCGGCTGGCTTTCGACCAGGGTACCGAACGCGCGCTGCCACCACGGCGCCAGCACCGGCGCGGCGGAGGTCGCGGTGTCGGGCGGCAGGCTCAGGCCTTGGGCGAGCGCGTCGAGCTTGGCCATGGCCTGCACCCGCGGTTCGATTCCCAGTTCCTTGAGCGCGGCGGTTTCCTGCAGCAGGGTCTGGCGCAGGCTCAGGTAGGCCGGATCGTCGATGCCGTCGAGCACGCCACCGGCCAGGGCGTAGGCGCGGCGCGCGCCTTCCAGGTCGCCGGCGATCAGCAGCCGCTGCTGGCCCAGGCTCAGCAGCAGTTCGGTTTCGTCCAGGCGCATCGCCTGGGCGCCGTGGCGGTCCGGGTCGGCGAGCTTGGACACGCTGTCCTCAATCAGCGCGGCGCGCTGGCCGATCCCGTGCAGTTCATCGCGCAGCACGCGGTTGGTGCTGTCGGCCTGGACGATGCGGCGGTTCTGTGCGTCCTGATTGGTGCGCAAGGTGCTCAGGCGCTGGTCCAGCGCGTCCAGCCGCTGGTCGGCATCGGCTTCGGCGGCGAGTTCGCGCGCCTGCCGGTGCTGCCATTCGCGCCAGCCGTACCAACCGCCGCCGCCGAGGATCAGCAGCACGATCAGCAGCCACAGCCAGCCATTGGAGCCACGCCGCGGCGGCGCGGAAGCGGAGGGAGTCGAGGACACGGTATCGAGGGGGACGTTCATGACCCGGCCATGCTACCGGATGAGCGCATCAAGACCGCCTTGACGGCGCAAATGGCCGGCCGCTGGCGCGGCTGGCGATGGCGCGGTCGGCCGGGTCGGCGCCGATTCGCGTCGCCCATGCGCGGGCGCGCGACCTCAATCGTTCCCGGGCGACGCCCTCGGCTCCGGCTCGGTGAGCGTCACCCCGGGCAGCCGCGCCAGCACGGCGGGGTCGAGCAAATCCTCCGGCCGCGGTCCGGCCGCCAGCGTGATCTCGGCGAAGCCCAGGCTCCGCGCCAGTTCGGCGAGGCGTTCGCTGGCCGCGCTGACGTGCGCGTCGCGCAGTCGCGTCGCCGCGTCGTCGGGCAGTTGCGCGAACACGTGCCGCAATGCTTCGCCGCTGGACAAGGCGAGCACGGCCGGCGCGTCGAGTCCGATCACCTGCGCGATCGCGAAGCGCGACAGGGTCGAAGGCTCGCGTCGATAAATGTCCGCGCGCAACACGCGCGCGCCGCGTGCCTCGAACGCCGGCGCGAGCACGCCGCGTCCGCCCGGCGCGGTGATCAAGCCGACACTGCTTCCATGCAGTTGTTGCAACGACGGCAGATCGAGCAGGCCTTCGCTGGTCATGCGTTCGGGCGATGCGACTTCATCGATGCCGATCTCGCGCAATCGCGCTGCCGTGCTTGCGCCGACCGCATACCAATGCTGATCCATGCGCCGCAGTGTGGAACGCATCGACGGCGCATCGCTGCGCTGATCGGCCGCATGCAGATCGTGCAGCGCCCGCGCTGCATTCGGGCTGGTGACGACGATATGCGTCGCGTCGAGCGCATCCGCGAGCGCGCGTCGCGTCGTAGCGTTGTTATGCGTATGCACCGACCAAGGTGACAGTTCGATCAATGCGCCGCCGTATCGTTTTGCTATCGCGCGCAATGCTTCATGCTCGTCGCTCGGGCGCAACGAGATCACGTACCATCGCGTCGTTTGTTGCGGCGGTTGTCGCGGCGTGCGGCTCATGCGATCAGCTTCGCACAGTGTCCGCATCGCGTGCAGTCGCCGACGGTCGCGGGCCATCGCGATCGCGTGTGTCGACGCATCGCGCACAGCGCATGGGTCGACATGAAACCGTCACGTGTTCGCTCCAGGTCGCCGCTTTCGTTCCGCCTCATTCTTTCCCCCAACGTAGCCAGTCCCGATGCCCTTAGATGCCGCTCAGCAACGTCTGCAACAGCACTACCAGTCCATGCCGCCGGTCGCGGCCATGCAGGTTTCCGTCGCCGGCTACGACGGTACGCGCCTGCGCCTGCGCGCGCCGCTGGCGCATCACCTCAACGACAAGGGCTGCGCCTTCGGCGGCAGTCTGGCGTCGATGATGACCCTGGCCTCGTGGGGCCTGGTGTCGCTGGGGCTGGAACGCGCCGGGCTGCAGGCCGAGGTGTTCGTCGCCGACAGCCAGATCCGCTACCTGGCGCCGCTGTTCGCCGACCTGGAAGTGCATGCCGAGCTGGCGCCGGAGGCCGACTGGAACAGCTTCCTGGCCACCCTGCGCGAACGCCGCCGCGCCCGCACCTCGCTGGTCGCGCGCGCGCTGTTGCCCGAGGGCGGCATCGCGACCGAGTTCACCGCGCGCTACGTGGCCATCGCTAAGCCCTGACGCGGCAGGTAGGATGCACGCCGAACGTTCCCTCCGCCGGAGTCCGCGATGCGCCTGCTGAAATTCGTGCTGCTGTCCTGCCTGTTTGCTTTCGCGCTGACCGCCTGCCAGACCACCGGCACCCAGAACAACAAGCTCAGCGAGATGCAGTACAACTACTCGGCGGCGATCCGCTGGGGCGATTTCGAGGGCGCGGTCAATCTGATGAAGCCCGAGCTGCGCGCCAAGATGGCGCCGACGCCGTTGCAGCTGGAGCGCTACAAGCAGATCCAGGTGTCCGGTTACGCCGACGTCGGCAGCAGCGCGGACAAGGAAAAGGGCACCGCGGTGCGCCTGGTCAACATCGGCGTGATCAACCGCCACACCCTGGCCGAGCGCAACGTGCGCTACACCGAGGCCTGGGAATGGGACCCGGAAATCAAGACCTGGTGGCTGATCAGCGGCCTGCCGGATTTCTGGGAAGGGCAGTAAGCCTCAGTTCCTTTGAATCCTTCTCGCGCTCGAGTCCTTCTCCCGCTCGCGGGAGAAGGTGCCCGCCAGGGCGGATGAGGGCATGCGTGATCTGCCGGCCCCTCACCCCAACCCCTCTCCCACGCGCGGGAGAGGGGCTTGAGTAACGCTTATGTTGGGTTAGCGCACGTCGCAGACCGCCTCGACCCCACCCCGTTTTGCTTGCCAGCCCGCCCTGGGCGACAATCGCCGCCCCGCGAGGGCCGTGCCGGCCCCCGCCCCGATTCGCCCCGTGCGTGAGTCCGCCTTCCGTGAGCTTTGATGAACTGCTGGCATTCGCCGGCCGCCACATGTACCTGTCGCTGGGCTTCGTCGGTCTGACCGTCGCCATCGTCTACACCGAGATCGCGCGCCTGTTCCGCGGCTACAAGGCCCTGCGCCCGGCCGAGCTGACCGCGCTGATCAACCGCGACAACGCCCTGGTGATCGACCTGTCGGCGAGCGGCGAGTTCGAAAAAGGCCATATCGCCGGCAGCCGTTCGGTCCAGGTCAGCCAGTTCGACCCGGAAAGCAAGCTGCTGGCCAACGCCAAGGCGCTGCCGGTGGTCGCGGTGTGCCGCACCGGCCAGGCCTCGGCCGACGCCGCCAAGCGGCTCAAGAAGGCCGGGTTCGAACAGGTCTATTGGCTCGACGGCGGCGTCCAGGCCTGGCAGCAGGCCGATCTGCCGCTGATCAAGGGCCGCGGCTGAACCGGCGTGCCTTGACCGGCCCGCTGTCAGACCGAACCGCCGTCGCGAGAACCGGCCGCGTGTCGCGAATACGCCACGCGCCGCGCCCACACTGGCTCAATCCGTGAGCGATTGCCGCCCGTGCCCTTGATTGGCGCCGGCCCCGCCTCAATTCACTCGACTCGTCGTCGATGACGGGCCGCAGGGGCGAACCCGGCCGGGCGTTTGGTCCCGGTCCGCGCGAGCGGGCATAATCGACCTCTTTTCCGATTTCAATTCCGCTGGGGGAGTCACCCGATGTCCGAAGAAACCGTCAACGGCGCAGTAGCGCCGGCCGAAGCCGCAACCGGCCCCGCGTTCACCGTCGAGAAGATCTACGTCAAGGACGTGTCCTTCGAGGTGCCCAATGCCCCGGCGGTTTTCGCCGAGACCGCGCAGCCGCAGCTGCAGCTGAACCTGTCGCAGAACGTCCAGCGCGTCGGCGAGAACGCCTACGAGGTCGTGCTCGGCGTGACCCTGACCTGCACCGCCAACGAAAAGTCGATGTACTTGGCCGAAGTGAAGCAGGCCGGCGTGTTCGGCCTGGTCGGCTTCGACGCCCAGACCCTCGACGCGATGCTCGGCACCCACTGCCCGAACGTGCTGTACCCGTACGCGCGCCAGCTGGTCAGCGATCTGATCCAGGCCGGCGGCTTCCCGCCGTTCTTCCTGCAGCCGATCAACTTCGACGCGCTGTACGCAGAAGGCATGCGCCAGCGCGCCCAGGGCGGCGACAACCTCGCCGACGCGGAAACCGCCGGCAACGCCTGAGTCCGATCACTTTCAGGGCCCGCCCGCGCGCATGAATTCACCCGCCTCGGCCACCACCGCTCCGAAACCGCGCATCGCGGTGCTCGGCGCCGGTTCCTGGGGCACCGCGCTCGCGGCCCTGATCGCCCGTCACGGTCATCCGACCGTGCTGTGGGGCCGCGACGCCGACGGCGCCGCGGCCATCGACACGCAACACGAAAACCCGCGTTACCTGCCGGGCATCGCACTGCCCGAATCCTTGCGCGCGACCACCGACCTGGCCGCCGCGCTCAAGGACGCCGACCTCGTACTGGTCGTCGTGCCCTCGCACGCCTTCGCCGAAACCCTGCGCCAACTGGCGCCGCACCGGCCGCCGCACGCCGGCGTGGCCTGGGCGACCAAGGGTTTCGAACCCGGCAGCGGCCGTTTTCTGCATGAAGTCGCCGGCGAAGTGCTCGGCGCGGACGTGCCGCTGGCGGTGGTCACCGGTCCCTCGTTCGCGAAGGAAGTCGCGCAAGGCCTGCCGACCGCGCTGACCGTGCATTCCGACGACGCGGCGTTCGCCCAGTCGGTGGCCGATGCGTTGCACGGCCCAGCGTTTCGCGCCTACACCGGCGACGACATGCTCGGCGCCGAGCTCGGCGGCGCGATGAAGAACGTGCTCGCGGTCGCCACCGGCGTCGCCGACGGCATGCAGCTCGGCCTCAACGCGCGCGCCGGCCTGATCACCCGCGGCCTCAACGAAATGCTGCGCTTGAACCAGGCGATCGGCGGCCAGCCCGAGACCCTGATGGGCCTGGCCGGTCTCGGCGATCTGGTCCTGACCTGCACCGGCGATCTGTCGCGCAACCGCCGCCTGGGCCTTGCCCTCGGCCGCGGCCAGTCGATCGAAGACGCGGTGCGCGAGATCGGTCAGGTGGTCGAATCGGTGCAGACCGCCGACGAAGTCATGCGCCAGGCCGAACGTCACGGCATCGAACTGCCGATCTCCAACGCGGTGCGCGCGGTGCTGCACGGCGAAATCACTCCTACCGACGGTTTGCGCAAGCTGCTGTCGCGCGAACAGAAGCCCGAGTACCCGGCCGACCTGTTCGGTTGAGCCGTCGCTTGCGGCCGTGACGCGCTGGCGCGTCGGCCGACTCTCACTGCCTTCATCCATATCGAACGCGGCCATCGCCGCGTCGGGTTCGCGTGGGTGCGATGTGTCGATCCGTGATGCGCGCGGCGGCGACTCGATGCGATCGCCGGTCGCGATTTCGCGGCGCAAAAAAAAGAGCCCGGCTTTTCAGCCGGGCTCGATCGCGACGATTCAGGGGGAGAGAGAGAGAAGAATCGCGATTGGTGCGGAGTACTGGTCGGTAGCGCTTTCTTAGAAGCTGAAGCGCGGCCCGACGAAGAACTCTTTTTCGCCGCCGTCGAGGAACTTGGCGTCGGCGGTGATGCCCCAGCTCTGGTTGAACTTCACCAAGGTGCCGACGCGGCCGTAGAACTTGCCGTCGTAGCCCTTGTCGTAGTCCTGGTAACCGGCCAGTGCGTAGCCTTCCCAATTCGGGGTCAGGGTGCCGCGAACGCCGGCTTCGACGCTGCCGCCCTTGATCTTGTCGCTGATGCTCAGGCCGTTCACGTCGGCCTTGCTCTGCTGATAAGCGACGCGGGTCAGCAGGTCGACGCGCTTGGTCAGTTCGTGGTTGTAACCCACGCCCACGTTCCAGTTGTCGACATCGATGCTCGGGGTGCGGAACACGCCGTTGCCGAAGACGATGTTCTTCGCATCGGTCTCCTGCTTGCTGTAACCGCCGAACACATGGAAGTTCGGAGCGAACGCGTAGGAGCCGTTGACGGCCCAGCCGTCGGAGTCGGCGAAGCTCGACTTGGCGTCGGTCTTGGCGTAACCGGCTTCGACGTAGTTGTAGGAAACGCCTTCGGCTGCCGAAGCGGCGAACGGAATGGCGGCGGCGAGGGTGAGGGCAAGCAATGCGCGCTTCATAAAGGTCATAGCCTCTTTATTGGTTTTATTCCGAATCTCGCGCCTCGTGCGAGGCATCCAATGGATTCGGTGTGCGCAGTATCGTCATCGCGCTTCAATCGAAGCTGAATTTTTCGGTGTTTTTTACAGGAACTAAACGTTCTGCTTACGGTACTTGGACGTTTTCGTAGCCCATTGGTCATGGATTTTTTCGGGTTTCGAAATCGTTTTCCGGAATTTGGCGCGACATTCTTGCTCGCGGCTGAATATGCACGCGACACATTCGGCAAGGTCGGCGATGAAACCCGCGCCACAGCGCAAGCAGCGGATATACGGCGCGCGCGAATGCGCGAATCATCGATGACATTCGTCATGCATGAGAGCCGTATGAACGCCGACCAAACTGAAGCCGGCACTGTGTTGTCGCAACCACGCGAAGCACTGCTCCCTCGAATCGATCGGCGCGACTGGACTGCATTGGCCGCGTCGCTCGATGCGAGCGGACATGCGCTGTTGCCCGGCGTGTTGAGTCCGTCGCAATGCGAGGCGCTGGCGCGCGGCTACGACGAGGAGGCGTTGTATCGCAGCCGGGTGGTGATGGCGCGGCATGGGTTCGGTCGCGGCGAATACCGATACTTCCGTTATCCCCTGCCGTCGCCAGTGCACGACCTGCGCGAAGCGTTCTATCCGCACCTGGCGCGCATCGCCCAGGCCTGGAACGAAAAGCTCGGCCAGAGCCTGGAGTATCCGCCGACGCTGCAGGGCTTTCTCGATCGCTGCCACGCCGCGGGACAGACCCGGCCGACACCGTTGCTGTTGCGCTATCGCGCCGGCGATTACAACTGCCTGCATCAGGATCTGTACGGCGAGCATGTGTTCCCGCTGCAGCTTGCGATTCTTCTGTCCGAGCCCGGACGCGATTTCGACGGTGGCGAGTTCGTGTTGACCGAACAACGGCCGCGCATGCAGTCGCGGGTCGAGGTCGTGCCGCTGCGCCAGGGTGACGCGGTGGTGTTCGCGGTCAATCAGCGGCCGGTGCGCGGCGCGCGCGGCTATTACCGGGTGGCGATGCGGCATGGCGTGAGCCACTTGCGCGCGGGCGAGCGGCATACCCTCGGGGTGATCTTCCACGACGCGACCTGAGCTGCGCGGGCGCGCGCCGCGATCGATGCATTGGCCGTCGCGCGCCAAATGATGCAAATCCGAACACTTCCGCGCTGACCGTCCGCGCCGGCCCGTGGCGTTGGCTATGAGGTCGCGGCCCGCGCAAGCGCGGTGCCGCCGCGAACACCGCGACGACCGCCGATGCGCGGCGCATGCCCGTGTGGCGCGCATGCCGTCGGGCCGTCGTGTTCATGGACGTAGTAGTTTCCAGGGAGTAAGGCCATGCCTTTGCAGGATCAAACCTATGTGCGTCGCGAGCTGGAATTTCCGGGCGCATTGAGCAACGGCGCCAGCGGCGCGGGGACCCGGCGCATCCAGGAATGGCTGGGGTATCACGGCAACGGCACGCCGATCGACGGCAAGTTCGGCCCGGCCACGAACCGCGCGATCGAAGCCTTCGCCGCGGGTAAGCAACTGGCGTACGCCGGCAGCCTGAATCAGCCAGTGTGGAACGCGCTGGTCGAACCGATGGCGCGCGTGGTGGCCTTGCCGGCGAGCGCGCCGAACAAGCCGTATCCGCAATTGGTGCGCTGGTTCGCCGAGCAGCATCTGGCCGCGCATCCGGTTGAACTCGGCGGCGCCAATCGCGGCCCCTGGGTGCGCCTGTACATGAAGGGCAGCGAGGGCGACGCCATGCTGTGGTGCGCCGGCTTCGTCAGCACCGTGCTGCAGCAGGCGGCCGACAAGGCCGGGCGCAGCGCGCCGATCGCCGGCAGCTTCGGCTGCGACGAACTCGCGCGCCAAGCCAAGGACGCCGGCCGCTTCGTCGCGGGCAAGTCGGTGGTCAGCGGCAGTCCGGGCTTCGCCGCGCTCGGCGCCTGCGGCATCTTCCTGGTGCGCAAGACCGCGAGCGATTGGGTCCACACCGGCTTCGCCTTCGACGGGGACGGCGAAAGCTTCCTGAGCATCGAAGGCAACACCGACCACAAGGGTTCGGCCAACGGGTTCGAAGTGGCCAAGCGCACCCGTCGCTGCGCCTCGAACGATTTCATCCGGCTCGGCTGAGCCGCCCGACGCGGCGGTGGGCGCGTCATCGCTCGCCCTCCTGCGTTCGCCTGGCTGCGCGCGCACGCCTGCCGCTCGTTGCGCTACCGCACTCGTCCGCGCGCGACGTGGGCGTGCAGTTAGCCGCTGATCTCCCTTCCCGATTGCCTGCGCTCGCAAGAGCGCGGGCGCCTCGGCGTGCGCCGCCACCCGATTCGCCAGACGAAATCTAGGCGATGCGTATTGACGTGCCCCGCACCGCGACTTACATTGCGGTCGAATTGAAATAATATAACGTTACAATTCACACTTTCTTCGGGGCGCGGATCACAGTGAGCAAATGCAGTCAGGGCGACCGCCCAGGGGCGGTCTACATAGCGCGGGCGATGCTCGCGTGCGCGGTCGTGGCGGCCTTGCCGGCCCATGCGCGGGACGTCGCGACACCGGGCCGTCCGGCCGATGCGGCGGCCGATAGCGCGGCCAACGAATCGGCCGGAGGCGCCTCGCCCAAGCTGCTCGACCGGATCACGGTCGAAGGCGTCGCCGTCCCGGCGGCCTCGCTCGACAGCCCCAACAGCACCGGCTCACGGCTCGGCCTGAGCGCGCGCGAGACCCCGGCCATGGTCGAGGTCCTGACCCAGGACCAGATACAGGCGCGCGGCCTGCGCGGCAGCGTGGAAGCGCTCAACGCCGCGCCCGGGGTGCTGGCCGGGCAACTGCCGTCGTCGCCGGGCATGACCTCGATGCGTGGCTTCAGCGGCGGCGCGATCGCGTTGCTGATCGACGGCGTGCGCCAGACCGCGGCGCCGTTGATCACCCGCGACTTCGACAACTGGAGCTTCGAACGCATCGAAGTGCTCAAGGGCCCGGCCTCGGTGCTGTACGGCGAAGGCGCGCTGGCCGGCGCGATCAACCTGGTGCCCAAGCGGCCGAACTTCGACGGCCAGGCGTTTTCGGCCCTGGCCGGCTGGGGCAGTTTCGGCAGCCAGCGTTATGCGCTCGACGCGAACCTGCCGGTCGGCGACGACCTCGCCCTGCGCGCGATCGTCAGCCGTCGCAGCGGCGACGGCTATGTCGACGGCACCGCCAGCGATTCGACCTCGGCCACCCTGGCCGCGCGCTGGCGGCCTAGCGACACGCTCGATATCGACATCGCCCTGGATCACTTCGAGGACGACTACGACACCGCGTACTGGGGCACGCCGCTGATCCCGGCGGCGATCGCGCGCGATCCTAGCGGCCTGGTCCGCACCGGCAACGGCTTGGTGCTGGACAAGGCGATGCGCGATCGCAACTACAACGTCGGCAACGGCGTGCAGGATTCGCGCAGCGACTGGTTGCGCACGCGGATTGCCTGGCAGCTCAGCGATGGCCTGCGTTTCACTAACGAGTTCAGCTATTACGACGCGCATCGGCGCTGGTTGAATTCGGAGACGTATACCTACAACCGTCGCAGCGGCTTGCTCGATCGCGGCACCACCCGGATCGAGCACGATCATCAGTTCTGGAACGAGCGGGCGACGCTGTTTTCGGATGCAGTGATCGGCGGACGGCGCAACCGGGCTTCGGTTGGCGTCGAATTCACCGACGGTGACTTCGCGGTGATGCGCCGCTTTGGCACCACTACCGCGGTCGATCCGTTCGCGCCGGTGCGCGGCCGGGTTTCGTTCGACGACAACGCGATCAATTTCCCGGGCGCCGGCAATCGGGTCGATTTCGATTCGAACACGCGGGTGGCGTCGCTGTTTCTCGAGGACGCGCTCAACCTGACCCCGCGCTGGCTGCTGCTGGCCGGGCTGCGCTACGACCGGATCGAACTCGAACGCAGCATCCGCGATTTCAATACTGGCAGCGTCAGCCGTTTCGAACGTCGCTACGAGCCGTTGTCGTGGCGGCTGGGCACGGTGTTCGATCTGACGCCTAAGACCCAGCTGTTCGCCCAGTACAGCGAAGCGGTCGCGCCGGTCGGCAGCCTGCCGCTGCTGTCGCTGGCGAACTCGAAGTTCGAGTTGACTCACGGGCGCGCGGTCGATGTCGGGGTCAAGAGTTCGTTCTGGCAGGATCGCGTCGAGTTGAGCGCGGGCGGTTACTGGATCGAGCAGGACGATATCGTCACCCGCGATCCGGCCAACGCCAATGTGTCGATCCAGGGCGGCCGGCAATCCTCGCGCGGTATCGAGCTTTCGGCTTCGGCCGCGCTGACCCGCGCGCTGCATGTGGACGCGAGCGTGGCGGTGCTGGATGCGCGCTTCGACGAGTTGCGCGAAGCCGGCGGCGTGGATCGCGCCGGCAATGTCCCGCCGAACGTGCCCGAACGCGTCGCCAACCTGTTCGCGAGTTACCGCTTCGAGCGCGTGCCGATC
The DNA here is from genome assembly GCF_001427785.1 of Lysobacter sp. Root690. GTDB lineage: Bacteria > Pseudomonadota > Gammaproteobacteria > Xanthomonadales > Xanthomonadaceae > Lysobacter. The sequence goes on from NZ_LMHM01000015.1 coordinate 61,429, forward strand.
ACCCTCGGCGGCGGCGCGCGCCATGTCGGCGCGTTCTACACCAACAACGCCAACAGCATCCGCGTCGCCGCGCACACGGTGTGGGACGCGTCGGTCGCGTACCGCTTGCCGTTCGGCGAGATCGCATTGTTCGGACGCAATTTGACCGACGCGTTCTACGCCGATTGGTCCGGCGGCGCGGCCGACCAGATCGTGATCGGCGCGCCGCGTAGCGTCGAGCTGACTTTCAAGGTGAACCTATGAGCCTGTTGCAAGCGCCGCCCAGTCCGCGGCAAACCCCGACCTTGCAGATCCACGCGGTGCGCAAGGACTTCGGCGATCGGCATGCGCTGGACGCCTTGTCGATGACGATCGCGCCGGGCGAGGTGTATGCCTTGCTCGGTCCGAACGGCGCCGGCAAGACCACCACGCTCAATCTGATTCTCGGCTTCCTGACGCCCGAGTCGGGGCATATCGAAGTCGCCGACGTGCGCGTGGACCGCGATCCGCTGGGCGCGCGCGCGAAGATCGCGTACTTGCCGGAAACGGTGATGCTGCACCCGACCCTGAGCGCGATCGAGAACCTGAGCTACTTCGCTCTGCTCGGCGGACGCCGGCTCGACGAGGCGCAGGCGCGCGCGCTGCTCAGCGAAGCGGGCTTGCAGGACGAAGCGCATGCGCGCCGCGCCGCCGGTTTTTCTAAGGGTATGCGGCAGAAGGTCGGCTTGGCGATCGCATTGGCCAAGAACGCGCAACTGCTGTTGCTCGACGAACCGACCTCGGGCCTCGACGCGAGCGCGGCCAACGATCTGTCGCAAGGCGTGCGCGCGGCGTCGCGGCGCGGCATCGCGGTGCTGATGGCGACGCACGATCTGTATCGGGTCAAGGACGTCGCGCATCGACTCGGCATTCTGCGCGCCGGACGGTTGCTGACTGAGCGCCACACTGCCGAGTTGTCGGCCGCGCAGATCGAGGCGCTGTATCTGGAATTGCTCGCAGTGGACGGGCAGGCCGCATGAGCGCTTCGCTGACCCGCTTCGAGTGGACCTTGCTGCGTCGCGACCGGCGCGCATGGTGGGCGCTGTTGTGCCTGGGCGTGTTGGTGCTGATCGCGTTCGCGGTCGATCTGTCGGCGATCGCCGCCGCCAATACCGCCAAGGCCGAAGTCGCCCACGCCGAACGCGCGCGCTGGCTCGGCCAGGGCGAAAAAGATCCGCATTCGGCCGCGCACTACAGCATCTTCGCGTTCAAGCCCACGCCGGTGCTGGCCGCGCTCGATCTGGGCGTGGAGCCCTTCGTCGGCCAGACCGTGTGGCTGGAAGCGCATGTGCAGAACGACATGCTGTATCGGCCGCAAGGCGATGCCTCGGCCTTGCAGCGCGCCGGTCTGACCAGTCCAGCCGGATTGCTGATCGGTTTCGCGCCGCTGGTCGCGTTCCTGCTCGCGTTCACCGCGGTGGCGATGGACCGCGAACGCGGCACCTTGCGGCTGGCGCTCGGCGCGGCGTTGCGGCCGCGCGCGATCGTGGCGAGCAAGGCGCTGGCGATCTGGCTCGCATTGGTGGCGACCTTGGTCGCGCCGGTGACGCTGGCGGCGACGATCGCGTCGGCGACGCTGGATGCGTTCGACGGCGATATCGCGCTGCGGCTGTTGTTGTGGGCCGGCGCGATGTCGCTGTATCTCGCGGTGCTGACCGCGGTCGGGGTGACGGTGTCGATGCTGACCGGCAGCGTGCGCGGCGCGCTCGCGCTGCTGTTCGGGCTGTGGATCGTGTTTGGTTTGGCCTTGCCGCGCTGGGCTAACAGCGCGGTCGAACGCGCGCAGCCGTTGCCGTCGTCGCAGGCGGTCAAGCAGCAGTTGATTGATCAGGCGCCATCGTTCTGGACCGCCGAGGACGCCAAGAAGCATCAAGCCGCCTTGCTGGCCAAGTACGGCGCGCGCAGCAAGCAGGACTTGAGCGTGGACCTGCGCGGCGCCGAGCTGGACCTGAGCGAACGCCATTCGCACGAAGTCTTCGATCGCGTGCTCGGCGGCTTCTACGACCGGGTCGAAGCGCAGGACCGCGCCTACGCCGCGATGGGCTGGTTGTCGCCGATGGCGGCGATGCAGAGTCTGTCGCCGCTGCTGGCCGGCAGCGATTTTGTTCATCACCGCGGTTTCATCGACGGCGCCGAGCGCTACCGCCGCGCCCTGGTCAATCGCATGAATCAGGACGTGATGGCGCATCCGCTCAACGGCGAACAAGCGCGCCACACCGCCGGCGAATCGCTGTGGGCGCAGATTCCCGAATTCCGTCATCAACCGCCACGGCTGGGCGCGGCGTGGGGCAATGCCGCCGCGGCGCTGTTCGCATTGCTGAGTTGGAGCGCGCTCGCACTGGCCGGGCTGCTGTGGACGGCGCGGAGGATGAAGCCATGAGCGCGATCGCACACGAGGCTGGGCGCGTGCGCGCGGCCGATACCGCGCCGGTGACGGTGGGTTTCGCCACGCTGTTGGCCTGGGAGCTGCGCCATATCGGCCGCCAGCGCCTGCTGTGGATGGTGGTGACCTTGCTCGGCCTGGCGATGCTGTGGGGCGCGTACAGCGGCGCGAGCCTGCATCGCGCGCAGACCGCGGCGATCGCGCGCAGCCACGCCGCCGATGCGGCCTGGACCGCGCAGATCCGCGAACGCGCGCGTCGTTACGCCGAGCCGGCCGAGAGCCCGGTGCCGTATTGGCAGGACCCGACCGACGTGGCCGGTTTCAGCCGTTATTTCCTGCGCGCGCAGAGCGACAAGCCGCATCTGCCGCTGTCGCCGCTCGCGGTCGGGGTCAGCGATCTGATGCCCAGCCGCTTGCCGGTCAAGCTGGAAACGCCGTTCGGCGCCGAACCCGCGTACGACTTCGAAAACCCGCGTGGGCTCGGGTTGGGCCGGTTCGATCTGGGCTTCGTGCTGATTTATCTGTTGCCGGTGGCGACGATCCTGTTGATCGGTCTGTTGTCCACGTTCGAGCGCGACCACGGCATGTTGCGGCTGATCGCCGCGCAGCGGGTCGGGCCGCGGGCGTGGCTCGGCGCGCGCGTCGCCGCGATCTTCGCCTGGCTAGCGCCAGCGACGCTGCTGTTGTTGGTGGTGAGTCTGTTGTTCGCCGGGGTCGACGCGACCGCGGCGATGCCGGAACTGTTCGCGTCGGCGGCACTGGTGGTGGCCTACCTGTCGTTCTGGGCCGCGCTGGGATTCGTCGTGGTGTCGGCGTGGCCGAGCGCCGCCGGCGCGATCAGTCTGATGGGCGCGCTGTGGGCGGCGCTGGTGATCGGCCTGCCGTTGCTCGGCAGCGCCTGGGCCGATCGCCTGGGCGATGCGCCCACGCCGGTGGCCTACGTCGATGCGCAGCGCCGCGCCAACGATGCGATCGGCAGCGAGCGCGACGCGATCGTGACCGCGATGTTCCGCGCGCGCACCGATCTGGCCGGAGCGACCGATCGCGTCGCGAAGATCGATTACGCGACGCGCATGACCTTTCTCGCGCCGGAGCTGGAGCGACGCTTGGCGCCATTGCGCGAACGTCAACTGGCGGCGCGCGCGGCGCGCGAACGCGTCTCGGACTGGGCCGGCTATGTGTCGCCCTCGCTCGGCCTGGAACAGGCGCTTTCCGTGCTCGCCGGTACCGACAGCGATCGCCATCGCCGCTTCGAGGAGCAGACCCGCGCTTACCAGCTGCGCCTGCGCGATTGGTTCTATCCACGCATCCAGCGCGAGATCGCTACGCCGACGCCGCGTCCGCCCAACAGCTACGGGCGGATGAACTTCGCCGAGTTCGAGGCGATCCCGGTCTACCTCGGCGCCGAGCTGCCGGCATCGGCGCGGGTCGCCGCGACCTTGCCGTTCGCGGCCTGGCTGTTGCTGCTGGCCGCGCTGCTGACCGGCGTGGCGTTGCGGCGTTTGCGGCGTTGGCCGACGGAGCTTTAAGCGATGAAACAACGTCATGGATGGATCTGGAGTCTGAGCGGCGCGCTGGCCCTGGCCGGCAGCGCGCACGCGCAACGCGCCGGCGACAACGCGGTGACCGCGGCCGAGGACGCGTTCGGCGCGACCCTCGGCAATGAAACCATCGGCCTGTACAGCAGCAAGCAGGTGCGCGGGTTCTCGCCGGTGGACGCCGGCAACGTGCGCATGGACGGGGTCTACTTCGATCGCCAGGGCACGGTGCCGCCGGCCTTGGTCGAAGGCTCGACCATCCGGGTCGGCCTGTCGGCGCTGAATTATCCGTTCCCGGCGCCGACCGGCATCGTCGACTATCGACTGAAGAAGGCCGGCGACGAACGCGTGATCAGCGTGCTCGCCGCGCTCAACGCCTACGGCGCGCCGGCGCTGGAACTCGACGCGAAATTGCCGATCGTCGATCATCGTTTCGGCCTGGCCGGCAATATCTCGTTCGCGCGCGAGGAGTATTACGACGGCGCCGACGCGCGCTATCTGCGCGCCGGTCTGGTGCCGCGCTGGCGACCGACCGAGAACATCGAGATCCTGCCGTTCTGGAGCATCTCGCGCGGCCGCGACGAAGAAGTCGCGCCAACCATCATCACCTCGGGCAATCACCTGCCGCCGAAGATCGCGCGGCGTCGGCATTTCGGCCAGACCTGGTCGGACAACGAATACGACAGCCGCAACTACGGCGTGCTCGGCAAGGCGCGCTTCGGCAACAACTGGGCGGTGGCCGGCGGTGTGTTCCGTTCGATCAACAACCAGCCCAGCGGCTTCGCCGAGTTGTTCGTCGACACCGGCGCCGACGGCATGACCCGCGAGAAAGTCATCGCCGATCCGCGCCAGCGCTACGCCTCGACCAGCGGCGAGTTGCGCCTGAGCCGCAGCTTCAGCGAAGGCCCGCGACTGCACGTGCTGCACCTGGCGCTGCGCGGGCGCAGTCTCGACAGCGACTACGGCGGCTCGGCCGATGCGATCGATTACGGCTGGCGCCGGCTCGGCGAACCGCGGCCGATGCCTGAACCTGATGGTTTCGAATTCGGCCCGCGCACCCGCGATCACGTCGAACAATGGACCGGTGGATTGGCCTACGAAGGTCGCTGGCGCGATGTTGGCGAGTTGAGCGTGGGCGTGCAACGCACTCGCTATCGCAAGAGCGTCGATCAACCCGGTCTGCCGCGCACCTCGTCGCGCGACGATCCGTGGTTGCCGAATGCGACCGCGTCGGTCTACGTCAATAAATCGCTGGCGTTGTACGCCGGGCACACCCGTGGTCTCGAAGAAAGCGGGATCGCGCCGGACGATGCGGCCAATCGCAATCAGGCGCTGGCGGCGATCCGCACCCGCCAGACCGACGCCGGCCTGCGCTGGGCTTTCGCCGACAACATGAAACTGGTGGCCGGCGCGTTCGACGTGCGCAAGCCGTACTTCACCACCGACGAGAACAATGTCTATGGCGCGATCGGCGAAGTGCGCCATCGTGGGCTCGAGTTGAGCCTGAGTGGGCGGCCGGTCGATAGCCTGAGCCTGGTCGCCGGCGCGGTGCTGATGCGTCCGCGCGTGAGCGGCGAAGCGGTTCGACTGGGGCGCGTAGGCGATCGTCCGATCGGCCAGACCGAACGGGTGCTGCGCAGCGATCTGGAGTACCGCCCGCCGACATTGCCGGGCTGGTCGTTCGATCTGGCGATGAGCCACTACGGCGAACGCGTTGCCTCGCGCGACGGTTTCAACCGGGTGCCGGCCTACACCCTGGTCGATGTCGGCGCGCGCTATCGCTTCAAGCTCGGTTCGGCGCCGGCGACCTTGCGCCTGCTGGTCGCCAACGCGGGCGACACCTACACCTGGACCATCTACGGCAACAACAGTTTCGGCCTGACCGACGGGCGGCGCTATGTGGCGCAGCTGGCGGTGGATTTCGACGGCTGACCGATCCACAACGGGGAGACGTGGCGATGCTGCGGCAGCAATACATCGGTGGCTTTCAACGCGGCATGCCGGCGACGCCGGAGGGGACATGCGCGGGTTCGGCAAGCGGCGAGGCGGGTTACGCCGAATCGGCCGCCGCGGCGTCGCGGCATGCGTCCTCGGCGATCTGCAGCGGCGTGTGTCACGGCACCCTGGGCGAACTGCTGCAGGGGCCGTACGAACACGACGGCGAATTGCATATCGGATTGATCTCGCTGCCGGTGCGCAAATACAGCTGGGTGCATTTCACTCCGGGCGAGGCGGGCGATATCGACGTCGAACTGGCCGGCAAAGACAAGTGCCGTCGCGCGATCGATCTGTATCTGCGGCGCTACGGCAAGCGATTGCCGGCCGGACGCTGGAGTCATGATTCGGAATTGCTGCTCGGCAAGGGCATGGCCAGTTCCACCGCCGACTTGGTCGCGACGATCCGCTGCCTGGACCGCATCTTTGGCCTGCATTCGCCGGCGCCAGTGATCGCCGCATTGCTGCGCGAAATCGAGCGCTCCGACAGCGTGTTCCTCGACACCCATGCGCTGTACCTCAGCGGCCGCCAGGAAATCGTGCGCGCGTTCGATGCGCCGGTGCGGCTGCATGCCTGCTACATCGACGAAGGCGGCACGGTTGAGACCGAGAAGGTCGCCCATCCCTTGCTCGCCCATTACCAGCGCAACCTGCCGGCGTACCGACACAACCTCGATCGCGCGATCGACGCGTTCGCCCGCCACGACCTGCGCCGCATCTGCGAGTGCTCCACGCGCAGCGCGGAACTGGCGCAGGGCGTGATCGCCAAGCGCCATCTCTCGGTGTTGCTCGAACGCCAGCGCGATTTCGCCGCCGACGGCATCGTCGTCGCCCACACCGGCAGCCTGCTCGGCTATCTGTTCATCGCCCGCCCCGATCCGGCGCGCATGGGCGAGCTGTCGTCGTTCTTCCGCGGCCTGGGTCACCAGTGCCGCTTTGCCGAGACGGGGTTCTGATGAGCGTGCATGCGCATATCGCCGATGCGATCAAGGTTCCGGATCTGGTGCGGCTCGGGCCGAATCTGTACGTGGCCCGGTTCGAAACCATGAAGGTGTATTCGACCCTGGTCGCGGTCGAACGCCTGCTCACCGAAGGCCGCATCCAGCCCGGCGCGACCTTGATGGACAGTTCCAGCGGCATCTACGCCTATGCGTTGGCGCTGGCCTGTCACAAGTTCGGACTCAAGTGCCACATCGTCGGCTCCAAAACCGTTGACAAGACTTTGATGCTGCAACTGCGCATCCTCGGCGCGACCATCGAGCAGGTCGAGCCGCAGGCGACCTTGAAGATGGACCAGAGCCTGCGGGTCGCGCGTATCCGCGAGCTGCTGGATGCCGATCCGTCGGTGCACTGGATGCAGCAGTACCACGACGATATCCACTACGACGGCTACGAGCCGGTGGCGCAACTGCTGCTCGATTCGATCGGCGGCGCGGCGCTGAGCGTGATCGGCGGAGTCGGCTCGGGCTGTTCGACCGGCGGATTGGCGCGCGCGTTGCGCACGCACGATCCCGCGGTCGAACTGATCGGCGTGCAGCCGTTCGGCAGTATGACCTTCGGCTGCCAGCACATCGAAGACCCCGGCATCATCATCGCCGGTATCGGCAGTTCGATTCCATTCCGCAACGTGCGCCACGGGCTGTATGACGAGATCCACTGGGTCTCGTTCGACTACGGCCTGTCGGGCTCGATCGCGTTGCTGCGCGAGCACGCGGTGTTCGCCGGCCTGTCGACCGGTTGCTGCTATCTGGTCGCGCAACGCGAGGCTGCGCTGCGGCCCGAACGCAACATCGTGTTCCTCGCCGCCGATACCGGTCATCGCTATGTCGACGGGGTATTCGCTCAGCACCAGCAGGCGCTGGCCCTGGCCGATCTGCAACCCACGCGCATCGATTCGCTTGATCGGCTGGTGCTGCCGTGGTCGGCGATGGCCTGGCGGCGCGCGGACTTCGACGATCAGGCGCCCGCGCCGCGGGTCCTTCCCCTTACGGCGCCGGCGTTTGCCGCCGCTACCTGATTCTTCCTGGAGCATTCTCGCCATGGCGCATTTGTTGATGATCGAAAGCTGGGTCGGCGGCACCGGCCGGATCTTTCCGCCCGCGATCGGCCGACTCGGCCATCGTTACACCTTCGTGACCCGCAACCGTGGTCACTACCTGGATGCGCGTTCGCGCGAAATCCATCCGGTGATCGAACACGCCGATCACGTGCTGACCACCGAAACCAACGACGTGCCGGCGCTGATCGAATTCCTGCGCGCGCAGCACGCGATCCTGAAGTTCGACGGCGTGGTGACGATCTGCGATTACTACATCGACACCGTGGCCCAGGTCGCGCAGGCGCTCGGCTTGCCGCAGGCGTTCTCGGCCAATGTGGTGATGGAGCGGCGCAAGGACCGGGTACGCGAGGCGATCGAACGCGCGGGTCTGCCGAATCCGAAGTTCGCGGTGACCGCGTCGTGGGACGACACCCGCCGCGAAGCGCAGCGGATCGGCTACCCCTTGATCGTCAAACCGACCGATCTGGCCTCGAGCGCGTTCGTGCGCCTGATCCACGACGAAGGCGAGTTGCGTCAATCCTTCGATGCGCTGGAACAGTTCCCGCGCAATTTCCGCGATCAGGCGCGGGTGCCGCTGCTGTTGCTGGAGGAGTACATGCTCGGCGAAGAGGTCAGCGTGGAAGCCTGCACCTATCGCGGCCGCACCACGGTCATCGGCATTACCGACAAGAGCGTGACCGGGTTTCCGTACTTCATCGAGGACGGGCATATGTTCCCGGCCAAGCTCGATCCGGCCCAGGCGGCGGCGATCGAAGCGCTGGTGTGCGGCGCGCTGGAGGCGGTCGGGCACGACCACGGCATCAGCCATACTGAGGTGAAACTCACCGCGGGCGGGCCACGCATCGTCGAGATCAATCCGCGTCCGGGTGGTAATTACATCGCCGAATTGATCCAGCGGGTGACCGGCATCGACCTGCTCGATGCGCAGATCGAACTGGCGCTGGGGCGCGAACCGGATCTGACGCGCAAGCCGACCGGCGTGGCGAGCGCGGCGATCAAGTTCCTGGTGCCGCCGCGTGGTGGGCATGTCGCGACGGTCGACGGCGTGGCGTCGCTGGACGCCGATCCGGCGGTGCAGCGATGGAGCCTGTCGCCGATCGCGGGCAGCGAGGTCGCCGCGCCGATCGATAACGCTTGCTATCTGGGGCATGTGGTCGCGGTCGACGGCGAGGGCCTGGAGGCGCGCGCGTATGCCGAGCGTGCGTTGGGGCGGGTGGTGTTGGGTTACGCCGAGGCTGTTGCGGCGTGATGCGTCTCCCCTGATTTCCAAACCGCCGCATACCGCTTTTCCCCCCTTTGTAAAAGGGGGGTAGGGGGGATTCGCTTTTGCTCCTGCTCTAAAAGCAACAGCAACGGCAACAGAAACAGAAACAGAAACAGCGAATCCCCCCTGCCCCCCTTTTACAAAGGGGGGGGGAAAGCAACGGCAACTGCAATAGCAACAGCAAAGCGAAAGACGCCGTGGCCGCGGCAGTGGCTCTCCAGCCCACCAATTCGCTCCGTCTACACCGCCCCGACCTCCAACTCCGAGACTCACCATGCCCACCGCCACCAAGCCCCTCTCCCACACCTCTGTCGCCGACCTCACCGCCGCCGTCCTGCGCGGCGATTACGGCAACGACCCGGCGCAGCTGCATGCGGTGGGCGCGTTCTGGGTCCGCCAGAGCACCCAGTTCCCCGGCACCGACACCAAGTACCGCAACTACTATCTGGTGCTGCGGGTGGAATCGGGCTTCGGCGGTTGTTGCGTCGAACGCGATCAGCTCGATTCGGTGATCGCCGAGGAACTGTCCGGCCGCAGCGTCGCCGAGTTGCTGCGAGATGAGCGCACGCCGGTGCGCATCGCCGCGCTCGATGCCTATCTGTCGCTGGTGCGGCCGCACCGCGAGGCCGCGCAGGCGCAGGTGTTCATGCTGCCGCACGGCACGCCGCTGCAGCGCGCGAAGGCGCGCGATCAGGCGATCGCCAGCCTGTTGCGGATCGAGCCGGGCATGCGGGTGGGTTTGATCGGCGTGGTCAATCCACTGGTGGATGCGATTCGCGCGCATGGCGGGATTTGTTTGCCTTGCGACTTCAATATGGAGCGGACGGCCGACGGGACTGAAGTAGTTAAAGACATGGCGCTTGTTTTGGCGCAGGCCGACCTAGTCATAGCCACCGGCATGACCCTGAGCAACGGTTCATTCGACGAGATCCTTGCGGCCACGCGTTCGCGCAATATTCCGCTGATCGTCTACGCCCAGACCGGCAGCGCGATCGTGCCGCGGTTCCTCGGCGACGGCGTGGCGGCGGTGTCGGCCGAACCGTTCCCATTCTCGCAGTTCAGCGCCGATCCGACCCCGATCCATCTGTACCGCGCCGAAGGTTTCGCCGCGGGCGACGCGCGCGTGGCGGCCTGAGGCGCGAGGTGGAGGCGACTTCGGTGGCGATCGATGAGGGCGCGACGCTGAGCGAAACCGCGCGTCGTCGCGGGCTGCATGGCTTGTTGGTTTACACCTTTCTCATGGTGACCGGCTTCGCCATGCTGATGCCGTTGGTCGCGGTGCACTTCGTCAACGACCTGGGCATGGCGGCCGCGGCGGTGGGGCTGGCGTTGGCGGTGCGGCAACTGACCCAGCAAGGGCTGGCCCTGGTCGGCGGCGTGTTGTCGGATCGCTACGGCGCGCGGCGGATGATCTGCCTGGGCGTGCTGCTGCGCGCCGCGGGTTTCGCCAGCCTCGCCTTCGCCGACGCGCTGCCGATGCTGCTGTGCGCGATGGTGTTGTCGGCCCTGGGCGGGGCCATGTTCGAAGCGCCGTACCAGGCCTCGATCGCCGCGCTGACCGACGAAAACTCGCGGCCGCGCTATTACGCGATCAGCAACTGGATCAGCGGGGTGGCCACCACGTTGGGACCGCTGCTGGGCGTGGCCCTGTTGCATTACGACTTTCGCGTGGTGTGCCTGGCGGCGGCGGCCTGCTTCGCGCTGAACTTCCTGGTCGCGTTGCGCTTGCCGCAGGTGCGCATGCCCGAGCGGCCGCCGCCGTTGCGGCACGGTTTGGATCTGGTGCGCGGCAACCGCGCCTTCATCGTGCTGGTCGGCTTGATGATGCTGTACTGGTTCGTCGCGGTGCAGATCAACATCAGCTTCCCGTTGCTGGCGCAGCGCCTGACCGGCACGGTCGACAGCGTCGGGGTGATGTTCGCGCTCAGCGCCGGACTGACCGTGGCCTTGCAATACGGCCTGGTGCGCTGGCTGGAGCGGCGCTGGAGCAGCGCGCAGGTGCTGGTGGCCGGGGTGGTGGTGATGTCGCTGGCGGCCGGCGCGATCGGCCTGGTGCGCGACTTCGCCGGGCTGCTGGTGTGCGTCGGCGCGTTCTCGATCGGCGCGCTGATGACCCGGCCGACCCAGCAGACCTTGATCGCCGGCCTCGCCGATCCGCGCGCGCTGGGCACCTTCCTCGGCGTGAGTTCGCTCAGCCTCGCGGTCGGCGGCGGCATCGGCAATGTCGCCGGAGGCTGGATGGTTGATCTGGCGGCGACGAAGCAATGGCCGTGGCTGCCGTGGATGGTGTTCTGCGCGGTCGGTCTGCTCAGCGCCGCCGGCCTGCATCGGGCGACGGGTGTGCGTCGCGAGCGCGCGTCGGTCGTCGCCGAATCCTGATTTCCCCTCGTGCTGCAATTGCCCTCTCCGCAATCCGGGCGGAGAGGGCTTTTTTTTCGTGCTTGTGCGCGCTTGCCGTCGGTTCAATCCGGCATCGTCGGCAATTGCGCGCGGCGCCGTTGCCATCGGCGTATGCAGCCGCCGGACACTTCGAACTTCGCACTACCGATGTGGATCGTTCACTCCCCGCCAACGAACCCCAACTGCCGCCACGCCTCGAACACCACCACCGCGACCGAATTCGACAGGTTCAAGCTGCGATTCTCCGGCCGCATCGGCAAACGCAGGCGTTGCGATTCCGGCACCGCCTCGAGCACATCCTGCGGCAGGCCGCGGGTCTCCGGGCCGAACAGGAAGGCGTCGCCGGCGCGGTATTGCGGGCTGTCGTGACGGGTGCGGCCGCGGGTGCTCAGGGCGAACAATCGCGGCGCGGTGGCCTGCGCTTCGGCGATCGCCGCCAGCGCGGCGTCGAGGCTGTCGTGGACACGCAGGCTGGCGTACTCGTGGTAGTCCAGGCCAGCCCGGCGCAGTTGCTTGTCTTCCAGGGTGAAGCCCAGCGGCGCGATCAGGTGCAGGCGCGCGCCGGTGTTCGCGCACAGGCGGATCACGTTGCCGGTGTTGGGCGGGATTTCGGGCTGGTACAGGATGACGTCGAACATGCGCGCATTATGCCGCCCGGCCGCGGCCGAACGCAGCGCGCATGCGCCTTCGAACGCAAAAGCGCGGCTCTACCCCCTGTGACCGGCGACCTATGCCGGCGGCACCCCGCCCGCCTAGGATGGGGGCCTTGGTCCGCCCGCGGACGTTTGCTTTTCCAAGGAGTTTCCATGCCCTCGTCCCGCCCGCTGTCCCTTCGTCCGCGCACCGGCGCGCTCGCCCTGGCGCTGGGCCTCGCCCTGGCCGGCGGCGTCGCCGCGCCCGCGCTGGCCGCGTCCAAGGCCGAGGTCTCGATCCCGTACCAGGAGTTCACCCTGCCCAACGGCCTGCGCGTGATCGTGCACACCGACCGCAAGGCGCCGATCGTCGCGGTCAATGTCTGGTATCACGTCGGCAGCAAGAACGAGCAGCCCGGGCGCACCGGCTTTGCGCATCTGTTCGAACACCTGATGTTCCAGGGTTCGGAAAACTACAAGGGCGAGTTCTTCACCCCGTTCGAACTGGTCGGCGTGACCGACCAGAACGGCACGACCAACGTCGACCGCACCAATTATTTCCAGAACGTGCCGACCACCGCGCTCGACATGGCGCTGTGGATGGAATCCGACCGCATGGGCCACCTGCTCGGCGCGATCGACCAGAAGACCCTCGACGAACAGCGCGGCGTGGTCCAGAACGAAAAGCGCCAGGGCGAAAACCAGCCCTACGGCCGCCGCATCAGCGCCAAACTCTACGAAGCGTTGTACCCGGCCGATCATCCCTACAGCTGGCAGACCATCGGCTCGATGGCCGACCTCGACGCGGCCTCGCTCGACGACGTGAAGACCTGGTTCCGCAGCTGGTACGGCCCGAACAACGCGGTGCTGGTGCTGGCCGGCGACATCGATCTCGCTACCGCCAAGCAAAAGGCGCTGCGCTACTTCGGCGACATCCCGGCCAGCGCGACCCTGGCCGACATGGCCACGCGCATTCCCAAGCGCGAGCGCGACACCGAGGAAGTCATTCCCGACCGCGTGCCGCAGGCGCGCATCTACCGCGCCTGGCCGGTCGCCCAGTTCGGCGCCGCCGACGGCATCGACCTGCAATTGTTCGCGCAGGTGCTCGGCGGCAGCGCGGCCTCGCGCCTGGACGCGCGGCTGGTGCACAAGGACCGCCTCGCCGACGGCGCGAGCGTGTCGATCAACGACGCCGAGATCAGCGGCACCCTGGTGATCATGGCCACGGTCAAGCAGGGCGTGGACCCGGCCAAGGTGCGCGCGGCGATCGACGAGGAGGTCAAGCGATTGATCGCGGACGGTCCGACTGCCGCAGAACTCGAACAGGCCAAGACCTCGACCCGCGCCGAATTCGTCCGCGGCATCGAACGCATCGGCGGCTTCGGCGGCAAGTCCGACGTGCTCGCGCGCTGCGCGGTGCTGCTCGGCAAGCCCGATTGCTATCGCGACGAGCTCAAGGAACTGGATAAGGCCAGCATCGCCAGCGTGCAGGCGGCCGGGCGCACGTGGCTCGGCGTGGGTTCGCACACCCTGCTGGTGCAGCCCGGCGACAAGCCGGCCTCGTCGATCCCGGAAACCGTGCGCGCCGCGCCGGCGACCAAACCGGCGGCGATCCCGGCCGCCGATCCGCGCTTCAAGACGGTCGCTTCCGATCTCGATCGCAGCACCGGCGTGCCGACCACCGCAAGCTTCCCCGAACTGCATTTCCCCACGCCGCAGACCGCGCGCCTGAGCAACGGCATGCAGGTGGTGCTGGTCGAACGCCACGAAACCCCGGTGGTGCAGTTGTCGATGGAATTCCCCGGCGGTTTCAGCGCCGACCAGGGCCGCAAGCTCGGCACCGCCAACTTCGCCATGGCCATGCTCGACGAAGGCGCGGGCGAGTACGGCGCGCTGCAATTGTCCGGACGCAAGGAGGCGCTGGGCGCCGAGCTGGGCAGCAATGCCAGCCTCGACACCGCCAGCGTGTCGCTGTCGGCGTTGACCGACAAGCTCGATCCTTCGCTCGACCTGCTCGCCGACGTGGTCCTGCGTCCGCGTTTCGACGCCGCCGAGATCGAGCGCGTGCGCGCGCAGTGGCTGGCCGGGATCAAGCAGGAAAAGGCGCGTCCGCAGACCGCTGCATTACGCGTGTTGCCGCCGCTGCTGTACGGCGCCGATCACCCGTACGCGATTCCGTTTACCGGCACCGGCACCGAGGCCTCGATCGCCTCGCTCACGCGCGAGGATCTGGTCGCGTTCCACAGCGACTGGCTGCAACCCGACCGGGTGCGGGTGATCGTGGCCGGCGACACCACGCTCAAGCAGATCGTGCCGCTGCTCGAACGCCGCTTCGGCGACTGGAAGGCCAAGGCCGGCGCGCCGGCCTTGCCAGACCTCGCCCAGGTCGCGCGGCCGAAGGCGCCGCGGGTGTTCCTGGTCGACCAGCCCGGCGCGATCCAGTCCAACATCTATGTCGGCGAACTGATCGCGCCGACCGGCGACGCGGGCACGATCGATTTCGACTTCGCCAACGGCGTGCTGGGCGGCGAATTCAGCTCGCGCCTCAACATGAACCTGCGCGAGGACAAGCACTGGGCCTACGGTTCCTACAGCGGCGCCGGCAACGCCAAGGGCCAGCGCCCGTGGATCGCCCAGGCCGCGGTGCAGTCGGACAAGACGGTCGAATCGCTCGGCGAACTCAAGCGCGAGATCGGCGCCTTCGCCAGCGGCGCCACGCCGGTGACCGCGGCCGAAGTCGCCAAGGTCCGCGCCGCCAACACCTTGAGCCTGCCCGGCGCTTACGAAACCAACAGCGCGGTGATGCTGCAGGTCAGTTCCGACCAGCGTTACGGCCGCCCGGCCGACTACATCCTGCAGTACAAGGCGCGCAACGACGCCATGACCCCGGCGCTGACCCAGGCCGCGGCCAAGGCGCTGGATCCGGATGCGTTGACCTGGGTGGTGGTCGGCGACCTGTCCAAGATCGAGCAGCCGATCCGCGACTTGAAGATCGGCCAGGTGCAGGTGATCGACAACGACGGCAAGCCGGTGCGGTGAGGGTGGCTGTGCGATCGCGGGGTGGATTGGTCGCGGTCGTTGTGTCGCGGTGGCTATGAAGTGAAGTGAGTGAGTTGCATGCAGCGGGCCGCATCGTCGATGCGGCCCGTTGTGTTTTGTGGCGTTGTCGCGCACGCATCGACAATTCTCCGGGCCGTCATTCCCCCGAAGGCGGGCTCTGCTGTACTGCGGCGATGCCGAACATCCAGAGACTTCAGCGTAATTTCTCCAGGCCGTGATTCCCGCGAAGGCGGGCTCCGCTTTATTTCGGCGGAGCCGAACATTCAGAGCCTTCAGTGCCATCTCGCCAGAACGTCATTCCCGCGAAGGCGGGAATCCAGAGACTTCAGCGCCATCTCGCCAGAACGTCATTCCCGCGAAGGCGGGAATCCAGAGCCTTCAGCGTCATCTCTCCAGGTCGTCATTCCCGCGAACGCGGGAATCCAGTGACTTCAGGCGTTCTCGCACGAAAGGCACTGGATTCCCGCCTTCGCGGGAATGACGGTAGGGAAGTACGTTAGACGTGGAAGTACGTTGCTTCGGATGGCTTGCGTAACTGGCAGCGATAGAACGCTACGCTCTTCCCGAATCCCGAATCCCGAATCCCGAATCCCGAATCCCGAATCCCGAATCCCGAATCCCAATTCCCAATTCCCAATTCCCAATTCCCAATTCCCAATTCCCAACGCCAACGCCAACGCCAACGCCAACGCCAACGCCAACGCCAACGCCAACTCCAACTCCAACTCCAACTCCAACTCCCAAACATTCCTACCCCACTCAGCCGATTCCAGCGACAATGCGCCCGGTCCAATCCCTACCCGAGGTCCTCATGCGCACACCGGCACTGCTGTCCCTGTCAGCCATCGTTCTGGCGTTGAGCGCGTCGGCCTGCACCTGGGTCAACATGGCGCCGGGCGCGCAGGCGGTGCGGGTGTTGTCCGCGGGCGCGGCGCCGGGCTGTGAGAAGCGCGGCGAAGTCGTGGTGTCGGTCAAGCACAACGTCGCCTTCTACGAGCGCAACGCGCTGCGCGTGCGCGAGGAATTGGAAACCCTGGCCCGCAACGAGGCCCCCGGCCTGCAGGCCGATACCATCCAGCCGCTGGCCGATCCGTCGCAGGGTTCGCAGCGTTTCGCCGCCTACCGTTGTGGCCCCGGCGCGGCCCCGGCTGCGCAAAAACCGGCTTCCGGCGCCGCCCAGACCTACCCGGTGGGTGGCTGAGCGGGTTTCCAAACGGCCGCGTACGGGTTTTTTGAGTGCCGGTAACGCCTGTAATCGATTGTTTGGCAAGGATTTTAGGCCGCCAATGGCGGCCGGCACCCCGGTCGCGGTGTGACCGGAGCTAATGCGCGGGGGGCGGGAAGACGCTACGCTGTCGCACTTTTCTGCCCCAAGGGTTTAACGCCCATGCTGTTCCAACATGTCGCCATCGCCGGCCTCGCTCATGTCGATGCGCCGCGAAAGCTGACGTCCGATGAGATCAACGCCCGGCTCAAGCCGACGCTCGATCGCCTCGGCATCAAAGTGGATGTACTGCAGGACGTCGCCGGTGTGCGCGAACGCCGTCTTTGGGATGGCGATATGAAGCCTTCCGACGCCGCCACCCTGGCCGGCGTCAAGGCGCTGGCCGACGCCGGTATCGACGCCGACCGCATCGGTCTGCTGGTCAACACCTCGGTCAGCCGCGACTACCTGGAACCGTCCACGGCCAGCATCGTCTCGGGCAATCTGCGCCTGGGCGAGAACTGCCAGAACTTCGACGTCGCCAATGCCTGCCTGGCCTTCATCAATGGCATGGACATCGCCGGCCGCATGATCGAGCGCGGCGAGATCGACTACGCCCTGATCGTCGACGGCGAAACCGCCAACCTCGCCTACGAGAAGACCCTCGAACGCCTGAGCCACGCCGAAGTCACCGAAGCGCAGCTGCGCGACGAGATGGCGACCCTGACCCTGGGTTGCGGCGCGGCGGCGATGGTGCTGGCGCGTTCGGAGCTGGTGCCCGGCGCGCCGAAGTACCGCGGCGGCGTGACCCGTTCGGCGACCGAGTGGAACCATCTGTGCGTGGGCGATCTGCACCACGACCGCATGGTGGCCGACGGCCGCATGCTGATGATCGAAGGCCTCAAGCTCGGCCACAAGACCTTTGCCGCGGCCAAGGCCGCGCTGGGCTGGGCGGTCGAGGAACTCGACGAGTTCGTGATCCATCAGGTCAGCCGCGCCCACACCCAGGCCTTCCTCAAGGCCTTCGGCATCGACCCGAAGAAGGTCATGACCATCTTCGGCGAGCACGGCAACATCGGTCCGGCCTCGGTGCCGATCGTGCTGAGCAAGCTGCGCGAAATGGGCCGCCTGAAGAAGGGCAGCCGCGTCGCCCTGCTGGGCATCGGCTCGGGCCTGAACTGCTCGATGGCGGAAGTGGTCTGGTAACAAGGTCCGCGCGATCCGCGCGGCGTTGATGCCGCCGCGGCGAACGGCGATCGAAACAACGACGGGCCCGGTGCGAAAGCATCGGGCCTGTTTGTTTTTGCGGATCTAAGTGTTCGGACGCAGGCGCATGCGCGCGCTGATCGAACGGGTTCGTTCGTCTGCACAGCTGCGCTGTTTCGGTGCGGCGGTTTCAGCCAGCGACGCCTTTCGATAAGCGCCGTTGGCACTTATGCCGTGGAGGATCGCGACGATCGCAGCGCAAAGCGTCAGGGCGCAAGCCGCATCCACGGCTGACCGCGGTGCTCAGGCGTCGCGCGGCAAGCGCGGCGGCCGGAAACCATGGGCGCATCGTCGCGATACGTGCACGCGCTCACGCTTGCTATAGTCGAGGTCTACCGCGCGCGCGTCGCCATCGCCGCCGCGCCAAGGACCGATTCCTCACCCGCAACGGAGTTGCCGACATGGCCCAGCCCAAGAGCCACCTCGAGATCGCCCTGGCCTCGATCCCGGTGTTCACCAACGACGGCACGCTCGACGTCGCCGAACTGCAGAAACTGCTCGACCTCGCCCTGCGCGACAAACTGGTCGACGAAGACGAAAAGCGCGTGCTCGGCAACATCTTCAAGCAGGCCGAACTCGGCGAGCTCGATGCCGAAGTGAAGCGGCGCATCGACGAAGCGCGCAAGCTGCACGACATCCCGGCCTGATGCGTGGCCGGCGGCCTTCGCGGTCGCCGGTCGGGTTCGTCGTGGTCGAAGTGGCGCGGTCGCGGCTTGCGCAGCTCCTGCAGGTAGCCCATGTAGGAGCGGCGCAAGNGACACCGACGCCAGCCTCGTCCCCTCGTCTCCCCAAGCCCTTGAATTCATTGACCCACCCACTGCATTCCGTGGCCGGCATCACCGTTCGTCGGCTCTTACATGTCATGTATTGCCAATGTCACATGTGATGAACTAACGTGACCGCCATGGAACGCCGATCCTCCGCCTATTACCAGCGCCGCCATCGCGAACGTCTTCGCGACAAGGGCCTGGTCAAGAAAGAGCTGTGGGTGCTGCCCGAGTTCGCGGACGAACTGCTGGTGGTGGAGAAGCGGATGCGGCAGCCGCGCGGTGCGGCGCCGGGGCGTGGACGCGTGGAGAGGGCGATGAGCGACGGAAAGGTATGGACGGCCGAAGGGCTGTTCGACGCATTGGCGCAGGCCGACGAATTCGTCTACGGCGAATCGCATATCGAGCTGATCGACGGCGCGCAGGCCAGCCTGCATCTGGTGATGGGCGACTACGGCGACCTGCCGCTGTTCCTGGCCGTGGTCGGCGACCAGATCGTGGTCGAGGCGCTGCTGTGGCCGGTCTCGCATGTGCGCGACCCGGCCGCGTTCAACGAAGAAGTGCTGCGCACCCACAAGGTGATCTTCCCGTTGTCGACCATCGGTATCGAGACCCTGGCCGACGGCGAGTCGGTGTACATGATGTTCGGATCGCTCAGCGCCGCGTCCTCGCTGTCGAACGTGCTGTACGAGATCGAGACCCTGGCCGACAACGTGATCAAGGCCACCGAAGCCTACGAGCAGCAGCTGCTGGAGGCGGCCTGACATGCCCAAGTCCGATGGCGGCAATATCTGGAGCAAGTTACTCGGCTCGTTGCGCGAGGGCGCGCACGAGCTCGGCGAAGACTGGGTCGACAGCCGCGCGCTGCGCATCCTCGATCAGGAAATCCGCGACTGCGACGTAGAACTGCGTCAGTCGCGCGAATCGCTCGCGCACCTGCTCGCCCGCCACACCCTGGCCGAGCGCGCGCTGAGCGAATCGGGCGAGAAGATCGCCGAATACGAAACCTACGCGATCAAGGCGCTGGCCTCGGGCGAGGAAGCGCTGGCGCGCGAAGTCGCCGACAAGATCGTGCAGCTCGAATCGGGGCGCGGCGACGACGAACGCCACCTGCAGCAGCTCGCCGCCAGCGTGGCCGAACTGCGCAAGACCGTGGCGATGGCCGAAGGCAACATCCGTCGGTTGAAACAACAGCTCGACACGGTCAAGGCGACCGAGAGCGTGCAGCGCGCGCAGGCCGCGGTCGCTCAGCGCTATGTCGGGCCGCACAACAAGATGCCGACCGCGATCGACTCGCTGGCGCGGATCAAGCAAAAACAAGCCGAGCGCGGCGCGCGGGTGGAAGCGGCCGAGCAACTGGCGCGCAGCGATCGCGGCGATGCGCTGGAACGCAAACTGCGCGACGCCGGGATCATGGCCGACGTCGCCGGCAGCGATGCGGTACTGACGCGATTGCGACAAAAATTGCCGGATTGACCGGCGCGATGGCGGTGCCGCCCGGACGGCGGCGAGCGGGGAAGGGAGGGGTGCGATGATCGAATTTCTGCAGATCGTGTTTGCGTTTCCGACGGCGTTCTACACCGTGCTGCTGGGCGTGGTGATCGGTTACTGGCTGTTGTCGGCGCTGGGACTGGTCGGCATGGACGCGGCCGACGGTTTGTTCGGCGGCGGTCATGGCCACGGCCATTTCGGCGGCGACGGCCACGGGCTCGGACATGGCCACGGGCACGGTGGTCTGGGGCATGGCCACGGCCATGCGCTCGGCGATGTCGCCCACGGCCAGGGCCACGGCGACGCCGCGCATCATCATCAAAGCGTGTTCGATCCGCTGATGCGGCTGGGCTTGGGCGGCATCCCGGTGACGGTGGTGCTCAGCACCCTGATCGCCAGCGGCTGGGCGCTGAGCTTCTTCGCCGACCTGCTGCTGTTGCGCCTGCTGCCCGAAGGGCCGCTGCGCACCGTCGCCAGCGTCGGCGTGATCATCGTCGCCTTCATCGTTTCCATTCCGGTCGCCGCGCTCGCCTTGCGTCCGGTGCGCAAGCTGCTGCGCAAGATGCAGCCCGAGCCGCCGCGCCCGTTGCTGGGCCAGACCGCGACCGTGCGCAGCCCGGTCAACCGGGTCACCGGCACCGCCGCGCTCGAAGACGGCGGCGCCGGCCTGATCCTGCAGATCCGCGACGACAAGGGGCCGGGTTATCAACGCGGCGACCGGGTCGTGCTGATCGAATACATCGCCGAACAAAACGCTTACCGGGTGGTGAGCGAAGACGAATTTCGCGGCGCCTGAGCCGTATCCGCAACCGTAGTTCCGACGCCGCTCAGGTCGACGCGTCCGCAACGTTGAGTCATAGGGAGATGCAACAATGAGCTTGCCTTCGAGTGCTTTTACGATCCTCACCCTGGTCGGGTTGGGCGTCCTGATCGTGTTCGTCCTGCTGATGATGTTCAAGGCGTTCTACATCAAGGTCCCGCAGGGCACCGCGCTCATCGTCAACGACATGTCGTCCACGCCCAAGGTGCATTTCACCGGCGCGCTGGTGTACCCGGTGATCTACAAGAAGGAGTTCATGAAGATCTCCTTGATCACCCTGGAAGTCGACCGGCGGGCCAAGGACGGATTGATCTGCAAGGACAACATGCGCGCCGACATCACCGTCGCGTTCTACCTGCGGGTCAACGAAACCCAGCAGGACGTGCTCAAGGTCGCCAAGGCGATCGGCGTGGACCGCGCCTCCGACCGCACCGCGGTCAATGAATTGTTCAACGCCAAGTTCTCCGAGGCGCTCAAGACCGTCGGCAAGCAGATCGACTTCGTCAAGCTGTTCGAGAACCGCCAGGAATTCCGCGACCGTATCATCGAAGTGATCGGCAACGACCTCAACGGCTACATCCTCGAGGACGTCGCGATCGATTACCTCGAGCAGACGCCCAAGTCCTCGCTGGATCCGACCAACATCCTCGACGCCGAAGGCATCCGCAAGATCACCGAGCTGACCGCGGCGCAGAACGTGATCACCAACGAGCTGGAGCGCAACGAGCAGCTGGCGATCACCAAGAAGAACGTCGAGACCCGCGAAGCCATGCTCGCGCTCGAACGCCAGCAGGCCGACGCCGAGGCGCGGCAGAAGCGCGAGATCCAGACCATCCAGGCGCGCGAACAGGCCGAGACCGCCAAGGTCCAGGAAGAAGAGCGGCTCAAGTCGGAGAACGCGCGCATCTCGGTGCAGGAGCAGCTCGATATCCGCGAGGAGAACCGTCAGCGCGAAGTCGAAGTGGCGCAGCAGAACCGCCAGCGCGCGGTGGTGATCGAAGTCGAGAAGGTCACCCGCGCCAAGGATCTGGAAATCGTCGCGCGCGAACGCGAGGTCGAGCTCAACCGGATCGAGAAGGAAAAGGCGCTGGAGGAACAGCGCAAGGAAATCGCCAACGTGATCCGCGACCGGATCGCGGTCGAGAAGACCGTGGCCCAGGAAGAAGAGCGGATCAAGGAAGTGCGTCAGGTCTCCGAGGCCGATCGCGCCAAGCAGGTCCTGGTGCTGCACGCGCAGGCCAAGGCCGAGGAAGAGATGGTGCGCCAGGTCAAGCAGGCCGAGGCCGACGAGACCTCGTCCAAGCACAAGGCGGTGGAGATCACCACCTTGGCGCAGGCCGAGCTGGAATCGGCCGGCAAGCAGTCCGAAGCCAAGAAGAAGATGGCCGAAGGCATCGAGGCCGAGCGCGCGGCGCCGGGCCTGGCCGATGCGCGGGTGCGCGAGATCACCGCCGCGGCGATCGAGAAGGAAGGCATGGCCAAGGCCCGCGTGGTCGCCGAGACCATGGGCGCGGAAGCCAAGGGCGAGCAGGAAAAGGGCATGGCCCAGGCGCGGGTGATGGAAGCGCAGGCCGACGCCAAGCAAAAGCTCGGCTTGTCCGACGCCAAGGTGCTGGAAGAAAACCTGTTCGCGCAGGCGCGCGGCGAAGAGCAGCTGGGTTCGGCCAAGGCCAAGGCCAATCGCGACCTGGGCATGTCGGAAGCCGACGTGCTGCTGCAGAAGCTCAAGTCCGAAGCCGAGGGTCTGTCGCAGAAGTTCGGCGCGCTCGATTCGCTCAGCGACCAGTCGCGCGCGCATGAAGAATTCCGCATGCAGCTGGAGAAGAACTTCGAGCAGGCCATCGCCGGCATCGACGCCAACAAGGAAGTGGCGAAGGAGCAGGCCGACGTGCTGGCCGCCGCGCTCAGCAAGGCCAACATCGACATCGTCGGCGGCGAAGGCGCGTTCTTCGATTCCTTCGCCAAGGCGCTGTCGGTCGGCAAGGCGATCGAAGGCGTGGCCGGCAAGAGCCCGATCGTGCAGGACGTGCTGCAGCGTCTGCTCAACAAGGGCGACGACAAGAGCGTCGCCAAGATCGAAGGCAAGGTCGACGGCAAGCCCGCCGGCGAGACCGCGCTGGATTCCTGAGCGCGCGCCTGACCCAGGGAATGCGCCGCCGCTCGCGGCGGCGCATCGGATTGACGTCCGCGACGCAAGCGTTTCGCGCCGCGGGCAGGACCGGTAGGACGAACCACTGATGGCCGATACCAAGCCGACCGCTTCCGCGAGCAACACCGCCGCGGGCGACATTTCCAACGACAGCGCGAAGGCGGCCGCCCATGCGGCGGTCGATCAGGCGGTCGCCCAGGGCGGCGCGTACGAGGTGCTGAGCAAGCGACTGAGCGAACAGGGTCTGCGCTTGCGCGGCATCGCCCAGGGCTTGAACCAGCAGCGCCTGAGCGAGTTCGGCAGCAGCCAGATGGAAGTGGTCGGGCGGTTTCGCATCCGCACCGAGAACAACTGCGTCGCGCGCGACATCGTCCAGGTCGGCGATCTGTTGCTGTTCGGCTACAACGTGTTCATGGGGCTCAAGAAAGAGACCGTCGTCGCCGACGTGTTCTCGCTGTACAAACTGGTGCAGGGGCCGGAAGGCTACGACGTCACCCCGGTCGAGCTCAAGGGCAGCTTCCTCGGCATCGACAGTTTCGCTCAGGATTTCCGCGAGCTGTACGCGTACTACAAGCACACCCGCCTGATCCAGCTGATCGTGCGCGACGGCAAGCTGCTGGCCGCGTTCCAGATCGGCGAGCGAATCACCGACCTGCGCGTGTTCCGCTGGTCGGTCTCGCCCAACGGCGAAGTGCGCTACATCGACAACCGCGGCGAGCGCGACATCGCGCTGCCGGCGCCGTTCGATTTCGAATGGACCCGCGCGACCCGCGAGATGGTGGTCAACGGCCGCCATCCGCATCTGAACATTCTCGACAGCGTGTTCGTCGAGACCGTCAACGGCGATCTCACCATCAAGGTCGAGAACAACACCGAGGACGGCAAGGGCATCTACCGCGAACCGGTCGACGACAAGACCCAGTCGCTGGACGACGCCCAGGTCGATTTCGCCAAGGTCGGCAGCCTGATCCTGCTCAAGATCCTGCCCTACCGCGAGGAGCAGTGGCGCTACCTCGTGTTCAACACCCTGACCCGTAAGGTGCTGCGCCAGGACGCGATCGGCCTGGCCTGCATCCAGTTGCCCGAAGACCACGGCATCATCTTCCCGGGCGGCTATTACCTGCAGAACGGCGAGCACAAGAGCTTCGACCAGTCGATGGACGGCATGCGCTACAAGCGCAGCATCCGCTCCCCGAACGGCGAGGACGTGCTGTACCTGTTCTACGAGCCCGAACAGGGCCGCACCGCGATGTTCACCTACAACATGATCGAACGACGGCTGCAGACGCCGATCTTCGGTCACGGCTATGCGCGCCTGGAAGACGGGCGCATGGTGATCTTCGCCACCGAAAGCGACGAGCCGACCCGCGTGCATCCGATGCAGGTCTGGCAGACGCCGTACTACAGCGACGAATACGCGGCCAAGCAGCCGGCCGGCAACAGCTTCATGGGCAAGATCGGCAACGCCGAGCTGGTCCGCGGCGTGTCCGAACTGATGAGCCTGTCGCGCGAGATCGAGGCCACCGAGGTTTCGGCCAAGCGTTACGGCCTGCTTGCGCAGAACACCCGGCGTCTGTTCGACGCGCACCACTGGCTGTCGGATCCGAACTGCGGCGAGACCGCGCCGTTGTTGCGCGAGATCGCCGCGACCGCCGAGTCGGTGCTGGACGAATACGAAAAAGTCGAAGGCATCCGCAATCAGTCCGACCGGGCGATGCGCGAGGCGCAGAGCAAGCAGAAAGCCCTGCTCGACAGCCTGCAGCCGGAGAACTGGGAGAAGGTCCAGGAGTTCGTCGACGCGCTCAACGGTCTGACCGCGCAGCGCGGGCATCTGCTGACGATCCGCGAATACCGCTACATCGATGTAGCCGCGATCGATGCGATGGAGCAGGCGCTGGTCGCCGAGCACGAACGCATCGGTGCCGCGACCGGCGAGTTCCTGGCCGGCGACAAGGCGCTCGCGCCGCTGGCCGAACGTCTGGCCGCGCTCGATGCGCAGGCGCAGCAGGCGACCACGGTCGCGCAGCTGGTCGAGCCGCTGGAGCAGATGCGCGCGATGTCCGGCGACCTGGACATGCTGTCGGCGCTGATGGCCACGCTCAAGGTCGACGATGCGACCCAGCGCACCCGCATCGTCGAGGCGATCTCG
Source organism: Lysobacter sp. Root690 (assembly GCF_001427785.1). Taxonomy (GTDB): domain Bacteria; phylum Pseudomonadota; class Gammaproteobacteria; order Xanthomonadales; family Xanthomonadaceae; genus Lysobacter. The sequence goes on from NZ_LMHM01000015.1 coordinate 86,624, forward strand.
GAAATCTATTCCAAGCTCAATCAGGCCAAGGCGCGCGCCGATCAGCGCCGTAAGGGTTTGGGTTCGGCCGAATCGGTGGCGCAGTTCGGCGCGCAGTTCAGCCTGTTCGGGCAGAGTATCGCCAGCGCGTTGTCGTTGGCCCAGGACCCGGAAAAAGCCGACGAGCAATTGTCGCGGCTGATGGTGCAACTGGAGGAACTGGAAAGCCAGTTCGGCGAACACGAGGCGTTTCTCGGCGACATCCTGACCAAGCGCGAGGAGTTGCTGGAAACCTTCGAGGCGCACAAGCAGACCTTGATGGACGACCGCCAGCGCAAGGCGCAGGCGGTGATGGACGCGGCCACGCGCATTCTCGATGGCCTGGGCCGGCGCACCGCGCGCTTCGCCAGCGCCGACGAACTCAACGCTTTCTTCGCCGGCGATGCGCTGATCCTCAAGCTGCGCGAACTGGCCGAGCGCCTGCGCGCGCTCAAGGACAGCGTCAAGGCCGACGACGTCGAAGCGCGCATGAAAGGCGCGCGCGATCAGGCCGTGCGCGCGCTGCGTGACCGCAGCGAGCTGTTCGAGGAAGGCGGCAACGTCATCAAGCTCGGCCCGCGTCACCGTTTCAGCGTCAACACCCAGGAGCTCGACCTGACCCTGCTGCCGCGCGGCGACGTGTTGAATCTGCATCTGACCGGCACCGATTTCTTCGAGCCCTTGAACAACCCCGATCTGGACGCCGCGCGCGCCTACTGGGGCGTGTCGATGGATTCCGAATCGCCGCAGCTGTATCGCGGCGAGTACCTGGCCGGGCTGGTGATCGAAGCCGCGGCCGGCAATAGTGAAGGCCTGAGCCTGGACCTGTTGCATCAGCAGCTCGCGCAACCCGAGGTGCTGGGCCGCACGGTCCGCGACTTCGCCGCGCCGCGTTATCGCGAAGGCTATGAGAAGGGCATCCACGATCACGACGCGACCTTGATCCTGCAGGCGCTGCTGCCGCTGCGCGCGAGCGCGGGCCGGCTGGCGTTCGAACCGGCAGCTCGTGCGTGGGCCGCGTTGTACTGGTCGCAGGTTGCCCAGCACGACCCGCAGAAGCAGTGGCCGGAACGCGCGCGCACCTCGGCCGATATCCAGCGCCTGTTCGGCAGCGCCTCGGGCCTGGATGCGCTGCGCGGCGAAATCGCCGAGGCGATGAGCGCCTACGCGCAGCAGCAGACGCTGGCGATCGATCCGGCCTTGACCCCGCGCGCCGCCGAGTACCTGGTGCAGGAGTTGTCCGACGAGCGCCCGCAATTCGTGTTCAGCAAATACGCGCAGCAACTGCTGCAGGCGCTGCGCGAGAAATTGAGCGCGGCGCGGATGTGGGACGGTTTCGCCGCGGCGCTGGACGGCCTCGGCGATCGCATCGCGGCGCGCTGGGCGCTGGCGATGAACTGGATCGAAGCGTTGGCGCGCGCGCCGGAACTGGCGCCGCTGGCCGGTTACGCCGCCGAAGCGGCGACCTTGTTGCTGCTCGATCAGCGTTTCCCGAAGAAGATCACCGAGACCGATCTGAGCGCATCGGTGCAGGGTTTGCTGGGCGAGCATCCGCGGGTGAAGGACGGCCGCATGACCCTGGCGATCGACGACTGGTCGGCGCGCCTGCGTCATCACCGCGAAAGCTTCGTGCCCGGCTTCCAGCGCTATCAGGCGCTACGCCAGGAGATCGTCGGGCGCGAACGCCATGCGCTGCGGCTGGACGAATTCAAGCCGCGCCCGCTGAGCTCGTTCGTGCGCAACAAGCTGATCAACGACGTGTACCTGTCGGTGATCGGCGACAACCTCGCCAAGCAGATGGGCACGGTCGGCGAGAGCAAGCGCAGCGACTTGATGGGCCTGCTGATGATGATCTCGCCGCCGGGTTACGGCAAAACCACGCTGATGGAGTACGTGGCGCACCGGCTCGGTCTGATCTTCATGAAGATCAACGGCCCCGCGCTGGGCCACGAAGTGCGTTCGCTCGATCCGGAGCAGGCGCCGGACGCGACCTCGCGCCAGGAACTGGAAAAGCTCAATCTCGCGTTGGAGATGGGCAACAACGTGATGCTATACGTCGACGACATCCAGCACACCCATCCCGAGTTCCTGCAGAAATTCATTTCGCTGTGTGACGGCACCCGCCGCATCGAAGGCGTGTGGAAGGGGCGCACCCGCACCTACGACATGCGTGGCAAGAAGTTCTGCGTGGTGATGGCCGGCAACCCGTACACCGAGTCCGGCGAGGTGTTCAAGATTCCGGACATGCTCGCCAACCGCGCCGACATCTACAACCTCGGCGACGTGCTCGGCGGCATGGAAGCCTCGTTCGTGCTGAGCTACATCGAAAACAGCCTGACCTCGAACCCGGTGCTGGCGCCGCTGGCCACCCGCGAAATGGCCGACCTGTACCGCTTCGTCGCCAAGGCCGAGGGCAAGCCGTTCTCCGCGAACGAACTCAGCCATGCCTACAGCGGTGCAGAGATCAACGAGATCGTCGCCACCCTGGAGCGCCTGATCCAGGTGCGCGAGGTGGTCTACAAGGTCAACCAGCAATACATCGCCAGCGCCGCGCAGGCCGAGACCTATCGCACCGAGCCGCCGTTCAAGCTGCAAGGCAGCTATCGCAACATGAACAAGCTGGCCGAAAAGATTTCGCCGGTGATGAACCAGGCCGAGCTGCAGCAGTTGATCGGCGATCACTATCAGGGCGAAGCGCAGTTGCTGACCTCGGGTGCCGAAGAGAACCTGCTCAAGCTCGCCGAACTGCGCGGCGTGCTGACGCCGGAACAGGCCGCGCGCTGGGCCCAGATCAAGCGCGATTTCCAACGCAACAAGGCCATGGGCGCGGGCGAAGCCGATGTCGGCGGGCGGGTGGTGGCGCAGCTCAACGATCTGGTCGAAAGCGTGCGCTCGCTGGATTCGTCCGCGAGCAAGGCGGCCGCGGCGCCCGTGCCCGTGGCGCCGGAGAATCCCGCGCCGTGGGTCGAAATCCTCGGCCTGCTCGAACGCGTCGCCGCGGCGCAGTCCGCGCCGCCGCCGCTCGCACCGGCCGCGCCCGCGCCCGATTACGACGCGTTGCTGGAGCAATTGGGTCCGTCCTTGCAGCACGCGCTCGACCCGCTGGTCGGTCGTCTGCACGACAGCGGCGAGCGCCAGACCCGGATCAACGAAGCGCTGGTGGAGATCTTCAGGCAACTGGGCGAACGCGACGTGCAGGACGCGCCGACCCGGGCGGAGATGACCGAACAACAGCGCGAGCTGCAGCGCGCGCTCAACGACTTCGCCGACCGGCTCAACGGCCGCGTGCAACGCTAAGGAAGGCAACGCCATGGATTTCGCACGACTCGACCAGACCCTGCGCGAGAGCATCGCCGACTACACGCTCGACAACGAGGAAAAGTTCGAACTGCGCGAGCTCGGCGGCAGCGTCGGCGCCGACCGGGTGCGCTACCTGCGCAATCGCGCCTTCGACATGACTCGCGAATTGATGCTGGCCGAGCCGCCGCGCACGCTGGATGCCTTGCGCTGGCTGGAGCAGGTGGTCAAGACCCTGGACATCGTCGCCGCCGCGCCGGCGGTGGTGTCGAGCGCCTATTTCGCCCCGGGCGACGCCTGCCTGCGCAAGTTGCGCGAGCTGTGCCGCGGCGCCAAGCGCAGCGTCGATATCTGCGTGTATACGATTTCCGACGATCGCCTGACCGAGGAGATCCTGGCCTGCCACAAGCGTGGCATCACGGTGCGGCTGATCAGCGACAACGACAAGAAATTCGACGAGGGCAGCGACGTGCTACGGCTGCGCGAACTCGGCGTGCCGGTGCGGATCGACGACAGCCCCTTCCACATGCACCACAAGTTTTCGTTGTTCGACGGTCGGGTATTGGCCAACGGCAGCTTCAACTGGACCCGCAGCGCGACCACCAGCAACGAGGAGAACCTGGTGGTGACCGACGATGCGAATCTGGTGCGGTGCTTCGTGGGGCAGTTCGAGGAGTTGTGGGAGAAATTTTCGCCGGGGATGGGCGCGGCGCGGTATTGAGCGCGCGACTCTCGTCGCCCTAGTCCCCGCCTTCGCGGAGATGACGTTTTTGGGGATTCCATTCGCTAGGCTGTCGGTAGCTACGGAAGTGCGCCATTACATGCACAGTCCGCGTAACTTTCATAACCGTCATTCCCGCGAACACGGGAATCCAGCGACTTTCGTGCAGGTCCCGTCAAAGGCACTGGATTCCCGCGTTCGCGGGAATGACGGTTGTGAGGGCGCTAAGACCGTTAGCGAAGTGAGTCGAACGTACCCCAGTTCAATGCGGCGGCGCAGCGAAACTAAAAAAACTCACCCCCGCCGCTTACGCCCCACCGCCCCCGTCTCCCCCAACTCCGCCTTCACCGCCTGCGTATCCTGCCCCAGCATCGGCGCCGCGAACGCGGCCGGGCCGGGGGTGCGGCCGAACTTGATCGACTGGGCGACGCCGCGGTAGCGACCGACCTGCGGGTGGTCGATCGCATCGACGATGCCTTCGGCCAACACCTGCGGGTGATCGAACATGTCCTCGATCCGGCGCGCGGCCGCGCACGGCACCTCGTCGCCGAAGATCGCCTCCCACTCCATCGCGCTGCGCGCGGCGAGCGCCTGCTGCAGGCGCGGCACGATCTCGGCTACCGCCTGCGCGCGCTTGCGCACGCTGTCGTAGCGCGGGTCGTCGGCCAGTTCCTGCAGGCCGGTCTTCTCGCACAGCGCTTTCCAGAAACGCGCGGTGTTGGCCGAGATGTAGATATAGCCGTCGCGGGTCGGATGAATGCCGGTGACGCCGCCCGAGCGCATGTCGCGGCCGATGTCCAAGCCTTCGCCGTCGGCCCAGATCATCCGCGCCGATTGCATGGTCAGTGCGCTGCGCAGCAGCGACACGCCGACGAACTGACCCAATCCGCTGCGTTCGCGTTCGAACAGCGCCGAGGACACGCCGGCGGCGAGCAGCGCGGCCGCGTAGTAGTCGACCACCGAGCCGTAGATGATTTCCGGCGGCCCGCCGCGGCGGCCCTGCAGATTGCACATGCCGGTCATGGTCTGCAGCACCTGGTCGTAACCGGCCTTGTCCTTCATCGGCCCGGTTTCGCCGTAGCCGGTGACCGCGCAATAGATCAGCCGCGGATTGATCAACTGCAGTTGTTCGAAATCGATGCCCAGGCGCTTGGGCACGCTCGGGCGGAAGTTATGCACCAGCACGTCGGCCTCGCGCACCAGCCGCAGCAGCACCGCGTGATCGTCGGCGCGCTTGAGGTCGAGCACGATGCCGCGTTTGCTGCGATTGACCCCGAGAAACGCACGGCTTTCGCTGGCGAGGGTCGAGGGATACTGACGCAGATTGTCGCCGTCGGGCGGCTCGATCTTGATCACGTCCGCGCCCTGGTCGGCAAGCAGGCTGCAACCGTAGGGCCCGGCGATGTAAGCGCTCAGATCGAGGACCCGCACGCCGGCCAGAGGGCCGGACGCCGCGACGGGCGCAGCGGTGCGATCTGCGATCGGATCGATGGAAGTGGGGGTCATGCCGTGCTGTCCGGACGATGCGTGAGGCTCGACCCACTCTGCGCCGGGGCCGGGCCGATAAAAAGGCGAGTTAGGTATGTTCTGCGAGCACAAATTATTACTTGGGCGTTCCCGCACCCTGTGCACGCACCGTTCACCGCGGCGCTACCGGCGGCAACGACAGCCAGGTCAGCCGCCACGCGCCGTCGACGCGGCCGCCGGCGCAGTAATACGGCTGAAACACCAGCGGCTCGCGATAGCCCGGGTCCAGTTCGATCCGCGGGGTCGGGTGCTGCGCGTCGGCGGCGTGCCAGTGCAGCCACTGCGACGTCGGCGCGGCCGGTGGCTTGAGCGTTTCCTCGATCTTGAAACCGTCGATCAGGCCGGTCGCATACACCAGCGGGCCGCAGGTCACGGCCAAGTATTCGTTGTGCAGCACTTCCTGCGCGACCGGGCTGCCGTCGGGCGCGCGCGATTCCTGCACGTTGCGATTGACCGCGGTGTGCAGGCGCGGGCTCATCGGGAAGTCGATGGCGATGCGGTCGCCATCGTTCCACTCGCGATCGAGCACGAGGTAATCGCCAAGTGCGATCGCGGCCGATACCGGTTCGCCGTTGATCGATACCGACGCGTCGTTCGCCCACGAAGGAACTCGAAGTTTCAGCGTGAATCGCGCCGCGCGCTGGGGACTCACATGCAAACCGATGTGGCCATCGAACGGATAAGCCGTGTCCTGCTCGATCCGCACCGTGCCCGCACGCGCCAGTTCGACCCGCGCCGTGCCCGGTCCGTAGAGATTGACCGCCAGCGCATCGTCGTCGCCGCGGGTGTAAGCGATGGCCGGCAACTCCTCGATCGCCATCGAGCCGCTGGATTTGCAGCAGCGCCAATAGGTCGTATGCACGCGCCGCCCGTTGGGAAACACGTAGTAGCACCAGTCCTCGCCGTTGGGCGCCTGCGCGCCGAGCAGATCGTTGTAGGCCGAGCGTTCGACCTCCTCGGCGTAACACGCCTGGCCGGTGATGCTCAGCAGTTCGCGATTGAGCTGGATCCAGGCGAGGGTCGAACAGGTTTCGACATAGCCCTGCGGACTGAACACGCCGGCCGGATTGAACACTTCGCGCGAACGATGGGCGACGCCGCCCCACGGGCCGCCGCCTAAGCTCAGGTGATGATCGCGGATGCTGCGCCATAGCGACTCGACCGCGCGCAGATACTCGGCGCGACCGGTGGCGCGATGCAGTTTGGCCAAGCCAACGAGGTTCCATGCGAGTTGATAGGCCTTGCCGGTGGCGATCTGCGCCGCGTCCACGCCGGCCAGTGCGCGCGTGAGCAGGGCGAGGTCGGGATTGGCGTCGGCCTGGCCGAGCACGGTCAACGCCAGATCGAGAAACGCAGGCTCGCCAGTGGCGAAGTACAACTCGACCGCCGGGTCCAGCAGCACCGTGGCCGACATGCCGTGGTGATTGCCTAGTTCGGTGATGTCGATACCGCCGCGTGTCAGCGTGTCGAGGCATAGCGCACCGATCTTGCGCGCCGCGTCGAGGTAGCGCGGTTCGGGAAAGTGCTTGTGGATTTCCAGCAAGCCCAGGATCAGATAAGCGTGGGTCCAGATGTCCCAGGTGCGCACGCTCGGCGCGCCGTCCCAGGTGCCGGGCTTGGGCGCCTGCTTGCGCATGAAGCGGTGCTCGGGCGCGTAGGTGCCCATGTAACCGTCGGCTTCCTGATGCGCGACCAGGAAATTGGCGACCCGGCGCACGCGCGCCAGCAAGTCTTCGTCGCCGCTGGTCGCGGCGGCCTTGGCCGCCGCGACCAGCCACTTGCCGGCATGTTCGCCGTACCAGTCGCCTTCGACATTCTGCTGGCGATGGGCCGGTGCGAAGATCGCGATCGCCGGGCTGGTTTCGTCGACGATGAAATGCGACAGGCGGCCGCGGCGATTAGCCTCGAGTGCGTCGCCGAGCAGGCCGTCGAGACGGACCTCGACGCGCGCGGCTTTGGCGGTGTAGTCGCTTGTTGGATTCATGGCGTCGATTGAAGGCTCAGGTTCGCGGCTCATGCGCTCGCATCTACCACGCAGCGGAAACCGATGCAGCCCGAGCGGTCCTTGCTCGGCGCCATCAACAGATACTTGCCGTGCTGATCGAGCCGGTAGGCCTGCGGAAAATACCAGTGCGAGGTCTGCGGCTGGTACGAACTGCCGCCGCGCAGCACCGCGCCGCGGGTATGTTCGTCGTGGTATTCGTCGGTCCATTGCCAGACGTTGCCGACCAGATCGAGCACGCCGAACACGCTGGCGCCGGCCGGATGCGCGTCGACTTCGTCGGGGGCGCGCAGGCGACGGCCGCGATTCGGCGCGGGCACGGCGTCATCGCGCCAGTCGTTGCCCCACGGATAACGACGGCCGTCGCCGCCTTGCGCGGCGTACTGCCACTCCCATTCGCGCGGCAGGCGCTTGCCGGCCCAGTGCGCGTAGGCGCGGGCGTCTTCGATCGCAATCCAGGTCACCGGGCGATTCTCCCAACCCGGGCGCGGCGCGCCATCGACCCAATCGCGCAGATAATTGTGCGCATCGCGCGGCGCGTAACCGCTGGCCTGAACGAAGCGTTGGTACTGCGCGTTGGTGACCGGGGTGCGATCGATGAAGAAGCGCTGCATCGCCATGCGCTTGCGGTGATTGCGCCGCGCGCTGTCTTCCCACGGGTACTGCACGTCGACGCCTTCCCAGGTCTGGCCTTCGATTTCGATCCCGCCGACGACGAAGTCGAACTCGCCGGCCGGAATCTCGACCATGCCGTCGGGCGCGGTCGCGACCGGGGCCGTCGGCGCGATCGGGAGCAGGCGTTGCTGCAAGGATCGCCATTGCTTGGAATAGCGGTGCAACGGGATATCCGACAACTGCCGCATGCCATCGAGGAAGGTGCCCAGGCCGGCATGTTCGACACCCGGCGCCAACGCCAACAGTGCGCCGAAGCCGCGGCCTTCCATGGCGAATTCGAACACCGCCTGCTCGCCATCGATGCGCGGTTCCAGCGCGACGCCGTTCCAGGCATCGAAATAACGGGTGCCGGCTTCATGCGCGACCGCGATCTGTTCGCCGTCGATCTCGTACTCGTTGCGATTGACCAGATGCCACACGGTGGTGCCGGCGTGCGGGAAGCGGCTGGCGAACACGCCGGCCTGGCGGGTATGCACGTACGGCCGCCAGTCGGCGCTGGTCATGCACGCGGCGAACTCGCGTTCGATCGTGGCGATGCGGCGCAGGGTTTCGGCGTCGCGGTCGGTCAGCTGGTTCCACAGGCCCCAGATGTTTTCCCAGGCGTTGTAGCCCACGCCGTTGAAGAAGATGTATTGCAGGTCGTGGTTGCGGTCGCGGCCCCAGCGGTTTTCGTAGTTGATCATGTGGCGCGGTTCCAGCCACTTGAACTTGGCCACCGGCGGAATCAACTCGTTCGGCGCTTTCTTGCCCCAGCTCTGCACGTTCCAGATCAGCGCCTCCTCGGCGCTGATGGTGGATTCGGGTTGCAGCACCACCGGATGACCGAGCGCGTCGCAGGCATCGAAGAACGCGCGCGGCACGCCGTTGTAGGTGTCGCCGTTGACGCCGTCGGCGCCGACCGCCTTGACCAGTGTGGCTACTGCCTCCCAGTCCTTGCCCCCGCTGTCGCGGGTGCCGTGGTCCCAGGGCATGGTCGGCAGGAACACACGCACGCCGCGGCGATGGAAGTCCTCGATCGCGCCACGCAGGCCGTCGAGCCCGCCGGGCAGGTCGCCGGCCAGATCGAACTGATTGCGGTCGTCGACGCCGATGTTCGGGTACACATGCCAGATCAGCACGCTGTCGATGCCGCCGTAACGGCGTTCGAGATCGTCGAGATAACGGTCGACGGTGTAGCGCCCGGCAACCGGATCGTAGAAGTAGCGGTCCTCGGCCATCATCTGCGCGTGGACGAAATTGCGCTGCGCCCATTGCAGTTCGGGGCGGCGGTAATGCGCGTCGTCGTAGCCGATGCGGATCAGGTGTTCGCGGCGCCAGTCGATCAGCTCGGCGATCCAGTCGTCGAGGGTCGCGTCGACATCGACCTTCCAGTGCCCGATCTCGGCGAACGGCCAGCCCGGCGCCTTGCCCGGCAGCGGCAGATAGCGCTGGGTGGTGACATGCGAGAACTTGTATTCGGTGCGCACGGCGCGACGTTCGTCTTCGTTGGAAGCGTCATCGTCGGCGGCGGGTCGGTAGGGCTGGGTCATGGGGGCTTCGGTGGGGAGCGAGGCGGAGAATGGAGGGCCGGCGATCAGGGCGTTGCGGCGAGCAGTCGTTCGACTTCTTCGCGCGTCGGCACGCTGGTCTGCGCGCCCGCGCGCGTGCAGGCCAGGGCCGAAGCGGCGCTGGCGCGGCGCAGGGCCGCGGCGAAGTCGTCGCCCTGGGCGAGCGCCGCGACCAGTGTGCCGCAGAACGTGTCGCCGGCGGCGGTGGTGTCGAGCGGTTGAATCGGGAACGCGGCCTGGGTCAGAAAACGGCCGTCGACGCGCGCGCGGCAGCCGCGCGCGCCGAGCGTGACCACGACCTGGGCGGTGGGAATGCGCGCCAGCGCGGCGTCGATGTCGTCGGCGATGCCGCTGAGCGCGGCGAGTTCGCCTTCGTTGACGATCAACAGATCGACGCAGTCCAGCAGCGAGGCCGGCAGCGCGCGCGCGGGCGCGGCGTTGAGCACGACCGCGACCCCGGCCGCGCGTGCGCGGCGTGCCCAGGCTTCGATCGCGGGCAGCGGCGTTTCGAGTTGCAGCAACAGATGGCCGACGCCGTCGAGCGCGGGTAGATCGTCGTCGCGCAAGGCGGCGTTGGCACCGGGCGCGACGGTGATCGCGTTCTCGCCGTCGTCGGACACGCAGATGAAGGCGGTGCCGGTGGCGCGATCGGGGCAGCGGATCAGGTGCAGTTCGACCCCGGCCTCGCGCAGCGAAGCTTCGATCGGCGCGGCATGGGCGTCGTCGCCGAGCGCGAGCAGCATGCGCGTGGCCGCGCCGCCGGCGCGCGCGCAGGCAATCGCCTGGTTGGCGCCCTTGCCGCCGGGAAACGTCGCCAGTTCGCGGCCGAGCACGGTTTCGCCGGGCGCGGGCACGTGGCTGGCGCGGACGACGAAGTCGAGGTTGGCCGAGCCGGCGATCAAGACGGACAGGTTGTTCGATCCGCTCATTTCGTCGTGTCCGGGGTCGTGGTGTTGCGAGTGTCGTCTTTGCTTGTGTCTTCCATGGCTGCATCGACCAAGCGATAGAAGTCCTTGCTGATCCGCGGCAGATCCCGTGGCACGTCGCTGCGTGGCAGATGCTGCAGCAGGGCGATTGCGATCCATTGCTTCGCCGGATCGATCGCATAGGTGGTCGAGGCCGCGCCGGGCCAACCGAAGCGGCCGATCGAACCGGGCTGGCCGCGCTTGACCGGATCGATGACGACCGAGCCGCCGAAGCCGAAGCCTTCGCCAGGATTGAATTGATGCACGGGGGGATCGAGCATCGTGAGTTGGTTGTGCAGCATCAGGGCGACTGTTTCGGCTCGTAGGAGGCGCCGAGTGGGTTCGACGGTCGTCTCGGGTTCGCCGCGCTCTTTCCTACCGTCATTCCCGCGAAGGCGGGAATCCAGAGACTTTCGTGCAGCCACGCTAAAGTCTCTGGATTCCC
>NZ_LMHM01000015.1:97826-130273 GCF_001427785.1 Lysobacter sp. Root690
GAATTGAAGGTATGCGAGTACTGAGTGGTGGCGTCTGAATTCGAACAATCCGATTCGAAACTGTCCTGTGCAATCACCCCACCATCCAACAGCACCTGCGCAAACCGCGCATAGTCGCAAGCCGTCGAATACAACCCGCCCGCGCCGCTGGGATACGCATTCAACGCCGCGCCCGGTTCGCGCGCGCTCGGCCCGTCGGCGATGCGCAGCCGGCCGTCGTCGCCCATCGTGGCGATGTCGACCACGCGTCCGCGCTGCGACGCCGGCACGCTGAAGCCCGTGTCGCGCATGCCGAGCGGAACGAAGATGCGTTCGCGCAGGAAGACATCGAACGGCTGCCGCGCGACCACTTCGACCACCCGGCCGAGCACTTCGATCGCGGCGCCGTCGTAGCCGAAGCGGGTGCCGGGATCGGCCGCGAGCGGCGCGTGGCTCAAGCGCTCGACGAAGCCATGCAGGTCGCCGGCCGCGTGCGGGTCGTTGCGTTCCATGAGTTCGGTCGTGGCTTCGTCGCCTTTCAGGCCGGCTGCGAATCCTGCGGTGTGGGTCAGCAGTTCGCGAATGCTGATCTCGCTGGCGGCCGGGCGCAGCCGCGGTGCGTCGGCGCTGCCGCCGGTCAGTACCTTGCGATGGCCGAGTTCGGGCAAATAACGCGAGACCGTATCGTCCAGGCCGATGCGGCCCTGTTCGACCAGCAGCATCACCGCGGCCGAGGCGATGGTCTTGCTCATCGAGTAGATGCGGAAGATCGCGTCCTTGCGCATCGGTACGCGACGAGCCAGGTCCTGATAGCCGTAGGCATGGAAGTCGACGATGCGGCCTTCGTGCGCGATCAGTACGACGGCACCGAGGTAGCCGTCGGCGTCGGTCGTGTCGCGCATGAGGCGGTGCAGCGCGCTGAAGTCGGGTTGGACGGTGGCTTTAGCCGCATCGGCGCCGGATTCGGAGCCTTGCGCTGTTGTAGGTGTCGCTTTGCCGGCCGGAGTTGCAACGCCTTCCACAACAGACCTTGAGGCCGAGGCCCCACTCATCGATGCCGTCGATGTCGATGCCCCGCTTGCCCATGGCTTCGGCAATGACGCCCGCGCCTGCCGATGCGCCGAGACTGAGGTTTCCCCCGCAAAAACCTGTGGCGCCGAGATTTCCCACTCAACCGGCATCAGGCCTGCGCGCAACGCATCGTTCGCAACGCTTTCGGCACACGCCACCCCCGCGCAGCCCACACCCAGGATCAGCAGGCAACAGCGAAGGGCGGCGGTAACGGGCAAGGCATGCGGTCCTGCGTGGCGAAAGCGACCGCCGCGAGCGCTCGGGCTCGGCAGCGGTGTCGGGGCGGTGGAGGCTGCGGCCAGGGCGGTTGATCAGAACTTGAAGGTGTGGGTCAGCGACACGGTGCGGCCGCGCCCGGCCCAGTAGTTCTGGAAGCCGCCCGGCGGCTGCGACCAGCTCAGGATGTACTGCTTGTCGAACAGGTTCTCGATGCCGAGCGAGAACTTGCCGTAGCGCTCGGTCTCGAAGTTCATGCCCAGGTCGAACAAGGTGTAGCCGTGGGTGCTTTCCTTGAAGCTGAAGCGCTGGCCGTCGAAGGCGCGCACCTCGCTGCCCGACAGGTTGCGCGAGAACAGCGTGGTCGCACCCAGGCTCATGTCGGCATGCGGCAGGAAGTTCCAGGTCAGGGTCCAGGCGAACTTGTCGGGGTTGATGTCGAGCACGCCCATCGGCTTGTTGGTGCCGCCGGCGGGGTAGCGTCCGGCCGCGTCGGCCGACCAGAACGAGGTCTTGCCGCGGGTGTGCGAATACACCGCGCTGAACCGCCAGTCCTCGTTGAAGCGCCAGTCGCCGGACAATTCGTAGCCCTTGATCCGCACCGGCGCGCGCAGCAGCACGAAGTCGTTGGTGGCCGGATCGATCGCCAGCGACTGGCCGTAGTCGGACTTGGAGTCGTAATGCGAAGCGCTCAACGCGCCGCGTTCGCCGCGCCAGTTGAAGCCGAACTCGGTGTTCTTGACCACGATCGCATTGAGGTCGAGCAGCTCGCCCACGCCGATGCGCGGATCGTTCGGGCAACCGTCGGGCTGGGTGTCGCCCGGATCGTTCGAACACTGGATGTTGCGCAGCGGGATGCCGACGTTGGCCAGGGTGAAGCCTTCGCCGTAGGAGCCGAACACCGACCAGGCCTCGTCGATGCGCCAGACCGCGCCGAAGTTCTTCAAGGTTTCCTGATACTCCAGGGTGCCGCCGTCGACGTGGCGACGGTCGCGATACCAGGTGGTGGTGTAGCTGTCGACGTGCAGTTCGCCGTCTTCGCGGCGCAGGCCGCCCGACAGGGTGACCGGGCCGATGTCCCACGACAGCTGCGCCCACGGCGCTTTGCTGGTGTATTCCATCGGCGGCACCCACAGCCGGTTGGTCAGCGCCAGGCGCTGCTGCGCGGTGTCCTTGACCAGGTCCAGGCCGACCCGAAGTTCCAGGCCGCTGACCGAGAACAGCGACGGCCGCGCCCACGAAGTGCGCAAGCCTTTCTTGTTGGTGACGATTTCCGACTGGTCGTAGATCGTGTTCATCGGCGCGATCAACGGGTCCTGCTTGTCGATCGTGTTCTCCGGCAGATAGCGCATTTCCTGATCGGCCTTGTAGCCGTTGATGGTCAGGGTGCCGCCGAAGAAATCCGAATGGATGTAGCTGAGCTGGTATTGCTTGAAGTCGTTGATCGCGGCCTGCGAGCCGAAGATCGAGCCGCGCTCGGAGGTGTTGGTGCGGGTCGCGCCGCACAGCGCGGCTTCGTCCGGACGGCAGCCCAGCACCTGCACGTAGTTGGCCTTGCCTTCGATGTTGAAGTGGCTGATCGAGCCTTCGATGCGCTGCACGCCGTCTTCGCCGAAGTTGTAGCCGGCCTTGATGAACAGGTTGCGCGCTTCGGTGTCGGACAACGAACCGCTGGTGTTCATGCCGATGCGGCGGCCGTTGCCGTCGTAGGTGATGCCGCGGTCGAGGAACGAGGCGGCGGCGATCATGTCGAAGTTGCCGGCCTTGCGCGCGAAGGTCGCGCCGAGTTTCCAGCCGGCGCTGTCGTCCTTGAATTGGGTGGTGTAGCGCGAGGTGATGGTGAACTCGTTGCCTTCCTTGGTCGGCGCCGCGGACAGGTAGTTGATGATGCCGCCGGCCGCGCCGATGCCTTCGGACGCGGACGGTCCGTTGATGACCTCGATCCGGCCGACGATGCCCATGTCGGTGAAAGTGCCGTTGCGGGTGCCTTCGCGCAGCGGCGAACCTTGGGGCACGCCGTCGAACAGGCGCAGGGCGACGCGGCCGCGCAGGTTTTCGCCGGTGTTGCTCATCGCCTGCGAGGATTCGGCGTAGCCGGGCACGGTGCGCGCGAGCACCGCGGTCGCGTCCTCGGTCAGCACCAGGCTGCGTGCGAGTTCGGCCTTGGACACCAGGGTGATCGCGCCGGGGATCTTGTCGACCGCCTTGGGGCTGCGGGTGCCGGTGACGACGACGTTGTCGAGGTCGACGGCCGCCTTGTCGTTGGCGGGCGTGGCGGCGGGGTCGGCGTCTTGCGCGTAGCTGGTGCCCGCGAAGGTGGAGAGCAGCAGGACGCTGCTGATCGCGGCGGTAAGTGGCTTGAGCATGTCGGTCTCGTTGAGTGCCGGTGATCGAGCCTGCGCGTGAGGGGGACGCGTGCCCGTGGTGGCGTGCACAGGACGGCGGCGCTGTCGCTGTCGCGACCTCTCCCTGTCGCGCCGACGTCTGTGCAGGTTCGAGGCGAGCCTATGCGCTCGCTGTCACAGTTGGAACCGACGCGGAGTATGTTCACAGCCTAGGTTTTGTTGTCTTAAGCGCCGCGGGTCGATAGCAAAAGTTTTGTCGCATTGCAGCATCGGCGCGCGCGACGCGCGACGTCGCGGTAAAAACGGCAAGACCGCCGCCGGCGTCCTGCCGGCGGCGGTCTTTGGGGAGGTCCGAGGATTGATCGATAGCGGGCAAAACAAAGCGCTGCGAGTGCGTCGACCGCTGCGTTCGCGACCAGCCTAACCGCCGTATCGGCGTGTTGGAACCCGAAACTGCGCGAGTAAGACCAAGGTTTTAGTTGCATGTGCGCAACGTTATTCGTCGGCGTGATCGCGTTGCGCTGGCGTCTGCACCTGGATCAACCGTCAAGGTGGCGAGGCGTCACCTGCGATGCTCAACGCTGCTGCTCAACGTCCGCTCAACGTGCTTGCGTGGTCATCGCCTTGCGGCTCTCGCGCAGGAACGCGGTGACCAGGCGCACGCGCACGCTGGAGCGCGACCAGACGATGCCGATGCAGCGTTTCGCGGTCGAATCGGTCAGCGGGATGCGCGCCAGTTGCAGGCCTTCGGGCCACGGCGGCGCCCAGTCGGGCACCAGCGACACGCCCAGGCCGCGATCGACCATCACCGCGATCGCGTTGAGCGCGTTCAGTTCGAAGCGCTCGCGCGGGACGATGTTGGCCGCGCGCAGGTATTCGTCGGCCTGACGCCCGCCCCAGTGGTGACGGTCGTAGCGGATCAGCGGCTGGGTCGCCAGCAGTTCGCGCGGATCGCGTCCGGCCATGCTGCGCGGCGCGAGCACGATCAGCGGTTCTTCGCGCAGCAGCTGCCACTCGCAGGTCTTCGGCAGCGGGAACGGCGCCTGCAGCACCACCGCGGCATCGATGTCGCCTTTCTCGACTGAATGGTACAGGTCGGCCGAATAGCCCGGCTGGATGAACACGTTGATGCCCGGAAACGATTCGACCATGCGCGCGAGCACGTCCGGCAGCATGCCGGCCAGCGCGGTCGGGCAGGCGCCCAGGCGCAGTTCGCCGGAGATTTCGCTGTCGTTGGCGACGCTGCGCAGGTCGGCGACGTTGCGCAGCAACTCGCGGGTGCGCGGCAGGATCCGCGCGCCTTCCTCGGTGACGCTCACGGTGCGACCCACGCGCGCGATCAATGGCGCGCCGATCTCGCGTTCCAGCGTGCGGATCTGCTGCGCGACCGCCGCCGGGGTGATGTTGAGCACGCGCGCGGCGGCGGCCATCGAGCCCTGATCGACCACGGTCACGAAGGTATTGAGGAACTGGGTTTCCACGGGGCACCGGTGGGGGCGGGAATCGGGAATGGCGAATCGGGAATCGGTGAAGCACTTGCGCCGGCGATTGATGCTTCGCCGACTACAACTCAATACATCAACCTTGGGCGCAGTGCCAGCCGCGCCGGCGTTTGCTCTTTCGATTCCCTATTCCCTATTCCCTATTCCCTATTCCCGGCTCCACAGCCAGATCGCGATAAATCGTCAACCCATTCAACGACTGCCGCGGCGCCGGGAAGAACAGGCTGGCGACGTAGCCGATCACGATGCACAGCAGGATCGAGATCGCCAGGTAGTAGTACGGGTGCACCATCTGCAAGGTCCAGATGGCCAGGGTCAGGGCGATGCTTGCGGCGATGCCGATCGCCACGCCCTGCCAGTTGGCGCGGCGGGTGAACATGCCCAGCGTATAGGCGCCGGCGAAGCCGCCGCCGAGCAAGCCGGCCAGTTCGATCGACAGGTCGAACAACGAGTGGATGTCGAACTTCGACAGCAGCAGCGCCGTGCCGATGCCGATCAGGCCGACCACCACGGTCATGATCTCGGCGAAGAACACGCTCTGCTTCGGCGTGCGGTTCTTCGCCAGCTTGTCGTAGAAGTCGACCGAGATCAGCGTGGCCACCGAATTCATGATCCCCGACAGCGTGGCCATCGCCGCGGCGAAGATGCCGGCGATGATCAGCCCGGTGACCCCGACGGGGAGTTCGGCGGCGATGAACATCGGGAAGGTCGCATCGATCGGCAGCAGCGGATTCATCCGCTCCGGGTTGTTCTTGTAATAGACGAACAGCGAGGTGCCGATGGTGTAGAAGATGATGCCGCCGGGGATGGTGATCGCGGCGAACGCCCAGATCGAACGCCCGGCTTCCTTGTCGGACTTGGTCGACAAGGTGCGCTGCATCAGCACCTGATCCTTCGGGAAGGTCAGCACCACTTCGAACACCACCAGGAACAAGAAGCCCCAGACCGTGGCCTTGGTCATGTCGAAGCTGAAATCGAAGGTGTGCATCTTGTCCAGCGACATCGCGGTCGACCAGTACTGGTCGAAGCCGCCGGGCAGATGCCAGATCATGAAGCCGATCGCGAACAGCGCGCCGCCCATCTTGACGATGACCTGGACGAAGTCGGTCCAGATCACCGCTTTCATTCCGCCCATCGCGGTGTAGACGATGGTGAAGCCGCCCATCAGGATCACGCTCCAGAACACGCTGATGCCGGTGATGGTGGCGATGCCGAGCGCGGGCAGGAACAGGATCACGCTCATGCGACTGCCGATCTGGACCACGATGCACAGCGCGCTGGCGAGCATGCGGATCGCCGGATGGAAACGCGTTTCCAGGTACGAGAACACCGACATCAGATCGAGCCGGCGTAGCAGCGGCACGATCCACACCGCCACGAACATCAGCCCGAGCACGCCGATGACGTTGTTGGCCAGGTACTGCCAGTTGGTTTCGAAGGCCTTGGCCGGAATCGCGATGAAACTGATCGAGCTGGTGTTGGCCGCGTACAGGCTCACGCCCGCGGCCCAGAACGGGATGCTGCGGCCGCCGACGAAGAAGCTGCTGGTCGAACCGCGCTTTTCGCGCAGATAGAAGAACAGGCCGATGCCGATCATGCCGCCGAGGTAGACCACGATCACCACCCAGTCCAGCCAGTGCAGGCCGAGCTTGCGCGCCTGCACCTGGGCGGTGGCGAATTCGACGCGGTGACCGTCGGTGGAGACGCGCGCCCATAGCAGGCCGTCGGGCCAGCTCGCGGTCGCGCCGGCGCCGGCGGCGACCTGCGCGCCGGGCAGGGTCGCCCAGGAGCCGGTGATGGTCTGGTAGATCATCAGTTTCGCCGCGGCCTGGGCGTTGGCCGGGTCGACGATCGGATACAGCACGTGCGCCTGACCGGTCGCGCGGCCGGCGCCGGGCAGGACCTGGCCGGGGACGCGGCTGACTTCGCTCCACTGGTTTTCCGGCGACCGGCGCAGCATGCGATCGGCGCCGCCTTGCGGATCGGCGACGATCACGAACACAGCGCGGGTCTGCGCGACCAGCGAACGCGGCGCGGCGGCGCCGGGCCAGCCCGGCAGCGAGGTCCAGGCCGCGGCTTCGTCGGCGAGGGGCCGCTGCAGCAGATGCGCGCTGCCGTCGCCGGCGAGGCCGGCGACGTACAGGCTGTCGCCCGACAAGGTCGCGCGCAGCGACGACAGCGCGATCGGCAGCGGCGGCAAGGGTTTCAGGTCGAGGCGGGTGTCGCTGGCGTTCAGGCGCGCGATTACCGGGGCGATTGCGACTGCGCTGGACGGTTCGGTGTTGCGAACGGCGGCTTTGGAAGGGGCGGCTTCAGAAGGCGCGGATTCGGAAGGCAATGCTTCAGAGGGCAAGGCTTCGGAAAGCGCAGCGCTCGCCTGCGCATCGGCGGGCAGCAGGTAGGCGCGAGTTCCGTCGCCGATCACCGCGCCGGCTTGCGCCGCGCCGCTCCATTGCAACGGCATCCATTGCTTGCGCTCGGCGTCCAGGCGCCAGGCCTGATCGCGGGTCAGCGCGACGGTGCGGCCGTCGAGCTTGGCCATGCCGACCAGCGGCGCGGAAGTGTCCAGCGCCGGCAGGCTGCCGGCGAGCAGCGGCGTCAGCGGTTCGGCCTGCAGCGGCGCGGCCAGGGCCAGACCGGCGAACAGGCCCAGCGCCACCGCCCTGGCGCGCACGCCGCGGCAAGCACGCGCCAATGCGAAGGAAAATTGCGACATCGAATTACGCCCCATCATCGACGCGCACCGGAACGTCCGGCCCGCGGTGTTGCCTGGTCTGTCTGCAAGCCGCGCGCGGATGTGCGACTCACGTCCGCCGCGCCGAGGCCAGCAGCGCCTGCGCCCGCTTGAGGAACGGCAGGTCGATCATGCGCCCGTCGACCACGAACACGCCGCGGCCGCCGTCGGGCGCGGCCGCGGCGGCGTCGACGATGCGCCGCGCCGCCTCGAGTTCGGCCGGGGTCGCGGCGAACGCGCTGTTGGCCAGCGCGACCTGGCGCGGGTGCAGGCAGGTCTTGCCGAGAAACCCGAGCCGCCGCGCCGCGCGCGCTTCGGCCACGTAGCCGGCTTCGTCGTGCAGGTCGGCGTAGGCGCTGTCGAGCGCAAACACCTCGGCCGCGGCCGCGGCCATGCGCACGGCGAACATCGCCGCATGCACATTGGCCAGGTCGTAGCGTTCGATGCCGGCGTCTTCGAACAGATCGGCCAGGCCGAGCTGCAAACCGGCCACGCGCGGATGCGCGGCGGCGATGTCGGCCGCGTGCAGCAGCGCGCGCGGGGTTTCGATATTGACCAGCAGCCCGATCGGCTGGCTCACGCCGTTGAGCGCCTCGGCGCGTTCGATCGCGGCGACCGCCATGTGCAGCGCGTCCGCCGATTCGATCTTGGGCAGGTTGATCAGGGCCACGCCGTCGCGCGCGACCGCGGCGAGGTCGGCGGCGAAATGCGCCGAGGTCGGGTCGTTGACCCGCACGATGATCAGCTTGCGCGATGCGGCGACCGCCTCGGAGCCGACGAACGCGGCGACCGCGATGCGCGCGGCGGCCTTGCGCTCCTCGGCGACGGCATCTTCCAGGTCCAGCGACAGCGCGTCGGCGTCGCCGGCCAGGGCCTTGTCGAACAGCTCCGGCCGTACCCCGGGCACGAACAGCTTGCTACGCATACGGCCACCGCGGCGGATCGAGATCACTCATGGCCCCGGAGTGTGCGTCAAGCAAACAGTGGCAATCGCACAGGGGTCGCATGTTCAAACGATAGGTTTTGTATTGAGTGCCGGGATTGGGGATTCGGGATTCGGCAAAGCGGGCTTGCGCCGCCTGGCCACCGAATCTCGAATCCCGAATCTCCAATCCCGGCGATAATGTCGCCCTGTCCGCCAGGCCCGCCCCCCGCGCGCGCCGCTTACCGAGTCGCCGATGACGTCCAGCTCCAGCTCCAGCTCCCGCTTCCCCGACTATCCCTTCCAGCCGCGGCGTTTCGAGGTCCGCCCGGGCATCGACATGAGCTATCTCGACGAAGGCCCGCGCGACGGCGAAGTCGTGGTGATGCTGCACGGCAACCCGTCGTGGAGCTATTACTGGCGCAAATTGGTCAGCGGGCTGAGCGATCGCTACCGCTGCATCGTCCCCGACCACGTCGGCATGGGCCTGTCCGACAAGCCCGACGACGCCGGCTACGAATACACCCTGCAATCGCGTGTCGACGATGTCGAAACGCTGCTGCGCCACCTCGGCATCACCGGCCCGATGACCCTGGCCGTGCACGACTGGGGCGGCGGTATCGGCTTCGGCTGGGGGCTCAAGCATTCCGATCAGATCAAACGGCTGGTGATCACCAACACCGGCGCGTTTCCGCTACCGGCGGCCAAGCCGCTGCCCAAGCGCCTGCGCCTGGGCCGCGATTCGTCGATCGGCACCGGCCTGATCCGCGGCTTCAACGCCTTCGCCGGCGGCGCCTCGCGCCTGGGCGTGGTCAAGGCGATGCCGGCGCAGGTGCGCCGCGCCTATGTCGCGCCGTACGACAGCTGGGCCAACCGCATCGCCACCTCGCGCTTCGTCCAGGACATTCCGCTGGGCGAGGGCGACAAGGCCTGGCCGCTGGTGCAGGCGATGGGCCGCAAGCTGCCCGAGTACGCCGACCGTCCGGCCTTCATCGGCTGG
Organism: Lysobacter sp. Root690; assembly: GCF_001427785.1. Taxonomy (GTDB): domain Bacteria; phylum Pseudomonadota; class Gammaproteobacteria; order Xanthomonadales; family Xanthomonadaceae; genus Lysobacter. The sequence continues at coordinate 107,596 of NZ_LMHM01000015.1, forward strand.
GGCCTGGCCGATTTCGTGTTCGATCATCACTTCCTCAAGGGCTTCACCGATGCGCTGCCGCGGGCGCAGGTGCATGCGTTCAAGGACGCCGGGCATTACGTGCTGGAAGACAAGGCCGAGCTGCTCGTGCCGGAGATCCGCGCCTTCCTCGACCGCCACCCGCTGAGCTGAGGTCCGCATGGACGCCGCACCCGACCACGCCACCTGCAACATCGCCGCCGCCTTGCCGCGCCTTGCCGCGCAATCGCCGCAGCGCGTGGCGATGCGCTGCCCCGGCACGCGCCGCGCCGACGGCCTGGCCAGTTACGACGTCGAGCTGACCTACGGCGAACTCGACCGTCGCAGCGATGCCATCGCCGCCGGTCTGGCGAAGCGCGGGATCGTGCGCGGCACCCGCGCGGCGATCATGGTGCGGCCGTCGCCGGAGTTCTTCCTGCTGATGTTCGCCCTGTTCAAGGCCGGCGCGGTGCCTGTGCTGATCGACCCGGGCATCGACAAGCGCGCGCTGCGCCAATGCCTGGACGAGGCCGCGCCGGAAGCCTTCATCGGCATTCCGCTGGCGCATGTCGCGCGGGTGGTGCTGGGCTGGGCGAAATCGGCGCGCATCCGCATCACCACCGGCCAGCGCGCGTTCCTGGCCGATGACACGCTGGCGCGGGTCGAACGCGCCGGCGCCGGGGTGGGTTCGCAGTTGGCGGACACGCAACCCGATGAAGTCGCCGCGATCGTGTTCACCAGCGGCTCGACCGGCGTGCCCAAGGGCGTGGTGTTCCGCCATCGCCACTTCGTCGCCCAGATCGAGATGATGGGCGAGGCCTTCGGCATCGTGCCTGGCGGCGTCGACCTGCCGACGTTCCCGCCGTTCGCCCTGTTCGACCCGGCGCTGGGCCTGACCTCGATCATTCCCGACATGGACCCGACCCGGCCGGCGCAGGCCGATCCGCTCAAGCTGCTCGATTCGATCACCCGCTTCGGCTGCGATCAGCTGTTCGGCTCGCCCGCGCTGATGGCGGTGCTGGCGCGCCACGGCCAGCCGATGCCGACGATCAAGCGGGTTACCTCGGCCGGCGCGCCGGTGCCACCGGACACGGTCGCGCGCCTGCGCGAACTGCTGCCCGACGACGCCCAGTTCTGGACCCCGTACGGCGCCACCGAATGCCTGCCGGTCGCGGTGATCGAAGGCCGGGAACTGCAATCCACCCGCGCCGCCACCGAGGCCGGCGCCGGCACCTGCGTCGGCCGCGCGGTGGCGCGCAACGACGTGCGCATCATCCGCATCGACGATGCGCCGATCGAGCGCTGGTCCGACGACTTGATCGTCGAGGCCGGCGTGGTCGGTGAAATCACCGTCGCCGGGCCGACCGCCACCGACAGCTATTTCAATCGCGACGCGATGACCCGACTGGCGAAGATCCGCGAGAGCGCCGACGGCGTCGAGCGCATCGTTCATCGCATGGGCGATGTGGGCTATCTCGACGAACAAGGCCGGCTGTGGTTCTGCGGACGCAAGACCCACCGGGTCGAGACCGCGAACGGCCCGCTGTACACCGAGCAGGTCGAACCGGTGTTCAACACCCATCCCAAGGTGCGGCGCACCGCGCTGGTCGGCACCGGTACGAAAGGCGCGCAGCTGCCGCTGCTGTGGGTGGAACTGCATAAGCCGCGCATCGGTAATACCGAGCGCGAACGCATCGTCGAGGAATTGCGCGCGATCGGTGCGGCGCATGCGCATACCGCAGGGATCGAGCGTTTTCGTTTCCATCCGGGGTTTCCGGTGGATATTCGGCATAACGCGAAGATCGGTCGTGAGAAGCTCACGTTGCAAGCTCAGGCGACTGAAAGTCGGTAAGCCCCCTGTAGGAGCGGCGCGAGCCGCGACCGCGACACCGCAGTTACGGCGTATGCGCGATGTCGCGGTCGCGGCTTNCTCCTACAGTCGGGCATCGGGTTGATGCATCGATCGGGGTTTGTGCGGCTTAGCATGATCACTTTTATCTCTATGACTTCGGGACTGATGCTATGAAGATTTTGGTCACCGGCGGCGGCGGATTCCTCGGCCAGGCCCTGTGCCGCGGCCTGATCGCGCGCGGCCATGAAGTCGTCAGCTTCAACCGCGGCCATTACCCCGCGCTCGATGCGCTCGGCGTGACCCAGGTGCAAGGCGACCTCGCCGATCGCGCCGCGGTGATCGCCGCCGCGCAAAGCTGCGAGGCGATCTTCCACAACGCCGCCAAGGCCGGCGCCTGGGGCAGCTACGACAGCTACCACCAGGCCAACGTGGTCGGCACCAAGAATGTTCTCGCGGCCTGCCGCGAGCACCGGATCGGCAAACTCGTCTACACCTCCACGCCCAGCGTGACCCACCGCGCGACCCATCCGGTCGAAGGCGGCACCGCCGACACCGTGCCCTACGGCGAAGGCTTCAAGGCCGCGTACGCGACCACCAAGACCATCGCCGAAAAAGCCGTGCTCGCCGCCAACGATGCGCAGCTCGCCACCGTCGCGCTGCGTCCGCGCCTGATCTGGGGCGTGGGCGACAATCAACTGCTGCCGCGCCTGGTCCAGCGCGCCAACGCCGGCCGCCTGCGCTTCGTCGGCGACGGCAACAACCGCATCGACACGACCTACATCGACAACGCCGCGCAGGCGCACTTCGATGCGTTCGATCATCTCGCCCCGGGCGCCGCCTGCGCGGGCCGCGCCTACTTCATCAGCAACGGCGAGCCCAAGACCTTGCGCGAAACCCTCAACGGCCTGCTCGGCGCGGTCGGCGCGCCGCAGGTCGACAAGACCTTGCCGTTCGGCGCCGCCTACGCCATCGGCGCGGTGTGCGAGGTGCTGTGGCATGCGTTGCCGCTCAAGGGCGAGCCGCCGATGACCCGTTTTCTGGCCGAGCAGTTATCGACCACGCACTGGTACGACATGGCCCCGGCGACGCGCGATTTCGGTTACGTGCCGAAGGTCAGTTTTCACGAAGGGCTCACCCGGCTGAAGGCCGCCTGCACGCAGCTGCCCATCATCACCAGCTGACAACCTTTGCTGGCACAGGATCGGACCGTGCCATCGGGAAACCTATCCCGGTGGTGGCTTTCTCTCATGCCAGGAGGTTTCCCCATGCTTCACTACGCCGCCGTCTTCTTCGTCATCGCGATCATCGCCGCGGTCCTGGGCTTCACCGGCATCGCCGGCGCCGCCAGCAACATCGCCTGGATCTTGTTCGTCGTGTTCGTGATCCTGGCGATCATCTCGCTGTTCCGTGGCCGCAAGGTCGCCTGACGCACGGTCCGACGCTCGACCGTTCCGCCGCCGGCCCGCGCATTGCGCGGGCCGGCGTGCGTTCGGCCGGACCGTCTTTATTTCGCCGGGTTTATTTCGCTCGTTCCATTTCGCTCGCCGTCGCCGGCTTCGATGCATGGATGGACTCGGCCTGAGGGCTACAATGGCCGCATGACCGCCTCAGATCCCTCGTTCCTGTCCTCGCTCAAGCCACTGGCCGGACGCGCGCTGGAAGCCGCGCTCAACCGCGCGCTGGCGCTCGACCCCGACACCCGCGACAGCCTGCGCGCGCTCGACGGCCGCAGCGTCGCCCTGCATCTGGCCTCGCCGCCGCTGGCGCTGCGCATCCTGGTCGCCGGTGAGCGGCTCGAAGTCGGGCCGGTGCGCGACAGCGACGAACCCGATCTGTCGGTGCGCAGCACCCTCGGCGCGATCTTCTCGCAACTGCCCAACCTGCTCGGCGCCGCGCGCAACGAGCAGGCCGCGCCGGTCGGCAAGATGCGGATCGAAGGCGACGCCGATCTGGCCCGCCGCCTGCAGCGTCTGGCCGAACGTTTCGATCCGGATTGGCAGCAGCCCTTCACCACCGTGTTCGGCGAGGTGGTCGGCGTGCAGATCGCGCACGCGGTGGCCGGCGCCTTGCGCCATGCCCGCGACGCCGCCGGCGCGTTGGCCAGCAATGTCGCCGAATACGTCACCGAGGAATCGCGCGACGTGGTCCCGCGCGACGAACTCAATGCCTTCCACGACGATGTCGATGTGCTGCGCGACGATGTCGAGCGCGCGGCCGCGCGCGTGGCGCGTGTGCGCGATCGCGCGAGGCGCGGCGCATGAGGTCGGCCATCCGCGCATGGCGCATCGGCCGCGTGCTGCTGCGCTATCGCCTCGACGACCTGCTCGACGGCACCCCGGTGGAGCGCTGGCTGAAGCTTGCGCGCCCGTTCGTGCCGCGCGCCTCGGCCGAAATCGCGGCGATGTCGCGCGGCGCGCGCCTGCGCCTGGTGTTGCAGGAACTCGGGCCGATCTTCGTCAAGTTCGGGCAGATCCTCTCGACCCGACGCGACCTGGTGCCGCCCGACATCGCGATCGAACTGGCGCTGCTGCAGGACCGGGTTGCGCCATTCGACGGCGAGACCGCGCGCCGCATCGTCGAGGGTACGCTCGAGCGCAGCATCGAGGACGCGTTCGAATCCTTCGATATCGAGCCGCTGGCCTCGGCCTCGATCGCGCAGGTGCATGCCGCGCGGCTGGCGCCGGAAAACGGCAAGCCGGCGCGTGAGGTGGTGGTCAAGGTGCTGCGTCCGGATATCGAGGGCAAGATCGCCGGCGATATCGCGCTGTTGAACGCGCTGGCCGCGCTGGTCGATCGCGCCCATCCGGCCGCCGACAAGATCCGTCCGCGCGCGATCGTCGCCGAAATCGAAAGCACGCTGGCCGCCGAACTCGACCTGCAGCGCGAAGGCGCCAACGCCAGCGTGCTGCGCCGGTTTTGGGCCGACAGCGACGACATGTACGTGCCCGAGGTGATCTGGTCGCACACCAGCGAGCGCGCGCTGACCCTGGAGCGCGTCTACGGCATTCCCTCCGACGACATCGCCGCGTTGGATGCCGCCGGCATCGACCGCAGCGCGCTCGCGGCCAAGGGCGTGCGGGTGTTCTACACCCAGGTGTTCCGCGACAATTTCTTCCACGCCGATGCGCACGCCGGCAACATCTGGGTCGACAGCGACCCGTCGCGCCGGCGCAATCCGCGCTTCATCGCGCTCGACTTCGGCATCATGGGCCAGCTGTCGGACGAGGATCAGTACTACCTCGCCGAAAACTTCATGGCGATCTTCAACCGCGACTACCGCCGCATCGCCGAGCTGCACGTGCAGGCCGGCTGGATTCCCGCGCACATCCGCATCGACGAACTCGAAGCGGCCACGCGCGCGGTGTGCGAGCCGTACTTCACCCGGCCGCTGAGCGAGATCTCGCTGGCCGAGGTGCTGGTCAAGCTGTTCCGCACCGCGCAGCGCTACGAACTGACCTTGCAGCCGCAGCTTATCTTGCTGCAGAAAACCTTGCTCAACATCGAAGGCGTGGGCCGGCTGCTCGATCCCAAGCTCGACATCTGGGCGGTGGCGCGGCCGGTGCTGCAACGCATCCTGCTCGAGCGCTACAGTCCGCAGCGGCTGGCGACCGAGTTCCGCAAGCGTCTGCCCGAGTTCGTGACCCGCGCGCCGGAAATGCCGCGCTTGCTGCATGCATGGCTGAGCCAGCAGGTCTCGGGTCAGCACGAACTGAAGATGCGTTCGGCCGACATCACCGACCTCAACCGCAGCATCCGCGATGCGGTGCGCCGCACCGTGGCGGCGATTCTTGGCACAGGCCTGTTGATCGTGGCGGCGGTGCTGTTCGGACTGGAAGCGGGCGGGCCGCGTTTGTGGTCGATTCCGGCGTCGTCGTGGATCGCCGGGCTAGGCGGTTTGTGGGCTTTGCTGGCGGCGTGGCCGCGGGGCAAGCGCGAATCGCGGTAGGCCGGTTGATGTGATCTGATTTATTCGGTTCGGTTCGGTTCGGTTCGGTTCGGTTCGGTTCGATTCGATTCAACCGGTCCGATCGCTCCGATCGCTCCGGGTTGGGCCGGATTCGCGTGACACGATCTGGACGATCCGGAACCGTTCGACACCACTTCGATCATTTGCATGCGCTCTTGCTTTTGCCCCCTTTGACAAAGGGGGCGAACGGCCGCGAAGCGGACGTGGGGGATTTGCTTTTGCTGNGCGGTGAAGAGCAAAAGCAAAAGCAAATCCCCCTGGCCCCCCTTTTGCAAAGGGGGGAACCCGTTAGGTGGGATCGGTGAGGCTGGTGGCTTCGGACGCTTCGGACGCTTCGGTGGCTCCAGCGGCTCCGGCGACTCAGTTCACGCCGGATTTTTTCGCAGCCGCGGCAAAGTCGCCGGCGGTGTAGACGCTCAGTTGATCGGGCTTTAGGTGCTTGCGGATCGCCGCGTTCACCGACTCCACCGTCAAGGCCTTGAACTTCGCGTCCAGCTCGGCCGAGAACTGCATGGTGCGGCCGTAGAACAGGTTGCTGACCAGGCCGCCGGCGATCGCCGGGTCGGAGGCGCGCGCCTGTTCGCGCTGGGTCAGCAGGCCCGACACCGCGTCGCGCAATTCGTCGGCGGCGACGCCGTCCTTGATCAGCCGCGAGAGCTCCTCGCGCATCGCGGTCTCGACCTTGCCCAGATTCTGCGGCGCGGCGATCGCTTCCATCGACCAGTTGCCGGCGTCGTCGCGGCCGTTGCGGCTGCTGTCGGCGTCGAGATCGCTGCCCACGCCGTAGCTCAGGCCGTCCTTCTGGCGGATGCGATCGGCCAGGCGCGATTTGATCGAGCCGCCGCCGAGGATGTAGTTGGCCGCGATCAGCGCGGGAAAGTCCGCATCGGTGTCCTTGAGCGAAATATTCGCGCGCGCCAGCAGCACGCCGTTGGCCTTGTCCGGGGTTTCGAAGCGTTGCTGTTGCGGTGCCACCGCGGTGTAGCGGGTCGCGATCGGCGCATACGGCTTCGACGAACGCCAGTCGGCGAACAGACGCTGCAACTGCTGCTTGACCGCGACCGGATCGAAATCGCCCACCAGGCTGATCTGGCCCTCGGCGGTGCCGTAGAAATCGCGATGGAACGCGCGCACGTCCTCGATCTTGAGCGCCTTGATCGCGGCCAAGGATTCGTCCAGATCCAACGCATGCAGCGGATGGCCGACCGGCCATGGATCGAAATGCTTGCTCATCGCGATGCCGGCGATGCTGCCCGGTTCCTGGCGCGAGGCTTCCAGGCCGGTGATCGCCTGCAGTCGGTACTGCTCGAATTCCTTGTCCGGGAAGCTCGGCGTGCGCAGCACCTGCGCGGCCAGCGCGAGCGCGTCGGCGAGTTGCTCGCGGCGGGTGCTCAGATCGATGCGCGCCGATTGCAGGCCGCCGCCGATGCGCGCCGCGGTTTTCAGCGTGTCGAAACGCGCGTCGATCTGTTCGCGGCTCAAGTCCTTGCTGCCGCGCATCAGCAGCGCGCCGGCGACGTTGCCGGCGACGTCGTGACCGGTCAGAGCATCGGCGTTGGCGAAATTGAACGAGGCCGCGACATTGACCGTGCCGCCGCGGGTCTTCTTCGGCAGCAGCGCGATCTTCAGGCCGCCGCCGGCGCCGGTGTCGATGGTGAAGGTCTGGGTGCGCGCGTCGATGTTGGCCGGGGTCGGATCGAAGTGTTCGCCGGCCTGCAACGCGGCCTTGCCGGTGTAGCCCTGCAACACGCTCGCCGCGCTCGGTGCCGGCGCGATGTCGACACGCTTGGGCGCCTGGGTCGGTTCGAAGCGGCCGAAGGTGCGGTTGCTCGCTTGCAGGTAAGTGCGCGCAACGCGATTGACGTCGTCGGCGCTGACTTTTTCCAGCGCGTCGCGGTAGTGGAAGTACAAACGCCAGTCGCCAGCGGCGACCGCGTCCGACAAGCCCATCGCCACGCCGGAGACGTTGGTGTAGGCCAGTTCGAAGCCGTTGGCGATGCGCTGCTTGGCGCTGGCGACTTCCTCGGCGGTGATCGGCTGGCGCTGGATCTGTTCGAGCTGATCGATCAGCACCTGCTCGGCCTTGGCCGTGTCGGCGTCCTTCGGCAGCGCGGCCAGCGCGGTCATCAGGCCCGGATCGCGGCGTTGTTCGCTGCCGGCGCCGATGCTCGCGGCCAGGCCGGATTCGACCAGCGCCTTGTGCAGGCGGCCACCGGGAACGTGGCCGAGGATATCGTCGAGCACGCCGAGCGGCGCGGCGTCGGGATGGGTGCCGGCGGGAATGTGGTACGCGCTCATCAGCACGCGCACGTCGCCGACCCGGCGCACGGTGACCTCGCGTTCGCCGTCCTGCGCGGGCTCGCGGGTGTAGAACGCGCGCATCGGCTCGGTGGGTTTGACCAGCGCGCCGAAGCGTTGCGCGACCGCGGCCAGGGTCTTGTCCGGATCGATCCGTCCGGCCAGCACCAGGGTCGCGTTGTCGGGCCGGTACCAGGCGCGGTAATAGGCTTGCAGGCGTTCGATCGGCACCTGCTCGACGTCGCTGCGCGCGCCGATGGTGTCGTTGCCGTAGTGATGCCACAGGTACGCGGTCGAACGCACGCGTTCGATCAGCGCCGACACCGGGCTGTTTTCGCCGCTTTCCATCTCGTTGCGGACCACCGTCATCTCGCTGTCGAGGTCCTTGCGGGCGATGTCGGAATGGACCATGCGGTCGGCTTCCAGCGCCAGCAGCCAGTCCAGGGTGGCGTCGTTGGCCGGGAACGAGGCGAAGTAGTTGGTGCGGTCCTGCGAGGTCTGCGCGTTGTAGTTGATGCCGCGCTTCTTCATCTCGGCCGGGATCTCGCGATGGCTCGGCGTGCCCTTGAACAGCATGTGTTCGAGCAGGTGGGCCATGCCGGTTTCGCCGTAGTTCTCCTGCAGCGAGCCGACGTTGTAGATCAGGTTGACGGTCACCGTGGGCTGGGTCGCGTCGGGAAACAGCAGCACGCGCAGGCCGTTGCTCAGCCGGTATTCGCAGATGCCTTCGACGCAGGGCCCGGCGCTGACGCCGGCGGGCGGCGGCGAGGTGGCGGCGTGGGCGTTGCCCAGCGCGATCGCCAGAGCGAGGCTGAGCGAGGCGGCGAGGGCGGAAGAGCGGCGTAAAGGCATGAACGGTCCTGAGTTCCGGGCGGCGATGAACGATGAAACGCGAAGCGTTCAAGGTAGCAGCGCGGCGAGTCTGGGTGGAGACGCGGCAAATAGACGAAAATGACCGTCGATCCTTCGTTTCGGACCCACGGCCGCATGAACCATGAACCGACTTGCGCCGACGACGCCTTCGACGGCGACGACGCATTCGTCGCCGCCCCGGCCGAACTGCCGGTGCTGTACGCCGACGAGGTTCTGGCGGTTATCGACAAGCCGGCGGGGCTGATGGTTCACGACAGCGCACTGGCGCGCGGCGAAACCGACTTCGCCGCCGACCGTTTGCGCGACCAGTTCGGCCGGCCGATCTTCCTGGTTCATCGGCTCGACCGCGCCACCAGCGGTTGCCTGTTGCTGGCGTTCGACCGGCAGACCGCCTCGGACCTGGGCAAGGTGCTGATGTCGCGCGAGGTCGAGAAGGATTACCTCGCGGTGTGCCGCGGCTGGCCGGCGCAGGACGTGTTCGAGGTCGATCACGATCTCGACGGCGGCCCCGGCAAACCGCTCAAGAAGCCGGCGCAGACCCGGTTCGCGGTGCTCGGCCGGGCCGAACTGGCGCTGCCGTCGTCGGGATTCGAGACCTCGCGCTACGCGCTGCTGCGCGCGCAGCCGCTGACCGGGCGGTTCCGCCAGATCCGCCGCCATCTCAAGCACCTGTCGCATCACCTGATCGGCGACACCAGCCACGGCGACGGCCGCCACAATCGCAGTTTCCGCATGATGGGCATCCACCGCATGCTGCTGCACGCGCAGCGGCTGGCGTTCCTGCATCCGCGCAGCGGCGAGCGGATGCAGGTGGTCGCGCCGGTGGATGCGCAGTTCGCCAAGGCGCTGGCCTTGTTCGAACCGGCAGCGTGAGCCGATAGCCCGGTTTACTGACCCTGGTTGACGATCACCGGCGGCGGTTCCGGGACCGTGACCCGGACGGGCGGCGCCGGCGGCGCGGGCGGCGCTTCGTCGGTGATCTGGCGGATGTCCTTCTGCAGATCCTGCTGGATCTGCTCGAACATCTTCTTCATCAACGGCTGCATTTCCTGCATGGTCTGACCCATCGCCTTGGGCATCTTTTCCAGGATGCTGCGGCCTTCGGGCGTGCCGTAGAAATCGATCATGGCCTGCACTTCGTTGGCCTGGAAGGTGTCGCGATAGACCTTGCGGTAGATCGGCGCGACGTTCTCCCAGGCCAGCAGCTGGTCGGCGCGGGCCATCATCTTGTCCATCGAGCGCTGCAGCGACTGACGTTGTGCCGGGCTGAGCTTGGTCCCGGCCATGGCCTCGGCCATGCCCTGGGTGGATGCGTTCATCTGTTGGACGATCTCGCGCTTCATGCGCTCGTAATTCATCGTCTGCATGAGCTTGTCGACCTGGGCGTCGGTCGGCGGCGCGGCGTGGGCCGGCGCGGCGAGCAGGGCCAGCGACAGGGCGCTGGTCGACAGCAGGATGGTCGGCAGCAGGGCGGTGGGCAGACGGAAGAGGGGTTTCATGCGGGTGCTCCTTGCGTGGAGCCGCATGGTCGGGCGCGCGGGCGTATGTCGTCAATGCGCTGCGGTCGGCGCGCCGCGACGATCTGCCCCCTCTCCCGTGTACGGGAGAGGGTTGGGGTGAGGGTGCGCGGGCCGACAATTGCCGTCGTCACTCAGATCACGAGCGCCCTCATCCGNTCGGGCACCTTCTCCCGCAAGCGGGAGAAGGACTCAGCTCCGTGGCTTTTTGGCATTTGCTCCCTCTCCCGTGTGCGGGAGAGNCGGGGTGAGGGCGCGCGGGGCGACATATGCCGGCGTCACTTAGATCACGAGCGCCCTCATCCGCCCTGCGGGCACCTTCTCCCGCAAGCGGGAGAAGGATTCAGCTCCATGGCTTCTTGGCATTTGCTCCCTCTCCCGTGTGCGGGAGAGGGCTGGGGTGAGGGCGCGCGGGGCGACATATGCCGGCGTCGATTAGATCGCGAGCGCCCTCATCCGCCCTGCGGGCATCTTCTCCCGCAGGCGGGAGAAGGACTCAGCTCCGTGGCTTTTTGGCATTTGCTCCCTCTCCCGTGTGCGGGAGAGNGCGGGCACCTTCTCCCGCTGCGCGGGAGAAGGGCTCAGCTTTGGTAGCGTTGTGGCGGTGTGGAGCGAACCATCCGCTCCGACGCATCCGCTTAGCTCAGGGATGCACGCCGTTGCCGCGGTACACCGGCTGCCCATACGCCGCATTCGACGCGGCGTTGGTCAGATCCTGCAGCAGCGCATCGCGCAAAACCTGCGCGGGCTTTTGCTGGTTGTTCTGCGGATAACCGCCCTGCTGCTGGTAGCCGTTGTAGCCCGAGTCGTAACCCGAGTTGGCATTGTTGTAGCGCTGGTTGGTCAGCTGCTCGAGCACGCGCCGGCCTTCGGGCGTGCGCGACAGTTCGGCGATCGCCTGCAGGTCGGCCGAGCTCATGCCGCGGCCGTCGTAGCCGTTGCCGCTGTCATAACTGTTGCCGTAGCCGTTGTTGCCGTTCTGCGGCATCGCCCGCGCGGCGTTTTCCAAAGTCCGCAGGAAGCTGCTCTGCTGACCGGCGAACTTGCGCAGGATTTCTTGATCGGTCGAATTCGCGCGCCGGCCGACCAGCGCCTCGGCGACGGCCTGGCTGGACTGCATGATCTGGTTCTGGAAGCGCGGGTCGCTGATCGACTGCACGCGCGCGGGGTCGTAGCCTTGCGCGCAGGCCAGCGCCGGCGCGGCCAGCAGGCAAGCGGTGAACAAGGACGAGAGAAGCGGGCGGGATGGACGCAGCATGCGGGGTTCCTCCATGGACCGGTCCGGGCATGGTCGCCCCCGGGGGCGGTCGCGTCAACGACGCGGGTCGCAAACGCCGGGCCCGGTCAAGGCCGCGTCATGGACGTGAACGCGCGCCGGTCTACAATCGGTCTCGGAGGAGAGCATGGCGGAACCGGAAATCACCATTCCCGAGCAGGAGTTGGTCGAGCGCTTCGTGCGTTCGACCGGCCCGGGCGGGCAGAACGTCAACAAGGTCGCGACAGCGGTGGAACTGCGCTTCGATATCGCGCAGTCGCCTTCGCTGCCCGAGGCCGTGCGCGAACGTTTGCTGACCAAGCGCGACCGGCGGGTGACCCTGGAAGGCGTGCTGGTGATCAGCGCGCAGCGCTTTCGCACCCAGGAGCGCAACCGCGAGGACGCGCGCGTGCGCCTGGCCGCGTTCGTCGAAAGCGGCCTGCACGTGCCCAAGCCGCGCATCGCCACCAAACCCAGCCGCGCCGCCAAGGAGCGCCGGATCGGGGCCAAGAAAGAGCGCGGCGTGACCAAGCGCAACCGCGCGCAACGCGATTGGGACTGACGACGGAGCGTGCATGTCTAGCGATCGAAACGACGATTCGACCGACGAACAAATGTCCATCGTGCTGCCGTTGCCGCCGAAGGTGCCGCAGGTGCGGCGCAATCGCCTGACCCGCTGGATCGGCCGCAGCATCCTGCGGCTGGGCGGCTGGCGCATGGTCGGCGCGTTTCCCGACATCCCGCGCGCGGTGCTGATCGGCGCGCCGCATTCGTCCAACTGGGACGGCGTGTGGGGCTTCGCGGCCAAGGCGGCGATGGGCCTGGACGTGAAGATCATCGCCAAGGAATCGCTGTTCCGGGTGCCGCTGCTGGGCATGCTGCTGCGCCGGCTCGGGGTGATTCCGATCAACCGCAACGCCGCGCACGGGGTGATCGAGCAGGCCGTGGCGATGATCCGCGGCGCCGAGCGTTTCTGGCTGGGGATCGCGCCGGAGGGCACGCGCAAGGCGGTGGAACGCTGGAAGGCCGGGTTCTGGAAAATCGCCAAGGCCGCCGACGTGCCGGTGGTGCCGGCGTATTTCCACTACCCCGACAAGATCATCGGGATCGGCGAGATGTTCCATCTCGGCGAGGACATGGACGCCGACATGCGCCGCATCCGCGACTGGTACAAGCCCTGGCAGGGCAAGCATCACGGCACGGCTTGAGCGACCGGTCGCTCAGGCCGCCATTACGATGCAGCCATGAAATCACTTGCGATAAGCGTGGATGGCGACATCCAGGCGGCCGGTTTTTCGATCGGCAGTGAAACAAGGCTGTCGCAGTTGCCGGATGGCTTCGTAATCGGTGAACAAACCCAATGCTCGATTTTGGGCGAGATGGTGCCCACCCAGTTTGCCGTGGCCCGCATGGCGTTGGCGGAAGGCACTGTCAACTTGCAGTTGCGATTCGAACAGGGTGTGTTGGTTTCGAGTTTCATAACCGTGGATGCAATAGACGGTCGGGATGAAACCGCCGACGAGTTCTATCGCGGCGCCGGCAAGCGAGAAGATCGCTACCGCAACTGGCTCAAGCGCCATATCGCGTTTGAAATCGATCAGTTCAAAGGCGGAAGCCTGGGTGTGGCGAGAGACAAAAGCGAGAATGTTTTCGTCTACCTGCATTACAAGAACAACCGCTGGGCGAAATAGTCCCGACAGGCCCGGCTCGACGTGACCACCCCGCTGTTTCATGCCTTGCGTTGACCCGTGTGAAGGTCTGGCGCGGCAAGCGCGAAGATGCCTGGATCTGTTTGCAATAACAGCGGCCACAATGGTCTGGCGACGGGGCATCGACGCCCCGCGCCGATCTTGTTTGCGAGCCTGCTGAAGCCGACTTTTTGAGGTGTGTCGGCGACTTACTCGGAAACCCGTCGCCGCGAACGCCGTCGCGTAGCCGCGGGCGGTTCGTCCGGTCCGCTGTTCTCCAACTGCTCGCGCAGATCGTGCAGGGTGGTGACGATGTGTTCCGACAGCAGCCGACTCACCAGCACCGTGTCGCGCGCGAGCCAGGCCTCGAGGATGGCGCGATGTTCGCTGGCCGCGCGCGCTTCGCGCCCGGCCGGTTCCAGATGCTTACGCACGTAGCGTTCGGCCAGCACCTGCAGGCGTTCGACCAGTTGCGCGGTGATGTGCTTGCCGCCCGGGCGCACCAGCGCGAGATGGAAACTGCGGTTGAAGCGGACCGTGGCGTGGGCGTCGGCGGTGCCGGCGTTTTCCAGCGCGGTCAGCGCCGCGCGCGCGGCCGCGCGTTCGCCTTCGTCGGCGCACAGGCTGGCATCGGCGGCGGCCTCGGGTTCGATCTTCAGCCGCAGCGCGAACACTTCCTCGGCCTCGGCCGAGGTCAGCGCCGGCACGAAGAAGCCCCGGTTGGGGTGCGAGGACAGCAGGCCCTGCTGTTCGAGTCGGCCCAGCGCCTCGCGCAGCGGAATCTTGCTGATGCCGAGTTCCTCGGCCAGCAATTCCTGGCGGATCGGCGCCAGCGGCGGAATCTGGGTCGACAGAATCCGTTCGCGGACCACTTCGAAGGCTTGGTCGGACAACGAACGGGGGACGATGCTCATTCGGTCAGTCTAACCAACCGCCGCGCGCTCGCGAATGCGGGAGAAGGGCGCGCAGGCAGGTAATTTCGGACACGACGCACAGGCCTCGATCGGGCCATGGCGGCGCTCGGCCGGTGCCGCTGGGCGAACGGGATCAAGCGGGTTGCAACGACCTGCGGCCGATTCGGTCCATCCCACCGTCACCAGGAGCCGCGACACCTGTCGGCGGCTGTCGGCCTGCGCCCGACCGTTCGTCGGCGTGCCGCTGCGGGCTCGTACCGGCACACCAAGCCACGACCGAGGTCACGGAAGCGGCACGAATAAGGCATATAACGTATACGTTATACCGATATGCAGCTTTCCGTGTCCGCCGTATCACACGCAGGGGGAGGGCCGCGGCAATCGGGCGACTCATGCCTGAGGGGGCAGTCGCGGTGACCGGGATACGCACGCGCGGCCGCTCGACGGCCGGGTCGACGCATGCCCGCAGCCGGCGCAATGGGTCGTGTGCCACCGATCGCGGAACCGGACCCCGATGCCCTGCATCGCCATGCCGGCCGCGCGTTCCCGCGCCGCACGCCGCACGCGCCCGTTCCGACGCCGGAGAGCCGCTCGCCATCCAACCGTCCGACCGCACCGCGCAGCATCCGCACCACTTGCAGTCGCAGCACCCATCACCGCGACCCCGGGCCGCCACGCCGCGCATCCGCGCCGGCGTCGCCTGCGCGTGGTCTTACCTTCAAGGAGATCGTCGATGTCCTTCGCACCCAAACCGCGGACGCGCCAAGCGCTCATGCTTGGCCTGGCCGTCAGTGTCGTGAGTTGTTTCAGTTATGCCTTGCCATGGGCGTCCATGCTCGAATCGGTGCAGGCGCGCGTGGCCGCGCCGGCGTCGTCGCAAGCGCGGCCGAGCGCGGATTCGCATGGCCTTGTCGTTGCCGTGAACTCGCAAGCACCAATGGCGCAACCGCGCACCACGGCAATCATCGGCCTGCCGCGACAACCCGCCACCGAACGCCAGTTGTTCGGCGAACATCAGCAAGATCGCGCGCTCGCACCGTCGCGCCGCGCGCCGCAGCAACCGTCCCTGGTCGATCGCGACGACAGCGCCTACGACGGCGCGCAATCGCGTCGTGATCTGCTACGCCGTCCGTCGTTCGCGCATACCTCGGTACGCGCGAAGGCGGCGGCTTGCGACCCCAACGCGTTCGGCGCGCTCAGCGGCACTGCGCTGGTCAGCGCGGTCAAGGCCGCCAGCGCCGATTGCATCAACCAGTTGTTCAATGTCAGCGGGCCCAATGCCTACGCCACGTTCCGCGAAGCGCAGATGGTGAGCATCGCCAACGCTTTCGCCACCTCGGCGCGCGGCTACGACGGCACCAATGCCGACAGCACCTTGCAGCTGGTGTTGTTCCTGCGCGCCGGTTACTACGTGCAGTACTACGACACCAGCGTCGGCGCGTACGGTGCTCCGCTGCGCAGCGCGATCCGCTCGGCTCTGGACGCGTTCGCCGGCAACGCTCGCTTCGGTCTGGTCAACGACGTGCACGGCGAAGTGCTGGCCGAATTCGTCACCCTGATCGACAGCTCGGCCGAGAACGCGCGTTATCTGTCCGTGGTCAAGCGTCTCCTCGACGGTTACAACGCCAGCTACAACGCGTTCTACTGGATGAAGGTGGCGGTCAACAACGCCTACACGATCACCTTCCGCGGCCATCAGGACGCCGCGTTCCGCGCATTGGTGCAGTCGGACAGTTCAATCGTCGAGACCTTGTACGGGTTCGCCGATCGCAACTTCGGCCTGCTTGGCGGCGACAACGCTTACCTGGTCGCCAACGCCGGCCGCGAGCTCGGTCGCTTTCTGCAATACGACGGCGCCTTGAAGACCTTGGCGCGGGCACGGGTGAAGGCGCTGATCGATCGCTCGGCGGTGACCGGTCCGACGGCGCGGCTGTGGGTCGGCGTCGGCGAGATGGTCGATTACTACGATCAAGCCAATTGCGCGTACTACGGCCTGTGCGGTTTCGTCGCCCGGGTCGAAGCGGCGGCGTTGCCGATCCGCCACACCTGCAGCCCGACCCTGCGGCTGCGCGCGCAATCGATGAGCGCGGCGGAACTGGCCTCGACCTGCGCCACCGTGGCCGGACAGGAAACCTATTTCCACAACGCGCTCGCCACCGGCGGTGCGCCGGTCAACGGCGACGGCAACGCGAGCCTGGAAATGACCGTGTTCGACAGCAGCGACGACTACGGCATCTACGCCGGCGCGATCTACGGCATCGACACCAACAACGGCGGCATGTACCTGGAAGGCGATCCGTCGCTGCCCGGCAACCAGGCGCGCTTCATCGCCTATGAAGCCGAGTGGCTGCGTCCGCAGACCTTCGAGATCTGGAACCTCACCCACGAGTACGTCCACTACCTCGACGGCCGCTTCAACATGTGGGGCGACTTCGAGGACGCGATCGCGCAGAAGACGGTGTGGTGGATCGAAGGTTTCGCCGAGTACATGTCGTACAGCTACCGCGGCGTGGTCAACGATGGCGCGCGGGACGAAGCCGCGCGCGCGACCTATGCGCTCAGCAAGGTCTACCAGAACGATTACAACAGCGGCCAGACCCTGGTCTATCGCTGGGGCTATCTGGCGGTGCGTTTCATGTTCGAACAGCGCCACGATCAGGTGAACGCGATCCTGGGTTACTTCCGTCCCGGCAACTACACGGGCTATGCCACCTACATGGCCAGCCTGGGCAGCAGCAACGACGCGGCGTTCCGCGCCTGGCTGCCGTGCGTGGCGCAGCCGGATTCGCCGAACTGCGGCACCACCCCGAACCAACCGCCGCAAGCCGGCTTCGGTTTCGCGATCACCGGTTTGACCGTGAACTTCAGCGACAGCTCCAGCGACGCCGACGGCCGCATCGTTTCGCGCAGCTGGAACTTCGGCGACGGCAGCACCTCCACGGCCACCAACCCGAGCAAGACCTACGCCGCCGCCGGCAGCTACACCGTGCAGCTGACCGTCACCGACGATCGCGGCGCCAGCCACAGCGTCAGCAAGACCGTCGCGGTCAGCGCGCCGGGCCTGCCCGAATGCGTCGGCAACGATGTGCGGGTGCTCGGCAAGAACTGCGCGCGCAGCAATGTCGCGGCGAGCGCGGGCAACTACGCCTACTTCTATCTGTACCTGCCGGCCGGCACCAGCCAGCTGAGTTTCGCCAGCAGCGGCGGCAGCGGCAATGCCGACATGTATGCGAGCACGCGCAACTGGGCGACGCGTGAGTCGTACCAGTACCGTTCGACCAATGCCGGCAACGGCGAGTCGGTGACGATCTCGCAGCCGCAGGCGGGGTATGTGTACGTCAGCTTGTATGGCGTGAGTGCGTTCAGTGGTGTGCGGGTGACTGCGCGGTATTGATCGGCCCTCACCCCAACCCCGCCCCAGCCCGAACGCATAGCGTTCGGGCGTTCGGTGCCGTGCGAGCCGGTGGCTCGCAAGCACGGCCCCTCACCCCGCAAGCGGGAGAGGGGCTTTCAGATAGCTTCGAAAGGTTCGTTATCTACCTGTAGGAGCGGCGCGAGCCGCGACCGCGATACCGCGGATACGACGCCACCTCGGTAAAGCCGATACCGCCACGGGTGAAGATGACGCCACTGCGATGCAGGCGTCGCCCGCGCGGTATCGCGGTCGCGGCTCGCGCCGCTCCTACAGGGGGCTATCGAAGGAATCGTCAGCGATCGGACTGCCCGGTCGCGTAATAGTCGCCACGCACGAACAGATCCGGCTGGATCAACTCGGTGAACGCGCGCGCCTGCGGCGACAGGTACTTGCCCTTGCGCACCACCACGCCATAGCTGCGCGAGGGGAAATAGTCGGCCAGCGAACGCGCCGACAGCCGCGCGCGATCGGCATCGGTCAGGCAGATCGCGGTGACGATGCTGATGCCCAGCCCCATCGCCACGTACTGCTTGATCACCTCCCAGCCGCCGACTTCCAGCGCGACCGTGTACGGCACCCGGTTCTGCTGGAACACCAAGTCAACCATGCGGTAAGTCGTAAGTCGCTGCGGCGGCAAGATAAGACCGAAGGGACTCAAATCCTGCAGCGTCAACGTTTCGAGCTTCGCCAATGGATGATCCTTAGGCGTGATCAACATCGGTTCGAACCGATACACCGGCGCGTAGCTCAGGTCGCCGGGCACATCCAGCATCGACCCGACCGCCAGGTCCACGCCGTCCGAGCGCAGCAGGTCCAGGCCGCCGGCGCCGGTGACGTTGTGCAGGGTCAGCCGGACCTCGGGATGGGCCGCGCGGAAGGCTTCGACGATCTTGGGCAGCAGATACAGGATGGTCGAGCTGCCGGCGGCGACGTTGAGGTCGCCCGCGTCCAGGCCGCGGATGCGCTCGCGAAAGGCCCCGTCCAGCCCGTCCAAACCCTCCACCAGCGGCCGGGCCAATTCGTACAGCTCCTGGCCCTCGCGGGTCAGGCTCAGGCGGCGGCCGCTGCGCTCGAGCAGACGCACCCCCATTTCGCGCTCCAGGGCCTGAAGCTGAAGGGTTACCGCCGGCTGGCTCAGGTACAGCGCCTCAGCCGCACGTGAGACAGAGCCCAAACGGGCGGTCTGGCAGAACGCCCGCAGCGGCTTCAGGCGGTCGCCTTTGTAAGCAAATCGGGGACTTAGCACACGCGTGGATGTCACGTGAAAGCCATATATAAGTTTTTCAAATGATATGCATTGAAAAAACTTGATTGTCAAATACAAGACGGCGCCGCATGGTCTGGGGCAAGGGACGCGCTCGTAGCGGGCCGCCCCATCCCCACAGGAGTCGCAGCATGTCGGCAGTGATCAAGCAATGGCAGGACCCGCAACCCGAGCCGCAACGTCCGCCGGGTGACGGCATCGAGCTCACGGCCACCCTGGCCGGACAGGAGCAGTTGCTGACCCCGGCCGCCCTGAACTTCCTCGCTGGCCTGCACCGCCGTTTCGAACCCACCCGCCAGGCCCGGCTGGCCGCGCGCCGCGAGCGTCAGGCGTTCTTCGACGCCGGCGGCCTGCCCGATTTCCGCGACGACACCGCCGCAATCCGCAATTCCGCGTGGCGGGTCGCGCCGCTGCCCACCGCGCTGCTCGACCGCCGGGTCGAGATCACCGGCCCGACCGATCCGAAAATGGTCATCAACGCGCTGAACTCCGGCGCGAAGGTGTACATGGCCGACTTCGAGGACAGCACCGCGCCCACCTGGGCCAACCTGCTGACCGGCCAGCGCGCGCTGCGCGACGCCGTCGCCGGCCGCCTGGACTGGATCGCGCCCGACAGCGGCAAGCACTACGCGCTCAAGCCGTTCGAAGAGCAGGCGGTGCTGATGGTGCGCCCGCGCGGCTGGCACCTGGACGAGAAGCACCTGCGCATCGACGGCGCGGCGATCTCGGGCAGCCTGTTCGACCTGGGCCTGTTCGCCTTCCACAACGCCAAGGCGCTCGCCGCGCTCGACCGCGGCCCGTACTTCTACCTGCCCAAGCTGCAGTCGATGGAAGAGGCGGCGCTGTGGAACGAGGTGCTCGACCATGTCGAGAACGAGTTGGGCCTGGAGCGCGGGCAGATGAAGGTCACCGTGCTGATCGAGACCTTGCCGGCCGTGTTCGAGATGGACGAAATCCTGCACGCGCTGCGCAGCCGCATCGCCGGTTTGAACTGCGGCCGCTGGGACTACGTGTTCTCGTACATCAAGACCTTCCGCGCGCACCGCGACAAGGTGTTGCCCGAACGCGGCCAAGTGACGATGACCCAGCCGTTCCTGCGCGCCTATTCGGAACTGCTGATCCAGACCTGCCACAAGCGCGGCGCGCATGCGATGGGCGGCATGGCCGCGCAGATTCCGATCAGCGGCGATGAAGCCGCGAACGAGGCCGCGCTGGCCAAAGTCCGCGCCGACAAGTTGCGCGAAGTCACCGCCGGCCACGACGGCACCTGGGTCGCGCATCCGGCGCTGATCCCGCTGGCGATGCGCATCTTCGACGAACGCATGCCGACCCCGCACCAGCAGCACGTGCTGCGCGAGGACGTGCTGATCATCCGCGACGATCTGATCAAGCCTTCGTTCGGCACTATTACCCGCGCCGGTTTCGAGGGCAACGTCGAAGTGTGCGTGCGTTATCTGGCCGCGTGGCTGGAAGGCAACGGCTGCGTGCCGATCCACTGGCTGATGGAAGACGCCGCCACCGCCGAGATCGCCCGCACCCAGCTGTGGCAGTGGCTGCACGCGCCGTCGCTGTTCCTCGACGACGGCACGCCGGTCGATTTCGCCCTGCTCGAACGCGCCCTGATCGGCCTGCCGAGCAAGCTCGCCGGCGACGCGAAGTTGCCGGGCAGCGCCAAGCTCGATGAAGCGATCGCGCTGCTCGACGAGCTGACCCATGCCGACACCTTGGCCGAATTCCTGACCCTGCCGGCTTACGAATGCATCGACTGACTCCCTGTAGGAGCGGCGCAAGCCGCGACCAACCGAAGCCACGCACGCAAGCGCCCCATCCGAAGCCCGGTCAATCGGATCGTTTTTCAAGAATCCCGCTTACGCCGTAAATCAGATATCGCAGTCGCGGCTCGCGCCGCTCCTACAGTCGCAAACGATCCATCTCAGCTAATCGAACTCCCACGTCACAACGACCCAAACGCAAGGAATCGAAGTCATGAGCCACACGCTGCCGACCGCCGATCAACTCCGCCAGGATTGGGCCAGCAACCCGCGCTGGGGCGGCATCACCCGTCCGTATTCGGCCGAAGACGTGGTGCGCCTGCGCGGCACGGTGCCGGTCGAACACACCATCGCCAAGCTCGGCGCCAACAAACTGTGGGCTTCGCTGCACACGGAAGACTTCGTCAACGCGCTCGGCGCGCTGACCGGTAACCAGGCCATGCAGCAGGTCAAGGCCGGCCTCAAGGCGATCTATCTGTCGGGCTGGCAGGTCGCGGCCGACGCCAACATCGCCGGCGAGATGTACCCCGACCAGTCGCTGTACCCGGCCAACTCGGTGCCGCAGGTCGTGCGCCGCATCAACAACACCCTGCTGCGCGCCGATCAGATCCAGTGCGCCGAAGGCACCGGCGACATCGACTTCCTGCAGCCGATCGTGGCCGACGCCGAAGCCGGTTTCGGCGGCGTGCTCAACGCCTTCGAACTGATGAAGGGCATGATCGAGGCCGGCGCCTCGGGCGTGCATTTCGAAGACCAGCTCGCCTCGGTCAAGAAGTGCGGCCACATGGGCGGCAAGGTGCTGGTGCCCACGCGCGAAGCGGTCGAGAAGCTGGTCGCCGCGCGCCTGGCCGCCGACGTCATGGGCGTGCCGACCCTGATCGTCGCGCGCACCGACGCCGAAGCCGCCGACCTGCTGACCGCCGATATCGATCCGAACGATCAGCCCTTCACCACCGGCGAGCGCACCAACGAAGGTTTCTACAAGACCCGCAACGGTCTGGATCAGGCCATCAGCCGCGGCCTGGCCTACGCGCCGTACGCCGATCTGGTGTGGTGCGAAACGGGCAAGCCGGACCTGGAGTTCGCGCGCAAGTTCGCCGAAGCGATCCACGCCAAGTTCCCGGGCAAGCTGCTGGCTTACAACTGTTCGCCGAGCTTCAACTGGAAGAAGAACCTGGACGACGCGACCATCGCCAAGTTCCAGAAGGAAATCGCGACCTACGGCTACAAGTTCCAGTTCATCACCCTGGCCGGGTTCCACAGTCTCAACTACGGCATGTTCAATCTGGCGCACGGCTATGCGCGCCGCCAGATGAGCGCGTTCGTGGAGTTGCAGGAGGCGGAATTCGCCGCGGCGGAGAAGGGCTTCACCGCGGTCAAGCATCAGCGCGAGGTCGGCACCGGGTATTTCGACGCGGTGACGCAGACGATCCAGGGTGGGCAGTCGTCGACTGTCGCGCTGAAGGGGTCGACGGAGGAGGAGCAGTTCCACGATTCGAAGAAGGCCGCGGCGTGATTTGAGGTCGCGGTTTTCGAGGTTGAGTAAGGCGAAGGGCTCCGGGAGGAGCCCTTCGTTGTTTGTGTCGTCGTGATTGCTTGGTCTGCTATTTTTCAATCGACGCCTTGAGTTCACAGTTCCGGCGTGGCGACATCGCAGCCCTGTAGGAGCGACGCGAGTCGCGACCGCGTCATTACGACAACATCGAAACCTGCGCAGTAGCCGCATTCTCGCGGTTGCGGCTCGCGCCGCTCCTACAGGCAGGCCATGCAGCTTTTTCTTGAGCTTGAAGTCGCGCAGTTCATCCAGCGCTGCGAAGTCACGCACTCGCGTTAGCAACAGCACACCCGAAGGGCGGCGTGCAGGAT
>NZ_LMHM01000015.1:130353-130431 GCF_001427785.1 Lysobacter sp. Root690
TGGCTTCAAAGGCTCTAAAGCTTCAAAGCTTTAGAAGCTGCAAGCTAGATCAAAAGCTTCCGCCACTAAAGCGGCGGG
>NZ_LMHM01000015.1:130506-158037 GCF_001427785.1 Lysobacter sp. Root690
ACAAGCCGCGCCGGGCCGAAGCAATGCAAAGGCAATAGCTATAGCAACGGCAACGGCAACGGCAAATCCCCCGCGCTGGAGCGCAGGAGAGACTTCGAAATTCACGGGGCGCGTGCCCCCTTTGTCAAAGGGGGCAATGTGCGGCGCTATAGGAGGCCAGGCTTCCGGCGTAAACGCGCAACGCGTGAAGGCGACGACGCGGGGCGCGAAGGCACGGACGTGCCCCGCGCATATGCGGGCATGTGGGTTCACCCGCGCGTGCACCGCATCTCGACCTACTTCTTCACTTCCTGCGTATGCACCTTCAACGCATCCGCCAACCCCTTAACCCCATCCGCCCCCGCCGGCACCGTAATGCTGGACCCCTTCAGATCCTCGCCGATCGCCTGCGCCCGCCCACCCAGACATTGGGAAAGAAATCCCTCGGCCACCGCGTTGAACGCCATCGAATTCTCCGGCCGCGCGAAGCCATGCCCCTCATCGGGGAACAACACGTAAGTCACCGGGATCTTCTTGGCCCGCATCGCCTCGACGATCTGATCGCTCTCGGCCTGGTTCACTCGCGGATCGTTCGCGCCCTGGCCGATCAACAACGGCTTGCTGATCTTGTCGACCCGGGTGATCGGCGAACGCTCGGCCAGTAGTTTGCGCCCCGCCGCGGTGCGCGGGTCACCCATGCGCCGGGCGAACTGTTCGAAGATGCTGGCCCAGTACGGCGGGATCGTCTTGAGCAGGGTTTCCAGGTTGGACGGGCCGACGATGTCGACCCCGCACTTGAAGGTGTCAGGAGTGAAGGTCATGCCGACCAGGGTGGCGTAACCGCCGTAGCTGCCGCCCATGATCGCGACCTGGTCGGGCGTGGTGATGCCCTGCTTGACCGCCCAGTCGACCGCGTCGATCAGGTCGTCGTGCATCTTGCCGGCCCACTCGCCGTCGGCGGCGTTGATGAAGTTCTTGCCGAAGCCGGTCGAACCGCGGTAGTTGACCTTGAGCGAGGCGTAGCCGCGGTTGGCCAGCCATTGCGCGGTGGCGTTGTAGCCGTACACGTCGCGCGACCACGGCCCGCCGTGCACGGTCAGGATCAGCGGCACCGGTCGCTGGATCTTGCCGTCGCGTTCGGCGCCGGCCGGCAGGGTCAGGTAGCTGACCAGGGTTTTGCCGTCGCGCGAGGGAATTTCCCGCGGCCACATCGGTACCAGCGCGGCGCCGTCCAGGGCCGGGCGCGAGGAGAACAGTTTGGTCAGGGTGCCGCTGCCGCCGCCGTCGTAGCGATACGTCGTCGAGGGTTGTTCGGCCGAGCCGTAGTCGACGATCCAGGTCTTGTCGTCGAGGGTGCGCGAGGTGATGGTGTATTCGCCCTTGCCCAGTTTCGATTCCAGCCGCGCGAGTTCGGCGGCGATCGCCGGCGCCAGCGGACGCCATTGCCGGCGCAGGTAGTTCACCGACACCGCCTGCGGCTCGTCGCTGACCGGATCGGTCAGCAGCTCGCCGATGTCGGCGCGCGGGTCGTCCGACAACAAGGTCTTGTTGCCGTCGCCGTCGATCGCGTACAGCGCCGAGGTGTCGCGGCCGCGCGAGTCGGTCGCGTACAGGGTCTTGCCGTCGTCGCTGTAGCCTTCGATCGCGGTGGTCTGGGTGTCCTCGAACGGGATCGTGTCGACCACTTTCCAGCCCTTGTCGCCGTCAGGCGCGAGCAGTTCGATGCCGCCGTCGTCGCGCGCGCGGCTGACCCGGCCGACCTTCAGATCGCCGTCGGCGTAGTACGAGGCGATGCGTTCCTCGTTGCGATGCACCAGGGTGCGTTCGCCGCTGGCCAGATCGACCCGGTACAGGTCGTGCCACTTGCCGTCGCGGTCGTTCATCGCGACCAGCACGCTGTCGCGATGGCGGTGGGCCAGCCGCACCAGGCTGGCGCGGGTCTTGGGATACGGGGTCAGGTCGCGCGCCGGGCCGGGCTTGGACAGGTCGACCGCGTACAGATGGAAGTTTTCGTCGCCGCCGCTGTCGCGCAAGTACAACAAGGTGCTGTCGCGGTAGCTCCAGACGAACTGGCGGATGCCGCGCGCCTTGTCGTCGGTGACCGCGCGCGCCTTGGCCGGCTGGTCGATCGGCGCGATCCACACGTTCATGACCCCGTCGAGCGGCGCGAGCCAGCCCAGGTAGCGGCCGTCCGGGCTGATCTGCGCGCCGATCCGATCCGGGTTGCCGAACAGCGCCGCGCGCGGGATCAGTTCGCCCTCGACCGCCGGACGCACGGCGAAGGCGGGGCTGCTGCACAGGCCGGCGAGCACGGCGGCGGCGAGGGGCGCGAGGGATCGTGACGACATGACGGACTCCGGTGAAAGGCGGGACGACGCGGCGGTTCAGGACGATCGGATGGCGGGTCGAGTATGAACAGCCTGAGCGCGGCGGCGATAGAGGCGTCGGACCGGGCGACGATGCCGGCCTCGCATTCAGCGCGGCGCGATGCGGTCCGACCGCGCTGTTGCAATGTCGAAACGCGCATCGTCGGCGCACGCTGTGGCATGTAGCATCGCCTGCATGACTGGCCGTTTCGGCCGTCTTGCGGCGTTAGCAGTTCAGACCAGGTGCTATCCTGCCGCCAAGGCTCCACAGGACGTGGGGCGCGGGGAGATCGGGATGAATCGCGACACGGCGGCGCCCTCGTTGGGCCGCGAAACCGACAATTCGACTGTGACCGCGGCGCCGACGGATGTGGCGATGGCGGTGCTTACCCCGGGCGAATTCGAACTGTTCGCCGAGATCGGCCGGCCGCGCCGGATCGAAGCCGGCCAGGTGCTGTTCCGCCGCGGCGAACTGGGCACCACCATGTTCGTAATCGCGCGCGGCGCGATCACCCTGGACTTCGGCGACGACCTGGTCACCAAGCGCCTGGGCGTGCGCGAATTCTTCGGCGAACTCGGCCTGCTGATCGGCGATCACGCGCGCAGCGCGGACGCGATCGCGGCCACCGACGGCCTGCTGGTCGAGCTGCGCCACGAGGAATTCCAGCGACTGGTCGATCGCGACCCCTCGCTCGTTTCGTATTTCCTGCGCCGCGCGATCATGCGCGTGGTGCTCAACGAACAAAGCCTGATCCGGCGCCTGCGCCGGCGCAATCAGGATCTGGAAGCCGCGCTCGACAGCCTGTACGCGACTACTCATCAGCTCAACCAGACCGAAGAGCTGATCCGCACCGACGACCTCACCGGCCTGTACAACCGCCGCGGCCTGACCTTGCACCTGCAGGACGCGCGCGCGGCCGGCATCGCCGAGACCATGGGCCTGGTGCTGATCGATTGCGATCGCTTCAAGCAGGTCAACGACGATCACGGCCATCTGGCCGGCGACCGCGTGCTGCAGAGCGTGGCCAACATCCTGCGCTCGGTCGCCGGGCCCGAAGACATCGCCTGCCGCCTGGGCGGCGACGAGTTCTGTCTGTTGGTCGCCGCGCGCACCCGCCAGGACGTGATGCGCTTCGCCGACTTCATCGTTCACACCGTGCATGGCCTGCTGCTGATTCCGCAATCGCCGCCGACCATCTGTCCGGTCAGCGTCGGCGCCTGCCTGGTCAGCGCCAAGCACGAATGGAACGACTGGTACGCACACGCCGATACCGCGCTTTACCAGGCCAAGCGCCTGGGCGGCAATCGCGTGCATTGGCAGGACGCCGAACTGACGCCGGCGTGAGTTCCGCCGACAAGGATGCCGCGATGAACGATGCCCACCGCCCGCTGGCCGAAGGTCCGCAACTGCGCACCTTGCTGCTGACCGACCTGTGCGATTCGACCACCCTGGTCGAGCGCCTCGGCGACGGTCCGGCGGCGGAGCTGTTCCGTGCCCACGACCGTCTGGTGCTGGCCTTGCAGCAACGCTGGCGCGGCCGCCTGATCGATCGTTCCGACGGCCTGCTGCTGTTGTTCGAGCGTCCGATCGACGGCCTCGGCTTCGCCCTGGACTATGCGCGCGGCCTGCGCGAGCTTGGCGCGGCGCGCAAGCTGGAACTGAAGGCGCGCGCCGGCCTGCATGTCGGCGAAGTGCTGACCTGGCGCAACAGCGACGAGGCGGTGCAGGTCGGGGCCAAGCCGGTCGAGGTCGAGGGCTTGGCCAAGCCGATGGCCGGCCGCTTGATGGCGACCGCGCGTCCGGGCCAGATCCTGTTGTCGGCGGTGGCCGAGCCGCTCGCCCATCGCGCCGCGCGCGAACTCGGCGAACGCGGCCAGCAACTGCTATGGAAATCGCACGGGCGCTGGCGCTTCAAGGGCGTGCCCGAGCCGCAGGAAATCTACGAGGTCGGCGAACCCGGCATCGCGCCGCTGCGCGCGCCGCCGAACGGCCCGAAAGCCTGGCGCGACATCCCGCTGTGGCGGCGACCGGCCGCGCTGGCCGCGGAAGTCGCGGTGCTGGCGGTGATTGGCACCGGTGTGTGGTTCGCGACCCGGCCGCAGCCGGCGATCGCGTTCAACCAGCGCGACTGGGTGGTGGTCGGCGACCTGCGCAACCTTACCGGCCAGAGCGTGCTCGACGATTCGCTCGAACAGGCCTTCCGCATCAGCCTGGAGCAGTCGCGTTACGTCAACGTGCTGTCCGACCTGAAGGCGCGCGACACCCTAGAACGCATGCAGCGCAAGCCCGACACCACGCTCGATCGCGCGGTCGCGTCGGAGATCGCGCTGCGCGACGGCGCGCGCGCGGTGATTCTGCCGACCGTGGCCGAAGTCGGCGGGCGGGTGCGGATCAGCGCCGAAGTCATCGACCCGCATACCCAGACCACGGTCTATGCCGAATCGGCCGATGGCGCCGGTGCCGACTCGGCGCTGGGTTCGATCGACACGGTCACCGCCGGGCTGCGCGAAAAGCTCGGCGAGGCGATGAAGTCGATCGAACGCGATTCCGAGCCGCTGCCCAAGGTCGCGACCAAGAACCTCGACGCGCTGCGTTCCTACGCGCTCGGCCAGAAGGCCTTCGGCGCCGGCCGCTACGACGACGCGGCCAATTTCTACCAGCGCGCGACCGCTCTGGATCCGAACTTCGCCCTGGCCTACCTGGGCAGCGTGCGCACCGGCGTGGCCTCGGTCAACGCGACCCATGCCAAGCCGTTCCTGGCCCGCGCGATCGAACACCGCGACCGCCTGCCGCCGCGTGACGCGCTGTACCTCGATGCCTGGTCGGCCGAGTTCGTCACCGGCCATCAGGCCGCGAGCAAGTGGAAGCTGCTGGCCGACCTGTACCCGGATTACTTCGCCGGCGCGGCCAACTACGCCTTCAACCTGATGCAGGAAAACCGCTACAAGGAAGCGCAGGCCTACGCCCAGCGCACCACCCTGCCGCAGAACCCGCTGCGCGGCCACGGTTACGATCAGCTCGGCCGCAGCGAACTGGGTCAGGAGGATTTCGCCGCCGCGCGCAACGCCTTCGACCAGGCGCTCAAGCTCAATATTTCCGACGCCTCGCGCCGCCGCGCCAATGTCTCGGCGGCGCAGAGCGGCTACGCCGACGCGATGCGCCGGCTGGAGAGCAAGTCCGACGGCGGCAAGCAGGGCTATGCGCGGGTGCAGGATCTGGACAAGACCTCGGTGCTGCTCGACCAGGGCCGCTGGGGCGAGGCTGAACGCTACATCGACGCGGCCGCGCGCCTGCCGGTGGAAGGCAACGAACTGCTGCAACAGGTGCTCGGCGTCGCCGCCGGCAGCGTGACCTCGCTCACCGGCGACCGCGTCCGCGCCCGCGAGCGCCTGGGCGCGTCGGCCAAGCGCGCGCTCGACGCGGCCGCGGCCGATGCCGCCTACGACGAAGTCGATTACGTCTATTTCGCCCTGGCCTCGGCCTACGTGGTCCAGCGCCAGGGCGATCCGAGCCTGGCCCAGTCGGTGCTCGACGCGCTCAAGGACCGCCCGCAGCTGTGGGCGACGCCGAAACTGTCGGAACTGCGCGAAATCGTACTGGCCGGCCAGGAGCGTTTGTCCGGCAAGCCCGAAGCGGCGATCCGCCGCCTGCGTACCCTGTTGACCGGGCACGAGCTGTATCAAAGCCGCGCCGCGCTGATGGAGGCGTATGCCGCCGCCGGCCAGCCCGAGCAGGCGCTGATCCAGGCGCGCTGGTTGGCCAGCCATCGCGGTCTGGCCTATATCGAACCGGTCGGCGCGCAGTCGCTGCAGCCGTTGAACGTCGCCGATTCGCGCCTGGCCCAGCTGCGCGCGGCCGAATTCCTGAAACAGCTCGGCCGCACCGAGGAAGCACGCAAGGAGGCGCAGGCGTTCTTGGCCGCCTGCCCTCCCAAGTTGCTGCCGGCTTACTTCTTCTCGAGAGTCGAGACGATCCTGCCCGCTTCGAAGCAGTGAGGGTTGTTGTAGGCCGCGGCCGAGGTCAGGAAGTCCTTGATCATGGCGCGGGCCTGGGCGATCTCTTCCTTGGGCGCGATCTGGACCGTGCTCATGCACGCCATCGCGGCGCCCTCGGGGATCTCGTGACCGACTTTGCGCACCGCCGCTTCAGGGTCTTTCTCGAACAGGTCGCGGAATTCGTTATCGGTGCTGAGCAGTTCCAGCAGCTTGTCGGCGACGGCCGGGTCGAACGGCGTGTGCCCGCCGCCGGGTGGTTTTCTGATAGCCATAGTTTCCCCATTTCCCCCACTAATGATGCCCGTTTAGGGCGTACTGAGCGCCGAATCTAACCCCGTAGGGACAACGCGACAACCCGCGCGAACAGGTCAACCATGCCTGCCCGCACGCGTTGCGTGCGCTCGATGACGGCGATTTCTAACCCGTGGGTGTGACCGCAGCGTGGCGTGAGCTGCTTCGTTATGCCAATTCAGCTTGCGGCGCAGGCACGCTGGCGATGGCATGGCCGGCGTCGCGCAAGCCCGCGGCGTCGGCGCTGACGGTCCGGACCGCGTGATAACGTCCTGTCCCGGCCGGCACCGAGCGGGTCTGGCTCGCACCTCCGGCTTCGTCTACGACACAGGACCGCTTCATGCGCATACGCCGCTGCGCCGTGCTCTTCTTCGAGCCGCGCGAGGAGATCGGCTTCGATCTGAATTCGCTGCTCGGCGGCGGCGCCGGCCTGCGCCGCGAGCTGCGCTGGCTGGCCCTGGCCGCGCATCTGGAGGCGGAGGTCGAGGTCGACGGCGATGAGCGCGAATTGCTCGGCGTGCTCAGTCCCGGCTTCTGGATCGACAGCGCGACCCTGGACCCGCGCTTCGCGCCGTCGTTGCCGCGGCTGCTTGAACTCGGCTTGATCGTGGCCGAAGACGAAGGCTACGCGGTCCATCGCGAACGCGACGACACCCTGCGCGCCAGCCACTGGTGGCCGGCGGCGGCGATGGCGCACCGGCTCGCTCGCTGGCAGGGGCTCGACAGCGTCAGCGTCATGGAAGCCAACGAAATGACCACCGCGGCCGAACTGCGGCGCAAGCTCGGGCCGCCGCCGGTGCATGCGCCGCAACGCGGCGACGGGCAGGCCCGGGTGACGCTGCCGCGCATCGACGGCAACGACTTCGACGCGCTGCTGGCGCGACGCGCGACCTGCCGCAATTTCGACGGCGAGCGTTCGCTGCCGTTCGAACTGTTCGCGCACATGCTGCAACGCGTGTTCGCCGCGCAGGCGCAGGTGCGGATCGACGACGACACCGTGTTCCTGAAGAAACACACGCCGTCCGGCGGCGGCCTGCATCCGACCGAGGCCTATCTGATCGTGCAGCGCGTCGACGGCGTCGCCCCGGGCCTGTACCACTACCACGCCGCCGATCACGCGCTGCAGCCCTTGCCCGCGCCCGACGAACCGCTGGAAACCTTCGCCCGCCGCGCGCTCGCCGGCCAGCACTGGTTCTCCAACGCGCCGGTGCTGGCGGTGCTCGCGCCGCGCTATGCGCGCTGCTTCTGGAAGTACCGCAATCATCCCAAGGCGTATCGCGCGCTGGTGCTCGACAGCGGCCATCTGTCGCAGACCTTGTACTTGAGCGCGACCGAACTCGGCCTGGCTGCGTTCGTGACCTCGGCGATCAACGAGATCGATATCGAACGCGGCTTCGGCCTGGACCCGCTGGTCGAAGGCCCGTTGGCGGTGTGCGGCTTCGGCTGGCGCGCGCAGCGCATGGAAACCACGGAGTTCGATCCAAACGAAGAGGTCTGGAGACCAGCGCCCGAAAAACAGTGAGACGAGACAGGCCCAACCGCGCTGTGTTCCTCTGCGCTGTGAAAACACTACAACCTTCGAAGAAGTCTGGACTCCAGCGCCCGAAAAAGTGACGAGACGGATGCCACCGCGCTCGATTTATCTCTGCTGCAATAGCACTCCAGGCCTTCGAAGAACTCTGGACTCCGGCGCCCGACCAACAGTGAGGTGAGGTCGACCCAACCGCGCTGCGTTTCTCTTTGCCGCAACAAACGCCAAACCTTCGCGAATCCAACCCGCATCCGCAACACAGCATGCCAACCCGGACCAGGACAGCGCCGCCGCGCTAATGCCATCCTCGCGGCATCTCCCGAGAGAGGTCGACCCGCATGTGGCCCGATCGCCGTATCCAGGAATTGTTCGGCATCGAACTGCCGATCGTGCAGGCGCCGATGGCGGGGCCGACCTTGGCCGAGATGGTGATCGGCGCGGCCCGCGCCGGCGCCCTGGGCTCGCTGCCTTGCGCGCTGCTGAGCCTGGAGCAGGCGCATGAACAATGCCGTCTGATCCGCGAGGCCACTGGCCGGCCGCTCAATCTGAATTTCTTCTGCCACCATCCGCCCGCGCCCGATCCGGCGCGCGAAGCGGCGTGGCGCGAACGGCTCGCGCCGTATTACCGCGAGTTCGGCCTCGACCCGGCGATGCCGGTGTCGCCGTCGAACCGCGCGCCGTTCGACGCGCAGTGGTGCGAACTGGTCGAACAGCAGCGACCGCAGGTGGTGAGTTTCCACTTCGGCCTGCCCGACGCCGACTTGTTGCAACGCGTGCGCGCCACCGGCACGCGGGTGATTTCGTCGGCGACCACGGTGGCCGAGGCGCGCTGGCTGGAACAGCACGGCTGCGACGCGATCATCGCCCAGGGCGCCGAGGCCGGCGGCCATCGCGGCGTGTTCCTGAGCGACGACGTATCCACCCAGGTCGGCCTGTTCGCGCTGCTGCCGCAGATCGTCGACGCGGTCGATGTGCCGGTGATCGCCGCCGGCGCGATCGGTGACGCGCGCGGCATCGCCGCGGCGTTCGCGCTCGGCGCGGCGGCGGTGCAGATCGGTACCGCCTATTTGTTCTGCCCGGAAGCGAAGATTTCGCCGCTGCATCGTCGCGCCTTGTTTGATGCGCGCGAGGACGAGACCGCATTGACCAATGTGTTCACCGGCCGACCGGCGCGCGGCATCGTCAACCGTTTGATGCGCGAAGTTGGGTCGCTGTCTTCGTTGGCGCCCGCGTTCCCGCTCGCCGGCGGTGCGCTAGCGCCGTTGCGCGCGAAGGCCGAAGCCGCGGGCTCGGCGGATTTCATGCCGTTGTGGTCGGGGCAGGCGCGCTATCGGCGCGAGCTGTCGACTTACGAGTTGACGCGTGCGTTGGCGCAGGAGGCGTTGGCGTTGATGGGCGCTCGCGCCGGCTGAGCGATTGCACTCGTTCGCCGTCATGCATTGGCATCGCTGCGTTGCTGCGTCGATAGGAAGATAGGCAATCAGCGAACGCTGATCACCGCGCTCGCGTAGGGCTTCACCGCCAATCGGCGTCCTGCGCAGCCCACGCATTCCACAGCCGCCGCGCTTCCTCGGCGATCACGTCCGGCCGTTCTTCCGGCCAGAACAGCTTGCTGCTTTCGAGTTTGCGCACGCCGCGCGAGCCGCCGAAGGTGTTGGCCCAGTAATCGGGGCTCTGCTGGGAAAAGATCGTGTCGGCCATGCCCCATACGATCCGCGTCGGCGTCTTGCTGCGCTTGAGCTCTGCTTCGATGCCGAGCAGCACGTTCGGTTCCAGTCCGACCGCGTAGGCGTGCGCCATCGCCTTGCGATGCGCGCTCGACAGCAGCGGGCCGAAATAGGTGTCGATGGCTTCGTCGGTCGGCTGGGTGGGATCGGCGAAGCACATGCCGCCGATGCCCGCGGCCGAGCGCGCGAGTTGCGGATCCTGCCACCACGGCGCCAGCCATTCGTCGACGAAGCGGCCTTGCCGCGCCAGATCGATCACCGGTTGCAACGCGGGCGGCGGGCTGTCGTGTTCGGTATCGCCGTTGGTCAGCAACAAGGTGCGCACGCGTTGCGGATGATTGACCAGCAGCAGTTGCGCGACGGTGCAGCCGCTGTCGTTGGCGATCACGTCGACGTCGTGGATGCCCAGGTGGTCGAGCAATTCGATCAGCATCGCGACTTGTGCTTTCGGCCCGACGTCCTGATTCGCGGCGACGCGGGTGTAGCCCATGCCCATGAAATCCGCGGCGATGCAGCGCCGGTACGGCGACAAGCGGGTCAGCGCGCCGCGCCACTGGAAACTGTTGAGCGGGAAGCCGTGCAGAAACAACGCGGCCGGGCCGCTGCCGCGTTCGACATACGCGATCTCGCCCGAACGCAGCTTGGCGTAGCGACGGCTGGCGTGGAAACTCGATGCGTCCAGTTCGCCGGTCACCACTGGCGCGGCATCGTGGTCGGGACGCCGCGCCAGACAGGCGGCCAGGGTGCCGGTCGCCAGGCTGCCGCCGGCGAATTGCAGGAAACGTCTGCGGTTCATGAGCTAATTCTCCAGAAGGCGGTTGCGCCGGCGTGGAATCGGGTCGGTTTGGATCGATCAGCCCGACGCGACGGCAATGCGCCGCCATCGCCGCGCGTTGCCGCCGCGTCGAAGATCGAAGGTTTGTGGTGCGGTGCCGCCGCTATGCGGTCAGGCGTGAATCGTCGCGGGCTGAATCAGCCAATTGCGACGCGCGAGGCTCAGGCGCTCGCCAGCCAGTGCGCGCGCAGCAGATCGTTGAACTGCGCCCAGCGCTCTTCCGGGAAGAAGATCCGCGCGCCTTCCAGTTCCACCCGTTGCCGGGTGCCTGGAATCGTTTCGGCCAACCAGTGCGACCAGCGCGTGTCGAAGAAAACATCGTCGGTGCCCCAGGCGATCAGGGTCGGCGCCTGCAGGGTTTTGAGCTGCGGTTCGATCGCGAGGGTATGGCGCGGATCGAATTCGCCGAGAAACCGCTGCAGATCGCGCGTGCGTTGCGGGTTGCGCAGAAACGGCCGCAGATAGACCTCGATGCTGGCGTCGGACAAGCGCTCGGGATGTTCGTAGGCCGGGCCCAGCGCCTGCGGCGAGCGATACACGGCCTTATCCGCCAACATGCCGCTCAGCGCATCGTGCAGGCCGCCGTCCGCAGCCATCGCCAGGAACGGTTTGAACGCTTCCGGCGGCCAGTTGTCGTGGGTGTCGCAGTTGGTCAGGGTCAGGCTGCGCACGCGCTGCGGGTGCAGCGCGGCGAAGATCTGGGCGATACCGCCGCCGCTGTCGTTGCCGATCAGATCGACCTGATCGATGCCCAGCGCATCGAGGAACTGCGCGAGCATCGCCGCATTGGCGGTGACCGAGACATCCTGATCCGGCGCGATCGCGGTATCGCCATGCGCCAACAGGTCGACGGCGATGCAGCGGCGCAGATCGGACAACTTGGCCAGCTGGTGCCGCCACAGATGGCCGTTCAACAACACGCCGTGGACGAACAGCGCGACCGGGGCGCGGCCTTGTTCGGGGCCTTGCTCACGGTAGGCGATCGAGCCTGACGGCGTGTCGACGTGCTGCAGGGTGAGGGTGGGCGCGTTGCCGTCCATGTCAGTCGTTTCCGGGCGTGATCGCCGAGTCGTAGGCTTCCTTCAATTTGCGCGCACAATCGTCGCAGCACACTTCGACGGCCTTGCCGCCGATGCGGACCTGGAACGCGCTGTCGTCCAGCGGGCAATCGCAGGCGGCGCAGGTTTTGTTGGTCATGACGGCTTCTCTGGGTGCGCCCGACGTCCGGGCAAGCACAGTAGGCCACCGCGGCGCGGGCGGCGCTGTCAGAATCTTTAGCGATTGCCTGGTGCGGTTGCGGAACACACCGTCCCGGCCCGGCGCAGCCTCAGCGCTGCAGCGCGGACTGGCGGAATTCCGACGGCGAGCGGCCGTAGGTCTGCTGGAACGCGGCGCTGAAGTGGCTGTGGCTGGAGAAGCCCAGGTCCTGGCTCAGCGCGCTGAGGTCCTCGTACTGGCCCAGCAGGTCCAGCGCCCGCGCCAGCCGCAGGCGCAGCTGATAGCGATACAGCGGCAGGCCTTCGACCTGCTGGAACACCTGGGTCAGGTACACCGCCGAAACGCCGACTTCGGCGGCGATCTCGGCCAGCTTCCAGCGCCGCGACAAGTCGCTGGTGAGCACCAGCTTGGTCCGTTCGACCAGGCGCTGGCGGCCAAGGCTGGCGCCGGCCGCGTGCGCGGTGCGCGGGCCCAGCGCGCGCTGGACCAGGGTCAGGGTCAGACTTTCGGCTTCCAGCGCTTCGGCGATGCCCTCGCGCAGGCTGTGGCGGACCATCGCGACCAGCGCCTGCGCGCGCGCGTCGATGCGCAGCCGCGGCAGCCGGAACGCGAGCGCGTCCTCGTCGTGCAACAAGGCCTTCGGCGCCAGTTCGCGCAGCATCGCCTCCTCGACCCAGACCGCGAGACTGGCGTCGCCGCCCTCGATCGGATGGCTGATTCGATAGCGTTCGCCGGCGTTGAAGAACAGCACCTGGCTGGACTCGGCCACGGTCAGGTCCTCGCCGACATGGCGCACGTACACCCCGCGATACGGAAACACCAGATGGGTGGCGTCGGCGCATTCCTCCTCGCTCTGCGCCCGGCACGTGCCGGTGCAATACACGTCGCGGACGGTGACGGTGGGGGTCTGCAGCAGAGCGTGGACGGTGAGTTCGGACATGCCCTTGCGATGGCTGGGTGCGGTGGACGGCGACGGCCAAGCCGGGCGCCGATGTCGCGGCGATGGATGCGACGGGCTAGCTTAGCGCTTCGGTTCGCGCGGCGCTGGGTTTCGAGAGCCGCAACCATCGTCGCGGCGACGCCTGAGTACGGCGATGAATGCGATGTGGCAAGGCGGATGGTGAATGCGGTCGTGCATGAATCCATGACGCGCGGCATCCAGCGCCTGTGTCCGGGTGAACCGTTGGCGAATCCGCGTAATAACCCTCGCTCACCCGCCAATGCCGATCACGTTTTTCGAATCGGCGCGGACCAACTATTTCCCGGACAGCCGCTTGCGCAAGCGGTCGCGTTTCATCGTCGTCGGCGTGTTGTCCGGCGCTGGGTGCATGGTGGGTTTTTCATTTATCCGGAGTGCGCCGGGCAATGCATATCCCGTGCTAAGTCGCGAGGTCGCGTCGCCGCATATCCGCAAACGATTGCTCGGGACGCGGCGCGCGCGGATCCATTCGCCTCCCGCCGCAGATGGGGACGGCGACCGCCGTCGATGCTGCCGGGACGGCGCCAAAGCAGATATGCGCCTCGATGGCGGCAGTTGCCACGAAGCCACGATGTGGATGCATTCGTGGCAGCGCGAATCTCGGCAACCGCCGCCGAGGTTCGCGACGTCGTTCCAACCCTCGGCGGATCGGTCGCGCAGTCGTGCGGCCGCTGCGCGAAGTTCAGCGGAGTCGCAATGGCACTGACCATCGACGTGCATCGTTTCCTGCAATCCATCGACGACGACGCGTATCGCGCCCTGCATGCCGCGAGCGCGGCGCCGGTGTTCTACGACCGGCGTGTTCTCGACGCCGCCGAACATTCGCCGTTGCTGCCGGTGGAGAAGGTCTTTTATCTGTGCGCGAGCGAGGGCGATGAGTTGGTCGGCTTGCTGCCGGCGTATCTGCAGCGCATCGCCACCATCGACCCACTCGGCCTGCTGGAACGGACCGCTGGCGTGCGCGACGCCGGCAGCGACCTGGGTTTGTTCAGTCACATCATGCATTGCTGGGACAGCACCGTTCCCGCGCTCGCCGATCGTCCCGACGCGCGTACCGCGCTGCTACGGGCGTTCAAGCAACTGGCCCGGGACCAGGGCGCGCGACATGCCGGCCTGTTGAGCGTGCGCGACCCGGCGCTGCTCGAACACGCGCGCGATCAGGGCTTCAGCGGTGCTCATCTGGTCGACCGCTACGATGTCGACCTGCGCCGGTTCGAAAACTTCGAACAATTCGTGCGGCAGCTTCCCGGCGATGGTCGCTGCGAGATGAATCGCCAGTTGCGAAAATTCGAAGCGAGCGGCGCGACGACGAGAGTGATCGCGCCGCCGTTCGATGACGTGCTCGAGCGCCTGACCGAACTGTGTTATCGCACCACCGCCCGCAACGGTACCCCGCAGTACTTTCCACCCGCGCCGCTGGCGCGATTCGTAAGACGCTGCGGCGGTCTGGTGCGCCTGGTCGTGGTGGAATGCGGGAGCGAATTGGTCGGCGGCATCATCTGTTTCGAGCAGGCCGACCGTATCCATCTGTGGTCGGCTGGCGTCGTCTATGACCGCTCCAGCTTCAGTCCTTACACCCTGTGTTTCGCCAGCGCTTACCGCTACGCCTTCGCGCGCGGCCTGAAACGACTGGAGGGTGGTCGCCTCAACGAGCGGATCAAGCGCCGACTCGGCCTGACGCCCACGCCGCTGTATTCGCTGATCGCCCGCGACCTGATGCACGCCGCGCTCGATTCAGGCGCCGGCCGCGGCGCTTCGCCGGCCGCC
Organism: Lysobacter sp. Root690; assembly: GCF_001427785.1. Classification (GTDB taxonomy): domain Bacteria; phylum Pseudomonadota; class Gammaproteobacteria; order Xanthomonadales; family Xanthomonadaceae; genus Lysobacter. The sequence continues at coordinate 145,196 of NZ_LMHM01000015.1, forward strand.
GATCCGGCGCGGCGCGCGTTGCACTGATTGCCCTCATCGATTCATCGCCCGAGCGACTGGAGCCAGCCCGTGCAATCGCATTACCAAACCCTCAGCGCCGATGACTTCCGTATCTTTCCGCGCAGCCTCGACGGCAAGGCGCGCTCGCGCCATCACCCCGAGTACGCGGGGTGGCATCGCGACCTGAGCTGGAACGGGCGCGGTTTCGAGCGCTACCCGGAGTACATCGTGCGCGCCGAGTCGATCGCCGACGTGGTGCACAGCATCGACTTCGCGCGTCGGCACGGCCTGCCGGTCAGCGTACGCGGCAGCGGCCACAGCTACGCCGGCTGTTTCCTGCGCAACACCGGTGTCCTGCTGGACCTGTCGGCGTTGCGGGACATCCAGATCGATCCCGGCCGACGCGTGGTGCAGGTCCAGCCCGGCGTCAGCAGCCGTCAGCTGAGCGCCGCGCTGGCCCGGCACGGCCTGGCCTTTCCGACCGGACACGGCGGCGAGGTCGGCCTGAGCGGTTTTCTGCTCGGCGGCGGACTCGGCATCAATTTCCGCGCCTGGGGTGGCATGAGCACATTCAATGTCCGCGCGATCGATCTGGTGACCGCGGACGGCGACGTGCTGCATGCCGACGCGCACGAAAACCCCGAATTGCTGTGGGCCGCGCGCGGCGGCGGGCCGGGTCTGTTCTTCGTGGTGACCCGGTTCCATCTCGATTGCTGGCCGCTGCCGGCTTGCATCACCAGCAACAATTATCTGGCGAAGTTCAGCGCCCTGCCGCAATTGCTGACGCAGATCGAACAGGCGCAGCCCGATTCTTCGTTGCAGGTGATGCTGGCGATCGTGCCGCAGAGCGACGATCGCGCGGCCGAAGAATGTGGCCGGCAGGTGGTGTTGAACACGATCGCGTTCGCCGACAACCCGGCGCATGCGCGGGCGCTGCACGCCTCGCTGGCGCAGCGGTTGTCTCCCGGGCTGATCCGCGCGGTCGAGGTCGATCAGCCCGGCGATTTCGAATCCATCTATCGCCAGAGCGATGCGATGCTGGTGTCCAGGCGCTACCGCACCGACAACATCCTGACCGATCGCGGCGCGGACGCGGTCGCGATACTCGCCGCGCATCTGCCGTCGCAGCCTTCGCCGGCCACATTGCCGCTGTTGATCTGGCGTGGCGTTTCGTCCTGGCCAGATGCGGCTTATTCGGCATCAGGACGTTGGTTCTTTTCGACCTATGCGCAATGGAACGAGGTTGCCGACGACGAAAGCAACCGCGGCTGGCTCAAATCCTTGTACGACCAGCTGGCAACGTTGGCGTCGGGCGTTTACATCAACGAGTTCGATCTGGAGGAACGATCGGCCAGCGCGCACCGGTGCTACTCCGCCGAGAACTGGTCACGCTTGCGCCGGTTGCGCTGGCAGTACGACCCTCACGGCGTGTTTCACGATGTGTTGATGGATGTGTCGATGGGCGATCGTTGGCCGTGAAGCGGTAGTCGTGCAGGCGCGGCGGGCGAACGATCGCTTCGATCTTGCCAAGTCGATCGTCGTTGCGACTGCATCGCCGGACAAGCCGCCAGTCTTAGCCGACACGAAGCTCACGCCGCGGCCTGAACCCCACGATCGGCGCGCCGATAACCGATCGCCTCGGTCAGATGCGCGGTGGCGATCGCCTCGCTGCCGGCCAGGTCGGCGATGGTGCGGGCCACGCGCAGGATCCGGTGCATCGAGCGCGCCGACAGTTGCAGGCTTTCGACCGCGCGTTCGAGCAGCTCGTGATCGCGTTCGTGCAGGCGACAGGTCGCGGTGGTCTCGGCCTGGCTGAGCTGAGCGTTGATGCGGCCGCTGCGTGCATGCTGCCGTTGCCGCGCCAGCACGACGCGGGCGCGAATGGCCTCGGAGCATTCGCCGCCGGGTTGATCCGGACGCAGGTGCGAGGGCGGCAGGCGCGGCACTTCGATGTGCAGGTCGATGCGATCGAGCAAGGGGCCGGAAATGCGCGCGCGATAGCGGCGGATCGCATCGCCCGCGCAACGGCAGCGCCCGCTGCTGTCGCCGGCCCAGCCGCAGGGGCAGGGGTTCATCGCCGCGACCAACTGGAACCGCGCCGGGAATTCGGCACTACGCGCCGCGCGCGACACCGTCACCACGCCCGACTCCAGCGGTTCGCGCAGCACTTCCAGCGCGCGTCGTTCCCATTCGGGCAGCTCGTCGAGAAACAGCACGCCCTGGTGGGCGAGGGAGATTTCGCCGGGGCGCGGATCGGCGCCGCCGCCGACAAGGGCGACCGCGCTGGCGGTGTGGTGCGGCGATCGGAACGGCCGCTCGCGCCAACGCGCCGGATCGAGCCCGCGCCCGTGCGCGCCGCCGCTCACCGAAGCGATGGCCGCGGTTTCCAGGGCTTCGGCTTCGCTGGCCTCGGGCAACAGGCCGGGCAGGCGCGAAGCCAATAAGGTCTTGCCGCAGCCGGGCGGGCCGATCAGCAGCAGATGGTGGCCGCCGGCCGCGGCGATTTCGAGCGCGCGCCGCGCCTGCGCCTGGCCGCGTACGTCGAGCATGTCCGGACCGGCGACACGCACCACCGGCAAGGCGACAGCTTCGGGCAAGGACTTCTGCCCGCTGAGCATCGCGCACACTTCCAGCAAGGTGCGGCCGGTGCGCGCTTCGACCCGGCCGGCGAGCGCGGCTTCGGCGCCGTTGCCGGCCGGCACCACCAGCCGGTGCCCGGCATCGGCCGCGGCCAGCGCCGCCGGCAACACGCCGTCGATCGCGCGCAGTTCGCCGGTGAGGCCGAGTTCGCCGAGGAACTCGCAGCTGGTCAAGGCCTCGAGCGGAATCTGCCCGCTCGCGGCGAGAATGCCGAGCGCGATCGCCAGGTCGTAACGGCCGCCGTCCTTCGGCAGATCGGCCGGGGCCAGATTGACGGTGATGCGTCGCTGCGGGAATTCGAACTGCGCGCACTGGATCGCCGCGCGTACCCGATCCTTGGCTTCGCGCACCGCCGCCTCGGGCAAGCCGACGATCGACATGCTCGGCAAGCCGCCGGCGAGATGGACCTCGACCCGCACCGCGGGCGCGCGCACGCCCGATCGCGCACGGCTGTGCACGAGTGCCAGATTCATGGCGGCGGGATCAGTGCTGGGGCGTGTCGGCGCGATCGAGCTGCGCTTCGAGCTCGGCGACCGCGCGTTGCAGTTCGTCGAGCTTCTCGCGCGTGCGCAGCAGCACGGCGCGTTGGACTTCGAATTCCTCGCGGGTGACCAGGTCGAGCTTGGACAGCCCGGTCTGCAACACGGACTTGAAGTTCTGTTGCATTTCCTCGCGGCCTTCGCGCAGGCCCGAGGGGACCAGCGAGCTGAGACGGCGGGCGAGGTCGTCGATGGTGTTCAGGTCGATCATGTAGAAGAAGCTCCTCCGGTGTTGGGGTCAGCTTGACCGCCGGACCGGGACCGCGCCGTCGGCTGTGGCCGTGGCGGGCTGTCGGAAAAGTCCGAAGTGGATGACGCGGTCACTACATCACGCCCTCGACCGGCCCTGCAAGCGCTGTTGCCTGCATGCGTTCAGGTCTTCGGACGGCGTTACATGATCGTCCAACGCCGGACGCGCAGGCGGTGTGAACGCTACCGGACGGACGGTACGGCGACCGCCGCGCTTGAGTCGCCGGCTAGGTCGCGGCGGCGGTGGCGCGCTATCCTGCGCGCGAATCGAATCGGTGGCGCGGAGACAGACGAATGAAGATGGTCATGGCGGTGATCAAGCCGTTCAAGCTCGACGATGTGCGCGAGGCGCTGGCCGAGGCCGGCGTGGCCGGCATCACCGCCACCGAGGTCAAGGGCTTCGGCCGCCAGAAGGGGCATACCGAGCTGTACCGCGGCGCCGAGTACGTGGTCGACTTCCTGCCCAAGATCAAGCTGGAAGTGGCGATCACCGACGATCAGGTCGATACCGTGGTCGAAGCGATCATGAAGGCCGCCGGTACCGGCAAGATCGGTGACGGCAAGATCTTTGTCTGGGATCTGGAGCGCGCGGTGCGTATTCGTACCGGCGAGCTGGACGGCGACGCGCTTTGAGCGAGGAAAGAGTTCACAGGAGTGAGGAACGAGTCGAGGCGCCACGCCCGACCGTTACGAATATTCGCTCCTAGACTCGTTCCTCACTTTTCTCCACTCGTTTCTCGCCCTTAGTCTTCGTCCAGCAAGAACGCCTGCAACGCCGGCGCGCGCGGCCGATTACGCAATTCCAACCGATACAGCGGCCGGGTCAGGGCGTCATCGTCGCCTAGCGCGACCGCACGCACGCGCTGCATGGTGATCAGGTCGGCGACCACGGTCGCCGGCAGCAGGGCGATGCCGGCGCCGGCGACCACGGCGCGCGCGATCGCTTCGTTGCTGCCGATCTCGATCACCCGCGCCGGTTCGATGCCGCGCGCGGCGAACAGCGACTGCGCGACCTGGCGCGTGCCCGAGCCGTGCTCGCGCAGCAGCCAGGTCTGTCGACTCAGTTCGGCGATCGAGGCGCGACGCCTGGCGCCCAAGGCGTTGTCGGTCGCGGCGATCAGCCGCAGCGGTTCGCTGCGCCAGGCGCTCGCCTCGATGCGCGGGTCGTCGACCGAGCCTTCGACGAAGCCGATATCGACCGTGCAATCGATCACCGCATGGCGGATCTGTTCGGTGTTGCCGACCACCAGTTCGGTCGCCAGGGTGGGATGGCGGCGCACGAACGGGCCCAGTTGCTGCGGCAGCCAGTACGCGGCGATGGTGGTGCTCGCGCCGATGCGCAGTCGGCCCTGGCGCAGTTCGACCCGGTCGCGCACGTCCTCGACCGCGATCCGCTCCAGCGCGAAGATCGCGCGCGCATGTTCGAACACGGCGCGGCCGTGGTCGGTCAACTGGATGCCGCGCACGGCCTTGCCGTCGCTGCCGGTGCGTTCGATCAGTGGCAGATCCAGCTGCAGCTCGAATTCGCGCACCGCCTTGGACACCGCCGACTGGCTGACGAACAGGCTTTCGGCCGCGCGCGAGAAGCCTTGCTGCTCGACCACGGTCAGGAACACGCGCAGCAGGTGCAGGTTCATGCTATGAGCTCACCTCATGGATAGTTGAATTATATGTATTGGACTCCCCGTGTGGGCGGGCCTACCTTGGCGCCGCTTCCTTACCGAGTCCGCCGCCGTGTCCGCCCTGAATCCGACTTCGACCATTCCCGCCGCCGCCCCGCAGGGCACTCATCGGCAGCGCGGGTTCTGGCCGGGGCTGGGTCTGGCGGCCGCGATCGCCGCCGTGGCGATGGGGCTGGCCTCGCTGCCGGCGCTGCAATCCTTCGGTCTGAGCGCGTTGACCCTGGCGATCGTGCTCGGCATCGCGGTCGGCAACACGGTGTTCCCGGCCGTCGCCGCGCAGGCCGGTCCTGGCGTGGACTTCTGCAAGAGCACGCTGCTGCGCGCCGGCATCGTGCTGTACGGCTTTCGCGTCACCTTCCAGGAAATCGCCGGGGTCGGCTGGGCCGGGCTGGCGATCGACGTGGTGGTGGTGGCGACGGTGTTCGGCCTGGCGACCTGGATCGGCACGCGCTGGCTGAAGCTGGACCGCGAAACCTCGATGCTGATCGGCGCCGGCAGCGCGATCTGCGGCGCGGCCGCGGTCATGGCCACCGAGCCGGTGGTGCGCGGACAGGCGCACAAGGTCTCGGTCGCGGTCGCGACCGTGGTGGTGTTCGGGACGCTCGGGATGTTCGTGTACCCGTGGCTGTACCCGTACCTGGGCTTGAGCGAGCATGCCTACGGCGTCTATGCCGGCTCGACCATTCACGAAGTCGCTCAGGTCGTCGTCGCCGGCCGCGCGATCGGCGAGTCGGCCGCCTCAGCCGCGGTGATCGAGAAAATGCTGCGGGTGATGCTGCTGGCGCCGTTCCTGCTGATCCTGTCCTCGCGCATCGGCGCGGGCGGCGAGGGTGCCGCGGGCAAGGCGAAGATCGTGATCCCGTGGTTCGCGCTGCTGTTCGTGGTGGTCAGCGGCTTCAATTCGCTGCATCTGTTGCCGGCGGCGTGGAAGGCCGCGATCGTGCAGATCGACACGGTGATGCTGGCGATGGCGATGGCGGCATTGGGCCTGCGCACGCACGTCGGCGCGATCAAGCAGGCCGGGGCGAAACCGATGCTGCTGGCGGCGATTCTGTTCGTCGTGCTGACGGTCGGCGGCTATGCGCTCAATGTCGGCGCGGCGAAATTTTTTACTGCGATCAGCTGAGCTGCGTGAGGTGCGGTGATCGTCGAAGGCGCGACGGGCGACTTCGGCACAACTTGTGTGCATGGCTATTAGTTGGCGCTCGTGGCATGCATCCCTATCGCCGCCGGATCACGAAGAACCCCGCTGATCGCGGGGTTTTTTCTTGCATGCATGATGCTTCGCCGACGATCGCCGCTATGCCGGCGAGATATCGCCCGGCGCATGCGACCGCGATTCGTCGCTGCTGCTCGCGACTTGCCTCTTCATCGCGTCACCGATATGCCGATGTGTGATTCGTATCGCGTTTAAGCGAGGAATGCGCCGCTTGCGCGGCCCGTTTCGCCCGTGCGCTTGCGTGCAAGCTCAAGTCCGTTCTTCGCTCCGGTCGAATCCTTTCGCGATCGCGTCATCGCGAACGGCGACTGACCAACAGGCGATGAACGCTACCGGGCGGCCGCGGTCGCCCGCCATCACTCTTGATGTCGCAGCGCTTACGGGGAGAATCACATGCACAAGGCAATCTTGGCGCTATCCATCGCCGGTCTGGTCGCCGTCACGGTCAACATCGCCGACGCGCAATCGGCCGCGGTGCCGGAACTGTTTCAGGCGCAGCCGTCGAAGGCCGCGGCGCCCGCGAACGTCAGCAACATGGTGCGCGACAAGACCGCGCAATGGGCGGCGTCGGTGTCGATCGACCGCAAGGTGCTGGTCGGCGCGCAGCGCGAGTTGATGCTGAGCATGCCGGAGGGCGCGCGTCTGCATATGCGTCTGGCGAAGTCCTATCGCAACGCCAACGGCGATTTGATCTGGTCGGGCGCCGACCGCCTGCTTCCCGGCGGCCAGCTCAAGCTCGGCGGGCAGCCGCCGTCGACGGCGCTGTTCGTCGTGCGCGGCGAACGCGTCACCGGGCAGATCGTCGCCGCGACCGGCGAGGTGTACGAGGTCCTGACCTCGGAGGACGGCGCGCGGCAATACCTGGTCAAGCGCGATCCGGCGAGCCTGGAGGGCGCCGACGACACGCCCGCCCAGGTCGACCTGGCGCCGCAAACCGATCGCGGCCCCGCGCTCGCCGCGCGTCCGGCGGCGGGGGCGCTGCTCGCCGATTCGATCGTCCGCGTCCTGCAGGTCTACACCCCGGAAGCCGTGGCCGAACTGGGCGGGCAGAATTCGGCGAACGATCGCGCCGCGTTCTTCATCGCCCAGTCGAATACCGCGTTCACCAACAACGCCCTGGCGCTGCGGTTCGAAAGCGCCGGGGTCCGCTTCACCACCCAGGCGCAGTCGACCAACAGCTCCGACACCCTGCTGTCGCGCATCCGCGGCACCACCGACGGCTGGTACGACGCCTATTCGACCACCGAGCGCAACAGCACCGCCGCCGACCTGGTGACCTTGGTCGTGCGCGACGGCCTGGTGAGCAGCAGCGGCGGATTGCTGTGCGGGCAGGCGTATTCGATCGGCGCGACCGCGGCCAACGGCTTCTTCGTGCAGAACCATTCCTGCAGCACCTTCACCTTCGTGCATGAGGCGGCGCACCTGTTCGGCGCGCGTCACGACAACGATCCGAACACCACGCCGTTCTCGTTCGGTCACGGCTACGTCAACAGCGCCGGCAATTTCCGCACGATCATGGCGGTGAATTCGAATCCGCAGCCGCGCATCGGCTACTTCTCGACCATCGACCAGAGCTATGTGTCCGGCGGCGTGAGCCGGCCGCTGGGCACCAGCACCCGCGACAACGAACGGGTCATGCGCGAGCGCGCGGCGACGATGGCGGCGTTCCGCTGACGGCGGCGCGGTTGCGGCGGCCGAGGGGCATTGCCCCGAGGCCGCTTGCCGCCGGCTCGCGCGATGTTCCGGACTCTCCCCTGTAGGAGCTGCGCAAGCTGCGACCGCGAAACCACGCTTGCGTCGGAGCTGCGGTGCCGCGGTCGCAGCTTGCGCAGCTCCTACAGTCGGACTACGAAAAAGCCCCGCGAGTGCGGGGCTTTTTGTGCGGCAAGGATCGTGGACGGTTTATTCGCCCAGCGCCTGCGCCACGAACGCCGGGGTCGACAACGCGCCGTGGTGGATGCCGGCGTTGTAGTACTTGCTGTCGAAGGTCTTGGCCTTGGCGTCGGCTTCGCGGAATTCGAAACCGCCGGCGGTCTTGCGCGCCAGGGTGCAGCTCCACCAGCCGGTCGGGTAGCACGGCTGCGGGAACGGCAGAGTCTTGAACGACTGGAAGCCGGCCTTGCCCATCTCGGTGCGCATTTCCTGGATCAGCTTGAGCAGCATCAGCGGCGACTCGGACTGCTGGATCAGGATGCCGTCCTCGCGCAGCGCGCGGAAGCAGCTTTCGTAGAAAGCTTTATTGAACAGGCCTTCGGCCGGGCCGACCGGATCGGTCGAGTCGACAATGATGATGTCGACGCTGCCGGCCGGGCGGTTGGCCATGTAGGCGATGCCGTCGTCGAACAGCAACTGCGCGCGCGGATCGTTATTGCGATCGCACAGCTCCGGGAACCATTTCTCGGCCATGCGCGTGACCTGCTCGTCGATGTCGCACTGCACCGCCTCGACCACGCCGTCGTGCTTGAGCACTTCGCGCAGGGTGCCGCAGTCGCCGCCGCCGATGATGACCACGTTCTTCGGCGCGGCGTGGGTGAACAGCGCCGGGTGCGACATCATCTCGTGATAGAGGAAGTTGTCGCGGGTGGTCAGCATGACCGCGCCGTCGATCAGCATCAGGTTGCCCCAATCGGTCGTCTCGAAGATCTCGATCTTCTGGAACGGCGACTGCACTTCATCGAGCTTGCGGGTGATCCGATAGCCGATGGACGAGCCGGTCGGCTCGAAGTTTTCGTAATGCCACGTCGGTTCGGTCGTCATGCGCTTGCTTCCTGGGCTGGGGCGGGAATTGCGAAGGTCCCGGCGGGTCGCGGCGGTGGCCGTCGGACCGGTCGCCGGGCCGGCGCCCGGCGCGAGCCGGGCTTGGGGCGCGGATTGTAGCGAACCTGCATGAACGTTCGTCGCGAACGGCCCGCCCGGGCGCGGATTTTGCCGACTTGGCCGCCTGCGCCCGCGCCCGGATCGCGCCGGAGGCCCCCGCGCCGGACGCGGCCTGTAGAATGCGTGTTCCCCATGGTTTTCTGGAAAGCCCGCCGATGTCCGACTGGTCGCTCGATCAGGCCCGCAAGACCTATTCGATCCCGCATTGGTCCGAGGGTTACTTCGACATCGACGGCGCCGGCCGCATCGTGGTCAAGCCGCGCGGCGAGCGCGGCCCGACCGTGGCCCTGCCCGAAGTCGTCGACGCCGCGCGTGCGCAGGGCGCCAAGCTGCCGATGCTGGTGCGCTTCCCCGACATCCTCGGCGATCGCCTGGGCGCGCTGCAGGGCGCATTCGATCAGGCCATGCGCGACTGGGATTACGCCGGCGGCTACACCGCGGTCTATCCGATCAAGGTCAACCAGCACCACGGCGTGGCCGGCACCCTGGCTTCGCACGCCGGCGAAGGCTTCGGCCTGGAAGCGGGCAGCAAGCCCGAGCTGATGGCGGTGCTGGCGCTGAGCCGGCCGGGCGGGCTGATCGTCTGCAACGGCTACAAGGACCGCGAATACATCCGCCTGGCCCTGATCGGCCGCAAGCTCGGCATGGAAACCTACATCGTCGTCGAGAAGCCGTCGGAGCTGCAGCTGGTGTTCGAGGAAGCCAAGGCGCTTGGCGTGAAGCCGGGCCTGGGCGTGCGCATGCGGCTGGCCTCGCTCGGCGCCGGCAAGTGGCAGAACAGCGGCGGCGACAAGGCCAAGTTCGGCCTGAGCCCGCGCCAGGTGCTGGACCTGTGGAAGCAGCTTCGCGACAGCGGCCTGCAGGATTGCCTGGGCCTGCTGCATTTCCACATGGGCTCGCAGATCTCCAACGTGCGCGATATCGCCAACGGCATGCGCGAGGCCACCCGCTATTTCATCGAACTGTCCAAGCTTGGCGCCAACGTGCGCTACATGGATGTCGGCGGCGGCCTGGGCATCGATTACGAAGGCACCCGTTCGCGCAGCTATTGCTCGATCAACTACGGCGTCAATCAATACGCGTCGAATATCGTCCAGCCTCTGGCGGAAGCCTGCCAGGAATACGGCCTGACCCCGCCGCGCATCGTCACCGAATGCGGCCGCGCGATGACCGCGCACCATGCGGTGCTGGTCGCCAACGTCTCGGAAATCGAGGAGGCGCCGGAAGGCCGGGTGCCGCCGTCGCACGACGACGAGCCGGCGGTGATCCGCCATCTGCGCGAGATCCACGACGAACTCGACCTGCGCCCGGCGGTGGAACTGTTCCACGAGGCCCAGCACCATCACGGCGAAGGCCTGTCGCTGTACGCGCTCGGCCAGATCGATTTGACTCACCGCGCGCGCATCGACGATCTGTTCTACGCGATCGCGCATGCGGTACGCGCACGCCTGGACGTGGGCGAGAAGAGCCATCGCGATCTGCTCGACGAACTCAACGAGCGTCTGGTCGACAAATACTTCGTCAATTTCAGCGTGTTCGAATCGATGCCGGACGTGTGGGCGATCGACCAGGTGTTCCCGATCGCGCCGATCGAGCGCTTGAACGAAAGGCCGGACCGGCGCGGCGTGATCGCCGACCTGACCTGCGATTCGGACGGCAAGGTCGATACCTACGTCGAGAACGAAGGCCTGGACAGCTCGCTGCCGCTGCATGCGCTCAAGCCGGGCGAAAGCTATCGGCTGGGCTTTTTCCTGGTCGGCGCGTATCAGGAAATCCTCGGCGACATCCACAACCTGTTCGGCGACACCGACGCGGTCGAAGTGCGGGTCGACGGCGATGGCTATCGCCTGGCGCAGCAGCGCCGCGGCGACACCACCGACGTCATGCTCGACTACGTCGGCTACAAGCTGGCCGATCTGCGCGAGGCGTATCGCAGCAAGGTCGCGGCGGCGGATCTGCCGGCCGACGAGGCTGCTCGTTTGGACGAGGCGTTGGAAACCGGCTTGACCGGTTACACCTACCTCAGCGATGCGCCGTTGGCTTGAACGGGTACGGGACGATGAATCGCTACTTGGTCATGGCCATGCGTCTGCCGCAGTTCGACAGCGAGCAGATCGGCCCGCATCGCGACTTCCTCGACGGTCTGCGCGAGCAAGGTCGCCTGGAGCTGGCCGGCGGTTTTTCCGACAAGAGCGGCGGCGCCTATGTACTGCGCGCGGCCGACCTGGAAGAGGCCCGCGTGCTGGCGTTCGGCGACCCGCTGCACATCACGGGTTCGTCGCGGGTCGACGTGTACGAATGGCTGACCTGAACGGCCGTCGCGTCGGCTTCACCGCGCCGATGTTCGCGCGTTCAGGCGGATAGGGGTCGCGGTTTCGTATACGTGGAGGTGTTCGCGTGTACCCATATGAGATCGGTCGCAGCAACAAGGCGCTGCCGCATGGCACGATGGCCGGGCTAAGCGCTCGGTCGTGCCGGATCACGGTTTTTGCAACATCAAGCGCCCGAACGGGCAGAAGGTTGAAATGAAAGTAGGGGTGATCGGTCTGGGAGCCATGGGCGCGCCGATGGCGCGTTACGTGCACGGCAAGGGCGTGTTGACCGCGGTGGGCAATCGCACGCAGTCCAAGGCCGATACGCTGGCGTCGGAGCTGGAAGTGCGCGCGGCGCGTTCGCCGGCGAATTTCGCCGATTGCGACCTGGTGATCCTGTGCGTGTCGCTGGACGCGGACGTGCTCGAAAACGTTGCTGCTCTGGCCGAGGTGCTCAAGCCCGGCGCGATCGTGGTCGACCACTCCACCGTCTCGCTGGAAACCGCGCGCCGTTCGGCGGCGATGCTGGCCACGCACAACATCGGTTTCCTCGACGCGCCGGTGTCCGGCGGCGCCGAGGGCGCGCGCAACGGCAAGCTATCGATCATGGTCGGCGGCGACGAAGCGCAGCTCGAGCGCGTGCGCGAAGTCCTCGACAGTTACGCCGCGCGCATCACCCACATGGGCGGTACCGGCGCCGGACAGGCGACCAAGGCGATCAACCAGATTCTGGTCGCCGGCATCAACGAAGCGGTGTGCGAAGGTCTGGCGTTGGGCGAAAAGCTCGGCCTGGAACCCGAGCGCCTGCTGCCGACGCTGATGGCCGGTGCGGCCAGCAACTGGTTCCTCGACAAGCGCGGCGCGACCATGCTGCGCGACGATTTCGCGCCGGGCTTCAAATGCCAGCACATGCTCAAGGACCTGCGCATCGTCCAAGGCATCGCGCGCGACAGCGGCATCCGCACCAACACCATTGACCAGGCCGCGGCGGATTACGCCGAGCTGATCGAGCGCGGGCATGGCGAGTCGGATACCTCGGCGTTGATTTCGCTCAAGCGTGCGCGCGCGGTGGTGGAGTCCGACGCCGAACAGGCGTAAGGATCGGCGCGCCTTGCGCGCGCTGGTTTTGTGGGTGAGGCCGGGTTGCAACGACTCGGCTCTGGATCCCCGCCTTCGCGGGGACGACGGTCTTGGTGGGTTTGTCGCTCCCTTGTCGCCAACGAGGCGCTTGCATCGCGACAACCAATTGCGCGCATCATTTCGCTTGCCGCTTGCCGCTTGCCGCTTGCCGCTTGCCGCTTGCCGCTTGCCGCTTGCCGCTTGC
>NZ_LMHM01000015.1:158055-158244 GCF_001427785.1 Lysobacter sp. Root690
GAGTGGTGGCCTTGTCTTTGCTCTGGTTTGAGTTTGAAGCCGCGCAGTTCATCCAGCGCTGCGAGGCCACGCACTCGCGTTAGCAAACGAACACCCGAAGGGCGGCGTGCAGGATGCACGCCGTGTGCCACCGGGACATGGATGTCCCGTGTGGCGCATGCCTGCGTAAGCACCGCACGCGCGGGCACT
>NZ_LMHM01000015.1:158302-158373 GCF_001427785.1 Lysobacter sp. Root690
GGAAGCTGCTTAAAGCTTTAAAAGCTCTAGAGCCTTTGAAGCAAAGACAAGATCAACAGCTTTCGTCCGCA
>NZ_LMHM01000015.1:158449-178431 GCF_001427785.1 Lysobacter sp. Root690
ACAAGCCTCGCAGCGCTGGATGAACTGCGTGGCTTCAGGCCCAAGCAAAAGCTGCATCACCTCCCTGTAGGAGCGGCGCGAACCGCGACAGCGAAATACGGCTACGGGGTGGGTTCCGAAATTGTCGCTATGGCGCGGTCGCGGCTTGCGCCGCTCCTACAGGGGCTGCGGCGGATCGCGCGCCAGGCGTGCATCATCATTCGCGGCAATAAAAATTTAAGGATGCGACGTAGACGCAGGTGTGCGCCACCCGGGCCTTCCATGTTCCGATGGCGCATAGAGTGCGCGCCTTGCATGCCGCAGGCCGGATCTGTTTTTGCTAACGCGAGTTACGAGCGCCGCGACGCTGGATGAACTGCGCGGCTTCAGGCCGGAGCAAAAAACCGCATGGCCTGCCTGTAGGAGCGGCGCGAGCCGCGACCGCGAAATACGGCTACGCCGCGGGTTCCGAAATTGTCGCGGTGGCGCGGTCGCGGCTTGCGCCGCTCCTGCAGGGGCGGCGGCCGGACCGCGCGGTCGCATGATCGGTAGTGAGAATCTAAGGGTGCGACCTAGGGGAGATTTGGTTGGTGCGATGGCCAACCGAGCCCTGCCTTATCGTTTCAGGCGCAATAGTCGGTTGACTGTCACGGGTCCAGAAGCGCCGAGCTGCCGCGCTTCAAAAACTTCCACGCCGTGCAAGCCCGGCGGAAACCCGCCGATCAGCGAACAGCGAACCCCTTGCCGCGTCGCATGATCCGCTCCCCCAGCAAAGCACCGCCGAACGCCGCCGATAGGCTCAACACGATCGCCAGCGCGTTGTAGCGCAATGCGCCCGCCATCGTGCGCATCGGCAACGGGCTGTCGGGCATCGCCATCGACACGATCGTGAACAAGGTCAGGCTCCACATCGCCACCATCAGCAGCAGCGCGACCCAACGGAAATGCGCGTGGCGCGCGATCGCGCCGCCGATGCCCATCGCGATCAGGGCGGCGAATACGTCGATCAGGGGGATCGCCCCCAGGCCGGTCTGGATGGCCTGGCGCGAATCCAGGCCGAGGTATTTGGTGAAGATGCCGAACAGCAACAACATGCCCGCCGCGCTCAGGCAGCCCAGAAGAATGCGCTTGTCCATCCGTTCCCCAACGACTTCATTTGCCGCCGCAGTCTACTTCGCCGCGCGCGCGATGCAGGGTGACCGGCGTCGCGCTGTCGTCGCCGAGCCGACCGGAAGGCAGCGCTGAGCCGACGCGCGGTTGCGCGCAATCGGGCGTATGGGTTGCGTTCTGCGCGGCCATCGTGGGTCTCGAATCGACGATTTTTGAGACGGCCCGCCGCTGGGCACGCACGCGGTGGATGAACGCGGAGGCGCGGTATTTATGCGCATGCCGAACGGGCACATTGCTGGACGCTGGCACGGCGAGGTATCGATGGCGATGGTCGCCGCCGCCGCATCCTGATCGCGATTGCAAACCTTCGCGCGCGGTCGCGCCGGACGCCATCGTGCCGTCGCCATCGCCACCGATCGCCACGCAACAAAAAGCCGGGCGCATGGCCCGGCGTTTTTGATGACATCCAGACGCCGCGCGCGGCGGCTTACTGGACTTTGATCGCCATGCCCGGCAAGCCGCTGTCGGCAAGCTTGCGCTTGGCGTCGGCGAGGTCGCCGGCGGTGCCGTACGGCCCCATGCGCACGCGGTACACCGTCTTGCCGCTGATCTGCGCCGATTCGACCCGCGCGCCCAGGCCGAGCATCGCGATCTTGGCCTTCATTTCCTCGGCCTGGCCCGAGGCCTGGAACGCGCCGGCCTGGAGCAGGTAGCGGGTGTTGTCGTTCGCCGCGGCGGCCGCGGCCGGGCCTTGGGTCGCGGCGACGGTCGGCGGCTTCGGGGTCACGCTGGCCGGCGGGGTCGCGCTGGCGACCTGGGTCGCCGCCGCGGTCGGTTGCGACGGCGGCGGGGCGATGGTGTCGACCGGCTTGGGCAGGCTGGCGGTGGCCGGCGCGGTGGCGACCGGAGTCGCCGCGGCCGTGTTGGTGGCGGGCGTGGCGGCCACGGCGGCCGGCTGCGGATTCTTGCGCTGCTGCGCGGCGCGACGCTGCTCCTCGGCTGCCTCGGTGGCGGCGAGTTCGGCGTCGCTCATCTCGACTTCCTTGCCCGGCAGCAGGGTGTAGAAGTCGTAGCCGGAGCCTTCCTTGTCGCCCTTGTCGGGCTTGCCGTTCTTGCCGTCGGTCTTGGACGCGGGCTTGGCGGCGGCGTTGTTGCCCTCGGGCGCGACCGATTCTTCGTCGGCGGTGACCGCGGCGGGCTGCGCGTCGGGATTGGGCTGCGGACGGAAGAAACCGTCGCCGCCATCGGCCTTGAGGAACTTCGGGGCGACCAGGATCACCACCACGCCCAGCAACAGGCCGAGCACGCCCCAGGCCCAACCGGGCAGGCTGTCGTTGTTCTGATTGTTGCGCTTGGCCTGCGATTTACCGCGTCGTGCTGCCACTTACATCACCTCCGGGGCGTCGATCCCCAATAGCGCCAGACCGTTCGCGAGCACCTGGCGGGTCGCCATCGCCAGCACCAGGCGCGCGTGGCGCTGGTTGGCGTCGTCGACCAGGAACTGGTGATCGTTGTAATACGTCTGGAAGGTCTGCGCCAACTCGAGCAGAAAACCGGCGATCTGGTGCGGTTCCAGGTCGCGTCCGGCCACCGCCACCACGTCCGGATAGCGCAGCAGGGTCACGATCAACTCGTGTGCCGCGGCGTCGTTCAGGTCCAGCGCCTGGGCCAGGCCGTGGGCCGGGTCGTAGGACAGGCCGCGCTCGGCCAGCTGGCGCATCAGGCCGCACATGCGCGCGTGCGAGACCTGCACGTAGTAGACCGGATTGTCGAGCGACTGCGAGCGCGCCAGGTCGATGTCGAAGGTCAGCTGCGAATCGGGCTTGCGCGCGACCAGGAACCAGCGCACCGCGTCGCGGCCGACTTCGTCGATCAGGTCGCGCAGGGTCAGGTAGCTGCCGGCGCGCTTGGACAGCTTCACTTCCTCGCCGCCGCGCATCACTGTGACCATCTGGTGCAGCACGTACTCGGGCCAGCCTTGCGGGATGCCGACGTCCAAGGCCTGCAGGCCGGCGCGCACGCGCGCGAGCGAGCCGTGGTGATCCGAACCCAGCTCGGTGATCGCGCGTTCGTAACCGCGCTGCCACTTGCTCAGGTGATAGGCGACATCGGGCACGAAATAGGTGTAGGTGCCGTCGGACTTGCGCATCACCCGGTCTTTGTCGTCGCCGAAATCGGTGCTGCGCAGCCACAGCGCGCCGCCTTCTTCGTAGGTGTGGCCGTGGGCGACCAGTTCGCGCACGGTCTCCTCGACCTTGTCCTGCTCGTACAGCGAGCTTTCCAGGAAGTAGACATCGAAGCTGACGCCATAGGCCGCCAGATCGGCGTTCTGTTCGCGGCGCAGGTAAGCGACGGCGAACTGGCGGATCGCATCGAGGTCGTCGATGTCGCCCTTGCCGGTGACGCGGTGGTTTTCGAATTCGACCGTGGCGCCGTCGAGATAGGCGCGGGCGACGTCGCCGATGTAATCGCCGTTGTAGGCGTTGTCCGGCCAGCCTTCGTCGCCCGGCGCGAGGCCGCGCGCGCGCAACTGGGTCGAGATGGCCAGGTTGTTGATCTGCACGCCGGCGTCGTTGTAGTAGAACTCGCGGGTGACGTCCCAGCCGTTGGCGTCGAGCACGCGCGCGATGCAGTCGCCGATCACCGCCGCGCGGCCGTGGCCGACGTGCAGCGGGCCGGTCGGATTGGCCGACACGTATTCGACCCCGGCGCGATGGCCGGCGCCGCTGGTGTTGCGGCCGTAGTTGGCGCCCTGGGCGAATACTTCGCCGATCTGGCGGCGCCAGGCGGCTTCGTCGACGTGGAAGTTGATGAAGCCCGGGCCAGCGATCTCGACCTGGGCGATGTCGGTGTTGACCGGCAACGCGTCGAGCAGTTTCTGCGCCATCTCGCGCGGATTGCTGCGCGCCGGCTTGGCCAGCAGCATCGCGGCGTTGGTCGAGAAATCGCCCTGGGCGCGGCTCTTGGGACGCTCGATCACGAAATCGGGCGTGGACAGGTCGGCCGGCAGGGTGCCGGCGGCGCGCAGGGCGTCGATGGCCTGCGCGACGAGCGCATGGAGAGTGGCTTTCACAGGGGAATTCGCGATTCGCAGGGTGCTACGGGACCCGGGATTTTAGAGCAGAAGTGAGTTCAGAGGAGTGAGGAGTGAGTAAATGCCCGGCCCTGGTGCTTTTACTCACTTCTCACTCCTCTGAACTCGTTCCTGGCCCTCACACCCAGCCGCGCGCGGCCATCGACACCGGCGGCCCGTCGCCGACCACGAAATGATCGAGCAGGCGGATGTCGATCAGGGCCAGGGCCTGCTTGAGCCGGATCGTCACGTTGCGGTCGTCCTGGCTGGGTTCGGCGTTGCCGCTGGGGTGGTTGTGGCCGACGATCACCGCCGCGGCGTTGCGCTGCAGGGCGCGGCGCGCGACCTCGCGCGGGTGGACCTCGGCGCCGTTGATGGTGCCGTGGAACAGCTCCTCGAAGCCGATCACGTTGTGGCGGCTGTTGAGGTACAGCACCGCGAACACTTCCTGCGGGCGGCCGCGCAGGTGCTGGGCGAAGTAGCGCCCGGCCGAATCGGGGTCGGTCAGCGCGGCGCCGCGTTCCAGGTCGGCGCGCATACAGCGCGCGGCCAGTTCCAGCGCCGATTTGAGGGTGCAGGCGCGGGCCGAGCCGATCCCGCGCATGCGCATCAGCTTGGCCGGGGGCTGTTCCAGCAGGTCGCGCAGCGGGCCGTGCTCGGTCAGCAGCTGGCGCGCGGTGCCGACCGCGTCGAAGCCGCGCAGGCCCGAGCCGAGGATCAGCGCCAGCAGTTCGGCGTCCGACAGCGAGCCGGCGCCGTGGGCGAGGAGTTTTTCGCGCGGCCGTTCCGCGCTGGGCCATTCGTGGATTCTCATGGCCGCATCGTGCAAGCCCGGTCGCGGAGGCCGGCATCGGGGCGGACAGGGCCATCGGGTAAGCTAGAGGCCCGAGCGGGTGTAGGGATTTGCCGGCCGCCGTCGCGAGCGCGTCACGCGTCGCGTCGGAACGTGCCGACGGAACGCGCACATCCTGCAACGACCGCACCGAGAATCACCGAGAAGCACCGGCCGACCATGGCGCCCGATCCCATCCCGCATGATCCCAACCCGCCGCTGCGCGACCAGCGCATCCTGCTGTGCGTCTGCGGCGGCATCGCCGCGTACAAGGCCGCCGATCTGGTCCGGCGACTGCAGGACGCCGGCGCGCAGGTGCGCGTGGCGATGACCGAAAACGCGACCCGCTTCGTCGGCACCGCGACCTTCCAGGCCTTGTCCGGCCATCCGGTGCGGACCTCGCTGTGGGACGACGCGGCCGAGCTGGCGATGGGCCATATCGAACTGGCGCGCTGGGCGCAGCGGATCGTGATCGCGCCGGCCACCGCCGACATGATCGCCAAGCTCGCCCACGGCTTCGCCGACGACCTGATCAGCACCCTGTGCCTGGCCTCGGAGGCGCCGGTGACGGTGGCCCCGGCGATGAATCACCGCATGTGGGGCCATCCGGCCACCCAGGCCAATGTCGCCACCCTGCGCAGCCGCGGCGTGCGCTTTCTCGGTCCGGCCGAAGGCCGCATGGCCGAACCCGAATCCGGTCCGGGACGCCTGCTGGAACCGCACGAAATCGTGACCGCGCTCGCCGGAGCGCCGGCATGAGCGCGGCCAGCCTGTCCGGCCGCCGGATCGTGGTCAGCGCCGGCCCGACCTTCGAAGACATCGACCCGGTGCGTTTCATCGGCAACCGCAGCAGCGGCAAGATGGGTTTCGCGATCGCCGAAGCCGCGGCGCGGCGCGGCGCGCAGGTGGTGCTGGTCGCCGGGCCGGTGTCGCTGCCGACCCCGGCCGGGGTCGAGCGGATCGACGTGCGTTCGGCGCGGCAGATGCGCGAGGCGGTGATCGCCGCGCTGCCGGCCGACGCCTACATCGGCGCGGCCGCGGTCGCCGACTACGCGCCGGCGCAGGTCGCGCCGGGCAAGATCAAGAAGAAGGACGAGCAGCTCACCCTGGAACTGGTGCGCACGCCCGACATCCTGGCCGAAGTCGCCGTGCATGCGCAGCGTCCGACCCTGGTGGTCGGTTTCGCCGCCGAGACCCACGACGTCGAGTTCTACGCGCGCGGCAAACTGGAAAAGAAGCGGGTCGACATGATCGCCGCCAACCGCGTCGGCGTCGCCGGCAGCGGCTTCGAGAGCGACGACAACGCGCTGACCGTGTACTGGGCCGACGGCGCGCTCGCGCTCGGCCCGGCGCCCAAGACCCAGTTGGCCGATCAATTGCTCGATCTGATCCTCACCCGTTGGCCGGCCTGAGCGACGTGCACTCCCATAAAAGCAGGCGGCCATGACGATTTTCAGCACCACCGACAACGTGCTCGACGCGGTCCATGCGGTCCTGCGCGACGGCTACGCCGCGGTGCATGGACTCAAGGGCCCGGCCAAGACCTATTGCCACCGGCTGGTGCGCGCGCTCGACCGGCACGACCAGGTGCTGCCGGCGATCGGCTTCGAGAGCGTGCCGAACCGCGGCTCGGTCTATCTGGTGTACGACATGAACCGGTTTTCCGCCGGCGAAGCCGAACTCAGGCAATTGGTGGTCGCGCAGGACCTCGCCTCACCGCGCTGAACCGGCGCGGCGATCGGCCGGTGATGGCCGCGGCGCGGACGATCCGCGCCGATCCGCTCGCGACCGGCTCGCTTCTCTTTCTTTCGTCCGGACGCTTCGATCTGATGAACCACAGCCTGCAACTCAAACTCCTCGACAGCCGCTACGGCGGCGAATGGCCGCTGCCGGCCTACGCCACCGAAGCCAGCGCCGGGCTGGACCTGCGCGCGGCGCTCGATCAGTCGCTGGCGCTGCATCCGGGCGACGCGGCGTTGGTGCCGTCGGGGCTGGCGATTCATCTCGGCGACCCGACCCTGTGCGCGGTGATCCTGCCGCGCTCGGGCCTGGGCCACAAACACGGCATCGTGCTCGGCAACGGCACCGGCCTGATCGATGCCGACTACCAGGGCCCGCTGTTGATCAGCCTGTGGAATCGCGGCCGCGAGGCATTCACGATCCAGCCCGGCGACCGCATCGCCCAACTGGTGGTGCTGCCGATCGTGCGCGCGAGCTTGCAGGTGGTCGATGAATTCGAAGCCAGCCACCGCGGCGACGGCGGTTTCGGACACACCGGCCTGCGTTGAAGGCGTAATCGAGGTGACCCTGGCACGCATCGTGCTAGGTAATCACCGGGAATCGTCGGCGCGAATCATCAGCGGACTCCACGCGCACGGCCGCGAAGTCGCCACGCACAATCCGCGCGGCGAGGCGCAGTCGACGAAACCGCGGACGTCTTACAGTGCAGACTGGGCGCCGCGGATCGTGTCGGCTTGATGGCAAGCGTCGGCGATGCACGTATCGAATTGGGGAAGGGGCTCTGGCAATGGTGGATATCAAGTTAGAAAAGCCGCAGGTATCGGCGGCGCAACTCAAGCCGGTGCTGTTGCCCCTGGCGGTGCTGTGCGCGCTGCTGGCGCTGTGGTTGGGCTGGGCCGGCGTGCAGCAGCATCTGGATTCCTCGCGCCGCAGCGACCTCAGCCGCGTCCGCGATAACGCCGTCGCCGCCGCGCACGATGCGCTCGGGGTGGAGCACAAGCGCCTGCGCGACCGCCTCGACGCGGCCGAAACCCAGGCCGCGCTGCAGGCCGGCGACTACCCGGCCGCGGCCGCCGCGCTGACCAAGAACTGGCCCGGCGCCAAGGCCGTGGTGGTGCTGCCGATCGATCTGGCCAGCGATTACGCGCAACTGCCCAAGGGCGGCTACGGCCGGCTCGGGGCGATGGAAGCGGCGATCGTCGCCGACAAGCCGATGGCGGCGATCGTGCGCGAAGCCGGCAAGCCGGTGCTGGCGCTGGCCGCGCCGGCGCGCGTGGGCGAGCAATTGGTCGCGGTGGCTTATGTGCAACTGCCGCTGCAGCGCATCAGCGACGGCATCGAGAAGGCCGACGTCGACGGCAGCAGCTACCTGGCCCTGCGCCAGGGCGGTTTCAGCGTGATCGAGCGCGGTGACACCGCGCTGGGCAACGGCGCCGAAGCGATGGCGGCGAAGATTCCCGGCAGCGACCTGCGCGTGGCCGCGGCGGTGCCGGATATCGCCGGCGGCCCGCTCGGCCTGGGCGCGTTGCCGTGCTTCATCGCCGCGGTGGTGCTGGCCCTGCTCGCGTTCGTGCTGATCCGGGTGCGTCAGCGCATGGGCCGCGCGGCCGCGCCGGTCGAGGATGAAGGCCCGGTTCAGACGCTGGCTGAAACCATGAGCGCCTCACCGCTGGATCTTTTGGCAGGAAACGTGACTGAAAACTCCACCGCTGCGCCCCGCGCAGTCTCCATCGACGGCGGCATCTTCCGCGCCTACGACATTCGCGGCGTGGTCGGGCAGACCCTCGACCCGGGCATCGCCGAACTCATCGGCCACTCGATCGGCTCGGTCATGCACGACCAGGGCTTGACCGAGATAGTGGTGGGCCGCGACGGCCGCCTGTCCGGTCCGGCCATGATCGAGGGCCTGATCGCCGGCCTGCGCAAGGCCGGCCGCAACGTGATCGACATCGGCATGGCGCCGACCCCGGTGATCTACTTCGGCGCGTACCACCTGCGCGCGGGCTCGTGCGTGTCGGTCACCGGCAGCCACAACCCGCCGGACTACAACGGCTTCAAGATCGTGGTCGGCGGCGAGACCCTGTCGGGCGCGGCCGTCACCGATCTGTTCCAGCGCATCGTCGGCGGCCGCCTGCACACCGCGGCCGAGCCGGGCACGCTGACCCAGCGCGACATCTCCGAGGACTACGTCCAGCGCATCGCTTCCGACATCCAGATCGACCGCCCGCTCAAGGTGGTGGTCGATGCCGGCAATGGCGTGGCCGGCGACATCGGCCCGCGCGTGCTGGCGGCGATCGGCGCCGAGGTGACTCCGCTGTATTGCGAAATCGACGGCGAATTCCCCAACCATCACCCCGATCCGAGCGAGCCGCACAATCTGGTCGACCTGATCAAGATGGTCGCGCGCCTGGACGCCGACCTCGGCGTGGCCTTCGACGGCGACGGCGATCGCCTGGGCGTGATCACCCGCGACGGCCAGAACATCTTCCCCGACCGTTTGCTGATGCTGTTCGCCGCCGACGTGCTCGAACGCAACCCGGGCGCGATGATCATCTACGACGTGAAGTGCACCGGCCGCCTGCCGGGGCACATTCTGCGCCACGGCGGCAGCCCGCTGATGTGGAAGACCGGGCATTCGCTGATCAAGGCCAAGATGCGCGAAACCGACGCCGAGCTGGCCGGCGAGATGAGCGGCCACTTCTTCTTCAAGGAACGCTGGTACGGCTTCGACGACGGCATCTACTCGGCCGCGCGCCTGCTCGAGATCCTCGCCGCGCAGCCGCAGACCGCGACCGAAACGCTCAATGCGCTGCCCAACGGCATCTCGACCCCGGAGATCAAGGTCGACGCGCCCGACGGCGACCCGCACAGCTTCGTCGAGCGCTTCCGCAACGAGGCCTCGTTCGAGGGCGCGCGTCTGTCGACCATCGACGGCCTGCGCGTGGATTACCCGGACGGCTGGGGCCTGGTGCGCGCCTCCAACACCACCCCGATCCTGGTCATGCGCTTCGACGCCGACAGCCACGAAGCGATGGCGCGCATCCAGAGCGCGTTCCGCGCCCAGTTGCACGCGATCAAGCCGGATCTGAAGCTGCCGTTCTGAGTGCGGCCGGATCGTCATGCGGTCCGGATCGTCGGAAAACCAAGACGCCGCGGCTCTGAGCCGCGGCGTTTTGCGTTGGGGTGCTTGGAAAACCTCTCGATTCGCAAGCGATCGGCGTGCGCTGGCGTGTTTGGTGATGGCTTACGTCGTTCTTACCGGAGCCTCGCCAGTGAGTTCCCGACTGTAGGAGCGGCGCGAGCCGCGATCACGACACCTCGATACCCGCGCCGCTATCGGCAGCTTGCGCGGTCGCGGCTCGCGCCGCTCCTACAGGGGCTTGTCCGTGGCGCACATCGCTGCGCTCCGTGTTCCTCGCGCCTCGTGATTGGGCTTCCACTGTGCGCTTGATGGTGGTTACGCCGTCTTACATGAACGTCGCCAGTGAGTTCCCGACTGTAGGAGCTGCGCAAGCTGCGACCGCGACACCTCGATACCCGCGCCGCTATCGGCGGTTTGCGCGGTCGCGGCTCACGCCGCTCCTACAGGAGCTTGTCCGTGGCATATGTCGCTGTAGGAGCGGCGTCCCAAGGCCTGCGCCTTTCTACGGCTAGCGCGGGAGCACGCTCGGTCCGGAAACAACAACGCCGCGGTAATCCGCGGCGTTGTGCATGCTGCGCCCGCGGTCCAGGCCGGTCGCGGCCTATCCGGGATCGGCGATCAACCGCCGCCAGGCGCTCGCGATTTCAGCGCGTGATAACGCTCCAGCGCCGCGGTCAGGTCTTGGTCGGCCAGGCTGCGTTCGAGCACTTGCTGCTTGAGCACGTCCTGCTGGTGCAGCAGCTCGTCGTGCTGGCCGCGGATGTTCTCGGCCAGGGTCTTGCCGACCGGCTTGCCGCTGAGCTCGGCTTCGCCGGCCTTGCGCAGCAGGCTCAGCAGGGCCTGGCGGCGGCCGACGATGCCGAATTGCGAGGCCTTGACGGTCTCGTCCAGCAGCACGATGCGCTCCTGGAACGAATTGCGCAGGTCCTGCTCGGTGGCATACGACTCGGCCATGGCGCGGTCGCGGCGCTTGGCCGCCTCGACCGCCAGGGCCGCGCTGCGGGCTTCGCGCGCGGCCTGTTCGGCCGCGGCGCGTTCCTCGCCGGTCAGGGTCCGGTCGACGCGCGCGGTGGCCAGGCCGCTCTTGGCGCTGATCTCGGTGCGCGCGCTGTCGACCGCGTGGGCGGGCAGGGCATCGCCGCAGACCTTGCGGCCGTCTTCGTTCCAGCAGTACAGCTTCTTGCTGGCCGTTTTCGGGTCGGCAGCCGCGCTCGCGGTGGCGAGCGCGAGCAGCAGCGCGCCGGCGATCAGGGAGTGGGTTGCGTTCATGTCGCGGTTCCGCCTTCGAATGCTGCGATCTGTCGACCAAGCATCAAGCAAGAGTCGGGCCATGATCTGCTTTTCGAACGTGGCCCGCATCACGATTCGTCGCGCCCGGCGCGCTGGCCGGCCCGCCGGCCCGGCCTGGGCGGCGATCAGTCGCCGCGACCGTACGCCGCGCGGTAGGCGAGCAGGCGCTCGCGCTGGTCGGAGAACTGCGCGCTGTCGCCGGTGAATCCGAGCAGGTCGTCGAGGCTGGCGATCGCGATCACCGGCAGCGCGTGTTCGATTGCGACAGTTTCTGCCGCCGAGCGTCGGGATTGTGCAGGGTCCACGGCTTCCTGCCGGTCCAGCGCGATGACGATGCCGGCGACCGTGCCGCCCGCCTCGCCGATCAGCCCCAGCGCTTCGCGGATCGCGGTGCCGGCGGTGATCACGTCGTCGACGATCAGCACCCGGCGCCCGGCCAGCGGCGCGCCGATCAGCATGCCGCCCTCGCCGTGGCTCTTGGCTTCCTTGCGGTTGAACGCCAGCGGCAGGTCGCGGCCGCGGCGCGCGTACTCGCAGCCCAGCGCGGTCGCCAGCGGAATGCCCTTGTAGGCCGGGCCGAACAGCAGGTCGAAGTCGAGGCCGTGAGCGTCGATCGCGTCGGCATAGCAACTGGCCAAGCCCGCCAGCGCCGCGCCCGAATCGAACCGGCCGGCATTGAAGAAGTACGGGCTGACCCGCCCGGACTTGAGGGTGAATTCGCCGAAGCGCAGGGCGTCGGCCTGCAGGGCGAGCTGGAGAAAGCGGGTGCGATGGTCGGTCATGGGATCGGGGCAGTGGGGGAAGAAGGGACGGCGGGCGCCAGCCGCAGCAGCATCAGGTGCTGCGGGCCGGCCGATCCGCCGTGGTACAGCTCGCCGGTGTCGAAGAAACCGGCCTTGAGGTAGACGCTGTAGGCCGCGCGGTTGCGCACGTTCACCGTCAGCGCCAGCAGGCGGCGTTCGGGATAGCGGCGGCGCAGGTCGTCGGCGCAGGCCAGCATGGCCGCGGTGCCGTAGCCGCGGCCTTGTTCGCGCTGGTCGATGACGTAAGCGCGCAGGCCCACGCTGGGTTCGCCGAGCGGGCGGCCGGCGATCGCGGTGACGCTGAAGTCCAGCCGGTAGAAGCCGACCACGCGTTCGCCGGCCAGAACCGCCATGGCTTCGCTGTGGCGGTCCAGGCGGGTCTGTTCGAGGTTATAGGCGGTGTCGCCGACATATTGCAGCTGCTCGGGCGCGACCTGCAGCGCGCGCACCGCCGGCGCCAGCATCGGCGAGACCACGCACACGCTCACGCGCGCCAGGGCTGGGCTGGAAACGTCGGTCGCCATGGTCATGCCGGGCATGATACCCGCGCCCGGCCGTTGCTATGATCGTGCGCACTTCGTGCCCCGGAGCGCGCATGCGCATCATCAGTTTCAACGCCAACGGCCTGCGCTCTGCAGCGACCAAGGGCTTCTTCGACTGGTTCAAGACCCAGAACGCCGACGTGCTGTGCATCCAGGAGACCAAGGCCCAGGAGCACCAGCTCACCGGCCCGGCGTTCCTGCCCGACGGCTACCGCGCGTACTTCCGCGACGCGATCACCAAGAAGGGCTACAGCGGCGTGGCGATCTACGCCAAGCGCGAGCCCGACGAGGTCCGCACCGCGCTGGGCTGGGCGCCGTTCGACGACGAAGGTCGCTATATCGAGGCGCGTTTCGGCAATCTGAGCGTGGTCTCGTTCTATATCCCGTCGGGGTCGTCGGGCGAGCTGCGCCAGGGCTTCAAGTTCGAGGTCATGGACTGGCTCAAGCCCATCCTCGACCAGTGGCTGGCCAGCGGCCGCGAGTACGTGCTGTGCGGCGACTGGAACATCGTGCGCAGCCGCCTGGACATCAAGAACTGGACCAGCAACCAGAAGAACTCCGGCTGCCTGCCGCCCGAGCGCGACTGGCTCAACGGCATGTGCGCCGACGACAGCGGCTGGGTCGACACCTACCGCGCGCTGCATCCCGACCGCCAGGACTACACCTGGTGGAGCAACCGCGGCGCCGCGCGCGCCAACGACGTGGGCTGGCGCATCGATTACCAGCTCGCCACCCCGGGCCTGCGCGACAAGCTGCGCGCCTGCTCGATCCTGAAAGACCCGCGCTTCTCCGACCACGCCCCGTTCTCCGTCGACTATGACGTCTGAGTCCGGCCGGGCCGGGGTGTCGGCGGATCCGTCGGCGCCTGCGCCGGCACCGGCGCCGCCCCGTTCGACGGGCTGGCGGCGGGTGTTGAGCAATCTGCGCCAGCCCAAGGTGCTGGTGATGCTGCTGCTCGGCTTCAGCTCGGGCATCCCGATCTACCTGGTCGGCAACACGCTCGGTTACTGGATGCGCGAGAACGGCATCGAGCTGTCGACGATCGGCTTCCTGTCCTGGGTCGGGCTGGCGTACTCGCTGAAATTCCTGTGGGCGCCGCTGATCGACAAGCTCGACGCGCCAGTGCTCGGCCGCTGGCTCGGGCGGCGGCGCGGCTGGATGCTGTTGTCGCAGTGCGTGGCCGCGGCGGCGCTGATCGGCATGGCGCTGATCGAGCCGCGCCAGGGCCAGTTGCTGCTGGGCGGGTTGGTGATCGATCAACTGGTGGTGTTCGGCGCGCTGGCGCTCGTGGTGGCGTTCGCGTCGTCGACCCAGGACATCGTGATCGACGCCTGGCGCATCGAGAGCGCGGACAGCCCGGAGCAGCAAGGGCTGCTGACCTCGACCGCGACCCTGGGCTATCGCGGCGCGCTGTTGGTCACCGATTCGCTGATCCTCATCCTCGCCGCGCACGCCGGCTGGGCGTTGTCGTACGACGTGATGGCCGCGCTGATGGGCGTGGGCGTGCTCGCGACCCTGATGGCGCGCGAACCGGCCGCCAGCGTGCTCGCCGCGGCCACCCCGCATCCGGCGCTGTTCACTCCGCGCGGTCTGTTCGACGCGCTGGTCGGCCCGTTCCTGGCGTTCTTTCGCGAGCACGGCCGCTGGGCCTTGTTGATGCTGCTGACCATCAGCCTGTACCGGCTGCCGGATTTCCTGATGGGGCCGATGGCCAATCCGTTCTACGCCGATCTGGCCATGGACAAGGAACTGGTCGGCCAGGTGCGCGGCTCGTTCGGGCTGATCGCCACCATCGCCGGCGTCGCCGCGGCCGGCCTCAGCGCGGTCCGGTTCGGCTTCATCCCGACCCTGATCGCGGGCGCGGTGCTCGGCCCGGGTTCCAACCTCGCCTTCGCCTACCTCGCCCTGCACGGCAACGACACCGGCGTGTTCACCGCGGCGATGGTGATCGACAACTTCTGCAACGGCTACACCGGCGTGGCCCTGGTCGGCTACATGTCCAGCCTGACCAACATCGGCTACACCGCCACCCAGTACGCGCTGCTCAGCTCGTTCTACGCCTTGCTGGGCAAGGTGCTCAAAGGCCTGTCGGGCGTCGCGGTTGAGCATCTCGCGCTCGATCGCAGCCTGCTGGAGGCGTATTCGCTGTTCTTCGTCGGCACCGCCGTGCTCGGCATTCCCGCACTTTTGTTGTGCATCGTGCTGGCGATACGACGGCCGCCGACGATCGAGCCGATCAGCGCACAGACGGCGTGAGCCGCGCACGGGCACCCCGTCGGTGCCCGTGCGTTTAAGCAAAGTCGTGTTCCTGAACGCGATTCGGCCAACTTCGTGTTGCTAACGACACGCGAACGGTGGCAACTTGCCCGACAGTGACCGATATCATCCTGCACAACCTCGATGCCATCCTGGCCGACCGCCTGCGTCGGGTCGCGGAGGCGCGTGGCTGGAGTCTGCAGCGCACCGCCCTGCATCTGATCGAAAGCGGGCTGTTCGTGGTCGAGGCCGAGATGGTCGGGCGCTTCAACGACCACGACGCCGACGCGCTGCAGGAGGCGATCGCGGCATTACAGGAAATCCCCAGCGATCCCGGTTTCTCGCTGATCGGCCGCGCCGAACCGCAAGAGGCGCCGAAACCGCGCAGCGCCGGCCCGGACCTGAGCAGCCTGGAGCTGCTGGAAGAATTTCGCCCGCGCACCCCCGACTCGGCCTGACCCGAAGCCCCTGTAGGAGTGGTGTCCTGCTGGATTTCCTTCGGTCACAAGCCGCGACCGCGCCACCGCGCATACGTCGAAAACGCAATTCCCGGCATAGGCGCAAACACTGCGGCCTTCCGCCGACTCCCGAGGCGCCGCCTCAACCCGCCGGATGCACCGTCCCCAACACCCGCAACCCCCGCGCCCCGGTCACGCTCGGCAGATTTCCCGGCAAACCGGCCACGGTCTGCCGCGCCAGCCAGGCGAAGCCCATGGCTTCGACGAAATCCGGATCCAGCCCGTAGGCCTCGGTCGACTCCACCGTCGCCCCCGGCAAGTGCACCGCCAGCCGCGCCAGCAGCGCGGCATTGCGCACCCCGCCGCCGCAGGCCAGCACCCGCGTGGTCGCCGGCTGATGCGCGCGCAGCGCGTCGGTGATACTGATCGCGCTGAGTTCGAGCAAGGTCGCCTGCACGTTCTGCGGCCGCTCGCCGCCGCTCAGGCGAGCATCGACCCAGTCCAGATGGAACTGCTCGCGGCCGGTGCTCTTGGGCGGCGGCAGCGCGAACCAGGGCTCGTCGAGCAACCGCGTCAGCAAGGTTGGATCGACCTCGCCCTGGGCCGCGAACGCGCCGTCGGCGTCGTAGGGCTGGCCCAGATGGCGCAGCGCCCACGCGTCCATCAGGCAATTGGCCGGTCCGGTGTCGAACCCGCGCACATCGCCGCGCGCCGGCAACAGGGTGAAATTGGCGATGCCGCCGAGGTTCAGCGCGGCGCGATCCTCGTCCGGCGAATGCAGCAGCGCGGCATGGAAGGCCGGCATCAGCGGCGCGCCGTGACCACCGGCGGCGACATCGCGGCGGCGGAAATCGGCGGCCGTGGCGATGCCGGTGCGTTCGGCGATCACCGCGCCGTCGCCGATCTGCCAGGTAAACGGATGCTGGCCGTCGAACCGCGCCCCCGCCGGGCGATGGCGCACGGTCTGCCCGTGCGAACCGATCGCGGCGACCGCGCGCGGGTCCACCCCGGCTTCGTCGATCAGCGCCAGCGCGGCCTGCGCGAACGCCTGCGCGACCTGGATGTCGAGCGTGCCCAGTTCCTCCAGCGAGCGCGCATCGCCGCCCTGGCCGAGCGCGACCAGGCGTTCGCGCAGCGCCTCCTGCCACGGATAGGTGCGGCCGAGCACCAGCGCGCAGCGCGTCGGCGCCGCGCCGTGTTCGAACCGCACCAGCGCGGCGTCGATGCCGTCGGCGCTGGTGCCGGAGATCAGGCCCAGATAAAGGCCTGAAGCAGGTTCCCCCGCGCCAGTGCCCGCCGGGATCGAAGAGTTATCAGCCACGACGCAGTGTCCCAAGGCATGCCAACGAATCGCTGGATACTACCTGTAGGAGCGGCGCAAGCCGCGACCGCGACATAGCGCATTCGACGCAAGCGCGATGTCGCGGTCGCGGCTTGTGACCGAAGGAAATCCAGTAGGGCGCCATTCCTGCAGCGGGACACCCACTCAATCGCAATCCCGAAAAAGCAAAAAGGCCTCCGAAGAGGCCTTTCGCATACGACAGCCAACTCGCCCGGACTTACGCCCTGCGCGACTTGGCCACCTTCTTCGCCACCTGCTTGATCGAAGGCGTCGCCTGCTGCGCCGGCGCGGGCGCCGGGGCCGGGCCGGCGTCGGCATAGATCACGTTCTCGACCTGGCGGATGCGCGCCAGCGCCACGCTGGTCTGGCTGCGGAACTGCGCCAGCGCCATGCCGCTGAGCGGCTCCGGCGGCGGCATGGTCACCGACAGCGGATTGCGATGCACGCCGTTGACGCGGAATTCGTAATGCAGGTGCGGCCCGGTCGCCAGGCCCGAACTGCCGACGTAGCCGATCACCGTGCCCTGGGCGATGCGCTGCCCCGGCTTGACCTTGCTGAAGTTCGACATGTGGCCGTACAGCGTGGTGTAGCCGCGGCCGTGATCGAGAATCACCGCGCGGCCGTAGCCGCCCTTCCAGCCGATGAACTGCACGCGCGCGTCGCCCGCGGCCATGATCGGCGTGCCGGTGCCGGCGGCGTAGTCCACGCCCTTGTGCATGCGGATGTTGCCGAGCACCGGATGCCGGCGCGAGCCGAAGCCCGATGTCAGCCGCGCGTACGCGATCGGCATGCGGATGAAGCTCTTCTTCAGCGGCCGGCCGTCGCCGGTGAAGTACTCGGGTTTGCCGTTGCGATCGAAGCGGAAACCGGTGTGCAGCTTGCCTTCGCTGGTGAAGGTCGCGGCCAGGATCGGGCCGGTGCTGAGCAGTTCGCCCTCGCGCCAGGTCTGTTCGACCACCACGCTGAAACGGTCGTTGGTGCCGACGTCTTCGTTGAAGTCGATGTCGTACTTGAAGATGTCGTCGGTCAGGGTGTTGATGTTGGCCGAGGTCAGGCCGACCTTGCGCGCCGAACGGAACAAGGACTTGCCGACCTTGCCGCTGAGCACCACGGTGCGGGTTTCGGTCGGACGCGCGATCACTTTCTGGGTGATCTTGTCGCCGGTCAGGCTCAGCTCGATCCGGTGGCTGTCGTCCTTGTCGTAACGGAAGGTGCGCAGCGCGCCGTTGACCGGCATGTCGAAGCCGAGCTCGGTGCCGGGCTTCATCCGCATCAGCGCTTCTTTCGCGCCGGGCTGCTCGAGAATCTGGCGCATGGTCGAGGACGGAATGTCCATGTCCTTGAACACCGAACCCAGGGTCTGGCCGCGATTGACCCGGACCAGCTGCCAGCTGTCGCCGGTTTCGCCCTTGAGGCGGGCCAGGGTCAGCGGCGGCAACGCCAGCGCCAGCGACTGACGCGGCTCGTGCGCGCGCACCGAGGCGGTGGACTGGCTGAAACCGGGAACGATCGCGGCGACCATCATGCCGAGGGTGGCGAACAGGCCGGCCTGCACCCACTGCCGGCCCGACCAGCGGCCGTTGAATCCATCGGAGATATGCCGCGCCAACACCGGGCGTTTCAACGCGGCTTCACGCAAGGCTTTCAGTCGTTCGCGTCGTTCGGCGACCACACTGGAAGCCTGCTCGGGTACTGTCATGGATGGATCCCTCGTGTCGAGGTGTGAAGGCCGCGTAGCGGCGTTACCATAGACACGCGAGCAGTACGCGTCAAACCCTTGAGCTGAATAGGGTTTTTCACCACCGCCGGGCACCAAATCGTTTAACCCCCACTTAACCTGAATTCGTGACGGCGTTAACAAAAAGTCGCTCGCGGACCGTCCTTGAGTCCAGCCTTTGAACAGCGTGCCCCCCACTACCCAAGAAGCCCTCGACCTGATCGCCCGCGGCGCCGACGAAATCCTCAAGCGCGAGGAGCTCGAAGCCCGGCTCAAGCTCGGTCGCCCGCTGCGGATCAAGGCCGGCTTCGACCCGACCGCGCCGGACCTGCACATCGGCCACACCGTCTTGTTGAACAAGATGCGGCAGTTCCAGGACCTGGGCCATCAGGTGATCTTCCTGATCGGCGACTTCACCGGAATGATCGGCGACCCCAGCGGCAAGAACGTCACCCGCAAGCCGCTGACCCGCGAGGACGTGCTCGCCAATGCCGAGACCTACGCCGAGCAGGTGTTCAAGGTGCTGGACAAGGAGCGCACCGAGGTGCGCTTCAACTCCGAGTGGTTCGGCAAGATGTCGGCCGCCGACATGATCCGCCTGGCCGGCCAGCACACCGTGGCGCGCATGCTCGAACGCGACGACTTCGCCAAGCGCTACGCCGCCCAGCAATCGATCGCGATCCATGAATTCCTGTATCCGCTGGTGCAGGGCTACGACTCGGTGGCGCTCAAGTGCGACGTCGAACTCGGCGGCACCGACCAGAAGTTCAACCTGCTGATGGGTCGTGGCCTGCAGGAACACCACGGCCAACCGGCGCAGATCGTGCTGACCATGCCGTTGCTGGAGGGCCTGGACGGCGTCAACAAGATGTCCAAGTCGCTGGGCAACTACATCGGCATCAACGAGCCGCCGATCGACATCGTCACCAAGACCATGAAGATCGACGACGTACTGATGTGGCGCTGGATCGACCTGCTGAGCTTCGAGATCGGCATCGCCGAGGCGGCGAGCCTCAAGGCCCAGATCGAGGCCGGCCAGCTCAACCCGCGCGACCTCAAGCTGCGCCTGGCGCGTGAACTGGCCGCTCGCTTCCACGGCGAGCAGGCGGCCGAAACCGCGGTCGCCGGCTGGAACGCGGCGGTGCGCGGCGAGGGCGATATCTCTTCATTGCCGTTGACCGACGTGGCCGTGCCGGCCGAGGGGCTGCGGATCGCCGCTTTGTTGGTGGCCGCGGGCCTGACCCCCAGTAACGCCGAAGGCAACCGCAAGCTCAAGGAGCGGGCGGTCAAGGTCGACGGCAACGTCGTGGAAGACCCGCAGCAGGTGTTCGGCCCCGGTTTCGAGGGCGTGCTGGCGGTGGGCAAGCGCAATTTCGCCCGGGTGCGTCTGGTCGCCGCCTGAGTCCTGGTCTGACCTGAGTCCTGGCCTGATTCGTGAGGAAGCCGGGCTGCGCTTGCGCACGCGCACCTGAAGACCGCATCGGCACTTAGCCAGAGAGACATGCCTGTCTCCCTCTCCCGCCCGCGGGAGAGGGCCGGGGTGAGGGCCGCCAGGTCGCGAACCCGCCATGAACCCCGTCCCGCATAGGTTTTGATGCGGCGCAAAAAATTCCCTGTTCATTTTTCGCGAAACCTCTTCCCAAGCCCCATTCAGATCTGCATAATGCGCGGCCCCGCTGACCGGTTGATTGGTTGCGG
>NZ_LMHM01000016.1:0-224 GCF_001427785.1 Lysobacter sp. Root690
CCCTGCCTCGTCATGATCATGATCACGCCGCGTTCTACTTGGCTGAAGTGGCTGTACTGCGTTCCCATCGGATTGGACTCAAGGCGGGTGATGCACTTGAGGGTAGTCAGTGCAAACCAAAGAAAAATGCTTTGTTATGAATCAAAAGCCCGCACGATCGGTGCTGACGCGGGCATGCGCCACACGAGACATCCTGTCTCGGTGGCGCACGGCGCACATCCATG
>NZ_LMHM01000016.1:243-3626 GCF_001427785.1 Lysobacter sp. Root690
ATCGCGAATCAGCGACTTCGCAGCGCTGGATGAACTGCGCAGCTTCAGGCTCAAGCCAAGGCGGATCAGAGCAAGGTCAAAAAAATCTGGATTTTTTGAGTGGCTGCAATCGGGATGGAAAATACAACGTCATAACGGCGTAAGTCACATCGGATCGAAATCCGCGACCGCGGCTTAATCCATCCGCGGCGCAAGCAAGTCACCCAGACCAACCCGCCGCAAGAATTCCGCGCGAACCCGATCGCCCACCGCGTTGACCACCTCGGCGCCATCGCTGGCCGGATCGATGTGGACACGGAACGGACGACGACCGTAAGGCGTATCGACGATCGCGACGATCGCGTCGGCCACGCTCGCAACGTCGGCGTCCTCGGGCACGCTGCCCGCGAGCTTGCGCAGGATTTCCTCGCCGAATCCGGCGGTCGGGCCGCTGTCGTAATCGGCCAGCCGCGCGCTGTCAGCGGGCGTGCCGGCGTGAGCGAAATGGTTGGTGCCCGAGGTGAAGGCGCCGGGTACCACGATCGAGGTTTCGATGCCCCAGCGCGCGAGTTCGCCGGCGTAGCTCACCGCGAGCGAATCCATCGCCGCCTTGGCCGCGAAGTACGGCGCCAGATACGGCGGCGTGCCGCCACGGCTGCTGCTGCTCGACACCCACAGCAACAGGCCGCGACGTTGCGCTCGCAACTGCGGCAACGCGGCGCGATTGACCCGTTGCGCACCGATCACATTGCTGTCGTAGAGCTGGGCGAACTGCTCGGGTGTGAACGCTTCGGCCGGGCCGAACACCATGTGGCCGGCGTTGTGGATCAGCACATCGAGGCGACCGTGCGCGGCGACCAACTGCGCGATCGCGGCATCGGCCGAGGCCTGCGAGGCGATATCGAGTTCGAGCGTGCGCAGGTCGACCTGATGGTCGTCGGCGTAGCGGCGCGCCGCCTCGACCTGGGCCGCATTGCGGCCGCCGGTTTCGCGCATGCTGGCATAGACGGTATGGCCGGCATGGGCGAGGGCGCGCGCGGCGAGGGCGCCGAAACCGCTGGAGGCGCCGGTGATGAGGACGATCTGCTGCTGGTTCATGGCAATACTCCGCTGACGGACGTCGCGAGGACGTCCGGGATGAGGGATCGGAAGGCGAGGGTGGCGTGGCGAATGCGACGCCGGGTGCTGCGATGGCGGCTGTCGGATCGCGGCCGCGTACTGTTTCGATGGTTTGTTACATCGATGGATCACGAAGCGATGCGCGAAGACACGTTCGCACGCATCCACGCACGTGCGAACGCCGATCGGCCAGATCGATCAGAACACGTAGCCGCCGTTGACCCGCAACACCTGCGAGTTGACCCAACTGCCGTCGGGACCGGTCAGGAACGCCACCGCCGAGGCGATTTCCTCGGGCTGGCCGAGGCGTTCGAGCGGGGCGAGGCTGACGAAATGGGCGATCTGCTCTTCGGTCTTGCCGTTGAGGAACAGCTCGGTGCCGACCGGACCCGGCGCGACCGCGTTGACGGTGATGTTGCGTCCGCGCAGTTCGTTGGCGAGTACATGGACCAGGCCTTCGACACCGGCCTTGGAGGCGATGTACGGGCCGTAGTTCGGAAACGCCTTGCCGATCACGCTGGTCGACACCGCGACGATGCGGCCGCCATCGCTCAGGTGCTGCGCGGCCAGACCGAGCACGATGAAACTGCCGCGCAGGTTGGTGTGGATGACGCGGTCGAATTCGCCCAGGTCGCCGCCGGCGATCGGCACGTACGGCATCACCCCGGCGCTGTTGACCACCGCGTTGAGGCGGCCGTAGGTGTGCAGCGCGAGCTCGAACACGCGCTGCATGTCGGCCGGATCGGCGACGTCGCCCTGGGCGGCGATGGCCTGGCCACCGGCCGCCTGGATCTGCGCGACCACCGCGTCGGCCGAGGCCGCATTGCCGGCGTAGTTGACCACCACCGCATAGCCGTCGGCGGCCAGACGCAGGGCGATGGCGCGGCCGATGCCGCGCGAGGCGCCGGTGATCAAGGCGGCCTTCGTGGTCGCGGTTTGAGTGGACGATCGGGTGGTCATGACGGCTCTCCAGGTCGGGCGGCGCTGGCGGGATGCCAGGGGTTCCGCGGTGGAACCAGTCTGCTGGTTGCGCATGCCTGGATAAATCAGGCTGGATTGGCAATACAATTCAATAATTGCCAACAATAGCCGCCCCGATGGCGGCACCGGAGCCGTCATGGACCGTTTCGAAGCTCTGCGCCTGTTCACCCGCATCGTCGAACTGGGCAGCTTCACCCGCGCCGCGGCGGTGCTGGACCTGCCGCGCGCCACCGCGACCCATGCGATCAAGGAACTGGAGGCGCGTCTGGGCGTGCGCCTGCTCGAACGCACCACGCGTCAGGTGCGCCCGACTCTGGACGGGCAGGCTTATTACGAACGCTGCATGCACGTGCTGGCCGAACTCGACGACGCCGAGTCGGCGCTGCGCTCGCTCGCGAGCAATCCGCGCGGCAGCCTGCGCCTGGACCTGCACGGCACCCACGCGACCGGCATCATCCTGCCGCGCATCAACGAATTCCGCGCTCGCTATCCGCATATCGACCTGGTGATCAGCAGCGGCGATCGTCTGGTCGACCTGGTCCGCGAGGGCATCGACTGCGTGGTGCGTTCGGGCAACCCGCGCGATTCCTCGTTGATCGCCAAGCGTCTGGCGACGATGCCCGAAGTGGTGTGCGCGAGCCCCGAGTACCTGCAGACCTTCGGTACGCCGCGGCATCCGGACGACTTGTCGACGCATCAGGCGGTCGGTTTTTTCGCCAGCAATCGCGATCTGCGTTATCCGTTCGAACTGACCGTGGACGGGCAATTGCGCGAGTACCAACTCAGTTCCTGGATCAGCGTCAACGATGCGGCCTGCTACACCGCCGCGGCGCTGCGTGGGTGCGGGTTGATCCAGTTGCCGCGGCACGGTGTGGAAACCTATCTGCGCGATGGGCGCTTGATCGAGGTGTTGAGTGAATTCGCCAGTCCGGGGGTACCGGTGTCGGTGTTGTATCCGCAGCATCGGCAGTTGTCGCCGCGGGTGCGGGTGTTCGTGGATTGGGTGTCGGGGGTGTTTGCGGATAAGTTTGGGATTTTCGCGGCGGGGGCGTAGTCGCTGTCGTGTGACTGCATCGGGGTGCGAGGGATGGTCATCGCGCTTTCGCTTAATATAGCTTCGCCTTTGCTTTTGCTTTTGCTTTTGCCTTGCCTTCGCTTTGCTTTCGCCTTTGCTCTAGCCGTGGGCTTAAGCCCCGATTTCCTACCTGACTTCCAGCGCTGCGAAGCCTGTAGCTCGCGTCAGCAAAAGCACACCCGAAGGGCGGCGCACATGGATGTGCGCCGTGCGCCACCGAGACAGGATG
>NZ_LMHM01000016.1:3694-3800 GCF_001427785.1 Lysobacter sp. Root690
AAGCTTCAAAGCTTGAAAGCTTGAAAGCTTGAAAGCTTTAGAGGCTGCAAGCAGGATCAAAAGCTTCCGCCACTAAAGCGGCGGGTAACTTTCTTTTGTCCAGAGC
>NZ_LMHM01000016.1:3862-68109 GCF_001427785.1 Lysobacter sp. Root690
TTTGCTAACGCGAGTTATAAGCCTCGCAGCGCTGGATGTTAGGGAGGAAATCGGGGCTTAAAGCTGAAGCGGAGCCGAAGCGAAACCAAAGCCAAGGCCAAAGCCAAAGCCGAAGCAAAAGCCAGAAGACCGCACACGCGTCGCGCCGGACCTCAGTCCACCAACTCACGCATGTAGCGCATCAACCGTTCCAGCAAATCCGGATCATCCACCCGCGGTTGCGCCGCCATCGCCGAGCGCGCCCGCAACTCCGTCGAGATGCCTGGCATCGGTTTGGCCACCGTGCCGAAATCGCGCACGATCCCCAACGGCGCATAGCCGCTGTACCCCGGAAACACCGTCGACAGATTCGCATTGCCCATGCGCTTGACGAGAATCTCCGACAATACCCGGCGATGATCGGTGGTCACCGGCACGTCGCCGAAATGCGGCGACAGGATCTCCGGGTCCAGGCCCGACCACGAACCGTAGAAGCGCCGCCCGTTGACCGCGCCGCCCAGCACCAGCACCGGATTGCCGTAGCCATGGTCGGTGCCGCCGTTGGCGTTGGCGCGCACGCGCCGGCCGAATTCGGACTGCACCACCACGGTCACGCGTCCGGCGTGGCCGCTGGCGTCGAGCGCGGCGTAGAACGCCGACAAGGCCTGCGACAGTTCGGCGATCTTGTTCTGGTAGTAGTGATAGCCGCTGCCGGCCGTGCCCTGGCCGTCGTGGGTGTCCCAGCCGCCCAGATCGAGCGTGGCGTAATGCAGGCCCAGGTTGAACTGGACCGATTGCGCGATCGTCCACATCTGCTGCGCGAACACGCCGGTCGGCCAGCCGGTCGGCGGCGCGCTGTAGGTCTGCTGGGCGATCACCTTCAAGGCGCGATCGGCGCGTTGTCCGCCCAATTCCAGCGCGGTGCTGCCGTTCCATAGCGCGGCCAGGGTTTCGTTGAGGCCGGCGAATCCCGTTGGCGCGCCGGCGCGCACGGTCTGCCACGACCACGCGCCGGCATTGAGCGCGAAGTCGGATGGACTGGCCATGGTCAGCGCCTGCACCGAGGCGAGCAGTCCGACCGGTTGGCGCGCACCGACGCCGAGCGCCGGCAGTTTCTCCGCGCCGTTCAAATTCGGCTGGGTGTTCATCGCGCGCGCGAGCCAGCCGCTGCCGATGCCCTGTTGCCCGGGCGTGCCCAGGTCGATGTAGAGCTGCGCGTCGAAGTGACTGCGAGTGACGCTGGTCAACAGGCCGCAGGCATGCACGATGCCCAGGTGCCCGGCGTTCCACAGATCGCGCAGACCGCTCGCGGATGGATGCAGGCCGAAGCCGGTACCCGCGCCGCTGGCGAGGGTGAGCGGCAACGCGCCGTACGCGCCGGTCGCGGCGATCGCGAGGTTCGGCCGCGCCTGCTCGTAGAAGCCGCGGTCGGCGCCGTCGATCGGCACCACCAGGTTGAGGCCGTCCAGGCCGCCGCGCAGGAACAGATGCACGACGGTGTCGTGGCCGTTGGGCGCGGCGAACGCGGAATCGGCGAACAGCAGGGCGGGTCCGCCCACCGCGCCTGCGGCGGCGGTGGCGCAAGTACCCTTGAGAAATTCGCGTCGGGTCAGGGTCATGTCGGCGTCCTGGCTGAGTTACGGCTAGCGGCTGAGGAATTCGGGCGACATCAGGATCAGCGAGACCATGCTGCGCAGACGTTCCTGGTTGTAGTGCCGCTTGAGATCGGTCGCGGCCCAGGTGTTGGTGTCGGTGATCACGTAGCTGGCCGGGTCGCCGTTCTGGGCCATGAAGGCGATCAGGGTCTGGCGGCGCGCCGCGGTCGGCGCGTAGCCGAGGATGCGCTGACACCAGAAGTCGACCAGCTTGGTCGCGGTCCACGACGGCACCTGCGCGCGCGTGGTCGCCAGGATCGGCGCCAGCGGCACGGCGTTGTCGCTGGTCTCGGTCAGCCAGTTGAGGATCTTCCAGGTC
The DNA here is from genome assembly GCF_001427785.1 of Lysobacter sp. Root690. Lineage (GTDB taxonomy): Bacteria > Pseudomonadota > Gammaproteobacteria > Xanthomonadales > Xanthomonadaceae > Lysobacter. Next base: position 5,816 of record NZ_LMHM01000016.1, read on the forward strand.
ATAGCGTAACTGCTCGAACCCGACCACGCCTGCTGCGTATCCGGATAGCCGTTCGGCGCCGGCCAGTCGTACGGCGCGTGGCCGGTGAAACCCATGCGCCAGGCAAATTCGTCGCTCTTCGCGGTGCCGACGTTGAGCGTCCACTCGCTGCCGAGCGCGCGCATCGCCGCGGCCACCGCTTCGAACGGCCGCCGCGATTTCGCGCCCCAGGTCTGCGCGAACGCAGTCGAGGTGAGGATATGCCGCAGGGTCAGTTCGATCTGATTGGCCGCGCGCCAGTTCTGGCGGAAGATCGTCGCCGCGCTGGTGACCAGCGCCGGATCGGGCGTGTCGCTGACGAAGCGGCGGATTATTTTCTTGCAGATGAAGCGCGCCACACCAGGATGGCTGGCGAGACGATCGAGCACGTCGCGGCCGTCCTTCAATGCCGGCTGCTCGGGATAGAGCATGCGGCCGAGCAGGAATTTCGGACCGGCGTCGTGCCAGGCCTGACGGTAGACGAAGTTGCCGTCGTTCTCGGTCGGGTACTGCCAATGCCCGTTCTTGACCGACCAGCCGGTGAAAGCCGAGGCGGTTTCGTACACGTCGATGTCGGTGTAACCGGCTGGATAACTTGGGTCTTCGGCATCCGGCGGCACCTGGAACGGGTCCATGAAACCCAGGTAATGCTCGGCGCCGAGGGTGTGCAGCTCCAGCAGTTCGCGGGCGAAATTCTCGTTCGGGCCGGCGCGGGTGTTGGATGCGTTGTCGAGGTAGTAGAGCATCGAGGTGCTCTTGGCGACTTCCTCGAGCATGACCCGGAAGTTACCGAACGCCTGCGGCCGCAGCACGTCGCGCTGATAGCTCACGTACACCGGGCCGGCGTCGTAGTCGCTGGCGGTGACGTTGAAATGGTCGTGCCAGAAATTGACCATGATCTCGCGCAGCTGGCGCTTGGAATGGACCGCGCGCACCAACGCGGCGCGCTGCGCTTCCCAGGCCGGACGCATGCGCACGTCATAGGTGGGATCGGCCTTGACGTGATCGTTCCACAACTGGGTCAGCGATTTGCCCAGGGTGGTGTAGCCGGCGTTGGTCAGGCGGGTTTCGACCGCGCTGTCGTCGATCGCGGCCCAATCGAGCTGCCAGTCGACGTAGTTGGCCAGGCGCTGCGCGTCGGTGCTGCCGAGCGCGTTGAATTGCGCGATCGATTGCGGCGTGGCGCCGTAGCTCAGATTGCCCAGCACGCGGATCGCCAGCGACGGACGCGGCAGATCCAGCGGCAACGGCATCACCGGCCAGGCCTGCGCATCGGGCGCGGTCACGCGCGCGCTGTCCATGGCGCTGTCGAGCTTGCTACGCGCCGCCTGCGATGGCGTGGCGCGGCCGAGCGCGCCATAGCGCTGCAACAGATGACTGCGGATCGCCGCTTGTTCGGAGGCGGACATTTCCGGGACGGACATGGAGCGGGTCATGGCGCACTCCTTTGTTGTGGTGGCTCGGGGAGCGCGAGCTTATGTCGGCCGGCAAGCGGCAAAGCCCCGGTTGCGTCACAGATCGCCGCGCATCGGCATGCGCTGCGTCACTGTTCTCAACGCGGTGTTCACGCCTGCGACACGTTCGCGGCCGCGCATAACGGGTCGTGCGTGCGCGCGATCACGCCGGCAGTGCGAGCGAGTCGAACGAGGCACTGTGTCGGTTTGCCGATTGTGTCGGCTTGAGCGCGCGCGTCGCGTCCACGCGTTCGCCGCGATTCGTGTCCGCGCGCACAGGCCCGCTGCGGCGTGTTCGGCAGACTGCAACGCGCAGCGCAAATGCCCCGTCGCCATATGCAGATGCCGCGCCTTCATTTCTGCGTTTGCTGCGGGGCAACAAAGATGCGTGCAACGTCGCGACGACGGGCGTGGGGATCACAACCCGCCGGCGCGAATTCCCCCTTTCGAAGGAATATTCATGCACGCCATTCCACGGCTGCGACGCCGTCCGTTGACCGTCTTCGTCGCATTGGCCCTGCCGGCCTTTTTCGCCTCCGCCGTCGCCCAAGCGCAGACCGCCAAGGAACAGACGCCTACTCAGGCCGCTTCGGATAACGGCCAACCGGCGACCTTGCTCGATCAGGTCGTGGTGACCGGTTCGCGCATTCCGCGCGCGACCCTGGAAGGGCCGTCGCCGGTCACCGTGATCACCAAGCAGGACATCGATGCGCAGGGCTACCGCAGCGCGTTCGACGCGATCAGCGCGCTAACCCAGAACACCGGCTCGGTGCAGGGCGAGGACTTCGGCAACACCTTCACGCCCGCGGCCAATACCATCAATCTGCGCGGATTCGGCCCCAATCACACCTTGGTGTTGGTCAACGGCCGGCGCCTGGCCGATTACCCGCTGGCCTACGAAGGCTCGGTCAACGTGGTCAACCTGGCGAATATTCCCAGCGCCTTGATCAAGCGCATCGAAGTGTTGGCCGGCGGCGCCTCGGCGGTGTACGGCTCCGATGCGGTGGCCGGCGTGGTCAACATCATCCTGCAGGACAAGTTCGACGGCACCGACATCAATCTGCGCGTCGGCGGCACCGAGGCCGGCGGCGGCCAGAACCAGCGCCTGCAAGTGGTCAGCGGTTATTCCAACGACCGCATCGATGCGGTGTACGGCCTCGAGCTGTCACATCGCGAAGCGATCTGGGGCGATCAGCGCGACTTCATGGATTCGCTGCTCGACAAGCCGGCCGGCGATCCGCTGCTGCCGACCCAGGTCGGTTTCCGCCGCAACGCGCGCACCAACGGCTACATCGATCCGGGCGCGAACTGCGACAACCTCGGCGGGCTGTATCACGGTTCCACCACGCGCGTGAACAACCCGCGCCAGGGCTGGTACTGCGGCAGCAACGAAGCCTCGCCGGCGTTCTGGACCGTGCAGACGCAGAAGAAGAACGCCGACGCCTACGGCTCGCTGACCTGGCATGTGTCCGACCGCACCGACGTGTTCGCCGATCTGCAACTGGGCATTTCCAGCATCGAGAACAACACCCGCGCGCCGAGCTGGACATCGGACAACAATTATTTCCTCAATCAGGCCACAGGCCTCAACGAGATCTGGTACCGCCGCATCGCGCCGGAGGAAATCGGCTCGGCGCACGCCAACAACAATCGCTTCCTCGAGCGCTCGTGGTCGTTCAGCGCCGGCGTGCGCGGCAGTTTCGGCGAGTCCGATTGGGATTACGAACTGGCCTACAACCGCGGCCGTTATCAGAACCTGACCAAGCGCCGACAGTTCCTGTCGGGCATCAACGAGTACTACCTCGGCCCGCGCCTGGGCACGACCTCGACCGGCATCGGCATCTACAACCCCGATCCGGCGCGTCTGTACACGCCGCTGACCCCGGCCGACTACGAGCGCCTGACCGGTTTCTACGAAAGCGACAACGCCGCCTGGATCCAGAACCTGAGCTTCACCGTCAACGGCAACCTGTTCGACCTGCCGGCCGGTCCGGTCGGTTTCGCCGGCGTGATCGAAGCCGGCAACCAGGGCTATCGCAACTTGCCCGATCCGCGTCTGGGCGACGGCACCTTCTGGAACACCACCGCGGGCGTGAGCGCCTCGGGCGAGCGCGACCGCTATGCGATCGGCGGCGAAATCAGCGTGCCGATCTTCAGCACCCTGACCGCGTCGGCCGCCGCGCGCTACGACGAATTCCGTTTCGCCGGCCGCAAGTCGGGCAAGGCGACCTGGAACGTCGGCCTGGAATTCCGCCCGATCGAAAGCCTGCTGCTGCGCGCGACCACCGCGACGAGTTTCCGCGCGCCGGACATGAACTACATTTTCGCCGCCGAAACCCGCGGCTATAACCCGGGCATGACCGACTACTGGCGCTGCCGCACCGCCGGCCAGGACTTCGACGACTGCGATTACTCGGGTCTTGCGATCGATTACACCAGCGCCGGCAATCCCAATCTGAAGCCGGAAAACGGCAAGTCCTACGGCTTCGGCATCGTCTGGTCGCCGTCGGATCGCTTCGATGTGTCGGTGGATTACTACAGCATCCGCCTCGACGATCAGGTCACCAATCTCAGCAGCAGCCGCATCCTGCGCGAGGAAGCCGATTGCCGCCTGGGGCAGACGATCAGCGGCGAGCCGCGCGACATCAATTCGCCGAACTGCCGCGATGTGCTGAGCCGGGTGATCCGCAATCCACCCGATGCGCCGGTGCAGCCCGACCAGGTGCGCCGGGTGCTGATCAATGCGATCAACGCCGCCTCCGAGCGCACCGACGGCATCGACCTGAAGAGCAATTTCCGCTGGAGCGCCGGCCGTTTCGGCGATTTCAACACGCGCCTGGGCTACACCCTGGTGCTCAAGCACGACTATCAGCAATTCTCCGACGACCCCAAGATCGACGTGCGCAATTCGCTCGACTACACCGACTGGCGCAGCAAGGTCAACGCGAGCCTGGGCTGGAACATCGGCCGCTGGAACAGCAACTTGACCGCGCTGCGTTACGGCAGCCTGCCCAACGGCGACGGCAGCGGCCGGATCGCGCCTTACACCCGCTACAACGGCAGCGTGTCGTATCGATTGAGCGATCAGGCCAGCGTGTCGTTGATCGTCAACAACCTGCGCGACTCGCGACCGCCGGCGGATCGCAGCGGTGGCGGCTGGCCGTTCTATCCGGTCGGCAATTACGATCCGTATGGCCGCCAGTTCTGGTTGGAGGCTAATTACAAGTTCAATTGACGAATGCGTGGGGCGGCGAGGGTGGTGATCGTCGGTATTTACCGCGCTTGCGGACCCTCACCCCAGCCCTCTCAGCTTTGCACTTCCTGCGGTCGCCGCAAGCGGGAGAGGGAGATTTGCGTTGGTAGATATAGACAAAAAGCGGGCGCAAGCCCGCTTTTTGTTGCGAGCGCCGCGACGGGCTACAGCGGCCCGTTGATCTGCACGCTGCGGTTGAGCGTATTGGCCACGCCGGTGGTCTGGTTGGTGTAGGTCACATTGGCGATATCGGAGACCGCCATGTTGCCGCGGTAGGTCACGCTGCAACGCGAGGTGTTGCAGGGCAGCACCAGGCCCATTTCAGTGGTCCACGCATAGGTGTAGCTGCCGGCCGGCAGATTGCGGATTTCGAAGTCGGCGCGGTAACTGCTGTGGCCCGGCGAGAACGACGCGCAGCGGCCGAGGTTGCCCGGCGGCATCGGCTGATCGTTCGGACTGATGTAGCAGTGCAGTATCGGTCCGCTCGGGAACGATTGCGCCGACACGGGTGCGGAGGCGGTGGAGCCGATCGCGGCTAGAGCGAGCGCGGTACACAGCGCGGTGTTCATGAGCGTGCGTCCGTTTGTTTTCATGAGCTGAGATTTCATGAGATCCGATCCTGTGATCGCCAGAGGAACCTGGCCGATCGAGGATAGCGCCGTGCCGTCGCGCGGCGCGCGAACTGTCGGAATTAACAGGCGTCGCGATTACGTGGAATGCCGCGGCATGGGCCGCGCCTTACGAGGCCCGGCCGCGACGATATGCGCATGAATAGCCGATCCCTGCGTTTTGATCGATGATGACGTCGCAAGCCGCGCGTCGTTCGCGCCATCAAAAAAAGCGGGTCTAAGCCCGCTTTTTTAGACGCAAAATGAAAGTTGAAACCACAGATGCCTGGCGCAGCATCTGGGCTGCAATGTCACGTATTTGCAAATTACCGATTCGCGCCCATTACAACGGCCCACCGATCCTCACGCCGCGACTGAAGCTCTTGGCCTCGCCGGTAGCAAGGTTGGTGTAGGTCACGGTGACGAAGTCGAACACCGCCATATCGCCGCGATAGCGCTGGCTGCAATACGCGGTGGAGCAGGGCAGTACCACGCCCAGGTCGGAGGTCCATACGAAGCTGTAGCTGCCGGACGGCAGATTGCGGATTTCGAAATCGGCGACATAGCCCTGCGGGCTCGGGTAGAAGGACGTGCAGCGGCCGAGATTGCCCGGCGGCATCGGTTGATCGTTCGGACTGACGTAGCAGTGCAGCACCGTGCCGGTGGGATTCGGCTGCGCCGATGCCGGTGCGTTGGTGCCGAGCGCGGCGAAGCCCAGCGCGCCGCACAGCAGGGTATTCATGAGGCTCCATCGCGTTGTTTTCATGATCTTCGATTCCATGAGATCCATTCCTGTGATCGCCAGACGACCCTGGCGCAACGAGAATACCGCCGCGAAAACCGCGCCTGCGTCCGAATGTCGCGGGCCGGCGTGACCGCCATCGCAACACGGGCGGGCCGGACCCGGCGCGGGTGCGATAATCCCGGCCTCACGCCTGACGGACGGCCCCGTGCTGCAATTGTTGATCTACCTGCGATACCTGTTGGTGGCCGGGCAGATGCTCACGGTCGTGTTCGTCGTGGAGCGCTTGAACCTGCCGGTGCCGGTGCGTCCGTTGCTGGCGATCTCGGGCGCGCTGCTGGTGTTCAACCTCGCCAGCCATCTGTGGTGGCTGCGTCATCGCGACCCCGATACCCGCACCCTGGTGCTGCAGTTGTTGGTCGATCTGCTCGCGCTGACCGCGTTGCTGTATTACTCCGGCGGACCGGCCAATCCGTTCGTCTCGCTATACCTGCTGCCGGTGGCGGTCGCGGCGATCGGCCTGGAGATCGCGCCGATGCTCGGCCTGACCGTGCTGACGGCGGCGCTTTACACCTGGCTGCTGCGTCATCACATCGCGCTGCCGCATGTCCACGGCAGTGATTTCCAACTGCACGTGACCGGTATGTGGGTCAATTTCCTGCTCTCGGCCGGGATCATGGTGGTGGTGCTGAGCCGGTTCATGACGATCGTGCGCGATCAGCGCAGGCGCCTGTCGGAAGCGCGCGAACGCGCGATCCGCGACGAATCGCTGTCGGCGCTGGGCTCGCTCGCGGCCGGCACCGCGCACGAACTCAACACGCCGCTGGCGACGATGAGCCTGTTGGTCGACGACTGGATCGGCAGCGAGCAAACCCCGTCGCGCGAGGACATCGAACTGCTGCGTTCGCAGCTGACCCATTGCCGCGATCACGTGCGCGCCCTGGCCGACATGGCCCGGCGCGGCGCGGCCGGCGAGGCCACGGTGGAAACCGCCGACGGCTTCGTGCATGCCTGCGTGGACCGCTGGCGTCTGCTGCGGCCCAATGCCAGCGCCATCTTCACGCCGGGCGCGGCCGATCGCGCGGTCCGCGTCGATGCCGCGTTGCCGCAGGCGCTGATCAATCTGATCAACAACGCCGCCGATGCCAATGCCGGGCGCGGCCACGACGAACCGGTCGAAGTCGCGACTGACGTGCGCGACGGCTGGCTGATCGTGTCGATTCTCGACCGCGGCGCGGGCCCCGCGCGCATCACCGCGCTGCCGCGGCGCGACAGCCAGGGCCCCGGGCTCGGCATCGGCCTGATGATTTCCAAGGCCAGCATCGAACGCAACCGTGGCCGCATGCGTCAGGTCGAACGCGAAGGCGGTGGCTGCGTGACCGAGGTCGATCTGCCGCTGGTGGAGTCGCCAGCATGAGCCTGCCCGAGAAGATGCTGCTGGTCGACGACGACCTGGCGTTCTGCCAGGTGCTGGCGCGTTTGTTGCAGCGACGCGGTATCACGGTGCAGGCGCGTCATGACGCGGCCAGCGCCCTGGCCGCGCTGGAGGATTTCGACGCGCAGGGCATCGTGCTGGACCTCAAGCTCGGCGCCGACAACGGCCTGCTGCTGATCCGCGAACTGCTTGCGCGCCGTCCGCAGGCGCGCATCGTGCTCGCGACAGGTTACGCGAGCATCGCCACCGCGGTCGATGCGATGCGTCGCGGCGCCTGGAACTATCTGCCCAAGCCGTTCGATATCGACGCGCTCACCCAGGCCTTCGAATCCGCGCCGGAAACGCCGCCGCCGGAGCCGCCGAGCGATCCGCCGTCGCTGCGTCGCCAGGGCTGGGAGCATATGCAACGCGTGTTGGCCGAATGCGGCGGCAATGTTTCGGCCGCGGCGCGGGTGCTTGGCGTGGATCGGCGGACCTTGCAGCGGCGCTTGGCGAAGCGGCCGGTGCGTGAGCGGCCGGGGTAGGGAGTCGCTGGATTAGGGAGCGACTGGGATGGGGAACGGCCAGGTCAGTAATCGGTGCTCGTTTGACTGCGTGGATGGTCTACGCTCGCGCGATGCGCACTAGGTCCGTCATTCCCGCGAACGCGGGAATCCAGCGACTTTCGTGCAAGGGCGTCAAAGGCACTGGATTCCCGCCTTCGCGGGAATGACGAATTGAGAGAACATCGCGTCCGCGGAATATTCGCTCTGTCGCACAGCATGGCCATGATCCACATGGTGCTCGCGGCGCTGAGGCCATGGGGACGACGACGTCGGCGTCATGACGCGGTCGCGGCTTGCGCCGCTCCTACAGTCGCTGCGTTGCGGAAACATGGCGCTCGGCTGATCAGCGACGAGATTCGGCGCGGTGAGCACCGCGAACGACGCTTCACTCTTCACGCCTCGTGCATGCCATTGGCCCCGCCTCGTCTCACCCAGCGGCACCCGGGCCGTCTATGCTATTGGGGTACAAGCGCGACGCAGTTCGATCCGCACACGAGGACCCCATGAAGTACTCAGCGCATTTCGCCTTGATGCTCGCCACGTCGCTGGTGGTAGGCTGTAGCCAAGCTCCGGACAAGGCACCGGACGCGGCCGCGGCCCCTTCTTCGGCCGCTCCGGCCCCGTCTCCCGCCGCTCCGGCAGCCGCAGATCAGCAAGGAAAGCAGCAGATGAGTCCGCTGGAAGGTGTACTGGATCTACTTCTCGCGAAAGACGGTGCGGCCTGGTCGACGTTCGATCGCGTCGCCGGCGTGCAGTGGCGCGATCCCGCGCCGCAGGACAATCCCGACTCCAACTCGCCCGACAACGCGCGCTATCGCAGCGGCAATCTTCTGCTCGCGGGCTTCGGCATGGTCGAGGTGCCCGACGGCAAGGTCGGCGCCGAGGCCGGCACCAAACAGGCCAACGAAGGCGAGGTCGGGGTGACCTTGAACGGCAGCGCCGATCAGGTCCGTTCCGTGACATTGCTCAAGTTTTACGCCAGCGAGGACTACCAGCAGGTGCTGCAGCGCCAGTTCGGCGCGGGCGCCACGGTCGAGCCGATCGCCGGCCAATGCGAGCTCGATTACGGCACCACCGCCGAAAACACCCAGGCCAACCAGTTCTTCAAGCTGAGTTTGACAAACACAAAAATCGTGTATGCTGAAGGCTATGTGGACGACGGTGGCAATCAAGGCCCCGGCACCACGACCTTTGAATTCACCCCCAATCGCCCGACGCAGAAGATCGCCTCGATGCGGTGCAAGGAGTCATAAGACCCTAAGCGGTGCGACACGCGGTCTCCCAGAGATCCACACAACCCAATAACTTCGTCAATCCAAGAGGACAGCGTCATGGCTGATCGACGAGAGAAGGCAGTGGCCACTGCCAACGAGTACGACCAGGGCAATATCGCCGGCTTGGATGCCGCGATGACCCGACGATTGGTTGCTTCCACGGTTATGACCGAGAGCAACGGCGGTGATCTGGCCATCACCAACAAGCAAGGCTACGTAGGACGCTACCAGGCGGGAGCCGGTTGGCTGTCCGATGCCGGCTATGTCGACAAGCACAAGCTCGACGCTGCGATGAAACACGACGGCTTCGACCCCGAGAAAGTACGCGGGGCGGAGTGGAAGTGGGCGAGCAGCGGCGGCATGTCGCGTTTTCTCCAGGATTCCCATAACTGGAAAGACGGCCTGAGCCTGGACAAGTACAAGGCGTCCGGCGATCTGCAGGACAAGGCCTTCAAGATCAACAGCGACAAGTCCTATCGCCAGGCGATCAAGGACGGCGTGCTGCATGAGGACGACAAGGCCGAGACCGTGGCCGGTTTCCTCAAGGCCCGCCACATCGCCGGCTACGGCGGCGCCAAGGCGGCCGTCACCGGCGGCCGCGCGATCCGCGACGCCAACGGCACCAGCAATTACGACTATCTGCACGACATCACGCGTAACCGCGATGGTCTGAATCAGTACATGACGCGCGATCCGAAGAGCCTCAATCAGGCCCCGGACGACGCCAAACCCACGCCGGCCCGCACCCATGCGGCCGCCGACGGCGTGATCAAGCATGGCGAACGCGGACAGGATGTGCGCGCGCTGCAGGAAGGCCTCAACAAGCTCGGTTACCGCGATGCGCACGGACGTGCGTTGAGCGCGGACGCCGATTTTGGTGATCGCACCAAGGAAGCGGTGCAGGCGTTCCAGAAGGCCCATGGCTTGAAGGAAGACGGCATTGCCGGTCCGAAGACGCTCGATGCGTTGAAGCAGGCCGAGCGCACGCCGCTGCTGTCGAGTCCGGCCCATCCGGATCACGGCATGTTCAAGGGCGCGGTCGAAGGGCTGGAAAAACTCGGCCCGCAGGCGTTCAAGAATCGCGAAGACCTCGAGCGTGCCGCGGGCACGTTGACGTACGAGGCCAAGGTGAGCGGTCTGAGCAAGATCGATCACGTGGTCCCGACCGCCAACGGCACCGGCTTGTTCGCGGTACAGGGCGCCTTGAACGATCCCGGCCATCTTCGCGTCCACGCCAATACGGCGCAGGCGGCGAGTCAGCCGATCGAACAGTCGACCTTCCAGGCCAAGCAGGACGCGCCGCAACTGGCTCAGGCCTCGCAAGAGCCCAAGCCCGGCAAGGTCATCGGCACGTAGCGCGGAACGCTCCGCTGCCTGCGCGCAGCCGATCGTGCCGTGTCGACGTTCGCGTCGCCGCGTGACCTGTCAGCCGTCCGAATCCGTCGTCCGCCTCTTCCCCTGAATCCATCGGGTTTCGATCGCCGCCGCTTACGCGTCGTCGGATACCCGCACCGCTCGCCTACGTTGTGTCTGGCTTTGAGCTGTTCTGATCGCCGTATCCGCGGCGTATGCCGAACCGGTCGAAGCCGCATCAACCCACGCGCGCTGTGTTCAAAAAACCGCATAAAACAGGATGTTCTTCATGTCTGAAATCGCCAACCTACTTGCCGCCGCGACGCCGCCGACACCGGGCGAAGTGATCAACGCCATCCACGACATCGCCGGCGACGGCTCGGCCTCGTACGAGATCGAAAACGGCAGCGTGGCCACGTTCTGGTTCGGCCATGCGTTCGAACTCGACGGCGCCGGCTACTACACTGGTTTCGTCGCCGAAACCCCGGAAAAGTACAACGACGCGGAAAAGGACGCCGATCCGACCCCGGACACTCAGGTCACCTTGAGCCAGGCGACGTTCTCGTTGGCGCAGCCGGGCGCGGCGCGCTCGTGGGGCTTCGAGATGGCCGAGTTCTCGATCGGGAAATTCGGCGCCTTCGAACGCGGCAACGCGATCGACGACAAGCGCAAGCCGCAGACCTACACCACTCCGGACGGTAAGTTCGTGCTCGCGGTGCCGACTTGGTCGCTGAGCGGCGGCGTGCGCGTGGATGCGTACGACCTGTTCGCGTTCGATCCGGCCGACCTGACCGATCCCAACACGACACACTGGACGTATCTGGGCAGCGTCGCCGCCGGCGAAGACAACGGCGCCAGCTGCGACGAAGACGACGACCAGCAGCCGTGCGCGCGCAGCTTCGGCGCGCTGAGTTTCGAACCGCATGGCGACGACCTGCCGTTGATCCACGTCGCGATGAGCGGCACCCGGATCGTCGCGGCCGGCAAGGTCCGCACGCTCGGCCCGGCCGATGCGCTCGAGTACCGCTACGTGGCGACCGAAAACCAGTATCAGCCCAGCGCGCAGTAAACAAATTCACACCGGCGGGCCGATCCGATCACGGCGGTCCACAAAGACATAGCGGCACTCATAAGGAGATTGAGACATGGCACGCGACTATTCCCGCACCGAAGTCCTGGGCATCATCGAACGCGAAGCGGCCGAGCGGAACATCCCGCGCGACGACTTCATGCGCTTTGCCTACATCGAAACCGGCGGCAGCTTCAACGAACAGGCTTCGCGCGGCGCGGCCGGCGCCAAGGGCCTGTTCCAGTTCGTGCCGTCGACCGCCGACGCCTACGGCATCCGCGGCCGCGAGCTCGATGCGGTCGCCAACACCGACGCCGCCGCGCGCCTGTACCTGGACAATCGCAACACCCTGGTCAACCGCCACGAGCGCGACGGCCGTCCGTACCTGTCGGGCAAGCCCGAACCCGATGGCCTGGACATGTACATGGCGCATCAGCAGGGCGGCGCGGGCTATCGCTCGATCCAGTCGGCGATCGCGACCGGAAGCTTCTCGCGCGACGACACCCGTTCGAACATCCTCAACAACGTCAGCTCGCGCGATTTCGAGCGCGTGACCGGGCATAAGTATTCCGAGTTCTCGCGCATGTCCGATCGCGACATGGCGACGACGTTCACCCAGTACTGGGACACCAAGTTCGACCGCGTGGCGATTCCGGAAAAGGGCATCGCCCCGATCACCGATAACCGTCAGCAGACCCAGACCGCGCCGACCCAGACTCAGACCGCGCCGTCGCAGACGCAGACGCAGACCACCCCGGCTCAGACGCAGACCCAGGCCCAGACCGGCGCCGGCATCTCGCTGACCGCCGCGCACGATCTCAGCGTCAAGTACGACAACGTCAAGTACGCGATGAGCGGCAAGTACCCGGGTGTCGACGGCAAGCATCCCGATCAGGGCTATGTGGATTGTTCGGGCTGGGTCGCGACGATGCAGAACGCGACCATGAACGAGATCAACAAGAAGGCCGGCCGCGAGATCTACGGCAAGGAAGACAAGTTCAATCTCGGCAACGACGGCGCGGCGATGATCGTCGACAAGGCGCAGCAGCGTTCGGGCGTGATGATCGAGGGCAAGGCGGTCACCCGCGATGCGCTCAAGGAAGGCATGATCATCGGCGAGGACAACGGCCCGAAGAGCTGGGACAAGGGCCGTTTCAAGGGCATCGACCACATCACCATGGTGGTGCGCGATCCCAAGAGCAACGAGCTGATGATCAGCCAGTCGCGCGGCGGCGAAGGCGTGGAGCTGTCCTCGCTGGACACCTACCTCAGCCGCAAGCAGGCCAACGGCGTCAAGCTGTACGCGACCGATCCGCTGGCCGAATCGCGCTCGCTGCTTAAGGACAATCAGCAGACCCAGAGCCAGGATCCGGCCGCCAAGACCGAAGCCAAGAAGGACCCGGCGCCGACCCGCACCGCCGCGGCGGCGAACGCCGACGGCGTGCTCGAGCGCAACGAGAAGGGCACCGCGGTGCGCGAGTTGCAGGAGTCGTTGAACAAGCTCGGCTACCGCGACGCGCAGGGCAATGCGCTCAAGCCCGACGGCGATTTCGGCAAGCACACCGAGGAATCGGTGCGTTCGTTCCAGAAGGCGCACGGCCTCACCGTCGACGGCGAAGCCGGTCCGAAGACCCTGGAAGCGCTCAAGAACGCGCAGAAGTCGCCGCTGCTGTCGGATGCCAAGCACCCCGATCACGGCATGTACGAAGACGCGTTGAAGGGCCTGGAAAAGCTCGGCGCCAACAGCGGCCTGAAGAACGCCGAAGAGCGTCAGCGCGCCGCGGCCGGCATCACCTACGAAGCGCGTCTGGGCGGTCTGGACAAGATCAACCACGTCGTCCCGAACGCCAGCGGCACCGGTTATTTCGCGGTGCAGGGCGAACTGGGCGATCCGGCCAGCAAGCGCGCGCTGGTCGACAAGGCCACCGCGTTGAGCCAGCCGGTGGAGCGTTCGACCCAGCAGCTGGCGCAGGACGTGCCGGCGCAGAAGCCGCAGACCGCGCCGGCGCAGGACGCCGAACAGCGTCAGCCGGCCAAGCCGGTGCTGGTCTGATCGCGGCATGAGTCAAGTCCCGCGCGTCGAAACCGACGCGCGGGCGCGGGTTGGGGATGGCGCGTCCGCCGGGCAATCCGGCGGGCGCGTCATCCCGACATCGGAATTGTTCCGCAACCTGCGTCGCAAAGGTTTTATGTTGTTTGGTTATTAATGATCGATGGCCTGGATTCGTTGCCGTGATGAATTGTTCCGATGAATAAGCACCACCGCATGTCCATGATTGTCGTGTGCGGCGTTTCGCTGGCGCTGGCCGCCTGCGAATCGTCGACGCATGGCGACGCCACGCCCGCGGCGCCGACGCCGACCGCCGCGGCCGCGCCGACGGCGAGCGCGAGCGGAGCGGCCACCGAAACGGTCATTCCGGCGGGTTTTTCCTCGTACGCCAGCGAATCGATCGGCGACGGCAGGCAGTGCGTGGTCGGCGCGGCGGTGGACCAGGACGGCATGAACCAGAAGCCGGTGGTCTACATCGAACAGACCTCGGGCAAGCCGGTGTGGACGCGCACGCTGGAATTGCCGAAAGACACTTACCAAAGCCGCGCAACCCATTGCCTGCACCTGGACGATGCGTTGTACGTGTTGCTGCAATCGGACACCCAGCCGCAGCAGTCGCTGTCGCAGACTTTGTTGCGGGTGGTCAAGCTCGATGCTGGCAACGGCGCGGTGCGCGGCGGCGGCGATGTGGAGGTGCCGGGCGCGCAGGACGCGTACTCGGCGGTCGTCGCCGAAGGCGCGCAGCATCTGCGCTGGAGCGACGATCAGCTGATCGTGGCGGGGCAGTATTTCCTGCTCGACACTCCCGATCAGCGCATCGATTTTCAAGCGCAGCTCAAGGCCGACCTGGGCCGGTAAGGCGAACCACTCATGATCCGACGGAAGCTCAAATCGATGAAGCGCAATCAGTTGCTGTTGTTGTCCTCCTTGCTCGCCTCGCTGGCGCTGGCAGGCTGCGAAGTCGCATCCAAGGGGCCGCCGACGGCGCCTGCCACTCAGGCCGCCGCGCCTGCGACGACGACCCCGGCTGCAACCCCTGCGAAAACCGCGATCGCCTGCCCGTCGCAGGACTTCGAGGTTTTCCTGAAAGCCTTCGCCGACGACGTCGAAGTGCAGAAGGCGCACACCCAGCGGCCGCTGCAAAGCGAAAGCGTGGATCCCAACGCCGATCCCGAGCCCAAGCAGGTGACCGCGATGCTCGACGGCGATGCGCTGAAGTTCCCGGTCATGCCCAGCAGCCAGACCCAGAAGAACGACGGACTGGTCCTAAGCCAGACCGAATTGAACGGCGACAAGCAAGTGATGCTGGCCAAGCCCGATACCGACTATCAGCTGTCGTTCTTCTTCCGCAAGGGCGAGTGCTGGACGCTGTACCGCAAGCGCGACGATTCGCTCTGAGCTGAGGGGACACCGATATGTCGTACCAGGACATCATGAACGTGATTCTGCCGCCGCAGCAGGGGCGTTCGTCGCACATCACCGGCCACTACGGCGAGCATCGCGCGAGCGGTCCGCACGGCGGTTCGGATTTCAATTACGTCGGTGGACAGGCCGGGGTCAATCTCGAACATCCCTCGATCCATTCGCCGATCGCGGGCACGGTCGAATTCGTCGGTGGCCGTTACGGCACGATTTCGATTCGCGATGCCGAAGGCAACCGTCACCAATTGCTGCACACGCAGAGCCAGTCGGTGGTCGAAGGCCAGCGCATCGAGGCCGGCGCGGTGATCGGCACGATGGGCGGGCGCGGCCCTAACGGCGAGGCGCAGTACGCCCAGCACGTGCATTACCAGATGAAGGATCCGCAAGGGCGCAACCTCAATCCGGAAGAGTTCTGGAACCAGCGCCAGACCACCGGCGCGCGCAGCGCGAACCAGGCCGGCACCGAACAGCACAAGCCCAACGACGGCGTCATGCACGCCGGCGAGCGCGGCCAGGACGTGCGCGCCTTGCAGGAAGGTTTGAACCGGCTCGGTTATCGCGACGGCGAAGGCAAGGCGCTGACCGCCGACGGCGATTTCGGCGAACGCACCCGTCAGGCGGTGCAGGCGTTCCAGCGCGAACACGGGCTCAAGGACGACGGCGTGGCCGGTCCGAAGACCCTGGAAGCGATGAAGCACGCGGCTCCGCGTCAGGACGATCAGGGCAAGTTGCTGTCGAGCCCGAATCATCCCGACCACGCCATGTACAAGCAGGCGGTCGACGGCCTGGAGAAGCTCGGGCCGCAGGCCGGGTTCCGCGATCACGCCCAGCTCGAGCGTGCCGCCGGCACCTTGACCTACGAAGCGCGCATGAGCGGCATGAACCGCATCGACCACGTCGTGCCGAACGTCAACGGCAGCGGCCTGTTCGCGGTCCAGGGCGGTCTCAACGATCCGGCGCATCAGCGCGTGTTCGCCGACAAGGATCAGGCGATGAATCAGTCGATCGAGCAGTCCTCGCGGAAATTGCAGCAGGACGCGCCGAAGCTGGCGCAGGCGCAGCAACAGCAGCAGGAACAACAGCAGGCGCAGCAGCAGGCGTCGCCCAAGATGAGTCTGATCTGAGTCTGATCTGAGCCTGATTTGAGTTTGATTTGATGGATTCGATCTGAGTTTGGAACCGGCGCGATCGCAAGATCGGGCAGGACGGCAAGGAGAGCGGCGCACGGATGCGTCGCGGCGACAGATTCTGGAGGCCTCGGCGCGGTTGGTTTCACCGTAACGCCCGATGTGGATGCAGGTAGCGAGTTCGTTTTGGAACCGACCCCGATCGCGAGATCGGATCGGACGGCAAGGAAAGCGGCGCACGGATGCGTCGCAGCAACTATTCAACGGGCAGCGACGCGGTACGCGTCGTTGCTCAAGCGACAGCAGGATCGACCGACGTGGCGACGGATGCCGCGGCCGACGAACCTGGTCGGCGTTGCAGGAACCGGATCGATCGCGAGATCGGACCGGACGGCAAGGAAAGCGGCGCACGGATGCGTCGCGGCACCCATTCAACCGGCAGCGACGCGGTACGTGTCGCTGCTTGATCAACAGCGGGATCGATCGGCGCGGCGACGGATGTCGCGGCCGGCGAACCTGATCGGCGTTGCAGGAACCGGCTCGATCGCGAGATCGAATCGGACGGCAAGGAAAGCGGCGCACGGATGCGTCGCGGCACTAATTCAACGGGCGGCGGCGCATAGGGCGCCGACGCTTCGACAGCTGGTCCGAGCCGGCGCCCGCAACCATCGGTGGAGGCGGTCGTCCGGTTCGGCTTGAGGGCTTCGCAGGCCATGGACGGCTTGGCAGTCGCTGTGGAGCCCTGGACAAGGAAGTCGCTGCTCCTCCCGCAAGGGCGGGGTGGGCACGGCAGGCTCGATCGCTAGGGAGATCGAGCCTGCCGCTGCCGCTTTATCGCCGCTTCGACGGCGGCCGGCGGGCAATGTGGCATCGGGTAATCGGGTATATACAGGTCGGTGAGACCGGCAGGCGTGGCGGACACGCGGCCGGCGTCGCCCACGAAACCAGCGGAGGGTCGCAGCGATGAACGCCAATCCACCCGATCAACATCTGGGCATCGGCACCGGGGCCACCAGTCAGACCCTGGACGATATGCGCCGCGGCGAGCAGCGCAACCTGCTCAGCAGCCCCAGCCATCCGCAGCACGATCTGTTTTCGAACACGCGCGTGTGCCTGGACAGGCAGGACATGGCGCGTCAGTACAGCAGCGGCGAACGCGACAACCTCGCCGCCGCGCTGGCGCTGGAAGCCGCGCGCGGCAATCACGGCGTCGACCACGTCGTATTCAGCAAGGACGGCGCGCGCGCGTTCGCGGTCGAGGGCGACCCCGATTCGCCGAGCCGGCGCATGAGTTACGTCGACGCCAATCAGGC
Organism: Lysobacter sp. Root690; assembly: GCF_001427785.1. Classification (GTDB taxonomy): domain Bacteria; phylum Pseudomonadota; class Gammaproteobacteria; order Xanthomonadales; family Xanthomonadaceae; genus Lysobacter. The sequence continues at coordinate 23,479 of NZ_LMHM01000016.1, forward strand.
GGCGAGCCAGTCGATGCAGCGCAGCAGCGAGCAGTTCGCCCAGCTCAATCGCGAGCAGGACCTGCTCGAGCGCCAGCGCGAACAGGAACAGCGCCAGGGCGGGACCCAGGCGCAACAGCAGGGCGAGCGCAACGAACGCGAGCAATCCGCGCCGGCGCGCAGCCTGTTCAAGGACAAAGACTGATACCCGCCGCGCACCCGCACCCCGGCGCGCGACCCAGGAGGCTGCAATGAACGAGTACCAGCACCACGTATTGACCAAGGGCCGCTACCAGATCGTGGCCCTGACCGACGAGGCGTCCTTTGATCCCAACGACGTCTACGCCTATGCGGTGATGTCGTCGTCGGGGGTCAAAATGCGCCAGGAACTGACCCTCAGCGACGCCCAGATCTGGCTCGACGACTGGATTGTCAGAGAAATGATCGCCAGCGGCGGCGCCGGCCCGGATATGATGGCGCCATCGCGCCCGGCGGAGTCTTCCGGGCTCCGGGCAGGCCGGAAGCGACGCTGACCGACAGCGGGTTCGGGGACACAAGCAGGAAACAAACGTGAAAGGGAAAGCGATTTTCGCCCTGGTGGCGCTGGTAGCGGTGGCCGTCGCGGGGACGTATCTGTCGGGATACCTGACGTTGATGTTGATGAAGATCGACACCGCGGCGTTGAAGTGGAACACCTACCTCGACTACCTCAAGGTGCTCGACGTTCCCCAGTACAAGCCCTATGCCGGCAAGATCAAGGCCGGCGGCTTCATCGGCTACGGCCTGCTGGTGGCGGCTTACCTCGGCCTGTTGTTCCTGATGTTCAAGCCGGCCAAGAAGTCGATCCACGGCGACGCCCGTTTCGCCAACGGCGGCGACCTGAGCAAGAAGGACATGTTCAAGTCGACCCCGACCAGCATCGTGGTCGGCAAGTACAACGGCCAGCTGGTCCAGCTCAGCGGCCAGCAGTTCGTGATCCTCGCCGCGCCGACCCGCTCGGGCAAGGGCGTCGGCATCGTGATCCCGAACCTGCTCAACTACCAGGGCTCGATGGTGGTGCTGGACATCAAGCAGGAAAACTTCGACCTGACCAGCGGCTGGCGTTCGCAGCAGGGCCAGGAGATCTTCCTGTTCAACCCCTTCGCCGAAGACCGCCGCACCCATCGCTGGAACCCGCTGACCTACGTCTCGGCCGATCCGGCGTTCCGCGTGTCGGACCTGATGAGCATCGCCGCGATGCTGTATCCGGACGGCTCGGACGATCAGAAATTCTGGGTCAGCCAGGCCCGCAACGCCTTCATGGCGTTCACCTTGTACCTGTTCGAAGCCTACGACGACGCGAACAAGGTCGGCTTCCCGTTCGGCACGATCCCGACCCTGGGCGCGGTCTATCGCTTGTCTTCGGGCGACGGCAAGAGCGAACTCAAGCCCTTCCTCAAGGGCCTGTCGGAGCGTCCGTTCCTCAGCTCCAACGCGCGCTCGGCGTTCGCCAACATGCTGTCGCAGGCCGATGAAACCTTCGCCTCGATCCTGGGCACGTTCAAGGAACCGCTGAACCCCTGGATCAACCCGGTGCTGGACGCGGCCACCGCGACCGACGATTTCCTGCTGACCGACCTGCGCAAGAAGAAGATGACGATCTACGTCGGCATCCAGCCCAACAAGCTGGCCGAAAGCCGCCTGATCATCAACCTGTTCTTCAGTCAGATCATCAACCTCAACACCCGCGAGCTGCCGCAGAACAACCCCGAGCTGAAGTTCCAGTGCCTGCTGCTGATGGACGAATTCACCTCCATCGGCAAGGTCGACATCATCGCCTCGGCGGTGTCGTACATGGCCGGCTACAACATCCGCCTGCTGCCGATCATCCAGAGCATGTCGCAGCTCGACGCGACCTACGGCAAGGACATCTCGCGCACCATCATCACCAACCACGCGCTGCAGATCATCTACGCGCCGCGCGAACAGCAGGACGCCAACGACTACTCCGACATGCTCGGCTACACCACCGTGCGCAAGGAGAACATCACCCGCGGCAAGGACATCTCGCGCAGCGAATCGGAAGAACGCCGCGCGCTGATGCTGCCGCAGGAACTCAAGGCGATGGGCTTCGATACCGAGGTGTTCCTGTACGAAGGCATCCCGCACCCGGTCAAGTGCGACAAGATCAAGTACTACCAGGACAAGATGTTCACCCAGCGCCTGTTGCCGAAGGTGACGGTGCCGATGCTCGACCTGAAGGTCTGATCGGGGCGATTGCCTGACCTCGAACGCCGCCGCGATGGCTCATCGCGGCGGCGTTTTGGTTTATGGGCAACTCAAAACCGGATCACGACCCGAATCGTCGGCGGCGTCATAACGATGGGTTCTGAGCACAGGCCGTCGACGCGCGCTTTTTGGACGCGCGACCTGATCCATCGCGCCGGCCGCGCGGCATAATGCGGACTGCACGTACGTCAGGCCGACCCGCCATGAAAGATCTGCGTATCTCCTTAGTCCAGGGCGCGACCCGCTGGCACGATCCGGCCGGCAATCGCGAGTATTACGGTCATCTGCTCGCCTCGCTGCGCGGCATCACCGACCTGGTGCTGCTGCCGGAAACCTTCACCAGCGGTTTCAGCAACGAAGCCATCGGCAACGCCGAAACCATGGACGGGCCGACCGTGGCCTGGATCCGCGAGCAGGCCGCGCGGCTCGGCGCCGCGGTGACCGGCAGCGTGCAACTGCGCACCGACGAGGGCGTGTTCAACCGACTGCTGTTCGCCACGCCCGACGGCGAACTGCGGACCTACGACAAGCGTCATCTGTTCCGCTACGCCAAGGAACACGAACGCTATGCCGCCGGCCGCGAGCGCCTGACCGTCGAGTGGAAGGGCTGGCGGATCTGTCCGATGGTCTGCTACGACCTGCGTTTCCCGGTGTTTTCGCGCAACCGCTTCGATGTCGAGCGCCCGGGCGCTTTGGATTTCGACCTGCTGCTGTACGTGGCCAACTGGCCGTCGGCGCGCGCCTACCCGTGGAAGACCCTGCTGCGCGCGCGCGCGATCGAAAACCTGTGCTACGTCGCCGGCCTCAACCGCGTCGGCGACGACGGCAATGGCCTGCACTACGCCGGCGACAGCGCGGTGATCGATTTCCTCGGCCACGCGGTGAGCGAATGCACCGACGAAGAAGTCGTGGTCACCACCACCTTGCAGGCCGCCGAACTGGCCGCGCACCGCGAGCGTTTCCCGGCGATGCTGGATGGGGATCGGTTCGAGCTGGCGTGAGCGATCTGTCGGCTCACACGCGAATGAGCCGAGAGGTCTTTTGTGGCAGGGGCTTTAGCCCCGACGCTCTCCGCTCAGTTTGCGAGACGCTTCATCGCTCCCGGGCCAGGTAATTGCGCGGTGATCGCAACCTTGCGCTTGCGCCCACGGATCGCATTGCTTGGCTGAACTCGCTGTAGGAGCGCTGCAAGTCGCGACCGCGGAATCGCGGATACGTCGTCAGCGCGATGTCGCGGTCGCGACTTGCGGCGCTCCTACAGTCGGCATCCGGCAGAACCGCGATCAATTGACCCGGTCGTGAACCTGCAACCCCTGCGCCGCATCGCTGGCGTCGTAACGCACGGTGACGCTGCGGCTGGGCTCGCCGCCATGCGCCGGACGCACCAAGGTGGCGCGCACCGAGCCGTCAGGTTGGTCTTCGCGCGTCAGCCCTTCCACCGGTTCCAGGCAGGAGGCGATCCGGTAGGTGTCGTTCTTGCGAACTTCCAGCTTGTCGTTCAACGCCAGCCAGATCAGATCGGTTTCCACGCCCTTGCCGCAGGGGCCATCGGCCGGGCCGGTGCCGCTGCGCGAATCGACCGAGAGCAGGAGGTAACGCTCCTTGCCCGGGCCGGAGTCGGCGATCAGGGTCTGGCCCTGGATCGGCCCCTTGATCGAGGCGACCTTCCACAGCAGCAGGGGCTTGCGCTGCGAGCCGACGATCGCGACCACGTCGCGATTGCGCGAGTCGGGTTGCAGGCTCAGGCCATTGACCGGTTCGGCCTGAGCGATGGACAGGCCCGCGAACAGACAGGCGGACAGGACGAAACTGGCGGGCGCGGTGAGTGTCTTCATCCGCCGAATGTACGCCGTCCCCGAGCCGCGCGCGCGAGCCACCGCCAAAACGACGCATCGCCGCCAAGTTTCAATTGCGGTTCTTGCCCTTGAGGCAGTGGGGCTGAATTTGTTCCGGCCCCTGCGAATCGATGCGGCGGGCTTGGCGGCTCGACGCGCGGCCTCATGAACCTTAAGGCCGCGCCACCTGCCTCAGTACGTCTCCGACGAGCGCGGCGCGCGCGCCGGCTCATCGCCTTCGCGCGAGCCGCGCTTGTGGAAATACACCTGCTCGGCGGCCCAGCGCAGCGGCGCCGAATGCAGCAACAGATCGAACGGCCAGTCGAACTGGAAACGGTCGAAGGCCCAGCGCAAGGCGCGCTTGCGACGGAAACGCGGCGCGCTGTCGCGGGCCACGATTTCCGGCGCCGGCCCGTGGCCGAGCGCGTGCAGCGCTATCGCCTGGCCCAGGGTTTCGCCGTGCGCCCAGGCCGAATGGATGCCGCCGGCGGTGACCGGCGAGACGATGCCGGCGGCGTCGCCGGTCAGCATCACCCCGTCGCGCGCGAGCGGAAACACCGGGCCGCCGCAGGGGATCAGGCCGGCGCGGGTCGCGCTCGGACGCAGTTCGGGGTCCAGTCCGACCGCGGCGCCGACGCGGGCGAGGAAGCCGTCGATATCGGGCACCCGCGCGCGCTCGGGGTCGTGGCGCAGCGCCAGGCCGGCCTGCACGCCGGTCGGGTTCTGCGCGATCCAGCCGATGTAACCAGGCGCGTAGCGTTTGCTGACGAAGCAGTGCAGGGCGCCGGATTCGGGCAGCGACAGGCCGGGGAATTCGTATTCGATGCCGTAGAGGAATTCGCGCGTGCGACCCAGCCCGGCGCGCTCGGCGACGCGCGACTTGGCGCCGTCGGCGCCGACCAGGAAGCGGCAACGGCCAATCCCTTCGATCCGCCAACCCTCGCCGTCGCGCTCGGCTTGAGTGAACGATGCGCCCAGGCGCAGATCGACGCCGTGGCGGATCAGTTCCTGCGCCAGCCAGCGCATCAGCCGCGGGGTATCGGTGGTTAGGAAGTAATAACCCGGCGCGCTCAACGCCATGCTGCGCAGGTTGGGCGAGTACAAGCGCACGCGTTCGACCCGATGCACGCAGCCGGCCGGGGCGCGGCTCAGCCAGGTCTGCTCGGCGGCTTCCTTGACCACGATGCCGGTGGTGCGCAGCTTGTCGCCGAGATCGCGCTTGCGCTCGAGTACCACCACGCGCAGTCCGGCACGCGCGGCGGCCAAGGCGCAGGCGGCGCCGGCGAAGCTGGCGCCTACGACGACCAGGTCGCAATCGTAATGGCCGGTATCGGAGTTCATGGGCGCGCCTTGTCGTGGGGGTTGGGGCGCAGTTTGGGAGGGCAGTACGAAGGGCGTATGGGGGCTGTGTGAAGTGTGTGGCGGTCGCGCGCATTTACCCCTTTATACGCATGCGCCTTTGCTGTTCCCCCCTTTGGAAAAGGGGGGTAGGGGGATTCGCTTTTACGCTACCTGGGGGCCTACAGCGCAGTTACAAAAAATCTCTGAAGCTTTGAAGCAAGGTCAAAAGCTTCCGCCACTAAAGCGGCGGGTTACTTTCTTTTGTCTGAAGCAACAAAAGAAAGGTAACCAAAGAAAAATGCTTTGTTTTGAATCAAGGGCCCGCACGATCGGTGCTGACGCAGGCATGCGCCACACGAGACATCCTGTCTCGGTGGCGCACGGCGCACNGTGTGCGCCGCCCTTCGGGTGAGCTTTTGCTAACGCGAGCTACATGCCTCGCAGCGCTGGAGGCGATGAATCAAATGAGGATCAAGGCCTCGCGGCTCAGCTTTTGCTGTTCCCCCCTTTGGAAAAGGGGGCTGGGGGGGATTCGCTTTTTGCCGCAAGTAAAAGCTAATCCCCTCGCTCTGGTTAGTGCGTCGAAACAAACCTGAGTCGGCGCGTGCTTCCTTTTTCAAAGCGGGCAGTGGTTTGCGCCGCCTGGTTTCGGTCTGGTGCGGATCACGATTCATGCTGGGATGCTATTTTCTATTTTCTATTTGCTATTTGCTATTTGCTATTTGCTATTTGCTCAGCGCGAATGCATCGATCGCCATCCTCAACGAAGCCAAGGCCGCATCCGGAGTCGCATCGCAGGCCGCGCGCACGATCGCGCCGTCCACCGCGATCGCCAGCGCCTGCGCGCGTGCGTCGCGATCCTCGGTCGCGGGCAGCAATTCGGCGATGCGGGCCTGCATCTGCCGTTTGTGTTCGCGCGCGCGCTGCACGGCTTCGGGCAGCACCTGGCCCAGTTCGGCGACGGTGTTGATGAAGGCGCAGCCGCGGTATTGCGGGTGGGCGAACCATTCGGCCATGGTCGGCAGCAGCGCCGCCGGGTCGGCGCCGAAGCGGTGCAGGGCGCCGTCGAACCAGTTCATCCAGCGTTGATGGCGATAGTCCAGGAACGCCAGGATCAGGTCGTTCTTGCTCGGGTAATGCCGGTACAAGGTCACCTTGGTCACGCCGGATTCGGCGATCACCCGGTCGATGCCGGTCGCGCGAATGCCCTCGAGGTAGAACAGATCGTGGGCGGTCTGCAGGATGCGTTCGCGCGCGGACGGGGCGTCGGTGAGGCGGGCAGCGGCGATCGGTTTTCGGCTCATGGCGCGATCGTAGACCGCTTCGTCTGCCTTTGCCATTCGAAGTAGACAAATCTGTCCACATTGATTTACGTTATGTAGACCGATCTGTCTACATGCCTGAGGAGCCATCGTGGAAACCCGTCCCCCGTTGCCGCCGTTCACGCGCGAAAGCGCGATCGAGAAAGTCCGCCTGGCCGAAGACGGCTGGAACTCGCGCGACCCCGAACGGGTCGGGCTGGCCTATTCGCTGGACACGCGCTGGCGCAACCGCGCCGAATTCGTCGAAGGTCGAGAGGCGGCGGTGGCGTTTTTGCGGCGCAAATGGAATCGCGAGCTCGAGTACCGGCTGATCAAGGAGCTATGGGCGTTCGAAGGCCGGCGCATAGCGGTGCGTTTCGCCTACGAGTGGCGCGACGATTCCGGCCAGTGGTATCGCAGTTATGGCAATGAGAACTGGGAGTTCGGCGACGACGGGCTGATGCGGCTGCGTCTGGCGAGCATCAACGACCGGCCGATCGCCGAGAGCGAACGTCGCTTCCATTGGCCGCAGGGACGCCGGCCGGACGACCATCCGGGCCTGAGCGAACTGGGCATGTAGCCGTTGCTGGGCGGACCGACTGTAGGAGCGGCGCAAGCCGCGACCGCGAATTCGCGACAACGTCGCGTGCGACAAAGTGACGACGCAGGTGTGGATTCGCGGTCGCGGCTCGCGCCGCTCCTACAGGGAGCGACCATGCGACGAGATTGGGGTCAAACGGCGTCCAGGTCCGCATACAACTCACTCGCGACAACGTCGCATGCGACAAAGTGACGACGCAGGCATGGATCCGCGGTCGCGGCTTGCGCCGCTCCTACAGGGAGCGGCGCGGCGCGACGGGAGCGGAGTCAATCCGCGTCCAGTCCCGCATAGACCGCATCGCGCAGGTCGATCGTGAATTCGCCCTGCATGCCTTCGACGGCGGTATTGGTCAGGGCGACCACGCTCAGCCGGCGCTGCGGGTCGACGAACCACGAGTGGCCGTACACGCCGCCCCAGGCGATGGTACCCGGCGACTGCGGCGTGTTGGTGGCGAGCGGGTCGTTCAACACCGCCCAGCCGTAGCCATAGCCCCAACCCGGGTCCAGGCCTTCGATCGGTGCCGGCACCTGCTCGCGCATCATGGCCGCGACCGATTCGCGCCGCAGGATCGCACCGCCGCCCTGGCGCAAGGTTTCGAGCAGGGTCAGCACGTCGCCGGCGGTGCCGGCCATGCCGGCGCCGCCGGATGGATACGACGCGGGGTTCTCCAGGCGGCTCGGCGCATAGCGCAGCAGCCTGTCGGGCAAGGGCAGGATGGCGCCGTCGAGCATGCGCGCGGGCCGGCGCGAACCGTCGGCGGCGACGCCGTCGGTGTACGGCGTGGCGGTGCGGCGGTGATCGGCGATGTGGAAGCCGGTGTCGCGCAACGACAGCGGCGCGGCGATCAACTCCTCGATCAGTTTCGGCAGCGGCGTGCCGGTCGCGCGCGCCATCGCTTCGCCGAGCACGTCGAGCCCGATCGAATACTTGAAGCCCTGTCCCGGCGGAAAGCGCAGCTGCGCTTCGCCAATGCGGCGCAGGTTTTCCTCGATGCCCAGGCCGGGCTGATCGAAGCCGTCGGAAATATCCAGGCGGTCGTAATCGCCGCCGGGCGCTTCGCAGAAGCGATAGCTCAGGCCCGAGGTGTGGCTCAGCAACTGGCGCAGGCTGATCGCCGGCGTGGTGCCGTCAGGTAGGCGCGGGCGGAACTGCGGCAGCCACTGGGTCACCGGTGCGTCGAGGTCGATGCGGCCTTGTTCGGCCAGTGTCATCGCCGCGGCGGCGATGAAGGGCTTGGTGACCGAGGACAGCAGGAAGATCGCGTCTTCGCGCATGAGTCGGTCGGATTCGCGATCGGCCAGGCCGGCCGCGCGGTGGTAGACCGGTACGCCGTCGCGGGCGATCAGCACGACCGTGCCGATCAGTCGCCGCTCGGCGATGGCGCGGTCGATCGCGTCGTCGACGCGGTCGCGCAGGACGGTGGGAGCGGGAGGTTCAAGCGTGGCGACCGACGCGATCGGGGCAGAAGCGGGCAGGTTCATGGGGGATTCGCTATGCCAACGGAAAGACACTGCGAAGCTGGTTACGGCTTCGGCGGGTGCAAGCGATGGCGATGAAACACTGCCATGCCGCGTGCGGGATTGCGGTTAAGCGTGGTGTGGCGCAGGTGATTGCAGGGTAGGGCGCGCGCTTTACCGAATGCGGACAGTGGGTTTGCCGATAGGGTGCGCGGGGTGTGCGTCGCAATCATGGGGATGTGGTTGCGATGTAGGTTGCGTCGCTGTTGCGATGGCGCGGTCGCGGCTTGCGCCGCTCCTACAGGTAGCCCATGCGGCTTTAGTGTCTGTGTGGTACTTGGCTCGGCCGCTGTAGGAGCGGCGCAAGCCGCGACCGCGCCACTTCAACCACGACGCAGGCACGCAGTCGTGCGTACCTACCGCAGCCAGGCGGCTCGAGCACCGCGCCCAAAACAAAGGGCGCCGAAGCGCCCCTTGTTCCAAGTCGTTGCGATCGCCGGCGAATTCGTCAGCGCCGCATCAGTCTGCGACGTTAGCCGCGCGGACCGCGACCGCCACCCGGACGACCGCCACCGCGCGGACCGCCCGGACGCGGGGCGCCGCCCGGCGGACGGTTGCCGCCGGGACGCGCATTGCCGGCCGGACGCGGGCCGCCCGGACCGGCCGAACGCGGACCGCCGGGACCGCCCGGGCCGGGACGACCGCCCGGCTTGCCACCGGCCGGACGCGGGCCGTTGTTGTTGCGCGCGGGCCGTTCACTGCCATACGGCGTGAAGCCCGGATTGGCGTGGTCGGACGGGAAGCTCGGTGCATTGCCGGGGTGACCGTAGGGACGCGAGCTGCGCCCTTGGCCTTGACCCTGGCCCTGACCACCGCCGCTGCGACGCTCGCTGTAGGGGCCGTTGCCGCCGCCGGTGGTGTTGCCGTTGCGATCGCCGCCGAAGCCGCCGCCTTGGGCACGACCGCGACCGGCACCCGCGCCGGCGCCGGCCGGACCGCGACCCGCGCCGCCGCCGGGCTTGCCGGCGTAGGGCTTCTTGCCGCGACCGTCGGGATTGCGGTGGCCGCTCGGGCCGGTTTCGACGCCTTCGGGCACGTACCAGGTGCGGAACGCCGCCGGGTTGCCGTCGGGTAGCGAGTTGGCGCCCTTGTCCTTGCGCTGCTTGAACGGTTTCTGCGACTGGCGCGCCGCGGCTTCGCCGCTGACGGTCAGGCCGCCGGGCTTGCGCGGACCGCCGCGGCCACGGCCGTTGCGATCTTCGCGCACGTGGTCGAAGCGGCGCAGTTCGCGGCCTTCGTCGGCGGTGTTGTGGCCGCCGACATAGCCGGCCGAACGCTCGTTGCCGGACAGATGCACGGTCGACTTGGCCGCCTTGCGCTGGCCGATCACCGGTTGCAGGGTCAGCGCCGACGGAGTGCCGTCTTCCAGGCCGAGGTTCGCGCGCAGCGCGTCGACCTTGTCGTTGACCAATTCCTGTGAATGGCCGCGCAGCAGTTCGCGTGGCAGCGCCACGGTGCCGTAGCGGATGCGCTTGAGCCGGCTGACCTGGCAGCCCTGCGATTCCCACAGACGGCGGACTTCGCGGTTGCGGCCTTCCTTGACCACGACCCGGAACCAGTCGTGCGAGTCGCTGCCGCCGATGCGTTCGATTTCGTCGAACTTGGCCGGGCCGTCGTCCAGCGAGACGCCGCGGGCGAGGCGGTCGACAAGGTTGTCGGGCACGGTCTCCTGGCCTTCGGGCGCGCGCACGCGGCACACGTACTCGCGATCGACCTCGAAGGAGGGATGCATGAGCGCGTTGGCCAATTCACCGTCGGTGGTCAGCAGCAGCAGGCCGGTGGTGTTGATGTCGAGGCGGCCTATCGCGATCCAGCGCGCGCCCTTGAGCGCGGGCAGCGAATCGAAAATGGTCGGCCGGCCTTCGGGATCTTCGCGGGTGGTGACTTCGCCTTCGGGCTTGTTGTACATCAGCACGCGCGAGGGTTCGGTCAGCGCGCTGGCGACGAAGCTGCGTCCGTCGAGTTCGATCTTGTCGCCGCCCTTGATGCTCATGCCGACCTGCGCGGTCTCGCCGTTGACCTTGACCAGGCCGTCGGCGATGCGCTGTTCGAGCGCGCGGCGCGAGCCCAGGCCCGCTTGCGCGAGGACCTTGTGCAGGCGTTCTTCCAGGCGCGGCGCTTCGGGCGCCGCGCTGTCACCGCTGCGCTTCAATGAAAGCTTGCGGGGTTTTTCGTCAGTCATTTCTGTTGCTCCGGCTGGTCGTCTTCGGACTCAGCCTCAAGTTCCGGAACGGTCGTCGTCTCGACGGCGTGTTGGTCTTGCTCGTGATCGTTCGCGTCCGCCACGCGCTTGCCCGGCGCGGCTTCGGGGTCGTCCGACAGGACGGTGTGTTCGTTGGCATCTTCGGCGTCGGCGGGCTCGTGCTCGCCGGCGTCGTGGGATTCGGGGTGGGGCTCGTCGTCGGCGGATTCGTCCGCGACGGTTGCATCGGTGTCGGGATCGGCAGCAGCGGTGTCGCTCGAATCGTCGGCGCCGTGCGCATCGGACGTTTCGCTGGCGGTTGCTTCTTCGGTTTGTGTTTCATCCGCTTCGGCGGCGCCGGCCTGCGCGGCTGCATCCGCCTTGTCGTGCCCGGATTCGGACGCGCCATCATCGGCCTGGCCGGGCGCTTCGTCGTTGGCCGCGGCAGCGATTTCGCCATCCTGCGGTTCGCCCTCGGCATTCGCCTGCTCGCCGTTGCCCGCGTCCTCGCCAGTGCCGATGCCGCCGGCCGCGATCGCTTCGCCGCCAAACTGCAGCTGCGGCTCGAGTTCGCCGATGTCCTTGAGCTCCGACAGCGCCGGCAGCTCGTCCAGGCGCTTGAGGCCGAAGTAATCCAGGAAGGTCTTGGTGGTGCCGAACAGCGCCGGCTTGCCGGGCACGTCGCGGTGGCCGACCACGCGGATCCACTCGCGCTCTTCCAGCGCCTTGATGATGTTGCTGCTGACCGCCACGCCGCGGACCTGTTCGATCTCGCCGCGGGTGATCGGCTGGCGGTAGGCGATCAGCGCCAGGGTTTCCAGGGTGGCGCGGGTGTAGCGGGTCTGGCGCTCGGTCCACAAGCGCGCGACCCACGGATGCACGTCGGCCTGGACCTGGAAGCGGAAGCCCGAGGCCAGTTCGACCAGTTCCACCCCGCGATCGGCGCAGCCTTCGCGCAGGATCTGCAGCGCGGTCTCGACGCTGTCGGCCGGGGCCGGTTGGTCCTCGGGGAACAGCGCATGCAATTGCGCCAGCGTCAGCGGCTGGGTGGCCGCGAGCAGGGAGGCTTCGACGATGCGGGTAATGAGGAGTTGGTCCATGGAGCCGGGATTCGACATTCGGGAATGGGGGTTCGTGCGGTGGTTCGCGGGCGGCGGATCAGCCCTTCTGGCTTGAAGCGGACGAGCCGGATGCTACGGATGGCGATGATGTGCCGGGCGCTGGCGAGGTCCGGGGCGCGGACAGTCGGGCGCGGGCGATCACGAGGCGCGGTCGTCGTCGTTGGCGGCGTCGTCGAACTCGCTGCTCAGTTCGATTTCGTCCGGGTCCTTCATCAGCGCCAGGGACTTGACGTAGATCGGCGCCGGCGGCTTGGTCGCGCCCGAATGGGCGTCGTCGGGCAGCTCCTGGACGATCTCGATCAGTTGTTCCTTGGCCAGGGTCAGCAGGCCCAGGAACGTCACCACCACCCCGAGCTTGCCTTCCTCGGCCGTGAACAGCGATTCGAAGCGGTGGAACACGCCGTCGCTCATGCGGGTCAGCAGCTCGCCCATGCGCTGGCGCACGCTCAGCGCATCGCGCTTGATCGCATGCTGGGTGTACAGCTCGGCGCGCTTGAACACGTCGTGCAGGGCCAGCAGCATTTCCTTCAGGTCGACCGGCGGCGGCAGCTTGACCGAGGCCCGGTCCGGCACGAACGCCTGCACCGGCACGGTGTCGCGGTCCTGACGGGGCAGGGCGTCGATGTCCTCGGCGGCCTGCTTGAAGCGCTCGTACTCCTGCAGGCGGCGGACCAGCTCGGCGCGCGGGTCTTCCTCGATGCCTTCTTCGTTGGGCGCGCGCGGCAGCAGCATGCGCGATTTGATCTCGGCCAGGATCGCGGCCATGACCAGGTATTCGGCGGCCAGCTCGAAACGCATTTCGTGCATGGCCTGGATGTAGTTGACGTATTGCTTGGTGATCTCGGCGACCGGGATGTCGAGGATGTCCAGGTTCTGCCGGCGGATCAGGTACAGCAGCAGGTCGAGCGGGCCTTCGAAGGCTTCCAGGATGACTTCCAGCGCGTCCGGCGGGATGTACAGGTCCTGCGGGATCTGCAGCACCGGCTGGCCATGCACCACCGCCAGCGGCATTTCCTGCTGCTGAGGCGCGGTCGGGCCCGGGCTTGGCCCCACATTGGATTCGGTCGCGGCGAGCGCGGATTCGTTGGTCATTCGAGACCGGCCCCTCCGGGCCGTGGGCACTGCTGTTGCGACGATGCATGCGGCGCCGGGCCGCATCGGAACGCACGCGGCCCGGTCGTGCAAGACCGGATCGAAGCGTCCCTACGGGTGCTACGGACCACTCATAAAAGGCGGGTGCTTGGCCCGAACGGCCCCGGCCTGCCCGACACGCGGGGCGTGGCGGCGTAAGACTGAAGGGGGTTGCGGGCGCGGACCGGTGCTCTGCAGCGATGCACTGCGTACTGGCGCACCGATGATGTGCGGGGAAGTACGGGTGCGGACGTGGCGACGGTGTGGGGTTCCGGTCGCGACGGGGCTTGCTGCATCCGGCCTGACGGCAATTGAGGTTTAGGGTAAGGGCTGGGGGCGGCAGTGTCCAGCGCCGGTATGAATGCCGCGGCCGGCGCGGCTGTCCGCAACGGGCGGGTGTTCAGCCCCGATCGGTCGGGTTCGGCCCGCGCGGCGGGGCGGTCGACCGCTCTTCGGCCAGTGCCGCCGGCCGCCGCGCCGACGGCGAAATCTGTCCGCAACCGCATTAGACTGACGTCTGGGGTAAATAAGGGACCGGGGACGCACCATGAAACCAGCAAGGACCGCCATCGCCGTATTGGTGTTGGCACTGACGGCCTGTAAAGCCGCTGCACCAGAGGCACCCGCCGCGCCGGCACCGGCCGCGCCCGCCGCAGCGCCTGCAACGGCCGCCGCTGCAGCGCCCGCCGCGTCCACGGCCGCGTCCGCCGCGCCGGCGGTGCAGTTGCCGGCCGAAGCCTGCGCCAAGAGCGAGGACGGCTTCGCCAGCTTCCTGGAGCAGTTCGTCTACGAAGCGCCGGTACGCGCCGCCTACAGCGCGCCGACCGTCGAGGTCCGCGACATCAAGGACCCGAGCAAGGTGCTGAGTTCCGAGGCGCCCGGCCCGTTCCGGATCGCGCTGGTCGACAGCCAGTGGTCCTACAACGAACCGGGCAAGGACGCCGGCCAGTTCGCCCGGATCAAGATGGACCGCACGCTCAGCGGCGACCGCATGCGCGTGGATTTCGTCAAGGCCGAGTTTTCGCCCGACGAGGAAGTGACCAAGACCCTGGGCAAACCCGAAGCCTACGTATTCGAATTCAAGCAAGGCTGCTGGCAACTCACCCAGCAGCTGCGCTGATCCCGTCCCGCCTGCTCGACCCAGGCGGGGCCGTACCGATCCCTGGATCACAACGCAGTCGCAGCAACGCGGGCCTCGAATCCATCGCAGGCACGCGCGCCCAAATCTGAAGTTCATCGACAAGGAGAAGTACGATGCCCAATTACAAGATCGTCGAATCGGTCGGCAGCGGCGTCCAGCACGTCCACGACTACGAAGACATCGAGCGTCACCACCCCAGCCGCGGCAACGAGCGCGGCCGCGTCTACGGCACGGTCAACGGCGAGCGCGAAGAGCTGCTCGGCAACTACGCCGGCACCCCGACCGTCTCGCGCGACGGCGATTACTACGTGTCCAAGGATTTCGTGCTGCAGGCCGGCAATTCCTCGGCGGTGAAGGTGCCGGCGGTGGCCAACGGCTACATCGGCCGCATCGACCCCAGCGACGGCATCGTCCAGATCTACGACAAGCCGGCCAACGATCCCAGCCGCGAGATGATCGCGCAGTACCGCCACATGGACCTGCGCAATACCGAATTGAAGGTCGGGCAGCAGGTCGAATACGGCCAGCCGCTCGGTGTCCAGGGCGGCTTCAACAACGGCAACCCGAACGCGTTCGGCAAGCACGTCCACATCGACATCAACACCAGCTACCTGCCGCAGATGGAGCGCTACGTGCGCGACATGGCCAACGGCGCGATCACCACCGACAAGCGTCCGCCGCACCAGGAAAACGCCACCGGCCAGACCCAGGTCAGCAACGTCTCCGGCAACGGCCGCAACGTGCATAGCCCGGGCGGCGCCGGTTCGACCACGGCCGCCGCGCCAATGGCCGACGGCGTGCTGCGCAAGGACGAGCACGGTCCCGAGGTGAAGGCGCTGCAGGAACGGCTCAACGCGCTGGGCTACAAGGACGCGCAGGGCCATGCGCTCGGCACCGACGGCAAGTTCGGCAAGCACACCAAGGAAGCGGTCGAAGCCTTCCAGCGCGACCACAAGCTCGAAGTCGACGGCATCGCCGGCCCGAACACGCTCAAGGCGCTCAAGGCCGCACAGCCCGATCACGCCCACCCGCACGCCGATCCGAAGACCGCCGACGCGAAGACTCCCGGCAGCGCCGATCCGGCCGTGCGCGGCCCGCTGCTGTCGGACGCCGCGCATCCGAACAACGCGATGTACAAGCAGGCGGTCGAAGGCCTGGAGAAGCTCGGCCCGCAGGCCGGTTTCAAGGACCACGCCGCGCTCGAACGCGCCGCGGCCACCTTGACCTACGACGCGCGCGTGAGCGGTCTGAACAAGATCGACCACGTCGTCCCGAACGCCAACGGCACCGGCCTGTTCGCGGTGCAGGGCGATCTCGGCAACCCGGCCAGCCATCGCGCCTTCGTCAATAAGGAGCAGGCGACCCAGCAGACGATCGAGCAATCGACCCAGAAGCTGCAGCAGGACGTGCCGCAGCAGACTCAGCAGCCGGCGCAGTCGCAGCAGCCGGCGAAGTCGATGGTGGCGTAAGCCGCTTTCGTGCATTCGCGTTATCGACGGCCCGCATCGTGACGATGCGGGCCGTTTGTTTTTTGCGATCGAGTCGACAGCGCTGTCGACGGTGTCTGTATTCGTCGCAGGTGAACGCGTATGCGAGGCGCGCGCTGCCTGGACAGATCGAGCCGACCGATCCGGTCCGGATCGATGCGCGAACGCGGATGTATCATGAGCGCGCCTGACGCAGGCGACGATGGCGTCCGCCATCGCTGGAATTCACAGGGGCGCCGCCGCGCGCGACGCCTCGCGAAGAGGGCTTATGTGGTATCTGATCGAAGGCTACGACTTCCCCGACGCGCTGCCCAAGCGCGGCCCGTCGCGCCCGGCGCATCTTGAACGTTTGACCGCGCTGCGCGATCAAGGCCGTCTGCTGCTCGCCGGACCGTGCCCGGCGATCGATGCCGAAGATCCGGGTCCGGCCGGTTTCAGCGGCAGCCTGATCGTCGCCGAGTTCGAATCGCTGGAGGCCGCGCGCGCCTGGGCCGATGCCGATCCGTATGTCGCCGCCGGCGTGTACGAGCGGGTCGAAGTGCGTCCGTTCCGCAAGGTGTTGCCGTGAGCTTGCCGCGCGATCAGCGCGTCGCCGCGATCCGCGCGGCGATCGAGGCCGCGTTGGCGCCGACCGCGCTGGAGATCGAAGACGAAAGTCATCGTCATGCCGGTCATGCCGGCGCGCAGGACGGGCGCGGGCATTTCCGCGTCGCCGTGGTCAGCGCGGCGTTCGCCGGGCTCGCTCCGATCGCGCGCCATCGAGCGGTGTACGCGGCGGTCGGCGAGTTGATGACCACCGACATCCACGCGCTGTCGATCAGCGCGCATACGCCCGAGGAAGCGGCGCGGTCGTAGGCGGCGCATTAGTAACTGTTGGATCGGGCGAAGCGATGCGCGGATTGCGACGCTGGTCTGATCCTGCTGTCGCCGACGATGACACCATCGCGTTCGCGACGCATACGTTTGGTTTGCGTATCGACCCTCGCACCGAGCATGTCAATGCATGTCGCGTTGCGTGTTCGCCGCCGACCATGACGGCACTTCGTGCTGCATCGCAGCACGCCGCGGTCCAGCGCGGACGCCCTAAGCGCTTTATATAACAAGCGCTTTACACTCATTCCTGAAAACGTTTACAGTCGTCGCACTTTCCAACCGCGAGGGGCGGCCAGGACAGTGGTGAGCGTGACGATCAAAGATGTCGCCCGCGCGGCCCAAGTGTCGGTGGCGACCGTATCGCGGACCTTGAACGGTCACGGCAACGTGGCCGAGGACGTGCGTCGGCGCGTGCTCGCGGTCGCCAACGACCTGCGCTACACGCCGCACGCCGCGGCCCGTAGCCTCAGCAGCCGGCGCACCCACACCCTGGGTGTGGTTTTGCCCGATCTGCACGGCGAATTCTTTTCCGAACTGGTGCGCGGCGTCGATCTGGTCGCGCGCGAACACCGTCTGCATCTGTTGGTGTCGAGCTATCACGGCCGCCCGGACGAGCAAGTCGCCGCCTTGCGCGCGATGCGCGGCCGGGTCGACGGCTTGCTGGTGATGTCGCCGTATGCCGCCGCGCAGGTGTCGATCGTCGAGGAACTCGCCTCGGCGCTGCCGGTGGTGCTGATCAACACCCAGGACGCATCGCCGGACGTGCTGTCGCTGAGCGTGGACAACTACGGCGGCGCGCAGGCCATGACCGAGCATCTGATCGCCTGCGGCCATCGCCGTATCGCCTTCATCGCCGGCCCCGAAGACAATTTCGACGCCCACGAGCGCCTGCGCGGCTACCGCGAAGCGCTCGCGCGCCTGCTGCCGGATTCGACCGAATGGGTGCTGCCGGGCGCGTTCGACGAAGCCTCCGGCCATGCCGCCGGGCAGGCGTTGCTCGCCGCCGGGCAACGGCCCGATGCGGTGTTCGCGGCCAACGACATGATGGCGTTGGGCTGCCTGTTTTCGTTCGTGCAAGCGGGTGTCAACGTGCCGGGCGACATCGCCCTGGCCGGATTCGACGACATCCCGCTGGCCCGTTACGTCCACCCGACGCTCACGACCATGCGGGTCAATATCGCCGAGTTGGGTGCCCGCGCGGCGCGTCTGCTGTTGACGCGACTGAGCGCGGACACCGGCGTGCAGGAATCGCAACACAACCCAGAAGAACCGCGGCGTAGCGAGCCGTTGCGGCCGGAATTGATCGTGCGCGAGTCGGGAGTTCGCCGAGGGGGCGGTGCCTGATCGCGTCGAAAAAAATTTGGTCGCGCGTGTAAGCGATTACACCAGAACAGCCGCACCACCACGCAACCTTGCAGTACGTGCTCCTTGGAGGGAGGAACGCTCATGAATCAGACCAATCCGCAAACCCCGCACCGCCCCAGATCCGGCTTCCGCTTCGACACCGGCCGCAACCTGCTGGCCTGCGCGCTCGCCAGCTGCCTGGCGATGGCCGCGCCGGTCGCACTGGCGCAGAGCACCGCCGCGACCATTCGCGGCACGATCAGCGGCAACGCGGGTCCCGCCGCCAATGCCAGCGTGACCGCCACCAACACCGCCAGCGGCCTGGTCCGCAAAGTGCAGACCACCGCCGACGGCAACTACACCCTGGCCGGCCTGCCGCCGGGCACCTACCGCATCGACGTCAATGCCGATGGCCAGAGCAATACCCGCAACGTCACCGTCGCGGTCGGCCAGTCGGCGACCTTGAACCTGTCGACCGGCGGCGTCGCGGAGACCGCGCCGGCGGGCGAGGCGACCGATCTGGACAAGGTCACGGTGACCTCGACCGCGCTGGTCGAAACCAAGACGTCCGAAATCGCGACCTACGTCAGCAACAAGCAGATCGCTTCGTTGCCGCAGGCCTCGCGCAACTTCCTGGCTTTCGCCGACATCGTGCCGGGCGTGCAGTTCACCACCGGCACCGAAGGTTCGACCACGCTGCGCAGCGGCGCTCAGCTCAGCAGCGGCATCAATGTCTATGTCGACGGCGTCGGCCAGAAGGACTATGTGCTCAAGGGCGGTATCACCGGGCAAGATTCCAGCCGCGGCAATCCGTTCCCGCAGTTGGGTATCGCCGAGTACAAGGTGATCACTTCGAACTACAAGGCCGAGTACGACCAGCTCAGCAGCGCCGGCATCACCGCGGTGACCAAGTCCGGCGGTAACGATTTCCACGGCAGTTTCTTCTGGGATTACACCTCAGACCAGTGGACGGCGAAGACCGTGCGCGAGGAAAAGGGTGAAGTGCCCAAGTCGGAGCAGAAGCAGGAGCAGTACGGCGCGTCCTTCAGCGGTCCGCTGATCCAGGACAAGATGCACTTCTTCGTGACCTACGAGGCCAAGGAGTACGAATCACCGCGCGCGATTACTCCCGGACGTAACTTTCGCATCGACCAACTGCCTGCGCAGTTCCAGGAAATGGCGCGGCAGTCGCCTAGCGCGCCGTTCAAGGAAGATCTGTATTTCGGCAAGATCGATTGGACTCCCGGTGACAATCACCTCATCGAGTTCACCGCCAAGTACCGCAAGGAAGACGAGCTGACCAATATCGGCGGCGCCCGGCTCGCCGAATACGGCACGCTCAAGGCTGGCGAAGAAACCCGTCTGGACCTTCGTTATCAGTACAGCGCCGAGAGCTGGCTCAACGACGCCCACCTGACCTATGAAGATGTCACCTTCGGTCCGCGCCCGGCCAATCTGATCAACGGCTTCAACCTGCGTGTGCCGCGCGAAGGCCAGGAAGCGCGCAACAACCCGGACATGGAGGAAGTGCTGAATTTCGGCGGCGGTGGCGATTTCCAGGACAAGGGCCAGAAGGGCTACGCGCTGCAGAACGATTTCACCTGGAACGGCTGGACCGGCCATACCGTGAAGGCCGGTTTCAAGTACAAGGCGCTTGACATCAATGCCATGGAAAAGCAGCCGTATTCGCCGCAGTTCCGCTACGACATCCGCAACTTCGCCACGCCCTACGAGGTGTTGTTTTCCGGCAGCGCGGGCAATTTCCCGCCGAGCGTGAAATCGCGCAACAAGCAGTTCGGCATCTATCTGCAGGACGACTGGGAGGTCAACGAACACCTGACCTTGAACCTCGGCCTGCGTTGGGACTATGAGACCACCCCGAGCTACGAAGATTTCCGTACCCCGGATAATCTGGCCAATGCCTTGCGCGGCTGGAGCAACATCAACAATCCGGGCGTCGACTACAACATCAACAACTACATCAGCAACGGCGGCAACCGCAAGGCGTTCAAGGACGCGTGGCAGCCGCGACTGGGGTTTTCGTACGATCTCAACGGCGACGAGCGGCATGTGATCTTCGGCGGTGCTGGCCGCTCCTACAATCGCAATCAGTTCGACTATCTGTCATTCGAAAGCTATCGCCTGGCGTTCCAGCAGATCACTTACCAGTTCAATTCACCCAATCACGCCTGCACGGTCACTCCGGGCGGCAACTGCTTCAATTTTGATCCGAGCTTCTACGACCCCGAGACGTTGGCCGCACTCGCGCGCCAGCGACCGAACGCCGGTAGCGAGGTGTTCCTGCTCAATAACGATCTGAAGACGCCGTATTCCGACCAGTTCAGCCTCGGCATGCGCAATGGCTTCGCCATGTTCGGCCAGGAGTGGAATTCCTCGGCGACCCTGGTACATATCCGCAGCCACGACGGCATCATTTTCTCGCTCGGAAACCGCCGTCCCGACGGCAGTTTCTATCCGCCGGGCGTGAGCTTCGGCAGTGCGCCGTTCGGTGAGAATCTGCCGGGTTACGGCAAGTTCTTCCTCGGCAACAACGGCGTGGAGACCAAAACCAACCAAGTGCTGTTGTCGCTAGACAAGCCCTTCACCGAGGAGTCGGGCTGGGGCGTGAGCTTTGCCTACACCTACACGGACGCCAAGGAAAACCGTAACAACTCCGACATCTTCACTTTCGATTATCCGAATCTGGACAACGTCGGTTTCACTCGTGCGTTGGGCATCTCCAAGCATCGCTTCGTGGCCACGGGCATCATGGATCTTTACGGCATGACGTTTTCGGGCAAGCTGGTTTTGGCCAGTCCGGAGGCCGAAGAGTCGTTGAACTGCATCGCCAACGGCCCGAATGCCTGCTATTTCGATCCCTATACGCCGGGCGACAGCATCGGGTTCAAGCAATTCGATATGGCTCTGCAGAAGGAATGGGACACCGGCACGGACTTCAAGCTGTGGGTGCGCGGCGACGTGCTCAATGTCTTCAACTGGCGTAACTACATCGATTACGACACCTACCGCGGCGCGGTCGGTTCGCCGAATCCGACCTTGGGCGAGCGTCGCGACAACATCGCGCTGCCGACCCGCAGCTTCAAGCTGTCGATGGGCTTCAACTGGTAAACCGCATGCCGGCCATCCGAGCGCGGATGGCCGGCATCGGCAAAGAACCAGCGGCGGCTTTGCCGGTCAAATACCAGGTCACCCGCGTTTCGTTTCGCACACAACACAGGGGTTTCCAGTTTCATGCAACGCGCCAAGCCGACAACACGTGCAGTCTCATTCGCTGTTCTGAGCACGTTGTTGCTCGCTTTGTCCGCATGCAAGAAACCCGAAACGCAATCGCAGACCCAGCCCATCGTCAGTCCGGAGCCGGTGGTGATCGAACCGCTCAAGCAGGAACGGCTGGAGCTGCCGCCGTTGTTCCGCGATATCGAAAAACGCACGTTCCAGTTCTTCTGGGACACCACCAACGAACAAAACGGGCTCACCCCCGACCGCTATCCGTCGCGGCCGTTCGCGAGCATCGCCTCGATCGGATTCGCGCTGACCGCATACCCGATCGGTATCGAGCGCGGCTGGGTCAATCGCACTCAGGCGGTCGATCGCACCCTGACCACTCTGAAATTCCTGCGCGATCTGCCCAGCGGCCCGCAGCCGACCGGCAAGGGCGCGTACAAGGGCTTTTACTATCACTTCCTCGACATGCAGAAGGGCGAGCGTTTCAACAGCTGGGTCGAGCTGTCGAGCGTGGACACCGGCCTGTTGATGATGGGCGTGCTGTTCACCCAGTCGTATTACGACCGCGACGATCCGCGCGAAAAAGAAATCCGCGACATCGCCGACACGCTGTACAAGCGCGTGGACTGGACCTGGCTGCAGCAGAACAAGCCGCTGATCTCGATGGGCTGGTTCCCCGAGAGCGGTTTCATCAAGCACGACTGGATGGGCTACAACGAGGCCATGCTGCTGTACGTGCTGGCGCTGGGTTCGCCGTCGCATCCGGTCGAGCCGGAGGCGTGGACGGTGTGGACGCGCACCTACAACGACGTGTGGGGCGTGTACCAGGGTGAGGAATTCCTCGCCTTCGGTCCCTTGTTCGGCCATCAGTACAGCCATGTCTGGATCGATTTCCGTGGCATCCAGGACGAATACATCCGCGAGCGCGGCATCGACTATTTCGAGAACAGCCGCCGCGCCGCGTACGCGCAGCGCGCGTATGCGATCGCCAATCCGATGAAGTGGGAAGGCTACGGCCCGGAGCTGTGGGGCCTGACCGCGAGCGACGGCCCGCAGCAGACCTTGCAGGAATACCGCGGCGAGCAGCGTCAGTTCCGCCACTATTCGGCGCGCGGCGCCGGCCTGCGCGAGAACTTCGACGACGGCACCATCGCTCCGACCGCGGCGATCGCGTCCTTGCCGTTCGCGCCGGAGATCGTGATTCCGACCACGGTGGCGATGCACGAGCGCTACGGCGAGTACATCTATTCCAGCTACGGCTTCCTGGATTCGTTCAATCCCAGTTTCAACTACGACATTCCGTTGAAGACCGGACGCCTGGTGCCCGATCACGGCTGGGTCGCCAGCGACTACATCGGTATCGATCAGGGCCCGATCCTGGCGATGATCAGCAATTACCGCAACGAATTCGTCTGGAACGTGATGAAGCGCAATCCCTATATCCGCAGCGGTCTGGAGCGCGCGGGGTTCAAGGGTGGCTGGCTGACGCCGGCGGATGCGCAGGGAAAAGACAGCAAGGACGGCAAGGATAAGAAAGCGGGCGAGGGCGAGGCTAAGGCCAAGGCTGATGCCCAGCCTGCCGGAACCATGGACCCGGCCACGGCGCGCGCGCTGGGCGAAGCCGAGTCGCGCTCCGGACGCACCAATGCGCCGGTGAAGCAGAATGCGCCGAAGCCGGAATGACGGCGTGAGCGTGGTGGCGGCTTATGCAGCTGGGCGTGTGCGGGCGCTGGTGGGCTCGCTCTGGCGGCGTTTGCCCACTGGGAGTTCTCGCGACATTGTTGCTAAAAGCGCATCCCCCCTAGCCCCCCTTTTGCAAAGGGGGGAACTGTTTCGCGGTGGGCTTGGTGGTGGCGCGCGCTGCGGGTGGTTGCGAGGTTCGATCCTCGTATGCGCGGTCGTGCTGCTCGGCAGTTGCTCGCAGCGCGACGACGGGCGCGAACTGGTGCGGTTCTGGGCGATGGGCTACGAGGGCGAAGTCGTCACTCAGCTGATCCCGGAGTTCGAGCGGCGCAATCCCGGCATTCGGGTGGAAGTGCAGCAACTGCCGATCACCGCCGCGCACGAGAAGCTGCTGACCGCGTTCGCCGGCGACGCCTTGCCGGACGTGTGCGCGATCGGTAATACCTGGGTGTCCGAGTTCGCCTTGCTCGATGCCTTGATCCCGCTCGATCCGCGCCTGGCGCAGACGCCGGGCCTGCAAAGCCGCGATTATTTCGCCGGCGCCTGGGACACCGGCGTGATCGGCGGCACCGTGTACGCGGTGCCGTGGTACGTGGAAACGCGATTGCCGTTCTATCGCCAAGACTTGCTCAAGCAGGCCGGCATCGCGCGGCCGCCGCAGACCTGGGCCGAATGGAAAGTCTCCATGGCCGCTATCAAGCGCGAGGTCGGTCCCGACCGTTATGCCGCGCTGCTGCCGCTCAACGAAGCCGAGCCGCTGTTGAACCTGGGCATCCAGTCGCCCGATCCGCTGCTGCGCGACGACGGGCGCTACGGCAATTTCCGCAGCCCGGGGTTCAAGCGCGCGCTGACCTTCTATCGCGAAGTGTTCGATAAAAAATGGGCGCCGCTGGCCAGCAACACCCAGATCGCGAATGTGTGGAACGAATTCGGCCGCGGCTATTTCAGTTTCTACGTCAACGGCCCCTGGAACATCGCCGAATTCAAGAAGCGCCTGCCGCCGGAACAGCAGGCCTCGTGGATGACCATGCCGCTGCCCGGCGAACACGGCCTGGGCGCCTCGGTCGCGGGCGGCGCGAGCTTCGTGCTGTTCCGCAGTTCCAAGCGCCAGGACGCGGCCTGGAAACTGATCTCGTATCTGTCCGAACCGCAAGTGCAGGTGCGCTTCCACGGCCTGACCGGCAACCTGCCGCCGCGGCGCGCCGCCTGGGCCACGCCGGCCCTGGCCAATGACGTGTATGCGCGCGCATTCGGCGATCAGCTCGAACGCGCGCGGCCGGCGCCGAAAGTGCCGGAGTGGGAACGCATCGCGACCGAGATCAAACTGGTCGGCGAACAATTGGCCAACGGGCGGGTCAGTGTCGATCAGGCGGCGGAAGAGCTCGATCGCCGCGCCGACCGCATTTTGGAAAAGCGCCGCTGGATGCTCGATCACCAGACCATCAAACCCACGGTCGCGCCGGTCGCGGGCAAACCCGTCGCGGGCAAGGAGGGCGGATGAAACCGTCCACCGCCGGTTGGGTGTTCGCCGCGCCCGCATTGACCGTGATCGGCCTGTTCTTCGGCCTGCCGGTACTGGCCGCGCTGGCGTTGAGCCTGACCGATTTCGATATTTACGCCTTGGCGCATATCGACAACCTGCGCTTCGTCGCCTTCGACAACTACATCAACCTGCTCAACAACCCGTTGTTCTGGCGCGCGCTCGGCAACACGATGTATTTCGTCGTGGTCGGCGTGCCGCTGTCGATCGGCGTGTCGCTGGGCGCGGCGCTGCTGCTGCATTCCAAGCTCGGCTATTTCAAGCCATTCTTCCGCACCGCGTTCTTCGCGCCGGTGGTGACCACGGTGGTCGCGGTCGCGGTGATCTGGCGCTATCTGTTCCATACCCGCTACGGCCTGGTGAACTGGGCCTTGTCGTGGGTCGGGATCGATCCGATCGACTGGCTCGGCGACCCGCATTGGGCGATGCCGAGCATCATCCTGTTCGCGGTGTGGAAGAACTTCGGCTACAACATGATCATCTTCCTGGCCGGCCTGCAGGCGATTCCGGAAGACCTGTACGAAGCCGCGCGCATCGACGGCGCCAGCCACGGCCGCCAGTTCCGCTATATCACCTTGCCGATCCTCGGGCCGGTGCTGTTGATGGTCAGCATCCTGACCCTGGCGGGCTACTTCCAGTTGTTCGCCGAACCCTACGTCATCACCCAGGGGGGGCCGCTGCAGAGCACGGTCAGCGTGCTGTACCTGATGTACGAGGAAGGCTTCAAGTGGTGGAACCTCGGCAACGCTTCGGCGGTGGCGTTCCTGCTGTTCGTGTTGATGACGGTGGCGACCAGCGGCTTGATGTGGATCGCGCGGCGCAAGGGGGTCGAATGAATCGCGACGGGATGCCGGCGTGGCTGGCCAAAGCGATCGTCAACGGCCTGCTGGTCGGCCTGGCCGCGCTGAGTCTGGCGCCGCTGCTGTGGATGTTCGCGGTTTCGCTGATGCAGCCCGGCGAGGCGAGTGCGTTTCCGCCGCCGCTGTGGTCGTCCAGCCCGACCTTGCACAACTATCACGAACTGTTCGCGCGCATGGGCATGGGGCGCTACCTGTTCAACAGTTTTCTGATCTCGACCCTGGTCACGATCATCGCGGTGCTGCTCAACACCCTGGCCGGTTACGCCTTCGCCAAGCTCGATTTCGGCGGGCGCGAGCGGGTGTTCCGGGTGCTGCTCGCGGCGCTGGTGATTCCGGCGCAGGTCTCGATGATGCCGCTGTTCCTGATGCTCAAGCAGATGGGCCTGATCAACAGCTATGCCGGCGCGGTGGTGCCGGGCATGGCCGGGATCTTCGGAATTTTCCTGGTGCGCCAATACGCGCGCTCGATTCCCGACGAATTGCTGGAGGCGCCGCGCATCGACGGCGCCGGCGAGTTGCGCATCTTCTTCCAGATCGTGTTGCCGGCATTGCGGCCGATCCTGGTGACCCTGGCGATCTTCAGTTTTCTCGGCGCCTGGAACGATTTCATGTGGCCGTTGATCGTGCTCAGCGACGAGAACCTGCAGACCTTGCCGGTCGCGTTGGCCTCGCTGTCGCGCGAACACGTGCAGGACAACGAAATGATGATGGCCGGCTCGGTGGTCACCGTGGTGCCGGTGCTGTTGCTGTTCCTGGTGCTGCAACGCCACTACCTGCAAGGTCTGCTGGTCGGCAGCGTCAAGGGTTGAACCGTCTGCCGCGATGATGCGGCGCGAACAAGGTGAGTGAACGCGATGTCGGAACGCTACCCATCGGTCGTGGCGCGGGTTGTCGCCGCAGGGCATCCAGGCGCCGCGTCGTCCCGGTCGGCGCGGCGTGTCGGCGCCAAGGCTTTAGCGGGAGCGGCGTGGTCGTCGTTGCTCGCGTTGTGTTGCAGCAGCGGCATGGCGTTCGCGCAGCAACCGCGGGTGCTCGACGATTTCGAATCGGCCAAGCCGTGGACGGTGGTGACGTCTAATCAGGTCAGCGCGAGCCTTCGCCCGGTCGACGGCAGCCACGGCCGCGCGTTGTGCCTGGATTACGATTTCAACGGTGTATCCGGTTACGCCGGCCTGCAGCGCGAATTGCCGCTGGAGTACCCGGACAATTACCAGTTCGCGTTCCAGATGCGCGGCGATTCGCCGGCCAACGATCTGCAGTTCAAGCTGGTCGATGCCAGTGGCGACAACGTGTGGTGGGTGAACCGGCCCAAGTACGAGTATCCGAAACAATGGACGCCGGTGGTCTACAAGCAGCGGCATATCAGTCGCGCCTGGGGACCGGCGCCCGATCCAGTGTTGCGCAAGAGCGCCAAGCTCGAATTCACGATCTACAACAGCGCTGGCGGCAAGGGCTCGGTGTGTTTCGATCAGCTGACCTTCCAACCGCTGGCCAAGGACGACGGCTCGGCGTTGACCGGAACCGTCGTCGCCACCACGACCGCGCAAGGCAGCCGCGCCGACTACGCGATCGACGGCGATCCGGCCACCGCCTGGCGCGCGGGTTTCGAAACCGATCCGGAGCCGGCGTTGACGCTCGATCTCGGCCGCGTGCGCGAGTTCGGCGGCGTGGTGCTGCGGTGGGCCGACGATGAATTCGCCTCCGATTACCGCATCGATCTGTCCGATGACGGCAAGCGATGGCGCGAGAATGCGGGGCATGTCGATCACGGCGATGGCGGCACCGATCTGATCGCCTTGCCCGAGGCCGAGGCGCGCTATCTGCGCGTGGTGCCGATCCGCGGTCTCGGCCTCGGGTTCGGTCTGGCCGAACTGACTGTGCAGCCGCTGGCGTTCGCGGCCACGCCCAACGATTTCGTCAAGGAACTGGCCAAGCGCGCGCCGCGCGGCGACTATCCGCGCGGTTTCAGCGGCGAGCAACCGTACTGGACCATCATCGGCACCGACGGCGGCTTGCAGCAGGGGTTGATCGGCGAGGACGGCGCAATCGAGGTCTACAAGGCCGGTTTCAGCGTCGAGCCGTTGCTGCTGCGCGAAAACGGAACCACGCGCGAACTCAAGACCTGGGCCGACGTGGCGATCACCCAGAGTCTGCAGGACGGCTATCTGCCGATCCCGAGCGTGCATTGGGACGCCGGCGATCTGAAGCTGACCGTCACCGCGTTTTCGCCCGAATTCGAGGGGCAGGAACAGATCGTCGCCCGCTATCGCGTGCAGAACACCACCAGGCAGACGCAAGCGCTGACCTTGGCGCTGGCGGTGCGGCCCTTGCAGGTCAATCCACCGACCCAGTTCCTGAGCACCACCGGCGGGGTCAGCCGAATTCGTAAATTGCGCATCGACGTCGCCGACGAGACCCGCGATGGCGTCGGCAATGGCCTGGCCACCGTCAACGGCAATCCCGGCGTGCAGTCGCTGACGCCGGTGGCGGGCGCGCTGGTGTCGAGCTTGCAAAGCGGCGACGTGGTCGGTCGTCTGCGTTCGGGACGGACTTCGTCCGCCGCGACCGAGGTGACCGATCCCGATGGCCTGGCCTCCGGTGCGATGTTGTATCCGATGCGCCTGGCCGCGGGCGAAAGCCGCGAGGTGTTCATCTATCTGCCGCAGGATCCGGGCGCGTCGTTGCCCAGTTTCGATCCCGCCGATGCGATCAAGTGGCAGGCCGCGACCGCGCGAATGTGGCGCGACAAACTCGACCGGGTGAAGCTGCGGGTGCCGCCGGCCGGCCAGCACGTGGTCGACACCTTGCGCACCGGACTGGCGCATATGCTGATCAGCCGCGAAGGCCCGCGCCTGCAGCCGGGTACGCGTTCGTATGCGCGCGCCTGGATCCGCGACGGCGCGATGATCGGCGAAGGCCTGCTGCGCATGGGCCGCGAGGACGTGGCCGAGGATTTCCTGCGCTGGTATGCGCCGTATCAGTTCGAAAACGGCAAGGTGCCGTGCTGCGTCGACGACCGCGGCAGCGATCCGGTGCCGGAGAACGACAGCCACGGCGAGCTGATCTTCACCGTCGCCGAGGTCTATCGTTACACCCGCGATCGCGAACTGCTCAAGGCGATGTGGCCGCACGTGCAAGGCGCGGTGCGCTACATGGACGAACTGCGGCTGAGCGAGCGCACCGACGCCAATCGCGCCTTGAATCCGGCCTTCTACGGCATGATGCCGGCCTCGATCAGTCACGAGGGCTATTCGGCCAAGCCGATGCATTCGTACTGGGACAATTTCTGGGCCTTGCGCGGTTACAAGGACGCGGTCGAGATCGCGCAGTGGCTCGGCGAGGACGAGGCGGTCGGGGCTTACACCGCCTCGCGCGATCAGTTCCGCGAGGACTTGTACCGCTCGATCGAATCGGCCACGCAGCAGCACCGCATCGACTACATCCCCGGCGCGGCCGAACTCGGCGATTTCGATGCGACCTCGACCACGATCGCGCTCGCGCCCGGCGGCGAGCAGGGTTTGTTGCCGCAAACCTTATTGAACAACACCTTCGAGCGCTACTGGAAAGAGTTCGTCGATCGTCGCGACGGGCGTCGCGAGTGGAAGGACTACACCCCGTACGAGTTGCGTACGATCGGCAGTTTCGTCCGCCTGGGTTGGCGCGATCGCGCTCACGAGGCGCTGGATTTCTTCTTCAAGGACCAACAGCCGCGCGGCTGGAACCAGTGGGCCGAGGTGGTTTCGCGCACGCCGCGCAAACCGTTCTTCGTCGGCGATCTGCCGCATGCCTGGGTCGAGTCGGACTATGTGCGCTCGGCGCTGGACATGTTCGCCTACACCCGCGATGTCGATCAGGCGCTGGTGATCGCGGCCGGCGTGCCGGCGGCGTGGCTGGACGGCGAGGGCGTGTCGGTCGAGGCCTTGCGCACGCCGTACGGCGCGCTGGGCTATCGATTCAAGCGCGAGGGCAAGCGCGTGTCGCTGGAGTTGTCGCCCGGTCTGCAACCGCCGCCGGGCGGGGTGATGGTGAAGTGGCCGTTCGAGCGCGCGCCGGGCAAGACTCTTGTCGATGGGCGCGAACGAGACTGGGTGGATGGCGAACTGAAGATCGAACGGGTGCCGGCGCGGGTTGTGGTGGAGATTGAGTAGGGCGGTGCGCTGCACGCGTGGCCCTCACCCCAGCCCCTCTCCCGCGCGCGGGAGAGGGGTTCAGTAGTAGCTCGTCAGGTATCTGTGTCGTGAGGTCAGGTCGTCAACGCGCACACACGGCCTCATCCCGTCACTCGCACCAATGCACGTCCAGACCGACGTCGCCGTCCATCCCGATCAACACCGGCCAGCGACGCGCGTCGCCGCTGGCGATGGCCTGACGGAACACTTCGCGTTTGGCCTTGCCCTGGATCAGCAGGAAGCGCGATTGCGCATAAGCCAGTCCGGCGGGCGTCAGGCTGATGCGCTTGCTCCATTGCTTCGCGCCGGCCGCGGTGGTGGCGTCGATGGCGACATAGGGCTGCTTCGACGCCAGCGCCCGCTCCAGGCCCGGCAGGCCGGGAAACAGCGACGCGGTGTGGCCGTCCTCGCCCATGCCGAGCACCGCCGCGCTGGCGCTCTGGCGCGCGTGCGCGTTGGCGAAGGCGACCGCTTCCTCGAGACTGCGGCCGGGCGCGGTCAGGGCTTCGAAGCGCGCGGCGGCGGCGTTGTGGCGCAGCAGGTGCTGGCGCACCAACCAGGCGTTGCTGTCGCGATCGTCGGGCAGCAGCCAGCGTTCGTCGACCAGGGCGATATCGACCCGCGCCCAGTCCAGCGGCGCGCGCGACAGCGCGCGGTAGACCGGCGCCGGCGTGGTGCCGCCCGACAGCAGCAGGCGGACGCGCGAACGCCGGGCGAGATCGCGCCGCAGTTCGGCCGCGATGGCTACCGCGCTGGCCCAGATCCAGGTGTCGACGCTGCGATGCTCATGCCAGCGATACGGCGCGGCCTGAGGCAGGGCGGGATCGTGCGGGACGGGGGCGGAGTCGTCGAGCATCCGTCCATCGTCGCACGACGTTGTTTAAGGCCATGTCGTGGCGCGGCCGGCCCATCGCGGCTTACGCCGCACCGACATCACGGAGCGGCGTCACAGCACGAGCTGGAAACGCCGCGACCTCCACCTGCACGAGCGGCCGCGACCGCGTTGCATCCGTAATGGCGAAACCCGCCACCGCCGCTCAGCCAGCGCTGATCTCGCTCGCAGGCACCGCCGCCGGCGCGTGCCGCGCCGCCAGCGCCGCCGCGCCAAGCAGGCCCGGCTGCGCATGGGTCACCGCCAGGGTCGGCACCCGCGCCATGGTCGGCGAGAACCGGCCCTTGTGCTCGAAACGCTGACGGAAGCCCGAATGCGCCAGCCAGGGCATCAGCTTGGGCACCAGGCCGCCAGGCAGGAACACGCCGTCCCACGCGCCGAGGGTCAGCACGAGGTCGCCCGCGGCCGCGCCGAACACCGCGCAGAACACGTCGATCGCGCGCAGGCAGCGCACGTCGCCTTCACGCGCCATCGCGGTGATGTCCTGCGGCTGCAGCGGACCGGGATCTTCGCCGGCGATCTGGCTCAACGCGCGATGCAGGTTGACCAGGCCACTGCCACTGAGCAGACGCTCGTTGGATACCCGGCCGAATTCGCCCGACAGGCGTTGCAGCACTTCGATTTCCTCCGGCGTGCCCGGGGCGAAGCTGACGTGGCCGCCCTCGGTCTGCAGCGGGTAATAGCGGCCGTCGCGGCGCAGCAGCGCGCCCACGCCCAGGCCGGTGCCGGCGCCGATGATCGCGTAGGTGCGGTCGCCGTCGCCGCTCCAGCCGTTCCAGCGCACGCCGCCGATCGGCACCACGTCGGACGGTTGCAGCAGCGACACCGCCATCGCCTGCGCGGCGAAGTCGTTGACCAGACGCAACTGGGTCAGTCCCAGAGCGATTCGGGTGCGTTCGGCCGAGATCACCCATGGGTGATTGGTGATTCGCGCCTCGTCGCCATCGACGCGCCCGGCCACCGCGAACACCGCATCGGTCGGGCTCGCGCCGATGCGGTCGAGGTAATGCCGCGCGGCGTCGGCCAACGACGGAAAGTCGGCAACCGAGAAAACCTGCACGCTGTCGGGCAACAGCGCCGGCACGGCTGGATCGGACGAGGCGAGGGCGAAGCGGGCATTGGTCCCGCCGATGTCCGCCAGCAACGCGCCGGTCATGCCGAGCCTCCGCCGGACTTGTAGCCATTGGTCGGCGGCAGAAAGCGTTCGGCCTCGGCCGGGCCCCACGAGCCGGCCGGATAGTCCAGCGCGGGTTGTTCGGTCTGGCTCCAGGCGCCTTCGATGCTGTCGATCCATTGCCACGCCGCTTCGACTTCGTCGTCGCGCACGAACAGGGTCTGGTTGCCGCGCAGCGCGTCGACCAGCAGGCGCTCGTAAGCGATGCGCCGCTGCGGCGAGCCCGACATCGACAAGTCCAGCGACATCGGCTTGAGCTCCATCGCGCCCCATTCCGGCGCGGCGAGGCTGCCCATCAGGCCCAGCTCGATGGTTTCGTCGGGTTGCAGACGCATGCGCAGGCGATTGGGGCGTTCGCGGCCGCGGCGCGGGCGTTCGAACAGCCAGTGCGAGGTCGGACGGAACGAGACCACCACCTCGGTCGCGCGTTCGGCCAAGCGTTTGCCGGTCACCAGGCGGAACGGAACACCCGCCCAGCGCCAGTTATCGATATACGTCTCCACCGCGACGAAGGTCTCGACCGTGGACTCATGCACGAAGCCCTTGACCGCGCGACCCTCAACCACGCCGGCGCCGTAGCGGCCGCGCACGGTGCGGGTCGCGACGTCCTCCGTGCTCATTGGTCGCAGTGCGCGCAGCACCTTGCGCTTCTCGTCGCGGATGCTGTCGGCGTCGAGCACCGCCGGCGGCTCCATCGCGATCAGCGCGAGCAATTGCAGCATGTGGTTCTGGACCATGTCGCGCAGCGCGCCGTAGCCGGCGTAATAGCCTTCGCGGCCGTCGACGCCGGCGGTCTCGGCGACCAGGATGTCGACCGATTCGATCCAGCGGTGTTCCCACACCGCCTCCAGCAAGGTGTTGCCCAAGCGCAGCGCGAGCAGATTCTGCACCGCCGCCTTGCCCAGGTAGTGATCGATGCGGAAGATCCGCGATTCGTCCAGGCAGGCGCGCAGCGCGGCGTTGATCTCGCGCGCCGAGGCCAGGTCGCGGCCGATCGGTTTTTCCAGCACCAGGCGCGATTCGCCTTCGAGCAGACCCGCGGCCTTGAGGCCGTTGGCGCAATGCACGAACAGGTCTGGCGGCGTGGCCAGATAGCTCACGCTCGGCCGGTCGGCGTACTTCGACAGCGCCGCGGCGATCGCCGACTCGTCGCGCAGATCGACCGAGACGTAGGTGATCTTGGACAGCAGTTCCTCGGCCACGGTTGGATCGTCGGCGACCTCGCCGGCCATGCGCTCGCGCAGCCAGGCGCGGAAGTCGTCGTCGGACAGTTCCTGACGGCCGACCGCGACGATGCGGAACCCGGCCGGCAGCAGCCGATCGCGCCACAGATGGACCAGCGACGGAAACAGATAGCGCTGGGAGAGATCGCCGGTGGCGCCGAACAGCAGCAGGGTGTCGTGCATGGAGCCAGAGACCAAAAGATGAGGGAGAAGCCCGAGGCGAGCGCCTTACCCGCGCCACCACAAGTGGCCGTAGTCCATGACTCCGGCCGATAACCCAAGCATATCGCCGCTTGAGCGTCAGGCGACACATTCGCCGTTATAGGGCGTCCAATGCCCTGGCATCGCTCACGGAACGAGATCGGTGTGAGCAATACCGCTGTGGCCGCTATCTAAGTTCGCCAAATCACGCTGGCCGTGGTGGTATTCGAGCCGCCATGGCCTTCGATTTGACATGGCCTGTTTGCTCGTCATCCCCGCGAAGGCGGGGATCCAGAGACTTCAGAGTCATGTCGCGGTGAAGCCCNCCTGCGCGGGGATGACGGCCGTGTGGGATCGTCGCCGAGCCGCGGCTCCGCGACGATTCCAGATTCTCAAAAAACCGAATCCCGAATCCCGAATCCAAAATCCCCGTCTCAAGGCAACGGCTCTTCCAAGAACTTGCCATTACTCGCAATCACCTTCGAATACCAACGCGCACTGTCCTTCGGCGTACGGTCCTGGGTGGCGTAATTCACATGCACCACGCCGAAGCGCTTGGAGTAGCCCAGCGACCATTCCAGGTTGTCCAGCAGCGACCACACCATGTAGCCGCGGATGTCGCAGCCGGCCTGGATCGCGTCGTGGATCGCGCCGATGTGCTTTTGCAGGTAGTCCATGCGCAGCGGATCGCGCACGCGGCGTTCGCCGGTCGAATCGGGCTCGGCCACCGGCGGATCGAAGAACGCCGCGCCGTTCTCGGTGATGTACATCGGGATGTCGCCGTAACGGTCCTTGACCCAGGTCAGGGTGTCGGTCAGGCCCTGCGGGAACACTTCCCAGCCGGTCTCGGTGTAGGTGCCCGACGGCTGCCGCACCACGCCGGTGTTGAGTGGGTAGCTGATCGCGTCCTTGGTGACGCTGCGGGTGTAGTAGTTGACGCCGATGAAGTCG
Organism: Lysobacter sp. Root690; assembly: GCF_001427785.1. Classification (GTDB taxonomy): domain Bacteria; phylum Pseudomonadota; class Gammaproteobacteria; order Xanthomonadales; family Xanthomonadaceae; genus Lysobacter. Next base: position 57,539 of record NZ_LMHM01000016.1, read on the forward strand.
AGCTTCTGCTTGATCAGGTCGAAATCGGCTTGCGGCCATTCCGGCCAGGCTTCGCCGAAGATCTCGCGCAGTTCCGGCGGGTAGGTGCCGAGCAGGGCGGGATCGAGGTATTGCTCGTTCATGTAGGCGTGCGCGCGTTTGACCGCGGCGGCGTCCTCGGCCGAATCGGTGGCCGCGTACTTGGGCTCGATGTTCACCACCAGCCCGATCTCGTGCTTGCCTTCGGCGCGGTACGCCTGCACCGCCGCGCCGTGCGCGCGCATCAGGTTGTGCGAGGCGATCGGCGCTTCGAAACGGCTGCGATGGCCCGGCGCGAGCGCGCCGTGCAGATAGCCGCCGTCGGTGATCACCCACGGCTCGTTGAGCGTGACCCACTTCTTGACCAGGCCGTCGAGCGCGCGGTACATGACCTGGCCGTACTCGGCGAACCAGTCGGCGCAGTCGCGGTTGAGCCAGCCGCCGCGGTCGTCGAGCGCGGCCGGCATGTCCCAGTGGTACAAGGTCAGCAGCGGTTCGATGCCGTTGGCCAGCAGTTCGTCGACCAGGCGCGAGTAGAAATCCAGGCCGGCCTGATTCACCCGGCCGGTGCCCTCGGGCAGGATGCGCGACCACGAGACGCTGAAGCGATACGCCTGCAGGCCCAGCGACTTCATCAATGCGACGTCTTCTTTCCAGCGTCGATAGTGGTCGCAGGCCACATCGCCGGTATCGCCGTTGAGGGTCATGCCGGGGGTGTGGGCGAAGCGGGTCCAGATGCTGGGACCGGCGCCGTCGGCCATCGGCGAGCCTTCGATCTGGTGCGCGGCGGTGGCGGCGCCCCACAGAAAGCCGTTCGGGAAGGTGCGGTCGGCGGCAAAGCGTGAATCGGTCATTCGTCGTGGCCTCCGGAGCCAATCGAATTGGAAGCGGGCGTGCATGAAAACGGTTACATGGCAGAATAGCCCAGGGCGGGCACAAATGCATCGCCTCGATCGCATTGTCGGGAGAATTCATGGCGAAGGTCACTCTGCAGCAGCTGCGCAAGGTCTATCCGAACGGTTACGTCGGCGTCGCCGATGCCAGCTTCGAGATCGACGACGGCGAGTTGCTGGTGCTGGTCGGCCCGTCGGGCTGCGGCAAATCCACCTTGTTGCGCATGGTCGCGGGGCTGGAGTCGATCAGTTCGGGCGAGCTGCGCATCGGCGACCGGGTGGTCAACGACATGCCGCCGAAGGATCGCGACATCGCCATGGTGTTCCAGAGCTATGCGCTGTATCCGCACATGACCGTGGCCGAGAACCTCGGCTTCGGCCTGAAGCTGCGCGGCGCGAGCAAGGCCGAGATCGCGCAGCGGGTCAAGGCCGCGGCCGCGACGCTGGAACTGGAATCGCTGCTGGACCGCAAGCCGGCGGCATTGTCGGGCGGGCAGCGTCAGCGCGTCGCGCTGGGTCGCGCGCTGGTGCGCAAGCCGCAGGTGTTTCTGCTGGATGAGCCGCTGTCGAACCTCGACGCCAAGCTGCGCATGACCATGCGGGTCGAGATCGCGCGCCTGCACCGGCAGCTCGAGACCACGATGATTTACGTCACCCACGATCAGGTCGAAGCGATGACCCTGGGCCATCGCATCGTGGTGATGAAGGACGGCAAGATCCAGCAGATCGACACGCCGATGGCCTTGTACAACCGGCCGGTCAATCTGTTCGTGGCGACCTTCCTCGGCAGCCCGAAGATGAACACCTTGTGGGGCCAAGTGGTCGAACGCGAAGGCGCCCTGTACCTGCGCATTGCCGACAGCGTCGAACTGCGTCTGCGGCCGGAAGGCGAGCTGTTGGAAAAAGTGCGCGGTTACCTTGGTCGCGAACTGATGATCGGCCTGCGCCCGGAAGACATGCATCCGGCTGACGCCGGCTCGGACACCTTGCCGGCCAAGGTCGAAGTGGTCGAACCGGTCGGCAACGAAGCCTTCTTGAACCTGGGCTGCGGCGGCTGCGACCTGGTCGTGCGCCTGCCGCCGTTCCACTTGCCGAAGGTCGGCGACACCGTGCATCTGTCGTATTCGGCCGAGCGGATGCATTTCTTCGATCGGGAGAGTGAGTTGCGGTTGTAGGGGGGGCCGGTAGTAAATACAGCCGACCCTTTCTGGGTGGAATGAGTTTCGGTTTTTCCGAGATACTCCCAGCCCGTCATTCCCGCGAAGGCGGGAATCCAGGGCTTTTCGCGCGAGAACGCCTGAAGTCGATGCGTTCTGGTTTCACGCTGGAAACGAGACGACCGAACGACTGAAGCGAGAACGTTCACGACTTCATGCTCTTTCGCGCGAAAGCCCCTGGATTCCCGCCTTCGCGGGAATGACGTTCTTATAGATGCGCGGTTACGTGCTGAAAAGATACGGCTACATGTTGAGTTGCGGCTGTAGACGCGCAGGGCGGTCGTAGCGAGTGGTCTAATGATCGGATATATCGCGCGACTTCCAGCCTCGCGCGAAAGTCGCTGGATGTTCGGCTCCGCCGAAGTGAAGCGGAGCCGCCTTCGCGGGAATGACGTTCTGGTATGTGCGCGGCTAGGTGTTGAGTTGCTGGTGTAGGGCGCGGGGCGATCGTGGCGAGTGATCCTACTGCCGGACTCCCCGCGTCACCGCCAACCGAAACGGTGCAATCGGTCGCAGATCAGTCCGCACCGAAGACCGCATCACTTTGCCGACCCGGCCCGCTGCCGTTCCCGCACGGCCGAGCCAGAACCGCCCGATCGCCGCGCCGCCGGCGCAAATCCGGCACTCGAATGCACACGCGCATCTCAGCCCCAAGCCAAAAGTCGGCACATTAGTTGAGTCTTATCGCCGATTGCGTGCAAACTCCAGCCTCGTGCTCCAGCACATCGCAGCGCAGTACGGAAGGGGAGCTATCCGTACAGTGGGTTCGCCCACCCGCCGATGCTAGTGTGCCGGAGCCAGCGAAGGGACCCAGATGGACAGTCAATCCGTGACCGGCCGCCGTCGCCGTCATGCCGTGCCGCGTTGCGAACCGCAACGTCGGCAGGCGCATGCCCGCCGCGCGCGCGCACTGGCCGCGATGCTTGCCCTATTTGCCGCAACAGGATGTCAAACCGCCATGTCTACGTCCGCCGCCTCCAGCCCGTCCGCCGCCGCGCATACCGGCGCGGGCACCTCGGCCGAATGGCCGCTGCGTTTCGAGCGTCACCGCTTCGGCGCCTACTGCTTCGATACCTACGGCTGCCGCATCGTCTATCACGGCTTTCCGCACGGTAAGCCCGACGAAACCAAGCTCAGCGCCTCGACCGAATCGTTCGGCGCCGATTACCGCAGCCTGATGAAGGCCGGCCACATCGACATCGTCAACTTCCCGCCGCCGGCCGAGGTCAGCTGGCGTTCGAAGGACCAAAGCGAGCACAGCGCGCGCATCGACATCGGCGAGATCTTCAAGGACCGGCTGGTGCGGCACGAGGTCGCGCGCGAGGACATCGCGCCGGGTATCAGCATCGGCGATCCAGAAATCATCCTGGAAGTCGACGACCGCACCATCAACGTTTACATGCGCACCTTCATTCCGTTGAAGGCGCCGCGCGATCCCGGCAACGCCAACAGCGATTACCGCGCCGACCTGATCCAGGTTTTCAGTCAGACCTACTGAGCCGCAGCCCCGAGCCGCAGCACCCGGCAGTATCACAACCGCAGCGCTAAGGAGAGTTTGCGATGGGCGGCGAAAAGAATCCGGACGGCGTCAAGACCTATCCCGCCGACCAGCACGACCTCGACAGTTACGTGCAGGCCAGCGGCCAGTTGTCGCAACTGCGCGCGCCGCTGATGCTCGATTCCAGCGATCCGCATGCGCGCTTGTTCGTTGCCGCTTTCGACGGCACCGGCAACAGCATGTACAAGGACGACCCGAAGAACCACACCAACGTGGCCGGGGTCGTGCAGCAACTCGAAGCCGGCATGCACCGCAACATCGGCTATGGCTACGTGGAAGGGCCGGGCACCCAGGACGGTTGGCTCAAGAGCACCCGCGATCAGATGAGCGGGCGTACCTTCGAGCCGCGCGTGGAGCAGATGTACCGGCAGTTCACCGAGCAGTCCAAGCAGTGGCTCGACCAGGACCCGAAGGCGCAGATCAACGTGGCCGGGATCGGTTTCAGCCGCGGCGCCGAACAGGAGGCCGCGTTCGCGCGCCTGGTCCACGAGCGAGGCATCCAGGACCCGAGCGGTGCGACCTACAGCAAGGACAAGGACGGCAACATCACCGGGGTGGAGTTCAGCAAGCCGCCGCTGGTGGCGCCGGGGCAGGTGCCGCAGGCGGTCGGTCTGTTCGACCCGGTCGGCACCGGCGAGCCGCGCAATCACGACCGGCGCCTGCCGCCGTCGGTGATGTCGGCGTTCCAGATCACCGCCGAGGACGAACGCCGCGACCTGTTCAAGTCGACCAGCATCCTGCGCGAGGGTTTCAGCGAGGACAAACGCTTCCTCAACGTCACCGTCGGCGGCGCGCACAGCAACATCGGCGGCAGCTACGAGCTCAACGGCCTGTCGATCCGCAGCGGTAATCTGATGACCGATTACCTCAACGGGCTCAGCGACAAGCCGTTTCTGGACAAGCGCGCCGAACCGCAGGACCCGACACTCAACGTCGTGCACCGGTCCGACAAGCATCAGTTCTTCTACACCACCCGCGATTTCCGCGACGGTCAGCGCGACCACACCGACGTCGTCGCGAGCAAGCAGCAGGTCAAGGATCATTCGGTCGCCGATCCGACCCGCAAGGAACCGATCGACGAGCGCATGGACGGCCGCTTCGAGCGCCGGCCGGTGCCGATCGGCGATACCCCGGGCAAGCAGGCATCCCTGCAGCCGGCGGCGCAGGAAGGCAGCGACATCGACCGCACCTTCGCGCGCCTGACCGAAGCCGCGCGCAATCGCGACGACGGCGCGTTCCGCGCCGCGGCGCAGGACCACGCGCGTTCCGACGCGGGCCAGGCCTGGTTGCAGAACGGACGCGAGCAATACCAGCAGATGAAGGCCGAGCAGTCCCAGGCGGCGCCGCAACAGCAACAGCAACCGCAGCAGGCGCAGCCGCAGCAACCGCCGCACCAGCAGCAACCGCCCAGCATGCAGCCACGCATGCCGGGCCAGTAACCCTGACGGAGAACGAAGTGCAGGACGCGCAAGACCTGAAACGATTGGCCGCCGATCTGGCGGTGTTCGCCCAGCACATGCAGGAACAAAGCGAACGCGCGGTCCAGCATGTGGACCGCAGCGCCGATGAGCTGCACCGCACCGCGCAGGGCATGGGCGCCGGCGCGCAGGAACTGACCCACCAGCTGATCAATGCGGTGCAGAACCAGACCCGCGAGGCGATCGGCCGCGGCGTCGACCAGACCTTCGGTCCGATCGGCACCCAGTTGCGCGAAAGCGCCGAAATTGCCGAGCGCGCGGCCAAGGCGATCGAGGAACAGCACATCGGCCTGCTGCGTTCGCAACAGGGGCTGATCTACAAGGGCGTGGCGGCCTTGCTGGTCGGCTCGATCCTGGCGGTCGGCAGCAGTTGGTATTTCATGCGCAAGTCGATGCGCGAGATCGAGCGCGCCCAGTTCGCCAAGGACATCCTGCACGCGACCCAGTCGGGCGCCTTGACCCGCTGCGGCGAAGCGCTGTGCGCGCGCGCCGGCAAGACTTACGGGGCCAAGGGCGAGTATGTGCTGCTTGAGCCGGCGGGGGCGGAGTAATTGCGCATGCCGGATCATCGCGCGATCGCGACGCGTTCGATCGTGCCGTTTGAGTAATCGAGAAATCGCCGATGTACACAGTCGTGGTCACCGGCGGTTCGGGCTTCATCGCCAGTCATTGCATCGTCCAGTTATTGCAGGCGGGTCATCGCGTACGCACCAGCGTGCGCGGCCTCGAGCGCGAAAGCGCGGTGCGGGCGATGGTGCGCAAGGCCGGCGTCGATCCGGGCGATCGCCTGTCGTTCGTCGTCGCCGATCTCGAGCACGACGCGGGCTGGACGCAGGCCGTGGCTGGCTGCGATTACATGCTGCACGTGGCCTCGCCGTTTCCGCCAGGATTGCCCAAACACGAAGACGACCTGATCGTGCCGGCGCGCGAAGGCGCGTTGCGGGTGTTACGCGCCGCGCGCGACGCCAGGGTCAAGCGGGTGGTGCTGACCTCGTCGTTCGCGGCGATCGGTTACGGCCATCCCGGTCGTGCCGAGCCTTTCGATGAAACGGTGTGGTCGGACTTGAGCGGCGAGGTGGCCGCGTATCCGAAATCCAAGACCCTGTCCGAACGCGCGGCTTGGGACTTCATCGAACGCGAGGGCGGGGCGCTGGAATTGGCGGTGATCAATCCAGTCGCCGTATTCGGCCCGGTGCTGGGGCCCGATTATTCGACCTCGATCGGCCTGATCCAGCGCATGCTCGACGGCGGCTTGCCCGGATGCCCGCAACTGCATTTCGGCGCGGTCGACGTGCGCGACGTCGCCGACCTGCACCTGCGCGCGATGACCGATCCGGCCGCGAACGGCGAACGTTTCCTGGCCGTCGCCGGCGACTTCATGTCGGTGCTGCAGATCGCCCAGACCCTGCGCAGCCACCTCGGCGCCGCGGCGGAGAAAGTGCCCAAGCGCCAAGTGCCGAACTGGATGGTGCGTCTGGCCGCACTGCGCGACCCGGCGGTGCGCCAAGTGATTCCGGACCTGGGCAAGCGCAAGAATGCGAGCAGCGCCAAGGCCCAGCGCGTGCTGGATTGGGTGCCACGGCCGCGCGAGGACGCGTTGATCGCGACAGCGCAGAGCCTGATCGCGTTGAAGCAAAACGCCTGAGCCGCGGCTTGCGTCGGCTCGTGTTGCATCGAACCTTGATGGCATGTGTCCGCCGCGAACGGCCACTGCGCGGTCGCGGCTCGCGCCGCTCCTACATGAGAGCGCTCAAAGGAACTCGGCGCGAATCCGATCCACATCGAACGGGGTAATGCCTTCGCTCATCGAAAACACCGTATCGGCCTGCTCGGGCGAATCCACGAGTTCGCCGCGCGCCTGCGCATGCAGTTCGAACAAGGTTCGCAGATCCGGCGTTGCCAGCGCGGTCATCGCGCGCAGGATCAGCGAGATGCCCGACAAATGATTAGCGGCGTTGTTCCAGCGCGGGAAACCGCCCAGCCCGATATCGGTCCACAGGATCTGATTAGTATCGAGATCGAGCACGAACGGCAGGCAGCTTTGCTGGTTCGAGGCCAGGTCCAGCCGATCTTCGACCGTGCGCGCTTCGAACGGCTCGCCCGAGTTCGCATCGCTGCGCGCCATCCAGCCGGCGAAGCACTCGGGCAGGTCGCAGTACGGCTGGTTGGTGAAGCTGTGGATGCTGACCACGACGAAACGCAAGCCGAGCTCGCGCAAGCGCGCCAGGTCCAAGTCGATGAACTCGGCTGCGCCGCGCGGCGCATCGACGATATCGCCGCTGTGGTGGCCGCCGTAGCCTTTGAGGTTGTAGTAGGCGACCACATCGCGGAACACGAAGTCGCGATCGAAGAACGCCGCCGACAGATCGATATCGGTGCGACTGCGGCCGTTGGTCCACCACAGGAACAGGCGGATGAAGCGGGTGTCGGGCAGCGGCAGGCGGCTGCCGCGTACCAGCGTGCGCAGCGCGCGCGAGGCCGAGCGCTGGACCAGCGGTACGCGCATGTCGGCCAGGGCCGGGTCGATGTAGCAGCGGCCCAGCGGCGCGCGTTCGGCGAAGCGGGTGCGCAGGGCATCGCGGCAGATCGCGATGACATCGGCCAAGACGCGCGCGTCGATCGGAGCGCGTCGATCGTGCAGCGTCCACGCGCGCGCCGCGTCGCCCTTCGGAAAGAAGGTGCGCAATGCCGATTCACCGCGATGCTCGAACTGACTCAGGGCCTGCAACAGAACCGGGGTGGAGACGCGTTCGGCGACGGCGCGGAAGTGGTCGAGCACGGCTTGCGCCGGTACCTCACCGCGCAGCAGGTGATCGAGCCTGCGCGCGAGTTCGCCCGGGCGCGCGCGCAAGCGCTGCGCGACCGCATCGGTGCGGCCTTGCTCCAGTTCGCGTTCGACCGCGCTGTTGAAGCTCTCGAACGGCAGGTCCTCGCGCAGCATCTGGAACGCGCGCCAGGTGTTTGGGCAGCGTTCGCGGTAGTCGCCCGGATGCAGCACTTCGCCCAGGCGCTTCCAGCGTTCGCGCCAACGCCGCATGTCCTCGGTCGGATCGCCGCAGGCTTCCAGCCCGTCCAGCAGCAGGCGTCGTTGCGTGCGCTTCATCGCCTTGAATCGAGTCGGTTCGGCCAGCGAAACATCGCCGTCGTTCAAGGCTACGGCCAGGCGCAACAGATCAGTCGCGGTCTTGAATCGGGTTGCGATGAATTCGTTCGTGGCTGCGCCCGGTGCGTAGCGCAGCAGGCCAGCGCCGATCAGCGCGAGGTTTTCCTTGAACGGAATCTGCTCGGGCAACAAGCGAAACACCTGGGCCTGGTACTGCTTGATGAACCACAACAGGTCGGTCTTGTCCTGCGCCGACAGCGAGGTCGGCGCCTTGGCCAGGCGGGTGCAGATGGCTTCGAAATCTTCGGCGCTGCCCAGGTCGATTTCGCGCGGCTCGCGGCCGTGCAGCAGCGGCGTGGTTTCCATCGGTTGCTGCAGGTGCAGGCGGCGATGGGTGAGGTAGTGGTAGACCGCGCGCAGGTACAACTCGGCCTCGGCCAGCATCATCGAGCCCTTCGGAAAATCCGGAAACAAAGGCCGGTGCTTGCGGTGCGCGCCGGTCATCGGCGCCAGATGCTTGCGCAGTTCGCGCAGCACCTGGGTGAGTTGCTCGATCGACAACGTGCACAGGCGTTCGACCACGGCCTCGGACAGCACGTAACCTAGCGCTTCGGTTTCCTTCTGCACCATCGCCACTTCGGCTGCGCTGGCGCCGCCGTCGCCGGGTTTGACGTACAGCTTGCCGCGTCGCCGCAGGTAGATTCCATTCATGCGCCGTGCCTCCGCGAGGTCCTCAATGAAAAGCCCGCCGGGAGGCGGGCTGTGTGGGAAGCGGGCACCCTAGTTTCAAGTAGAAGGAAGGACGCCCATAGCCACGAGGTCGAGCATAGCCCAGCCCTGGGAGAAACAGAATGCCGATGGTCGATCGCGAACGGCGTGTGCGCTCAGGCGGCCGCGATCGCGCGTTCGGCGCGATTGGACTGGCGCTTGAGCATCGCGATCGCCAGCAGCAACAGCGCCATCGGCAGCAGCGACAGATAGAACGCGGTGCCGCCGCCGATGCGCGCGAACAACTGACCGGTGATGAACGAACCGGTGGTGCCGCCCAGCGCGGAAAACACCACGATCAGGCCGGTCATCGCCGCATGCCGCGATTTCGGCAGCGAGCTGAGCACGACCGAGTTGATCGCCGGATAGATCGGCGCCATGAACAGGCCGATCAGCGGGAACACATACGCCGCCAATGGCGCGCGCGCCCAGGTCATGTCGTCGCTTGGTCGGGCCTGACCGGCGAGCGGCAGCGCGACGATCACCAGCAGCGCCATCGCCACCACGCAGGTGATGAGCAACCAGTGCCACGGCACGCGCCGCAGCGCGAGGCCGGCGGCGAGCCGCCCCAACGCGAGCGACACCGCGAAGATGCTCGCGGCCTGCACGCTCATGGTCGTGGGCAGGTGCAGGATTTCGCGATTGAAGGTCGGCAGCCAGGTGCCCACGCTTTGTTCGATCAACACGTACAGGAACGCCGAGACCAGGAACGCGGCGACCAGCGGCTGGGCGATCAGGCGGAACATGTCGAGAAACGAATCGGCGGCGGCGTGGCCGTCGCGCGCGGCCGATTCGTCCATGCGCGAACAAGCGAGCAACGCGACGATCAGCGCGGCCATCGCGGCGAGCAGCCAGTACACGCGTAGCCAGACCGGATCGGCCGGCGAATCGGGGTTGATGAACCAGGCGAAGATCCAGTAGCCGGCGAGCACGCCGACCATGAACCAGCCTTCGATGATGCTGGTCAGGCTGGCATGCGCCTGCTTGCCTTCGGTCAACAGGCCGATCGAGGAATACACCGAGACCTTGGTCAGGGCGAACGCCACGCCGGTGGCGATGAATAAGACCTTGGTCATCCAGAACGAGGACAGCAGCGGCATCAGCGCGCAGGCGACGCCGACGATGCCCAGGCCCAGCATCATCGCGCGGCGATAGCCCAGTCGCGGCATCAATGCGGCGGTGAGGAAGGAGACGACCGCGATCGGGAGATCCTTGAAGGCTTCGAGGATGCTCGCGTCGCTTTTGGTGATGCCGAAGCCCTGGATCGACTGCAGGATCACCGTGCCCACGCTGTTGAGCAGGATCCCGAACATCATGTAGGTCAGGATCATCGCCACGATCATCAGGCGGCGACTGGAAGCGGTGGCGGTCATGCAGGCTCCGGCGAATCATCTACCGCGTATTGAATCCTTCTCCCGCGTGCGGGAGAAGGTGCCCCGAAGGGGCAGATGAGGGCACGCGGCGATCTTGTGCCCTCACCCCAACCCCTCTCCCGCTTCACGGGAGAGGGGCTTTGACGGCATGGTGAGTGAATCC
>NZ_LMHM01000016.1:68158-68283 GCF_001427785.1 Lysobacter sp. Root690
TTCTCCCGCGTGCGGGAGAAGGTGCCCCGAAGGGGCGGATGAGGGCACGCGGCGATCTTGTGCCTCACCCCAACCCCTCTCCCGCTTCACGGGAGAGGGGCTTTGACGGCATGGTGAGTGAATCC
>NZ_LMHM01000016.1:68327-74412 GCF_001427785.1 Lysobacter sp. Root690
CATCACCACTTATACGCGGCCGAGAACAGATACGAACGGCCCGCGATCGGCCGGCCCATGAACACGCCGCCGGTCGCCGCGCCGGGCACGCGCACGTTGCCTTCGGTCAGGCCCAGTTCGTTGGTGACGTTGCTGCCGCTGAGCGCGAACTCCCAGTTGTCGCCGACGTGCATGTTCGCGCCGACATCCACGGTTTCGTACGACGGCAGTTTCTGCGTATTGGCCAGGTCGGCGAACCGATCGCCGATACGCGAATAGGTCGCGAAGATCTTCAGATCGCCGAACGGCAAGGTCCAGAAATAGCTCGGGGTGAAGCGGAACTGCTGCTTGGGCTGGCGCATGACTTGATTGCCGGTGAACTCGCGATAGTTCTCGTACTTCGCATCCAGCCACACGCCGGTCAGGGCCAGTTCCAGCCCGCCGATCGGCCGCACCGCGCCTTCGACTTCCACGCCGTAAGCGCGCGAATCGCCGGCGGTGGTGAAGTTGGTGCCGTCGTCGAGGAAGGCCTGGAACGGCGAATTGGTGAAGCTGTTGTAGAACGCGGTCAGGTACAGGTCGTAGACCGAATTGCCGGACTTGAAGCCCAATTCGTATTGATCGATTTCCTGCACCTTGTTGTTGCCGTCGCGCAACGCGTCGAAGGTTGGCAGCTTGTAGCCCGAGTTGGCGCGCGCGAACACGCTGGAGGTCTCGTTGAGCTTGTAGTTCAGGCCCAGGGTCCAGGAGAAATGCTTGTCGTCCTGGTTGATGCGGCGGGTACCCGGCAGCGAGATCGAGGTGGCGTTGTCGTACAGCGTGTTCGGATTGCCGTCGAGGTCGACCGTGGCGGTGTCGTGGACGGTTCCGTCGACCTGTTGCCACTCGTAGCGGATGCCGCTGTCCAGACGCAGGCGGTCGTTGATCTGCCATTCGTCGGCGAGGAACACCGCGGTGTTCTGGCCGTCGTAATCGCCGCGCAGCGAGAAGAACGAGGTGCCGGTGAAACCGTCGCGGGTGACCTGGCGGCCGTCGGCGAGGGTCAGGTTGATCCGGCGCGCGTTGTTCTGCGCGGTCAGCAGCATGTTGTTGCCCAGATACCAGGTGTCCTTGGACGAATACTTGGCGAAGTACACGCCGGCGGTCAGCGTGTTGCCTTCGAACAGATCCTTGCTGAAACGCAGATCGTTGGTGAACGATTCGATTTCCTTGTCGACCACCCAGAACCCGGCGGTCAGAACCTGCTGATTAGGATCGACCGCGCCGCCGCCGTTGACGTAGGTCGCGGTGCCGGCGCTGCCGAATCCAGCGATGAACGATCCCAGCGTCTGCGGGCTGGCGCCGGTGAACAGGCCGTTGGTCGGCGCGCTGCCGCTGACGAAGTTGACCCGGTCGCTGATGGTCCAGTCGCCGGCATAGAAGTCCATCGACGCGCCGAACACGTCGAGGTTGATGCCGCGACCATCGGCGAGATCGCGGCTGATGGTCTGGCCGTTCGGTCCGGTCGGAATGGTGACGTGGCGGAAGTCGTTGCCGAGCAGGGTGCCGGTCTGCGCGTCCAGGCCCGGGAAGCTCGACAGGCTGCCGCCGTTGTTGCGCGAGAGCAGCGGGATCGGAGTGAAGAACGCGTTCTTGTCGTCGGTGTGGCGCGCATACACGGTGATCTCGCCCTTGTCCCAGCTGTGGGTCAGGGTGGCGCTGAGCTGGCCTCCCTTGTCGGCCGGGAACTGGGTGTCGCGCACGCCGTCGGTGGTGCGATAGAAACCGCCGACGCTGTAATACCAGCCTTCGCCGAGCTTGCCGCTGTTGAACAGGTCGACCCGGCGCAGACTGTCGCTGCCGACGCCCACGCGCACGCTGCCGGCGGGTTCTTCGCCGCCTTTCTTCTGGATGAAGTTGACCGTCGCGCCGGGCTGGCCGTTGGAGAAGATCGGGCTCGGGCCGCCGCGCAGCACTTCCATGCGGTCGATGGTGTCGTCCATGCGGAACAGGGTGGAGTTTTCCAGGAACGACAAGGTCGGTGGCGGGAACAGCGGCGCGCCGTCCATCTGCACGGTCACGAACGGCGCGTCGCCTTCCGAGGGCATGCCGCGCACGAAGATATTCGCGCCGGTGCTGCCGCCGGCCGATTCGGCCCAGATGCCGGGCACGACCTTGAGCGCGTCGGCGGTGCTCAGCGGCACGGCTTCCTGGATCTGCTCGAGCGATGCGGTGGTGATCGAGAAGCTGGCGTCGCGCTTGCGCAAACCCTTGAAGCGCGCGGTGCCGCTGACCACGACCGCGTCGAGGGTGGTGGCGGACGTTTCGGCCGGCGCGGCGTCCTGCGGCGCGGCGGCGGCCGCGTCCTGGGCCAATGCATAGCCTGGCGCGAGCGCGGCGGCGATCGCCGCGGACAGCGCGTAACGCATCAGACGGGTTTGCTTGAAGGCTGCGTGGTGCATGGTGATCTCCCCACCCGGTTGTTTTATGGATTGTTGAACTGCAAGGCGGTCTGCCGCGGCGGTACGTGCCGACGCGGTCAGGGCGAAACGAAAGCGTTCAGATCGAAGGACGCGATGTCGGGCAGACAAGCATCGGCGCGCGCGAGCGTCGTCGCGTCGCCCATGCCGATCGCGGCCATGCCGGCGGTCTTGATCGCGACCACGCCGGCGGCGGCGTCCTCCAGGCCGATGCACAGCGACGGCGCGACGCCGAGCGCGGCGGCGACATCCAGGAAAATGTCCGGCGCCGGTTTCGCGCGCGCGATCCGCGCCGCGTCGGCGATGTAGTCGAAACGATCGGCGATGCCGAGGCGGTCGAGCAGGGCGGCGGCATTGCGGCTGGCCGAGGCCAGGCCGAGCTTGAGCCCGCGCGCGCGCGCCTGTTCGAGCAGACGCTCGACCCCGGCGAACAGATCCTTCGGCGTGACTTCGGCGATGGCCTCGACGTAGTAGCCGTTCTTGCGTTCGGCCAGCGCGAGTTTCTGTTCGACGCCGAGCACCTTGCCGGCGTGGCGCAGGATGATGTCCAGCGAACTCATCCGGTCGACGCCCTTGAGCTGCTCGTTGACATGCTGGTCGAACGGCAGGCCTTCTTCGTCGGCCATGCGTTTCCAGGCGCGGTAGTGGGTCTGCGCGGTGTCGGTGAGCACGCCGTCGAGATCGAAGATCAGCGCCTGGGCTGGGCGCGGGAACGCGAGCTTGCCGTCGTCGCCAGGTTGGTTGCCGGGTTCGGCGAGCGCGACCCGCACCGGCGTTTGCGCGCTCAGTTCGATCGCGCGGCCGGCGTGTTCGATGCGCAGCGCCGCGCCGTCGAGCAAGGTGTATTCGACCCCGTCGCGATCGACCCGCAGGCGCAGGCGCCGGCCTTGCCAGCGTAGGCCGAACCCATAACCGCGCCATTGCCGCGGCAAGGTCGGCGCGAACTTCAACACACCGTCGGACGTGCGCAAGCCGGCGAAACCCGAGGCCACGCCCAACCACGTACCCGCCAGCGCCGCCATATGCACGCCGTGATCGGTGTTGCCGTGCAGATCGTCCAGATCGACGCGCAGGTTGTCACCGAAGAATTTCGCCGCCTGATCGGCGTGGCCGACTTCGCTGGCGAGAATGCCGAACACCGACGCCGACAAGGTCGAATCGTGGGTGGTGACCGCTTCGTAGTAATCGTAGCTACGGCGCTTGATGTCCGCGCCGATGCCGTCGCCGGCCAGGACCAGCGCCATGACCACGTCGGCCTGCTTGCAGATCTGGTGGCGGTATAAAGTGAGCGGGTGGTAGTCGAGCAGCAACGGACGATGTTCGCCCTCGTGCTTGGGGAACGGCCAGCGCGGCTTGTCGAGGAAGGTGTCGTCCTGCGCGTAGATGCCCAGCGCCTCATCGTAATGCAGGAACATGCGCTCGCCGGCGCGGCGCCAGGTGTCGATCTCGTGCGGGTCCAGTTGCAGGCGCTGAGCGAGGGCCTGCAGTTGCTCCGGACGTTCGCGCTGCAACTGTTCCCATACCCGAACCGCGCGCAGCAGATGCTGCTGGGCCATGCGATTGGTATAGAAGTTGTTGTCGACCAACGCGGTGTATTCGTCCGGGCCGGTGACTTCGTGAATGCAGAACGCGCCGCCGCGGCGCGGATTGAAGTGGCCGATCTGCGGCCAGATGCGCGCGGTTTCGAACAGGATTTCGGCGCCGCATTCGATCAGGAAATCCAGGTCGCCGGTCGCGTCCAGATACAGGCCCAGCCCGTATGCGACCGCGGCATTGATGTGATATGCGGCTGAACCCGAGGGGTAATGCGCCGAGCATTCGCCGCCGGTGATCGTGCGCCACGGGAACAGCGCGCCGCGCGGATGATTCATCTCGCGCGCATGCTTGCGCGCCGGTTCCAGCGCGAGGAAGCGCGCATGCAGCATCGCGCGCGCGACGTCCGGCGCGGTGTAGGCCATCACCGGCAGCATGAAGGCTTCGGTGTCCCAGAAATAATGGCCTTCGTAGCCTTCGCCGGTCAGGCCCTTGGCGGCCGTGCCGTTGACGCCGTCGCGGCCAGCCGATTGCAGCAGATGGAACAGGTTGAAACGCAGTGCCTGCTCGGCGGCGGCATCGCCGTCGATGAACAATTCCGCGCCGTCCCAGAACTCGGCCAGCGCCGCGGCCTGGCGCGCGGCGATCGCGTCGAAGCCGTTCGCTACCGCCTGATTCAAGGCTTGTGCGGCATGCGCGGGCAGATCGGTCGCGTGCGGGCTGGTGTCGGTGGCGTAGACGACGAACTTCTCGATCGTCGCCGACTGTCCGGGCTGCAACTGCGCGAGGTAGCGCTGGGCGACATGCTCCTCGCCAATCTCGGCCTCAAAGAAGCTCACGCCTTCGCCCAGACGATGCGCCTGGCTGCAAACCACGCGCACGCCGCTGCGGCGAGTCGCCTGGACCACGTCCGCGCTGCGCCGGTCGGCTTGGCGCGAAAGCAATTGCAGACCTTCGGCCGAAGCCACGCCGATGCGCGGGTCGTCGCCTTGTTCGGCGGCGGCGTGGCCGCATACGATCGCCGAGGCCAGGATGATGGGGCCGGTGTAGTCGATCGACGCGACGGTATAGCGGATCGCGAGCAGATCCACCCCGGCCGCGCCGCTGTCGAACGGCAGCACGCGCTCGGCGCGGATTTCGATGCCGTGGTCTTGCGCGGTGTTCAGGCGCAGACGCCGGCGCAGCAGACCGCTGCGCAGATCGAGTTCGCGTTCGAACGCGAGCCACTGCGCGTCATCGATGTCTAGCCGCTGCGGGCCCAGCCACACCGCGATGCGCTGACCGTCGGCGACCGGCAGGCGGGTGTCGGTGTTGCGGGCGAAACCGGGGAAGCGTTCGTGGTAGTGGATCGGGTGCTTTTCGAATACCGAGGCCAGGAAGCTGCCGTCGCTGCCGCCGTCGGCTTCCTCGAACCCGCCGCGCACGCCGAGCGAACCATTGGCCAGGGCGAACAGGGTTTCGTCGCGGCGACGCAGCGCGGGGTCGTAGCGATCCTGGCGCAGGCGCCAGGCGTCGGTGTCGTGGGGTGGTGCGGATGACACGGGAGCGGGGTTCGGGGTCACGCGTAAGGCCTGAAAGCGGGTGGGCGGCATCGGGATGCGGCGGGTTGCGATGGTGTGCGGGGTTGTCTTGGTGGCGGACCGTAGGGATTGATTGTTATCGATGTCAAGTTACCGATAACAATTGGGCTTGGCCGGCTGGTGCGTTGGTGTGCCCGGGGGCTGTCGTTATTCGGGGTTGATCGGCGATTTATCGCGTCGGATCAGATGGTTAAGAATTGTTGCGATGCGCAAAAATCGTGGCGGATACCGTCGTTCGGCGTCGACTTCGTCGCTGCGTTGCAGCATGACGGAGTGCCGATTTCGCGCGGAGCGAAGTGGGGAGATTTGTCAGCAGCGGGTGGTTGCGAGGTTGATGTGGGTTCGCGGTCGCGGCTTGTGACCGAAGGGAATCCAGTAGGACGCCGCTCCTACAGACAGGCCTTGCAGCTTTTGCTTGAGTTCGAAGCCGCGCAGTTCATCCAGCGCTGCGAAACCATTGACTCGCGTTAGCAAAAGCACACCCGTAGGGCGGCGCACATGGATGTGCGCCGTGCGCCACCGAGACAGGATGTC
>NZ_LMHM01000016.1:74468-74555 GCF_001427785.1 Lysobacter sp. Root690
CTGGCTTCAAAAGCTCTGGAGCTTTAAGGCTCTAAAGCTTTAGGAGCTGCAAGCAGGATCAAAAGCTTCCGCCACTAAAGCGGCGGG
>NZ_LMHM01000016.1:74651-158967 GCF_001427785.1 Lysobacter sp. Root690
TGCCTCGCAGCGCTGGATGAACTGCGCGGCTTCAGGCTCGAGCTAAAGCAGAGCACAGGTTGATGCCACGCCATCTACCTGTACGAGCGGCGCAAGCCGCGACCGCGAATCCGCATCAACGTCGCAACCGTCTACTTCCGATAAACCGCCGACGCGTCGCCAAACCCCACAACCAACGCCCCTCAGGTAACCCGCGCCACCAAATGCGTAGGCAAAATCTCCGACTGCGCCGGCTCCCCCTCGATCATCGCCAGAATCTTGCGCGCCAACGACACCCCCGCATCGACGAAGTTCTGATGGATCGAGGTCAACGGCGGCAGATACGTCGCGCCCAACGGCGTGTCGTCGTAACCGATCACCGACACGTCGTCGGGCACGCGCCGGCCGCGTTCGATCAAGGCCCGGATCGCGCCGATCGCCAGCAAGTCGCTGGCCGCGAACAAGGCGTCGAACTGCGGATGTTGATCGAGCAGCGCATGCACCGCCTGCGCGCCCGCGCTGACCGTGAAATTGGCCACGGTCGGGGTCAAGGGCTCGATCCCGTGCGCGGCCAGGGTGCGCTGGAAACCTTCCAGGCGTTCGGCGAATTCGCCGTGCGCGCTGTCGCCCAGGAACACCGGCCGGCGCCGGCCGAGGGCCAGGAAGCGTTCGGCAGCTAACCGGCCGCCGAGATGATTGTCGCTGCCGACCACGATCTGCGATTCGTGCCGGCTCACCGCGCCCCACACCACCATCGGCCGGCCCCAGCGGCGCACCTCGTGCATGGCGTCTTCGTGCGCGCCCTGGCCGAGCAGGATCACCCCATCGGCGGCCTGCACGCTGGGCAGCGCGCCGCCCTGCAGCGAGGTCAGCAGCACGCTGTAGCCGGCCGAGGTCAGCTCCTGGCTGATGCCGCCGAGCAGGTCGAGCGGGTAGGGGCCGGACATCTGCCGCTCGATCGTGGGTTTCATTTCCACCACCACCGCCACGGTCATGCTGCGGCGCAGGCGCAGGTTGCGCGCGCTGATGTTGAACTGATACCCCTCGCGCTCGGCCAGTTCCTTGATCTTGGCCCGGGTTTCCGGGTTGACCAGCGGGCTGTCGCGCAGGGCGCGCGAGACGGTGATCGCCGAAACCCCGGCCAGTTCGGCCAGGTCGGCCATGGTCAGGTGTTCGCCGGCCTTGCGGGCCGGATTGGATGCGCGCGGTCGGCTCATACGGGGTTGATCGTTCCAGGATCGCGATCGAAGACGGGTCGTGCCTATGTACCACGTCGCGCGTCGCGGCTGCGAAAGCGGGCGTACCGCGGGCACGAAACACGCACGCAGTCGCCGAATGCGCTTGCTGCACGCGGCGATTGTCGCGTTCGCGCCGCGGCGCTCGTGCTCAAGGCTTCGGGCGACTGCGATCGGGCAGGGCGCCGGCGCCCGCCGCTTTCGCGACCTGCCGGCGGTAGTAAGCGCGCGAATTGCCGGCCACGACGCTCACCGCATGCACCACGCCGCGGGCGTTGCGATGGAACTCCAACTCGGCGCCTGCGGCCGAGGCGAAGAACCGGGTCGGGCTCAGCGGCAGCAACGGCGAGGCCGACGGACCGTCGGCTACGTCCATGGTGATGGCGCCGTTGGCCACCTTGACCGTGATCGAGTCGACGTCGAACCAGTCGGCGAGCGCGCTGCGGATATCCATGGGAATCGTTGGATCGAGGCGATAGCTGCCGGCGTAATCGGCGTAGACGGGAGCACTCAGGTCCAGCGCGATCGTGCGGATCGGCGGTTTCATGCCATCGCCCAGCGCATCGGAGATCGCGTTGCGGATCTCGCCGCGGATGCGGCCGCCGTTCTCGCCGTTGGTGAGGATGGCGAAGCCGTAGCCGGTTTCCGGATAACCTTCGATCGCGGCGTGATAGCTGTCGTTGTCGCCGTTGTGGAAGAACCTGCGCGCCTTGCCGCTGCCATTGAGCTCCGGTCCCAGGCCGCGCACGCCCGGCGAGACCTCGCTCATCATCTGGGTCGCGATGGCCTGCGGCAGCAAGCCGCCCTGGCCGCGATAGCTGCGGATCAGCGCGCCGACGAACGCGCCCAGATCGTTCGCGCTGGTCCACAGGCCCGAGGCGGCCTGCTCCGGAAAGGTCTGCCAACCGCGCGGAAGGGCGGTGAGCGCGCCGTTGCCGTCGTGGGCCTTGGCGATGTTGCCGCGCGTGGGCGACAGCGGATTCTCGTAGGTGCTGCGGCGCATGCCCACGGGTTCGAACACCTGCGCGCGCGCGACCGCGTCGAGCGGTTGGCCGGTCAGGTCTTCGATGATCTGCTGCTCGAGCATGATGCCGCCGCCGGAGTAATCGCTGCGCGTTCCCGGTTCGTACTGCAGGCGCACCGGATCGTTCTTGGCCGGCGGGGTTCCGTTCAAGGTCTGCACCAGGGTCGGCAGGGTTTCCTGCGGCAGATAATCCTGGAACCCATGCACGCCCAGGCCCGAGGTATGCGACAGCAGCATGCGCATCGTCACCGTCGGGTTCTTGATCGCGGGCGCGTGCGGAATGCGCCAGGATTTCAGATAACCATTGATGTCGCGGTCGAGATCGATGCGTCCCTGCGCGACCAGTTGCAGCGTGGTCGCCGCGGCGATCATCTTGCTGACCGATCCGACCGAGAACAGCGTGTCGGCATCGACCGCGTCGTGGGTGCCGGCTTCGCGCACGCCGTAGCCGGCGGCGTACAGCAGCTTGCCGTCCTTGACGATGGCGATGGCGACGCCGGGGATCTTGTGATGCGCCATGCGCTCCTGCAGTGTCCAGGTCGGTAGGGTCTCGCCGGCCTTGACGATGCTGGGGCGCAGGCCGCGTTCGATCGCGGCTTTCAGCTGGGCCGTGTCGCGATCGGCCGGCGCTTGCGCGTGGGCGGTGGCGCCGAGCAAACCGATCGCCAGCGTGCAGGCGAGCATCATGGATTTCATCGTGGTCATACCCTGTGGCGGTCGTGTGGGTGGGAATGCAGGCAAAGCGGGGCCGGGCGCGAACGGTCATGGCCCGCGCCGGAAATAGTCGAACGGATGCAGCGGAAGCCGCGTTGGTCAGGGATGCCCTGCGACCGCTCCGCGACCGATCAGATAAGCGCGCACAGCCGGATCGCGGGCTTGATTGAGCGGCGAGCGCCAGCGTCCCAGCCAGCCATCGGCGACCATGCCCAGATTGACGTCGGCGCCGCGCGCGACCAGGTACTCGACGGTCGCCAGATGCCCGGCGCGGGCGGCATTGATCAAGGGCGTTTCGTCGTAGGTCACCACCCGGTTGACGTCGGCGCCGGCACGCACCAACCGTTCGACGATCGGCTGCGCGCCGAGCCGCGAGGCGACGATCAAGGGATTACCTTCGCCGAGCGCGGCGCGATTCGGATCGGCGCCCAAGGCCAGCAAGGTGTCGACGGTGCTCAGATTGCGCGCGGTCACGGCCTGGATCAGCGCGGTGCCGTCGCCGAGCACGCGTGCGTCGATGTCGACGCCGCTGCCGGCGAGTTTGCGCACCATGGCGGTATCGCCGGCCTTCGCCGCCGCGAGCAGGGCGACGACCTGAGTGTCGGGTTCGGCGACATGGCGCCCGGCGACATCGAGTCGCGGCGTGTTCGCCAGCGACACGCCTGCGAACACGAGCAGCGCCGATACGCACACAGCGACTGCCGCGAGCCGGCGTCGCGGTACATCGCTCGTGCCGGGTTCGATCAGTCCGTCGATGCGCTGAGCGAGATGGCTGCGGCGTTCGAGCATGCCGACCGCCAGCCAGGTTGGCCGTTCGCCGAGGTCCAGCAAGGTCTCGGCGCTGCTGAGCAGGGAACCGGCGTAATCCACGCGCGCACCGCAACCGCGGGCGGCGCGCGCATCGCAGGCCATCTCGCGCGCCAGGTCCAGGCGCGCATGGATCAGCCGCAGGAACGGACTCCACCAGAACACCGCCAGCACCGCGCGGACCGCCGCGGTCAGCCAAAGGTCGCCGCGGCGGATATGCGCGATTTCGTGGCGCAGGATGTCGCGCAGCGCATCGGTGTCCAACGTGTTCGCCAATGCGCGCGGAAGCAGGATGGTGGGACGCAGCAGGCCGACCACCATCGGCCCGTCGATGGCCGTGGTCGCGATCCGCGCATGGCGCGGCAGTTCTTGCGCAAGCAGCGCTTCTAACTCCGATGCGGGATGCGCCGAGCGACGCAGCCGACGCGCCTGGCGCGCGCCTTCGACCAAACGCATCAGCTGCCACAGCGCGCCGAGCGCCCACGCCAGGGTCAGCACGGTCGCGAACGATTGCGGTATCTCCAGATACAACACGTCCGAGCGTTGCCCCGCTTCGTACACCGCTTCATCGAGCGTCGGGCCTTCGTCCGGTAGCGGCGCCAATTGCTCGGCAGGCGCCGCGAACGCGGGCGAGGGCGGCCCCGGCAGCAGCGCCGCCAACGGCGACAGCGTCGCCAGCGCGAACACCGCCAGCAGCAACCACGAGCGCAATTCGGCGTCGAGCGCGCGCATCCGCATGAACGCCACAGCCAGCGCGAACAACAGCGCGCTTTGCAGTAGATGCTGGGCCGCGAACGCCGGCGCGGCGTCGATCAGGCTTTCGATCACGTGGCTCTCCATCACGCGTCCCCCCGGGCCTTGACCGCGCTGACTTTGTCGCGCAACGTCTTGAGTTCAGCGCGATCGACGTCGTGCCGGTCGAGCAGATGCTGCGCCAGCAGGTTCGGCGAACCGTCGAAGAATTGCAGCAGCAGATGGTCCAGGGCCTGCTTGCGGGCCTGCTCGCGGCTGATCGCGGCGCGGTAGATAAAGGCGCGGCCTTCCTGGCGATGGGTCACGAAGCCTTTCTTGGCCAGGACGTTGAACATCGTCAGCACCGTCGTATAGGCGGTCGGCTTGTGCCGGGACAGTTCGTCGGCGACCTCGCGCACCGAGGCCTCGTCCTTGTCCCACAGCACCTCCAGGATCGCTTGCTCGGACTGGGTGAGCGTGGGCGAGGCGGGTCGGGCCATGGGCGTCTACTGGTTTATTAGTTGACTGATGGGAGCATGGCCTGGATCGGTCTGTCAACTATCGAATTAGTAGTGGTCCCGTCGCCGGCGAAAGGCGCTGCAAAGGCGGCCGACGATCCCTTGGCGCCGCCACCGATCGCGCGTCGCCCGGGCTCGTCGCGGCGCACCGACGGCGAGCTCGGCGCCAGCCCGCTATACTCCCGGGTAAGCGCGGCCAAGAACCGCGCCCGGCCCAGCCGATTCAATCACTTGGCCGCATTACTTGATAACCTGCATAACAACCTACTCACGGCCGCGTCCGCCGCACCCAGAGGCCCCAACGCCGCATGCGTCTGTCCACGATCAAGCTGTCCGGTTTCAAGTCCTTCGTCGATCCGACCACGCTGCACCTGCCCACCAATATGACCGGCGTGGTCGGTCCGAATGGCTGCGGCAAGTCGAACATCATCGACGCGGTGCGCTGGGTGATGGGCGAGAGCTCGGCCAGCCGCCTGCGCGGCGACTCGCTCACCGACGTGATCTTCGCCGGCTCCTCCGCGCGCAAGCCGGTGTCGCAGGCGATGGTCGAACTGATCTTCGACAACTCCGATCACACCATCACCGGCGAGTTCGCCGCGTTCAACGAAATCTCGGTCAAGCGCACGGTCAGCCGCGACGGCACCAGCCAGTACTATCTCAACGGCGGCAAGTGCCGCCGTCGCGACATCACCGACCTGTTCCTCGGCACCGGCCTGGGCCCGCGCAGCTACTCGATCATCGAGCAGGGCATGATCAGCCAGATCATCGAGGCCAAGCCCGAAGATCTGCGCGTGTACCTGGAAGAAGCCGCCGGCATTTCCAAGTACAAGGAACGGCGCAAGGAAACCGAAACCCGCATCCGCCACACCCGCGAAAATCTCGATCGCCTCAACGATCTGCGCGAGGAAGTCGGCAAGCAACTCGAACACCTGCGCCGTCAGGCCCGTCAGGCCGAGCAGTACCAGGCGATCCAGGCCGAGCGCAAGATCAAGGACGTGGAGTGGAAGGCGCTGGAGTACCGCGCCCTCGACCAGAAACTGCAGGTCCAGCGCGAGAAGCTGTCGCAGCAGGAAACCCGTCTGCAGCAGTTGATCGCCGAACAGCGCGAAGCCGAGCGCGAGCTGGAGACCGGACGGGTCAGTCGCGAAGAAGCCGCGGCGAAGCTCAACAAGACCCAGGCCGCCAGCTACGAAGTCGGCGGCGCCCTGGCGCGGATCGAACAGCAGATCCAGCATCAGCGCGAGATGTCGAGCCGCCTGCTCAAGGCGCGCGACGAAGCGATGAATCAATTGGCCGAGATCGGCGAGCACATCGGCAGCGATCAATCGCGCCTGGACGTGCTGCTGGCCGCGGTCGCCGACGCCGAGCCGCGCATCGAGGCGATGCGCGAGGACGACGAAGCGCGTCAGGACGCGCTGCGCGACGCCGAAAACCGGCTCAGCGACTGGCAGCAGCGCTGGGACGCGCACAGCCGCGAGCAATCCGAAGCTGCGCGCGCGGCCGAGGTCGAACGCACCCGCATCGAGGGCCTGGACCGGCAGACGCTCGACGCCGACCGCCGCCGCGAATCGCTGGCCAGCGAACGCGCCGGCCTGGACCTGGGCGCGCTGTCGGAGGCCTTCGAACAATTGCAGGGCCAGCACGACCTGCAAAAAGAATCGCTGGAAAGCCTGACCGACGAACTGGAAATCCGTAAGACCGCGGTCTCGGACCTGCAGGAACAGCAGCGCGCGACCCAGAACCAGCTCGCCGAAGTGCGCAAGCAGGCGCAGACCTCGCGCGGCCGCTTGTCGTCGCTGGAAACCTTGCAGCACGCCGCGCTCGGACAAGAGCAGGGCGCCGCGCTGACGTGGCTCAAGGCGCGCGGCCTGGATTCGGCGCAGCGCGTCGGCGAAACCTTGAGCGTCGAATCGGGCTGGGAAAACGCGGTCGAAAGCGCGCTGGGCCAGTTGATCGAAGGCGTGCTGGTCGAATCACCCGAGACCCTGGTCGATGCGATCGGCGAACTCGGCGAAGGCCGCCTGACCCTGGTCTCGCCCGAGCGCGACGACGCCACTTACGCCGCGACCTCGCTGGCATCGAAGGTGCAGGGCCCGGCCGCGATCCGCCGCCTGCTCGCGCGCCTGCACGGCGCCGACGATCTGGCCGCGGCTCGCGCGTTGCAGCCGTCGCTGGGCGCGGAAGAAACCATCATCACTCGCAATGGCGAGCGCCTTGGCGCCGGTTGGGTACGGGTGCTGCGCTCCGGCGCGGCCAAGCAGGGTGCGCTGCTGCGCGAGCGCGAGATCCAGACCCTGCGGGTCGAGATCGAGGAACTGCTGACCCGCGAGCGCGAACTCGAACAGACCCAGATCCAGTTGCGCGACCGCTCGCTGGCCGGCGAACAGCAGCGCGAAGACGCCCAGCGCGCCTTGTACATGGCCCACCGCAGCGTGTCCGAACTGGCCGGCCAGTTGCAAAGCCACCAGGGCCGCCTGGATTCGGCGCGCAACCGGATCGAGAAGATCGACGCCGACCTGGAGCAGTTGCTGATCGGCCTGGACGCCGGCCGCGAGCAGGCGCGCGAGGCGCGCATGCGCCAGGAAGCCGCGGTCGAACGCATGGGCGAACTGGAAGACTCGCGCTTGCAGCTCGAATCCGAGCGCCGTTCGCTGTCGGAAGCGCGCGACGCCGCGCGCAATGCTGCGCGCGAATCGCGCGATGCCGCGCACGCACTGACCCTGACCCTGGAAACCCAGCGCGCCCAGATCGCCGGCCTTAGCCAGACCCTCGAACGCATGGGCGGCCAACGCGGCCAGCTCGATTCGCGCCTGAGCGAACTGTCGGCCCAACTCAGCGACGGCGACGAACCGGTGGTCGCGCTGGAAGAACAGCGCCAGGTCGCGCTGGAACAGCGCGTGCTCGCCGAGCAGGACCTGACCGCCGCGCGCAGCGCGCTCGATGGCATCGACAACGACCTGCGCAAATTCGAACAGACCCGCCAGCAACGCGACGAACAGGCGCTGCAGCAACGCGAAGCGATCGGTCAGCGCCGTCTGGAGCAGCAGGCGCTGGTGCTCAAGGCCGAGACCCTGACCGAGGCCATCGCCGAGGCCGGCGCGGTGCTGCAGGACGTGGTCAATTCGCTCGACGAAAACGCCGAGCCGCAGACCTGGGAACGCAGCGTCATCGAACTCGACAACAAGCTGCGTCGGCTCGAGCCGGTCAACCTGGCCGCGATCGCCGAGCATGCCGAGGCCGCGCAGCGCAAGGATTACCTCGACGCGCAGTTCCTCGACCTCAACACCGCGCTGGAAACCCTGGAAGAAGCGATCCGCAAGATCGACCGCGAAACCCGCGGCCGCTTCAAGGACACCTTCGACCGGGTCAATTCCGGCGTGCAGGAGTTGTATCCGCGCCTGTTCGGCGGCGGTCACGCCTATCTGGAACTCACCGGCGAAGACCTGCTCGACACCGGCGTGGCGATCATGGCGCGACCGCCCGGCAAGCGCGTATCGAACATCTCGCTGCTGTCCGGCGGCGAGAAGGCGATGACCGCGGTGGCGCTGGTGTTCGCGATCTTCCGTTTGAACCCGGCGCCGTTCTGCCTGCTTGACGAGGTCGACGCGCCGCTCGACGAAGCCAACGTCGGTCGTTTCACCGCGATGGTCAGCGAGATGAGCGAGCAGGTACAGTTCCTGTTCGTGAGCCACAACAAGGCGACGATGGAAGCCGCGCAGCAACTGTCGGGCGTGACCATGCGCGAACCGGGCGTGAGCCGGCTGGTGTCGGTCGACCTGGCCGAGGCGACGCGGTTGGCTGGTGCGGCTTGAGGCCGCACCCGGGATTGGTGATTCGGGATTAGCAAACGCCAAGGCGTAACGAGTCCTTAGCAAATTTTTTCTGAGTTGGTGCAACGTAAGCAGTCGAACGTCGGTGCGTCCGCCGTTGTTACGAATGCCCATCTCTCCATAGTTTTCTGGAATCGGTAGCGGGCAGGGAGTCAATGGTCGGCGTCGCCGCCATGACGAATCCCGAATCCCCAATCCCGAATCCCCGCACCAAAAGGAGCAACGAATGTCCGACGTGACCTTGATGAGGATCGGCATCCTGATCGCCGGCCTGATCCTGATCGGCGCGATCGTATTCTTCGGCCGCCCGCGCAAGCCGGGGCAGGGCAAGCGCGTCGCGCGCGAAGACGCCGCGCGCAGCGCCGAGCCGCGCAAGAGCGGGCCGCGCCAGGAACCGACCCTGGGCGAGCAGATCCAGAGCGAACTCGACCAGACCGGCGCGCCCGGCGAGGCGACCACCCAGGCCGAACTGGAACTGTTCGACAAGACTCTGGAAGGCAACGCGAACGCGGCCAACAGCGAGCTGGGCCGCCGGGTCAGCGAAGAATTCGACAAGATCGTCACCCTGTACCTGGCCGCGCGCGCCGGGCAGAAGCTGCACGGGCCCGACATCGTGGTCGCCGCGGAAAAGGCCGGCCTGGTCTACGGCCACATGGGCGTCTACCACCGCCTGGTCGAAGGCCATCCCGAACGCGGCCCGGTGTTCAGCGTGGCCAACATCATGAAGCCCGGCAGTTTCGACATGGCCACGATCCAGTCGCTGGAAACGCCGGCGATCGCGTTCTTCCTGACTCTGCCCGCGCCGGTGGCGGCGCTGGATGCCTGGGAAACCATGCTACCGACCGCCCAGCGCATGGCCGAACTGCTCGACGCGGTGGTGCTGGACGAACAGCGCAACGCGCTCGGCCGCCAGCGCATCGCCCACCTGCGCGACGAATTGCGCGCCTACGATCGTCAGCGCGAAGCGCCGCCTTTGAGCAAGCCGACGCGTTGGTGAGCGCGGGCAGGTAAGCCGCGAAGCGCGGATCGCATGCGGGAACCGCGCTTTATCCGAGTCTGATCCTCTCCCCAGGTCGAAGCATGGGATCTGATCGCCCCACTGCAGGGGTATTTCGTATCCCGCCTAACCCAAGTTGCTTCCCCCTTTGCGAAAGGGGCTAGGGGCATTCGCTTTAGCTCCCAAGCGCCGCGCGGTCCGCAGCTAAAAGCGAATCCCCGCGCGCCGTTTCACGTTCAGGCCTCAAGCGCCGCAACGCGCCGCCCCCTTTTTCAAAGTGGGCGCGATTGTCTGCCCGAAGTGATCGTCCCGCCGGGGTTGCTTCCCCCTTTGCAAAAGGGGGGGAGTAGGGGGATTCGCTTTTGCTCCTGAGCGCCGCGCTATCCGCAGCTGAAAGCGAATCCCCCGCGCGCCGCTGTATGTTCAGGCCTAAAGCGCCGCAACGCGCCGCCCCCTTTTTCAAAGTGAGCCTGATTCCAGCCACCGATAGCGATAACACCGGCAAGCGTAACCCGCCTGCGGCACTGGTACCCCGCAATAACCGTCTGACGTCCGGTCGCACCCGGCGACACACCCGGCATCCACAATCACGGCCAATCCGTTCAAAATGCATCCGCTCCGCACGAACGGCAGCGCAAGGACAAACCGCCCGTGACGACCCAATCCAAGCAAGACGCCGCCCAGGCGGCCCAACGCGCCGCCGAACTGCGCAGCCAGCTCGACGACGCGAACTACCGTTACTACGTCCTCGACGACCCGACCCTGACCGACGCCGATTACGACCGGCTGCTGCGCGAACTCGAAGCGCTGGAAGCCGCGCATCCCGAGCTGGCCAGCGCCGATTCGCCGACCCAGCGCGTGGGCAACACCCCGTCGGGCACCTTCGCCCAGGTCACCCACGTCGTGCCGATGCTGTCGCTGGGCAATGCCTTCAGCGACGAGGAAGTGACCGACTTCGTGCGCAAGATCGTCGAGCGCCTGGACACCGCCAACCCCGAGTTTTCGGTCGAACCCAAACTCGACGGCCTGGCGATCAGCCTGCGCTACGAGAACGGCCGCTTCGTCCAGGGCGCGACCCGCGGCGACGGCGCCACCGGCGAGGACGTCACCCTCAACCTGCGCACGGTCAAGGCGATTCCTATGAAGCTGCGCGGCAAGGACTGGCCGCCCGTGCTGGAAGTGCGCGGCGA
The DNA here is from genome assembly GCF_001427785.1 of Lysobacter sp. Root690. Classification (GTDB taxonomy): domain Bacteria; phylum Pseudomonadota; class Gammaproteobacteria; order Xanthomonadales; family Xanthomonadaceae; genus Lysobacter. The sequence goes on from NZ_LMHM01000016.1 coordinate 85,678, forward strand.
GGTCTACATGCCGCTGGCCGCGTTCAAGACCTACAACGAAAAAGCGCTCAAGGACGGCGGCAAGGTGCTGGCGAATCCGCGCAACGGCGCGGCCGGTTCGCTGCGCCAGCTCGATCCGCGCATCACCGCGCAACGGCCGCTGGCGTTCTATGCCTATGCGGTCGGCGTGGTCGAGGGCTACAGCTTGCCGGCCAGCCATTCCCAGACCTTGAAGAAATTGCGCGACTGGGGTTTCCCGGTCAGCGCCGAGAGCGGCGTGGTCGCCGGCGCCGACGGTTTGCTGGGTTATTACCGGCAGATGGGCGCCAAGCGCGACTCGCTGCCGTTCGATATCGACGGGGTGGTCTACAAGCTCGACGACTACGCCGGCCAGCGCGAAATGGGCTTCGTCTCGCGCGCGCCGCGTTGGGCGATCGCGCACAAGTTCCCGGCGCAGGAACAATCCACCGTGCTGGAAGGCATCGACATCCAGATCGGCCGCACCGGCGCGGCCACCCCGGTCGCGCGGCTCAAGCCGGTGCAGGTCGCCGGCGTGGTGGTGACCAATGCGACCTTGCACAACGCCGACCAGATCGCGCGCCTGGACGTGCGCATCGGCGATACGGTGATCGTGCGTCGCGCCGGCGACGTGATCCCGGAAATCGTGCGGGTCGTACCCGAGTACCGCAATCCGGATGCGCCGCAATGGCAGATGCCGACCGCGTGCCCGGTGTGCGGTTCGGAAATCGTGCGCGAAGAAGGTGAGGCGGCGTGGCGTTGCTCGGGCGAACTGAGCTGCCCGGCGCAGCGCAAGGAAGCCATCCGTCATTTCGCTTCGCGCCGGGCGATGGACATCGAAGGCCTCGGTGATCGCTATATCGAGGACTTGTCCGACCTGGGCTATCTGCAATCGGTCGCCGACCTGTTCAAGCTCAAGCTCGAGGATCTGCTCGAGATGAAACGCCGCGCCGACGAGCGCGACGGCACCACGCCGGAGACGGTCAAGGCCGGCAAGGTCGCGACCAAGTGGGCCGACAACCTGATCGAGGCGATCGATCAAAGCCGCAAGACCACGCTCGAACGTTTCCTGTTCGCGCTCGGCATCCAGCACGTCGGCGAAAACACCTCCAAGGCCTTGTCGGGCTGGCTCGGCGATCTGCAACTGATCCGTCGCCTGCCGTGGCCGGTGTTCAAGCGGCTGCCCGATGTGGGTGGCGAAGTCGCGCGCTCGCTCGGGCATTTCTTCGATCAGCCCGGCAATCAGCAGGTGATCGACGACCTGCTCGAACGCGGCGTGTTGATCGCCGACACCCACTTGCCGTCGCCGAAACTGCGCGAAGGCCTGACCCTGGCGACCTTGCTGGTCGACATGGAAATTCCCAAGGTCACCAAGATCCGCGCCGAGCAACTCGCCACCGCGTTCGCCGATGCCGAAAAATTGCGCGATGCGCCCGAGCACGCCTACATCACCGCCGGTTTGCCGGCCGACAGCGCGCAGGCGCTGACTTCGTGGTTGAGCGTTGAGGAAAACGCGCAGTTGTTGACGCGGGTGGGCGACGCGTTGAAGCAGCTCGATGCGTTGACGCCTGCGGCCTCTGCGTCTTCGGTTGGCGTGCTCGACGGCAAGACCGCGGTGTTGACCGGCAGTCTGGCCGCGTTGACCCGCGATGAAGCCAAAGCCCGTCTGGAAGCGCTCGGCGCGAAGGTTGCCGGCAGCGTGTCGAAGAAGACCAGTTTCGTCGTCGCCGGCACCGAAGCCGGGTCCAAGCTCGACAAGGCGCAGGAACTCGGCATCGAGGTCTGGGACGAGGAACAACTGCTGGCGTTCCTGGCTCAGAACGAATGAACCCTTCAGCCTCGCAGCCGCCGGACTGGCATCCGTCGGCGAGCTTCGAAACGCTGCGCCTGCGGGCGCGGCTCAACGCCACGGTTCGGGCCTACTTCGCCGAACGTGCGGTGATCGAAGTGGAAACTCCGCTGATGTCGGTGGCCGGCAATACCGATCCGAACATCGCCTCGTTCTCGCTGCAGTTCAGCGGCCGCACCGACGGCGCGCCGCGCACGCGCTGGCTGCGCACGTCGCCGGAATTCCCGCTCAAGCGTCTGCTCGCGGCCGGATTCGGCGACTGTTACGAACTCGGTCGAGTGTTCCGCGACGGCGAAGCCGGCGGTCGCCACAACCCCGAATTCACCATGCTCGAGTGGTATCGGGTCGGTTGGGATCATCGTCGTCTGATCGAGGAAGCCGCCGATCTGGTGCGCGCCGCGCTGGCCCTGGTCGGGCGCGATGCGCGTGTGCGCACGGTGGCGTATCGCGATCTGTACCGCGATCGCCTGGGGCTCGATCCGATGTTTGCCGACGAGGAGCAGTTGCGCGCGGCGCTCGGCGAAGTGGTGATCGATCCGCAGGGATTGAACCGCGACGATTGGCTCGATCTGTTGATGACCCATCGCCTGCAGCCGCTTTTTTCCCGCGACGAACTGCTGGCGATCCACGCCTATCCGGCGTCGCAATGCGCGCTGGCCCGAGTGAGCGAGGACGCCGACGGCGTCGCGGTCGCCGAACGTTTCGAGCTGTACCTGGGGCCGCTGGAATTGGCCAACGGTTATCACGAGCTGGCCGATGCGACCGAGCAGGGCGTGCGCTTCGATCGCGATCGCGACCTGCGCGGCCAGCGCGGGGCGGTGTGTCCACCGCGCGACGAGGCCTTGCTTAACGCTTTAGACCGCGGATTTCCCGATTGCGCCGGGGTCGCCTTGGGCATGGATCGGCTATTGATGGCGATGCTCGACAGCGCGCGTATCGCCGACGTCCTGGCCTTCGATTTCACGCGCGCTTGACCGCGATGAACCACGCGCTTCACAAGATCGGCTCACTGCGCGTTTTTGATTGCAAGTTCATCGATCACGGTTAGAGTGCTCGCATCGGGTGCTGGGGGCCATGCATGCGCAGTGTGAAAGCCGCGATCCATCTGTTTGCGTTCACCGCCGCGGCATACGCGACGGGTGTGCGCGCGGAACCGGCCGGCGAACGGATGTTCGGCGGCGACGTGCTGCGTTGCGCATCGCAGGATGAGCAGACGGTGCGTTGCCCGGCCGATACCCGCGGCGGCGTGCGTCTGGTCCGGCGCACCTCCGGTAAGCCCTGTGTCGAAGGCACCAGCTGGGGCGCCGATCGCGGTGGCGTGTGGGTTTCGCAGGGCTGTTCGGCGGACTTCGTGCTCGGGCGTGGCGGCAGCGGCAGCGACAGCAGGACCGGCGCGCGCGTGATCAAGTGTGAGTCGGTCGGTGGGCGCTGGAATCACTGCGCCGCAAAGACCGACGCCGGCGTGGTCCTGGCCCAGCAATTGTCCAAACAACCTTGCCTGCGCAATCAATCCTGGGGCACCGACGGCAACGGCGTGTGGGTCTCCGGTGGTTGCCGCGGCGAGTTCCGCCTGCTCGGCGCCGAGCCGGTCGCGCAGGCGCAGGGCAAATTGCTGCTGTGCGAATCGCGCGATCGCAAGGCCCGTCGTTGCGACGGCGAAACCGGCATGGGCGTGCGCATGGTCAAGCAACTGTCGAACACCGAATGCGTCGAAGGCCGCAGTTGGGGCTACGACGCGCATGGCGTATGGGTCGAGGACGGCTGCCGCGCCGAATTCGAACTCGATTATCGGCGCGGCGGCGGTTGATCGCCGCGCGAGAGCATGCGGCCATGGGCCAGACGTCATGCGACCAACGGCGGAGATCGGCCGCGAAACAAAGCGCAAACTAAGCGTGTCATGAACAAGACCGTTGCATCATCAACGCGATTCGCGAACACGGCGAAATCTTGAGCTGGCGTTAAGCGGCTTCGGCTAGAGTCCTCGACAAATCGACAAGGAGCACAAGCATGTCCGCACGCATTCTTTCCAGTCTGGGTCTGATGGTGGGCTTGGGGTTGTCCGCGGGCGCCGCCCAGGCGGCGCCGCAGTACAACGATTACGGTTCCAACAACGGCGTCATCCGCTGCGAATCCGACAGCGGCCGTCAACGCCGTTGCGATGCCGATACGCGAGGCGGCGTGCAACTGAGCCGGCAACTGTCCAGTTCTTCGTGCATCCAGGGCCGCAGTTGGGGTTACGACCGCAACGGCATCTGGGTGTCGGAAGGTTGCCGCGCCGAATTCGCGCTCGGCCGCGGTGGTGGCTGGAACGGCGGTGGCGGTGGCGGCGGCTGGAACGGCGGCGGCAACGGCGACGTGGTGCGCTGCGAATCCGACGGCGGCCGTCAGCGCAGCTGCAGCATCAGCGGCAACCGCGCGCGTCTGCAGCGTCAGCTGTCCAGCACGACCTGCGTCGAGGGCCAGAACTGGGGTTCGCGTCCGGGCCAGGTGTGGGTGTCCGGCGGTTGCCGCGGTGAGTTCATCGCCACCCGTGGCGGCGGCTGGAACGGCGGCGGCGGCAACAACGGCGGCGGTTGGGGTGGCGGCGGCGGTCAGGAGATTTCCTGCGAATCCAACAACAACCGTCAGAACCGCTGCAACATGAGCGTGCGCCGCGACGTGCGCCTGCTGCGCCAGAGCTCGGGTTCGCCGTGCATCGAAGGCCAGACCTGGGGTTGGGACCGCAACGGCGTGTGGGTGTCGAACGGTTGCCGCGGTCGCTTCCAGGTCAACTGATCGCGTTGCACTGATCGCGCTCGATCCAAGCTGACGCTCGTATCCATCGCCCCGGCCGCAAGGTCGGGGCGATGTCGTTCGTGGCGGCGGCGCGTGCGATGGACCGGGTCGCGATGCGGATGTTTCAGGCCCGACACCTGCATCCGTTAAACTCGACGCCATGAACGACACCATCGATTTCGACCGTTACGACCGCATCCGCCCGATCCGCTGGACCGGGCAGGCCCTGGAGCTGCTGGATCAGCGCAAGCTGCCGTTCGCGGTGGAGTATGTGTCCTGCGAAGACAGCGATGCGGTCGCCGCGGCGATCCATGCGCTGACCGTGCGCGGCGCGCCCGCGATCGGCATCGCCGCGGCCTGGGGCGTGGTGCTGGCGGCCAAGACGATCGAGGCCGATAACGGCGCCACCGCGCTGGAGCGGATCGAACCGGCCATGCAGCGCCTCAACGCGGCCCGACCGACCGCGGTCAACCTGGCCTGGGCACTGGCGCGCATGCGCCGCGTGCTGGCCGCCGCAGGCGCCGACTGGCGCGAAGTTTTGGCGCGCGAAGCGCAGGCGATCGCCGACGAAGACCTTGCCGCGAACCGGCGCATGGGCGCGCTCGGCGCGGCCCTGATCGAACCGGGCAACGGCGTGCTGACTCACTGCAATACCGGTTCACTCGCCACCGCCGGTTTCGGTACCGCGCTCGGCGTGATCCGCGCCGGCGTCGCCCAGGGCCGCATCGCCCAGGTGTATGCCGGCGAGACCCGGCCGTGGCTGCAGGGCGCGCGCCTGACCGTGTGGGAATTGGAGCAGGACGGCATCGCGCCGATCCTGATCGCCGACTCGGCCGCCTCGCATCTGATGAAGACCGGCAAGGTCGGCTGGGTGATCGTCGGCGCCGATCGCATCTGCGCCAACGGCGATACCGCCAACAAGATCGGCACCTACCAACTCGCGATCGCCGCGCGCCACCACGGCGTCAAGTTCATGGTCGCCGCGCCGTCGTCGACGGTCGATATGGACACCGCGTCCGGAGACCTGATCGAGATCGAGGAACGCGACCCGGGCGAGTTGTTCGCGGTCGGCGGTAACCGCACCGCGGCCGAGCGGGTCGGCGCCTGGAACCCGGTGTTCGACGTGACCCCGCACGAGCTGATAGACGCGATCGTGACCGAGCGCGGGGTGATCGAGCGGCCGGATGCGGCGGCGATGACGGTGGCGTTCGGGAGGTGAGGGTTTCGGCGGTTGCCGGCTGAGGGTTCGACCAACACGCCGGTGGCGGTCGCTTCGGCCGACCTGAGGTGACCAAGACCGCGTGAGCGTGACTCGTGTCGGCGCGATTGTGTTTGGTTGGCGTGGTGTCTGCGGACGGCAATACCTTCAGCGCCATTTTTTAAGGCCGTCATTCCCGCGAGGGCTGGCTCTGCTTTATCTCGGCGAAGCCGAACATCCAGAGCCTTTGGCGCCATCCTCCCGGAACGTCATTCCCGCGAAGGCGGGAATCCAGAGACTTCAGCGTCATCTTCCGAGGTCGTCATTCCCGCGAACGCGGGAATCCAGTGACTTCAAGCGTTCTCGCACGAAAGTCGCTGGATTCCCGCGTTCGCGGGAATGACGGCTTGTGAGTGCGCGGCTCTTTTGATTGAGTGCGGCAGTCTCGATTGATTGAGCGCAGCAGTCCCGATTTCGGGCAGGTCTCCTGAGCGCGCAGCCGTCTCGTGCCGGTCCCCGGGGTATATCGCGAAGGCCTGCCAGCAGTGGCGCGCGACGGCCGCCGAAGGCCATTTCACCGCCACCTCCATGGCCCGTCAAAACTCCCGGCGCGGACAACCCCAATCCAACCCCGCGCCCAATGCTGCAATGCAGCTGAAAAACCCCGCCAAGTGCTTGTTTCTGCGTGAGAATCAGGCTCCCGTGAAACCGCGTTTTGTGATATGATTTCCTGTCGTTTTGATGCCGCCCCGAGCGAGCTGCAGGACAGGCCCGCAGGGACCCTGTTTTCAGCCATATCCGCGGCGTTCCGTAAGGGACGCCGACGCCGTTCGCCCGGGTTGTTCGACTCACCGCCCGCAACGGAACCCTGATGGCCGAACTCGCCAAGGAAATCATCCAGGTCAATCTCGAAGACGAGATGCGCCGCAGCTACCTCGATTACGCCATGAGCGTGATCGTCGGACGCGCGCTTCCCGACGTCCGAGACGGCCTCAAGCCTGTGCATCGCCGCGTCCTGTACGCCATGAGCGAGCTGGGCGCCCACAGCAACAAGCCGCATTTCAAGTCGGCGCGTATCGTCGGCGACGTGATCGGTAAGTACCACCCGCACGGCGATCAGTCGGTCTACGACACGCTGGTGCGCATGGCGCAACCGTTCTCGCTGCGCTACATGCTGGTCGACGGGCAGGGCAACTTCGGTTCGGTCGACGGCGACTCCGCCGCGGCGATGCGTTACACCGAGTCGCGCATGGCCAAGCTCACTCACGAGCTGATGGCCGATATCGACAAGGAAACCGTCGATTTCCAGCCCAATTACGACGAAAAGGAACTCGAACCCACGGTCATGCCGACCCGGGTGCCGAACCTGCTCATCAACGGCTCGGCCGGTATCGCCGTGGGCATGGCGACCAACATCCCGCCGCACAATCTGTCGGAAGTGATCAACGCGACCATCGCCTTGATCAACGCGCCGGAGCTCGACGTCGATGCGCTGATGGAATACATCCCCGGTCCGGACTTTCCGACCGCGGGCATCATCAACGGCACCGCCGGCATCATCAACGCCTATCGCACCGGCCGCGGCCGGGTGCGCATGCGCGCGCGCGCCGAGATCGAGGTTAATCAGGACACCGGCCGCGAAGCGATCGCGGTCACCGAGATTCCGTACCAGGTCAACAAGGCGCGTCTGATCGAGAAGATCGCCGAGCTGGTCAAGGAAAAGCGCCTGGAAGGCATCAGCGAGCTGCGCGATGAGTCCGACAAGGACGGCATGCGCATCTTCATCGAGGTCAAGCGCGGCGAATCGGCCGAGGTGGTGCTCAACAACCTCTATCAGCAGACCCAGATGGAGTCGGTGTTCGGCATCAACATGGTGGCGCTGGTCGACGGCCGCCCGCAGTTGCTGAACCTTAAGCAGATCCTCGAAGCCTTCATCCGTCACCGCCGCGAAGTGGTGACCCGCCGCACCATCTTCGAACTGCGCAAGGCGCGTCAGCGCGCGCATATCCTCGAAGGTCTGACGGTCGCGCTCGCCAACATCGACGAGATGATCGAGCTGATCAAGACCTCGGCCAACCCCAACGAAGCGCGCGAGCGCATGTTGGAGAAGACCTGGGAACCGGGTCTGGTCGGCGCGCTGCTGGCCGCGGCCGGTTCCGAGGCCTCGCGTCCGGAGGACCTGGCGGCCGAGTTCGGCCTGCACGACGGCCGGTATCAGCTGACCGAGACGCAGGCCACGCAGATCCTGGAAATGCGCCTGCACCGCCTGACCGGGTTGGAGCAGGAAAAGCTCACCGACGAATACAAGGTGCTGCTGGAGGCCATCCGCGGCCTGATCGAGATTCTCGAGAATCCCGACGTCCTGCTTGAGGTGATCCGCACCGAACTGCTTAATCTGAAGGAAGAGTTCGGCGACGCGCGCCGCAGCGAAATCCGCGCGAGCGAAGAAGATCTCGACATCCTTGACCTGATCGCGCCGGAAGACGTGGTGGTGACCCTGTCGCATTCGGGTTACGCCAAGCGTCAGCCGGTCAGCGCCTATCGCGCGCAGAAGCGCGGCGGCAAGGGCCGCAACGCGGCGATGACCAAGGACGAGGATTTCATCGACAAGCTGTGGCTGGTCAACACCCACGACACGCTGCTGACGTTCACCAGCACCGGCCGGGTGTTCTGGCTGCCTGTGCATCAGCTGCCCGACGCCGGTCCGAACGCGCGCGGCCGTCCGATCATCAACTGGCTGGCGCTGGAAGCCGGCGAGCAGGTGCAGGCGGTGCTGCCGGTGCGTTCGTACGACGACAGCCACTTCGTGTTCTTCGCCACCCGCAACGGCATGGTCAAGAAGACTCCGCTGACCGAGTTCGCCTACCGTCTGGCGCGCGGCAAGATCGCGATCAATCTCGACGACGGCGATGCCCTGGTCGATGTGGCGCTGACCAACGGCCAGCGCGAAGTGATGCTGTTCGCGAGCAACGGCAAGGCCGTGCGTTTCGCCGAGAGCGGTCGCGAGGACGATGCCGACGCGGCCGAGGAATCGGCCGAGATCGATGGCGCCGAAGACAACGGCGAAGACGGCATCGAAACCGAGGCCGGCGTTGAAGCCGTGGCCGAAGCCGAGGGCGCCGACCGGTCGCGTCGTGGCAAGGGCGGCGTGCGTTCCACCGGCCGCAACAGCCGTGGCGTGCGCGGCATCAAGCTGGCGAAGGGCGAGTTGGTCGTGAGCATGATCGTGATCGACGGCGATGGCGACATCCTCACCGCCAGTCAGCGCGGTTACGGCAAGCGCACGCCGGTCGACGAGTACCCGTGCAAGGGTCGTGGAACCCAGGGCGTGATCGCGCTGAAGACCACCGAGCGTAACGGCGCGCTGGTCGGCGCGATCCAGCTCAGCGATCACCACGAAGTGCTGATGATTTCCGACGGCGGGACCCTGGTGCGTACGCGCGCGGCGGAAATCTCCCAGGTCGGCCGCAATACCCAGGGCGTGACCTTGATGCGTCTGGCCGAGGACGAGACCCTGCAGACCATCGAGCGCGTGGACGCGTCGCTGGACGAGGTCGAGGACGGCATCGAAGGCGAGGTGCCGGTCGCGCCGGTGGCCGATGCCGGCGATCCGGTGGAAACACCGTCGCCGGACGCCTGATCGCCGTTTGAATGAGCCTTGAGAAAACGCCGCCTTCGGGCGGCGTTTTCTTTTGCGGTCGCGTTCAAGCGGCGCGCCGTTCGACTCGGCCGCTACGAGGCGGGGCGGGCAGTTCGGCCGGAACCGATCACAGGTCCACCGGTTGCCGGGTCTGCAGAGATTCGCGCAAGGCGATCGCGATGCGGGTGGCTTCGGCCGCGTCCTCGAGGTCGAGGTCGAAAGGCCGATCGTCGAGCACCGCATCGACGAAATGCGAGCACTGGCTCAGGAAGGCGTCGCCGAACCGTTCGAAGAAGTTCGCCGTCGACAGGCTGCGCACGCCGTGCGCGTCGGCGATCTCGAGCCGGTCCAGGCGCGGATTGCGGCCGATGCTGAGCTTGCCGGCGGTGCCGACCACGTCGGTGCAGGTTTCGTGACCGTGGGCCTGGGTGCGCGAGGCGTAGAACATGGCCATGCAGCCGTTGTCGAACTCGCACACGGCCACGCCGTTGTCGATGTCGCCGATGCCTTGCAGGTCCGGATACGCGGCGATCGTGCCCATCGCGTAAACCCGCCGCGCCTTGGGCCGGCCTAGCAGCCAGCGCGCCAGGTCGACGTCGTGCACGCTGCAATCGAGGAACAGGCCGCCGCTGGTCGGCGCGAATTTGACGAAGGCGCCCGTGGGATCGAACAGATCGGCGGTCTGCGAGTAGATCAGGAAGGGTTTGCCGATCGCGCCGTCGTCGATGCGGGTCTTGGCCTGGCGGTAACTGGCGTCGAAGTGACGGACGAATCCGACCATCGCGCGCAATCCCGGATGGCGCCGCGCGTGTTCGACCGTGCGCCGGCATTCGTCCATCCGCAGCGACAGCGGCTTCTCGCAGAACACGTGTTTGCCCGCGTCCAGCGCTTGTTCGATCTGTTGCGGATGCAGTGAGGTCGGGGTGATCAGGAACACCGCGTCCAGTTCCGGATCGGCCAGCATCGCGGCGTAGTCGGCATAGGCGCGCTGCACGCCCAGATGCTCGCGCGCCCAGTCGATTTCGTCCGCGATCGGACTGCAGACCGCGTCCAGGCGCGCCCTGGGCACGTGTCTGGCGAGATTCTCGGCATAGCGCCGGCCCAGACGGCCGAGCCCGGCGACCCCGATTTTCAGCAACTTCTGACTCATGACTACCTCGGTTGGCGCGCTGTCGGATGAGCGCGGCGGCGATGCGCGCAATCGGGCCGCCGTCGTGTTCAGATCGAGCAGTCCAGGACCCGGCCTTCGCGCCATGAGCGCGTGGCCAGTTCGGCCAGTTCCAGCGCCTTGATCCCGTCGTCGATGTTCGGATGCAGCGGCGTGCCGTGGCTCAAGCCATCGAAGAAATGCTCGATTTCCAGCGCGTACGCCGTGCGATAGCGCTCCAGGAAAAACGCCTCGGGGGTGTCCTGGCTGATCGCCTGCGCGCTCCACGCGACCACTTCGGTCGGGCGCTGATTGCCGGCCTGCAGCAGGCCGCGGCTGCCGAGCACTTCGAAGCGCTGGTCGTAACCATAAGCCGCGCGACGCGAGGTATTGATCTGGCACAGCGCGCCGTCGCGCGTGCGCAAGGTGACCGCGGCGGTGGTGAGATCGCCGGCGGCGGCGATGTCGGCGAACTCCGGCGCCGCGCCGGTCGCGTAGACGCTGACCGCTTCGGCGCCGAGGATCCAGCGAAAGATGTCGAAGTCGTGGATCAGCATGTCCTTGAACACGCCGCCGGAGCGGGCGATGTAGTCCAGCGGCGGCGGGCCGGGGTCGCGGCTGGTGATCAGCAACACTTCCGGCGTGCCGATCTCGCCGGCGTCCAGGCGCTGCTTGAGCGCGCGGAAGGTCGGATCGAAACGGCGCTGGAAACCGATCATGCAGGCCACGCCGGTGCGCGCGATCGTGTCGGCGCAGGCGCGCGCGCGGCCGACGTCCAGATCGACCGGCTTCTCGCAGAAGATCGCCTTGCCGGCGAGCGCCGAGCGCTGGATCAGATCGGCGTGAGTGTCGGTACTCGAACCGATCACCACCGCGGCCACGGCCGGATCGGCCAGGGCCTGCTCGGCGGTGGCGACGCGCGCGCCATGCGCGTGCGCCAGCTCGGTCGCGGCCGCTTCGTGCACGTCGACGACATAGCGCAGGCGCGCCCTCGGGTGACGGGCCAGATTGGACGCGTGGATCTTGCCGATGCGTCCGGCGCCGAACAAAGCCACTTCAATCATCGTATTCCCCGGGACGGTTGGTTTCTTCGACCTTGAGTTCGAGCTCGTAGGTCAGGGCGACGAACAAGGCCTGGCACAGGCAGATCGTGCTGGTCAGCGCGCGGAACGCGAACGCGCTGCCTTCCTGCACCTTGAGCAGCACGTCGGCGTAGTTGGCCAGCGGCCCGAGTTCGCTTTCGGTGACCGCCAGCACCTTGGCGTGGCGCTCGCGCGCCACCCGCGCGCAGAACAGGGTTTCCTTGCCGTAGGGCGGAAAGCTGATCGCGATCAGCACGTCGTTCTTGCCGATGCTGCGGATCTGTTCGCGATGCATGCCGCCCAGGCCGGTGATCAGGTGCACGCGCTTGTTGGTGTGCTGCAGGGCGTAGGCGATGTAGCTGGCGATGCTGAAACTGCGGCGCACCGCGACCACGTAGATGTTCTCGGCCTTGACCAGCAGGTCGACCGCGCTTTGGAAGCGTTCGGCGTCGAATTCGGCAGCGAGTTCGTCCAGGCCCAGGCGGCTGGCGTCGATGAAACGCAATGCCATCTGCGCGCTGGTCATGCGCCCGCCGTCGTCCTCGATCACCCGGCGGATGCGTTGCTGATAGCTGCGCGCCGGCGCGACCTGCTCGGTGTAGGCGTTGCGGAACAGCGCCTGCATCTCGGTGAAGCCGGAAAAGCCGAAGCGCTGGGCGAAACGCACCACCGCCGAGCTGTGCACGCCGCTGCCCTCGGCGATTTCGTTGATGCGCTGGACCATCAGGTTGGCGCGTTGCTGTTCGATGTAGCGGGCCACGCTCTGCAACTGGCGCGGCAGGTTGTCGAACTCGGCGGCGATGCCTTGCATCAGCTCATCGACTCCCTGGTAGGTGGACATGCGGGCTCCTGGAGTGGTGTGGGTGTCTTTATGCCTGAAATGGAATTTAAATTCCAGTTTTAAAAATGTTGCACTGCGGGTTGCAAAACCGAATTCCTTGCCCCTATGCTCGGCCCCCATCGAGTCGTTGCCGCCGTTCCGCGGTCGCAGCGGCGGTCCGTAGCCGGCCCGGCCGGCCCATAGGGGAGTGGGGTGTATGCAGGTTGTAGCGGCATTTGTGAACGGGCGATTCGGCCTGCGCTCGGCTTCGATCGCATTGGCGCTGGCGCTCAGCGCGTGCTCGGGCGGCGGCGACGCGCCGTCCGCGGCGGCCCCCGCCGGCGGCGGCCCGGCCAGCGGCAACGGCAACGAACGCTACGTGCTGGTCAGCCATGCGCCGGATTCGGATTCGTGGTGGAACACGATCAAGAACTCGGTCGTCGATGCCGGCGAGGATTTCGGCGTGGCGGTGGACTACCGCAATCCGCCCAACGGCGACCTGGCCGACATGGCGCGGCTGATCGAGCAGTCGGCCGCGCGCAATTACGCCGGCGTGGCCACCTCGATCGCCGATTTCAGTGTGCTGTCCAAGGCCGCCTCGCGCGTCACCGGCAAGGGCATTGCCCTGGTCACGATCAATTCCGGCACGCGCGAACAGAGCAGGCAGCTCGACGCGATCATGCACATCGGCCAGCCCGAGTACGACGCCGGCAAGGCCGCCGGCGAACGCGCCAAGGCCGCCGGGGTGACCTCGTTCCTGTGCGTGAACCACTACGCGACCAATCTGGCCTCGGTGGAGCGCTGCAAGGGCTTCGCCGACGCGCTCGGCGCCGACCTGCGCGCTTCGATGCTCGACACCGGCGTGGATCCCACCGTGGTTTCGAGCAAGGTCGGCGCCTACCTGCGCAACAACCCCAAGACCGGCGCGGTGCTCGCGCTGGGCCCGAACTCGGCCGAACCGACCCTGCAGGTGCTCAAGCAGATGGGCCTGGCCGGCAAGATCTTCTTCGCCACATTCGATCTGTCGCCGACCATCGTGCAGGGCATCGAGGACGGCGAACTGAATTTCGCCATCGACCAGCAGCCGTATCTGCAGGGCTATCTGGCGATCGCCGCGCTGAAGATCGCCCACGACGAAGGCAGCCGCGATCCGGCCGTGATCGTCGCCAAGCTGCGCGTCCATCCCAAGATCCAGGCGCGGCTGAAGCAGTACGCGCTGGAGCCCGTATACACCGCCGACGGCGTCAGTTCCGGCCCCGGCTTCGTCACCCGCGAGCGGCTCGATGTGATCAAGAAGTACGCGGGCCAATACCGCTGAGAACCTATCGCTGAGTTCATGGCGCTGAATAGCTGGCGCCGAATACGTAGCGCCGAGCGAGTCCGATCACCGCCTGCGAGCCGGCCTGGAGCCGCGCTCGCGTCGACGGCGCTCGTCCGCTTTCGCACGGAGATCCCGATGAGTACGACGTTCCCTCACATGGCGACTTCCATGAACGACCTTCCCGGCCAGCGCAAGGACGAGCGCGTGCGGCCCATCCCCTTCTGGCGCGCGTTCGCGGCCCGGCCCGAATTCGGATCCCTGGCCGGCGCCGTGCTGGTGTTCGCCCTGTTCGGGGTGTTCGCCGGCGATTCGGGCATGTTCAATCTCGACGGCGTGATGAACTGGTCGCAGGTCGCCGCCTATCTGGGGATCATCGCGGTCGGCGCGTGTCTGCTGATGATCGCCGGTGAGTTCGATCTGTCGATCGGTTCGATGATCGGCTTCGCCGGCATGCTGATGGCGGTGCCGGCGATGTTCCTGGGCTGGCCGATGTGGGCGGCGGTGTTGTTCACCTTCGTGTGCTGCGCCGCGCTGGGCTGGCTCAACGGTTATCTGGTGGTGCGCACCGGCTTGCCGAGTTTCATCGTCACGCTCGCCTTCATGTTCATCCTGCGCGGGCTGACCCTGGTGCTGTCCACGCATTTCTCCAACAGCACCGTGGTCAGCGGCGTCGGCGAGGCGGTCGCGCGCGATCCGCTGATCAGCGGCTTGTTCCGCGGCGCAGCCTGGCCGGGGCTGTTCGAATGGCTCGCCAACAGCGGCGTTATCGATCGCCTGCCCAACGGCAAGCCAGTGGTCGAGGGCATTCCCAAGGTCTTGCTGTGGTGGGGCGCGCTGGCCGCGGCCGCGGGTTTCGTGCTGTCGCAGACCCGCACCGGCAACTGGATCTTCACCGTCGGCGGCGACGCCAACGCGGCCAAGAACGTCGGCGTGCCGGTGCGAAAGGTCAAGATCGGCCTGTTCGTGGTCACCGCCTTGTGCGCCTGCCTGTTCGGCGTGCTGCAGGTCGCCGACATCGGTTCGGCGGCGGCCGATCGCGGCCTGCAGAAAGAGTTCGAGGCGATCATCGCCGCGGTCATCGGCGGCGCCTTGCTGACCGGCGGCTACGGCTCGATCCGCGGCGCCTGCATCGGCGCGCTGATCTTCGGCGTGGTCCAGATCGGCATCTCCTACACCGACATCAATTCCGATTGGTACCGCGTATTTCTCGGCGCGATGCTGCTGCTCGCGGTGTTGTTGAACCACTACATCCGCCTGCGCGCGACCGGCGCGAAGTGAGGACCTGGCCATGAACGACGACTGCATCCTGCAACTGGAAAACGTCAGCAAGTACTTCGGCAGCGTGATCTCGCTCAAGGACGTGAGCCTGCGCCTGCGCCGCGGCGAGGTGCATTGCCTGCTCGGCGACAACGGCGCCGGCAAATCCACGCTGATCAAGACGCTGGCGGGCGTTCACCGCCCCAGCGAGGGCCGTTATCTGGTCGAAGGCCAGCCGGTGTGCTTCAAGTCGCCGCGCGAAGCGCTCGATCGCGGCATCGCCACGGTCTACCAGGATCTGGCGTTGGTGCCGCTGATGAGCGTGGCGCGCAATTTCTTCGCCGGCCGCGAGCCGCGGCGCAAGCTGATGGGCCTGATCCCGGTGATGGACATGGACTTCGCCGCCGATACGGCGATGACCAAACTCGCCGAGATGGGCATCCACGTGCGCTCGCCGCACCAGCCGGTGGGGACCATGTCCGGCGGCGAGCGGCAATGCCTGGCGATCGCGCGCGCGATCCATTTCGGCGCCAAAGTGCTGATCCTGGACGAACCCACCGCCGCGCTCGGGGTGAAGCAAAGCTGCAACGTGTTGATGCTGATCCATCAGGCGCGCGAGCGCGGCATCTCGGTGATCTTCATCACCCACAACGTCCATCACGCCTATCCGATCGGCGACAGCTTCACCGTGCTCAACCGCGGCCAGTCGATGGGCAGCTTCGCCAAGCACGAGATCAGCAAGGAACGCGTGCTGGACATGATGGCCGGCGGCAGCGAGATCCAGACCTTGTTCGACCGGCTCGAAGGACGCAGCGCCGCATGAACCGCGCACGCCGGCCCCCACCGTTTTCCGGAACCCGCTCATGACCGATCGCGCTCTCGATGCCATCTTCCTCGGCCGCGTGGCCGTGGATCTATACGCGCAACAGACCGGCGCGCGTCTGGAGGACGTCGCCAGTTTCGCCAAGTACCTGGGCGGCTCGTCGGCCAACGCCGCGTTCGGTCTGGCCCGGCTGGGCCTGCGCAGCGCGATGCTGAGCCGCGTCGGCGACGACCACATGGGCCGCTTCCTGCGCGAAACCCTCGCGCGCGAAGGCTGCGACGTGAGCCGGTTGAGCACCGACCCGGACCGGCTCACCGCGCTGGTGCTGCTCGGCATCAAGGACCGCGACACGTTTCCGTTGATCTTCCATCGCGAGAACTGCGCCGACATGGCGTTGAGCGCGGCCGATATCGATGAGGACTTCATCGCCTCCAGCCGCGCGCTGGCGATCACCGGCACCCATCTGTCGACCGCCGGCGTGCACGCGGCGAGCCTGCGCGCCCTGGAATACGCGCGCCGCCACGGTGTGCGCACGGTGCTCGACATCGATTATCGGCCGGTGCTGTGGGGCCTGACCGGACGCGGCGACGGTGAGACCCGTTTCATCGCCGACGACGGCGTGACCCGGCATCTGCAATCGGTGCTGCCGTTGTTCGATCTGGTGGTCGGCACCGAAGAGGAATTCCTGGTCTCCGGCGGCGGCAGCGATCTGATCGCGGCCCTGCGCGCGGTTCGCGCGGTCACCTCGGCCTTGCTGGTGGTCAAGCGCGGCGCGCAGGGCTGCAGCGTGATCGAAGCCGCGGTGCCGGCCGATATCGACGATGCGCCAACCTGTCGCGGCACCCGGGTCGAAGTGCTCAACGTGCTCGGCGCCGGCGATGCGTTCATGGCCGGCTTCCTGTCGGGCTGGTTGCGCGACGAGCCGATCGAACGTTGCTGCGCCTATGCCAACGCCTGCGGCGCGCTGGTGGTTTCGCGCCACGGCTGTGCGCCGGCGATGCCGAGCCGCGCCGAACTGGATTATTTTCTCGCCAACGCCGATCGCCTGCAGCGCCCCGATCGCGACGAACAGCTGACCCATCTGCATCGGGTCAGCGTGGCGCGCGCGCATTGGGACGATCTGCATGTGTTCGCGTTCGACCATCGCACCCAGTTGTTCGACCTGGCGCGCGAATGCGACGCGCCCGAATCGCGTCTGCCGCGGCTCAAGTCCTTGCTGGTGCAGGCGGTGGATCGCGCCGAGCGCGGTCTGGATCTGCACGGACGGATCGGCTTGTTATGCGATGAGACCTACGGCCAGGATGCGCTGGATGCCGCCACCGGCCGCCGCTGGTGGATCGGCCGTCCAGTGGAAATGCCCGGTTCGAACCCGCTCGAGTTCGAGTACGGCCGCTCGATCGGCACGCAGTTGTCGCGTTGGCCGCTCGAACACGTGGTCAAGTGCCTGGTGCAGTTCGATCCCGACGGCGATGCGCTGGTCAGGATCGAACAGGAAACCCAGTTGCGCGGCTTGTACGACGCGGTGCGCGCGAGCGGGCACGAACTGTTGCTGGAAGTGATACCGCCGGCCGACAGCGAAGGCCGGCGCGGCGGCGAGCGGGTGCTGCGTTCGCTCAAGCGGATCTACAACCTCGGCATCCGCCCGCATTGGTGGAAACTGGCGCCGCTGACGATGCGCGACTGGGAGGCGCTGGACGCGTTGATCGAAGAACGCGATCCGTACTGCCGCGGTGTGTTGCTGCTCGGTTTGAACGCGCCGTTCGCCGAACTGTCCGAGGGTTTCGCCGCCGCCTCGCGCAGCCGTAGCTGTCGCGGTTTCGCGGTAGGACGCAGCATCTTCGTCGAGCCCGCGCGCGCCTGGCTGCGCGGCGATATCGACGACGACGCCCTGGTGGCGCGCGCCTGCGCGGGTTTCGCCGAACTGGCCGCGCTGTGGGCGCGGTCGCGTCAAATCCGTTCCGCGCCTGCCGCCGGAACCGTCGAGCATGCCGCATGAACACCACGTCCTCCCCCGCGTCGGCGACGGCATCCGGTTCCGGCGGCGCGGTGCGCCTGACCATGGCTCAGGCCCTGGTGCGCTACCTCGCCGCGCAATACACGATCGATCCCGACAGCGGCGAACGCGTGCGCCTGTTCGGCGGCGTGTTCGCGATCTTCGGCCACGGCAACGTCGCCGGATTGGGCGAAGCGCTGTATCAGCACCGCGACGCGTTGCCGACTTACCGCGCCCACAGCGAGCAGGGCATGGCCAATGCCGCGATCGCTTACGCCAAGGCGTGCATGCGCCGACGCATGATGGCGGTGACCGCGTCGATCGGGCCGGGTTCGACCAATCTGGTCACCTCGGCGGCGCTGGCTCACGTCAATCGTCTGCCGGTGCTGCTGTTGCCGGGCGACAGCTTCGTTTCGCGCGCGCCCGATCCGGTGCTGCAACAGCTGGAGGATTTCGCCGACGGCACGGTCAGCGTCAACGATTGTTTGCGTCCGGTGTCGCGCTATTTCGACCGTATCGTCAAGCCCGAACAACTGCTGCGCGCCTTGCCGCGGGCGATGCGCGTGCTAACCGATCCGGCCCTGTGCGGCCCGGTCACCCTGGCCTTGCCGCAGGACGTGCAGACCGAAGCCTGGGATTGGCCTGAAGCGTTCTTCGCGCCGCGTCTGCATGCGTTCCGCGCGTTGGCGCCGCAGGCCGAGGAGGTCGACGCGCTTGCCGCTGCATTACGTGAGGCGCAGCGGCCGGTGCTGATCGCCGGCGGCGGCGTGTTGTACGGCCGCGCCGGCGATGAACTGCGCCGCTTCGCCGATCTGCACCGAGTGCCGGTGGCTGAAACGCAGGCCGGCAAGGGCGCGCTGGCTTGGGATCACCCCTTGCAACTGGGCGCGGCCGGCGTCTGCGGTTCCAGCGCCGCCAACGCGCTGCTCGCGCAGGCCGATCTGGTGCTGGCGGTGGGCACGCGGCTGCAGGATTTCACCACTGGTTCGAATGCGCTGTACGCCGAAGCGCGCATCGCCACGCTCAACGTCAACCCGCACGACGCCTTGAAAGGCGGCGGCCCGGAACTGATCTGCGACGCCGGCCTCGGCCTGCACGCGCTGTCGGCGGCGCTGTCGGATTGGCGCGCACCTGAGTCGTGGAGCGCGCGCGCGCAAGAGCAGGCGCAGGCCTGGCGCGCGATCGTCGACACCGTCACCGGCCGACGCGAACTGCCCGCGGGCACCTTGCCGTACGACGGCGAAGTCATCGGCGCGGTGCAACGCTCGGGCGCGCAGTCCGACAGTGACGACATCGTCGTCTGCGCCGCCGGCACCTTGCCGGCGGAACTGGAAAAACTCTGGCGCACGCGCACGCCCGGCGGCTATCACATGGAGTACGGCTACTCCTGCATGGGCTACGAGATCGCCGGCGGCCTGGGCGTGAAGATGGCCCGGCCGGAGCGCGAAGTGGTGGTGATGGTCGGCGACGGCAGCTATCTGATGCTCAACGCCGAGATCGCCAGCTCGGTGATGCTGGACATGAAGCTGATTATCGTGGTGTTGGACAACCGCGGGTTCGGCTGCATCAACCGCCTGCAGCAGGCCTGCGGCGGCGCGCCGTTCAACAATATGTGGGACGACTGCCTGCACGCCGGCGACGGCGCCCCGGCGATCGATTTCGCCGCGCATGCCCGTGCGATGGGCGCGCAGGCCGAGCATGTCGCCGACATCGACGCGCTGGAGCAGGCAATGCGGCGCGCGCGCGCCGCGCGCGGCACCTATCTGATCTCGATCGACACCGACCATCGCCGCACCACCGAGCACGGCGGTTGCTGGTGGGAAGTCGCGGTGCCGCAAGTGTCCGAGCGCGAAGCGGTGCGGCAGGCGCGGCGCAGTTATGAGATCGCCAAACAACGACAGCAACCGCGGCCGCCGGCCGCACAGGTGGACTCAGATGTCTGACGGCGCGTTCGCGGTCAAGATCGGCATCAACCCGATCGGCTGGAGCAACGACGATCTGCCCTCGCTGGGCGGCGAAATCCCGTTGTCGACGGCCTTGCTCGAAGGCCGTCAGATCGGTTACCAGGGCTTCGAACTGGGCAACAAGTTTCCGCGCGAACCCGAGGCGTTGCGCGAACTCATGGCCGGCTACGGGCTGGAGGTGATTTCCGGCTGGTATTCCGGACGGCTCGCGCGGCGCAGCGTCGAGGAGGAAATCGCCGCGGTGCAGGCGCACCTGCGCCTGCTGGCCGGCAACGGGTGCAAGGTCATGGTCTACGGCGAAGTCGCCGACGCGATCCAGGGCGAGCGCGACGTGGCCTTGCACAAGCGACCGCGCTTCGCCGACGAAGCCGCGTTCGCCGGTTACGGCGAGCGGGTGACCGCGTTCGCACGCTATCTACTCGAACACGGCGTGCGCCTGGCCTATCACCATCACATGGGCGCCTACGTCGAGTCGCCCGGCGATATCGACCGGCTGATGGCGGCGACCGGCGAGGAAGTCGGCCTGCTGTTCGACAGCGGCCATGCCTATTTCGGCGGCGGCGATCCGCTGGCGCTGCTGCGCCGTCATATCGGCCGGGTCTGTCACGTCCATTGCAAGGACGTGCGGCCGGAGCTGATCGAACTCGCGCGCAATCGCCGCTGGAGTTTTCTCGACTCGGTCCTCAACGGCGTGTTCACCGTGCCCG
Organism: Lysobacter sp. Root690; assembly: GCF_001427785.1. Classification (GTDB taxonomy): domain Bacteria; phylum Pseudomonadota; class Gammaproteobacteria; order Xanthomonadales; family Xanthomonadaceae; genus Lysobacter. The sequence goes on from NZ_LMHM01000016.1 coordinate 106,251, forward strand.
GCGACGGCGCGATCGATTTCGCCGCGCTGATCGGCGTGTTGCGCGAACACGGCTACGCCGGCTGGCTGGTGGTCGAGGCCGAACAGGATCCGGCGGTGGCGCCGAGTTATGCCTTTGCCGAGCGCGGCTATCGGACCTTGCGCGCGCTGGTCGACGGCGCCGCGATGCGGGAGGTCGCATGAGCCTGCTGGTCAAGGCTCAAGCCGAAGGCCGGCGGATCGTCCAGGTCACGCCCGAATCCGCCGGCTGGCGTCATGTCGGTTTCGAAAGCCTGAGGCTTCGCGCCGGCGAAAGCGCCGCCCTGGATCTGCCGTCGGGACGCGAAGGCTGTCTGGTGGTGTTGACCGGCACCATAGACCTCAGCGCGGGCGCGCATTTGTTCGAACGCATCGGCGGACGCGCGAGCGTGTTCGAGCCGCGTTCGCCCGACGCGGTGTACGCGCCACCGGCGACGCCGCTGCGGATCCACGCTCACGACGAGGTCGAACTGGCCCTGGCCACCGCGCCGGGCCAGGGTCGCCATCCGCTGCGGTTGATCGCCGCCGATTCGATGCAGCGCAGCGTGCGCGGGCAGGGCAGCAACACCCGTTACGTCTGCGACATCCTGCCGCAGACCGAAGCGGCCGAATCCCTGCTGGTGGTGGAGGTGGTGACGCCGGCCGCGCATTCGTCCAGCTATCCCCCACACAAGCACGACAGCGACAACGTTCCACTGGAAAGTTCGCTGGAAGAGACCTACTACCACCGCATCGATCCGCCGCAGGGTTTCGCGTTCCAGCGCGTCTACACCGACGATCGCGAGCTCGACGAATCCATGGCCGTGTGCGACCGCGATCTGGTCATGGTGCCGCGCGGTTACCACCCGGTGGTGATGCCGCATGGCTATCGCGGCTACTACCTCAACGTGATGGCCGGTCCGCGCCGGGTCTGGCATTTCAAGAACGATCCCGCTCACGACTGGCTGATGAAGCCCTGATTCCGCTTACGACAGGAAGACCGAACATGTCCGCCCAGATGTCCCCACACGCCGGCCCCGCGCGCATCGGCCATTACATCGATGGTCGCCCGCATGCGGGCGACGGCGACAGCGCCGCCTGCTACAACCCGGCCAGCGGCGAGGTGATCGGCGCGGTCGCGTTGGCGACCGCGGCCGAGGTCGATGTGGCGGTCGCCGCCGCGCGCGCCGCGTTTCCCGCCTGGTCGCGCACGCCGCCGCTCAAGCGCGCGCGGGTGATGTTCCGCTTCAAGGCGCTGATCGAACGCGAACTGGACGCCTTGTCCGCGCTGATCACCCGCGAGCACGGCAAGGTGTTGTCCGATGCGCGCGGCGAGCTGATCCGCGGCCTGGAAGTGGTGGAGTACGCCTGCGGCATTCCCGAATTGCTCAAGGGCGATTACACCGAGCAGATCGCCAACGGCATCGACGCCTGGACGATGCGCCAGCCGCTGGGCGTGTGCGCCGGCATCACCCCGTTCAATTTTCCGGCGATGGTGCCGATGTGGATGTTCCCGATGGCGATCGCTTGCGGCAACAGCTTCGTGCTCAAGCCGTCCGAGCGCGATCCGTCCACCGCGCTGCGCCTGGCCGAACTGCTCAAGGAAGCCGGATTGCCCGACGGCGTGTTCAATGTGGTTCAAGGAGACAAGGTCGCGGTCGACGCGCTGCTGGACCATCCCGACGTGCAGGCGATCAGCTTCGTCGGTTCCACCCCCATCGCCGAATATATTTACGCCCGCGGCTGCGCGCGCGGCAAGCGTGTGCAGGCGCTGGGCGGCGCCAAGAATCATCTGGTGGTGATGCCCGATGCCGATCTGGACGCGACCGCGGACGCGTTGATCGGCGCCGGCTACGGCGCCGCCGGCGAACGCTGCATGGCGATCTCGGTCGCGGTCGCGGTCGGCGAGGCCACCGCCGATGCGCTGGTCGCCAGGCTCGCGCCGAAGGTGCGCGCGCTGCGCATCGGCGACGGCATGGATCCTGCCAGCGAAATGGGCCCGGTCGTCACCGCCCAGCATCGCGACAAGATCGTCGCCTACATCGACGACGGCGTCGCCGCCGGCGCGCAGCTCGTGGTCGACGGCCGCGGCCATCGCGTGGCTGGCCATGAACACGGATTCTTCCTCGGCGGCAGTTTGTTCGATCGCGTCGGCATCGACATGCGCATCTATCGCGAAGAAATCTTTGGGCCGGTGCTGTGCGTGGTGCGCGTACCCGATTTCGCCGCGGCGCTGGCGCTGATCGACGCGCACGAGTTCGGTAACGGCACCGCGATCTTCACCCGCGACGGCCTGGCCGCGCGCGAGTTCGCCCACCGCGTGCAGGTCGGGATGATCGGCATCAACGTGCCGATCCCGGTGCCGATGGCCTTCCACAGTTTTGGCGGCTGGAAGAAGAGTCTGATGGGCGATCACCACGCGCACGGCCCGGAAGCGGTGCGTTTCTACACCCGGCAGAAAGCCGTCACCCAACGCTGGCTGGCCGGCGGCGCCAGCGGCGGAGCCCAGTTCGTCATGCCGACCCACTGACGCTGTCGCGTCGCGGACCGAGGTCCGCGTCGCGATAGGCGCCCTTCGATCCTTGTTCCCACCCATGCCTTTCAGGAGGCGTGCTATGCCTGCTTTACTCAAAAATCCGCTTCACGCTTCCTTGTTGCTGGCGCTGTTCGGCGTCGTCGCGCATGCGCCGGCGAACGCCGGGGAGAACAGTCCGTACCTGCTCGGCGACTGGGGCGGCAAACGCAGCGCGCTCGCCGACCGCGGTGTGAGCTTCGAGTTCGGACACACCAGCGAAACCGCGCGCAACCGCAGCGGCGGCGTGCGCGAACTGACCCGTTACACCGACCAATGGAAACTCGGCGCCGTGGTCGACCTCGACAAGACCTGGGGCTGGACCGGCAGCGCGTTCCAGGTGATGTTCACCCATCGCGGCGGCGACAACCTCGGCGCCGATGCCGGCATCGGCAATAACCAGCTCATCCAGGAAGTCTATGGCCGCGGCCAGACCTGGCATCTGACCGTGTTCGCCTTGAGCCAGGACCTGTTCGGCGGCAAGGCCAACCTGCGTATCGGCCGCTTGCCGGTCGGCGAGGACTTCGCCGGTTTCAGCTGCGATTTCATGAGCCTGACCTTCTGCGGCGCGCCCCCGGGCAACATCGCCGGCGATTACTGGGTGAACTGGCCGACCAGCCAATGGGCGGCGCGGATCAAGCTCGACACCGGCGCCGACACCTATCTGAAAATCGGCGCCTACCAGCTCAATCCGAAGTACGTCGACGACGCCTACGCCGAACGCAACGGCTGGAAACCCGATTTCCCGTCGGGCACCACCGGCGCGCTGATTCCGGTCGAGTTCGGTTGGACGCCGAAGCTCGGCGGCCGCCCGGGCAGCTACAAGATCGGCGGCTGGTACAGCAATGCCGGCGGCGCCGACCTGTTCTACGACCGCGACCGCCAGCCGCGCGCGCTGACCGGCGGCGATCCCCTGCAGCGCGGCAGCCGTTACGGCGGATTTCTGTCGTTGCGGCAACAACTCAGCGGCGACAGCGACCGCAGCGGCGCCAGCGTGTTCCTCAATCTGACCCAGGCCGACCGCAACACCTCGGCGACCGATCGCCAGATCGCGCTCGGCGTGACCTACAAGGGCGTGTTCCAGCGGCCCAACGACTACGTCGGCCTGGCGTTCGGCGCCACTCATGCCGGTGCGCGCGCGGCCGATCACCAGCGTCTGTTCAATCGGCTGCACCCGCAGTCGGCGGCGCCGGTCAAGGACGGCAACGAGTACGTGACCGAGGTGTTCTACAACTGGTCGCCGATCGCGTCAGTGTCGCTGCGGCCCAATCTGCAGTACATCCGTCATCCGGGCGGTACCGATGCGAATCGCGATGCGTTCATTGTGGGATTGAAGACCAATATCGATTTCTGATCGTCGCATCCGCTTCGTCGCGTCGCGGGCGAGCCGATGCGCCGTCAAGCGGAATTTGCGAGCGTCGCCGTGCGCCGGCGCGGCGGCGCACAGGTTCGTTTCTCGCCGGGCCGCAGTGGTCGAACGCGCGCCGTTGCCCGGCGGACGCACCGAGATCGATCCAAGACGTGTACCGCGGTGGTGCTGCGTCGCGGTCTGGTTGGGTCTGGTCTGGTCGGGGCGCGACGCATTCGTCCGTCGAGCGCGTTGCGTGGGCATCGCTGTCGCGCATCGTGGCGCCATGGCGACGTTGTGATACGCGTTCACGCCGCCCCGCATCGCCACGATTGCGAGCCGCCGGCTCGCGGTGGTAGCGTGCCCCGACTTCCGCCAATGGGACCGCCTCATGAACAAGCTGACGCTTTGCGCCGTGACCTCGCTGGCCGTGTTCGCCGGTAGCGCCTTCGCCGCGCCGGTCACCTACAAGATCGACCCGTCCCACACCTATCCCAGCTTCGAAGCCGACCACATGGGCGGTCTGTCGACCTGGCGCGGCAAGTTCAACAAGTCCGAGGGCACGGTGACGCTCGACAAGAAGGCCGGCGCCGGCACGGTCGAGGTCAGCATCGACACCACCAGCATCGACTTCGGTCTGGACGCGATGAACGAGCACGCCAACAAGGCCGATCTGTTCGATACCGCCAAGTTCCCGACCGCGACCTACAAGGGCAAGCTGGCCGGTTTCAAGGACGGCGCGCCGAGCAAGGTCGAAGGCGAGCTGACCCTGCACGGGGTGACCAAGCCGCTGGAGCTGAAGATCAACAAGTTCAAGTGCATGCCGCATCCGATGCTCAAGCGCGAGGTCTGCGGCGCCGACGCCAGCGCGAGTTTCCAGCGCGACCAGTTCGGCATCGCCGCCGGCAAGGACTGGGGCTTCAACATGGATGTGAGCCTGCGCATCCAGATCGAGGCGGTCGCGGCGGAGTGATCTAGCGCGGCCGATCCGCGTCGCGTTGGCGCGATCGGAACCGCGCGATGTGCGCGCGCAAGCCAGAAACAAAACGCGCCGCCCTCGGGCGGCGCGTCTGGTTTTGGATGACGCTTGAGCGTCGCGCCCGGGCATGTCGCCCAGGCGCATGTCGCCAGTCGCCGCAAGCGCGCGGCCGGCTCAGTTCGAACGATATTCCCAGCGCTGATTGGGCCCGCCGTGGCAGGTCCACATATGCACCAGCGATCCGTCTTGCTGACCCAGGTTCGGATCGTCTAGACACTTGCCGTTGAGCCCGCTGCGGATTTCACCGCGCAGACGCCAGGACTGATGGGGCAGGCCGTTGCAGCTCCAGATCCGTATCTGGGTGCCGTTGGCGAAACTGCCGTTGGCCGCTTCCAGGCACTTGTCGCCGATGCCGAGAATGCGGCCGCCGGGTCCGAGCCGCCACTTCTGCTGGGCCACACCGCTGCAATCCCACAACTGCACCGGAGTGCCGTCGGCGCTGTTGCCGCCGATCACATCCAGGCATTTGCCGCCGATGCCGGTGATGGCGCCGCTCTGCGGATTGAAGTTCCAGATCTGCTGGGCGACGCCGGAACTGTCCCACAGGTGCAGCAGCGTGCCGTTGGCGGAACTGCCCCCGATCGCGTCCACCGCCTTGCTACCCAGGCTGAGGATGGTGGTGTTGGTGAAGCTCCAGGCCTGATTGCTCGCGCCGGTGGCATCGTAGATCTGCAACTGCGCGCCGTTTTCGGGATTGATCCCGACCACGTCGAGCATGCGTCCGCTCGGCACACCGCGCAGATTGGCGTAGGTGTCGCCGAGCGACCAGTTCTGCTGCGCAAAGCCATTGCAGCCGAACACCTGCACCACGCTTGTGTTGGCGGTGGCGCCACCGCGTACGTCCAGGCATTTGTTGCCGATGCCGACGATGGTGCCGGGTGCCGCGCCGCTCGCGACGGCGTTGACCGCGGCGGCGGCATTGACGATGCCGGTGCCGATCGGTTGCGAGGGCGTGCTAGGGAACGGCGTCGTGGTCGACTTGAGCAGGCTTTCGATCTGCGCCGGCGTGCGTTGCTGCGACGATACCGAACGCAGCAGCGCGACCACGCCGGCGACATGCGGCGCGGCCATCGAGGTGCCGCTCATATAGCCGTAGCTCGCGGCCGCGGGCGTGGTCGCGCCCGAGTTGAGCGTCGAGTAGATATTGGTGCCCGGCGCGGCCAGATCGACCAGGGCGCCGAAGTTGGATTGCTGGCTGGCGTTCCAGACCGAACGCGCGCCGTTGCTGTCGACCGCGCCGACCGCGATCACGTTGTTGCAGTTGGCGGGGTTGGCGTTGGAGGCATTGACGTTGCCGTTGCCGGCCGCGACGACCACGGTGGTGCCGCGCGCGACCGCGCCGTCGATCGCGTTCTGATACGTCGCACTGCACACGCCCGAGCCGCCCAGGCTCATGTTGATCACGTTGGCGGGCGTGGCGTTGGCAGGTACACCGGCGACCGCGCCGCCGGACGCCCATACGATCGCGTCGGCGATGTCGGACAGATAACCGCCGCAACGGCCGAGCACGCGCACCGGCTGGACCCGCGCGCCGAACGCGGTGCCGGCGACGCCGGAGCCGTTGTTGGTGACCGCGGCGACGGTGCCGGCGACATGGGTGCCGTGCCAGCTCGAATTGGCGGCCGCGAACGGACCGCATTCGCCCGCGCTTTGCCAGTCGCCTTCGTCGTTCGGATTGGGATCGCGACCGTTGCCGTCGCGCGCGGTGACCGCGTCGTTGATGAAGTCGTAGCCGGCGACGAGGTTGGCGTTGAGATCGCCGTGCGAGGTGATGCCGGTGTCGAGCACGGCGACGACCACGCCGGCGCCGTTGCCGATGTCCCAGGCCTGCTCGGCGCGGATGCCGGCGTCGGCGTCGTTGTAACCCCATTGCAACGGGTAGCTCGGATCGTTCGGGGTCAGGGTGGTGTGCATGCGCGCATCGATCTCGACGTAATCGACTTGCGGATCGGCGGCCAGCCGGCGCATCAACGCGGCGGCTTGATCGCGGTCGAGACGACGGTCGGCGATGACGACATCGGTGCCGGCCAGCGCGGTCGAGCGCAGGGTCTTGAGCGCGAGCGCCGGTTCGGCGCCGCGCCGTACCCGTTCGGCGGCGCGATTCAACGCGGCGGTCTTGGCCGACGCGGCTGCGCGCGCGGCGGCGCCGGGCACGTAGCGGACGATGAAGCGATCGAACGAGGGCTGCGCATCCAGGCCGGACAGCCGGGCTTCGCCGGCGAACGCAGGCGCGTGGGCGAGCGCGCACAGGCCGATCGAGGCGGCGATGGCGAGGCTCAGGCCGTGCGAGCGGGTGGGTTGGGAGCGGGTGTTGACGTAGCGCATAGAGAATCCTTCTCCAATGGCATCCCCAGGCGTTGGGGGGCGATCCGGGACCGGTCGTACGCTTCGATCCACGAACGAAGTGCGTGCGAACTGCGAGGCGATCAGCCGGCAGCGACGCGAGCTTCCGATTGTGCAGGCCGGCGATCGATGAAACTGAGATCGTTCGCGAGTTCCGCATCGATACGCGATCGTATCGATTGCGCGGTGTCGGCTTCGCTCGTCGCCACGATGATGATGATGGCGACGGTGGCTGAATGCGGATGCGACAACGCGTGTGCCGGTGCGGCGTCATCGAGTGCCAGAGAACATACATTCGCTTGATTCCGGTCAGGATCAGGCATGACAAATCACACTGTGAGCGGCTCTAGACGCGGGCGATAGTCGCCTGCGAGCCGGCGGCGGATCGGGGCTTGCGCGGGCCTGCGCGGCTCGGATCGGGCTCGGTCGCGAGGCATGCCGAAGATGACCGTGGCTTTGCGCGGCATCATCGCGCCGGTGCCGGATTCGACCGCGGATTTTTCTGCGGATCGGATCGAGCCGGCACTGACCGCGATCGTCGCGCCGTGAAATCGTCAGCCAATTGCAACCCGCGTCGCTTGCATCGAATACCGCAATCGACGCGCGCCCGAACCGAACGATCCATCGTTTCGGGATCGATCGACCCCGCGGCAGCGCCGCATCCGCGCAGCACAGAATCCGCGCACCAAAGGACGCCAGCGAGCATGACCGATCCATCGCCTTCCGCCGAGCACGCCGAGCGCCAGCCCCACGACCACCGCTGGGCCGCGTTGGCCGTGCTGTGCATGGGCGCGCTGATGATCGTGCTCGACTCGACCATCGTGAATGTCGCATTGCCGTCGATCCGCACCGACCTGGGGTTCAGCGAAAGTTCGCTGGCCTGGGTGGTCAATGCCTATCTGCTGACCTTCGGCGGCTTCCTGCTGCTGGGTGGGCGACTCGGTGATCTGTTCGGCCATCGCCGCGTGTTCCTGATCGGCATCGCGGTGTTCACCCTGGCCTCGCTGGCCTGCGGACTGGCCGGCAGTCAGACCTTCCTGGTCGCCGCGCGCGGCGTGCAGGGGCTCGGTGGCGCGGTGGTCACCGCGGTAGCGCTTTCGCTGATCATGAACCTGTTTACCGAACCGGCCGACCGGGCCAAGGCGATGGGCGTGTACAGCTTCGTCTGCGCCGGCGGCGGCAGCGTCGGCGTGCTGCTCGGCGGACTGCTCACTGGCGGGCTGAGCTGGCACTGGATTTTCCTGGTCAATATTCCGATCGGCCTGATCGTGATCGCGGCGACGCTGAAGCTGTTGCCGGCATCGCGCGGGCCGGGCGAGGGCCAGTTGGACATCGCCGGTTCGATCACCGTGACCGCGTCGCTGATGCTCGCGGTGTACGCGATCGTCAACGGCAACGAGGCCGGTTGGACCTCGCTGCATACGCTCGGCCTGCTCGGTGTGGCGGTGGCGCTAATGCTCGCGTTCTTGTGGATCGAATCGCGGGTCAGCGCGCCGCTGATGCCGCTGAGCCTGTTCCGCCTGCGCAATGTCGCGGTGGCGAATACGGTCGGCGTGCTGTGGGCGGCGGCGATGTTCGCCTGGTTCTTCCTGTCGGCGCTGTACATGCAATTGGTGCTGAAATACACGCCGATGCAGGTCGGGCTGGCGTTCTTGCCGTCGAACCTGATCATGGCGGCGTTCTCGCTGGGTCTGTCGGCCAAGTTGGTGATGCGCTTCGGCATCCGCTGGCCGCTGGCGATCGGCCTGGGCCTGGCGACGATCGGCCTGCTGCTGTTCGCGCGCGCGCCGGTTGGCGGCGATTTCGTCAGCGATGTGTTGCCGGGCATGCTGTTGCTCGGGCTCGGCGCCGGTATCGCCTTCAATCCCTTGTTGCTGGCGGCGATGAGCGATGTCTCGCCGGCCGAATCGGGCCTGGCCTCGGGCATGGTCAACACCGCTTTCATGATGGGCGGCGCGTTGGGGCTGGCGATCCTGGCCAGTCTCGCCGCCTCGCGCACCTCGGCGCAGGTCGCAGCGGGCGCTGATCTGATTGCGGCGCAGGCCGAGGGTTATCACCTCGCGTTTCTGGTCGGTGCGGTATTCGGTTTGACCGCGGCCTTGCTCGGCGGCCTGCTGCTGCGCACGCCGGCCAACCAGGCCGCCGAGGGCGCGCAGCCGGCGCTGCATTGAGCGTTGCCCACGAATAAGTTCGAACGGCTTCAATCCCAGCAACGGGCCTGGCCCGAAGGAGGACGCATGAGCTACGTGGATGGATTCGTATTGGCGGTACCCAAGCAGAACCTCGCCGCCTACCGGCGCCTGTCGCGACAGGCCGGCAAGATCTGGATGGAGTACGGCGCGCTGTCGTATGTCGAAGCGGTCGAGGACGACGTCAAGCCCGGCAAGAGCACTTCGTTTCCGCAGGCGGTGAAGCTCAAGCCCGGCGAAGTCGTGGTGTTCGCGTGGATCGTCTACAAGACCCGCGCGGCGCGCGACCGGATCAACAAGCAGGTGATGAACGATCCGCGCCTGAAGATGCAGGGCGAGACCATGCCGTTCGACGGCAAGCGGATGATCTTCGGCGGCTTCAAGAAGCTGGTCGAGTTCTGATCCGATCCGTCGCGTGAGGCGTGCCGCCTTCGCCTGGGCGAGGCGGCGCGCACGCGGGCGAACCCATGCCGGGCGCTTGCTGCCGGGTTGTGGCTGCAACCCCGGCACGTCCGGCTTGAACGAATGCTCCGGCGCGGCGCCGGGTCATCTGGCTGCTGCCGCGCATTTTTTCGTGAGCGTATCCAGTTCCTCGAACAGCGACGGCTCGTTCGCGGTGAAGTTGAAACACGATTTTCCCTGCATCTTTTTGCGCAGGGCGTCGCTGATGCCATCCAGCAAGGACGGATTTTCATACACGGGCATCAGGTGATAGCTGACGTAGGACTTCTTCGTCTGCACGGCGCCGAAAAACCTGGGCTTCGCCTTGGGTGTGGCCGCGGCCAGTTCGACGTAGAAATTGCCGGGTTCGTCCGTCTTGATGGACATGCCGGCGGTGTGCTTGCGAAGAATGCCGGAAAGCGAGGCGAAGCTTGAAGCGAAATCGGTCATGGCACGATCCCGTTGCGTTTGCGGGGTTGGCTGTCTTGCTTATACGCGCAGCTGAGGTCTGAGCGACACCACCGCGCGAGGCGGGTCTGGCTTCGCGGTTTGGCCTGCTCATGCGCTCGCCTGAAATTACCTCGGCGCGGAGCGCAAACCAAGTCGATAGCACAAGTTTCCCGCCATCGATCGGGAGTGGCCCTGGGCGCGGACGCGGCAAGCGCCGCTGCTCGCATGCCGCCCGAGCTTCCGCGCGGCCCGATGGTGCGGGCCAATCGCCGCCATCGTGCTTGCGCAGCAGCGGGCGGCGCGCAAAAGAAAACCCCGGCCTGAGCCGGGGTTTTCAGGGCGATCATGCGCATCGCCTTACTTGTTGCGTACCAATTAGAACGTGATGCTCCAGGTGTCGATGCGGCCAACGTCGGCATTGGCGTTATCGTTCACGCGCAGCTTCCAGGTGCCGTTGAGGGGTTCGCTCGACAGGTTGAAAGTGAACGTGCCGCTGAGGTTGTCGGCGCTGCCGCCGGCGCGGTTGCTGATGTTGTACAGCGAGCCATCCGGCGCCACCAGGTCGACCTTCAGGTCGCCGCGGTAGGTGTGGATGATGTTGACCGACACCGAGGCGTTGGTCGGGGCATTGCCGGTACGGCCGGACACGGTGATCGGGCTGTCGACGGTCGCGTTGTCGTTGATCGCGAAGTCGGTGCCGTTGGTGTACGTCGTGCCCGGACCCGGGCCCGGGCCGCCGGGGCAGGTGACGCCGACCGCGGTGAACGCGGCGGTCACGTCGGCCTTGGTGAAGCCCAGGTCGGTCGCGGCCGTCTCGACGCCGCAGGCGCCGTTGTTGAAGTCGGTGCTCGGGGTCCAGTAGTCCTTGTTCGCCTTCGCGAACACCTTGAACGCCTTGACCGTATCCCAACCGGCCTTGGTGGCCAGGGTGTAGAACGCCTTGTTGTACACGCCGGACGAGTAGTGCACGTCCATGCCCGAGGTGTAGTTGCTGGCGTGACCGATCGAACGGCCGTCCTGCGGCGGGTTGGCCATGTAACGCAGCGCGCCGGTGCCCTTGAAGATCTGCGCGCCCACCAGGAAGTCGTTGGTGTTGTTCATGTAGTACTCGGCGGCCTCACCGGCCATATCCGAGAACGCTTCGTTGATGCCGCCGGACTGACCCGAATAGACCAGGCCCGACTGCTGTTCGGTGAAGCCGTGCGAGACTTCGTGCGCCGACACGTCCAGGCTCACCAGCGGATAGAACGTGGTGCGGCCGTCGCCGAAGGTCATCGCCGAGCCGTCCCAGAACGCGTTCTCGTAGTTGCTGCTGTAGTGAACGCGCATCGACAGCTGGAACGTCAGCGGCGGGGTGCCGACGTAGCTGTTGTACATGTCGAACACGACCTTGCCGAAGTAATGCGCGTCGTTCAGCGGCGAATACGCGCCGTTGATGGCCTTGACCGTGTTGCGCGGGCAGGTGTACGAGAACGCCGTCGAGCCGCTGGTGCCGCCGTTGAGGTTCACCGTCTTGACGTTGGCGTTGTTCATCGTGCAGGTGCTGCCGCTCTGGGCGACGTCGTTGAAGCCGAAGTCGGTGCCGTATTCGTACTGGCCGGTCTTGGCGTTGCCGCCGGGGCCGGTGCCGACGAGGGCGTGATTCAGGCCGTCCCACTGCTTGAGCACCTTGCCGCTGTTCGCATCGACGATGACGAACGGACGGGTCGGCTCGCCGCCCTTGGCCGAATCGGCGAAGTAGTTGACGACATAGGCCATGTGCGCGCGGCCGGCGTCGTCGATGTAGATCATCTGCTTGCTGCTTTCGTTGCGCACCTGCAGCGCGCCAGCGCGCTTGCCGAGCGCTGCGCCCTTGGCCAGATCCAGCGCCTGCGCGCTGCTCAGCTTCGGCGCGGTGGCCGGCAGTTCGGCGGCGAGGCCGGCGACCGAGCGGCCGAACAACGTCTTCACGTTGCCCTTGGCGTCTTCGCTGACCACCACGTGCTCGCCGAACACCGGCACGCCGCGGAAGGTCTGCTGATAACGGTAGTTGCGGGTGCCGTTGGCGTCCTGGCTGCTCTTGATCTGGCTCAGGCCGGAGTCGGCGTCGAGCGAGATCAGTTCGGCGTGACGCACGTTGGCCTTGGCGGCGGCGCCGGACTTGGCGACGGCGGACTGGTACTGCTGGTTGAGCTTGGCGACGTCCTGACCGTGCAGGTCTACGCGCTGCGCGGCGCCGGCAGCGCCGGAGACGAGGGCGAGCGACAGGGCGAAGGACAGAGCGTGCATGGACGGCGATTCATTGCGATTCACTGGTATTACCCCCAAACGAGTGTGGATGGTGGCCGCGTTCGCGGCCGGCTCTCAGTGCTCGTACATCCGCTCCCCCGTCGTTCGCGCGTCCGGCCCGGGGCATTCCGTGCCCGAGGACGTTCGCGTGGTCGAACTCCGTGCGGATACCGTGCTGACGCGTAGCACGGCGGAGGCACGCTGGCCGCGCCCAAAATTTGAGTCAACGCGACTGACGCCGGTCACACGTCGAATGCGACGTGCGCGGATCGCGGCGACAAATGATTTCGTCTGAGATCGTTCTACGATCAGGCTTGAAACGTTTTCACGTTTGCGCGTCACGAAATTTCGCAGCGTAATAATGTTTCAGGATTATTGCTGCAATGCAGCAGATTCCTGCGTCGTCGGGGTGGGGTAATCGATCACATATTGCGTTGGATATACCCGTCGCAGGCCGTTCGAAGGCGCTCGCCCCGGTACTGGCGGCTTGTCAGATGGCTGCTTGATTCATGCATGAACCGCGGCGTTTCCGGTTTTTTAGCGCGTTATGGAAATTCCAGTCCCGCCTGTGACCCATGCACGCACGGTTCTGCGAGCGCACTCCCAAATACGTATTTATTATGTTTTTGCATAAGGCGTCCGCTTGGCGAACGACCGTTCCGGCGCCGAAAAAGAAAACCCCGGCCTTGGCCGGGGTTTTTCAAGTCTGGCTGCCATCGGCCGGCACGGCCGGCGATCGTGAGCGATCGACCGCATGGCCGATGCCGGTGGAGCGCTCGGCGAGCGCCCGGCAATACCGACTTATTGCGCGGTCACGCCCACCTGGGAGAACGCGTTGACCACATCGGCGGTGCTGTAGCCCAGATCGGCCGCGGCTTGGCGCACGCCGGTGCCGCCCTGGTTGAAGTTGGTGCTCGGCGTCCAGTAGTCCTTATTGGCCTTGGCGAAGGCCTTGAACGCCTTGACCGTGCCCCAGTTCGGCTTGTTGGCCAGGATGTAGAAGGCCTTGTTGAACACGCCCGAGGAGTAGTGCACGTCCAGCCCGCTGGTGTAGTCGCGGGCGTGGCCGATCGAGCGCCCGTCCTGCGGCGGGTTGGCGAAGTAGCGCAGGGCGCGGCCGCTGGCCTTGAAGATGTCCGCGCCGACCAGGAAGTCGTTGCGGCCGCGCGCGTAGAACTCGGCCGCTTCGCCGGCGATGTCGGAGAACGATTCGTTGATGCCGCCGGACTGGCCGGAGTAGATCAGGCCCGACTGCTGTTCGGTGAAGCCGTGCGAGGCTTCGTGCGCGACCACGTCGAGCGAGACCAGCGGATAGAAGGTGGTGCGGCCGTCGCCGAAGGTCAGCGCGCGGCCGTCCCAGAACGCGTTCTCGTAGTTGTTGCTGTAATGCACGCGCAGGGTCAGCTGGAAGGTCAGCGGCGAGATGCCCAGATAGGACTGGTAGGTATCGAACACCACCTTGCCGTAGTAGTGCGCGTCGTTGAGCGGCGAGTAGGCGCCGTTGATGGTCTTGACCGTGTTGCGCGGGCCGGCGTACGAGTACGCGGTGCTGCCGCTGGTGCCGTGATTGAGATTGACCGTCTTCACGTTCGGCGTGTTGAAGGTGTAGGTGCTGCCGCTGCGGGTGACATCGAGGAACGGGCGGCCGCCGCTGCCGTATTCGTACTGGCCGATCTTCTGATTGCCGCCGGGGCCGGTGCCGACCTGCTCGTGATTGAGGCCTTCCCACTGCTTGAGCACCTTGCCGCTGTTGGCATCGACGATCGCGAACGGACGGCTGGGTTCGCCGCCGCCCGGCGCATCGGCGAAGTAATCCACCGCGTAGGCCAGATGGGCGCGGTCGGCGTCGTCGAGGTAGATCACCTTGCGGCTGTTCTCGTTGCGGACCTGCAGCGTGGCCGCGCGCTTGCCGAGCGTGGCGCCCTTGGCCAGGCTCAACGCTTGAGTGGCGCTGAGCTTGGCGTCGAGCTTCGGCAGATCGGCGCCGATGCCGGCGACCGAGCGGCCGAACAGGGCGCGTACGTTGCCCTTGGCGTCCTCGCGCACGACCACGTGTTCGCCGAACACCGGTACGCCGCGGAAGCTTTGTTGGTAGCGATGGTTTTGCGAGCCGTCGGCGTCCTGGCTGCTCTTGAGCGAGGTCAGGGTCGAGTCGGCGTCGAGCGCGATCAGCTCGGCGTGGCGCACATTGGCCTTGGCGGCGACCCCGGACTTGGCGCTGGCGGCCTGGAACTGCTGGTTGAGTTTGACGACGTCGACGCTGTGCAGATCCACGCGTTGGGCGGCGCCGGCGGCGCCGGCGGCGAGGGCGATCGAAACAGCGAAGGACAGTACCGATACGTTGCGCTTCATTTGTAACCCCAAAAGTGAGTGAGTAAATGAGGGCCGGTCGGGCGACCGGTTTGCGGCGTTTCGCATCCGCATCCGACATGGGGGAGGGATGTAGGCGGATACCGCGCGGATGGCCCGTGCGGCGGAATCGACGCTAGGGATCGCCGGCGATAACGGTCAAACCCGCGCACCGCGATCACATACGCGGTGAGACCGCTATTTCCGCGTCGTATCGGGGATTGGGGCGGAAAGCCGCGCGCTGCCTGGATCGCGCTATTTTCCGATTTTTCAGGGCTAAAACCGCGCCGGGTAATAATGTTTCAGTGCCTATGTTGCACTGCAACATAATTTGAATGCACTCGTTGGTCGGTTTTGTATTCGTCGGCGCTCGATACTGTGACCGCGACCAGTTTCCGTCGTCGCCGCGAGCGCGGACATGAGTGAGGCGAGGGCGCTTGAAAATCGAAAATCATCGCCGCCGGCATTCGTCAATAGCGCCGCGTGATGCATATCCGTCGAATCATGTGACCAATCCTGGCAATATCGGATCATTATGTCGTGGCATAACGTTTCGTCATGGCTGGGGTTATATGGACGAAACCGGCGCGCCGGCACAAAACGACGCGCCAATACAGCCGGTGACAAGGGAAACCCCGTTGGCTAACCGTCCTGCATGGCGCGGCCGCATCGCGCCGCCGTCGCCGAACCAAAAGAAAACCCCGGCCGGAGCCGGGGTTTTGGTTCAGGCCGACGCCGCGCCCTCGATCAGAAGGTGATGCTCCAGGTGTCGATGCGGCCGACGTCGCCGCCGGCGTCGTCGTTGACCCGCAGCTTCCAGGTGCCGTTGAGCGTTTCGCTCGACAGATTGAAGGTGAAGGTGCCGGCGACGTTGTCGGCGCTGCCGCCGGTGCGGTTGTGGATGTTGTAGAGCGAGCCGTCCGGCGCGACCAGGTCGACCTTCAGGTCCTGCTTGTAGGTGTGCACGATGTTGACCGACACGCTGGCATTGCTCGGCGCATTGCCGGTCCGGCCGGACACGGCGATCGAGCTTTCCACGGTGGCGTTGTCGCGGATCGCCACGTCGGTGCCGTTGCTGTAGGTCTGGGTGCCCGGACCCGGGCCCGGGCCGGGACCGCCGGGGCAATCCACGCCGACCGCGAGGAACGCGGCCGACACGTCGGCCACGGCGTAGCCCAGATCGGTGGCGGCCTGTTCGACGCCGCAGGCGCCGCTGTTGAAGTCGGTGTTCGGGGTCCAGTAGTCGATGTTGGCCTTGGCGAACGCCTTGAACGCCTTGACCGTGTCCCAGCCGGAGGTCTTGGCCAGCAGCGAGAACGCCTTGTTGTAGACGCCCGAGGAGTGATGCACGTTCATGCCCGAGCGGTAGTTGCTGGCATGCCCGATCGAGACGCCGTCGCGGGTCGGATCGTCCATGTAGCGCAGCGCGCCGGCGGCCTTGAAGATCTGCGCGCCGACCTGGAAGTCGTTGCTGCCGCGCATGAAGTACTCGGACGCTTCGCCGGCCATGTCGGAATAGGCTTCGTTGATGCCGCCGGACTGGCCGGAGTAGATCAGCCCCGATTGCTCCTGGGTGAAGCCGTGCGACACCTCATGGCCGAGCACGTCGAGGCTGACCAAGGGGTAGAAGCGCGATGCGCCGTCGCCGAAGACCATGGTCTTGGTGGTGCCGTTCCAGCCCGCGTTCTCGTAGCCGGTCGAGTAATGCACGCCGAGGGTCAGCTGGACCGTCAGCGCCGGCATGTTGAGGTAGGCGGCATACATGTCGTAGACCACGCCGCCGAAGAAATGCGCGTCGTTGAGCGGCGAGAACGCGCCGTTGATCTGCTTGACGGTGTTGCGCGGGCAGGTATATCCGTGCGCCGCCTGGCCGCTCGGGTTGGTGCCGCCGTTGAGATTGATGGTCTTGACGTTGGCGTTCTGCATGACACAGCTGCTGCCGTTCTGGGTCACGTCGAGGAAGCCGAAGTCGGTGCCGAACTCGTACTGGCCGGTTTTCTGATTGCCGCCGGGGCCGGTACCGATCTTGACGTGCTGCAGATTGTCCAGGCTGCGCAGGACCTTGCCGTTGTCGGCGTCGATCACGAGCTGTGGCGCGGTGATGTCGCCGCCCTTGGCGCTATCGGCCGACAGGGTGACCAGATAGGCCAGGCGAGCGCGGTCGTTGCCGTCGATGTAGATCGTCGGTTCCACCTTCTGCGAATCGATCTTCATCTGACCCAGGCGCTTGCCGAACGCGGCGCGCTTGGCGATATCCAGCGCCTTGGCCGAACTCAGCTTGGCGGTGGTGCTCGGTACCTCGGCGTCCAGTCCCTGAATCAGTTCGCCGAACATCGTGCGCAGGTTGCCGTTCGCGTCTTCGCTGATCACCACGTGCTGATCCAGCACCGGCAATCCGCGATAGGTGAGCTGGTAACGGTGCTGGCGATGACCGGACTCGTCGCTGCGGGCCTTCAGCGGAGCGAGAGCCGACTTCGCATCGAGCGCGATCATCTCGGCATGGCGCACCTGGGCGGCGGCGGTCGTCGCGATGCCGGCGACGGCGCGGTACTGCCGGTTGAGCTGGGTCATGTCTTGCCGATGCAGGTCGACGCGTTGCACCGCGCCGGCGGCGCCGGCGATAGAAGCGAGCGAGATGGCGACCGCCAGGATGGACAGATTGCGATTCATAGGTGGGTTCCCCGAAGCATTGATAAGGCCGGGCAGACACGAAGCACGGAACCAGGCGGCGTCGATGGGAGACGACGCGTGGACGCATGCGGCCGGTGTCCGGCGCGAAAGCCGCGGCACGGGTTGCGGCGCGGCGCAGGGAACGTGGAAGCGCGATCGCGAAAGCGTCAACGCCGTCGATGGGTTTCACAAAGAAAATGCAAACTGGGTCGGCTTCGCCTGTCGACTGGGTTTGATTCGAAATGTCCGAAAACAAGCGCTGCGGCATCGAAGTAATCGATGTCATTGGTTTCGCCGAGTTTTGTAATACAGTTCCAAGGAATTTGATGCGTTGCAACAATAATGCCGCAAGTCGTTGTGTTTAAAGAATATAATCGATGTGCCGCAGCGATGTTTTATTTGCACATAGGGCCGCGTATGGAGTCGGCGAACGACGGATTTCGATTATTTATCGGTATTTATTCACGATTTTCCGCAGTGCAAGCATATTTATCGGCTGGCGATCGACTGCGATGTGATTCAGTTCTTTTTGAATATGCGATTGCGATTGGGCGAACGATATGGCGGCGGGCCTGTTCGGGCGCGTGGCCGCCAACTCATCGCGGCGGAAGGCATTGAGCCGCCCGCCGCGTGGGCGATGGTTTGGGCGATCGCAAATGCCGCCGAACGACGGTGGTCAAACGGCCGTACCGGCGAGATCCAGGCGGCGCGACTACGGCAATGGCGTAGTCGCCGGAGTCGACGAACCGTGTAGCGACGACGATCGGCGTTGGGCCGGTGGCGATCGTGGTGGACGCTGGGTCGCCATAAGCGACCGGGATGATTGGCGAGGAGCTCGCACGCCAGGCGCGCGGTCGCGCATTGCGCCCGGACAGGCAAGCTCCAGACATGCCCAAGTCGGTCGTGGATCACACAAGCTCGTTCTATACTCGTCGCAGTTTTCGGAGAGATACGCATGAAGCGCGCGCACCCCCTGGATGGAACTGCGATCTTGGATACCCCTGACTCGAGCCGGCCCGACATGGGCACGACTGCTCCGAACTCGCCTGCTGCGAGCACGCAGGCCGTGAAGCGGGCAACTTCTGCGCCGCGATGGCTGGCGCGTGCGCTGGTTGGCGTGCTGGTGGCGGCCACGCTCGTGGTCGCCGGCTGCAAGCGCGACACCACCGGGCAGTTGCCCGAGGTCAGCGGCGAAGCCATCGTCGCCAAGCGCGAGGCGGTCAAGGGCTTCGCCCTGATCGCGGCCTATCCCGACAGCAAGCGCGGCGACGAACTCGCCATCGCCCTGGAATTCAGCCAGCCGCTGGTCGGCACCCAGAGCTTCGACGAACTGCTCGCGGTCACCGACAAGAACGGCGCGGCGGTGCAGGGCAGCTGGGTGCTCGACGACGGCGGCAAGATTTTGCGCTTCCCGCATGTGGAAGCGAGCAAGGACTACACGGTCACGATCAAGCCCGGCCTGACCGCCGCGGCCGGCGACCGCATCGCCCAGCCGGTCACCAAGCAGGTCTATACCGGCCCGCTCGACCCGGTGGTCGGTTTCGCCTCGCAGGGCAGCGTGCTGCCGGCGCGCGACAGCCGCGGCCTGCCGGTGGTGTCGATCAACGTGGCCGAAGTCGACGTCGAATTCCTGCGGGTCAAGGAGAAGGAACTGCCGAAGTTCTTCGCCGAGTACCAGCGCGGCGGACGCAAGGGCAGCTGGGACCTGGAACGCGACTGGGACGACAAGAAGCCGTTGTCGAAGCTGGCCGAACCGGTCTACGTCAATCGCTTCGTGCTCGGCGGCAAGCCCAACGAACGCGTGCTGACCTATCTGCCGCTGCAGGAGATCAAGGAACTGCAGGAACCCGGCCTGTACTTCGCGGTGATGAAGCGCGCCGGCCAGTTCAAGGACGAGTTCGAGACCGCGTTCTTCACCGTCAGCGACCTGGGCCTGCATGCGCGCGCCTACAAGGACAAGCTGTTCGTGCATGTCGCCTCGCTGGAAAAGGGCGGCGCGGTCAGCGGGGTCGAGCTCAAGGTGCTCAACGCCGAAGGCGAGCCGGTGCTCAAGGGCGAGACCGACGGCAACGGCAACGCGATGCTGCCGTACAAGCTCGACGCGGCGCAGGTGTTGATCGCGAAGAAGGGCAGCGACGTCACCATGCTGCCGTTCAACCAGCCGGCGCTGGATCTGTCCGAATTCGCGGTCGCCGGCCGCGAGCAGGCCTGGTTCGACGTGTTCGCCTGGTCAGGCCGCGATCTGTATCGCCCCGGCGAGACGGTGCGGCTGTCGGCGCTGCTGCGCGATCAGGACGGCAAGCCGATCGACAACAAGGGCAAGGCGCTGCAGCCGGTGTTCGCGCGCTATGTCCAGCCCGACGGCAAGACCTTCCTGGAAACCCGTCTGCAACCCGATGCGCAGGGCTATGTGCGCCATGCGCAGGTGATTCCGGCCGATGCCGCGACCGGCCG
Organism: Lysobacter sp. Root690; assembly: GCF_001427785.1. Lineage (GTDB taxonomy): Bacteria > Pseudomonadota > Gammaproteobacteria > Xanthomonadales > Xanthomonadaceae > Lysobacter. The sequence continues at coordinate 126,370 of NZ_LMHM01000016.1, forward strand.
TTGGCGGGTCGAGTTCCGCACCGATCCGAGCAGCAAGGAAGCGGTGCAGGGCATGACCCTGCGGATCGAGGAGTTCCTGCCCGAGCGGCTGAAGCTGGACCTGACCGCGCAACAGGTGCTCAAGCCCGGCCAGCCGTTCAAGCTTGGCGTCGACGCGGCCTATCTTTACGGCGCGCCGGCCGCGGGCAATCGTTTCACCGCCAAGCTCGCGGTGATGGTCGAACAGCATCCGCTGGAACAGTTGCCGGGTTATTTCTTCGGCGACCCGACCCTGAGCTTGCCTAAGGAAGCCAAGGACGTGGTCGACACCACCCTGGGCGACGACGGCAAGCTGACCCAGGACATCGCGTTGCCCGACGAAGCCAAGCCGGTCACTCCGATCGCCGCGATCGTCACCGGCAGCGTGTTCGAAACCGGCGGGCGCAGCGTCAACCGCAGCGTCAAGCGGGTGCTGTGGCCGGCCGATGCGTTGGTCGGCGTGCGTCCGTTGTTCGACGATAAGGACGGCAGCGACGCCGACAGCAATGCCGGCTTCGAAATCACCCGCGTCGGCAGCGACGGCAAGCCGCGCGCGGCCACCGGCCTGCGCGTGACCCTGGTGCGCGAACATCGCGACTACCACTGGAATTACGCCGACGACGGCGGTTGGGATTACGACTTCACCCGTCGCTTCGAAGATGTCGAAGTGCGCAACGTCGATGTCGGCACCTCTCCGGCCAAGCTGAATTTCGCGGTCAAGTGGGGTGAGTACCGGGTCGACGTGTACGACCCGGCGACCAAGCTCACCAGCCGTTATCCGTTCCGCGCCGGCTGGAGCTGGGACGATCAGAACCGCGGCCTCGATGCGCGTCCCGACAAGGTCAAGCTCGCGCTCGACAAGACCGCGTACAAGGCCGGCGACACGCTGGAAGTGACCCTGACCCCGCCGCACGAAGGCTCCGGCCTGCTGATGGTCGAGGCCGACCGCATGCTGTACGTGCAGGCGATCGAGGTGAAGGCCGGCAGCAAGTTCAAGATTCCGGTCACCGCCGACTGGGAACGCCACGACGTCTACGTGACCGCGCTGGTGTTCCGCGGCGGCAGCGCGCCGAGCAAGATCACTCCGGCGCGCGCGGTCGGCGTGGCGCACGTGCCGATGGACCGGCGCGAACGCAAGATCGCGGTCGGCATCAACGTGCCCAAGCTGATGAAGCCCGAGCAGGATTTGCCGGTCACGGTCAGCGCGCCGCAGTTGGCCGGCAAGGACGCGTACGTGACCGTGTCCGCGGTCGACGTGGGCATTCTCAATATCACCCGCTTCCCGGTGCCGGACGCGGCCGCGCATTTCTTCGCTCAGCGCCGGCTCGGGGTCGATGCCTACGACGTGTACGGGCGGGTGATCGAAAGCTACGAAGGCGATGTCGCCAAGATCCGCTTCGGTGGCGACATGGCCTTGCAGGCGCTACCGCAGGCGCGGCGTCCGACCGCGCGGGTGCAGACGGTGGATCTGTTCGCCGGGCCGGTGAAGCTCGACGCCCAGGGCATCGCCCGGATCAAACTGGCGGTGCCGGATTTCAACGGCACCTTGCGGGTCTCGGCACTGGTGTACTCCGGCGGCAGCTACGGCAACAAGGACGCCGAAACCATCGTGCGCGCGCCGGTGCTCGCCGAGGCCAGCACGCCGCGCGTGCTCGCGCCCGGCGACAAGAGCAACGTGACCCTGGACGTGCAGAACTTCACTGGCAAGCCCGGCGAGTTCGCGGTCAAGGTCGAGGGCATCGGCCCGCTGTCGCTGAGCGACGGCGAGCACACGCTCACGCTCGGCGTTGAAGCCAAGAAGACCCTGACCTTCCCGATCGTGGCGCGCGAGGGCTACACCACCGCGCAGGTGCGGGTGCGGGTCGACGGCAACGGTTACAAGGTCGATCGGCGCTACGACGTGCCGGTGCGTCCGGCGTGGCCGTCGGTGCTGCGTTCGCGCACGCGGGTGCTCGACGAACTCGGCGCGATCCAGCTCGGCACCGATTTCGCCGACGGCCTGATGCCCGATTCGGTCAACGCGCGCATGGTGGTCAGCGCCTTGCCGCCGATTCCGTTCGCCAGCGCATTGCAAGGCGCGCTGGAATACCCGTACGGCTGCGCCGAGCAGACCACCAGCAAGGGTTATGCCGCGCTCGAACTCGACGAAGCCACGGCGAAGATGCTCGGGGTCAAGGGCATCGACGCCAAGCAACGCCGCACCCGCATGGAAGGCGCGTTCGGGCGGCTGGCGGCGATGCAGATCGCTTCGGGTCACTTCTCGATGTGGGGCGGCGACAGCGACGGCGATTCGGTCAATCCGGCGCTGACGCCGTACGTGGTCGAGTTCCTGCTCGATGCGCGCGACGCCGGTTTCGCCGTGCCCGACGGCATGCTGCAGAAGGCGCTCAAGGTGCTCAACGAGGATCTGCTTTCGGGCAATGCCTCGTTCTACGGCTACGATCGCCGCGAACATCTCAAGTTCGCTTATCAGGCGCATGCCGGCTACGTGCTGGCGCGGGTCAACCGCGCTCCGCTGGGTACCTTGCGCGCGCTGTACGACAACGATCGCAAGCAGAGCCTGACCGGCCTGCCGCTGGTGCATCTGGGCCTGGCGTTGTCGTTGCAGGGCGACAAGTCGCGCGGCGGCAAGGCGATCAAGGAAGGCTTCGCCCGCGATCCCTCGCAGCGCCCGCCATACCTGGGCGACTACGGCAGTCGTCTGCGCGACGACGCCTTGATGATCGCGCTGGTGCACGAGCACAAGCTGTCGCAGCCCGAGTACGACGCGCGCACCGTGTCGATGGGGCGCGATCTCGACGCGCGCCGCAACAGCGGCTGGCTGTACCTGAGCACGCAGGAACAGGTCGCGCTGGCGCGTCTGGGCAAGGCGTTGATGGCCGATCAGGGCAAGCAGATCTCCGGCCGCTGGACCATCGCCGGCGCCTCGACCGATGCCGATCCGGCCAAGCTGATCGGCCGCGTGTTCGACTTCGCCGCGCTGGCGAGCGGAGTGAGCTTCACTCCGAACGGCCAGCCGCCGCTGTACGCGAGCCTGGAAGTGGCCGGTGTGCCGCGCACCGCGCCGGCCGCCGACGCTTCGCAGATCGAAGTGGGCCGCAAGTTCTACACCACCGAGGGCAAGGATTGGTCGGGCGGCAGTCTGGTCGAAGGCGAGGCGCTGATCGTGCAGGTCACGATCAAGGCGCACAGCGCGATGCCCGATGCCTTGTTGACCGATCTGTTGCCGGCGGGCCTGGAAATCGAGAACTTCAATCTTGGCGACGCCAAGCAGTGGGCCGGCGTGGTTGTCGACGGGATCGAACTGTCCGAGCGTTCCAGCGCCGCCGAGGTCAAGCACGAGGAGTTCCGCGACGATCGCTACGTGGCCGCGCTCAAGCTCGGTCAGAACCAGACCGCGCGGGTGTTCTATCTGGTGCGCGCGGTGACGCCGGGTACGTACACCGTGCCGCCGTCGCTGGTCGAGGACATGTACCGTCCGGAGATGCGCGGCGTCGGCAAGGCCTCGCCGGCGAGCCTGTCGGTGCGTCAGCCGTGAGTTCGATGAGCAGGGCGGGAAGCTTCGTGCTTCCCGCCGCGCGCATGGCGGTGCTGGCGGTGGCGCTGCTGTCGGCGGTGGGCTGTGTCGACAAAGGCAAGGGCGGTGAAGGCGAGGGTGTCGCCAAGAACCCAACACCGGCCGCGGCCGCGAGCAACAACGCCACCGACCCCGCGCTGAACTGGGGCGGCACCACGCCGCACGACACGCCGCCGGTTTCCAACCCCTTGCTGGCGCAGGCCGAAGCGGTGATGCGCAAGGCCGATCCCGACTTCGACCGCTTCGAGGTCAACTACACCACCGGCGATCTCGACCGCGACGGCCGCGACGACGTGGCGATCGAGTACGGCGTCGGCGACGAGGGCGCGATGCGTCATGTCGCCAAAAGCATCTACGTGCTGCTCGCTCGCGATGGCGGCTTGCAGGTGCAGCCCGAGGCCACCGAGGCGTTCTCGGGCTGCCCGGTGGTGCGCGAAATCGTCGGCGGCCAGCTGCTGGCCGATGCGCTGGAAGCGTGCATCGTGCCGTTCCCGAAGACCATCGGTTACTACACCTTCGAATGGGATGCCCCGCGCAAGCGATTGCGTCAGGTGTCCGAGCAGGACGCCGAGGAGCGCGTGGTCATGCGCCTGCAGCAACTGCGCGAAGCGCTGCTGGCCCAGCGCAAGGACGCGATCGACCCGCATCTGCGCGCCGGTCCGGCTCCCATCGCGCCGACCGAGCGCGACAAGCCGCGCGCCGCGCCCGAGCAGATCTTCGCCGATGCCGCGCTGCGCCGTGGCTTCACCGACACCGTCGGCATGCTCAGCCATGTCGAGTTCCGCGACGACGGCGAGCACGAACGCAAGGCGACCATGACCACGCCGGGCAACGGCAAGTCGGCCGAACGCGCCCTGTATATCGATCTGGAGCCCGGCGACGGCAATTCCATGATCGAGTCCGACGGCTACACTTACGTCCTCGATGCGAGCGTGCTGGTGCGCTGGCCGGATCCGGGCACGCGCGGCGGCCATCAAGTCAGGTTCAACCTGATCGATGGCGACCTGTATCTGTCCGAACACGGCGCCTTCGACATGGACGAGGAACGTTGAAGCCGCGTCCGCGTCCGACGCGGCGCCGCCGACGAGTCCCGAATCCCCAATCTCGAATCACAGTAGTAACCAGGGTCGCCCCCGAACCCGAATCCTTCAAGGAGTGAACATGCGCAAGACCCTGATGCCGTCCCTGCTGATGCTGGCCCTGGCCGCCTGCCAGTCCGGCGACAAGGCCGCCGCCGCGGCGCAGACCGGCGCGACCGCGACGCCGCCGCCCGCCGCGGCGGCGCCGTCCGATCCGAAGCAGACCGCCGAGCGCGCCTTCGCCGCGCTGCGCAAGATCGAGCCGCAATTCGAACGCCTGGGTTATAGCGAACTGGTCGGCGACATCGATCAGGACGGCCAGGACGACGTCGCCGTGCTGTACGGCACCGGCACCCCGGACGCGACCATGGCCGCGTCGCAGAAACTGGTCGTGCTGATGACCCGTCCGGGCGGCCCGCAGGCGCTGCCGCAGTCCGACATGCCGGATTTCTGCCCGCAGCTGGACAAGATCGAAGCCGGCAAGCTGTACCTGCATCAGATCGACATCTGCTCGGCGGCGCGGCCCAAGGCCACCGACTATTACGTGTACCAGTGGAACGGCAAGACCATCGTCCAGGCCGAACACCAGACCATGCCGCAGCGCGTGCTCGCCGATCTCAAGCCGCTCGGCGCCGCGTTCCGCGCGCGCGACAAGAAGGTCGTGCTGGATGCGATGACCTTCCCGCTGGAAGCGTCGAACTGGCCGGTGTACGACACCGAACTGGAAAAGGCGGCCAAGGCGGCCGGCGGCAAGATCGACCGCGCGATGGCCGAGAAGCACTACACCGACCTGTTCCCGAACGACCGCGCCGACCTGTACGCCGATGCGATCGCCGACCTGCAGGGCCGGCCGCTCAAGACCGATTCCAGCGGTTCGACCTCGTCGAGCTCGCCGGGCAAGGACGGCATCACCTACGGGCTGGTGGTGCAGCCCGATCCGGACGAAGACCGCGAAGAGAGCAACGACAACCGCATCATCGATGCGCGCGTCGACCTGGGCATGGCCGAGGGCGACGGCGGCCAGAACCTGGTGCTGTTGCTCATCGAAGGCCAGTTGAAGATCGTCGCGATGAATACCGCCGGCTGATCGATGTCGATTCGCATCGCCGCGGATGGACGCCTCATGCAGGCGGACATTCGCGATCGATCCATCGACCCACCACGCGATCGCATTCGCGCCCGGGCCCGCGAGGGCCTGAGGCGCGCGCATCGCGAAACGCAACGAGCGCCGCATGCCGTCCTCTTCATCGCCTGACGTCGCCATGGCCGCGCGCCATGCCGCGCCCGCCGCGGTGGGCGGGCGGCGTTGGCGACGTCGTGGCCTGAAAGCGCTGCTAGCGCTGTTGCTGCTGGCGATCGCGGCGATGCTGCTCGATCTCGCGTTTCCGTTACCGTTGCCGAAAGCGCGCGATGCCGGCGCGGTGGTGGTCGCGCGCGACGGCACGCCGCTGCGCGCGTTCGCCGATCGCGACGGCGTGTGGCGCTATCCGGTCGATGCGGCCAAGGTGTCGCCGCTGTATCTGCAGGCGCTGTTGAATTACGAAGACCGCTGGTTCTGGAAGCATCCGGGCATCAACCCGGTGGCGATGCTGCGCGCGGCCGGGCAATGGGCGCGCAGCGGGCGGGTGGTGTCGGGCGGATCGACCTTGACCATGCAGGTCGCGCGCATTCTCGATGCGCAGCCGGGGCAGAACCGGCGCAGCCTGTGGTCGAAATCGCGGCAGATGCTGCGCGCATTGCAACTCGAGGTGCATCTGAGCAAGCCGCAGATCCTCGCCCTGTACCTCAATCGCGCGCCGTTCGGCGGCACCGTCGAAGGCGTGGAAGCGGCGAGTTGGGCCTACCTGGGCAAGCCGTCCTCGCGTCTGTCGCATGCCGAAGCCGCGTTGCTGACGGTGCTGCCGCAATCGCCGAGCCGGCTGCGTCCGGATCGCGAGCCCGAACGCGCGCGTGTCGCCCGCGACAAGGTGCTCGCGCGCATGGCCGCGTTGGGTGTGTGGTCGCGCGCGCAGGTCGAGGATGCGCGGGTCGAACCGGTGGTCGCGCGCTCGCTGCAACCGCCGCGCTACGCGCCCTTGCTCGCGCAGCGCCTGCGCTTCGCCGATCCAAAGACGGCGCGGGTGCTGTCGACGATCGATCTGCCGTTGCAGCGCACCTTGGAGGATCGGGTCGCGGCGTACTTTTCCAGCTTGCCCGAACGCACCTCAGCGGCGCTGCTGGTGGTCGACAACGCGAGTCTTGAAGCGCGCGCCTACGTGGGTTCGGTGACCTTCGGCGACGCCGCGCGCCTCGGCCACGTCGACATGGTCCAGGCCTGGCGTTCGCCGGGCTCGACCCTCAAGCCGTTTTTGTACGGACTCGCGCTCGACGACGGCCTGATCCATTCGGAAAGCCTGTTCGTCGACGCGCCGCAATCCTTCCACGGTTATCGGCCGGGCAATTTCGATGCCGCCTTCAACGGCCCGGTCGGCGCGGCGACCGCGTTGCGGCTGTCGCTCAATGTGCCCGCGGTGGATCTGCTCGATCGGGTCGGCCCGGTGCGATTCTCGGCGCGGCTCGCGCATGCCGGCATCGACCTGCAATGGCCGCGCGGCGCGCAGCCGAATCTGGCGATGATCCTCGGCGGCACCGGCGCGCGATTGGAAGATCTGGTCGGCGCGTATGCGGCGTTCAATCGTGAAGGCGTCGCCGGACGCGTGCGCTATCAACCCGATGCGCCGGTGCTGGAACGGCGGCTGATGTCGCCGGGCGCGGCCTGGATCGTGCGCGAGATTCTCGAAGCCAATCCGCGCCCGGGCAGCGTCGAACAGACGCTCGATGCGAGCGGCCGCCCGCGCGTGGCCTGGAAGACCGGCACCAGTTACGGCTTCCGCGATGCCTGGGCCTTGGGCAGCACGCGGCGCTACACGGTCGGAGTCTGGGTCGGCCGGCCCGACGGCACGCCGCTGCCGGGCCAGTACGGCGCGGTGACCGCGCTGCCGCTGTTGTTCGAAGTGATCGACAGTCTGCCGCGCCAGCGCGGCGACGCGACGCCGCGACCGCAGCCGGCCGATGTCGAACAGATCGAGGTGTGCTGGCCGCTCGGCCTGCCGCCGGATCCGAGCGCGCCGCAGCTATGCCATCGGCGCATGCAGGCCTGGACGCTGGACGGCTCGGTGCCGCCGACCCTGGCCGAGCGCGACGCGCGGCTTTGGAATGCCGGGGTCGAGCGCTACGAGGTCGATGCGCGCAGCGGCTTGCGAGTGTCGGCCGATTGCGCCAAGCCTCACGAACGCAAGGCGCTGGAACTGGCGCGCTGGCCGGCGCTGGCGTCGCCCTGGCTCGCCGCCGATACGCGCAAGGCCGCGCGCTTGCCGGCGCTGTCGCCCGATTGCATCGACGACGGCCGCGACGCGATCGAAGAGCTGCGTATCGAAGGCATCGACGATCTCGCCACCCTGGCGCGCGCGCCGGGCAATGCGACGCCGCTGCGCCTGTCGCTGCGCGCGCTCGGCAGCGACGCGCGGGTACGTTGGCTGCTCGACGGTCGGCTGATCGGCGAATCGCAGGGCCGCGCGCGTTTCGATCACGATTTCGGCGAGGTCGGCGATCACACCTTGACCGCATTGGCCGATACCGGCGCGTGGTCGCGGATCAGGTTCCGGGTGTTGCGATGAGTGGCGATCCTCGAGGTGATCGCGCGCTAAGACCTTAGGCTCAGCGCTGTTTGCGACGTTCGTCCAGCGACACGACTTTGTCGCCGGAACCGCTCTGCGACGTTGCGTTGTTCGACGCCGCTTTTTTTGACGATGCGTTTGCCGATGGCGCGGATGTCCCCGACGTAACCGACGGCTTGTTATCCGCACGTTTGCGGCGTAACCGCTGCAACGCCCACGGCAGCACGCCCCAGGCAGTGCGACCGTCCAGCGGCGCGATCGGCAGCAGGTTGAGGATCGCGTTCAACAGGTTCATCGGCCCCCATACCAGCACGACCGCGCCCAGCGGCAAGCGCAGCGGTTCGGCCAGGTGCGGGCTCAGCAGCGACAACGCGATCGCCAGCGCGAACAGCAGCATCTGCGCGCCGACGCCGCCCCAGGCGACCGCGATCTCCTGGCCGGGCGTGCGCGCGGCTTCGTAGCTGCACAGGCCGTGCAACGGAAAAATCCGCAGCGCGTACACCCGCAAGCGGTTGTGCCGCGCGACCCAGGCGTGGCCAGCCTCGTGGGCGACGATCAGCGACAGATAAGCGGCGATGCCGCTCATCACCGTGGCCGGATCGCGACTGAACAACAGCGCCAGCAACACGATCAGCAACACCGACCAGTGAAAGCTCACCGGCGCGCCGAACAGGCGGAACAAGGTCGGTTCGCTACGGTCGGTCGACATCGGCGTTCACAAACGAGGGGGTCGGGTTCACCGCGGCATGGTAGCGCGAGCTTGCGAGCGGTGCCGCAGGCGCGTGGGGTCAGGGATGGGGCACTGCCTGACAAGCAGCATGGGGCCGGGCGATGCTATACATCGCCGCAACAGACGGCCCGGCCTGCGACAATGGCCGCCGCAATGCCGGAATCGGGCGCTCTCGCCCGATTCGCACTACATCGAGCGCCGACAGGGAGAATCCAGTGGCCACCAGCACTACCCACGACTTCGGTCGCATCGACGCGCAGCGTCTGCCCGAGCTGCTGCGCCGCATGCCCAAGGCCGAGCTGCACATGCATATCGAAGGCTCGCTGGAACCCGAGCTGATTTTCGCCCTGGCCCAGCGCAACGGCGTCAGCGTGCCGTACGCCGATGTCGAAGCGCTGCGCAAGGCTTATGCCTTCAGCAACCTGCAGAGCTTTCTCGATATCTACTACGCCGGCGCCAGCGTGCTGCTCACCGAGCAGGACTTCTACGACATGGCCTGGGCCTATCTGCAGCGCGCCGCCGCCGACAACGTCGTGCATACCGAGATGTTCTTCGATCCGCAGACCCACACCGCGCGCGGCGTGTCGGTCGAGACGGTCATCAACGGCCTGCATCGCGCCTGCGTCGACGCGCAGGCGCAGTTAGGCGTCAGCGCGCTGTTGATCCTGTGTTTCCTGCGTCATCTCAGCGAACGCGAGGCGTTCGAAACGCTGGAACAGGCGTTGCCATTGCGCGACAAGTTCATCGGCGTGGGCCTGGATTCGAGCGAGCTGGGCCATCCGCCGGAGAAGTTCGCGCAAGTGTTCGCGCGCTGCCGCGAACTGGGCCTGCGCCTGGTCGCGCATGCCGGCGAAGAGGGGCCGCCGGCCTATGTGTGGAGCGCGCTCGACGTGCTCAAGGTCGAGCGCATCGATCACGGCGTGCAGAGCGTCAAGGACCCGGCGCTGATGCAGCGGCTCGCGCAGGACCGCATCCCGCTCACCGTGTGTCCGTTGTCGAACCTGAAACTGTGCGTGTTCCCGGACCTGCGCCAGCACAACCTCGGCGCGTTGCTCGACGCCGGCCTGGTGGCGACGGTCAATTCCGACGATCCGGCCTACTTCGGCGGTTACGTCAACCAGAACTTCACCGAGACCTTCGCCGCCACCGGCCTGGGCGCGCGGCAGGCGTGGCAGCTCGCGGCCAACAGCTTCGAGGGCAGCTTTATCGAGGCCTCGGCCAAGCGCGCTTACATGGACCGGCTCGATCAGGTGTTCGCCACGTTCTGATCCGCAAGCGGTTTCGGGCTAGGCAAACACTGCGCGCAAACAAACAACCCCGAGTTCGGCGGGGTTGTTTTTTTGATGCATCCGGATGCGACTGGGTGCGTCGCTCAGCGGCCGGTCCAGCCATCGAGCATGTCGGCCAGTTCGTCGGCGTGTTCTTCTTCCTGCGCCAGGATGCTTTCCATCATGCGCTTGGTGGTGGTGTCCTTGTCGCCGATGAAGTTGATGATCTCGCGGTAGCTGTCGATCGCGATGCGTTCGGCGACCAGATCCTCCTTGACCATGTCGCGCAGGTCGCTGCCCTCGACGTATTCGGCGTGCGAGCGCTTGGACAGCACATCGGGGTTGAGGTCGGGTTCGCCGCCGAGTTGCACGATGCGTTCGGCGATCAGGTCGGCGTGCGCCTGTTCTTCGTTGGCGTGCTCGAGGAATTCGGATTTGACCGCGTCGGCCATCAGCCCGCTGGCCATGAAGTAGTGGCGCTTGTAGCGCAGCACGCAGACGATCTCGGTCGCCAGGGCCTCGTTGAGCAACCGGATCACCGCTTCGCGGTCGGCGGTGTAGCTGTCGGTGATCGCGCCGTCCTCGATGTGCTTGCGGGCGCGGGCGCGGATGGCGGCGATATCGGTCACGAAGGCCGACGGTTTCGCGGCGGGTTTGTGAGCAGATAGCTTGCTGACGGGCTTGGCGGACATGACGTCTCCTGGCAGTCGGGGGAAGGGCAGGGAACCTCGGCTTGCGTGATGGGTGGGAAGAAGCGGGCCCGGATGCGTTCCGGGCCCGCGGTGATCGGACCTGTTTGAGTCAGACCTGTTCGAGCATGTACTCGGCCGAGGACACGCGGTACTCACCGGGCTCCTCGACATGCAGTTGCTTGACCACGCCGTCGTCGACATACAGCGCGAAGCGCTTGGCGCGGGTGCCCATGCCGTAGGCGCTGGCGTCGAGTTCCAGGCCGAGCGCGCGGGTCAGGTCGCCGTTGCCGTCGGACAGCATGATCATGCCCTCGGGCACGTGCTGGCTCTGCGCCCAGGCCTGCATCACGAACGGGTCGTTGACCGCGAGGCAGGCCACTTCGATGCCCTTGGCGCGGAAGTCCTCGAAATGCTGGACGAACCCGGGCAGGTGCTTTTCCGAGCAGGTCGGGGTGAAGGCGCCGGGCACCGCGAACAGCACCGCCTTGCGGCCGTCGAACAGGGCCCGGGTGTCGACCGCTTCGATGCCCTGGTTGATGCGCTTGAGTACGACTTCGGGCAGGCGTTCGCCGACCTGGATGCTCATGGGGTTCTCCTGATAGTGGGTGCGAGTCTAGGCAGGCGGGTCTAAACACCGCGTCAACGACTTGAAATCGCGGTCATAGTCGCCATGCTGTCGGGTTAATGATGCGTCAAGGCGGGCTGGGCGGACAGCGCCGCGGCCGCGCGACGCCGCCGGAGCGATCGATGCAGTTCAAGGATTACTACGAAACTTTGGGTCTTGAGCCCAGCGCGGGCGAAGCCGAGATCAAGACGGCGTATCGCCGGCTTGCGCGCAAGTACCATCCCGACGTCAGCAAGGAGGCCGGCGCGGAGGAAAAATTCAAGGCGGTCAACGAAGCTTACGAGGCGCTGCGCGATCCGCAGAAGCGCACCGCCTACGATCAACTGCGCGCGCGCGGTTATCGGCCGGGCGACGAGGTGCAGGCGCCTCCGGGCGGCTTCGGTGGCGGCTATGGCGGCGGCAATCCGGATTTCGAGGAAATCTTCGCCGGCGGCGGCGCGGGCGGCGGCTTCAGCGACTTCTTCGAGAACCTGTTCGGTCGTGGCCGTTCGGCCGGTGGCGGCTTCGGCGGCAACCCCGGCGCGCGTCCGGCGCCGCCGCGCGGCGACACCCGCGCCAAGTTGGCGATCTCGCTGGAACTGGTCCACGAAGGCGGCAGTGTCCGCATTTCGGTCAACAACAAGACCCTGGACGTGCGCGTGCCCAAGGGCATCCGTCCGGGCCAGCTGATCCGGCTCGCGGGGCAGGGCACGCATGGCGATCTGCTGCTGGAAATCGAATACGCCGCGCATCCGCAGTTCGAAGTGGACGGCCGCAACGTGATCCATGTGCTGCCGCTGGCGCCGTGGGAAGCGGCCTTGGGCGCGACGATCAGCGTGCCGACCCTGGGCGGGCCGGTCGATCTCAAGATTCCCGCCAATTCCGAAGCCGGCCGCAAACTGCGCCTGCGCGGACGTGGCCTGCCGGGCACGCCGGCGGGCGATCAGATCGTCGAGCTCGAAGTGCTGGCGCCGCGGCCGCAGACGGACGCGCAGCATGAGGCGTACGAGACGATGCGGTTGGCGTTTGGTGAGGATTGGCGAAGGGAGTGAGGGTGGGATGGCGGTGGGGGCGATGCGCGGGTAAATCGTTCGTGCGCCGTCGTGTAGTGATCTGCGGTTGATGCGCGGTCGGCTCATGTTGGTCGTTGTGACTGCATTTCTCTGATGCACAGACCGTTTGACGCTGATGCCTGCATGTTTCCCACACGATTCAATTGCTCACCCCTTGCCGCAACTTCCAGCCCGTCATTCCCGCGAACGCGGGAATCCAGCGACTTACGCTTCCGATGCGATGCAGCTTGGATTGCCACGAATCGCATATGCGCTCCCTGCTGCGCCAGCACGAAAGTCACTGGATTCCCGCGTTCGCGGGAATGACGGCTGGGTAGTACGCCGGTCAGATGAAGCCGCGTCAGCGGGGCGCTCGTTCTTGCTCGTCATCCCCGCGAAGGCGGGGATCCAGAGACTTCAGAGTCCTGCTTCGGTGAAGCCATGGATTCCCGCGTTCGCGGGAATGACGGCTGGGTAGTGCGCCGGCCAGATGAAGTCGCGAACTGCGCGGCCGTTGCTCTTGCTCGTCATCCCCGCGAAGGCGGGGATCCAGAGACTTCAGAGTCATGTCGCGGTGAAGCCCNNNNTCTTCGCGGGAATGACGGTTGGGTAGTACGCCGGCCAGATGAAGCCGCGCACTGCGCGGCAGTTGCTCTTGCTCGTCATCCCCGCGAAGGCGGGGATCCAGAGACTTCAGAGACATGTCGCGGTGAGGCCCTGGATCCCCGCCTTCGCGGGGATGACGGTTGGGTAGTACGCCGGCCAGATGAAGCCGCGCACTGCGCGGCACTTGCTCTTGGGCGCATAGCGCCCCAGGCACGCAGCGTCGCCCGGCACCAATCAAAACAATCCCGACCGAAAACAATCCCGACCGGGCACAGAACCACCCACAGAGTCCTGGCCCAGCACACGACCACGCAAAAATAATCCCGGCCGAAGCCGGGATCGTCTCTACCCAAAGCCGCGCGGATCGCCCGCTTCGCCCATTCAGCCCGCCGAGGGCAACAACTGGCCGATGATCTCGGACAGGTCGGTCTCGCTGAACGGCTTGGTGATGTAGGCCTTGGCGCCCTGACGCATGCCCCAGACGCGGTCGGTGTCCTGGTCCTTGGTCGTGACCAGCACGATCGGGATGTGCTTGGTCGTTGCCTCGCGGCAGATCGAGCGGGTGGCCTGGAAGCCGTTGAGGTTCGGCATGACCACGTCCATCAGGATCATGTCGGGCAGCTCGCGCTTGGCCGCCTCGACGCCGGCGGCGCCGTCTTCCGCGGTCAGTGCTTCGTGCCCCAATTTCTCGACGATGCGACGGATGCCCATCAACTGGGACGGCGAATCGTCGACGATCAAAATACGCGCCATGTGTTTCCCCCAAGGATCTGCGGCCGATTGTAGCGACGCGGCGCGCGGCTGCAATGCCAACTAGATCACGACCAGGGTTCGGCCCACCGAACCGCCTGCCAGCATGCCACCAAACACCTGCGGCAACTGTGCCAAACCGACCTCGCGGGTGCATATCCGGTCCAAGTGCGCGGGTTTCCAGTCGCTGCCCAGGCGCTGCCAGACGCGGTCGCGGATGTCGCGCGCGGTGCCGGCCGAGGCGATCCCGAGCAGGGACACGCCGCGGATGATGAACGGCATGACCGTGCTGTCCAGTTCCGCGCTGGCGGCCAGCCCGGCGGTGGCGACGTTGCCGTAGGGCGCGGTCTGCGCGAGCAGGCTGGCCAGCATCGGCCCGCCGACGTTGTCCAGGCCGCCGCCGAAACGCACCGATTCCATCGGCCGCGCGGTCGCCAGCGCGTCGCGGTCGAGCACCTGGCTGGCGCCGATCGAGCGCAGATAATCGGCCTGATCGGCCTTGCCGCTGATCGCGTGCACTTCGAAACCGGCGCGGCTGAAGATGTCCAGCGCCAGCGAGCCCACGCCGCCGGTGGCGCCGGTGACCGCGAGCGGGCCGTGCTCGGGCGTCTGCCGGTTGTCGAGCAGCCGATGCAGCGCGAGCGCGGCGGTGAAACCGGCGGTACCCAGGATCATGCTCTCGCGCAGGCTCAGGCCGGCCGGCAGCGGGATCACCCACTGCGCCTGCAGGCGCGCGTACTCGCTGTAGCCGCCGTCGCGGGTCTCGCTGAGGCCGCAACCGGTGACCAGGACCGCATCGCCCTCCTTGAAGCCCGCATCGCGCGAGGCGACCACATGCCCGGCGACGTCGATGCCGCCGACCAGCGGAAATCTGCGCAGGATCTTGCCCTCGCCGGTGCCGGCCAGCGCGTCCTTGAAGTTGACCGAGGAGAACGCGGTCTTGATCACCACCTCGCCCGGTGCGAGATCGTCCAGCGTCACCTGCTCGATGCCGCTGCGATAACCGGCGTCGTCGTTGTGGATGCGGAAGGCGTTGAAGGTGCTGGGCGTGGTCATCGGCGCGGACTCGTGGTGTACGGCGCGATGATAGCTGAGGGCCGGGATTCGGGATTGGGGATTCGGGATTAGTGAAAGCACAGCGGGAGGCGGAGTTGCGAGTGCGACAGCACTTTGATTTTGCCAATCCCCAATCCCGAATCCCGAATCCCGGCCCTCAACCAATATCGCTGGAAGTAGGCACCACCTCGCGCTCGGACTTGATCCGCTTGGACCATTTCCGGGCGCGCTTGTATTCCTTGTCGTCGCTGTCGAGCAACTGGATGCGGCCCAGTTCGACCTTCCACAGCAACTGGTTCTGGGTGGTGAACACGATCAGCGGCTTGCGGTATTGCAGACTCATGAACACGTGGAACATGGTCGGCGCGGCCGAGGTCAGGTGGCTGACGTAGAACGCCTCGGCCTTCTTCAACTGCTTGCCGTCGTAGTTGAGGCAACTGCGGGTCTGCTCGTAGTGATCGAGGATGCGTTCGCCGCGTTCGTCCATGCGGAACATGGTGTAGCCGCCCATCGGCACGTCGTCGTCCTGCCACGGCGGCATCATGAACACGAAAATCTGCGGCTTGTGGTCTTCTTCGACGTCGAACACGACGAGGTTGGGCGGGGTGTCGCTGCAGTACAGCGGTTTTTGCGTGCGCGCCAGGGTCTGCGCGGCCATCAGCTTTTGTTCGCGCGGATTGGCCGGGCGCGGCGGGTCCAGGCGCTTGGTGCCGCGCACGCCGAACGGCTGCATGTGCAGGCTGGACTGCGCGAACGAGATCAGTGTGTCGCCGTCCTGGCTGAAGTAGTTCACATCGACGCGGTCGCCGCGGTCATCGGTCAACCAGCCCTTGGGCGAACCGGGGAAATCCTTCAAGGCACCGATCTTGAGCAACTCGCCGCTGGTCAGCCACGCGGCCATGTCGTGGCGGCGGATCAGGCTGCCGACGTTCTCGGCGATCAGCACGTCGCTCTGGTACTTGAGCGGGATGTCGCAGGCGATGCGGCGGCTGCGCGCGTCGGCATCGGCGGGCAGTTCCTTGGCCAGGTCGCAATCGCCGCCGCGCGCGGCCGGTTTGGACGGCTCGGCCGCGAGCGAGGCGGTCGGCAGCAACGCCAGGACGAGGCAGGCGGCCAGCAGTCCGCGGCGGGTGGTGAAGGCCATCCTCGAATCCTTTCTGGGGTTGGGCCGACTATACGGGGTCGCCCGGCGAACTGCCGAGGGCGCCGATCGCGGATGCGCAACTCATGATCGAACGCATCCGCAGCGACGGCGCGAACGCCGTCGACGCGGTCGTGCCGTCAGCGCAAGGCGTTGCGGCGCTTCTCGTCCAGCCACTTGGAGGCCGCAGCCGGGGTGTAGCCCTGCATCCAGCCGAGCATCGCGTCGATGTCGTCGCCGTGCCACAGGTCGTTGCGTTGATCGGCATGCACGAAGCGCTCGGCGACCATGCGATCGAGCATCGTCATCAGCGGCGCGTAGAAGCCGTCGATGTCGAGAAACGCGCAGGGCTTGTTGCCGATGCCGAGCTGGCGCCAGGTCAGCATCTCGAACATTTCGTCGAGCGTGCCGAAGCCGCCGGGCAGGGCGACGAAGCCGTCGGCCAGGTCGAACATGCGCGCCTTGCGCTCGTGCATCGAGCCGACGATTTCGAGCTTGCTCAGGCCGCGATGGGCGACTTCCCAGTTGACCAGTTGCTCGGGGATCACCCCGATCACTTCGCCGCCGCCCTCGAGCACGGCGTCGGCGACCACGCCCATCAGGCCGACGTTGCCGCCGCCGTAGACCAGGGCGATGCCGTCCTTGGCCAGGCGATTGCCGAGCGCCATCGCGCGTTCGGTATAGATCGGCTTGGCGCCGGCGTTGGAGCCGCAGTAGATGCAGATGCTTTTCATGGGGACGGGAATCGGGAATGGGGAATGGGGAATAGGAAAAAAACGGAACGGCAAGAGCGGCGAGGCAGGTTTCGGGAGGCCCAAAAGCGAATCGGGAAC
Organism: Lysobacter sp. Root690; assembly: GCF_001427785.1. Lineage (GTDB taxonomy): Bacteria > Pseudomonadota > Gammaproteobacteria > Xanthomonadales > Xanthomonadaceae > Lysobacter. Next base: position 143,432 of record NZ_LMHM01000016.1, read on the forward strand.
CGGACGGGCGCGTTGCGCTCTTCCGATTCCCGATTCTCCATTCCCGATTCCCGGCTTAATTCGCCTTGTGAATCGCGCGCTTGTCCACCGCCATCGCCGCATCGTGGATCGCTTCCGACAAGGTCGGATGGGCGTGACAGATGCGCGCGAGGTCGTCGGCGGAGCCGTTGAACTCCATGGTCAGCACGCCTTCGTGGACGAGTTCGGACACGCCGACGCCGACCAGGTGCAGGCCCAGCACGCGATCGGTCTCGGCGTGCGCGATGACCTTGACGAAGCCGGCCGGCTCGCCCATCGCCACCGCGCGGCCGATCGCCGCGAACGGGAAGCTGCCGGTCTTGTACGGGATGTTCTCGGCCTTGAGCTGCTGCTCGGTCTTGCCGACCCAGGCGATTTCCGGCTCGGTGTAGATCACCCACGGCACGGTGTCGAGGTTGACGTGACCCGGCAGGCCGGCGATGAGTTCGGCGACCGCGATGCCTTCTTCGAAACCCTTGTGCGCGAGCATCGGCCCGCGCACGCAGTCGCCGACCGCCCACACGCCGTCGACGCCGGTGTGGCAGTGTTCGTCGACTTCGATCTGACCGCGCTCGTTGATCTTGACGCCGGTGCCTTCCGCGAGCAGACCCTTCGACGCCGCGCGACGGCCCACGGCCACCAGCAGCTTATCGACGACCAGTTCCTGATCGGACTTGCCATCGTTGTAGGTCAGGTGCACGCCGTCCTTCTGGATGTCGGCCTTGCTGACCTTCGCGCCGAGCTTGATCTCCAGGCCCTGCTTCTTGAATTCCTTGGCAGCGGTCTTGGCGACCTCGGCATCGGCGGCGGCGAGGAACTCGGGCAGCGCTTCAAGGATGGTGACTTCCGAACCCAGGCGCTTCCACACGCTGCCCAGTTCCAGGCCGATCACGCCGGCGCCGATCACGCCAAGACGCTTGGGCACTTCGGTGAAATCCAGCGCGCCGACGTTGTCGACGATCTTGTCGCCGTCGAACTTCGCGAACGGCAGTTCGATCGAATCCGAACCGGCGGCGATGATGACGTTGGTGCCCTTGAGCTCGACCTCGGAACCGTCGTGCTGCTTGACCTTGACGATGTTGCCCGGGTGCAGGACGCCGAAGCCGTAGTACGGGGTGATCTTGTTCGCCTTGAACAGCATCGCGATGCCGCCGGTGAACTGCTTCACGATCTTGTCCTTGCGACCGACCATGGTGGCGACGTCGATCTTGGCGTTGTCGGCGCTGATGCCGTGTTCGCCGAACAGGTGCTGCAGGTTCCAGAACTGGCGCGAACTGTCGAGCAGCGCCTTGGACGGAATGCAGCCCACGCGCAGGCAGGTGCCGCCGAGGGCGGGCTTGCCGTCCTTGCCGAGTGCCGCGTCGATGCAGGCGGTCTTAAGACCGAGCTGGGCGGCGCGGATGGCGGCGTGATAGCCGGCGGGGCCGGCGCCGATGACGACTACGTCGAATTGTTCAGACATCAGATATTCCTTTCCTTTTCCCTTCTCCCGCTGGCGGGAGAAGGTGCCCGAAGGGCGGATGAGGGGGCGGGGAGGGCGTCGCTGCTGCGGAAGGCCCTCANGGGAGAGGGGCTCGTGGCATTACATGCCCAGCAGCATGCGATGCGGATTTTCCAGCTGGTTCTTGATGTCGACCAGGAACAGCACCGCGTCCTTGCCGTCGATGATGCGGTGGTCGTAGCTCAGCGCGATGTACATCATCGGCGCGGCGACCACGGCGCCGTTCTCGACGATCGCGCGTTCCTTGATCGCGTGCATGCCGAGGATGGCCGACTGCGGCGGGTTGACGATCGGGGTCGACATCAGCGAGCCGAAGGTGCCGCCGTTGGTGATGGTGAAGGTGCCGCCCTGCAGGTCTTCCAGCGCCAGCTTGCCGTCGCGCGCCTTCTTGGCGTAGTCGCCGATGGCCTTCTCGACGTCGGCGAAGCCCATGCGCTCGACATTGCGCAGCACCGGCGTGACCAGACCCTTCTCGGTCGACACCGCGATCGAGATGTCGGCGTAGCCGTGATAGACCACGTCGTTGCCGTCGACCGAGGCGTTGACCACCGGGTGACGCTGCAGCGCGTTGGCCGCGGCCTTGGCGAAGAAGCTCATGAAGCCCAGCTTGACGCCGTTGGCCTTCTCGAACGACTCGCCCAGCTCCTTGCGCATGGCCATGACCTTGCCGAGGTTGACTTCGTTGAACGAGGTCAGCATCGCGATCGAGTTCTTCGACTGCATCAGGCGCTCGGCGATTCGCGCGCGCATGCGGGTCATCGGCACGCGTTCTTCCGGACGCGCGCCGGCGGCGTTGCCGACGCCGCCGTTCTTGGCGTAATTGAGGATGTCTTCCTTGGTCACCGCGCCCTTGCGGCCGGTGCCTTCGACCTGCGAAGCGTCGATGCCTTCCTTGTTCGCGGTGAAGCGCGCGCCCGGGGGCAGTTGGTCGTTGGAGGTCGGGGCGGCGGCCTTCGGCGCCTCGGCGGCATTGGCCTTGGGCGTGATCGGCTGCGCGCCGGCGGCCGGGGTCGCGTCGACCTTGGCCGCGGCCGGAGCGGCTTCGGCCGCGGGCGCGCTGGCGGCGGCGCCGGCTTCGACGATCGCGAGCAGCTGCGAGCTGGTCACGGTCGCGCCTTCCTCGAACTTGATTTCCTTGAGCACGCCGTCGACCGGCGAGGGCACTTCGAGCACGACCTTGTCGGTTTCCAGGTCGACCAGGTTCTCGTCGCGCTTGACCGCATCGCCGACTTTCTTATGCCAGGTGGCAATGGTGGCGTCGGAGACCGACTCGGGCAGAACGGGGACTTTGATCTCGGTGCTCATGGGGCAGGCATCCTGGAGTGCTTGAATGTGGGTATGCGTAGTGGGGTCGTCGAAGCACCAGCGCCTTATTCGGCGCTGGACTCTCCGTGCAGCGAATTGACCAGCGCGTCGGCGACCAGCTTGGTCTGCTCGGCGATATGGTCGGCCAGGTGGCCGGCGGCCGGCGACGGCGAACGCGCGCGTCCGACGTAATGCAGCGCTTGCTTCGGCCCCAGGCAGGCGGTCAGGTGATGGCGGATCTGGTACCAGGCGCCCTGGTTCTGCGGCTCTTCCTGACACCACACCACGTCGGTGGCCGTGCCGAAACGCTTGAGCTCGGCGGCGAGGGCTTCGCGCGGGAACGGATACAGCTGTTCGATGCGCACGATCGCCACATCGTTCAGCCCATCCTTCTGCGCTTGCTCGTACAGGTCGAAATAGACCTTGCCCGAGCACAGCACCACGCGCTTGACCTTCTTGACGTTGGCCGCGGCGTCGGGGATCAGGTGTTGGAACTCGCCCTCGGCCAGTTCCTCCAGGGACGACACCGCGAGCTTGTGGCGCAGCAGCGACTTGGGCGTCATCACCACCAGCGGCTTGCGCGTGCTCATGCGCATCTGCCGGCGGATCATGTGGTAGGCCTGGGCCGGGGTGGTCGGCACGCAGACCAGCATGTTCTCAAGCGCGCACAGCTGCAGGAAGCGCTCCAGGCGCGCCGAGCTGTGCTCGGGGCCCTGGCCTTCGTAGCCGTGCGGCAGCAGCAGCACCAAGCCGCACAGACGGCCCCACTTGGCTTCGCCGGAGGACAGGAACTGATCGATGACGACCTGGGCGCCGTTGGCGAAATCGCCGAACTGCGCTTCCCAGATGTCCAGGGTCATGGGATCGGCGGTCGAGTAGCCGTATTCGAACGCCATCACCGCTTCTTCGCTGAGCAGCGAGTCGATGATGGTGACGTCGGACGGGTTCTTGACCAGCTGGCGCAGCGGCAGGATGTACTCGTCGCTGGTCTGCTCGTGCTGGATCGCGTGACGGTGGAAGAAGGTGCCGCGGCCGCTGTCCTGGCCGACAAGGCGCAGCTTGTAGCCTTCGCTGATCAGGCTGGCGTAGGCCAGGTTCTCGGCGAAGCCCCAGTCGCCCGGCAGCTCGCCGGCGGCCATCTTGCGGCGGTCTTCGTAGATCTTGGCCACGCGCGGGTGCAGCTTGACCGTGTCGGCGACGGCGTTGATCTGGGTCGCGAGCGCGTCGAGCTTGGCGCGATCGAAGGTGGTGTCGACCGGATCGCTGAGCTTGCCCGACAGGTACTTGGACCAGTCGATGGTGAATTCGTCCGGCTTGACCTCGACCAATTCGGTGGTGACCGCGCCGGCGTCGAGTTTGTCGCGGTACTGGTCGACCAGCGCCTGCGCGTCCTCGGCCTTGAGCGTGCCTTCGCCGACCAGTTGTTCGGCGTAGAGCTCGCGCGGGGTCTTGTGCTTGCGGATCACCTGATACATCAGCGGCTGGGTCGCGGCCGGCTCGTCGGCCTCGTTGTGGCCGTGGCGGCGGTAGCAGACCAGGTCGATGACCACGTCGCGGCCGAAGCGCTGGCGGAAGTCCAGCGCCAGCTCGGCGCAGAACACCACCGCTTCGGGGTGATCGGAGTTCACGTGCAGGATCGGCGCGCCGACCATCTTGGCCACGTCGGTGCAGTACAGCGTGGACCGGGCGTCCTGGCGCTCGCTGGTGGTGAAGCCGACCTGGTTGTTGATGACGATGTGGACCGTGCCGCCGACCGCGAACCCGCGCGCCTGCGACATCTGGAACAGCTCCATGCCCACGCCTTGACCGGCGAACGCGGCATCGCCGTGCAGCAGGATCGGCAGCACCTGGGCGCGGCCCTTGTCGCCGCGGCGGGTCTGGCGCGAACGCACGCTGCCGGCGACCACCGGGTTGACGATCTCAAGATGCGAGGGGTTGAACGCCAGCGCCAGATGGACCGGGCCGCCGGGGGTGGCGACGTCGGCGCTGAAGCCCATGTGGTACTTCACATCGCCGGTGTGGGCGTGCTCGTCGTGCTCGAACTTGCCTTCGAACTCGTCGAACAGCTTGCGCGGCGGCTTGCCCAGGGTGTTGACCAGGACGTTGAGGCGGCCGCGGTGGGCCATGCCGATCACCACGTCCTGCACGCCTTGTTCGCCGGCGCGGCGGATGGTCACGTCCATCAGCGGGATCAGCGCGTCGCCGCCTTCCAGCGAGAAGCGCTTCTGGCCGACGTACTTGGTGCCGAGGTAGCGCTCCAGGCCGTCGGCGGCGGTAAGCCGCTCGAGGATGCGCTTCTTGTCTTCGGCGCTGCGGCCGTACTTGCCGGCCGCGGTTTCCAGGCGCTCGTACATCCAGCGACGCTGTTCGGCGTCGGCGATGTGCATGAACTCCGCGCCGATCGGGCCGGTGTAGGTCGCCTTGAGCAGGGCGAGCAGGTCGCCGAGCTTCATCCGCTCCTGGCCGGCCACGCCGCCGGTCGAGAACTCGACCGATTGGTCGCTCTCGGACAGGCGGTGGAAGCCCAGCGCCAGGTCCGGCGCGTCGGGCTTGGCCAGCAGGCCCAGCGGGTCGATGTCGGCGGCCAGGTGGCCGCGCGAACGGTAGGCGGTGATGACCTTGCCGACGGCGCGTTCGCGCTCGTCGCTGCCGCTCGGTCCGCCGGCCGGGGAGGCGATCGCGCCGCGGGCGGCGGCTTTGCCGGCCTGGGCGATGCTCTCGATCGCGGCCGAATGCGGAACATCGCCGGCTTCGCGGCCCTTGAAGCCGTCGAAGTAGCTTTTCCACTTGGCCCCGACGCTGTCGGGATCGACCAGGTACTGCTCGTACAGGTCTTCGATGAAGGCGGCGTTGGCGCCGAGTTGCGAGGATTGCGAAAACTGCTTGAGGAGGCTGTCCACGATGGCTATCGGGAAACTCTTGGGGGCGGAAGTGGCGTCGCGCGGGCGCACGGAGGCGCTGGGCGCGGACAAGGCTGAGAATTATAGCGGTAGTGTTAAGCCCAGCGGCATAACTACTTATGTCTAAGTGGCCGATTCGGTTCGATTTCGTCGATCGCGGGGCCGATAAGCGCGATTCGGACCGTTCCGGCAATGCCGCTCAGGTCTTGGGCCGGGGCGGCGGCGTTTCAAGCGCCGAGGGTAGGGCGGGCAGGTCTGCGAGCCTCGGGGCAGGTCGATGAAAACGATATCTCTCGACCAAGCCGCGGAGGTTTTCTGTAGCAGGCCGTTCGCCGACACGGGCCGGTCCGCGATGCCGTGGCCGCGCGCGGGGCGACGTGGTCCGTTGAGGTGGAGGTCGTTTTCGCGAAAGTGGCCCTGTCCGTTCCAGGCGGCCTTGTTCATGCGCGGGAGCTGAGGTCAGCCGGCTTAGGTTGCTCAGATGCCCAGCGCCCGGTACTCGCTGCACGGCCGCGCGCGTTCCCACACCGGATCGAAGTGCGCTCGCAGCTGGCGCGCGCGCGGCCCGCCGTCGAGCCGGGTCTCGCCGTCGAAACGGTTGCCCAGGGTGCGGTAGTACCAGCCGTCGCGGTCGTTGACCGCATAGGCCGAGGCATAGGTCTGGTCGACCGGCTCCTCGATCGCGCGGAACGCGAAGGCGCTCGGCAGGCGCTGGGCCAGCCCGATCAGCGGCGCCAGGGCGCGCTGCGGCGCGGCCGGTTCGTGCAGCACGATGCGGGTGACGCCGCCGCCGGTGGCGAACCGGCGCAGCGCGGTGGTGACGTCGCTACGGTCGAGCAGGCCCGGGTCGAGCTCGCGGCTATAGATCGACAGGCCGCGGCGGGCGCCGGCGATCACCCCGAGCATGGCCGCCAGAGCGGCGTCGCGGGTTTCGACCGGGTTGGCTGCGCCCAGCAGCAAGCGCATCGAGCGGTGTTCGATCCCGGCCTCGAAGAAGCGCTCGCCGTACGGCAGAAAACCGTGACGCGCGTAGAGCCGTTGCGCCGGCAGTTGCGCGTGCAGGGTGATTTCGCGCCAACCCAGCTCACCGGCCCGTTGCAGCAGCGCCGCGAGCAGAGCCTCGCCGACGCCGCGGCCGCGCCACGCAGCGAGCACGGCCATGCGGCCGATGCGCCGGTCCGGGGTCAGCCGGCCGGTGCCGATCGGGGTGCCGTCGTCGGCGAAGGCCAGCACGTGCTGGCATAACGGGTCGTGGGCGTCGAGTTCCAGTTCGGCCGGGACGTTCTGTTCCTGCACGAACACGGTCTCGCGCACCTGCCGCAGCGCCGGCAGGGCGGCGGCGTAATCGAGCACCGCGACCACCTGGAACCCCGCGCTCATGCCTCGTCTCCCGCGTCCTCGCTGTCGTCGTCGCCGTCATCGTCCAGGCCGAGGCGGTAGTGGCCGCCGGCGATCAGTTCCTGCACGCAGGCGCGGCCGGTCTCCGACAGCGCCGAATAGGTTTCGGCATCGATCTCCACCGCCGCGGCGATGGTCTGGGCGTCGCGCGCGGGCAGGGCGAATTCCTGGCCACTGACGTACAGCCGCGCCGCCTTGCCCTTGGCGTGGGCCTTGCGCCAGGCCATCCGCGACCACGGGTGCCGCCACAGCGAGGCGCCGCGTTCCAGGTCCCATTCGATCTCGATCCGCGAGCGCGGCTCCTCATTGCCGGCGCTGACCTCGCCCGCGGCGCGGTACACAGTAATGAAGCGGCCGAACCAGTCGCCGAGGCGATCGGGATCGTTCATGCGCATCGCGTTCAAGGCCTCGACCACCCGGCCCATCGCGGTCGCGTCGATCTCGTTGGGATCGCGCGGCGGGCTCAGGTCGGGGTCGCGGTAGCGCAGGCTGTCGTCGGCCTCGCCGGCCAGGGTGTCGATGTAATCGCCCATCAGCTCGGCCGCCGACGGCGCGCGCATGCCGACCGAGAAGGTCAGGCAGGCGTCTTCGGCGACGCCGTGGTGCGGCACGCCCGGCGGCAGGTACAGCATGTCGCCGGGGCCGAGCACCCAGTCGTGGCTGGGGTCGAATTCGCGCAGCAGTTTCAGGTCGGCGTCGGGGCGGAAATCCTGCGGCGCATCGGGGCGCGCGTCGATCTGCCAGCGCCGGTGGCCCTGGGCCTGCAGCAGGAACACGTCGTACTGGTCGACGTGCGCGCCGACCGAGCCGCCCGGCGCGGCGAACGAGACCATGATGTCGTCGATGCGCCAGCGCGGCAGGAAATCGAACGCCGGCAGCAGCGCGGCGACGTCGGCGTCCCATTTGTCGACGTCCTGCACCAACAGCGTCCAGTCCTGTCGCGGCAGGCCGGGGAAAAAGGATTCTTCGAACGGCCCGTGCCGCAATGCATACACATCACTGTCGCGATCGTGCTCGATCACCCGCGCCAGCACGCCTTCCTCGCAGGCCAGACCGGCGAGATCCTCGGGCTGGATCGGCGATTGCAGGCCGGGGAAGGCGTTGCGGATGAGCAGCGGGCGCTTTTGCCAGTAGTCGCGCAGGAACACGGCCGGGCTCATGCCCAGCGGCGGATGGGTGGCGGCGTCGACCTCGATCGCCGGAGCGGAGGTCTGGCTGCGGGCGGGGCTTGCGACGGGTTTCTTTGCCATGGGTACAGATCGGATCGCGCTCGGTTCGCGCGGATAACGCCATTGTCGCCGATGTGACGATGCGTGGTGAGGCGCGTGCGTCACCGAACCGGTCCGTTCGGCCGCTTTGAATCGGCCTGCGCGGTGATCGCGATTCGCCGCCGTTCGGACTTTGCCGGCCGGCTGTTGCGTGTTCGTGCCTGCCCGGACGTGGGTCGGCCCGATCCGATCCAATCCGAACGAAGGCGACGCCAAGGCTCGAACGCCAACCGTGGCGGCTAGACTGCCGACAACCAGGGAGACGCAATGGGAATCGTACTGCCGCGATGGGTCTGGATCGGCACGGCCTGCCTGGCCGCGATCGCCGGCATGATCAATGCCATCGGCTATCTCGGCTATGAGCATCAGGCGGTCACGCATCTGACCGGCACCACGACCCTGCTCGGGATCGCGCTCGCTCACGGCCAGGGCCGAGTGGCGATCGATCTGGCCCTGGTCGGATTGTCGTTCGTGTTCGGCGCGGTGCTGAGCGGCCTGATCATCCAGGACAGCACTTTGAAGCTGGGGCGTCGCTATGGCGTGGTGCTGGCCGTGGAGGCGGCCTGTCTGTTCGCGGCGGTGCCGTTGATGGAACGCGACGTGCATGCCGGGGTGATGCTCGCCGCGGTCGCCTGCGGCCTGCAGAACGCGATGGCCACGACCTACAGCGGCGCGCTGATCCGGACCACCCATCTGACTGGCTTGTTCACCGACGTCGGCGTCGCGCTCGGCCATTGGCTGCGCGGGCTTCCGGTCGGCACGCGGCGGGTGTGGCTGTGCCTGGTGGTGATCTGCGGCTTCCTGGCCGGCGGGGCGATCGGCGCGGTGTTGTTTCAGGCATGGAGTTATCGGGCCTTGTATGTCCCGGCGATGCTGACCGGCATCACCGGGGTGTCGTACGCGTTGTATCGGCACTGGGCGCTGCGCAGGCCCGTGCGAGACGGATGAGGCCGGGCGAGTTTCAGTCGGCGATCTCGTCGTAGCCGCGTCCCAGGAATTGCAGCAGGCACCAGCCATGCCCGAACGGATCGGCGATCTGCACGATCCGGCCCCAGTTCGCGCTGCGGATCGCGCCTTCCTGTTGCGCGCCGGCGGTCAATGCACTGCGCAGGGTCGCGTCGAGGTCGTCGACCACCACATCCAGATGCAGCGGCGACCAATGCCGCGCGTAGCGGCGGATGTCGTCGCCCGCGGCCGCGGAGCCCTCGGGTTTGCGCAACAGATAGATCGGCGCCTGTCCGCCGAGCAGTTCGATCACCTCCACGCCCAGTCTGCGCCCGACGTGCAAGCCGAACGCGTGGGTGTAGAAACGCGTGGCCGCGTCAAGGTCGGGGACGTCGATATTGATCAGCTGCTGCATCGTCACGCTCCGGGGGATCGAGGGCGGAGTGTCGCGCGGTTCGCGCTAAGGCGATGTGGCGGCGCGTTTCAATGAGTGGGCGCAGGCTCTTCATGGCTCGGGACGTTGCCGGGCCGGTCGGCCCGTTCCTTGCTCAGGCGCGCGTCGAGCTTCTCGGTGCCGGTCGCGGCGTAGGCGCGGCACGCGCCGATATCGACCAGAGCGATGCCGGAGGCCGGATCCAGGCGTTCGAGTAATCGGCTCGCGCTCGGATGCGGCGTCAGCAGGATCTCGCAGGGCAGTCCGGCGATGGAAGCCAGGCTGTTGCGGAAGGCCGCGACCATCTCGGCGTTGTCGCTGTAGCGATACACCTTGTCGGAGAACGGAGTGACGCTGTCGGCATAGACCGTCGCGCGGCAGGTCGCGCCATCGCACGAGGACCAGGTCCAACTGGTGCCGCCAGCGGTATGGCCGGGCGTGGCGTGGGCGGTCAGCACGACCGTCCCGACGCGCAGAGTCTCGCCGTCGCCGATGCGCTGCACCGAAACCACCGGCGGAAACTTCGCCACGCTCAGGAACTGTGGATCGCCGCGATCGCTGTGGCCGCGTTCCAGCGCGGTCGCGGCGGGTTCGCGCGCGACCACGCGCGCGCCGGTGTCGCGCTGCAGGCGCGCGATGCCGCCGACGTGATCGATATGTTCGTGCGAACTGACGATGTAGCGCACGTCCTTCGGCTCGAAGCCGAGCGCGCGGATGTTGGCTTCGATTCGCGGCGCGGCCTTGTCGGTAACGCCGTCAATGAGGATGTGGCCGGCGTCGGAGGTGATCAGGATCGCGCTGATCGCGCAGGTGCCTACGTACCAGGTGTTGGCGTAAATATGGCGCGGCGCGGTCGGCTCGTCCCAGCTCGGATCGGCGGAGCAGGGCGCGGGCGCAGCGACGTTCGCGATGCGGTCATTGTCGGCGCGCGGCGCGCTTGCGCAGGCGGCGAGAATCGATGAGATGAGCGAAGCGGCCAATACGCCGGTGCGAAAACGCATGTGCGAAACCCTTGCGGAACAGTGGCGATCACTATCTCCGATTCGGATGCCCCGCGAAGCAAAAAGAAATTGTGGCAGCAGAAAGAGGAATTTTTGTTTCTGTGTCGCAGTGACTTTTGGAGTGGCTGGAACTGCGACCGCGGCACTGCGTTTGCGACGCAAGTTTCGCCGTAGTTGAGTATTCGCTGTCGCGGCTCGCGCCGCTCCTACAGTGAGAAACGTAGCCACGTCCGAGCGACTGTAGGAGCGGCNCGCGACCACGAAACTGCGGTTGCGACGCACGTTTCGTCGTACTTGAGTATTCGCGATTGCGGCTTGCGCAGCTCCTACAGCGAGGAACTCACCTGCGAAGCGGCGCAAGTTACGCGCGCCGGATCAGATCTCGCGTGCCAACCGCTCGGCCAGGCCGGTGTAGCTGCCCGGGGTCATCGCCAGCAACCGCTGCTTGTCCTCGGCCGGCAGTTCCAGCGAGGCGATGAACTCGCGCATCGAGGCTTCGTTGATGCCCTGGCCGCGGGTCAGCGCCTTGAGCTGTTCGTACGGGTTCGGCAGGCCATGGCGGCGCATCACCGTCTGTACCGCTTCGGCCAGCACTTCCCAGGACGCGTCGAGATCGGCGGCCAGACGCTCGGGATTGACGCTGAGCTTGCCCAGGCCGCGCATCAGCGCGTCGATGCCGATCAAGGCGTGGCCGAACGCGGTGCCGAGCGCGCGCAGCACGGTCGAGTCGGTCAGGTCGCGCTGCCAGCGGCTGATCGGCAGCTTGGCGGCGAAATGTTCGAACAAAGCGTTGGCGATGCCGAAGTTGCCTTCGGCGTTTTCGAAATCGATCGGGTTGACCTTGTGCGGCATGGTCGAGCTGCCGATTTCGCCGGCCTTGACCGCCTGCTTGAAATACCCCAGCGAGATGTAGCCCCACACGTCGCGGCACAGGTCGATGCAGATCGTATCGATCCGGCGCTGCGCGTCGCACAGCTCGGCGATGCCGTCGTGCGGCTCGATCTGAGTGGTGTAGGGCTGCCAGTCCAGGCCCAGCGAGGCGACGAAACGCTCGCAGAACACCGGCCAGTCGATGTCCGGATAAGCCGAGACGTGGGCGTTGTAATTGCCGACCGCGCCGTTGATCTTGCCCGGCATCTGCGCGCCGGCCAGGGTCTCGCCCTGGCGTTGCAGACGCGCGACCACGTTGGCCAATTCCTTGCCGACCGTGGTCGGCGACGCGGTCTGGCCGTGGGTGCGCGACAGCATCGGCAGCGCGGCGTGGGCATGGGCCATAGCGCGCAGGGCCTGGATCAGCTCGTCCAGCCGCGGCAGCAGCACATGCTGGCGGGCCTGGTTGAGCATCAGCGCGTAGCTGAGGTTGTTGATGTCCTCGCTGGTGCAGGCGAAATGCACGAACTCCAGCGCCGGCCCCAGCTCGGCGTCGTCCTTGAGCCGTTCCTTGATCAGGTACTCGACCGCCTTGACGTCGTGATTGGTGGTGCGCTCGATCTCCTTGACCCGCGCCGCATCCTCGACCGACAACCCGTCGGCCAGCGCGCGCAGGCGCGCCGCGGCCGCGTCGGAGAACGGCTTGAGCTCGACGATGCCCGGCTCGTTGGCCAGCGCCAGCAGCCACTCGACCTCGACCTTGACGCGGGCCTTGATCAGGCCGAATTCGGAAAAGATCGGCCGCAGCGCATCGACCTTGCCGGCGTAGCGGCCATCGAGCGGGGACAGGGCGAGCAGAGCGGTCTGGGGGTCGGCGGACATGGCACACGCAGGGCAGGAAACAGTCCGCCATTCTACCTTACGGTCCGTGGCGTGCCGGGCGCTCCCTGTAGGAGCGGCGCGAGCCGCGACCGCGGGGTTGCAGGGTCGCGGCGCAAACTTGTCACTCCGCGNNNNGCCGCTGCTACAGGAAGCTTTGCGTGAGTCCGACCTCGCCGGATCGGGCGAAACGCCCGCGTGCACTCGACGCGCGGTGCGACCACGGCGATCATGACGTCCGCCAGCGGAATCGTAATGCCAGCACGGCGCGGTCCTTCGCTCTTGCGAAGCTCGGCCGCGTCCCGACCTCTCGATGTGATGCACGGCCCCTGCGCCGCGCGTCTCCCCCACGACTCAATGGAGTTGGCAATGGCGTCCAAATCAAAGAATCCGGCGAAGACTCCGGGCAAACCCCCGACCCGCACCTCGGCCAAGCCCGCGCAAGCCCCGGCCGCCCCGGGTTTCCGCCGCGAACACGACAGCATGGGCGAGCTCAGCGTCCCCATCGACGCCTTATGGGGCGCGCAGACCCAGCGCGCGGTGCAGAACTTCCCGATCTCGGGGGTGCCGATGCCGCGCGAATTCATCCGCGCGCTGGCGCTGGTCAAGGCTGCTGCGGCCCAGGTCAACGGTGGGCTCGGCCTGCTCGACGCCGGCGTGGCCAAGGCGATCGGCGCCGCCGCGGCGCAGGTCGCCGACGGCCGCTTCGACGCGCATTTCCCGATCGACGTCTATCAGACCGGCTCGGGCACCTCGAGCAATATGAACGCCAACGAGGTCATCGCGACCCTGGCTTCGCGCGCGGGCAAGCACACCATTCATCCGAACGATCACGTCAATCTGGGCCAGAGCTCGAACGACGTGATTCCGACCACGATCCGGGTGTCGGCGCAGTTGGCGGTAGTGGAATCCCTGCTGCCGTCGCTCGCGCATCTGCGCAAGACCATTCAGCGCCGCGCCAAGGAACTGGCCAAGACCACCAAGACCGGCCGCACCCATCTCATGGACGCCATGCCGCTGACGTTCGGACAGGAGTTCGACACCTGGGCCGCGCAGCTCGATTCGGCTCAGCAGCGCATCGAAGACAGCCTCAAGCGCCTGCGCCGGCTGCCGATCGGCGGCACCGCGATCGGCACCGGCATCAACGCCGACCCGCGCTTCGGCAAGGCGATGGCGAAGGCGCTGTCGGCCGCGACCGGCACGCGCTTCGAATCGGCGGCGAACAAATTCGAAGGCCTGGCCGCGCAAGACGATGCGGTCGAACTGTCCGGCCAGCTCAGCGCCCTTGCGGTGGCCCTGACCAAGATCGCCAACGATCTGCGCTGGATGAATTCCGGCCCGCTGGCCGGCCTGGGCGAGATCGAGTTGCCGGCGCTGCAGCCGGGCAGTTCGATCATGCCCGGCAAGGTCAACCCGGTGATTCCCGAGGCGATGGCGATGGTCTGCGCGCAGGTGATCGGTCACCACGCGGCGATCACCGTGGCCGGGCAGAGCGGCAATTTCCAGCTCAACGTGATGCTGCCTCTGATCGCCTACGACCTGCTCGATTCGATCCGCCTGCTCGGTAACGCCATGCGCCTGCTCGCCGACAGCGCGATCGCCGGCTTGCGCGCGCGCGAGGCGCATGTGCGCGAGGCGCTCGACCGCAATCCGATCCTCGTCACCGCGCTCAATCCGCTGATCGGTTACGAGAAGGCCGCGGCGATCGCCAAGCAGGCCTATAAGGAGGGCCGGCCGGTGCTGGAGGTGGCGATCGAGGTCACCGGGCTGCCGGAAAAACAACTGCGCCGGCTGCTCGATCCGACCCGGCTGACCCGCGGCGGCATCCAGGCCGGCGGGGCCGGCGGCGGGGGCGGTTGAGCCTGAGTGAACGTCGCCCGCTTCAATTCATGTCAGAGTGTGATTAAAGTCTGGCTCCGGATGCCGTCGTCGCGGCCGTGCCTTGGGGAAGGGACGGCCCGCGGCCCCGGTGGATCGAATTGTTCCAGGATTTAGTTTCGCGACCGGGGTGGGGTTTTCAGGCGCTGGCGCTTGGATATGCTCGGGGCGTGTTCGGGGATATTCGCGCGTTAGTGCGCGATAATCTCCCGCTGCGGCGGGAAAGCGGCGGCGCGGCGTGCGAAAGCGGGCGGCGCACCAAGAAACTCTCGGGTTTCGATGTCTTTCCCGCGCGTGACCGATTTCGCGACAGGCCCGCGTTGCGCGGGTTTATCGCGAATCCGGCGGCTCAGGCCGCCGGGCAGGTCCGCGAACGCCGGGTAGCGATGGGCGGTTATTGAGCGGTAATCGGTCCGTAATGCCAGGGTTATGTTTGCGGTTTTATGTGCATCGTTGCTCGAGCCGCCGGATGCGTCCGTGCAACGTGTTTTTCCCCCGAACCCCGGATCGCCCCGATCCGGTCAGCCATCACCATGGAGCCTCGCTCATGATGTCCAAGACTTTCTTTCGGTACGCCGCCGTCCTGTCGCTGTTCGCCTGTGCCGCCTGCGCGCCGCAGGACGTGCCGATCGGCGAAGACATAAAGGCCGATGTGGCCTCCCAGGTCGCCCCGGTCGCCGCCGACGCGGCCCAGGCCGCCGTCGCCAGCGTCAAGCCGGCGCACTGATCCACCCGCCCCGGGCCCGGGGGCACGCCTGGCCCGGGGACCGGTTCCGCCTGTCGGCGGATTCGGACAGCCCCGCCATCGCAGACCCTCGGTCTGCGGTGTCGATGAAGTGCAAGCCTGAGCGCGCCCGCATTGCGATTTCGCAATCGTCGCGGCCGCCCAAGACGCCCGTTGCGGGCGCAATTTTTCAGCGTTGACTTCGCCGCGCGCATCGCGCGGCGGTTGCCGGTCGCCGTTCGTAACTCGCTGCGGTTCGATCGGTTCCGCAGCGGCGCTTATCGATTCGGCAGATCACGACGAATCAGGGATAACCCTAGGCTGCCGGTTGTTTGCCATTCGCCATTTGCCTCGCGTTTTCAGCGCCGGGGGCAGCGCTGTGCATAGGCGACAGCGATTCATGGTTATCGGCAGGG
>NZ_LMHM01000016.1:158973-194732 GCF_001427785.1 Lysobacter sp. Root690
CGGACGGAGCAAGCCTTCGTTGGACTCGCCGAACGCATCTCCAAGCCAAGCCTGATGCGTTTGTGTCTCCACATCTGACGGCAGGACCATGCGAAGACTCATGGTGTCGCCCCGATCACGGCGAAAATCGAGCCGCGCACTGCGACCCAATCTTTATGAGGCATGCCGCTGAGCGTGCGTCAGCGTCGAACAGGTGGCTTGCGTTGCATCGGCGCCGAGGCCTTATTCCCCGAATCGCGGCGCTGGCCGGGTGTGAAGCCGCCAGCCGGATCCTGCGCGATCGCCATGCTGCGGTGCAGCTTGCATCGACATTGATCCCATAAATACTATTTATCCTACAAATAGGACAGCGCGACTGCCCGGCCCAGCCGGAGCGGCCGCGCAGGGAGGGACCGAGCGGGGGCGAGGTCCGGTCGATCGTCAATCAACAGCGAAATCGCTGTTCAGCCGGGGCAGGGTAATGCATCAATCAGCACTGACCGTTTCCGTTCGTAACGCACTTCGTGTCCGCAACGCGCTGATGGTCACGATGGCGATGTCCGCCGTCGTCGCCCAGGCCGCGCAAGCGCAACAATCCGCCGACGCGCCGTCCGCCGCGGCGGCCGAGAGCGCCGACAAAGACCCGACCACGCTCGGCGCGGTGGTGGTCAGCGGCACCCGCGCGAGCATCCAGAAATCGCAGGCGCTCAAGCAGGACGCCATCGGCACCGTCGACGCGGTGTCGGCCGAGGACGTGGGCAAGTTTCCCGACCAGAACGTCGCCGACTCGCTGCAGCGCATCGCCGGCGTGTCGGTGGATCGCTCCGGCGGCGAATCGCGCTTCATCACCGTGCGCGGCTTCGGACCGGAATTCAACACCGTGCTGCTCAACGGCCGGACCATGGCGACCGAGAACGCCGGGCGCGAATTCAGCTTCGACGTGCTGCCGTCGGAGCTGATCAGCACCGCCGAGGTATTCAAGACCTCGCAGGCCAATCTCAGCGAAGGCGGCATCGGCGCGACGGTCAACATCAAGACCCGGCGCCCGCTCGACGACAAGGGGTTCCACGTCGCCGGCAGCGTGTCGGGCGTACGCGACAGCCTGTCGGGCGAAACCAAGCCGAAGTTCTCCGGCCTGATCAGCGACACCAACGCCGACGGCACCTTCGGCGCCTTGCTCGGCGTGGTGCGCTACCAGCGCGATCACACCAGCGAGGTGATCGACGACGAAGGCTGGCTGACCGGCAGCAACGGCATCAACGGCGTGAGCGGCTTGAACAACGTCGCCGTGCCGCGCACCCTGCAATACAAGGTCAATCAGGAACAGCGCACCCGCACCGGCGTGAATGCGGCGATCGACTGGTTGCCGAGCGAGAACGTACGGGTGGGCGTGGACGCCATGTACTCCAAGTACGAGATCGACTCGAAGGTCAACGCCTTCGGCCTGTACACCGACCCCGCCGACGTCCAGCAAGTCAGCGTCGATGCCAACGGCACCGCCACCTCGTTCGTCCGCCGCGACACCGGTGGGCTGGCCAACGATCACATCGTCTCGTCCAGCCCACGCAACTCGATCAACCAGCAGCTCGGCGTCAACGTCGCCTGGCAGGTCGGCGAGCAGACCTCGCTGGACTTCGACGGCTCCTATTCCAAGGCCGAGGAGAACAGCGGCGGCAAGGGCTATTTCATGGTGATGGGCGCGCGCAATGTCGGCGTGAACCCGACCTGGAATCTCAATCCCGGCGCGTTTCCGAGCTACTCCAATCTGTTGCCGACCACCGACACCTCGGATCTGCGCGCGCATTTCGTCGACCGCGAAGGCGACAACCGCAGCGACGAGCTGTACGAGGGCAAGGTCAGCCTGACCCGCAACTTCATCGAAGGCACCTTGTCGCAGTTGCAGTTCGGCATCTCCGGTTCCAAGCGGACCAAGGACAGCGTCACCGTGCGCACCTCCGACAGCGATCTGAACTGCGCGTACTGCGGTTATGCGGTGCGGCTGCCGAGCGAACTGGCCAGCGTGTTCAATGCCGGCTCGCTGGTGAACGGCGTCTCCACCGGCGCGCCGACCCAATGGCTGACGTTCGATCCGCAGCGCTACTTCGACTTCCTGTCGAGCCCGGCGGCGTACAACCAGTTCGCGCCCGGCGGCGAGTTCTACGATCCCAACGATCCCGGCCGCGCCCAGCGCATCGCCGATGCCTTGCAGAAATACGGCGGCTTCAGGGCGATGCCGGTGCCGCAAAGCCAATGGCTGGTGGAGGAGAAGTCGTACGCGGCGTTCGCCCAGGCCACGTTCGAGAACACCTTCCACGACATGCCGTGGACGCTCAACCTCGGCGTGCGCTTCGTCAAGACCGATGCGGTATCGCGCGCGGTGTCCTCGCAGGTGGAATCGATCACCGGCACGCCGGGCGATCCGACCAACGCCCAGGTGCATTTCACTCCGCCGATTCCGATCTCGCGCAGCGCCAGCTACAACGACTGGCTGCCGTCGTTGAACTTCCGCATCAATCTGCGCGAGAACCTGGTGCTGCGCGCGTCGGCGTCCGACACCTTGACCCGGCCGACCCTGACCAGCCTGCGCATCAGCGAAGACATCGGCGTGCGTCCGCCGGGCCCGGGTTCGATCAACACCGGCAACATCGATCTCAAGCCGTACAAGGCGCGCAACTACGATCTTGGCGCGGAGTGGTACTTCAACGACACCAGCTACCTCGGACTGGCGGGCTTCTACAAGAAGGTCGAGAACTTCGTCACCAACGTGACCCGGCCGACCACGATCCAGGGCTATCCGTTCATGGAAACCCTGCCGGTCAACGCCAATACCGCCGTGGTCAAGGGCGCGGAGTTGTCGTTCCAGTACACCTTCGACCGCCTGCCGGCGCCGTTCGACGGCCTGGGCGTGCAGGCCAACTACACCTACGTCGACAGCAAGCAGAGCTTCGATCCGGCCATCGCCACCGGTCAGTTCGCGGTGGTGGGTCTGGCCAATTCGGGCAATCTGATCGTGTTCTACGAAAAGGGCCGGGTCGGTTTCCGCGCGGCCTACAACTGGCGCGACGAATACCTCTCGGCGGTGCGCGGATCGCAGGGCGAGCCGACCACGGTCAAGCCGTATGGTCAGATCGATCTGAGCGCCAACTTCAAGCTCAACGACCACGTCTCGCTGTTCGCCGAGGCCAGCAACGTCAACGACGAGACCGAAGCGGCGTATTCGCGCTACGAGAGCCGTCCGCAGTGGGTCGCGGCGAACGGCCGCGCGCTGTCCTTCGGTGTCCGTGGATCATGGTGATGCGCACGCCGATCCGCCGCATCGGTCGCGGCCTGCTCGTGCTGCTGGCGCTGTGCGCTCTGGCGGGCGCGCAGGCGGCGCCCGCGCCGCCTGCGTCCACGCAAGTCGCCGAATGGGAACGTCCGGAGGTCAACGCGATCGATCGCGAACCGATGCGCGCCACCTCGTTCCCGTTCGAATCGGTGCCGCTCGCGCGCGCCGGCAGGATCGCCGATTCGCGTTACTTCCTCGACCTCAACGGCGATTGGCGCTTCGCGTTCGCGCCGAGCGTCGAGCAGCGGCCGCTGGATTTCTATCGCGACAATTTCGACGTATCGGCGTGGAAGACCATCCCGGTGCCGTCGATGTGGCAGGCGCAGGGTTATGGCCAGCCGCTGTACAACAACATCACCTATCCGTTTCCGGCCAATCAGCCCTTCATTCCGCACGCGATCAATTCGGTCGGATCCTACCGGCGCGATTTCACCGTGCCGTCGGGTTGGGACGGGCGCCAGGTGCTGTTGCACATCGGCGCTGCGGGCGCGGCCTATTACGTGTGGGTCAACGGAAAACAGGTCGGTTACAGCGAAGACTCCAAGCTGCCGGCCGAGTTCGATATCACCCGCCATCTGCGCGCTGGCGCCAACAACGTGTCGATCCAGGTGTATCGCTGGGCCGACGGCAGCTATCTGGAGGATCAGGATTTCTGGCGGGTCAGCGGTATCGAGCGCGATGTCTATCTGCTCGCCGCGCCTGGCACCTGGTTGCGTGATTTCTTCGCCCGCACCACCTTGGACAAGAGTTATCGCAACGGCGAATTGAACCTGGACCTTAGCGTCACCGGCGAGGCCGCGGCGGGCCGGATCAAGGCCAGCGTGCTCGATGGCGCCCGCGTTGTGTTGACGCGCGAGGCGGCGGTCGAGCCGTCGTCAAAACCGCGCACGCTGAGCCTGGCGGGCACGATCGAAGGCGTGCGCCCGTGGACCGCGGAAACGCCGAATCTTTACACCCTGCTGCTGGAATTGCGCGATGCCAGTGGCAGCCTGGTGCAGGCCAGCGCGGTCAAGATCGGCTTTCGCACGGTTGAAGTGTCAGGCGGGCTGGTGCGGGTCAACGGCAAGCCGATCAAGATCCGCGGGGTCAATCGGCACGAGCATGACCCGGTCAGCTTCCACGTGATATCGGAAGCCTCGATGCGGCGCGACATCGAGTTGATGAAGCTCAACAACGTCAATGCGGTGCGCACCTCGCACTATCCCAACGCCGAGCTTTGGTACGCGCTGGCCGACGAATACGGCCTGTACGTGATGGACGAGGCCAATATCGAATCGCACGGCTACATGCAGAAGGGCGACGAGGGCATGCGGCCGCGCGACAAGGTCCAGCTGGGCTACGACCCGCGCTGGGAACGCGCGCATCTGGAGCGGGTCCAGCGCATGATGGAGCGCGACAAGAACCATCCTTCGATCATCTTCTGGTCGCTCGGCAACGAAGCGGGCACCGGGCCGAACTTCGCCAACGCGGCGAACTGGCTGCACACGCATGACACGACGCGGTTGGTGAGCTACCTCGGCCACGGCACCATCTACGCCCAGCATCTGCCCGAACCGTACGTGGATTTCTACGCGCCGATGTACGACCCGGCCGCGCGCATCGTCGATTACGCGACCGACCCGGAGTTCGCGGGCAAGCCGCTGATCCTGTGCGAGTACGCGCATGCGATGGGTAACAGCCTGGGCGGCCTCAAGCAGTACTGGGATGCGATCTACGCTCACGACCGGCTGCAGGGCGGCTTCATCTGGGACTGGGTCGACCAGAGCATGCTCAAGCGCACCGACGACGGCCGCGCATACTGGGCGTACGGCGCCGATTACGGCCCCAATCCGTCCGGCGCGGAGGCGATCGAATTCGGCGACGGCCTGCTGCAACCCGATCGCACGCCCAATCCACATCTGCATGAGTTGAGCAAGGTGTACGGACCGATCCAGTTCGAAGCGGTGGACGCCGCGGCCGGCCGCTTCACCGTGCGCAACCGGCATAACTTCATCGATCTGAGCGGCTTCGATTTCGACTGGCAATTGCGCGAGAACGGCCGGATCGTGCGCGAAGGCAAGGGGCCGGCGTTGTCCACGCCCGCCGACGGCAGCCAGACGGTCGACTTCGCTCTGCCGTCGCTGAGCAAGCGGCCCGGCGTCGAATACCTGCTGACATTGCGCGCACGCACCCGCGCCGGCACGGTGCCGCTGGTGCCGGCGGGGCACGTCGTGGCGTGGGAACAGTTCGCCTTGTCGCCGCCGCCGTCGTTGCCGTCCGTCAAGCGTTCGGGTGCCGAGGTCGTGGTCAGCGATACGGCGCAGACCGCGACCTTGCGCGCCGCCGGCGTCGAGCTCAGCATCGATCGCGCCACCGGTCTCATCCAGCGCTACGCCTATAGCGATCAGACATTGTTGCAAGGCGGCGCACCGAACTTCTGGCGCGCGCCAACCGACAACGACATCGGCACCGGGCTCTACGCCAGCCATCAGATCTGGAAGCCACTGTCGGAATCCCGTCGAGTGCGTGCTATCCAGGTGCGACGCGACGATGACGGCAGTGCAAGCGTGCGAGTGGAATTCGATATCGGCGGCGAATCCGCGACACCGGACGTGCAGTACACGGTCGACTACGCGATGGCGCGCGACGGTTCGGTCGACGTCACCGCCGAATTCAAGCCCTTGTATGCCGGCTTGCCCGATCCCTTGCGCCTGGGGCTGATGTTCACCATGCCGAGCCGCATCACGGAGCTGAGCTGGTACGGCCGCGGCCCGCACGAGAGCTATGCCGATCGCTACACCGGCGCCGAGATCGGCGTGTACGCCGGCAAGATCGCCGAACAGAACCACGACTACATTCGCCCGCAGGAAACCGGCAACAAGATCGACGTGCGCTGGCTCGCGCTGACCGCCGACGACGGTGTCGGCATCCGGGTGACCGGGGCCAAGCCGTTGTCGGTCAATGCCTTGGCCTTTCCGTATACCGATCTGGACCGCAAGCCGATCGGGCAGGCGCACAGCAGCGACATCGTCGCGCGCGAGCATGTTTCGCTGATGATCGACGAACGCCAGATCGGTGTCGGCGGCGACGATTCGTGGAGCAAGTTCGGTCAGCCGCATTCGCAGTACCGTATTCCGGTGGCGCCCTCGCGCTACCAGTTCCGCATAACGCCGGCTGTGGCCGGCACCGAGGCGAATCGATGAGCGAGCGTACTCCCACCGCACCCGGGCAACGTCTGGCCGGAAAATCGGTCCTGGTCTCGGGATCGTCCAACGGCATCGGCGCGGCGATCGCCCGCCTGTTCGTCGAGCACGGCGCGCGCGTGGCCGGTTACGACCGCGCGCCGCCGCCGCCGGGGCAGACCTCGGCCTGCGAACTGTTCGTCGCCGGCGACGTCGCCGACGCCGATGCGGTCGCGGCCTTCGTCGATCGCGCCGCTGAAGCGTTCGGCACGATCGATGCCGTCATCAACAACGCCGGCGTGGACGTGTTCAGCGATCCGCTGACCCTGGCGCCGGACGACTGGTGGCGCAACCTGGCGATCAACCTCGGCGGCGCCTGGAATTTCAGCCGCGCCGCGTTGCCGGTCATGCTTGAGCACGGGCGCGGATCGGTGGTCAACATCGCTTCGGTGCATGGCCACAAGATCATCCCCGGTGCGTTCCCGTATCCGGTCGCCAAGCACGCGCTGATCGGGCTGACCAAAGCCTTGGGACTGGAGTACGCGGCGCAGGGCCTGCGTTTCAATTCGATCTCGCCGGGATTGATCCTCACCGATCGCATCGAGCGCTGGTTGTCATCGCAGCCCGATCCCGAGGCCGCGCGCCGCCGCCAGACCGAACTGCTGCCGCCGCGGCGGATCGGCGAACCCGACGAGGTGGCCTACACCGCGTTGTTCCTCGCCAGCGACGAAGCGCGCTTCATCAACGCCACCGACATCGTCATCGATGGCGGGCGCACTCAGCTGTACCACGAATGATCACCTCGCTTATGACCGAACCCTCCATCGACTGGAGCGCCCGGCGCCCCTTGATCGCGATCCTGCGCGGCATCGCGCCGGCCAAGGTCGAGGCGCATGTACATGCGTTGATCGACGCCGGCATCGGCCTGATCGAGATCCCGACCAACTCACCCGAGTGGTTGCGCAGCGTCGAACTCGCGCTCGCCGTCGCCGGCGACCGCGCATTGATCGGCGCGGGCACCGTGTTGAACCTGGCCGACGTGGATGCGTTGGCAGCGACCGGCGCGCGATTGATGGTCACGCCCAACACCGATGTCGCG
This sequence comes from Lysobacter sp. Root690, assembly GCF_001427785.1. Classification (GTDB taxonomy): domain Bacteria; phylum Pseudomonadota; class Gammaproteobacteria; order Xanthomonadales; family Xanthomonadaceae; genus Lysobacter. Next base: position 166,541 of record NZ_LMHM01000016.1, read on the forward strand.
GTGATCCGCCATGCGGTGCAGCGCGGCCTGACCTGCGCCGTCGGTTTCGCCACGCCCAGCGAAGCTTTCGCCGCGCTGGCGGCGGGCGCGCAGGCGCTCAAACTGTTTCCTGCGAGCCACTTCGGCCCCGCTTACGTACGCGCGATCAAGGCGGTGTTGCCGCCGCAGGTGCCGGTGTTCGCCGTCGGCGGCGTCACGCCGGACAACCTCGCCGGTTTTCTGCAAGCCGGCTGCGTCGGCGCCGGACTGGGCAGCGATCTGTACACCCCCGGTCAATCGCCCGCGGTCACCCGCGAACGCGGCGGTCTTTTTGTCGATGCCTACCAGAGCGCGCGCCCTTGAAAATCACCCGACTCAGCACTTACCGCGTCGCCCCGCGCTGGATGTTCCTCAAGATCGAGACCGACGAAGGCCTCGTCGGCTGGGGCGAGCCGGTGGTGGAAGGCCGCGCGCGCACTGTCGAAGCCGCCGTCGCCGAGCTCGGCGAACTATTGATCGGCAAGGATCCCGCGCGCATCAACGACCATTGGCAAAGCATGTACCGCGGCGGTTTCTATCGCGGCGGCGCGGTGTTCATGAGCGCCATCGCCGGCATCGATCAGGCCTTGTGGGACATCAAGGGCAAGGCGCTGGGCGTGCCGGTGTATCAGCTGCTCGGCGGTCTGGTGCGCGATCGAATGAAGACCTATTGCTGGGTCGGCGGCGATCGACCGGCCGACATCATCGCGCAGATCCACGATCGCGTCGCTTTGGGTTTCGATACGTTCAAGATGAATGCCTGCGAGGAGCTCGGCCTGCTCGACAGCGGCCGCGCGATCGACGCGGCGGTGGCCAAGGTCGCCGAGATCCGCGCCGTGTTCGGCAACAGCATCGAGTTCGGCCTGGACTTCCACGGCCGGGTCGGCTGGCCGATGGCGAAGACCCTGATCCGCGAACTGGAACCCTACCGGCCGTTGTTCATCGAAGAACCGGTGCTGGCCGAACAGGCCGAATACTATCCGCGCCTGGCCGCGCAGACCGCGATTCCGCTCGCCGCCGGCGAGCGCATGTATTCGCGGTTCGAGTTCAAGAACGTCCTGCACGCCGGCGGCCTGGCGATTGTGCAACCCGATCTTTCGCATGCCGGCGGCATCAGCGAATGCATGAAGATCGCGGCGATGGCCGAAGCCTACGATGTCGCGCTGGCGCCGCATTGCCCGCTGGGACCGATCGCGCTGGCCGCGTGCCTGCACGTGGACTTCGCCAGTTGGAACGCGGTGCTGCAGGAGCAGAGCATCGGCATCCATTACAACGCCGACGGCGAACTGCTCGATTACATCGTCAATAAGGACGCCTTCGCGATGGAGCAGGGCTCGGTGCGTCCGTTCGTGTTGCCTGGATTGGGCCTGGAGATCGACGAAGCGCGGGTCATCGAACGCAGCCGCGAGGTGTCGGACTGGCGCAACCCGCTGTGGCGCCATGCCGACGGCAGCGTGGCGGAGTGGTGAGGACGATGGCCGCGCCGATCCACGAGCATAGGCACGAACCCGTGCACGAGACCGTGGCGACCCTGGCCGTCGACAGCCGCTGCCGGCTCGGCGAATGCGTGCTGTGGTGCGAACGCGAGCAGGCGTTGTGGTGGACCGATATCCATGCCGCGCGCTTGTGGCGTTATCGGCCACGACTCGGACAAGTCCGGCAGTGGCGTTTGCCGGATCGACTGGGGTCGTTCGCGCTGTGCGAATCGGGCCGATTGCTGCTCGGATTGGCGAAAGGCCTGTACTTCGCCGACCCGCGCCAAGCCGAACATGCCGAGGATCTGCCGGTGCAGGCGTTGGTACCGGTCGATGCGGACCAGCCGACGCTGCGCATCAACGATGGCCGCGCCGACCGCAACGGCCGTTTCGTGTTCGGTACGCTCAACGAAGATCCGCGGCGTTTGCCGATTGGCAGGTTCCATCAGTATTCGCTGAGCCACGGCCTGCGTACGCTGGATTTGCCCGGCGTGGCGATTCCCAACAGCCTGTGTTTCGACCTGGACGGGCGCGGCCTGCACTACTGCGATTCGCGTAGCGGGCGGATCATGCGCGCGGTCTACGACAGCGAGACGGCGAGGGTGGGCGAGCCGCGGGTGTTCGCGCGAGTGGATGCGCCGGCATCTCCGGATGGCGCGACGGTGGATCGCGACGGTCAGATATGGAGCGCGCATTGGGGCGCCGGGCGCGTGGTGCGTTACGCTCGCGACGGCCATATCGATCGCAGTGTGAAGGTGCCGATCTCGAACGTCAGCTGCCTGAGTTTCGCCGGCCCCGCGCTGGACCGGATCTACATCACGACCGCGCGCGACGAACTCGACGACGCCGAGTTGAGCCTGCAGCCCGAGGCCGGTGGATTGTTCGTCGCTTCGATTCCGGGCGTGCGCGGGTTGGCCGAAGCGAGGTTTGACGACCGATGATCGCGATCGATTGGGGCACCAGCAGCCTGCGTGCGTTCCGGCTCGATCCGCAGGGAAGGGTGATCGACTCGCGCCGCTCCGATCAGGGCGTGCTGGCGTCCGCGGGCCGTTTCGAAGCGGTGCTCGACGAAATCGCGCAAGGTTGGGACGACCGCTTGGTGGCGATGGCCGGCATGGTCGGTAGCCGTCAAGGCTGGCACGAGGTCGCCTATGTGGCGTGTCCGGCGGGGTTGAACGAGATCGCCCAGGGCATGCGCCGGATCGAATCGTCGGTTCCGGGCGATCGCGAAGTGTGGATCGCGCCGGGGCTGAGCGTGGTTCATGCCGATGGCGTCCACGATGTGATGCGCGGCGAGGAGACTCAGATCTGCGGATTGCTCGACCGGCTCGGGCCCGGTTCGCATCTGGCCTGCCTGGCCGGCACTCACTGCAAGCACCTGCGTATAGACGATGGCCGCATCCGCGATTTCTCCACCGCCATGACCGGCGAACTGTTTCAGGTGTTGAGCGAACACAGCATCCTCGGCCGTTTGATGCAGCCCGGGCCGCACGATGCGCAGGGCTTCGCGCGAGGGCTGGATCACGCCACTCTGGATGGCGATCTGATCGAGCATCTGTTCGCGGTGCGCACGCACGGATTGTTCGACGTGCTGCCGGCCTCGGCGCTGCGCTCGTTCCTGTCCGGCCTGCTGATCGGCCATGAGCTTCGCCGGCTGCCGGCGCAGGCACAGACCGTGCATCTGATCGCACCGCCGGCCTTGCTGGAGCCATACACGACCGCGCTGACCCGTCGCGGTCACCGCGTGCAGGTACACGACGAGCAGGTCTCCGCGCGCGGCCTGTACGCGCTCGCGCGACGACTCGGTCTGCCGATGGCGTGACGATTCATCGCGTCGCGGTCGTGGCCGCGCGCGAATCTAGTTTTTCGTGGTTCTGTGGTTTCGCAGTCAATCACCGGCACGCCGCATCGCCGGACCCAGGAAGAGAGGCGAATGATGCTGTCCGTATTGGATGTCGTGATCGTATTGGGCTATCTGGCCGGCATCTTTTTGCTGGCGCAGTGGGTGTCGCGCGAGAAACAGGGGCACCGCAAGAACGCGCAGGACTATTTCCTGGCCAGCAAGTCGCTGCCGTGGTGGGCGATCGGCGCTTCGCTGATCGCGGCCAATATTTCCGCCGAGCAGATCATCGGCATGTCCGGCTCGGGTTATGCGCTGGGCCTGGCGATCGCGTCCTACGAATGGATGGCCGCGCTGACCTTGCTGATCGTCGGCAAGTTCTTCCTGCCTGTGTTTCTGCGCAACAACATCTACACCATGCCTCAGTTCCTGGAGAACCGTTACGGCCGCACGATCCGTATCGTCATGGCGGTGTTCTGGCTGATCCTGTACGTATTCGTCAATCTCACTTCGATCCTGTGGCTGGGTTCGATCGCGGTCAGCCAGGTCACCGGCATGGACCAGATCTATGCCTTGCTGTTGCTCGGCGGCTTCGCCCTGGCGTATCAGGTCTACGGCGGACTCAAGGCGGTGGCGCTGACCGACATCGTGCAGGTGTCGCTGCTGGTGCTCGGCGGTTTGATGATCACCGCGCTGACCTTGAACCGCATCGGCGACGGGCAGGGCGTGATCGCCGGTTTCCGCCACTTGCTGGAGGTCCAGCCCGAGCGCTTCCACATGATCCTGAGCCGCGACAATCCCTACTACAAGGATCTGCCGGGCCTGGGCGTGTTGCTCGGCGGTCTGTGGATCATGAACTTCAGCTACTGGGGCTTCAATCAATACATCATCCAGCGCGGGCTGGCGGCCAAGGATATCGCCGAGGCGCAGAAGGGCGTGCTGTTCGCCGCGTTCCTGAAATTGCTGGTGCCGGTGATCGTGGTGATTCCGGGCATCGCCGCGGTAGTGCTGGCGCCGGGATTGAGCAAGCCCGATCAAGCCTATCCGACCATGATGGGTTTGCTGCCGACCGGCGTGCTGGGCCTGGTGTTCGCGGCCTTGATCGCGGCGATCATGGCGTCGCTGGCGTCCAAGATCAATTCGGTGGCGACCATCTTCACCCTGGATTTCTACGCCAAGCTTCGTCCGGATCAGGACGAGGCGAAACTGGTCCGGGTCGGCCGCATCGCCTCGCTGATCGCGGTGGCGCTGGGCATGCTCGCGGCCAAGCCCTTGCTCGGCAGTTTCGATCAGGCCTTCCAGTACATCCAGGATTTCACCGGTTACTTCACCCCGGGCATCACCGTGATCTTCCTGCTGGGCCTGTTCTGGAAACGCGCCAACGAAGCCGGCGCCCTGGCCGCGGCGATCGGTTCGGTGCTGCTGTCGATCGCGGTGCGGGTGATGTGGCCGGACTATCCGTTCATGAATCGCGTCGGCGTGGTGTTCTTGCTGGCGCTGGTATTGGCGGTGGTGGTTTCGTTGTTGAGCAAGACGCGGACCGGCAGCGATCTGATCCGCACCGACGACGTGAGTTATCGCACCCCGACCAGTTTCAACATTGGCGCGCTCGTCGTGGTGGTGGTGGTGGCCGTGTTGTACGCCGTGTTCTGGTGATGACGGTCGATCTTCCCGGGGGAATTCGCATGCGATCCACACGCTTGAGCAAGCTGTCCACGTTCGCTGTCGTCCTCGTCCTGGCTTCGAGTCAGCTGCCCGCGCGGGCTTCGGACGCAGGCGCGCTCGCGGCCACGCCGCGAGTCGATTTCAACAACTGGAACTTCACGCACCGCCGGGCCGAACTAGGTCTGGACACGTCCAGGCAATTTACGGTGCGCGATCTTTGGAGCCGCCAGCAGCAACCGGGCGACGGCTTGTTGGCGCCGCATGCGATCGCGTTGCATCGAATCAGCGCGCGCTGACCGGCGCGCACGGCGGTGCAGGCGATGATGCTGGCCAGCGCCGGTTTGCGCGCGCGAATCGTCCCCGAGTGGGGCGGCGCTCTGCTCGGCCTGGACGCCGTCATCGACGGCCAACTGGCGCCGCTGATGCGTGCCACGCCGTTCGCACCGTCGCCGGATGGTGTCGTTGCTGATTCCAACCAGTTGGCCTGCTATCCGTTGCTGCCTTGGTCGAACCGCATCTCCGACGATGGCTTCGATTTCGACGGACGCCGCATCGACTTGCCGCGCAACCGCGACGACGAACCCTGGCCGATTCACGGCAGCGGCTGGCAACGCGCCTGGCGCGTCGCCTACGCCGCCGCGGATGAGGCCTTGCTGACGTTGGACGAAACCTCGGCTCACGACTATCGCTATCGCGCGAACCTGCGTTACCGACTACGCGAACGCGCGCTGGAGGTGTCGCTGAGCGTGGTCAACATCGGCCTGGCGAGCTTGCCGTTCGGGCTGGGGCTGCACCCGTTCTTCCCGCGGGATGCCGATACCCGTCTGCGCGCGCCGGCGGATCGGATCTGGCTCAACGATGGCTGTACACCGTTGCCGACCGAGTTGGCGGACATTCCCGAACGCTGGCGATTCGACGATACGCGCGTCCTGCCCGCCGATTGCGTCGATCACGGTTTTGTCGGTTGGTCGGGCCGGGCGAGCATCCGTTGGCCGCGTCGCCGACTGGGACTGGACATCGACAGCGACGTCGACCGTTTCGTGCTGTACACGGCAGTGGGCAAGGACTTCTTCTGCTTCGAACCGGTGGATCATGCGATCGACGCGGTCCATCTGCCCGGCGGCGCGCTCGTCCACGGCATGACCGCATTGGCGCCCGGCGCGCGTCTGCAACGGCGGTTTCGTTTTACCGCGGTTGAGTGCTAGCGCGATTGAAACCCCAACGCCATTCGAACTCACTCTCCCGCAAGGCGGGAAAGGGCAGGGGTGAGGGCCTGAGCGCCAAAGGCGCGAATGCTGTTGCGTATCGAACCGCCCGTCACTTCGCTTCAAACACATACGCGGCGGCTTGAAAATCGCCACGCAAACTCACCGGCACGCCATGCGCCATCCAATACGCGCCGCTGGCTTCAGCTGGTGCTGATTCAGGCCGCTCGCCGCCGCCCACGCGTGCAATGCGATAGCGCCTGGCCGGATCGAGCCCGCGCAAGCGGATCGCCGGGTCCGGCAGCGCCTTGGTCCCGCTGTGCAAGAACGCGAACAACACCGCCTGCTTACGATCAGTCGAAACCGACAGCGTGGCCGAACGACGGCCGCCGTCCCACGGCGACAGCAGTCGGTACAGATCGCCCTGCTGCACGGTGCGGCGGATGCCCTTGTAGGCCTCGACCATGCGCGTGGCCGTGGCGAAATCGGCGTCCTTCCAATGATTGAGGTTGGCGCCGATGCCCAGGCCGCCCTGCATCGACGACAGGAAGCGATAGTCGAGCGAGGTTTCGCGCTTGTTGACCCAGTTCGGCGAGTCGGTCACCCAGGCCATCATCACCGCCGGCGCATAGGCGTGGCTGAAACCGTCCTGCATGCTCAACCGGTCATAGGGATCGGTGTTGTCCGACGGCCACACCTGATCGGTGAAGGCCATGATGCCCATGTCGACGCGACCGCCACCGCCGGAACACGATTCGATCTCCAAATGCGGATGCTTGCGGCGCAGCTCGGCCAGAATCCAGTACAAGTTGCGCACGTACTCGACGTAGAGCTTGGGCTGGTCTTCCGGCGCCAGTTGCGCCCAGCCCGGTTCGGACCAGTTGCGGTTGTAATCCCATTTCAGGAACTGGATGTCATTGCGGGTGACCAGTTCGTCGAGCACCTTGAACAGGTGATCGCGCACATCGCGTCGGGCGAGATTGAGCACCAGCTGATTGCGCGCCGGCGTCTGCGGGCGGCCGGGAAACTGGATGGCCCAATCCGGATGCGCGCGGTACAGATCGCTGTCGGGGTTGACCATTTCCGGCTCGACCCACAGCCCGAATTCCATGCCCAGGCCATGGACTTTGTCGATCAGTGGCTTGAGCCCGTTCGGGAATTTGTTCGGATTGACCGTCCAGTCGCCCAGCCCGGCCTTGTCGCTGTTGCGCGCGCCGAACCAGCCGTCGTCCATGACGAAACGCTCCACGCCGATGCGCGCGGCTTTCTCGGCCAAAGCCATTTGACCGGCTTCGTCGACCGCGAACTCGGTGGCTTCCCAACTGTTGTAGAGCACCGGACGCAGCCGCGGCTTGCCGTTGCCGGGCAGGATGCGTTCGCGCTGGAAACGATGCATCAGGCGCGAGGCGCCGCCCATGCCGTGCTCGGAGTAACCGGCGTAGAACACCGGCGTATCCAGGGTTTCGCCGGGCGCGAGCCGGTAGGCGAAATCGTAAGGGTTGTAGCCGCCGACCACGCGCACCGCGCCGAGCTGGTCCTTGTCGATGCTGATCCGCCACGATCCCGACCACGCCAGCGCGCCGAACCACACCGGTCCGCTTTCTTCAGTGGACACGCTGTCGCGGCCGATCGCGAACCACGGTGTGTTCTGCTGGCCGGTGGAGCCGCGCCGGCTTTCCAGCACGGTCGCGCCCTCGGTGACCGGACGCTGCTGCAAGGTCCATTCGCCGGCCCAGCGGCCAGTGAGGTGATGCAATCGGTAGTCGCTTTCGGGCGCGAGCGTGTAGGACGCCGACGCGGCCTGATCGATGCGCACCGGCTTGTCGCCCTGATTCTCGATCGAGGCCGAACGCCCGACCACGCCGGTGTCCGCGTCGATGCTGTAGCGCAGGCTCACCTGCAGCGGCGCGGCGATGTCCTTCATCTTGACGACGAGGGTGTCGCCGTCGATGCGATGCGATACATAGCGCAGCACCGTGTCGCGATTGCCGTCGGCATACGCGACCTTGAGCGCGACCTCGCTGTAGATGCCGCCGCCCTGGGCCGGAAATTCCTGTGGCGTGACCGAGGCGGACAGATCGAAACTGGCGTGGCCGGGCAGCGCTTTGACCGGACCGAGCGGGTCGCCGGCGGCGAGTCGTCCGCCCCAATGCACGGCCTGCAACTGGCCGGCCTCGTTGATGCCGAAGGCGTAAGTGACCTGGCCGCCGTCCAGACGAAAGACCCGGGTCTGCGCATCGAAACCCACCGACGCCCTCGCCGGATCGGGAAGCAAGCACAACACGATGAACGCCGCGCCGCCCGCGGCGCGAAGCAGAAACGAACTCATGCAGACCCCTCCGTCTGATCATTATCGTATTTATCATACAAATATAGCGATGTCGACCGAACGCTACGATCGCGCTCATGCCGAGCGTGCACCGTGGATCGCGTGAGCGTCGGCGTCGAAACACGGCGAGACGAGTCGGCGAGATGAACCAAAACCTCTGCGCCAGCGCATCTGCCGATGTCGGGCCGCGTGCTATCGTGTCGGCGAACAAGGCCTGGGTGCTTGCCGGAACGGTTCGGCGTCGCGAAGATCGTACCCACCCCCCATCGAGCATTTCGGAAGATGCCTCCTATCGAGTCCGCCGGACGATCGCAGTTGAGCGGCCGCATGACGCTGACGGAACAGCTGCTCGATGCATTGGGCAGGGAAATCGTGCTGGGCCGTTTCGCCGAAAGCGGGTTTCCCACCGAGGCGGAAATTTCCGAGGCCTACTCGACCAGCCGCGGCGTCACCCGCGAAGCGATCAAGATGCTCACCTCCAAGGGCATGCTGTCGGCGCGCCCGCGCAGCGGCATCGTGGTCCAGCCCGAGCGCAGCTGGAGCCTGCTGGATGCCGACGTGCTGCGCTGGATGCTCGAGCGCAAATTCTCGTACAAGTTGCTGCAGTCGTTCACCGAGATGCGGCTGGGCATCGAGCCCACCGCCGCGGCCCTGGCCGCGCGTCGCGCCGACACCAAGGCCATCGAGGGCATCGAGCGCGGCCTGCAGCGGATGATCGCCGCCGAGCGCGGCGAGGATGACCACCTGACCTCCGATGTCGCCTTCCATGTCGCCATCCTCGATGCCACCGGCAACCCGTTCTACGTGCAACTGCACGAACTGGTGAACACCGCGCTGCGCATCTCGATCCAGCTGACCAATCGCATCAAGGGCCACACCGCGAGCATTCCCGCGCACCGGCGCGTGCTCGATGCGATCAAGGCCGGCGATGCGGTGGCCGCGCACGCGACGATGTCGAGCATCATCAACGACGTGCTGGTGCTGATCGCCGATGCACAAGCGCGCGAAGCCGACCAGGGCAAGCCGCGCAAGCGGGTCGCCAAAGCGCCGGTCCGATCCGGCAAGTGAGCTCGCCGCGATGCGCGGCGCGGCGGTAAAGCGCGGGGCCTCATCTGGGTTCGACCGTGCCGTTATCGCGACGAATTCCGGCGAGGCCGGTCGATAGCGGTGACGCGCCGTCAGCCTGGACCCAATCGGCAACAAACCCGCGCTATCGATCGTCCGGCATCAGCCATGTTCCGAGCCTTTTCAAGGCTGGTGGGCAGCGCCGTGCGCAGGTGACAGCGATCACGGTAATCGGCATAGTGACCGCGTGAGCTGGGAGCGCTCGCACGGTAAGCCGGCCGCGTCATGGGCCGGCGCAGACATGGCGTCAGCCGATTACTTTCGACAAGGAAAGCAAAATGAACCGTGCCATCTCCCATAAGCCCACCGCGGCTTTTGTCGGCGCTTCGTGGACCGCGCTCATGCTGGGCGCACTGGCCTATCTGGTCGGCCTGTGGAACACGCAGATGCTGCTCAACGAGAAGGGGTATTACCTGACCTTGCTGCTGTACGGCCTGTTCGCGGCCGTGTCGGTGCAGAAGGCGGTGCGCGACCGGATGGAAGGCATCCCGGTCACCAATATCTACTACGGTCTGGCCTGGACCTCGGTGATGAGCGCACTGGTGCTGCTGTGCATCGGTCTGTGGAACGCCGGCATCAGCCTGAGCGAGAAAGGTTTTTACGGCATGGCCTATGCGTTGAGCCTGTTCGCGGCGATCGCGGTGCAGAAGAACACCCGCGACAGCGGCACGGCCGACGAGTACGAGTAAGTCTCTGCGGCCGGCCTGCGCCGCGATCCGCAGCGGATCGCGGTGTCGCCGCGGCCGGCGCCTGTCAGGCGCGTGCTTGGCAAACCGTCACGCGGCCGCCGCCGGCGCGCCGCGCGATTGCGCGTCCAGTTCCGCCGGCCATTGCGGCCTGGGCGCCAGGCGCAGGGCGAGGTAGCGCATCAGGCCAAGCGGCAGCAACAGCCAGAACATCGGCAGCATCAACGCAAGGCTGGCGATCCATTCGAGCACATGCATCTGTTGGCGATAAGCGGTGCCTTCCGCGCTCGGATCGAGGAAAGGCATGAAGAAGAACAGGCTGCGACGGAAATTCACATCGTCCAGCCGCGGGGCCTGCGGCGGCAGGTTGTCTGGGCCGTGCTCCATGTAGGCGCGGCAGTAATCCCACATGCGCTGCATATCGACTTCGTCGATGCTCTGACCGCCGATTTGGATGCGGTCGACAACGTCCAGCGTGCCCGGCTTGCAGTGGCTCAGAAACAGCGCGTAACGCACGCTGTTTCCGGCCTGACGGGTGATTTCGGCGTGGGTGTCGGCCCAGTCGAAAACCTTGATGCTTCGCGGCCAGCGCGCGAAGGGATTGGCCTTCCAGGCGAATTCGTAAATGTAGATCTTGCCGCGGGCGCGATTGAAGCGCACCGGCGTGTCGGAAGGCACCGTGGTGTCCAGGCGAACGCAAAACACCGCGAGCGCGACCACGCCGAGGGAGGCGATCGACAGCGCGACGTCCCACACGGTCCAGTCGCTCCACGAACCCGGAAACAGGCCGTAGGCAAAAATACACAGCGCGAAGCAGCCGCCGAAAATCCCCAGGCCCCTGATCAGGACCTCGGTGCGCGACAGCTCCAGATAGTTCGCGTCGATATGCCGGAGATTGCCGTTGGCCGAAAGCCCGTTGCGCGGCGGTGCGTCGCCGCGCGGCTGATCTTCGTACCAATATTCCACCGGCGGCAACAGCCGTCCCTGCGTTCGCCCCATGGTCGATCGATCCTTGTCCACACCGCAATGGCGTGCAGTATTCGGCTCGGTCGCGATCGCCGCAAGGCGAATGGAGCGGGGCGGTTACTACTTCTGACAATCCAGCGAGGTGGTCGCGTCCAGACGCGCGAACGGCTGGAACGCGGGCAGGCTGGCGGCGAGGGCCTGTTGCGTGGTGTGCAACTCGGCGACGTGCATGCACATGGCCTGGGCCTTCTTCTCCAACTCCGCGGTTTGCGCGTCGACGTCCTTGCCGACCTGATCGGGATCGCCGCCCTTGAACGCGGCCTCGATCGCGCCGCTGACGGCCTTGCCGGCCAGTTGCGCGCCGGCCTTGCCCATCGCCGCACCTTCCAGGCCGATCGCCGTGGCGTGGGTGTAGTAACTCTTGCTCAGCGCCTGCTGCGGCGCGGTCAGGGCGATCGCGCGACCGTCGATGCTGAGCGCGCCGTCGGCGGCGATCCGCGCCACCGCGTTGCCGTTGCGCAGTTGCACGTGCTGGTCGTCGATCTTGAGAAAGCCCAGCGGCGAGCCTTGCACGTCGGCCGGCGCGGTCGGCGCCGGCGAACAACCGGCGGCGGACGCCACCGCGAGCGCAACGGCGAGCAGGCCCGGCAACAGCGGCGACATCGAAGCGTTCATGGCCTTCATGGCGGAATTCCGAGAGGTGGTGCGGAGGAAGAAAGCGCGCGACACGACACCGCGCGCAAAGTCGATGCTTACGTCTTCACTTGTCCACGTCGACGCGACCGCTCACGCCGTGGTGATCGACCGAGCCGCTGCCGACCTTACGCACGGTCAGATCGCCGCGCACGTCGTCGACGACCAGATCGCCCGAGCCCAGGCGGTCGAGTTCGACCGAGCCGCCGACCTGGCTCAGTTCGACGTCGCCCGAACCGATCGAACCGAGCTTGGCGCCGCCGCCGATGTGCTTGGCCTTGAGATCGCCCGAACCGACCGAGATCACCTGCAGCGAGCCGATGCGTTCGAGATCGACATCGCCCGAACCGATGTCGGCGGTGGTCACGCCGCGCACGTTGCGCGCTTCGACATCGCCCGAACCCAGGTCGATGCTGAGCCCGGCCAAGTTGTCGATCCGGGCGTCGCCGGAACCGAGCTTGAGCTGGACCATCACGTTGTCGGGCAGGCTCGCCTGCAGCTTCATGTAGCGGTAACCGTTGAAGCCGAAGTTGATGCCGTAGCGATGTTCGGCGCGAACCACCAGCTTGTCGCCGACACGCTGCTGGACCAAGGTCATGCCGGCCAGATCGGCGGCGTCCGAGGCGCAGGCGCGGCCAGTGACCGCGGCGCCGGCGCCGGGCGCGCCGGTGACGACCAGATCGTCGGAGCCGATCTCGAACACCACCGCTTTGACCCCGGCCAGATCCACTTGCAGATTGCGCGGCTGCGAATGTTCGCAACGTTCGCCGGCCTGGGCGGCGAGCGGCAGTACCGCCGCCGCGGCGAGCAGCAGGGTGGCCGGCAGAAGAATGGCGTGTCGCATCGTGTGCTCCGAATGAAAGGGTCGAGGTCTTGATGCGCGCGAAGCGGCGATGGTTGCAATCCGCCGCCCGCCGCTCATGCGAGAGCGACGGGCGGGAGACGCTCGATCAGCCTTCGTCGCGCCAGCGGCGCAGGCGGATCGCGCCGTAGACCATCGCCGCGCCGATCGCCGCGCCGACCCACAGGTCGATGGTGGTCAGGGCGTGCAGGTTGGTGGTGAAGTCGATCGATGACTGGGTCAGTGCCTGCGGACCGTCGACAGCGGCGCGCTGGGCGTCGTTGGCGATCTGCGGACTCAGCATCCAGCTGCCGGGAACCACGCTCAACAAGCCGCGGTAACCGATGATGTAGGCCAGACGCAGCGCCGGGAATCCGGTGTCGGGGGTGACGATCGCCAGGAACACGTTGACCAGGCCGATGAACACGCAGGCCAGCAGCGGAATCACCACCGCCCAGATGAACGGCACGCTGCGAGCCCAGGCCGAGCACAGCATCAGCCAGCCGACGGTCGGCAGCGCCCACAGTGCGTACACCGGCAGCGACAGCAGTACCTGTGCGACCACCCGCAAAGGATGCGCCTGCACGAAGATCGCCGAGGCGCCGTCGACACCGTTCGCAACCGCGGTCAACCAGGCCAGGACCCACAACACCAGCCCGACCAGCAGACCGATCGCCGCGGCCAGCGCCGGCGCCAGCACGAGTGCCCATAACAGCTTGGATAGCACCGCTTGGGTGTCGGAGATCGGCAGCGATTTCCAGAACAGGATGCTGCGATCCTTGCGTTCGTCGTAGATCGAGCCCAGGGCATAGAAGAACACCACGAACACGAACACCATGAACACCATGGCCAGGCCGCCGCTGAGGGCGAGATCGCCGATCTGGCCGGCCGATTCGGCCTTGCTGGAGAAGTCCACATTGACGCCGTGCGCTTCGCCCTTGCCGAGGTAGTAGTGGAACGCCGCGGACAGGCCGATCGCGGTGATGAGCGCCAGCACGATCGCGATCGCGCCGGCAATCAGCGGGCCCCATACGAAGCCGCCGCGATGCTCCCAGTATTCGCGCCTGAGCAACATCTTGAAGGTCTGCAGCGGCGTGATCGTGGTCATCGGACGCGCGGCGGGAGGGGCCTGGAGGTCGTCGTGGGTGGCATTCATGCGTAGGTCCCCTTCATGGTGGCGACGAACAGGTCGGCCAGGCCCGGCGTGCGGGTTTCGCCCAGTCCGTTGAGCTGCGCGGCCGGCACGCCGTCGAACAGCATCACGGTCTTGCCGAAGGGCAGGGCGCGTTCGTCGAGTGGGCCGAGGATCTTGGCGTGGTCGGCCTTGTCGCGGTCGACCAGCACTTCGACGAAGCGGTCGCTGAGCTGTTCCATCGGGCAGTCGAGCACGATCTTGCCGTCGCGGATGAACATCACGTCGGTGAGGATGTGTTCGATCTCCTCGACCTGGTGGGTGGTGATGATGATGGTCTTGTTCTCGTCGAAGTAGTCTTCCAGCAGGCGCTGGTAGAACTGCTTGCGGTACAGGATGTCGAGGCCGAGGGTCGGTTCGTCGAGCACCAGCAGGCGCGCGTCGATCGCCATCACCAGCGCCAGGTGCAGTTGCACGATCATGCCCTTGGACATTTCGCGAACCCGCAGGTCCGGCTTGAGCTGGGTGCCGTGCAGGAAGCGCTCGCACTTGGCGCGGTCGAAGCGCGGATGCACGCCGGCGACGAAGTCGATCGCCTCGCGCACCCGCAGCCAGCGCGGCAGTACCGCGACGTCGGCGATGAAGCACACATCGCGCATCAGTTCGTCGCGCTGGGTGCGCGGGTCGCGGCCGAGCACCGACAGTTCGCCGTCGAACGCGATCAGTCCCAGCACCGCCTTGAGCGCGGTGGTCTTGCCGGCGCCGTTGGGGCCGATCAGACCGACGATGCGGCCGGCCGGGATGTCGAAGGTGGTGCCGTCGAGCGCGAGCTTGTTGCGATAGACCTTGCGCAGGCCGCGCGCGGTGATGATGTGGCCCGGATCGATGTGGATGGCATTGGTCATGGTGCGTCCGCCTTGTCGTTGCCGTTGCCGACGCTGCCGCCGAGCAGTTCCTCGGTGCGCAGGCCCAGCCGCGCGATGCGCTCCAGGACCAGCGGCCATTCCTCGTGCAGGAAGCGTTCGCGCTCGTTCATGAGCAATTTTCTGGAAGCTTCTTCGGTCACGTACATGCCCAGTCCTCGGCGTTTTTCGACCAACGCCTCGTCGGCCAACTCCTGGTAGGCGCGCGAGACAGTGATGGGATTGAGTTGATATTCCGCGGCGACCTGCCTCACCGAGGGCAGGGCATCGCCGGGCTTGAGCACGCCGTCGAGCATCATCGCGACGACGCGTTCCTTGAGCTGGCGATAGATCGGAGCGCCGTCGCTCCATTGGATTGCGGTCATGGGTTCAGCCCCGCGACAAGAAGGAGAAATAAGGCATCACGAGATTCCGTCGGTTGCGACGCGCGGCGGTCCCGGCCTTGCGCTTGGTTTCGTTGCTTGCCGACTCCGCGGCAGGAGGGGTTTGGAGGGAGTTGGCCACCGCGCCCAGGTCGGCGACTTCGCTGGCCAGACCGCCGGCGAAGGCGGCTATCCCGACCGCGGTGGTGCTGCTTTCGAGCTGCTGGGCGCGCGCCTCGATCCGGCGGGCGACCTGGGCGACATCGCTGGAGCGCGCCTTGGCGCGTTCGACGAAGGCGCGGTCGAAACCGATCTGGGCCTTGACCACGCCCAGGTCGAGTTCCAGCGGGCGGGTGGCCGGGGCGTCGGCGGCGAGCACGGCCATGCCGGCCGGGGAGCCCAGCGCCGGATTCGGCACCGGCATCATCACCACCAGGCCCAGGACCAGGGCGCCGCCGGCGGCCATCAGAGCGGATATCGAGTTATGGAGCTTGCGGTTCATCTTGAACGTCCTGCTCGTTAGTGGGCCGGTGTTGTATGCAACTATAACACCAGCTCACGGCATGTCAATCGCTCTTGACCCAACTGAAGTCATACTTGGCGCCCGCCGTCCCCATCGCCCCCTGCGAGCCCGCCCCGATGACCTTCCCGCCGCTTTCCCGTCCGCGCCCGGCCCGTATCGCCGGCCTTTCCGTCCTGGCATGTCTGGTCCTGGCCGCCGGCAGCGCCGCCGCGGCCGGTGGCGGCCTGCTCGATCGCAGCTTCCGTCCGCTGGCCGGCAAGGTGCCGGTCGATCTGAACAAGGCCTACGGCGGCGACGTGGTGCTGGTGGTCAACACCGCCAGCAAATGCGGTTTCACCCCGCAGTTCGAGGCTCTCGAAGGCCTGCAGTCCAAGTACAAGGCGAAGGGTTTCGCCGTCCTCGGCTTCCCCTCGGGCGATTTCCGCGCCCAGGAATTCGAGGACGAAAAACAGATCCAGGAGTTCTGCACCCTGACCTACGGGGTCAAGTTCCCGATGTTCGAGAAGGTGCACGTGATCGGCGATCAGGCGACGCCGCTGTACAAGGACCTGGCCAAGGCCGCCGGCGAGGCGCCCAAGTGGAATTTCCACAAGTACCTGATCGGCCGCGACGGCAAGTTGATCGCGAGCTACGGCAGCAAGGTCAGTCCGGACGATCCCGGCATCGTCGCGGCGATCGAGCGCGCGCTCGGCGCACCGCGCGCGAAGGGCGGGGCGGCCTCGGCGTCGACCTCGGCGGCGGCGAAGAAGTCGCCCTGAGCATCGCGGATTACCGCTTGCGCGCCATCGCAAGCGCGCACAGCCGAGCGAATCTGCGCACGCGGTCGGGTTTTCGCCGCGTCCGCGCCATTCGTCGCCAGGAACTTAGCGGCTTGTCCGCCGTCACACTGGAACATTGCCGGCATAGCGCCGGCCCGCGACAATGTCGGGCTGGCGCCCGGTCGCGGCGTATCGATCCATCGCTCCGGGTTCGCCCCTGGAACATTCAGAGATTTGCAACTTAAGGAGCTCTACCCCGATGAAGGCTTTCGTGCGCGGCGCAGCCGTGTTGATCACTACTGCAGCGCTCGTGAGCGGCGCCGCCTCTGCCCAGGACAAGTCCGTGCTCGCCAACGACCGTGAAAAAATCAGCTACGCCATCGGCCTGGACGTGGCCTCCTCGCTCAAGCCGGTCGGCCCGGACCTGGACACCGCCGCGTTCGAACGCGCGGTCAAGAACGTCTTCGACGGCGGCAAGCCGCTGATCACCCAGGACGAAGCGCGCACCGTCGACACCGCCCTGCGCGCGCGCATCGCCGCGCGCGACGGCAAGCCGGCCGCGGGCGCCGCGCCGGGCTCGCAGCCGCCGCCGGTGGCCAAGGACAAGGTCGGCCTGCTGATCGGCACCTTCATGGTCGGCCCGGCCCTGCAGCAGATCAAATCCGAAATCGAAGTGCCGGTGCTGGTGCAGGCCGTGCGTACCTCGCTGAGCGGCGGCAAGCCGCTGCTGGCCGAGGGCGAGGCGCGCACTCTGCTGACCAATTTCAGCGAGCGCATGCAGGCCAAGGCTAAGACCGAAGCGGCCGCCGCCGGCGAAAAGAATCTCAAGGACGGCAAGGCGTTCCTGGAAGAGAACAAGAAGGTCAAGGGCGTGTTCGTGACCGGCTCGGGCCTGCAGTACATGATCCTGCGCCAGGGCTCGGGCGAGCGTCCCAAGCCGACCGACAAGGTCAGCGTGAACTACAAGGGCACCTTGCTCGACGGCAAGACCTTCGACAGCTCCTACGATCGCGGCCAGCCGGCCGAATTCCCGGTCAACGGCGTGATCCAGGGCTGGCAGGAAGGCCTGGCGATGATGCCGGTCGGCAGCAAGTTCAAGTTCTGGATTCCGGCCGAACTGGCCTACGGCCCGAACGGCGCGCCGCCGAGCATCGGTCCGAACGCGACTTTGACCTTCGAAGTCGAGTTGCTCGACATCCTGTAATCCCCCCGCTGCGCGGGTCGCGGCCGGGAGCGGCGGCGGACGCGCGCAGACGCGTAGCGTTCAGTTGCCGGCCGGCAACGTGTGCAGCCGGCGCGGTTTCCCACCTTCCGGATATTCAGTCTTTCAGGAGTGCAGTTTGATGAAGCCTTTCATGCGTAACACCGCCCTCGCGTTCGCGGTCGCCTCGATGGCGCTGTTCGCGTCGGGTTGCGACAAGGCCGGCAAGCCGGCCGGCGACAAGGCGGCCGAAGCCAAGCCCGGCGACAAGTCCGCCGACGGCAAGAGCGAGGTCAAGGTGCTCGGCGGCATGAAGACCGAGAAGGAACAGGACAGCTACCTGATCGGCATGGACATGGGCCGTTCGCTGGAACTGCTCAAGGACGATCTGGACCTGGCCGTGCTGCAGAAAGCCATGCAGGCCAACATCAAGGGCGACAAGGCCCTGTTGACCGACGAGGAAGCCCAGCAGATCCGTCAGCGCCTGCAGGAAAAGGTCCGCACCAAGCAGATGGAAAAGATGGTCGCGCTGGCCAAGACCAACCTGGCCGACGGTGAGAAGTTCCTCGCCACCAACGGCAAGAAGCCGGGCGTGGTGACCACCGCCTCGGGCCTGCAGTACCAGATCCTCACCGAAGGCAAGGGCGTCAAGCCCAAGGTCAGCGACACCGTGCGCGTGCATTACAAGGGCACCTTGCTCGACGGCAAGACCTTCGACAGCTCCTACGATCGCAACGAACCGGCGGTGTTCCCGCTCGGCGCGGTGGTCCCGGGCTGGCAGGAAGGCATCGCGCTGATGCCGGTCGGCAGCAAGTTCAAGCTGTGGATTCCGAGCAAGCTCGGCTACGGCGAGCAGGGCACCCCGGGCGGTCCGATCGGCCCGAACGCGACCTTGGTGTTCGACGTGGAACTGCTCGACATCGTCAAGGGCGACGCCGGCGGTCCGGGCGGTCCTGGTGGTCCGGCCGGCGCGGAATCGGCCGCGATGGGCGACGGCCACAAGCATTGACGCAATGAAGCGCGAATAAGCCAACGGAAAAATGGGAACGGGGAATGGACGGTTCACGCGCTTGCGCGTGGGATCGTTCCATTCCCTGTTCCCTGTTTCATTTCCGCTGTCGATTCGCGCTGTTCGCTTCACCTAGAACGAGAACCAACGCATGCGCGTCACCATCTTCGGCACCGGTTATGTCGGCCTCGTCACCGGGACCTGCCTGGCCGATGTCGGCCACGACGTGGTCTGCGTCGATATCGACGCGGCCAAGGTCGAGGGCCTCACGCGCGGCGTGATTCCGATTTACGAGCCCGGCCTGGAGCCGATGGTCAAGGCGAATCACGCCGCCGGCCGTCTGCACTTCACCACCGATGCGGCCGCCGCGATCGGCCATGCCGACCTGATCTTCATCGCGGTCGGCACGCCGCCCGACGAAAGCGGCAGCGCCGATCTCAAGTACGTGCTGTCGGTGGCCTCGACTATCGGCCGGCATATCGAACGCCCGGTGGTGGTCGTGAACAAGTCGACCGTGCCGGTCGGCACCGCCGACAAGGTCGAGGCGACCATCGCCCGCGAACTGGCGTCGCGCGGCGTGGATGTCGCCTTCGATGTCGCCTCCAACCCCGAATTCCTCAAGGAAGGCGATGCGGTCGCCGACTGCATGCGCCCCGACCGGATCGTGATCGGCGCGGCCAATCCGCTCGCGGTGGAAAAGCTCAAGCGCCTGTACGCGCCGTTCAACCGCAATCACGAGCGCATCGTGGTCATGGACCTGCGCTCGGCCGAACTGACCAAGTACGCCGCCAACGCGATGCTGGCGACCAAGATCAGTTTCATGAACGAAATCGCCAACATCGCCGAGAAAGTCGGCGCCGATATCGAGATGGTCCGCCAGGGCATCGGCTCGGACCCGCGCATCGGCTGGCACTTCATCTACCCCGGCGCCGGTTACGGCGGCTCGTGTTTCCCCAAGGACGTGCAGGCGCTGTCGCGCACCGCGCAGCAGCACGGCTACGACGCGCACCTGCTCGACGCGGTGGAAACGGTCAACGACAACCAGAAGGGCCACCTGTTCGAACTGATCCAGCGTCATTACGACGGCGCGCCGATCGCGGGCAAGACCTTCGCGGTGTGGGGGCTGGCGTTCAAGCCCAACACCGACGACATGCGCGAAGCGTCCAGTCGTACCTTGCTGGCCCAGTTGTGGCAGGCCGGCGCGCGCGTGCGCGCCTACGATCCGGAAGCCAACGAGGAAGCGCATCGCATCTTCGGCGAGCGCGAGGATCTGGTCCTGTGCGACTCGGCCCGCGCCGCGCTCGCCGACGCCGACGCGCTGGTGGTGGTGACCGAATGGAAGCAGTTCCGCAGCCCGGATTTCGTCCGCGTCCGCCAGGCCCTGGCCGATGGCGTGATCTTCGACGGACGCAACCTGTACCATCCCGACGAAGTCGAAGCGGCGGACCTGGCCTATTACGGCATCGGCCGCGGCCGCTCGATCCTGATCGACGGCGCATGAGCCGTCTTCGCCGCCGATGGATGCAATGCCCGTGAGCTCCGAACTTGAACAGCGTCTGGTCGATCTGGAAACGCGCGTCGCGTTCCAGGAACATGCGCTGGGCGAACTGAGCGATGCGCTCGCCGCCGCGCGCAGCGAGGAAGCACGCAACACCTTGCTGCTGTTCCGCGCGCTGGAAGAGATCAAACACCTGCGCGCCGCGATGGCCGCCAGCCCGTTGACCGGCGATGTCGGCAGCGAACCACCCCCGCCGCACTATTGAACACCGAGCAATGAGCGACACACTTCGCGATCAACTGTTGGGCCTGGGCTTCAAGCCCGCGCCCAAGCCCGAGCGCAGCGAGCGCAAGGGCGACGACCGCCGTGGCGGCGGCCCTGACCGGCCCGACGCCGCGCGCGGCAACAACAAACCCGGCGCCGCGCGCGCCGACGGCCGACGCGCCGACGGAAAACCGGGCCCGCGCCACGACGGCGCGCGCAAGCCCGGCGAGCAGCGTTCCGGCAAACCGCCGGGCGCGCGGCCCGACGGCGCCCGCGGCGATCAGCCGCGACCGGCGTCCAAGCCCGGCGAAGGCCGCAGGCCCGATCAGCGCGGCCCGCGTCCGGGCGCGCCGGGCAAGCCGCGCACGCGCGAGGACATCGATCTGGCCAAGGCGTACGCGATCCGCGCCCAGCGCGAGAAAGACGAACGCATCGCCGCCGAGCAGGCCAAGCAGGAAGAGGCTCGTCTGCGCCGCGAGGCGCGGGCCAAGCTCACCGAGTTGGTCAAGGACAAAGGCCTCAATCAGGCCGACGCCGAAATCGCCCGGCATTTCCCCTATGGCGGCAAGATCAAGCGGGTCTACGTCAATGCCGAACAGCTCAAACAGCTCAACGCCGGCGAACTGGGCGTGCTGCAGCTCGAAGGCCGCTATGTGCTGGTGACGGCGGATTTGCTGGCGCAGGCGGAGGAGATTTTCCCGCAGGCGGTGGCGTTGAAGGTCGACCCGAATGCGCCGGCCGAGGACGATCCGTATGCGGACCCGCAATATCAGGTGCCGGACGATCTGGTCTGGTGAGTGGGGAAGGGTGAGGTTGTTGTTGTGATTGCGAAAGCAACAGCAACAGCAACAGCAACAGCAAATCCCCCGCGCTGAGGTTCGACCCAATAAGGGGGCTGCGCTAAGCGCCGCCCCCTTTTTTAAAGTGGGCACCGGATAGCGCGATCTTGCTGACTTTCAGAAGCTTGAAAGCTCGGAACCGAAGCCGAAGGTCAAAAGACAAAAGCGACAAGCCGAGAGCAAGAGTTGAGAGCTAAGAGCTACAAAGCTAAAAGCTAAAAGCTAAAAGCTAAAAGTTGGAAGTTGGAAGTTGGAAGCCACGCTGCCTTCGATAGTCCACCGCTTACAAACCGAAGCCGCCGCAATACATTGCCCACTTTGTAAAAGGGGGCACGCGCCTTGCGTCTTTGAACAAAGCCGATGCACCAGCGGCGCGGGGGATTCGCTCCACCCCGCGAACCAATACGAAACCTAAGCGCCAACCGCCCGCGACCGCGGCATAGCCGCATCGCTTACCGCCGCATCGTCCTGCGCCGGCGCAATCTGATCGATCATCGCCGCCACCGCCTGCGCGGTCTCCAGCGGACGCTCCATCGGAAACAGGTGACTGCCTTCGATCCACGCCCAGCGCGAACCGACCAGACGCCGCGTCGCAGCCACGCCGGCATTACGCAGTTCGCGCGAATGCGTGCCGGCGAGGAAACCGACCGGAACCCGCAGCTTCGGGGTCAACCCGCTCAACGAGGTGGTCGGCAGGCTGCGATAGATCTGATATTCGATCTCGCGCTCGAACGCGAGCTCGCGCGCGCCATCCTCGGCGCGGCGGGTGCCGTGCTCGACGTAGGCCTCGAGCACGCGCGAATCCCAACGCGCAAACGCGGGCTTGGCCAGAAAGTGGCTGCGCACCGCCTCGGTATCGGGCCAGTGCTTGCGCCGCTGCAAGGTCGCGCGCGTGGGCATCACCAGATTGTCCAGGCCGGTGCGGCGGCCCAGCGAGACCAGACGCGCGCGCCAGCCGGCGATCAGCGGCGAATCGAGCATGACCACGCCGGTCAGGCGCGAGGCCAGCGCCGAGCCCGACAACCGGTGCGCGGCCAGCAGGCTCAGGTACCCGCCCAGCGAATGCCCGACCAGCCAGATCCGCCGCGCATCGCCGCTGGCCGCTTCGACCCGTGCCGCCAGTTCCTCGACCAGATGCGGCCAGTCGAGGCTGACCGGATAGCGTGGATCGTGGCCGATGCGCGCCGGCCGTTCGATCCGGAACCGCGACGCGAGCGCATCCAGCATCACCCCGTACACAGGCGCCGGAAAGCCGTTGGCGTGGGAGAACAGCAGCAGATCGCGCATGCGGACGAGGGGCCGCAACCGGCGGCTGGCGATGAGGTGGCTGAACCATACCATTGCGTACAGTTGTGCGGTAGCCGGTAGCGGGTCTCGAGGTGTCGTGGCGAAGTGGTGTCGCTGCAATCAGGTAGTCGATCGCCGCTATGCCAGTTGCAGTAAGCGACGCGGCGATCGGTTGCCCTGCGGTCGCCGCTTGCGCAGTTCCTACAGTCGGACTTCGTGGATGCCCGGCAGCCCCTGTAGGAGCGGCGCGAGCCGCGACCGCGAACCGCACGCGACGACGCGAGCCCATCGGACCCGCGTCGCGCTCAAATCAACAAAACCTTCAAGCCGCTTCGCGATACCGCGGTGCCGGCTGCGACTGGCCGAAGTGCGGCAGCAGCGCCTGCCGCGAGCTTTCCAGCGTGTCCCACAAGGCCGCGTCGTGCAGCGGCGGAATCGTCACCGTCTCGCGCCGGTCGTAACCAGCCAGGGCGGCGTCGACCAGATCGTCGACTTCCATGACCCCGGGAATCTGTTCCACGTCGCGGCCCGACCGCTCCCAGATCTCGGTGCGGGTGGCCGCCGGCAACACTGCCTGCACGTACACGCCCTGGGGCCCGAGTTCGACCTGCAGCGACTGGCTCAGGTACTGCATGAAGGCCTTGGTCGCGCCGTACACACTCATGCCGAATTCCGGCGCGAG
The DNA here is from genome assembly GCF_001427785.1 of Lysobacter sp. Root690. Taxonomy (GTDB): domain Bacteria; phylum Pseudomonadota; class Gammaproteobacteria; order Xanthomonadales; family Xanthomonadaceae; genus Lysobacter. The sequence goes on from NZ_LMHM01000016.1 coordinate 189,862, forward strand.
CCCGACCACGGAGGCGAGGTTTACGATCGCGCCTTGGCCGGCGGCGGCCAGTCGCGGCGCGATCGCGGCCGCCAGCCGCGCCGGCGCGGTGACGTTGAGCGCGATGAGTTGCGCAACCTGATCGGGCGACTGGGCCAGGAAGTTGCCGGGCAGGGTGGCGCCGGCGTTGTTGACCAGCACGCCGATGCGCGGATCGTCGCGCAGCACCGCCTCGACCCGCACCAACTGGGCCGGGTCGGCGAGATCGGCCTGCAGCACCTCGGCCTGGACGCCGTAATCGGCGCGCAGACGCTCGGCCAGGGCGTCCAGGCGGGCCAGGTCGCGCGCCACCAGGACCAGATCGTGGCCGCGGCGGGCGAAACGATCGGCGTAAACGGCGCCGATGCCGCTGGAGGCGCCGGTAATGAGGACGGAAGGAAGCGGGGTAGTCACGGTGAACCTCGTTGGGTGCGGGGGGTATTATTGATGATGTGCATCATGTTTAATTTATCATGATGATCGTCATGTAACATGTCAAGGCCGACCGGGACCCGTTCGTCGGGTCGCTGGGTCGGCCGCAATCAGCAGGAGAACCGGATGAAAGTCAGTCGTGAACAGGTAGGCGAGAACCGCCGCAAGATCCTCGACGAGGCCGGCCGGCTGTTCCGTGCGCGTGGGTTCGAGGCGGTCACCGTCGCCGAGGTGATGAAGGCCGCCGGTCTGACCCACGGCGCGTTCTACGGCCACTTCCAGTCCAAGGACGATCTGATCGCGCAGACCCTGGGCCATGTGTTGAGCCAGGCCCAGGTCGGCGACGAACTGCAGCCGTTCGTGGATTTCTATCTGTCGCCGCATCACTGCGGCGACCTCGCCGGCGGTTGCCCGACCGCCGCGCTCGGCGCCGACACCATCCGCCAGTCGCCGCAGGCACGTCAGGCGATGACCGAGGGCTTGCGCCAGCATCTGCAGCACATGACCCGGATGGAATCCGCGCCGGACGAAGCCACGCGCAGGCGGCAGGCGATCGGCGCCTGGTCGGCGATGGTCGGCGCGGTGATCCTGGCGCGGCTCAGCGACGACCCGGCGCTGTCGGATGAAGTGTTGGCGCAGACCCGGGCGTGGATTGAGGAAAGCACGTCGGCGAGTGCGGGCTAAGCAGTTGTCTTTCGACGCTCGCCGAGTCGTCAGGAAACTCGATGACATGCGCGTTACCAAACACGTGGGGTTGTTCGCGAAACGGACTCGCCACCATCGCTGCGCGTGAGATCGTTTGCCGCTAAAGTGCGACTGCGTGCGGAGCTGATTGCTGATCGGTCCGATCGATGCGGCCCGGCGGCGACGCACGTCATAGGGACATCCACTCAGAGAGGGAATTCATGCGCATTCTTCCGTTCGCGGGCCTGGCCTTGTCCGGCCTGCTGCTCAGCCACACCGCCCACGCCGCCTGCGACACCGTGTTGTCGCCGCAGGTGCGCTCGATCGAATCGGCGGGCAATTACTGCCTGGCCGCCAATCGCAGCGCGCCGATCGAAGTGCGTAGCGACAACGTCGAGATCGACTGTCGCGGCCGCACGCTGTCGCGTCCACTCGATCCGTCCGGGTCCGGCACCGGTGTGCTGCTGCGCGGCAACAACCTTACCGTGCGCAATTGCCGCTTCGAGGGTTGGCAGTTCAGCGTGTTGGCCGAACAGTTCCTCAACGTGCAGATCCTCAACAACACCTTTATTCCCGAGGGCCCGGCGATCACCGTGTACGGCGGCGACCGGCCCGAAGGCGACGGTCTGCGCGTGATCGGCAATCGGGTGTTGTTTTACGGCTCGCAAAACGGCGCCGAGCAGGCGATCGGCGTCTGGCATTCGCCGCGCGCGGTGTTGACCAACAACGTGGTCGCCGGTTTCATGGGCCGTGCCGCGTTGCAACTGGACCGCTCGCCGGATGCGCAGTTGACCGGCAATCAGTTGCTCGACTTGAACGAAGGCGGATCGGTCGGCGTCGATCTGATTTTCTCGCCGCGCGCGCGTCTGGTCCATAACACCGTGATGCTGCGTCGCGGCGTCAACGCCCATGGCCTGAGCGGCGCGAGCGAGGCGACCTGCATCGAGAACATCCTGATCAATGCCGTGCATTCGGGCCTGGAAGGCTGTGTGGTGAAGCGTTACAACGTCGAGCAGATCAATAACGGCGATTGATCTTCGCAGGGAGCGCGATCGGTTCGATGGCGATAGGCAAGTCCACGGCGCCCCGCTCGAAACAGCGGGGCGTCGTCGTTCGCGGCGAACGCATGATCTATAGGACCGACTCGATCGGCGCCAGTCGCGATGCCTGAGATGCGGCGCCGATACCATGGTCGGCGCAGCACAGCGAGACGATCGAGCGATTCACGACGCTCGCGCACTGCGCCCATCTGCGACATTCCTCAACGAAAAGGAACTTCATGCGACTGATCCCGATTGCCGGCCTGGCACTGACCGGCCTGATGCTCAGCACCTCCGCGTTCGCCTGCGACACCATCGTGTCCCCGCAGCAAATATCGATCCACGGTCCGGGCAAGTACTGCCTGAGCGCCAATCGCAGTCTTCCGATCGAAATCAGCGGACCGGACATCGAACTCGATTGCCGTACCCGCTCCATCATCAATCCCAGTTCCAACGGCGGCGGCCCGACCGGCATCCGGATCAACTCCGGCGACAAGGTCATCGTGCGCAATTGCCGAGTCGACGGTTTCCCGATCGGCATCGACATGAACGTGCAGTCCAATGCGCAGTTGCTCAACAACACCGTGGTGCGTGCGCAAGATGTCGCGATCATGGTCCACGGCATCAACAACACCGACCCGTTCGCCGAACCGACCCGCATCGTCGGCAACCGGGTGATCGGCTACCCGACCGCCAACGATCCCTCGTCCAGCTGGGCCCCGGCGCTGCGCGTGGTCGGCCTGGGCCGCGCGGTGATCAGCAACAACGTCGTCGCCGGCCACCGCGGGCCGGTCGGCCTGGAACTGGTGGACTCACCCGACGTGCAGATCACCAACAACCAGTTCCTGGATCCGGCCGCGGTCGATCGCATGATCCGTCTGGAACAGTCGCCGCGCGCGCGCGTGGTCCACAACACCATCATGTCGCGCCAGCAGAACGTGATGTTCGGTCTCAGCGGCGCGAGCGGGGCGACCTGCGTGGAGAACGTGTTCATCAACACGATCCACTCGGGTTTTTCCGACTGCGCGGTCACCCGTTACAACGTCGAACAACCGTTGCCGCCGGCTCCGTAAGCCGGTCGCAGGGATTGGCCTGATGTGTTGACGCTCCGCCGGCCATCGCGCCGGCGGAGTTTCGTGGTGGGTCCGGATGTGCGGGTCGGCGTGCGCGCCGTCGTCGTCATGGGTCAGCGTCGGTCAGCGCGCGCCGAAGCCGCGGCGACGATCGATTCGCCAACGCGTCTTCAATCGCCGCCGAGCGACGCCGGCAACATGGCGCGCGCGCTGTGCGCGAGCTCGCGCACCGTCGACACGCCGAGGTCGCGGATGATGCGGTGGGTGCGATGCGGCAGCGGCGATTCGTCGATGTCGTGCGGGGCGATGTTCTTGCCCGGCACGCCGGGCAGGAACTCGATGCCGGCCGCGGCATAGCAATGCTGGACCAGGGCCGAGCAGTACAGCGCGCCTTCCTTGGCCAGCAGGTTGCTGCGCTTGCGCAGGCGGCTGCTGTGCATGGCCATCAAGGTGCCGACCAGCTCGCTGATCGAGTAACTCGACAGGCCCGACAGCAGGTCCAGCCCGGCGATCTGGACCTTGCGGATCTGGTCTTCGTCCAGGCCGAAATCCAGGATCGCGATATTCGGAAAAGCTTCGGCGTCGTAGTAACGCTCGACCCGGTTTTCCTGCACGCCCAGGCGGATCTGCTTGTAGCGCATGTCCAGATCGGACTCGATCACCCACCAGCGCCCGTCGATGCGGCGCTCGCTGAACATGAAGGCGTGCGACCACAGGCTGCGATGGCCGTCGACGGTCAACGGCGACTGCGCCTTGCGGATCAGCTTGTTGATCCAGTCGCGGCCGCCGCACAGGCCGATCCGGCCGGGGCCGGCGTGTTTCTCGATGAAGGCGGCGTTGCCGAAGGCGTCGGCCGATTCGGCCTGCTCTTCGACATCGGCGGACAACAGGATTTCGTCGCTCATCCTTGCGTACTCGTTCGGCGCTGCGGGCTGGGGTCGGATCGTAGTCGATACGATCGGCGCATCGGGGCTGGGCCCCGGCGCGCTCACTCGGGATCGTAATCCAGATTCGAGGCCAGCCACCGTTCGGCCTGGATCAGGCTGACGCCCTTGCGCCTGGCGTAGTCCTCGATCTGTTCCTTGTTGACCCGGCCGACCACGAAGTACTGGCTGCCCGGATGGCTGAAGTAATAGCCCGAGACCGCCGCCGCCGGGTACATGGCGAAGCTCTCGGTCAGCTCCAGGCTGGTGTGGCGGGTGGCGTCGAGCATCTCGAACAGCGTGATCTTCTCGCTGTGTTCGGGGCAGGCCGGATAGCCCGGCGCGGGGCGGATGCCGCGGTAGCCTTCGTCGATCAGCGCATCGTTGTTGAGGATTTCGTCGTCGGCGTAACCCCAGAACTCCTTGCGCACGCGCTGGTGCAGGCGCTCGGCCAGCGCTTCGGCGAAGCGGTCGGCCAGGGCCTTGATCATGATCGAGTTGTAATCGTCGTGATCGGCCTCGAAACGCGCCACATGCGGCTCGATGCCGATGCCGGCGGTGACCGCGAAGCCGCCGATCCAGTCCTGCCGGCCCGAGTCCTTCGGCGCGATGAAATCGGCCAGGCAGAAGTCGGGGCGGTCGGCGGGTTTGTCGGCTTGCTGGCGCAGGAAGTGCAGGCGGGGGGGTCCGTTCCTTTCCCC
>NZ_LMHM01000016.1:194744-206893 GCF_001427785.1 Lysobacter sp. Root690
CGGGAGAGGGAGGTTCATTTCCACTTCGACATCGTCGCCGATCGAATTCGCCGGCCACAGCCCGAACACCGCCTTGGCCTTGATCCACTTCTCGTCGACCAACTGCTTGAGCATCCTGCGCGCGTCGCGGTACAGCTCGGTGGCCTGCTTGCCGACGATTTCGTCGCTCAGGATCGCCGGATAGCGGCCGGCCAGTTCCCAGGTGTTGAAGAACGGCGTCCAGTCGATGTACTCGACCAGTTCGTCCAGCGGGTAATCGTCGAACACGTGCAGACCCGGTTGCTTCGGCACGGGCGGAACGTAGTCGTCCCAGCCGCCGTCGTAACGCTGGCCGCGCGCCTTTTCCAGCGATACCAGCCGCTTGCCGTCGCCGCGGTTCTTGTGGCGTTCGCGGATCTCGGCATAGTCGGAGGCGTTGGCGGCGACGAACGGCTCGCGCAGATCGATCGAGATCAGCGACTGGGCCACGCCGACCGCGCGCGAGGCGTCCTTGACCCAGATCGTCGGCGACTTGTAATGCGGGTCGATCTTCAGCGCGGTGTGCGCGCGCGAGGTGGTCGCGCCGCCGATCAGCAACGGCATGGTGAAGCCCTGGCGCTGCATCTCGCGCGCGACGTGGCTCATTTCCTCCAGCGACGGCGTGATCAGGCCCGACAGACCAATCAGGTCGGCATTCTCGGCCTTGGCGCGATCGAGGATCGTCTGCGCCGGCACCATCACGCCCAGGTCGATCACGTCGAAGTTGTTGCAGGCCAGGACCACGCCGACGATGTTCTTGCCGATGTCGTGGACGTCGCCCTTGACCGTGGCCATGACGATCTTGCCGTTGGACTTGCCGACATCGCCGGTGCGCAGCTTCTCGGCTTCGATGTACGGCAGCAGATAGGCGACCGCCTTCTTCATCACCCGCGCCGATTTCACCACCTGCGGCAGGAACATCTTGCCGGCGCCGAACAGGTCGCCGACCACGTTCATGCCCGACATCAGCGGGCCTTCGATCACGTCCAGCGGGCGGGTCGATTCGGCGCGCGCAGCTTCGGTGTCTTCCTCAATCCATTGGTCGATGCCGTAGACCAATGCATGACTCAAGCGATCGCGCACCGGCTTGTCGCGCCAGCGCAGGTCCTCGACTTTCTTCTCGCCTTTCTTGCCCTTGAAGCGGTCGGCGATGTCCAGCAACCGCTCGGTGCCGTCGGGGCGGCGATTGAGCACCACGTCTTCGACCCGTTCGCGCAGGTCCGGATCGAGATCGTCGTACAGCGGTAAACCGCCGGCGTTGACGATGCCCATGTCCATGCCGGCCTTGATCGCGTGGTACAGGAACACCACGTGGATCGCCTGACGCACCAGCTCGTTGCCGCGGAACGAGAACGAAACGTTGGATACGCCGCCGGAGATATGGCTGTACGGAAACCGACGCTTGAGTTCGCGCGTGGCCTCGATGAAATCGACGGCATAGTTGTTGTGCTCCTCGATGCCGGTGGCGATCGCGAACACGTTGGGGTCGAAGATGATGTCTTCGGGCGGAAAACCGATCTCTTGCGTCAGCAGCTTGTAGGCGCGCGAACAGATGTCGACCTTGCGATCGATGGTGTCGGCCTGGCCGACCTCATCGAAGGCCATGACCACCACGGCCGCGCCGTAGCGCCGCACCAGCCGCGCCTGGCGCAAGAACTCGGCTTCGCCTTCCTTCATCGAGATCGAATTGACGATGCCCTTGCCCTGCAGGCACTTGAGCCCGGCCTCGATCACCGTCCACTTGGAGCTGTCGACCATCACCGGGATGCGGGCGATGTCGGGTTCGGCCGCGATCAGGTTGAGGTAGGTGACCATGGCCAGCTCGGAATCGAGCATGCCCTCGTCCATGTTGACGTCGAGCACCTGCGCGCCGTTCTCGACCTGCTGGCGCGCCACGACGATGGCTTCGTCGTAGCGGTTCTCCATGATCAGCTTCTTGAACTGCGCGCTGCCGGTGACGTTGGTGCGCTCGCCGACGTTGACGAAGTTGCTTTGCGGGGTGATCTGCAGCGGTTCGAGGCCGCTGAGCCGGGTCTGGCGGGGGAGGGTTGCGGTCATTGCGTCAGGAATTCTGAATTTGCTTTTGCTCGTCATTCCCGCGGACGCGGGAATCCAGCGACTTTCGTGTGGATGCGGTCAAAGGCACTGGATTCCCGCGTTCGCGGGAATGACGGTAGGAAGGTGGCGCGGGCGGAGAGGCGAGGCTCACGCCGCCGCGTCCACCAACTGCAACGGCTGCCGTGGCGCCACCCCCTCGACCACCGCGGCAATCGCGGCGATATGCGCCGGCGTCGTGCCGCAGCAACCGCCGACCAGGTTGAGCAGGCCGGCGCGGGCGAATTCGCCGAGCACCGCGGCCATGTCCTCGGGGGTTTCGTCGTAGCCGCCGAACGCGTTCGGCAGGCCGGCGTTGGGGTGGGTGCTGATGTAGGCGTCGGCGATCTGCGCCAGCACGTCGATGTGCACGCGCAGGTCCTTGGCGCCGAGCGCGCAGTTCAGGCCGATCGCGACCGGCTGGTTGTGGCGCACCGAGTACCAGAACGCCTCGGCGGTCTGGCCCGACAGGGTCCGGCCAGAGGCGTCGGTGATGGTGCCGGAGATCATCACCGGCAGCCGCGCGCCGCGCGCGTCGAAGGCTTCCTCGACCGCGAACAGCGCGGCCTTGGCGTTGAGCGTGTCGAAGATGGTCTCGACCATGATCACGTCCGCGCCGCCGTCGATCAGGCCGTCGGTGGCTTCGCGGTAGGCGATGCGCAGTTCGTCGAAGGTGATCGCGCGGTAGCCGGGACGGTTCACGTCCGGGCTCAGCGAGGCGGTGCGGCTGGTCGGGCCGAGCACGCCGATCACGTAGCGCGGCTTGTCCTTGCCGGCCGCCGCGTCGCGCGCTTCGGCCTCGTCGCAGGCTTGGCGCGCCAGGCGGGCGCCCTCGAGGTTGAGTTCGCGCGCCAGATGCTCCAGGCCGTAATCGGACAGCGAGATCGTGGTCGAGTTGAAGGTGTTGGTCTCGATCAGGTCGGCGCCGGCGGCCAGGTACTGGGCGTGGATGTCGCCGATGATGTCGGGCCGGGTCAGGGTCAGCAGGTCGTTGTTGCCGCGCTGGTCGCGCGAGCAGCCGCAGCCCTCGCCGTGCACGTGCGCGCCGTGTTCGTCCTGCGGCGCGTACAGCCGGTCGAAGCCTTCGGCGAAGCGTTCGCCGCGATAGTCGGCTTCTTCCAGCGTGAACTGCTGGATCATCGTGCCCATCGCGCCGTCCATGACCAGGATACGTTGCGCCAACCCGCGTTCCAGCGCTTGCGCGCGCTCGGGATTGATCCAAGGCAGCTGTTTCATATCGATCTCCTCACTTCTTGCCGGCCTTGCGCACCGGCTCGCCGCCGGGCTTGCGCGCCATCAACGCGATCACTTCGAAATGCGGCGGCCGGCGTTCGCGGGTGACCGTCTCGCAGCTGACGATCTCGAACCCGGCCTTGCCGGCGAATTTCTGCAGGTCCTTTTCGGCGAACCCCAGGTTGACGTGGCCGAAGGCCTCGACCGCGCCGCGGTGTTCGTGTTTGGCCAGACTGGTCAGCAGCAGGCGGCCGCCGGGACGCAGCACCCGCGCGGCTTCGACCACCGCCTGTGCCGGTTGCTCGGCATAGGTCAGCGCGTGCATCAGCACGACGAGGTCGAAGCTGTCGGCGTCGAACGGCAACGCGTGCATGTCGCCCTCGCGCACTTCCACGTTCTTGAGCTTGCGCAGGCGCTCGGACGCGGCCGCGACCACCTTGGTGCTGGCGTCCAGGCACACATAACGGTTGGAATGCGGCGCCAGCAGCTCGGCCAGCACGCCGTCGCCGGAGGCGATGTCGAGCACGTCGCCGGGTTGCAGCAGCGGCACCGCTGAACGGGCCAGCGCTTCCCAGGTGCGGCCGGGCGAATAGTGGCGCTCCATGTCGCCGGCCACCGAGTCGGCCCAGTTCTGGTCGGAGGCGCGCATCGCCAGCACCGCGGTCACCCGTTCGGCGTCCTGACGCAGCAACGGATCGTCACTGCCGGTGCTCAGGGTCTGCCACAGGGCCCGCTGGGCCTGATCGAGCGCGCCCTCGTCGAAGCGGTAATAGGCCGACACCCCGGCGCGGCGGTCGCGCACCAGCCCGGCTTCCTTGAGCTTGGACAGATGGGTGGACACGCGCGGCTGGGCCAGGCGGGTGATCGCCGACAGCTCGGCCACGGTCAGTTCCTCGCGCTCGAGCAGGGTCAGCAGACGCACGCGGGTGGCGTCGGCGAACACTTTGAGACGGGACGACCAGCCTTCGAGATCCATGAGGGATGCGTAACTCGTGTGGAGGCGAATAAATTCGCGAGAGGGGACTAGGAACTGAAACCGCGACGAATCGACAAGAAGCATTCTGCGAGCGCGGAATTCGGGATTCGAAACAGCCAGGCCGGGTGGCCCCGCCGATCCCCGATCCCAAACCCGCTCTTCCATCAACGTATCGCGATACAGAGATAAGTGTGGTATCCGGCGCCCCTCAGGTCAAGTCGTGACGCGTCGCAGCAAAAGCCGGGACGACCCTGACGGCGTCTGAAAGCGGACTGAAAGCGCGCGGGCCGAACGCCAGATCGGGGCAGGCCGATGGGTGGGGTTATTCGGCGCGCACGGCTACAATTCGCGTTCGCGGTTCAACGAATGGACGCGCGGACCATGAGCCAGGGTCGGATCGGCCGCGACACGCCAGTGAGGCGACGGCGCCGTTCGATCGGGCTGCGATGGCAATCACCACAGCAATCAAGACCCGAGAGGTGCCGACGTGGATTTTGGCTTTACCGAAGAGCAGTTGATGATCCAGGACGTGGCGCGCCGTATCGCCCAGGAAAAGATTGCTCCCAGCGCCGAGCACCACGATCAGACCGGCGAGTTCCCGCTCGAGAACATCCGCACCCTCGGCGAGAACGGCCTGATGGGCATCGAGGTGCCGGCCGAGTACGGTGGCGCCGGCATGGACCCGATCTCCTACGTGCTGGCGATGGTCGAAATCGCCGCCGGCGACGCGGCCCACTCGACCATCGTGTCGGTGAATAATTCGCTGTTCTGCAACGGCATTCTCAAGTTCGGCACCGAGGCGCAGAAGCAGCTGTACGTGCGCGCGATTGCCGAAGGCCACGAAATCGGCGCGTTCGCGCTGACCGAGCCGCAGTCGGGTTCCGACGCCACCGCGATGCGCTGCAAGGCGGTCAAGCAAGCCGACGGCACGTTCGTGATCAACGGCAAGAAGAGCTGGATCACCTCCGGCCCGGTCGCCAAGTACATCGTGCTGTTCGCGATGACCGACCCGGACAAGGGCGCGCGCGGCATCACCGCGTTCATGATCGACACCGCCAAGCCCGGTTTCCACCGCGGCAAGACCGAGCCCAAGCTCGGCATCCGCGCCTCGGCCACCTGCGAGATCGAGTTCGAAGATTACGTCGCCGCCGCCGAGGACGTGCTCGGCGAGGAAGGCCACGGCTTCAAGATCGCCATGGGCGTGCTCGACGCCGGCCGCATCGGCATCGCCTCGCAGGCCATCGGCATCGGCCGCGCGGCGTACGAGGCCACCTTGGTCTACGTGCGCGAGCGCAAGGCCTTCGGTCAGCCGATCGGCGCGTTCCAGATGACCCAGGCCAAGATCGCCGACATGAAGTGCAAGCTCGACGCGGCCCTGCTGCTGACCTTGCGCGCGGCCTGGACCAAGGGCCAGACCGAGAAGAACGGCGGCCGTTTCAGCAACGAGGCGGCGATCGCCAAGCTGACCGCGTCGGAAGCGGCGATGTGGATCGCCCACCAGGCCGTGCAGATCCACGGCGGCATGGGCTATTCCAAGGAAATGCCGCTGGAGCGGTATTTCCGCGACGCCAAGATCACCGAAATCTACGAAGGCACCAGCGAGATCCAGCGTCTGGTCATCGCCCGCAACGAAACCGGTCTGCGCTGAAAATACCGACGATGAAACGTTTCGGTTCGTCTAGGCCTACCGCCTGTCCTGAGGACGGCGGCAAGGGCTTGCGCGTTTCGATCCGCGCCATGCATGCCGGCCCGCGCGTCTGCGCGCGGGCCCGTGTCGGCGCGTCGCTCGACTACGGCGCCGGCGTCGTTGCCGCCTTGCACGGTTTGAACTCCAAGCAATAACCACTCTCTTGGCCCGCGCGAAAGCGTGGGCCTCATTCCATCCGGATCTCGACATCCCCATGAGCATTAAAAAAGCTTCCAAGCCCGAACCCGCCAAACGCGCCGCCGCCAAACCGGCGACGAAGTCGGCATCGGCCAAGCAAGCCCCGGTCAAGAAAACCTCGGCCAAGCCGGCTGTTGCCAAACCCGCTGCGAGCAAGCCCGCGCCCGTCAGCAAGTCGGCCAGCGTCAAGAAGGCCGCGCCCGACAAGGCCGCGCTGGACACCGGCCAGTCCGCGCCGCCGGTCGACAGCCAGGCGGTCAGCCTCGAGCCGATCGTCGCGGCGATGCGCAAGCGCCTGCCCAAGGCGCGCCATGCCGAGGCCGAAGCGTTCGCGCATGCGTTCTACAAGCGCATGAGCGGGGATGAGCTGCCGCAGCATCAGCCCGATGGCTGGGCGGCGTTGGCGGTGGATTTCCTCGATTACGCGCGCGATCGCAAGCAGGGGTCGGCGCTGGTGCGTCTGTTCAACCCGACGCTGAAGTCGCATGGCTGGGAATCGCCGCACACCGTGCTGCAGATCGCCAACGACGACATGCCGTTCCTGGTCGACTCGGTGACCATGGCGCTGGCCGATCAGGGCATCGGCGTGCACGTGCTCGGCCATCCGGTGGTGACCTTCCAGCGCGACAAGGCCGGCAAGCTGCTGGCGGTCGGGCAGGGCGTGGCCGAATCGTTGATGCACCTGGAAATCGACCGGCAGACCCCGGAATCGGCCGCCGCGGTCAAGCAGGCGCTGGAAACCGTGCTCGCCGACGTGCGCGCGATCGTGCGCGACTGGGCGCAGATGCGCGACAAGATGAACGAAGTCGCCGACGATCTGCCGGGCGAAAACCTGCCGATCGATGAAGACGGCAAGCGCGAAGCGCAGGCGTTCCTGCACTGGGCCGCCGACAACCACTTCACCTTCCTGGGCTATCGCGAGTACGAAGTCGTCAAGCTCGGCGGCAATGACGTGCTGCGCGCGGTCAAGGACAGCGGCCTGGGCCTGCTGCGCGGCAAGGAAGTCGGCAAGCCGCGCCTGCTGACCTCGCTGGCGGCGCATTACATGCCGCAGTCCGGTTCGGTCGATGCGTTGATCCTGACCAAGACCAATGCGCGTTCCACCGTGCATCGCCCCGGCTACATGGACTACATCGGCGTGTTGAGCTTCGACGCCGAAGGCCGCCCGACCGGCGAGAAGCGCTTCCTCGGCCTGTACACCTCCAGCGCCTACAACCGCCGCCCGTGGGACATCCCGCTGGTGCGTCAGCGCCATGCCTATGTGATGCAGCAGTCCGGCCTCGGCCCCGACAGCCACAGCGGCAAGGCCCTGCGCCATGTGCTGGAAACCCTGCCGCGCGACGAGCTGTTCCAGTCCAGCGAAGAAGAACTGCTCAAGACCACCTCGGGCATCCTCGGCCTGCAGGAACGCGTGCGCAGCAAGCTGTTCCTGCGCCAGGATCGTTACGGCCGCTACTACTCCGGCCTGGTCTACATCCCGCGCGAGCGCTTCAACACCGACGTGCGCCTGCGCGTGGAAGCGATGTTGAAGGACAAGCTGCACGGCGAACACATCGACACCACCGTGCACATCGGCGAATCGCCGCTGGCGCAGTTGCACCTGATCGTGCGGCCGAAGGCCGGCGATGCGGTCCAGAACGGCGGCCGCCAGATCGACAACGCCGCGATCGAGGCCGAACTGGCCGAGATCGTGCGCAACCGCCAGGACGACCTGCGCGAAGCGCTGGTGCGCAACAACGGCGAGCAGCAGGGCCTGGCTTTGGCCAATCGTTACGGCCGCGCCTTGCCGGCGGGCTACATCGAGGAAGTCTCCGCCGGCGTCGCCGCGCAGGACATCGCCCACGTCGCCGCCCTGAGCGGCCCCGACGACCTGCGCCTGAGCCTGTGCCGCACGCGCACCGGCGAAGGCGGGCTGCGCTTCAAGTTCTATCGCCAGCTCGACGACATCCCGTTGTCGGACGCGCTGCCGATGATGGAGAACATGGGTCTGCGGGTGATCTCCGAGCACCCGTACCGGCTCAATGTCGACAACCAGCCGGTCTACATCCAGGACTTCGAGGTCGAGACCGCCAACAACGACATCGACGTCGACCGCCTGGACGAAAACTTCGAGGAAGCCTTCGCCCAGATTTGGCGCGGCAATGCCGAGAACGACGGTTTCAACCGCCTGATCCTCACCGCCAACCTGTCCTGGCGCCAGGTCGCGATGCTGCGCGCGTACTGCAAGTACCTGCTGCAGGTCGGCGTGCCGTTCTCGCAAAGCTACGTCGAGGAAACCTTCAGCCGCTATCCGCTGCTCGCGCGTTTGCTGGTGGAACTGTTCGAAGCGCGCTTCGACCCGTGCACCGGCAACGAGAGCAAGGACGAGATCAAGGCCGGCCAGGAACGCCTGGTCCAGCAGTTCGACACCTTGTCCGGCGGCGACGCCGCGGTCATGACCGCGCTCAAGCCGGTCATCGAAGCGCGCAACGGCAAGCGCGATCAGCAGGCACAGGCCACGGTCGAGGCGATCAAGGCGCTGCTCGACCGCGTCTCCAGCCTCGACGAAGACCGCATCCTGCGCAGCTTCATCGGCGTGATCAACGCCACCTTGCGCACCAGCTACTACCAGACCACCGCCGACGGTTCCGAGCGCGGCTACGTGAGCTACAAGTTTGATTCGGCCAACGTGCCGGACCTGCCCAAGCCGCGTCCGTACCGCGAAATCTTCGTCTACGGCCCGCGCGTGGAAGGCGTGCACCTGCGTTTCGGCCCGGTCGCCCGCGGCGGCCTGCGCTGGTCGGATCGCCGCGAAGACTTCCGCACCGAGGTGCTGGGTCTGGTCAAGGCGCAGATGGTCAAGAACACGGTGATCGTGCCGGTCGGTTCGAAGGGCGGTTTCTTCGCCAAGCGTCCGCCGATCGGCGGCGACCGCGATGCGATCCTCGCCGAGGGCATCGCCTGCTACAAGATGTTCATCAACGGCTTGCTGGACATCACCGACAACATCGTCGGCGGCAAGATCGTGCCGCCGGCCAATGTCGTGCGCCACGACAACGACGATCCGTACCTGGTCGTCGCCGCCGACAAGGGCACCGCAACCTTCTCCGACATCGCCAACGGCATCGCCGCCGAGCACAAGTTCTGGCTCGACGACGCCTTCGCTTCGGGCGGTTCGGTCGGTTACGACCACAAGGGCATGGGCATCACCGCCAAGGGCGCGTGGGAGTCGGTCAAGCGCCACTTCCGTTCGCTCGGCCGCGACAGCCAGACCCAGGACTTCACCACGGTCGGCATCGGCGACATGTCCGGCGACGTGTTCGGCAACGGCATGCTGCTGAGCGAGCACATCCGCCTGCTGGCCGCGTTCGACCACCGCCATATCTTCCTCGACCCGAATCCGGACGCGGCGAAGACGTTCAAGGAACGCGAGCGCATGTTCAAGCTGCCGCGCTCGAGCTGGGACGACTACGACAAGGCGCTGATCAGCAAGGGCGGCGGCGTGTACCCGCGTTCGGCCAAGTCGATCCCGCTGTCGCCGGAAATCAAGGCCGCGCTCGGCATCGAAGGCAACGCCACCGCGATGAGCCCGGTCGAGCTGATGAGCGCGATCCTCAAGGCGCCGGTCGACCTGCTGTGGAACGGCGGCATCGGCACCTACGTCAAGGCCAGCAGCGAAACCAACAGCGACGTCGGCGACCGCGCCAATAACGCGCTGCGGGTCAACGGCGGCGACCTGCGCTGCAAGATGGTGGGCGAGGGCGGCAACCTGGGCCTGACCCAGCTCGGCCGCATCGAGGCCGCGCAGCACGGCGTGCTGCTCAACACCGACTTCATCGACAACTCCGCCGGCGTGGACACCTCGGATCACGAGGTCAACATCAAGATCCTGCTCAACGGCCAGGTCCAGGCGAAGAAGCTGACCCTGCCCGAGCGCAACAAGCTGCTGGCGTCGATGACCGACGAAGTCGCCGACCTCGTGCTCAACGACAACTACCGCCAGAACCAGGCGATCAGCTTGATGGAGCGGATGAGCCTGTCGCGCCTGGGTTCGAAGCTGCACTTCATCCGCACCTTGGAATCGCAGGGCCTGCTCGATCGCCAGATCGAGTTCCTGCCGTCTGACGCCGAAATCGCCGAGCGCAAGGCGCGCGGCCAGGGTCTGACCCGCCCGGAACTGTCGGTGCTGCTGTCGTACTCCAAGCTGGTCGCGTTCCAGCAGATGCTCGATTCGGACGTGCCGGAAGACCCGTACCTGTCGAAGGAACTGGTGCGTTACTTCCCGCAGCCGCTGCAGGCCAAGTACGCCAAGGCGATGGAAAACCACCGCCTGAAGCGCGAAATCATCGCCACCGCGGTGACCAACTCGACCATCAACCGGATGGGCGCGACCTTCCTGCTGCGCATGCAGGAAGACAGCGGCCGCACCCCGGGCGAGGTCGCCAAGGCCTTCACCATCACCCGCGAGACGTTGGACGCGCGCGACCTGTGGACGCAGATCGACGCGCTCGACGGCAAGGTCGCCGAGTCGACCCAGATCGACGCCCTGCAGGTGATCTGGACGCTGCAGCGTTCGTTCACCCGTTGGCTGCTGTCGCGTCCGGGCGCGATCCCCGACATCACCACCGCGGTCGACCGCTACCACGACGGCTTCAAGAACATCCGCGCCGGCCACGGCATCCTCGGCGACGGCGAACGCCCGACCCACGACGCCGCGTTCGCCGACTGGAAGGCCAAGGGCGTGCCCGAATCGCTGGCCGCGCAGCTGGCCGCGCTGCCGTACCTGGAGCCGAGCTGCGACATCATCGAACTGGCGCGCGAGCGCAAGCTCAAGCCGGTCGACGTGGCCAAGGTCCACTTCCGCCTCGGCGAAGCGCTGCGTCTGCCGTGGCTGCAGGAGCAGATCGACGCGCTGACCGTCGACGGCCGCTGGCATGCGGTGGCGCGCGGCGTGCTGCGCGAGGAACTGTCGACCCAGCAGCGCATCCTGGTCGGCCAGGTGCTGAAGATGCCGGGCGCCAACGCCGATGCGAAGGTGCAGGCATGGTTGGGACGCGACGACCAGTCGCTGCGTTTTACCCTGGCGATGCTGACCGAGCTGGCGGCGCAGAAGACGCTCGATTACCCGACCGCCTCGGTCGCGGTGCAGCGTCTGTCGCAGTTGGCCGCGCGCGGCTAAGCCGTGATGCGGGGGCGCCGCGAGGCGCTCCCGCAGCCGGTGGTTTTCTCGTTACATCCCGGAATTCTTTCATCAAGGAACGATGAACATGGCCAGATCCGACGATTCCGCGCCGACCGTGTCGGCGCTGATCGCGCAAGCCGACGCGCTGGCTCGCGTCAGCGTGCTGCTCAAACGCGATGGCGAGCGATTCGCCGCATGGTGGGGTGGCCCCGGCGTGGTCACCGCGCCCGACGCAAATCACCGTCACTGGCTCAGCATCGACTGCCGGTTCCTCCCCGAAGGCCTCGGCCCGGACAGCGGCGTGCTGAGCATCTACACCGACGAAGAAGACTGCGAATCGGGATTCGCCGTGCACGACCCGCAGGCGCGTTTGCCGCGGGCCGATTCCCCGGTCGAGGGCGAGCCGCTGTACGCCCATCCGTCGCGTTCGCTGCCGCCGCCGGATGCGTTCGACGACGGTCACGACGACGATGCCTATCTCAAACACTGGCAAACTCATTGCCCGATGTACGCCGACGACATCGTCGCCGTGCTCGGCGGTTGGCATTTCCCGTGGCCCGATGGCGATTGGGAGCAGAACCGCGAACGCGCGTTGCTGGCCTGGACCCTGGACGAATCCGAACCCTGGGTCGAAGTCTGGGGCGGCGGCGCGGCGTTTCAGGTGATGCAGCGGGTGACGTGAAGCACGTTTTGTTTCTGCTTGTAGCCCTCTCCCGTTTGCGGGAGAGGGTTGGGTGAGGGCACGCCATGCTGCATATCTTGCGGCGTTGCTCACTTTCGCG
>NZ_LMHM01000016.1:206899-406017 GCF_001427785.1 Lysobacter sp. Root690
CCTTCTCCCACATGGCGGGAGAAGGGGGCTTTGCCAAGGGTTCTTTTATGGCCCACGGGTTATGCTGAGCCCATCCTCCCGGAGCCGCCGATGACCGCGACGCCACGCATCGCCTTCCTCGCCAGTCATACCGACGAAGCGCAACGCGCCTTGACCGCGCTGATCACCCAGCACGAACAGCACGAACCCAACGACGCCGACGTACTGGTCGCGCTCGGCGGCGACGGCTTCATGCTGCAGACCCTGCACCGCCACGGCGCGCTCGGCAAACCGGTGTACGGCATGAAGCTGGGCACGGTCGGTTTCCTGATGAACCAATACGCCGACGGCGCCGGCGATTTGTTCGAACGCCTCGCCGCGGCCGAACCTGCGGTACTGCGTCCGCTGGAAATGGTCGCCCAGACCGAGTCGGGCGCGACCTTCGGCTCGCTGGCCTACAACGAGGTCTCGTTGCTGCGCCAGACCCGTCAGGCCGCGCATGTGCGCATCGACCTCAACGGCCAGACCCGGCTCGACGAACTGATCTGCGACGGCGTGCTGGTCGCGACCGCGGCCGGCAGCACCGCCTACAACTTCTCCGCGCACGGACCGATCCTGCCGTTGGGTTCGGCGGTAATCGCCTTGACCCCGATCGCCGCGTTCCGCCCACGGCGCTGGCGCGGCGCCTTGCTCAAGGCCGACACCGAAGTGCGCTTTCGCGTGCTCGATCCCTACAAGCGCCCGGTCAGCGCCACCGCCGACTCGCACGAAGTCCGCGACGTGGTCGAAGTCATGATCCGCGAATCGCGCGACCGCACGGTCACCTTGCTGTTCGATCCGGAGCACAACCTGGAAGAGCGGATGCTGATCGAGCAGTTCACCAGCGGTTGATGCCTCGATGAGCGGATACGAAGTCCTGATCGCCGCCGACCACGCCGAACGGGTTCTGGCCGGGTTGCCGGAGTTGGGCTGGCGCCTGACCGACGCCGCCGGGCGGATCAGCGGCATCGACGGCGAGGGCGACGTGCAGGTGCTGGCCTCGGCCGATCAGGCGCGGCCATTTCTCGACGACGGTGGCCTGTTGATCTGGCACGACGGGCAGGGCGGGCAGACCCTGGGCGTCGCGTTCTACTGGCGCCAGCCGGGCTCGCTCAAACTGCAGCTCGATGGACTGGACGCGGCGCAGCGCAAGCTGCTGCTCGCCGGGCTGGAGCGTCTGTTGGCCGCGGACGGTTCGGCGGCCGATTGAGGCATTACCGCACGAGTCGGCGATGGGCGGAGCACTGAATGCCCTGGCGCCTGACTTAAGAACTTACATTAAGTTTGTAAGTCTATAAAATTCAGTAAATTACGCTTCACATGTGAAGTCGTTTAACTGATCGGCTCGCAGGCGCGAAGATAGAGCAACCTCAACCCCGTGCCCGCATCCGCCGCGCGATTTCGCTGATCCCGGCGATGCACAGGGTCAGCACCACGGTCGACAGCAACTGGGTCCGCGAGCCCTCGGTGACCAGGGCCAGCACGAACACCATGCCGAGAATGGCCAGGCCCAGCCAGGTCACGTACGGGAACGCCCACATCTTGAACGGCAGTTCGATTCCGGCGCGGTCGGCGCGGCGGCGCAGGATCAACTGCGCGACCAGCGACAAGGTCCACACCAGCAAACAGGTCGAACCGACCACGTTGAGCAGCGCCGGCAGCACCTTGTCCGGGTACAGCAGCTCCAGGCCGGTGGCGATGAAGCCGAACGCGACGCTCGCCAGCACCGCGATGACGGGTACCCGGTTAGCGGTCAGGCGCGCGAGCCAGCGCGGCGCTTCGCCGCGTTCGGCCAGCGAATAGATCATCCGCGAGGCGCCGTACAGATTGGCGTTGAGCGCCGACAGCAGGGCGACCACCGCGACCAAGGTGATGGCCGTGCCCGCCCCTGGAATCCGCGCCGCATCGAGCACCGCAGCGAACGGCGATTTCAGCGCCTCGCTGGTCCACGGCACCACCGCGATGATCACCGCCAGCGAGCCGATGTAGAACACCAGGATGCGCCAGGCGACGGTGCGGATCGCCTGGGTGATGCTGCGCTCGGGGTCCTGGGTTTCGGCCGCGGCGACCGCGACGATCTCGGTGCCGCCGAACGCGAACACCACCAGCAGCAGGGCCGCGCCGATGCCGCCCCAGCCCTTGGGCGCGAAACCGCCGTGCTCGGTGAAATTGCCCAGGCCCGGCGAGGGCACGTCGGGCAGCAGGCCCAGCAGCAGCGCCGCGCCGATCGCGATGAAGGCCAAGATCGCCACGACCTTGAGGATCGCGAACCAGAATTCGAACTCGCCGAAATGGCGCACGCCGAGCAGGTTGATCGCGGTGAACACGCTCATGAACACCAGCGAGGCCGCCGCCACCGACAACGACGGCCACACCGTCGCCAACAGGCCGGCGGCGCCGACCGATTCGGCCGCGATCACGATCACGAGCTGCGCCCACCACAGCCAACCGAGGGTGGCGCCGGCGGTCGGTCCCATCGCATCGGCGGCGTAGACCGAGAACGCGCCGCTGGTGGGCCGCAGCGCAGCCATTTCGCCGAGCGCGCGCATCACGATGATGACCAGTACGCCTGCGATCAGATACGACAGCAGCACCGCCGGACCGGCGGTCTGCACGCCCAGGCCCGAGCCGAGGAACAAGCCGGCGCCGATCGCGCTGCCCAGGCCCATCATCACCAGCTGGCGCGATTTCAGGGCGTGGCCGAGTTTCGAGGCGTCGGCGGCGGGTGCGGCGGGGCTGGGCGACATGGGCGGTTCCGGGCCGGGAGGCGGTGCGGAACCATAGCAGGACCTAGAAACGAGTGGAGAGGAGTGAGGAATGAGTAACGGCGGCTCCTGCTCGTTCCTCACTCTTCTCCACTGACTCCTGCCATTACCGGCTCGCGCGATTCCGGGCATGGCCGAGTTTGAGAGTCCCCGGAAGACGGAGTGCCAGCGGGCTCTCACTCGTTCCTCACTCCTCTCCACTCACTCCTGTTCTAATAGCCGCATGCCCGACCGTGATGCCGACCCCCTGATCGTCGCGATCTCCTCGCGAACCCTGTTCGACATGGAAGAGAGCCATTCGCTGTTCGAACGCGAGGGCATCGACGCCTATGCCGATTTCCAGCGCGAGCACGAGGACGATGTGCTGCGCCCGGGCATCGCCTTCCCGCTGGTGCGTAAGCTGCTCGCGCTCAACGCGGGCGCGCCGCCCGAGGCGCCGCGGGTCGAAGTGATCCTGATCTCGCGCAACTCGGCCGACAGCGGCCTGCGCATCTTCAATTCGATCGCCCATCACGGCCTGTCGATCAAGCGCGCGGCCTTCAGCAACGGCGCGCCGCCTTTTCCCTACATCCGCCCGTTCGGCGCCGACCTGTTCCTGTCGGCCAACGCCGAGGACGTCAGCGCCGCATTGGCCGCTGGCGTCGCCGCGGCGACCTTGTTGCCGGCGATTCCGCCGTCGCGGCTGGCGCCGCATCTGCGTCCGGACCAGTTGCGCATCGCCTTCGACGGCGACGCGGTGATCTTCGACGACGAAGGCGAGCGGGTTTCGCGCGAGGGCGGCCTGGCCGCATTCGCCGAACACGAACGCAGCCACGCCGGCGAACCGCTGTCGGGCGGGCCGTTCCGCGGCTTCCTGGATGCCCTGCATCGCCTGCAGAAGGCGTTCCCGGTCGGCCAGGACGCGCCGATCCGCACCGCGCTGGTCACCGCGCGCTCGGTGCCGGCGCACGAGCGGGTGATTCGTACCTTGCGCGAGTGGGGCATCCGCCTTGACGAAGCGCTGTTCCTCGGCGGGCGTTCCAAGGGCCCGTTCCTGGAAGCGTTCGGCGCCGACATCTTCTTCGACGATTCCGAGCACAACATCCTGTCGGCGCGCGATCACGTCGCGGCGGGGCATGTGCCGCACGGGGTTGCGAATCGTTGAGGGCGGGTTTGTCTGGGCATGATTGACGACGATTGACGACGATTGACGGCGGTCGCGCCCGGTGCCCGGCGTTGAGCGGTGTGGGCGGATGGGTGTGGGCGATGAACGATCGAGTTCGAGGCAAACCCACCAGATCGGTTTTCCCCCCTTTGGAAAAGGGGGGCAGGGGGGATTCGCTTTTGCTTTGTTGCTCTAAGCCAGAGCAACCGCAACAACAAAACCAAAAGCGAATCCCCCGCGTCCGCTGCGCGGTCGCCGCCCCCTTTTGCAAAGGGGGCAAAAGCGGGTTGTCGCGACATGCCGCGCGGTGATTGCGTTCGCGGTAATCGAGTTGTCGCGGTCGCGGCTTGCGCCGCTCCTACAGGTAGATACGAAACCTTGATCGCGCCCTGTAGGAGCGNNNNGCGACCGCGACACCTCGCTTGCCGGCGCAATCGACACGACCGACACAACCGACGCAAGGCGCGCCGTTCGCCACGCAATCGGCGCACCCGCATCAACAACGCATCCCACAGCCGTCGCGCGATAACACGGCAGATCCCGCAACCGTCGGGGCGCAAAAACATAAGCGGGCGTTTCCAGCCACCACCACCGGCCCAAAGAAAACGGCAGGCCGTTTCCGACCCGCCGTTATGCATTCGAGAAACCGCCGAGCGCGCTCAATCCATCGCGTCGGTCAATATCCGCATCGCCTCGATCGGTACGAGCCCGGACGAAGCGATCGCGATCCGATCAGTTCCAGGACTTCTTGCCGATCATCTCGTCGCGGCAGGTGCCGGCCTTGCACTCGCGGGCGCGGTCGCGCAGGTACTCGGTGCGCTCGCGGTTGACCCGGTAGTTGCAGTCGACGTTGATGCTGCCCGAGGACTCACAGGTGGCGTCGCGGTACTTGATCCAGTCCAGCTGGGTCGCCTTGAGCTTCTGATTGGCGGCTTCCTTGGCCACCGCGCGCAGATCTTTGTAGGCGGTGTTGAGCTCCTTGTCCGACTCCAGGAACAGCTTGGCGAAGCAGTAGGTCTTGTCGTAGCTGGTGCGGTACTTGTCGCACTCGCCCTGGGCGTTGGCGGCGAAAGAGGCGAGGCCGAGCAGGCCGAGCGCCGCGGCGCAGAAGATGGTTTTCATGGCGTTCCTGTCCAAAGGGGTACTGAGGTGGCGATCGATACGGGACTAGCCTGTCCCAGCCCGCCGCGGATAACCGAAGCGGGCCCGCGCGAAGTATGCACGCTGTCGCAATACGCAGGCCAGCGCGAGCGGGATCGGGACCACGCTCGGTGCGACGCTCGGGCCCTCGGCGTCTTCGCGAGCGACCGTCGGACCGCTTCGCCGGGACTCAGGGCAGCAGCTTGTCCATCGGCAAACGCACGTCGGTAACCTGCCAGCTCAGGCCCTTGCGGGTCAGCACGAACACCACCGGATCGCCGTCGGCGTTGTTGACCGTGGCGGTGAAGCGCGATGGCGACTCGTAGCGGTAACTCAGGTCCTTGAGCGGCTCGGCCGGCGCCACCGGTTCGTAGGCGTCGCGGCGGGCGGCGCTGCCGTCGAAGCGCTTGAACACCTTGCGGCCTTCGAGCACCGCGCCGATGCCCATCGGCGTGGCGATCGCATCGACCGCGGTGCCGGCCAGGCCGCTGGCCACGCTCAGGCCCAGCGCGCCGAACAGGCTGGACTGCACCTGCGGACCGGCGCGGCGGACGATGTAGTCCTCGACCTGGGCCTTCAGGCTGAGCCGGATCGCGGCGAAGTCGACGTGCTTGGACAGCTCGCCGGTGTTGCCTTCCTTGACCGCGGTGCGGATCGCATGGACGGTAAGGAACGGGCCCGCGGCGACATAGCCGAGCAGCAGGGCCAGGACGAGGACGAACAGGGCGATCCATTTCTTCATCGAAGGCAGTCCGGGTTGCGGATGGCCAGAGTAGCGCTGCTGGGGTTACCTGGGCTTAAGCGCAGAGGACGAGCCGCCCCTTGTTTGCATAGAAGCCGTACTCGAGTCCTTCTCCCGCTTGCGGGAGAAGGTGCCCGAAGGGCGGATGAGGGCTGCGCGAATGCTTGAGGCTTGGCAGGTAATTTCGCGTGCCCTCACCCCAACCCCTCTCCCGCAAAGCCGGAGAGGGGCTTTGTTGAATCACCGCGCGATCCGCGCCACCCGCTGACGACGCTCGACCGGTGCCAACCGGCTCTGGTCGTTGAGTTCGACATCGCGCAGCTCGTACGGCGCGCCATAACCCTTGGCCAGTTGCGCGCGATCGAAGGCGAGTTCGATCCGACCCGCGCCGCCATCCAGCCAGCGTGCGCTGTGCGCGATCGCGACCGGACGCAGTGCGCGGCCGGGCCCGGTGGCGTACAAGGTGCCGCGCACTTCGTAACGGCCCGGCGAAGCCGCGCGCAATGGCAGATCGAAACTAAGCTTGGCCGCGTCGAAACGATAGCCGCCATCGAGCTTGGCGGTCGGCTGCGCCACCGCGATCGCGGTGCGCGCGTCGCGCTGGATTTCGCCGTCGCCGGCGAACACCTGCACTTCCCACAGGCCCGGCGGCTGCTCGCCGGCATCGCTCGGCAAGCTCACCGCCGCGCGCAACCGACCGTCGTCGCCGGCCTTCAGGTTCAACGGCCAGCTGCGGCCCGACGGCGCAACCAGCAAGGCGCCACCCTGGGCCTTGAGCCGGGTATCGCCGCGCTGCAGATCGACCACCACTTCGCGGCTGGTGCCGGCGAGGCCATGGTCGTGACTCAGCGCCGCGAGCAGGCGCACCTCGCTGCGCGGTTCGAACACATGCACCACGTAGCGGCCGCGCGCCTGCGCGACCTGCACCGCGTAATGCCCGGCGCCGGCCTCGTCGGCGAGCTGCACCGCGGCGGTGCCTTCGCCGACCGCCAGCCCGGCGGACTGCAACTGCGCCGCGTCGGTGCGCTTGGCCGCGCGGACAGCGCGTCCGGCGCGGCTGATCCGCACCGAATCGGCCGACACCTTGGCCGCGCCGGTGACCGGGCTGACCCGGATCAACGCGCCCGGCGCGCTGGTGGCGATATCGAGCCCGCGTTGCAGCGCGGCGCCGTCGGTTTCCTGCCAGTACTCGCGGCTTTCGATCACCGCCGGTTTCGCGTCGCTGGTCAGCGCGGCGTTGGGATCGAGCGCCCAGGAAAACTGCACCGGCGCGCGTTCGGCCGCGCTCTTTGGCGCGGCCAGCACCGCCAGACGTTGCGGCACTTGATCGGAGGTCGTCGCCGGCAACATCGGCGCATCGGCTGCATGTGCGTTCGACAGCGCGGCGAGCAGGGCGAGAGTCAAAAGGGTTCGCATGGTCGTCGGCCTCATGGGGTCATGTCGCTGCGCAGGATGGTGTTGAGGTTGAAGCAGGCGCGCCGGCTCTGGTTGTGGCTGAGCGGTTCGGCGCCGGCGGTGCGCTGCTTGTCCTGGAACCACACGCTGCCCGCGGCCGACTGGCTGGAGCAGTTGAGGAAGCCGTCGGAACAACTGTTCAACCAGTTCTGGGTGGTTTCCAGGCCGACGTTCTCGGGATAACCGCCGCAGTAGCTGTCGCTGTCGAACGGCGACGAATCCACGTCGGTGCCGACCACGCTGCGGAAGGTCTTCGGCAACGCGGGACGACCGGCGGTGCCGTACAGATTGTTGGCGTTGTAGGTCGCCATCCAGCTGACCTGCTGCATCTTCACCGCGTCGGACTTGTAGCCCAGCAGCCAGCCCACCGCCTGTTCGAAGCCGTTGCCGTTCATCGCCGCATCGGCCAGCGGCGTGCCGGCCGAGGACGGCGCGATCGCGTTGACCCGCACGATCTTGCTGATGATGTTCGGATAGCGGCTGTCGTAAGTCGGATTCGACATGATCCAGCGCATCACGTTGCCGCCGTTGGAATGGGTGATCACGATCAGCTGGGTGATGCCCTTGGCGCTGATGAAACTGGTCAGTTGCTGGGCGAGACAGCCGGCGGCGCGGCTGTCCCACATGTACTGCTCGAAATCGCAGTTGATGACGACGAAGTTGGACGGATTGGCCAGGCCGCCGCGCACGCTGTCGACCATCGCCGGCTGCCAGTAATCCTGATACGCGTTGCTCTGATTGCCGGTGCCGTGAACGAAGGCGACGCCGGTGGCGGCGGCGTTCGCGGCCAGCGGCGCGGCGAGCAACGACGCGGCCGCCAGCATCGCCGCGGCCAAGGGCCGCCGCGCGATTGAAAACTTATCCATGAATCCTCCCCGATTGCCGAGAACGTCCTGCGCCGGCGTCGTGCCCGCATGCCCCCGGTCGTTGGCCGCGGCGTCCCTGCGCGGCGGTCGATCGAGCATACGTAGCCGAATGTTGCTGTCATGCGGCAATGCGCCATGCAATCGAAGCAAAGCGTGACCGCGGGTCGATCGCGAAACGACGGTGCGCACAGTTGCGAAAAACGCCAGCGCAAGTGGGCGCCGGGGATCATCGCAACACGCCAGGTCAGCGCGGTCGCCGACTAGGCGAGTGCGGCGTGATTCGTCCGACGGCTTTGCTGCGCAGGCGCGGTGTAGAAGCCGCATGCAGCGATGCGGAAACCGTTTGGACGATCAGGCGGGTCAGCTTTCGCTGTAGAGCGATGCCTATCTCAGGCAGGCACCGGCCGTGCAAATCGCTGCGTGGCCAGATGCACGCACAACGCGATCAACGCACAAGCCGCACCGGCCACGAACGCCGCGGTGCCACCGCCGTGTTGCCAGGCGAAGGCCGCCATGCCGGCGCCGAGTACGCCGCCGATACCGCCGCTGAAGCCGTACAGCATGCCTTGCGCGGAGGCCATGTCACGGCGCGCCGGGAACAGCTCGGCCATGCGTCGCATGCAGCCGGCGTGGAACGCGGCGAAGCTCAGCGCATGTCCGGTCTGCGCCAACGCCATCCAGGCGAAGGAATCGGCGAAGAAGGCCACCAGCGTCCAGCGCAACGCGGTCGCGATCAGGCACGCCGCCATTAGCTTGTGCGCGCCGAAGCGCTGCACCAGTCGCGGCGCCTGCCAGAACATCGCGATCTCGCAGATCACCCCGATCGCCCACAGCAGCCCGACCGCGAAACCGTCGTGGCCGTGCGCCTGCAGTTGCAAGGTGTAGAACACATAGAACGGGCCGAAACCCAGTTGCATCAGCAGCGCGGTGCATAGCAGGCGGCGCGTGCCGGGGCGTCGCCACAGGCGTTCGCGGGCCACGCCCGGATCGATCGCGGGCGCAGGCGGATCGGCGCGGTGCAGCCACGCGGCCGCGGCGGTCAAAGCCAGCCACGGCAAAGTGAGCCAGATGAAGGCATCGTTGCCGAGCCGGTCGAGCAGCCAGCCGTAGCTCGCCGCGACCAGCAGAAAACCGACCGATCCCCACATGCGGATCTTGCCGTAGTCGTGATTGCGCGTGCCCAGTGCGTTCAAGGTCATCGCCTCGAACTGCGGCATCACCGCGTTGAAGAACAGCGCGAACACGCCCATGACCACGAACAGCATCAGGCCGTGGTCGAAGCGGGTGAACGCGGCGAACACCGCCAGTGCCAAGGCGCAACCGGCGACCAGCCAGTGCCCCGGCGCGGGACTGCGCGCGACCTGCCGCGCCCAGGTCGGCGGCGCCAGGATGCGGCCGCCGTACCACAGCGCCAGCATCGCTCCGACCGCATAACCGCCGTGGCCGTTGGCGCTGACCCAGCGGCCGATGTAGGGGGTGTAGGCGCCCAGCGCGCCGTAGTAGCCGAGGTAGAACAGCGCGTAGCGGCGGAATTCGGCGGGAGACAAGCGCGGCTCGCGGCGGTGTGGGGCGGAGCGGTCACGATACCGGAAGCTTGGGGTTTGTCGGGGCGATCTGCGGAGCGTTTGCGTAGGTTTATCGCTGGTGTAGCGGGTAAAAGCCAAGCAACTGCAAAAGCAAAAGCGAATCCCCCGCGCTGTGGAACGCTTCAGCTTCGTGCTCGCGCCGGGCGTTTGCCCCCTTTTACAAAGTGGGCGATGGGATTCGCGTGCGATTGCATGACTCAGTGATTCGCTCGGCCGTGCAGGGTCATGATTTTTGCTGTTCCCCCCTTTGGAAAAGGGGGGCAGGGGGGATTCGCTTTTAGCCCCGGAACCCAATCGTCAACAGTGCCCCGCGAACCCCATCCCGCGTCCCGGCAACCGCCCCGACACCGCACTGCTAGCATCGACCTCGCCGGCAACCCAGCCGGCATCCACAGCAAGGAGCTGAGAAATGCGAAGCAAGAAGCTGCTGTTCGGCCTGGGACTGGCCTTGATCGCGATCGTCACCACCGCTTCGGCCAACATCGTCCGGGTCGAGATCGGCGAACGTCATACCTATTACCGCAACGGCACTGAAGTGGGCTGGGCGCAGCGCGATTGCGACGGCTTTTTCAACAGCGAAGGCGAGTTCGGCGACTCGGTCCACGTGACCTATCTCAACTGCCCGTAGTCGCGAGCGGTGCGACGAATCGGCGGCGGAGAGCACCCGCCGCCGATTCGCATCGGGCCTGAGAGATCGACCGTTTGCGGCTCTTCGCGAAGGTCGTGCGCCGCGATCGCGGATGGAACCCGACTTCAGAACTCCAGATCCAACGCGGCGCACAAGTAGTCGGTAAACGGCGCCAGCCCGGCCAGATCCTTCTCCAGCGTCTTGAGCAACCGCGGCCCAGTCATGGTGTCGTCGTCGATCGATCGTAACGCCACGAAATTCTTGCGCCGCAGATCCTCGGCGAATTCGAACTCGGCCGGGAAACCGCGCGGCGCGCGGGTCAGCATCTCGCTGTCGTCGAGGTCGTAGCGCTTGCGGAACTTGGGATCGTGCGCGGCCGCCTTCCAGCTGCCCGGGTTGTCGAGCACGAAGTGACGGATCTTGCGCAGCGAATCGGGCTCGGGATGCCACACGCCCGAGGCGATGAAGCATTCGCCGCCCTGCAGGTGGATGTAGAACGACGGCGCTTCGACCTGACGCTTGCGCTCATGGAACAGGCGCGCGCCTTGCCAACTCTTGTACGGCGCCTTGTCGTTGGCGAAACGGGTGTCGCGATGGATACGGAACAGCGAACCGCCGACGTTCTTGGGCTCGCTGCGGTAATGCGGGCTGATCTCGGCCAGCGCCGGCTGCAGATCGGTCAGCAGGCGCAGGAACGGGCCACGCACATGGCTCTCGTAGGCGGCCTTGTGCTCGTGAAACCATTCGCGATTGTTGTTGCGCGCCAGCGAACGCAGGAACTTGAAGCTGGCATCGGAGAAGTATCGGCTCATGCGGCAGTCTCGAAAGCTCGGAGCGAAAGGTGGGGCGAACGATGCGGCGCGGCGTCCAGGTCATTGACCTGTGTCGCGACGGGCCCGGGGCGGATTCGTTCGATCCCCACAAAATAGCGATGGATACGCAAAATCCAAGAGACGCCGAGCCGAATCGCGGCTTTGCGCCCCCGTCCGCAGACGGCGCGGTTCACCCTGAAGCGTTCAGATCGCGCTCGATCGCGCCTGCCCAATCCTCAAGCCGATCGAGCAGGGCCTGCTTGGCTCCGTCTTCGCCGACCATCGCGCGGGCTTGCTGCAGCTCGATCGCGAAGCGTTCGAAGTTGAACTCCGACAGACCCGAGTCGTCGACCAGGCGATGACGACGATAGGCGTCCCAACGCTCGCGCTCGGCCGCGCTGAGGGTATGCGGCCAGTTGCGCGCGCGGTAGCGGAACAGCAGTTCGGGCAGGCGCGTGTCGCGGAATTCGAACGCGGCCTTGGCCAGCGCTTCGGGCGCGGTGGTGCGCACGTTGCGGAACAGGCGCTTATCGCCGTCGCCGATGAAGGCGTCGTACAGCGAGGCGTCGACGTCCGAGGGATCGCGCGCTCGATCGTTCGCATACACCCGGCGGACCTTTTCGACCAGTTCCGGCCCGGCCTCGCGGATCTGCGCGGCATGGCGTCCGACCTGGGCCGGATCGATCTGCAGGCGTTCGAAATCGGCCGGTCGCAGATGATTCCACGCGATCAGCGCCGGGCAACGATTCAGATGCACTTCCTTGAGCGCGATGCGTTCCTCGCCTTCGGGCAGGTCGGCGGTCGGCGTGTACAGGCGGTCGGCGATTTCGTCGGGCGCCAGGCGCAGCAGCGCGGCCGGATCCTGGGCCAGATCGAACACCAGCACGCGATTGTCGATGCGCGGATGCCGAGCGAGCGGAATCACCGGCGCGGCGCACATCCGCGCGGCGGGATAACGCTGCGACACGTGCAGGGCCGGGGTCATCGCGATCACGTCGAGCAGCGAGCCGGCGAAGCGCTTGTCGCGCAGACGCAGCGCGTATTCCCACAACTTGGGCTGGGCGGCCTTGAATTTGCGCGCGATGCCGATCAGCGCGCGCACGTCCGACAGCGCCTCGTGAGCGTCGCCTTCGCGCACGCCGTTGGCCTCGGCCAGGTGTTCGAGCTTGAACGAAGTCGCGCCGTCCTCGCGTTTGGGCCAGACGACGCCGTCGGGTCGCAGCGCATGCGCCAGCCGCAGCACGTCGAGCAGGTCCCAACGCGAATTGCCGCCGCGCCACTCGCGTTCGTACGGGTCGTAGAAATTGCGGAACAACCCGTAGCGCACGAACTCGTCGTCGAAGCGCAGCGAGTTGTAGCCGGCGCTGCAAGTCTCCGGTCGCGCCATTTCGTCGAAGATCAGCGCGAAGATCTCGGCTTCGCTGACGCCGTCGCGCAGCGCGTCCTGCGGCGCGATCCCGGTGATGACGGTGGCGATCGGCGAGGGCAGCAGGTCGTCGGCGGGTTTGACGAACACGCTGATCGGCGTGTCGATCTGGTTGAGATCGGCGTCGGTGCGGATCGCCGCGAACTGGGCGATGCGGGTGGTGCGCGGATCGGAGCCGTAGGTCTCCAGATCGTAGAACAGGAAGCTGGCGGGCATGGTCAGTCGGCGCTCATTCGTCCGTGGGCAGGGGCGACAGACGTTCGCGCACCAGCGCGTCGACGTGGTCCCAGTCGAGCGTGTCCAGGCGTTCGTGGCCGGCGGTCAGTTCGACCAGCAACTCGCGCTGGCGCTGGCCGCGTTCGAACGCGACCTCGTACGGCATGCGGTGAAAGGTCACCATCGCGTAACGCGGCATGAAGCGTTCGGGGTGGCGCTGGGCGAGTTCGTGCTCCAGTGCGCGCTGCAGCAGGTAGTCGTCGTTGTCGACGCGGTCGCGCATTTCCAGATAGTTTTCCAGCGCCATCGCCTGGATAGCGCGGGTACTGGGCAGGCGTTGTTGCTGGAATGCGGCGAATGCATCGGCGCGGTCGTTGCCGGCGAGCAAATGCTCGGCCAGGGCAATGCAGTCCTCGAACGCGCAGTTCATGCCCTGGCCGTGGAACGGCACCATCGCGTGCGCGGCGTCACCGAGCAGCACCGCGCGATCGTCCAGATGCCAGCGGTCCAGGTACAAGGTCGCCAGCAGACCGGCCGGGTTGTGTTCGAAATCGTGTTCCAGGTTCGGAATCAACGGCAGCGCATCGGCGAAGTCGCGTTCGAACAAGGCGCGCGCGTCGGCGCCGTCGCGGACGGTCTGGAAACTCGGATCGCCTTCGTTGGGCAGGAACAAGGTGACGGTGAAGGTGCGTTCGTCGTTCGGCAGCGCGATGCACATATAACGGCCGCGCGGCCAGATATGCAGCGCATTGGGTTCGATGCTGAAACCGCCGTCGGGCGAGGGCGGGATTTCCAGTTCCTTGTAGGAATGGCCAAGGAACTCGGTGCGCTCGCCCAGATCGGTCGCCTGCTTCATCGCTCCACGCAGCGCCGAGCCCGCGCCGTCGGCGCCGACCAGGCTGTCGAAGACGATTTCGTGTGTGCCGCCATCGCGATCGTCGACGAAGCGGGCGATGCGCTGGTCGAAATCGACCTCGCTCAGGCCGCGATGGAAATGCAGCCTGGCCCCGGCGTCTTCGGCGATCTGCAGCAGGATCAGGTTCAACTCGCCGCGATGCACCGACCAGATGACCTCGCTGTCGTCGCGGCCGTAGCGCTGCAGATCGGTGCGTCCGTCGAGAAAATGCACCATGCGCCCGCGCATCATCACCGCCTGCGCCATCACCGCCTCGTCCGCGCCGGCCAGACGCAGTGCGTGGCGGCCGCGCTCGGCCAGGGCGAGGTTGATCGAACGCCCGCCCTGATAGCCCTGCAGGCGCGGATCGCCGCGTTTCTCGTACACGTCGACCTGCCAGCCGCGCCGCGCGAGCAGGGTGGCGAGCAGGGCGCCGGCCAGGCCCGCGCCGATGAGGGTGATGTGCTTGGGGTGGGTGGGTGCGTTCAAGGAATGGAGTCTCTGGTCGCGACTATAAACTTACTGCAAGAAATCATGGGCTGAGCGGCAACGAAGCCCCCGAAATCGTCATTCCCGCGAAGGCGGGAATCCAGAGACTTCAGCGTATCGCCACGATGTCGTTCCACAAGTCCCGTCATTCCGGATTGGTCTGCTCGATCAGCCGAATCTTCCATTCGCGATTCCATTTCTTCAGGCGTTTCTCGCGCAGGATCGCGCTTTCCATGGTTTCGTGCATTTCGTACCACACTAGCCGGTCCACGTCGTAACGATCGGTGAAGCCCGCCGTCAAGTGTTCCCGATGTTGCCACACTCGTTGAATCAAGTCGGAGGTGACGCCGGTGTACAAGGTGCCGCGTTTGGCGCTGGCGAGCAGGTAAACGGCGGGCGATCTCGACACATCGGCCTCACTCTGGATTCCCGCCTTCGCGGGAATGACGACCTGAAAGTAATGCGTCTCTCCAGTTTTCAACACTCCCGCCTTGGCGGGAATGACGGTTTGGAGTTACGTGGTTGTCGGATGTTCTATATTCATGGAGGTGACATTGTTGAGGATCACGCGGCCCGCCAACCCTCAACCGCCGCCACAAACCTCGACACATCCCCATGCGTGTTATAGAGCGGTGCAGGCGAAATCCGGATTACATCCGGTTCGCGCCAATCGCCCAGCACGCCGTTGCGCGCCAAGTAATCGAACAGATCGCGCCCCGCCGCGCGGCCGCTGAGACCACGACCGCCGATCACCCGCAACGACAGCTGGCAACCGCGCTGGCCCGGATCGGCCGGGGTCACGATGTCCAAGGTATCGGCCAGACGCGCGCGGATCAGCGTTTCCAGGTAACCGGTCAGGCGCAGGGATTTTTCGCGCAGGGCGCGCATGCCGACGCGGTCGAACAGGTCCAACGAGGCGCGCAGCGGCGCCAAGCCGAGGATCGGCGGGTTGCTCAGTTGCCAGCCTTCCGCGCCTGGGGTCGGCACGAATTGCGGCCCCATGCGGAACCGGGTCGTCGCTTCGTGCCCCCACCAGCCGGCGAAACGCGGCAGCTCGCTGCGTGCGTGACGGTCGTGAACAAAGCAGCCGGCGACCGCGCCGGGGCCGGAGTTCAGATATTTGTAATGGCACCAGACCGCGAAATCGACGCCGCTGTCGTGCAGGCCCAGTTCCAGATTGCCCACGCCATGCGCCAGATCGAACCCGCACACCGCGCCCTGCGCATGCGCCAGCCGCACGATTGCGTCGAGGTCGAAGGCCTGACCGCTGCGGTACTGCACGCCGGGCCACAGCACCAGGGCCAGGCGCGGGCCGTATTCGGCGATCGCGCGCTCGATGCTCGCCATCGAGATCAACCCGCCAGGTTCATCGGGCTCGATCTCGATCAGATCGGTGTCGGGATCGAAGCCATGGAAGGCGATCTGCGACGCCACCGCATAACGATCGGACGGAAACGAACCGGCCTCAATCAGGATCGCCGGCCGTTCGCGGGTGGGGCGGTAGAAGCTGACCATCATCAAATGCAGATTCGCGGTCAGCGAGTTCATCGCGATCACTTCGCTCGGCAGCGCGCCGACCAGCCGCGCCAGCGGTTCGCGCACGAGTTCGTGGTACGGCATCCACTGCGCCTGGCCGGTGAAATGGCCTTCGACCGCTTCCATCGCCCACTTGTCCAGCACTTCCTCGACATGCGCGCGTGCGCCGCGCGGTTGCAGGCCGAGCGAGTTGCCGACGAAGTACGCCTGCTCTTCATCTGCGTGGCGTGGGATCAGGAACTCCGCGCGCAGCGTCGGCAAGGGATCGGCCGCATCGAGGGCGGCGGCGTGAGCGGGTGAGTGCAATTCGGTCATGAGTGAGTAGCTTCGCTGCGTGGGCGGGCGTGGCGCGATGGGCGCGGGGACGGGCGGGCGAGGTCGAGGCAGGCGAGTGTGATCAAAGCAAAGCTCCGAACGGCGCCGCGTGGCGTTCGTAGCGGCGTAGCAACGCGGTGATCCAGGCCGAGTCGATGCCGAGCCGGTCGGATTCGAATATCAGCCCGGCGTCGTCGGACAGGTATGCGGCCAATTCGTCGTGCTCACTGACCCGCAACGCCCGCGCGAACGCGGTCTGACGCACTTGCCTGGACTGCGCGTCGATCGTTTCGACGGACTGGGGCGAGAGGTCGAGCTTGCGCGCTTGGACCAAGGCATCGGCGGCGGCCCAGTCCGAATCGAAGGGTGGCTGGTCGCGCCAATCGAGATACTGGGCGATGAGGTCTTCATCGTCATCTTGGTCGCGCTGGCGCAGGTGCCACGCCGTGGACTCGATCGCGGCGAGCAAGCTATCGGTATCGATCATGAGCGGGCGGCGCGACCGGACGCGCCTAGTCGAACCGTGCTTTCGACAAGCCGAGCCATTCCAGCGCGGTGCCGTGATACAGCCGCGCCTGATCGACCTCGCCTAACTGCAACGAAGCGATGCCGGCGCCGGGCGATTGTTCGCCGAGCGGGAACGGATAGTCGGTGCCGAGCATCACCCGCGACACGCCGCAGGTGTCGAGCAGGTATTGCAGCGCGCGCGGGTCGGCGACCCACGAATCGAAATACAACTGCGACAGATAATCGCGCGGATTGCGCGGGTTGTCGGTGGCGACCAGATCGGGTCGCATGTTGAAGCCGTGTTCGATCCGGCCGATGGTGTAAGGGAAGCTGCCGCCGCCGTGGGCCAGGCAGATCTTCAACTTCGGCAGGCGTTCGAGCACGCCGCCGAACACCAGGCAGCAGGCCGCGCGCGATTGCTCGGCGGGCATGCCGACCAGCCACGGCAGCCAGTACTTGGGCATGCTCGGCGTCCCCATCATGTCCCAGGGATGGACCAGGATCGCCGCGCCGAGATCGGCGGCGGCTTCGAAGAATTCGAACAACTCCGGCGCGTCGAGATTCCAGTCGTTGACGTGGCTGCCGATCTGACATCCCTGCAGACCCAGCTGATCCATGCAGCGTTCGAGTTCCTGCACGGCCAGACGCGGCGACTGCAGCGGCACCGTGCCGATGCCGGCGTAATGGCGCGGATGCTCGCGACAGGTCGCGGCCATGTGGTCGTTGAGCGATTGATGCAGGTCCAGCGCCTGATTGGCCTTGGCCCAGTAACTGAACATCACCGGCACGGTGCTGATCACCTGCACCTGCACGCCGAAACGCGCGTAATCGTCGACGCGTTCCTGCGGGTCCCAGGTCTTCGACCAGATCTCGCGGAAGAACTTGCCGTCCTTGTAGATGCGATGACGGCCGTCGTCGGTGTGATGGATCACCGGAAAGCGGTCGTCGCCGTACTTGCGCGCCAGGTCGGGCCAGTCGCGCGGCAGGTAATGGGCGTGGGTGTCGATCTTGAGCACTGACATAGCTCTATGGTTGCTGCGAATTAGCGGAGTTTTCTAGCAGATAGTTAACGAAAGCGGAGCAAACAACCAGCATGAACTTTGCCTCACTGAATGTTGAATTGGATTGTTCGGTTAGTGCATGTCGTATGCCATTTGCATCGGACGTGTATCCATACAAAGCCTTAAGCCCTTTCTCAAACGACGGATGAATTGGATGCTGCTTGGATAATTTGCTTAGTGCAGCACCAAGCGTTGCCGAAGCGTCGCCCGTTAGATACTTGACTGCAGACTCGACGGCACTAATTGATTCTTTGATGGAGTTCCGATAGTCCGGGGATGGCTTCTTACTTAACAGGTCGAGTGAATGCTGAATGTGTACTTGAGCACTGCATCCTGGCACGTTCTGTAACAATGCAGTCTCTATTGCACGAACTTCTGAGACGCTTGTAACTGGAGTGACTCGCTCCCCAACTATTTGATATCCGGCAATCTCTCGCTCAAGAACCTTATTGCAATACTTGATAAAATCGCCTTTGTTTTTTTCAAGTGTCGGAATGACGAATTCAATCAAGTCATAGACTTTGAACCACTTACTTGTAAAGAAGTGCTCGCGGATAGAGGCTATGGCGTCGCGTGTGCGGAATGGAATCGTATCTGCGGGGATTAGGAAAAAATCGATCCATAAGGAGCGAAAGAATCTATTGAGGCCGGATCTAGATGTCTGGGAATTAATGCCGTCGTAGCTGTAGATATCCCAAACGAAAATCTGTAACGCATTCCAAAGGGAATTTCTTAGTGGGTCATCCATAGACTCAAATTGAATGCCTGTCCTGATCGTTGACTGACCGTTGCGTTCAGAAAATCGCATACCTTGCCGTCTCCTTCTGGCATAAATGCACCTCACACCTTGCTCAGGTGTCGGGCATCACATAGCGGCCCGGCGCCGGGTTCAGATGGCCGCAGTTACCGCAGGTCCGATGCTCGCGCGAGGAATAGAAGCGTTCGAACACCGGCGGGAAGTCGGTCTCGATGTTGTGCAGGTGGAAATACTCTTCGTAAATCTTGTGGTTGCACTGTTCGCAGAACCACATCAAGCCGTCGTCTTCGTGCGCCAGGCGCTTGCGCTCGATCACCAGCCCGACCGAGTCGGGCATGCGCTGCGGCGAATGCGGCACGCGCGGCGGCAGCAGGAAGATCTCGCCGGCGCGGATCGGGATGTCGCGCACCGCACCGTCTTCCTGGATGCGCAGCACCATCTCGCCTTCGAGCTGGTAGAACCACTCCGGGCCTTCATCCCAGTGGTAATCGGTGCGCTGGTTCGGCCCGCCGACCACCATGACGATGAAATCGCCGGCATAGATCACCTTGTTGCCGACCGGCGGCTTGAGCAGGTGGCGGTGTTCGTCGATCCAGGCGGCGAGATTGAGCGGTGCGGGAAGCATGCGGTTACTCCGTGGCCGCGCCGCGCAGGCGCGCGATGCATTTGAGTTCGATCGCAATCGGGGTCGGCAGGGCGGTGATGCCCAGGGTGGTCCGGCACGGGGCGCGGTCGATGTCGGGGAAATACTCCGCCCACACCGCGTTGTAGGCCGTGAAGTCGCGGGCCATGTCGGTCAGGTACACGGTCACGTCGACCAGATCGTCCCAGCCCGCGCCGCTGGCTTCGAGCACCGCGCGCACGTTGGCGAACACCGCGCGGCATTGCAGTTCGATGTCGTAGGCGATCAGCCGGCCCTGCGCATCGTGGACATTGCCGACGATGGCGTTGCTGGCCGCGTCGCGCGGGCCGATCCCGGACAGAAACAACAGCTCGCCGACCCGGCGCGCATGCGGGTACGAGCCGACCGGCTTGGGCGCGCTGTCGGCGCGGACGCTGCCGTTGCCGTGCGAATCGCTCATCGCGGCGATCCGCCGTGGGTGGCATGAACCGTGGCGATCGCGCGGGCGTAGGCCGACTGCAGGGTGTCGAACGAATCCACGTCCATGCCGGTGTTGTGGACCCGGCCGTTGCGCAGGCTGTAGACCCAGCCATGCACGCTGAGCGGCTGGCCGCGGCTCCAGGCGTCGCGCACGATCGTGGTCAAGCATACGTTCTGCACCTGCTCGATCGCGTTGAGTTCGCACAGGCGATCGTGGCGCTCACTTTCATGGACGTGGGCGATGCAGTCGGCGTGCTTGTCGGCGACGTCGCCGACATGACGGATCCAATTGTCGGCCAGGCCGACGCGCAGCCCGTGCAATGCCGCATGCACGCCGCCGCAGCCGTAATGGCCGACCACGATGATGTGCTTGACCTTGAGCACGTCGACCGCGAACTGGATCACCGACAGGCAGTTGAGATCGGTGTGGACCACGACGTTGGCGATGTTGCGATGGACGAACACTTCGCCCGGAGCCATGTCGATGATCTGGTTGGCCGGCACCCGCGAATCCGAGCAGCCGATCCACAGGTACTCGGGCGCCTGCTGTTGCGACAGGCGATTGAAGAAGTCCGGGTCTTCGGCGTTGACCCGCTCGGACCACTCGCGGTTGCGTTCGAGCAGTTCGTCCAAGGTGATGGAGGAGCCGGCGTCGACCGCGCCGGTCACGTTGGAACCCTCGGAATTTGAATCCTTAGCACTCATGCAGCACTCATCCCAGATGAAGGCCGACGTTCTTGGCGTCGGTGAAGAAACGCATCGCCTCGGCGCCGCCTTCGCGGCCGAGGCCGGACGCGCCGGTGCCGCCGAACGGCGTGCGCAGGTCGCGTTGCAGCCAGGTGTTGATCCAGACCATGCCGACGTTGAGCCGCGCGGCCAGGCGATGGGCGCGGTTGAGATCGCGGGTCCACAGCGAGGCGCACAGGCCGTAGTCGCTGGCGTTGGCCAGGGCCAGCGCATGTTCGTCGTCGTCGAAGGCTTGCAGGGTCGCCACCGGGCCGAAGATTTCTTCGCGATTACTGGCGCAGTCCGGGCCCAGGCCCTCGATAAGGGTCGGCGCGACGTACCAACCGGGACGGTCGAGCGCGTGGCCGCCGCACAGCACCTGGCCGCCTTCGGCGCGGGCCCGATCGAGCGCGGCCACGACCTTGTCGTAATGCGCCTGCGACACCAGTGGGCCGAGCGCGGCGGTTTCGTCGGATGGTTCGCCGATCTTCAATGCCTTGACCCGTTCGACCAGCGCATCGCGGACCTCGTCGTAGATCGAACGCTCGATCAAAATGCGCGAGCCGCACAGGCAGATCTGCCCGGAGTTCTGGAACGCCGAGCGCACCAGGGTGTCGAGGTTCGCGCGCCAGTCGCTGTCGGCGAAGATCAGGCTCGCGTTCTTGCCGCCCAGTTCCAGCGAGACCTTGCGCAGCAATGGCGCGGCGATGGCGGCGATGCGGCGACCGACCGCGGTGCTGCCGGTGAAGGAGACCGCGCGCACGGCCGCATGGCCGATCAGCGGTTCGCCGACCTCCGGTCCCAGCCCGTGCACGATATTCAGCACGCCGCGCGGGAAGCCGATCTGCGCGGCGAGTTCGCCGAGCATGGTCGCGGTGGCCGGGGTGATTTCAGACGGTTTAGCGACCACGGTGTTGCCGGCCGCGAGCGCGGGCGCGATCTTCCAGGTAAACAGATACAGCGGCAGATTCCACGGCGAAATCGCGGCGACCACGCCCAGCGGCGCGCGCAGGGTGTAGTTGAGCCCGGCCTGGCCGTGGTGGGATTCGCTGGCGAACTGGGCCGCGGCCTGGGCGAAGAACCGCAGATTGGACACGGCGCGCGGAATCTCGGCGTTGCGGGCCAGCGCGATCGGCTTGCCGCCGTCGCGCGATTCGGCCTGGGCGAAGGCTTCCAGATTCGCTTCCAGCGCATTGGCCAGCGTGTCCAGCCAGTGCGCGCGTTCGCTGTTGGGCAGGCCCGACCAAGCCGGGAATGCGGCCTGCGCGGCGGCGACGGCGGCCTCGACATCGGCCGCTTCGCCGCGGGCGACCTGGGCATACGCCTGCGCATTGGCCGGATCGTGGACGTCGAGCCAACGGCCGCCGGCCGCATCGCGCGCCTGACCGTCGATCCAGTGCCGGAATTTCTGCATGCGCCAAGCTTAACGCGTGGGCGCGGACACGCCCATAGCCCGGGCTGGCGGTCGCGCCGGGCGCGAGCGTTGGAGACGTTGGGTTTGATGAACGACCGCTCGATTGGGACTTGCGACGGTGGTTGTGGTTTGCGCTGACGTGATGGCGATCGCGCCCCACCAAAAACCGACGACCTGCGAATGCATGACGTCTTCGTCCGGGTGGAAGCTTCAGTCCCGACGTCTTTCTGTCCGATCGCGGCGCCTGAGCGCAGAGCGCAGAGCGCAGAGCGCAGGGTCGAAGCTCTCACCCGTAAAAGACGTGGAGGCATTGGAACAGCTCGGCTGCCCGAGTTTGCCGATCATGGCCTGTGCAATGTCGTCTAGGTCGAAAGTCATGCTCCGAATGCATGAGCCGCGAAACAACGCGTAATTCATGCGCAGATGGATGCGTCGCGCGCGGCATGGTCATGGTCATGCGCGCCTCTCGGCACTTGACGCGCAAGTACGACGCTGCGCACATTCCGGCGGGGTCACTTTCATCCATGCCTGGCGATCGCCGAAGCGCGCTTGCGGGGCTCACTACGGCGGAACCATCACGTGGATAGACGCAATTTCCTCAGCATGTCCGGGCTCGGCATCGCCGGGCTCATGATTCCCTTCGGCAACGTGATCGCCGCGGAGGCCTTGCTGGTGCCGTTGGACGTGGCCAGGAAGAAGACCCTGGCCGACATCGCGCTCAATGCGGCCAAGGCCGCCGGCGCGAGCTACTGCGACGCGCGCATCGGCCGTTATCTGCGCCAGTTCGTGATCACCCGCGAGGACAAGGTCCAGAACGTGGTGAACACCGAATCCACCGGCATCGGCATCCGCGTGCTGGTCGACGGCGCCTGGGGCTTCGCCGCCACCAATCAGCTCAACAACGACGCCGTTGCCAAGGCCGCGCAGCAGGCCGCCGCGATCGCGCGCGCCAACGCCAAGACCCAGACCTCCAAGGTCGAACTGGCCAAGGCGCCGGGCGTGGGCGAGGTCGCCTGGAAGACCCCGATCCGCAAGAACGCGATGGAAGTGGCGATCAAGGAAAAGGCCGACCTGCTGCTCGGGGTCAACGCCGCGGCGATCAATGCCGGCGCCAGCTTCGTCAACTCGATGCTGTTCCTGGTCAACGAACAGAAGTACTTCGCCTCCACCGACGGTTCCTACATCGACCAGGACGTGCATCGCATCTGGGCGCCGATGACGGTCACCGCGATCGACAAGGCCAGCGGCAAGTTCCGCACCCGCGACGGGCTGTCCGCGCCGATGGGCATGGGCTTCGAATACCTCGACGGCGACGCCTCGGGCAAGGTCGTGCTGCCCAACGGCGCGGTCGCCTACAACAAGTCCTACGACATGCGTGCCGACGCGGTCGCCGCGGCCAAGCAGGCGCAGCAGAAACTCACCGCGCCCACGGTCAAGCCGGGCAAATACGACCTGGTGCTCGATCCCTCGCACACCTGGCTCACCATCCACGAATCGATCGGCCATCCGCTCGAACTCGACCGCGTGCTCGGCTACGAAGCCAATTACGCCGGCACCAGCTTCGCCACCCTCGACAAGCAGAAGTCCGGCTTCAAGTACGGCAGCGACCAGGTCACGGTGTTCGCCGACAAGACCCAGGAAGGCAGCCTCGGCGCGGTCGGCTTCGATGACGAAGGCGTCAAGACCAAGCGCTGGAACCTGATCAAGGACGGCATCCTGGTCGACTACCAGACCATCCGCGATCAGGCCCACATCCTGGGCAAGACCGAATCCGACGGCTGTTGCTATGCCGACTCGTGGTCGTCGGTGCAGTTCCAGCGCATGGCCAACGTCTCGCTGGCGCCGGGCAAGAACAAGCTCAGCGTCGCCGACATGGTCAAGGACGTGGAGAATGGCATTTACATCGTCGGCGCCGGTTCGTTCTCGATCGATCAGCAGCGCTACAACGCCCAGTTCGGCGGCCAGCTGTTCTACGAGATCAAGAACGGCAAGATCACCGGCATGCTCGAGGACGTGGCCTACCAGATCCGCACGCCGGAGTTCTGGAATTCCTGCGTCGCGGTCTGCGACGACAGCGATTACCGCATGGGCGGTTCCTTCTTCGACGGCAAGGGCCAGCCCGGCCAGGTCTCGGCGGTTTCGCATGGTTCGAGCACGGCGCGTTTCAACGGCGTCAACGTCATCAACACCGCCCGCAAGCTCGGCTGACCGGCGCAGGAGAATCACTAATGAGCATCTTTACCGAAGCGCAGTCCAAGGCCATCCTCGACAAAGTCATCGCCCTGTCCAAGGCCGATGAATGCACCGCGACCCTGACCGGTTCAATCGACGGCAACATCCGGTTCGCCCTCAACAACGTGTCGACCAGCGGCATCGTCAGCAACGCCGATCTCGCCGTGCAGGTGGCCTTCGGCAATCGCACCGGCACCGCGACCATCAACGAGTTCGACGACGCCGCGCTCGAACGCGTGGTCCGCCGCGCCGAGGATCTGGCGCGACTGGCGCCGGAAAACCCCGAGTTCATGCCGGCGATCGACAAGCAGAGCTACAAGCCCAGCTCGACCTTCAGCGCCGCCACCGCGGCGATCACGCCCGAGTTCCGCGCCAAGGTCGCGACCGACTCGATCGCGCCGTGCCGCGATGGCAAGCTCGTCGCCGCCGGTTTCCTCGAGGACGGCCAGAGCTTCGTCGCCTTCGCCAACAGCAAGGGCAACTTCGGCTATCAGCAGGCGACCAACTTCAACTACACCTGCACCGTGCGCACCGAAGATGGCCGCGGTTCGGGTTGGGTCGGGCGCAATCTGCAGGACTCGGGCCAGTTCAAGACCGATGCCGACGTGCGCATCGCCATGCGCAAGGCCACCGAATCGGCCGAAGCCAAGGCGCTGGAGCCGGGCAAGTACACGGTGATCCTGGAACCGGCCGCGGCCGCCGGCCTGATCTCGTTCATGATGAATTTCTTCGACGCGCGCCAGGCCGACGAAGGCCGCAGCTTCCTGTCCAAGAAGGGCGGCGGCAACAAGCTCGGCGAACTGGTCTACGACCCGCGCGTCAACATCAGCGCCGATCCCTGGGACCCGCGCGCCTCGGTGCTGCCGTGGGACAACGAAGGCCTGCCGCGCGAGAAGATGGCGATCATCGACAACGGCAAGGTCGCCGCGCTGGATTATTCGCGCTTCTGGGCGAAGAAGCAGGGCAAGAAGGCGATCGGCTCGCCGGGCAACCTGCTGATGGCCGGCGGCGACAAGTCCACCGCCGAGCTGATCAAGGGCACTCAGAAGGGCATCCTGGTCACCCGCACCTGGTACATCCGCATGGTCGATCCGCAGACCGTGCTGCTGACCGGCCTGACCCGCGACGGCACTTTCTACATCGAGAACGGGGTGATCAAGCATCCGGTGAAGAATTTCCGCTTCAACGAATCGCCGGTGATCATGCTCAACAACATCGAGGAACTCGGCCGCCCGGTGCGCGTGGCCGGCGACGAGTCGGGCTTCGTGATGATGATCCCGCCGATGAAGTTGCGCGATTTCACCTTCACCTCGCTGTCGGACGCGGTCTGACCGATGCCGGGCGGGTGGCGCGGCCGCATCGCGGTCCGCCACTCGCCATCGCCGCGTGACTTTCCCGATGTATCCGATCCAATGAGTGCGAGCCGCCTGTGCAACGACGCGATTTCCTGAGCTTCACCGGTCTGGGCCTGGCCGGCCTGGCGCTTCCCTACGGCCGCGCGATCGCGGCCGATGCGCTGTTGGAACCGGCCGACCAGGCCAAGCGCCGGCTACTGGCCGACACCGCGTTGAGCGCGGCGCGCGAAGGCGGCGCGAGTTATTGCGATGTGCGCATCGGGCGTTATCTGCGCCAGTCGGTGATCACCCGCGAGGCGCAGGTGCGCAATATCGTCAACGGTGAATCCGCCGGTGTCGGTATCCGCGTGCTGTGCGAAGGCGCATGGGGCTTCGCCGCCACCGCGTCGTCGAACGCCGACGCGGTGGCCGCCGCGACCCGCCAGGCCGTGGCGATCGCGCGCGCCAATGCGCGGGCGCAGACCCGCAAGGTCGAACTCGCGCCAGTCACCGGCGTGGGCGAGGTCGCGTGGAAAACCCCGATCCGCAAGAACGCGATGGCGGTTCCGATCAAGGAC
This sequence comes from Lysobacter sp. Root690, assembly GCF_001427785.1. Lineage (GTDB taxonomy): Bacteria > Pseudomonadota > Gammaproteobacteria > Xanthomonadales > Xanthomonadaceae > Lysobacter. Next base: position 232,644 of record NZ_LMHM01000016.1, read on the forward strand.
AAGGTCGACCTGCTGCTCTCGGTCAACGCGGCCGCGCTCAAGGCCGGCGCCGACTACGTCAATTCGACCTTGTTCGTGATCAACGAACAAAAATATTTCGCGTCCACCGACGGCAGCTACATCGACCAGGATGTGCATCGCATCTGGTTGCCGTTAACCGCGACCGCGGTCGACAAGGCCACCGGCAAGTTCCGCACCCGCGACGGGCTGTCGGCGCCAATGGGCATGGGCTACGAATACCTCGACGCCGATCCGGCGGGCCGGGTGTCGCTGCCCGGTGGTCTGGTCGGCTATGGCCGCTCCTACGATGTGATGGCCGACGCGGTCGCCGCGGCCGGCCACGCCCGCGCCAAACTCAAGGCGCCGTCGGTGAAACCGGGCAAGTACGATCTGGTGCTCGATCCGTCGAATCTGTTCCTGACGATCCACGAGAACGTCGGCCATCCGCTCGAACTCGACCGCGTGCTCGGCTACGAAGCCAATTACGCCGGCACCAGTTTCGCCACCCTGGACAAGCGCGATCAGGGTTATCGCTACGGCAGCGAGGTGGTCAATTTCGTCGCCGACAAGACCCGCCCGGGCAGCCTGGGCGCGGTCGGTTACGACGATGAAGGCGTCAAGACCCGCGAATGGGACCTGATCCGCGACGGCATCCTGGTCGACTATCAGGCGACGCGCGATGAGGCGCATATCCTCGGTCACAAGCAGTCGCACGGGTGCAGCTACGCCGATTCGTGGTCGAGCGTGCAGTTCCAGCGCATGGCCAATGTCTCGCTGAAGCCGGGCAAGACCCCGTTGAGCGTGGCGCAGATGATCAAGGGCGTGGAGCGCGGCCTGTACGTGCATGGCCGCGGTTCGTATTCGATCGATCAGCAGCGCTACAACGCCCAGTTCGGCGGCCAGTTGTTCTTCGAGATCAAGAACGGCGAAGTGACCGGGATGATCGAGGATGCGGCGTACCAGATCCGCACGCCGGAGTTCTGGAACGCTTGCGTGGCGGTGTGCGACGAACGCGATTTCCGTCTCGGCGGCTCGTTCTTCGACGGCAAGGGCCAGCCCAGTCAGGTCTCGGCGGTGTCGCACGGCTCGAGCACGACGCGGTTCAACGGTATCAATGTCATCAACACCGCGCGTGCGCTGTAGGCGATGAAGCCGATGGGCGAGGGTGCGTCATTGCCGATTATCGCGCGCAAGGATGCATCGCGGTGAATCGCGCGCAGTTCCTGCGCCTGATGCTCGGCGGCGTGGCCGGCGCCTGGCTCGCGCGTTCGCCGCTGGCGCAGGCCGCGGCCGATTACGACTTCTGGTTCACCCGGCTCAAGTACGACTCCGGCGACTGGGACGTCGACCAGCGCATGCCGGCCAATCTGATCACTTCGCTGATCGATTACACCAACCTGCGCGTCGATCCGAAGGAGCATGTGCTGGCGCTGGCCGATCCGAAGATGTTGGCGGCGCCGTTCTGTTACCTGGCCGGGCACAAGCTGGTCGAGTTCAACCCCGACGAGCGGCGCAACTTCGAACGCTACGTGCGCAACGGCGGCTTCGTCTTCGTCGACGACTGCAACCACGACATCGACGGCCTGTTCGCCAAGTCGTTCGAGGCGCAGATGGGCAAGATCTTCGGCGCCAAGGCGCTCAAGCGACTGCCGAAGAATCACCCGATCTACCGCAGCTTCTTCGTGTTCGACGGCCCGCCGGCGACCGGTTTCGAATTGAACGGCTGGGGCGACGACCTGGTTCACGACTACCTGCAGGGCATCGAGATCGACGGCCGGCTGGGTGTGCTGTACAGCAACAAGGATTACGGCTGCGAATGGGATTACGACTGGCGCAACAAGCGGTTTTTGGCTGAGGACAATACCAAGTTCGGGGTCAATATCGTGATGTATGCCTTAGGGACGTGATTCGGGATTTGGTATTCGAGATTGGTAAATCAGCAGCGGGTTGTTGCTTTTGCCCCCTTTGAAAAAGGGGGCGGCGACCGCGCGGCGGACGCGGGGGATTTGCTTTTGATTTTGCTTTGGCTGTTGGCTCTGAAGGCAAAAGCAAATCCCCTTAACCTCCCTCAACAAAGGGGGGCTTTGACGTGGTGACTGATGTGGCGTTGGCTTCCGGGACGATGAAATGACTACGAACGCGGCAAACAACAACAGCGAAGCCGAACTCAAAGCCCAACTCGATCGTCTAGGCGCATTGCGCCAAGCGATCGCGCAGGCGATCGTCGGCCAGGACGACGTGGTCGAGCAGCTGCTGATCGGCTTGCTCGCCGGCGGCCACTGCCTGCTCGAAGGCGTGCCCGGACTCGGCAAGACCTTGCTGGTGCGCTCGCTCGGGCAGGCGCTGGAACTGCAGTTCCGGCGCGTGCAGTTCACCCCCGACCTGATGCCCAGCGACATCCTCGGCACCGAACTGCTCGAGGAAGACCACGGCACCGGCCATCGCCATTTCCGCTTCCAGCCCGGGCCCATCTTCACCAACCTGCTGCTCGCCGACGAACTCAACCGCACCCCGCCCAAGACCCAGGCGGCGCTGCTCGAAGCGATGCAGGAACGCACGGTCAGCTATGCCGGCGTGACCCACACCTTGCCGTCGCCGTTCTTCGTGCTCGCCACCCAGAACCCGCTCGAACAGGCCGGCACCTATCCCTTGCCCGAAGCGCAGCTCGACCGGTTCCTGCTGCACATCCGCGTGGGCTATCCGAGCGAACGCGAAGAACACGACATCCTGCAGCAGACCACCGGCGCGCACAGCGCGCAGGTGCCGCGGGTGATGGGCGGCGAGGACGTGCTGGCGTTGCAGGCGCGGGTGCGCGAAGTGCATCTGGCCGACGATCTGCTGCTGTGGATCACGAGACTGGTGCGCGCGAGCCGCCCCGACGAAGGCGGGTTGTTGGAAGTGCGGCAGTGGGTTAAGTGGGGCGCCGGTCCGCGCGCCGGTCAATCGCTGGTGCTCGCGGCCAAGGCGCGTGCATTGCTGCACGGCCGTTTCGCCGCGACCCGTGAGGACATCGCCGCGCTGGCCGCTCCGGTGATGCGCCATCGCCTGCTGCTGTCGTTCGCGGCCGAAGCCGAGAACAAGAGCGCCGACGACGTGATCGCGGCCTTGCTGCGCGGCGTGCCGCTGCCCGGCGCGGCGCAGGGCGGCTGAGCACGGCGCGGACAGCACGGTGAACGACCTGATTCCTCCCGAGGTGCGGGCGCGCTTGCGCAGCCTGCAATTGCTGTCGCGCCGCGCGGTCGGCAACCATGGCATCGGCCTGCACAGCAGCCGCAGTCGCGGCGCGGGGCTGGAATTCGCCCAATACCGCGCCTACGAGCCCGGCGACGAACTGCGTCAGGTCGATTGGAAACTGTACGCACGCTCCGACCGCTTCTTCGTCCGCGAGGCCGAACGCGAAAGTCCGCTCGCGGTGTGGCTGTTGCTCGATGCGACCGCGTCGATGAGCCAGGGCGATGCGACGCGGCCAGGCTGGTCGCGCTTGCACGCGGGCAAGGCGCTGGCGGCCTGCGTGGCCGAACTGGCGCTGCGTCAGGGCGACCGGTTCGGACTGATCGCATTGCGCGGCGACGGCCTGCGCTTGGTCGCGCCCGCGGCCGGTGTGCGGCAGCGCGATCGCCTGCTGCTGGAATTACATGGCTTGTCGGCGCAGGGCGCCTGGCCCGCGGCCGACAGCCTGCGGCCGTTGTGGGAACGCATCGGCGCCGGCGACTTGGTGATCATGATCGGCGACGGCTTCGACGAAGGCGCGCTCGCAGTCGCCGAACGGCTCGCCGCGGCACGGCGCGAAGTGCTGAGCATCCGCATCCTGACCGCCGAGGAACGCGATTTCCCGTTCCGCGGCGGCTACCGCTTCCGCGATCAGGAAACCGGCGAGGAGTTGCTCGGCGACGGCACCGCCTTGCGCGAGGACTTCCTGCGCCGCTTCGCCGCCGCGCGCGCCGCACTTGACGCGCGCCTGGACGCCAGCGGCATTCGTCACGCCGAGTACGTGCTCGACGAAGCGCTGGATCTGCCTTTGCGGCGATTGTTCGGCGCGGGGGCGGCGTGAACTCGATCCTGTTGCTGCCGATCGGTCTAGTCGCGCTGGCCGCGTTGATCGTGCCGTTGCTGATCCATCTGGCCCGGCGCAGCGAACAGCGTCCGACCGATTTCGCCGCCCTGCGCTGGCTGCGGCAGCGACCCACGCCGCGCCACCGCATTCGCTTCGACGAATGGCTGCTGCTGGCGGTGCGTTTGTTGTTGTTGGCCTTGCTGGCGCTGTTGCTGGCGCGGCCGGCGTTGTACGGCGCGCAGAGCGAGGCACCGTGGATTGCAGTGGTGCCGGGTGTGCAGGCGCAGGCAGTGGCGGCGCTGGAACGGACCGCGGATGCACGCGTGCGTTGGCTGGCGCCGGGATTTCCCGAGTTCCATCCGGCCGCGCCTGTACCGCCGACGTCTTCGGAATTGCCGGTATCGAGCCTGCTGCGCGAACTCGATGCCACGTTGCCGGCGCAAGTCGTCGTGACCGTGCTGGTGCCCGAGCAACTGCAAGGCGCCGACGCGCAGCGGCCGCGCTTGTCGCGACAAGTCGAATGGCGGGTGCTGCCGGGCGCGATGCCGGCGCGCAACGCGCAAGCCATTGCCGTGCCCGATCCCTCGATCCGCTACGCCGCCGATCGCGCGGCGGCGCTGCCGTACCTGCGCGCGGCGATCGCGTCGTGGCGCGAGCCCGGCGCGGTAGCGGCGGGTCGCGTCAATGGTTCGATCGCGCTCGACACGCAACCGCTGGACGCGTCGTCCAGGCAATTGATGTGGCTCAAGCCCGGCCCGCTGCCGGACGCGGTGAGCGAATGGATCGCCAATGGCGGCACGGTTCTGCTCGATGCCGCCAGCGCCTGGCCGAGCGGCGAGGGCGCAGGCGAGAGCAAGGCGATCGTACCGGTGCCGCTATGGCGCAATGCCGACGGCGCGGTCCTGGTCGAAGGCGCGCGTTACGGCCGCGGCAAGGTCATGCGCTGGACCCGCGCCTTGACGCCGCAGGCATTGCCGGAATTGCTTGAATCCGGATTCGCCGGTCACTTGCGCAACTTGTTCGAACCGCCGCGCGAACCGCCGTCGCGGGTGATGGCGCGCGAGCATGTGCCGTCGACCGGCGCGGCCGCGTTCGCGTTGCCGCCGCGCGATCTACGGCTGTGGCTGGCATTGTTGATCGCGCTGGTTTTCCTGGTCGAACGTTGGCTGGCGACGCGGCCGCGGCGTGGAGCGGCGCCATGAACGCCAGCGAACAACTACGCGACATGTTGCGCGGCGTACGCACTCGGCGCGGGCTCGATCTGGCGCTGAGCTGCGCGCCGTGGGCTGGGGTCGTCGCGGCGATGGTGTGGCGTTTCCATGGCATAGCGGCCGCATTGATCGCGTTGATCGTCGCGCTCGCGTTGATCGCGGTGTTAAGTGCGCAACGCGCTCGGCGCCTGGATACGCTGTGGCTGATCCGCCGTCTCAACACGCTGCGCGCGGACATGGACGACAGCGCCGATCTGCTGTTCGCGTCGCCGCAGGGGCTCAGCGGCTTGCAGACCTTGCAGCTTGCGCGCTTGCAGGACCGTCTCGTCCGCGGAGCGCCGGCGGAGCTGCGACCGATGTGGTCGACTAAGCGATCGCTGCTCTCGCTGCTGATAGCCGCGCTGGTGTTCGCAACCATAGTGCTATGGCCGGCGCCCAAACCCACCGCGCCGACGTTGGACGCGCTGTCGCCCGCGCCGGCCGTCGCCGCGCTTCCGGGTCAGCCGCGATTGACCGAGCAGGCATTGCGGGTCGATCCACCAGCCTATACGCGCTTGCCGCCTAGCAGCGAACCGACGCTCGAAGCGCGCGTGCCGCAGGCCTCGAACCTGCGCTGGACCCTGCGTTTCCAACCGCAACCGGCCAGCGCCGCATTGGTATTCCACGATGGCCTGCGCCTGCCGCTGCGCCGCCAGGGCGAGGACTGGATCGCCCAGCGCAGCCTGCCCAAGTCGGCGCTCTACCGGATCGAAGCGGCTGGCGCGGCGCCCGCTCAGTCGCGACGCCTGTATCGACTCGACGTGACCCCCGATCGCGCTCCGCAATTGCGCGTGCTCGAACCCGATCGCGGCCTGACCCTGATGGCGCAAGGGCAGCGCGTGTGGCCGCTGGTGTTCGAAGCCACCGACGATTACGGTCTGGCCGCCACCGCGCAGTTGCGCATCACCCTGGCCCAGGGCAGCGGCGAGAACATCACCTTCCGCGAACAGCGCATCAGCCTGCGCGGCACCGGCGCAGCTATACAGAAACGCTATGCGCAGCGGTTGGATCTGGCCGCGCTGGGGTTCGCGGTCGGCGACGATCTGATCGTGCAGCTCAGCGTCGACGACAACCGCAGCCCGCAGCCGCAGACTGCGTTGAGCCCGAGCCTGATCCTGCGCTGGCCGGCCGATCTGGGCAGTGAAGCCACCGGCATCGAGGGCATGGTCAAGACCACCTTGCCGGCGTATTTCCGCAGCCAGCGGCAGATCATCATCGACGCCGAAGCCTTGATCCCGCAGCGGCGCAAGCTCGGCGCCGACGAGTTCCTCAAGCGCTCCGACGCGATCGGCGTCGACCAGCGCCTGTTGCGTCTGCGCTACGGCCAGTTCCTCGGCGAAGAGGCCGAAGGCGAGCCGCGTTTGCCGACCAACGACGAAGCGCCCGCGGCCGAGGGCGAGCATCACGACGACGAGCACGGCGACAAAGCCGATGCGACGTCGGCCGCGCCGCACGACGATCACGATCATGCGCCCAACGCGGCACCGGCGAAGTTCGGCGAAGAAGGCGCGGTGCTCGAGGAATACGGCCACACCCACGATCACGCCGAGGCCGCGACCTTGCTCGATCCGGGAACACGCAAGTTGCTCAAGGCCGCGCTCGACGAGATGTGGCAATCCGAGCTGCATCTGCGCCAGGGCGAGCCGAAGGCGGCCTTGCCGTACGCGTACAAGGCGTTGGGATTCATCAAACAGGTGCAGCAGGCCAGCCGCATTTATCTGGCGCGGGTCGGGCCGGAGCTGCCGCCGATCGACGAGAGCCGGCGGCTGAGCGGCGACCGCAAAGGTCTGGCGCGGCGCGACGATGCCTTGATCGCGGCGAATGCGGCCGATCCCTTGCTCGGATCACTGTGGCTGCAACTGCAGGCCGCGCCGGGCAGCGGCGATGCGGCGGCCATCGATTACGGCGCGCTTGAACGCTGGCTTGGCGAGCACGATGCGCGAGTCGCCGATCCGCTCGCGTTCGCGGCCGCGCTCGACAGCCTGCGCAATCAACCCGATTGCGCCTCGTGCCGCGCGCAACTGCGCAGTCTGCTGTGGCCGTTGCTGACCCGGCCGCCGGCTTCGGTCACGCCGCGCGATGCTGGCGATGCGATCGACCGGCGCTATTTCGAAGCGCTGCAAGGCGAGGGCGGACGATGAACTCGCCGATGAACTGGGCCGCTAACGTGCCGATCGTTATTGCCGGGGTGCTAGGCCTGGCGGTGTTGATCGCGATGGCGAGCCTGATCCATCGCCAGCGCCGCAGCGATCGGCCTGCGCGTTCGCGCGGCTGGCGCCTGGCGTTGTTGCTCGCGGCGCAGCCGATCCTCGCGGTCTTGTTGTATCTGAGCTTGCCGCCGCCGCCGTTGCGCACCCAGGCCGGCACGATGGTGGTCGCGACCGCGGGCGCGGCGCAAAGCGGTGCTGCGATCGTGGGCGAGGTGCAGATCGGACTGCCGGAAGCGCCGTTGTCGGCGGAGCGCGAGCGCGTACCCGATCTCGCTACGGCTCTGCGGCGTCATCCCGGAACACAACGATTGCGGGTGATCGGCGCGGGACTGGAAGCGCGCGATCGCGACGCCGCGCGCGGACTGGCGATCGAATTCCAGCCGCCCGCGTTGCCGCGCGGCGTGGTCGGTGTGTGGGCGCCGTCGCGGGTCGGTGTCGGCGCGACCTTCGCGGTACATGGCCGAGTGCAGGGCTTGCAGGACGGCACGGTCGAACTGCTCGATCCGGGCCGGCAGCGCGTGGACCGGATCGCGCCCGATCGCGATGGCGGATTCGCGCTCAGCGCGGTCGCGCGTGGTCCCGGACTGACCGGATTCACCCTGCGGCTGCGTGATGCTCGCCAACGTGTGATCGAAAAGATCGAGTTGCCGATTTCGGTATTGCCCGATGCACAGCCTAAGGTATTGGTGCTGGCCGGCGCGCCCGGGCCGGAACTCAAATACCTGCGACGCTGGGCCCTGGATGCGGGGCTGAAGCTGCAGACTCAGATCAGCGTCGGCGCCGGCATGCAATTGGGCGATGCGCCGGTTGCGCTGAATGCCGCGACCCTGGCCGGGTTCGATCTGGTCGTGCTCGACGAACGCGCCTGGGATGCGTTGGGCGCGCCGCAGCGCGAGGCGTTGATGGCGGCGATGCGCACGGGGTTAGGCGTAATACTGCGCATCGCCGGGCCGTTGTCGCCGCGCATGCGCGCACAACTGCGCGAACTGGGATTCGAACTGGGCGTGGGCGCGGATTCGATCGCGATGCGGTTGTCGGCGCCGGCGATCGACGAAGACGCGATACGCGCTCGACTCGGACCCGGCAGCGAACACGCGCCGCGTTCGCGCGATCAACCGGTCGCGGCTGTGCCGGCCCTGACCCGGCGGAATCTATCGCTGGCCGGGCCCAAGGTGCAAACCCTCCTGCGCGATGCCGACGGCAATGCCTTCGCCGTCTGGCGCGCGAACGGGCAGGGCCGCATCGGCCTGTGGAGCCTGGGCGACAGCTTCGTGCTGGCCTTGGCCGGGCGCGACGATCTGCATGCGCAGTTGTGGAGTCAGGCGTTCGCGACCTTGGCGCGGGCCAAGCCGCGCGACACATTGCGTATCGAAGGCGTGGCGCGGCAGGGCGAACGCATGGCGCTGTGCGGGCTGGCCGACGATGCGCAGGTTTCGGATCCGCAAAATAAATCGCTGAGTTTGTTGATCGACCCGGTGCGCGGCGCCGAGCGTTGCGCCGCATTCTGGCCCGATGCGGCCGGCTGGCATGGGTTGAAACAAGGCGAGCGTACGACCGCGTTCTTCGTGCTCGGCCGCGACGATGCGCCTGGATTGCGTGCGAACGAATTGCGCGAAGCGACGTTGGCGCTGGTGTCGTCGCAGTCCAACACCGCCCCCGCCGCCGATGCCTCGTCGCGCGATCGAGCGAAAAGCATGTTCGCGAGCGACGTGCCGCGCGGTACCGCGTGGCCATGGTTCCTGGCCTGGCTGATCTGCGCCGCGGGGCTGTGGTGGCTGGAGCGCTCGCGCCTTGGCCGCTATGGCGCCGCGGCCGCCGAGCAGACGTGATCGTTGAGCAATGGCGTCGACGCTATAAAACACCCGCGCGATCGCTCAATCTGGCAATCCTCAGATCGACTGCATCCGCCCGCCATCCACCGCCAGACTCACGCCATTGACGTAACCCGCCGCCGGCGAGCACAGGAAGGCGATGCAGGCGGCGATTTCGGACGCGTCGGCGAAGCGGTTGAGCGGCACGGTCTTGCGCATCGCGTCCATCACGGCTTCCTCGGATAAGCCGGTAGTGCGCGCGCGATCGCCGACGATCTGTTCGATACGCGCGGTCCGGGTGTAACCGGGCAGCACGTTGTTGACGGTGATGCCGTCGCCGCCGAGCTCGCGCGACAAGGTCTTGGCCCAGCTCGCGACCGCGCCGCGAATCGTGTTGGATACGCCCAGGCCGACGATGGGTTCCTTGACCGAGGTCGAGATCACGTTGACCACGCGGCCCCATTGCGCCGAACGCATGCCCGGCAACACCGCGCGCACCAGGGTCTGGTTGGCGAGCAGATGGCGGGCGAATGCATCGAGATAGGCCGTGTCGGTCGCCGAATGCGCCGGTCCGCCCGGCGGGCCGCCGGTGTTGTTGATCAGGATCTGCACCGGCTTGCCGGCGGCGAGCGCCTCGACCTGCGCGCCCAGCGCGGCGGCATCGGCGACGTCGGCGGCGATCCAGCCGTGCGCCTGCGCGCCGCTGCGCGGCAAGGCCTCGGCGACCGCGGCCAGGACCTCGGCGCGGCGCGCCAGCACGGTCACGTCGCAGCCGAGCAGGGCCAGTTCGTGCGCGGCGGCGCGGCCGATGCCTTCGGACGCGCCGCAGACCAGGGCGTGTTTGCCGGTGAGGTTGAGGTCCATGTCGATCTCCGATGACGGCAGCGTGATCCGCGGTGCGATACGCGCCGCGAGTGGAAGATGATGCGCGGTCAATCGTCCGCGACGGTGTTCCGCATGCGTTCACGCATCAACGCGGCGACCGCGCGGCTGTCGTCGCGATCCTGTGCCTGCAACTGCGCGGCGACGTTTTCGCGATTGGCCAGGGGATGGTTCTGGCTGAGCTTGAACTTGAGTTCGATGCGCTCGACCCGGAAGCGAAAGCCGACGATGCCGCGCAGTTGCCGGCGCAATTCCTCGCGCTCGACTTCGAAGCGCCAGTCGCTGCCGATGCGGGTTTCGTGGCGCACGCTCAGATCGTCGACGACCTGGGCCAGTCCGGCCTCGTCGTCGAAGGTTTCCAGTTGGCCGTGCAGATGCGCGATCGCGTAGTTCCAGGTCGGTACCCGCGCCGCGGTTTCCTTGTCGGGGTACCAACCCGGCGAGATATAGGCCTGAGGGCCTTGCAGGATCGCCAGGGCCGGGCCGGCGTGCCGCGCCTGCGGGTTCGGCCGTGCCCAGTGGCCACGCAGTTCGACTTGGTCGCCGCCGCGGCGGTACAGCAGCGGCAGATGGCTTACCGTCGGCAGTTCGCCGCGCACCGTGATCAAGGTGCCGAAGTCGTACTGCTCGGCGAGGCGATCGAGCGCGCCCAGGTCGGTTTCGGCGAAGGCGCGCGGCAGGTACATGGCCGGGCTCAGTGCGATTGCGGCAGTTTCTGGATCATCAGCGGCGCCAGCGCGGCATCGTCGCCGGCCCGCGGCGGCGTCAACTCGGCCAGGGCGAAACCGCGCGCCTGCGCATCCTCGTCGTCCAGGCCGTTGAGCTCGACGAACTCGGCGTCCATCAACGCCGCGCGCGCGGTGTCTTCGCTGTCGTAGGGCAGGATCTTGCCGTCGCTGTCGAAGACCTCGGCGGTACCGGCCTCGCGCACGCGCAGCCGCGCCCACACCACGGTCCGGCCCAAGGTCGCCAGCCACCAGCTCTCGTCGGAATATTCGCTCATCACGCCACCACCGCAGACAGGATCCACAACACGCCGGCGCAGGCCAGCGACACGAAAACGATTAGCAACGAGACCCGCGCCGGCGTGGCCAGGCCGTCGAGATTGCGATCGCTGGCGGCGCGGTAACGCTGGCGCAGCAGCCAGCTCCATGCCGACGGATTGACGAAGGCCGCGTCGCCGAGCGCGTGCCGCAGCGGCGGATGGCGATCGCGCAGATGCACCAGCGCCAGCGGCCAGAAGATCGCGAACGCGCAGAAGGCCGATATCGCGATGCCTACGAAGGTCAGGGCCAGGAACAGGATCACGCTGTTTTACCTCATGGGCGGGGCGAAGCGGCTACTAGGGAAGGCCGCGTTGCTTCGCAATCGCCGCGTTATTTCAGACCGTCATTCTTTTGGGCCGTCATTCCCGCGAAGGCGGGCTCCGCTTTACTTCGGCGCTGCCGAACATCCAAAGCATCACCCAGGCATGACTCTGAAGTCTCTGGATTCCCGCCTTCGCGGGAATGACGAGCAAAAGCAAATGACGAGCCAAAGTGAAAGCAAAAGCAGGCGCACGACGGATCAATGTCAGCGCGCCTCTCCAATCAAAACTCCGCATTCCCCGGCGCGCGCGGATACGCGATCGCATCGCGGATATTGCTCAGCCCGCACACGTACACCACCAGACGCTCGAAGCCCAGGCCGAAGCCGGCGTGCGGGACCGTGCCATAGCGGCGGAAATCGCGGTACCAGCCGTAATGGGTCGGGTCCAGGCCGAACTGGGCCATGCGCGCGTCGAGTATGTCCAGGCGTTCTTCGCGCTGGCTGCCGCCGATGATCTCGCCGATGCCCGGAGCGAGCACGTCCATCGCCGCGACGGTCTTGCCGTCGTCGTTCAGGCGCATGTAGAAGGCCTTAAAATGCTCGGGGTAGTTGGTCACCACCACCGGGCGGCCTACGTGCTGCTCGGTCAGCCAGCGCTCGTGCTCGGTCTGCAGGTCCAGGCCCCATTCGACCGGGAACTCGAACTTCTGCCCGGACTTCTGCAGCAGCGCGATCGCATCGGTATAGTCGATGCGTTCGAACGGCGCGTTGACGAACGCTTCCAGACGCGTGAGCGCGGTCGGTTCGACGCGCTCGGCGATGAACGCCAGATCGTCGGCGCGCTCGGCGAGCACCGCGCGGAACAGGTACTTGAGGAAATCCTCGGCCAGTTGCGCGTTGGCGGCCAGGTCGTTGAACGCGACCTCCGGCTCGATCATCCAGAACTCGGCCAGATGGCGCGTGGTGTTGCTGTTCTCGGCGCGGAAGGTCGGGCCGAAGGTGTAGACCTTGCTCATCGCCAGCGCGTAGGCCTCGGCGTTGAGCTGGCCCGACACGGTCAGGAAGGTTTCCTTGCCGAAGAAGTCGCGCGAGAAATCCACCGCGCCGGCCTTGTCGCGCGGCAGGTTGGCCAGGTCCAGGGTCGACACGCGGAACATCTGTCCGGCGCCTTCGGCGTCGGAGGTGGTGATGATCGGCGTGCTGATCCAGAAGTAGCCGTTCTCGTGGAAGAAGCGGTGCGTCGCCTGGGCCAGCGAGTTGCGGATGCGGGTGACCGCGCCGAACAGGTTGGTGCGCGGGCGCAGGTGGGCGACTTCGCGCAGGAATTCCAGCGAATGCGCCTTGGGTTGGATGGGGTAGGTTTCCGGGTCTTCGACCCAGCCGACCACCTCGAAGGTTTCGGCCTGGATTTCGAACGCCTGGCCCTGGCCCTGCGAGGCCACCAACTTGCCGGTGGCGACCACCGCGCAGCCGGCGGTGAGATGCTTGATCTCGCTGTCGTAATTGGCCAGCGAATTGGGCGCGACCACCTGGATCGGCGCGAAGCAGGAGCCGTCGCTTACATTGACGAAGCTCAGTCCGGCCTTGGAATCGCGCCGGGTGCGTACCCAGCCGCGTACCGTGACCTCGCCGCCCGCCGGGATCTTGCCCGCGAGTGCCTGTTCGACGCTTACCACCGTCATGTCGTGCCGCCTTGAGCGCGTTGCGTGTGAGGGACGGCGATCATAACGGATGATTCCGGCGAAGCGCGCCGGCGCGCGCGATCGTAGACTGCGCAGTCGATCACGGGCGGGGACGCGGCATGGGCAAGGGCGGGGCAGGTCGGACGTGGGCGAACGGGTGGGGTGCGACCTTGCGACGCAGCCTGATCTTGGCAGTAGTGATGTGGACGGGCGCGGCCATCGCGCAGCAGCAGGAGGCCGTGCCCAAGGCCCTGCCGATCCCGGCGCCGGCGCCGGATGTGGTGCTCGACGAAGCCCACGCGGCCCATTTCGCCGGATTGGCGCTGAGCTGCGTCGGTCGCGAATACCCGAACAAGATCGCCCACCGCCTGGACAACGCGCGCGACGTGCAGGCGCCGAGCCAGCTGTATCCGGCGTTCTACGGTTGCTACGACTGGCATTCCTCGGTCCATGGCCATTGGCTGCTGGCGCGCCTGGCCCAGCGCTTCCCGCAGGCGGCGTTCGCGGCGCCCGCGCGCGAGGCGCTGGCGCGCAACCTGACCGCGCAGAACATCGCCGGCGAGCTGGCCTATCTGCGCCGCCGCGACGACGACAGTTTCGAACGGCCCTACGGCCTGGCCTGGCTGCTGCAACTGGGCGCGCAACTGCGCGGCTGGGACGACCCGCAGGCGCGGCAATGGGCGGCGGCGCTGGAGCCGCTGGAACGCGAGGCCGCCGGCCGCCTGCTGCGCTGGCTGCCCAAGCTGACCAAGCCGATCCGGGTCGGCGAACACAGCCAGACTGCGTTCGCGTTCGGGCTGGCCCTGGACTGGACCCGGGTCAGCGGCGATCAGGTTCTGCGCGATGCGCTGATCGCCCGTTCGCGCTACTACTACCTGGCCGACCGCAATTGCCCGCTGGCCTACGAGCCGTCCGGCCAGGACTTCCTGTCGCCGTGCCTGGCCGAGGCCGACCTGATGCGGCGAGTGCTGGCACCGGAGGAATTCTCGCGCTGGCTCAAGACCTTCCTGCCGCAGATCCCGCGCCGCAGCCGCAGCGACTGGCTGACGCCGGGACTGGTCCTGGACCCGGCCGACGGCAAGCTGGCCCATCTCGACGGCCTCAACCTCAGCCGTGCCTGGATGCTGGAAGGCATCGCCCGCGGGCTGGCCCCGGGCGACCGCCGGATCCCGGCCTTGCGTGCGGCCGCGACCGAGCATCGCAAGCTCGGCCTGATCGCGGTCGGCGACACCCATTACGCTGGCGCGCATTGGCTGGGCAGCTTTGCGACCTATCTGCTGGCGCCGCCGGAGGTGCCGGCAGCGGCGGCGGGCGCGGCGGGCGGTCGCGGGGACTGAATGGGGGCGGGGCGGCCGATCCGACCGTTCCTGTGGAATCGGCGCACGGAGCGGCGCAGGGCAGGCTGAAGCCGGCGCGACCGCCCGCGGCCAGCCATGCAGATCTGGCCACGCCTTGAACCCGCGACGCATGCCGCCATATCGGGTACAGCCCGTGGATGCCGGGCTGCTACCATTCCGGCATCGTCTGATTAATGCATGTCCCGCATGGGCATGCGCGAGACCATCGCGGCGGATGCGATCTGATCGAGAATCGATCGGTCGGCCAGCCGCTCAGCGCCACCGGTTGTCGCGCCGCCCATGCCAACCCTACGAGTACCGCCATGTCCGTGACCCTCGCTCCCGCCGCGCTTGCCCGCGTCCAGCACTTCCTGACGGAAACGCCGACCGCCCTGGGCCTGCGTTTCGGCGTGACCCGCACCGGCTGCTCGGGCTGGCAGCACACCGCCGACCTCGCCCGCGAACAGCGCGAAGGCGACACCGTGTTCGAACAGGACGGCGTGCGCATCTACGTCGACCCGATCAGCCTGCCGCTGGTCGAAGGCACCCGCATCGATTTCCTCAAGCAGGGCCTGGGCGAGATGTTCGTGTTCCAGAACCCCAACGCCACCGCCGAATGCGGCTGCGGCGAGAGCTTCACCACTCAGGCCGACGCGGCCTGATCCATCGGCCCGCGTAAAACGCAGCGACCTGAGTCAAACCGCCGCGCCGTCGCCCCTGCATCAGCGGCGCAAGCCGCGACCGCGATCCAACCCGCCTGATCGAAACCCGCACCGGCCCGCGTGAATTCGCAGTCGCAGCTCGCGCAGCTCTTGCAGTCGGATACGCAACGGCCGCCGCAGGCCACCCCGCACCCAGCCCAACTTTCGCCATGCGGCGCCCCCGCGCCACCGGGCTAGACTCGGACGCTGACTCCGAGGGGAATTCCGCATGCTCCGTCCCGTCCTGCTCGCCACGGCGATCGCCGCCGTGGTGCTGGCCGCATCGCCCGTCACCTTCGCCGCGCCCGCATCGACCACCACCGCCGGCCCGGTCGCGCGCAAACCCAGCGCGTTGGCGCTGCACGCCCTGTTCGATGCCGAATGGGAACGCGGCCTGCGCGAGAGCCCGGAAAACGCCAGCTACAACGGCGACAAGCGCTTCAACGACCGCTGGGCCGATTACAGCCTGACCGCGATTCAAGCGCGCAACCAGGCCGATCGCGACGCGCTGGCCAAACTCAAGGCCATCGACCGCGGCGACCTGTCGGTCGCCGATCAGCTCAATTACGACGTGTTCGCCTGGGACCTGGAGCGAAGCATCGAGCGGCAGAAATTCCGCGAATACCTGTCGCCGGTCGGGCAGGCCGGCGGCGTGCAGAGCGCCGACGGCATGGTCGAGGTGCTGCAGTTCGATCAGGTCAAGGACTACCGCGACTGGCTCGCGCGCATGCGCGCCTTGCCCGCGGTGATCGAGCAAAACCAGGCGCTGATGCGCGAGGGCGTCAAGGCCGGCATCACTCCGCCGCGCGTGTTGATGCAACGCGTGCCGGCGCAGATCGCCAAGCAGGTGGTCGCCGATCCGACTCAGAGCCCGTTCTACAAACCGTTCAACCGTTTCCCCGACAGCATCGCCGCCGCCGATCGCGCCGCCTTGCAGACCGAAGCGAAAAAAGTCATCGCCGACACCTTGGTGCCCGCGTATCGCCGCTTCGGCGAATTCTTCGACAAGGACTATCTGCCGCACACCGTCACCAGCATCGCGGTCAGCGATCTGCCCGACGGCAAGGCCTATTACGACTTCCTCGCCGCGTACTACACCACCACCGACCTGAGCGCCGATGCGATCCACCAGATCGGTCTGAAGGAAGTCGCGCGCATCCGCGCCGACATGGAAAAGATCAAGACCGAAGTCGGGTTCAAGGGCAGCCTAAGCGAATTCTTCACCTACCTGCGCAGCGATCCCAAGTTCTACCACAAGACCCCGGCCGAGCTGCTGGAGGCTTACCAGGCCACCGCCAAGCGCATCGACCCGGAACTGGTGAAAGTGTCGAAGATCATCCCGCGCCAGCCCTACGGCGTGCGCCCGATCCCCGACAACGTCGCGCCCGACACCACCACCGCGTACTACCAACCCGGCGCGGTCGATGGAAGCCGGGCCGGTTTCTACTACGTCAATCTGTACAAGCCCGAAGTGCGGCCGACCTGGGAAATGATCCCGCTGTCGCTGCACGAAGCGGTACCCGGCCACCATTTCCAGTTCGCCCGCGGGCTGGAGCTGCCGGACGCGCCGATGTTCCGCCGCACCGGCTATTTCGTTGCTTACGGCGAAGGCTGGGGCCTGTACGCCGAACGTCTCGGTTACGACATGGGCTTGTACGACGACCCGTACGACCGCATGGGCCAGCTGGCTTACGACATGTGGCGCGCGGTGCGGCTGGTGGTCGACACCGGCATGCATGCCAAGGGCTGGAGCCGCGACAAGGCGATCGCGTATTTCACCGACAACGCGCCCAAGACCGAGCAGGACATCGTCAACGAAATCGACCGGTACATCGGTACCCCGGGTCAGGCGCTGGCCTACAAGATCGGCCAGCTCAAGATCTCCGAACTGCGCGAGCGCTCGCAGCGGGCGCTGGGCGAGGGCTTCGACGTGCGCGACTTCAACGACGAAGTGCTCTCGACCGGTTCGGTGCCCCTCAGCGTGCTGGAAAAGCACATCGACGAGTGGATCGTCAGCAAGAAAGCCGGGCGCTGATCGGCGTCCACGAATCGCATCGCGCGAGCGGCGGATCGGTTCCGTCGCTCGTGCGAGGCGATGTCGCAGCTGGTCTTGAGACGTTGGTATCGAGTCGCCGGGCCGGTACGGATCGCGACTAAGTCATCAGTCGCATAGGATTGCGCGACGGAACGGAGTCTTCGCCCAAACCGGCATCGTTGCTCCGTCAAACGGACCCGCTTACGGGGCTGCCTGCGCCCGCGCCAAGCCACGATTTGCTCCCAGCCGGCAAACACCGCCATAATACGCGGCTCCCAAGAGGCCACTGACCTCCTGGGACCTTGCTCCACCGCATCCGCTACCGGACGTCGGGGGGCTGAACCGGGTTGCCGACGGGTTCGCCGTTGGCGATCCATCATCCACAAGGAATCACACCATGCGTCATTACGAAGTCGTGTTCCTGGTCCATCCGGACCAGAGCGAGCAGGTGCCGGCCATGATCGAGCGCTACAAGTCGCTGATCGAAACCGGTGAAGGCAAGATCCACCGTCTCGAAGACTGGGGCCGCCGCCAGCTGGCGTACCCGATCGAGAACCTGGTCAAGGCTCACTACGTCCTGCTGAACATCGAAGTCACCCAGGCCGTGCTCAACGAGCTGGTCGACGGTTTCCGTTTCAACGATGCGATCCTGCGTCACTTGGTCATGAAGCGCGACGATGCCGACACCGAGCAGTCGCTGATCATGAAGTTCAAGGACGAGAAGGGCGACAAGCCCGAGCGCGGTGAGCGCCGTCGTCGTGACGACGACAGCGACAACGCAGTCGGCACCGCCGACAGCGCCGAAGACAACGCCGAAGCCGCCTGAGGATCGATCCCATGTCCAAATTTTTCCGTCGCCGCAAGTTCTGCAAGTTCACCGCCGAAGGCGTCAAAGAGATCGACTACAAGGATCTCAACACCCTGCGCCAGTACCTGACCGAGACCGGCAAGATCGTGCCGAGCCGCGTCACCGGCACCAAGTCGAAGTACCAGCGCCAGCTGGCCACGGCGGTCAAGCGCGCGCGTTTCCTCGCGCTGATCCCGTACACCGACAACCACAACGCCTGAAACAAGCAGTTCGTCCGCTAAACGGACGAACTCTTTGTCTCCCTCTCCCGCCCGCGGGAGAGGGCAGGGGTGAGGGCCAAGGTCGCGACGCTCTGCATCGCGTCCCGCCATACACCCCCAGCGCGACTCATCGATTCCAGCTCTTCGGACAGCGAATCCCGCTGCGGACCTAAAGGCCCGCTAACGAACACGGAGCAAGACCATGCAATTGATCCTCCTGCAGAACGTCACCAACCTCGGCAAGCTCGGCGACAAGGTCAACGTCAAGCCGGGTTACGGCCGTAACTTCCTCGTGCCGCAGGGCAAGGCCGTTCCGGCCACCGCCTCGAACCTGGCCGATTTCGAAACCCGTCGCGCCGAGTACGAAGCCAAGGCCAAGTCGCAGCTCGACGGTGCCGAAGGCCGCAAGGCGCAGCTGGAAGGCGCGGCCGTCACGGTCCACGCCAACGCCGCGACCGAAGGCAAGCTGTACGGTTCGGTGACCCCGCGCGACATCGCCGAGGCGCTGACCAAGGCCGGCTTCCCGGTCAACAAGTCGGAAGTGATCATGGGCGAAGGCCCGATCCGCCGCACCGGCGAATACGACGTGCTGATCCACCTGCACGCCGACGTCGAAGTCACGGTCAAGGTCACGGTCGCCGGCGAAGTCGCCTGATCGCAGCCTGATCGCGGTACTTACGAGAGGCGCCGCAAGGCGCCTTTCGTTTTTGTGGCGATCGCGCGGTGGGCGGACATTCGCGCTTCGGACGATCGCCCGGCAATGAAGTCTCATGCACTGAGACCCAGGCCTGGCATAACGATGCGCATAACTGCCCACCTGTTATCCACAGCTTGGCCACAGTTCTGTATGCAACGCATGGCAGCGCAACGCGACTACCCTGTGCGTCCGGTACCGATTTGCCGTCCGGCGCTGCCCGCGCCGGCCGGGGACAGGCCGCACGCCACCGAATCCCTGGGCCTTGATTGGCTCGATTGGCTGTGCAGACGGCCGAACGACGAGGATCGTCATCCCCGATGAGCGCACGTAGTTCCGGATTCCGCGGCGAAAAACGTTTCGAGACCCGCGCCGAGCAGCGCATCGACCAGTTGCGCGTGCCGCCGCAGTCGATCGAGGCCGAGCAGGCCGTGCTTGGCGGGCTGATGCTCGCGCCCGACGCCTACGACCGCGTCGCCGACCAGATCGTCGAGGAAGATTTTTATCGCCGCGATCACCAGCTGATCTACCGCGCCATCCGCGAACTGGCGGAAAAGAGCCGGCCGTTCGACGCGGTGACCCTGGGCGAGTGGTTCGAATCGCAGGGCCTGGTCGAAGAGGTCGCCGGCGGCGCCTATCTGATCGAACTGGCCAGCACCACGCCGTCGGCCGCCAACATCACCGCCTACGCCGAGATCGTTCGCGACAAGGCGGTGATGCGCAAGCTGATCGAAGTCGGCACCGAGATCGTCAACGACGGTTTTCAACCCGATGGCCGCGACAGCGGCGAGATCCTGGCCAAGGCCGAGCAGCAGGTGTTCGCGATCGCCGAAGCCGGCTCGCGCGGGCGCACCGATTTCACCCCGGTCACCAAGGCGTTGTCGGAAGCCTTCGATGTGCTGCAGACGCGCTACGCCAACGGCGGCTCGGTCACCGGCATTCCGACCGGCTACACTGAATTCGACGAGATGACCGCCGGTCTGCAGAACACCGACCTGCTGATCCTGGCCGCGCGTCCGGCGATGGGCAAGACCGCGTTTGCGTTGAACATCGCCGAGCACGCCGCGTTCCGGACCAAGAAAGCAGTCGCGGTGTTCTCGATGGAAATGTCGGCCAGCCAGCTCGCGCTGCGTCTGATCTCCTCGGTTGGCCGGGTCAACGCGCAGCGCCTGCGCTCGGGCCAGCTCGAGGACGAGGATTGGAGCCGCGTCACCGGCGCGATCCGGCAATTGCGCGAAGCCAAGATCTTCATCGACGACACCCCGGGCCTGTCGCCGGAAGTGCTGCGCGCCAAGTCGCGCCGGCTCAAGCGCGAGCACGACCTGGGACTGATCGTGATCGACTACCTGCAGCTGATGTCGGTGCCGGGCAACAACGAAAACCGCGCGACCGAAATCTCCGAGATCTCGCGCTCGCTCAAGCATCTGGCCAAGGAACTCAACCTGCCGGTGATCGCGCTGTCGCAGCTCAACCGATCCTTGGAACAACGCGCCGACAAGCGCCCGGTGATGGCCGACTTGCGTGAATCGGGCGCCATCGAGCAGGACGCCGACGTGATCGTGTTCATTTACCGCGACGATTACTACAACAAGGAAACCTCGCCCGACAAAGGTCTGGCCGAGGTCATCATCGGCAAGCAGCGTTCCGGCCCGACCGGTTCGCTCAAGCTCAAGTTCTTCGGCGAATACACCCGCTTCGACAATCTCGCCCACGATTCGATCGGCAGTTTCGAATAGCGGCGAGTTGGTTCGAGTCGCACACCTGCGCCGCGCTGAGCGGCGCGGGCAGGCCCAGGGCGGTGTGAAGTTCGCCGGCGTTGGCCATTCTCGATCAGGTCGCCGCTGGCGAGATATTGCCGTCGAGATATAGCCGCGGAATCGCTAGCCACTCGCGTCGGCGCTCGCTGCCGCGGCCTAGCTTGAGATCGGCGCCGGCATCAACCTGCGCATGGTCCAGGCCGATATCGTCGAGCAACCCGCACAGCCTGAGCGAAAGACCGCAGCGCAATGTGGCCGGCGCCCCATTCGTGAGCAGCACCAAGCGATGCCTGGGCGCAGTGCATCGATGCGCTGGCGCGTTGAGGTAGACAGGTTCGGATGAGACACGGCCGCGTCCTTCGTTCGGCTCGCGCGGACTTTATCGCAATGCCTCGCCGCGGCCGAGTCCTCGGCCGGGCCGCTGTCGGGATTGGCGCCACGCCGCGGAAACATGGATCATTCGGCGAGTGCCCAAGGCCGGGCCGCCGCGGATGCTGAGCGCATGACGATCGTCGACAATGCCGCTTACGAATGGCGCGTCTACAACGCCAAGGCGATTCACCGCCTGGAGAATGCGCGTGGCCGGAACGAGTCTCTCATCAAGGGCCGGATCTTCGGCCTGCGCCAGGCCGGGTCGAAGAAAGGCGTCTATCGCCTGATCGTGCGCGAATTGGGCCCGCGCCTGGTGTTTTCCCTGTCCGAACAGGATGTGCTCGGCCTGCTCAAGAAAAGCAGCCCGCTGGCGGAGGCTTCGCCGCATTCGCATCCGAGGGCGAAAACGCTGCGGTCGCGCCTGCAAAAGACCGACCCCAAGGATTTCTGGGCGGTGGTCGCGGCGCTGAACTGGCCGAAATTCGCTCAGGACGCCGACTACGCCGACACGGTCAGATCGGTCCTGCGCGAATGCTATCGGCTGCAGGACGTAAACCGACTGCTGCGCACCGCCGTGCGCAAGCGGCGCGAGCTGCAACGCGCGGTGGAGAAGGCGGAAAAAGCCGCGCGGCGCCAGTTGTTTCTCGGTGGCGACGACAGTCTCTACGACGCCCTGGCGTATGCGGTTTCCAGTGGTCAGGCGCGTTTCGAAGGATTCTTGCTCAAGCCGGAATCCTTCGTGAAGAAATTCAACGCGCTGCCGATGGAGCAACAGAATTTCGAGTATTGCTTCGAGGAATGACGGGTTCATGTCGATGCACGCGGCGATGACGCGTTGCCGTCTCCAGCGCGAATTCACCTAGGTTTTCTCGGCGCTCGCTGGCCATCGTCTCCGTCTGCGTCGCGCAATCGCGACGATGAACTGGCACTCGCCTCGGCCGAACATGCGCGTGGCGCAATGCATCATTGTGTGATTTTGCGCGTTGTATCGCGTTTTTCTCGCTGAATCGCGCATGACGCACTCGGTCGAATGTCGCATATCGGCGATGCGACGCACGACCTTGTTGCTTTGCGATCGGCGTCGCCTATGCGCGTGACGCGTTCTTGTTATAAGCCAAGCAAGTAGATGAAGGCCGCGCAGCGATCCATCGGCATCCGTCGCCGCGCTCGCCATTCCGACTCGAACGCTGGATGCGCAAGGACAGGGTCTTGAGATGAAAGATCTGATCGAGCAAGTCGACGCCAATCTGCAGGCTCACGAAGAATTCGGAAATTCGCGACAGATCATCGCGCTCAATATCGAACGCTATAAATTCGCCCTGGCGGTGCTCGCGCGGAACGACGCGAAACTGCAGGCCTTGTTGCCGCAGGTCGAGCAATGGGATCAGCCGCTCGCTAACAAGATCCTCGGCGATCTGTTGGTCCGGGCCGAACTCGAAGCGGCCATCGAATGCCTGGAAACCGATGCTTCGGCGACTCAGGACACGCAACGTCTGGTGTGGTGCCTGGAGCGCAGCCTGGCCATCGCAGACGGAACCAGAAGCCTGTCCGCGGGCGCGATGGAACGCGATTTTCAGGTTGGGCCGGAGATCGACGGCAGGCGGATCTGGGTCTGGGACCTTGCCGATGGATCCGAACCGGTGGCCGATGCGCTGCGTGAGGCGCTACGACTGGGGTTCATGCCCGGCGGGCATTGCGAGGCGCAGATCATCCGGCCGACGCCGGAAATGGTTCGGCAACTCGACCGCGCCTGCAACTTGCTGCAGGCGCTGGCACCGCAGGTCGCGCACAGCGTGTTCTCGCACCTGCATTCGGCCGTGATCGCGCACATGCGCAACGAACGCGGGCCGATGCTCACCGCCTCCGGCGGCGATTCCACGCCATGCATGATCTTCATCGCGCCGGAGGAGCTGGCCAATCCCTGGGACACGGCCGTTCACATCATGCACGAAGCGGTGCATCTGAAATTGTCGGACATGGTGCGCACCAGCGCGGCGGTCGTCGACGAGGCGATGGTGACCTTGCCGTGGGGCCGGGAGATCACGGTATCGAATTGCCTGTTCGCATTTCACGCCTACGTGCATCTGCAGGTGTTCCGCACCGCGGTCGAACAACTGGGGCCGCGGTACTACGCGGACTACGGCGCACCGGAATCGTATCTGGCCAACACGCGTCCGCATGCGATGTCGGTGGTCAACACCGCCGCGACCACGCCGTTCTCGCGCGGCCATCAGCGCATGATCTACCTGGGCGAGCAGTTCAGGACCACCTGGGCGTCGTACCTGACCCCGGCCGCGCGCCGCATGGTCGATTGGTTGTGTGAAGCGATCGGTCCGATGGTCGACATGCGTATCGAACGGCCCGACGAGGCGCGGGCCGCAGGCGAGGCGCAGGCCGCTACCGCGCCGGCACCGACGATCCGCTACACGAAGAATCCCAAGCTGCATCTGCGCCCGCTGAAAGAGCACGGCATCCTGTTCGCGTCGGTGATCGAACAGCCGCAGATCCGCAAGCTCAACACCGCCGCTTGGCTGATGTTCGAGTTGTGCGACGGCCGCAACGAGCGCGACCTGGCCCAGGCCTATGCGCAGATCACCGGCGTCGCCGAGGATCGCGCCTGGCAGAAGATCGAACCGATGCTGGAGCATCTTGTCGCCAGCGGCATGATCGTGCCGATCGACGACGTAGCGATCGACGACGCGACGACGGTGCGTGAAGGCAGGGCGGCATGAGCACGACCGCGAAGGTCGTCGCCACCGCCGATCGGATCCTGTCCGAGCATCCGAACTTCGGCGATTCCAATCGGATCCTGGCCAAGGTGTACGCGCGCTATCGGTTCGGCGCGGAACTGTTCGCCGAGCGCTTGCCCGGGGTCGCGGCGACGCTTGAGCGCCTGGACACGATGCCCGACGCCGACGTGCGGCGCATCTTCTTCGATCCGCTGGTTCGTCTGGCGACCGAAGATGCCTTCACCGAGTTGGAAACCGGGCAACTGGCATCGCCGCATCGGCTCGAAGATCTGTTGCCGAAGGCGATCGCCGCGTTGCCGTCGGGCCTGTGCCAGTCGCATATGCTGGCGCGTTGGGATCTGAGTTCGGACGAACGCCATTGGATGTGGGCGATCGCCGGCAGTTCCGATCCATACGCAGCGCAGTTGCAGACCGCGTTCGACGGCATTTTCTCGGCCAGCCCGGCCAACCGCGGCACCTTGCTCAATCCCGATGCCGTCGCGCAATCCAAGGTGCAGGACGCGATCGCGCTGTTGTCGATGCTGTTGCCGAACGCCGGCGCCGCGGCGCTGCGTCATGTCGGCGCCATCGCGCTGCTGGATGCGCAGCTCGAGGGCGGCATCGTGCTGTCCGCCGCGGGCGGCGATCTGACGCCGTCGACCGTGTTCATTTCGCTCGAGCAACTCGGCAACCCCTGGGACATCGCCGGCTGCCTGCTGCACGAAGGCCTGCACATGAAGCTGTTCGATGCGGCGCGTTCGGTCTCGCTGGCAAAGGCTCCGGAGGAAACCATCCAGGTGCCGTGGCGCAACGTGCGTTGGTCGATCGTGCGGGCGATCTTCGCCTATCACGTCTACGTGCACCTGTCCTTGTTCAAGGCCGCGGCGCTGTGCGCGGACAAGCGCAGCTTCGAGCTGTTCGGCGATCCGTCGGCGTACGTGATCCGGCCGCATGCGATGTCGGTGGTCAACAACGACACCGCCGCGCAGTACGGCCGCTCCATCGACCGCGCCCGCTATCTGGGCCACATGTTGCAGACGCAGTGGTCGCCGCTGCTGTCGGCCGGCGGGATCGACTTCGTGGGGTGGCTCAAGAGCTCGCTCGACCCGGTCGACGAGGCGGTGTTCAGCGAGGCGCCGGAGGCTCTATGCGCGACGAATTGACGGTGCGCAAGGCGAGTGGATTGCGCTCGCGTCCGGTGCCGCAGGCCGATTGCCTGATGGTGTTCTCGCCGCAGTCGGGAAAGATCCACTGGCTCGGTCTCAACACCTGGCTGGTGTTCGAGCTGTGCGACGGCCGCACGGTCGAGCAAGTGGAGCGCGGCTATGCCGAACTCGCCGGCGACAAGTTGAACGAAGACGGCGCGCGCCGACAGGCGCAGCGCGGACTCGAATCGTTGCTGGGCAGCCGGCTGATCGAAGCCGCGCCTGCGTGACGGACGAGCCGGCCTGAAGCAGAACAGTCATGCAGCAGAACAGTCATGGAGCAGGGGAGTCAGCCGACACGGATGTCGCGACCGTAGCAAAGCAAGCAGTACTTCCACCACAGAGGAGATAGTTCATGAACAATGAATCAACTTGCCTGGAGACGCTGAAGAGCCTCCTGAGCAACAAGAAGACTCTAGAAGAATCGGAAGTGACCACCGGCTCCGCCGATGAACGTCGCTGGTGGCCTCCGTACAGCGTTGCGCCGACCCAGGCGGCGAGTTCCTAGGTAACGGGGATCTGCCGCGCTCGCAACCACGAGTGCGGCAGGTTTTCTTCTGCTTGCAAGGACTGGCGATTTGAGCGCTCCGCCGACCGTGGGCGAGATATGGCGCCCCTTGAACGACAGCGACAAGGCCGTCGTGGTAGTGCGATGCTCGGACGCAACGATCGACTACGCTTGGCTGGACGGCGAGTCCGACTGCGACGGCAGCGCCCCGGCCGCGCAGTGGCATTCGCGGTTCGCGATCGTGCTGGAACAGTCGGATCACGCCCACGCGACGCCGGTGCGGCGCCGGCATCTGATCGACGACTGCGCGGCATGGTTGCGCGGCAAGTCGGTACTGGAACTCGGCGCGCATACCGGCGGGCTGACCGAATCGATCCTCGGCTACGCCGCTTCTGTCACCGCCCTGGAAAACAACCCGCGCTGCGTCGCCCATCTGCGCGGGAAATTCGGTGATCGTGTGGAGGTCGTCGAAGGCGATATGCACCACGAGCTGTGGCGGATCGAACCGCATCGCTTCGATGTGGTGGTCTGCGCGGGCGTGCTGTATCACTCCGCGCATCCGTTCCTGTTGCTCGAGGCGATGGCCCATCTCGCGCCGCAGCGGATCCTGATCGACACCTTGAACCATGGGGTCGACGAGCTGCGGGTGGTGGTGCCGCACATGATCAACAGCTGCAATTACCGCTACAACCAACGTCCCGACTGCGGTTTCTCGCTGGTGCTCGGCGATCGGCTTATCGAGCAGGCGATGGCGACCCTGGGCTATGCGCAGCGAGTGCCGGTGGACAAGCGATCGGCGACGATCGCGCCCAAACTCGACAGCGCATATTTCCGCGAATGGAAAAACAGCTACGCTGCGTGGTTCCATCGGCCGGGTTTCGCTCCAGCCGATGCGCAAGCCGAGTCGCTGCTGGAATGACGAGGTGTTGTCAGGCCCAGGTCTGACGAACCTGCGCGTAATAGTCGCGGAAAAACGGGACCATCCTCGCGCGATCGCTGGCGACGATCGCCAGCAGCTCCGGCGGCAACACATATTCGTCCTCGCCCAGGTCCTCGTACAGGCCATTGAGCATCTGCTCGTAGAAACGCGGAAAAGCCTGATGCCAGCCGACCCGCGGCAAACGGATACCGTGTTCCGAGCCCATCGCGAGGTAGTGCTTGAGCGCTTCGGCGCGGGCCTGCTCCTGGGTGTACAGGCGGATCGGCTTGCGCTCGGGCCGGAAGGTTTCTTCGAACAGTCCCGCTCCGCCGCAGACGCGGTCGGCCATGTGCTGGGCGAGTAACGGCGACAGGAACAGGCCGTCGCGGTAGGTGCCGGTCAGCAGCCACAGACCCTCGACCGAGGTCGGACCGATCAGCGGACAGGTGTCGATCGCGACCGGCCGATTGCCCGCTTGCCAAGTCACGAGCTGCGCCGCGCACAGGTCCTGATCGAGCTGATCCAGCGCGCATTCGAGCAGGAAGAACATATCGGCGGGCGAGGTCCGCAGCATCGGTTGCGCGAACAAGGTATTGGTCGCGCCGATATAGAGCTGGCGGCCGCCGCGCGGCACCGCGTGCAGTCCGCAGGCGAAGGCGCGGTTGGGCGTGCGCAATACGTGTTGCTGCGCGGTCGCCGTCGCGGTTTCCAGCACCAGCGAGGTTCCGCCGCCGGAGAACAGGCGCGGGATGCGCCGCGCCAGATCGGGGTGCGCGTCGAGAATCGTCTGGGTCCACACGCCGGCCGCCAGCACCACCTGCGGGGCCGACACCACGCTGTCGTCTTGAAGCCGCACGCCCTTGATCTGACCGCCCTGAATGTCGAGCGCCTTCACCGTGGCGTCGACGAAACTCAAGTTCGCCGAGCGCTCGATCAGCGTGGTCATCGCCTGCAGCAGCCTGGCGGCGTCGATCGAGCCTTCGCCGGGCAGGAACAGTGCGCGCGAGGGGCGGCAATCCTC
Organism: Lysobacter sp. Root690; assembly: GCF_001427785.1. GTDB lineage: Bacteria > Pseudomonadota > Gammaproteobacteria > Xanthomonadales > Xanthomonadaceae > Lysobacter. The sequence goes on from NZ_LMHM01000016.1 coordinate 260,187, forward strand.
CGCCGGGTTCAGGCCGGGGATGCGGTTGGGATCGAGTTCTTCCCAGGCCTCGCCGCTTTCGCGCAGGGCCTGCTGGATGGCGGCATAGTTTTCGTCTTCGATGGTGCCGGACTTGGCGTTGCTGAAGACCACCGTGCCCGGCGTCATCGATACCCGCTCGGTTTCGGCCAGTTCGACGTTGATGCCATCCAGCCAGTCCGGCCAATGCCGCGTCGCGAGCTTGCCTTTCGCCAGCTTGGCCCGGCCCGCATCGGTGCGCAGCAATTGCGCGGTGACTTCGCCGTAGCAGCCCATCATCGCGCCCGCGGCCGCCGAGGCCGCGCCGCCGCGCCCGATCGGGCCGATCACCGCCACACGCAAGCGCGGGTCGCGCAATTGCAAGGCGCGCGCGGTCGCCATGCCGAGCACTCCGTTGCCTGCTACTACGACGTCATAAGTCGACATGTTCGCTCCATCGAGCTGGCCGTTATCGGGCCTTCCATAATGCGGGTGTGTTCACGCCGATGTGAGCGACCGATTGCGCAGAATGCGGACTGCGTTCGGACGGCGCTCGGGCCGCGATGCTCGGGTGCGTACGTGGGCGAGGGGACTTGTCTCACCTGTGACAAGGCGAGCGGCAAACGCCGACAGCGGCCTCGGCCCGCCGCTCCCGATCAGTAAGTGCAGGTTGACGAATACCGAACAGAGTTGCAGACACTATCCACTTCCATCGCAGCGCGGATGCCGTGGTCCGCGTCGCTGTGCAACGTCGATTGATCACGAAAGTGCGTCGTGCAAAGGCTCCGCGCAATCAGCCCGCGCCTTCGCGCATCGATGCGGCCGCGAGACAGTTCCAACGCCGCCAATTCGCCGCCGATCCCCGCGATCCTTGACTCCGCGCACGCTCCACCTCGCCGATTTCGCGACCGCTGGCGCGCACATGCGCCCGTTCAGCTGTAGCGGACTAGCCTGATCGCTCGGCAATGCCCGCGGCGCCCCACACGGGGTTTGACGTTCTCGTGACGAGCCGCGGCGCATGGTGACCGTTGCCCATAACCCAATCGGTGAGTCCATGAACACCCAACTGAAATCCGTGATCGCCGCCGCGCTGATGTCCTGCGTCATGGTGACCGGCGCCGCTACCGCGCAGAGCAAGTCCTCCAAGTCGAAGACGCCGCGTTGCTACGACGTCGAAGTGCAGCGTCCCAAGCAGGTCAAGGACCAGCACAAGATCGCCGGCACCGCGATCGGCGCGGTCGCGGGTGGTCTGCTCGGCAATCAGGTCGGTGGCGGCAACGGCAAGAAGCTGGCCACCGCGGCCGGCGCGGTCGGCGGTGCGTTCGCCGGTCGCAAGATCCAGGAAAACCAGCAGAACAAGACCGAGACCGTGATCGAGCGCCGGTGTGATTGAAGCCGGGATTTGAGATTCGCGATTCGCGATTCGGGATCGGCGCAAGCCGGTCCCGATTTCGTTATGGGGGAAGGATCGCGGACTGGCCTAGTGGCGTCGGCTTTGCCGAATCCCAAATCTCGAATCCCCAATCCCGGCACTTCACATTCGCCTCATCGGCGCGCGAAGCCGTCTCGCTAGAATGTGCGCCATGGCACGACCGACTTCCGCACTCATTCACACCGACGCCCTGCGTCACAACCTCGCCCAGGCCCGCGCGCTCGCCCCCCACAGCCGGGTGATGGCGGTGGTCAAGGCCGACGGCTACGGCCACGGGCTCGAACGCGTCGCGCGCGCGCTCGAAGGCGCCGACGCCTTCGGCGTGGCCTCATTGTCCGACGCCGACCGCCTGCGCGCGGCCGGGCTGTCGCAGCCGATCGTGCTGCTGTCGGGTTTCGACGAAGCCGACGATCTGCCGCAACTGCGCCGGCTCGGGGTCGAAACCGTGGTCCACCACATCAGCCAGGTCGAGATGCTGGAACAGGCCGCCGACGGCGATCCGATCCGCTGCTGGCTCAAGGTCGACACCGGCATGCACCGGCTCGGCTTCGCGCCCGAACACTTGCACGAAGCGCACGCGCGGCTGAGCGCGGCGGCCAGCGTCGCCGACGGCATCGTGCTGATGAACCATTTCGCCAGCTCCGACGAATTCGACGGCGACTCGCCGGGCAACCGCCAGACTCGCGAACAGCAGCGCGAATTCGCCGCCGCGATCGATGGCCTGAGCGGCGCGCGCTCGCTGGCCAATTCGGCCGCGGTGCTCGGCTGGCCGGACGCGCATGCCGACTGGATCCGTCCGGGCGGCCTGCTGTACGGCATCAGCGCGGTCGAAGGCCGCAACGGCGAGGACTTCGGCCTGCGCCCGGCGATGACCCTGTCGACCCGCCTGATCGCGGTCAACGCGGTCCGCAAGGGCGAACGCGTCGGCTATGCGGCGACCTGGGAATGCCCAGAAGACATGCTGATCGGCGTGGCCGCGATCGGTTACGGCGACGGCTACCCGCGCGCCGCGCCCTCGGGCACGCCGGTGCGCGTGGCCGGGCACGACACCCAGGTCATCGGCCGGGTCTCGATGGACCTGATGACCATCGACCTGCGCGGCATTCCGCAGGCCAAGGTCGGCGACCCGGTGGTGCTGTGGGGGCCGGAGCTGCCGGTCGAACGCATCGCCCAGGTCAGCGGCACGATCGGGTACGAGCTGACCTGTTCGATCACCCGACGGGTCCGTTTCGTCGAGAGCTGAGCCGGCCGGACGCTGCGGTCACTGCATCCGTGTTCGGCCTGCAGCGAACCAGCCGGGTCGATACCTGCAATGCATGCGTGTTCTGTGCATCAGGTCCGTCTTTTGTGCCTCGTGATGCTCGGATTGGTCTGAAAAGGCGATTTCTGGGTAGGGGTGCTCATCCATCGGCCCGTTTGCACCCATGTCGGGCGCGCGATGCGCGCCGGCGGCCGCTCCGCCCGGAGTCCGGCCCATGGTTGCAAGCAGGGGGATCGATGAAGCAGAGCAAGTTGGTATGCGCGTTGGGCCTGGGTCTGGCCGCGATGGTGTCGTCGGCGACTTCGATGGCGCAGGAACAGCCCAATCCGAACCGCGTGTGGGTCAAGTTCAAGCAGAACAACACCACCGCGGCCGGCGCCCTGGGCAAGAGCGCGGGCGCGGTTCCGCTCAGCCTGCAGCAGCGGGTGAGCGCATTGCGCGGCAAGCTGGCCGCCTTGAAGGCCGGCGATGCGGCGGTGAACTTCCAGTTCGACAAGCTCAATGCTGCGGTGCTGACCCTGCCGTCGGCCGACGCGATCAAGGCCTTGCGCGCCAATCCCGATGTCGAATCGGTCGAGATCGACTACCCGCGATATCCGATGGCGCAGAGCGTTCCCTACGGCATCGACCAGGTCCAGGCGCGCGACGCGTGGGACGTCAACCGCGACGGCGTGATCGACGCGGGCGCGGCGAGCGGCGCCGGCATCAAGGTCTGCGTGATCGACTCGGGCATCAATTCCACCCACGAGGATTTCGCCGGCGTCGCCCTGACCGGTTACCCGACCGGCTGGAACACCGACACCTGCGGCCACGGCACCCATGTCGCCGGCACCATCGCCGCGGCCAACAACGCCACCGGCGTGGTCGGCGTCAGCCCGGGCAAGGTGTCGCTGCACATCGTCAAGATCTTCGGCAGCAACGGCTACAACGGCAGCGGCCACGGCCAGTGCTCGTGGACTTACAGCTCGACCCTGGTCGACGCGGCGCAGCGCTGCGCCAGCGCCGGCGCCAAGGTCATCAACATGAGCCTGGGCGGGGCGAACAGCTCCACCACCGAACGCAACGCGTTCCAGACCCTGGCCAACAACGGCGTGCTCAGCATCGCCGCGGCCGGCAACGACGGCAACGCGACCCTGAGCTATCCGGCGTCCTATCCGAGCGTGGTGTCGGTGGCCGCGGTCGATCAGAACAACGTCAAGGCCAGCTTCTCGCAGTTCAATGCCGAGGTCGAACTGTCCGGCCCGGGCGTGGACACCTTCAGCACCACGCCGCTGGCCAACGACCCGCTGGTCGTCGGCAACAGCCAGTTCGCCGCCAATCCGATCTCCGGCTCCAAGCAGACCACCGCCAGCGCGGGCTGGGTCAACGGCGGCCTGTGCACGGCTTCTTCGTCGGCGTGGCGCAACAAGGTCGTGCTGTGTCAGCGCGGCACCAACACCTTCAACGACAAGGTCACCCGGGTCAAAACCGGCGGCGGCCTGGCCATGGTGATCTACAACAACGTCGACGGCCCCTTGCTGGCCGGGTTCTACAACACCGCCACGCCGCCGCAGCCGGTGACCAACACCCTGCCGGCGGTCGGCATCAGCAAGGTTGACGGCGAGACCATCATCGCCAGCCTGGCCGGGCAGACCGCCACCGTCGACGCCACCCCGTCGGTCAGCAACGTCGCCTACGAGAACAAGAGCGGCACTTCGATGGCGACCCCGCACGTGGCCGGCGCCGCCGCTGTGGTGTGGAGCAGCAAGCCGGCCGCGACCGCGCAGCAGGTGCTCGAGGCGCTGGAAACCACCGCGCTCGACATCGACGCGGCGGGCCGCGACAACAACACCGGCTGGGGGCTGGTGCGGATCCCGGCCGCGATCGCCGAGTTGCAGTCGCAGTAACCGACCCGTCGCAGCTTCAGCCCCTCTCCCATCACGGGGAGAGGGGTTCGGCGAGGGGGCGGGGCGGGCGAGGGCCCGCTGCATCCGCGCGCGACCCGGACCCGCGCCCACACCGCCGCGATAGCGCGTCCCGACCACGCGCGCCGACGACACGGCATACTGCCGGTCTCTTCCATCACGGTCGTCGCGATGCCCGATACCAACGCCATCGCCTTGGTCTGGTTCCGCAACGACCTGCGCCTGTGCGACAACCCGGCCCTGCGCGCCGCGCTGGACGCGGGCTATATCCCGGTTCCGATCTACATCCATGCGCCCGACGAGCACGGCAGCTGGCGCCCCGGCGCCGCCTCCGATGCCTGGCGCCATCGCTCGCTCGATGCACTCGATCGCGACCTGCGCGAACGCGGCTCGCACCTGCGCCGTTTCTTCGGCCCGAGCCTGGCCACGCTGCAATCGCTGGTCCTCGCGACCGACGCCAAGGCGGTGTTCTGGAACCGCCGCTACGAGCCCTACATCGAAAAGCGCGACACCAGGATCAAGCAGGCGCTGCGGCGCATGGACCTGGAGGTCGAAAGCTTCAACAGCGCGCTGATGTTCGAACCGTGGACCTTGCGCACCAAGCAAGGCGGCCCATTCAAGGTGTTCACCCCGTTCTGGCGCAGCGCGCTGGCGAACTGGAAGGACGAACCGCTGTGGGACCCGCCGGCTTCGCTGCCGAGCACCCGCGAAGGGCCCGAAGGCGTGCCGCTGGCGGCGCTGCGCCTGTCGCCGCGGCGCGATTGGGCCGATGGGTTCTGGGAAGAGTGGACACCCGGCGAAGCCGGCGCGCATGCCGCGCTCGAGGTATTCGTCGACGGCGCCTTGCGCGGTTACGGCGAACAACGCGACCGGCCCGACCGGGTCGGCACCTCGCGCCTGTCGCCGCACCTGCATTTCGGCGAGATCGCGCCGTGGCGCGCGGCCGCGGTACTGCGCGAGCACCGCACCGCGGCCAATGCCGGCGATGTCGACTCGGCGGTGCGCGAACTGGGCTGGCGCGAATTCGCCCATCACCTGCTGCATCATTTTCCGGACACGCCGGAACAGAACTTCAACCCGCGCTTCATCGATTTCGATTGGGCGAAGGTGTCGGAGCCGAAGCTCGAAGCCTGGCAGCAAGGCCGCACCGGCGTGCCGATCGTCGACGCCGGCCTGCGCGAGTTGTGGGCCACCGGCTGGATGCACAACCGCGTGCGCATGATCGTCGCCAGTTATCTGACCAAGCACCTGCGCTATCACTGGCGCCATGGCGCGCGCTGGTTCTGGGACACCCTGGTCGATGCCGACCTCGCCAGCAATACCCTCGGTTGGCAGTGGGTGGCCGGCACCGGCGCCGACGCCGCGCCGTACTTCCGTGTGTTCAACCCGGTGACCCAGGCCGAGAAGTTCGACCCCGACGGCGACTACATCGCGCGCTGGGTGCCGGAACTGGCGCCATTGCCCGCGCCGTTGCGGCATGCGCCGTGGCGCGAACCGCGCACTCTGCAGCGCGTGGCCCCCGACTATCCGCCGCAACCGCTGGTCGATCTGGCGGCCGGGCGCGATGCGGCGTTGGCGGCGTATCGCAAGATGCGGGATTAGGGATTCGGGATTCGGGATTGGCAAAAGCGGGTTGCGCGGCGTCGGCTTTTGCGAATCCCTAATCTCCAATCCCGAATCCCGGCTGTTCGCGTTGACGTCGCTCACGAGCGCGTGATTCACTCGCTGGACTCGCTTGGGAGGGCGCATGGCCACTGCAGAAAACGCCGGTTCGGAAGCACCATCGCGCAAGCGCGCGCGCCGCGAAGCGATGTCGCGGGTCGATACGGCCTGGCTGCGGATGGAACGTCCGACCAATCCGATGATGATTACCGGCGTGTTGATGTTCGCCGAGCCGATGTCGGTCGATGCGCTCAAGCGCGTGGTCAAGCAACGTTTCCTCGCCTATTCGCGCTTCCGCCAGAAGGCCGTCGACACCGCGGCCGGCGCGTACTGGCAGACCGACGAGGATTTCGAACTGGACTGGCATGTCCAGCACACGGCGTTGCCGGGGCGCGGCGGCAAGCGCGCGCTGGAGCGTTTCGTGAGCCAGCTCGCGTCGAGTCCGCTCGATGCCAGCCGGCCGTTGTGGCAGTTCCATCTGGTCGAACGCTACAACGGCGGTTCGGCGCTGGTCGCGCGCATCCACCACAGCTACGCCGACGGCATCGCCCTGGTGCAGGTGCTGTTGTCGCTGACCGATACCACCGCGCAACCGGCCAAGGGCAGCGATCTGGCCCATGCCTGGCTCAAGCAGGACGGCGCCGACGTGGCCCGGCGCGTGGGCGCGGTCGATCGCTACATGAAGCTCGGCAGCCGCGCGATCGAAAAAGGCATGGAGATGTACCGCGACCCGACCCTGGCCGCGATGCTGGCGAAGGAGGGCGGCGAGATCGCGCGCGAGCTGTTGCATGCGCTGTCGCTGTCGGACGATCCGCCGTCGATGCTGCGCGGCAAGCTCGGGGTCAGCAAGCGCGTGGCCTGGGCCGAGCCGCTGAACCTGGAAGAGGTCAAGGCGGTTGGACGCGCCTGCGATTGCACGGTCAACGACGTGCTGATGGCGACCGCGGCCGGCGCGCTGCGCAGCTACATGATCGAACGCGGCGATCAGGTCGACGGGCTGACCCTGCGCGCGACCGTGCCGGTCAACCTGCGACCGCTCGAACACGCGCGCAAGCTCGGCAACCACTTCGGCCTGGTGTTCCTGGACCTGCCGGTTGGCGAGAGCAATCCGATCCGCCGGGTCGAACGCGTCGCCGAGTGCATGAATAATCTCAAGAATTCTCGCCAAGCCATTGTCGCATTTGGGCTTTTGGCCGCGCTCGGCATGGCACCGGCGCAGGTCCAGGGGCTGGCGCTGGAGCTGTTCAGCCGCAAGGCGACGGCGGTGGCGACCAACGTGCCCGGTCCGCAGCAGCCGCTGTACATGGCCGGCAGCCGCCTGGACGAGATGATGTTCTGGGTGCCGCAGACCGGCTCGATCGGCGTGGGCATCTCGATCCTGAGTTACAACGGCCGGGTCCATTTCGGCCTGATCGCCGACGCCAAGTTGATCCCGGATCCGGACGAAGTCATCAGCCGCTTCGGCGCCGAGTTCGACAAGCTGCTGTACTTGGCGCTGATGGGCAATTGGGACGTGACCCTGGATGCCGACGCTGCGGATGCGTTGATCGCCTGAGGCTTCAACGCAGGGTTCACGGCAGCCGGCGACGCCCTGACTGTGTCGCCAGCAGACTTTGGCGACTGAAAAGTCGGCTCGCTGTGTAGGCGTGCGGGCAGGGCGTACGGGACGTGGCGACATACGACGCAGTTGATCCACGCCGTTGCTAGCGCTCGCACAACACCCCACGCCTTCAAGACACCTGAAAACGGTTTACGCCTGCCGTCGCCTGAACAGGCGGCCGGCCTCGTCACTCGTCCCCCACGGCGACGTGATTAGCTTGTGTGCGCTCCGCCACACAGACGAGGATTCCCCATGAAGACCCAACTCAAGCTCGCGCTTGCGGCCGCCACCATGACCGCGCTGCTCGCCGGCTGCGCCACCGGCGGTGGCGGCTACTACGGCGGCCAGCAACAGCCTTACCCCAATAATCAGTACCCGCAGGGCCAAAACCAGCCGCAGCAGCAGGGCGGCATGAACCGCACCCAGAAGGGCGCCCTGATCGGCGCGCTCGCCGGTGTCGCGGCCGGTCTGCTCAGCGGCGACGATGCGACCGAACGTCGTCAGCGCGCCCTGATCGGCGCCGGCGTCGGCGGCCTCGCCGGCGGTGCGATCGGCAACTATCAGGACCGCCAGGAACGCGCCTTGCGCGATCGCATGGCCGGCACCGGCGTCGACGTGGTCCGCCAGGGCGACAACATCACCCTGAACATGCCCAGCAACATCACCTTCGCCTTCAACAGCGCCAACCTCGACCCGCAGTTCTACGGCGTGCTCGACAACGTCGCCAGCACCCTGACCGAGTACAACCAGACCATCGTCGAAGTCGCCGGCCATACCGACAGCATCGGCACCGACGCGGTCAATCAGCGCCTGTCCGAACAGCGCGCGGCGAGCGTCGGCAATTACCTGATGTCCAAGGGCCTGGTGCGCGACCGCTTCATCCTGACCGGCGCCGGCAAGACCCGTCCGATCGCGAGCAACGACACTGATGCCGGCCGTGCGCAGAACCGCCGCGTCGAGATCACCCTGGTTCCGGTTCGTTCGTGACTTGATCGCGGCATGAGCTTCGGCCAAGACGGACGCAAGTTCCGTCGCGGCGAAGCCGATATCGTGGAAGCAGTAAAACGGGCCGCGCATGCGGCCCGTTTGTTTGCATGACGCCGTGGTCTCGCCGCGCATGGCGATGACGAGTATCGGATCGGCCGGCCAGGCGGATCCTGATCCTATCGATAAGCCGCCGGCCTTGGCGATCGAATCGTCATCGCCGCCACGCCGGACTTCGTCGAATTCAGCATGCGACCCGAGCGGGATCGCACGAGCCCGCGCTGGATAAATCCCGCGCCACGAGCCTGCAGAGCCACCGCCGAATCGATCTTCGGCCATGGATGTCCGCCTTCGGACGAAATCCACGATTACCCCTGTTGATCCGCCACCACCCGGCCGCTCCAGGACTTCGCCTATCTGCCCATTCATCGCCGCCGCCCACGCCCATGCCTGTGGCTTCTACGCAATGTGCCGCAAATGTCCGCAGATGGTGTCCTGATTGATGCGCAAGCCACGATGAGTGAGATAAGTCCGCCAACTTTCGATCCAGGCGGGCAGGCGATAGAGCAAGCCACCGCAGTCGCAGCGCGCCACCAAACTGCCCGCCATCGCCACGGTCGCCCAGGCCGGGAATGCGCGGCGCGCAGGTGGAGCGGAGAAGCGTCGGACCGCGGCACCGTGTCACCAGCGCCAACCGGATCAACGACCGTCGCCGCGGAGTCGGCACTCGAATCCCCGAATCGGGATTTCGAACTGAAAAACCAGGCGATCCGGCGGGTGGTCATCCGTCAAGAGAATTCACTGTGAGCCTTGCATGAGTCTGCGCATCGCCCTATCCGACGATCATCCCGTGGTTCGCGCAGGCGTGCGCGCGCTGCTCGAAACCGCTTCGGGTCTCAACGAAGACTGGAAAGTGGTGGCTGAAGCGGCCAACGCCGACGAACTGCTGAACCTGCTGGCCGAAACCCAGCTGGATCTGTTGATCACCGATTTCTCGATGCCCGGCAGCCGCGCCGGCGACGGGCTGACCCTGATCGGCATGATCCGCCGCCGCTATCCCAATCTGCCGGTGATCGTGCTGACGATGATCAGCAACGTGCCGGTGCTGCGCGCGATCGCCGACGCCGGCGTGCGCGGCCTGCTCGACAAGGCCGCCGCGGCGACCGAGTTGCCGAACGTGGTGCGCTCGGTGATGCAGGGCCGCGAGTACTACGGCGAAGCGCTGCGCGGCGCGCTGGAAGGCAGCGGCGGCGAGCGCGAGGAACACCAGGCGCTGTCGCCGCGCGAAACCGAGGTGCTGCGCCTGTTCGTGGCCGGCAATTCGGTCTCGGAAATCGCAGCCAAACTGCACCGCAGCAAGCAGACCATCAGTCGCCAGAAGACCGATGCGATGGACAAGCTCGGCTTGAAGAACGATCTGGACATCTACGACTACGCCCGCTCGATGGGCCTGGTGTCCTGAGCCGGTAGGGATGCCTCGCGCGCCTGACATCGAAGCGGCTTCGGCGACGACGCTTAAAGCCGCGACGGCGACGGCCCCGTCATCGGCGTGGCGGCGCCGCTGGGCCTGCGCGCTGGTGTGCATGCTGTGCCTGGGGCTGTCGCCGCTGGAAGCGCAGAATGCACCCGATCCTTCGTCGCAACCCGGCGTCGAAAACGCGGCCAGCGTCGCAGCTCCGCCGTCGGATGCACCCGCGCCGAACACCGTAGTCACTGCCAACCCGGCGGCGCCCGCCAGCGCGCAACGTCCGTCCGACGCGCCACGCGCGCCGACCTTGCCGAGCGTCGTGCGCCTGGCCGTGCCGACCTACGGCGCGATGCCGCATGCGGATTACAATCAGGGCAAGCCGCAGGGCATGAGCGTGGCGCTGATCCGCGAGATCCTCAGCGCCAAGGGCATCCGGCTGAAGTACGTGCCGCTGGCCAATGTCGATGAAATCGCCAAGGCGATGTGCGAGGGTCGGGTCGACCTGGCCATGAGCGTGACCCTGACCACCGCGCGCACCCGCTGCATCGCCTATACCGATCCCTACCTGCAACTGGGCGTGTACGCGGTGCGTCACAGCGCCGATACCCGGGTCATCAACAGCGAAACCCTCAAGCGCATGCGTATTCCAGTGCTCAGGGGCTCGCAGATCCAGGTGCAGGCGCCGGACTGGTTTCCGAAAGCGCAGCTGATCGAAGTCGGCAGCGTCGGCGAAGCCCTGCGGCTGGTCGACGAGGGCCGGGCCGATCTGTACTTCGATACGCCGCCGGTCATTCGCTGGCACCTCGAACACGATCGCTATGCACATCTGAACGTCCTGGCCACCGATCAGCTGCCGGCGGCGATACGCGAGCCGGTGGTCTCGTTGTTGTATACCGCGCCGCACGCGCAATTGCCGCTGTTGCGCTTGGTCGATGCCGAACTCAAGCGCGACCCCGAACGCATCGCGCGCCTGCGCACGCAATGGCTGGGCGAGGACACGCTCGACGAAAGCAGCACCGCGAGCCTGACCAACGCGCAGCGCGAATGGCTGGGCAAGCAGCCCAAGCTACGCATCGCGATCGCCGACAATTCCGCGCCGCTGAGCACCATCGACGGCGACGGCAAGGCCGAGGGCATCCTGCCGGACTACATCCATATGGTCGAGGAGCACCTCGGGGTGCAATTCGAACCGGTGTTCGGCAATGGCTACAAGAGCGTGGCCAACGCCATGCTGACCGGCACCGCCGATATCGCCCTGGTTCCGATCGGCGGCTTGCCCGGCGAGCATTGGGTCTACAGCCAGCCGGTCGACCGCATGCCCACGGTAATCGTGACCCGCCACGACAATCCGGCCGCGATCGGCATGGAAAGTCTCGCCGGCAAGCGGGTCGCGGTGAATCAGCTGCACCGCATCGGCGCGGCGGTGCTCAAGGCCGCGCCGGACGCGCGCGTGGTCGGCGTGACCACTCACGCCGAAGGCCTGCGGTTGGTCGCGGCCGGCAAGGTCGACGCGCACGTGGGCAATCTGGCGGTGATCGATCAGGTCATCAACACCCAGTTCGACCCGCGCTCGTTCCAGGTCGCGCCGGCGGACATGGAGGAGGACATCGCCTTCGTCGTCGACGAGCGCCTGGCGCCGCTGATTCCGATCATCGACCGGCAACTGTCGGGCCTGTCGGAAGCCGAACGCCAGCGCATCCACACCCACTGGATCAGCGCCGATTACAACTACGGCCTGGCCTGGTCCAACGTGATCCTGATCGTGGCCGGTTCGCTGCTGGCGATCGCGGCGATCAGCGCGTTCTACCTGCGTCTGCGCCAGGAATCGCGCCGTCGCGAACTGGCCGACCGCAAGCTGCGCGAAGTCGCCGGCAATCTGCCCGGCGTGGTGTTCAAGGCGCAGCGCAGCGCCAGCGGGCATATCCGTTTTCCCTATCTGACCGGCCGCCCGGAGCTGTTGTTCGGGGTCGAGGCCGAACGCCTCGTCGCCGAGGAGCGGCTGATCTATTCGCGCATCCATCCCGCCGATCGGCGCGGCCTGAGCCGGGCGATCACTGACGCCGCGTTGACCCGCGGCGAGATCAGCGCGGATTTTCGCGTGCTCACCGACGACGGGTCGGTCCGCTGGGTGCGGGTCAGCGCGCTGCCGCAACGTCCGCAACCGGACGACGATGAAGGTCAGGCCAGTTACGCCGGCTACTTCGTCGACATCACCGACGCGCATGCCCAGGCCGAGGCGCTGGCCGCGGCCAAGGAACAGGCCGAAGCGGCGACCCGGGCGAAATCCAATTTCCTGGCGACCATGAGCCACGAGATCCGCACGCCGATGGGCGGCATGATCGGCATGCTCGAACTGATGGGCCAGTCCGACTTGAACGAGGACCAGAAGGTACTGCTGGGGCATATGCAGGACTCGGCGCGCTCGTTGCAGGACATCCTCGACGACATTCTCGATGTGTCCAAGATCGAGGCCGGCCATCTGCGCCTGGAACACGCGCCGCTGCAACCGCGCGTGCTCGCCGACGCGGTCGCCATGCACACCGCGTCGGCCTGCCGCAAGAAAGGCCTGCGCCTGGACGTACATATCGACGCCGCGGTCGCGCGTTGCTACCTCGGCGACGCCATGCGCTTGCGGCAGGTGCTGTTGAACCTGCTCGGCAACGCGGTCAAGTTCACCGAGCACGGCGGCGTGTGGCTGGCGATGGGGCTGGATGACGCCGTATCGCCAGCAAACGATGGCGGCGCGGCATCGCCCGCGCGGCTGCGCATCGAGATCGGCGATAGCGGCATCGGCATGAGCGCCGAACAGGTCGCGCGTGTGTTCGAGCCGTTCCATCAGGCCGACGATTCGACCTCGCGCCGTTTCGGCGGCACCGGCCTGGGCCTGTCGATCTGCCGCAGTCTGGTCGAGTTGATGGGCGGCACGATCCATATCGACAGCCGCGAAGGCGAGGGCACGCGGGTGATCGCTTCACTGCCACTGAGCCGAGCCGAGCTGCCCGTCAGCGATCCGGCGCCGCTGCGGGTTGCGGTCGCGGTGCGCGATCCGCGTCGCGCCGATGCGCTGCGGCAGCAACTGGCGGCGCTGGGCAACCAGATGGTCGAACCCGGCGACGCGGTCGAGCTGCTGTTCGTCGACGGCGAAGCAACCGATACGGTGCGGGTGGTGCGCCAGCCGGATTCGGCGGACGTGGCGGATTACGTCATCGACGCCAATCCGCTGCTGCATCTGCACGTCGTGCGCGCCTGCGCCTGGTGTCGCGATCCGTCCGGCGAGGGCCATGGCGACCGCCTGCCGCTCGCCGCGATCGAGGCGCCGCGCGCCGCGCGCATCCTGGTGGTCGAGGACAACGCGGTCAATCGCGAGCTGATCCGCCGTCAACTCGCGCAACTGGGCTATGGCTGCGATCTGTGCGAAGACGGCAACGCGGCCCTGTCCGCGTTGTGCAAGCAACGCTACGACCTGCTGTTGACCGACTGCCAGATGCCGCTGGTCGACGGCTACGCCCTGACCCGCGAGATTCGTGCTCGCGAAAACAGTGCCCGCGAAAGCAGCGCTGGCGAGCATGGCGATCACGGCGGCGCATCGCGCCTGCCGATCGTCGCCATCACCGCCAGCGCCTTGCCCGAGCAGGTCGATCAATGCATCGCCGCGGGCATGGACGCGTATCTGATCAAGCCGGTGCATCTGTCGGAATTGCGCGAAACCCTGCAGCGTTGGCTGCCGGCCGAGGCGGGCGACGAGTCGGGCGAGACGGCGTCCACCGCCGCGCCGGCGCTGGTGGTCGCGCCGGGGTTGCAGCAGGTGGTGCCGGTGCTGCTGCGCGAATTGCCACAGGATCTGGCCCGGATCGATCAGGCGATCGCCAGCGGCAGCGGCCTGGCCGCGGCCGCCGCGGTGCATCGCGCGGTCGGCAGCATCGCCTTGTTCGATGTGGGATTGGCCCGGATCGGGCAGCAGTTGGAAGCGCAACTGCGAAGCGAAGCGGTGGCCGATCTGGATCTCGCGGTGGCCGATTTCACCCGCGGCGTGCGCGGCCTGCAAGGACGCCTGGCCGCGACGCTTTGAACCAGGCCGCCGCGGTGTTTCGCGCCTGCCCGAAACCGCAGGCCAGCCGCGTCAGCGTTCGCCGCGCTCGAACGAAAACAGACGCGCCAGTGGATGCTTGCGGCGCTCGATCTGCGCCCGCACCAGGCCGGCGCCGATCATGCTGTAGGTGATGCCGTTGCCGCCGTACGCCATCGCGAACTGCACGCGCGGGCCGTGTTGCTCATGCGGACCAAACCAGGGGAGGCCGTCGGCGGTCTCGGCGAAGGTGCCGGCCCAGGCGAAGGCCGGTTTCAATTGCAGGCGAGCGAAACGCTTGCCGACTTTCTTGACCAGTTCCTGCGCCTTCGACTCGACCCGGCGATCGCGTCGCGCCGGCAGATCGATCGCATCGTCGCAACCGCCGACCACCAACCGGCCGTCGCCGGTGCTGCGCATGTACAGATACGGCCGCGCCGATTCCCACACCATGGTGGTGTCGAGCGCCTGCAGCTCGTCCTTGTGCAGCGGATCGGTGACGAAGGCGTAGCTGCTGCGGTTGCGCGCCAGGCGCTGATCGATCCACTTCTGCGAAGCGTAGCCGGCGCAGATCACCGCATGCTCGGCCTGTACGCGCAGACCATCTTCGGTGCGCAATTCGACCGAGCGTTGAGTCGCGCGCATGCTCTGCACCTTGGTGCGATCGAACACCTGCGCGCCGTTGCGTCGCAGCCGCGCGAGCAAGCGCTGCGCCATGCGATACGGATCGACCGAGGCCGCGCATTCGCTGAGGATGCCGCCGGGCGCCTGCAGGCCGTAGTCGGACTCGAGCGCATCGGCTTCGAGCCAGCGCAAGGCCAGGCCATGCCGGCTGCGCAGCGCGGCTTCCTCGCGCAGCACCGGGATGTGGCCGGGCTTGCTGGCGTAATACAGGCTCGCGTTGCGGCGGAAGTCGACGTCGCGCAAGCCGCGGGCGACTTCGCCCAGATCGTCGATCGCCTGCGCGCAGGCGCGATAGGCCAGCGCGCCGTCGGCCTCGCCGTATTGCTTGCACAGGTCGATGAGATGGGTGTCGATCTCGTACTGCAACAACGCGGTGCTGGCGGCGGTGCTGCCCCAGCCGATATCGCGTTGTTCGATCACCGCCACGTCGTGGCCGTGAGCGGCCAGTTCGTCGGCGATCAACGCGCCGCTGATGCCGCCGCCGATCACCACGATCTCGCAGCGCAGATCGCGCTCCAGGCGCGGGAACGCGTGCATCAGGCCATTGCGGATCGCCCAGAAGGGATAGCCGCTTTTCAGGTCCACGGAATCAAACGCATGAGATAAGGGGCGAGTAGGTCATGCCCCTAGCAGACCCGGCGCGGCGTAACGGCGGGGTGATTACATCGCGCCAATGGCGTATTCGATCGGCGTGACGCGGCGGCTACGGTGAAGCGTTCAGTGACGCACTTCGCTCATCGGCTGCACTACGTGCAAACCGGGCGAGGGGTCGATCGCGAGTTCTTTTTCGAGTTCGAGCTGGAACTGTTCGAAGCTGATGCCGCGTTCGGCGACCTCGGTGTTCGCCGCGGTGCGCAGCGCGCTGGAGCAGCCCAGGCGAACCTCCAGGCCGTCGCGCCGGTGCAGATCGGCCGCGCGTTCGAGCAAGGCCAGCACCCGCGCGGCGCTTTCCGAGCCGCCGACGATGCGCCCGCCCAGGCCGAGGGTCCATTCGCCTTCGCGGCGCACGATGCCGCCGAGCAAACGCCCTTGGGCGTCGCGCAGTTCGGCGTGCGGTTCGATGCTGGGGCCCGGCAACGGTGCGTTGCGGGCCTTGGCGATTTTGCGCTTCTTGGCGTCGCGGCGGGCCTTGGAGTTGATCGACATGGTGGCTCCTCGGTGAGGCCGGTTCGTCCTGGCCGAATCATAGCCTGTCGGCCGGTCGGGCTGAACCCGCGCGCGCTTTCGTTCAGCCAAAGCGCCATGAAATTCATGGAGATACGAGCGCTGACCACGCCCGGGCTGGAACCCGGACGTGGTCGATGCAGCCGTTGTGCAAACGACAATATGCTCGCGTTCACGCTTTGCGAAGGTCCGTGCAAAGCACCGATCGCTACCGGCAGCCTGTTTGCCCAGGGCGTCACCAGATTCGGCGACGCCACGACTCAACGACAAACCACGCGGGTCAGAACCACATCCGAACGCCGGCCACCAACCGCGCATCGCTGTTGTCTTCGCCCGCGGCACGGCGATAGTCGGCCGTATCGCCGAACGCGCGTTCCCAGGTCACCCCGAGGTAGGGCGCGAACCGCCGGGTGATCTCGTAACGCAAGCGCAGGCCGGCTTCGACCGTGCTCAGGCCCGCGCCGATCCCGCGTTGCGGATCGTCGCGGCCGTACAGGTCGACTTCGATCAGCGGTTGCAGGATCAGCCGGTTGGTCAGCAGCAGTTCGTACTCGGCTTCGAAGTTCAACGCGGTGCGCCCGGCTTCGCCGATGTAAGCGGTCGCCGCGACTTCGAACTTGTACGGCGACATGCCCTGTACGCCGAACGCGGCCCAGGTCTGTCCCTGCCCGGGGCGCAGGTCGTGCTTGGCGCCGACGACCACGTCCCACCACGGCGAGATCGCGCGGCCGTACAGCGCTTCCAGGTTGGCCGATTCGACCTTTCCATCCTCGCGTTCGCCTTCGCTGCGCAGCCACAGCCGGTCGGTGTCGTTGCCGAACCAGGCTTGGCCTTCCCAAGCCTGGGCGTTGCCGTGTTCGGCATCGACCGCTTCGAGACGGTTGATCAACACGTAATGATTGAACTCCGGCGCGTGCTGCATGTGCAGGGTGATCGGCGCGAATGCGGCGGCGCGATCGGCGTCGGTGGGCGGTGGGATCGGTTCGCGCGGTTCGCTGGCGGCGGCAGCGGGCTTGGTCCCGCTCATTTGCGAGTGGTCCATTTGCGAATGGTCCATCTGGCTGTGATCCATCGGCGCGGGCTTGGCATCGGGCGCGGCGACCTTCGCCTCGCCCATGCCGGAATGATCCATGCCCGAGTGATCCATCTTCGAATGATCCATCGTCGAGTGATCGACCGCGGCCGCGGGTTTCGCAGGCGTCTTTTGCGTCGGCTGATGCGCGGCGTGATCCATCTTCGAATGGTCGTGACCTTGCGCCTGCGCGGCGCCCGCCAACCCCAGCGCCAGACTCAGGGCGAGCGTGCGATAGGGGAGGGACGGCATCGTGTTCATTCCTCGACCCTCACTTCGCGCATCATCCCGGCTTCCATGTGGTACAGCAGATGGCAGTGATAGGCCCAGCGGCCGAGCGCATCGGCGCGCACGCGGTAACTGCGTCGGGTTCCCGGCGGCATGTCGATGGTGTGCTTGCGCACCTGGAACTCGCCGGCCTCGTTCTCCAGATCGCTCCACAGACCGTGCAGATGGATCGGGTGAGTCATCATGGTGTCGTTGACCAGGACGATGCGCATGCGCTCGCCGTAGGTCAGGCGGATCGGTTCGGCGCCCATGAATTTCTGGCCGTCGAACGACCAGGCGAATTTCTCCATGTGGCCGGTCAGGTGCAGTTCGATCTCGCGACTGGGTTCGCGTCCATCGGGATCGTCGAACAGGCTGCGCAAGTCGCTGTAAGTCAGCACCTTGCGGCCGTTGTTGCGCAAGCCGATGCCCGGGTCGTCGAGCTTGGGCGAGGTCGCCATCGCGCGCATGTCGATCAGACGTTCGTCGCCCTTGGCGGATGTGGCCGCGGCGCCGTGCTGCATCGCGCCGTGATCCATGCCGGCCATGCCCATGTTCGCGCCGCAGCCGCCTTCCATGCCCTTCATCTTGCTCATGTCGTGACCGCCGCCGCCCATCGCGCCGTGGTCCATGCCGCTCATGCCGCCATGGCCCATGTCGTCCATGGTCAGCAACGGCCGCGGATCGTGAGGCGGCACTTCGGCCTGCAGGCCTTCGCGCACCGCCAGAGTGCCGCGCGCATGCCCGGTGCGACCGTTGTCCTGGGCGAAGATGGTGTACGCGTCCTGGCCGGCGGGTTCGACCAGCACGTCGAAGGTCTCGGCCACCGCGATGCGGAATTCATCGACCGTGACCGGATGAATGTACTGGCCGTCGGCGGCGACCACGGTCATTTTCAAGCCGGGGATGCGCACGTCGAAGTAAGTCATCGCCGAGCCGTTGATGAAACGCAGCAACACCTTTTCGCCCGGGCGGAACAGCCCGGTCCAGTTGCCGGCCGGCGCGGCGCCGTTGAGCAGATAGGTGTACGTGTTGCCGTTGACATCGGACAGGTCGGTCGGGGTCATGCGCATGCGGCCCCATTCGCCGCGATCGCGCAGGGTCGCGGCGAGCCCGCGTTCGCGCGCGTCGCGCATGAAATCGCCGACCGTGCGCTTGGCATAATTGTCGTAACTCGACATCTTTTTCAGGCGGCGGAACAACGCGGCCGGGTCGATGTCGGTCCAGTCCGACAGCAGCAGCACATGCTCGCGATCGAAGTGGAACGGCGCCGGTTCGCGCGGATCGATCACGATCGCGCCGTACAGCCCGGCCTGTTCCTGGAACATCGAATGGCTGTGATACCAGTACGTGCCCGATTGCCCGACCCGGAAGCGGTACACGTAGCTTTCGCCCGGATGGATGCCGTCGAAGCTCAGGCCCGGCACGCCGTCCATGTTGGCCGGCAGGATCAGGCCGTGCCAATGGATCGAGCTCATGCCTTCGGCGAGCCGGTTCGCGACCCGCAAGGTCACTGTGTCGCCTTCGCGCCAACGCAGGATCGGCGCGGGCAGGGTGCCGTTGACGGTGATCGCCGGGCGCGTCTTGCCGGTGAAGTTGGCCAGGGATGAGCCGATCGAGAGATCGAATTCGGTCCCGCTCAATACCTGCGGCATGCCGGCCAACGTCGGCGCGGCATAGGCTGAACGCCAAAGACCGCTGCCCGCGGCAAGGCCGCCGACCGCCAGGCCGGTGATGAAACGGCGACGGCCGGCATCGATCGATGCGCCGCCGTCGTCGGAGAAAAATCTGTTCATTGGGCTTCCCACAACTGGAAGAGTCGCGAATGTCTCGCGATGTGCGCGGCCTGCGATCCTTCCCAAATGGATGGTCGTCAAGGTGCGCGAACGAACGATGCCGACGCGTGCAGGGTCGCGAGAAAGCTCGCGAGGCTGCGTGAAATCTGCGCGGAGTCGTAAACCGGGTCAGGCCCAGTCGTTGCGATCAGGCGATCGGAGGTCGGATCGGTAGGCTCGACACGCCATTGGGCGCGGCCGCTTCCGGCGGCAGGGCGAGCGCGGGGCCGGCCAGGGCCGGCGCCAGACGCAGGGCGACCCGCACGATCGCGACCGCGTGGGTGCAGTCGCATTGGCAGCGGAAGCCGCCGCAGCAATCGTCGGGCTGGGCCGACAGCGTGGCGTCCGCGGACTGCGCGGTCGCCGCTTCGGCGCTGTGATTCATCGCGGCGTGGTGCATGCCAGCGCGGTTCATGCCGTCGTGATTCATGGCGGCATGGTCGATGCCGGCCGTCATGCCTTCGTGGCATTCGGCCGTCATCGCCGACTCGCTCGATGCCGCATCGCTCGATGCAGCCGCGACGGCATGCGCCCGATGCATCGCGTGCGCGCCGCCGACGGTTATCGCCGCGGCGGCGTAACCGTTCAGGCTGATCGAGACGATCAGCATGATGCGCAGCAGGAGCGAGAAATAGGTCATGGGGCGCCGGATCGAGTGCGGCACAGGATGGTGCAGGTGGACGCGAGTTTCAACCGTTTCGGCGATGCGCGCGTTAATGGATTGTGAGTCCTCGCCGTCGCGATCAACCTTCCCCTATAGGAAGGTTATCGATCCGGACTCGTCGATTCAGACCTCGCCGATCCAAGCCGTCGACGCCGCATCGGGCAGGCCTCATTGGGCGAGGTCGCCGTACTCGGTGTAGATCACCCGTTCGACCCGGCCGCCGCCGATGCGATCGCCGCGACGCAGCTCGGCGCTGCCTCGCGTCGGATGGATGAGTGGTTGATCCTCGATTCGCGCCGCGCCGGCGGGCGCTGTGATCTGCACGATCTGATCCATGTCCGGCGCGGCTTCGATCCGATGCGCCGCGAAGCGCTGGCTGCCGCGGCCGAAGCCGATCCAGCGCGAAGGCTGCGGGGTGCGGCCTGCTTCTGACCGACCCGCTTCGAACCGGCGGAAATGCACGATATTTCGTACCGACACATCGATGTCGCGCGCGATCGGCGTGCCGCCGCGTTCGAAATGACCGCGATACAGGTCGGCCTTGAAATGCGCGTCGGGTTTGATCGTGTCGGGCAACACCCAGCGCTGAGTCGGGGCGAGGGTGTAGTACGTGTCCGGATGCGCGGCCGCATCCTCGCGATAGCCGCGCAATACCTCGGCCGGCAGATTCGCTTCGAAAATCAGTTGATAGTGATGCGGGGGATGGAACATCGGAAGATGCGACAGATAGACCGCATCGGTGCCGACCACCAGCATGCCGTGGGTGTTAGGCGGGTCGGCGAATTCGCCGGGCTGAGCGACACGGCCCAATACGAAATCGTCGCTGACGTGCTCATGCACGAAATCGCCCGCGTCGGTCACCGCGGCCTGCCATTGCGCGATCTGTTTCGCGCCAAGCGCCAGCGCGTGCTCGTGCGGCTGATACGGTCCGCCGAGCGGATACAGCACCCCGGGTGTCGTGCTCATCTCGATATGCGCTCCGAGTACGCGCTCGATCCGATGCCGCCGCGCGAACCCGGTCAGTCGCTCGGCGCTGGCCCGGTACGCGGCCAGATCGCGCACCGTCAGCAGCCCGGGATACAGCGTGTCGCCGCTGAACAAACTGGCGGTCTGCTTGTCGTAGATCGCGATATGCGCAGGTTCGTGCCCCGGCAGCGGCAACACGATCAGTTCGCGATCGCCCAGGTCGAATGAAGCCTCGCCGTCGGGCCAGCGATCCAGGCCGAAGACCTTGGCGACCTGCTCGGGACGCAGGCCGACGATGTGGGTATCGGGACGATCGGCGAACTGTCTGTCGCCGTGGACGTGATCGCGATGACTGTGGGTGTGGGCGACGATCAGCGACAGCGAACTCACACCTTGCTCGCGCTGCCATTGCGTCAGCAGATCGTCGACGATTTCGCGCAGCGGCAACGAGTTGTCGACCTCCGGTTCGGCACCGGTGTCGAGCAACAAGGCGCGTTGCTTGCCGGCGATCAGGTACAGGAACGGCGCTTCGAAATTGCTGGCCCGGGATTGGCGCAACACCCACAAGCCGGGCGCGACGGGCTCCACTTGCAGCGGCGGTTCGTCGCCGGCACCGTGGCTCCAGCGCGAGGGCAGGGTGACGGTGGCGGCCCAGGCCGGCGATGCCGCGGCCAACACCATCCACAACAGCAAACGCGACAGCATAGTCATATCAATTCGGCAAAGCAGGCAGACCGGGATTATCCGCCACCGAAGATGCAAGTGGGCGATCTGCGAAATCCGAACCGGCGCGCGAATCACTGAGTCGGACGCGCGTGCTGTCGTGCAACACGCATCGCCTGCGTCTGGCAGGGGATTACCAACCAGCCCACATCCGGAGTGTGAACCCGTCCCGATAAAAGGAAAGGCCGGAAATAAGCCGTTGACAGCGCTGTCATAGAAAGACAGCTTCGGCCGCGAACCCGGCGCGGAGCTTTAGCGCGGGTCCGTCCCCCTTCAGGAGCGCACCATGAACTTCGCACGCGCATACGCAGTGTCCGCCGCGGCCTTGATCGCCGCCGGCGTCTGGTTGTCGCCACAAACCGCGCAGGCCCAGACCCTGGTCTGGGAAGACAATTTCAACGGCCCCTCGATCGACGGCAACAAATGGATCTACGACGTCGGCGACGGCTGCCAGATCGGCCTGTGCGGCTGGGGCAACAACGAATTGCAGTACTACACCAGTCGCCCGGAAAACGCGCGCATCGAGAATGGCAGCCTGGTGATCGAAGCGCGGCGCGAGAATTTCGGCAGCCGCGGCTTCACTTCGGCGCGCCTGAAGACCGAAGGCCGCATGCATTTCAAGTACGGCACCCTGGAAGCGCGGATCAAGGTGCCCGACCTGCGCAACGGCCTGTGGCCGGCGTACTGGATGCTCGGCACCACCGGCAACTGGCCGGCGCGCGGCGAGATCGATCTGCTGGAAATGGGTTCGGCCGCGGCGATCGCCGCCAACATGACCAACCGCCGCGTCGGCGCGGCGGTGCATTGGGACTACCAGGGATCGCAGGCCGACTACGGCCAGGATTTCAACAGCGGCAGCGATCTCAACGGCGGCTTCCACACCTATCGCCTGACCTGGGACCCGCAATTCGTGCGCGTGTCGATCGACGGCCAGCAATTCTTCGAGTTCGCCATTTCCAATATCGAAGGCGCTTCGCTACATGAATTCCACGCGCCGTATTTCCTGCTGCTCAATCTCGCGGTCGGCGGCAACTACACCGGCATCCCGACCGCGGGCGGTATCACCGCGCCCTTGCCCGGGCGCATGGAGATCGACTACATCCGTCTGTATCAAAACCCCGGCAGCAGCCTGTACACCGGCGCCAATCCGCCGAGCGGCAAGTTTGGCGTGTTCACCGAACGCAGCGACATGAACGCGCGTCTGAACTACAACGGCGATGCGAACCTTTACCTGTGGAACAACCTCACCCCGATCGCCGCGTCGCCGTTCGAAGGCAGCCAGCTGTTGGCGTTCCGCGCCAACGCCGGAGCCTGGTACGGGCTGGGTGTCGCCACCGACTACAAGAACATGAGCCGCTTCGCGCCCGGCAAGCTGAAGTTCCATATGCGCACGACCACGCCGTCGATCTTCAAGATCGGCATCAGCACTTCGTTCGGCGACAGCTGGATCGATTTCGTCAACGGCGGCCAGCAATACGGTCTGGTGCGCGACGGCCAATGGCATGAGGTCAGCATTCCGTTCAGCGCATTCCACGACCTCGACCTGCATGCGGTGAAGCAGATGTTCATGCTGGTGTCCGATCCGCCGGGCAGCAACGTCGATGTGTTCATCGACAATGTTTACTACCAGGACTTCTGAGTCCGGACTTCGCCGAGCGTGATTCGGTAGTCGATCCCGCGAACCGCGTCGCAGTGCGAACTTCACGCGCTGTGACGCGGTTCGCGCTTGGCCCGCTTGTGCGGGCGGCGAGCGCGGATTACTCGCGTGTGCGCCATCACAAGCCAAGCGCTTGCTGCATCGCAACACCTTGCCGATACGGCGGGCTTGGCGTACTTTAAGCCGCATCCCGACGGGCCTGTCCCGTCCCTCCTGCCAGCCGGCGTTCACGCCCGCAAGCTCGATCACATTCAGAGCTTGCAGGTGACTAAGTGAACGCATTCCGTCGCGCGGCTTGCGCGCAGAGCTGTGCCCATTTCGGCAGCATCCATTCCGACCGCGCCGCTTCGATCGTCGCGCAAGCGCGGTGCGGAGCCTGGCGATGATCGGCGAAGCGCATTCCCTGCATGGGATCGAAGACCGCGCGCTGGCGCCCGCGCCGGCCTTGTCGGCGGTTGCGTCCGCGGCCGGCGCGGCCTTGCTGTCGAACTATCAGCCGCGCGACTCGCTGTTTTCCTCGGCTTCGACCCAGTTGCATGCGCGCGGCGTGTTGCAGTCGCTGACGCACAGCATCGACGACGACCTGGCCGGCGCCAGCGAGCGATTGCTCTCGTATGTCGCCGCCGAAACCGGCCGCTTGCCGATGATCGGCGCGGTGCCGTTCGCCAGCGACGAACCCTCGCGCATGTGGGTGCCATCGCAGGCGGTATTCGCCGCCGGTCGCGCGCGTCATCGCGGCGCGGCGCTGAGCGCGTTGAACGCCGAGCAACGGCCGATGCCGCAGGTCGAGCCGGTGCCGGCGCCGGCGCAGTTCATGCGCAATGTCGAGCGC
The DNA here is from genome assembly GCF_001427785.1 of Lysobacter sp. Root690. Lineage (GTDB taxonomy): Bacteria > Pseudomonadota > Gammaproteobacteria > Xanthomonadales > Xanthomonadaceae > Lysobacter. The sequence continues at coordinate 284,425 of NZ_LMHM01000016.1, forward strand.
TCGCTCGATCGCATCGTCGAAGGCGGAATCAGCAAGGTGGTGATGTCGCGCAGTCTGCGCATCGCCGCGCGTGTGGACGTGCCGCAGTTGCTCGGTCAATTGCTGGCGCGCGCGCCCGGCGCCTATACCTTCGCGATCGACCTCGCCGGTGCGGGCGGGCCGCAGGCCTGTTTGATCGGTTCCAGCCCGGAACTGCTGCTGTCCAAGCGCGGCGCCCGCATCGTTTCCAATCCGCTGGCCGGTTCGATTCCGCGCCACCCCGATCCGCAGGAAGACCAGCGCCGTGCGCGCGGCCTGCTGCAATCGGCCAAGGACCTGCACGAACACGCGCTGGTGATCGGCTCGGTCGCGGCGGCATTGCGGCCGTATTGCCGCGAGCTGCAAGTGCCGGCCTCGCCGTCGCTGATCGCCACGCCGACCATGTGGCATCTGTCGACCCGCGTCGACGGCGTGCTGATCGATCCGTCGACCAGTTCGCTGCGATTGGCACTGGCGCTGCATCCCACACCGGCGGTATGCGGTTATCCGACCGAGCAAGCGCGTGAGGTGATCCGCGAATTCGAAGGCTACGAGCGCGGCCTGTTCACCGGCCTGGTCGGCTGGTGCGACAACGAAGGCGACGGCGAATGGGCGGTGACGATCCGCTGCGCCGTGGTCGAAGAGGAATGCGCGACGGTGTTCGCCGGTGCCGGCATCGTCGCGGGTTCGCAAGCGCAGGACGAACTTGCCGAAACCACGGCCAAGCTCGGCACCATGCTCGGCGCGATGGGGCTGGCGCATGCGGCGGACACCGACGGCGCGCAGGGCAGGGCATGAGCGCGCAGGCAGTGAACATCGCAGCGACACCGCTGCCCGGGTTCACTCCGTGGCCGGAGGAATTCGCCGCGCGTTATCGCGAACTGGGCTACTGGAGCGGAGTCGGTCTGTATCAGCGACTGGCCCAGGTGGCCGCGCAATACCCTGATCGCACCGCTTTGGTTTGCGGCGAACGGCGTTGGAGCTACGCGCATTTCGACGAACAGGTGCGCCGGTTCGCGGCGGGTCTGGCGCGAATCGGCATCGGTCGTCGCGATCGGGTGCTGCTGCAACTGCCTAACTTCGCCGAACACTACGTCGCCTGCCATGCCTTGTTCCGCCTCGGCGCGTTGCCGGTGTTCGCCTTGCCCGCGCATCGCCGCGCCGAGGTCGGCTACTTCGTCGAACACGCGCAGATCCGCGCCTGTGTGATCGCCGATCGCGACGCCGGCTTCGATTTTCGCGAACTGATGCGCGAGGTGCGCGCGGCCCAACCCTGCCTGCGCGAGGTGATCGTGGTCGGCGAGGCGCAAGAGTTTATCGCCTTCGATTCGCTGCTCGACGAACCGTTCGAGCAAGCCTTGCCGGATGCCTCGGACGTCGCGTTCCTGCAGTTGTCCGGTGGCAGTACCGGCGTGCCCAAGCTGATCCCGCGCACCCACGACGATTATTTCTACAGCGTCCGCGCCAGCGCGGAGATCTGCGGGCTCGGCTCGGACTGCGTGTACCTGTGCGCCCTGCCGGCCGCGCATAACTTTCCGATGAGCTCGCCCGGCGCGCTCGGCGTGTTCCATGTCGGCGGTTGCGTGGTGCTGGCGAGGCAGGCCGATCCGGAGTCGTGCTTCGCCCTGATCGCGCGCGAACGGGTCACCTGGACCGCGCTGGTGCCCTCGCTGGCGCTGGCATGGCTGGAATCGCGGGCGCTCGCGCGCTACGACCTGTCCAGCCTGCAGACGATACAGATCGGCGGCGCACACCTGGCCGGTGATGTCGCGCGACGTATTCCCGGGACATTCGGTTGCCGCTTGCAGCAGGTATTCGGCATGGCCGAAGGGCTGGTCAACTACACCCGCGACGACGATCCCGACGAGGTGGTGCTGAGCACGCAGGGCCGGCCGATCAGCGCGCACGATGAGATCCGCGTGGTCGACGACGGCGACAACGATCTGGCCGATGGCGAGATCGGCCACCTGCTGACCCGCGGCCCGTACACGATCCGCGGCTATTACCGCGCCGACGCCCACAATGCGCGCGCGTTCACCGCCGACGGTTTCTATCGCACCGGCGACCGCGTGCGGCGTCTGCCATCGGGGCATCTGATCGTCGAAGGCCGGGCCAAGGACCAGATCAACCGCGGCGGCGAGAAGATCGCGGCCGAGGAAGTCGAAAGCCATCTGCTCGAACATCCGTCGGTGTTCGATGCGGCGCTGGTGGCGATGCCGGACCGCTGGCTCGGCGAGAAATCCTGTGCGTTCGTGGTGCTGCGTCCGAGTGCGGCCGATGCATCGCCGATCGTGCCGCGCGATCTGCAGCGCTTCCTACGCGAACGCGGCATCGCCGCCTACAAGATTCCCGACCGGGTCGAACTGGTCGATGCATTGCCGTACACCGCGGTCGGCAAGGCCGACAAGAAGGCGCTGCGCGCGCGGTTCGCACCGCCGACCGCTGCGATTTCCTCCGCCTCGATTTTTTCCACTTCCCCTCTCAGCGAAGCGCACTCATGACGATTCCCACCATCGCCAGTTACCCCATGCCCGGCGCCGAGTCGTGGCCGGCCAACCGCGTCGACTGGCGTCCCGATCCGGCGCGGGCGGTGCTGTTGATCCACGACATGCAAGAGTATTTCCTCGCCTTCTACGACCGCGCCCAGGCGCCGGTGCCGGAGCTGATCGGCAACATCCGCGCCTTGCGCGATGCCTGCGACGATGCCGGCGTGCCGGTGGTCTATACCGCGCAGCCTACGCAGCAGAGCGCGGTCCAGCGCGGCCTGCTGCAACCGTGGTGGGGGCCGGGCATCACCGCCAAGCCCGAACTGGCGCCGGTCGCCGCCGAACTCGCGCCGCGGCCGCAGGACACCGTGCTGACCAAGTGGCGTTACAGCGCCTTCGTGTCCAGCGACCTGCGCGAACGCATGCGCGCGCAAGGCCGCGATCAGCTGATCGTGTGCGGCATCTACGCCCATATTGGTTGCATGATGACCGTCGCCGATGCGTTCATGCACGACATCCAGCCGTTCCTGATCGCCGATGCGGTCGCCGATTTCTCGGCCGAGGAACACGCGCTGGCGCTGAACTACGTCTCGCGCCGCTGCGGCGTGGTCAGCGATCGCGCCTCGTGCGTCCAGGCGCTGGCCGACGGCGTCGGCCTGCCGCGCAGCCTGACCGCGCTGCGCACCGAACTGGCACTGATCATGGAACTGCCGCTGGAGCAGATCGACGCGCAGGACAATCCGTTCGAGGCCGGGCTGGATTCGATTCGGCTGATGACCTTGCTGGAGCGTTGGTCGGCGCGCGGCGAGCGCATCGGTCTGGTCGAACTGGCCGAACGCGGTAGCGTGTCGGAGTGGTGGGACCTGATCGAATCGAGGCGGGCGGCGTGATGGATCGCGACGCACTCGACACGCTGGCGTTGCCATTGAGTGGCCCGCAACTGGGCATGTGGGCCGGCCAGCAACTCGATCCGGACAGCCCGTCGTTCTGGACCGCCGAAGCGATCGAATTGAACGGCGCGCTGGATCTAGCCGCGCTCGAAGACGCGGTGCGCGAGACCCTGAGCGCCTGCGATGCCTTGCATATGCGCTATGTCCGGCATGGCGACGAGGTCGTGCAATCGCTGGACCCGCACCGTCCGGTGGTGATCGGGCGCCAGGATTATTCGAACTGCGCCGATCCGTGGCGTAGCGCACGCGAGTGGATGGGCGAAGACCTGTTGCGGCAGGCCGATCTGGCCCGGCGTCCGTTGTTCGCCAGCGCCCTGATCCGGCTCGGCGCGGATCGTCACCTGTGGTATCTGCGCGTGCATCACATCGCGCTGGACGGGTTTGCCTATCTGCTGCTGATCCATCGCGTTGCCGAGTTGTATTCGGCGCGGATCGCGCGGCGCGAAGCGGCGCCCGCGCGCGACTGGTCGCTGGCGCCGGTGATCGCCGAGGAAGCGGCCTACCGACAATCGGCGCGTTTCGTCGACGATCGCAAGTACTGGTCGCAAGCACTGAGTGGCCAGGGCGAGCCGGTCACGTTGGGGCTCAAGTGCGCGCCTGGCGACAGCTCGCATTCGCAGCGGGCCTTGTTGCCGCCCGCACAGTACGCGCAATGGCAGGCCGCCGCGCGCCAGCTCGGGGTGGATTGGTCGGCTTGGCTGATGGCGGCGATCTTCGCCTGGATGTATGCGCGCAGCGGCGAGCGCGACCTAAGCATCGGTCTGTTGGTGATGAACCGGCTCGGCACGGCCGCGCTCGGCGTGCCGTGCATGGCGATGAACGTGGTGCCGTTGCGCCTGCGGATCGATCCGCAACTTGGCTTCGATTCGCTGGCCCGCGCGGTCGCGGCGCAGTTGCGCGAGTTGCGGCCACACCAGCGTTACAACTACGAATGGCTGCGCAACGATCTCGGCCTGACCGACAGCCATGCGCAGTTGTACGGGCCGGTGGTCAATCTGATGCCGTTCGATCGCGGCTTCGTGTTCGAAGGGCTGGGCAGCCGCGCGCATCCGATTTCGGTCGGTTCGGTCGAGGATCTCGACATCACCGTGTCGCCGATGGCCGATGGCGTGCGTTTCGATATCGAAGCCAATCCGCAGGCCTACGATGCGGATTGTCTCGCCGAGCACCACGCGGCGCTGGTGGCCCTGCTGCAACGGGTCATCGCTGAACCCGAGTGCCGCATCGAGGTCCTGGCCGGCCGCATCGATCCGCGAATCGATCCGCAACCGGCGGTGCGCGCCGCATGAGCACGCGTCCCCGTGCCCGCTTGCTGAGGGTGCTGCGCATCGCCGAACGCACTCCGCAGATGCGGCGCATCACCCTGGGTGGCGTCGATCTGGCCGGTTTCCCGGGCGGCAGCGAAGGCGCGCATATCAAGCTGCTGTTTCCTGCGCTGGCCGGCGAAGCGCCGCAATTGCCGACCCTGGGCGAGCACGGCCCGGTCTGGCCCGAAGGCGCGACCCGGCCGCTGATCCGCACCTACACCGTGGCGCGCATCGATCCGCAGTTGAACGAGATCGATGTCGACATCGTGCTGCACGGCGATGACGGGCCGGCGTCGCGCTGGGCATGCGCGGCACGGGTCGGCGATCCGCTCGGCCTGGCCGGACCCGGCGGGCCGGAACTGTTTCGCACCGACGCGCAGCGGCATGTGCTGATCGGCGATCCAAGCAGCTATGCCTTGCTGTGCGCGGTGATCGCCAAGCTGCCCGACAGCGTCGATATCGACGCCTTGCTCGAGGTGCCCGACGCGAGCGAGATCCAGGGGCTGCCGGCGCATCCGCGTTTGCGCGCACGTTGGTTGTCGCGCGACGGCCAGCCCGCGGGCGCGAGCCGCTTGCTGCTCGATGCGGTGCGGGCATTGCCATGGCCGGATGGCGAATCGATCTCGGTAACTCTGGCCGGCGAGAGCGCGCAGGTTGTGGCGATCCGCGATTTCCTCGCCGGCGAACGTGGCGTTCACCGCTCGATGATGTACGCGGTGCCGTACTGGAAGGACCGCTGGGACGAAGACACGTATCACGAGGAACGCCATCGGATCATGGACGCGTTCGACGAGGCGCAGGCATGAGCGGCGCGGGCACAGGGGAATTTGCTGGCCGGGTCGTCATGGTCACCGGCGCGGCGCAAGGCATCGGCGCGGCGACTGCGCTGCGGCTGGCGGGCGAGGGGGCCGCGCTGGCCTTAATCGATCGCGATGCGGATTCGTTGGCCGGCACGGTCGCACAATTGCGAGCAAACGGCGCGACGGTATGGGCGCGGGCGCTGGACCTGTGCGATGCGGCCGCGGTCGAGAGCGCCGTGGCCGAGATTGAACGCGAGTTCGGCGCTATCGAACATCTGGCGCATGTCGCCGGCATCCTGCGGGTTGGCGAATGCCTGCAACTCGATACGAACGATTGGGACGCGTGCATGGCGGTCAATGCCCGCGCGGTGTTCACCACCACTCGCGCGGTCGCGCGGTCGATGCAGGCGCGCGGTCGCGGCAGCATCGTCGCGGTCGGCTCCAACGCGGCCGCCACGCCGCGCGTGGGCATGGCGGCCTATGCGGCGTCCAAGGCCGCGGCGAGCCAGTATCTGCGTTGCCTGGCGTTGGAACTGGCGCCGTTTGGTGTGCGTTGCAATCTTGTATCGCCGGGTTCGACCGACACCGCGATGCAGCGTGCCTTCGCTCACGACGAACAGGCACGGCGCGAGATCCTGATGGGCGTGGCCGAACGCTATCGGCTGGGCATTCCGCTGCAACGCATCGCCGATCCGGACGACATCGCCGAGGCGATCTGTTTCCTGCTGTCGGATCGTGCGCGTCACATCACGTTGCACGACTTGCGCGTGGATGGCGGGGCGACGTTGGATGCCTGAAGTTACTGCACGATAGGCGGCGGGTATGTGTCTTCAATGAAACAGTGAGGCAAGGTGGGGCTTGGGTGAGTGAAGTGGGCGGCACAACGCATCATGCCAGGCTGGCCCGGTCGCCCAGGCCAACCCGGTGTCGTACGAAATCGGTTCAAGCAAGAAACGTTCCGCCGCGGCTTACGGAAGGATGATGCCGCGGCTGTCGTCTTCGCCGACCACGCCGCTGGCGCTGCCGTTGTTGTTCCACACGATGTACAGATACTTGCGCTCGCCCGGCGCCGGATCGCCGTAGTCGCCGTTGTTGGCGAAGAACTCGCGCTGCTTGTTGGCGTACTGCTGGGTGACCTTGCTGGTGACGTCGTTGGTGCTGTTCCACACGCCGTAACCGGCGTAGCTGATGGTCGACATGATGCTGTCCTCGATCTGGATGATGAGACGACTCGTGCTCGCCGACCTTGCGGTGCGAGCCGCACCGGCGTCGTCCTGGCCGGTGGTTGAGGCCAGCATCCACAGTGCGGGGCGTGAACACCTTTCGGAAACCTGACGGTTGCCGGGCATGCGAAATCCGCCCGCGACTTCGAGCACAGGCCCGCCGCGGCGACCTGACGACGACCTGACGGTCCGGAGTTCGAAGACATGCCGGCTGTGACAACCGGGCCGGCGTGGCGGCTCGAAGCCGCGAATGGCGAGCCGCTCCGGCACGGAGCGACTCGCCGGTCCGAACGATGGTCAGCCGGACTTGCGAAGCATCACTGTGGGATCAGTTGATGCCGTTGATGAACGTCGCACCGGTCGCGCCCGGATCGAGCCAGTTGCTCAAGCGGGTGGCATTGGTACCGCCGCCGGTCCACGAGGTGAACACGCGGCCGTACTGGTCGCTGCGGTTGGTGCCGGTGGCGCTGCAGCTCGACGGACCGCCATGCAACTGACCGATCACGCGCTTGTCCGGGCTGTACAAGGGCGAGCCCGACGAACCCGGTTCGGTCACGCCGCCGCTCGGCTGCCATTGCACGTTCAAGTGGGTGGTGCCGGCGCCGCCGCCCCAGGCCACGAACGAGGTCGAGGTGTTCGACAGGCTGATGCGCTTCTCGGCGACGTTCGGATGATGGATCGCGATCGCGCTCGGGAAGTTCTGGTTGCGACGGTCCCAGCCGGCCCAGAACAGACTGAACGCCGGGTTGGCGGCGGTGGTCAGTTCCAGCAAGGTGAAGTCGGAATTGGCCGAGGTCGCGCGCAGGGTCGAGCCCGACTGGTTCTGCGCCAGCGAGCCGTTGCCGTTGGCGCCGCTGGCCGGCGTGTTGGGCGCGCGGCAGGTCGAATTCTTGTAATTCCAGTACACCACGATGCTGTTCGCCGCCGCCGCCGTGGTCATGCCGCAGTGATGCGCGGTGAGGAAGTACATCCTCTTGTTGTTGGCGGTATTGTTGACCAGCGAGCCGGTGCAGGCCAGCGAACCGTTCTTCGAATACACCGCCACGGAGCGGACGATGTTGCTGTTGGCGGTGCCGTCGGGACAGGCCACATCGACGTTGCACGAACCCGACACGCCTTTCTCGCCGCTGGCTTCGACCATGCGACGCGCGAGCGGGCCGAAACCGACGTAGTCGTGATTGACCTTGGTCAGATGCAGCTTCAACTGGCCGGCGCTGGCGCGCGGCACCACCACCTCGATCACCGCTTCCTGGCCCGGGACGATCGCGGTCCACAACTGACCCAGATCGTTGTTGTCGCGGTCGGTGTATTCGCGGATCAGATCGCGGTCGCCGCCCTTTTCCTGGGTCGCCGGATAGATCAGCAGACGGCCGCCGGCCGGCATGTAGTACTCGGTGAAGCCGAAATTCAGCGACATCGCCTTGTCCGAACGCACGCGCTGACGCCAGACCACATGCTCGGCGTCCAGATTCTCCCACGCGCCCGAATTCAACGGGGTCATGTCGACCGTCATCGGAAAGGCGAAGCGCGGAATATCGCCGCGCTTGTCGCGCAGGCTATCTTCGGCCTTCAACTTATCGACATTGACCGCGGGCATGATGCGCACCGCGACCTTGTCGATGGAGGAAACGTTCGGATGATCGAACGCTGCCGGAAGCGTCGTCGGCGCGGCGATCGCGGCGCTGATCGAAAGGGACAACAAGGCGAGGGAACCGTACAGTCGTTTCATGGCTCTTTCCTTCCTAGAAATTAAGACACACGGGCGGGACCTTCTCCGCGACGCAGGCACACGCATCCGGCAAACCTTGCCGTATGGCGGCGAGGCCGGCGATGGGAGTCGGGCAGTTGAAAGACGGTTATTGAACGGCGTTTACGAAAACACTCGATTGCGCGAAGCGCCGATGGTCGGCCACCTCGGACGTGGTCTGAGTTCGGCGACCACAGCGCACCGTATGCCTGCGTCGCGCTGCACAACAACGCGAAAAATATCCGCGCGCACGCGGCTTCCGGACTCGTATCACGCAAGCGGAAATAAAATCGTTCAGGTATTCAGATGCTGCGTTGTGGCGGTGGCGCAGATCAGTTTCCGGTGAGCGACGGTGAGAGTGCGAAGCTCATTGCCGGTGCGACGACGCGCTCAAGCTGTCGTTCAATTAGATAAACACGCACCCACGCCTGAGCCTTCCTAGGGTCGCCCCGTATTGAATGCGCGCTACGAGCGATGCAATTGTGCGGACTGCGTGCAGGCAAACGCGGCATTTCGATTGCCTGGCGATTGCCTGCTTGCGCCCGGTTCGGAGGCGAGTCGGCTGCGCGAACGCGAGGCAGGACAGACGATTGCCTGGACGATGCTGCGCTTCAAGCGCTCCGCTCGAACGGCAAACCCGCAGGTGCGAGACGGAGAGAGACACGATGAGCGACGAAAAGATCAAGCCACTTCCGCCGCCGCCCCCTCCGCCGCCCCCGCCGCCGGAGTCGGTCAAGCCCCCGGTCAAGCCGCCGGTCAGAATAGAGAAGCCGGAAGACGCGCTCGCGCAGGCCGCCTTCGACAAGGGCGGCACCCTGCAAGGGGCCACTCACCAGCAGACAATCGCGAATCTGAGCGACAGCCGTCGCAGCGCGATCGATCAGGCCTCGCAACAAGGCCGAACCGGCGACATCCACACCATCAACCGCGCCTACGACCAGGCGCAGGCGCGCCTGGATGCCGACAACGTCGTCGCCCAGGCCAAGCCGGAAACCCCGACCCAGAGCCGCACCACGCAGACGCCCGAGGGCGCGGCCGTGCGTGAAAGCACCTATGCCGACGGCACTCGCGTCACCCACACCGATGGGCTCGATGCCAACGGTAACGCGCTGGTCACGACGAAAGTGTTCGACCCGAAGGCGACCGGTCCCGCCGCCGCGGTGCCGCTGGAAAGCCGCAGCGTCGTCGACAATGGCGTGTCGACCGTCAGCGGACTGCCGCAGCGCACGGTGCAGCAAGGTCCCGACGGCAAGAGCGCGGTCATCACCGATGCCTACGGCGGTACCGCGGCCGAGCCGGCGCGGATCGTGCAGCACGCCGTCATCCCGAACGAGCAGGGTTATCAAGTCCAATCGGTGACGTTGCGCGAGAACGGCGCCGACGTCACCGGGCCGCAACCGCTGCGGATCCGCGAAGTGTCCGCCGACGGTGCGACCACCTTCGATACCGGCGAAGTCAGCAAGATCACCACCACGCCGGTGGCGGGCCAGCCCGGCGTCAGCACCGTGACCCACGCCTACGACGGCGGCTATCGCATGGAGTATCAGGTGCACGCGGCGCCGGCCGGAGCGCAGGGCATTCCCGATGCGCAGCTGTCGCAGAAGCTGGTCGCGCAAGACGGCAGCGTCGTGTTCGAGCAGAAAGGCGTCGCGCGCGCGGAGCAAGTCGGCGAAGACGGACGCAAGCAGGTCGTCGATACCGCCGCCGACGGCAGGCGCACCGTGTACTCGCTGGGCGACGACGGCAAACTCGCCACGACCCAGGCCTACGACGCCAAGGGCGCGCTGCAGCTGACCACCCAGCATGAGTCGGTCAGCGGCCTGCCGGTCGTCACCAGTCGCGATACCACCACCAACGCCGACGGCAGCAAGGTGGTGACCGAGTACGACGCTCAGCAGCAGCCGGTCGGCGTGCGCCAGACCGCCGCCGACGGCAGCGTGGTCAAGGAACTGGGTTCGCTCAAGGGCGAGCGCATCGATGGATCGCGCGCGAATCAGGTCGCCGACGAGATTCTCGATCAGGGCGACCGCACCATGTGGCGGGACGATTACGAGAAGCGCCTGAACTATGCGCTGGACACGCTGCAGGATCTCGACCCGGTGTCCCAGCAGATGGTGCTGTCGGCGCTGCAGGAAAAAGATCCCGGCATGGGCCAATCCTGGTTCAAGACCGACATCCTCGAGAATCTGTCGTCCGAGCAGATGACCCAGCTCGAAAACGGCGGCCTGGACATCATGACCGGCGTGCCCGGCACCAAGGCCGCCGATCTGCAGGCGATCAAGGACATCGATCAGTACAACGCCAACGGCGACAACTACACCGGCGAATACGGCGAACTGGCCGCGACCAGCGATCAGCAGAACGCCGGCCAGCTGCAGGCGTTCATGACCCAATACCAGGCGCGCGCGGCCGATCCCGCCGCGCAGGCGCGCTTCGTGGCGCTGTACAACCGCATGCACGGCGATGCGTTCACCGAAGGCTTCCTCAGCGATGAACAACTGGCCGGTGCGCGCGATGCGGGCCTGACGACCTTGAACGGCGAAACGGTCAAGATCGACGGCAACACCTACAACACGCTGATGGGCGATCGGCTGGAGACCGCGGCCGACAAGAATCCGGCCGTGCTCGCCGCGCGCGACCGGGTGATGGACGCGGGCGTGCGCCGTTTCATGGTCGACAACCAGGAAGAGCGCGTGCAGGCGCTGGTCAAGGAAATGGGCGCGCTCGATGCCGACGGCCAGGCGGCGCTGATCCGCCAGATCGTCAAGACCGATCCGGACGCGCGCCTGAACTGGCTGCGCGACAGCATCATCAGCCGCGCCACCGAAGGCAACGAGGCGTTCACTCCGCAGATGCGCGAGCTGATCACCGATGTGCGCGGCAACGGCGAAACCAGCTTCATGGGCCAGTTGCAGGGCTTCGGCGGCGGCTTCAAGGACGCGGCCGTGGGTTTCGTCGTCGGCCTCGGCGCGCTGGCCCGGACCGCGTACGACCTCAGCGGCACCGGCGTGCTCGTCGATCAGGTCAGCGGCGGCAACGCGCCAGCGTTCCTGCCCAGCGCCAAGCGCGGAATGGAGACCGGCCAGGCGATGGTCGAAGGCTTGCCGCACATGTTCGATCACATCGGCAAGGCCTGGGGTGAAGGCCGCTACGGCGAGGCGCTCGGCAACGTCACCTTCGACGTGGCTTCGCTGGTCATCCCGCTCAAGATTCCCAAGATCAAGCTGCCCGGCGCGGCCGGCGCGGTCGACGACGTGGCCCACAGCCCGCTGCGCTACATCGATCAGCAAGGCCGCCCGGTAACGCCGCCGACGGTCGAACCGCGGCTGGCGACGCAAGGCCCCGACGGCGTCTACAACATCACCGATCTACCGCCGCCGCGCGGTGTGCTCGACGGCGCGCCGCAGCGATTGGCGCTCGACGCGGCGCCGACCGCGGAAGTCATCGCCCAGCGCCAGGCCACGGCCATTTCGTTCTACGAACGCGCGACCGGCAAGCCCGCGGATCTTTCGCATGTGGCCGGCATCGACTTCACCCGTCCGGTGGAAGTGCGGACCTTGCCGAAGGGCACCGAGGTCTATCAGTGGCAGGTGCCGGGCGGGCCGAAGGGCAACTACTTCTCCTTCAGCGACAGCGCCCGTCCCACCGATATCGGAATCGCCGACATCGGTCCGGGGCCTGGCGTGTACGGTCGTGTCCGCGACATCCAGGCTCAGCCACATGTCGGCGTCGATCCAAAATACGCGGCGGAAATCACCCCCGACGGTATCGTGTCCAAGGTGTCCACGCGCTACGTGCTGACCGAAGACACGCAAGTGCTGGTTTCGACCGCCAATCGCATCGACGATACCTGGGCGATCCCGGACAACACCTTGTCGATGCCGACCGAAGGCGGCCGCCTGCAGATCTATGCCGGCAAGAACGATCCCTTCCAGCCCGTGGCCAAGGGCGTCGATCCGCCGGATGCGTTGCCGCCGGCCGGCGCGACCGGCGCCTATCAGGTGCCGCCCGGCCGCAGCTTCGCCGACGACATGGCAGGCACCACGCCGCATCGCCTCGACGGCGATCTGCTGCAAGTCGCCAAACACGTGTACAAGGCCGACGGCTCCGCGCTGGAAGGCAGCTTCCGCCAGGTCGCCGACGCCGATCTGCCGGCCGGTTTCACCCCGGCGGATTTCAATCATTCCTCGGGATTGCGCGCTGGTTTGTACACCAATGGCGAAGGCCAATTCGTGCTTGCGTTCAAGGGCACCGCGCCGACCAGTCGCACGGCGTTGAAGGACATCTATACCGACGCCGCGCAGGGATTGGGTTTCGACACCGCGCAGTATCGGCATGCGGTGGATCTGACCCGTCGCGCCTATGACACCTATGGCGAGAATCTGGTGCTGACCGGGCATTCGCTCGGCGGCGGACTCGCCTCGCAGGCCGCGATGGCGGTGGGCGGCGGCAATCTGCCGGCGATCGTGTTCAATCCCGCGGCCGTGCATCCGCGCAATCTGGCCCGCAACAATCCGCTGTTCCGCGAGGACGGCGGCGTGCAGCAGGCGCCCGACGGCGGCAGCTTCGCCAACAGCCGCGACCTCGCGCCGTACTTCGCCGAGCAAGGCGGCATAGTGCGCGCCTACTTGGTCAAGAACGACGAACTCAACTGGTTGCAGGATCATATTCCGGGTATGCCCGACGCCCTGGGCCATCGCGAAATGCTGCCGCCGAAGTTCCCAGTCGGCCACACCATGGGCCCGGTCGAGGAGAGCTTCAACAAACGCTTCCCTGACGGCGTACCCGAGATTCCCGCCGACGTCGGCCGCTGGTACATCGATCCGCAAACCGGGCAATGGACGACGAAGGCGCCCGATCCCAACGCATCGGGCTGGCCGGATTGGCCGCTGGGTGGCGGGCGATAAGGTCTTCGGGCGTCGTCAGGGCTGATCGCTGAGGCAGCTCATCGCAATGCTCCCCCTTTTACGAAAAGGGGGAGAGGCATAGTCGGCTTTGGTTTCAGCGCGTGGCGATCTGGATCCAAAAGCGAATCCCCCGCGCGGCAGCGATGCGCTGACTTCACGGCTGCGCTGGGCGCTCGCCCCCTTTTCCAAAGTGGGCATGATTTTCGGGTGCCGCGTCGTGGTGCTTTTCCCCCCTTTGAAAAAGGGGGGCAGGGGGGATTCGCTTTTGCTTTTTGCTTTTACTCTCTCTTCCCTAAAACCAACAACGCAGACCGCCCATCCGCCGTTCCTCAAATGCCCCCAGCAGTCCCGATGGAGGCATCGCCCGTTGACGCTGTCGCACGAATGCGGACCCGCTGCGTCAGCGCCGATGACCGGAGCCTCCGACCGGTTGGCCTACAAGTGAAGATCGATACTGCCCCGCGCATCGGCGGCGGGCCGGCCACGAACGGTCGAACTATTCGCATCCGACTGTCCGCACCGCCGCTATTCATGCGTTAACCCCAGTACGAATGGACGACTGGGGACAGGACATGGCCGACAGGACCGTTGGGCGCTTCTTGCACCGGCTTGGCATGGTCTGTCTATTGCTGATCGCCTGCGTCAACGCCGGTTGTGTTTCCGGACGCACCTATCGAACGCAGTTGCATGCAGGCGACTACTGCATCTTCAAAAAGGGCGGCGACTGTCCTGGGGAATTGCTGCATCAAGTGGGCGAAACGCCTGGCGAGCCATCACCACCGGTACTGATGGGCTATGTCGAATTCGACGACCAAGGCTATCTGCGGGCCCCCGCAAGCAAGGAAAGCCTGATCAACCAGATCCGGGCGATCGATCGCGATCGCCCGGTGCTCATGGTGGTTTTCGCGCACGGATGGAAGCACAACGCGGCGCCCAAGGACGGTAACGTCGAGGCATTCGCGAAGTTCCTGGTGAAGATAGCGAAAGCGGATGCGGGTGCCTGCAAAGGCAAGCTATGCGAGCGGCGCCAGGTGGTCGGGATCTATCTCGGCTGGCGCGGGCTGTCCAACAAAGTCGAACCGTTCAAGACGCTGACATTCTGGGGGCGAAAAGGGCGCGCTCATCGCGTCGGCACCGATGGCGCTACCGAGGTTCTCGCCGAGTTGGCCAAACTCAATGCCGTCAATCACGCGGTGCGTAGCATCAGCGGCAATCGCTTGATCATCACCGGCCATAGCTTCGGCGGTGGGCTGATCTACAACTCGCTCAATCAGTTGCTGATTCGCGACACCGCATTCATCAACAACGGCAAGGTTCCGCGCAACGTCGCGAACCTGGTGGTGCTGGTGAATCCCGCGTTCGAGGCGGCACGCTTCAACGCACTCCAGCGCAAAGCGTCGGCGATGACGTTCAGTCCCGGACAAATGCCGATCCTGGCGATCTTCACCTCACAGGCCGATAGCGCGACCAAGCGGGCCTTTCCGGCAGGCCGCGCGCTTGCGACCTTGTTCTCCGAGCACAGCACCTCCGAGCAGAAACGTCAGAACGTACAGGCGATCGGACATTACGCGCCGTACCGGACCCACACACTGAAGCAGCTTGCCACGCCGTCGTCGGTCGAATTCAGGGATTTCGGTTGCGCGTGGAAGGCGTACAGCACCGGGACCACCGATCAGTGGAATGTCGGAGCCGTGGCGCTTGCACGAACTCCGGCAACGTCCGCCAGCTCGCCGTTGAGCCTGCAGTCGGCCCGTTTCAATCCCTACATGGTGGTCCAGGTCGAGAAGGGCATCATCTCGGGGCATAACGCGATCTGGGGCGACGAGTTCTCCGATTTCCTGTATCGATTCGTCGCTGTCCAGGGCTACAACAGGAAATGCACGGTCGCGGACGACTCGGCGGAGCAGGATTGAACCGCGAAAGAGTCGAGTTGCGCGCAAACTCTGGCTGACGTTCGGGCGCAGACGCACGGGCCGGGACGGACGGTCCGCCCCGGATGCGCAGCCTTGTGAACTCAGGAAACGCGGGCGTCGTCCAATGCCGCGAGGCTGGCCGGGCGCATGTCGACCCAGTGCTGCTCGACATAGTCCAGGCAGGACTGGCGCTGCTCCGGGCCGAACACGCGCTTCCAGCCGGCCGGGACTTCGGCGAACTCGGGCCACAGGGAATGCTGGTTCTCGTCGTTGACCAGGACGAGGAAGCTGCCGTTGTTGTCTTCGAAAGGGTTGGTCATGGTGATCTCCGTTAACAGACGTTGATAAAACCGGTGGCGTAGCCAGAGGCGACGGCCATGGGGAAAATCCGCCGCTCGTGTCGAGCTGCGGGAATGCCGCGCCGCGACCGAAACCGCGCTCGCGGCCTTCGCGTAACACGGCAATGAGGCGAGTGATCGCGGCGGTTCACAGGCGATAGTCCTGCGCCAGCGTGCGGCCGATGCGCGCCAGGTTTTGCGGGTGGGTCAGCTGGTCGTGGCGGCAATCGATGTCGTGGGTGCGAAGCGCGCCGGTGATGTTGTGTTTGAACGTGCCCGGTTCCAGCACATAGGCCTCGCCCTGGCAGTCCTGGGTGGCGATGAAGAAGACCACGTCGCCGCGGAACTTCGCACTGGGCCTGTAGTCGTTGAGCAAGTCCGAGTCGTTGTTCTGGGTGGCGACGAAGCGTTCCAGCAAACCGGCGTCGAAGCCGGAGAAGATGCTGTATTTCAACAGTTCGATCGCCTTGTCGAAGTCCAGCGATTGCGGATCGTAGTCGCCGATATCGCAGCCGGCGATGTTCTCCAGGAAGCCTTGCAGGATGCTCGCGCGGGCGTCGCCCCTCGGCACGGTGGCGGGATCGAAACCCGGCATCGAGGTGCGGATGCACGAGTCCAATATCACCAACCGGTCGACTTCCTGGCCCGCTTGCTGCAGGCGCAGGGCCAGTTCCAACGCGGTCGCGCCGCCGTAGGAATAACCGAGCAGGTGATAGGGCCCTTCGGGTTGAATCGCGCGGATCTGCGTGAGGTAGGCGTCGACGTCTTCTTCCACGCTCGCCGACAACGGCGCGGACGGATCGATCAGGCTGGCGCTCTGCAGGGCGTAGATCGGGCGCTGCGGGTCCAGATAACGGGTCAGTCCGCGATACCACCAACCCAGACCGCCGCCCGGAGGCAGGCAGAACAGCGGCGGCAGGCCGCCTTGCGCGCGGATCGTCACCACCGGTTCGAGCGCGGACAAGGCCTGCAGCGGTTCGGCCATGCGTTCGGACAAGGCCGCGATCGTGGGCGATTCGAACAGCAGGCGCGCGGACACTTCCACGCCCAGAGTGTGGCGGATGCGGCCGACCAGACGCGTGGCCAACAGCGAGTGGCCGCCGATCTCGAAGAAATCGTCGTCGATGCCGACCTCGTTGAGTTCCAGCACTTCAGCGAACAGCTCGCACAAGGCTTGTTGCTGCGGTGTGGTCGCCGCACGTCGATGGCTGGAAGTGAACTCCGGCGCGGGCAGGGCCTTGCGATCCACCTTGCCGTTCGGGGTCAGCGGCAACATCGGCAACGGCACCAGCAGCGGCTGCATGTAGTCAGGCAGATGCCGTTGCGCATGCTGACGCAGTTCGGACAGACGGTCGAAACTGCCCGGGCTGTTGGCGCAGGCATCGAAGTCGCGCGGATGGGCCGGTTGATGGATGTCGGTCCAGATCGCTTCGCCGTCGTGCTTCGGTAGCAACAGCAGTTCCAGGCCGCGTTCGGGCGCCGACCAGGTCACCGCGACCTCGCAGTCCAAGGCTTCGCCCTGAGCATGCAGCGCCTCGGCCGGTGGCAGACCGAGTGGTTGCGCCGCCAACAGTCGAGTGCGCACTTCGGCGATGCGCCGGCCGGCCTGCAGCTGATGCAGCGCGTCGAGTTCGGGCTGCAGCAACGGATGCGGCACGTCGGTGATGCGCAATCCCGAGGGATGCTCGGCCAGACGCGCGGCGAGCGCGCCGGGTTCGAGCAAGGCGGGCGACCACGGCTGGGTCGGCAGCGCGGCGGCCGAACGCACTTGCGGACCTTGCTTGCGCAGCACCACTTCGTAGCGATGGCGGGTCAGCTCGTTGGCGTGAACGCTGCGCTTGGTCTGGATATCGACCGCGGCGATGTCCGCCAGCCGTTGCGGCAACTGGGTGAAGAACTCCGGCGCCAGCAGCAGTTCCTTCTCGGTCAGCAGGGTCTGATCGATGCGGCGCTGCAGGGTGGTCGCGTCGATGCCGTTCTCGGCCTGATGCAGTTGCACGGCGTTGACGAAGCTGCGCAGCAGCTGCAGGTTGCGCACGTCGCCCAGGTACAGCGCGCCGCCCGGCGCCAGCAGGCTCATCGCCTGCTCGATCACCTCCAGCAGGTAATCGCTGCTGGGGAAGTACTGCAGCACCGAGTTGACGATGATCGCGTCGTAATACGCTTCTGTAGGTAAGGACTCGGCCACCTGCCGGGTGCGGTGCGCGGGCAGGGTGTGCAGTTGCACTTTGCTGGCCAGTTCGGGCCGCTGCGCGAGTTGGCGCTGCAGACGCTCGACGGTGGCGCGCGACAGGTCGGTGCCGTGGTAGGTCTCCACGTGCGGCGCCACCGGCGCCAGGATCAGGCCGCTGCCGACGCCGATCTCCAGCACCCGGCGCGGGCGCAACGCGAGGATGCGCCGTACCGTGGCCGCGCGCCATTCGCGCATTTCCTCCAATGGAATCGGCGTCTGGGTGTAGCTGCTGTTCCAGCCGCGGAAGTCTTCGCCGAATTCCGGCGCCTCGGCATCGACGGTGTCTTCGTCGTACAGGTCTTGATACAGCGACTCCCATTCGTCGACCTGGCGCGTCTCCAGCGCGGTGTCGCGCTGACCGCCGCCTTGCTTGAGCACGACATAACCGACCAGTTGCTTGTGGCCCGGCGCGTCCTCGCGCACCTGCACGACGGCTTGGGCCACCGCCGGATAGGCCTGCAGCACGTTTTCGATTTCGCCCGGCTCGATGCGGAAGCCGCGCAGCTTCACCTGCTGGTCGCCGCGGCCGATGAATTCGATCTGGCCGTCCTCGCGCCAACGCACCAGGTCGCCGCTGCGGTACATGCGCTCGCCGCGGTGATGCGCGGGCGCGTATGGGTTGGCGACGAAACGCTCGGCGGTGAACGAGGCCCGCCCGAGGTAGCCGCGGGCCAGACCGGCGCCGGCGATGTACAACTCGCCGGGCACGCCCGGCGGCACCGGTCGCAGCGCGCCGTCGAGCACGTAGACCCGCATATTGTCCAAGGGCTCGCCGATCGGGACGCTGGCCGCGTCGGTCGCGAGCGGCGGCACGGCGCAGGTCAGGGCGAAGGTCGTGGTCTCGGTCGGGCCGTAGCCGTTGACGATGCGCAGCGCCGGATAGCGCGCCTGCAGACGGCGGATCGCATCGGCGGAGAGCACGTCGCCGCCGGCCCAGACTTGCACCAACGAGGCGAACAGCTCCGGCGTGGACTCGACGAATTCATGGAACAGGCCCGCGGTCAGCCACATGCTGCGCACGCCGTGTTCGGCGACCAGCCGCTGCATCTGCCGGCCGTCGCTGCTGTCGACCGTGCAC
This sequence comes from Lysobacter sp. Root690, assembly GCF_001427785.1. Lineage (GTDB taxonomy): Bacteria > Pseudomonadota > Gammaproteobacteria > Xanthomonadales > Xanthomonadaceae > Lysobacter. The sequence goes on from NZ_LMHM01000016.1 coordinate 303,425, forward strand.
ACCGCCACGCAACCGCCGTTGAGCAGCGGCACCCACAGTTCGTAGGTGGACGCGTCGAAGGCGTGCGGCGAATGCAGCAGCACCACCTCGTGATCGCGGGCGAAACGGCGGTCGCGAGCGAAGGCCACGATATCGCCTTGTTCCACCGCCACGCCCTTGGGACGGCCGGTGGAGCCGGAGGTGAACATCACGTAGGCCAGTTGTCGCGGATGCACGACGGGCAAGGACGAGGCGACACTCGAAATCGCCGCATCGTCATCGGGCCTGTCCACACGCAGCACCTGCGACGGCGTCAGCTTGGATCCCTCCAGATTGCGGCCTTCGATACTGGCGTCGGCGATCAACAGCACCGTGCCGGTCTCGGCCAACAGCAGCGCCAGACGTTCGTCCGGATGTTGTTCGTGCAGCGGCAGGTAATACGCACCGGCCTTGAGCACGGCCAAAGTGGCGATGACCAGTTCGGGCGAACGGCGCAGCAACAGCGCCACGCCTTGTTCCGCGGCGACGCCGCGCGCGATCAGCCGTTGCGCCAATGCGTCGGCGCGGCGGTCGAGTTCGGCATAGCTCAAGCTGAGCTCGCCGGCCACCAGGGCCGTGGCGTCCGGGGTGAGGCGCGCTTGACGCTCGAAGCAGGCCGCCAGGCTTTCCACCACGACCGGATGCTCACTGCCGTTCCAGGCTTCCAACTGGACGCGCTCGCTTTGCTCAAGCAGATCGAGCTGACCCACGCGCAGGCTCAGATCACCCACCAGCTGTTCGAGGATGCGCTCGTAGCGGCGCGCGAAGCGCTGGATGTCGCTTTTGGCGAACACGTCCGGGCGATAGCTGAAATTCAACTTCACCCATTCGCCGGGCATCGACAGCAAGGTCAGCGGATAGTGCGACTTGTCGCCGCCGAAGCCGTCGACCATGGAGATGCTCAGACTGCCGTCGGCATTTGACAGGCGCTGGTCGTCGGCGTCCATCAGATAGTTCTCGAACACCATCAAGGTGTCGAACAACTGGGTATGGCCGCTGTCCTGCAGGATCTGGCTGAGCCCCAGATGCTGCGCGTCCAGCAACTGCGCCTGCCGGTCCTGCAGCGCCGCCAGCCAATCGCCCAGCGTCTGCGCCGGGTCGATCGGCAGCCGCAACGGCAAGGTGTTGATGAGCAGGCCAGCCATGCGCTCGACGCCGGCCAGTTCGGGCGGTCGGCCGGAGACGGTGATGCCGAACACGATGTCCTGGCGTCCGGTGCTCTGCGCCAGCAACAGGCCCCATGCGGCCTGCAGCAGGGTGTTGATGGTCAGACCGTGGCGACGCGCCTGCGCGGTCACCGCCTGGGTGAGTTCGCGCGAGAAATCGTGCGGATGGGTATGCGGCATCACCGGTTCGGGCGATGCCTGCGGCGCCAGCAGGGTGGGGCCGTCGAGATCGGCCAGCTCGCGCCGCCAAGTATCGCGCGCGGCCGGGCGATCCTGCGCGGCGACCCAGGCCAAGTACTCGCGATACGGGGTCACGTACGGCAGGGCCGAACGATCGCCACGCGCGTAGTACAGGCTCAGCAATTCCTTCATCACCATCGGCGAGGACCAGCCGTCGAGCAGCATGTGATGGCTGGTGAACGCCAGGTAGTGGCATTCGGGCGCGGTGCGCACCAGCAGGAAACGCAGCAGCGGGCCTTGCGATGGATCGAAGCGCTGTTGGTCCTCGCGCAGCAGCGCGGGCACATCGGCCACGTCGCTGTCGACGAAGCGCCATGGCGCCTTCGGCTTGAGCGGAATCACCTGCACCGCTTCCGGCAGGCCTTGATGCACGAACGAGGCGCTGAGATTCGCGTGACGTTCCAGCAAGCGGTCGGCCGCGGTCTGCAGCATCTGCGCGTCCAGGGCGCCGTCGAAACGGAACACCTCCTGGACCAGATAGGCGTCGACACTGTCCTCGTCGTAGATGGCGTGGAACAGCAGGCCGTGCTGCAGCGGCGACAGCGGCAGGATCTCGGCCAGCGGCGGTTGGCTGGCCTCGATCGCTTCGATCTGCGCCTGATCGAGCTTGACCAGCGGCAGGTCAGACGGGGTGAATCCCGGCGCGGCATGGGTGGCGCGTTCGGCGATGCAGCCCAGCAGTTCGAACCAGCGTTGCGCCAATGCGCGGATCGCCGCCTCGTCGAACAATTCGCCGGCCCAGTTCCAGGTCGCGTGCAGCATCGGGCCGGAGGCGTGGTCGATCGTCACCGCGTCCAGGCCGAGCACATGCCACAGCGGCCAGATCGCATCGTCGCCGTGCGGGGTTTCGGACCGCGGTTCGTCGAGCTGGCGGTCGTCGTCGGTGTCGTTGACCGCCTGCAGGCGGCCCAGGTAATTGAAGCCGACCTGTCGCGACGGCTGCGCGGCGAGCGCGTCGCGGCCGTGTTCGTCGAGATAGCGCAGCAGGCTGTAGCCGATGCCGTTGTCGGGCAGTCGGCGCAGTTGCTCCTTGACTCGCTTGAGCGCCTGTTCGAGCGCGGCGCCGCCGCGCAGCGCCTCGTCCAGATTCAGTCCGGCCAGATCGAGCTGGAGCGGGAATTCGCTGGTGAACCAGCCCACGGTGTGGGACAGGTCGGCGCCCTCGACGATAGCCTCGCGGCCGTGGCCTTCCATATCGAAACGCAGCGCCGCGTTGTTGATGCCGAGCCGTTGCTGGCGCCAGTCGATCAGCGCCAGCGCGAACGCGGTCAGCAGGACGTCGTTGATGCGGCCGTGGATCTGGGTCGGCGCCACGGTCAGCAGTTGCTGGGTGATCCGGGTGTCCAGACGCAAGGTCAGGGTGCGCTGGGTCGCGCCGAGGTCGCGGCGGGGATCGAGCGCGCGTTCGCTCAAGGCCGGATCGTCGCCGGCGAACATCGACTGCCACAGCGGCAGTTCGCCGCGGCGGGTGGTCGCGATCGCCGGCAGTTGCATGGCCCAGTGGCGCAGCGAGGTCGCAGCGGTTTCCAGGCGCGGCGCGAGGCCGCGTTTGCGCGCGTCCAATGCGGTCTGAAAGTCCGGCAGCAGGATGCGCCAGGACACGCCGTCCACGGCCAAGTGATGGATCGTCAGCAGCAGCTGTGCGTCGTGCTCGTCGACGAAGCAGACGGCCTGCAGCATGCGGCCTTCAGCGGGTGCGACGTTGTGGCGAGCGCTTCGCTGCGCGTCCTCGATGACGCGTTGGCGCGCCGCGGCGTCGAGACCGACCAACGACACGTGGCGCAGGCAATCCTGCGCGCGCACCTCGCCTTGCGGGACGATCCGCAGCTCGCGGCCGGCACCCACGCGCAAACGCAACGCGTGATGATGATCGAGCAGATCCTGCAACGCCTGCGTCAGCGCATCGCCGTCCACATTGGCCAGGCCCAGCGGCAGCGTCATCGACTGATTGAAGGACTCGGCAAGCTCGGGCTGGTCCAGCAGCCAATGCATGATCGGCGTGGCCGGCAGGGTTCCGGTCGGCGCTTCCAGCGGCGCGGCGGCGGTGCGCGGCAGCGGCGCGGCCGAGGCCGCGAGGACCTCGACCGTCTGCTGACGGAACACGTCGCGCGCGGTGATGACCAGGCCTTGCTTGCGCGCCCGGCTGACCAGCTGGATCGAACTGATGCTGTCGCCGCCCAGGATGAAGAAGTTGTCGTCGATACCGACCCGCTCCAGGCCGAGCACTTCGGCGACCAGGGTGCAGAACAGCTGCTCCTTCGCATCGCGGGGCGCGCGCACGCTCGCCGAGGCGAAGTCCGGCGCCGGCAAGGCCTTGCGGTCGAGCTTGCCGCTGATGTTCAACGGCAACCGCGGCAGACGCACGAACGCGGCCGGAACCATGTAGTCGGGCAGTTGCGCGGCCAGTTGCCGGCGCAGCGCATCTAGGTCGACAGCGGCGGTATCGGCCGTCGCGATATAGGCGACCAGTTGCTTGCGGCCCGGCTGGTCATCGCGCACCAGCACCGCGTTCTGGCTGTAACCCGACTGCGCGATCCGGGCCTCGATCTCGCCCAGTTCGATGCGGTGACCGCGGATCTTGACTTGATTGTCGCTGCGCCCGAGGTATTCGAGCTGGCCATCGCTGCGCCAGCGCGCCAGATCGCCGCTGCGGTACATGCGCTCGCCATGGGCGAACGGATCGGCGACGAAACGTTCCGCGTTCAACGCAGGGCGATCCAGGTAACCGCGGGCCAGGAACGCGCCAGCCAGATACAGCTCGCCGGCGACGCCGACCGGCAACGGTTGCAGACGCGCATCGAGCACATAGGCGCGGCTGTTCCACACCGGCGCGCCTATGGCGGGACGGCTGCCGGGGTCGATGCTGGCGAAGCAGGCGTCGACGGTGCATTCGGTCGGGCCGTACAGGTTGTAGCCGCGCACCCGCGGCGATTCGCCGAGCGTGCGCCACTGCGCCTCGCTGACCGCTTCGCCGCCGAGCATCACGCAGCACAGCTGGCTGTCGTCGCGTTCGAGCAGTCCGTCCTGCAGCAGCACGTCGAACAACGAGGGGGTCACGTCCATCGCGTGGATGCCGTGCTCGACCACGTAGTCGACCAGCCACTGGCTGTCCTTGCGCACCTGCTCGTCGATCAGATGCAGTTCGTGGCCTGCGGCCATCCACAGCAGGGCCTCGATCGAGGTGTCGAACACCATCGACGCGGTAAGGGCGAAACGCAGGCGCGCGCCGCCGGCGAAGGCGGCCTCGCGATCGATCAGGATCTGCTTGTGATGGTGGTAGAGATTGGCCAGCGAATCGTGGGCAACTACCACGCCCTTGGGCTTGCCGGTGGAGCCGGAGGTGTAGATGACATAAGCCGGATGCCGCGGCGACCACGGCCGGCGGCGATCGGCGTCGCTGGGCGCGTGCGCGGGCGCGGCAGCGAGCAGTTCGCGGGTGTCGGCGCTGTCGAGCATCAGCAAGGGCAGTTCGCGGCCGCGATCGTCCTCGCTCAGCGCGCGCGTCCCGGCGCTGCTGCCGATCACCACGGCGGGCAGGGCATCGTCGAGGATTTCGTGCAGACGTTCGGCCGGCTGCTCGATATCCAGCGGCAGATAGGCGGCGCCGGCCTTGAGCACGGCCATCAGCGCCACGATCATGTCCGGCGTGCGCAGCAGCGCCAGCGCGACCCGGTCTTCCGCGCCGACGCCGCGGGCGATCAGCACATGGGCCAGGCGGTTGGCGCGGGCATCGAGCTCGGCGAAATCCAATTGCTGGCCGTTGCAGACCAGCGCGGTGGCGCTCGGAGTGCGAATCGCAGTTTGCGCAAATAGATCATGCAAACCGCCGGGCGGCAGGTCGTGCAGCTCAGCGCCGCTGGCTTGCAGCAGGCGGGTGCGTTCGCCGGCTTCGAGCAGGTCGATGCGGCCGATCGGCAGGCTGAGATCGCCGGCCAGGATTTCGAGCAGGCGGGCGTAACGGCGGATCTGCGCTTCTAGGTCGGCCAGCGAGAACACGTCGGGCCGATAGCTGAAATCCAGGCGCAGGCGTTCGCCCGGCAGCAGCGACAGGCTGAGCGGGTAGTGCGACAGATCGCCGCCGTGGCCCTCGGCCATGCCGATGCGCAGTTCGCTGTCGGCTTCCAGCGCGCGGCGGTCGTTCGGATCCAGCGGATAGTTCTCGTACACCATCAACGTGTCGAACAAGGTGGCGTGGCCGCTGTCGCGCAGGATCTGCGGCAGGTCCAGGAACTGTTCGTTGAGCAGGCGCGCCTGACGCGCCTGCAGGTCGTCCAGCCAGGCGCCGAGGGTCTGCTCGGGCCGGATGCGCAGGCGCAGCGGCAAGGTGTTGATCAGCAGGCCGACCATGCGCTCCACCCCGGCCACTTCGGGCGGACGGCCGGACACGGTGATGCCGAACACCACGTCCTGGCGTCCGGTGTACTGCGCCAACAACAAGCCCCAGGCCGCTTGCAGCAGGGTGTTGAGGGTCAGGCCATGACGGCGCGCCTGGGTGTTGAGGGCCTGGGTGAGCTCGCGCGAAAACAGGTGTTGATGGGTGCGCGGCATGAACGGCTCGTCCGATGCCTGCGGCGCCAGCAGCGTGGGTTCGTCCAGGTCGGCCAGTTCCTCGCGCCAGGCCGCGCGCGCGGTTTCGCGATCCTGCGCGCCGATCCAGGCCAGGTAGTCGCGATACGCGGGCGCCGGCGGCAACGCGGCGTCGCTGCCGCGCGCGTGGTACAGCGCGAGCAATTCGCGCAGGACGATCGGCATCGACCAGCCGTCGAGCAGGATGTGGTGGCTGGTGAACACCAGGTAGTGCAGGTCCGGCGCGGTACGCACCAGGGTGAAGCGCAACTGCGGCGCCTGCGACGGTTCGAAGCGCTGTTGCTTGTCCAGCAGCAACAGCGTCTGCAAGCCGGCGTCGTCGGTTTCCACGAAGCGCCATGGCGCCTTGACCACGCGGGCGATGGCCTGGACCGTGCTGGATCGCCCGTCGTGGATGAAGGCCGCGCGCAGGTTGGCGTGGCGTTCGAGCAGACGGTCGGCGGCGGTCTGCATCGCCGCCGGGTCCAGCCGGCCTTCGAAGCGGAACACCTGCTGCACCAGATAGGCATCGGGCGCGCCGTCGTCGTAGAGAGCGTGGAACAGCAGGCCGTGCTGCAGCGGCGACAGCGGCAGGATGTCGGCCAGCGGCGGCTGGATCGCCTCGATGGCTTCGATGCGCTGCTGATCGAGCGCGATCAGCGGCAGGTCCGAGGGCGTGAACTGCGTGCGCTCGTCCTGCGAGGCGTTGCGCGCGATCTGCCGCAACAGGTCGAACCACAGTTGCGCGAGTTCGCCGATGGCCGGCTCGTCGAACAGCTCGCCGGCCCAACTCCAGTTGGCGCACAGCACCGAACCGTCGCGGCGGTCCTCGGTGGTGGCGTTGAGCGAAAGCGCGTGGACCAGCGGCGCGTCCTCGCCCGCGCCGGGAATGGCGGCCTCGGCCTGACCCCAGTCCGAAGCGCTTTGGCCGTGCTCGGCGATGGCGAAACGGCCCAGATAGTTGAAGCCGATCTGCGCGGCGGGCTGGCCGCCGAGCGCGGCGCGGCCGCTCGCATCGTGATAACGCAACAAGCCGTAACCGATGCCGTTGTCGGGCAGGGCGCGCAATTGCTCCTTGACCGATTTGAGCGCGGCGTCCAGCGCGGTGCCGCCGTGCGCGGCCGCGGTCTGGTCGATGCCGCTGAGCGACAGCTGCAGCGGGAACTGGCTGGTGAACCAGCCGACGGTGCGGCTGATGTCGATGCCTTCGGTGCCAGCTCCGCTCAAGGTTTCGCGGCCATGGCCCTCGAGATCGAAGCGCACTTGCTCGACATCGCCCAGGCCGTGGCGGCGCCGCCACTCGGCCAGCGCCAGCGCGAACGCCGACAGCAGCACGTCGTTGATGCGGCCGTGGACGCGTTCGGGCGCGCGGGTCAGCAACAGGCGCGTCACGTCCGGTTCCAGCCGCAGCGACAGATGGCGCTGGCTCGACAGCGTGTCGCGCGCGGGATCGAGCGCACGCGCGCTCAGCGGCGGATCTTCGCCTTGCTGCATCGCCTGCCAGAACGGCAGTTCCTCGATGCGCGCGGCGGCGGCCGCCGGCAGGGCCAGGGCCCAGTGACGGAACGAGGTCGGCACCGGCGCGAGATCGGGCGCGACGCCGGCGGCGCGCGCCTCCCACGCGGCTTGCAAGTCCGGCACCAGGATGCGCCAGGACACGCCGTCCACCACTAGATGGTGCAGGGCGAGGAACAGGCGCGAATCCGCGCCGTCGTCGAACCACACCGCCTGCAGCATGCGTCCGTCGGCCGGTGACAGCTGCAACTGCGCGGTGAGCATCGCCTCGTGCATGCGGTGCTCGCGCGCATCGGCGGACAGGCCGTACAACGGCACCGATTGCAGACAGTCGGCCGCGCGCACGCTGCCGGCCGCGCGGATTTCGAATGAGCCGCTTTCGAACGATTTGTTTTCAAGCGTGCCGCTTTCGGGCGAGCTGTCGCGCAGACGCATGCGCAGCGCATGGTGGTGTTCGATCAAGTCCTGCAATGCGGCCTGCAACGGCTCACGCCGCAATTTCGGCACTTGCAGCAGCATGGTCTGGGCGAAGTGCCGGTACGGGCCTTCGCGTTCCAGCAGCCATTGCATGATCGGCGTGGCCGGCAGCGCGCCGGTAGGCGCCTGTTGCGGCAACGCGTCGACCGGTTCACTGGTGCCGGCGACACGCGCCAGCGCCTGCACACTGGGATGCTGGAACACATCGCGCGCGCTGAAGCGCAAACCGGCCTGACGCGCGCGTCCGACCAACTGGATCGAGCTGATGCTGTCGCCGCCCAGGGCGAAGAAACTGTCGTCTATGCCGACCCGGTCCAGGCCCAGCACCGCGCCGAACAAATCGCACAATGACTGTTCCAGCGCAGTGCGCGGCAGGCGGATATCGCGGCTGGCTTCCGGCGCGGGCAGGGCTTTGCGATCCAGCTTGCCGTTGGGTGTCAGCGGCAGAGAGTCCAGCGCGACAAAGGCGACCGGCACCATGTGTTCGGGCAGATTGCGGGTCAAGTTGCTGCGTAGCGCATCGGTGTCCAACGCATCGGCGCGGGTCACCAGATAGGCGATCAATTGCCGTTGGCCAGGAATGTCCTCGCGTACCGCGACCGCGTTGTGCGGGTAGCCCGCGCTGGCGATGGCCGCTTCGATCTCGCCCAGTTCGATGCGGAAGCCGCGCAGTTTGACCTGGCCGTCGTCGCGGCCGAGGTATTCCAGTTGACCGTCTTCGCGCCAGCGCGCCAGATCGCCGCTGCGGTACATGCGTTCGCCGGATGCGAATGGATCGGCGACGAAACGTTCAGCGCTGAGCGCGGCGCGTCCGAGATAGCCGCGCGCGAGACCGGCGCCGGCGATGTACAACTCGCCGGCGACGCCCACCGGCTGCGGTTGCAGTTGCGGGCTCAGCACGTACAGGCGGGTGTTGGCGATCGGCGCGCCAATGCAGGCCAGTTCGCTGGCGAGTTCGTCGGCATCGGCGTCCGGACGAAGCTGCGAGCGCAGCCGCGCCACGCTGGACCACACGCTGGCCTCGGTCGGGCCGTACTCGTTGTACAGCGCGCAATCCGCTGACGCCTGCGCGCGATGCTGCTGCAACAGCGCGGCGGCGATCGATTCGCCACCCAACACCACCCGGGTCAGCGTCGACAGACGGCCCTGCGCCTGTTCCAGCGCCGCGCGATACAGCGCCGGGCCGCTGAGCCAGGCCTGGACGTTATGTCGGGCCACCAGTTCGGCCAGCGCCGCCGGCTCGCGCTCCTGTCCCGGCGCCGGCAGCACCAACGTGCCGCCGCTGCTCAAGGCATGCAGGATCGCGCCGAGCGATGCGTCGAAAGCTACCGACGGGAGCAGCAGCACGGTTTCGGGAGCGCCGCCATTGGCGGACCCGTAGTAATCCAGTCGCGCCGCATTCGAATGCACGATCTGGCGATGGCTCACCACCACGCCCTTGGGCTTGCCGGTGGAGCCGGAGGTGTAGATGACGTAGGCCGGATGATCCAGCTGCAATTCGGGGCGCAGCGCACTGCTGGCCGCGGCACCGTCGAAAGCAATGTTGTAGATGGCCTCGCGTACCGCAGGATCGTCTAGCAGCAGCGCGTTGTCCGGCACGGACTGCATAGCGTCGCGACGGGTGATGGTGAGCGCCGGGCCGGCATCGTCGTGCATATAGGTCAGGCGTTCGGCCGGATAGTCGACGTCCAGCGGTAGATACGCCGCGCCGGCCTTGAGCACGGCGAGCAGGGCGACGACCAGTTCGGTCGAACGCGGCAGCGCCACCGCGACGCGGTCCTCGGCGCGGATGCCGCGCGCGCGCAGCACGCTGGCAAGCCGATGCGCGCGCTCATGCAATTGCGCGTAGCTCAGCCGTTGCTCGGCGAAGATCAGCGCGGTCGCGTCGGGGCTGCGCGCGGCCTGCTGTTCCAATACCGTCGCCAGATCCAGCGCGGCGACGGGCAGGGCGCGGTCGTTCCAGTCGTGCAGCAGGCGCTGGCGTTCCTGCGTGGGCAGCACGTCGAGTTGCGCCAGCGGCCGTTGCGGCTGATCGGCGAACGCTTCGAGGATGCGGGTGTAGCTGTCGGCCAGGCGTTCGACCTGCGCGGGCGTATACACGTCGGCGCGGTAGCTGAAGCCCAGGCGGATGCGTTCGCCGGGAACCGCCGACAAGCCCAGCGGATAATGCGAAGTGTCGCCGCCGTGGTGGCTGTGGAAGGCCACGCTGAGTTGTTGCGACTGGGCTTGCAGACTGGCCTCGTCGATCGGATAGCTTTCGTACACCATCAAGGTGTCGAACAACTCGCCCAGGCCGGCCACTCGCTGGATCTCGCTCAGGCCGAGGTGGCTGTGTTCAAGCAGCGCCGACTGTTGCTGTTGCAGGCGCCGCAGCAGGTCGTGCAAAGGTTCGCCGGCGTGCAGGCGCAGGCGCAGCGGCAAGGTGTTGATCAGCAGGCCGACCATCTGTTCGCTGCCGGCCAGTTCGGCCGGACGGTCGGCGAAAGTAATGCCGAACACCACGTCGTCGCGACGCAGCAGGCGCGCGAGCAGGATGCCCCAGGCCGCCTGGATCACGGTGTTGAGGGTCACGCCGCACTGACGCGCCTGTTCGACCAGACGCGTACTGAGGTCTTGCGGCAAGTGGTAGCGCAGCAGTTCGGGCGTGCTCGCGGCGGTGTTCGTCGCGCTGATCCGGCTCGGTTCATCCAGCCCGTCCAGCGCCTCGCGCCAGGCCGCCAACGCGGCCGGCTTGTCGCGGTTCGCCAGCCAGCGCAGGTAGTCGCGATACGGGGTTACCCGCGGCAGCGAGGTGTCTTCGCCTTGCGCGTACAGCGTCAGCAACTCCTGGATCAGGATCGGCGTGGACCAACCGTCGAGCAGGATGTGGTGGCTGGTGAACACCAAGTAATGCTGCTCGGATCCGGTATGCACCAGGGTGAAGCGCAGCAACGGCGCCTCACTCAGGTTGAAGCGCTGCTGCTGATCTTCGCGCAGCAACTCGGCGAAGCCGACTTCGTCCAGGTCCACTTCGCGCCAGGGCGCGTCCAGCGTGCGCGCGATCACCTGCACCGCTTCGGCCAGGCCCTCGTGCACGAAGGCCGCGCGCAGATTGGCATGGCGCTGCAACAGCCGGTTCGCGGCCGCGCGCAGCGCATCGCCACGCAACGGCCCGTCGAAGCGCAGCACCACTTGCATCATGTAGTTGTCGTGCGCCTGTTCGTCGTACAGGGCATGGAACAGGAAGCCATGCTGCAGCGGCGACAACGGCAGGATGTCGGCCAGCGCCGGCTGCGCGGCCTCGATGGTCTCGATCTGGGTCTGTTCGAGCGCGACCAGCGGCAGGTCGGACGCGGTGAAACCGTCGCGCTCGGCATGCGACGCGTAATCGGCGATAGCGCGCAAGGCCGCGTGCCAGTCTTCGGCCAGTTCGCGCACGTCGCGCTCATCGAGCAACTCGCCGGCCCAGCTCCAGGTCGCGTTCAACACCGGTCCGGTCGCGCCGTCCAGGGTGATCGCATTGAGTTGCAGGGTGTGCGACAGCGGACGTTCTGAATGATCGCCGGCTTGCACCGCGACCAAGTCGGTCGCGCTCCAATCCGCGCCCGCATCGCCGGCGCCGAAGCGCCCCAGGTAGTTGAAGGCGATCTGCGGCTGCGCTTGATCGGCCAGGATTTGTCGGCTGGGTTCGTGCAGATAGCGCAGCAGGCCGTAGCCGACGCCATTGTCGGGCAGACGGCGCAGTTGTTCCTTGACCTGCTTGAGGCAACCCGCGAGGGCGCGCTCATCGTCCAGGGCGGCGCGCGCATCGATTCCGTCGCGATCCAATGCGCCCAGATCCAGCTGCACCGGGAACACGCTGGTGAACCAGCCCAGGGTGTGCGACAGCTCGGCGCCGGCCACGATCTCCTCGCGTCCGTGGCCTTCCAGTTCGAAGCGAACGCTGGCCGGATCACTCAGGCCGCGTCGCGCGCGCCAACTGCGCAGCGCCAGCGCGAAGCCGGTGAGCAGCACATCGTTGATGCGGCCATAAATGGTCTCGGGCGCGCGGGTCAGCAGGCAGCGGGTGATCTCGCTGTCCAGACTGAGGGTGAGGCTGCGGCGCGTGGCCACGGTGTCGCGCGCGCGATCGAGCGCGCGCGTGCCGATCGATGGATCGGGGCCTGCGAGCATCGACTGCCACAGCGGCAGTTCGTGCGCGCGTTGCGCGGCGGCGTGCGGCAATTGCAGGGCCCAGTGGCGCAGCGGCGTCGCCACCTCGGGCAGGACGGCGGCGCGGCCGGCGGCGATCGCATCGGCGGCGTCCTTGAGGTCCTGCAGCAGGATGCGCCAGGAAATGCCGTCGATGGCCAGATGGTGGATCTGCAGCAGCAACAGCGGCTGATCCTGGTAATCGAACCACAGCGCTTGCAGCATGCGGCCGCTGCGTGGGTCCAGCGTGGCGGCGGAAGCGTTGGCGCGTTCGTGCATGCGCGCTTCGAATGCGGGCCTGTCCGCGGCCGCGTCGCCGCTCTCGATGCGCAGCAGGCAATCGCTGGCGCGCACCGCGCCGGCGGCGCGGATGGTCCAACGTTGCTCCGGCGTCAGTTGCAGGCGCAAGGCGTCGTGGTGGTCGAGCACGGCCTGCAAGGCCGCGAGCAGCTCCGCTTCGCGCAAGGCCGGTACCTGCAGCAACACCGATTGATGGTAGTGCTGCAACGGGCCTCCCTGTTCGAGGAACCAATGCATGATCGGCGTGGCCGGCAATTCGCCGGTCGGCGCCTCCACGGTCGCCTTGACCGTATCGGCCAGCGGTCGCATGACCAGCGCCAGCGCTTCCGGGTTCTGGTGTTCGAACACGGTGCGCACGCTGACCGACCAACCGGCGCGGCGCAGGCGGCTGACCAATTGGGTCGAACCGATGCTGTCGCCACCGAGCGCGAAGAAGTTGTCGTCAATGCTCACCCGCGGCAGATGCAGGATGTCGGCGAACAATTCGCACAGCAGGGTTTCAGCGGCATTGCGCGGTGCGCGCTCACCGACGCTGCGCAGTTGCGGCGCAGGCAGCGCCTTGCGGTCGAGCTTGCCGTTGCCGGTCAGCGGCAGTTCGTCGAGGACGACGAAGGCGGCCGGGACCATGTAGTCGGGCAGGCGCTTGGCCAACTGCGCACGCAGGGCCGCGGAATCGAAATCTTCGGGAGCCAAACCGGCGCTATCGAAACCGGTGGCCGCGATATACGCGACCAGTTGCTTCTGGCCGGCGTGGTCTTCGCGCGCGATCACCGCATTGTGGGCGAAGCCGGCCTGCGCCAGCGCCGCTTCGATTTCGCCCAGTTCGATACGGTAGCCGCGGATCTTGACCTGATGGTCGATGCGTCCGAGGTAGTCCAGGCGTCCGTCCGCGCGCCAGCGCGCGAGATCGCCGGTGCGGTACATGCGCTCGCCGTCGACGAAGGGATCGGCGACGAAGCGTTCGGCGCTCAGGCCGGGGCGATTGAGATAACCGCGCGCCAGGCCGGCGCCGGCGATGTACAGCTCGCCGGCCACGCCGCTAAGCTGCGGCCGCAGTCGTTCGTCGAGCACGTACAGGCGCGCGTTCCAGATCGGCGTGCCGATCGACACAGCGGTGGCGTCGTGCATGTCGGCGTCGACTTCGTAGGTGCTGCAGCCGACCGTGGCCTCGGTCGGGCCGTACTCGTTGATCAGGCGCACGTCCGGATAACGATCCTGCCAATAGGCGAGATCGGCCGGCACCAGCGCTTCGCCGCCGATCAGCAGGGTGCGCGCCGGTGCCGGCGCGCCAGGTTCCAGGGTAGCGTTGAGCAGTTTCAAATGCGCCGGGGTCAGCTTGAGCAGTTCATAGCCGCCGGCCGGTTGCCGGGCCAGGAGACCTGCGAAATCCTTGTCGGTTTCGATCAGCGTCAGCGGCTGGCCCACCAACAGCGGAGCGAACAGCACGGTGACGCTGCCGTCGAACGCGGCCGACAAGGTAGTGGCCGAACCGTTGCCGTTGTCGTCGCCCGCGCCGAAGTAGGCGTGCCGGCACCAGGCGAAGTAATGCGCGGCCGAACGGTGCGCGACCGTCACGCCCTTGGGCTTGCCGGTGGAACCGGAGGTGTAGATCACATAGGCCGGGTGCAGCAGCTTCAGCGGCCGCAGCCGGTCGCCATCGCCGGGATTGGCGGCGCTGCTGCGCGCCAGACGCTGTTGCAGCGCCGGATCGTCGAGCAGGCACAGCGGCGCATCCGCCGGCAGCAGATGGGCGAAGGCGTCGCGAGTGAGCACGCGCACCGGTCTGGCGTCGTCGAGCATCACCGCCAGGCGTTCGCGCGGATTGCCCAGATCCAGCGGCAGGTACGCCGCGCCGGCCTTGAGCGTGGCGAGCAGGGCGACCAGCAGGTCCAGCGACGGCGGCAGCGCGATCGCCACCACCCGCTCGGGGCCGGCGCCTTCGGCGATCAACACATTGGCCAGACGGTTGGCGCGTTGATTGAGCGCGTCGAAATCGAGACGCTGCTCCTCGCCCGACGGCTCGTGGTAAATCGCCGCCGGCGCCGATGGCGTGCGCGCCACCTGGGCCTCGAACAGCGCCGGCAAGGTCGCTTCGAGCACGGGTTGCGCGGTGGCGTTCCAGTCGTGCAGCAGGCATTGCCGCTCGCTCGCGTCCATCAGCTCGATCGCGCCGATGCTCCGCTCGGCGTCTTCGGTGACCGCATGCAGCAGGCGCTCGAAGCGGCGCCACAGCGTCTGCACGCTGGCTTCGTCGAACAGGTCAGTGGCGTATTCGATCGCGCCTTGCAGGCCGTCGGGTTCGCCGTCGGCCAGGGTGCGCTCGGAAAACGCGAAGTTGAGGTCGAACTTGACCACCTCCGTTTCCAGCGCATGCGCTTCGCAGCGCAAGCCAGGTAGGCGCAGTTCGCTGGCGCTCATGTTCTGCAGCACCACCATCACCTGGAACAGCGGGTGATAGGACAGCGAACGCACAGGATTCAACGTTTCCACCAACTGTTCGAACGGCAGGTCCTGATGTTCGTACGCGGCCAGATCGGTGTCGCGCACGCGCGCCAGCAAGGCCGCGAAGCTGGGATCGCCGGAAGTGTCGACGCGCAGCACCAGGGTGTTGAGGAACAGGCCGACCAGATCCTCGAGCGCGGCATCGGTACGGCCGGCCACCGGCGCGCCGAGCGGAATGTCGGTGCCCGACCCCATGCGCGTCAGCAAGGCGGCGACCGCCGCCTGCAGCACCATGAACAAGGTCGCGCCGTGACGCTGGCTCAGCGTCAGCAGGCGGCGATGCAGCGCGGTGTCGAATTCGAAATGCGAGCTGCGGCCGCGATAACTGGTGCTGCCCGGGCGCGGCCGGTCCGTCGGCAGCGGCAATTGTTCGGGCAGATCGGCCAGGCGTTGCTTCCAGTAATCGATCTGCTGGCGCAGCAGGCTATCACCGTCGTCCTCGCGGCCCATCAGTTGCCGTTGCCACAGGCTGTAGTCGGCGTATTGCACCGGCAGCGCGGCCCATGACGGCGCCGTGCCCATGAGGCGCGCGGCATAGGCCTGCGACAGGTCGCGCGACAGCGGCGCCATCGAGGCGCCATCGCCGGCGATGTGGTGCAGCAACAGCAGCAGCACGTGGTCGTCGGCGCCGATCCGGAACAAACTGGCGCGCAGCGGCAATTCGCAGCTCAGGTCGAAGGCGTAGGCCGCCGCCTGGCGCAGGTCGGCGTCCAATGCGTCTTCGTCGCTGTCGACGGTTTCCAGCGCCACGAACGCGGCGCTGTCGTCGAGACGGTCGTGCGCGCCGGGCGCGGCCAGGATGTGCTGGCGCGGCGTGTCGCTGTCCGGGAACAGGGTGCGCAGACTTTCGTGGCGCGCCACCACGTCGTTGATCGCCGCTTGCAGCGCGTCCGGGTCGAGCGGGCCGTGCAGGCGCAGCGCCAGCGGGATGTTGTAGGTGGCGCTGGGGCCTTCGAGTTGGTGCAGGAACCACAGCCGGTATTGCGCGAACGACAGCGGCAGATCTTGCGGACGTTCTTGCGCCGCCGCCAACGCCGGCCGGCGCGAGCGGTTGCGGTCCAGATGCGGCGCCAGCGCGGCCACGCTGGGGTGTTCGAACAGCGCCCGGATCGGCAGTTCCAGTTGCAGGCGCGAACGAATCAATCCGATCAGGCGGATCGCCAGCAGCGAATGGCCGCCCAGCTCAAAGAAGCTGTCGTCGATGCCGACGCGCTGCACGCCCAGCACTTCGGCGTACAGCGCGCACAGGATGCGCTCGCGTTCATCGCGCGGTTCGCGCAGGCTGACCGGCGCGTAGTCCGGAGCCGGCAGGGCCTTGCGGTCGAGCTTGCCGTTGGGCAGCTGCGGCAACGCCGGCAGCGCCACCAGCGCGGTCGGCAGCATGTAGTCGGGCAGACGCGCGGCCAGATGCGCGCGCAGCGCTTCGGCATCGAATCCGGCTTCGGCGGCGACATAGCCGACGATCTGGCGATCGCCCGGTCTGTCCTCGCGCACGATCACAGCGTTGCGCGTGTAACCGGCGCGGGCCAGTTCGACCTCGATCTCGCCCAGTTCGATGCGCAGGCCGCGCACCTTGACCTGATGGTCGGCGCGGCCGCGATGGACGATGACGCCGTCCTCGCGCCAGTGCGCGAGGTCGCCGGAGCGGTACATGCGCTGGCCGTGCGCGAACGGATCGGCGACGAAGCGCTCGGCGCTGAGCGCGGCGCGGCCGAGATAACCGCGGGCGAGGCAGTCGCCGGCGATGTAGAGCTCGCCTAGCGTTCCCGGCGGCACCGCTCGCAGCGCGCTGTCGAGCACGTAGAAACGGGTGTTGGCGATCGGACCGCCGATCGGGATCGGCCCGTCTTCCATCTCGCGGCACGGCCACGCCGCCACGCCGATGGAGGTTTCGGTCGGGCCATAGGAATGATGCAGCGGGCGTCCCAGGCGCTGGGCCACGCGCCGGCGCAGATCGGCCGACAGCGCTTCGCCGCCGCAGACGATGCGGCGCAGGCTCGCGCATTCCTCAGCGCTGGCTTCGAGCACGAACACGTCCAGCATCGAGGCGACGAAGTGCACGGTGGTGACGCGTTCGCGCTCGATCAGTTCGGCGAGGTAGCGCGGTTCGCGATGGCCGTCGGGCCGCGCCAGCACCAGGCGCGCGCCGCGGGTCAGCGGCCAGAACAGTTCCCACACCGACACGTCGAAGCTCGACGGGGTTTTCTGCAGCACCGCGTCGTCGGCCCGCAGGTCGTATTCGCGTTGCATCCAGTCCAGACGATTGACCACGCCGCGGTGCGGGATCAGCGCGCCCTTGGGCTTGCCGGTCGAACCGGAGGTGTAGATCACATAGGCCGGATGCTCCGGCTGCAGCGTGGCGCTGCGTTCGTCATCGCCGATCGCATGCGCGGGCAGCGCGGCCAGGCGTTCGCACAGCGCGGCGGCGTCGAGCCGCCACAGCGGCGCGTTGGCTGGCAGCGCTTCAGCCACGTCGCCGCGCGTGAGCACGAAGGCCGGCGCGGCGTCGGCGAGCATGTCGGCCAGACGCTCGGGCGGATAGTCGGTGTCCAGCGGCAGATACGCCGCACCGCTCTTGAGCACCGCGCACAGCGCGATCGGCAGGTCCAGCGAGCGCGGCAGCGCCACGCCGACGATGGATTCCGGGCCGATGCCCTGGGCGATCAGCGCACGCGCCAGACGGTTGCTGCGCGCTTCCAGTTCGGCGTAGCTCAGCGAGCTGCCTTCGAAGCACAGCGCGATGGCGTCGGGCGTGCGCGCGGCCTGCGCCGATAGCAGCGCGGCCAAGTGAGTGTTCGACTGTTCGTGCGCGGTCGCGTTCCAGTCGTGCAGCACGAGTCGGGTTTCATCGGCGTCGAGCAGGTCGATCCGGCCGAGCGGCTGCTGCGCGTCCGTGGCGAAGGCGTCGATCAGGCGCTGGTAGCGCAGGCCCAGTCGCAGCACCTGTTCGCGTTCGAGCAAGTCGGGGCGGTAGCTGAGCTTGAGCTGATACGGCTGTCCCGGCCGTCCCGGGATCAACGCCAGACCGACCGGATAGTGCGAGGTGTCGCCGCCGTGATGGCTGTGCACGCCGATGGCCAGATCGCTGGGGCCGTCGCCGTCTTCGCCGACCGGGAAGTTTTCGAACAGCACCAGGGTGTCGAACAATTCGCCGTGGCCGGCGATGCGCTGGATCTCGGCCAGCCCGAGGTGCTGGTGGTCGAGCAGCGCCGATTGCTCGCGCTGGAAGCGTTGCAGCAGCGCGGCGACGGTTTCGTCCGGGCGCCATTGCAAGCGCAGCGGCAAGGTGTTGATGAGCAGCCCGACCATCTGCTCGACGCCGGCCAGTTCCGGCGGACGGCCCGACACCGTGGTGCCGAACGCGACATCGTGACGGTTTGTCAGCCGGCCCAGCAGCACGCCCCAGGCCGCCTGCACCACGGTGTTGAGGGTGACGCCGAGCGTGCGCGCCTGCCGGGTCAGGCGCTGCATCAATTCTTCGGGCAGATCGATGCGCAAGGTGTCCGGCACCGCCGGCGCGGTGCTGGCGGCGGCGATCCGCGTGGGTTCCTCGAAGCCGAGGAAGGCCTCGCGCCAAGCCTCACGCGCGGCGGCGTGATCGCGCCCGCCGAGCCAGCGCATGTAGTCGCGGTACGGCACCACCCGCGGCAAAGCTTCGGTGTCGGCGCCGTTGCGATACAGCGCGAACAATTCCTGCAGCACGATCGGCGTGGACCAGCCGTCGAGCAGGATGTGGTGGCTGTTGAAGATCAGGTAATGGCGCGCGGCCGATTCGCGGACCAGCACGAAGCGCAGCAGCGGTGCGCGGGTCAGGTCGAAGCGTTCCTGCGCGTCGTCGGCGATGGCCTGGGCGAGCGCGGCCTCGCGCTGTTCGGGCACCAACGCCGACAGATCCAGTTCGCGCCACGGCGCCTGGATGTCGCGCTGGATCACCTGCACCGGTTCCTTGGTCTTGTGGTGCACGAACGCCGCGCGCAGGCTGGCATGGCGGCGCAGCAGCGCGTCGGCGGCGGCGCGCAACGCGGCCGGGTCGAGCGCGCCGTCGAGGACGAAGGTCATCTGCACCACGTAACTGTCCTGCACCTTGTCGTCGTACAAGGCGTGGAACAGGAAGCCGTGTTGTAGCGGCGTCAGCGGCAGGATGTCTTCAATTTTCGAGTTGCGCATACAGCGACTCCAGCAGTTCGATATCGGATTGGTCGAGCGCGACCAGAGGCACGTCGGACGGCGTCAGCGCGGCGCCGTCGGCTTCGCGGGCGAAGTCGGCGATGCGGCGCAGGGCGTCGAACCAGGCGTGAGAGAACGCCGCCACCGCGGCTTCGTCGAGCAGTTCACCGGCCCAGTTCCAGTTCGCGTACAGACGCGGACCGTCGGCCTCGTCGCGGACCAGGGCGTTGAGTTCCAACGGATGCGCCAGCGGCTGCTCGGCGTCGCCGCCGCCGCCGAAGCCGCCGTCTTCGCCGACTGGATTCCAGTCGGTTTCATTACGGCCGGCGTCGGCGACCGCGAAACGGCCGAGGTAGTTGAAGCCCAGCGACGGCGGCGCCAGCGCGGCCAGTTCGGCGCGCGCGGACGGGTCGAGATGGCGCAGCAGCCCGTAGCCGATGCCTTGATCGGGCACTCGGCGCAGCTGTTCCTTGACCGACTTGAGCGCGCGCTCCAGGGCCTTGCCGCCGGCCAACGCCTGCTCGAGATCGAAGTCGACCGCGTCCAGGCGCACTGGGAACAGACTGGTGAACCAGCCCACGGTGCGCGACAGATCGGCGCTGTCGATCAGGCCGTCCACCGCCGCCGCTTCGCGGCCGTGGCCTTCCAGATCGAAGGCGGCGGCGTGCGCATCGTCGTCGCCGCGCGCGCGCCGCCATTGCAGCGCGGCCAGCAGGAAGGCGCACAGCAGTACATCGTTGATGCGGCCGTTGATGCGTTCGGGCGCGCGGGTCAGCAGGGCGCGGGTGGTGTCCGCGTCGAGGCTGGCGACATGGGTGCGCATCGTCGCCATGGTGTCGCGGCGCGGATCGAAGGCGCGCGGCAACCAGGCGCCGCCATCGCCGGCGAGCATGTCGCGCCACAGCGGCAGTTCCTCGCGGCGACGCTGTGCGGCCTCGGGCAACGCCAGCGCCCATTCACGCAGCGAGGTCGGCGCCGGTTCCAGTTCGATCCGATCAGCCTCGGTGAGCGCCTGCTCATAGGCCGCGCGCAGGTCGGGCACCAGCAACCGCCACGACACGCCGTCGACGGCAAGGTGATGGATCACCAGCAGCAAACGCGATTCGTCGCCGGCATGGAACCACACCGCCTGCAGCAAGCGGCCGGCGGCGGGATCCAGTCTCCGCTGCGCGGCCTGGGCCTGCGCGGCGACTTCGTCCGCGCTCGGCGTGGCGGTTTCGATCGCGAGCAGGCAATCGTCAGCGCGCACCGCGCCGATCGGCGCGATTTCGAGACGTTCGCGATCGAGCACGCGCAGACGCAGGGCGTGGTGATGATCGAGCAAGGCCTGCAGCGCTTGAGCCAGCGCGCGTGCCTGCAACGCCGGCACCTTGAGCAGCATCGATTGCTGGTATTGCGCGTAGGGCGCGTCGTGTTCGAACAGATCACGCACGATCGGCGTGGCCGGCAGTTCGCCGATCGGGGCCACCGCCGGCACGGATGCGGCGACGACGTCCTCGCTGACCACCGCAGCCAGCGCGCGCACGCTCTGGTGTTGGAACACTTCGCGCGCGCTCAGGCGCAATCCGGCCTGACGGGCGCGACCGACCAACTGGATCGAACTGATGCTATCGCCGCCGAGGCTGAAGAAACCCTCGTCCAGGCCGACCGCGTCGAGGCCCAGCACTTCGCCGAACAGCTTCGCCAGCAGCGTCTCGCGTTCGCTGGCGTTCTCGTCCGGGCCCGCGCTCGTCGCGGTTGCCTGCGGCGCCGGCAGCGCCTTGCGGTCGAGCTTGCCGTTGGGGGTCAGCGGCAACTCGGGCAGGGCGACGAACGCGGCCGGGACCATGTAGTCCGGCAGGCGCTCGGCCAGTTCGTTCCTGATCCGGGCCAGATCGGCCGCGGCCAGCGCGGGCGCGGCGAGATAGGCGACCAGTTGCTTGTGGCCGGGCCGGTCTTCGCGCGCGATCACCGCGTTGGTGGCGAAACCGATCTGTGCGAGCGCGGCTTCGATCTCGCCGGGCTCGATGCGGAAGCCGCGGATCTTGACCTGATGATCGGCGCGGCCGAGCAGTTCGAGCTGACCGTCGCGGCGCCAGCGCGCCAGATCGCCGGAGCGGTACATACGCGTGCCTGCCGTGAACGGATCGGCGACGAAACGCTCGGCGGTCAGGCCAGGACGGCCGAGATAGCCGCGCGCCAGACCTTCGCCGGCGATGTACAGCTCGCCGACAGTACCGGCCGGCACCGGCCGCAGGCGCGCGTTGAGCACGTGGAAACGGGTATTGCGCAGTGGCCTGCCGATGCTCGGGCGTTCGTCGCCGTCGTTCAAAGCCAGACCGCCGGCGTCGACCGTGTACTCGGTGGGGCCGTAATAGTTATGACCGCGCACCGCCGCATGGCCCCGCAGCGTGCGCCACTGGGTTTCGCTGACCGATTCGCCGCCGAGCATCAGCGTGCTCGGATAGGCGCGGCCGGAGCCTGTGCCGTCGGAGCCGACGCTGTCGAGCAAGCCCAGGCGTTGCAGCTGTTCGAAGTGGGTCGGAGTCAGGTCGAGCGCATCGATGCGCGCGGCCCGCAGGTGGCTCAGCAGCACTTCGCCCTCGCGCCGCAGCACGTCGTCGAACACATGCAGCTCGTGGCCGGCGCACAGGAACAGCAGGCCTTCCAGCGAGGTGTCGAACGCGAAGGTGGCGGTGAGGCCGAAGCGCACGCGCTCGCCGCCGGCATGGCGCGCGGCATCGGCGATCACGCCGTCGCGGTGGTGCTCGAACAGATTGGCCAGGCCGGCGTGTGAGACGACCACGCCCTTGGGCTTGCCGGTCGAGCCGGAGGTGTGGATCACGTACGCGGCCTGCTGCGGATGCAGCGGCGCCGCGCCGCTGAGCGCGAGCGAGTCGTGCGGATTGCGCTCCGGCATCGACGCCAGTTCGGCGCGGCCCGCGTCCTGATCGAGCAACAGCGCCGGGCCAGCGTAGCCGAGCGTCGTGCAGATCGAAGCGTGACCGAGCAGCAGCCTGGGCGCGGCTTCGGCGATCAGCTCGCGCAAACGCTCGCCCAGATGCTCGGTGTCCAGCGGCAGATACGCCGCGCCGGCCTTAAGCGCGCCGAGCATGGCGCAGACCGTGTCGGCCGAACGCGGCAAGGCGAGGGCGACGCGATCGTCGGCCTTGAGGCCGCGCGCGATCAGCGCATGGGCGATGCGGTTGGCACGACGGTTGAGTTCGTCGAAGCTCAGCGACTGTTCGCCGCAGACCAGCGCCACCGCATCCGGCGTGGCCGCGGCCTGGCGTTCGAACCACTGCGGCAGCAGCACGCCAGAAGGCGCGATCTTTGGTCCCTGCGAGTTTTGCAGCAACTGCTGGCGCTCGTCGCCGTCGAGCAACTCGACCTCGCCGATGCGCCGGCGCGGATCGGCCGCGATCGCTTCGAGCATGCGCTGCAGGCAGCGGCCGATGCGCAGCGCCGTGTCGGCCTCGAACAGATCGCTGGCGTACTCGATGCTGGCGTGCAGGCCGGCCGGCGCGCCGAATTCGTCGTGGGCTTCGCTGAAATCGAAGCTCAGATCGAACTGGGCGATGTCCAGGTCGAACCCGGCCGGACGCGCCTTCAGGCCGGGCAGGGCGAGCTCGCCGCTGGCGTGATTCTGCAGCGACAGCATCACCTGGAACAGCGGGTGATGAGCCATCGAACGCGCCGGTTGCAGCGCGTCGACCAGACGTTCGAACGGCACGTCCTGATGCTCGTACGCGGCGAGATTGGTCTCGCGCACGCGGCCGAGCAGTTCGGCGAAGCCGGGATCGCCGGACAGGTCGGTGCGCAGCACGAGTGTGTTGAGGAACAGGCCGATCAGATCGTGCAAGGACTCATCGCCGCGGCCGGCGATCGGCGTTCCAAGAGCGACGTCGTCGCCGGCGCCAAGCCGGCCCAAGGTCGCCGCCAGCGCCGCCTGCAGCACCATGAACAAGGTCGCGCCCTGGCTCCGTGCCAGTGCCGCCAGCTTCGTGTGCAGGGCGGCGTCGAGCGACAGCGGCAGGTGGCCGCCGCGATAGCTCGATTGCGGCGGACGCGGCCGGTCGCTCGGCAATGCGATGCGCTCGGGCAGATCGGCCAGCTGGCGCTTCCAGTACTGCAGTTGCTGCGCCAGGGCGCTCTCGGGATCGCGTTCCTCGCCCAGGGTGCGGCGTTGCCACAGGGTGTAGTCGGCGTACTGCACCGGCAACGGCGCGAACACCGGCGCACGGCCGCGCAGGCGCGCGGCGTAGGCGTGACTGAGGTCGCGCGCGAGCGGTTGCAACGAGGCGCCGTCGCCGGCGATGTGGTGCAGCAACAGCAGTAGTGCGTGACGTTGCGGGCCCAGTTCGATCAGGCTCGCGCGCAGGGGCAGATCGCGACTTAGATCGAAGCGATGCGCGGCCGCGGCCGACAGCGCCGCGTGCAATCCGGCCTCGTCGCTGCGCGCGCGATGCAGTTGCAACGCGGCCTGATCGGCCGGCACCACCCGCTGCTGCGGAACGTCGCCCGACGGGAACAACGTGCGCAGGCTTTCATGACGCGCGACGACGTCGTTCAAGGCCGCTTCCAGCGCATCGCCATCGAGCTCGCCGTCCAGGCGCAGCGCCAACGGAATGTTGTAGGTCGCGCTCGGCCCTTCGAAGCGGTGCAGGAACCACAGCCGCTGCTGGGCGAACGACAGCGGCAGCAGCGCCGGTCGTGTCTGCGGCAACAGCGGTTCGCGCGCGATTCCGCCCGAAGGCAGGCGTCGTGCCAGGGTCTCCACGGTGGGCGCGTCGAACAGCGCGCGGATCGGCAATTCGACATCGAAGGTTGCGCGGATGCGGCCGATCAGACGGGTGGCCAGCAGCGAATGGCCGCCGAAGGCGAAGAAATTGTCTTCCGCGCCGATCCGTTCCAGGCCCAGCACTTCGGCGAACAGAGAGCACAACAACTGCTCGGTGGCATTGGCCGGGCCGCGCGACAGCGCCTGCGCGGCGAACTCCGGCGCCGGCAGCGCCTTGCGGTCGAGCTTGCTGCCGTTGGCGGTCAGCGGCAGCGCGTCGAGCGCGACGAATGCGGCCGGCACCATGTACTCGGGCAGGCGCATGGCCAGGCATTTGCGCAACGTGTCGGTATCGACTGGCTCGGACGAGACCAGATAGGCGACCAGTTGCGGATGGCCCTGGCGGTCTTCGCGCACGATCGCGGCATTGCCCGGATAGCCGCATTGGGCCAGCGCGGATTGCACTTCGCCCAGCTCGATGCGGAAGCCGCGCAGCTTCACTTGCTGATCGACGCGGCCGAGGTAATCGAGCTGGCCGTCCTCGCGCCGTCGCGCCAGATCGCCGCTGCGGTACATGCGTTGGCCGACGTGGAACGGATCGGCGACGAAGCGTTCGGCACTGAGGCCTGGACGATCGAGATAACCGCGCGCCAGACCGGCGCCGGCGATGTACAACTCGCCGGCGACGCCCGCGGGCACCGGCCGCAGCATCGCGTCGAGCACGTACAGACGGGTGTTGGCGACCGGAACGCCGAGCGGCGGCGCCGCGCCGGCGAGGCCGGTTTCGTCCAGCGCCTGGCTCATCGCCGCGCAGATGGTGATCTCGGTCGGGCCGTAGGCGTTGACCAGACGGCGGCCATCGCGCGACCACGCCGCGGCCACGTGCGGCGGACAGGCTTCGCCGCCGACGATCAGCGTGGTCGGCCAGGCCAGCGCGGCCGGATCCAGGCTGCCGAGCGCGCTCGGCGGAATCAGGCTGTGGCTGATGCGTTGCTCAGCGAGGGTGCGCGCGAGCGCGTCGCCGAGCAGCAGGCCCGGCGGCGGCAGCACCAGCGTGGCGCCGGCGGCGAAGCACATCAGCATCTCCATCGCCGCCGCGTCGAAACTCATCGAAGCGAACTGCAGCACGCGGCTGCCGGCGTCGAGGCCGAAGCGTTCGACCTGACTGTGGACGAGGCTGGGAATGCCGGCGTGCGTGACGCATACGCCCTTAGGCTGGCCGGTCGAGCCGGAGGTGTAGATCACATAGGCCGGATGCTGCGGCGACAACGCGCACATGCGTTCGGCGTCGGTCGGATCGTGACCGGCGGCGTGGGCGATGTCGTTGCCAAATCCTGCGGCGTCGTCGATCAGCAGCAACGGCGCGTCCTGCGGCAGCCGCGCGGCGACCGCGCGGGTGGCCAGTACGTGGCGCGGACGCGCGTCGCGCAGGGTGTATTCCAGGCGTTCGAGCGGATGATCGGCGTCGAGCGGCAGATAGGCCGCGCCGGCCTTGAGGATGCCGAGCACGGCGACGACGGTGTCGAACGAACGCGGAATCGCCAGGGCGACGCGATCCTCCGGACCGACTCCGCGCGCGATCAGCGCATGCGCCACGCGGTTGGCGCGGCGGTTGAGTTCGGCGTAGCTCAGGTCGCCGTGTGCGTCGACCAGTGCGATCGCTTCGGGCGCGTCTGCGACGCGTTGTTGGAACCACGCCGGTACGGTCGCGGCGGGCAGCTCGTACTCGCTGTCGTTGCAGTCGTACAGCACCCGCCGGCGCTCGCGGTCGTCGAGCAGGTCGAAGTGCTCCAGGCTGCGCTGCGGATGCGCGGCGACCGCGTCGAGCAGGCGCGACAGGCGCTCGGCCAGTCGCTGCACGCTCAACGCGTCCAGCCGCGCCGGGTCGAAGTTGAAACGCAGCGACAGGCGCTGGCCCGGCGTGACCAGCAGGCTCAACGGGTAGTGGGTGGCGTCGCTGCTGGCGAAGCCGGCGATGCTCAGTTCGCCCAGCGCGCTGGCCAGGCCGTCGTGATCGATCGGATAGTTCTCGAACACATACAAGGTGTCGAACAGTCGCTCGAACCCGGCGTAGCGCTGCAACTGAGCCAGGTCGAGGTGCTGATGCTCCATCAGCGCGGTCTGCTGGCGCTGCAACTCCTGTAGCAGGTCGACGAAGCTGCGCTTGGGATCCAGGCGCAGGCGGGTCGGCACGGTGTTGATGAACAAGCCGATCATGCGCTCGACTTCGCCGAGCTCCGGCGGGCGCGTCGACACCGTGGTGCCGATGACTACGTCGTCGCGGCCGAGCATGCGGCCCAGCAGCAGGCCCCACGCGCCCTGGACCAGGATGTTCAAGGTCAGGCCGTGGCGTCGCGCCAGCTGCGCCAGAGTGCGCGACAGGCCTTCGGGCAACTGCAGTTCGTGTTCGCTCTGGCGGCCGGAGGCGTGCGGGTGCGAGGGCAACAGCAGGGTCGGTTCATCGATGCCGTCCAGCGCTTCGCGCCAGGCGAGTTCGCCCAGTCGCGGGTCGCGCGCGCTCAGCCAGTGCAGGTAATCGCGGTAGGCGCTGGCGCCCGGCAGCGGCGCGCCGGTGTACAGCGCGAACAGCTCCTGCACCAGCAGCGGCATCGACCAGCCGTCGAGCAGGATGTGGTGGTTGGCGATCAGCAAGCGGTGACGGACGCGGCCGTCGGCTCCGCTGCCGAGCGCGAGCAGGGTGAAGCGCAGCAGCGGCGCCTGGTCCAGATCGAAACGCCGGTCGCGGTCGTGTTCGGCGATGCGCGCGGCTTCGGCTTCGCGTGATTCGACCGGATGCGCGGACAGATCGATGCGGCGCCAATCCAGCGGAATCTCGCGCGGAATCACCTGCACCGGCCGTTCCAGGCCGCGGTGGACGAAGGCGGCCGACAGATGCGGATGGCGCTGCATCAACGTGCGCGCGGCTTCGCGCAGGCGAACCGGATCGAGCGGGCCGTCGAGGTCGAAACGCACCTGCACCACGTACGGGTCGGGACCTTCGTGTTCGTACAAGGTGTGGAACAGCAGACCCTGTTGCAGCGGCGTCAGCGGCAACAGATCGGCGACGCCGCCGGCATCGCGGTAGTCGCGCTCCAACCGCTCGATCGCGTCCTGCTCGAGCGCGGCCAGGGCCACGTCCGACGGGCTCAGGCCGCCGCTGTGCGCGTCGCCGGCGAGCGCGGCGAGGGCGCGCAGCACGCGGGCGAAGGTCTCGGCGAGGTCTTCGATCTGTTCCTGCGCGAACAACGCCCGCGGATACGACCAAGTGGCGACGAACTCGGGGCCGTCGTCGCGGTCCTGGGTCAATGCATTGAGTTCGATCGCGTGCGCGATCGGCAGCGCCTCGCCGCCGGCTGGCGCTGGCGTTTCGTCGGCGGCGATCCAATCGCCGCGGACCGAATCGCTCGCTGCCTGCGCGCCCGCGGCCTGTCCGCTCACGGCGAAGCGGCCGAGGTAGTTGAAGCTGACTTGCGGCTGCGGCAACGCCGCCAACGCCTGCGCGGCATCGGGGTTGAAGCAGCGCAGCGCGCCGTAACCCAGGCCGTGATCGGGCACGGCGCGCAGTTGTTCCTTGACGCGCTTGAGCGCGCGTTCGAGCTCGCGCCCGCCGCCGAGCGCCTGGGCGTGGTTGATGCCGTCCAGGTCCAGCCGCAGCGGATACAGGCTGGTGAACCAGCCGACCGTGCGCGACAGATCGAGCTCGCTGTGCGCGCTCTCGCGGCCGTGGCTTTCCAGGTCGAGCAGCACGCGTTCGCAGGACTGGCCGGTATGGCGGCGGCGCCAGTCGCTCAGGGCCAGGGCGAAGGCGCTGAGCAGCACGTCGTTGATGCCGGCATGGAAGCGCGCCGGCAGTGCGGTCAGCAGCGGCGTGGCGACCGATGCCGGCAGGCTCAGGCTGTGATGGCCGCATGCGATGCCGATGTCGCGCAACGGATCCAGCGCGACCGGCGACAGCGGCGGATCGATGCCTTCGGCCAGGGCGCGCCAATGCGGCAACTCGGCCAGGCGCGCGGGCGAGGTCGATTGTTCGCGCAACTGAGCGGTCCAGGCGCGCAGCGAATGGCTGCGCGCGGCGAGCGCCGGTTCGCGTCCCGCAGCGAGCGATTCGACCGCCTCGCGCAGGTCCGGAATAAGGATGCGCCAGGACACGCCGTCGACGGCGAGGTGGTGGATGCACAGCAGCAGACGGCCGCTGGCCTCGTCGCCGGCATCGAACCACACCGCTTGCAGTAGCTCGCCTGTGTCGGTGGCGAGGCTTTGCGCAGCCAGCGCGGCCGCTGCGTCGAGCGCGGCTTGCAGCGCGGCCTGGTCGAGCCCGGCGATGTCCACCCGGCGCAGGCCGAAGTGGGCGGCTTCGGGCCCGGGCACTTGCAGTGTCCACGCGCCATCGTCGCGGCGCAATTGCAAGCGCAACGCGTCGTGGTGTCGTACCAGCGCGGCCAATGCGTCGTGCAGCACCTGTTGCGACAGACCCGCGGGCACGCGCAGCAGCACGCGCTGGTTGAAACCGTCCAGCGGCGCCTCGCGATCGAGGAACCATTGCAGGATCGGCAGTGGCGCCAGCGCGCCGACCGGTTCGTCGATCAGCGCCGGCGCGCCGGCATCGGCGTCGCGCGCGATCCGCGCCAATGCCGCCACGTTCTGATGCTGGAACACTTCGCGCGGGGTGATCAGCAGCCCGGCCTTGCGCGCCAGGCCGACCAGTTGAATCGACAGAATGCTGTCGCCGCCCAGGTCGAAGAAGCTGTCGGCGACGCTGACCCGCGGCAAGCCCAGCACCTGCGCGTACAGCGCGGCCAGGGTCTGCTCGCGCTCGTTGGCGGCGGCGCGGTGCTGGCCGCCGGTGAAGTCGGGGGCAGGCAAGGCCTTGCGATCGATCTTGCCGTTCGGGGTCAGCGGCATCCGCGGCAGCAGCACCAGCAGTGGCTGCATGTAATCCGGCAGTTGCGCGGCGATATGCCGGCGCAGGTCGGCGAACTGGTCGAAGGTGGACGGCTCATTGGTGCAGGCCGACAGTTCGCCCACCGCCAGCGGGCGGTGCAGGTCGGCGACGGTGCGGCCGTCTTCGCGCCAGAACAGCAGTTCCAGTTGCTCGTCGGCGCCGTCGCCGGCCCAGGTGCTGGCGGCGCGCAAACCCGCCGCCGCGGCGGCGGCGATCAAGGTTTCGCTGCGCGCATGCACGCGATCGCCGGCATCGAGCAGGCGCGTGCGCACTGCGGACACCGTCGCCCCGTCGGCGAGTGCGTGCAGCGCATCGGTTTCCGGCTGCAGATGATCGTTCGGCACGCCGGCCAGACGCAGGCCGTCGCCGCGTTCGCGCAGCAGGCGCACGAACGCATTGTCGTCCATCAATGCCGGCGTCCATGCGACCGCGGGCCACGCCGCCGCCGAACGCAGCGGCAGTGGGCCCTTGCGCAGCACGACTTCGTAGCGATGGCGGCTGAGCTCGTTGCCGTAGCCGCTGCGCTTGGTCTGGATATCGACCGCGCAGATCGCATCGTCGCGCTTGGCCAGCGCGGCGAAGAATTCCGGCGCGACCAGCAGTTCCTTCTCGGCCAGCCGCAGTTGCTCGGCGCGACGCAGCAAGGTGGCGGTGTCGGTGTCGTCGTCGCTCTGATGCAGGGCGATCGCGGTGGCGAAGCTGCGCTGCAGGCGCAGATTGCGCACGTCGCCCAGGTACAGCACGCCGCCCGGCGCGAGCAGGCGCATCGCCTGGCCGATGGCCTGCGCCAGGTATTCGCCGTTGGGGAAATACTGCAGCACCGAGTTGATCACGATCGCGTCGAAGCGTTCGCCCGGGGCTAGGCCGGCGTCGAGGCCGTCCATGTCGTGAGCCGGCCGCGCATACAGTTCGACCTTGCCGGCCAGCGCCGGCTGCTGCGCGACTTCGGCGCGCAAGCGTTCGACCGTGGCCGCCGACAGATCGGTGCCGTGGTAGGCGCGCACGTGCGGCGCCACCTGCGACAGGATCAGGCCGCTGCCGACGCCGATTTCCAGCACCCGCTCGGGCTTGAGTTCGAGGATCCGTTCGACCGTGCGCGCGCGCCATTCGCGCATCTGCTCCAGCGCGATCTCGCTGCCGTCGTAGCTGCTGTTCCAGCCGTGGAAGTTCTCGCCGAAGGCATAGGCGCCGTCCAGCGCCTTGTCGCCGTACAAGTCCTCGTAGATGGTTTCCCACTCGCCGATCTGGCGCGCCTCGCGGTCTTCGTCGCGCGCTTCGAGCTCGCGTTCGAGCACCACGTAGCCGACCAGTTGCTTGTGGCCGGGCACGTCCTCGCGGGCCATCACGATCGATTGCGCCACCGCCGGATGGCGTTGCAGCGCCGATTCGATTTCGCCCAGTTCGATGCGGAAGCCGCGGATCTTGACCTGATGATCGACCCGGCCGAGGAATTCGAGCTGTCCCTCTCGGTTCCAGCGGGCGAGGTCGCCGCTGCGGTACATGCGCTCGCCGGGCGCGAACGGATCGGCGACGAAGCGTTCGGCGGTGAGCGCGGCGCGGCCGAGATAGCCGCGCGCCAGACCGGCGCCGGCCAGGTACAACTCGCCGGCCACGCCGGCGGGCACCGGCTGCAGGCCGGCGTCGAGCACGTACACGCGCGCGCCGCGGATCGGCGCGCCGATCGGCGCATCGACCGCGCCGGCCAGCGGCGCGCTCATGGTCGCGCACACCGTGGTTTCGGTCGGCCCGTAGGCGTTGGTCATGCGGCGGCCGCGCGACCACGCGTCCACCAGCGGCGGCGCGCAGGCCTCGCCGGCGACGATCAGGTCGCGCAGTTGCGGCACGGCGTCGGGGTCGAGCACAGGCAGCGCGGCCGGCGGCAGGGTCGCGTGGGTGACGCCGTGCTCGCGCATCAGCGCGGTCAACGCTTCGCCCGGACGCACCTGCTCGGCGTCGCCCATCACCAGCGCGGCGCCCGACAGCAGCGTCATGCACAGCTCCCAGAACGCGGCGTCGAAACTCAGCGAGGCGAACTGCAGCACGCGCGCGCCCGGACCGACCTCGAACGCGGCGGTCTGCGCGGCCAGCAGGCTCGGCACGCCGGCATGGCTGACCACCACGCCCTTGGGCCGGCCGGTGGAGCCGGAGGTGTAGATCACGTACGCGGCCTGCTGCGGCGAAACGATCCGTGCGCGCGGCGCGTCGATCGCTTGCGCGGCCAGCGTCTGCACGGTCTGCGCCGCGTCGAGCAGCCACGGCGCGACGCCGTGCTCGGGCAGGCGCGCTTCGATCTCGCGGCGGCTGATCAACAGCGCCGGCCTGGCGTCGGCGAGCATGTAAGCCAGCCGTTCCGGCGGATAGTCCGGATCCAGCGGCAGATAGGCCGCGCCGGCCTTGAGCGCGCCGAGCGCGGCGACCACCATCTCCGGCGAACGCGGCAGGGCGATGGCGATGCGGTCCTCGGCGCCGATGCCTTGCGCGATCAGCGCAT
The DNA here is from genome assembly GCF_001427785.1 of Lysobacter sp. Root690. Lineage (GTDB taxonomy): Bacteria > Pseudomonadota > Gammaproteobacteria > Xanthomonadales > Xanthomonadaceae > Lysobacter. Next base: position 334,738 of record NZ_LMHM01000016.1, read on the forward strand.
GAGCAACCCGGTTGGCGCGGCGGTCGAGTTCGGCGTAGCTCCAGCACTGGTCGCGGTACAACAGCGCCGGCGCCTCGGGATCGCGCGCGACCTGACGCTCGAACAGTTCGACGATGCTCGCCGAGGCTGGCGCGGCAACGCCGTCGCTGGCGCGCTGGCGCAAGCCGGCGCGTTCTTCGCTGTCGAGCAGGTCGATGTCGGCGATCTTGCGCGCGGGATCCGCGCAGGCCGCGTCGAGCAATCGCAGCAAGCGTTGCCACAGCGCGATCACGCTGGATTCGTCGAACAGATCGGTGGCGTATTCGAGGTTGCCGGCCAGCCCGGCCGGCGCGCCGTCGGCGTGGCGTTCGCTGAGGTTGAAGAACAGGTCGAACTTGGCCGTACGGAAGTCGGCCGGATGGTCGGATACCTCCAGCCCCGGCAATTCCAGCGCGGCTTGCTCGACGTTCTGCAACACCAGGCCGACCTGGAACAGCGCGTGGTGGGCGGTCGAGCGCACCGGATTGAGCAACTCCACCAGGCGCTCGAACGGCGCGTCCTGATGGGTGTAGGCGGCCAGCGCGGTGGCGCGCACGCGGCCGAGCAGGGTGGCGAAGTCCGGACGGCCGGACAGATCGGTACGCAGCACCAGGGTGTTGACGAAGAAGCCGACCAGTTCGTCCAGCGCCTGGTCGTTGCGTCCGGCGATGGCGCTGCCGACCGCGATGTCCTCGCCCGCGCCGAGCCGATGCAGCAACGCCGACAAACCGGCTTGCAGCACCATGAACAAGCTCGCTTCATGGCGATGCGCGAGTTGCAGCAGGCGCACGTGCAAGGCCGCGTCGATCTGCAGCGACAACTGCCGGCCGCGCAGGCTGGCGATGGCCGGGCGCGGTCGGTCGATCGGCAGCTCGATGCGTTCGGGCAGGCCGGCCAGTTGTTCGCGCCAATAGTCGAACTGCTGCGCGATCAGGCTGTCGGCGTCGAGTTCGCTGCCCAGCATGCGCTGCTGCCACAAGGTGTAATCGGGGTATTGCACCGGCAGCGGCGCCCACTCCGGCGCCTGCCCGCGCAGGCGCGCGGCATAAGCGCGGCTCAGATCGCGCGCCAGCGGCGCCAGCGAGGAACCATCGCCGGCGATGTGATGCAGCACCACCAGCAGCACATGCTCGTCTTCGCTGGTGCTCAGCACGCTGACCCGCAGCGGCAGTTCCGCGCCGAGGTCGAACACGTGCAAGGCGCGGACGCGCAGTTCGTGTTCCAGGGTGCGCGCATCGACGCGCGCGAACTCGAGCACGTTGCCGGCGTCTTCGATGGCGACCAGCTGTTGGCAGGGGTCGCCGTCGATGTCCGGGAACGTCGTGCGCAGGCTTTCGTGCCGGGCCAGCACATCGGCCACGGCGGCGTCGAACGCGGCGCGGTCCAGGCGTCCGCGCAGATGCAGCGGCATCGAGATGTTGTAGGCCGCGCCGGCGCCTTCGCGCGCGCTGTCGTGGCCGGACTGGCGCTCGAACTGCTGGATGAACCACAGCCGGCGCTGCGCGTAGGACAACGGCAGCCGCGGCGGCCGCGCCTGCGGTAGCAACGGCGGACGCGCGTTGTGCGCGCCGGGCAATGCCTGCGACAGCGCGTCCACGGTCGGCGCTTCGAACAGCGTGCGCAGCGGCAGTTCCACCGCCAGTTCGGCGCGGATGCGGCTGACCAGGCGAGTGGCGAGCAGCGAATGGCCGCCGAGGGCGAAGAAGTGATCGTCGATGCCGACGCGTTCCCCCCCCAGCACTTCGGCGAACAGGGCGCACAGCAACGCTTCGCGCGGATTGCGCGGGCCGCGGCCTTCGCCGGCGGCGAACTCGGGCGCCGGCAGCGCCTTGCGGTCGAGCTTGCCATTGGGAGTCAGCGGCAGCGCGTCGAGAACCACGAACGCGGCGGGCAGCATGTAGTCGGGCAGGTGCGCGCTCAGCTGTTGCCGCAGCGCCGTCGCATCGACGGCTTCGGCGCTCGCCACGTACGCGACCAGTTGCTTGTGGCCCGGCGCGTCCTCGCGCAGCAGCACGGCGTTGCGGGGGTAACCGGCCTGCGCCAGCACCGCTTCGATCTCGCCGAGTTCGATGCGGAAGCCGCGCAGTTTCACCTGGTTGTCGACCCGGCCCAGGCAATCCAGGCGACCGTCGGCGCGGAAGCGCGCCAGATCGCCGGTGCGGTACATGCGCGCACCGGGCTCGAACGGATTGGCGACGAAGCGTTCGGCCGTCAGCGCGGCGCGTTCGTGATAGCCGCGCGCCAGGCCATCACCGGCGAGGTACAACTCGCCGGCCACGCCGGCCGGTACCGGTTGCAGATGCGCATCGAGCACGTAAACGCGGGTGTTGTCGAGCGGACGGCCGATACTGACCGGCGCGCCGGTTTCGACTTGGTCGAGCAGCGACCACACCGTGGTTTCGGTGGGGCCGTACATGTTCCACAGCGCGCCGGCATCGGCGCTGAGATAGTCGGCGAGATCCGGAGGCAATGCTTCGCCGCCGCACAGCAGACGCATCGACGCGTTCGCGCGCCAGCCGTGGTTGCGCAGCATCTGCCAGGTCGCGGGGGTGGCCTGGATCAGCTGCGGCGACACCTGTTCGATCTGCGCGACCAGCCGTTCCGCGTCGCTGGCGGTGTCGCGGTCGAGCAGATGCACGCAGCCGCCTTGCCACAGCGGCAGGTACAGCTCCAGGCCGGCGATGTCGAACGAGATCGGGGTCAGCGCGAGCAGGCGTTCGCCCGCGGCCATGCCCGGGCTGCGCGCCATCGAACGCAGGAAATTGGCCAGCGCGTGCTGCTCGACGGTCACGCCCTTGGGACGGCCGGTCGAGCCGGAGGTGTAGATGGTGTAGGCCGCGGATCGGCCATGGATCGGCGCGGAGCCGGCATCGTCGCCGGGGTTGTGCGAGGGCGCGCGTTCGATCGCCGCGCGGGTGCGCGCGTCGTCGAGCAGCAGCACATCCGCGTATTGCCCGAGGCCATCGACGATGAAGGCAGTCGCCGCGTTGGCGATCAACGCCGCCGGCTTGGCGTCATCGAGCATGTAGGCGATGCGCTCGGCCGGATAATCCGGGTCCACCGGTACATAGGCGGCGCCGCTCTTGAGCACGGCGAGCAGGGCGATCAGCAGATCGGTCGAGCGCGGCAATGCGATCGCCACGCGGTCACCGGCACCGATGCCGCGTTCGATCAGCACATGCGCCAGCCGGTTGGCGGCGGCGTTGAGCGTGGCGTAGTCGAGCTGGCCGTGCGCATGCGCCAGGGCGATGGCCCGCGGCGTGGCCGCGGCCTGTCGCTCGAAGCGCCGCGGCAGCAACTCGGCCGCGGCGATGTTCGGGCCATGGCTCCAATCGCCGAGAAGTTGGGTGCGCTCGGCATCGGTCAGGATCGGCAATTCGGTCAGGCGCAGGCGCGGATCGGCCGCGATCGCGTCGAGCACGCGCCGCACACGTTCGGCCAGCGACTCGATAGTGGCTGCGTCGAACAGGTCGCTGGCGTATTCCAGGCGACCGATCAGGCCTGCGGCGCGGCCGTCGCCATGGCGGTGTTCGGTCCAGTCGAAACTCAGATCGAACTTGGCGTTCTCCAACTGCAGCGGCTGCGCGCGCACGTCCAGTCCGTCCCAGGCCGGCAGCTCGGCGTCGTGGGTCTGCAAGGCCATCAGCACCTGGAACAGCGGGTGATGCGACAGCGAGCGCGACGGCTTGATCGCGTCGACCAATTGCTCGAACGGCAGATCCTGATGCTCATAGGCGCTCAGGTCGGTATCGCGCACGCGCGCCAGCAAGGCCTCGAAACTCGGATTGCCCGAGGTGTCGGTGCGCAGCACCAAAGTATTGAGAAACACACCGATCAGGCCGTCGAGGCCTTCCTCGCTGCGGCCGACGATGGGACTGCCCAGCACGATGTCGTCGCCCGCGCCGAGCCGGCTGAGCAGCGCCACCACGGCCGCCTGCAGCAGCATGAACAAGCTGGCCTGATGCGCGCCGGCGCGCTCCAGCAGCCGCTGATGCAACTCGGCCGGTATCTGCAGGCGGACACTGCCGCCGCGATAACTCAGCTTCGCCGGACGCGGCCGGTCGGTGGGCAGGCTCATCTGTTCCGGCAGCTCGGCCAGCTGGCGTTTCCAGTAGTCCAACTGGTGCGCGCCGCGGCTGTGCGGATCCTGCACGTCGCCGAGCAGCTGGCGTTGCCACAGGCTGTAATCGGCGTACTGCAACGGCAACGGCGTCCACGCCGGCGCCTGTGCGGCGCGACGCGCGGCATAAGCGTCGGCGAGGTCCTGGATCAGAGGCCGCATCGAAACCGCATCGGCGACGATGTGATGCAGCAGCAACAACAGCACGTGCTCGCCCGCATCGACTTCGAACAGGTCCGCGCGCAACGGCAGCTCGCGGCTCAGATCGAAGGCATGACCGGCGGCGCGCAGGAGGTCGTCGGCCACGCGGCCGGCTTCGCTGGCGTGCAGCGACAACGGCACTTCGGCCCGCTCAGGCGGCAGGATTTGCTGCAGCGGCTGTTCGCTGTCGGGGAAGATCGTACGCAGGCTTTCGTGGCGCGCGGCCAGATCGCCCAGCGCGGCGCCGAGCGCGGCGATATCGAGCTCGCCGCGCAGGCGCAGCGCGACGGTGACGTTATAGGTGGAGCTGGCGCCTTCGAGCTTGTGCAGGAACCACAGGCGCTGCTGCGCGTAGGACAGCGGCAGGCTCTGCGTCCGCGGTTGCGGACGCAGCGGCGGACGCGGCGCGCTGTTCGGGTCGAGCCGCGGCGCCAGTTGCGCCACGGTCGGGGCCTCGAACAGGGTGCGGATCGGCAGTTCCAGTTTCAGGCGCGAACGCAGCATGCCGGTCAGGCGGACCGCCAGCAGCGAATGCCCGCCGAGTTCGAAGAAGTCGTCGTCGATGCCGACCTGCTCGCGGCCCAGCAGTTGCGCGAACAGCTCGCACAGCAGTTGCTCGCGCGAGTTGCGCGGCAGGCGCAGCGCGCCGACGGTGTGGACCGGGGCGGGCAGGGCATTGCGATCGAGTTTGCCGTTGGCATTGAGCGGCAACGCGTCCAGCGCGACGAACGCGGCCGGGACCATGTAATCGGGCAGGCGCTGGCCGAGTTGCGCGCGCAGTTGCGCGACCTCGATCGTGGATGCGACGACATAGGCGACCAATTGCGCCTGACCGTTGCCGTCCTCGCGCGCGACGACCACGTTCTGAGCGAAGCCCGCCATGGCGAGCGCGGCTTCGATCTCGCCCAGTTCGATACGCAGGCCGCGGATCTTTACCTGATGATCGGTGCGGCCTAGATATTCCAACTGGCCATCGTCGCGCCAACGCGCCAGATCGCCGGTGCGATACATGCGCTGGCCCGATGTGAATGGGTTAGCGATGAAGCGTTCTGCTGTCAGACCAGCACGGCGCAGATAGCCGCGCGCCAGTCCAGTGCCTGCAAGGTACAACTCGCCCGGCACTCCCTGCGGCACCGGCCGCAGCGCCGCATCGAGCACATAGGTCTGGGTGTTCCAGATCGGCGCGCCGATCGGCACCGCGCTGCCGGCGGTTTCGTCGCGGCAAGTCCAGGCGGTGACGTCGATGGCCGCTTCAGTCGGGCCGTACAGATTGTGCAGCGGTCGGTCTAGAGTCTGGCGCAAACGCTCGCGCAAGGCGCCGGACAGGGCTTCGCCGCTGCAGACGATGCGACGCAGGCTGGTGCAGGTCGCGCTGGCCGGATCGTGCAGGAACGCTTCCAGCATCGACGGCACGAAATGCAGAGTGGTGACGTTTTGCTCGCGGATCACCTCGGCGAGATAGACCGGATCGCGATGACCACCGGGACGCGCCATCACCAACCGCGCGCCGTACAGCAGCGGCCAGAAGAATTCCCACACCGACACGTCGAAGCTGAAAGGCGTCTTCTGCAAGACGACGTCATCGTCCTGCAGCGCGTAAGCGTGTTGCATCCAGGCCAGACGATTGACCAGGGCCTCGTGCGTGTTGGGCGCGCCCTTGGGTTTGCCGGTGGAGCCGGAGGTGTAGATCACATAGGCCGGATGCAGCGGCGCGAGCTTGCCGCGCCATTGCCCGTCTTGCGCGTCCACGGATTCCGCGCGCAGTTCCGCCTGCAGCGCGGCATCGTCGAGCTCCAGGCGCGTCACCGCCGTCGCCGGCAACCCGATGTCGTTGCGCGTGATGAGCAGCACCGGCCGGGCGTCGTCGAGCATGAAGGCCAGTCGATCGGCCGGGTAATCGGTATCCAGCGGCAGGTAGGCGGCGCCGGCCTTGAGCACGGCGAGCAGCGCCACGACCAGTTCGGCCGAGCGCGGCAGGGCGATTGCCACGATGCTTTCGGGACCGGCGCCGTGCGCGATCAAACGTTGAGCCAAGCGATTGGCGCGCGTATTGAGTTCGGCGTAACTCAGCTGCGAATCTTCGCCGACGACGGCGAGCGTCTGCGGAGTACGCGCCGCCTGCTGTTCGAACAACTCGGGAATGGTCGCGGCCGGCAGCGGCTGCGCGGTGTCGTTCCACTCGCCGAGCACTTGCCCGCGCGCCTGCGCGTCGAGCAGATCCAGCCGGCCCACGCGCCGCTCCAGATCGCCGGCGAAGGCTTCCAGGATGCGCTCGTAGCACTGTTCGATGCGGTCGATCTGCGCTTCGTCGAACAGGTCGGGGCGATAGCTGATGCGCAGATGCAGGCGTTCGCCCGGCACCAGTAGCAGGCCGAGCGGGTAATGCGACATGTCGCCGCCGCGGCCGCCTTCGTCCAGACGCACGCGCAAGGAGCCGGCCTCGTCATCGAGGAAGCGCCGGTCCTGGGCGTCGAGCTGATAGTTCTCGAACACCAGCAAGGTGTCGAACAAGGCCTGATGGCCCAACTCGCTGAGCAGATCGGTCAGACCCAGGTGATGCGCACCGAGCAGGCGCGACTGGCTGTCCTGCAAGCCGTCGAGCAGTTCGCCCAGGGTCTGAGCGTGGTCGATGCGCAGGCGCAGCGGCAGTGTGTTGACGAACAAGCCGACCATGCGTTCCATGCCAGCCAGTTCCGCCGGGCGGCCGGACACGGTGATGCCGAAGCAGACGTCCTGATGGCCGGTGGCCTGCGCCAGCAACAAGGCCCAGGCGCCTTGCAGCAAGGTGTTGAGGGTCAGGCCGCGGCGGCGCGCCTGCGCTTCCAGCGTCGCGCTGAGTTCGCGCGAGAAATCGCGGCGGCGCGTACGCGGCATGACCGGCTGCGCGGTCGCCTGCGGCGCGATCAGGCAAGGCTGATCGAAGCCTTGCAAGGCCTCGCGCCACGCGGCGAGCGCGGCCGGCCGATCCTGCGTGGCGATCCAACGCAGATAGTCGCCATAAGGCGCGACCGAGGGCAGGGACGAAGCCTCGCCGCGCGAGTGATACAGGTTGAACAATTCCTGCAGCAACACCGGCACCGACCAGCCATCGAGCAGGATGTGGTGATGGGTGAAGACCAGACGGTGCTCGCGTTCGCCCAGGCGCACCAGACTGAAACGCAGCAGTTGCGCTTGCGCCGGGTCGACCGGGCGTTCGAGGTCTTCGCGCAGGAACGCTTGCAGGGCCTGTTCGCGTTCGGCCGCGGGCACGCCGCTCAGATCGCATCGTTGCCAGCACAACGCCGGTTGGCGCGGCAGCAATTGCAGCGGCGGTTGCGCGTCGAGCTGGACGAAGGCCGCGTCGAGGTGCGGATACCGCGACAGCACCTCGCCGGCGGCGCGTTCCAGCGCGTTCGCATCCAGCGGGCCGTCCAGCGCGAACAGCATCTGCACCAGATAGGCGTCCGCGGCCTCTTTGTCGTACAGCGCATGGAACAGCATGCCCTGCTGCAACGGCGCCAGCGGCAGGATGTCGGCGAGCGGACGCGCGGCTTCCAGTTGCGCGATGGTGTCTTGATCCAGGCTCAGCAGCGACAGGTCCGACGGGACGAGGCCGGCCGCGTCGGGCCGCGCCGAATACGTGATCAGCGCCTGCAGGCAGTCGAACCAGGTCTGCGCGAGCGAACGGATTTCGTCGGCGTCGAACAGTTCTCCGGCATACGACCAGGCCGCGACCAGCTCGGCTTCACCGGCGCGGTCGTAGACGATGCTGTCGAGGGTGATGGCATGGCTCAATGGGCGGCGCGGATCGTCGCCGCCGCCGAATTGTTCCTGATCGCCGTCCGCGGAAACGGCGAAGCGACCGAGGTAGTTGAACGCCAACTGCGCGGCGGGCGCGGCGACTAGTTCGGCGTCGGCTGCCAGATGCCGCAGCAAACCGTAACCCAGGCCGTGGTCCGGAATCGCGCGCAGCTGTTCCTTGATGCGCCGTAGCGCACGACCGAGATCGTCGCCGCCGCTGAGCAATTGATCGATATCGATCTCGCCCGGATCGAGCGCGACCGGATACAGACTGGTGAACCAGCCGACCGTGCGCGACAGATCGACGTCGTCGAAGACGTCCTCGCGGCCGTGGCCTTCCACTTCGAAGCGCACCGCCAGCCCAGCCTGCGCATCGCGCTGCCGGCGCCACCCGGCGACCGCGAGGGTGAACGCGGTCAGCAATACATCGTTGACGGTGGCGCGGAACGCGGCCGGCACTTCGCCCAGCAAACGGGCGACGCTGTCGCCGGCAAGCCGCAGGCGCAGCTCGCGCCGCGTCGCGACCGTGTCACGGGCCGGATCTAGCGCCCGCGCGCCCAGCACGGGATCGGGCGTCGCCGCGATGCTGCGCCAGAGCGCAAGTTCGCCGTGTCGGCGCGCCGCGCCGGCGTCGCGCTGCAACAGCTCGGCCCAACGGCGCAGCGAGGTGCCCACCGGATCGAGCGTCGGCGCTTGTCCTTTCGTTGCCGCCTGCCAAGCCTGTTCGAGATCGGGCAGCAGAATGCGCCAGGACACGCCGTCGACGGCCAGGTGATGGATGACCAGGTACAAACGGCCGAGTCGATCCGCACCGCGGTCGCCCCAGATCGCCTGCACCAAACGGCCTTGATAAGGATCCAGGCGTGTCAGCGCGTCGGTCGCGGCTTGTTCGAAACGGCGTTCGCCTTCGTCCGCGTCGACATCGCTTACATCGATATCGCGCAGTTCTATACGAGTCAGGCACGAGGCAGCGTCGATAGCGCCGATGGCGGCGATCGATGCGTAGTGCCCGCCATCACGCGCTGTCAAACGCAGACGCAACGCATCGTGGCGGTCGAGCAGGGCTTGTAAGGCGATAAGCATCGCCGGCTCGGTCATGCCGGCCGGCACGTTCAACCGTTGCAATTGATGCAGACCCGCGAGCGGGCCGCCCTGCTCGACGAAGGCGCGCATGATCGGCAGCAAGGGCAGATCGCCGATCGCCTCGTCGTTGACCGGCGTCGCCACCGGCACGTTCTGCGCGGCGATCTCGTGCGCGGCGACGGCGGCCGCCAAGGCTTCGATTTTCGGATGCTTGAACAGATCGCGCGGCGCCAACGGCAGGCCGCGCTTGCGCGCGCCGGCGACCAGGCGGATCGCGCTGATGCTGTCGCCGCCGAGTTCGAAGAAGCTGGCGTCGATGCCGACCTCGTCGAGGTCCAGCACCTGCGCGAACAGTTCGCACAGCAACGCTTCGTGCGCGTTGCGCGGCCCGCGCCTGTTGCCTTGATCGAAATCCGGCGCCGGCAGCGCCTTGCGGTCCAGTTTGCCGTTGCCGGTCAGCGGCAACTCATTCAATGCCACGAACGCGGCCGGCAGCATGTAGGCGGGCAGACGCGCGGCCAATTGCCGGTGCAGGCTGGCGCTGTCGATCGCGTCGGCGACCAGATAGGCCACCAGTTGCTTCTGCCCGGCATGGTCTTCGCGCACGATCACCGCGCTGTTGGCGAAGCCGAGTTGCGCCAACGCCGCTTCGATTTCGCCCAGCTCGATGCGATAGCCGCGGATCTTTACCTGCTGATCGATGCGGCCGAGGTATTCGAGCTGCCCGTCGGCGCGCCAGCGCGCCAGATCGCCGGAACGGTACATGCGTTCGCCGGCCGCGAACGGATTGGCGACGAAGCGTTCGGCGGTCAGCGCCGGGCGATGCAGATAGCCGCGCGCCAGGCCTTCACCGGCGATATACAACTCGCCGGCGGCGCCGGCGACTTGCGGCCGCAGGTTGGCGTCGAGCACGTACAACTGGGTGTTCCAGATCGGGCGTCCGATGGCGACGCCGCCATCCACTCGCTCCAGCGGACCGGCTTCGAAGGTGCAGCAGCCGACCGTGGCCTCGGTAGGACCGTATTCGTTGATCAGCCGTACCTGCGGATGATGCTGCTGCCAATACACCAGATCGGCCTGCATCAGCGCTTCGCCGCCGAGAATCAGCGCCCGCGCCGGCGCGGCCGCTTGCGGGCCCGCGTTTTCGAGTTCCGCGTTGAGAAGCTTCAGATGCGCCGGCGTGAGTTTCAGCACCTCGTAACCGCCCACCGGCAATTCGGCGGTGAGCCTGGAAAAATCGCCGTCCAGCGCGGTCAGGGTCAGCGGCTGGCCGGCCAGCAAAGGGCCGAACAACACGGTCACGCTGCCGTCGAAGGCGACCGACAGCGTGGTCGCCGAGCCGTTGCCGTCGGCATTGAAATAGGCGTGGCGCGACCAGGCGAAATAGTGTGCGGCGGAATGGTGCGAGACCATCACGCCCTTGGGTTTGCCGGTGGAGCCGGAGGTGTAGATCACATAGGCCGGATGCAGCAGGTTCAGCGGGCGCAGGCGATCGGCATCGACGGGGTTATCGTCGCGGCCGAGCGCCAGGCGTTCGCGCAGCGCGGCCTCGTCGAGCAGGCACAACGGCGCCGCCGCCGGAAACAATCCGGAAAATTCGCCGTGCGTGAGTACCAGCACCGGGCGCGCATCGTCGAGCACCACCGCAAGCCGATCGGGCGGATTGCCTAGGTCGAGCGGCAGATAGGCGGCGCCGGCTTTGACCACGGCCAACAGCGCAACGATCAGATCGAGCGAGGGCGGCAGGGCGATCGCCACCACCGATTCGGGACCCGCGCCCTCGGAGATCAACAGGTGCGCTAACTGGTTCGCGCGGCGATTGAGTTGTTCGAAGTCGAGTCGCTGCGATCCGCAGATCGCCGCCACGGCCGCGGGCGTGCGCGCGACCTGCGCCTCGAACATCGCCGGCAAGGTGGCGGCGACGATCGGTTGCGCGGTGGCGTTCCAGTCCAGCAGCAGTTGCCGCCATTCGCTGGCGTCCATCAGCTCGATGGCGTCGATGGTCTGGCTCGCGTCCTCGACGACCGCGCGGAGCATGCGCTCGAAACGCTGCGCGAACGACTGCGCGGTCGCGTCGTCGAACAGATCGGTGGCGTATTCGACGAAACCGCGCAGGCCGGCCGGGCGGCCGTCGGCGTGTTCGTGCTCGGCCAATTCGAAGCTCAGATCGAACTTGGCCGTGGGCATGTCAAACAACTGTTCGCGGTAGTGCAATCCCGGCAAGCGCAGGCGATGGCCCGCGGCTTTCTGCAGGACCAGCATCACCTGATACAAGGGATGGTGCGACAGCGAGCGTTCCGGGCTCAGCGCATCGACCACTTGCCCGAACGGCAGTTCCTGATGCTCGTATGCGGCCAGATCGGTTTGGCGCACGCGCGCCAGCAAGGCATCGAAGCGCGGATTGCCGGAGGTATCGGCGCGCAGCACCAGCGAATTGAGGAACAGGCCTATCAGCCCGTCCAGCGCCGGATCGGCGCGGCCCGCGACCGAACTGCCGATTGGGATATCGGTGCCGGCGCCCAGGCGGGTCAGAAGGGCCGCCAGCGCGGCATGCAGCACCATGAACAAGGTGCAGTCGTGGCGCTTCGCCAACGCCAGCAGACGGCCGTGCAGTTCGGCGTCGAGATTCCAGTACAGATGCTGGCCGCGGTAGCTGATCTCCGGCGGGCGAGGGCGGTCGTAGGGCAGGCTCAATTGTTCGGGCAGATCGGCCAGCGCCTGCCGCCAGTACGCCATGTCGCGCGCATGCACACTGTCGGGATCGTTCGGCTCGCCGAGCACCGTGCGTTGCCATAGTGTGTAGTCGGCGTATTGCACCGGCAGCGCTTGCCAGTCCGGTGCGCGATGCTCGAGCCGCGCGGCATAGGCGAGCGATAGATCGCCGGTCAGCGGCTGCAGCGACGCGCCGTCGCCTGCGATGTGGTGCAGCAACAGCAGCAGCACATGCTGTTCGGCGTCGATACGCAGCACGCAGGCGCGCAGCGGCAATTCGACGGTCAAGTCGAATGGGCGCATCACCTCGGCGTCGAGCGCGGCCTGCACGCGATCTTCGGCGACATCGACTACCGTAAGTTCCGGCTCGGCCTGGGCAAGCACATGCTGATACGCATGCTCGGCGGCGGGGAAGACGGTACGCAGGCTTTCGTGGCGCCGGACCAGATCGTTCAACGCGGCCTGCAGGGCAGGGATCTGCAAGGGACCGTCGAGACGCGCGGTCAGCGGAATATGGTAGGTCGCGCTGGGACCCTGGAATTGATGCATGAACCACAGCGTGCGCTGGGCATGCGAGAGCTCGAGCCGTTCGGGTCGCGGCAGCGCCTGCAGAATCGGGCGCGGAGCCTGCATCGCGCGCAATCGCGGCGCGACCGCGGCCGGCGTGCGCGCTTCGAACACGTCGCGGATCGATACCTCGGCGTGCATGCGGGCGCGGATCTCGGCGATCAGACGAAGCGCCAACAGCGAATGTCCGCCGAGTTCGAAGAAATTGTCGTCGACGCCGACCTCTTGCAGGCCCAACACCTGCGCGAACAAGGCGGCCAGTTCGGCCTCCTGCGGCATGCTCGGCGCGCGGCGTGTGGTCGATGTGAAGCTCGGCGCGGGCAGCGCCTTGCGATCAAGCTTTCCGTTTGCGTTGAGCGGCAGCGCATCCAGCGCCACGAACGCGGCCGGGACCATGTAATCGGGCAGGCGTTGGCCGAGTTGCGCGCGCAGTTGTGCGACGTCGATGGCGGGCGCGACGACATAGGCGACCAACTGCGCCTGGCCGTTGCCGTCCTCGCGCGCGACGACGACGTTCTGGGCGAAGCCGGCCATGGCGAGCGCGGCTTCGATCTCGCCCAGTTCGATACGCAGGCCGCGGATCTTGACCTGATGATCGGTGCGGCCGAGGTATTCCAGCTGCCCATCGGCGCGCCAGCGCGCCAGATCGCCGGTGCGATACATGCGCTGTCCCGCAATGAACGGATTAGCGATGAAACGCTCAGCGCTGAGGCCGGCGCGACGATGGTAGCCGCGCGCCAGGCCGGTGCCGGCGAGGTACAACTCGCCCGGCACGCCCTGCGGCACCGGCCGCAGCGCCGCATCGAGCACATAGGTCTGGGTGTTCCAGATCGGCGCGCCGATCGGCACCGCGCTGCCGGCGGTCTCGTCGCGGCAGGTCCAGGCGGTGACGTCGATGGCCGCTTCGGTCGGGCCGTACAGATTGTGCAGCGGGCGGTCTAGAGTCTGGCGCAAGCGTTCGCGCAAGGCGCCGGACAAGGCTTCGCCGCTGCAGACAATGCGGCGCAGGCTGGTGCAGGTCGCGCTGGCCGGATCGTGCAGGAACGCTTCCAGCATCGACGGCACGAAGTGCAGGGTGGTGACACTTTGCTCGCGGATCACCTCGGCGAGATAGGCCGGATCGCGATGGCCGCCGGGACGCGCCATCACCAACCGCGCGCCGTACAGCAGCGGCCAGAAGAATTCCCACACCGACACGTCGAAGCTGAAAGGCGTCTTCTGCAGGACGACGTCGTCATCTTGCAGCGCGTAGGCGTGCTGCATCCAGGCCAAGCGATTGACCAGGGCCTCGTGCGTGTTCGGCGCGCCCTTGGGTTTGCCGGTGGAGCCGGAGGTGTAGATCACATAGGCCGGATGCAGCGGCGCGAGCTTGCCGCGCCATTGCCCGTCCCCGGGCTCATCTGCCGACTCGGTGAGGATGCAGGCCTGCAGCGCGGCATCGTCGAGTTCCCATCGCGGCACCGCCGTCGCCGGCAACTCGATGTCGCTGCGCGTGATGAGCAGCACCGGCCGGGCGTCGTCGAGCATGAAAGCCAGTCGATCGGCCGGGTAATCGGTATCCAGCGGCAGGTACGCGGCGCCGGCCTTAAGCACGGCGAGCAGGGCCACAACCAGTTCCGCCGAGCGCGGCAAGGCGATGGCGACGATGCTTTCGGGTCCCGCGCCGTGCGCGATCAGATGCCGGGCCAGACGATTGGCGCGCGTGTTGAGCTCGGCGTAGCTGAGCTGCTCGTCCTCGTAGACCACCGCGATCGCCTGAGGCGTGCGGGCCGCCTGCTGTTCGAACAGCTCGGCTACGTTCGCGACCGGAACCGAATGCGCGGTGTCGTTCCATTCGCCGAGCAGTCGCTGGCGTTCTTCGGCATCCAGCAGTTCAATTTCCGCCAGTGGCCGCGACGGCTCCTCAAGCGCTCGTTCGACGAACTGCAGCAGACGCTTGGCGTGCCGGGCTAGTTCCTCGTCGTCGTACAGCTCGCAGTTGGCGTCGATGTTCAGCGCGCAACGGCCTTTACCCGGGTGACCCTGCAGCGTCACCGAGAAATCGTGGACCAGTCCGTTGGACAGCGAATACAAGGTCGCCGGCTGGCCGTCGAGCAGGAATTCGAAATCGAACGGCATGATGTTGATGCGCGGGCCGAACGCGCTCGCTGCGGCCGGGCGCATATGCTGAATGTCCTTGCCGCGGAAGTACTGGTGCTTGAGCACGCGCAGAATTTCGCGACCGCTGCGCCTGGCCAATCCGCTCAGCGACTCGCCCGCGAGCACTCCCAGGCGCAGCGGCAAGGCATTGGCGGTCGTGCCCGGCACATGGCGCAGATCCTTGGCGCGCGCCGCTACCGGAAAATCGAAGGTGTCGACCTTGCCGCCGCTGATCCGGTACAGATAGGCCGCGACCGCCGCGGTCATCAACTGCGGCCATTTGCTTTCGCCGGTCTCCGCGGCCATCAGCGCGGCGCTCAGCGCCGGCGATATCGGCACCGAACGGCGGCGGAACGTCGCGTCGCGGCTGAGCGGACGGCCGTTCAGCGCGGTGGTTTCGGGCAGGTTTCGCGCATAGTCGCGCCAGAAGTCCAGGTCTCGCTGGTAGCGCATGGATTCGCGGTAGTCGCGATCGTCGTCGAGCAGCGCGGCGATCGCGCCGAGCTTGCTGGCCGGGATGTCCTCGTCCGCGCACAGCGCGGTGTAGATCTGCGCGACGCGGGTCACGTCCAGCGTCGAGCCCGCGCCATCCAGGACGATATGGTGGTAGCGCTTGTACCACAGGTAATGGTCTTCGCCGAGCTTGTACAGCGCATAGTTGAACAGTCGCGCCGAGCGCAGATCAAATACCTGCCGCATGTCGGCCTGCATCGCCGACAGCGCGGCCTCGAACGGCTGCTCGCGCGACGAAACGTCGACGAATTCGAAGGGCAGGGCGGGCGTTTGCGCGAAGTACTGCAACGGTCCTTCGGGACCATCGCAGAAACGCAGGCGCAAGGCGTCGGTTTCGGCGACGAAGCGCCGCAAGGCCTGTTCGAACTTGTCGACGTCCACACGGCCGCCGATTTCGAGATAGCCGCAGCTGTGATACAGCCAGTTACCCGGATCCAGTTCCTGCCCGAACCACATTTCCAACTGCGGCGTCGAGAGCGGACGGAAAATGTGGTTCGTTTCTTTGTTCATGACTGCATCCGGTTGAAGCGCGACACGGCTGTGTTTGCGCCGGCAAGGCCTGGCAAGCGTCGAACTGCCGTGGGCGGTCGCCGCACGGCGCATGCTCGGCCCACGCATGGGCCGGTAAGCGTCCGCACTGCCTGACTGGCGGTTAGCGGCTAGCCAGGCAGATGGCTGGAATAGGGATTGCTCAGGGTGACGGCGATTTTTCGTGGGCCGCTGAACGTGCGTCGGCCATGCGCGAACTGCATGTTGTCCAGCAGCAGCACGTCGCCTTGTTCCCAAGCCACGTCATAGGCCTGCTGGTTCAGGCCTTGGCGCACGGCCTGCAATACGTCCGGAGCCAATTCGGCGCCGTCGCCGAAGAACGACTGCCGCGGCAGGCGATCGGCTCCGAACATGTCGATCATCGATTGCGCGGTGTCCGCGCCCAACGACGAGACATGAAACAAATGCGCCTGATTGAAGAACAGCTTTTCTCCGGTGACCGGATGCGTGGCCACGCCCTGGCAGACCTGCCCGGTGCGCAGGGTTTCCTCGTCGAGCCATTCATGCTCGATCCCGGCGTTGTCGCAAAACCGTGCCACTTCATTCTTGTCGCTGGTCTGGAACACCGTTTCCCACGGCAGGTCCACGTACGGCCGGTAGTGGCGCACATACTTCACCCGACGCTGTTCGAACTCGTCCATCACCGCGCCGCCGATCGCCTGAGTCGCGCTGCGCATCGAGGCGATCGGCGTGGCGCCGCCGACGCTCGCCGGCTGCAGGCAGCAGAACGCCACCAGCATCGGCCAGTCCCGCTGATAGGCGTTTTCGCAATGCAGGGGAATTTCCTGCGTCTGCGGGAATTCCGTCGCCGTGAACACGCCGGCGCCCAATGAGGTGCGCGGTGTCGAGCGATAGGTGTAATTGAGTCTGGCGTTGCCGACCTGGTCCGCCACCGCGCTGAACTTCTCCACGCTGTCGACCGCGAAACCGCGGAACAGCAGCGCGCCGTGTTCGAGCAGTTCGTCCTTGATCTCGACCGCATGCTCGGCCAGGACCGCGGACAGATCGGGACTAGCGTCAGCGGGCGCGACCAGAAGCGGGGCGGGCACGTCGCTGTCCAATCGCTTTTTCTTCATTTCCATATGCCTGCGGGGAATGGGGTGAGAGGGACGCTGGGACACTGCGCTCGTGTTAACGGGCGCCCGGCTCGAATTGCTGTGCGGCGCCCGTCTCCAGTCGCGGGGAGCACAGCGAACGGGATTCGGAATACGTCATGCGATCGGCGAAAAAGTGGAACATGGCGAACAGGGAAGCGCGGGCGGAACTCAACCGGCTTCCAGCGATTCGACCTCGACGGGCTGCTGGAACTGGCGCTGCACCAGACGCGCGTAATACGGATGGCTGGCGATCAACTCGGCATGGTTGCCCGTGCCGGAGATCCGGCCGTTGTCGAGGAAACAGATGCGATCGGCGTGCATCACCGTGGACAGGCGATGAGCGACGATGATGTTGGTGCGATCCTGCATCAGTTTTTCCAGCGCCAGCTTGACCTGGTGCTCGGTCTCGCTGTCGAGGTTGGAGGTCGCCTCGTCGAGAATCAGGATGTCCGGATCGCGCAGAAACATGCGTGCGATGGCGATGCGCTGGCGCTGGCCGCCGGACAGGTTGTTGCCTTGTTCGATCAGCACGGTGTCCAGGCCTTGCGGCATGTGATCGATGAAGTCCAGCGCGCCGGCGCGCTCGGCCGCGGAACGCACGTCGGCGTCGGAGAAGCTGCCGGACAGGCCGTAGACGATGTTCTCGCGCACGGTGCCGGGCATGACCGGCGCGCTCTGCGCGACATAGCCGATGCCGCCTCGCCATTCGGGCAGCGGATAGTCGCCGATAGGACGGCCGTGGTAGAGAATCTCGCCTTCGCTGGGCTCATAAAAACGTTCGATCAACGACAAGACCGTGGTCTTGCCACTGCCGCTGGCGCCGACGAGAGCCGTGGTCGTGCCGGGTTCGAAACGCAGGTCGATGCCGTTGAGCACGATCCGGTCGCGGCCGCCGTAAGCGAAGGACACGTTGCGGAATTCGAGAACGCCGCCGGGCTTACGCGTCGAGGGTTGCGGCGTGGACGCTTCCTCGGCTTCTGCGAAGATTCCCGCGATGCGCACCGAGGCGCCCTTGGCTTTCTGCAGTTCGGCGGTGAAGTTGGTCAGCTGCCCCAGCGGATTGACGACGTTGAAGATATAGAGAATGAAGGCGGTGAGCGTGCCGATGCTGATCTCGCCGGCGGCCACGCGGGCGGCGCCGTAAACCAGGATGATGATGATCGCCAGCGTCATTGCCAGTCCCATCAACGGCTCCAGCACCACGCTGATGCGCGCCGTCTTCAAGCCCAGGCGTTTGAGGTCTTCAATTTCCTCGACGCTGCGGCGGCGCTCATGCGCCTCGGCGGTGAACGCCTTGACCAGGCGGATCTCCTGGAAGATATGAGTAAGGATGCCGCTCATCCGCGCGACGCGGTCCTGAGTGCGGCGCGACAAGCCGTCGAGCAAGAAGGCGATCGGGATCATCACCACGAACGCGGCGACGACCGAGCCGAGCAGGGTGAGCGTCAGCGGCACGTCCAGCAACAGCAGAACCACGACCGATCCGCCGAGCAGCAGCACGCCGGTGACCAGATTGATGGTCTGCTTGGTGATCAACTCGGAAATCGCTTCGCAGTCGCGGACCACGCGACTGACGCGCTCGCCGCTGCTTTCGCTGTCGAACGAGGCCACTGGCAGCCGCAACAGCTTCTCGACCAGCGCCACGCGCAGCGCCGCCACGACTTGATAGCCGACGCGCGCGAGCATGTACGCGGACAGCGCGCCGGCGGCAGCGCCGCCCGTCAGCACCGCGGCCACCAGCGCGACTTGGCGCAGATCGATGCCGCCGCCGTTGAACTGATCGATCAGATGCTTGGTCTGGATCGGAAACCACAGCGAGCCCGCGACCGAACCCAACGCCGCGAGCACGGCGACCGAGAACGTCGCGATCGACGGACGGCCGCGACGAATGAGTTGCCATAAATAGTTTCGATTTTTCTGCGCTTCGCTCACTGGCTACCCTTGGTCGCGGAACGGGGCGAACGGTAGCAAGGCCACGCAGTATCGAGTGTGTTGCGATGCACGTATTGCGGTAAATGCCGTGCTTAATCATTTTCCGGAAGCACGAGTGAAATAGATGCGTAACATGCATGACAAGAATCACGACGCCGCGATGATGAGGCCGATCGAAACGTGGTAATCGCGGTTTTCGCACGCAGCGATGCATGCCGATGAGAAGCGCATAACATCGCAACCATCGCGCACGTCACAGTCGTGACAGACATCGCGACAGCGACAACGACGATTCCGGAAAGTTCCTCGCTGTCAATGCCGATCGACGTCATTCAGTGTCCAGACGGCCTGTCGTTGCGACCTCGGCTGTCGCGAGACGTCAGTCCGGCATGCATCGCTGCCTCGACGAGAACGGCTGGATCGTGGATTCGATGCCGTCTATCGAACTCGCGGCGACAGCCTAGAATCGCGTCGCAGCGAGTGCGACGGACTTGAAGTACGGATCCGCGCGCTTCGATCGCAAGACCTTCGGCATCTGCGTGCTGTAGCGCCAGTCGCAGAAAAAGTGGCGCTGGTTCGCTTCTACGAGTTGAGGCGTCGTGCGTATGCGATCCGTGCCGGTGCCCGCACGAGGTTGCGGCCACGCGTCACGGTTGCGGGGCTGATTCGGTAATGAAACGACGAGAAAGATCCAGAGATATGCTGCGCGCGATTTTCAATAGTTTCGATTTCAGGAACATGCGGAATCCAACGACAGCCGTTGCTCGCAATTCCCGCTGAAGTATTTTGTCGAGCTTTAATCAGCGCCACCACACCACCGACTTCTTCACTCGAAAGTCGCAATGCATTTAAACGAACTTTATATCCGTTCGAACCAGTACCATTTCCGCGGCGCACGATCGGCGGTCTTTTCGACCTGACCGATAACGCGTGCCTGCTGGCAATCTGTCGATGAAAACATTTGGCCTATGCGCAGGATCAGATAGAAGAGCAAGGCAACGCCGCAGACAGATCACAAACGGACTACCGCCGTACCGTTCGCCCCTTCTTCAAATATGGGGCCGGGGCAGGGGGCTGCGAAGGCATGAGTCGCAACTTCCTTGCTTGTCCGCATCGACGGCGGCCGGCACTGAAACCGCCAACAAGAACGGCAGCAACGGGAAGTCGATCAAAACTCATGGGCGCCTACGCGGCGGCAAGCAAAGCACGCAGCCACCGGACTGACGACTAATCCAGATTTCGAGTCATGGCGCCGGTGCGACGCCGGGAAGCACGACGAAGCCAAGTCAGAGCACGCGTGCCGGTCAGCATCAATCCATGTCAGGCCGCTTCGCGTGAACCTTGCGCCTGGATTCAAAGCCGACTCAGGTGGATTTGCTCAGCGCATCGAAACGACGGGAGCACCCGGCAGGACAGCCCAGTGGGACAACCTCGCAACCACCATCCGACAATAACATAATATACATTATGCGAAGTTATAGATATCATGCCGTGCATCTCACCCACTGCGTTTCCCGCAGGTTTTCCTGGACTTACCTCAACCAAGGAGACTCCGTAATGACCCGTCCGCCATGCTGGCCAGACGCCGAGCCGTGCCCGAACAACTGCGCCGCCGCTTTGCACGAGCGCGAGGTCTACAACCACCTCGACCTGACAGGCCCCTGGCAAGGCTGGCGCTTTCGCGGCCGCTATCTGGTATCGCCCGACGGCTCGCGGCTGACGCCCGAACGCCTGCTGGGGCTGGCCTGGCGCGAATATAACGAGGCGCGCTTGGCTCAAGTTCTCCGGCGCAATGCGGCGGCGAAGGCCGCCAGGAATCGACAACCGATCAAGGTGGTCGTGATCGAGCTGGCTGGGCTCAGGATCGACGGCCGGGCTGCCGGTTGACCGAAGTGTCCGCCGCAGACCTCCAATGCCCGAATCGAGTTTTCTGGCCGCGTACGCGCACCCTTGCATTGCGGCGATCGTTCACGCGCGTCTTGCTTGGAGCCGTCTTTGGACCGCGCCACGCCAGTGCGGCCTTCAACACCGCAAACCACTCACCGAGTCTCGTCATCCGTCATCGCCATGACCGCGAACAGCATCCAGGTGGTGTGAGGAATCCATTGCTCCACCCAGCGCCATTGCTCGGAATCCGGGCCGGGCGCGAAGCTGATGCCGGCGCCGGTGTCGCTGCCCACCGCGCCGGTGATGCCGTTGGAGATGCCGCCCGTGAACATTTCGCCGGCGCTTTCCAGCACGGTCGGCGGATTGTTCTTGCCGAAACCGTAGAGCATGCAGATGCCGTACGGGTTGCGGCCCAGGGTCCAGTCGAGCTGGCTTTGCGCGTAACCGGCGCGGTCGGCGGACAGTCCGTAACCGGCCGCGCCATGGTCCGCCAGCTTGCGGCCACCGATGACCATGGCCGCGCTGAGCGAGGCCAGGCGAGCGCTTTCGCCCTGCCACCAGTAGCCGGTTTCGTTGCGATGCGGAATGAAGAAGCCTTCCAGTACTTCGCCCGCAGCCTTGGCGTCTTGCGTGAGTTGGAAGCGCTGGCGGGCGTAGCCGTACGGGTTCGCGACCGCGTTTGTGATGTTCAACTCGTGCGCCAACGCCGAGCCGATCGCGGCCAGCGCTCGCTGACGAGGCCCCTGCTCCGGTTCGATATCGACATAGGCGGACAGGCTGATCACCGGCAGGCCCGCTTCGGCTGCGTGGTAGTACGGGCGACGGCCGCCGTCGCTGATGAAACCGCCGTCGGCCTGCTGCCGTGCGATCAAGCTGGCCGCGCGCTCGCGCGCATCGTCGAGGTAGCGCGACTGGCCGGTGGCGTTGTGCAGTTCCACCAGGGCCATCAACGCGGTGTAGTCGTCGATGATGTTTTCCTTGCCGTCGGCGCCGTACTGCGCGTTGAACTTGCGCAGATGCGCATAGGCGCGCTCGGCATCGGCCAGATACTGGGCGCCGTCGAATTCGCCATGACGGCCGGCTTGCCTGGCCAGCATCGAGGCGCGCGCAAGCGCCGCGATGGCCATGCCGCCGCCGGCGCGGAAAGCCGATCGGTACAGCGTCGTATAGGTGCCGGCCGCGCCTTCGTAGCCGGTGACCATGCGCTCGGCGCCCGGCGTGCCCCACTGATCGAACACCGTGGTGTAGAAGTAGCCCTCCGCATCGAGGGTGCGATGCAGATAGTCCGCGCCCCAGAACGCTTCGTCCTCGACTTGCGTCTGCAGGCCGTGCGCGGTGAACAAGGCCTTGCGCGTGTGCGCGCCGTAGGCCAGCACCCAGGCCGCCATCGAGGCCTGCTGCGGATTGAAATAATTGGCGTAGCCCAGGTGCGACAGGTATTTGCCCTTGTCGCCCCCAGCGTCCTGCCAGCCTCCCCAGACGTTCGCCCTGCGCGAGGTCTTGAAGATGGGCACGTCGCGATCGGCCGCGTCGGTATGGCGGCTGCGCTTGAAGTAGCCCAGCAGTTGCGCGCCGGTGGTGGCGAAGACGGCGTTGTCGCGCACCACGACTGCGGCCGATACCGCACGCTGCTTTCCGATGCGCACTTCTACTTCGTACTTGCCGACTTGCTCGGCATCGGAAAAATCGACGCTGAAATAGCGCTTACCCGGGGCCCATTCGGCGAACGGCTGCAGCGGCCGCAGATCGCCGCGCTTGATCGGCTTGCCGTCGCGCAGCACGGTGTAACTGCCCTGCCCGCCCTCGCCTGCGTATTCGACGACGGCGCGCTTTGGCCCGTGTCGCTCGAGCGCTACCTGGTTGATCTGCACCAGCAACGGCTGTTTAGGCAGGCTCACCGACACCGTGGTCTTCGGCTTCGTCGTCGACTCGTCGGTTGATGCGGCGACGGCGAGTTGCGGCAGGCCGGACACGGCCATCGCCAGCGCGGCCAGCAGCTGGAGCCCAGTCTTGCGCGAATACGGCAAAGGGGTCATCGGCACGGTTCCGGATAGACTAGGCATCGAAACTTAGCCATGTAGCCGGCCGTCGTCAATAAATACTTCACACGGATGTATTAATAATGCGGCGACACCTCTCCCCTACGCTCAACCGGTTTCAACGCCTATGAACAGTGGCCGCGGCGCCACCCAGCAATCCAGCGCCCCCTACAACCGCCGCCTCGTGCTGGATTTCATCCGCCAGCACGGCGCGGCCTCGCGCAAGGACATCCAGGAAAAGGTCTCGCTGAGCCCGCAGACGGTCGCCAACATCACCAATGAGCTCGAATCCATTGGCCTGATCGTCTCGCGCCGGCAGAAGGATCTGAAAACCCGCGGCCAGCCGCCGATCGCCTTCGAGATCAATCCCGACGCCGGCCAGTCGATCGGCATCAGCCTGGAACCGGGCCGCGCCTCGGGCGCGCTGGTTAACCTGGTCGGGCAGATCGACGCCCGCTGCGAGGTGCAGTTGCAAGGCTGCGATCGCCCGCAACTGCTGGCCGGTCTGCTGGAGCTGGTGGCCAAGCTGCGCCGGCAGGCCAACGCCCGGCTGTGGGGCATCGGCGTGGCCCTGCCCGGCCCGCTCGGCGACACCGAACTGAGCTTTGTCGGCCCCACCGCGCTGGAGGGCTGGAAGGACCTGTCCATCCTCGACCAGTTGCAGGAAGCCACCGGCCTGCCCTTGTTCCACAGCGTCGACAGCGTGGCCGGCGCGCTGGGCGAGACCCTGTACGGGGTCGCCCGGCATCTGGACACCTTCTTCTATCTGCACCTGAGCATGGGCCTGGGCGGCTCGTTGATCGTCGGCCGCAACAACTACCGCGGCGCCGACGGCAACGCCACCGAGATCGGCCACGTGCCGGTCGTCCCGGGCGGCACGGCCTGTTATTGCGGCAACCAGGGCTGCCTGGAGCGTTACCTGTCGCTGCATTCGCTGGCCGAGGCGCTGGGACTGGACGACGCGCAGATCCATACCCCGGATCTGCTCGACCGCCTCGACGACGCCGACGATCAAGCCCTGCAGCAGTGGTGCCAGCAGGCGTCCCAGCGCCTGCGCGACGCCGTCTGCATGATCGAGAACCTGCTCGACCCGCAGACCGTCGTCATCGGCGGCTCGGCGCCGCAGAAGCTGGTGCAGCGCCTGGTCGATCTGGCCCAGCCGTGGCACCGCTCGGTGCGGGGCCGCCCTGCCCCGGAATTGCCGCGGGTGATGATTTCCGAGCGCGAGGAAGACTGTCTGCTGCTGGGCGCCGCGGTGCTGCCGATTCACGAACTGCTGTCGCCGCGCCTGGAAGGCGTGCAGAAAGACGACCTCGCCGAACTGCAGGCGGCGGAGCTGCTGGGTCACCGCCCGTTCGTCGGCGGGCGTCGCATTTAATTAAACTTCCACTGGATATTTTTATTGACGTGGCCGAATCGGGGTGACTATAGTCGGCCCCCATGAAGCTCGATCAGCCTCAACTAGGCACACCCCAATTCAGCATCGTCGGCGACGTCAGCGTGGACCTGGTCCTGGGCACGCTGGACGGCTGGCCCAAGATCGGCACCGAACAACTGCTGCCGCGCAGCGAGTTGCGTGCCGGCGGTTCGGCGGCCAACTCCGCCCTCGCCGCCCGCCACCTCGGCCTCAGCCCGCACCTGATCGGCGCGATCGGTAACGACGACCTGGCGCAGTGGTTGCTGCTGCAGCTGGCCGGCATCCGGGTCGAACTGCAGACCTGCGCCAGCGACACCACCATGTCGGTCGGGCTGTTGCATGCCGACGGCGAGCGCACTTTCTTCACCAGTTACGGGCATCTGCAGCATCTGACACGAGAGTTCGTGCTCCAGCACCTGCCGCCGGCATCGCCCGGCAGCGTCGCCCTGTTCACCGCGCCGTTCCTGCTGCCGGGTCTGCGCGAACACTTCAGCCAGTTGCTGGCGCAGGCCTCATCCATGGGCTATCAGGTCGCGCTGGATACCGGCTGGCCGCCGGAAGGCTGGACGCCGCAGGTGCATCGGGAAGTCGAAGGCTGGCTGGCCCATTGCGACCATCTGCTGGTTAACGAGTTGGAGGCGAAGAGCATCGCCAACAGCCACGACGAGCGCGAGGACCTGGAGCTTGCCGTGCAGCGCGTCGCCGGCCTGCTCAAGCCCGGCGCGCATTTGATCGTCAAGCTCGGCGCGGCCGGCGCGCTCGGTCACGTCGACGGCCGCAGCATCCGCTACGCCACCCAGGCGGTAGCGGACATCTTCGACACCGTAGGCGCGGGCGACAGCTTCAACACCGGCTATCTCGCCGCGCGTCTCAATCAGGCCAGCCTGCGCGACGCGCTCGCCGCCGGTTGCCGCACCGCCACCGCGATCCTGCCGCGCTTCCCGCGCAAGCGCATCGCCGCCGGCGAACTCGCTCATTGCCTGCAGCCGCAATCCTGACCCGGAGGCACGACCATGAAGCACAGGCCGATGATCGTCAGCTACATCCTCCTGATCTGGTTCGCGATCTCCTTCATCACCAATCTGATCGGGCCGCTGATGCCCATCGCCATCCAGGATTTCAAGCTCAGCCTGACCATGGCCGGCTTCATGCCGTTCTCGTTCTTCCTGGCTTACGGTTTGATTTCGATTCCGGGCGGCATCCTGATCGAAGTGCGCGGCACCCGTTTCACCTTGTTTGCCGCGTTCGCGCTGAATTTCATCGGCGCGCTCGCGATCGCGGTGATGCCCGGTTACGTCTCGGTCGTGGCCGGCTTGTTCGTCATCGGCCTGGGGATGGCGCTGCTGCAAGTGGTGATCAACCCGCTGATGCGCGTGGCCGCCGGTGAGCAGCACTTCGCCTTCTTCTCGGTGATGGCGCAGTTGGTGTTCGGACTGGCCTCGTTCCTCAGCCCGCTAGCGTTCCGGTTCTACATGCAGCGTCCTGGCGTAGAAGGACAGCCGCTGGCGTGGTTGACGTTCTACTGGTTCTTCAGCGCCGCGTTCGTGCTGCTGGCGCTGCTCAACTACAAGCTGCCGCTGCCGGCGGTGGCATTGAAGGACGACGAGCGCGCGGGCAGCCGCGAGGCCTATCGCAGCCTGTTGCGACGCGCTGATGTGCGCCTGTACTTCCTGGCCATCGTCGCTTATGTCGGCACCGAGCAGTCGCTCGCCAACTGGATGTCGCAGTTCCTGCACAGCTACCACGGCATGTCGGCCACCGAACAAGGCGCCATCGCGGTCAGCCGCTTCTGGGGCCTGATGTCGCTGGGCTGCCTGGTCGGTCTGGGCCTGCTGAAACTGCTGGATTCGAAGTTGGTGCTGGCGATTTTCTCGACGCTGGCGATCGGCTGCCTCGGTCTGGCGCTGTTCGGCCCCGCGAATATTTCCCTGTTGGCCTTTCCGGCCGCGGGCTTTTTCCTGTCGGTGATGTTCTCGGTGATCTTCTCGCTGGGATTGAACTCGGTAAGCCAGCACCACGGCGCGTTCTCCGGAATCCTGTGCAGCGGGATCCTCGGCGGCGCCGTCGTGCCGCTGCTGATCGGCGTCGTCGCCGACTACTGGGGCCTGCGCCTGGGTCTGTCGCTGGTGTTCATTCCCCTGCTCTACATCCTCAGCGTCAGTGCCTGGGCCAGGCCACTGGTACGCAACCAGACCCTGTATTCCGCTAAACAGCGTTCCGCGAAAAACACCTCCGCTTCGAATACTCCCGCCTCGCCCTGATCGGGCGACGCATCAGCCACCGCGCGGGTCCGCCGGCCCGAGTCGCCGTACAACCAGGAGCCAAGCAATGAAGAAGCATCCCAGCGATGTTCGACCGACCGGTATCGCCGTCGCGGTGGCCGCGGTCTTGATCGGTTGCGCCACCGCGCCGGTCATGGCCCAGTCCGGTGCGAGCGAACAGGACCAACCGGTCGCGGCTGGGCAGGTCACTGCCGGGCAGGCCAACGCTGGCGAAACCAGAACCACCCTGGAAACCGTGCACGTTTCCGCCACCCGCATCGAATCGGACCTATTGAAGACACCGGTCACCGTCACCGCCGTCAATCAGGAAGCATTGACCCGCGAAGGCATCCGCGACGTGCGCGGCCTGTCCGGCACGATGCCCAATGTGCAGATCGCCTCCGGTCCGGATTCCGGCGTGCAGGTCAGCATCCGCGGCATCGGCGCCAACAACTTCACCGAGATCGGCGACCCGGCCGTGGGCCTGCACGTGGCCGGCCTGTACTCGCCGCGTCCGCAAGGCGCGCTGGCGCTGATGTTCGACGTCGACCAAGTCGAAGTGTTGCGCGGCCCGCAGGGCACATTGTTCGGCCGCAATTCCACTGGCGGCAGCATCAACATCATTCCGGCCAAGCCGCGCTTCGATTCCACCTTCGGCAGCGCCGAGCTGGACGTGGGCAGCTACAACCTGCGCCAGCTCAACCTGATCCAGAACATCGCGGTCAACGATCGCTTCGCTTTGCGTTTTTCCGCGACCAAGGTCGAGCGCGACGGCTGGATCGATCAGCAGCAGGACTTCACCGACGTCAACATCCCCGAGCGCGGCTTCATCGCCGACGGCATCCCGGACGTGGACCAGCGCCGTAACCGCAAGGTCGGCCGCGACGAGTACTACTACAACCGCGACGAATGGGCGGCGCGCATCGCCGCGCGCTTTGCCTTCACCGACAACGTCGAGTGGCTGCTGGCCTACGAGAAATTCCAGAACTCCGGCGCCGGCCAGGTCGGGCTGAAGGACTGCAAGCAGGCGGCCGGTACCCGCTTCGCCTGCCAGGGTGGCAAGTGGGACGTGAAGATCAACGTGCCCGGCAAGACCGACATGTCGATCGACACGGTGCGCTCCAACCTCAACTGGTTTCTCAGCGACAGCAACAGCCTCGAATACAGCGTGGCCTTCGCCACCCAGAAGCGCTCGCAGATCGCCGACGACGACGGCGGCTACCACGAGATCCCGTCGCAGGTCACCGCCACCTTGCCGGTACCGCACGAGGGCGACTGGGGCGTGTGGCCGGTGCGCGACAACACCTCCATCACTCTGGACTCGAAGTACAAGTCGGTGGTGCACGAACTGCAGTTCAAGCACCAGGGCGAACGCCTGAAGCTGGTGTCGGGCCTGTTCTGGATGCACGAGAAGAACTCGATCGACTACGCGCAAGAGTTGCTGGTGAACGCGCCGTTCGGCTACCCGATCAGCCAGTTCTACCATCAGCCCAACCGCCAGATCGACGCCAAGGCGATCTTCTCGCAGGCGGACTGGCGCTTCGCGCCGACCTGGACCGCGACGATCGGCGCGCGCTACAGCCGCGACAAGAAGACCGATCGCGGCGGTCAGGTGTACGGCGGTTGGGATACCGAATCGACGGCCTACTACAACGGGCTGTACGACCCGGGCACGCCGGGCGAGCCGGGCTTTCGTCCGCACAACGGCCGCGACCTGAGCGAACGCATGGGGCCGTTCGGCGGGATCGGCGCCTACCAGCTGTGGGGACCGCCGGCCGAGAACGAACACTCCGAATCCTGGCGCAAGGTCACCTGGCGTCTGGGGCTGACCAAGGACCTGTCCGACGACGAAATCCTGTTCACCTCGCTGTCGACCGGTTACAAGGCCGGCGGCTTCGGCGACAAGGACGACAAATGCGGCGGCAAGGTCTGCATCGACGGTCCGGCCGGCCCGCAATACACCTTCTTCCCGTACGCGCCGGAAACCGTCACCAACTTCGAAGTCGGCTACAAGGGCCTGCTGCTGGACAAGCGCCTGAGCCTGTCGGTGACCGCCTTCTACAGCCGCTACAAGGACATGCAGGTGACCGGCGACTTCTACGCCGCCAAGGTGCACGTCAACGAACCCTGCCCGGACTGGGATCCGACCTGCGACGTAATCAAGAAGTGGCAGACGGTCAATGTCGGCACGGTGAACATCCCGGGCGTCGAAGTCGAAGTCGATTATCTGGCCACGCCCAACACCCGCATCGGCGGCTTCTTCTCGTACATCAACAGCAAAATCAAGGACTACCCCACCTTCAGCGACGAATGGAACTGCGGCGTGCGCGAAGAGTTCGGCGCCCCGCCCTGCCCGCCGCCGTACAGCGGCTCCGACCCGACCTTGGCCGGCCGTCAGATCTACGACATTACCGGCCACCATCTGCCGATGACGCCGAAATTCACCGCCGGCGTCAACGTGTCGCACACCTTCAAGTTCGGCAACGGCTATGAACTGGTGCCGTGGCTGAGCGTGAAGTGGCAGGACAAGATGTACTTCACCTTGCGCAACCTCGACAACGCGCATGTGTCCGACGCGCAGGAGGCCTATGCGACGGTCGATGCCAGCCTGAGCCTGAAGTCGCCGTCGTTCTGGCGCACCGAACTGTATGTGCTCAACGCCACCGACAAGATGACCAAGAACTGGGCCGACGACGCCGGCGGCTTCATCCGCGCCTACTGGAACGACCCGCGCACGGTCGGTCTGCGGGTTCGCTTCGACTACTGATCGTTGTTGTCAAAGCCAGAAGGCCCTCTCCCCTTCTTGTCCTGGGGAGAGGGACTTGGCCCCGTTCGCGCCATCGGCCGCCAGTTTCGCGAGTCGCAAATGGCGATCGCGCGCCATCCGTGCAATCCTCCAGGCTTCCCGATGCCGCTTGAGGCAAGCATGAGCACAACGGAATACGCGCGCCTGTTCGAGGGCCTCATCGCCCCTTTGTCGGAACAGGAATTCAAGGCCACGGCATGGCCGGCGGGCCTGCATATTTCGCATGAACCCAAGCCAGGACTGGCCGCGCTGCTCGCGCAGCCGGAACTGTGCGATATCGAGTCGTTCTGCGCGATCGGCAACGACGGCGGCATCCATATCAACTACACACGCGAAGAGCGTTTCAGGATCGAGCTCAATGCCGATCCGGCGCACGCCATCGAGCAGTTCCATGCCGGCAATACCATCCAGATCCTCGATCTGAAGACCGACGAGATCCGCCGCTGGAACCGCGCCCTGGACGTCGCGCTCGGCCTGATTCCCGGCACCACCCTGGTCAATGCGTTCACCTCGCTGCGCGGCAAGGGCATCCCGTGGCATTGGGATTCGCAGGAGGTGTTCGTGGTCCAGGTGCGTGGCCGCAAACTGTGGCATGTGGCGCCCAACGATTACGTCGAATGGCCCACCATCAATGGCATGCCCACACAGTCGCCGTCGCGGGAAATGGCGTTCCAGCTCAAGGACCCCACCCGGCCGATCCTCGAACCCGAACAGTGGCGGTCGGTGGAGATGCTGCCCGGCTCGGTGATGTACATGCCGCGCGGCTACTGGCACAAGGTCGAGCAGAACCTGGAGGAGAGCCTGCATCTGGTCCTGCAGGTGCGGCTGCCGTCGTGGCGCGACCTGTTCCGCTTCATGCTCGACAACGCGCCGCCACTGTACGACCTGGACTGGCGTCGGCCGACCTCGGCGCTGAGTCCGGACAATCTGGCCACGATGGCGCCGCGCGAATTCAAGGAGCGGCTGGAATCGCTGGAGCGTCTGGCCGGGGGCGGCGCGTTGATGGCGATGGCGCAGCAGTTCTCGAGCATCATCGACGGTGGCGGCCTGTATAAGGACATCGCTCCGCAGATGAAGTATTGATCGCGGCTTGAGGCATCGATGCGTCCTGCCCGTCGGCAGGGTGCTGGCGCGTTACTGTCGCGCCACGGCATCAATGCGCGATCGCACTCGATGAAGGCGCGCCCCGCGGCGCGCCTTGGATCAAGCGCTCAATCCCAGACGATCGGCCAATGCATTCGCATGCTGTCCGCGGATACCGGTCATGTGGTTGCCGCCCCCGCGAATCAACTGCACGCGCGGCGCATGCCGCAGCCAGCCCGAACGCATCCGCTCGGCTTCCTCGTCGTTGCCGGCGGCATCGAGGTCGGGGTCGGTCATATAGACCACCCGAAGCACACCGTCGTACTCGCCCGCGGGCCGGTAGTGGGTGCGCAGGCAAGCGGCGAACATGCGCAGCGCTCCGAGCATCGATGCGGGATCCGAGCGCGCCGGCATCAGCCCCACCTCGGCCATGCGCCGATGCACCAGATG
The DNA here is from genome assembly GCF_001427785.1 of Lysobacter sp. Root690. Taxonomy (GTDB): domain Bacteria; phylum Pseudomonadota; class Gammaproteobacteria; order Xanthomonadales; family Xanthomonadaceae; genus Lysobacter. Next base: position 365,392 of record NZ_LMHM01000016.1, read on the forward strand.
CATCCGCGCCGACGCCGGCAACGGCCGCAGCCTGGCCGCGTCGATGCCGAGCGGCTGATCGGTCGACAACTGCACCAGGGCGATCCAGCGCAGCAGCACGTCCAGTTCGTCGCACTCGGCCATGGCCGGATCGGAAGTCGGAGGTCTCGAATCGAGCAGGTCGACGCTGGCGAGCGTCCTGCCCTGCTCGCGCAGCCGCAACGCCACCGCGAACGCGATCCATCCGCCGAAGGAATGGCCGACCAGCCGGATCGGACCCTGCGGCGCCGCCTGCAGCACCTGCGGCAGAATCGATGCCGCGGCCGTTTCCACCGACGTGCATGGTGGCTCGATGCCATCCAGTCCGCGCGGCTGCAGGCCGATCACGCTGGCCTGCGGATGCGCGGCCTGGGCCAGATCCAGCAGGCTGACGATGCTCGCGCCCGCGCCCGGAATGCAGAACACCGGCGCGCGCAGGGGACCGCCGATCTTGAGCGGAATCGATTGCGTCGCCGCCGGTGGCGTCGGCAGCGGCGGCGCGGCGCGCGTGCCGGCGATCCAGCCGGCGACATCGGGTTCGTCGTGCGCGCAGCGCAGGGTCGGCAGCATCGCCGGCTCCGGCGGCGTCCATGCCTCGCACGCCGCTTGCAGGCGATCGGTCGCCGCATCTGCGTCTGCTTGAGTCGAGTGCGCCGGAAGCGCGGCGTCGGGCACCACCGCCACGCAATGCAACGGCAGATCGCGTCCGAGCATCTCGAGCGCGAGCGCCTGGGCGAAGATGCCGGCGCGGTCGCCCAGACCGACCAGCACGCAGGCCGCGTGAACACCGCGCGCATGCAGATCGGCCAGCAGCGCCTTGGCCATGCCGGGCAAGGTGGTCGCCTCGCCGCGATCCGGTATCTGGATCGCGATGGTGGCGTCCGCGGACGCGATCGCGATCGGCGACTCCGCGCGCTCGTGCAACACGATCATCGTGCCGGTGGTTGCATTCATGCGCTTACCTCGTTGTTCGCGACAGTCGTCGACGCGTCGCCGTCTAAACCGGCATCGATCGCGATCGACGACAGCGCACGCTCGGGATCGCTCGCGAGCGCCGCGACCAGATTCGCCATCGCGGTCTGCATCATCATGCACACCGCGGCGGGATCGATCCCGGCCACGCACTGCACGCTGACGACGAAGCCGTGGCCGGCGCCCTGATCGTCGACCGAGACCGCGACCGGATAATTGGTGCGTTCCTCGCCGAGGACCAGTTCGATGCCCTGCCAGGTCTCGCGCGCACGCGCCAATTGCTGCGCATCGCCGATCGGGCTGTGGCGATAATTGAACAATGTATTGAACAGCGGCGAGCGCGAACCCGTCGGGCTGCATCGCTGCGCCAGCGCCAACGGCGCCTGCTCGTGGCGCAGGATCGCGCTCAATTCGCCGAACGCCAGTTCCACCGCCGCGCGCAGGCTCAGGCCGTCCAGTTGGAACCGGACCGGCAAGGTGTTGATGAACACGCCCATCGCGCGTCCGGAACCGCGGATGCCCTGCAGGCGGCCGGACAAAACCGTGCCGAAGGCGACGTCGCCGCTGCCCGTGAGCACCGACAGGCAGCGCGCCCACGCGATGTGGAACAGCACCGCCGGCGCGACCCCGAGCCGCTGCGCATTCGCGCGCACGCCGGCGGCCAGGGCCGGCGATACCGGCTCGTGCACCGCGACCACGCTGTGGCCGCTGCCGCGCACCTCGGGCACGCCGAACACGATCGTCGGCTCGACGAAATCGGCGAAGCGTTCCTCGAAGTAACGCCGCTGTTCGGCCGCTGAGGTGGAGCGTTGCGCGGCGATGAAGTCGCGGTACGGCGCAGGCGGCTGCAACAGATCGGCGCGATCGCGCAGCAACAGATCGACCTCACCCAGGATCAGGTTCTGGCTGACGTGATCGCTGACCATGTGATGCACCAGGATGGCCAGCAGCCAACCGTCCGCGGCATTGCCCGGATCGCGTGCGTAACGCGCCTCCAGCAGTGGCGCGATGCGCAGGTCCTTGCGCGCCACTCTTGGATCGGTCAGGCGGAACATCTGCTCGGTGCCGTCTTCCGCGGCGTCCAGTTGCAGTTCGATTGCCGGCAACTGTGCGCGACGCTGGACCACCTGCACCGGTTGCAGCAGCGACTCCCAATGCACGCCCGTGCGCAGCGCATCGTGGCGGTCGATCACGTGCTGCAGATGGGCGAGCAGGCTGTCCAGGCGCGCGCGGCCGTCGATGCGAACCACGTAGCGTAACAGGTACGGATCGCCTTCGCGCTGGATCAGATGATGGAACAGGATACCGGTCTGCAAGGTTCCCAGCGGATACACATCCTGGATGTTGTCGGCGCCGCCCGGCACCGCGGCGACCAGCGCGTCGATGTCGGCCTGATCCATGTCCACCAGCGGCAACAGCGCGGGCACGATCCGCTGCGCGCCGGCCTGCAGCGGATTGGATGGCGCGGATGCGACGTCGCTATCGGCGGTCGATGCCTCAATTGCGCGCGCGGCCAGCTCGGCGAGTCGCGGAACCGCGAACACCGTCTGCACGTCCAGCACGATGCCCTGCTCGCGCAACCGCTCGATCATGCCGACGATCATCAGCGAGTGACCGCCGAGTTCGAAGAAGTGATCGTCGCGGCCGACCCGCTCGACCCCGAGCATCTCCGACCAGATCGCGGCGATCGCCGATTCGACGCCCGCGGCCGGCGCGGCATAGGCCACCAGGCCGGCGGCGCCGGTCGGCGCCGGTAGCGCGGCTTTGTCCAGCTTGCCGCTGGCCAGCAGCGGAATCGATTCCAGCGCGACGAACGCCGCGGGCAGCATGTACTCAGGGAGCCGTGCGGCCAGAGCGTCGCGCAGGCCGCGCGTATCCATGGCTTGGTCGCTGGCCAGCACCACGTACGCGACGATGCGAGGCTCGCCGTCGCCGTCCCGGCGCACCGTCACCGCCGCGTCGCGTACGGCGGAACACGCCAACAACGCCGCCTCGATCTCGCCCAGTTCGATGCGATAGCCGCGCAGCTTGGTCTGGCCGTCGTCGCGGCCGAGGAATTCCAGATGCCCGTCGTGGCGCCAACGCGCGATGTCGCCACTGCGGTACCAGCGCGATCCATCGGCGTCGCGCAGGAACTTCTCGTCGGTCAGCGCGGGCCGGTCGAGATAACCACGAGCCACGCCGTCGCCGCCGATCCACAACTCGCCGGCCGCGCCCACCGGCGCGGTCTGGCCGTAAGCGTCGACGACGCGCACCCGCACACCGGCGATCGGCCGGCCGATGCCGCCGTCCCAGGCCTGCGCGGCGGCCGCGCAGTCCAGCGCATGGGCGGTGGCGTACACGGTCGCCTCGGTCGGGCCGTAGGTATTGAGCCAGCGCGTCGCCGCTGTCGCCGGCAAGTCGCGCCATTGCGCCAACGCGGCGGGCTCGGCTTTCTCGCCGCCGACCACCACCAGACGCAGATCCGATCCGATCGCCGGACGATCCAGATCGCCGCGCGTCGACGCCTGCACCCAGCGATGCCAGAACGCGGTCGGCAAATCGGCCACGCTGATCCGTTGATCGCGCAGGAACCGTTCGAAATCCGCGTCGGGCACGACCAGCGCCGCGGGACGCACGACGATCGTCGCGCCCGCCCACAACGCCGGGAATATCTCCTCGACCGACGTGTCGAAGCTGCACGAGGCGTAGTGCATGACCCGGTCCTCGGCGCTCAGCCCGCACCGGATCAGGTGATTGCGGATCAGATGGACCACGTTGCGATGTTCGACCACGACGCCCTTGGGCCGACCGGTCGAACCGGAGGTGTAGATCACGTAGGCGGCGTCGGATGCGGACGCGGCGGCATCCATATCGCTCAAGGTATCCATCGCTTCGATCGGTGCGCAGGCGTCTTCGATCAGTAGCAGCGGAATATCTTCGCCGCCGGCCACCCTGCCCCACCGCTCCATGATCGCGGCCTGCGCGATCGCCACCGCCGGGCCGCAGTCGGCCAGCATGTCGGCGATGCGCGCATCCGGGTACACCGGATCGATCGGCACGTACGCGGCGCCGGCCTTCAACACGCCGAGCATGGCGACGATCTGGTCCGCGCCGCGGCCCATGACCAGCGCAACGTAACGTCCCGGCCCCGCGCCGAGCGCGCGCAGGCGCCGGGCGACGCGTTCGGCGCCTGCATCGAGTTCGGCATAGCTCAGGCGCCGTTCGCCGTCGACGATCGCATCGCTGTCGGGGCACGCGCGCACGCGCGCTTCCACGCCGGCGTGAACGGTCGCGGGCGCGTCGTCGTCGGGCAACGTGGGACCTTGCTCCCACCCACGCAATCGCTCGGCTTCATCGGGCGCGTACAGTCGGTGCGCGGCGTGATCGGCATCGGGCCGGCTCACCAGCGCGCCGATCGCCTCGCGCAGATAGCCGGCGATGCGCGCGGCCTGCGTCGGCGACAACCGCGCGGGATCCACGATCACCTGCAGCAGCAAACGTCCGCCGGTATGCGAGAACGATACGTCGAGCGGATAACCGGTCCACTCGTGGACGCGCGATCCCAACAGCCGCAGGCCCGCGTTCTCCAGAGCATCGTAGGCGTGGAAGTTGACGTAGTTGAAGATCGTCTCGAACAAGGCTTCGCCGCCCTGCTCGCGGTGCAGGCGGAAGTATGGGTAGTAGCGATGTTCGATCGCGCCGAGTTCGGCTTCGCGCACCTGCAGCACCAGGTCGCGCCAGCGGCCCGGCGCCATGCGCGCGCGCAGCGGCAGCGTGTTGAGAAACAGGCCCAGCGCGCGGTCGCCGTCGGCGCTTTCCGGCCGCACATTGGAGACCAGCCCGGTGGTGACGTCCTGGCCGCCGCATAGCGAGGCCAGCACGCGCAGATGGACGCTCAGCAGCAGCGTCCGCACCGGCACGCCCAGGGTATTGGCGAGATCGCGCAGGCCTCGTTCGTGATCGGCGGAGATCTCAAGCGCTTCGGCATGGTAGCTGCCCGATGCATGCGCGCCGGCGTCATGAGCCGGCAGCACACCGCGCTGGAAGCCCTCCAGCGCGCTGCGCCAGAACGCCGCCTGGCGCGGATCGTCCAATGCCGCCTGTTCCAGCGCCACCGCGTCGGCCGGCGACACTTGCAATCGCCGCGGTTCCGGCTGACCGGTGTCGCCGCCCGTGAGTGCACGCAAATAACCGGCGAACACTTCGGTCTGCATCAGCGCCACGCTCCATCCATCCAGGATCGCGTGGTGGAAACTCATCGTGTACTGGATGCGACGCTCGTCGAGCCGGTGCACGAACACCCGCCACAGCGGCGGCCGTTCGAGATCGAAGTCGCGGCCGCGCTCGCGCGCGACGAACGCGGCGACGGTGGCGGCGCGCGCGTTGGCGTCCTGAGGCCGCAGATCGACGACCTCCAGCGGCACGGGCGCCCGCGCGTGAACCAGTTGCAGCGGCTCGCTGTAGCCGCCATGGACGAAACCGGTGCGCAACGCAGGATGACGGCGCATCGCCGCGTCCAGCGCTTCGCGCATGCTGGTTTCGCTCCAGCCCGGCAATTCGAGTTCGTAGCTGAAAACGTCGTGATAGGCACCCTCGGCGCGGGCGAGTTGGGCGTGGAAGATCATGCCCTGTTGCAGCAGGGTCGCCGCATAGGCCGCTTCGATGCCGTCGGGCAGGCGCGCGGTGTCGGCGGCTGTCAATGCGCGTGGCCGCAGACGCTCGGTCGAGGCTTCGACGCTGCGCACGCCCGGCGAGAGTTCGGCGATCGTCGGCGTGCGGAACAGATCGGCGATGGAGAATTCCATCGCCTGCTCGCGCGCCTTGGCGACCACGGCGATGCTGCGTATCGAATCGCCGCCGAGTTCAAAGAAATTATCGTGACGCCCGACGCGCGACACGTTCAGCACCTGCGACCAGATGCGCGCCAGCGCTTGTTCGGCTTCGCCTTCGGGCTCGGCGTAGTCGCGTTGCGCGTACGCCACCGAGTCCGGTGCCGGCAGACGGCTGCGGTCGAGCTTGCCGTTCGCGCTCAGCGGCCACTCGGCCACTGCCACGTAGAGCGCCGGCACCATGTATTCGGGCAGTCGTTCGCTCAGCATCTGTCGTAGCGCGGCCACCTGCAGCGGCTCGCCTTCGACGTAAGCCACGAGTCGCGGCTCGCCGCTACCGTCGGCATGCGCGCACAACACCGCCTCGCGGACGCCCTCGCACTGGCGCAGCGCGGTTTCGATCTCGCCCAGCTCGATGCGGAAGCCGCGCAGTTTTACCTGGAAATCGTTACGGCCCAGATATTCCAGTGCGCCGTCTTCGCGCCAACGGCCCAGATCGCCAGTGCGGTACAGGCGGTCGCCCGCGACGAACGGACTGTCGATGAATCGCTGCGATGTCAGTTCGGGCTGGTTCCAATAACCGCGACCCACTTGCACGCCGCCAATGTACAGCTCGCCAACCGCGCCCAGCGGTACCGGCCGCAAGCCGCTGTCCAGCACATACATCCGCACGTTCGGTGCTGGACGTCCGATCGGAACCGCGCCGCTGTCGCCAGCCTCGCAGGTCCACCACGTCACGTCGACTGCGGCTTCGGTCGGACCGTACAGGTTGTGCAAGGCGACCTGCGGATACGCCGACAGGAATCGGTCGCGCAGTTCGCCGCTCAGCGCTTCGCCGCTGCACAGCACCGCACGCACGTTCGACAGCGAACCCTCGCGTCCATGCCGAAGATACGCATCCAGCATCGAAGGCACGAAGTGCAGCACGGTCGTGCCGCTGCGTTCGATCAGTTCGCTCAGATACGCCGGGTCCTGATGGCCGCCTGGACGCGCCAGCACCAAGCGCGCACCGACCGACCACGTAAGGAAGAACTCCCACACCGATACGTCGAAACCGAACGGCGTCTTTTGCAGCACGCGGTCGTTCGGGCCTACACCAAACACTTCGCGCGCCCATTGCAGACGGTTGCATACCCCGTCGTGCTGGTTCATCGCGCCCTTCGGCGTGCCAGTCGAACCGGAGGTGTAGATCACGTAGGCCAGATGATCGGGTTTCAGACCCAATGCCCGCGCATCCGGATCGGTCTCGATGAGCGACCACGACTCGGGTTCGTCCAAGCGCAGCATTGTTTCCGAGGCAGGCGAGTCCGCGGCCAACAGCGCCGCACCAACCGCATCGGCCAGCACCAGCCGTGGCCGACAGTCGTCCACCATCGCCTGCACCCGCTGCGCCGGCAGCGACGGATCCAGCGGCACGTAGGCAGCGCCGGACTTGAGGATGCCCAGCAAACCGACCGTCATCGCCAGACCGCGCTCGACACACAGCCCGATCCGGTCGTCCGGCCGCACGCCGTGCGCCAGCAAGGTATGCGCCAAGCGATTGGCCTGAGCATTCAATTCGCCGTAAGTGAGCTGCGAACCTTCGAACTCCACCGCCACCGCATCCGGTGCCGTCCGCGCCTGCGCTTCGAAACCGGCATGCAAGGTCGCCATCGGCGGGTAGGCGCGATCGGTGGCGTTAAACGTTTCCAGCAGCAACGAACGCTCGGACGATGGAAGTACGCCGTCCGCGCCCTGATCGCTCGCCAACACCTCCAGCGCGGTACGCAGATAGCCGATCAGGCGTCCCGGATCCGCCGCCGCTGCGGAGTTTGAGCACTGGGCGAGGATGGAGAACCCTTCGTCGGTATCGTCCACCGCAATGGCGATGGGGTAATTGGTGCGTTCGCCGCCGGCGACCAGGCGGATGCCCTGCCTCGCCAGCGCCTCGGCGGCGCGCGCGTCGGCCGCCTCGCCCCGGCGATAGTTGAGCAAGCTGCTGAACAACGGCGTCGGCGGCGCGACCGCGCTGCAACGCTGAGCCAGCGACAGCGGCGCCTGTTCGTGCGCGAGCAGCGCGTTGAGTTCGTCCTGCATCGAACGCAAGGCCGCGTCGACGTTCGCGGCGGCGTCCGCGCCGACATCCGAGGCATGCAGTCGCACCCGCACCGGCAAGGTATTGATGAATACGCCGAGCGCGCGGTCGGACCCGGCCACGCCCTGCAGGCGGCCGGACAGCACCGTGCCGAACACCACGTCGTCGCGGTCCACGCAGGCCGCGAGCACCCGCGCCCAGGCCAGATGGAACAGCGCCGCGGGCAGTACGCCGATGCGCTGAGCGCGGGCGCGCAGGGCTTCGGACAATGCACGCGGCAGCCGCTCGGTCGCTTCGCGCAATGCGCTGCCGTCGCCGCGGACATCGGTCGCGCCGAACGGCAAGGTCGGTTCGGCGAGGTCGGCCAGGCGGGCGCGGAAATACGCTTCGTGCGCCTGCCGCGGCACCGACAGCGTATGCGCGATGAAGCGACGGTACGGCAGCGGCCTCGGCAGCGCGTCGCCGGACATCAAGGCCAGCACTTCGCGCATCATCATCGCCAGGGTGACGTGATCGCAGACCGCGTGGTGGGCAAGCAATCCGAGCAGGCATTCGCCGCTGTCGGCCGCGTGCACGCGATGGGCCGCGAGCAGCGGTGCCCGACGCAGATCCAGGCGGGTGCGATCGGGATCGGTCGCCGCCAGCAAGGCTGCGGTGGCGGCCTGTGCGTCGGCCATGCGGCCGTGGTCGATGCGCGGCAACACCGCCTGCCGGCGCACGACCTGCAGCGGCGTTTCCACGCCCTCCCAGTGCAGCGCCGTGCGCAGGATGTCGTGGCGATCAATCACCGCCTGCAACGCATCAAGGAACGCGTCGGCCTGGGCGTCGCTGTCGAACGCGATCACGGTGCGCAGCAGATAAGCGTCGCCGCTGCCGCCGAGCAGGTGGTGGAACAATATCCCTTCCTGCAACGGCGCCAACGGGTACATGTCCTGCACATTGCCCGCGCCGCCGTCGACCACCGCGACGACCGCGTCGATGCGCGCCTGATCCAACACCACCAGATCGAGCATATGCGGCTCGATCCGCGTCGTGTCGACCGCGATGCCGCTGGCATCGGCCGCGAACGCGTCCGACGCCTGCGTGCCGTCGAGGGTGCGCAGCCGCGCCGCCATCCGCGCCAGCTCCGGCGTGTCGAACACCGCGCGCACGTCGAGGACGCGGCCGCCGTGACGCAGCCGCTCGATCAGCGCGATCGCCGACAGCGAGTGCCCGCCCAGTTCGAAGAACGAGTCGTGACGGCCGATTTCGTCGATGCCCAACACCGCCGACCAGGCCTCGGCCAATGCGGTTTCGTCCTCGCCCCGCGGCGCCGCGTAGGCGCGGCGCACCACCGTGTCCTGCCCGTCCGGCATCGGCAGGGCCGCGCGATCGACCTTGCCGTTGGACGTCAACGGCAACGCGTCCAGCACGACGAAGGCCGACGGCATCATGTAGTCCGGCAAGCGCGTGGCGAGACGATCGCGCGTCGCCGCAGCCGACCACGCCGCCGGATCGACCGGAACGACATAGGCGACCAATCGGCGATCCCCCGGCGCGAACTCGCGCACCTCGACCAATGCCGCATGCGCGTCGTCCGCATCGAGCAACTGCGCTTCGATCTCGCCCAGCTCGATGCGGAAGCCGCGGATCTTGACCTGGCTGTCCAGGCGTCCGAGGAACTCCAGCTGTCCGTCGCCGCGATGGCGGGCGCGATCGCCGGTGCGGTACATCCGCGCCTGCGGATCGTGCGCAACGAACGGGTCGGACAAGTAGCGCTCGGCAGTCAGCGCTTCGCGGCGGAAGTAGCCGGCGCTGAGGCATTCGCCGCCGATATACAGATCGCCGGCCACGCCTTCGGGCACCGGGTTGAGATCGGCGTCGAGCACGTAATAGCGCGCGTTCTGGATCGGCCGGCCGTAGGGAATGCTCGGCCACGCCGGATCGACGCGCCCGATCGGGAAGTAGTTGGACCACACCACCGCTTCGGTGGCGCCGCCCAGGCCGATCGGTTGGCAGTTCGGAAACGCGGCGCGGACCGCGTCGGGCAGTTCCAGCGCGATCCAGTCGCCGCTGAAGAACGCCAGTCGCAACCACGGCGACTGCACACCGTCCTGCAGGAACGGCACGAGCTGGGCGAACACCGCCGGGGCCGAATCCCAGAAAGCGATTCGTTCCTCGCGCAGGATCCTGATCAGCGCGCGCGGGTCGGCGACTTCCTCGCGCGTGGCCACGCGCACCCGCCCGCCCGAGCCGAGGATGCCGAACAGGTCGTACACCGACAGATCGAAGCACAGCGAGGTGGTGAACAGCAGGGTGTCGTCCGCGCCCACGCCGAAACTGCGCTCGACCCATTCGAAAAGATTGACCGCCGGGCGATGCTGCACCATCACGCCCTTCGGCAGGCCGGTCGAGCCGGAGGTGTAAATCACATACGCGAGCTGGTCGGAGACGATGCCGAGCGATGCCGCATCGGGGTCGTGATCGGGATAAGCCGCGACCGCGCGCTCATCGTCGAGGCGCAATACCTGCATCGGCGGGTCGCTCGCATCGAGCGCGGCCAGGCCGAGCACGCCGGGATCGTCGAGCAGATGGCCATCGGCCAGCAGCGCCACCGGCGCGGCGTCTTCGAGCATGTAGGCCAGGCGATCGGGCGGGTATGCGGGATCCAGCGGCACGTAAGCGCCGCCGGCCTTGAGGATGCCGAGCAGCGCCGCCACCATCGCCACGCCGCGTTCGGCGCAGATCGCGATGCGCTCGCCCGGACGCACACCCATGGCCAACAGGCGATGGGCGATCCGGTTGGCGCGCGCGTTGAGTTCGCCGTAGCTGCAGGAACCGCCGTCGGCGATCACCGCGATCGCGTCCGAGCGCAGGCGCGCCTGGCGCTCGAAGCCGGCATGGATCAGATCGTCGCGCCGGTACGGCACGGCGGTCGCGTTGAACTCGTCCACCAACCGCGCTCGCTCGCGCGGCGGCAGCACCGGCAGCGCATGCGCGGGGGTGGGATCGTCGCATTCGACCGCCGCCAGCAGGCGTTCGATCGCATAGGCGTAACGTTCGGCCATGGCCGCCGCGTCGATTCCCGGCGCGCACATCGCGACCAGGGTGATCGCCTGACCGGCCAGATCCACCGACAAGGTCAACGGATAGTTGGAACGTTCGCGGCCGGCATGCACGCGCAGGCCTTGCAGGCCCGCGTTCGCCTGCTGATCGGGCTGCGAGTCGAGTTCGGAACCCGATCCGGCATGGCGCACGTTGAGCAAGGCCGTGAACAACGGCAACGGCGCCTCGACGCCGCTGCAGCGCTGGGCCAACGCCAGCGAGGCCTGCTCATGCCGCAGCAGTTCGGCCAGCGCCTGGCGCGTGCGCTCGACCAGTGCGTTCGCATCGACGCCGTCTAGCGCGATGCGCAGCGGCAGGGTGTTGATGAACACGCCGAGCGCGCGCGCCGCGCCGGCTTCGCGCATGCGTCCCGACAGTACCGAGCCGAACACCACATCGCGACGGCCGGTGCACGCGGCCAAGGTCAGCGCCCAGGCCGCGTGCAGGAACGCCGACAGCGGCACGCCGCGCGCGCGCGCCAGCCGGTGCAGGCGCAGCGCGAGTTCCTCGCGCAACGGCTGACGCGACTCGGTCGCGGCCGCGCCGGCATCGCGCACGTCCAGGATCGCGAACGGCGCGGTCGGTTCTTCGACGTCGCCGAGCGTGCGGCGGAAATAAGCCTCGTGATCGGCGCTGCCGCTGAGCCGCGCGCGCGCGATGAACTCGCGGAACGGCACCGCGGCCGGCAACTGCGCGCCCTTCCCCGCCAGGCGCATGGCGATTTCCTCGACCACCGCCGCCAGAGTGATGTGGTCGCTGATGAAGTGATGGTTGACCAGCGCGAGCAGCCATTCGCCGCCCTCGTCCGCGATCGCGTAGGCGCGCAGCAGCGGGCCGTGGCGCAGATCCAGGCGCAGCCGCGCCGGATCGGTATGCGCTTCCAGCGCCGCGCGCGGGGTCTGGCCCGGCTGCGCCGCGATCTGTTCCAGTTGCAACGTCGCCCGGCGCAGCACCACTTGTACCGGTTCCGGCACGCCTTCCCAGCAGGCCACCGTGCGCAGCACGTCGTGGCTGTCGATGGTCGCCTGCAGTTCGCGCAGGAACCCGTTCAGGCGCGCGCGGCTGTCGAACCCGATCACCGCACGCAACAGATAGGTATCGCCTTGGGTCTGCAGCAGATGGTGAAACAGGATGCCTTCCTGCAGCGGCGCGAGCGGATAGATGTCCTGAATGTTGCTCGCGCCGCCCGGCACCGCCGCGGCGATCGCATCGATGCTCGCCTGCGGCAAGGCGATCAGCGGCAGCATGTGCGGCTCGATGCGGTCGGCGTCGGCGGGAATCAGGTTCGGCGGTACGGCGACGGCCGCTTCCGAGGCATCGTCCAGTGTCATGCGTCGCGCCAGCGCCGACAGTTCCGGCGCGGAGAACACGTCGCCGACCTGCAATCGCCAGCCTGCGCGCGCCAGCGGTTCGACCAGCCGCAGGATCCGCATCGAATCGCCGCCTAGCTCGAAGAAATTGTCGTGACGGCCGACGCGCGGGACGTTCAGCACCTGCGACCAGATTCGCGCCAGCGCTTGTTCGGCCTCGCCTTCAGGCGCGGCGTAGTCGCGTTGTGCGTAGGTAGCCGAGTCCGGTGTCGGCAGGCGGCTGCGGTCGAGCTTGCCGTTCGCGCTCAGCGGCCATTGGGTCACGGCCACATACAGCGCCGGCACCATGTATTCGGGCAATCGTTCGCCTAGCGCCTGCCTTAGCGCGGCTACCTGCAGCGGCTCACCTTCGATATACGCGACAAGCCGTGGCTCGCCGCCGCCGTCGTCGGTATGCGCGCTTACCACCGCCTCGCGAACACCCTCGCATTGGCGCAGCGCGCTTTCGATCTCGCCCAGCTCGATGCGGAAGCCGCGCAGCTTCACTTGGAAGTCGTTGCGACCGAGGTACTCCAGCGCGCCGTCTTCGCGCCAGCGGCCCAGGTCGCCGGTGCGGTACAGGCGGTCGCCCGTAACGAACGGGTTTTCAATGAATCGGTGCGACGTCAGTTCGGGCTGGTTCCAATACCCGCGGCCCACCTGCACGCCGCCGATATACAGCTCGCCGACCGCGCCCAACGGTACGGGACGCAAACCGCTGTCCAGCACGTACATCCGCACGTTCGGCGCCGGGCGCCCGATCGGAACCGCGCCGCTTTCGCCGGCCGCGCAGGTCCACCACGTCACGTCTACTGCCGCTTCGGTCGGGCCGTACAGGTTGTACAAGGCGACCTGCGGATACGCCGACAGGAATCGGTCGCGCAGTTCGCCGCTCAGCGCTTCGCCGCTGCACAGCACTGCACGGACGCCCGACAGCGAGCCTTCGCGTCCATGCCGCAGGTACGCATCCAGCATCGACGGCACGAAGTGCAGCACGGTCGTGCCGCTGCGTTCGATCAGCTCGCTCAGATACGCGGGGTCCTGATGGCCGCCCGGACGCGCCAGCACCAAACGCGCACCGACCGACCAGGTAAGGAAGAATTCCCACACCGAGACATCGAAACCGAACGGCGTCTTCTGCAGTACGCGGTCGTCCGGGCCGACACCGAACACTTCGCGCGCCCATTGCAGACGGTTGCATACCCCGTCGTGCTGGTTCATCGCGCCCTTCGGCGTGCCGGTCGAGCCGGAGGTGTAGATCACGTAGGCCAGATGATCAGGTTTGAGACCGAGCGCCTGCGCATCCGGATCGGTCTCAATGCCCGACCACGACCGAGGTTCGTCCACCCGCAGCACCGCTTCCGATGCCAACAACTCGGCGGACAACAGAGCTGCGCCGGCCGCATCGGTCAGCACCAGCTTTGGCCGACAGTCGGCCACCATCGCCTGCACCCGCTGCGCCGGCAGCGACGGATCCAGCGGCACGTAAGCCGCGCCGGACTTCAGAATCCCCAGCAAACCGACCGTCATCGCCAGACCACGCTCGACGCACAGCCCGATCCGGTCGTCCGGCCGCACGCCCCGCGCCAGCAAGGTATGCGCCAGACGATTGGCCTGTGCATTCAATTCGGCGTAAGTCAGCTGCGAACCTTCGAACTCCACCGCCACCGCATCCGGCGTCGTTCGCGCCTGCGCTTCGAAACCGGCATGCAAGGTCGCCATCGGCGGGTAGGCGCGATCGGTCGCGTTGAAGCCTTCCAGCAACAACGAACGTTCGGACGACGGAAGCAGCGCAAGCGCATCGACCGGCGCGGCGGGATCGCGCGCCATCTCAAGCAACAACCGCTGCAGGTAATCGGCCCAGCGCTCGACGCTCGCGTGGCGGTACAGATCGGCATCGTAGGTGAGGCTGCCGACGAGGCCATCGGCGGCTTCGCTAAGATTCAGTACGAGGTCGTGGCTGGCGGTCTGCTGCTCCAGCGGGAAGTCCTCGATGCGCAGGCGACCCAGCCGCAGCGTCGCCGACGGCGTGTTGTTCAACGACACCAGGGTCTGGAACAGCGGACCGTGGCCGAGTGCGCGCTGCGGACGCAACGCGTCGACGATGCGATCGAACGGCACCTCCTGGCGTTCGAAGCAGCTCAGCAGTTCGTCATGCACGGCGCGCACCAGGCGCTCGGCGCCGATGCCCTCGTCCAGCCGTACCCGCACTGGCAAGGTGTCGACGAAGAAACCGATCAAGCCTTCCAGTTCGGTGCGCGGACGATGCGCGACCGGCATGCCGACGACCAGGTCGCGCTGGCCGCTCATGCGCGCCAGCAACACGTTCCAGGCGGCGAGGATGACCGCGAACGGGGTCGCGCCGCAGCGCGCGGCGAGCGCGCGCACCGCGGCGCTCACGGTTTGCGGCCAGCCGATGACGACGCGCGCGCCGCGATGGCGCGCGACGCCGGAACGCGCGAAGTCGCCGGGCAGCGTCGACAGCAGCGGCGCGCCGTCCAGCACCTGCCTCCAGGCCGACAAGGCGGCGTCGAAGCCGTCGCCGTGCAGACGCTCGCGCTGCCACGCGGCGAAATCCACGTATTGCAGCGGCAACGGCGGCAGTGGATCGGGCAAGGCGTCCAGGCGCGCGGCGTACAGCGCCGCGAGCTCGCGCACCAGGATGCCGATCGACCAGCCGTCGGAGACGATGTGGTGCTGAGTCATCACCAGCACGTGGTCGTCGTCGCCGAGGCGGATCAGGCGCGCGCGCATCGGCGCTTCGCGCTGCAGATCGAACGGCATTCCGGTTTCTTCGCCGCACAGCTCGCGCAGCCGCGATTCGCGTTCGCCGTCGTCGCCAACGCCGGACAGATCGGACTGCGCGAGGGCGAAATCGGCCGCGTCGACGATCGTCAGCTCCGGCTCGCCGTCGCGGTCGAGAATGCGGCTGCGCAGGATCTCATGCCGCGCGGTCAGATCGCTCAGCGTGCCCTGCAGCGCGTCGCCGCGCAACGGACCGAGCAGGCGCAACGCGGCGCCGATCCGGTAGGCATCGCCGCCGGCGCCGCCGAGGCGGTGCAGAAACCACAACCGGCGCTGGCCCCACGACAGCGGCAGTGGGCCGTCGCGATCGATCCGAACGATGGCGGTGGCGTCGGCGTTCGCTTGCGCACCGGTCGCGCGCAGACGCTTGAGCGCGACCGCGCGGCGCAACGCGTCCAGCCGGTTGCGCGCCGCTTGCTCGTCGCTCGCACGCTGGTCCGTTCCGCCCTCGCCCGCATGGTCGCCGCTGACGCGATCGTCGCCGTCCTGCCGCTGTCCGTTGTCGCCTGCATCGTCTCGATTTTGCGTCATTACCTGGATTCCATTTCGTCGTCGATCCCGCACGTTCGTCGTTTCGCCCATCGGGCCACGGCGCTTACTCGTCCAGCAGCGCCAGCAGTTCTTCCTCGCTGAGCCCGTCGAGCCCCGCGCTGGCCTCCTCCACCGCCCGGGCGTCGAAAACCGACAGCCCCTTCTCGGTCGCCGCGGCCGCCATCGCGGCCAATGTCGTATGCGCGAACACGTCGCCCACGGTCAGGGCGATGCCCAGGCGCTCGCGTACCCGCAGCGCGAGCTGCAACGCGGACAGCGAATGGCCGCCGAGCAGGAAGAAATCGTCGTCGCGGCAAACCTCGGCGACGCCGAGCAATTCGCTCCACAGCGCGGCGAGGTCGCGTTCGCCGCGATCGGCAGGTGGCTCGCGCCGGCCGGCGGGCGCGGGACCGCCTCCCGGCGCCGGCAACGCGCTTAGATCCAGTTTGCCGTTGGCGGTGGTCGGGATCCGCGCGACGAACACGTAATGCGACGGGCGCAGGTACTCGGGCAGCACCGCGACGTGCTCGCGCAAATCGCGCTCGAGCGCGCCGCGTCCGTTCCAGCGCGCCGCCTGCGTCGCGAGTGCGCGCGGTGCGTCGGCCGGTGACGCCGCCTCAGGACGGATCGCATAGACGTTGTGCAACGCGGTTCCGGCCAGCGCCGCATCCTGCTCGCTGGCGACGACGAAACCGTGGTTCTCGAGCAGGCCGCGCACGCGCGCCAGCCGTCCGTCGACGTCGTGCACTTCCACCGCCACCTGACGCACGCGTGGCCAATGCGCGGGCTCGATGCCGAGCAACACCTCCAGCTCCGCGCCTTCCACATCGACCTTCAGCAGGTCGATGCAAGCGACCTCGTGTTCGTCGATGATCTGCGAGACGGTTCGCAACGGCCTTCGCACCCGTTCGCCCTGCATGCGCTCGTCCAGCAGCTCGCGCAGATCCTCGCCGGTGCCGGAAGCATCGACGGAGGACGAACTCAGATAGGACTCGACCACCCCGCGCGAGACATCGGCATCGAGCACGCTGCTGGAGACGATGCTGTTGTGCGGATAGAAAATGAACTCGGCTTCGCCCGGCGCCGCGGCCAAGCCGCAATCGTAGACGGTCGCGTCCAGCCCGCGCAGTTCGGCGTTCAAGCGCAGGATGCGATGCACCTGCGGGATCGGTTCGAAGGCGAAGATCCGCGCGTCGCGGCATTGCGCGCCGACGTACATCGCGAACATGCCGATGTTCGCGCCGACGTCGAACACGCAGCAGCCGTCGTCCAGGCGCACGCCGTGGCGGCGATAGGCGTCGCCGCCGAAAATTTCCTCGTGCAGGAAGCGCGTTTCGCTGGTGTTGAGATGGAACACCTCGCCGAGGCCGTCCAGCTCCAGCGTCTGCGCGTCCGTCTGCGTCGCCAGCGCCGCCAGCGCGCGCGGCACCGCGGCGTTGCGCGCCGACGGCAACGCATAGGCGACCAGTCTGCGATCGCCGTCGCCGAAATCGCGCGCGACCACGCGCGCGTCGTCCAGGCCCCCATGCGCGGCCAGGCAGGCTTCGATCTCGCCCGGCTCGACCCGATAGCCGCGGATCTTGACCTGGAAATCGCTGCGTCCGAGATATTCGAGCGCACCGTCCTTGCGCCAACGGCCGAGATCGCCGGTGCGGTACATCCGTCCCCGCGTCGCGTACGGATCGGGCAGGAAACGCTCGGCGGTGAGTTGCGGGCGATTCCAATAACCGCGGCCGACCTGCACGCCGCCGATATACAACTCGCCCGTCGCTCCGAGCGGCACCGGCCGGTGTCGCTGGTCGAGCACGTACATGCGCGTATTCGCGATCGGCCGGCCGATCGGCACCGACTCGGGCGCCCGCTCTTTGCAGGCCCAGCAGGTCACGTCGACCGCCGCCTCGGTCGGCCCGTACAGGTTATGCAACCGCGTCCGCGGCAGCCATTGCCGGAAGCGCTGTTGCAGCCGCGTCGACAGCGCTTCACCGCTGCACAGCACCTGCCGCAGTCCCTTGCAGGCTTCGGCATCGCCCGCGTCGAGGAAGGCCTGCAGCATCGACGGCACGAAATGCATCATGGTCACGCCGCGATCCGCGATCGTGCGCGACAGATAGGCCGGATCCGATTGCCCGCCCGGCCGCGCCAGCAGCAGCCTCGCGCCGCTCAGCAGCGGCAGGAAGATCTCCCACACCGAGACGTCGAATCCGAACGAGGTCTTCTGCAGCACGACATCGTCCGCGTCGATGCTGAAATGATCGCGCGCCCACAGCAGGCGATTAACCACGCCGTCGTGTTGGTTCATCGCCCCCTTCGGACGGCCGGTCGAGCCGGAGGTATAGATGACATACGCCAGGCGGGTCTCGCTCAGATCAGGCAACGGCGCGGCCTGCGCGCCGTAACCGGACCACTCGCTGCTGTCGTCCAGTCGCCAGACCTGCTCGGATGCGGCCGCCAGTTGCGGCAACGTTTCCGCCAGACCCGATTGCATCAACAACACCGCCGCGCCCGAGTCCTCCAGCATGTAGCTCAAGCGCTCGTACGGGTACGCCGGGTCCAGCGGCACGTACGCGGCGCCGGCCTTGAGGATGCCGAGCAGGCCGATCGGCAGGTGCAGCGAACGCTCCACGCAGATCGCGACCCGTGCCTCCGGTCCGATCCCGAAAGAACGCAGCCGGTTCGCGACCCGGTTGGCGGCGGCGTCGAGTTGCGCGTAGCTCAAGGTCGCGCCTTCGTACTCCACCGCGACCGCATCGGGCGTGCGCGCGGCCTGCGCTTCGAACAGGCCATGCACGGTGAGTCCGCGCGGATAAGCGACCGTGGTGGCGTTGAACTCCTCCAGCATGAGCGCGCGCTCGGATGCGGGCAGCACTTCGAGATCGCACACGGCGGTCGTAGCGGCGTTGTCGAGCGCTTCGGTCAGACCGTCGAGCGCCAGATCGAGCAGGCCGATGGTGCGCGCCGGATCGATCTCGCGCGCGCAGTGCACGACCAAGGTGAAACCATCGCCTTCGTCGTTGACCGACATCGACAGCGGGTAGTTGGTGCGCTCCTCCATGAACAACACGCGGATGCGATCCCAGTCGGCGCCGCCCGGGCCGGGCTCGGCCACGGACACGGTGTGGCGGTAATTGAGCAGCGTGGTGAACAACGGTTGCGGCGCGGGTACCGCACTGCAGCGCTGGGCCAGCGCCAGCGGCGCGTGCTCGTGTCCCAGCAGCGCCGCGAGTTGCGCGACCGCGGCGTCGACCGCGGCGCCGGCATCGCGCCGGTCGATGCGCAGGCGGAACGGCAGCGTGTTGATGAACACGCCCATCATCTCGTCCGCGCGGTCGCCGCCCATGCGTCCGGACAACACGGTGCCGAACACCACGTCGTCGCGTCCGCTGCAGCGCGCCAGCACTTGCGCCCAGGCCACATGGAACAGCGCGGCCGGGGCGATGCCGCGCGCACGCGCAACGGCGCGGATGCGCGAGGCCAGTCGCGCCGACAGCGACTGCCGCGCCTCGTGCAGCCCGGACGGGCCGTCGCGCAGCGTGTCCACGCCGAAGGCGACGGTCGGCGCGTCGACATCGCCCAGCAAGTCCGTGAAATAGGCTTCTTGCGCTTGCGCCGATTGCGAGGCGATCGCGGCGATGTGCTGGCGGAACGGCACCGGACGGGGCAATTGCGCGGCGCGGCCGTCGAGCAAGGCCGCGACCTCGCGCAGGATCAGTTCGAGGGTGACGTGATCGCTGATCAGGTGATGATTGACCAGCGCGAGCCGCCATTCCCCGCTTGCGCGATCATCGGCGCGATTATCAGTGTTATCGCCGGCGCGCTCGGGCGCGGCATGCAGCGCGATCAGCGGCGCGCGATCGAGCAGGATGCGAACCGTCGCCGGATCGGCGATGCGCGACAGCCAGGCGACCGTGTCCTCGCCCGCCGGCACCGCCGCTTCGCGCAGCGGCAGATCGACCTCGCGGTGCACCACCTGCACCGGCTGGGTCAGCCCCTGCCAGTGAATCGATGTGCGCAGGATGTCGTGACGCGCCACGACCGTCCGCAGCGCCTCCACGAAGCGCTCGAGTCCGCGCCGGTCCGAGAAGCCGAGCACGAACGTCGACAGATACGGATCGCCGACCTCTTCTGCCAGATGGTGGAACAAGATGCCCTGCTGCAACGGCGCGAGCGGATACACGTCCTGGATGCCCGCCGCGCCGTCCGCAACCCGCGCGGCGATGCTGTCCAGCTCGGCCTGCGACAGGCCCGCGAGCGGGACCATGTCCGGGTGCAGTCTCGTCGCGTGCTTCGGCACCCCGCCCGCATCGATCGCGCTCGCCGCGCGGCCAATGCCGGCATCGAGCTGCGCGCAAAACGCATGCAGCACCGGCGCGGCGAACACCGCGCGCACATCGACCGCGGCGCCTTGCTCGCGCAGCCTGGCGACCATCCGGATCGCGAGCATCGAATGCCCGCCCAATTCGAAGAAGCTGTCGTCGCGTCCGACCTGTTCCAGCCCCAGCAGTTCGCGCCACAGCGCCGCCACCCGTTGTTCGGTCGGCGTCACTGGCGCCACGAAGCCGCGCACCGCCATCGCGCCGCGGTCCGGCGCCGGCAGCGCATTGCGGTCGAGCTTGCCGTTGGGCGTGAGCGGTAACGCCGCGAGCCGCACGATCGCCGCCGGCACCATGTACTCGGGCAAACTCGCGACCAGCCCGGCGCGCAACGCCGACGGATCGGGCTCGGCGCCGTCGTGCGCGACCACGTAGGCCACCAGCCGCGCGTCGCCCGGCCCGCCGCTCTCGCCGGCTTCGCCCGCGCGCGCCACCACCACCGCTTCGCGCACGTCCGCGGCCGCGAGCAGTTGCGCTTCGATCTCGCCCAGTTCGATGCGGAAACCGCGGATCTTGACCTGCTGATCGTTGCGCCCCAGGTATTCCACGCTGCCGTCGTCCAGCCAGCGGCACAGATCGCCAGTGCGATAGACGCGGCCGCCGGCCGGATCCAGCGGGTCGGCGACGAAACGTTCGTCGGTGAGGTCGGGACGGTTGAGATAGCCGCGCGCGACCTGCACGCCGCCGATCAGCAACTCGCCCGGCGCGCCCACCGGCACCGGGCGCATCGCCGCGTCGACGATGTAGAAACGCGTGTTGGCGATCGGCCAGCCGATCGGCGCGCGCGCCCCCGGATCGTCCGGCCGGCAACGCGCGTAGCAGACATTGACCGAGGTTTCTGTAGGTCCGTAATGGTTGAACAGCTCGGTCCCCGGCAGCACCTGGAAGAAGCGCTGTGCGAGTTCGTACGGCAATGCTTCGCCACCGGAAAACACCTGCCGCAGGCAAGTGCACTGGCCGAAACGCGGGTGATCCAGCATCGCCCGCAGCAAGGTCGGAACCAGCTTGAGCCGGGTCGCGCCGCCGCGCAGGATCAGCTCGACGAGATAGTCGGCGTCGAAATGGCGGCCGGGCGCGGCGACCAGCAGACGCGCGCCGCAGATCAGCGCGCTGAAGAAGTCCCAGATCGAGGCATCGAAACTGAAGGGCGTCTTCTGGATCAGGATGTCGCGGGTGTCCATCGGGTAGTGCGCGCGCAGCCACGCCATGTGATTGGCGATGCCGCGGTGATGCACCATCACGCCCTTCGGCCGGCCGCTGGAACCTGAGGTGTAGATGACGTAGGCCAAGTGATCGGGCGTCAGTTCAGTCGGCGCCTCGTCCGTCGCCTCCAGCGGCATCGCTGGATACGCCTCGACCTCGCCCCATTGCGTGTCCAAGGCTAAAGTTTCGCGCGAGGCCTGCGCCGGCCACATCGATGCCAGCCGCGTCTGACTCAGCAGAATGCGCGGGCATGCGTCCTCCAGCATGTAAGCCAGACGATCGAGCGGATAGGACGGATCTAGCGGCAGGAACGCGGCGCCGGCCTTCAATACGCCGAGCTGGGCTATCACCATTTCCAGCGAGCGTTCCATGCCGATCGCGACCAGCACGTCCGGGCCGCAACCGCGCGCGCGCAGGTAACGCGCCAGACGATTGGCGCGCGCATCCAGTTGCGCGTAGCTCAGCTGGGTGCCTTCGAACTCCACCGCCACCGCCTGCGGCGTCCTGCGCGCTTGCGCTTCGATCATCCGGTGGATCAACAGCTCTTCCGCGAACACGGTATCGGTGCGGTTGAAGTCGCGCAGCAGCCTCGCGCGCTCACCGGGGCCGAGCGCATCCAGCGCGTCGACCGCGGTCGACGGCGCGGCCTGGGTCAACGATTCGAGCACGGCGAGCAAGTGGCCGGCCCAGCGCTGCGCGGTGGCGGCGTCGAACAGGTCGGTGGCGTATTCCAGCCGGCCCTGGATGCGTTCGCCGTCGTCGCTCAGCGCCAGGGTCAGGTCGAAATGGGTCGCGGCCTGCTCCAGGCGCACGGGCTCGACCCGGAGCTCGTGCAGGTCCAGCGCCGCGACCGGGGTGTTGTCGAAGTTCAACATGACCTGGAACAGCGGCGCATGCGCCAGGCTGCGCGCGGGCCGGACCGCATCGACCACGCGCTCGAAGGGCACGTCCTGCGCCGAGTAGGCAAACGACAAGGTCTCGCGGGTGCGTTCCATCAGCGTCGCCACGTCGGGCGCGTCGCGCAGGTCGACGCGCAGCGCCAGGGTGTTGACGAAAAAGCCGATCAGCCCTTCGACCTCACTGCGGCCGCGATTGGCCGCCGAGACGCCGACCACGAGATCGCGTTGGCCGCTCAGCCGCGACAGCAGCACCGACCAAGCGGCGAGCAGCACGTTGAACGCGGTCGCGTCCCAGGACAAAGCGAACTCGCGTACGCGTGCAGACAGCGCGGCGGGCAACGCCACGGCAACGGTCGCCCCGGCGAAGCTCTGTTGGGGCGGCCGGGGGCGATCGGATGGCAAGGCCAGCAGACCGGGCGCATCGCCGATGCGCTCGCGCCAGGCCTCCAGCCGCGCCTGCATCGCGGCGCCGTCGTCGATGTCGCGCTGCCACGCGGCGTAGTCGCCGTATTGCAGCGGCAGCGGCGGCAATGGATCGTCGGCGCCGAGACGAAAGGCCTGATACAAGGCCGCGATCTCGCCGACCAGGACGCCGAGCGACCAACCGTCGGAGACGATGTGGTGCTGCACCAGGATCACCACATGCTCGTGCTCGTCCATCCGCAGCAAGCGGCAGCGCACTAGCGGCGGACGGGTGAGATCGAACGGCGTGGCGCATTCCTCGGCGACGATCGCCTGCATCCGCGCCTGGCGCTCCTCAGCCGGCAGTCCGCTCAGATCGTCCTCGCGCATCGGCATGCCGATGTCGGCGGGCGCGGGCTGCGCGCGCGCCGCGCCATCGCGCTCGACGAAGGCGCAGCGCAGGACTTCGTGCCGCGCCACGATCCGGTCCAGGGTAGTCCGCAGCGCGGCGCGATCGAGCGTGCCGCTCAGACGCAGCGTCGCCGGCAACAGATAGGCGGTGGCGCTGGCCGGTTCCAGCCGGTCCAGAAACCACAGCCGCTGCTGCGAGAACGACAGCGGCAGGCCTTCGCCGCGGTCGGCGATCGCGATCGCCGTCGACGCGGGCGCGGCCTCGCGCATGCGCTTGTCCAGCGCGCGCTGCAGGATCTTGCGCTTGAGTTGTTCCAGGCTGAGGGTGTCGTCGGTCATCGGGGACTTTGCGGTTGCGGTTACGTCGGGAATGCGGAATCGACTGGCGCGGATTTGGTTGGCGCGGCGCCGACTCAGGCGTCGGCGCTGTCGAACAGCGAGGTGGACAGATAACGTTCGCCGGTATCGGGCAGGATGGTCAGCACGGCGCTGCCGGCCGGCGCCTGCGCCGCGATTGTTCGCGCCGCGACGAAGGCCGCGCCCGAGGAAATGCCGCAGCACAGGCCTTCCTGGCGCGCGAGTTCGCGCGCGGCCTCGCGCGCTTCGTCTTCGTCCACGGCGACGGTCCGGTCGACCACTTCGGGCGTCATCACCGCGGGCATGAAATTCGGCGCCCAGCCGGCGATCTCGTGCGCGGTCCACGGATGGCCGGCGAGCACGCGCGCGCGCGCCGGTTCGGCCGCCGCCACTTGCACGTCGGTGCGCGCGGCCTTCAACGCCGCGCCTACCCCGCTCAAGGTGCCGCCGCTGCCCCAGCCCGATACGAACCAGTCCAGCCGCCGCTGCGCGAACGCCTGCAGGATCTCGCGCGCGGTGCTGTCGCGGTGGCAGGCCGGATTGGCCGGATTGGCGTACTGATCGGCGAAGTACGCGCCGGTGCGCTCGGCGTACTCGCGCGCGGCGCGGCTGCGGCCCATCGCGCCTTCGGCCGCGGGCGTCAGCACGACTTCAGCGCCATACGCGCGCATCAGGCGCCGCCGCTCGACCGAGTAGTTGTCGCTGATGAAGGCCACGAAGCGATAGCCGCGCACCGCGCAGGCCATAGCCAGGGCGACGCCGGCGTTGCCCGACGTCGCCTCGACCACGGCCTGGCCCGGACGCAACGCGCCGCGCGCGATCGCGTCGTCGAGGATCGAGGCCGCGATCCGGTCCTTGATCGAACCGCTGGGATTGCGCGCCTCCACCTTGACGAAGATATCCACGCCGGCCGGCGCCAACCGGTTGATCCTGACGATCGGCGTGCGGCCCACGGTGTCCAGGATTGAGTCGTATAGCAAGGGCGTCTCCTCGTTGCGTCCGTGCGGATCGGCGTTCAACGCTTGGCGCGCGCGGCGCGTTCGACCCCGATCAGGTAGTCGACCGTGGCCAGCAGCGCCTCCGGCGCCGCGCCGGGTTTCGGCGCCAGCTTGTACTTGCCGGCCACGATGATCGTCGGCGTGCTGTCGACCTCGGCGGCGATCGCGTAGGACCTCGCCCACTGCACGCGTTCGTCGGTTTTCTTGCTGGCGTACGCGCTGGCGAAGCGTGCGCGGTCTACGCCGAGGCGCGCGTAGGCGTCGCTGATCTGATCGGGGCTGTCGCCGGTCAGGGTCTGCTCGACATGCACGGCGCGGTAAATCGCCGCGTGAGTCTTGTCCACCACGCCCAATTGCGCGGCCGCGTAATAGGCCTTGGCGCCGGCATCGAAGGCGCCGCCAAACACCGCCGGCACATACTGGAAGCGCACGTCGCGCGGCAGCTTGTGGCGCCATGCTTGCATCGCCGGATCGAACTTCGCGCAGGCGCCGCAGGCATAGCTGAACACCTGCACGACTTCGATGCCGGGGCCCGGCGAGGCCTGCGCGGGTTTGGCCAGGATGGTGTAGTCGACTCCGGCCACGGGCGCGGCTTGCCGCGCTGGCGCGACGGTGCTGAAGGCGATCAGCGCGATGGCCATGATCCAGGCGATCGCGCCGCGCGCGCGCGCGCGCCGGGTCGATGGCGCCATCCTGCTCGCCCGGTTGCCGGCCTCGCGCTTGCCTGCTTCGCCGTTGCCTGCTTGTTCAATGACTGAGTGCTTCATGCTGTCTTCCTCGATGAATGAATATCCGATCGTGCGTGTCTTGGTTTGGCGCGGGTCGCGGCTCATGTCACCCCGTCTTCCTCGTTCAGCAGCGCCAGCAACTCGTCGCGCGACAGTCCGTCGAGACTGTCGCTCAAGGCCTGCGCATCGCCGCCCAGATAGGTCTGGAATTGCATGTCGACAACCGCCTCGGCCATGGCCTTGAGCACGGGCGAACGCATCAGCACGTCGATGGTCAGTTCGATCGCGAACATTTCGCGCATCCGCAGCGACAACTGGACCAGCAGCAACGAATGCCCGCCTAGTGCGAAGAAATGATCGTGGCGGCCGACCTGGTCGACGCCCAGCAGTTCGGTCCATAGCTGCGACAGCGCCTGCTCAATGTCGCCTTCGGGCGCTTCGTACGTTTGCCGCGCATGCGCGTCGCCTTCCGGCGCCGGCAATGCCGTGCGATCGAGCTTGCCGTTCGGCGTCAGCGGCCAGTGGTCTACGCGTACGTAGGCCGACGGCAGCATGTATTCCGGCAAGCGCGACTGCAGCTGGCTTCGCAATGCCGACGCTTCGACCGCATCGCCCTGCCAGTACGCAACCAAGGTCCGCTCCGATCCGGCTTCGCCGCGTGCCACCACCACCGCATCGCGTACGCCTTCGCAAGACTGCAGCGCCGATTCGATCTCGCCCAGCTCGATCCGGTAACCGCGAATCTTCACCTGGAAATCGTTGCGGCCCAGGAACTCCATCGTCCCGTCCGCCCAGAAACGCGCCCGGTCGCCGGTCTTGTACATGCGTTCGCCCGGCACGAACGGATCGGGAACGAACCGTTCGGCGGTCAGTTCTTCGCGGTTCCAGTAACCCTCGGCCAGGCAATCGCCGGCGATATACAGATCGCCCGGCACGCCGACCGGACTCGGCTCGCCGCGCGCGTCGAGCACGTAGTAACGCGCGTTCCAGATCGGACGGCCGTACGGAATGCTCTTCCAGTGCGGCTCCACCCGATTAACACGATGGTAGTTCGACCACACCGTCGCCTCGGTCGCGCCGCCCAGCGCCACCACTTCGCAGCGCGGAAAGGCGCGCCGGACCGTATCGGGCAGTTCCAGGCCGATCCAGTCGCCGCTGAAGAACGCCAGTCGCAGATCGCGCGACACTTCCTCCGTCAACAAACTCACCAACCCGGCGAACACCGCAGGCGCCGAGTCCCAGAACGTGATCCCGCTGCGCAGCAGTTCGATCAGACGCGCCGGATCGCGCACCTCTTCCGAGCGCGCCACATGCACGCTGCCGCCGCTCCACAGCACGCCGAACAGGTCGTACACCGACAGATCGAAACTCAAAGAGGTGGTGAACAGCACCCGGTCCGACGGCCCCATCGCAAACGTCGATTCCACCCATGCGAACAGGTTCGTCGCCGCCGCGTGCTTGACCATCACACCCTTGGGTCGGCCGGTCGAGCCTGAGGTGTAGATCACATACGCCAATGCTTGCGCGTCGATGCCGATGCCTTGCGACGACGGATTCCACACCGGCTGGTTCGACCACGGTTCCGGGTCGTCGACGTAAAGCACGCGTGCTACCGACAAACCTTCATGCTGCGACAACGACCGCTGCGACAACACCATCCGCGGCGCGCAGTCCTCCAAGGTTTCGCGCAGTCGCTGCACCGGATGCGCAGGATCCAGCGGCACGTAGGCCGCGCCGGCCTTCGCCACCGCCAACACCGCCGCGACCATCCACGGACCGCGTTCGAGCAGAATGCCGACCCGATCGCCGGCCTGCACGCCGTCGGCCAGCAGCCGATGCGCGATCCGATTCGCGCGTTCGTTCAGCGCCTCGTAGCTCCAGCGCTCGTCCCCGCACAACACCGCCAGTGCCTGCGGACACGCGCGCACCTGGCGCTCGAAGCCGGCATGCATGACCTCGCGCGGATATTCGTGCTCAGTCGCGTTCCAGTCCTCGGTCAAACGCTTGCGCTCGCGCGCGGGCAAGGCCGATGTCGCCTGCCACGCCGCGTCGGCGTCGTCGGCGATCGTCGCGAGCACGCGCAGGTAGGCATCGGCCATGCGCATCACCTGATCGTGGCCGAAACGGCTGCGATCGGCATCGAAGGCCAGGGCGAGGCCATCGCCCGCGCCGGAGAACGTCGTCGTCAGGCCGAAACCGGTGGATTCGACCGTGTCGACATCGTTCGCGGCCATGGGCACCGCGCGATCGCGCACGGCGTCGTGGATGGCCTGATGGGCGTGGAAATGCACGTAGTTGAACACCGCGTCCAGACGCGCCCGCTGGGCGTGCTCGGAGACGATGCGGAAATACGGATAGCGACGGTGTTCGGCCAGCCGGTTTTCCTCGTCGAACACCGCCTGGATCCGTTGCCTCCAACTGCCCGGCGTCGCGCTCATCCGCAGCGGCAAGGTGTTGAGGAACAGACCGAGCGTGCGTTCGCCGCCGTCGGTTTCCGGGCGGGTATTGCACACCACGCCGGTCATCGGCGCCTGCGTGTCCGCGAACAGGCCGATCACGTGCAGATGCGCGGCCAGCAGTACCGAACGCAGCGGCACGCCCAATTCGGACGCGAGCGACGACAACCGCGCCGCCACCGGCGCCGGCACCACGACGGTCGGGTTGCGCACGTCCGTTTGCGGCCACGCACCCGGCAGATCCGGCAGGATCGTGGCTTCGGCGTCGGCGAGATACCCCGACCAGAACTCGGCGTGGTGCGCGGCGCCGAGCGCCTGGCGTTCGAGCCAGGCTGCCGTCTTCGGCGAGACCGTCGGCGGCAGCGGCGCCGGCACGTCCATGCCGAGGGCGCGGAAGTATTCGGCGAATAGCTCGCTTTGCATCAGTGCCACGCTCCAGCCGTCGAGAATCGCGTGATGGAACGCGATCGTCAGCTGGATCCGGGTTTCGTCGCAGCGGTGAACGAAGAACGCCAACAGCGGCGCCTTGTGCAGCTCCCACGGCCGCGCCTGCTGCTCGGCCAGGAACGCGAGCACCGCGGCGCGCTGCGCGTCCGCGTCCAGGCCACGCAGGTCGCTGCACGTCAGCGCGATCCGCGCCGCCGCATGCACGCACTGCCTCACCGTGCCGTCGCGACGCAGTTCGAAGCCGCTGCGCAGCGAAGGGTGGCGCAGCGCGACCGCATCGAGCGCTGCGCGCATGGCCGCTTCGTCCCATCGGGGCAGATCGATACGATACGAGAACACATCGTGGTACACGCCGCGGGCGCCGCCGTATTCGCCGTGGAAGATCATCCCGCGTTGCAGCAAGGTCGCGTCCCACGCGTCTTCCACGCCATCGGGCAGTTCGTCGTTGATCGATTCGTCGACCGCGCACTCGTCCAGCGCGAGCCAGTCCGGCACATCCTCGGCCTCGACGCTTGCGGCGTTCG
Source organism: Lysobacter sp. Root690 (assembly GCF_001427785.1). GTDB lineage: Bacteria > Pseudomonadota > Gammaproteobacteria > Xanthomonadales > Xanthomonadaceae > Lysobacter. Next base: position 393,831 of record NZ_LMHM01000016.1, read on the forward strand.
ATCCGAGCGCCTGCGCCAATGCATCCACGGTCGGATGCCGGAACAGGTCGACGACCGCGAAGCCAAAACCGCGCCGCCTGCCCTCGGCCACGACCGCGATACTGCGGATCGAATCGCCGCCGAGTTCGAAGAAGTTGTCGTCGATACCGATGCGTTCGACCGGCAGTTGCAGCGCCTGCGCCCAGACTTCGGCCAGCGCCTGCCGCAAGGCGTCGGTCGGCGCGCGGTAGCGGCGGTGCACCGCGGCCTCGGCATCGGGCGTCGGCAACGCGCCGCGATCGAGCTTGCCGCTCGGCGTCAACGGCCAGTGGCTCACGCGCACGAACGCGGACGGCACCATATAGGACGGCAACGCCGCGATCAGCGCCGCGCGCAGCGACTCGGCCGCGACGTTCGTATCCGCGGTTTCGAAATAAGCCACCAACCGGCGCTCGCCCTCGCCGCCCTCGCGCGCTTCGACCACGGCTTCGCGGACGCCATCTAGCCCACGCAAGGCCGCCTCGATCTCGCCCAGTTCGATGCGGTGACCGCGGATCTTCACCTGGAAGTCGTTGCGGCCCAGGTAGTCCAGGCCGCCGTCGGCGCGCCGCCGCGCAAGGTCGCCGGTGCGGTACAGACGGTCGCCGGCGACGAAGGGATTGGCGACAAAGCGCTGCTGGGTCAACTCGGGCCGATGCAGGTAACCACGCGCCACGCCAGCGCCGCCCACATACAGTTCGCCCGGGACGCCGACCGGCGTCGGTTCGCCCGCCGCGTCGAGCACGTACAGGCGCAGGTGCGGCAAGGCCCGGCCGATGGGACTGCCATGGCCGTGCTCGATCGCATCGCGGTGCAGGCGCAGATAGCTCGCATGCACGGTGATTTCGGTGATGCCGTACATATTGACCAGCGCCACCCGCTCCGGTGGATGGCGCTCGATCCACGGCCGCAGCATGCGCGGATCCAGGGCCTCGCCGCCGAACACGACGGCGCGCAGCGCCGGCAGCGGCGTATCGCCGGCGCCGGCCACGATCAGTTGCCGGAACGCGCTCGGCGTCTGGCTGAGCATGCTGACCCGCTCGCGCGCCAGCAGAGCCAGAAAATCCTCCGGCGAACGCGTGCATTCCCACGGCACGACGATCGCGCAGCCGCCGTACAACAACGCGCCCCACAACTCCCATACGGAGAAATCGAAGGCGAAGGAATGGAACACGCTCCACACATCGTCGGGGCCGAAGCCGAACGATGCCTCGGTGGCGGCGAACAACGCCGCGACCTGGCGATGTTCGACCATGACGCCCTTGGGCTGGCCGGTCGAGCCTGAGGTGTAAATGACATAGGCCAAGTGGTCGGGACGCAATGCCACTTGCGGCGCGTGCGACTTCGCACTGTCGGCGGTCGCTCCCACTTCCAGCACCGCAACGCCGTCCACGCCCAGTCGCGCGGCCGCGCCACCGGTGCTTACCACTGCGACCGGCGCTGCATCTTCCAGCATCTGCAGCACGCGTTCGCGCGGATAGCCCGGGTCCAGCGGCACGTAGCCACCGCCGGCCTTGAGGATGCCCAGCAAGCCGACCACCAGTTCGATCCCGCGCTCGGCGCACAGGCCCACACGAGTGTCGGGCACTACGCCCAGCTCGATCAATGCATGCGCGACGCGGTTGGATGCGGCTTCCAATTGCGCGTAGCTCAACCGCGCTTCGCAGCTGCGCAGGGCCACCGCGTCGGGCGTGCGCGCGACCTGCGCCTGGAACAAATTCACCAGCGTCTGCTGCGGCTGCTCGGTCGAAGCGCCGCCGCTTTCTAGCAGCAGTCGCGCGCGTTCTGGCTCGTCCAGCAAGGCCAGCGACGACACCGTAGCCTCGGGCGACCGCGCCATGCCGTCCAACAAACGCTCCAGCCACCGCGACCAACGCGCCACGGTGTTCGCGTCAAACAGATCGCTGGAATACTCGATCGCGCCGCTCAGCGCCTGCCCTTCTTCCCGCAAGGTCAGGCTCAGGTCGAATTGGGTCGCGCCGTGCGAGACCGCATAAGCTTCGACCTCCAATCCAGGCAAGGCCAGCGTCCGCTCCGGCGTGTTGTCCAGGCTCAACAGCGTCTGGAACACGGGGCTGTGGCTCAGGCTGCGCTGCGGATGCAATGCCTCGACCACGCGTTCGAACGGCACGTCCTGGCGTTCGTGACCTTCCAGTACCTTCGTCCTGGCTTGCTCCAGCAACGAGGCCACGGTCGCGGTGTCCTCCACCCGTAACCGCAACGCCAGGGTGTTGACGAAGAAACCGATCAGCCCTTCCAGTTCCACTCGCGGCCGATTCGCCACCGGCGAACCCACCACCACCTCGTCCTGTCCGCTCAATCGCGACAGCAGCGCGCTCCAGCCCGCCAGCAGCACGGTGTAAAGCGTCGTGCCGTGCGCTCGCGCCAGCGCGTGCAGTCGCTGGGTCAGGTCCGCGTCGAGACGCAACGGCAGACGACCGCCGCGATAACTCTGCAACGACGGTCGCGGACGATCGGTCGGCAGCGCCAGCAATTCCGGCGCGCCGCGCAGTTGCGCGCACCACGCCTGCACCTGATCGTCGCTGTCGATCTGCGAAAGCCGCGCCCGTTGCCACGCCGCATAGTCGGCGTATTGCAGCGGCAAGGCCGGCAGCGGGTCGGGCCGATCCTGCGCATACGCGGCGTACAGCGCGCCCAGCTCGCGCACCAGCACGCCCTGCGACCAGCCGTCGGACACGATGTGGTGCTGCACCAGCACCAGCACGTGTTCGTCGGCCTGCAAACGCAGCAGCAGCGCGCGTACCGGCGGCTGCGCCGACAGGTCGAACGGTGCCGACGACCATGCCTTGGAGGCCTGTGACATCGTCGCTTCGCGCTGCGGCTCCGGCACCGTTTGCAAATCCTGTCGCTCCAACACCAGCTCGGCTGCCGGCCGTACTACCTGCACCGGACCGTCCTCGCCGTGCTCGAACACCGTGCGCAGCGACTCGTGCCGCTCGACGATCCGATCCAGGGCTCGCGTCAGCGCGGCTTCGTCCAACGCGCCGCGCAGGCGCACGCCCGCCGCGATGTGATACGCCGCGCCGGCCGCCGCATCCAGCTGATCCAGAAACCACAATCGCTGTTGCGACCACGACAGCGGCAACGGCAAATTGCGATCCGCCAACGGCAATGCGCCCGGTTGCGCGCCGCGCATCGGACCCCATACCGCCCGCGCCATGCCCGCCAGGGTCGGCGCGGCCAACAGGGCTTGCAGCGAGGGCTCGACCCCGAAGTCACGCTGCACGCGCGCGATCAGTTGCAAGGCCATCAGCGAATGCCCGCCGATGGCGAAGAAGTCGGCATCGTCGCCGGCGTCGCGTCCGAACAAGTCCCGCCAGATGACGCGCATGCGCGCGGTCACCGCTTCGAACTCGCCGCCGATCGCATCTGGGTACGCCGCGTCGATGAGCGCCGGCGCGGCTTCCCCAGCGGCAGCCGGCACCGACGCGATATGACCCGGCGTAAGCAGCAATTGACGCCCGCCGAATCCGAGCACGGCATCGAACGCATCGGCGATCGCGCGCGCATCCGGCATCTGGCCAGCGCCCTGCCCAGCCGCCATGCCGATGCCCGCCCACGGTCCCCAGTTGACCGAGACGATGCGTCGCCCGCGCCGCGAGCGCTTCTGCGCATACGCGTCCAGGTAAGCGCCGGCCGCGCAATAGCCCACTTGTCCGGGAACCGGCCGCAGCGCATTGATCGACGAACACAGCACGATGCGCGCCGGCGCGTTGCCGAGCGCCGCATCGAGCGCACGCAAGCCCGCGGTCTTGGGATCGAGCACCGGCGCCAGACGCGCGCGATCGGCATGCCGGATCAGGCCTTCGCCCGCCGCGCCGGCCGCGTGCAGGACCAGATCGATGGCGCCGTGCGAAGCCACGGCATCGGCGATGACGGCGCGCAGCGCGTCCGCGTCGGTGAGATCGGCGCGGATCAGGCGGATCTCGGCGCCGCGCTCGCGCAACGCGTCCAGTCGCGACTCGATATCGCCGCGCTCGCGCCGCGCCAGCAGCGTCAGCCGCGGATTCGCCACGCGCGCGCTCAGGTACTCGGCGAACGCCAGACCGATGCCGCCGGTGCCGCCGAGGATCAGACAGTGGCCGCGGTCGCGCAGCGCCGCCGCGCCGGTGGCCGGATCGATCGCGCGCGGATCGATCGCATGCATATCGGCCTCGGCCAGATCGGGCACCCACGCATGCGATCCGCGCAAGGCGACGACGGCATGGGCCCGCTGCGCGGCGCCATCCGCGCCGAGACCGATCAACGCCGTCGCCAGCAACAGCGGATCGGCCGGCGCATGACCATCATTCGATCCGCCTTCGGCATCCAGCCAACGCCATGCGATGCGCGGATATTCCAGCGGCGCGACCCGGCAGACGCCGGCCACCAATGCCTGCGCGGGATCGTCGTGCTCTCGTCCGTCGACCGACTGCGCCGCCACCGTCAGCACGTCGACGCTGCAGCGCGGGTCGGCGCTCGCATCGAGGGCGCGGGCCAGCGCGATCGGCGCGTGCACGCACAGCCGCTCAGCGTATTCGCCAGCGGTGTCGCGGGCCGCCATCGGCCAGGCGTAGACGATTCGCGAAGGCACTGCGCCGCCGAGTTCGGCGATCAACTGGGCCAGCGCTTCGGGTTGCGCCGGATCGAGCGCGAAACCGTCCGATCGCGCTTCCACGCCGGCAATGCCCGCGACCGCTTCGACCAGGCGCACGCGCCAGCCCTGGGTGCGCAGATGTGCGAGCGTCGCGAGATCGGCGCCGCCCGGATCGGCGAACCACAGGACGTCCTGCGGCAACGCCATCGGCCATTCGGCCGGCGGCCGCGGCAGCCGGCGCCAGCCGGGAATCGAGGCCGCGGTTGCGACGCTACCGGCTTCAACACCGCCCGCTGCGACACCGATGGACTGCGCGGACAGGTGGACTACGACGTTATCGCTACGAGCTTCCAGCGCCGACGACGGCAACGCGTCGACCCAATGCCGCTCTTCGGCGAAGGGATAAGTGGGCACCGGCACGCGGCGTTGCGGCGCCTCCGGCACCGCCCGGCGCCAGTCGATCTTGTGCCCGCGCGCCCACAGCGCCGCGAGCGTCGCGCGCAGCGCCGCCAACGGTTCCTGGTCGTTCGCCGACAAGGTCTGGAAACTTCGCGACGCCACGCCGGCGGCTTGCGCGAACGCGCCCAGCGCCGCGCCCGGTCCAACTTCCACCACCGCGATCTCGCCCAGCGACGCCAAGGTGCGCAAGCCATCGTGAAAGCGCACGGCCTGACGCATATGCGCCACCCAGTAATCGACCGAAGTCGCCCGCTCGGCGCTGATCCATCCGCCATCGACATTAGAGACATACGGACGTTGCGGCGCCGACAGCGGCGTCAGCGCGACGGCATCGGCGAAGTGCTGCAGGATCGGCTCCAGCATCGCGCTATGGAATGCATGCGACACGCTAAGGCCGCGGCAGGCGATGCCGGCCGCCGCCAGCGTGTCGGCTTGCGCGCGAATCGAGTCGATCGGTCCGGCCAGAGTGCATTGGCGCGCGCCGTTCACTGCGGCGATCTCCACTTGCGGCAGCAGCAGATCGCGCAGGCTGGCTTCGTCGGCCATCGCCGCGAGCATGGCGCCGGCCGGCAATTGCGCGACCAAGCGGCCGCGCAGCGCGACCAGACGCAACGCGTCGTCGCGCGCGATCACCCCGGCCAGGCAGGCCGCGACGTATTCGCCCAGGCTGTGGCCGAGCATGGCGCTTGGGCGCAGGCCGAAGGATTCCAGCAGCCGCGCCAGCGCATAGCCGACCACGAACAACGCGGGCTGGGTCAGCTCGGTGGCGTCCAGCCGCGCTGCATGTTCGGGCTCCAGCAACAGCGGCCGCAGATCGAGACCGAGCTGCGGCTCGAGCACGCGAGCGCACGCGTCCACGTCGTCGCGAAAGCCGCGATAGGCCGCGTACAGCGCCGCGGCCATGGCCGCGAACTGGCTGCCCTGGCCGGGAAACAGAAACACCAGCGCCGGTGCGTTTTCGGCGTCGTGCACACCGGCGCCGTCCAGGCGTCCGATCGCGCCCGGCGCATCGGCGGCGGCGATTGCCGTGCGGTAGCGCAATGCCTTGCGGCCCGCGCGCGTGGTGTGGGCGATCGCGGCGTAATCGTCGCCCGCGTCGGCGAGCCGGCGCCGCATCGCGTTCACCAGCGACGTCAATGCGTCGGGCGTGCGCGCCGACAGCAGCAGCGGCTGCGCCTGCCGCGGCGCGCTCACTGCGGCGAGCGCCGGCGGCGATTCCAGCAGCACATGCGCGTTGGTGCCGCCGATACCGAACGAGCTGACCCCGGCGCGGCGCACGCCGTCACGTAGCGGCCAGGGTTCGCGCGCGGTCGGAAAACGGAACGGGCTACCTGCTGTATCGATATGCGGATTGAGCTGGCGCAGATGCGGATTCGGCGGCAGTTCGCCGCGGCCGACCGCGAGCGCGGCCTTGACCAGTCCGGCGATGCCGGCGGCGGCATCGAGATGGCCGATGTTGGCCTTCAACGCGCCGACTGCGCAGTACGCGGCCGGCGCATCGCCGAACGCCGATTTCAGCGCGGCGAATTCGATCGGATCGCCCAACGCGGTGCCGGTGCCGTGCGCTTCCACATAGCCGATGGTGTCCGGCTCCACCCCGGCGACCGCCATCGCCTCGCGCACGACCGCCGCCTGCCCTTCGACGCTGGGCGCGGTGAATCCGGTCTTGTCGTCGCCGTCGTTGTTGACCGCGCTACCGATGATGACGGCATGGATGCGGTCGCCGTCGGCCAATGCCTGCGTCAACGGCTTCAACAACACCGCCGCGACGCCGTCGCCCGACACGGTTCCGCTCGCATCGGCATCGAACGGCCGACAGCGCCCGTCCGACGAGAGGATGCCGCCGTCCACATGCCGATAGCCGCGCGGTTCCAGAGTCCGCACCGACACGCCGCCGGCCAGCGCCATGTCGCATTCGCCCGCCAGCAGCGCCTGACAGGCCAGATGCACCGCGACCAGCGAACTGGAACAGGCGGTCTGCACCGTCACCGCCGGCCCCTGCAGCCCGAGCTTGTAAGCGGTGCGGGTGGCGAGATAGTCCTTCTCGTTGCCGATCGAAAGCGCCATCGGCCCCACCGATTGCATCAGGTCCGGCCGCTGCGCCAAACGCTCGAGAAAATAGGCGTTCGTCGAAGCGCTGGCATAGACGCCCACCGTGCCCATCCTCGACCCGGGCCCGTAGCCCGCATGCTCCATCGCGGTCCACGCGGTCTGCAGAAACAAACGCTGCTGCGGATCGGTGGCGCCCGCTTCCAGCGCCGTCATCGCGAAGAACTCGGCGTCGAACGATTCGATTCCATCCAGCGCGCCGGCTCGGCGGACATAGCGAGGGTCGGCCAGATCGGACTGCGGCACGCCGGCCGCGCGCAGGCTCGCGTCGTCGAAATCGCGGACCGATTCGACCCCGGCGACGAGGTTCGCCCAGAACGCTTCCAGGTCGCCCGCGCCGGGGAAACGCCCGGCCATGCCGACGATCGCGATCGCGGTCTCATGGTCCTCGCGCGGCGTGGACGAATCGGAGTTGCCTGTTGCCTTGCTCATTGCGTGTTCCTTGCGATGACGCCGTTCGTGGTTCGCTCAAACCGCGCTTGCATCGGCGGCCACTTGCCCGTACTCCAACCGGACCACGCGGTCGGCCACGTCGAAGTAACGGTCGTCGTGAGTGATCACCACCAGCGTCTTGCCGGCGGCCTTCAGTTCGGGCAGCAGTTCCTGATAGAAGCAGCGGCGGAATTCCACGTCCTGATCCGCGGCCCATTCGTCGAACAGGTAGATGTCGCTGTCTTCCAGATAGCCCTGGGTCAGCGCCAAGCGTTTTCTCTGGCCTTGCGACAGATCGAGCGTGCTCAGCCGTCCATCGGTCGCGGTGACCTTGCGATCCAGACCCAGCCTGCGCAGCAAGGCCTCGATCCCGGCCTGCGGCGGGCTGCGGCCGCGCCGGTCGAGCAGATCGTCGAACAACCAGTAATCGGCGAACACGGCGGTGAACAGCTGACGGAAATCGCCCAGGTCGGTCGCCGTCAACGCATGACCGTCCACCCGCACTTCGCCGCCAGTCGGCGCCAGCATGCCGGTGAGCAACAGCGACAAGGTCGACTTTCCGCTGCCGTTGCCGCCGGTCACGAACACCATCTCGCCGCGCCGCAGTTCCAGGTCCATTGGCCCGAAACGGAACTCGTCGGTGTCGCCCGGATAGCGGTACTCGACCTGACGGAACGAAAGCCGCGACCATCCCTCGAACCGCGACGGATCGATCGCGGCCGTTTGCGCCGTGCCCGAGAACGCCGGACCCAGGGTGCGCAGATAACGCACGCTGCTCATTCCCGCGACCACCTGGCGAATGGCGGCGATCAGGCCGCTGACCGGTCCGATCAAAAACAGCGAGGCGATGACGAAGCGCGCCACCTGCGAGGCGTCCTGATCCAGATAGGCGCGGCCGATGAAGGCGACCGACAAGATCGCGGCGTACACGATCGCCATGTTCCACACTTCGGTGTAGCCCAGCCAGCGGTTCGCCGCGCGCAACGACGTCTCGTTGTCGCGGATCGCGCGTCCCAGCACGCGCTCGGAAAAATGCGCGGCGCGCGCGGCGTTCATGCTCAGCTCCTTCTTCGCCTCGGCGATGGCGCGGAAGTGGCGGAACAGGCTGTCTTCCTCCTCGCGGATGCGGGCGAAGAAGCGTTCGGTGCGGCGCAGGATGGCCAGGGCGCAGGCCACGCTGACCACCACGAATCCCGCCAGCACCAACAGCAACGGCAACGACAGCCAGGCCAGATAGGCCAGGCAGAACAGCGCCACCAGCGCGTTGAAGAACGCCTGCGGAAGCACCAGCAGCATCTGCGCGATCCGGGTCACGTCGACCACCAGTGCGCCGGCGATGCGTTCGCGGCTGGACATCAGACGCGCGTAGTCCAGCGCCATGAACCGCGCGCACAGCTGCGAACGCAGGTCGGAGATCACCGCGGCGCCGAAATGGGCCTGGAAGGTCTGCGCCGCCGCCGACAGCGCCAGCATCGCGATCAGGCTGGCCGCGGCCGGCCACAGCATGGACTGCGGCGTACCGGCGAAGACGCCGCCCGCGATCGTGCCGATCTGGGTGATCAGCACGATCGAGGCCAGCGCGCTGCCCGCGGCCAATGCGCTGGCGGTGGCCAGCGGAATCCGATGACGCCGGATCGTTTCGGCGATCACGGCGACGGGCCGGCTTGCGCCGCTTCCAGCGCGACACGGGCGACGCCGACGCGCGCATCGGAATACGGATGCGTCTGCGCCATCAAACCCGCCGGGCGCGCCGGCAGTGCGAGTCCGGCCGGCAGACCATGGTCGATGGTCACCGCCAGCAGCGCATCCGGAATCGGGCCCGGGCCCAGGTCGAGCGTCAGTTCCAGTTCGCCCGCCGGCACCGCGAAGCCGCGGATGCGCACCGGCCATTGCTCGAAGCCTTCGGCGGTCGGCGCGTTGATCGAACGGTTCTGTACGGACGCGCTGCGCACGTCGACGCCCTTGGGCAGGTACAGGTCCAGCACGTCGTGGCCCGCCTGCGCGGTCACCGCCAGACGCATCCGGCGCAAGTCGCCCTGCGGCTCCACGCCGAGCACGCGGATGCGCGTCGTCGCCGGTGTGCCGATCGCCGCGGCGCGCTCGCCCAGCGGCCGGCAGCGGGTTTCGCGCCAGACCTCGGGCGCATAAAAGTTGTTCGGCAAGGCGCGCGCCGCGTCGCCCAGCACCGAGCGCTTCCAGGCGTCGTCGGTGGCGTCGATGCTCGCCAGGCAATCCACGTTCTGCACGCGGTCGTTCAATACGAACACGCTGCTCGGCAGCGGATGCCGCGTGTCGAACGGATTCACGAATACCAGTGCGACGGCGGCGACGAGGCCCGACAGCGCCAGCGCCGTACCCACGCGCGCCGCGCCGTTGGCGAGCCAGGCCTGCATGCACAGCACGCACAGCAGCAGCAACGGCACCGCGCCGATGACCGGCACGCTGACGCCCAAGGCCTGATCCAGTCGCATCGCCAGATCGCCGAGGATCACGCCGCCGACCACCACCACGGGCATCGCCAGCGCGAACGAGGTCCACGCCGACGCGGCCTGTCCGCGCACGACGGCGATGGCGCGCACGAGCGCGAGCGCAAGCAACGACCACACCAGGATATTGGCCGCGCCGGGAAGCGCCAGCGTCAGCGCCCAGGCCAGCACCAGCAACAGCGCCTCGCCGCCGCGCAGCAGCGCCGTCTCCGCCAGCGGCTTGTACAACAGCCCGGCGACGAGCGCGGCGGCGACCAGGCCGGGAATGAATACCGAACCGGCCCGCAGCATCGGCAGCGCCGCGAGCGCGGCCAGGGCCAGCGCCCACCACCAGCGCAGGCCGCCGCGCGCGGCGCCGAGAATCGCCACCAGCACGCCGCTCGCCAGCAAGGTCCAGGCGAGGAACCATTCGAGTTGATGCGCGGAGACGGCGCGCTGCATCACCCCGGGCCAGAAGTCCTCGCGCACGAACGCCGACACCGACAGCACCACCGAGACCGCGACCGCGATCGCCGCCAGCACCGCCAACGCGCCGCGCGCCGTGGCCAACGCGCCGGCGGTTTCGGAGCGGCGGCCGCGCCACGCGGCGAATATCAACAGCAACGTGGCCACTGCCAGGGCGGCCTGATCGAGCCAGCGCGGGTACTGGAAAAAGGCCTTGCCGGTGAAGTTCATATAGGCCGGCTCGGCGCCCGCGGCCGGCGCGACCGAGCTAGCCGACAGCGCCGCGCGCATGGCGCCGATGGCTTGGTCGCCCATGTGCTGCAGCGTCGCTGGCGCCAGGTTATCGGGCGTATCGGTGGGCGAGTGATAGTCCGAATAGCCCTCGATGAAGGCGAAGTTCAGCCCCGGAAGCCCGCGCTCCAGCGACACGTTGAAGTCGGTGAAGTTGGGCATGCGCTTGTAGATTTCATCGGAGTACGAATTCGCCACCGGCGCGGCGCCGCGCAGCGACCACAACAACGGCGCGCTGCCCGGACCGGACTGGAACATCAGCGCCGGCCCGCTGCTGCCGCGCGCTTCGAAGTTGAATACCGTCGCGACCCGCGGCGCCAGCGGATGGCGATCGAAGAACGCGCGCGCGCCGAACGCGCCCATTTCTTCGCCATCGCTCAGCAACACGATCAGATCGCGCTTGCGCACTCCGCGGTCCGAGGCGGCGGCGACACGCGCGGCCTCCAGCACGGTCGCCACGCCGGCGCCGGCATCGGACGCGCCGGGCGCCCAGGGGATGGAGTCGTAGTGCGACATCAACAGCACCGCGTCGCGCGCCTTGCCGTCGGTAGCGCCCGTCGCCGGCAGCACGCCGACGACGTTCTCGACCCAGGCGTAGCTGCCCTGGCCCGGCGACAGTTCGCGCTGCACCTCGACCCGCAGGCCGCTGGCGCGCAGTTGCGCGACGAGGTAGTCGCGCACCTGCGCGTTAGCCGCCGAGCCGGTGGGATGCGGCGCGCGCGCGATCTGCCGCACGTGCGACATCGCGCGCTCGACCGAGAACGCGTTGCCGGCGCCGTCGCCGGCGCGCACGGCGGGCGGCGACGACAGCCAACCTGTCACGGCCACGGCGGCGGCGATCGCCGCCAGTCCGGCCAGCGTCCGCCACCACCGCGTTGGCTGCGTCCGTGGCTCACCGTCGCTGCCCGCCCCTGCCTGGTTCTCGTTCATCCGCTCCCCTCCAATGAATTACCGCCACGAGCGCACGCGCTCGCGCGGTCCTGAGTTCAATCTTCCAATTCGATTTCGTGCTCGGCCGACGCACGCCTGCCGCGGCGACGACGCAAGGCTTCACGCCGTTGCTCGCCGCGGCGGTCGCTGTCGGTCAAGCGACCGGCCTCGCGATCGCCGTCGCGAATGAACGCCGCCAGTTGCGCGACGGTGGTGTGGGTGAACAGTTCCACCATGGTCAGGCGGTGCTGCAAGCGGCGTTCGATCATCGCTTGCAGACGCACGACCAGCAGCGAGTGACCGCCCAGGGCGAAGAAGTGATCGTGACGGCCGACCCGTTCGATGCCCAGCAGTTCGCTCCACACCTGCGACAGCGCCTGTTCCACCTCGCCTTCGGGTGCTTCGTAGACCTGCCGCACAT
>NZ_LMHM01000016.1:406036-421239 GCF_001427785.1 Lysobacter sp. Root690
CGGCCACCGTTCTACATGCACGTACGCCGACGGCAGCATGTAGCCCGGCAGGCGCGACTGCAGTTGGCCGCGCAATGCCGACGCTTCGATCGCGTCACCCTGCCAGTACGCCACCAAGGTTCGTTCCGATCCCGCGTCACCACGCGCGACCACCACTGCGTCGCGCACGCCCTCGCAGGCCTGCAGGGCCGCCTCGATCTCGCCCAGTTCGATCCGGTAACCGCGCAGCTTCACCTGGAAATCGTTGCGGCCCAGGTAATCCAGACCGCCGTCGCCGCGGCGCCGGACCAGATCGCCGGTGCGATACACGCGGCCACCCGCCACGAACGGATCGTCGATAAAGCGCTCGGCAGTCAGTTCCGGGCGATGCAGATAACCACGCGCCACGCCCGCGCCGCCCAGCCACAGCTCGCCGACCACGCCTGGTGCGACCAGTTCGCCGCGTTCGTCGACCACGTAGGCGCGCGTGTTCGCGACCGGCGTGCCGATCCCCGGCACGAAGCCTGCCGAGCGCGGCATCGAGACCCAGGTCGAGTACGTCGTCGTCTCGGTCGGGCCGTACAGATTCGCCACCCACGCCGCCTGGGTCTGCGCGAACACCTGCTCGACCAAGTCGCGCTTGAGCGGTTCACCGGCCAGATTCACCGCGCGCACGCTGGACGGCAGGTTGCCCGCGTCCAGCACCGCTTTCAGTACCGATGGAACCGTGTTGATCAGGGTCGCGCCTTCCAACTGCGCGCCGGCGCGCAGCAGATCCTCTACCAGCACTACGCTGCCGCCCGTGGTCAACGGCACCAGCAATTCGAATACGGCCAAGTCGAAATTGACCGAGGTCGAACACACCGTGCGCGCCAGATCCTCCTGCGCGAACGCGGCATGCGCCCAGGCAAGCAGGTTGACGGTGTTGCGATGTTCGATCGCCACGCCCTTGGGCCGGCCGGTGGAACCTGAGGTGTAGATCACATAGGCCAGATGGTCGGGACGCAATGCCACCCGCCGCGGTTGCGACTGCGTGCTGTCGGCGGTGGCTTCGACTTCCAGCACCGTGTAGCCGTCCATGCCCAATCGTGCGGCCGCGCCACCGGCGCTCACCACCGCGACCGGTGCAGCATCTTCCAGCATCTGCAGCACGCGCTCGCGCGGGTAACCCGGGTCCAGCGGCACGTAGGCGCCACCGGCCTTGAGGATGCCGAGCAAGCCGACCACCAGTTCGACCCCGCGTTCTGCGCAAAGGCCCACGCAGCTATCGGGCACCACACCCAGCTCGATCAATGCATGCGCGACCCGGTTGCACGCGACTTCCAACTGCGCATAGCTCAACTGCGCGTCGCCGCAACGCAGCGCCGCCGCGTCTGGCATGCGCGCGACCTGCGACTCGAACAGATCGACCAACGTTTGCTGCGACTGCTCGATCGACGGACCGACGCTTGCTTGCAGCAGTTGTGCGCGTTCGCCCTCGTCCAGCAACGCCAGCGACGATACCGCTGCGTCCGGCGACCGCGCCATGCCGTCCAGCAAACGCTCCAGCCATTGCGACCAACGCGCCACGGTGTCCGCGTCGAACAGATCGCTGGCGTACTCGATCGCTCCGTTCAACCCGTCCTCGGTTTCGGTCAGCGACAGCGAGATGTCGAATTGCGTGGTCGCATGCGGAATCGACAACGCCTCGACTCGCATGCTGGGCAACGCCGCCGCCGGCTTGTCCGTCGTGTTATCAAGCACCAGCAGGGTCTGGAAGATCGGCGCATGGCCCAGCGTGCGCGAGGGCTGCACCGCATCGGCCACGCGATCGAACGGCAAATCCTGATGTTCGTGCGCCGCCAAGGTGGTCTCGCGGATATCCGCGAGCAATGCGGCTACCGTGGTCGAATTCCCCAACCGCGTGCGCAGCGCTAGGGTGTTGACGAAGAAGCCGATCAACCCTTCCAGCTCCACCCGCGGCCGGTTGGCGACCGGCGACCCCACCACCACCTCGCCCTGCCCGCTCAATCGCGACAGCAAAGCGCTCCAGCCTGCCAGCAGCACCATATACAAAGTCGCGCCGTGGGTTTGCGCCAATGCGCGAAGGCGTTTGGTCAACTGCGCATCAAGCTGCACTGCATGCATTCGTCCCGCGTAGCTCTGCACCGGCGGGCGCGGCCGGTCGGTCGGCAGCGCCAACAGTTCCGGCGCGCCGCGCAACTGCTCGCGCCAGTAATGCGATTGCGTTTCCCAGCGCGCGCCACTCAGCCAGCCGCGTTGCCACAGCGCGTAGTCGGCGTACTGGACCGGCAACGGCGGCAGCGGATCGTCCAGACCCTGCGCGAATGCGGCGTACAGCGCTCTCAGTTCCTCCACCAGCACCCCGAGCGACCAGCCGTCGGAGACGATGTGGTGCTGAGTCACCAGCAGCACGTGCTCGTCGGAATCCAGTCGCAACAGACGACCACGGATCAGCGGACCGCGCGACAGATCGAAACGCGATTGCGCCTCCTCGCGCATCTGCGCTTCCAGCGCGGCCTCGCGCGATTGCATCGGCAGCGTCGACAGATCCACGCGCCGCAGCGCGAAACCCGCAGCCGGCCCGATCCGCTGCTCCGGCTCGCCTTCCACGTCTTCGAAACGCGTGCGCAAGGCTTCGTGACGCTCGACGATTCGCGTCAGCGCGCGTTCCAGCGCCGGTTCGTCCAGCGCGCCGTGCAGGCGCAGGCCCGCGGCCACGTGATAGGCCGCGCCGGCCGCCGCATCCAGCCGATCCAGGAACCACAATCGCTGCTGCGACCACGACAACGGCAATCGATCCTCGCGCGAGGCCGGCATGATCGCCGGCAGCCCGCTGCCACCGCCGGCCTGTACGCGTCGCGCCTGACCGGCCAAGGTCGGTTCGGCGAATACCTCGCGCAGCGGTAGTTCAACGCCGAGGCGTTCCCGCACCCGCGCCTGCAGACGCACGGCCAGCAGTGAGTGGCCGCCCAAAGCGAAGAAGTGATCGTGACGACCGACCTGCTCCACCCCCAACAACTCTGTCCATAGCTGCGACAGCGCTTGTTCCAGTTCGCCTTCGGGTGCTTCGTACATTTGCCGCGCATGCGCGTCGCCTTCCGGCGCCGGCAATGCCGCGCGATCGAGCTTGCCGTTCGGCGTCAGCGGCCATTGGTCCATATGCACATAGGCCGTAGGCAGCATGTACTCCGGCAGGCGCGATTGCAGTTGGCCGCGCAGCTGCGACGCGTCTACTGCATCGCCCTGCCAGTACGCCACCAAAGTCCGCTCCGAACCCGCTTCGCCGCGCGCCACCACCACCGCATCGCGCACGCCCTCGCAGGCCTGCAACGCCGCCTCGATCTCACCCAGTTCGATCCGGTAACCGCGGATCTTCACCTGGAAATCGTTGCGGCCCAGGAACTCCATCGTCCCGTCCGCCCAGAAGCGCGCCCGGTCGCCGGTCTTGTACATGCGTTCGCCCGGCACGAACGGATCGGGCACGAAACGTTCGGCGGTCAGTTCTTCGCGGTTCCAGTAACCCTCGGCCAGGCAATCGCCGGCGATATACAGATCGCCCGGCACGCCCACCGGACTCGGCTCGCCACGCGCGTCGAGCACGTAGTAACGCGCGTTCCAGATCGGACGGCCGTACGGAATGCTTTTCCAGTGCGGCTCGACCCGGTCGATGCGATGGTAGTTCGACCACACCGTCGCCTCGGTCGCACCGCCCAGCGCCACCACTTCGCAACGCGGGAAGGCGCGCCGGACGGCATCGGGCAAGTCCAGTCCGATCCAGTCGCCGCTGAAGAACGCCAGCCGCAGATCGCGCGACACTTCTTCCGTCAGCGAACTCACCAAGCCTGCGAACACCGCGGGCGCCGAGTCCCAGAAGGTGATGCCGCTGCGCAGCAGTTCGATCAGACGCGCCGGATCGCGCACTTCCTCCGAGCGCGCCACATGTACGCTGCCGCCGCTCCACAGCACGCCGAACAGGTCGTACACCGACAAGTCGAAGCTCAGCGAGGTGGTGAACAAGACCCGGTCCGACGGTCCCATCGCAAACGTCGATTCCACCCACGCGAACAGGTTCGCCGCCGCCGCGTGCTTGACCATTACGCCCTTCGGACGGCCGGTCGAACCCGAGGTGTAGATCACGTACGCCAACGCCTGCGCGTCCACGCCAATGCCTTGCGACGACGGATTCCACGCCGGCTGGTTCGACCACAGTTCCGCGTCGTCGACACAAAGCACCCGCGCCGCCGACAAACCTTCGTGCTGCGACAATGACCGCTGCGACAGCACCATCCGCGGCGCGCAGTCCTCCAGGGTTTCGCGCAGCCGCTGCATCGGATGCGCCGGATCCAGCGGCACGTAGGCCGCGCCGGCCTTCGCCACCGCCAGTACGGCCGCGACCATCCACGGACCGCGTTCGAGCAGGATGCCGACCCGGTCGCCCGCTTGCACACCATCGGCGAGCAGCCGATGGGCGATCCGGTTCGCGCGTTCGTTCAACGCCTCGTAACTCCAGCGCTCATCCCCGCACAACACCGCCAGCGCCTGCGGACACGCGCGCACCTGGCGCTCGAAGCCGGCGTGCATGACCTCGCACGGATACTCGTGCTGAGTCGCGTTCCAGTCCACGGTCAAACGCTTGCGCTCACTAGCAGACAACGTGGGCAGAGCGGAAGGCGTCACCGCCACCGCACCGGCTGCCTCGTCTTCAAGCGCCCCGACCAGGATTCTCACCGCATGTTCGACCCGCTTGAGCGCGGCTTCGGACTCGATGCCCTTCGCGCAATGCACCTTCAGCGCGAATCCCGTGCCGTAATCGTCGACCGACAACGCCAGCGGATAATGGGTGTGCTCGTCGCTGACCAGCAGCCGCATGCCGAAGGCGTGGTCTACACCGCCGCCCTCGCCCGCGTCTTCGATGCCCGCCAACAATCCCGCGCTGTGGCGGTAATTGATCAGGGCCGCGAACGGCGCCGCGCCCGCGCCGAGTCCCGAACACCGCTGCGCCAGCGCGAGCGAAGCGTGCTCGTGCTCCAGTAAAGCGCCCATTTGCTGATGCAGGGCGCGCAACGCGTCGACCGCCGAGGCCGCGTCCAGGTCCACGCGCATCGGCAAGGTGTTGATGAACACACCCGGGGTCGCGGCCAGCGACGCGTTGTGCAGCCGTCCGCTCAGCACGGTGCCGAACACCACGTCGCTGCGCCCGCTCGCGGCGCCCAGCGCCAAAGCCCACGCCAGATGGAACACCGCCGCGGCGCTGACCCCGGCCTCGCGCGCGCAGTCGCGCAGGCGCGCGGCCAACGCGGTGTCGACCCGGCGCACGCCATTGCTCGCGCCGATCACGCCGTCGGCGACCGTCGCCACCCCGAACGGCGCGGTGATCTCGTCCATCGTGCCGAGCAACGCCGAGAAATACGCCGCATGCTCGGCCTCCGACGATGCCGCCACCGACTCGATGAATTCGCGATAAGGCGCCGCCGTAACCACATCGGCGCGGTCTCCGCGCACTTGCGCGGCGACTTGCGCCAGCACCAGTTCGAGACTGACGTGATCGCTGACGATGTGGTGGTTGAGGATCGCCAGCAGCCATGCGCCCGAGGTTTCGTCGAACGCGGTCCAGGCGCGCAGCAGCGGCGGGCGGGTCAGATCCAGCCGTACCCTCGCCGGGTCGCTGGCCTGCATCAGCGCATGGGTCGCGCTCATGCCCGGCGGCGGCGTCACCGCCTCGACCGGCAGACGGGCATCGCGATGCACCAGTTGCAGTGGTTCGCTCAGCCCCTGCCAATGCATCGAGGTGCGCAGGATGTCGTGGCGGTCCACCATCGACTGCAGTCCGGCCGTGAACGCCTCCAGGTCGTCGCGACGCTCGAACTGGAGCAGCGTGCGGATCAGGTACGCGTCCGCGCCCTCGTCGCGCAGATGATGGAACAGCATGCCCTGCTGCAGCGGCGACAGCGGATAAGCGTCTTCCAGATCGTCGACGCGTCCGCGCGCCCTGAGCAGGGCATCGCGCACCTCGGCATCGTCCAGGCCCGGCAGCGGGGCCACACCGGCCTGCGCGAACACAGCCTCGGGTTGGGTCGCCAGCGCGGCCAGATCGCACAGCACCGGCGCCGAGAACACGCTGCGCACATCGAGCCGCAATCCGCGCTGGGCGAGCCGCTCGATCAAGGTCACGACCATCAACGAATGGCCGCCGAGACGGAAGAAATGATCGTGGCGTCCGACCCGCGGCAGATCGAACAACTGTGCCCAGACTTCGGCCATGACCGACTCGACCTCGCCTTGCGGCGTCTGATACGCGAGCGCGCCGAGCGCATCGCGATCGGGCGCCGGCAGCCTGTCGGTATCCAGCTTGCCGTTGCGGGTCAGCGGCAACGCGGCCATGGGAACGAATGCGGACGGCACCATGTACTCGGCCAGGCTGGCGCACAGCGCGGCGCGCAGGCCGGCCACGTCCAGGCCGGACAGATCCGGATGCGCCGAACCGGCCGGCACGATGTAGGCGATCAGGCGCAGATCGCCGGAACGATCCGCGCGCGCGACGACGGCGGCCTGCGCGACCGCGGGCAAGCGCAGCAATGCCGCTTCGATCTCGCCCGGCTCGATCCGGAATCCACGCAATTGCACCTGCTGGTCGATTCGCCCCAGGTGCTGGATATCGCCATTGTCGAGAAAGCGTCCGAGATCGCCGGAGCGGTACAACACTTGTCCGGGCTCGAACGGATCGGCGACGAAACGCTCGGCGGTCAATGCCTCGCGATTGAGATAGCCGCGGGCGAGGCCAAGGCCACCGACGTAGATTTCGCCGGTCGCTCCGTACGGCAGCATCCGGCGATCGTGATCGAGGATATACACGCGTGTGGTCGGAATCGGCCGGCCGACGTTGTTGTCGGCGCTGGCCAGTTCAGCTGCGCCCAGGTGCTTGAAGGTCACGTGCACGCAGGTTTCGGTGATGCCGTACATGTTCACCAGCGCGACCCGCGGATGCCGCTGCTGGAACGGCGCCAGCTTGCTCGGGTTGAGCGATTCGCCGCCGAACACCACATAGCGCAACGCGGCGAGATCGATCGCTTCGGGCAGCATGCGCGACAGCGCGAGAAACGCCGACGGCGTCTGGCTCAGCACGCTGACGCGATGCTCCGCCAGCCAGTGAGCGAAGCCCAGCGGATCGGTGCGCAGCGGGCCCGGCACGATCGCCGCGCAGGCGCCGTGCAGCAACGGACCGAACAATTCCCAGACCGAGAAGTCGAACGCGAACGAGTGGAACACCGACCACACATCGTCCGGCTCGAAACGGAACGGCAAGGCATCGTTGATCAGCAGGCGGACCACGTTGCGATGCGTGATCGGCACGCCCTTGGGCTGCCCGGTCGAGCCGGAGGTATAGATCACATAGGCATCGGCATCGGCCTGCACGTCCTCGCCGATCGCCGCATCCGACTGCTCCGTCAGGCCCGGGTCGTCGCTGGCCACGGCCATGCAATGCGCGGGCAGCCCGTGAGCATTCGCGCCGCCCGCGATCACCGCCAGGCGCGCGCCGGCGTCGTCCAGGGTGAAGGCGATGCGTTCGGCCGGCGCATCCGGATCGAGCGGCACGTACGCGCATCCCGCCTTCAGGATTGCGAGGATGGCCACGCCGGCCTCGACCGAGCGGCTGGCGAGCAGGCCGATGCGATCGCCCGGCGTCGCGCCGCGCGTGCGCAGCAACCGCGCCAACCGGTTGGCGCGCGCTTCGAGCATCGAATAGGTCAGGCTGCCGCGCTCGTCGAGGATCGCGATGCGATCGGGCGCCTGTTCGGCCCGGCGCCCGATCAGACCATGCAAGGTCTGCGTATCCGGGTAACCGGTGCGCGCGCCTTGGGCCAGTTCGCGTTGTCGCTCGATCTCGGCCGCGGAAAGTAACGGCAGCGCATCGACCTCGCGCGAACTGTCGCCAGTGATCTCGCGCAACAGCGCGGCGTAATGGCCGGCGATCTGCTCCGCCATCCACGCATCGAAGAAGTCGGCGTTGTAGACCAGATGGCAGGCATAGCCGTCGCCTTCGTCGCTGACCAACAGGTGCAGATCGTTCTTGCCGTAGCCGAGGTTGGTCTCGACGGTGCGCACGGCGAAGTCCGCGCCCTGCCGCGCGTTCGGGGCGCGCTCGAACTGGAACAGCAGATCGAACAGCGCGGTGCGGCTCATGTCCTTTTCGGGCGCCAGCCACTGGACCAGGCGGTCGAACGGAACCCGCGCATGCGCGTCGGCCTGCGCGCGCGCTCGTGCTGTGTCGGCCAGCAACGCGGCGACGCGGGTGTCGGCGTCGATGCGTTGACGGATCACCTGCAGATTGGCGAACGGACCGAGTGCGGGCGCGCTCGTCTCGGCCGCGGCGCTGGTTCCGAACACGATGTCCTCGTGCCCGGCATAGCGGCGGATCAGCGCGGCGAAGGCGGCGCTGGCCACGGCGGCCTCGTCGCTGCCGACGCGCGCGGCGGTCGCGCGCACCGCTGCCGCCACCGCATCGTCGACGCGGAAGTCGATGCGCGCGGCGGTATAGGTATGCACCGTCGGCCGCGGTCGATTGAGCGGAAGTTCGACCGCCTGCAGCGGCGCGCGCAGTTGCCGTCGCCAGTACAGCGCGGCGGGCTCGAAGGTCAAGCGCGTATGTGAATCCCGATGCAGTCTGGCCGGGTATTCTTCGGCCTGGACCGTCGCGATCGGCGCGCCGTCGTAGACCTGCACGATCGCCTGCACGATCTGCGCCAGCGCGGCGCGGTCGGCGACGATATGGTGAACACTGAGCGCGAGCAGGCTCGGCTGCTCGCCGTCGCGATAAAGCCGCGCGCGCAGCAACGCGCCCTCGCCCAGCGGCATCGGCTCGGCGGCCCAGGCCAGGGCCGCGTCGACCGGATCGGCGGCCGTGTCGACCTGCGACCAGGGGATCCGCTCGTCGTCGACGATGCGCTGCCCCACTCGCCCGTCCTCGGCGACGATGCGTGTGCGCAGCGCCGGCTGCGCCGCCACGACTTGCGCGAGCGCGGCGCGCAGGCGATCGGCATCGACCCGTCCGCTCAGCCGCAGCAGCAACGGCAGATTGTGGTAGGTCGGGCTGGAGGGATACAGGCTGCCCGCTTCGAAAGTCTCGATGAACCAAAGCCGCTGCTGGTGCGGCGACAGCGCCAGCACATCGGAACTGGCTGCCTCGGGCTGCGTGGCGACGGCCTCGTCAACGCGAACGCGCGCGGCCAGCGGCGCCGACACGATCGCCGTTTCCGGCGCCTGCGTCATCGTCAGCAACAAAGCCTCGAAATGATCGGCGCAGCGTTCGATGCTGGCCGGATCGAACAGATCGGCGGCGTATTCGTAGCGCAGTTCGATCCGGCCATCGTCGTCGCTGACGTACACGGTCAGGTCGCACTTGGCGCCGATCTCCAACGGCGCCAGCGCCGTCGCCTCGATCCCGGGCAGCGCCAGTTCGGCGCGCGGCATGTTCTGGCATAGCAGCATGGTCTGGAACAGCGGCGCATGGCTGGCCTCGCCACGCTCGGGCCGCACCGCTTCGACGATCTGCTCGAACGGCAAGTCCTGATGCCGGTAAGCATCGAGCGCGGTGACCCGGGCCTGCCGGGCCAGCACTTCGAAGGTTTCTTCGCTGTCCAGGCGCAAGCGCAGCGGCAGGCTGTTGATGAAGAAGCCGATCAACGGCTCCAACTCGGCCCTGACCCGATTGGCGACCGGCGTTCCGACGACAATATCGTCCTGTCCGCTCAGGCGCGCCATCAGCGCGGACCACGCGGTCAGCGCGGTCATGAACAAGGTCATGCCGCGCGCCGCGCCGAAGCCGCGCACGGCGTCGCCGAGACGCGCATCGAGGCGGCGAATCACTTCGCCGCCGCGCGTGCTCAACGTCGCCGGGCGCGGCCGGTCGGTCGGCAGGTCGAGCCGCTCGGGCGCGCCGTGCAAGTGCGCTCGCCAGAACGCCAGATGATCCTCATGCGCGTGCGCGGGCATGGTGTCGCGTTGCCACACCGCGTAATCGGCGTACTGGACCGGCAGCGGCGGCAGCGGGTCGGGCCGGCCGGCGGCGAACGCGGCGTAGAGCGCCGACAACTCGCGCGTCAGGATCGCCACCGACCATCCGTCCGAGGCGATGTGATGCTGAAGCACCAGCAAGCCGTGACTGCGCTCGCCGATGCGCGCCAGCAGACCGCGGATGGGCGTGTCCGCGGCCAGATCGAAACCGCGCCGGACCTCTTGCAGACAGGCCTTGCGCGCCTCCTCCCAGGCCGCGTCTTCGGGCAAGTGCGACAGATCGATCTGCCGCAGCGCGAATCCCGATTCGGCCGGCAGGATGTCTTGATACGCGATCCCGTCCTTGGCGACGAAACGGGTGCGCAAGGTTTCGTGCCGGGCGACCAGCGTGTTCAACGCGCGGCGCAACGCGGCGATATCCAGCTCGCCCTCGAGCTTGAACCAGCCGGGCATTCGATAGGCGGCGGCGCCCTCGGGATCCATCCGGTCCAGAAACCACAGCCGCTGCTGCGCCCACGACAACGGTAGCTCGCGATCGCGCGCGACCGGCGACACCGAGAGCAATCGTCCTGCGTGAGCACGGCCCGCCTGCGCCGCCATGGCTGCGAGAGTGGGATGTTCGAATACCTCGCGCAGCGGCAACTGCACGCCGAGCGCTTCCTCGATGCGCGCCACCAGCCGCACCGCCATCAGCGAATGGCCGCCGATCTCGAAGAAATGATCGTTACGCCCGATCCGCTCGATGCCGAGCAGGTCGCGCCACAATCCGGCCAATGCGGCTTCGACACCGTCGGCGGGTTCGACGAACGCGCGACGCGCCAGCGCGTCCTCGTCCGGCGGCGGCAAGGCCGCGCGATCCAGTTTGCCGCCCGCCGTCAGCGGCCAGCGCACCATCGGCACGAACGCCGACGGCAGCATGTGCTCGGGCAGCCGACGCGCGAGCGCGGCGCGCAGACGCAGCGGCAGGTCGGCGCATGCGGCCGCGAGCAAAGGCCAGCTGTGTAAGCCCGACGACGGCACCGGCGAAGACGGGAACGCGGCGCCCGCAAGCGCCTGCAGTCGTGCTTGCGCACCGATCGCGGCCTCGTAGCGACCGTCGCGGCCGCTGTCGGCCCAGCTCAGTCGCAACGCCAGGCCGCGCTCGGCGCACATCGCCGCCAGTTGCGCGGGCAGCATGCCGAGGCTGTCGTCGTCGTTCGCGGCCTGCGGCCGGTACGGCAGGAAACCGGGCATCACCCGCCGCTGTTCGAGCATGCGCGCGAACGGCGCGATCCAGGGATGCGCGATCCCGCGCACGGCGAGGATCGACGAAGGATCGGCGGCGGCCGTGTCGAGCATCGCGCTCAGCGCGGCGGTTCCGCGCCAATCGCGCCAATCCAGCGGCGGCGCGGCCTCGATGGGCGCGTTGTCGTGACTGTCCGCCGCATGGGTATGGATGACGACGTCGTAGCGGAACGCGGCCATTTCGGTATGCCGCTCGCCCAGCTTGGGCAGGATCTCGATGTCGCGGATCTGGGGATAGCGATCGCGCAAGGATACGAACCAGGCAGGATCGACCAGCAGTTCGCGATCGGCGATCGCTCGCCGCCGTGCCTGCTCGAGCACCTGCGCATCGCGGGCGCAGGCGGCGGCCTGATGCAATGCGACCGACAGATGGAAGGCTTCGCCGAGTCCCCAATGGCGGATGTCGCCGATGAACAAGCGGCCGCCCGGCTCGAGCCGCGACAGCATCGCCTCGAGCGTGCGCTGCAGATAGTCCACATCGGGGAAGTACTGCGCGACCGAGTTCAGGATCGCGGTATCGAAACGCTCCGCCACCGCGGACAAGTCGTGCGCCGGCGCCGCGTCCACCGCCGCGACCGCGGCGATGGCCGGATCGCGGGCGATGCGGCGGGCGAGCTTGCCCACGGTCCGCGCCGACAAGTCGGTGCCGACGTAACGGCTGCAGTCCGCTGCGAGGTTCTGCAGCAGCAGGCCGGTGCCGCAGCCGACTTCCAGCACGCGCCGCGGGCGCAGTTCGCGGATCCGCGCGAGCGTGGTGTCGAGCCACTCGCGCATGGCCTCGTCCGCGATCGCGTCGCGGGTGTAGCTGCTGTTCCAGCCGACCGTATCGAAGTTGTCGGAACCGTCGCCGCCGTCCTCGTCGGCCTGTTCGTCGAAGATGC
Organism: Lysobacter sp. Root690; assembly: GCF_001427785.1. GTDB lineage: Bacteria > Pseudomonadota > Gammaproteobacteria > Xanthomonadales > Xanthomonadaceae > Lysobacter. The sequence goes on from NZ_LMHM01000016.1 coordinate 418,195, forward strand.
CGGACCATTGCTCGACTTGCGCGTCCGCCGCTTGGGCGTCCGCGGCCGCGGGATCGGGAACGACGTAGGCGGCGATGCGCGGCTCGCTGTCGCGATCGCGCACCACGGTCACCAGTGCATCGCGTACGCCGTCGGCTTCGCGCAGACAGGCCTGGATTTCGCCGAGTTCGATGCGATAACCACGGATCTTGACCTGATCGTCGTTGCGGCCGAGGTAGTCGAGCCTGCCATCGGCATGACGCCGCACCAGATCGCCGCTGCGGTACAGCCGGCCTTCGCCGAACGGATTGTCGATGAAGCGTTCAGCGGTCAATTCGGGGCGATGCAGATAACCGCGCGCCACGCCGTTGCCGCCCAGCCACAGCTCGCCGACCACGCCCGGCGCAGCCAATGTTCCATCGGCTTCAACCACATACGCCTGCACGCCCGGCAACGGTTCGCCCAGATGCGGACCGTGTTCGGCGCTGACTCGCGCCAAGGTGCTGTTGACCGTGCATTCGGTCGGGCCGTAGGCGTTGTAGCAGGCCACCGGCGCATTCGCCGCGCGCTTCCACGCCGCGGCCGGAAACGCTTCGCCGCCGACCAGGATCGCGCGCAGTTGCGGCAGCGGCCGTTCGAACAGGCCGCCGTGGATCAACAGGTCCAGTTGCGATGGCGTGCAGTCGAATACCGATATCGCTTCGGTGTCGAGAAAGTCCAGCATGCGCGCGGCGTCGGCGCGAACGTTCGCGGGTACCACACACACGGTGTGGCCCGAGCCCAGTTGCACCAGCGCCTGCAGCGAGGCATCGAAGGAAACACTGGCGTTGAGCGCCACGAGCAGTCCTTGCGGCAGTTCGTCGAACACGCGCTCGCGCATGCCCTGCCACAGGTGCAGCAGCTGGCGGTGTTCGACCATCACGCCCTTGGGCCGGCCGGTCGAGCCTGAGGTATAGATCACATAGGCCAAGTGGTCGGGACGCAAGGCCACCTGCGGCGCGTGCACCTGCGCGCTGTCGGCGGTGGCTTCCACTTCCAGCACCGCAACGCTGTCCAGAGCCAACCGCGCGGCCGCACCGCCGGCGCTCACCACCGCGACCGGCGCAGCATCTTCCAACATCTGCAGCACGCGTTCGCGCGGATAGCCCGGGTCCAGCGGCACGTAGGCACCGCCGGCTTTCAGAATGCCGAGCAGGCCGACCACCAGTTCGATTCCGCGCTCGGCGCATAGGCCCACGCAGGTGTCGGGCACGACGCCCCGCTCGATCAAGGCGTGCGCGACTCGATTGGATGCAAGCTCCAACTGCGCATAGCTCAACTGCGCCGCACCGCTGCGCAATGCCACCGCATCGGGTGTGCTTGCGACCTGGGAATGGAACAGCTCCACCAACGTCTGCTGCGGCTGCACGGACGACGGACCAGCGCTGCCTTGCAGCAGCTGCGCACGCTCGTCTTCGTCCAGCAACGCCAGCGACGTCACCGCCGCGTCCGGCGTCCGCGCCATGCCGTCCAGCAAACGCTCCAGCCATCGCGACCAGCGCGCCACGGTGTCGGCATCGAACAGATCGCTGGCGTACTCGATCGCCCCGCTCAATCCGTCCTCGGTTTCGGTCAGCGACAACGAGATGTCGAATTGCGTGGTCGTATGCGGAATCGCGATCCGCTCGACCCGCAGCTCGTGCAGCGACGGATCGCCGCCGTGCGGCGCGTTCTGCAGCACGAACATCGCCTGCACCAGCGGGTTGTGGCCCAGGCTGCGCTCGGGCGCCATCGACTCGACCACCTGCGCGAACGGCACGTCCTGATGCACGAACCCGTCCAGGGCCACCTGCTTGACCTTGTCCAGCCACTGCGCGGTGGTGCTGTCGCGCGGCAATTCCAGCCGCAGCGCCAGGGTGTTGACGAAGAATCCGATCAGGCCGTCCAGGCGGCTGTCGCGACGGTTCGCCACCGCGGTACCCACCACCACCTCGCCCTGCCCGCTCAGTCGCGACAACAGCGCGCTCCAGCCCGCCAGCAGCACCATATACAAGGTCGCGCCGTGGGTTTGCGCCAATGCGCGCAGGCGCTGGGTCAGCGCCGCATCCAGCCGCACCGCGTGCGTCCGTCCCGCGTAACTCTGTACCGACGGGCGCGGCCGATCGGTCGGCAGCGCCAACAGTTCCGGCGCGCCGCGCAACTGCTCGCGCCAGTAATGCGATTGCGTTTCCCAACGCTCACCGCTCAGCCAACCGCGTTGCCACAGCGCGTAGTCGGCGTACTGGACCGGCAACGGCGGCAGCGGATCGTCCAGGCCCTGCGCGAATGCGGCGTACAACGCCCTGAGTTCCTCCACCAGTACGCCGAGCGACCAGCCGTCGGAGACAATGTGGTGCTGAGTCACCAACAGCACGTGCTCGTCGGTCTCCAGTCGCAGCAGACGCCCGCGGATCAGCGGACCGCGCGACAGATCGAAACGCGATTGCGCCTCCTCGCGCATCTGCGCTTCCAGCGCGGCCTCACGCGATTGCGTCGGCAGCGTCGACAGATCCACGCGTCGCAACGCGAAACCCGCGACCGACTCGATCCGCTGCTCCGGCTCGCCTTCCACGTCCTCGAAACGCGTGCGCAGAGCCTCGTGACGCTCGACGATACGCGTCAGCGCACGTTCCAGCGCCGACTCGTCCAGCGCGCCGCTCAAGCGCAAGCCCGCCGCTACGTGATAGGCCGCACCGGCGGCCGCATCCAGCCGGTCGAGGAACCACAACCGCTGCTGCGACCACGACAGCGGCAATCGATCCTCGCGCGAGGCCGGCATGATCGCCGGCAGCCCGCTACTTCCGCCGGCCTGTATCCGTCGCGCCTGACCGGCCAAGGTCGGCTCGGCGAATACTTCGCGCAGCGGCAACTCCACGCCGAGGCGTTCCTGCACCCGTGCCTGCAACCGCACCGCCAGCAACGAATGCCCGCCTAGTGCGAAGAAGTGATCGTGGCGTCCGACTCGTTCGATGCCCAGCAGTTCGGTCCACACCTGCGACAGCGCCTGTTCCACCTCGCCTTCGGGTGCTTCGTAGACCTGCCGCACAT
>NZ_LMHM01000016.1:421245-616912 GCF_001427785.1 Lysobacter sp. Root690
TGGCCACTGATCTACATGCACATAAGCCGAGGGCAGCATGTAGTCCGGCAAGCGCGACTGCAGTTGGCCGCGCAATGCCGACGCTTCGATCGCATCGCCCTGCCAGTACGCCACCAAGCTTCGTTCCGATCCCGCGTTGCCGCGCGCCACCACCACTGCGTCGCGCACGCCTGCGCAGGCCTGCAGGGCCGCCTCGATCTCGCCCAGCTCGATCCGGTAACCGCGCAGCTTCACCTGGAAGTCGTTGCGGCCCAGATAGTCCAGACCGCCGTCGCCGCGACGCCGGACCAGATCGCCTGTGCGATAGACCCGGCCACCCGCCGCGAACGGATCGTCGATAAAGCGCTCGGCGGTCAGCTCCGGGCGATGCAGATAACCACGCGCCACGCCGGCGCCGCCGAGCCACAGCTCGCCGACCACGCCCGGTGCGACCAGTTCGCCGTGGTCGTCGACGACGTAGGCGCGTGTGTTCGCCACTGGCATGCCGATGCCCGGCACGAAGCCTGCCGACCTTGGCATCGAGACCCAGGTCGAATACGTTGTCGTTTCGGTCGGGCCGTACAGATTCGCCACCCACGCCGCTTGCGTCTGCGCGAATACTTGCTCGACCAAGTCGCGCTTGAGCGGTTCGCCAGCCAGATTCACCGCGCGAACACTGGCAGGCAGGCCGCCTGCATCCAGTACTGCCTTTAATACCGAAGGCACCGTGTTGATCAGGGTCGCACCTTCGAGTTGCGCGCCGGCGCGCAGCAGGTCCTCTACCAGCACTACGCTGCCGCCCGTGGTCAGCGGCACCAGCAGTTCGAATACGGCCAGATCGAAATTGACCGAGGTCGAACACACCGTGCGCGCCAGGTCCTGCAGCGCGAACGCGCCATGCGCCCACGTCAGCAGGTTGACGGTATTGCGATGTTCGATCGCCACGCCCTTGGGCCGGCCGGTGGAACCTGAGGTGTAGATCACATAGGCCAGATGATCAGGACGCAATGCCACCCGCGGCGCGTGCGACTGCGTGCTGTCGGCGGTGGCTTCCACTTCCAGCACCGCAACCCCATCTACGCCCAGTCGCGTGGCGGCGCCACCGGCGCTTACCACTGCGACCGGCGAAGCATCTTCCAGCATCTGCAACACGCGTTCGCGCGGATAGCTCGGATCCAGCGGCACGTAGGCACCGCCGGCTTTCAGGATGCCGAGCAGGCCGACCACCAGTTCGACCCCGCGTTCTGCGCAAAGGCCCACGCAGCTATCGGGCACCACACCCAGCTCGATCAATGCATGCGCGACCCGGTTGGACGCGACTTCCAACTGCGCATAGCTCAACTGCGCGTAACCACTTCGCAGCGCCACCGCATCGGGCGTGCGCGCGACCTGCGATTCGAACAAGTCCACCAGGGTCTGCTGCGACTGCTCGATCGACGGACCAGCGCTTGCTTGCAGCAGCTGCGCACGTTCGCCCTCATCCAGCAACGCCAGCGACGAGACCGTGGCCTCCGGTGACCGCGCCATGCCGTCCAGCAAACGCTCCAGCCATTGCGACCAACGCGCGACAGTGTCCGCGTCGAACAGATCGCTGGAATACTCGATCGCGCCGCTCAGCGCCTGCCCTTCTTCCCGCAACGTCAGGCTCAGATCGAACTGGGTCGCGCCGTGCGACACCGCGTAACCTTCAACCTCCAACCCAGGCAAGGCCAGCGTCCGCTCCGGCGTGTTGTCCAGGCTCAGCAGCGTCTGGAACACCGGGCTGTGGCTCAGGCTGCGCTGCGGATGCAGCGCCTCGACCACGCGTTCGAACGGCACCTCTTGATGTTCGTAAGCGGCCAGGGCGGTCGCGCGGACCTGCACCAGTAAATCCGCGACCGTGGCCGATCCCTCTACCCGCGTGCGCAATGCCAGCGTGTTGACGAAAAACCCAATCAGGCCTTCCAGCTCCAGCCGCGGTCGATTCGCCACCGGCGAACCCACCACCACTTCGTCCTGTCCGCTCAGCCGCGACAGCAGCGCACTCCAGCCGGCCAGCAGCACCGTGTAAAGCGTGGTGCCGTGCGCTCGCGCCAGCGCGTGCAACCGCTGGGTCAGGTCCGCGTTGAGACGCAGCGCCAGACGACCGCCGCGATAGCTCTGCAACGACGGTCGCTGACGGTCGGTCGGCAACGCCAGAAATTCCGGCGCGCCGCGCAGTTGTTCGCACCACGCCTGAACCTGATCGTCGCTGTCGGTCTGCGACAGCCGCGCCCGGTGCCACGCTGCATAGTCGGCGTATTGCAGCGGCAAGGCCGGCAGCGGATCGGCTTGGTCTTGCGCATACGCGGCGTACAGCGCGCCCAGCTCGCGCACCAGCACGCCCTGCGACCAACCGTCGGACACGATGTGGTGCTGCACCAGAACCAGCACGTGCTCGTCGGCGGCCAAACGCAGCAGCAGCGCACGCACTGGCGGATGCGCCGACAGTTCGAACGGCTCCGACGCATACCTCATGCAGGCCTGCGCCAGCGCCGCCTCGCGCTGCGGCGCCGGCACCGTTTGCAGATCCCGCCGCTCCAACACCAGTCCGGTTGCCGCCCGTATCACCTGCACCGGGCCGTCCACACCGTGCTCGAACACCGTGCGCAGCGATTCGTGCCGCTCGACGATCCGATCCAGCGCCCGCGTCAGTGCCGTCTCGTCGAGGGCGCCGCGCAGACGCACGCCCGCCGCGATGTGATACGCCGCGCCGGCCGCTGCATCCAGCTTGTCCAGAAACCATAACCGCTGCTGCGACCACGACAAAGGCAGCGCCGACTTGCGATCCGCCAATGGCAGCCTATGTCTATCCTCTGGCTGCGCCGCCCGCACGATCCGGGCAAGCCCGGCCAGCGTCGGTGATGCGAACAAATCCGCCGGCGCGCAATCCACCCCAAACGCTTCGCGCAGGCGTGCGATCAGCATGCTGGCCTGGATCGAATCCAGACCGAACGCGAACAGATCCTGTTGCCGGTCCGCCGGCACGGCGCCGAGCACGTCGGCGACGATCCCGTCGATCCGATCCGCCACGTCGTCTTCGCCCAGCGAATCAAGGTCGGCGGATGCGTCGGCCGCTTGCTCCACCCGCCATTCCCACACCGCGGAGAACGCACCCTCGCGCAGCAACTCGCGGCAGCGGCCACGCTGGACCTTGCCGCTGGAAGTGCGCGGCAAATGACCCGCGCGCACCAGCACCACGCGGGCGAGATCGTAGATGTCGTGCGCCTCGGCCAGCGCGGCGCGGATTCTCGCCGCCAGGTCGACGCTGTCGACCGCGCTGGCGCCGGAGATCTCTTGGACGATCGCGAGCGCGCCCGAGTCCTCGTCCTCGAGCGCGAACACGGCGCAGCCGTCCGCGCTGAAGGCCGGTTCCACCGTGGCCACGGTTTGCTCGATGTCCTGCGGATACAGGTTGCGTCCGCCCAGGATCAACAGTTCCTTCGAGCGACCGACGACGTACAGCTCGCCTTCGTGCACGAAGCCCAGATCGCCGGTGCGCAGCCATGTTTCGCCGTCGCGCTCGGCGAAACTTTCGCGCGTGCCCGCCGGTTGATCCCAATAGCCGGCCGCAACGGACGCACCGCTGACCAGGATCTCGCCGATGCATGCGTCCTGCGAGGCCAGGCCGCTGACCGGATCGGCGATCAGCACGCGCACACCCGCTGAGGTGCCGACGCTGGCCAGTTCGATACCGTCCTCGTCGCTGGCGACGATCGCGCGTCCGCGCGCCAGTTCGCGGCGATCCAGCACGATCGTGCGCAGCGGCTCGCCGGGCGCGCGCAATCGCGCGGCGACCAGCAAAGTCGCTTCGGCCAGTCCATACGCCGGCGTCAGCGCGCTCGGCGCCAAGCCGCGGTCGGCGTAGGCATCGGCGAAGCGAAGCAAGGTATCGGGACGGATGCGCTCGGCGCCGTTGACCGCCACGCGCACGCTGTCCAGGCGGATCGCGCGCAACAGCGGATCGTCCGCGCGCTCGGCCATCAAGGCGTAGGCGAAATTCGGCGCCACGGTCAGCGTGGCGCGGTGGTCCGACAACGCGCGCAACCAGCGATGCGGCCGACGCATGAACGCAGCCGGTGGAAACTGCACGCAGCCGGCGCCGGCGAACAAGGGGTAAGCGATGGCGCCGATCAGGCCCATGTCGTGGAACGGCGGCAACCACGAGACCACGACGTCGTCGCGGGTCATGCCGTAGCGCGCCACCGCGGCCGCGCAATTGGCCATCAGATTGCCGTGGGTGACGATCACGCCTTTCGGCGCGGATGTCGAACCCGAGGTGTATTGCAGCACCGCGGGTGTCGACTCGGTGGCCGGGTAAGGCTCGCATCCGGCCTCGTCCACGCTGGCCGGCAGGGTACGCGCATCGATCCAGGCGACGCCCTCGGCGGCGGTCGCGAATTCGCGCACGCAGCGTTCGCGGACCTCATCGTCCAGGACCATGCAGGCCGCGGGCCGGCAATCGTCGAAGATCGCGCGCAGACGCGGCAAGGTGCGGCGATTGCTCGGTGGATACGCCGGCACCGCCACCAGGCCGGCATGCAAACAGGCCAGGAAGGCGACGATGTAATCCAGCGACGGCGGCAGCAGCAACAGCACGCGGTCGCCGCTCGCGGTCACGCGCCGCAATCCGGCCGCGACCCGCGCGACTTCGCGATCCAGGCCAGCGTAGTCCAACGCAATGCCCGCGCCCTCGCCGTCGGCCAGGAACCGGAACGCGATGCGTTCGCTGTGTTGCGCATCCTCCGCGTGACGGCGCAGCAACTGCGCCAATGAAGAACACGTCGAAGGCATGACCACGGCTGACTCCATTCTCGACCACGAGCAAAAAGAAATCGGTAATCCCTTGCACCGCCGCGTCCGCGACGGCGCCGTCCCGTACTAAGCTTGCGCTGCGACGCTGTGGCCGCGAAGACGCCTGTTGATCCAGAAATAGGCCGACGGGTTGCGCCTGATCGCCTCCTCCAGGATGCGATTGACCCGCATCGCGTCCGCGGCCGGGTCCTCGCCGAATCCCTCCAGCGGCGGCGAGAGCGAGATGCGACAGCCGTCGCGTTCGCGATGGTGGGTGAACGCGACCACGGCCGCGCCGCTGAGCTTCACCAGCCGTGTCGCCGACGACAAGGTGTTGAGCACCATGCCGAAGAACGGCGCCGGCACCTGATTGCGATCGCGGTATTCCTGATCCGGCGCGAACCACATCACCGCGCCGTCGCGCAGCGCGGACAATACGCCGCGCACGTCGCTGCGTTCTATCATCGTGAGCTGGCGCCTGCCCCGCGATCTGCGCGACGCCGCGTCGACCAACGGATTCGGGCGGCGCATATACATCGCGCACAGCGGAATGCGCTCGTTAAGCAACTGCACCGCGGTTTCCATGTCGCTGAAATGAAAGCCCAGCAGCAGCACGCCGCGCCCTGCCGATGTCAGTTGCTGCAGATGCTCCAGCCCGTCGACGACGCAAGGCTGGGTGGACGCATCGCCGAACCACCAGCGGCCCTTTTCCAGATAGCCCAGCACCGCCTGGGCAAGACTGGCGCGGCCCATGTCGACGCGGGCGCGCTCGCTGAGCTCGGGGAAACACAGGGATAGGTTGTCGAGGATGATTTGGCGCGACTCGGCTGAAACGGACCAGTAGACGGCGCCCGCGACTTTGGAAATCGGGGCCAGCATGCGTAGCGGCAGGATGCTCGCAAGCCGCAGTATCGACAGTTCGACGCCCGCTGCAATCCATTGCCGAACTGTCATTTCTGACATCTTGCCAACTCCCTTTTTTTCCGAAAGACGATCCCCGTGGCGTCCCCAACGCCCCGAAGCACCTCAATGAATGCGAGCGACACCGCCGCCGCCCCGGTCGTCCGGCGGACGATCGGGCGCAGCCTGCTCTTCCAGTGGCCGCCGCAGTATATTGAAGCCTTCATCGCACACAACATGTCGCATGACGACTCCATATGCTTGATGATGATTCCACAGGATAGCAACAAGGCATGCACTCATCGTAAGGTTATGCGCCGCATTGCACGCCGATGTTTTTTGCAATGCAGCAGGACCCCGTCGCTGCAAGGATTCGTGGCATGACCCTTCTTTCTTCCGCTTCCTCTCTCGGCCCACGGCCGCTGTCGTCGCCGCCATCGTTCGTCGATGCGTTCCGGGCGCAAGTGGCGAGCACGCCGGAGGCGGAGGCGCTGCGCAGCGACGCTGCGCGGCTGAGTTATGCGCAATTGGACGCCGCGTCGAATCGCGTAGCGCATGCATTAATCGAACTGGGTGTGCTGCCCGACACCCGCGTGGGCCTGTGCGCTGAACGCGGTATCGAACTGGTGGTCGGTTTGCTCGGCATCCTCAAGGCCGGCGGCGCCTACGTACCGCTGGACCCGGGCTATCCGCGCGAACGCGTGCTGCAGATGCTGGAGGATTCGTCGCCGGTCGCGGTGGTGAGCACCGGCGGCGCGGCCGCGCGGTTGGGGCTCGACGGCGTTGCAGTGCTGGACGTGAAAGCCACGATCGATAGCGCGCACTCGCACGCGCCTCAGGTGGCCTTGCGCCCCGAGCATCTGGCTTATGTGATCTACACCTCAGGTTCGACCGGCCGGCCCAAGGGCGTGATGGTCGAACATCGTCAGTTGTTGCACCTGTGGCAAGGCATGCGCGAGCGCGTGTTCAGCGCATTGCCGCAAGGCTTGTGCGTGGCGCTCAACGCCAGTGTTTCCTTCGATGCCTCGCTGCAGGCGCTGGTGCAACTGGCGTCTGGCCACACCGTATGCATGGTACCCGCGAACGTTCGCGCCGACGCCGCGCGCATGCTGGACTTTCTCGACACCGAAGCGGTATCGGTATTCGATTGCACGCCATCGCAACTGGACCTGTTGATCCACGGCGGCCTCTTCGAGCGGGAGCTGCCGCAACTGCGCGCGATTCTGGTCGGCGGCGAAGCGTTTCCGGCCGCGGCGTGGAAGCGCGCAGCGGCCGCGCCGGTGGCCTGCTACAACGCCTACGGCCCGACCGAATGCACGGTCAACAGCACCTTGGCGCGAGTCAGCGCCGAGTGCGGTCCGCATCTGGGCGAACCGCTGCCGGGCGTGCAGGCGTATGTGGTTGAAGCCGATGGAACATTGGCCGCGCCCGGCGTGGTCGGCGAGCTGTGGCTGGGCGGCAACGGTGTGGCGCGCGGTTATCTGCACCGTCCCGAGCTGACCACTGAACGATTCATCGACAACCCGTTCGGCGAAGGTCGCTTGTACCGCAGCGGCGATCTGGTGCGGCGTCGCGCCGACGGCAGGCTCGATTACCTCGGCCGCAACGACGATCAGGTCAAGATCCGCGGCTATCGCATCGAACTCGGCGAGATTGCCGCCGCGCTTTGCGAGCATGCCGACGTGCGCGACGCCGCGATCGTGCCGCTGCGCTCGGAGGACGGCGACGTAAGGCTCGCGGCCTATGTCATACCGGCCCAAGCCGCGCCGACGCCGACCGACCTGCGCGCCTTCCTCGCGCACCGGTTACCGGATTACATGCTGCCTTACGCCTACGTCTGCGTACCGGCATTCCCGACCGGCGCCAACGGCAAGATCGACCGTGGCGCGCTGCGCCCGCCGGCCTCGGCCGACATCGCCGGACGGCCGTTCCTGCCGGCGCAGGGCGAGATCGAAACGGCGATCGCGCAGTTGTGGACGCAACTGCTGCGGGTGGATCGGGTCGGCCGCGACGATAACTTCTTCGAACTCGGCGGTCATTCCCTGCACGCGATGCAACTGATCGAGCGCATGCATCGCATCGGCCTGGAGGCGGACATGCACGGTTTGTTCGTGCAATCGACCCTGGCCGGCTTCGCCGCGACCGCGCGCTGGTCGGCGCGCGCGCAACCTCAGCGCGGCGAGAGCGATGCGTCCGGCCCCGCATGGATCGACTCGCCTGCCTCGCAGAAACAATGCTGCGACTGGGCCTTCAATCAGGTCACCCTCGCCCAGGCACGCCCGTCGCTGTGCGTGCAGCAGCGGGTCAACGTCGAGCAAGCGGATCCGGAACTGTTGCGCCAAGTGTTCGATGCGGCCGTCGCCCGCCATGAAGCCCTGCGCACCACCCTGCATGTGACCGACGACCGGCTGATCCAGCGCACCCACGCCAGCCATGCGCTGGCGCCGATCGAACCGGTGGACCTGCGCGCCGAGACCGACCCGGCGGCCGCGCTCGACGCGTTGGCCGACCGCGTCCGTGCGCGCACCTTCGATTTCGCGCGCCTGCCGCTGTTCACTGTCGATCTGGCGCGGCTGCCCACGCACGACACGGTGATCTTCACCTTCGACCATGTCTGCATGGACCAGGCCTTTCTCGGCCGTTTCGTCGCCGAGGTCGCCGAAGACTACGCCGCGCGTTCGCAGGGCCGCGCCAACGATATCGAGATGCCGGGCGGAACCTACCGGCAGTACGCGCAGTGGGAACGCACCGAGATGTCCGGCGACAGCGGCCGCCGCCATATCGATTACTGGACCGGCCTGATCGGCCGCGTCGGCGCGCAGCGCTACACCGACCGCTTCGCCGATTACCCGACGCAGTGGTTCGCCTCGCATCGCCAATACATCGCCAACGCGCTGTCGAAGCTGCCGACCGGCATGCACCCGCATCTGGCCGCGCACGCGCATCGCTACGTCGGCAACCTGTTCCACGAACCGGTGCCGATGGCCCGCTTCAGCACCTACGTTGGACCCGAGATCTTCCATGCGCTGGCGGCCAGGGCGATGCGCGCGAAGCTGCCGCTCAGCGCGCTCGCCATCGCCGCCGCCAACGTGCTGATCCAGCGGCTGACCGGATCGGACGCGAGCTTGATCTCGGTGCTCACCGAAACCCGGCCGTTCGGCGCTTGGCAGGATTCGGGCGGCAGCTTCGTCAACGATGCGCTGTACGCGGTCGAATACGCCGGCGATACCGGCGTCGACGAGGCCATCGCGCAGATCGCGGCGCAGATGCCCGCGGTCAGCGAACACAAGGTCTGCTTGCTGCCGGCGGTGCTCAGCGCCGCCGACGTTTCGCTGGAAGCCATCGGCACCTTGTGCCTGAACTACATCAGCGCCGAGAGCGACAAGCCGCTGGCGCCGTTCGCGTCGCGCCATCAGGACGGCGGGTTCGCCTCGATGGAGTTCAACCTGACCGTGGTCCAGTACCAGGACGGTCTCTACATCGATTGCGAATACCGCAAGGCGCGGTTCGCGCCGCGCACGATCGAGCAGACCGTGGTGGGCGGATTCGTCGACGTACTGCGCGCCTTCGCCGACAGCGGCAATGCGCGCGTGGCCGATATCGCACTGAGCTTTCCGCCGGCGGCGCCGACACCCGCGCGCCGGACCGAGCCGTCGTCGCTGAGCCCGGTCGACGCATGACCGCGATGGATGCCTGGGCGCATGCGGATCGACCACCGCTGAAAGTGCTGATGCTGGGCTGGGAACTGCCGCCCGCCATCACCGGCGGACTCGGTGTCGCCTGCGAGGGGCTGCTGCGCGGCATCGGCGCGCTCGGCGGAATCGGCGTCGATTTCCTGCTGCCTGCATCGCCTGGGATTCGCGGCGATTATCCCACCGCGGTGCGGATCGTCGAACTGGACGGATGCGACGATCCGCACGCCGGCGTGCGCGCGCAGGGCGCTTACATCGCATACCGCGAAAAAGCCGCACGGTACGCGGCCGCGACCTTGCGCGCCCTGCCGGAACTCGGCGAGTTCGACCTCATCCACGCGCACGATTGGCTTACCTTCGAAGCCGCGATGGCGATCAAGCGCGCCAGCGGCAGGCCGCTGGTGGTGCACGTCCACTCGACCGAGCACGATCGCGCCGGCGAGCACCGCACCAATCCGGTGATCGCGGAACTCGAACGCGCCGGCATGCAGGCGGCCGACCGCATCGTGGCGGTCAGCCGCTATACCGAGCATGGCCTGGTGCGCAATTACGGCCAGTCCGCCGAGCGGATCGACGTGGTCTACAACGCCGGTCGATCGCGCCAGACCGATCCGTTACCCGCTGCGCCGCCCGCGGACGGATGCGTATGCTTCATCGGCCGCATCACCGAACAGAAGGGTCCGGAAGCCTTCGTCGAAGCCGCCTTGCGGATCCGCGAGCGGGTGCCGGACGCGCGCTTCGAAATGGCCGGCGACGGCAATCTGCTGCCGTTGATGCGTTCGCTGGTGCGCGCGCTGGGACTGTCCGAGGCGTTCTCGTTTCCGGGCTTCATCGATCGCGAGCAAGTGACGAATCTGCTCGCGCGCAGCCGCGTGCTGGTGATGCCTTCGCTGTCCGAGCCGTTCGGGCTGGTCGCGCTGGAAGCGATCGAGGCCGGCGTGCCGGTCGTGCTCTCGCGCAACTGCGGCCTGGCCGAACGGGTGCCGAGCGCGCTCTGCGTCGATCCGGACGACATCGACGCGATCGCCGATGCGGCGATCGGCCTGCTGACCGATCCTGCGCGCGCGCGGGCATGTGCGTCCGCCGCCGCGCGCGAAGCGGCGGAGCTGGACTGGACCCGATCGGCCGCCGCGCTCAAGCAGGTTTACGATCGCGCGCTGGACACGGCGCTGCCGCGGATACCTGTGCCGACACCGGCGCCGGCTTGCTGAAACCGCTGCGCGTCGCTAGCCGACGAACAGCGCCACCGATGGGCCCTCGCCCGAGGCGAACACCAGTTGCTCGCCGTCCGCGCCCGCGGTCGCCGCACTGCCGTCGCGGGCCACGCAGAAACAAGCCGTGCGCCGCCGCGATCCGTCGACCAGCGTACGCACGATGCGCAGACGCTGCGCGTCGCCTTCGAAAGCCAATGCACCGCCGTCCCAGTCGGCCAACACACCATGGAGCTTCACCGCCGCCAGCAATCGCGCGAAGACCGCGCCGGGTCCGTCGGGATCGCGCGTGAGCGGACCGGGCATCGCCTTGCGCGCATGCTGCTCGGAGTAATCGAAATAGCGATCCAGCTCGGCCGGCGCCGCGCGGCGATCGTCGTAGCCGCAGTACACGCTGGGGCCGTTGGCGCTCATTGCCAGGGCCAGCGCCAGCCCCGTGACCACGAGGTCGCGCGTATGCGCCGTGCCGTTGAAGATTGGCCGGAAACTCGGATCGTGATCGATGACGATCGGAACCAGGCAACACGGCGGCACCTGCCAGTGCAGCCGCTGTTCGGCGATCGCCGGCAGCAGGCGCGACCAATCGCCGCCCGCGAGCAGCGTCTGCTGAAGCGCATGCGCCAGCGGGAAGTCGTAGAGATAAACTCCTTCGACCGGCGGCCCGACCGCGGACAGCGCGAAGCGCAGCTCCCGGTAATGCAGGCTCCAGTATTCCAGCACCGCGACGAACGGCGCCGCGTCGGCATCGCGCACCGCCTCTCGCAGCGCATCCAGCGCGGCGCGCAGCGGCGCCAGACCGAGGTGCTTGGCCATGTCGACCCGGAACGCGGACACCCGCGCCTCGCGGATCTGCCATTGCGCGCGCGCCAGAACCCGCTCGCGCACCTGCGGATCGAACAGATTGGGCCGGGGCAACTGGTAGTACTCGCCCAGATGCGTGCGCGTCACCACCTGGATGTAATCGGCCAGCGCCAGACCGCCGGGCGAGGGAATCGCATCGCAGCTTTCCAGCCCGCCCAGGAAGCATCCGGGTTCGTCCAGCGGCGACACTTGGTCGGCCAGGGCCAGCGCCAACGGCGTGCATCGCGACGCCGGCGGCGCAAGGCGCGGCAACTGCGGCGGATACCCCATCGTGCCGAGCACCGAATCCTGGATCAGGCGCATGCCGCACGCGGCGGCGGCATGGCGCAGGGCGATGTAGTCGTCGGCTTCGCCCAAGGCCGGGTCGACCCCGCACTCGCCGCTGCTCCAGTAACCGTGATTGTTGAGATACGGATGCAGCGCGCCGTCGTCGCCTTCGACGTAGTACAGGTCGGTGCTTTGCCGATCGACCACGCCAAGCAGCACCGCGTCGAAGCCCGCGGCCGCGATCTCCGGCAGGTCCATCGCCAGCGCTTGCAGAACCGACCCGGGGCCGGCCGGACTCAGCAGGCGCGGCAGCACATGCAACGCCGCACCGAGCGGCGGATGGGTGGCGCGGCCGATTGCCGGCAGCGGCTGGCCGCGATCGATCCGTTCGCCGTCGCTCGCATCGAATTCGAAGGCCTGCGCGCAAGCCTGCGCGACGCGATCTTGGTCGTCGCGCGCATCGGCGTACCACGAGGCGTCGACACCGCGCCCCGACGGCCGCACCGCGCGCCGTAGCGCTTCGCGATGGGCGTAGAACGCATCGATCTCGTCGTCGCGCAGCGCGGCCGCGTCGACCGGCACGCCCATGTCCTGCAGCGCGGCTTCGATCCTGACCGGACCGCGGTGAACGACGATGTCGGCGTCGTGCGAATGCACCGCGAACGCCCCCTGCGCCAGCGCCGGCGATTCCCGCGCCAGCGGCCACGGCGCCAGCCGCACTTGGGTCTTCATCACCCCCTCGCCCGCTTCGCGCGCGATGCGATGGGCGATCAGTACCGTCCGGCCGCGATCGTCCGAACGCAGCACGCAGTCGGCGTACAGCTCGTCGCCGCTCTCCAGCAGAAACAGCAGATGCCGCAGGAACAGGCGCAACCGGCGCTCGGCCGGCGCGGTCGGCGCGTCGACGAATTGCCGCAACGCGTTCAGCACGTCGGCGAACCCGCAATCGCCGGCCGCGATCAGCGCGGCGATGCACGAATGCAGAGAACCCGGCGCTACTTCGACCGATTCGGAAGCGGGCTCGCGCACTAGGCGACGGTCCCGGCGCGTTTCGGGTCGAACCGCATCCAGCCCATCTGGCGTCCACGGCCTTCGGAACACAGCAGCCAGCGGTCGCTGTCGCTGTATTCGCGCAATTCCGCAAACGACGACAGATCGCGCGCGGCCATCGTCATCTCGGTGATCGCATGGGTCGCGGCGGCATTACACCTGAGCGTCTGCATGCGCTGAGCGCCGTCCTCGAAGAACCAGTCGTGCAGTTCGAGGAAGATCACCGCGTTGCCGAACGCGTCGAACGCGGCCTCGTCGAGCAGTTCGAACTCCGCGCCCTCGATGTCGATGAACAGCACGCAGTCGTCGATCACATCGGCGGGCAGGTCGCGATAGAAGCCGGGGTCGGCCTTGCCGCGGATCTCGACCCGGTCCTCCACGCCGTTCAAACGCGCGGTGTCGCCGATGATGCGCCGGCCCTTCTCGCCCATTTCGTAGCAATACGAGCGCTGGCACAGTCCCGACACCAGCGCGCCGACGCCGTAGTAGCCGTCGCCCGCGCCGAGATTGACGAAGGCCTTGCGGCCGCCGGTTTCGCCCAGCGATTCCAGCACTTCCTGCTCGTACAGGCCGAGCAGCATCGGTGCGCGGTCGGCGACGCTCCACGCCGTGTCCGGCCCGAGCCGCATGCCGCGGAACGGCCCGTAGCGGACGGTCGAGGCGAGCGCGAGATCGAGTTGCCGCGCCAGTTCGATCCGGCGCCGTTCGACATAGGCCGCGGTGTCCATCCGCCGTCCCGGCAACAACGCGTACAGCATTCTGTTGAGCATTCCCTCTCCTCTGGCTAAACCCCTGGCTTCGACCCATGCTCGCCCGGCAACAGCGCGAGAGCGGGCGCGTCATTCCACGATGGCGGCGCCGGGCCTCAGATTGGCGAGAAAGGCCCGCAACGGCGAGTGCGCATCCGCCGGCACCAGCGCGGCGAAGTCGGCCACGCGCGTCGGCGTGCCCTGCTTCACCTCCGCCAACAAGGCCGCCACCGCTTGCGCGTTCTGGTCGAACACCAGCACCTGCCCGTGCGCGCTGGCGAGCAGCTTGTCGCCCACCGTGGCCCAGTCCAGGCCGTGCCGATCTTCATTGACCACGGCCTGCGCGTCGCAATCCTGCCCATCGGTTTGCTCGACGACACCGTCGCGCGGCAACGGACCGAAGCCGGCCGAGGTCCGTATGCCGAGCGCATGCGCGGCGAACGCGAGTTCGACCGCATGCGGCGCGTTGATGTCCGCGCTCAGCGCATCCCACATGCGACGCAGGCGTTCGGGCGATGCCATGTCGCCGCCCGCAGCGGACGCGGCGGACAGGCCGTCAAGATCTAGCGCATCCAGGGCCTTGTGATCCGAATTGGCGACCGGCCCCGACGGCAATACCACCGCCTTCTTGAGGATCTCGCTGGTATCGCCTTTATGGTAGATGCCGATGCTGAGCGAAGCGCAGAAGTCGCCACTGTCGTTGACCGCCACATGCCATTCGCCCGCGGGCCAATACAGCAGATCGTCCGGCCCGACTTCCAGAATGGTCGCATCGGCCAACAGCGCCGCCAGCGCCTCGCCCGCGTGCGCCGGCGAGCCCGCTTGGACCAGCTCGGCGCGGTGTTCGAAATATTCGCGCGGCCAGAACGCCATTTTCTTGGTGCCGATGCCCGTGGCCATCAGGACATGGCAGTCGTCCATGTGGATGCCGAACGGCGTGCTGCTATAGGTGCCCGCGTAGATGCACGAGTGGATGCCGCGGGCCGGATAACCCACGCGACCGAACAACGCATGCAGGGTCGGGGTGAGCTTGCGGCGGATCGAAGGCAGGGCGACATCGACCTTGTCCAGGATCACCGAGAACTCCGATCCGGGAAAAGCCTGATCGACCTGCGCCTGATACTGCTCGAAGCCGCGCACATCCGGCCCGGGGAAGAACGCGAGCAGTTCGTGGATGGCCGGCGCACGGCCGGCGAGATTGGCGCGGCCGAACGGTTCCTTGCGGCCCGCGGCCATGGCCTGGGCGGTGGTCGACAAGGCCTGGATGAATTCGGCCGGAGTGAACAGGGGCGCGGACAGCGCATTCTTGAACAAGCGCGGCGGCCCGCCCCACGCGTTCGCGATCTGCGTGGCCAGCGCGTGTTCGTCGTCGAGAAGCATCGCATCAACATCCGTTTGATCGAGAGCGCCTAATCTAGCGGCATCCATGCAAAGTCACCACCGTCCGCCGGCTCGCGCCGTCGCGATCGGGCTCGCGCGATCGCTGTCGCGCCGACCATCCGCGCGCCGTCGCCGACCATGGTCGATGCCGGGACTCGTCGCCCTCGCGAGGCCACGCCCGCGCAAGGCCGCATGCCCGCGCCAACCAGACATTCGCCCCCGAGCGATGCGCCCATCGAAGGCGAGCCGATGCCCCACCCTACCCGCGCCGTCACGCCACGCCCTTTAATCAACTCTTAAAGTCGCCCTCCTAGGCTGCGACCGATCCGCCTGGTCGGTACAGGCGATAATGGCGGGTCCCGCGGCCACCGATCGGTGCGGCGGTTGCGTCAATCTCTTCATATCTCTTATGGAATCTTCCATGCGCGCAGTTGTTCCGCGTTGGTTAGCGGTGATCGTTGTCTGTTCCTGGCTGGCGGCGTGCGGTGGGGCAAAGGAAGAACCCGCCGCTGCCGGCGGCGCATCGGGCTTGGCGGTGTCGCTGGCGCCTGCGCAATCGCAGCCGTTGGCGCGCAACGTGCTGGTGTCAGGGCCGGTGTCGGCATTCGAAGAGATGCAGTTGGGCGTGGAACTCAGCGGCCAGCGGGTGACCGCGCTGCGGGTCGACGTGGGTCAGGCGGTCAGCCGCGGCCAGGTGCTGCTGGAACTGGACCATCGCACCCTCGACAGCGAGCTGGCCCAGGCCGATGCCTCGTTGAAGCAGGCGCAAGCCTCGTTGACGCTGGCGCAGGTCAATTACGAGCGCGGCGCGAAACTGGCCGCCACGCAGTTGGTCAGCGCGAGCAGTCTGGATGAATTGCGCGCGACCCGCGTGCAGGCCGAGGCGCAGGTCGCCACCGCCCGCGCCGCCCGCGACGCGGCGCAACTGCGCCGCGATTTCGCCGAACTGCGCGCGCCCGCCGACGGCATCATCTCCAAGCGCCTGGTGCAACCCGGGCAGGTGGTCGCCGCGGGCAGCGAACTGCTGCGCCTGATCCGCGACGGCCGCCTGGAATGGCGCGCCGAACTGCCGGAAGAACAATTGTCCGGCGTGACCGTCGGCAACACCGTCGAACTGCCGTATGCCGGCGGCACCATTACCGGCCGTATCCGCGCGGTCAGCCCCGGCGTCGATGCGCAAACCCGCACCGGCACGATCTACGCCGACCTGCCCGAACCGGGCGCGCTCAAACCCGGTGTGTATGTCGAAGGCCGCATCGTCACCGGCGCCGGGCGCGCGTTGATGGTGCCCAGCGCGGCGATCGTGCAGCGCGACGGCCACAGCTACGTGTTCACGATGAAGGACAAGCAGACCGTGCAGCGCCTGCGCGTGCGCACCGGACAGACCGCGCAAGGCCGGATCGAAATCATCGAGGGGCTGAAGGAAGGCCAGCAAGTCGTCGCCGAAGGCGCCGGTTTCCTCGGCGACGGCGACCGCGTGCGGGTGGTGCCGGCGGGTCAGCAGGCAAGCAAGGCGCCGGGCACCGGGACGAAGCAGCCATGAATTTTTCCGCCTGGGCGATCCGCCGCCCGTTGCCGGCGATCATGCTGTTCTTCGTGCTGTGCGTGGCCGGCCTGTGGGGGTTCTTCAAACTCCCGGTGGCGCGTTTCCCCGATATCGCCTTCCCGATGACCACGGTCACCGTCACCCAGCCGGGCGCGTCGCCGAGCCAGCTCGAAGCCGAGGTCACGCGCAAGGTCGAGGACTCGGTCGCGACCGTCACCAACGTCAAGCGGGTGATTTCCACGGTCAGCGAGGGCGTCAGCACCACCACGATCGAGTTCAATCTGGAAGCCGATCTGGCCACCGCGCTGGACGACACCCGCGACGCGGTCACGCGCATCCGCACCGACCTGCCGCAGGACATCCAGGAACCGGTGATATCGAAGGTCGATATCGGCGGCTCGTTGATGACCTACGCGCTGGTCGCGCCGCAGATGACCGCCGATGAAGCCAGCTGGTTCGTCGACCGGCAAGTCTCGCGCGCCATGTACGGCGTGCCGGGCGTGGCGCGAGTCACCCGCGTCGGCGGCGTCGAGCGCCAGGTGCGGG
Organism: Lysobacter sp. Root690; assembly: GCF_001427785.1. Classification (GTDB taxonomy): domain Bacteria; phylum Pseudomonadota; class Gammaproteobacteria; order Xanthomonadales; family Xanthomonadaceae; genus Lysobacter. Next base: position 438,239 of record NZ_LMHM01000016.1, read on the forward strand.
TCGATCTTGACCCGAACGCCCTGCTCGCCTTCGGCGTCACCGCCGGCGATGTGTCGCGGCAGTTGGCGCAGATCCAGGTCGAACGCGCCGGCGGCAAGGCCGAACTCGACCGCAGCCAGCAGACCATCCGCACCCTCGGCACGGTCGGCAACGCGCAGTCGCTACGCGACTATTCGATCAGCCTGCCCGACGGCCGCTCGGTGCGGCTGTCGACGCTGGCCAAGGTCAGCGATGCCGCCGCCGATCCGACCCAGGTCGCCTTGCTCGACGGCGGCGACGTGGTCGCGTTCTCGATGTCGCGCACCCGCGGCTCCAGCGAGGTCAAGGTCGAAGCCGGCGTGCATGCGGCGCTGGATCAGCTCAAGGCCGAGCACCCGGGCATCGACTTCCGTCTGGTCACCACCGCCATCGACGAAACCCACCGTTCCTACGATTCGTCGATGACGATGCTGTGGGAAGGCGCGCTGCTGGCGCTGCTGGTGGTGTGGGCGTTCCTGCGCGACTGGCGCGCGACCTGGGTGTCGGCGCTGGCGCTGCCGTTGTCGATCATTCCGACCTTCGCGGTGATGTACTGGTTCGGCTTCACCTTGAACCTGATCACCTTGCTCGCGCTGTCGGTGGTGGTCGGCATCCTGGTCGACGACGCGATCGTCGAGATCGAGAACATCGTGCGCCATCTGCGCATGGGCAAGCCGCCGCTGGAAGCCGCCCGCGACGCCGCCGGCGAAATCGGCAACGCGGTCATCGCCACCTCGCTGACCCTGGCCGCGGTGTTCGTGCCGGTCGCCTTCATGCCCGGCATCGCCGGCAAGTTCTTCCGCGAGTTCGGCTGGACCGCGGCGACCGCGGTGCTGTTCTCGTTACTGGTCGCGCGTTTGTTGACGCCGATGATGGCCGCGTATCTGCTCAAGCCGCATGGCGAGGAACCGCCCGAATCGCGACTGATGCGTTGGTATCTGGGCTGGGTCGACGCCGCGCTGCGCCATCGCGCGCGCACCTTGTGGATCGCCACCGGCCTGTTCGTCGCCTCGCTCGCGCTGGTGCCGTTCATCCCCGCGACCTTCATTCCGCAATCCGACCTGGGCCGCAGCAATCTCAGCCTGGAATTGCCGCCGGGCACGCGCCTGCAGGAAACCGCGGCCATCGCCGAACGCGCGCGCGCGCTGGTCAAGGACATTCCGGAGCTCAAGCAGGTGTACACCGCGGTCGGCAGCGTACTCGATCTCGGCGACCCCAGCGCCACCGGCATCGGCGAAGCGCGCAAGGCGACCCTGGTGCTCGACTGGGGCGTGGCCGACGATCGCGAACGCGATCAGCGCGCGCTCGAACGCGACGCGCGCGCGCGTCTGGCCAATCTGGCCGGCGTGCGCGTGAGCTATGTCAGCTCCGAACCCGGTAATCAGCTGCAACTGGTGCTGTCCGGCGACGATCCACAGCATCTGCAGGAAGCGTCGATCGCGCTCGAACGCGATTTGCGCGGCATTTCCGGCCTCGGCAGCGTCAGTTCGTCGGCGTCGTTGTTGCGCCCGGAAATCCAGATCGTGCCCAATCCGGCGCGGGCCGCAGACCTGGGCGTGGCGACCGCCGACATCGCCGAAGCCGCGCGCATCGCGACCTCGGGCGACTACGAACAACGCCTGGCCAAGCTCAACCTGCCCGACCGGCAGATTCCGATCCGGGTCGGCTTCGCCGAAGCGACGCTGTCGAATCCGGCCTTGATCGGCCAATTGCGCGTACACGGCCGTTACGGCCCGGTGCCGCTGGCCGCGGTCGCGGATATCCAGATGGGCAGCGGTCCGTCGCAGATCTCGCGCTATCAGCGTCAACGCAATGTCACCCTGACCGCCGAACTCAATGGTCGTCCGCTGGGCGAGGTCATGGAGACCGTGCAGAAACTGCCGAGCGTGCAGCACTTGCCGCCCGGCGTGAGCTTCCTCAACACCGGCGATGCGGAAGTCTTCGTTGAACTGTTCATCGGCTTCATGCTGGCGATGGCGGCCGGACTGATCTGCATCTACATGGTGCTGCTGTTGCTGTTCAACCATGCGCTGATGCCGCTGACCATCCTGACCGCGGTGCCGCTGTGCGCCGGCGGCGCGTTCGGCGCATTGCTGCTGACCCAGAACATGCTGTCGTTGCCAGCCCTGATCGGTTTGTTGATGCTGATCGGCATCGCCACCAAGAACTCGATCCTGCTGGTCGACTACGCGGTGATGGCCGAGGACGAACACGGCATGAGCCAGCACGATGCGTTGATCGACGCCTGCCGCAAGCGCGCCCAGCCGATCATCATGACCACCTTGGCGATGGGCGCCGGCATGATGCCTATCGCCCTGGGTTTCGCCGGCGATTCCAGCTTCCGCGCGCCGATGGCGATCGCGGTGATCGGCGGCCTGATCACCTCGACCTTGCTGAGCCTGATCGTGATCCCGGCCGCGTTCACGGTGGTCGACGATCTCGGCGAATGGCTGACGCGACGGTTCCGCCATCGTTCCTCGCATCCGGTGCAACACCCAGCGTCGAGCTGACGACGGATGCTTCCGCCCCGCCCCTTTCGCGGTCGATGCCGAAGGGGCAAGCGTCGGGCGCGCGATGAACAGCGTCGCGCACCGAATACGTCGGCGATTGCAATGGCGACGCCTTCGTTGTAACCATCCCAGCTGCGTTTCAATGGAGATGCAGCATGCAACGACTCACCGGTGGCTGCCTGTGCGGCGACGTCCGCATCGAAGCCTCGGGCCGACCGTATCGCGTAGGCCTCTGCCACTGTCTCGACTGCCGCAAGCATGGCGGCAGCGTGTTCAACGCCTTCGCGATATACCCCCAGGATGCGGTGACGATCGAAGGCGAGACCCGCGATTACCGGGGACGGCATTTCTGCCCGCGCTGTGGCTCGTCGGTATTCGCGCGCAGCACGGACGAAATCGAAGTGAGCCTGGGATCGCTGGACGCGCCGGATCAACTGGCGCCGACCTACGAAACCTGGCTCGTCCGTCGCGAGTCCTGGCTGCCGGATTTTCCGCTGGCGAAACACTACGAACACGATCGCGAAGGCACGGGACGCTCCGAGCCGTAATTGGCGCAAGCGGCAATGCATCGCGTTTCGATGCCGAGGTGTCGGCGCCATCGTGTTGGCGCGCGTGTTCGCGAACGTAGGGTCGACTGCTGCTGAATCGTCGCGACCGACGGAGTCGCCCAGACGACTGGGCGACTCCCGCTCTCGCGAGCGTGGCCGCTTACATCACGCAACCGGCATAGACCTTGGACTTGTTGCTCGTCACTCCCCAGCCCGGATCGCCGCAACCGGCGGGCTGGCGTATGCCGACGACGGTGCCGGCGTTGTCGTAGTACACGACGGAACAGAAACAACCCGCGGAACTGGTCGCCGCGCCGGTGCTCGCGGACATGGCCAACAGGGCTCCCAATACGATCAGCTTGAAGCGATGCATCGCACTCCTCCCTTGGCTTGCTTGCGGCAGGTCGCCGCGCATGGAAGATACAACGCTGGATGCGCGCGGCGATTGTGGACGAAGCGAAGTTTCAATTGCGCCAACCGTTACGAAAATGAACTGTGAGCGCCATCGTGAAGTCGCTCGCCATATGAAACAGGGGATCAATCTGCCGACCAGGCTGGCGCGACACGACATGCCCATGCACAAGCGGCGGACCCGACCACTACAACGCGATATGTTTCTCCGCTCGCTTGCCATCGATCACTGCGCGACTTCCTTGCGTCACAAGATCGATCAGCCATGAATGCGACCGATGCGATGCTTTGATCACTACGCCGGCTCATGATTGAACATTTGTGAGACACATCACGACGACAGCGAGTTTCGTGGCGTAATACGACTTGCATCGAAAATATTTCGCCCGACTTTGTCGGCGCGACAAATAGTTTCCACTAAAACTACTTATTCGATCGGAAAGATCGTTACGCGCATCAATCCTAGCGCGCATGTTCCTTGGTGCCGCGCTCGTAACCTCGGTCTCGCGATAGCGCGAGGCATGCACGCCGAACGAAATAAAGCGAAAAACGAGCAACGGTGGAGCGCCGGGAAACGCTCTGCCTTGCGCGGCCAGGGAAGACCGCATTGGCGGACGCGCTCACGATGCTCCGCCTCGGGGATCGGTACGGATTGAACCAATACGAATTCGACCAGTACGGATTCGATCCGAACTGACCAGGTCGGGAGTGCCGGATGCACTTCGCGACCGCTTGTGAGAAGGACTATTCAACCAACAAGGAGCTGGTCATGAACCATATAGTCGCGTTGAGTCTGGTGTTGCTGGTTTCGCTGCCGGCCATCGATACGGCAGCAGCCAAGGAACCTTCCTTCCAGAAATTGAACGCAAAAGCCAAGTTCATCCACGGCGAAAATCTGGTGAAAGGCTTGTTGCCGGAAACCGGCGCCGCCACCGATGCCCGCCTGCAGACGCCGCAGCAGAAAGCGGCCGGGTTGAGCGCGGTGATGGTCACGCGCAACGGCGATCTGTACGAGTCGAAGATGAACCCGGAAGACGTCGCCATCTTCGAAAAGGCGATCAAGGATCTGGAGTCGGTCGGTCGCACCGCCACCAGCTTCAGTACGCCGCCGACGTTTCCGACGCTCTATGCGGATGGACGCGTCACCCCCAAGGTCGTGATCGGCGCGGACGACAGAGTGCAGATCTCGAACACCGTGGCCGCGCCGTTCTGGCATATCGGCCGTATCGGTATCGGCTGCACCGGCACCTTGATCACCGCCAAGCATGTTCTGACCGCGGGCCACTGCGTTTCCAACGGCGCGGGCACATTCTATTCCGCGCTCGACTTCACCATCGCGCAGAACGGCAGCTACCAGCCCTGGGGCACGACCACCTGGGCGCGCGCCGTCACCACCACGGCCTGGCATAACAGCGCCGACAGCAACTACGACTATGCGCTGATCGTGCTCAGCTCGGCGCCGCACGGCGGCAACTCCGGCTGGGGCGTTTATTCGGGCGGCACCCATACCATCACCGGGTATCCCGGCGACAAGCCGCTCGGCACGATGTGGACGCACTCGGGATCGGTCAACACCAGCGGCTCGTATCGCCTGTGCTACACCATCGACACCGCCGGCGGCAACAGCGGCAGCGGGATCTCCAGCGACGGCGGGGTCAACGTGCGCGGCATTCATACCACCGGCTCGTCCAGTCAGAACTGCGGCACCCGGCTGACCAGCACCGTCTACAACACGCTTCAGAACTGGATCGCCACTTATCCTTGATCGACGAGCGTCGATACGGCGTAATGGCTGCGTGGTGCATCGGGGCAACGATGCACCACGTCCTGATCGGCATTGCGGTGATCGAATCGTCCAACGCGCGAGGCGAGAATGATGAAACCGGTGTTTATCGCGGTATTGCTGCTGGCGGGCTGCGGCCTCGACAACAAGCAGCCGACCATGAACCATGAGCCGCTGGAAAGCGCGCTGATCGTCGGCAGCACCGAGTCTCCCGACCCGGTATTGGCCAAGGTCATGGCGCTGGAAAAGAGCGGCGTGGTCAAGGACGTGGTGGTGCAGGAGTCGTTCCCGGTGCAGATCCGCCTGCGCGCGCCGAAGAAAGTGATCGACGAACTCAATGCGATGCCGCGATCCGGCGGTTTGCGTTAGCGGGTTTGCGTCAGCGGATATCAAGATCAATTGATCGCGTTGCGGCTGCCGTTCCGGGCACTTCCCTGCCCGATGCGATCCTTCCGGCATGAATCTGTCGGACGGTCGGAGCGCCATCGTGCGCAAGCGTCCGCGGCGATAGCGCCGAGGCCGTCCAGTCTCGACATCCCCCATGGCGACGTGGTCGCCACGGCATCGCCGTGCGCAGCGGAAACCGGCGTGGGCAAACGCATGCGGGCAATAACGGCGGCATATCGCCCCGAGCCCGGCGGCCCTCTGCCGATTCAGCGAATTGAGGCAGGCTTATTCCGTCGTGACGGCCAAAGGTGTATGTAGTGCCTGAGCATGCTGGTTCATGCGCCTCCCCCACCTCGGCATTCCCTTCGGAGTTGATCCGATCATGAAGAAATTCCGCAAGGTCCTCCTTACCCTGATCGTGCTCGGACTTCTGGGATCGGTGCTGTTCCTGTATTGGCCGGTGTACCAGCGCTCGGTGCCCGCGGCCGGCAACGACAAGCCGGTCGACGTGGTCCTGATCGGCGGCGGCATCATGAGCGTCACCTTGGCGACCTATCTGCAGGAGCTTGAGCCGAGCTGGAACATCCAGCTGTACGAACGCCGCGGCGGCGTGGCCGAGGAAAGCTCCGACGGCTGGAACAACGCCGGCACCGGTCACTCCGGTTTCGCCGAATTGAACTACACCCCGCAGCTGCCCGACGGCAGCATCGAAACCAAGCGCGCGGTGGATATCGCCGAACAGTTCGAGATCTCGCGCCAGTTCTGGTCGCACCAGGTCCGCGAAGGCCGCTTGCAGCAGCCGTCGGACTTCATCAATCCGACCCCGCACATGAGCTTCGTCTGGGGCGACGACAACATCGCCTACTTGCGCAAGCGCCGCGATGCGCTGGTCAAGAACCCGCTGTTCTACGGCATGGAGTATTCCGAGGACCCGGCGCAGATCGGCAAGTGGGCGCCGTTGTTGATGGAAGGCCGCGATCCCAAGCAGAAAGTCGCCGCGACCTACATGCCGATCGGGACCGATGTCAATTTCGGCGTCATCACCCGGCAGCTGACCCAGAGCCTGCAGCGCAGCGCAAACTTCCAGTTGCATCTGGGCAACGAAGTCACCGCGCTGCGCCAGAACGGCGACAAGACCTGGAATGTCACGGTCAAGAATCTCAAGTCGGATACCGAGTCCACGGTCAAGTCGCGCTTCGTCTTCATCGGCGCCGGCGGCGCGGCGCTGAAGCTACTGCAGCTGTCGGGCATTCCCGAAGCGCGCGACTATGCCGGCTTCCCGGTCGGCGGCCAGTTCCTCGCGTTCCAGGCGCCGGCGATCGCTGGCCGGCACGGGGTCAAGGCCTACGGTCAGGCCGAAACCGGGTCGCCGCCAATGTCGGTGCCGCATCTGGACGCGCGCAAGCTCGACGGCAAACCGGTGGTGTTGTTCGGGCCATTCGCCTTGTTCAGTACCAAGTTCCTCAAGTACGGCTCGTGGTTCGACCTGTACTCCTCGGTCACTCACGACAACCTGGGCGAAATGGTCAGCGTCGGCGGCGAAAACCTCGACCTGGTCAAGTACCTGCTGAGCCAGGCCCAACTCAACGACGACGACCGCCACGCCGAACTGCGCAAGTATTACCCGAGCGCCAAACGCGAAGATTGGAAACTGGTCACCGCCGGCCAGCGCGTGCAGATCATCAAGCGCGATCCGGTCAAGGGCCCGGTGCTGCAGTTCGGCACCGAGATCGTCGCCGACAAGGACCACACCCTCGCCGCCCTGCTCGGCGCCTCCCCGGGCGCGTCGACGTCGCCGCCGATCATGCTCGATCTGCTGGCCAAGGCCTTTCCGGCGCAAATGGCGGCTGGTTGGCAAACACAGCTGCGGAAGATCATCCCGTCGTATGGGCGGCATCTCAACGACAGCGCGCAGCTGACCAATGAGATTCGGGCGATGACCAGTCAGACCTTGCGTTTGCCGTATCTGGAAGTGCCGCTGGCTGGCGGGGCTGTTCCGCAGGCTGCACAGCAACCACCACCGACCCAGGCGAAGGGCAAGGAGAATGCCGAATTGCAGGCCTTGTGAGCTTTCTAAGCCCGTTCTACCGACGCTCGCCGCTACTTACTTGAGCCATTCAAGCGTTGGCAGATGCCGCTACTTGAGCGACTTACAAGCAGGAACAAACGACGATTTCTCATCGGAAGGCAAAGGCCAGATCAATGGCTTGTCCGCGCAGCGGGCGGCGGCGGCGGCGCAGATCAATGCCGGCGGGCTGATGCCATACGAAATCAAACCGCCCCGTGGGTAGCGATCCGCGTCGGGCTCGCCTTTTTTCACTTCATGCAGCACCGTTCCGGAAGGCGCGATCAGACGCGCCTGGAGAAATTCGACATCAACGGAGTCGGCTCGGCAGTCCACATGCATCCGAACCCACTTCCGGCTGTCCGGCGGAACCTCCAATCCGGCCGGAATGTCTCGTCCGAAAACAGGCGATTGCGTCCATGCCGCCCAGCCATTCTGGTGGGGCTCGATCGACGCGATGTCCACCAGCGGAGCGCTTTTCATCTCAGGCTCGATACTGCGCCAATCCGGCCCGCGTGCGTCGTTGGCGCCCGCGCAACCCGACACCAGCGCCAACGCCAGGATCAAAATCACCGCACAGGCTTCGGCATGACGTTTGTTAAAGCGGAATGAGATGTCACGCGACATTGCTTTCTCCATGATCTTCGATGCCTTGCTCAACGGTTGCGGCGCAATCGGCGGCATGCGTGTGTTGAGAGCCTGCGATCCGCTGCCTACGTAAAGACGAACCAACCGATGGACACCATTCCAACGAATATCCCGACATACAGCAAGCTCGACAGCGCGGCCGCGATGCGCCAACGACGTACGAAATGAGCGAGCTCACCGCGAGCCGCCGCGACCTGATCGTCGCTCGCGGTCTTGAGAGGACAAGGATCGTCACCCTACCAATACATGGCCCGGGTCAAATCATTGGGGCAACCTGAAACTGGCGCATCCCGCCCTGCCCACGCGGCGCAGCGAACGTATCGGTATTCGAGCATCGCCGCGAAGTAGCAACGGAGTGCGTTGAATGCTGCCGCCATCCATCGACGACCCTACCGACCAGATTCTTGGACAAACAGTCTCAAGAACACAGCGGCCCTGAGTCCTTCATGCCGAGGTGGTGGATGAGCGCCTGTAATTCTCGGCCGCCTTGCTCGCTTGCATCTTGTAGCGCATGTTGCGCTCGAATGAGGACTGATTTTCGAATTGAAACTGAGCCCATATAAGCAGGCTCTCGCTGCACCTTTGGATCGTCGCTATCGGTCTGGCACGCTGATCGCACCGACTCGGACCGACGAGGGCGCCGACAGGTTTTCATCGCGAGGAACCGGCATATCGCCCACGGCAAAGTCAGAGGCAATACCAGGATCCGCAGCAGCCCGTCCCCCATTCCCCCGACATTAATCGAGATGGCATTTCGCAAAGTCGGTTCCGGCGAGACATAAATATCAGGGGAGGGAAAAGCAGATCATCGATCCCGTCCTCCATGTAACGCCGGATCATTTCCCAATGCTGAAGAACTTGAGCGCGATTTCCGCTGAAGTTGCCGGCAGAAAAAGTGTGCTGGACCGTGGAGCCGTCTTCGCTCAGCACATAACAGCGAAGGTCGAGGTTGACGTCGGACGCAGTTCCACCGACGGGACTTGACGAGGCGATGAAAAAGAACGCGCGGTCCCATGGCAACGCGATATGGCTTTCCGCGCCATTGCCACGAAATACATAGATAGTCCGGTTGTGACGATTGAACCGCACGGGATAGTGCGTGTAAGCAAAGAAGTCGCGCAGCAAGGCCTTCTTGAACACGAAGACAGAGCCGAGCAAGCACAATGCAACCACCGTAAGGCCGAAGTAAACATGTCCCTGCGAGCGCGGCGAACCATCCTGCAACGGCCGGAACGCCTCCACTCCGAACAGATAAGCGAACGCCAACAGTCCTGCGAGGAACAACAGCCCCCACATCGCCGCCCAGCCCCGCACGAAGAAAGGCCGGTCGACGTACTCGATGAAAGTCGAATTGATCTTCAGCAAGCCACGATCAATCGGCGGCAATTCCACTGCGACCTTGGGGTCGAGCCGCGCTTCGCGCTCGTAGTCCTCCAATCGACGGTCCACCTTATAGAGTTTGAGCCATCCCTCGAACATGACTACTTGGCTCCTCCAGGCAGGAGGGCCTTCCAAGCGGCCTCCTGATCGGACACGGATGCGAAGCTGCCATCCTCCTTCGTACCGAACGGAGTCTTTTGCGGCCACTTTTCGATTTTATTATCGCGGAAACGGTTGATTATCCACTCCGCCAACAGAGCCAATGCGGCAAGTACCAATAGAATGATGAAGCCTACACCGGCCGTGAGGGTTCCGGCGAACATCATCCATGCCACGACCGCCGCGCCAACCCCGGTGGTGAGGAAGACGGCCGCCATCGGAATATCTCCTTTTTTATACGCATCCAATGCCTTCCAGCCATCGACGATCACGCTCAAGATCGCAGCGGCAGCCCCTAATGCCTTGCCGCAAAAGCCGACCAGCGCCGCTCTTGACGCGACTTCGTTCGACACGAAGGTAAACCCGGAAGCCGATGGCCTTTTTCCAGTCGCGATTGTCCTGTCGCTCGAACCAGTCGATCCGGAAAAACATCCGATGATTGAGGTTCAGCGTACAACCAACCGGATCGTTGAGCGCGACCATTCACGGCGGCATGCTTTTTGTCAGCGCTTTGCGTGGGGCAGCGCCAAGAAAACATTCGGCTTTTATTTTAACGACGTCTATTCCGCCGCCATGTAGGAGCGCAAGAATTCGTAATACGCCAGGCAATCGGACTGAACGTTGTTCGCAGCGCTCGCCATGATCAGGTTGCCGTCGTCTGCCGACTCGACCAGATACAGGTGATGGTACTGAGCGGCGCCGCCAGCATTGGCCACCGTTACGATTTCCACGCGCGGCGGCAGATCCAATCAGTTTGCTTCGACGCGTCCTTCAGTACCCGATTATTTCCTGCGATCGTAACGCGTCCAGCCCGAACGCCAGCACCGCGATAGCGACTGGGATAGCGCCGACGACCCAAAGCGCGATGGCGGTCTTGCGTCCCAAGTCGGCACGATGAGCGTTTTTCCGGAACAGCGCAAACACCAACGCGGCGAACGGAAGCGCCAGAACGATGGGCTGATAAATCCTGCAGTAGGCGGCGACCACACAGAAAGTCGCCGCTGCCGTGGCGGCGGCATAAAACCCGATCCGCCTGCTGAGCATGGTTGCCGCCAATAACGGCACTAAACAGAAAACCGCCACCGCCGCCGATCGCAAGACGCCGGCATCGATGTCGCCCCGCTTCAACAACCCAATGGCGCTGCCACGTCCTTCAGCCAGTCCCAACGCCAGACAGACGGCGGTAATGACGATCACCGCGAACGTCGCGGCGACGCGGGATTTTCTGCCTGCGACCTTACCTGTTTGAGATTGAGGGGCTGACAAGAGAAAAACCTCGCTGATGAATTCTGTAAACCGCAATTCGCGGACGGCGACTCCAACCGGGCGCCAACCGATCCATGCCGGTTCGGTCAGGGGAAGAACACCCTGACCTCCTAGTCTTGATCGGTCAACGACAGGCTGGCCTTGGTCGACCCTGAATCGTAGTCGGGCCAATAGTCAACCTGCAATCGCGCGTTCTGGAACTTCGTGCGTTGAACTTCGACACTTTCGCGCACGACCCAAGCTCCATCCTGTTTCGACTCCGACCTCTTCCAGTTCCGAAACCATTTGTCGGGAGTGTCACTGTTGCGTTTATCAACCTTGTCGTCGGTCGGCAGGGCGGAAAGAAACTGCTGCGCGCTCAACAGGCCGTGCTCGCCCGCGCTGATTTCGAACTCTTTTTTCTTGCCTTCGTGCCTAGCGAACAGGCGCCACTTATAAACAGATTTTGCCGTATCGAATGCGCCGAATTTTATCTCCATGTCGATCGTTTCGTAACCTGTAATCCGTTCTTCCAGGCCAAGCCACGAGTCGCTGAAGCCCATTTGCGCGGAAAGGCCGACCAAGATCGAGTTGAGCTCGCTCAACTCCTCCAGGCTTTGGTTCTCGTTCCACTTTCCTTCCGCGCGCTTACCCAGGCCGAAATAGCAGCGATCCAACCAGATTTCCGCCTGTGTATCCTCGGCGTTCAGCGCTGCCCAGGCCAGAATCGCGCCCACTACGATCAGGCCCAGCGCGATGCCCAACGGCCCAAGCAATGCGCTGCTGCCGACAATCGCAGCGTAACTGCCAAAACCGGCAGCTATGAAGTAAACCGCGGCAGCTCCCGCGTACAGAGCAGCCGCGTCGCTATCTCCCTTGCCCCCGGTTCTGCCGGCAGCGAAGCTGCATTGCACGCCGTCGACGACCGCCGCGACGGCGCCTATAGTCGCCCCAATTTTGGAGACCACTTTGCCGGCGTTGAGAAGCGACGTTCGCGCGCTCATCTTGCCGGCCTCTTCTATAACACCGCCGACCGCACCGGCCATCACGCCGATCGTTCCGACCCAGGCGGAGGTAACGGCGAGTTGCGCCTCCACGGCCAACGGTCCGAGCTTGCTCTTCAATTCCTTCATCGAATCTTGAATGGCCCACTTCTGAAAATACAATGAGCCCGCGACCAGAACCATGCCGCCGCCTCCACCCAGACGGAAAGCCTTGGAGGTAATGCTTCGCGAAAACCGCAACGCCTGCCCCAAGGGAATCTTCACGACAACGCTTTCCAGCGCCTTGATGGCTTTTGAGTTGAGCGTCAAGGCATGCGCGGTAAAGCCGCGGACTGCTCGGCTCGCGGTACTGCTCATCTGATCAAAGATGACTTTCGACTTGTCCGCCGCTTCGGAGATCGCCTTCTTCAAGTCGTCGGCCTTGCCATATGTCCACATGGTGAACTCGACGAGTTTTTCCCGAACATCCGCGCGATTGATGCCAAGCGCCTCACCACCCGACATCGCGAAATTTCGTAACCTGCGCCCACTGCCGTCGATGACTTCATAAGCCGCTCTCTTTGCCTTGTCCAAGGACTCGAAAGCCAGGTCGCTCATCAAGCGCTGGTAGGCTCCCACAGTCAACTGAACCTTCAACAAGGTAACCTCGATTCTCTCCAGTATCAGCACCGCTATTTGTTGAGCCTTTGTTGCGACTTCATGCACGGCCGAGCTCAAGGCTTGACCCGCTTGACGCATCCTGTTTTCGACCTCGCTGGTCGCACCGGCGATGGCCAGTTGAATATCGGCCGTCGCAAGCCGCAGCCGGTCGGTGATGTGCTTCTCGAACTCTTTCGAATCGGCAATTGCGGTCGCGTGGCCGTACAGCATGTCGCCTTTGTTGACGGCGCCGTCTTGCGGGACCAGATACGCTAGCAGGGTTTTCTCGTTACCGAACAATCCTCGGTACACAGGGTTTTCCTTGGAATCGGCCTTGGCACCAAACCACTTCTTCCATATTTCAAAGCTGCCGGTATCGATCACGCCGCCGGCCAGGCAAGGTGCGCAGTCGATGGTCATCTGTACGCGCTGAGCGGTCTCGCTCGGATCGTAATCGTCGAGCCACGCATGCCACGCGGGGTCATCGGCCCATTTGTGCCAATCCGCATCGGCGGAGGTAACCTGTTCGTTGAACACCTTCAACGTGGTTCTGTAACCGTCTTCGAATTCCTTGCGCTTGGTTTCGCTATATCGATCGGCCAGCTTGCTCCAGGTCGCCGCAACGTCACTGGCCACGCGCTGGGCGCGCGTACTAGTTTCAGTTTCGCTCTCGCCGGCCATCATCGGAGATGGGTAGAACACGGTCGTGGTGACGGTGTCCGGGGTTCCTTCGGCCTTCTCGGTCTTGGTTCTCGTCGCCAGCGCGCTGGCTTCGATCACTTTTTTCAATCCGAGAATGGACTGGGAAATCGTGAGCGGCCGAAGCACCCGCTCGCAGTAGTTCTGCCGCGCTTTGACATTGTGAGCGCGCTGGCCATTGAGCTCTTGAACGATACCCATCGCGTCGTGCAACACCACCGCGGCGACTTTATGCGCCTCGCCATGCTGGGTCTGGTAGCACTTGGCGTGGTTGGCCAGGGCTTGCGACTGCCCGGCGCGCAAGCGATGGCCGTGGATGCTGTTCCACACGAATCGGCCGCTCTCGACGTCCCCCACCTTGCGAGTGGTGTACGCGCGCCTAACGGTTTCAGCGTCATTGGGAGCGATGAATTCCTCCACCCAGGACGACAACCGCTTGCTCGTTTCTTTGTTCAGCTCGAAAGCATCGGGCACCGTGTCGGGCGCGCTGTCCAGTTGCTTGCAATCGAATTTCTGCATTCGCTTGGCGGGGGCTTTTTCGTAACCCTGACGAACTGCCTTGGTCCAACGCGCAGTGCTGAACGCCAACCAGATGAAAGGGGTCTTGGCCGGGTCGCGCACGTGGATGAAACTTGCCGGAATATTGTCGCCAGAGCGCTTGCACTGCGCCGACATTTCCTTCCCGGCCTTCTCGTCCATGTCGTCTGGATCGGCGAAGAGGCGCAGGTTGCCATCGGGGGTGACTGCGTAGACTTGCCATTGCCCGGGCTTGTTGAGATAGACATAGACGTAGCCCTCTCGGAGGGTACGGATGGTGTATCTGTTGTCCTGCAGCGCCGGCACCGCACCCAGCGCGCTTTCACGGTTGCCGCCGAACAACGCTTTGAACGAACCCGCGCCGCGGTTGGCCTCCAGGTAATTAGGGATTACGGCATAGCGCAGCGGCAGGATCGGTATGCCCTTGCGCTTACATAACGAGCAGCCATCCGCGCTGCCAAGCGCCGTGCTCTTTGCCGCGCCGGCATTGGCTTTTACCGCGTTCGCGCCGCTTCCTTGCTTGGTTACCGGATTTTGACTGGCCATTCCCTCGCCTCCTTGCTTGAATTCCTTGTCGCGATCGAATCACCGCCTTCGACCAGTTCGTCCAACACCTCGTCGGACAAGGCTTCAACGCCCTCCGCCAAGGCTTGATCGCCTGCGCGCGCGCGCGCCAGGCAGTCGCTCACAGAAGGATGCAAATACCAACGCTTGGACAATGTGAGCTGATTGAGCGCGAAAAAGATCACGTCTTCGGTTTCGATCAGGCCCTGCGAATAGGCGAGCGACAGCGCCTGGTCGATCTTTATTTCGCAATCGACCGGGATCATGTGCTCGGCCTTTACCAACGCCATCAACACCTCCCGGGCTCGCCGCAGCCTGCCTTGCGCGGCCCAGAACTCATGCGTCAGCTCGACCGATGCGGCGGTCGCTTCGACAGGCGTCGGCGTTACCTCGCGCAACTGGCCGCACGCATCGACAAACAACCACGAAGAAATTCCGCCCATCCAACGGCTGAGCCATTGCGACGGCGCCAGATGAATCGCCAACGCCATGCGGTGAGGCTCAAACAATGGCAGCACTTTCTGTTTTCGCCGCAATGGATCGTGCATCAAGGTATTGGCGCGAAGTTGCGCCGCCGTCTCTTTCAACGAGGCTTGAGTCACCAGCCAGCCACAGACGTAAGCGCCATTG
This sequence comes from Lysobacter sp. Root690, assembly GCF_001427785.1. Classification (GTDB taxonomy): domain Bacteria; phylum Pseudomonadota; class Gammaproteobacteria; order Xanthomonadales; family Xanthomonadaceae; genus Lysobacter. The sequence goes on from NZ_LMHM01000016.1 coordinate 453,466, forward strand.
ATGCTGGCTCTGCGACGTTGGGCGCCGTTCCAGGTGATGTCGAGCAACGCCTCGTCGACGTATCCGCGATCGCGCGGTGAACGCAGCAGCATCAACCGCGGGCAGATGGTGTGATCGTGCGCGTAATCGTGTCGACGCACGACCGCAAGCTCGGGCTTTGCTTCTCGTTTACTAAGCCATTGAAGATGGAGCTCATCGGACTCGGCGACGGGATGATTCAGATCCAATAGCGCCATGATCGAGCTGCCCGGCTTCGCCTCGATCTGCTGGAAGAGTCTTTCGCGCAGTTGTTCGGACACTGCTAATCCCTCCACTCGCAGCCTTCGTACCGGCTACTGGGCAGTTGGGCCTGCGCGCTGGCGCTCTTCGGCGACGTTAAATCACGCTGACTGCTCTTGAACTCGATCGTCCCCGGCGCACCCAGTTCGATATCGCCGCCTTCAAGCTTTAGATACGCGCCGGCGGCGGTCGCCAGCACGCGCTTGCTCGGTGCGGCGATCTGCACATCGGCTTCGGTGCTGGCGATCTTGACGCTGGTCTGGGCCGCGGCGCGCGCCAGCTCCTTGTGCGCGCGCAAGCTCACCGCGCCCTTGGCCGCATGCAGCGCGATGCCGCGCTCCTGATTCGGTTTGCCGCTGGGCGCTTCACCGCCGTGGGTGAACAAGGCGATGCCGCCGGCGACGGCCAACACGCTTTCGGTCTGGCTCAGCCACTGCAGATCCTGGTTGGCGCTGAGTACGGTCTGGGTGCCGGACACCCACACCTGGTTTTGCGCGGTCACGCTGACGATGCCCTTGGGGCTGCTGGCGAGCAGCAGCGGGTTGCTCCAGCCGGGCGCGCTGCCGTCGCCGCCGCCGATGCCTTCGCCCGGCGCGGTGCCGGTCTGGGTCGCGGCCATGGTGTCCTGGGTGGTCTTCAACGCGGTCTGCGCCGACAGTTCCTTGGGGTCGTCGGGCAGGATCGCTTGTTGGGTCTGGGCGACCTCGCTCAGGGTCTGGATCAGTTGCTCGCTCTGGCTCAGTTGCGCTTGCGCCACGGTCGCGGTCAGGTGCTGAGGGCCCGGCTCGGTGGTCAGCAGCAGGCCGGCGCCGCCGCGCAACGCGCCGCCGGCCTGGGTGCTCAGTTCGGCGCCGAAGCCGCGCTCCTGGCCGCGGATATTGTCGACTCCGCCTTTCAGATGGCCCAACGCCAGGGTGCTCAGGTGCTGGGTGGTGTTCGCCTGCACCCGGCCCTGCCCGGGCGTGTCGTCCAGCTTCAATTGCTGGTAGCCGCCGCTGCCGCCCTGGCTCTCGGCCAGGGCCTGGGTCTTGAAGCCGGTGAACACGGACGGGTGTTCGTTGCCTTCGAACCAGGCGGCGGCATTGCCGGTGGCGCCGCCAGCGCCGCCGCTGACATCGTTGTGGGCGGCGTCGAGTTGGCCGCGGCCGTTGTAGACCGTGCCGATGACCACGGGCCGGTCGATGTCGCCCTCCAGGAACGCGACCACGACCTCCTGGCCCTTGCGCGGCAGCATCACCCCGCCCCAGTTGTCGCCGGCCCAGGGACCGGCCACGCGCACCCAGGTCCAGGCCAGGCCCAGGCCGGGCGCGTTGTCGTCGCCGGACGGATGCGCCAGGCGGTTGCTGGCGTCGCCGCCGCGCTGCCACGGGAACTGCACCTTGATCCGGTGATCGCGATCGGTCTGCAACGGCGCGCCGTCGCTGACCACGATCGCGGTCTGGCTGCCGTGCACGGTCGGCTTGGGATGCAGGCGCAGGCCGTGGCCGTCGGTGGTGCGGCTGCGATACGGCACCGCGGCGGGCAAGGCGTCGAAGCTGTTGAGGTAGAACCCTTCGCCACCGACCGCGTCATTGCCGACGGCCGGGCCGGCCTCGCCCAGGTCGGGTGCGAAGCCTTCATGCGAGGGCGTGGCCAGGCCGCTGAGCGCGTCGGGCAACACCGGCACCGCCAGGGTGACCGGGCCGAGCTGCTTTTCGGCCAAGTCCAGGACCTCGGCGCCGAGGTTGTTGCGGGCGCGATGACGCACGCTCAGGCAAGTGAAGCGGCCGCTGTCGGCGTCGCGGTAAGCATGATGCTGGGTGAGTACGAAATGGCCGCCCGGACGCAGTCGGCGCCAGCTGCCGGCGCCCTGCACGGTATCGGCCGACACCTGCAACGCTTCCAGATGCTGGCGGGCATAGCGATCACCGGTGGCGCGATCGGGATAGGCATAGGGACCGGCGATGTCCTGGTCCTCCGGCGCGACTTCGCCGTAATGGCTGCCCAAGGCCGCGGCCGGACGCAGGTCCAGACTGCGATAGTCCCAACTGCTGCGCTGCAGCCGCGCGGTCTGCCAGCGGCGCGCGGTCGACCAGTGCTGGACGCTGTCACCGGGTTCGGTGATGTCCTTGCGATGGAAACGGATCGAGCCCAGGTCGGCGAAGGCCTCATTGTGATCGGCCAGCACCAGGGTGTGCATGCCCAGGCTGGATTCGTCGGCGTCCGCGCCGTCCTCGGCCAGCGCCTGATCGCTGTGTTCGACGTGGTAGTGGATGCCCTCCTCGGCCAGCAGGCGATGCAGGAAGTCGTAGTCGGACTCTTCGTACTGACAGGTCAGGCTGCGCTTCTTGTAGACCGACGGGTCGCTCAGATCCCAGCGCCATGCCGGCGCCAAGCGGCCCTGGCCGGCGTAGTCGGCGAACAGCGACTCGACGATCTCGACCACGGTCATGTCCTGGAACACGAACGCATCCACGCGCTGGCGCAGGAACGCGAGCCACGGCTCGACGATGAGCCGGTAACGCGCCAGGCCGCCGTTGCTACCGATGCGCTCGAACGCGCTCAGGTGGCCGTGGAAGCAGCGCAGGTCGTCGACCGCGTCAGCGGTCATCAATTCCAGCCGTACCGGTTGGCCAAGCAGTTCGCTCAGGTCCAGGTGCGCGTCGACCGACAGCGCGGTCAGTTCGAAACGAAAGCCGCCTTCGTCCAGTGATTCGCGGCCGTCGAGCGATTCGGCGATCAGCACGTCCGGCCCCAGCGACGTATGCAGCCGCAACAGGCGTTCGTGCTGACGGGGCGCGCTGAGCGCGCTGAGTAGTGTGGCGAGGACGTCCATGGCTCTGCCTCCTGCAGTCTCCTGGGCGACGCTTCTGCCCGCGCCGGATGACGGCGGCGTGGCCTTCGCGAAGCGTCCCCTACGTTGGCTCCGACCCCGCGAACGGGGCCGGCGATTCCTTTACCGGCCGATCATAGCCCTGTCCGGTCTCAGCTGTCGCGGCGGGGCAGGTTTGGCCGTCCGGCGGCAGCCGGCCCATCGTGGATGCGGGTCCAAACCAGCCCGCTGTCGGCCGCCTCCGCCCTTCCCTGTCCGCCGCGCCGGATCGCAATCCGCGAACCGGCCGCGGAGCGCGCCACGATCAGGCGATCTTGTACTTGAACTCGCCGTTCTTGGCCGCGCTGACCTTGATCCTTTCGATCTTGCTGCCCTCGGCCATCCGCGCCAGCACCGATTCGGCGATCTCGGGCAGCAAGGTGCCATTGAGGATGTGATCGACGTTGCGCGCGCCCGAATCGACTTCGGTGCAGCGCTGCAGCATCGCCTCGACCAGGCTCTCGTCCCACTCGAACACCGCCTTGTGGTTGGCCGCGACCCGGTCGCGGATGCGACGCAGCTTGAGCGCGATGATCTGCGCCAGCACGTCGTCGGAGATCGGGTAATACGGCACCACTTTCAGGCGGCCCAGGAACGCCGGCTTGAACGACTTCATCAACACCGGACGCAAGGCGTCGGCCAGTTCGTCGGCCTTGGGAATTTCCTCGGCCGGCTTGTTGAGCGCGGCCTGCATGATCTGCGAGGACCCCACGTTCGAGGTCAGGATGATCAGCGTGTTGCGGAAGTCGATTTCGCGGCCTTCGGCGTCGTCCATCATGCCCTTGTCGAACACCTGGAAGAACATCTCCAGCACGTCCGGATGCGCCTTCTCGACCTCGTCGAGCAGCACCACGCTGTAGGGCTGGCGCCGCACCGCCTCGGTCAGCACGCCGCCCTCGCCGTAACCGACGTAACCCGGCGGCGAGCCCTTCAGGCCGGACACGCTGTGCGCTTCCTGGTACTCGCTCATGTTGATGGTGACCAGCTTGCGCTCGCCGCCGTAGAGGATGTCGGCCAGCGCGAGCGCGGTCTCGGTCTTGCCCACGCCGGACGGGCCGACGAACATGAAAACGCCGCGCGGCTTGTTCGGGTCTTCGAGCTTGGCGCTGGCGGTGCGCACGCGCTGGGCCACCGCTTCGAGCGCGTGGTCCTGGCCCATGACGCGTTCGGCCAGCATCGGCGCGAGGTTGCGCACGGTGCGGATCTCGTCCTTGATCATCCGGCCCAGCGGCACGCCGGTCCAGGCCGAGACGATCTCGGCGACCACGGTGCCGTCGACCTGCAGCGGCACCATCGGGGTTTCGCCTTGCAGCGCGCGCAGTTGCGCGACCAGATCGTTGACTTCCTGGTGCTTGGGATCGGCGGATTTCGTCGCTGCCTTGCCCTTGGCCTTCGCGGTTTTCCCCGCGGGCTTGGGCTCTTGCGGCGGCGGTGTAGCGTCGGCGGCAACAGCATCCGCGGCCTTGGCGTTGGCGGCGACTTCGAGTTCGCCGCGCAAGCTCTGAATCCGCTGCGCCAGTTCGGTTTCCTGCAGCAGCCGCGCTTCGTTGTCGGCCAGTACATTGCTCGACTGTTCCAACTGCGACTCGAGTTCGGCCACGCGTTCATCGTGCATGGCGCCCGACGCGGCCTCGCGATGCAGCGCGCTCAGTTCGGCGCGCAGGCGATCGATGTGCTTGCGCGTGTCCTCGATGATCGCCGGCGTCGCGCTCTGCCCGAGCGCGACCTTGGCGCAGGCGGTGTCGAGCACGCTGACCGCCTTGTCGGGCAACTGCCGGCCGCTGATGTAGCGATGCGACAGTCGCACGGCCTCGGTGATCGCTTCGTCGAGCACGCGGATATTGAAGTGCTTCTCCATCAACGGTACCAGCCCGCGCAGCATCGCCGCGGCGATCGGCTCGCTCGGTTCCTCGACCTTGACCACCTGGAAGCGCCGCGCCAGCGCGGCGTCTTTCTCGAAGTATTTCTTGTACTCGCCCCAGGTCGTCGCCGCGATCGTGCGCAGCTCGCCGCGCGCCAGCGCCGGCTTGAGCAGGTTGGCCGCGTCGCTCTGCCCGGCCTGGCCGCCGGCGCCGATCATAGTGTGCGCTTCGTCGATGAACAGGATGATCGGATGCGAGCTTTTCTTGACCTCGTCGATCACGTTCTTCAAGCGGTTCTCGAACTCGCCCTTGACGCTGGCGCCGGCCTGCAACAGGCCCATGTCGAGGGTGTGCAGCTCCACGCCCTGAAGTACCTCGGGCACGTCCTTGTCGGCGATGCGCAGCGCCAGGCCTTCGACCACCGCGGTCTTGCCGACGCCGGCTTCGCCGGTGAGGATCGGGTTGTTCTGGCGCCGCCGCAGCAGGATGTCGACGACCTGGCGGATCTCCGATTCGCGGCCGACCACCGGATCGAGATGACCGTCGCGCGCGCGCTGAGTCAGGTTGGTGGTGAACTGATCCAGGGCCGGGGTTTTCGACAACCCGCCCTGGGCCGCGTCGGCGGCGGTGGCGGCGTCGCCCTGCGCCTGCTCGCCTTGCGGATGCTCGGCATCGGCGAAACGCACGCCGTCGCCGGCTTCGGACGAACCGGCGGTGAGCTTGGCGAAATCATGCTTGAGTTCGTCGCGCTTGATCCGCACGAATTGTCCCGAACCGCGCATCGCCAATTGCGCCAGTCCCGGCTCGGTCAACAGCGCGAGCAGCAGGTGGCCGCTGCGGATGCGGCTGGTCTGCGAATCCAGCGAGGCGATCAGCCAGGCGTGTTCGAACAAGGTCGGCAGATGGGGCGAGAACACCGGCGTGCGGGTGTTGCCGGTCTTGAACCGGCCGATCTCGGTTTCCAGGTCGCGGCGCAGCGAATCCACCGAGATGCCGCTGCGCTGCGCGATCAAGGCGACGTCGCACTGCGGATGTTCGAGCAAGGCCAGGAACAGGTGCTCCAGATCGACCTCGTAGTTGCCGCGCGCCATGCACAGGTTGGCGGCGCGTTCGGCGGAACGACGGCAGGTGTCGTCGAGCTTGCTGATCAGGGTCTTGAGATTGATGCTCATGCGTCGAGGGTCCGCGATTGCTGATGGACGGGGGCGACGCGGGTTACGCGGCCGCTGCGGCGGGGCGTTGAAAAAGGTGGGCGGTCCATGCGGTAAGAGCTCCGTTGAATGCGGTGATCGGGTTATTGCAAGGTGTGGATGTGGTAGCGCGTATCCGAGCGGTCGCTGTCGGCCGGGCGCGAGCACAGGTAACTGTCCCAGCCCAGGCGCGCGCCATTGTGTTCGTCCATGCGCACGCCCTGGACATCGTCCTGACGCAGGATCAGGCGCACTTCGTATTCCAGGGTCGAACCGGTCAGCAAGGTCAGCCATTTCGCCAGCGCGCGCGCCGCGCTGCCGCCGGGCAGGAAGCGCTGGAAGCGCTCGCGGTCCAGCGGCCCGATCCACAGCCGCAGACGCAGGTCGCGCTGCCACACGCGTTCGCCGGCGAGTGCGGTGGCGCCCAGCTGCGCGTTGCTCTGGCCCAGGCGCGTGCGCTGCTGCTCGGGCACCACGTACCACGCGCCGACGAATTGTTCGACCCGCAACGGCGCCTGGAAATAATCCGACAGGATCCGCTGCACGAACACCGCCGACACCGGATGCTGGCGAATGCCGCCGGCGTAGTGCGCGATCGCCTGATCGAACACGTCGCTTTCGCCGTCGACCATGCGGTCGCGCAGCGCGTGCAGGCCGACCCCGGCCAGCGACAGGATCAACGGCAGGAACCGCTCGCGCCGGTCGAACTCGTACTGCACGTGCAGCCGGTACTTCTTCCACGCGGCGTAGTGCTGGGCCACCGCGCGGTTGGTGAACATGTCCAGGAACGCGCGCGCGGTGCGGTCGCGCTGGTAGATCTCGCGCTGGGCGATGGTCTCGGTGTAGTGCAGCGGCAGCACGCCGGCCACGCCGAGCAGACCGGTGAAGGCCGGGGTGACCCGCACTTCCGAGATGTCCATCGCGGTGACCGCCGCGTCGATCGCCTCGGCGGTTTCCAGCGCGATGCCCTGCTCGTCGTAGCCCATCGCCTGTTCGATCTCGCTGGCCGGAAACCCGAGCGACAGCGAATTGCCGAAGCGCAGCCGGGTCGGCACGACATCGCGCTGGGCCACGCCCTGGCGCGTGAACATGTGCTCGAGGACCCGCATCGCCTGGAAGAACTCGAAGCGATGCGGCTCGGTGAGCACCTGCTGGGCTACACCAGGATCGATTCGCCGCTTCGCGGTTGACATTGGATCAACACCTCGCCGCCGTGGCTCGACAGCAGCACCAGCTGCGTGAAGCTGTTGGCATGCACATACAGGCCGAAAAAGTGGTCGAGCACCTTCGCGAACGCGGCCACGCCGGTGCCCACGAAGTATTGCTCGTCGATGGTCAAGCGGATCTCGATCCCGCGCACCACGCTGGTGAAATGCCGACCCGGCATCCACGCGGTGGTGGCCTTGTGCTCCAGGCCGAGGATGCCCTCGATCTGGCGCGCGGTGACCGCCGAACGCGCGGTGTCGTACAGGCGCAGCATCTCCTTCAATGCGGGCAGGCCGCTCTGGGTCAGGGACAGATGATTCAGGCTCAGGTGCGAGATCAAGCGCCACTGCACGCCGCGGCCGCGCTCGAACCGCAGCGGCCGGCTGGGCTTGCGCAACAGGCTGATCGAACGCGCCGCGCCGCCGCCTTCCATGGTCAGATCGCCGCCCTGCACGTTGTAGGCCAGGTGGGTCGGCAGATCGCGATTGCTGCAGGTCAGCTCCAGGCTGATGATGTCGGTCTGCGGCAACACCGGATTGAAATCCAGGTCGACGAACGACAGCTCGGTCTCGTAGCCGGGACTGACCCGCGCGACCTGATCGTCGCGATGCGCGAGCCAGTACTGCCCGGTCTTGTCCGGCGTTTCGCCGTGGTGCAAGGAATAGAACGGGCGGAACTCGGTGATCTTCTCGCCCTGCGGGGTTTGCCGCACGCGCTTGACCGAGTCGATCGAATGCACTTCGAACGCGAACGCGCGGCGCGCATCGGCGATCACCGGGTACGAGGCGGTGCGATGGGTCGCGCGGATCGGTTCGCCGTGCTGTTCGAACAGGTTGACCACCGGCGCGCAGGCCAGGCCGATATTGTCCGCGCTCAGGCCTTCGAGCACCCGCGACACCGGCGAATCCAGCGGTGCGCTCTTGACGATCAGATGCAAGGTGAAAGCGCTGCCGGCGTGGGCGCGCAGCGCTTTCAGATCGAGATCGAAGAAGCCGAATTTTTCCGGGAACGCGAACAGCTCGGTCAGCAGGCGGTAGGCCGGATGCGAGCGCTCGGGATAGTCGATCAGCGATTCGTTCTCGGCGAAGCCGACTTCGCTCAATGGGATCTTCGGCAAGGCGTACCAGCGGTTGCTGCCGGTCGGTTCGATATAGGCCGCGCGCAGGTTCATGGTCAGCGTGTCGCGCAGCGCCGCGCAGAACGAAGGCTCGCCGTCGGCGAACAGTCGCAACGAATTCAGGCCGAGCTTGGCCAGCGAGGGTTGGTCGCCCAGCAATTCGAGCGACAGCGAAATCTGGCCGCCGCTGCCCTGCGGCAAGGTCACCGTCATCGGCGCCTCGACGATGGTGCGAAAGCTCGCCTTGGCCACCCGGATCGGCGCCAGCACCACGTCGTAAGCGGTGCGGAACTTGCAGCTCACCCCTCGCACCTGGCGCGAATGCAGCAAGGTGCCGCGCGGAATGGTGACCGGCGCGCTGAGCTTGGCCAGGCCCGAGCCGGCATCGAAGCGCGCGATCGAGCACGAGGGAAACGGCCGCAGATAATGCGGGTACAGCACTTCCAGCAGCGCTTCGGTGAACTCGGGGTAGTCGTCCTCGATCTTCTTCGACACCCGCGCGCTGAGCAGCGCGAACGATTCGATCAGGCGCTCGACATGCGGGTCCTGGCTGCCGTCGGCGGACAGCAGCAGGCGGCTGGCGATCTTGGGGTAACGCTCGGCGAAATCGCGTCCGTAGCGACGCAGGAAAGCCAGTTCGCGCTCGTAAAAAGGCAGCAAATCTTCCATCAGCCCATCCTGTTCAAACCGCCGCGACCCGGCGCTGACGCACGACCGAGTACTGCAGCGTATTGGGCTGCAACATCGCATCGAAGCTGATCGCTTCGCGCGCCGGGTGCAGATCGAGCAAGCCGTGAATGGCGAAGCGCAGGCCGCCGGCGCTGCGCGCGTGGTTCTCCAGCGCGACGCGGACGTTGTGCAGACGCGGTTCGTGACGGGCGATGGACTGCTCCAGCGAGCGGCAGATGGCGGCGCGATCGAAGGCGTTGGCCAGGCTCAGCGCGGAGAAGTCGCGCAGGCCGAAGGTCATCAGCGAACGCTGGCAATTCGGGAACGACTTGAGTTCGTCCTCGGTGAAGGCGGCGCGGCTGTTGAGCAGGCCTTCCAGGTCGCGGGCCACCGATTCCTTGTACTGGTCGACCGAGATCGACTTGAAGATGCGTCCGGCGCTGGCCGACTTGGGCTCGTCGTCGAACAGTTTTTCCAGCAGGCTGGGTTCGAATCCTTTCATCTCGCGCTTCCTGTCGTTCGTCGGCGCCTGCCCGGGTGGAACGTGCGGCCGTGCTTCCAATCCTTGGAGATGAGACCGGTCGCGACGGCGATCGCGATGCGTGCCGTGCGCCCCGTCCGTTTGCGTCGGCGATCCGGGCGATGACCCGATCGACCGCTTGCGGCGGGTGTTGCGTTTGCCGTTCGCCTCGCCTTCGGCGCCGGCCCCGATACCGCGGCCGCGATGGCCGGCCGTATCGTAGAACCGGCGGCGAAAAATCCGCCGCCGGTCGGTCTGCATGATCAACATGCACGGCGCCCTGACGGGCGACGCTCATGGCAACCTCGAACTTAGCTCGCTGCGTACTGCGGGGTATTCTTCGACCAGCTGTACTGGAAGGTGCTGTTGCCCTTCGGACCGCCTTCGATGCCCTGCGCGGTGTAGGTGTCCTTCATGGTCGCGATGGAGAGCTGGATCTCCTCCATCAACAGACCGTTGTTGCCGATGAAGGTGCGCACCTTGCTGACGACGATGTTCATCGCCTCGAAGACGCGGTAGTTGATGGCCTTGCCGTCCTTGCCGTCTGCACGACGGACGTTCACGGTCATCTTGTCCAAGGTGGTGCCATTGGACGCAGCCTGCAGGAACGCCGTCGAAGACAGATCGGCTTCCTTGAGGATGTTGATGGTCGAGATCTCCGAGCGCGCGGCGGTGTGACCGCCGGTCGAGGAGCCCGTGGCCGAACGCGGCTGGGTCACCTCGAAGTGAAAATCAAGCAGTTCGATCCAGTCCTTGTGATCGTTGTCGCGGGACTCGCCCTTGAACGGACCGATCTTGAGGAAAACGCTGGGCTTCTGCTTCTGTTCTTGGTTGCCAATAGACATAAATAGGTTCCTTATCTTCCATGAGACGTTGAGTTTGCCGAGAGATTCGGCGTTGATTGGGAATAACCGCCAGATGTGAAGCCAGTTGAAAAAAGTAGTGCTATTAGGGCTCCATGCCCTTTACCACTCGACAGGGGCGCTGCTCTAACCCTTCTTGGCCCCTGCCGGCAGTTCCGCGACCAACCGCAAGGACACCGACAGCTCATCGAGCTGGAAGTGCGGCCGCAAGAACGCCACCGCGCGGTAGACGCCGGGACGACCCGGCACCTCCGATACCTGGATCGACGCTTCGCGCAACGGGTGCTCGGCCTTGGCGTCCTGGGTCGCGTTGTCGTCGAGCAGCACGTACTGCGCGATCCAACGGTTCAGGAAGTCCTCGACGTTGCCGGCCGAAGCGAAGCTGCCGATCTTCTCGCGCATCATCGCCTTGAGGTAATGGGCGATGCGCGATACCGCGAACATGTACTGCAACTGCGCCGACAGCGAGGAGTTCGCGTTCGCCGAATCGGTGTTGTACTTCTTGGCCTTCTGCGCCGACTGCGCGCCGAAGAACGCGGCGTAGTCGGTGTTCTTGCAGTGCACCAGCGGGATGAAGCCCAAATCGCTGAGCTCTTTCTCGCGGCGATCGGTGATCGCGATCTCGGTCGGGCACTTGAGCGCGACCTCGCCGTCGTCGGTGCGGAAGGTGTGGGTCGGCAGGTCCTCGACCAGGCCGCCGCCTTCTACGCCGCGGATCGCCGCGCACCAAGAGTAGTCCTCGAACGCCTTGGTCAGGCGCGCGCCGAAGGCATAGGCGGTGTTGCACCACAGGTACTTGCCGTGGTCCTGGCCATCGACTTCCTCGACGAAGTTGAAGCCTTCGACCGTGGTGCCGTCCTTCGGGTTGTACGGCAGGCGGCCCAGGAAGCGCGGCAGGGTCAGGCCGACGTAGCGGCTGTCCTCGGACTCGCGGAACGACTTCCACTTGGCGTATTCGACGGTGTCGAACACCTTGGCCATGTCGCGCGGCTTGCCCAGGTCGGTGAAGGTCTCCAGGCCGAACATTTCCTCCGACGCGGCCGAGATGAACGGCGCGTGCGCGGCGGCGGCGACGTGGCCCATCTGTTCGACGAAGTACATGTCCTCGGCCTGGCGGCCGATGTAGTAGTCGCCGAGCAAGGCGCCGAACGGCGAACCGCCGAAGGTGCCGAACTCTTCCTCGTAGACCTTCTTGAACAACGAGCTCTGGTCGAAATCGATCGCCGACTTGAAGTCCTTGACCAATTCGCGCTTGGGCGCGTTGAACACCTTGATCTTGAGCTGGGTGCCGGTGGAGGTCTGCGAGCACAGGTAGTGCAGGCCGCGCCAGGAGCTTTCCAGCTGCTGGAACTGCGGCGTGTGCATGATCGCGTTGAGCTGATCGGAGATCAGCCGGTCCAGCTCGGCCACGCGCGCGTCGAGGGTCAGGTTGAGGTTGTCGGAAACGACGACCGTGCCTTCCAGGACTTCGCGCGCGAGTTCGGAGATCAGGTCCTTGGCGCGTTCGTGCTCGGCTGCTGACTTGGCGACCTTGCTCTTCTCGACGATCTGGTCGAGCAGGCCGAGTTCCTCGGTACCGGCGGCAGCGGCGCTGGCGCCGGCGGCTTGCGTTGCGTTCATGCTTACTCCTGACCGCTCGGCTGAGCGCCGAGTTTCTTGAGCTGCTCGGTGTTGTTCAGCACGTCGTTGAGCAGGTCCTCGAGCTTCTCGTTGCCGGCGAGCTTGTTGCGCAGATCGGCGAGCTTGGTGCGCGCCTCCAGCAACTTGCGCAGCGGTTCGACCTGCTCCACCACCGCTTCGGGACGGAAGTCCTCGATCGACTTGAAGTTGAGCTCGACGCCGAATTCGCCGCCGGCGTCGCTGATCTTGTTCGGCACGCGGAACACCGCGCGCGGCGCCATGCCTTCGAGTACTTCGTCGAAATTGTCCATGTCGACGTTGACGAACTTGCGGTCCTTGATCTTGGGCTGCGGGCCGTCCTGCTTGCCGCTGAAATCGCCCAGCACGCCGACCACGAACGGAATTTCCTTCTGTTCGATCGCGTCGCCCTTCTCGACGTCGTAGGTCAACTGAACCCGAGGCGGCCGGACTTTCTGCAGCCGCTTTTGAATGCTTTCCTTCTTGGCCATCACATCTTCTCCATGGCGTTATCGCCTGACCGTTACTGCATTAATTGAACGGGTTGTCGTCCTTGGGCGGCGCGGCCGGCGTGGTGGCGGGCTTGGGCTTCGGGCGCGGTGTGCCCTTGGGCGGCGGCGGACGGACCGGCTTGTCGTCGCCTGAGACGAAGTCGTTGCCCATGGTCTCGCGCAGACTCCTGACCAGGTTCTTGGCTTCGGTCTGCGCGGTGCTCGACGACAGCGCGCCGTTGCCCTGCAGTCGGGCCAACGACTTGGAAGCCACACGCAATCCACTCACAGTGAGTACGCTGTCGGCGACCTTGTCGCTGGGATCGCGCTTGAGGACTTCCTCGGCGGCGACGATGGCGCGGCCGTAGTTACCGGCATCGAACTGCAGCTGGGCGCTGCGTAGCCAGGGCTCTTTGCGAGTCGGGTCGGCCTGCGAGGCGGCGTTGAATCCGACCAGTGCCTGCTCGACGTGACCCGCGGAAAGCTGGGCCTCGGCGTTGCGAAGCAAGGTGGCGTAGTCGTTGCTGGCTTTTTTGGAACCGCCGCCGCTGGCGCAGGAAGCCAGAGTGGTGGCGAAGAAGATGGCGATGAGCCAACGGTTTGCTGCGGTGGGGGAAACGTAATTCATGGGGCTGTACTCTCCTTGTCGGCGCTCATGTAGCAAGGTGCGGACGTCGCCCGATTCCGGTCGCTGGCGAGTCTGGTTTACACCTTCGGCCGGTATAGTAGCCTTTGTCACGGTCGTCAAGGTGACCGGGGCACTAGCATCTTGATTATTGGAAGCACTTCACGCCGGTGGCAGGGGACGGCGTGACCGCATGAGCCCCTGTGCAAGTCGACATGGAGCAAGACGCGATATGGACACTGTTTCCCCCACTCGGGTTCGCCCCGCCGGCTTTCGCACGCTGGCCCTGACCTTGGTCACCGCGGCGGCCCTGCTCGGCTCCGGATGTTCCGCCCCGGGCGGCGTCAAGGAGGCCATGGGCAAGAGCATGGAGGCCTTCGGCCTCAAGAAACCGTCCGCGCCGGACATCAATACCGAGTACTCCGTCCCACTTCGCCTGTATGCCGGCGACAATCTCAACGCCGGCACCGAGAAGAAAGCCCTGGCGTTGGTGGTGCGGATCTATCAGCTCAAGGACACCCAGCGCTTCGAGCAGGCGCCGTTCGAGGCCTTCCTCGACGAGGCCCGCGAGAAAGAGGCTCTCGGCGGCGACCTGATCGAGGTCAACGAGATCCTGATGACCCCGGGCCAGCGCCACGAAGTCCAGCAGAAGCTGCCCGGCACGGCCAGCCACCTGGGCGTGGTCGCGCTGTTCAGGAGCCCGGCCGCAAGCCGCTGGCGGTTTTCCTTCGACAGCCGCAAGGCGATCAAGGACGGCATCACCATCGGCCTGCACGCCTGCGCCATGACCGCGACTGACACCCCGGCCCTGACCACGACCTTGTCGTCGGCGGCCAATTCGCTGTCGTCGGTGAACTGCACCAAGCCGCGTCGCTGAACCGGGCGCCCCGGCCGCGGCACAACGGCCGGTGCCTGGAAGTACGCTCGTAACAGTTGTAGTACCCTCGCCCTGTCGCCCAGGGTTACCCAATGGGTCACCCGATGGATAGGGGCGACAGGCGTTACACGAACCAGTGCCCTTCGTTCCGGCGTTTGCCGGGCGGCGGCCCGTCCAGCACCCGTCGGTCAGGGCTGGTCCGAGGCATGGTTCGACCCGACGGTCGTCATCAATGGATTGCAGCGAGGCACGCGTGAGTCGGATGTCCAAGGTTTTCTGGGGCGAGGGCCTGTTCCTGCGCCCCCAGCATTTTCAACGTCAGGATGCGTACCACGAGGGGCGGCTGCAGGACCTCTCGACGGCGCTGCATCCGTATGCCTGGGGTTTGCGCCAGGCCCGTTTCGATGTCCAGAGCCTCGCCAGCGGCACCCTGCGCGCGCTGCAGTTGTCGGCGATCTTCCCCGACGGCGAAAGTTACGCCGCGCCCGGCGACGACGAACTGCCCGAGGCGGTCAGCCTGACCGATCTGCCGGCCGGCGTGCAGTCGACCACGATCCATCTCGCCCTGCCGCTGCTCAAGGAGCATGGCGGCAATTGCGCCGAAGGCGGCAACGCCGCGTCGGCGCGCTTCACCCAGCACAATCAGCCGACCCTGGATCTGTACACCGATGCCAGCGAGGCCGAGCTGGCCTACCTGCGCAAGAGCGTGCGCCTGCTGACCGACGACGAACCGCGCGATCCCTACGTGACCGTGCCGGTCGCGCGCGTGCGCCGCACCTCCACCGGCGGTTTCGAATTCGACGACGCTTTCCTGGCGCCGTCGCTGAGCATCGCCTCGTCGACGCAACTGCATGCGCAATTGCGGCGCCTGCTCGACTCGTTGCAGGCCAAGACCGACGCGTTGTACGGACTGCACCGCGAGCCGTCGCAGCACATCATCGAATTCCGTTCCGGCGACATCGCCTCGTTCTGGCTGCTGCATACGGTCAACAGTTCGTTCGCCGCGCTTTCGCACCTGTTCCGCCATCCCGGACTGCATCCCGAACGCCTGCATCAGGAGTTGCTGCGGCTGGCCGGTTCTCTGCTGACGTTCTCCAAGATCTACAGCCTCAGCGACCTGCCCCACTACGCGCATTCGCAACCCGAAGCCGGGTTCGAGCGCCTGTTCGACATGATCCGCGAACTGCTCGATACGGTGATCTCGGCGCGTTATTTCCAGATCGCGTTGTCGGAGGTCAAGCCGTCGTTCCACCTGGGTCGGCTGGACTCGCAGCGCATCGACGAAAAATCGGTGTTCTACCTCGGCGTCGCCGCCGACATTCCCGGGCCCGAACTCATCCAGACCATCCCGGTGCGCTTCAAGGTCGGCGCGCCGGACGATGTCGAGAAGTGCGTGCTGTCGGCGCTGCCGGGCCTCAAGCTCGCTCACGCCGCGCAAGTGCCGGCGGCGATTCCGGTGCGTCCGGGCAGCTACTACTTCGCCATCGAACCGCGCGGCCCGCTGTACGAACGCATGATCAAATCGCAATCGCTGATGATCTACGTGCCGTCCGGTTTGCGTGAACTCAAGCTCGAACTCATCGCGTTGGTGCCATGAACTATCCCCAGCCCCCGATCCCGCAAGGCATGCCGTCGCTGGGTCCGAACCTGGCCGCGCCGGCGGCCGCCGGCGCGCCTGCGCGCAGCCTGCTCGACCTGATGTCCGACGGCTTCTACCTGTTGATGCTGCTCAAGCGCGGCCAGTTGCCGAGTTCGGAAACGCCGTTCGTCGAATCGATCCGGCGTTTTCTCGACACCACCGAGCGCGGCGCGGTCAAGCTCGGCATCGGCTCGGAAGATGTGTACGCGGCCAAGTACGCATTCTGCGCCGCGCTCGACGAAGCGATGCTGTCGCAGCCGTCCGAGCTGCGCGAAGAGTGGGAACGTAATCCGCTGCAGTTGCGCCTGTTCGGCGAACACCTCGCCGGCGAACACTTCTTCGATCGGCTCGAACAGCTGCGTTCGCAAGGCGCGCCGCGCCTGCCGTCGCTGGAGGTCTATTACTACTGCCTGCTGCTCGGCTTCGAGGGTAAGTACCGCCTGGAAGGGCCGGAGAAGCTCGGTTATCTGACCGCGCGCCTGGGCGACGAGATCGCCTATCTCAAGGGTAAGCGCGCTCCGTTCGCGCCGCATTGGGCGCCGCCGGATCGCATCCAGCACGCCTTGCGCAAGATCACTCCGATCTGGGCGCCGATGGCGATCGTCGGCGTCGGCGCGGTGCTGGCGTTCCTGGCCTTCAGCACGCTGGCCGCGCGCCAGACCAATCAGCAACTCGCGCAGTACAACAACGTGGTGCAGATGCCGGCCGACACAGCGCAGCTGACGATCACCCTGCCCTGACGATCAACCTGGTGAAACGGATATGGATATCCCCAAAATCGAACGCACACGCTCGCAGGGCCGGCCTTTGCGCCGGACCCGCATGTTCCGCGCGGCCCCCGCCGCCGCGGCTTCGGTCGCAGCAGATTCGATCGCGGCCGCTTCGATCCTGGCCGCGCGCCTTCGACACCGCTTGATGGACGGCGGCGACGCCGCGCCGGGAGTCGCCCGCCATGACTGATCCCTACAGTCCTTTCGCCCTGGGCGGCGCCGTCGCCTCGTCGGCCGCGCCGGAACTGGCTCAGTTCGCGCAGACTTCGGCCCTGGCTGACGAACTGATCACCATGGCGCGCACCGGCGGCGATACCACCGCGCTGTCGGACGAACTGATCGCGATGGCGCGCACCGCGCTGCCGGAGATCACCCGCGACATGCCGACGGTCGAAGTCGCCGCATCGGCGATCCAGACCGAAGGCCTGCTCGGCAAGCTCGCTGCCGCCGCGCCGGTCGCGGCGATGGTGCTGCAGTCGCTGCAGCGCGGCGCCAGCCACCAAGAGGTCGCCAAACAACTCGCGCCGGAGGCATTGAAGGCGATCGGAGTGCCGACCTCGTTCGCCGAGATGGCCGACCCGGGCATCGGCGCCGGCAAGAGCGCTCTCGCCAGCGCGGCCACGCCGGTGTTGCAAGACACGTCGTTCGGCGCGCATTCGCCGATGGGCAGCGTGGTCTCCGCGAACGCCGAACGCTACGACGCCATGCCCGCGCCGATCGCCCGCCAGGCGGAGGCGTTCGCGCGCATGCCGCAGCAGCTCGCGCGCAGTGTCGCCTCGGCGTTCAAGGGCGGCCAGTACCTGGTCGAAATCGACACCGCCCTGCCCGGCGCGTTCCTGGTCGAACGCTTCCAGGGTCAGGAAGCGGTCTGCGACAGTTACCGCTTCGAGATCGACTGCATTTCGACCTCAGCGTTTCTCGAAACCACCGCGCTGATCGGCGAGCCGGTCGACCTGCGCCTGCAACGCGCGGACGGTTCTTACCGCCACTGGCGCGGACTATGCAGCCAGGCCGCGCCGCTCGGCAGTGACGGCGGCTATTCGCGCTACCGGCTGACGTTGGAACCCTGGCTGGTGCTGCTCAAGCTGCGCCGCAACGCGCTGATCTTCCAGGACAGCGACGTGCTGCAGGTGCTCGAGCGCGTGTTCGCCGATTATCCGCAGGCGGCCTGGCGCTTCGACGTCACCCAAACGCTGCCGAAGCCCGCGATCACCACCCAATACCGCGAGACCGATTACGACTTCGTCACCCGCCTGCTCGCCGATGCCGGCCTGGCCTGGCGTTTCGACCACGCCCAGGACGACAGCGAAGGCGACGCCGCGGCCGCGGAGCCGGGACAACGCGACGGCGCCACCAGCCACACCTTGGTGATCTTCGACCGTCAGGCCGAAGTGCCCAGCGCGTCGCCCGATACCTTGCGCTTCCATCGCACCTCCAGCACCGAAAGCGAGGACGCGATCGGCCATTTCAGCGAACTTCGCCAGACCACGCCCGACGCGGTCGGCACCGCCAGTTGGCAGGCCGAACAGGTCGAAGCGATTTCGGCCAGCGCCATCGGCGACGCGGCCGGGCCGAACCTGCCGCAGCGCGAGGTCTACAGCGTGCCGCGCAGCGGCCGTTACGCCGAGCGCGATCAGGCGCAGAAGACCGCCGAGTTGCGTCTGGACGCGTTGCGCCTGCCGCAACGCCTGCACGCCGGCGCCGGCAGCGGCCGCGGCCTCGATGCGGGCCGCGCGTTCACCCTGAGCCAGCACGCCGACCTGTCCGGTCAGGCATTCGTGCCGCTGCGGGTCGAGCATCTGGCCGCCAACAACCTCACCTCCAACGCCAGCGCGATCCTCGACGCCTCCGGGCTGGAACGCGGCAGTTATCGCAATCGCTTCCTCGCGGTTCCGCTCGGCACCGCGATCGTGCCGCTGGCGCGGCCCAAACCGATCGCTCCGGGCGCGCAGACCGCGCGCGTGGTCGGCCTGCCCAGCGCGGCCAATACCGTGACCCGCGATCATCAGGTGCGCATCCAGTTCGCCTGGCAGCGCGGCCCGGCGCCGACCTATGGCGGCGCCAATGAAGCCGGTTCCAGCGCCCATCCCGACGGCCATGCGCCGGGCAACGAAACCTCTGGTACCTGGGTGCGGGTCGCCGAATGGCTGGCCGGCCCGAACTGGGGTAGTCACGCGCTGCCGCGCATCGGCGCCGAGGTGCTGGTCGAATTCCTCCACGCCGATATCGACCAACCGCTGATCACCGGCCAGTTGTTCAACGGCGAGGTCGCACCGCCATTCACCGCCGGCCAGGAATCCCCGGCCAATCACATCGGCACCCTTAGCGGCCTGCACACCCAATCGCTCGACGGCAACGGCCGACAGCAATGGGTGATCGACGACGCGCCCGGGCAACTGCGTCAGCGCCTGCACACCACCCTGGCCGACAGCCGGCTGGAACTGGGCTATCTGATCCAGCACAACGACGGGCAACGCGGCGCGTTGCGCGGACAAGGCTTCGACCTGGCCACGCTCGGCTGGGGCAATCTGCACGCCGCCCAAGGCGTGTTGTTGTCGACCACAGCGCGCAACGACGCCCGCTCGACCCAGTTCGACATCCTCGAAGCGGTGAGCCAGCTCAAGGGCGCGGAGAACACCGCGCGGGCGCTCAACGACGCCGCCACCCAGAACCAGGTGCCGGCGCTGAAAGGCAACGAACCGCAGACCGCCTTCATCACCGCGGTCGATGCCGAGCAAAGCGGCAAGTACGACGGCGACGTCGCCGGTCAGCCGGCCCGCAAACCCGGCGCCGGCAGTCGCCACGGCGGCGATCCGGTCGAGCGCTTCGCCGCGGCGATGCTGATCGCCGAATCGCCCGACAGCATCGGCGCGGTGACCCCGGCCAGCGCGCTGGCCTACGCCGGCGGCCACAGCCACATCACCGTGCAGGACGACGCCCACTTCGCCGCCGGCCAGACCTTCGCCGCCGTCAGCGGCGCGCACAGCGCCTTGTTCGCGCAACAAGGCCCGGTCCGCGCGATCGCCGCGCAGGGCCCTCTGAGCGTGCAGGCCCACGTCGGCACGCTGGAGCTATTGGCCGATCAATCCGTCACCGTCACCGCCACCGACGAACGCATCGACGTGCTGGCCAAGCAGAAGATCGTGCTGCAGGCCGGGCAAAGTCAGGTCACCCTCGAAGGCGGGAACATCACCTTCGAATGCCCGGGGAATTTCACGGTCAAGGCCGGGATGCATCCTTTCAAGGGTGGCGAGAGCGATGCGGCGGAGCTGGCCAAGCTGCCCGATACGCGGCCGAAACGTTTCAGCGAAAGCTTCATCCTCAAGAACCGGCAAACCGGCGAGCCGGTCGTCAATCGCGCGTATCGGATCACCCTGGCCAACGGCGAGACAGAAGACGGTATCACCGACGAAAAGGGCTACACCCACGCGGTCATGACCGCTGCCCAGGAAATTCTGAAAATCGAGATCGAGGACTGATACGTGGGCAAGAACCTCAAGGAAGCAGGTAACGTCGTCACCACGCCACTCGACGCGAAGAAGGGCAAGGAAGTCCTGATCGAAGACAAGCCTGCCTACTTCGTCCATGTCGACGCCGATCGAGACGGCAAGGTCGACGACGTGACCCTCGGCCTGGACAAATGGCAATGGGGCAAGGGCAAGAAGGGCGCGATCGTCCTGGTCAACAACAATCGCGACGGCGCGCCACCGGAAACCACCGACAACTCGGACACTGTCATCAATGGCGCGTCCGATCTGAACGATGTCGCTCCGATCGAGATCCGCAGGCGAGGCAGCGCCCCGGCGCCGGCAGGTTGGACCGGTAAGCTCAGTATCGACCCGAACGTCCTGCCCTACGTGCGCATCTTCGAATCGCGCGATCCTGCCGCCAAACAAGTAATGGGCACGGGCTCGGCGTCGGAGTATTCGGTTGGCCCGCTCGACTTCGAAAAGAAGGAATTGGGCATCGAAGCCGTCGAGTACCCAAAGGACAGTTCCGTATTCGATGGAACGATCGAACTCAAGTGGACGGTCAACGACGGAAAACAAGACCTCAAGCCGCAGAAGATTGTCTTCCGGGTCGCACCCTGGATTATTTTCAACCATTTCCAACAGACGAAAACTGTATACGTCGTGGATACGGACCGACTTCCCCCGGAATGGCGCAATACGGCCTTCCGCAGCAAACTTGCCACCGAGGTCTCGACGGTAGGCGCTTCGATGGAAGAGTTCGCCGAGTCGGATCGTTGGATGCAGGACGTCATGGAGCTTGGCTTTTCCAGCAAGCCCAGCACCGAAGCGCCTGACGCGTGGGCCACTCCCGTTGTGCTCCGATCGGGAAGAGTGCGTGGTGGCGCTACTGAACATTTTCCTTTGAAGAAATTGCTTAGCCCGGAGATGGGCTACACGACGGCAACAGTTCCAGCGGGCTCCGACTCCCTGGACTCCTTCGGCAATCTGGAGTGTTCGCCACCGGTAACCGTCGGCAAGAAAGTCTATCCATTTGGTCGTATCGTTTATGGAGATGGCTCTGGCGGCACACCTGCTCGAGCGATGAACTCCAATGTGGTCAGATTCCTCAAGAATCAGGCGATCCAGGCTCCGTTCTCGGTCGATACCAGTTGGCTGGAAGTCGGCCACGTCGATGAAGTGTTTTCGTTTTGCCCGATGAAAGGGGCGCCGAAAAAATTCAAGGTCCTGATCGCCAGTCCGCAAAGGGCCTGGAGCATCCTCGAAGGCCTGGAAAAAACCAGTCCGGACGCAGGTCTGTTTTCAGGAATCGACACCACTCGGACATTGCTGGGCACCGATACGGTGGCAAGCGTCTACCCGCACAGAACCGTCAAGACAATCTTGGCGGATGCGGGGCTCAAGACTGCACAAAAACAAGTGCAGAAAAAGATCGATGGCATACAGAAGGCACTCAAACGCAATCTAGGGCTCGAAGACGCCGACTTTGTGCCCTTGCCTGTTCTATTCCACGCCGTAGTTGGCGAAGCGACGCGACAAAACGCCATCAGGGTCGCCGCTATGGAAAAGATTGATCCCAGCGCCGCCGCCAAGCTTCGATACACTCCTCGCTACATTGCCTATACTCCGGGCGTTGTCAACATGTTGGTCTTGACCAAATCGGACGCCACGGCCCGACTGGTCATTCCGAAGCCGTTCGGACCTGTTGTGGCCAGTGGCGCTTGCGAGTTCGAAAAGGACATCGAGACCCAGTTATCACCATTGGTGCTTCACACCGATTACGAATTCGTCGAAGATTTTTTCGAATATCACGTTCTGGATGGCGAAATCCATTGTGGAACCAACAGTCTGCGCGTCCCACCCACCGACGTGCATTGGTGGGAACAGGAGCCCTGAGTGAACAGACCGCACCATTCCCATGCCACGCAGCTTCTCGTGGCTTCACTTCTGGTATCAGCCTGTCTGTTGTCAGGTCGCGCCCATGGCGCGCCCCCCTCTAGCGACCCCGCGGACTCCGCAGCCATGACCACAAAAAAAACCGAAATAGAAACTGAGTTCGCATCGACTCACGCACTACGCGGTGCCGAGTATGTCGCGGCGCGGAACCACCTGCTGCATAACCCGGAGCTTCCGACGCTCCTGCGTTCTGTCGCCAAAAGCAGCGATGCCACACGCTATTTCGATGCGAAGATCCTCGCTGGCTGGCTGGATCACGCCAATTTTTACGATAGCGTCCTGACAGAGCTCAACAGCGATGAGTTACGCGCCAAGGTGGCGCAGAACCGCCCCAAGGCCAGCAACCTGTCTCCGCTAATGGAAGAGTATGCCAGCAAGGCGCAGGGCAGCTATGGAGACAAGATCGCTCCTCTGTGTTGGGAAGTCTTGCTCAAAGCGCCGACACAGATGGAGCATTGGCAACGCGGGATCTGCGTGGCCATGCTCAACGCCGTGCCGCAGGTCGAGGACATCAAGCCGGCGGTATCGCTGATCGCGACCACTCAGGATCCTGAAGTGGTCGGCATGTTGTCGAACTATCTGCAGAAGATGCCGCCCAAAGCACTGATTGCGGGCCTCACGCCCGAAATCGACTCGATCAAGAAGCAGATAGAAATCAGCAGCAACCCCGAACCCCTGGTTCGTACCAGAGCTACGCTGCAGACCCTGCTCGTCGACGCGCAGGAGAGGAAAGAAAGCGGGCACTAGTCGCGATTCATTTCCAGCGGCTCACATATGCGCTTGCTGCCTGATGTGGCGTGGCTCCCAGGCCTCGCTCCGGCAGGGTTTCCGCTCAGGCAGGTACCACAGCAACGCGCGGATCACGAGCGCATTGACGCTAACTTGGACGTTGCTCCTTCGATTCGGGCCGACAATTGATTCGCCCCAGACCCGACGCACCCTGGCGCATCCTCAACCAAGCGGCTGCGCACTCACCAGACGGCGCGCGAGCAAGTTGATTAGAGCAAATCAACTCGCACGTGCACTCGGCGTTAGTGGCACGCGCGTATCGGGGCGCGACTGCGTCGCGATCTGCATCGTCGTGATCGCGTTGATGATCTCAAGGAATTCGCGCGAAAACGCCGCGAGATAAAGCTTCCCATCGACCCGGTGGAACACCAGGAACGGATACACGTCGCGCTGCAGTTTTCCGCCGGCGGGCGCCTTCAGTTCTGCGCGCTTGAACGACTTGCGCAGGAATTCGTCGACCCGGTCGCCGTCGTCCCAGGCCTTGGTGTAGACGATCTCCACCGACTGTTTCGCCAGTTTCTTGTGCAGCTTCTCTCCGGGCAGCGAGCCGCCGTCGCCGGCGAAATCGCTGTTCTGGATCGCCGTGGCCAACAACACGCCGGCCGGGGTGACGTACTTCGCTCGGTCCGGCGGAAACAGGGTGTGCTTGGCGTACAGCTCATCCAGCGCGTTATCGGCGATGCCTTCGGCCCACAAGGACGTGTTGAACGCCTGCGCCGCGGTCCATGGCGTCGCGCCGGGCTCAGCACGGTTGTCGGCTTGCGCGGCCGCGCGATAGTCGGCGACGAAGCGCCCGCGCCATTCCTCGAACTCCGCGCGCGTGACCGGCGCGGCGCACGCCGTACCGGTCGTCGCGACCAGGATCAAGGAAAGAACCACAAGTTGGACCAATAGTTTCATGATCTCTCGCCGGAATTCGTAACGGGGACCATCATCGCGTCTCAACCTGTCCCAGAGTGAATGCCTGGGCAAGCGCAAACCAGAACGAGGCTCACGTTGGCGCCGCCGGCCGCAGGAACAACGAGACCAGGCACGCGAGCGGCGCGGGCCCGACGACGAACAGCAACTGAAATACAGGGTAAACGAAGCTGCGATCCTTGCTCGCTACCGCCGCGCCGATCGCCAACATACCTCCGGCGACCACCAAAAACACGAGACTGGACCACCACGCAACGTTCGCGAGCGCATAGTCCGGCGGTGATTTCGCGAATCTCGCGAACAGCAACAGCACCGTCGCCAGCGGAAACAGCAGCCACAACGCGTAGCGCACGAAGTTCAGCGCTCCGGTGAATGCGAAAAAGAACGCGGTGAATGTTTCCATGTGGGCGCCGATGATATCCCGTTCGCTCAGACCTGCTCTCAGACTTGCTCGGTGATTCCGGTGGTCTCGGGAACCTCCGGCTCAGCCGGGACCTCGTTCCTCGCGATCATCGTGCTCGCGCCTAGCGGCGGCGGCGGCGTCTTGGCCTCCTTGCTCCCCCACTGCAGCGGCATTTCGACGAAAAAACCCTTGATATTGGCCAGTTCGGCGCTCGCCTTGGCGATATTGTGCTTGCCTCCCGACATGTAATCCGGGTCGAGCGGCGGAGTCCAGGTCAAGTCCAGTTCGCCTTTGCGCTTGTAGTGCTCGCGGCCCTCGGCCAGGGTGCCGAACGAATCTCTCGGGGTGTGCAGAAATACCTGGTTGTAGATCTTTCGATTGGCGACGGCCAGATCGCGCAAGGCTTTGATCGAGGCTTTCTCCAGCGGCCGCTCCAGGTCGATGCCCGCCGGCAAGCCCTGCTTCTTGATACCGGTCGTGGCTTGATCGACGCTCATGCCGAAGTGCTTTTTCCAGATCTTCATGCGCAGATCGCGAGCGAACTTCCGGGTCACGATGCGTATGCCCTGTCCCACATCGGTCATGGCGGCACCGCTGTCGTCGACCACGACGGCCGCCAACTCGGTGTCGCCGTTGCCGTTGAGGCTGCGATCGTTGACGTTCGCGCTGCCGATGATCGCCACCGCATCGTCTACGATCATCAGCTTGGAATGGATGTAAACCATCTCCGTCAGCATGAAGTCCTTGGTATGGCCGAAGTTGCGCAAGTTCAACACCGTGACATAGTCGCGCCACTTGTTTTCCATGCCCAATTCCTTGGCCAGCGCATCGTAACCCCAAGCCGTGCGCACCGGCACCGAATCGCCCGCGTCTTTGAATTTCTTGAAGATCAGGTACATGGTGATGTTGCGGATCAGCGCATGCTGCCCTCGCCGAGTGCCTTGCAGGGCCCACCAGGCTTGCGACGCGGTCGCCTCGTCTTCGAGCAGCCCTTCTGGATGCTCGGGAAGAACGATCCAGATATGGAACGGCCGATTGGCGTTGATGGCGCGCCTGACCGCTTCGCTCAACTCGTGCACGATCTGGTTTTTGGCCGGACTTTGGGTCATCTTGTCGTCCACGCCGCAGTCGGACACGAAGAACTGGTTCTCGATATAGATATAACCCTGCGCCGCGCGAATGCTGTTGATCATCGCATCGCGAATACTGGTCTGATGTTCGCCGGCCCAGGCCTCGCGCGTCTTAACCAAGGTTTCGCGGCGCTTTTGATTCGGTTGTTTCCAGTCGTCGGTAACGTAGCTGCCGCGCCGCCAGATATTCAGTTCGTCCCTCAGCTGCTCGCTGGATGCGGACCTGCAAACCTGCACCGTCGTGGTGCCGCCGCCCTTTTGCAGCGGATCGACCAGGCTCTGCGTGCCGCCCAGGTCGTCGAACCAGCTTTTGGTCAGGGCGCCGTCCATGAAATTCGTGCCCGTGCCCGCGAAACTGTTCCAGCGCAGCACGAAATTGACGAAGACGTCGAACGCGGCCGGACCCTTGATGCGCAGCGCGATGTCCTGCCAGGGCTGGCGCGGCTGGCAGCTTTCGTTGAGCACCTCCCTCTTGGGAGGCCACATGAAACCGGGCCTGTGCCCGACCCAATTGGTCAGCTTCACTTCCTCGGCGTTCATTCTGCGTCCGCGCGAGACCTGTCCGTTGTAGGCGTCGTTGAGGACGTGGATCTTCGGATCGATGACGACGTCGAAGGTATTGGTGTCCCAACGCCCATAGGCCAGGTCGATACCGCCGACGAAAGCGACCGATCCGTCGACGATGACCGTCTTTTGATGATGGGAGAAATACGCGTTGGAGTCCTTCGATCCCCACTTCACCACGGCGCGGCCGGTGTTGGCGTTCTGCAGCATGACCTTCATCGAGCCCTTGCCCGTGGGCAGGCTGTCAAGACGCGTTCGCGTGATTTCTTCGTGGGTGTCGACCGCCATATTGATCGCGTCGTACAGCATCACCCGCACATGCACCCCGCGGGCCATGGCGTCGGCAAGCAACTCGGTCAAGCGACCGGGATGGCCCGCCACGCCGCGCTGATCCAGTTCGACGTCCGAGTCGACTTGCCAGCCGGTGATGAAGATGAATTTTTTTGCGCCACGGATCGCATCGGCGACCGCTTTCATGTAGTCCTTGCCGGTCACGTACGCGGTGCAGTCGTTGCCATAGCGCGGCAGGGCGTACGGCTTTTCGAGGTCGAAGTATTGATTGGTGACGGCCGCGATGGTGTCCGGCGTCAGCGGCGCGGTGTAGCGATCGGAAGACATATACGTCCTTTTAATGCTTTGCGATTGCTGTTTAGACGTCCACTTCGGGCTTGCGCTTGAACAGGCCGAGCGCCTCGGCCTCGTGCGCGGCCATCTCGCCGAGGAACTCCTCGCGCAGCATGTCCATGCCCCGTCCGTCGCTAGCGAAATTCAGCGCATCGAGAATACGCTTGGCGTTGTGTTGTTCAGGCGCAGTGCTCCATCGGGTCGGAGTCAAGGGCATCGCCGTGAGACCACTGACCAGCCAGACCCGCCCGGCGGATGACGCCGCGCGCTGATACAACTGCTGCTGCTGAGCCTCGTCGAGCGAAATTTCTCCATCGCCGCCGAGCGTGCCGGAGGACAGTGTCTCCTCCCAATGCTCCTTGGCGAACACCAGCGCATTGACGCCGCCGTTCTTACCGGGTTGCCCCGCCTGCCCGTCAACCAGCACGATGTCCCAGGCCTGCCCTTCCGGCGCGACGCCGTGAACGCCGGGGATGTCCAACAACTTCAAACCGAATTTGATCGGTTCGAGTTTGGAGGTCGGGTATACGGGCAAGGGGTAGCTCATCTGCGC
The DNA here is from genome assembly GCF_001427785.1 of Lysobacter sp. Root690. GTDB lineage: Bacteria > Pseudomonadota > Gammaproteobacteria > Xanthomonadales > Xanthomonadaceae > Lysobacter. The sequence goes on from NZ_LMHM01000016.1 coordinate 480,470, forward strand.
CGGCCCCACGAACGACTTCTTGGCCGCATGCACCGTAATCGTGCCCGGACAGCTGATGACGATATTGCCGCCCTCGATGGTCACGCTGGCGCCGCCGGCGGTGGCCAGATGGATGGTCTTGCCGGCCGCCAGTTCGACCTCGGCGTTGGCCGAGACGATCTTGAGCTGATCGCGCGATTGCAGGCTGAGTTGATCGTGCTGGGCTTCGAATTCCAGCTTGCCGCTGCCGGCCACCACGCTTAGGGCCGGGTCGTTGCCGGCCGATGCGCCTTCCACCGCATTCGCCAGCCAGCCGATCGCTTGGCCGGTGTGGATGCGCAGGTCCTTGGCGACGGCGAGGTTGCTCGACTGGCCGCTGGCCAGAGTCAAGGTTTCGCCGGCCGCCCATTGCAGGCTTTGCCCGGCGATGAAGCCGACGCCGGCGGGTGCCGCCAGGCCCAGCAAGGCGTCGCCGCTGTGCGGGACCTTGCCGTCGCCCGCATCGGCCTTGCGCTCCGGCGCCTGGCCGAGCGCGCCCTCGAAGCTCGCGCCGTCGACCGTGGTCCTGGCGCTGGTCAGCAACGCGCGCAACGGCGGTTGATCGCCGATCAAGGCCGATTGACCCGCCTTGGTCACGCCTTCGTGCGCGGCGAGCTTCACCGTCTTGTGGGTGCCCGCCACTTTCGACAGCACTTCGCCCAGTTGGCTGGCCTGCTTCAACAGCGCGGTCGCCGCGATGGTTTCGCCGGCCGGGGTTTCGCCGTTGATGTCGTAGGCGCTGATCCACAGACCGGCCTGAGCGCGCACCGCGCCCCATTGGTCGGTGCGCAGTTCGAAGCCTTCGCCGCGGAAGCTGCCTCGGTAGTTGTCGGCCTGATGGATCAGGTGGCCCAGGTTGAGCTGGGTCGCGGCCTGGGTGGTAGCGAGTTGCAGGCGCAGTTGCCGGTCGCTGTCGTCGAACACCAGCCGGTTGTGGCCGCCGCCGCCGAATTCCTTGGACTTGATGCCGACCAGCGCGGCGGCATTGCGATGGCCATCGGCGTCCTGGCTCATGCCGTGCCAGGCCGGCGCATGGCCGCCCACGCTGTTGGCCTGGGCACTGGGGCCGTGGTCGCTGGCCTGCGCGTACACGGCCGCGTCGCCGTCGCGCGAGCCCTCGCCGGGGGTGGCAAGCACGCCGGCCTCGCCTTGACCGTTGTACAGCGCGCCCACGATCACCGGCCGGTCGATATCGCCGTCGAGGAACGCGACCAGCACTTCCTGGCCGATACGCGGCAGGAACTGGGTGCCGACGCCGGGGCCGGCATAACGCTGGGCCACGCGCAGCCAGCAACTGTGGTTGGATTCGGCCTGATTGGAGCCGGCCTGATTGGAGCCGGTGTCGCCGCCGCTTTGCTGGAAGTGGAATTTGACCCGCAGCCGCCCCAGGCGGTCGCAATACAGCTCATGTGCGCCCTGCGGGCTGGTCGCGCCTTCCGGGCCGACCACGATCGCGGTCTGGTAGCCCGGCGCGGTCGGACGCGGGTTCAAGCGCGCGCCGGTGCCGTCGTGCAGAACCGGTCGCCACGGTTGTTCGCGCGGCACGGCGACGAAACTGTTGGCGTAACCGACCGCTTCGGCGCGCGCCAGCACCGCGTTCCAGGCCGAATCCGATGCGCCCGGCAAGGCCCTCAGCGGGACCCGCGGCGCCGCGCCGAAACGCGCGCTGATGCCCTCGGTCACGCTCTTGGGCAGGTTATTGACGCCGGCGTGTTGCACCGCCACCAGCAGCGCTTCGCGCGGTGTGTCGGCTTCCGATTGCGGCGCATCGGTCAATGCGAACCAGGTGCCGCTGCGGAACGTGCGCACCGTGCCGCGGCCTAGCCAGAGCGTGCGTTCCGACGCCCTCGCCTGCGCCAGCAGGCCGGCGTAACGCTCGGCCTCGGCGCGATCGGCGAAGGCATACAGGCCGACCGGATCGTAGACCTCCAGTTGCGCCGCGGCGTCGTCCTGATCGCCCAGCGGCACGCTCGCCACCTGGGTCTGCAGGCCTTTGTAGTCGCCGCTGAGCAAGGTCAGCGCGTTCGATGCGATCCGCCGCACCGCGCCGAAGCTCTGCACGGTGTCGCTGTCTTCGGTGGTGTCGCTGCGGTGGAAGCGGGTCGCGCCATACACGGCGTCGCTGGCTTCCTGCGGGCTTTGTCCGCTCTGCGCGAACAGCACCATGCGATGGCCGCCCGGCGCGTCGGCATCTTCTTCCAGCCGCCAGCCGAGGCCTTCCTCGGCCAGCAGGCGATCGACGAAGGCCGCATCGGTCTCGCGGTATTGAACGCAGTAGCTGCGCGGCCGCGCGGCGGCCAGGAACGGGCCGGCTTCGTCGCTCCACTGCCACACCGCCAGCGGCGTGTACGCGGCGAACACCGCCTCGACGATCTCGGCGACGGTCTTGTCCTGGTACACCCGGCTGTGGCGGCCCTGGCTCAGCAGCCAGGTCCACGGCACCAGGCATAGCCGGTAGCGCGCGAGCCCGCCTTCGCTGCCCAGACACTGCGCTTCGCGCACCAAGCCCGAACGCAGCGTCTGGCCGCCGTCGGCGAGTCGGGTATTCAATACGGCATGGCGTCCGAGGAACGCGTCCAGCGGACGCCGCGCGTCGACCGACAGCACGTCGATCCACCATTCGAAGCCGCCCGACAAGGCTTCCCAGCCCTGCCAGCGCTCCACGGCCCAGTCTTCGCCGGCGCCTTCGTCCTGCGGCAACGCCAGCGTGTACAACCGCTGCGCACCGATGAAACGAGACAATCCCGCCAGAATCTGCTGCATTCCTTCGCTGCTCACGCCCTTCTCCTTGCGCGCGCACGGACCGTGTCGTCCCGTGCCAGCCTCGGCAGGCCGCCTCCATGGCGACCTCTCCCGCAAGGTCCCAGTGTATCGGAACCGGCGGCCGGTAGAAGACCCGGGCCCGGCGCCCGACCGCGGCCTTGAAACCGTGACTTGCTGGGCTTTTTTTACACCCGGATTCAGCCAGATTCCGAGCAAAACCCGCCCTCGCCGGCCCGAAGCCGCCGTGCGCCGCGACGCCGGCGCCGCGTTCTGTAGAATCCGAAGCGTCTTTCCCGCACTTCAATGGACTGTCATGCAGGATCTGGAAGAGTTGTTGGCGCCGATTTCCGACGCCGCCCCGTCAGGCGCGGATATGTCGTTCTCGATCGAGTACGACGTCATTCAAGAGGCGCGCCGCGCCGACGATCCCTCGCTGGAACAGGGCGAATGGGTCACCGACCTGAAAGTCGCCGACTGGCAATCGGTGGCCACCCAAACCACCAAGCTGCTCAAGACCAGCACCAAGGATCTGCGCCTGGTGTCGTGGTGGATCGAGAGTCAAACCCAGATCCACGGCTTCGCCGGCCTGGCCCGCGGCTACCGCCTCGCGGCCGCGTTGTGCGAGCGCTTCTGGGACGATATCCATCCGCAGGCCGAGGACGGCGATCAGGAACAACGCATCGGCAACCTGGTGTGGTTGCTCGAACATTCGACCAAATGGTCGCGACGCCTGCCGCTTATGCAATCGCCGCAGGGGCGCTACGGCATCGCCGACATCGAACTCGCGCACGCGCGCCGCGGCAGCGAGGACGGCAACGGCCCCACCGTCGAACAGATCGAGTCGGCGCGGCGCGCCACGCCGCGCGAGTACTACCTCAAGCTGATCGAGGTCGTGCCCGATTGCCGCGAGGCGCTGCGCGAACTCGAACAGATCATCGACGCCCGCCTGGGCCACGAAGGACCGAGCTTCGCCCAGGCGCGCGAACAGCTCGAGCACCTGGTCGACACCACCCGCCGCTTCGCCCGCGAGGCCGGCGTGTTGATCGACGGCATCGCCGCCGATCCGCAATCGCCGGGCGAACGCATCGACGGCGCACTCGAAAGCGACACCGCGCCGGTGCGCAGCCAGCCCCCCGCCTCACCGCCCGGCGCGATCGAGTCGCGCCGCGACGCGATCGTGCAACTGCGTCGCGTGGCCGAGTTCTTCCGCCGCACCGAGCCGCACAGCCCGGTCGCCTACCTCGCCGACAAGGCCGCTCGCTGGGGCGAAATGCCGCTGCACGTGTGGCTCAAGCGCGTGATCAAGGACGAGAACACGCTTAGTCAGATCGAGGAGTTGTTGGATAGCAACGACGGCGGCAACAACGACTAGCTTCGGTCGGCCCCCGCACCTGTGGAAACGCCGCCTCAAGGGCGGCGTTTTGCATCCCCGGTATCGAGCACTTGTAGCCTGCCATTTATCCCGAACGATCCGGATGCGTCACGTCCAGACAACAACATAACGCTTCCCGAGCGCCATCAGCATCTGATACGCAGGAGGGTTTCGGACGCAGACTCGCTGGAGCCATTCGTTCTTTCGCCTGGCACGCGAAGGCGCGATGAGGCCGCCATTCAAGCCTCAACTTCCTTCGCAAGATCGGCCACGTCTTGAGAGCAGGCCCGCCAGTTGAATCAATCAACCTCGGACAATTCAATTGCATGCCCCAGCGCGCGCTCGTTCATATACAGCTCGTGCAGGGCGCGAGCCAATTGCTGCAAAACAGATGCAGGGCCATAAATCGAGAGCATGTCCGCCTCAGGATTGAAATCCAACTGTTGCGATTCGGCAGACAAGGATTTGGCCACCGACTTGGCCAGACTTGCCCAGCTGTAGCCGTTGCTCTCGCGGCCACGACCAGCAAACACATGCCTGCGAGCAAACATCCCGTTATCGAGAAGGCTTAGACGCGCCTCATCGTCATCGTCCTCACCATAAATAATGAATGGCGCGTAGCTATCGTTCTTCATTAGGCCAATCCGAGCAGCTCAGGGTCCACGCCTTGGTCCTTGAGATAATTCTTCACGTCCCAGTCGCCAGAAGGGCTGGCATTCGGCCACTTAGCGGCCTCTTCATCCGAAACCTTCTCGTGATGGTTATGGATGTCGGTGGTGCTTTGCTTGCCCTTTACACCCCATCTGAATCTGATGTTGCTTACACGATCGTCCGGTAAGTAATTGGAAATATGCCCCACTATGCGCCAGTCACCTTCGACTGCTTTCTCGATGAGCGAGAATGCATCCAGGATCACTGGCGGGAAGAACGTATCGGCCAAATTCGACTCCGGTGGCATCTCCGGCCCAGGCCCAAAGTACTTGCACAGCTCCGCGACATGGCCGTCCATGATTCTCGAAACGATAACGCCATAACCAAACGTCCCGGGCACACACTCGAAAGAAACGACGTCTCCCGACTTGATATCACCCAGCTTTACCTTCTTCTTTTTCATTCAGCCGCACCTCGCCACCGTAGCTTTGTTTGGACGGGCCTTACCGCCCGCCGCCTCATACGCCGCTTGAAAATATTTCTGCCTCGTCGCTGGCCTGACAGGGCTGTCGACGTCGAAGCCCAGATTGCGATTGCCTCTTCCGGCAAAATCGTTGGTTCCCTTGCCGGGCATGTCTGCCCCCACCACACCCGTATTGGTCCCGTAGTGCTCGATGTGGGCGCGTTCGATCCCGCGCGCTTCTCCATAGGTGACGCCTGTCTCGACGCGTTCCATCCTTGCTCCATCCGCCAAGCGCGAGCTTTCTTTGTGTTCGAGCCGGCGTTGATCGAATCTATTGTCCTCGGTTATCCCGACATAGTACGGGGTGTCGGCGCCAGGCGCATACAGGTGATAAACCGTGTACCCAGGTGTCGTCTCGGGCACCAACCCGAGCGGATCGGATAGAACCTGCGGGTTCGCGGTATATGCATACAGGCTATAGCCGCCCAACAACCTGACCGGGTCCAGCCCCACATATTGCCCAATCGCGGGATCGTAATACCGATGTCTGTTGTAATGCAGGCCCGATTCTTCGTCATAGTGCTGACCCTGAAAACGGATCGGGTTCACCAGTTCGGAAACATGGGCTTGGGCGATGCTGCCCCAGGCGGTGTAGCTCACCGACCAGACCACTTCTCCCACCGACGAAGTCAACCGTGTTGGACAGCCATTGGGGTCGACGTGGTAGTGGTAAGTCTGGGGAATGTATTCGGCTTCCGACGGCGCCGGCGCAACGGCGGGAGCGAAGGATTGGAACTGTGGGATCTCGACGGGCGCGGCGCCTGCCTGGCTTTGCGCCTCCTCTGCTACGGCTGCCTGTGTGGGCGTAACCGTGAATCTTGGAGGCGGGGATGCGGGCGATGCGTTACCGCGGCCCAGGCGCATCGCGCCTAAACGATTGTCGTCGGGAATGGCCGTGCCGGGCGCGGACTCCTCGAATGCCAGCGAAGCGCGCACGCCGAGGGGAACGGAGCCCAGGGCACCGAAGCCGATGTCGAATTTCTTCTTCTGATCGAGCGATGAAACCACAGGCGAAGGTCGTGTGCGTTCGCGGGAACGGCGACCCAGTGGTTCGTCGGCAGGAGGGGCGGTAAGCGACGGCGAAGGGTCAGTCGCCAGCGAATCGCCGTCGGTGAAAATCACCGGCGCTCCGGAGGCGGACGTCAATGCAGAAGCGCCCGGAACTACCGCTTCCACCGTTACCGATTCCACCTTCTTTCTGTCGATCAACGCCAATGGCACAAAACCGCTGGGGTAATAAACATATTCCCTCGCCCGCCGATGCAGTTGCGCGAGGGCTTGCCTTCGTTTGCGCGCAGCGACGAAGTCCACCAAGTTGTTGGCGGCGACTCCTGCCTGCGGAAGGTCCGAGGCATCGTTGGCATGCCGCACCTCGCCCAGCAAGGCATCGCCATCCCAGAAGAACCAGGTAGTTTGAGTGGGATTGCGTTTGAAGACACGGCGGCCTAACGGGTCATAGCCGTATCGCGTGACCTGGCCGTTCTTGCGACTTTCGATCAGACGGTGGTTGGCATCCCAGCGCAAGTGCAGGTCGCGATCGCGACCACCGTCTTCGTGTGCGCCGTACGACCGCGCCCGCCGGACCAGATTGCCGGCCCGGTCGAACACGTAGTTCAGTCCGCCGTACTCGCCTTCCCTGGTCCAAAGTTCTGGCTGCGATTCACCACCGACCACCTGCTTCATGCGGGTTTCCTGCACGCGCGTACGCAAGCGATCGCCAGCGGGATCGTTGAGGAAGTGGGTAAGCTTTCCGCGCGGATCGGTGTGGGAGAGCACACGCCCCATGGGGTCGTGAGTGTAGCGATCGGCACCTTGGGCACTATCGTCGCGTTGGGTCAGGTTGCCGACGGCATCGTATGTGTAGACGGTATCGAACAATGCCGCGTCATCGCGCAGGATACTTTGCGCCGTGAGCCGCCCCCGCGCGTCGTAGCTCAGGTGACGCTCCACATGCGGCCCCAGCTTCTCCAGCATCGCGCGGCCCAAGGCGTCGCGTTCGATCTCGATGGGCGCATCGTCATTGATCGCCACGGCCTGCAAATGTCCACGCAGGTCGAATGAGAATTCCACGCGGTTTCCCGCGCTGGTTTCACGCATGAGGCGGTTGCCGACCGCATCAAAGGTATTGGCGATGCGAAAGCTGCCCTGCACCTCCTCCACCAAGCGTCCATCGGCATCAAAGACACGCCGCACTTGACGATGGGGATTATGCAGTTCGACCAATTGACCTCGCGCGTCGAACTTGAAGGACTCCTTGAATACGCATCCGGCGCGATCCGGGTCGGGAAGCGTCTTGGCGGTGATGCGGCCCAACGAATCGGTGGCATAGATAACGCACTGGCCCAGCGGGTCCACGGTTCTCATCAGCCGATTGGCTGCGTCGTAGGTGTACTGGCGTCCCTGCCCCCAATAGTCGACTTCTTCGGCGATGCGACCCAGGGCGTCGCGCTTGAGTCCGTAACGTTCGCCGCGCGGGTTGATGACAGCAATCAGTTGCTGCTCGGTGTCGTATTCGTAACGTACCGCTTGACCGTCGGACTGGGTGCGCTTGCTAACCTGGCCGGTTCCAACGTAGTCCAGCCTCGTCACCGCGCCGCTTTCGTCTTCGTAGCGAACCAGTTGGTCCTCTGCGTCATAGTCGGCCGTCACCCGGCTGCCATCGGCTTGCTGGATCCGCGACAAGCGCCCCTTCCGGTCATACGTGTAGAGGGTCTTGGCTTCATTCGCGTCGGCTTTGAACATCAAACGGCCCATCGCGTCATGCTGGAAGACAAGGACGAAACCCAATGGGTCGGTAATTCCTCGCAGTTGACCGTGGCGGTCAAAGTGCAATCCCGTTTTCGCGCCGAGTGCATTGGTATGAGCGGAAAGCTGGCCGGCGGCGTCGTACTCGTACAACGACACCGCCCCCATCGGCGTGGCCTGCTCAACGAGCAGGCCACGATCATTCCAACGCTGCCGCCAACCGGCCTGGAGCGGGTCGACGATGACAACGGGGCGATCATCGGGGTCGTACTGTGTCGTGAGTACGCTGCCATCCGCTCGCGTCAGCTTGAGCAGATTGCCACGCTCGTCATATGCGAACTCAGTCCGCAACCCCATCGGATCGACCACCGCCGTAGTCCGACCGACCTCGTCGTACTCGAACACCGTCACCCCGTCGAGCGGATCGATCTCGCACAGCGGCAATCCGCTCTCGTCGAATTTGACGATCGAGACGTGACCCAGCGAATCGGTGATTTCGGTTTCGTCGAGCAGGTCGTCGTAGCGGAATTTGTAGTCGTGCAGGCCGCCATCGCCCCACGCGCGGAGCACGCGCCATTGGGCGTCGTAGGCGTAGTAGAAGGACAGGCCGACGCGGTCGGTGTGGCGAACCATGCGGTGCTGGCGGTATTCGAAGGTGCGCGCGGCATCGAGTGCGTCCACTGCCGCCACCAGATCGGCATCCTGGTAGCGGTAGCTCACCAACGGGTAGTTCAGGCCGGTGGCGGGATCGTGCAACTGCACGCGATCGATGCGGCCGTGGCGCGAATCGATTTCCAGGAAGCGGCCCTGCAAGCCATCGATACCGCTTTCGACAATACGCACGAGCTGGCCGTTGCCGCGTTCGAACCGCCAGTAGTTTCCGCACAGGTCTTCGATGCGTTCGATCGGCAGCGCGCGCGTCTGCAAGGTCGCGAGATTCGCCGGGCCGGCGGCAAAGCCGTAGCGCAGGCCGTCCTTGGTACGCACCCACAGTTCCTGGCCTTCGCGGATCAGGCGCGCGCCGTCGACGAATTCGCGCACCGCGTTGTCGATACCCTCGCCTTGCGGCAGCTGCGGGAACAACGCAGGCATTTCAGGCCCATGGAACAGCACGCTGCCGTCGGGGTCGAGTTCCAGGCGCACGTCGGCCGGCGTGTGCCAGCCGTGGCCGCACTGGCCGGCGTGGGTATCGGTCGAGCGGTATTCGCGCGTCCACGTCAGCGGCAGACGGCCGGGGATCGCGAAATCCTCGTGCGTCACCGACACGCTGCCGTCGCGGATATCCACCGGTTCGGCGCGCAGCACCTTGCACTTCAGAAACCCCGGCTTCATGTTCGCGAACAGCTTCTGCCGCAGTTTCTTGAACGCCGCGCCCGCGGCGCCGGCGATGCCGGTCTTCTTGAGGATCTTGCCGAAGATGGACAGCCCCGCGCCCATCGCCAGCGCCGTCCAAGACACCGTCGGCGGCCCGCCGACGAATACGTTGGTCGGGATGGCGATGTTGAACGTCGTCGGCAGCAGCAACGACATATGCGGTTTCTTCGGCTTGCGGATCCGGAACGGCGCGATCATGCCGACGATGTTGCAGGCCAGTACCGGCATGGTGATCTTCGAGAACGGATCGCCGTCGGCGAGCACGGTCTTGCTGCCCATGAACAGTTCGTCGTCCCACTGCGGGCCTGCGGCGATCTTCATCGGCGGCATCCACACGCCGCCGACCGGGATATGGATGTCCAGGCCGCCGGTGCCGGCGGTGGCGCGCTTGATGCCGTTGACGTGGACGGTGCCGCCGATGAATGGCAGGTAGTCGAACGGATCGAGCACGATGCCGATATGCGGGGTGGGCAGCGGGATCGGAATCGGCGAAGGCGGAATCAGATAGGTGTGGATGTCGATCCCGAGTTGCGGATCGAAATGCTTGGCGGCGATGGTCATGACGGGCTTCCTTCCTTGGTCGCGATGCGGCGTCGACGTCTACAAGATTCGGCGCAGACCGCGCAGGAACGCGCGGGCTTCGTTGCTGTATTCCTGGCCCAGCCACGCCACCGCGCCCATGGCGATCAGGGTGAACACGGCCAGGACGATCCAGCCGCGCCGGGTCAAACGCTGGCCTCGGCGGGCACGGCTGGTGTGGGTTTAGTGGTCGTGTTGGCCGTGTCGAGCAAGTCGTCGGGTTCGGGCAATTGCGCGAACTGCGGCGGCTGGCTCCATTCGAGCAATTCCTTGTCGAGCGGATGCTTGACCTCGGGCACGCCGTTCCAGGCCGGATGCAGGTAGTCGCGGGCGAGCGCGACCACCTTGCGGAAGAACACGTCGCCGCCGCCGATCAGACGCTCGCGCTGGTCGCACAGCGTGCGGAACGCCAGTTCGTAACGTGTCAGCAGTTCCTTCTCGATCTTCTCCAGCGCGGCTGGCGCCGGCTGGGGGCCGAGCCTGGCCGATTGCGCCTCGGCCTGCTGCAGCGCTTCGGCCACGTCCTGCTGATAGGCAGGCGCGCACTGGGCGATGCGTTCGGCGCGCGGCGCATCCTGCAGCCGCAACATGTCCTGCAGCAACAGCGCCAGCGTGGTCAGCGGCCGATCCGCCGGCGGCATCGCCTTGGCTTCGGCGACCGCGGCCAGATAGCGTTCGCGCGCCGGCTCGACCTGACCGTCCTGGGCCAGGCAATAACCGGCCATGCGCAGGCCTTCGAGCGCGAACATCGCATTCGGCACGCGCCGTGCGACCGAGGCGGCCTGCGCGTAGGTCTCGGACGCGCGCACCGGCTGTTGCGCCGACAACCACACGCCGGCCTCGCCGAACCAGGTCTGCATGATCAGATTGGTGCCCGCGGGATGCCGCGCGGCCTCGGCGGCGAGCGCGCATTCGCGCGCGGCGCGATAACGATGGATCGCCTCGGAATGCTCCGCCTGCTTGAGGTGCGCGCCGGCCACGGCCATGTGCAGCACCACTTGCTGATCGTGCCATTGCTCGCGCTGGACCAGCTTCATCGCCTTGTCGGCGCGGGCCGCGGTCTGCGCCGCGCTGCCCTTCTCCAGCAAGGTCATGACGTCGGCGAGCATGGCGCGATAGGCGGTGCTCGGTGCGGCGCCGCCGCTGGACTGGGCGGCGGTCTGGCGAGCGATGTCGAACATGTCGATCGGCGCGTCGATCACCCGCACGGCCTTGCCATGACGTTCGGCCAGGGCCTGCCAGCGTTTGTCTTCGACGTTATCGACGAGGCACAGCCGCAACCGATCGGGAATCGGCGCGCGCAGCGCCGCGTCCAGCCATTGCTCCAGGCCGCTGGACGAGGCGACCTGGCTGGGCGACAGCACCGGCGCGAAGTAGCGCATCTGCGCCTGATAATACTCGGCGAACGACTGGAACATCGCGAGCACGCCGGCGGCGCTGTCGGGATACTCGCCGTGCGCGCCGCGCCAGTCGATCGGCAGCCCTTGCTGCTTGAGTTCGCCGCGGCTGGCGACATAACCGTCGCGCAGCGCGCCCATCAACTCGCGGCTGTAGCCGAAGCCGGTTTCGAACGGCGCGTCGAAGTTCTGGAACAGGTCCGGCGTCGACGCGGGCTCGAGGTGTTTTTGCGCTTCGAAGAACGCGGCCATCATCCGGCCGGCATTACCCGGAACGCGCCAGACGATCACGCGCACTTCGGGCGCTTCGCAGGCCTGCAGCCACAATGCGGCCAGGTCGTCGATGCGTTTTTCGACGGGATTCTTGGGGTTGGCCATGGTCGCCGCGATCAGTTGAGGTTGATCTTGGCGCCGTTGACGGTCACGCCCGCGGCATTGATGACGATGGTCGAGCCGCCCGAAGCGATCACGATTTCGCCGCCGGTGATGGTGATGCCCGAGGCCTCGCCGACGCCGAGCGCGACCAGGGTGCCCGAGCCCAGGCTCATGTCGCCGCCGGAAAACGCCGCATGCGTGCCGGTGACGCCGTGTTCGAGGTTGCCGGTCACCGACACAGTGCGCGCGCCTTCGTTGGCGTCCTCGACCGCGCCCATCACGCCGCGAATATCGGCGCCGGTGATCGTCGTCGTGCGCCCTGCCCCGTATTGCTCGGTCAGCGCCGCGGTGACGATGCGATCGGAGGTGCCGGTGACGGTTTCCTTCCAGGCGCCGGTGCGCACGCTGGTGAAGTCGCCGGTCAAGGTGGTCAGCAGCGGGCCGGTGATGGTTTCGGTGTAGCCGACCGCGGGAATGGTCAGGGTCTGACCGTTCTTGTAGGTCTCGGCGACCGCGCCGGTGACGGTGCTCGTACGGGTACCGGTGACGTCGTGAGTGTCGTCGCCGGTGACGCTGATCGCGCGCCTGCCGCCGACCGTGATGCTCTGGTCGACGCCGACGGCGAGGGTCTGGTTCTGGCCGACCGTGGTGGCCTTGTTGCTGGTGATCGCCGCGGTCTGGTCGTTGAGCACGGTGGTCATCATGTCGCGCTGGGCGTGCATGTTGAACATCTGCTTGCCGTCGGAGTCGTGCATGCTCAGTTCGTTGAAGCCCTCGCCTTTCACGGTCTTGGACTTGATGCCGCTGACCTCGTTGCCGAACGGCGGCATGTTGAGTTCGTTGTAGACGCGATTGACGATCAACGGACGGTCCGGATCGCCGTCGAGGAAATCGACCACGACCTCCTGATCGATCCGCGGCGGCGACACCCCGCCCATGTCGCTGCCGGCCCACGGGCTGGCCACGCGCACCCAGCATGAGCTGCGCTCGTTGAACTCACCGAGCCGGTCCCAGTGGAACTGCACTTTGACCCGGCCGTATTTGTCGGCGTGGATCTCCTCTCCCGACGGACCGACCACGGTCGCGGTCTGCGGCCCGGGCATGCGCGGCTGCGGCGTGGCGCGCAGCGGACGGAACGGAATCTTCAGGCGCAAACACGTCGCGTTGCAGCGGTAACTCGCGCCTTCCGAGACGGTGAAGTCCTCGTTGAAATTATTGCGTACGTCGTGGCCGACCTGGACCAGCAGGAACTTGCGTTCCTCTTCGTCGCCCTCGCTGTGTTCGTAGTGTCCGTTGAAGACGAAGTGGCGGCCGGCCTGCAGCATGCCGTGATTGCCGCTGCCTTCGAACAGCTTGGTCTGCCACGCCGATTCCTCGCCGCGCAGGTTGGCGAGCGCATCGCCGATCGCGCTGTCGACGTACCGCGCGGCGCCTTCGTAACGGTACGAGGCCAACTGCGGCAGGCGGCCCAGCGGAATGTCCAGCGGTCGGTCGACCGACAGCGCGCTCTTGGGCTGCTTGAAATCGAAGCTCTTGAGCGCCTGCACGCTGGTGCCGACGCGGCGGCGGGTCAGCCATTGATCCAGGCCGTAGTCGTCGCGCACCGAATCGTCGGCGACGAAGTTCACCCGCGCGCTGCCGTCGATGACCTTGGCCTGGGTCGAATCGTCGGCGATGAACATCACGTGCTCGTCTTCGCCGTGTTCGAAGCTATAGTGAATGCCGGCGTCCTCGAGCAGGCGCGAGACGAAGGCGAAATCCGATTCGTTGTACTGCACGCAATACGGCAGCTTGGGGTACTTGCCCGATTGCACGTCGTACTTGCACTTGGCCAGATCGCCGTAACCGCCGAACACGTCCTCGACGATCTCCAGCACGGTCAGGTCCTGGAAGATGCGGCAGTTGCTGGTGTAATCGAGAAACTCGAACCACGGCCGCAACTGCGCCTGATACACGGCCATGCCGCCTTCGGCGCCGCTGCGGCCGAATTCCTTGACGTAGCCGTGGAAATGGCGTTCTTCGCCGTTCTGGGTGCGCAGGCTCAGGCGCATCGGCTGGCCGATCACCTGTTTGAGTTCCAGGTGCGCGTCGAGCGACAACAATTCGACGTCGAATGCGAACGGCCGCGACAGCGACTCGGTGCCGGTCATGCGGCGCACGACGAAGGCCTCGGGTTCGAGCGGGGATTTGACCCGGATCAGGCGCGTGTCCTGATTGAGCTGAACGAGCTTGGCCAGGGAGGCCGGTGTGTATCCGTACACGGGGGACGTCCTGTTTTGTGGTGGTTGCGTTTTCGCGGGAGCGGCTCGGCCGGACCGGCGCTGGAGCGGTTCTACGAGCCGTGCTGCTTACCTTCTTGAATACGATTGCGAAAGGGGATTGCGGACATGGTTCGCGGTGCTCCGCGGCGCGTACGACCCCGCCCCGCGATTATGTGCCGCACCTGCCTGCCGCGGGCAAGCTCGGTTCGTCCCCAGGTCGATGCCTTGCTTATGCCGGTTCAGCGTATTCGCGGACCGGCGCGTGAATTGCGACGGTGGTCAGCTAAATCGACGCCCCGCTAAATCGGCGATTTGTCGCGTTCAGCCACGTGCGGGCACTGAGAGACGAATGAACGGATGTCGATGCGTATCGGTGATGCGCCGGCGACGATCGTTACAAATCGACGACCTCAAGTTTTCGGTTCAGCTCGCGCGCATTCAGCCCTGGGCGAACGCGCCTGCGCCCACAAACACCGCCCCCGTAAACGCCAAGCCCGCCTCGCGGCGGGCCTGGGTTCGCGGCCGTGACCGCGACTCATGCAGCAGCGCGAATCGGCCGCTTACAACACCTTGAACGCGATCCGCCGGTTGCGCGCGCGGCCTTCCGCGGTGGCGTTGTCGGCGACCGGCTGATCCGGGCCGGCGCCGAGCACGTTGAGCAGACCGCCGTTGACTCCGCGCACCTCCAGGTATTGCTTGACCGAATTCGCCCGGGCCAGGCTCAGCGCCAGGTTCGATTCGCGGCCGCCGGCGGCGTCGGTATGGCCGACGATCAGCACGCGCTTGTTGCCGATCTGCTTCATCGCCGCGGCCATCTCGTCGAGGATCAGCTCGCCCTTCGGGGTCAGCGTCGCGCGGCCACTCTCGAATTCGACGATGCGGTTGGCCAGCGCATTGTCGAGCAGATTCTGCTGCGCGCCCGCGGCGACGCGCAATTGCTTGCCGTCCACCGAATAGGTCGGGTTGTTGATCCGGGTCGACAGGCCGCTGACGATCTGCTGGCGTTGCAACTCGTTGGCGACGTTGCCGCTGACCCGCACCGTGTTGCCGTTGATCTCCAGCTTGCCGACGGTGACCTGCTGCAGGTCGGGCGCGAGCATGTTGACCACGTTCTGGCGCCAGTTCGGTGGCGCGACGACCCCGGGGCTGACCTCGATGCGGTCGATCACCCGCTCGTTGCCGTACAGCTCACGCAGGCGCGTGAGCACCGCTTGCTTGCTGGCTTCATCGGGCACCTTGCCCGAGGCGATGATCGGCTTGGGCGCCACGGCGCCGGCGGCGGGCAACGCGGTCTGCGCCTGGACGCCGAACGCGGCGACAGCCAAGTTCAATGCGACCAGCGCGACGGCCCGATGCGGAAATAAGAAAGTGCGGCGCATGCTCACGCTCCGAGAAAGGTTTCGCCGAAGGCCTTGCGGGCCACGCGCAGCGAGAGGTCGTCGCGTCCGATGTAGCTGACCAGCTTGTTGAGGGCGTAATCGCCGGCTACATGCTCGTCCACCCACTCGGCGTCGTCGACACGAATGATCTGCTCGCCGGCGACTTGCGGGTCGAGCACCGCCTGCAAGGTGCGGCCGTCGGCGCCGTTGAAGCCGATGATCAGGCGCGGCATCGCCTCGTCCTGAATCAGGATCGCCAGTTCGAAGTCGGCGCGCGCGATGAAGCCGCTGATCAGATCGAGCCAGAACGCGGCCACCATCGGCCGGTACAAGGCGTCGCGCGGCAACGGCAGCGACAACGCCTTGTCGATCTGCGACGCCGCGCCGGTCAGCACCGGCTGCAACAGCAGGCCGAGCGCCGGCAGCACCCAGCGCAGTTGAACGTGGGTGTGGCCGGACTGCTGCAGCAGGTCCTGCAAGGAACCCACGTCCTGCAGGTCGAGGAAATCGGTGAACGCCGCATCGTAGACGCTGGGATCGGTGTTAACCGCGATCTTGTTCTCGGACAGTTCGCGCAGCAGATCGGCCGCGTCCTCGGCCTGCACGGCTTGTTTGCCGAGCTTGGCCATGCCGGTCCACATCCGCGCCAGCGCCAGCGGGCTGCGGGCGATGAACGCCAGCGGCTGGGCGATGTCCAGGCGGGTCGCCGACAGGAACGGAAAACGCCGTTCGGTGGCATCGCGACTGGGCAGGAAGTGGCCGCCGATCGCGAGCCGGCTGCGCGAGCCCAGAAACGCGAAATGCATCGGCGGCGCGCGATCGTAGAGCTGTTTCCACGACGGGTCCTGGGCCAGCAGCTCGACCCCGGCGCCGGCCCAGCGATCGAGCAGCACCATCAACTGATGGCTCTCGGGCGTGCGCACGAAGTCGCCGCGCGAGGGCAATTTGCCGAAGTAACTCACCTGGGCCATGGCCTCTACGGTCGCCATTACAGGCCTCCTGCCGGCGCGGCGGCGGTGGGCGCGGCCGGTGCCGCGGGTGCGGCCGGAGCGGTCGCGACAGCGCCGGCCACTTCGCGCGGCAGGCGCTGCGTACGCTCGCCGCCGGCATCGGGCTTGGCGTCGGCTTTGATCGGCGTGCGAATGACGCGCAATTCGAAATCGACGGCGATGTCGTCCTTGTTCAACGACATGAGGAAGTGCTTGTCGCCGCCGCTGCCCTTGCCCTTGTAGGCTTTTTCGAAGAGCTGATTCAGGCCTTTCGATCCGGGCTCGTTGAACACTTCGACGGTGCGACCGTCGAGGGTGACCGCATCGATCCGCACGCTGCTGGAATTGACCAGTTCGATCGTCTTCCACTGCGGCGGCTCGTTGCGATAGCGCAGGGTCTGCCCATCGATGGTGATGGTGTATTCGCGACCGGTGGCCGCGCCGGGCAGGATTTCGATCACCATGCCCGCGTTCGCATCGCCCTTCGACGCGCCGCTCGCGCCGCCCACCCAGCTCGAATAATTGGCGGTGAACTCGGGCCGCAGACTGACGCCCATGTTGGCCCACTGCTGCGGCGTCATCACCGTGCCGCGGCGGATCACCAGCGCACCGAGCGCCTCGTTGCCGAACTTGGCGATCGAGCCGCTCGCGCCGAACACCGCGTCGCGATCGGCCTGGGTGGCCTCGGCGGTGGCGCCGGCGTTGTACGGATACAGTTTGCCGATCCCGTCCTCGAACGGCTGATAGACCTGCTCGACCCAGGTGCGGTTGATCTCGCCCTCGGTCGGGCGGATCAGCGCGGCGAAGGTCTGCATCAGCGGACGCACCAGCAACGGACGCATCGCGTCGCGCTGGCTCTCGTTGAGACCGTTGAGCATCTGCTCGTCGATGATCTTCTCGATCTCGAAGATTTCCGAGCCGCTGCCGCGCTCCAGCGTTTCCTGCATCAGCTTGCGCGCGCCCGGGCCCGGATCGCCCTGGGTCTTGATCCCGTTCAGGCGCGAACGCAGCTTGCCCATCGCGTCGAAGTAGGCGTTGATCATCGGCGGACTGCTGTCGCGCTGCGCGAACAGCCGCGCCAGGCCGGCGAATTCGGCGCCGATCGGCCCCATCTGCACCGCGACCTGCTTGCCGGTGTTGGGGTCGACCTGCACGTTCATGCCGGCCGGCTGGCGTCGCAGGATGGTGCGGTTGAACCATTCCACGACGCCCTTCTTGGCCACGCCGAGGGCCTTGTTCGCGGCCTCCGGGTTATCCCAGATGGTTTCGTTGTTGACCGCCTCGAGAATCTTGCGCAGCGGCGAGTTCTGCGGATCGCCGATGGCGTTCATGCGGGTCACGGCCTGATCGAAATTGCCGAAGTCGCTGACCGTCACGCCCTGCATGAACTTGCGCCATTCCTGCGCGTACTCGGCCTTGTACAACTGGGTGAGTTCGCGCGCGATGTGCTCGGGACTGCCGCTGAGGGTGAGATCGCCCTGCACGGTGTCGGCCAGCACCCAGTCGGTGGCGCTGAGCTGTTCGTTGGCGGCCTGCTTGATCGCGTCCTTGACGTAGTCGTCGTAGGCCTTGCGCGAGAACGCGCCCGACACGCGGTAGCTGCCGGCGACGCCGGTGCGCGCGTTCTCCTCGCCGATCAGCGAGGCCACGGTGATCTGCGGGAACCGCACCGAGGCGCGTTGCTTGATCTGGTCGTAGACGCGGTCGCGCGCTGGGGTGCCCTTCATGACGCCCTTGAGCACGCTGCGGCTGTCGCTGACCAGGGCGAATTTCTCGTCGATCGTCGGCCAGCCGGGTTGTTCGTATTGGCTGACGTAGAACGCCATCAGCCGTTCGGCCGAGCGCGCTAGTTCCTCGCGCGACATGGTGCCGCGGTTGTCGTCGAGCCAGCCGCGCCAGAACCGGGTCAGCTGATCGCTCAGGTGACTGCCTTCGACCTTGCTGCTGTCGGCCAGCATCAGATAGGTCTTGAGCGCGTTATAGGCATCGTTGGCGTCGGTCGGCGACGAGTCCTGATACAGGGTCTGGCCGACGTTGACCTGCGCGGCCACCTGCGCGTTCGCGCTGGCCGCATCGGCGACCTTGACCCGCGCGCGGTTGGCCAGGACCTCGCTCAGATAGGCTTCCAGCTTGGTCTGCACCGGCGTGAGCATCAGCTGGCGCATGCCGTGGAAATACTCCTCGCGCACCTTCTTCTCGATCCGGTCGCCCTGGTACAGGCCTAGCCCCATCGACAGCGAATGCTGCTCGCGATAGCTCTGCAACTGTTCAAGCCGCGCCTGCAGCACCAACAGCGCCTGGATCCGCGACTGCACGTCGAAGCGCCCTTCCTGCAAGGCCTTGGCCTGGCGCAGGTCCTGCACCGAATTGGCGACGAGTTGGCCGTTGCTGCGGTACGACCAGCCCCAGCCGGCCAGGCATAGCCCGAGCAGGGCGAACGAGCCCAGGAACATCAGCTTGCGCAGGCGATTGCTGCCGGGGCTCGAGTACTGCCGCACCAATTGCTTGTCGGCGAAGATCACCTTGCGGAACAGGCCCAGCAGGAAGTGGCCGTTGTCCGACATCGGCGCGCGCTCGGCGGCATTGGCGCGCGGACGCAACGCGAACTGGCGGGCGATGCGCTCGGACGCGTGCTGCACCGACACGCCTTCCTGCAGCGCGCTGGTGAAATAGAAACCGCGGAACACCGGCTTGAACTGGTAGGGATTTTCCTCGAACAAGGTGGCGATGAAGGTGCGCAGCGCCGGCTTGATGCCGGTGAACTCCATCGGCAGGGTCAACAGGCCCGGACCGACTTCGCGCCCGCGCTGCATCGCCATCTGCGACAGACTCATTTCCTTGAGCCCTTCGGACAATTCGTCGAAATGGCTGTCGAACGCGGCCAGCGCGTCGGTCTCGCCCTTGGCGTCGTAGGGCAAGGTCGCGCCCCACACGTTCTCGCGCTCGGCCGGGTCCAGGCCCTGGAAGAAATCGGCGAAACCAGCGATCAGATCGGCCTTGGTGAACACCACGTAGACCGGCACGAACACTTCCAGCCGCTCGGTCAGTTCCTGCACGCGCTGGCGCAGGTTCTTGGCCAGTTCGATCGCGAATTCGGGCTTGCTGCCGGACAGCTCGGCGATCGAGGCGGCGATGATCACGCCGTTGATCGGCGCGCGCGGGCGGTTCTTCTTCAGCAGGTCGAGGAAGGTCAGCCATTCCAGGCGATCCTCCGGGCTGACCGTGTAGCGGCCGGCGGTGTCGAGCACGATGCCTTCGGTGGTGAAGTACCAATCGCAGTTACGGGTGCCGCCCAGGCCCTGGATGACGTTGCTGCGATTGTCCTCGAACGGGAAACGCAGGCCCGAATTGAGGATCGCGGTGCTCTTGCCGGCGGCAGGATTGCCGATGATCGCGTACCACGGCAGTTCGTACAGCGCCGCGCTGCCCTTGAGCAATCCCAGCTTGGACGACTTGATCGCCTTGACCGCCTCGGCCATGCGTTCGCGCAGTTGCTCGGTGTCGGCGCGCGCGGCGGGCTTGGAGGCGACCACCGCCTGCTCGGCGTGCTGCTGCACCATCGCATCGAGCTGCTTGGCCGCGCGCGCGGCGAGGATCCGGCGCACGATCCACACCGCGATCCACACCAGCAATCCGAGCACCGCCAGGGCGAGGATCCAGCCGCCGATGGTCTTGAGTTTGTCGGCGCCGAAATACGCCACCCCACCCACGGCGAACACGCCAATCGCGGCGATCACCCGGTAGTCGGTAAGAAAATATCTGAGCCTGCTCATCAAGTACGTCGTCCGTGTGGGCTGCTAGGTGGGCCGCTTAGGCGGCCTGATCGTCGCTGCGATCGGCTTGGGTGGAGGAAGGAGGTGGAACCGGTGTCACCGCGATCGCCGCGCGCGCTTCACCGTCGGCCAGGCCGACCGCGAGCACCGGCGCGTTGCTGCCGCGCGCCTGCGCGGCGGCGACTGCGATCACCGCCCATGGCGCGACCGCGCCGAGATGGCCGCAGGCCACGCCGAGGTTGAGGCTCTGGGCGACCGGATCGAGTTCGGGACACACCACCGCGATCGCGCTGGCGATCTCGATCGCCCGGCTGGGCCGGTGATCGGCGTCGCTGACCACCGCCGTGACCGCATCCGGCTTATGCGTCGTGCAGGCCAGCGCCTTATTCATCAGTTCGGAGCTTTGCCGGGTGGCGTTGCGGCTGGAAGTGCCGGCGGCGACATGGCCGCGCTGCAGCACATGCAGTTCCAGGGCGTCGGGCGAGGCGTCGCGGCCCGGTTCGGGCGGACCGCTGAGCCACAGGCCGGCCGCGCCTTCGCCGGGAACCAGGCCTTCGGGCCGGCCGCTGCCGAGCAATCGCTGCGATGCTTCGAGGGTCTCGATGCTGCTCTCGCCGAGCTGCGACGCGCAGGCCAATAACAGATAGCGATCGGGCGTGACTTCGCCGTGGTAGCGCCGGCCGATCTGATCGATCAATCCCCAGCCCTGGCTCGCGTCGTCGATCGGCACGACTTCCACCGCGATCCGCTCGGCCGGCAGACCGAGCGCTTCGGCCTTGCCCAGCAACCAATCGCCGAGCATCTGCCGGGCCGGCTGCGGCCAGGATTCGGCGACCAGCAACAAGGTCCGCAGTCGCGACTTCGGCGGCGCGACCGCATCGGAACGACGACCGGACAACGAAGGCGCGGACTCGCCGCCGGGCGGCGTCAGCCCGGCTACCACCTCGGATTCGAGCATCAGCAATTGCTCGGCCACCGGTTCGAGCAAGGCGACCGCGCGCAGCCGTTCCTCCGCGAACAACCGATCGAAGTCCTG
Organism: Lysobacter sp. Root690; assembly: GCF_001427785.1. Classification (GTDB taxonomy): domain Bacteria; phylum Pseudomonadota; class Gammaproteobacteria; order Xanthomonadales; family Xanthomonadaceae; genus Lysobacter. Next base: position 501,705 of record NZ_LMHM01000016.1, read on the forward strand.
GTCCTGATGTTGATCCTCGGCGATGGCGCGCAACGCGTCGGCCACCGCATCGGTGTCCACATCGTCCACCGGCGCGGCCATCACCGGCATGCCCTGGGCGTTCTTCAAATTCGGATGCAGGCCCGGCCGCTTGGGTTCGACCAAGTTCGCCGCGGCCTCCTCGGGGCTCGCGCCGATGGCCAGATGCACGGCCGCGGCATGCAGATGCAGCACGTAAGCAACCGCGGGCGCGTCGTGTTCGCCGGGTTCACCCGCGCCTCGCGCTGCTGATGCGGGCGCGATGGCCTGCTCGGCGGCGCGCTCACGACGCTGGCGCAAGCCGTAGCGCACCAGCAGCACCGTGCCGATCGCGAGCAGCGGCAAACCGCCCAGGTACAGGGCAAGATCCGAACCGCTCGGCTGAACGTCGTTGACCTGCCATGCCACCACGATCACGAACCAGATCGCGCCCGTCAGCAGTGCCAGCAACAGAATCATCTTGAAGGCTTTCATGCCGGGAGCGTCCTCGTCCCGGTCTTGCCTGCATCCATGTCAGACCATTGCACGTGCTTCATCCTTGAATGCCTGTCGGTTTTATCGCGCCGGCGTATCCATCAGGCGTCGACCGATGCGTGGAATTGGCCCGCGATCAGATGCGCGCCGCAGGCGGTCGTGTCGCCGTGGCGCGCGATCGGCTGGCCGTCGACGATCAAGGTCGAATCGCCGCTGGCGATGACGGTAGGGCCGTGCAGGCTGCAGATCACCTGATCGCCGATGCGGGCGATCGGACGGCCGTCCACGTCGGAGGCTTGCGAGCCGCTGACCACGGTGCCGCCGTGGTCGATGGGATCACCGACGAGAATGAAAGGGCGGGACATGGCCATGCTCCTGTTGGCGAGTGACGATCCAGATGTCAGTCGGGACGATAGCAGGAGTGGGTCCGCTTTATCACCCCGGCAGCGTCGAACCTGCGGCGTGAACGGGCGCCGATCGCCGCGACCGGCGCCCCGTTCAGCCGGCCCCGGCCGCCCGCCGCGCGGCCCGGCACTGCGACTTCTGTTCCAGATGCACGTAGTCCTTGATGCTGCGCCACTGCCCGCCCCACTCCAGCCCGGCCTCCTGGGCCAACTGGCCGTACAGGAAGTAAGCGTCTCGGGTCCAGGCATCGTTCATATCCCACTGCAGCTTGCCGTTGCGCATCGGCGCGCTGTCCACGGCCAGGCCGTACTGGTGGCAACTTTGCCCGGCGCCGGCGCGGGTGGCCTTGCCGCCGGCGGCCAGTTCGGCCTGGCGTTGGGCGCTGCGGAAGCCTTCAACCAGCACCATTTTGATGCCGCGACCTTCCATGACCTTGTAGATGGCGAGCACGCGTTGCTTGAAATCCGGGTCGATCTGTTCCCAGCGACGATCGGCGCTGACGATCTGTTCGGGCGCGGCGATGCTCAGACGCGCGGTCGGCGAAAGTTGCGCCAGTTCACGTTCCGCCTCGACGAACACCTCCGGCGGCGGCGGTTCGGGCGGAACCAGGTTCTCGCCTTCCAGCAGTTCGCGTATCTGCGAACTGGACGCCACCGGTATCGGATCGACGCCGCCGTCGAGTATCACTTTTTGCCGCAGCCCCAGGATCAGCGCCACCGGCAGCACCACCATCGCCGCCGCGGCGATAAACAGATACTTGTTGCGCGACATGTGCCGCACATAGCGCGTGCCTTTATTACGCAATATTTGGCCCGAATCGCTGGCCTGGGTCGATGCGCGCTCGCGCAGACGTCCGCTTGCCGCGCTGCCGCGACGCAGCATTCGCGCCCACACCTCGCCCGCTGCGTCGCGCGCATCGGGAAACATCGCCAGCCATGCGGCGACGCTCAGAATCACGAAGAAACACCCGATCACGATCCAGACCACGCGCCGCGCCTCATCCTTGGGTTAGTGCTCCGCAAGCGGCGCGCATGCTCCCGCGTCCGCTCGAATTGACGCCCGCGTCGGCGTTCGCCCAGAATGCCGACGAGGCCGGTTCCGGCCCAGCCTGCATGGAAAGGAGTCCACGTGGATCGGCAAGAGGGAAAGCCGAATCGTCCGAGCCTGATCTCGGGAGCCGAAAATCGCTCCAGTAGCGCCGCGCCTGCGGGTCGAATCCTAGCAGACATGGAAAGCCGGAAAGAGCGGCCGGTCGCGCCCGGACAGCCGCGCCGGATCGCGCCGATCGTGCTGGTCGCCGGTGTCGCCGCGGTGTTTTTCGCCAGCGCCTACCTGCTGTTGCGCGGCGAGGAAGGACCGTTCGATCCGTCGCCGACGCCCGCGATCGTCGACAAGACACCAACAACGCCCGCCGTCGCCGCACCGGTCGCGCCCACCCGCGCGATGCCGGCACCCGCCGCGACCACGCCGGCCAAGATCGTGCTCGACGACGATCCGGCCGATGCCAATCCCTTCAGTGCCGGCGATCCGCCGCCCCCGCCTCAGCCCGGCGTCAAACCAGCAACGGCAACGCCCGCGCCCAAACTCGTGGCTTCGGCGACGCCGCCCAAGGCCGTAGGCAAACCGGCGATCGCGCCCGCCCGCGCCACCACCGCCAATAAACGCGGCAATTCCGCGAAAAACGATGAGGACGGCCTGATGGCCGCCTTGCTCGGCAACATCGACACCGACGCGCAATCCGGCGGCAAGCGCACGACCAAGCCGCGCAACGCCAACGCCAAAGAGGATCAGGACGCGCTCGAGCAGTTGATCCGCAAGGTCAACGCCGAAAACGCGGTCGCGGCGAAGAAGGCCGCGAGCAAGCCGGTCAGCAAGCCCGCGCCGGCTCCCAAGAACGCGACGCCGGCCAAGAGCGCCGCGCCGAAAACCACCTCGACAGCGCCGGCGAACCCGGTCCAGGCCAGCCTGCGCAAATGCCCGAAGGCGAATACGACCAAGGGCTTGCAGTGCCGGCAAAAGGTCTGCGCCAAATACGCCGGGCAGGACCCGGCCTGCCCGGTCTGAATCACCGGACCGGGGCGCTTGCGCAGATCGCCTCGGGCCATCGCCCGCGGTCGTTATCGATCGGGTTCCAGGTAAGCTCGTCCGTTATCCACGCATCGGATTCGCCATCGCGGTTCGTGACCGCGATGGCAGTCGGCCGCACGCATACACCGTAATTTCGAACGGTTCGCTTACGAACGCAGATCCGGCCCCGCCAACCCGGCGCGGCGCATGCGTTCGCCACATCAATGGGCAGGCGCATGCAAGAGTCCGGATATCACCGCACCACCGACGAGCGAACCTCATGGGGTTGGAGGGGCGCGGCATTGGCCGCGGTGGTTTTGATCGGCATCGTCGGCGCGGCCGGCGGCACCGCCTACCAGATCGGTAAGCAGCAGGCCGCGGCCGACGAACGCAACAAACTGTCGGGCGAGCGCGCGGTCCTCGGCGAACGCCAGGTCGCGCAGACGCAGGTCGCGCAGATCGTCGCCGAGCGCGACACATTGCGCGATCGGGTGCTTGAGCTGGAAACGCAATTGCTCGCCGAGCGCAGCGCGCAACCGCAGGAGCAAGCCTCGCTGCGCTGCATCAACGGCGAACTGGTGGTGAGGCGCGGCAACAGTTGGTCGTCCGCGGGACATTGCTGAAACCGCGAGTTTTCGAGCGTCTTTCGCTTATCCCGCGTTGCAGGAACCTGCATGACCGAATCGTATCGCGAAAATTTGAAGCACGCGCAACATCACCGGCGCGCATCATCCAGTTCGAAACTCAGACTGGAAAACACCGTCTCGTAGTCGGTTTCGCTCGACGCCGGCAGCGGTTTGGTCCAGATCACGTTGAGCAGCCAGCGGCCTTGCGTGGGCATGGCGAAGTCGGCGCGACCGTCGGCGTCGGTGTACTGGGTCGCGAACGGCTGGGCGTCGTCTTCGAGCCGGGTCAGCTTGACCAGCGCGCCGGCCAGCGTGCGACCTTCGTAGATCACCCGCAGCGGCAATCGCGATGGTCGCGGCTGCGCGTACGGATCTTGATCGAGCACGATTTCCAGCGGCAGACCGAGCGGCCGGCTCAGCAACGCCCGCCATTGCGCCGACGTCATCGCATCGGATGGGCCGACCCGCACGATCGCCTTGCTGCGCCGGCTGTAGTTTTCCAAACCTTCCGCCTGCATGCGCCCGTTGCGCTGGCGATGCTGCAAGGCCGGAGTCAATCCTTCGGCCTGCAGATAATCGTTGAAACGGATCGCCGGCAGATGGCTCTGCGCGCGCGCATCGGTTTCCAGCACCAGCATGTAGCCGCCGGCCGGCAGTTGAAAGGTCCCGTCGCTGGCCTCGCCGGGATGCAGACGTTCGCGCAGATCGATACTGCTTCCGCCCGTGCTGACGGCCGCGAAGTGGGTGATTCGGCGCACACCGATCTTCGAACGCTGGCGATCGGCGCCGTGGCCCACCTGCAGGGTCAATGCGGTCGGCGTATCGGGCGCGATCCGGTAACGTTCGGGCTGAATCCAGAAATCATGGGCCTGCGCAGAGGCGGCGAGCGACAACAGGCTCATCGCCAATGTGATGCGCGCGCCTTGCGATCTCACGCGTCGTAACCAATCGATAGCGAACATGGACGATCTCTATTCAAGATGATCGGGCAAATAGCCCGGTGTGACCGGCAGCCACGCCAGCGTCGCGGCCAACACCGCGACCGCGAGCAACCAACTGCACACGACTTTGACCGCGACCGCGGCGCCGCGATCGATCAACCACGCTGCCGGCCACGACAGCAGTAGCCACGGCAATGCGCGCAACACGCCGACGGCATCGCCCTGCCCCGATATCACAATGCCGCAGCACAGACCCGCGCACACCGCGAGCAACGGCGCGATCCTTCGCGAGACGGCGACCGGCAGATACACGCTGGCCGCGCACACGACCACGCCGAACCAACAGGCCTGAGTGCCCTGCTCCACTGCCATCGGACCCCAAGCCGGGCGGATGACGTACGCGTCGATGGCCACCATTGCGATCGCCGCGGCTGCCGACAGCGCCGCGCCCATCCTCCTCGCCCGCGATGGCGCGAACGCCAGCGCCAGGCCGTGCGCGGCGCAAAGCAACGAAGGCGCCAGCGCATCGGCGTTCACGCGACTCTCGCCGACCACAGGTACACCACACCGACTAAGCCGATCGCGGCGCCAGCTGCCCGGATGATCTGCACACAGCCCATACGCAACGCGCTCTCGCCCAACGCGATGCCGAGCACATGCAGCAATCCGGTCGCGAACACGATGCCCAGGCTGTAACCAACCGGATCGGCGGATGACGGCAATTCGCGGCCGTGCGCATAGCCATGGAACAATCCGAACAGCGACACGATCGTAATCGCCAGCCACGCCGGTGCATGCCAGGCCGCCGCGATGCAGCCGCCCAGCATCACGACCGACAGCGCGATGCCGAGTTCGACCGGCGGCATCGGCAGCACGAACATGCCAGCGATCGCGCCTCCGACCATGAGCAGCGGAAACACCATCGGCAATTCATATCGCAATCGCGGGCCTAACAACGCGCCCCAGATGCCGACGCAAACCATCGCTAGCAGATGATCGCCGCCGCCGAACGGGTGCGCGAATCCCGAGGCGAAACCGCCGGCCAGACCGGTGCCGCTGTGCGCCGCGGCGGAACCGGCGAATATCGACAACGCCAATACCGTCAGCACACGCACGCGCGCGCTGGAGACGCGCACAGCGATCACCGCGGATACCCCGCCTTATCGGCCGGCGCCAGAAACGGGAACTGCGAGATCGAGTGAATCTTGTCGTCGCGTTCCACTCCGTCGTCGACGCGCTCGGTGCTGCCGTCGACCAGCAGCGATCGGTACACGTTGATCGCGCCGACATTCGGCGTGCGGCCGCCGCAGTCGCGCCGCCAGGCCTTGCGTGGATCGAACCGCGCCAGCTCGACCGCGAACGGCTGCGCGCAGACCTTGGCCGCGCTGTTGATCCACAGCCGGTCGTCCGCGAGCAACTCGGCCAGGGCGCGGTACGGCGTCGACGATTGCGACGCACGCCGCGCCAGCCATTGATTGCCGCAACGGCCGTCGAAGCCGTCGTACAGACCCAGCGATTTCTCGATTTCCGCCACGAACGGCGTGCCGGTGGCCGGAGTGGCCGCGTTATAGCGCTCCTTGAGCGCATCGCTGACCTCCTCGCTGTCCAACGTTCCGAGCAACGCATTGCCGGTCAGGGTGCGGCCGGCGCGGTCGATCTGGCGTTCGGGCGACTGCGTCGCCGCCCACACCGCGAGCAACTTGCCGCCGCTATCGACCGCATCCAGATCGACCTGGATCACGATCGATGCCGGCGTCCAACCGGCCAGCAGATTGTGCGCCGGACCGCCGTCGGTGTGCTTCCATTGTTCGAAGATCGCGTCCGAGGTCGCGCGATCGAATTGCGGGCAATGCGCGGCATCGACCGCGGCGCCGCGCTTCAAGGCGGCATCGGCGACGTTGTAAGCCGCGCGCGTGCCCTTGACGTTGTTGAAGAACGGATCGTCGCGCAGACCGGCGAACACGCGAAAACGACGATCCCGGCTCCACAGACCTTGTTCGTCGCTGGCATCGCCGAGGGCGCTGTCGAGTTGGCCGAGCCGGCAATCGGCGCGTTCGGGCGCGGCGAAGCGGCACGCGATGCGGATGGTCTGTCCGGCCTTGCCGAAGCGCTTGGCGCTGTCGATATGGAACACATAGTCGAGCTTGTCGGAGAAGCTGTGTCCGACGATGGTCATGACCAGATTCAGATGGCGGCCGTCGGGCGCCATCCACGCGTACAAGTCGCCGATGTCGGCGCGCGGGTCGGCGATCACGCTGGGCGAGTCGAGATGGTCCGAGGCGCCTGCGGTCTGGCCGGCCAGGATCGCGAACAAGCCGATGGCTGACAGGCCGGCGGCGACGCGTCGGCGCAACAGTGGAAATCGCAATGGATCGGACATGGGATCGGCGCCTGGCGGGAAGGCGCCCAGTAGAGATTCGACGGCCGCGCGCCGCTATCGGAATCTTTAGCGATCGTGTCTCACGGCGCGGCCGGTGGTGTCCGAACGCCCCGTCCGGCCTGATCCGCCGGGCAGCGCCAACCACAACCATGCCGCATCGATCCGCGACGCAGCGATACCACTGCGCCGCGGATCATGCGAACTGCTCCAACCGGCGAGCCCTAGTGGCCGTGGCGGCCGATCTGCATCGGTTGCACATCGACATCCATGCTTTGCACCTGCGCGATAGGCGGCGCCTGCACGGTGGGCGCGATCTCGCGCGCCTCGCGCGAACTCACCGCGATCGGCTTGTCGATCGCCGCCCGCGCATCGACCCCGGCCCACTGCATCGCCTCGCCCTGCCCGCGCACCGCGAACAACTTGTCCGGCTGCTGGAACAGCACGCTGTCGATCGCCGGCAGATGATTCTGCTTGGCCGCCACGGTCAATGCGGCCGAGGCGTTGTCGAGCTGCTGCTCGCCAAGGTTCCAGCCGTGCTGGCCGTTCAACACGCCCATCTGCTGGCGCGCCTGGCCGAACAGCGCGTGATCGGGATTGCGCGCATCGTTGAGCCGGTAATGCACCTGCGGCGTATGCACCGGCGCGTCGTCGCCGAAAGTCCGCGGCGGATGCGCGTTGCGGTCGAGCATGCCGCGCAGGTCGTCGAGCGCATGCTGATCCTCCTCGGTCACCGGCCCGTGTTCGATGAAGGCGCGGTCCTCGTCGGTCTCGGGCGCCTCGCGGTCGCGGTATTCGCCTTGCGCATCGAGTTCCCACTCGTGCGAGCAATTCGCGCTGCGGCTGACCAAACGCAGATTGCTGGTGTCGTTGTACAGATTCAGCGCTTCGGCCTTGCTGATCGAACCGCCGGCTTGCTCGATCCGCTCGCGCGCCACGTCCTCGAACGGCCGGACATGGTCGATGTCGAAGGCGTCGCGGGTCACCAGTTGCCGGGTCGCCGGGCACTGGAACAGGTGCACGTTGCGCCGCGAGCCGTCCTCGTCGGAGACCATTTCGACCGAGCCGGCGTAATGCTGCGACAGTTGGTGTTCGAACCATTTGCCCTGTACGCGGGTGTCGAAACTCAAGGTCGAACGGCCGTCGTCAAGGGTCCACGGCTGGTTGAGCGTGGTGGCGGTGCGGCGGGCGGCATCGCGCTGCGGATCGAACGCCGGATGCGCTTCGTTGGGGTCGTAACGGAAATGCTGATCGGACCAGTTGCGCCATGCGTCCGAGTCCAGGCCCTGTGCGAGCGCGCGCTCGGCGCTGTTGCGGGCGCGGTTGATCACGCCGGGCAGCGCGCGCAAGTTGCTGACGTCGTTGTAGGCCTGCTGGGCGTCGGCCATGCTGACCGTGCCGACGTCTTGCAGGTGCTGTTTCCACGGCCGCTCGTGATCGATATCGAGCGCTTCGGCGGTATGCCAGGTATCGCTTTCGCGATTGCGGTACAGCAGCAGATTGTGCTGGCCGGCGCTGACCGGCACCACGTCCATGTGCGCGCTCGCCCAGTCGTTGCGCATGTAGTGCACGGTCGAATCGTAGAACGCCAGGCCGGTGCGGCTGGCGTCGGGATTCCAGGTGCGCTGCTGCAAGTCGGGGCCGTGCACGGGCGGCTGCATGTCGTCCCAGGTCGCGAGCTGCACGTGGCTGCCGCCGCTGAGGGTTTGTCGATAGGTTCCCATTCGATGGGGGTCCTTTGGCTTTGATGTCTGCACAAACGCGATCGGCGCGAACGGGCGGCCATCGATGCGCTCTATGCGAGCGTGCATGCGCGCCGGGCTCGCGCGGACACGGCGGACTGTGATGAATATCGGATTTGCTTGTTCGGACTACGCCATCACCATCGGCTCGGGCGTGATCGCGTATCGGTGAATCGACGCGATCATCCCAACTCGCGCAAGATCGCCTGATTCTTGCCCATCCGCTTGGCTTCGTACAGAGCGAGATCGGCGGCTTCGAGCAAGGTTTCGTGCGATTCGACGTGACTCAACGAGCAGGTCGCGCCGCCGACGCTGACGGTGACGCGTTCCAGCGGTGCGCCGCGATTGGGAATACCGAGTTGGTAGACGCTGGCGCAAATCAGGTCGGCTACCTGCTTGGCGCCTTCCATCGAGGTCGCCGGCAGGATCAGCGAGAACTCCTCGCCGCCGAAGCGCGCCGCCACATCGGCCGGGCGATGCGCGCAGCGCTGGATCTCGCTGGCGACGGTCTTGAGCGCTTCGTCGCCGGCCAGATGGCCGTAGACGTCGTTATAGGCCTTGAAGTTGTCGACATCGATCATCAGGATCGAGAAATCGCGGCGTTCGCGCGCGGCGCGGCGCCATTCCTGATCCAGGTAGCGGTCGAGGTAACGCCGGTTGTTGAGCCCGGTCAGGCCATCCACGTCGCTGAGCCGGCGCAGGGTCTCGTTCATTTCCAGCAGCTTCTGCTGGCTTTCGTGCAGCGCCTGATAGGCCAGATCGCGCTCGACCTGATTGAGATAGGACTGCGAGTAATGCCGCACCCGCGCGATCAGTTCGATCGGATCGGGCAGCTTGACCAGATAGTCGGTCGCGCCGGTCGCGAACGCCTGGCTCTTGACCGCCGCGTCTTCCTTGCTCGACAGCACCACCACCGGCACGCTGCTCAGGCCTGGATGCAGTTTGTACAGATGCACCAGGGTCATGCCGTCGACGTCGGGCATGATCAGGTCCTGCATGATCACTGTGGGCTGCAGCGATTCGGCCATCGCGACCGCGTCGCTCGCGGAGCCGCAGTAATGGAAATCGATGTCGCGTTCCTTGGCCAGCGCGCGACGCACCGCCTCGCCGATGAAGGGCTGGTCGTCGACCAGCAGCACCACGATGCGACGTTCGTGCGGCAGTCCCGTGGGACGGAGGCTGGGAGGCAGGGTCATGGGCTTGTGTTCCTGGTGTCTCCGAAGAGGAATTCCAACTTCGAAGCGATTGCATTCAGCGGAAGAATATCGACCGCGGCGCCGCGGTCGGCGGCGGCCTTCGGCATGCCGTATACGGCGCTGCTGGCCTGGTCCTGGGCGATGGTGTGATGGCCGCGCAGACGCAGCGCCTGCAAGCCCTTGGCGCCGTCGCGGCCCATGCCGGTCAACAGCACGCCGACGATGTCGCCGGGCCAGTTCGCGTTGATGCTGTCGAAGAACACGTCGACCGACGGACGATAGGGTTGATCGACCGGATCGGGCGTGTACGCGAGCGCGCCGCGCTGGTCGAGGATCAAGTGTTCGTTGGTGCCGGCCAGCAGCACCGTGCCGGCGAGCGGCCGGTCGCCGGCCATGGCCAGGCGCACCGGATTGGGCGAGAAGCGATTGAGCCACTCGGCCATGCTCAAGGCGAATTTTTCGTCGATGTGCTGGACGATCACGATCGCGGCCGGAAACTTCGCCGGCAAACCCCCGAGCAGATCGGCCAACGCGGCCGGGCCTCCGGCGGACGCGCCGATCGCGATCAGGCGCCGCGCGCCGGAGCCGCGCACCAGCGGCGCGCGCTTCGGCGGCGCCGGCGCATCTCCGATCAAGCGGCCGATCAGGTCGATCTTGGCCAGCAGTTGCCGCACGCCGACCGAGTTGTCGACGCCCAGCGAGGGAACATCGGTGGCGTCCATCGCGCCGTGGCCCATGGCCTCGAACACCAGTGGCGCGTTGCCGCCGACGCTGGCGGTCACGATCAGGATCGGGCACGGGCTCGCGGCCATGATCCGGCGCGTGGCTTCGACTCCACCGATGCCTGGCATCAGCAGATCCATCAGCACCAGATCGGGAACGTCCTGCGCGCAGCGCTCGACCGCCTGCTCGCCGCTGGACGCGGTCCAGGCCACGCTGTGTTCGCCGCGCACGCCGATCGCGCGGCGCAGCGCCTCCACCACCAGGGCCAGATCGTTGACGATGGCGATCCTCATGCCGAGGCCTCGCCGATCAAGTCGACCACCGCCTGCAACAACGCCTCTTCATGGAACCCGCCCTTGGTCAGATAGAAATCGGCGCCGGCGTCGAGACCGCGGCGGCGGTCCTCCTCGCGGTCCTTGTACGACACGATCATCACCGGCAGCGCGCGCAGGCGCGGATCTTTCTTGATCAGGCCGACCAGTTCGATGCCGTCCATGCGCGGCATGTCGATATCGGTAACCACCAGATCGAAATGCCCCGAACGCACCGCGTTCCAGCCGTCCATGCCGTCGACCGCGACCTCGACCGCATAGCCGCCGTTCTCGATCAGCTTGCGCTCGAGTTCGCGCACGGTCAGCGAATCGTCGACCACCAGCACGCGCTTGCGCGTCACCGTCTGCGCGTGGTCGTGGTAACGCAATTGGGTCAGACGACCGGTGGACACCAGGCGTTCGACCGAACGCACCAGATCGTCCACGTCGACGATCAGCACCGGCGTGCCGTCGTCGAGCAAGGCGCCGGCGCTGATGTCCTTGACCTTGCCGAGCTGGCCGGGCAACGGCTGCACCACCAGTTCGTTGACGCCGATGAAGCGTTCGACCGCCAGTCCGTATTCGTGCCCGCCGCCGCTGGCCGCGACCACGATCACTTGCAGTTGTTCCGGCGAGGTCTGCGCTTCGGCGCCGCCGAGCACCTGCGCCGCCGACACCAGGCCGATGCTGCGCGCGTTCAATTGGAAATGCTGCCGCCCTTCCAGCCACTGCACCTGCTCGCGCGGGACCATCGCGGTGCTGCTGATCTGGGTCAGCGGGAACGCATACGGCTCGCCGCCGATCTCCACCACCAGGCCGCGCAGCACCGAGGTGGTCAATGGCAGTTGCAGTTGGAAACGCGAGCCGCCGCCGGGCCGCGACGACAGCCGCACGCTGCCGCGCAGTTCCTTGACCATGGTCTGGACCGCGTCGAGGCCGACGCCGCGTCCGGAAATCTCGGTGACCACCTCGCGCAAGGTGAACCCGGGCAGGAACAGGAACTCCATAAGTTCCGCCGGGCTCAGACGCGAGGCGGTGTCGGCATCGGTAAGGCGGCGCACGACGACGGTCTCGCGGATGCGCTCTAGGTCGATGCCGCGGCCGTCGTCTTCGACCACGATTTCCAGCAGGCCCGACACGTGGTGGGCTTCGAGCCGGATCGTGCCCGCATCGGGCTTGCCGGCGGCGCGACGCGACTCGATCGCTTCGATGCCGTGATCGACCGCGTTACGCAGCAGATGCGCGAGCGGCGCTTCCAGGCGCGCGAGCACGTCGCGGTCGACCTGGGTCTTGGCGCCGGCGATCTCGAGTTGCGCCTGCTTGCCCAGTTCGCGCGCCAGGTCGCGGACCATGCGCTTGAAGCCACGGGTGCCGTCGGCGAACGGGCGCATATGGCTGGACAGCGCTTCGTCGTACAGCCGATGAGCGACGCTGGCGGCGCGGCGTTCGAACAGATCGAGCTGAGCGATGCGATCGGTCAACAGGCGTTGCGATTCGGCGATCTGCGAACGCGCCTGGGTCAGCAGCGCGGCGGCGTGCTGATCGCGCGCCAGACCGGGCGCGACCTCGGCCAGCCGGTCCAGCGCGGTGGCGCTGTCGCGCTGCAGGCGCTTGAGCCGCCCGAGCGAATGGATGTACGGGTCCAGCCAGCGCGACGCGACCAGCGATTCGCCGGCCAATCCGAGCAGGCGATTGAGGCTGCGCGCGGTGATGCGCAGGACCCGTTCTTCGCCGATCGGATCGCCGACAATTTCATTGCGCGGCGGTTCGGTGTGATGCGATTGGATTTGGTTCGCTTGGGCTTTGTCTGCTTGAGCGAGAGGTGAATTGGCGAGCGGCGTTTCGGTGCGCGGCGCGGCGGTAGGTACGCGCGCGGGGCTGACGCCCGAGCGCAACGCTTCAGCCAGCACTTCGCAATAGCGCTTCGCCTCGGGCGCATCGTCGCGCATCCACGGCTCGGCCTCCTCGGCCGGGGTCGCGGCGATGCGGCTGAGCAGATCGACGCCGTTGAACAAGGCATCGATCGCGGCATGATCGAGGACCAGCCGACGTTCCTGCGCCGCGACCAGACAATCCTCCATCGCATGCGCGATGGTCACCGCCGCCGACAAGCCGACCACCCGCGCCGCGCCCTTGACCGAATGTGCCGCGCGCATGCACGACTCCAGTTGCGCGGCGGCATCGGGCTGGCCTTCCAGCACCAGCAGGCCATCGGTCAGCAACTGCGCCTGCCCGTCCACCTCCATGCGGAACAGGTCGTGCAGCGAAAAATCCCGCAGGTCGCCTGTGCTCATCCCAGCCGCCGATTGATTGCGCTCAGCATCAAGCCGTCATCGAGCAAACCCACGCTGCGGGCTTCCATCGCCAGCACGCCGGTGCTGAACGCCGCGCTGGCCAGGGCGACGGTGCCGGGCACCTCGCCGACAAGCGCCGGATCGTAGCGATGCGCGCCATGCACTTCGTCGGATTCGAACGCCAGCCGCTGGTCCTGCAGCGACAGCACCACCAGTCGTCGGCCGAGCACGCTGGCCGCGCTGGCGGACGAGCGCTCCGGATCGGTCCGCGCCGCGTCTATCTGCAGCAGGGATTCGAGCGCCACGCACACCGTCAGCTGCCCGCGCACATTGACCAGACCGCGCACCAGGCCTTCGCGACGATGCGGCAGGCTGTGGATCGGGCGCGGCTCCAGCACTTCGTCGACGATCGCCGCGGGCAGCCCGAGCCATTCGCCACCGAGGCGGAACACGAACAGCGAGCGGGTCAGCGAGCGCAGGTCATCGGCCTTGGCCGCGACTTCGCCGGTAGCACGGTTTAGCGCGTCGGAATCGGGCGCGCGGCCGAGCAGTTGCGCGACTGGGCTGGTCGAGGCGTCGATGGCGGGATGATCGGTCATCGATGCGGTCCTATCGGCTCGTCGCCGTGCGGCAACGCTGCGCGCGCAGTCGCAGCACGCGGCCGGCGGCCGCATCGCCACGGGTTTCCAGCAACAGGGCCAGATGCATCAACGCTTCCTCGTGGCAGGGATCCAGGTACAAGGCCTTGCGCAGATGGTCCTCGGCCTGGGCATCGCGGCCCATCGCGCCGTGGATCAGCCCGGACAGGTACAAGGCGCGCACCGACGGCCCCTGCGCCTGCAGATACGCTTCGCAGGCCGCGGCAGCTTCGACGAAACGTCCGCCATCGGCGAGGGATTGCGCGGTGTCGAGCAGCGAGGATTGCGTGGCGGCGGCGGGCGCCGGCTTGGCCGAGGTCGACGTAAGTGTCGGCGGCGCGGGCTTCGGTCGCGATGGCGACGACGCCCGCGGCGGCGAGGCAGGTGTGAACGCAAGCGGCGTGGCCGCGCGCCGCGTCGGCTCGCTCGCGACACGCTTGTCGGCGACGTATTTGTTTGCACCGGACGCCATGCCCGCATTCGGATTCGACGCGGGCGCTGCCTTGCGAAACGCGAACGCCATCGGGAACTGCGCCGAGGTCATACCGCGCGACAGCAGCAGACTCGCCTCGGACGGACCGACGTACAACAGCCCTTCGGGTTTCAGCAGCCGCGCAAGAATCTCGACCGTGCGCACCTGGGTCGGCTCGTCGAAATAGATCAGCAGATTGCGGCAGAAAATCGCATCGTAACGCGCTTCGCCCGGCAGGAAACCCAGGTCGAGCACGTTGCCCTGGATGAAATTGACCCGAGCGCGGATCGAGGCCGGCAACTGCCAGCCGCCGGCCTCGGCCTGAAAATGCCGGTCGCGAAATCCCAGGTCACCGCCACGGAAGGAATTGTTGCCGTACAGCCCGCGCCGCGCCTTGGCCAGCGCCTGTTCGCTGATGTCGATCGCGTCGATGTCGAGCCGTTCGATCGGAAACCCCGCTTCGAACAGGCTCATCACCATCGTGTAGGGTTCTTCGCCGCTCGAACACGGCAGGCTCAGCAGCCGCAGCCGCTCGCCCGGATGAGTGACAGCCCACAGCGGATCGAAATGCCGGGCCAGAGTCGCGAACGCCTGCGCGTCGCGGAAGAACCAGGTCTCCGGCACCACCACCGCTTCGATCAGTTCCTGCTGTTCGAGCGCGGAATCGCGCAGCAATTGCCAGTAGTCGACCAGGCCGGCGCGACCGCAGGCGGTCATCCGCCGCTGCACCGCGCGCTCGACCAGGGTCGGGCCGATGGTGCTGGCATCCAGCCCCATCGTGTCCTTGAGCCATTGCTGGAAGCCGTCGAGTCTCATGCCTCCGCCGCCGCGGCCTGGAACAGCAGCTCGCGCACCGATTCGGGCAACAGCTCGCGCACGCCGATCAGTTGAATCGGCCCGCGCGCATCGCTGGCGACCGGGCCCAGGTAGGACGCATCCGGGTTGTCGATGCCACTGGCTTCGAATTCGTGCGCATCGCGGCGCAGGGTTTCCAGCACCTGCTCGGCGATCAGGCCGAGCTTGCGCATGCGGCCGTCGTCGCCCGGGTAATCCACCACGATGATCCGCGTGCTCAGCAAAGCTCGCGCCGCGCGTCCCAGCGCCAACTGGCACAGATCGATCACCGGCACCAGTTCGCCGCGGCAATCGAACAGGCCGGCCACCGCGGGCGGCGCCTGCGGGATCGTCTTGACCCGCACCAACGGCAGCACCGACACGACCTGCGCCGCGTCGATGGCGTAGCGGTCGCGATCGAGATGGAACACCAGCAATAACACGGCATCGTTCTCCCGAGCCTGAGTCCGCGTAACCATCACTGCGCCTGCTTCGACCAACCTGCTTCAGCCCGCGCGATCAAGCCAGCAGCTTGAACTTCGACACGCCGTCGCGCAGACCGGCGCTGACCTGATGCAGCTCGTCGATCGCCTGATTGGATTGCTTGAGCGCGTCGACCGTCTGCTGCGCGGCCTCGCTGAGCTGGGCCAGCGCCAGATTGATCTGCTCGGCGCCGGCGGTCTGCGCCTGCACGCCTTCGTTGACGGTTTCGAAGCGCGGCACCATCGCCTGCACGTGCTCGATCACCTTCGACAACTGGCCGCCGACCTTCTGCACGTCGCCGGTGCCGCGGCGGACTTCCTCGGAAAACTTGTCCATGCCCATCACGCCGGCCGACACCGCCGACTGGATCTCGCGCACCATCTGCTCGATGTCGAGGGTGGCGACCGCGGTCTGATCGACCAGACGACGGATTTCCACCGCCACCACCGAGAATCCGCGGCCGTATTCGCCGGCCTTCTCGGCCTCGATCGCGGCATTGAGCGACAGCAGATTGGTCTGGTCGGCGACCTTGGTGATGGTGGTGACGACCTGGCTGATGTTGCTGGCCTTCTCGGCCAGCACCGCGAGCTTGCTGCTGATCGCCGCGGTCGCGTCGATCATCCGGCCCATGGTGTCTTCCATCTGCGCCACGCCTTCCTGGCCGTCGCCGGCGAGGTCGGCGGTCTGCTCGGCGCTGCCGGCGACGTCGCGCATCGCCCGCGCCAGTTCCTTGGAGGTGGCGGCGATCTCGCGCGAGGTCGCGCCGATCTCGGTGGTGGTCGCGGCGATCTGGGCGGCGGTGGCGTGCTGTTCGCGCAGGGTCGCGGTGATCTCGTTGATCGAGGAATTGACCTGGATGCCCGAGGTCTGGATCTGCCCGACCAGTTCGGACAGGTCCGTGCTCATGCGGTCGTAGCCCTGCGCGACCGCGCCGAACTCGTCGCTGCGGGCGAAGCCCAGGCGCTGGCTGAAATCGCCCTTGGCCATCACCGCCGATGCGCGCGCCAACTGGTCCAGCGGCCGGGTGATCGCCCGCCACAGGAAGAAACCGGCCAGCACCGCCAGCAACAGCGCGCCGGCGAACGCCAGGGCGATGCCGAACTGAGCCGACTTGACCGCGTCGTCGATGCGGATGCCCGAGGCCACCGACTGCTTGTAGTTGTACTGGATGATCGAACGGATCTGTTCGGCCGACTGGCGGAAGGTCGGGGCGATCCGCGAACGCAGCGCCTGCTGCAGCGCTTGATCGCTGGTTTCGCCGGCCTTGATCAACTCAGGCTGCAGCGCGAATACCGAGGCGGCCAGGCGGCCGAACTGCTCGAAGCTGCGTCGGTCGTCGGCCGCATGGATGGTCGCCCGATAGCGTCCCATCGCCTCCTCGAACGCGTCGTGGCGGGCGCGCAGACTCGCCACCGCCTCCGCCCGGTCGCTCGCGGCCGGCGCCGACAACCCATGCAGGGCGCTGTAATAGGCATGCCATTCGGTCTCGATCGTGCCCGAGGAATACAGCCCGGGAATCGAATCGCTGCGCAGGGCGGTTTCTTCGATCTTGATGTGATTCAGCCGCTGCAGAGCGAGTCCGCCCATCAGCACCATCACCGCGATAATCATCGCGAAACTGAACATGATCCGCTGGCGGATCGTGAATTGGCTCATGACCGGTTCCCGTTGTGTCGTCCGAACGCCCTGCCCGCGCGCCCTGGCGATGGCCGAACGGCGGCCACGCCGATTAAGGTATGTGCTTGATTCGACTGGAGTCCGGTCGTCTCAGGCCGACGCCGTCGACCTGCTCCAGTACGTATATTCTTGCAGCATAAGTTATACCTGACGCCAGTAATTGGCACTTTAAATACTCAGTTTATGAGGCTTATCGACACTATGGCCGATGACGGTCCGGCCGGTAAGGGTGTATTCCCCCAGACTGGGCCGCACACGGGTCCGGCGTACGCGGAGCGGAACGCGGTCGTTGCGCGGCTGTGAATCTGTTAGGGCGAACGGCGGCAGCGAGGGCGGTCTCGGGCGCGTGGTTAACCGATCGCGTGGCGGCACGGGCGAGCGTCACGACTGATGCCGGTGGTCGTCACTGCGGGCCGGCTGGATCGGCCAGCGGTTTGCGCGGGTGTTCGCGCTTGCATCGCAGGCGGCGCGAGCGAGGGGCGCTCGATGTGCTTGCGTCGTGGGTGTGGTGTCGTGGTCGCGGCTTGCGCCGCTCCTATAGGGGACACTGCACGGACCAGCGAGGCCTGGGTGGGCCTCGGGTGACCGATCGGCTCGATGCCCGCGCCCGGCTTATTTTCCCACCGACGACTTCGCCGCGATCGGAACGTACAAGGCGCTGGGATGCTGCGCGTCGTGGTACAGCGCGACCGTGACCTTGCGCGCGTCCTTGCCGGATTCTTCCGCGACCACGCCGCCGCTGTTGTAGTTCTTCTGCATGCTCAGGCTGTTGAGCGGCGCGATCACCAGCCGCAGGCGGCTGCCCTTGGCCAGGCGCCGCGCGGTGAAGTTGAAACGCTCGAAGTCGTAGCGTTCGACCTGACCGGGCACGACCAGCTCAGGTTGACGCAGGCTCTTGCGATAACGCGCGCGCATCAGTTCCTGGGCCAGAAACACGCTGCCACCGTCGGCCTTGACTTCATAGATCTTCGCCGCGAAATCGGTGTCGGGCTGATCCAGCGCGATATACGCCGACAGCTTGAAGAAACCGGCGATATCGGTGTCGCGTTCCAGCGCGGGCGTGTGATAGATCAGTTGCTTGCCCGATGACATCACCAGCCCGCGTTGGTCAGTCAGATAGGCGTAGGTCGGCGTAAGCACGTCCGGCCGGTCCTCGTATTCCAGCGGACTGGTATCGAGCGGATCGTAGACGTAGCGATCGATGCCGCCGACGGACTGAGTTGCGCGCAATTGCCCCGATTCGAATATGTCGTTGGCCCGCCCTCGCGAATCCAGATACCAGGCCTGGGTGCTCACGGTGACCGCCGACAACGACGGCGCGTAACGCCAGGCCTCTTCGCCGACCACGTAGAACGCGACCTTGTCCTTGAGGAACTCCGGTTTCCTGGCCTGCTTCATCGTCCAGTCGTACCAGGCGACATGCAACGCGTTGATATCGACCAGCGAGGCCTCGCCGAACTTCAGGCCGCCGACCTCGGCCTGCGGGCTGCTGGTGCCGGTGTGGTCCCACGGTCCGATCACCAGGTAATGCATGGCCTTGGCGCGCTCGTTGCCGTAGCGCATATGGCCCTTGTAATAACTCATCGCACCGGGCTGGTCGTCGTCGTAATGGCCAGTGACGCTGAGGATCGGCACGCTCAGCTTGGCGTATTGCTCCGGCGTGGGACGGTGGCTGTCCCAGTACGCGTCCTGGTACGGATGCGCGTTCCAGGTCTGGAAGGTCGGCGACGGGTTACCGATGTATTCGTCGAGCTGCGTGTACGGCGCATGCGCCTCGTACCAGCGCCGGTACTGCGAGGCCCAGAAGCCGAAGTCGCCGAAGATCCGGTCCTGCGAAGTGTGGCCGCTGACGAAGGTCAGCCACTGCATGTTGTAGGTGTAGGGAATGTTGTTGAGGATCGGGAAGTCGACGCCCGGCCCGACCGACGCGATCGGCACGATCGTGGCCAGATGCGGCGGCAATTCCTTCACCGTGGCCCATTGCGCATAGCCCAGGTAGGAGCCGCCGCTCATCGCCACCTTGCCGTTGCACGAGGGCTGCCCCGCCAACCATTCGACCACGTCGTGACCGTCGCGCGCCTCCTGCAGCAATGGAGTGAACTCGCCTTCGGAGTTGCCACGTCCACGCACGTCGACCGCGTAATAGGCATAGCCATGACTGGCGAAGTACTTGCCGCGTTCGTGATTGCGCTGCGCGGTGTACGGGGTCAGCGAGAACACGCAGGGGCCGGCGCGCTTGAGTCCGCGCGGCAGGTATCGGGTCGCGCTGAGCTTGACTCCGTCGCGCAAGGGAATCCGTACGTCCCAGCGGAAATCGAACGCTCCGAGTTCAGTCTTGTCGCCGGGCTTGGCGTCGGGCTTGACGTCCTGTGCGCATGCATTCATGGACACGAGGCTCGCGGACGCGAGTAGTCCGCCGAGCATCCAGCTTGCGACGCCTGCCTTCATGGTTGCGCTCCGTCACGAGAGGTAACAAACAGCGAAAGTCGCCGCTCCGCGCATCGCGGGCGATGCGGTGACTCGCGCGGGCGAGACTTCGATTGGGCGCAGGCTAGCAGACCCGGGCCGCGCGGCATCGTGCCGGAATTGCGAAAAACGCACGCGCAGCGAACCGCGCAGGCTCGCCGCGCGGTTTAGCGCATACCGCCTCGCACCGGCCAGTAGAAACTGGCCAGACGACGCCACGACTCAGCGTCCCAGCAGATCCTGGGTATTGGCCGCGTTGTTGATCACGTTCGACAACGGCAGCAGCTGATTGACGAAGCGGTTCCAGCGGGTCACCCCGGCCGGACCGACGAACACCACATCGCCGGGCCGCACCGCGAACTGACTCGCGAGCGCGTACGAGGCCGGCGATTTGGCGTTGAGGTGATAGATCGTCGCCGGTTTGCGCTGCATGTCCTCGACCCCGCGGATCACATACACCGCCTCGCCCTTGGAGGTCTGCGGATTCAGCCCGCCGACCCGGCCCAGGGCTTGGGTCAGGGTCATATCGGTGGTCTTGAAGTTGAGCGCCTGCGGGCGCATCACCTCGCCGACCACATACACTTCCTTGCGATCGTTGTACGGCAGGAACAGATGATCGCCGGCCTTGAGATAGATGTCGGGCGCGTTGCTGTCGCCGCGATTGAGCGCATCCAGATCGAGCCGGTATTGCCGTCCCGCGCGCGTCAGCACAAGTCCGGACAGATCCGCGCGCAAGGGATCGACGGTCGCAGCGCCGATCGCCTGCGACAAGGTCAACGGCGTGGCGGTGATCGGCTGGCGTTCGGTCTTCACGAACGCGCCTTGCAAGGTCACCCGCTGGCTGCCGTAGTCGATGATGCTGACGTCGACCTGCGGGCTCTCGACCACCCGCGCGATGCGCTGGGTGATGATCGTGCGCAATTCCTCGATGGTCTTGCCGCGCGCCTCGACCACGCCGACGTAGGGATAGAACAAGGTGCCGTCGGGCCGGACCAGGCGTCCGTTCGCCGCCGGCTGCTGCTGGGTGCCGGCCGGCGAAGTGAGTTCGGGATGATCCCAGATGGTGATGTACAAGGTATCGCCAGCGCCGATGCGGTACGGCTCGGGCTGATAGCTCAGCAACTCGGTGGGCAGCGCCGCGGTCGCGCTGGCCGCATGCTCGCTCGCCAGGAACTGCGGGGTGATCGTGACCAGCTGGATGTGCCCGTCCTCGATCGTCTTGCCGGGCGCGAACTGCTTGGGCGACATGTACTGCCCTGGCGCCCACATGCAGCCGCTGAGTCCGGCGATGGCGGTCAGAGCCATGGCGCGCGAAAACTTTCTCATGAGTGGATCGTCTCTAAGTCGCGAATTCGAGGTGAGAACTCTGGGTGAGAACTCAAGGTCAGACGCGCGCGTTGAATCGACGATCCTGTCGACGCGACGTTGCGATTCGATGGATGGACGCGGCCGGCGTGGCGATGCGCGGCGAGCGATGCAGACAGTCGACTGCGCGGGCGAAGCAGTCGCGGTACGGATCTTGCATGAAACCTCAACGATGAAATCGATCTTGTCGCCCTGTCGCGAAAGTATAGCGAGCGCTCTCACCTCATCGCCGCGATGATCGGAACGCGATCACGTTTTCGCCATCGGATGCGACCCGGGTACAGCTTGCATTCGGAATACGGCTGTTTTTACGCTGCATTTGACGTTTATTTAACGACCGCATCGCATTGTCGATGCGACGTCACATGTCGCGTATGCCCCGCCCAGCAAGCCTGCGCGCTCATGCCGCAAACATCGCGGTGACTTGCGTCACGCCTTCATCGCGAAAAATCACGTGCGTGTTGACCCTGTCATGGCCAGCTCTTACATTTTCGGCCGTCACATCCGATGTGCCGCACATCGATGCACGCACGATCGCAAGACAAGAAATCTTCGCGACCGTCGCCGTTGTGTAATGAAAGTTCTGAAACGATAGCTCCGCAACGATTGAGGTCTCATAACGTGTGTTCCGTCGAGTTCTGATCGTATGCGTCGGCAATATCTGCCGAAGTCCCACCGCTGAAGTGCTGTTGCGCCAACAACTCCACGACCTGGACGTCACCGTCGAATCCGCGGGACTGGCCGCCGTCAAGGGCCATCCGATCGACGCCACAGCGCAGGCTGTGCTCACTCAACATGGAATGTCGGGGCAATCGCACATTGCTCGACAGATCGACCGCGCGATGATCGACGCGGCCGATCTGGTGTTGACCATGGAACCATGGCATGTCGATGCCGTGCTCCGGATTTCGCCGCATGCGCGAGGCAAGACGTATCTGCTCGGGAAATGGCTGGACAACGCCAGCATCCCCGATCCGTACCGGCAATCGCACAGCGTTTTCGAACAGTCCTACCAGTTGATCAGCTCAGGGGTGAGTAGCTGGCGGGGCTATCTATAAGTTGTCGCATCGCGGTTCGCGGCAGGCTTCACTTAACAGGTACTCACCCTAATGTCGGCAGTATCCACGCCACCTGGCTCGCGCCAGGACAGCAACGACGAGATCGATCTGGCCGCGTTGCTCGGCACCTTGCTCGACCATCGCTGGCTGATCGGCATCGTCACCGCGGCCGGCTTCGCGCTGAGCCTGATGTACGTGCTGCTGGCCTCGCCGGTGTATCAGGCCAATGCGATGGTGCAGGTGGAGTCGAACTCGCCCACCCTGCCCGGCCTGACCGCGGTGTCGCAGGCGCTGACCGATTCGGCGCCGCAGGCGGTCACCGAGATCGCGCTGATGACCTCGCGTACCGTGGTCGGCAAGGCCGTCGACGATCTCAAGCTTGACGTGCAGGTCGAGCCCAAGCGCTTTCCCTTGATCGGCTCGTTGCTGGCGCGGCGCTATCAGCCCGCGGCGCCGGGCGATCTGGCCTCGCCGTGGCTCGGCATGAACAGCTACGGCTGGGGCGGCGATACCCTGGCGCTGTCGCAGTTGAGCGTGCCCGAGGAACTGGTCGCCAAGCCGCTGCTGCTGGTCGCCGCCGAAGCTGGCGCGTACGCACTGTATGACGACGAAGACAATCTGTTGCTCAACGGCAAGGTCGGCGAGAAAGCCAGCGCGGGCACGGTCAGCTTGCGGGTGGAACAGATGAGCGCGCATCCGGGCATGCGCTTCGAGATCACCCAATTGCCGCGGCTGGCGATCCTCACCTCGCTGCAGAACAACCTGACCGCGAGCGAGAAGGCCAAGGACTCGGGCATCATCCAGCTCAGCTACGAGAACGGCGATCCCGATCTCGCGGTGGCCACGCTGGACGCGATCACCCGCCAGTACACCCGCCAGAACGTCGAGCGCAATTCCGCCGAAGCCGCCAGCAGCCTGCAGTTCGTGCAGAGGCAGTTGCCGAACGTGCGCGCCGATCTGGAGAAGGCCGAGCACGCGTTGGCCGAGTATCAGTCGCAGGCGCATACCGTCGATGTGACCTTGGAAGCCAAGTCGCTGCTCGATCAGGTCGTCGCGCTGGACAACAACGTTTCGCAATTAAAGCTGCAACAGGCCGAAGTCAGCCGCCGCTTCACCCCGCAGCATCCGGCCTATCGCGCCTTGATGGCGCAATTGGGCGAATTGGAAGGCAAAAAGCAGGAAATCAACGACCGCATCGGCGGCCTGCCGCAGACCCAGCAGCAATTGCTCGGGCTGACCCGCGAGGTCCAGGTCAGCACGCTCACCTACACCAATCTGTTGAATCAGGCGCAGCAACTCGACATCGCCCGCGCCGGCACGGTCGGCAACGCGCGCGTGGTCGACAAGTCGGTGGTCGATGTCAGCCAGCCGATCAAGCCCAAGCGCTTGCAGCTGCTGGTGATCGGCACCTTCCTCGCCGGTTTTCTTGCCGTCGCCTGGGTATTCCTGCGGCAGATGCTCAACCGCGGCATCGAGGACGTGAAGCAGATCGAGGAACTCGGCCTGCCGGTGTACGCCTCGATCCCGATGAGCGATTACCAACGCGACCACGAAAGCAACGGCCGCAAGCTGCACGGCAGCGGCAACGGACGCAGCAACCGCCCACACCTGCTGGCGCTGGACGCGCCGTCGGATCTGGCGATCGAAGCGATCCGCAGCCTGCGCACCTCGCTGCATTTCGCCCGGCTGGAAGCGAAGAACAACATCCTGATGATCTGCGGCTCCAGCCCCGGCGCCGGCAAGACCTTCGTCTCGACCAACCTGGCCGCGGTGATCACCCAGGGTGGCCAGCGCGTTCTGCTGATCGACGGCGACATGCGCCGCGGCACCCTGCACCGGGTGATGGGACACAGCAACGACAACGGCCTGGCCGACCTGCTGGCCGGCAAGATCGATCTGGCCACGGCCACGCGCGCGTCGGCCATCGACGGGCTGCATTTCATCCCGCGCGGCGAAGCGCCGCCGAATCCGTCCGAGCTGTTGATGCGCCCCAATCTGGCCGCGTTGCTGCAGACCACCGCGCAGCAGTACGACCTGGTGATCGTCGATACGCCGCCGATCCTGGCGGTGACCGACGCGGCGATCATCGGTCGCCACGCCGCGACCAGTTTGATGGTCGCCCGCTTCGGCCTGAATCCGGCCAAGGAACTGGCGCTGGCCAAACAGCGCTTCGAACACAACGGTATCGAACTGCGCGGCGCGATCTTCAACGCGGTCGAGCGGCGTCACGACACCCATTACGTCTACGGCTATCAGTACCAGGGCAAGACCGATGCGTGAGCATCCGGATGTCCTGCTCGCGAACCGGTGTCGCGCGGCCCGGAAGCGACGCGACCGTGGCCACGGGAACAGGCGATTCCAGGCGCGCGATCGCAATCAAAATGAGCGCCTCATAACGCATTGCAATGACGGCATGACCGGCACGCATCAATCGCTAACAACAGAAACATTTGCACGACACCATCAACCACGAAACATGTGTTTACAGCTTATGAACTTCGCGCACGTTTCGAGGAAGCAATCGTGAAAACAGCGATAAACTCCTTACCAACTCACAGTATCGCGCAACCCGAAGTGGCACGATGCAAGTCGAGGCGGAAACATCCGATTTCGCTCTACGCAACGCGCACCACATCGACTTGAGCACCGTGCATATACGGCTGCAGGGATGCGGCGGCAACAACAACGATAACAAGCCGGCATCGCCATAAGGTTTCAACAAGATCGAACGCTCCGCCAGATCGACAGGAGCAATGCGTAGCTGCGTTAAGAACAAAAGCACCAAAAGCAAAAGAACAGGATTGACCGAGGGGGCGGTCGTCGGCTGGTCACACCGAAGACTTTCCTTGGACTCACGGTCATGTTGAAAGAACAATTCGTCATAGCGTGCACGCTGACTTTATTGGTCACCTGCATCGCGATGTATGCGATGTACCCCGCCGCCAACGCGCTGGGGCTGATCGACCGTCCTAACGCGCGAAAAAAGCACAAAGGCCATATCCCGGTAATCGGCGGGCTGTGTTTCTTCGCCGGGCTGCTCGCCGGCGCGGTCTACCTGGGCCTGCACGATCGCTTCGCGCTGTGCCTGCTTGGCAGCGCCGCGCTGATCGTGGTGGTCGGCGCGGTCGACGACGCCCGCGACCTGAGCGTGCGCACCCGCCTGCTGGTGCAGACCGGCGCGGCCGCGTTGATGATGTCCGGTAGCGGCCTGTATCTGGATCA
Organism: Lysobacter sp. Root690; assembly: GCF_001427785.1. Classification (GTDB taxonomy): domain Bacteria; phylum Pseudomonadota; class Gammaproteobacteria; order Xanthomonadales; family Xanthomonadaceae; genus Lysobacter. Next base: position 527,094 of record NZ_LMHM01000016.1, read on the forward strand.
GCTCGGCGATCTGTTCGGCACCGGCGCGATCCGTCTGGGCTGGCTCGGCATTCCGGTCACCTTGATCGCGGTGGTCGGCATGATCAACGCCTTCAACATGCTCGACGGCATCGACGGACTCGCCGGCAGCCTGGCCCTGGTCTGCATCGGCGCGATCTTCCTGTTCGGCGGCGGCAACGCCGGCTCGAGCGGCGCGCTGCCGGTGCTGTTGCTGCTGTTCACCGCGTTGACGCCGTACTTGTTCGTCAATCTCGGCGGCGTGCCCGGACGCAAACTGTTCATGGGCGATGCCGGCAGCATGCTGATCGGCTACGTGCTCGCCTGGAGCCTGATCTACCTGAGCCAGCGCGGCTCGCCGCGCATCGACGCGGCCGAGGCGGCGTGGTGCGTGGCCCTGCCGGTGTTCGAAACCCTCACCGTGATGTACCGCCGCGTGCGCAAGGGCTTGTCGCCGTTCAAGCCCGATCGCCAGCATCTGCATTACATGTTGATCGACCAGGGACGCTCGCCGAACAACGCGCTGCTGACCATGATCGGCATCGCCTGCAGCCTGATCGCGCTAGGTTATGCGCTGCGCCAGCAACCGGTCGGGATCGGCCTGCTGCTGTTCGCCTCGGCGCTGTGCGTATATGCGATCAGCCTGTCGTACGGCGGAAAGCTCAAGCGCGCCCTGCTCGAGCCGGCCGCGGACAGCGATAACGAACTGGCGTTTTCGCCGCACAACCCGGGCAAGCTGCCCGAAGCCGAAGCGCCGGTGCCGCTGGCGTACGCCCGCAACGGCCTGGCCGGCGAACTCGCGGCCACGCCCGCGCCGATGCCCGTAGGAGCCATGCCGCACGCCGCGCGCACGATCAAGACCCTGTGCGTGTTCGGCACCCGTCCCGAAGCGATCAAGATGGGGCCGCTGGCGCTGATGCTGGCGCAGGACCCGCGTTTCGACGCGCGCGTGTGCGTGACCGGCCAGCATCGGCAGATGCTCGATCAGGTGCTGCAGTTGTTCGAGATCCAGCCGCATTTCGATCTGGACATCATGAAGCCCGGTCAGGATCTGACCGACATCACCACCGCGATCCTGACCGGCATGAAGAAGGTGCTGTCGGAACTCAAGCCCGATGTGGTGCTGGTCCACGGCGACACCTCGACCACCATGGCGACCACCCTGGCCGCGTACTACCAGCAGATTCCGGTCGCCCACGTCGAGGCCGGCCTGCGTACCGGCAACCTGTATTCGCCGTGGCCGGAAGAAGCCAACCGCAAGCTCACCGGCGCGCTGGCGTCGATGCATTTCGCTCCTACCGAACTGTCCGGACGCAACCTGCTCGACGAAGGCATCCCGACCGGGCGCATCCAGATTACCGGCAATACCGTGATCGATGCCTTGCGCGAAGTGCTGCTGCGGATCGAGAACACGCCGTCGCTGCGTCACGAACTCGAATCGCAGTTCGCCTTCCTCGATCCGAAGCGGCGGGTCGTGCTGGTAACAGGCCACCGTCGCGAGAGCTTCGGCGGCGGCTTCGAACGCATCTGCCACGCGCTGCGCGACACCGCGCTGCGCCACCCCGATGTCGACATCGTCTATCCGGTGCATCTCAATCCGCAGGTGCGCGAACCGGTCAATCGTCTGCTGCGCGACATCCCGACCATCCATCTGATCGAGCCGCTGGACTACCTGCCCTTCGTCTATCTGATGAATGCCGCGCACATCATCCTGACCGACTCGGGCGGCATCCAGGAAGAAGCGCCTTCGCTCGGCAAGCCGGTGCTGGTCATGCGCGACACCACCGAGCGTCCGGAAGCGGTGTCGGCCGGCACGGTCAAGCTGGTCGGCACCGACCGCAAGCTGATCGCCGACGGCATCACCGCGTTGCTCGACGATCGCGCCGCCTACGAGGCGATGAGCTTCGCCCACAACCCCTACGGCGACGGCAAGGCCTGTCAGCGCATCGTCGAAGCGCTGGCCCTGTTCAAGCACGGCGAATCGCGCCTGGCCGCCTGAGTTTCCTTCCCTTCGCCGCGGACCTTCGCGTCCGCGGCGGATACGACACCCATTGCGCCTCCCCACGGGGCCTACCGGAGTTTCCATGAGTTTCGACACCGTCAGCGTCATCGGCCTGGGCTACATCGGCCTTCCCACCGCCGCCGCCTTCGCCGCCGCGCGCAAGCGCGTGATCGGCATCGACGTCACCGCCTCGATCGTCGACACCATCAACCGCGGCGAGATCCACATCATCGAACCCGAGCTCGACGCCGCGGTGCGCGCCGCGGTATCTGGCGGTTTCCTGCGCGCCTCGCTGCGGCCCGAGGCCGCCGACGCGTTCCTGATCGCTGTGCCGACGCCGTTCAAGAACGATCACGAACCCGACCTGAGCTACATCGAAGCGGCGGCGAAATCGCTCGCGTCGGTGTTGCGCAAGGGCGATCTGGTGGTGCTCGAATCGACTTCGCCGGTCGGCGCCACCGAACAGTTGGCCGCGTGGCTGGCGGCCGCCCGTTCCGACCTGAGCTTTCCGCAGGACGCCGGCGAGCAGGCCGACGTCAACATCGCCTACTGCCCCGAGCGCGTGCTGCCGGGCCACGTGATGCGCGAACTGATCGAAAACGACCGGGTGATCGGCGGCATGACCGCGCGCTGTTCGCAGCGCGCCTGCGAGCTGTACAAGAGCTTCGTGCGCGGCGAGTGCATCGTCACCAACGCGCGCACCGCAGAGATGTGCAAGCTCACCGAGAACGCGTTCCGCGACGTCAACATCGCCTTCGCCAACGAGCTGTCGATCATCTGCGACAAGCTCGGCATCAACGTCTGGGATCTGGTCGGCCTGGCCAACCGCCATCCGCGCGTCAACATTCTTCAGCCCGGCCCGGGCGTCGGCGGCCACTGCATCGCGGTCGACCCGTGGTTCATCGTCGACAGCGCGCCGGAGGAGGCACGCTTGATCCGCACCGCGCGCGAGGTCAACAACGGCAAGCCCGGCTGGGTCATCAACAAGATCGACGAAGCGATCGCGCAGGCCAAGGCCGACGGCAAGCAGCGCGAGGACCTGACCATCGCGGTGTTCGGCCTGGCGTTCAAGCCCGATATCGACGATCTGCGCGAAAGCCCGGCGCTCGACATCGCGGTCGAACTCGCTGGCCGCCATCCCGGCCGCGTGCTCGCGGTCGAGCCGCATATCTCGGTGCTGCCGGCCAAGCTCGATTCGTCGAAGTTGATTCTGGTCGATCTGCCGACCGCCAGCGCCCAGGCCGACATCGCGGTGCTGCTGGTCGATCACAAACCGTTCAAGGAGCACAGCTTGCCCGGCCACATGAAGATCATCGACACCAAGGGCATCTGGACCTGAGCGCCGGCGCGCTCGATCCGGACCAAAGCCCATGATGCGACGCCTGATCGGCACCGCCAGTCTGTCCGCGCTCAGCGCGCTCGCCTCGCGCGGCGCGCTGTTCGCCGGCGTGCTCGCGGCCGCGCATTTTCTCGGTCCGACCGCGTTCGGCCAGTTCACCCTGATCCAGACCACCGCGCTGCTGTTCACCACGTTCTGCGCGCTGAGCCTGGGCCAGATGGCGACCAAGATCGTATCCGAGGCGGTGGCGACGAAACCCGAACGCATCGCCGCGGCGCTGACCGTGTCCTACGGTTCGGCGCTGCTGGCGTCGCTGTTGTTCGCCGGTTTGCTGCTGGTGTTTTCGCAGCCGTTGGCGGTGCGCGTCGGCGGTTCGGCGGACCTGGTCGCGGTGTACGCGAGTTCTTCGTTGCTGGTGCTGACCGGTTTCATCGGCGCGGTCCAGAACGGGGTCGCGCTGGCGCTGCACAAGGTCAAGCAGCAGGCGCTGGCCAACCTGATCACCGCGCCGCTGGTGTTCGGCATCATGCTGCTGGCGGCGAGCCGGCGCGATATCGGCTGGGCGGTGTACGGCTCGATCGCCGCGCAATGGCTGATCGTGATCGGCCAGGAACGGGTGCTGCGCCGCTACCGGCGCGAGCACGACTGTCCCTTGTCGTGGTCGGCGCCGCGACGCGAGGAGTGGGCGGTGGTGTGGCGGCTGGGCCTGCCGTCGTCGCTGTCGGGCCTGCTGACCATGCCGGCGATCTGGCTGTCGATGGCGATGCTGTCGCACAGCATCGATGGCGCGACCGAACTGGGCAATTTCTCGCTCGGCAATCAGGCCCGCTCGATCCTGCTGTTCGGCATGGGCGTGGTCGCCAACGCCACCCTGCCCTTGCTCGCGTCGGCCGCGGCGCGCGGCGCCAGCGGCGAGGCCAGCAGCGCCTTGCGCCATTCGATCGCGTTGCTGGTGATCGCCACCAGCGCGATCGCGATGGTGCTGGCGATGGCCGCGCCGTTCTTCATCCATCGCCTCGCGCCGGCCTATATCGACGCGATCGTGCCGCTGCAATGGCTGCTGTTGTCGGCCATCGCCACCGCGCCGACCACGGTGCTGATGCGCAAGGCCACCGCCGACGGCCGGCCCGGCGTGCTGCTCGCCGGCAACGGCGTGTTCGCGCTGGCGCTGATCGGCGCCAGCGTGGCCTCGCTGCATCTGCACGGCGGCGCGACGGGGCTGGCGATCGCCTATCTGATCGCTTCGAGCCTGCAACTGGCGACCTATTCCCTGTGCAACCGCCGCGAGTTCCGCTGGAACTCGGCGACCGGCGGCAGCCGATGAGAACATTCCTATGAAAGCCCTGCGATTGATCAAGAAAGCCGTGGTCCTGACCGTGATCCGGGTCGGCTGGTTCATCAAGCCCGGCCTGGTGACGCGTCTGTACGCCTGGTTCCTGCGTTCGGAAGGCGCCAACGTCGAGGCCGATCCGAATTACCTGTCGGCGAAGATCTGGTTCGACGGCACCGACTATTCGCTGATCAGCCTCGGCCGCGGCTGCACGATCTCCAGCAACGTGCGCATCCTCACTCACGACTGGGCGATCCATACCGTCGCCAAGGAGCTCGGGCTCAAGTTCGATACGCCGCAAGGGCGGATCCGGCCGATTTCGATCGGCCGTCACGCCTTCATCGGCACCGGCTCGATCATCATGCCCGGCACCGACATCGGCGCGGGCTGCATCGTCGGCGCCGGTACCGTGGTGCGCGGCACGATTCCGCCGTTGAGCATAGTGATCGGCAACCCCAGCCAGATCGTCGGCTCGGTCAGCGACTATGTCGACAAGTCGCTGCGCAAGGGCCGCGAGGCCTGAGCCGCGCATGCGCATTCCCGCTCCCCGGCTGTTCCTGGCACCGGCCGCGCTCGGCGCGTTCCTGCTGTCGGGCTGGGCCTCGGTGTTCTTCAGCGTCGATACCGACGTAGTGCAGTACGCGGCGATCGCCGCGACCATCGGGCTGGGCGCGTTTTCGCTGTCGTATTCGGGCTTGAACCGGTTTGCGTTCCTGTTGCCGATCATCGCGACCCTGATCGTGTTCGCGCAGATTTCCTTCCTCGACACGCGCCAGCCGCATCCGCCCAAGGAACTCAAGTTCTATCTGATCCTGGTGTTCTGCGCCTACTGCGCCTGCTTCGTGCTGCGCGGCAAGGCCGCCGAGCATTTCGTGCGCATCTACGTGGCGCTGTGCTTCGCCCTGAGCCTGGCCGCGCTCGGCTTCAACCGCACCGCCGACACCGGCGCGCAGCGTTTGATGCAGGGCGAAGGCAACCCGATCTGGATCGCGCGCGCGGCCGGCACCGCGATCATGTACTTCGGCTACCGATTGTTGATCGAACCGCGCCATCGCAGCCTGCGCCTGCTCGCGCTGCTGCCGTGCGTGGCGGCGTTGATCCTGGCCGGTTCGCGCGGCCCGATCCTGTCGTTGCTGCTCGGCCTGGGCGCGCTGGTGGTGATGACCAACCGCGGCGCGCTGCTGCTGTCGCGCAAGCTCTGGGCGGCGGGCGTACTGGTCGTGCTGCTGGCGATCGCGGCGGTGGTGCTGGCGCCGCAGGGCATCCAGGATCGCCTCGCCAGCCTGTTCGTCAGCAACTACAGCGGCAGCGACGTGCTGCGCATGAATTTGTATGAGGTGTCGTTCGGCATGTTGCGCGAAACCCTGTTCGGCCACGGCTTCGGCGCGTTCGAAGCCAGCGGCGCGCTGCAGCCGTATCCGCACAATCTGCTGATCGAAGCGCTGATCGAACCGGGCCTGATCTTCAGCGCGTTCTTCTTCGCCCTGATCGTCTACGCAATCCGTCGCCTCTACCTCACCGCCAAGCGCGACCAGGGCCGCGAACTGGTGCCGACCTTCCTGTGCGCGCTGGCGATCTATTCGCTGGCCAACGCGATGTTCAGCGGCGACATCACCAGCCCGAAGGAACTGTACCTGTGCCTGTTCTTCGCGCTGTCGACCGCGCTGGCGGTGCGGCGAGGACCGCAGCCGACACCGATGCCACCGCCGCCATCTCGCCACCCCATCCCGACCTGAGCGAATCACACATCTCGAATCACCAATCCCCAATCCCGAATCCCGAGCCAAAAATGCAAGCGATCATCCTGGGCCAAGGCAATCCCTACCTGAAGAATCCGTACCTGAGCAAACTGTCGAAAGTGCTCGACAGCGCCAGCGTGCCGTACGAGTTCTGGATATGGAGCCGCGACAAACAGCCCGCCGATCTGCCCAAGGTCAAGGTGTTGTTGAACTTCGGTTCCTGGGGCGGTGGCGCGGTCAACGCGCTGGGCTACGCGCTGTGGGTGGCTTGGCTGAGCGTGCGCGTGTTCGCCCAGCCGCGCGCCGGGGTGTACTTCTGCTCGCGCCTGGACGCGGCGCTGCCGTGCGCGCTGGTCGCCTCGGTGCGGCGTTGCCGCTATGTGTTTCTCGACCGCGACAAGCTTTCCAAAAGCTATGCCTGGCCCGCGCCAGTGAAACGCATGATCGAAGCGATCGAAGGTTTCGTCGGCCGTCGCGCCAGCCTGCATGTGGTGCCCGGCTCGTCGCGCGCCGGCGACAACGACAACGACAATCTGCGGATCGTGCGCAACACCCCGCACACCGAGGTGATCGAACGCGCGCGCAGTCTCGCCGAGCGCCTGCCGCCACGCAGCGGTCGTCTGCGGGTGCTGATCAGTGGGCTGATCTCGCCCGAACGGGGCGCGCGGATGATGCGCGAGGCGATCGAACGCACCCAGGGCGAGGTCGAATTCATCGGCGCCGGCCGTCTTCTCGGCGAGGATGCGCAACGCCTGGCCGAACGCATGGGCCCGGACTATCGCGGCATCGTCAGCAACGAGGACGCCTTGGCGCTGCTGCTGAGCGCCGACCTGGTGCTGGCGTTCTACGACCCGGCCCTGGAGATCAACCGCCTGGCCGAACCGAACAAATGGTTCGACTGCGCGGCGCTGCAGATTCCCTTCGTCACCAACCCCGGCCTGCTGACCTCGGCGCCGTTCGAGCAGCACCAGGCCTGCTTCATGTGCGAGTACGGCGACGGCGAACGACTGGCCGCGCAACTGCTGCAGATCGCCGCCGACCGTTCCTTGCTGGAAACCCGCCGCGCCGGTCTGCGCCAGTTGCGTTACGAAGCCTGGGATACCGCGATGGCGCGGGTCATCGCCGAGTGCGTGAGGCTGGCGCCATGAGCCGACGCGGCACGCTGTTGCTGACGATGCTGCTGGTCACCGCGCCGCTCGGCGCGCGCGCCGGTGAGCGCGGCTTCGTCCTGTACAACAACACCAAGTACACCGACCTGGTCGACCAGCGCCTGGCGATCGCGCGTTCCAATCTGGTCGGCGAACCGCACCTGCCGGAACTGCGCGACGGCATCATGCCCGATGAGCAACGCTTCAAGGCCGCGGTCAAGGCCAACGTGAAGAATCCCGGCCCGCTGGTGCTGGACTTCGAACACATCAACCTCAGCCGCGACGCCGAGGTGTCGGCCAAGCATCTGCAGATGCTGCAGACCCTCGCGCGCTGGGCGCACGAGGCCGCGCCCGGACGCAAGATCGGCTACTACGGTTTCCCCGGCGCGATCGACCACGCCGATCCGCAACGCGCCAAGCAACTGGCGGCTTCGGTCGATCTGTTCTTCCCCTCGCTGTACACCGTCGACGACGACCGCGATCGCTGGCGCCGACGCATGGACAATATGGTCGCGGCGGCGCGCAAGCTCGATCCGGACAAACCGGTGCTGGCCTTCATCTGGCCGCAATACCACGACGCCACCCCGCGCAGCGCGCAGTTCGTGCCGGCCGACTACTGGCGCTTTCAGCTCGATCAGCTCCAGCGCGCCGCCGATGGCGCGGTGATCTGGAGCAAGCGCGTCGATGGCGGCGACCGCGACTGGGTGCCGGTCACCCGCAGTTTCCTCGACAAGGCCGCGCGCGCCGCGCCCGAGCGCTGAGCGCGCGCAACGCGCCTGTCCCTTCCCGAATACTCGCTCACGCACTGGAATCACCATGCAACAAGTCCTGCAAAACCTGCGCGACGGCAGCACCGAAGTCGCCGACGTGCCCGCCCCGGCCCTGCGCCGCGGTCATCTGCTGATCCGCAGCCACATCACCCTGGTCTCGGCCGGCACCGAGCGCATGCTGGTCGAGTTCGGCAAGGCCAATATGCTGCAGAAGGCGCGCCAGCAGCCCGACAAGGTGCGCATGGTGCTGGAGAAGGTGCGCACCGACGGCCTGGCCACCACCCTCGACGCGGTACGCAGCAAGCTCGATCAGCCGCTCGCGCTCGGGTATTGCAACGTCGGCACGGTGATCGGCGTCGGTCCCGGGGTCAGCGGTTTCGAGATCGGCGACCGGGTCGCGTCCAACGGCAAGCACGCCGAAGTGGTCGCGGTGCCGGTCAACCTGTGCGCGAAGATCCCCGACAACGTCGGCGACGAAGCCGCCGCGTTCACCGTGCTCGGCGCGATCGCGCTGCAGGGCATTCGTCTGGTCCAGCCGACGTTGGGCGAAACCGTGGTCGTCACCGGCCTGGGCCTGATCGGCCTGATCACCGTGCAGTTGCTGCGCGCGCACGGTTGTCGCGTGCTCGGCATCGACTACGACCCGGCCAAACTCGCGATCGCGCGCGAATACGGCGCGGAAACCGTCGACTTGTCCAAGAACGAAGACCCGCTCGCGGCAGCGGCGGCGTTCTCGCGCGGACGCGGCGTCGATGCGGTGCTGATCACCGCCTCGACCAAGAGCAACGAACCGGTCGCCCAGGCCGCGCACATGTGCCGCAAGCGCGGCCGCATCGTCCTGATCGGCGTGACCGGGCTGGAACTGTCGCGCGCGGATTTCTACGAAAAGGAGCTGTCGTTCCAGGTCTCGTGCTCGTACGGTCCGGGCCGCTACGACCCGTCCTACGAAGAACGCGGCAACGACTATCCGGTCGGGTTCGTGCGCTGGACCGAGCAGCGCAACTTCGAAGCGGTGCTCGACATGATGAGCAGCCGCGCGGTCGAGGTGCAGTCGCTGGTGACCCATCGCTACGGCATCGCCGAAGCCGAACGCGCCTACGCCGTGCTCGGCGGCGGCGAACCTTCGCTGGGCATCGTGCTCGATTACGGCCTGGGCGACGACATTCCCGAACAGCTGATGCGGCGCAAGGTGCCGCTGCACGTCAAGCCGTCCGCGAACGAAGTGCCCAGCGAGACCGGCGGCAGCGCGATCGCCTTCGTCGGTGCCGGCAACTACGCCGGCCGGGTACTGATCCCGGCGTTCGCGCGCACCGGCGCCAAGCTGCACACGCTGATCACCAACAACGGCGTCGGCAGCGTCCATTACGGCAAGAAGTTCGGCTTCCGCAACGCCAGCACCGACACCGACGCGGTGCTGCGCGATGCGAGCGTGGGCTCGATGGTGATCGCGACCCAGCACGGTAGCCACGCCGAACTGGTATTCAAGTCGCTGCGCCGCGGCAAGCACGTATTCGTCGAAAAGCCGCTGTGTTTGACCCTGGAAGAATTGCAGACCATCGAGAAAGCACACTCGGAGCAAACGGTGTACGGCATCCCGCCGGTGCTGATGGTCGGCTTCAACCGCCGCTTCGCCCCGCAGGTGCGCAAGATGCACGCACTGCTGGCCGGCGTGCGCGAGCCCAAGGCCTTTGTCATGACCGTCAATGCCGGTGCGATCCCGGCCGATCACTGGACCCAGGACCCGCAGCTCGGCGGCGGCCGCCTCATCGGCGAAGCCTGCCACTTCGTCGACTTGCTGCGTTTCCTCGCCGATTCGCCGATCGTGAGCCATCAACTCACCGCGGTCGGCAACGTGGCCGGCGTCGGCATCCGCAGCGACCGGGTCAGTTTCACCCTGAGTTTCGCCGACGGTTCGTTCGGTACCGTGCATTACCTCGCCAACGGCGACAAATCCTTTCCGAAGGAACGCCTGGAAGTGTTCGCGGCCGGACGCGTGCTGCAACTGGACAACTTCCGCCGCCTGCGCGGCTACGGCTGGCCCGGTTTCACCCGCATGAACCTGTGGCGCCAGGACAAGGGCCAGGCGGCGTGCGCGCAGGCCTTCATGCAGGCGGTGCAGGGCCAGGCGCCGGCGCCGATTCCGATCGAACAGATCCTCGAAGTCGCGCGGGTGACCATCGAACTGGACGCATCGGTCTGAGCACGCCATGACCTCGTTATCGCGATTGCCGCGCATGTGGCATACCGTGCGCCATCTGCGCCCGGTGCAGATCTACGGCCGTGCCTGGCATCGATTGCATCGGCCGCGCGTGGACGCGTCGCAGGCACCGGCGACCGCCGCCTTGCGCGGGCGCTGGATCGCTTGCGCGCGCATGCCTACGATGCTGGCCGCGCGTCGCTTCCGTTTCTTGAACGATGAGCACGAGCTGCCCGCCGACGGCTGGAACAGCACCGCGCTGCCCAAGCTGTGGCTGTACAACCTGCACTACTTCGACGATCTCAACGCCGACGGCGCCGAGTCGCGCCTGGGCTGGCATCGCGATCTGATCGGGCAATGGATCGCGGCCAATCCGCCGGCCGCGGGCAACGGCTGGGAGCCGTATTGCCTGTCGCTGCGCATCGTCAACTGGATCAAGTGGCGCTGCGCCGGTCACGGTCTGGGCGACGACAGCGCCGAACACGCGATGCTCGACAGCCTGGCGACACAGACCCGCTATCTGCGCGGCCGCCTGGAACGGCATTTGCTCGGCAATCATCTGTGGGCCAATTACAAGGCGCTGCTGTTCGCCGGCGCGTGCTTCGAAGGCGAGCAGGCGCAGCAGTGGCGCGAACTGGGCCTGCACGGGCTGCGGCGCGAGATCGGCGAGCAGATTCTCGATGACGGCGGTCATTTCGAACGCAGCCCGATGTACCACGCGATCCTGCTCGAAGACCTGCTGGATCTCGTCCAGTTGGCCGAGCGATTCCCGAACGCATTCCCGATGCACGAGGTCGCGCTGTGGCGCGAACGCGCCTTGAGCATGTTCGCCTGGCTCGCGGTGATGAGCCATCCAGACGGGCGCATCGCCTTCTTCAACGATGCCGCGTTCGGCATCGCGCCGACCCTGGCGCAATTGCGGTTGTACGCGCACGCGCTCGGCATCCAGGTGCCCGCGGCGTCCGAGCAACCGCTGCAAGTGCTGGCCGCTTCGGGCTATGTGCGGATGCAGGCCGGCAACGCGGTGCTGATCGCCGACGTCGGCGAAATCGGCCCGGACTACCTGCCCGGCCACGCCCACGCCGACACGCTCAGCTTCGAACTGTCGATCGATGGCCGACGCGTGCTGGTCAACGCCGGCACCTCGCGCTACGACATCGGCGCGCAGCGGCTGTGGCAGCGCGGCACCGCGGCGCATAACACGGTGCAGATCGACGGCCGCGATTCTTCCGAGGTGTGGAGCAGTTTTCGGGTGGCGCGGCGCGCGCATCCGTTCGCGGTCGTGCATGGCGTCGACGACGATGGCTTGTGGCTGGACGCGAGCCACGACGGTTATCGGCGGCTCAAGGGCCGGCCGCTGCACCGTCGCTGCTGGCGCTTGCAGGACGGCTGTCTGCGTATCGAAGACGTGATCGAAGGCGGCTTCGAGCGCGCGGTCGCGCGTTTCCGGATCGCGCCGGATCTGCGTGTCGACGGCGATCGCGTGCGCGGCAAAAGCGAGGATGTGTTGCGCTGGCAGGTCGAGCCGCCGTCAGCGCTGACCCGCATCGACGTCAGCACCTATCACCCCGAATTCGGACTGAGCCAGGCCTGCGAAGTGATCGAAGTCGCGCTCGAACCCACCGGCCGATCGGTCGCCACCTTCCGCTGGGACGGTTGAACCCGCATGCGCATCCTGTTTCTGTCCGACAACTTTCCGCCCGAAGGCAACGCGCCGGCCACCCGCACCTACGAGCACGCGGTGCGCTGGGTGCGCGCCGGGCACGAGGTCACGGTGATCACCTGCGCGCCGAATTTCCCCGAAGGCCGACTGTTCGACGGTTATCGCAACGCCTGGCGCGGCGTGGAAACCGTCGACGGTATCCGGGTGGTGCGGGTCAAGACCTACATCACCGCCAACGAGGGTTTCGTCAAGCGCAGCCTGGATTACATCAGCTTCATGGCCGCCTCGGTCGTGGCCGGCCTGTTCGAGCCGCGTCACGACGTGATCGTGGCGACCTCGCCGCAGTTCTTCTGCGCGCTCGGCGGCTGGGCGCTGGCGCGCCTGCGCCGGCGGCCGTTCGTGTTCGAACTGCGCGACCTGTGGCCGGCCTCGATCACCGCGGTCGGAGCGATGAAACGCAGCCTGGCGATCCGCGTGCTCGAACGCGTGGAGATGTTCCTGTACCGCAGCGCCGATGCGATCGTGCCGGTGACTCAGTCGTTCCGCGAGGAACTGATCGAGCGCGGCGTCGACGCCGACAAGATCCATGTCGTGCTCAACGGCGTCGACCTGCAACGCTACGCGCCGTGCGCGCGTGATCCGGAATTGGGCGAGCGCTACGATCTGCATGGGCGGTTCGTGGTCGGTTACCTCGGTACTCACGGCATGGCGCATGGCCTGGAAACCGTGATCGATGCGGCGCAGCGGCTGCAGCACGACCCGCGCATCGCCTTCTTCTTCGCCGGCAGCGGCGCCGAGCGCGCGCGGGTCGAGCAACTGGTGGCGCAACGCGGGCTCGACAACGTGCGCATGATTCCGCGCCAGCCCAAGGAGATGATGCCCAAGCTGTGGGGGCTGTGCGATGTCTCGCTGATCCCGCTGCGCGATAACCCGGTGTTCGCCGGGGTGATCCCGTCCAAGCTGTTCGAAGGCATGGGCATGGGGGTGCCCGCGCTGATGTCGCTGCCGCGCGGCGAAGCCACACGCATTGTCGAAAGCACCGGCTGTGGGGTGTGCGTGCCGGCCGAGAACGCCGAGGCGATGGCCGCGGCGATCGTCGCCTTGGCCGAAGATCCGGCGCGCATGCAGCGGCTGCGCGCGGCCAGCGTCGCCGCGGCGCCGGCGTATTCGCGCGATCGCCAGGCCCGGTTGATGACCGATGCGCTGGCGCGATTGATCGGCGACGACACCCAGGACCTGTTGCGAGTCGGCAAATAGGCGCGCCATGCCGCGCGTGCCGCCATGCTGAACTGGCTGATCGATCCGCTGCATACGGCGGTTTGCGTGCTGGTGCTAGGCGCGCTGGTCTGGCGTTGGCGGCGTCGCATCGGCATGGGCCTGATCGCGATCGGATTGAGCTGGGGCCTGCTGTGGTCGCTGCCGGTGGCGTCCGAGTCGCTGCGTGACTCGTTGGTTCGGCAGCGTCCGTCGTTGCCTCTGCCGCAGTCGTCACAACCGCCGCCGCGCGCCGACGCGATCGTCGTACTCGGCGGCGCGATCGGCCCGGTCAGCCGCTTCGATCAGGGCGATGCGGATGCACCGGCCCTGGCCGGCAACCGGGTCGCGCTGGCGGCTCGGGTCTGGCGCGAACAACGCACTGCTTCGATCCTGCTCAGCGGCGGACCGGCGGCGCGCACGCGCGGGGTCGCCGAGGCGCGGATCATGGCCGCCGTGCTGCGCAAGCTCGGCGTTCCGGAGCAAACGATGGTGCTGGAGGATCGCAGCACCAGCACCCGCGACAACGCCCGCAACAGCGCGGCGATCGCGCGCCAGCGCGACTGGCGGCGGGTGGTGTTGATCACCTCGCCGCTGCATCTGCCGCGCGCGGCGCGGCTGTTCGAGCACGAGGGTCTGCAGGTGCTGCCGATGGCGCCGCCCGAGCCGCGCATCGCTACCGCTCCCGCGTGGCGGCCTTCGCTGCAGGCGGCGCGGCGCAGCGGCGAAACCTTGAAGGAATACGCGTTGTTCGTGCTGTCGACGATCTGATCTAACAACGCCGGGGCCCCTGCCCCTTACAGCGAGACTTCCCGCCACATCGGGATCGGGAAACGACTGCCCGATCGCGCACATTCCCAACCCGCGTCGCAACCGCCAAAGCGCAACCACGTACAAGCCGGCCCGCGCGGGTTTGCTGCATGATGGCGCTCCGCCCTCACCGCCTTTCGACCATGCGTCTGCTGCGCGATCTGTCCCTGTCCGCCGTCATCGCCGGCTTCGTCGCGGTGCTGGTCGGGTTCACCAGTTCGGCGGCGATCGTGTTCAGCGCCGCGCAGGCATCGGGCGCCAACGATGCGGAAATCGCCTCGTGGATGTGGGCATTGGGCCTCGGCATGGGCGCGACCTGCATCGGCTTGTCGCTGCGCTATCGGGTGCCGGTGGTCACCGCCTGGTCGACGCCGGGCGCGGCGATGCTGATCACCGGCGCGGCCGGGCTGCCGCTGGCGGAGATCATCGGCGCGTTCGTGGTCAGCGCGGTGCTGACCACCGCGCTGGGCTTCAGCGGCTGGCTCGAACGCGCGTTGAGCCGGCTGCCGACCAGCTTGGCCTCGGGCATGCTCGCCGGCGTGCTGCTGCGCTTCGGCTTGAACGTGTTCACGTCGATGCAGGCGCAGTTCGCGCTGGTGTTCGCGATGTTTCTCGGCTGGCTGCTGGCGCGGCGCTGGAGCCCGCGCTATGCGGTGGTGATCACCCTGGCGATCGGCGTGGCCATCGCCGCGGTCCAGGGCCAGCTGCATCTGGGCGATGTGCGCCTGACCCTCGCGCAACCGATCTGGATCACCCCGAAGTTCTCGCTGGCGGCGGTGATCGGCGTGGCGATCCCGCTGTTCGTGGTCACCATGGCCTCGCAGAACATTCCCGGCATCGCGATCCTGCGCGCGCACGGCTATCAGGACACGCCGGTGTCGCCGCTGATCGGCTGGACCGGGCTGGTCACCCTGGTGCTGGCGCCGTTCGGCGCGTTCGCCCTGAACCTGGCCGCGATCACCGCGGCGATCTGCATGGGCAGCGACGCCCACGAGGACAGCCGGCGGCGTTACGTGGCCGCGGTCGCGGCCGGCGTGTTCTATCTGCTGACCGGGCTGTTCGGCGCCACCGTCGCCGCGCTGTTCGCCGCGTTCCCGAAGGAACTGGTACTGGCGATCGCCGGCATCGCCCTGCTCACCACCATCGGCAACGGCCTGGCCGCCGCCGTCCACGACCCGCAGGAGCGCGAACCGGCGCTGATCACCTTCCTGGTCACCGCCTCGGGCGTGAGCGCGTTCCAGATCGGCTCGGTGTTCTGGGGCATGGTCGCCGGGCTGCTGGCGCTGGCGATCACTCGTCGCAAGCACCCGGCCTGAGCCTGGCCGCGGCGGCCCGCCGCGCCGCGGACCCACGCAGCGATGGGACTTGCAAGCCCTTTGAGCTAGCGTATGCGCTGCAACCCCGCCTTGACGGTGCAATCTTCGAATGCGCATCACCGACGCCAGTTACGGCTCCAACGAAGACGGCCTGATCTGGGGCTATCGCTTCGTGCCCGGCCAGCCGGCACAGCCGATCAGCACCGACGCGGTGGCGGCGTTCCTGGCCCGGCCGGAGGACGGCGCGGATACGGGTGCGAACCCGGGCTTCCTGTGGCTGCACTTCTCGCTGTCGAACGTCGGCGCCGAACGCTACCTGCACCGCGCGCTCGACCTGCCCGATGCGTTCTTCGACAGCCTGCGCAGCGAAGTCGGCTCGACCCGGCTGGAACTCGACGATGGCGCGCTGATCGCGGTGATCCACGACGTGCTGTTCGATTCCAGCTTCGACGCCTCCGAGGTCGGCACCACCAGCCTGTGCATCGGCCCGCGCCTGCTGGTCAGCGCGCGCCTGCGGCCGTTGCGCTCGGTCGATCAACTGCGCGCGGCGGTCCGCAGCGGCCAGATCTTCCGCTCGCCGGTCGAATTGCTGGCCCACCTGCTGCGCGATCAGGCCAGCGTGCTCGGCGATATCCTGCGCAAGTCCACCGTCCAGGTCGATCGCATCGAAGACCGCCTGCTCGCCAACCGCATCGCCGACGACCGCAAGCAACTCGGCGCGCTGCGGCGTTCGCTGGTGCGCTTGCAGCGGTTGATGGCGCCGGAACCGACCGCGCTGTTCCGCCTGCTCAATCGTCCGCCGGACTGGATCGACCGCGACGACATCCAAGACCTGCAACAGGCGGCCGAGGAATTCTCCACCGCGATCGGCGATTCGGCCGCGCTGGTCGAGCGGATCAAGCTGATCCAGGAAGAACTGGCCGCGCTGGTCAACGAACAGACCGGTCGCACCTTGTTCGTACTGACCGTGGTCACCGTGCTGGCGCTGCCGATCAACCTGATCGCCGGCCTGTTCGGCATGAACGTCGGGGGTGTACCGCTGTCCGACAACCCGCATGGCTTCTGGAGCGTGGTGGTCGGGCTGTTCGTGCTGACCGCGGTGCTGGCGTATGCGGCGTTCGGGCGGCGTAGGGATTGAGGGGTGCTGGAGGCGCGCGCGCCCCTCATCCGGCCCTTCGGGCCACCTTCTCAGCCTTGCACTCCCTTCGGTCGCCGCGAGCGGGAGAAGGGACATTGAAGCCCCTCTCCCGCTTGCGGGAGAGGGGTTGGGGTGAGGGCCTGGGCTGCGACGCCACCACCCTTCGCGCTTAGCGCGGAAACTCAACAACGCTATTAGACCCAGGCAGTTCATCGACGCGCTCGGCCGCAACCTCGCCGCCCAGCGCCTGCCACGGCTTAGATCCCAACTGATCGAGCTGCCGGTAATGCCCAAGCAGACGAAACCCGGCGAACCCATACGGCACGCCTTCCGACGCCAACGGCACGCGCCCGTCGGCGAGATGGAAATGCAGATGCGGCCCGGTCGAATCGCCGGTGAAACCAAGCGCGCCGATGGTCTGGCCGACCCGCACCGCATCGCCTTCGCGCACCTTGATGCTGCCCGGACGCAGATGCTCGTAAGTCGCATAGCGGCCGTCGGCCAAGGCCAGCACGACGTAGTTGCCGGCAGCCTGATCGAAATCGTGGCGCGGATTGTCCGAGACTTTGACGCTCTCGGCCTGACCGTCGCGCACCGCCGCGACCCGCGCATCGGCCACGGCCAGCACGTCCGCGCCGTAGCCCAGGCTGTTGGCGGCGATGTCCGCATCGCCCTTGGCGATCCGCCCGTCCGCATCGACCCGGACCCAATCGATCGCATGCCGGCCCGGCAAGCGCGCGCGGCCGTTCAAGGTGTAGAACACCCGGCGATGACCGCGCGGCCACTGCGGCGCATAGATCGCGACCCACGGCCCGCCACGCAGCGGCGGCGCCAGTTGCAACGGCGCGGCGGCGCCGACTTCGAGTTCGGCGCCGATCACCGTCTGTGCCGCAGCCGCAGTCGCCGCATCCTTGGTCGCCGCGCCGTCGACAGCGGCGAAGCCGAGTCGATGCCGCAGACGCTTCGGCAACGCCTGCGTCGTGTCGAACTCCAGATACACCACCGCGCGTTCGCCGGGCTTGACCGAAGCGGCCGGCGCGGCGGCTCGGCCGATCACCTGGGTGCGCGCGGCCAGTTCGGTCCCGCTCCAGGTCGCCACGCTCGCCTGAGTGTCCGCATCGATCGCCTGCAGCTCCGACAAGCTCCATTCGGTCCGGCCGAAGTTGCTCAGATGCAGTTCGTAGACCAATCGCTGCCGTCCCTCGACCCGCACCGGCACCGGCGCCCGCGGCACGCTCATGTCGAAGCTGTCGACCGGCGCGGTCGCGTGCACCGGCATGCCGGTCGTCAAGAAGTACAGCGAGACGGCGAGCGTTAGCTGACGCAGCATGCAGGTGATCCTGACTATGAAATTAGAGAGAGGGCCTAGACCGTGCGAGGCAGCTTCAGTGAGGCGCGCAACGCCGTCCCATGCCATTTGTCATCTCGATCGCCTGCTCAGGGCCAACACTGAGTGAGTGTTCAGCCGGTTCGCACCAGAGCGCGGCGCCATCGGTCGACTGCTAAGATCGAAGCCGTCATCCCATCCGTACAGGACGTACAGAGCCATGGGCCTGAAGAGATTGCGACTTTCAACGCTGATCGTGTCGATCGCGCTGGTCGGGAGCGGCGCGATTCTTCTCTCCACCGGCCTTCGACATGGCTATGCCTGGTCGGACATGGACTGGAATCTCGACGGCGTTACTTCGGCGTCCGAACTGATCGCCGCAAGCGACATCGGCGTGCGCTGGACCGAATACGGTGATTTGCGCTGCAAGGAATATTTCAGCCTCAAGGACGGTCTTCCCCTGAGGACGATCTGTCCTGTCGACGAGGCGGCTGCGCTTCAAGACAAAGCCCAGGCGCCTAGATAGTCGATCTCGATCGCGGGCTGAGCGCGGCAATCCGCTCATCACTGTGGAATGGCTCGGCAATGCTCAGGGATTGGCTTCGCCCTGCCCCGCATGCCATCCACCGCCCAGCGCCTGGATCAACGCGACCGCGGTGGTCTGGCGATCGCGAGTAGCCTGCGCCAGCGATTGCCGCGCCGACAGCGCGGCGGTCTGCGCGACCACCACATCGGTGTAGGCGACCAGGCCGCTCTTGTAACGGTTCAAGGCGATACGCTCGGCTTCGTCGGCCGATTGCGAGGCCTGGGCGTAGAAGCCGGTGCGCTCGACCAGCACGCGGGTGGCGACCAGTTGGTCCTCGACGTCCTGGAACGCAGTCAATGCGGTCTGCCGGTACTGGGCCACGGTCTGGTCGTAAGCGGCGCGCGCCGCGTCGCGGGTGGCGCGGCGCGCGCCCGCGTCGAACAAAGTCTGGGCCAGGGCCACGCCGAGCGACCACAGGCTCGACGGCGCGTCGAACAAGCGTCCGATCTGCGAGGCGCCGCCGCCGCGCGAAGCGCTCAGGGTGAAACTCGGGAAGAACGCGGCCTGGGCGGCGCCGACTTCGGCATTGGCCGCGGCCACGCGGCGTTCGGCCGCGGCGATATCGGGACGGCGTTGCAGCAGTTCCGACGCCACGCCCGGCGGCAGTTCCGGCACCTGCGCGCGCCAGGCCGGATCGGGCGCGAGGGCGAAATCGGCCGGTGTTTTTCCGACCAGCACCGCGATCGCGTGTTCGAGCTGCGCGCGTTGCTGGGTCAGGTTGGCGAGGCTGGCCTGGGCATTGGCCAACTGGGTCTGCGCCTGCAGCACGTCGCTCTTGGCGGCGATTGCGGCGGCGTATCGATTGCCGGTGATGGTCAAGGCGCGCTGATAGGCTGCGACCGTCGACTGCAACAGCCCGGTTTCGATATCGGTTTCGCGCAGCTGGAAATAATTCGCCGCCAGTTCGCCTTGCGCAGCCAATCGCGCCGAAGCCAGATCCGCCGCGCTGGCGTCGGCCTGCGCACGCGCGCCTTCTACATTGCGCCGGATCCGACCCCACACATCGGGTTCCCAACTCGCGCCGATGTCGTAGCGATAGGTCTGGCCGACGCTGGAACCGCTGCTGCCGGCGCTGCGCGCGCGCGTGGCGGAACCATCCAGACTCACGCTCGGAAACAGCGCCGCGCGCTGTTCGCGCACCAGTGCCCTCGCCTGCCGATACGCGGCTTCGGCGGCGGCCAGATTCTGGTTCGACACTTCGACCTGCGCCATCAACCCGTCCAGCGTCGGATCGTGGAACACCGACCACCACGCGCCGCGATCGCTCGCGTCGGCCGGCACCGCGGGGTTCCAGTCCTTGGCCGGCTCGCCCCGAGCTTCCTTGTACTCGGCCGGCACAGCCAGACTCGGCCGAACATAATCCGGGCAAGCGGCGCAGCCGCTCAATACCGTGGCCGCCAACGCGATAAGCACAACATGAGCGCGCATCCGATCTCCTAAGCGCCTTGCGCGTGCAGGCCGTCGTCGCCCAGACGCGACAGTGAGGCTTCGTCGCGACCGGGCCGGCGCAGCCGGTCGAGGTAGTAATAGACCACCGGCGTGGTCAGCAAGGTCAGCACCTGGCTCGCCATCAAGCCGCCGACGATCGCCACGCCCAGGGGCTGGCGCAGCTCGGCGCCTTCGCCGAATCCAACCGCAAGAGGCAGGGCCCCCAAAGCGGCGGCTAGAGTCGTCATCAGGATGGGCCTGAACCGCAACATCGAGGCCTCGTAAATCGCATCGCGCGCCGACAAACCGCGCGCACGCTCACTCTCCAGCGCGAAGTCGATGATCAGGATCGCGTTCTTCTTGACGATGCCGATCAGCAACACCAGCCCGATCAACGCGATCACCGAGAACTCCATGCGCAGCAGCATCAGCGCCAGCACCGCGCCGATCCCGGCCGACGGCAGGGTCGACAGCACGGTGATCGGATGGATCATGCTTTCGTAGAGGATGCCGAGCACGATGTAGATCGCCACGATCGCCGCCAGGATCAGGATCGGCTGGCTCTTGGTGGTGTCCTGGAAGGCCTTGGCGGTGCCCTGGAAACTGCCGTGGACATTGGCCGGCATGCCGATCTGCGCCTGCGCGCGGATGATCGCGTCCTGCGCGTCGCTGAGCGAACGGCCCGGCGCGAGATTGAACGAAATGGTCGTCGCCAGCTGCGCGTCCTGATGGTTGATCGAGGTCGCCGCGGCGCTGTCGGAAAACTTCGCGATCGCCGACAGCGGCACCATCTGCCGCGCGCTCTGGGTCAGCGCGCTGCCCTGCGAGGCATTGCGCACCGGCGAGGCGGTCGGCCCGGACTGCGCCTGTATGCCGGTGCTGGCCGGGGTCGCGTTATGGGCCGGCACGTACACGTCGTTGAGCGCGGACGGGTCGCGCGCATAGGCCGGATCGACTTCCTGGATCACGTGGTACTGGTTGAGGTTCTTGTAGATGGTCGACACCTGGCGCTGACCGAAAGCGTCGTACAGCACGTTGTCGATATCGGCCGGGGTGATGCCCAATCGCGAGGCGGTGGCGCGATCGATCTGCACGTACGACTCCACGCCGTGGGCCTGGGTGTCGGAATCGATATCGGTCAATTCGGGCTGCTGCTTCATCGCCGCGGCGAGTTTGTCGGCCCAGGTGCGCAGCGCGTCGCTGCTGTCGGCCTTGAGCGTGTATTGATAGCTCGCATTGCTTTGGCGCCCGCCCAGGCGCACGTCCTGGACCGGATTGAGGAACAAGGTCGCGCCGGCGATGCGCATCAACTGCGGGCGCAGCCGCGCGATCACCTGCTCGCTGCTGTCCTTGCGCCCAGGCTTTGGCTTGAGGGTGACGAACACGAAGCCGCCGCCCGCGCGCGAGCCGCCGGTGAAACCGACCACGGTCTCGACCGCCGGGTCCTTGCGCACCACCTCGACGATCTCCTTGAGCTTGCCCTGCATGGCCTGGAACGAAATGCTCTGGTCCGCGCGCAGGCCGCCGTTCAACTGGCCGGTGTCCTGTTCGGGGAAGAAACCCTTGGGAATCGCCACGAACAGATACGCGTTCAATCCCACCACCAGCACCAAGGTCGCGAGCATCAACGCCGCATGGTCCAGCGCCCAGCGCAGACTCGCGCCATACGCGCGATGGGCGCGGTCGAACTGGCGGTCGAAGAACTTGCCGATCCGGCCCGGCGGTTTTTCCTGCGAATGCGGGCGCAGCAGGTACGCACACATCATCGGCGTGGTGGTCAGCGACACCACCAGCGAGATCAGTACCGCCGCAGACAGAGTCACGGCGAACTCGCGGAACAAGCGCCCGACGATCCCGCCCATGAACAACAACGGGATGAACACCGCGACCAGCGACAGGCTGATCGAGACCACGGTGAAGCCGACCTCGCGCGCGCCCAGCAGCGCCGCTTCGAACCGGTCCATGCCCTGTTCGAGATGCCGGCTGGTGTTTTCCAGCACCACTATGGCGTCGTCGACCACGAAACCGGTGGCGATGGTCAAGGCCATCAAACTGAGATTATTGAGACTGAAACCCAGCAGGTACATGACCGCGACCGCGCCGAGGATCGACACGGTCACCGCGACCGCCGGCACCACCGTCGCGCGCCAACTGCGCAGGAATACGCTGACCACCAGGATCACCAGAATCAGCGCGATCACCAAGGTCGCGGCCACTTCCTCCAGCGACGCGCGAATCGTGTTGGTGCGATCGGACGCGATCGACAACTCGATATCCGCCGGCAACTGCTTTTTCAAAATCGGCAAGGCCGCGCGCACGCCGTCGACGGTGCGGATGATGTTGGCGCCGGGCTGGCGGCTGATCACCGCCACCACCGCCGACTCGCCGTTGAACAGGCCCAGGGTATGCACGTCCTCGACGCCGTCGATCACCCGCGCCACATCGCGCAGGCGCACCGGCGCGGCGTCGCGCCAGGCCACCACCAGATCGCGGAAATCCGCGGCGCTCTGGCCGTTGTCGTTGGTGTAGATCTGGAACGCACGGTCGCCGCTCTCGACCACGCCCTTGGGCCGGTTGGCGTTGGCCGCGGAGATCGCCGCGCGGATATCCTCCAGGCCGATGCCGTAGCGCGACAAGGCGTACGGCACGATCTCGACCCGCACCGCCGGCAGCGAACCGCCGCCGATCTCGACATCGCCGACGCCTTCGACCTGCGCCAGCGTCTGCTGCACGATGTTGGTGGCGGCTTCGTAGATCTGCCCGGGCGTGCGGCTTTTCGAAGTCATCGCCACGATCATGATCGGCGCGTCGGCCGGGTTGACCTTGCGATAGGTCGGGTTGCTCTTGAGCGTGGCCGGCAGATCGCCGCGCGCGGCGTTGATCGCCGCCATCACGTCGCGCGCGGCGCCGTCGATGCTGCGGTTGAGATCGAACTGCAGGGTCACCCGGGCCTGACCGGTCGAGCTTTGCGAGGTCATCTCGGTGACGTCGGCGATGGTGCCCAGGCGCCGTTCCAGTGGCGTGGCCACGTTCGAGGCCATGGTCTCCGGGCTGGCGCCGGGCAGATTGGCGCTGACCGAAACGGTCGGGAAATCCACCTGCGGCAGCGGCGACACCGGCAGATTGAAGAACGCCGCGATGCCGCTGAGCGCCAGACCGATGGTCAGCAGCACGGTGCCGATCGGACGGCGCACGAACGGCTCGGACAGGTTCATGGCGGCGACTGCGCGGGGTCGGATTGATCGGCCGATGCGACTGAATCGTTCGCGCGCGACGAGCGATCGCGCCGACGACGCGCCAGCCGGTCGAACGCCAGATACACCACCGGCGTGGTGAACAAGGTCAGGATCTGGCTGAGGATCAAGCCGCCGAAGATCGCCACGCCGAGCGGACGCCGCAATTCCGAGCCCTCGCCCCAGCCCAGCATCAGCGGCAGCGCGGCGAACAGCGCCGCCAATGTGGTCATCAGGATCGGACGGAAGCGCAGCAGCGCGGCCTGATGGATCGCCTCGCGCGGCGCGCGGCCCTGCTCGCGTTCGGCGTCGATGGCGAAGTCGATCATCATGATCGCGTTCTTCTTGACGATGCCGATCAGCAGGATGATGCCGATGATTCCGATCACGCCGAGGTCCGAACCACTCAACATAAGCGCAATCAACGCGCCGACGCCGGCCGACGGCAAGGTCGACAGAATCGTCAGCGGATGGATATAGCTCTCGTACAACACGCCCAGCACGATGTAGACGCAGATCACCGCGGCCAGGATCAGCCACAGTTCGTTCTGCAACGAAGCTTCGTAGGCATTGGCCGCGCCGAGGAAGGATAGGCTGATCCCGGTCGGCAAGGCGGCATCGGCCGCGGCGGTCTCGCGGATCGCATCCACCGCGGTGCCCAGCGATACGCCCGGCGCGGTGTCGAAGCCGACCGTCGCCGCCGGGAACTGGGCGACGTGGTTGACCTGCAGCGGCGCGGCGCGTTCCTGGATCTGCGCGATCGCCGACAGCGGCGTCGGCGCGTTCGCGGTCGGCAGGTGCAATCGGCCCAGGTCGGCCGGCTGCGTGGCCAAGCCGGGCTGCGCTTCCAGGATCACCCGGTACTGGGCGGTCTCGTTGAAGATGGTCGAGACGATGCGCTGGCCGAACGCGCTATACAACGCTTCGTCGACGGTCGAGGCGCTGATGTTGAGACGCGCGGCGCTGTCGCGATCGATCGATACGTACGCGGCCGAACCGGTCGCGCCGGCATCGGTGATCACGTTGCGCAACTGCGGCAGCTCGCGCAGTTTGTCGACCAGCGCATTGGCGGTGCGATCGACCGCGGCCTGGTCCGAGCCCTGGATCGAGAAGCGGTTCTGGGTCGGCCCGGTCTCCGCGTCGATGGTCAAGTCCTGCACCGGCTGCACATATAAGGTCACCCCGGCCACGGCCGAAGCGCGATCGCGAAACTGCTGCATGATTTCCTGCTGCGAACCGCTGCGTTCTTCCTTCAGATTGATCAGCATGCGCCCGGCCGACAGCAGCGTGGTGTTGGCGCCGTCCACGCCGATATAGGCGCTCAGCGAGGCGACATCGGGATCGTCGAGCAAAGCGCGCGCCACGTCCTGTTGCACCTGCGCCATACCGGCATAGGACACCTGATGGCTGTAGCGCACCTCGGCCTGCAACTGGCCGGTGTCCTGCGTCGGGAACAGGCCCTTGGGAATCACGATGTACAGCAACACGGTCAGCGCCAAGGTCGCCAAGGCCACGATCAAGGTCGCGCCCTGGCGGTCGAGCACCCAGTCCAGGGCCACGCCGTAGCGATCGATGACGCGCTGGAACGGGTCCGGCCGTTGCGGCCTGGACGCATCGTCCTCGCGCTTATGCGGCTTGAGCCAGCGCGCCGCCAGCATCGGCGTCAAGGTCAACGACACCACCGCCGAGATCACAATGGTGATCGCCAGGGTGATCGCGAATTCGCGGAACAGCCGCCCGACCACGTCGCCCATGAACAACAGCGGGATCAGCACCGCGATCAGCGACACGGTCAACGAGATGATGGTGAAGCCGATCTGGCGCGCGCCCTTGAGCGCGGCCTCGAACGGCGGCTCGCCTTCCTCGATGTAGCGCGAGATGTTCTCGATCATCACGATCGCATCGTCGACCACGAAACCGGTGGCGATGGTCAGCGCCATCAGGCTGAGGTTGTCGAGACTGAAACCGAGCAGGTACATCGCGCCGAATGTGCCGATCAGCGAGATCGGCACCGCCAGGCTGGCGATCACCGTGGCCGCGACGCTGCGCAGAAACACCAGGATCACCGCGACCACCAGCGCGATCGCCAGCAGCAGTTCGAATTCGACGTCGCGCACCGAGGCGCGGATGCCGGTGGTGCGGTCGCTGAGCACGTCGACCTTGAGCCCGGCCGGCAAACCGGCCTGCAAGTCCGGCAGTTTGGCCTTGATCGCGTCGACGGTGGCGATCACGTTGGCGCCGGGCTGACGTTGCACGTTGACGATGATCGCCGGGGTCAGCCCGGCCCAGGCCCCGAGGCGGACGTTCTCGGCGCTTTCGATCACGTTGGCGACATCGCGCAGGCGGATCGGCGCGCCGTCGCGGTAGGCGACGATCAGTTGTTTGTACTGCTCGGCATCGGTGAGCTGGTCGTTGGCGTCGATGGTGTAGGACCGGCTCGGCCCGTCGAAACTGCCCTTGGCGCCGCTGGCGTTGCCGTTCGCGATCACCGTGCGCAGGCTGTCGATGCCCAGTCCGTACGAGGCGAGCAATTGCGGATCGGCCTGGATGCGCACCGCCGGCCGGTTGCCGCCGCTGAGCGACACCAGCCCCACGCCGCCGACCTGGGAAATGCTTTGCGCCAGCCGCGTGTTGACCAGGTCCTGCACCTGGGTCAACGCGATCGTGTCTGAGGTCACCGCGAGGGTCAGCACCGGCGCATCGGCCGGATTGACCTTGGCGTACACCGGCGGCGCCGGCAGATCGGCCGGCAGCAGGTTGCCGCCGGCATTGATCGCGGCCTGCACTTCCTGCTCGGCCACATCCAGCGTTTCGTCGAGATCGAACTGCAAGGTGATGACCGACGCGCCGGCGGCGCTGGTCGAACTCATCCGCCGCAGCCCGGACATCTGCCCGAACTGGCGTTCCAGCGGCGCGGTCACGGTATGCGCCATTACCTCGGGACTGGCGCCCGGGTACAGGGTCTGCACCTGGATGGTCGGGTAATCGACTTCCGGCAAGGCCGACAGCGGCAACAGCCGGAAACCGGCGAGACCGGCCAGCACGATCGCCGCCATCAGCAGCGAAGTCGCGACCGGTCGCAGGATGAAGGGTCGCGAGGGATTCATTGCGCGCCGCTGCGGCCGCCGGCCCTGCGTTCGCCTCGCGGCTTGCCGGATGCCGCGTCGCCGCTGCCTTTACCAGAGGCCGCGGCGTCCTCGGGTAAACGCACGGTAGCGCCGTCGATTAGTTGATCGCCACCGGAGATCACCACCTTCTCGCCCACGCGCAGGCCTTGTGCGACCGACACCGAATCGCCCGACGCCGGCCCGCGCTTGACCGTGCGCAGCGAGGCCTTGCGATCGGCGCCGACTACGTACACGAAGTCGCCCTTCGGCCCGGTGCGCAGCGCCGCCGAGGGCACCACGATCGCGTTGTTCAAGGTATCCAGCAATACGCGCACGTTGACGAACTGACTCGGGAACAAACGCGCGTCGGCATTGCCGAACCGCGCCTTAGCCTTGACCGTGCCGGTGGTCGGGTCGATCACATTGTCCAAGGTCAGGAACTGGCCCTGGCCGAGTACTTGGGTGCGAGTGCGGTCTAACACCGTCACCGCCGGCGCATTACCCTGCGCCAACCGCGCCTGGATGCGCGGCAGATCGTCCTGCGGCGCGGTGAATTCGACATCGATCGGCGCGACCGCGGCGATCACCGCGACCCCGGCCGCGTCGCCGGATGTCACGTAATTGCCCAGATCGACCACGCGCAAACCCACGCGCCCGGCGATCGGCGCCTTGACCTGGCTGTAGTCGAGATTGAGCCTGGCGGTGCCGACCGCGGCCTGATCGGTGGCGACCACGCCGTCCAGCTGGCGCACGGTCGCGGCCTGCGTGTCGACATCCTGACGCGCGATCGAATCCTGCTTCAACAAGGTCTGATAACGCTGCAAGGTCAACTGCGCCACGCGCAACTGCGCCTGATCGCGGACCAGACTGCCCTGCGCCTGTTGCAGCGCCAGCTCGAACGGCCGCGGGTCGATGCTCAGCAGCACCTGCCCCTTGGTCACGCTCTGGCCTTCCTTGAACGCGATATCGACGATGTTGCCCGAGACCTGCGGCCGCACCGTCACCGTCGCCAGCGGCGTGACCGTGCCGAGCGCTTCGAGCGTGATCGGGATCGAGCCGGCCTGTGCGACGGCGATGCCGACCGTCGCGGTCGGCCGTCGATTGCCGCGCTCCTCGCTCGCGCGCCCATGCACCAGCCACCAGACCAGCGCGATCAGCACCAGCACGCCGAGGATCGTCAGCAACAGGCCTTGATGGCGTCGCCATCCGCCGCGCCGGGTCGGCGCATCGGGGGAGTGAGCTTGCGGCGTCGTGCCCATAGGCCTGCCTGCATTCGCTTGATTCGTGAGATTCGGATAAAGCTAACGCGCGAAGCCCGATTGCGTTGTCCGTATTACAGAACCGTAATGCACGGCCAATGTTCGGAAGGCCGTGTGAACGTGGTGTGGTGGCTGGGGCGGCGGACGGGCGTTCCCCGCATGAGACCGCCCAACAAACCCGAAGCGTCGTCCGGCCTGACTTGTGGCCCTGTCGCGCCTGCCTGCGCGCCGGTACTAATGAAGTAACGCGCGGCCGTGCCCGCAAGGAATCGCTCGATGTCTCCGCCACGAATCGCAATCGGCCCGATCATCTGCGTGCTCGCGGTCCTGGCGCTGCTGCTGGCCGTGGGTGGCACCTTCGTCGGCTCCGGGCTGATGTCGATGATCCGCTACGACGCGGATGTGGCCAATCACCAGCGCATCATCGACGCCTACGATCGCTATTGGCGCGATACCCAGCGACCGCCCGAGACACTGGCGGATCTGGTCGCCGCGAACTACCTGCCGTTACGCTCGCGCAACTACGCGTCGCCCGAGTTCCCCGCCCCCGAACTCGATTACCGCGACAGCGTGTACGAACTGGTGCCGTCGCAAGCTCACGAGTGTCGCGTGCAAGGTTTCTGCGTGCGACGCGTTGCCGGCCGCGAACAAGGCTTCAGCAGCCGTTACGTCCAAGCGAGCCGGCCTGCCCCGGGCGAGTGCGGCCGTGAATTTTGCAAGGATGCGTCCGATATCCCGGCCGTTGGCCGGTAGCGGCCTGAACAGACCCGCGGCAGTCGCTGCCCGCGATCAGGTCCGCGGCTGATCCAGCACGACCTCGCGGCTGAGCGGGTCGACCCGCACCTTCACCGTCGCGCCGGGTACGATCTGCGCCACCCGGACCGGGCTCAAGGCCGCCACGATCTCGGCGACGAACCCTTCCACGCCGTCGGCGGCGGCGATCTGCAAGCGCAGCCGCACCAACAGATAAATGGCGTCGATGCGTCCGCCGGTATCGGCCGCATCGAGCACCTGCGCGGTCGTCGCCACTCCCTCGCGGTGCAGACGTTGCTCGAGCGCAACATTGGAGACCTTGTCGATGACCCGTCTTTGCAGCTTCATGATCGCGAACGCGCCAACCGGGATCGCGATCAGCGGCACGGCGACGATCAATGCGATCAGCACGATCAACAACATGGTCATGGTGCGGCGCGGTCGCGCGAGTGGCCCGGGGGACGCCGAGCATACGCAAGCCAGGCCTCGACCGCCAAAAACCATGCACCGAAGCCCGACAGCTAATGGCTTGCCCACGCCTGCCCGCCGCATCGGATGGACATCGCCATGCGCCGCCGAATGTACATAATGAAACAAGTCGCTCGCGACCCTTCTCGCCACGGCCGGCGTCGCACTACGCAAACGAGAACGCAGACATTTTCATCTCGACATCAGTGGCCATCATATCCGTAACTCCAAGATGACCTGCGGATGAAAAATGCAAGCGTCGACTTGCACGCATTTTCAGAAACGGCAAGCGCGTTTCACACCTGCTATCACACATCACGAATTTCCCTTAAAACAAGGGACATTTCAGCCGATCCAACAACCGTATTCACGCCGCGATAACAACGTCGATTCTGTGATCGAGCACATCGGTTAATGCGATACACATCGCTACTTCGAGCAACAAATGACCCGAATCGTTGACCGACCTGACAACAGGACGTAACACTGTGTTGGCAACGTGCAGCAACGCAACAACACGCACCACAGCGGCTCGCTCACTAACTAAAAAAATAGCGAACCGTTTCGCCACACCCGTCCGCACCGTCCGAATCCAGTGCGCGACCACCCTTCTCGTGACACGGAGCAAGTCGATTGAAGAATTCCAACCTGCGACGCGTGGGATACCGCTTACGTCCGGTTCCACCTGGTCCGACTCCGCCCGCCTTCCCGTCCGCGCCATCGGTCGCGCGGCCGCAAGCACGCATCCACGCAAGCAGCATCCGCACCGCGCCGCAGCGCTGTCCAGGATGACCCGCGGGCGATAACGCGGCGCTGGCGGATTCGCATCGAAATCCCACGCCCCGTTCGACGCCCTGGATCCCGTCAGTCGGCCGATGGTTTGCGTTTGCGCACGCCACGGGCGCGTTCGCGGCTGCGAACTGGACGCGCCCTGCCTCCGCGCCCATCTCCGCGGATCGCCGGAGCATGCGCGGGCAGCGCCTTGATCGCGAAGCAACGGCGGCGCCGCGGTGATTCGGCGGGCGCATGGCACAGCGACGCCGCGTCCGCATCGCCGATGAGCCAGGCCGCGCCCGCGCGCCGATCGCGATCCTGACGCGTGTTGCAACTCCCGCACTTTCCGTACTCGACCCGAACCGAGACAGCGCATCATGACTCTGCTCAATCTTCACGGTCGCAAGACCCTGCCTACCCGGGGCCAGCCCTGGAACGAATTGCAGGTCGCCATGTCGGACCTGCGCGGCGACGATCCCGACTGGCGCTACGGTCCGCCCTTGAATGTGTACTACGCCGGCGAGGACGTGCTCGACGTCGCCCGCCGCGCCTACGCCATGTTCATCTGCGAGGATGCGATGGCACCGGCGGCGTTTCCCAGCCTACGCCGGATGCAGGACGACATCATCGCGATCTCGCTGTCGCTGCTCGGCGGCGGCGACGACGCGGTCGGCACGATGACCAGCGGCGGCACCGAGAGCATCATGCTCGCGGTACGCAGCGCGCATCGTGCGTTCCGCGCGCGCCATCCCGGGGTGCGTCGCCCGCATCTGCTGTTGCCGTCCAGCGCGCATCCGGCCTACGACAAGGCCGCCGATCTGATGGGCGTGGATGTGGTGCGGGTGTCGATCGGCGGCGACTACCGCGCCAGCGTCGACGTGCTGGCGCAGTGCATTTCCTTGGAAACCATGATGATGGTCGCCTCGGCGCCGTCGCTGCCGTTCGGCGCCATCGACCCGGTCGAGGACATCGCCCGGCTCGCGCGCGAGTACGAGGTGTGGCTGCACGTGGACGCCTGCATCGGCGGCTTCCTCGCTCCGCACGTGGCGCGCTTCCTCCCCGGACTGCCGCGTTTCGACCTGAGCATTCCCGGCGTGCGTTCGCTGTCGGCCGACCTGCACAAGTTCGGCTACGCCGCCAAGGGCGCGTCGGTGCTGCTGTACGCCGACGCCGAGGATCAGGAGTATCAGCATTTCGAATACTTCGATTGGCCCAAGGGCGTCTACCGCACCGACACCCTGAGCGGCACGCGTCCGGGCGGCGCGGTCGCCGCGGCCTGGGCGGTGCTGCATTACCTGGGCGAGTCGGGCTATCGCGCCCTGGCCCAGCGGGTGATGCACATCCGCGATCGTTACATCGAAGGGATCGAACGCATTCCCGGATTGCATCTGCTCGGCGCACCGCACCTGAGCGTGATCGCATTCGGCTCCGACGAGTACGACATCCACCTGATCGGCGACGCGATGCAGGCACGCGGCTGGCCGGTCGGCCGCCTGTCCAACCCGGCCGCCTTGCATATGACCCTGACCCCGGGCCACGACCAGAGCATGGACGCTTACCTGAGCGACCTGGAGCGCGCCGTGCACCAACGCGAACGCGGCGCGCTGCGTTCGCAATCGCGGACTGTGGTCGCGGATTGAAATGCCGGCCGCGCTGGATCATGCGTCCTCGACCCGTTATCCAACACCGTCGCAACCCACCTTTCACGCCCCCTGTCAGGAGCAGCACATGAGCAATCCCTTCGAAGACCCCAACGGCACGTTCCTGGTTCTGGTCAACGACGAGAACCAGCATTCGCTATGGCCCGAATTCGCCGAAATCCCGGCCGGCTGGCGCAGCGTCCACGGCCCGGCGGTACGCCAGACTTGCCTGGACTACATCGAAAAGAACTGGACGGACATGCGTCCGTTGAGCCTGATCAAGGCGATGGAGCAGCACGGCGGTTGAGAGCGCGATCGCTCTGGCTCGTCATCCCCGCGAAGGCGGGGATCCATAGACTTCAGAGTCATGCCGCGGTGAAGCCATGGATCCCCGCCTTCGCGGGGATGACGGCTTTGGGAGTTCGTCGGTATCGAGTTAAACGGAAATCCGCCGATCGGCGTATCCACCTACTCGTCATTCCCGCGAACGCGGGCTCCGCTTTACTTCGGCGAAGCCGAACATCCAGTGACTTTTCCATCCGGATGCGATGTGGCTTGGGGTGGCGACGCATCGCAGCAATGCTTGTGTCACTTCTGAACGAGAGACACTGGATTCCCGCGTTCGCGGGAATGACGATGACAATTGACGACGCAACTTGATCCCGGCGCTGAGCATCTTGGCAAAGGCAATAGTGCCCAACAACCGGATCAACGCATCTTGATCAATGCGCCTTGTCTAAACCGAGATGGGAGCAATCCCACCGCCACATCAACTACGAATATTCAAAGCCCGGTTAACGCCCAGCGCCGCCATCGTGCAAACCGCGCCCGACAGCAGGTACACGCCGACGAACCCCAGCCCGAAGTGCGCGCACAATCCCAGCGCCACCAGCGGCGCGAACGCGGCGCCGATCAACCACGCCAAGTCCGAGGTCAACGCCGCGCCGGTGTAGCGGTATTTCGAACCGAAGTTCGCGGTCACCGAACCGGCGGCCTGGCCGTACGACAAGCCCAGCAGCACGAAGCCGATCAGGATGAAAACGTCCTGGCCCAATTCACCCGAACCCAGCAAGGTCGGCGCGAAACCGCTGAACATCGCGATCGCCGCGGCCAACGCGGCCAAGGTGCGCGGACGGCCGAAGCGGTCGGCGATCCAGCCCGACGCCACTACCGCGACCGCGGCCAGACACGCGCCGACGATCTGCACGACCAGGAACTGGCTCACCGACTGGTCCGAGTACAGCAAGATCCACGACAGCGGAAAGATCGTCACGATGTGGAACAGCGCATAGCTGGCCAGCGCGGCGAACGCGCCGATCACCACGTGCCGGCCCTTGGCCTGGAACAGTTCCAGCACCGGCGTGGGTTCGAGTTCGTGCTCGCCCAACTCGCGCGCGTACTCGTGGGTCACGACCAGACGCAGGCGCGCGAACAGCGCGACCACGTTGATCGCGAACGCGGCGAAGAACGGATAACGCCAGCCCCAGTCGAGGAAGTCGGCGCGCGGCAGGCTGGTGTTGAGATAAGCGAACAACGCGGCGGCGATGATGAAGCCGACCGGCGCGCCGAGCTGACCGAGCATCGCGTACCAGCCGCGGCGTTCCTTCGGCGCATTGAGCGCGAGCAGCGACGGCAGGCCGTCCCAGGATCCGCCGAGCGCGATGCCCTGGCCAATCCGGAACAGCGACAACAGCACGATCGACAACGAGCCGACGGTACCGAAACTCGGCAGGAACGCGATGCCGGCGGTGCAGGTCCCGAGCAGAAACAAGGCGATGGTGAGCTTGGTGCTGCGATCCCAGCGGCGCTGGATCCACATGAACGTGACCGTGCCGATCGGCCGCGCGATGAACGCCAGCGAGAAGATCGCAAACGACCACAGCGTGCCTTCGAGCTTGCCCAGGAACGGGAAGAAGATCGACGGGAACACCAGCACCGAGGCGATGCCGTAGACGAAGAAGTCGAAGTACTCCGAGGCGCGGCCGATCACCACGCCGACCGCGATGTCGCCCGGCGCCACTTCGGCATGCGAACCGGTGTCGTGGACCGACACGGTCTGGGAGGAATCCGGGTTTGCGAGATTTGGCGTATGCATCGTCGAGTCGGCTTGCGGTGCTTGGAGCGATCGGACCTGCGGTGTTTGCTGATGCAGGCGGATACGTTCAGTTATGGCGGGAATCGGGAATCGGGAATCGGGAATCGGGAATCGGGAATAGCGTAGCGCGCTGCATCTGCAAAATACGCAAATAACCCGAAGCAACGCAGTTATCAGGCCTTGCGATCCTCACCTAACGTCATTCCCGCGAACGCGGGCTCAGCTTTACTTCGGCGGAGCCGAACATCCAGTGACTTCAGGCGCTCTCGCACGAAAGGCCCTGGATTCCCGCGTTCGCGGGAATGACGTCCTGGTGGGCGACGCGACATCGGGCGGATCATTCATCAACCCTCCACACCACCCAGCACGACACCACCCAACACAATCCCACCCATTCCCGGGAACGCCGCTAGCTTCCCACCACCCGGCCGGCGCTGCCATAGGACAAAACGTCCAATCGTCGTCACAGTCTCGCGGCTCTACAGTGCGCCCATCGCCGCCCTGCCGCGGCTTCGCTCGTGCGACGCGCCGCCCCGATGACCATGGTCAAATCTCTGTCAAACCGCCTGCTTTCGCGCCGCCCGCTCCGTGCTGGCGCGCCCCGCCGCGGCCCGCGCTCAAGCGACACGCCCGCCAACAGGACGTTTCTGACCAGGGCGTTGCGTCCGCTGCTCGCCATCGCCGCGCTGGCCCTGCTCGCCGGCTGCAACACCCTGGTGCTGAATCCGCCCGGCGACGTGGCGGCGCAGCAAGGCGATCTTATCGTGGTGTCGACCGTGCTGATGCTGTTGATCATCGTGCCGGTGATCGGGCTGACACTGTTCTTCGCTTGGCGCTACCGCGCCTCCAACAAGAGCGCGACCTACAAGCCCGACTGGGACCATTCGACCCAGCTCGAGCTGCTGATCTGGGCCGCGCCGCTGCTGATCATCATCGTGCTCGGCGCGATCACCTGGGTCAGCACCCACACCCTCGATCCGTATCGCCCGCTGCACCGCGTCGCCGCCGGCCGCCCGGTCCCGGCCGACGTCAAGCCGCTGGTGGTCGAAGTGGTCGCGCTCGACTGGAAATGGCTGTTCCTCTATCCGGAACAGAACATCGCCACGGTCAACGAACTGGCCGCGCCGGTCGATCGGCCGATCCATTTCAAGATCACCGCCTCGACCGTGATGAACTCGTTCTACATCCCCGCCCTGGCCGGTCAGATCTACGCCATGCCGGGCATGGAAACCCAGTTGCACGCGGTGATGAATTCACCGGGCAACTACGAAGGTTTCTCGGCGAACTACAGCGGCGCCGGTTTCTCCGGCATGCGCTTCCGTTTTCACGGCATGGACCAGGCCGGCTTCGACCAATGGGTCGCGCAGAACCGCGCCAGCGGCAACACCCTGCAGCGCGCCGACTATCTCAAGCTCGAACTGCCCAGCGAAAAAGAACCGGTGCGTCGCTACGGCGCGGTCGCGCCGGGCCTGTACAAGGCGATCCTCAACCGCTGCGTCGACTCGTCGAAGATGTGCATGGACGAGATGATGATGATCGACGCCAGCGGCGGCCTGGGCCTCAACACCAATGCGCTGGCGCCGCGACGCAAGGGCGACCTGCGCGGCGGCCCGGTGGTGACCTCGGCGATGTGCGTGACCGAACCGACGACCACGCCGAACTGGGGTGTCGCCTCGCTGGCGCCGTGATCGCGGCGCATCGCACTGTCGAACCGATCGCAACGAATCGAATTCAAGCAAGGCGCGCAGACCGCGCGCCGAGTCCGTGAGCGGACTTCCGGAGTTGAAGATGTCTGACCAATCCAACCTCACCCAGTCGATCTTCGGCCGGCTCAGCTGGGATTCGATCCCGCTGCACGAGCCGATCCTGATCGCCACCTTCGCCATGGTCGTGCTCGGCGGCCTGGCCGTGCTCGCGCTGATCACCCGCTACAAGCTGTGGGGCTATCTGTGGAAGGAATGGTTCACCAGCATCGATCACAAGAAGATCGGCATCATGTACATGGTGCTGGGCCTGGTGATGCTGCTGCGCGGCTTCGCCGACGCGCTGATGATGCGCCTGCAGCAGGCGATGGCGTTCGGCGATAACGCCGGCTATCTGCCGCCGGAACACTACGACCAGATCTTCACCGCCCACGGCGTGATCATGATCTTCTTCGTCGCCATGCCGCTGGTCACCGGTTTCATGAACTACCTGGTGCCGCTGCAGATCGGCGCGCGCGACGTCGCCTTTCCCTTCCTCAACAACTTCAGCTTCTGGATGACCGCCTGCGGCGCCGGGCTGGTGATGCTGTCGCTGTTCGTCGGCGAGTTCGCCAAGACCGGCTGGCTGGCGTATCCGCCGCTGTCGGGCATCGCCTACAGCCCCGGGGTCGGGGTCGATTACTACATATGGGCGTTGCAGATAGCCGGCGTCGGCACCTTGCTATCGGGCATCAACCTGATCGCGACCATCGTCAAGATGCGCGCGCCCGGCATGACCATGATGCGCATGCCGGTGTTCACCTGGACCTCGCTGTGCACCAACGTGCTGATCGTCGCCGCGTTCCCGGTGCTGACCGCGGTGCTGCTGCTGTTGTCGCTGGACCGCTACGCCGGCACCAACTTCTTCACGAACGATCTCGGCGGCAACCCGATGATGTACGTGAACCTGATCTGGATCTGGGGCCATCCGGAGGTCTACATCCTGATCCTGCCGTGCTTCGGCATCTTCTCCGAGATCGTCTCGACCTTCAGCGGCAAGCGCCTGTTCGGCTACGCCTCGATGGTCTACGCGACCGTGGTCATCACGATCCTGTCGTACCTGGTGTGGCTGCACCACTTCTTCACCATGGGCTCGGGCGCCAGCGTCAACTCGTTCTTCGGCATCACCACGATGATCATCTCGATCCCCACGGGCGCGAAGATCTTCAACTGGCTGTTCACCATGTACCGCGGCCGCATCCGCTTCGAAGTGCCGATGCTGTGGACGATCGGCTTCATGGTCACCTTCACCATCGGCGGCATGACCGGCGTGCTGCTGGCGGTGCCGCCGGCCGACTTCGTCCTGCACAACAGCCTGTTCCTGATCGCCCACTTCCATAACGTGATCATCGGCGGCGTGCTGTTCGGCCTGTTCGCCGGCATCAACTTCTGGTGGCCCAAGGCGTTCGGCTTCAAGCTCGATGCGTTCTGGGGCAAGTGCTCGTTCTGGTTCTGGATTACTGGCTTCTTCTTCGCCTTCATGCCGCTGTATGTGCTCGGCCTGATGGGCGTGACCCGCCGCGTCAACCACTTCGAAGATCCGTCCTTGCAGATCTGGTTCATCATCGCCGCGTTCGGCGCGGTGCTGATCGCGCTGGGCATCGCCAGCATGCTGATCCAGTTCGTTGTTAGCATCCGCCGCCGCCACGAGCTGCGCGACGAGACCGGCGATCCGTGGCAGGGCCGCACCCTGGAATGGTCGACCTCCTCGCCGCCGCCGGACTACAACTTCGCCTTCACCCCGGTGGTCCACGACAACGACGCCTGGCACGACATGAAGCAGCGCGGTTATCAGCGTCCGCAGTCGGGTTTCCTCGACGTGCACATGCCCAAGAACACCGCCGCCGGCCTGGTCATCGCCGTGCTCAGCACGATCTGCGCGTTCGGCCTGATCTGGCAGATGTGGCTGTTCGCCGGCGTGGCCTTCGCCGCCATGCTGATCGCCGCGATCGTGCACACCTTCAACTACAAGCGCGACTACCACATCCCCGCGGCCGAAGTGACGGCCACCGAGGACAAGTACACGCAGCAACTGGCCGCCGCCCATGTCTGACGCACACGCCATCGCCACCCACACCGCCGACGGACGTCCGGTCTTCTTCGACGCCCAGGGCCGGCATCATCCGCACAACGGCACCCTGCTCGGGTTCTGGCTGTACCTGATGAGCGACTGCCTGGTGTTCGCCTGCCTGTTCGCGGTCTACGGCGTGCTCGGTCGCAGCTACGCGGCCGGTCCGTCCGGCGCGGATCTGTTCGATCTGCAACTGGTCGCGATCAACACCTCGATGCTGCTGCTGTCGTCGATCACCTACGGCTTCGCCATGATCTCGATGAAGCGGCGCAAGCTGGCCGCGGTGCAGGGCTGGCTGGCGATCACCGGCGTGTTCGGCCTGGCCTTCATCGGCCTGGAACTGTACGAGTTCGCGCATCTGATCCATGAAGGCGCCGGCCCGCAGCGCAGCGCGTTCCTGTCCTCGTTCTTCGCCCTGGTCGGCACCCACGGCCTGCACGTCACCTTCGGCATCGTCTGGCTGGTGACCTTGATGGCGCAGCTCGGCAAACACGGCCTGACCGTGGAAAACCGCCGCCGCCTGATGTGCCTGTCGATGTTCTGGCATTTCCTCGACGTCGTGTGGATCGGCGTCTTCACCTTCGTTTACCTGATGGGAGTGCTGCCGTGAGCCACCCGGTCGCCCCGCAACACCACGACAACGATCATGCGCACGACGGCGCGCACGGCCACGACAGCGCGCACGACGACGGCGACGATTACCACGGCACCGTCGGCGGCTATGCAATCGGCTTCGTGCTGTCGCTGATCCTCACCGCGATCCCGTTCTGGCTGGTGATGGCCAAGGTGATCCCGAGCTCGGGCATGACCGCGTTCGTGGTGCTGGCCTTCGCGGTCGTGCAGATCGTCGTGCACATGGTCTACTTCCTGCACATGAACACTAAGTCGGAGGGCGGCTGGAACATGCTCGCGCTGATCTTCACCCTGGTGCTGGTGGTGATCATGCTGGCCGGCTCGCTGTGGGTGATGCATCACCTCAACACCAACATGATGCCGATGCCGCACGATATGCGGAATATGCCTTGATTCGGGATTCGGGATTCGGGAATCGGGAATCGGGAATCGGGAATCGGGGGATTGTGCTTTTGCTCGTCATTCCCGCGAAAGCGGGAATCCAGGGCTTCACCGAGGCATGACTCTGAAGTCTCTGGATCCCCGCCTTCGCGGGGATGACGAGCGATAAATTAGGTAGCGGAATTTCGCTTTTGCTCGTCATTCCCGCGAACGCGGGCTCTGCTTCACTTCGGCGGAGCCGAACATCCAATGACTTTGACGGCACTTGCACGAAAGTCGCTGGATTCCCGCGTTCGCGGGAATGCTCGCACGAAAGTCGCTGGATTCCCGCGTTCGCGGGAATGACGGTAAAAGCGGTACGACTCTGAAGTCTCTGGATCCCCGCCTTCGCGGGGATGACGAGCGAAAAGGATGGTGACCGAAGTGGTATCACCCTGAAGTCGAGCAACACCGAACGCCCCCACCGGCGATTCACGAAGAGGCCCCGAGCATGACCGCGCCCCCGACCAAGCCCCCGCGCAGCCGCTTCGCCCTGGCGGCCGTGTCGTTGCTCTTCCTCGCCGCCTTCCTGGGCCTGATCGCCCTGGGCGTCTGGCAAATCCAGCGTCGCGCCTGGAAACTCGATCTGATCCAGCGCGTCGACGCACGCGTACACGCCCCGCCCGGCGCCGCGCCCGGCCCGGCCGACTGGGCCACCGTCAGCGCCGATCGCGACGAGTACAAGCACGTCCAGCTCGAAGGCCAGTACCTTCCGGTCGCGGCCACGCGCGTGCAAGCCGTGACCGAACTCGGCCCCGGTTTCTGGCTGCTGCAACCGTTCCAGACCACGAGCGGCGACATCGTCCTGATCAACCGCGGCTTCGCGCCGAACGAACGCAAGGCCGCCGAAGCCGGCGAAGCGCCCGCCGACACCCGCGTCGCCGGCCTGCTGCGCCTGAGCGAGCCCGGCGGCGGTTTCCTGCGCAAGAACGCGCCGGCGCAAGATCGCTGGTACTCGCGCGACGTGCAGGCCATCGCGGCCAAGCTCGGCCTGAACAAGCTTGGCCTGAAACAGGTCGCGCCCTACTTCATCGACGCCGATCGCAGCGCGCCGCTGCCGAGCGACCCCACGGTCGAGCCGAGCTGGCCGGTCGGCGGGCTGACGGTGATAAAGTTTCCGAACAGCCACCTGTCCTACGCATTGACCTGGTTCGCGCTGGCGCTGATGGTGGTGTTCGCCGCCTGGCGCGTATACCTGGAAGAGCGCCGTCGGCGAAGTCGCCACGGCGCCTAGAACCGAGCTGGAATCAAGCCGCAATCGAACTGGAACCGAAGCCGTAACGATTCGATCCGATCGCCGTCAGCGTCGTCGCCCGCACCGCTCCGAATTACCTCGCCTCGCCCCGCACCACCCCGCTTCCGCTACCGGCCCACACACCATGCAGGACAGCCCCATTACCGGCCCCGCTCCTGGCATGGCCCCGTTGACCGCCTCGCAGGACGGCACCGGGGTCAAGAACATGCACCAGCTGATCCAGCTGCGCTGGATCGCGGTGATCGGCCAGGTCGCGACCATCGTGTTCGTGCATTTCGGTTTCGGCATCCGCCTGCCGCTGATGCCGATGGCGATCGTCCTGGCCTGCCTGGCCGCGTTCAACCTGGTCAGCATGCTGCGCTGGCGGCATCGCGAGGAAGTCACCAACGGCGCGCTGTTCCTCGCCTTGCTGGTCGACGTGCTGACCCTGACCGCGCAGTTGTACCTCAGCGGAGGCGCGGCCAATCCGTTCGTGTTCCTGTACCTGCTGCAGGTGGTGCTGGCCGCGGTGCTGCTGCGCTCGTGGGCGAGCTGGGCGGTGGTGTTCGTGACCAGCGCCTGCTTCATCGCCCTGACCACGTTCGCAGGCCCGGTGGTGATCCCGGCCGACCCGACCCGCGGCCTCGCCGATCCCTACGTGCAGGGCATGCTGCTGTGCTTCGTGCTCAACGCGACCTTGCTGGTGGTGTTCATCACCCGCATCGGCCGGATCCTGCGCGCGCGCGACGCGCGCCTGGCCGACCTGCGCCAGCGCGCCGCCGAGGAAGAACACATCGTGCGCATGGGCCTGCTGGCGTCCGGCGCCGCGCACGAACTCGGCACGCCGCTGGCGACCTTGTCGGTGATCCTCGGCGACTGGCGCCACATGCCGCCGTTCACCCAGCAGCCCGAACTGCTGCAGGAACTCGACGAAATGCAGACCCAGTTGCACCGCTGCAAGAGCATCGTCACCGGCATCCTGCTGTCGGCCGGCGAAACCCGCGGCGAGGCGCCCGAGGAAACCACCGTCGCGGCGTTTCTGGACGACCTGGTCGGCGAATGGCGCAGCACCCGTCCGGTGCGCGGATTCGACTACCAGAACAGCTTCGGCGAGGATGCGGTCATCATTTCCGATTCCGGCCTCAAGCAGATGATCTGCAACGTGCTCGACAACGCGCTGGAAGCCTCGCCCGGCTGGGTCGGGTTGGAAGCTTGGCGCGACGAGGACAGGCTGGTGCTGCGGGTCAGCGACGCCGGCCCGGGTTTCGCCCCGGCGATGCTGTCGCACTTCGGCAAGCCGTATCAATCCAGCAAGGGCCGCCCGGGCGGAGGCCTGGGCCTGTTCCTGTCGCTCAACGTGGTCCGCCAGCTCGGCGGCAGCATCGCGGCGCGCAATCGCGAACCCAGCGGCGCGGTGGTGACCATGAGCCTGCCGCTGTCGTCCTTGAGCGTAAGCGAGGCCGAGCATGAATGAGCACGACGACACCGATGTCCCCCTCGACGAAGACGCGCTCGACGGCGACGACGCGCGCCGCCTGCTGATCGTCGAGGACGACGCCGCGTTCGCGCGCACCCTGACCCGTTCGTTCGAACGCCGCGGCTACATCGTGCACAACGCGACCCATCTGGCCGACGTGGAAAAACTGCTGGAAACCCATAGCCCCGGCTATGCGGTGGTCGACCTGAAACTGGCCGGCGGCGACTCCGGCCTGACCTGCGTGCAGGCGCTGCACGAGCACGACCCGGACATGCTGATCGTGGTGCTGACCGGTTACGCC
The DNA here is from genome assembly GCF_001427785.1 of Lysobacter sp. Root690. Classification (GTDB taxonomy): domain Bacteria; phylum Pseudomonadota; class Gammaproteobacteria; order Xanthomonadales; family Xanthomonadaceae; genus Lysobacter. Next base: position 568,345 of record NZ_LMHM01000016.1, read on the forward strand.
AGCATCGCCACCGCGGTCGAAGCGATCAAGCTCGGCGCCTGCCATTACCTGGCCAAGCCGTCCAACACCGACGACATCGAAGCCGCGTTCGGCCGCGCCGCCGGCGACGCCACGGTGGAACTGACCGAGCGCCAGACCTCGATCAAGACCCTGGAATGGGAACGCATCCACGAGATGCTCGCCGCCACCGACTTCAACATTTCCGAGACCGCGCGCCGGCTCGGCATGCACCGGCGTACGCTGGCGCGCAAGCTCGGCAAGCATCGGGTCAAGTAATTGCGTCGACGCGCGGCCGATTCGCTTCGCCTTCGTCGCACTGCCTGAAGAACGATCGAGCCGCGCCGGGCTGGATTGCGGCCTTCGGCGGTCGCCTCAAATAAACCCATGCTCCGACGCCAGCCGCGTCAGCCCGACGTGACTGCGCGCGCCGAGCTTTTCCATCGCCTTGGCCCGCAGGGCGCGCACCGTCGCCTGCGACATTTTCAGGAATCTCGCGATGCCGCGGACATCGCGGCCCTGCAGGCGCATGTGGATCACCATCAACTCGCGCGCGCTCAGGCGATCGAACGGCGAACGCGCCACCAGGCTCGTCGATCCCGGCAGCGCTTCGTCCAGATAACGGCGTCCCCGCGCCACCTCGCGCACCGCCTCCAATACCCGGCTCGGCGGCGACGACTTCGACACGAAACCCATCGCGCCGGCCGCCAGCAACATCCGCGACACCGGCCCGCGTTCGCGCATCGACACCACCAGCACGCGAAAGGTCGGATCGAAATCCAGCAACTTGCGCGTGACCGTCAATCCATCGCTCGTGCCCAGATCGAAATCGCTGACGACCACGTCCGGCGCCGAGAACGGAATCATCCGCAACGCCATGTCGACGTCGCTCGCCTCGCCGATCACCTTGACGTCGCCATCGCCTTCGATCATCAGGCGCAGCGCCATGCGCGCGAGCGAATGATCATCGACCATGAACACATGAATCATGCCGGCCAGCCTTCCCTGTGAAGTCGAGCATTAATCCGAACCGCGACAATCCGACCCGCGCCGAAGCGGTCGAACGGGACCTCGCGCCCGCTCGTCCGCCCAGCTTGCAACCACCGCATCCATTTCACCATCGGACAAGGACCGCCAACGCACGGTGAAGCCGTGTCGCCGGGACCGCTACTCGAAGTTGCGATACGCGGCGCTCCTTGGACGACTTCATCGCGCAGTCAGCCGGACCCGATCCGAGGATTGCACGCGGCGAGCATATCAATTCCACACAAAATCAATCCAGCTGCAGGCAGATGTCTACAACAACCTGAAAATAGAGGAAAAAACCGGCTTCAGGATTGATTTCGCGCCCCTCATCTGGTTTCTATTGTGAAACGCAGGACGCCGCAGCAAGCAAGCACGAATCCACAGGACCGTGGATTTATTACCAGGGGGAGCCACCGCATGAACGTTCAGCCGCCGCGTACCGCATCGCACGCGCGTTCACCGCAAACCGCCGCCTCGCCGGCCCGATTACGCGCCCGCGCCGCCGCATCCACCGCCGTCATCCTGGCCGGCCTGCTCGCCGCCACGCCGACGCGCGCGCAGATGGTCGTCAACGACCCGCCGGCGCTGGTCGCGCACGTCCAGAACATCGCCAAGAACGTGATCGAGTTCGGCAAGCAGGCCGAACGCTGGAGCGCGACGGCGAACCACTACAAACAACAGCTGGTCAAGCTGCAGAAGTTGCAGATCAGCAATTCACAGATGGTCGACGACTTCCCCGAGCGCCCCAGCAACTACGGCATGGAAGACCGCTGCCCCGGTTCCAGCGGCGGCCTGGACGGCTTGCGCGGCCAGTTCAGCCCGCAGATGGACGGCGACATCGTCAAGCAGCAACTGGCCCTGTGCCAGCGCGCCGTGCTCGCCGAGAACGCCAAGTACAACGACTCGGTGCGCATGCTCAAGCTGCTGATCCGGCGCAACAACGAGTTCGGCAACATCGACAGCCAACGCGACAGTGTCGGCGATAGCCAGGGCGCGCTGGCCGCCAACGACAACGAAGCCCAGCGCTTCATGATCCGCACCCAGATGGACCTGGACTACTGGCAGGCCCGCATGCGCGCCTACGACGACTACATCCTGGCGCTGCAGAACGATCAGTCCCGCCTCGCCCGTCGCGCATTGGAGGGCCGCAAGGACGGCAGCGGCATCGGCCGGGTGATCGGCACCGACTCGATCAAGAGCGCGTTCTCGTTCTGATCCCGGCGATCGCCCCTTTGCACGCTCGAAGGAACGGCTCATGGATGCACTGCTCAGCCTGCACGACTGGCTCAACCCGCATGCTCAGGGGGTCGGCGATTTCGCCTTCTTCAAACTGATCAGCGAATACTTCGACCACAAGATCGACCAGTTCGGCCTGCGCCTGATGGCGCGGATGATGCGCTGGGTCGGCGCCATCGCCCTGACCCTGGTGACCTTGTGGGTGATGATCGCCGGCTACCGCATGGCCACCGGCCAGTCGCGCGACTCGATGATGGGCATGGTCGTCGGCATGGCCAAGATCGCGGTCATCATCACCGTCGCCACCAGCATGTCCTGGGGCGGCACCAACCTGCACCGCTTCGTCACCGTCGACCTGGATCGCGAGATCCACTCGCTGTTCGTCGGCACCGCTCAAAACAGCAGCGACGCGATCGACAAGAACCTCGCCTTCATGCAGGTCGCGCTGAGCGCGATAGACGCGGTGCAGGTGCCCGACAAGGACCCGGCGCTGCAGCGCAAGAAAGAGCAGGCCCTGCTGTTCGCCGGCATCGGCACCGCCAGCCCGCCGATGGCGGCCGGCGCGATGCAGTTGCTGTTCAAGTTCTCGATCGCCCTGTCGATCGGCTTGGCGCCGTTGTTCATCCTGTGCCTGATCTTCGAACAGACCAAGGACCTGTTCCGGCGATGGCTGCTCTACACCATCGGCACGCTGTTCTCGATGTCGCTGCTGAGCGTGGTGACCGGATGGGTGATGGAACTGATGGCGAAGATCGCGGTGCTGTTGTGGGTCAACAAGGCCTTGAACGGCATCCTGGGCAGCGCCGCTGAAGGAATGACCACGCAGGCGATGTTCCAGGGCGGGATCGGCTTGCTGATGACGGTGTTGATCGTGACCGCCCCGCCGTTGGCGGCGGCTTATTTCCAGGGGACGCTGGGGAACTTCATGTCGTATTCGGCGTTTGCTGGGAAGGAGCAAGGGAAAGATAAGAACACAGATGCGGTAGCACCTACGACACAAACACGAGAATCAACCCCAAACCCAAAAGCCGGCGTTTCGTCTGAGACGTATGCAGATCGCGCCCCTGGCAACAGCACGTCATCTCCAAAAGATGAGATCAAGGGCAACCCCCGAAACAAATAATGTGGAGACACCTGATGAGAGGCCACCTGATTTTCGGAATCTTTCTGATATGCACCAGCCCTTCAGCACTTGCTGAAGGAGCATGTCCCCCGGGGCATTACCAGACGACGCCCGCAGGGCCCCAAGGACCGATTGGCTGTGCTCCTATCCCTGAAAGCAGTAGATCGAAAGTAACATGGCTTGATAGATGGGGAGCTATTTCAACAGACAGTAACGGCAACTGGGGAATTGTTTCGGAAAAGCCGAGCAAAAAAATTGCTCGAAAAATGGCTATTGATGAGTGTCATAAAAGGGGTGGATCGAACTGCAAAATAGCGCTGATTTATGTAAATCAATGCTCAGCCGTGGTCGCACATAAGGGTGCTAGCGGAGTCGCGCGAGCACCCACGGTGGAAGACGCTATCGAAGACGCCACATCCACTTGCAACAAGATAAATAACGGACAGCGATGTGGCGTCTACTACTCAGGTTGCAGCCTACCTGTGAAAGTCGGCGGGTGACTGATTCAGATGCGATCGCCCCCAAGCATTACTCGACCGGATAGCAGTATTTCCTAACCGTGAAGGCATCCCAATGCGACTGTTACGCATAAAAACCGTTCTATTCCTGATATTTGTCACGGGGTGCTCGGCACCCAGCCATGCCGACAAACCCGCCGCAGCCGCACCTAGGCAGCAAACATCGCAGACCCAGAACAGCTCGAAAAAACTAGAAGCGCCAGCCGTTCAATCGATGGATGCCGACGCGTGCGGAAACAGCGATCAAGATTTCGACAACTTCTTCAATGCCTACATCTACCGACCGGAACTTCGATCCCAGTACACGTCGCCCAACATTGAAATCCGCCAGTTTTCAGACAAGAACAAAAAAATTGGCGTAGAAACCAAAGAGCAGAACAAACCGTTCAAAATTGGTTTGATCGACTATCGCTGGTCCTACGTCACCCCAAACGAAAAAGCAGAAAAATTCGACAAGATAGAAATAAAAATTCATCGTGTAGACGAAACCATGCAAGTTGACTTCATAAGAGGTCATTACACAAACGATGACACGCTAACAGAAACATACGGCGCTAAAGGCGCATACGTGTTTGAGCGTAAGAACAATTGTTGGCAACTGACACAAGAGTTGCGCTGAAACATTCACAAGGAGCCGTGAGATGCCAAAGTACACCATGGTCGAGTCCATCGACGCGAAAAACACCATCAATGACATCCACGATTACGAAGACATCGAACGCCACCATCCCAGCAGAGGAAATGAAAAGGGGCGTGTCTATGGAACGGTCAATGGTGAGCGCGAGGAACTGCTTGGAAACTACAATGGCACTGCGCATGTTACGCGTGACAACGACTACTTCGTATCCAAAGACCTCATCCTCAACGATGGCAAGAACGTACCTGTGCCGGCCGTGGCGAATGGCTACATCGGCGCGATCGACCCAAAAAATGGGATCGTTGAGATCTACGATCGACCCAGCACCGATCCGAATAGAGAGCTGATCGCCAAATATCGTCATCTCGATCTCAGCAACACTCAGCTAAAGCCGGATATGCCGATCGAATATGGGCAGCCGTTAGCACCGCAAGGAGGCTACAACAACGGAAATCCCAAGGCGTTCGGAGCTCACGTCCACATAGACATAAATACGCAGTACCTGCCGCAAATGGAACGCTATGTCCGCGACATAGACAACGGTACGATCACGACAGATACACGCCCGCCCCACTCAGAAAATCTAACTGGCGAAGCCACTGTCACCAATTTATCCAACGATCGCCGTCAGGTCTATCCGGGTAGCGGAGGTAGCACCACTCCCGCAGCACCTATGGCCGACGGCGTACTCAGCCTACGCGACAATGGCCAGGAAGTGCGCGAACTGCAAACGCGCTTAAATGAACTTGGCTACACCGATGCGAGCGGCCAGCCCCTGCGCGCAGATGGCGATTTTGGTCAAAAAACCAAAGAAGCCGTCAAAGCCTTTCAGCAAGATCATGACGGCTTGACCGTCGATGGCATCGCCGGCTCCAACACGCTCGACGCACTGAAGACTGCTACTCCAAAAGATCCCGCGCAAGAAGCGCCTACTCCGACGCAGCCAGCATCAGAACAGCCGCCGTCGTCAAGCCAACCCGCCCAACCGGTCAAGGAAGGTCATGCGCCAGCGCAAGCAGCCAACGGCCCCTTGCTTTCAGACCCGAACCACCCAGATCACGGCCTGTACCAACAGGCGCTGGCCGGCATCGAAAAACTCGGCCCCGAGGCAGGCTTCAAGGATCAAGCCGAACGCGAGCGCGCCGCGGCCACCTTGACGTACGAAGCCAAGGTCAGCGGCCTGACCAAGATCGATCACGTCGTCCCGAACGCCAGCGGCACCGGCCTGTTCGCGGTGCAAGGCGCATTGAATGACCCGGCCCATCAACGCGTCTATGCCGACAAGGCCCAGGCGGTGCAGCAGCCGGTCGAGAAGACTACCGAACAGTTGAGTCAGGACCTTCCCAAGCACACCAATGCGCCGGCGCAGGCTAGCCAGGATCAGGTCAAGCCCATGACCGTCTAAGACGGTACGCAATGATTGCGGCTGCATACAGCGACAGCAAACGGTCCGATGCCCTTCGATCCGTTTGTTGTGCACGACTAGCCCAACCGGACCAAGGCAACCTGGCGATCGCTTTCGACTACAACTGATGCCCCGGGTGAACGCACGCTTATCCTCAAGATCGAGGACAAGCTCGCCGGGCACACGCTGAAACTGGCGCAAACGCTACACTTGCGCAAAGACGCGAGTCGCCAGCCGGATCGGTCCGCGCGTGCTGGATGGCGGCTCGATGCCATCGCACCGACGTCGCAGCGGCCGCATCCCAGGGGAATCCATCGTCAACGCCATCCATTACCGCGCCCGCCGTGGCCTCTTGCGGTCGACCGCGACACGGGCCACATGCTGAGCCTGATCGCCCGCCTATTGCTGCTCGCTGGCGTCGCGCTGCTGGCAGCCGGCTTTTATTACGACGGCGAACGGCCGGCGCCCGGCGCGTTGTCGCCGTCGGTGCTCCACGATCCGTTGCAGACCCCGACCGCCCTGCCCGCCTTCGCGGCGCAGGCGGGCGGCGTCGACTACGAGATCACCCCGGTCGCCGAGTACGACATTTCCGGCTTGATCGTCAGCTGGCACGATTCGGAAACCTGGTGGGATCGCGAGCACGAGCAGAGCCGCGACTATCTCAATGTCGCCGACCTGTGCATGGTCTGGGGCGCCAACGCCGCCGACGGCGCCTACGAGGCCATGAGTTTTTCCAACGGCCAGTGGGTCTGCTACATCAGCTACACCGACACGGACAAGGTCGGGCCGGCGCATGTGCGCGCGATTTCCAACAACCATATCCTGACCGACAACGAGGATGTCGCCCGGCAGATCCGCGGCCTCAAGGTCGGCGATCAGGTGCGCCTGCGCGGGCAGCTCGCCAGTTACAGCCATCATTCGGGCTTCGATTTCCAGCGCGGCACCTCGACCCACCGCGACGATCAGGGCAATGGCGCCTGCGAGACGCTGTTCGTGCGCGAGGTCCAGCTGTTGCAGGCCGCGCCCGCCTGGCCAAGCACCCTGCGCTGGTTCGGCGCGCTGTTGCTGCTCGCCGGCCTGATCGGTTGGTATCGCGCGCCGTTCGGCGAACGTCAACGCTAGCTTGAACGGTCGTGGGTCGCTCACGCCGGCTCACCGCCCGGCCGCCTCGATAGAGAAGACCGGGGCTCGATCGGCCGATGTTGCAAATCCGAACACCGGGCGGTGACCGCCCGGCCGCGGTCACCGCGTTGATCGTGCTGCAACACCCCGAAACGCATCGAACCGACCCTTCACCGGCCAGCCGTCACGGCTGCGCGGCGAGGTTCGGCGACGCCGCGCGGGGCGGACTGGCACGGACAGGGAGGCTGGCGATGGAAGTGCCGTGTTGGGCGGTGGTGCCGCTGGCGAACGCGACGGCCGAACGACGCGCGGTGCAGGCCGCGCTCGCCGACTGCGCGCATCTGCGATTGCTGCCCGATGGCTATCTGCAGACGGCCATACGCTGCGCCGACGGCATCGTGCTGGTATCGGGTTCCGATGACCTGGACGCGGTGCTCGAATGCATCGCCGCGATTCGTCGCGAACGCCCGCGCATGGCGATCGTGGTGAGCATGCGCGATGCCGATGAATTCGAACTCGACGCGGTGATCCGCGCCGGCGTCAGCGATTTCGTCTCGCTGCCCGCGACCTGCGCCGAATGGGGCGCGCGATTGCAACGCGCCGGCGCCGAGGCGATGTCGGCGTCCGATAAAACGTGTGCTGCGTCGGCGCCGGCCGAGTCCGCCGAATCGTCCGCGCTCGAACCACCGCCCGCGATCCGCGGTTTCGTCCACGCCAGCCCGGCCTGCGCGGCCATCGCCGCGCGTCTGCCGGTGGTGGCCGGTTGCGACGCCAGCGTGTTGATCGTCGGCGAGACCGGCACCGGCAAGGAGGTCTGCGCGCAGGCCATCCACTACTTGTCCAAGCGCGCCGACCGGCCGTGGGTGGCGGTGAATTGCGGCGCGATCCCGGTCGATCTGGTCGAAAACGAACTGTTCGGCCATGTCAAAGGCGCCTACACCAACGCCCACAGCGCCTGCACCGGCCTGGTGCGCGAGGCCGAGGGCGGCACCTTGTTTCTCGACGATGTCGACTGCCTGCCGCTGTCGGCGCAGGCCAAGCTGCTGCGCTTCCTGCAGGAGCGCGAGTACCGTCCGGTCGGTTCCAACACCGTGCATCGCGCCGACCTGCGGGTGATCGCGGCCAGCAACTGCAACCTGTGCGTGCTCGCGCAGAACGGCGGTTTTCGCCAGGACCTGTATTACCGGCTCAACGTGCTCAACCTGACCTTGCCGCCGCTGCGCCAGCGACGCGAGGACATCGCCTTGCTGGCGCGGCATTTCTCCGCGCATTTCTCGCGCGAGTTCGGCCGCCCCTACGGCCGCTGCGGACCGGCGTTCACGCCCGGCGCGATGGAACTGTTGCTGGCCCACGATTGGCCCGGCAATGTGCGCGAACTGCGCCATGTGATCGAACGCGCGGTGTTGCTCGCACGTGGTTCGATGCTGGCCCGAGAGGACATTCAGATCGATGGCGCGCGAGGTGGCGAGTCCGACGAAATCGCATTGGTATCGATCGCCGATACCGAACGCGCCTCGTTCCGCAGTGCCAAGCAGCGCGTGGTCGACGACTTCGAACGTGGCTATGTCGAACGCCTGCTGGCGGTGCATGGCGGCAATGTCACCCACGCCGCACTGGCGGCGAAGAAGGACCGTCGCGCGTTCTTCGAGTTGATGCGCAAGCATCGGATCGAACCGAGCCGGTTTCGGTCGTTCGAGCATGAGCCGGGGTAGAGGCTCAGGCTCGGGTCAGTCGCTCGGGCAAGTTTCGTTCTCCCTCATCCGCCCTGCGGGCACCTTCTCCCGCAAGCGGGAGAAGGGAATGACGTTGCCTCATCTCTTTGACTACTGAGCCCCTCTCCCGCATGCGGGAGAGGGGCTGGGGTGAGGGCTCGCGCTATAGCAGCCACGACGCAAACTATAGCCCGGCCCTCATCCGCCCTGCGGGCACCTTCTCCCGCTAGCGGGAGAAGGGAATGACGTTGCCTCATCCGCTTGACGACTAAGCCCCTCTCCCGCACGCGGGAGAGGGGTTGGGGTGAGGGCGCGCGCTATAGCAGCCACGACGCAACCTATCGCCCAGCCCCTCATCCGCCCTGCGGGCACCTTCTCCCGCATGTGGAACAAGGAAGCCGTCGCATCTTCGCTCGAAGTCCCGCTTCCCGGCAGCGTCGCGCCTTCCCCGGGACATATCGCGAATCTCCAATGCACGTCCGCCCCAGGACAAAACCATCCCGATGCCAGGACAAAGACATCCTGCCTCCAAACGCTTGCACTCCAGTCGCCACGCTCACCGCGCGTGACCGATTGCCGATTTCCGCCAGGACGAAAACATCCCACCCAGGTTGTCACGCGAAATATCCACGCGAACGATTTCAAGCATTTACCCACCGTAAAAAAGTTGGCACCGCTCTTGCAATGAATTACTCGCACAGAGGCAGGTTCGCGATGGATGACATCAACGCGGCATCAGCATGTGTCAGCAGCTTGGCCGGTTATCTGCGCGCCAATCCGCTCGCATGCGATACCGCCGAGGGCATCCGCCGCTGGTGGTTGCGAACCGAACACGAGGTCGCCATGAACGAGTTGCAGGACGCACTGGAGTGGATGAAGCGATGCGGCGCGATCGAAGAGATCGTCGCCGCCGACGGTCGCCGTCGTTATCGGCGGCTCGGCGACGACGCCCAGTTGGCCGCGCTGGCGCAGGCGCATCACTCGAATCAGGCGCGCGAGGACTGAGTGGCCAACTATCGCGCCATCGCCGCCACCAGCACGGCCCTCGCCGGCTTGCTGCGCGATCGTTATCCGCGCGAGGAATTCGGCGCGGGGCTGGACGTCAGCTTGTACCAGACCCGCGACTTCGAAAACCCGATGCAGGACGGCTTCTCGGTCTACCTGTTCCGCACCGCGATCAACGGCGCGGTGCGCAATCTCACCCTGCGCCGCTCGCCCGACGGCAAGCGTTTCCGCCCGTCGCTGCCGATCGACCTGTATTACATGATCACGCCGTGGGCGCAGGACACCGAGCGCCAGCTGCGCATGCTCGGCTGGGCCATGCGGCTGATGGAAGACACCGGCGTGCTCAGCGCGGGCCATCTCAACCACTATATGCCCGAGACCGACACCTTCGCCCCGCACGAGGCGGTCGAATTGATCTGCGACCCGTTGTCGCTGGCCGACTATCTGACCCTGTGGGACCGCCTGCGCCGCTTGCCGCCGTCGGCGACCTACGCGCTGCGCATGGTGTTGATCGATTCGGACGTGACCATCGAAGACGGTCCCGCAGTGCAGACCCGGCGCTTCCAGATGGAGACCGCGACATGAGTGCGGTCCTGCGCGAAGGCGAAGTCGTACAGCGCAACGCCGCGCTCGGCCTGCGCTTCTGGGACGTGGCCGCGGCGACGTCGCTGATCGACGGCTTGAAGGTAGAGGTGTATCCGCTCACCCGCCCGAATGCGCGCAAGCCGGCGCTGCCCAATCCCAGCGGCGTGTACGTCGCCCATCGCGTGGATGGTCTGGCGTCGTTCGAATTCGATTCGTCCTCCGACCCGTTACAAGCATGGAGCGACGCCGCCGCGGCCTCGCCGCCGCTGGGCGGCCGTTACCGCGTCGAAGTCAGCGATCCGCAAGGCCGCTATCTGCCGATCGCGTTCGATGCCGACCTGCCCGCGCGCGGCGTGTTGTCCTGGCTCGCGCCGTGGATGTCGCCGCCGCAGCCGATCGTCTGGCCGGGCGACGCCGCCTCGCCGCCGCTGCTGCTGATCGAACGCATCCCGCTGTTCTCCTCGCCCTCGCGCCCGCCGCCGCAACCGCTGGCGGTGGTCTACGCGCAGTTGCGCGAAGCCGGCAGCGGCCGCGTTCCGGCCTGGAGCCTGCTCGCGGTCGATATCGACGGCATGCGCTGCGGCCTGGGCATGGCCGATCGCGAAGGCCGGGTCGCGGTGATGTTCCCCTACCCCGAACCGCCGCGCGCCGTGTTGGCGTCGCCGCCGCAGGCGCGCAGCGATTTCCGCTGGACGCTGGAGCTGAGCGCGTACTGGTCGACGACCTCGCCGCCGCTCGATCCGATTCCGTCAATCCCCGATCTTGCCCACGTGCTCGGCCAACTGGTCGCGCCGTGCAGCGTGATCGATTCGCTGTCCTCGCCCGCGCCGCCGCGGCGACTGGATTACCGCCGGCCGTACCTGGCCAAGACCGAGGGCCAGAACGCGGCGGACGCGTCCTGGCTGTTGCTGTCCACCTGATGACTGCACGCCCGACCGCGCCGCGCCCGCGTGCCGCTTCGCATGCCGCTCTTGGCAAGGAGAATTGCTATGTCTGAGTACCTGGCTCCCGGTGTCTTCGTCGAGGAAGTGTCGTTCCGCGCGAAATCGATCGAGGGCGTGAGCACCACCACCACCGGCTTCGTCGGTCCGACCCGTTACGGGCCGCTCAACATCGATCCGGAAATCGTCACCAGTCTGGTCGAGTTCGAACGCACCTACGGCGGCCGCGACAAGCTGGTGTTCGATTCCTCGGTCGAAATCGACAATTACATGTGGCACGGCGTGCGCGCGTTCTTCGAAGAAGGCGGCAAGCGCATCTACATCAGCCGCGTGTTCACCCCGCTCGACCCCACCGACACGCGCCCGGGCTGCGCCCGCGGCGGCCTGCCCGGCAGTCCCTCGTCGATGATGGTGTTCGCGCGTTTCCCCGGCCGCGCCGGCGATGCGCGGGTCAGCTTCGTGTTCAATGTCGGCCAGAGCCTGCTGTCGGATGTCGGCGGCGTCACTTTGGCCAATTCGCTGCAGGCGCGCGATGTGGTGTGGATCCGTCCGCGCGCCAGCGCGCCGTCGCCGGCGATCGAGGACGGCTATTACCTGGCGCTGTGGGACGCGGCTAGCGAGAGCTGGGCGTTCGTCTCCAGCGGCGAGGACATCACCAGCGCCGAGGCGCTCCTGACCGACTTGAGCGCGGCCGACTACGAACTGCGGGTGATCACCGCCACCGTGGTGGTGCAGCCGCTCAACGGCGGCGACACCTTCGTCGCTCCGGATCTGCCGCTCGACCCCAAGCATCAGCGCGCCGGCAGTCCCGATTCGCTGTTCGCCTATTTCGCCGAAAACCCGGCCAGTCAAAGCCGCGCGCGCACCCTGCCGATCGTGATCCGCGCCGACGATGTCGCCGCGATCGGCACCGGCACCGAGCTGCTCAACGCCTTCTTCGACGCTGACCCGAACGCCTCGACCTCGCCGCCGCTGGGCCTGCGCGCCGCATTGCAGATCAACGACAGCACCGCGGCCGAACGCAGCCTGGCGATCCTGCTCAGCGACGGCAACGACGGCTCGCGCCCGACCGCCGACGCCTACGGCGGCGACGTCGACAGCGCCGACCGCAAGACCGGCCTGCGCCAGTTCGAAGATCTCGAAGACATCTCGATCGTCGCCGCGCCGGGTTCGACCTACGGCTACAGCGACAGCTACGCGCTGCAGGCGCCATCGATCGTGCGTTCATTGATCCGCCACGCCGAACGCATGAAGTACTGCATCGCGGTGCTCGACAGCGGCGACAACATGGCGATCAGCGAAGTGCGGGCGATGCGGGCGCAGCTCGATTCCAAGTACGCCGCGCTGTATTACCCGTGGGTGCGGGTGCTCGATCCATTGACCCAGCGCGAGGTGCATATGCCGCCGTCGGGGTTCGTCGCCGGCATCTATGCGCGCAACGACGTCAATCGCGCGGTGTACAAGGCGCCCGCGAACGAAGTCGTCAACCTGGCGCTTGGCTTCGAACGCTTCCTCAACAAGGCTCAGCAGGAAGTGCTCAACCCCGAGGGGATCAACTGCTTCCGCTATTTCGAAGGCCGCGGCATGCGCCTGTGGGGCGCGCGCACGATCAGCTCCGACCCGGAATGGAAGTACGTCAACCTGCGCCGCTATTTCGCCTATTTGGAGCGCTCGATCGACAAGGGCACCCAATGGGCGGTGTTCGAGCCCAACGGCGAGCAGTTGTGGGCCAACGTGCGCCGCACCATCGAGGACTTCCTGCTCAACGAGTGGCAGAACGGCGCCTTGCTCGGCGACAAGCCGGAGAAGTCGTTCTTCGTCAAGTGCGACCGCTCGACGATGTCACAGAACGACCTCGACAACGGCCGCCTGATCTGCCTGATCGGGGTCGCGCCGCTGCGTCCGGCCGAGTTCGTCATCTTCCGCATCGGCCAGTGGACGGCCGACCGCAAAGTCTGATCGGAGAGCAAGCACATGGCCACCCTTCGCGATCGCCCGTACGTGCAATTCAACTTCCTCGTCGACCTGGGCGACGGGGTCACCGACGGGCCGCAGGCCGGGTTTCAGGAACTCAGCGGCATCGGCATGGAAGTCACCGTGTCCGAATACCGCACCGGCAACGCCAAAGAAAACAGCGTGATGAAAATCACCGGCATGAACAAATCCACCGACGTGACGATGAAACGCGGCGTGATCGGTTCGCTCAACCTCTACCAGTGGCTCGACCAGATCCGCAACGGCGATCAGAAAGCCATGCGCACGGTCACCATCCATCTGCAGAACGAGGATCACACCCAGATCGTGCAGACCTGGAAGCTGTTGCGCGCGCGAATCATCAAGCACACCAGCGGCCCGTTCAACGCCAAGGGCACCGACGTGGCGATGGAAGAACTGGTGCTGGCCTACGAACGGCTGGAGATGGAGTAAGACCGTGACCACCGCGCGCCGGCTGCCGGGCATCCAGGTCGACGTGGCGCCGCCGCCCGCGGCGGACGCGTTGCCGCGCCTGGACGTGGCGGTGTTCGTCGGCTTCGCCGCGACCGGCCCGCTGCATCTGCCGGTGGCTGTGGAAAGCGTGGCCCAGTACGCGGCCGTGTTCGGCGCCGATGCGCCGCTGGCCTGGGACAGCGAACGCGGCGAACGCGTGTTCGCTCATCTCGGCCCGAGCGTGCGCGCGTTCTTCGCCAATGGCGGGCGTCGTTGCTGGGTGTTGCGGGTCGCGCGCAGCGCGGCCATGGAACGTGTGCGGCTGGGCGAGGACGCGCCGCTACCGAGCGCGATCGCGACCGCAAACCGCTACGCCCTGCCCGGCATGCTCGCGATCGATGTCACCGATGCGATCGCTCCTGCGATCGTCGCGGCACGTTGCGAGGGCTCGTGGTCGGATGGCTTGCGGGTCGACGCCGCGACCCAGCAGCGCGGTTTCGCGCTCGATTCGTGGTCGCTGATCGATTCGCCCTCGGCCCGTCGTTTCGCCTTTCTGACCCGGCAGCCGTTGAGCGTCGGCGACCTGCTGCGGTTCGACCAGGACCCGGCGATCCAGCTGTATGCACGGGTCGAACAGACCGCGGCGGGCACCACACCGGCCGCGCCTTACCGGGTCGAAGTGCGGGTGTTGGCGGCGTTCGAAGCGCTGATCGGCGACGGCTCGCCGGATGAAATCAGTGGCGATGCGCGCATCGCCGGGCTCGACGACGAACTGCCGGCGACCTTGCATTCGCCCAAGCAGCTCGCGGACGGCTGGGGGCCGGCCACTTTGAAACTGCAGGCGCCGCTGGCGCCGGAACAACTAAACCCCGGCGCGTGGCTGCGCTTCGCCGCCGGCGCACAGATCATCTGGCTACGCGTGGACGAACTCGATCGCGTCGCCGATCTGTCGATCAGCCCGGTCATCGACGACGCCATCGCGGTGCTGATCAAGGCGCAAGGCCCGGCCTGGCGCGAGCTCGATCCGGCCACGGCCTGGACCGGCCCGGTCGAGTCCGCGCACTGGCTGCAACTGGAACTGCGCGCGCTGAGCGCCGACGGCACGCAATCGCGCCTGCGTTCGCTCGCGCTCACGCCGCTGGGCAGCGGCCATTTCTGGCAACAGCAACGCGACCAGGACTACTACCGCCAGCGCGACGATCTGGCCTCGGTACCGCCGGCTGAACTGCAACGCTATCCGCTGGCGCCGGACGATGCGCCACGACCGTTGGCGTGGCTACCGCTTGGCGTGCAAGCAAACTTCGGCGCATCGGTCGGTCCACTGCCGCAAACCGCGGGCGCGCTCGAACGCGACGGCCTGGCCCGCTTCGATCGCGATCTGTTCCTCGATCCCGCGCTCGCCGCCGACAGCGTGCAGACCTTGATCGCGCATGCCGACGACATCCGCCTGATCCGTCCTTCGCCGCGGCCGCTGTACGGACTGCACGCGGTGTTCGGCATCAGCGCCGGCGGCTTGTTCAACGAGGCCAGCCTGTTGTCGCTGCCCGATGCGATCCATCTGGGCTGGCAGCGCCGGCTCGATCCGCCGGACGAGCCGACGCCCGCAACAACGCCGACAACGCCACCGCATTGGCGCGACCACCGCGGCGCTTGCCTGCTCGATCCGGCTTCGCAAGACGCCTTGTCGGCGCCGGATTTCAGCCGCTTCCTGGATTGCAGCACGCGCCTGATCGCCGCGCCGGTGCTCGATGGCCCGGACGCACCTGTATCGCCGGGTCGCTATCGACTCAGCTGGACCCAGAGCGAAGCCGGCGCACGCTATGCCTTGTTTGAGGCCGGACTGTCCGACTTCAGCGATCAGCGCGAAATCTACAACGGCGAGTTGAGCGAATACGTCGCGATCAGCGAACGCGAAGGCCGCTATTACTATCGCGTCGTGGCCCAAGTCGGCGGCGAATACAGCCTGCCCTCCAATCCGGTCACGGTGCGGGTGCGGGCCGACGAATGGGTGCTGCCGACCGCGGCCACCGTCGAAGCCGGCATGGAAGCCGAATGGCTGGCCGTGCATCGCGCCGCGCTGCGCCTGGGCGCGGCCTGCGGCGACCTGTTCGTGGTGCTGTCGATGCCGCGGCATTTCCGCACCGCGCAGGCGCTGCGCTACAGCCAGCGCCTGCGCGCGGTGCGCGGCGCCAGCGCGGCGATCGATCCGCTGGCGCTGGCCTTTGACGAAGCGCGCGCGCTCAGTTACGGCGCGCTGTACTTCCCCTGGCTGCAATCGGACGCCCGCAGCGGCGCGCTCGCGGCCGGTTCGCTCGGCGCACTCTCGCCGGGCGCGGCCGCGCAAGCCGGCGCTGATCGCGATCCGCAGCGCCGTCTGCGCGTGGTTCCGCCTGATGGTGTCGCCACCGGCGTGTTCGCCGCGCGCGCTTCGCAGCGCGGCGCCTGGATCGCCGCGGCCAACGAACCGATGCGCGATGTGGTCGCGCTGACCCCGCGCATCGCCGATGGCGACCGCGCCGCTCTGCAAGACGCGCAGATCAATCTGCTGCGCGACGATCCACGCGGCTTCTTCGCGCTGTCCGCCGACACCCTGGCGCTGGACGAAGAACTGCGCCCGATCAACGTGCGCCGCCTGCTGATCCTGTTGCGGCGCATGGCGCTGCGGCGCGGCAGCAGCTACGTGTTCGAACCCAACGGCCCGGTGCTGTGGCGCTCGGTGCAGCGCGGCTTCGATCTGCTGCTCGGTGATCTGTTCCAGCGCGGCGCGTTCGCCGGCGCCACCGCCGAGCAATCGTTCCGGGTGGTGACCGACGAAGGCGTCAATCCGCCGCAATCGGTCGAGTCCGGACGGTTCGTGGTCGAACTGCGGGTAGCGCCGTCGCTGCCGATGCGCTTCATCGCGGTGCGCCTGGCGCAAAGCGGCGAGCGCCTCACGGTCAAGGAGGAACTGTGACATGAGCGCGCAGCCCTACCCGTTCACCAATTTCAATTTCTCGGTCGAGATCAACCGCGGCAGCGACGCCAAGCCGCTGGCCAATGCCGCGTTCGCCGAATGCGATGGATTGGAGATGAGCATGGAGGTCAAGACCATCCGCCAGGGCGGCGACAACGGCCGGCAGATCCGCCTCAACGGCGCGGTCAGCTACGGCCAGCTCACGCTCAAGCGCGGCATGAGCGAGAACTTCGATCTGTGGGACTGGTTCCGCGACTCGGTCGCCGATCCGCGCCTGCGCGCCAACGCCGAGGTCGTGCTGCTCGCGCCCGACGGCAACACCGTGCGCGCGCGCTTCGTGCTGTCGCGCTGCGTGCCGGTCAAGCTCAAGGCGCCGGCGATGAACGCGCGCGACGGCCAGATCGCCATCGAGGAATTCCAGATGGCCTACGAAACCCTGGCGCTCAAGCGCCCGGGCGATCGCTGAGGCAGGGAGAACGCGCATGGCCCTGGAAAAAGCCCATCTGTACGAACTCGATCAGAGCTTCGCCAAGGAGAAGGACGGCGGGCGCAAGGTCGAGGTGCAGTTCAATCCGGAAACGCTGAAGGTCACCTTCGCCAACCAGATCGTGCAGCCGCAGGGCGGCGACCAGGCCGCGGGCAACGCCGGCCGCCAGTTCGTCGGCTCCGGCACCACCAAGCTCGCGCTGCAGCTGTGGTTCGACGTGACCGCGATGGAAAAGGACGCGGTCGACGACGTGCGCCGGCTGACCCAGCACGTCGTCTACTTCATGACCCCGCAACCGTCCGAGCAGGACCCGAAGAAGCTCGCGCCGCCCGGCGTGCGTTTCCACTGGGGCAGTTTCCTGTTCGACGGCATGGTCGAGGGCATGGAGGAAACCCTGGAGTTCTTCTCCCAGGACGGCAAGCCGCTGCGCTCGAGCATCACCATGACCTTGTCGCAGCAGAAGATTCTCGCCGCCGAATTCAAGGGCGAAGGCAAGGTGCCGAATCAGCCGGGACAGGCGCCGTTGAAGAGCGCCAAGCAAGGCGACTCGCTGCAATCGATGGCCGGCAAGAACGGCAAGGGCGATTGGCAGGGCATTGCGTCGGCGAACGGGATCGAGGATCCGTTGCGGATGCCTGCGGGGCAACTGGTCGATCTGAATCTCTCCGCTGGAGCTTCGATTGGCGGTGGGCTGAGTGGCGGCATCGGTAGCGGCTTGGATGTCGGGATTTCGGGTGGGGCTTCGGTTGGGGGTAGCGCGGGCTTCGGCGGCGGCGCGTCGATCGAAACTTCGGTTGGACTGAACGCTTCACTCGGCGGCAGCGCCAGCGGTTCGATCTCGTTCGGATGAAAGCTTTCGACGCGACACGACTTTCGATGAGGACACGGCGATGGGTGTGGTGATCAACGAATTCGAAGTGCTGAGCGATCCGCGCGGCAGCGACAAGAACGACGCGGGCGGCGTCGGCAAGAGCCAGGACGACGCGGCGCAGAAGCTTGATCCGCACGACCTCGAAGCCGCGCAGCGGCAGTTGCAGCGACGCGCGCTGCGGATCTGGGCGCACTAGTCACAAGGACAGGCAGGCTCCATGGCCGATAGCGGAACATCGCCGATCAAAGCTTCGCGACCCTCGGTGGAAATCGACGGCCGACGCCAGGACACGCTGACCAGTTCGTTGATGTCGTTGGACATCAGCGAATCGGAAGCGGGACTGGCGTGCTGCGAGCTGGTGTTCGGCAACTGGGGCGGAGCGGACACGCCCGGCTTCCAGCATTTCGGTCGCGACCTGCTGGAATTCGGCAAGCCGCTGACGATCAAGCTCGGCAACGCCAAGTTGTTCGAAGGCCGGATCTCGGCGATTTCGGCCAGCTACCCCGATGGCGGCACGCCGCAGATCGGCGTATGCGCCGAAGACCGATTGCAGGACCTGCGCATGACCCGGCGCACGCGCGGCTTCACCGACGCCAGCCTGGCCGACGTGGCGCGCAGCATCGCCGGCGATCATGGCCTGCAGGCGCAGGTCGACCTCAGCGGCGACAGTCACAAGCTGCTTGCGCAGGTCAATCAGAGCGACCTTGCGTTCCTGCGCGACCTCGCCCGCCACGAAGACGCGCAGATATGGGTCGAAGGCACCCAGCTCAAGGCGGTGCAGCGCGCGCGCCGCAACGGGCCTTCAGTGGAATTGTCGTGGGCCGGCCCGCTGCGCGAATTCGAAGTGCGCGCCGACCTCGCCCATCAACGCACTCAGTTGACCGGCGCCGGCTGGAGCGTGACCGACAAGCGCGCGGCCAAACACGACGCCGACGACGCGGCGATCCGCGCCGAACTCGGCGGCAAGGACAGCGGCGCGCAGACCTTGCAACGCGCGTTCGGCAAACGCGCCGACACCCTGGTCCACGCCTGCCCGCTGTCCGATGGCGAAGCGCGGGTGCTGGCCGAATCGAGTTTCCGGCATATGGCGCGGCGTTTCGTCGTCGGCCATGGCGTGGCCGAAACGCGCGACACCTTGCGGGTCGGCACGCGATTGACGATCAAGGGCATCGGCCCGCTGTTCGAAGGCGACTACACCGTGACCGAGGTGCAGATCCGCTTCGATCCCAAACTGGGCATGCGCACCGAGTTCTGGTGCGACCGCCCGATGATCGGACGGGGAGGCTGAGCGATGCGCATCGTCGACTTGCCCGCCTACGAGCAACTGCTGGACGAACGCCTGCCGATGGGCTGGGGCGGACGCTGGTATGGCGTGTTCGTGGCGCTGGTCGTCGACATCAAGGACCCGGACAACCAAGGTCGGGTCAAGGTCGCGTTGCCGTGGTCGCCCGATGCCGGTGGGCAACGTTTCGAAGCGTGGGCGCGGTTGGCGACGATGCTCGGCGGTAATAACCGCGGCAGTTGGTTCGTGCCGGATGTGGACGACGAAGTGTTGGTTGGTTTCGAACACGGCGATCCGTGCCGTCCGTGCGTGCTCGGCGGCCTGTGGAACGGCCGCGACAAACCGCCGGCCTCGATGGACGGCGCCGGCAAGAACTACAAGAAGGTGCTGCGCTCGCGCAACGGCGTGCAGATCACTCTCGACGATCAGGACGGCCGCGAACAACTGCTGCTGGAAACCCCGGGCGGCCAGACCTTCACCCTCAAGGACGGCCCCGGCGCGGTCGAGATCGCCGACAGCAACGGCAACTCGATCAAGCTCGAAACCGCCGGCATCACCATCACCGCCGCGGTCAAGGTCACCGTCAATGCCAGCCAGGTCGCGGTCAGCGCCGGCATGGTCACGGTGGATGCGGCGATGTCGAGTTTCTCCGGCGTGGTCAAGGCCGACACGGTCATCTGCAACAGCATCGTCAGCGCGTCGTACACGCCGGGCGCGGGGAATATCTGGTGAATACCGTCGATACCCGCACTCATTCCCCGTTCGCCCGCCGCATCGATGGCAGGAGGCCGCGATGAACCATCATCCGCTGCGCTGGCAAAGTCCGCAGCCGCTGTGGTCGCGTTTCGGCGACGACAGCGCGACGCCGTCGCCACAGCATCAGCAGGAACAATCGCGGCCGGCGATCCTGCGTTTCGCCAGCGACGAGTTCATGGAACAGTTGCTCGGCACCCTCGCCCACGATCCGGCCCGGATCGACCGACTGCTCGCGCGCGGCGAAACCTGGCGCAAGCCGATGGTCGACCCGCCCGATCTGGTCGAACGCGCGCCGCTGCCACAACTGGTGCGCAGTGCGCGGCGCAATGCGACCGCGAAAGCCGCGCAGCCGCGGATCGCGCCCGAGCCCGCCGATGCGCTGCCGCTGAAGCTGTATCAGCCCGCGCATCAACGTCATTACCTCGCCACCGCCAGTCTGGTCTGCGGCATCCACGGCCTGCCCGAACACGCGCTGGTGCGCGGCGGCGCGGAAGAGGTCGGCATGGTGCTGCGGCGCCTGTTGCCCCTGCCCGGCGGCGCGGCCGATGCGCTGCACGAGTTCGCTTACATCAAGGACGCGCAGGGCGCGCGCTGGCAGCGGTGCGACGAGGCCGGCTTCGTTCCCGGCGAAGAACGCCTGCCCGCGTTTTCGTTGAATTTCCTCGATCAGAACCAGCATCGGCGCAGCCTGTGGGCCGGCACGGTTCCGGTCGGCCGGCGCGAGGAATACCTCGGCGTTCGCGTCGATCCGAGCCCGGTCGAGACCTTCGCCACCGCGCAACGGCAACAACTCGATGCGGCCACGACCGCGGCAGCGCCGGCGTTGTCCAAGCTCGCGCGCATGTCGCAGTTCCAGATCGACGTCAGCGAACCGTGGAAGACCCTGATCCGTTCGGCCTACAAGCTGTCGACCGCGCCCGAGTCCACGCCGCAGATCGGCGACGAGAGCGAGCCGCCGGCCGATCGCGTCACCCGCGCGCTCAACTTCAATCTGCAACAGCAGAGCGCGTCGTGGCTGGTGCTGCTCGATTGCGCCGAGCATCTGAAGACCTACCTGCCCGACTTGTGGCAAGTGATCGTCGATAACGGCAACGGCTATGCGGCGCTGTCGGAGGCGCGCAAGAAGCTGTACGACTGGCTCGGCAAGCCGGTGATGAGCCCGGCGCTGATCACCGCGCTCGGCAGCGGCGGCGAGTATCCGGCGATGGCCTCGATGCGCGCCGCGCTCAAGGCGATCAGCGTCGACGGAGTGGGTGCCCGCCTGGAAGCGAGCACCGCGACCTACGCCACCGGTTCCAAGCCCGGCCAGGACACCCGCGGCCTGCCCGACTGGCCGCGTTTCCACTTCTGCCTGGCCGGCGTCGACACCGCGCTCGCCGCGACCGGGCCGTTTCTCGCGCTCGACGAACTCAACGGCTCGACGCCCGAGGTCGACGCCGATCCGCTCGCCGGCACCGTGCCGGGCCAGGATGTCGCGCGCAAGGTCGATCGCTTCACCGCGCTGTTCGCGCGCGCACTCGAAGCCACCACGGAAACCGACGCGCCGCCGGTGCCGTTCGCGTTGCAGGTCAAGAACGCGCTCGGCAATAACCTCGGCGCCAATCTCGGCGACGGCGGCTGGTTCGTGCTGCGCTTCGTGCATGCGCGCCGCGACTGCGGGCCGTTGCATCCGCCGCTGTTGTCGGCACCGACCCAGCGCTTCCGCCTCGCCGGCTTCTTCGATTCCGACGCACCCGCGCGGCCGATCCGCATTTCGCTGCCGACCGACACCAGCCCGGCCGGTTTGCGCAAGCATCAACGCAATACCGCGTTCGTGCTGTCGGACATGCTGTGCGGTCAGGTGCAGCGCGCCAAGGGCATGGGTCTGGTCGATCTGGTGCTGTCGGTGCTGCCGTGGCCGTTCCACAAGGATCTGCCGGCCGGCGACGGCGGGCCGTGTCAGAGCGGCGGCATCAACATCGGCATGATCTGCTCGATATCGATTCCGATCATCACCATCTGCGCGCTGATCCTGCTGATCATCATCGTCACCCTGTTCGATCTGATCTTCCGCTGGCTGCCGTACTTCGTCATCTGCTTCCCGGTGCCGGGCCTGAAAGGCAAGAAGGAGGCGTCATGAACGACAGCGTATTCGGACGCGGGTTCTCGTTTCCGCCGCGGGTCGGCGCGGACGGCGGCTTCGTGTGGTCGTCGGGCGAAACCAATATCCGCGAATCGATCGCGATCATCCTCAAGACCGAACCGGGCGAACGGGTCGGCCAGCCCGACTACGGCGCCGGACTCGCGCGGTTCCTGTTCGAACCCAACAACGCCGGCACCCATGCGCGCATGCGCGAGGCCATGCAGCGCGCGCTGGCGCGCTGGGAACGACGCATTCAAGTCGAAGACGTCGAGGTGATCGCGCATCCGAGCGAAGCCGAGACCGCGTTGGCGACGATCACCTACCGGCTGGTCGCCACCGCGTCGCGCGAGCGCATCAGCCTCGCCATTCCGCTGGCCGTGAACTGAGGCCGCCCCGATGCCGCTCGCACCCCCGCCCATCGACGATCGCCGCTACGCCCAACTGGTCGAGGACACGCTGGCGCGCGCGAGCGTGCATACGCCGGAGTGGACCAACTTCAACCAGAGCGACCCCGGCGTCACCCTGGTGCAGTTGTTCTCGTTCCTGACCGAGAACCTGCTGTACCGCGCCAACCTCACCCCCGAGCGCAATCGGCTCAAGTTCCTGCAGATGCTGCGCATTCCGCTGGCCAGCGCCTCGGCCGCGCAGGGCCTGATCGCGATCGACAACGCGCGCGGCGAAGCGCGGGTGGAAACCCTGCCGGCGGATCTGGAAGTGCGCGCCGGCGCGGTACCGTTCCGCACCCAGCTCGGCCTGGACGTGCTGCCGGTCGAGGCGCGGGTGTACTTCAAGCGGCGGATCGAAGATCCCTCGCAGGAACTGCTCGATTACTACCGATTGCTGTACGCGTCGTATCAACTGCCGTTCCCGGGCGAAGGCAACGTGCAGCTGTACAAGACCCTGGCGCTGGATCGCAAGGTCGTCGACAGCGTCGATCTCAATGCCGACACCGTCGACCGTTCGCTGTGGATCGCGCTGCTCGCGCGCGCCAACGACACGCCCGGCGATCCCGACGATCCGTGGAAGCACCTGCGCGATCAGCTCGGCGGCCGCACCTTGACCCTCGGCCTGGTGCCGGCGCTGGACGCGACCAGCGCGCAGCTGTTGCCGGCCGGCAACGCGCAAAGCCGAAACCTGCTGCGCTTCGAATTGCCGAACGTGCCCGCCGATGGCCGGGTGCCGCGCGATGGCGACGACCGGCCCGCGCCGGCGTATCGGCAACTCGAACCGCGCACCGATGTAGATCTGCTGTCGGTGCCCGGCGTGGTCCAGTTGAGTCTGCCCGCGGCCGATCAGTTGCGGGTGTGGCGCGACATCGATCCGCTCGAAGGCGGCGTCGGCGCGATGCCGCCGAGCCTGGACGATCCGGCGCTCGCCGCGCGCGCGATCACCTGGCTGCGCATCTCCGCCGACGGCGCGGCGCAGGCGCGCTTGCGCTGGGCCGGCATCAACGCCACCCCGATCCGGCAGATCCAGCGCATCGCCGCCGAGCCGCTGGCCGACGGCGACGGCCGCCCCGATCAACTGCGGCGGTTGTCGCGTCGTCCGGTATTGCGCGGCTCGGTCAACGTGCTGACCCGGCTGGGCGACGGCAGCGCGCAACGCTGGAACGAGATCGACGATCTCGCCGCGGCCGCGCCGGAAGTGCCGATCGCCGATCCGCGCAGCAGTGCGCGCGATTCCGCCTGCGCTACGCCCGGCCCGACCGAGGTGTTCGAACTCGATCCGGAAGCCGGCGAACTGCGCTTCGGCGACGGCCTGCGCGGACGCCGTCTGCCGCTGGGCGCGCGGGTGTTCGCCTCGTACGAATTCTGCCTGGGCGCGCAAGGCAACGTCGCCGAAGCGGCGATCGACAACGCGCCGCAACTGCCATCGGGCTTCGCCGTCGCCAACCCGGTGCGGACCTGGGGCGGCGCGGATGCCGAAAGCACCGACAGCGGCGAGAAACAAGTGCGCCGTTATCTGCAGCATCGCGACCGCATGGTCAGCGTCGACGATTTCGAATCGATCGCGTGCCGCGCGCCCGGCGTGCAGATCGGCCGGATCGAAGTGCTGCCGGCGTTCCATCCCGATCTGGCCCCGAACGAGCCGGGTTCGGCGCCGGGCGTGGTCACCGTGCTGGCGATTCCGCGCCACGACCCCGGCCAGCCCGATGCGCCGCGCGCGGATCGTCCGTTCCTCAACGCGTTGTGCCGGCATCTGGACCCGCGCCGTCTGGTCACCACCGAACTGGTCGTGCGCGGCGCCGATTACAAGGGCGTGTGGATTTCGGTTGGCATCGAAGCCGCCGCCGGTTACGCGATCGCGCAAGTGGTCGACGATGTGAAACGCCGACTGCGCGACGCGCTCGCGCCGATCGGCCCGGCCGGGGCGATGCCGCGCGAGGCCGCATTGTTCGCCCCGCGCACCGCCGACCCCGCGCGCGGCTGGCCGCTGCGCACCGCGGTCGCGAGCCGGGTGCTGCTGGCCGAAGTTGCGCGCGTGTCCGGGGTGACCTCGGTCGCCGATGTGCTGTTGGCCGAAGGCGAACGCAGCGCCAGCGATGTGATCGAAATGAGCGGCCTGCAGCTGCCGCGCATTCTCGGCATCTCGGTGGTGGTCGGCGATCCCTTGCCGATCGACGCGCTGCG
Organism: Lysobacter sp. Root690; assembly: GCF_001427785.1. Taxonomy (GTDB): domain Bacteria; phylum Pseudomonadota; class Gammaproteobacteria; order Xanthomonadales; family Xanthomonadaceae; genus Lysobacter. The sequence continues at coordinate 593,180 of NZ_LMHM01000016.1, forward strand.
CGGCGGCGGCAACAGCGGCAGCGGCGGCGGTGGATCCAGCGGCAGCACCAGGCCGGTGCTGCCGGTGCCGATCGTGCCGGAGACCTGCTGATGAACGTCAACGGCGCGCGCTTCCAGATGCTGTTCGGCCGCGACGACTGGTCGCGTTGCCGCGGCAGCGACGCGCAGCCGTTGGCGCTGTGGTGGGATGCGCTGGTCAGCCCCATGCCGCTGCCACCGGCGGATCTGCCGGGTTGGGACGAAACCCGCTCGGAAATTTCCCTGCAGCCGCAATTGATCGAACTTCCCGCCACCTCGGGCGAACTGCGCCTGACCCTGGACGCGCGCCGTGGCGCCAGCGCCGATCGCAACGGCAATGTCTATCGCATCGCCGACGATGCGCGCTCGCTGCTCGTGACCTCCTCGGGCAGCGGCAACGAAAGCGCGTTCTGGCCGGCGCAACCGGCCGACTGCGGCACTCAGCGCGGCGAACTGCGCTTGGCGTTCGAAATCGCGCAGGCGCCGCGCGAGCCGCTCGCCGAACGTTATCTCGCCTTGACCACGACCCAGGACGACTACCTGGTGATCGCCTTCGCCCGCGGCACGCTGCGCGGCTTGATGAGTTTCGACCTGATCTCCGGCGGCCCGCCGCTGCAGACCCAATGGCCCGACGCGGTGCCGTTCGAACCGTTCGCGATGTGCATGCGTCATGGCGGCGGCGCCTGGGTGCTCGACCGCGCGCACCGGCAGCTGTGGGAACTCGACTGCACCCTGGCCGTGATCAACGCCGGCCACGGCATGATCGAAGTCGCGCCGGCGCAGGTCGACGATTTCCAGCCGCTGTCCGGGCCGCCGCGCGAGCAAGCGGCGCAAGGTTTCCCCGGCGGCCTCGATCTGGCCAAGACCGCGGTTGCGCTGCTTGACCCGATCGCGATCCAGTCGCACGGCGAAGGCCGGGTGATGGTGCTCAATCGCGATCTCGCTCAGCAGCGCTCGCAGGTCGTGCGCCTGCAGCGCGACGGCGACGGTTGGGGCGTGGATGCCTCGCAATGGCTCGACGCCCTGCCCGCGCTCGCCCACGACATGGTCTACGCCGCGGGCCTGGGGCAAGGCGGCGGCGGCGACGACGCGCGTTTGTTTATCGCCAGCGAAATCGGCAATCAGGTGCATGGGTTCGAAGTGATCGACCACGGCGGCCGCTTCAGCCTGCGCGCGCCGGCCGAACTGTATCCGTTGCGCCGCTACGGCGGCCGCGCCCTGGTCGCGGTGACCGGCAAGGCGCACTACGACTGCGGCATCGCGCAACCGCGCTGGACCCCGGTGGTGCAGCAGCATCGCCAGCGCTTCGCCGCGCAGGCGGTGCTGGTGACGCCGGTGTTCGACGCCGACGAACTCGGCACGGTCTGGGACAAACTGCTGTTCGACGGCAGCGTGCCGCCCGATTGCGAGGTCGAGATCGAAAGCCGCGCCGGCGACGAGCTCAGCGGCTGGTTCGACGGTCAATCGCAACCGGCCGACGACGCGCAGGTGATCGGCGGCTGGCAACGTGAACCGCAACCGCGCCTGCGCGGCGACGGCCCGGAACTGCCGTGGCTGCGCCGCGAGGCCGCGCGCGCGACCCGCCGCGAAGCCGGCGCCGGCACCTGGGAACTGCTGCTGCAACACGCGCGCGGCCGCTATCTGCAACTGCGGCTGACCCTGCGCAGCCGCAACGGCACCACCGCGCCGCGCCTGCGCGCGCTGCGGCTGTGGGCGCCGCGCTTCTCCTACCCGCAACGATTCCTGCCCGCGGTGTACCGCGAAGACGTGGACAACGGCGATTTCCTCGAGCGCTGGCTGGCCAATTGCGAAAGCAGCCTGACCCAGATCGAGGACCGCATCGTCAATGTCGAATCGCTGTTCGACGCGCGCAGCGTCCCACAGGACGCGCTGCCGTGGCTGGCCGGCTGGTTCGATTTGGCCCTGGATCCGTCCTGGGACGAACGCCGGCATCGCCTGCTGGTTCAGCACGCGATGGATTTCTTCCGCTGGCGTGGCACCGTGCATGGCCTGCGCATCGCCTTGTCGCTGGCGTTCGAAAGCGACTTCGATCCGATCGTGTTCGACGGCCCGCGCGCGCAGGACGAAGGCGCAGGACGCATCCGCATCGTCGAGTCGTATCAGACCCGACTGGTCGAAACCTTGGTCGCGCAGGCCTTGCTGCCGGCGCAGATCGGTCTCGATCAGGACGCCGGCCCGCGCAACGTGCAGCGCGGCCGCTTGTGGACGCCGTCCGAAGGCAATGCCGGGCTCGCCGATCGCTATGCGGCCTGGCAGCAGCGCACGGCCACGCCCCTGCAACAGATCACGCCGTTCTCGCTGGCGCCGCCAAGCGACAGCGATGCGGCGCAAGACTGGCGCGCCTTCGCCAGCGCCGAACTGGGCTTCGTGCCCGTCGTCGGCGCGTCCGAACGCGCGCGCTGGCAATCGTTCCTGCAGGCGCGCTACGTCCAGATCGACGCCTTGAACCGCGCTCACATCAGCGCCTGGATCGGCTTCGACGATGTCTTGCTGCCGGCCGCGCCGCCGAGCGTGCAGGCCGCAATCGACGATTGGCGCGACTACTGCGAGCGCAGCGCGGGTTCGCGCGAGCGCAAGCTGTGGCAGGACTTCCTCGCCCGCCGCTATCGCCGGATCGAACGCCTGCGCGCCGCGCACGCCAATGCCTGGGCCGATTTCGAACAAGTACCGCTGCCCGATCACCTGCCGGCGAGTTTCGCCGCGCAGACCGACTGGCTGCAGTTCGAACGCCAGTTGCTGGCGATGCATCGCACCGCGCACCGCTTTTCGGTGCTGCTGCCGGTCGCCAGCGTGATCGCCGATCCCTATGCGCTGGAACAACGCTTGGGCCTGGCGCGGCGCATCGTCGAACTGGAAAAACCCGCGCACACCGTGTTCGACGTGCGCTTCTACTGGGCCTTCAACCGCGTCGGCGAAGCGCGGCTGGGGCTCGATACACAGTTGGGTGCCGGCAGCCGCGCGAGCGAGCTGATCCCCGATGCCGTGGTGGGCCGTGCCTACCTCGGCGCCAGTTTCGTCGGCGGTCGCGCGCGCCTGTCAGGCCGCGACCGGCTGTCGCTCGAATGCTGAGCGCTAAAGATTCCAGGAGTTGAACCATGGGCTGCTGCAACGAACCGGTGACCACTCTGACGGGCCTGCCCGCGGACCCCGCACAGCACGTCAACTACGAGCGCGGCATGGTGCTCGGCGTCGACGACTTCAAACAGGAGTTCGCCTATCTGGCCGGACGCGACCGATGGCTGGCGCGCGACGCGCTCGGCTACGGCACGCTCAGCGGCCTGCGCGTGTACCTGGAGGACGATGGCAGCGACGGCCCGCGCCTGCACGTGAGCGCGGGTTCCGCGCTGTCGCCGGGCGGTCGCTTGATCTGCGTGCCGGCCGACCAGTGCGCGCTGATCAACCGCTGGCTGGCCAAGGCCGACAACGCGGCGATGGTCGCGCGCATGCTCGATCCCACCCTGCCGCCGAACTCGCCGCCGGTGGTGACCGCCGGCGCGATCTCGCTGTACCTGAGCCTGTGTTACGCCGATTGCCAGACCCGGCCGGTGCCGATTCCCGGCGAACCCTGTCGCTCCGAGGACGAGCTGATGAAGCCCTCGCGCGTGGCCGACGATTTCCGTCTGGAACTGCGCGAACACCCGCCGGTGCAGGTCGAAGAAGACGCCTTGCGCGATTTCGTCCAGTGGCTGCGCGGCAACATCAACGTGATCGACACCAGCCCGCCGCTGTCGCCCGATCCGAACGCATGGCGGATCGCGTTGCGCAGCGCGGTGCAACCGTGGATCGACGCGCAGACCGCGTCGCCGCCGCTGTCGCCGCCGGCCAGCGCGCAGAGCCTGGGCGATTATCTGTTCGACCTGGGTTCGCCCGGCCTGGACATCGCGCGCGAGCAGCAATGCGAGTTCCTGCGCGTCGCCTTCGGTTTCTGGATCAGCGAACTGCGTCCGCTGTGGATGGCGATGCGCTGCCATGGCCCGCAGTACCCCGACAGCGACTGCGTGTTCCTCGCTTCGTTGACCATGCAGGTCAGCTGGATCGGCGGCTCGCCCAGCGGCGTGTGGCAGGTCGACGGCAGTCCGGCCAGTCTGCAGCTCGACGAAAGCGCGCGGCCCTATTTGATCCATCAGCGGATGCTGCAGGAATGGGCGCTGTGCGGCTGCGATTGCGCCGGCAGCGACGACGCCTTCGGCGGGCCGATGGCGCTGATGCAGGCGTCTTCGGAAGGTTCGTTCGAAGGCCTCGCGCTGGATCCGCCGCCGCTGCCGCCGCCGGTGCAGTTCCTCGAACAGGACGGCGTGCTCGAAGGCCAGCCGCGGATCGTGATCGGACGCGGCGGCGGCAAGGCCGCGCTGACCCTGCCGCCGTCGACGCCGGCCAACGCCGGCCGCCAGGTGGTGGTCAAGAACGCCGACCTGACCAGTCTGATCCTGCAACCCGACGCGCAGTCCGGCGACGGCATCGACGGCCTGGCCGAATTGTCGGTCAAGAAGAAGAAAGCCATCACCCTGATCGCCGACGGCGCCGGGCAGTGGCATTCGATCGCGACAGCGTGAGGCGGCCATGAGCACTCTCGACAACGTCCTGCAATTGCAGCAGCCCTTGAAGGAAGGCGGCATCCGCCAGGTCAATTTCTTCAACGGCCGGCTGCTGACCGGCAAGGATCTGGCGCGCGAACAACTCGCCCATCGCCAGGCCGATGCGCGCCTGGGGCTGGCGATCGGCGACGGTGTGGCGTTCGGCCTGGAAGCCGCGCGCGATGCCGATCTCGATCAGGCCAACGCACCGGTACTGCGGGTGCGCGCGGGCCTGGCGATCAATCGCCTCGGTCAGACCTTGCGCCTGGGCGCCGACACCAGCGTCGCGCTGACCCGCCGCTACGACGCCGACGACGGCGGCGACGGCTGCCAATGCGTGTTCGCGCAATGCAACCCGCTCGCCGACGGCACCTACGTCGCCGGCGCCGGGGTGTACGTGCTGACGATCGCGCCGGCGCAATCGAGCGAAGGCCGCGCGCCGAGCAACGGCCTGGACCCGTCCAACGTGCGTTGCAACACCGACGCCACCGTCGATGCGGTGCAGTTCCGCCTGCTCGCGATCAATCCACTGCGCTTCGCCGATCTCGACCCGTCCTCGCCGCTGTTCCGCAATCGCTTGGCCTACCGCTGCTTCGGCGTGGAAGCGCGCGACGCCAATGCATTCGACCCGTGGCGGGTGGACCCGCCGAACTACGGCCTGATCGACGAACTGCGCAGCGGCGCGCTGAGCGACTGCGACGTGCCGATCGCGCTGGTGTACTGGACCGCGGCCGGGCTGAATTTCGTCGACACCTGGGCGGTGCGGCGCGCGCTGCTCGAACCCGACGCGCTGTCGGGCTTCTCGTTCCAGCGCAACCCGCTGGTGCCCGGCGAGCTGTCCTCGTTCGCCTTCGTCGCACGCGCGCGCCGGCTGGTCGAGGCGCATGCGATGTGCGCGCAGTTCCAGCAGCAACTGGGCGACGTGCTGGCCGCGAGCGGCGCGCCGACCGTGCTGGCGGCCCATCAGGTGTTTCGCTATCTGCCGCCGTTCGGGATAGTGCCATTGCAGAGCGCCGCGCTGCGCGGTTTCAGCGAGAGCAGCTTCTTCGCTGGCATCGCCCGCCGTCCGGGCGCTGGCGGCACCGCCCAGGGCACGCCGTTCATCGACATGCGCCAGCTCGGTGCGGTGCAGCAGCAAGCGCTCGCGCATGCGCCGATCGATCTGGAGCAGCACGAATACCTGCCGGTGTGGCGGCCCTGGCAGAACACTCGGGCCGCGTTCGAAACCGGCGACGTGCAACCGATGCGCGTATTCGCCAGCCCCTTCATTTCCGATCCCGCGGTCGCCCGCTTCGATGTGGCGCGCGTGGACTACAGCAACTTCACCGCGTGCTGCGACGCGCCGTAGCCGGTCTACCAGGAGAGCTTCCATGGCAACACTTCCCACGCAGGTACGACCCGGCGACATCGTCTCCTCGGACCTGATCAACGCGATCCTGCAGACCCTGGCGCAATTGCAGGGCGATCCGGGCAGCGGAACCCAGAGCGTGCCGAACCTGTTCGGCCTGCTGCTGCGCGATGCGCGCACCATCATCCAGCAGCCCAACCGGCAATTGAGCCTGGGCTTCGTGCTGGACGTGGCCGGCGCCGCGGTCGATCCACTGGCCGCGGCCAACATCGGCCTGATCGTGCTGACACAGAATCCGCCCGCCGATGCACGCGTCGCGCCGGGTACCTCGGTCAATCTGGTGGTGTCGCGCTCGGATTCCGGCGTGCCCAATCCCGGCCCGCAACCGCCGACCATCACCCGCACCGAAACTCCGAGCGGCACCGCCGCGACCAGTTTCGCGGTCGGCACGTCGCTGGCCGTGGTCGGCACCAACTTTAACGCGTCGTCTTCGCAGAACACGGTGACGTTCAACAACATCGCCGCCGCCTCGGTGATCAACGACCCCGCCGATCCGACCCGGCGCCTGCTCGTCACCGTCCCCAGCGGAATTCCCAACGCGCCGACCCTGCCGGCCCAGCCCGCGCTGGCGAACGTGACCTTGCGGATCGTGACCCCGAACGGCACCCCCGCGACCACCACCGTCAGCGTGAGCGCGCCGGTGCCGTTGCAGCCGACGATCACCTCGATCCAGCCGCTGACCCAGCAGGAAACCGCCAACATCACCATCACCGGCAGCAACTTCGCCGCCGGCGTGCAGGTCCGCATTCGCGGCAGCAACGCCGCGATCGTCAGCAGCAACGCGACCACGATCGTCGCCACCGTACCCAACTTCGCCGACATCCCGGCTTCGGGCGTCGCGCCCGCGGCCGTGGTCGTCACCGTTCCGGGCTTCAGCGACATCACCTTCAACGGCACCTTCAACGTAGTCGGCGTCTGAGCAACGACGTCCGACCATCGGCGTACGAACCATGGACGTTCGAATCACAGGCACGAATCAGGAGAGTTTCATGAGCCTTCGCATCCGTTACAACTCCGCACCGCGCCGGCTCGTCCTGCACGGCCTGGCCTTAGCCGCGGTCGCACTGACATCGCCCGCGTTGTGGGCGCAGTCGCTGACCCTGCACGTGCCCTCGCGCGGGCCGGCGACCGAGCCGCAGAATGCGGCCACCTCGATCGAATTCGATGCCGCCTCGCTGACCGGCACGGCCTCGATCAGCGTCGCAGGCACCGCCGTGCCGGTGCCGGCCTCGCCGTGCGCGGGCGTGGCCTGCGGCGCGGTCGGCGCCACCGCCGAAGGCGACGTGATCAAGGTGACCCGGATCAGCGGCAGCAACCGCGTGCGCCTGGATGTCACCTACCAGAGTCTATTCAACGCCAACTACTGCGCGCCCAAGCCGCATGCCGGCGTGGACCGCGCGATCGAACTGACCGGCTTCACCTTCGGCGCCGGCAAGGGCTATCGCATCACCAGTTTCATGGCCCCTATCGAGACGGTATGCGATCTGGCCTACGTGCGGGTACCGAACAACCGGCCCAATCTGACCGGCGCCGGCGTCGACTATCTCGGGCGTTTGCCGCTGGATCTGGTGCTGGTGCTGGACAAGTCGCCGAGCATGGCCTGGACGATTCCGGGCCAGGCCGACATCCGCTGGGACCGGCTGAAGAGTTCGGTGCAGTTGTTCGCGACCGTGTGGGATGCGATCGGCGCGCCGCCGGCGCCGTCGACCGAATCCTCCGAAGGCCATCCGGACGATCGCCTCGGCGTGGTGTTGTTCGGCGGCAACGCGGTGGAAACGTCGCTGGACGGCAGCTTCTTCAAGGCGCGCGGTAACAGCCCCGCGCCGTGGTCGGCGCCGGTCGCCGCCACCCTGGTCGACAACACCTTCATCGGCGGCACCTCGGTCGGCGCCGGCATCGCGTTGGCGCGAACCAAGCTCAGCACCGGCGAAGACGTGCTCGGCAGGAGCGCGGTGGTGGTGTTCACCGATGGCGAACAGAACACGCCGGCCTGCATCGTGCGCGAAACCGAAACCCTGTCGCCGACGGTCAAGCCGTATCCCAACCAGCCTCCGGGAACGACCTACACCGACCAATGCACCGTCGCCGCGGCGGCGAGCGCGGACAAGAAACTCACCCTCAACGGCGGCGTGCTCGCGCAGGGGCTGCCGCGCGGCCCGGTCTACACCATCGGCCTGGGCGAAGGCGCCTCGGCCGCGAGCGGCGCGCTGCTGGACGAAATCTCCAAGGAAACCGCCGGCCAACCGTTCTTCGCCTACAACGGGCCGAGCATGGATTCGGCCTTCGTCGATCACCTGGTGTCCAACCTCAAGGGCGGCACGGTGTCGCTGCTGGACCGCACCGCCGGCCAACTCAGCGGCGGCAACCAGACCAGCACGCCGTTCGCGTTCAAGCTCGATCCTTCGCTGAGCCGCGCTACCTTCGTGCTCAGCTGGGACGGTCGCGGCCGCGAAGCCGGGCTCGATCTATTCGGTCCCAACGGCAAGCCGATCACCGGCGCGCAGACCGCCGGCGGCGCGAATTTCCGGGTCGTGACGGTCAATCTGCCCAGCAGCGGTCCGCCGGGCGAGTGGAAGGTCGGGGTCCGCCGCTACGGCACCGCCGACATGAACTATCAGTTGTCGGCCTACGGCGTGGAAAGCCGCCTGGGCCTGCAGGTGCGCGAGTCGGCGAAGCTCGGCACCGGCAATGTGCTCAAGATCGCGACCACGATCGGTTGGGATCACGGCCCGCTGACCGACCTGCCGGACGGCGCGGTGCGCGCGATCATCGAACGCCCCGACGCCAACCTGGGCAATCTGCTGCACGACAGCGCCGGCCAGGCGATCGAAGGCAAGATCCCCGACGACGCCTCGCCGCTGGCGATGCGCTTGCGCCAGTTGTTCGCCAGCCAGGGCTTCCTCGACAAGATCCAGCCCAAGCCGCTGGCCGATGCGATCGAACTCAAGCACGCCGGCTTCGGCCGCTATGAAGGCAGCTTCGACGGCATCAAGGTCGGCGGCCAGTACCGCGTCCGCATCGAGTACGAGTGGAACGATCCGCGCACCGGCGAGATCCGCCGCCGCGACTACATCGCGCGCCAGGCGCTGGTGATTCCGGATGCCAAGAGCTCGCTGGTCACGGTCAAACGCGACGGGCGCGATACCTTCATCGTGATCACGCCGCGCGACAAGTTCGGCAATTACGTCGGCCCGGGCTTCGAGAACGGTTTCAGCGTCAAGCTCGACGCCGGCACCGTGGCCGGCCCGCCGAGCGACCACGGCCTGGGCGGCGACTATTCAATCCGGGTCACCGGCCTGAACGATGGCGACGATCCCAAGGTGACGATCCTGTTCGCCGACCAGACCCTGCGCGATGGTCCGCTGTCGAGCATCGGCGGCAACAGCGGCGAACCGCCCGCGCCGGCGCCGTGGTGGAAGCGCTGGTGGTGGGTGATCCTGATCGTGCTGTTGCTGTTGTTCCTGCTGCTACGGCGCAAGTGAGCACGGCATGCGGCCGGACGCGCATCGCGATCTGAAGCAGTTTGGCGGCATCAGGCTGCGCAGCGTCACGCTGCGCGGCGCTGAGCGCGATCGCCTGCTCGCCCGGCTGCGGCTGGAACGCGCGCTCGATGCGGTCGACTGGACGCCGCGCGGCCTGCCCGCCGGCGCCGTGTTGCTGGTGCGGCGCTTGGTCGCGACGCGCGGCGTGCGTACCACGCTGGCGCGCACGGTGACTCAGGCCTTGCACGAACACAGCCGCAACGCGCGCCGGCCGTGGCTGGACGAACAGGCCGTCGACGCCGGGGCGGTGTGGTTCGATCGCGGCGAACTCGCCGCCTGCCTGGCCCGCGACGCATTGCGCGGGCGGGTGTCGCAGCGATGGTGGTGGCCCGGCGTGCTCGAAGGCCGCGATCCCGAACAATGGCTGCGCGAGCACGTGTTGGACCATGGCGAACGCGTGGTGTCGTTGCTGGCGATGCTGTGCGCTCGCGACGACGCGGTCGCGTGGTTGCGGCGCTTGTCCGACCCTGATGCGGCGCGTGGATTGGACGCGGTGATTCGCGACTACGCAGTGCCCTTGGTGGAATATCCGACGCGGAAACCGCATTCGCCTGACCTCGACAAACGCACTATCGATGTCGCGCCGGGAATGCCCGACCCGGGTATCGCGACTACCGCATCGACAGCGAAGGCATCGAAGACTGCCGTAGCGCACACCGCGCAGGTTTCGAATTCACTCTCCGCCTCGCCGCGCGCCGTTGCGCGCCTGCTCGCCGCGGCTCCCGAGTTGCTCAGCGCACGTTTGGCTGCGCCGGCACAACGGCTGCTCGCGCATGCGCGGGTGGCGATGCACGATCCGAACTGGCTGCGCAGCCGGGAATTCGTCGACACATTGAACCGCTGGATCGATTCACAGGCTGTCACCGGAATCGAGCCCGCCGCGCCCGAGCGCCATGAATCCGCGATCGGCACCATCCGCGAGATCAGACCCGGCGTTTCCGCGCCTGTCCGCATCATCGACACAAGCGAGGCGCTCGTGGCCGGGTCGTCCCGAACCCATCAGCCGGTTGCGCCGGATCGGAAAGCGCTTCGTCGATTCCCCGACACGCCGGCCCAGTCACGCGTAATCGCGACGGAAACGGATCTACCGGCAACCTCCACGCACGCAGAACTACCCGCAGCCGCGAGCGCCCTCGACGCACAAGACAGGATCGAACCAACCGCTGCCGTCTACGCAACGGACATGGACGCCGCCGAAACCGGAATCATCCCCTCGCCCATCCTCGATCCCGCGACGCAAATCGACGACTCGCCAACACCGTCGCCAGCCGAGGCCGTCGGCGACGAATACACCGCGCACGCCATCGACACCGAGTTCGGCGGATTGCTGTATCTGCTCAACGTCGCCCTGGCGCTTGAGTTGTACGGCGACTTCACTTCGCCCCGCACGCCCGGCATCGCGCTGTCGCCATGGGACTGGCTGGCGATGATCGCACGCGCCTGGTTCGGCGCTTCGTTCCGCAACGACCCGTTGGATGCCGTGTTGGCGAAATTGGCCGGACGCGGCGCACATCAATCACCCGGCGCCGATTTCGATCCCGGCCGCGACGCGTCCATGCCCAACGCCTGGCTGCGGCCCTGGGGCGAAATCGATCGCCTCGGTTATCGCGCCGACGCGGACCGACTGCGCATATGGCACCCGCAAGGTTTCGTCGTGTTCGACCAGCCGCGCGACCGCGGGCTCTCGCCCGCCGTTCAAGCCGCGAACCTGTGCGCGACGCGCGACCATCTGCGCGGCGCCACGCTGCAACGTATGGCGCGTTCGCTATCGCCCGGCCGCTCGCGCCAGACGGCCCAACGCTGGCTCGATCGCCTGCTGCCGTACCTGCATGCGCGCATCGCACTCGCACTCGGCCTGGATGCGCACGACGCAGAACTTCCCGCGCAAGTTTGTCGCCATCGCGCGCGGGTGCGCTGCGACCTCACCCACCTCGACGTGCATCTGTCGCTGGCGAGTCTGCCGCTGTCGCTGCGCATCGCCGGCCTGGATCGCGATCCGGGCTGGATTCCCGCGGCCGGACGCAGCATCCGCTTCCATTTCGACGCCGCCGGCTTCGACAGCGTCGGTTTCGACACGATCAGTTCCGACCGCGCCGACCGCGTTGGAGACCGCGCATGAACGCCCTGCCCACCGCGACCACCGCCGATGTTTTCGCCGATTGTCCCTATCGCGCCGACCAACACCTCAAGCTCGCCTCGTACGCGGTGATCGCAAGCTTGATCGAGGCCTGCGCCGAGGACGTCGATGCGGCGATACAACTGCACCCGTTCCTGGCCGACTATGCCGAGGAAATCGAAAGCGCGCTGGGCCACTTCGACGCGCCCGCGCTGCACTGGCGCGCGGCGCTGGACGTCTGGGAGCAAGCGGCGCGCGACAAGCAGGCAAGCTTGCCGTTGCTCGCATTGCAACGCGCCGGCCTGAGCCGGCTGGAGCTGGAACTGCTGCTCGCGATCGGGCTGATCGAGGAGGACCCGCGTTTCGGCGCCGTGTTCGAACATGGCCAGCGCGGGCGGGCACAGGACCGGCACGGCGAATTCGATTCGGGCCTGCGCCGCGACGGCCGCCCCAGCTTCGGCCTGTTGATGGCCTGGTGGCGCGACCATGACGGCGGCGACAGCGTCGATCCGGTGCGGCGTTCGCTGCACAAACTGATCGAACTGGGACTGCTGCAATTGCCCAACCACGACGCGCCGCGGCCGGACTGGACGCCGACGGTGCAACTGGCCGTGTGGGACGGACTACGCGGCGAACTCACCGCCACCCGCTGGCTGCGGCACCAGCCGCGCGCGCAGTTGCCGCGGCTGCTCGATTACATCGCGCCCAACGACGACCTGCACTGCGAACTGCTGTTGCAGGCGCTGCGCAGCGAAGCGGCGGCGCCAACCCTGCTGATCCGCGGCGCGCTCCGCAACGGCCGCAAGACCCTGGCCGGCGTGCTCGCGCACGCGCTCGGCAAGGATCTGCTGTGGGCCGACGCCAGCGTGTTCGAAGACGAAAGCCGCTGGCGTTTGTTCGGCGTGCTCGCGGCGATGCTGGACGCGGTACCGGCGATCGAAGCCGATTCGGTGCCCGGTGAAACCCGGCAACTTGCGGCCTTGCCTCTGATCGACGCGCCCTTGCTGGTGGTCACCAACCGCCAGGGCGCGTGGTCCTGCGCCGGTAATCGGCCGGTTCTGGATGTGGAACTGCCGCTGCCCGGCCCGGATCAGCGGCTGGCGCATTGGCGCGCATGTCTGCCGCAGGCGTCGGCGCAAAGCTTAAGCGAACTGGCCGGATGGCGGCGCTTGTCGAGCGGCCACCTGCGTCAGGTCGCGGCCAGCTCGGGCGCTTTCGCGCGACTTGCGCAACGCGAGCAACCGCAGCGCGAGGACTTGCGCCGCGCCTGCCGCGGCTTGCCGACCGCGCGCCTGGACACGCTTGCGACTCGCCTGCCCGCTGAGGGCTCGCTGAGCGAACTGATCGTCGACGACCTCACCCGCGACGAGATCGACGCGCTAGTCACCCGCTGCCAATGGCGCGAACCGCTGGCCGGCGCCTCGGCTACGGTCGCGCTGGGCGGGGTCGGCGTGCGCGCTTTGTTCGCCGGCCCCAGCGGCACCGGCAAGACCCTGGCCGCGCGCATGCTCGCGGTCGAATTGGGCAAGGACGTGTACCGCATCGATCTGGCTTCGGCGGTCAACAAATACCTCGGCGAAACCGAGAAGAACCTCGACCGCGCGCTCAGCGCCGCCGAGGAACTCGACGTGGTGCTGCTGCTCGACGAAGGCGACGCATTGATGGCCAACCGCACCGACGTCGGCTCCTCGCACGACCGCTACGCCAACCTGGAAACCAATTTCCTGCTGCAGCGGATCGAATCGTTCGAAGGCATCCTGGTGGTCACCAGCAACGCCGCCGACCGTATCGACCGCGCCTTCGCTCGGCGCATGGACGTGGTGATCAACTTCCGCGCGCCCGACGCGTGGCGGCGCTACGAAATCGTGCGCCTGCACCTGGGCGACTGCGACTGCGACGAGACCTGGCTGCAGGACGCGGCCAGCCGCTGCGCGCTCAGCGGCGGACAGTGGCGCAACGTGGTCGTGCATGCGCGCCTGCTCGCCCTGCGCAGCGGCGGGCCGCTCGGCACCGCGCACCTGCAGGCCGCGCTGGCGCGCGAGTACCGCAAGATCGGCGGCAACTGCCCGATGCGCGTGAGCGAACGCGAGCCGCGCTCGGCCGCACGCTCGATCACATCCTCGACTTCGGGCGCCTGATCCATGGCCGTCGCGCGCATCGCCAAGCGAGCCGATCCGCGCTCCGATCCGCGCTATAAACGCGTGGTGTCCAAGCTTGAGGCCGACACCCGCAAACTCAAGCAACACCCGCCGCCGGCGCGCAAGTCGGACGAATCGGCCAAGGCCGCCAAGGGCCCGGCCAACGAAAAAGCCGCCGGCGCGCGCGCCAAGCAGGTCGACAAGCTCGAACAAAGCGACACGCCCAAGCCGCAGACCGCCAGCTTCCTGTCGATGCTGCGCGCGGAAATCGAAAAGGTGATGCCCAAGACATTGGGCGACACCGAGAAATTCATGAAGGGAGGCGCGGGCAACGACATCAAGGGCTCGCTCAAGGGCGAAGTCGGCAATCAGAAACAGGCTGCGACCGGCGACCTCAAGCAGAACTCGAGCGCCGCGCCGTCGGAAGCCGGGGTCGCCGCCAAACCGGTCACGCCGATTCCGCCCGAACCCGGCGCGCCCGCGCCGCAGGTCGACGCCGCCGCGGCCATGCCCGCGCCCAAACCGGCCGCGGAAATTTCGCTGGAAGACAGCAAGATCGAGGTCGCCGACGCCAAGAAGTCGACCAAGCAGACCGAAACCCGCCTGACCAACGCCAACGACCCGCGTTTCTCGGCGGTGATGAGCGCGGAAAAAGCCGTGCACAAACAGGCCGACGCCGGCCCGGGGCAATACCGCGGCAAGGAAGCGGCGACGCTCGGCAAGGCCGGCGCGCAGGCCAAGGGCGTCGCCGGCAAGGGCGTGAGCAGCCTGCTGGCGACCAAGGGCGGCAGCAAGACCAAGGTCGCGTCCAAGCAGGAACAACAAAAGGCGCGCGAAGAACTGGAACTGAGCAAGTTCACCAACTTCGTCGTCGCCACCTTCAACACCGCCAAGGCCACGGTCGACAAACGCCTGGAGACGCTGGACACCACGGTCAACACCCTGTTCGATCAAGGCACCGACGCGGCCTTGAACAGCATGAAGAGCTATGTCGAGGACGCGCTGTTCAAGTACAAGCTCGAGCGCTATCTGCTGATGCCCGGCGGCTCGCTGCTGTGGATCAAGGACCAGATCCTCGACCTGCCGCCGGAGGTCAACCGCTTCTACGAGGCCGGGCGCAAGCTGTTCACCTCGGCGATGGACGCATTGGCGGTCAAGGTCGCCAATCTGGTCGAACGCGAACTGGCCGCGGCCAAGAACGACGTCGCCCAGGCCCAGGGCAAGATCGCCGCCGCCCAGGCCGCGCTGTCGCCGGCGGTGCGCGCGCGCGGCGCGCAGCTCACCGCCGAGTACGCCGACAAGTTCGGCGAGCTCAAGTCGGGTATCGAAGACAAGAAACAACAGCTCGCCGAAGGCCTCGCGCAGAAGTACAAGGAAGCCTTCGACAAGGCCGACGAAGCGCTCAAGGCGATCCAGGACGCGAACAAGGGCCTGGTCACCCAGGCCAAGGAAAAGATCGCCGAAGTCGCCAAGGCCTTGATGGAATTCAAGGACAAGCTGATGGGCATCCTGCGCAAGGGCCAGGAAACCATCGACCTGATCCTCGACAACCCCGGCGGCTTCCTGTCCAACCTGATCGCCGCGGTCAAGGGCGGCTTCGCGGCGTTCGCCGGCAGAATCTGGGACCACCTCAAGAAAGGCTTCATGAAGTGGCTGTTCGGCGCGCTCGCCAGCGCCGGCATCGAGATCCCCGGCGACCTGTCGCTGGTCTCGATCCTCAAGCTGGTGCTCGGCGTGCTCGGCATCACCTACGACCGCATGCGCGCCAAGGCGGTGAAACTGCTCGGCCCGACCGCGGTGACGATTATCGAAAAACTGGTCGGCTACCTGCAGACCCTGATCGGCGGCGGCCCGGCCGCGCTGTGGGAACAAATCAAGGGCGACCTGTCGAACCTGAAGGAGATGGTGATCGGCGCGATCCAGGACTGGATCGTCACCACCATCGTGCAGAAGGCCGTGGCCAAGGTCGTGTCGATGTTCAACCCGGCCGGGGCGATCATCCAGGCGATCATGATGATCATCAACGTGGTGATGTTCGTGATCGAACGCGCCGCGCAGATCATGGAATTCGTCGAGTCGGTGATCAACTCGATCCACGCCATCGCCACCGGTTCGATCGGCGGCGCGATCAGCAAGGTCGAACAGGCGCTGGGTAACGCGGTGCCGATTCTGATCGGCTTCCTGGCCGCATTGATCGGCCTGGGTGGCATCAGCGCCAAGATCAAGGGCTTCATCCTCAAGGTTCAGGCCAAGGTCGATCAGGCGATCGACAAGGTGATCAAGAAGGCGGTCGCCTACATCAAGAAGTTCCTCGGCGCGATCAAGGCCGGGGTGATGAAGGTGCTGAACTGGTGGAAGAAGAAAAAACCGGTCAGCGGCGGCGGCGAACAGCACACCCTGACCTTCGAGGGCAGCGGCGGCGGCGCCCGCCTGGTGCTGCGCTCGACCCCGGAAAAACCCTCGACCTTCCTCGATCGCGCCGCCGACGCGCGCAGCGTCACCGCGGCCAAGCGCAAAGGACCGATCGGCACCACCAAGAGCCACGAAAAGGCCATCGAAAGCCTGCAGAAACAGCTCGCGGTGTTCGACGACAACAACAAGGCCGCCGCGGCCGGCAAGTCGGCCAACGAGGCCGACAAGCTGATGGGCGACCTGGACAGCAAGCTCGGCACGATGAGCGCGCACATCTCCGGCACCCTGACCACCTGGGGCGCCAAGGACGAGCCGATCAAGAAGTTCTCGCTGCCGCGTTCGACCTTCTCGGTCGAGCACAAACGCAAGGTCGCCGCCCAGCACACGAAGAAGACCGACCTGCGCCGCAATGCCGACAAGGAGATGATCAACCTGCGCAAAGGCCTCGCGCGCCGCCACATCGTGTCCTCGTTCGACATGTCCGCTCACTACGCTTCGTTCCTGGTCGGCAAGAAATGGTCCGAGGGCAAGATGCTGCTGGAACAGCGCGCCTCGATCGGCGAAGCGCGCACCCCGGTCAACTCGCCGCTCAACCAGGCCGCGATCGTCGACGCCGCGTCCCGGCGCTATGGCAACTTCTTCGGCTATACCAAGAACCTTTTCATCGGCAACAGCCGCGAGAACAGCGCGATCCAGCAGCACCTCGACGCCGGCCATCCGGACATGGCCGAAACCCAGCTGCGCAATCACGTGCGCCGGATCAAGCGCTCCTGGGCGATCGATCCGTCGATGAACATTTCCGAGCTGTGACCATGGACGCGACCCTGCCGTCTTCCCGTCCGCTCCCCGCCTTGCGCGACTACCGCGACACTCTGCGCGGCGCCGACATCGTGGTCTGCGGCTGCGGCCCGTCGCTGCTGGAACTGCCGCGTCCGCACGACCTGCTGACCATCGGCGTCAACGACGTCGGCCGCTTGTTCGACCCAACCTATTTGGTGGTGCTCAACCCGCGCCAGCAGTTCAAGGGCGATCGCTACGCCTTCGTCGAGCGGTCCAATGCGCAAGTCCTGTTCACTCAACTCGAACTCGGCGCGGTGCGGCCGCCTGTGGTGCGTTTTCGTCTGGGCCAGTACGGCGGCGTCGATACCGAAGTCGACGGCTCACTGCACTACAGCCAGAACTCGCCGTATGTGGCGGTGCGCCTGGCGGCGTTGATGGGCGCGCGCCGGATTGGATTGATCGGGGTGGATTTCACCGACGATCATTTCTTCGCCATCACCGGGCGGCATTCGCTGGCCGGCCGCTTGAAGGAAATCGATACGCAGTACGGCCGCCTGGCAACGGCACTGCGGCGAGGCGGCGTCGAGTTGATCAATCTCAGTTCGGTCAGCCGCCTGACCGCGTTGCCACGCGGTTGTATCGACCACGCGCGCTGGTACGAACGCCCCGCGGCGACGATGCGCGCTCCCGTTTCGACCGAACCTGTCGCCCTTCCCGCACCCGCCCGCATCGCGCAGGCCCGGAGTCCCACCATGAAAGTCGCGATCGAAAAACGTTCCGCCGGTCTGGTCGGCGATCTGCTCGACACCCTCGCCCGCTCGGCCGCCGAACTGGGCCACAGCGTCGTGCGCGATCCGCGCGCCAGCGCGCGCAATCCGCGCGTGCTGTCGATCGTCTGGAACGGGCGCGGCTACAGCACCGCCGGACCGACCCTGTACTGCGAACACGGTTGGTTGCCGCGCTGGGATTACCAGATCAGTCCGCGCGGCATCAACGCCGACTCGCATGCCGCGCCGTTCGCATGGGACGGCCAGCCGCTTGACCCAGAACGCGATGCCGAACTCGAGCATCGCCTGGAAGCGATCAAGTCGACCGCGTTCAGCGGCTACTACCAGTACATGCAGGCCAGCGGCCCGGCCGCGAGCAACCTGCCCGCGCAGTTCCTGCTGGTGCCGCTGCAGATCGAGTCCGATACCAACATCGTCCGCCATGCGCCGGCGCGTTTGCGCACGATGCAGGCCTTGATCGATCACGTCTCGCGCATGGACCCGCCGTGGCCGGTGATCTTCAAACAGCATCCGGCCGATGCGCGCACCGGCAACCGGCATCTGCGTCTGCAGCTGCGTCGCCGGCAGGATCTGCTGTGGCCGCAGACCCGCGGCAATATCCACGAGATGCTGCGCAGCGGCGCCTGCCGCGGCATTCTCACCCTCAACAGCAATGTCGCCCACGATGGCTTGTTGTGGGACGTGCCGGCGATCGTGCTGGGCCGCAATGTGTGGCCCAGCCACGGCGCGAAGCCGCCGCTTCTGAGCGAAGCGCTTCTGAACCAGCCGTTCCTGACCGAAGCGCCGCGCGATTGGTCGCAGTTGCAGGCCAGCGTCGACGACCCACAGGCGCGCGCCTGTCGCCGCGCCTATGCGTGGCATCTGATCGCGCATCAGGTCAGTCTGGCCGAAGCCGCCGAGCCGCAACGCGTCGCCGGCCTGCTGGAACTGGCGCTGCGCGAGCGGCCAATGCCGCGCACCGGCTCGGTGATCGTGCGGCCGCCGCCGCGCGCTATCGTGACCCGCGCGGCCAAACCACAGCCGCCCGCGCCGCCAGTGGTGAACGTCGTGGCCGAACACAAAGGCTGGCTGTTCGAACATTGGAAACAGGCGCTGGCCTCAACACCGCTGCCGGGGTATCGAGTCGCGGCGAGCGAACGGCCTCTGCCCCAGGCCGATGCATGGATCTTCCTGCGCGCCAGCGAAGCCGGCCGCGCGCCCGATCCGATGCGCAGCCTGGTGCAGTTGCACGATCTGGGCGACGCGGAGTTGTACCGCTCCGGCGGCGTTCGCGCCGATGTCGCGCGCTGCGGCGGCCTGATGCTCGCGCATCCCGATCAACAGCGCGTGCTCGCCGACGCCGGCGTCGATCTGTCGCGGCGACGCTGGCGCATGCAGCCGGTCGGCTGGGGCGATGGCGCGCCGTTGTCGATCAATCGCGATGGGCCAGCCCAAATCGGCTGGGTCGGACGGCCCGGCAAGTGGTCGCCCGATGCGACATCGGATAACGACCCCAGCGGGCTGAGCGAATTCATCGCCGCGGTGAAACTCGCGCGCCAGCCGCGGCGGGTGGTGCTGGTCGGCGAGCGCCTCGATACGGCCGCGCGCGAACTCAAACGCGCCGGCATCGAGTGCGCGCTATGGCCGGTGTCGCGGCATCCCCTGACGCGCTGCGCGGAATGGATCGCGCGTCTGGACGCGGTCGTCGTCAACGGCCGCACCGATTGCAGTCCGTGGCCGCTGTTCGACGCGCTGCGTGCCGGCGTGCCGGTGATCGCGCCGCATGTGGGCTGGGCGCCGCAATGGCTCGGCGACGGCGAACGCGGCCGACTGGTCGAAGACGTGGTGGCGATGGCGCAGGCGATCGATGAGGTCCTCGGGCAACGCGACATCTGGCAGCAACGTCGCCAGCAGATGCCGCCGCAATGCCCCGAGTTCGGCATGCGTGCGTGGCTGGACGCGAACTTGCGCCTGGCCGCGGAACTGGCGCAGGGCCAGGCCGAAGACAAACAGCGGGCGGTCGCATGAAATCGCTGGCCCGCCCCGCCCGCGCCAGACGGTTGCCGCGCGTCGTTGCAAAATCGCCGGCGCCGCCATGGCTGGGCGACCAGGCCCTGTCGTTGCTGCTGCGCGACTACAGCTTCGACAGCGTGCTCGATGTCGGCTGCGGCAACGGCCGTCAGGCCGAGCACCTGTGCGCCCACGGCAAACAGGTCACCACGATCTCGTTCGAAGCCTATGCCGGCTTCGTCCCGGACTTCGTCGGCGATTTCGACGACTACACCAGCGAGCAGCGTTTCGATGTGGTGTGGTGCTCGCACGCGCTGGAGCACCAGCCCAACGTCGGCCGCTTCCTGCAACGGCTGCTGCACTTCGCCAAGCCCGACGGGTTTCTCGCGATCACCGTGCCGCCGGCGCGGCCGCGCATCGTCGGCGGGCACCTGACCTTGTGGAACGCCGGATTGCTGCTGTACAACCTGATCGTTGCCGGCATCGACTGCCGCGACGCGCGGCTCAAGACCTATGGCTACAACCTGTCGGTGATCGTGCCGGCGCGGCGCGCGCAGTTGCCGGCGCTGCGCCACGATGCCGGCGATATCGAGCGGCTCGCGGCGTTCTTCCCCATGCCGGTGCGGCAGGGCTTCGACGGAAGGATCGAACAGATCGGTTGGGACCGGCCGCCGCGCTGATAGCCGCGACGGCCCGCGCGCTAGCGCATGGCGCAACGCTGCCATCGATCACGCAATCGACCATTGAATACGATTGCAGTCGCAAGTGCTGCAGTGCGGCTACGCCGTACAGTCGACCGCGCGCCATGCCGGGCGCGTAGCGGAACTCAGCGCGATGCACACTGCCAAGCACACATGGATGCAAGCATGGATCATGGCCGCCGGATGGATGCTTGCATCGCTCCTTGGGCTGCACACAGGCGCGGCGCGGGCCGCGATCGACAGCCAGCAACTCGGCGCGCGATACGACGCGGGCCAGGCCAATCTCAACTTCCGCGTGTATTCCTCGCGCGCCACCCGGATCGAAGTGTGGCTGTACAAGACGCCCTCGGGCGCGCAGGAAGTCGCCAAGCTGGTGTTGACCAAGGACGCCGCCAGCCAGGTGTGGTCGAAGTCGGTCGCGGTGACGACGATCAAGAACAGCTACGGCATCACCGGCACGGTCTATTACGGCTATCGCGCCTGGGGCCCTAACTGGCCGTACAACGCGGCCTGGACCAAGGGTAGCGGCAGCGGTTTCGTTAGCGATGTCGACAGCGCCGGCAATCGTTTCAACCCGAACAAGCTGCTGCTCGATCCGTATGCGCGCGAGATCAGCCAGGATCCGAACACCGCCGCCTGCACCGATGGCACGATCTACGCCAGCGGCGCGACCCATCGCAACAAGGACAGCGGCGCCTGCGCGAGCAAGGGCGTGGCGCTGTTGGCCGACACCACGTCGATCGGCAGCAAGCCCACGCGCGCGCTCAAGGACGAGGTGATCTACGAAGTGCACGTGCGCGGCCTGACCCGCAACGACGCCAGCGTGCCCGCGGCCGAACGCGGCACCTACCAGGGCGCCGCGCGCAAGGCCGCGGCGCTGGCCGCGCTCGGCGTCACCGCAGTGGAATTCCTGCCGGTGCAGGAAACCCAGAACGACCAGAACGATGTCGATCCGAATTCGACCACGGACGACAACTACTGGGGCTACATGACCCTGAACTATTTCGCCCCCGATCGCCGCTACGCCTTCGACAAGAGCGCCGGCGGCCCGACCCGCGAATGGAAGGCGATGGTCAAGGCGTTCCACGACGCCGGCATCAAGGTCTATATCGACGTGGTCTACAACCACACCGGCGAAGGCGGCGCCTGGGGCGGCACCGACGGCCTGACCGTGTACAACCTGCTGTCGTTCCGCGGCCTCGACAATCCGGCTTATTACTCGCTCAGTAGCGATTTCCAGTACCCGTGGGACAACACCGGCGTCGGCGGCAACTACAACACCCGTCATCCGATCGCGCAGAATCTGATCGTCGATTCGCTGGCCTACTGGCGCGATACACTCGGCGTGGACGGCTTCCGTTTCGATCTGGCCTCGGTGCTGGGCAACAGCTGCCAGCATGGCTGCTTCAACTTCGACAAGACCGACAGCGGCAACGCGCTAAACCGCATCAGCGCCGAACTGCCGCCGCGCGCGGCCGGCGGCGGCGCCGGCATCGACCTGATCGCCGAGCCGTGGGCGATCGGCGGCAATTCGTATCAGGTCGGCAACTTCCCGGCCGGTTGGGCGGAATGGAACGGCCTGTACCGCGACGCGCTGCGCAAGAAGCAGAACAAGCTCGGGGTCGAAGTGGTCACACCCGGCACATTGGCCTCGCGTTTTTCCGGTTCCAGCGATCTGTACGGCGACGACGGCCGCAAGCCCTGGCATTCGATCAACTTCATGGTCGCCCACGACGGCTTCACCTTGAACGATCTGTACGCCTATGACAGCAAGCAGAACAATCAGCCCTGGCCGTACGGCCCGTCCGACGGCGGCGAAGACCACAACATCAGTTGGAACCAGGGCGGCGTGGTCGCCGAACAACGCAAGGCCGCACGCACCGGCCTGGCCTTCGTGCTGCTCAGCGCCGGCGTGCCGATGATGACCGGTGGCGACGAAGCGCTGCGCACCCAGTTCGGCAACAACAACACCTACAACCTGGATTCGGCGGCGAACTGGCTGTACTGGACGCGCAGCAGCCTCGAGGCCGACCACGAGACCTACACCAAGCGCATGATCGCGTTCCGCAAGGCGCATCCAGCGTTGCGTCCGATCGGTTTCTATTCCGGTGTGGACAACAACGGCAACGTCATGGAGCAGCTGCGTTGGTTCAAGCCCGACGGCGCCCAGGCCGACAGCGCGTACTTCAACGGCAGCGACAACCATGCGCTGGCGTGGCGCATCGACGGCAGCGAGTTCGGCGACAGCGCGAGCGCGATCTATGTCGCCTACAACGGCTGGTCCGGCCCGGTGAATTTCGTCCTGCCGTGGGCGGGGACCGGCAAGCAATGGTATCGGGTGACGGATACGGCGACCTGGAACGAGGGGCCGAACACGGTGGCCTTGCCGGGGAGCGAGACGTTGATCGGCGGGGAGAATACGACGTATGCGATGCAGGGGCGGTCGGTGTTGGTGTTGGTTGCTAAGTGAGGGGGGATTTTTGATTTGGGATTTGGGATTTGGGATTTGGGATTTGGGATTTGGGATTTGGGATTTGGGATTTGGNNTGGATTTGGGATTTGGGATTTGGGATTTGGGATTTGGAATTCTGAATTCGGAATTCGGAATTCGGAGCTGAGAGTTGGAAGGCTGAAACATAGACCGAGGAATCGTGCAGAACTTCAGCGTGACACCTCAATTCGTCATTCCCGCGAAGGCGGGAATCCAGTGACTTCAAGCGTTCTCGCACGAAAGGCACTGGATTCCCGCCTTCGCGGGAATGACGTCTGGAGAGATGGCGCTGAAGCTTCTGGACATTCGGCTGCGCCGAGGTGTCGTTGGCGTCGCATCCACGTGATGTGTCCGGGTTGATCGAGGAGGCGGCGAAGGCGACGGTGGGGTGAGGTCGTTGATCTGTGCGATTCGAAGGTGATGCGGTTGGCGTCGTGGCCGTGGGTTCGCGGTCGCGACTTGTGACCGAAGGAAATCCGGTAGGACGCCGCTCCTACATGGAGGCCAAGCGACTTTTGCTCGGGCCCGAGGCCGCGCAGTTCATCCAGCGCTGCGACGCGGCTGACTCGCGTTAGCAAAAGGACACCCGTAGGGCGACGGGCATGGATGCGCGTCGCGCGCCACCGGGACATGGATGTCCCGTGTGGCGCGTGCCCGCGTCGGCACCGATCTTGCGGGCTCTTGATTCAAATAAAAGCGTTTTTCTTTGGTTACCTTTCTTTTGTCGCTTTTGACAAAAGAAAGTAACTCGGCCG
>NZ_LMHM01000016.1:617097-642865 GCF_001427785.1 Lysobacter sp. Root690
ATGAACTGCGTTGCTTCAAACTCAAGCAAAGGCTTCATGGCCTACCTGTAGGAGCGGCGCAAGCCGCGACCGCGAATCTACAACCTCGACGCAAGCACGATGTCGCATCGCCAACACGTGTCGCTATGCTTTCGCCCGTCGACCGCGATCAGACGCCAACCCACCTCACCCATCCAACCCCCGCATCGTCGCCCGCATCGGCACCGCCACGTCCCGCATCGGATTCGACACCGCCAGATACCGGCTCGGCGGCATTCCGATCAGCCGCTTGAACATGGTGGTGAACGCCGACGCGCTCTCGTAACCCAGGTCCAGCGCCAACGCGGTGATCGCCTCGCCCGCGGCCAGCCGCGGCAAGGCCGCGAAGATCGCCGCCTGCCGGCACCACTGGGCGAAACTGGTGCCGGTTTCGGCGCGAAAACGCCGGGTGAAGGTGCGCCGGCTCATCGCCAGATCCGCGCACCAATCGTCGATGCTGTCGTGTGGCGAAGGATGCGCCAGGTAGGCGCGACAACGCTTGGCCAGGCGCGGGTCGGCCGGGAACGGAATGTCCAGCGGCAACACCGGCGCGCGCTCGATCTCGTGCACGATCAACGAGTAGATCAGGTCCGGGCGCGAGCCGCTGCCGGACTCGCTCTGCAACGGCAGATCCAGCGTTTCCAGCAGCAATTGCCGCATCAGCGGCGACACCCCGATCACTCGGCAATCGCGCGGCAACGCGGCGCTGACCTCGGGTTCGATGTAGATGCTGCGCGTACTGATCTGCGCCAGCACATGCACGTCGTGGGCCATGCCGGACGGAACCCAGGCCGCGCGCTCGGGCGGCACGATCCAGCGCCCGGTCTCGGTGCCGACCACCATGATCCCGTGCGCGGCATACAGCAATTGCGAGCGCCGATGCTTGTGGCGCGCGATGCGATGGTGGCTGGGATATTCGTTCGAAGTCGCGACGATACGGCCCGGCAATTGGTCGGCAAGGGTCGCCTGGACATTGCGCATTGGCCCGATCTCGCAGATTGTTGACCTGAATGATAGTGCGGGCAGTGTCGCGACGGCGTCTACTGGATGGCGCAGCAAGCACCTCGGCGGCGACTGCGACTTCGATCCCCTCGCCCCGGCGGTCGCCCAGCGCAGTCCCGTTCTCTCCCTGGCCCCCGCCCATGACCACCCTGGATGCCCCCGCCACGGCAACGTCCGACCTCCTCGACGCGCCGACGGTCGCCCACGTTCCGCCATTCGACGCCGCGCCCGCGCCGGCCGCCGAAGCCGCCAACAAGATCGCTTTGCCGATCCTGGCGATGCTCAGCGTCTGCCATCTGCTCAACGACATGATCCAGTCGCTGCTGCCGGCGCTGTACCCGCTGCTCAAGCAATCGTTCCAGCTGGATTTCGGCCAGATCGGCCTGATCACCCTGACCTTCCAGGTCACCGCCTCGCTGTTGCAGCCGCTGGTCGGCATCTATACCGACAAGCGCCCGATGCCGTACTCGCTCGCGATCGGCATGGGCTTCACCCTGACCGGCCTGCTGTTGCTGTCGCGCGCTACAACTTTCCCGATGCTGCTGCTGGCCGCGGCACTGGTCGGTTCGGGCTCGTCGGTGTTCCATCCCGAATCCTCGCGGGTCGCGCGCATGGCCTCCGGCGGCCGCCACGGTCTTGCGCAGTCGCTGTTTCAGGTCGGCGGCAACGTCGGTTCGGCGCTCGGGCCCTTGCTCGCGGCTTACATCGTGATGCCGCGCGGCCAGGGCAGCGTCGCCTGGTTCGCGTTCGCCGCGCTCGCCGCGATCGTGATCCTCAGCCGCATCGGCCTGTGGTATCGCGAACAGATCCCGGCTCATCGCAAGGCGCGCGCGCATGCGGTCGCGCGGCCGACGCTGCCGCGCAAGACCATCGCCATGACCCTGGCGGTGCTCGGCGTGCTGATCTTCTCCAAGTATTTCTACATGGCCAGCCTGTCGAGCTACTACACCTTCTACCTGATGGAGAAATTCCATCTGGCCGCGCGCGACGCGCAATTGCATTTGTTCGTATTCCTCGGCGCGGTCGCCGCCGGCACCTTGCTCGGCGGGCCGATCGGCGACCGCATCGGCCGTCGCTATGTGATCTGGTTTTCGATCCTCGGCGTGTTGCCGTTCACCCTGATGCTGCCGCACGCCAACCTGCTGTGGACCACGGTGCTGACGGTGGTGATCGGCCTGGTGCTGTCGTCGGCGTTCGCGGCGATCCTGGTGTATGCGCA
Source organism: Lysobacter sp. Root690 (assembly GCF_001427785.1). GTDB lineage: Bacteria > Pseudomonadota > Gammaproteobacteria > Xanthomonadales > Xanthomonadaceae > Lysobacter. The sequence continues at coordinate 619,337 of NZ_LMHM01000016.1, forward strand.
AGAATTGATCCCCGGCCGCACCGGCATGATCGCCGGCCTGTTCTTCGGTTTCGCCTTCGGCATGGGCGGCCTGGGCGCGGCGGCGCTGGGCCAGCTGGCCGACCGTATCGGCATCGAAGCGGTCTACGGCCTGTGCGCCTACCTGCCGGCGATCGGGCTGATGGCGTGGTTCCTGCCCAAGCTGGAGAAGCATTCGGTCTGACCGCGGCGGCTGTCGAAGCGCGCGCCTTGCAAGCGGCGCGCGCGCCCACAGATTCGTGTCTCAGATAGCGGGATTACCTCCGGGCACGATGGCGCATGCATCAGGCATCCTTCTTCGACAGCGAACCGCAACAACCGGTGCAGGACGCCGAGGGCGGCCTGCGCTATCTGCCCGGCGTGTTCGATCCGCAGTGGTGCGAACGCCTGTTCGATATCCTGCTGACCCACGCCGCATGGACCTCGCAGCAACGCGTGATGTACGAGCGACTGGTCGAAGTGCCGCGGCGCATGGCCAGTTACCGTCTCGACCAGGATGCGCTGCCGCCGCTGCTAGCCAACACCGCGCAACGGGTCGCGCAGGTGTTGGACGCGCCGTTCAACAGCGTCGGCCTGAACCTGTATCGCGATGGCCACGACAGCGTCGCGCCGCATAACGACAAAGTGCATGACCTCGAGCCGGGCCAACCGATCGCGGTGTTGTCGCTGGGCGCGACTCGGCGCATGACCATCCGCGCCAAGCGCGAACCGCGCGAGTGTTGGCATATGCAACTGGAGCCCGGCAGCCTGGTGGTGATGAGCCACGCCTCGCAGTACCACTACGACCACGGCATTCCCAAGGCGCCGGGCGTGCTGGATCCGCGCATCAGCCTGGCGTTTCGGGTGCGCAGGTTCTGACCGCGGCCCCACGCCACCGAGCAACCAACCCGCGGCGATCTATCCGCCGCAATCAGTCGGCCGTCGAAGCCTGCAAGGCCACCGCCAGCGCCGCATCGCCGGACACCAGATCGGTCCAGCTCAGCGCCAGCCCTTTTCTGTGTCCTTTCGCGTTGAGCTTGAGGCCTTCGGGATCGAGGATCAGCGTGTAGGGTTTGCCGTCGATCTCCACTTCACGTCGCAAGGGTCTGTCGAGCGGGGTCATGATCGTTGGCTCCAGTGAGTGAACTCGGTGCGGCGGCTTATGCCGGCCTATCGTCGCGGTACCAATCGAGCAGCGCCTGCGGCAGGCGCGGTTCCAGGTCGATCTGCAGCGCGGCATGCGCATCGAGCGCGTCGATCAGATTGCGCCGCAGCGGGCCGAGTTCCGGGCGTTGCAGCCAATCCAGATCGCCTTGCAGTTGCGCCACCAGCATCGATCCTCGTTCGAACAACTGATCGCCCTGCGCCGCCAGTTCACGCGCAAACCAATCGCGCGACGGCCGATGCAGGGTATGTCCCTGGACCTCGAGCAAATCGGCCTGCCCGGCCAAGGCCGCGTACGCGCCGCGATACCACTCGCTGTGACCGCCGGCTTCACGGCGAATCGTCAACGGCGCCGGCGCGTTGTGCTCGAGCAAGGCATGGCGAAAGCTAAGTTCCAGGTCGCGCGCATCGCGCACGGTCTCGGTTTCGATCAGAAAGGCGCGGTCCAGGTCGAAGAATTCGAAATAGCGCGCCTGCAGCGCCTGCGCGCGCGACAAGGGATTGCGCGAGAACCCCAGCTTTAGCAGATCCTCGTAAGCACATGGCAACACGTAGACGTGGCAAATGCCCTCGCTGCAGCCGGGGCCGGTGTCTGGATCGCGGGTGCGCAGGAACGACATGCCGGCATGATTCCGTATCGGCGTCTCAGCGGCCGAGCTTGCCGCCGTGCCGTCACGGGCGCCGCGGGGGCTCGGCGAACGCGCGTTCGTCGGAATGGATGGGATGGATGTCGAGGATCTCGTCGATCCACAGATAACGGCTGCCATTGGCGATCTCGGGATCGTCCAGCCGCACGACCGCGTTGATGCCTTCGTTGCCGTCGCTGTCGAGAAAGGTCTGCAGGCTCGGACGCACGGTCACGACCGCGGACTGGCGGCTTCCATCGATCAATACGATGTCGACCAATCCCGCGTCCGGCAAGCGCCCGATCAACTGGCGCAATCGCTCGATATCGGCGGGATCGGTGTAGACGCGATCTGCTGTCTGGGTCATCGCGAATTCTCCGCGGCGGGCGGACCGGAGGTTCCGGCCCGCCCTTACCGCTGAAGGCATGTCGCCGAAGCGAGCATGCCGGTGAAGCGAATAACGCCGAAACCACGTCCGTCGACAGGCGCCGGCACGCATGGGCATTTCACGCGCCGACGCCCGGTGACTCACTTGGTTTTAACTCTCGTTACTCACTTCTGAACGCTGACTACTTTTCTCAGCGCCGATTACTTCTTCGCGCTCTTGCCGCCCATCAACCCGCTGGTATCCACGCTCTTGACGCCGTCGATATTGTGCGCGATCGATTTGGCCTTCTCGGTCTGGGCCTTGTTCGCGGTGCCCGACAGCTTGACCACGCCGTTGACGGTCTCGACCTTGATGTCGGTGCCCGATACCTCGCTGGACGCCAGCAGTTCGGTCTTGACCTTGGTGGTGATCCAGGTGTCGCTGACCGGCTGCGCCGAGTCGTTCTTCGCCGCGGCCGTGGCCGGATCGCTGCCGGTCGGGGTGCCCGTGCTCTGCGCGAACGCGCCGCCCGAAAGGGCCAGGGCGAGCACGGCGGTGGCGATGCGGATGGAGTTGGTATGAGTGTTGTTCATCGGGGTATTCCTCGTTGGCTGAGACGCTTGGTCTCGAAGGTGTCGCGTGTTGAAAGCTGTCGCTTGCTGCTGCTTGCATCGAAGGCGCGATGCGATGCGCCCGGTGCGGTCAGTGATGGTCCTTGCGTCCGGATCCCGACTTCTTGCCGCCGTGATCGTGTTTGTTGACAGTGCGCCAGGCACGCTCTTCGGCTTCCTGCTTGGACACCCCTTGCTCGCGATAGCCGGCTTCGATGTGCTCGGCCTTACGCTTCTGCTTGTCGGTATACGAGGATTTGTCGCCGCGTGGCATGGTCGCTCTCCCTGGAGCCTGTGGGTACGTCACCGAAACTACGCGCGCATAAGTTAAGAGCAGGCCAGTACGGTGTTAGCGCGAGGTGTGCGGTTCATCGTCGTCGCGTCACGATGAATCCTTCAGCGAACAAGGTTCATACGGATCGGCGCCAGTCACATTCGAATCACGGCGGCGCCGTTATCCATGATTCCGTCAACGGCGATCGAGTGGAGCGCATTCATGCAACTCATGGATCAGTTGTGGGTGGTCGGCGGCGCCGCGTATGCGATGGTGCTCGGCGGCGCGATCGGGTTCGAACGCGAACTCAAGAACCGGCCGGCCGGATTTCGCACGCATATGCTGGTGGCCGGTGCCTCGTCGCTGCTGATCGGCATGGGCCAACTGGCGATGATGGACCCGCGCTTCCGCCTGCCGTTCATGGTGACCATGGACCCGATGCGCCTAGTCGAGGCAGTGATCGGCGGTGTCTCGTTCATCGGCGCGGGCACCATCTTCGCTTCGCGCGGAGGCCGCAACGTCGCCGGTATCACCACTGCGGCCTCGCTGCTGATGGTAGCGGTGATCGGCGCGTGCACCGGCCTGCGCTATCACCTGCTCGCGGTGGCCGCGACGGTGCTGACTTTGCTGGTGCTGACCGTTTTGAACTGGAGCGAACGTCGTTTCGGGCTCGGGAAAATGACCCGGGCGCAGGGCAACGACGATAGTAATGGCGATGCGGCACGCGATCAGACGCGACGCGGCGAATAGAGGGGCTATGACGGATCGAATTCGTACGTGCGGGGCCGGGCTTCGGGCTTCCCTCACCCCGGCCCTCTCCCGCTAGCGGGAGAGGGAGCTAGAGCGGGATAGTCGCGAGGTGGGAGATCGTGCGCTGCGGAAGTAGGTCGACTCCACGGTTTCGGGCCAAGGCATTCCGCTAGAGCTTGGGCAATCGCTGCTGGCTCGATGCGTAACCTTCCCACGGATCGCTGCGCAACCGCTTCGCCCGGCTCAGGGCCTTGCCCAGTTCGAAATCGGTGGAGGCGCGGCTGCGCGCGAATTCCTCCCAGCGCAGCGGCATCGCCACCGGCGCGCCCTCGCGCGCGCGCAGCGACCAGCCGGTGACGCTGGTCGCTCCGCGGGAGTTGCGCAGCCAGTCGATGAAGATGCGGTCCTTGCGCACCGCCTTGGATGCGGTCGCGACATAGCGCAACGGCGAGTTCTCCACCATCGCGTCGGCGAAGGCTTCGCAGAAAGCCTTGACCTGCGGCCAGTCCGGCCCGCGCTGGATCGGCACGCACACATGCGCGCCCTTGCCTCCGGACAGACGCACCCAGCTATCGAGGCCGATCTCCGCCAGCCGATCGCGCACTTCGCGCGCGGCGCGCTTGAGTTCGGTCCAGGCGATGCCTTCGGCGGGATCGAGATCGAAGATCAGCCGATCGGGCTTATCCGGCTTGTCGCGCCGCGCGCCCCAGGGATGGAACTCCAGGGTATTCATCTGCACCAGCGCCAGCACGCCGTGGATATCGTCGACATAAACGTAATCGGCCTGGCCCGCGGATTCGCGCAGGCTCACCGGATGCACATCGGGACCGAAACCGTCGCTGTGGTGCTTGTGGAAGAAACACTGCGAGCCGATGCCGTCGGGACAGCGCAGCAGCGAGACCGGCCGCTCGATCAGTTCCGGCAACAGCCAGCGTTCCACCGCGCGGTAGTAGTCGGCGACCTCGCCCTTGCTGATCTTCGCGCCCGGAAACACGATGCGCTCGGGATGGGTGATGCGTAGTTCGGACATGCCCTGCTCCTCGGCGGCCGTCGCTTTCGCGGATGACTTGCCCGGCGATTTCGCCGCGGGTTTCGCGACCGGCTTCGCGCGGACGTCGGCGGCCGCGGCGCGCGCGCGTCCGCCGCTTCTTTTTTTCGCGGATGCGGTATCGAGATCGGCGCCGCGCTTGTCCTCGCGCAAGCGCGCGAAGCTGGCCTGGCGGATCAGGCCTTCCTTGCCGCGGCCGCGCGAATGCACGTCGATCACCAATTGCGGTTCGACCCAATGCACGCTGCGCCGCGAGAACGGCACGTGCTCGGGCAATTCGACCGCGGCTTGTTCGGTGTGCAGGCCACGCAGGCGTCGGGTCAGGCTGCGCAAGGTGTCGTCGCTGAAGCCGCTGCCGACCCGGCCGACATAGACCAGACCGCCGTTTTCGGGACGGGCGAGCAACAACGAACCGAAGCCCTGACGGCTGTTCTTCGGCGGGGTGTAGCCGACCACGATGAATTCCTCGTCGGCCTTGTGCTTGAGCTTGATCCAGGCCTGGCTGCGGCCGCCGCGGTACGGCGCATCGGCGCGCTTGCTGATGATGCCCTCCAGCCCGGCCTTGGCGCTGGCCGCGAGCACCTGATCGGCCGGGCCTTGCACGTGCTCGCTGAAGGCCAGCGGCGAGGCCTCGCCCGCCGCCAGCACCTCGCGCAACAGATCGCGCCGCGCCGACTGTGCGGCGCCGCGCAGATCGATCCCGTCGAGGTACAACAGATCGAATACGACGTAACGCAATGCATCGACCTGCCCGGCTTCGAGCCGCCGCTGCAGTTCGCCGAAATCGCTGTGGCCGGCGCGGTCCTGCGCGATCAGTTCACCGTCCAGGATCGCGCTGCGCAACGGCAGCCCGTCCACCGCCTCGGTCAAGGCCGGGAAGCGGCCGGTCCAGTCGAGCCGGTTGCGCGATTCCAGCCGGGTGCCGCGCTGGCGGCATGCGATCAGGCGGTAACCGTCCCATTTGATCTCATGCAGCCAATCGCCGCCGACCGGCGGATGCTCGCGCAGCGTCGCCAGTTGCAGATCGATCTGCGTTGGCATCGTCGCAACCACCGCGCCGGGCAAGGCCAGCGCCTGCTTGCGCCAGTCCGTGCTTGCGGTCGATGCCTTCGCGGATGATCTCTTCGCGACAGATTCCTTCGACACGGGCTTGACTTTCACCGCTCGTGTCGTCGGCTCCGATACATTTTTATCGCTAGCCTTCGCAGCCGTTTTCACCGCCGACTTTTTCGCGGCCCGTTTGGCTGTCTTCGTCGCTCCGCGCGTACGCGCAGTGCTGATCGGCGCATCTAGACCCGCCCCCATCGCCTCGACCATCGCATCGGCATCGCTGTCTTGCGCATGTTCATCGCTGCGCTTGATCAACAACCATTGCCGCTGCCGGCCCGAGGGCCGGGTCCTGACCAAAGTGAAACGGCCGTGCAGGCGTTCGCCGTCGAGCTCGAAATCCAGCTTGCCCGCGGCGATCTGTTCCAATGCATCACCATCGCTTTGCCAAGTGCCGCGATCGAAGATATCGACATGGCCGGCGCCGTAATGGCCCTGCGGGATGTCGCCTTCGAAACCGGCATAGTCGAGCGGATGATCTTCGACCTCGACCGCAAGCCGGCGTTCGCCGGCGCGTAGCGACGGGCCCTTCGGCACCGCCCAACTCTTCAGCACGCCATCGGCTTCCAGGCGGAAGTCGTAATGGCGGGCGCGGGCGTGATGCAGTTGCACCACGAAGATCGGCTGCGCGCGGGTACGCCGCGATTTGGCGCCCGCCTTCGCGCCCGCCTGCTCGACTCCGGGTTCCGGAGTCGCATCGAGCCGGCGCTTGCGCACGTAATCGCGCAGGCTCATCGACCGCGACCCATCCGGCGTGCGCCAGCCATGGCCTCAGGCCGACTTGCGCGCGCGTTTCTTGGCCGGCGCCTTGCGCGCGGCCTTCTTCGCCGCCTTCTTCGCGGTCTTCTTGGCCGCCTGCGCCGGCGTGGCCTGAGCGCCGCCCTTCTTGCTCAGGCTGCGCTTGAGCAGTTCGGCGAAGTCGATGACGTTGGTCGCCGCGTTCTCGGGCAGCTTGGCTTCGTCGGTGTCCTTGCCGCGCACCACTTTCTTCGACTTGACGCGTTGCTCGATCACCTTGTGCAGGCGCTGGCGGAAATCGTCCTTGTAGCTGTCGGGCTGCCACTGACTGCTCATCGACTTGATCAGCTGCTCGGCCATGTCGATCTCGCGCGGCGAGATCTTCCACTTCGCCAAGCCGCCCTCGGGCAGTTTGTAATCGGCCGGATCGATCAGTTCCTGGGCGTAGCGCAGGATCATCAGCAACAACGCGTCCCCGTGCGGCATCACCGCGGCCAGGTATTCGCGGGTGCGGATCACCACCCGGCCGATACCGACCTTGCCGCTGCGCTTGAGCACTTCGCGCAGCAGCACATAACCTTTCTCGGCCTTCTTGCCCGGTTCCAGAATGTAGGGCTTTTCGTAGAATTGCGCACCGATCGTGTCGGCATCGACGAAGGTGTCGATGTCGACGCTTTCCTTATTGTCCGGCGAGGCCGCGGCGATATCGGCTTCCTCGATCACCACATAACTGCCCTTGTCGTATTCGAAGGCCTTGACGATTTCCTTCCACGGCACTTCCTCGCCGGTTTCCTCGTTGACCCGCTCGTAGCGGATCGGCGCCTTGTTGCGGCTGTCGAGCATGCGGAAATGCAGGTCGACGCGGCGCTCGCCGGTCATCAACTTGACCGGAATATTGAGCAGGCCGAACGACAGGGTTCCGGTCCAGATCGGGCGGGCCATGGTCAAACCTCGTCTTGGGTGTTGGAGCGGCGGTCGCCGTCGCGGTTGCGCGGATCGGCGCCTTGCTGATCGGAACGAGACGGATCATTACGGTCGTCGTCTTCCATGCCGAACGAAGGATCCTCGCAGGCCGCCCTCGCCCCGCCGTCGCGGGCCTTCTTCGCCAGCGCTTCGTAACGGGCGCGGAACTGTTCCAGCGTGGCCTCGTCCAGTTCCTCCATGTCCAGCAAGGTGTTGTCGGCGCGGCGTACCGCGCGGATCAGTTCGTCGAGCTTGATCTGCACCGCGGCGGAGTCGCGGTTCTGCGAATTCTGAATCAGGAACACCATCAGGAAGGTGACGATGGTGGTGCCGGTGTTGATCACCAGCTGCCAGGTGTCGCTGAAACCGAACAGCGGACCGGACACCACCCATACCACGACCACGCCGACCGCGAGACCGAAGCAGGTCGGATGACCGGTGAACCGCGCCGCGGCCTTCGCGCCGCGCTCGAAGGCGTGGCGCAGGCTCATGCGTGATGGCCACCGCGCGGACGCAGACGATCGCGTTGCTCCAGGCGATGCCACGCGGCTTGCACCATCGGCCGCGCTTCGTCCCAATCGAGTTTGGACACGCCGCGCACCCGCTTGTAACAGCGGATCAGGTCGTCCTCCATTTCGCGGAAATCGCGGCCGTGCGAACGCATGTAGGCGTCCAGGCCGAGTTTCACCGCCGGTTCGTAATCGCTGTAGCGCAATCCGGGGCGGTCGACCAGGACGCGGTATTGGCCGCGCCAGTAGAGCAGCTCCGAATCCATGTCGACGACATCGTGCGCCAGCATCGAGCCGGAGGACCCTGCCGCCAGGCACGATGCATCAACGGAAGCATGCGCGGTGGCGTTCAAAGCGGACGATTCGGAATCGCTGGTTCGGTAATTGTCGACGGGCATGATCGAATCCTCTTGGCGAACGGGGGCACAGGCGATCGAATGACGACTGCGTGGACTAGCCGAATGAAGTCCGCGAGGAGCGCGCGATATTCGCTGGGTCGGCGACATCGATGGCGCGCTGCGCGGATCGGTGTGTGCCGTACCTTGCCACCGAGGCGCGCGAAGATCGTGTCAGTGCGTTTGCACGCAATTGCGTTTTCGTTCATCAAGCTGCATTGGGCGCAGAGCGCCACAACGCGATGTCGGTGAAGCATTCAGGCGCTAACTGTGACGCAATTCCACATCGGTGCATCGACGCAACACGCCACGCTCACACGGACGAAACAGCGAAGTTGACAGAGCCGTATCTAACCCGAGATTCATTTGTCGAACACGCGCGCTTAACTCGACACACGAGTGACATTCACGCTATCGATCGTGTCGATATCGATGAATGCGGCCGGTGCCGTTGGTCGGATCGGCATCTATTCGCGGCGTTCGAACCACGTGATGCGCGAATGAATGCGAGTGCTGCGCGAAACCATATCGTGTAGACGACGCCGCACGGCGATCCGAGACGGCGATGTCGCGCAATGAAAGACTCCGCGATAACCCGAGGCGCTATCGACGCGACGCGCCTGACTCGGCCTAGACCCGCCCGAGATTGCGCAGCACCTCGTCGATCGTCGACTCCACAGCCGCCGCGGCACTGCCGGGCCGGCGCATCAGCAAGCGATGCACCTCGCGTTGCGCGTCCGCCGGCAGGGTTTCGATGTCCTCGATCTGCCCGGCCAGCAGGCTCGCCACCGCGACGCCGTCGCGGAAGGCGATGCGCGCGCCAGGGATGCGCGGCACCTTGGCGCCGGCCAGCACGCTGCCGGTGAGGTTGAGCGGATCGGCGGCGGAGATGCAGATCACTTCGCCGCTGTGCTCGCGCTGGCGGACCTGGCGCAAGGCGTTGACCGCATCGGGCAGCGCGTACTGCTCGCCGGTCATGCCGCTGACGAACCGACCGCCGCGGATTTCGCCGCGCGCCTCCAGGCGCCGGTACACCCGCAACAGATCACGCCACGGCGGCAACCATGCCGCTTCGCGCTGGATCAGGCGCCAGAACACCACGCCGTAACGTTCGAGCAGGCGCCAGGCGATGTGCTCGGTCGCCTCGGTGCCGCGCGTCGCGATCTCGGCCGGCGTCGCGGTCGTCGGCTCGGACGATGCGTCGAGCGGCCGGGTCAGCGACCAGCGGCCGGCGTCCTGCAGATCGGTCAGCATCGCCCGGCGCCGCCGGCTGCCATGCGCAGAAGCGCGCTTGGACGGCGGCACCAGCAAAGCGCGCAGACCGGCGAAGCTGTCGCAGGTGATGCGGCCGCGGGTCACCAGTTCGCCGAGCGCTTCTTCCAGTTCGGTGCGCAGCAGATGCGCGGAGTGTTCGAGTTCGTCGAAGAACGAAGCGCCGCGCGATTCCAGCGCGGCGAGCACGCGTTGCGCGCGCGAGGACACCGGGGCCGGGTCGGTGTTGCGCACCGCGCTCAGGCTCCAGTCGGCCAGGGCGCGGCGCGGCAGCAACACGATCGGGGTCTGGCGCACGCTCGGCACGCCTTGCGGCGCGGCCGGGTCGGTGCCGCCGGCGTTCGGGCGCAGCCGCGCCCAGGTGACCCGACCGGCGGTGCACAGTTCATCCAACCAGGTCGAGTCGTAGTCGCCGATGCGCGCCGGCAGCAGTTCGCTTTCCCACACCGAGGCCGGCGCTTCATAGCCTTCGAGTTGCTCCAGCACCGTGCGCAGCGCCTGCGGGCCGCTCATGCGGGTGGATTTGGACAGATGCTGCCAGTCGAACAGGAAGCGCGCGTAATCGCGCGGCGCGACCGGTTCGATCTCGCGACGCAAACGTCCGACCGTGTAGCGATGGATGCGCGCGAGCAGATGGCGTTCGCACCATTCCTCGTCGCCGGCGAGCAGATTGTCGCGGCTGAAGCGACCGCGCATCACATAGCCTTCCTGCTCCAGCCGCAGCAGAGCCAGTTCGATTTCGCCCGCCTCGCGATGGCTGTCGCGCGCCAATGCGGCGATCGTCGTTGGGCCCAGCCCGGTCAGGCGCGAGCGCAGCAGATCGATCAGCGCGTCTTCGCCGCTCCACTGCACCTGCGCGTACTCGCGCGGCACCTCGACCGCCGATTCGGCGACGGCTTCGGCGAAGATCGCGCGGGCCTGCGGCAGGGTTTCGGTCGCGACCCACCACGAAGGCGCCGTATCGGCGGCATGCAGGCGCAAGGCGGTGGCGCGGCCGTCGGCCGTCAGCGCACACAGCCAATCGCTCCAGGCATTGGCGGCCGCTTCGTCGACGGTGACGTAGCCCAGCCCCATCAGCGCTTCGTGCATTTCGTCGGGGTCGCGCGCTTCCGGCCAAGCCTCGGCGCGCACCGCGTCGATCGCCTCCGGGTCGAGTCGGCCCAGATCGTCGGCGCTGTCGGCTTCGGCGTAACGCCGCGCCATCACCGCCTGGGTGCGGCGTTCCTCCAGCGGCGCATCGTCGAGGAAGGCGTACGGCTTGGCGTTGAGCGCTTCGGCCGCGATCGGCGACGGGCCGGTGACGTCGCGTCCGATCACCCGCACCTCGCCCGCCTCCAGGCGCCGCAGCATGCGCAGCCAGCCGGCGCTGTCCATCGCTTCGTACAAACAATCCTGCAAGGTCTGTTCGACCAGCGGATGGTCGGGCACTTCGCGCTCGCCGACCAGGTTTTCCGCGCACGCGACCTGATCGGGGAACACCGTCGCCAGCAGATCCTCGCTCTTCATCCGCTGCAACTGCGGCGCGACCTTGCGGCCGCCGACGAAGCGCGGCAACGCCAACGAGGTGGTCGCGTTCCAGCGCCAGCGCACCGCGAACAGCGGCGCGTCCAGCAGCGCCTGGATCAACACGTCCAGGGCCGAGGCCGAATGCAGATAACGCGCGACGTCTTCAAGCGGGAAGCTGTGGCTGGTCGACAGCGACAGCACGATGGCGTCCTCGGTCGCGGCGGCCTGCAGTTCGAAATTGAACTTGCGGCAGAAGCGCTTGCGCAGCGCCAGGCCCCAGGCGCGGTTGATGCGGCTGCCGTACGGCGAATGGATTACCAGTTGGGTGCCGCCGGATTCATCGAAGAAGCGCTCGAACACCAGGCTGTCCTGGGTCGGCACGATGCCGAGCACCTGGCGGGTGCGGCCCAGATAATCGACCACCTGCAGCGCGCTTTCCGGATCGATATCGATCTGTTCGCCGAGCTTGCGCGCGGCGCCGCCGATATCGAGCGCGCCGGACGCGCCGGCGCTTTCGCCCAGCAAGGCATCGACCGCGCCGCGCAGGCGCGACACGCTGGAGGACAATTCGTCGCTGCGGCCCGGCGCTTCGCCGAGCCAGAACGGGATGTTCGGCGGTTGGCCCCGCGCATCCTCGACCCGGACCCGGCCCGGTTCCACCCGCAGCACGCGGTAGCTGGCGTTGCCGAGCTGGAACACGTCGCCGGCCGAGCTTTCGATCGCGAAGTCTTCGTTGACGTTGCCGATCGTGTGATTTTCCGGTTCCAGCACGACCGAGTAATCGCCGGTATCGGGGATGGTGCCGCCCGACATCACCGCGGTCATGCGGCTGCCGCGGCGCGCGCGCAGCCGCGCGTTGACCGCGTCGCGATGGATGTAAGCCGCGCGCGGCCCGCGCCGGGTGGTGAAGCCGTCGGCGAGCATGCGCACGACCGCGTCGAAATCCTTGCGCTGCAACTGCGCATACGGCCAGGCGCCGCGCACCAGCGCGTACAACTCGTCTTCGCTGCATTCCTGCGCGGCCACTTCAGCGACGATCTGCTGCGCCAGCACGTCCAGCGGCGCCTGCGGAATCTGCAGTGCATCAAGTTCGCCGCGACGCACGCTGTCGAGCAGCGCCGCGCATTCGACCAGATCGTCGCGCGACTGCGGGAACAGGCGGCCCTTCGGCACGCCGCCGACGTGGTGGCCGGCGCGTCCGACCCGCTGCAGGAACGCGGCGATCGCGCGCGGCGAACCGAGCTGGCAGACCAGATCGACGTCGCCGATGTCGATGCCCAGTTCCAGCGACGCGGTCGCGACCAGCACCCGCAACTGCCCGCTCTTGAGCCGTTGCTCGGCGTCCAGGCGCAGTTCGCGCGACAGGCTGCCGTGGTGCGCGGCGACCACGTCCTTGCCGAGCCGGTCGGCGAGATGGCGCGCGGCGCGTTCGGCCATGCGCCGGGTGTTGACGAACACCAGCGTGGTGCGGTGTTCGCCGACCAGCGCGGCCAGCCGCTCGTACACTTCGGCCCATTGCTCGTTCGACATCACCGCCGACAGCGGCGAGCCGGGCAATTCCAGGGCGAGATCGCGCTGCTTGGCGTAGCCGATATCGATGATCGCGCAATCGGGCTGGCCGTCGGCGTCGACCGCGTCGCTGCCGACCAGGAAGCGCGCGACTTCGATGATCGGTTTCTGCGTCGCCGACAGGCCGATCCGCAGCGGGGGTTTCGCGCACAGGCCGCGCAGGCGTTCCAGGGTCAGGCTCAGATGGCTGCCGCGCTTGTCGTCGGCGACCGCGTGGATTTCGTCGACGATCACCGAACGCACGGTCGACAGCATGGCGCGGCCGGATTCCGAACCCATCAGCACGTACAGCGATTCGGGCGTGGTCACCAGGATGTGCGGCGGCCGCTTGCGCATCGCCACGCGCTCGCCGGCTGGAGTGTCGCCGGTGCGCACCGCGGTGCGGATGCCGGGATCGCTCAGGCCCATGCGCTGCAACTGTTCAGCGATACCGGCCAGCGGCGCTTCCAGGTTCAGATGGATGTCGTTGGACAGCGCCTTCAGTGGCGAAACGTAGACCACGGCGGTTTCATCGCGCAGGCCATGCTCGAGTCCCTCGCGGACCAGTTCGTCGATCGCGGCCAGGAACGCGGTCAGGGTCTTACCCGAACCGGTCGGCGCGGCGACCAGGGTGTTGCGCCCGGCGCGGATGTTCGGCCACGCCAGCACCTGCGCCTGGGTCGGCGCCGGAAACGCCGCGCGGAACCAGGCGGCGACCGCGGGATGGAAATCGTCTAGCACCATGAGCGGGGACGGCCTGCCGATTGGGGAGCGGGACTGGGCGGGACTGGGACCGTTACTAGATGGGGGCGATTCTGGCATTGGCCAGCGTGTGGGCGGTGTGTCTCAGGGCGTGCGACTGAATTGTTCACGGCTGCGGCAAACGCGTTGCAGGGGTCTGAACGGGGCGCTGGGGTGGTCGCGGGGCTTCGGGTTTGCGGCGTGGGTGCGGTGGCGCGGTCGCGGCTCGCGTCCGCAATCGCAACGCCCGACGTCCATCGCCCGATACCAAACACGCCGTTTCACTCACAACCCACCACCAAGCTTGACCTTACCATCATGGGAACCAACAACCTGCCCGGCATCGAGTCTCCCGGGAATCCCCATGAACGCCCCGCACCACGTCGCCCCCACCCCGCAAAGCCTGCGTTTGCAGGTCGCCGGAATGACCTGCAGTTCCTGCGTCGGTCGCATCGAGCGGGCGGTGTCCGCCCTGCCCGGCGTCTCTGAGGTCAGCGTCAATCTGGCCACCGAAATCGCCGAGATCGTTCACGACGCCAGCGTCTCCGCCGCGCAGGTCGAACGCGCCATCGCCGCCGCCGGTTACAGCGTCCCCAGCGAGGACCTCGTGCTGACGCTGCGCGGGATGAATTGCGGCTCCTGCGTCGGCCGGATCGAGAAGGCGCTCAACGCGGTGCCGGGCGTGCTTGAGGCCTCGGTCAATCTGGCCACCGAACGCGCCAAGGTGCGCATGCTCGCCGGCACCGATACCGCCGCGCTGATCGCAGCAGTCAAACGCGCCGGTTACGAAGCGAGCCTGCCCGACTCCGATCCCGATGACTCACCCGGCGGCGGCGCAAGCACCGCACCCGCTGGCGACAACTCGCACGCGCCGCGCACCCACAGCAGCACAGCTTCCGCCGCCACCCACAGCAATACGAAGCCCACGCTGACCCGCGAAACCCGCCATCTGCTGATCGCTGCCGCATTGTCGCTGCCCTTGGTCGCGCCGATGCTCGGCCTGTTGTTCGGCCAGCACTGGATGCTGCCGGGCTGGCTGCAATTCGCGTTGGCCACGCCGGTGCAGTTCTGGCTCGGCGCGCGCTTCTACCGCGCCGGCTGGAGCGCGTTGCGCGCGCGCAGCGGCAACATGGACCTGCTGGTCGCGCTCGGCAGCACCGCCGGTTACGGCCTGAGCCTGTATCACCTGCGCGGCGACCAGATGCAGCTGTACTTCGAAACCTCGGCGGTGATCATCACCCTGATCCTGTTCGGCAAATGGCTGGAAGCGCGCGCCAAGCGTCAGACCACGGCGGCGATCCGCGCCTTGCAGGCGCTGCGCCCGAGCAGTGCGCGGGTGCTGCGCGACGGCGTCGAGCACGAACTGCCGCTGGCGCAACTGCGGGTCGGCGATCTGGTCGTGGTGCGTCCGGGCGAACGCCTGCCGGCCGACGGCCGCATCGTCGAAGGCCTCACTCACGTCGACGAATCCCTGCTCACCGGCGAATCCCTGCCGGTCGCGCGCGAGACCGGCGACCGCGTCACCGGCGGCGCGATCAACGGCGAAGGCCGGATCGTGGTCGAAACCGTGGCGGTCGGCGCGGAGAGCGCGCTCGCCCGCATAATCCGCCTGGTCGAAGACGCGCAGGCGAAGAAAGCGCCGATCCAGCATCTGGTCGACCGGGTCAGCGCGGTGTTCGTGCCGGTGGTGGTCGCGATCGCGCTGCTGACCCTGATCGGTTGGGGCCTGTATGCCGGCGACTGGAGCCAGGCCGTGCTCAACGCGGTCGCGGTGCTGGTGATCGCCTGTCCGTGTGCGCTGGGCCTGGCCACGCCGACCGCGATCATGGCCGGCACCGGCGTGGCCGCGCGCGCGGGCATTCTGATCAAGGACGCCGAGGCGCTGGAAATCGCGCACCGGATCGAAATCGTCGCGTTCGACAAGACCGGCACCCTGACCGAAGGCAAGCCGGTGCTGAGCGAATGGACCGCGCTCGACGGCGATCGCGACGCGCTGCTGCGTTTCGCCGCGGCGTTGCAATCGGGCAGCGAGCATCCGCTCGCGCGCGCCACCCTCAACGCCGCGCGTGCGCTGAAGCTGCCGCCGGTGTCTCAGTTGCAGGCGCTGGCCGGACGCGGCCTGCGCGGCGAAGTCGAAGGCCGCACCTTGTTGCTCGGCAGCACCCGCATGCTCGAAGAAGCCGGCGTCGATCTGCAACCGCTGCGCGAGGCGGCGCAGCGCCTGGCCGACAGCGGCCACAGCGTGTCGTGGCTGGCGCGCGACGGCGCCGACGGCGCGCAGTTGCTCGGCCTGCTCGGTTTCCGCGACACCCCGCGCGCCAACGCCAAGGCCGCGATCGAACGTCTGCATGCGCTGGGCGTGAGCACCGCGATGATTTCCGGCGACCACATCGGCGCGGCGCGCGCGGTCGCCGCCGAACTGGGCATTGAACAGGTCCGCGCCGACGTATTGCCCGAGCAGAAGGCCGCCGCGGTCGCCGAACTCGGCCAGTTCCGCACCGTGGCGATGGTCGGCGACGGCGTCAACGACGCACCGGCGCTGGCCGCGGCCGATGTCGGCATCGCCATGGGCAGCGGCACCGACGTGGCGATGCAGGCCGCGGGCATTACCCTGATGCGGGCCGAACCGGGATTGGTCGCCGACGCGATCGAAATCTCGCGCCGCACCAGCCGCAAGATCCGCCAGAACCTGTTCTGGGCATTCGGCTACAACGTGATCGGCATCGGCCTGGCGACCCTGGGCTGGCTGAACCCGGTGGTCGCCGCCGCGGCGATGGCCTTCTCCAGCGTCAGCGTGATCGGCAACACCTTGCTGCTGCGGCGCTGGAGGCCGGCATGAACGCTTATGTACCCTTCGTTACCGGAAACAGGAACCGCGCCATGACCCGCAACGCGCCCGAACTCGCCCAGGCCAAGGCCGACGGCCTGCACAACATCGGCGAAGCCGCCCAGCTCAGCGGGGTGAGCGCGAAGATGATCCGTCATTACGAGAGCATCGACCTGATTCCGACCGCTGGCCGCAGCATCGCCGGTTATCGCCTGTACCGCGACAGCGACCTGCACCGGCTGCGTTTCATCAAGCGCTCGCGCTCGCTGGGGTTTTCGATCAAGCAGATCGAGACCTTGCTGGGCCTGTGGGACAACCGCTCGCGCGAAAGCGGCGAGGTCAAGCGGCTGGCCTTGGATCATGCCGCGGAGCTGGCGGCGAAGATTCGCGAGATGCAGGCGATGCAGAACACGCTCGAGCAACTGGCGCGGCGATGCCATGGGGACGATCGGCCGGAGTGTCCGATTCTTGAGGATCTTGCTCAGGATGAGTGTTGTGGGGGATTGGGGGATGCGGGATCGGATGACGGCGTATCTGCAAGCGGTGTAAAAACCGCGAAGAAAGATCGCTAAGTAATGAATGCGCCTGCGCTGCGGGACGCCGCGCCACCCTCACAACGTCATTCCCGCGAAGGCGGGAATCCAGAGACTTCAGTGCGCTCTCTCCAGACCGTCATTCCCGCGAACGCGGGCTCTGCTTTATTTCGGCGGAGCCGAACATCCAGCGACTTCAAGCGTTCTCGCACGAAAGGCCCTGGATTCCCGCCTTCGCGGGAATGACGGTCTGGAGAGGTCTATCGTGACCGAAGCGCATGCGCATGTTCGCTATCTCCCTGTAGGAGCGGCGCAAGCCGCGACAGCGTCACCACGATTACGTCGCAACCTCCATCGCAAGCCGCGATCGCGCCACAACGACTACGGCGACGACAGCGACTACGGCGACTAAGACGAAACCCTCACCGCAACTCGCGGTCGCGGCTCGCGCCGCTCCTACAGGGGACAGACGAAACGACGCGAACGATTGCGCAAGCTCAATTGAGCTTAGCCACCCAAGCCAACGGCATCCGCTTCATCAACCACCCCAACGGCGCCCATGGCCACCACGGCACATAGGCCTTGGCTTTTTCCTTTTCGATCGCCCGCACCAGCAACCGGCAACCCGTCGCCTCGTCGATGATGAAAGGCGTCTGCTTGGCCGGCGCGCCGTCGTTCATTTCGGTGCGGATGTAACCGGGGTAAATCGTGCTGATCTTGATCGAGGGCTTGCGCAGCATGTCGGTGCGGATGCCTTCGGCCAGCGAGGCCACGCCGGCCTTGCTCGCGGCGTAGGCGGTCAGGCCGCCGCGCATGCCGCGCATCGCGCTCATCGAGGAAATCAATACGAGGTGACCCTGACCGGCGGCGCGGAAGATTTCCACCGCCGCTTCGCACTGCGCCAGCGCGGCCAGGAAATTGGTTTCGACGATGCCGCGGTTCAAGGCGAACTGGCCCTTGCCGACCGGCGCGCCCTGGCCGATGCCGGCGTTGACGATCACCCGGTCGAGGCCGCCGAGCGCGTCGCGCGCGGCGGCGAACACCGCGAACACTTGCTCGTGATCGGTCACGTCCAGGCTGTGGATGCTGACCCGGATATCCGGATGCGCGGCATTCAATTCGGCCTTGAGCGCCTCCAGGCGATCCAGACGCCGCGCGCACAGGGCCAGGTCGCTACCGGCGCGCGCGAACTCGCGCGCCATGCCGCGGCCGAGTCCGGAACTGGCGCCGGTGATGAGGATACGTTTGCGCATGCGGCGAACTCCGGTCGAGGCACGAGGCCTCAGCGATAAGTGATGAGGTCGGCGCGTCCGTACAGATGGGCGTGGCCGTTGAAGGTGGACAGGCGCGGGCCGCCGCGGGCGACATGCACTTGAGTGACGCCGGCATTGACCAGGGTCCAGCTGAGCTTCATCGCCTGCGCGTCGGGCGCCTGCAGCAGGTACTGGACGATCGCGGCGATCGGGCCGCCGGAGGTGAAGACCCAGATATTCGACGACGATCCCGCGGCTTCGGCCGCCGCCTGCAGGGCATCGCGGCAGCGCTGGCCGAACGCCGGCCATGGTTCGCTGTATTCGTGATCGAACTCGCCGCCCGACCAGCGCGTCATCGCCGCGGCGAACAGCGACTGGAAGGCGCGGCGTGGGTCGGTGGCGCAGCTGAGTTCGGCGACGAGGTGCTCGTGGTCGGCGTACTCGGGTTTGTGGCGGGCGATGATTTGCTGGTGGTCGAATTCGTTCCAGCGTGGGTCGATTTGCGGGGCGGCCCTCACCCCAACCCCTCTCCCGTCAACGGGAGAGGGGCGTGCATCCGCGGCGTTGGGTTGAGGTGTTGAATACATCGCCGCCAGACATTCCTCGGCGGTCTGTCGATGCCGACGCATGCCGCCGCAGATCGCGATGTCGCCCTCGCCCGCCAGCGGCGCCAGCGCGGCGCCGAGCAGGCGCGACTGTTCGCGGCCGCGCTCGCTGAGTTGATCGTAATCGGCCGCGCCGAACGCGGCCTGGCCGTGGCGGATCAGATGGATCGTCGCGGCCATCTCAGCGCCCTCGCCGGTCTTGCGCGATCGCCCTGCGGCAACGCCAATGCAGATAATTCACCGACAGCCAGAAGCGCTTGAACGCCGGGTTGCGGGTCTGCCGGTGGTGATAGCGGTAGTAGATCTGCTGGGCGATCGCCGATAGCCGGAACAAGCCATAGACCTCATAGAACGCCCAACTGCGCGGCTGCATGCCGGTGCGTTCGCTGTAGTACTGCATGACTTCGCGCCGAGTGAACATGCCGGGCAAGTGGGTCGGCTGACGCCGGGTATCGCGGGCGATGAAATCGTCACCGGCCTCGACCCAATAGGCGAGCAGATTGCCGACATCCATCAACGGATCGCCGAGCGTCGCCAGTTCCCAGTCCAGCACGCCGATCACCCGCGCCGGATCGTCGCGATCGAGCACTACGTTGTCGAAACGGAAGTCGTTATGGGTCAGGCAAATGCGTTCGTCGTGCGGCAGGTTATCGCGCAGCCAGGCCATGATCTTGCCGCCGCCGGGAACGTTCCAGGTGCGCGCATCGGTATAGCGCTTGCTCCAGCCGTCGATCTGGCGCTGGCCGTAACCGGCGCCCGGCGCGAGATGTTCCAGCCCGGCCGCGCGATGATCGACCTGATGCAATGCGATCAGAGTGTCGAGCACATGGATGCACAACGTCCGCACCTTGTCGCGGCTCAGCTCCAGTCCGGACGGCAGGTTCTTGCGCAGGATCAATCCGTCGAGCCGCTGCATCACGTAGAACTCCGCGCCAATCACCGCGCTGTCTTCGCAATGCGCGTACATCGCCGGCACGAACGGGAACACCGGCCCCAGTGCCTGCTGGATGCGGAATTCGCGGCCCATGTCGTGCGCGGACTTGGCTTTCTTGCCGGCCGGCGGACGGCGCAGGATCAGATCGTCGTTGTCGTAGCGCAGACGATAGGTCCAGTTCGAAGCACCGCCGGCGTATTGGGTAACCTGCGGCGTGCCCTGCAGATGCGGCAGACGCGGCTTGAGCCAGGCGTCAACCGCGGCCGCATCGAGTTCCTCGCCCGCACGCACCGCGCGCGAGCCGTTGCTGCTGCGTTCGGCCACCACGCTCATGCCTTGCTGCCGACCGGCGCCGGCCTCTTCTTCGCCCCACCCTGGCCGGCGCGACGCATCGCCGCTTCGTACCAGCTGTACGGCAACAGCCGCTTGAGCATCCAGAACCGCCGCGCCGAGGCATGGGTGAGGATGCGGAACTCGCCGCGCGCGACGCCGGCGCGGATCATCGTGGCGATTTCGTCGGCGCCGATCTTGGACTCGTCGACCAGCTTGCGCATCCAGCGCGCATAGCGCGGATCGGTGCTGCGCAGGCTTTCGCTGAGGTTGGTGCGGAAGAACGCCGGGCACACCACGCTGACCTCGATGCCGGCCGATCCGAGTTCGGCCTTGAGCGTTTCCGACAGCGCCACCACCGCGGCCTTGGTCGCGTTGTACGCGCCGGCGAACGGTGGATGGATCAGCCCGGCCATCGAGGCGATGTTGACCAGTCGACCACTGCCCTGCTTGCGCAACAGCGGCGCGAACACCTTGCAGCCGCGCACCACGCCGAGCAGGTTGATGTCGATCATCCATTGCCAGTCGGCGATCGGCATGGCCTCGACCGGGCCCATGTCGGCGACGCCGGCGTTGTTGAACACCAGATCGACCCCGCCCCACTGCGCCAACAGCCAGTCGGCCGCGGCCTGCAGGTCTTCCTCGCGGGTCACGTCGCAATGCAGGTAGTGCGCGGTCGCGCCTAACGCGCGCAATACCGTGAGAGTTTCTTCGCCGCGCGCCGCGTTGACGTCGCCGATGCACACGTGTGCACCGTCGCGGGCATAGCCTTCTGCGAGTGCGCGGCCCAGCCCGGAAGCGCCGCCGGTGATGAAGACGCGGGTTGCGGTGGTCATGCCGGTTCCTTGTGAGCGCGTTCTTTCTGGTGTTGACGATTCTGGCTGGAACTCAAACCATACTTGGCCAATTCCATGCGCGCGACCATCGCACGATGCACTTCGTCGGGGCCGTCGGCAATGCGCAATGCGCGCGCGATCATGAACAATCCCGTCAACGGCAGATCGTTCGACACCCCGGCGCCGCCGTGCATCTGGATCGCCTGATCGACGATGTCCTGCAGCATGTTGGGCGCGACCACCTTGATCGCCGAGATTTCGGTCATCGCCGCCTTGACCCCGAACTTTTCTATCTTCCACGCCGCGTACAAGGTCAGCAGGCGCGCCTGATCGATCGCCATGCGCGCTTGCGCGATGCGTTCGAGATTGCCGCCCAGGCGCAGGATCGGCTGGCCGAACGCCTGCCGCGAGGCACCTCGGCGGATGGTCAGTTCCAATGCGCGCTCGGCCGCGCCGATCGCGCGCATGCAATGGTGGATGCGGCCCGGCCCGAGCCGGCCCTGCGCGATCGCGAAGCCCTGACCCAGGCCGAGGATCAACTGATCCTTATGGACGCGCACGTTGTCGAACACGACCTCGCCGTGGCCGTACGGGGGGTCGAACTCGCCGAAGGTCGGCAGCATGCGTTCGATCCGCACGCCCGGCGCATCCAGCGGCACCAGCACCATGCTATGGCGCTTGTGCGGTTCGGCGTCCGGGTCGGACAAGCCCATGAAGATCGCGAGCTTCGCATCGGGATGGCCGATGCCGGTCGACCACCACTTGCGCCCGTCCAGCAACAAGTGATCGCCGTCCATGCGCACGGTCGCCTGCATATTGGTCGCATCCGACGAGGCCACGTCGGGCTCGGTCATGCAGAACACCGAGCGGATCTCGCCGTCGAGCAGCGGCCGCAGCCACTGCTGTTTCTGCGCATCGCTGCCGAAGTGATGCAGCACTTCCATGTTGCCGGTGTCGGGCGCGTTGCAGTTGAAGATTTCCGCAGCGAATTCGTAGTGGCCCATGGCCTCGGCCAGCGGCGCGTAATCGAGCACCGACAGGCCGGCGCCGAGTTCGGGATCGGGCAGGAACAGATTCCACAGGCCGGTCTCGCGCGCCCTGCGCTTGAGCTCGGCGATGCGCGGATGCACCCGCCACTGACGCCAGTCGGCGCCGGCATTGGTCTGCGCGTTCTCGCGCCGATAGGTGTCCTCGAACGGCGCGATGTGTTCGGCGATGAAGGCCTGCAGGCGTTGCAGATACTCGGCGCTGCGCGCGCTGGGTGCGAAGTCCATCACGAATTCCCGATGCCGGCGAAAGCCCAGCCCGTCTGCATCCTAGGCGCCCGGCCGGCATGAATGAAGTGATCTTTGCTAACTTCGCATCATGAACCAGATTCATAACCGAACCGACCAGCTCGACCTCAACCTGCTCAAGGTGTTCGAGGCCGTCTACCGCGAGCAGAACCTCAGCCGCGCGGCGCAGGCGCTGTACCTCACGCCGTCGGCGGTGAGCCACGCTCTGGCGCGTTTGCGCCAGCAATTCGGCGATCCGCTGTTCGTGCGCGACGGCCGGCGCATGAGCCCGACCCCGGCCTGCCAGCGCATCGCGCCCTTGCTGACCGACGCGCTCAGCCGCCTGCGCGAACTGCTGCAGCAATGGGACCATTTCGACCCAGCGCAGGCCCGCCAGGGCTTCCGCATCGGCATGCCCGACGCGACCGAGACCGCGCTGCTGCCGGCCCTCGCGCAAGCGCTGCACGCGCAGGCGCCGGGCGCGACCTTGGCCAGCGTGGCGGTGGCGCGACGCGAACTGGGCCGCGAACTCGCCGCCGGCCAGGTCGACCTGGCGATCGACGTGGCCTTGCCGATCAGCGAACCGGTGCGGCACCAGCCCTTGTTCCAGGACGGTTTCTGCGTGGTGATGCGCGCCGGTCATGCACTGGCCAAGCGGCTGACCTTGAAGCAGTACCTGCAAGCGCGGCATGTCGCGGTGTCGACGCGCGCGAGCGGTCAGGTGATCGAGGACATCGCGCTGCTCAACCTGGGTTTGCAGCGGCCGATCGCGCTGCGTTGCCAGAACTATCACTCGGCCTGCGAGGTGGTGGCGCAGTCGGATGCTTTGTTGACCATGCCCGCGGGGTTGGCGGGGCGGATCATCGGTCGTTCGCGTTTATTGCGGGTGGCGGTGCCGTTCGCGTTGCCGGCGGCGCAGTTGCATCTGTATTGGCATGCGAACAGCGAGTTCGACCCGGCCAATCGGTGGTTGCGGGAGGTGGTGGTTGGGGTTTGTGAACAGGGGTTGTTTGGGTGATTGGCGATTTTTTTCGCTGCGTGTTTGGATTGCGATTGGTCGCGTTGAAAATCTGAAATTGCATTCAGCCCATGTCCCAAGAATAGCGCGGGCTTCGCCAGCCCCCTGTAGGAGCGGCGCAAGCCGCGACCGCGCCATTACGGCAATGACGCGGCATGCGACGTAGTTGTGTCCACGTGGTCGCGGCTCGCGCCGCTCCTACAGGCAGGCCATGCAGCTTTTGTTTGAGCTTGAAGCCGTGCAGTTCACCCAGCGCTGCGAAGCCACGCACTCGCGTTAGCAAACGCACACCCGAAGGGCGGC
>NZ_LMHM01000016.1:642933-643029 GCF_001427785.1 Lysobacter sp. Root690
AAGCTCTGAAGCTTTAAAGCTCTGGAGCCTTTAAAGCAAAGGCAAGATCAACAGCTTTCGTCCGCAAGCGGCCGAGTTACTTTCTTTTGTCAAAAG
>NZ_LMHM01000016.1:643183-643272 GCF_001427785.1 Lysobacter sp. Root690
GATCAAGTGCCCGCGCGTGCAATGCGTACGCGGGCATGCGCCACACGAGACATCCTGTCTCGGTGGCGCACGGCGCACATCCATGTGCG
>NZ_LMHM01000016.1:643289-693582 GCF_001427785.1 Lysobacter sp. Root690
CTGTTCTCGCGAGTTACAAGCCTCGCAGCGCTGGATGAACTGCGCGGCTTCAGGCCCAGACAAAAGCGACATGGCCTACCTGTAGGAGCGGCGCGAGCCGCGATCGCGTCATAGCGTCCACCTCGCAACCAGCCTTATGCCGGCAATGCGAGGCAAAGCGGAAGACCGCCACGCCCGCACACCCTCCTCCCCCCTCAAAACTCCCAACCGACCAGCAACGTCACCTTCCCATCGGCCAACGTCGCATCGTCCAACGCCTCCGATAATTTCGACCCATAGCTGGACGTATCGGTGTACTGCAGCTCCGCCTTGACCGGCCCGAACTCGCGCGTCACACCCAACAAATAGTCGTTGTAACTGTCGCCCGCCGCGTCCTGCAGATCGTAGTGACCGACCTGCGCCTTCAACCCGAAACCGCTGTCGCCCAACGGCCACTCGCCGCCCGCGTTCCAGTAATACCCCTTGCCGCCCAGACCGAAGATGTCCGGCGAATACGCCAGGCCGACGTGGTAGTGCTCGGCGAAACTCAAGGTGCCTTCGAGTTCGGTGTAGTCGTAGTCGAAACCCTTGCGCGCGCCCGGGTACGCGGCGCGGGTCAGGACCAGATCGAGTTCCAGCCCGGGGCGCAGTTCACCGGCCCAGCCGAGGTAGCCGTCGAGTTCGTAATCGATGCCGTCGTCCTCTTCGCCCGCGCCGGTGAAGTCGATGCTCGACGCCCACAGGCCGACATAGAAGCCGCTGCTGTGCTCAAGGTTGATCTCGGCCTGCACGGCGGGATCTTCCTGGGTCTGAGATACGCCGCGCCAGACGTAGTCGCTCATCGCGGTGACGCTGCCGCGGACCGACCACGGGGCGTCGGAACTCACCGGGTCGGCGGCTGGATCGGTCTGGGCCAGTGCCGGTAGCGGCAGCAGGAGCGAAGCGAGCGCGACGGCCCGCGCCACGATCGCGAGCGGGGAATGGGTGTGTGGGCGGATCGGCATCACAGTTCTCCCCGAACGGTGGTGGTGGGCTTGGACAGGTGCTGAGGCAGACGATAACGCAGCAGCCCAGGTGCATGGGCGGCGTGCTGCCGAGGTTTGAGCGGAGGTCGCGTTCGCGACGGCGCAGGCCCTCACCCCAACCCCTCTCCCGCTCGCGGGAGAGGGGCTTCAAACCAGGACTGCAGTGGCAAGCATTGCTCCATACCCGCATTGACACCGTGCCCCCTCGCTCCGAACATCCCCGCAACGCCTCGTTGCTCCGGAGTTCGCCGTGATCCTGCGCCTCGCCCCGCTCGCCTGCGCCCTGCTGCTGACCGCCTGCGGCGGCGGCAAGCCGTCCGATGCCCCGACGGCGGCCACGCCGGCCGGCGCGGAGGAGAAGGTGCTCAACGTCTACAACTGGTCCGACTACGTCGCCGACGACACGGTCAAGAATTTCGAGACCGCCAACGGCATCAAGGTCAACTACGACGTCTACGACGCCAACGAAACCCTGGAAAGCAAGCTCAGCGCCGGCGCCTCGGGCTACGACGTGGTGTTCCCATCGGCGCGGCCGTTCGCGCAGCGCCAGGTCAAGGCCGGGATGTACGCCGCGCTCGACAAGAGCAAGCTCAAGAACTGGAATCACCTGGACCCGCAGCTGTTGCAGAACCTCGCCGCGATCGATCCGGGCAACGCCCACCTGGTGCCGTACATGTGGGGTACCACCGGGCTGGGCATCAACATCGACAAGATCAAGGCCGCGCTCGGCGCCGACGCGCCGCTGGATTCGTGGTCGCTGCTGTTCGATCCGGCCAACGCCGCGAAATTGCAGAAGTGCGGCATCACCGTGCTCGACGACGATCAGGAAACCTTCGGCGCGGCGCTGATCTGGCTCGGCCGCGATCCCAATGCCGGCGCCTCCGACGAGATCGACGCGGTACGCAAGGTCTACAGCGCGATCCGCCCGTACGTGCGCACCTTCAACAACGCCGAGTACAAGGACGCTTTCGCCAACGGCGACGCCTGCCTGGTGATGGGCTACTCGGGCGATATCGCCCAAGCCAGCACCGACGCCTTCGATGCGGCCAAGAAAGCCGGGCAGCCGGCGCCGAACCTGCGCTTCGTGATCCCGAAGGAAGGCGCGATCCGCTGGGTCGACGTGATCGCGATCCCGAAGGACAGCAAGCACGTCGGCAACGCCCATGCCTTCATCGATTATCTGCTCGATCCCAAAGTCGCCGCCGCGATCAGCAACCACGTCGCCTACGCCAGCGCCAACAAGGACGCGACCGCGCTGGTCGATCCGGCGATCGCCCAGGACGTCGGCGTGTATCCGCCGGAAAACGTGCGCGCCAAGTTGATCGATCCCAAGAGCCTGCCCGAAGACGTGCAACGCCAGCGCGTGCGCGCCTGGACCAGCATCAAGAGCGGGCACTGAGCGCGTGAGCGCCTCCACGCCCCGCTCCGCCGCGACACCAGCCGCGGTCGAACCCTGGCGCGACCCGGCCGCGCAGCCGTTCGTGCGCATCGAGGGCGTGACCAAGACCTTCGGCAAGGTCTACGCCTGCGACGATATTTCCCTGGACGTGTACCGCGGCGAGTTCTTCGCCCTGCTCGGCGGCTCGGGTTCGGGCAAGAGCACGCTGTTGCGGGTGCTGGCCGGGTTCGAATCGCCCGATCGCGGACGCGTGCTGATCGACGGTGTCGACGTGACCGATCTGCCGCCGTATCAGCGGCCGGTCAATATGATGTTCCAAAGCTATGCGCTGTTCCCGCACATGAGCGTGGCGCAGAACATCGCGTTCGGGCTCAAGCATTCCAGCGGCGCGGACCGGCTCGGCGCGGGCGAGATCCGCGATCGCGTGCAGGCGATGCTGGAACTGGTGCGGATGCCGCAGCTCGGCAATCGCCGGCCCGATCAGCTGTCGGGCGGTCAGCGTCAGCGCGTGGCCTTGGCGCGCGCATTGGCCAAGCAACCGAAGTTATTGCTGCTGGACGAGCCACTCGGCGCGCTGGATAAAAAGCTGCGCGAGCACACCCAGTTCGAACTGGTCAGCATCCAGGAACGAGTCGGCACCACCTTCATCATGGTCACCCACGACCAGGAAGAAGCGATGACCATGTCCTCGCGCATCGCGGTCATGGACGCCGGCCGCATCGTCCAGGTGTCGACCCCGGCGGTGCTGTACGAATACCCGTCGACGCGGTTCGTCGCCGAGTTCATCGGCGGCATCAATCTGCTCGACGGCCGCGTGCTGGGTCACGAGGAAAGCAATCTGCGCATTCAATGCGACGAAGTCGGCGGCGAACTGCTCGCGCGCCATCCCGATCCGTTGCCGGAAGGTACCGCGGTCGGGATCGCGGTGCGGCCGGAAAAGATCGACGTCCACGAGACCCGACCCGAGGGCATGGACAACGTGGTGGTCGGCAAGGTCCGCGATATCGCTTATCTCGGCGATGTGTCGATCTACCACGTGCAGACCGAAGCCGGCGCGATCGTGCGGGTGCAGGAAACCCATGTCGCGCGCAGTTCCGAGCCGCATTACGACTGGGACGATACCTTGTGGCTGTCGTGGGATGCGGCCAGTGCGGTGGTGTTGACGTCGTGAGCGGCCGCGAGCAAAAGCGCGACTCGGGGGCCTGGGGGTTCTGGGCGGATGTCGTTTACAACCTGTTCGGGTGGTTCCGCGCGGTAGGCGACGAGTTCCGCACCCGGCGCGGACGCTTCGTGGTCACCGCGATCCCGATGCTGTGGCTGGCGCTGTTCTTCTGCGTGCCGTTCCTGATCGTGCTGAAGATCAGCTTCGCCCAGGCGGTATTCGGGCAAGTGCCGCCGTATACGCCGTTGCTGGAAACCGGCGCCGACGGCGCGACCTCGCTGCGCCTGCACGCGAGCAACTACGCCGCCTTGCTGGCCGATCCGTTGTACATCGCCGCGTATCTGAAATCGCTGCTGTTCGCCTCGGTCTCGACCCTGTGCTGTCTGCTGCTGGGCTATCCGATCGCCTACGGCATCGCGCGCGCGCCGCGCAGCTTGCGTCTGTTGCTGCTGGTACTGGTGATCCTGCCGTTCTGGACCAGTTCGCTGCTGCGCACCTACGCGCTGATCGGCCTGCTGCGCGCCAACGGCGTGATCAGCCAGGCGCTGGCCGCGGTCGGCATCATCGAGCCGGGCCAGGCGGTGCTGCATACCGACCTCGCGGTGTATATCGGCATCGCCTACAACTATCTGCCCTTCATGATCCTGCCGCTAGCGGCGACCCTGATCCGCCTGGATTTCACCTTGCTCGAAGCCGCCGCCGACCTCGGCGCGAAACCGTGGCAGGCGTTCGTGCGGGTGACCTTGCCGCTCTCGTTTCCGGGCATTCTCGCCGGCACCTTGCTGGTGTTCATCCCGGCGGTCGGCGAGTTCGTGATCCCCGACGTGCTCGGCGGTCCCGATGCGCTGACCATCGGCCGGGTGCTGTGGACCGAGTTCTTCACCAACCGCGACTGGCCGCTGACCGCGGCGATCGCGGTGGCGATGCTGCTGTTGATCGTGCTGCCGACCTTGTTGTTCGAATACGTCGAGAACCGCCGCGTCGCGCGCGAGGCGCAGTCATGAAGCGGCGGCCGTTCGCGCTGTACACGCTGATGGCGCTGGGTTATGCGTTTCTGTATCTGCCGATCGTGTCGGTGATCGTGTATTCGTTCAGCGGTTCGGACCGCGCCACCACCTGGGGCGGGTTCTCGCTGCAGTGGTACGGCGCGCTGCTGCGCAACGAGCAGATTCTGGAAGCGGCGCAGCGCAGCCTCACGATCGCGGCGATCTCGGCCACCGCCGCGGTCGCGCTCGGCACCGCGAGCGGGTTGGCCTTGTCGCGCTTCGGCCGGTTTCCCGGGCGCGGGCTGCTGAGCCTGATGAATTCGGCGCCGATGGTGATGCCGGACGTGATGCTCGGCCTGTCCTCGCTGCTGCTGTTCGTCGGTCTGCAACAGATCTTCGGCTGGCCCGAGCGCGGCATGACCACGATCACCCTCGCCCACATCACCCTGACCGCCTGCTACGTCACCGTGGTGGTGCGTTCGCGCATGACCTCGATGGACGCCAGCCTGGAAGAGGCGGCGATGGACCTGGGCGCGAAACCGTGGCGGGTGTTCTTCGTGATCACCCTGCCGTTGATCGCGCCGGCCTTGCTGGCGGGTTGGCTGCTCGCCTTCACCTTGTCGCTGGACGACCTGGTAATCGCCAGCTTCACCTCCGGCCCAGGCTCGACCACCCTGCCGATGCTGGTGTATTCGAAGGTCAAGATCGGGGTGACCCCGGAGATCAACGCGCTGACCACGATCATCGTGGTGCTGGTGGCGATCGGCGTGAGCCTGGCCGGGGTGCTGATGCATCGGCGCGAGCGGAGCTTGGCGCGGCTGCGCGATTGAGTCGGTAGCGTTGGGCTCGCCCGTGTAGGAGCGGCGTGAGCCGCAACTGCGACCGCGCGACTGCGACGACACCTCAGTCGTGGCCGAAATCCCGCGATCGCGGCTTACGCCGCTCCTACAGGGAGACTGCGTGATTTCGGGCTCGCCTTGTAGGAGCGGCGTAAGCCGCGACCAACCGAAGAGGCCGAATACCACTCGACCCGCTGAAGCCGTAACGCCCGGCAAGCTGTCGCTGCAGTGCTCAGGGCCAGCTGGCTTCGGACGTGTCGCTTACGTGCGTAACTTCGGTTGGTCGCGGCTTGCGCCGCTCCTACAGGGAGATTGCGTGGTTTCGCCGCGACATGCGCCGTACCCCGAAACCCGCAAATAAATCCTTGCGCCGGCGCGAGGTTCACGCGCATGCAACAGCGCCGACACGTGAAGCTGTTCTCCTATCGGTGGGGAAAGGAACGCCCGCGACACTTTCAGCATTGCAGGCCGCCGCCGTCCGGCACGACGCGCGCCTTGGCCGTCCATCTGCATTCGATCTGCGGCCGCCGCATTCGCGTCCGGCCGTGCACGGCGTCTCCCCGACCCGCGGATGTCGCACATCCGTGCCGGATTCATCCCACCTTTCACGCTTTCATGGAGAGACACAAATGGATTACCTCAACCGCGCGATCGGCGCGAAACTGCTGTTGACCGCCGCGATGCTGGCCGTAAGCGTGTTCGCCGCGCCGCAGGCCCGCGCCGAAGCCAGCTGCAACACGGTCAGCTTCTTCCCGGGTGTCGTGCAGGTGTACGGCAGCGTCAACGCCAATGCCGGCGTGTCGGAATCGAAGTTCTGCACCACCACGTTCACCTGCCCCAAGAGCTCGCGCAAGGTCGAAGTGTTCGGCGCCGGCCTGGCGTCCTCGCCCGATTCGGTGGTCGCGGTCGACAACAGCGCGCTGCTGAGCACCGGCGACGAGATCTCGGCCAACTGCCAGACCGCGACCGTGAGCAGCGGCCGCAAGGGCACCGTCAGCACCTGCAACGCCAGCGCGCAGAGCACGCCGACCCAGGGCAGCAGCGATACCTCGCAGTGCTCGCTGTTCATCGACACCCCGGCCGGCACCCGCGCGGGCGCCAACGCGACCTGCTTCTGCGGTACCTGATGCGCTGATCGCACCAACGCTACAACGAAGCAAGCGGCAAACGTCCGGCCAAAGAAAAAGCTCCCCGATGCGACCGGGGAGCTTTTTTTATTGCGTGACCGCCCATGCGCGGCGGCGGATCCTTCCGCCGCCGCGCCCGCGATCAGTTGATGCAGCTGTTGATCGAGGAGACGACCGAGCTGCGGAACAGCGCGTTGCCGTCGACGTAGGCATAGCCGGTCGGCAGGGCCGGACGGTTGGTGGTGTCGTAGAACAGCTTGAACAGGTTCTTGATCGGGGTGATCTTCGCCGCGCCGTTACCGGCGTAGTAACCGGCGACGTAGGTGATCGCGACGATCGGGTAGGCGCTGGAGATCGGCGCGGTCGGGCTGACCAGACGCAGGCAGTTCTTGGCGGCGGCCGGAGCCGAACCCGGAACCGCGGCGGTGGTGGCGCCGTTGAGCACCTGGCCCGACAGCAGGTTGGCCGGGGTGATGCTGATCGACGCCGGCAGCGCGGCCGGGTCGAAGCCGTTGACGCTGGCGTACATCACGCCCTGCGACAGCACTTCGGCGACGTCGGCGTAGCCGAGCGTGTCGGTGGTGGTCTTGACCTTCGACACCACGCCGCTGTTGCCGCTCTGCGGCGAGACGGCGGCATACGCCGGCAGGCTGCCGGCCTGGGTGACGGCGGCGGCGAAGCTCTGGTCGGGCTTGAAGTAACCGGCGGCGACGCCGAACTTGCCGTTGCACTGGGCGGCCAGGTAGCTGGTGAACGCGAACGAGGTGCCGCTGCCTTCGCTACGGTAGACGATCGTGATCGGGTGCGGCGAGCCGCTCAGGGTCAGGCCCAGACGCGAGTCGGCCCAATCGGTGATCTGCGCCGAATAGATCTGGCAGACCTGCTGGGTGGTCAGCGCGACCGAGGTCAGACCGGTGGCGGCGTTGTCCTTGAACGGCAGGGCGATGGCGCCGGCGATGGTCGGGATCTGCACGATCGCGGTGCGGGTCGACGACACGTTGGTGTTGAAGGTGTTGTAGTCGGCGGTGCTGATCGGCGAGTCGGTGCCGATGAAGTCCGGCGCGGTGCCGAGCGCGCTGAAGCCGGTGGCCGCGGCGCTGGAGGCGTCGCCGCAGTTGCCGCTGGCGACCAGGGTGTCGTTGTTCAACACCTTCTTGCCGGTGCCGCTGCCGGTCTGGCAGTAGGAAACCGCGTCGCTGGCGAACAGGGTGTGGTACTTGGCGAACACCGGAACGTTGCTGCCGGTCGAATTGCCCAGACCGGCGACGCTGAAGCCGACGACCGGCGCGGTGATCGCGGCGTCACGCGACAGGCGCGCCTTCGGGGTCAGCGAGTTGTACAGGTCACCGACATAAGCCGGCGCCGGGAAGGTGGCGCCACCGGCGTACAGGTCGGCCGCGGTCGCCGAACCGGCGGCCATGAGAACGCTGACAGCCAGCAGGCTGATATGAAGCTTGTTGCGATGCACGAGACTTCTCCTTGTTGGGTTTACGGGCACTTGCCCGCGAATCAATCCAATCGATGCGGTGCGTCCATCACGAACTTCTTGACGCCGGCACACGATGCGCGCCGCGTATGCCATGGCGACGACCGCGCGAGTCGGAATTTGTGACATCGCCAAAAGGCATGCGCGACGCGGAGTTAGCCGTGCGAATTCGTTTTCGATTCGCAAGTGCTAAGCATTTGTGTCGATGCGGATGGCGTCGGTTACTCAGATGACACGCGCGATGCGCAATGCATCACAGTGCGATCACGCGTATCGCTGGGTTGGATGCGACTGTCATGTCTCGATGCGTTGAGATGACGGCGTGCGCGATTTAATTCGATGTCATCGACGGTGGGTTGCGCTGCGTGCGTCTTGATGTATGCGTGCGATTTGTTGCGTGATGATTCGGATGTGCAACGTTGTGCGTACGTGGTTGATCGCCGCCAGTAAAGATTTCATTGGCGCCATTCCAATGCCGATATCACGATGCCTCCTGTAGGAGCGGCGTAAGCCGCGACCGCGGGATCGCGCCTACTCCGCAAATTACGTCGTAGTTGCGTTGTCGCGGTCGCGGCTTACGCCGCTCCTACAGGTAGGCATCGAAACTTTCGTTCTTTAACGGGACGAGGCATGTTGTGATTGCGCATCACGTTTTCAATGAGCATTGCGTCGCCGTTGTATCGACGATTGAAAAGCCTCGCGAAGACCTTTCGTGCAATCCCCCTGTAGGAGCGGCGTGAGCCGCGACCGCGGGATCGCACCTACGTCGAACGTTTCGCCGTAGTTGCGCTGTCGCGGTCGCGGCTTACGCCGCTCCTACAGGTAGGCGTCGCGGCTTTGACCTCGCTCAAAAAAAGGGCGGCCTACTGGCCGCCCTACCCGATCACTCTACCGCTTCACCGCAAGCAATCCGCTTGCGGCCGATCAGCCCACATCGCTACGGCGAATTCACGCAACGCGGATCGTCCACCCCGCAGGTGCCGAAGCCGATCACCTGCACCGAGATCAATGCAGGAATATCGCGGGTGGCCAACGCCGGCCGCTGCCCGGCCATGTCCTGGGCGACCGCGTTGACGCCGGAACTCGCCGAGGACGCGGCCGACAAGGCGCCGGTGTCGACGCCGCGCGCGACCGGGATGCCGATCGAATCGCCGTCGACCTGGATGTTGTCGGCGTTGGCCACGGTCTGCGCGGCGACGATCAGATTGCCACTGATGCGGATGCCGGCGTCGCCCGCGTCGATGGTGCCGCGCGGCGCGACCAGCACCGCGTCGCCGGCCTTCGCGCCGGGCACAGTCTGCAAGGTCGCGATGCCGGCGCCGCTGACCAGGCCCTTGGCGTCGATCCGGCAGTTGTGGTCGATATCGCACACGTAACGCACCGGCGGTTTGTCCGACGAGGTCTTGGCGCCCTTGCCGGCGTTGATGTCGCCGTTGGAGCCCCAGATCAGCAGATCGCCGCCTCGCTGGGTGAAGATGCGGCTCTGCGCGAGCAACACGCTGCGATCGGCGAACAAACCTATGTCGCCGATGTCCAGGGTCAGGATGCCCTGCTGGTTCGGACCGATCACCACCGCGCCCTGATTGTTCACCACCATCGGCGGCGCGGCCACGCTGCCGACCTGGATATCGCCGCCCGGGCCGAGGATGCGGATATCGCCGCCCTGCTGGGTCTGCAAGGTCGAACCGCGCATGTCGAGCTGGCCGGTCGACACGGGTTTCTCGGCG
Source organism: Lysobacter sp. Root690 (assembly GCF_001427785.1). GTDB lineage: Bacteria > Pseudomonadota > Gammaproteobacteria > Xanthomonadales > Xanthomonadaceae > Lysobacter. The sequence goes on from NZ_LMHM01000016.1 coordinate 653,020, forward strand.
CCGTTCTGCCCGCCTTCGAGCTGATTGGCGGTGTAGCCCAGCGCGGCCGGGAACAAGGTGTTGATCGCGCGATAACCGGCGGCGTACTTGCCGAACTCGGGGCTGGCCGGGTCCTTGTTGTCGCGGCCGGCGCGCTTGAGCACGTCGAGGAAGACCTTGTCGACCAGCCGCTGCTGCACCGCTTCGGGTTGCTGCGCGAACGCCTGCCAGGCCTGTTCGGCGCTGAGCGCGGGCGCGTCGCCGCCGGCAGTACCGTTGCGGGTCAGTTCGTCTTGACGCAGTTGCTGCACGTAGGCGATCAGCAACGCCGAATACGAAGCCGCATCCGTACTCGAAGGATCGAGATAACGCTGCGCGAACGCCCGCGTGTTGACGCCCGGCGCGACACCGAAGCGCACCACCAGGTCCGCGCCCTGGAACGGCAGGCCGGCGTTGTCGCGGTTGCCGATGCTGCGGATGCCGCCGCCCTCGGGCTTGAGCTGGTTGTTGGCGTAGGCCTCGTTGGCCGAGGTCAACGGGCCGAGATCGCGCCCGGTCTGCACTTCGAACGTACCCGGCCCGCCGACCTGCAACCACGATTGCGAGGTCTTGAACGCGCCATTGCCGCGCGCCAGCGGCCGGTAGTACAGATCGCGACCAGCGAGGATGCGGGTGGCATCCGACGCACGATAATTCTGCCCGCGGAAATCCAGATCGACGATGTCGCGGCCAGCGCGCACCGTGGCCGGCTTGGGCAGATCGATGCGCAAGGTGTTGAGGCTGGAGCGTTCGCTCTGGATGCCGCCGAGAATGTCGCCGAGCGCGTAGATCCGCACCAGCTCGGCATCGTCGCGATGCAGGTTGGCGCGCTGGTTGCGATCGGGTTCGAAGCGATCGATCAAGGCGTAGTCGAACGCGGTTTCGCCCGGCAGGCTGGCCAGTTGCCGGAACGGCGACGGCATCCAGTCCGGATCGATATCGAGCATGCGCAAGGTATCGACCAGCGGGAACTGATCCGACAACAGATGCAGATCGCCGCCGGCCAACAGGCTGAGCTGGCTGCGCGCCGACGGGAACAGCTGGCCGCCGTTGTGCAGGCTCAGGTCGCCCGCGGCCGCGCTCAGCGACAGCCGTGACGGCAGCACCTGGGCGAAGATCGGATTGTCATGGATCTCGTACGGCGCATGCGCGCGCGAGGTGCTGCGGTTGCCGTAAGCGAACAGCACATCGCCGAGGCTGAGCGTATCGAACGACAGATCGCCGGCCACCGAAGTCACGCTGAGCTGGGTGTCGCGGCCGTAGGACTGCGAGTCGGCGACGTTCTCGGGCAGACGCGCGTACGACGGATTGAGCACCCGGCCGATTTCCACGTCCTGCGCGCCGGTGACTCGCCAGTTGGCGTCCTGCATCGCCAGGATCGGCGCGACCGCGCTGCGCATGCGGCTGGCGACGGCGGAGATGTTGTCGATGAACACCAGCGCGTCCAGATCGAAGGCCGAACCGATGCGGCCGCCGGCGTTGATTTCGCCCTCGCCCTTGGCGACGAAGAAATCGCCGCCGAGCAGATCGCGGCCGGCGTCGACGCGGATATCGCCGCCGCCGAACAGACGCAGTGCGTTGCCGTCCTTGATCCAGGTGGTCGGCGCCGAAGCCGACACTTCGCGGATATCACGGCCGGCGCTGATCTCGATATCGCCGCCGACACTGAGCAGGCCCTGGGCGAAGCCGCCGAAGTTGATCGAGGTCGACAGCAGCGTGCGCTGATCGTCGGCGAGCACGTTGCCGGTCTGCATCCACGGCCACCAGTACTGGCCGAGGTAACTGCCGGCGTTGCCGCTGCGGCTGCCGGCCGCGTCGTCGTAGATCTGCCGATTGCCGACGATGTCGCGGCCCGCGCGCAGGCCGATGTCGCCGGCCGCTTCGGGATTGACCGGGCCGGTGACGATCACATCGAGCGCGGTGTTGGACGCGGACTGGTTGGAGTCCACGGTCGGGCGCGAACGATCGGCCGTGGTGCCCTCGCCCGGACGGCCGGCGGTGTAGACGCTGGCCGGCGCGTCGCGATCGGCGAAACGAATATCGCGCGATGCGGCCAGATCGATCGCGCCGGTGCCGGTGCGCAGCATGTTCGGCATCAGCAGTTCGCGCTTGCCGTTCTGCAGCAAGGTGGTGTGGCCGTCGAACTTCAGGTCGGCATTCTGATCGCCACGCACCGCGCCCGGCGCGACGCTGGAGAAATCCGCGCCGGCGATGAAGCGGTAACTGCTGCTGTCGCCGCCGGCGAGGATCTTGTCGGCGAACGGCATCGGCTTGAGCGCGGACGCCTGCAGGCTCGGGGTGCGGTCGGCCGCGGCCGGCACCGGTCCGAGCACCGGCAGCACCGGGCGTTCGTTGACGGTCGGGATGATGCCCGGGTCGAACACCTGCTGGGTCAGACGCAACAGGTAATCGCGATAACCGCTGACGTAATCGCCGTAACCCGACGGCGAAGTCGGCGGCGCCGGCCCGAGAATCGGCGGATCGGGATCGACCGGGCCGCTGAGCAGGAACTGTTCGATCGCCTTGAGGAAGCTGGTGCCCGGGCCGAACACATCGTCGAGTTCCGGCGCCGGATCGGTCAACATCTTCAGCAGTTCGTCGTATTGGCCGTAGTACTGGCCGATCTCTTCGGAATCGCCGTCGTACTGCACCGGTTCGGGCAAGTATTCGTAGGCGATCGGATCGATCACGCTGAGCGCATCGGTGTAGCGCTGATGCGAGACCGGATACGAGCCGACCGCGCCGCCGCCGCTGGCGTTGTAGTTGTAGAAGCCATCGGAGATGGTCGCGGCGACTTCGACCTCGCCGTCCGCGCGCAGAGTCAGCACCGGCGCGGCGCCGTTGTAGCGGAAGTCGAGGTTGCCCAGTTCGCCAGAGTTGAGGTTCCAGTTGGTCAACACCCGGATCGCGCCGCCGTTGATGCCCGGATCGGGATTGCGCAGTTCCACGCCGGGACGCGCGCGGAAGTTGGCGACACCGGCGAAACGATTGCCGAAGGCGAAGCCCGGATTGCGCACGAAGCCCATCAAGGTGCCGGGCTGATGTTGCTCGGCGTCGCCGTCGACGTAACCGTAGAAGGTCTGGTGGGCGCGATTGGCCTGATCGGGCGCGAAGAAGTGGCGATTGAGGTACTGCTGTAATTGTTCGGGCGTGCTCGGCGGCGCCAGGACCACGCCGTTGACGTCGGTCCAGGTGCCCGGCAACAGTTGGCCTTGTGCGTCGTACCAGCCGGCCGGATCGACGATGCCGTCGAAGTGCTTGCCGGCGGTGCTGTCGTCGTGGGCGTCGGTGGTGCTCCAGACCGCATACGCTTCGAGCCCGACTTCACGCGCGCCGACGATGCCCTGCCCGTCCTCGATCACGACATTTACGTCGCCGCCCTGCAACAGCGGCGCGCGCAGATCGACACGACCGCCCGACAGACCGCCGGCGCTGCCGCCGCGCACGTCGATCAAGGCCTCGCGGCCGATGCGGATGATGCCGGCGTCTTCACCGCGCACGTTCTGATAACCGTAATCGGCGTTGAGCGTGCCGTCGGTGACGCCGCCGGTGCCGATCTTGACCTCGCCGCCGCGCTTGTTGGCGGCGCTGCCGTTGGCCAGCAGGCGGCCGTCGATATCGACGCCGTGGCGGCCCCACAGCTCGATCTTGCCGCCGGACGTGCCCGAGGCGTCGAGCGTGCCGGCAATGGATACATGACCGTTATCGGGATCGCGCGTTGTCGCTCCGGCGCCGCCGTCGGCGGTCAGGCTGATCTCGCGCGCCTTCAGCGTATGCCCGGCCGACAGTTGCAGATCGCCGCTGCGGGTGCGCACCGCGACGCGCTGGTTGATGCCGCCGTCGTTCAAGCGCTGCGACAGGCCGTCCAGATCGAGCGCGGCGCCGACATCGATATCGATCCGGCCGCCGCGCCCCTTCGATGCCGAACCCTTGAGCGCGCCGAGCAGTTCGGCCTCGCGTTCGGGCGCGACGATGCGCAGTTCGCCGGCATCGCCGCCGCCGGCGTCGGCCGATACGTCGAGGCTGGCGTTGCTCGCCAATCGGATCGCGCCATGATCGGCCTGCAATTCGATGCGGCCGCCCGGCGAGTACACGGTTTGATCGAAGATCGTCTTCGGCACCGCCGAGGTATCGATCGCCGCGCCGTCGTCGAGGCGCAGATCGCCGTTGCGCGCATGCAGGCCGACCCGGCCGGAATTGGCGCGGATCAGGGCATTGCCGCTGATGCTGGCGCCGTCGAGCTGGATCGCGCCGCCCTGCGGACGCGCGCTGCCGGCGCCGCCGGCGCCGCCGGCGCTGCGCGCGAGCGCGATCGCGCCGGTCGTGCGCAGGGTGTTGTCGGCGCCGGCGTCGGCCTGGATCAGCGGTGAGCGCATGCTCAGCGAAGCCGCGCCAAAATCGAAGTCGCCGCGTTGCTGGACCGCGATCGAGCGGTTCGCGTCGACATTGACCGCGCCGAAGCCGAACAGACGCTTTTCGCCGCCGCCGAACACCACGTCGCCGCCGCGCAATTCCAGCACGCCGTTGCCGGACGCATCAGCGTTGGCGGTGCTCGCCGCGCCCAGATCGTTGCTCAGGCTCAGCCGGTCCGCGCGCAAGCTGACCGTGCCGCCATCGCCGACGAAACGGCCGGCGCTGAGGCTGAGCTGGCGATCGGTATCGACCGCGATGTTGCCGAAGAATGCCATGTCGCCGTAGCTGCGCAGGCTCACTCGCTCGGCCGCGGCGAACTGCGTGAGCGTGTTGCGGCCGATCACGAAGCCTTCATAGTCGCCGTCGTCCTGAGTGAAGGCGATGCGGCCGCTGTTGGCCTGGATGTCGCGGCCGCCGAGCGAAGAGCTGGCGTCCACCACGGCCTGGCCGGTGCTGTCGAGGGTCAACGACGCGCCGCCGTCGAGCCGCGCGCTCTCGCCGACCCGCAGCAACCCGCGCGATTGTTCGAACGCCGGCACGTTGCGGCGCTGCACGTCGACCGCGCCGGCGTTGGACACGCGCAGCAGCGCGCCGTCGCCGCTGACCGCGGCGGTGTTGCTTGCAGTGTCGGCGACCGCTCCGATCAATAGAGGACGATCGCTCGCGCCGGCCAACTGGCCGCGCGCCTGGATCACGCTGCCGTCTTCGATCCGCAGGCCCTGCGCGCCGTCGCTGGCGCGCGCGACCAACACGATCTCGGCGCCTTGCAGCGGCGCGGACGCATCGTTGGACACGATCAAGTCGCGGGTGCGCACATCGATGCGAGTGCCCTCGGCGGTCTGGCTGCGCACGCCGCCGATCAACAGGCTGCCGGCGCCGAGGGTACTGAGTTGTTTCGCATCGAGCTGTACATAGCCGTCGCGCGCGGCCTGCGCATCGCCGCGGATCTGGATCGCATCGGCGACGATATCGACCTGCGCGGACGCGCCACCGGCCGCCGCGGCCACATCCAGGCGCGCGCCGAGTTCCAATGCGCTCTGCGCGCTGAGTACGAGCTGGCCGCCGTCGCGCGGCAGGTTCGGCGCGATAAGCCCGGCCTTGGCCGCGCGCGCGGCGAAGAAGGTGTTCGCGCTGCTGAGCTGGTACTGCGAATAGCGGCCCCAGACCTCGCGCGACTGCACTTCGAAGCGATTGCTGCGCGCATCGCGCGCGCCGCTGAGCGAATCGACGTAGTAACCGGCGACCACCTGGGTGCCGTCGGGCGCGGTCAGGTTGCGGCTGCTCAGACTGTCCTGGCCGCCGCTGCGCTGAACCACCCGGAACGCGCCGGGCAAGGTCGCGTAACGGCCCGGCAGCAAGGTGTAGACGCCGTCGGCGAGACCCTGCACGCCGCTGAGGTACACCGATTTGCCGACTTCGCTGCCGACTTGACCCTGGCTCAGCAGCGGATCGCTCGCCGCCAGCGGCGACTGCACGCCGGGCACCACCGCGTACACGCCGCGCTGGTCGGGATACAGATGCGCCGCGCTGCCGCTGCCGCCGTCGGCATAACTGGTGCCGACCGCCGACAACACATCGCGGCTGCCGCCGGTGCCGGCGATCCATTCGAACGCCTGCAGATCGCCGCCGCCGGACAGATCCACGCGCGCGCCGTCGTCCAGGGCCAGGTCGGCGCCGTCGATGCGCACCTGCCGCGCCGACGGCGCGTTGAGGTTGACTTCGATATCGCTGACGTTCCATTGCAGGCCGTCGACGGTCTTGCCGTAGGGCAGCACGCGGCCGTCGAGCGACACCGAGGTCAGGCTGCCGGCGCTGAGTTTCACGCTCTGGGTCGGGGTGAGCGCGAGACCGCCGAACAAGGCGAGCGTGTCCGGATCGGTGGCCGCGCCCGCGCCGAGCACGATGCGTCCGCCCGGTGCGCGCACCACGCCGGCCTGTTCGATATGGCTGGCGTCGAACAACAACCGACCGCCGGCCGACAACGGCAGCGCCGATGCATTGCCGTTGCCTTCGATGCGGATCGTGGTTTCGTCGCGCGGCGCGTTGGCGCCGGCGCCGTTACGTGCGCCGAGCGCGCGCACGATGAAGGTCTCACCGCTGGCCGGGTACACCTGCGCGGCGGACAAGGTCAGATCGCCCGAGGTCAGCAGTTCGCCCGGTACTTGGCGGGTTTCGCCGGCCACCGCGACGCTCTGGTATTCGGTCGGCGTATGCAGGCGCAGATCGCCGCGGCTGGCGAAGCGCGCGTCGCCGAAATTCTGCAAGGTCACCCGGCCGCCGATATCGATGAAACCGGCCTCGACCGACAAACGCGCATCGCCCGGACGGCCCGGTTCGGCCAAGGTACGACCGCGTTCGCTGCCCGGCAACAAGCCCTGCAGCGACACGTATGCCGCCGACAGCTTCGCTTCGCCGCTGGCGCCACCGGCGACGAACGCGCGTGCGTTCATCATCAAGGCACGCGACAGCGACAAATTGACCGCGCCGTCGAACACAACCGGGGTCACCAACGGGCCTTGCGGCAATCCGTCCTCGCCGACGCCGACCAGCAAGGTGTCGATGCCGGAACCGTCGAGACGATCGGCGCCGAAATACATCTTGCCCGACGGCGTCGCCGCATCCGGCTCGATCGCTTCACCGGGCTTGGCCGACGCGTTCAAGCGGCTGCCGTCCTGATGGAACACGATCGCGCTGGTCGCCAGCGGCGCGCGGCCGCCGCTGTTGTCGAGCGGTCGCGTGCTCTGCGCCGCCAGCAACTGCACGCTGCCGCCGCGCGCCCGCGCATCGCCGCCGGCGGCATGGATATCGCCATCGAAATACAGACCGGCCGCCGACGACAGCACCAGTTCGCCGCCGTCGCTCCACACCGTGCGCGGCGCCAGCGGCGCATCACCCAGACCGTTGCCGTCGGCCGGTAGATCGAACACCGCGCGCGCGCCGGACAGATCCAGTTGCGCGCCCTGCTCGACCACCACGTAGCCGCTGTCGCTGCTCAGGCTGATGCGGCCGCCGTCGAGCAGCTTGCCGTCGCGCGGCACAGCGCCGCCTTGCGGCAGCGGGGTCTTGAACGGATCGAGCAAGGCCACGCCGGAAACGTCCAGCACCGCGTTCTGACCGACCCACACCGACTTGGAGCCGCGCCAGTAATCGATCGGCGCCGGGCTGTGCGACGGCGACAGACCCTGCACCGAGGTATCGCCCGACAGCGCGATGCTGCCGCCGTGCGCGGTCACGCCGCCGAGCACGGTGAGCTGGCCGCGCGAGCCCAGCCGCGCGTCGCCGCCTGCGTCGAGCTGCAACTGCGCGCCTTCGTCGAGCAACAAGGTGTCGCGCAACTGCGACAACTGCGGATGATTGGGTAAAGTGCGGCCGGTCGCCGCGCCGGCTTCGAGGGCGAAGTCGGCGGCGGGACGATGGTAGGTGTCGATCAGGCCGAAGGCGCCGTTGTCGCCGCGGCCGTCGAGGTTCAAACCCGCGTAGAGGTCCGCGCCGGTCGGCAACAGACGCAGCGCTTCGCGGTCAGGCACGAAGTTGCGTTGCGAGACTCGCACCGTGGTGTCCGCGGCGATGGTCGCGTCGTGCTGGGCGATCAGGTCGTAGCTGCCGAAATCGCCTTGTTCGAAGAAACCCGCGTCGAGGTGCAGGGTGCGCGCATCACCGTTCGCAGCGCCACCGATCTGGATATCGCGCGCCTGCAGGCTCAAGCGCCCGCCACCGGCCAGACCTCCCGCATGCACTGTCGCATCCTGGAAGCGCAACTGTCCCGCTTCGCCGTCGGCCGCATAGAACGACGCCGGCAAATTGCCGTTGAGCGAATTCTCGTCGCCCGCGGCCGGTTGGTAGGCCAGCAGCGCGATGTCGCCGCCACGACCGAGCGGCACGCCGTCCTTCTGCGCCAGGCTGCCGTTAGGCAGAATGCGGCCGCCGCCGGACACGTCGAGCACCGCGCCGCGTTCAAGCACGATCGCGCCGCTGGCGTCGCGCAATTCGCCGCCGCTGTTCTGCAAACGCGAGGTCGTGCTCAGGCGGATGCTGCCGCCGTCGATATTGGCGCCGCCGCTGCGTTGTTCGGCGATGCGATCGCCGTCGTTGACCCATTGTCCGCGCGTCGACAGGCGCGCGCCCGACCCCACGGTGATGCCGCGCCGTTCGCCGGCCTTTAGATCGTTGTCGAACTCGGCGGCGGCCGACAGCACGATATCGCCCGATTCGGCCTGCAGGCTGCCGTCCACGTTGATGCGCGAACCGCTCAAAGCGATGCGTCCACCGGCCTGCACCTGCAACTGCGCGTCGGCGGCGACTTCGATATGGGCGCGCGGATCGTTGAGCTCGACCGTGCCGAAGCCGGCCGCATTGAGCAGTTGTGTCGAAAGGTTGGTCACGCGCGAACCATCGGCGGCGAACTGCTGCGGCAACGCCGTGTTCATGCCGAACCCGGCCGGCGCGTCCTCGCTGCGCGCCGATTGCAGGCGCCAGTCGGTGAACGGGCCGTTGTCGACCGACAGCTTGAACACGCCGCCACGCGCGAGTTCGCCGCGCTCGATCTGATGGCGGCCAGATTCGGCGTCGGCATGGATGTCGCCGGCGAGCAGCAGCCCGCTTTCGACCCCGTTGTCCCCCCCGCTCGCATCCTGCTTCAAGCGGATGCTCAAGGTGCCGGCATCGCCGCCTTCGAGATAATCCGATTCGTAGCGGCGTTCGCGCCCGCCCAGCGGCGAGCCGAATACTTCCTGCACGTCCCAGCGCTGATGGTCGAGGGTGTAGTCATCGGCGAAACCGAGATAGTTCTGGCTCGGATCGGCATCGGCGAGGCTGTAGCGGCGGCCGTCGGCGCCGAGTAGGCGGCGCGATTCGACCATGCCGCCGAGGTAGTGCACGTAGCCGGCGCCGAGTTCCATGGTCGAGCCCGAGCGCGCGATGAACTCACGACCGATGACGTTGATCGAGCCGCCATCGACGAGCATCTGATCGATCTTGCGCGGCACCTGATCGGCGTAACCGGCGGCGTTGAGCAAGGGGCTGCCGACCCAGGCGCGGCCGTCGTCGGTGACGCCGTGCTCGCGGATATCGAGCTGCACTTTCTGCCGAAACAGGCCGCCGCCGCGCAGCAGCGGCGAATCGGCGAGTTCGTTTTCGCCGATGCGTTCGATGGTGACGTAGTTGTCCGACATCGGCCGCTGCACATCGGTCAGGCCGGCGACGTTGAGGGTCGCGCCGTGTTCGAGCAGGATCCGCGCCGGCGGCGGCTTGACCCCGGCCTGGCGCAGCGCGTCCGTGCCGACCAGATCGAGCTTGGCGCCGGGCATCAGCACCAGCGAATTTTCCTGGAAGCGGATCTGCGCACCGGCCAGGGTCGCGCTCGGCGGCTGGAACGCCTTGTCGGCGCTCGGCGCGGAGGTGGTGGTTTCGCCGTCGCGCTCGGGCAGGATCACGGTCGCCGAATCGCGGCCGAAACTCAGCGAACCGCCGATGCGGTCGGCCAGTTCTGCGGCGGTGTTGGCGTCGCTGGCGCGGGTGTGGTTGGCCGCGATGATCGAAATCTTGCCGGGACGGCTGACCCCGGTGGTGGTGCCGACATAACCATCTTGTCGAATGTCGTGACCCGTGAGAGTCACCTCGCCGCGCTTGCTGGCGATGATGCCGGTGTTGTCGAAGCGGCCGTAGCCCAGCGCCGCCGGATCGGTGCCGGCGACCGTGCCGATATCGCCGTAACGCAGGCGCAGGTCGTTGCCGCCGCTGGGCTGACCGGCGCGCGCGCCGATCACCGCGGCCATTTGCACTTGCCCGTCTTCGCCCTGCACGCTGCCGGCGTTGCTGATGTTCGGCGCGGCGATTAATGCGTATCCGCCGGCCGTGGTCTTGATCTGCGCGCCGGCTTCGATCTTGATATCGCCCGGCTGGCTCGGCAACGCGCCGCTGCCGCTGTAGTCGACCCGTTCGGAGGTCAGCACGAACGCATCCTGGGTATCTTGCCGGGCGCGCTGGATGCCTTCGTTGATGAAGATGCGATTGCTCTTGGCGACGTCGTTGTCGAACAAGTTCAACGACGACGCCACCAACGAGCGCGTATTGACCTGGCTGCCGCCGCCGAACACCACGCCGTTGCGGTTGAGCAGGTACACGCTGCCCTCGGCCTTGATCCGGCCGAGGATCTGGCTGGGCCGGCCGCTCGGATCGTCGATGCGGTTGAGCGCGATCCAGTCGTTGCCGCCGCTCTGGTTGCCGCCGCGCTGGTCGAAATAGACCGTGGTCTGCTTGCCGACGTTGAAGCTTTCCCAGCTCAGGATGGCTTTCTTCTGGGTCTGTTCGATGGTGACCGTGGTGTCGGCGCCTTCTACGCGCTGGGTCGGAGCCTTGGCGCCGAGCCACAACTTGGACTCGCCCAGGCGCGGATCGTTGGCGAGGATCGCGCCGGGTTCGATGCGCACGCCCGCGGCGATCTTCAAGCCGCCTTCGCCGAGGCCGTTGGGTACGTTGTTGCCGATCTGCGAAGCCGCCGCCGCGGCGCGCGCGGCGACCTGGGCCGCATCGAGCGCGCTGCGCACCTGCGCGGCGCGGCCAAACGCGGCCAGAGATTTCTGCGCCGCCTGCTGCGCGCGCACCGATTGCAGCCCCTGCTGCTGCGCCGCGCGCGCCGCCTGCGCGGACGGATCCAGCCCGCGCCGCGCGAACGGATTGGGATCGGCCTGCGCCGTGCCGCCGATCAACGCCATCGAGATCGCCGCGCTCAGCGCGAGTATGCGCAGCGGACTGGTACGGAAACCACGAACGGGCTTGCGGGTCATGACGGCTTCCTTTGCGTACGGCGTGACGGCGCGGCGGGAGGTTCGCGGCGGTGGGGATTGAATGACTGGACTTTCGAGTGGCTAGGCGAAGACAGTTGCGGGTGCAGTCGCAGTCGCAATCGCGGTTTCGACTGCACATGCGGTCGTGATTCAGATAACGACGCGAGCAGCTTTTGCCCCCTTTGCAAAAGGGGGCGGCGACCGCGCAGCGGACGCGGGGGATTCGCTTTTGCTTTTGCTTTTGATTCTGTTGTTGCGGTTGCCGTACGCATTAGCTCAAAGCAAAAGCGAATCCCCCCCAGCCCCCCTTTTGCAAAGGGGGGAAAAGCAGGACGCTGACGATTGGCATGGGGCGCGGGCTCGGCCATGACGATCACCGCACCGGCTTCAATGCAGGCGGCGCGAATTGCCGCGCGGGACGCTGCGGTACGACCGACCGGCCGTACTGGTCGCCCAGCCGCTGCCGGGTCGCGGCCGATGTCGCCAGACCCAGGCCGATCGGTGCGATGCGATCGCCGGGCGGTTCGTCGGCGATCACCGGCGCGACTTTGTCGACCTCGGCCTTGAGCGCTTGATTGAGGCACGACCATCGCCCCGCTTCGTCGTTGCCGATGCGCACCTGCACGCACGGCGCGTTGACCGGCTTGGACGCCGGCAACAGGCGTTGCTGCGCGCCGGCCGACCCAACGGTCAGCATCACGACCGCGACGAGTGCGCGCCAATGGCTCATCCGCCGCCCGACTTGCCTGTATCGCGGATCCTGTCGCCAGCCATGCCGCCGCCGTCCACCGTGGTACCAGCGTTCAGACCACCGGAGGCACCGACGTCCTTATCGGCGGCGGCATTGGCTGCGCGCGCATCTGCATCGCCCGCACACTGCGCGATTTCATCGCGCTGACGATCGAGCTTGTCCTCAAGCGCGCGCACCTGGTTTTCCTTCTCGACGCGATTGAACCCGAGCGGTCCGAAACCGCGGGCACGCACGAACGCGATGAAGGCCGGATCGCGATACAGCCCGGCCAACTCGCGCCCGGTCGCGTACAGCGCCTGGGTGCCGGTCGCGCAACGCGCCGACTGCGCCTGCGCGGCGTCGAGCTGTTTGGCCAGCGCAATACGCTCGGCTTCCTTCTGCTGCGCCAGCTGCGCGGCCTGCTGCTGCGCCGCCTGCCATTTGCCGGCGCTCGCGCGCGCCGCCTCGGATGCGGCCGCATTCTGTTCGACCTGCCGCTGCAACGCCGCCAGCCGCGCGCTGTCGTCTCGCGCCGCGGGTTTCGCCGCCTGGACCTTGAGCGCATCGCGTTCGCGCTCGGCCGAGGCGGTTGCGGCCTGCTGCGTGGCCAAGGCCGCCTCGGCGGTGCGCAAGCGCGCGCCAGTGTCGCGCAGCGCATCGCGCAGCCGGGTCTCGTTGGCGGTCTGCGCCTGCGCACCAGGCACGACGAAACACAGTGCAAACGCCAACGACAGCCCGCGCGCGATCGAACGGCGCACGATCCGGCTCGCGTCATTGACGCGCACCTCGCCCGCAGGCGCACAGGTCACAACCGCATCGGTCACCACCGACACCGCATCGCGACCCGCCGGGCCGGCCCCACCCAAACGCTCAGGACGCAGACTCATCTTCTTCATCGCTCCCGTGCTCAGAATTCAGTACTGAGATCGAGCTGGACCACGTCCACCGAATACGGCGCACCGGTCACCTCGTTCGCGCTGAGCCAGCGCAGCCCCAGCCAGGTGTTGCGCGCCAGGCCCAGGGAACCGCCGACGATGAAACCGCGCGCGTTGGTGCCGCCCAGGTGGAAATCCGAATCGGTGAAGGCATCCGGCACCGCATCAGATTCCAGCCGCTTGTAGCCGATGCTCGCGTTCCAGTCCCAGGCCTTTTCGATCTTCGGCTGACCGACCAGCAGGTTGACGTAGTAACCGCTGTCGCCGCCGTCGTGCTGCAACGGCTCGATGTTGGGCTTGAAGTTGTTGAGCGGGCCCAACGCCTGGATGCGCTTGGCGTCGTACTTGAGATTCTTCACCACGTCGGCCTCGATCACGATCTTGACCGGATCGAAGCTGGCGATTTCCAGCGCCGCGTGCAGGTTGGCGACGCCGAATTCGCTGGCGTAACCGAAGTACTGCAACTGCGGGCCGTCGGGCGCGCCCGAGGCCGGCAGGATGTCGCGGATCGCGAACATGGTGTTGCCGAACTGCTGGAACTGCGGCCGCGACAGATCGGTATCGCACACGTCCTTGGAGGTCGGCGCGACGCACGGCGACGACAACTCGCCGTTGATGTGGTCGAACAGGAAATAGCCCAGGCCGAACTTCAGCTTTACGTCGTCGCTGAACTTCCAGTCCGCGCCGGCCTGCACGCCGTACAGCCATTTGTCGCGGCTGCTGGCCTTGTCGGCGCGCTGGGTCGAACCGAAATCGAAGTCGGTGTTGAAGATCGGGAACGCGCCGACATTGACGTAGGGATGGAAATCCGAGCCCAGGTCGAATTCGGTCTTGACCGCCACGCCGTCGAAGCTCAGGTCGTTGTCGAACAACAGTTCGCTGGTCCAGAACGGATTGGGCGCGCGGCCGATGTCGGCGCTCAGCCAATCGGTCGGCTTGAGCCGCAGGTAAGCGCGATCGAGCCACAGCGAGTACTTGGACAGATTGCCGCCGGCGCCGAGGGTCTGATTGGTCGACACCGGGCTGCGATCGCTACCGGTGGCCATGCGCAGGTCGGCCTCGACCCAGTCGGCGATCTGCGCATGCACGCCAAGCCGAGCGCGCATGCGCATGCGGCCGCGGTTCTTGGTGGTGTTGACGGTCGGCAGCGGATTCGACAGCGGATCGTTGACGTCGTAACCGCTGCCGGCGTTGAGCACGCCGAAATTCGGGAAGTCGTTGTAGTTCTCGCCGTCGTTGAGCACGTCCTCGGCGCGCGCGCGCAGGTCGCCGTAGACGCTGATGCGCTGAGTCCATTCGGGCAAGGCGTTCGGCGCGGCCCAGCCTTCGCTCTTGGCCTGCTGGGTGACTTCGGCGCGCAGCTCATCCTTGATCTGCTGGCGCACCACTTCGGGAATATATGGCACGACCACCGCGCCGGGCGCGGTCTGATACGCGGGCTGCGCGGCCACCGCGGTCGCTGGCTTCGCCGCGGCGCTGGCGCTCGCCTCGGCGATAAGATCGTCAGCCTGCCCGCGCGTCATCACGCCCTTGGCGACCAGCAGATCGATGAGCTTGAGGGTGACTTCGGGGCTGATCCTGGACGCGTCGACCGGCGGCGCGGCCACGGCGGGCGTCATGCACAGCGCGGCCAGCGCCAGCGTCAATGCGCGGAGCTTGAGGCGGCGATGCGGATTGGACAATGCGGTCATGGTGGGTCCCGGTAAGACGAAAATTCAGGCGGAAATGCGAACGAAACATTCGGGCGCGCTGGCAGCGCTAGCCCGGCGAAATGGCGCCGATGCGCAGATTGATCGGTTGCGGCATCTGGTCCGGCGGCGGCTGCGGCAGCGCGCGGCCCTGCAACGCTGCGACGATGGCGCGGTCGAGTTCGGGCTTGCCGGTGGAGGCGATCACCTGCGAACGCTGGATCGTGCCGTCGGCGTCGAGCCACATCGCGACCGTCGCCGAATAACGGCCCTTGCGGGTTTTCTCGTCGCGTTGCAGGTACTGCTGCACGTTGCGCTGGACCATCGCGGCATAACCGGCATACGGATTGCCGCCACCGCCCTTGCCGCCGATGCGGGTACCGCCACCGCCGCTGCCCGGAGTCAGGCCAAATTCGTTCGAGCCCGGTCCGGCGTCGGCGGTGAGCGGATCGCCGGGCGGATCGGCCGAATCGTCCTTGGGCGGATCGATCGATTCGAACGGCGTGTTCTCGACCAGTTTTTCTTCCTCCGGCACCTTGTCGGGTTGCGGCGGAGGCGGCGGCGGTGGAGGCGGTGGCAGGATCACTTGAGTGATCCGCGGCGGCATGCGCTTCTGGGTCGGGCCGGCATCCTGCATCAGCGACCACACCAGCCACGCGAGCACCGCGAACACGCCCAACGCGCCGAGCACGGCGAGCGCGCGCGACCAGCGCGAGGGTTGTCCGTAGGAACGGGCCACGAGGCGATCCCGCTCAGCCGGCGGCCTGGCGCTGCGACGCCAGACCGATCGAGGAAATGCCGAGCTTGCTGCACAGGTCCAGCACCGCCATGACCTTGTCGTACTGCACCGCGCGATCGCCGCGCAGGATCACCGGCAGTTCGGCGTCGTTGGCCAGCGCGTTGCGCAGTTGCTGTTCGAGTTCGCTCATGCTGACCGGCACCGCGTCGATGCTGAGCTGGCCGGCGTTGTCGATCGCGATCACCTTGGTCTTGGGCACCGACAGCGGCTGGCTCGCGCTAGCCTTGGGCAGGTCGACCTTGATCCCCTGCACCGCCGCGGTGGTCATGATGATGAAGATCACCAGCAGCACGTACGCCAGATCCAGCATCGGTGTGATGTTGATGTCGTCGTAGGGTTTCTTGCCCTGCACCTTCACGGCAGCGTCTCCGTCGACACGCTGCGGGTCAGCTGCGACGGCAGCGGCGCGTCGCCGGCATAGTCCTCGGCGATGCGCTTTTCCAGTTCGTCGACGAACACCTGCATGTCCGCGCCGATCGCTTCGGTGCGGCTGAGCAGGTAGTTGTAACCAAACAATGCCGGGATCGCGACCGCAAGGCCGGCGACGGTCGCCAGCAACGCCGCGGCGATGCCGGGCGCGATCGCATTGATGTTGACGTCGCCGGCCGCGGCGACCGCGGCGAAGGTGATCATCACGCCGACCACGGTGCCGAGCAGGCCGAGGAAGGGGCCGCCGGAAATCGCGATGGTGAGCAGCACCATCATCTTGTTCAGGCGCTGGCCTTCGCGCACCGCGGCGGCATCGAGCGCGGAACGGATCGCGGCGATCGACTGGGTGCGCACCACCGAACGCCCGCCGCCGGCGGCGACGCGGTTGCGCAGTTCGTCCAGGCCGACGTCGAGCAAGCGCGCGAGATTGGATTTCTCGCCGTTGAGCGGGCCGTTGTCTTGCGCGCCCTTAACCCAGGCGGTGTCGTGCAGCGGGTACTCGCCAGCGTACTTGCGGAACGCCTGCAGGAAACGCTCGTTGGCCTTGGCGGTGGTGTTGACGAACACGCCCTTGCCGATCATCACCCACCACGAGATCACCGCCATGAAGCCGAGGATCACGATCACGATCCAGGCGTCGACGGTCAGCGCGCTGAACAGGATGCCGAAGTAGTTGTGGCCGCCGTCGCCGGAGCGTTGCTCGACCGGCTGGAACGTAAGCAGGCGTGCGTCCAGGCCCTGGCTGTGCGCGGCGGCCTGGATCAGGCCGACCGGGCGGGCGATTTTCGACACCTGCAGTTCGTCGATCAGGCCGATGAAGTTGGCACGCACGGCGCTGCCGTCGGCGGCGGCTTTCTCGCCGCCGATGGTCAGGCCCGCGTTCGCCGCCGGCAAGGCCGCGGCGACTTCGCCGACCGATGCGCCGTTGAGATAGACGGTCACCTTGTTGTCGCCGGCGCGCACCGCGACATGCGCCCAGCCATCGCCCTTCAGCGGCGCTCCGGCCGAACTGCGCAACACGCCGGCGGCGCTCGGCACTTCGGCGTACAGCACGCCCGCGTCGAGCAGCAAGGTCAGCGCGCCGGGCAACGACACGATCACACCGCTCGCATTCGCCGCGGCCGGTTTTACCCAGGCCGACACGGTCAACGCCTGCGCGGCGGTGATGTTCAACGACGACGAGGCCGGCACGTTCAGCGGCATCTGACCATTCATTTGCAGGCCCGAACCGATCAACGCGGCCTGGGCCAGGGTCAGCGGGGGCTGCGCGTTGTTGGCGTAGGCGGTCTGATCGTTGCCGGCGGTGCCCTGGTCGGCGAAGTGATAGACCGCGACGCTGTCGGCGTCGTAACTGCCCTTGGCGTCGGCGCCCGGGGTCGCTTCGGGGTTGCCGAAGTAGACGAAGATCGACGCCGACGCGTTCGCCTGCAGGTCCGGCAGATCGACCCAGGCCAGCGCGACCTGATCGACCAGGCCGTCGTATTTCTCGAAGTGGTATTTCAGCGGCGTGCGGTCGTCGGCGGCGATGAAACGCACGTCGCTGCCGTCCTCCTTGGCGTCGGCGAAATTGAAGTTGCCCGAATGCAGGCGCACCAGCACCTGGGTGCGGCCGCCGGGCTCGCTCACGCCGGCGCCGGCCGAGGTGGTGTTGAGATCGACCTTGGCCCGGTAGTTCCACTTACCGTCCCACCACGAGGCCGCCATCGCCGGCAGCGAAAGCAACAACAACACAGTGGCCAGCATCACGCGCAATCGGTTCACGACACATCCCCAGTAGGTATAGTTCGGCCCCGCATGCGCGCCGGGCCGGCAAAACGACAGGTCGCGACGCCCGCGAAGGCGGCGCACCGGTGTTGCATGGTCAGAACTCGCCCCACAGGCGCACGCCGACTTCGACCCCGTCGGGTTTGCGGTCGCGGCCGTTGGGGCTCGACAGCGGCTTGGCGACATCGACCGAGCCGTTGAAATGACCGAAGGCTTTCAGCGATGCGCCGATGCCGGCGCTGACCAGGGTCTCGCTGCGAAGCTGATCAGGCAGCGGATCGTTGATCCGCGCATAACCGGCATCGACGAACGCGCGCAGGCGCAGTTCCTGGAACGCATCGCCGAGCGAATCGGAGAACGACGGCGTGCGCGCTTCCAGCGTCGCCGCCGCGCCCAGGTCGCCGAGCGATTCGGATTCGTAATAGCCGCGCACGCTGTCGAGCCCGCCGATGCTGAATTGCTCGTTGCTGATCAACGGCTCGCCGGCGAACTGGCTTTGAAGGCGCAGCATCAGCTGCGCGTCGTTGCTGTATTTCCAGGTGTGCGAGCCCGAGGCGCGCAGGTAGAAGAAATTCGGCTGAGCCTGATAGCGCTTGGCGTCGAAGGCGGCGCGGCCGTCGCCGACGCCGCGAAGGTTGAACACCGCCGACAGGGCGAGGTCGCTGACCGAGCGTTCTTTCACCCAGTCGGCGTTGTAGTTGACGCTGATCGGCAGGTACTCGATCGGCACCGAACCGCGGTCGGCGCCCTGCACCAGGTTCTCGTTGAAGTCCTTGTAGTCCAGGCCCAGGCTCAGCGAGTGGAAGAAGCCTTCGCGCGCGGCGAACGAGCGCATCAGCCGCACGCCGGCCAGGGTGCCGTTGCCGATCACGTTTAGATCGCCGACCACGGCGATGTCGCTCTTGCTGCGCACCGCGTAACCGAGCAAGGAATAAGGCGACGCGCCGAACCGCGCCAGGTACGAGGCCGAAAACACTTCGGCGTCTTCGCGCCGCTGCGGCGCGAGCTGCGCCGACAGGCTGACGCTGTGGCCGCGCTGCCACAGATTGTCGTAACGCACGCTCGCCGCCAGACGCTGCTCGGTGGTGTTGGCGCTGTTGCGGTTGTTGAGCTCCAACGAGCCGTGCAGCGGCAGGCTGTCTTCGACGTTGAGGTCGACGTCGACCGTGTTCGGCGTGGCGCCAGCCTTGATCTCCGGAGTGACGCGGCGATCGGGCCATTGGTTCAAGGCGACGATATCGCGCTGCACATCCTTGAAGTTAGGCACCTGACCCTGCGCCAGCGACGGCGCGGCGCGCTCGATGTCGTCGGGCGAAAAATAATCCGCGCCGTTGACGCGCAGCCGGCCGACCTTCTGTTCGTTGACCTGCAGCGTGACCAGACCGGTCGAGGCGTCCTGCTCCGGGATCACGACGCTGACGGTCGGAAAGCCCTTCTGGTCGTACAGCGCCTGCAAGGCGGCGCGCGCGGCTTCGACGTCGTGTTCGCTGCGCTGCGGGCCCAGATGCGGGTACACCGCCTTTTCTATATCGAGATTGCTCAGCTGGCTGTTGCCGACCACTTGATAGGCCATCACGTCGAAGCGAGCGATCGGCGCGGCGGCTTGCGCCGTCGTCGAAGTTTCCTGCGCGTGTAAGCGCGCCGGTCCGAGCAAGCTCAGTCCGACGGCTGCGATGAGGCGTAGAGACATCGAGCCGAAACCATCCCTGTTGCGCCGTCCCGAGTACCGGTCGGCAGACCGCGCAAAGGTAGGTTCGCTATGTGACGGTGTTGGAACTGCTACATGACAAGGCACATGAACTTGGTCATGTGCTTGTCAATCTCGGCGAGCGAATGTCACAAGTTGATGCGATGACGCATCAATTACGCACTGGATCACTTGTCATCTCATTGCGAGATGAGCGGTATCACACAGGTGAGAAATGTTGCGCGTTGTGGTTGCGGGTTTTTGATACTCGGTTCGAAGCGTGTAGACGCATTCGTTTGCCTGCGGTTTTTATGGCGTTTTGTGCGCGGTTCGCGTGCGCATGTGCAGCTGGCTGAAATCGATGATGTTGCGATTACGCAACATCATCGGCTGATGCGATCCGAGAAATTTGTCGATAGCGACCCATCGCGGCGATGCGCGGTGTTCGAGTTCGCGGCCGACGATCCGCAACGCGACTGTGCACGACGGTTGCATCGATCGACTGCGATTGTGTCGGCGCGCAACTTGCAACAGCGTTGATGCGCACAGCGAATTCGGCATTACCAAATTGTGGCAGTCACATGTGCGCGTGGTTTTCCTTCGCGACGTGTTCAAGCCGCCTCCGGCGCCGGTTGGAAGCAAAAGCGAATCCCCGCCCTCTTTTCCAAAGAGGGAACTACAAAGGCGGAGACTGCAACGGTTGAATCGGACGACTCGCCGACGCAAGTGAGTTACCTGCCAGATAGGGACTAACCATTCGACCCAAGCGGGCCCTTGCCCCCTTTATGAAAGGGGGCGGCATCCGCGCAGCGGATGCGGGGGATTTGCTTTTGATCTTGATCTTGCGGCTGACGTCGCCTGGGAGCAAAAGCGAATCCCCCTGCCCCCCTTTTCCAAAGGGGGGAACTGCAACAGCAAAAGCGCTCGCGACAAGAGCGGTTGCGGCTAGTTCGCTCGGCCGCTCAACTCGCCGGCCCGCTCAATTCGCTCGTCCGCTCGACTCGCTCGGCCGCTCAACCCGCGGAACCGTTCGCGGTCGCAGCGCTCGGCGCGGCCGCAGCCGCGGCCTTCGCCGTATCTTCCTGCTCCAGCGCCGACAAACGCTCAAGGTTCTGCATCGACACCAGGTGCGTATAGATCAAGCCGAGCGCACCGGACCGCAGCAGGTCCGGAATCACCGCATCGCCGAGCTTGAGCAGACGCTCTTCGGACACCACATAGACGCCGCCGAGTTCGCGCTGTTCGCCTTCGCCGCCGAAACGGATCACCCGCTGCTCGAGCAGATCGAGCTCCTTCAAGCGCGCGGTGAACGCCGCGGTGCGCTTGAACTCGTTGTGGAAGTCGGACAGAAAGCCCATCGCCCGCGCAAGGTTCTCGCTGTCCTCGCCGTCTTCCTTGAACAGCAGGTCGCCGTCCTCCTCCGACAGGCCGTCGTAGGCCATGTCGACGCAGACCGTCAGCGTGCCGCTGTCGCGGTCCTCGGCCAGCATGAACGGGTATTGGCGCAGGAACGCCGGCACGTAGCCGCGCTTCCAGCGCGAATTCTCGTCGACGTAAAGGTTGTGCTGGTTGCGCAGGCCGACCACGACCGCCGGCAGGAAGTCGCCGTTCTCCAGGCGCGCGAACACGATCGTGTATTCGGACGCGGCGTGCGGGAACTCGACCGTGGTCAGCGGCACCGAATTGAGCTGGGCGGCGAAACGGGCGTTGTGCGTGGCCGTGCGCAGGCGCAGACGGCGATGGGTGTGGCGGTTCAACGGTACGACGCGGTCGTAGATCAGCATGGTGTTCCAGTTCCTGGTGGCTCAGCCGGGGCGAGGTCCCGCCGCCGGGGCGGGTGCGGCGAAGATGCGCGATCAAGGTGACAGTTACAACGCCAGGAAGACACATGGCCCCGGCCCGGTGGCATCGGGCCGGCCGCCCCATGACCTTGCCATCGTGCCGTCAGCCCTTATAAAACGCCACTTTCGCGTGCATCGATGCCTGTCAAAGGTGTCATCACATCGGCTCCCATATCGTGATTATCGGCACACAAAAGACCTGTGCGCCTTTATGCGAGAGGGGAAGCGGCTTTGTTCAAGGTGTCATTGCGGGAACACGCTCTGTTGAGCGTGCTGGTGGGGTTGCAGCGCGGGGTGCAGCCGGAGACCAGTCATATGAAACATGCGTTGATCGAGGACGGGCTGGCGCTGAGCCAGGACGGCCGGCTGGCGCTGTCGGACGCCGGCACCACCTTGTTGCAGGCCTTGCAGCATATGGTCTGGGCCGAGGTCGAATCGCTGCAGCAGGTGCTGGCCAACAAGTCGCAGGCGCCGAGCGACGAAGTGTTGCGGATGACCCGGGTGCGGCCGAATTCGCCGCTGGAGTGAGCGAGGCGGGCGGCCGCGGGTGCGGATGAAACGACCGGTGGCCGATGCATGGATCGCGAACCCCGACCGCAGCCCTCAGACCTTCGGCCACAACGACTGCCCGAGCCGCCAGCCGATCACGATCGCCAGCAGGCCCAGCCCGACGTGCGCCGCGATCGTCAGCGCCAGCCAGTCGTAACGCGCCGCGCGCAGCAGCGCGAGCAGGTCCACGCCGAACGCCGAGAACGTGGTCAGGCCGCCGAGCACGCCGGTCAGCAGCAGCGCGCGCCAGAAATCCGCGTCCTCGCGCTGCCCCAGCCAGACCAGCAGCAGGCCCGCGCACAGGCAACCGATCACGTTGACGCACAGGGTCGACAACGCCGGCCACGGCGCCGACGCGCGCGGCAGCAGCAGATTGGCGCCGTGGCGCAGCATCGCGCCGAACGCGCCGCCCAGGCCGACGGCGAGCAATTGCAGCAAGGCGGTGCGGGTCATCCGGTGGCTCCCTGAGTGGCTCGAATGGCGCTGGTGCAGGCGGTGATGCAAGCAACAACATCGACATCGACATCGACATCGACATCGACATCGACGATGCAACGTCAATACGAGCAGCGCCGCAAGTCCGAAGTCTTTTGTGGGAGGGGCTTCAGCCCCGACGCTTTTCGCTCAGGTTGCCCGGATTCACCAATCTGAGCGAAAAGAATCGCGGCTGAAGCCCCGCCCACAAAAAACCTCACAGCTACG
This sequence comes from Lysobacter sp. Root690, assembly GCF_001427785.1. Lineage (GTDB taxonomy): Bacteria > Pseudomonadota > Gammaproteobacteria > Xanthomonadales > Xanthomonadaceae > Lysobacter. Next base: position 675,360 of record NZ_LMHM01000016.1, read on the forward strand.
CAGCAACGAGTTCATTGCTCCAGTTCACTCCGCATCGCCCTCGCCGCGCGCCTGCTCGCGCTGCGCGCGCAAGCGGGTCAGCTTCTCGCGCAGTTTGATCTCCAGCCCGCGCTCGACCGGCTGGTAATACACCCGCTCGCCCATCGCATCGGGAAAACCGGTCTGGTCCAGGGCGATGCCGCCGTCGGCGTCGTGATCGTACTGATAGCCCTTCGAATACCCCAACTGCTTCATCAGCTTGGTCGGCGCATTGCGCAGATGTAGCGGAACGTCCTGGGTGCCGTGCTCGACCACGTCGCGCTTGGCCGCGTTGAACGCGGCATAGGCGGCGTTGGATTTGGCCGTGCTCGCCAGGTAGATCACCACCTGGGCCAGGGCCAGATCGCCCTCGGGGCTGCCGAGCCGGTCATAGGTGTCCCAGGCGTCCACCGACATCTGCAAGGCGCGCGGATCGGCCAGGCCGATGTCCTCGACCGCCATCCGGGTCAGGCGCCGCGCCAGGTAATGCGGGTCGCAGCCGCCGTCGAGCATGCGCGCGAACCAGTACAGCGCCGCATCGGGATTGGAACTGCGCACCGACTTGTGCAGCGCCGAGATCTGGTCGTAGAACTGCTCGCCGCCCTTGTCGAAGCGGCGGGTGCGGTCGGCCAGCACCTGCGCCAGGGTGCCGGCGGTGATAGCGCCGTCCTCATCGGCGGCCAGTTCGGCGGCGATTTCCAGCAGAGTCAGCGCGCGCCGCACGTCGCCGTCGGCGGCGGTGGCGATCTGCATCAGCAGGTCGTCCTCGACCCGGATCGTCTGCTCGCCCAGGCCACGCGTTTCGTCCTGCAGCGCGCGCCGCAAGGTCTGGGCGATGTCGTCGGGCGACACCGCCTCCATCACGTGCACGCGGCAGCGCGACAGCAACGCCGAGTTGAGTTCGAACGAGGGGTTCTCGGTGGTCGCGCCGACGAAAATGATGGTGCCGCGCTCGATATGCGGCAGGAACGCATCCTGCTGGGTCTTGTTGAAGCGGTGGACCTCGTCGACGAACAGCACCGTGCGGCGGCCGTCGGCGAACCGGTGCGCGGCCTCGGCCAGCACCTGACGCACCTCCGGCAGGCCCGACAGCACCGCCGAGATCGCCTTGAACTCGGCATCGGAGTAATGCGCCAGCAGCAGCGCCAGGGTGGTCTTGCCACAACCCGGCGGGCCCCAAAGGATCATCGAATGCACGCGTCCGGACTCGACCGCGCGGCGCAAGGCCGAGCCCGGCGCGAGCAGCCGGCGCTGGCCGACCATTTCGTCCAGGGTGCGCGGGCGCATGCGCTCGGCCAGCGGACGCAGGCCGTCGCGATCGACACTGAGCAGGTCGGGGGCGTCGGCGGTCGGGGTGGTACGGCGGGCCACTGCGGGAAGGGGTCCTGTTACGCGTTCGCGGGGCGGACACGATAACAAGATCGGCCGTGGGCGGATGCGAATGGGGTTTGCCGGATGCGGCCGGCGCCGGGCGCGTTTTATTCCAGCCGCCCATTACAGCCCGCTCACCCCAGCCGACTCACTCCAGCCGACTCAATCCAGCGGCACCACCCGGCGCGCAACGGTGTAGCCCAAGTAGATCTTGCCGCCCTCTGGATCCGTCTCGGCCGCCTGGATCTGATCGGTCCAGGCGCTGGCCAAGGCCAGCCAGCCGGCCATGAACCCGCTGCCACCGCAGATGGTCATTCCGCCGTCGCCGCCGCGGGTGATCGCCGGGTCGTCGGTCAGTTCGACCTTGTACGGGTCGAAGGCGATGCGCAGGCCGAAGGCGTTGGCCTGCCGATGCAGCCACAAGCCCTTCGCGCCGCTCGCCCGCGACGGTTGATGGGCGCCGCCCGACCATGGCCACAGCCGGCGCCAAACCGATTCCTCGGGGCTGACGTCGGTCGGATAGCGATCGCAACGCACATGCGGGCCCCAGCGGAATAGCTCGCGCGAACTGGCGCCGCACAGGTACTCCCATTCGTCCGGCGATGGCAGGCGAAAACCGTCGCGGGCCAGCGCCGCGGCCACGCCGGCGCTGCTGTCCTGCGCCGGGTCGGCTTCGTCGGCATCGACACGGCCGTCGTCGCCGACTCGCACGCGCAAGGCCGGATCGCCCATTTGCCTGACCCCGCGCGGGTACTGGCGCAACGCTTCGACCACACGCGGCGAATCGCGATCGACCGCGCGCCAACCGACCTCGCGGTACTCACACTCGACCAGCATCGGCCCGAAGCGGCATTGCCTGACCGGCGTGGTGTTGGCGACCGCATGCTCGACCAGGCCCTCGTCGATCTCGTATTCCTCGGCGGTTTCGTTCCAGCTGTCGTGCATCTCGGCGCTGGGCTCCCAGCGCTCGCCGTCGAAACCCAGCGTCGCGGCCGCGCCCGGCACCAACGAGAACATCGTCCCGCCGTAGCGGAACTGAGCGATGTCGAACGCCATTGCGCCGCATTCGAACCCACGCAGCGCGTGGAATTCGAACCCCTGCGGCAAGGCCAGCGAACGGGCGGCGCGCTCGCGCTGCTCGCGTGAAGCCGCCTGCCAATCCTCGATCGAACGATGCAACGTCATCGGTGGCTCCCATGCCTGCGTTCGAACCGGCCGCGCGAATCGGTGCGCGAACTGCGCGGTTCCTCCCGGCAAGAAAGCTTAGCCGAAACGATCCTGCCGACATTCGCACTCACACATCCGCGGCAACCGCGTTGATACCCATGTGCGTGCCGCGCATCGGCGGCGGCGAAGCGCCTCCGACCGCCGAGCCCGTCACGTCCCCTGCCAAACGGAGCCCGACGGATGGCGAATTTCGACCTGTATCTCCCGCAGTTGCTCAAGTTCGAAGGCGGTTGGGTCGACGACCCGGCCGATCCCGGCGGCGCGACCAATCTGGGCATCACCCTGAGCACCTTCCAGCACTACGCGCATCCCCTGCTCGGCCTCGCGCCGACCCTTGGCAACCTGCGCGCGCTCGACACCGCGCAGGCCGGGGCGATCTACCGCAAGATTTACTGGGACCCGATCGACGGCGACGCGATCCCACTGCAGTTCCTGGCCGAGATCGTGTTCGACTTCTACGTCAACGCCGGTTTCCACGCGATCGCGCTGCTGCAGCAGTTGCTGGGTCCGCCGCTGACCGCCGACGGCCGCTTCGGTCCGCAGACCCTAGGCGCGCTGCAACGCGCCGATCAGGCCGCGTTGTACGCGCGCTATCGCCAGGGCCGGATCGACTACTACCGCAACCTCGCCGGCGCGCATCCGGCGCTGCGCCGCTTCCTCAACGGATGGCTGGCTCGGGTGCAGTGGTTTCCGCCGCAGGCGCCGGGCAACGCCGCGGCAACGCCGAGCCAGACGAACGGCGACTCTGGACAAAGGGCCGCGTCCTCGATTTTCGACGCGGTGAGCGGAAGCAGGACGACGACGTGATCGCGGTCCGCCGTCGTCGGTCATGGTTGTAACGCATCCGCTCCTCGAGCTTCGGGCTCAAGCCAGGAGCATTACCCGCGCGTTCGATACGAGCGTTTTCATCGCCGCCGCATCCATCGCACCTGACGTCGCGGCAGACAGCGCATGCCGCACTCAAGCCGCGCGCAGGAATTCCAGCACCGCGGCCACGAATTCCCGCGGAAATTCGACATTGCTCAGATGCACCGCCGGCAGCACCAGCAGTTTCGCGCCCGGCACCGTCGCCGCGATCGCATCGCTGTGACTGGCCGCGGTCACGGTGTCGTACTGACCTGCGATCACCAACGTCGGGCGTTCAATCAGCGCGATCGTGCGGCGCAAGTCGGCGTCGCGCACCGCGGCGTAGGAACCGGCCAGCCCCTGGCGATCGGTCGCCAATAGCATCGCGCGGAAGGTTTCGACGACCGGAGCGCCGGCGTCGAGCATGGCCTTGGGAAACCAGTTGCCGAGGAACATCTGCGCGGTCTCGCTCATATCCGCCGCGCCGAGCACCGAGGCGATGCGTTCGTCCCATTGCCCGGCCGGGCCGAGATAGGACGAGGTGTTGCTGAGGATCAGCCGGTCGATCCGCTCCGGCGCATGCACGCCGAGCCATTGGCCGATAAAACCGCCCAGCGACAGACCCAGGAAATGCACGCGTTCGATGTTCAGCGCATCGAGCAGTTCGATCGCGTCGCGGCCCAATCGATCCATCGAATAAGCCCCGAACGGGATCCCAGACCCGCCATGGCCGCGGGTGTCGTAGCGCAGCACGCGGAAATGCCGCGACAGCGCCTCGACCTCGCCGTCCCACATGCGCAGGTCGGTGCCGATCGAATTCGACAGCATCAGCACCGGCCGGTCGCTGGCGCCGTCGATGCGGTAGGCGATACGGGTGCCGTCGCCGGCGGTGACAAAGGACAACTCATTCATGATCGGCGCTTCTCGATAGGTGCTTGGAAGCGCCGCGCCGGATGCCGCCGGCCCGATCGCCTCTGCAACGGCGGTTGCCGTGGCCCATAGAGTGATTGCGGCCGAACCGAACTGATATTACAAAGATCGCACACACCTTGTAAGAAAACCGGACATGGGCGCCTTCACCCTGCACGACCTGCAATGCTTCGATGCGGTGATCCGCGCCGGCGGCTTCCAGGCCGCCGCGACCGTGCTGCACCGCTCGCACCCGGCGGTGTTCGCCGCGGTCGCCCGACTGGAGACCCAGCTCGGCCTGAGCCTGCTCGACCGCAGCGGCTATCGCGTGCAGCCCACCGACGCCGGCCGCTCGCTGCATCGCCGCGCCCAAGGCCTGTTGCGCGAAGCCGAACAACTGCGCTCTCACGCCGCGCAACTGGCCATGGGCGAGGAAAGCGAACTGCGCGTAGTGATCGGCGACCTGTGCCCGCGCCCGCAGATGCTCGCCCTGCTCAGCCGCTTCTTCAGCCAATGCCCCGGCACCCGCCTGCACCTGCATTTCGAAGCGGTGACCGGCCCGTGGGAGCGCTTGTTCGACGGCGACGCCGACCTGATCGTGCATCGCATCGACAAGACCGACCCGCGCCTGGAGTGGATCGACCTGTGCACGGTCCCGCTGCTGCCGGTGGTCGCGCCGGGCCTGCTGCCGTTTCCGGTCACCCGCGCGATCACCCCGGCGCAGATGCGCGATTTCACCCAATGCGTCATGCGCGACACCGCGCGCCATTCGCCCGACATCAACTACTTCATGATCGAAGGCGCGCATCAGTGCGTGGTGGCCGATCAATCGATGAAGAAAGAAGTGATCCTGCACGGCATGGGCTGGGGCCACCTGCCCCGGTTCCTGATCGAACAAGAACTCCACGACGGCCGCCTGCACTCCGTCGCCGGCCGTCACCTGCCGGGCGGCAGCGAGGAATTGGTCGCGGCGCGGCGCGGCGACCGGCCGCAGGGGCCGGTGGCGAATCGGTTGTGGGATTACATCCGCGAGCGGGCTCCGCGCTTGCTTGCCGAGCTCGAGCCGGCCGCATCATCGGTGCGCAAGCGTGCGGGCGGCGGTAAGCGACGCGGCACGCGGGCCTGAACCTGCTTCAGTCCTCCCGCTCGATCGCCTCCACCGAATCGCAGACGACCCAACGCCTATCCAGGGTCAAGACCACCTTCTGCTCGTTTCCCGTCAACGGATCCGCCGGCACCACATTGACCCGCAACAAGCCGCTCAACGCCCGCGCCAGCGCCTGGATCACCGCGTCCGGCCCTTGCGCCAACATGCCGTTGCCGCTGGCCAGCAGGCGCTCGAAACGCTCCACCGGATAGCACAGCACGCCGGCCGGATCGTGCCAGCCTTGCGATGCCGAAGCGATCGCCGCGTGCGCGGCCAGATAGACCTCGCCGGCCGAAGCGGCCACGCTGGAAAAGAACAACTGCGACTGCGGCCCCTGGTGACTGAGCAACAAGGGATGACTGGAATCGCACGCGATCTCGCGGACCCCGCCGAGTTGGCAATGCACCTGAGTCGGCGACTGGCAATGCAATTCGACCCGGCGCCGAAGAAACCCTTGGTCCCAGTCGTCGAAGTCCACCGCGATCACCAGCAATTCGTCGCGCGTCCAATGCATCGCCGTCAGCCACGCGTCGGAGCGTTCGCGGATCTTCCATGAAAACACGGCGAGGTTCATCGGGCTGAGGCTGGTTGGCGTGGGTTTATGACGAGTAACAAGTGAATCTTACTTACCCGCGCATCCGGCGATTGACGGTGGTGGCTTCAGGACTAACTAAAGCGGATCCGAAAGTCCAGTCTGCGCGCGCTTTACCGCGACCAACCCTGGCCTCAGTTTCAGCTCGGCGCAGTTGCGATGGATTCCGACCAGATCGGCCGCCGTTCGAGCGGTCACGTGAGCCACAAACAGCTCGACCAGTCGACGTTGGTTTATTTTCGCTTATCCGGCAACGACTTGGAGTAATCCCTCATCCTGGATCGAGTCCTTATCCAGGCCAGCCCCTTCGAGAAAATACACTCTGACCTCTGGTCTCCGGCCCCCCGCCCTTGCTCCGGCCGGCGGCTGTCGCAGCTATCGTCGCAAGACCTGGATCAATCACAACCGCAAGCGCCGGCCTAACCGACCCACGCGCGGTGCCCGGCGAGCCATCGCCCGCCCATTGCGGCCCGCTGGCAAGTGTTTTTCGTCGCGGCGGAAGCCTTTGCGGCCCCTGGACGCAGTGCCATCCACCGAAGCTGGCGATTAACGCTTCGCTGGCAAGGCTCTATGCTCGGACCGCAAGCCTACGAATCCCGACCGCAAGGCTCAAAGGCTTGCGCGCCGGCCTCGACGCTCCGCGATCGCAACCCTCGGAGCCTTGCGCGCAAGCCTCAAACCCCGAGCGCCAGTCAATCTGCCTTGCGACCGGCCCCGCGAGCCTCGCGCGCGACGCTATTCGCCTTGCGATCGCAAGCCTCGCAGCCTTGCGCCCGGGCTGAAACCCTTGCGCGCGCAGCTCGATGGCTTGCGCTTGGGCATCGATGCATCGCGCGGTGGACATCGGGTTAGAGAACCGCCGGCTGCAAGCGCGTCGCGCCCCGGGTATCCGTCTGAATCCCACTGCATTCAAAAGCCGATCCATGCCCTGGCGTGCGATCGAGACTGCGTACCCGACAGCGGCTTGGTCTCTTGCCAAACACCGTTCCGGCAACGCTTCGACGGCCAGCCTGACAAACTGATCGCTTCAATTTATTTCGATCATCAAAAGTGATTCGCCCGTGAACTGAGCAAATGGACCGCAACTTCAGCGCCACGCGCAGCGCGTGATTGCGTTCAACCGCTACCGCCGTTGGTTCTTTGGCTGTCGCGGTAGTGGAAAGTTCACTTCGGCCCCTAATTCGGCCGACACCCAAATCCATCATGCCGTCAGACGAGGACGAAGCCACGCTCTCGCGAAAACACCACTTTTCGCCGAGAACAGCATCAGAATAAATTACGAATTGAACCGTATAGATACCTCACCCGACTCGGATGTTTCCATCACCACCCAGGCATTATCCTGCCATTTCGAAAAAATCGAAAGATACACACTCGCGTAATGAGACGTGTCGACAAACGCACCATCCGAAAAATAGCCAACTCCACCGCCCCCGCGATGACTGATTTGCATGGCGCCTCTCTCCGCCAAAAAATCTAGCACTGCCTGCGTAAACAGATCGGACGGAACCAAGCCCCCCATCTCGTCATACGGGAGGTTAGACAGTATGAATTTCTCCAATACCGAATCGGAAAAAACATCTTCATGCCAAAGACGCTCGACGTCTTTCAGCTCCGCTTTGAATTCATCGATTTTCATCAAATGCCTTCTTTGACCATCTTGTTGACGAGATTATCACCAAAAGCCACAGCCCCAACATGCAGTCTTTCGATCAATGGCAGCACTGACAAATATGGCAGAGCGGTTGTGGTTGCCTTGGCATGAATTCCACGAAGCTCGTGAAATTCGTGACCGAAAATTGCCGTCATTTTTCGATCACTGTTAAGCACGCTTTGCCGCACGCGCACCACCGCCATCTCGCCGAATAAATCTCCCCACGACATGATCTTGTTGTGAGTCAGATTTGGATACTGCTTTGTTTCATAGCTTGCATATTTGCCGACCCCGTAGTTCTTATCGAAGACGCCGTCTTCGACTATGACATATTTGACCCGCAACCCACCGCCGTGATCAACCACAACTTGATTAGGCGCAGTCACCGTGTAGTCGACAAGCCCCTCTTTGAACGCTCCGTTGCTATCAACAAAATCGATGGCGCCCTCAAGTGTCCTGGGAACATCGTTGTCCCGCCACAGATGTTCGGTCGCGTGCATTTCTGCCGCCCCCGACACCTTCTCACCGTATCGATTCGGTTTTGATTTACCGCGAGTCGAGGCGACATCCGGGCGCTCGGACAGCCCGAGATCGCCCCAGCCTTCGATGTTATGACTAAAAGGCGAACGCGCTCGCCCTTCGGGCAATAGACGGCGTGCGCCTTGTCCGCCCATCAGAGTCGTCAATACCGTCGCAAACTTGTCCTCAAGCGGCATATCCCATATCGCTTTCGCTGCGCGTTTCGAACCCTGCTCCGGGTCGGCCAGGAATGCCACCAAGGAATCACGCGTATCAGGGCTGGTGACAGTTCGAACCGTACCGATCGTACCCTGGAGCACCGTATCTCCAAGCACCACCGCGCCATTTATATAGATCTTTGCCCGTAACTCCGCTTCGGAGCTAGAGTTATCAAGGGATTCGCGAGCAATCTGTCTGCCTCTACTTGCGTAGGACTGCACCCCCGCTAAGAAGTCGTCCAGAGGTTTGATGGCGCCCCAGCTCCTGCCCCAGTACCACGCCTGATCAAACTCGGCATTCGTGGCCCAACGCTGCGCGACGGGAGCCATCCTGACTCCCACACCGGCCCACTGCTGGTTGTAAGTGGCTAATTCATCCAAGTACGCTTGATAGTTACCATAAGCCTTTACGGTAGGCACGTCGAATGGCTTTGAGCCGTCGACAGTGTTGTACATCGCGTGGTAGCTATCGAACGTGTCACCACTGCCGGGATCGAATGCCGGTGCATTCTTTTCTCTCTGGACCCGCACGATGAATTGCGTCTGTTCTTGGCTAAGGCCCATCAACGCGGCAGCCGCTTGGCCCGGACCCATTTCGACTGCGGAGCTGACGCCACTCATTGGATCGGTCTGCGGATAGTTGACAGAAGATGAACTCACGCGCTGCGCTGACAAGCCGATAGCGAAAGGCCCTGCGTTCGACCACGCTGCATCGTAGAGTTGCTGGCTCATGTGCTGCTGTTCGATACGGCCGACGCGGCGTGCAGCCGCCCCGCCGACAAGCGCATGGCCCAGCGCGTTACCTGCCGCATCCGCCAGCATCATGCTTGTATGCCAATGCGCTTCGACCCCGACGGCTTTTCGAATGCCATATTCGGCTAAGTTGCTCAGCATGTCCGACGCTATCGCCTGCCAGGAAAACGGCCTTGAGCGTATCCAGGATCTTCTCGCGCCGGCCTGTTCGTATTCGACACCCGAGGCTTTTGATATCCCGTATCCGGCCACTGCGGTAGCGGACTGAGCAGCCATTTCACGCAAGCTGAAATGCGTTTCCATCCCGAGCGTACGCCCCACCGCATAGCCAGTGGAATAACTCACCGCGGCGCCGACCGCCGTGCCAGCGACGGCACCAGCCGTGCCTCCGATTCCTTGACTGACCCAGCCATTGACTTGCCCACCGGCATAAGCCGCCGCGGCCGAAACCGCGATGCTCTTGTAGTCGATCATTCCGGGCGCGCCATGCGAGCCCGGGTCGTAGATCGAACGGGCCAGATCGTCGCTGTTACCTCCCAAGGGATTGAGACCCAAACGTAGTGCTCTGCCCCAGTCGTATTGGCCGTTGAGCATCAGCTGACTCATCTGGCCGGCATAGTTGCCGGCCGCGGCGCCCGCGACCGGGCCGGCGAAGTAGCTGACGACCGCCGTCACCACCACCGAAATCAACTTCGACATCGCGCCGCATTGCGCCTTCGGCGGAGGCGGTATGTACGGCAGATTCGGAGTAGTCGACCCGACCGCCTCGGCAGGGTTGTACGGCTTGAACGTATTGGAATCGTTGCTGCTGACACGGGTGCTCGGCGCGGTGATGAACGTGCCGGCCGCGAGTTCCTGATCCGGGTTACCCAGACCGTTGGCTTGGGCGAGCACGTACCACAGCGTGTCGCTGCCATAGATGCGCACGGCCAGGCTGCGCAAGGTGTCACCTGCCTGCACCGGCACACTGCTGCCGTCGCCAGCGTCGTAGTTGCCCAAGCCGCTCAGACTCTGGATCTGCTTGGTGAAATACGTGCTGTTGTTGAAGCTCGCGATGCTGCCCTGACGCAGCTCGGCCAGCTGCTGGCCCGCCGCGTGGACCAGCATGTAGTTATTTGGCCCCTGATCGCCTGGCTGCACGAACTGGCCGCTGCTGTTGAGGCTGCCTTCGCGGCGGGTCAGCACGCGGGCATCGCCGTTATAGGCGTAGTAACGCATGCGGTCGTCGAGCGATCCGTTGCGCAAGGGCGTGTTTTCGCGCTGCGACATCAGATGGCCGAACGGATCGTAGGTCAGCGTATTGGTGGTGGTTCGGTAGTTGTGGTTCGAACTGGTACCGGTAACCGACTCTTCCTGATACGTCTCCCAGCCCTGGAAAGTGACGTTGTAGTAGTGGGTGTACTCGGAGTTGTTGTTGGAGACCCCGGTGTAGCGATAGCTGGCCAGACGTCCGCCCACGTCGTAACCGCCGACGTTATCGGTGCGGCTGCGCCGTTGCAGCACAGTGATGTCTTCCATCTGCCGTTGGGCATCGCCATATACCGTCATGACCCAACTTTCGTCCGCGTATTGCGGCCTCTGCCAGGTCTCCTGATAAAGCATGCGACCGTCGGCGTCGTAGTCGTAGCGCTCGCCATAGAACAACCAGCCGCCGTAAGGATAGAAGCCGTAGACCTCGTCGACTTCGTTTTCCCGCTGTCTATGCACGAACATCGCGCTGGCGCCGTAATACTGACGAACTTCCTTCAATCGGTTGTTGGCATCGTAAAAAAGCTGCTTGGACACGCCTTCGTAGTCGTTGGCCACCTGACCGCCGCGCAGGGTCAGCGGGTGGAACTCCAGAACCCGGTTGCCGCGCAAATCGTAGCTGTAGCGTTCCAGGCGCACGTCGTCGCCGATCGCGATCGCACGGGCGGCGACGTTGCCGCCGGCGTCGTACATGATTTCGTACGATTCCGAGTTGCGGCTGGACACCAGAATCTGCCCGTTCACCAGATCGCCGTTATTAATCTTGATCCGGTTCTCGGCGTCGTAGACGAACCAGTAGGTCGTGGTCTGCACCGGCGCATTGCCGGCCGCGGCCGCGCTGACGACGGCCTGGGCGGACACCGGTTGGGCCGAGTCGAAACTGTCCTGGTTCTCGGCCACCGCGCTGCTCTGCGCCGGCCCCATGTCGAACACCAGCGCCGCCTGCTCGCCGCCGCCCGGCAGACTGGCCGGATCCTGCGGGAAGCCCGGACCGCCGCCACCGCCGTTGCGCACTGTCTTCACGGTCGCGCCGAACACCATGTCCACGTAGGCGCCGTGCGAATCGGTCGCACGCAGACGGAACTCCATGCCGTACTCGTAGTTCTCCACGCCCGCGTAGGGACGGCCTTCGACGAAGAGTTCGCCGGTGTGGAAGATCCCGACGCCCCAGCCGGACGGCGCGATCACCGAGTACGTCAGTGGATTGCCGTCGGGATCGCGGAAGGTGTCGGCCGGCATGTAGTAACGCTGCAGCGGAGGGATCCCCGGCTCGTCGATCACCACGATGAAGTAAGCGCCCTCCGCCTGGCGATTCACGTACGGAGCCAGATTCTCCGGGGGGCGCGGCGTCACCGTGAGAGTGAACTGCGTGGCGGTCGACGCGCCCCATTGATCGAACGCCTGGACCGTGACGGTGTACGTGCCGGGTGTCGTCGGCGCGCCGCTCATGGTCTTGGTGTCCGCGTCGTAACCGACTCCGGGCGGCAGTCCGGTGATCGTATACATCGCCAGATCGCCGTCGGCATCGGTGAACCACGGCAACGCGTAGTTCCAGCCGGTCGTGGCCATCACGCTCTGGGCGGGTACCGTCGGCGCCACCGGGGCGGTGTTGCCGCGTACAAACAGTCGGACCGGCAAGGTGGTGATGCCACCCATTCCGTCGGTCGCGGTGTATTTGAATTCGTATTCGCCTAGCTGACTCGGAGTGCCGAACAGCATCCGCGTGGCCGGGTCGAAACTCAAACCGGGCGGCAGGTTGGTGGCGCGGTAGGTCAGCGCGTCGCCGTCACCGTCGTGGAACGCCGGCAGCTGGAACGAATACGCCAGACCGAGGACGCCGGTGGCCGCGAAAGTGAACTGCGGCGCGGTCGGCCGTTGGTTGCCCGCGCGCGTGGTCAAGGTCAGGGTCGCGGTGCGTGTCGCGCCGTCCGGATCGGTCGCGGTGAAGGCCACGTTGTAAACCAGACCGGACGCCAGCCCTTCCGGTGGTCGCCCGACCAGACGCAACTGCGATACGCCCTGCACGTTGGTGCGCTGGAATGTAAGCCAGGACGGCAAGCCGCTCGCGCGAATCTCCAGGCCGTCGCCATCGGCGTCGTAGAACACCTCCGACACCGGCATCGACCACAGGAAGTCGCGATCGACCGGGATCGCTTTGGCTGGCAGCGGCGACGGCCCGCTCGGCGCGTGGTTTGGCGCCACCACCAATTGCACGGTCTTGATCTGCGATTCCCAGCCGAGCTGATCGGTGGCGCGGACCTGCAACGTGTAGGTACCACTTTGCGGTACGCCACGCAGACGAAGCGCGCCGGGCGAACTGGTATCGAGCTGCAGCCACGCCGGCAACGACGCGGCATTGACCACGCTCAGGCGCATCTGGTCGCCGATGTCGAGGTCGTAGAAGAAATCGGCCGCGAACAGGTCTTTGCTCCAGGCCTGGCCGGTCTTGACCAGCAGCGTTTCGGTGTTGGTGTTGTGCAGCCGCGGCTCGACGTTATTGCGCACGAACAGCACGAACGTAGCTTCGGTCGCGGCCGATGGATTGGCGGTCTCGTAGGCGGTCATGCGGATCTGCAGATCCTGGACCGGCACGTTCGCGTCCGGGCGCGCGATGAAGGTGATCAGGTTGCTGGCGGGATCGCGCTTCACGGTGAGCCAGGGCGGCAAGGCCCCGCCGCCGACCAAGTCGACCCTCAGGCTCAGCGGGTCCTGCTCCGGATCGCGGAAGTATTCGCTGAACACCAACGAGAATTCCCCGGTGGTGCCGGGCCGGACCGAATGCCACGGAATGCCCTGCAACAGGGTCGGCGCGTTGTTGGCGTCTACCGGAACACTGTCGGCGGCCGGGCCGTAGCCCGAGCGGGCGACGGCGCTGCGGCGGTTGCCGACCGCGTCGTAGCTGTACGACAGATCGAATACGCGCTTGCTGGCGCCCGACGACAGATCGTCCTGGGTCACGCGTTGAATACGGTTATGGCTGTCGTACACCGTGCGGGTGATGGTATGTACGGTCAGGCCGCCGCCATCGACGGTGTTCACTTCCTCCAAGGTACGGTTGCCGGCGGCGTCGTATTCGTAGCGATAGCGCGGCGCGACGCTGTTTTCGTAGATCGCCTTGATCTTGCCGTTGGGGTAGTAGACGGTATGCCGCACCGCGTCGGCCGCGGGGCCGCCGGACTGGGTTTCCGACTGCAGTTGCCCGCTGGTGGGGTGGTAGTAGTAATCGAAATCGCGGCCGCTGAGGTTGTTGTGATCGACCAGCCGGCCGTAGGCGTCGTAATTCCAGGTCAGCTCGTTCCCGTTGACCAGCTCACCGTCGCGATCCTGGAACGTGGCACCGCTCAACGCGGTGCTTTCGCCGGTCTTGTTACCCATCACATCGTAGGTGTAGCTGGTCCATACGCCCGTCGCGGTCTGGCTTCGCAACACCTGGTTATTGCTGTTGTAGTCGTACAGGGAACGATTGTTGAGCGCGTCGAATACCTGCAGGCGATCGCCGCTTTGATTGAGCACGTAACGTTGCAGCGAGGCCCGGGCGCGGCCGCCACCGCTGGCCAGGTAGTCGCCGATCTCGACCAGTCGGCCTTGGCGGTCGTAGTCCTTGTAGGTCAGATACCCCAGCGGATTCTGGGTAATGCGCTGATTGCCCATCGCGTCGTAGGCGAACAACGTCGCCTGACCCAAGCCGTCCTTGGAGGTGATCAGACGGCCGACGGCATCGTATTCGTTGCTACGCACGCTGCCGTTGGCATCGCGGGTGGCGAGCAGACGGCCTAGTGCGTCGTAGAACCACTCATTGACCGGGCGCTGCCACACGCCGACGCCACTTTCAGATACGACCACCACCAGCGGCCGTTCGTCGCGAGTGACCTGATTGAGTTCGTTGTAACGGTAGTTGGTGCGGTAGCCGCGCGCGTCGACCACCTCGAGCACGTTGCCCCAGCGATCAACACGCTGCTGAATCGTCGAGATCATCACCGGATCGGCAGTATGCGACGGCAGCCGCGTCAGGGTATTACGGCCCAGACGATCGGTGGTGTTCCAGCTGACCGCCTCGACGGTCTGGCCTTCGCTGGTGAACGCGATGTGCGACTCGCGCAGCTGATGGCCGGCCAGGTTGTAACCGAAACTGCGGGTGCCGTAGGCCTCGTTGTTGCTGAGCAGGCGTCCAGCGGCGTCGTAGTTGTAATTGTGGGTGCCGCCGACACCCGGGAAGCTCTTCTCGACGATCTCGCCGAAGGCGTTGTAGGTCGCCTGCTGCGCCATGTCGACGCCCAGCTGCGCACCGTCGCTGGCCCGGTTTCGTGTCTGGCTCATGCCGGTCTGTCGACCGGCCTTGTCGAACGAATACCATGAATGGACATCGACGTCGCGACTGCCGTCCGAGCCGCTGAGCCTATACCAGCGATGGATAATGTTGTCGGCCGCGTCGTAGTCCGTATACGTCGTATCGCCGTTGCTGACGGTATTGCCGACCGCGCGGCCCTGCCAGTCGTAGCGGATCCACTCGATCTGGTCCTTGTTCGGATCGCTGTCGAAGCTGCCATCGGGACGCTTGCCGCTGACGTGCTTCCAGGTGCGCAGCAGGTTTCCGAAGGCGTCGTACATCATCTCGGTGAACGGCGAAACGTCCGCATACACGTTCGGATGATTCAGGTCGTAGCCGGCGTTCTGCGCCAGCATGCCGAACGTGCCGTCGTTGATGACCTTGCGCATCGGCTCGGTCACGTTGAGCACGCGGCCGAGCGCGTCGTAAACGGTGGAGGTGGTGCCGGTGTCGTTGATGATCTGGGTGACGCGGTTTTCACCGTCGTAACGGAACTGGGTGGCGACATCGCGCACGCCGCTGCTGCCATCGCGTCCCTGGAAATGACGCACCATGGTTTCGTCGATCTTGCGGCCCAACGCGTCGTAAGACCAACGGGTCACGCGGTCGTAGCCGCTGGTCGCATCGCCCAACGGCGGCTGCGCCGGCGGCGTTCTGGTATTCAGGCCGCCGGTGGCAATCGCCTTGGCGTATTCGATGGTCTCGACCGCCTCGCCGGCGACGTTGTAGCCGGTGCGAGTGACGTAGCCTTCGGCATCCACCGTCATGGTCACCCGACCGACCAAATCGTAGTAGGTATAGGTGTCGGCCCAACGCGCGTCGGCCTGGCCCGGCGTGCCTTCGAGCAGGACCGATTCCTTGACCTTGTTGCCGAAGCCGTCGTATTCGACCCGCACGGTCGGCGAACCGACGGCACTGGCGCCGGTCGAGGTGAAGTAAGCGACCTGGGTCTGTTCGATCTGCACCGCCAGGCCGCGCTGGTCGTAACGGGTGGTGATGGTGCGGTCGGCCACCGACGTCGCGGCGGCGGCCTGCATCTGCGCCATCGACAGCGGCTGGCCCTCGCCCCAGCCGCCCAGCGCGCCGACATTCAATTTCTGCGCGTATCGACGCAGATTGGTCTGCTGGCCGAAGCCGTCGTAGGCATAGGCGGTGACGTAGTTTTCCTGGTCGACGTCGTAGGCGAGCCGGCCCAGATTGTCGTAGACCTTGTAGCTGTAGAAGCCGCGCACGTCCTTCTGCGCCACGGCTCGGCCGAGCGCGTCGTAGCTGACTTCGATGGTCGACTGGATGCCGCTTGCGACCAACTGCTTGTTCGCATCGAGCCGGCCCGCGTCCGGGAAAATCGTGCGGATCTGATTGCCGCGGTTGTCGTACTCGTAGCGGGTGACGCGCGGCTGATTGGTGTCGGCATTTTCGGTGCGGCTGATGACGTTGCCGAGCGCGTCGTAAGCGGTACGGGTGACGATGCGGCCGACGCGGTAACCCTGCATGCCATTGATGTCGGCGTTGCCGATGCCTACTTCCGGGCTGATCTCGGCCGTGCGGCGGCCGGCAGCGTCATATTCGTAGTTCCAGACATGCCCGTTCTTGTTGCGCAGCGCGGTGATCTGGCCCAGCGGATTGTAGGTGTACTCCTCGTACTGGTTCAGCGCATCGGTGACTCGAACCACCCGGCCCATCGCATCGTAGGCCGTCGTGGTCTTACGCACGTCGGCGATGCCGGCGACCGCGGTGGCGACCGCCGCTTCGTTCATCGGGGTGCTGATCGAAATGGTGCTGCCGTAGCGACGGGTTTCGACGACCCGGCCGGCGCCGTCGTACCGCTGTTCGTTGACCGCGCCCAGATCATCGACGGTGAAACGCACGCGACCGGCGGCGTCGAAGACGTATTGAGTCGAGCGGTACAGGTCGGCGGTGTTGTAGGCGCCCGCCGCATTCAGCGCGGCGCCGACCTGCGCCGGTGTCGCCACCGGGCCGAGTGCGATCGGCACGGAGTATTGATACTGCGCGGTGACCCGGCTAGCGCCGTCGTAGCGGCGTTCGCTGACTAGATAAGTGGTGGCGCTGTTCTGGGTCAGCGTGTAGCGCTCGCGACCGGCTGCGTCATAGATATGGCGCACGACCGCGTCGGCGGCGTTGTTGACCGGCGTGATCGCGGCGATGTCGGCGACGCTGGCGGTGCCGGCGCTCAGCTTGGCGAGCAACGGCGCGGCGATGGTCGCGGCTTGGACGTGGCGCCGCTCCTGCACGACGCGGCCGGCGGCGTCGTAGCTGCGCGTGCTGACGTAACCGGCGCCGTCGATGGTCGCGGCGATGCGGCCGGCGCTGTCATAGACCTGATAGTTGCGCAGGTCGCGCGCGTCGTCGGCGATCGCCGCGACGCGGTCGCGCACCATGCCCATCGCGGCTGGATCGCCGGCGATCAGCTGGGACTTGAACGTCGCATCGGTGTTGACCGCGATCGCGGTCGCGTACGCGCGCGTGCCGACCGGGCGGCCGCCGCCGTCGTACAGCAGTTCGATCACCGAGCCGTTGCCATCGACGGTGTAGCGCGCGCGACCAGCGCCNGAGGTCGCAACGACGTCGACGACGTCTTGCGGCGAGGCGGTGCCGGCGGTCAGCTTGGCGCGCAGGGTCGGGTTGAGTTGGGCCGCATGCGCGTAGCGCTTGTGCACGGTCTGGCGACCGGCCGCGTCGTACACGTAGGAGATCACCGTGCCGGAGTTATCGACCGTGGTGCGCAGCTCGCCGAGCGTGGTGAAGACTTGATAGACAATCTGGTCGGCGGCATCGTTGCGCAGTGCCGCCAGATTGAAGTCGGCGACCTGCGCGATGCCGTGGAACAAGCGGTCGACCAGACCGTTCGGGCTCCAATCGCTCAACGAGGTCAGCGTCGCGTAGCGTCGGATCTCCGAAATCCGACCGGCCGCGTCGTACGTGTACTCCTGCACGGCGCCGAGCACCGACACGACCAACTTCACACGGCCATCGCGATCGTAGACCCGGTACTCGCCCGGATCGTTCGTCCACGCCAGTCGTGCATCCAATTGCGCGATCGTCGTGGTATCGGTCAGCGTCGACGGATCGGTCCCCGCGATGTAGGTACGCGTGGCGACGACCTTGCCGTCGGCGTCGCGCCAATTGCGCGTCATCACCCCAAGCGGATCGATCGTATAGATCACTCGGTCGGCTTCGTCGTAATAGAACCGGGTGACGTTGCCGGTCGCGTCGGTGCGGCGCACGAGGTTGTCGTTGGCGTCGTAGGCGTAACTGGTGATCAGGTTCAGGCCGGCCGGATCGAGGCGTTCGGCGGTGCGGCGGCCGAGGGCGTCGTAGTCGTACTGGATCGTGCGCGCCTGCGCGGTGCCGGCGCCTTCGGTGACCGTGATCT
>NZ_LMHM01000016.1:693589-698023 GCF_001427785.1 Lysobacter sp. Root690
AGGCGTCGTAGGTATAAGCGGTGCGCAGGTTCAAACCGCTTGAATCGGCGGCAACCTGGGTCAGGCGGCCTTCGCGGTCGTAGCTGTAGGCGGTCGTGCGACCGCTGGCGTCGGTGACTTCGCTCTGGCGGCCTTGGCTGTCGTAGCGGTAGGTCGTGGTAATCGCCAGGCCCGCGGGGTCTTCGATCCGTTGCAACAAGCGACCGACCGCGTCGTAACGCAGTTCGACCCGGCGTCCGGTGCGATCGACGGTGGCGCTGAGCAGGCCGCGCGCGTCGTACTCGTTGGAATCGGCGCGACCGAGCGCATCGGTCGTGCTCTTGAGATTGCCGTCGCGATCGTAGAGGTAGCTGGTGTTGGCAACCGTGCCTCCCGGCAACGGTGTGGCGACGTTGACCTGCTGGCCGTGGCGATTGAAGGTCGTGACCACCGTGACGCCCTCGGGCGTGGTGACCGTGGTGGTGCGGTTAGCGGTATCGTAGGCGCTGGTGGTGGTGCGGCCCAGTGCGTCAGTGACGCTGAGCACGCGGCCGTAGACGTCGTAGCTGGTGCTGGTCAGCTCCTGGCGGCCCATCACCGTCTGACTTGCGGTCAGCTGGCGGCCGAGGCGGTCGTAGCTGTAGGTGGTCGGTACGCCACGCGCATCGACGGCCGTGATGACCCGGCCGAAGGCGTCGTAGGTCCAGCTCACACCACGCTCCACCGCATGACCGCGCGAGTCGGTCCGCGCGGTCAACAAGCCGCGCTTGTCGTATTTGAATTCGACAGACGGCGCACCCGTCATCGGATACGCGCGCTCTTCTAGAATCTTTTCCCCAAAGGCGTTATAGGAGTAGCGCGTGGCGATCCCTTCGGCATTGATCGAATCGACGACTTGTCCGCGACGGTTGTAGCTGATGCCGCGTCGGCTGTCGCTGGCGGCGACGTAGGCCAAGGTGGTAATGGCGGTGGCGACGCTGTCGCGGCTGCCCGCGGTGGCCAGAGTGATGCGGCCGGTATAAGCGGTGGTCTCGCGCACTTCGCCGAAGGCGTTGTAGCGGATCTCGACGACTTCGCCCTGCGCGTTGGCCACGCCACTGGCGTCGGCGACGCCCTTGACGGTGAAGGTCGGGCGGCCGCTGGCATCGTAGAAATACCAGGTCTTGTTGCCGGCTGCGTCGATGCTTTCGCTGCGCTGGCCCAAGTTGTTGTAGCTGTGGCGCACGCCGTACTGGGCGTACAACGCATCGAGCTGGGCTTCGCTCATGCCCGGCAAGACCCGCGCGGCGCCTTCGCCATGCAGTTCACCGATCAACTCGCCGAACACGTTGTAGCGCATGCGGCCTTCGCGCACTTCCGTGGTGTCGACGGCGACTTCGCTGCGGATCAGGTTGCCCTGAGCGTCGTAGGTGTAGCGGGTGACGGTACCTTCCGGGTTTTGTTCGGCGATGACCCGGCCGGCGCTGTCGTAGCTGATGCGGGTTTCGCGCACGGTGCCGGCCGCGGCCGACGCGCGCAGCGTCGCCAGCGATTCGTTTCCGTTCAGACCGCCGAGCTTGAGCGCATAGGCCTTGCTCGCGCGTTGCAGGCGCTTGGCGTCATGCACGTATTCGGCCAGATAGCCTTCGGCATCGAGCGTCGCCACGAGGTTGCCGCGGCCGTCGTAGAACCAGCGCGTGACTTGGTCGTTGCCCGACGTCGCGGGGCGCAGATCGTTCAACGCGCCACTGGCCTGCTGCGCGGCCGGAGTCACCGTGGCGTAGGCGACGCTGCGGATGCGCCGACCGGCCAAGTCATAGCTGTGTTCGACCAGATAGCCCTCGGCATCCAGGCGCCCGGTCTCGCGACCTTGGGCGTCGTAGAAATAGCGGGTGACGCGCGCGGTTGCCGCGGTGCCGGCGGCATCGGTGGTACGTGTTTGCAGCAGACGGTTGGCGCCGTCATAGGTGAAGTTGGTGATGGCGCCTTCGGCGTCGGTCTGGGTGATGACGCGACCCAGGGCGTCGTAGCTGGTCGAGGTGCCGCGATCGGCGGCGACGGCGGCTGGCCGCACATCCTCGATGAGGTCGTATACGTAGATGCTGCCGATCGGCCATCCGGTTCGAATCACGGGCAACTCCGGCATGGGTCCCCCCGGACCGCCCGGTACCACCTCGCCAGAACCTTCGCCAGAGCCGCCTTGCCACGATGTCGGATCGACCCGGGTTGCATAACGCTTGGTCGCGATGATGCGCCCGAGCGGATCGCGTATGAATTCGGTAACCGCGCCGGTCTCGTCGACCTGGCCGGACAACTGCCCTTCGACGTCGTAGAAGAAATAGGTGCGCGCGCCGGCACTGTCCTGGCTTGCGCGCAGGCGACCGGTGCTGTCGTAATAGTTGCGCGACTCGCGCACGCCGCCGGAGGCGCCCGACACCGCGCTTTCCTTGACGTAGATCAAGCGGCCGGCGGCATCGCGCTGCTCGCTGCGGATGCGATCGTTGCCGGTGTTGCCGTCGCCGACCACGCCGCCTTCGNNCGATCGTGTGCGACAGGCGCAGCGAATCCTGATAGACCCAGGTGCGCGACTGGACCGTCACGCCCTTTTCGACCACGCGCTCGGAAATCAATCGGCCCAGGCCGTCGTAAGCGTAGATCGTCTGGAACGTGCCCTCGGCGCTGGTACGATTCTTCAGCAGCAAGCGGCCGCGCTCGTCGTAACGGTAGCCCTCGTAGATCAACGCATCGGTTTCGATGCCTTCGCCGGCGGCGTCGACGCTCGCGAACACCCGCTGGGTTCGGCCTTGCGCGGCGGGGTACGAGTACGTGGTCAGGATGCTGTTGGCCTTGCGCGCCGTGGTCGCCCACGCCTCCAGCCCGGCGAGCGTGTAAGCGCCGCTGTAGCTGTCGCCCAGGTACTGACGCTGCCTGGACAACTGGCCGATGCCCAGACCGTTGAGGTGATATTCCTGCTCGCTGACTTCGCCGGCCGCGTTGACGACGAAGCGCAGGCGGCCCTGCACGTCGTAAAGATAATTCGTGGTCAGTCCGCCGCTGGGTTGTCCGGCGCCGGGGCCGTCGGCATCGAGACCGGCGAAGACGGTTTCGCTAGCCAGTAGGTTGCTGGCGGTATAAGTGCGCTGCACCGCGCGCGCGCTGGCGTTGCTGCCGGTCTGCACCCGGTCCCATTGCCAGGTGAGGTTGCCGTTGGCGTCGTAGGCATAGTCGGTCTGGGCGAGGACCACGCCGCCGTTCTGAGTCGATACGCGAGTGACGTTGCCGGCCGCGTCGTAGGCGTACGTAGTGGTCTCGCGCAGGCCCTCGACCGCGGGCTGGCGGACTTCGGTCAACTGCCCCGACGCGTCGTAGACGTACGTCCACATGCGACCCGAGGAATCCGTCACGCTGGTGGTGGTCGCGCTGTCGTAGCTGAAGCTCAGGGTCTGGCCGAGGCCGTCGCTGTCGTCGTTATTGATATCGCCGCGGGTAACGCTCTTGATCCGGTTCTGCGCGTCGTAGGTGTAGCTGGTGACGGTGCCGTCGCTCTGCTCGACTCGCGAAATCAGCAGACTGGTGGCGTCGGTGTAGCTGTAGGTGGTCTTGAACAGATAGCCGTCGTTGGAACCGGCCTCGGCGGTCCATTGGTCGTGATCCGGAACGCTGCCCGAACTGTCGGGCTGAGTGCCGCGAGGGGTGAGATCGACAATGACCGAAGCCAGACGTCCGGCGCTGTCGTAGGAATACCAGGCGCGTCCGCCGGCGAGCGCGCGGCCGTCGGAATACGGATCGCTGGCCATGCTGGCCAGGCGGCCGTTGGCGTCGTAAGTGAAGACCAGGCGGCCGCCGTAAGCGTCCTGCGCCTGCGGCGTGATTTCCGCGATCCGTCCGTTGGCGTCGTACAGCACGTCCCAGACCTGCGGTTGCGCGCCGTCGCTGAGCGGATTGCGCAGTTGGGTCAGGCGGCCCTTGAGGGTCGCGCTGGCGTGGTCGGCATAACGCTCCTGCTGGCGCGTGCTGCCCTCGGTGTAGGTCCAGGCCGAGGTCGCGGCATCCCAGCTCAGGCTGTCGTGCGCGCCGTCGCCGGTGGTCGACAGATAGGTCGCGTTACCGGCGTAAGTGAAGTCCTGGTAAGAGCCATCACCGGTATGCCGGCGCATGACGCTGCCGGCGCTGTTGAGGCTGCCCGAGAGTAGTTCGACCCGGCGCTCGAACCCGGTGACCCACGCGTCCGCGCCAACCTGGGCCAACTGCCCGCGGCTGTTATAGGTTCGGTTGAAGCCCACCAGCATGCCGCGCGACAGGACCTGATCGTCCTGCGATTGCAGCAGCAAGTTGCCGGTGGCGACATTGACGAACTGATTGTCCTGACCCTGACCCAGGCGGGCTCCGCCGCCCAACCCCATTCCGATCTGGCTCGCCGAGCTGTTGAACAGCCCCAGACCATTCCCTGAAATTACTGCCGCCATTGCCCGCGCT
>NZ_LMHM01000016.1:698041-738547 GCF_001427785.1 Lysobacter sp. Root690
GGAGATTGTTTAGGGCATGGCGGTGGCTTTTTCCAAACAGCGGATGCTCACCCGACGACCAACCTCGCCCACCTCGACGCCGATGTTGGCGCCGGCCCGGTGGGTCGGCATGCCGACGGGCGACGCCTTCATGATTGAGCGGCTGATGCTCGTCAAACCGATTCGCGCATCGGCATAGTAAATTTACGCGAGCCAATGACTGGAAACGCCGCGTAACTGCCGCCGCCAAAGGGAATCCAACATGACACGAGCGCGACTGACGCAACTGCGCGATGCGCTCGAAAGCGACGGCTGGGACATCGCCAGCGAATACGAGAACGGCGACCTGTTCAGTCCGGAAGAAGAACGGATCGTCTGGGCGCTGTCGAGCCGCGATACGGCCAGCGCAAGAACCCTGGTGTTCTATCTGTCCGATCATCTCGGCCGCAGAACTCAGCGCCTGGCGGATTTGTCGCATGTTGAAACCCAGACCGGGACGCACTTTTACTTTTCCAGGATCAACAGCGAACAGTGGCAGCGCACGGTGGACGACATCATTTCCGCCTTGCAGCAGCATTGAACCGAGGCATTCGCCCGATCATCTCGCTGCCGCACTCTCGACAGACTTGCGCGTCACCGCCCTGGCCCACCCCGCTTCGAAAAGCCGTCCGCATGAACACTCCATCCCTTTTCGTTCGCCCTTCAACGCCACAAGACGAACCCCAACTGCTCGCCATTCTCGAACGCACATTCGAAGACACCTGGCGACCGCAGCTGACCGATGCGGCCATTGCCGCCTACCGCAACGACCGCGTGGCCGAGCGCTTCGTCGCCGAACACGGGGCCGCCTTCTTCGTCGCCCAGATCGACGACTGGATCGCGGGCTTTGCTCATCGCGACGGTGGCTTCGTCGATGCCTTGCATGTGTTGCCGCGGGCGCGCCGGCGCGGGGTCGGCCGGTTGTTGATGGACGCGGTCGAAGCGGCGATGCGCGCTGACGGCGTCACGCTGGCGGCGCTCGAAACCGACACTTTTAACGAAGGCAGCCAAGGGCTTTACCTCGCGCTGGGCTACGTCGAAGTGGCGCGCTATCCAGACGAGGAATGGAACAGCGGCCTGATCACGATCCGCTACGAGAAATCGCTGGCGCCCTGAGGCAGGCGGCGTGCGAACGCATGCTCGCGTGGCGTGCATCGCGAGCCTATCGCGCACCTCAGGCAATAAAAAAACGCGGGCCGAAGCCCGCGTTTTTCGTCCGCTACGCGATGCGCCGCGCCTCAACCCTCGCCGATCACATCCACGCCCTTGGCCGGCGCGTACTTGAAGGTGGTCGCTGGGAAACTGGGGTTGCGCTTCCAACCGCTGAAGCTGATCTCGGTCTTCTGGCCCAGCGCGTCGACGATTTCCATCTTGGCCAGGCCGCTGGCGTTGAAGCCGAGCTTGGCGTTGCGGAAGCTGGCGTCGCCCGGTGTCTTGGGCTCCAGCGCCAACCAGTTCAAGCCGCCGCGGCTGCCGTTGTCCTTGACCACGAACATCGCGTCGAGCTTGCTCGGGTCGATCAATGCGGCGAGCGGGCTGTTCTGTTCCTCGACACCCTGCGGGCGCACGCTGACCTGCTGCAGGTCGGGCTCGTAGACCCAGACTTTCTTGCCGTCGGCGACGATCAGCTGCGGATACGGCTTGGTGTACTCCCAGCGGAACAGGCGCGGCGCCGAGAGCGCGACCTGGCCGCTCGAGGATTCCTTGAGCTTGCCGTTGGTGTCGAACACCTGCTGGGCGAACTGGCCGTCGAGCCCCTTGAGGCCGCGGGTGAAGCTGCCCAGGTCCTCGCGCGCGCCGGCGAAGGCGCTGCCGGCGAACAGCGCCGCGGACACGGACAGGACGACAGCGGCATGGCGAATTAGACGGGGCACGGGACTCTCCTGAAAACGATGGCGGCAGTGTGGGCAAACCAAGCTGAACGCGATATCCACGTCGCAAAGCGCCGGTCAGCGCACATTTTGCCAGCCCCGGGCTGGTTAGTTTCGACCGGTGGCCATCTCGGTCACGCACCGACAGGGAGTCAAGTCATGAACAAACGCAGTGGGTTGCTCGCCATCACCGGCGTTGCCGGCCTCATCGCCCTGGGCAGCGTGGTGGCGCGGCCGCCTCCGAGCCTGCCGGGCCACGATTACGACATCCAGTATTACTCCGACGCCGAACTGACCCAGCGCATCGGCGGCGAACGCTGGACCTGCTCGGGCGAGCATCTGAGCTGGGGTCAGACCAGCGGCTACCGGTT
The DNA here is from genome assembly GCF_001427785.1 of Lysobacter sp. Root690. Taxonomy (GTDB): domain Bacteria; phylum Pseudomonadota; class Gammaproteobacteria; order Xanthomonadales; family Xanthomonadaceae; genus Lysobacter. Next base: position 700,302 of record NZ_LMHM01000016.1, read on the forward strand.
CTATTCGCAAATGCCGTGCGGGACCGAGTAATCGGCGGCCGATCGGCGGATCACCGCGCCTGAGCATCGCGGCCCGGTCGCCGCGAGCACTGGCTTACTTCGGCGGCGGCGGCGCCAGCACGCTGCGGTCGCCGTTGTGCTCGGGCGGGGTCACGATGCCGGCCGCCTCCATCGCCTCGATCAGACGCGCGGCGCGGTTGTAGCCGATCTTCAGGCGCCGCTGCACGCCAGAGATCGAGGCGCGGCGGGTCTCGGTGACGATGCGTACCGCTTCGTCGTACAGCGGGTCGGATTCGTCGCCGCCACTGCTCGCGGTTTCCGGCAGGCCGGTCGCGCCGACCACGGTGCCGTCGCCCATGGTCTGCACTTCGTCGAGCACGCCTTCGATGTAATCCGGGCGGCCGCCGATCTGCTTGAGGTGTTCGACCACGCGATGCACTTCTTCGTCGGAGACGAAGGCGCCGTGCACGCGCTCGGGCATCGCCGTGCCCGGCGGCAGGTACAGCATGTCGCCGTGGCCCAGCAGGGTTTCGGCGCCGGACTGATCGAGGATGGTGCGCGAGTCGATCTTGCTCGACACCTGGAACGCGATGCGGGTCGGGATGTTGGCCTTGATCAGGCCGGTGATGACGTCGACCGACGGACGCTGGGTGGCCAGGATCAAATGGATGCCGGCCGCGCGCGCCTTCTGCGCCAGACGGGCGATCAGTTCTTCGACCTTCTTGCCGACGATCATCATCATGTCGGCGAATTCGTCGATGAAGATGACGATGAACGGCAAGGTCTCGAGCTGACGCGGCGCTTCGTCCAGGTCCGGATTGGGCTTGAACAGCGGATCCATCATCGGCTGGCCCGCTTCCTCGGCGTCGCGGACCTTCTTGTTGAAACCGGCCAGGTTGCGCACGCCGACCATCGACATCAGCTTGTAGCGCCGCTCCATCTCGGCCACGCACCAGCGCAGGCCGTTGGCGGCTTCCTTCATGTCGGTGACGACCGGCGCGAGCAGATGCGGAATGCCTTCGTAGACCGACAGCTCCAGCATCTTCGGATCGATCATCAGCATCCGCAGTTCTTTCGCCGAGGCCTTGTACAGCAGGCTCAGCACCATCGCGTTGACCGCGACCGACTTGCCCGAGCCGGTGGTGCCGGCGACCAGCAGATGCGGCATGCGCGCCAGATCGGCGACGGTCGGACGGCCGGCGATGTCCTTGCCCAGCGCCAGGGTCAGCGGGCTGCCGGACTTGTCGTATTCCTTCGAGCGCAGCAGCTCGGACAGGAAGATCATCTCGCGGGTGGTGTTCGGCGTTTCCAGGCCGATCACCGACTTGCCCGGAATCACGTCGACCACGCGCACCGACTTGACCGACAGGCCGCGCGCGATGTCCTTGTCGAGCGAGCTGATCTGGCTGACCTTGACGCCCGGCGCGGGTTGCACTTCGAAACGGGTGATGACCGGGCCCGGATAAGCGCCCATCACCTGCGCGTCGATGCGGAAATCCTTGAGCTTGAATTCGATCTGCCGCGACAGCGTTTCCAGGGTTTCTTCGCTGTAGCCCTTAGGCTGCGGCTTGGGATCGTCGAGCAGGGCCAACGGCGGCAAGCCGCTGCCGTCGCCGGTGTTGAACAACGGAATCTGGGTTTCGCGCTTGGCGCGTTCGCTCTTTTCCACCACCGGCGCCGGCGGCGGTTCGATCTTGACCTTCTCACGCTTGGAGCGCAGTTCGGTGTCGACCTTGCGCGCTTCCTCGCGCTCCTCGCGCATGACCTGGGTCTGGCGCCATTCGGTCGCCTGCTGGCTGCCGCGGCGGAACAGCTTGCTCAACACCGGGCCGAGCGCCAGGGTCCATTGCCCCAGCTTGTCCATCACCGCGAACCACGAGATGCCGGTGGCCAAGGTCACCGAGATCAGCAGCAGCGCGAGCAGAAACAGATTGCCGCCGACCGGGCCGAAACCCGAATACAGCGAACGCCCGACCAACTGGCCGAGGATGCCGCCGCTGCCGGCGGAAAAATCCTCGGCCGGGCCGAAGCGCAGTTGCAGCAGGCCGGTCGCGGAGACCAGGAATCCGACGATGCCGATCAAGCGCAGCGCCGGACCGAGATCGGCCTCGCCGTCGCCGTCGGTGTCCATGCCGAACAGGGCGATCCAGGCGATCGCGCCGAGCATGATCGGCAGCAGGAAGGCGACATAGCCGCACAGGTACAGCAGCACGTCGGCGATCCAGGCGCCGACCCGGCCGCCGAGGTTGTGCAGCGGCGCGGTGATCGAACCCGAATGCGACCAGCCCGGATCGGTCGGCGAGAAGGTGACCAGGCTGGCCAGCAGGTACAGCAGCAGCGGCGCGATCACGATCAGCGCGATATCGCGCATGAGGCGCTGGCGCTTCGGGGACGGCGCGTTTTTCACCGCTTCGGGTGGCTTGGCCTTCTTGCGACTGGCTGTGGGAGCGGACGCCACCGTGATGTGCTGCCTTAGGATGGTTTCGTTAGTCGTTGAATATACAGGAAAGGGCTGCAATCGGCGTGTCGGCGCCATGGGCCGGCCGGGTCTGCCGCCTGCCCGTCCCGCGGCGCCGTCCGCCTCGCTCTCGGCACAAAAACGAAGGGCGGCCAGCGAACGGTAGCATCAAGCCCCGTCCACCGCCGCCCTGCGTCAGACCGGGACCGGCTTTGACCGAATCCCGAATCACCAATCCCGAATCCCGGCCGTTAAAGCTTCATGCCCTGCAACGCCGGATGGATCAGCTTGCCGCCTTCGACATTGATGCCGCGCACCAGCGCCGGGTTGTTGCGCCATTCGTTGCCGGCCGCCAGCTTGTTGACCCACGGCAGGATCGCCGCGCAGATCGCCTGCGAGGAGGTCTGCGGCACCGCGCCGGGCATGTTGGTCACGCAGAAGTGGGTCACGCCCTCTTCGACGTAGGTCGGTTCCTTCCAGGTGGTCGGACGCGAGGTCTCGAAGCAACCGCCCTGGTCGATCGAGATGTCGACCACCACGCTGCCGTCTTCCATGCCCTTGAGCATTTCGCGGGTCAGCACGTGCGGCGCGCGCGCGCCGGTCACCAGCACCGCGCCGATCACCAGGTCGGCCGACGCCACTTCGCGCGCGACCACGTCGACGTACGGGAACAGCGTGGTGACGTTGTTGCCCAGGCGCATCATCTGTTCCATGCGGTCCTGGCGCATTTCGAACACGGTCACATTGGAGCCGCCGGCCGCGGCCAGCGCCGCCGACGCGCCGCCGGCCTGGCCCGCGCCGAACACCACGACCTTGCCGCGCTCGGTCGACGGCAGGCCGCCGAGCAGCTTGCCCTTGCCGCTCATGGGCTGGTGCAGCAGGTGGGTGCCGACCTGCACGCCGATCTTGCCGGCGATGATCGACATCGGCGCCAGCAGCGGCAGATCGCCGTTGGGCAGCTCGACGGTCTCGAAGGCGACGCCGGTCAGGCCGATGTCGAGCAACTGCTTGGTCAGGGTCGGCTCGGCCGCCAGGTGCAGGTAGCAGAACAGCAGGTGATCCTTGCGCAGGTGCTGCAGGTCGCCGGCGATCGGCTCCTTGACCTTGACGATCAACTCGCCCTTTTCGTACAGCGCCGCCGCGTCCGGCGCGATCTTCACGCCCAGACGGGTGTATTCGGCGTCCTTGAAGCCGCTCTTGATGCCCGCGTCCTGCTCCAGCCAGACCTCGTGGCCACGATTGACCAGGTCGCCGGCCGCGGCCGGAACGAGCGCGACGCGCCCTTCGAGAGTCTTGGTTTCCTTCGGTACGCCGATACGCATTGCAATCTCCGGTGCGGCCTGCAAAAACGCCGCATGCGCGGCGCCCCTGGCCATGTTGTCTTGAGTGTCGTGTGGGGGAAGTGTCGCGTCTGACTTTGGGTCTGGATTCGGATCTGGATTCGGATCTGACTTGGAATCGCTGAGCTTGGCCGCTGTGTCGGATGGAAGTCGCGTCGGAAGCGTGTGATCGGCAAGTCGTCGCAGCGAACGCCGTTTGTCGAATCGGTGCCTCGAAGCGCGGGCCGACCCGGCGGCCTTTGTACGACCATCGACCGGCAATACGCCAGCGTGCGCTTTGGCGGTTCGCCGATAACGCCGGCCTCGTGCCGTGGCACGCACCGTTGCATCCGCGCGATACGCCTTGTGTTGCCGGGACCGCGCCTCCAAGCTATGCCCTGTTCCGGAATCTTCTACACGCCGGCGTATGGCCGAAGCTGAGGATTCTTTCTGCGCTCAGCGCATTCCCAACTGCCCGCGATTATATACATGACCCCTTCGAAGCACTCCCGTGTCGTCATCCTCGGTTCCGGCCCGGCCGGCTGGACTGCCGCCGTCTACGCCGCCCGCGCCAACCTCAAGCCGCTGGTGATCACGGGCCTGCAACAAGGCGGCCAGCTGATGACCACGACCGAAGTCGACAACTGGCCTGGCGACGCGCACGGTTTGATGGGTCCGGATCTGATGACCCGCATGCAGGCGCATGCTGAACGCTTCGATACCGAAGTCGTGTTCGACCACATCCACACCGCCGATTTGTCCAAGCGCCCGTTCCGGCTCAAGGGCGACAGCGGCGACTACACCGCCGATGCGCTGATCATCGCCACCGGCGCCACCGCCAAGTACCTCGGGCTGCCGTCGGAAGAAGAGTTCAAGGGCCGCGGCGTGTCCGCCTGCGCGACCTGCGACGGCTTCTTCTACAAGGACCAGGACGTGGCGGTGATCGGCGGCGGCAACACCGCGGTCGAGGAAGCGCTGTACCTGTCGAACATCGCCCGCAAGGTCTATCTGATCCATCGCCGCGACACCCTGCGCGCGGAGAAGATCATGCAGGACAAGCTGCAGGCCAAGATCCAGGCCGGCAAGATCGAGCCGGTGTGGCACCACACCGTCGACGAAGTGCTCGGCAACGACGCCGGCGTGACCGGCGTGCGGGTCAAGTCGGTGCAGGACGGTTCCAGCCGCGACCTCGCCGTGCACGGCCTGTTCGTCGCCATCGGCCACACCCCGAACACCAGCCTGTTCGAAGGCCAGCTGGCGATGAAGAACGGCTACCTGACCATCGAGACCGGCCTGGACGGCAACGCCACCCGGACCTCGGTCGAAGGCGTGTTCGCCGCCGGCGACGTCGCCGATCAGGTCTATCGCCAGGCCATCACTTCGGCCGGGTTCGGCTGCATGGCCGCGCTGGACGCCGAGAAGTTCCTCGACAAGGACGCCTGATGGCCGACGGTCGTGAATCGCTGCGCATCAGCGGCGAGCCCGGCGATCTCGATTTCGCCGTGATCCACGACTTCCTCGCCCGCGAGTCCTACTGGGCCGCGGGCATCCCGGCGCCGACCTTGCGACGCGCGCTGGATCATTCGATCTGCTACAGCGGCCATCTGCACGGGCAGATGGTCGCGTTCGCGCGCGCGGTCACCGATCAGGCGACGTTCGCCTATCTGGCCGACGTGTTCGTGCTGCCGGCGCATCGCGGCCATGGCCATGCACGCGCGATCGTCGCCGCGCTCATGGCCGACCCGCGCCTGCAAGGCTTGCGGCGCTGGCATCTGGTCACCCGCGACATGCAAGGTTTGTATTCCGGGCTCGGTTTCAGCGCATTGAGCCAGCCCGATCAGCATATGCAGCGGCACGATCCCGAGGTGTATCTCCGCGGACTCGCGCAACCCGACTCATCGCCGTGAGCACGCGCGACGACGCCTTGTCGATCCGCCTGATCGGTTCGCTCGACGAGATCGACGCGCCCCAATGGGATGCCCTGCACGACGGCACCAATCCCTTCGTCGCCCACGCCTTCCTGCACGGCATGGAACTTCACGGCTGCCTGCGCGAAGACTGGGGCTGGGCGCCGCATCATCTGACCGTGTGGGACGGCGATTCGCTGATCGCGGCGATGCCGGCGTATCTGAAGCAGAACTCGCACGGCGAATTCGTGTTCGATCACGCCTGGGCCCACGCTTACGCGCAGCACGGCCTGGACTATTTCCCCAAGTGGCTCGCGGCGGTGCCCTACTCACCGGTCACCGGCCCGCGCCTGCTCGCTCGCGACGACGACCACCGGCGGGTGCTGATCGCGGCGATGGCGCAGTTGTGCGCGCGGCAGAAGTTGTCGTCGGCGCATGTGAACTTTCATACGAGCGATGAGGATTCGTTGTTCGACGACGGCCGCGCCGACGGCGACTGGCTGCCGCGCATCGACGTGCAATACCACTGGCAGAACCCGCGCGACGCGCAGGGCCTGCGCTGGAACGACTTCGATCAGTTCCTGGCCGCGTTCGATCACAAGCACCGCAAGAACATCCGCCAGGAACGGGCCAAGGTCGCGCGCGCCGGGGTGACGTTCCGCGTCGTCGAGGGCCTCAATGCGAGCGCCGACGATCTGGCGACGATGCATCGCTTCTACCTGACCACCTTCGCCGAGTACGGCAACCACGCGGCGCTGACCCTGGATTTCCTCCAGCACCTGGCCCGCGAGATGCCGCGGTCGCTGGTGATCTTCCTGGCCGAGCGCGACGGCGAAGCGATCGCCGGCGCGCTGTGTCTACGCGGCGGCGACACCTTGTACGGCCGCTACTGGGGCAGCGAGGTCACCCTGCCCGGGCTGCACTTCGAGACCTGCTACTACCAGGGCATCGACTACTGCCTGCGCGAAGGGCTCGCCCGCTTCGAACCCGGCGCCCAGGGCGAACACAAACTCGCGCGCGGCTTCCTGCCGACCTTTGTGCATAGCCGCCACTGGATCGCCCACCCCGGTTTCCGCGACGCGCTGCGGCCGTGGTGCCGCGACGAGGCGGCCTCGGTCCGGCGCTATGCGCAGACGTTGGGGGCGCATTCGCCGTTCAAGCGAGGGGATTAGGGATTCGAGATTGGGGATTCGGTGGGAAACGCACTACCTTCTGTTACGCCTGCCTCTTCCTCGCCGATCGCGCTTTTACCAATTCCGAATCCCAAATCCCGAATCTCCGCCCCCATGCGCCGCCTCCCCTTCCTGCTGGCCCCCGACCCCGCCACGCCGTTCCCGCCGGGCGAACAGGCGCTGCGCGAGCCAGACGGGTTGCTCGCGGTGGGCGGCGATTTCCGCCCCGAACGTCTGCTCAACGCCTACCGCCACGGCATCTTCCCGTGGCCGTCGGACGGCTATCCGCTGCTTTGGTGGTGCCCCGACCCGCGCACCGTGTTCCGCACCGACGCGCTGCGGCTGGCGTCGAAGTTCCGCCGCGGACTGCGCCGCAGCGACTGGGTGGTGCGCGCCGACACCGCGTTCGAACAGGTCATCGCCGCCTGCGCGCAGGCGCCGCGGCCGGGCCAGGACGGCACCTGGATCAACGACGAACTGCGCGAGGCCTATGTCGCCATGCACCGGCTCGGGCATGCGCATTCGATCGAGGTCTACGACGGCGCGCAGCTGATCGGCGGCCTGTACGGCATCGCGATCGGCCGGATGTTCTTCGGCGAGAGCATGTTCAGCGCCCGTCCGGGCGGTTCCAAGGTGGCGATCGCCGCCCTGGCCCGGCATCTGCATGCCTGGGGCTGGCCGCTGCTGGATGGCCAGGTCGAGAATCCGCACCTGCTGAGCCTGGGCGCGGTGTCGATGCCGCGGACGGAGTTTCTGGCCGAGGTCGACCGGCTGACCGCGCTGCCGGGGTTCGCTCCAGGGCCGTGGACCGCGCATTTCGGCGACTACCCCGCCCGCGCGCTGGCCGATCCGGCGGTCGACGACCAGCCGCGCGCGGGCGCCTGAGCACCGCGCAGCCTGCCATTGCGCCCCGCCACGCAGTCGGCGATCGGCGGGCCTCGGGACCGGTTAACGGTTTTTTTGCGCCCGGGCCACTGCCGTGGCAGAATGTGCGGCTTCGCGGGCGCGCGACGCCCATCCTCGCGACATCGCGACTCCTCCTTGAGAACCACATGGCAAAAGACGACGTGATCGAATTCGAGGGCACGGTGGCGGAAACTCTTCCGAACACCATGTTCCGTGTGCGTCTCGAAAACGGGCACGAAATCATCGCCCACATCTCGGGTCGCATGCGCAAGAACTACATCCGCATCCTGACCGGCGACAAGGTCAAGGTGGAGATGACGCCCTACGACCTCACCAAGGGCCGCATCACCTACCGCATGAAGTAATCGCGGTAACTATCGAAAAAGGCGGCCATTGGCCGCCTTTTTCATGCCTGCGTCCCGGCCACGGCTAGGCGCGTCGGCCACCCTTACAACGGGCAGTTGTTGCGGCGCTGGCAGGCGAGCAGCTTGGTCTCGCAGTCGGTCGCGGTGGTCAGGTTGCAGCGGTCGTAGGCCTGCCAGCAGGCCGTACAGGCATTGACCGGCGCGGCGCCCGCGCTGGCGATCAGCGAGCCGGCGAACACGAACCCGGCCAATGCGCTCAGCGACAGATGCTTCAACGTCATGGTGAACCTCCCTATTCCTTGAATGGCGCGGCGAGCGTGCGAGCGCCCGCCGGTCCGCAACGATCGGTCGCGGACCGGCGAGCCTAGGTCCGTACACCCACCGGCCCGTGACCCGGCGCCCACTTCGTTCACGCCCCATGGGCTGCGGACGATCCCGGCCCTGAGACACCGGCCGGTCGACATCCGTCGGCGCTTACTCCAGCGGACAGCCGGCCGAGATCAGGCAGGTGCTGAAGTCGCCTTCGCACACCATGTCGTCTTCCGGGCCGCCGCTTTCGCTCATGCACACGTTGTAGGCGATACGGCATTCGCGGCAGGGATTGAGCGGAGGGTGGGCGGCGACGGCCGAGCCGGCGAAGACGAAGGCGGCGACGGCGGTCAGGGTGAGCTTGCGCAGGTTCATGTGGTGCTCCTTTTCCATGGATGGGCGCGGGGCCGCGGCCCCGGCCTGAGTGACTGCGCCGCGAGCGCGGTCGCAGTGGCGAATCCCGATGCGTGCGAGCGAACGGGACGGTTACTGCAGGGGGCAGTTCTTGCGGCGCAGGCAGTCGTCGCGCTTGTAATCGCAATCGAGCTGGCCCAGCTGCAGGCATCGGTTGTACAGGTCGTAACAGACCTGACACGGATTGACCGCGGAACTCGCGGTGGTAAACGCACTGCAACCGAACACGAAGGCGGCGAGCGCCGCCAGCGCGGGTCTGGACAGTTTCATGATGATCGTCTCCGGATCGGTCAGACCGTCGCTCAGGACGGCCGCCCGCGCCTTGCGGGCCGGTCGCACGCTAACACCGGCGCGGCGGGCGAATCGAGCTGCACTGCGGCATGCCGATGCGCCTGATCATCGCGGCGATGTCCGGCGAACGAGAAAAAAACGCGAGCGCGCGCATCGAATCGACGACTCGATCACGAGGCGTTATCGCCCGCTGTCGCATCCACGCAACCGCGACAACGACGCAATCCACGCGAACACCGCGCGACTCGACCGTTTCGGCAAACTCCGCGCATTCATCGATGCGAAAATCCGGCCACTCGCATCTGGCCCGCAACAATGCACGATGCATGCAACGGGCCGATGGTTTACAGCCGATCGCATACAGTGACGAAGGTCATAGCGACTTCTTTCAGATTCCATCCGCGCGCGATGCGTCTAGATTTCGCGGCAAGCTCAATCCGAGCCAGCCCCATCGAGGACGCCCCCAATGTCGCTGCTACGTACCGTCACCCTTACCTGTCTGCTGAGCCTGTCCGCGACCGCAGCGTCCGCGGCCACGCTCGATTCCTGCGTCGATCTGGGCGACAGCTCGCAGATCTCGCGCGCCGGCGCGCAGTTCGTCGTGGTCAAGCACGACAGCGAGTTCTATCGCGTCGGCTTCCGCCAGACCTGTTCGGACCTGACCACCACCAACAAGATGGAAATCTCCAGCGAGCAGCAGGCCAACCGCCTGTGCCCGAGCGGCAGCGTGGTCAAGACCGCGCGCGACACCTGCGACGTCGGCAAGGTCGACAAGATCGACGAAGCCGCTTACGACCGTTACCGTCGTCAGCGCTGAGCCTGCGCCACGCGCGTTCCGCATGCGGAGCGCGCGGCCGGTGTCCGCGGAAAAGGCGGCCGGAAGGCCGCCTTTTTCGTATCCGCAGCCGAGGTGAGCGGCTGCCGCCGCCGGCCAACGCCGAGGCGGCGCGAAACGCGCGGGCCCGTGCCGGACCCGCGCGCGATCCTTACTCCAGCGGGCAACCCGCCGAGATCAGGCATTGGCTGAAAGGTGTTTCGCAATCGCGGCTGCCGTCGAGACCGCCGTTGGTCATGCAGTTCTGATATTGCGTGCGGCATTGCTTGCACGGGTTCAACGGCGGCGGAACCGCCGCGACCACCGAAGCGGAGAACGCGAACGCGGCCAACGCCGCGAACAGGGTCTTGCGCGACTTCATGCAACCTCCTTATCCATGCATCCTGAGCGATACCTACGGCCGCGACTCACCACGGCGGATTCGGGCAGCCGTAGCGGCTCAGACACTGCGAGAGTTGGTACTCGCAGTTCTCCACGCCGGAGTTGACGCACTTGTTGTAACGCACCCAGCAGGTATCGCAGGCATCGGCGGCCATCGCGGTGGTGACCACCGCGCAGCCGAACACGAACGCGGCCAAGGCCGCGAGAGAGCGCTTCTTCATCGAATCGGACTCCTGTTTCCAGTGAAAGCGGCCAACCGGGCCGCCGCCCGCAATCCGCAGGCGACTGGACGCTAGCACCGGCATCGCCTCGCGCTGACAAGCCCTGGCAGAACCGACAGGTCGCATGCGCGGACAGATACCGCAGTTGCGACGCGCAACGCGTTTCGCGCGTTCGATCGCGTTGCGATGTGGCGCGGTGCAACACGCGGCCATAACGGTTCGATGCGATCCGCCGCGCAATGAATGCCGAGTGTCATGCGGCAACGAACCTCGTCGAAACCTTCGCGCCAACTGCGGTGCGCGGCCCGCGCGAACCGCGCACCGCACCAAGCAAAACCGCGCGCGCATCCCCGCAAACGAAAAAGGCGGCCCGAAGGCCGCCTCTCTCACGATGCCGCAAGCAGCGGCGTCCCGATCACACCGTCGCCGGCAACAGCTTCTCCGGCTCGGCATGCGCCTCGACCACCAGCTCGTCGTTGGCGACGTCGATGGTGACCCGGCCGCCGTCGATCAGCTTGCCGAACAGCAGTTCGTCGGCCAACGGACGCTTGATCTTGTCCTGGATCACGCGTGCCATCGGACGCGCGCCCATGAGCGGATCGAAGCCGTGCTGGGCCAGCCAGTCGCGCGCGGTCGGGGTGGCGGTCAGGGTCACGTTCTTCTCGTGCAACTGGCTTTCCAGTTCGATCAGGAACTTGTCCACCACCCGCAGGATGTGCTCGAAGCCCAGCGCCTGGAACTGCACCACCGCGTCGAGGCGGTTGCGGAATTCCGGGGTGAAGGCCTTGCGGATCGATTCCATCGCGTCGGTGGAATGGTCCTGCTTGGTGAAGCCGATCGAACGCCGCGAGGCCTGGGCCGCGCCGGCATTGGTCGTCATCACCACGATCACGTTCTTGAAGTTGGCTTCGCGACCGTTGGTATCGGTCAAGGTGCCGCGGTCCATGACCTGCAACAGGATGTTGAAGATGTCCGGATGCGCCTTCTCGACCTCGTCGAGCAGCAACACGCAGTGCGGGGTCTTGACGATCTTCTCGGTCAGCAGGCCGCCCTGGTCGAAGCCGACATAGCCCGGAGGCGCGCCGATCAGGCGGCTGACCGAATGCGGTTCCATGTACTCGGACATGTCGAAGCGGACCAGCTCGATGCCCAGTTGCAGCGCGAGCTGCTTGGTCACCTCGGTCTTGCCCACGCCGGTCGGGCCGGAGAACAGGAAGTTGCCGATCGGCTTGTCCGGATTGCCCAGACCCGAGCGCGCGAGCTTGATAGCCGAGGCGAGCGTCTCGATCGCCGGGTCCTGGCCGAAGATCACCATCTTGAGGTTGCGCTCGAGATTGCGCAGCACGTCCTTGTCGTTGGCCGAGACCTGCTTGGTCGGGATGCGCGCCATCTTGGCCACGATCATCTCGACTTCCTCGATGTCGATCACCGCCTTGCGCGCCGACTCGGGCAGCAGACGCTGACGCGCGCCGGCCTCGTCGATCACGTCGATCGCCTTGTCCGGCAGCAGACGGTCGCCGATGTGCTTGACCGACAGGTCGACCGCGGCCTGCAAGGCCTCGTCGGCGTAGGTCACGCCGTGGTGCGATTCGTACTTGGGCTTGAGGCCCTGCAGGATCTCGTAGGTTTCGCCCACGGTCGGCTCAACGATGTCGATCTTCTGGAAGCGCCGCGCCAGCGCGCGGTCCTTTTCGAAGATGCCGCGGTATTCCTGGAACGTGGTCGAACCGATGCAGCGCAGCTCGCCCGAGGACAGCGCCGGCTTAATCAGGTTGCTGGCGTCCATGGTGCCGCCGCTGGCCGAACCGGCGCCGATGATGGTGTGGATCTCATCGACGAACAGGATCGACTCGGGCTGCTTCTTGAGCTGCGCGAGCACGGCCTTGAGGCGCTTTTCGAAATCGCCGCGGTACTTGGTGCCGGCGACCAGCGCGCCCAGGTCGAGGGCGTAGATGGTCGCGTTGCGCAGCACCTCGGGCACTTCGCCGTCGACGATGCGCTTGGCCAGGCCCTCGGCGATCGCGGTCTTGCCCACGCCGGCCTCGCCGACGTAGAGCGGGTTGTTCTTGCGCCGGCGGCACAGCACCTGGATGGTGCGCTCCACCTCGTCGCCACGCCCGACCAGCGGGTCGATCTTGCCCTCGCGGGCGAGCTGGTTGAGGTTGCTGGCGAACTCGGCCAGGGCGTCGGACTTGCCTTCGCTGTCCGGGCCTTCCGGCGGCTTGGCCTCTTCCTCGTGGTGACCCTGCCCGTCCTCGGCGCTGTGCTTGACGATGCCGTGCGACAGGTAATTGACCACGTCGAGCCGGGCCACGTCCTGCTGATTGAGGAAGTAGACCGCGTGCGAGTCCTTCTCGCCGAAGATCGCCACCAGCACGTTGGCGCCGGTGACCTCCTTCTTGCCCGAGGACTGGACGTGGTAGACCGCGCGCTGCAGCACCCGCTGGAACCCGAGCGTGGGCTGGGTGTCGCGGTCGACGTCGTCGGGCAGGACCTGGACCGAGGTCGCGATGGCCTGTTCGAGGTCGCTGCGCAGGCGCAGGAAGTCGGCGCCGGTCGCCTTGAGCACGGCTTCCGCCGAGGGGTTGTCGAGTAGTGCGAGCAGCAGGTGTTCGACCGTCATGTACTCATGGCGCGCTTCGCGGGCGCGCTTGTAGCACTGGCCGATGCTGTATTCGAGATCCTTGCTGAACATGGGGCGTAGCCTCCAGAACGTATGCACGCTACGTGGGGGCGCTCGCCGGCTTTTCCATGCCCCGCCCCAACGGGTGCGACAGCTCCCTTTTAGGCCCTTTCCATCGTGCACAGCAAGGGGTGCTGATGCAGTCTTGAAAATTCGTTCACCTGGGCGACCTTGGACTCGGCCACTTCGCGGGTGAAAACCCCGCATACGCCACGGCCGCGGGTATGCACATGCAGCATGATCTGGGTCGCTTTTTCGACATTCATCGGGAAAAAGCGGGTCAGGACCTCGACAACGAAGTCCATCGGGGTGTAATCGTCGTTAAGCAGCAGTACGGAATACAGCGGCGGACGGGCGACTTCGGGCTTGCCGGTTTCCACCAGCACGCCGTGACTGTGTTCGTGTTCGGTCTGTTTTGCCATCGGAGGATTATAGACCGCTGCCCCGATCCGGGCGTGGGGTGGAGATGGCGCGGACGCGTGGCGGCCGCGTGACGACATGGACGCACCGTACGGCCGCATTGCAAAATGCCGCAGCGCCGCCATCTGTGTCGGAGCCGTCGGACTTAGTTGCGCCGCCGCCGTTGAATTCAAGGACCCTCATGCGCCTGCCCCGTTGTCTGCTGCCCGTCGCCCTGCTCGCGCTGTCGCCGGTGGCCGCATTCGCCGCCGTCGAGCCGGCCGCCAGGACGGCGCCCAAGCAAACGCAGGCCAAGCAGGCAGAGGGCAAACAGGTAGAAGCCAGTATCGATCGCGGCGACGCGGCCCGGGCCGAGCCCGACGCCAATGCCTCCAAGGCCGGCGATGCGCGCATCCGCCAGCAGCTCGACGCCCTGGGCTACAAGTATCAGGTCGACGAGGACGGCGATTTCGTCCTGACCTTCGGCCTGGACGGCGACCGCAGCCAGATGGCCTATGTGCTGTCGAGCACCCAGAGCTACGGCAAGCTGCAGGTGCGCGAGGTGTGGTCGCCGGGGTATCGCGCCGCCGACCAGGACTTCCCGGCCGATGTCGCCAACCGCCTGCTCGAGGACAGCCACCTGAGCAAGATGGGCGGCTGGGTCAAGCAGGACGGGGTCGCGGTGTTCGTGGTCAAGCTCGACGCCGGCGCGGCCCAGGACGATCTGGACGACGCCATCGACTACGTGGTCCGCGCCGCCGACCAGATGGAAGCCGTGCTCACGCCCGGCAAGGACGAATTCTGACGTGAGCTACCGCGAAGGCCGTTTCTGGCAACCCGACGTCACCGTCGCCACGATCGTGGTCGAGGGCGGCCGCCTGTTGATGGTCGAAGAGACAGTCGGCGGGCAATTGGTGATCAACCAGCCCGCCGGGCACCTGGAACCCGACGAAAGCCTGCTCGACGCGGCGCTGCGCGAGACCCTGGAAGAAACCGGCTGGGACGTGCGCCTGACCGCCTTCATCGGCGCTTATCAGTGGAAAGCACCGTTGCAGCCGGACGGCTCCGGCGGCCGTCATTACCTGCGCTTCGCCTTCGCCGCCGAACCGGTCCGGCATCACGCCGAGCGCGCGCTCGACGAAGGCATCGCGCAGGCGCTGTGGATGACCCCGGCCGAATTGCAGGCGCGCGCGCCGCAGCACCGCGGCCCGCTGGTCTGGCAGGTCGTGGCCGATTACCTGGGCGGACGCCGCCATTCGCTGGACCTGGTGCAGCACATGGTCTCGCCCGAACCGCTGTGACCGTCATGGCAGGGTCGGCGGACACCATCGTGGGCATGTCGGGCGGGGTCGATTCCTCGGTCGCCGCGCTGTTGCTGCGCGACAGCGGCGAGGCGCTGTCGGGTTTGTTCATGCAGAACTGGGCCGATGACGGCAGCGGCGACTGCCGCGCCGAGGACGACCGCCGCGATGCGGTCGCGGTGTCGGGCCGGCTGGGCCTGCCGATCCATTTCCGCGATTTCTCCGGCGAGTACTGGGCCGGGGTGTTCGAGCATTTCGTCGCCGAGTACGCGGCCGGCCGCACGCCGAACCCGGACGTGCTGTGCAACCGCGAAATCAAGTTCAAGCATTTCCTCGACGCCGCGCAGCAACTGGGCGCGCGCTACATCGCGACCGGTCATTACGCGCGGGTCGATCAGGGGCCCGACGGCCGCTTCCGCCTGCTGCGCGCGCTCGACCGTAGCAAGGACCAGAGCTATTTCCTGCACCAGCTAGGCCAGACGCAGCTGTCGGCGACCAAGTTCCCGCTCGGCGAGCTGCTCAAGCGCGATGTGCGCGAGATGGCGCGCATGGCCGCATTGCCGACCGCGACCAAGAAGGATTCCACCGGCATCTGCTTCATCGGCGAACGCGACTTCCGCGAGTTCCTGTCGCGCTATCTGCCGGCGAAGCAAGGCGAGATCCGCACCCCGGACGGGCGCGTGGTCGGTACTCATGCCGGAGTGTTTTACTTCACTCTTGGCCAGCGCGAGGGCCTCAACATCGGCGGCGTGCGCGGGTTCGAACCGGCGCCGTGGTACGTGATCGGCAAGAACGTGGTCAGCAACGTGCTGTACGTCGACCAGGGCAGCGACAGTCCGTGGCTGCATTCGCAGCGGCTGCGTTCGGAAACCGCGCACTGGATCGCCGGCGCTCCGCCCGCGACGCGTTTCGCCTGCACCGCGCAGACCCGCTATCGCCAGGCCGATCAGGACTGCGAGGTCACGGTGCTCGACGACGGCAGCGTGGACGTCGTGTTCCGCGAACCGCAGCGCGCGGTTACCCCGGGCCAGTCGCTGGTGCTGTACGCCGGCGAGGTCTGCCTCGGCGGCGCGGTGATCGCCACGACCGACGCGCCGGCCTGCGACCGTCCGCTTTCATCCCCCTCTATTCTTACCGCGAGCTCGTAATGGCCGATCTTTCCGAACGCGTTCTCGCCCTCGCCGGCCTCGCCCAGGCCCTGGCCCAGGTGCGGCGCATCGCCGACACCGGCCAGGCCAACGCGGCCGTGCTCGGCACCTGCCTGGACTCGGTGTTCCGTATCGATGCGTCCTCGACCGCCGCGGTCTACGGCGGCGCGGCCAACCTGCGTCCGGGGCTGACCTTGCTGCAGGACTATCTGGTCAACCGGGTCAGCGACGAACACCTGCCGCGTCTGGCGATGGCGGTGCTGCAACTGGAGCGCCGCTTCGTGCGCGACCAGGCGATGACCGATAAGGTCCTGCGCAGCATCCACGACCAGGCCACCGCCGCGCATCGCCTCGGCAGCAGCCATCCGGACGTGATCGCCGCCCTCGGCACGCTCTACGCCGACACCCTGAGCCACCTTCGCCCGCGCGTGCTGGTGCAGGGCAACCCGCATTACCTCGGCCAGCCCGGCGTGGTCGCCGAAGTCCGCGCCGTGCTGCTGGCTTCGGTGCGCTCGGCGGTGCTGTGGCGGCAGTTGGGCGGCAGCTATTGGGATATTTTGCTGCGGCGCCGGGCGATGGTGGATTCGATTGAGGAACGGTTGGGCTGAGGGGTTGTGATGGCGGCGATGATGGCGTCCAGATTGACGCCGGGCAGCGTGACCTCCAATCGCAGCGTGCGAGTGGAAAAATCTTCGTTTAGCTGACGCCATATGGCGTGATTCGCGGTCGCAGCTTGCGCAGATCCTACAAGGGGCTATCCGACCGCGTCGCGATTGGACGGAGCGACTGTAGGAGCGGCGCAAGCCGCGACCGCGACACTTCGCTGGTTGCGCCGGCTCGTCGTGGCCGCGCGGTCGCGGCTTGCGACCGGAACAGATTCCCATGCAGCTGACGCCGTGAGGCGTGATTCGCGGTCGCGGCTTGCGCCGCTCCTACAGGGGGCTGGCCGGGTGCGTCGCAATCGGGTGGAGCGACGCATTGGCCGGGTCAGTAATTCATCCGGTATTCGCAGCCCACCATGGTTTTGCCTGGATGCGTGGTGATCGTGCTGACGGTCTGCACGATCGTGGCTTCGATGCCGTCGCCGATCGGCTGGACCTTCACGGTGCGCGTGCGGATGTGCTGGGCCAGGGGTTCGGTGCTCGGGGTGAGTTTCAACTCGGTCGACAGGGCATCGACGTGATCGCCGTCCAGCACCGCCAGCAGCCCCTGCCCCGCCATCATCACTTGCTTGGTCGGGTGGCCGTAGACGGTCACCGGCTTGGGCAGGTTCATCACGGCGACGAAGGAGTTCTCGTCCTTGACCAGGCTCCATCCCGCCAGCGCCGGTTGCGCCGGCTTTTCGTAATAGATCGGGGTCAGCGCGCTGCCCAGTCGTTCGTATTCGGCGCGATCGGCCTGACAGGTCAGCACCTTGACCAGTGCGGCCTGCACTTCGGCGGCGTCGCGGTAGTTTTCGTCTTCTGCGGCCGCCGCCAGCGGCAGGGCGAAGACCGTCGCCAGCACGGCGGCGGATACGAAACGAAGCGAGCATCGGTTCATTGCGAAATCCTTATCGAGGGGTGGGTTGATGACGAGCGGACGGGGCGAAATCCCCCACTCGCCCGCCTTGATCGGCGCGATCCAGGCCGACATGTCCGGACACTTCAAGGTCATGACGGGATAAAGCCCCTGGCTATTCGGCTCCGCCGAAGTAAAGCTGAGCCCGCTTTCGCGGCAACGATGAGCGAAGCCGCTGTCGCCTGCATTCAAACAACGGCGAAGCCGTCGGCGCAGCGTGTCGGCAAACAAAAACCCCGGCCTTGGCCGGGGTTCGTTCGTGCATGCCGCGTCGCCGGTCTGTAGCTGACTCAGGCCGCGGCGACGGTATCGGCGACCGACTTGTAATCTTCGATCTGATCGAAGTTCATGTAACGGTAGATCTTGTCGCCGTCGGCCTTGAGCACGCCGACGTCCGCCATGTACTCCTCGCGGGTCGGGATGCGGCCCAGACGCGAGCAGATCGCGGCCAGTTCGGCCGAACCCAGGTACACGTTGGTGTTGCGGCCCAGACGGTTCGGGAAGTTGCGGGTGCTGGTGGAGAACACCGTCGCGCCCTCGCGCGCCTGCGCCTGGTTGCCCATGCACAGCGAGCAGCCCGGCATTTCCATGCGCGCGCCGGCGGTGCCGAAGGTGCCGTAGTGGCCTTCCTTCGTCAGTTCGGACGCATCCATCTTGGTCGGCGGCGCGACCCACAGACGGGTCGGGATATCGCGCTTGCCTTCCAGCAGCTTCGCCGCGGCGCGGAAGTGGCCGATGTTGGTCATGCACGAACCGATGAACACTTCGTCGATGACCGCGCCGGACACCGCCGACAGGGTCTTCACGTCGTCGGGATCGTTCGGGCAGGCGACGATCGGCTCGACGATCTGGTTGAGGTCGATGTCGATGACCGCGGCGTACTCGGCATCGGCGTCGCCTTCCAGCAACTGCGGATTGGCCAGCCAGCCTTCCATCGCCTTGATCCGGCGCTGCAGCGAACGCGGGTCGGCGTAGCCCTCGGCGATCATCCACTTGAGCAGGGTGATGTTGCTGGTCAGGTACTCGATGATCGGTTCGGCATCCAGCTTGACCGTGCAACCCGCGGCGGAACGTTCGGCCGAGGCGTCGGACAGTTCGAACGCCTGCTCGACCTTGAGCTGCGGCAGGCCTTCGATTTCCAGGATGCGGCCGGAGAAGATGTTCTTCTTGCCCTGCTTGGCGACGGTCAGCAGACCGCTGTTGATCGCGGCCAGCGGGATCGCGTTGACCAGGTCGCGCAGGGTCACGCCGGGCTGCATTTCGCCGGAGAAACGCACCAGCACCGACTCGGGCATGTCCAGCGGCATGACGCCGGTGGCCGCGGCGAACGCGACCAGGCCGGAGCCGGCCGGGAACGAGATGCCGACCGGGAAACGGGTGTGCGAGTCGCCGCCGGTGCCGACCGTGTCGGGCATCAGCATGCGGTTGAGCCACGAGTGGATCACGCCGTCGCCCGGACGCAGGGCGATACCGCCGCGGTTGCTGATGAAGGCCGGCAGATCGTGATGGGTCTTGACGTCGACCGGCTTCGGGTAGGCCGCGGTGTGGCAGAACGACTGCATGACGAGGTCGGCCGAGAAGCCCAGGCAGGCCAGATCCTTCAATTCGTCGCGGGTCATCGGACCGGTGGTGTCCTGCGAACCGACCGAGGTCATCCTCGGCTCGCAGTAGGTGCCCGGACGGATGCCCGGCTGCTTGCCGTCGACTTCCGGCACGCCGCAGGCGCGGCCGACCATCTTCTGCGCCAGCGAATAGCCCTTGCCGGTGTCGGCCGGGTTGGTCGGCAGGCGGAACAGGGTCGAGGTCGGCAGGCCGAGCGCTTCGCGCGCCTTCGCGGTCAGGCCGCGACCGACGATCAGCGGGATGCGGCCGCCGGCGCGGACTTCGTCGAGCAGCACGTCGGATTTCAACGCGAACTCGGCGATCACTTCGCCGTTCTTGAACGCCTTGCCGTCGTAGGGACGCAGTTCGACCACGTCGCCCATGTTCATCTGCGACACGTCGAGTTCGATCGGCAGCGCGCCGGCGTCTTCCATGGTGTTGTAGAAGATCGGCGCGATCTTCGAACCCAGGCACACGCCGCCGAAACGCTTGTTCGGAATGAAGGGGATGTCTTCGCCGGTGAACCACAGCACCGAGTTGGTCGCCGACTTGCGGCTGGAACCGGTGCCGACCACGTCGCCGACATAGGCGACCAGGTGGCCCTTGTCCTTGAGCGATTCGATGAAGGCGATCGGGCCGCGCTTGCCGTCTTCTTCCGGCTCGATGCCGTCGCGCTTGTTCTTGAGCATCGCCAGCGCGTGCAGCGGGATGTCCGGACGGGTGGTCGCGTCGGGCGCCGGCGACAGGTCGTCGGTATTGGTTTCGCCGGTCACCTTGAACACGGTGACGGTCAGGCTTTCGGGCACTTCGGGCTTGCTGGTGAACCATTCCGCGTCGGCCCAGCTCTGCAGCACGGCGCGGGCGTTGGCGTTGCCCTTCTCTGCCTTTTCCTGCACGTCGTGGAACGCGTCGAACATCAGCAAGGTGTGCTTGAGCGCTTCGGCCGCGACCGTGCCGACCTCGGCGTCGTCGAGCAGCTCGATCAGCGGGTGGATGTTGTAGCCGCCGAGCATGGTGCCGAGCAGTTCGGTCGCGCGCGCGCGGCTGATCAGCGTGTTGTGTTCGGTGCCGAAGGCGACCGCGGCCAGGTAGGAAGCCTTGACCTTGGCGGCGTCGTCGACGCCGGCCGGAACGCGATAGGTGATCAGGTCGAGCAGGAACTCACCCTCTCCCGCCGGCGGCGCCTTCAGCAGCTCGATGACCTGCGCGGTCTGCTGGGCGGTCAGGGGCAGCGGCGGAATGCCCAGCGCGGCGCGCTCGGCAACGTGTTGGCGATAGCTGGAGAGCATGGAGTGTCCCGTCGAGTGAAGCGGAAAGACGCCGTACCGGCTGCGTGGGTCCGTCCTGGCGCGTGGCTTGGGGGACTTACGTGGCGGGTCGGAGGAAGGCCGTGCGCGCCTGAGTGGGGCACGGCTTCAACCGCGTATTTTGCCTTCAAAGCCGCTCGCGGGCAACGCGCGCGGCGCCCCGGGGCCCGTCGCGCGGGGCCCGCGCGGCTTTGCACGATCCGGTCGCAGGCGCGCGCTGGAACGCTGTGGCGCGATTGCGACCATGGTCTGCACGTTTCGTGAACCCGATAAAGCGATAATCGGCCGCAACGCCAGCCACCGTGCCGACCTCCCCAGGCACGCAAGCCCCCGTGCCGCCCCGCCGGCATGCCAGTAGTGTCAAAGGAGCTTCACCGATATGTCCGACTCCTATTCCACCCGCCACACACTGTCCGTCAACGCACGCGACTACACCTACTTCAGTCTGCCGGCCCTGGGCGAGCGCTACGACATCAGCCGCCTGCCCTATTCGATGAAGATCCTGCTCGAAAACCTGCTGCGTCACGAAGACGGCGGCATGACGGTCGGCAAGGAGCACATCGAAGCGGTCGCGCAATGGGACGCCAGCAAGGAACCCGATCAGGAAATCGCCTTCATGCCGGCGCGCGTGGTCCTGCAGGACTTCACCGGCGTGCCCTGCGTGGTCGATCTGGCGGCGATGCGCGACGCGGTCAGCAAGCTCGGCGGCAAGCCCTCGCAGATCAACCCGCTGATCCCGTCGGAACTGGTGATCGACCACTCGGTCCAGGTCGACGTGTTCGGCAGTCCGCAGGCGCTGGACCTCAACGGCAAGATCGAATTCGAACGCAACATGGAGCGCTACAGCTTCCTGCGCTGGGGCCAGAAATCGTTCGAGAATTTCAAGGTGGTGCCGCCCAACACCGGCATCGTCCATCAGGTGAATCTGGAGAACCTGGCGCGCGTGGTCATGGGCCGTGAAGTCGATGGCGTGCTGCAGGCGTTCCCGGACACCGTGTTCGGCACCGACAGCCACACCACCATGATCAACGGCATCGGCGTGCTCGGCTGGGGCGTGGGCGGCATCGAGGCCGAAGCGGCGATGCTCGGCCAACCCTCGTCGATGCTGATCCCGCAGGTGGTCGGCTTCAAACTGACCGGCCAGTTGCCCGAGGGCGCGACCGCGACCGATCTGGTCCTGACCGTGACCCAGATGCTGCGCAAGCACGGCGTGGTCGGCAAGTTCGTCGAGTTCTTCGGCGAAGGCCTGCAGCACCTGCCGCTGGCCGACCGCGCGACCATCGCCAACATGGCGCCCGAGTACGGCGCGACCTGCGGCATCTTCCCGATCGATAGCGAATCGGTGACCTATCTGCGCTTGTCGGGCCGCTCGGAAGAACAGATCGCCCTGGTCGAGGCCTACGCCAAGGCCCAGGGCCTGTGGCACGAACCCGGCCAGCCGCACGCGACCTACTCGGCCACGCTGGAACTCGACCTGGGCGACGTGCGCCCGTCGATGGCCGGCCCGAAGCGCCCGCAGGACCGCGTGCTGCTCGAAAACGTGCATACCAATTTCGCCGACAACCTCGGCCCGTTGATCGCCAACCGCAAGTCCAGGGTCGGCTGCGCGATAGAGGAATTGAAAGCCGAAGGCGGCGCCCAGCCGCAAGCCAACCACCTCGCCGCCAAGCCGATCTCGAAAATCCGGATCAAGGATCAGGACGCCGAGCTATGCGACGGTTCGGTGGTGATCGCCGCGATCACCTCGTGCACCAATACCTCCAACCCGGCGGTGATGCTCGGCGCCGGCCTGCTCGCGCGCAACGCGGCCCGGCTGGGGCTGAAGTCCAAGCCGTGGGTCAAGACCTCGCTCGGCCCGGGCTCGCTGGTGGTGACCGATTACCTGCGCAAGGCCGGCGTGCTCGCCGACCTGGAAACGCTGGGTTTCTACGTGGTCGGCTACGGCTGCACCACCTGCATCGGCAACTCCGGCCCGCTGCCGGACGAAGTGTCCAAGGGCATCGCCGAGAACGAATTGGTGGTGGCCTCGGTGCTGTCGGGCAACCGCAACTTCGAAGGTCGCGTGCATCCGGAAGTCAAAGCCAACTATCTGGCTTCGCCGCCACTGGTGGTCGCTTACGCGATCGCCGGCACGGTCAATATTGACTTGACGAAGGAACCGATCGGCAAGGGCAGCGACGGCCAGGACGTGTACTTGCGCGACATCTGGCCGACCAATAAAGAGATCGGCGACATGATCGCCGCGACGGTTGGCCCGGAACTGTTCGCGCAAAACTACGCCGACGTGTTCAAGGGCGACACCCGCTGGAACCAGATCGCCTCGCCCGACGGCGAGTCGTTCCAATGGGATGCGTCCTCGACCTACATCAAGAACCCGCCCTACTTCGACGGCATGACCATGGACGTCGGCACCATCGACGACGTGCATGGCGCGCGGGTGATGGGCGTGTTCGGCGATTCGATCACCACCGACCACATCTCGCCGGCCGGCAACATCAAGAAAGACTCGCCCGCGGGCCGCTTCCTGCAGGAACGCGGCGTGCAGCCGGCCGACTTCAACAGCTACGGTTCGCGTCGCGGCAACGACGACGTGATGGTGCGCGGCACCTTCGCCAACATCCGCATCAAGAACCTGATGTTCGGTGGCGAGGAAGGCGGCAACACCCTGTATTTCTCGAAGAACGGCGGCGAAGGTGAGAAGCTGGCGATCTTTGATGCGGCGATCAAGTACAAGGCCGACGGCGTGCCGCTGGTGGTGTTCGCCGGCAAGGAATACGGCACCGGCTCCTCGCGCGACTGGGCGGCCAAGGGCACCAACCTGCTCGGCGTCAAGGCGGTGATCGCCGAAAGCTTCGAGCGCATCCATCGCTCCAACCTGGTCGGCATGGGCGTGCTGCCCTTGCAGTTCAAGGACGGCGAGAACGCGCAGACGCATGGCCTGGACGGTTCGGAAACCATCGACGTGATCGGCCTGGACGACGGCAAGTCCAAGACCGCGACCCTGGTCGCCAGAAAGGCCGACGGCAGCGAACAGAAGTTCGAAGTGAAGGTGTTGCTGTTGACGCCGAAGGAAGTCGAGTACTTCCGTCACGGCGGCATCCTGCACTACGTGCTGCGTCAGTTGGCTGCGAAAAAGGCGGCTTGATCGGCTCCGTGCCAAGCGCAAGCCCCGCCGGCGGCTTTCGCCGCCGGCCTTCGGCCAAGCGCGAACCTGACGGTTCGCAAACGCTTGGCCTCAGCCACCACGGCGGCATCCTGCACTACGTGCTGCGCCAGTTGGCTGCGAAAAAGGCGGCTTGATCGGCTTTAAAGCCCCGCTCCCGCTAGCGGGAGAGGGGTTGGGGTGAGGGTTGCGAATCCGCACCTCAGGGCCTCGGATCACCGCGCACGATAGGTATTGCACTGTAGGAGCGGCGCAAGCCGCGACAGCGACGCGTTGTTGTTGCGATTTCGCGGTCGCGGCTTGCGCCGCTCATACAGGTAGCGATCTTCGCAACGACGGATCGGGCAGATCGTTTTCGATCGGATTGCGATGGGTTCAAGCCGTTGCGGCGCGAACTCCAAGATGACGGTCGCGGCTTGCGCCGTTCGTACCCAGGCGGCTGGCGATACCAGCGTCCCTCATCCGCCCTGCGGGCACCTTCTCCCGCTTGCGGGAGAAGGAAACGCTCAAGCGCCCGCGCCGCGCCGGCAAAGCGCTACGCTGCGCTACAGCACCGGCGTCCATCGCGCCGAGGTCAGTCGCCACTGCCCATCTTCCTCGCGCCAGCCGGTCTGCACGTCGTAGATCTGCGCCGCGTCGGGAATCGTCCCGGCCGCGCCGGTCAACGCGGTGGTGAAACTCACCGTGGCGTGACCGGGTTTCATCTGCACCTTCAACGGCCCCAACTTGACCCCGACGTTGCGATAACGCAGGAACAACGCCATCGCCATGCGCCGCGCACCGAGCCGGTCCAGGCCGTTGGTGCCGACGAAATCCTTGGCCAGAAAATCCTCGAGCGCGCTCGGATCGCGTTGCTGGATGGTCTCGTGCAGCTGCTGCACGGTCGCCCGCAGGCGCTGTTCGGGCGGCGCCTGTTCGCCGCAGGCGCTCAGCAGCAGCGCGAGCAACCCAAGCAACCACAGCGCGCGCGGCCCGAGCCGGCGAGCGACCGACCGCCCCGTCGCGCTCATCCACGCCCCTCGCGGGCGGGCCAGCGCGGAAAATCGGGCGATTGTCTGTGCATACCCCATCGATAACCCTCTGCGTACCGGCCCCGCGGGCCGACGTCCTGTCTTCGCACGACCGTTCGGGCCGCCGCATCGGCGCTCATCGTGACAGGTTCGCGGTGCCGCGGACAGCATCACCGGCCGCGCCCGCGACACCGCCTTGCCAGCCAGTAGAGCCTATGCTCCAA
The DNA here is from genome assembly GCF_001427785.1 of Lysobacter sp. Root690. Lineage (GTDB taxonomy): Bacteria > Pseudomonadota > Gammaproteobacteria > Xanthomonadales > Xanthomonadaceae > Lysobacter. The sequence continues at coordinate 725,277 of NZ_LMHM01000016.1, forward strand.
TCGAGCGAACACCGTACGGCGGCGCACACAGCAAGCCGGCGGCCAGTATCGGCGAAGCGATTTAAAGAGGGGATCGCGATGAGTTTGGAACGTCCGTGGCTTGCCCAATATCCGCAAGGCGTGCCCGCGCAGATCGACGTGGAGGAATTCCCGTCGGTGGTGTCGGTGCTGGAAAACGCGATCGAAAAATACCGCGACCGCCCCGCTTTCTCCAATTTCGGCAAGGTCCTGACCTACGGCGATATCGACCGGCTCAGCGCGCAATTCGCCGCTTACCTGCTCGGCGAGCTCAAGCTCAAGAAGGGCGATCGCGTCGCGATCATGATGCCCAACTGCCTGCAGTACCCGATCGCGACCTTCGGCGTGCTGCGCGCCGGGCTGACCGTGGTCAACACCAATCCGATGTACACCCCGCGCGAGCTCAAGCACCAGTTGGTGGACTCGGGCGCGTCGGTGATCTTCGTGCTCGACAACTTCGGCGACACCGTGCAGAGCGTGGTCGCCGATACGCCGGTCAAGCAGGTGATCACCACCGGGCTGGGCGACATGATCGGCGGGCTCAAGGGCCCGATCATGAACTTCGTGCTCAAGTACGTGAAAAAGATGGTGCCCGAGTACGACATTCCGGGCGCGGTGCGGTTTCGCGACACGCTCACGCTTGGGCAGATGCACAAGCTGCCGCAAGTCGAGATTTCGCCGGACGACATTGCGTTCCTGCAGTACACCGGCGGTACCACGGGTGTCGCCAAGGGGGCGATGCTGACGCACCGTAACCTGGTCGCGAACATGCAGCAGGCCGCGGCCTGGGTCGGCACCAACGCCAAGCTCGGCCAGGAAATCATCATCACCGCGCTGCCGCTGTACCACATCTTCGCGTTGACGGCGAACGGACTGGTGTTCATGAAGTTCGGCGGCCTCAACCACATGATCACCAACCCGCGCGACATGCCGGCGTTCGTGAAGGAACTCAAGAGCACCCCGTTCACCGCGATCACCGGCGTCAACACCCTGTTCAACGGCCTGCTCAACACGCCCGGTTTCGACGAGGTCGATTTCTCCAAACTGCACCTGACCCTCGGCGGCGGCATGGCCGTGCAGCGCTCGGTCGCCGACCGCTGGAAGGAAGTCACCGGCGTGACCCTGATCGAGGCCTACGGCCTGACCGAGACCTCGCCCGCGGCCTGCATCAACCCGATGGACCTGCCCGCCTACAACGGCGCGATCGGCCTGCCGATTTCCTCGACCGACGCCTGCGTGCAGGACGAGAATTTCAACGTCCTGGGCGTCGGCGAAGTCGGCGAGCTGTGCATCAAGGGCCCGCAGGTGATGAAGGGCTATTGGCAGCGGCCGAAGGAAACCGACGACGTCATCGACAAGGACGGCTGGCTGCACACCGGCGACATGGCGCGGATGGACGAGAAGGGCTACTTCTATATCGTCGACCGCAAGAAGGACATGATCCTGGTCTCGGGCTTCAACGTGTACCCCAACGAGATCGAGGACGTGATCGCGATGATGCCCGGCGTGCTCGAAGTCGCCGCGGTCGGCGTGCCCGACGACAAGTCCGGCGAAGCGGTCAAGGTGGTGATCGTCAAGAAGGACGAGGCGCTGACCGCCGAGGACGTCAAGGCGCATGCGCGCCTCAACCTGACCGGTTACAAGCATCCCAAGTACGTGGAGTTCCGCAAGGAACTGCCCAAGACCAACGTCGGCAAGATCCTGCGCCGCGAGCTGCGCGACGCGCCCAAGTAATGGCGAGCGGGCGCGATCGATCGCGAGGTAACCGCTGCGCGATCGCGAGCGAGCCATGGTCGGTCCGCGATGAACAGGCGAAACCCGCGTGCGATGTAACAGCCAATGTGCGGTTGCAATGACCGGCGTGAGCCCGCGTTAGCGAAAAAGGCCCCGAAAGGGGCCTTTTTCGTGTCCGGCGACGCATCGGTTCAAGACCAAACGTAGTCTGAACTTTCTTCAGGTGAGGTGTAGCATCGCGACGTGGGTCCACCGCCCGCCCCCAACCTTCCGGGAGCCCGCCATGTCCGTTCCTACTCGCGTGCCGATCGAGTCCGCAGGCGCTCCTTGAACAAGCGCAAGATGGCATCCATCGGCTACTCCAAGCCGGGGCGGGTAGAACTCGTCGAATAGCGTTGGCAGATTTCGTCGAGTCGGGCGCGGCTGCGAATCAGCGCGTCCACGCATCGCGGGTCGAACAAGCGCCCGCGTTGGGCGTACATATACCCCAAGGCGGCGTCCACGTCCCAGGCTTTCTTGTACGGACGCGGCGAAATGAGAGCGTCGAACACATCCGCGACCGCCACGATCCGGGCTTCCAGCGGAATTTCGTCCCCGACCAGCCCGTCCGGATAACCGCTGCCGTCGTACCGCTCGTGGTGGCGCAGGGCGATCAGGGCGCCGGCCTGAATGAAACGGTTCTGGCTGCCGCTGAGCAGTTCGTAGCCGATCTTGGGGTGGCGGCGCATGATCGCCGTCTCCTCCTCGGTCAGCGGACCGGGCTTCATCAGCACCGCGTCGGGGATGGCGATCTTGCCGATGTCGTGCAGCGGCGCGGCCATCTCGATGACCCGGATCTCGTCCTCGAACATGCCCAGCTGCTCGGCGATCAGCCCAGCGATGTGGGCCATCCGCTCCAGGTAGGCGCTGGTGCCGGCGTCGCGGAACTCGATCGCGCGGGCCAGCCGCGACAGGGTTTCGCGTTCGCGCTCCTCGACCTCGTGCATGCTCGACAGCAGGCGCTGCTCCAGCGACAGCGCGCGTTGCTTGACGTTCTCGGACTGCTGGCGCAGTTGCAGCAGGTTGCGGCAACGCGCGCGCAGTTCGCGCGGGCGCACCGGCTTGACCAGGAAATCGATCACCCCGGCTTCGAGCGCGGCCTGACGGACCGGTTCGTCGCCGACCACGGTGACCAGGATGATCGGAATGTCGCGGTGCATCGGCAGGCGGCGGAAACGCCGCGCGAACTCCAGGCCGTCGATGCCGGGCATGCGGTAATCGAGCAGCAGCAGGTCGGGCTGATGGCTTTCGCACCACGCCAGCGCGGCTTCGGGCTCGCCGAAATCGTGCACCGACAGCTCGGACGCGATGTCCTCGATGATGTGGCGCAGCATCGTCCGCGCGGATGTCTGGTCATCGACGATAACGACGTTCACACCGATACCCGTAGTGAGGCCACCCCCTATGGCGACCGGCCTGCGAGCATACTCCGCCGCAATGCCTGTGACAGCCGCCGAAAGTCCCGACCGGTCATGCCTGAGTCGGGATGCGTATGAGCGAGGCGCGCAATTGCGCGCAGCTCGTCACGGTTTACACGTAAACGTATAACGAAAACGGCCAGCGCGAGCTGGCCGGTGTACAGGTTAACCCGCGTTGATATGCGCCGCTCTGGCGTTCGCGCGGCCCAGACGAAAGCACCGCGCTGCGTGGCTCAGGCTTGTCAACTCGGGCTCGAACTCAGGCTTCCGGACGCATGTACGGGAACAGCAGCACGTCGCGGATCGACGACGAGCCGGTCAGCATCATCACCAGCCGGTCGATGCCGATGCCCAGGCCGCCGGTGGGCGGCAGCCCGACTTCGAGCGCCCGAATGTAATCGGCGTCGAAATGCATCGCCTCGTCGTCGCCGCCGTCCTTCTGCTCGACCTGGGCCAGGAAGCGCGCGGCCTGGTCTTCGGGATCGTTGAGCTCGGAGAAACCGTTGGCCAGTTCCTTGCCGCCGACGAACAGCTCAAAGCGATCGGTCAGCTCCGGATCGAGGTCGTTGGCGCGCGCCAGCGGGCTCACCTCGACCGGATGGTCGGTGATGAAGGTCGGCTGGATCAGGGTGTGTTCGACGGTCTTTTCGAAGATTTCCAGCAGCAGCTTGCCCCAGCCGTAGGACGGCTTGACCGCGACCTTCAGCCGCGCGCCGTGGGCGCGCATGGCGTCCAGGTTGCGCAGGTCCTCGCGCTTGATCTCCGGGTTGTGCTCGAGCACCGCCTCGGTCATCGACCAGCGGCGGAAGCCCGGCCCCAGGTCGATCGCGTGGCCGTCCCACTCGACCTGGGTCTTGCCGAGCACTTCCTGCGCGGCGTGGCGGATCACCGACTCGGTCAGGTCCATGATCTCGGTGTAGGTGGCGTAGGCCTCGTACAGCTCGAGCATGGTGAATTCGGGGTTGTGCCGGGTCGACACGCCCTCGTTGCGGAAGTTGCGGTTGATCTCGTAGACGCGCTCCAGGCCGCCGACCACCAGGCGCTTGAGGTACAGCTCCGGCGCGACCCGCAGGTACAGCTCCAGGTCGAGCGCATTGTGGTGAGTGACGAAAGGCTTGGCCGCGGCGCCGCCGGGGATGTAATGCATCATCGGCGTTTCCACTTCCAGGAAGCGCCGGGTGTCGAGCCAGGCGCGCATCGCGCGGATGATCTTGGAACGCTTGACGAACACGTCGCGCGCGTCGGGCGAGACGATCAGGTCGACGTAGCGCTGACGGTAGCGCTGCTCGACGTCGGTCAGGCCGTGGTGCTTGTCCGGCAGCGGACGCAGCGACTTGGTCAGCAGGCGCAACGAATCGGCCTTGACCGACAGCTCGCCGGTCTTGGTGCGGGTGACCGTGCCTTCGGCGGCGACGATGTCGCCCACGTCCCAGCCCTTGAACTTGTCGTACACCTCGCCCAGCGCGTTGGACTGCAGGAACAGCTGGATGCGGCCGGACTCGTCCTGGATCTGCACGAAGCTGGCCTTGCCCATCACCCGCTTGAGCAGGATGCGGCCGGCGACCGCGACCCGGCGGGCCTCGGTGTCCAGCGATTCCTGGTTCCAGTGCTCGGCGTCGGCGTACTGCGCCTGCAGGTCGCCGGTGTAGTCGCCGCGGCGGAAATCGTTCGGGAACGCGATGCCCTCCCCGCGCAAGGCCTTGAGTTTGGCGCGACGCTCCGCGATCAGATGGTTCTCGTCGATGGGCGGAAGGTTATCGTCGGTCATGGTCTTGGGGTCTGGCCGGGGCTTGAGAAAGCGTGAGGAAGGAAGATTACTGAAGTCGCAGGTTGCGCGCTTGCGCGGCTGGGCGACGGTGGTGCGGAAACTGGAACGATTGCGGTGGTTAATCAGTCGGGCGATGGCGCTGATGGTTCGGTTCGACTCCGTTCGGCTGGGGGCTGGTCGAGTCGGCTCGGGTGGCGCGGACTGTTCGCCGGACTTCGCGATCCAAACGGGTTCAGGCCGGTGCGGTCGCGATGGATCGTGCTGGCCGATGTGCGGGCCGACGCGCTCGCGGCGCTTTCCCGCGGGCGGCGCTGTCAGGACACTGTCAGGCCATTGCGCCCCTACCTACCCGTCATCCCCGCGAAGGCGGGGACCCAGGGCTTCACCGCGGCAGCACTCTGAAGTCTCTGGATCCCCGCCTTCGCGGGGATGACGACCGGAGAGGACGCGGCGAACCGATGCGTGCGCTAACCAGTGCCCGAGCCTGGGTGGTCCGAACCGGTTCGTGCCGCGAGCGATGTGGCTAACCGCTGCATGGCCAAACCGGTTCTCGCTGCGAACCCGATGCGCCGTGAACTCGATCCGCCGCGAGCCCAGTCTGCCGCGAGCCCAGCGAGACCCGCCGGGAATCGCGCCGAGGGCGGACACAGCGTCGAACACGCCGCGCCCATCCCATCGCCCGTACCGACGCGGCTTACACCGCGTCGGTGCGTTTCGATCCCACTTGCAGGCCCGATTTGAGGCTGGCCTCGACGAATTCGTCCAGGTCGCCGTCGAGCACCTTCTGGGTGTCGCTGCGCTCGATGCCAGTGCGCAGATCCTTGATCCGGCTCTGGTCGAGCACGTAGTTGCGGATCTGACTGCCCCAGCCGATGTCGGACTTGGTCGCCTCGACCGCGTCGCGCTCGGCGTTGCGCTTCTGGATTTCCAGCTCGTACAACTTCGCCGCGAGCATCTTCATCGCGCGGTCACGGTTGGCGTGCTGGCTGCGCTCGGTCTGGCAGGCCACCACGATGCCGCTGGGCACGTGGGTGATACGCACCGCCGATTCGGTCTTGTTGACGTGCTGGCCGCCGGCGCCCGAGGAGCGGTAGACGTCGGTCTTCAGGTCGGCCGGGTTGATGTCGATGACGATCTTGTCGTCGACTTCCGGCGACACGAACACCGAGGTGAAACTGGTGTGGCGGCGGTTGTCGGAGTCGAACGGCGACTTGCGCACCAGGCGATGCACGCCGGTCTCGGTCTTGAGCCACCCGTAAGCGAAATCGCCCTCCACCCGGAAAGTGGCCGACTTGATGCCCGCGACATCGCCACCGCTGACTTCCATCAGCTCGGCCTTCCAGCCGCGCGATTCGGCCCAGCGCAGGTACATGCGCAGCAGGATTTCCGCCCAGTCCTGCGCCTCGGTGCCGCCGGCGCCGGCCTGGATGTCGACGAAGGCCGAGGCCGAATCCATCTGCCCGGAGAACATCCGGCGGAATTCGAGTTTCTCGACTTCCTTGGCGTAGCGCTCGACGTCCTCGACCACAGCCAACGCGGTGGACTCGTCGTCCTCCATCTCGGCCAGTTCGAGCAGTTCCAGGCCGCCCAGCAGGCCTTCGGTGAGGGTGCGGATGCCGTTGACGACCTTTTCCAGCGCGGCGCGTTCGCGGCCCAGGCCCTGGGCGCGCTCGGAGTCGTTCCACACGTCCGGGCTTTCCAGCTCGCGGTTTACTTCTTCGAGACGTTCGACCTTGGCGTCGTAGTCAAAGATACCCCCTGAGCGAATCCAACCGGCCCTTGAGGTCGGCGATGCGCTGGCGGACGGGATTGAGTTCGATCATGTCCGGTGCTTGCTATGCGGAAGAACCGGTGATTCTAGCAGCCGCGGCGGTGGTTGGCCGCCCTGCCCCACGCCCCACCTGTAGGAGCGGCGTGAGCCGCGACCGCGCCACGGCAACCCCGGCGCAGGCCTGGGCTTGCCGTGACGCTCAACCACCGTGACCAGCTTGCGCGGGCCTACGGAATTCGCCGTCGCGGCTCGCGCCGCTCCTACAGGGGGCTGTCGTTACTTGACCTCGAACTCGCCCACCAGCACCACTTCCTTCTGGTCCTTGAGCCGCAGGGTCACCCGCTGGTCGTTCTGGCGCTGGCCGCCGAAGCCGGTGCTCAGCCACAGGCTCAGCGTGGTCGCGCCGGTCACCAGCTGCTGACGGTCGCCGTAGAAATTGGCCTCGACCTTGTACTTGCCGGGCTTGGCCTTGCGCAGCGAGAACTCCTCGGGACCGTAACCGCCGGTGAAATCGTTGGTGATGCGCCCGCCCTGGTAGGTCAGCTTGTGGCTGTAGAAGCACTTCTCGCCGTTCGGGTCGGTCACCCACAGGTCCATGTCGGAGTTGTCGCTGTCCCAGCTCAGCACCACGCGCAGGTCCAGCGGCAGGTTGCGGCTCAGGCGCGGATCGATGCGGCGCGTGTCGACTTGATCCGGATGCGCGGCGGCGATGGCATTGAGCTCGGCCAGGGCGATTTCCTCGATCCCCGGGAAGCGCTGATCCCAGTCGCGCAAGGCCACTTCGTACAGGCTGTCGACCGCCTGCTGGTACTGCCCGTTCGCGGCGTAGGCCAGGCCCAGGTCGCGGAAACTCTGCGGCTCTTCCTCGGCCAGGCGCAGCACCTGCTGCAACACCGGCACCGCCAGCGCGGGCTGGCCGGCCTGCATCAGCCGATAGCCGAGCACGCGCAGGATGTGGCGGTTCTCCAGATCCATCTCGGCCAGGTTCGACAGCACCCGCAAAGCCAGATCGCGCTCGCCCTTTTCGCTCAGCACATCGGCGACGTCGAGATAGAACGCGGTGCTGCCGGCATTGGAATCGCGTTCGTCCAGGTAAATGGCATAGACCCGGTCGGCGCTGGCCTGACGCAGGCGGCGCGCGTACGGCGAATCGGGTTGCCACGGTTTCAGGTTGATGCTGGCGCGAGGAGCGGCGTTCGAACCGGGAGCGACCTTCGCCTCGCTGGCGGCGGCATCGGCGACCATGCCACCGGCGATCTCGACACGATCCAGCGTCGTGGCATCGGCCGCGATCGGCGAAGCTTCGGCTTCGGCCATCGGCGCGGGCGCCGGCGGCGGCGACGTCATCGCCATCGCCGGGGCGTAAGCACGCTGCGAACTTTCATCGCGCGCCTGCCGGGCGCGGCTGAGCTTGAGATCGTCGCCCGGCTTGGGCGGCGCGTTCTTGGGCCAGTCGCGCTGCCACCAATCCAGACGCTGCTTGTACATATCGGCCACCCGGTCCAGGTTGGCCTTGCGCGCGCCATCGAGTTCAGCGGCCTGCCGGGTCTTTAGACGATTGAATTCGTCGAGCCGGTCCGGCGGGGCGATGTCGTAACGCACGTAGTCGGCGATATCGTCGAGCACGATCAGCGAAGTCTCGGCGGTGACGATGCCGAAGCGCTGGCCCAGGCGCGCGATCGCGGCGCGGTTGAGGTCGGGGTCGGCCTGCAGCGCGGCGATCGAATAACGCGCCCACAGCCCAGCCGGAAAGCCGCTCGCATCGCTGCCGGCGTCGACCGCAATGGTCTGTTCGCGCTCGCCGCGGCCGTCGCGCAGACGCAGGGTCAGCTGCGCTTTCGCATCGGTCAGCCGGCCGGCGATCCGCAGCAGTCCGCCATCGGCGAACGGCGAATCGGCGACCACCTCGTTCGCGCCCAGCGCGCTCACGCCGAGCAATTGCGGGCCTTCATTGAGCAGCACATCGGCGGCGCGATCGAGTTCGCCGGCGCGTTGCCAGCTGATCAATCGCCCGCCATTGGCTTGCGCCAACGCGCTCAGGCGCGCGCCGTCGGCGGTCGCGCCGGCCGAGTTCAGCGCATACAGACGCTGCCGCGGCAGCAATTGCGGAAAACTCCGCTTGCCGTAATTGAACAGTCCGTCGCTGACCACGAGGTACTCCTCGATCCCGGCCTGAGGCTCCCAACCACCCGGATCGGTCGCACCGTCATACACCGTGTTCTCCAGTTCACGACGCAACGCCGACCAATCGCCGCCAGCCACCGCGAAGTTGCGCGCCGGCTCGGCGCGATCGCGCAGACGGATCAGGCTGACCTGCACCGTTCCGGCGGCGCGGAAGTAACGATCGAGCAACGCCAGCTCGCTCGCGTTGTCGCGCTTGCAGCCCGACGCCGAGCTGTCCCACAGCAGTCCGATCGACTTCGGCAACGCGCGCGCCTGACGGGCGCCCGCCACCGGGATCTCCGCGAGGAAATAGCGCTCGCCGGCGACATCCTGGGTGTAGGCGCGCGCCGTGGCCGATGCCGGAATGCTCAGGCTCAGAGCGTTGCCGACCGGCGGCTTATTCAAGCTGACCGTGTAGCGGCCGCCGCGCGAACCGATCTGCACACCGCTGGTCAGGCCCTCGACCTTGGGTTTCTGCGCGGCGCGGATCGTCAGATCGAACTGCCGCGCCTGCGCCGCGAACGCCAACGGCAATTCGTACTTCCATTCGCCGTCGTGACGGCTCAGCGATTCGCTCAGTTCCAGCCGCACCCGGCGCGTGCCCTGAGCGGGAATCGGATAGATCCGCAGCTTGAACTGATTGCCGGCGGTCTGCTCGAGCAGCGCCGGATCGACGCCGCGGCGTTCGATGGCCTCGAACACCTGCCGGCCCTTGGCCTTGGGCACCGGCACCGCCGGGCGCAGCGCGCCGTCGATGTCGAGCGCGAACCCGGCGACCTGCTGGCCGTCGCGCAGCGGAAATTGCAGCTCGCCCTCGAGCACGCGCGCGTTGGGGTTGTGGAACACCAGTTCGATCGAGGTGCGGGCCAGACCGCCGGCGACTTCACCCTCGACCCGGACCGATTCGAGTTCGATCGGTTTTGCGGCATCGCGCACGATCAACAACGGCGGCATACGCGGCGCGGTGATTGGGCCATGGACCTGGGCCTGCGCGAGCGCGACCAGACCGAGCGGCAGACTGAGCAGCACACCGGCGAATGCGGCGAGCGAGAACGGTGATTTCACCGGGAACCTCTTCCTTGTGAGTGCGGGCTGAGACTCTCAACGCGCCGGGGCGCGAAAAGGGTTGAGCGGGCTTCCTTGCGGGGGCGGATGCCGCAGTGGGGAGAGTGGTGGAGCGGCCTGGGGCTTGCAAGCTTGGGCTTGGGCGTGGTCTTGGGCGCGGGCGCGGGCTGGGGCTGGGGCTGGGGCTGTGGGCTGGGGCTGTGGGCGGAAGAGCAAATCCCCCTACTCCCCTTTTTTCAAAGGGGAGGGGACTTCGTTGCAGGGGAATTAGAACGGTGGGGACGTGGGCTCCCAACCACTGCAACGAAGCGAGTCGACTCGTTCCTTTAGAACAAGCGCGTCAACTCGCCCCCTTTAAAAAAGGGGGCCAGCGCCCGGCGCAACATCGAGGCCGATACAGCCCTCACAGCGCGGGGGATTTGCTCTCGCCCGCGACGCCGCATCATCTTCAGGCGGATCGATAGCCCGCCATCGACCAAGCCAAGCCGCAGCTACCGGACTGCGGCTCAAGAAATACCTAGCGTTCGCCTCAAGGCCGATACAACGACCGCACATTCAACCCACGCCGCAGACTCGCCAGATCCGCCTTCGATTGCACCGCGATCTCCACCGTCTCCCCCGGCAGCAAGGTCAAGGCATTGTCGGCCAGGCTCACATCCTGATCGCCGAAATCGACCCACACCGCGCGCGCCAGTGCATCGGCATACACGCTCAGGCGATAACCGTCGCCGTCGCGCCGCAGCTCAGTGCGCAGCTTCGGGTCCTGCCACGCCAGGGTCCGCGCCTCGCCGAAATACACCGCGCGCCGCGCCATCGAACGGCCGTCGACGATCAGATCGAACACCGCCGCGGTGCGGCGCGGATCGGCGTCGCCGAGCAATTGCGCATCGCTCCATTCGCCAACCCGGGTCGAGGCCAGCGCTGCCAGACTCGCCGGCTTGCGTTCGTCGCGATGCACGCGGCCGTCGAAATCGATCACCCGCAGGCGCCATTCGCCTTGCACCGCGGTGGTCTTGTCGTTCAACAAGCTCAGTTCGGTGCGGCCGCCGTCGCGGCCCGGCCGGCGCAACGGCGCGATCGTCACCGGCGCGAAGAAACGCTTGGTGTGGAAATGCAGTGGCTTCCAGCGGCCGAAATAATCCAGGCTGGACCACGACGCGCCCGGCCAGACATCGTTCAATTGCCAATACAGCGAGCCCATGGTGCGCGGCCGCGAAGCGCGATGATGCAGCGCCGCCAGTTCGATGCCCTCGGCCTGCACCTGCTGGCTGAGGTAGACGAAATCGGCGAAGTCGCGCGGCTCGCCGTACTCGCCGCGGATGTACTTGAGCAGCCGGTTGTTGCCGTCGCCGGCGAGGAATTTCTGATGCGCGCGGATCACCGGGGCATCGATGCCCTGCTCCGCGGGCTTGGCGAATGCGGCGATGGTGCGCAGCGACGGCCACCCCTGCAGGCCGTATTCGGACATGAAACGCGGGGTTTCATCGAGATACGCGGTGGCCGGCAGCGCCGGGCCGCCCCACACGTCCCAGTAATGCTTATCGCCGTTGTTGGAATCGTTGGCCTTGTCGGCCAGATCGTTGCTCGGCGAACTCGACCAATACGGCACGCCCGCGCCCTGTTCGGCCACAACCGCGCGCAGGTCCTTGCCGAACAGCGCGACATAGCCGTCCCACACCGTCTGCGCGAACTTGGGATCGGCCTCGATCAGTTTCTTGCTGTGGCCCCAATCCTTCCACGCGGTTTCTTCTTCGTTGTTGCCGCACCACAGCACGATGCTGGGATGGTTGCGCAGGCGGCGCACGTTGTCGCGCGCCTCTTCGACCACGTTGGCGCGAAACGCGGCGTCGTACCCGGGCGGCATGCCGCCGCCGAACATGAAGTCCTGCCAGACCATCAGGCCCAGTTCGTCGGTCAGTTCGAAGAAATCGTCGGATTCGTAATAACCGCCGCCCCAGTTGCGGATCATGTTCATGTTGGCGTCGCGCGCCGATTGCAGATCGCGGCGCAGCCGCTCGCGGGTGACCCGCGCCGGAAACGCATCGAACGGAATCGCGTTGGCGCCCTTGGCGAACACCTCGATGCCGTTGACCACGAAGGCGAAGCCCTGCCCGTTCGCATCCTTGTCGCGACGCAGTTGGATGCTGCGCAAGCCGGTGCGGCGCTGGGCGACGGCCTGCACGCCATCGGCATCGCGCACCGTGGCCTTGAACGAGTACAGCGCCTGCTCGCCGTAGCCGACCGGATACCACAGGCGCGGGCGTTCGATGCTCAACGGGATCGAGACGAGATTGCGACCGAGCTTGAGCTGGGTCGGATAACTCAGCATTTCGGCGCGACCATCGGGACCGGCGTATTCGATCTCGACCGTCGCCGCTGCGGCACTGGCGCTTTCGATCTCCAGTTCGATCACCGCATCGGCGCGTTGCCGGTTGATCGTCTTGGGCTGCACATGCAGATCGGCCACGCGCAGGCGATCCCAACTCTCCAGCCGCACGCCGCGCCAGATACCCGCGGTGACATAGCGCGGGCCCCAGTCCCAGCCGTAGTGATAACCGGGCTTGCGCACGAAATTGGCGGTCATCGCATCGCGCGGTTCATCGCCGTAGGGCGAAGGATAGTTACCGGCGATCTTGTTCGGCATCGCCTGCACTTGCGGCAGCAACCGGCGGATCGGCGAATCGAACACCACCCGCAACTCATTGCCGCGCTCGCGCAGCTTGCCGTCGACTGGCACGCGCCAGGTGCGGAAGCTGTTGTCGGCCTTGAGCAGGTCGACGCCGTTGAGCTGCACATTGGCGAAGGTGTCCAGGCCGTCGAACACCAGCTCGACGTGCTTGCGCGCCAGGGTCTCGCGATCCACGTCGAAGCGGCCACGGTATTCCCACTGCGACAGGCCGATCCATTGCAACTGCGCTTCGCGCGCACCGACGTAAGGATCCTCGATCAGCTTCACCGCCAGCAGATCGGTGTGAACGTGGCCGGGCACCTGGGCCGGATGCCACTCGGTCGCCGGCTTATGCGCGGCGGCCTGCGGATCGCCCGGTACCAAGCGGAATTGCCAGTTTTGATGTAAGGGCTGCGAATGCAGCGGCGCGGCTTGCGCGCCGTAGGCCGCGAGCGCGGCGATCAGCATCAGCGCGATCGCGGCCAGGGTGCGCAGGCGCGAGACGGAATCGGATGAGGATCGGGCGATGGGCATGCGCATACCTTGTGATTGGGACAGTGCGGGTGACGCGGTAAACCACCATCGCGCCGTTCCCACATGGCCTACCTGTAGGAGCGGCGCGAGCCG
>NZ_LMHM01000016.1:738561-776864 GCF_001427785.1 Lysobacter sp. Root690
AGCCAAAAACCAACGGCACTGAGCGGATGCAAATTACGCCGTAACCGCGAATTCGCGGTCGCGGCTCGCGCCGCTCCTATAGGCAGGCCATGCAACCCATGCAAGCCCGGCCGACCGAAAAAGCGGGAGCGCGATCCCCGCGCCCCCTCTCCGAATCCGGAAAACCCCGCGCGCGCATTGCGACGCCCTCGCGGGGGTAACACCGCCTTGCCCGGGAGGTCCGCGCCGCGACCGCCGCATGCACGTGGAGGGAGCGCATGCGACGACGGCGGCCCGGGGCTTGCCGCCGATCGAACGGGCCCGGGCGGCCCGCTCGCTCGATACGAAAAAATCGCCGCGATCGATCCCATCCGATCGACCGCGGCCGTTCGATCAACTCAAGCGCTCCGATCGAACCACGGATTCGATCTAACCGTTGGAGCCAATCGAACCATTGCCTCAATCAAACCATTGCTCAATCAAATTTGTAGACGAACTCCGCCGAGATTTCACGCCCCACGCGCGAGAACACCCGCTCGTTGGCGTAGGCGAAGAACTTCTTGTACGGGTCCTTGTAGTCGGCCTCATCGAACAGGTTGTCGACGTACAGGTTGACCCGCGCCTGCTCGGTCAGCTGATACCCCGCGCTCAGATTGAAATACACCGGCGCCTTGAGCTTGCCGACCCTGTGGCAGGTGGTGTCGGTCTGGCCCGGCAGGATCGGCGCGCACTCGTTGTAGCTGTCGCCGTTGACGTGGCCGATGCGGTTGGCGAACAAGGTCGCGTTCCACGGACCGCGGCTCCAGCTGGCGCTGGCGCGGGCGAAGGTGCGCACTTCCTTGTCGCGGTTCTCCTGCATCGGCGAACCCGGGTCGCGCTGCTCGTTGTTCTTGAGCTGGTTGGTGTAGTTGAACTGGAAGCTGAAATCGCCGAAGCGGGTCGCCGGGATCTTGTAGCGCGCGGTCAGATCGACGCCGGCCACTTCGCGGTAGGCGATGTTGATCGGGCCGCTGAACACCGACACCACCTGCCCCAACGGGTAATTCGGATCGGCTACGCCGAACGAATTGGTGCCCGGCGCGCTGCGGGTGACGCGACCGATGATATCGGCGCAGGTCGACGAACCCGGGGTGACCTGCATGCGGTCGCTGGCGCGGCGCGTACGGCCGTTGCGGCACTGGCTTTCCAGATCGAGGATGTCGGCGATGTCGAAATCGCGGACCTGGTTGTCGATGGTCATGCGCCAGTAGTCGGCGCTGAACGACAGGTTGTCGCTCGCATCCCACACCAGGCCCGCGCTCCACGACTTGCCGGTTTCGCTGTCGAGCTTGAGGTTGCCGGTGCGAGCGATGTTGTGACGGTAATACAGCGCCTGCGAGCCGCAATCCGGCCCGAGCCCACGATTGACGCAGGTGCTCACGTCGGTGTCTTCCTGGGTGCCGGTGCCGCTGGTGGCGAACAGGTAATGCATGTCCGGCGCGCGGAAGGTGGTGTTGTACGCGCCGCGGATCAGCAGGCTTTCGATCGGACGCCACTCGATGCCGGCGTTCCAGGTGAAGTTGCTTTCCTCGCGCGCGTCGTCGTCGTAACGGTCGAAGCGGCCGGCCGTGGTCAGATCCAGGGTCTTGAACACCGGCACCTTGACCTCGACGCCGACGGCGTAGCGCTTGCGTTCGCCGCCGCCCTGGTTGGTGCCGCCGGGCTGATCGTAAAGCTTGTTCGGGCCATAGGTCAGCGGGTCGGGATTGAGGCGATAGCCCTGCGAACCGGCTTCGATCACGCCGGCGAAACCGACCGCGCCGGCCGGCAGTTCGAACAGATCGCCGGTGACCGCGAACTGAGCCTGATTCATCCACGATTCGGCGCTGCTCTTGCCGCGCGTGGTGAGCTGGCGGAAGGTGTCCGGCGACATCGGCGACCAGAACTTGGCTTGATCCAGCGCGTACACCGCCAAGCCGTTGTTGGTGCCCAGTAGCGGCCCGAGGAAATAGCTGTCGACCGCGCCCTGCAGCATGCCCGGGAAGCTGAAGTCGACCTTGTACTCGGTGCGTCCGACCGTGGCGTCCCAGTTGAAGCGTTCGCCGAAGCGGCCGCGCAGACCGGCGGCGAGGTCCCAGGAACGCTCGCTGGTGTTGAACAGGAACGGATCGCGGCTGCCGGCTTCGGGCACCGTGAAGGCGCGGCGCGCTTGGTAACTGCGGCCGGTGTTCTGATCGTAGAACGCGCCGCCGCGATTGAGTTCGAAGCGCAGCGCTTCGTCCTGGCGCGACTCGCCGTCGCTGTCCCACAGCGAAGCGCTGACCCAGGCTTGCATGCCGTTGTCGAAGTCGTAGGTGAAGTTGCCGAAGCCGGAGCGGTTGTCCGAACCGTTGCGCAGGCTCCACAGCGAATTGCCGCGCGACTGCGAGCAGCTGTAGCCGGGGAACTCGGGCGCGTTGCCGTCGTTGCCGAGGAAGTTATGCTGCGGCAGATCCTGGAAGCGGTCGCAGGCGCCGGCCGGCGGCGTGACGCGGCGCTTGGCGGCGGTGTCGATCAGCTCCACGCCCCACACCCACGGCCAGGGATCGTTGACCAGCGGCTTGACCGTCGCGGCCGGCTCCAGATCGGAGGCGAGAAAGCCGCGCTGGCCGGCGAAGATGGTTTCGCGACCGCTCAACTGCACGCCGTACGTAGCGCTCCACTTCTCGCCGGTGCGGCCGCCGGTCCACGACAGATCGTAGGAATCGCCGCCGCCGCGGCTGGTGGTGCCGCCCTTGATCCGGACCTCATCGCCGTTGAAGTTCTTCTTCATGATGATGTTGATGACGCCGGCCATCGCGTCGGAGCCGTAGATCGCCGAGCCGCCGCTGGCCAGCACTTCGATCCGCTCCACCGCCGACATCGGGATGTTGTTGAAGTTGGCGAAGTTGCCGCGGCCCTCATACGGCAAGGGATAGTCGGCGACGCGGCGGCCGTCGATCAGCAGCAAGGTGCGGCCGGGGCCGAGGTTGCGCAGGTTGAGTGGACTGGCGTTGGGCGTGGGGCCTTTGTTGACGTCGGCCTGGACGGAGCCTGTGACCTCGGTCAGCGAGCTCAGCGCCTCGTACACGTTGGCGAAGCCTTCGCGCTTGATCTGCTCGGTGGTGATCACCGTGACCGGCGCGGGGCCTTCGATTTCCGCGCGCTTGATGCGCGAACCGGTGACGGTGATCTTGTCGATCGCCTTGACCTCGCCGCTCGCGGCGGGCGCCGCGTCCTGCGCTTGCGCGATCAGAGGCAGATACAAGGCGGCGAGCATCGCCGCGGTCAATGCGTCGCGCCGGACCCGTTGCCGGCGGCTGGAATGCGTGTGTTGTTGGTTCACCTGTGACCCCTCCCGATCGCGGCCGAACCCTCGGCCAAGGTTGCTTTTGTGGTTATTGATTTGGATCGATCTAAACTACAACGTAAAAAAATACCGCCCACCGCTTCGATTTCCGCTCGCGCGACCGCGTTCAATGCACCGCC
The DNA here is from genome assembly GCF_001427785.1 of Lysobacter sp. Root690. Classification (GTDB taxonomy): domain Bacteria; phylum Pseudomonadota; class Gammaproteobacteria; order Xanthomonadales; family Xanthomonadaceae; genus Lysobacter. The sequence goes on from NZ_LMHM01000016.1 coordinate 742,027, forward strand.
CCGCGCAGATCGAGTTCCCGCAGCGCCTGCCCCGGCGCCGCCGATTGCACGCGCAGGCTCAGTCCGCCCTCGCGCTGATACCAGGCCACCCGCAGACGATGCCAACCGCGCCGCAGCGGCACCGAGGCCTGCTGGGTCTGGTCGTAAGTGTCGTTGCGGATCAACGCTTCGCCGTCGAGATACAGCGCCGAACGGTCGTCGCCCTGGATCGCGAAGCGATATACGCCGTCGGCCGGAACTTCGACATAACCCTCGTACTGCAGGCCGAAGCGGCGGCTGCGGCCGAAGCGGTCGACCGCGAAGTCGGTGGCCGCGCCGCGCTGCTGCGGCGTCGCCGCCCGTTCGAATTCGTCCAGGCTCGAATACAGGCCTTCGTACAGGCGATAACTCAGTCCCATGCTCGCGCGCTTCGGTTTCGCCGTGGCCGGCCGATAGCTGCGATAACGCACGCTGGCGCTGTGCACCCCACTTCGGCGGCCGTTTTCGAGCACGGTGATCGTGCGCAGGCTGCGGCTGCCGTCGAGCGGCACGTCGAGTTCGATCGGGCCTTGGTAGACCGGCGAGGCGTCTGTTGGCTCGCTGCCGTCGACGGTGTAGTGGATGCTCGCGCCGGGCGCGGAGGCGATCAGAGTGTAGCGATGGGTGTAATGCGCAGGCTCACCGTTTTCCTGCACCTGTACGACATCGTCCAGGCCCAGTGGTTCGGAAATCCGATAACCGAACTGCTCGCGATCCAGATGCGGCAGTTGCGCGCGCAGGCGACGCTGGAAATCGGCGTAGTCGCGATCGGCCTGCGGCGTCCACGCGACCTCGGCCAGCGCGAGCATTCGCGGGACCACCATGTACTCGACCATCGCCGGGGTCTTGAGGTATTCGCTCCAGACATTGCCCTGCACGCCGAGCACATGCCGCGCCTGCGCCGCGTCGAGCACCTTGGGCACCGGATCGTAGGCGTAGACCTTGTCCAGGCTCAGCTCGCCGCCGAGGTTCCATTGCTCGTGTTCGGCCGGGCCTTGCCCGTAATCGAAATAGCAGCATTGGGTCGGGGTCATGATCACGTCGTGGCCCTGCCGCGCGGCCGCGATCCCGCCGGCTTCGCCGCGCCAGGACATCACCGTCGCATCGGCCGCCAGGCCGCCTTCGAGGATTTCGTCCCAACCGATGATGCGTTTGCCGCGCGAATGCAGGAACTTCTCCATGCGTTGGATGAAGTAGCTCTGCAGTTCGTGCTCGTCCTTCAGCTCTTCGCGGCGCATCACCGCCTGCGCGACCTCGCTGCTTTTCCAGCGCGTCTTCGGCGCTTCGTCGCCGCCGATATGCAGGTACGGCGCGGGGAACAGTGCGACCACTTCCTCAAGCACGTTCTCCAGGAACTTGAAGGTTTCTTCCTTCGGGCAATAGATATCGTCGTACACGCCCCAATTGGTGCCAACCTCGAACGGACCCGGCGTGCAGGCCAGTTCCGGATACGCGGACAAGGCCGCGAGCGAATGCCCCGGCATCTCGATTTCCGGTATCACCGTGATGTGGCGGGCGCGCGCATACGCGACCACCTCGCGCACTTCGTCCTGGGTGTAGAAGCCGCCGTAGGGCTTGCCGTCGCCGACATACGGATCGATATTGCGGCCGAGCACGGTTTCCTTGCGCTTTGAGCCGATGCTGGTGAGCTTGGGATAGCGCTTGATCTCGATGCGCCAGCCCTGGTCTTCGGTGAGATGCCAGTGGAAGGTGTTGAGCTTGTAGCGCGCCATCAGGTCGAGATAGCGCTTGATGAAATCGACCGGGTACAGATGACGGCCGACATCCAGGTGCATGCCGCGATAGACGAAGCGCGGCTGGTCTTCGATGCTCAACGCCTGCACCCGCAGCGCGCGTTCGCTGGACTTCGCGGGCAACAACTGGCGCAAGGTCTGGTAGCCGTAGAACAGGCCCGCCGGCGATCCGGCGAGGCGAATGCCGTTGGCGGTGACGTCGAGCGTGTAGCGTTCGTTCGCCTTCGCATCGACGCCGGCCACGAGCGGCTCGGCGACGAACTGCACGTAGCCGCTGGGATCGGCCTGATGCTTGCGCGCGCGAGGCGCGCCGCTACGCAAGCTCAGTTCCAGGCCCTGGACGCGGGCGAGTTCGTCGCGGAACAACGCGGCGACCGCACGCGCTTCGGCGTTGTTGGCGTAGAGCGTGGTGTTGGCGTCGAGGGTGAATTCGCCGTCGCCGTGACGGAACTGGGCGGGACGTGGGACGAGTTCGGGGGTCTGCGCCTGCCGCGTGGCCTCGGTGCCGGTTCCGGGGCCGACGCTGGCAACACGATCGTCGGCATGAACCAGCGGCGCGAAACCGATCGCCGCGCCGACCAGGCCGGATACGGCCAATCGCAGCTTCGATAGTCTCAGTTTCGCCAATGCCTTCCTCATCGAACCGATTTCCTCGAATGTCTCGCGTTTATTGCGTTCACCGCGGCTGTAGGCCAGCCGAAACCACGCTCCGCCCATTCACCGCGCCACTACCTGACCGTCATCCCCGCGCAGGCGGGGATCCAGAGACTTCAGAGTCATGTCGCGGTGAAGCCCTGGATCCCCGCCTTCGCGGGGATGACGGCATCGAGGCATCGCGTCGCCGTTCTCATTTCGATGACGCACACGCCGACACCGGCAGACTCGCCGCCTGCGTACCCCACCCACCTACCGCAGGCGTCTTATCCAAATCGAACCGCAAACGCCCGCCATCGCGCAGCGCCGACCAATCCAGCCAAACCTTGTCCTGCGCCTTGCCGTCGAAACTCACGCTCTGCACATACTGCAGTGCGCGCCCATCCGCGCCCGGCGCTTCGATCGTCAAGGTTTTGCCCCGCCCCAGATCCAGTTCGACCTTCTCGAACCGCGGCGTATGCAGCAGCAACTCACCGCTGCCCGGCACCGCCGGATACAAGCCGATCGCGCTGAACAGATACCAGGCCGACATCGTGCCCAGATCGTCGTTGCCGGTGACGCCGTTGGGCGCGTTGGTGAACAAGGCCTGCGCCGAACGCAGCACGGTCGCGGTCTTCCACGGCTGGCCGATCAGCGTGTACATCCACGGGCTGTGCAGGTCGGGTTCGTTGTTGGGGTTGTAGCGGTACTGGTTGTAATAGCTGTACGGCCCGACCACCCACTGCTTGCGCGCCGCGTTGAGCGGATCGGCCAGCAACTGGTCGTAAGCGAAGAACGCATCCAGACGCTTGCCGGTCTGTTCCGCGCCGCCCATCGCCGCGACAACGCCGGGCACGTCCTGCTGGGTCAGCCACTGGTACTGCCAGGCGGTGCCTTCGTGAAAACCGTGGTGCGAACGCGGGCTGTAGCGGCCGTCGGTTTCCGAATAGAACCCGCCGTCGTCCAGGCGCGGACGCGGAAAGCCCTTGAAACCCAGCTCGGCGTCGACCGCATCGTTGTCCCAGACCTTGCGCCAGTTGCTGCCGCGTTCGCGCAGAGTCGCCGCATCGTCCTTGTGGCCCAGCGCCTGCGCCATCTGCGACAGCGAACAATCGGCCAGCGCGTATTCGAGCGTCGACGAACCGCCGTGATGCGGGTCCACGTCCATGCTCTTGGCCGGGAACGCACGGTCGTACTGGACGAAACCGTTCTTGAGGTAACTCGGATTGCCGGCGCGCCCCTGGCTGCGCACCAAGGCAGGCGGCGTGCCATACGCGTTCTCGCGCAGCGCGGCGTAGGCCGGCTGCTCGCGGCCTTCGAGCGCGCCGAAGCGCCACAGATCGACCAGGAACGGCGTGACCGGGTCGCCGGTCATGACATTGCTGTCGAAATTCGCATAGCCCCAGCGCGGCAGCCAGCCGTTCTGCTCGTGAATCTTCAGCACCGAATTGGCGATATCGCGCGCGCGCTCGGGGCGCAGCATCGCCAGCAATTGGTTCTGCGAGCGATAGGTGTCCCACAACGAGAAATACTCGTAGTAGGTCCAGCCCTCGGTCTTGTGAATTTGCGTGTCGTAGCCGCGATAGCGGCCATCGCTGTCGCTGCCGGTCAAGGGCTGCAGCAGCGAGTGGTACAGCGCGGTGTAGAACACGGTGCGGTCGTCGCCGCTGCCGCCGGTGACGCGCACCGAATCGAGCTCCTTTCGCCAAATGTCCTGCGCCTGCTTGCGCATGGCATCGAAGCTCAGCGACTTGCCGTTCTTCATCGCCTCGTCGCGCAGATTGCGGCGCGCGCCTTCGGCGTCGACGTGCGAGATCGCGCTGATCGCCGTGACCGCGCGGCCGTTCTTGATATCGAAGGTGAACCAGGCGCCGTGCGGCCGCGTGTCGCCCTGCATGCTGTTGTTGCCGCCGGGATGCCCGCCGGTTTCGTCCCAGGTGCCGTGGCTGGCGAACGGCCGGTCGAATTCCATGCGATACCAGGTGGTGTATTGCTGGCCGCCGCAGAAACTCTTGGTGGTGATGCTGCCCTCGACCGCGCGATCGCCGATCACCTGGACCGTGCTGCCGATCACCATGTGGCGCTCGTTGGCCTGGCCGGTGTTGACCAGGATCGTGCCCTGCTTCACTCCGGCCGGGAACGTATAACGCTCGGCCGCCGCGCGGGTCAGCGCGGTCGCTTCGGCGTCGATATCGCCGCCGGCTTCGCCGGTCAGCCGCACTTTGTAATAACCCGCCTCGCCGACCTCGCCGTCGTGGCTGTAGCTCGATGCGTAGTTTTTCTGATCGAACGACTTGAATTCTTTTGTATCGAAACGCTTGCCCGGCCCGATCTCGCCAGTGGTCGGCAACACCGACAACTGCCCGCCCTGCTCCCAGCAACCCGCGCCGGACAGGAAGGAATGGCCGAAGCCGCGGATCTTCGGATCGTCGTAACGCCAGCCGGTGTAGTGATCGCCGATCGGGCTGACCTGGATCAGGCCGAACGGTGCCGACGCGCCGGGAAAGGTGTTGCCGTCGTCCTTGCTGCCTATGAAGGTGTTGACCTCGCGCACCGGATCGCGCGCGGGCGTGGCGGCCTGCGCGCTCGCNCAGGGCCACGGTGAGCGCGATCGTCAACGCCGCACCCAGCGGCCGCGTACGCGCGCCCTTCGCCGAAACCAAGTCCTGCCTGCGCCGTGCCGGATTGCGAGTCATCGTTGCCTTTGCCCTGCCAATGGTGAGAGAGAGCCCACTGCGATGGCGACCATCGCAGCGGGCGGATCGATCAATTGAAGTCGAGCACGTACTCGATCGCGACTTCGCGGCCGACCGGGCTGAAAATGCGGTCGGCGATGAAGGCGAAGTCCTTCTTGTACGGGTCCTTGTCTTCGTTGACTTCGTCGAACACGTTGCTGACGTAGACGTTGACCTTGGCCTTGTCGGTGATCTGGTAGCCCGCGCTCAGGTTCCAGGTGATCGCCGGGCCGACCCGGCCGTAGTACTTCTCGGTCTTCTGGCCGAAGGTCGGGCTGGCGGCGTCGTTGTCGACGCAATCGTCCGAGCTGGGCACATAGCCGTCGGCGAATTCGCGGCAGCCGCCGAAACGCACGCTCGGCACGCTGCCGACGCGGTCGGCATAGACGGTGGCGTTCCACTTGTCGCGCTGCCAGTTGACGCTGCCGCGGAACTTGCTGCGCGGTTCGTCGGTGCGCTTGTCTTCCATCTCGGCGCTGCCGTCGCTCTGGGTTTCCAGCTTGAGCAGGTTGGTGTAGTTCAGGCCGACGCTGAAATCGCCCCAGCGCGCAGTGCTGAAACGGTACTTGAGCGAGGCATCGATGCCCTCGACGTTGCGCGCGGCGCGATTGATCGGGCCGGTGCGGATTTCGGTGACCGGGCCGAGCAAGGGGCCGGCGCCATCGGGATCGGCGCCGCGGGTGACGCGGCTGAGCTGCAGCTTGCAGCGATCCGAACTGGGCGGGCTGACCCGGCGTTCGCCGGTCGGCGTCTTGCCGGTGAGGCAGTAGGCCTCGTCGAGCAGCACATCGTCAGCGCCGATATCGTCGATCTCGTCTTCCAGTTCGATCCGCCAATAGTCGGTCGACACCGACAGGCCGTCGGCGATGTCCCAGACGAAACCGGCGGTCCACGAGTTGCCGGTTTCGTACTTCAGGTCAGGCGTGCCCTGGCGCGAGATCTCCGCGTCCTCGACCTTGAAGCCCGAATCCCAGGTGCAGTTGCCCTGCTGCCCCGCGCGCAGGCAGTTGAGGTAATCGGTCTGATCCGCGACCGAGGTGCTCGGCGTGGCGTAGACGAAATGCATGTCCGGCGCGCGGAAGCTGGTCGCGTAGGTGCCGCGCACCAGCAGATTGCTGAAAGGCCGCCATTCCAGGCCGGCGTTGTAGGTGCTCGCCGCATCGCCCGAAACCGCGTCGTACTTGTCGTAACGTCCGGCCACCGAGGCGGTCAGCGATTTCAACAGCGGAATCTTGAACTCGATGCCGGCGGCGTAGTGATTGCGCGAACCCGAACCCAGATCGATGTTGGCGGTCTGCTCGTACAGACGATTGTCGCCGAGCGTGTTCGCATCCGGAGCGAGGCGATAGCCTTGCTTGGCCGCTTCGAGCTGGCCGGCGAAACCGATCGGACCGGCCCAGCCTTCGAACAGATCGCCGCTGACGATGAAGTTGGCCGAGGTCAGCCAGGATTCGGCGCGGTTCTTGCCGCGGGTGGTGATCGAAGCGTAATCCTGCGGCGAGATCGGGTTCCACAAGCGGCCCTGGTCGACCCGGTCGCGGTTGGCGCCGAGGAAGAAACGGTCCGCTTCGGCCGTCAGCACCGCCGGGAATTTTTCGTCGACGCGGTATTCGGCGCGGCCGATGCTGAAATCCCAGTCGAAGCGATCGCCGAACTTGCCGCGCAGGCCGGCCGACGCGTCCCAGGACAATTCATCGGAACGGGTGTAGCCGTTTTCGGCGCCGCCGATTTCCTGCGGGGTGAAATAGCGCACCAGGTCCAGATTCGCGCCGACGCCGCGGTCGAAATAGCTGCCGCTCGAACTCCACGCCGGCATGAAGGTCATGTTGGTGCCGCGCGAGCTCCACACGCCCAAGGTCGCCCAGCCCTGCATGCCGTTTTCGAAATCGTAATTGGCGTACAGATAGCCGGAACGGTCCTCGCTGCCGTTGCGCAGGGTCCAGTGCTGGAACACCGCGCTCTGTCCGCACTGCCAGCCGGTGTTGTTGATGGTGTTGCTGTTGCGGTTATAGGTGCGGCGGTTCTGCAGGAAAAACTCGCCGCCGAACTGATCGCAGGCGCCCGGCGGCGGCGCGAGCCGCATGCCGGTATCGGTGTTGAGCATGCGAATGCCGGTCGACGGCAGGATGCCGGTGGTGCGGTCCTGCGGATTGAGCGAACGCGGCGGCGCGTCGAAATCCGAATCCATGAACGGACGTTCGCCCGCCGGCAACGCTTCGCGCTTGAAGTACTGCAGCGCGTAAGTCACCGACCAGTTGTCGCCGCTGCGGCCGCCGGCCCAGGACAGGTCCATCGCGTCGCGGCCGCCGCGGGTCGAGGTGCCGCCGCGGATCTTGACCTGATCGCCCTGGAATTCCTTCTTGAGAATCACGTTGATCACGCCGGCGACCGCGTCGGAGCCGTAGATCGCCGACGCGCCGCTGGCCAGCACTTCGATGCGCTCGACGATCGCGGTCGGGATGTTGTTGAAGTTGGCGAAGTTGCTCTTGCCCTGATACGGCAGCGGGTAATCGACCACGCGCCGGCCGTTGATCAGCAGCAGACTGCGGCCCGGGCCCATGTTGCGCAGATTGAGCGGACTGGCGTTGACCGTGTGCTGGCCCCAGGCGATGTCGGATTCGACCGTGCCCATCGCCTCGGTCAAGGTGGTCAGCGCGTCGTAGACGGTGTTGAAGCCTTCCTTCTCGATCTGCGCGGCGGTGATGGTGAACACCGGCGCCGGGCCTTCGATCTCGGCGCGCTTGATGCGCGAACCGGTGACGGTGACCTTGTCGATCTCGGTCGGCTTGCGCGCGTTGCCGGCCTGATCGGACGACGGCGCCTGCCCGGCCGGGGCCTGCTCAGCCTGGGATTGCTCAGCGAGGGATCGATCGGCGGACGGATCGGGCTGCGCATCGGCGGCGCGCGCATGCGGCGCGAACAGGACCGACAGCAAGGCGCAGGTCAGCGCGCTGCGTCGCACAGTGGAATGGCTCATGTTGCGGTGCTCCCCTTTTAGAAATGGACTGCGAGCGACCTGTCCCTGGCCCCGAATAGCTTTTAACTCGATCTAAGTTGTGACGCCCAAGCCGCGATCACGAGCGGCCCTGGCACATCCAATCCCCAAATTGGATCGATCTAAATTAACCACAGAGGGGTGGCCGATGCATGACGCGGCGCAGCAATGGGACTGTGCTAGGCGGCCGGCCGAACCGGACTGGCAGTGCCCGCGGCGCGAGAAGAATCGCTAAGTGATTGTTTTGCCGAATCTGGCGTCGGGGCCGGACCGGGATCGGCCCAGGACGCACCGCGTCCGCGATCGGGCCCGCCGCATGCCGATTCGTGATGCATCGCCGGTCCGTGCGTGCGGCGCAGCATGGCGTGGGCGACGATTGCCAGGGTTCGGCGCGCGCTCGGTGTGCCGGGTTCGCATGGGAGTCGAACTGGGTGGCGATCACCAACGAGCGCGCCCTTCCCCGCCCGCACCCTACGAGCGAAGGCACTGGCGCAAACGCCGATGCCTTCGCGGCGATAGCCGATCACGGCATCAACCGATCCAGCAACGAAGCCGCGAACACCCGCGCCGGATCGTGACGATTGAGGATCGCCAAGTCCGCATCGCGATGCAGCGTCGAATCAGGCCGAATCAGAACCCAGCCGGCTCGCCGTCGTCGCCGACATAACGCGCGCCGCCCGAACCGCCGACCAATGCCAAGACAAGGCGCAAATCGCTGCGAACCGAATCGCTCAACGGGGTCATGCAGGTCAGGCGCACGCGGTCCCGACCGAACACCAGTTGCACTTCCTCCCAGCCACTCCCGGGCCGCCCCGGATCGCTGAGCCAGACTTCATAGGCGCCAACGCTGCGACTGAATGTCGCCAACGATTCGAGTTCGAGCGGCAGCGTGTCGCAACGCCGCCGATAGTCGTCGACATCGTTCGGGATCGCGTCGTATTCGTAGCCCATGGTGCCCTCGCCTTGCGCAACTCAGCCGCGATCAGCCGCGCAAGGCCGCCACCAATTCGGCCACCCGCTCCGCGTCGCTTTGCACCCAATCGGGCGACAAACCAGCCAGGGCCTCGTTGCGATACGTCATCGCCGAGTGTCGGGGTGCTTTCGCCGACGCATGCAGTTCACGCACGTTCGCGCGCTGGGCAAGCGCGACAATGTTATGCGCGGTCACACCGGCGCCGGCCATCAAGGCGATGCGGCCGCCGGCCTGTTCGGTCAGAGCGGCGATGCGGTCGGCACCGGTCCAGGCGTCGTTGGCGCCGCCCGAGGTCAGGATGCGTTCGCAACCCAGGCCGATCACCGTTTCCAGCGCAGCCGACTGATCGCGCGCCGCATCGAAGGCGCGGTGAAAGGTCACGCCGAGCGGCCCAGCCGCCGCGACCAGCTCGCGGCATAGCGAGGTGTCGATATCGCCGCGCGCATCCAGGGCGCCGATCACGACTCCGTCGCAGCCCAGGCGCACGCAGTTTTCGATGTCAGCGCGCATCACCGCGCATTCGGACTCATCGTAGAGAAAATCGCCGGCGCGCGGCCGGATCAGCACATACAGCGCGATGCGCAGGCGATCGCGCGCGACCGCGATGCTGCCGTAGGACGGCGTGGTGCCGCCTTCGCCGAGGTTTTCGCACAGTTCGACCCGATCGGCGCCGCCAGCCTGCGCGGCCAGCGCCGACCCAAGCGAATTGGCCGAGATTTCCAGGGTTCGCGCGCGCATCGCCGCGCTCACGTCTGCTCGGTCGCATAGACCGAGCGCGAGTCGAGCAGCGCATCGCGCTTGCCCGCGTCGCATACCGCGTAGACGAAGCCGCGATGCAGCGCATGCGCGCCGACTTCGCCGTGCTTGTTGATCGCGAGGAAACAAACCTGCAAGGTCTTGCTCGCCTGCGGGCGCTTGCGCACGACGCGGTCGATCGCCTCGCGGCAGGCTTCATCGGGGCTGCGGCCCTGGCGCATCAGTTCGACCACCAGGAAGCTCGCGGCATTGCGTAGCATTTCTTCGCCCACGCCCGACGCGGTGGCGGCGCCGACTTCGTTGTCGACATACAGGCCGGCGCCGATGATCGGGCTGTCGCCGACCCGGCCGTGCAGTTTCCAGGCCATGCCGCTGGTGGTGCACGCGCCGGCGAGTTTGCCGCTGGCGTCGATGGCGAGCATGCCCAGGGTGTCGTGATTGGATTTGTCGCCGGGCCTGGCGTTGTCGAGACGTTCGGCGTTGATCTGCGGCTGGTACTTGGAGGTCTTGCGCCATTCGTTCCAGGCCGCGCGCGCCTTGTCGGTCAACAGCGGCTCCTTGGGAAAGCCCTGTTCGATCGCGAACTGCTGCGCGCCCGCGCCGACCAGCAACACATGCGGAGTGCGCTCCATGACCCGGCGCGCAACGCTGATCGGATGGGCGATGTCCTCCAGCGCGGCGACCGCACCGCAGCGGCCGTCGCCGTCCATGATGCTCGCGTCGAGAGTCAGCACGCCGTCGCGATCGGGATTGCCGCAGCGCCCGACCGTGCTGTTGCACAGATCGGCCTCGGCCCAGCGCGCGCCGGCCTCGACCGCGTCGAGCGCGGAACCGCCGGCGGCGAGCACCGGCCAGGCGGCCTGATTGGCGCCGACGCCGAAGTCCCAGGTCGAAACCACGCGCGCGCCTTTGATCGCCGCAGGCGCGGGCGCGGGATCCTCGCCTTTGCTCGATCCGGACGCGGCCAACGACGGCAGGACCGCGGCGGACGCCGCCAACACAGAGCTTTGCAGGAAACGGCGGCGTGAGGTCATGGCGGTCTTCGGTGCTTGGCGCGCGCGGCGCGGACCGGCCACACGCTAGCCGCGGCGTGCGGCCTGCGCAAGCGCGCGCGGCGCGAAACCGATCCGGCGCGCGCGATGAAGCGCGAGCGCGCGAACCGGTACGCACCGCCGCGACCGACCGAATGCGCTACAACCCCGGGGGTCGGCCGACTCGGACCACCGCCTGCTCCGCTTCCTGCGCGCCCTGCGTCGGCGACGGCGCGATCTCGCGATTGACCCGGCTCATCATCGTCTCGGTCGCGGCGCCGCCGGCCGGCACCGGACCGTCGAACTGCGCCCAGCGCGCCGCCGGATTGTTCAACTCGCCCTGCACCAGGAAACCGCCGTCGCCCGGGGTTTTGCCGTTGACGATGTGATCGACCCGATCGAAGCCGTTCGACCGCGCCACCTGCGCCAACTCGCCGGCGCGGCGATCGTCGGCCGCGTCGGCGACCGATTTCATGCCGTGCTGGAGCAGTTGGTGGCCGCCGAAATCCATGCCCTTGAGGATCGCCTCGGCCTGATCGAAATCCTGCTCCAGTCCGCGCACGTGCCGGCTCAGCACCGGATGCGGTCCGGGCGCGAACGGCGGCCCGTCCAGTTCGATCTTGGCGCCGTGCGGCCGCACCAGCGACGCGATGCCCAGCGACTGCAGGCCGTGCAGCGGCTCCCCCTTGACCAACAGTTCGGTGGTCGCCGGACCTTGCTCGAGTTTGTCGGCGGCGAGGCCGTGCTTGAGCAAGGTGGCGCGATTCGGCCAAGCCGGATTGGCGACGACGCATTCGACATCGCACACCTGCGCGGCCAGATAGGCCTGACCGCCGCCCTTGGAATGACCGACCACCGCGTGCAGACCGTCGGGCAATGCCCCCTGCACCTGTTGAGTCAACTTCACCGCGCCGTCGTACTGCGCACTGCCGAAACCGCCGCCCTGGCCGAAGTTGGTGAGCCAGTCGCTGGCTTTGTCGGTGCCGCGGAAATTCAGCACGAACTGATCGTCCTTGCGGTACAGGTCGGCGCGCAGGCCGCTGGAGGTATCGTGGAAATCCTTCGGATTGAGGCCGCGCGCCTGCAGTTCGGCGTCGCCGACGCGCTTCCAGCCGCTCAGGTCGGCTTCGCTGCGGTCGGCGTAGCCGTCGCGCATGATCGCGGCGGCGACGGTGGGATCCAGGCTTGCCGCGCGCGGCGGCACGGCGGGCGCAAGCGGCGGAATGTCGTGGCGCGGAAAAATCGCGTGCAAGCCGCGCATGGAGAATCCCGGCGATGCGCCCGGCGCGGCCACGGCAGGGTCCGACTCGGTCGCGCGAGTGGTCGATGTGCTCGTCGTCGGCGCGACCGATTCCGGCGCGGTGTACGAATCGTCGAACGGATTACCCACCCGCGGGTACGCACGCGGCGCGAAGGTCGGGCCAATAGGCGGCACGATCGGCGCGACCGCCGACGGCATCGCCGCACGCGGCGCCGCGGTGCTCGGCGCGGCCGAAGGCGTCGCCAGCGGTGCTGCGTTATTGCGTTCGACACCGTGCGCGGGTTCGAATTGATTGCCGTCGTCGTGGTGGTGGCGGGCGAACGAATTGAGCACCGAATCGGGATCGCGCGCGCTGGCATCGAAGCGCGCCGTCCATCGATTGAAGGCGCCACCGAGGCTGTTGAAGATCGAGGGCTTGGGTACTTTGGGATTCGGATCGGACATCGTCCCGCTCTCCTGGGGTTGAGGGCGTGCCACGCTGCGCGGCACGACGAAATCGCCCAAACCAACGCATAAAGCGCGCGGCCTCGGCCACGCCGCCGATGGTGGCGGCGGTTAAACCCGACCCAGTTCGCAAATCCGTGAATTCAATCGCGCGCGGGCACCACGAGCGAGCATCGATGAGGGCATGTCGAAACGCCTCCTCTGAATTACTTTTGCCTACAATGCCTCGCGATGCACGACCACCAGTTGCACCGCCGTGCCGCCGCGATAATCGTCGGGCTCCAGGCGATAGGCGATGCGCACCCACGGCGGCGGCGTGTTGCCGTCCCAGCCGCCGAACTCGATCGCGTTGAGGCGCAGGCCGTCGCGGCCCAGTTCCAGCTTGAGATGGCGTTCGCCGACCACGCGCCAGGACAGCACTTCGAACTCGCCGTCGAACTGCGGCTCGGCGAAGCCCTGACCCCACGGGCCGCCGTCGCGCAGCGATTCGGCATGCGCGCGATCGAACTCGGCCGCGTGCAGTTCGCCGTCGCTGAGCACATCGGCCTGCAGCAGTTCCGGCGTCAGCGCCAGCCGCGCGCAGTGTTCGAACGCATCGCGGAAAGCGTCGAACGCATCCGCGCGCAGCGACAAACCGGCGGCCATCGCGTGGCCGCCGAAGCGTTCGATCAAATCGGGATGACGCGCGGCGACATCGGCCAGCGCATCGCGAATATGAAAGCCGGGAATCGAACGCGCCGAACCGCGCAGTTGCTGGCTGCCGGGTTCGGCCGGCGCGAACGCGATCACCGGCCGATGCAGGCGCTCCTTCATCTTCGACGCGACCAGACCGACCACGCCGGGATGCCAGTCGTCGTCGAACAGACACAACGCCATCGGCGCGGCCTCGGTGTCGATCGACACCCGCGCGAACGCGGCCTGCGCTTCGTCGGTCATCTGCTGCTGCACGGCGCGGCGTTCGGCGTTGATCTCGTTTAGCGTTGAAGCGATATCGCGCGCCTGCGCAGCGTTTTCAGTCAACAGGCATTCGATGCCGAGCGCCATGTCTTCCAATCGTCCGGCGGCGTTCAGACGCGGCGCGACCGCGTAGCCGATATCGGCCGCGGTCAAGCGCCGGTAATCGCGTTGCGAAACTTCGATCAATGCGCGCAGTCCGGCGCCGCCCTGCCCCGCGCGCAGACGGCGCAGGCCGGCGGCGACCAGCGCGCGGTTGTTCGCGTCGAGCGGCACCAGATCTGCGACGGTGCCGACCGCGACCAGATCGAGCAGGACGCTCAGATCCGGCACGCTGTCCGCGCCGAACGCGCCGGCCTCGCGCAACCGCCGGCGCAAGGCCAGCAGCACGTAGAACATGACGCCGACGCCGGCGAGCATCTTGCTAGGGAACGCATCGCCGGGCTGATTCGGATCGACGATCGCGTCGGCCTGCGGCAAGTGTTCGCCGGGCAGATGGTGATCGGTGACCAGCACCTTCCAACCGCGCGCGCGCGCCGCGGCGATGCCGGCATGACAGGCGATGCCGTGATCGACGGTGACCAACAGATCGGGTTGGAGTGTCGCCAACTCCTCCACCAACGCCGGCGACAGGCCGTAGCCATGCACGATCCGATTAGGCACCGCATGCGAGACCCGCTTGGCGCCAAGCAGACGCAGACCTCGCACGCCGACCGCGCAGGCGGTGGCGCCGTCGCAGTCGAAATCGCCGACCACCAGGATGTGGCGATCGGCGGCGATCGCCTCGGCGAGCAACGCGGTCGCGGCGTCGAGCCCGAGCATGCCGTCGGGCGGCAGCAACTGCGCGAGTCGCGGCTGCGCCTGTTCGACGCAGTTCGCGCCGCGCGCGGCGTAGACCCGGCGCAGCAGCGGCGAGACCGACTCCGGCCACAGGCCGGCATCGACGACGTCGCGGCGGCGCAGGCGCGTGATCGGTTTCATCGATGTGCGCTCGGACGCAAGCGGCAAGGAATCGGCTTGTGCGCAGCCGACACAGATATATGCAACAACGTCATGGCTTGCTCAAACTTGCAGCGAACGCAACGACTTGCGCCAGAAACGCCAGCGCTGCGAACGCGCCAGTTCGAAACGTTCGCCGTCGGCGAGCGCGAGCACCGCTCGCTCCAGCGTTCCCGCGTCGAGCGCATGCGCGATCGGCTCGAGCCAATCGCGCTGCACCACGGTCAGGTCGCGCGCCGCGCGCAGGTCGAACAGGCGCTCGCCCTCGCCCGCCGGCCACTGCGGCGGCAGCGCCGTCGCGGCGATGCCGGCCTGGGCGCCAAACGCGGTCAGGCCTTCGTCGTCGCTGTAGACCTGCTGGTAATTCGTGCGCACGTGATCGGGCAGCACGCCGCCGCCCCAGAACCACAGCGAATTGATCGGCGCCAGCCCGGCGGCGATGCGCTGGGCGTTGTGCGGATGGTTGTGCAGAACGATCTGCGCCTCGCTGAGCAGCGAACGCCAGCGGCGGCCTTCGCTGCCTTCGTTCTCCACGCCCGGCAAATGCTGGAACATGTCTTCGCCCAACGCCTGTTCGGGCGAGGCGAATTTCGGCAATCGGCTTTCGCGCGGCAACGCGAGGTACCAGCGGCTCGGATGCGGCGCGTCGATCGGAAAACCGGCGTCGCCGAACAAGGGCCGCAGCGCCGGCAACAACGCCGCGCTGTCGCGTTCGCTCAGCGAAAGAGCCTGGCCGTAAGCGAGCAGGCGCGCGCCGTTGATGTCGGGCCGCACATAGGCCGGGTCGGCGCGCAGCCACGCGCCGTAGGCGGCGTCGCCGACATCGCGTTGCCGCGACACCGCCGCGATCGGCCAGCCGCGCGGCAGGATGTCGAACACCCGCGCGGCCTGATCGGCCGCCTCGACGCTGCGGTCGGCGCGGCCGAGCCGCAGCCCGAAGGTTTCGCCCAGACGCTGGCCGCCGAAGCGCGCGCGCTCGGGCAACAGGACGGTGACGCTGTTCATGGCTGGCGGCTCATGCGCGGACGCCGGCTGATCATCCGGCGCTGTAGCTGACGCCGACGATTTCGTACTCGTGGGTGCCGCCCGGCGCGTCGATGACGACGCTGTCGCCCTCGTTCTTGCCGATCAGCGCGCGCGCGACCGGCGAGGAGATCGCGATCAGGCCGAGTTTGATGTCGGCTTCCAGGTCGCCGACGATCTGGTACTTGCGCTCTTCCTCGGTGTCCACGTCGATCAGCTCGACGGTGGCGCCGAACACGACCTTGGAGCCGGCGTTGAGGGTGCTGATGTCGATGACCTGAGCGTGCGACAGCTCGGCTTCGAGCTGCTTGATCCGGCCTTCGATGAAGCCTTGCTGTTCGCGCGCGGCGTGGTACTCGGCGTTCTCCTTGAGATCGCCGTGGGCGCGCGCTTCGGCGATCGCGTTGATCACCGCCGGCCGCTTGACCGACTTGAGTTCTTCCAGCTCCGCGCGCAAACGCTGCGCGCCCTGGGCCGTGATGGGTGGTCTCATTCCTTGCTTCCTCGGTAACGCGTCCTTTTCGGCCGGACGCCGGCATGTTGAATGCTGGGTTGGCCCCATTGTGCCGGGAACCTGGGCGGAAGGCATCCCGGGGGATGGGAGGGGTTGCAGGCGGGGATTGAGACAGATGTCAAGCCATCGTCGCTGAAACTCTATCCCGTGACTTGACGAATCCTTCCAGACCGTCATCCCCGCGCAGGCGGGGATCCAGAGGCTTCAGCGTCGTCTCGCCAGGAGCGCCACTCCTATGCGCGACAGTTAGAGGCTTTAGCGCCCTCTTTCAAGTCGTCATTCCCGCGTTCGCGGGAATGACGTTCTGGAGAGGACGCGCTGAAGTCTCTGGATTCCCGCCTTCGCGGGAATGACGATCGGAGGGGACGCGGCAAATCGAGTCTATACCGCTGTCGAATGCCGCCGACCCCGCAACCCAGGACTGACGGGCGGCGCAACCGCACCGCCCTCGTCTCGCTTCACGACGCAGGCAACGCCTGCATTGCTGACACCCGTCGCTTACGACGCCGCGCCAATCTGCGCATGCAACTCCTGCAACGACCACACCGGGCCCTTGCCGCGATAGTCCAGCGAACCCACCAGCGCGCGCGCGCCCGACACCGTGGTCGAGTACGTCACCCGCTGCTGCAGGGCTTCGCGACGGATCGAGAACGAGTCCGAAATCGCCTGGCGGCCTTCGGTGGTGTTGATGATATAGACGAGTTCGCCGTTCTTGATCAGGTCGACGACGTGCGGACGGCCTTCGGTGACCTTGTTGACCGATTCGCAGATCACGCCATGCTCGGCGAAGAACGCCTGGGTGCCGCTGGTCGCGACCAGGCTGTAGCCGCGGCGCAGCAGTTCCTGCGCCACCGGCAGCACGCGCAGCTTGTCCGGGTCGCGCACCGAGATGAACACCTTGCCCACCGGCGGCGCCTTGATGCCGCCGGCTTCCTGCGCGCGCGCCATGGCCGCGCCGAAGTTCTTGCCCACGCCCATCACTTCGCCGGTGGAACGCATCTCCGGTCCGAGGATCGGGTCGACGCCCTGGAACTTGGCGAACGGGAAGATCGCTTCCTTGACCGAGTAGTAGTCCGGCACGATTTCTTCCAGCGCGCCTTGCGAGGCCAACGTCTGGCCCACCATGCAGCGCGCGGCGATCTTCGCCAGCGCCATGCCGGTGGCCTTGGACACGAACGGCACCGTGCGCGAGGCGCGCGGGTTCACTTCGATCAGGAAGATCGTGTCGTTGCCTTGCGCGTCGGTCTGGATCGCGAACTGGGTGTTCATCAGCCCGACCACCTTGAGCGCCTTGGCCAGCGCCACGACCTGCTCGCGCAGTTTTTCCTGGGTGCCGGCGCTGAGCGAATACGGCGGCAGCGAGCACGAGGAGTCGCCCGAATGCACGCCGGCTTCTTCGATGTGCTCCATCACGCCGCCGATCAGCACCCGGCCTTCGCGGTCGGCGATGATGTCGACGTCGACCTCGACCGCGTTATCGAGGAAGCGGTCCAACAACACCGGCGAATCGTTCGACACCTTGACCGCATCGCGAATGTAACGGGTCAGGTCGGCGTCGGAATAGACGATTTCCATCGCCCGGCCGCCGAGCACGTAGCTCGGACGCACCACCATCGGGTAACCGATCTGGTTGGCCAGCATCAGCGCTTCGTCGGGATTGCGCGCGGTGCGGTTGATCGGCTGGGCCAGGCCCAGGTCCTGCACCAGCTTCTGGAAACGCTCGCGGTCTTCAGCCAGGTCGATGCTGTCGGGCGAGGTGCCGATGATCGGCACGCCGTTGGCTTCCAGCGCGCGCGCGAGCTTGAGCGGGGTCTGGCCGCCGTACTGCACGATCACGCCCTTGGGCTTTTCGAGGTCGGCGATTTCCAGCACGTCCTCGAGCGTCAGCGGTTCGAAGTACAGGCGGTCGGAGGTGTCGTAATCGGTCGACACGGTTTCCGGATTGCAGTTGACCATGATGGTTTCATAGCCGTCCTCGCGCAGGGCGAGCGCGGCATGTACGCAGCAGTAGTCGAACTCGATGCCTTGGCCGATGCGGTTGGGGCCGCCGCCGAGCACGATGATCTTGTCGCGATTGCTCGGATTGGCTTCGCACTCGTCCTCGTAGGTCGAGTACATGTAGGCGGTGGTGGTGGCGAACTCGGCGGCGCAGGAGTCCACGCGCTTGTACACCGGGCGCACGCCGAACGCGCGGCGCAGCGTGCGCACCGCGGTTTCGTCGGTGCCGGTGAGCTGGGCGATGCGCGCATCGGAGAAGCCCATGCGCTTGAGCGCGCGCATGCGCGGCTTGTCGAGCGCGCCCAGGCCGGCGTCGGCCACTTCGCCTTCGGTCGCGATCAATTCCTCGATCTGGTCCAGGAACCACGGATCGACGAACGACAGCGCATGCACGTCCTCGACGCTCATGCCGGCGCGGAACGCATCGCCGATATGGAACATGCGCTCCGGGCCGGGCTCCTTGAGCTCGCGGCGCAGCTTGGTCATATCGATTTCGCTGCTCAGGTCCAGACCGGTCGGGTCGAGGCCGACCTTGCCGGTTTCCAGGCCGCGCAGCGCCTTCTGCAGCGATTCCTGGAAGGTGCGGCCCATCGCCATGACTTCGCCGACCGACTTCATCTGCGTGGTCAGGCGCGCGTCAGCCTGCGGGAACTTCTCGAACGCGAAGCGCGGGATCTTGGTGACGACGTAGTCGATGCTCGGCTCGAACGACGCCGGGGTCGCGCCGCCGGTGATCTCGTTGCGCAGTTCGTCGAGGGTGTAGCCGACCGCGAGCTTGGCGGCGATCTTGGCGATCGGGAACCCGGTCGCTTTCGAAGCCAGCGCCGAGGAGCGCGACACGCGCGGGTTCATTTCGATCACCACCACGCGGCCGTTCTGGGCGTTGATGCCGAACTGGACGTTAGAGCCGCCGGTGTCGACGCCGATCTTGCGCAACACCGCGATCGAGGCATCGCGCAGGCGCTGGTATTCCTTGTCGGTGAGCGTCTGCGCCGGCGCGACAGTGATCGAGTCGCCGGTGTGCACGCCCATCGCGTCGAAGTTTTCGATCGAGCACACGATGATGCAGTTGTCCGCGGTGTCGCGGACCACTTCCATTTCGAATTCCTTCCAGCCCAGCACCGATTCCTCTACCAGCACTTCGGTGGTCGGCGACAGTTCCAGGCCGCGGGTGACGATATCGATCAGCTCTTCGCGGTTGTAGGCGATGCCGCCGCCGCTGCCGCCCAGGGTGAAGCTGGGACGGATGATGGTCGGATAGCCGACCCGGGTCTGGATGTCGATCGCTTCTTCCAGGGTGCGCGCGACTTCGGCCTTCGGGCATTCCAGGCCGATCTCCTTCATCGCCACGCGGAACAGCTCGCGGTCTTCGGCCATGCGGATCGCTTCGCGCTTGGCGCCGATCAGCTCGACGTTGTACTTCTCCAGCACGCCGTTGTCGGCCAGGTCGAGCGCGCAGTTCAGCGCGGTCTGGCCGCCCATGGTCGGCAGCAGCGCGTCGGGCTTTTCCTTGGCGATGATCTTCTCGACCGTCTGCCAGTTGATCGGCTCGATGTAGACCGCGTCGGCCATGTTCGGGTCGGTCATAATCGTGGCCGGATTCGAGTTGACCAGGACCACGCGGTAGCCCTCGTCGCGCAGCGCCTTGCAGGCTTGCGCGCCGGAGTAGTCGAACTCGCAGGCCTGGCCGATCACGATCGGGCCGGCGCCGATGATCAGGACGGTTTTGATGTCGGTACGCTTGGGCATCGGTAGTTACTCGTAATGGCTATTTGGTTGGAGCGACCGCTCGGGAGAATCATTCGTCGCGGCATCTTTCATGCGCGCGCCACATCGTTCATCCACTCGCGGGCCTTGAAAATAAGTATTTCGGTATCTGGCAGCTTTCGACCGCCTCGCGCATGACGCCCTGCACGATTCCATCGCCGAACAGTTCTTTCGCGTTGGGGAAGCTGCTGTAAACCGACTCGATTCCGGTTAAACGGCGCAGCAGCTGATGTTCATCGCGCGAGACGAACGCGGTGAATGCCTCGCGTTGGCGCGGATTGGTTGTCGCGATCACTTGTTGCAACAGCGCCTTCGAATCGGATGCATCCGGATTTTTCTTGCCTGCCTCGATCGCGAGATCGGCCAGCTTCGCGAAGACATCGGCGGCGCCGGCCGACAACACCGCCAGATCGGCATCGACCAACTGCGGATGCGTTTTCGCGTACTCGGCCATTTCGGCGCGCCTGAATTCGCGGTAGCCGCGCGTCGACAATTTCCCGCGAGCGCAGCTCAACCACTGCGGCTCGAGATCCTCGGCCGCGATCGATTGCAAGGGCCAGCGCAGATCGGCCGCGGCCGCGGCATCGAACTGCGGGCCGAGCGGAATCATCCTTACGATCATGTCGGCCAGTCGATCGTTGCGGGCGGCCTCGAACGCCGCCGACGGCTCGGCGGCCGCGGCGTGGCTCATCGCCAGCGCGCCGATCAGCAGACCGGCCCAGCGCATGGCTCCGATCCGACGTTGCGGCAATCGTAAGGATGTCATGTCAGTACAACCGGTCCTGCCAGGATGAAGGCGCGCGCCAGGTGATTTGCTCGGGCGATCGCGCATCGATCGCTCCGTGGTCGACCGCGGCGCGAACTTCGCGCTGCATCGCGGTCCAGTTTTCAGCGGCGGCGCCCACGCGCGCGCCGATGCGGTTGTTGTGGGCGTCCATCGCCCGGCTCGCATTGCCTTCGCCGCCTCGCTCCATCACCTGCGTCACCCAATCGACGCAACGCGGCGACAGGGTGTAGGCGACGATCGCGCTGGCCAGGCTGTGGCGGTACGCATCGGCCGGGCCGTTGCGTCCGCCGGGAAGACCGGCGGCGAACCATTGGGTGTAGACCGCGATCATCACGAACGCGGGATACGCGCCGAGCACCACCAGCAACGCCAATGCACGCGAACGCCAGCGGCGTCGACGCGTCGGCGTGGCCGGCGCCGCGCTCATCAGGCGGCCTTGGCCTGTTCCATCGACACCACGAACCGATCAAACAACGGCGACACATCGTGCGGGCCCGGGCTCGCTTCCGGGTGACCCTGAAAACTGAAGGCCGGCGCGTCGGTCAGGGCGATGCCCTGGTTGCTGCCGTCGAACAGCGAGCGGTGGGTCACGCGCACGTTGCCCGGCAGGCTCGCTTCATCGACCGCGAAACCGTGGTTCTGCGAGGTGATCATCACCCGGCCGCTGTCGAGGTCCTGGACCGGATGGTTCGCGCCGTGATGGCCGAACTTCATCTTCAAGGTCTTCGCGCCAGAGGCCAGGCCGAGCAGCTGATGGCCGAGGCAGATGCCGAAGGTCGGGATCTTGCGGGCGATGAATTCCTTGATCGCCGCGATCGCGTAATCGCAGGGTTCCGGATCGCCGGGACCGTTGGACAGGAATACGCCGTCGGGATTGAGCGCCAGCACCTCGGCGGCCGGGGTCTGCGCCGGCACCACGGTCACCCGGCAGCCCCGCTCGGCGAGCATGCGCAGGATATTGAGTTTGACGCCGAAGTCGTAGGCGACGACATGGAAGCGCGACTCAGCCGTCACGAACGCGTTGCGGTCGAGATCGAGCTGACCTTCGGTCCACTCGTAACGTTCGCGCGTGCAGACTTCCTTGGCCAGGTCCATGCCCTTCAGGCCCGGGAACTTGCGCGCGGCTTCGATCGCCTTGGCGACGTCGATCTCGCCGGCCATCAGCGCGCCGTTCTGCGCGCCGGTGTCGCGCAGCAGACGGGTCAGCTTGCGGGTGTCGATGTCGGAGATCGCGACCACGCCGCGATCGGCCAGCCACTGCGGCAACGCGATCGTGCTGCGCCAGTTGCTGGGTCGGCGCGGCACGTCGCGCACGATCAGGCCGCTGGCCCAGACCTGGCGGGCTTCGTCGTCCTGCGCGGTGATGCCGGTGTTGCCGACGTGCGGGTAGGTCAGCGTGACCAGCTGACGGGCGTACGAGGGATCGGTGAGGATTTCCTGGTAGCCGGTGATCGCGGTGTTGAATACGACTTCGCCGACGCTGAGGCCGGGCGCGCCTACGGAAACGCCCTCGAACACGGTGCCGTCTTCGAGTGCGAGGATTGCGGGTTGGGTCACGGGGGGATCGCCTTGGCTGCCAAAGGATCTGATCCCGTGCGCGACATCGGCAAAACCGACTTGCAGCAAAACACGGACGCGGTGCGGGACCGGTCCGGCGTGCGGGATTCAGGCGAGCCGGAATTCTAGCGGCGATGGGCCTCGGGCGCCAGCCTCAATGTGGCCGCAGGCGGCAATTCGGGTGTTTGGGCGGGGCGGCGCTTCAGGTTTGGGCGGTGGTTTGGCGGGGGTGTTCAGGTGGGGCTGCTTAGGAGCAAATCCCCCCTGCCCCCTTTTTTAAAGGGGGGAAGCGTCTTGGGGATTTGGTAAACGGGGCGGAATGTCGCTTCGGACACGCTTTCCGTTATCGAAATATGCGGCTGCAGCGTCGGTTCGATTGACGACCAAGCCATGAACAGCGACCGCCCCACTGTTCTTCCCCCTTTGTAGAGGGGGATCGAGGGGGATTTGCTCTGCCGCTCTGCCTGCCGTCCTACCGCCCGCGGCCCCGTTCAGAGATTCGGAAACATCAGCTCCGCCAGCCCGTACCGCCCCGGCGCTTGATGGGCGACGCGCAGCGCCGCCTCGAGCGCGCCGCGCGCGAAGATGTCGCGGTTGCTGGCGCGGTGGATCAGTTCCAGCCGCTCGCCGGCCGCGGCGAACTGCACGGTGTGTTCGCCGACGATGTCGCCGGCGCGCAGGCTGGCGTAATGCGGCTCCTCGCCGCGGCCGATCGCGGCGGCCGCGCCCAGGTGCAGCGCGGTGCCCGACGGCGCGTCGAGCTTGCGGGTATGGTGGGCCTCGATCACGTCGCAGTCCCAGCCCGGCAAGGCGGCCGCGGCGCGGCGCACCAGTTCGGTCAATACCGCCACGCCGAGGCTGTAGTTGGCCGCCCACACCACCGCGATGCGCGCGGCTGCGTCGTTGATCGCGGTGTTCTGCGCCGAACTCAGGCCGGTGGTGCCCGAGACCAGGGCCTTGCCGCGTTGCGCGCACAGCGCCAGCACCGGGTCGAAGCCGTCGGGCAGGCTGAAATCGATCGCCACGTCGAACTCGGGCGCGCCGTTCAATTCGGACACGGCGAAGTGCGGCACGCCGTCGATCACCCGCTGCGCGGGCTGCGAACGCGAGTACGCGGCGATCACGCGCAGGTCCTGGCGTTCGGCGGCGAGCCGCAGCAAGGCCTGGCCCATGCGGCCGGAGGCGCCGTGTATCAACAGTCGGGTGATTTCGCTCATGCGATCAGGCTAGCGGCGCAATCCGGCGGCGACAAGCGCGGACTTCGCCCGGTTCACATATCCGTGCGCGCGTGGCGCGCGATTCGCGCACGGACGATGCCGACAAGCTTGCCGTGGCTGTGCTCAGCCGGCACCGGGGCTTTCGTGAAAGCGCGCAAGCGCGTCGCGCAGCGAGCCGCCGTTCGGACCGATCAGATCGTCGACCCGCCAGCAGCCGCCTTCACGCGCGAGCCGCAGGCGCGCAACCTGTGCTTGCGAGGGCTGGTCGTCCCCCAGCGCGAACCTATAGCGCACCTGCACCATGTTTTCGCTCTCGGCGACGAAGCGCGGATCGCGCGCCTCGCCGTCCTGCGCGTCGAGCCAGGGATCGGCGCCGATCGCGCAGACCTCGCCGCCGTCGCCGCCGCAGGCCCGGTCCTGCTTCAACAAGCGCAACAATCGCGCCGAGACGATCCGCTCCAAACTCGGAAGCGGGTCGTTCCAGAAGGTGTAGTGGTCGCGGTAAAACGCGCCGGCCGTCGCGACCGGCGTATCGCCCAGGCAGGCGGCGCGCGTATCGCCGGCACCGACCAGCAGGCCAGCAGCGACAAGCGCTATCAACGGCATCGCAATACGCATAGCAACGTCCTTATTCGTACCAACGCCAGGCCGCGAGCAAGCCGTCGGCACGCCGTCCGTCGCCGTCGAGGAAGTCGGCGAGCGCATCGCGCACCTGCGCCCTCGCCCGCGGGCGCAGGTCGTCGTCTTCGTCCAACGCGGCCTCGCCGAGCGCGGTGTAGGCATTGGCCACGGTCGCGATCGCGCCGAACGCGGTGGCCAGATCGTCGGCGATCGGTCGCGGCGACCACGGGCCGCCGGCGAGGTCGAACAGCACCGCGCCGCTGCGCATGTCGAGAATGAAGGGATTGCCGCCCTCCATCGCCACGGTCAGCCATTCGTCCTTCCACCCGGGCAAGCGTTCGCCGCTCAGACCATGCCAGCGGTAACCGGCCTGCCGCGACCACAGCTTATGCAGCGGTGGGATGTCGACCGGGTTGCCGCCAGCGTCGATGCTCAACCCGATCGGTCCGACCGACGCGTGAAAGGTTTCGCCCCACGGACCGAGTTCGCGATAGAACGCTTCCAGCGTCGGCGGCAAGGCGATGTCGCCCTGCCACTGCGACACAGCCTGCGAGCGCAGTTCGCCCCAAGGCTCCAGTAATGGCCGCAACGATTCGTAGCTGCGCGTCATGGCTTACTGATACACCAACTGCGCCTTGAGATTGGGCAGCACTTTCTTCGCGAACGCCTGATAGGCGCGGTTGTATTCGGCGGTGCACACCGGCCCCAAAGTCACGTCCTCGATCACCCGGCTGGCTTCGAGCACATTGCCCTTGAGCGTATAGGTCGCGGTGTAGCGCGAACCGCCGGATTCCAGGCTCAGGTTCGGCGGCACCGCGATCACTTTCATCGTCGCCGGGAATTCGATCCGGTAGGTCTCTTCCGAACGTCCGCCGCCGCAGGTGCCGTCGCCTTCGTCCTTGTCGATCTCGGCGGTGGCGCTGCCGACCAATGCACTGACCGGCATCGGGCTGAAGAAACTCGGCCCGAGCGCGAACGCGCCCGGTACCGGCAAGGCCTGCTTGACCTCGAACTGCGTGCGATAACGATGTTCGCCGCGAAGCGGTTTGGGATCGTCCTGGGTGAAGCTGCCTTCGGCTTCCAGGCCGCCGCGCTTGAATACGTTCTTGACCATGTCCTTGGCGTCGTCGGCGCTGAGCTCGCGCAGGCTCGCGCGCATCGAGATGGCCGGCATGCCGCTGAGTTCGACCTCGACCGTGCCCTTCATCGACCCGTCCTCGAGCACGGTCAGGCGGGTGTTCATGCGCTGGCGGTTGTGCAGTTTGACGAAGCCCGGCGTCGACGCCTTCAACTCGGGCCGGTCGATGCGCAGCACCGGCTTGCCGGCGATCTGCGCCGGCAGTTCGCCGAACGGAATGCCCTTGGCGGTCGCGTCGACGTACAGGTCCAGGCCCGGCAGGTAATTGAGCACGTGGTTGACGCTCGACGCCACCGGCACCTTGGGCAGGGTGTAGACGTTGCCGGCGTTGATCAGCGCCTGGGTCGCCTCGATGCCCTTGGCCGCGAACAGCGCCTGCAGCAAGGTCGCGTGGTCCTTGCAGTCGCCGATGCGGTTGTCGAGCACGAATTCCTGATCGCGCGGCACCACCGCGCCCAGGCCGATGCAGTTGCCGGCATAGTTGATGTTGGTCGACACCCATTCGTACAGCGCCTGCGCGACCGCGCGCTGATCGGTCTTGCCGGCGGCGATTTCGTCGGCGAGCTTGCGCACCCGCGCGGTCGGCACCGCCTTGGGCAGCGCGCGCTCGCCGTAGGCCTTGGCGATGTCGCCGTAGCTGCGGAAGGTTGACAGGGCGTAGCCGTTGTAGCGTTCGATATCGAAGATCGAGGCCGGGTCGGATTCGCGCTTGACCGGGCTCAGGTTCTGGTAGGTCCACTCGACGATATGGCGGCCGCCGACGGTTTCGTCGCGCACCTGCTTGAGCTTGCCGAAGGTCTGCTGCTGGGTCCACAGCCCGGCGGGCAGATCGATCTTGATCCGCAAATCGCCCATGTAAGCGGTGTCGGTGAAACTGGTGATATCGGAAAAATGCCCGTCGAACATCGCCTTCTTGCCGACCAGCCGGTAGTTCAGCACCACGGTGTCGCCGACCGCGACGTCGGGGAACACGAGGCGGGTGGTGGCGATGTCCGAGAACGCCGGGCCGCCGCCTTCGCGGCCGTCGTTGGTCTCGACCTGGAAATTCGACTTGGGCACATCGATGCGGCGACCGTCGGCCTTGCGGGTATAGGCCTCGACCACGTCGAGGGTCTGGATGCTGGCGCTGTAGCCGATCGATTCGTGCTTGGCGTATTCGATCGCGCGTTCGTCGAGCACCTTGAACGCGGTTTCGTGCTGCTCGACGTAGCTGCCGTCGGCCTGCACGGTGTAACTGAGATACGAGCGCTCCCTGCGGATCGGGTCGTCCGAGGCCGCCGCGGCGGCGGGTTTGACCACGGGCGTGGCGCTGGCCGCCGGCGCGGTGCCGGCGCGATCGGCCGGCGCGGTCTGCGCGATCGCCGCGCCGCCGATGAGTGCAAGACAAACCGCGGCCGACAGCCGCTGCATCGCGATGCGCATCCTTTCTTCCCCTGTTCCCTGTGTGGTGGACGGCCGCGCGATCGCGGACCGGCGCCGTCGCGCCGAGCGTCGGCGCGGAAACGTTCTACCACATCCCCGGCGTGCCGGAGTTGGCGATCACGGCGCCCGCGAACACGCGCTTCGCGGCGCGCCGATTGCCGATGCGCGGCAACGAACCGGGTGGTCGACGCCCGATGTCGTCGGACGCGAAAGAACGTATGCGCCGCCCACGAAAAAGGGGGCGCCGAAGCCCCCTTGTCCGGACACGCGTCGCGCACGCGGCGCGACGCGCTGCGCCACGATCAGGACGTCATCCGATCCCAGAATCCCTTGACCCCGTCCAGAAAGGTGGAGGACCGTGGCGAGTGCTTTCGCGCCCCCTCACCCACGAACGTCGCTTCGAATTTCTCCAGAAGCTCGCGTTGTTCCGTTGTGAGATTGACCGGCGTCTCGACCACGACGCGGCAGTACAGGTCGCCGGTCTTGCGGCTGCGCACCGACTTGACGCCCTTGTCGCGCAGGCGGAACAGCTTGCCGCTCTGGGTTTCGAAGGGAATGCGCAATTCGACTTCGCCGCCCAGGGTCGGCACCCGGATGATGTCGCCGAGCGCGGCTTGCGAGATGCGGATCGGCACGTCGCAATGCAGGTCGTCGCCGTCGCGCTGGAAGATCTCGTGCTCGCGCACGCGCACTTCCACGTACAGATCGCCCGGCGGCGAACCGGTCGGGCCGGCCTCGCCTTCGCCGGTCAGGCGGATGCGGTCGCCGTTGTCGACGCCGGCCGGAATCTTGACCTGCAAGGTCTTGGTGCGTTCAACCCGGCCCTGCCCGTGGCAATCGGCGCAGGGATTGGCGATGGTCTTGCCGCTGCCGTTGCAGTGCGGGCAGCTTTGCTGCATCGAGAAGATGCCGCGCTGGATGCGCACCTGGCCGTGGCCTTTGCAGGTGCCGCAGGTCTCGACCTTGCCGTCGGCCGAACCGCTGCCGTTGCAGGTCTCGCAGGCGTCGAGGGTGGGGATTTCGATCTGTTTTTCGACCCCGCCGACCGCTTCTTCCAGCGACAGCTCCATTACGTAGCCGATGTCGGCGCCGCGACGCGGACCGCGCGCGCCACCGCCGCCACCTCCGAAGATGTTGCCGAAGATGTCGCCGAAGATGTCGCCCATGTCCGAGAACCCCGGACCGCCGGCGCCGCCGCCATTGCCGTGCTCGAACGCGGCATGGCCGTGCTGATCGTAGGCGCGGCGCTTGTTGGCGTCGGCCAGGATTTCGTAGGCCTCCTTGCACTCCTTGAACGCGGCCTCGGCGGCCGAGTCGCCCGGATTGCGGTCCGGGTGGTGTTTCATCGCACAGCGGCGATAGGCCTTCTTGAGGTCGTCGTCGCTGGCGTTGCGCGCAACGCCCAGCACTTCGTAGTAGTCGCGTTTGCTCATGGGCTGGGTTCGGGAATCGGGAATCGAGAGTCGGGAATCGTTAAATCAAAAGCGGGCGGCGCGTGAGAAACGCCTGCCGCCCGCGACGGATGCAAGAACGGGGAATCGGCGTCCACGGGCCGCACGCACACGTCGCGCGCCCATTCCCGATTCCCCATTCCCGATTCCCGGCTTACTTTTTGTCGTCCTTCACTTCAGTGAACTCCGCGTCGACCACGTCGTCGGCCTTGGCCGACGCGCCGCCGTCGTCGGCCGGGGCGCCTTCGCCCGGCTGACCGGCGTTGGCCGCCGCGAACAGCGACTGCGCGGCCTCTTCCAGCGCCTTCGACTTGGCCTCGATCTGGCCCTTGTCGTCGCCCTTCATCGCCGTTTCCAGCTCCGAGATCGCCGCTTCGGCGCGGCCGATCTGGTCGCCCGGCAACTTCTCGCCGTGCTCCTTGATCGTGCTGCGGGTCATGTGGATCAGGCCGTCGGCGTGGTTGCGCGCCTGCACCAGTTCCTGGAACTTCTGGTCTTCCTCGCGGTTGGCTTCCGCGTCGGCGACCATCTTGGCGATCTCTTCCTCGGACAGGCCCGAGCCGCCCTTGATCTCGACCTTCTGTTCCTTGTTGGTCTTCTTGTCCTTGGCGCTGACGTGGATGATGCCGTTGGCGTCGATGTCGAACGACACCTCGACCTGCGGCATGCCGCGCGGCGAGGGCTCGATGCCGGACAGGTCGAAGCGGGCCAGCGACTTGTTGAAGCGGGCCTGATCGCGTTCACCCTGCAGCACATGCACGGTCACCGCGGACTGGTTGTCCTCGGCGGTCGAGAAGGTCTGCGAGGCCTTGGTCGGAACCGTGGTGTTCTTCTCGATGATCTTGGTGAACACGCCGCCCAGGGTTTCGATGCCCAGGCTCAGCGGGGTCACGTCGAGCAGCAGCACGTCCTTGACGTCGCCGGCCAGCACGCCGCCCTGGATCGCGGCACCGACGGCGACCGCTTCATCCGGGTTGACGTCCTTGCGCGGCTCCTTGCCGAAGAACTCGGCCACGGCCTGGCTGACCTTGGGCATGCGGGTCTGACCGCCGACCAAAATCACCTCGGCCACGTCGCTGGCGCGAAGGCCGGCGTCGTTGAGCGCGATGCGGCACGGCTCGATCGTCTTCTTGACCAGATCCTCGACCAGCGACTCCAGCTTGGCGCGGGTCAGCTTGATGTTGAGGTGCTTCGGGCCCGACGCGTCGGCGGTGACGTACGGCAGGTTGACTTCGGTCTGCTGCGAGGACGACAGCTCGATCTTGGCGCGCTCGGCCGCATCCTTCAGGCGCTGCAGGGCCAGCGGATCCTTGCGCAGGTCGATGCCCTGATCCTTCTGGAACTCTTCGACCAAGTAGTCGATGACGCGCTTGTCGAAATCTTCGCCGCCCAGGAACGTATCGCCGTTGGTCGACAGCACTTCCACCTGCATTTCGCCGTCGACGGACGCGATCTCGATGATCGACACGTCGAAGGTGCCGCCGCCGAGGTCGTAGACCGCGATCTTGCGATCGCCGCCCTTCTTGTCCATGCCGTAGGCCAACGCGGCCGCGGTGGGTTCGTTGATGATGCGCTTGACTTCAAGGCCGGCGATCTTGCCCGCGTCCTTGGTCGCCTGGCGCTGGCTGTCGTTGAAGTAAGCCGGCACGGTGATGACCGCTTCGGTGACCGGCTCGCCCAGGTAGGCTTCGGCGGTCTTCTTCATCTTGCCGAGCACTTCGGCCGAGATCTGCTGCGGCGCCATCTTGTTGCCGTCGATGGTCTGCACCCAGGCGTCGCCGTTGTCGTGCGCGGCGATGCCATAGGGCACCAGGCCGATGTCCTTCTGCACTTCGGCGTCGGTGAACTTGCGGCCGATCAGGCGCTTCACCGCGTAGAAGGTGTTCTTCGGATTGGTGACCGCCTGGCGCTTGGCCGACGCGCCGACCAGGACTTCGCCGTCCTTGGTGAACGCGACGATCGACGGCGTGGTGCGGTCGCCTTCGGAGTTTTCGATGACCTTGGCCTTGCCGCCTTCCATGATCGAAACGCAGGAATTGGTGGTGCCCAGGTCGATGCCGATGATCTTGCCCATGGATGTTGCTCCCTCTCTCAATGCTTCAATGTTGGGGGCGGCGCGATTGCTGCAGGCCGCCGATGTGCGATATCTGGGGCTCGGTGCCGGGCAGTTCAAGCGCCCGTGCCCTGCCCTTTAACTTCGGGTGAACTTCGCGGACCGGGCCGATGCGAGCCCCGCCGCGTGCGATTCGATGGTTCGGTTCAGTCCTGGCTGACCACGACCAGGGCCGGGCGCAGCAGGCGCTCGTTGAGCAGCCAGCCCTTCTGGTAGACCTGGACCACGTGGTTCGGCGCGACGCCCGGCGCGGGCACCAAGCTCATCGCCTGATGGTGCTCGGGATTGAACGGCTGGCCGACCGGGTCGACCGCGACCAGGCCGTTGTCGCCGGCGACCTTGAGCAACTGGCGCAGGGTCAGTTCCATGCCTTCGCGCAGCGCGTTGGGCTCGCCGCCGGCCACGCCCAGCCCGGCTTCCAGGCTGTCGATCACCGGCAGCAGGTCGCCGAGCAGGCGCTCGTTGGCGAACTTGCGGGCCATGTCGATATCGCGGGCCACGCGCTTGCGCTGGTTGTCGAGTTCGGCGCGTTCGCGCAGCGAGTCTTCGCGCAGCCGGGTCAACTCGGCGCGCAGGCTCTCGACCTCGCTCGGCTCGGCATTCGCCGCGGCGGTCGGGTCGTCGAGGTGCAGATCGGGGTTGGGGTCGTTTTGGCTCATGCTGGGTCCTGGCGGTTTTTCCGCGACAGGCCAGCTATGGGGCCGCGGCCGGACCATTCAAGTGCCGGGATCTGCGGCGATCGTGCGGGATCGGCGCTCAGTTGCGGCGAGCGGGGATGGTTTCGGGACAATCTCGGCAGTGCTTAAGGCGATTGCCGCCCGCTACGTCGATCATCGGGCCGCCCCCTGTAGGAGCGGCGCAAGTCGCGAGCGCGCCACGACAAACCCCGGCGCCAGCCTGGGCTTGCCGTGAGGGTTACCCGGCGCAACCAGTCCTGCGCGGGAAGACGGAATTCGCGGTCGCGGCTCGCGCCGCTCCTCCAGGGGCCGCCGATCCGCAAACGCAGCGACGGCCCCCTACTCGGCCTCGGGCGCCCCGAACGCATTGCCCAGCGCATCGGCCGCCGCCTGCACCACCGGGATCACCCGGTCGTAGGCCATCCGGGTCGGCCCGATCACCCCCAGCACGCCAAGCACGCGGCCGCCGGAGGTGTACGGCGCGGTCACCAGCGACACGCCTTCCAGCGGCGCCAGCCCGGTTTCCTCGCCGATGAAGATGCGCACGCCCGGCGCCTGCACGGTGCGTTCGAGCAGTTGCAGGATCTCGCGCTTGCGCGCGAACGCTTCGAACAGCTCGCGCAGCCGGTCGAGGTCGGCCAGCTCCTGCACGCCCATCAGCCGGGTCTGTCCGGCCAGGACCATGTCGTCGTTGTCCGGGATCAGCACCTGCTCGGCCAGTTCGACCGACTGCGCCAGCAGCGTCTGCATCTCGGACTGGGCGTTGCGCAGTTCCAGCAGCAGCACGTCGCGGATCTCCGAGACCGGCCGGCCGGCGAAATGCGCGTTGAGGTAGTTGCCGACCCGCTCCAGCTCGCCGGCCTCGTACGGGCGGCGTGTCTGGATGATGCGGTTCTGCACGTCCTGATCGGCGAAGACCAGGATGGCCAGCACCCGCTGCGCGTCCAGCGGCACGAAGTCGATGCGCCGGAACGCGAATTGCTCGCGCTTGGGCACGCTGACCACGCCGACGAAATGGGTCATCGCCGACAGCAGTTCCGAAGCGCTGCCGAGCAAGGCCTGGGTGCCGGTGCCCGACGGCAGTTCGCTGCGCAGGCGCGCGAGATCGCCTTCCGGCAGCGGCCGCACCTGCAGCAGCGAGTCGACGAACAGGCGGTAGCCCTGCGAGGTCGGAATGCGCCCGGCCGAGGCATGCGGAGCGCTGAGCAGGCCGGCGTCCTCGAGGTCGCCGAGGATGTTGCGGATGGTCGCCGCGCTGACATCCAGCCCGGCGTGCTTGGCCAGGGTCTGCGACCCGACCGGCTCGCCGCTGTGGATGTAGCGGCCGATCAGCGTGCGCAGCAATTGGCGCGCGCGCGGGTCGAGGCTGGGATCGGGGCGGCGGTTCATGAGTGTGGATATAAGCGCCGGTGGGGGAAGGTGCAAGGGTTGGTTGGGGGCGGGATTCGGGATTGGAGATTCGGGATTGGGGGAAGCCTTGGGAATCGGGAATCGGGAATCGGGAATCGGGAATCGTAAAGAGCATGACGCGATCGGTTGCCACTCTGTCGGGGCCCGCTTTCAGCTTTTGCTCGTCATTCCCGCGAAGGCGGGAATCCAGAGACTTCAGAGTCATGTCGCGGTGAAGCCCTGGATGTTCGGCTTCGCCGAAATGAAGCGGGGCCCGTCTTCGCGGGAATGACGAGCAAAAGCAACGCGGCCCGTCCAGCAAAAATCAACGAGGCCCTGACTGGCAAAACATCGAGCCCCCGACCAGCAAACCCAAACAGACCGGCCCTCGTCCCCCAATCTCACCCCATGATCCACCCCGCCCCTACGCTCGCCCCCGCCGCCGCTCCCATTCCCAGCCCCGCTCGCTCAAGGCACAATCGCCGCCGCATGCTCGCCCACCTCTCGCTCAAGCAATTTGCCGTCGTCAGCGCCGCCGAACTCAGTTTCGGACCCGGCCTCACCGTGATCTCCGGCGAAACCGGCGCCGGCAAGTCGCTGCTGGTCGACGCCCTCGGCCTGTTGTCGGGCCTGCGCGCCGACAGCGGCGTGGTCCGCCACGGCGCCGACCGCGCCGAACTGGTCGCCGACTTCACCCTCGACGACGCCCCGCAAGCCGCCGACTGGCTGCGCGACAACGAACTCGACGAAACCGGCGACGGCGACGCGCCGGTCTGCCAGATCCGCCGGGTGATCCGCGCCGACGGTGGGTCGCGCGCTTGGGTCAACGGCCGACCGGTCACCCTGAGCCAGCTCGGCGAACTGGCCGGGCGCCTAGTTGAAATCCACGGCCAGCACGAACACCAGGCGCTGATGGCCAAGGCCAGCCAGCTGACCCTGCTCGACGCCTACGGCCGCACCGACGCCGCGCGCGGCGCGGTCGAGACCGCCGCGCGCGCGTGGAGCGCGCTGCTGCGCGAGCGCGACACGCTGATGGCGCAAGGCGACGTGTCCGACCGGATCGGCTGGCTCGAACACCAACACCGCGAACTCGAACGCGAAGCGCTCGACCCCGAGGCGCTGCTCAAGCTCACCGCCGACCATCGCCGCCACGCCCACGCCGCCGGCCTGATCGCCGCCTGCGAAGCCGCGTTCGCGCGCATCGGCGGCGACGAAGGACCCTCGCTGACCCGCACCCTGCAGCAGGTACGCGCCGAACTGCAGCGTGTGACCGAACACGAACCGCGCCTGGGCGAAGTCGACGCCATGCTCGACAACGCCGCGATCCAGATCGACGAAGCCATGACCCTGCTCGACCGGGTCCGCGACGACCTCGACCTGGACCCGTCCGCGTTCGAACAGATCGAAAGCCGGATCGGCCGCCTGCACGAACTGGCGCGCAAGCACCGCATCGCCCCCGAACAACTGGCAGCGACCCGCGACGGCATCGCCGCCGAACTGGAGATGCTGCGCGGCGCGGGCGTGCGCCTGGAGTCGCTCGACCTGGAAATCGAAGCCGCGCGTAAAGGCTGGCGCAAGGCCGCCGACGTGCTCGGCAAGGCCCGCCGCGATGCGGCGAAGTCGTTGTCGACCAAGACCACCGAACTGATCGGCGAACTGGGCATGGCCGGCGGCCGTTTCGACGTCGCGATCGAACCGCTCGAGGAAGACCGGCCCGATCCCAACGGCGGCGAACGCATCGAATTCCTGGTCGCGGCCAACCCCGGCCAGCCCGCGCGCGCGCTGCGCAAGGTCGCCTCGGGCGGCGAGTTGTCGCGCATCTCGCTGGCGATCGAAGTCGCCGCGTTCGGCATGGACGCGGTGCCGACCATGGTGTTCGACGAAGTCGATTCGGGCATCGGCGGCGCGGTGGCCGAGATCGTCGGCCAGAAACTGCGCGCCCTCGGCGCCAGCCGCCAGGTGCTGTGCGTGACCCACCTGGCCCAGGTCGCGGCCCAGGGCCACGCCCACTACCGGGTCAGCAAGGCCGCCAGCGAAGGCGTCACCCAGAGCGCCGTGCAGGTGCTCGCGGCCAAGCAGCGCGAAGAGGAATTGGCGCGCATGCTGGGTGGCGTCGAATTGACCAAGGAAGTGCGTGCGGCGGCCAAGCGGTTACTGGCGGATGTGGGTTAGGGGCCGGGATTCGGGATTGGGGATTCGGGATTGGGGAACAGCCCGGGAATCGGGAATCGGGAATCGGGAATCGGGAATCGGGAATCGGGAATCGATCAAAGCTTAGCGGCTTAGCTGCGCTGCTCTTCCTAATGCTGCTCTTCCTGTGCTGATCTTCTGCCGCACTTCTTCCGCTGCTGCGCAATCCCTGCTGTTCTAGCGCCACAGTTGCTCAGGTCATCCACTTCCACGGGCACCTATTCCGCCAGGCACCCGAAGCAACGCCACACCCCAGCCGCCTCGCTCCTTCCTACCGTCATTCCCGCGAAGGCGGGCTCCGCTTTACTTCGGCGGAGCCGAACATCCAGTGCCTTCCGTGCGAGAACGCTTGAAGTCACTGGATTCCCGCGTTCGCGGGAATGACGTTCTGGTTGGATGACGCTGAAGCCTCTGGATTCCC
>NZ_LMHM01000016.1:776886-779864 GCF_001427785.1 Lysobacter sp. Root690
ATCTGGTGGAATGACGCTGAAGCCTCTGGATCCCCGCGTTCGCGGGAATGACGTTCTGGTGGGATGACGCTGAAGCCTCTGGATTCCCGCCTTCGCGGGGATGGCGGGCCGGATGGATCGCACTGACGTCGAATCAACGGCGGCTGATCAAATCCCGATTCGCCTCTCATGCCCGCAATCGCAGCACCCCACCCCACGCGCCCACAAAAGCAAAAGCCCGCCAATGGCGGGCCTTCGTGCATTCCGATTCAAATTACGGCAACAGCAAACCACCAGCACCCGCGATCCGCTCCGGCTTCCAACCAATCCCGAATCCCGAATCCCAGCTCTCACCGCTTCTTGCGCACATACAACACCAACGAATGCTCCTCGATCTCGTAACCATGCTTGGCCGCGATCTTGCTCTGCAATTCCTCGATCTCCGCGCTTTCGAACTCGATGATCTTGCCGCTTTCGATATCGACCATGTGATCGTGATGATGGCCGCGATCGAGCTCGTACACCGACTGGCCGGCCTCGAAGTTGTGCTTGAGCACCAAGCCGGCCGACTCGAACTGGGTCAGCACGCGGTACACCGTGGCCAGACCGATGTCCTCGCCTTTTTCCAGCAGCATCCGGTAGATGTCCTCGGCGGTCATGTGCCGCGGCTTGGCCTGCTCGAGCAGTTCCAGGATCCGCATCCGCGGGTGGGTGACCTTGAGGCCGACGTTGCGCAGGTCCTGCGATTCCATGTGTACTTCCCTTGAGCTGTGCGGCCCGGCGCGGGCCGGACCGGAGGTGTTGACCGGCTGGCCGTCGCCGCGAGGGCTGCGCACTGGGCGGACGGAGCGGGCGGGCCGGAATGGCGGATGAACGCGCGGGGGTGGCCGACGCGGCGATCCGCCCTTGGTGGGGTCTGGCTTCAGTGTATCATCGGCCCCGTTGCCTTCGACTGCCGCAGACCCTCATACGATGCGTAAGCTCCTGCTCGTTCTCTCGATCTCCCTGCTCACCGCTGGCTGCGGCATCATCTACAAGCAGCCGATCTACCAGGGCAATCTGCTCGAGAAGGCCGCCGTCGATCAGCTCCAGACCGGCATGAGCAAGCAGCAGGTGCAGGTGCTGATCGGCACGCCGTCGATCGAAGACCCGTTCCATCAGAACCGTTGGGACTACACCTCGACCCAGCGCGTCGACCGCCTCGGCACCACCCAGCGCAAGAACCTGACCCTGTGGTTCGAAAACGACGCCCTGGCCAAGTGGGAAGGCGACTATTTCCCCGAGCAGGACGAACAGATCGCCAAGGCCTCGGTCAAGCAGTTCGGCCGCAATCTGGCCCGCGACAAGGACAAGGACAAGCGCCGCAAGCGCTGATCCTGGCGGCGCGGCGGCCTGCCGCGCCCTGATCCGACTCACTCATCGATTCAGCGATCGCGTCCGAACGGACGCCGGTCAAATGGCGTGCCCGTTCGGCCGCGTCGCGATGGTTATTCGCAGCCCTGCCTATTTCTTCAGCGGCCGATCGGCCGCGCGGCGCCTGCGCGCGTCCTTGGGATCGACCTGCAACGGCCGCAGCAACTCGACCCGGTCGCGATCGCGCAACGGCGTGTCGGCGACCGCTTTGACCCCGAACACCGCGTAGCCGCTGATCTGCGCGTCGCCCTGCCAGCCGGCCGCGGCGACCGCGTCACTCAGCACCGCGCCCTCGGCCAGTTCCAGCGTCAGCGCTTCGAACCGTTGCGGCCAGGCGCGGACGACCTCGACCTTCACGCCGAAGCCGCACCGTCGGCCGGGGTCGCGGTGGGCACCGCCGGTTCCGCGCCGCGATCGGCGACGCGGACGAAGTCGTCGACCATGCGGTCGGCCAGACTCTGGAACCCCACCGCCATCGCCGGCCCGAGCAGCTTGATCGCCGGTTCGAATTCCAGGGTCAGGGTGACCTTGCAGGCCGACTCGTCGAGCGCATGGAATTCCCAGCGCCCGCCGAGCTTGCGAAACGGCCCGTCGACCAGTTTCAGCTCGATATGGTGCGGCGGCGACAAGGTGTTGTGGGTGGTGAACCAGGTCCGCAGCGCGCCCAGGCCCAGGTCCAGGCGCGCGACCATGTGGGCCTCGTCGGCCTCCAGCACCTGCGCCTGCTCGCACCAGTCGAAGCGGCGCGGATACGCGGCGACATCGTTGACCAGCGCGAACATGCGCGCGGCGGAGTGTTCGACCAGGGCGGAACGGCGGATCGTAGGCATGTGGCTATCGCAATTGGGGCCGCGGTGGGGAATTCAAGCTGGACGTCGTCGGGCGCCGCGCAAGCGATTTTGGCAGACCCAGGCTAGGCTTTTTTCGCTTTTTGAGCTTCGGATCGAGCGTCGTATCCGATCAATAGTCCCCGGTGGCTACTCAAACCGCCTTCGGATCGTGGACAATCGGCTCATGGCTAAAAATACGAACAACAAGGCCGGCAAGGATAAAGGAAAGGGCGCCGCCGGCGGCACCATCGCGCTGCACAAGCGCGCCCGCCACGAGTACCACCTCGAAGAACGCTTCGAGGCCGGCCTGGCCCTGCAGGGCTGGGAGCTCAAGTCCATCCGCGCCGGACGCGCGAACATCACCGAAAGCTACGCGGTCGTGCTGCGTGGCGAGATCTTCCTGATCGGCTCGCAGATGACCCCGCTGATCTCGGCCTCGACCCACGTCATCGCCGAGGAACGCCGCAGCCGCAAGCTGCTGCTGCACAAGAGCGAGATCGACAACCTGATCGGCCGCGTGCAGCGCGACGGCTACACCCTGGTGCCGACCGCGCTGTATTGGAAAGGCAACAAGGTCAAGGTCGAGATCGCGCTGGCGAAGGGCAAGCAGGACCACGACAAGCGCGAAGCCAGCAAGGATCGCGACTGGGCGCGGCAGAAGCAGCAGGTGATGCGGCGGCATAACCGCAACGCTTGATTCGGGATTCGGGATTCGGGATTCGGGATTCGGGATTCGGGATTCGGGATTCGGGATTC
>NZ_LMHM01000016.1:779910-854517 GCF_001427785.1 Lysobacter sp. Root690
GGCTAGATCAGGCCATCCGAAGCAACACCGCTACCGGCCACAACGCATCTCACCTACCGTCATTCCCGCGAAGGCGGGAATCCAGTGCCTTTCGTGCGAGAACGCGTGAAGTCACTGGATTCCCGCCTTCGCGGGAATGACGTTCTGGAAGGATGACGCTGAAGTCTCTGGATCCCCGCCTTCGCGGGGATGACGAGTTGGAAGGATGACGCTGAAGTCTCTGGATCCCCGCCTTCGCGGGGATGACGATCTGGAAGGATGACGCTGAAGTCTCTGGATCCCCGCCTTCGCGGGGAAGACGATCTGGAAGGATGACGCTGAAGTCTTCGGATCCCCGCCTTCGCGGGATGACGATCTGGAAGGATGGCGCTGAAGTCTCTGGATCCCCGCCTGCGCGGGGATGACGATCTGGAAGGATGGCGCTGAAGTCTCTGGATCCCCGCCTTCGCGGGGATGACGAGCAAGGCGGCCACACCTCGCTTCAACGCG
This sequence comes from Lysobacter sp. Root690, assembly GCF_001427785.1. GTDB lineage: Bacteria > Pseudomonadota > Gammaproteobacteria > Xanthomonadales > Xanthomonadaceae > Lysobacter. Next base: position 780,400 of record NZ_LMHM01000016.1, read on the forward strand.
CGCTAAGCCACTGACCTCGCGCTGCCGACTCATACATGTCGCTCAAGCATGCCCACCCTCACGCGGCAGCGTGAAATAAAACGTAGCGCCCTCGCCTTCGCGACCCTCGGCGCGGATCGTCCCGCCATGGCGCTCGACGATGCGCTTGACCGAGGCCAGGCCGATGCCATGCCCGGCGTAATCCTCGACGCTGTGCAGGCGCTGGAACGGCCGGAACAACTTGTCGACATAGGCCTGCGGAAACCCCGTACCGTTGTCGCGCACGAAGAATTCGCGGCCGCCGCCGGCCGCCTCGGTGGTGCCGAACTCGATCAACCCCGGGCTGCGATCGCGGGTGAACTTCCACGCGTTGCCGAGCAGATTGCCCAATAGATTCCTCAGCAGCGGCGCATCGCCGACCACCTGCAGGCCCGGCTCGATCCGCACCTCGACCTCGCGCTGCGCATCGCCCATGCGCAGCTCCTCGATCAACTCGTTGGCGACGCGGCTCAGGTCGACGCTCTCATGCTTGAGTTCGCTGCGGGTCACCCGCGACATCTTCAACAACGCGTCGATCAAGTCGCCCATGCGCGCGGCCGCCTTGCGTACCCGCGCCAGATAACCGCTGCCGGATTCGTCGAGACGATCGGCGTACTTCTCGCCGAGGATGCGGCTGAAACCGTCGATCGCGCGCAACGGCGCGCGCAGGTCGTGCGAGACGCTGTAGGCGAACGCCTCCAGTTCCTGATTGGCCTGGCTGAGCTCGCGCGTGCGCAGCGCAACGCGCGCCTCCAGGGTGCGGTTGAGCGCATGCACGCGCGCTTCCGCGCGCAGCCGCTCGGTCACGTCCTCGACCTGGACCAGGCCGGTGATGTCCTGACCGACCTTGCCCGGCACCGGCGAATAAGTCAGCTGCACCTGCCGCGCGACGCCGTGCTGGCGACGCAGGCGACGGGTCGCGCGCAGCACGCCGTCCTCGTCGCTGCTGCCGCGGGCATGCGCCGGCAACTCGCCGTCCTCTTCCTCCAGCAAGGTGTCGAAACGCTGGTCGAGCAGGCGCGGCAACTCCATGCCGACGATCGCCGCCAACGCCGGATTGGCATCGACGATGCGGCCCTCGCTGTCGAGCAGCGCCTTGCCGATCGCCGAATACTGCATGGCGCTGCGGAAGCGGGTTTCGCTGCGGCGGAAATCCTCGGTCATGCGCGAGGCGATCTGGCGCGCGCGCGATTCGGTATGCGCCAGCACCAGGGCGATGCCGTACAACAACAATGAGCTGAATATGCCCAGCGCGAACAGATTGCGCAGGCCCTGCATGCGCGGCGCGGCCTCCTCGATCGGCGGCGATTCGTATTCGATGCGCCAGGTGCGCCCGTACACGTCGAACGTCGCCTTGTGCACGAACGCCGCCGGCTGGGTGGGCGCCGGGCCCGCGGTGCGGAACAGCAAGGTGTCGCGTCCGGCGCTGTCGTCGTAGATGCGAAAGCGCATGTCGCGATGGCTCTTGCCGAGCGACATCTCGACGAATTTCTCCATCCGGAACGGCACGTACACCCAGCCCTGCATCTCGGCGCGGCGCAGGCTCGGATTGAGCGGCCGGCCGCCGCCCAGATACACCGGCAGCACCAGGATCATGCCGGTACTGGTCACGCCCTCGCGCTTGTCCTGCAGCAACTGGATCTTGCCCGACAAGCGCGCCTGGCCCGATTCCAACGCCGCCTCCATCGCCGCGTGCCGGGTGGCCTCGGAGAACATGTCGTAGCCGATCGTTTCGACGTTGGCCGGGGTCTTGGGTTCCAGGTAGAGGACCGGCCCGTAGATCTCGCGCTGACCGAACGGCCGCACCGTCAGCAGGCCGTAACCGGCGTCGCGCCATTCGTGCTGCAACTGCACCAGCAGGCGCTGCGGCACGTAGCCGGTGAAACCCAGGCCGAGGGTCGCCGGAAACCGGCGCTGCAGGTTCATGCCCTCGACATAGGCTTTCCACTGCGCCGCGGTCGGTCGCTGCACCGAGGCGAACAACGACACGCCGCCGCGCGCGACCAGTTCGTAGTTGACCAGGCGCTGCTGGATCAGCTCGGTGACCTGCACGGTCTGGGCGACGAATTCGGCCTGGGCCGAACGCTGCTCGCGATCGCGCGCGATCCGCCACGCGGTCAGCACCAGCACCAGGGCGACGATGAATACGATGAAGGCGAGCAGATAGCCGCGTCGCGGGGTCAGGCCCGACAGGTCGGAATAGGCTGCCGGGTCGTGCGGCGGCGCGGCGCGTGCGGCCGGATCGTTCGTCGTCATGGGCGCAGCATACAAGGCGCGTCGTGCGGGTCACGTCGACAGTGCCGCCTCATTCCTTTGGCTACGATGACTCGGGCGGATCGCGCGGCGCGGACTCGCGCGCGAGTTCATCCAGCATCAGCCGGTTGATGCACTCCAGATGATCCATCGCCAGGCGCCGGCACAGCCGCGGCCAATGCTGTTGCTGCCGGACCGGATAACCGCGCCGGTCCAGCTCGTACAGATAGCAGTCCATCTCGTCGGCCAGCGCCAGCAAGGCCATGCCGTTGCGATCGGCGCGCCGCGCCATCGCTTCGTGGCTCGGGCGCGGCCGCAGGCAGTACAAGACCCATGCCATCAGCACCGCCAGCGCCAGCATCGAAGCGGCCAGCAGCAAGTACGGCCACGGCGAGTCGGCGTCCGGCCACAGGTTCGCCAGCGCCGCACCGAGCCCGGCCATCACCAGCCACCGCGGGTCAGTGCCAGCAATTCGGCCGCCTTGACCTTGAAGCGGCAAGCCTGGGCCATCAGCAGCGCGCGCTGGCGCGTCGACACATAACCGCGGCTGCGCATGCGCCGCAGCATCGCGGTCGAGATGCCGGCCGCCTCGGCCGCCGCGCGCGCGGTCGGGAAACAGGCGATGTAGCGTTCGACCGGATTGGGCCGGCGCGGCAGCAGCGGATCGGGGTTCGACCCGGCGCCCGGCGGCGAGGTCCCGGAGCGGCCGGAGCGATCCGATCCACCACCGCCATTCGGCGAATCCGTCTCGGCGGCGGCGAGGATTGCGGCCGATGTTGCAGGACGCGAACCCGGTCCCACATTCGCCCGACCATCCGGCCGGGTATTGCCTATCAATCGATTGGGTCGATCCATAACCTCTCCATCGGGCATCCATGCCCGAAAAAAATACCATCCGAAATTGCTCTTTTCAACCAGCAAAAAGAGTGATCTTTTTGCAAGGGGGTACGCAACAATGAGTTGCGCTATCCTCGCCCCGCCAGACGGTCGGGGACGAGCGGCCGCCCACGTTTCAGCCCTGCAGGATGCTCCGGCGAGACCTATGACCAACGCTCCCCATCAAGAATTCGCCAATCGGCTGCACCAGGCGCTCGACTTCTCCGGATTCGCCAAAGGCCGAGCCCGCACCGGTGCCCTATCCGCCTACTACGACGTCAGCCGCGAGACCGCTCGCAAATGGCTGGTCGGCCTGGCGCTGCCGGAACTCGAACGCATGCTGCAGATCGCGGTGCAGCAGCACGTGAGCTTCGAATGGCTCGCCACCGGCCGCGGCACGATCGAAGGCAAATCGCTGTCGGTGCGCGAAAACGCGGCCAAATACAGCGATCCCGACGAACTGCGGCTGATGGGCCTGATGCGCAAGCTGTCGCGCAAGAAGCGTCGCGCGCTGATCGAACTGCTCGACGGCAACTGAGGTTTTCGGGTTCGGACGCGCGTCGTGCCGGCGGAGCCGGCGACGCTTCGGGCGAGTACGCGCCGCGCGCGCTCATGCCATCGGATGCAAGCGCGACATGCGGGCGACCACGCTCGGCGAACGCCCTTGCGCGCCACGCGCGGCATCGGCCCGACTGAATCGGTCGCCGCGACGAACACACGCAGCGCTTGAGAACGCGCCGTCAGGCCCTATACTGAACCTGTCAGCGAAACAGCTGTCCCCGGGGGTGCACTGGCTTCGACGGGGGTCGCGAAATCGCCTGGTGCATGCCGAGGGGGTAGCTTTCCTCGTTAATCCAGCTGCAAAACTCTAGTTGCCAACGACGACAACTACGCTCTCGCCGCTTAAGGCGTAAGCCTCGAAACTGCTTGTGTCCGTGCTCGCAGCGTAGAGTCATTATCACGGAATCGTCGGGAGCGGCTGCCTGTCAGCGCCCGGTTAACCTCTAACAGGCTGGTTCCTGGATGCGCTTCGCGCACCGTGCTGTTCGGGAACGAGATCTAACGGAGCGCTAAGCATGTAGTACCGGGGATGGAGTGCCTTCGGACGGGGGTTCGATTCCCCCCACCTCCACCATCTCAACAGATCAGGCTGAAGTTCCTAGTAGGACTTCGGCCTTTTTTGTGTCCGCAGTGGCGCCGAAGGATCTTGCAATCGGATTCGTCTTGGCGGCAACAATGGTGATGACCGATCCGCCAAAACAATCACCGCCATGTCGCGCGCCCTACTCGCCCATACAGATCTCACCATCCGCGAAAAGATCACGCACCGATGACGGACGATCCCTATCGCGCCCCCATCCATTCGGTAAGTGGCCCACCCGCGAGCCGATGGCCGCGTTACGTGGTGATTCTGAGTTTTGTGCAAGTGCTGTCCCGCGTAATGGACAACGCGCCTTCGGCCATAGAGATGACCCGCAACGGCGATCTGACGCCCATCAGCTTGTTGGCTCTCGTCCTGTCCTGCGCCACGACGCTGATCGGTGCCGCGATGTTGCTGTGGCGCAAGCCGCTATCGGCGTCGGCCGCCTATGCGATATCGAGCTTGTTCGCCGCGCTGGTCATGGCTGAGTGGCGGCCGCCGCTGGCATTCACCGGCTTGGGCATCGCACTGATCGGGCTTTTGGTAGGTGTGCATATGCGCTTGCAGGTCAGAGCCGCTCGCGCACACTGAGAGCAACACGTCGCAACTGCGGATTGGTCGGCGCTCCAAGATGCCGGTGCTTCAGCCTGCGTCAACGCGACCGCGCGGTCACTGCCATGACGGTTGACTCCACCGCGATCGGGAGCCGCTTGCAGGTCGCTTGCTTACGCAGCAAAGCCATCACCCCTTAATCATTCGCACGTCGTCGTAGCGAATCGACAGGAGCCGCCGCCCCACCCTGTCCAACGCGGATGGGCGAGCTTGGCGCCGAAGGCTTGGCTCAGCGACGCGCGCCGTGCCTGCGCTCGGCCCTCGTACGGGCCGATGCGAAAAGGCCCCGGTCACCCGGGGCCTTCTCACCACCCCGCTCAGTTCTGCGAAGGCGTATTTTCAGCGAAATACTCGTGACTGTCGGCGTTGTCCAGGGCGCTGGCCGGGTCGCTGATGGCCAGGCTCTTGGCGCCGGACTGGCCGTAGACGTGATCGTCGGTGCCGGCCACCGCGGTGAAGTGGCTGGTCTCGTGGATCAAGGTGCCGGCCTTGGAGTCGGTGCCGGTCAGCGGCGCGGTCCAGAACGCCCGGCAGACGTAGATCTCGTACGGCTGGTTCGGATAGACGTAGGCGTAGTACTTCTGGTTGCAGCCGCAGTTGACCGTGATTTCGCCGTTGCTCTGGTCCAGCGCCGCGTCGATGGCGACGAAGTGCTGGCTGGCGGTGGCGTAGCGCGAGGAGGTGTAGGAACCGAACCAGGTCGTGTAACGCGGACCGACCGTGCCGGCGTTGAGATAGCCCTTGGCGTTTTCGGCATAGCCGCGCGCAGCGTTGACCGCGCTGCCGATGCTGTCGATCTGGGTCGCGCTGCAGCTCTTGTACGACACGCCGCCCACGACCGAACTACCGCCACCTCCACCGGGCTTGCCCTGGACGCCGACGTTGGCGCCCTTGCCCGCGACCCACAGGCTCAACGGCGCGCTCTTGGCGACCTGCGGCAAACCGTTCTTCTGGTTCAACGCGCTGCCGTCGGACAAGGACGCGAACTGCAGGGCCGAATCCATCGCGACGACGTACTGGCCGCTCTGGCTGAAGTCGTAGGCCTTCGACAAATCGACGACGCTGCGCAGGGTTTCGCCGGCGCGCAGGATCACGAAATCCTCGGCCTGCGGCAGCCCGCGTTTGATCATCGGGCCCTGATAGGCCACCGTCGCGCCGTCGCGGCTGATCTGGAACAGCTTGGATTCGACCAGATTCGACGGCAGTTGCCACTTGGGCACGCGCGCGGTGTGGCGGCTGGTGTTGGTCACCGTGACCTCGACCTGCCCTTGGAAGCCGCCGGCCGGATCGGCCACGGCCATCAGGCCCACGCGCAGCGGGCTGACCCGGTCGGCCGGCGGCGCCGCGGTGACCGAGGCGATCGCGCCGGCCAGCAGCGTGCCGCCCGCGATCGTCGGCATCAAAACGAGTTTCTTCATCGTGTTCACCTCGAAGTTCGATAAGAGTCCGTTGCCTGCGCTCAGAAGCCGGCGGCGTTGAGCCGGCCGCCGCTGACGGTCTTGCCGCTCAACGAAGGGGTCGCGATCGCCGAACTCATGATCGCGCTCTTGATGTCGGCCGCGGTCGCGCCCGGATGCGAGGACGCGTACAGCGCGACCGCGCCGGTGACGTGCGGCGTCGCCATCGAGGTGCCGTTGTAGCTGGCATAGCTCGGCACGACCTGACCTTTCGAAGACACCGGCACCGTCGACCAGATGCCGTAGCCCGGCGCACCGATGTCGATGGTGGTCGAGCCGTAGCTGTAGATCTGCGAACCGTCGGACCGCAGCGCGGTGACCGAAAGCACGTTCGGGTTCGGATACTCGGCCGGATAGCAGTCGGAGGTCTCGCAGTTCACGCCCGCGTTGCCGGCGGCGACCACGAACAGGATGCCGGCGGTGTTGGCGCGGCCGATCGCGTCCTGCAAGGCCTGCGAGAACGGACCGCCGCCCCAGGAGTTGTTGGTGGCGACGATGTTCAAGCCGTGACGCGACTTGAGATCGTTGAAGTAGTCGATCGCCTTGACCGCGTCGGCGGTGCTGCCGCTGCGCCGTCCGAGGAACTTGCCGCTGATCAGCTTGACCCCGCTCCAGCACACGCCCGCCACGCCCTGGCCGTTGCCGCCGGCGCCGGCGATGGTGCCCGCGACGTGGGTGCCGTGATCGTCGCCCGCGCCATCGAAGACCTGATTGTCGTTGCCTTCGAAATCCCAGCCGTGCACGTCGTCGATGTAGCCGTTGCCGTCGTTGTCGACGCCGTCGACCGGATCGTAGGGATTGGTCCACGCGTTCGCGGCCAGATCCGGATGCGAGTACATGTAGCCTTCGTCGATGATGCCGACCACGACGTTGCTGCAGTCGGTGTGCCCGCCGGCCCAGGCGACCGCGGCCTGCGAGCCGTACTGGTTGGCCGGAGTCGAACCCGAGCCGTACATGCCCCACAGCGAACCGTTGGTGTAGTAGGTGTCGTTGGACGCGGCCTGATGCTGGTACTGCCAGTTCGGCTCGGCGTATTCGACGCTCGGATCCTTGCTGAGTTCGTACACGGCCGCCGCCAGATCGCGGCCGGCCGGCACCCGCATCAACGCCAGTTCGCCGCGCTTGCCGTTGCCGCCGCGCAGGGTTTCGATTTTCTCCAGGCCGAAGGCCTGGCGCGCCGAGGATTGCTGCACGGCGCTGGTGCCGTCGCGGTACTTGACCAGCAATTCGCCGACCTGGTGGGCGCGACCGGCCTTGAGCCCGGCCAGCGCCAGATCGGGGCGGCCGCCGGCGAAGGCGGTGGACGAAACACCGAGCGCGGACACGACCGCGCCACACAGCAGAGCGATACGGAACGATGACTTCATTGGCTGGTACCTTGAGGTATTGGCTGGCGACCGGGTCTGGTCGCCGCATGACTCTATTTGCCAAATCCGTCACAAACATGCTGCGGCGCGGCATTTGCTGAATTGCGTTAATAGCGGGCCAGACGCGTGAGTGTGTTCACATTTCGCGATTTATCGCGCCGGTCGCGAATACCCGGCCCGGTCCGCGAGCCATCGCCGCTGTTTCGTTCTTGAAACATCGACAACCCACCGGCCGAGCGTATATTCGCCGCGTCGGATGCCGTGTTCACCACCGCATGGACCATGACGACTCCGCCGACGACGTGCATTGGGGAAAAGACTCCCTCGCCGAATCACCCAGGACTCGAAAAAGGCACACCCGGCGAGAGCCGGCGTCGCAAAGCCTCCGGGTACCGGCCCCACGCCGGCACGGCCGAGCTACCGAGCGCATCGAACGGGCGACCACGCCCCGCTCATGGAGTTCTGACATGTCCACTCAACGACGTTGGCGACCGCTGCTGGCAGCGGCGCTGCTGCTCGCCTCCTCCGCGGCCGGGGCGGCCTCGGTGCAACCGACCACCTATCCAGGCAACTTCACCAGTTGCGACGACCTGCCCGGTGTCGCCACCTGGGGCGGCCTGGGCTACAGCACCGGCAGCGCGCCGGTCAACGGCCAGAGCTACAACCTGGGCGTCGCCGGCCAGAGCATCACCTTCAACTACACGCCGTCCTCGCAGAACCAGTACATCGGCTTCAACGCGACCATGCCGATGGACTACATCGTGGTCAAAGGCGGCAATGCCTACAACGTGTTCCATTACGTTCCAGGTTCGTCCAGCGACATCAACCTGTATTCGCCCGACAACGGCAGCGGTCAACCCGCCGGCGTCAGCCATGTCACCTTCTGCTTCCTGCCCAAGCCCACTGGCGAGAAGACCGCCGACGCGAGCTGGCAGCGCTACAGCGACTGGAGCATCGACAAACGCGTAGTGCCCGAACAGATCACCATGTTCGACGGCGACAGCCACCAGGTCGAATACACCGTGACCGCCACCCCGCTCACTCGCGGGCTGTATCGCATCGCCGGCACGATCACGGTCAAGGACCCGTTCGATTTCGGCTGGAAAGCCAGCGCGGTGGTCGACACCATGCAGTTCGGCAACGCGCCGAATCAGTTCGTCCGGCAGTGGACCTCGCAGGGCGGCGACACCGATACCCTGGATTGCGCCAAGCCGGCGCCTAACGCGCAGAAGATGATCCTCAACTGCAGTTACGCGTTCGATCTGAGCAGCCTGAGCTATCCGTTCCTGTCGAGCGCGAGCGGCGGCGTCAACGCCGCGGGCATCACCGCGCAACTGCAAGGCGGCGCGCAGAGCTACACCTTCGTGGCCTCGGCGGGCTTCTCGATCCCGGCCAATCCGGCGCAGAGCTACGGCGACAGCTTCGCCATCGACGACTCCATGCTTGCCAACGCCATCGACCACAGCTTCACCCTCGGCGACGGTCCGTACGTGTGGACCTATCCGCGCGCGCAGCCGTTCGTGTGCGGCGCCGATCAGGGCTCGCACGGCAATACCGCCACCGGCACCTGGAGCACCGGCGCGAACAGCAACGCCAGCGCCAGCGATTCGGCCAACGTCAACGTGGCATGCCGCACGGTCTCGATATCCAAGACCGCGCAGACCCGCTACGAGCGCGACTACGGCTGGACGCCGGACAAGCACATCGTGGTGTCGCCGGCCGACGCCAAGGTCACCGCCATGCAGGGCTGCCTGCCCGATCCGATCGCCAGCGGCGATTACGCGGGCAATTATCTGTGCGACGACGTCGACGTCACCCTGAACACCGGCGGCAGTTACGAGACCGTGTACCGGCTCGCCGCGACCCGCGCCATCGAATCGGAAAGCGGCTTCGCCGTGTCCGGCGACATCCAGATCGGATGGCCGGCCGACGTGACTCCGCTGTTCAGTCCGTCCGCGCCCAGCGACACCCTGCACTTCGCCGGCGGAACGACCCAGTCGGTCGCCCCGGCCTGCGACGCGCAAGGCGCCACCTCGCTGCATTGCAGCTATCAGGCCGCGTTGAGCGGCAAGCTGGACGGCTACAACGAAGCGATCATCCAGCGCGTGAAGCAGTGCTACGACGCCAACGGCAACGCCAGCGATTGCGGACTGCAGGCCTACACCTCCAATCAGGCCGCGTTGTCCTACGGCGAGCCGAACGTGGAGACCGACCGCTGCGTGCTGCTGACCGATCTGTTCAACGGCACCGCCGGGCTCAACCTCGGCACCGGCTTCGGCTGGACGGTGCAGCCGCTGTTGTGCGGCAGCTTCGCCCAGTTCGTGACCGGCGACGTCGACCCCGATCCAGGCATCGTTCGCAGTGTCGACGTGCTCGCTTCGTGGCTGCCTCCGAGCCAGATCGGCGCGGGCAATACCTGCCAGTTCATGGTGCCCAACCTGCTCACGCTGGCGACCGACAACGGCGCCAACAAGAGCGACGAGGCGGTGCTGAGCGTGCGCGTGCCGCAACTGTGCGCGAGCGCGGGCTGCACCTACACCCAGGGCTATTGGAAGACCCACTCCAAGTACGGCCCCGCGCCTTACGACGCGACCTGGGCGAAGATCGGCGAAGACACGCTGTTCTTCAGTTCCGGCCAGACGTGGCGCGCGGTGTTCTGGACTCCGCCGAAGGGCGGCAACGCTTACTACATCCTGGCGCACCAATACATGGCGGCGCGGTTGAATGTGGAAGCGGGCGCGAGTGCGCCGTCGCAGGTCAGCAGCGCGATCGCGCAGGCGACCGCGTGGTTCACCGGACGCAGCAGCACGGCGCCGAAGGGACCGGCGCGCGATACCGCGATCAATCTGGCCGGCATCCTCGCTGCGTACAACGAAGGCAGCACCGGTCCGGGTCATTGCTCGGTTTCGCCGTCCACCCTGGCCAAGGCAACGCAATGAAAATGAAAACGCGGTAAGTCCTGTCCAGACCCCGGCTTGTCCGGGGTCTGGTTGGACGCGGCGACACTCTCGGTTCGAGTGAAGATCTCACTCGTGTCCGCCGGAGCCGCAATCGCCGATAGCAATCCCGCGCCCGGATGCGTGTCCTCCCGTTTCCGCGCGGACAATGCGACTAACGCGGTGGATGCGTCACGCGCACTCGATCGCAGTCAGCGCCCGCCCTATCTCACCCGGTTGACTCGTTCAGCTCCAATTGAGACGATAATCACAGCGAGCATCAGGGGTCCGTCAGAGTTCTCACGCCAGCGAATCGGCCTTCGACCGAAAGCCGAATCATCCTTCGTGAGAATTTATGAATCGTCTGACCCTGGCCATCGGCCTGGCGCTGTCGGCTGGCCCGCTGTGCGCGAACCAAGCGCCGGCCGCTACGCAAACACCCGCCTCCGCGCCCTCTCCTTCCGTCTACACCTACGATCCGGTCAAGGTGATCGGGCAACGCCTGTTTCCGTATCAGGAAGGCCTGGTGCTGGACCGCGCGTACATCGACGAACAGATCCGCGGCAACGGCGACATCGGCAGCCTGCTGCGGATCAATCCGAACGTGCAGTTCGACGAGACCTCGCGCACTTCGCGCAACATGGGCGAGATCCGCCCGGCCGACATCAGCATCAACGGCGGCTTGTACTACCAGAACTCGTTCCTGCTCGACGGCGCAAGTTTCAACAACGACCTCGATCCGGTCGGCCCGTCCTCGCCGGCGAATATTCAGGACGTGCCCAGCCATACCCAGGGCATCGCGCTCGACACCAGCCTGATCGGAACGCTCACCGTCTACGACAGCAACGTGCCGGCGGCCTACGGCGGCTTCAATGGCGGCGTGGTCGAGGCCGAAAGCCGCAAGGCGCGCGATGCGTTCTCCGGCAGCGTGGCGCTGCGCATGGCGCGTTCGGCCTGGAACGAGGCGCATATCGCCGAACCGGCGCTCGGCGATTTCGAACAGTCGGCAACCGAAGCGCAGCAGCCGAACTACGACAAATACGAACTGCGCGCGACCCTGGAAGGCCGCAGCCGGAACGGCCTGGGCCTGATCGGCAACATCGTGCGCACGCGCTCGGTGATTCCGCTGCGCGGTTACACCTCCGGACGCAGCAGCGCGAGCGACGACAACGAGAAGGAACAGGTGCGCGAAAACACCAGCGCCAGCCTGCGCGCGGACTGGAGCAACGGCGAGGGCCTGGAGCTCGGCGCCAGCGTGACGTATGCGCCGACCGACGAGCGTTATTTCATCATCAACGCCAAGAACGGGTTCTACGACCTCAAGCAAGGCGGTCCGGTCACCAGCTTCCGCATCAACTGGCAACACGGCGCCTGGACTTGGCGCAATTCGCTCAGCTACAGCCAGCTCGACAGCTCGCGCCGCAGCGAGGTCGATTACTGGAAATCCTGGGCGCGTTCCAGTGAAATGGACTGGGGTGTGACCACGCTCAGCGCCGAAGGCAGTTGGGGCAATATCGACCAGAGCGATCGCAGCATCGGCTACAAGCTGAGCCTGGAACGCGACGCGCTGCACTGGGGCCGCAGCGAACATCGTCTGCAATACGGCCTGGAATACCGCGACCGCAAGGCCGAATACCACCGCCTCAACGATCACTACAGCTGGCTCGACCCGCTTGCGACCAATACCTGCACCGACCGCCTAGGCGCAATCGATACCAATGGCTGCTCGCTGTCGCCGGTGCTGGCGACCGGCAATGGCGTGGTCAAGGGACGCGGCCAGTATTTCAGTCGCCGCGCCATCTATCGCGAAGGCTACTTCGGCGCGAGCAATCGCGAGTGGAGCGTGTTCGCCCAGGACGACGTACGCCTGGGCCGCTGGAGCCTGCGTCCGGGCGTGCGCGTCGACGGCGACAGCCTGATGGGCAAGACCACGGTCGCGCCGCGACTGGCGATGTCGTGGGACGCGTTCGGCAACCGCGACACCTTGTTCACCGCCGGCCTCAACCGCTATTACGGCCGCAGTTTCTTCAGCTACAAGCTGCGTGAAGGCCGCGAGAGCCTGCAGCTGGAACAACGTCGCACCAGCAATCTGATCTGGACCGACGTGCGTCAATACCCGACCAATTACCGCTTCGACCAGCTGCGCATTCCCTACAGCGACGAGGTGTCGGCGGGCATCAACCAACGCTGGGCCGGGCTCGACCTGAATTTGAAATACGTGCGCCGCGAGAACCGCGACGAAGTGCTGCGCGAATCGATCCCGAGCCTGGACACCAGCGGCCAGTACGCGACCCGGATCAGCCGCTACACCAATCGCGGCCAAAGCCGCAGCCAGACCTATACGCTGAGCGTCGGTCCGTCGACGCCGCTGCGCTGGGCCGGCAGCGTCACCAATGCGCAGCTGGCGTTCGACTACACCGACGTGCGCCGCAACTACAACGACTACGAAACCGCCTACAGCGACGCCTTCGACGACAACGTGCGCTACGACGGCAAGATCATGCGCCGCTGGGACATCCCGGCGCGCGCATTCAACCGGCCGTGGACCGCGCGCCTGGCCACGCAGACCCGGTTGCCCGAGGCCGGCCTGTTGTGGAGCAATTTCCTGCGTTATCGCGGCGGGTACCGCGGGCTGCGCGAGTTGGGCCGTGAGGTCTACAACGGCGAATCGATCGCGGTGATCGAGGAGATCGCGTATCCGAAAAGCTGGACCTGGGACAGCAGCGTCGAATGGAGCCTGGACCTGCCGCATCGGCAGGAAACCTATGCGCGCATCGAGGTGCAGAACCTGACCAACCGCGCCAACCTGATCAGCAGCACCAGCGCGACCGCGACCTATTACGAGCCTGGCCGCTCGTATTGGCTGGAACTGGGGTATCGGTTCTGAGCATGCTTGCGATGGACGAGGGGAAGCGGTCATGCGCGTGTTGACGCGCTCGGTATTGCGCGGCGCGGCTTGGTTGCGCGTGTCGGCTGCGAAGCTGCGGTTGCGCTTCGTCGCCATGGCCGCGCCGTGGCTGCTTGGTGCGGGCGTGGTGAGCGCGATGGCATGGGTGACAGCGAGTTCGGCGCAGGATGTCGGCGACGACACGATGCGAGGTGCCGACTCGCCCAGCCTGGCGCAATGCCGCGAACGCATCGCGATCAGCAGCGTGCAGATCGATCGCGACTGCCTGCGTCGCGTCTACCGCCTGCCGATCGAACAATGGCCGCGGCCGCAGCTCGAGCCCGGCGCGCTGTGGTCTGAATTCGCGCCGCTGCCGAAAGCCGCGCCCTCCCCGGCCGACAATCCGCCGAGCGCGGAGAAACTCGCGCTCGGGCGCCGGTTGTTCGAAGACCCGCGCTTGTCGGGTTCCGGACAGATCGCCTGCGCGAGCTGCCACGATCGCGAACTGGGCTGGGGCGATGGCCGCAGCGTGCCGTTCGGCCACGATCGCCAGAGCGGACGCCGCAATGCGATCTCGCTCGCGATGAGCGGTCTGTCGCAGCCGCTGTTCTGGGACGGCCGCGCGCAGACCCTGGAAGCGCAGGCGCTGCATCCGATCGCCGATCCGCGCGAAATGGCGGCCAAGCCGTCGCTGGTCTTGAAGCGATTGCGTCGCGACGCCGACTACCCGAAGGCGTTCGGCGCCGCATTCGGCTCATCGCGCATCGACATGGACCAAGTGAGCAAGGCGCTGGCCGTGTTTCAGCGCAGTCTGCTGCCGCGCGCCAACCGCTTCGACCGGTTCCTGGAAGGCCGCCGCGATCTGCTCGACGATCGCCAACTGTGGGGCTTGCACCTGTTCCGCACCCGCGCCGGCTGCATGAACTGTCACAGCGGCGCGAGCCTGAGCGATCAGTCGTTCCATAACCTCGGCCTGCATTTCTACGGCCGAAAACTGCAAGATCTGGGCCGTTACGAAGTCACCGGCCTGGCCGCCGATGCCGGCAAGTTCAAGACGCCGTCGCTGCGCAACGTGGCCAAGACCGGGCCGTGGATGCACAACGGCCGGTTCGCCAATCTGCGCGGGGTGATGAATCTGTACAACGCCGGCATGCCCAGGCCGCAGCCGACCTCGGCGCAGATCGGCGACCCGCTGTTTCCGCAACCCGATCCGCTGCTCAAGCCGCTGGACCTGCATCGCGCCGAGCTCGATGCGATCGTGGCCTATCTGGAAACGCTGTAGCGCGCCGAATCCGTTACTTGGTCTCGGGTTCGCCGCCGCCGTCTTCGCCGTAGAACATCACCCCGAGCTTGATCCGCTCGCGACCCTGCGCCTTGCGATGGCGGTTGGTGTCGCGCAGCGAATACACGCAGCCGCAGTATTCCTGCTGATAGAACTGCTCGCGCTTGCTGATCTCGATCATGCGCTGGCTGCCGCCTTGCTTGCGCCAGTTGTAGTCCCAGTAACTCAAATGCGGATACGGCGCGACCGCGCGGCGGCCGGAGTCGTTGATCTGCTGCATGTTCTTCCAGCGCGAAATTCCCAGTGAGGTGGTCATCACTGGGAAGCCATGCTCGTGCGCATACAGCGCGCTGCGTTCGAAGCGCATATCGAAGCACATGGTGCAGCGGATGCCGCGCTCAGGCTCGTTCTCCATGCCTTTGGCGCGGGCGAACCAGTGGTCGGTGTCGTAATCGGCATCGACGAAGGGCACGCCGTGCTTCTGCGCGAAGCGGATGTTTTCCTCCTTGCGCAGTTCGTATTCCTTCACCGGGTGGATGTTCGGGTTGTAGAAGAACACCGTGTAGTCGATCTGCGATTCGACGAAGGCCTCCATCAACTCGCCCGAACACGGCGCGCAGCACGAATGCAGCAGCAGTTTGCCGCCCTCGCCCGGCAGGCTCAGGCGCTCGCGTTCGCCGCTCATGCGGCCGGCGCCACCAGCTTGACCACGCTGGAGAAATCCAGGCCGCCGTGGCCGGCGCGGCTGTTCATCGCGTATAGATTGCGCGCCAGTTCGCCCAGCGGAATCGACGCGCCGACGCCCATCGCGGCTTCGGCCGCCAAGCCGAGGTCCTTGAGCATAAGGTCATTGCCGAAACCGCCGCTGTAGCCGCGCGAGGCCGGCGCATTTTCGAGGACTCCTGGCCACGGATTGCATACTTCGGTGGCCCAGCTGCGGCTGGTGCTGACCGCCATCATCTGCGACAACACTTTCGGGTCGAGACCATGCGCGACGCCCAGCGCCAGCGCTTCGCCGGTCACCGCCATGATCACGCCAAGCGCCATGTTGTTGCACAGCTTGGCGACCTGGCCGGCGCCGTTCGCGCCGACGTGGAAGATGTTCTTGCCCATCGCCTGCAGAATCGGACGCGCGCGCTCCAGTGCATCGGCGTCGCCGCCGACGATGAAGGTCAAGCTGCCGGCGGCCGCGCCCGCGGTGCCGCCGGAAACCGGCGCGTCGATCATTACCACGCCCCGCTGCGCCGCGACGGCCGCGACCTTCTGCGCCGAAGCCGGCGCGATGGTGCTGCAATCGATGACCAAGGCGCCCGGTTCGATCGCGGCGAGAATGCCGGCGTCGCCGAGGTACAAGCCTTCGACATGCCGGCTCGCCGGCAGCATCGAGATCACGATCTGCGCTCCGGTGACGGCTGCCGATGCGGTCGCGGCCGCGTGCGCGCCAGCCGCAACTGCGGTTTCGACCGCGGCGGCGCTCAGGTCGAACACTTGCAATGCGTAGCCGGCCTTGAGCAGGTTCGCGGCCATCGGGCCGCCCATGTTGCCAAGACCGATGAAAGCGATAGTGGTCATGCCGGATTCTCCACACTGTGCTCGAGATCGGCCAGCGGATGCGCGTCCTGCGGCCACGGCGCGACGAAGAACGGGGCGGCCCAGGCCGACGAGGCATCGGCCAGCGTGGCCGGGTGCCACTTCGGATTGCGGTCCTTGTCGATCAACAAGGCGCGGATGCCTTCGGCGAAATCGCCGTGCGCGGCGCAATGCAGCGACACCAGGTATTCGAGCCGGAACGTGTCGGCCAACGACAGCGTCGCCGCGCGTTGTTGCAGTTCGTAGCCCAGTCGCGCCGAGCCCGGCGCGCCCGCGGCCAAGGTCTTGCGCGCGGTCTGCAACCACGCATCGTCGCTGTCGATTGCGTCGATCCGCGCGACGATCGTGTCCAGGTCTTCGGCATCGCACAGCTGCGCGATCAGCTCAGCGTGCTGTTGCAGCGGTCCGGCCGGCGCGGGCTGCGCCTGCGCTTGCAGCAATTGGGTCAGCAGCCCGCGATTCCGCGCGCCGTCGCCGCTCCATTGCGTCGCAACCAAGGCCGCGAACACAGCGTCGTATCGCTCCTGCGGAACATAGTGATCGGCCAGCCCCGAAAAAATCGCGTCGCCTGCATTCAATGGCGCACCGGTCAATGCCAGGAACAGGCCGCTGCGCGCGGGCGCGCGCCGCAGCAACCAACTGCCGCCGACATCCGGATACAGGCCGACGGTGATTTCCGGAAACGCCAGTCGCGAACGTTCGCTGGCGACGCGATGGCTGGCGCCGGCCATCAGGCCGATGCCGCCGCCCATGACGATGCCGTGGCCCCAGCACAACACCGGCTTGGGATAGCTGTGGATGCGGTAGTCGAGCCGATATTCGGTGGCGAAGAACGCCGTGGCCTGGGTGTTGTCGCGGATATCGCCGCTACCCGTGGCCTGATACTCGCGCATGCCGCGATACAGGCCGTGCAGATCGCCGCCGGCGCAGAAGGCTTTCTCGCCCGCGCCCTGCAGCACGACCAATGCGATCGCGTCGTCGCGCGCCCACGCCGCCAGTTGCGCATCGAGCAACTGCGCCATTTCCAGCGAAAGCCCGTTGAGCGTGGCCGGCGCGTTGAGCGTGGCGATGCCGATCTGCTTGCCGCCGATCGCGGCGCGTTGTTCGAACAACACCGGCGCCTGCGCCGGGGTTTCGAGGAGCGAGGCGTTCATGCGTTCTTCCATTGCGGCGCGCGCTTTTCCAGGAACGCGGCCACGCCTTCGACCTGATCCGCGCTGTCGAACAAGTCGACGAAGGCTTCGCGCTCGCTGACCAGCGCGGTCGCATGGGATTGCGAACGCGTGGCCTGCACCAGCGCCTTGCACGCGGCCACGCTGGTCGGGCTCTGCTTCTCTGCCGCCTTGGCCCAGGCCAATGCACGCGCTTTCGATTCGCCCTTGCCTACCACGTCCTCGACCAGGCCAATGCGCAGCGCGGTCGCGGCATCGACGCGCTCGCCGAGCAGCATCATCCGCTTGGCCCAGCCTTCGCCAACCAGTCGCGCCAGGTTCTGGGTGCCACCCGCGCACGGCAGCAGGCCGACGGTCGCTTCCGGCAAGGCCAGCTGTGCCTGTTCCTCGACGATGCGCAGATCGCAGGCCAGCGCGCATTCCAGGCCGCCGCCCATCGCATAGCCGTTGATCGCGGCGATCGACACGCCGCGAAACGCGCTGAGGGTTTCGAAGGCTTCGCCGAAACGGCGTGCCGCGTCGCGCGCCAGCGCCTTGTCGCCGCTGGCGAACTGCTTGAGATCGGCGCCAGCGGAAAAGAACTTCTCGCCTTCGCCGGTGATCACCAACGCGTACACGTCGCGCTGCGCATCGAGGTCGCGGACCAGGTCGCGCAAGGCCGCGAGGCTGTCGCGGGTCCAGGTGTTGGCCGGCGGGTTGCTCAGGGTGACCACGGCGGTGTGGCCGTCGATCTCCAGCTTCAACCCGGTGTAGGACTTCTCGGCAAGACTCATCGCAATTCCTCGTCGGTGTTCAGCAGATGGCGCGCGATGATCACGCGCATGATTTCGTTGGTGCCTTCCAGGATCTGATGCACCCGGCAGTCGCGCAGCAGGCGTTCGATCGGGTATTCGCGGATGTAGCCGTAGCCGCCGTGGATCTGCAGCGATTCGTTGCAGATCGCGAAGCCCGCATCGGTGGCAAAGCGCTTGGCCATCGCGCACCACACGGTCGCGTCATGGCTGCCCGCATCGACCTTGCGCGCGGCGGTATGCACCATCTGCCGCGAGGCGATCAGCTGCGTGGCCATGTCGGCGAGCTTGAACTGCAAGGCCTGGAACTCGGACAGCTTCTTGCCGAACTGGCGGCGTTCGCCCATGTAGCGCCGCGCCGCGTCGAGCGCGCCCTGAGCCGCGCCGAGCGAACAACTGGCGATGTTCAAGCGCCCGCCATCCAAGCCCTTCATCGCGATCTTGAAGCCGTCACCCTCGCGGCCAAGCAGATTGCGCGCCGGCACCCGCACGTCGACGAACGTTATGCTGCGGGTAGGCTGGCTGTTCCAGCCCATCTTCTCTTCCTTGCGCCCGTAAGTGATGCCGGCGCTGTCGGCGGCGACCGCGAACGCGCTGATGCCGCGCGCGCCTTCGCCGCCGGTGCGCGCCATCACCACCAGCACGTCGGTCGCTCCGGCGCCGGAAATAAACGCCTTCGCGCCATTGAGCACGTAATGATCGCCATCGCGGACCGCGCGCGTCTTCAGCGACGCCGCGTCCGATCCGGCGCCCGGTTCGGTCAGGCAATACGAAGCCAGGCGCTGGCCGCTCGCCAGCGATGCGCCCCATTCGGCGCGCACCGCGTCGTTGGCGTGCGCGGTCAACATCCACGTCGCCATGTTGTGGATGCTGATGAACGCCGCCGTCGACGGATCGATCGCGGCGAGTTCTTCGAACACGATCGCCGCGTCCAGTCGGGTCAGGCCCGAACCGCCGGCGGCTTCGTCCACGTACAGACCGCAGAAACCCAGTTCGCCCGCCAGCGCGATCGCTTCGCGCGGAAACACGCACTGCGCGTCCCAATGCGCGGCGTGCGGCGCGAGTTGCGCGAGCGCGAAATCGCGCGCCGCGTCGCGATAGGCGGCTTGTTCTTCGCTCAGTCCGGTCGGCGCGGCCGCGGTGGCCTGCCAGTGCATGACCGCGGCCATCACATGAGACTGATCGTGGTATTGACGCCGTGGCCCTGGGTCTCGTCGTCGAACCAGCGCGCGGTGACGGTCTTGGTCTGGGTGTAGAACATCACCGCCTGCTTGCCGTACGGCCCCAGGTCGCCGAGCTTGGACGCGCGCGAACCGGTGAACGAGAACAGCGGCACCGGCACCGGAATCGGCAGGTTGATGCCGACCTGGCCGATGTCGATCTCTTCCTGGAACTTGCGCGCCGCCGCGCCCGACTGGGTGAAGATCGCGGTGCCGTTGCCGTTGGGATTGGCGTTGACCAGCGCGATCGCGTCGTCGAGCGTGTCGGCTTCGAGAATCACCAACACCGGGCCGAAGATTTCTTCGTCGTAGATGCGCATGCCCGGCTTGACCCCGGAAAACACGGTCGGGCCGATGAAATTGCCTTGTTCGTAACCCGGCACCGACGGCTTGCGTCCGTCGAGTTCCAGCTTCGCGCCCTGCTCCACGCCCGAAGCGATCAAGGCTTCGACGCGTTCGCGCGCGGCGCAAGAAATCACCGGACCGACATCGGTGCCCGGCTCGGTGCCGGCATTGACCTTGAGGGTCTTGGCCTTGACGACCAGATCGGCGATCCAGTGCCGCGCCTCGCCCACCATCACCGCGGTCGATGCGGCCATGCAGCGCTGCCCGGCCGCGCCGAACGCGGCGCCGGCCATGGCGTTGAGGGTTTGCTCCTTGTTCGCGTCGGGCAGAACGACGGCGTGATTCTTCGCGCCCATCATGCACTGCACACGCTTGCCGGCCAGCGAGGAACGCTGATAGACATGGGTGCCGACCTTGGTCGAACCGACGAACGACACCGCGCGGATATCGGCGTGATCGCAGATCGCGTTGACCACGTCTTCGCCGCCGTGGACGACGTTGAGCACGCCCTTCGGAATGCCGGCCTGCAGCGCCAGTTCGACCAGGCGCATGGTCACCAGCGGGTCCTGTTCGGACGGCTTGAGCACGAAGGTGTTGCCGGTGGCGATCGCCATCGGGAACATCCACAACGGAATCATCGCCGGGAAATTGAACGGGGTGATGCCGGCGCAGACGCCGAGCGGTTGCAGCAAGGTGTAGGTGTCGACGCCGCCGGCGACGTTGTTGGCCAGTTCGCCCAGTTGCAGGTTGCCGATCGCGGCCGCGTGTTCGACCACTTCCAGGCCGCGGAACACATCGCCTTCGGCGTCGGGCAGGGTCTTGCCTTGTTCGGCGGTCAGGATCGCGGCGAGCTCGCTCATGTGCTCGCGGATCAACTGCTGGTATTTGAGGAAGATGCGCGCGCGCGTGCCGATCGCGGTCTTGCGCCAGCTCTTGAACGCTTGCGCGGCCGAGGCGACCGCGGCGTCGACTTCCTCGCGCGTGGCCATCGGCACGCGGGCCAGCACGACCTGGGTGGCCGGGTTGACGACGTCGCGCCATTGAGTGGTGGTGGACTCGACGAATTCGCCGTCGATCAGAAGCTTGACCGTCGCGACCTCGGTCGCAACGCGATGCATTTCGTTCATGCTCGTTCTCCGTGACGCACACCCGCGGATAAGCGGATGTCGCGGAGACGCAAGACGAGACAAGGCGAGGCAACGGCGAACGCAGGCCGACTGCATCAGCTCGTCCGGTTGCCCGCCGCAACATCCGAGGAGGACATCGCATGCGATGTCCGCCACGGGCCGGTCTCCGGGCTTGCGAGCGATGCCAATGCATCACCCCGACACCTTCCCGCGCGAACGCAGTGGTGAAACGTCGGGTTTTCTCGCATACCGTTGCGGGGGCAGCGCCGGCCTTGGACGATCCCGTCCGCACCGGCTTCCCGTTTCACCCTGCGCGCCGGTATGGCTTGGCGGCAGGACACCTGTGGCGTGCGCAGTGTAGTGCCGGGGTACGGCGTGGACAAGCTGCGGGGGCGTATGTGGGGGTTAGGTGATCTGGCGCGCTGTTCGCTTAATCGGGTCATGTCGCAAGGACGAACCAACGCGACTTCAACGTTATCTTCCAGAACGTCATTCCCGCGAAGGCGGGAATCCAGAGACTTAAAACGTCCTCGCACGAAAGTCGCTGGATTCCCGCGTTCGCGGGAATGACGTTCTGGAGGACGACGCTGAAGTCTCTGGATTCCCGCCTTCGCGGGAATGACGTTCTTGAAAGAGCGTCAATGAGTTCTGTGGATGTGACTTCGAGAAAACGCGCACTACTTCGCACAATCCGAAAGCTGCTTATCCGCATACCACACCGCCCGACGCGCCTGGTCGTAGGCCATATCCGCAGTGCGCGGCAGGAGTTGTTCGATCTGAATCGGATCGCCGCCGCGCGCCGCGGCATATTCGGCGCGTTGCAGGTCGGCCAAGTGAATCAGCACCGGCGCCACCAACGCCTTCAATCGCTGTCGGTCGCAACCCGCCGCGCTCGCTTCCAGTTCGCCGACCCACTTGCGCACGCGCCGGCTGGCTTCGCCCTGCAGGCCGGGCGCTTTCTCGAACGCGATCGGCGCGGCCTTGTAGGCATCGCCAGTGGCTTCGCTGCCCAGGTCGGAGGGTCGCTCGTGCAAGGCGGGATTGAAACGCACCGGCGGCGGTGGTCGCGCGCGCACTTCCTGCACCTGTTTGCGATGCGGCAGTTTGGCGATCACCCGCTTCAGGCCTGTCTTGAGTCTCTTGGTCGCCACCTCGCTCAGGGTGCCGTCGCTTTCCCACTCGCCGCCGAAACTGCTGCCTTCCTCGGGCGCAATCGGATTGCGACGTTCCAAGAGCGCCTGCATCTGTTTCACACCACGATCGTTCGCGCCACCTGGCGGGTCGCCGTCGGGCTTGCGCATCGGGTCCACGGCGACGCCCGCGGGCAACACGATCTGTCCGTCGGCTGCGTACAGCCGGCTGGTGGTCGGCGGCGTGGCTGGAGTCGTCGCCGGACGCATCGGCACATCGGGTAGCCGCTCGTTGCGAGGCGGAACGGAACTCGGAGAGGTTGCCGCGTCAGGGGGAACGCTTCGCGTTGGTTGCGTTGGTTGCGTCGGCGGCACGATAGACAGTGGTTGCGACGGCGACGGCTGCGCATCGGCGACGACGCGTTCGATATAGATCACGTCCAGCGCCGGCGCGGTCGACGGCAGTTCGGGCATCCGGAACAGCAACCAGCCGCTGAGCAGGCAAAACGCGATGGCGATCGACGCGGCGGCGACATGGACGAAGAAGTCCTGCGGAAGCGCTGCCTTCTTCATTCGTCCTTCGCCGTCGGCGGATTTGATGGATGCATCTGATGGATACATGGATGCGTCATTGCGAACGCGGGTACGCCGTGCCCGCCGTGATGCGAAACGCAACGCGGACCGGCCTGTTTTCTATCGGTTGATGCTCCGCACACGCACACGACGGGACTTGCGGCCGATACGGACATGACGACGGCTGCGCGCGCGGCGTCATCGATCGCATCCGATCATTCAAACGTTCGGCGCGACCACGGCGGTTTGCAACATCGATGCCGCGCAACCGGCGAGCCGCGATCGTCCGCGCCGCTTTCATCGCTCGGCGAACGTGACGATACAGAGCAAGGTGCCCGGCAGAGAATAAAAATTCCGTTGGCAAACGCCGCACTCGCGCGTGCCATGGGGCATTCATTCACTATTCGTCGACAGCGGACGGATGAGCGTCGGTGAGAGAGCGATCAGTACCAGGCTCTATCGTGAGCGGCACGCGATGCCGACACCGAGCCAAACCGAAACGATGCCAGCGGGTCTTGCATGTGGGCTTGCCCGAGAAGCCCGCGAGATGCCGGCTCGGAGGCATCGCATTGCTCAAGTATTTACGTCGACCACGGGCCTGTACACCCTGCCCGTCGGATCGCGGATCGATCCGACCTCGCCCCGCCCGGCGCCGCCACCCGATAAGCGCGACGCCTCGGCGATCGCCTTACTTACGCCGGAACGCCGGAACCAGCGCGCCTTCGGCCAGCTTGCCGTTGGACTTCCACACCACGGTCTGCGACGGGAAGTCGCCGCTGCGCACCTGCGCGGTGACCTTGCCGGCCAGCAATTTGCCCACGCCTCCAGCCGAAGGGTTCCACGCGAACACGCCTTCGCGGCCGTACCAGACCACCGGGGTGGTGGTGTCCAGGCGGCGGTCGGGGCACAAGACGAATTTGCGCTCTTCCAGCGCCCTCAACGACGCGGCCGGCACCGCGGTGATGCCCGGGCGGCTGCGCTCGGTGGAATGGTCGGGACAGACTTCGGCCGAGCGCGCCATCGCAGCGTCGTACACCTGACGGTCCTTCTGGGCATGGGCCGCCGGGGCGACGGCGAGCATCAGGCCCAGGCTCGACAGGCCCAGCTTCGACAGGCTCAAGCTCGATCCGAACATCTGCGATCTGCGACTCATGATGACTCCTTGCATTAGGCGTATTCGGTGCCGCTGGTCAACGCGGAACGTGGGCGGGGGCGAAGCATAGCAACCGCAAATGGTGATTAGCGTGTCGGCGGCTGGTGCCAGACCATCTAGGTACGGATCGCGACGGGCCACGGATCCATTGTGGCCGGACATCATCGCAGGGGCCGCGACCAGCCCGTACATTTCTGCGCTATGATCCGTCCAGATCAAGACAGGCCCTCGTCATGAGCAAAGCCGCCAAGACGCCGGCCAAGGCCGCCGGCCGCGCCGCCGCCAAGCCCTCCGGTCCCGGCAAGACCGCTGTGCGCGAAAGCCGGCTGGACGTGCGCGAAGCCCGCGTCCATGCGCCATCGTCCAAGCGCGGGCGTGGTCCGTCGGTGAAGGACGCCGCTCCGCTCGAGTTATACGAAGCCCCGGCCACGTTGAACGGCTACATCGCCTATCTGCGCACCGCGACGCCGTTGCAGCGGGTCGCGGCCGAGCGCGAAGGCGTGCCGGCGCAGGTGGTCAAGCACATGGCCACCAGTATGGATGTTCCGGCGGTGCGCATGTTCAACATCCTCGGCGTCGCCAAAGCCACCGCCGAAAGCAAGGCCGCGCAGCAGGCGCGAATCGCCGGCGCCAGCGGCCAGGCCGCGCTGGGGGTGTTGTGCCTGCTCGCGATCGTCAAGGACATCGTCAAGGAAAGCACCGACGCGGCTACCCAGGATTTCGACTCGGCCAAGTGGCTGGGCCGCTGGATCGAGCAGCCGCAGGCGGCGCTGGGCGGACAACGTCCGGCTGATCTGCTCGACACGCCGACCGGCTACAGCGTGGTCGCGCGCCTGCTGGGCTCGCTGCAAAGCGGCGCCTATCAATGACCGGTGCCATCGCCACAAGGACGAGGCCGCAACGATGAAACTTTGGCGAATTGCAGGCGAAACCCGCGCCTACCGCGCCGACGACCTGAGCGGCGCGGGCGCGGCCAAATACCCGGGACGCTGGAACGACGACGGCCAGCGCGTGCTCTACACCGCCACTTCGTTGGCGTTGGCGGCGTTGGAAACGGCGGCTTATGTCGATGCGCACGGGCTGCCGTTGAACCGGCACGTGGTGTCGATCGAAGTACCGCCCGCGGTGTGGAAGGCGCGCATCCAGTTCACCCCGCAGGACCTGCCTGGCGGCTGGGACGCGGTGCCGGCGGGCATGGCCAGCGTGCGCATCGGTTCGCAATGGCTGACCAGCCTGGCCTCGGCGATCGCGCTGGTGCCGTCGGTGATCGTACCGGAGGAATACAACGCGCTGATCAATCCCGAGCATCGCGATGCGAAGAAGCTGCGGGCTACGACGGGGAGGAAGTTTCAGTACAACGTGGTGTTTCGGGCGCCTTGAGGTTTTGAGATTGGGAGTCGAGAGTCGAGAGTCGAGAGTCGAGAGTCGAGAGTCGAGAGTCGAGTAGAGACTAGTGCTCTGTGCTACTTGCGTGAATCGTTCACTGCTGCAAGCGATCTATTTTTAAATCACCCGAAGCGACGCCAAGCTCCAATCGCATCGCTCCTTCCTACCGTCATTCCCGCGAAGGCGGGCTCCGCTTTACTTCGGCGAAGCCGAACATCCAGTGACTTCAAGCGTTCTCGCACGAAAGGCACTGGATTCCCGCCTTCGCGGGAATGACGGTTTGAAAGAATCGTGCTGAAGCCTCTGGATGTTCGGCTTCGCCGAAGTAAAGCGGAGCCCGCCTTCGCGGGAATGACTGCTTGAAAGGATCGTGCTGAAGTCTCTGGCTTCCCGCTTTTGCGTCCCTATCTGGCCATCCATGGCCCCATCGTCATCCCTGACTCACCATCGTTCCTGACCGACTACCATCCCTACCGCGCTCCTGCGCTGACCACTCCTTACGCGGCATCCCTGCATCGATGCGCTCCTTCGCATCCGCGCACCTGCCACTCCTTTTCGCATCCCTGCATCAACAACTCCCTCTCGCATCCTTGCACCAACAACCACTCCATAACCAATCACACACCACACAACACCGTCCTCATTCACCTCAATCCCGCTTCACCTGCATCCGCTCGAAACTCCCATCCTGGTGAAACAGCGGCCCCAGCCACGGATGCACGACATCGATGCTGACTTCGAAATGCTCGGCATCCAGATCGCGATGCACCAACACGAAGCGGCCCGGCCAACACATCCTGGGCAGCGGCAGGCGCAGACCGCGCCAGTGCAGGAAATAGCCGTTGTCGACGAACACCAGCCGGTTCGGCAGCACTTCCAGCCGCACCCGCATGCCCAGGCCGCCGCCGAAATGCTCCAGCAATTCGCCGCCCTCGCCCAGGGTCATGCGCGAACGGAAACTGAAAACCTCGTCGACGAAGTGATAGGTGCGGGTCTTGATCCAGCCCAGACCGCGACGCAAAGGCTGCACGTCGAAGCGAAACGGCACGTTGTCGGCGTTGTGATGCGGCAGCACCCGCGCATAGCGGATCAGGCGCGCGAATACGCCGCCGAGCCAAGTGCAGCGCACCTGATGCATATTGCCAACGTACTCGGCCTGGGCTTCGCCGGCTCCAAGCGCGAAACGCGCCTGGATATGCGGATGCAGCAGATCCCAGCGTTCGCCGAGCGCGGCGCGCAGCAGCGCGGACAGGTCGTGCACGGCGGGATCACAACGCGTTTTGTCGCGAGAACCGGCAATGTTGTCGACAGCGGCGCCGTCGACGCGATCGGCCGACAGATCAATTGGATGCAACAGTTCCATGTTGGTCCCTTGGGTGTCCGTCACCCGAATAAGAAGAACGCAAATCAGGAGTAGGACCGGCGCGCAACGCGCTGGCCAGGTCGGGATGCGCGAAGCGGTAACGTTGATCGAGCAGTCGTCGCGGTTCGACCACCGGTCCGTCGAGCAGCATCGTCGCCATCTCGCCCAGAGCCAGGCGCATCGGCCAGGCCGGCATGCGCAACCACGCGGGGCGATGCTGACTGCGTGCGAGTTCGCGGGTGAATTCGCCCTGAGTGCAGCCGGTCGGCGCGACCAGGTTGTAAGGACCGCGCAGGCCGACGTGTTCGACCGCCTGTTCGACGAACCCCAGCACATCGTCCAGATGGACCCAGGCGAACCATTGCTTGCCCGTGCCCAAGGTCGCGCCGGCGCCGAGCGACGCGGCCAGCGACAGCATCGGCAACACCCCGCCGCTGCGGTGCAGGACCAGGCCCATGCGCATCGTCACCAGGCGCACGCCCTGCTCCGACACCGGCGCCGCGGCGCGCTCCCAGGCGCTGCACAGTTCGCTGGGGAAATCGCCGCGCAGCGGCGGCGGATCGCGCAGTTCCGGAGCGCTGCGCGCGTGCGCGCCGTACAGCCCGATCGCACTGGCCTGCAGCCACAGCGCCGGCTTGTTGCGCGAGCGCTCGCACCAAGCGCGCAGTGCATGAGTGGTGTCGATGCGGCTGGCGCGTAGCGCGCGCTTGCGCGCCGGCGACCAGCGCGGCCCGACCACCGGCGCACCGGCCAGGTTGACCACCACATCGATCGCTTCGTCGTCGCGCAACTGCGCGGTGTCGGCGATGCAGCGCGCGCGTCCGCCGAATTGCAGGGCGGCGCGGCGCGGATCGCGGCTCAGAATCGTCACCCGATGCCCGCCGGCCAACAGCCCCTCGACCAGCGCGCTGCCGATAAAACCGGTGCCGCCGCTGATCAGGAAACCGGTCTGCGGATGCTCGGCCAGCAGCGCACGCGGTGCGGGTTCGGCGGCATTGGCGCGCGCGGCCAGGCCATCGCGCACCGCCGACAAACCTATGCCGAGCGCGGCCGCGGTCAGCGCCCACGACTGCCAACCGTAGGAATGCGCCAGCAAGGCGCTCGGCGCGCTCCAGTCGTCCATCGTCGCCAACGCATACACCGCGAACATCGCGCCGCCGTTGACCGCGAGGATGGTGTGCAGCACGCGCTCGGTGCTGGGCAACAGGCGGGTGGCGTCTTCGACCACGAAGTCCCACAAGGTGATGCCGACCTCGATCAGCACCAGCGCCCACACCGCCGCCAGCCACAGCCCCTGCGGCTGCACCCAGGCGAACACCAGAAACAGGAACCCGTAGACGAAGCCGCGCGCCGAATGCAGTTTCAGCTCCAGCGCGGCGCTACGGCGGTTGGCGAGTTTTTCCATCAACTCGTGATGAGCGATGGTGTCGATCGCGCCCAACACGATCTGCAACAACAGCAATGCGATGAACAAGCGTTCCATGACGCGCCTCGCTCAATAGTGGGTCGGGCAGCGGCCGTCGTCGCAGCGCGGGCCGGGCTCGTGGCCGGCTTCGCGGAAACCGAGCCAGCGCGACACGCGGTGCCGGTTCGGCGCGATCCAGCGGTAGGCGCGCGCGGCCATGCGTCCGGCGCCGGGCACGCGCAACGGCCAGGTCAGCCAGCCCAGGCCGACCGCGCGGTAGGCCTCGGCGATACCGGGTACGCCGATGCGCCATTCGCCTTCGGCGGTGCGCACGTGCAGGGCGTTGCGCATCGCCTCCAGCGGGAAGCCCCACTGCGCCGCATCGAAGTCCGGCGCGGCGATGTCGACCAGTTGCAGGCGGCCATGGCGATCGCGCGCCTTGAGCCGGTGCATCTCGGTGCGGCACAAGGGGCAGGCGCGGTCGTACAGGGCGACGACGGGGGCGATGCTCGGTTCGGGGATCAGGTTGTTCTTCATGATCGGCCTCTACTGTTATTTCGGTAATTACAGAAATTAATAAGCAAAAAAACGCCGGCGCGCCGCTAGGACGGGCGATCGCCGGGCGTATCGGTGTGGGTGGCGTCGTGCGTGTCGGTCGCGGGTTCGAGGTCGTCCTCGAACAGCACGCCGTGGCCAGTCGCGGCCTGCGGCGCCGGCAGAGGTTTGACCGGGCCGCGCA
Source organism: Lysobacter sp. Root690 (assembly GCF_001427785.1). Classification (GTDB taxonomy): domain Bacteria; phylum Pseudomonadota; class Gammaproteobacteria; order Xanthomonadales; family Xanthomonadaceae; genus Lysobacter. The sequence continues at coordinate 809,223 of NZ_LMHM01000016.1, forward strand.
CGTACTGCTGGATGCGCGCGCCCATCTTCAGCAGCTTGATCAGGGTCTTGGGATCGAGCCGGTTCATCTCGTCGATCCAGCTGGTGCCGGTCTCCATGAACTCCAGCACCTCGCGCATGCGCACCAGGGTGCGCTGGTCGCGCGGATCGTTCTGGTCCGGCGCCACTTCGGCGTTGGCGCCGTCGAGCACGGCGGTGCGCAGCATGCTCAGGGTCGGCTCGATTTCGCGACGGCGACGCTCCTGCACCACCGCGCGGAAGATGTCCCACACGTCCTTGTAGGTCTCGAAGTGATCGCGGCGGTCGCCGAGCACGTGGGTGACCCGGGCGAGGTTCCAGCTCTGCAGTTCCTTGAGGCTGGTGCTGACGTTGGAACGGGCCAGGTTGAGGGTCTCGCAGATCTCGTCGGCGGTGATCGCCCGTTCGCTGAGGAACAGCAGCGCATGGATCTGGGCCACGGTGCGGTTGACGCCCCAACGGCTGCCCATCTCGCCCCAGTGCAGGATGAAACGTTCTTGGAGCGGACTGAGCGACATGGACTTCTCTTATTTCTGTTTAGACAGAAATTAAAGAAGTAACCGGAACGAGTCAATACGTCGCAGCCCCGTTCGTCGGAAATCGCGCCCCTGTAGGAGCGGCGCGAGCCGCAACCGCGCCACAACGACCACTGGCGCCAGCCACAAACCGAACTCATCTACATGATCCATAAGGATTTATTCAACCACAGACGCCACGCCCCAGCGCCGCAATTCGATCTCACCCCGCGAGACCCCATCCCCGCAATCTCCACCGAACTCACAGCCGCCCCCTCGCCCCACCATCCGTCGGCTGCATCCGGCAAGTCTTACCGGCACATCTTTTTATTACTAATATTAGTACATGAGCCTGACCGACCTCCGCCGCGCCCTCCTCGCCTACCTGCGCGAACGCATCGCCGCCGACGGCATGCCGCCGTCGCAGCAGGAGATCGCCGCCCACTTCGGTTTCCGCCAGAACCGTTCGGCCGGCTACCACCTGCAGGCCTTGCAGGCACAGGGACTGATCGAACTGCTGCCGGGCCGCGCGCGCGGCATCCGTCTGATCGATGTCGAGCAACCCCGAGCCACCGGGCGCGACAACACCCGCCTGGAACTGCCGATCCTCGGCCGGGTCGCCGCCGGCCCGCCGATCGGCGCCGATGCCGAGGCCGAAACCCATGTGCTGATCGATCGCCTGCTGTTCTCGCCGCGCCCGGATTACCTGCTGCGGGTCAAGGGCGATTCGATGCGCGAGGACGGCATCTTCGACGGCGATCTGGTCGCCGTGCATCGCACCCGCGACGCGCGCAACGGCCAGACCGTGGTCGCGCGCATCGCCGACGAAATCACCATCAAGCGCCTGCGCATCGACGCCGACGGCATCGCCCTGCTGCCGCGCAATCCCGACTACGCGCCGATCCTGATCGCGGCCGACGCCGACTTCGCGATCGAAGGCATTTACTGCGGCCTGGTGCGCCGGGGCTGATCGAATGGGCAAGCTCATCGCCCTCGACAGCCTGATCAGTTCGCGCCGGGTCTGGCGCGGGCAATCGCCGAACCTCGCGCCGTCGGCGCAACCGACCGGACACGCCGCGCTCGATGCCGCGTTGCCGATCGGCGGCTGGCCCGAGGCCGCGTTGACCGAACTGCTGCTGCCCAATGCCGGCGTCGGCGAACTCGAACTGCTGTGGCCGACCCTGGCGCGTCTGTCGCAAGCGCAAGACGGCGGCATGATCGTACTGGTCGATCCGCCGTACCTGCCCTACCCGGCCGCGTGGCGCGACGCCGGCGTCGCCCTGCCGCGGCTGCAGATCATCCGCGCGCGCCATCGCGATGCGCTATGGGCGGCCGAGCAATGCCTGCGCTCGGGTGCCTGCGCCGCGGTGCTGTGCTGGCCGCAGCGCGCCGACGATCGCGTCCTGCGTCGTCTGCAGGTCGCCGCCGAAACCGGCCAATGCCTCGGCTTCGCCCTGCGCGACATGGCCGCCGCGCGCAATCCCTCGCCGGCGGCGTTGCGCATCGCGATCGACAGCTCGCCGCGGCAACTGCGCGTGCTCAAATGCCGCGGCGGCAATGCGCCGAGCAAGCCGATCGCGTTCGCGCATGCGAGCCATGCGCAAGCCATGCCGGTGCGAAGCGACGCGATACGCATCGAAGCCGCGCCGGTCGAACGCGGCGGCATCGCAGCGATCACGCCGCTTCGCAACGATCGCCAGCGCGTCGCCGCCACGCCGGTCGCGGCGCTGCGAGTCGAGCACAACGCAGCCAATCGAGAGCCCCTCGATCAAACCCCGCTCGCGCCGCGCGACCCGCTCCAGCCAGCGCGCCCCGCACCCGCGCTGACCCTGCTGCAACCGCGCTGAGCCCGACCTCATGCGCTGGGCCTGCCTGCTGCTGCCGCAATTGGCGATGGACGTGGTCCTTCGCAATCACCCGCACCCCGAGCGCGCCTTGGTGCTGGTCGACGGGCCGCATGCGCGTCGCCGTCTGTACGCAGTCAACGAAGCCGCGCGTGCGATGGGGCTCAAGCCGAACATGCCGTTGATCGCGGCGCAGGCCATCGTCGACGGCTTCCAGACCGTCGAACACGACCCCGCCGCGGTCGAACACGCGCGCGGTCTGCTCGCCGCCTGGGCCTACGGCTACAGCTCGCAGGTCAGCACCGAATTCACGCATGCGCTGGTGTTCGAGATCGGCCGCAGCCGCAGCCTGTTCGGCGCCTGGCCGGAATTGCGCCAGCGCCTGGCCGCGGAACTGCGCGAACTCGGTTTCCGCCACCGCATGGCCGCTGCGCCCAATCCGCAGGCCGCGCGCGCGCTGACCAATATCCGCGACGGTTTGTTTTTCGACGACGACATGCTGATTCCGGCGCTGGCGAAGATGCCGCTTGAGCGCTGCGGCTTCGACGCCGACACGGTGCAGGCGCTGCAACGCATGGGCCTGCGCCGGCTCGGCGCGGTCCAGGCGCTGCCGCGCGCGCCGCTGGCGCGACGTTTCGGTCAGCACGTGCTGAACCATCTGGACGCGCTGCACGGCGCGGCGACCCCGCTGCTGACCTATTTCCAGCCGCCCGACGCTTTCGATGCACGCATCGAACTCGGCCACGAAGTCGAATCCAGTCAGGCGCTGCTGTTCCCGCTGCGCCGGCTCACCGCCGATCTGGCCGCGTATCTGTCCGGCCGCGACGGCGGCGTCGAACGCTTCACCCTGATCCTCGAACACGAACGCCATCCGCATCGCCCGCAGTTGCCGCACAGCGAAGTCGCGGTCGGCCTGCTCGCGCCCGAGCGCGACGCGGCGATGCTGTTCGAACTCGCGCGTGGGCGGCTGCAGCAGGCGCGGATTCCCGCGCCGGTGGTCGGCCTGCGCCTGCTCGCCGAACAACTGCCACCGTTCGTGCCGGCCAGCCGCGACCTGTTCGATCCGCGCCCGCAGCAGGCGCTGCCCTGGGCGCAATTGCGCGAACGACTGCGCGCGCGACTCGGCGACGACGGCGTGCAGGGCTTGGTCGTGCATCCCGATCACCGTCCCGAACGCGCCTGGCGCAACGTGTCGGGCGATGCGCCGGCGCGTTCGAACAAAACCGTTTCGACGCCGACGAATACGACCCGCCCGGGCTGGCTGCTGATCGAACCCGAACCGCTGCGCGAACCGCTTGCGCGCATTCTCGCCGGCCCCGAACGCATCGAATCGGGCTGGTGGGATCAGGACGACGTGCGCCGCGACTACTACCTGGTCGAGACCGCCAAAGGCCAACGCGCCTGGGCCTATCGCGATGCCGGCGGCGACGGCGCGCTGACCTTGCACGGCTGGTTCGCATGAACGCGGCGCGGCCGACGGCCTCATCCGCCCTGCCCGAGTACGCCGAGCTGCATTGCCTGTCGGCTTTCAGTTTCCAACGTGGCGCATCGCTCGCCGACGAACTGTTCGATCGCGCCCAGGCCTTGGGCTACCGCGCGCTGGCGATCACCGACGAATGCACGCTGGCCGGGATCGTGCGCGCCTGGCAAGCGTCGCAACGCACCGGGCTGGCATTGATCGTCGGCAGCGAGTTCCGCATCGAAAACGGGCCGAAACTGGTGCTCTTGGTCACCGGTTCGCCCGCCTACACCGACCTGTGCCGCCTGATCACCATCGCGCGCCGACGCGCGAAGAAAGGCGAATACCGCTGCCTGATCGAGGACGTCGAGGCGCACAGCGCGAACCTGCTGGCGCTGTGGCTGCCCGACGGCGGCAGCGACGACGACCGGCATGCGCAATGGTTGCGAACCCATTTCGCCGATCGCGCCTGGGTCGCGGTCGAGCTGCATCGCAGCCACGACGACGACGCGCGCCTGGCCGCGCTCACGCAACTGGCCGCGCGTCACGGCCTGCCCACGGTCGCCGCCGGCGACGTGCATATGCACGAGCGCGCGCGCCGCCCGCTGCAGGACGTATTGAGCGCGATCCGCCACCACACCACCGTCGCCGAAGCCGGCGACCGCCTGTTTCCCAACGGTGAGCGGCACCTGCGCATCCGCAAGGCGCTCAAGGCGATCTATCCCGAAGCGATGCTCGCGCAGACCGTGCGCATCGCCGAGCGCTGCATCGGTTTCGATCTCAAGCGCGGCATCGATTACCACTACCCGAACGAACTGGTGCCGGCTGGCGAAACCGCGAAAAGCTGGCTGCCCAAGCTGGTCGCGAGCGGCGCGGCTAAGCGCTGGCCGAATGGCGTTCCCGTCAACGCGCTTCAACAGATTCAACACGAGCTGACGATCATCGGAAAGTTGCACTACGAGTCGTACTTCCTGACCGTATACGACATCGTCGAATACGCGCGATCTGAGAATATCCTGTGCCAGGGCCGCGGCTCGGCCGCGAACTCGGTCGTGTGTTACGCGCTGGGCATCACCGAGATCGACCCGATCCGCATGGGCATGCTGTTCGAGCGCTTCATGTCCGAGGAGCGCAAAGAGCCGCCCGACATCGACGTGGATTTCGAACACGAACGGCGCGAAGAAGTCCTGCAGTACGTATTCAACCGCTACGGCCGCGAGCGCGCGGCGCTGACCGCGGTGGCGATCAGCTATCGCGGCCGCAGCGCGATCCGCAACGTCGCCGCGGCCCTGGGCATGCCGCAGGACCAGATCAGCGAACTCGCGCGCACCCTCGACCGCTGGAGCGAAGGCGTGCCGTTGCCCGAGCAATTGCGTGAACGCGGCCTAGACCCGGAATCGCCGCAGCTACGCAACGTGCTGGGACTGACCGCGATCCTGGTCGAAAACGGTTTTCCGCGGCATCTGTCGCAGCATCCGGGCGGCTTCGTGATTTCCGAGCGGCCGCTGCACACACTGGTGCCGGTCGAGAACGCGGCGATGGACGATCGCACCATCGTGCAGTGGGACAAGGACGATCTCGACGCGATGGGCCTGCTCAAGGTCGATTGTCTCGCCCTGGGCATGCTGACCGCGGTGCGCAAGACCCTGGCCTCGCTGGAAACCCAGGGCATTCGCGGCCTCGACATGGCGACGATCATGGATCTCGGCGACGATGCGGATGTCTACGACATGATCTGCAAGGCCGACACCGTCGGCGTGTTCCAGATCGAATCGCGCGCGCAGATGTCGATGCTGCCGCGCTTGAGGCCGCGGAATTTCTACGACCTGGTGATCGAGATCGCGATCGTGCGGCCCGGGCCGATCCAGGGCGATATGGTCAATCCGTATCTGCGTCGCCGCAAAGGATTGGAGCCGGTCGAATATCCATCGGAAGCCCTGAAAAAAGTTTTGTCGCGAACGCTCGGCGTGCCTCTGTTCCAGGAACAGGTCATGCAGATCGCCATCGTCGCGGCCGACTACACACCCGGCGAAGCCGATCAATTGCGTCGCTGCATGGCGGCCTGGAAGCGACATGGCGGCTTGGAACCGCATCGCGAAAAACTGTTTAAGGGAATGATAAAAAACAACTACACCGAAGACTTCGCCCACCGCATCTTCGAACAGATCAAGGGCTTCGGCAGCTACGGCTTCCCCGAATCGCACGCGGCCAGCTTCGCTTTGATCGCCTACGTCAGCTGCTGGCTCAAGCACTACCATCCGGCCGCGTTCGCCTGCGGCATCATCAACTCGATGCCGATGGGCTTCTACACCCACGGCCAGATCCTGCAGGACGCGCGCCGCAACGGCGTCACCGTGCTGCCAGTCGACGTGCGCTACAGCGATTGGGACTGCACCCTGGAAAGCATTCCCGGCGGCAGCGGCAACAAGCATCCGCACGCGATCCGCATGGGCTTGCGTTTGATCGGCGGCTTCGACGAAGCCTCGGCCGACCGCATCAGCGACGCGCGCGCGCGCGCGCCGTGGCGCGATGTCGAGGACCTGTGCATGCGCGCGGCGATCGACCCGCGCGTGCGCGCCCTGCTCGCCGACGCGGGCGCCCTGCGCGCGCTCGCGGGCCATCGCCATCGCGCGCGTTGGGCGGTGGCGGGCGTCGACACCCAGCTGCCGCTGTTCGCCGGTGTCGCCCGCGATGAAGTGAAAGTGGCGTTGCCGTTACCGACCGCTGGCGAAGACGTGCAGGCCGACTACGCCCTGCTCGGCACCACGCTCGGGCGGCATCCGCTGTCGCTGTTGCGCAGCGCCCTGCACGCTCGCCATTGCCGGCGCTCCTCGCAATTGCACAAGACCGCGCACGGCAGTCAGGTACGTTTCGCCGGCCTGGTGACCGTGCGCCAGCAACCCGAAACCTCCAGCGGCGTCACCTTCCTGAGCCTGGAAGACGAAGACGGCATGGTCAACGCCGTGGTCTGGCGCGACCTCGCCCAACGCCAACGCCGGGTCCTGGTCGAATCGCGACTGATGGCGATCGACGGCCGCCTGGAACGCGTCGACGGCGTCCAGCACATCATCGCCTCGCGCATGGAAGACCTGACCGCGCTGCTGGGTAGCCTGAGTACGCGGTCGCGGGATTTTCATTGAAGCGAAGTCGCGCTTCGGATCACGGCTCCAGCCTTGCCTGTTGACGGCTACGGAGTGATGCATCCCCTTTCGCACAAAGCAAAGCCGCGGCACGAGGCCGCGGCTTTTACCTGCAAACAATTGAGTTGCTTATTGAACGCGTTCGGGATAGCTGCAGCCTGTGTAATAAATCCCACAGTTGGTACTCGACTTGCCGCATTTCTCAACGGCCAGTTGCGAAGCCTTTTCAGAATTCTCCGCGCTCGCGGTCGATACCAGCGTATCGCCCCAGGCTACCGCGACACATTGGTCGTAATACGCGTGCGTGATCTCGCAATCATGGCCATCTTTGGCTTCGCAATTAGCGAGAGCCGCTTTTTCGGCCTTGCGTTTGCTGGGGAAAGATTCCGCCTTGCCCAGTATTCCGCTGCCCTTACTGTCTTCACCGACGGCGACCGCGCCCCAGCGGGTTGCCCAGCGTGGTTCGGCGCCCTGCACCTCGCCACCGCTGTTTCCGTTGATCCCATAGCCGGGCATCGGAATACAAATCTGCCCTGGCGCCGCGCCTCCCGGATACAGCCCATCCGGACAGCCTTGTTCGGCTTGAGCAAGCTGGCTCAATCCCAGGAGGACAAGGAGGGAAATTATTCTAGCCATCACTGAGCACGCTCCGGATAGCTGCAACCCGTGTAATACATATCGCAATTCGCATCCGATCCATTGCACTTATCCAGGGCCATCCGAGACGCCACCTGACTGTTCACGGCACTCACGATCGCCGGTCTGGCATCTCCCCATGCGACCGCCACGCATTGGTCATAGTAGGCATGGGCAATCACACAGTTCTTCCCGCCTCGTGCTCGGCAATCAGCGATCGCAGCCGCCTCGGCTTTCCGCCTACTGCTTAAGCCCTCTACCCTGCCAAGCTTACTGCCACCGGCGCTGGTGACATCCAAGGCGAGCGCGCCCCAGCGGGTCATCCAACGAGACTCCACCGCTTGCGGCGTACTAGCGCTGCTCCCATTGATGCCGTAACCGGGCATCGGAATGCATATCTGCCCAGGCGCCGCGCCTCCCGGATACAGACCATCCGGACAGCCTTGCTCGGCTTGCACGACAGTTGAGAAAAGAAACAGGACAGCGAAGATATTTCTTGATTTCACGAGCATGACCATCCGCCTTGAACGTCAATCACCAACAAGCACGGGCTCCGTACAAGCAGAGTAAGCGATCTTGCACGGCGCGCCGCTCTTGGCGGCGCAAGCCGGCAGTGCCACATCCGATGCTTCTTCAATCGAAGCCGCGGACTGAGAGAAGGCGGACGCCCCAGGCACGGACGGCCATACGACGACCACGCACTGATTCTTATAGGCAAGGTTCAACTTGCAATCGTTGCCACCATACCCGGCGCACCGAGCCAGCGCCTCGCGCTTGGCCTTGCTTTCCGATGGTTGCCCGGTAATCGCGCCGATTTCGCCAGTCGAGGATAAAGCGACAGCACCCCAGGTCAGCTTCCAGGCAGCTTCTGAAGCAGCGGCGGCAGGAATGTTCCCACCAACGCCGTAGCCAGGCTTTGGAATGCAGATCTGTCCTGGAGCAGCGCCGCCTGGATAAAGACCGTCCGGGCAGCCTTGTTTGGCCTGTGCGATTCCTAAGGGGAGCAGGAGACATAGAAATAAGCAGTTGAGTTTCAAGGCCATCTCTTAGATCCTTCATTTCGGATCAGTTTACCCCGCCCTATTGCGGCGAGTAGCGCACTGGCTTCGACCTGCTATCGCTTACAAATTAACTACATATTTTATCTGCAGGAATGGCATCTAGTTTCAGTAACCCACTGCGAGCAATCGCCCATAAAAAAGCCGTGACTGCTAAGGCCACGGCTCTTTGTTTTGGACTCATTTCGAATGCTACTGAACGCGTTCGGGATAGCTACAACCGGTGTAATAGATACCGCAGTTGGCGTCCGATTCGCCGCACTTCGCAATAGCAAACTCAGAGGCTGCCTTGCTGTTCTCAGCGCTCACGCTATACGGCCGTGAACGTCCCCAAGCAACTGCAATGCATTGATCGTGGTATGCCTGAACCAGTGCGCAGTTATTGCCACCTTTGGCCCGGCAATCCGAGAGCGCTGCCTTCTCGGCCTTGCGTTTGCTGCTCAATGATTCGGACTGCCCCAGAATGCCGCCACCGGTACTGCCATCGTCTGTGGCAATGGCGCCCCAGCGTGTCGCCCATTTCGGCTCGGCCGCTTGAGTACCACCACTCGAACCACTGATGCCGTAAACCGGCATCGGGATGCAGATTTGTCCAGGGCCGGTACCGCCCGGATAAAGCCCATCCGGGCAGCCTTGCTCGGCCTGAACGGCCCCAGAGAAAAACAAAGCCAATACACTCAGGCACCTCAGTTTCATGGCTTTTGCTCTCCCATATCGTTATTGGAGCCCAACCTTGTTCTGACTGGCAGTCTAGACCGCCTCGGCACTCGCCGTGGTGGTTCCAGTACTGTCCACATCTCCGAGGCTGCGTACCTGTCCGGCTATCTTCTTCACGCCCAAACAAAAGCCGCGGCACCAGGCCGCGGCTCAAGTTGAATCGTCGCAACTGCGCTTATTGAACCAGTTCGGGATAGCTGCAACCGGTGTAATAAACCCCGCAATTCGTCGTCGACGAACTGCAATTCTGCATAGCGAGTTGCGAAGCTCTTTCGCTGTTCACCGCGCTCGCGGATGACACTAACGTGTCACCCCAGACCACCGCGACGCACTGGTCGCGATACGAGCGCTCCAAGGTACATTTGTGCCCGCCCCTGGAGCGGCAGTCGGCAAGCGCCGCTTTTTCGGCCTTGCCCTTGCTGCCGAGCGACTCCGCCCTGCCCAACTTGCTGCCGCCGTTGCTGCCATCGTCGATGGCGATGGCGCCCCAGCGCGTGGCCCAATTGGGCTCTGGCGCAGCCTGAGCGCCCGAGCTGCCGCCGGAAACTCCGTAACCGGGCATCGGCACGCACAACTGCCCCGGACCGGCACCACCTGGATAAAGACCGTCGGGGCAACCTTGTTCGGCGTAGGCAGCTCCCGAGAACACCAGAGCTATTACGGCTATGCACCTGAACTTCATGGTTTACCCCTCCTTGTCTACATCTTATTGAGGTCCCGGTGGATTCTTACCGGAATTCTTGACTTGATCGGCGTTGGCTACATTGACATTGTTGCCAACCGCTTGACCCGCATTATGCTGAACTTGATTCGAAGTCTTGGTTACGTCCGAGTGCGCCATGGTTGAGGTACCCGACGTCGTGCGATTCATCTGCATGTCGGCCGGGCGCGAATCGTTGGAACGATTTCCCGCACTCTCGGCGCGGTTCGCGTTGTCACCGCCACTCATCCAACGATTCACCGCCCCACCACCGTGAGTCGGCGGCGCGCCGGCTTGACCACCGCCACTGCCGAAGGCACTGAACGGACTGAACTGACCCATGATGCCGTTGAAGAACATGCCCGCCATCGGCGGCGCGGTCACGATCAGCGCGCTCAACACCAGACCCAGACCACCTTGTTGCATGGCCATGCTAGTGAGGCTTTCCTGACTACCGCCTGTCAGCCAGCCGGCTGTCCAGAACGCCAGCCCAACGGCGATGATCATGTCCATCGCAAGTGTGACCATGACCGATAAAAACGCCATCGAGGCCATGGTCGCCAGACCATAGAAGAGCCATTTGGTGAATAGCTGCTTGGTCTGATCGAACAGCAGACACAATATGAAGAATGGTCCCAACCCCAGAATCAGGGCCATGGCGATCTTGTTGATCAGCAACGCGGTGGCCGCCATGATCGCCGGCAGGCCCAGGCCGACGCCGGTGAACTGCAGCGCGCGCTCCTTGTCCTGGTTGGTGATCAGGTCGTCGCCGGTGTCGACCGAGTCGATCACCTCGACCGCGACCTGCATGATCGCCAGGGCCTTGTCGATATCGGCGTAACTGCCTTCGTCATCCTTGCCGGTCATCAACTCGCGCACGACGCGGTTGGTGCCGTCGGTCAAGGTGCGATAGCTGGAACCCACGCTGGCCGCCATGCCCGCGGCGATACCCACGATCAGCACCGCGCGCAGCGAATTGACCACCAGGCCCATCATCGGCTCGCGCGACTGGCCGGTCACGATCCGGAAGCCGTGGTAGATGATCCACAGCGTCACCACCGTGGCGGAAATGAAGCCGATGAACGAGGCCACCCGCTTGAGCAGGTTGCCCGCGAACTCGGCGATTTCATCGTCGAGGAAGTCGTTGATCTCCGAGAAGAAGACCATGTTCGGCAGGCCCGCTGCTTTGAAATGCAGCAAGTCCAACAACGATCCCGCCGTCCCCAGTGCACTGATATCCATAAGCCATCCGTATGCTTGGGCCGGTCTTGCATTGCCGACCCCACGATTTCCGATCCCCGCCCCCAACCGATCGCCCGACCCCGTCAGGCGACCGGCTCACATCGACCGCATCACCGTTCGCGCGAGCGCGCGCCCTGCAACGCTAGCTTCAGGGCGCCGCCCTGGATGGCCGTGTCGATGATCGAAGGGCTGTTCTTGTTCTTCAACGCCATGTTGGCGCTGCGAACCATGTTCTCGTTCAAGCTGCGCAGCATGGAGGTATATGCATCGAGCATGTACTTGCCGTTCTGCACGTCGTTGGCCATCTGCGCCTGCAACGCCGCGATGTAGTTGGTGTTGGTCTGCAGCTTGCCCTGATCCTTGTCGGCCGTCAGCTTGGCGCGGTCCTTGTAGGCCTCTTCAAGCTCCTTGTCGCGCTTGGAGACGTCCTTGAGCATCTTCACCATCGCATTGTAACGACGGTTCTCGGTCTGCACGATCGCGATGCAGTACTTATGCTGGTCTTTCGCGACCGGATTGTTCTTTTCCTTGCCGCAGGCCTTGTCGACGCCTTCATTGATATCTCGTTCGGGGAACTGCGAAGAGATGTCCTCACGGTAACCGGCCGCCCCCTGGAACTTCAGCTGGCCCAGCGCCATCTGCTCGTAGGCCTTGACCTGTTCCTGCAACTGCTTGACCTGCTCTTCGTACTGCTTCACCTGCTGGGCGTATTTCAGGCCGAGCTGGATGTTGTTGGCGATCTGGGTGAACTCGGAGGCGAACACCGCTTGCGCGGGGCGCGGCGTCAGCGCGGCGACGCCGGCGACGACGACGGCCAGCACCATCGGCAGCATCTTGGAGGAATGATTGACGTTCATTGCGGTCAGCTCCTGAACCAGGCCAAGGATCGTGTTTTGGACGATCCCCGGCAATTGTTCCAACGGGCAGGTTGCGGTGGTCCGATCCCTGCCGATTCGATTGAGATCCTTCTTACCGCTCGCGAATCCGCGCGCCCTGCAACGCGATCTTCAGCGTCGCGCCCTGGATCGCCGTATCGAGAATCGAGGGCTTGTTCTTGCTCTTCAGCGCGGTATTGGCCGCGCGCACCATGTTCTCGTTCAACGAGGTCAGCAGCGCGGTATACGCATCGATGGTGTACTGGCCGTTCTGCAGATCGTTCTGCATCTGCGCCTGGACCTGCGCGATGTAGTTGCTGTTGGTCTGCAGCTTGCCCTGGTCGGTGTCGCCCGACAGGGTGCCGCGGTCGGTGTAGGCCTTCTCGAGCTGCTTGTCGCGCATCTCGACGTCCTTGAGCATCTTCACCATCGCGTTGTAGCGACGGTTCTCGGTCTGGACGATGGCGACGCAATAGCCGTATTGCTGCTGACCGACCGGGTTGTTCTTGGCGCCGGTGCCGCAAGCCTCGACCTTACCTTCGTCGATGCCGCGCTCCGGGAACTGCTCGGCGATATTGACCCGGAAGCCCTTGTTGCCCTCGAACTTCAGGTTGCCCAGCCCCATCTGCTGGTACTGCCGGACCTGTTGCTCGTACTGCTGGACCTGCTGGCGCAGCTGATCCAACTGTTTGGCGTACTGAGTGGTCAGCTGGCCGAAGTTCAGATATTGAGTGACCTCGGTGGCGCACCAGAAGCAGACGAAGGCCTGCGCCGGGCGCGGCGTCATCATGCTGCCGAAGCCGACCAGCACCAGGGCCATCGACATGAACATCGGCTTGATTCGAACGAACTTGGTCAGGCTCATCGGCGTTTCCTCTCCTTGATACGTCCGCAGCCCAGGCAGGCACAGGACGTCATGCGTTCACTTTCCATTGAAACCTGAAAGTGTGACTTTAGCCACCCTATTCAGGTATTCGACGCGTGCTTCCGTTGCTACTCCGGCAGATCCCGTACCGGACGGCCGTCGGCCGCCGGTTCCTGCCAGGCCCAAAACGGGCATTCTCGCAAAGGACGTCAATTACATTCTTTTCCAGTGGAACAAATACTCAAGGAATGTGATCGTCCAGGCCAGTGGGCAGGCGACGGGCGGCACATTCCAGGTTATGCGTGGGCGCGCTCGCGGGGGTCGGACGACGCCTGCTTGCCCTTGCCCGAGCCCTTGCGGTTGTCGTAGAAGTCCTGCAGCCAGGCGTCCGGGGTCAGTTCGTCCACCGATATCCCGGTCCTGTGGGAGGCCTTCTCGACCACCTGATGCATGATGTCGATGTTGTCGGTCGAGGCCGAAATCACCGCCAGCGCGTCGTCCATGCCGCGCAGGTTGAGCTGGCACACCGTGGCCGCATGGCCCTGCTTGACCAGGAAGCAGCGCGAACGCTCGTCCAGGCTCTTGACCACCTGGAACTCGGCATCGGTGAGCTTGAGGCCCTCGATGTAGTCCTCGCGACTGGCGTTCGGGTTCGGCAGCAGGATCAGGGTCGCGGTCTGCTCGATCAGCGAGGCGGAAATGTCGCTGGCCAGCGCGTCCTCCGGGCTCTGGGTCGCGAAGATGCCCAGGCCGTTCTGCTTACGGATGGTCTTCTGCTTGTTCTTGGCGAATTCCTTAAGCGCGCCTCCGCCGTCGAGGATCTTCCAGAATTCGTCCATGACGTAGATCAGCGGGCGGCCGTCGATCAACTCTTCCAGGCGGTGCAGCAGGTAGTTGATCACCGGCACGCGCACTTCGGGGTTGTCGATCACATCGGTGTAGTCGAAGCCGATGATGTTGGCCTTGTCGAGCTTGATCGTGTCGACCGGGTTGTCGAACACCCAGCCCAGCGAGTTGCCGGCGGTCCACTTGCGCAGGCGCGCATACAGGCCGTCGTCGCCCATGTTGGGCAGGCTCTTCTGCAGGTTGGTCATGCTGCGCAGGTGCATCGGCGTGTCGAGCATGTTCTCGACCGCGCGGAAGATGTCTTCCTCCTCGCGCGCCGAATAGGTGCCCTTCGCGGCCAGGACCTTGATCAGGTCGGACAGGAACTGCACGTTGGTTTCGTTGCGCTCGCACTGGAACGGGTTGAAGCCGGTCGGCTGGCCGTTGTCGAGCGCGAGGTAATTGCCGCCGCAGGCGCGCACGAAGATCTCGGCGCCGCGGTCCTTGTCGAAGAAGAAGATCGTCGGCGTCGGCTTGAGCTTCTGCACCTGGCTGAGCAGGAAGTTGATCAGCGCGGTCTTACCGGTACCGGACTTGCCGATCACCATGGTGTTGGCGATCGCCTTCTCGCCGAGCGAGTTCTCGGCCGGATGGGTAGCGTGGAAATTGAAGTAGTACGGCTGGCCGTTGGTGGTCTGCAGCGTGGTGACGCAGTCGCCCCACGGGTTGTTTTCCTTCTTGCCGGTCGCGAAGTTGTGCAGCGGCGACAGGCCCAGGAAATTCAGCGAGCTGACGTTGGCCAGGCGCGTGCGGTACTTCCAGTTGCCCGGGAACTGCGAATAAAACGACGCGGTGACGGCCAGGTCTTCCTTGGCCGAAACGAAACCGGCGTTGGACAGTTCGGCGCGCGCCTGCGCGACCTGCGCGGCGAGCTTTTCCTGGCTGTCGGCATAGATCGCGAAGGTGTAGTGGTACTCGCCGAGCACGAAGTTGCCCGAGGCGAGCTGATCCATCGCGTAGTCGAGCTCGGAGATCTGGCTGACCGCCTTGTCGCCCGAGGAAATCATCATGCCCTTGGTGCGGTCGAGCACCTTGAGCGCGTCCTGGCGACCGATCGGACTGAACGAATGCGTGATCACGTATTCGAAGTCGAGGTACTTCAGGCCGTTGAGGATGCCCGGGTAGGTCGAATCCGGGTATTCCTTGATATTGAGGATGGCGCCGAAATGATTGGCGTTGGTCGGCGTATTGACCACGAAGTCGCCGCTCTTGGCGGCGAACATCAGCCGGCTGACCGGCAGGTAGTTGTAGACCGGCGCGCTGAGCACCGGCACCGGCTCGTCGATGCGGTTGAGCAGGTAACCGAAGAATTCCAGCGCCTCGGAGAAGACGATGCCGTTCTTGGCTTCGTACATGCCCAGGCGGTACGGCGCGTAGTCCTTGAGCACGGCTTCGACGTTGCCGGCCAGCTCGAGGATCTTGGCCACGCACTGGTCCTGCTCTTCCTGCAGGCGCGGGATATCGGCGGACTTCTCGGAGAAACGCTTACCCGACACGATCGGGCGGTACATCATCGTCAGGTACAGCTCGTTCTGCATGAGCTTCTGCGAGGACAGCGCGGCGAAATAGCCGTCCGACAGGTCCTGGTTGAATCGCTCGTTGAACTTGCTGTCGGTGCGGATCCGGCGCCGGCGGCGCACGTCGTGGACCCAGAACGCGACGTTGGTGAAATCGGGCGCGCGCAGGGTCTGCAGCATCCGATTGAAGGTGTTGTGGCGATGCTCCAATTCCCACTCTTCACGACCGACGAAAGGCAGACCGCCCAGGTGCCAGACCATCATGTAATCGCCGCCCGTGGTCTTGATCACGGTGGGGGAGACATGCGTGGACAGCGGGATGAATTCGCTGATCGGAGTATCGGGTGTGAGCATGATGGGTACTGCGTATCCCGTGGTTTTGGAAGGACGTCGCCGGGCCTGGGGCCCGCGACGCGATCAAGCATCCGACAACGCCCGGTCAGGGGCGCCGCGGACGGCCAAGAACCGCAGGCGCCATGCGGTACACCGCGATGGCGCCTGCGTACATCATCGAGACTTCTTGTCGCTTGGATTGCGATAGTGGTTCGGCGAGAACACCCACATGGTGCCGTGGTGAACGATGTTCCTCATCCGCACCCGGAACTGCATGCGCAGCCCCAGCAGACGGAAGATCATCTCGTCGCGCCGTGTCATCTGACGCATGACGAAAATCACTACCGGCAGCGTCAGGATGAACCACATATTGAAGTAGAACGTCGAAAGCAGACATGCCCCGGCCGCGAACGTGAAGGGCACGTACGGCACTCCCAGGAACATGGGAGGCCGTGTGCAGCCGCGGAACATCGCATTCTTATGCATACAGGTTCTGGAAGGTGCTCACCAGGACCGCCATGCCGCCACCGCCGCCGGCGCCGATGTCGGCCGGGATGACCATCTTGGCCAGCTGAGCGGCGGCGCCGATCAGGAAGCCGCCGAGCAGGACCGGCATGACGTCGGAGATGCGCTTGTGCGCGAACGCGATCTGGTAGCCGGCGAAGATCACCGCGATGGTCACGATCGCGATCGAGGCGATGTTGAGCAGGCTGTTGAGGTTGTCGAAGAAGCCCTTCACGGTGGTCTTGGCGCCCGTGACGGTGCCCTGGGCGAAGGCCATTTCCGGCGCCGCCAGCGCGCCGACGAACAGAGCCGCCATTGCGAAGGCCGAGAGGAAGTTCTTGATCTGGATATTGTTGTTCATTGAAGAGGTCCTTTCTATTCGCTAGTGGACAAAATGGTCGAGGTGCTGCGGTGTGTTTCGGATGGTTCGTCGGTGGAGGGGAAACTGGTCGATCGAAAGCGGGTGAATCAAGAGCGTATTGATCGAAACAAGCGGATCAAGAAACCAATTGATCAAACAAGGCCGATCAAATCGGGTACGGCAAAATCAGTTGAAGCAAATTGGGCAAATCAAAACCAGGTGGATCAAGGTCGGATCAAATTCGAGCAAAGTCGGGTCGAGCAACACGCATCGGCGGATCGGCGCTCAGAAAACGAAGGCCTGATCGCCCGGCCCCTGCGCTGCCACGGCCGCCGCCGGAGCGACGGGCGCGGGCTGCTGCGGGAGCGCTGCCGAAGCATTCATCGGCATGACTCTAACCGGCTGCGAGCTCTGAGCCTGAGACGCCATCCCCGCGCCGCCCATGGCCGCGACGCCTGCCGGCATTGCGGCGGGCATCATCGGCGCGGCCGCGAGCGGCTGGGCCACGGGCATCGTTGCAGCGGGTAACGTCATCTGAGGCATCGCCGCGGCCATCGGCTGGGAGGCGCTGACCGACGCCAGGCGCTGCGGACCCGACTGCCGGCCCGGCGCATAGGTGGCCGGAGCGACCGGATTGGCCGGGTTGACCGACGCCAGCGCCGAAGGCGCCTTTGTATCCTTGCGAGATGACTTGCCGATTACCGCGATGGCCTGAGCATCGGAATATGGCGTCGCTCCCCTGTTGATCGACGCATAAATCTTTTGCACATATCCATGCCGGAAACCCGTGACGAAGTTCCCAGAGTAGTAACAGCTGAAGGATTTACCCCAATCCCCGCTGGAGCGGCCATAACATTCGGCCAGAATTTTTGAGCCTGCCTGAAGATTTGGGCAGACTTCGAATGCCTTTTCGTAACTGTCCAGGCCGTACTTGCCGAGGTTGTAACGATTGACCTGAGCGACGCCCAGAGAAAAGTTGTAACCGCGGCGCTCAAGCATGCGCACGGTCGAGACGGCTTCGGCGAGATTTTGCGGCTGGCGCACCAGGCGACCGCCCACGACGCCAATCGCAAACGGATTGAACGAGGACTCCACGCGCACGACGTGGTGCATGACTTCATTTGGAACTGCCAAGCCCGGGCAGTTCATCAACTCTATTCCGGGCAACATTCCGTGATCCCCCCGTGCCAACCGTTGCGCCGATCCCTGTGAACATCCGCAGAAAGATGGGGTTGCAAACAGTTGGATCGACGCAGCAATGATTCATCTAGCAGCAAGCAATGTCAATGAGTATGCACACTTACGTCACAGTTCGCAGCGTTTTGGGCACCTGAACTCATTCACTGTGTGACCGCTCAGGATTGAAGTCGATGCCGGTGATGTAGCGCCTGCCCGCATGCGCCTTGATGTGCACCAAGATATCGATGGTCATCATCAACAAGCGCTTGATCACCCCGAACTCCAGCCCCGACCCCTCGTTCGATGCCTTCACCATCAACGCCAACTGATCCCACGTCTGCGCGGTACTGCCGGCGTGGCAACTGGTGATCGATCCTGGATGGCCCGAGGCGCAGTTACGAATGAAGTAGAACGATTCGTCGCCGCGCAACTCGGCCAGGATGATCCGGTCGGGCTTCATGCGAAGACAGGCTTCCATGCAGCTCTTGGCCGTGATGTTGCTGGTACTTTGTCCACCTTTCGAATAGAGCAAGTGCACGACATTGGGCTGCGTGATGAACAACTCGCGCGCGTCCTCGATCGTCACCAGCCGCTCTTCTTCCGGAATGTGGTTCACCAGCGACTTCATGAAGGTGGTCTTGCCGCTGCCGGTGGCGCCGGACACGACCACGTTCTTCTTGTACTGCACCGCCTTCTTGAAGAACTCGGCGTAATTGCGCTGCGCGCGCAGCTCCAGCAGCTCGCGGTCGTGTTCGCTCAGGACGTGGGTCTGCTCCAGGATCTCGTTGAAGAACCCATCTTCCTGGTACTGCTGCAAGGTCTTGCTGTGCTTGGACGGCAACCGGATCGTGATCGAGACCTTGCCCGGATCGCAGGCAGGCGGAATCACGAACTGCGCGCGCTGTCCGGTCGGAAAGGTCAGGGAGACCACCGGGTCGGCATCGGTGATGCGCTGCCCGGTGTTGCTCTCGTTGACGACCGCGGTACAGAACTGCCGGGCCCGCTCGAAGGTCAGGCTCGGCACTTCCAGGCGGTTCCAGCCGGAGCGAGTCTCCAGATAGAGCTCGCCCGGCCGGTTGATGCAGATTTCCGTGACATCCGGAGAGCTCATGTACTCCAGGATGCCCAACACCTGGTACTGGTACTCCAGGAAGGCGTTGGAAACTTGCGCGATCGGTGAATTATCGGCGTCCATCTCAAGCTACCGCTGCTGCAATCGACATCACCTGAGGACCGACGAGAAGTCGACATCCTTGGCGACATAGATGTTCACGACGGTGCCCTGGTTGATGGTCACGGTCGGCGGACGGTTGATGCTCTTGTCCAACGCCTGGTTGGCCAAACGCTCCATCGCCTCGGCGGTGTTGCTCTCGTACGGGGTCTGCACCAGGTTGCCGCTGTTGGTCACCGTGCTCGTCTCCGGACCGTTCTTGGCCGCGGCGTACTTGAACGCGTCACTGATCAGGCTGATCAGCAGCGCCGAGGCGATGCGGCTGCCCCAGTGCGCGTTGTAGTCGCCCGGATGACCGGCGCCGCCGAGGTTGTCGATACCCGGGCTGGCCATGTTGACGTCGATGCCGTTCGGCGTGGTGATGCGATCCCAGATCACCGACACGCGCGGGCCGTTGATGTTGTCGCTCTGATAGCGACCCGAGACCTTCGAACCCTTCGGCAGCAGCAGACGGCGACCGTTGATCGAATAGGTCGGTTCGGTGACCACGCACGAGGTGAAGCCCGGCAGGTCGGTGACGATGCGGGTTTCCATGACGCAACGGATGTAGGTGCCGCGCACCAGCAAGGTGTCGGGGTTGTAGATCGGCTGCGCGCTGGTGGCCTTTTCCTTATCCTCCTGCGGACGCGCCGGGCCCTGGCCGTTGGCGGCCATCATGGCCTGGGCATAGGCTTCGGGCGACATCACGCCGGGCGGCAGGCTGCCACCACCACTACCGCCACCGCCTTCGCCACCACCGCCCTCGCCCGAGATGCGGCGTTCGAGCAGGCTCGGACCGCGCTTGACCGGCTCCATCTGCTCCGGCGGCGGCATCGGCATCGGCGGCGGGGCCTGATCGACCACTGGCAACGGCGGCATGCCGGCCAGCGGATCGACCGGCAACGGCGGCGGATCGGCCACGGTCTTGGGCAGGTCGGGAATATTGACCACTTCCTCTTCGACCTTCGGCTTCTTGTCTTCGCCGGACGTCGCCGCGTTGAACATCCACAGCGCGGCCACGATCAACAGCAGCACGATGCCGCCGAGGAACAGCAACGCCTTGCGATTGAGACGCTGCACGTCGGAGGACTTCAGCGTGGGCGCGTTGGCATCCAGGTCCGGCGCCGGGCCGGTGGCCTGCTGGCCGTAATAAGGATTCGCGCCGGCGTAGCCGTAGCTGCTGTTGTTTTCCGGAGTGCCGCCGGACTCTTCCGGGTTACCCGGCTGATTGGGAGGTAGGTTCTGGCTCATTTCTGCTTCTTCCTGCGCAGACCGACGACGTTGTTGCCGTGACGGATGATCAAGTAGGGATAGGTGCCATGAACCACGAGCGTGTTGCCTTCCACCGTGGTGTTGACCACGAAGTCTTCGCTGCCTTCACGTTCGCGGCCGAACACGGCCGGAAAGTTGCCGGTCGGCAGATCCTTCACGCCGTTGATCTTGATGTAGGTGAACTGACCGTCGTCGTAGACGTTGGTCGGCACCAGCCACGACTGCTTCTTGCGGCTCGAGAACTGGTAATCGAAGTTGTAGACGCGGCCCTTGTCGAGGGTGGTGTTCAACTCGGGAACCGGTTCGGCCTTGGTTTCCTTCGCGCCGGAGAACTCGGTGCCGTTGGGATACACGAACTTGATCTTGTACTGCACGCCGGCCTGCTTGGCCTGCTCGAGCACGCGCCAGTCGGTCGCCACGACCTTCAACTCCAGGATGTAGGAGTGGGTGGTCGTGCGGATCATCATGTTGGTGTCGACGTCGACGTTCTTCGGCTTGATGTAGAAGACGTTGTCGCGACGGCTCATGTCCCAGCCGGAGCTGAAACCGGTGCTGTAGTCGAGGATGTTCTCGCTCGGGCTCAGTTCGATCTGAGTGGTGATGCCGAGGCCCGTGCGCACCGGATAGATGCGGTTGGCTTCGTATTCGTACTCTTGGATCACCTGGGCCGAGGCAGGTAGTGCGAGGCCGGAAACCGCCAGGAACAACAGGGCGGCCAGGCGATGTTTACGCAGGCAGTTCATCGGTTGCTGACTCCATTCGCATTGCCAGTCGGTGCAGGTGCCGCAGCCGGCTGTTGCGGCTGCTGGGCGGGGTTGGTGGGAAGCGGCGCGGCCTGCGGCGGCGCGGTGCCCGGCGGATACGCCGCGGGCGCGCCTGCCGGAGGCGCGGTGCCTGCCGGAGGCGCCGTGCCAGGCGGAACCGTGCCAGGCGGATAGGCGGCCGGCGGCGGCGCGGTACCCGGCGGGTAAGCGGCCGGATTGGCGGCGTCGGGCGAGACCGCGCCGGGCTGCTGCGGATAGGCCGCGGCGGGCGTCTGCGTGGGCATCGCGTTGGGCGGCAAGGCCGGCGCGGCGGCGTAGTCGTTGTCGACGCGATAGCCGGTGACCTGGAAGCCGAGCGGATTGAGGACGCGATTGATCTCGTCCATCTTCAGGTTCGACTTGTAGGTGAACTCGATCGTGGCGATCTTGCTGTCCAGCGGCGTGTTGTCGCCGCTTTCCTTGTTGTACAGGCTGCGCTGGAAGCGCACCGTCGCCACCTTCGGACCGGGACCGGTATCCATCGCATCGGCCGCGAGCTGGATGCTCAACAGCTTGACTCGCAGAGTCTTGGTCTTGCCGTAAACGGTGATCGGATTGGCCAGATTGGTCGAGCCGAACAACTGCTGATAGGCGGTGGCGACCTGCGGGCTGCCCATCGCGAACACCGTAGCCCAGTCGCGCTCACCGATCTGCGAGTAGTCGTAGGACTCACGCGCCATGATGAAGTGCGAGATGTTGCTCTTGTTGAGCGCCTCGCTGGTGGTGACGCTGGGATTGGCGAAGTCGTCGCGCAGGCGCGCGACCGTCGCGGTACCGGTGTAAGCGTCGGCCATGACCAGGTACGGCACCTTCTCCTTGAGCGGCAGGAAGTAGAAATAACCGCCGGCCAGGATCAGCGACATGATCAACGAGCCGAATGCGACGAGCCACGCGCGCTTCTCGCTGCGCCTGGCGATGTCGGCGACGGTGACCTCGTAGTTCACCGCCTTGGAGACGGCGTTCTCGACCGCCGGAGTTACGGGCTTTTTTCCGAACATCTATGCTGCATCCATAACGATGGAATCGTTGCCGGCGACGCGGCATGCCTGCGCATGCCGGGACTCGTCGCCTGTGCGGGCCGGCTTGCGCCGTTCGAGGATCAACGCGACGGACCGGAGGCTTGCGCCAGGGTCGCGGCCGGCAGCGCGGCCGGATCGGCGGCGTTGGCGGACGGCGAATGCGGCTGCGACGGCTCGCTCTTGGGCGCATGCGCGGACTTGGATGCGGCGTCGACCGCGGGCGTATCGTTGCCGGCCGCCGGCGCCGCCGAAACGGCCGAGCGCACCACGATCTGCTCGCCTTCGCGCGCGATCACCACGCCGTGTCCGGCATAGGCCGAATTGAGCTGCGAAATCGCGTCCGGCAGGCTGGTGGTGTGGATCTGCGACACCGCCTGATGCAGGGTGAAATCCGAATAGTGCTGGTAATCCAGCTTCATGTTCGAATCCTGGGTCCAGCGCGTCAGCATCGCCTTCAAGGTGCCGTCCATCGGCGAGGGATAGAAGACGTAGGACTGATGAAGCGGAATTTCGTTGGGCGCTTCGGAATACCGGTTGACCGGCTTCCAGCGGCCGCCGAAATCCGGCGCGGGCCTTGTGGCGCACCCGGCCAGCGCAACGGCCAGCAGGATCGCGATCCACAAACGAGGGCTGGTTGCAGTTAGTTGTCTCACGCGTTCCCCGGCTAAGTAATGTACTGACGCACGATAGGACCCGAAGCGGTCGTCGGCTGCGACTGGCCCGGCCAGCACGCTGCGACGGACCTCGTCGCGGTCATTGTTTGAAATGAGGTGACCGGAAAGATATCGGTCGAAATGAGACGTCGGACACCTTTGCAAAAGAGACGCGCAACACGTCATCCCTTTTAGCGCCGGGTCGCGACTTTCTTGCCATGCCGGAAATGCGGCACGCGCTGATCGTTCTGTCCATGAACTCCCCCTACAGCCACGGTTATACCGTCGAACGAGCGTCTGACGACACTCGTAGACGAAGATTAGACCGAAGTCAAAGCATTCGGCAAGTAGTTGTGCAAAAAAAGTGCAAAATCGAGTTGCGGGTTACAGCCGTAACAAACGCTCGATCGCCGCGTCCAAGGTCGCTTCGTTCTTCGCGAAACACAGTCGCGCCAGACGTTGTCCGGCCGGCGGCGACTCGTAGAACGGCGACAGCGGGATCGCGGCGACGCCCTTGTCTACTGTGAGCCAACGACAGAACGCGGCATCGTCGAGATCGCTGACGCCTGAGTAATCGATCAGTTGGAAATAGCCGCCCGGCACCGGCAGCGGCTTGAGCGCGGTGGTCAATAATTGATCACGGAAGCGATCGCGCTTGGCCTCGTAGAAGGCCCCCAGCCCCTCGTAATGCTCCGGTTCGGCCTCGATCATCTCGGCGAACGCCCATTGAGCCGGGGCGAAACTGCAAAAGCTATTGTACTGATGGACTTTGCGCAGTTCGGCCGACAAGGCCGGCGGTGCGATGCAGTAACCAATTTTCCAGCCGGTGCAGTGGTAGGTCTTGCCGAAGCTCGACACCACGAAGGCACGCTCGCGCAGGTGCGGATAGCGCAGCACCGATTCGTGGCGGCGGCCGTCGAACACGATGTGTTCGTAGACTTCGTCCGACAACAACCAGATGCCGGTGTCGGCGAGCAGTTCGCCCAGGCGGGCGATGTCGTCGGCGTCGAACATCGCGCCGGACGGGTTGTGCGGCGAGTTGATCATCAGCAGGCGGGTGTTCGGCGTGACCGCCGCGCGCACCCGATCCCAATCGACGGCGAAGGTCCGCGGGTCCAGCGGCACATGCACCGCGCGGCCGCCGGCCAGGTCGATCGCCGGCTCGTAGCTGTCGTAGCACGGGTCGAGCACGATCACTTCCTCGCCCGGACGCACCACCGCCTGGACCGCGTCGAAGATCGCCTCGCTGGCGCCGGAGACCACGGTGACCTCGGCATCGGCGTCGGGCCGGTAGCCGTAGCAACGCTCGGTCTTGGCGGCGATGGCCTGACGCAGCGCCGGGATGCCGGTCATCGGCGCGTACTGATTCTTGCCTTCGCGCATGGCCCGGCCCAGCGCATCGATCAGGCGCACGGGCACGTCGAAATCCGGAAAGCCCTGACCGAGGTTGACCGCCTGGTGTTCGGCGGCGAGCTGCGACATCACGGTGAAGATGGTGGTGCCGACTTTCGGCAGCTTGGTGGTCAGGGTCATGGGTCGGGCACGTGATCGCGATCGGACCGGGAAGTGTACGAAATCCGTGTTGCAGGTCGTTAGACCGTTGCGGTCGGCGGCAATGACGCGGCGGCATATCTATATATGTCTATATGACGGTGGCAAGACAGCGCATGCGATCGGCGGCGCGCCCGCCCGTCGGCAGGATTTGCACTGCCCGCGTGGCGCCGCGACACTGCGCGCATGCGCGAACTGCAGGTGCTCGACGCCGCCGAACTGGCGATCGCCTACGCCGCCGCCGACTACGCGGTCGCGCTGGATGGCGATGCCCTGCCCTTGCGCGTGGGCCGGCCGGCAGCCGACCTGGAAGCGTACTGGCCCGCCGCCGGCTACGTGTTCATGACCGCGTGGAACCCCGCGTCCGAGCCGCACTCCGACAGCGCCAACCGTGCCGCCGACGAACGCCTGGTCGCGCGGCTGGACGCGGTCGGCGTGCAACGCCATGCCGCCTGGGCCGAGGACGTCGCTGGACAGTGGCGCGAACCGGGCTGGTTGCTGGCCGGTCTCGACGATGCCGCGGCCAACGCGCTCGCGCGCGAGTTCGGCCAGGCCGGCGTGCTGGCCTGGCGACGCGGCGAACCGGTGCGGCTGCGCATGCTGATCGATCGTCCGCGCCATGCCGGGCCGGCCGCGCACACCGACTGGGTCGGTGCCTGACCGGATCGTGCCTGACCAAGCCGGCCGGCGAACAGACAATCAGCAGCAAGAGTGAGGAGCGAGCCGCGCAGTCGCATAGACTGCCCGCTTCGCGGCCCGACCCGCCGCCCGCTTGCGACCGATGACTCCACTAGAACGTACCGCTCCGCCCCTGCTCGAAGCCCGCGGCCTGCGCTTCGCGCGCAACGACGAACCCGTGTTCGGACCGCTCGACTTCGCCGTCGACGCCGGCGAAGCCTTGCTCGTGCAGGGCGACAACGGCGCCGGCAAGACCACCTTGTTGCGCGTGCTGGCCGGCCTGCTGCGCGCCGACGACGGCCGGATCGACATCGACGGGCAACCGTCGGACGCCTCGCGCCGGGCGCGCGCGATCGCCTACCTCGGCCACCTGCCGGGCCTGAAGGCCGACTTGAGCGCGCTGGAGAATCTGAATTTCCTGTGCGGCCTGCAGGGACGTCGCCGCAGCCAGTTGCCCGAGAACGCGCTGGCCATCGTCGGCCTGGGCGGTTACGACGACGCGCTGGCGCGACAGTTGTCGGCCGGACAGAAGAAGCGGCTGTCGCTGGCGCGGTTGTGGATGTCGCCGGCGCCGCTGTGGTTGCTCGATGAGCCGTACGCGAACCTCGACCTGGAAGGCATCGAACTGGTCAACCGCATGGTCCAGGCGCATCTGCGCGAGGGCGGCGCCGCGTTGGTGACCACCCACGGCGCCTACGCCGCGCCGCCGGTGCGCACGCGCATGCTGGTGCTGCGACGCGCGGCCATGGAGGCCAGCGCATGAGCGTACGGCAACGCAATCCCGGCGCCGGCGCGGC
Organism: Lysobacter sp. Root690; assembly: GCF_001427785.1. Classification (GTDB taxonomy): domain Bacteria; phylum Pseudomonadota; class Gammaproteobacteria; order Xanthomonadales; family Xanthomonadaceae; genus Lysobacter. Next base: position 835,053 of record NZ_LMHM01000016.1, read on the forward strand.
GACGCCCGGTTTGATCGGTTCGGCGCGCGCCTTGCTCGCGCGCGATCTGCGCCTGCTGTGGCGCCGCCGTGGCGATGCGCTGCAACCGGCGCTGTTCGCCCTGCTGGTGGTGGTGCTGTTCGCGCTCGCCCTCGGCGGCGAGAAGCAGGCGCTGTCGAAGGTCGCCGCCGCGGTGCTGTGGCTGGCGTCGCTGCTGGCCGGGCTGCTCGCGCTCGACACCTTGTTCCGCGGCGACGCCGAGGACGGCTCGCTGGAGCAATGGATGCTGGCGCCGGTGCCGCTGGGCTGGCTGGTCGCGGTGCGCACCTTCACCCATTGGGCCACCACCTCCCTGCCCTTGCTGATCGCCACCCCGTTCCTGGCCGAACTGCTGTACCTGCCGCGCGAGCAATTGCCGGTGCTGCTGGCCTCGCTCGCGCTGGGCACGCCTTTGCTGAGTCTGCTCGGCGCGGTGGTCGCCGCGCTGACGGTCGGGATGCGGCGCTCTGGTATCCTTGTGGCCCTGCTGGCACTGCCGTTATACGTTCCGGTGCTGGTCTTCGGCGCGGGCAGCGTGGCCCGCTCGGCCCAGGGACTGGACCCGGTAGGCGCGTTGCTGTTGCTGGCCGCCGGGCTGGTGGTGGCGCTGCTGCTGGCACCGCTGGCCGCCGCCGCCGCGATCCGCATCGCGCTGAGCTGACGGCGCCGGCGGCTCGCGTTGCGAAGCACCAGGCAGGACGCGTAAGCAGGACCCAGTAGCAGACCGAACCCGTGCGCGACAGCCCGGCTGTCGCGCTCAACCGTCCAGGCCGCCCGGCGACCCAGACCTCGAGACCTTCGAACGAACCACTGAATGAATCCACTCGTCCGCTGGTTCCACCAACTCGGCTCGCCGCCTACCTTCGACCGCTTCGCCGCGCGTTGGGCGCCGTGGGCGTATGGTCTCGGCCTGCTGGTGATGGCGTGGGGTCTGTACGGCGCGTTGTTCCAGGTGCCGGCCGATTACCAGCAGAAGGACAGCTTCCGCATTCTGTACGTCCATGTGCCCAGCGCGTGGATGAGCCTGGCCGTGTTCGGGCTGATGGCGTTCTATGCCGCGATCGCGCTGATCTGGCGGATCAAGCTGTGCGAAATCCTGGCCATGGCCTGCGCGCCGATCGGCGCCGGTTTCACCGTGATCACCCTGGCCACCGGTTCGATCTGGGGCAAGCCGATGTGGGGCACCTGGTGGGACTGGGACCCGCGCCTGACCACCGAGCTGATCCTGCTGTTTTTGTACCTGGGCGTGATCGGCCTGTACCAGGCGATCGACGACCGTCGCGCCGCCGCGCGCGCGGCCGGCCTGCTGGCGATCGTCGGCGTCGCCCTGCTGCCGGTGATCCGCTATTCGGTGGTGTGGTGGAACTCGCTGCACCAGGGTCAGACCATCAGCCTGTTCGGCAAGTCGAGCATGGACCCCAGCATGATGGCGCCGCTGATCTGGATGATCGTCGGCACCAAGCTGTGGTTTATCGGCGCGCTGCTGGTGCGCGCGCGCGCCGACAACCTGCGCCGCGAACAGGGCAAGGCCTGGGTCGCACAACTGGCCGGCGTGGCGAATCCTCAGGAGCTCCGCTGATGGAATACCGCAATTACCTCATCGCTGCCTACGCAGTGTTCTTCATCGTGCTGGGCTGGGATTTCTTCGCCAGCCAGTGGCAGGTCCGTCGCGAACTGCGCCAGGCGCGCAAGCGCGCGGCGCGCGACGCGGCACGCAGCACCCCCAGTGAGTTGAGCCGATGAATCCCACCCGTCGCCGTCGCCTGTTGTGGGTGCTGGGCCTGGTCGCCGCCGCCGGTGTCGCCACCGCGCTGGTCGCCACCGCCTTGCAGCGCAATGTCGCCTATCTGTACACGCCCAGCGAAATTCTGCGTGGCGATGCCAGCGAACGCGCGCGCTTCCGCCTCGGCGGGATGGTCGCGGAGGGTTCGTTCAAGCGCGCGTCGGGTTCGATGGACGCGCATTTCAGCGTCACCGACGGCGATGCGCTGATGCCGGTGGTTTACACCGGCATCCTGCCAGACCTGTTCCGCGAGAAGCAGGCGGTGGTCGCGACTGGTCGCATGCAGGGCGGTACGTTCGTCGCCGAGGAGATTCTGGCCAAGCACGACGAGACGTATATGCCCAAGGAAGTCGCCGACAAGATGGGGCAGGCGCATAAGAAGCATGATGTCGCGGCGCCGGGTGGCGTGGAGCCTGCGCGTTGAGTTATTTCGCGCGTGGAGCAAGAGCAAATCCCTCCTGCCCCCCTTTTTTAAAGGGGGGAACAGCACGGGTGGATGGGGGTTTCGCGCTTGAGTCGGATTACCGCATAGCGATCCGATCGCTGGTCGTCTCATCGAAGCCCGCTTGTCTTCCCCCTTTGCAAAAGGGGGACCGAGGGGGATTCGCTTTTGCTTTTGCTTTTGCTTTTGCTTTTGCTTTTGCTTTTGCTTTTGCTGTCGCCCTCCAGGATCCAAATCGCGTCATGAATCACAAGGCGATCGCCCATGCTGCCTGAACTCGGCCAGATCGCCCTGATCCTCGCCCTGCTGATCTCGGTCCTGCAGACCGTGCTGCCGCTGCTCGGCGCGCACCGCGGCATCGAGCCGTGGATGGCGATCGCGCGGCCGGCCGCGTATTCGCAATTGCTGCTGGTCGGCTTCGCCTTTGTGCTGCTGACCCATGCCTTCGTCAACCAGGATTTCTCGCTGCGCTACGTCGCCGAGAACAGCAACACCCTGCTGCCGGTGCTGTACCGCTATTCCGCGGTGTGGGGCGCGCATGAAGGCTCGCTGCTGATGTGGGCGCTGGTGCTCGCACTGTGGACCGGCGCGGTAGCGTGGTTCTCCAAGTCGCTGCCGTCGCAGGTGATCGCGCGCGTGCTCGGGGTGATGGGCGTGATCAGCGTCGGCTTCCTGGCGTTCCTGATCTTCACCAGCAACCCGTTCGCGCGCCTGCTGCCGGCGGTGGCCGAAGGCCGCGACCTCAATCCGCTGCTGCAGGACCCGGGCCTGATCATCCATCCGCCGATGCTGTACATCGGCTACGTCGGTTTCAGCGTGCCGTTCGCGTTCGCGATCGCCGCGCTGCTCGACGGCAAGGTCGACGCGCGCTGGCTGCGCTGGACCCGGCCGTGGACCAACGTCGCCTGGGCCTTCCTGACCCTCGGCATCGCCCTGGGTTCGTGGTGGGCGTATTACGAATTGGGCTGGGGCGGCTGGTGGTTCTGGGACCCGGTCGAGAACGCCAGCTTCATGCCGTGGCTGGCCGGCGCGGCGCTGATTCACTCGCAGGCGGTCACCGAAAAACGCGGCAGCTTCCGCGGCTGGACCTTGTTGCTCGCGATCGCCGCGTTTTCGCTGTCGCTGCTCGGCACGTTCCTGGTTCGCTCCGGCGTGTTGACCAGCGTGCATGCCTTCGCCGCCGATCCTTCGCGCGGGCTGTTCGTGCTGATCTTCCTCGGCATCGTGATCGGTGGTTCGCTGCTGCTGTACGCGCTGCGCGCGCCGTCGGGCGAGGAAAACGCCGGCAAGCCGTTCGAACTGATGTCGCGCGAGACCCTGTTGCTGGGCAACAACCTGCTGCTGGCGACCGCGTGCGCGATGGTTTTGCTCGGCACCTTGTACCCCTTGCTCGCCGATGCGCTGGACCTGGGCAAGATCTCGGTCGGCCCGCCCTACTTCGCGCTGATGTTCGTGCTGCTGATGACGCCGCTGGTGTTGCTGCTGCCGTTCGGCCCGCTGTTCCGCTGGCAGCGCGAACAGGCCTCGCGCCCGCTGGCGATGCTGATTCCGTGGGCCGGGCTTGCGCTCGGCGCCGCCATCGCCGCGTATTTCCTGGCGCCGCAGAGTCCGCTCAAGGTCGCCGCGGGTGTCGGCGGCGCGGTCTGGGTCGCGGCCGGCACATTGCGCTTCGTGTGGACGCGCGTGCGCGGCAAGGGCAATGCCTTCACCGCCGAAATGCTCGGCATGACCCTGGCCCATCTGGGCGTGGCGGTGTTCCTGATCGGCGCCTTGCTGGTCGAAGGCCTGAGCGTGCAGCGCGAAGTCGCGCTGGCGCCGGGCAAGAGCCTGGAACTGGGCCGCTATTCGTTCCGCTTCGACAGCGTCAAGCACAGCGTCGGGCCGAATTACGAAGCCGACTACGGCACCGTCACGGTATTCGACGGCGGCGAACTGCTGACCGTGATGCATCCGGAAAAACGCGCCTACGCCAGCGGTGGCCAGGTTCTGACCGAAGCCGCGCTCGCGCCGGGCATCACCCGCGATCTGTACGTGGCGCTCGGCGAACCGCTCGGCGGCGGCGCGTGGGCGGTGCGGGTCCACATCAAGCCGTTCGTGCGCTGGGTCTGGCTGGGCGCGTTGCTGATGATGCTGGGCGGCCTGGTGGCGGCGACCGATCGGCGCTTCCGGCCGAAGCTCGCGCCCGAACCCAAACGCGCCGAGCCCGATCCGTTTGAGTTCGCGCTGGCCGATGGGCCGGACGCGTTCGCGACCGAAAAGCGATATCGCGGCAACGACGATGCCGTCTTTGACCGCACGCCCGATGGAGACGACCGATGAACAAGAGTCGCTGGCTGCCGCTGGCTGTATTCGCCGCGCTCGCCGTGCTGCTCGCCGCCGGCGTGTGGCTCAGCCGCAATCCCGATCGCGAAAAGCTGCCGTCGCCGCTGATCGGCAAGCCCGCGCCCGAGTTCTCGCTGCCGGTGCTGCACGAAGCCGGCCGTCTGCTGACCTCGCAGGAATTGCGCGGCGCACCGTACCTGCTCAACGTCTGGGGCAGCTGGTGCCCGGCTTGCCGCGACGAACATCCGGTGCTGACCCGCTTCGCCGAAACCAAGCGCTTGCGCGTGATCGGGTTCAACTGGAAGGACGAACACGCCGATGCGCTGCGTTGGCTGGAGCAGTACGGCAATCCCTATGTGGTGGTGGTCGCCGATTACGACGGCAAATCGGCGATCGACTGGGGCATTTACGGCGCGCCGGAAACGTTCCTGGTGGATGGTCGCGGGATCGTGCGCTGGAAGTTCGTGGGGCCGCTTACTGACAAGGTGATCGCGAATGAGTTGCTGCCGGCGTTGAGCAAGATCGAGAAGGCGCGATGAGGCTTGCGGGCAAAAGCGAATCCCCCCTGCCCCCCTTTTCCAAAGGGGGGAACAGCACGGGCTTGCAGGTGGTATCGCCGCGATCGGACACGCTCTCTTCATTGCCGTCCGATGGACTCCCCCCTTTGCAAAAAGGGGGCCGGGGGGGATTCGCTTTTGCTTCCCAGCCACTGCGCACGCTCGCCGCCGCCGCATTGCTAAGCCTGTCGCTGGCTCTGACCCTGGCCCAACCCGCCCAAGCCCAACCCGCCAACGACCCCGCCCCGCTGAGCTTCACCAACACCAGCGAAGAACGCCGCTTCCACGCCCTGGTCGCCGAACTGCGCTGCGTGATGTGCCAGAACCAATCGCTGGCCGATTCCAACGCCCAGATCGCCCACGACCTGCGCCGCGAAGTGCTCGCGCTGATGCGCCAGGGCAAGAGCGACGGCGAGATCAAGGATTTCCTGGTCGCGCGCTACGGCGAATTCGTGCTCTACCGACCGCAGGTCGAATCCAAGACCTGGCTGCTGTGGTTCGGCCCGGCGCTGCTGTTGCTGGCCGGCGGCTTCGCCGTTGCACGTATCGTGCATGCACGCTCGGCCACTACGCGTTCGGCGAAGGCGGGACCGGCCGACACGCGCATTGACGAGGAACAAGAGTGGTGATGGCGGTGACGATGGGATCGGCCCCGATGGGCGTGTTCGTGGCATGCGGCGCGGCACTGGTCGTGTTCGTACTGGGCTACGCCTTGCATCCGCTGTGGCGGACGCGACCGGCGCTCGGCGCCGGCCTGGGCGTGGCGCTCGCGGCGGCCACCGTCGCGCTGTATTTCGCGATCGGCACCCCAGCCGGGTTGCAACCCGAGCAACGCAAGGCGCCGCAGACGCTGGACGAAGCGGTGACTCAGTTGGAAGCCGAACTCGAGCGCGATCCGAATCAGATCGAAGGCTGGCGTCTGCTCGCCAGCGCCTACACCGCGCAAGGCCTGGGCATGAAGGCGCGCGATGCGTATGCGCGCGCGGTCAAGCTGGCGCCGGACAATCCCGACCTGCTCGCCGAAGCCGCCGAAGCGCGCGCACTCGCCACCCGCGAACGCCGTTTCGACAACGAAGCGGTGGCGATGCTCAAGCACGCGCTGGAACAGCAGCCCATGCACCAGCGCGCGCGCTGGTTTCTCGGTATCGCCCAGCGCCAGGCCGAACAGCCGGCCGAAGCGGCCAAGACCTGGGAACCACTGCTGAGCGTGGTCGATCCGGCCACCGCCGCGAGCCTGCTCGACCAGATCAATGGCGCGCGCCAGGAAGCCGGCATGGAGCCGATGCAGGCGCCCGCGCCGGCCGCCGCGAACAGCGCAGCGGCCAGCGGCCCCGGCCTCAAGATCCGGGTCGAACTGTCGCCGCAGTTGGCGGCGAAGCTGCCCGCCAACGCCAGCGTGTTCGTGATCGCGCGCCAGCTCGGCGGCCCGCCGATGCCGGTCGCGGTGGAAAAGCACCCGGCCGCGAAGTTCCCGCTTGAGGTCACTCTCGACGACGGCGACAGCCCGATGCCGACCATGAAGCTGTCGCAGCTCGAACAGGTGCAGGTGCTCGCGCGCGTGTCGGCCTCCGGCAACGCCATCCCGCAATCGGGCGACCTGACCTCGCAGCCGGTGACGGTGCGCGTGGATGCCAAGGGCGCGACGGTCGTCGTCATCGATCGCGCGGTCGACTGAACGCGCGATCGACACCACGATCGGTCGCCCGGATCGCCCGCTACCGGCATGTGCCGATAACGCAATTGCAGTTCCGGTCGCGGCCGCCGGTCAGGGCGATGGTTTAGGCTCTGCATCGCGACCGCCGCCCCCGCGCGGCCGTCGACTTTCGAATCTTTTCAGCGCAAGCACTGGCCACACGAGCAAGGCATGACCGAATTCATCCCGCCCGGCACCCGCCACATCGACCTGCCCTCGCCGTTCCCGATGAAACGCGGCGGCGCCCTGCACGGCGCGCGCATCGCCTATGAAACCTGGGGCGAACTCAACGCCAGGCGCGACAACGCGATCCTGATCGTCACCGGCCTGTCGCCCGACGCGCACGCCGCGGCCAACGCCGGCAATTCCGAGCCGGGCTGGTGGGAAGCGATGCTCGGCCCGGGCAAGCCGATCGACAGCGATCACTGGTTCGTGATCTGCGTGAATTCGCTGGGCAGTTGCAAGGGTTCGACCGGCCCGGCCTCGATCAACGCCTACACCGGCGAGCTGTACCGGCTGGAATTTCCCGAACTGTCGATCGAAGACGGCGCCGACGCCGCCGCGTACGTCGTGCGCGCGCTCGGCATCGAGCGTCTGGCCTGCGTGATCGGCAACTCGATGGGCGGCATGACCGCGCTCGCGCTGCTGATCCGCCACCCCGGGCTGGCGCGCAACCACATCAACATCTCCGGCGCGGCGCGCGCATTGCCGTTCTCGATCGCGATCCGCTCGCTGCAGCGCGAAGCGATCCGTCTGGACCCGCAGTGGAACCAGGGCGGCTACGACGAAACCAACTACCCCGAATCGGGCATGCGCATGGCGCGCAAGCTCGGCGTGATCACGTATCGCTCGGCCCTGGAATGGGACGGGCGATTCGGCCGGGTGCGGCTGGACTCCGATCGCGCCGACGAGGAGCCCTTCGGTCTGGAATTCGAGGTCGAAAGTTATCTGGAAGGCCACGCCCGCCGGTTCGTGCGCCGCTTCGACCCGAACTGCTACCTGTACCTGAGCCGCTCGATGGACTGGTTCGACCTGGGCGATTACTGCGGCGGCGGCGACGGCCTGGACAACGAGGAACAGGTCCGCCGCGGCCTGGCCGCGATCCGGGTGGAAAAGGCGCTGGCCATCGGCGTCCACACCGACATCCTGTTTCCGCTGCAGCAACAGCAGGAAATCGCCGACGGCCTGCGCGCCGGCGGCGCCGACGCCCGCTTCGTGCCGCTGGAGTCGCCGCAGGGCCACGACGCGTTCCTGGTCGACATCGCCCGCTTCGGCCCGGCCGTGGCCGGATTCCTGGACGAACTGCGAACCAGCTGAGCGAACCAACCGGATCGGCACCGGTCCTGGGCGGCTCAAAGCTGCCAAGGCGCAGGCAGGGGCGTAGAATCCACGCCATGAACGCCACCGACGCCCTGCCCGACCTCGACTTCCCCGGCCACGACAAGCTGGTCGCCGCGATCGACGCGGCGGTCAGCGTCGGCGACGAACACGCCGTCACCGCGGCCTTGCGCAACACCCTGTGCAAGATGATCCGCGACCGCGACGTCAACCTGCCCGACTGCGTGTTCGACCCCATCCAGGACCACTACGCGCGCCGCGAGCTCTACCGCAGCCCCGAACTGGGCTACAGCGTGGTCGCGATGACCTGGGGTCCGGGCCAAGGCACGCCGATGCACGATCACAGCGGCCTGTGGTGCGTGGAAGGCGTCTGGGACGGCGAGCTGGAAATCACCCAGTTCGAATTGCTCGAACGCGAAGGCGAGAACTTCCGCTTCCGCGCCGCCGGCGGCATGCACGCCGGCCCCGGCAGCGCCGGCAGCCTGATTCCGCCGCACGAGTACCACACCATCCGCAACGCCAGCAACGACGCGGTCGCGGTGTCGCTGCACATCTACAAGGCGCCGATGGAATGCTGCTCGATGTTCGAACCGCGCGACGGCGAGTGGTTCCAGCGCGTCGACAAGACCCTGAAGACCGACGAAGCCGCCTGATCGGCGCGTAACGCCGCGAAGCCATCAGCCGCTTCGCTGTGACGACTGCCCCTGTAGGAGCGGCGCAAACCGCGACCGCGCCACACAGATGCGTCGCGCGCGCGCAGTCGCGATCGCGGCTTGCGCCGCTGCTACAGTCGGATTGCATGATTTACGGCAGCGAAGTGTTGTAACCCGCCTTGGCCGCCAAGTTCGACCAACGGCCGGCTGTCCGCGCCCCCGACCGACCGCCGCAAGACATTACAAACGCCACTGGTAAAAGCCCCGCATCGGCGCGATCTTCGCTGGCGGCAACGCCGTGGGTTGGGCGCTGCGAGTCGCCCGGACGCTGCGGCTGTGCGCGCCGCGCGCGAGAACCTCTCCCAGCCATCGCACGGAGCCCGGACCATGCTGACCGACTTGCTGCTCGCCGCGTTCCACCATCTGCTGGTGTTCGCCATGATTTCGATGCTGGTCGCCGAATCGGTGCTGTTTTTACGCGGGCCGATCGATGCCACAGCGCTCAAGCGTCTGGCCGGACTGGATGCCGGCTACGGCATGAGCGCGATGCTGCTGCTGGCGGTCGGCATCGCGCGCCTGTTTTACGGCGTCAAGGGCGTCGACTTCTATCAGCACAACCCTTGGTTTCACGCCAAATTCGGCGCGTTCGTGGCGATCGCGTTGTTATCGATCCTGCCGACCGTGCGCTTCCTGCGTTGGCGCAAGGCGCTCAAGCACGACCCGGCGTTCCTGCCGCCGGCGCCGCAGGTACGGATCCTGCGCGTGCTGATCCGTTTCGAATTGATCCTTATCGCGGTGATCCTGATCTGCGCCGCGGCGATGGCGCGGTACGGCGGATTTTGATCGAGCCACGTCTGATCGCATAAACGCCGATTGGGCCGTTGCGATCAAGCCAGCAGCGATCAAGCCGCATGTAATCGAGTGGCTTTGATCAAACGGATTCAATCAATCCGACTTGGACAAACGAATTCCGAATAGCGCGACTAGGAATCGCGCCACGCACGCAAGCGCATGCGCTCCGACTCGTGGTACCGCATGCCGTGCCCCGTGTCGGCTCGACTCGCGCACGAACGCGCGAGCGAAACCGCGACGGCTTTAGCCTTCCTTGCCCCAGCGCACGCGCGAGCGATCGCCGCGCCCGGCTTTCGCCGCGGGCTGCATGACTTCCGGATCGGTGTTGTCGCCGATCGCGCGCAAGCGGATCGGCGCGAACTGACCGTCGCCGAGCAGATCCAGGCTGGCGCGCGGATTGCGCAACAAGGCTTCGCGCTGCAGGAACAATTCGCGACCGATTTCCGGCGGCCGGCTTTCGCTGCACAGACGAATGTCCAGGCGCAGCACGCTGGTACCGGAGGTGCGCCACGGATGGCCGGGAACCAGACGGCTGACGATCGCGCTGTCGAGACGGATGGTGACCGTGCTCTTGTCGATCGCTTCGCACTTGCCCACCGCGATGTCGAACGTATTCATAAGGGCCTCAATGGGAAACCGCGGTGAGAACGCTGTGCAGGCGCGCGTTCTCCAACAGACTGCGCAAGCGCGCCTCGATCACACGGATATTGGCGAGCCTGGGCGAGGCGCGCAGCGAATACACGGCGGTGCGCTTGCCCAGCAACAGGCGTTGACTGCGCAATACCGTGACATTGGTGGTACCCGATGCCTCCATCCAGATCAGACGTAACGGAGCAGGTCCGATGGTTTGTCCATTGGACAAGGTGAACTGGAACCACTCGACATGATTGTCCATCGTTGCTCCGACACGTAGACCCGCGAGTATGCGCTCCACCTCCCGACGCGGGGGTGAAGAATGAAAATCAGCGATATTCCTCGCTATTACCAGATAATCGGCGTATGGTCGGGAAGCGATCCCGGCGATTCGCGATTTACAGGCGCTCAAGCGCCGCCTGCCTCAACGACGTTCGTTCCACGTCATCCAGAGGTTTCTTGCGATATCAAACCCGCGTCATCGACTTGCGGGTCGGTGAGCATGAGTATCGCATTCGCGCGCTGAAGGATCTGCAGCAGTTTCACGATCCCGGCCAGACCGCCGAAAAATTGGGCATTTCCCCGTCGATGTGGAGCCTGTTCGGGCAACTGTGGCCGACCGGTCTGCAGCTCGCGAACGAAATCGCCGTTCGCGATATCGCCGGCAAGCGCATTCTCGAAATCGGCTGCGGACTGGCGTTGTCTAGCCTGATCGCGCACAAGCGTCAGGCCGATGTCATCGCAAGCGACCGGCATCCGCTCGCCGAGGATTTTCTCTCGCAGAATTCAGCCTTGAATGGCTTGAGCGGCGTGCCTTACAACCATCTGGAATGGGATGCCCAACGAGACCGTTCACTCGGTGGTTTCGATCTGATTATTGGCAGCGACGTGTTGTACGAGCGCGGCCATATCGCCTTGCTCGCGAACGTAGTCAAACTGTATGCGCACGCCCACGCCGAAGTGCTGATCGCCGATCCAGGCCGCGGCAATTGCGGCGCGATGAATACCGCGATGCGGGCCGATGGATTCACCGCGAGCGAGCGGCGTTTCAGCATCGAAGACCGTCCCGTGCTGAGCGGACGGATGATGCGGTTTCAGCGCTGAGCGCGTAACGGTTTATCACGAGTCCGCTTGGCGCCCGATCCGCGGGGCGATAATGTTGGCGCTGCGATTCCATCAATATCGCCGCGCTCGATAAACTCGCGATAGAAACCCGCATGCTCGACCTGGACACACAATTGTGGATCGCCAACGACGCGCTCAAGCGTCGCGCGCCGGATATCGTCGACGACGCTTGCGTGCTGCATCTGCTCAGCGAGAACGGCGACGATCCTCGCGTACTGGAACTCGGCATTGCCTTGCTCGGTGCCGACTGGCATGAAAGCCATGAAGAACTCGGCGAATGCATGCAATGGTTGCGCGCGCCGGAACTGATCTTCGCGTTCTATCGCGCGTCGTTACAAAGTTATCCGTATCACTACGACGGCGGCATCGCGATCCGCAGACGCTTCACCTGGGCGCTGGCGGACATCGGTAATCAGGCGGCGTTCGATGCGTTGCTCCGGCTGTGCGGCTCAGCCGACCGGCAGGTCGCGTTGTTCGCATTCAAACGGCTGCGAGGCTGGACCAGGGAGCAGCCGCGCAAGCGCTTCGCGTATTCGCCGCGCCTGGACTGATACGCGGCGGGATGCACCGATCGCCCTCGCCACATCCGACCGAACGACGGAAAACAAAAAGGCCCAGCCGCGAGGCTGAGCCTTTCTTCTTTCCGGGAAGCTGCCGGCCGTTGGATCGTTGGCCGGGCGGTTGGGTGCTTCGCGGGATTACGTGGTGCCGGAGGTGGGACTCGAACCCACACGCTTTTAAGGGCGGCGGATTTTGAGTCCGCTGCGTCTACCGATTCCGCCACTCCGGCAGCGGGTGCGCAGTATACCTATCGAAACGGCCGGAGTCTGCATGCCGCGAACATCAATGCGGCTCGCCCGCCCCGTCCGCCTCGCCACCCGCGGGCGAACCGGCCCGGAAGCTCGCCTCGGCGCGCTCGGGCGCGGCCTTGTAGGCGCCGCGCGGCACCGGCTCGGCCCGTGCCGCGGCCAGCGGAGCGGCGACGATGCAGCGAATGGCGGCGGCGGTGGCGAGCATGGGATCGGGGTCCTTGGTCGGGGAGCCGTATCAGTGGTCCGGTTGAGGTCGGCGACAACCCAGACAATGCCGGGTTCGGTCGCAGCGGCCACGACGGCCGGTCGACGGCCGCGACAGCAGGCCGCCACAAGGGCATTGCGGCTCCAAGCCGCGTTCCCAGCGCCACAGGCGCCACAACGAATACGTCGCCATGGCCAAGCCGGCGCCCACGCCGCCCAGCCGCAGCCCGTGCGCGATCGGCGCGAATCCGGCGGCGGCGGGCGTATCGCCCATCTGCAACAACACCGTGCCGGCGATCGGGCCGCTCACGGCCACGATCAAGGCCGGCGCGAACAACTGCAGCAACATCCTGGCACCACGATTCATCGAACACGTCTCCCCTTCTGCGCCAGCTAGCAGAACGTGGAGCGATCTCATCTGATGAGACGGTGGCCAGAATATGGCCAGCCCGCCAGCCCCGCACCTGCCATTCGTCGTGGCGGGTTTGCGACGCCTNGCGGCGGGTGTGGACCGCCCGCCGGCTGCACATGGACACGACCGCGCGCGACTAGAATGCCGGCATGTGCCTGATCGCCCTCGCCTGGCAACACCATCCGCGCTATCGCCTGGCCTTGATCGCCAATCGCGACGAAGCCCACGCTCGCCCCACCGCCGCGGCCGGCGCCGATCCCGACGACCCGCAGGTCTTCGGCGGCCGCGATCTGTTGCAAGGCGGCAGTTGGCTGCAGGTATCCAGCCGAGGTCGCCTGGCGGCGGTCACCAATGTGCGCGCTGGCCTCAATCCCGAAACCGCGCCGCGATCGCGCGGCGCGCTGGTGCGCGAATTCGTGCGCGGCACGATGAGCGCGGCGGATTATCTGCAAAGCCTGAGCGCCGACGCGCCGGAATTTGGCCGCTTCAATCTGCTGCTGTGGGACGGCGATGCGTTGATGTTCGGCAGCAACCATCCGCGGTTCCGCATGGACGCGGTGATCCCCGGCGTGCATGCCATGTCCAACGGCGATTTCGACGCGCCCTGGCCAAAGAGCGGGCTGGCCACGCGCGCCTTGTCGGCCTGGCTGGAATCGCCGGCCTCGCAGCAAGCGACCGCGCCCTTGCCGCCGCAAACCAGCGATGCGGGTCTGGCGATGTTGCTCGCGGCGATGGCCGATACCACGGTGGCGCCCGACGATGCCCTGCCCGATACCGGCGTGGGCCTGGAACTCGAACGCATGCTGTCGCCGCCGTTCGTGCTCGGTGAGCGCTACGGCACGCGCTGCAGCAGCATCGTGCTGATCGGTGAGAACGAGATCGCGTTCGTCGAACGCCGCTACGGGCCCGGTGGCGTGTTGGCCGGGGAAACCGCGGTGTCCTTGCCGCTGCGCGCGCGGATCGGCTGATCCGCGCGCGCTTGGTCGGCGCGGGGCCAACCCACTCAGCGTCCACTCCTGCATCTATCGATCGACACATGGCGCGTCGATACGCGTGCACGCAAACGATGAACTCAGCGGGCACGAACGCGGTGGCGCAACCGGCGCGATGCGCGATGCTCGATGCTCGATCCGGCGGGGATTAACGAACCGGCATCGCGCGTCCAACGCCATATCAGGACTCGCGGTGGCGCGACGAATCGGCTCACGCCGGCTGGCTGGATCGAGCGATTCGTGACCCGATTCGCATTTCCGACTTGATTACGGCGGCACGCCGCGAGGCCGCCTTGATGACGATGGCGATGCGACGAACACAGGCGGGGGGAACATGAGGCAGGCCTTATCGGCCGACAGATATCGACGCGTCGGCGATCCGTTCGCGTAGGCGGAGGCTGTGTCGTGGACGATGCGATGAGCGAAGCGCGCGGTATGCGCGAGCGGCTCGCAATCCCGGGAACAGAAGCCAGTACGCATGACATGGACGATTCACATGCTCATGCGACGGGCGCGACCGCCGACTGAAAAAATCTGCTGCAAATGAGAAGGCCCAGTCCTCGAGATGTTTCTCGGGTGGCCGGGCCTTCCGTGTCGGAGCGATTGCATCGGACTGGCGTCCGTTGGTTTTTCTCCGACGCGCGCAGGATACCGCCGGCGTCGTTATCGGCCGATCAAGATTTCGTGTAGCGGCCGTCGACCAAGATGAATCCACGCGACGCGAGCCGGTTCACTCGACCCGGCTCAACTCGAGCCTGTTCAGTTCGACCACGGCCACCAGCCGCGCCCGGTCTGCGCATAGCGATCGGCGGCGCGCTCGAAGCGGTTGCGCACGCTGATTCCGCCGCACAGCAGATACAGCGGCAGGAACAGCGGTCCCAGCACCATGTACTGATAAACATGGGCGCGTTCGTGATCGGCGAGCTTGATCGGCGGCTCGGTGCGATGGCCGGCGTCGTGGGCGTAGGTGTAACAGGGCGAATCCAGATCGCCGCCGGTATGCAGCACCACATTGCCCAGGGTGATCGCGCCGCCCGGGCCCCACGGCCAATGCTGGAACACCAGCGCCAGGTCGTCGCGGCGCAGACGCGGCCGCGCGCCGAACGGCATGGCGAACACACCAGCGATCAAGCCCAGCACCGTCACCGGCGAGGTCCAGAGCATGCCGAGCACGGCCCCGGCGATTCGCAGCAACGCGCCCAGTCAGCAGCCCTCTTCGGGCATGAACAGCCATAGGATCAGATACAGCAGCGCGACCGGCAGCACGAAGGTGGCCAGGGCCAGCACCACGAAGGCGCCGCGCACGATCACCGGATTCCAGCGCAGGCGCAGGGCGAGGCCGCCGGCCACGCCGGCGATCATGCGGTCGTGCCGGGAGCGGCAGAACCGGGGCGTGGCGCTGTTCATTCCTCGCCGTCTCCGAAGCTCACTGCAGGTTCGCGGCCAGTCTAGCGCGTCAGGGTGATGGCGTCGTCGCCGGCTTGGCGGCGCGCAGCTGAACCAGTTTGGCTTTCAGCCAGGCCGCCGAAGCGACCGGCGCGGCGTTGCCGCAGCGCACCCGGTACGGCTTGCCGCTGAGGCTGCTTTCGCTGCCGGCGCGCTCGATGAACAGCTCGGCGGTATCGGCCATGTCGCGCTTGCGCAGATAGGCCAGTTTCTTGCGCAGATGCGCCTGCGCCTCGCCCGACTCGTACCAACTGCCGTTGCGTTCGAACTGGCAGGCCGAACTGCCGAGCGCCTGGATCAGTTGCTCGGTTTCGCGCTCCGCCTGGGCCGACGGCGCGGCTTGGGCGGCGATGGACCCGGCGCCGAGCAAGGCCGCGGCGAACACGGCGAGATTGCGGGGACGAGCAGCGGCGGCGCGGAGGTTCATGTAGCGGTTCTCGCTGGTCCGTTGCGCGCACCCCGCGTCATGGAGTGTCCGGCAACGTTCGGTAGGTCAGTGGCGCGGAGCATGGCAGCAGCCATGTCCGCGAGATGTCGAAGCGCGCTCCACGCGACGCGATGTCAGTGCTTGGCCAACCAGGGGCCGACCACCTTGATCCAGATCGCGTAGCCGGTGCGACTCATATGCAAGCGGTCGGCCAGGAACAATTCTTCGCGCGGCTCACCGCTCGCATCGAGCATCGGCGTGAACACATCGAGATAGTCCACGCCCCGCACGGTCTTGATGTAGTCGCGGATCAGCGCATTGGCCTGGACGACCTGCGGCAATATCGCCCTGCGCGAGGGACTGGGCTTGATCGACACGAAACCGATCCGCGCCTTCGGCGTACCGGCCTGCACGCGTTGCACGAACGCGGCGAAATCGTCGCGCACCTGCCGCGGGCTGCGGCCTTCGTTGAGGTCGTTTTCGCCCGCGTAGAACACCACCGCGCGCGGCTGGTAGGCGTTGACGATGCGATCGGCGAAGTACACCGAGTCGTAGACGCGCGAGCTGCCGTAGCCGCGGTTGATCGAGATCACGCCGGGAAAGTCTTCGCTCAGCGTGGTCCAGTAGCGAATCGAGGAACTGCCGACGAACACCACCGCGCCGGGCATGCGGCGAACGCGGGCGTCCTCGGCCTCCCAGGCCTGCACGGTCGGCTCCCACTCGCGCGAGTCGCGTGGCGCGGCGCCTTCGGGGGCTGTCGCGGCCGGCGTGGTCGCGGCCGGCGTGGTCGTGGCTGCGTTGGTGGCTTCGGCGGCGGTCTGCCGACTCGGCGTGGCCGCGCAGGCGGTCAACGCGGCGATCAGCAACAAGCTCAGGATTCGATGCATGCGGGTGTTCCGGAATCGGGCGGGGTCAAGACTAACCCGGGCGGTGTAAGTGGATCGTCATAGTCGAATCGCGATCGCTGACGCGCAATCGCCGCAGCGAACGCAAGCCCCTCTCCCGCATGCGGGAGAGGGGTTGGGGTGAGGGCCTGTAGTGAAGGCTGACTGCGATCGCCGATCAAACACTTCCCGCTTCGCACTGCCCTCATCCGGTCCTTCGGACCACCTTCTCAGCTCTGCACTTCCTTCGGTCGCCGCAAGCGGGAGAAGGGAGTGCGCGAAAGACTCACCGCGACCGCTGCGCCAGCCAGTCGTGAATCGCGCTCGGCACTTCGCGCTGGGCACGCCCGGACACGTAGATGCCGATGTGGCCGCCCTTGAACGACAGTTCGCTGTAATCGGCGGTGCCGACCAGGTCCGCGAGCGCCTTCGACGCCGCTGGCGGCACCAGATGGTCCTGCTCGGCGTAGATGTTCAGCACCGGCATGTCGACATAGCCCAGGTCGACCGCGCGACCGCCGATATCGATGCCGCCGTTGACGAAACCATTGCCCTGGTAGAACTGCTTGATGAACTGGCGGAACGCCTCGCCCGCCTGATCCGGCGAATCGAAGATCCACTTCTCCATGCGCAGGAAATCCTCCAGCGCGCGCTTGTCGTCGAGAATGTCGATCAGACCGACGTACTTCTGCACGAACAGCCGCCACGGCTTCAAGGTCAGGTAGCACCAGTTCATGACATCGGCTGGGACGTTGCCCAGGGTATCGACGAACTGGTCGATGTCGAGCCCGCGCGTCCAGTTCGACAGCATGTTGTCGCCGGTGTGGAAATCCACCGGCGTGACCATGGTGATCAGGTTGCGCACCTTGGCCGGGTTCAAGGCCGAATAGCACAGCGAGAACGCGCCGCCCTGGCAGATGCCGAGCAGGTTGATCGCATCCAGCCGGTATTCGCGACGCAGATGATCGACCGCGCCGCCGAGAAAACGCTGGATGTAATCCTCCAGTTCCAGATAACGATCGGAGCGGTCCGGATAGCCCCAATCGAGGATGTACACGTCCTCGCCGCGCTCGAGCAGGCCGCGCACGATCGATTTATCCGCTTGCAGATCGACCATGTAGGGACGGTTGACCAACGCGTAGGCGATCAGCAACGGCACTTTCGCGGTCGGCGCCTTGTCGCCGCGGAAGCGGTACAAAACGACCTTGCCGTCGCGCCACACTTCCTCGCGCTGCGTCGCGCCGTACTGGATGTCGCCTACCTCGCGCAGGGTGTCGAGGCCCGCGCGCAGCTTGTTCTGCGCGGTCATCGCTTCCTGGGCCAACGATTCGGCGCTGAAATTGATCGGTGCGGTCATCTCAGCGCGCTCCCTTCTTGGCGGTCTTCGCGGCTGGCGCGACCTTGGTCGACTTCAGCGCGCTCGCGGCGCGCGGCGTGGCCGGCGGCTGCGGACGCGCGATCGCGGTTTTCTGCGCCGCCTTGGCGGGCGCGGGCTTGGACTGCTTGAGCACCGGCTTGGCCGCCGCGGCCGGAGCCGGACGCGAAGGCTTGTTCGCTGCCTTCTTCGCCGCCGGTTGTGGCGCGGGTTTCGTCGCGGGCTTGGCGGCGGCCGGGCGCGCTTCGCGCGGCGTGGGCGCCGGCTCGCGCGTCTGCTGCACCTCATCGCGCAAGCGGCGCAGTTCGCGTTCGAGCTGGACGATCTTGCGATGCGCGGCGTCGATCTCGGTGCGGGTCGGCATACCGAAGCTGCCGCTGGCCTGTTCGATCTCCTTCTGCACGCCGGCGCGCAGACGCATCTGCGAATTGACCAGCGCGGCGTAGGCGTCGCGGAAACGCGGCGACAGCGCGATATCGGCATAGGCTTCTTCGGCCGCGTCGATCCACAGATCGAACAAGGCGCGCGCGCTGCCAATCTGGCGGCCCGGTTCGCTGCGCTCGGCCAGTTTGTCTTCGAAGCGCGAGAATGCGTCCTGGCCGGCTTCGGCCATCAGCGCGTTATAGGCCTGGCTTTGTTTCTGGTAATCGGTCTGCGCCTGCAGCAACTGTTGCACGCGTTCCTGATGCTCGCGCGAGAAACCGAACGCGGGCAGACCCAGCAAGGACTGGCCCTGGCTCTGCAGGCGTTCCAGGAACGGCCCCATCTGCTCGGCCCAGCGGCCGAAATCCTGCTGCCCCGGCCCGCGCATCGCGCTCAATACATCGGCGAAGGGGTTGGCTCCCTGCCCGCCCAGCGCCTGCTTCCAGGCGCCGGCGATATCGCCGGCCGAGGCATCGCTGCCGGCGAACTGCGAGGCCAGTTTCTGGATTTCGCCGAACCAGCCACGCGCCTGGCTGTTGAAACGGTCCAGGGTGTCGTCGACCTGCGGCTGCCCGCCCTTGGCCAACTGCGACCACCAGCTCACCGCCTCGTTCCAGCCGGGCATCGACGGCTGCTGCGCGGATTGCGGCGCCGCGCCGCGCATCATCTCGCCCCATGCGCCCCAGTACTGTCGCGCGAGTTTTTCGAAACCGGGCTGATTCAAGTCGGCGCCCGCGCCGAAGAAATCGCCGGGATTGTTCGAACCGAAACCGAAATTCGCCATCACCGCCTCCGTGGTTTGCGCCGATCATAGCAATGGCGTGTTGCCGGGCGCATGGATGTCCGCGGGCGGTTCGTGAATGTGGGCGTGGGCTTGCGGAAAATGTGTGAGGCGTTGGGGCTCCGGTTCTGCTTGGGGCCGAAAGCAACTCCTACAGGGCCTTTTGCCAAGGAGAACGCATTCGTCAGGACTCATCACGATGCAATGAATATCCAAACCCAAGCAGCACCGCTTTTGCCCATTTTAGAAAAAGGGGGCGGCGTCTGCGCAGCAGACGCGGGGGATTTGAGCTT
>NZ_LMHM01000016.1:854545-854616 GCF_001427785.1 Lysobacter sp. Root690
TGCATTCCTTGCGGCTGGTCACGATGCGATGGAAGGATGAAAGTTCGAACCAGCGCGAAACTGCTTTTGCC
>NZ_LMHM01000016.1:854760-854866 GCF_001427785.1 Lysobacter sp. Root690
GATCCCCCCTAGCCCCCCTTTTGCAAAGGGGGGAATGCATTCGTTGCGGCTGGTCACGATGCGATGGAAGGATGAAAGTTCGAACCAGCGCGAAACTGCTTTTGCC
>NZ_LMHM01000016.1:854955-876035 GCF_001427785.1 Lysobacter sp. Root690
CGCATTCGTTGCGGCTCGCAGCAGCGCGATGAAATCGTTCCACGACAAGAGCGAGCGACGCGACAACAGGGACGAAGGTTCGGGGTGCTCAGGGCTTAGGGATATGCAACGTCTTGCTGATCATCAACGACCCCGACAACGCAAACATCAGCACCAGCGGATGGAACAGCCACGGCCCCAGCCGGTAGCCACCGAACCACAGATCCGCGCCGATCGCGCCCTGCCAGGCCGCGACCGCGAGCACGATCACCAGCAGCAGGCTGGTCGGGATCGGCGTGCCCTCGAAATACTTGACCTTGCCTTCCTCGCCCGACATCGCCTCGGCGGTGACGTTGTAACGCGCCAGACGGCTGACGCCGCAACCGACGAAGTAGCTCAGGATCACCCAGTCCCAGCCGCCCTGCAGGCCGCAGGCATAGGCCAGCGCCGCGGGCGCGACGCCGAAGGAGATCACGTCGGCCAGTGAATCGAGTTCGCGCCCCAGGGTCGAGGACGACTTGCGCCAACGCGCGACCCGGCCGTCGAGCGCATCGAAGATGAAAGCCAGCGGGATCAGCGCCATGCCGATCATCAGATCGCGCACCCCGCCCTCCTGCAGGAAACGCATCGCGGCGAAGATCGCGCCGGTGCCGCAGAAGGCGTTGGCGAGGGTGAACCAATCCGCGAGGTGGAATTCGCGAAGCATCGAAAAATGGCGCGGCATGCGGCTCGGCTCCAGGGCGAACGGCGCGTTCGCCGTTCAGGTGTGCGCCCAGCCTGCCAAAGCCGGTGTGTAGGCCGCAAGAGGCCGAAGTCGTACTCAGGCGGTGCGCGCCTGGCAAATCCAGGCTGCGCCGGGGTTTTCGACGATTTGCCCGGCGCGGCGCGATGGCGAGGATCGAGACGTCACCGGTCGGAATACGGATTTAGCCGCGCCACGCATCGGCGCGGCGATCACGTTCAGCGCGTTGGAGTTCCCGATCGTCGGCGCCGCGAATCCGAACGCGACGATTCAATCGGGCCATCCATCAAACGCGACGCGATCCGATTACTACGGCACCGCCAGATTCTCGGCCGTCAAACCCTTGCCCGCGCGCGGCGAGTTCGCCACCACCGCATCCGCCGGCAGCGGCGTGCCCTGATCCAGATGCGCGTCGACCCGATCGAGCGCGGCGTACACATACGGCAACAGCGGCAGATAACGCGCGCCCATCGCCGGCAAGCCGAGGAAGGCGTCGAAATGCTGGACGTTGCGGACCTGCCAATAGCGCACCTGCGCGCCGGCCTTGCGCGCCATCGCGACATACGGCGCGCTGCTGAACGCCGGCGGGATCAAACCGTCGTCGAGCCCATGCACGACCACGATCGGCAAATCCTTGCGCGGCGCGGCGGCGCGGGTCTGTTCGATGCCGGCGCGCACGCGTTCGTGCGCGCGCTTGAGCGCGGCGCCGTATTCGGGATACGCCGCTTCGCCACCCATGATCTCGCCGCTCCACAACTCGCGCAACGCCGCCAAGGGTGCGAGACGCTCGCCGCCGGCCGGACCGAACAACTGCACGCCCGCGCCCGGCGGAATGCCGCTGGCGTCGGCCCACCACGCCGCGCGTTCGCTCTCGCTCGCGGCGCGTTCGGCGGCCGGCGCGGTGGCGCTGGCTGGGGTCGCGGCGGCGTAGGCATACCGCACCCACGGTTGATCCGGATCTTTCGTCCGCGTCTGTCCGGCCGGCGCATAGCGGCCATAGGCGGAGGTATACGTCGCCGCGACCGCGCGCCACAGATCGAAATTCACCGACAGCGCGCCGGCGCGCAGCGCATCGTCGCTCCAGCCGTTGGCGTGCATGCGTTCGTACGCGGCTTGCGCGCGGACCTCGGTGCTCGCCTGCTTGGCCGCATCGCCGAGCAGGCCGAGGCGGGCGACGTAGGTGCAGAACGATTCGGCGCTGTCGCCGGTGATCGGCGACACCGGAGCGGCCGCCAGCGGTTTGTGCAACAGCGCGCACGGCATCAGCAAGGCCGCTTCGGTGGTGTAGTCGTACAACGGCCGCGCGCCGGCGACGTAGATGTTCGGCTCGCCGGCGACCACCGCGTCCAGCCACGGTGTGTCGTTCAATTCGGCCGCGCGCAATACCGCGCCGCCGCCGTTGGAGATGCCGACCGCGATGACCCGAGTGTTCGCGTCGGTGAACGGCGCCTGCTCGGGAAACGCTTTGTCCAACGAGACCAACGCGAACTGTGCGGCCTGGCGCACATGCCGGCCCCAGTCGGCCTCGGGGTTGTCCTGCGAATGCGCATGCTTGAACGCGATGCCTTTGCCGCCTTCACGCTGGCTCGCCTTCGGCGTGAACGCGAGCCCGCCTTCCGACCTCGGCCCGACCGTGCCGTCGGCGCGCACGCCCTGATCGGCATCGAGATCGAAGTAATCGGTGCCCGCGCCCTTGTCTGTGTAAGCCACCGCGCAGCCCTTGGGCAGGCCCCAGGCGCCGGCGACCGCGATCGAGCCGTAGATGCCGCGCGAACCGGACGACGCGCTGACCACCACGCAACGTTTTTTCGTATCGAATGCATCGGGCACCTGCACCAGCACGCGATGCGGCTGCTTGGCGCCGGCCACGGTCGCGAATGCGCTGTACTCGCGGCCAGGAACCGACGCGGCGCTGCCGTACAACTCGCCGTAACCGCCGCCCGGCGCGAGATCGGCGATGCCACGCCAGTTCGCCCACAGCGCGCGCCGGCGCAATTCGGCCGGGGTGGGATGCGCCGCATCGGCGAACGCCGGCGGCACCATCGCGCGCAGGCCGTCGAGGCCGAGGCCGGCGGTCAACAAGTCATCGTGTTCGCCGCGGTGTTCGGTCTGGCGTTGACTGCTGAACATCGGCGCGGAGTCCTTGGCGGTTTTCGAAGCGGCCGCGCGCGATTTGCTCGCGGCCATCGCCGGTGCGATCGGCGCGATCGCGCAGGCCAACACGATCAGGGCGGCGCTGGCCGCGGCGGTACGTAGGATAGAGGCGCTCATCGACGCAGCCTAGCAACTCCACGCTGCCGCCTTCATCGTACTTTGGTACAGCCCGCGCGCCGGCCCACGGCAAGGCCGAACGGTCGGCGGATTCGCGACGCCGCCTGTTAGGCTAGCCCCGATGCCGACCCTGTTGATCGCCGACGACCATCCGCTGTTCCGCGCCGCGCTGCGTCAGGCCGCGGCCGATGCCGTTCCCGACACCGTGATCCGCGAGGCCGGCACGCTCGACGACGCGCTGGCCGCGCTGGAGGCCGAACCCGGCATCGATCTGGTCCTGCTGGATCTGCACATGCCCGGCAACCACGGCCTGGCCGGACTCGCCGCGATCCGCGCCCAGTACCCGGGCACCGCGGTCGCGGTGGTGTCGGCCAACGACGATCCGCGGGTGGTGCGGCGCGCGCTCGATCACGGCGCGGCCGGTTATCTGCCCAAGAGCTCGGGCCTGGACGAACTGCGCGACGCGATCCGCGCGGTGCTGGCCTGCGAGCAATGGCTGCCGGCGGCGTTGCGCGCGGCGGTCGCGCGCACCCAGAGCGACCGTGGCGACGCCGACTTGGCCTCGCGCCTGGCCAGCCTGTCGCCGCAGCAGTTCCGGGTGCTGAGCCTGGTCGCGCAAGGCCTGCTCAACAAACAGATCGCCGATCGCCTGGACGTCCAGGAACGCACGGTCAAGGCGCATCTGTCGGCGATCTTCGACCGGCTCGGGGTGCGCAACCGCACCCAGGCCGGGGTGGTGCTGCGCGAACTGGAACTGTCGGACCCGGCGCGGCGGATCGAAGACTGACTTCGGCCGGCGCCCTCCCTGCCAACGAGCGCGCCATCCGTCAAGTACCGCGGCCGGCCCGGACACCAGGCTCCAGGCCGAGGTTGTCCACACAGCCTGTGGACAAACCTGCGGACAGAACCCGATGCGAGCCCGGAATGTGTTGCTGCACAAGCATTGCAAGAGGGTTGGCGAAAAAATGACCACGCCGATCGCTTGACTTCCACAACACGATGAACGGTCGGGCGATGCCGCCCGGGCACCGGTCCGCGTGCATGAACGCTGGTTCGCGGAGGGATCGGACACGCGCGGGCGCGGGCCGCGCCCATCGCGCCGACAACGCGGGCAACGTCGCCGTCAGCGCTCCATCCCGCCGGCCGCCAGCAACCGGTCCAGCACCGATTTCAGCGCCAGCGGCTTGACCGGTTTGGTCAACAGCGACAAACCCGCCGCGTGCACCGCCTGGCGCACGCCGGCGCCGCCGTCCGCGCTGAGCAGCAAGGTCGGGCGCGGACCGAATTCCTCGCCGAGCCGTTGCGCCAACGCCAGCCCGGTATCGTCGTCATCGAGATGAAAATCGAACAGCCACAACCCGGCGGCGTGTTCGCGCATCGCCCGTCGCGCGCCTTCGCCGTCGGCCGCGGTGACCACCTCGCAGCCCCAGCGCCGCAGCACTTCCGACAAGGCCGACAGCGCCTGCGGATCGTTGTCGACCGCGAGCACCTGCATGCCACGCAAGCCGAACGCGACCGCGCTCGAAGCGGCGCCATGCGCGGTCGAGGTCGCAGGCATCGGCGTCGGCGTACGCGGCAATCGCACCGCGAACGCGGTGCCGTGGCCGAGACGGCTGTGCAGGCTCAGCGGCGCATGCAACAGGTCGGCGATGCGGTCGGCGATCGACAACCCCAGCCCGAGGCCCTGCCCCGGCGCGTTTTCGCCGCGACGAAATTCTTCGAACATCACCCGCTGCATCGCCGGTTCGATGCCCGGGCCGCTGTCGTGCACTTCGATCGATAGACCGCCCTCGCGCCGGCGCACGCCGAGCAGCACCCGGCCGGCGGCGGTGTAACGCACCGCGTTGGCGAGGAAGTTCTGCAATACGCGGCGCAGCAGTTGCGGGTCGCTGCAGGTCCATGCACGCGAAGCCACATAGCGAAAGCGCAGCCCGCGCGCGGCGGCGATCGCACCGAATTCCGAGGCCAGCGGCTCCAACACTTCGGCCAGCGGAAATTCGCGCGGCTGCGGCACCAGACCGCCGGCCTGCAAGCGCGACATATCCAGCAGGCCGTTGAGCAGATCGCCGGTGGATTCCAGCGCGCCGGCGATCTGGGTCGCGGTTTCGCGCTGGGTCGGTTGATCGAGTTGCTGGGCGAGCGCATCGGTGAACAATTGCGCGGCGTGCAGCGGCTGCATCAGGTCGTGGCCGACCGCGGCGAGAAAGCGGCTCTTGGCTTCGTTGGCGCGCTCGGCCTCGCGAGTCGCCACCTGCAGATCGACGGTGCGTTCGACCACGCGCTGTTCCAGGGTTTCGTTGGCCTGGATCAATCCGGCTTCGGCGCGGCGGAACGCGGTGACATCGGTGAAGGTCGCGACGAAACCGCCGCCGGGCATCGGATTGCCGCGGATTTCGATGATGCTGCCATCGGCGAACACGCGCTCGGACAAATGCGGGGTGCCGGCGCGCATGAAGGCCAGGCGTCGCTGCAAGGCGCGTTCGAGATCCTCGACCGGCGGCAGACGTTGCATCGCCCAACGCGCGAGATCGGCGATCGGTCGGCCCACCTGCAACAACTCGGGCGGATAACCAAACAGTTCGGCGTAACGCCGGTTCCACGCGACCAGACGCAACTGCGCGTCGACCACGCTGATGCCCTGGCTCATGTTCTGCAGCGCCGCTTCCAGCACGCGCTGGTTGAAACGCAGATCCGCCGAGGCCTCGCCGACGATCGCCGCGACCGTGTCGAGGTCGCGACCGGCCTCGCGCCGCGCCGCGTCCAGCAGCACCCGCGCCGAGGACGAACCCAGCACCGCGGCGAGTTCGCGTTCGAGTTCGGCCTCGATCGCCGCCGCGACCGGATGCCCGGCCGGCGCGTCGTGCAGCAACTGGGCGACGCGTTCGCGCGGCAAAAAGCGCAGGCCAGCGTCGCGCAGGGTCTGCGCATCGAGCCCGCGCCGCGCGCTACGCGGCAATTCGCGCCGCCACATCGCCGCGAGCACCGTCGCCAGCGCGCCGAGAAACAGGCTGGCGCCGACCGCGCGGCCGAGCCGGCTCCAGCCGGTCAGCCCGAACAGGCTTTCCGGCGCGAGCCACGACCACCCCAGCGGCCCCTCAAACAGCCACGCCGGCGACAACCCGCGCGCTTCGTACAGCATCGGCAGCAGCAACACCCAGGCCCAGGCGGCGAAACCCGCGGCGATGCCGACGATCGCCGCGCGCGGCGGCGTCTGCGGCCGCCACACCGCGAACGCCAGCGCTGGCGCCAAGGTCGCCAACGCCGAAAACGACACCGCGCCGACATCGGCCAGCGCCTCGCTGCCGGCGATCAGGCGGCTATAGCCCCAGGCGAGCAACATGATCGCGACGATGCCGCCGCGCCGCAGCGCCAGCACGCGCCCGCGCAGGTCGCGGTTGCGCGCCCACGAACCGCGCAGCAGATTCGGCGCGAACCAATGGTTGCCGATCATCAGGCTCAAGGTCAGGGTGCTGACCACGACCATGCCGGTGGCCGCGCTGAGCCCGCCGAGGAACGCGAACAGGGCCAGACCCTCGTGCCCTTGCGACAGCGGCAACGCGAGCACGTACAGATCCGATGGCACCTGCGCGCCGAGCAGCGACTGCCCGACCTTGGCCAGCGGCAAAACAGGCAACGCGATCAGCAGCAGGTACAGCGGAAACTGCCAGCGCGCGGTGCGCACATCGTTCTCGTCGCGGCATTCGACCACGGCAACATGGAACTGGTGCGGCAGGATGAACATCGCCAGCCCGCCCAGCAGCACCAGCGGCGCGAAACCGCCGGCCGGCGGCGTCGGCGCGGCCTGGATCGCGGCCTTGGGCAGATCGTCGAGACCGAACCAGACGAAGGCGCCGAGCGCGAGCATCGCGGCGAGCTTGAACACCGACTCGAACGCCATCGCCAACACCAGGCCACGATTGTGCTCGGCCGCGCTGGCGCGCCGGGTACCGAACAGCATCGCGAACAAGGCCATCGCCAGCGCCACGTACAGCGCGCTGTCGCGCCACGCCGGCGAGGCGACGCCGTCGGTGGCCTGGGTGGTGAGCATCGCGAAACTCATCGCCACCGCTTTCAACTGCAGCGCGATGTAGGGAATCAGACCGAGCGCGGCGACCAGGGTGACGATCGCCGCCAGCCACGCATCCTTGCCCAGGCGGGTGGCGATCAGGTCGGCGAGCGAGGTCGCATTAGTCTCGCGCGCCAGCTTGACCAGCTTGACCATGAAGCTCAGCGCGAGCGCGTAGAACAGGATCGAGCCGAGAAACGTCGGCGGCAGCGGCCAACCGTAGCGCGCGGCCTGGGTGACGGTGCCGTAGAAGGTCCACGAGGTGCAATGCACCGCGAGCGACAGCGCATAGATATGCCGCCAATGCCGCGCCAACACCGCCGGCCGGCGTTCGGCGAACAGCGCCGTGCCGAACATCAGCGCCAGCCAGGCCAGGCTGGCCAGGGCGACGGTGGTGAGGCTCAGCATGGCGGGGTATTGGGGCGCATCGGCGGAGGATAGCGCGGTGGTTGGTTTTGGGTGTGGGTGTGGGTGCTGACGCGGGGGAGATTACGTAGTGGCTTGAGCGGAAAGCGAATCCCCCCTGCCCCCCTTTTCCAAAGGGGGGAAAAGCACGGGCCGGGCCAGGATGTTTGGCGTTGTTATTGCCGTCGCTACTCTCAGAATTATTGCCGTTGTTATTGCTGTTGCCGTCTCTGTGGCTATTTCTACTGCTGTTGCTGTTGCTGTTGCAGCAGCTGCTATTGCAGGCAAACACCCCCCTCATCGAACCCACCTACCGGGTTCCCCCCTTTGGAAAAGGGGGGCCAGGGGGGATTCGCTTTTGCTTCTTTGCTTTTGCTTCTTTGCTTTCCGTTCTGCTTTCCAAGGCCCAAAAAGCAAAACCCCCGCTCATCCAAGCAGGGGTCCGCCCAACTCAACGATCCTCGTCGCACGACCGCAAACGTCGCGGCCGCGGCAACCGATCAGAAGTCGTACTTCATCGACAACGAATACTGCCGCGGCGCCCCATAGAACCCGGTGTAAACGCCCAGCGCCGAATTCAAGCTGTAACCCGTGGTCCGATATTCCTTGTCGGCCAGATTGCTGCCCTGCAAGGACAGGCTCCACGGCCCCTTGCTCTTCCAGGTCACGCCGGCATTGATCAGCCCGTAGCCATCCTGGGTGATCGGCAAGGCGCCGGTGCGCACGATCTCGGTGGTGGCGACCACGTCGCTCTGGTAGCTGTAACCCACCCGCGCCGACAGGTTGCTGCCGTCGGACAGATCGGTGCGGTACTCCACGTTCAAGGCGCCGGAGAACTCGGGCGCGTTGGTGAATTCCTGCTCGTTGGCGATGTTGACGCCGGCGTACAGGAACTCGTCGTACTTGGCGTCGAGCCAGGCGAAGTTGCCCGAGATCAGCCAATTCTCGTTCGGCAGCCACTGGTACTCGACTTCCAGGCCCTGCACGGTGCCGGAACCGGCGTTGGTGAAATCGCCGAAGAACGCGTCGTTGGTGCCATCGCCGTTGCTGTCGTAAGAAGTGAACACCGACAGCTGGATGTCCTTGTACTTGTTGTGGAAGTACGACAAGTTCAAGAACAGGCGCTGGTCGAAGAACGCCATCTTGCTGCCGATCTCATAGCTGTCGACGACCTCGTCGTCGAACGGCTCGGCCGAACGCGGCACCGCCGTGGCCTGGGCGCGGATGTTGTAACCGCCGGACTTGAAGCCGCGCGTGGCCAGGCCGTACACCAGGATGTCAGGCGCGATCTGGTAATCCAGCGAGATCTTCGGCGAGGTGTTCTTGAAGTTGATCTTGCGGTCGAAGTTGGCCGCGACCGCGCCATTGGGAATGGTGAAGCTGGCATCGCGATAACCGCGGTTGAGCACCTTGGCGCGCTTGTCCTCGTCGGTGTAGCGCGCGCCGACGTCGAGCTTGAGCTTGTCGGTCAGGTCGAACGTCCAGTCGGCGTAGGCGGCGATGGATTCGGTATAGACCGTGCCCTGGGTGTCGCCGAAGCTGAGGTTGAAGAAGTTGTTGAGCACCTGGCCGCCGGCTTCGCCGTCGAACGCGTAGATGCCCATCACGCCGCGAGCGCGGCCGCCGCCATCAAAATTCGCCTGCAGCTCGTGGCTGACCTGCTGATCGCTGTAGAACGCCTTCACGTCGGCGATCTTGTTCTGCAGGGTGTCGAAGTCGATGTTGGTCTCGGTGTCGGACTCGCGCTTGGCCAGCACGTATTTGAAGCTCCAGTCCTCGCTGGCGCGCCAGTTGACCGTCGCCGAGGCGCCCTTGATCGTGGTGTCGTTGACGTTGGGCATGCCGCTGCGGATGTCGTAGCGCGAATCCAGCGGCGCGGTGCCCGCGGCGAAGCGGTTGGGCGCGAGCATCTTGGCGCCGCGCACGCCGGACTGGTCGTCCATCCAGTCGAACGCGAATTGAATGTCGAGCGCGTCGCTGACGTAGGCGCCGAGGTTGCCGCGCAATGCGAGCACTTCCTTGTCGCTGACCTCCTGCTTGGTGACCACGTTCTCGCCGAAGCCGTCGCGGTTGAGGCTGGCGACCGAGATGCGGCCGCGCAAGGTCGCGTCGCCGCCCTGGGTGCTGCCGCCGATCGGGCCTGCGACCGCCGCCTTGACGTCGAGCTGGCCGTAATTGCCGACCGTGACCGAGGCGAAGCCGTCGAGCGAGGTCGGCAGGCCGCGCGAGATGTACTTGATCGCGCCGCCGATGGTGTTCTTGCCGTACAAGGTGCCCTGCGGGCCGCGCAGCACTTCGATGCGCTCTACGTCGAATACGTCGAGCAGCGCGCCCTGCGGACGGGCGATGTAGACATCGTCCATGTAGATGCCCACGCCCGGATCCACGCCCCACAGTGGATCGGACTGGCCGACGCCGCGGATGTAGGCGGTGATGGTGCTGCTCGATCCGCGCGCGGCGTAGATCGTCAGGTTGGGCACCTGCGCGTCGAGGTCGCTGATGTCCTCGATATTCATCCGGTCCAGCGACTCGGCCGTGAACGCGGTGATCGCGACCGGCACTTCCTGCAGGGTCTCCTCGCGTTTGCGCGCGGTCACCGTGACCCCGCCGAGGGTCTTGGCCTGCGCCGGCTCCGGCGCGGCGTCCTGCGCCCACGCGGCCGGCGCCAGCAAGACTGCGGCGATGGCCAGGCACAAGCCCTGGCGTTGAATCTGCTTGCGCGCTTTCACCTTACAAGTACTCACGTATGTCCTCTCCCCTAACCCAAATGGCGCCAAGCGCGGCCCAAGGCCTGCGCGCGAGCGGTTGCATCGCCGCCACCGCCGTCGTTGTCGCGTGCATCGCCTTGCGATACAAGCCGCGGTCTTCGCGCCTGACACGCGATCGGCGGCCCGCATCCGTGCGCGGCGTCCATGCCGGTCCTGCAACGACGTCGGTGGAGGCGAGCTCCCCCGTTACCGGGCAAAGCCTAGGAGCCCGCCGCCGCCACCGGCAGCTGTACCTTCGGACAATGCCCCGCCCGGCCGCGCATGCCGACACTGCGCGCAGCGTTGGGCACCGCAGCCCGCGGTGTCCGCTGGGGAATCGAATCGATGGCGTTTTTGATCGTGCTGGCCGCTTTGTGCTTCCTGATGTACGTCGCCTACCGCGGCCACAGCGTGATTCTGTTCGCCCCGGTGGCCGCGCTCGGCGCGGTGCTGCTGACCGACCCGACCCTGGTCGCGCCGATGTTCACCGGCCTGTTCATGGACAAGATGGTCGGCTTCCTCAAGCTGTATTTCCCGGTGTTTTTGCTCGGCGCGATCTTCGGCAAGCTGATCGAGCTGTCCGGGTTCTCCAAGTCGATCGTGGCCGCGACCATCCGCCTGCTCGGCCGCGAACGCGCGATGCTGTCGATCGTCGCGGTCTGCGCGCTGCTGACCTACGGCGGGGTGTCGCTGTTCGTGGTGGTGTTCGCGGTGTATCCGTTCGCCGCCGAGCTGTTCCGCCAGAGCGACATCCCCAAGCGCCTGATCCCCGGCACCATCGCCCTGGGCGCGTTCACCTTCACCATGGACGCGCTGCCGGGCACGCCGCAGATCCAGAACATCATCCCGACCTCGTTCTTCGGCACCGACACCTGGGCCGCGCCGTGGCTGGGCGTGATCGGCGGCGTGTTCATCCTGATCGTCGGCCTGGCGTATTTGAACTGGCGGCGGCGCGCGGCGCTCAAGGCCGGCGAAGGCTACGGCGAGAATCTGCTCAACGAGCCTGCGCCGTTCGAAGGCGGCAAGCTCGCCCATCCGTTGCTGGCGATTCTGCCGCTGGTGCTGGTCGGCGTGGCCAACAAATGCTTCAGCGTGTGGCTGCCGCAGGCTTACGGCAAACAGCACAGCTTCGATCCGGCGGTGATCGGCGACGCCGCGCCGGTGGTGCAGGACGTGTCCAAGATCGCCGCGATCTGGGCGGTCGAGGGCGCCTTGCTGATCGGCATCGCCGCGGTGATCGTGTTCGCCTGGAAACCGGTGATGAGCCGCTTCGCCGAAGGCAGCAAGGCGGCGATCGGCGGCGCGCTGCTGGCGGCGATGAACACCGCCAGCGAATACGGATTCGGCGCGGTGATCGCGGCGCTGCCGGGGTTTCTTGTGGTCGCCAACGCGCTCGGCGCGATTCCCAACCCGCTGGTCAACGAAGCGGTCACGGTGACCGCGCTGGCCGGCATCACCGGCTCGGCCTCCGGCGGCATGAGCATCGCCCTGGCGGCGATGGCCGACACCTTCATCGCCAACGCCAACGCCGCCGGCATCCCGATGGAAGTGCTGCACCGCGTGGCCGCGATGGCCTCCGGCGGCATGGACACACTGCCCCACAACGGCGCGGTGATCACCCTGCTGGCGGTGACCGGACTGAGCCATCGTCAGGCCTACAAGGACGTATTCGCGATCACCCTGATCAAGACCGCGGCGGTGTTCGTGGTGATCGGCGTGTTCTACGCGACCGGGTTGGTCTGACCCGCTACCGCGTAGCCGTCGGGGTCATTGTTGGAGGGGCTTGAGCCCCGACGCTGTTCAATCAGATGCTGCTTAGCCCGCGGCTGTCTGAGAGAACGGCGTCGGGGCTCAAGCCCCACCCGCAAAAACTTTGCGCTTTCCGCTTGCCTGAGAAAAATCTCGCGGCCGCATCGACCCGTGCTTACGTCCGACACCCGACCTTGGTTATGCTGGCGCCCTCTTCGGCAGTTCAGGCAAGGAGCCCCACGTGACCATCGGCGAATACTCGCAGATCTTCCGCGGCAAACGCGTAGTCAACTTCAGCATGGGCGACAAGCCCGCCGGCGGCGATGTGGTGTATCGCCTCACCCAGGATTACGAAAGCGCCGAGAGCCAGCGCGACTTGCTCGACAGTTTCCTGGCGCAGGTCGATCCATCCACCCTGGAAGCGCTGATCATCGGCGCGTGGAGCGAAGCGCAGGAGCAAAGCCCGCAGGGCTATCTCGACGCGCTGATCGAGTACCGCGACAAGTTGCCCGGGCTCAAGGCGCTGTTTATCGGCGACATGACCTACGAGGACTGCGAGATCTCCTGGATCATCCAGACCTCCTACAACCCGCTGCTGGCCGCTTTCCCGCAACTGCAATCGCTGCGCATCCGCGGCTCTACCGACTTGGAGCTGCAAGCGTTCCAGCACGATGCACTGGAAGAGCTGGCGATCGAATGCGGCGGCCTGCCGAAGACCATCGTCGAGGCGATCGCGGCCTCGACCCTGCCGGCGCTGAATCATCTGGAACTGTGGCTGGGCAGCGACAACTACGGTTTCGACGGCGGCCTGGAAACCTACCAACGCCTGCTCGCGCAGATCGGGCCCGAGCGCCTGCGTTACCTGGGCCTGCGCGACTCCGAAATCAGCGACGAACTGGCGGTGTGGCTGGCGCAACAGCCGTGGCTGGGCGGATTGCGGACGCTCGATCTGTCGCTCGGCACCATCGGCGACCTCGGCGCGCAGGCGCTGGCCGAAAGCCCGAACCTCGGCACGATCGAACGCATCGACCTGAGCCATCACTACATCTCGCCGCAATGGCAGCAGAAGCTGCTGGCCCTGCCCTGCGCGGTGGTGCTCGACGACCCGGAAGAGCCCGACGGCGACGACGGCGATCGCTACGTGGCGGTTTCCGAGTAGTTCATGCCCTTCACGCCCTGGCTGCTGATCGGTCCGCGCGGCAGCCGCCGGATCGACGGCCTGCAACAGGCGTTGCGCGCGCGTGGCCTGGCCGATGCGCAGGTCGTCGACTATGCGACCTTGCTCGACGAACCGGCGCGCGCGCTCGAGGTGATCGCGCGCCAACCGCAAGCGCTGGTCAAGATCGAATCGCCGGGCGAAGCCCCGGCCCTGCACGCCGCGCTGATCGAGCGCGGTTGGCGGCGGCTCGGCGAACCCGGTGCGAAGCCGCATGCGCTCGAACACGGTGAGCTGGCCCATCAGCACTGTTGGTACGCCGGTTTTTCGGGACTGCTCGAACGGCTGCCGGCCGATGCGCATTACCTCAATCCGCCCGACGACGTCGCCGGCATGAGCGACAAACTCGCCTGCCAGCAGCGCTTTCAGGCCCATGCCATCGCGATCCCGCCGCTGCTTGGCGCGATCGAGGGCTACGACGACTTGCGCGAACGCCTGCGCGAACACGCGTGCAACCAGGTTTTCATCAAGGCGCGCTACGGCTCCTCCGGCGCGGGCGTGCTGGCGTACCGGCGCAATCGGCAAGGCCGCGAAGCGCTGTACGGCTCGGCCGAACCGGTCGAGCAGGCCGGTCGCCTGCGCGTGTTCAACTCGCTGCGTCCGCGCCGCTGCACCGATAGCAGGCAGATCGCCGCACTGATCGACGCAGTGGCCGCGCAAGGCGCCTACCTCGAACGCTGGATCGCCAAACCGCGCGCGCCCGATGCGGCCGGCGGTCATTACGACCTGCGCGTGATCGCGCTCGATGGCCGCGCGCGCCAGCGCATCGCACGCGCCAGCCGCAGCCCGTTGACCAACCTGCATCTGGGCAACCGCCGCTTCGCACCCGAGCAGTGGCTCGACCACGACGCGATGCAGACCCTGGAAACCGCGACCGAACACGCCGCGCAGGCATTCGCGCGCAGCCGCATGATCGGCTTCGACCTGATCGTGCGCGACGGCCGCAGTTGGATGCTGGAAGCCAACGCCTTCGGCGATCTGCTGTTGAACTTGCACTGGCAGGGCCGCACGCCTTACCAGGATCAAGCCCGGCTGCAGACGCGGCCCAGTCCGCAACCCGCGCGAGAGTTCGCCCATGTCTGAGCACGACCATCCAGACATGCGCGGCATCGTCGGCGATCACGACTTGATCCTGATCACCCTCGACACCCTGCGTTTCGACGCAGCCCAGCGCTGCTTCGAACGCGGCGAATTGCCGGTGCTGAGCGCCTATCTTCCGGCCAGCGGCTGGGAACGCCGGCATACGCCGGGCAGCTTCACCTATGCCGCACACGCGGCGTTCTTCGCCGGTTTCCTGCCCACGCCGGCACGCCCGGGCCCGCATCCGCGTTTGTTCGCGCTCGACTTCGAAGGCAGCGAAACCACCGCGCCGGGCACCTATGTATTCCGCGATCGCGCAGACATCGTCTCGGGCCTGCGCGATGCGGGTTACCACACGATCTGCATCGGCGGGGTCGGCTTCTTCAACAAGCGCAACCCGCTGGGTTCGCAGTTCCCGGATCTGTTCGACGAAAGCCATTGGCAGCCCGAATTCGGCGTCACCGCGGCGGATTCGACCGAGCAACAAGTCGCGCTCGCCTGCGAACGACTGCGCAGCGCCGAACTGCGCGAGCGGCGCACTTTCACGTTCATCAACGTGTCGGCCCTGCACCAACCCAACCGGCATTATCTGGCCGGCGCCGAACACGACAGCTTTGAAAGCCACTGCGCCGCATTGCGTTATGTCGATACCGCGCTCGCGCCGCTGTTCGCCGCCTTGCGCGAACGCGGCCGCGCCTTCGCGATCGTCTGCTCCGACCACGGCACCGCCTACGGCGAGGACGGCTACCACGGCCACCGCCTGGCGCATGATGTGGTGATGACCGTGCCTTACGCGCACTTCCTGATTTCACCGTGAGCGCCGTCCCGATGAACACTGCTGTCTCCGCGAGCGCCATGGCCAGTCACGCGAGCGATCCGATGCCGCGCCTGGCCGAGCTGCTGCGCCTGCCGCCGTATCAAGCCTATTCGTATTCCTACCCGCACAAAACCGCGTACCGGCCGATCGAACCTGCGCAGCCGCTGTCGCAGCTGTGGGCCAGCGAACGTCGCGATGCCTTGTTCTTGTACCTGCACGTGCCGTTCTGCTCCTACCGCTGTGGCTTCTGCAATTTGTTCGCGCTCGCGCGGCCCGAACCGGCCAAGGTCGACCGCTATCTGCAGCAGATGGAACAGCAACTGCGCGCGACCACCGCCGCATTGGGCGAACACCGTTTCGTGCGTTTCGCCCTCGGCGGCGGCACCCCGACCTACCTGGACGCGGAGCAATTGCGCCAAGTGTTCGCGATGGTCGAACGCCACGCGACTATCGACTTGCGCGCCACCCCGGCCGGGATCGAGGTGTCGCCGGAAACCGTCGATGCCGAAAAACTGCGCGTATGCCGCGAAGCCGGCATCGACCGGGTCAGCATGGGCATCCAGAGTTTCAGCGAAGCCGAAGTGCGCGCACTGGTGCGGCCGCAGCAACGCGAGGTGGTCGAACGCGCGATCGGCGCGATCCGCGAGGCCGGTTTCCCGACGCTGAATCTCGATCTGATCTACGGCATCGCCGGGCAGACCGTCGCAAGTTTCCTGGCCTCGATCGACAGCGCGCTGAGCCATGCGCCCGAAGAGTTGTATCTGTATCCGCTGTACGTGCGGCCGCTGACCGGGCTGGGCCGGATCGAGGCCAAGAACGGTGGGAAGACGGGTTTTGTGTTGCAACCCGAACCGCTCGACGAACGTCTGGCGCTGTACCAGGCCGGACGCGACCGCCTGCTGCAGGCCGGCTACACCCAAGTGTCGATGCGCATGTTCCGCGCGCCGCACGCGCCCGACCTGGCCGCGCCGGTGTACTGCTGCCAGAGCGACGGGATGGTCGGCATCGGCTGCGGCGCGCGCTCCTACACCGGCCGCTTGCACTACTCCAGCGAATACGGCGTGGCCCGGCGCAGCGTCGCCGAGATTCTCGACCACTATCTCGCCCGCGATGAAGCCTCGTTCGCCTGCGCCGATTACGGCATCGAACTCGACGCCGACGAACAACGCCGACGCTACGTGATCCAGTCGCTGCTGATCCGACCCGGGCTGGAGCACGCCGGCTACCGCGAACGCTTCGGCGCCGACTGCCTGGACGACCTGCCGCAATTGCGCGACCTGATCGAACTCGGCCTGGCCGACGACGACGGCGCGCTGCTATCGCTCAACGACGCCGGCCTCGCGCGCGCCGACACCCTCGGCCCGTGGCTGACCTCGGCCGCGATCGCCGAACGCATGCGCGACTACCGGCTGGGCTGAGCATGCATCTGTCCGTGCTCTACCGCGGCCGGCTGAGCAGTTGCAATTACGACTGCGGCTATTGCCCGTTCGCGAAAACCTACGACAGCCGCGCGGCGCTGCGCCGCGATGCCGCCGATCTTGCGCGTTTCGTCGACTGGGCCGCCGTGCAGACCACGCCGCTGTCGATCTTGTTCACTCCGTGGGGCGAAGGATTGGTGCGTCGCCATTACCGCGATGCGATCACCCGCTTGAGCCACCTGCCGCATCTGCGCCGGGTCGCGATCCAGACCAATCTGTGCGTCGGCATGCGCTGGCTCGACGAGGTCGATCGCGACAAGCTCGCGCTGTGGTGCACTTATCACCCCAGCCAGGTCAGCCGCGACGCGTTCGTGGCGCGCTGCCGCGAACTCGACCGGCGCGGCGTGCGCCACAGCGTGGGCATGGTCGCGATGCACGAACACCTGGACGAGATCGAGGCCCTGCGCGCGCAGCTGCCCGCCGCCACGCCGCTGTGGCTCAACGCTTACGACGAACGGCCGGCGGATTACTACGACGCCGCGCAGATCGAACGGCTGCAGGCGATCGACCCGCATTTCCGCTACAACCTGGAGCCCGCGCCGAGCCTGGGCGCGCCCTGCCTGACCGGCGAAAGCGTGATCTCGGTGAACGGCGACGGCGACGTGCGCCGCTGCCATTTCGTCGCCCAGCCGCTGGGCAATCTCTACGACGGCAGCTTCGCCGCGCACCTGCGCGCGCGCGCCTGCCCGAACGCGCGCTGCGACTGCTACATCGGTTACGCGCATCGCAGCGATCTGCCGTTTCAGCGCGACTACGCGGGCGGCGTGCTTGAACGGATTCCAGCGATGCTCGGCGCGGGCGCTATCGACGGGGCGGCTTCCGCACGAATCGCGGCCGCGCTCTAGCCCGCTGGCGAGCCGAATTCGCCTGTCGCCGCATCGCCCGATCATCGGCCAATCTGTACGATGAGGGCTCGGCTGCACGGGCTGACGCGAGCACCCGCGATGCCCGCGTCACTCCGAACCATCGCGCGCGAACGCCACCGCGAGCACGTCGCCTCGGTACGGCAATCGTCGCCTTCGTCCGTCATCCAAAGGTGACGGCACCGCGATCACGGCCGCCACCCCGCGCGTCACGCTGCGAGCCCCAAACTCTCTATCTGCCAAGGAACGCACCATGCTTCGACACTGGACCCGCCCCACCGCCCTCGCCGCCGCGCTGTGCTCGGCCGCGATCGGCCTGAGCGCCGCGCCCGCCTTCGCCGCGCCCGCCGCGACCACGCTGACACCCGAGCAAGTGGTCGAGCTCTACATCCGCGTCGCGCTAAATCAGGACGTCGCCGCCACCAAGACCCTCAACGAGTACCTCAAGCCCGCCTACAACGGCGAGGACGCGCTCGATGTGCAGGCGGTGACCGATGCGCCGGCCAACATGGACAAGCAGCTCGAGGAAATCGCCACCGGCCTGATGCAGGCGCTGCCCAAGGTCGATGCCAAGCAAGCCAAAGCCGGCCTGATCGCGGCGATGAAGCGCCAGAACCAGGCCACCGGTTCGGCCAAGTGCCGCAGCCTGTCGAGCAGCGAACGCGCCAACGACGCGGCCGAAGGCCAACGCATCGCCGAGGTCACTTACGAATGCGTGGTGCCCGTGCCCGGCGCCGGATTGCAGGAGCTGCTGGCCGACAAAGGCCCGCCGGATGCGCTGACCACCGAGGTGTTCCTCGCCCAGCTCGACAAGTTCCAGCAGTCCTTCGACAAGGCCGGCACCCGCACGGTGCAAGGCAAGATGGACTTGTATGGCGAAGGCAAAGGCAAGCCCTGGTATACCGGCAACTTCAGCAGCGTGATCGACGTGGTCAACAACGGCATGCTGACGCAGAAGTCCGGCGAGTAAGCGAGTAGGCGCGCCCGACCCATGCGCCGGCGCGCTTCCACGCATATAGGGCGAGCGACCAATGCTCGCCTTATCGAATCGATCGTTTCAGTCGCTCTTTACCGCCGACAGCACGGCGCCGCTCACTTGCGCACAGGCAGCGCCCAGCGCACCGCCTCGGCCTCGACGCTGCGATAGATGGTGGCGTGGCGCAGGTCCGGCCGGGGTCGATAATCCCAGCGCAAGCCCTTGGGCGCATGCGCCTTCAACATATCCGCCAGTTGCTGGGTTTCCGGCGCGATATTGTCTTCGTTGGCCGAATACAGCAGCAGCGTCGACTTGCGCTTGCTGGGCATCGCGTCCAGCCGCGCCGTGGCCGTATGCAGCAGCGCGCGATCGTTCCACCACAGACTGGGGCTGATCGCCACGTAGGTGTCGAACAGAGCTGGTTCGAGCAGGAAGGTCTCGACCACGAACAAACCCGCCAGCGATTCGGCCAGCATGGCGCGCCGGTCGTTGACTCGATATCTGCGTTCGAACTGGGGGATCAGCTCGTCGCGGATAAACCCGCGAAACTGCGCCGACCCGCCCACCTCCGGCACGATCTTGCGATCCTGGGCGACCTGGGTCGGCCCGGTCATGTCGCGCCCGCGCCGGGTGTTCTCGATCCCGACCACGAACACCGGCTCGATTTCCCCGGCATCGATCGCCTGATCGACCGTGTTGCTCAGATGTGGGAAATCCTCCTTCACCCCACCGTCGAGCATGTACAGCACCGCGTACTTGCGCTTGGCCTTGGCATCGAAGCCCGGCGGCGCATAGACGTTGATCCGTCGGGTTTCGCCGAGCGTCCTCGATTCGATGGTGAAGGTTTCGTAGAGCTTGTGCGGTTCGGGCTCGGCGGCGTATGCAGTGCCCGCACACAACCATATCGCCACAATCAAGCACGCGGCGCGGCACATCCATTCGATTGATTTCATCGTGTCTCGATCCTTGCTCGCGTGTGGTGGTGGTATCGGCGAAAACGATGCTAGCAACTGGGCTCGATCCGAACACGCTGCGTCGCAACGATCGCGGGCGACCACGCGGCGAATACGCGCGTTTGCCTAGTCGGGCGAAATGGATCAAACACTGTGCGGTGCATCGTTGCGAACGCATCGCATCGGTTGGACCCTTGTCGTAATTGCACTGATGCAATCGCTGCATCGGATCGCTATCGCGTGATGAGCGATGAGCAACGCGGCGAATACGCGTTTGCCTAATCGGGCGAAATGGATCAAGCGCTGTACGGCGCGCCGTCGCGAACGCATCGCATCGATTCGTGTCGTAATTGTACTGATGCAACCGCCGCATCGGATCGCTATCGCGCGATGAGCGATGAGCGATGAGCGATGAGCGATGAGCGATGAAGCATCGCGGTCCGGCGGACGAGATGCATGCAAATGGTTTCAAAAAGCGCGATGTACCTTCAGACGCGCAAGTCAGACGCATAACCAAAACACAAAAAAAATCAGGGCCCGGTTTCCCGAGCCCTGATTCTGTTTGGCGTCCCCACGGGGATTCGAACCCCGGTCGCTACCGTGAAAGGGTAATGTCCTAGGCCTCTAGACGATGGGGACAAAACCGATTTGTTCTTGCAGCTAACTCTTTCGAAAACCCTTTCAATTCCGAAGAGTGGTGGAGCCAGCCGGGATCGAACCGGCGACCTCTACAATGCCATTGTAGCGCTCTCCCAGCTGAGCTATGGCCCCACGTGCTGGAAAGACGAACATCTTAGCGGGCGTTCAGCGATGTCGTCAAGCATTCATCGCTAGATTTTTTCCCGCTCCCCCGTCACCGCTTCCCGAAGGATTCGACCCTTCCGGGTCCGGTTGCGAGGGGCCTTGTTCGACCGGGCGCAATGTTGCCATGCCATGACCACGTTCCGCTAGATACTCGAGCCACTTTCCTAAAAAAGTGTTCATGCGCATGCGATGGCCGATCACTTCGGCCGGCGGCGGGTACAGGCCGATCACGTCCTGCCAGCGGCGGCCGACATAGCAATGGGTGGCTTCGACCTGCTCGGTATCGTGGTACAGGCGCAGGTACGCCGACGGATCGGGCTCGCCGGTGAGCGGATCGAGCACGGCGTAGGTCAGGCGCAGTTCGGTGGTGTAACGATGTTGCTCGATCACGTCCAGGCGCAGGTCCAGGCCGTCGCCGATGTCGGACAGGTAAGTGCCGGGCGAGAGTTGGGCCGGCGCGAACAGGCGCGAAAAACGTCCGTGATTCTCCGCGTACAAGCCCATCAGCCAGCCGAAACGGCTGAGCTTGGGCAGACGTGCGAAACGCGATGCGGTATGGGTCATGCAGGCGATCCTACACGCCTATGGCGGATCGCGGCAGGATTGACGAAATCGCGAAAAAAGCCTAATTTATAGGCTCTTTCGCGATGATCTTCGCAGCCGCTTCGGGCGCTCCCGCGCCAGCCGCCATTCAGCATGGCGCGTGGCAATCCCACCCGTAGATGAACGTGCCGGCGTGAATCGGCGCTTGCGACGTGGGCGAGGATTCGCGGTCGCGGCTTGCGCCGCTCCTACAGTGGCAAACGCGGCCCGCGCGGCGAAACATAAAAAAAACCGCTGAAAAGCGGTTTTTTTCGTTGTGGAGGCTCGGCGATTCCCGATTCCCGATTCCCGATTCCCGATTCCCGATTCCCGATTCCCGATTCCCGATTCC
>NZ_LMHM01000017.1:0-141 GCF_001427785.1 Lysobacter sp. Root690
GGGCTTTACCCTAAAACGCCGCAACCAACTGGTTGCGGCGTTTTTCTTTGCGTGGAATAAAAGCAATCAACGACGACGGCGTAAACCGTGATCGCGAGTTAATCCGGGGATAATCGATCGGTGCGTCCGTTCTGATAATCG
>NZ_LMHM01000017.1:163-82081 GCF_001427785.1 Lysobacter sp. Root690
GTTTCCTTCGGGCACAAGCCGCGCCCGTGCAACGCGCTCGCGTCGAAGGTGGGTCTCCCGGTCGCGGCTTGCGCCGCTCCTACAGGAAGCTATCGCCGCTGTGTATCAACTGGACCGGCGCGGATAATCGATGTGCGCCCTTGCGATCGTCATCCCTTGCCGCAGTTTCTGCAGGCGTTGCCAACACCGGCAATTTCTGGTCCGCGTCGAATGTGTAGTGGCGCAGTCGTGGCTTGTGACCGAAGGAAATCAAGTAGGACGCCAATCCCATCGGGGATGTCGGGCATGCGTATGAATTTGGGTTGCGATGCTGATCGCGCCGCGTGGGATGGTCTTGATAGGTAGGCGTCGTTAAATCATGAAGTTTCCGACTTCGATAAATGCCACCTGACGTCTGGCCGAGCGTCCTCCATTCTCAATGTCGGCAACACATAACGGCGACAATGCGTCGGCGCGCATGATCTCGCACGGCCACGGACAGGACGAATTTGTATGAAAAGACGAAAGTTCATAACAGCGCCGTTGGCCATGACGGCGGCTGCGGCCGCAGGTGCATTGAGCAGTGGGAGCTCGGTAGCGCAACAATCGGTGCTTATCGATGCCAACGACGTGAGCTATTCGCCCGCGGACGGTAGCGCCACGCCGCGCTCGGTCCAGGGGCGTTTGCGCGAGATGCTCAGCGTTAAGGACTTCGGAGCGAGCGGGGACGGCACCTCCAACGATTCGACCGCTTTCGCCCAAGCCGCGACTACGACTGGACAAGTCTATGTGCCGGAAGGCGACTACACCGTTGCAATAGCACCGGCATTGGGAAAGTTCTTCGGCCCTGGGCGGGTCAAGGTCGGCTCGACGCGTGTATATGTCCATCCCTTGCCTGGTCCGGTCAATGCGATCCACGCGGACGTCTTTGGATTGGGGTCGAACGAAGGCGTGGATTCATCCGCGGCGCTACAAGCGGCGGTGGACTACGCCAACGATCGCGCCATCGCGCTGGAGTTGCCGGCGGGCCGCAGGATTCGCGTGGACTCCACGGTTGTGGTCAAGCTTGGCGCGGCAGCGGTAGGAGACCCATCTCGCAGATTTCTGTTGAAGGGCAACAACTGCGAAATCATGGCTAATGTGGCTGGCCCGGCGCTGCGCTTGCAGCCGCAATGCCCGATCGGCGGCACGCCGGGTTTGGAAGTGGGCTATTTCCAAATCGATAACCTACGTTTCAACGGCTATTTCGCCAGCCAAAACGGCCTGATCGGCCGCAGCGCGATTCAGATCGGCGAAGTCGGCAAAAAATTCGCTGGTTTCCAGAAGTGCCAACTACGCGACGTGTTCGCTCTGGGCTTCAATACGCCAACGATAAGACTTGTTGGTGCGTTGACGCGAATGATCAATTTCGATCGAGTTGTGGTCAACGACGGCGGTTTGGAGATCGCGACCCACGAAAACAATTCGTTCATCGGAGACTTGGATTTCAACAATTGCCAGTTCGGTGGCACCGTGACTAATCCACCACTCAAGATCGAATCCGCAGCAACCGGGGCAGCCAGTGAGATCCGCGGCATTCGCTTCTTTGGCACGATCTTCTATGGTTCGGGTACGTTGATCTACGCGCATAAGAATGGTCGCATCGGCGATCTGTGGTTCAACTCGCTTCAGTGGGAAGGCAGCAGCAATCCAGTGGGCGCCCATGCCCTGTGGATTGTGGTAGACGACACTGCCGACTTGTTCCAAATATTCATCGACAACCCTTATGTTGTCGGGTTTAACGGCAATGCGATGCTGTTCGAGCGTTTCGGAGCAGCTCGGGTCAAGGCTGTCTCGGTGCGCGGAGCGAAGATTAACGAGATCATGACCGCGCAGTACCGGCCGATCGTATTGACCCAATTCGACGATACTTCGATCCTGGATTGCGATTTCTTCGGCCAGATCGCCGCGGATTCCTGCGTCTCGGTTTACAACGCCAAGAACGTGATTATCAGCCGTTGCCGCTCGATGCCTAATATCGGAACCGCGTACTTCACCGAGATCAGCGGGACTTCCGATCGTGTGCTGGTAGCGAACAACATCGCTGATACACGGGTGAGCTTCATCGCAAATTCGGCTGCGGGCAGCGTCGTCAGCGACAACAATATCAACTTCTGACGCAGTTCCATGCGTGGAGGCTACGATCGGTGGCGTCTTGTCTATCTTCGGTGAATCGATTGATGGAGTGATCGTAAGCGCTCGGCAACCCGATGGAATTTGTCGCCGGCAACGCGGCCGTGTGGTGTACCGAGGCGAGGACAGCCGCATCTTCGAACGGGTCGACTGGAACGGCCAATGGCTGCTCAACGATATGAGCGCCACTCGCGGCGCGTTGAAAGAGAACGCCGATCCGATGGGCTTCGTCGACGCGAATGGAGCGGCGCGAATCGTGTACCGCGGCGACGAGTACATGCAGCCGCAGGCGAGCGACGACAATATGCTGTATGAATTGTTCTACAGCGGCGGTTAGTGGTTGCATCGCGACCCTGTGAGCGCGGTGCGAAACGCCCGTTGGGCGCAGATCCACTCGGGACGACGGCGCCCGGAGTCGAAATCGCGACGATTCACCGACCTTGGTCGGAAGCAGCGAGCGCGCAGCGCGGCTGCACCCGTCCTTGGTCGCGCATCGCGACCCATGCGGTCCGGCGATTGATCCCGGGCCGGCCGATCCAAGATCGCGAGGAGAGGTCCAGATGAAGTTCACCAACATCGGCAAGGATCAGCACTAAGTCCGATGCCGTGGTCTACTTCGGGCTTGTGTCGTATGTGGGTTACGCGGTGGCGAAGGAAATCCAGTAGGACGTCGTTCCTACAGAGGGTGTCGAGCCTGCGTATTGATTGTGGTTGCGGTGGTGATCGCGCGGGGTGACGAATAACCGGTATCCAGGCGCCGGCCTCTCGCAATGAACGCAGGACATCGCGAATTGTCAGCCGTGTTTCGACTGATCCTGCCGCGATAATTTCGGGTCGGAATGGCGGGCGGGTTACCGCCGGGTCGTGCAAGCGATCGCGAACATCGCGCAGCGGTCGTTTGCATCTCAGGTGACGTGATCACCCTGCGGCGCCAGACCGAGTTCGACCCGCGTGTCTCCATCCTCGGTCTGGATCCGCAAGCCGATCCGATAGCGTTCGCACAGCCGTCGCACGATCGCCAAGCCAAGTCCGAGGCCGGCGCTGCCTTCGCGGCGTTGAAACGGCCGGTGCAGGGTCGCGAGCAAGTCCGGTTCAATCGCGTGCCCGCTGTTGACGATGTTGAAGCTTGCGCGGTCCTGGCTTTGCGCATGCTCGATCCAGATACGCACCACGCCGGCTTCGGTGTGCGCGAACGCGTTGCCGATCAGATTCGACAACAGGATGTGCAGTACCGGTTCGGGCAATACGCTGCGGATGTCGGGCGGCACCTGGATATCGAGTTCGATCTCTTTTCCTTCCAGCAGTACTGCCTGATCCAGGATCACGCGTTCCAGCAGCGGCAACACGGCCACCGGATCACCCGCGTGTGCCGGCTCCTGC
This sequence comes from Lysobacter sp. Root690, assembly GCF_001427785.1. GTDB lineage: Bacteria > Pseudomonadota > Gammaproteobacteria > Xanthomonadales > Xanthomonadaceae > Lysobacter. Next base: position 3,695 of record NZ_LMHM01000017.1, read on the forward strand.
GACTCGCGCGCCAGACTCAACAGGGTGGCGACGGTCTGCTCGAGCTGCGACGCCGATTGGCGCAGATGCATCAAGTGCTGGCGTCCGGCCGGCGACAGGCCGGGTTCGTCGAGCAGGCGCTCGCTGGTGCTGGCGATCACCGCGAGCGGCGTGCGCAGTTCATGGCTGGCATCGCGGGTGAATTCCTGTTCGCGTTCGATGAAGGTGCGGATGCGTTCGATCAATTCGGCGACGCCTTGCGCGACCATGCCGACTTCGTCGTCGACGCGCTCGGGCAGCGGCAGCGCCGGCAGATGCTGCGGGGTGATCGAGCCGACCTGCGCGGCCAGTCGCGCCAGCGGCGCCGCGGTCCGTCGTGCCAGCCAGTAAGCGATCAACAACGCCAATGCGAACACCGCGGCCGCCGACCAGGCCAGCAATTGCAGGATGCGGTCGCGCATCGGCCGGACCACCAATTGCTGGCTGACTTCGGCGACCAACCATGCGTTCGCGGCCGGGGCGGGGGCCTGCAGGGTTCTGAGATGGTAGTGGCGCCCGTCGCGACCCGCGTATTCGTGACGCCAGGGTTCGTCTTGATAAGTCGAACGCAAGTCGTCGGGGAATTGCGCCACGTCGGTGTACACCTTCATGTACGGACTGCGCGGCGTTTCCCAGCGGCCGTGCTGCTGTCGCGCGCGCATCAGGGCGGCGGCTTCCTGTCGCAACGCGGCGTCGAAGAACGCGTCCTCGGTCGCGTACATGAAGACCATCGCGTAGAGGCCGAACACGCCGGCGACCAGCACAGCGAATCCGCCGAACGCGATCATCAGACGGTTGCGCATGCGCCGGCGCGGCCGCTTCATGGGCGTTCGCACAGCTTGAAACCGACGCCATGCACGGTGTGCAGCATCGGCCAGGCGAAGGGTTTGTCGAGCGCTTGCCGCAACAGATACAGATGCGAACGCAACGGATCCGACGGCGGCGCTTCATCGCCCCACAAGCGTTGCATGAGTTCGCTGCGGGTGAGGGTGCGGGGCCAGGCTTCGGCAAGAATCAGCAGAATGCGGTAGGCGGTCTGATGCAATTCGAGCGGCGTGCCGTCGCGTTGCGCGCTGTTGCCGCGGCGATCGATGCTGAGCGGGCCGATCCGCAGCAGATGCTGTTCGCCGCCGCGATGGCGCTGCGACAGCGCCAGGCAGCGGGCGAGCAGTTCCTCGCCCGCGAACGGCTTGACCAGGTAATCGTCGGCGCCGGCCTCGAAGCCCTTGAGCTTGTCGGCGAGGGTGTCGCGGGCGGTCAGCATCAGCACCGGGATGCGACGGTCGGCCTGCTCGCGCAACTGCGTGCATACGCGCAGGCCGTCCAGGCCGGGCAGGTTGAGGTCCAGCACCAATACGTCGGGTGGATCGTCCAGCGCCAGGCGCAAGCCGGTGCGGCCATCGGCGGCGAAGTCGACCTGATGGCCGTGCGACTCGAACATCGCCGCCATCGCCGCGCGCAGCGGCAGATGATCTTCGACCACGAGTATGCGCAGACGCTCCACCATCGCGGCTCAGGTTCCGATGCGTTGCAACAGTTGTTTAGCTTCGGCCATGTCGGGGTGGCTTTCCAGTACTTCGCCGGTCAGGGCGCGCGCGCGTTCGCGATCGCCCAGCCGCAGGTGCGCTTCGGCCATGCCCAGGCGCAGTTGCGGTTCGGGCATGTACGGCGCGGCCAGTTGCATGATCGACAGCGCGTCGCGGGTGGCGGCCAGGTCCTCGGTGGACTGCGATTGGTAGTAGCCGAGCAGGCCTATCAGTTGCACGTGATAACTGTCGCGATCGGCGGCCAGGGCCTGGCGCACGGCCGCGGATTCGCCGTTCAATGCGCGCTCCACCAGGGCCATGGTGCGTTCGTCGCGCCACGGCGTGCGCGCTTTGGGTTGACGGCCGAGCGCGCCGACGATGGCTTCGGCGACGGCGGGCGTCGAGTACGGGTTCTGTCCGGTGATCAGGCGGCCGTCGACGACCAGCTTGGGCATCATCAAGGCCGCTTCCTGCCATTGCGCGCCACGCGCCTTGAGCGCGTCTTCGAGCTGGAAGCGGTACTGCTTCGCCCAGCGTTTGCCGAACACGGCCTCTTCTTCATTGCTGAAACCGGTCATGCGCTTGCCGTCGACCAGCCATGCGCCGTTGCCGAGCCGCACGTCGACCAGCGCGGCGGGGCCGTGACAGACCGCCGCGACCACGCCGCCGCGTTCGTAGATGTCCGCCACCACGCGCTGCAAGGCCGGGTCGGCGGGCAGATCGAACATCGCGCCCTTGCCGCCGACCACGTAGACCGCGGCATAGTCGGCGGCCTTGAGATCGCCGGTCTTGCGCGTGGCCGCGAGTTGCGCGGTCGCGTCGGCATCGGCGAGCAGGCTCGCGTTGAACGCTTCGGTCGCGTCGTATTTGTCGGCTTCGGCGCGGCCACCGTTGGGGCTGGCGACGTCGATGGCATAGCCGTTGTCGCGGAAGATCAGATAGGCCTGGGCGAATTCGTCCATCTCGAAGCCCGGCCGGGTCTTGCCCTGGTCGCGGCCTTCGCCGCTGACCACGATCAGGATCTTGTCGGCGGCCATCGAAGGTGCAACGGCGAGCAGCAACGACAGGGCGAGTACGGCGCGGCGAATACGGTGCGGGGTCATGGAGGCGATCTCGGCAAGCGGGAGCCTCAGTCTCGGCAGGGGCTGTGAATCAAACTTCAAACATCGCGCCGCCGCGCCGACCCCGATGCAATCAAGCCGTCTTGCGGAACGTCACCACCAGCACATCGCGATGCGCTTCGCGTTGCGGGTCTTGCGGCGTCACCGCGGTGACGCCATGGAATACGCGCGCATCGTCGACCAGCGCGGCGTCGAGCGGCGCGGTCAGGGTGAAACTGCCCAGTTCGGTGCCGTCGGCGGTGTGGATGGTGGTGGTGCCGCTGAGGATGTTGTGGCGGTCGATCAACAGCACCAGCACGTAGTCGACGCCGTCGCGATGCACGCCTTCGGGTGTGGGCTGGCCGTCTTCGTCGCTGCGCGCTTCGATGCGGAACTGATGCAGCTCGATATGCCAGGCCTGCGTATCCGGCGCGAGCGTGGAAAAGAAATCGCGGCAGAACCCGAGCACCGTGGTGAGGCTGGCGCCGCCGGCGATGGTGTCGTGCACCGGTTCGAACCAGCGCTCGATGTCACCTTGCAAGGTGTTGTAGTTGAGGCTCTGGTAATGCGGCTGATGCGGCTGGCGCTCGATCGCGCCGTCGCGGCCGGCGCGGAACACCGCATGCCGGCGGCGGCGATGGCGGCCGACGCTGGCCAGGTACTGATCGGGCGCCAGGTCGTTCCAGCTGTCGGCGAAAGCCGGCCAATCCTGCAGCGAGCCGTGCTGCAGCAGATGCTCGCGCATGTGCTCGCCGTCGACGAAGCAGAAGCCGTCGCCGCGCAGGGATTGCGCGAAGTTTTCATGATCGGTGCGCGGGGCGGGGGACATTCACGACTCTTCGGGACAGCGGGATGCGGCGGGGGACGTGGCGAACGCGAGCTGCGTTCGCAAGGGACGGATGCGAAAGGCTTACGCAGGACTCAGCTGGGCAAACCGGCTTGCGTAGAGCCGTCGAGCAGACGCAGCACCACCTGCGCGCTGGCATCTTCGGACGCCGCCAGCGCGGCCAGGACCAGCAAGGCCAGCACGCAGCCGAAGCCCAGCACCCAGGCCAGGCTGCGCAACCTCGGCTGACGCAGCACATAGAACACGCCGTGCAGTACGCGGAAGACGATGAAGGCCATCGCCAGGCCGACGATCCAGTCGGTGGCCACGCCGGTCATCTGCGCGCCGATCACGCCGGCCGCGAACGGGGCGAAGGCTTCGAACGCGTTGAGGTGGGCGGCGTAGGCGGCGTTGGAGCGCGGGTTGTCCTGGCGGGTCTGCCAGCCGCGCGGGTCGCGGTTGTCGTAGCGCTTGCCGCTGGCCTTGGCGACGGCGACCCACAGGTACGGCAACAACGCGGCGATCAGCACGCACCAGTAGGCGATGGACATGGACATGCGTGTTCCTTCAGGCATACCGCAAGCCGCGGCTGCTAAAGCCTAGCGGAAAAAACCACGGCGCCCTTGGGCGCCGTGGTCGGATCGCTGTGCGGCAAGGGCCGGCCCGCCGGACCGGCCCCGCGCGCGGGCGCGGATTACTTCGCCGGCGGCGCCATCAGCTTGTCGTGCGCGGCGCGGAAGGCGTTGCCCTCGTACCAGTTCGGCCACTGCTCGTTGCCGGCCAGCACCTTGCCCACGCCGTACAGCGCGTCCAGGTCCTGGACCAGGCCGTCGAGCTTCCAGGCCGCGTCGAACTCATCGGCAGGCTTGTGATAACGGTTGTCGCGATAGTCGATCTGGGCCTTTTTCCCGGCTTCGACCCCGCCGTCGATCAGGTCGTCGCCGCCCTTGGCGTACAGCGCGGGCACGCCGGCCTTGGCGAAGTTGAAATGATCAGAGCGGAAGTAGAAGCCGTCCTGCGGGGTGGCTTCGGCATGCAGCACGCGCTGCTGGCCATCGGCGACGGTCTTGAGGATGTCCTCGAGCTCGGAGCTGCCGTAACCGACCACGGTCATGTCGCGGGCCTTGCCGATGATCGGCATCGCGTCGAGGTTGATCACCGCGACGGTCTTGTTCAGCGGCACGGTCGGATGGGCGACGTAATACTTCGAACCCAACAGGCCCGATTCCTCCAACGTCACCGCCAGGAACAGCAGCGAACGGTCCGGCGGCGGGGTCTGCTTGCTGAAAGCTTCGGCGATTTCCAGGATGCCGGCCACGCCCGAGGCGTTGTCGACCGCGCCGTTGTAGATCGTGTCCGGGCCGGTGGTCTTGGCGTCGGCGCCATGGCCTTCATGGCCGCCTTCACCGGTGTGGTTGCCCAGGTGATCCCAATGCGCCATGTAGACGATGGCTTCGTCCGGACGCTTGGCGCCATCCAGGCGCGCGACCACGTTGCGCGAGGACTTCTCGCTGATCTTGCTCTTGAGATCCACCGAGGCCTTGGCCTGCAGCGCGATCGCCTTGAAGCCGCGCTTGCCGGCGGCCTGATACAGCTGATCGAGGTTCTGCCCCAGATCGCCGAGCAACTTGCGCGCGACCTCATTGCTGATCCAGCCCTGCACCGGCAGGCGCGGTTCCGGATCGTCCTTGGCCGGCAGGTCGAACTGCGCGCCCGACCACGAATTCTTGACCACGTCCCAGCCGTACGACGCGCCGGCGGTGTCGTGGATGATCAACGCGGCCTTCGCGCCCTGGCGCGCGGCCTCTTCGAACTTGTAGGTCCAGCGGCCGTAATAGGTCATCCGCTTGCCTTCGAACAAGGTCGCGTCCTGGCCGTGGAAACCCGGGTCGTTGACGAACATCACCACCGTCTTGCCCTTGACGTCGACGCCGGCGTAATCGTTCCACTGCTGCTCGGGCGCGTTGACGCCGTAACCCACGAACACCAACTCGCTGCCGTCGACCTTCACTTCCGGCTGGCCGGTGCGGGTGCCGACGACCATGTCGGTGCCGAACTTCAACTCGCGCGGCTGGCCCTTGACCTCGAGCTTGAGCGAGGTGGTTTCGTCGGCGGTGGTCTCGACCATCGGCACGGTCTGGAAATAACTGTCGCCGTTGCCGGGCTTGAGCCCCATGCGCTGGAACTGCGCCTGCAGGTATTGGACGGTTTTTTCCTCGCCGGCGCTGCCGGGCGCGCGGCCTTCGAACTCGTCGGAGGCCAGGACCTTGACGTGCTGGGCGAAGTCGGCGGCGTTGATCGCGCCGTCGAAGCCGTGCTCGCCGGCGGGCTGGGCCGGGGCCGGCGTGGCGGCGCTCGCGCCGGCGTCGGGTTTGGACGGTGTCTTGTCGCAGGCCGACAGGACCAGGGCGGCGGCCACCAGCGAGGTGGCGGTGAGCAGCGGGGTGGTTCGGGACAGATGCTTCGGCAACAAGGTCGAGACCTCCAGGAGCGGCGCGAGGCCGGGGGTGGGGGAGGTCCATTCTAGGTGCTGCGGTTTCGCGGTGTTGTCCCGATCAGTTCGCTCGCCGAGCGGTCGGGCGCGGTGCGAACGCCCCGCCCGGATCGCCGTGGCCGTGGCGACTCGGACGGGACGCGGGTGCGGCGTTACTCCGCCGGCGGGGTCGCGGTGTTGAACGCGATCGCGGTGGCGCCGCGGATCGGGCCGGTCTTGGCGGTGCTGTGCACGTACAGCTTCACTTCGCGCTCGAACACCAGCGCGCCGTCGACGCGCGCGTTCGGCCCGATGATCACGCGCGGGTCGCGCTGCTTGGTCAGGCGGATGCCGTTGGGCTTGGTGTAGCGAATGCCGCCGCTGACGTGCGAATCCACGCCGACGGTGAGGTCGCCGTTGACCGTCTCGATGCCGCCGGTGACGTCGGTATCGACCAGGCCGATCGCGCCGTTGACGGTTTCCAGGTCGCCGCGCACGGTGCCGCCGCGATCGACGAAAATGCTGCCGTTGACGGTTTCGATGCCGCCGTTCGCGGTCAGGTTGGTGCCGGCGCGGATGCTGCCGTTGACCGTTTCCAGGCCGCCGGTCTGGCTGCTGTTGCCGACGTGGATGCTGCCGTTGACCGTCTCGGCCTTGCCGACGCGGGCGCTGTCGCCGATCTTGATGCTGCCGTTGACGGTGTCCAGGTCGCCCTGGCGCTGGCTGGCTTCGACATTGATGCTGCCGTTGACCTTGCTGATGCCGTCGTCGGCGAACGCCAGCGGCGAGGACAGGGCGATCAGGACCGACAGGCTGAGGGTGAGGCGGGTGCGCGTCATGGCGTGTTCCGTTGTCTTGGTGGGCAAGGTCTGTGATGCGGCGAGCGCGCGATCGGTTTAAGGCGAATGCGCATTTCGTGATGTCGGTGAACATAGGACGTGCCAAGCCAAGCACTATCAAGCACTTGCGATGTGGCTAGTAACCCGGCCGCGAACCCGGCGCCGCGTTCCCCGGGGCTTCATCGTCCGCTTCGCTACAATCGCAGAATCCGCCTGCGGCGGCCCCTGCCCCTGGTCATAGGAATCCCCCACGTGTCAGCGAATGCCCGACCCAAGCCCGTAGTGCTGTTGATCCTGGACGGTTGGGGCCATCGCGACGACCCCGCCGACAACGCCCTGGCCCAGGCCACCTTGCCGAACTGGCATGCGCTGCTGGCCTCGCAGGCCCACACCCTGATCCACACCGAAGGCCGCCACGTCGGCCTGCCGGACGGGCAGATGGGCAATTCCGAGGTCGGCCACATGAACCTCGGCGCCGGCCGCATCGTCTACCAGGACCTGACCCGGATCGACGCGGCGATCGAGGACGGCAGCTTCTACGCCAACGACGAGTTGCGCGCGGCCTGCGCGGCGGCGAAGTCGTCGAACGGCAGCCTGCACGTCATGGGCTTGCTCTCGCCCGGCGGCGTCCACAGCCATGAGAAGCACATCTTCGCGATGCTCGAACTCGCCCAGCGCGAAGGCGTGGCGCGGGTCGCGGTGCATGCGTTCCTCGACGGCCGCGACATGCCGCCCAAGTCGGCCGCGCCGAGCCTGCAGCGCCTTCAAGACGTGTGCGACCGCCTCGGCAACGCGCATATCGCCTCGATCAGCGGTCGCTACTACGCGATGGACCGCGACAAGCGCTGGGATCGCCAGTTGCGCGCCTGGAACGCGATGGTCGAAGCCGACAGCCCGGAGCACGCGCCGACCGCATTGGCCGGGCTCGAAGCGGCATACGCGCGCGGCGAAACCGACGAATTCGTCGCCCCGACCGTGATCGACGGCGCCACCGCGATGGCCGACGGCGACGCGGTGGTGTTCATGAATTTCCGCGCCGACCGCGCGCGTCAGTTGAGCGCGGCGTTCGTCGATCCGAACTTCGACGGCTACGAAGCGCGCCGGCCGAAGCTCTCGCGTTTCGTCTGCCTGACCGAATACGACGCGCGCCTGCCGGCGCCGGTCGCATTCGGCCCCGACGATCTGCACAACACCCTGGGCGAACTGCTGGCCGCCAACGGCCTGACCCAGCTGCGCATCGCCGAGACCGAGAAATACGCCCACGTCACCTTCTTCTTCAGCGGTGGGCGCGAAGATCCGTACCAAGGCGAAAGCCGCATCCTGGTACCGAGCCCGAAGGTCGCGACCTACGACCTGCAGCCGGAGATGAGCTGCCCGGAAGTCACCGCCAAGCTGATCGAAGCGATCAAGTCCGGCGCCATCGATGTCGCGATCTGCAACATCGCCAATCCCGACATGGTCGGCCACACCGGCGATCTGCAGGCCGCCATTCTGGCCGCGCAGGCGGTCGACAAGGCGATCGGCCCGATCGCCGCCGCGGTGCAGGAGGTCGGCGGCGCGCTGCTGATCACCGCCGATCACGGCAATCTGGAAATGATGCGCGACCCGAGCACCGGCCAGCCGCACACCGCGCACACCGTCGGCCCGGTGCCACTGGTCTATCTGGGCCCGCGCAAGGCCAGCTTGCGCAGCGGCGGCGCCTTGCGCGATGTCGCGCCGACCATCCTCGACCTGCTCGGCATCGCCCAGCCGGTCGAGATGACCGGCACGAGCCTGCTGGAGCGCTGATGGCGAGCGCGCGCGCGTGGTGGCTGGCCGGTGTGGCGGCGTGGTCGCTGGCGATGAGCCTGGGCGCCCACGCGGCCGCGCAGAGCAACAGCCGCGACGCCGAGCGCAAGCTCGAGAAGATCAAGACCGAACTCAAATCGGTCGCGGCCGAACGGCGCAAGCTCGAAGGCCAGCGCGGCGACGCCTCGCAACAATTGCGCCAGGCCGACGAACAGGTCGGCCATTCCAACCGGGCCCTGCGCGACACCGAAACCCGGCTCGCGCGCGAACAGGCTTCGCTCAAGGATCTGCAGAGCAAACGCGACGCGCTCAACGCGAGCCTGGGTTCCAAGCGCGACGAGTTGTCCAGGCTGGTGCGCGCCGCGTATGCGCAAGGCAACGACGCGCCGCTCAAAGTGCTGTTGTCGCAGGACAAGGTCGCCGACAGCAGCCGCATCCTGACGTATCACGGTTATGTGCAGCGCGATCGCGCGCGCCGCATCGCCGAACTGAGCGCGCAATTGCGCGAACTCGATGCGCTCGAGCGCCAGATCGTCGAGCGCCGCGCCAGCCTCGACAGCACCCGCAAACAGCAGCGCAATCAGCTCGGCCAGCTCGAAAAAGACCGCAAGACCCGCGCCGCGCTGGTCGCCCAGATCAACGAGAAATACGAAGACCGCAGCACCCGCGAACGCGAACTCGGCCGCGATGCGAAGGGCCTGGAGCAGTTGCTGACCAAATTGCGCGCGGCCGCCGCGCGCGCCGAGGCGCAACGTCGCGCCGCCGCCAAGGCCAAGGCCGAACGCGAGGCCCGCGAAGCGCGCGCCGCCGCCGCGGCGGCCAAGGCGCAAGGCAAGCCCGCGCCGGTGCGCAAACCGCCGGTGCAGGTCGCCAGCGCGCCCGCGCCGCAGGTCGGCGGACTGGGCTGGCCGGTGTCCGGCGCGTTGCTGGCCGGTTTCGGCGGCACCATGCCGGACGGGCGCAGCAGTGAAGGCCTGCTGATCGGCGCGCCGGCCGGCGCCACGGTCAAGGCGGTCGCCGACGGCACCGTGGTGTATTCGGAATGGATGACCGGCTACGGCCTGCTGCTGATCGTCGACCACGGCAACGGCTACATGAGCCTGTACGCGAACAACGACGCCCTGCTCAAGGACGCCGGCGCGACGGTCAAGAAAGGCGATGCGGTCGCCACGGTCGGCAGTTCCGGCGGTCACGGCCGGCCGGCGTTGTATTTCGAATTGCGTCGCGGCGGTCAGCCGGTCAATCCGAATACCTGGTTGCGGCGCTGAGGCAGGGCGCCGCGGCGGTAACGGCTGATCCAGTTCGAAGCGCGCCGATCGCGTCGTAGCGGGAGGTCTCTGTGGGAGGGGCTTCAGCCCCGACGCTTTTCGCTCGGATCGCCGGACACCTGCCTTGTCTGAGCCGAAAGCGTTGGGGCTGAAGCCCCTCCCACACAGACCTCGTGGCGCGCGCAGGAGTCGAAATCCGCAACCCGCCGACGATTTAACAAAAGCTTGCAAGCGCGCGGCTTAACGTGCGCAGATAATCGATCGAACCCGGATCGCCTCGCGCGGTCCTATCGCTACCTGATTCGTACCCGTTCCGGAGCGCCGTGCATGTCCCTGCGTCACCCCCTGCGTAGTCTGCTACCGCTCGCCCTGGCGCTGAGCGCCGCTCCGCTGGCGTTCGCGCAGCAGGCGCCGACCACGCCGCCGCCGGTCGCGCCTCAGAGCGCGCCCCAGCCCGCGCCTTCGACGGCACCGGCCACCCAGCCGACCGATAAGAAACCGGCCGAGACCAAACCAGCCGACACCAAGCCCGACACCAAGCCGGGCACTCCGCCGGCCGACGACACCGGCGCGGACGACACCGACACCCCGCCGCAGCCGGTGCCGCCCGCGCGCGCGCCGGCCGCCAAGGCCAAGCCCAGCAAGGACGGCGACGGCGTCGACTCCAAGGTGCCGATCGAGGAAATCCGCCGTTACGTCGCGGTCTACAACGCGGTCAAGCAGGCGTATGTGGAACCGGTCGACGACGCCAAGCTCATGCACGCGGCGATCCGCGGCCTGCTGCTCGATCTCGATCCGCACAGCGTGTACCTCGACAAGGTCGCGGCCGAAGACTTCGACGAACAATCGCGCGGCAACTACGACGGCATCGGCGTGGAGCTGCAGCGCCAGCCCGACGGCACCTTGAAGGTCATCTCGCCGATCGACGACACGCCGGCGACGCGCGCCGGGATCAAGGCCGGCGACCTGATCATCGCCATCGACGGCAAGCCGTTCAAAGTGGACGAGGGCGACAGTTCCAGCACCCTGCGCGGCGCGCCCGGCAGCAAGGTGGTGCTGACCATCGTGCGCGAAGGCCGCGACAAACCCTTCGACCTGACCGTCGCGCGCGAAACCATCCGCGTCACCAGCGTCAAGAGCCGCATGCTCGAACCGGGTTACGCCTATCTGCGCATCAGCGCGTTCCAGGCCGACACCGCCGCGGATTTCGAAACCCAGCTGGAAAAGCTGAAGACCCAATCGGGCGGCAAACTGCGCGGCATGGTCATGGACCTGCGCAGCAATCCCGGCGGCCTGCTGACCTCGGCGGTGCAGATCGCCGACGACCTGCTCGACAGCGGCAAGATCGTCAGTACCCGCGGCCGCATCGCGATCAGCGACGCCGAATTCAGCGCGACCCCGGGCGACCGTCTCGACGGCGCGCCGCTGGTGGTGCTGGTCGACGCCGGTTCGGCCAGCGCCTCGGAAGTGCTGGCCGGCGCCTTACGCGACAACGGCCGCGCGCGCGTGGTCGGCAGCCGCACCTTCGGCAAGGGCTCGGTGCAGACCGTGCTGCCGCTCGACAACGGCGATTCGGTCAAGCTCACCACCGCGCGTTACTACACGCCGAGCGGCAAATCGATCCAGGCGCTGGGCATCGTGCCCGACGTGGTGCTGCGCGCGCCGAAGGCGCCCGATGCCGACGGCCGCCCGAGCTACACCGAAGCGACCCTGCCCGGGCATCTGCACGGCGACGAAGAGGACACGCCCGGCACCAATGCCGGCGAAGTGCTCGAAGGCGACGCGCCGATCGCATCGGCCCTGGCCGAACTGAAGAAACCCGCGGGCGCGAAAACGCCGACGGCGGTCAGCAAGGCGGCGACGCCGGGCGCGAGCAAGCGCTGAACGTTGCGCTGACTCTCGCCATTGCAGTCGGCAAGCAAACACCCGGCTCAGGCCGGGTGTTTGCGTTTATGGCGCGCGCCGCGGCGTGACCGGCGGTTTTGGCTTGATCGCGTCAATCGTGTTGATCGCAGCGGGCAGATCGATCGATGCGAGGTCGTGAGACGTTTGCGGGCGGGACATCCGCGCCGACACTTTTCGATCCGCTCATCGAAAGCGGCGTCGTGTGAGTTGAATGCTTCGACGCCAAATAGTCATCCGCGTTAGATGGGTGTCTTCAGACCGAACCGCGCGGCGCGGTTCAGTCGATCGGCGAAAAGAACGCGCGGATCAACCGGTAATGCTCGTCATCGGGATCGTCGCGAAAACGCCGATGATCGCGATAACTCAGGTGCTCGCCGGACAAACCTCGCCGTGCCATCACCGCGCGCGCGGCGGCTTCGAAGTCTTCGTCGTCGTGCCGATGCCAGAACCGCACCTCCTGCTGCGTGAACTCGATATCGAGCGCGATCCGGAACGGCAGGTCGCGGCCGAATTCCTCGTCCCAGTTCGCCTCGGCCAGGCCATGCCAATCCAATGCGAAGCGATGGCCGCGGCGCACGCCGAAACGCAGTTGCGAGCGCGGCAGCGCCAGGTGCGAGCACAGGTACAAGGTCGGCAGGCTGTCGCCTTCGTCGTCGCCTTCCAGATCGAATACGTAACCGCTGTGTTCGAGCTTGCGCCAGTCGTCGATGCGCAGCGGCATCGCTTCATCGTAGAAATGCGGGCTCAGGTCCTGGCTGAATTCGCCATCGCCGAATCGCGTTGCCATGCCGCGCACGTTGATCGACCAGCAGATTTCGCCGCTGGCATCGTCGTACAGCCAGCCCTGCACCTGCGCGCGTTCAACCGCGAAACGCCGGTCCTTGAGTTCGATCGTATCGACGGGAGTATCGGTCATCGCGTGCGGCCTCGCGTTTCGCCGATCCTCAGTCTAGCCAATCAGCGCGGCTTGGCCGGAAACGGAAACGGGGTGACGACTTTCTCGCCGGTGGCCGCGTCGCGGATCGCCGACTGGCCTTTGCGCTCGACTTCCTCGATCCGCACGATGCTCTGCATCGGCAGGTGCAACACCTTGGTGTTGCCGAACTCGTCGCGCAGGCGTTCCTCGGTCGGATCGACCACCAGACCTTCATGCACGTCGAACACCAGGTCGCTGACCTCGGTGAACCCCCACAGCGAACCCGAGCCGATCTTGCGCGCGTATAGCTCGTAGATCTTGCCGGCGTTGAGGAAGGTGACTTTGTAGAGGGTAGGCATGGGGCCGGGAATCGGGAATCGGGAATGGGGAATGGGGAATCGTAAAAGCGGCAATGACGCGATCTGAAAACAGCGTTGGGGCTTGCGCCGTCAACTCAAGAGCATCGGGGCGGCTCTTACGATTCCCGACTCCCCATTCCCGATTCCCGGCTCTCAATACCCACGCTTGCGCCGCAATCGTCGCGCGATGCCGGCGCGGGCGATCAGGGCGAACGCGCCGCCGAACGCGAAGCCGGCCAGATGCGCCGACCACGCCACCGCGCCGAAGGCCGGGCCGATGAAGGTGAACACCACCTGCAACGCCGCCCACACGCCGATCAGCAGCGGCGCGGGCACTTTGACGAACTGCAGGAACAGGCCCAGCGGCACCACCACGCCGAGCTTGGCGCTCGGGAACAACGCCAGGTACGCGCCGATCAGCGCCGACACCGCGCCGCTGGCGCCGATGATCAAGCGGTCCGGGGTGCCGATAGCGATCACCGCGGCCAGGTTGGCGACCGCGCCGCCGAACAGGAACAACGCCAGCAGCCGCCACGGCCCCATCGCGCGCTCGGCCGGCAGGCCGAAGATCAGCAAGAACACCAGGTTGCCGAGCAGATGCGCCCAGTCGGCATGCAGAAACAGCGCGCTGAACAGGCGCAGCAGGCTGCCGTCGCGCACCGCGTCCCACCACGCCAGCGGGCTGGACAGGCCGCCCGACAACGCGCCCCACTCGAGCATCAGCCGGCGCTGCTCCGGGTCCGGCAGGACCACCGCCGAGACGATGAAGCACAGCCACAGCAAGGCGAACAGCAGCGGAGTGGCCCAGCGCAGCCGGGTGCGCTCGCGCGTGGGAATGGTGACGAACACGCGCTCAGCTCCGCCGGCCGGGGATGCCGACAGCTACCCCATTAAGGCACGAAAGATGGGTAAGTGGTTGCTTGGCTTGGCTTTGCGACATCGGTACGGGACGGCTTTGCGGTCTTGGGCGTATTGTTAGCGTTCGGTTAATAGCCGCGCTATAGTGCATACGGCGTCGTACGTCGGGAGGGGTTTCCGGCGGCATGGAGCTCGCAATTGCGGTTCCGCGCACACGGCCAGGAAAGACTAAAAATACTCCAACGGAGACTACACGCATGCAACCCTCACACCGCTACACCCGCCTGACCGCGATCGCGCTCGGCATCGCTGGCGTCATCAGCTTCGGTTCGGCCGGCGCTACCGGTTTCCAGATTCGCGAGAACAGCGTCAAGAACCAGGGCCGTGCTTTCGCCGGCAGCGCGACCGGCCAGGACGACGCCTCGGTCGTGTCGAACAACCCGGCTGCGATGGTCAATCTCGACACCACCACCATCCGCACCGACGTCACCCTGATCGACCTGACCGCGAAGTTCAAAGGCGGCGGACGTAGCGGCGCGGGCACCCCACTGACCGGCGGCAACGGCGGCGACCCGGGCGACGCTACCCCGGTGCCGGCGATGTCGATCGTCGTGCCGTTGCACGGCGCGTTCGAGAAGCTCACCCTCGGCGCGCAGCTCAGCGCTCCGTTCGGCCTGAAGACCGAATACGACAGCACCTGGGTCGGCCGCTACAACGCGATCGAGTCGGAAGTGAAGACCATCGACCTGACCTTGTCGGCCGCGGTGAAGATCACCGACCGCTTCTCGGTCGGCGCCGGCTTCGTCTACGAGCGCGCGGAAGCGACGCTGACCAACGCCGTCGACTTCGGCTCGGGCATCTGCGCCAATCCGCAGACCCGTCCGCTGTGCCTGACCCCGAATCCGACTGCCGCCGCGTTCGGCCCGCAGAAGAACGACGGCCTGGCCAAGGTCAAGGGCGACGACACCGGTATCGGCTGGATCCTCGGCTTCCAGTGGAAGCCGACCGACGCGCTGTCGATCGGCTATTCGCACCGCTCGGAAATCGACCATGACCTGGCTGGCAACATCACGTTCACCAAGCCGGGCAACGTCGCGGCCGTGTTCGCGGCCGGTGGCGTCACCACCTACAACAACGGTCCCGGCGGCGCCGCGCTCACCACGCCGAGCACCGATACGGTCAGCGTGACGTATGCGTTCAACGACCAGTTCCGCATGATGTTCGACGCGCAGCAGACCGATTGGCATTCGCTGCAGTCGGTGGACATCAAGCGCGCCAACGGCAACCTGATCACCAGCGAGAAGTTCGAGTGGGACGACACGATGATGTACGCACTCGGCGCCGAGTACGACTTCAGCGATTCGTTCACCCTGCGCGGCGGCGTGGCCAAGGATGAGTCGCCGACCAACGACACCCACCGCACCCCGCGTCTGCCCGACAACGACCGCATGCTGTACTCGGTCGGTCTGACCTGGAACGCGAACGAGCACCTGAGCGTCGACGCGGCGTATACCCGCATCACCATCGACAGCCCGGACGTGGACGTGGTGTCCTCGAGCAGCTCGACCCTGGTCGGCAAGTTCAAGGGCCACGCCGATCTGTTCGGTATCGCCGCTCAGTACAAGTTCTGATCCAACGCCGCATCGCTGCACGAAAAACCCCGCCTCGGCGGGGTTTTTTTTGCCCGCGACCGGCTGATCGCCGTCCCGCGTTTCGGCTCAGGGCCGCAGTTCGAACAACGCCGGCAACGGCGGCCGATCGGAAGGCACCTTGCGTACGCGGCTGAAGCCGGCCTTGGCGGCCATGTCGCGCGCGCGGGTTTCGCCCATGAAGGCGCCGAGCCCGGCGCCGCCGTGCGACAACGAACAGGTCATGCAGTACAGCGTGCTCTGCGGGTACATCACCCGGCCGAACAGATTCATGTTTTCGTGCAGTTCCTCGGACAGGTTGAGCTCGACCATGAGGTAAGTCCCGTCGTCGGCGGTCGAGGTGCGCAGGTCCTTCATCATCTGCTGAGGATCGGCCGCGTCGTGGATCACCACGAAAGTGGTCACGAAGTCGAACTTCTTGCCCAGCAGCGCATCGGAATCGGCGACCTCGAAACGCACTCGATCGCCGAGTCCGGCCGCATCCGCGTTCGCGCGCGCGCGCTTGATCGAGGGCAGATGGAAATCGCAGCCCAGGATGCTGGCGTTCGGAAACGCCTGGGCCATGGTGATCGCGGCCAGCCCGCTGCCGCAGCCGAAATCGAGCACGCTGCCGCCAGCTTCGAGCTTTTCCTTGACCCCGGTCAGCGACGGGATCCAATGCTGGACGAGGAAGTGCTTGTACCAGGGCATGGTCATGCGCTCCATGCCCTGCCAGGTTTCGACCGGATAGGATTCTTCCGGCGCACCGCCGCCATGACGGAACGCCTCGATGATCCGCGGCGCCATCGACACGAACGGAACGCTCAGCTGGATGATGCCGCCGGCGAAGTAGGGCGAGTCCTCGTCGGCCAGCACCGGGACGAATTCGTCGGGCAGGCGATAGCGCTTGCTGTGGCGGTCGTAGCTCACGTAGTCGCCGGTCGCCATGCTGCCGAGCCACTCGCGCAGATAGCGCGCGTTGAGCCCGGTGTGATCGGTGAGTTCCTCCAGCGTCACCGCGCCGGTCTGGGCCAGAGCCTTGAACAGGCCCAACTGGTCGCCGATGTAGAGCATGGCGCCGCGCAGCGTATTGCCGTAATCCTCCATGATGCGCGCGGAAAACTGCTGGACCTTGGCCGGATCGGCTTCGATGCTCACTGACATTCCTTTCTCCCGATGAGTTATGCGGCGTGTGTTCGCGCGGATCATTCGCGCTGATGAATCCAGTGCTTCAGAAACGACGGTTGCCGACCTGAGTCAGTACGTCGTCGACGATGGTCTCGGCCATTCCCAGATGCGCCCTGGGTTCGAACAGGCGCGCGAGCTTTCCCTCGTCGACGGCGGCGAGCACCCGCGGATCGCACTCGACCGCCTCGCGGATCGAGACCCGGTCGCGCTGACAGGCCTGGGTGAGTTCGAAGATGATTTCGTAGGCGCTGCTTTTGCCGAGCGTCTTGGCCATCTCGAACACGAACGCCTCCATGCAGATCGCGTCGCCGTAAGCGTGCGCGTTGCGATCCATCGCCGCGTCGTTGACGGTGAGCTTGCCGATCGTGTCGCTGAGCAAGGCCAGCGCGGTCAGCGCGTAGTGGGAGACATCGGCGACCGCGCACCACTCCAGGCGGGTGCCGCGGTAGTCGCGTTCGTGCTCCAGGATCATCGCGTCCAATGCGAGAACGACCTGCGCCTTGGCCAGGCGGGCCATCACCACGACCTGCTCGCAGCCTTCCGGATTGCGCTTGTGCGGCATCGTGCTGCTGCCGATCTGCTGCTCCGACCAGCCGACTTCGACCTCGGCGATCTCCCAGCGGTTCAAGGTGCGGATTTCGTCGGCCACCCGCGCCAACGACGCGGTCATCATCGCCAGCGCGCTGACGAATTCGGCGACGCGGTCGCGCGCCACATGCCAGCCGGCGTGCGGCACGCCGAGGCACAGCCGGCGCGCGAACACGTTCAGCAGCGCCATGGCGTCGGGTCCGAACGCGGCCATCGTGCCGACTCCGCCGAACAACTGCACCACGAGCACGCGCTGGCGCGCCTGTCCGAGGCGATCGCGATGGCGCAACAACTCATCGATCCAGCCGGCCACTTTCAAACCGAAGGTCGTGGGCAAGGCCGGTATCGAGTGGGTTCTGGCGACCATCAGCGAGCCGCGGTGCGCGTTCGCCAGCGCAGCGAGCTGCGCGATCAAGCCATCGAGCGCGACGTCGACGCTGTCGAGCACGTCGCGCATCTCCAGCGACTGCGCGGTGTCCTGGATGTCCTGGGTGGTCGCGCCGTAGTGAACGTACTCGCGCGCGCTCGGACTGCAGTTGTCCTGCAGCGCGCGCAGCAGCGGCATCAACGAGTGCCCGGTCTTGCTCACGCCGTCGGCGATCTGGTCCAGATTCATCGCCGACAATTTCGCGCTGCGCTGGATTTCCAGCGCGGCCTGCAGCGGGATCATGTGGACTTCCGCCTGCGCCATCGCCAGCACCGATTCGACGTCGAGCCAGCGCTGCAGCCGACATCGGCCGCAGAAGATCGCCCGGCTCGCGGAACCGGCGTAGCCGCCGCCATGCACCTTCGAATCCAGAATGTGGCTGTGTTCGTGCCGGCAGTCGTCGATCACCGCCGGCTCGCTCACCGAGCAACCGCGGCGCGCGGCGAACGCAGGATGCGGCGTCACTTTCAAGGTCTGTGGTTCCATCGCATACCCTCCATCCAAGAATGGGCTGACTGGAAACTCGTTTGATGATGTCGCCCGCTCAGGATCGGCCGCGCAGATGGCCGGTCGCGTCGCGCGCGACCCGGTCGACCATCTCCACGGCCAGTCCCGCATAGGTGACCGGATCGAGCAGATCTTCGAGCGCCTGAGGCGTGAAGCTGCCACGCAGGCGCTCGTCCTTGAGCAAGGCGTCGCGGAACGGAACATCGTGCCGTCGCGCCTCCATCGATATTTCATGCACCAGTTCGTGCGCGGTCTGCTTGCCGAAGCGACCGCCAAGCGCGAGCATCACGCGCTCGGACAGAATCAACCCGCCGAGCAAGTCGAGGTTGTCGCGCATGCGCTGTTCGCGCACGTCCAGGCCCGCCGCCAACATCTCGTCCATGCGCGCGAGCAACGCGCCGGTGTAGACGAACAACTCGGGCAGGGCGGCCCATTCGATCCGCCAGGCCGTGCCGTCGCGTTCGTGCAGGTGAAACGCGGCATCGGTGAGCGCGACCATCTGCGCCCGGATCAGCCGCGACAACGCGCTGATCAGATCGGCGGTCGACGGATTCTGCTTGTGCGGCATGGTGCTGCTGCCGATCTTGCCGGGCGCGGTTCCTTCGCGGACCTCGTCGACTTCGGTCCGCTGCAGGTGATAGATCTCGTTGGCGATCCGCCCCATCGTGACCGCGCACTGGACCAGCAATCCGCCCACCTCCAGGATCCGATCGCGCACCGAATGCCAACTGGTGCGCGGAGCATCGAGCCCGAGGCTGGCCAAGGTGCGTCGCTGGACCTCGAACCCCTGCGCGCCGAACGAGGCCATGGTGCCGACCGCGCCGGTGAGGTTGCCCACCATCACCCGCGCACGCGCCTCGTCGAAACGCTGCAGATGCCGATCGATCTCGTCGACCCAGACCGCGACCTTGTAACCGAAGGTGGTTGGCAACGCGTGCTGGCCGTGGGTGCGCGCGACCATCGGCGTGCGCCGGTGCTTGCGCGCCAACGCGAGCAGCTGGGTCTGGATCGAACGCAGCCGCGCGAGCACGAGGTCCCAGGCTTCGGCGACCTGCAGCATCAGTCCGGTGTCGAGGATGTCCTGGGTGGTCACGCCGTAGTGAACGTACTCGCCCCATCCGTTCTGGCAGCGCTCGGCCAGCGCCCAGATCGTCGGAATCAGGATGTGCCCGGTTTCGCGGCTCTCGCGGCCGAGCCGTTCGAGATCGAACAACTCCACATGAGTGCGGCGCGCGATTTCCTGCGCGGCCTCATGCGGGATCAGGCCCATCTGCGCCTGCGTCGACGCGAGCGCGCGCTCGACATCGAGCCATTTCTGCAGCTGATTGCAATCGGAGAAGATCGCGGCGAACTCCGGATCGGAGTAAACGCCGCCATGGATGCGCGATTCGCTGACGTGGCTCGGCATGCTGGCTGATCCGGTGGCTTGGCTGGCGGGCGAAAGGACGGTCACTGCACGCTCTGCATTTCGTCCCAGACCGCGTCGTAGTACGCCCGCTCGACCCGGAAGTGCTGCGCCAGCGAAGTCAGGAACGATTTCTGGAACGCCGGATCGGCGATGCGTCGCGAGATCAGCTGCCACTCGCGCTTGGCGCGCGGCGGCACCAGGCTGACGTGGATCTTGTAGTACTCGGCGGCGTCCTCGCTGAGGCCGGCCTGGAGCAGCGCGTTGTAGAGCTTCTCGTGATTGCCCGGCACGACGATTTCGGTGATGTAGAACACCGCCAGGCCCCAGCCCACGTCCGGGTTGCGGAAGCTGCGCACGCGATTGTTCAAGTACGCGATTTCCTCGGGCATCGTGCTGACGGCCTGGAAGTCCGCGTCCAGATCGACGGCATCGAGCAACTTGGCCAGCAGCCGCGGGTGCGAGCGCACTTCGTCCTCTTCGCCCAGTTCTCCGTGCAGATAGCGGCCGAGCGCCGCCGCGTCGTCCACGTCGACCAGGTTCACCAGCAGATCCGCGGCCTCGCGGTACAGGCGGAAGGTGCGGAACCACTGCCGGTGCAGGAACACCCGCAGCTGCGCCGGCGAAGCGGAGCCTTCGAAGATGTACTGCGACATCGGGTGCTTCTCGCGCGAGCGCGACGACACCTCTTGTTCTATGCGCGCCAGGAACTCGGCTTCCGACAAGGCCGTGGGCACTTCAGCGGCGGGAATGAAACGTTCCTCTACCCGATACGCCCAGTTGCACAGCCAGCGACGCGCGAGCGCGGTGGCGGTGTCGTCGCTGAGCGACAGGATGTACAGCAGTTTCTGGTACTCGGCATGGCTGTCGCTGTTGCCGTTGAGCGCGGTTTCGGCCAGTTCGGACAAGGTCTTGGCCGCCGTTTCCAGATGGGCGAACGAGGCCTTGGGTTCCAGCGCGCGGGCGAGGATGCGCGCGCGGTTGGTCTGAAGGGCTTCGAGCTGTGGCAGGGAATGATTGCGAGTGTTCGACATGCGCGCTCCTTGGCAGGCACGGTGAGGAATCGGGGCTTAGTGGATGTGCTGTCCCTGCATCTGTCGCCACAACATGTCGAAATAGGCCCGATTGATGTCGAAGTGACGCGTCAGCGATTGCATGAAGGTGCGCTGGAACGATTCGCTGTGAGCGAACTTGGCGATGAGTTCCCACATCTCCTCGGTGTCGATCTCGTCCTGCGTTCCATGCAGGCGATGGAATTCGCTCGGCCCGTCGGGAACGCCCATGCGCTGCAGCAGTTCGTAGATCCGCAGGTGGTTGACGCAGCTGACCGATTCGACCGCGTACACCAGCGACAATCCCCAGGCCACGTCGGTGTGGCGAACGCAGCGGATGCGGTTGTTGAGGTAGGCCTTTTCCAGCGGATCGAGCGCGGCGAAGTCGACCCGCAGCGGGATGTCGAAATACGCCATCAGCCGCGCCAGCAAGGTCGGATGCGCGTTGTCGGGCGTCTCCGCGCCGGCTTCGCCGTAGAGGTTGCGATAGAAAACGGAAGCGTCGTGGATGGCCTCGAACCGGAACGCGAGTTCGGCCAGCAGGCTGTAGAAGTTGTACGAGCGGTTCCAGTGATGCTGCAGGAACAGGCGCACGTCGCGCAGCGGCGGCGTGCCCTGGAACAGGTGCAGCGACATCGGGTGTTTGACCCGCGTGCGCGAGGCGATCTCGGCATCGACCTTGGCGCGGAACTGATCCACCGGCACGACCTGGAAGTCCGCGAGCGCCGGCGCGAACCGGTCTTCGACCTGATAGATCTGGCTCGCCAGCCAGCGCCGGGTCGGTTCGGTGCGTGGCTCGCCGGGAACGTGCAGGTCGAGCAGGATGGATTGGTACTGCGCATACGCGGTCGCATCGCCCTCGAGTCCCTTCTGGGTGAGCGCGAGCAAGGCGTCGGCCGCGAGCGCGGTCCGCGAACTGGCCGCTCCGGGCTTCAGCGCTTCGGCCAGCAGGATCGATGCGTCGGCCGACGCCGGCGTGGCGTGGCCGGAAGGAGTTTTTGCGTGCTGCGTATCGCGAAACGTGCTGGTCTCGTTCATGAGTGTCCCCGTTTGCTGGCGAATGGCCGCTGGCTGTGAATGAACGGCGCGCAGGCGCACGCGCCGCGATCGACTCGCGACCATGGTGTTTGTTGGCAATCAAGAACCCCGGATGCCGCGCCGCGCTCGGCGGCCCGTCAGGCTGCGCGGATAGCTTCGCTATGCGCGGCCGCTGCGCTTACCGGGATAGTCCCCATACATCGCTGGAGCTAGGTTTCAGCGCGCCGCCGATGCCTGCGCGTTGGAATCGGCGAACGTTTGGCGGCAATGCGCCGAACAAAAGTAGTGTTCGACACCGGCCAGGGCGAGGCGATGCGGCGTTGCGGCCGGGTCCACCTGCATGCCGCAGACAGGATCGATGCTGGTTGCCGTTGCAGCGGCGGTGCTGGCGCAGGTTCGCGCGGCGGAGCAGCAGTCGCGCGGGACGTCTTCGACGTTGTCGGATGGCTTGTCCGATGCCTGTGTATCGCTCATGTTTCATCCCCTCCCAGGGCGTTGAGAATCGGGCAGCGCTCCACCGCTCCGTGCCCGGGGCACGAATTGAGCAGGATCCGCAGTCCGTTGCGTATACGTGTGAGTTCGTCGATCTTGGATTCCAGGTCGGCCAGCTTCTGGGTCGTGGTCGCCTTGACCCCGGCCATGTCGCCGCCGCGCCGGCTGGACAGGGCGAGCAGTTCGCGGATTTCCTCCAGGGTGAATCCGAGCGCCTTGGCCTTGCGCACGAACTGCAGCCGGGCGATGTCCTTCGCCTCGAAACGCCGATAGCCCGACAATTGGCGCATCGGCAGCGGCAACAAACCCCGGCGTTCGTAATAGCGCACCGTGTCGATACCCACCCCAGCGCGCTGCGCGAGCTCCCCAATCTTCATTGCGCACCTCCATGTTCACAGTGGCGGGTATTGGAACAGTGTTCGGTCTGGACCATGGTCCAGAGTCAAGCCTTTTTGCGACCGACTTCCAGCAACGTTGACCGAGTTCTCACAGTCGACGTCCGTGGACGATGCGCCGGAAGGCCGGGCCCGGGCCGACCGCATCCGCGTTCGAGCGGGCGCGCCTCGTGATTGAGGTCCCGGTTCGTTCATCCGGGCATCGCCATGGGCGGGAAGGCGTGCGCAACGCGGACGAGTGCCTTTCGCCTGGCCGCGGTTGGCTTGAAGCGGCATGACCTCGCGCAGGTGCGAGAATGGCGGCGTAGACCACGCCGGCTCGCGCGAGGCCATCGTTGCGATGCGGACCTTGTCCGGGGCCGCGCTGGTCACGACATCGCCGGTCATGACCTCGTTCGAGAGCGCCATCGCTTTGATCCAGTCCGACACCGTTATCGACGCGCTGTTGCGCGGACGCGCCCGACCTTACACGCGGCCGGGCAGCGTCAGCGCGATCGCCAAGCGCGCGTTCGCCGGACGCGTGCGGGTCGGCCCGCTGGGATTGGATGGCGACGAGCAGGGCGACCTGCGCGTGCATGGCGGGCCCGACAAGGCGCTGCATCACTATCCGCGCGATCACTACTCCTGGTGGGCCGAGCGGATCGGCGCGCACGCGCTGCTGCGCGAGCCCGGCGCATTCGGAGAGAACCTCAGCAGTCACGGACTGACCGAGGCGCAGGTATGCCTGGGCGATCGCTATCGCATCGGTGAGGTGCTGATTGAAGTGAGCCAGGCCCGGCAGCCGTGCTGGAAACTCAACGATCGCTTCGGCGTGGCCGACATGGCGCGGCAGATGCAGGCCAGCGGGCGCACCGGCTGGTATTACCGGGTGCTGCACCCTGGCGAGATCGCCGCCGGCGAGACGATGACGCTGCTTGAGCGGCCGTGGCCGCAGTGGACGCTGCAGCGCATCGCAACCTTGCTGTATACGCGCACTCTGGAGCTGGACGAGTTGCGCGACCTGCTGGCGCTGCCATTGGTGCCGTCGTGGCGCAGGCTGGTGGAGGCCCGGCTGGCGCGCGGCACGGTCGAGGATTGGCGGCCGCGTATCGATGGGCCGGCGACGGATTGAGCTTTGCCTGGTGTGTGCATCGGCGTGTGATACCGCGCGCGAATCAGCGCCTGCGACGCGCGACGCATACTGTGCGCGACCGGCGAGGATGCGGCGCGGTCCGCATCCTGCCTTCCTCTTCCAGCCCGGACCGATCGATGAGCGACATAAAATTCTCCAGCGAAGAAAAGACCCTGATCGTGGCCAAGCTGCAGCGCTACTTCAGCGAAGAGTTGAAGCAACAGATCGGCCGGTTCGACGCGGAGTTCCTGATCGACTTCATTTCCGAGGAAATCGGCGGGTACTACTACAACCGCGGGGTGTACGACGCGCAGACGGTGGTCGCGGCGCGGCTGGAGGATATCGGCGATCAGCTGTTTCAGCTGGAGCGGCGGACTGATTTCAAGCGCTGATGGATTTAGCGCTAACGGATTTGCGGAAACGATCGGTGACGCGTACGTTTTGATCGAAAGATGCACGCATGGCTTCGCCGACCCGGCATTGAATCCATTCGGTCCGATTCGCTCGGGCGAAATACCGACTTAACTCTCGTGGCGCGATCCGGCCCGCGCTTGCGCGAAGCACGCCCGCGCCGGCGTGCTCACGATCAGCACCGCTTCCTGCTTGAAGCGGCGCTTGTACTCGTCGGCGACCTCGACCACGCGCTTGCGCTCCTCGGCGGTATCGGCGTGGATCAGGTCGATCGCGCGCGAGTCTTCCTGCTCGACCTGGCCGCTGTCGCCGCGCCACTGGCCCTTGGCCTGATACACGGTGAGCCCGGCGGGAAACCGCGGCGTCACCACCTCGGCGAGGAACGCCTGCCATTGCGTTTCGCTGACCGGGCCGTCGGGACTGTTCATGCCGAACAGCACCCGATCCTGGCGGCGTTCGCTGCACGCGCTCGGATCGCCGGGCTTGACCGGCAGCGGGGCGAGGGTGGCGCAGGCGGTGAGCGCGCATAAGCTTGCGGCCAACAGCGGCAGATGACGGG
Source organism: Lysobacter sp. Root690 (assembly GCF_001427785.1). GTDB lineage: Bacteria > Pseudomonadota > Gammaproteobacteria > Xanthomonadales > Xanthomonadaceae > Lysobacter. The sequence goes on from NZ_LMHM01000017.1 coordinate 28,372, forward strand.
ACATGGTCCGTGTCTCCAGTGGGCGATGGCGTAAGCGTACTGCGCTCGGGCGTAGGGGCATCTGCGACGGCGGTCGCAGGCCGGGTGTCGGGGCGCGCTGGGCGAATCAACCATCCGCCTGCGCGAACGTCCGAAGTCCGACTGTAGGAGCGGCGCAAGCCGCGACCGCGAAACCACGCCGACGTCGTAACCGGGGTGTCGTGATCGCGCGCCGCCAGGGGATGGCGATCCCGCGTGGCGAAACGTCGTGGCGTAGGCGTAATCGCGACCTCGTGCCTGCGATACGGGCGAGGTGTCGCGGTCGCGGCTTGCGCCGCTCCTACAGGGAGTGGGCGATGCCGCGTAGAGAAATGAAGGCGTGGCTTGGGGCGTAACCGCAGCATCGTGCCTGCGACGTAAGCCGGATGTCGCGGTCGCGGCTCGCGCCGCTCCTACAGGAAGCGGCGCAAACGGCGCGGCGGGACGAACAGCTCGCCCCGCCGCGCACGGCGATCAATCGCCCAGGGTCAGCAGCGAAGCGTTGCCGCCGGCCGCGGTGGTGTTGACGGTGATCGTCTTTTCGGTGGTGAAGCGCGGCAGGTAGTGCGGGCCGCCGGCCTTGGGGCCGGTGCCGGACAGGTTCTGGCCGCCGAAGGGCTGCACGCCGACGACCGCGCCGATCTGGTTGCGGTTGACGTAGCAGTTGCCGACCTTCACCCGCGCGCTGATGCGGTCGATGGTTTCGTCGATGCGCGAGTGGATGCCCAGGGTCAGGCCGTAACCGGTGGCGTTGATCGCGTCGATCACCGCGTCGAGCTGATCGGCCTTCCAGCGGATCACGTGCAGCACCGGGCCGAACACTTCCTTGTGCAGCTGATCGAGCGACTTGAGCGCATACGCGCGCGGCGCGAAGAAGCTGCCATGGGCGCTGTCGGCGTCGACCGGCACTTCGGCGATCTTGGTCGCTTCGGTGTCCATGCGCGCGGCATGGTCGACCAGCATCTTCAGCGCGTCTTCGTCGATCACCGGGCCGACGTCGGTCGACAGCAGGCCGGGGTTGCCGACTTTCAGCTCGGCCATCGCGCCGGCGAGCATGGTGGTGACCTTGTCGGCGATGTCTTCCTGCACGAACAGCACGCGCGCGGCCGAGCAGCGCTGGCCGGCCGAGGTGAAGGCCGAGCCGATCGCGTCCTTGACCAGTTGCTCCGGCAGCGACGACGAGTCGGCGATCAGCGCGTTCTGGCCGCCGGTTTCGGCGATCAGCACGCCGATCGCGGCGTCGCGCGCGGCCAGCGAACGGTTGATCGCGCGCGCGGTGTCGGTCGAGCCGGTGAAGGCCACGCCGGCCACGCGCGGGTCCTTGGTCAGCGCGGCGCCGACGGTGGCGCCGTCGCCGGGCAGGAACTGCAGCACCGCTTCGGGCACGCCGGCTTCGTGCAGCAGCTTGACGGCGTAGTAACCGATCAGATTGGTCTGTTCGGCCGGCTTGGCGATCACGCTGTTGCCGGCGGCGAGCGCGGCGGAGATCTGCCCGGCGAAGATCGCCAGCGGGAAGTTCCACGGGCTGATGCACACGAACACGCCGCGGCCCGACAGATGCAGGGTGTTGGATTCGCCGGTCGGGCCGGGCAGGGCTTCGGGCGCGAACAGTTTGCGCGCCTGGGCGCCGTAGTAACGCAGGAAATCGACCGCTTCGCGCACTTCGGCGACGCCGTCGGGAATGGTCTTGCCGGCTTCCTTGGTGCACAGCGCGATGTACTGCGGCATGCGCTGTTCGAGCAAGGTCGCGGCGTGTTCGAGGATGGTCGCGCGGCTGGCGGCCGGCATCGTGTCCCAGGCTTCCTGCGCGGCGACCGCGTTCTTCAGCGCGAGCTCGACCGTGGCGCTGTCGGCGGCCTGCCACTGGCCGACGATTTCGCGGCGGTCGGCCGGGTTGGTCACGGCGATATCGGGACCGGTGACGGTCGCGCCCGGCACCAGCGGGGTGGCGCGCCAATCGGCGGCCGCGGCGGCGTTGACTTGCGCGGCGAGGGTCTGCAGTTGCTGATCGTTGGCGAGATTGACGCCCATGGAATTGGTCCTGTCGAAGCCAAAGCTGCGATACAAATCGGCGGGAAGAGGAATGCGCGGATGCGGGATGCTGTCGAACGCGGCGACGGTTTCGACCGGATCCTGGATCAGGTCGTCGATCGCGATGGCCTCGTCGGTGATGCGGTTGACGAAGCTGGAGTTGGCGCCGTTCTCGAGCAGGCGGCGCACCAAGTAAGGAAGCAGATCCTCATGCGAGCCGACCGGCGCATACACGCGGCACGGCGCGTTCAAGCGGTCGGCCGGAATCACTTCGGCGTACAAGTCGTCGCCCATGCCGTGCAGCTTCTGGAATTCGAAGTGCTGCGAGCGGCCCATGGCCTTGGCGCGCTGGTGGATGGTGGCGATGGTCTGCGCGTTGTGCGTGGCGAACATCGGATAGATCGCGTCGCCGGCTTCGAGCATGCGCCGCGCGTTCGCCAGATACGACACGTCGGTGTTCGGCTTGCGGGTGAACACCGGATAGCCGGCCTGGCCGTCGACCTGGGCGCGCTTGACCTCGCTGTCCCAGTACGCGCCCTTGACCAGTCGCACCGGAATGCGGCGGCCGGTCTTGCGCGCGAGGTCGGCGATGAAATCGATCGCTTCGGGCGCGCGCTTTTGGTACGCCTGGATCGCCAGGCCGTAGCCTTCCCAGCCGTCCAGCGACTTGTCGCTGTAGGCCGCGGCGATCAGGTCCAGCGACATTTCCAGGCGATCGGCTTCCTCGGCGTCGATAGTGAAGCCGATGCCGTAGCTCTTGGCCAACTGCGCCAGTTCGAGCACGCGCGGCGTCAGTTCGGCGAACACGCGCTCGCGCTTGGCGTGCTCGTAGCGCGGGTGCAGCGCGGACAGCTTGACCGAAATCGACGGGGTGGCGAACACGTCGGCGCTCTTGTAATTGCCACTCTTGCCGATCGCATGGATGGCGTCGCGATACGCCTGCTGATAACGCAGCGCATCCTTGGTGGTCAGCGCGCCTTCGCCGAGCATGTCGAAGGAATAGCGGTAATTCGCGTTGTCGCCCTTCTTCGAACGCGACAGCGCTTCGCCGATGCTGCGGCCCATGACGAATTGGTGGCCCATGATCCGCATCGCCTGGCGCACGGCCAGGCGGATCACCGGTTCGCCGACCCGGCCGACCAGTCGCTTGAAGGCGTTGTGGACGTCGCGCTTGGTGTCGTCGGCCAGATCGACCAGCTTGCCGGTCAGCATCAGGCCCCAGGTCGAGGCGTTGACCAGCACGGAGTCCGATTGCCCAAGATGCCGCTTCCAGTCGGCGTCGCCGAGCTTGTCGCGGATCAGCTTGTCGGCGGTGTCCTGATCCGGAATGCGCAGCAGCGCTTCGGCCACGCACATCAGCAGCACGCCTTCGTCGCTGCCGAGGTCGTACTGGCGCATGAAGGCTTCGATCGCGCCCTGATCCTGCGCGCGGGCGCGCACGCGCTTGACCAGATCGGCCGCGGTGGCCTGGGCGGCGTCGCGGTCGGCATCGGGCAGGCGCGCGATCTCGAGCAGGTGGCGGACGTGATCGGCTTCGTCGCGGACCCAGCCGGAGGTCAGCGCGGCGCGCGGACCGGTGGTGGGCGGCGGCAGCTCGGGGCTGATCATTGAAGTCGGCGGCGGGCCGTCGCTGGCGACGGCGGAGGGAGCATTGGTGGACATCGGGCCCGGCACGGGGGTGGGAAGTCCGACATTTTAGAGCTTTCTCTCGGGCGCGGACGGCCCGGGACCGGGCCTGGGTCGCGTCCGCGGTGTCGGGCCGCGGCGAGGGCCCGAAGGGACACGCTGAGCAAGGTCGCCACGCTGCGCGGCGGGCGCCGATGGCGCGATCGGCGCGATCGGCGCGTTTATAGCCCACCGGAACTTGCATGGATCACGTTTGCGCGGGACTTCATTGAGAGGCCATAACCGCCCGGAAGCACGCGCAAAGCCCCGTGCGGCGTAGTGCGACGGCGGTGGCGCGCGCGCCAGGCTCGCAGTTCCGGGTTGCCGCAGGACGGGTCGGCCGCTACCATTTCTCGGTTATCCGTAGCGCCGATGCCGGCGTGATGGGCCCTGATCAGGGCTCGCCAGCCACCTTTAGACCGGACGGCCCCCTGCCCAGCTCCATGGCGCAGGACGGTGCCGGGAAAGGCAGCCCGCGGAGCGCGTCGTGAACATCACACTGATTTTTCGGGGCTCGAACTGATGAAAGCCGGTCGTTTCAAGCAGTGGGCAGCGGGCATCGCCTCGATGGCGCTGCCGGTCCTCGCGTTTGCCCAGGCTGCGGACCCTAAGCCGTGGCAGCTGAACATGGGCAAGGGCGTCACCGCCCAGTCGATGAACGCCTACTCCGCGCACATGCTGGCGCTGTGGATCTGCGTGGTGATCGGCATCCTGGTCTTCGGCGCGATGGCCGTGGCCATGTTCAAGTTCCGCAAGTCCAAGGGCGCGGTGCCCGACAAGGACTTCGTCCACAGCACCAAGCTGGAGATCGTCTGGACCGTGGTGCCGGTGGTGCTGCTGGTGCTGATGGCGTTCCCGGCGACCAGCAAGCTGATCGCGATGTACGACACCCGCGACGCGGGGATGACCGTCAAGGTCACCGGCTACCAGTGGATGTGGAAGTACGACTACCTCGGCGAAGGCGTGTCCTTCACCAGCCGTCTGGACCGCAAGAGCGACCAGCTGCGCCAGAGCGGCAAGCACGTCAGCGCCGCCGACCACGAGCATTACCTGCTCGACGTCGACAACGTGCTGGTGCTGCCGGTCAACACCAAGATCCGCTTCGTGATCACCGCCGACGACGTGATCCACGCGTGGTGGGTGCCGGCCCTGGGCTGGAAGCAGGACGCGATCCCGGGCATCGTCAACGAGGCCTGGACCGACATCAAGGAACCGGGCATCTACCGCGGCCAGTGCGCCGAGCTGTGCGGCAAGGACCACGGCTTCATGCCGATCGTCGTGCGCGCGGTGTCCAAGGTCGAGTACCAGCGCTGGCTGGCCGATCAGAAGGCCAAGAACGCACCGCCTGCCGCGCCGGCGACCCCGGCTGCTGCGCCTGCCGCCGCCCCGACCGAAGCGGCGCCCGCCGCGCCGGCCGCCGCGGCTTCGAATTCCGACACCACGACCGCGGCTCCCGCGGTCGCCGGTTGATCGTCCAAGCATTCTCAGAGGTAGGCCATGGCAGCCACGCACCCCGTCGCCGATCATCATCACGATCACGATGATCATCATGCCCACCAGCAGGGCTTCATCGAGCGTTGGTTCTTCTCGACCAACCATAAGGACATCGGCACGCTGTATCTGATCTTCAGCTTCGTGATGTTCATCATCGGCGCGGGCATGTCGGTGATCATCCGAGCCGAACTGGCCGAGCCGGGCCTGCAGTTCGTCAAGCCCGAGTTCTTCAACCAGATGACCACCATGCATGCGCTGGTGATGATCTTCGGCGGCGTGATGCCGGCCTTCGTCGGCCTGGCCAACTGGATGATCCCGTTGCAGATCGGCGCGCCGGACATGGCGCTGCCGCGCATGAACAACTGGTCGTTCTGGATCCTGCCGTTCGCCTTCACCCTGCTGCTGATGACCCTGTTCCTGCCGGGCGGCGCGCCGGCCGGCGGCTGGACGCTGTACCCGCCGCTGTCGCTGCAGGGCGGCTCCAACGTGGCGTTCGCGATCTTCGCCATCCACATGATGGGCATCAGTTCGATCATGGGCGCGATCAACGTCATCGCCACCATCCTCAACATGCGCGCCCCGGGCGTGGACCTGTTGAAGATGCCGATCTTCTGCTGGACCTGGCTGATCACCGCGTTCCTGCTGATCGCGGTGATGCCGGTGCTCGCGGGCGCGGTGACGATGCTGCTGACCGACAAGTTCTTCGCCACCTCGTTCTTCAACGCGGCCGGCGGCGGCGACCCGGTGATGTTCCAGCACATCTTCTGGTTCTTCGGTCACCCCGAGGTCTACATCATGATTCTGCCGGCGTTCGGCGTGGTGTCGGAGATCATCCCGACCTTCAGCCGCAAGCCGCTGTTCGGTTATCAGGCGATGGTGTACGCGACCGCGTCGATCGCGTTCCTGTCGTTCATCGTGTGGGCGCACCACATGTTCACCGTCGGCATGCCGCTCGGTGGCGAGATCTACTTCATGTTCGCGACCATGCTGATCGCGGTCCCGACCGGCGTGAAGGTGTTCAACTGGGTCACCACCATGTGGCGCGGCTCGATCTCATTCGAGGCGCCGATGCTGTGGGCGATCTCGTTCGTGATCCTGTTCACCATCGGCGGTTTCTCGGGCCTGATGCTCGCGATCGTGCCGGCCGACTTCCAGTACCACGACACCTACTTCGTGGTCGCGCACTTCCACTACGTGCTGGTGACCGGCGCGCTGTTCTCGATCATCGCCGCGGTCTATTACTGGTGGCCGAAGTGGACCGGCCGCATGTACAGCGAGCCGGCGGCCAAGTTCCATTTCTGGTGGACGATGATCTTCGTCAACCTGCTGTTCTTCCCGCAGCACTTCCTGGGCCTGGCCGGCATGCCGCGCCGCATCCCGGACTACAACGTGGTGTTCGCGGACTGGAACCTGATCAGCTCGATCGGCGCGTTCGGCATGTTCCTGACCCCGTTCATGATGCTTGGCATCCTGTGGCACTCGAAGCGTTACGGCGTCAAGGCCGAAGCGCGTTCGTGGGAATCGGCCAAGGGCCTGGAGTGGACCGTGCCGAGCCCGGCGCCGCACCACACCTTCGGCACCCCGCCGGTCATCCGCGACGGCGATCTGGCCCACGGCGACATCACCCACTAAGAGCGCATGATCGGGTGAGGCCCGCGCTCGGACGCTTCGGCGAACGAGCGCAGGGCGCCCCTCCAAGAAGACCGCCATGACCCAGTCGACCGACCAGACCGATCTGACCCAACGCCGTTCGGCCGCGCGCCGCACCGCGCTGTGGTTCGGGCTGGCCGCGATCGCGGTGTATGTCGGTTTCATCGCGCTCGGGGTGCTGAACCAATGAGCGCGCACGAGTCCAAGGGCGAACAGGCCGGTGTCGATCAGGCCGGTGTCGATCAGGTCGGTGCGAACCAGCCCGGTGTAAGTCAGCCCGAGGTCAATCAGGCCCGCGCCCAGTCCGGCCCGAAGATGACCAAGATCATGGTCGGCGTCGCGCTCGGAGCGTTCGCCTTCACCTTCGCGCTGGTGCCGATGTACCGCATCGCCTGCGAGAAAGTGTTCGGCATCCGCCTGGAACGTGGCGTGGCCGAGGCCGATCTCGGCGGGCACGCGGTCTCCGATCGCATGGTCACCGTGCAGTTCGACGGCAGCGTCAATTCCAAGCTGCCGTGGGACTTCAAGCCGCACGTGCTCAGCATGAAGGTGCGTCCGGGCGAGCAGTACGAGACCACCTACTACGCCCGTAACACGACGGACCGTGCGATCGTCGGCAGCGCCTCGCCTTCGGTGGCGCCGGCGCGCGCGTCGGGCTATTTCAACAAGACCGAATGCTTCTGCTTCACCGCCCAGACCTTGCAGGCCGGCGAAGCGCGCGAAATGCCGGTGCGTTTCATCATCGACCCGAATCTTCCGGCCGATGTCGAAACGGTCACCTTGTCCTACACGTTCTTCAAGAACGACGCGCTGACCGCGCGCCTGCAGCAGGGGGCGACGTCGAAGACGCCGGCCTCGCCGCTGGCGGCGCCGTAAGCCTCGCACTAATCACCAACGGAACGCCGCCATGGCCCACGCCCACACGCCAGACGCCAACATCTACTACGTGCCGCACAGCAGCCGCTGGCCGTTCCTCGGTTCGATCGGGCTGTTCACCACCATGATCGGCGTCGCCAGCTGGCTCAACGAAGTCAACTGGGGCAAGCCCACCTTCTTCGTCGGCATCGCGATGATGATCGGCGTGCTGTTCGGCTGGTTCGGCGACGTGATCCGCGAATCGGTGCGCGGCAACTACAACAAGCAGGTCGACGTGTCCTTCCGCATGGGCATGGTCTGGTTCATTTTCTCGGAAGTGATGTTCTTCGCCGCGTTCTTCGGCGCGCTGTTCTACGCGCGCCAGTTCGCGCTGCCGTGGCTCGGCGGCGACGGCGACGGCGTGATGACCAACAGCCTGCTGTGGCCGGAATTCAGCGCGGCCTGGCCGAGCAGCGGCCCCGGCGGCGTCGGCGGCGCGTTCGAGACCATCCCGGCATGGGGCCTGCCGCTGCTCAACACCCTGATCCTGCTGACCTCCGGTTCGACCGTCACCGCCGCGCACCACGCGCTCAAGGGCGGTCACCGCAAGGCGCTGCTGTTCTGGCTGGGCCTGACCGTGCTGCTGGGCTGCGTGTTCCTGTTCTTCCAGGCCGAGGAATACATCCACGCCTACACCGAGCTGAACCTGACCCTGGGTTCGGGCATCTACGGTTCGACCTTCTTCATGCTCACCGGCTTCCATGGTCTGCACGTGACCCTGGGTACCTTGATGCTGGCGATCATCTGGTTCCGCTGCCTCAAGGGCCATTTCGACAAGGACAACCACTTCGCGTTCGAAGCGGTGGCCTGGTACTGGCACTTCGTCGACGTGGTGTGGCTGGGTTTGTTCCTGTTCGTTTACGTGCTGTAAGCGCGCGACGACGAGAACGGTAAAACCATGACGAGGGCCGGCGCTGCCGGCCTTTCGTTTTTGCGGTGGTGTTGGTGGTGTTGGGTGGTGTTGGGTTGTGTTTGTGGCGGTGCCGCGTCGTTTCTAGCCGCAGACACGCTCGATGCCGGTGGTGTGCAGGGTCTTAGATGCAGTAAAGAGCAGTCGAAGAGGTGAGTGCGCCAGTAGGGCACGACACCCCACGGCCGTCATTCCCGCGAAGGCGGGAATCCAGAGACTTCAAACGTTCTCGCACGAAAGGCCCTGGATGTTCGGCTCCGCCGAAGTAAAGCGGAGCCCGCCTTCGCGGGAATGACGATCTGGAGAGAGGCGCAAGCGTTCTGCTCAGCGGTTTCGGATCGGTCTGCGCTCGCTAGGACGCAGTGGCAAGGTGCGTTGTTCCCGCGCCGTAGCCAACGCAATCAGCCAGCCAACCTCGGCCAGCCATCCACCGCCTCAATTCGGATTCGACCCCACCCCATGCGGCGTGATCCAGCCCATGTAGATCGCCAGGACCACCAGCAGGATCAGCGCGACGGACAGCGCGATACGACGGGTCAGCGCGTTGACGGTGCGCTTGCTCTGACCCTTGTCCACCAGCATGTAATACAGACCGGCGCCCAGGTTCCACACGATGACGATCAGGAAGGCGACAACCAGCAGGATCTTCAGCGACTCGTTCATCGCGGCCTCCTCGGGCGCGCGCGGCGCGCGCATGAATGCGAAGGCGGCATTATCGCTCCGATTCGCTGGTCGCGCCGAGTGCGGCATCGGGTCGCACCGGGCTGACGCGGGTGGCCGCGGTCGCCGGCGGTACAGTGGCGGCATGCGCGCCCACGCCACCCACGCGCTTCTCACCCATACGGACCGCGCACGATGAGCCGCCGCGGCAGCCTGCTGTTCGGCTGGATCCTGGCGCTGGCGACGATCGCGGTGTTCGCCAGCCTGGGCCGCTGGCAATCGCATCGCGCGGTCGAGAAGCAGGCGATGCTCGATGCCGCCGCCGCGGTGCTGCACGATCGCCGTCCCAAGCCGCTGTCGCTCGCCGACGATCCGGCGCGGCTGCGCGATTACGACTGGGCCTCGGGCCTCGGCTCGTTCGACGCGCGCGGCCCGCTGCTGCTCGACAACCAACAGCGCAACGGCCGCGCCGGCGTGCGCGTGTACCGCATCTTCCTGCCGCGCCAGAGCGGCCCGCTGCTGGTCGACCTGGGCTGGCTGCCGCTGGCCGGCGACCGCAAGCTGCCGGTCATCGCCAAGCCCGAGGGCGAATTCGCGCTCGGCGGCCTGCTGACCGCGCCGCCGTCCAGCGGCATCGCCCTGGGCGCCGGCATCGGCCGCGAAGGCGAGGGCTGGTTGCTGACCCGGGTCGATCCGGCCGCGATCGCCGCCGCGACCGGCCTGTCGGTGCCGCTGGCGCCTCGGGTGCTGCGCCTGGATCCGGCGATCAAGCTCGGCTTCGAGCGCGATCTGGAACTGCTCGCCAACACCCTGCCGCCGCAGCAGCATCGCGGCTATGCGCTGCAGTGGTACGCGCTGGCCCTTGCGGTGCTGGCCACCGCGCTGATCCTCACCTTCCGCCGCAAGCGGACCCGCCCCGACGCCGCGAACCCATGACCGACTCCGCTTCGACCGCCGCCGCCAACAAGCAGCGCAACCGCAATCGCCTGACCTTGGTGCTGATCGCCGCGTTCTTCTTCGTGCCGATGCTGGTGGCCGGGATCCTGCGCTTCACCGATCACCATCCGGCGGTGACCCGCCAGCACGGCGAATTGCTCGAACCCAAGCCCGATCTGCGCACGCACGAGCCGCGTCTGGCCGACGGCAAGCCCTATCCGTGGCAGCCGCAGGCGCGGGTGTGGCGCATCCTGGTCGCGCCGAAGGCCGATTGCCGCGAAGCCTGCGTCAAGCTGTCGCGCGAGCTGGACACGGTCTGGCAGTTGTTCGGCAAGGACGCCGACCAGGTCGACATCCTGTGGCTCGGCGCGCCGCCGGACGGGGCCGCGCGGCCGGTGTCGCTGCGGGTGCTGACCGATTCGCCGTCGCTGCGGGCCCAGCTGCCACGCCTGAACGATCCGGCCGGCACGCCGGTGTATGTGATCGACCCGAACGGCTTCGTGATTCTGCGCTACGCTCCCGGCTTCGAACCCGGCGGTCTGCGCGCGGACCTCGTCAAGCTGCTGAAACTGATGTGATCGGTGGGCCGGCGCGGCGCGCTGGCCCCGGTATCGCAAGCATCGAGCAGGAAAGAGTTTTCGAATGAGCGTAGCGAGCATGACCGGCCTGAGCGCTTCGGGCCTGTACAAGAATTTCCACCGCATCGCCTGGCTGGCCGTCGCGCTGGCTTTGTGCGTGATCGTGTTCGGCGCCTTCGTGCGCCTGTCCAACGCCGGCCTGAGCTGCCCGGACTGGCCGACCTGCTACGGCCGCGCCGCGTGGCCGACCACCGCGCACGAGATCACCGACCACGCCGCGACCGCGATCCGCCCGGTCGAAGTGCACAAGGCCTGGCGCGAACAATTCCATCGCATGATCGCCGGCCTGCTCGGCGTGCTGGTGCTGACCCTGGCGCTGGTGTCGGCGCGTCGGCGCAGCAAGGGCATGCTGCAGATCGCGCTGGCCGCCGCAGTGGTCGCGATCGCGATTCCGCTGTACATGAAAAGCGAACACGTCGCCGCGTCGGGATTGGCGATCCTCGGCGAAGCGATCCTGCTCGGCGCGGCCTTGCGCTGGAGCAACACCGACCTGTCGCGCGCCTCGGCGCTGACCCTGGCGGTGATCATCTTCCAGGCCCTGCTGGGCATGTGGACGGTGACCTGGCTGCTCAAGCCGATCGTGGTGATGGGCCATCTGCTGGGTGGATTACTGACGTTCTCGCTGCTGGTGTGGATCGCGTGGCGCGCCACCAACCAGCCGATCCGGCTGGCCGATGCGGTCAGCGTGCGCCGCTTGATCATGCTCGGCATCGCCGTGCTCGGCGTGCAGATCGCGCTCGGCGGCTGGACCAGCGCCAATTACGCCGCGCTCGCCTGCGGCAACGATTTCCCGACCTGCGTCGGCCAATGGATGCCGCGCCACGATTTCCGCGAAGCGTTCGTGCTGTGGCGCGGGATCGGCGTGGACTACGAAGGCGGCATTCTCGACGGCGAGGCGCGCATCGCGATCCAGCTCGCGCACCGGGCGATGGCGATGGTCGTGTTCGTCTATCTGCTGGGCCTGATGGTGAAACTGCTGCGCACCCCGGGCATGCGCGGTTGGGCGAGTCTGCTGGGCGCGCTGACCTTGTTGCAGGTCGGCCTGGGCATCGCCAACGTCAAACTCAGCCTGCCGCTCGCGGTCGCGGTCGCGCACAACGCTGGCGCGGTGCTGCTGCTGTTCGTGCTGGTATCGCTGCTCGCGCGCCTGCGCACGCCGGAGACCTGATGAACGCCACCAGCCGTCCCACCGCGAGGCAATACTGGGCGCTGACCAAGCCGCGCGTGGTCGCGTTGATCGTGTTCACCGCGATCGTCGGCATGTTCCTGGCGGTGCCGGGCTGGCCGCCGCTGCGCGAGTCGGTGCTGGGTTTTCTCGGCATCTGGCTGGCCGCGTCCTCGGCCGCGGCGATCAACCAACTGCTGGATTCGCGCATCGACGCGAAGATGGCGCGCACCTCGTGGCGGCCGATCGTCGCAGGCCAGGTGTCGCCGACCCAGGCGCTGGTGTTCGCGCTGATTCTCGCCGCCGCCTCGATGCTGATCCTGGTGCTGTGGGTCAACGTGATCACCGCGGTGCTGACCTTCGCCTCGCTGATCGGCTACGCGGTGATCTACACCGTGTTCCTCAAGCGCGCCACGCCGCAGAACATTGTGATCGGCGGCGTCGCCGGCGCCGCGCCGCCGCTGCTGGGCTGGGCCGCGGTCACCGGCATGCAGGGGCCGTGGGACTGGGCGCACGCGCTGCTGCTGGTATTGATCATTTTCGTGTGGACGCCGCCGCATTTCTGGGCGCTGGCGATCTTCCGCCGCGCCGACTACGCGCGCGCGATGGTGCCGATGCTGCCGGTCACCCACGGCGTGCAGTACACGCGCTGGCAGATCCTGTTCTACACCGTGCTGCTGGTGGCCGTGACCGTGCTGCCGTGGGCGGTGGGCATGAGCGGCGTGTTCTACCTGGGCGGCGCCCTCGTGCTCGGCGCGATGTTCCTGTACTACGCCTGGAAACTGATGGACCCGCCCGACGAGTTGTACGCGATGCGGGTTTTCAACTACTCGATCGTCTACTTGATGGCGTTGTTCGCGTTCTTGATGATCGACCACTGGATGCTGCCGGCGTTGCAGCCGGCCGCGGCCTTCGAGCTGCGCCAAGTGGGTTGATCGGTCGCGCCGCCGAACGCGCGACCACCATTGAAGTCAGGGGAGATGCTGTCGATGAGGAATCCGATCCTTCGTTCCATCACGGCGCTCCTGCCGCTGGCCATCGCCTTCGCGGCCTCGGCGCAGACCGCATCGCCGGCCGATGCGTCGGTGGCCGACGATCTGGTGGTGACCGCGGCCAAGCTGTTCGACGCGCGTAGCGGCAAGCTGATCGACCGGCCGCAGGTGCTGATCCGCGACGGCCGCATTATTGAGGTCGGCCGCATCGGCGACGCCGTACCCGATGGGATCAAGCGCCTGGACCTGGCCGGCATGACCTTGCTGCCGGGCCTGATCGACATGCACACCCATCTGGATTCCGATCCGTCCTACGGCGGCTACACTGGTCTGCAGTTCAACGATCGGTTCTGGTCGGTGCTCGCGGTCAAGCACGCGCAGCAGACCCTCGATGCCGGTTTCACCACCGTGCGCAACGTCGGCGCCGATGCCTGGAACGATGTCGGCCTGCGCCAGGCCATCGACGAAGGCCAGCTGCGCGGTCCGCGCATCGTCACCGCGGCGTATTCCTTCGGCGCCACCGGCGGGCATTGCGATTCGACCTTTTTCCCGCCGTCGATGAACCAGAAGAGCCCGTACAACGCCGACTCGCCCGAACAGGCGCGCCAGCGCGTGCGCGAGCTGCGCAAGTACGGCGCGCAGGTGATCAAGATCTGCGCCACCGGCGGCGTGTTCTCGCGCAATACCGAGCCGGGTCAGCAGCAGATGAGCTATGAGGACATGAAGGCCGTCGCCGATGAAGCGCACCAGTGGGGCCTGCGCGTCGCCGCGCACGCGCACGGCGCCAGCGGCATCCGCGATGCGATACGCGCCGGGGTCGACACCATCGAGCACGCCAGCCTGATCGACGACGAAGGCATTCGCCTCGCCAAGCAACACGGCGCGTGGTTGTCGATGGACATCTACAACACCGATTACACCCAGGCCGAGGGCAAGAAGAACGGCGTGCTCGAGGACAACCTGCGCAAGGATCGCGAAGTCGCCGACATCCAGCGCGAGAATTTCCGCCGCGCGCATGCGGCCGGGGTGAAGATGGTCTACGGCACCGACGCGGGCGTGTACCCGCACGGTCAAAACGGCCGCCAGTTCGCGGTCATGACCCGCTACGGCATGAGCGCGGCGCAGGCGATCCAGGCGGCGACCGCGAACGCGGCCGAGGCATTGGGACGCAAGGACGTCGGCATCGTCGAGAAAGGCCGCTGGGGCGATTTGATCGCGGTTGCCGGCGATCCGACTCAGGACGTGACCTTGCTGGCTTCGGTGCCGGTGGTGATCAAGGGTGGCGAAGTGGTGAAGGACGCGCGCTGAGCGGCGCGCGTCCTTATTTCCAACCGTCCTCGCGCAGGCGCGTCAGGCTGCGATCGCGATTGCGGTACAGCAGCCAGGCGCCGATGCCGACCACGCCGAACGACGCCAGCGCGGTGGCGAGGCCGAAGCTCAGACCCAGGCCGCGCAGCGCCGGCACGCGCACGGCGATTTCCGCCGCGGTCGCCGCGAGCAAACCGATATAGGACCAGCCGATCAGCTCGTAATGGCGTTGCAGCCAACGCTCGGCCGGCCGCTTGCGATAGGCAGGATAGAAGCCGGCGGCCAGCGTGCCCAGGCTGATCAGCGCAAGCACATGGAACGGCCCGAACCCGCCGAACACCCGATAGATCATCAACGCGGTGAGATTGAGCGTCAGCATCGCGGCGACATAGCCGTAACCGAGCCAGCGATGCAGGCGCGTGCCCTTGCGGCGCAACAGGACCGCGGCGCCGAGCGACACCGCCAGCACGCCGACCGCGGTATGCACCAGACCGAGCGTATTCATGCGCCACCTCCTGTGGCGATCGTGCCGCCCCGGGTGGAGCGGCGCCGGCCCCATCCTCGCCGCGCCGCATCCATCGGCGGCACTGAGGAATGTCAGTGCCGGACGGTTATGCCGACCGGCCTGCCGCGCGGGTCAGTCGGCGATGTCTTCGGCCGCCGCCGGGATTGCAGGCCGCTTGCGCGCATAACGACGCGCGATATGCGCGCACACGATCAACTGCAACTGATGGAAGATCATCACCGGCAGCACGATCGCGCCGAGCGCGCTGCTCGCGAACAGGATCTTCGCCATCGGCACGCCAGTGGCCAGGCTCTTCTTCGAGCCGCAGAACACGATCGCGATTTCGTCCTCGCGCGAAAACCCCATCCGGCGCGCGGCGAAGGTGGTGGTCAGCATCACCACCGCGAGCAGCAACGCGCATACGCCGATCACCACGTACAACGCGCCCAGCGGCGTGTTCTGCCACAGGCCGCTGCTGACCGAGGCGGCGAACGCGGTGTAGACCACCAGCAGCACCGTGCCCTGGTCGGTATAGCGCAACACCGCGCGCTGGCGTTCGACCCAGGCGCCGATCCAGCGCCGCAGCAGATGCCCGGCCACGAACGGCACTAGCAACTGCAGCATGATCTTGCCGATCGCTTCGCCCGGGTTCGCCATCGCGCCGTGCGCGCCGGCCAGCGCGCTCATCAGCAGCGGGGTCAGGAACACGCCGAGCAGGCTCGACGCCGATGCGCTGCATACCGCCGCCGGCACGTTGCCGCCGGCCATCGAGGTGAACGCGATCGAGGACTGCACGGTCGAGGGCAGGGTGCACAGGAACAACAGGCCCAGGTACAACTCCGGCGTCAGCCAGTGGCCCGACAGTGGCCGCAGCATCAGGCCGAGCAGCGGAAACAGCACGAAGGTGCTGGCGAAGATCACCAGGTGCAATCGCCAATGCAAGGCGCCGGCGAGGATCGCTTCGCGCGACAGGCGCGCGCCGTGCAGGAAGAACAGCGCGGCGATCGCGATATTGGTGAAGTCGTCCAGGGCGCCTGCTGACACGCCGCGGACCGGGAACCACCAGGCCAGCGCGACCGCGCCGAGCAGGGCCAGGGTGAAGCCGTCGACGCGCAGACGTTTTAGCCAATGCATGGAGGGCGGGGATTCGGGATTGGGGATTGGGGATTCGAGATTAGCGCCAGTGCCATCGCCGCGAATGCGGGTTTCGCACTGTAGGAGCGGCGCGAGCCGCGACAGCGCCACTTCACATGCGACGCTTCCGGCCTGGGCGCGGTGATGGGTTGACGCTCGACCTCGCCGTTGCGGCGAGGTTTCATTGGCGCTGTCGCGGCTCGCGCCGCTCCTACAGGGGGCGGACGAAGCCTGCGTTGCGACCGGGAGCTCCGCCATCGGCGAACGCACCCGTCACCTCACCAAGGCTTGACCTTGTCCGCGATCTCCGCCGCGCTGTCCGGCGTCACGTACCACTTGCCCGGGTCTTCGTATTCGAAGTCGATCGCGACTTCGGCTGCTTCGCGGTTGATGCGGATGATGCACACCCGCCACGGCGCCTTGTCCTTGACCTGGGTGACCCGGCGCAGTTCTTCCAGGCGGTTCTCGATCTCCACGCCCGATGGCGTCAGCGGTTCGCCCGGCTGGTCCTTGTCGTAGCGGAAGCCGTTGAGGCGGCTGATGCCGTCGCCGTACCACGCGATCAGCGCGTAACCGTCCCACGGCCGTTCGCCGGCCTTGGGGTCGACCACGATCAGGCGCGCGATCTCGCCAAGCAATTCGTCTCTGTTCATGTCCTGCCTTGCGTATCGGTAAGGGCGCGCCGGCGATCAACCGGCGGCGATCATGTCGTCCATCTGACTGCCGTCGACCCGGTCGTAGTGCTGACCGGCGCGGTTGTCGAAGCTGACGCGTTGATCGTAAACCCTGCTGCCGTCGCTCGGGTCGATGACCTCATAGGAAATGCGAACCCGGTCCGGTCGATCGACGTTGCGCGGGGCCAGGTCGACGCTGATCTGCACGTCCATGCCCTTGTCGACCCAGGCCGCCCACTCGTTTTCGAGGGTTTTGTAGGCGCCCATGTTGAAGTTGCCGTTCTGCGGGAACAGGTTCTTCAGGCCCTGATCGGTGACGAAGCGATGGCCGAACACGTGGCCGCCCTGATCGCCTTCGATGCCGCGGTCGGCGGCGGCGCCTTGCGCGTCGGTCTCCGCGTCGCTGCGTTCGAGCTTGCTGAACACGGTGCGCAAGGTGCCCTCGGCATGGATCGGACGGCCTTCCGAGTCGACCGTCCAGACCGCATCGTTGACCTCGCCGCTGTCGGGATTGACGACGCTGGCGGAGATTTCCCGGGTGTCGTCCTGCGACGACGGCGACAACCCCAGCCATTGCTTGAGCTTGTCGACCAGGCCGTCGCCGTCGCCCTGCGGCAGCGCCGCATAGGCATCGCGCACCTGCGGCCCGCTGCTGCGTTCTACCGCGCTGGCGATGGTGTCGTGTCCGAACGCGGCTTCGAGCTTTTGCAATTGCGGCGCGTCGAGTTTGCCGGCGAGGTCCTGCGCCAGGGTGTCGCGATCGGCCAGCGGCAAGGCATCGACCTGATCGCGCAAGCGGTCGAGTTGCGGCGGCGTCAGCGCGTCGGTCGCGGCGCGCGCCTGCGCCGGATCGGCGTCGCGCAAGGCCTGCGGCGTGACCGCCGCAGCCGATGAATCCGTCGACCGGTCCAACGGCGGCAGGCGCTCGAAGGCGGGGCGCGAGCTGATCGGGTCGGTCATCGACGGGGCCTGACTGTGCATTGGTTACACAGGAAGTTAGCCATTAATGCGCCGCGATCCCAGTGGGGAAAACCCTGGTGAAGTGTGTCAATTCAATGACTTCCACGGTTTTTACTAGGGTCGCCCCCATCTGGCCCCGGCCCGGGGCGAGGACTAGCGTGAAAGCCCTCTCCCCCAGCGCGGCGCGACGGCCATGAGCGGAATCTTCAACAACGGCTATTTCCAGAATCCGGCCCTGTTCCTGCAGCGCGAACCGCCGGCGCGGCCGGCGCCGCCGGTCGAGCCGGTCAAGCCGCAGCAGCAGGCCGAGGGTGTGGTGCCGCCGACCGGCACTCAGCACGAAGACGTCCAGGCCGCGGTCGACGCCACCATCAGCCCCGACGCCACGGTCGATCAGCGCAATACCGCCTATCGCGAAACCCAGGCTTACGTCGAACGCTGCGCTTCGGGCGGCGATTTCGTGCAGATCGACGACACCTCGATGAAGTCGATCGCCTTGTACACGATGCGCAACGAAAACGTGCCGAGCAAATACCGGCCCGAGGTGCTCGAGGCGGTCGATCGCGAAATCTCGCCGCAGGCCAACACCGAACAGACCATGCAGGCCTACGACCAGATCCAGCAGTACGTCGACGCGGTCGGCGGCATCGGCGATGCCGGCATCACCGCCGAAGCGCTGCCGGGCCGCACCGCCGACCTGCTCGGCGAAGCGCGCATTCCGACCGTGAAGCAGGATGCGCAGAACGACGCGCAAGGCATCCTAGATGTCGGCAAGCGCGACGGCGAGGACGACTACGGCGCGCGCCGCGATGCCTTCGCCGATGCCGTGCGCGGCGAGCCCGAAGCCTATCGCGAATACCTCACCGCGGCCGTGCTCGAGCGCGACGCCGGCGCGGTCAAATCCTGGCTGACGCCGAGCGGCGTGCTCGGCCTGGCTAACGACGGCAAGATCGATGCGTCGACCCGCGCCGACATCACCGAGCAGATCGCGCAGGCCTACAACGACGGCAAGATCGACGCCGATTCCTTCGACGGCCTGGCCGATATCGACTACGGCCCCGATCAGGTGCGCGAGTACAAGGAAATCACCGATTTCCTGGGCGGATCGAGCGGTCCGGAAACGCTGGAGCTGCGCGGCGCCCTGGCCGATCGCATCTTCAAGACCTGGTCGGAATCGCCGTACCCGACCGACCTGGGCTTTCACAGCTACAACTACCGGCAACTGGAACTGGCGATCAACGTCGCCGGCGGCGACGCGCAGCATCCCGAAGTGTTGACCGATTTCCTGCGCGGCCTGCCGGCCGATCAGCTCGACAAGGTGATCGCGATCGGTTCGCAGCTGCCGCAGGCCGAGCCGGACATGATGGCGACGATCTTCTCGGCGGTCGCGCGCGACGATCGCGCCCAGGCCGGCGATCTGGCCGCGCAGCTCGCGCGTTTGCCGGGTGAGCACAGTGACTGGTTCGAACAGGGCCAGGTCGCGCGCAACGAAGCGTTGGCCGACATGCTCGGCGCGCATTCGGACAAGGTGCTCGACGAACTCAGCGAATACGACGACAGCGGCGCGCGCGGCCTGGGTGACGACACCGATCGCAAGCAGTACGAGGTCAACGGCCGCGATCTGGCGGCGGTGCTGGAGCTGACCACGTTCAATCCGGAGATCGCCAGCAGCCACCGCGAGACCGCGCGTCAGGGCGTGCTGGAGTACTTCGGCGAGCAGGCGAAGATCGTCAACGATTCGCTGGGGCAGACCAATTCGCCCGGTTATGAAGAGGCGTCGGGCCGGTTGGTGGTGATCTCGGCGGCGAGCGATGTCGCGGTCGATCGCGGCTTCGAGAAGCTGCAGTCCGACATCGAGGCCAAGCAGGAGGCGATCGCGTTCGTGGTCGATATGGCGCTGGTCGCGGTGCCGTTGCCCGCGCGCCTGGAAGCGCGCGCGACCGGCAAGCTGGAGACCTTGTTCGCCAACAACCCGCTGGTGCAGGAGGCGCTCACCGGTTTGACCGGCGAGGTCATCGACACCGCCACCGGACAGTTGACCGACGCGGCCAAGCAGCAGTTGTACGGCAACCTGGAGTCGAATCCGGAACTGGCCGCGCTGGTCGAACGCCAGACCGTGGCCGACGCGTTCCGCGAAAGCGGCCTGGGCGGCATCGCCGACGAACGCGACCGCGCCGAGATTCGCCGCGATGCGAATGGGTTGTCGGACGATATCAGCGAGATCGATTGAGGCGGTGCGTCAGTCGGCCGTGCGTCATTGGGACGACGCGTCGATGGGCGATGCGTCGTTGGGTGTCGGACGGCTCGTGATGTGACGCGTGCGATTGATGGGGCGCGATTGAACGGCTTGGGTGTTGCGATCCGGGTCGCGTCGTAGGCGGGGTGTCGCGAAAATCCCCCGCGCTGATGAGGCGTCGCGACTTCGTGCCGCGTGGGGCGCTCGCCCCCTTTGTCAAAGGGGGCGATGGTTTTATTCGGGATTCGGGATTCGGGATTCGGGATTCGGGATTCGGAAGTCGGAAGTCGGAAGTCGGAAGTCGCATGGCGACGTATCTCCCCGACGAAGCACAACCCGCTTTTCCCCCCTTTGCAAAAGGGGGGGCAGGGAGGATTCGCTTTTAGCTTCTAACCCGGCAACCTCACTTCCCAATCAAATGCTGCTGCCAAAACTCCATGGTAGCCGCACTGAAATAATCGGCATTGGCCTTCTTCTGAAACCCATGCCCCTCATCGTTGAACATCAAGAACCACACCGGCTGCCCGTTACCGCGCACCGCTTTGACGATCTGCTCGGCCTCGGTGTACGGCACCCGCGGATCGTTCTTGCCTTGCGCGACGAACAACGGCGAACGGATCTTGCCGGCGTTCTTCAACGGCGATATCCGATCGAACACCGCCTTCATCTCCGGCACGCGCTCGTCGCCGTACTCGGCGCGGCGCAAATCGCGGCGGTAGGCTTCGGTGTTGTTGAGGAAGGTGGTGAAGTCCGAAATGCCGACGATGTCGACGCCGGCGCGGATGCGGTCGCTGTAATGCATCAGCGAGGCCAGCACCATGTACCCGCCGTAGCTGCCGCCATGCACGCCCACGCGCGTCGCATCGAGTTCGGGCTGCTTGGCGATCCAGTCGAGCAGGCTGCCGATGTCCTTGACCGAATCCTCGCGCTTTTCGGCGTTGTCCAGCCCCAGATACGTGCGGCCGTAACCCGATGAGCCGCGCACGTTGGGCACCAGCACCGCCACGCCGAGTTCGTTGGCGAGGAACTGCGCGGTCGCGTTGAAAGTCGGCTGCGCCTGGCCTTCCGGGCCGCCGTGGATCTGGATCACCACCGGCAGTTTCTTGCCGGCCGGTGCGTTCGCCGGCTTGTAGTAGAACGCCGGAATCGTGCGTGGCTTGCCGTCGAGTTGGTCGAAGGTCGGGTAACGCACCAGGGTCGGGGTGACGAATTGGCTCGAATCCAGGCCGCCGACTTCGCTGCGGGTCCAGCGCGCGAGCTGGCGGTTGGCCAGATCGATCACGTACACGTCGCTGGGCGAGGTCGCGGTGTTGATCGACACCGCGATGCGCTTGCCGTCCGGCGAGAAGTCGACGCCGCCGATCACGCCGATCGGCAGGTCGGGGAGTTTCACCGGCTTGTGATCGGGCAGCGACAGCACGTGCAGTTTGCTGATCCCGTCTTCGTTGCTGACGAACAACAGATGCTTGCCGTCTTGCGACAGCGACACCCCGCCCACGTCCCACGGAATATCGGCGCTGAGCACCTGCAGCTTGTGATTGGAAAGATCGTGGCGGCGCAGGCTGGTGAACTCCTGCGCCTTGCCGTCGATCGGTTCGTCGGAGACGAAATAGACCGCGCGGCCGTCCTTGGCGAAGCGGAAATCGCTGATCGCCGCCTTGCCGCCGTCGACCGGGAACATTTCCAGCTTGCCGGTCTGCAGGTCGACCAGGCCCGGATAGGTTTCGCTGGCCGACACGAACTTGCTCACCAGCAACTGCTTGCCGTCGGGCGAGAAATCCGCCGCGTCCCAGCTGCCGCCCTCGGTCACCACCGCGCGCGGCTTGCGCGTGGCGAAGTCCATCACCCACACGTCGGTGTCCTTGCCGTTGCGCACGGTGCTGCTGTAGGCGAGTTGCTTGCCGTCGTGCGAGAACAGCGGCGAGTCGTTGCGCGACTTGCCGTCGGTCAACAAACTCACCTGGCGCGATGCCAGATCGAACCAGTGCAGTTGCCAGAACTCGTTGCCGCCGATGTCCTTGCCGAACACGAAACCGTTCGAGCCGCCAGGCGCCGCGGTCAGGCGATTGACCGGCTCGGGGTAGAAGGTCAGCTGCTCGCGCATGCCCAGCGGCTGGCAGACGCGATGGGCCTGGGTGGTTTCGGCGAAGCGGGTGCCGATCAGCACGCAGCCGTCGTGGGTCCAGCCGGCGAAACCGGCGCCGCGGGTGTTCTGGTAGCGGTTGAGCCGCTCCAGCAGTTCGGGGCTGATCGCCGGTACGTTCTCGCTGACCCGGTTGCCTTGTTCCTGGCGTGCAACATCCTGCGCGTGGGCGGGGGCGTAGAGGAGTTGAGCGAATGCCAGCGCCAACGCGCTGACGGATAAGGCATGGCGCAGCGGCATCGTCGTTCTCCCCGGTGTGTCGATGGGGCGTCAGGCCCGCGGCGCTGACGCACGGACCCCGAGCTTAGCGCGCCGCGCCGCCGCTGTGATCCATCCCGAAAG
Source organism: Lysobacter sp. Root690 (assembly GCF_001427785.1). Taxonomy (GTDB): domain Bacteria; phylum Pseudomonadota; class Gammaproteobacteria; order Xanthomonadales; family Xanthomonadaceae; genus Lysobacter. Next base: position 50,748 of record NZ_LMHM01000017.1, read on the forward strand.
TCACGGACGGAAGCGCCCTACGTTTGGCTTAGAGTGCGGGACCGGCGTCACGCCGGGTGCCGCGTCCAGGGAGAAGATCGATGCTCGATCGAAGGTCGTTTTTGATTCGCGGCGCGCTGGCTGGCGCGGCCGCGTTCGCCGCCGGCGCCGCCGGTCCGTTGCGCGCGGCGATGTCGCCCCCACGCTGGGCGCCGTACGACGAAGCGATGGTGATCGACGGTTGCGGCTTCATCGGCGATGCCGATTCCGGGCCCGGCGAGGCCTTGTCGAAGCAGCTGATCGACGAAGCGCGCGGCAGCGGCCTGCGCGTGCTGCAGACCACGGTCGGCCCGGTCGCGCAGTACGAAGGCGCGTACGAAGAAGCGGTGCGCAGCATCGGCCTGTGGGAAAACGAAATCGACCGGCATCCGAACGTGTTCGCGCGGGTGCGCACCGGCGCCGATCTGGAGCGCGCGCGGCGCGAGAAGAAACTCGGCGTGGTCTATCAGTTCCAGGACAGCGCGCCGATCGGCGAGAAGCTCGAACGCGTCGACGATTTCCATCGTATCGGCCTGCGCACGGTGCAGCTGACCTACAACGTCCGCAATCTGGTCGGCGACGGTTGCATGGAAGCCGGCAACGCCGGCATCAGCCGTTTCGGCCACAGCCTGATCGAACGCCTCAACGAGCGCCGCATCCTGATCGACCTGGCCCACAGCGGTCGCCGCACCGCGACCGAAGCGATCGCCGCATCGAAGGCGCCGGTATTGATCAGCCATACCGGTTGCGCGGCTTTGGTCGAGCGTCCGCGCAACAAGACCGACGCCGAACTGCGCGCGGTCGCCGACGGCGGCGGCGTGGTCGGCATCTACCTGATGCCGTTCCTGCGCGAAAGCGGCCAGCCGATGGCCGCCGATCTGATCCGGCATATCGAACACGCAGTGAAGATCTGCGGCGAAGACCACGTCGGCATCGGCACCGACAACATGCTGTCGCCGGTGGACCTGAGCGAGAAGTACAAGGCGCGTCATCGCGAAGACATCCGCGATCGTCGCCGCCTTGGGATTTCCGCGCCGGGCGAGAGCGAGACGGTGTATCTGTATATCCCCGACCTCAATACGCCGCGTCGTTTCGAAACCCTGGCCGGGATGTTGTCGGCGCGCGGGCATTCGGATTCGGTGATCGGCAAGATTCTTGGCGGGAATTTTGCGCGGGTGATGGGGCAGGTTTGGGGGTGAGGGTTGCGCGAGGGATACGATGCTTGCGCGTGTGATAAATGCTAGCGCTAGATGTCCCGTCGTAAACCGCGTCGCGCCAAGCCGTCATTCCCGCGGAGGCGGGCTCCGTTTTACTTCGGCGGAGCCGAACATCCAGCGGCTTCAAGCGTTCTCGCACGAAAGGCACTGGATTCCCGCCTTCGCGGGAATGACGGTAGGAAAGCACGTAAAGCACTGTGAGTAGACGGACTCCGGAAACGCGAGTCGTTTGAAACTTATAGTCGCGGGGCTTCTCATGATGTCAGTCCCGCGAAGGCGGGTATCGGAGGCTTCAGCGCCATCCCACCAGATCGTCATTCCCGCGAAGGCGGGTATCAGAGGCTTCAGCGCCATCCCACCAGATCGTCATTCCCGCGAAGGCGGGAATCCAGAGACTTCAGCGCCATTCTTCCAGAACGTCATTCCCGCGAAAGCGGGAATCCAGTGACTTCAAGCGTTCTCGCACGAAAGGCACTGGATGTTCGGCTCCGCCGAAGTAAAGCAGACCCCGCCTTCGCGGGAATGACGTTAGGAGAGGACGCAGAACTCTGTGAGCAGATGGGCTCCGGCAAACGCGCTGCTTGCAAATGCGTGTGATGTTGACCGCAACCGAAACTTACGACCAACAATCCAGATACCGAACCCCGAACCCCGAACCCCGAACCCCGAACCCCGAACCCCGACTCCCAAATCCCAAATCCCGAATCCCGAATCCCGAATCAATTCGGCGCACGCGGCCTACTCAACCGCGCCTGCAACAACGCCAACAACTCCCGCTTCTCCTCATCCCCCAGCCCCGTCTCGCCCTGCTGCATCTGCAACTCGGCCAGCCGCTGCTCGACCATCTGCTTTTCCAACTGCCCCACCGCATCGAAGAACTCGCGCTGCAAGGTGTCGTCGTTGCCCGGCAGGCTCTGGCTGGCGAGCTTCTGCAAGGCGCCGGACTGCGGGTGTTCGGCGAAATGTTCGAGCAAGGCGCCGGTGCTGATTTCCGGGCGCTGCTGCACCACCTCGACGATCTCGGTCAGCAGGTCGATGCCCGGCTGGCGCAAGGCGGAAAAGCGATACGGCGGAGTCAATCCAGCGGCCAGCGAGGGTTTTTGCAGCAGCACGCCGATCGCGCTGCGCACCAGCGAGCGCCTCGGCGTCGGCGCGTGGCGGCCGCCGCCGGAATGCGCGCGCTGGGTCGGCACATGCGTGTCCGGGCTCGCCTGACGTCCGCCGACGCCGGTCAACTCGGTCAGTCGCTGCTTCATCAGATCGGCGAACGCGCCGTCGGGAATCTGCGCGAGCAGCGGCTTGGCGCGTTCGGCCAGACGCCCCTTGCCTTCAAGCGTGTTGAGGTTGACGTCGGTGGCGATCGAGTCGAACAGGAACTGCGACAGCGGCGTCGCATCGCGCAAGCGCCGGTCGAAACCTTCAGCGCCTTCGGTGCGCACCAGCGAATCGGGGTCTTCGCCATCGGGCAGGAACAGGAAGAACGCCTGGCGCCCGTCCTTCATCCGCGGCAGCACCGATTCCACCGCCTTCCACGCCGCGCCGCGCCCGGCGCGGTCGCCGTCGAAACAGAAGTACACGTCGGCGGCGTTGCGGAACAGCAGTTCGGCGTGGTCGGGCGTGGTCGCGGTGCCGAGCGTGGCCACCGCGGTGTCGACGCCGTGCTGGAACAGCGCGATCACGTCCATGTAGCCCTCGACCACGATCAGGCGCGGGATCTTGTTGTGGGTCTGGCGCACCTGCCACAGGCCGTACAACTCGCGGCCCTTGTGGAACAGCGGGGTTTCCGGCGAGTTGAGGTACTTCGGCCCGTCTTCCTTGTCGAGCACGCGGCCGCCGAACGCGATTACCCGCCCGCGTCGGTCGTGGATCGGGAACATCACCCGGTCGCGGAATTTGTCGTACACCCGGCCGGTGTCGTTCTTCGACAGCATGCCGCCGCGTTCGAGCAGTTTCATCCGGCGCTCGTCGGTGCCCAGCGCGTCGCGCAGCGCGTTGAAGCCGTCGGGTGCGTAGCCGATACCGAAGCGGTCGCGGATGTCGATGCTGACCCCGCGGCTGTCGAGATAGCCCTGGGCCTTGCCGCTGCTCGCGTATTGCTTGAGGAAGAAACGCTGCGCGGCTTCCAGCGCGTTGAACAACTCCTGGGTGTCGGAGTCCTCGTTGCGCGAGCGGGTGTCGCGCGGGACTTCCACGCCGACCCGCTTGGCCAGTTCCTCGACCGCATCGAGGAACTCGAGCCGGTCGTAATTCATCAGGAAGCTGATCGCGGTGCCGTGCGCGCCGCAACCGAAGCAGTGATAGAACTGCTTGGTCGGCGAGACCCAGAACGACGGCGAGCGCTCGTCGTGGAACGGGCAGCGCGCCGAGTATTCCTTGCCCTGACGCTTCAGCGGCACGCGCGCGCCGACCACCTCGACGATGTCGGTGCGGGCGAGGAGGTCGTCGATGAAGCCGTCGGGGATGCGGGCCATGCCGGGGGCGCCCGCGAAGGGCGGCGGAACTCGTTGCGGATCGGCGACTAGGATGCCATGAGCGGCGCGCTCAGGCCGCGACGGGATCGGGCGGGCTTCCGATGGGCGTGCGCCGCCACGGCGGATCGGGCTTCGTTTGCGCGGGTCGGGCTTCAATCCGACGCGCGGGCGCTCGATGGCTTTCTGCCGCCGCGCCTACAGCCCCGGCCGCCCCGGCCACGGCTCGGCCCAGGCCGGAATCCGCATCAGCCCGTCCAGCCAGCGCACGATGTTCGGGTAGTCGCCCAGCGGCAGATGGCACTGGCGCCAGTAGGTCGCCATCGAGGCCAGCTGGAAGTCGGCGATGGTCAGCCGGTCGCAGGCGACGAAATCGCGGCCTTGCAGGTGGCCGTCGAGCACGCCGGCGTACTTGGCGATATCGCGCTGGCGCGATTGCAGCAGCTCCAGGTCCGGCTCGCCGAAACCGAAGTGGCCTTTGACGATGTATTCGAAGTAGTGCGCATCGATCGTCGTCGCCCAGTGGCAGTCGTTCCACGACAGCCAGCGCAGCACCTGCACCTGTTCGGCCGGATTGTGCGCCGGCCACATGTCCGAACCGGCGCGGATGCACAGGTAGGCCATGATCGCCGAGGCTTCCCACAGCGCCACGTCGCCGTCGACCAAGGTCGGCGCTTTCATGTTGGGATTGAGCGCGGCGTAGTCGGGGTGTTTCATCGTGCCGGCTATGAGGTCGTGCTCGATCAGCTCGGCCTCGATGCCCAGGTGCTTGACCAGGGCCAGCACCCGGCGCGGGGCCTGGGCTTGAATCCAGTGGATCTCCATCGGTGACCTCGTTGCGCTGCGGATACTCAGGCGACGAACGGGCGCGCACGGAATCGACAGGCGCCGCGCTCGCCGCGCGGCAGTCGGGGCCGCCTATGGTTCGGCTGAGGTTGCGGCGTCGTGCGCCGCCAATCCCGCCGCCTTGCGCTCCTCGGCCAAGCGCCGGCGCACCCGCGCGTGCTCGTCGAGCATCGCGGTGATCAGCGCGCCGAGCAGGAACACCACCGCGCAGTAGTACATCCACACCAGCATGATCACCAGGCCGCCGGCCGGCCCGTAGGCGGTGCCGAGGCTGGCCTGGCCCAGGTACAGGCCGATCGCGCTGCGGCCGAGCATGAACAAGCCCGCGGTCAGCGCGCCGCCGACCAGCGAGCGGCCCTTGCTGACCGGGCGGTCGGGCAGCCAGCGGTACATCGCCGCGAACACCAGCGCGTACAGCACGAACGAGGCGATCGCGGCGAACACCGGCAGCAGGTCGGGCACGTAGGCGATCAACAGTTGCAGCGCGGCCTGCACCGCCATCGACACCACCAGCAGGAAGCCGACGCTGATGACCATGCCGAACGAGAGCAGGCGCTTGCGCAGCCACGCGGCCAGCCCGCCCAGGCGCTTGGCGTCGCTGCGGAACACCCGGTTGAGCGCGGCCTGCAATTGGCCGAACACCGCCGAGGCGCCGACCAACAGCGCGACCGTGCCCAGCAGCGCCGCGAACGACCCCGTGCCCGGGCGGTTTTCAGCGTTTTCCACGATCAGCCGCGCCGTGCTTTCGACCTGGCTGCCGGCGAGCAGGCCGATCTGGCGGAAGAATTCCTCCTGCGCCGACGGATACAGCGCGGTGGTCAGCCACAGCACCATCAGGATTAGCGGCGCCAGCGAGAGCAAGGTGTAGAACGACAGCGCCGCGGCCAGGGCTAGGATGTCGTAGTCGACGAAGCGCTGTACGAACTTGCCCGGCCAACTCTGCTCCAGGCGGGCCTGCAGGGCGTGGATGCGCTCCATGGTCTCGTGCGCGAACTCGCCGGCGCCGGAGCGCAGGTCCGGGTTGGAGGCGCGCGATGCGACATCGCGCGTGGGCGCTCGGTCGTTCGCGGGCGAGGTCGGCTGGTCGGAATTTACGGGCATGCGGAACAGATAGCGGCGCGTGCGGCGTCGCATTCAGTATCCGCCAATCGGGTTAGCGGCGCGTCGGCGTGGTGTGCAGATCGCGCGGGTGGTGTTCAGGCGGAGCGGGTCAGCGATTCACCGCCACGAGCTGCGGTCGAATGCCCCGCATCCCCTGTAGGAGCGGCGCGAGCCGCGACCGCGCCAACAAAACCGCCGCGCCGCCTGCAGACAGGCGACGCGACAGCAAGCCTGGACGGCCGTTCTCAGCCGCCAAAGCGATCAATCACGGAAGTAATCGTCGCGCTCGACCCCTTCATACCGCCCGGCGCCGAGGCAACAATTCCTTAAACCTCCGCGCGGAGCCGCAGGGGCAGGGATCGTTGCGGCCCAGCTTCTCGACCAGTTCCTTGTCGCCATGGACCAGGCGCCGGCCGCGTTTGACCCGGGATTCGGATGGATAGCCTTTGCGCCGCTTGCGGGTGATTTCACGCGTGGGCGCCACGTCAAGCGCGATGTCGACGATGCCGCAGTCATCATCATGGAGCGCTGCCTCGAAATCGGTCTCGAAAGCAGGTCGCGGCGTCAAACGCCGGCGTGGTCTCGCGTTTCAGCGGCTCGAAAGCAGTCGCGGTGGATGGGCTTGCGTTTCATGCTGCACCTCCGGGTGTGCGGCCCTTGCGGGCGTGGGATCGCAGGCGCCACGGTCGCGGCGCCTGCGGGGTTCCAGGCCGCCCTCGTCCGGAGGGCGGCGGGTTGCTGCGCGGCTCAGCCGGCCAGACGCTTCTTCGCCAGCGCCGAGGCCTGGCCCATGTCGGCCTTGCCGGCCAGCTTGGCCTTGAGCGGGCCCATCAGCTTGCCCAGGTCGGCCGGACCGGTCGCACCGACTTCGGCGATGGTCGCTTCGATCACCGCCAGCACCTCGGCCTCGCCCATCTTGGCCGGCAGGTAGCGTTCGATCACCACGATCTCCTCGCGCTCGACCTGGGCCAGGTCTTCGCGCGCGGCGGCTTCGTACTGGCTGACCGAGTCGCGGCGCTGCTTGACCATCTTGTCGAGGATCGCAATCACCGCCACGTCGTCGAGCTCGATGCGTTCGTCGACTTCCTTCTGCTTGAGCGCGGCATTCATCAGGCGGATCACGCCCAGGGAGTGCTTGTCGCCGCTCTTCATGGCGGCCTTCATGTCTTCGGTGAGGCGTTGCTTGAGGCTCATAAGTGCTGGGATTCGAGATTGGTGATTCGGGATAGGGAAGCGAGGGAAGGGTGACCGGCATCCGCTTTTGCGAATCCCGAATCCCCAATCTCGAATCCCGGCTTGAACGCAAAAAGCCGGCAGCGCACAAGGCGCGGCCGGCTTGATGGTCATCCCATGCAGGGCCAGCCGCGAAGCTGGCCATGCGCGGAATGCGCGATCAGTACAAGCGCTGGCGCTTGGTGACGTCGCGCGAGGCGCGGCGCGCCTGACGCTTCACCGCTGCGGCGGCCTTGCGCTTGCGCTCTTGGGTCGGCTTCTCATAGAACTCGCGCTTGCGGGTTTCGGCGAGGACGCCGGCCTTTTCGCAGGTGCGCTTGAAGCGACGCAGGGCAAACTCGAAAGGCTCGTTTTCGCGGACTTTGACGCTGGGCATACGTAATCTCGTTATCTGGGACCGGCCCGGAGGACCGGGAGAGCCGCGCATTATAGCGATGCTCCCGCCGAAGGTGCAACATACACCCCATGAACGCGACATTCTCCCAGAAAACGGCTGTCCCCGCCTCGTCCCAGGGCCCGTCCCGATGAAAGTGCTGGGCATCGAGACCAGTTGCGACGAGACCGGCGTGGCCGTCTACGACACCGACACCGGCCTGCGCGCGCACGCCTTGTACAGCCAGATCGCCCTGCACGCGCAGTACGGCGGGGTGGTGCCCGAGCTGGCCAGCCGCGACCACGTGCGCAAACTGCTGCCGCTGGTTCGCCAGACCCTGGCCGAGGCCGGGCTGCGCGTGGACGAACTCGACGGGGTGGCCTACACCGCCGGGCCGGGCCTGGTCGGCGCGCTGCTGGTCGGCGCCGGAGTGGCGCGCGCGTTGGCCTGGGCGCTGGAGGTGCCGGTGATCGGTGTCCACCATATGGAAGGCCACCTGCTCGCGCCGCTGATGGAGGACGACCCGCTCGGCCGGCCCGAGCCGCCGTTCGTGGCCTTGCTGGTGTCCGGCGGGCATACCCAGTTGGTCGCGGTCGATCGGATCGGCCAGTACCGCCTGCTCGGCGAGACCCTCGACGACGCCGCCGGCGAAGCCTTCGACAAGACCGCCAAGCTGATGGGCCTGCCGTACCCGGGCGGCCCGCAGCTGGCGGCGCAGGCCGAACTCGGCACCCCGGGCAAGTTCAAGTTCGCCCGTCCGATGACCGACCGGCCCGGCCTGGATTTCAGTTTCAGCGGCTTGAAGACCCAGGTGCTGCTGGCCTGGCAGAACAGCGACAAGACCGAGCGGACCCGCGCCGACATCGCCCGCGCGTTCGAGGACGCGGTGGTCGACACCCTGGCGATCAAGTGCGAACGCGCGCTCGATGCGGCCGGCTGCAAGACCCTGGTGGTCGCCGGCGGCGTCGGCGCCAACACGCGTCTGCGCGCCAAGCTCGCCGCGATGGCGGAAAAGCGCGGCGGCCGGGTCGCGTTCCCGCGACCGATGTTCTGCACCGACAACGGCGCGATGATCGCCTACGCCGGCGCGCTGCGATTGCAGGCCGGGCAGCACGAGGAGGCCGCGGTGAAGGTGACGCCGCGCTGGGATATGGCGTTGTTGCAGGCGGTGTAAGTGAGGGGCGGGGATTGGTGATTGGGGATTCGGGATTCGCAACGGCGGATTCGACCCGAGCATGACCTTGTCGCCGGCTGCGAGTAGCATGCGCTGCTTCGCGCTTTGTTGTTGCGAATCCCTAATCTCTAATCACGAATCCCATCGCTCATGGATCACGTTTTCATCGAAGGCCTGGAAATCGAAGCCGTGATCGGCATCTACGACTGGGAGCGCGGTATTCGCCAGCCGCTGGTGTTCGATCTGGAGATGGCGTTCGACAACCGCGTGCCCGCGGCCAGCGATGCGATCGGCGACACGCTCGACTATGCGGCGGTGTGCGCGCGCATTACCGAGTTCGTCGCGCAGTCGCAGTTCGGTCTGGTCGAGACCCTGGCCGAGCGCGTGGCCGCGATCGTGCTCGACGAGTTCAAGGTCGCCCGGGTCCGGCTCAAGCTCAGCAAGCCCGGTGCGATCCGCAATGCGCGCGGCGTCGGCGTGTCGATCGAGCGCAGCCGCGGCGGTTGAGCGGATTGCTTGGGGTGATCGGCGATTTGAGCCGAAAGCATCGGGGCTGAAGCTTCTCCCACAAAAAACCTATCGGCCTCAACGCCAGCAGGTGGTTTTCGCTATGGGCCGAAGGCATGACGCTTCGCTTTTTGTGGCAGGGGCTTCAGACCCGACGCTTTTGTCTCAGCTCGCCCGCAGCCCACATTCCACTTGCGAATTCCCATCACAGGTTCGACGATGCCCCGGTCACTAAACCTGGGGGCAGGCGATGTTCGAGAAAATTTCCCGCAGCTGGCAATTGGCCAAGGCCAGCGCGGCGGTGCTCAATTCGGATCGGGAGCTGTTGATCTTCCCGATCATTTCCGCGGTCTGCGTGCTGGTCGTGCTGGCGACGTTCCTGATTCCGGCGCTGGTGCTGGACGTGTTCGCCGATGGCTACGGGCCGGGCTCGCTGTTGTTCGCCTTCGCGTTCTACTTCTGCCAGTACTTCGCGATCATCTTCTGCAACTGCGCGCTGGTCAGCGCGGCGATGATCCGGCTGGAAGGCGGCGACCCGACCCTGGCCGACGGCTTCAACGCCGCGCGTTCGCGCTTGGGCGCGATCGCCGGGTACGCGGCGATCGCCGCGACCGTCGGCATGATCCTCAAGGCGCTCAAGGACCGCGACAATAACTTCATCGTGCGCCTGATCGGCGGCGCGCTGGGCGCGGCCTGGACCATGGCGACGTTCCTGGTGGTGCCGGTGCTGGTCGCCGAGGACGTCGGCCCGATCGATGCGGTCAAGCGCAGCGTCGCGATGTTCAAACGCACCTGGGGCGAGAGCGCGGCGGGCATGGTCGGGATCGGTCTGGCCACGGGCCTGGCGATGGTCGCGGTCGGCCTGCTCGGCTTCGGCCTGGCGTATGTGCTGGGCCTGCTGTCCTCGGCGTTGGCGGTGCTGCTCGGCGCGATCACCGTGCTGGTGCTGCTGGCGCTGGCGGTGTACCAGAGCGCGCTCGGCAGCGTGTACTCGGCGGCTTTGTACCGGTATGCCGTGGACGGCGAAGTGCCGCGCGGCTTTGAAGGCCTGCAACTGGAAAGCCCGCTGGCACGTTGAGGTGGATGCGCTGACGCAAGCCATTCGCGACGGTAAGGATCGGGGCGCTTCGGCGCCCCGATTCGTTTGCGACTCAAGATCGCGGTCAGCGACACGCCCGCATCGAAGCCACGCAATCCGACTGTAGGATCGCCGTCCTACTGGATTTCCTTCGGTCACGAGTCGCGACCGCGCCACAACGACCACGCCGAAACCCACGCAATCGCCGCGCCGCACACACCAACGCTAAGTCTTCGCCAACGCCGCCGCCAGCAACTCATCGTCGACCGCCCCCAGCGCCACCGCGATCCGGCTTTCATCGCCGGCATGCTCGGGATAGAACCACACCACTGCCGCATCGCCCACGCGCGGCAACTGCATCGCATCGAACTGACTGGTCTTGGTGACCCAGCGCTCGACGCCCTGGTGATCGCTGAACTTGACCACATAGCGAATGCGCGGCTGATTGAGGATCTCCACGCCGGTGTCGTGGGTTTCAGTGACCACGCCGGCGGTACGTGTGCCTTCGCTGACGATCCGGCGCAGACGCAGGAAGTAGCGCACGCGCTTGCGATAGGCGCGCAGCGCGAACATCGCGCAGACCAGCGCCGTGGCGACCAGCAGCAGTGGCAGCCAATACTGCGAATGCCAGCCCAGCCAGGTCAGCCAGTCCCATTGCGCGCTGGACGGCGAGGGCGCGGCCAGCGACGCGCCGACGGGCACCGGCGGCAGCCACGAATCCGCGGCGCCGCGCCACAGGCCGAGCGCCCAGCCGATTTGGGTCACCGCGAAACTGCCCCAGGTGGTCGCGGCCAGCCCGTACAGCTCGGCCAGCACGAAGCTCAACAGGAAGCCGAGGATAAATGCGCCGAAGGCGCCGACGAAGATGCCCCAGAACATCGGCGGGGTGGCGTCGGCCGCATACGCCAAGGGCACCACATAACCGTCGCCGACGGGGTACTGAGCGATATGCGCGACCGAATAGGCGAACAGGCCCCACAGTGCCGCGACGATGAAAACGAAGACCCAGAACAGCCAGTTGGGCCGCTGCGGCTGCTGGAATTGATCGATCAGTTCCTGGCGCCGGACGATGGCCGGATCGACCGTGCTCATGCGCGAGCCTCCTTGGATGACCGCGCCATGCTGCACGGATAGTTTGAAAGTAAACCGCACGCCGCGCCGAAAGCCGCGGGTTTAGTACCAAAGCGCTAGCGTTCGGCGTCGGGCGGCGCGGCGCGGCGCGCAGATGCCGCAACAGCCCGTTCGACGCCCGCGACTCGCCGCCGCCATCGCCGGGCCGTATCCTGACGCCCTGTTCCTGCTGCCCGCCGTACGCCTGCCCGTGAAAACCTTCGATCTGCCGCCACCCGACGCCGACGCGCTCGCCCACAGCGCGCGCTTGGCCCACTTGATCCGCGAGCAGATCGCCGCGAACGGCGGGGCGATCCCGTTCTCGCGCTACATGGAGCTGGCCTTGTACGCGCCCGGCCTGGGCTACTACAGCGCCGGCGCGAGCAAGTTCGGCCGCGACGGCGATTTCGTCACCGCGCCCGAGCTCGGGCCGATCTTCGCCGCGTGCGTGGCCGAAGCGGTGGCGCCGGTGATGCAGCAGATCGGACCGCAGGCGCGGTTTCTGGAAGTCGGCGGCGGCACCGGCGCGTTCGCCGAAGTCGCGCTCAAGCGGCTGCTGGAACTCGATGCGTTGCCGGACCGCTACGCCATCCTCGAACCCAGCGCGCAGCTGCGTCACCGCCAGCGCGAGCGCCTGCGCGAACGGCTGGTGCCGCCGCTGTTCGAACTGCTCGAATGGCCGGACGGCCCGTTCGGCGACGAGTGGGACGGCGTGCTGTTCGCCAACGAAGTGATCGACGCGCTGCCGACCCCGCGCTTCGCCATCCACGACGAGGAAATCCACGAAGAACACATCGTGATCGAAGGCGAGGGCTTCGCCCGCGAACTGCGTCCGGCCGACGATTTTCTCGCCAACGCGGTGCGTCAGGCCGAGCGTCGGCTTGAGCATCCGTTCGCCGAAGGCTATCGCTCCGAGTTATTGCCGCAGCTGCCGTACTGGATTCAGGCCGTGTCGGGTGGTTTGCGCCGCGGCGCGATGCTGTTCGTCGATTACGGTTATCCGCGCGGCGAGTTCTACGCGCCCGAACGCAGCGACGGCACCTTGCGCGCGTTCTACCGTCATCGCATGCACGGCGATCCCTTGCTGTGGCCGGGCCTGCAGGATCTGACCGCGTCGGTGGATTTCACCGCGCTGGTCGAGGCCGGTGTGCATGCCGGGTTCGATCTGGCCGGCTACTGCTCGCAGGCGAGCTTCCTGCTCGGCAACGGCCTGGCCGGTGTTTTGCAGCGGATCGAGGCGATCAAGGACGAAAGCGAAAAGCAGCGCCGGCTCAGCGAGGTCAAGCAGCTCACCTTGCCCAGCGAAATGGGCGAGCGCTTCCAGGTGATGGGATTGCAGAAGGACGTCGAGTTCGGCGTTGCGTTCCTGGCGGGCGATCTGAGTCATCGCCTGTGAGCGCATGTGTGTTTGTCGAACGGTGTGTCGAGCTGTTCGTGAGCGAGCGCCTGTGAGCGCCGCGCCATCGCGCGCGTGGCTGCGCGAGTTCGAACGTCCCACGCTGTGGGTCGCGCTGTGGCTGGCGATGATCGCGGTGGTGGTCGCGACCTGCCTGTTGCCCGCGCGCGATCTGCCGCCGACGCCGTTTTCACAGTTCGACAAGATCGAACATTTCAGCGCCTATCTGGCGATGTCGGCGTATGCCGGCATGCTGTTCGCGCGGATGCGGCCGCAGGCGATCGCGGCGATCGGCTTGATCGCGATGGGCGTCGGCCTGGAGTTCGCCCAGGCCAAGCTGACCGATTCGCGCAGCGGCGATGCCGCCGATGCTTTGGCTAATGGGCTGGGCGCGCTGGCCGGCTTGTTCGTGGCGCGCACGCCGGTGGCGTTGTGGTTGCAGCGCGTCGATCGCAGGCTGGCGTCGAAGCGAGGCTGAGCGGGGCGGCAGCGGGATTGCGGCGTTGTTTCATCGACGTGGTCGCGGCTTGTGGCCGAAGGAAATCCGGTAGCACGCCGCTCCTACAGTTGCTTCGCCCAGCCACGCAGATGCTGGCACTTGCGGCATCCCGCCCGCAGCTCCCTGTAGGAGCGGCGCGAGCCGCGACCACGCCACTTCGACTACGACGAAGCCCCATCACCCCGACGCAACCGCCCGGTTCGCGCACCTGGCACATGCAATGCGCTCAATAGATGCCAGACAAGCGCCGCCACCCGCCGAACCCATTCAGTGACGCCCACCCATTAACCGCTGAACCGCTCATTAGCCATTCGTCATTCTAGGAAATCTGTCACAAAGCCAAGGTCGGCACAGTCACACGGCGTATTGCGTAAAGGTTAAGAACTTGTGAGGCTCCAGCGCGGGCCACGGGAGCCCGCCTCTCTTTCGCAAGGAACCGACTCATGTCTTCAGTGCATCGCAACCGATTGGCGCTGGCCGTGGCCGCCGCCATGGGCGCCAGCGCCTTCGTCCCCACCGCCGCGCTCGCCCAGGACGCCGCTCCGGCCAGCCGCGATGCGACGACCCTCGACGCGGTGCAGGTGACCGGTTCGCGCGCGCGCGGTCGCGCCGCCGAGGACACCGCGGCGCCGGTCGACGTGATCGGCAAGGAAGAACTCAACGCCACCGGCGCGACCGAGATCGGCCAGATCCTGCAGATGCTCGAGCCGTCGTTCAATTTCTCGCGCACCTTCGTCAGCGACGGCACCGACATCCTGCGTCCGGCGACGCTGCGTTCGCTCGGCCCCGATCAGGTGCTGGTGCTGGTCAACGGCAAGCGCCGCCATCAGCAGGCGCTGGTCAACGTGCAGCAGACCATCGGCCGCGGTTCGGCCGGTACCGACATCAATGCCATTCCGCTGTCGGCGATCGAACGCATCGAAGTGCTGCGCGACGGCGCCGCCGCGCAGTACGGTTCGGACGCGATCTCCGGCGTGATCAACATCATCCTGAAGAAGCAGACCGAAGAAACCCAGCTGTCGTTCCAGGCCGGCAAGAACTACGCCGGCGACGGCGCCAACTATCAGGGCTCGGTCAACACCGGGGTCAAGCTCGGCGACGACGGCGGCTTCCTCAACTTGTCGCTGGAATACCGCGACCGCGCCGAAACCAATCGCGCCGGCCCCGACAGCGCGCGCGTCAACCCGCCGCGGGTGACCCAGCGCCTGGGCGACGCCGACGCGACCGACGCCTATTTCTGGTTCAACGGCGGCCTGCCGGTCGGCACCGGCGAGTTGTACTGGTTCGGCGGCCTGTCCAAGCGCAAGGGCGATTCCTCCGGCTTCTTCCGCAGCCCCGGCGACAACCGCACGGTGCCGGCGCTGTACCCGGACGGCTTCCTGCCCAATATCCTGACCACGGTCGACGACACCTCGCTCGCGGTCGGCTACAAGGCGACGATCAACGACAACTGGGACTGGGACATCTCGGTCAACCGCGGCCGCAGCAAGTTCGGCTTCGAGGAAAGCAACTCGGTCAACGTCAGCTGGTGGTACGAGCCAAAGCCCGGCGGCGGCATCTACGCCGAGTCGCCGACCCGGGCCGACACCGGCACCCTGCAGTTCGACCAGACCACGTTCAACCTGGATTTCCGCGGCACCCTCAAGGGCTTCAACGATCGGCCGCTGTACCTGGGCACCGGCGTGGAATACCGCAAGGACGACTACCAGATCCGCGCCGGCGCGCCGGTGACCTACACCTACGGCCGCACCAACAACCGCGCGATCAACATCGTCGGCCAGACCGGCGACACCGCGCAGCCGGGCATGCAGGGCTTCCCGGGCTTCTCGCCGAACGAAGCGGTCGACGACGGCCGCCATAACTACGCGGTCTACCTCGACGCCGAAACCAACCTGACCGACAAGTTCCTGCTCGGCGGCGCGGTGCGTTACGAGGACTACTCCGACTTCGGCAACACCACCACCGGCAAGCTATCGGCGCGCTTCGACGCGACCGAGCAGTTCGCGCTGCGCGGCACGGTCTCCACCGGCTTCCGCGCGCCGGGCGTGCAGCAGCTGTTCTACAGCCAGCGCTCGACCAACCTCAATGCCGCCGGCGTGTTGACCGACACCCTGACCGCGCGTCAGGACAGCGCGGTCACCCGCGCGTTCGGCATCGAGCCGCTGAAGGAGGAAACCTCCAAGAGCGCCTCGGTCGGTTTCGTGCTCAAGCCGAACGATCGCTTCTCGCTGACGATGGACGTGTTCCGCATCGACATCGACGACCGCATCATCTTCTCCAGCAACATCCAGCCCGAGTCGGTCGGCACCAACGGCCAGCCGTGCGCGCCGGGCAACGGCAACTGCCCGATCCGCGCGATCCTCGATCCGATCGGCGTCGGCCAGGTGCTGTTCTTCACCAACGCCATCGACACCCGGACCACCGGCGTGGACATCGTGGCCAACCACAACACCGAGTTCGCCGGCGGTTCCAAGTTGAACCTCACCGCGCTGGTGCATTTCAACAAGACCGAAGTGAAGGATCGTCGTTCGCAGTCGAGCATCCTGTCGCCCAGCGCCTTGTTCGACGACACCCAGGTGACCTTGATCGAGCGCGGCCAGCCGCGCGAGCATCACGTGCTGCAGGGCGTGTACGAGATCAACAAGTGGGAGTGGACCGCGCGCGCCAACTACTACGGCCCGGTGACCGGCGAAGGCTTCACCCCGGGCATCAAGCAGACCTGGGGCGGCAAGTGGCTCGGCGATCTGGCGGTGCGTTACAAGTTCAACGATAAGACCAGCGTGACCGTCGGCGGCAACAACATCTTCGACACCTACCCCGACAAGTGGGACCCGCAGACCGGCGCGCCGTTCCCGCAGCTGGGCTTCAAGTACGGCTGGGAAACCTTGCCGTTCGGCATGAACGGCGGCAGCTATTACGCTCGGATCGATTATCGGTTCTGAGCGGCCGCACATTCGCTGCAAACCTGCCGCCGCGCGACTGAGTCGCGCGGCGGTTTTGTTTTATGCGGTCGAGTGCGATCTGCGATGTGGCACAGTAAATGTGGCTGTTTTAATGCGATTTCCGGAGCCGCTTGACCTGGCAGTGACGTACGTGGATAAGGAGGCGAGAACTACCGCCCAGGGACAGGGAAGGTCATGAGCAGAATGTGGATCGTGGTCGGCGATACCACCACCAGCGGCGGCAGCGTCGTCTCCGGATCACCATTCACCGATATCGACGGCAAGCCGGTCGCGCGGATCGGCGACGCGGTGATGTGCTTGCGCCATGGCCCCACGGTGATCGTCAGCGGCGACTCGACCATGCTCATCGACGGACAGCCGGTCGCGCGTCATGGCGACGGCTTGGCCTGTTTGTGTTCGCTGGTTTCGGTGCAGCAGATGCATGTGCATATCGTGAGCGGCGGCGGTGGGGCAGCGGCCAGTGCCTCAGCGGCTGAGCGCATCACCACCACGCCCGCGCCAAACGGCGCCGCTCCGGCATCGCCGCCCTCGCCCAGGGGAACTCAGGCCGCTCCCGCGATGCCGCCGTCGGCCACCACGCCGCCCGCGCCGGCGTGTTGGGTGGATGATCACGAGAAGGCGATCTCGGTGCAGAGTCGCGGTCGCTACTACGAGGTGTTCAATAAGAACGGGGTAAAGCACAAATACAATGTCCCGCGTAAGTTCAAGGTCAAATGCCCGCTCAAGTCGGGAGGCAATGTTCAAGTCGAAGTGCGGATCAAAGTCGTTGCCCAGCGAGGTGTCGTCGCCGCCGATGTCACCGCCGCCAAGACCGCACTGGAGACCGGCGTGTCGACTCATTGGATGAATAAGTTCAAGCTGGAGATCATCGATCGGCGTTGCGGCACCAAGACGCTTCCGGTCGAGTACAAAGTGATCTGGGTGACCTCGGGTGAGGATTACACGATGAAGGTCCACCAGACCTATCCGCGCGAAGGCATAAACGGCTTCGTCATAAACGTGTCCAAGACGACCACGGCCTGGATGTACGCGCACGAGTTCATTCATTGCGTCGGCGTTCCCGACGAGTACTCCTATACGGCCTACAACGAGAAGGTGCGGTACTACAAGCCCGATGGCAGCTTGGACAGTGCCGTTGTTTCCGCGCCGCCGACCAAGTCGTCCAAGGATAAGTCCGCCACCATCATGTCTACATTCGGCAACACCACCGTGCTCGCGCGCCACGTCTGGAGCGTCGCGCGCGAGGTGCAGGAACTGCTTACCTCGAAGATAGGACGGCCCGTCACATGCAACGTCATCTGACCTTAAGTCTGGCCTTTCTGGCCGCAGCATGCACTCCCGTCAAAGGCGCCGTCATGAACAACGACACTCTTATCGTTTCCGCCACTTGCCGCAACAGTCCTCAGTGCAGGTTCGTCGGGCAAGACATGCTCATCGATGTGCGCATCCTCAACAATGCGCGCAACGATATCGCGCTGCCGCTGGATTACTTACGCAAGCGAGGCCCGGTGATCAAGTTGACCGATCGCAAGACCGGCAGCGAAAGTTTCACCCGGCCGAACCTCGTCGATCCGGCGTTGCAGGAAAAACTGACCACGCTGCGTCCATCGGAATCGGTGATTCTGGAATGGGTAATCGCCGAGTCCGAACTGCGCCAGTTCGACGAACATCATGTCGATATCACCGCCGAGATCAGCATCCAATCCGGGGCGAAGAGCGACGGCCGGGAAATCCAGGTCAAAGGTAGCGGTTCGCTCACCATCGTCAGCGCCGAACCGAAGCGTTGATGCGTTTGTCTTTGTGTTCGGTTTGAAAGTGATCGGCCTGAGTCTGCTGTTGTCGCCCGCCCTGGCCTTGGCCGGGACCAAGCCCGTGTCCTGCGACCTGGGACCGGCCAAGGAGCCGCGTGTCGCCGAGATTTCGCGCGCCGGCAAGATCGAAGACACCTACGTTTATTCGCTGCGCCAGGGCAAGGCGGCGAAGGCGACCTTATGGGGCGGCGAGTCCGACGATTCGCGCGGTTTCGAGGTCAAGGTCAAATGCGTCGGCGACAGGCAACGCGCGCTGGCGGTGATGGGCGACTTCATGTCGACCGGCTATCCGCGCGGACTGGTGCTGGTGTACGACACCGGCCGGCGCGCCTACGAGCGGTTCGATTTCGCCGAGCGCAATGCCGGGCTGGTTGTACCTGGGGGCTAAGGACAGTCTGCTGGTGTTTCCGCCCGGCGGACGTCTGGAGACGCAGCGACGCTACCTGGTCTATCGCTTCGCCGCCGGTGCCGGTCAGGACAATAGCGAGGAGATGGTCGATGCCTTGCCCAAGGCCGATGGTTACCGGGTGATCAAGATCGATCTTTGATCGGTCCGCGGTGTTGGACGGCGCAGACGCGATAACGCGGGCGCCCGACGGGTGGCTGCGTTATCGCCGTCAATAGGCGGACAACTAGCTGCTCTCACTGCTTTCGCCACGACGCGTTGCGATCGCCGCGATCCGCGCCCGCCGCATCGCCTCGCCGACCGCCGGGCCTTCAAGTCCCGGCGGCAAATCGCTCGCGCGTACCTTCAACGCGGCGGCCAGGGCTTCGCACAAAGCCGGTCCTTGCGGATAGTCGCCGTCCTGCAGGCCCAGCCGGCCGCGCTTGTCGGCTTCGCACACCAGTGCCATCTGTTCGATCCGCTTCGGGTTGCGGAAGCCGTCGCAGCGCGCGATCAGCTCGAACACGGTGCGCGCGCGCAGCTCGTTGAAGCGATGCACGTTGAGGTGTTCGCGGCAGACCGCTTCGGCGAGCAGGCGGTGCTCGGTCGGTATTTTCAGGCGCGCGCACAGGGCGGCCAGCGGCTCCAGCCCGGCGCGTTCGTGATTGAGGTGGCGCGGCAGGATGTCGGCCGGGGTCAGCGCCTTGCCCAGGTCGTGAGTCAATGCGGCGAAACCGATCAGGTCGTCGCCGGGCGCGAGTTGCGCGGCCATGTCGACCACCATTTCGGTATGGACGCCGGTATCGACTTCGGGATGGAACTCGGCACGCTGCGGCACGCCGTACAAGGCGTCGACTTCCGGCAGCACCACCGCGAGCGCGCCGGCGTCGTGCAAGGTGCGCAGGAACGCCGACGGCCGCGCGCAGCTCAGCGCACGCCGCAGTTCCTGCCAGACCCGCTCGGCGACCAGGTCGGACAGTTCGCCCGACTCGGCCATCTGCCGCATCAACGCCATCGTCTCGGGCGCGACGGTGAAGCCGTGTTCGGCGAAGCGCGCCATGAAGCGGCCCGCGCGCAGCACCCGCAACGGGTCTTCGACGAAGGCCGGGCCGACGTGGCGCAGCACTTTCGCCTCGAGGTCGCGCACGCCGCCGTAAGGATCGACCAGGCGGCCGTCGCTTTCGTCGCGGGCGATCGCGTTGATGGTGAAGTCGCGCCGGCCCAGGTCGTCTTCCAGCGTCACCGACGGATCGGCGTCGACCACGAAGCCGCGGTAACCGCGTCCTGACTTGCGCTCGGTGCGCGCGAGCGCGTACTCCTCGCCGCTGTCGGGATGCAGGAACACCGGGAAATCCTTGCCGACCGCCTTGAAGCCGGCCGCGAGCATCGCCTCGGGCGTTTCGCCGACGACCACGTAGTCGCGATCGCCGGCCGGCAGGCCGAGCAGAGAATCGCGCACCGCGCCGCCGACCAAGTACACCTTCATCCTTGCGTTCCTCGAATACCGTTGCGATGTGCGCTCACTAGCGCGGCGTGTTCTGCGCGAGCAGCGCGATGATGTCTTCCGACCCGGCGCTGCGGCCGAGGTGGCGGATGATCGGATTGGGCTGGCCCGAGACCCACAGCCGCAGTTCGGCTTCCAGATCGAAATGGCCGGCGGTTTCCAGCGAGAACATCACGATGCTGCGGTAGGGCAGGCTGAGGAATTCGGTCTTGCGTCCGGTCACGCCCTGTTTGTCGACCAGGATCAGGCGGCGGTCGGTGAACACGATCAGGTCGCGGATTTCGCCGAACGCGCGCTGCACGCTTTCGCCGGGCGCGAGCAGCGGGGCGAAGTCTTCGTTGACCTTATCGGTGGATTTTTCGCCGGCATGGCCGAGCAGAGTGTCGAGCAGGCCCATGGGGATGTCCTTGTCGTGGCGGTGATGCGCATCCTAGCGCAGCCTTGTCGACACCATGTTGTTCGGTCGCTGCCTGTAGGAGCGGCGCGAGCCGCGACCGCGCCATCACGCCTGTGTCGTACCCGTGATGTCGCGGTCGCGGCTTGCGCCGCTCCTACAGGTAGTCGATGTCAGGTCGCGGTGAGGCCGAGGATTTCGGGCAAACGCGGCAACACCGGCGTCGGCGTGACTCCAAGCTTCAGCAAGCCATTCTCGACACTGGTCGAATCGCTCTGCAGCGAGCGCCAGTTGTCGCGGCTGATCGGTTTGCCCGGCAGGAATTCGCCGATATCGGCCTGCAGCTTGCCGAGCGCATCGGGCAGCGGCAGCACCGCGCGCAGGCGGCCGCGCGCCTTCGCGGTCGCGCGCACGATCTCGCCCAGGCTCATCACGTCCGGCCCGACCAGGTTGTAGCTGCGCGCGATGTGGCTGTCGTCGTTCAAGGCGTTGACGAAGGCCTGGGCGACATCGCCGACCCAGACCGGCTGGAAGCGCGCATTCGCCCGGCCCATCGGCAGCAGCGGCGCGTAGCGCAGCAGTTGGTCGAAGCGGCAGAACAGGCCATCGCCCGGGCCGGCGATCACCGACGGCCGGAACAAGGTCCACGACAGTTTGCTAGCGCGCACTTTCTGTTCGGCGCGGCCGCGCGATTCCAGATAATGGCTCTGGCCGGTGCCGGCGTTGAGCGCGCTCATCTGCAGCAGGCGCATCACGCCCATGTCGCGCATCGCTTCGATCAGCGCGTCGAGCAGTTCGACATGGACATGCTCGAAACCGGCGCCGCTGTCGCCTTGTTCGTTGAGGATGCCGACCAGGTTGACCACCGCGTCGACATCGTCGAGCACCGCGCGCAGGAAATCCGGGTTGCCGACATCGCCTTCGATCAGGCTGGCGTCGCGCGACAGCAGTTGCTTCTTGATCGGATCGACGCCGCGGCTGAGCACGGTGATGCGGCAGCGTTCGCGCAGCAGCTGTTCGACGAGGTGGCGGCCGACGAAGCCGGTACCGCCGAGTATCAGGACATGGCGACGGGGCGCGGGCATCGGCGCGCGCTCAGTCGGTTTCGGCCGGCAGCGGCGCCGTCGCGGTGGCGGCCGAGGCCGGGCAGGTGAAGGACTTGCGCGCTGTGTTGTTGATCCCGCGCATGCGGTCGCTGACCTTCAACGCATCGCCGTTGAGACGCCAGTCGTAGAGCACGCTGAAAGCCAACACGCGCGCGACGTACTCGCGGGTTTCCTTGTAGCTGATGGTCTCGATCCAGAAATCCGGATCCATGCCAGGCCGCTGCGACTGCCAGCGCCCCAGCGGCGCGGGGCCGGCGTTG
Source organism: Lysobacter sp. Root690 (assembly GCF_001427785.1). Taxonomy (GTDB): domain Bacteria; phylum Pseudomonadota; class Gammaproteobacteria; order Xanthomonadales; family Xanthomonadaceae; genus Lysobacter. Next base: position 72,191 of record NZ_LMHM01000017.1, read on the forward strand.
TAGCCGGCCATGGCGAAATACGGCTGGCCGCCGTACTTGTCGAGCAACTGGCGCAAATACGCCGTGCCCAGAATGATGTTGGTGTCCGAGTCGTACAGGCTGGCCGCGCCGCCCCAGGGCAGGCCCAGGCTCTTTGCGACCTGCGCGCCGGTGCCGGGCAGCACCTGCATCAGCCCCATCGCGTTGGCGCCCGAGCGCGCGGTCGGGTTGAAGATGCTTTCGGCGCGGATCTCGGCGGCGACCCAGGCCGGGTCGATGCCGTTGCGCGCCGACTCGCGGCGGATGGTGTCGCCGTGATGCAGCGGGAAGCGCAGGTAGTACATGCGCTGTTCGTTCGGGGTCTTGTTGAGCGAGAACACCGCGCGGTCGAACCAGTTGTAGCTCTGCGCCACTTCGATCGCGATGCGGCGCTGGGTGTCGTCGTAACGGGTCAGCGCATCGTCCCACTCGCGGATCGCCCACGCCGCGCGTTCGATCTGGAACAGGCCCATCGCCCGGATCAGGATCGGATCGCGCGCGATCGCGGCCTTGGCCGCGACGCTGTCCTTGGGTTGCACCGGGCACAGCGTGTACGGCAGGCCGAGCCGGTCCGACGACAGGAAGCCGTGGAAATCGGCGTTCTTGGCCGATTCGCGGTACAGCCGCGCGGCGCTGGTCTTGTCGCCGGCGATTTCGCTCAGCCGCGCTTCGAAATACTCCCAACGCGATTCGTCGCGCTGCTTGGCGCCCATCTTGCGGATCGCGGCGAGCGCGCCGGCCCAATCCGAACGCGACATGGCTTCGCGCGCGCGCCATTCGTGCAGGCGTTCGTCGTAGGCCACCTCGGGCACCGCGTTGAGGCGGCGCGCGGACTCGGCGTCGTAGGACGCCACCGACCACAGCGCGGTCTGGTACAGCACGCGGCCGCGGTCTTCGTCGCTGAAGGCCAGCGCGGAGGCGTACTTGGGCAATTGCGCTTCGGCGCTGGCCGGTTGCGCCTTGGCCAGCTTGGCCAGGCCGTAGGAGGCGATCTTGCGGCTGCGCTCGGTTTTCGGCCAACTCAGCGCGCGTTCGTTGACGTTATCCAGAAACGCGGCGTAGTCGTTGGCCTGAGCGAGTTGATCCGCCGGCAATCCTCGCGCCGCCGCACGCATCACCGCCGGCTGCCATTCCGCCGCGGCCGCGTCGATGCGTTCCCAACGCAGTTCAGGGCTCAGCCCGCCTTGCGCGGCGAGCACCGCGAACGGCGCATCGCAGCTGTCGGGCAGCGACTTGCCGCTGCTACGCCAGATCACCTGCGCGTCCTTGGTCCATTGCGCATCGGCCTTGCCGAGCGCCTGCCGCGCGTTCAATTCGGCGCAGCGCAGGCTGACGCTGCGGTCCTTGCCGCTGCTGTTCTTCGGCGTCCATGCCGCGGTGAACGCGGCCCAGTCTTCGCGGCGCGCGGTCGCGGCCAGCCAGATGTCGCGGAACGCGTCGCCGGAGGCTTCGTTGCCGCGGCGGTTGAGGAAATCCTGGGCCTGGCCGTTGTTCACGCTGTCGATGGTGCGGCGCAGGCTGGCGTACTCAACCCAGCCGTACAGCGGATGGCGGGCGATGTCGGCGTATTGGCCGGCGTCGAACGGCCCGCGTTCGGCGGCGTCGATCGCGGCGCGCACGCGCGGCAGCAACGGATCGACCGCGGGCGCGGGCAGCGCGTTGCTGATCGCCGCGGGTTTGACCGCGGGCAGGGTCGGCGCCGCGGCCGTGGTTTGGGCGCAGGCGGTGGTGGCGAGGGTCGCGGCGAGCGCGGCGAACAGCAGGGAATAGGGGCGCGGGAGCATGTTCGGGACTATAGCCGAGCGTGGATGAATGTCTTATGTGAACGGTGGGTGGATGGGGTGGAGTGGGAATGCGGTCGCGGTGTTTGGTTGTTCGAGTTGCGGTCGTGGCTTTGCGATGACGATGTTGTTGCGCGGTGTGATGGTCGCGGCTTGTGGCCGGGTGACATTCGATGGGATGCGGCTTTGCTCGGCGGTTGGGAAGTGCGGAAGCAAAAGCGAATCCCCCCTGCCCCCTTTTCCAAAGGGGGGAAAAGCCAAGGCGGAAAAGCAAAGGCGTGGAAAGCGGGTCGCGTGTTGGAGCGATGGCATGCAGAATCGGTGCATCGTGACGTTAGCTGGGTGACTCCATGCAAGTGAGCAGGCCTGTGGGCCGACTCACGATCGTCGCTTGGCTAATTCACTGGAGCACCGTATGGCGATCTGGCTGGTTTTCCTCGCGCTCGGCGCGGTCGCCGGCGTGCTCGCCGGATTGCTCGGCATCGGCGGCGGTCTGGTGCTGGTCGCGGCGCTGGCGTGGATCGCGCCCGAGATTGGTATCCCGCAGGAAGCGGCCATGCACACCGCGCTGGCCAGTTCGCTGGCCAGCATCGTGCTGACCGCGACCGCATCGGCGCGCGCGCACGCCAAGCGCGGCAGCGTGATGTGGCCGACCGTGCGCTGGATGGTTCCCGGCCTGCTGCTGGGCGGCTGGCTCGGCAGCTTCGTCGCGGTGCGCATCGACGGCGAGTGGCTGCGCTGGATCGTCGCCGGTTACTGCCTGATCGCCGCCGCGCAACTGCTGTTCGGCAAGAACCGCGCCGAACTCGGCGCCGATGCGCCGCCGCCGCAAGGCGCGCCGATGACCGCGGCGGGCGTCGGCATCGGCGCGGTGTCGGCGGTGGTCGGCATCGGCGGCGGCAGCATGACCGTGCCCTTGCTGGTCTGGCGCGGGGTCGCGCCGGTGCGCGCGGTCGGCACGTCCTCGGCCTGCGGCGTCGCGATCGGCCTCGCCAGCGCGATCGGCTATGCGCTCAACGCACCGGCCGGCGCCTTGCCCGAGCACGCGATCGGCTATGTGTATCTGCCCGCGGCGATCGGCGTGGCCATCGCCTCGGTGCTGTGCGCGCCCTACGGCACGCGGCTCGCCCACAAGCTGCATGGCGACACGCTCAAGCGGGTGTTCGCGGCGTTTCTGGTGCTGGTCGCGGTGAGCCTGCTGCTGGGCGGCTGAAAGCGCGACCGGTTTCTCGTTTTTCGACGCTTCGGGCAAGCCCCCCGTGGCGCACTCGCCGGGCCCCGAAAACCCGGCGCGCGACCGTGCCCGACCCGGTCGCTGCCCCGCATCGGGCCACATGCCAATCAAAACTGAGACCCAGTTGGCAAGTGCCCACTATTTGCGCCTTGTGGCGGCTTCACGAATTGTTTACAACCTTCCGGTGCCGCCGGCCCCGCGCGGGCGGTGCGCCAATGGCCATCAGAGCCAAGCCAAACACCTTGAGGGAGAGAGAGTCGATGAAAGCGTCGCGTCGTCACGCCTTGGCGAAAGCCATCCAGTTGTCCCTGCTGGTCGCCCTGCCGGGCTTCGCAGCCGCCCAGGAAGCCGCACCCGCCAAAGACGCCACCACGCTGGACACCGTCCAGGTCACCGGCACCCGCATCAAGAAGGCCGAGATCGAAAGCCAGGTCCCGGTCCAGACCCTCAATCGCGAAGACATCGAACGCACCGGTCTGACCTCGATCGGCGACGTGGTGCAGGAACTCACCGGCGCCGGCTCGGCGCTCAACACCAAGTTCAACTCCTCGGGCAACTTCGGCTTCTCGCCGAACGGCGACGGCATCGGCGCCGGCTCGGCCCAGGTCGACCTGCGTCACCTCGGTCCCAAGCGCGTGCTCGTGCTGGTCGACGGCATGCGCTGGGTCAACGAGTCCTCCGCCTCGGGCGTGGGCGCGGCGACCGACCTCAACACCATTCCGCTGGCGATCGTCGAGCGCATCGAAATCCTCGAAGACGGCGCGTCCTCGCTGTACGGCTCCGACGCGATCGCCGGCGTGGTCAACATCATCACCCGGCGCAATTTCGACGGCGGCCAGATCAGCCTGAACTACGGCCAGTACGGTAAGGGCGACGGCGACCTGAAGGGCGTCGACCTGGCGTGGGGCTTCAACACCGATCGCGCCAACCTGTTCCTGGGCTTGAGCTACGTCGATCAAGACCCCGTGTATTCGCGCGACCGCGCCGTTTCCAGCTTCCCGGTGCCCGGCCTGGGCGTGGAGACCGGCAGCTCGGCGACCCCGAACGGCCGCTTCATCTTCAACCCGCCGACCGCGAGCACCGCGTGTCCGCTGACCGACGTCGACGACGATCCCTCGACCCCGGCGGTGCCGTTCTGCAACATGACCACGCCCAACGGCAGCAGCTTCCCGAACGGCGTGCGCTATCCGCAGGACTTCATTCCGTTCACCGGCGCGAACCGCTACAACTTCGCCCGCGAGAACATGATGCTGACGCCGTCCAAGCGCATGGGCGCGTTCGGCCAGTTCCGCTATCACTTCAGCGACAACGTGCAGGGTTACGTCAAGGCGCTGTACAACCGCCGCGAGTCGACCAACCAGGCCGCGCCGGAACCGATCTTCCTCGGCGCCGGCGCCGGCACCGGCAATCCGTGGTCCGAGCAGATCACCATCTCGCGCCTGAATCCGTACAACCCGTTCGGCTTCGACCTGACCTCGATCGGCCCCAACGCCAACCTCGACACGATCGCGCGTCGTCCGGTCGAAGGCGGCCCGCGCGTGTTCGAGCAGCAGGTCGACACCAAGTACATCGCGGCCGGCGTGGAAGGCAGCTTCGATGTCGGCGACCGCACCTATTTCTGGGACGTCAACGTCGCCAGCAACAGGAACGAAGCCGACCAGACCAACTACGGCAGCTACAACGTCCGCAACATCAACATCGCCCTGGGCGATCCGGCGCTGTGCGCCGCGACCCCGGGCTGCGTGCCGCTCAACATCTTCGGCGGCCCGGGCACCATCACCCCGGCGATGCTGCAGTGGATCAGCCCGGTCATCCGCGACCGCAGCGAGCAGAAGCTGCAGACCGTCACCGCCAACTTCTCCGGCGACCTGTTCAACCTGTGGGCCGGTCCGCTGTCGTTCGCGGCCGGTTACGAGTACCGCAAGTACGAAGGTTTCTACCGGCCCGATCCGATCACCGTCGCCGGTTACTACAACGGCACCCAGTCGCTGCCGACCCAGGGCGAGTACGACGTCAACGAAGCCTATGTCGAACTCAACCTGCCGTTGATCAAGGAAGGTTCGTTCGGCAAGAGCCTGGATCTGAGCCTGGCCGGCCGCTATTCGGATTACTCGACCTTCGGCGGACAGTTCACCCCGAAGTACGGCCTGCGCTGGCAGGTCGCCGATGAATTCCTGCTGCGCACCACCTACGCCGAAGGCTTCCGCGCGCCGTCGATCGGCGAGTTGTTCGGTTCGGCCAGCCGCGCCGACCTGCAGCTCAGCGATCCCTGCCTGACCTCCATCACCGGCGCGCCGCCGACCGGCAACCGCGCCAACTGCGCCGCGCTCGGCGTGCCGGCCGGCGCCGCCCAGGCCAACAGCCAGATCTCGGTGCAGACCGGCGGCAACCAGGACCTCGAGCCGGAAACCGCGCGCAGCTTCACCGCCGGCTTCGTCTACAGCCCGGCCTGGGCCGCGGGCGTGCCGTGGTCGGACAAGTTCGACTTCGAAGTCACCTACTACCGCCACTCGCTGGAAGGCGCGGTGCAGGCGATCGACGCGCAGACCCAGCTCAACCTGTGCGTGCAGACGCTCGATCCGCTGTATTGCGGCGGCATCACCCGTTCCTCGATCGGCGGCATCTCCTCGTTCGAGAACAAGCTGACCAACCTGGGTTCGATCAAGACCTCCGGCTGGGACATCGACTTCTTCTGGACCCTGCCGGAAACCTCGTGGGGCCAGTTCAAGATCAACTGGCAGAACACCTGGGTCACCCAGTACGAAGCCCTGGGCGCCGCCGGCCAGATCCAGCCGCGCAAGCCCGGCGTGGAAGTCAACGACAGCGCGATCCCGGAATGGTCGTCCAACGCGACGCTGTCGTGGAAGAAGAACAACTGGAACGCGTCGTGGACCGTGCGCCACATCTCCGAGCTGACCGAAATCTGTCAGGCCTCGGCGCTGGACTCGCCGTACTGCGACAACCCGGTGACCGGCGAGAACAAGCTGGCGGCGATCACCTACCACGACCTGCAGCTGGGCTACCGCTTCGAGCTGCTCAAGGGCCTGCAGATCACCGGTGGCGTCAACAACGTCGCCGACAAGGATCCGCCGGTGTGCCTGTCGTGCTCGCTCAACGGTTACGACGCGTCCACCTACGACATCCCGGGCGGCCGCTTCTTCTACCTGCGCGCGGATCTGCGCTTCTAATGGAATCGAGCTGATGGCGTCGAGCTGACCGCGCGGCCGCAACCCGGACGCAAGCGATCGACACCGGTTTCAGTGCATAACTGAAACATCGAAACCCAAGACGGCCGGTAGGAAACTACCGGCCGTTTTTGTTGAGCCGGATTTGCCGGGCGGATTTCGTCAGGCCGATCTCGTCAGGCAAATTTCGTCCGACAAATTTCCTCAGACGGATTTACTCGGACGGATTTACTCGGACGGATTTACTCGGACAGATTTCATCAGGCGGATTTTTGCTGGGCGGATCGCGCCGGGCCGTTCTTGCCGAGTGGATCTTTGCCGGACGAATCTCGCCGGACGATTCCGCTCAAGAGCCCGTAAGGCACGTTTTTGGTGAGAGTTCTCGGCCGCCATGCGACGGCCTAATCGCGATCGCATCACGCTTTAAATGGACTTGAGTTCCTGCACAGCGTCAATGCATGTTTTTGCTGTCTTGCGGCTGCTTCGCGAATGCTTACAAACTCGGCAGCCGTCCGCTGGGGGCGACGGCGAGCCCGGCCGTCAGAGCCGGGCCAATCACCTTGAGGGAGAGAGAGCCGATGAAAGCGTCGCGTCGTCATGTCCTGGCGAAAGCCATCCAGTTGTCGTTGTTGATCGGCCTGCCCGGCGTCGCCGCCGCGCAGGACGCAGCACCCGCCCGCGAAGCCACCACGCTGGACACCGTCCAGGTCACCGGCACCCGCATCAAGAAGGCCGAGATCGAAAGCCAGGTCCCGGTCCAGACGCTCACCCGCGAAGACATCGAACGCACCGGCCTGACTTCGATCGGCGACGTGGTGCAGGAACTCACCGGTTCGGGCTCGTCGTTCAACGGCAAGCGCAACGCCTCGGGCAACGACGGCTTCCCGTCCGACGGCGGCGGCGTCGGCGCCGGCGCGACCACGGTCGACCTGCGCCACCTGGGTTCCAAGCGCGTGCTGGTGCTGGTCGACGGCATCCGCTGGGTCAATGAGTCGTCGGCTTCGGGCGTGGGTTCGGCGACCGACCTCAACACCATTCCGCTGGCCATCGTCGAACGCATCGAAGTGCTCGAGGACGGCGCGTCCTCGCTGTACGGCTCCGACGCGATCGCCGGCGTGGTCAACATCATCACCCGGCGCAATTTCGACGGCTTTCAGCTCACCACCAATTTCGGCCAGTACACCGAGGGCGACGGCACCAGCCGCGGCCTCGACTTCGCCTACGGCGGCAGCAGCGATCGCGCCACCTGGTTCCTCGGCGCCAGCTACACCAAGCAGGACGAAGTCAGTTCCTCCGATCGCGAGCGTGCGCGCTTCCCGGTGCCCGGTACCGGCCTGGCGCTGGGCAGTTCGCGCGTGCCCGGCGGCCGCATCGCCTTCACCGCGCCGGACGGCCGCAAATACGACCTAGTCGCCAACGCGGGCCAGAGCAATCCGACCTATACGCCCGGCCAGGCGCCGTGTTCGGCCGGCGTGCCGCGCACCGACGGCTTTCATTGCTTCGGTTCCAACGATCCGTTCAACTTCGCGCCGTTCAACTACGTGCTGTCGCCGTCCGAGCGCAAGGGCGTGTTCGGCCAGTTCCGCTTCGACATCAACGACAAGGTGCGCTGGTACGCGCGTGCCTTGCTCAATCGCCGCGATTCGGAAAACCGCGCCGCGCCCGAGCCGATCGACCTGGGTCCCGGCGCCGGCAACGACTTCGCCGCCAACGTGGTGATTCCGGTCAACCATCCGTTCAACCCGTTCGGCGTGCAGCTCGATTCGAGCAACCTGAGCATCCTGCGTCGCCGTCCCGTGGAAGGCGGCCCGCGCCGCTTCGAACAGCAGGTCGACACCTGGTTCGTCGGCACCGGCCTCGAAGGCACCTTCGACGTCGGCGAGCGCGCCTGGTTCTGGGACGCCAATCTCGCCAGCAGCCGCAACAAGGCCGAGCAGACCAACCGCGGCAGCTACAACGCCAAGAACATCGCCATCGCCATGGGCGATCCGGCGATCTGCGCGGCCACGCCGGGATGCACGCCGTTGAACATCTTCGGCTACAACACCATCACTCCGGCGATGCTGAAGTACATCAGCCCGGTGTTGCACGACCGCAGCGAGAACAAACTGCAGCAGGCGACGTTCAACCTGTCCGGCGATCTGTTCGAGATGTGGGCCGGCCCGCTGTCGTTCGCGACCGGTTACGAATATCGCAAGTACGAAGGCTCGTACCGTCCCGACCCGATCACCGTGCGCGGCGAATACAACGGCGTGCCCTCGCTGCCAACCCAGGGCGAGTACGACGTCAACGAAGTCTATGTCGAACTCAACGTGCCGCTGTTCAAGGACTCGGCGTTCGGCAAGGGTCTGGACCTGAGCCTGGCCGGTCGCTATTCGGATTACTCCACCTTCGGCGGCGAGTTCACGCCGAAGTACGGCCTGCGCTGGCAGGTGGCCGACGAGCTGCTGTTGCGCGGCACCTATGCGGAAGGTTTTCGCGCGCCGTCGATCGGCGAGTTGTTCGGTTCGCAGAGCCGCGCCGACGTCGGCATGATCGATCCGTGCCTGATCGGTTCCAACGGCGCGCCGCCGACCGGCAACGCCGCCAACTGCGCCGCGCAGGGCGTCAATCCGGGCACGCGTCAGGTCGATCCGCAGATCTCGGTGCTGACCGGCGGTAATCCGAACCTGGAACCGGAGCGTTCGACCAGCTTCTCGCTGGGCTTCGTGTGGTCGCCGTCGATTCTCGAAGACAGCGCGATCGCCAAGCGCGTCGACATCGAGGGCACGTTCTACAGCCACCGCATCGAAGGCGCGATCCAGGCCATCGACCCGCAGACCCAGCTCAACCTGTGCGTGCAGACGCTGTCGCCGGAATTCTGCGGCGGCATCCAGCGCAATCCGATCACCGACCAGATCGACGGCTTCGCCAATTTCCTGGGCAACCTGAGCGTGATCAAGACCGACGGCTGGGACATCGACGTGTTCTGGACCCTGCCGGAAACGCGCTTCGGCCAGTTCAAGCTGATCTGGCAGAACACCATCGTGGGCAACTACGAAGCCGTCGGCGCCGACGGTTCGCTGCAGCCGTTGCAGGTCGGCCGACTGGTCAGCGATCCGGTGACCCGTTCGATTCCCGAATGGACTTCGAACGCAACCCTGGAATGGAGCTACGGCCACTGGAACGCATCGTGGACCGCGCGCCACATCAGCCAACTGGTCGAAGACTGCGGCGACGCCGCCGATTTCGCGGTATGCAAGAACGATCCGCAGACCGGCCAGAACCGTCTGGGCGCGACGACCTTCCACGATTTCCAGGTCGGTTACCGTTTCGATGTGCTTAAGGGGCTGCAACTGCAGGCGGGCATGAACAACGTGTTCGGCAAGGACCCGCCGGTGTGTCTGGCCTGCAACCTCAACGGCTTCGACGGCTCGACCTACGATCTGCCGGGTGGCGGTTACTACTACCTGCGCGCGGATCTGCGGTTCTGATCGTAGCGGGGTGCGTTCAAGGCCGCGGCCGTTGATCGGCCGCGGTTCTTCATCGATGCGTTCAAAGCAACGGCCGGTGGGTTCGCCACCGGCTGTTTGCGCTTGTGCGGCGGCAAGTTCACGGACGCCTTTCGCTCGTTGCGTGCTTTACGTCGTACCTCGCCGTCGCTTATGGCTGCCCCCTGTAGGAGCGGCGCGAG
>NZ_LMHM01000017.1:82093-146507 GCF_001427785.1 Lysobacter sp. Root690
CCGAAGCGATGACACGGCGAGTCGCCTCCATAAGCGCCCGGGGTGTATGGGCTTGGGTAGTTTCGCTCGCGCACACCTCTTCGAGTGGTCGCGGCTCGCGCCGCTCCTACAGGGAGATACCCACAGCCCGATCAGCCGTTCGCCCGCGTCCCCGCATGCCGCAACACCTCCAGCACCGCATCCGGATCGCAGGCATACAACCCCGCGCCCCAGGCCGCGTTCTGCTCGACGCAGGCCCAATCGCCGCCGTCGATGATGCCCGCGTCGATCACGCAGGCGCGCGGCAGATCCACGCGCGAATCAGCGAGCAAGCGGCCGATGAAATCGCGCAACCCCGCGTCTTCCTCGGACGTGCTTGCGAACCCGCTGTCGCGCGCGAGTTCACCGTCGCGCGAATACAGCGAATACGTGCGCAACTCACGATCGAGCACGAAGCAGCGGAACTCGCAGCGCCAGCGCACGACGTCCGACACCAGCACCGGCATGTCTTCGTCGTAACCGCGCGGCAACTCGGCGCCGATGTAGACCTGGGCCGGAAAGCTCTTGTCGTTCGGCGGCTTGATGAAGGCCGGCGCGATGCTGGCGCGTTCGGCGCCGAGCGTGCTGAGCCGGATATCGCGCAGGCGATATTCGAGCGGCAGCCGCACCAGCCAGTCTTCCGGCGGGTTCGAAAGGACCAGGCCGAGTTGTTCGCTGATCGACGGCCCGAACAAGGCTTCGCCATAGAACACCGGTTCGGACAGCGTGCGCAGATGCTCGGGCACGCGCCAGCCGGGCAGGCGTTCGACGCTCCAGCCTTGGCGAGCAGCGGCTTTCCACAGCGCCTGCGAGTCTTCGCTGTGGCGAGGGGTGAAGATCAGCGTGGGCATGGGGTTGTCGGGAGTCGGGAGTCGAGAGTCGAGAAGGGGGCGAACAGACTTTGTTTTTCCCCCCTTTGGAAAAGGGGGGCAGGGGGGATTCGCTTTTCGCTTTTGTCTTCGCTTTTGCAATCACGCCCCACGACAGCATGGAGCAAAAGCGAATCCCCCCTGCCCCCCCTTTTCCAAAGGGGGGAACAGCAAGAGCGTGGCGCGAACGGGATATCCATTGATGCAGACGAAGGCCCGGCGCGGCAAATGACCCCTCGGCGCGTACCTACCCATACCCGCCCGCCTCGCGAATCCCGCGCGTATCACCCCATCGTCGTTCAATGCCCCACACACGCGTCGATCGACACGCATCCAGATCAACGCAACGCGTGATCCGGTACATCCAGCTCCAGCGACAACGCCAGATGATCCGACAGTGCCGCAGGCACCGCGCGCGCGCTGGCGAAGCTCAGGCCGTCGCCCAGCAGGATGTGGTCGATCGCGCGCTGCGGACGCCAGCTCGGGAAGGTGGGAAACACTTCGTTCGGCGGTTGCAGGCGGGTGTTGCGGAACAAGGCCTGCATCTCGGGGCGATCGGCCGAGCAGTTGAAGTCGCCCATCAGCACCGCGTGCGGATGGTCGTGCAGCAGTTCGGCGATGAAGGCCAACTGCGAGGCGCGCGAACCGGCGCCGAGCGAGAGGTGGGCGACGGCGATGGTCAGGCCGTCGTCGCCGCTTCCGTAATGCGCGATCAGCACGCCGCGGCCGGAAATGCGGCCGGGCAGGGGATGGTCGACGACTTCGCGCGGTTCCAGCTTGCTCAGCAGGCCGTTGGCGCTGGAGGCGACATTGCCTACGCGGCGATTGGGCTGGTGGCTCCAGTAATCGAAGCCAGCGCGCTGGGCTAGGTAATGGGTCTGGTTGGTGAAGCCCGAACGCAGACTGCCCGGATCGCTTTCGTTGAGGCCGACGATGTCGTGCTCGCCGGCCAGCTGGGCGATGGTGTCGAGGCTGCCGCGCTTGTTGCCGGCCGGCAGCACATGCGACCAGCTGCGCGTCGCGTAATCGCTGTAGCGACGCGTGCTGGAGCCGGCCTGGATGTTCGCGCTGAGCAGGCGCAGCCGGCGTGTGGTCATGCTTGGGTCGATGCCTGCGGGCCGATTACGGCTTCGGCGCCGCGTCGGCGGCCGGAGCGGCGGCCGGCGCGCTGGACTTCAGCGCGGCGCGTTCCTGCGCGACCAGGTGGTCGGTGATGCGCAGCATGTCCTCGAAGCTCTTGCCCTTGACCAGGAACTTGCCGTTGACCACCAGCGACGGACTGGAGCTCACGCCCGAGCGCTGCATGAACTGTTCGGCGCGCTTGCCCTTGGCGTTGATCGCGAAGCTGTTCATGGTGCCGATGAAGTCGGCCGCCTTGACGCCGTACTTGGCGTAGAACGCGCCGATCTGTTCGTCGGTGATGGTCTGGTAGTTCAGCGACTGGTCGATGTGGACGGCGCGGAACATCGCTTCGTGGGTCTTCTCGACCAGGCTCAGGGTCTGGGCGGCGTAGAAGGCCTTCTGGAACGGGATCGGGTTGCCGCCGAAGGGACCTGCGATCGGGGTGAACTTCACGTCCGCGGTCTGCTTCCTGCGCCAATCGAGCAGCACCGGCTCGAACTGCGCGCAATGCGGGCAGGTGTAGCTGAAGATTTCGGCGACTTCGATCTTGCCCGGGACCGGGTCGAACGCCTGGCCGCCGGGAATTTCTTCGTAGTCGGCGCCGACGGTCGGCGCCGGGCCGGCCGGCGGGGTCGCGACCGCGGCCGGCTGGATCGCGGGTTCCGCGGGGGCCGGCGCGGTTTCGGCCGGCGCCGGCGTGGCGCCTTCGGCGGCCGGGGTGGCGGCGGCTTCGGTCGCGGCCGGGGTGGCGGCGCTTTCGGCCGGCGCGGTTTCGGTCTTGTTGCAGGCGGCCAGCGCGAACAGCGCGGTCAGCACCAGCGGAAAGCGGGACAACGAGGCCATACGCGAAATCATCGGGAATCTCCGCAAACGATCAAAGAAGACGAGGGCCTCGGGGCGTGGCGAACGCCGAACGCGAGGCCGACAAGGGCGGCGGCCAGCATAGCGGCCGCGGGACTGAACGTGGAGTGTAGGTTGGGAGCCGGGATTGGAGATTGGGGATTCGGGATTCGCAACAGCCACGGCGAGTCAGCGCTGGTGATTTTCCGAATCCCGAATCCCGAATCCCCAATCCCGGCCGTCAAGCGCCTCAGCGCTTGGCGGCAGCACGTTCCTTGGCGATCAGCCCATCGGCCACGCGCAGCATGTCGTCGAAACCCTTCTGGGTGATGATCCGGTACTTGCCGGCGACCACCATCGACGGGGTGCTGTCGACTTCGCTGGCCATGATGAAGGTCTTGGCGCGGTCCATGGCCTTGGCGGTGGCCGGGCCGTTCATGGCCGCGGCGAAGGCGATCGGATCGGCGCCGAACTTGGCGTAGAACGCGGCGATCTCGGCCGCCGAAGCGTTCTGGATCGGCAGGCTGCGCTCTTCGTGCAGGGCCTTGAACACCGCTTCGTGGGTCTTGGGTTGCAGCTTCATCGCCTGCGCGGTGTAGAACGCCTGCGCGTACGGATTCCAGTAGCCGCCGAACGGCGCGGCCAGCGGCACGAAATTCACATCGCTCGGCAGCTTGGCCTTCCAGGCCGCGACCTGCGGTTCGAAATGGGCGCAGTGCGGGCAGGTGTAGCCGAACACTTCGACCACTTCGATCTTGCCCTTGACCGGCGCGAACGGCTTGCCGCCCTCGATCTCGACGTAGTCCACGCCCACGACGGGCGCGGCGCCGGCGGCGGCCTTGGGCGCGGCGGAGGCAGCGAAGGGAAGCACGGCGAGCAGCAGCAGGGTGGCCAGGCGCAGATTCATCGGTAGGTCTCGTCGGTGGGGTGGCCGGCGCGCGGCGAACGGGGTTCGCGCTGGCCGGGGAACATAAAAAACGCCGGCAGCAAGGATAACGGCCGGCGTGCAGAACCAAGAGTATGCAGTGAGATCGAAACCGCCCGAAGAAGTTCCTGTGCGCTCAGGCAGTGATGGCGGTCACTTTATGCGGCGCGGATCGCGGCCCGGGGCAACGGGCGCGCGTCGGCGGCACGGCGATTTCTCGCGGTCGCGAGCCGTGGCGGGGTGCGTTGATGACGCCATCGCGCCAGATTCGCGGCCGCGGCTCGGTCGCCGAAGCAGGGCCCGCTTGCAGAGGCTGTCCGCCTCGCGCCTTCGCCCAACAAAAACGCCGGCCTGTTGCCAGGCCGGCGTCCGGGTATTGCCTTGACGCGCGCTCAGCCCTTGGCGGGCTGGGCCGGTGCCGCCGGAGCGGTGGTCGGCGCGGCCGCCGGAGCCGTGGCGGGCGCGGCAGCCGGTGCGGGCGCGGCCGCCGGCTTGGCCGCCGGGGCATCGGCCGCGGCGACGTCGTCGGCGCGTTCGTGCAGGCCCTGCAGGTAGCTCGACAGCGAACCGATCTCTTCGTCGGTCAGCGACTTGGCCACGCTGGCCATGATGTTGAACAGGTGCGGGTCTTTCTGGGTGCTGGTGCCGGCGCGGTATTCCTCCAGACGACGCTTGGAGTAAGCCGCCTGCTGGCCGGCGACGTGCGGGTAGGCCGGGCCGGGATTACCGGCGCCGCCCGGACCGTGGCAGGCCATGCAGGCCGGGATGCCGCGGGCCTTGTCGCCGCTGCGGAACAGGTCTTCGCCGATCTGATAGAACTTCTTGTCCTTGTTCGGACCCGAGGCCACGACCGTGTCGTCGGCGACGCCGGCGCCGGACTTCTGGGTCGCGAAGTAGGCGCCCAGGTCGCGCGCGTCCTGCTCGCTGAGCGCGTCGGCGAACGGCTTCATCGCCGCGGACATGCCGGTATTGCGCTCGCCGGTCTTGAACAGGGCGATCTGGTGGGCGATGTAGCGCTCGCTCTGGCCGGCCAGACGCGGGTACTGCGGATCGGTCGGATTGCCGTCGAGACCGTGGCAGGCCGCGCAGGTGCCCGCCTTGGTCGCGCCGGCCTTGACGTCGCCCCAGGTGGCCTTCGGGCCGCCGTTGAGCGGCGCGGTCTGGACCGGCTCCTTGTCGGGAATCGGGGTGACCGTGGTCTGGGCGAACGCAACGGCGGCGACCGCGAAGGCGGCGAGGCCGACGAGGCTCAGGACGCGGGCTTGGCTCATGTAGCTGGGCTCCGAACTACTCGTTGCTTCAGGGCTGGCTTGCTGCTGAAGAGGCTGGCTGAAAGGCGGTACGGGGCGGCTGGGCCGACACCGGAACCTCGGAATTATCTTCGCCGGCCGTGATCGGGTCAACGCGGGTTCATCCGGATGTGACCGGAAGGGCAAGTATTCCGGTGCGCCGTGCGATCCTACCCGCATGACCAACCACCTCGCCCGCGCCCGCTATCTGCTGTCGGCGCACAACGTCAAGCAACTGCCGCCCGATGGCGGTTTCGAGGTCGCATTCGCCGGCCGCTCCAATGCCGGCAAGTCCAGCGCGCTCAATGCCATGTGCCAGCAGAACGCGCTGGCGCGGGTGTCCAAGACCCCCGGCCGCACCCAGCAGCTGGTGTTTTTCGACGTCAGCCTGCCGTACCGCGGCCCCGATCCGGCGCCGGAACCGGACAAGTTCCTGGTCGACCTGCCCGGTTACGGCTACGCCAAGGTGCCGCAGAACCTGCAGGCGCACTGGCAGGCGTTCCTGGACCGCTATTTCCGCACCCGCCAGGCCCTGCGCGGGCTGGTCGTGGTGATGGACATCCGCCACCCGCTCAAGGACTACGACCGGCAGATGCTCGGTTACGCGGTCAGCCGCGACCTGCCGGCGCACGCGCTGCTGACCAAGGCCGACAAGTTCGGCCGCGGCCAGCAACAGCAGCAGCTGATGATGGTGCGCAAGGAATTGAACGCGGCCTTCGGCGACACGGTCAGCGTGCAGACCTTCTCCGGCGAGTCCAAGCAGGGCGTGGACGAAGCGCGCGAGAAGGTGATGGGCTGGCTGGGGCTGCTGCCGAGCGTCGCGCCGACTCCGCTGGCCGTGCCCGAAGCGCTGTTCCCGCCGCCGTCGGACGAATAAGCCGGCCGCCGCGCCGGTGCGTGTCGAGCGGGCTTTCCAGGGTAAGCGGGGTTTCGGCCCCGTCCACGGACACCTGGTTCGCTCCCGCCGCCAGCGTTCGCTGGCCGCTTTCGCACCACGCTTCGCGTTACTGACTGGGTGACTCAAGGACCTTCGCGCACTGCGCGAAGACCCGGCCTGCGCGTGCAGGCCCCGGCCCAGGACGCGCTACCGCATGGACACGATCACCGATCCGCAAACCATTCTCGCCGCAGGCGCCTACGGCACCGCACTGCTGTTCTTCGCCTACGGCGCGTATGCGCTGCTCAAGACCAAGAACGCCGAACAGAACAAGAACGTGCGCTGGTATCTCGGCATCGGCGCCATCGTGGTGGTGGCGATGATCGGCTTCGACACGCTCAAGAGCTGGCGCAGCGGCGAACGCGTGGTGCCCAACGTCTACCTGACCTTCTCGCCGCGTTTCGCCGCGGTGAAACTGCCCGACCCGGTGATCGAATACAGCGGCCAGACCCTCGCGCCGAACGCGCCGATCCGGGTCGCCGACAACAACAGCAGCATCAACATCTCGGTCGATTCGATCATCGAGACGGTCAAGGGCCTGCAGCAGAACAACCAGCAACTGCAGAACGCGCTCGGCAGCGCCGCGCTGGCCAGCCAGCCCAAGGAATTGGCCGAGGAAATCGCCGCCGCGTCCAGCGCCGGCAAGGACCCGTGCGAAGGCGGCGGCGACGCCACCCTGTGCGGCTGGAAGCAGTTGTCGAGCGGCCAGTTGGCCAACGCGCAGCAAACCCTGACCCAGGCGGTGAAGGACGCGCCGGCCGACGACCCCAAGGCCAAAGCCACCGCGCTCAGCGGCCTGGGCGAGATCTATGTCGGCCAGGGCCGCATCGAGGAAGCCAGGGTCGTGCTGAAAAAAGCGGCCGATCTGGGCAATAGCGGGGCGAAGAAGCGGTTGGATACGTTGGCGGCTCCGTCGCGGACCGCGCCGGTGCGTCCGCTCACGCCGGTGCGTACGCCGACGGGCGTCACGCCGCGCGAGGGACGCGCGGTCCCGACGCATTGAGGGCGACCGTCAGCGGTTGCGTCGCGGCGCGGAAACGTCGCGACCGTCTCAGGGTCGAGGCAACGAACGCGTCGTGGTGATTTCGCCGATCGGATCGTAACGGCGCTCGATATCCATGACGCCGTCGCCATCACGGTCGAGCTGGTCGTCGACCAGGCGGCCGCCGACATAGCGCATGCGCTTGATGACCCGGCCCTGCTTGTCCTGCCATTCCTGGACTTGCACCACATCGAACAGAGCTCGATCGCGGTACTCGGGTTCGCCGTCGCCGTCGTAGTCCATGGTGTAGCTCGACAGCTGGTTGTGTCGATACGCGCCCTTGCCTTCGCGATAACCATCGAAGTCGTCGTCTCGTTCGATGGTCGAGGTCAGTCCATCTTCGTAATACACGATCTGGTCGATCTTGCCGTCGCGGTTGCGGTCGGTCTCCATGCGCTCGGGCAGACCATTGCTGTAGAAGACCGTTTCATCGGTCTTGCCGTCGCCATCGAAATCGAAGCGGCCAGTGAACGGTTCGGGCCGTTTCGCGGCAGCGGTCAGCACGGCGCCGATGACGCCACCGACGACCAGCGCGAGCACGAGGCTGGGTACGCCGAAGCGGCTGGGTACGGGCTTGGAGCGATGCAGGGGTTTGTAGAGGTTGGGATCGTCGTCGGGCTTGGCCACGGCCGTGTCGTTGAATCCGTCGTCGGCCGGTTCGTCCTCAACCTCCTCGGCTGGCACCGCCGCCGCCTGCCATTCGTCGATGATCGCGCGCGCCTCGGCGACATGTTCGTCCGCCACTTCGACCCGCACCGAACCGCCGACCGGCAACAGCCCGGCGCCGCCTTCCAGCGCGCCGCCGAACACGAACGATTGAATGCCTTCCTGCGCCAACAAGCCACGCACCAGCTGCGCGTCGGCCGAATGGGCCGCGTGATACACGATCTGCATCGATTCCCCCTGGCGCGCGGCGACGCGCTCGCGCAGGCGAAGTATGCATCGGCGCGATGGGGCGACGCACGAACGCCGCGCCGCCATCAGCAGCGGCGCGAAGGCGGAACCTATGCGCCGATCAGCGTCCGGCGCGCGCCGCGTAGATGCCGTAGGCCGGCAGGATCAGCCGCCCGTCGACGACCCGGCCCTGCGGCAGGCCGTGGCCCGAATCGACCGGCCAGTCCGCCATCGCGCCGAGTTCGACGCTGGCGTCGCCGTCGCCGAGATTGAACGCCATCAGCATCGCCTCGCTGCCTTCGCCGCGCACGAACGCGATCACCGGTTCGGCGCTGTCGACGAAGGCGATCGCGCCATCGAGCAACGCGGCATGGCGTTTGCGCCAGCTCAGGAAACGGCGAAAACCATTGAGCATCGAATCGCGATCGGCATGCTGGGTGGCGACGTCGAGCCCGCGATGGCTGGCCGGAATCGGCAGCCACGCTTCGCCGGTGCTGAAACCGGCGCGTTCGCTCGCGTCCCACGGCAGCGGCGTGCGACAGCCGTCGCGGCCCTTGAAGGTCGGCCAGAATGCCTTGCCGTAAGGGTCCTGCAAGGATTCGTACGGTACCTCGGCCTCGGGCAGGCCGAGTTCCTCACCTTGATACACGCACACCGAGCCGCGCAGCGAACAGGTCAACGCGCTGAGCATGGTCGCGAAATGCGCCGGCCTGGCGCCGCGGCCCCAGCGCGTGACCACGCGCTGCACGTCGTGATTGGAAATCGCCCAGCACGGCCAGCCCTCGCGCATCGTGCCTTCCAGCCGCTGCACGGTGTCGCGGATGTGGGCGACGCTGTAATCGTCGGTGAGCAGTTCGAAGCTGTAACCCATGTGCAGGCGGCCGTGACGGGTGTATTCGTCCATGGTCGCCAGCGAATCTTCCGAGGAGATCTCGCCCAGCGACACCGCGCCGGGGTATTCGTCCAGCAGCGCGCGCAGATCGGCGAGGAAGGCCAGGTTCTGCGGCTGGGTGTTGTTGTAGTGGTGGTACTGGAACGCGTACGGATTGTCCGGGCTGAAGCCGCGGCCCACGCGCTGCGCTGGCGGCTTGGCCGGGTTGTCGCGCAGCTGCGCGTCGTGGAAGCAGAAGTTGATCGCGTCCAGGCGCAGGCCGTCGACCCCGCGTTCGAGCCAGAAGCGCACGTTGTCGAGCACCGCCGCGCGCACCGCCGGGTTGTGGAAATTCAGATCCGGCTGCGACGACAGGAAATTGTGCAGGTAGTACTGCTGCCGGCGCGGTTCCCAGCGCCAGGCGACGCCGCCGAACAGCGACATCCAGTTGTTCGGCGCGGTGCCGTCCTCGCGCGCGTCGGCCCACACGTACCAGTCGGAATACTCGTTGTCGCGGCTTTCGCGGCTGCGCTTGAACCATTCGTGTTCGCTGGAGGTGTGGCTGAGCACCTGATCGATCATGACCTTCAGGCCCAGCGCATGCGCCTTGGCCAGCAGCCGGTCGAAGTCGTCGATGCTGCCGAACAACGGATCGACCGCGCGGTAATCGGCGATGTCGTAGCCGAAATCGGCCATCGGCGATTTGAAGAACGGCGAAATCCAGATCGCGTCCACGCCCAGATCGGCGACATAACCGAGCTTGTCGATGATGCCGGGCAGGTCGCCGACGCCGTCGCCGTCGAGGTCGCGGAAGCTGCGCGGGTAGATCTGGTAGATCACCGCGCCGCGCCACCACAGTTCTTCGCGCGGGGATGGATCGGTGGAAAGGCTGACGGCTGACAAGTGACGCCCCTGATTCGATTGGCGGCGTTCGTGCTGCACTGCCGCGATGCACGCCAGCTTACCGCCGCAGGCCGGCGCGGCCGGAGCCTGTGCATACGTATTCACCCCTCAATCGCCAGACGAAGTGCGACATGAATGCGACTTCATCCCATGAATACGTATGCAGAACCCGCTGCGGGCGCGATCGCTTGCCTAACATGCGCCTCAGACCGAGGGCGTACGCCGCCCAGGCAACCGCAGCGCGCCGCAGTGCGCGCGCGGACGACACACAGCGCTTCTGGAGGGGAGCATGTCGAGACTCAAGCCGGCCACGCCGCAATCGCAATTCAATCGCCATCTGTTGACGATGGCCCTGGCCTCGCTGGGGTTGTGCAGTTCGTGGACGGTGTGGGCGGCCGATGCGCCGCAGCCGCAGGACGCCGCGCCGGTCGCGGGTCAAGCCGCCGCGCCCGCCGCGCAAAGCGCTGCGCACGAACTCGACGCGGTCCAGGTCACCGGCAACCGCCGCGTGCAGTCGATCCAGAAATACGCCGGCACGATCCAGTCGTTCAGCGGCGAGGACCTGACCAAGCTCGGCATCAACACCGATTTCCGCAACCTGCAGGCGGTGGTGCCCGGATTGCAGATCACCAAGCAGGAAGGCAAATACGAAATCTTCCTGCGCGGCATCGGCGCGGCCGATTCGGACTTCTCCTCCGATCCGTCGGTGGCGACCTACTACAACGGCATCTACCTGCCGCGTCCGCGCTCGATCGGGCCGATGTTCTTCGACGTCGACCGCATCGAGGTTAACAAGGGCCCGCAGGGCACGGTGCGCGGCCGCAACGCCACCGGCGGTTCGATCAACGTGATCTCCAAGCGCCCGGAGCTCGGCGTGACCAGCGGCGGGCTCAAGATCGGCGCCGGCAATTACGACTTCACCAACGCCGAGGGCGTGCTCAACCTGCCGATCGGCGAGACCTTCGCGCTGCGCGCGGCCTTGTTCGACGAGGAACGCTCCTCGTACATCAGTAACGGTTATCCCAGGTCGCTGTTCGATGCCGAAGGCCCCGGCGCGCTAGACAACCAGGCCGCGCGCCTGTCGATGCTGTGGGAGCCCAACGACAAGTTCTCCGCGTTCGTGATGCTGGACAAGGTCACCGAGCGCGGCACCGGCGACCCGGGCCTGTTCGCCGAGCGCGGCCTGTCGGCGGGCTACGACATCAAGGACCTGGACGATCCGTTCAAGCAGTACTTCCGCACCCAGGGCAAGACCACCAACGACATCGAAGGCATCGCCGGCACCTTCACCTACGCCTTCAACGACAAGTTCTCGGTCGAGTTCAACACCTCGTACCGCAAGTACGATTTCTACAACCGCAACGCCTCGCGCGAGTGGCAGCTCGGCCCGGTATATCCGGGCTCGGAGCGCGAAGCCTATTTCAATCCCGAGCGCCTTGACTGGTACGACACCTTCTACCAGGCCGACAAGTCCAGCTCGACCATCAACGAACTGCGTTTCTTCGGCGACACCGGCCGGGTGATCTGGTCGGCGGGCCTGTTCAACTACGAAGAAAAGTACGACTACACCTCGTGGGACGTCGGCAACGGCTACTTCGGCGATTGCGACTGGTGGCGTCCGGGCACGATCTGCGGTTACCAGGATGGTTTGGGCGGCGAAAACCGCGGCGACAATTCCAAGGTCGAATCGAACGCGGCCTATGCCGATTTCAGCTTCGCCGCGACCGATTCGCTGCGCCTGATCGGCGGCGTGCGCTACACCCGCGACAAGAAGATCGCGCGCGAATCCAACGTCAAATACCAGTTCATCATTCCTGAGGAACTGTTCGCGCAGTTCACCGGCCAGCCGATCAACACCGCGACCAACCCCTACACCACCGGCCTGATCCTGGGTTCGCCGGGCTTCCGCCTGGCGCCTCCGGGCAATCGCGGCGGCGGCTCTCCGAGCATCTGCACCGGCTGGAACCCGACCGATCTGCGTTGCGGGCCCGGCGGTAACACGCTGGATTATTTCCTCGGCGGCATCCAGAACTTCGGAGCGCAGGACAACTGGCAGCAGTTCCTGCAACAAAACCGCGACCAGATCCAGGTGATCGCGCGTTCGGATTTCCCCAACGGCCGCAGCGAAGACGTCTATAAGGACAGCTACGTCGACTGGCGCGTGGGCTTCGAGTACGACATCAATCCGCAGGTGATGGTGTACGGCACCGTGTCGACCGGCACCCGCTCGGGCGGCATCAACCGGCCGTTGCTGCTCAACGACGGCAGCGCGCTGGCGCCGACCTTCGAACCCGAAGAACTGACTTCGTACGAAGCCGGCATCAAGGGCGACTACGTCTGGGGCGAGACTCCGGTACGCCTGAACGCGTCGGTGTTCTACTACGACTACAAGAACAAGGTGCTGCAGAACCTGATCGACGTGCCGGCGCCGACGCCGACCAATCCCAATGCGACCAGCCGCCAGGTGTTCAACGACAACGCCGCCAATGCCAGCGTGCTGGGCCTGGAACTGGAAGGCCGGGTCGGTCTGCCGTACGGCTTCAACCTGGGCTACAACTTCACCTACCTGGATGCGACCTTCGACGAGTCGAACGTGCTCGACACGCGTTCGGGCGGTCTGGGCCTGATCGTGCCGCTGGACGGCAATCGCCTGCCGAACACCTCGAAGTACAACGCCAACGTCAGCCTGTCGCAGACCATCGACATCGGCCGCGGCGCGCTGTCCTCGTTCGACTGGACGATCAACCTGACCTACCGCTCCGATTACTACCTGACCGCGTTCAACAGCCGCGGTTTTGGCCAGGATGCGAACGGCAACGTCATCGAGATTCCGCTGCGCGACATGCCGTTCAACAACGGCTCCAACCCCGCCGCGGGCGGCGGCCCGGCCAACGGCCTGGCGATGCGCGACGATGTCGACGGGTTCCTGACCGTCAACGTCTCGGCCGGACTGAACTTCGGCAGCGACAATCAGTTCCGCATCGACGGCTTCGTGTCCAACCTCACCGACGAGGTGTATTCGGGCAAGGGCTTCGTCAACAACGCGACCAATATTCGTTACTTGAATACGCCGCGGATGTATGGGGTGCGGTTCTCGTCGCAGTTCTGAGTGGCTGCGGAGATTTTCGGGTAAAGGAAAATCCCCGCCCGCTTTTTCAAAAGTTCTTCTCCCGCTTGCGGGAGAAGGTGGCCCGAAGGGCCGGATGAGGGCGCGCGGATTTGGCTTGCGATATAGGTTTGCAGTCCGTGGGCCCTCACCCCAGCCCTCTCCCGCAAGCGGGAGAGGGTGTAGAGGGAATCGCCGGGCCCGGTTTGATCGGCGGTCGCGATCGCTGCCTGTGAATGAGTGGCTTCGGCCGTGTTTTTTGAAGAGCGAGCGTGGTTGAGCGGGCTCATGAAGATTCTTTGTATCCGAGCGTGCAACGTCTCTCGCGGTTCGCTTCGTACTACGCTCCGCTCGCGCTTATGTTCCCTCTTCGTGACAGGGATTGAGGGGGATTCGCTTTTGCCGGCCGAAGCCCGCGTAGCCACGCTCACCTTCGTGCCAGTATCGAGCCCATGACCTACAGCCATAGCGCCCCGTCCCGCAAGCCGCAGCTCTCGTTCTGGCAGATCTGGAACATGTGTTTCGGCTTTCTCGGCATCCAGTTCGGCTTCGCGTTGCAGAACGCTAACGTCAGCCGCATCTTTCAGACCCTGGGCGCGCCGATCGACGACATCCCGATGCTGTGGATCGCCGCGCCGCTGACCGGCCTGATCGTGCAGCCCATCGTCGGCTACCTGTCCGATCGCACCTGGACCGGCCTCGGCCGTCGTCGCCCGTACTTCCTGATCGGCGCGGTGCTGGCGACGCTGGCGCTGATCGCGATGCCGAACTCGCCGACGTTGTGGATCGCCGCCGGCCTGCTGTGGATCCTCGACGCGTCTATCAACATCTCGATGGAGCCGTTCCGCGCCTTCGTCGGCGACCAACTGCCGCAACAACAGCGCGCCAGCGGCTATGCGATGCAGAGCTTCTTCATCGGCGTGGGCTCGGTGATCGCCAGCCTGCTGCCATTCGCGCTCGCTCATTTCGGCGTCGGCAACACCGCCGGGCCGGGCGAAGTGCCCGACACCGTGCGCTATGCGTTCTACTTCGGCGGCGCGGTGCTGCTGCTGTCGGTCGGCTGGACCGTGCTGCGCACGCGTGAATACCCACCGGCGCAACTGCACGCCTTCGACGAGGCGCCGGTGCTGGCGCGACCCAATCGCGACCGCGTGCGTTGCCTGCTGCTGGGCGCGTCGTGGATGGTGGTCGGCGCCATCGTCGCGACCACGATCTCGATGCTCGGTTGGGACAAGCAGTTGTATGTGCTGGCCGCGTTGATCGCCGCGTTCGGGCTGGCGCTGGCGCTGCGCGGCGTGGTCGGCGACAGCGGCGGTTTCGCGTCGGTGATGGACGATCTGGCGGCGATGCCGACCACCATGCTGCGCCTGGCCGTGGTGCAGTTCTTCTCCTGGTTCGCCTTGTTCGCGATGTGGATCTACACCACGCCGGCAGTCACCCAGTTGCATTACCACAGCAGCGACACCGCCTCGGCCGCGTACAACGAGGGCGCGAACTGGGTCGGCGTGTTGTTCGCCGCCTACAACGGCTTCGCCGCGCTGGCCGCGGTCGTGATCCCGCCGATGACCCGCCGTTGGGGCCTGCGCTGGAGCCATCTGTTCAACGTCTTTCTCGGCGGCGCCGGGTTGATTTCGATTGCGCTGATCCGCGATCCGCAATGGCTGCTGCTGTCGATGCTCGGGGTCGGTTTCGCCTGGGCCTCGATCCTGTCGCTGCCGTACGCGATGCTGTCCGACAGCGTGCCGGCGGCGAAGATGGGCGTGTTCATGGGCATCTTCAACTTCTTCATCGTGATTCCGCAGTTGGTCGCGGCGAGTCTGCTCGGCTTTTTGCTCAAGCATCTGTTCGGCGGACAGCCGGCGATGGCGCTGGTGATCGGCGGCGTCAGCCTGTTCCTGGCCGGGCTGTGCGTGTTGTCGGTGCGCGAACCCGGTCAGGCTGCGGAGCCGATCGATGCCGCGCAGGCGCGCGCATGAAGAGGCTGACGATCGCGCTGTTGAGTCTGACGTTGGCGGCCTGCGCGCATGGCGCGCGCGATGCGAAACCTGCGCGCGACTACTACGGCACTTTGGAGCCGATGGCGAGCGACGCGGTGTACTTCGTGGTCACCGATCGTTTCGTCAATGGCGACACCAGCAACGACCAGCGCGAGCAGGGCGGACCGGATCCGGCGACGCGGACCTTCGATCGTCCGGTCGCGGGCGGACCGCCCGGACAAAGCGACAACATCGGCTATCTGGGCGGCGACTTCAAAGGCCTGCTCGACAACGCTAGTTACATCCGCGACATGGGTTTCGGCGCGGTGTGGCTGACGCCGATCGTCGACAATCCCGATCAGGCCTTCACCGGCGGCGATGCGGTGACCTGGGGTGGCGCGTTCCAGGATCGCGGCAAGACCGGTTATCACGGGTACTGGGGCGTGGATTTCTATCGGCTCGACGAGCATCTGCCGAGCCGCGATCTGGATTTCGCCGGGCTGACCCGAGGGCTCAAGCGTCATGGCCTGAAGACCGTGCTCGACATCGTCGCCAATCATGGCTCGCCGTCGTTCACCATGCCGGTCGATCAGCCCAAGTACGGCGAGATCTATCGCGACGGCGTGCTGGTCGCCGATCACCAAAATCTCGCGCCGGATAAACTCGATCCCGCGCATAACCCGCTGCACCGGTTCTTCCACAACGAAAAAGATCTGGTGCAGCTGTCGAACATCGACGACACCAGTCCCGAAGTGCTGGACTATTTCGTCGGCGCGTATTCGCAATGGATCGACCAGGGCGCCGACGCGTTCCGCATCGACACCATCCGGCATATGCCGCCGGCGTTCTGGAAGCGGTTCTCCGACCGCATCCGCGCCAAGCGGCCGGGTTTCTTCATGTTCGGCGAGGCGTTCGACTACAAGGCCGAGAATATCGCGCCGTTCACCTGGGCGAGCAACGGCGGCGTCAGCGTGCTCGATTTTCCGCTCAAGGAGCGGATGGCCGAGGTGTTCGGGCGCAAGCGCGGTGATTTCGCATTGCTGAGCGAGCGGCTGTATCTGACCGATGGTCCGTACGCGAACCCGTACGAGCTGATGACGTTCTACGACAACCACGACATGCCGCGCCTGGATGCCAGCGATGAGGGTTTCATCGACGCGCACCACTGGCTGTTCACCGCGCGCGGGATACCGGTGATCTATTACGGCTCGGAGGTCGGCTTTGAGCGCGGGCGCGCGGAGCATGCCGGCAATCGCAATTATTTCGGCCAGCAGCGCATCGACACGGCGCGAGGCAATCGGATTCGCGAATCGCTCAAGCGCATCGCGAAGGTGCGCGAAACTTCGCCGGCGCTGCAGCGCGGCTTGCAGTTGAACGTTGAGTTGCGTGGCGATCGGGCGGTGTTCTATCGGGTGTACGAGCACGCTGGGAAATCGCAGATCGCTCTGGTGCTGCTCAACAAGGGCGATGCGGCGACGCAGTTCGAGGTGAGCGAGTATCTGCAGGCCGGGCGTTGGCGCGCGGCATTGGGTGGGGGCGAGGTCGACGTGGCCGAAGGCGGGTCGCTTCGCGCGTCGGTGCCGGCGCATGGGGTTGAGGTTTACGTTCTCGATCAGCCCGTGGTTCGCGAGGATCTTCGGGTGGCGTTGGATCGTGCGATGGGGCATGCGCGGCGGCGTTGAGTGCGCTGCTTGATTGCGGCGTCATCTCACCAGAACGTCATTCCCGCGAAGGCGGGAATCCAGAGCCTTCAGCGCCATCCTTCCAGGAGCGTCATTCCCGCGAAAGCGGGAATCCAGCGACTTCAGGCGCTCTCGCACGAAAGGCACTGGATTCCCGCCTTCGCGGGAATGACGGTAGGTAGGATTGTCGCGACTGACGACTGACGACTGACGACTGACGACTGACGACCGGCGATCTGTCGTCGGTGACTGGTGGACAAAATTGCAACGAGCAACGAGCAACGAGCAACGAGCAACGAGCAGCAAGCAACGACTGGAAACGCGCGTAAACCAACTTGTTCGCCGTCGTATCCGCTTCCGTCACTCCGCCCCACACGACTTACGCACCACCAACGCCGTAGGCAACCGGATACTCTCCGCCGCCTCCCCCCGCACCAAGGTCATCAGCGTATCCACCAACAGCTCCCCAGCCTGCTTGGTGTCCTGGAAAATCGTGGTCAACGGCGGATGGGCGAAGCGCGCCATCGGGATGTCGTCGAAGCCGATCACCGACACGTCCTCGGGCACGCGCAGCCCACTTTCGGTCAGCGCGCGCATCGCCCCCAATGCGATCAGGTCGCTCGCCGCGAACACCGCGTCGAACGGCAGCGCGCGCGCGATCAGCTCGCGCGCGGCGGCGTGGCCCGCGTCTTCGGAGCTTTCCGCGTCGACCTGCAAGGCGCGATCCATCGTCAGGCCGGCGTCGCGCAAGGCCTGCTCGCAGCCGAGGAAGCGATCGAGGAATTCGGGATAGTGGGTGGACGCATCGCCGAGAAACGCGACCCGCTTGCGTCCCAGCGCGACCAGATGCGCGCCGGCCTGGCGGCCGCCGCCGATGTTCTCGCAGCCGATCGACAGCCCCGGCTGGTCCGGCAACACCGCGCCCCAGCGGACGAAGCGGGTGCCTTGCTCGACCAGTTTCTGCAGCTTGCCCTGATAGGCGAGGTAGTCGCCGTAGCCAAGCAGGATCAGCCCGTCGGCCTTCATGCTGTCTTCGTAGTCGCCGGCCCAGTCGTCGGACAACTGCTGGAACGAGATCAGCAGATCCTGGCCGTGGCGCGCGCAGGCGCGGGTGATCGAGCCGAGCATCGACAGGAAGAACGGGTTGATGTGCGATTCGTCCGGGGTCGGGTCCTCGAACAGCAGCATCGCCAGGGTGCCCGAGCGTTGCCGGCGCAGGCTGGAGGCGTGCCGGTCGACCTTGTAGTTGAGCTCGCGCACCACCGCTTCGACCCGTTTGCGGGTCTCGGCGTTGACCAGGGTGCTGCCGCTGAGCACGCGCGACACCGTGGCCTGGGACACGCCGGCCAGGTGGGCGATGTCGAGCGAGGTGGCTTTCGACTTCTTGCGCATGGGGGCGAGTTTGGCACGGGATTCGGGATTAGAGATTCAAGGCGGCGCGGCCGGCCTTACCCCCGAATCCCGAATCTCCAATCCCGAATCTCGGCTTTCAACGAGGATCCATCCACCCCCGCAACGCATCCACCACCACATTGATCGCCACGATCAGCGCGCCGATCACCAGCACCACGCCGAGCACCAGGGTGTAGTCGCGGTTCAAGGCGCCCTGGACGAAATAGCGGCCCATGCCGGGGATGCCGAACACCTGCTCGACCACCGCCGAACCGGTGACCACGTTGATCAGCGCGGGCGACAGCCACGCCACCACCGGCAGCAATGCCGGCTTGAGCGCATGGGCGAACAGCAGGCGGGTATCGGATAAACCACGCGCGCGCGCCGCGCGCAGGTAATCGGCCGACAGCACGTCCAGCATCGAGGCGCGGGTCAGGCGCGCGCAGTAGGCGATGTTCGGCAGGGCCAGCGCGATCACCGGCAGCACCACGTTGTTCCAGTCGCCCCAGCCGCCGGCCGGCAGCCAGTGCAGGGTCACCGCGAACAACAGCACCAGCAGCGGCGCGACCACGAACTTGGGCACCGCCAGCCCGAGGCCGGCGAGCAGCATCAGCGCGCGATCGGTCCAGCCGCCGGCGCGCAAGGCCGCCCATACGCCGACGCTGACGCCGATCAGCACCGCCAGCAGCAGCGCGAGGCCGCCGTTCAAGGCAGACACCGGCAACGCGTTGGCGATCAGCTGATTGACGGTGTAGTCGGGATATTGAAACGACGGCCCGAGGTCGCCGCGCAGCGCGTCGCCGAGCCAGCCCAGGTATTGCATCGGCAGCGATTGATCGAGCCGATACTGCGCGTCGAGCACGGCCTGCACTTCCGGCGGCGCGGCTTTCTCGGTGTCGAACGGGCCGCCCGGCGCGGCGCGCAGCAGGGCGAAGCACAATGTCGCCAGCAACAGCAGGGTGATCAGCGCTTCGAGCAGACGCGAAGCGAAGCGCGCAGGCAAGGAATCGCCGCGCATCAGACGTGCACGTCGAACAGGCGGCCGACCAGACTGGCCGCGGCCATCGCCAGCGCGCCCCAGAACGCGACCCGCAGCGCGCCGCGCAGCACCGGCGCGCCGCCGGTCCAGGCGGCGAGCGCGCCGGACACCGACAGGCCGATCAAGGTGATCGGGATCGCGACCGCTTCGGTGCGCCCGGCCGGCGCCAGCAACACCGCGGCGATCGGCAGCACCGCGCCGGCGATGAACGCCGCCGCCGAGGTCAGCGCCGCCTGCACCGGGCGCGCGCGCAAGGTGTCGGTGATGCCGAGTTCGTCGCGCGCGTGGCTGCCCAGCGCATCGTGCGCGGTCAGTTGCTGCGCGACCTCATGCGCGAGTTCCGGCGTCAACCCGCGTTGCACGTAGATGCGTGCCAGCTCGGCCAGTTCGCTTTGCGGATCGTCGTCGAGTTCGCGCTGTTCCACCGCGATATCGGCGCGTTCGGTGTCGGCCTGCGACTGCACCGACACGTACTCGCCGGCCGCCATTGACATCGCCCCGGCGACGGTGCCGGCGATGCCGCTGGTCAGGATCGCGCCGGGCGATGCGCCGCTGGCCGCGACGCCGACCACCAGCCCGGCGATCGAGACGATGCCGTCGTTGGCGCCGAGCACGGCCGCGCGCAGCCAGCCCACGCGTTCGGAACGGTGGCGTTCGGGATGGCGGCTGCGCGATTGCGGCGTGGTCATGGCGATGCGCTCATGGCGACAGACTCAGCCAACGGCTGGCGTGACGATCGAGCGCGTTGGCTTCGAAACCGCGCACGTTGTCGGCGACCAGATGCTTGGAACTGTAGAAATACAGGGGAATCGCCGCGTTATCGTTTAGCAGCCGCTGCTCGGCCGCGCGCAGCCAGGCGTTGCGCGCGGCTTCGGAATGCGCCGCATCGGCCTTGGCCAGGCGTTCGCGATAACCGGCGTCGTCGTAGCCCATCCAGTTCAACGGCCCGTCGCTGCCGAACGCGGCAAGGAAGTTGCGCGCATCGGCCAGATCGCCGATCCAGCCGCCGCGGAACACCTGGGTGATGGCGCGCTGCTTGCGGTTCTGCACGAACACTTTCCATTCCTCGTTGCGCAGCCGCACCTGCACGCCGAGGGTCTGCCGCCACATCGCCGCGACCGCGAGGGTCAGGCGACGGTGCGGGGTCGAGGTGTTGTAGCGCAGTTCGATCACCAACGGATTTTCACTGGAGTAACCCGCATGTCGGTAAAGCGCGCGGGCATGCTCCTCGCGCTGGCTCTGGCTCAACGACTGCCACGGCATCGCCGCGGGCGTATACCCGGCGATGCCCGGCGGCACGATGCCATAAGCCGGGGTTTCGCCCAGGCCGGTGACGTAGCGGGTGAGTTTGTCGCGATCGATCGCCAAGGTCAGCGCGCGTCGCAGCGCGAGTTCGCGATCCTTGCAGGGCGGCGTCGCGCAGGCGGCGCTGCGCAGCGGAGGGCGGGTCAGATTGATGCCGAGCCAGAACGCGCCCAGGTACGGCGACAAGCGCAACTGCGTGCCGAAACGTTTGCGCAAGGCGGGCAGCGGCTGCGGCGGCACCACCTCGGTGATGTGCAGGTCGCCGGCGGCGAAGCGTTGCAGTTCGGCGGCGGCGTCTTCGGTGACCTGGAAACGTACGCGTTCGATCGCGACCGCGGCGGCATCGTGGAAACGCGGGTTCTTCTCCACCACCAGGTTGGCCTGCGGCGTCCACGCCGCCAACCGATACGCGCCGTTCGATACCAATCGCCCCGGCCGCGTATGTTGCGCGCCGTACTGTTCGACCGCGGGCAGGTACACCGGGAAAGCGATCGGCAAGGTCAGCAAGGCCGGCAAGCCGGCGCTGCGGTTCAGGCGGAACACCAGGGTGCGCGCATCGGTCGCGCTGACGCCGAGCCGCTCGGGCGGCAGTTTGCCGGCCTGCACCGCCTGCGCGTTGTCGAGCGCGTCGAACAGTTCGCCGAACGGCGCCGCGGTGGCCGGAGCGAACGCGCGGCGGAAACTGGCGACGATCTGGTGCGCGTCGATCGGCTCACCGTTGCTCCACTGCAGGCGTTCGCGCAGGGTGAAGGTCCAGCTGCGGCCGTCGGTCGAGACCGACCAGCGCTGCGCCATGCCCGGGATCAGCCGACCCCGCGCGTCCTCGGTGACCAGGCCCTCGTACAGGTCGCGCAGCACGTTGCCGCAGGCGACTTCCTGGCAGCGGTGGGCGTCCAGCGTGCTCGGTTCCGGGCCGTTGCCGCGTTCGAGCGTCGCCACCACGGCCTGTGCCCGCGCGCCCGGCGCTATCAGCCACAGCAACGCCAGCGCCAGTGGCAAGGCCGCACCATAGCGTTGCAAGGCGGACGTTGTTCGGTGCAAGGCGGGGTCTACACTGCCGGGGGTCTTGCGATTGTAGGCGAGGTGCCGCATATCCAGACCCGAAACCCAGGCAATGCAGGTCGTCAGGTTTGCGCCGGTCCTCGCCCGTCGAGGCGCCGGCCGCGTCCGCTGGGTTGGCGGGCGCGCAATCCGCGCAGCGATGCGCGAGCAGGGCATAGTGCCTTGCAGCAGGTTTTTCTCAGCGAGGTGGATGTGTCCGGTCCCAGCCAGGTCAAGGATCTCGAGATTCCCGACATCAAGGGCGGCGCGCGCGCCGTGCTGGTGGATTACCTGGCCTCGGGCGTGCGCCCGGAGTCGGATTGGAAGATCGGCACCGAGCACGAGAAATTCGGATTCCGCGTCGACGACTTGCGGCCGCCGACCTTCGACGGCGATCGCGGCATCGAGGCCTTGCTCAAGGGTCTGGTCCAGTTCGGCTGGACCCCGGTGGAGGAAAAAGGCCGAGTGATCGCGCTGACCCGCGACGATGCCTCGGTGTCGCTGGAGCCGGCCGGTCAGCTGGAGTTGTCGGGCGCGCCGCTGGCGACCCTGCACGACACCTGCGTGGAGGCGGCGACCCATCTGCGCGAAGTGCGCACCGTCGCCGAGCCGATGGGCCTGGGCTTCCTCGGCATGGGCTTCCAGCCCAAGTGGCGCCGCGACGAAATGCCGTGGATGCCGAAGGGCCGTTACAAGATCATGCGCGACTACATGCCCAAGGTCGGTTCGCTCGGCCTGGACATGATGACCCGCACCAGCACCGTGCAGGTCAACCTCGACGTGCGCGACGAGCCCGACATGGTGAAGAAGTTCCGCGTGTCGCTGGCGTTGCAGCCGATCGCGACCGCGCTGTTCGCCGATTCGCCGTTCACCGAAGGCAAGCCGAACGGCTATCTGTCGTACCGCTCGCACATCTGGACCGACACCGACCGCGATCGCACCGGCCTGCTTGATTTCGTGTTCGAGGACGGCTTCGGTTACGAGCGCTATGTCGATTACCTGCTCGATGTGCCGATGTACTTCGTGTACCGCGACGGCACCTATATCGACGCGGCCGGACAATCGTTCCGCGATTACCTCGAAGCCAAGCTGCCGGCGTATCCGAACCAGCGCCCGACCTTGAAGGACTGGGCCGATCACACCACCACCGCGTTCCCGGAAGTGCGCTTGAAGAAATATCTGGAAATGCGCGGCGCCGACTCGGGCCCGTGGAACCGGATCTGCGCGCTGTCGGCGTTCTGGGTCGGCCTGCTGTACGACGCCGATGCGCTCGACGCGGCCTGGGACCTGGTGCTCGACTTCACTCCAGCCGAGCGTCACGCCTTGCGCGACGGCGTGCCGCAGCACGGCTTCCACCTGCCGTTCCGCGACGGCAAGGTGCTGGACCTGGCGCGGCGCGCGCTGGAAATCTCCGCGCACGGCTTGAAGCGTCGCGCGCGCCTGAACCACAACGGCGCGGACGAATCGATCTATCTCGAGCCGCTGACCGAGTTCGTCGCGATGGGCAAGAGCCCGGCCGAACGCAAGCTCGAACTGTTCCATGGCGCCTGGGGCGGCAGCGTGGATCCGGTGTTCAAGGAATTCGCGTACTGAGATTGAGCGTGTCGCCGGTAGATGCGTTCTCTGAGCGCATCCGTACCAAACCGGTGGTTACGCCATCCCGTGCTTTTCCCCCCTTTGCAAAAGGGGGGCTGGGGGGATTCGCTTTTACCCACAAGCTCCCAGCGAATCCAATCGACCCGCATCGCGCCCAATCCCGCGACGATTCACCCGTTAAACCGCACGTCCCGCGCATCCACCACCCGCGCCACCGTCCCCAGCATTTCCAGCGCCGCGTCATGCAGACACGGATTCGCGCTCGCGCACGCATCCCCGATCACCTGCACGCCGAAATCGCGATCATGCGCATCGCGCGCGGTGGTCTGCACGCCGGTTTCGGTGCTAACCCCGCAGATCGCGAGATGACGGATGTCGGCCGCGTGCAATCGCGCGGCCAGGTCGGTGTCGAACAAAGCGCTCACACGCGGCTTGGTGACGATCCAGTCGCGCGGCGCCACCACCAGGTCGGCATGAAACTGCGTGCCCCAATCGCCGTCGCGCAGCGCGCCCAATTCGGCCGCGCGGCCGAACAACGGCGATTGCCGCGGTGCGTTGGAATAATCCGGCGCGAACGCCACCCGCACCATCGCGACCATGGCGCCGGCGGCGCGGGCGCGTTCGCTCAACGCATTGATCCTGGCGATGATGCCGCGCTCATGCACTTGCGCGGCGGCGCGCGCGATCTTGCCGTCGGGGTGGACGATGTCGTTGATCAGGTCGATCACGATCAAGGCGCTGTGGCGGGTCGCGGTGCTCATGCGGGACCTCCGGGGTTCGAATTCGCGGCGACCGGCGCCGCGCGACGATTGCCGCGCAGCGCGGCGATCGCGCCGGCCACGATCAGCGCCGCGCCGATCAAGGTCGCCGCGCGCGCCGCATGCCCGAACAGCAGCCAGTCCAGCGCCGCGCTGACCGGGACCGCTACATACATAAGCGGAGCCAGTGTGGAGGCGTTGTCCATGCCGCGATACGCGAGGTCGCGCAGCGACTGACTGCCGAGGCTGCACGCGGCCATGCCGAGCAACGCGAGCACCAACACCAGCGGCGGCTCGACCGCGAACGGCTGCGCCGGCATGCGCCAGCTCGCCAGTAGCACCAGCGGCAGGCCGACCATCGCCGCCTGCAGGTACAGCTTGAATTGGGTGCGAAACGGCGGCTGATGCTGGGCGCTGCGGTAGAACAGCACCTGCGAGGCGGCCATCGCGAACCCGCCGAACAACGACACCAGCGCGTTCGCGTCGAGCCCGTGCCGGCCGGGCTGCAGCACCACCAGCACGCCGGCGAAGCCGACCGCCAGGCCGCACAAGGTCGCCGGTTGCAGGCGTTCGCCGAGCCAGGCGCGCGCGATCAGCGGGATGAACAAGGGCCCGGTGTTGTACAGCAGCACCGCGTGCAGCAGGTCGCCGCGCATCGCCGCGAGCACGAAACAACCCTGCGACACGATCACCGCCACCGCGCGCACCCAGCCCGGCCGGTCGGCGAACGACCACACCGCGCGCCAGTCCTCGCGCCGGGCCAGCCCGACCAGGATCAAGCCGGGGATCGCGAAGCGCAGCCAGGTGACCAGCTCCGGCGGCAGGCCGCGGGTGTAGCGGCTGAGCAGCCCGAGCAAGGCCAGGCAGATCGAGGCTGAGGCCATGAGGCCGGCGCGAACAACCAAGGGACGGGACGGCGAACGTACAGCCGAGGCAATCAGAGGGGCAGCAGACATATGGTAAAGATAGACTCACCAGATGCCTTTAAAAATCAACAAAACCAACACAAGTGGTAAGTAAAAATGACCACAGACAACCCATCCCCCAGACGCCTGCCACCCCTGCGAGCCCTGCAAGCCTTCGCCGCCGTAATCCGCCACGACGGCATGCGCCGCGCCGCCGAACACCTGCACCTGAGCCACGCCGCGCTGAGCCAGCACGTCCAGCACCTGGAGGAAGCCTTCGGCCTGCGCCTGCTGGATCGCAGCGGCGGCGGTCGCGCCCGCCCGACCGCGCTGGGCCGCGAGTACGGCGAGGCCTTGATCGCCGGTTTCGAACAGATCGAAGCGGCGACCGCGCGCCTGCGTCTGCGCGGCGACGAGAGCCGGCGGCTGGTGCTGGGCGCGCCGACCAGCCTGAGCGTGAGCCTGTTGTTGCCGCGGATCGAGGAGTTCGGCGCCGATGCCGGCTTCGACCTGCAACTGTTCTGTCCGGCCGCCGCGGCGGATCTGGCCCACAGCCGCATCCACGCCTTGCTGATGCACGGCGATCCGCGCGAACAGGGACTGCAGGGCGAGCTGTTGTTCGAGCAGGCCTTGCTGCCGGTGGCGTCGCCTGAGTTGATCGCGCGCCTGGATCCGCGGCGCTGGTGGCAGGACGCGACGCCGGGCGTGCGCGTGCTGCATGTGGTCAGCGACGGCTGGCGTCACGATTGGCCGGCGTGGTTCGGCGACGATCCGTCGACCTGGCCGCTGCCGCACCTGAGCCTGTCCTCGCCGATGCCGGCGATCAGCGCCGCGCTGGCGGGGCAAGGCATCGCGTTGATGTATCCGCGCCTGATCGCCGATCGACTGGCCAGCGGCGAATTGCGTGTGTTGCCTTCGCCGTATCCGGCGCACGTCAAGCGCCTGTACCTGGCGTGGTTGCCCGAGGCGCAGGGCAGCGGGCGCCTGGAGCGCGTGCGCGATTGGTTGGGCGAACTACTGGGCGAGAGCGCGGTGGGCTGATGCAAACGCTTCAGCC
The DNA here is from genome assembly GCF_001427785.1 of Lysobacter sp. Root690. Taxonomy (GTDB): domain Bacteria; phylum Pseudomonadota; class Gammaproteobacteria; order Xanthomonadales; family Xanthomonadaceae; genus Lysobacter. The sequence continues at coordinate 107,661 of NZ_LMHM01000017.1, forward strand.
CCGACGCGGTCGGCTCGGATCGCCGTGGCTTACGTGCTCTCCGCGCGCTTGCCCAATTCCTTGAGCTTATCCAGCGCCGGCTTGTTCATCCGCCGCGCATACGCCGGCAGGCGCTTGGCCCGCGTCTGCGCCTGCTCGCACAACTCGCGCGCGCGGCCGAGTTCGCCCCAGCCGATCAGGCATTCCACGTAATGCACGTGCGCATCGAAGCCGCTGCTGTAACCGACCAGCGCCTCGAATTCTTCCTTCGCCTTGGCCTTGTCGCCGCTCGCCGCGACCGCGCGCGCGAAGGTCAGATGGCCTTCGGGCGAGCGGAAATCGGGCTTGCGCGCGATCAGGTCCTCCAGCGTCTGCCGCGCCTGCGCGGCGTCGCCGGCTTCCAGCAGCGCGTGGGCGAGCTTGACCTGGATCCGCGGATCGTCGCGATGGATGCCGCTGAGCGCGGCGCGGTACAGCGGCAACGCGTCGCTGGCGCGGCCGGCGCCGAGCAGCGCATCGGCCAGACGCATGCGGTTGTCGGTGGTGGCCGCGGTTTCGTACGCGTCCTGCGCCTCGCGCAGTTCGCGGCCCGGGTCGAGCAAGCGCCGCACGTTGCCGGCCAAGGCGCGGCCGTGACGGGTGTGGCGCTGGTCCGGCAGCCAGATCGCCACGCCGTAGACCACGCTGCCCAGCAGCGGAAACATGAAGAGAATCATCAGCCAGTACCGGTCCTGGCCGCTGCGCACGACATGCACGGCGAAACACAGCGCGACGATGACGTGCAAACCCAGGCCCAGGTACGGCATGACGCGATCCTTGCGAGTAGGGGCAAAACGGACGGCCGATAGTTTCGTGATTCCGGTCGCAGCGCGCCAGGGGGTTCGGGCGCCGCTCGTCGCCTCGTCGGCGGTGCGCTCGACCGTGCATTCGTGGCTCATGCCAAGGCACGACCGGCCGCGTGCCCGAGGTGGCAGCGCGCGGCGGCATTGTTCGGCAGCGCTGTCGCCAATCCGTCACACCTGCAACCTTCGGCACATCGCGCATGGCGTGCTGTAGCCTTTAAGCATGAATGTCCTTCTCGATACCAGCGACGAACCGCTGCGTGCGGTCGATTTCGCCTCCACCGACGCCCTGCTGCGCGACGACGTCAAGACCCTGGGCGCCCTGGTCGGCGAAATCCTCGCCGAACAGCGCGGCCCGGCCTTCCTCGACGATGTCGAACGCCTGCGCCGCGCCGCGATCCGCCGCCGCGAAGCGCAAGCGCCGATCGGCGCCCTGGCCGAGGTGCTGGCCGATATCGATCTGGATCAGGCCAGCGATCTGGTGCGCGCCTTCGCCACCTATTTCCAGGCGGTCAATCTGGCCGAGCGCGTGCACCGCATCCGCCGCCGCCGCGACTACGAACGCAGCGGCGCCGGCGCCCAGCCCGGCGGCCTGCGCGATGCGATCGGCCTGCTCGCGCGCCAGGGCGTCAGCGCCGAGGAAGTCGCCGCATTGCTGCCGCGGCTGCGGATCGAGCCGGTGTTCACCGCGCATCCCACCGAAGCGGTGCGACGCGCGCTGCTGGAGAAGGAACGCACCATCGTCGGCTGTCTGGTCGCCGACATCGACCGCAACCGCACCCCCACCGAACGCCGCGCCGACCGCGAACGCATCCGCCTGGCCCTGACCGCGAGCTGGCAGACCGCCGAAGCGCCTGCGGCCAAGCCCAGCGTCGCCGACGAGTTCGAACACGTCGGGTTCTATTTGTCCGACGTGCTGTACCGGGTGCTGCCGGTGTATTACGAAACCTTCGAGGACGCGCTGCGCGAAATCTACGGCGAGCGTTTCGGCGAAGGCGGCGCCGCGTTGCCCGACGTGCTCGGTTTCGGCACCTGGGTCGGCGGCGACATGGACGGCAATCCGAATGTCGGCGCCGACACCATCGCCGCGACCTTGTCCGGTCAGCGCGCGCTGGTGCTCAATGCGTATCGCAACGATCTGGCCTCGCTGGCCGAACTGCTCAGCCAGTCGGTCACCCGCGTGCGCATCGACGACGCGGTGCTCGCGCGGGTCGAGGATTACCGTTATCAATTGCCTAAGGCGGCCGCGCTGCTCAAGCCGCGCCACGCCGACATGCCCTACCGCAACCTGCTCAGTCTGATGGCCGCGCGCCTGCAGGCCACGGTCGAAGAAAGCGTGCACGGTTATCCCGATGCGCCCGCATTCCTGGCCGACATCGCCCTGATCGAACGCAGCCTCGCCGCCAATCAGGGCGAACACGCCGGCGGTTTCGCGGTGCGCCGCCTGCGTCGGCGCGCCGAATGCTTCGGCTTCCATCTGGCCAGCCTGGACCTGCGTCAGGACTCGGGCACCCACGATGCCGCGCTCGCCGCGCTGCTCGATATGCCCGACTGGGAATCGCTGGACGTGGCCACCCGCGCCACCCGTCTGCACAGCCTGCTCGATGGCGACGCGCCTCCCGCGCGCGCCGCGGCCAATGCCGCGCAGTCGACCCTCGAAGTGTTCCGCGCGGTCGCGCGACTGCGTCCGCGGTACGGCGAGCGCGCGTTCGGGCCGTACATCGTCAGCATGAGCCGCAGCGCCGCCGACGCGTTGGCGGTGCTCGCGCTGGCCAAGACCGCCGGTTGCGTCGATGGCGACGGCCGGGTGCCGCTGGATGTCGCGCCGCTGTTCGAAACCGTCGACGACCTCGACGCCGCCGCCGACACCTTGCGCGCGTTGTTTGCCGATCCGATGTATCGCGCCCATCTGCGCGCGCGCGGCAATCGCCAGGTGGTGATGCTGGGTTATTCCGACAGCGCGAAGGACGGCGGCATGGTCGCCTCGCGCTGGGCCTTGCAGCAAACCCAGATCGCGCTGACCGCGCTGGCCCACGACAGCCAGGTGCGGATCGCGTTCTTCCACGGCCGCGGCGGTTCGATCAGCCGCGGCGGCGGCAAGACCGAGCGCGCGGTGATCGCCGCGCCGCGCGGTTCGGTCGACGGGTATCTGCGTTTGACCGAGCAGGGCGAAGTGATCCATCGCAAGTACGGCATCCGCGCGCTGGCGCTGCGCAATCTCGAACAGACCACCGGCGCGGTGCTGCGCGCGACCTTGCGTCCGCGCGCGCCGGAGCCGCGCGAAGCCGGCTGGCGCGCGATCGCCGCCGAACTGGCCCAGCGGGCGCGCGCGCACTATCGCGCGCTGGTGCACGAAGACCCGCAGTTCCCCGCGTACTTCCGCGCCGCCACTCCGATCGACGTGATCGAGCGGTTGCGCATCGGCTCGCGTCCGGCCAAGCGCGCAGGGGTCGGCGATATCGGTTCGTTGCGCGCGATCCCGTGGGTGTTCGCCTGGTCGCAGAACCGCGCCGGTTTGACCGCGTGGTACGGCGTCGGCACCGGCCTGGAACGCGCGCTGGCCGAACACGGCCGCGATGCGCTGGCCGAGATGGCGCGCGACTGGCCGTTCTTCGGCACCCTGATCGACGATCTGGAAATGGTCCTGGCCAAGTCCGACCCGGCGATCTTCGAACGCTATTCGATGCTCGCCGCCGATTTGCCCGAAGGCGACCTGCATGCGCGTTTCCATCCCGGCATCGCCGAGGAATTCGAACGCACCCGCCGCGCGGTGCTGACGATCAAGGGCAGCGAGGAGCTGTTGCTGGGCGATCACCGTCTGCGTCAGTCGATTCGCCTGCGCAATCCTTACGTCGATCCGATCAGCCTGTTGCAGGTCGACCTGCTCGCGCGCTGGCGCGCGGCCGGACGGCCGGACGACGGCCTGCAGCAAGCGTTGGTGGCGACAGTCAACGGCATCGCGGCCGGGGTGCAGAACACCGGTTGATCGCGGCCTGGCGGCCGCGATCGACGGGAGACCTCGTCCGTCGACGCGAGACCTTGCGTCCGAGCATATGGCCTCGCCGCCGCGGGCCACCGTTCAATGCACGTGCCCGCCTTGCGCATGTTCGCTATCGATCAATCGGCTGGATTCGGACGTCGTATCGCGCAAGTATCCGCCCGCCTGCCCGGTCTGGATCGAGAACTGGCGTTGGTTCGCGCTGATATTGCCGACCACGACGCGGCCATCGCGCATCAGGGTCAGGCTGAAGGGCCACGAGTCGATGTCGCCGTCGTGCAGGCGACCGCTCAGGCGGCGTCCGCCCGGTATATCGATCGCCTGAGCGACCTGAGCGGTATAAGCCGACCGTCCCATCGGCAGATCGATAATGAAGGCATCGCCGACGCGCAATGCATCGAGGACGGCGGGATTGGATTGCAGAGGAAAGCTGCCGTCCGCGCGTTGGGACTCGCGCAGGTATTGGAACGGGCGCGGAAGCTCGCCGGCGTTGGTTACGTCGTTCGTTTTGACGGCGGGCGTTGCGATCGGCGCGGTGGTCGGCGTCGGCTCGTGTTGACGAGGCGCGGCTGGAGCCGGCGCGCCCGACACTGACACCGGATTCGTATTCGTTAATGAAAATACCAGCGCCGCGACCGCTGCGAGAATCGCAGCGGTCGCGGCCAGCCGATATCGCGATGTCTGCGATCTCATCGCCGCATCAGCGGAACGCGGCCACGGTGGGCGCGCGATTGTTCATCGTCTGCATTTCGTTCACGCCGCCCGGCAGCGTCAGAGGAATACCGAGGTTGGGCACATACAGATACGGCGCGCCGAACAACGACCACTCGTTGCCGTTCATGATGGTGCCCGTCATCGTGCGGCCTTCGGAATGTTCCAGCCCCATGTTGTGTCCGAGTTCGTGACGCGCCACGGTCGTGCCGCAGTCGGTCGAACCCGAACCGATCATGTGCGAAGCCGCCGGTCCCAGATAGGCCAGCCCGCATCCTTCCTCCGTGCCTTCGTAGTAAGTGCCGTCGGCCTTGGCCTGATTGCGCCAGGTTTGCGCCTGGGTGTGGCCGGCCAGTCCAGGCAGAACGTGATCGAGCGAGGTCCAACTGCTGGGCGAGGCGAATTCCCGCGTCGAGACTGCGCGGAAGCGGAAGGTGGCCAGAGAGTTTTCCAGCGCGTCGTTGGTCAGGCTTAATCCTTCCGCCAGCCGCGAGCGCATCGTGTCCGCGCCGAACCGCGAGGCCGAGGCGGCGCTGTAAAGCATCAGCATGTCGAGGGTACGCGTCTGCCGCTGCCATTGACCGTTGGCGCCGACGACGAAGGTCACCGACTCGCCGGCGGTGACCGAGGCGAAGGTTTGCTGTCCGCTGCGCACCGCGATGGGCGAGGCGGCCTGCGTCTTGATGGTCACGCGATCGCCGACGCGTCGCGTCAGCGGCAGTTTGATGGCCGCCGCCCAATTGCCGTCGGCCGCGTTGACCACGGTGTGCGGGTTGACCATGTTGGGCAACTGGCCATCGGCGACGGCGCCGGCCTGATGGAACGAAACCGGACTGACGATCAGTTCCCAGCGCCGCAGATTGGCCGCATACATGAATTGGTATTCGTCCCCGCTGCGCAGGATCATGGTGCCGGTAAATCCGGTATTGACGCTTTCGATGTTCGCGTTCGAGCTGGCCTGCGAACGGATCGTGATGCGATCGCGATCGCCGGCGCTGGCGGGAAGGCGGATCTGGCCAATCCAGCCGCCATCGTGGAGTTGCACCAGATTGCGCGGCGATCCGCTCAGCGGGACCGTGCCGCCGTTGCCGGCGATATCGCTGGCGCCCAGATGCCTGGTCGTGGCGCCGGAACTCACCCAGGCGCCGAAATCGCCGCGATAGACGTACGAGAAAGAATCGCCCTTGCGAAGGTTCGCCGAGCTGACGTAAAGCCGATTGGCGGGTGTCACCGTGACGCTGGACGCGGCGGTCGATTGAACCACTACGACGCTGCCGGGGGCGGCGAGCTTGGGCAATGCGACGCTCGCCGCCGGGTTGGCGTCGGAGACGCTGAAGTAGGTGATCTTGTTCGGATTGTCGGGGATCGTCGCCGCGCCGTTCTGCGGCGTCAGCCGGGTCACCAGATCGCCCGAGAGGAACGTCCATTGGCCCGCCGCGGCCGAGTAGGTCAACGAATAGCGGTTGCCGGCGCTCAGTTCCAGCGCCGGCATTCCCACATCGACCCGCGAGATATCCAGGGTCGAATCGAACGTCGCCGCGGTATGGATGTTGACGCGCATTCCGTCCCGAGGCTGGGTCGGCAGGAACAAGTCTTGCGCCCAGTTGCCGTCGAAGGTCGAGAAATCGATCTGGTCGTAGCCGTTGGGCAACGCGCCGCTGCCGCCGTTGGTTCTGGGTGTCAACGATATGGTTTGAGCCTGTACCGGCGTTGCCAATACGCAAGATGCGGCTAGTACGAGACCGAGCAAGGTTTTCATCTGGAGGACCTGACTATGGAAACGGCGGTGTGTTGCTGCCTGGCCAAGGCTAGATGCGGCCAGCGAGGATGGCTTCACGCGCGTCTGATCGAAGGTCGATGTGGCGCGTGAGTCGGATCACAGATCGGCGCGATTAAGACGAGTCAGAAGCCCAGCGCGGCGCGTGCGCGAGGCGATAGCGCGGTCGCCTCGCGGGCAGGGCAATCGCTGGAGGGCCGCTCGCTCTCGCGCCTTCCGCGGTGTCTTGCGGGCGAAACGCGGAGATCGGGCAGCGATCTTGGTATACTCACCCCTAGTATCAAGGCCCGCCCGCCCGGACGCCGAGACCACCGCCATGCCCCATTCCCCCGCCGAGAAAAAACGCGTGCTTACCCGGGTGCGCCGCATCAAGGGCCAGACCGAGGCACTGGAGCGCGCGCTTGAAGCCGGCAGCGAATGCGCCGCGGTGCTGCAGCAGATCGCCGCGATCCGCGGCGCGATCAACGGCCTGATGTCGGAAGTGCTGGAGAGCCACATCCGCGAGGAACTCGGCCAGGCCGTGTCGTCGCAGAAAACCCGCAGCGCGAGCATCGACGAAGTCGCCGCGCTGGTGCGGTCGTACCTGAAATGAATCCGTCGCAGCCGCGCGCTGCGCATCGATCCGCGCGTCGCCGCTCCGAATCCTCGCAACCCCTATCCTTTCCCGCCCCACGCGGCGCCACCGCAGGAGAATCCTTCCCATGAGCCGGACCATCAAAAGCCGCGCCGCCGTCGCCTTCGCCGCCGGCCAGCCCTTGCAGATCGTCGAAATCGACGTCGAGCCGCCACGCGCGGGCGAGGTGCTGGTGCGCATCACCGCCACCGGCGTGTGCCATACCGATGCGTTCACCCTCAGCGGCGACGATCCGGAAGGTCTGTTTCCGGCGGTGCTCGGCCATGAAGGCGGCGGTGTGGTGGTCGAAGTCGGTGAAGGCGTCACCAGCGTCAAGCCCGGCGATCATGTGATCCCGCTGTACACGGCCGAATGCCGCAAGTGCAAGTTCTGCCTGTCGGGCAAGACCAATCTGTGTCAGGCGGTGCGCGCGACTCAGGGCCGCGGCGTGATGCCCGACGGCAGCTCGCGTTTCAGCTATGAAGGCAAGCCGATCCATCACTACATGGGTTGCAGCACCTTCAGCGAATACACGGTGGTCGCCGAAGTGTCGTTGGCGGTGGTTAACCCCGAAGCGCCGCTGGAAAAAGTCTGCCTGCTCGGTTGCGGCGTCACCACCGGCATCGGCGCGGTCCACAACACGGCGAAGGTGCAGCCCGGCGACACGGTCGCGGTGTTCGGTCTGGGCGGCATCGGCCTGGCGGTGATCCAGGGCGCGGTGCAGGCCAAGGCCGGGCGCATCATCGGCGTCGACACCAACGCGGGCAAGTTCGAGCTGGCCAAGGCGATGGGCGCGACCGACTGCGTGAATCCGAAGGACCACGAGCGTCCGATCCAGGACGTGTTGGTGGAGATGACCGACGGCGGCGTGGATTTCAGCTTCGAATGCATCGGCAACGTCAACGTGATGCGCGCGGCGCTGGAGTGCTGCCACAAGGGCTGGGGCGAGTCGGTGATCATCGGCGTGGCCGGCGCGGGCCAGGAAATCAGCACGCGTCCGTTCCAGTTGGTGACCGGCCGCGTCTGGCGCGGTTCGGCGTTCGGTGGGGTCAAGGGCCGCACCCAATTGCCGGGCATGGTCGAGCAGGCGATGAAGGGCGAGATCGATCTCGATCCGTTCATTACCCATACGCTGCCGTTGGAGCGGATCAACGAAGCCTTCGATCTGATGCATGAGGGCAAGTCGATTCGTACGGTGATTCATTACTGATCGCTTGCGGCCCTCACCCCAACCCCTCTCCCGCCAGCGGGAGAGGGGCTGATGGCGAGTTGTTTCCTTCTCGTGTGAGTGGGAGAGGGGTTGATAGCGAGTTGTTTCCTTCTCCCGCGAGCGGCGACCGCAGGGAGTGCAGAGCTGAGAAGGTGCCCCGCAGGGGCGGATGAGGGCCGCGGCGCTTCGCTGATCGGCGAAAATCAAGAGAGACACCATGCAAAAAATAGAATCCCACGCCTGCTTCGGCGGCCGCCAGGAAGTCTGGAGCCACACCGCCACCACCCTGGGCTGCACGATGCGTTTCGGCGTGTACCTGCCGCCGCAGGCCGAGCGCGGCGATTGCCCGGTGCTGTATTGGCTGTCGGGGCTGACCTGCACTGAGCAGAACTTCATCACCAAGGCCGGTGCGCAGCAGTTCGCGGCGCAGCACGGGGTGATCCTGGTTGCGGCCGACACCAGTCCGCGCGGCGAGGGCATGCCCGATGCGGAGGGCTACGACCTGGGCCAGGGCGCGGGGTTCTATATCAATGCGACGCGGCCGAAGTGGGCGGCGAATTTCCGCATGTACGACTACGTGGTCGATGAATTGCCGGCCTTGGTCGATGCGCATTTTCCGACCACCAGCGCGCGCGCCATCAGCGGGCATTCGATGGGCGGGCATGGCGCGCTGATGATCGCGTTGAAGAATCCGGGCCGCTATCGCAGCGTCTCGGCGTTCTCGCCGATCGCCGCGCCGTCGCATTCGCCTTGGGGCGAGAAGGCGTTCACCGCGTATCTGGGTGAGGATCGCGAGACGTGGAAGGCCTGGGATACGACTGCGTTGGTCGCCGGTGCGCGCGAGCGGTTGCCGTTGTTGATCGATCAGGGGGGCGACGATGAATTTCTGGTGCCGCAGTTGAAGCCTGAGCTATTGCGGGTCGCGTGCGAGGTGGCCAGGCATCCGCTGGAGCTGCGTATCCGACCGGGGTACGACCACAGCTATTACTTCATCGCCAGTTATATCGGCGAGCATATTGCGCATCATGCCAAGGCGTTGCACGGCTGAGCATGGCTGAGATTTGCGTGCCCTCACCCCGGCCCTCTCCCGCAAGCGGGAGAGGGAGTCACGAGCAGCTATCCCTAGTGGTCGATGCAGACGGGAGAAGAGGTAAATATCCCGAGTGACCCGCGCCCTTCTCCCGCGGCGCGGGAGAAGGTGGCCCGAAGGGCCGGATGAGGGAACGCGGACCTTACGACTTCTTAGGCGGCGGCAACGCCTTAGCGTGCACCTTGTTGCCGTCGGCCAGCAGCGCGTTCGGCGCCAGTACCACGGTGTCGCCGGCCTGGATGCCGGTCAGCACTTCGACTTCGTTGCCCAGGTTACGGCCCAGGGTCACGTCGCGATACGACAGGGTCGAGTCTGCTTTCAAGGTCACCACCTGCACGCCGGTCGCGCGTTGGATCACGGTCGACACCGGCAGCACAACCGCAGGCGCGACGCGCGGCAGGTGCAGGCGCGCGGAGCCGACCATGCCGGCCGGGATACGGCTTTCGGGATTGGGCAGGCGCAGTTCGGTGCGCATCACGCCGGCGTCGCGCGAGAGCGTGCGCGCGCTGCGCGCGACCTGCGCTTTGAAGGTCTGCCCGGGCAGTTCCGGGAAACTCACGTCCGCTTCCAGTCCATTCTGGATCTGCATCGACACGTTCTGCGGCACGTCGACCACGACCCGCAGCGGATCGAGCACCGCGACCTCGAACATCGGCACGGTCGAGGACGCCGAATCGCCGACCACCCGATCGCCGCGCTCGACATTGCGCGCCACCACCACGCCGGCGAACGGCGCGCGCACCGACTGGAACGACTGCCGCTCGATCGCCGAGGTCAACCGCGCCTGCGCCGCGTTGCGCGCGGCCACGGCCACGTCGTAATTGCCCTTGCGATCGCTGAAGTATTCCTTCGATACCGCGCCGGTGCCGATCAGCGTTTGCGCACGATCGTAGTTGACCTTGGCCAATTCCTGATCGGCCGTGGTCTGCGCCAGCAGCGCGCGCGCTTCGCGCACCGACTGATCGATTTCCGGCGCCGAGATCGTCGCCAGCACCTGGCCCGCGCTGACCTTGTCGCCGAGTTCGACCTTGCGTTCGCTGACGAAACCGGTCGCGCGTGCGTACAACTGCGCCGACTCGCCGGCCTGCGCGCGCGCGGGCAGGGACAGATCAAAGGCGGCGTCGGCGGCCTTGGCCTGCACCGTGAGCACTTCGGGCAGCGCGTTGGCCGGCGTGGTCTCGGCGTCGCTGCGGCTGCAGCCGGCCAGCACGGTCAGCAGCGCGGCGGCCAGGGCGAGGCTCAGGCCGGCCCGGTCGAGCGGGTGGGAGACACGGATCGAGCGGTTCATGGAGCGACTCCTGCGGGGGCGCCGGCGCTGTCGGAGGATTCGTCCTCGACGCGCGGCTTACGACGGCGGCCGACGACGGCCAGGATAGAGGGAACGAGGATCAAGGTGGCGGGCGTGCCGAACAGCAGGCCGCCGATCACCGCGCGGCCGAGCGGCGCGTTCTGTTCGCCGCCGTCGCCCAGGCCGATCGCCATCGGGATGATGCCGAGCACCATCGCGCTGGCGGTCATCAGCACCGGGCGCAGGCGCACCGCGGCCGATTCGTACGCGGCCAGTTCGGGATCGTGGCCGTCGGCGATCAGGCCACGGGCGAAGCTGGTGACCAGCACGCTGTTGGCGGTCGATACGCCGATCACCATCATCACGCCCATCAGCGCCGGCACGCTCAGCGGCGTACCGGTCACCCACAGGCCGACGGCGGCGCCGGCGATCGCGATCGGCAGGCCCGACATCGCCACCGCGGGTTGAATCCACGACTGGAAGTTCACCACCAGCACCAGGAACACCAGGATCGCCGACATCACCAGGCCGGTCGCGAGTTCGCCGTAAGCGCTCTGCATCTCGCCGGCCTGGCCGACGATTTCGATACGGTTGCCGGGCTTGAGCTTGGCGTTGAGTTCGCCGGTGATCTTCGTGAGCTGATCGTAGATCGAACCCAGGTCGGTGCCTTCGACGTTCGCGATCACGCTGATGGTCGGCGCCAGGGTGGTGCGGGCGACGCTGGCCGGCACCTGACGCGCGGTGACCGTGGCGATATTGCGCAACAGCACCGCTTCGCCGTTGGCGCCGATGCGCAGCGGCGAATTCATCAGCGCATCGATGTTTTTCAGATTATTGATCGGCGCCTGCACCTGCACGGTGTAGGCGATCGCGTTGACGGTGTCGGTCCAGTACACCGGCGACACCGTGCCGGCCGAACCCAGCACCGCGAGCACGGCGCGGCTGGCTTGTTGCGCATCCAGACCTAACTGCGCGGCGCGGGTGCGATCGATCTTGACCTGGTACTCGGGCAGATCGAGCACCTGGCGCAAGGCGATGTCGACCGCGCCGGGGACCTTGTGCAGGCGCTGCTCGATCTCGCGCGCCATCGCCAGATTGCCGGGCACGTCGCGGCCGATCAGCCGTACTTCGAACGCCGCCGCGGCCGAGCCGGCGAGGGTGCGGCTGGTCGCGTCCGGCGGACGCTCGAACAGCTTGGCTTCGGGGAAGCGCTCGGCGATGCGCTTGCGGATCTTGACCAGGTAGTCGTGGCTGTTGGCGTGCGGCGAGCGCAGCTGCAGCATGATCTCGGCTTCGAACGAACCCACCACCGCGCTGTCGACCAGCGACAGGTTGACCGCATCGGGCACGCCGATCTGTTCGTACACGGTCTGCAATTCCTGCGGCGGAATGATCGAGCGGATTTCGCGCTGGATCTCGCTGAGCTTGGCCGCGGTTTCCTCCAGACGGGTACCCGACGGCAGCCGCACCTGCATGCGCAGCTGGCCGGCGTCGACCTGCGGGAAGTACTCGCGGCCGAGCGAGGCGGCGGCGAGCGCGCCGACGCCGAACACCAGCACCGCGACCACGGTCAGCACCAGGCCGTGATGACCGAGCTTGATCAGCAGCGCGTGGTGCTTGTCGCGCAGCGAATCGAGCACGTGCTCGACCTTGTGGTTGATCTTCAGCAGCAGCTTTTCCGGCGCCCAGCGCGGATTGGCGCGGCTTTGGATGTCGGCCGGCAGCAGCATGTAGCACAGCACCGGAATCAGCGTGCGCGAGAGCAGGAACGAGGCGAGCATAGCGAAGATCACCGCCAGCGCCAGCGGGGTGAACACCCATGCCGACAGGCCGGTCATCAACAAGATCGGGGTCAGCACGATGCAGATCGAAATGGTCGAGACCATTTCCGGGAACACCACTTCCTTGGCGCTGTCGAGGATCGCAGTGCGCACGTCCTTGCCCAGGGCGATGTTGCGGTTGGTGTTTTCCACGTCGACCACCGCGTTGTCGACCAGGATGCCGATCGCCAACGCCAGGCCGCCCAGGGTCATGACGTTGAAGGTGTAGCCGAGCAGATGCAGCATCGCGATCGACGACAGCAACGCGAGCGGAATCGCCGACAGCACGATCATGCTCGAACGCCACGAGCCGATGAACATCAGCACCACCAGCGCGACCAGCAGGCCGACCAGCAGCGCTTCGTGTTCGATCGAGCTGATCGCATTGTCGACGAATACCGACTGGTCGAAGATCGCGTGGATGCGCGTGCCCGGCGGCGCCGAGGCTTCGATCTCGGGCAGGCGTTCGCGCACCGCGCGCACGATCTCGACCGCGGACGCGCCGCCGAGCTTGATCAGCGCCACCGACACCGCGCTGGAACCGTCCATGCGCGCGACATTGGTCTGCAGCGCGCCGCCGTCGCGCACTGAGGCGACGTCGCGCACGTAGATCACGGTGCCGCCGCGCGACACCACCGGGATGTCGAGGAACTCGGCCGCGGTCGCCGGGCTGGTGTCGATCGAGATCTGCATCTCGCGCTGGCCTTCGCGAATCGAACCCGACGGCAGGGTCGGGCTGCCGCGTTCGAGCGCGCCGGTCACATCAGCCGGAGTCAGGCCGTAGGTCTGCAGCTTGGCCGGATCGAGATCGACCATGATCTGCCGCGGCGCGCCGCCGTAGGGCAGGGTCATGCGGATGCCGGGAATGGTCTGGATCTGCGAACGCATCTGCAGACGCGCGTAGTCGTACAGCTGCGCCTCGGTCAGCGAATCCGACGACAGCACCAGTTGCAGCACCGGCGTGCTCGACACGTTGTTGCGCACCACCAGCGGCGGCGAGGTACCCGGCGGCATGCGCCGCAGGATCGTTTGCGAGACCGCGGTGATCTGCACCAGCGCGCGGTCCAGGCTCACCGTCGGCTGGAAATCGATGCGCACGATGCTGGCGCCGTTGATCGTTTCCGATCGAACCTCTTTAAGGTCGTCGACGGTGTTGAGGATCGCCGCCTCGGAGAACGAGGTCATCTTCGCGGCGACATCGGCCGCCGGCAGGCCGGTGTAGGTCCACACCAGATTGATCGAAGGAATCCCGACTTCAGGCAGGATGTCGGTCGGCATCTTGCGCGCCGACAGCACGCCGAACAGCAGGATCAGGATCGCCAGGACGCCGATCGTGTAACGGCGGCTCAGGGCGTATTGAACAATCCACATCGTGAGGGGAATCCGAGTGAGGGAGCCGACGGCTGGATGAGTGGTGCGAAGTGTCCGCGCCTGACGACCGGGCCGCAGCCGTGTCGCGTGGAACGGTTCGTATGCAGGCCGCAACGCTGGCGATGCGTCGCGCAAGGGACGGTGAAGAACGAACGCTGAAGAACCGCAAACCCTCGCGGCACTCTAGGCGCGGCACGCGTACGCGAAGCTGTCGTTTGGCTGACAAATTCGTCAGCTGTGCGGACGTGGCGATACGAGTGGCCGCCGCGATCGGTCGCGCAAGCGCAGCTGACGGGCGCGCGCGATCGTTGCGTGTCGAGTGTGGGGTCGTGTCGAGTGTGGGGTTGGGTGGACCTCGCTCGCTGTTGGACCGGCGGCATCCGTTCGCGTTTCGCCTGGCCCGCTCCGGGGCCCGCGCGACCACCGCCGCTACCCGGCGTACCGTCGAGGCGGGCGTCGGGTGAAAGGTCGTCGCCCAGCGTTCGCTGGCCAGGGTGCATTGGGGAGTGCGGCTACGTTAGTCCGTGACTCGCGCGTGCGTTAGTACATTACTGTCGCATCGTTGCCTATTTCTGCAATTTGGCCGGATCGGCACAGCTTGCGGGCAGATTTCTACCGATGCCGGCGCGAGCCGGTATTGCTCGGGAACCCTGGAACATTAAGACCTTCGTCTAATTCGCCGTGGCCGCCGCAGCAGCATGGCGCGGCACTTGGCGAAGCGGCGGGATTGCCTGATCGAGCGGTGCCCAGGTTTCGTTCGATCGTGGCCACCGCGCGGCGCTGACGTGGTGTCGCCGCAGCCGGCGAACCCGCGGCGATCCGACGATGGCGCGCCGGCGATCGGGCGCCTCCGGCTTCCCAGACGCGTGCTCGCTGGCATACTCGACGCTCAGGGAATCGCTCGCACCGAGCCGCGGCACGACAGGGAGAGAGACGTCGATGGTCAACACCCGGATCCCGGCCTGGCTGGCAGTGGCGATGCTGTTGCCCTCCATCGGCTTGTTCGGCGCCTGCGCCGCGAAACAGCCGCACGAACTCTCGCCCCCATCCGAACCTGTGAAGGTCAGCGCCGCCATGTCCGAAACCACTTCGTCTTCGCTGCCCGCCGCCGGCGGGCAAACGCTCACCTCCCAGGAAGCCGGGCAGCGGCTGTTGAAGTTGATCGACAGCCTCAAGAAGCCGGCGGATTTCAGTCTGGATCGCTTCAAGGCGGTCATGCGCCTGCCCGAGCCGTCCGCGGACGCCGGCGAGCGCGAACCGGGTTACGAAGGATTTTCCGAAGCGATCGCCGGTGGCGACTGGTCGCAGACCATCGCCTACTCGGATGATGCGTCGGCGGCGGACGCGAAGAAGATCGAATACCGCCTCGACTACGACGGCGCTCAGGCCGATCAGGACCAGCTCGATCTGGGTCCGGTCTGCGCGATGGATTACGCGGCCTATCGGCGCGCGCTGCTCGACATGGGATTCGAGGAAGGCCCGGCGACCCCGAGCAAGATCGAATACGCCACCCGCGGCACCCTGGCGCAAGTGTTCCGGCGCGGCGGCGTGAACGTGGACATCGTGACCCAGCGCGAATCGTCCGCGTCCGAGGCCAAGCGCGCGCATGCTTGCGTGCGCAGCATCGAGGTGCGCTTGAATGCTTATGACGCAGTCAAAGAGGAGGGCTAAGCCATGCCCGGCCCCAATCCTCAGCTGACCGCGGCGCTCGATCAGTTCGCGCTGGAACCCGGCGTCACCCCGGCGCAGGCCGCGCAGTTGCGCGCGGCGATCACCGCCACCCCGACCTTGTTGACCAGCCTCAATGCCGACGCCGCCAACGGGCATTTGCGCAGCTTCGCGCTGGCGCCGCCGGGGCCGGAGTCGGTCGGCCAATACGACATCGCCAGCGGCCGGGTCACCCTGCCGGCCGAGGTGCTGACCGGCACCTCACCGGTCAATCCGGATCTGCGCGCGGTGTTGAAGTTGCAGGACATGAGCCTGCGTTTCGCCCACACCGCCAACGTCACCGCGGACATGCACGCCAACCTGGAGCGCACCCTCAACGGCTCGCCGGTGCTGGTCGATCAGTTCAAGGACGCGGTGCGCAACGAGGCTCAGCGCGAGCTGCGCGGTTTCGCGCTGCATACCGCGCCCGGTGCTGGCGGCAGCTACGATCCGACCACGCGGGTCATGAACCTCACGCCCGCGAGCCTCACCACCGCCAGCTTCGATCAGCACAACATGAGCTTCGTGCTCGGCCACGAAATGGAGCACGGCTTCAACCGCGCCGGCTCGGATCGGGCGCGCGACCGGTTCGATACGCAAGCGCGGCAGATCGCCTCCGATGCCAACCCGATCAACGACTACACCGCGCCGAGCGTGCGCTGGATGCAGTCCAATCGCAACGACGAGGCCGAGGCCCACATCGCCGGCTGGAACGCGATGCTGAGTTACGAGAAGCAGCGCAGCGGCAATCCGAACGCCGGACTGACCGAGATGTGGAACAACGCCAACCGCGGACGGGTCGAGGATTTCCTCGAACTCGACGCCGCCGGCGCGCCGGTGGCGCGGGCCAATCTGACCTTCAACACCGACGGCAGCCTGACCAGTTCGCCGACCAATGTCGCGACCATGGGCCAGTACTACTTCGATCAGAAACCGGTGGGAACGCCGGGCGTCGCCGCCCACGCCACGGTCGGCCTGGGGCCGCACGGCCATTCGGATTACGCCAACATCTATGGCGCCGAAATCGTCGGGCGCGCGATCTGGATCGAGCGCAGCTTCGGGGTGCCGACGCACGGTAACGCCTCGCGCATGCACCTCAACATGAGCAGCCTGGGCGTGAACGAAACGCTGCTGGAGGAGAACGGCATCTCCATCCGGACCGCCACAGGCACCGGGTCGCAGGTGTATCGCGACACCAGTACGACGCCGTCGGTGGCGGGCCGGTTCGATCACACCTTCGACGGGCCGCACATGCATCAACACGTGCCGGTCGACGCGCCGCCAGCGCGCGAGAACGAGCGCTCGGTCGCGGGCGGCGCCGGCGATGGTCCGGCGCGCAACGAGGCGGTTCCTGGTCGCGCCGCGGTGCTGTCCGATCCGGAGCATCCCGGTCATGCCATGTACAACAGCGCGCTGCAGGGGCTGCGGCACTCGGTCAATATCCCGCCGGGGACGTTCCAGCCGCACGACGAAGAGCGTCTGGCCGCCGGCATCGTCGCGCAGGCGCTCAATCAACGCGACGCGTTCCCGGCGGCGCGGATCGACCATGTGGTGTTCAACCGCGATCACAGCATGCTGATCGGTGTGCACGGGCCGCTCAACGATCCGACCCACCATCTGGCCGGCGTGAACGTGCAGCGCGCGATCGCGACGCCGGTCGAACAGTCCTCGGAGGCCAGCCGGCCCGGGTTGCAGTCGCTGCAGCAGGGGCAGGAGGCCGCGCGCATCCAGGCCGAGACCCAGGGCATGCAGGCCCAGGCGCGCGGGATGCAGCAGTAGCGCGCCGGGCGATGGTTTGAGCGCTCCGGCCGCACGGCACGGGCCGGGGCGTACACGCAGCACGACCGTCGCGCCGCTCCGGTCCATGCCCGGCCGCGCCCGGCCGCGCCCGATCCCGTCGAATCCTTGCCTATTTCTGCAAACCGGCCGACTAGGCACAGTCTTGCGGGCTGATTCGTGCCGATAATCGAGGCAACCCGACTCCGCACGGGACGCCATGAACGCCAATAGCTCCGCCGAATCGATCGCGCAACGCGGCAGCTGCGCCGCGCAGGCCGAACTGGTCGATCGGATTGCCCGATTGACCGACAGCGACGGCGTCCACGCCACCGCGGTGCGGCCGCTGCACCTGATCCGCATGAGCGCGCCGACCGAATGTTCGCCGTCGGTGTACGAGCCGCGCCTGTGCGTGGTCGCGCAAGGCCGCAAGGTCGTGACCTTGTCCGATCGCACCTATCACTACGACCCGCTCAATTATCTGGTGGTATCGGTAACCCTGCCGATGATCGGCCAGGTGGTCGAGGCGACGCCGGACAAACCGTATCTGTGCCTGCGCCTGGACATCGACCCGGCGCAGATCGCCAGCCTGATCGTCGATGCCGGCCAGTCGCCGACGATCGATCACGGTCACGGCGGCAACGGCGTCGACCTGGGTCTGTACGCGGCGCGAGTCAACACGACCCTGATGGACGCGGTGCTGCGGCTGATGCGATTGCTCGATACGCCGCAGGACTTGCCGGTGCTCGCGCCGATGGCGTTGCGCGAAATTTTCTATCGCGTGCTGATGGGCGATCTCGGCCATCGGCTGCGCACGCTGGCGCTCACCGACAGCCGCTCCAGCCGCATCGCCAAGGCCGTTGCGGTGCTGCGCCAGTGCTATCTGCAGCCGTTGAGCATCGACGAACTGGCCGAGCAGGTGCATATGAGCACCTCCTCGCTGCATCACCAGTTCAAGGCGGTGACCACCTTGTCGCCGCTGCAGTTCCAGAAACATCTGCGCCTGCACGAAGCGCGGCGTCTGATGATGGTCAGCGGCGTCGAAGCGGTGACCGCCGCGCACCGGGTCGGTTACGAAAGCCCGTCGCAGTTCTCGCGCGAGTACAAGCGCCTGTTCGGCGCGCCGCCGCGCGCCGAGGTGGTGATGGCGCGCGGCATGCCGCAGGGCTGAGGCCGCGTCGCGATCTGTCGATGCCCTCGTGTGTCGACAGATGCATGGATGGGCCGATACGTTCGCCGCTGACCGGCGCAATCTTCCTCGATGCCAACGCATGCTCGCGAATACGCGAGCGCGTCTGCGTGACCGGCTGAATCGTCGCGAAAAGTTTCGAATGAAACCGCATGCCGTGCGATGCCGCGACGTGCGTGTCGCGATGCAACCACGCAATCGCGAATGAACAAAAACACGATGCGCGAACGGGGTAGGGCGTTCGCCACGCACTTGCGTTTCGCGCGCGGCGCAACGTTCGCGCGCCGCATCGATATGAAAAATCGTGCTGTCAAAATAAGTGCCACGGTGATGGGGGGACGTCGCACTTTTTGCGTTTGAGGAATGAGCGCGACGAAAACCCGATCCCTTCCTTCCCCTGATCGTCGCGCTCCCATCGCTGTTCCCCTTTCCCGCACCCAGGTCTTCGCGCCTCGGCCGTGCCACGGGCTTGCGCCCGTCGGCAGCGGACGACCACGACTGCAATCCGCATCAGGAACCAACGAATGAACAAGATGTCGTCGAAAAAATTCGCCGTGCTCGGTCTCGCCGCGGCCTGTGCCACGGTGCTGTTGTGGTCGCGCAACGAAGCGCAGACAGCGGGCGCGGTTGCGTCCGGCGCGCTCGCCAATGCCGCGGGCGCAGCAACGGCGTCGGGCTCGCTGCCCGCGCCGAGCTGGCAACCGGTCGCGATGAACGCGCCGACGCCGCATAACGACGCGCAGAGCAAGCTCGGCGCCGGCCAGTTGCTGCAGGCGGTGCAGGCGTTGTCGCAGATGCCGAACGCCGCGGGCGCGTCGGCGTCGACCGGCGCATCGTCCTCGGCGCGCGGCCCGGCCTATGCCGGCGCCAGCGTCTCCGCGCAAATCGCGGTGCTCGACCGGGTCGGCATTCCGCTGCGTTATCGCGACGGCGAGAAGCTCAAGGTCAACGTCAATCTGGCCCTGACCCACGAACAGATCCAGAACCCGAGCCTGCTCGATCGCGCCACCTCGACCTTGCGCGAGACGCTGCTTGCCGCGGGCCTGGAAGCCGAACAGATCAACGGTTCGCCGAGCCTGGAAGCCAAGGTGCCGCTGGCGCGTCTGGAATGGGTGGCGGGCCTGCAACCGGTCGCGCAGGTGTCGCTGCTGGCGATGCCGAACACCGCCGCGTTCACCGACGGCGCCACCGCCAGCAATCTCGATCAGCTGCGTTCGCTCGGCAACTATGCGCAACTGCCGGCCGCGCAGCGCCGCGATCTCAAGGGCGAAGGCCTGACCGTCGCGGTGTTCGATCAGTTCGCCGACAACACCGGCCAAGTCAAGGCATTGCAGGACGCGAACGAATGGCCGAAGAACACCGCCGCGGTCGCCGACAAACTCACCTTGTTCAAGCCGGCCGCGGGCGCGTTCGGCTACACCAGGCAAAAGCATGGCAACGCCGTGGTCGAGATCGTCTACGACATCGTGCCGGAAGCGAAATTCCGCGTGTACGACGCCGGCCAGACCGCCGACTGGATCAAGGGCATCCAGGACGCGGCCAACCTCAACGCGCTCAACGAGCCGCAGGGCGAACCGCGCGCGCAGGTGCTGACCGCATCGCAGGGCATGGCCCTGTACGCGCCGGGCGACGGCACCGGCACCGGCAGCAATCTCAAGGGCCTTTACGATGCGATCGACGCGGCCGCGCGCAACGGCGTGCTGATCCTCAACGCCGCCGGCAACGAAGCGCAGGTGCATTGGGACGGCGACAGCACCGCCGGCGCGGTAGCCAACACCTTGCAGGATTTCGTGGTCGGCAACCTCGACGCCAACGGCGCGGCGATCGCCGACAACATCAATCTGCTGCGCCTGGAAGGCCAGGGTTTCGGCGATTGCATTCCGGTCGGCGGCAAGACCGCGGCCGACGCCGAGTTGATCGCGATCGACGTGTGGCTGGGCTGGAACGACTGGACCAGCGCCAACAACACCACCAACGCCGACTATCGTCTGGAACTGGTGCGCTGGGCCGACGCGGTGACCCGCAACGGCCGCGTGGTGACGCCGGCCGGTTGGGTCGCCGTGACCCAGTCCGACGACGCCCAGACCGGCCTGGCCGGACAGCAACCGCTGGAACGCATCGCCCTGCAGCCGGCGGCCAACACCAAGACCACGACCTGCAACAACCTGTTCAACACCACGCGCTTCTCCGGCGGCGGCAAGTTCGGCGTGCGGGTGGTGCGCAAGACCGCCAACGCCAACAACTTCCTGCGCCTGATGAGCGGCGGCCTGCACAACTTCCAGTACGGCGTGCAGGATCGTTCGCTGGTGCATCCGGCCGACTCGGCCAATGTGATCACGGTGGCCGCGCTGGACGCGGCGACATCGAACCTGGAAGCGTACAGCTCGCGCGGTCCGGTCCTCGCCGCCGGCGGCGCGCGTCCGAACGGCCAGGCCGCGGGCAACGCCAAGCCGGACATCGCCAACTTCGCCAATGTCGACACCGTGTCCTACGGCGACAACACCTTCAACGGTACTTCCTCGGCGACGCCGCACGTGGCCGCGCTCGCGCTGCTGGGTCTGCAGCATCAGCGCCAGCTGACCAACGCCACCGTGCCGGCGCCGTTGCCGGCCAACGCGACCGCGCAGCAGAAAGCCGATCGCGCCGCCTTGCTCAAGCAGCGCAATGTCAGTCTGTCCAACTCGGTGTACGACTCGCTGGTGTACGTGGCCAGCACCGGCGGCAACGATCTGGGCGCGGCCGGTTTCGACAGCAGCTACGGCAACGGACGACTGAAGTTCCACGCCCAGTCCG
Organism: Lysobacter sp. Root690; assembly: GCF_001427785.1. Classification (GTDB taxonomy): domain Bacteria; phylum Pseudomonadota; class Gammaproteobacteria; order Xanthomonadales; family Xanthomonadaceae; genus Lysobacter. The sequence continues at coordinate 128,825 of NZ_LMHM01000017.1, forward strand.
AGGCCTGCTTCCTGTCGGCGACCTACGACCCGTCGTATCGCTCGCTGCTGCCCGCGCAGGTGACGCCGCTGCCGGCCGGACAGAAGACCTACGACCAACTGCGCGCCGACAACAGCGCGAGCTGCGCCGCCAACTGAGCGGCGGACGAGGCGGCTTGCGTTCGCGCAAGCCGTTCGTGGCAATCGAGCGCGCAAGTCATCGCGCGTCCTGATGGATAAGCAAAGTGATTCTTACCTGGCGAGTGCAAGCCGCGCGGGTTCCCCCGGCACCGGACACGATGTCCGGTGCTCTTTTTCGACACCACCCATCGCGGTGGTGTCGGTTTTTGCGATAGCGACTCGCGTCGCATTCGCGCAAGCCCGCGCTGCAACGCAAACAAGTCGCGCGCGGGCTCACCGACGCTCACCATCGCACCACCGCCGATAACGCAAAAACGCCGCGCATTTCATCGGGGCAATGCCTGCCGCTTCAACAGAGAACGCAATTGCGCGCTCGCGCAGGACAACGTTTCGCGCTCGATCGCAAAGAAACATCGTTTAGTTTATTTCTGCGCGAACAGTCGCATTTTTTCGCCGAACGCGTGGTAGCGTCTGCGCCCGACGCGACGTAGCCAGCGATTCGATCGCCAGCCAACCAACCCGGCTTGTGTTCCTTCTCCGCAGCCTGCTGCGGTGTGCTGCCTGCCTCGCGGCGAAGCGAATCTTCGCTTCGTATCACCAGGGAGCAGGGGACTCGCCATGAATCATCGATACCGTCTTGGCCCGCAGCGGGTCGTGCCGTCGATCAAGCCAATGATCAGGCCACTGGCCGCGGCCGCGTTCGTGTTCGCGCTGGCGGCATGCACCGACAGCCATCTCAAGCCCGAGCCGCACGACAGTCTGTCGCGCGCCGATATCCGCCAGCACGCGAGTGCCGCCACGCCGCTGCCGCCGTTGAGTTCGACGATTCCGCTCGAGATCAGCGTGCCGCAATCCAATCCGAACCTGCAGGACCTGCAGGACGATTTCGATCTGTTCTCGTGGCAGTCGTTCATCGCGGTCAACTGGCCCGGTGGCAGCGACGGCAATCCAAAACCCGGCTCGACCTTCGGCGCCAACGACGCGACGGTGTGGGAGAACTGGAAGGAAAGCCGCGACATCTTCCTGCCCGGCGGCGCCACGCCGCCGCCGTGGGGTCAGGACCCGCCGCCGCCGGACGTGTGCAAGGGCATGGGCAACGGCGTGTTGAACCTGACCCAGGTCGGCAAGACCCCGAACGTGCTCGACGAAAGCGGCGAGCCGTTCGAAACCGGTCCGCTGATCGATCAGAACGGCCAGTACGTGCGCTTCGCGATCATGACCAACCAGGACATGTTCAACACCATCGTCAGCGACGGTCTGTACAGCAAGGCTGGCCAGCAGAAATTCGGCAAGCCGGCCAACTTCGCTCAGCCCGCCGGTTCCAAGAACACCGGCGCGATCATGATCAAGTCGTCGTGGAAGGTGATGGGCGGCAAGGACCAGGCGAGCCGTTTCCACACCATCCAGGCGCTGGTCTACACCAACCCCGGCGAACACGAAGGCGTGCAGGCCTCGTGCAAGTTGCAGACGGTCGGCCTGGTCGGTTTGCATATCGCGCACAAGACCGCCGGCGAGCCGCAATGGGTGTGGTCGACCTTCGAACACGTCGACAACGTGCCGGTCAAGGGCGAGCCGCTAAATCAGGCGAACTACAGTTTCTATAACCGCAACTGCAGCGGCACTTGCGCGGTCAACGAGCCGCCGGCGCGGCCGTGGAATCCGAACAACCCGCACACCACGCCGAGCCAGATCATGCGCGAGGTCGCGCTGACCGCTTCGACCAAGTCGCTCAACGCGCGCTACCAGGCGCTGTTGCAGCAAACCTACCCGGGCACGGTGTGGGCCAACTATCAGCTGATCAGCACGCAGTGGCCGACCAACGCCAAGAATCCGACCGATCCGACCGGCAATCCGGCGCCGTCGTTCCTCGCCAACGCGACCTTGGAAACCTACATCCAGGGCAAGGTGCCGCAGGCCTCGTCCAGCTGCATGGCCTGCCACAACAACGCGACGATGACCAACGGTCTGACCTCGGACTTCACCTACCTGCTGCAGCGCGCGCAATAAGGAGCACGGACATGGTCGATTACATGGAGTACTTCATCCGTCTCAGCGTCGGGCTGACCGGTTTCACCCGCGACGCGATCGCGCCGCAGATCGATCCGGTCGACATCAAGACCGTATACCTGCAGGTGTTTCGCGAAAAACTGCCCAACGGCATGGCCGATCAGATCATCTGCGAGTACTACAACCTCAACGAAGCCGAAGGCGGCAAGGACGGCAACAACGAAGCCATCGCCGGCGCGTTGCTCAGCGGCACGTACCCGGCCGAAGTGCTGGCGCTGCGCCAGCTGATCTACCTGTGGTACATGGGCGCCTGGCCGACCGTGGTGTCCGACAGTTCGCCCACGCGCGGCCAGACCTTCAGCGAGGTGATCTCGGCGACCAGTTACACCCAGGGTCTGGTCTGGCGAGTGATGCAATCGCACCCGATGGGCAGTTCCAACTACACCTACGGCTATTGGGCGACCACGCCGCCGCCGCTGCAGGACTACCTGGAGAACCCGGCATGAGCATCACCATTCCAGCGGGCGGTTTCGACGTGGTGATCGTGGGCTCGGGCATCTCCGGTTCGATCATCGCCTACCAACTCGGCAAGGCCGGCAAGCAGGTGTTGATCCTCGAAGGCGGCCCGCCGGTGCCCAAGAGCCGCGAAGACTACATGCAGACGTTCTTCACCGCGAACGCCAAGACACCCGAGTCGCCGTATCCGCCGACCATGCAAGGCGCCGGCGGCCCGAGCAACCCGCTCGGCCAGCCCGACCCGGCCACGCTCAACACGCCGCGCTATACCGTGCTGCAGATCAACGCGTGGCAGAACCCGGCGCAGTGTTACTTCGTCTATCCGCCGCAGACCGCGACCCGCGCCGACGATCCGGAGATGACCTTCGCGTTCGGCAGTTCTTACGAACGCGTCGCCGGCGGCACCACCTGGCATTGGCTGGGCACCTCGCTCAATCACCTGCCCAACGATTTCCAGCTGAAAACCAAGTACGGTCAGGGTGTGGACTGGCCCGGTGGCGCGCAGTTCTATCAAACGCTGCTGCCGTACTACCGCAAGGCCACCGAAACCATCGGCGTGTCCTCGGACAAGCAGCCGATGGTCGATCTGTACAAGACCTTCAACGTGCAGCCCGACGGCACCTACGGACCGAACTACGATTTCCCGATGCCGGGCATTACGCCATCCTTGAACGACGTGTTGTACGAGGGCAACGTGACCTCGCTGAAGATCGACAACATCGGTCTGTTCGTCACCCCGACGCCGCAGGGACGCAACTCACGGCCGGGCAAGCGCCGCCAGTGCGCGGGCAACACCAACTGCATTCCGATCTGCCCGATCCAGGCCAAGTACGACGGCACGGTGACATTGGCCGAAGCGCTGCAGACCGGCAACGTGCAGATTCAGTATCAGAGCGTGGCCAACAATATTCGTCTGACTGGCGATCAGGTCAGCGGCATCGATTACCTGACCTACGACAGCCAGACCGGACCGTCGACCGGCAAGGGCACCGCGACCGGCAAGCGCTACGTGCTCGCCGCGCATGCGATCGAAACGCCCAAGCTGCTGCTGATGTCGAACGGCAATCCGGGTTATCCCAACGGCGTGGCCAATCGCTCCGATCAGGTCGGCCGCAATCTGATGGATCACGTGATGTACCTGGCCTGGGGCCTGTCGAAGGACCCGATCTATGCGTTCCGCGGGCCGCTGTCGACCTCGGGCATCGAGTCGGTGCGCGACGGCGCGTTCCGCAATCAGCGCGCGGCGTATCGCATCGAGATCGGCAACGAAGGCTGGAACTGGGCGACCAACGATCCCTACACCACGCTCGCCGATTTCGTGTTCGGCCAGAACAACACCCAGTTGAACGGCGATTCGGTCAACCAGCAGGGGCAGTCGCTGCGTTTCGATCCGAACCTGCCGGCGTTCAGTCAGTTGTACGGCTCGAAATTGGTCAACACGCTCAACAACGTCTACATCCGGCAACTGCGTCTGGGCTATCTGATCGAGCAGTTGCCCGATCCGGACAACCGCGTGCAGCTGTCGAGCCAGTTCAAGGATCATCTTGGCTTGCCGCGGCCGCAGGTCACCTATCGCATTCGTGAGAACTACGTGCGCAACGGCTTTGTGTCGGCCAAGGCGGCGTCGACCGAGATATTCAAGGCTCTCGGCGCGACCGAGTACACCCAGGTGCCGGCACCGCCGGTGTTGAGCGGGACGAATCCGAGCCCGAGCCCGACCACGTTCCAGTACCAAGGCAACACGTTCACCTTCTACGGCGCCGGCCACATCATCGGCACCTACCGCATGGGCGACAGCGCCACGACCTCGGTGCTCAACGCGCGCCAGCAGTCGTGGGATCACAGCAATCTGTACATGGTCGGCAGCGGCGTATTTCCGACCACCGCGACCGCCAATCCGACCCTGACCATCGCCGCGCTGGCGTTGCAGGCGGCGGACAATATCCTGGCCGATCTCGGCTGACCCCGCCGGGTCGCAGGATGCTGCAGGGAGGGTAGAGGAGGCCGCGTCCGGGGAGGGCGCGGCCTCGTTGCTTTGGTTCGACAGCACGAGTCTTGGAGCTGTTTGGTCGAGACTTCGGCGGTGCCGCGCTTTCCGGATTGAACCGTCGCGCGCATCGCTTGCGAACGCAACGCGTCGGACTGCATGGCGCTTGCGCGCAACGATGACGCGGCAACGTGCGCCGCGGCTTACTCCACCGCCCGCAACAAACGCTGCGCGACCTCGCGCAACCGCGGCAGCTGATCGCCCGCATCGAGCAGTTCGAACTCGACCCCGGTCAGGGCCAATAGGGCGAGAATTTCTTCCGGCGTTTCGCCGCGCACGTGCAGCATGCAGTTGTGCTCGTCGATGTGTTCGAGCAGCCCGCACCACGGCGGCAGGCTCGGCGCCAGGGCGTCGGCCGAACCGCGCAGGCGCGCGCGCACGGTCGGGCCCTGGTTCGGCTGGCTGAGCGAACGCTGCACGTACACCGCCACGTCTTCGGGAAACTTGCGCGGCGCGAACGCGCCGCCGCCGCAACGCAGCGCGACGATGCGGTCGGCGCGGAACAGGCGCCAGTCCTCGCGGCCGCGATCCCAGGCCAGCAGATACCAGCGGCGCCCGGCGCTGACCAGGCGCAGCGGCTCGATGCTGCGCTGGCTGGCGCGGCCGCCGCGATCGCTGTAGTCCATGTCGATCAGCCGATGGTCGCGGCAGGCGCCGGCCAGTCCGGTCAGGGTGTCGACGTCCGGGCCGGTTTCGTTGTGCGCCAGCGACACCGTCACCGAATACAGCGCGCTGACCCGCCGCCGCAGCCGCGCCGGCAGCAGTTGATCGAGCTTGCCGAGCAGGCCGACCGTGGTGTCCTCGATCCGCGCCACGCTGCCGGCGGCGCTGCGCAGCGCGACCACCATCGCCACGGCTTCGTCGTCGTCGAGCAACAGCGGCGGCAGCGAGGCGCCGGCGGCGAGCCGGTAGCCGCCGCCGACGCCGGTCGAGGCCTGCACCGGATAGCCGAGTTCGCGCAGCCGGTCGACGTCGCGGCGCACGGTGCGGCCGTCGACGTCCAGGCGTTCGCACAGTTCCGCGCCGGTCCAGTGACGGCGCGATTGCAGCAACGACAACAGGCGCAGAAGGCGGGTCGAGGTCTTGAGCATGGGCGCAGTGTAAAACCTATTGAGGACATGTCCTGTCCTCAATGGCTACTATCCTGTAACTGTCCCGGGCCACCCGCCCCTCGCCATCGGAGAACCGCCATGACCGTCGAGACCTACCAGGCCAGCTGCCACTGCGGCGCCATCCGTTACGAGGTCGACCTCGACCTTTCGGCCGGCACCTCGCGCTGCAATTGTTCGATGTGCAACAAGCTGCGCAAGTGGGGCGCGATCGTCAAACCCGATGCGTTCCGCCTGCTCAGCGGCGGCCCCGAGGACACCGGCAGCTACCAGTTCGGCACCTTCAGCGGCACTTATCACTTCTGCAAGCATTGCGCGGTGCATGCCTACGGCACCGGCGAGCTGGAGGTGCTGGGTGGCAAGTATTACTCGATCAACATCGCCTGCCTGGATGTGGATCATGCGGTGCTGGCGGCCGCGCCGGTGCAGTTCATGGATGGCTTGAACAACGATTGGTTCAACGTGCCGAAGATTACCTCGCATATGTGAGGAGCATTGCAGTCCGGTCTGCGATCATGCGAGTCGAGCCCGTGACGGAATCATCCGGCCTGTCGTCATCTCTCTTGCCGTCGTCCCCGCCTTCGCGGGGATGACGAGCAAAGTCCGCGGCGTCCTCGTGCGACCATGCATGCCCGAACCGAGCCTTCGCCGCAATGGACACCAACGCCCTCAAGAAACTTTGCCGCGCCTACCCCGGCGCCGAGGAAGTCCTGCACGCGGCGCCGTCCAATATCCTGGTCTACAGCGTCGGCGGAAAATTCTTCGCCTATTTCAAGACCAGCGAACCCGAGCGCTGGCGTTTCAGCTTCAAGACCACGCCGGAACGGTTCGTCGAGCTCACCGACATGCCCGGCGCCAAGCCGGCGCGGTTCATGGGCCGCTATCACTGGGTCACGGTGGTCGAGGTCAAGCGCATGCCGGCGGACTATCTGCGCGAACTGGTCGACTGGTCGTATCGGCGCGCGCTCGGCAATCTCAGTCGTAAGCGCCAGGCCGAGGCGTTGGCCGACGCGAGCGAGGAACAACGCCTGCGGCTGACGCCTATCGCGCCGACGAAAGCGCGCCCAAGACTTGTAACGCTGCATCCACCCGCGCATCGAGGGCGTGGCCGTAGTTGAGCCGCAGGCAATGCGCGTAGCCGCGATTGGCCGAGAAGATCGGCCCCGGCGCGATGCTGATGCCTTGTTGCGCGGCGCGGCGTTGCACCGCCAACGCGTCGCTGCCTTCGGGCAATTCGATCCATAGGAAATAGCCGCCGTCGGGCCGGGTCACTCGCGTTCCGGGCGGAAAATAGCGCGCGACCGCATCGAGATACGCGGCTTGTTGCGCGGCCAAGGTCTTGCGCAGGCCGCGCAGGTGGCGGTCGTAGCCGCCGCGCTGCAGATAGCGCGCGATCGCCAGTTGCGCCGGCACGCAGGTCGCCAAGGTGTTGGTCAATTTCAGCCGCGCCACCCGCTGCGCATAGAGTCCCGGCGCGGCCCAGCCGATCCGGTAACCCGGCGCGAGGGTCTTGGAAAACGACGAGCAATGCAGGACCAGGCCGCGGCTGTCGAAGGCCTTGGCCGGCGCCGGACGATGCGCGCCGAAATGCAGTTCGCCGTAGACGTCATCCTCAATCAGCGGCAGCTCGTGGCGCGCCAGCAACTCGACCAGTTCGCGCTTCTTCGCTTCGGGCAGGGTGCTGCCGAGCGGATTCTGGTAATTGGTCATCAGCCAGCACGCGGCCGGCGCATGACGACGGATGGCCGCGTCCAGCGCGCCCAGCTCGATGCCTTCGCGCGGATGGGTGGGTACTTCGATCGCGTGCAGGCCGCGGCGTTCCAAAGTCTGCAGGGCGGCGTAGAAACACGGCGATTCGACCAGCACCGCGTCGCCGGGCCGGGTTACCGCGGCGATGCACAGGTTCAGCGCTTCGATCGCGCCGTTGCACACCACCAGATCATTGGCGCCGATCGGCACCGCGCCGATCCGATAACGCAATGCGATGTGCCGGCGCAGTTCGGCATTGCCCGGGGTGAGGTCGTCGACGGTGCTGCGCGGGTCCAGATGCACCGCTTCGTGCGCCATCGCGCGGCCGAGCTTGGCCAGCGGAAACAGGGTCGGGCTCATGAACGCAGAGCCCAGCGGCACGATGTCGCGCGCCATCGCCGATTCGAGCACCTCGAACACCAGTTCGCTGACATCGACCGCGCGCGCCTGCCCGTCGGGCTGCGAAGCGGTGTCTGGCTCCGGCGGCATCGCCCGCGCGCGTTCGCTGACGTAATAGCCCGAGCGCGCCCGCGGCTCCACCAGCCCCTGCGATTCGAGCAGGTAATAGGCCTGGAACACGGTCGCCGGGCTGAGCTTGCGCGCGGCGCTGGTCTGCCGCACCGACGGCAGGCGCTGGCCCGGGCTCAGCAGGCCCTGGCGGATCGAGCGGGCGATGTCGTCGGCCAGGGCTTGGTAGCGTTTCATGGGGGCCGGGATTGGGGATTGGGGATTGGGTGAGGCTACGGAATGCGGGGTCGCGTGAGGCGCCGATCTTTTGTGGGTTTCACCCCCAATGCTCGGCTCGGTTCGTCGGAAGCTGCACGAGCCTGACCGGAAAGAGCCGGAGCTGAAGCCCCAACAGCCCGTCGCGCCCAACACGGCCGCGGAACCCGCTCTTCCGATTCCCGACTCCCCATTCCCGATTCCCGCCCCCAACTGATCCGGTTTTTTATCCCAAACCTGATTCTATGCAATCTGCGCCAGTAGGCGAACAATGGACCCCGCAGCAAAAGCTGCGCCACGCCACAACCCCTCGCGCTCGCCATGAACCCGCAAGTCGAACTCAATCTGGCCCTGATCCTGTTCGTGCCCTGGTTTTCGATCCTGGCCTGGCTGTTCTGGGCCTATCCGCGCCAGCCGCGCGGCGCCCTGCGCACCGTCTACGACAGCGCCAGCCTGATCGTCTCCACCCTGGTCGCCGGGTGGGGCATGCACTGGAGCATGTACAACGCCGACCCGCATGCCGGCGCGATCTGGAAACAGGTGCTCGCCACCTCGGTCGCCTACGGCCTGTTCCTGGGCCTGATGACGGTCGCCATCGTGCTGCGCTGGCGCTGGCTGCGCGCCCGCCCGGCCACTGCGTTGCAATCCTCCGAAGACCACTCGCGCCCGATCCCGGGCAAGGTCGAATCATGAAGATCCTGTTCGTCGCCGCCTTCTTGTCGGTGATCGTCTACAACCTCGGCGCCGGCCTGTACTACATGCTGGTCGACAAAGGCGCGAGCAAGCGCACCGTCAACGCCTTGACCCGGCGCATCGGCTTTTCGATCGCGCTGATCGCGCTAGTCGTGGTCGGCATCGCCACCGGCGTGGTCCAGCCGCACGGCGTGGGGGTCTGAGCGCGGAGCGAATCACCGCGCGCGGTTAAGCTGTCGGCTGCTTCCACGCCGACATCGCCATGGCCAGCGCCCGCATCGTCTCCAACGCCGACACGGCCGAGTACTACATCGCAGAACGCTGCCACGTCATCGAGTGGTGGAACTCGCCCGACGATGCGCACAGCTCGATCGCGCGCATCCGGGTCGAGCCCGGCGTAAGCACCCAGCTGCACCGTCTGCGCGGCACCAGCGAGCGCTATCTGATCCTGCAAGGACGCGGGCGCATGCATGTCGGCGATCTACCTCCGGGCGAGGTGGGTCCGGGCGACGCGGTGTTCATTCCCGCCGATACGCCGCAACGCATCGTCAACCTGGGCGACGAGGATCTGATCTTCATCGCGGTCTGCACGCCGCGCTTCGTACCCGATTGCTACGAAGACCTGGAGGCCGCATGAGCGCCTCGCCCGAATTGCGCGAACGCTACCTGGGCTGCCTGCTGGGCCTGGCCTGCGGCGATGCGGTCGGCACCACGGTCGAGTTCCGCTCGCGCGGCAGTTTCGCGCCGCTGACCGACATGACCGGCGGCGGGCCGTTCGCGCTGCGTGCGGGCGAGTGGACCGACGACACCTCGATGGCCCTGTGCCTGGCGGCCAGCCTGATCCATCGCCGCGGCTTCGATGCGCGCGATCAGATGAATCGCTACTGCAACTGGCGCTCGCACGGCTACATGAGCAGCAACGGCGAGTGCTTCGACATCGGCATGACGGTGAGCGCGGCGCTGGACCGGTATCGCCAGAGCGACGATCCGTATGCCGGCGATCCCGGTCCGCGCGCGGCCGGCAACGGCGCGCTGATGCGCCTGGCGCCGGTGCCGATGCTGTGGCGTCTGGACGCGCGGCGCACCGGCGATTACGCGGTCGAATCCACCCGCACCACCCACGGCGCGGCCGAAGCGCTGGACTGCTCGCGATTGTTCGCCGCGCAATTGCGCGCGGCGTTGATGGGCGCCGGCAAGGAGGCGGTGCTGGCGCCGTCGATACCGCTGCTCGGCAGCGAAAAAGTCGCGGCGATCCATGCTGGCGCCTATGCCGGCAAGCGCGAGGCCGAGATCGTGGGCTCAGGCTACAGCGTCGAATCGCTGGAAGCGGCGTTGTGGTGTTTCCTGCACACCGGCAGCTTCGAAGCGGCGGTGCTGCGCGCGGCCAATCTTGGCGACGATGCCGACACCACCGCGGCGATCTGCGGGCAGATAGCCGGCGCTTATTACGGCGTGGATGCGATTCCCGCCGCGTGGCTGGACAAGCTGGTGATGCGCGAGGAGATCGGTCGCATGGCCGAGGACTTGCTGCAGTTGTCGGATGACCCGGCTGGGTTGGTCTGAGCCGAAATAGTCCGAGCTACGTTGGTTTGGCCGTGCCGTTCGAACAGTGTTGGTTCGAATCGGGCTAAGCGAATCGGGCTAAGGCCGGCGTCTCGCCGGCGCTGAGTCGTCGCGGCCCGCAGATCGTTCTGCAGGCCGCGCGTCGACTGCGTAGCGACTACGCGAGCCGTCGACTCAACCCGCGGTAACGTCGCGCAATTCCCAGCCGCTGCCGGCGAGCAATCGCAGGCGATGCTTGAGCACGGTGCCGGACAAGGTCGTGGTGACCACCAGGTCCATGCGCAGATCGCGTTGTTCGCCGTGCACGACCGCGCTGGGGTCGGTGGCGCCGAGCATCGGGTCGACTTCGTCCGGATCGGGCTGCTTGGCGCGCCAGCGCTCGAACAGATCGTCGCCGCGCAATGCCGACTGCAGCTGCGCGGCGAAGCCTTCCGAGCTGATCGCGGTGAACGACAGATCGGCGTCATTGCCGCGTGCGCGATCGGCGTCGGGAATGCTCAGGTAATAACGGGTGGCCATGCGTGGGTCTCGATTGCAGGATCGATCAAGGGTAAACGCGGCGGTATGCGCCAGGTGTGAATATGGCGCGAGTGCGCTATGGCGGTCGCGCTTGTGGGGTGCTGGTGTTGTTAGCGATGTGTTATCGCGCGGAAAAGCAAATCCCCGTCGGCCCCTTTTTAAAAAAGGGGGCACAAGCGGGCGGCTTCGATGATGGGCGAACCGCATGGTGTTGTTCGACCGCACAAACAAACGATGGAGACGTCTCGAAGCCGACATCGCCAAGCCCTTTCCATCCCCACCAGAAACCTCCCCCCTTTGAAAAGGGGGGGGCGGGGGGATTTGCTCTTCGCTCTTCAGCGCCTACGCCGAATACCGCGCCACCCCATCACTCCTCATCATGATCGTGCGCCTCATGCGGCCCATGCCCCTTCGGGCAGTGGCACACCGAGGTCGGTCCGAATTCGGTGCCGAAGGTGCGGCCGTCGCGATGGCGCTGCCAGTAGAAATTCGGCGCCTTCTCCGCCTGGTTGCCCAGTTCGGCCATGTCCGCGTCGACGTCGAACAAGCGCCCGTCGACCATCACGTAACGCGTGTCGATGGTTGCGCGGATGTTCTCCAGCGGGTTGCTGTTGAGCACCACTAGGTCGGCCTTCTTGCCGGTTTCCAGCGAGCCCAGCTGCTTGGACATGCCCAGATAATCGGCGCCGTCGATGGTCGCCGCGCGCAGCGCCTCGAAATTGCTCATGCCGCCCTGGGTCAGCATCCAGATTTCCCAGTTCGCCGACAGGCCCTGCAACTGGCCGTGGCCGCCGACCTGGATCTTGATGCCGGCGTCGCGCAGCTTCTTGACCGACTTGGCGACCTGGATATGCCAGTAATCCCAGTCCGGCGCGGTTTCGCGGCGGATCGAGCGCGCGTCCAGGGTTTCGCGCGGGAAGAAGCGGTTGAGCTTCTTGTCTTCCCACACGTTGTCGCGCGCGTACCACCAATATTCGCCAGACAAACCGCCGTAGCTGACCACCAAGGTCGGTGTATTGCGCACATCAGTCTGCCGCCAAAGTTCGACCACGTCCTTGTAGAGCGGCGCGACCGGGATGTTGTGCTCAATGCCGGTGGCGCCGTCGAGGATCATCGGTAGGTTGTGGTTGAAGGTCGAGCCGCCTTCCTCGACCACCAGCATGTTGAGTTCGCGCGCGGCCTGGTTGATCTGCTGGTGCTGTTCGCGCCGCGGCTGGTTGTAGCTCTTGACCGAGAACGCGCCGTTGGCCTTCATCCGGCGCAGATGGCTGCGCGCGTCGTCGATCGAGTTGATCACCGCCTTGAAGTCGCCGTCGGCGCCGTACAGGATCGTGCCGGTCGAGAACACGCGCGGGCCGACCATCTTGCCGGCCTTGAGCAGTTCGGCTTCGGAGAACACGAACTCGGTCGTCGCCGAGGGATCGTGCATGGTGGTGATGCCGAAGGCAAGGTTGGTGTAATAGGCCCAGTTCTGCTGCGGGACGACACCTTGGCCGAAATGCGCGGCATGCGCATGCACGTCGATGTAGCCCGGCAGGATGGTCTTGCCGCTGGCGTCGATGCTGCGCGCGCCGGCCGGCACGCTGACCGACGCGCTCGGGCCGACCGCGACGATCTGGTCGCCGCGGACCACCACGGTGCCGTCCTCGATCACTTCCTGGCTCTTCTCCGCATCGCGCATGGTCACCACGCGCGCGTGGGTAAACGCGACCGTGTCGCTAGGCGCGTACACCGGCACGTCCAGGCCGACCGGGACGCCGCGTTCGTCGGCCGACGGTTTCGCCGGCGTCGCCGGCGCGCCCGGCAGGAACGCGAACGCCTGATTGAGCGGGCGCGAGTAGTACTGATTGCCGACCATCCAGTGCAGTGATTTCGAATCGGCCGACCAGTGCAGATAGCTGCCGACATCGGCGCTGACCGGCGCGATCGGCAGGGCCTTGCTGTCCTTGCTCAATTCCACCGAGCTGCCGGCGGTCATCAGCGGCGCGACGTAGGCATTGAACAGTTCGGTGAACGCCACCCACTTGCCGTCCGGGCTGATGCTGACCGAGTCGACGTACTTGAGATTGAAGACTTCGCGTTCGTCCTCGCCGTTGAGGCCGACCGACATCAGCTTCTTCTTCAGCCCGCCGCCGGTGAGGTAATAGACGCGGGTGCCATCGGCGCTGAACTGCGGCGACTCGCCGCTGGTGGCCACGCGCACCGGCCGGCTGCCGTCGGCGTTCATCACGTAGATGCCGCGATCGACCGACCACAGGCTGCCGGTGAGTCCGCCGCCGCCGGTCTTGGCGTAGACGATGCGGCGCGCATCGGGCGAGAAGCGCGGGCCGTAATAGAAGCCCTTTTCCTGAGTGAGTCGCTTGCTGCCTCCGCCGCCCGCGCCGGTCACGTAGATCGCGCTGAGCGCTTCGTCCGACCACGTGGTGTACAGCAGCTTGCTGCCGTCGGCGCTGAAGCTGGGCTGGTATTCGTAGAGGTTGTCGTTGCCGGTCAGCCGCTCGGGCTTGCCATCGGGCAGGCGCTTGCGCCACAGCTGGCCGACCGCGTGGAAGATCAAGGTTTTGCCGTCGGCGCTGGTGGCGACGTCGCGGATCATCTTCGGCGCGAAGCGGCCTTCGTCCAGCTTGTGTTCGAAGCGCAGCGGTTCGGCGACGGTCTGTTCGACCTTGGCCGCGAACGGAATCTGTTCGTGCTTGCCGTCGGCGATCGACACCCGCCACAGCTTGCCCTGCGCCCAGATCACCACCGATTTCGAATCCGGGGTCCAGTCGAAATTCGCGTATGGGCCGAAGATCGCCCACGCCTCCTGCATATCGTGCGACAGCCCGTCCCACACCGGCCGCGCTTCGCCGCTGGCCAGGTCGAGCACGTGCAGTACGGATTTCTCGCGAATGCGTTTGACGAACGCCAGCGACTTGCCGTCCGGCGAAGGCTGCGGCCGCACCGCGCCGCCGCCGGTGTCGATCACCGTCGCGCTCTTGCCGCTTTGGCGGTCCAGGCGCTTGATCGCGTAGATCGTGTCGTGTGGATTCTTGTTGTACTGGAAGGTCGGGCCGCCGCTGACATCTTCGGAGTAATAGACGTAGCGCCCGTCCGGCGACACCGCCGGTTCGCCCAGATCCTGCTGATCGTTCTTCTGCTTGGTCAACTGCAGTCCGCCGCCACCGCCGGCGGCGTGGTAGATCCACAGCTCGCCGGCGCCGAGCGAGCGTTCGCCGGTGAAATGCTTGCGGCCGATCAGGAACTGGCCATCGGGTGTCCACGCCGGGTTGTTGAGCAGGCGGAAATCTTCCTTGGTGACCGCGGTGGCGTTGCTGCCGTCGGCCTTCATCCGCCACAGGTTGTTGCCGCCGCCGCGGTCGGAGGTGAAGGCGATCTCGCGGCCGTCGGGCGAGAAGCGCGGCTGCACGTCCCAGGCCGGGCCGCTGGTGATGCGGCGCGCCTGACCGCCGCCGATCGGCAGCAGGTAGATGTCGCCGAGCAGGGTGAAGGCGATCTGGCGGCCGTCGGGCGAGACGTCCAGATCCATCCAGGTGCCTTCGTCGGTGTCGAAGGCGATCGACTTGGTCGGGCCGTGGGCGGCGTTGACGTCCCACTTCTTCTCGTCCTTGTCCTCGCCCTTGCCCACGCCCTTGGCGGTCTGCGCCGAGGCGCGCGCCGGGTCGGTGCCGGCGGGCTTGAGCGCGTCCTGCTCGAGCTGCGCGGCCGGCTTGTCGGCGTCCTTCTTGTCGCCGGCCTGTTTGTCGTCGCCTTGCTTGGCATCGCCCGACTTGTCCTGGGGCGCGGGCTGCGGCGGGGTCTGAGCATGCGCCGCGCTGGCGGACACGGCGGCGAGCGCGCTGGCGAGCGCGAGAACGAGCAGGCGGTGAGTGGGCATCGAGCGGGTTACCTGGGGCTGACAAACCTCGAGGCTAACCTGCACGCGCGGATGGGGCGTGGGCTGGAAGTCGTGGTTGGGGGACGGATTGCGGTGAGGCTTGGCGTTCGCGTTATCCCGCCAGAGCGTCATTCCCGTGAAAACGGGCTCTGCTTTGTTTCGGCGAAGCCGAATATCCAAAGCCTTCAGCGTCATCCTTCAAGAACGTCATTCCCGCGAAGGCGGGAATCCAGAGCCTTTAGCGCCATCTCACCAGAACGTCATTCCCGCGGACGCGGGAATCCAGAGACTTCAGCGTCATCTCACCAGAACGTCATTCCCGCGGACGCGGGAATCCAGAGGCTTCAGCGCCATCTCACCAGAACGTCATTCCCGCGAACGCGGGAATCCAGCGACTTTGGCCTTGCAAGACTTCAAGTGTTCTCGCACGAAAGGCACTGGATTCCCGCGTTCGCGGGAATGACGGTAGGGAAGTGCGTTGGAATCTGGGAGTACGTTACTTCGGATAGTTTGCGTAACCGGCAGTGATGGACCGCTACGCTCTAACCGACTCCCGACTCCCGACTCCCGACTCCCGACTCCCGACTCCCGACTCCCGACACTCACCCAGCAAAATCCGCCTTCTCCGCCGCGAATCCCACCACCAGCGCGCCCTTGCCGACATTGACCATGCCGGTCAGGCTCATCACGCTTTCGAACAGCTCGACGTTGTTGTCGCGGCAGACCGTGCGCAGGCGCTCGTAGCCGGGCAGCGCGCGCAACTCGGCCAGTTCGCCGCCGTAGCTCAGGCATACGGTCGGCGTCAGCAGGCCATCGCCACCACTCGCACCGGCCTTGCGCGCGGTGAATTCGAGCAGTTTCTGCGCGGCGTTCTCGTAACCCTTGATCTTCGCCACCGGCCCGGTTTCGCCGCGGTTGCAGTGCAGCACCGGCTTGATGTCGAGCGCGGTGCCGAGCGTGGCGCTGAGAAAACTCACGCTGCGATCGCCGCGCACGCGGGTGCGCGCGCGCAGGTAGTTGAGGTCGCGCGGAATCAGATAGCCGTGGGTGTGCAAGGCCAGATGCTCCAGTCGCGCGCGGATCTTCGGCGCGCCCTCGCCGGCGTCGCGCAGGCGCACCGACTCGACCGCGGTGATGCCCTGGGCCGCGAACAGGTTGAGCGTATCGATCACCCGCAACGCGAACGGCGTGTTGATCCCGGCCGCGCTGCGCACCGGACGGTAGTCGTTGAGGATCGCGAAGCTCGCCTGATTGGCGTTCTCGTACACCGGGCTGCGGGT
The DNA here is from genome assembly GCF_001427785.1 of Lysobacter sp. Root690. GTDB lineage: Bacteria > Pseudomonadota > Gammaproteobacteria > Xanthomonadales > Xanthomonadaceae > Lysobacter. The sequence continues at coordinate 145,027 of NZ_LMHM01000017.1, forward strand.
CTTGCTGATCGTCATGCAGAACACGTAGTCGTATTCGATCGCGAACTGGCTGACGAACAGATCGCGAATCTGCTGCACCGAGAACGGCGTGGTCTCGGCTTCGAAACCGCGCTCGGCCAGATGCGTGTTCAAGAACTGCAGCGTGGCTTCTTCGTTGCGGTGGTCGGCCAGCACCGCCTGGCCGATGCGTACCGTGATCGGTAGCAGATGGATGCGATTGCGTTGCAGATACTCCAACGGCAAATCGCAAGCCGAATCGACGACGAGTCCGATGCGCATGGTCCCCCCCGGGTCGTGGCGCGTGGCGGTTAAGTGTGACCGCAGCATACCTTTTCGGGTCCGGTGTCACCGTCGGCGCGGTGCCTGATTTGCGGTCGGGTTCAGGCTCGACGCTGAATGCCGACAGGCAGCCGCTGCAGGCGTTGCATTTCCGGATCCTCAAACAGTTCAGGATGTTGCAGTGCGTCAAGGGCGAAATCGTGTGCGTCGTTGCCCCAGAACAATTGCTTATCAATACTCAACGTTGGCACGCCGAATACACCGGCCACCAGAGCCGATTCGGTGTTGTCGCGCAGGGCCGCCTTGGTCGCGTCGCTGCCGATCGCGGCGGCGTCCACGCCGAGGGCCTGGATGACCGGGCTCAGCGCCTCGACGCTGTCGCCCGCTTCGCCTTGCCGCCAGATCCAGTCGAAGATCGCATCGACCGCGTCGGGGGTGTTGCCGGCGACGATGCACAGCCGCAGCGCGGTCAGCGGATTGAACGGATGCGCCGGCGGAAAACGCAGCGGCACGCTCTCGCGCCGGGCCGTCCACAGCACATGCTGGTAAGTGAACTCGCGTTTGCCGCGGATCTCGGCCGGGCCTTTCTGGCCGTGCGCGGCGAGCACCGCGCCGAACGCGACCGGCACCAGCTCGATCGCGCGTTCGCGCGCCAGCGGGCGCAGCTTATGCCAGTGCAGGTAGGCGAACGGCGAGATGAAATCGAAATACCAGCGCAGCGCGGGCGGCTGAGGGTCGCTCATGATCGAGTCCTTATTTCCAGGCGCCGAGGATCACGCCGTAGAGGATGAACTGGAGGATGTGGTAACCGCTGTCGATCATCCACAGCTTGAGGCTGCGTTGGGCGAAGGCGTAGTTGATGCCGAAGCTCATCGACACGAAGAACACGCCGACGACGAACCCGACCCCGAAGCCGTCGACCGCGTTGGCGCTGGGCGGCATCAGCATCGAGAAGATGGTCGCGGCCAGGAACGCGCAGACGATCGCGACGGCGAACACGCGGCCGGGATGGCCGGGCTTGGCGTCGGGATCGATGCCGGCCTCGCGGCACCAGGCCTTCTTGAACAACGGGCCGTACCACAGGCCGCCGAGCAGGAAGGCCGAAGCGGTGGCGGCGAGAATCGCGAACCAATTAAGTTGCAGCAAAGACAAGCTCATAAGTCTTCCTCCGAAGCGAAAACACCAGCAGCACAGTCAACTCG
>NZ_LMHM01000017.1:146542-309924 GCF_001427785.1 Lysobacter sp. Root690
ATCAACTCGCAGCAAAGACAAGCTCATAAGTCTTCCTCCGAAGCGAAAACACCGGCAGCACAGTCAACTCGCAGCAAAGACAAGCTCATAAGCCTTCCTCCGAAGCGAAAACACCAGNNCAGTCCACTTAAGCCGCAGCAGCGACAAGCTCATACGCAGTCGTTCGAAGCGAAACTCGTAGCCGCCGCAAAGCCCACCGCCAACCTACCCACATCGTCATGCTGCGAACCCTCGCGCATCGACCACCCCACGCCGCGCCCCGAAGCGCACGCCGCCGTCAGGATAACGCCGACAGGATACGCCGCCGCTCGCGCGCTGGCTCGGCCCGGGCGCGTTACCGGCCGACGGGCCGTCATGTCCCGCGATGAAGTCGAATAAGCCGCGTTATCGTGTGCCCACCATCGGCCGACTGCTCGGCGAGCGCGCTTGCCAGCCGGCCTGCCATGCGTGCACGGTGTAAGTCGACCGCCGCATCGACCCTGCACCAATCGATGGACGGTCGAGCGCTGTCCCTTATCCCTGCCGTCCTCGCGGACGGTTCGTTCCGAACCCTGGGCCGCAATGAAAAAACACGCGTACGCCATCGTCATCCGACTGTTCTTGTTCATCGCGCCGCTGTACGCGCTGCACCTGTTCGCGCTCAACGCATTCGAACAAGCGCGCCGGCAGGAGCATCACGGCGATACCGGGCTCGGCATCGCCATCGTGCTGGGCTTGGTGTCGCTGATGATGTTGCTGGGGTTCTTCATCGACTTCATCGTTCAGATCAAACGGAAGTGGCCGGCCGGCTATCTGACCGACGCGATCATTCTGCTGGCCTTGCTGATGCCGTTCGGCTGGTTCGCGTGCAACTGGTACGGGCTGGGCGAGAACGTCGCGTGCAAGCTGCCGCTCGCCGGGTTCGGCAGCTTTCTGGAATGGATGAACCTGTGAAGCGGCACGGTGTGTTCAAGCCGAACCGTTGCGGCGCGCTGGCCATTGACGAGCGCTGACACGCGCATGAGCCCGCCGGACATCGAGCATCTGTCGGCGACTGCGGGCGAGGGTGTCCTGGAGTTTTCGGTTTCCATCGAGGCCGGACACGAAACCTTCCTGTCGCTGCTCGCCTGGCTGCCCGAGGCCTACGAGCTGCGCTTTTACGATCAGTTTTACCCGAGCGTCAGCGATCCGGGTGCCTATGTCAGCGTGCGACGCAAGGGCCGCGGATTCGTATACCAGTTGGCCAACCACGGCTGGTCGAGCGCTTGGTCGCACCAAAGTCCGCAGCTGTTGGCGGCTTGGATGGCGCTGCAGAATTCCGCTGCGTTCTCGGTACATCGCGCGCACGCGCCTGCGGCGACGTAGAGCAGATCCGAACGCCGGTTTGCGCGGAACGCGGCGTGGCCCGGCGCGAGTCAAGCGACCGATGGCGCATGCGGCATGCGCTCAGACTGCGATCCGGCCGGCGTGATCGGCGCCGGCCGGACCTTCTATCCACGACTTCAATTCAAGAACTGCGACCGCGCGACCTCAATTCCCCGACGGCGCCGAATACGCGCGCGGCAAGCCGTTGTCGGGACGCATATAGCGATCGCGCAACTCGGTCTGGCGGCTGCGCATTTCGATCGCGCGTCCGTCCATCCACACCTGCAGCGCGACGCTGCTGACATCGAGCGGGTCGGCGCTCCACAACACCAGATCGGCGCGCTTGCCCGGCGCGATCGAACCGACTTCGCCGGCCACGCCGAAGGCTTCGGCCGGCACCCGGGTCAAGCCGGCCAGGCCGGCGTCCCAGGGCAGGCCGGCGGCGACCGCGTTGCCGGCCAGCTGCCGCACCTTGCGCGCGTTGTGCGAGGCGCCGCCTTCGCTGAAACCGACCGCGACCCCGGCCGCCTGCAGCCACGCGGCGTTCTCCATGCTCGCGCCGACCTGATCGAAATCGCTGGGCAGGTTGGACAGCGGATTGACGAACACCGGCACCTTGGCCGCCGCGAGCTGCGGCGCAAGCCGCCAGGCCTCGCCGCCGCCGGCGATCGCGATGCGCAGCTGATGTTTCGCCGACCAGCGCAGCAACTGGCGGATGTCGGCGGCGCGGTCGACGCCGAACACGATCCTCCCGCCACCGCCGAAGTATTTCTGCAAGGCCACGCGTCCGGCCGGGGTCAGCAGCGCGGCGTGGTTGTCCGGGGTGATGCGGCCGCGGCTTTCGTCGATCAGCTGATCGAGGATCATCCACTGCGCCGCGCGCGAGCTGCCGCTCAGGCCCAGGCCGTCCTTGCCCAGACGCACGAACAGCACGCGCGGACCGATCGGATCGGGGCCGCCGTCGAGGCGTTCGATGCCGCCCTGGCCGGCGACGATCGAGCCGCCGGTGGCGGTGCCGGCGCCGAGCAGGGTCCAGCCGATGCCTTCGATGCGCGCGACCGGGATCAGCACCGAATCGGGGTTATAGGCCAGGGTCACGTCGAACTCCGGCCGCACCGTCATTTCCTTGGTGTCGGCGCCGAGCGCGACGGTCTGATCGACCGTGGATTTTTCGCCGGAGACTTCCTCCAGGCCGATCTCGGTGATGCCGCCGAACAGGGTCGGGGTCAGCGGCCGGCCTTCGGCCTCGATCACCTTGACTCCGGCCGGCGCGCTCAGGCCCTTGCCGACCGCGCGCACCACGCCGTTGCCGACCAGGACGTCGGCGCGTTCCAGCGTGCCCTGCGCGGTTGCGGTGTGGACCTTGGCGTCGCGGATCAGGACGTTCTGCGCGGACGCGGCGAAGCTGGCGCCCAACAGCATCGCGGCGAACAGTGGCGCGCGCCGCGACACGGACACGCGGCTCATCGCACACCTCCGATCTGCGGGGCCGACCGTGTCGCCGGTTGTCCGAGCATGAAGTCTGACTTCGGCTGCCGCGACGGATCGGCGCGGTCGTAAATGCGCGCGCCGTCGATGTAGACCTGCTCGGCCTTGGCGTAGACGCTGAAAGGATTGCCGTTCCACACCACCACGTCGCCCATCTTGCCCGGCTCCAGGGTGCCGGTGCGGTCGCCGATGCCCAGCGCCTTGGCCGGGTTCTGGGTCAGCCAGCGGATCGCGCGCTCCGGCGCGATGTCCATGCCGGCCAGGCGCGCATGCGCGATGACCTTGGCCGCTTCCTGATTGAGCCGCTGGATGCCTTCCTCGGAATCGGAATGCACGATCGCGCAGCTCTTGGCCGGACGGTCGACGATGGCGATGTTTTCCTGGATGCCGTCGAAGGCCTCCATCTTGAAGCCCCACCAGTCGGCCCACAGCGCGCCGCACACGTTCTCGGCGGCGAGCCGGTCGGCGATCTTGTAGGCCTCCACGCCGTGATGGAAAGCGGCGACCTTGAAGCCGAATTCCTTGGCCAGGTCGAGCATGGTGGTCATCTCGTCGGCGCGGTAGCAGTGGATGTGGACCAGGATGTCGCCCTTGATCGCGCCGGCCAGGGTGTCGAGCTTGAGGTCGCGCTTGCCGCCGGTGTCCTTCTCGCTGTCGGCGCCGTTGGCGGCGGTGGAACTCTGCCACCAGCGCGCCTTCTTCGGCGCGGCCGGCTTGGGCGTGGTCTTGCGCAGGTATTCGCTGGCGTCGATGAAGGCCGCGCGATACCCGGCGACATTGCCCATGCGCGTGCCCGGCGAGGTGTTGCGGCTGCCGTAGACGCGCTTGGGGTTTTCGCCGCAGGCCATCTTCAAGCCCCACGGCGCGCCGGGGAATTTCATGCCCTGGTAGGTCGTGGACGGGACGTTCTTGAGGGTGACGCCGCGGCCGCCGATCAGGTTGGCCGAGCCGGGCAGGATCTGCAGCGAGGTGATGCCGCCGGCCAGCGCGGCCTCGAAGCCCGGGTCCTGCGGCCAGATCGAATGCTCGGCCCACACGTTCGGGGTGACCGGGCTGGTCATTTCATTGCCGTCGCTGTGCGCGCCGACGCCGGGGCTGGGGTACACGCCCAGGTGCGAATGGACGTCGATGATGCCCGGGGTCACCCACTTGCCGGTCGCATCGACCCGGGTGGCGTCGGCGGGCGCGTCCAGCGCGGTGCCGACCGCGACCACTTTGCCGCCCTGCAGCAGCACGTCGGCGTTGTCCAGGCGCTGGCCGGTGCCGGTGAGGACGGTGGCGTGCTGCAGCAGCACCGGGCCGCCGGCGAGCGGCTTGTAGGTGCTCGGGTACGGGTCCTGGGTGTAGCGCGAAGGTGCGGGCGCGGGCGTGGCGGCCTGCACGGCGCCGGCAAGCAGCGCCAGGCCGAAGCCGGCCAAGAGCGGTCGGAGCATGGATGTCCCCATGGAAGGCAAGCGAAAGCGTGCGGAAGGTGGTCGGAACCGAACTTTGGAACCGTAGCCGCCGCTTTCGCCGCTGCCAACCCTGACTAAGGTCATGGGCGGTGCGACAATGGCCGGACAACAACAAGAACAGGCGAACAACATGAAAGACAAAGAACAGATCGTCGAAAACTGGCTGCCGCGCTACACCGGCGTGCCCCTGGACCAGTTCGGCCAGCACATCCTGCTGACCAATTTCGGCGGCTACCTCCATACCTTCTCGCGCCTGACCGGCGCGGAGATCGTCGGCCTGGACCGGCCGATGCCGAGCGCGACCTTCGACGGCATCACCATGATCAATTTCGGCATGGGCAGCCCGAACGCGGCGACGATGATGGACCTGCTGTCGGCGATCATGCCGCAGGCGGTCTTGTTCCTCGGCAAGTGCGGCGGGCTCAAGCGCAAGAACGAGCTGGGCGACCTGGTCCTGCCGATCGCGGCGATCCGCGGCGAAGGCACCTCCAACGACTACCTGCTGCCGGAAGTGCCGGCATTGCCGGCGTTCGCGCTGCAGCGCGCGGTCTCGACCATGATCCGCGACCTGGGTCACGACTACTGGACCGGCACCGTCTACACCACCAATCGCCGGGTCTGGGAACACGACGAAGCGTTCAAGGAGCGCCTGCGCGCGATGCGCTGCATGGCGATCGACATGGAAACCGCGACCGTGTTCGCCGCCGGTTTCGCCAACCGCATCCCGTGCGGCGCGCTGCTGTTGGTGTCGGACCAGCCGATGATTCCCGAAGGCGTCAAGACCGAAGCTTCGGATGCGAAGGTCAGCGCGAGCTTCGTCGATACGCATATCAACGTCGGCATCGAAGCGTTGAAGCTGATTCGCCGGCATGGCAAGTCGGTGCGGCATTTGCGTTTCGACGAATAAGGCGGAAGGCGGCCCTCACCCCGACCCTCTCAGCTCTGCACTCCCGTTGGTCGCCGCAAGGGTGAGAGGGAGAGCAGCCGCGTGAATTCCAACGCTCGCTGTTGAGAAAAAATCGCCGTCATACAAGTAGTGCCGCATATCTCAAACGCTAGGTAATAGCCCCTCTCCCGCTTGCGGGAGAGGGGTTGGGGTGAGGGCCCGAAGCACCGACGCGGCCGCCTTATTTCGCCGCCAATGCATACTTGCGACAGCCTGAATCGTTTACCCCTGTCGCAAAGAAAATCCCTATTTTTATAGGGGTTTTGCGACGCGCGACACGCGACATCGCATGACCTGAGACCTTCGAAGACCACACTGTGGACCAAGGTCGGAGGACAGGTCATGGAACAGCTGATCTTCACCATCATCGGCGCCCTGCTCACATGGGCGTTCTACTTCATCCAGCGCATCGCCGAACGTCGCGGCACCGTCGACGCGATCGAGCGCGGCAAACAGTTGCTCGCGCTCAAGCAGGAGCTCGACGGCGCGCACACCAGCGTCGAGGAATTGCGCCGGTTCGAAAACCGCCTGATCGGCAAGGCCGAAACCGCCGCGCGCATCGCCGACAATTATTTCGGCAAGGCCGAAGCGATCGCGCGCGACAGCGACGACGACGGCGTCAGCCAGGCCGACATGAGCCGGCACGCGATCGCCGAACTCGGGCGCGAGGAAGTGCGGCTGGACGGGTTGGTCGCGCATCTGCGCAAGCAACTCGACAGCGACGGCCTGGCCGCGTTCGAACAGGCGCATCAGGCGTGGCTGGCGTTTCGCGAAGCGCACGCGCGTTTCGTCTCGCAGTCGTACTCGGCCGGCTCGATCCGCCCGCTGATCTATGCGGTGACCATGGAGAGTTTGACCGTGGCGTGGATCAACGAGTTGGAGACGCAGTTGGGCGAGGGTGAGGCGGGTTGATCGGGCGCTGCGATCGAAGCGTCGTGGATTGTTGTGTCGGACCGCACCGCATCGTGTCGTGTTGGGCAGTGCGCTACGCGCCGCTTCTGCTCGTCATCCCCGCGAAGGCGGGGATCCAGAGACTTCAGACGTTCTCGCACGAAAGGCACTGGATTCCCGCGTTCGCGGGAATGACGTTCTTGAGAGGTCAGTCTGAAGTCTCTGGATCCCCGCCTTCGCGGGGATGACGGTAGGGAAGTTGCGGCAGATCTTGGAGCGTCGAGGCGCTGCCCTTGATAAGCGAAGCACCAGCCATCGCTGGCCTCGATCCCGACTGTAAGAGTGGCGCGGGCCGCGACCGCGAAACCGCGCCCGCGTCGTAATCGCGATGTCGCGGTCGCGGCTTACGCCGCTCCTACAGTCGTAGCCCGAAGCTACGTCCCCATCGGCTGCAACGCTTCGGCGAAGAACTCGGCCACACACTAATCGAGCCGGTATCGCGCGGCACGCGCAAAGCCGACCGTGTTACGCCGACCGTGCCGCATAACCAATTGTTTGCTACGGTTCCCCCATCACGTCCCGCGAGCCCTCGCATGCCCGTCACCGCCCAAGAAGTCGTCGCGTTCTGGCGCGACGCCGGCCCCGCCCGATGGTTCGACCGCAGCGACCATTTCGACCAGCAATGCCGCAGCGGCTTTCTCGAAGCGCACCACGCGGCCGCGCGGCGCGAACATGAAGACTGGATCGAGCGTGACGCTGAATCGGCGCTGGCGCTGCTGATCCTGCTCGACCAGATCCCGCGCAACGTGTTCCGCAACAGCGCGCATTCGTACGCGACCGATCCGCTGGCGCGGCATTACGCGCGGCGCGCGCTCGAACTCGGCCACGATCAGCGCATCGAGCCGGCGCTGCGGGCGTTCTTCTATCTGCCGTTCGAGCATTCCGAAGCGATCGACGATCAGCATCGCTCGGTCGAACTGCACCGCGCGCTGCCGCCGAACGACGACGGCACCGATGCCGCGCAGTGGGCGATCAAACACCTGCAGATCATCGAGCGCTTCGGCCGCTTCCCGCATCGCAACGCGGCGTTGGGGCGCGAGACCACGGCCGAGGAACAGGCCTATCTCGACGACGGCGGTTTCAAGGGCTGAGCGACGCGACCGGCGCCCAACGTCGCGGCGTCGAAGCCCCTGTAGGAGCGGCGTAAGCCGCGACCGCGAAGCATCGATTGCCGGCGAAAGCCGCATTGGCCCGTAACACCCCATAAGCCACCCTTGCGCCGGCCAGCAGGATTCGCGGTCGCGGCTTACGCCGCTCCTACAGTGAGTTGGCAATGATCGCGGTGGCCGCAGACGAAAGCCGCGACGAGCCGGTAATACCTCGTAAGCCGCCGTTGCGCCGGCCTGTGCGATTCGCGGTCGCGGCTTGCGCCGCTCCTACAGGGTGCTGGCAATGATCGGGGTGACCGCCGACGAAAGCCGCGCCAAGCCGGTAGTACCTCGTAAGCCGCCGTTGCGCCGGCCTGTACGATTCGTGGTCGCGGCTTGCGCCGCTCCTACAGGGGGCTGTCGATGCTCCGCGGCGGCGGGAAACGAAAACGGCCGCGATGGGTGGCATCGCGGCCGTCGTTCAAAGCATTCGCGGCGGATCAGTACTTCGCGATCGATCCATCCAGATCGGCCCACGCGTCGATGCCGCCGATCACGTTGTAAACCTGAGTGAAGCCCTGCTGGCGGAAGTGTTCGGCCGCCTGCGCGCTGCGCCCGCCGTGATGGCACAGGAACGCCAGCGGCGTGTCTTTGGGCAGCGATTCCAGCGCGTCGGTGCCGGCGTCGAAGGTGTCGAAGGCGACGCCGACCCGGGCGATCGCGCGTTCGTCGGCCGGACGCACGTCGACCAGGCGCAGGCTGCCGGCGCTCACGCGTTCGCTCGCCTGTTCCGGTGCGATCGACTGCACCGGCGGCGGTGCGTTGGGGTTGGTGATGACCAGGCCGCGGCCGCGTTCGTCGTCGGCCCAGTCGATCGACACGCCGTCGGCGCGGCGCGCGTTGATCCAGTCGGTCTGCACGCGCACGCCATCGATTTCCACCGCGACCGCGTCGGCATCGACCGGCGCCAGCTGCAGGCGCACGTTGTGGCGCGCGTCGACGTCGAGCTGCACGGCGAAATTCTCGCCGGCGTTGGCGACCGCGTCGCGCAGCATCTGCGCCGCGGCCGGGGTGATGCTGAGCTTCGGCGGGCTGCGGTCCGGCGCGGGCAGGCCGAGCAGGCCGTGCAGTTCGCCGTTGCCGGCCATCTGCTCGATGATGTCGCTGCCGCCGACCAGCTGCGCATCGATATACAGCTGCGGAATGGTCGGCCATTCGCCATAGACCTTGATGCCTTCGCGCAGGTCCGGGTTCGACAGCACGTCGATGTGGGCGTAGCCCTGCGGCAGCAGCGCGTTCAGCGCGCCGACGGCCTTGGCCGAGAAGCCGCACTGCGGCGCATTCGGCTCGCCCTTCATGAACAGCACGACGCGGTTGGACTGGAGCAGGGATTCGATGCGCGAACGCAGGGCGGGATCGAGGGACATGGCGGTCTGTCTTGCGGGAATGAGGCCCACATGGGGGCGGCGCGCTGCCGCCGCAAGGTAGGATGCGGGACAGGCCGACGCGCCCGCGCCGCTGGCGACTATGCCGAATTGGCCCGAAACCCGTCAGGACCGCCCATCGGCTTGTCGCGGCTTTACGCCGTGCTGTTCCCGATTCCCGATTCCCGATTCCCGATTCCCGAGCCTCCCCCCGATCGCTTGATGAACCCGACCGTCGCCCATCGCCCGCCGCGCCGACCTTTCGTCTGGCTGTGGCTGTTCGCCGCCTCGCAACTGGCGGTGCTCGGGCTGTGGCTGGGATTGGGTTGGCGGGTCGGCCTGCCGGCGCTGCTGGTCACCCACGCGGTGATCTTCTGGGGCACCTTGTGGCCGCGCTCGCGTTTGTTCGGGCCGGTGCTGAGCCGTTTGCCGACGCGCGAGCGCGAGGTCTGGCTGACCATCGACGACGGCCCCTCGGCCGACACCCCGGCCATGCTCGACCTGCTCGACGCGCACGCGGTCAAGGCGACCTTCTTCGTTGTCGCCGAACGCGCGCGCGCGCGGCCGGACTTGCTGGCGCAGATCGTGCAGCGCGGTCATGGCATCGGCCATCACAGCGCCGATCATCCCTCGGCGGCTTTCTGGCGGCTGGGACCGGCGGCGATGCGGCGGCAGATCGTCGACGCCGACCGCACCTTGCGTGAACTGCTGCCCGGTTACCCGTTGCGCTGGTTCCGCGCGGTGGTCGGCATGGCCAATCCGTTCACCGCGCGCTGGCTGCGCGATTGCGGGCTGGCGCGGGTGGCCTGGACCGCGCGCGGCTTCGACGCGGTCGCCGCCGACCCGGCCACGGTGGTGGCGCGGATCGAACGCGGCCTGTCGCCTGGCGCGATCGTGCTGATGCACGAGGGTGCGCGGCACGGGCGCAATGTCGAGACCATGGCGATGCTGCTGGCGCGCCTGCAGGCGCTGGGCTATCGCTGCGTGGTGCCGGTGGTGCGATAGCCGATCCGGCGACTCCACGCGATATCGATGCCGGAGGTTTTTTGTGGGAGGGGCCTCAGCCCCGACGCCTTTCGTTCCGATCGCGGTGTGGCTTCATCGCAGCTGATCGAACAGCGTCGGGGCTGAAGCCTCCCCACAAAAGACCTCGCTGCGCCGACGCGATCGGTATCGCGGCTTATTTCGAAGCCACGATCCGCCAGTTGTTGAACGGCGTGCGCCCGAACAACGGAGTGAATTCGACCTGTAACCCCGCCGCGAGCAGGCGCGCGCGCAGCGCCTCGCCATCGGGGTAGTAACGCGGCATCGCATTCATCCAGCCCAGCGCGCGCGAAAACAGATCGACCGCGCGGGTGATGCGCGCGCGCCCGGTGCCGTCGTCCAGGCCGGTGCGGATCACCAGTTTCGCCCCGGGCGTGAGCATCGCGATCATCTGGTCGATCGCCTGCGCCTGGGCCGGATACGGAATGAACTGCAGCACGTCGAGGATCACCACGTTGCCGCGGTGTTCCGGCAATTCGCGCGACAGGTCCATGGTGTCGAAGCGGGCGTCCTGCAGCCCGACCTTGGCGGCGGCGCGCACCGCGCGGCGGATCTTGGCCGCGTCGCTGTCGACCCCGCGGTAGGGCACGCGGATGCCGTCGGCGTACAGGGTGTGGGCGAGCAGGCCCAGCCCGCAGCCCAGGTCGAGCAAGGGCGCATCGGTGCCGCGCAGGGCCTCGCTGACGCCGGGGTAGAGCGGATCGCTGCTGAGCTTGGCGCGGCTGTAGTAGTAGTCCCAGCGATTGCCGAGCGGATGTTCGGGCAGGTAGGCGCGGGCGATGTGCAACGCCTGTCCTGGAGCCATGGCTTGGGCCGCTGGGGTCATCGCTGGTCGAAGGCCGCGTCGCTGGGGTGGTCGGGCAGTTTGGCATTCCGCGCGCGGATGGGGAAATCCGCGAATCGCGCGCGTTGCCGGTATCCGACTGTAGGAGCGGCGTGAGCCGCGACCGCGAGACCACGGTTACGACGCAGGCGCGGTGTCGCGGTCGCGGCTCGCGCCGCTACTACAGGGGCTATCGGGCCGCGAATTGCCTGATGCGTTCAGGGCGAACGATCGCGCAGCAAATCCACCGCCACCGGCAACGCCAGCGCCGTCCACTGCGCATACATCGCCGCCGACGGATGCAGGCCGTCCTCGGCGACCATCGCCGGCTCGCTGCCGCGTTCGCGCGAAACCGGGGTGATGTCGACGAAGGCGACCCCAAATCGCGCGCAGATTTCGCTGGCGGTGATGTTGAACACGTCGAGTTCGGCGCCGATCGTGGCCGGGCCGCGCTTGTCGCTCGCGCCGAACGGGGTCGCGCCCCAGTCGGGAATCGACAGCACCAGCACGCGGTCGCTGCGGCCGCGCGCATAACCGATCGCGCGTTCCAGCAGCTCGCGGAACTCGCTTGCGTACTGCGTGGCGCCGCGGCCGCGGTATTGGTTGTTGACCCCGATCAGCAGGCTGACGAAATCCCATTCGCCCAGCGGCTCGGCCAGGTCCAGCGCGAGCGCGAGTTCGTCGGTGGTCCAGCCGGTGGTGGCGATGATGCGCGGCGCCGCCACGGCTATGCCGCGCTCGCTCAGGCCGGCCGCCAGTTGCACCGGCCAACGCCCCGACTCGGCGACCGTTTCGCCGATGGTGTAGCTGTCGCCCAGGGCGAGGTAAAGCAGTTCGCTCACCGACGGCTCAGGCGACCGCGGCGGACAGCGCCTGCGCGGTGTGCTCGGCGCGCTCGGCATGCAGGTCGAGCACGCGCTCGATCCGGCCGAACACTTCGCGCACGTCGGCCGGCTGCGGCAGCAACGTCACCCGGAAGTGATTGCGGTAGGGCACGTTGAAACTGGAGCCGGGCACGACCAGCACGTCTTCGGTTTCCAGCAGTTCCAGTGCGAAGCGGTGGTCGTCGAAGCCTTGCGCGGCGGCGCCGACCACGGCCGGGAACGCGTACAGCGCGCCGGCCGGCTTGACCAGTTGCAGGTGCTTGCTGGCTTCGACCGACTCGATCACCGCGCGGCGCGCTTCGTACAGACGGCCGCCGGGCGCGCACAGCGGCGCGATGGTGTCTTCACCGTTGAGCGCGGCTTCGATCGCGAACTGGCCCGGCACGTTGGCGCACAGGCGCAGCGCGCCGAGCAGATCCATGGCGTGATGGAAATCGCCGCTGGCGACCGGATCGCCCGACAGCACCGCCCAGCCCACGCGCCAGCCGCAGGCGCGATGCACCTTGGACAGGCCGCCGAAGCTCAGGCACGGCAGGTCGCCGGCGATCGGCGCGACCGGCACGAACTGCGCGCCGTCGTAAAGAATGGAGTCGTAGATTTCGTCGCACATCAGCAGCAGCTTGTGCTTGGCGGCGATGGCGACGATGCGTTCGATCAACTCGCGCGGATAGACCGCGCCGGTCGGGTTGTTCGGATTGATCAGCACGATCGCACGGGTGCGGCTCGACACCAGTTGCTCGATCTCGTCCGGGTCGGGCAGGAAGCCGTTCTCGGGCTGGCAGCGGTAGTACACCGGGCGGCCGTCGTTGAGGATGGTCGCGGCCGACCACAGCGGGTAGTCGGGCGAGGGCAGCAGCACTTCGTCGCCGGGATTGAGCAGGGCGCGCAGCGACAGGTCGATCAACTCGCTGACGCCGTTGCCGACGAACACGCGTTCGGGCGAAGCGTTGGGGGTGCCGCGCTTCTTGTGGAACGCGGCGATGGCTTCGCGCGCGACCGGCAGGCCTTGCTGATGAGTGTAGGGATCGGTGTCGGCGATGTGGTCGGCGATCGCGCGCTGCAGGTGCTCGGGGGCGCGGAAACCGAACGCGCCGGGGTTGCCGATGTTGAGCTTGATCTGCTTGCGACCCTGGGCTTCCAGCTCGCGGGCTCGCCGGGCCAATTCACCGCGGATTTCGTAACGGACTTCGGACAGGCGTTCGCGGGTTTTCAGGGGCGGCAAGGACATCGCGGCGGGTCGGGGTCGATGAAAGTGGCGTCCAGACTAGCTGAATCGGCTTCAGGATTCAGCGGGGGCGGGGTGGGCAGGGGATCGGTCGCTTTCGACCGCACGCACGATTCGACGATCCGGCCACCGTCGCCGGCCGGCCCCGGCCCGCCCCGGCCCGCAAACCGGGGCGCCGACCGATCGATTCGGCCCAAAAGCCGCACGCGGCCTATAGAATCGCGCCATGCCCAATGCCTGTCGCGCCTTTGACTCCTGAACTCGCCGCCTTGCAGGCGATCGGTTGGCCGATCACGGCCGAAGACCCGTTGCCGGCCGATCCGGTCTGGCGCCAGGCCCTCGCCGACCACCCGCAGGCCCGCCCGGCGCGGGTCACCGAGCAGCACCGCAGCGGCTACGTGGTCTCCGACGGCCCCGACAGCGGTTACCGGGTCGAGTCCCTGCCCGAGTGGCAGCGCGCGGCCAATTACAAGAAAGGTTCGCTAGCGCCCGAGCAACGGCCTGGGGTCGGCGACTGGATGCTGGTCGAGGGCGATCCCGAGCGCGCCAAGGTCGTGGCCCTGCTGCCGCGCTACAGCGCGATCAAGCGCGGCGCGGCCGGCGAGCATTACAAGCAGCAGCTGATCGCGGCGAACATCGACACGGTGTTCGTGGTCTGCGGGCTGGACGGCGATTTCAATCCGCGCCGGATCGAACGTTATCTGTTGCTGGTGCGCGGCGGCGCCGAGCCGGTGATCGTGCTGACCAAGGCCGACGAAGCGCTCGCCGCGAACGAGCATGCGGTGGCCGAAGCCAGCGGCGCGCTGATCGAACTCGCGCAGGGCGTGGCGATCCGCGCGGTCAATGCGCGCGATCGCGAAAGCAGCGTCGCGGCGATGTCGCCGTGGCTGAAACCCGGGCGCACCGTGGTGCTGGTCGGGTCCTCCGGCGCCGGCAAGTCGACCCTGACCAACAGCCTGCTCGGCAACGAGCGAATGAAGACCGGCGCGGTGCGCGAAAGCGACGCGCGCGGCCGCCACACCACCACCCATCGCGCCCTGATTCCGCTGCCCTCGGGCGCCTGCCTGATCGACACCCCCGGCATGCGCGAACTCAAGCCGACCGGCGAAGAGGACGTGGCCGAGAATTTCGCCGATGTCGAAGCGCTGGCCGAGCAGTGCAAGTTCCGCGACTGCTCGCACGCGAGCGAACCGGGCTGCGCGGTGCGCGAGGCGATCGAGAACGGCAAGCTGGACCCGCAGCGTTTCGCCAGCTACCTGAAGCTGAGCGGCGAGGTCTCGGGCGCGGCCAGCAAGCTCGCCAACCGGCGCGCGCACAAGACCGATATCAAGGCGCCGGGGAAGCCCGCGGGCAAGCCTTCGAACAAGAGTTCGGGCGATAAGCATGGGCGGCGTTGAGCGAGGCGGTTTGAAGGCTTCGGGGTTGGGTGGTCGTTTGCTTTGTCTTCGTGGGGAGCAAGAGCAAAAGCGAATCCCCCCTGCCCCCCTTTTGCAAAGGGGGGAGGCGATCGGCGGAGTTTGTCGCTTGCGTGATGGGGCGGTAGCGTTCGTCGACGCGGTGATCGCAGTGTCGAGGCCGATCCAGGCATCGAAAATATTCCGGACATCGAAGGTGTTCCAGACATCGCGAGTGTCCCGAACATTCCGCCCGCTGCGAATGTCCCCGGCGCTTAATTGTCAAGCTCGCCGAGCTACCTCATCCAAGCCCGTGCTGTTCCCCCCTTTGCAAAAGGGGGGCAGGGGGGATTCGCTTTTGCTCTGGCTCTCTCGCCCATTGTTGCCCGAACCCAACACCCACCGCCCCCGCGGAACCCACCCATGAGCCTGCCGCCCCCGCCCAGCCTCGCCCCCGACATCCAGCACCACGCCGCGCTCGATGCGCGCATGGTCCGCGCCGCGCGCGGCATCAAGTTGTTGACCATGGCCAGCTGGCCGGCCGGGCTGGAAGCACCGTTTCTCGCTGACTACGCGCGCGGCGTCGCCCGGTTGCCGGTAATCGACTACCCCAGGCACGACTTCAGCGAAGTACGCGCCGAACTCGAAGCGGTCGCAAACGAGGCCGATCCCGATCATCCGCTCGGCGAATACCTGATCGAATCAGCGCATTCCTGGGGCATCGCCGCGCAGTTGCTCGAATGCCTTGGCACCCCGCAAGTCACCGACTACTCAGTGCAGTTGTTCGGAAAACCTGATGTCGCCCTGCCCGGACAAGGCCCGAGCACCCGCGAAGCGGCCAACCATTTCATCTCCATCGCCAACGAACTCGACCGCGAACTGATGTCGCCGGCGGAAACCGTGGAAATCTCCGCGACCGCGCTGAGCCTGCAATTGCAGCGCGATCTCGACGATTATTTCGACACCCGGGTGATCGACGTAGTCCTCGACCCGACCCTGATCGCCAAGGCCGCGGCCGGCGCGACCCGCATCCGCCTGCGCACCGGCGCGGCGTTCAGCGATTACGACCGCCACCAGTTGCTGCAACACGAAGCCTTCGTGCATTCGCTGACCGCGCTCAATGGCCGCGAGCAACCGGTGCTGCCGAGCCTGGCGTTGTCGTCGCCGCGCAGTACCGCGACCCAGGAAGGCCTGGCGACGTTCGCCGAACAGATCACCGGCAGCATCGACATCGGCCGGATGAAGCGTCTGAGCCTGCGCATCGACGCGGTCGCGATGGCGCTGGACGGCGCCGATTTCATCGAAGTGTTCCGCTATTTCATCGACGCCGGCCAGACCCAGGACGAAAGCTTTGCCTCGGCGCAGCGTGTATTCCGCGGCGTGCCGACCGGCGGCGGCGCGGCCTTCACCAAGGATACCGTGTACCTGCGCGGCCTGGTCGGCGTGCATACCTTCTTCCGCTGGGCCTTGCGCCAGCAGAAACTGCATCTGTGCCGCTGGCTGTTCGCCGGCAAGATGACCCTCGGCGACGTGCAGCGTTTCGAACCGCTGTTCCACGACGGCGTGCTGGCGCCGCCGCGCTGGATGCCGCCGTGGATCACCCGCGCCAACGGCCTGGCCGGCATGCTGGCGTTCTCGCTGTTCGCCAATCGCATCCGTCTGGATCAGATGGCCGAGGGCGATTTCAGCGAGATCGGTTGATCTTCGGTTGATCTATTAAAAGCCCCTCTCCCGCTGGCGGGAGAGGGGTTGGGGTGAGGGCACCGGCCGCCAGAGCACCCTCATCCGCCCTTCGGGCACCTTCTCAGCCTTGCACTCCCTTCGGTCGCCGCAAGCGGGAGAAGGGGAGCGCAAGCTCAATTCATATGCAAACCACCATTGACCGCATAATCCGCGCCGGTCACGAACGCCGCATCGTCCGACGCCAACCACGCGCACAAGCTGGCGACTTCCTCCGGCTTGCCCAACCGCCTTACCGGCACCGACGCAGCCAGCCGATCGAGCACGTCCGGCGGAAACGCGCTGATCGCGGCGCTGGCGACATACCCGGGCGACACCGTATTGACCGTGACCCCGCGCGCGGCGAACTCCTGCGCCAGCGCGCGGGTGAAGCCATGCATCGCCGACTTCGCGGTAGCGTAGTTGACCTGGCCGATCTGGCCTTTCTGCGCGCTGACCGAGGCGATGTTGACGATGCGGCCCCAACCGCGCGCGGACATGCCGTCGATCACCTGCTTGGTGATGTTGAACAAGGTATGCAGATTGCCGGCCATCACCGCGTTCCAGTCCTCGCGGGTCATCTGTCGGAACAGAATGTCGCGGGTACCGCCGGCGTTGTTGACCAGCACGTCGACCTCGCCGACCTCGGCCTTGACCTTGGCGAACGCGGCGACCGTGGAGTCCCAGTCGGCGGCATTGCCTTCCGAAGCGATGAAATCGAACCCCAGTTCGCGCTGCTCGCGCAGCCAGCCGGCTTTGCGCGGCGAATTCGGCCCGCAACCGGCGACCACGGTGTGGCCGTTGAGCGCGAGCTTGCGGCAGATCGCGGTGCCGAGGCTGCCCATGCCGCTGGTGACGTAGGCGATGCGGAGTGTCATGGCTTTAGTCCTTGGAGCGAGAAGTGAGTTCGTAGGAGTGAGGAGTGAGTAAAAGCGGGACGTGGGGAGGGTGGCCTTGGCTCTTACTCACTCCTCACTCCTGTGAACTCGTTCCTCGCTGTCGGGGATCCGACTGTAGGAGCGGCGCGAGCCGCGACCGCGAACTCACAGTGATGTCGTAAGCGCGATGTCGCAGTCGCGGCTTGCGCCGTTCCTCCAGGGATGGCATCAGGCGGCGAAGGGATATAAAGCGAACGCGAGCGACGCGACCATCAACAACAACGAAATCAGCACCGCCCACTTCAAGGTGAACTTCTGGTGGTCGGCGAAATCGACGTTGGCCATGCCGACCAAGAGATACGTCGACGGCACCAGCGGGCTGAGCAGATGCACCGGTTGTCCGGCCAAGGACGCGCGCGCCATTTCGACGGGCGTGATGCCGTAGTGGCCGGCCGCTTCCGACAAAATCGGCAGCACACCGAAATAGAACGCGTCGTTGGACATGAAGAAAGTGAAGGGCATGCTCGCGATCGCGGTGATCACCGCGAGATACGGACCCCAGGCATCGGGAATCACCGCCAGGAAGCTGCGCGACATCGCCTCGACCATGCCGGTGTTGGACAGAATCCCGGTGAAGATGCCGGCGGCGAAAATCAGAGACACCACCGCGAGCACGTTGCCGGCGTGGTTGCCGATGCGGCGGCGCTGTTCGGCCAGGTCGGGGTAATTGATCACCAGCGCGATCGCGAAGCCGATCATGAACAACACCGGCAGCGGCAGCACGCCGAGCACCAGCGCGGTCATCAACGCGACGGTCAGTGCGGCGTTGACCCACAGCAGCTTCGGCCGCTTGGTGTCTTCGCTGTCGGCGAGCGTGGGCAGGTTGTCGCTGTCGGTATCGAGGTCGGGGTTCCAGTCCGCGCCGTGACCGGGCAGGGTCACGATGCCCAGCCGCCTGCGCTCGCGGATGCCCAAATACCAGGCCAGCGCGATGATGCCGAGCAGCGAGATCGCCATCGCCGGCACCAGCGGCACGAACACATCGCTGGGATCGACGTGCAGCGCGGTCGCCGCGCGCGCGGTCGGTCCGCCCCAGGGCGTGAGGTTCATCACCCCGCCGGCGAGAATCGTCACGCAGGTCAGGTTGAGCGCGTTCATGCGCAGGCGCTGATACAGCGGCAGCATCGCCGAAACGGTGATCATGTAGGTGGTCGAGCCGTCGCCGTCGAGCGAGATCAACATCGCCAGCACCGCGGTGCCGACCACGATCTTGACCGGGTCGCCCTTCACCAGCTTGAGGATGCGGCGCACGATCGGATCGAACAGGCCGGCGTCGATCATCACCCCGAAGTACAGGATCGCGAACATCAGCATCACGCCGGTCGGCGCGATCTTCTTGATGCCCTCGATCATCATCTCGCCGATGCCGGCGCTGAAGCCGCCGAGCAGGGCGAACGCGATCGGGATCACGATCAGCGCCACCAGCGGCGACAGCCGCTTGCTCATGATCAGGTACATGAAGGTGAGGACCATGCCGAAGCCGAGCGCGGTCAACATGAGGCGATTCCTTTTCTATGCCGATCCACGTTGCGCGCGGACCTGCGGGAGATAGCGGCGCTCTCATCCCGTCATTCCCGCGAACGCGGGAATCCAGGGCCTTTCGAGCGAAAGACCTTGAAGCCGAACCGACTCAGAAGTCGTACTGAAACCGCCCCGTGACCGCACGCGTCCAATCCAGCGTCACATCCGCCAACCGATCGCGATTGCGGCTGTCGATCCAGTCGAGCATGAAGCGAAGATTCGAGCGCAGATGCCAGTTCACGCCGACGCTGACCTGATCCATCGACACGTCGCTGATCCATGCTCTGTTGAAGCCGGCCGCGCCGTTGAGATGCTGCTTGCCGCGAATCGTGTCGTAGCGCGCCGCCAGCTGCCACGCGCCGCTGCTGCGCGCAGGCTTGACCCGGGCGAAGCGGCCGGACTTGCTGTCGTAAGGCGTGGACTCGCCAGTAATGAACCAGCCGATCAGGCCGTACGCCGAGCGGATCTCGCCGCGTTGCGAGCCGTCGTCGAAATTCGCGCCGCTCACTTCCGATTGCAGATACCACGGCCCGCGGGTGAACCCGAACTCCAGCGAATACTTGTCGACATCGGTATCGAGCCCGCGATTGAAATTCACCAAGGTCGCGCGGCTGTTGTCGGACAGATGCCCGGCCGGACGCGGTGTGATGCGCAGGCCGTTGGCGCCGTCGCGGCCGGGATGGTCGTAGTACTCGCGCGCCAGCGACAGACCCAGGTGCAGGGTATCGCCGTCGTCGTGGCGCGGCGCCCAGGTGCCGCGCGCGCCGAATGCGCGGCCCTTCACTTGCCACACGTCGATGCTCTCCAGGCTGTAGACGCTGCCGCCGACGGTGTAGTCCTCGCCCGCGGTAATCCACGCCGCGCCGAGCCGATACAAGGGCGCGACCGAACTGGCGAACATGCTGCGCTCCATGAACGCGCCGTAGTTCGAACTGATCCGGTCGTCCAGGGTGAAGTACTGCTTGAACTGGCCGATCGTCAGCTTGCCGGCCTTGAAGTCACGGGTGACATACACGTCCTTGGCCTCGACGCTGTCGCCGCTGAAATCGTCCTGCAGCCCGGCGAAGTCGCCTTCGATCTTGTAGCCCCAGCCGTAGAACTGGCCCGACACATCCAGCCATAGCCGTCGCACTTCGGTGTCGTCGGGATTGGCGAGGCCGCGGCCGTCGTTGTCGAACTGGGCGAAGTCCCAGTGGATGCGGCCGCCGAGTTCGGCGGTGACCGGACGTTCGTCGCTTGCCTGCGCATGGACACCGCCTGACGCGGCGAGCAGGCACAGCGCGACGCACGCACCGGCGTGGTGGACAACAGCCATCGATGGTTCTCCCGACCCTTCTTTTCCCGCGGTTTTGCGCGACATGCGCGCTCACTGCGCTTATAGTTGGGTCGGCCCGCACGGCCTGTCCCAACCCCTCCAGCGCAGGCTAGGCGGCGCAAGCTGTCAAAGACCTGTCATCGCCGATGCTGTTTTTACGGCCGCTGCCTGAACGCGGCTTCTGACCGAGCGACGGAGTCCATCTGGTGCGAATTCTGTTGGTGGAGGACAACGCCGATCTGGCCGACGCGATCGTCCGGCGCATGCGCCGCGACGGCCACGCGCTGGACTGGCAGTCCGACGGGCTCAAGGCCGCCAGCGTGTTGCGGTATCAAAGCTTCGACTTGATCGTGCTCGACATCGGTCTGCCGCGCCTGAGCGGGCTGGGCCTGCTCGCCGGCCTGCGCGAACGCGGCGATGCCACTCCGGTGTTGATGCTGACCGCGCGCGACGGCATCGAGGACCGGGTGCAGGCGCTCGATGCCGGCGCCGACGATTACCTGGCCAAGCCGTTCGATTTCCGCGAATTCGAAGCGCGCTGCCGGGTGTTGCTGCGGCGCAACCGCGGCCAGGCCAGCGCGATCGTGCAGATCGGCGGCTTCGCCTTCGACAGCGGCGCGCATCGGGTCAGTCTCGACGGCGAAGCGATCGAGGTGCCGAACCGCGAATTTCGCCTGCTGGAAATCCTGATCGGCAAGCTCGGTCAGGTGGTCAGCAAGGACGAGATCGGCAACGGCCTGTTCGGTTTCGACGACGAGGCCGGGCCTAACGCGATCGAGTTGTACGTCGGCCGTCTGCGCAAGCGATTGGCCGCCGCGCCGTTGCGCATCGTCACCGTGCGCGGCGCCGGTTACATGTTCGAGGCATCCGATGCCGCGCCGGCCGATGCAGCGGTGGAGCCGGCCGATGGTTGAGCCGGTGCGCCCGCATTCGATCCGCCGCACCCTGCTGGTGTATCTCGGTGTGTTGTCGTTGATCGGCGCGGTGCTGCTGTTCCTCGCTGCGCGCAGCTACGGCCGCGCCGCCGCCGACCGTTCCTACGACCATCTGCTGATCGCCTCGGCGTTGTCGATCGCCGACAGCGTGGCGCTGGTCGACGGGCAATGGCAGGTGGACCTGCCGTATGCCGCGCTGGATCTGCTCGCGATGGCGCCGGAGGATCGCGTGTATTACCGGGTTTCCAGCAATCGCGGCGCCGGCCGCGACGGCGGCACCATCACCGGTTACGCCGATCTGCCCGCGCCGCCGTCGCCGCCGCTGGACGGCAAGCCGAAGCTGTTCGATGCGATGTACCTGGGCGAACGCACGCGTTTCGTCGCTGTGTCGCGCTGGGTCGCCGGTCCGGCCAGTCAAGGCCAGGCGATCGTGCAGGTCGGGCAAACCCGGATCGCGCGAGAAGCCCTGGCCGACGATGTGGTGCTGCGCGCGCTGATCGCGATCGTGGCGCTATCGCTGGCCGCGCTGGCGCTGGTCTGGGTCGGCGTGCATCGCGCCTTGCGCCCGTTGCAGAAACTCGAACGCGATCTGTCGCTGCGCGAACCATCCGACCTCAAACCGCTGCCCGGCTCAGTGCCGCTGGAACTCGGCGAACTGGTCGGCGCCTTGAACCGCTTCATGGGTCGGCTGGCGGCCAGCAACGAAACCCTGCGCGCGTTCATGGGCGACGCCGCGCATCAGATGCGCACCCCGCTGGCCGCGTTGCGCGCGCAGGCGCAACTGGCGCTGGACGAAGACGATCCGGCCGAACAGCGCCGCAGTCTGGTGATGATCGAACGCAACGCCAATCACATGAGCCGGCTGTTGAACCAGTTGCTCAGCGACGCCAGCGCGATTCACCGCTCGCACCTGCAACAGTTCGAAACCGTCGACCTGGCCGAACTGCTGCATCAGGCGCTGTACGAATCGATCCCGCAGTCCGGCCCGCGCCCGGATCTGAATCTGGCCGTGACCAGCGACCCGGTGCGGGTGCAGGGCGATGCGTTGCTGTTGCGCGAGGCGATCAAGAACCTGATCGACAACGCGCTCAAGCACGGTCAGCCGCGTCCGGGCCAACCCGGTGGACCATTGCAAATCGCACTGACCGTGGCCGCGGGCGAGGGCAGTGCCGCTTCCAGCGCGGTGTTGACCGTGGCCGACCACGGCCCGGGCATTGCCGCGGCCGACGCGGAAACCGTATTCGAACGTTTCGCGCGCGGCCGCGACGCCGCCTCGGGCGGCGCCGGTCTGGGCCTGGCGATCGTCAAGCGCATCGTCGACAGCCACGGCGGCCGCATCGATCTGAGCAATCGGATCGGCGGCGGGCTGGTGGTGACGTTGCGGCTGCCGAGGAGCGCGCTGTGAGAAATGAGAAAAACGAGTGCAGAAAAGTGAGAAACGAGAAAAAGCGCTCGACCTCGCGTTACAACGCCGTGCGCCGCTTCTGCCTTTACTCATTCCTCACTCTTCTGCACTCGTTTTTCTCCACCGCCTACGCCGCCCCAGGCGACGTACGCACCTTCAAAGCCCCCCAAGCCGCCACCGCCCACCTCCGCATCCACGGCTCCACCGACATCGAGAACTTCGCCGCGGTCATCGCCGACTACCAGCGGCTGCATCCCAACACCCAGGTCGAGTATTCCGATCTGGTCGCGCAGGACATCTACACCCGCCACCTGCGCGCTCGCGCGGGCGATCGCGCCGACCTGCTGATCAGCAGCGGCATGGACCTGCAGACCAAGCTGGCCAACGACGGCCATGCGCTGGCCCATCGTTCGCCGGCCACCGCCGCGCTGCCGGCGTGGTCGCAGTGGCGGCACGAAGCCTTCGGCATCAGCTACGAGCCGGTGGTGATCGTCTACAACAAGCGTCTGTTGCGGCCCGAGCAGGTGCCGCGCACGCGCCGGCAACTGCTGGCCCTGTTGCGCGACCCGGCGGCGAAGCTGGCCGGTCGGGTCGGCACCTACGACGTGGCCCGCAGCAGCGTGGGCTATCTGCTGGCGACTCAGGACCATCAGCTCGGCAGCATGGCCGGCGCGCTGCAGGCCGCGCTCGGCGACAACCGGGTCCAGCTGGAGGAACGCACCGGCCCCTTGCTCGACCGGGTCGCGCGCGGCGACCTAGCCCTGGCCTACAACGTGCTGGGGTCCTACGCCCAGGCCCGGGTCGATGCCGGCGCGCCGCTCGGGATCGTGCTGCCCGAGGACTACACCCTGGTCCTGCTGCGCACCGCGCTGATCCCGCGCACCGCGCCCAACGCGGCCGAGGCCGGGCAGTTTCTCGACTATCTGTTGTCGCCGCGCGGTCAGGCGATGCTGGCCCGACAGGTCGGCCTGCAGCCGATCCGCGCCGCCGACGGCGCGCCGCTGTCGCCGCATGCGCGCGACGGCGCGCGGGTGCGCGCGCTGCGGCCGATCGCGCTCGGGCCAGGCTTGCTGGTGTACCTGGACGCGCTCAAGCGGCGCCAGTTTCTGGAGGCGTGGCGCAGCACCGTGCAGCCCGGGAAGTCGGCGGCCGATGCGCCCTGAGCCCCATACGCAGGCGTCGGTTTCCGCAGCGCCGGTCACGGTTTCGCCCCCGTCGCCGCGCGCGCGGCCGGCCCTTGCACGCCCCGCGACAGCTTCGCCGCCGGGTTGGGCAAAGTGCCGGCGCGGGCCGGTGGTACAACTCCAAAGTACTAATGAACAAGCCGCCGCGGTCGCGCGAATCCGCCTTGGCGATCCATTAGACTGCAAGTCCAATCACCTCGCGCCCTTGCCACGGCAGCCATCCTCTGATGTCCGATAACGATCTGAAAACCGCCGCGCTCGACTACCACCGCCTCAGCCCGCCGGGCAAGATCAAGGTCACCGCGACCAAGCCGATGGTCACTCAGCGCGACCTGGCCCTGGCCTATTCGCCGGGCGTGGCCTACGCCTGCGAGGCGATCGTCGCCGACCCCAACGCCGCCAGCGAGCTCACCGCGCGCGGCAACCTGGTCGCGGTGATCAGCAACGGCACCGCCGTGCTCGGCCTGGGCGACATCGGCCCGCTGGCCGGCAAGCCGGTGATGGAAGGCAAGGGCGTGCTGTTCCAGAAGTTCGCCGGCATCGACGTGTTCGACATCGAAATCGACGAGCGCGATCCCGACAAGCTGGTCGACATCATCGCGTCGCTGGAGCCGACCTTCGGCGGCATCAACCTGGAAGACATCAAGGCGCCGGAATGCTTCATCGTCGAGCGCAAGCTGCGCGAGCGGATGAAGATCCCGGTGTTCCACGACGATCAGCACGGCACCGCGATCATCGTCGGTTCCGCCGTGCTCAACGCGCTGGAAGTGGTCGGCAAGAAGATCGAAGACGTCAAGCTCGCCACCAGCGGCGCCGGCGCGGCCGGCATCGCCTGCCTGGACATGCTGGTCGCGCTGGGCATGAAGCCGGAGAACATCCTCGCGGTCGACCGCGACGGCGTGCTCTTTACCGGTCGCGGCAACATGGACCCGGACAAGCAGCGCTACGCGCGCGACACCGACAAGCGCACCCTGGCCGACATCATGGTCGGCGTGGACGTGTTCCTCGGCCTGTCCGCCGGCGGCGTGCTCAAGCCGGAAATGGTCGCGACCATGGCCGACAAGCCGATCATCCTCGCGCTGGCCAATCCGTACCCGGAAATCCTGCCCGAAGACGCCAAGGCCGTGCGTCCGGACTGCATCATCGCGACCGGCCGTTCGGATTACCCGAACCAGGTCAACAACGCGCTGTGCTTCCCCTACATCTTCCGCGGCGCGCTCGATGTCGGCGCCACGGTCATCAACGAAGAGATGAAGCTGGCCTGCGTGCGCGCGATCGCGGCGCTGGCGCGGATGGAATCGTCCGACCTCGGCAGCGCCTACGGCGGTGATGTCCCCACGTTCGGCTCCGAGTATCTGATCCCGCGTCCCTTCGACCCGCGCCTGCTGGTGATGCTGGCGCCGGCCGTGGCCAAGGCGGCGATGGACTCCGGTGTGGCCACGCGTCCGATCACCGACATGGACGCGTACGAGGAAAAACTCAGCCAGTACATCTACCGCACCGGCCTGCTGATGAAGCCGGTCTACGACCGCGCCCGCAGCGACCGCAAGCGCGTGGTCTACGCCGAGGGCGAGGAAGAGACCGTGCTGCGCGCGGTGCAGACGGTGATCGATGAAGAGCTGGCCTATCCGATCCTGATCGGACGCCCGGACGTGATCGAAACCCGCATCCAGCGCCTGGGCCTGCGCATGCGCGAGGGCGTGGATTTCGAGCTGACCAACATCAACGACGATCCGCGCTTCAACGAATACTGGCAGCAGTACCACGCGCTGACCGAGCGTCGCGGCGTGAGCCCGGCGGCGGCGAAGAACCTGCTGCGTTCGCGTCCGACCCTGATCGCCGCGCTGATGGTCGAGCGCGGCGAAGCCGACGCGATGATCTCCGGCTTGGTCGGCCGCTTCCACAAGAAGCTCGGCTACATGCGCAGCATCTTCGACTTCGACCCCGGCGTGTCCGGCACCTCGGCGATGACTGGCGTGATCAACGATCAGGGCGCGTGGTTCTTCCTCGACACCCATGTGCAGGTCGATCCGACCGCCGAGCAGATCGCCGAAGCCACCTTGCAGGCGACCTACCGCCTCAAGCTGTTCGGCATCGAGCCCAAGGTCGCGCTGCTGTCGCACTCCAACTACGGCAGCCACGACAATCCGTCGGCGGCGAAGATGCGCAAGGTCCGGCAGATCGTCAAACAGCGCCAGCCCAAGCTCGAAATCGACGGCGAAATGCAGGCCGACACCGCCTGGGACGACGCGCTGCGCCAGCGCATCTTCCCCAACGCGACCCTGCACGGCCGCGCCAACTTGTTCGTGCTGCCCAACCTCGACGCGGCCAACATCACCTACAACATGGTCCGGGTGATGACCGACGGCGTGGCGATCGGCCCGATCCTGATGGGCCTGGACAAGCCCGCGCATATCCTGACTCCCGCCTCGACCCCGCGCCGCGTCGTCAACATGACCGCGATCGCGGCGGTGGACGCGCAGATCCGCGCCTCGCGCGAATCCGAGCGCAAGGGTCTGTCGGAACTCGGCGGCGTCTGACCGCGGCGCCCATGAACGATATGGGCGCCCTCGCCATCCCCGCAGCGGCCGATTTTTCGGCCGCTGCTTCGTTGTCGCCGCCGTTGCCGTCGCAGCCGCCGGCACCGACACCGCAGGTCAGCATCCTGCTGCTGTGCTATCGCGACGCGGCCTACATCCGCGCCGCGATCGACAGCGCGTTCGCGCAGACCGTGGCCTGCGAGATCATCATCTCCAACGACTGCTCCGACGACGGCACCTTCGAGCTGGCGGTCGAACAGGTCGCGGCCTACCGCGGCCCGCACCGGGTCAGCGTGCGCCGCAGCGCGAGCAACCTCGGCGTCACCGCGCATTTCAACGAAGTCATGGCGCTGGCCAGCGGCGACATCATCGTGATGATGGCCGGCGACGACATCGCCTATCCGCAACGCGTGGCGACCATCGTCGACGCGTTCGAGCATGCGCCGCAGGCGATGGTGCTGGGCAGCGACTTCGACGGCATCGACACCGACGGCAGCCCGATCCGGATCAGCTTCCGGCAACGCCCGGAGCAGTACGAATTCGAGTACTACGTGCGCATCGGCCGCCTGATCGGCCTGCTCGGCGCGACCCTGGCGTTCCGTCGCTGCGTCTACGACCGTTTCGGGCCGTTGCTCGGGCCGATCGAGGACAACGCGCTGAGCCTGCGCGGCGCCTTGCTCGGCCAGTCGCTGTGCCTGCGGCAACCGCTGATCCAATACCGGCGCCATTCCGGCAGCGTCAGCGGCACCGTGTTTGCGCGCGACGAACCGCGCGAGGTAGCGATGCGCCGCCGTTACGAGCGCACCGTGCAGTTCTATCGCGGCACCGCCGACGACCTGGACGCCTGCTTGCGCCAGATCCCCGACCTGCCGGCGAAAAAACGCCGTCTGGCCGAACAGGTGCTGGCGATGTACCGGATCGAAGCGCAGGCGCGCGAAGCCATCCTGCTGCAACCGCGCTGGCGCTGGATCGGCCCGGTGATGCGCGGCCTGGCCCAACGCGGCCTGCGTCGCAAGAGCGCCGAGCGCGCCCTCAAGCTGCTGATACCGCGCGCCTGGTTTGGCCTGCGCTGATCCGCCTAGCTCCCGCTAGCCCCCTGTAGGAGCGGCGCAAGCCGCGACCGCGAACCCGCACCTACGACGCCGGCGCGAAGCCGCAATCGAATCAACAAGCACATCGCACGCGCGACCTCACGCCGATGCGAAGTCGCTCCGTAACCGCGAGGCTTTTGCGAGTCTCAGCCCCGACGCTGTCCGCCCAGGCACGACCACGCTCGCAAGCAATCGAACCGAAGCGCATCGCGGCTGATATCCCGCCCAGAAAAACTTCGCCGCCGCATCGCGCGCAAACTCCCAACCCGCCATCCGAGTGAACTCACCTCACCGTATCCATCTGCAAATCCAGATACGGCCGCTCGAAAAACTCCCGCCCCAAGGCTTCGGCCGCCGCCACCGACCCCTGCGGATCGCGTATCACCTCGCCGCGCCCGTTGCCCCAGCCATGCACCGTGCCGATGAACCGCGAATGGGTATAGCGGGCGTACTCCTGCAATTGATGCACGATCCCGAGCGCGATCGCCGGATAGATCTCCTCCGATGAGGTCAGCAAGGCCACGCGCTTGCGCTTGATCCGCTCGCGCACCTGCGGCGAACCCGCATGGCTTTTGGCGAAGTAACAGAACATCCGGTCGAAGAAGACCTTCGCCTGCCCCGACATCCCGTACCAATACACCGGCGTACACAGCGCGACGCCGTCGGCGGGCAGGAACCGATCGAGAAACAACCCGCCGAACCCGTCCTCGATCCGGCAGCGTCCGTGTTCGTCGCGGCATTCGCGGCAGTCGCGCACCAGGCCATCGAGGTGATCGTCGATGAAACACAGCGACACCTCGCTGCCCGCGACCTGCGCACCGCGCATCACCGCCGCGCCGAGCGTGGCGCTGTTGCCGTCGCGGCGCGGGCTGGCGACGAGGACGAGCAATCGTTGTGGCGGAGCGGAAACAGTCATCGGGCGAAACACCGTGTGAGGTCGAGCCCTGAATCTATTTCCCGCAACACACCGTCACAAATGACGATAGTCGCACCAACATGAATCAAGTTCATCCTCACCCCCAACTGCAGGAGCGGCGTCCTACTGGATTTCCTTCGGTCACAAGCTGCGACCGCGCCCCCACAAATCCCGGCGAAATCCCCTTCTGCCTGCGACACCCGCTCACCACAGCTCCACCTCACCAACCCCGAGCCCATGTTCGCCAACCTCCCCCTGACCGCCCTGCGCAGCTTCGAATCCGCCGCCCGCCACCTCAGCTTCAAGGCCGCGGCCGAAGAACTGCACGTCACCCCGACCGCGATCTCGCACCAGATCAAGCAGCTCGAGCACACGCTGGGTCTGGCCATGTTCGATCGTCTGCCGCGCGGCGTCGCCCTGACCGGCGACGGCCGCCGCCTGTTCCGCGACTTGCACGGCGCCCTGCTGGAAATCGCGCAATCGCTGGCCGCGCTGCAACCGCAACGCAGCACCGGCCGACTGACCGTCACCACCACCGCGTCGTTCGCCGCGCTGTGGCTGATCCCGCGCATCGGCGGCTTCTACCAACAGCACCCGGATATCGCCGTGCGCATCGACACCGGCGCGCAAGTCGTCGATCTGCAACAAGACGCCAGCGTCGATCTGGCGATCCGCTACGGCGGCGCGGTCCCGGCCGGATTGCATCGCCATGGCGGCCTGCGCGAATACTTCGGCGTGTATGGCGCGCCCGGTCATATCGAGAGCGAAACTTCGAAGCCCTCGCCGACGTTGATCTCGGTGGAGTGGGGCGAATCGCGCCTGTACGAATGCACCTGGCAGAGCTGGTGCGACCGTGCCGGCGTGGATTGGATGAAACCCGGCGGGGTGATGCGCGCTTACGACGAAGAGCATTACGCCTTGCATGCCGCGAGCGCGGGGCAGGGGCTGGTGCTGGCGAGTTCGGTGGTGACCGCGGGCAGTGTCGAGCGCGGGCTGTTGGCGATGCATCGCCCCGACATCACCGTGCCGGGCGAGACGTATCACGTGCTATGCGTGCCGGGTCGGGAGCGGCATCCGCCGGTGACGGCGTTCTTGCGGTGGTTGGATGGGCTGATGGGTTGGGGCGAGGAGTGAGAAGTGAGAAGTGAGGGGTGAGGGGTGAGGAGATTGGGCGTGTTGGGCGGTGCTTGTGGTGCTAGTGGCGTTGCTTGCGGTGATGACGAGGCGTTCTGGCGGTTGCTCGCTAAAGTCACTGGATTCCCGCCTTCGCGGGAATGACGAGCAAAAGCGAAGCGAAGTCGCAGGCGAGGACGCACCCTCCTACCGTCATTCCCGCGAAGGCGGGAATCCAGCGACTTCAGCCCGTCTCCACCAGCAAAGCTCCGCATAAAAAGCCACAACACAATCAGCCGCGACATAACCAACCACGGCATGACAAGTCACGACATAACAAACCACAACGCAACCGGCCCCAAGCCCTATCCAACCTCACCCCTATCCAACCTCACAGCTACCCAACCTCAACCCGCCCCGGCAACCACCCCATCGCAAACTCCCGCAACAGCTTCACCTTCGCCGAGCGCCGCAAATCCGGATGCACCGCGAACCACAACTCCGTCGGCACCTCCGCCATCGGCCCCGACAACCGCTTCACCCCACCGGCCGCATCGGCGTAGTAACACGGCAACAACGCCCGCCCGATCCCGGCCTGACAGGCCGCCAACGCCGCCGGCAGCGAATTGACCCGCATCGCGATCCGCTCATCGCCCACATGCGCGCGCAACCAATGCGCCGACGACAGATGCGACAACGCATCGTCGAACCCGACCCACTCACCCTCGGCCAACCCCGAACGCTTGCCGACCTTCGCCCCGCTGGCGACATACACCGCGGTCGAAATCGACGCGATCCGCCGCACCGACAACCCATCGGGCATCAACGCACTCGCGCGCAAGGCCACATCCGCATCGGGCTGCTGCAAATTGACGAACGCATTGGCCACGCTCAGATCGCAACGCACCGATGGATGCTGTGCAGAAAACGCTACGCACATCCGCGCCGCCACCGCGGCCAAGGTGTCGGGAATGGTGATCCGCAACCGCCCCTGCGCCTGCGCATCGCGCCCGGCCAACTGCCGCTGCAGCCGATCGGCATCGTCGAGAATCCGCTGCGCTCCGGCGATCGCGATCGCCCCTGCTTCGGTGGCGACATAACCGCTGCGGCTGCGCCGGAACAAAGCCGCGCCCGCGCGCGCCTCGATCGCCGCCAAGCGCCGGAACGCGCTGGAATGATCCAGCGCCAAGGCCTTGGCCGCGCCGCTCAGGCTGCCGTGCGCGCCGATCGCGCGCAGCAGTTCGAAATCCTCCAAAGACAACCGAGCTTGTCGCATCCGCAAGCAATCCTTGTGATCGCGCCGTATTCACGGCGAAGGCCCGCGCGGGGAGAGTAGCGCCACTCCTCCACGGATACACGGCCATGAAGCTCTACTACACCCCGCACACCTGCTCGTTCGCACCGCACATCGTCCTGCGCGAACTCGGCATCGACGCCGAACTGCGCCGCGTGCGCATCGGCCCGGACCCGATCGTCGTCGCCGACGGCCGCGACTTCCGCGAACTCAGCCCGCTGGGTTACGTGCCGCTGCTGGAACTCGACGACGGCCGCATCCTGCACGAAGGCGTCGCCATTGTGCAGTACCTCGCCGACCAGCACCCGGGCAGCGATCTCGCTCCGCCGCCGGGCAGTTTCGAACGGATCGAACTGCAGCAGTGGCTGACCTTCATCAGCTCCGAACTGCACAAGTTGTTCAGCCCGTGGCTGTTCCATCCCGAATACGGCGACGCCCCGGGCGCGGTCGCGCGCGAGCGCCTGCAGCCGCGCCTGGCCTATGTCGATCGCCACCTGGCCCAAAATGCCTACGTGCTCGGCAAGACCTTCAGCATCGCCGACGCCTACCTCTACACCATCGCCGGCTGGGCGCGCGCGCTGAAGATGGACCTGCATCCGTATCCCGCGCTGGATGCCTACCTCGACCGCATCGGCCAGCGCGACAGCGTGCGCGATGCGCTGCGCCGCGAACGCGAGGACGCGCGCGTCCAACCTGAGCCCGCATCGGCATGAAAACCTCGACCGCGTGGACCATGCTGATCGCCGCCGGCCTGATCGACGTGGCCTGGGCCTTGTCGATGAAGTTGTCGCAGGGCTACACCCGGCCGGGCTGGACCGCGGTGTCGGTCATCACCCTGATCGCCTTCGTCTGGTTGCTGGGCCGCGCGCTGACCGCCTTGCCGGTCGGCAGCGCGTACGCGGTGTGGACCGGTATCGGCGCGGCCGGCACGGTGTTGCTGGGCGCGATGGTGTTTGGCGAATCGATCACCGCGATGAAGCTGGGTGGAGTGGGGTTGATCGTTGCGGGCATCGTGGTGCTGCGCGGCGCGCCGGCGTGAGCGATCCGGAGCGTCGGCGGTCCGCGTCGTATCCAATCGACGCGGTCGCCGCTCGCGCCGTTTCTGCAGGGGTTATCTGAAAAAGCGAAGCGACCGCGAACTTATCGCCGCAACCGCCACCGCGCCATACCCGCACGCCCAATCACGTCATTCCTTACGCCACTGCGAAATCGCCGTCGTCCCATTGCCTGTCGCCGACGCCGGCACCTGATAGGTCAGCACATCGCCCTTCAACTCGTACTTGCGCACTTGCCTGGTGCCCTCCCAATTCGGAAACAAGGACTGCGCGATCTCGAACACAATCGTCCCGCTCGCCGGTTCCAACCGCACCCGCCCGACATGCGCGCTCATGCGCATCACCGCATCCTCGTATTCGGCCGCCGTGCCGCGACCCTTGTCGCCGCTCGCGAACACCTGCGTGCCGGCGCGAAAAATTTGCAGCGAATAACGTCCCTGGCGATCCACCATCAAACGCCCTCGCGGATGCTCGCCGTAACCGTGCACGCGGCGGCCGTCGGCGTGCAGCGTATCGGCCGCCACCAACACCCAGGTCCCCTCCAACGACGGCGTCTTTTCCGCCGCGCCGGCCGCGCCTCCGTACACCAATGCCGCAATCACGCACAACGCCCGCAACCGTTTCATCGACTCACCCGCGCAATTCAAACCAGTGCGCAGCCTAGCCAGCGCGCGGCGAGACCAACATCCGTTGCGCTATATTCCAGTCATGACGAAACGTAATGGATGGCCGCGATGAAGCCGCTGGATCTCAAAGCCGTCCACGCCTTCGTGCTGATCGCCGACCTGCGCAGCTTCACCCGCGCCGCCGATGCGCTGGGCAGCACCCAGTCGGGCGTGAGCGTGTTGCTCAAGCGCCTGGAACGCCGCCTCGATCGCCACCTGATCGAACGCACCCCGCGCCTGATCCGCCTGTCCGCCGAAGGCCAGGCCTTTCTCGAGCCCGCGCGCGTCCTGCTCGCGGCGCATCAGCGCGCGCTCGATCCCGCGCCGGCCGAGCATCGCCGTCTCATCGTCGGTCTCAGCCACCAACTCGTCGGCACCGAACTGCCGACCTTACTGCGCGACTTGCGCGAGCAAGACCCCGCGCTCGTGGTCGAGCTGCGCGTGCAGACCTCGCGCGAAGCGATCAAGGCCCACGACGACGGCCACCTCGATGCAGCTATCGTCCTGCAAGCGCACGACCCGCGCCGCAACGCACGCCGCCTGTACGCCGAACCCTTCGGCTGGATCGCCGCGCATTCCATGCAGCACCGCGCCGGCCAACCGTTACGACTGGCCACCCAGGGCGAATCCTGCGGTATCCGCGCCGCCGCCGTGCGCGCGTTGGACGAAGCCGGCATCGCCTGGACCGAAACCTTCATCGGCCAGGGCGCCGCCGTGCTCGGTGCCGCCGCGACCGCGGGCCTCGCCGTCGCGTTGCTGCCGTGTCGCGTCGCCCCGCACGGCACCGCCGACCTCGGTGCGCGCCTGGGGTTGCCGGCGTTGCCGAAGTTCGATGTGGTGCAGCATGCCAACCTCAGTGATCGGCGTGATCGCGCGGCCTTGCGCACGATCGCCGCGGCGTTGCGGGCGGGAATCGGATAATCGCGCCGGCGATTCCGGCTTCGCCGGCTCGCGCAGATGGCGGTCGCGGCTCGCGCTGCTCCTGCATGGCCTGCGGCTGCTACGTATGCCCCTTAAGGAGCGGCGCGAGCCGCGACCGCGCAACCAAACGCCGGGACCGCTACCCCGATTCACAACCACACCACCAAAATCACCTGCGCGCCCAAACCGCGCCCCAATACGGATACTCCCGCACCCTTCGCACCAATCCCGCGCGCACCGGATTCATCACCACATACCGCGCCTCGGCCAACAGCGCTTCTTCCCGGCGCAAAGCACGATCGTGATACGCCTGCGCCCACACCGCCGACGGCACCACCGCGCCTAATGCCGCCCGCACCCGCCGCGAACTCGAACATTTGAGCTGCCGCGCCAAGGCCGGTACCGAATCCCCCGGACCCAGCTCGACCACCCCGTGCCAGTGGTCCGGCATCAGCACCCAGGCCAACAAGGTCGAATGCCGCCACGACCGCGCATCCAACAGCGCGCCGATCGCCGCTTCGGCCAAGTGCGCATCGGCAAACCACGGCAATCGCTGCTCAGTCACGAAGGTGAGCAAGTAAATCCGATGCGCTTCACAGGCACGTCCGCGTCGCAGCGCAGCATGGCCTCGGATCGGGAGGAGGGCATTCGATTCGTCCATGCCCGCAGCGTCGTACGGGCAGACATCGCGCCAAATCAGGGAAAGCCACCAGGACGTGTCGGATCAGGCCTGATTTCCACGTAGCGCCGGCGGCCGAAACAGCGCGTTCGCGGCTCGCGCCGCTCCTACAGTTAGCAACGCAGCATCCGCAGCCCCTGTAACAGCGGCACAAGCCGCGACCGCGACCCCTCACACCCCAACGCCCCCCCAACCACACGCCCGCGTATCCACCCACCCGCGCGCCCAACCGACCCAACCCACCCAAACCCCCTAGCCAATACGGACTATCCCACCCCAGCGACCACCCAAAGCAAGCCGAACCCCACCCCCCGTTTGTTAGACTCGACGCTCTAATCCGTCCCCCAACATTCGAGGCGCGGCCACGGGGCCGCGAGATAGATGAACCAGCCGCTTGCCAGCTCCCTGCACGACCTCCTGCAGAACGACCCCGATCCGACCGAAACCCAGGAATGGGTCGAATCCGTCCAGGCCGTCATCGCCCGCGACGGCGCCGAGCGCGCCCACCAGTTGCTCGAAGGCATGGTCGAGGTCACCCGCCGCGCCGGCGCCCACCTGCCGTTCCAGCCGACCACCGAATACATCAACACCATCCCCGCGCACCTGGAGGCCAAGAGCCCCGGCGACAACGCGATGGAATGGCGGATCCGCTCGCTGATCCGCTGGAACGCCATGGCCATGGTCGTGCGCGCCAATCGCAAGCCCGGCGACCTCGGCGGCCACATCGCCAGCTTCGCCTCCGCGGCCACCCTGTACGACGTCGGTTTCAACCACTTCTGGCGCGCCCCCTCGGCCGACCACCCGGGCGACTTGATCGGCGTCCAGGGCCACAGCTCCCCCGGCATCTACGCGCGCTCCTTCCTCGAAGGCCGCATGAGCGAATCCCAGCTCGACAACTTCCGCATGGAAGTCGACGGCCGCGGCGTCAGCTCCTACCCGCACCCGTGGCTGATGCCCGATTACTGGCAAGTCCCGACCGTGTCGATGGGCCTGGGCCCGATCAGCGCCATCTACCAGGCGCGCAACTGGAAATACCTCGAAGGCCGCGGCCTGATGCCGAAGTCCGACCGCAAGGTCTGGGCCTTCCTCGGCGACGGCGAAACCGACGAACCCGAATCGCTGGGCGCCATCTCCGTCGCCGGCCGCGAAGGGCTCGACAACCTGGTCTTCGTCATCAACTGCAACCTGCAGCGCCTCGACGGCCCGGTGCGCGGCAACGGCAAGATCATTCAAGAGCTGGAAGGCCAATTCCGCGGCGCCGGCTGGAACGTCATCAAGACCATCTGGGGCAGCTACTGGGACCCGCTGCTCGCGCGCGACACCACCGGCAAGCTGCGTCAGCTGATGATGGAAACCGTCGACGGCGAATACCAGAACTGCAAAGCCTTCGGCGGCAAATACACCCGCGACAACTTCTTCGGCAAATACCCCGAGACCGCCGCGCTCGTCGCCAACCTGTCCGACGACGACATCTGGCGCCTCAACCGCGGCGGCCACGACCCGCACAAGGTCTTCGCCGCCTACCAGGAAGCCGTCAACACCAAGGGCATGCCCACCGTCATCCTGGCCAAGACGGTCAAGGGCTACGGCATGGGCGCGTCGGGCGAATCGCTCAACCCGACCCACGGCACCAAGAAGATGGACGACGAAGCCGTCCGCCTGTTCCGCGACCGTTTCAACATCCCGGTCACCGACGAACAACTCAAAGACGGCGCCGTTCCGTTCTACCACCCCGGCGAAAAATCGCCGGAAGTCGAATACATGCTCGAGCGCCGCAAGGCCCTGGGCGGCTTCCTGCCGCAGCGCCGCCGCAAGGCCAGCACCTCGCTGGACGTGCCCAAGCTCGAAACCTACGATCGCCTGCTCAAGAGCACCGGCGAACGCGAAATCAGCACCACCATGTCGTTCGTGCAGGCGCTCAACATCGCCCTGCGCGACAAGCAGGTCGGCCCGCGCATCGTCCCCATCGTCGCCGACGAAGCGCGCACCTTCGGCATGGAAGGCCTGTTCCGCCAATTGGGCATCTACGCCCCGCACGGCCAGAAGTACAAGCCGGTCGATCGCGACCAGCTGATGTACTACCGCGAAGACACCACCGGCCAGGTGTTGGAAGAAGGCATCACCGAAGCAGGCGCGTTCTCGTCGTGGCTCGCCGCCGCGACCAGCTACAGCACAAACGACCTGCAGATGCTGCCGTTCTACATCTACTACTCGATGTTCGGCTTCCAGCGCATCGGCGACAGCGCCTGGCAAGCCGCCGACATGCGCGCGCGCGGCTTCCTGCTGGGCGCCACCGCCGGCCGCACCACCTTGAACGGCGAAGGCCTGCAACACGAAGACGGCCACAGCATGGTCCAGGCCGGCCTGATCCCGAACTGCCGCAGCTACGACCCGACCTTCAGCTACGAAGTCGTGACCCTGCTGCAACACGGCATGCAGCGCATGCTGACCGAACAACAGGATGAGTACTGGTACCTCACCCTGATGAACGAAAACTACACCCACCCCGACATGCCCGAAGGCAGCGCCGACGGCATCATCAAGGGCATGTATTTGCTGAAGGACGCCGGCAAGCCGAAGAAGGGCGAACTGCGCGTGCAGCTGTTGGGTAGCGGCACCATCCTGCGCGAAGCCATCGCCGCGGCTGAGTTGCTGGACAAAGATTTCGGCGTTACCGCCGACATCTGGTCCTGCCCGAGCTTCAACGAACTCGCCCGCGATGCGTGTGATGTCGAACGTTGGAACCGCCTCAACCCCGAAGCCAAGACCGCGCGCAAGCCCTACATCACCGAACTGCTGGAAGGCCGCGCCGGCCCCGCGATCGCCGCGACCGATTACATCCGCATGTACCCCGAGCAAGTCCGCGCGTTCGTGCCGATGCGCTACACCGTGCTGGGCACCGACGGCTTCGGCCGCTCCGACACCCGCGCTAACTTGCGGCGTCACTTCGAGGTTGATCGCTACTACATCGCGCATGCGGCCATTGCGGCGCTGGCGGCGGAGGGGAAGATGACGGGGAAGGATGTGGCTCGGGCTATCAAGCAGTACAAGATTGATGTGGAGAAGCCGAATCCGTTGGGGGTGTGATATCTCTCCATTAGGCCCAATTCAAAAAAGGCGGCCAGTTGGCCGCCTTTTTTGATCAAATATCTGAATAAAATGTCCTGAATGCGGTGTCAAACAATGACGCGGCTGAAGAACGGATAGTGTCGATAGAATAGTTTATAACTTTCTATTGCCTGTCTGGTTTTCTCAGGCGCGCCTTTAACGAGTCTGATGCCAAGAGATCTGCTGATCTGGCTAGGGCTCTTTGCTGGGAGGCTCTTGTCAATATGAAGGCGTTCACGGACAGACATTTCCGGAATGCTAATTCGTATTGGATTGGTTCGAGGAGTGCCCCAGGCTGTGGTCGATAGTTTCCACTGCCTTGTCTTTGTCTCTTGAAGAAATAGTTTCTGATCAATTTTGTTGGGAAGAATGACTCCTGTGTGGGTTAGCATCTGTTGTTCGGAGTCGGCATAAACAAAAGATGTTAGGGGTTGAAAGTAATTCCCAGGCGTTCCTGCCACACCAGCTTTGACCGCATTTTCGACTGCTAGCAAGAGAAGTTTTGAGTATCCATTGCGGTCTAAATCTTCATCAGTCAGCTGGATGGTTGCTGGAATGTAGTCCCCCAAGCGCCGTCGAGCTTCGGCAGTCCTCTGCTGTAATAGTTCTATCTGGTTATCTGTGCTTGGGCTAGGGTCTAAAGTGCGCTCGTTTGCATTGAGCGTGATTTTAAACACATCAAAAGGCCCGAGTTTAGATATAAGCGTCTCAGCTTGTTCAAGATGTCCTCCTGCATCTGCCGCTGACGTAAAATCGAGCCAGGCAATCACAGGGGATGTTGCGATGAAACCGTCTATAAAGCTTCGTGATGTGCATTGACGATAGTCAATGCAGTTAATTGGAGAGTTCCATTGCTGTCGATTGAAAACGTGCCTGTCTTCTTCAATGGATATCATTTTTTTTAAGCCTAGCGCAGAGTGCACCAGTTTAAAGTCCTCGGAGTGCGGGCCTGCAAATCCTATGTATGCATAATCTTGAATGTGGAACTGAGTTGATCGCGATAGGCGTTGGAGCAGCTCGATGAACACTGCGCGATCTACTGCTTTATTCTGCCGAAGGCTATAAGGAACGAATCCACCGCTCACTTGGAAGCCCTCGCTAAGATTCTGTCAAAGCAAGCTTCTCCCACGCTGTCCGGGGACATGTCGTCGCGGTCAAATAGAAATTCTGAAACCAGAAGGATTTCATTTGGTGGTTTTCTGAATTTTATTGAAACCTTGTCATCTCTCGTCTTTGGTGGGCGAGGTAAATTAGGGACGAATTTCTTTCCGCCTAATCCTTTACGCACATCTGACCATTCGCCTTGCTTAACGGCGAGCTTGGCGCTAAAGGGTTTTACCGCGCTCGCTGATTGTATTAGAGCGTCGCGCTGCTTTGTATCTAGTTTCCAATGGTTCGTGAAGTTTGTGAAATGCTTCAACCCTTCACGCATAATATCTTTGACGGTGAGGTATAGATCAGAACTCGCGTCAATTCCTCGCTTTGTCGTCGTAACAGGAAGTTTTCCCGCATCTGTGCTGTGGAAGCGCACCATGCCCGCGATAGCAATAAACTGAGGGTGATATGCAGGAACACCAGCTTCCCCCCATCCAGTTAGGCGAGTCTTGTCGCTATAGACCACTACGCGGTCGTTGCAAATTACGCTCCAGCCACACTGCTCTTTGTTTCCTGTTGCACCCTGTCCTTCAAGCTCCTGTTCTACTTCCTCTGGCGTAGGGAGGCGTCTATAAAGACCTATGACCAAGTCGACATCTACGCCATTGCGGTTAGTTGTGTAAATAAATGGATCAATTCTCTGGTCTTTTGGCATCTTCGGGTCGGACTGCAAAAGCCCGAGAACTGCGGGCTTTATGACCTCGCCGTTTAGTTGGATCTGAAAGCCTTTTTGAATTATGAAGCTATAATGGGTTGATATCGTGCTCGCAAGCCGCAAGAGGAACTGGCTTTTTTGATTATCGAAATCATGAGAAATGCCGGAGTAAAGCTGGTTGACTTGAATATAAGTGCCATGTGTGCCTCTGACCGATTCAGGAGCGGTTTTTTGCGAGAGGTTTGTGATCGGTAATTGCCAGTCATCGTCGTCGTCGAGCCAATCCGATGACACCGCAACACGAAAGATCGACCCTTCGTGATTAGTAGTGACACTAGACTCCCGCCCTATTTTGAACAGGGCCCGCTTCATTCCTATCCCATATAGACCGACAGTTGGAAGCTTCTCAGCCTTCATATCGGCTGGGCGGCCCAGCCGAAAGGCATATTTTTCAGCAACTGTTCGAGGAATCCCCCCACAGTTGTCGCTGATTGAAAAAGTGCTCTTGCTGATGTTTAAGCTTGCGTGGTAGCCCTTAAATGGTCGTTCCCGGTCTTTAGGAGGCCGCTTCGCTATTTGCCGATGTACGCCGTCAATGCAGTTGTCAATTAAGTCAAGGATCGCGTCTTGCAGGTCGATATCGCGAGTTAGCATTCCGACGAAAAATTCTTTCGATGGACGTGCGTTTGCTACAGCTGCCATGCAGTATCCCTCCTTGCGAACTAGTTAATTTTCTTTGCAATCCGGGCTAGCAACTCTTCCGCGACGATTGGGCTCACACTATTCCCAATTTGCCTGAATGAGTGCCACTTTGTTGGGTTAAAAACAAACCAATCTGGAAAGCCCTGTAGACGAGCGGCTTCACGAGGAGATATCACTCTTGAAACTGTCGGATGAATAGGGCGAACAGCTTGATAGCTGCCTCGATCACTATTGGTTCCCGCCCGAAGCGTTGGGCAGAATCCGTCCAGTCTTAGTCGAGGGGACCTATAGATGCTATCTACTTGTCCCGGTTTTAGCTTTGAGAAACGTTCGATCGTCTCTGGCGCGTGCTCAGTACCCAAAAAACCAGATACCAACCGCTTTGATCGCAGCCGTGCCAGAGCCTCTGAATTACCGACACCGTCCGGTACTCCGTGCAGCGCCCGGTTCGCGAAGATACTGTCGGGCAACTCACCAATCTTGCGCCAGCTCTGGGCTTCGGTTTGCCAGTTGGAGCGGACGCTCGGAAGGCCCTTTAGAGCTGCAGCCACTGTCACGAATTCGGTGGTTTCATGTGGGGAGAAATAGTCTTCATTTATTGTCTCGACTCGATCTGGGTCGAATCCAATAAAGAAAATTCGCGTTCGGGTTGTTGGGGCTCCGTATCGATGGGCTTCTACGCGGATGGGGTTAAGTCGAATATATGATTTTGGCAGCTGCGACATGGCCTGGTCTACGAACTCTCGCGTCTTGTCCGACAAGATGCCAGGGACATTCTCGGCTACGTAGAAGGCGGGCATTGTTTCCGAAACCAATCTAAAGAAGTGACCGAACAGATCATTTCTCGGATCTGCCATTTTCCGTCTTCCGATCAGACTAAATCCTTGGCAAGGAGGGCCTCCAATGAGCCCTGATAGCTGCCGACTTTTTAGTCCTGCGACCTCAAGTAACTGAGCCCCTGAGAGTTGGGCGACATCTTGCTGAATATGTGCGGTAGTAGGGAAATTCTCCGCGTGCGACTTTGACGCGATGGGATCCAGCTCGGCGCAGGCCGCGACTCGAAAGCCTGCGCGTGCAGCACCAAGGCTGAGCCCTCCGACGCCGGAGAACAGGTCGATAACGTTTGGTGTTGAATCCGGCTTAGGCATACGTTGGATGATATGGCAAAACAACTGGTACCGTGGTGGCGAGACGCTGATTGGCGGGAGCTGCCTTGTCGTTATGGCTGACAGATTGTCCCCGGATGCGCGGAGCAGGCTAATGGCTCGAATCCGCTCACGCAACACAATTCCCGAGCTTCGTGTTCGATCAATTCTGCATCGATTGGGCTTTCGTTTTAGGTTGCACAAAAAAGACCTGCCAGGCACGCCTGACATTGTGCTTGTTAGCAGGCGTACCGTAATTTTTGTGCACGGCTGCTTCTGGCACGGGCACTCATGCAAAGTGGGGAAGATGCCGAAGTCGAGGATTGAGTACTGGGAGGCGAAGATTGAAACGAACAGACGCAGGGATGCGTTGAAACGAAAGCAGCTGCGCAAGCTCAACTGGAAGGTCTTAACGATCTGGGAGTGCGAGCTGAAGGCGGTGGATAAGCTAGAGCGCAAGCTGGACAAAAAAATACGTTTAACGTAATTTACGCTCCGGAGGTTTGAAGCCATCCTTATCAACATGGCCCAGACCGAAGTAGACGCCCGCTCCATCTTTGCTCAGCGCTTGAAGCAAGCCAGGGAGGATGCCGGGCTAACCCAAAAGGAGCTGGGCATGACCATAGGTCTACCGCAAGAAACCGCGGCCGTGCGGATCAACCGGTACGAGAAGGCGGTCCATGACGCCGATCTGGCGACCGCGCGCCGCATCGCCGAGGCCTTAGGCGTCCCGCTCGCCTTCCTCTACGCCGAAACCGACACCATGGCCGAGGCCATCCTGACCTTGGGCCTGTTGTCCAAACCCGAGCAGCGCAAGGCCGTGGCCGACCTCAAGGCTCGGCTAGCGCAAGCTAGCGCGCAGGATAAGAAGGCCTAATCTATCGGCTGGATGCGTGCTCGATGGCTTTGACGCTGGCGCATCCGAAGCGTTCGGCCTGCCTCACGCCGAACAACCGTCCATCTCTTAGTCCTACACCAACATGACTGATCCAGTGCACCTTCTTCAGGAGGCTGTCGAGCTTGAGCGGCATATCCTTAGCGGATATGAGAAGCCGTCCGAAGCATTAACGTTGGAAACTCTTCGTGCACTGGATTTCGCACATTGTCGTGAGCTTTTTCCAGAGTTCCAGTTGTCAGATAGCTCTGAATTGCAAATAGAGAGTGTCCGTCAGTGGTCGATCAATGCTGCCTTGAAGCGAGTTTTTCCCATAGAGCTGAGCGCGAGCGAACCCGAAATACCTCTCTCAACTGAGACGAGCGCGGAACATGTAGACGAATTCCTGCTTAGGATGGGATGGCTCTCAATGGCTGAACGGCAACTTTCGTTGCTGCGTTCGGGCGCGCTAAAAGGGGTGGTCGACGGCCGCAAAGTGCAAGGGATGACCCTGCTTGTTCTATCGATACAGGATCCCAGTGCGTATCGAGAGCAAGTGGGTTATGGCGGTCTCAAGTGGCTCAGTGACATGGTGGTTGCCGAGGATCGCCCCAAAGAAGAGATCTTGGAGCAGCGCTATATGCAATTGCTTCCTCGTTTGAAGGAGTATATTCGCAGTAGTGAGTCGCCTGATGAATTGCCGTTCGACGATGTCGATCAATACTTTCATGAGTGGGCTGTTCTATATCTACGAAGGATGTCATTTAGA
The DNA here is from genome assembly GCF_001427785.1 of Lysobacter sp. Root690. Lineage (GTDB taxonomy): Bacteria > Pseudomonadota > Gammaproteobacteria > Xanthomonadales > Xanthomonadaceae > Lysobacter. Next base: position 188,307 of record NZ_LMHM01000017.1, read on the forward strand.
GACATGCTCGCCGATGATGATTGTTTTGGCGGCCGTCAATTCGCTCAGTATGTAAGCGTACTTGAGGCGTTGTCCGCTATGTCACAGCAAAGGTTGTGCTATTCCGCGCTTATGTGTGCGAACGGGACAGGGACTAGCGTCCGGAACATTCTCACCGGCGGATCGAGCTACGACGATCTGGTCGAGTCAATAGCTAGTTTCCTTGACGCTGCGAAGCAAGAGGTCATTGAGATACTGGATCACTTGATGTTGAGCCCCGACAATGCCGAGACGCATTTGGGAGGAGACGTGTTGACTTTTGCTCCAGCCGTGAGGACGAGTAGCCAGTTGGTCTTGCTTCCTACATACGGTTTAGAACGTAATCCATTCACATTTCTTTGGACGGAGCTACGAAGGCGTTACGAAAAGGATTGGTTTGAAGCAGCCAATCGAAGGGAGGCTCGTTGGGTATCTGAGTTGCGGATGCAATTTCCTGCGCCTCGCTGGCGATGTCTGGATGGAGTCAAATTGAAGCGTGAGGGCAAGGTGCTCACCGACGTTGACTTCGCGGCGCACGACACACAATCATCAAGTGTGATTCTGTTTCAGCTTAAGTGGCAGCAGCCATTTTTGAGCGACAACAAGTTACGCCGCAACAATGCAAGCAATCTGGTACGAGACAGCAACAAATGGATTTCGGACATAGATAGCTGGGTGATGGAGTTCGGCATTGATGGGTTGAAAGAGCGTCTTTCAATAAAAACGGGTGACTTATCCGTGCACTTAGCCGTCCTGGGGCGCTATCACGCACACTTCACTCTAGAAGAAGAGCATGACGCGCGAGCTGTTTGGTGTGATTGGGGGAATTTTTTACGTCAACGTCGCCAGTATGCCGATGCATCGGCTAAGGAGTTCATTGACCGGCTTAGCGAGTCGATGGAACAGGCGGCAGCGGAGGTAATACCCGATTCGTTCTTTGTTCCAGTCGGCGAGGTCATGCTATTGATCAATCCTCAGAGAGTGACTCGTGCGGAAGACGGGGCAGGCTGAGGGTTGCACGGTCTTCTCGACGACGACCGTTGCTTTACGGATCAACCTTTACTAGAAGGCAGGCCATGACGCCGATCTGGCGATCGCGCGCCGCATAGCCGGGGCATTCTCGTCCCGCTCGCCTTCCTCTACGCCGAAACCAAGGGCGCGATAGTTCCAACCTGGGGCAAGCTGTCCAAACCCGAGCAGCGCAAGGCCGTGTCCGAGCTCAAGGCCCGACTGGCGCAAGCGTCTGCCAGCCGCGCGGGTTCGTAAGCCGGGCTCTGGCGTGCGCAGTGCCGGCGTTGCGTCGGACCGAACGGGCGTTTCTTCAGCCCGAAGCGCTCCGCCCAAGGCATGTTCGGGCCTGAGCGTGTTCCCGAACTCCATTGCGGAAAGCCATCGAGGCCTTCGAGAATCCCGCTGAGGGATTACGGAGAGTGAATTCGGAACTCGCGAGAGCGAAATACGCACTCCCGAAGGCCGGCGCCATACTCGCGAAAGCGAAATTCACTCTCCAGAAAGCCGATTTCACTTTCGCGAGTCCCAAATCCGTACTCCGGTAAGCCTCCGTCGCACTCGCGAGTCCGAAATTAGCTCTCGGTGGTCCCGCCGCGGCCTTCGCGAAGCCGAAAAAGCTTTAACGGAATGACTCGTCGGCTTTCCTGTAAGGCCTTTTCGCTTTCCGGAATGTATTTTTTGCTCATCGATATGCCTTGGTGGCACACCGGGCCCGCGTCGCGGTCTTCCGCTGACAGGTTCATCCATCGGGCGCGGCAAACCCTGACCCACCCGCGACGGCAGGCATCGGCCCGTTTCGCACGGCGGGCCTGATAAGAAACAAGAGAAACGCCATGTGGTTTAAGCAAGCAAAGACGCTCGATGGATGGGTGGATGCCTACCTCGAGGCGAACGAGGTCCCGGTCGAGCAGCGGGATGTGAACGGCCCGCACTGGTGGCCGATCGAGCGCGCGATGGTGACTTCCCGGCAAGTCAGCCCGGACACCCTTTGGGAGTTCATTCTGGCGGTGCTGGCAAGGAACCCGCCCGAGCACACGTTCTATTGTCTGGCGGCAGGGCCGCTGGAAGAACTTATCGGATACTACGGTGCCGATTTCATTGATCGCATCGAGTCGATAGCTCGCGACGATGAAGCCTTCCGCGAACTGTTACACGGCGTTTGGAAGCCGCCTGGGGTCAGTGCGGAAGTGTGGCGGCGCGTTGAACTGGCCAGAGACATCATGTGAAGTCAGCGGTAACGCCGTTCGCGCCGTATCGACCTGGTGTGCGGGCAAGCGGATCCGAATCAGACGATGACGAGCGTCAACGAAATCTTCGTGTGTGCGTGCCAAAGAAAGTCACATGTTTTCACCATCATGCCTCTTCAGTTGGGCGATCGAACGCATAAATTCCACAGCGGTCGTTGTTCATCGCATGACGGCTCGCTTATGCTCAATGCATCCTCTCACTATGCGGTGCAAGCAATGCGCAACTTTCAGTTTCGCTGTGTTGCCGCAACTATCCGGCCGTATGCAGTCGCAGCCGCGCTGATCGCCTTCAATGTCAGTGCCTGCGCTCACAGCCCGACATCGCGGCGCAACGCCGCTACTACCCAGCAGGCCCATGACATGACCTCGTCCGAGCCCTACAGAATCAGCGCGGCCAGCGAGCATCCCGATTTGACGCCAGGAGAGGTCGCGCGGCGGATGCTCAGGTTGGCGGAAGCGCTGCAGTCGATGGATGAGCTGAACGTCGAGGATGTGAAAGAGCGCACTGGCTTGCCGCTCAAGTACGCGCCGCTGGGCAAGGTGCATGCCTTCGCCGTGAAGCTGCCGGAATCTGGTTGGAGCTACGGAGTTACCTACGAGCAGGACGGGTCCTACAAAGCGGTCGAGCTTGCCTATCGCCATCCGGATACCAATGAGGCGTCGATGTCACCGGTATGCGAGGTCGACTTCGCGGCGGCATCCAAAGCGCTGAAAGACGCGGGCTACAGCAGCAAAATGGAAGCCGACGAAATAGGGCAGTCATCGGAATACCTCTTTCAACGCGCCCGCGTGACAGTACGGGTGGTGCCCGCCGCTGAGTTCGCGCCGATCAACGGAAAACCCGCCCGTTCCTGCATCCAGCAACTGATGATCTCTTCGACGGATTGAATATGGCAAGGATGAACAAGCAGCTGGATGCTGCCGTCGACGCGTTTGCGAGTTCGGCGGGTGTGACTGACGCTCATGTTGAACGCCTGCGCGAGACGCTGGTCTCGGACGACAAGTTGCTGGAAAGGATGAACAAAGCTGCCAGACAGGAACAACTGACGTCATTCGCGGTTTCAGCCAGGCCGGACAGCTTGGTGGGAGACATCGACATTCGTAGCGGCGTTATCGGACTTCCGCTTAATGCGTTGGCGCAATCTGAAGGCGCCTCGAAAGGCCGGTTGGATGCGGCGCTAAGAATTCAGGAAATGTCGCTGCGTTTCGGAAATGCCACTTACAAAGACGAAGCCGGCGTTACTGTTGCGGTATCGCAGGAGATGGTGAGCAACCTTCAGACGGCGATCAATGCATCTCCCGTGCTGGCTGATCGCATCGGGGCCGCGATAAGCGCCGAGCCAAAACCACATCTGAAGAGCTTCGGGATTCTGCCCCATGGACAGGGCGCTGGGGCCGCTTACGATGGCGAAGAGAAGACAATGCTGATTCCGGCTTATCGACTGCAGAACAAGTCGTCGGCCAATAGCTCGGGATTCGATGTCGCGCCGATGGTTTTTACGCTGGCGCATGAGACGCAGCATGGCTTTAATCATGGCAGCAAGCGTGAGGCATGGGCCGCCTTCGACGCCGAGATCAAGCAGATCGCGCGCGACAAAGATCCCATCAACGACTACACGCAGCCCATTGGGAAGTTTCTTCAGGCATCGCGGGAGGACGAGGCGCGAGCCGAGATTGCGGGCTGGAACGCGGTCGTGAGCATGAAGCGTCAGGCCAACGGTGAAGTCGGCCTTGAAGATATGGGCCGAACGAGCGGAATTCGCTCGCATATGCTATTGCAGCGAGACGACGCAACGCAGCAGTTAGTCGGAAAATCCGGTTTAACGTTCAATGCGGATTCGACCATAGAACCAACGCCGGGCAACGTTGAGGCCATGGGTAAGAACTACTTCGACCGCAAGCCCAAAGCGGATGGAGTCGAGTCGGCCGAAACGGCCACGCTTGGGCCGCACAATGAATCCGACTACCAGAACTACTACGGGAGGAACGCAATAGAGCGGGTAATCCAGTTCGATCGCGCGTATGCGCATTCGGTGGGAGGCGTCCAACCGAAGATGCACATCGATATGGGCAGGCTGCGCTTGAGCGAGCGGCTGATGGAACGGCTGGGGCTGGAAATAAGCCCGCACCCTGAACGTCCCCATGCGTACTACGACACCAGCCAATCACCGCCAGCGCTTCATCATTTCGAGCACACCAAGACCGGCTCCAGATTGAATCAACATGTTCCTATCGAATCGAGCGCTTTGGGCGACCCGCCAGGCCCGATAGGCAATAGTCGGTTGTCGCCGATCCAACAGGATCATCCGGATCACGGCCTGTACTCCCAGATCGCGACCCAGGTTCGACAACAGGATCAACAGCACGGCCGCCAATGGGACGAAACCAGCGAGCGTATGACCGCAAGCCTGTTGGTTCTGGCGAAAGAAAATGGCCTGTCGCGGGTGGATCACGTGGTCTTCAGCGCCAGGAACGAAAAAGTCGCCGCGGGCGAGCACGTATTCGTCGTCCAAGGGCGGCTCGACGACCCGGCGAATTTGCGGGCGCATATGAAAACGGACGAGGCCGTTCGAGCGCCGGAGGCGGTTTCGTTCGAAAAGATAGAGGCGATCAACGAGCGTATCGCCCGGCAAACGGCTCAGGCGCAGGCACTCGGGCAGATGCCGGAGGAGCCAACCAAGGCGCCGGGTATGGGGCGATGACGACACCGCACTAGCAAGAGGGTCAAGTCCTGCAATTGGGCGACAGTGCTTCGCTGGGGACAGGATGAGCGCGGGCTGGCCGTGGTGGTGATCGCCGAACAGACGGTGCTGCCTGGCTGTGTGGCCGTGGATTGGGCGTATCTGCTGCGCGGCTGCATGATCGAGGTCGCCGCGTTTGGACTGATCCATTAGGATGCCGAAGCATTGGTGCAGGACGAAGGCCTCGTATTTCTCGCTCGGGCAACCCGATGAAGCCAGATCAAGCCGAACTCTTCGCCGCGCAAGGTTTCTTGCGGTTGGATGCGTTCCATCCGAAGAGACGGATGGCGGCGATCAGGCAGAAGGTGCTCGATGAGGTGAAGCGGCTGTCGGCGCGGACGAGCCCGATGAAGTCGTTGCGGCAACTGCCGTTCTTTCAGCAGATCGGAAAGCTGTCGGCGCTGGTGGATGTTCCGGGATTGCACGACGCGTTGGCGACGCCGGAGCTCATCGAACTGATGGCCCGATTGGGCGATCGGGCGTTGACGCCCAGCCGGGGCACCCAGTTGCTGCTGTCGCCGCCTAGCCAGGGCGAGTGGACTTTGAAGGGTCTGAACTGGCATGTGGATGTAACCGCCGATCCGCCGCAGCGGCTGCCCGGCATTCAAGCGTTCTTTCTGATCGACGATGTGTCGCCGCGCGGCGGCGCGACGCTCGCGCTGGCGGGGTCGCATTGGGGCGATGCGATGGGGGATGGGTCCGCTTCCGCGCTGCGCAGGCTGTTGAAGACGTCGGATGATCTGGAGCGCGATCTTCGCGGATCGGGCGTGTCGATCGTCGAAATGTCAGGTCGCGCGGGTGACATTTGTCTGATGGACATGCGGCTTTTGCACACGCCGTCGATCAATACGACCAGGCATCTGCGAATGATGGCGACATGCCGTTGTTTTCCGCGCGCTTGATGCTATTTTTTCCCGGCACTCGCCGGGGTCCCGTTCAAAGATGTGATCGGGCATGCGGCGGCGCCATGAGACGATCGCGCATGCGCTTCGTGGCAGGCAGGGCATCGATGCTTGCCAGTGCTCCGCGCGACTTGAATGCACGTATCCACCTGAAACCGGGAGAACGGCCATGGTCAACAAGAACGCGATCAGCAAGAACACGATTTGTCTGTGGTACGACGGCACCGCGCTGGACGCGGCAACGTTCTACGCGAAGACGTTTCCGGACAGCGCGGTCGGCGCGGTGCATCACGCGCCCGGCGATTATCCCGATGGCAAGCAGGGCGACGTGTTGACGGTCGAGTTCACGGTGATGGGCATTCCGTGTCTGGGTTTGAACGGCGGGCCTGCGTTCAAGCACACCGAGGCGTTCTCGTTTCAGGTCGCCACCGACGATCAGGCCGAAACCGATCGTTTGTGGGATGCGATCGTCGGCAACGGCGGCAAGGAAAGCGAGTGCGGCTGGTGCAAGGACAAGTGGGGGCTGTCGTGGCAGATCACGCCGCGCGTGCTGACCGATGCGTTCACCAACCCTGATCCGAAGGTCGCCAAGCGCGCGTTCGACGCGATGATGAAGATGCAGAAGATCGATATCGCCACGATCGAGGCCGCGGTACGCGGCTGATCGGAGCGCGCGACGGCGGTGTGCGAGGCCGCGATTGAAGTAGCGGTTTCGCGCCGGCATCGGCGGTAACTCGGATTCAACGAACCACGGGATGCGGCCTGGGCCGCGTCCCGGTGGTCCGCGACGCGCTCGTGCTGCCTGCGCCGCAACTCCGTTCCCCGCGCCTTGCGTGGCGGGCGCCGCCGCTCGAATCGCGGCTGTCTTGACCCTGTCATGCCCGTGGCATCGAATCCGCGCAACGGCTCAAGCGCCGGGAGACGAGCATGGCTCCGTTCCGTATTCCAGTCTCAGGCCGGGTTCCGGCTGTTTCGCGCGCATTTGCCCGATATTTGACCTGGCTTGTGTTCTTTCTGGCGGCGTGCCCGGTGTTCGCGAGTGAACAGACTGCGCAGTGGCGGGTGGTCAGCGACAAGGACGGCATCCGGCTGGAGGCGCGGCGCATTCCCGGCGAGCGTTTCGATGAGCTTCGCGTCACCACGTCGCTGAAAGCCTCGCCGAAGACGGTCGCCGACTATCTGCTCGGCAAGTATCTCGACGAGAAGAACAAAAACATCAGCCGGACGTTCATTCAACGCGGGCCGGACATGGCGCTGTGGTCCGACGTGCTCAGCACCTCGGTCGCCAGCGATCGTTGTTACTCGATGCGCTTCGAGCGGCACGCGCTGGCCAACGGAGCGATGCGGGTGACGTTCGTATCGCTCGACTATGCCGGCCGGAAACCGATGCCCGACTGCATCGCCTTGCGCGCGCGCGGCGAGTGGACGATGACGCCGACCGGTGACGGTACGCGCCTGAGCTACGCCTCGTTGACCGACATCGGCGGCAGCGCGCCGGCGTTCCTGGTGCATCGTTCGCTTGCTTCGGCCGCCGTCTCCAGCGTGCGCAAGGTGGTCGCGGGTTCGTCGGGCCTGGCGCTGCCGCGGGGCATCGGCGACTGAGCGGCGGCGATACGAATCCGCATTCGGATCGAGGACCTCCGCGGATCGGGACCGATCGTCAGCCTGAGGGTTCGCCGAACCATCGGGTCGCGGCCTGAGCGGCCCGCTCATGATCGCTCGCGTCCTCGCTCGCCCAGGCGACGAAACCATCCGGACGCACCAGCACGGCGCTTATACCGAGCTGATCTTTGACGTCGCTGGCGACATACGCGATGCGATCGCTCCAGCGCAGCGCGAGCGCACGCAACCGCGCGTCGGCGTCGAAGTCCAGCAGCAGGCCCTTGCCGTTGCGCAGCAGTTCGCCGAGCCGGGTTCCATCGGCCAGTTCGAAGTCCGGCGCGCTGCGCCCCACCAGCGGGTGACTGTCGCCCAGGTCGTAGCGAAGGCCGACGCCCCACACGCGTTCGGCGAAATAGGTGGCGCCGTCGCGGGTGTCGATGAGGTCGCGGATGATGGCTTCGAGCGCGCGCGAACTCGGGCTGGGCCGCATCAATGCGACCTGGGCGCGCGACCAGTCGAGCACCTGCGCGCCGACCGGATGGCGTTCGCTGAAATAACTGTCGAGCAGGCCGGCCGGCGCGTCGCCGCGAATGGTAGCGGCGAGCTTCCATCCCAGGTTCATCGCATCGCCGAGACCGAGGTTGAGCCCCTGGCCGCCCAGCGGCGAATGGATGTGCGCGGCGTCGCCGGCGAGCAACACGCGTCCGTTGCGATACGCCGTCGCCTGATAGGTGCGGTCGGTCCAGGTCGTGGCGAGTTGCAGCGCGGTCACGGTGACGTCGGTGCCGGAGATGTGGCGCAACACCGTCTGCACCTGATCGAGCGTGACCGGTTGGGTTCGATGGAACGCGCCGCCGTCGAAAGAGGCCATCGCGATGGTCCCGGGTTGCGCCTGGAAATACATGCCGGTCGGCGTGTAGTGGCGGCCCAGGTTGAGCTTTTCGGGATCGGCGATCTCGACGCGGACCGAATAGCCGGTGAACTCGGGATCGGTGCCGACGAACTCGAACCCGCCGGCCTTTCGCACCAAGCTGCGGCCGCCGTCGCAACCAACGAGCCAGCGGCCGCGAAACGTTTCGCCGCCGGCGCGAATGCTCACTTCATCGGCCGACTGATCGAATGCTTCGACGCGCAGCCCGCGCTTGATCTCGACGCCTATCGCGATTGCGCGCGCGGCGAGGACGGACTCGATGCGCTCCATCTCGGCCCCGGTGGCGGCATCGGCGGGGCTGGGCAGGCGATACGGCCACTTCGCGGTATCGATCTTGGCGATGTCGAAAGGAATGCCGGCGAAATGGCCGAACTGGCGTCGTGGTTTTTGCGCCGCTGGCCCGGTTGCGGGGGCGCTGTTGCTCGAGTCGTCCTTCGCGCGTTGCGGCGCCTCGATGTCGTTCAACAAGCCGCGGCGGTAGAAGGCTTCGAGCGTGAGTGTCGAAAGCCCGCGCATGCCGAACGGAAGCCGTTTCAAGGGAGCTCGCGGATCTTCGGCCTGCTCGATGACCAATACCGACAGGCCGGCGAGGCGAAGTTCGCAGGCGAGGAATAGGCCGACGGGGCCGGCTCCGGCGATCACGACGTCGTAGATCAAGGGGCAGTCCTCGCGCGGGTGGCGGGTGCGTTGCGGGGCGAATGCGGTGTTGCATTGCTGATGATGGGGCGATTGGGGCGCCTGTTGCTTGGGTAGTTTAGTGGTGGTTTGGGAGGTGGAAGGATGCCGAATCGGCTTTTTGGTGATGGTGCGCGATGAGGCGCTAGATGCGGGTTGTGTGTTGGTTTCGACGGTTGGGGCTTGGGTGGTGGGACGCTGCGATTTGGAACTAAAAGCGAATCCCCCCTTCCCCCCTTTTCCAAAGGGGGGAACAGCAACAGCAACGGAATCATTGCCCCTTTTAAAAAGGGGGCTGGCGCTTGCGTTGATTGCTTCATACAGCTGCGCCGGGGGATTTGCTCCACCCGCTCAGGAAATCACCAAATCAAACCACTCCTACCCGCCCAAGCAGGTTGAGGGGTGGGCGCGGCCATGCCGGCGGTGCCGCGCGATGGCGGCTTGCTTCGGTCCTTGATGAGTTCATCGTGGGAGTCGGGTGGTGCTTGCTTCAATGCATCCTTCAAATTAGGCCACGCTCCGGCGTCTCGTTTGGTCAGCGCCATGCGTCGCATAAGCGACGGGCCGGCCAAGCAGCGACATCAAAACCGCTGCATAACGCTCCCTCTCCCGCTGGCGGGAGAGGGCCGGGGTGAGGGAGCCGCGTCGCAATCACGAAGATGCAGGCACGAGGTCGCGCCAATCGCCGATCCCCCGCAAGCCCATCAAGCGCAACAGCGAAGCGCTATCCACAACCGCTTCTCGTCTATGCTCTAAACCCACATCGACCCAAGGCGCCGGCATGCTTCACCACATCTCTCTTGGCGTCCGCGATCTGCAAGCGGCCGGCGCGTTCTACGACGGCGCCCTGGGCGCGTTGGGTTACCGCCGCGTGTTCGACGGCGAGGCGTCGATCGGCTACGGCCTCGTGGATGGTCAAGACATCTTGTTGCTGAATCTTTGCGCCGACGCGACCGCTCCCGGAGACGGTTTCCATCTCGCGTTTGCCGCGCCGTCGCGCGCGAGCGTCGATGCGTTTCACCGCAACGGTCTGGCCGCCGGCGGCCGCGACAACGGCGCGCCGGGGCTTCGACCCGATTATGGTGATGCCTACTACGCGGCGTTCCTCGTCGACCCGGATGGCCACCGCGTCGAAGCGGTGATCAACCGGGCGGCCGAGTAACGGGCGCCGATAACGCCGATCACTCGAGTGCGGGCGCGGCGCTCACAGCGCCGCGGGCTGTTGCTGGGTCACGCAATGCACCATGCCGCCGTTGCGATACAGGTTGCGCACGTCGATCCCGATCACGCTGCGGCCCGGATACAGGTCTTGCAGGATCGACTTGGCGACGGCGTCGTTGGGATCCTTGTACTCGGGCACCAGCACGACGCTGTTGCCGACGTAGTAGTTCACGTACGAGCCTTTGTAGCCCAGCTCATAGCCGTACGCAGTCACCACGTCGCGCGCGGTCAGCGGCAGCTGCACGATGCGGTACGCGGCGCCGTCGATGTCGCTCGCGCGGTACAGGCGATCGATGTCGGCCGACGACAGGCCCCATTGGCGCAGATCGGCGGGGCTCATGGTGACCACGGTGTCCGGCGTGCCGAAGCGGGCGAAGCCGTCGATGTGCATGTCGGTGATGTCGTCCTTGCCGCCGGGCGCGCCGTCGAGCCAGATGAACTTGGATACGCCCAGTTGCTCGGACAGCACCGCTTCGAGTTCGGCTTCGCTGAGGTCCGCGTTGCGGTTCGGCTCGCGGGTGGAACTGCGCGTGGCCATCAGCACGCCGCGTCCGTCGACTTCGATCGCGCCGCCTTCGAGGACCACGTCGTTCACGTCCACGCGCGGCAGGCCGAGGCGGCCGGCGACGGTGGCGGGCACGGCGTCGTCCTTGCGGTAGGGCGCATCCAAGCCCCAACCGTTGAAGCCCCAGTCGGTGATCGTGAGCTGGTTGTTGCGGTCGTAGACGAACAGCGGGCCGTTGTCGCGCACCCACACGTCGTCGGTCGGGCGGATCAGGAAACTCACCTTGGTCAGCGCGACACCGGCTGCGTTGAGCAGGGCGCGCACGCGGGTCTGCTCGTTGGCGTCGTAGACGATGATGTGCACGTTCTCGCTGGCGACCAGCGCGCGGGTCATCGCCACCCAGGTCGGATCGAGCCGGTCGCGGTAGGCGCGGCCGTAGGTGTAGGCGTGCGGCCATTGCAGCCAGGTGCCTTCGTGGCGCGCGGTTTCGTCGGGCATGTAACCGCCGGTCTGCGCGCGCGCCGCGCCGGTGGCTGCGGCGCTCAGGGCGAGGGCGCAGAGCACGCCGGCGACCAGCGGACGCCAGCCGGCGCGGGGAAGGGTGGAGATATTCATGGGAGGAACCTGTCGGGTGGGCTTGGAGGCGCACCTTAGCCAGCGAACCTGACATCCAGCTGATAGCGGTGATTTGCTGATGGATTACCCGTCGACAGCGGCCGCCATGACGCCCGCGCCATCACCACGCCCGCGCCATCACAAGGCCAATTCCACCCGCGCGCCGCCGCCGACGCGGTTTTCCAGTCGCAGCTCGCCGTCGTGCAACTGGGCGATGTGCTGGACGATCGACAAGCCGAGTCCGCTGCCGCGGCTGGCCGGGCCGGTCACGAAGGGTTCGCGGATGCGTTGCAATAACGCGTCGGGAAACCCCGGGCCGCGGTCCTCGACGATCACCTTGTGGCCGCTGACGGTCACGCTGATCGGTTCATCGCTGGCGTCGGTCGCCGCGTGCAGTAACGCGTTATCGATCAGATTGCGCACGGCGGTCTGCACCAATCGCAGATCCACGTTCACCACCGACTCGGTGGCGTGAAAGGCGATCGGCCGGTCTTCGGGCAGGATCGCTTCGACCAGCAGATCCAGGCGCACGGGTTCCTTGCTGACCGGCGACGCCGCTGCATCCAGCCGCGCCAACAGCAGCAACTGTTCGACCAGGCCGGCGGTTTGGGTCGTCACTCGCTCGATCTTGGCCAGCGCTTGCGCCGGCGGTTCGCACCCGTCCTGCGCCGATTCGCACAGCGCCTGCAAGCGCGCGACCGGCGTGCGCAGCTCGTGCGCCGCCGCGGCGATGAAACGTTCCTGCTGTTCGAACGAGGCGATCGCCGGCCGCAGCGAGCGGCGCGACAGCACATGGCCGACAAGGATGCCGAACGCGGCCAGCGCCGCGGCGATCGACACGGTCCAGCGAACGAAGGCGGCATGCGCGGCGTCGCGCGCGCCGGGATCGGCCAACACCAGGATCGCGGCGATGGGTCGGTCGCGATCGTCGTAGGTAGGCTTGGCCTGCAGCAGGTAAGCGCGGCCGCGCCGGTCGCGGCCTTCGTTCGCTATATCGCGGCCGCCGGCGATCACCGCATCGGCCAGGGCGAACGGTTCGGCGAGATCGAAGCGCGGATGCTCGGGGCGCAGCAACACCTCCGGCGGAGGCCCTTTGCCGATCACCCAGATATCGCTGCCGCTGTCGATTACGTCGGGTTCCTTGCGCAGCACTTCGTCGTGAAAGCGGCCGTCGCTGTCGAACCACGTCAAGCCGTAAACGGCCGTTGCGCGCAGCCGCGCGCTGGAGGCGAGGTCGAGTTGCGCCAGCCGCGCATGCGTGGCGATGGCGACCGTGCACAGCACCACCACGCACAGCAACCACGCTGCCGTCCACACCGCGGTCAGACGCAGATGCAGTCGACGCAGGACCTGATCACGCCGTCGCGTCATCGCGTCCGTCCAGTCGATAACCCGCGCCGCGCACGGTGTGCAGCAGCGGCGGGCTGCCGAGTTTGCGGCGCAGCGCGGCGATCAACACCTCGTCGGCATTCGATGCCGGCTCCTGACCTTCGCCCCAGCAACTGGCGATGATGTCGCCGCGGGCGACGACCTGTCCGGCGCGCTCGGCCAACAATTGCAGCAACGCGAATTCCTTAGGGCGCAGCGGCAGCGCGATGCCGCCGCGGCGCACTTCGCGACGGCCCAGGTCGACTTCCAGATCGGCCACGCGCAACACGCTGGGACGGATCCCGCCGCCGCGTCGGCCGATCGCGCCGATGCGCGCCATCAGTTCGTCCATCGAGAACGGCTTGATCAGATAATCGTCGGCGCCGCCGGCGAAACCGTCGATGCGATCCTCGACCGCATCGCGCGCGGTCAGGAACAAGGCCGGCGTGGCGATGCCGCGCTGGCGCCATTGCCGCAGCGATGCGAGCGCGTCGCCATCGGGTAGGGTGCGATCGAGCACCAACGCGTCGTAGCCATACGACAGCACGAAGGATTCGGCCGTGGCCAGATCGGCGGCCTCGTCCACCGCGTGCCCATGCGCGCGCAACCGTCCGGCGACGGCCTCGCGCAAATCGGTCTGGTCTTCGAGTACGAGCAGGCGCATGGGCGAGAGCTTACCGCCGCCGCGGCCCGGACGCGCGGGGCGTCACAGTTTGCTTCGAAATCTTCCCGGCAACGCCCGTTATCGGCCCTGGATCGTCCTTGTCGCCCGCACGAGGCCGTGACCACTGTGATGTGTGCTGCATCGACCGTCGCGCCAGCGCAGCCGCGCACCGATGCGACGGATCGCGGAACGCTTCGGAAAGTGAACTGCGTATTGATTTAACAACTCGATGGCACTTCACCTGTCCGTTGACCGTGGTGCGGGGCGTTGACCAGAACGGGGCGAGTTCATTGATCTTCTCATTGAGCCATTGGCAAGCCGCGCAGGCCGGCTCGCACGACGACCGCTGATGCCCCGCCTGCGATGCACCGGCATGCGCAAGGCGTGATCCACGCCACAACGAAGTTGCGACTTCACCCAGGCCTGCACCAAGGAAATCCGACTCAGTCAAGGAGAGTGCTATGAGAACCACATGGCTCAAAGACGTATCCGACGGCAGGCGATGGTTGCGCCGTCTGGCCATTGCGACCGTGCTGGTCTGCCTGCCGCTGCAAGCGGCGCTGGCCAGGATGCACGAAACACCCAGAAGTTTTTCGCTGCAGGACAAATCGCTCAAGGCCGTGCAGCGCAAGACGCTGACCGCGGTCGATGCGCAGCGCCTGTTGGCCGAGGATCGCTCGCGCGCAAAGGCAACGCAGTTGCCTTTGCCGGTGCGCTTCGCGGTCGATGCGGGCGTGGCCTTCGATCTGAACAACGCAGGCACCTGGCAGACGCTCGCCGACGGACGGCTGTGGCGTCTGCGTATCCAGTCGCCCGGCGCGGTCAGCCACAACCTCGGCCTGACCCGGTTCGACATGCCGGTGGGCGCGAAGTTGTGGATCTACGATACGGCCGGCAAGCAAGTGGAAGGCCCCTACCTCACCCACAACCGCAGCCACGACGGCCGCTTGTGGACGCCGATCATCAAGGGCGACGAGATCATCGTCGAAGTGTTCGTGCCCAACGGCGTGGCGCAACCGGCGGTGACGATCGGCAAGGTCAACCAGGGCTATCGCGATTTCGCCGACGACAGTCTGGAAAAACAGGGTTCGTGCAACAACGACGTGGTCTGCCCGGTGGGCGCTCCGTGGGCCAACGAGATTCGCTCGGTCGCGCGTTACAGCATCAGCGGTACTTCGCTGTGCAGCGGTCAGCTGGTCAACAACACCTCGTTCGATTTCACCCCGTATTTCCTCAGCGCCTACCACTGCGGCGTCACCGCCGCCAACGACGACACCCTGGTGTTCTACTGGAACTTCCAGTCGCCCACCTGCGGCGCGCTGAGCGGCGGCAACCTGTCGGATAGCCAAACCGGCGCGATCTTCCGTGCGTCCTATTCGCCGAGCGACTTCCTGCTGGTGGAGCTGGAAGAAGAACCCGATCCGCTGTCCAACGTGTTCTATTCGGGTTGGGACGCGAGCGGCGCGGCGCCGGCTTCGACGGTCGGCATTCATCATCCGTCCGGCGATGAGAAGGCGATCTCGTTCAACACCAATGCGGTCACCTCCACCGCGTATCTGTCCAACACCGTCAACGCCGCGGCGAACCACTGGCGGGTCGATGCGTGGGAAGACGGCACCACCGAAGGCGGTTCGTCCGGCTCGTGTCTGTGGAGCGCGTCGACCAAGCGCTGCGTCGGTCAACTGCATGGCGGCTACGCTTCGTGCAGCGCGCCGACCACCTCGGACTGGTACGGCAAGCTCAGCGTGAGCTGGAACGGCGGTGGCACCGCCGCCACCCGCCTCAAGGATTGGCTCGATCCGACCAACACCGGCATCATCGGTGTCGACGGCGACCCGCACGTGACCACGCTCGATGGCACCCGCTACGATTTCCAGGGTGCCGGCGAGTACACGATCCTGCGCGATCCGAGCGGCGTGGAAATCCAGGCGCGGCAGACGCCGATCGCCACCTCGTTCACGCCGGGCGCCGATCCGTACAGCGGCCTGGCCACCTGCGTGAGCCTCAACAGCGCGGTCGCCACCCGCGTGGGCAAGTACCGCGTCACCTATCAGCCCAACCTCAACGGCGTGCCCGATCCCAAGGGACTGGAACTGCGCATCGACGGCCGGCTGACCGCGCTCGGTTCGGGCGGCATCAACCTGGGCAACGGCGGCAGCATCAATCCGACCTCCGCGCCGGGCGGCATCAAGATCACCTATCCCGACAAGTACAACCTGCAAGTAACGCCGGGCTGGTGGTCGAGCGAATCCAAGTGGTATCTCAACATCGGCGTGACCCGCAAGCTGGCCGACGGCGCGAACGGCGCGCAGCCGGGCAGCAACCTGGTCGGCGGCATCGGCGCGCCGTTGGCGCCGAAGAGCTGGTTGCCGCCGCTGCCCGATGGTTCCGGTCTGGGCCTGCGTCCGGCCGCGTTGCACGATCGCTACGTCCATCTGTACAAGAAGTTCGGCGACGCGTGGCGGGTGAGCCACAGCTCGACCTTGTTCGACTACGCCCCGGGCACCTCGACCGAGACCTTCACCAACAAGGACTGGCCGATGGAAAGCCCGCCGTGCAACCTGCCGGGCGCCGAACCGGTCAAGCCGCTGCCGCTTGAAGTCGCGGTGCAGGAATGCCGCATCGTGAAGGACGAGCGGACCCGCCAGAACTGCGTGTTCGACGTGATGATCACCGGCGAGCGCGGCTTCGCGCAGACCTATGCGCGCACCCAGGACGCCAATGCGAAGGAGGCCGCGAAGGCCGCGGGCGACTCGGCTAAGTGAAGCAGGCAATGGCCGGCCGTCGATGGCGGTTGCGGCCGTAGCGGCAACGCCGGGGGAGCGATCCCTCGGCGTTGCGTTGTGGGCGGTTGGCGCGGATGGCGAGGCTCGCGCTGGCGAAAGCAGCTGGGAACCCATGAAAACAAGGGGTTTTCGCGGTATCGGCCAATCGCGGCCGTCGGGTTTATGAACGATCAGGGAACGCTGTGCGCACGCGCATGAATTCGCTAAATCGGCCGCAAGCGGCGCGAATATCGGCGTACCGATCAGTCCGTGTACGCATCGACCGGCAGGCCGCGACCATTCGCGTGTAAAATGGCGATCTTTTAGCCAGTAGTAATGATGCAAGCACCTCGACGGGCTACGGTTCGCGGCCCGACGTTCATCCGCACGCTCGCTCGCCTGACCGCCGCCGACGTACCACCTCCCGCGCGATCGTTGTCGGATCAGCTGAGCCAATGGGTCGATTGGACCCACGCCGTGGCGCTGTCCACGGCGCTCGACGGCAGGCCGCCCGCGGCGTTGCTCGACGACCGGATCCTCAGCAGCGCCGACGACGACGAATGCGCGCGCGTGCGCGCTTCGCTGACGGGCGCGATCGTCTCCGACCGTGCCTTCGCCGCGGCGACGCCGCGTGGGCCGGGGCAGGCCAGCGCCGCCGACGCGGACGAGACGCTCGATTTCCCGTTCTACCGTCAGCGCTATCTCGCTCTCCAACAGACCATGGAGGCCGGTGTCGGCCGCCTGCGCGAGCGCCTGCGCGCGCTGCTCACGCATGCCACGCCCGGCCTGGTCCGGCTCGCCGCCGTGGATGCGGTCATGGAGCGCGCCTTGAGCCGGCGCGAGCGGGCCTTGCTGGCGGCTGCACCGACGCTGCTGAGCGAACACTTCGAGCGCCTGCGTCAGGCCGCGTTGAGCGCCGCCGCTGACGCGGAGGGCGACGCGCCGACCGCCGCGCCCAGCGCGTGGCTGGACGCATTTCGCAAGGACATGCAGAACGTATTGCTCGCCGAACTGGACGTTCGCCTACAACCGGCGCAGGGCCTGCTCGCGGCCCTTCGCACTCATGCAAAGAACTGACATGCTCAGAAATCTGCTTTATCCCGCGGTCTTCGCCGCCGGTCTGATCACCGTGTGCTGGGTCGGCGCGGGCTATGTGGCCGCCAATCCGCTGGCGTTGTCGGTGGTGGCGCTGATCGCCGCGTGTTATCTGGCCGGCGGGTTCGAGTTGTATCGCTACCGTCAGGCCACCGCGACGCTGCAGCAGGCCGTCGCCGACCTGTCGCAGCCGCCGTCGAACCTCGGCGACTGGCTCGGTCGCCTGCATCCTTCGATACGCAACGCGGCGCGCCTGCGCATCGAAGGCGAGCGCGTGGCCTTGCCGGCGCCGTCGCTGACGCCGTATCTGGTCGGCCTGTTGGTGCTGCTGGGCATGCTCGGCACCTTGCTGGGCATGATGACGACGCTGCGCGGAACCGGGATGGCGCTGGAAAGCGCCAGCGACCTGCAGGCCATCCGCGAGTCCATCGCCGCGCCGGTCGCGGGACTGGGCTTCGCCTTCGGCACCTCGATCGCCGGTGTCGCCGCATCGGCGATGCTCGGTCTGCTGTCCGCGCTGTGCCGGCGCGAGCGGGCGCTGGCGGCGCAGCGGCTGGATCTCGCCATCGCGACCACGCTGCGCACGCATTCGCAAACCTATCGCCGCGAAGAAGCGTTCAAGCTGCTGCAACAGCAAGTCGAGGTGATGCCGACCCTGGTTGAACGGCTGCAGGCGATGACCGCGGCGATCGAACAGCACAGTCAAGCCGCGCACGAGCAGTTGACGTCGCGTCAGGACGCGTTTCACGAGCGCACCGACGCGGTCTATGGCCGACTGGCGTCGTCGGTCGAGGCATCGTTGAAGGCGAGCATCGCCGAGAGCGCGCGCGTCACCAGCGAGGCGTTGCAGCCGATCGTGGAAACCACGATGGCGGCGATCGCGCGCGAGACCGCGTCGTTGCACGAGGCCGTTACCGAGTCCGTGCAGCGGCAGATGGATGGGCTGTCGGCGGGTTTCGCCGCCAGCACCACCACCGTGGCGGGCATCTGGAGCCAGGCGCTGGTCGACCAGCGCCAGTCCAACGAAGGCTTGGTGCAGAACCTGGGCAGCGCGCTGGATCGCTTCACCGACAGCTTCGATCGCGGCGCGACCGGCTTGGTCGACACCGTCTGCGCGCGATTCGAAGCCACCGCCGAGCAGGCGGCGAATGCCTGGAACACCGCGTTGTCGCGGCAGGCGAGCGCCAACGAGGACGTGGCCGCGCGCAATCAGCAGGCGCTGGTCGCGACGACGCAGGCATGGAACGACACCTTGTCGCGGCAACTCAGCGCCAACGAAGACATGGCCACGCGCAACCAGCAGGCGCTGGTCGCGGCGGCGGATGTTTGGAACGAGTCGCTGTCGCGTCAGTTGAGCGCCAACGAAGACATGGCCGCGCGCAACCAGCAGGCGCTGGTGACGGCGGCGGATGCTTGGAACGAGTCGCTGTCGCGGCAACTGGCCGCCAACGAGGACATGGCCGCGCGTAATCAGCAAGTGCAGGTCGCGGCGGCGGATGCGTGGAACGAGGCTCTGTCGCGGCAATCGAGCGCCAACGACGAAGTGGCGACGCGCAATCAGCAAGCCTTGATCGCGGCCGCGGCGACGTTCGAGCAGCACGCCACGTCGCTGCTGCAGGCGATGGGCGAATCGCACGCCAGCCTGCAGGCCGAACTGGAATCGCGCGATCAACAGCGCCTGTCCGCGTGGACCGACGCGTTCGCGTCGATGGCCGCCGAACTGGGCCAGCGCTGGGAGCAAAGCGGCGAGCACTCGGTCGAACGCCAGCAACAGATCTGCGATGTCCTCGCGCAGTCCGCGCGCGATATCGCCGCGCAGACCCAGGCGCAGGCGCAGGAGACGATCGCCGAAATGTCGCGTCTGGTCGATGCCGCGTCGCAGGCGCCCAAGGCCGCGGCCGAGGTCATCGCCGAGCTGCGCCAGAAACTGTCCGACAGCATGGCGCGCGACACCGCCATGCTCGACGAGCGCAATCGTCTGCTGGCCACGCTGGAAACCCTGCTCGACGCGGTCAATCACGCGTCCACCGAACAGCGGGTCGCGGTCGATGCGCTGGTCGCCACCTCGGCGGATCTGCTCGATCGCGTCGGTACCCGCTTCATCGATCATGTCGGCGCCGAAACCGGCAAGCTCGGCGTCGTCGCCGCTCAGGTCGCCGCGGGCGCGGTCGAGGTCGCGAGCCTGGGCGATGCGTTCGGCGCGGCGGTGCAGCAGTTCGGCGAATCCAACGAAGCGCTGGTGATCCGCCTGCAGGGCATCGAGACCGCATTGGACAAGTCGCTCGCGCGCAGCGACGAACAGCTGGCGTACTACGTGGCGCAGGCCAGGGAAGTCATCGACCTGAGCATGCTCTCGCAGAAGCAGATCATCGAGGACATCCATCAGCTGGCCGATCGGCGCGCCGCCGATGGGGCGCAGGCGGCATGAGCGCGGATATCTACGACGATGGCGGCGACGGCGAATCGACCGCGCCGGTCTGGGCCGCGTTCGGCGACCTGATGTCGGTGCTGCTGGGCGTGTTCGTGCTGATCCTGGTCGGCGTGCTCGGCGTGCAGATGCAGCTGTCGAGCCGACTGGACGAGGAGGTCAGGCAGCGCCGGCTCGAAGCGCAACGCCGTAGTTCGCTGGAACAGGCCTTGGCGGTGCCGCTGGCGGCGGGGCGGGTGACCCTGGTCGACGGTCGCATCGGTATTCGCGGCAGCGTGCTGTTCGCGTTCAACTCCGAGCACCTGCAGCCGGAGGGCCGCGAGTTGTTGAAGAGTCTGGCCGGCCCGCTGTCGGGTTACCTCAAAACCCGCAACGAAATCCTGATGATCAGCGGCTTCACCGACGATCGCCAGGTGCGCGAGGGCAACGGCCAGTTCGCCGACAACTGGGAACTGTCGGCGCGTCGCGCGTTGACCGTCACCCGCACCCTGATCGCCGAGGGCGTGCCGGCGTCGTCGGTGTTCGCCGCCGCGTTCGGCGCGGAGCAGCCGGTGAGTTCCAATGCCGACGAACAAGGGCGGGCGAAGAACCGGCGAGTGGAAATTGCGCCGATTCCGAAACCACCCAAGGCGAAGTGAAGCAGCGTGCGCGATAGTCAGGCCAACGCCCGGACAGTACTCGATGCGTGGCGCGAGCAAGGCGCCGATCGCATGAGCCGCGTGCGGTTCCAGCGCATCGATGCGCTGGAGCGCCGCGCCGCGAGCCACGACGGCGAGGTGCGGCGTCTTCTCGATGCGCGCCTGGCCGAACTGATCGCGGCCTATGCCGCCGATCTGGAAACCGCCGCTTTCCCGATCGCGACGCGCGACGAGGATGCAGCGACGAACACGCCTGCGAGCGATGCGATCGGCGCCCTGGTCGGCTACATCGCCGAGCAGGCAGCGCTGCGCGATGAGATTGCAGCAGACGACGCCACACCGCGCCCCGCATTTCCGGAACTCGCCGCGCTCGACGATTTCAGGAAGCTGTGGTCGGCCGTGCGCGTCGAAAACCAGACCCGGGTGTCGCTGGAGCAGGTGCCCACCGATGCCGGCCCGCTCAATTCCGGCGCGCTCGTGCATCGCTCGCTGACTCTGATGCGCGAAGTGTCGCCGGGCTATCTGCAGCACTTCATGGCCTACGTCGACGCCCTGACCTGGCTGGAACGGATGAGCGACGACGGCGTGCTGGCCTCGGACGATACCTCCCAAGCCGCGGCCAACGGCAAGCGTACCCGCGACAAGCCGCGCAAACGGCGCGAATGAGGCGGTAGCGTTACTGGCGCCGGTCCGGTTCGCCGGCGAGATCTGCGGCTTCGACTCGAACCTGTCCCGTCTGGCGACGATTGTGCTCGCAACGCGGGTCAGCTGGTCCACACTTCGAACCTCAATCCACGAGAGAAGAAGTGCATGAAGTCTTTGCTGATGCTGCTGGGCGCGACCCTGGCGATCGTGCTGGGCAGCTACGACGTCCGAGCCCAGACGACCGAGGCGACCGAGAAAACCTTCGTCGATGCGGTCAAGGCGCGCGCCATGCCGCTGCGGATCGCGTCGGCTGGCCTGTCGGGTTCGGGCGCCGAATTTCTGCTCACGCAGGCGGCGGCCTCGCAGTTCGTCCTGATCGGCGAAGACCATGGCTTCGCCGACACGCCGCAGTTTGCCCAAGGCTTGCAGGCCTCGCTGGGCGACAAGCGTTTCGATCACTTGGTCCTGGAAATCGGCTACTACGCGGCCCGCCGGGTCGAAGCGGCGCAGTGCGAGCGCAAGGACGGGCTGGCACGACTCAATCAGGCGTTTCCGTTCTTCTCGCCGTTCGTGAATTTCAGCGAAGACGGCGCGCTGGCGGCCTCGTTCGCCGCCTGCGATCCCACGGCGCCGTCGCTGTGGGGCATCGACCAGGAGTTCCTGCTGTCGTCGCAACTGCATCTGGACCGTTTGCAGCAACTGACCACGAGCGAACCGCAGCGCAAGCAGTTGTCGGTGTTCCGCCGCGAGGCCGATGCGGCCTGGAACGAGATGGTGACCAAGCACGATCCGGGCTCGATCGTGCTGGTCAACTGGAGCGCCGAGGATTTTGCGCGCCTGCGTGGCATCTTCGATCCAAGCCGCGATCAGGAAGCGGTGGCCCTGATCGACGCGATGGCCGCGAGCGCGGAGATCTATCGTTCGCAGAACACCGGTGCCTACGCGTCCAACCGCGCTCGCTCGGTGATGATGAAGTCGTTGTTCATGCGCAACTACCAGGCGGCGCAGGCGAAACAGCCGCGACCGCGGGCCTTGTTCAAGCTCGGCGCGTACCACGCCGCGCGCGGCCTGACCCCGACCCAGCAATTCGATATCGGCAATCTGGCCTCGGAGCTGGCCGAGTCGAACGGCGGGCGCAGCTTTCATGTGCTGGTGCTGATGAACGGCGGCGAGGTGAATCGCCATTTCCCGTTTTCGAAGGACAGCACGGACGAACGCACCGCCTACGACGCCAAGGAGGAGTTGAAGACCCTGGGCATCGAAGCGCTGCTGGCGGTTGCGCCGGTGGACGACGCGGTGGTGATCGATCTGGCCTCGCTGCGGGCCGATGGGCCGCGCATGCCGGCTGGAAATCCGATCAATCGCCTGATCTACAACTACGATGCGGTGGTGCTGGTGTCCAAGGGCCATGCCGCGTCGAGTTACTAACCAGCGGCTCAGGCCCCGAGCCAATCGCGCAACGCGCCGGCGCGTTCCTGGCTCACCACGATGTCCTGTTGGCAGCCGGCGATCAATTCCAGTTCCAGTTTGCCCTTGAAGCCGCGATGCACGCGCGCGATCGCGTCGATCTGGACGATGGTCTGGCGGTTCGCGCGAAAGAATCGCGCGGGGTCGAGCATCGGCATCAGTTCGTCGAGGCTTTGCGACATGAC
Source organism: Lysobacter sp. Root690 (assembly GCF_001427785.1). GTDB lineage: Bacteria > Pseudomonadota > Gammaproteobacteria > Xanthomonadales > Xanthomonadaceae > Lysobacter. The sequence continues at coordinate 211,030 of NZ_LMHM01000017.1, forward strand.
ATGGCCTCGCGCCTCGCGGGTCACCAGCCGGACCACCAGATCCTTGTGGAAGTAGGCGATGTCGTTCACGGGGACGGAGGTCAGTACCTGCCCGGTGGCGACCAGGAAACGTTCGCGATAGCGCTGGCCCGGGCCGAAATACGCCTGGGCCAGATCGACAGGACGAGGGGCCGGGCTTGTACCGGCCAGGGTCAGCTGCCGCCACTTCGACAGCGCGAGCGCCAGGCGCTCGGGCCGCAAGGGTTTCAACAGGTAGTCGATGCCGAACGCATCGAAGGCCTTCAGCGCGAACTGATCGTAGGCGGTGGTGAAGATGATCGGAATGCTGGCCGGGATCGCATCGAGAATGTCGAAGCACAGGCCGTCGGACAGGTGCACGTCCATGAACATCAGGTCGGGCAGCGGTTGCCGCGACAATCGCTCGATGCAGGCCGCGACCGAGCCCAGCGGCGCCTCCAGTTCCAGCTCGGGCGCGCTCTGCCTGAGCAGATCCAGCAGCGTCCGGGCCGCGATGGCCTCGTCCTCGACGATCAGGGCGCGCATGGCAGCAACGGCACGGTGACGCGGAACACGTCCGCGCTGCGTTCGATCCGGATCTCGCGCTCGGACAGCAGGCGATAACGCGCCTGGATATGGCTCAGGCCGTTGCCGGTGCCGCGTGTATCGCCGCGGCGCGCGCGGATCGGATTGCTGACGGTCAGCGCGTCGTTCTCGCAGTGGATGTCCACTTGCATGCCTTGTCCGGATTCGATGTCGTTATGGCAGACCACGTTTTCCAGCAGCAGTTGCAGGGTCATCGGCGGGATCGCGCGGCCGGCGACTTCGTCGCAACCGCTTATCCGCACCTGCAGGCCGTCGCCGTGCCTGGCCCGCAGTATCTTCAGATAGGCCTCGAGAAATGCAAGCTCCTGCGGCAGCGGTACCAGATCGAGATGGTTGTGCAGCAATACGTAGCGGAAGATGTCCGACAGATCGAGCAGTACCGAGCGCGCCCGCGCGGGATCGTGTTCGATCAGTCCGTACACCGTGTTGAAGCTGTTGAACAGGAAGTGCGGATTGACCTGCGCCTTGAGCGCGTCGAGTTCGGCCCGGGTGACGGCCAGACGCTGCTGTTCGGCCTCGGCCTGCGCGGCCCGCCACTGCCGGAAGAAATCGAACACCAGTTGAAACGCGGCCAGCGCCGTGCCGAAGATCAGCGCCAGCAGCAGAGTGAAGGCGATATGCGGCCATCCGAGCACGTCGTGGGCGCCCTGTGCGATTTCGTAGAGCTTGAGCGGGATATAGATCAGCAACAGGTAGACGCAGGCTAACGCCACCGACAAGCCGAGCTGCGCCACCACCCGCAACGCGCCGGCTGTCCGCCACGACACACGCCGGTCGAGGCAGCGCGAAATCGCGCGAATGCCTTCCGCGATCACGTAGATATTGAACAGGTACAGCCCCAGCGCGGACCACGACCGACCCGGCGGCTCGTCGAACATCGCCGCCAGCTCGATGCTGGCCAGGGCGAGGCCGGCGACCAGGGCCGGCACCCACAGCCGTGCCCATGTCTCGATGCGATCGGCGCGGTGGTCCAGCGGTTTCATCGCGCCAGGGTGCCTGCTGGCCGCTACCGTGCCAAGGATTGTGTTGCGAAGCCCGAATAATTCGACGCGAGCCCTGACGATGCCGTTGCGTGCGGCGTCATCCCGCCGTCGCAGGCCGGTGGCGCATCCGCCTCACTGGATCGCGCCGCCCAGCCATGCCCAGACCGACGCGGAGCCCACGCACCAGGCCACGGCCCACAGCGCCGGCAACCGGAAAATCGCCAGCATGCACAGCCCGATCGCCACGATGACCATATCGCTCGGGCTGTTCACGCCCTCGCGCCACACCGGGTCGTAGAACGCGGCGGCGAGCAGACCGACCACGGCGGCGTTGACGCCGGCCAATGCCCGAGCGGCGAGGCGACCCCGCGCTATCGCGGCCCATACCGGCAGCGTCGCGAACAGCAGCAGGAAGCCCGGGAGAAAGACGCAAAGCAGCGCGAGCGTCGCGCTTGCCAGTGGCGCCGCGCCCGCATCGACGCTGGCGCCCAGGTAAGCGGCCAACGAAAACATCGGTCCGGGCATCGCCTGCGCGGCGCCGTAGCCGGTCAGGAACGTATCGGCGCTCATCCATCCGGTGTCGACCAATTCGCTTTCGAGCAAGGGCAACACGACGTGTCCGCCGCCGAACACCAGCGCGCCGGATCGATAGAACGCGCTCGCCAGCCCGCCCAACGAGGGCGACCCGGCCGGTAGCAGCAACGAGCCGGCCAGTCCGGCCAAAAACAGCAATGCGCAGATCGCCGCGGTCCGGCGTCCGTATGCAACCGGAAAGGATGCGATCGCGCCGGTGGCGACGGCCGGACACAACCACGCGCCGAGCGCGCCGCCGGCCGCGATCGCCAGCAACTGCCAGCCGGCGCCGCCGAGCAGCAGCACCAGCGCGCACGCAGCGGCCGCGATCGCCACGCGCCGTAGATCGGGCGTCAGGGTACGCGCCATGCCGACCAGGCCATGCGCCACCACGACCACGGCCACGAGCTTGAGGCCATGCACCACCACCGCGCCGGCGGCATGACCGAGCAGGCGTGGCGCATACGCGGCGAGGCAGAACATCAACAACATCGACGGCGCGGTGAAGGCGACGAACGCCGCCGCCGCGCCCCACCATCCGGCGCGAAACAGGCCGATGGCCATGCCCATCTGACTGCTGGCCGGCCCGGGAAGAAACTGACATAGCGACAGCAACTGCGCGAACGAGGCATCGCTGAACCAGCCGCGACGCGAGACGAACTCCTCGCGGAAGTAGCCCAAGTGCGCGATCGGCCCGCCGAAGGAGGTCAGGCCCAGGCGAAGAAAGATCCGGAATACTTCGCTTGCATCGCCGCGCATCGCGAACGAAGGATGCGACTGGGTGTCGGGCTGCGGATTCATGCCTGAATTGTAGCGGGGCGATTTCGATCGATGACGGCGACAACCGGCGAGTCGATCGATCGGTCGAACGCGGCGGACCGAACGGAGTGGAACTGCGCATGCCGGTCGGCGAGGTGAGCGAAGCGGCGTATCGGACACCGGGCAACCGCCGGATTGCGCAGCGCGCATCGGAAGAAATGGTCGGGCCGATCTTCCCGTCGATACTTCCCTCGGCATGCGCCACGCCAACGCTATCGACATCGACACGCGCGGTGGCGCCGCATGAGGCGATGAGCCAACTCTCGCGAGTCGCACTTTGCGCTTGAGCGTCGCATCGATCCGACGTCGCACGATCGAGTTCTGCAGCCGCTTGTGCATCGCAACAGAGCAGGCGACGCCGTAGCGACGCGCCCACGGTGTTTGATTCGCAATGTCTTCCGAGGAAAAGCGTCGATGCGGTCACCTTTAGTTGACCGGTCGCAAGCTGTCGCAGCGTCCGAATCCAGGCCTGTATGCGTTTCCCATCCGAGGATCCTTTTCGACCCGCGCAAAAACTCATCTCACCGCGATCTCACACGCCGATACCGCAATCGATCCCGATTGACACCGCCCAAGCGTGCCTCTAGCGTGTGCGCTCGCGTTCCGTGCCTGGAGTCGCTGCAACAACGCATGGACGCGAGACGTCTTTCCTGCACTTCAACCGCAGTCGACGCAACCAAGGAGTAGGTGATGAGCGATGTTTCCGAAGGCGCGGCCCTGGTCGCCCAGTGGCGCACCGATGCTGAAAGCAACAACCCGGCGGGTCCTCTGTTCATCGGAGGCGAGTACGTAGAGTCGGACATCATCGGTGAAGTGGCTCCGGCCATCACCGGGTGTTCGCTTTGTACCGGTTCGATGCGCATTAACTGCTGCGCCTGATCCACGCGACACCCGATGGGTTCCAGGCCGTCCGCCGAATCTCGCAAGCGGCGCCGGCGGCCTGGTTTATCGGCCGCGCCTGCGTGCCGGTCGCGCATCCCCGGGTTCGGCAACGACCCGACTTCTTACCGATTCGCTACGGCCGCAAGGGCGATGCCATGGATGCAATGCAGCATGCGCGCGGCGGGCATCGCCGTCGCGGTGACGTGAGCCCGGTTGCGCGGTTGCGTTTCCCGCCAGCCATCGCGGCCGATCGCGCGTGACCGTCGCCGCGATCCAGGAAAATTTCGAAGCCTCGCTGCATTGCCTGGTCGAACCGGCGCTCGATGCGCTGCGTGCCGACCTTGCCGCCGTCGCCGGATTGGCCGCGGGCGAATCCGAAGCGGTGCTCGCCGCGACCGGCGAATCGCTGCTCGCCTTCCTGCACGGCAAGGTCGCCCGCGTGCTGGTGCTCGAACTCAACGCCGCGCGCGTCACCGGCCGCCTCGATGGCAGCGATGCCGCGCAGCGCTGGGCGCAGTTTCGCGAGCTGTCCTCGCAGCGCTCGTTCTGGGACGAACTTGCGCCGCATTACCCTTCCTTGCCGCTGCGCATCGGACGGATCGTCGCGAATCGCTGCGCGGCGTCGCTGAATTTCGCCCGCCATTGGGTCGCCGACAAAGAAATGCTGGCGCCGTTGTGCGGCAATGCACCGGGCGAGCTGCGGCAACTGAGTTTCGGCGCCGGCGACAGCCATCGCGGCGGGCTGTCGGTCGCGCTGTTGCGGTGCGATGGCGGCCGGCTGGTGTACAAGCCGCGTTCGGTCGCGATCGACGATGCCTTGCATGCGTTCGTTGCCGAGCTCAGCGCCGACGCCGCTATCGAATCGAGCATCCGCGTACCGCGTGTCATCGACGGCGGCGAGCACGGCTGGGCCGAGTTCGTCGCCCACCGTTACGCCGCCGACGAGGTCGAACTTGGCGCGTTCTATCGCGGCATCGGCCATTGGCTGGCGATCATGCGCGTGCTCGGCGGCAGCGATTTGCACGCCGAGAATCTGATCGCCGCCGGGCCGAGCCCGGTAGTGGTGGACTGCGAAACCTTGTTCACCCCGCGCATCGCGCCGCATCCGTCCGGTTTCGGCGAGGCCTACGATCAGGCCGCGGGCCTGCTCGGCCGCAGCGTGCTGACCATCGGCCTGCTGCCCGGACGCGGCCAGGGGCTGGGTTGGCGCGGGGTCGACAACTCCGGCATCGGCATGTTGCCGGGGCAGCAGCCGATGATGCCGCTGCCGCATATTCTCCAGGCCGGCACCGATCAGGCGCATATCGGCATGGCGATGTTCGAGGCCGGCGTGGCCCAGAACCATCCCTGCGCGCAACCGGCGCTGGCGCGGTTCTGGCCCGATGTGCTCGATGCCTTCGACGGCATGACCGCGCATCTGCAGCGGCTCGACGACAGCGGCGCGTTGCGGCAACGGTTACAGCGCTTCGCCGATTGCGAAGTGCGCGTGGTCACGCGCGCGACCGAGGTCTACGCCGAGATCGGTCGCATGCTGTGGCATCCGGTTTCGCTGCACGACGATGCCGCCGCGCGACGGCGCGCGCACGACGTGCTGTCGAAGATGGCGGGCAATAACTCGATCGCGCCGGCCGATCCCGCGGTGATCGAGGCCGAGATCGACGATCTGTTCGACGGCGACGTTCCGTTCTTCAGCACGCTCGCGCGCGACGGCCGCCTGGTCGGTCCACGCGGTACGTTCTGGCTTGCGCCTTGCGATCTGGTCGACCACGCCCTGCAGCAATGGCGCACGTCCGACCTGCCGTTGGAGCGCGGCATCATCCAGGCCGCGCTGGTCAGCGCCTATCTCAACGATGGCTGGGTGCCGAGCGAGCAATCGCTGCGGCCGCAACAGGTGCGCGACGGCGATATCGAATCGCGTCGGCGCGCACAAGCGGCCGCGATCATGCGCCGCTTGCTGGATGCGGCGATTCGCGGCCGCGACGGCAGCGTCGTCTGGATCGCGCCGAGCGTAAGTCCGACCGGATCGTCGATCCAACCGATCGAACAGGATCTGTACGGCGGCATCTGCGGCATCGCGCTGCTCGCGGCGGCCTATGCGCGCGAAACCCTGGCCGGTCGCGCCGACCCGGTCGACGGCGTCGACGAGTTGTTGGCCGCGGCGCTGCATACGCTCGATCTGGCCGAAGACAAGCGCCGCGTCGCCGAAAGCCGCGCGCTCAAGCTGCGGCCGCGATCGATCGGCGCTTACATCGGCCTGGGTTCGCAGATCTGGACCCATCTCGTGCTGGCGCATTGGGGTCGCGACGGCGGTCAGGGCGTGCAACGCGCGCGCGCGCTGGCCGATCGCATTCCGGCCGCCGCGACCGCCGAGCGCAGCAACGATCTGATCGACGGCGTGGCCGGCGCGATCGCGCCCTTGCTCGCGCTGGCGAACGCGAGCGGCGAGTCGGGCTATCTGACGATGGCCTGCGAACTCGGCGATCTGTTGGCCGAACGCGCCCAGCACCGCGACGGCACCGCGTACTGGGCCGAAACGCGCTGGCCCGACGGCATGGGCGGCTTCGCCCACGGCGCCACCGGTATCGGCTGGGCCTTGAGCCGGCTCGCTCGCGCTTCCGGCCAGTCGAGTTATCAGACGCTGGCGCAAGCGGCGTTCGCGTTCGAGGATGCGTTGTTCGATCAGGACGAAGGCAACTGGCTGGATCTGCGCGACTTCGAAGAAGCGCGTTCGACCGCGGCGTGGTGCCACGGCTCGGTCGGCATCGGCCTGGCTCACGTCGATCTCGATCCACGGTTGAGCGATTCCGCCACGCGCCTGCTGGTGCGGCGCGCGGCGGCGGCGACCTGGCGCATGGGGCTCGGCGCGAATCACGGCCTGTGCCATGGCGATCTGGGCGCGTGGGAATTGCTGGACCACGCGATCGCGCTCGGCGAAGCGCCGCAGGGGCTCGGTCGTGAGCATGTGCTGGCATCGATCCTGACCAGCCTGGAGGATCACGGCCCGACCTGTGGCGTGTTGCGCGATACCTTCGTGCCCGGCCTGATGTCGGGACTGGGCGGCATCGCCTATCAACTGCTCAGGGCGCATCCCGACAGCGACCTGCCGTCGGTGTTGACGCTCGCCGATCCGGGTCGCTGAGCACGTCGATATCCGACGCGGCGCGCGGCGACCGCACCGGATTCGATCGAATCGTTGCGACGCGGCGGTCAGGGCTTGGGATGGGCGAGAAAGAAATCCCAGGTCAGGTTGCTGGCGTCGGGGCCGGAGGTGTCGCCGTACAGGCTGCAGGCGCAGCCGCCGGGATAGGCATGGCCCGCGCCGTCGATCATGTATTGCTCGATCAATGATTGGCCCGCGGCGTCGCGATAGGTCGTGCGCGTATACGAGCGACCGCCGGGAACCTGAGCGTATTCGACCTCGTCGGCGACCGCATCGATGCCATCGATCGTCGCCCATTGTACGGCGATGCGATCGGCCGTTGCCGGTGGAACGACGATATCGGCGGTGCCCTGGAAGATAATCGCGGGCACCGCGCGACGGCGGCTGCCCATTTCGGCGATCGCCTTGTTCCCGGCGGCCGCCCCCGATTGCTGTTGCAGGATGTCGCAGTCGTACTCGCAGCCGGCCAGGATGCTGGTGGCCGCATACACATCGGGATAGGCGATGGCCATGATGTTGGCCATGACGCCGCCCGCGGACACGCCGGTGACGTAGATGCGCTTCGCATCCACGCTGTACTGCGAGCGCACCTTGTTGGTGATGCCGGCGATCAGCGCCGGTTCGCCCATGCCGCGATGACGGTTGCTGCTCAGGAACCAATTCCAGCAGCCGGCCGGGTTGGCGAAATTGTTCTGGTCGGGAAACACCACGATGAAGCCGCGTTGCTCGGCCACGCGCGCCCAACCCGACAGCAGTTCGAAGCCGACGTCGTTCTCGGTGCAGCCGTGCAGCGCGACCAGCAGCGGCATCGCCACGCCTGGCCGATAACTCGTCGGTACATAGCCATGGTAGTCGCGTGCGCCAAACACGCTGATGTAGGCGCCGTTGAAGTAACCGGCGGCGTAGGAGGGACTGGGGATCGCGACGGCCAGCATCAGCGCGGCCAGCGCGAGGATGAGGCGTCGGCGTAGCGACTTGCGCAACTCGTACATGCCACGGTCTCCTGGTGGGTACGGCGGGTGGAGCGTGCGGACGGTCCGGGCCAAGCGGCGGCGATGTTCGCGATCGCCACTGCCGGCGATGCGCGGAATCCGCGAGAGGGCGGATCGCCGGGTAGCGGTGTTGTAGCCGCTTGCGGGCCACCGCGTTTTACCGTCGGCGAACTCGTTGTTGACCTGGGCCGACCCCGAATTGCGAGCGGCATCGCGCGACGCCCGCAACCGCCTTGTAGTCGCGCGGCAGGTCCGCAATGATGCGGCGACGCCGGCGCGGGTTCGACTCCACGCCACGGATCGCTTGAAACGAGGTCGTTTCGGCGGCTCGCCGCGCAACCCCATCGCAACCCGTGGAGAGGGCATGACCGCTCGCTATAGCCTGGATACCGTCGCCGATTTCGTGTCGCAGGAAATCGGCGTGACCGACTGGCAGGCGGTCGAGCAGGCGACGATCGATCAGTTCGCCTCGGCCACTGGCGACCGGCAATGGATCCATGTCGATGTCGAGCGCTGCCGCCAGGAAAGCCCGTTCGGCGGCCCGATCGCGCACGGGTTCTTGTTGCTGTCGCTGCTCGCGCCGATGCAGATGCGGCTCGGGCTGATGCCTTCGGGCGTTTCGCGGGCGATCAACGCCGGCCTGGGCGAGGTGAAGTTCCAGTCGCCGGTGCTCGCCGGCGAATCGGTGCGGCTGCGGGTGACCCTGGCCTCGGTCGAACCCAAGGGCGCCGACCGCGTGTTGATGGTCACCCGCAACGTGCTGGAAGTGCAGGGCAAGGACAAGCCGGCGCTGACCGCGAGCATGGCGGCGATGCTGTATCGCTAGGCGTCGCCGCCGGTCGCGCTCGCGCTCAGTGGCGGCGCAACTGGGTCGGCGACACGCCGTAGATCTGGCGGAACACCCGGCAGAAATTCGATTGCGAGCGAAAGCCGTTGCGGTAGGCGATTTCCGAGATCGGCAGGTTCGCCAGCGCGGCGCTGGTCAACATCTCGCGCGCCTTGCTCAGGCGCAGCGCGCGCAAGCGTTCCATCACCGACTGGCTGCTGTCGCGGAACAGCCGATGCAGATAGCCCTCGGAGATGCCGCAGCGCCGGGCGATGGTCTCGGCCGACAGATCTTCGTCGGCGTAATGCGATTCGATGCAGTCCAGCGCCTTCTGCTTGTGCGCGGCGGCCAGCGAACGATCGTCGCAGAAGGTGCGGGTATCGCCGCGCAGCATCAACGCGACCAGATCGCATAGCTGGGTGGTCAGCACCTGCGCTTCGCTGTCGCCGATCTGGCCGGCGAGGCGATCGATCTGGCGCGCGTACACGCCGAGCAATTCGGCGCGCGGGTCGCTGCCGTCGAGCGGCGCGGAAAACACCGTCGGCAGGTTGGATACGCGCTGGCGCAGCAGGTGCACCGGGATCAGGGTGTTGAAGCTTTCGTAGTGGCCTTCGGGCTGCACGTCGCCGACCACCGCCGCGGAGATGAGATAAATGCGTCGCGGCTCCAGCAGCACCTCGTGACCGCCGACGACATTGCGCGAGCGCCCCGCCGCCGGCAGCGCCAGCACGTAGTTCTGCGCCAGCCCGGACAGATGCACCGAGGTGCGGCGCATGTGCAGGCCGCTGAGCGCGATGTGATTGAGCTGCAGCGCGCCGACCGACTGGCTCGCCAGCCAGCCCATGCGGCCCTCGGGCCGGGTCAGCTGGATGTCGGCGCTGCCAAACCCGGGCGAGGACACGGTCGACCAGCCGCCCGTCGCGACCGCGGGACTCGGCGCATTCCTCGCGGAAAACACTACGCGCGTGGAAGGAACGGTTGCGGACATCGGCCACCTCGGGCGGATCGGATCAGCGGCATCTTAGGAGCGATCCGGCCCGCGCCGCATGTTGCGACGCAGCACATCGAGTGCAGTCATCGTCAATGCGCGGTGCTGCAAACGTAGAACCGACCCGGCGCATGGCCGCTATGTTGCTTGCGACACACCGGCGCCGATGGGGCGCGGTTCGGGTCGGACGCGGTCCGACGCCGGACCGCACGCGGCGCGGCATGCATCCGATGACGGCCGCGCCTTGCGCGGCCATGGGCGAGGGGATCGAACGAAATGAAGCAAGGGATTTTGAGCGCGGCGATCGGTCTGGCGATGCTGATGCATCTGCAGCAGGCGCAAGCGCAGGACGCGGCCGAGCCTGAGCAAGCGCAAACCACCGAAGCAGTGGCGAAGAAACCGACCCAGCTCGAATCGGTCACCGTGACCGCGCGCAAACGCGAGGAGACCTTGCAGGACGTGCCGATCGCGGTCAGCGCGTTCACCGCCTCGGCGCTGTTCGAGCAGAACGTGCAGAACCTCGGCGACCTGCAGGGCAAGGTGCCGTCGTTGCAGGTGTATGCCGCGCGCGGCTCCAACACCACCTTGACCGCGTACATCCGCGGCATCGGCCAGGCCGATCCGACCTGGGGCTTCGATCCCGCGGTCGGCTTGTATCTCGACGATGTCTACCTGGCCCGGCCGCAGGGCGCGCTGCTCGACGTGTTCGATGTCAGCCGGATCGAAGTGCTGCGCGGCCCGCAGGGAAGTTTGTACGGCAAGAACACCATCGGCGGCGCGATCAAGTACGTGTCCAACCCGTTGCCGAAAGCCACCCAGGGGTCGGTCGAGGCCAGCATCGGCACGCACGGCGAGCAGGGCATCAAGGCGAGCCTCGGCGGCGCCAGCGACAACGGCGTGTGGCGCGCGCGCGTCGCGGCGGCGAGCATGCACAACGACGGTTATGGCGAAAACCTGACCTACGACAGCCGCAACGGCAACAAGAACACCAATGCCGCGCGCGCGACGTTGGGTTTCTTTCCGTCCGACGAGTTCAGCATCGAGCTGGCGGTCGACGGCATGCACGATAATTCGAACCCGCGCGGCGCCAAGATGCTCAAGGCCAACCGCTTCTACCCGTCGTACCGGCCGCTGGACAGCGATTACGACACCCGCAGCGGCATGCCGCAGGTCAATCACAGCGAACTCGAGGGCGCCGCGCTGACCGCCAAGTGGATCGCCAACGCCGATTGGAGTTTCAAGTCGGTCACCGCCTACCGCAGTTCGGAAACCCGCTCGAACATCGATTTCGACACCTTGCCGCAGAAGATCGGCGATGCCGGCGGCAGCTACAGCGATCACCAGTTCAGCCAGGAGCTGCAGGCGAATTTCGATTCCGGCGGCAGCGTGCACGGCGTGTTCGGGCTGTTCTATTTAAACGGCGCCGCCGGCGGCATCAACCGCAGCACCTTCCTGGGATCGCCGCCGTACAGCTTGCTGGGCTTGTCGCAGTTCGCGGTCAGCAGCGGCAAGGTCGACACCCGCAGCGTCGCGGCCTACGCCGATTTCAGCTGGGACATCGATCCGGACTGGAGCCTGGACGTCGGCCTGCGCTTCACCGACGAAACCAAGCGCGCGCTGATCCTCAACTACGCCTACGCCGATCCGGCGTTCCAGCGGCCGATCACGGAGCTGGCCAACTTCACCGGCTCGAATTCCTCGCGCAACGTCTCGCCGAAGGTATCGCTGTCGTGGCGCGCGAACGATCGCATCAACCTGTACGCCAGCTACAACACCGGTTTTCACTCCGGCGGCTACAACATCCGCGCCAACTGCGCGGTGATCCCGAGTTCATGCCGGCCGATCGACGACGAGAAGGTCCAGTCCTATGAACTGGGCAGCAAGATGACCTTCTTCGACGATCGCCTGATGATCAACACCTCGGTGTTCCACAACGACTATTCCAATATCCAGTTGTCGGTGTTCACCTCCTACACCTTGCCCGGCGGCAGCACCGGTTTCTTCGGCGACTACACCAATGCCGGCAAGGGCTACATCCAGGGGCTGGAGCAGGAGTTCGCCTGGAAGCCGTCGGAGCACTGGACGCTCAGCGGCAACCTCGCCTATCTGCGCACCAAGTACAGCGAGTACCTCAGCGGCGGGGTCGATATCGCCGACAGCCAGCGCTTCACCAACGCGCCGCGCTGGTCGGGTGGGCTCAGTCTGGACGGGCATTATCCGCTGGCCCGCGGCGGCAGCCTGGGCGGGCGGATCAACTACAGCTATCAGACCAAGATCTATCCGGAGACCACGTTGTCGCCGCTGATCGCGCAGCGCGCCTACGGGCTGTGGAACGCGGGCGTGATCTGGCAGATCAACGAACCGTGGACGCTGAGCCTGCAAGGCAGCAACCTGGCCGACAAGTCGTATCGCACCACCGGTTACAACGTCGCCGCGTTGGACATCGTGACCGGTTTCTATGGCGCGCCGCGCACGGTGACTTTGTCGGCGCGTTATGAATTCTGAGCACTCGCCAGTCGCGAACCCATCGCACGCAGGGGATTTGACACCCACCATGTCGGCCGAACGATTCAATACGCTGCGCTGGCGCAGCCAGGACGGATTGCAGCTGTACGCACGCGATTATCCGGGCGCGCCCGGCGTCGAGGCATCGGCGCGTTGCCCGGTGATCTGTATTCCCGGCCTGACCCGTAATTCGGCCGATTTCAATGAGATCGCGGCGACGGTGGCGGCGAGCGGACGGCGGGTGCTGGCCGTGGATCTGCGCGGACGCGGACAGTCGCATTACGCCACCGATCCGGCGACGTACAGCGTCGATACCTATGCGCTCGACATCCTCGAACTGATGCGCTCGCAATCGATCTCGCGCGCGGTGTTCATGGGCACCTCGCTCGGCGTGTGGGTAACGCTGACCATCGCCTCCAAGCGCGCCGACGCAGTGGTTGCGGCGGTGCTCAACGATGCCGGACCGGAAGCGCCGAAGGCCGCGCTGGACCGGATCGCGCGTTACGCCGGCATTCCGGTGCCGCCGATGACGCGCGAGGACGCCGCGGCCTATATCGAGCGGATCGGCGCCGCGGCCTATCCGCGTTATACCCGCGCCGATTGGGTCGGCATGGTCGACCGGATGTTCCGCGTGCGCGACGACGGGCTGCTGGTGCTCGACTACGACCCGCGCATCATTCGCACCCTGGGCCCGATCAAGCTGTGGTTGCTGCGGCCGCTGCTGTGGCGCCTGTACCGCAAGCTCGCCACGCAACGGCCGACCTTGATCCTGCGCGGTGAGTTGTCGGACGTGCTCGAAGCGCGCACCGCGCGGCGCATGGCGGCGGTGTCGCCCACCGCCCGTCTGATCGAAGTGGAGCAGGTCGGGCATGCGCCGTCGCTGTCGGAGCCCGATGCGGTCGCCGCGATCATGGCGTTGTTGCGCGAGGTGGATTGAATCGATCGCCCGGGCTTGTCGCAACCCGAGCCTAAAGCATCGGGACTCAGGTCCCGCCCATGAAAATCACGTGGCTAGCTCGCAGCCTGGAGACTCCCGCGTCATGCTCAACATCCCCACGCCGTTGTTGCCCGAGATCTTCGCGACCCATGGCCGCTGGCTCGGCACCAAGCCGGCGATCGTCGCGCCGGACCGGAGCCTGGACTGGCGCAGCCTCGACGCGCATACCAACCGGATCGCCAACGCGCTGATCGCGAGCGGCGCGCGCCATGGCGATCGCATCGCGATGCTGATGTCGAACTGCATCGAGATGGCCGAGCTCATCGTCGGGATCATGAAGGCTGGCTGCGTCGCGGTTCCGCTCAATACCGCGGTCAGCGACGCCAGCGCGGCGGCGATGATTGTCGACGCGGGCGCGATGATGGTGTTCGCCACCGCCGATCATGCCGCGCGTGTGCAGCCGATGGCGGGGGTTGCGCGGATCGAAGTCGAAGCGGTCGCGAGTTCGAGCGATGACCGTTCGAGAGATGGCGGATGGCAGGCGTACGCGGATTGGCTCGGCACCGCCGATGTCGAGCCGCCGAATGTTCCGATCGCAGGCGCCGACCTGTGCAACATCATCTATTCCTCCGGCACCACCGGCGAGCCGAAGGGCATCGTGCACAGTCATCAGGCGCGACTGCTGTGGGCCTACGACATTGGCCTGGCCCTGCGCCAGCATTCGGGCGCGCGCAGCCTGATCGTGACCGGGCTTTATTCGAACATCAGCTGGGCGGCGTTGCTGGGAACCTGGCTCAGCGGCGGCACCGTGGTGCTGCGCCATGGTTTCGATGTGGCCGACACCCTGGCGACGATCGCGCGCGAGCGGATCACGCATACGGCGATGGTGCCGGTGCAGTACCAGCGGCTGCTCGATCATCCCGCGTTCGCGGCGACGGATCGTTCCTCGCTGCAAATGGTGATGAGCGTGGGCTCCTCCCTACCGTTGACGACCAAGGCGCGCTTGATCGAGACCTGCCGCTGCGATGTGGTCGAGGTGTACGGCACCACCGAAGGCATCCTCACCGCATTGGCGCCGGAAGACGCGCAAGACCGGCTCGCCTCGGTCGGCAAGCCGCTGCCGGGCGTGCAGTTGTCGATTCTCGACGCGGACGATCGCCCGGTCGCGGCCGGGCAGGCGGGCGAGATCGTCGGCCGCAGCCGGTTCGCGATGGACGCGTACTGGCGCCGACCCGCGGCGACCGCCGAGGCGATATGGATCGATGCCGATGGACGGCCGTGGCTGCGCACCGGCGATATCGGACGCCTCGACGACGAGGGCTATCTGTACATTCTCGATCGCAAGAAGGACCTGATCATCTCCGGCGGACAGAACCTGTATCCGGCCGATATCGAAGCGGTGCTGATGGAGCACGAGGACGTCGGCGAATGCGCGGTGATTGGCATCCCCAGCCCGACCTGGGGCGAATCGCCGCTGGCGTTGGTCGTGCTCAAGGATGGGGGCTCCAAGCAGCGCGGCGCCGCCGATGCCGAGCAGATCAAGGCCTGGCTCAATCAGCGCGTGGGCAAGCAGCAGCGCGTGGTCGCGGTCGAGCTGCGCGAGCATTTGCCGCGCAATCCCACCGGCAAGCTGCTCAAGCGCGAACTGCGTGCGCCGTATTGGCTGGATGCTCGGCCCGGGGCCTGATCGGCGGCTGCATCCGCCCGAGGTGGTGCGGCAGTAGCTGGGCTGGCGCCGCGAACGGATCGGGCGGCGGTCCCGTGCGACGCTGTCCGCTTGAAGCAAGAGGTTTGCGATCTGCTTGCCATCGGTCGCGAATGCAACCGGCCCGCGCCGCGATGTCGCGCGCGTTCCGGACCGCGCGCCGGGGCCAGGCCCCGGCGGCGGCTTGCGCATGGCGAATCGCCGGACGCTTTCAGTCCGCGCCGTCGATTCGCTTGGCGCGTCGACGATCGAACAAGCCGGGCGTTACCGTCCGCATGCGGGGCGATCCCGCGCGCGACTCACGCCCGTGCAGGCTTATTCGTCCTCGCCTTCCTCTTCCTCTTCTTCGTCCTCGTCTTCTTCGTCCTCATCCTCGTACTGCTGGCCCAGCGAGTAGCGAATCCACGGCTCGCCCTCGGTGTGCTTGCCGGTGGCGATGGCAATGAGCACCCAGCCTTCGTCCAGCAACCGATTGACGTCCTGCACGCTGTCGGTCTCCTGGACCGTTCCGATCGTTTCCAAATCCACTGTGGGTGTTTCCTTGAGGGCGGCCGACAAGGATAAATCAGCCGCGTGTCATGGGTAAGAACGCGGTGTCGTCGGCGCAGACCCGGCGAGCGGTCTCGGGAGGTCCGGGTCGGTCCGGACCACGGCGATCATCGAGTCGAGGCGGTTACCAGATCGAGGCGCGTCGCTCGGGCGCTGCGAACAGTTTCGCCCCGGCGTCCACGTCGAACGCGTCGTACCAGGCCTGCAGATTGCGCACTACGCCGTTGACCCGATAC
This sequence comes from Lysobacter sp. Root690, assembly GCF_001427785.1. Classification (GTDB taxonomy): domain Bacteria; phylum Pseudomonadota; class Gammaproteobacteria; order Xanthomonadales; family Xanthomonadaceae; genus Lysobacter. The sequence goes on from NZ_LMHM01000017.1 coordinate 226,788, forward strand.
CGCGACGGCGAGTGATAACCGCGCTCGATGTCGGCGCGCAGCGAATCGTCGCTGTCGAGCGAGCGCCACAACTGCGCCCAGCCCAGGAAGAAGCGCTGTTCGCCGCTGAATCCGTCGCGCAGCGCGTGGGTGTCGATGCCGTGCGCCGCCGCATACAGGCGATACGCGTCCAGGGCCACGGTGACGCCGACCAGGTCGGCGAGGTTCTCGCCGAGGCTGCGGCGGCCATCCAGATGCGCGCCGGGCAGCGGCGCATACGCGGAGTACTGGGTTACCAATACCTCGGTCTTCGCCTCGAACGCGGCGCGCGCGGGCGGCGACCACCAGTCGCGCAGATTACCGGCATCGTCGAAGCGCGAGCCCTGATCGTCGAAACCGTGCGCCATCTCGTGGCCGAGCACCGCGCCGATCGCGCCGAAGTTGACCGCGCTGTCGGCGCCGGCGCTGAAGGCCGGCGCCTGCAGCAGCCCGGCCGGAAACGTCACCGCGTTGAGTTGCGGGCTGAAACTGCCGTCGACCGACTGCGGCGGCAGATGCCAGCGGTACGGTCGTTCCGGATCGTTGAGATACAGCGCATCGAGCTTGATTTGCGCGGCCTTGAGGCGATGGATATTGCCGATCGGATCGTTCGGCAGGATCTCGACTTCGGCGTAGTCGCGCAGGTCGTCGGGATAGCCCAGACGCAGCCCCATCCGCTCGATCTTCGCCAGCGCGGTCGCGCGCGTCGCCGGGTCCAGCCAGTCGGCCTTGGCGATGCGCGCGCGGAACGCCTGCTTCATGAAGGGCGCCATCGCCTCGACCGCGTCGCGATCGGCCGATTTGAAGAACTGCGCGACGTAGCGGGCGCCGACCAGTTCCGGCAGGTTCTGGCTGACGAACTGGATGCCGCGCTCCGCGCGCGAGCGTCGGGTTTTCTGACCGGCCAGGGTGGTGCCGTAGAACTGGAAGCTCGCATCCTGGAACGCGGTCGGAAGCAGGTGCGCGTGGTTGTGGACCCAGTGGAAGGCCAGGTACGAACGCCAGGTATCCACCGGGGTCGCGGCGAAGATGGCCGCGCTGTCGCGGATGGCGGTGTCGGTGTTGAGCACCACGGTATCGACCGGGGGATACCCGCTGGCGGCGAGGAACGCCCGCCAGTCGAAGCCGGGCGCGTAGTCCGACAGTTCGGCGAACGGCATCGGGTGGTAGTTCAATGTGCGGTCGCGCAGCTGCTGCGCGTTCCATTGGACTTTGGCGAGCTTCGCCTCCAGCGCCAGGATCGCGGCGGCGCGGGCCGCGCCGTCGGCGATGCCGACGCGGGCGAAGGTCTGCGCGATGTAGTCGAGGTAGGCCGCGCGCAGGTTGGCGTATTGGTCGCTGCCGGTGTCGTAGTAGCCCGGGTTCGGCAGGCCGACGATGCGGCCGTTCGCGGTCTGCTGGTCCAGATGCAGCAGGCTCCGGCGCGTATCGCCGGCATCCAGGAACACGTAGCAGCCGACGATGGTGTGCGAGAGCGGGTGGGCCATGCGCTGCGCGACCTGGGCATGGTCGGCGATGGCCGCGATCGCATCGAGGTCGGCGCGGATCGGCGCGATGCCGGAGCGGTCGATCGCCGCCACGTCCGCGTAGCTGGTGTACAGGTCGGCGAGCTTGTCGCCGCCCGCGGGTCGCGCGGCGGCGACTTCGATGATGGTCTTGATGCGCGCCTGCGTGCGCAGGAACATCGCGTTCAATTCGCCGTACTGCGCATAGCCCGCGGGCCGCGTGGCGGTGTCGATCCAGCCCTGATTGACGTACTGGAAGAAGTCGTCGCCGGGTCGCAGCGTGTCGCTGATATGGCTCAGGTCGATGCCCCAGTCGGCGGCGGGCGTCGCCGCCGCGGCGAAGGCGTGACGGGTCGCCGCGGCCAAGGGCAGCAGCGCCAGCCCCATGCAGATCCGTCTGCGCTCGAGGGACAGGCTCGACGGTGGTTGGCGATCGCTCATGCGCGCGGCTCTTGTGACTACAGATGTAGTCACACTAGCACGATGCGAGGCCGCGGCAACGGACCGAAGCCGTCGCGTCGGCCGCGCTTCAGGCCATCGCCACCCGTCGTTCCAGCAGCAACGGCGAGGCCAGTCCCGATTGCGGATGCATGCGGTTGAGGCCGTGGATCGCGCCTGACAGGCCGGTCATCAGACCCGGGGTGAACGCGGCGCGGGTCAGGCCGCCGACCATGCCGCGATGTTCTTCGATCGAGGAAACGATCTGCGCGGTGGCCTCGTCGGGATCGGTCGCGCACTGCTCCGGATCCAGCGCGGCCGCGGTGATCAACAATTCGCGCAACGACATATCGCCGTGGCACAGGGTGTGGCTGGTGCCCCATTGATCGCGCACGGTGGCGACCGCGCGGCGCATGGTGCGCAAATGGCGCGGGCCGCGCGTGCGCGCGTACAGATCGCAGGCGCTCAGGCCGATGCCGACGCTGCCGTGGCACCAGGTCGGGAAGTTGAAGCTGCCGTCGACCTCGCGCGAATCGACCCAATTGCCGAGGGTTTCGTCGTAGCACGATTCCTGGAAGGCGAAGGCCGCGTCGGACAACGCACTCCAGCGCGCGCGCTGCGTTGCGTCGCCGGCTCCGGCCAGGACCAGCCGCGCCAGCGCCCAGGCGATGCCGGTGGCGCCGTGGGAAAAGCCGTTCGATGGCCGCGGCGATCCGCTGGTCGGCCAGCGCGCGCCGCGTTCGTCGACGATCGCGCCCGCTTCCAGCCGCTGCGCCGCGCGCGTGGCCAGCGCGGTCCAGCGCGCGTCGCCGGTCGCTTCGGCCAATCCGAGCAGCGGCACGATCGCGCCGGCGGCGCCGTCGATGATGTCGAAGTGCTCGTCGTCGTCGAAACCGCGTTGTTCCAGCGCCTGCGCGCTGGCGATCGCGTGCGGCAGCAGTTCCGGCCGTCGCAGCAGATCATGCAGGGTCAGCCAGGTCCACACCTGCGAGGCGTAACCGGTGAAGCCGCCGACCTTGTCGGGCACGTCGATCGCTTCCATCGCGATCTGGCTTTGCAGCGCGCCTTGCAGCGCCTGTTCGACGCCGTCGACCGGATCGGCGCGGCCGTGCTGGACTTCATGCTGATAGCCGGCCAGCACCACGGCGACGCCGCCGAGCCCGAAATACAGATCGGCGCGCACCGGCTGCACCAGCCAGCCGCCCTGGGTGATCTCGGGCGTGATCCAGGTGGTCGAGCCGTCGTCGCCGCGCACCGATAGCCGCAGCAGTCGCGCGATCGCCTCGGCCGCGAGCTTGCGCCGGCGCGTTTCGAGCCGGTCGCGATGCGGATGGCGGGCGACGTAGCGATGGCCGCTGCGCTCTTCTTCGCGATCGCGCATGCGTTGATTGAGGTCGGTGGCGACCAGCGCGCTGCGGATCGTCAGTTCTTCCAGATCGCTGCGCATGCCGCGCCAGTCGGTCAGCACGCCGTCGATCCGATCGGCGCTCAGCGGTTCTACGAAGATCGGCACGTCGCCGTATCTGAGCGCATCGATCTCCGCCAGGATGTCGATGTCGCTGGAACGTTCGTTGGGCGCCATGATCGCGTTGCGTTCGAACAGGTCGCGCGCGCGTTCGATCGCCTCGGCTTCCTTGTGCAGCGAGGCCGGGTGCCACAGCATGCGTCCGACTTCCACGTAGGCGCGAGTGGTGCGGCGGATATCGCGCACCTTGCAGCCTTCGAAACCCGCGAGCAGCGGCGCGAGTTCGCCGGCATTGTCGAGTTGGCGCAGGCGCGCGGTGCTGGCGAGGAAGCCCTCGCTGATTTCGTCCCAATAACGCGACACGTCCGGCCGCGGGCTGGGGTGGTTCTGGGCGACGTCGACATCGACTTCCACGACTTTCAATCGCGCCTGGGTCGTGCCTTCGTCGACGATGGTCGGCGCGCGCACCTTGGGCTGCTGATCCGGCAATGCGCCGGCGGCGGACATGTCGACGCCTTCGAAGCCGAGCGCGCGGGTGCGGAACGGCACGATCCCGGTACGCAGCACCGAATTGCGGATCAGCGACTGGGCGAAATCGAAGGCCTGGCCGTAGGGCGTGGGCGCCGCGGCGGGCACGATCTCGAACAGGCTTTCGACGTCGATCACCACCGGCACCGGGCCGACCGCGATCAGGTTTTCCAGATGGATGTCGGTGCCGCCGAGCAGACGCAGCACCGCGAGCCAATGGCCCAGGCCGCGATAGAAGGTGCGTAATTCGTCGTCGTTGTCGCAGTAACGATGCCTGGCGAACGCGGCCCAGCCATAGCGGTCGCGGTCGATCACCGCGGGCACGTAGACGCGATGGGGTTCGTCGCCGAACACCTGCGAAAGGAAATTTTCGAGTGCGGCGTCCACGCGCAGCGAGCGCGGCTTGTACATGATCGCGCCGCCGTGCAGCGACAGCTTGGCGACGGTCTGGCCGCCATCGTGCAGATCGCCCTGGCCGAGTGAAAACCCGGTCAGTTGTCCGGCCGGGCCGTCGAGCAGCGGCGTCAGCAGATCGCGGTCGGCGATGAAGCGTTCGACCAGCAGTTCGATCGCGTGGCGTTGCTGATCGAGCGCGCGCTGCAATCGCGCGCGCAGCGGTGGATAGCGGCGGTCGAGGTGTTCGGTGAACGGAGGCAGCACGCAGTTGCCGACGAACTGGGCGAAGCGGCCGGCATCGTCTGGCGCGGTGAGTTCGCCGGCGCGTTGGGCCGCATGCAATTCCAGCAGCAGGACGCGATTGAGTTTGAACCTGACGTTGTTGTACAGCGCCTCGTCGGCCGCGGCCTGGATCAGCGCGATTTCGGCGGGCGACAGCTGCGCCGAAAACATCGTGAGGCGGGCAGTGAAGGTGGCGCGCGCGGGCGCGGCGAAATGATCGATGATGCGGGCGAACGCATCGGTTGAAACCGTTTCGCTCATCGGATCTGCGAATCCTTGCGGTGGGACGGAACCGGTCGCGTTGCGCGATCGATCATTGGCGAGACGTCATTGATGAGAGCGTAACTGCTAAGAACGCGCAGCCGCGCACGAGGCCCGGCTGCGCGCGGTTATGTACAACTCAGCAGCAAGCGCAACCGCCACCGTAGCTGCAGGTGGTCTTGCCGAGCGTGCCGCACGCGCCGAGCGTGGCGCGCATGTCGGTGTTGCCGAGCGCCGCTTCGGCTACGGCCTGACCTTCAATGTAGAGCGAACCGGCCGGATTGGCCTGGCCGTCGATGCTGTCGGAACCGTTGAGCCAGCCGGACACGACGTCGTCATTGTTCTGCATTGCCCTATCTCCTTTTGGGGTTCATTTAGAAGCGCGAATTCGGACAAGCCCTTCCCCGGCTTGCGAGTCGAACCGTTCCGAATGTGGCGTATCAACGCATGCGGCGCCTGCATCCGGCCAAAGCTTTGCGAGTGTTGGCAGGACGCGCTTTTTGCGCCGCACGCGTACGCTGCGCGCGAAGCGCAATGTGCGTCAACTGTTATTTTGGTGGTGCGTTGCAGCACTTGCTGCGCGACTGAAACAAACTGTGATTGGCGTCGTAAGTGAACGCGTTACAGATTTGCTGAACAGGCGAATGCGGTTGCGCGAGGTTGTTCGAAGCGTCGATCGCGAGGCGGCGTATGCACCGCGTGGCGAGGTCGCCCCGTGTTTCGGTTGCCGGTTGAGAGACAGCCGGCAGAGCGAGTGCGCTGCCGGCGTGGACCGGATCATCGGGCGTCGTTTACTGCACCGGACCGTAGTAAGCGTCGATCAAGGTCAGATACCCGTACACGTTGTGATCCACGGTGGGAGCGCAGCGCGATCGCGACAGGAATTCGTATACGCCGCCGCCGCTGTCGGACTGATAGATGCAGTGCCAGTACGATGCGGGAAATGCGGCGGCTCGTTCATTCGTTCCTTCGGCGACGGCTGCGCCCGAGAAACACAGCGCCATCAGTGCCGCTGCGATCGATAACTTGTTCATTGGCGAATTCCTTTTTCATGTGGGGATGCCGGACGGTCTGTCCGATTTCCCATCCTGGACAGACCTCGGCGTGCGCGCCATCGGAATTTTTCGCTTGGTAGACGCGGTGCCTGCTGGGCGATGACATCCCGTCGCAAATCGACCGCCGATCGCATCGATGAATCCGGGCGTTTGCCGGAGTCGAGCGATCGGGTGCACCAAGTTCTCGACGCGATGCTTAGAACTCGCAGGCTTCCCAGCCCGGTGGCGTGGCATGGGTCGAAGGCCCGCGAAAATCGCGCAGCTTCGTCTGCGCCCAGTCGTCGGCCTCGGCGCGTTGCGCCGGACTCAGATTCGCCGCGGTCGCGGCCAGTTGCTGATCGAGCTGGGCGATGCGGTGTTGTTCCGCGCCCAGGCGATACAGCTTGAGGTAGCGGTAATGCTGCGCCGGATCGGTGCCGACCACGCCGGCGAGCAAGCCTTGCGAACCCGGTTCGTAGGCCTTCTGCAGCAGGTCGACGACCCGCCAGTCGCCCTTGGCCAGGCCGGCGTCGATCATCGAGGTCGCGGCGGCGCGATAGTTGCGGATCGAATCGGGATGCTTGAGCAGGCTGCGCGCGTCGTACAGCGGGCCGCGTTCGAGATAGCACGCGCGCGCGCGCTCGTCGCCCAGGCGCGCGGCCTGGGCGATGTTCGGCACCAGGCTGTCGAGCATCGCGTCGCTGACGCCGTCGCACAGTTGCTGGCTGTCGCGCTGCGCCTGCTGGCGCAGTTCCACCGCGTCGAGCAGCATCTGGTAAGTGCGTAACTGCGCCGCGCTCATTCCTTCGGTGGATTTGCGGGTGAGGGTGTCGGTCGCGTTCGCGTTCTTCCATTGGGTGGCGCGCAGATGCGTGCATTGGTTGAGATCGCGCAGCAGGCGCCCGGCCGCGTCGACGTCGCCGACATTCGCGCGCGCCTGCAGCTTGGCGAAAGTGTCTTTCAATGGCGTTCCGGCGGTCGGTAATACGCCGCCTTTGATGACGGTCGGCGGCGTATTGAAATCGGGCGTCGCGTCGGTCGCACCCACATCGGCGCTCTGCGGGCTGACGGACGCGGCGGCGCGCGGCCGGCTTACATCCGCGCGGCCGACGAAATACGCGCCGGTTACCGCGGCGATCACGGCTACGCCCAACAGGATCGATCGCTTCATCTGCATAAGGTCCGGCCGGCCTGGGTCGGCCCACGGTCGAGCGTGGGCATGATCATTCGTAGGGAAACACGCAAGGGTCCCACAGAGGTCCGTCCGCGCCGATCGGCTTGCCCTGGAAATTGCGGGTAAAGGTCTGTTCGGCCCAGGCGTCGGCCTGGGTGATCTGCGCCGTGGTCAGTTTCATCGACGTCGCGCGCAGGTCCTGGTCGAGCTGCGCCGGATCGGCGATCGAGCGATCGGATCCGGCGCCGAGCCGGAACAGTTTGAGATAGCGATAGCGCTGGTACGCCTGCTTGCCCACCACCGCCGACAACAGGTTCGACGCGCCGGGCTCGTAGGCGCCGCGCAGCAGGTTGACCACTTGCCAGTCGCCGCTTTCGATACCGGCATCGATCATTTGTTGGGTCTCGCGCCGGTAGTCGCCCAGTCGCTGCGGATGATCGAGCAGGCTGGCCGGGTCGTAGTTCGGGCCGCGGTCGAGGTAGCAGGCGCGCGCATACGCATCGCCCAGTTGCGCGGCGCGCTGCAGGTTCGGCACCAGACTGTCGAGCATGTCGGCGCTGGCGCCGTCGCACAGCGCGCGCAGGCCGCCGAGGGTCTGGCCACGCGATTCCACCGCATCGAGTTGGGCGCGGTAGTTCTGTAGTTGCTGCGGACTCATGCGGTCGACGGCCTGGCCGAGCAGTTCGTCGGAGAGTTTTGCGTTGTCGCGATCCAGGCGCTCGTAGCGCCGGCACAGGTTGAGGTCGCGGTACAGACGGGTCGCCGCGACGGCGTCGCCGGCGTTGGCGCGCGCCTGCAGATCGGCGAATACGTATTTCAACGGGGTGCGTGGGGCGGGCAGTTTCTGCGCGGCGCCGGGGTTGGCGGCGATCGTCGGCGTGACCTTGCCCGCAGCGTTTCCGGTTTCAGAGGGCGCGGCGGCGACTTCGGTATCGCCCGCCGCATGGTCCGCCGCGGGCGCGCCTTGAACGCGGCCGCCGAAATAACCGGCGGCCGCGGCGACCGCGGCCAGCACGATCGCGGCGGCTACGCTGCGACCGCGCATCGCGCTACGACTGCGCAGCGGTTCTGGCGAACCGCCGCGCATCCGGAATGAAACCGACTCGATGCATCGACACCCATTCCACTCAGTTTTCGCTGTCCAGTACGTAAGCCGACGAAGCGATCGAAGCGTTGCCGGTCATGATCGCGGTGTTCTTGCCCGCGGCCGACGGCAGACCGACCTTGAGGTTGACCGCGCCGGAGACCAGGGCGTCGAGGATCGGAGTGATGATCGGCAGGCCCAGCGCAATATTGCCGCAACCGCTGGCCGCCGGCACGGCGAAGGAATTGTCGACCAAGCTGGTGTCGTCGATCTGCAGGTAGCCGATGAAGTTCGGCTCGTCCGTCCACACCGTGGTGACCGTGCCCGGGCTGCCGGAGATCGGCAGGTTCGGCAGCGGCGGCGCGGTGGTGCCGGTCTGCAGCTTGATCACCACCGGGTTCTGCGCCGAACCGATGTAGCAGCTGTTGCCGAGGAAGGGGTTTTCCAGATGCACGCGCACGGCCAGGCGCGCCACGGTCGGATCGCTGCCGTCGGTCGGCGGAAACAGCGCATTGCCGAAGTTGGTCTGCAGGCCCTGTACCGGTTCGAGCGTCGCGGTGACGTCGTTGAAGGTGGCGACGAAGCCCCAGAACGCGGTCCACAGCGGGCCGGGCCAGTTTGGCGCGGGGTTGACGATGCCGAGCAGGCCGCCAGGCACCTTGGCCGGCGGGGCGGACAGGGTCGGGCCGCCGACCGCGGCGTACAGCGGCGAGGCGCCGATGCTCTCGATGCCGCCCTGCAGCACGATCGGCTTGTCGATCGGCATGGTGGTGGCGCCGATCTTGAGCACGCCGGAGTTGGTGGTGTTGATCACGCAACTGCCGACCGAGGGATTGGTGTACGGGCAATACTTGAACATGGCATACGCGCCCGTGGGCGTGCCGGCGATTGCCGTGGGTGCTTGTGCGACGACCAGCACTGCCGCGGCCAAGGCGTAATGAAGCGACGTCTTGCGCATGGTGGATTCTCCAGAATTAGGGTGGGCCGCTGGGTCTGACGACACAGGGCGAAGGCTGCCGGATCGACGGCAGACTTGGTCGTGCTACGACGCGCGGGGAGGCAGGCTGAGGTCGAACCGGGCGGATCGCGAACAGCTGGGGAGGAGGAGGTTCCTCCCCAGCGGCAAGTCCCTTTGTGCGAGAGATCCTTTCGCGCGAACTCCAGGCAACGCGCCGTCTGGCGGGGTTCGGCGGTGCTCACCTTTCACGCATGCAAGCCGGTGACACCGTCGGCCAGTGGCCGCTGCATCGATCCGCTGTTACCGCGGATGAGTTGACCGGGGCAGGTCAGGGAACCACGCGCACCGCGGGGTTGGCCACCAGCGCGTTGGGCGCGGCGTTGGTGCGGGTCTGCACCGCGCACGGACCCAGGGTCGACTTGAACACGAAGCGGTTGGCCGAATCCAGAACGCCGGTGACGGTGCTGGTGCCGGTCGCGCTCGGGCAGTTGACGTTCAGCGGCGGCGGCAGGTAGATGCGCACGCCGCTGATCGAGACGTTGTACAGCGACGGGGTCAGCGTCGGCGCGCCGGCGAACGGCGGATTGGCGCCGGTGTACGGCGTCGGCGCCGACATCGCCCACGGGGTGGAGGCGGTGATGCCGGTGCAGGTCGACGAGCCGGTGAAGGTCGCGCTGGTCACGGTGGCGACGCCGCCGCTGATCGACACGGCGAAGTTGGCGTCGCACGGCGCCGGATTGCCGAGGTACGAAGCGGTGGTCGGGCCGGTGAAGTTGGTGGTGCCGGTGCTGACCCAGGCCGAACCGTTCCACACTTCGAACGAAGCCGCGCTGGCCGCGGTGGCGCCGAAGATGGCCGCCGCCGAAGCGAGGGCGAGCAGAGAGGTCTTGAATTTCGACATTGCGTTGTTCTCCTGTGAGGCGTCGATGTTTAGGGACACGGGCGTGTCCACACGTGCTGTCACGGAATGAAGCGGGCGCCGTGGCTGCGCTGCCCGACGGCTACGGTGAGCGGTCCGTAGCCGTCGGGCGACCTAGTCGTCGTCGCGCCGCGCGAGCGCCGCGACGACGATGCGAACTCAGAAAAAGCCCTTGCGCACCGACAGGCCGATGATGCGCGGGTCCTGGATGAACACGTTGCTGCTCAGGCCGGTGTCGTCGCTGTTGACGAAGGTGCCGGTGATCGCCTTGCCGCCCAGCGCGTTCTTGACGTACAGCTGCACCGCCAAGTCGCTTTCGATCTTGGTCCAGGTCAACGACACGTTGACGTTGCCCCAGTCGTGCAGGCGGTCGATCTTGTCCTGGTAGATGCGCGCCCAGCTCGGACCCTGGTAGTACAGGTCCGCGCGCGCGGTGAAGTCGCCGTGCGCGGTCATGAAGGTGTACTGCGGGCTCAGGCTGACGGTGATGTGCGGTGCGTTGGGCAGTTCGTTGCCGCCGACGTTCTTGGCGAAGCCGGCGCCGCCGTTGGGCGCATCGGTGGCCGGATCGTAGGTGAAGCCGTAGGCGCCGTCGTACGGACCGCCGGGCGAGAAGCCGGCGCCGGCCAGCGGCAGATTGGTCGAGCAGAAACTGTTGAGGATGCTGCTGGCGTTGTTGAACGGCGGATCCTGCGGATAGGTCGCGGCCAGCACCGCTTCGACGTACTCCTTCGGCGCGATGCAGTTGGACGCCAGCTGCAGCCAGGGCTTGATCACCATCCAGTTGGAATTGCCGGCGGTGCGGTCCATCACGTCGATCGAGTACTGGTTCGAGCCGATCCGGGTACGCAACAGGCCGACGTTGCCGCTGAGCTGGAACGCGTCGGTCGGACGCCACACCGCTTCGAGTTCGGCGCCCCAGGTCTTGGCGTTGAAGTTCTCGTTGAAGGTGGAGCGGTCCTGGATCTGCGAGACCTGATAGTCCTTGTAGTCGTTGTAGAACAAAGTGCCGTTAAGGATGAACTTGCCGCCGGCCATCACGTTCTTCATGCCGACTTCGATCGCGTTGACGAATTCGGGCTTGAACTCCACATCGCGCTGCTGAAAGCTCAGCGCATCGGGGTTGGCGCCGATCGCCGGCGAGTTGGTGCCGCCGGCCTTGTAACCGCGCGACAGCGAGGCATAGAACATGGTGCTGTCGGTGAACGACAGGTCCGGCGACCAGTCCAGCACCAGTCGGCCGGTCGGTTCGTTCCAGGTCTGGGTGATCTTCGGCAGCGCCGGGTAGCCGTAGCCGACATAGCCGCCGAAGAATTGCGGAACGCCGGTGGTGCCGGTCGAATCGGCGAGCAGGGTCTGGCTGGGATACGGCGTGGTGATCTTGCGGTCGTTGGTGAAACGCACGCCCGCGGTCAAGCGCACGGTATCGCTGAGTTTCCAGTAGCCCTCGCCGAAGATCGCGGCCGAGCGAGTTTCGGCGACGTTGCGGCTGCGGAAGTAGTTGTGGCCGTTGCCGTCGATCGAGCCCAGCGGATTGGGATCGATGTAGACGCAGGGAATCATCTCGCCCGAGTTTGGATCCAGCCGCGTCGCGCTGCCGGCCGGGCACTTGCCGGGCGCGTTGCCGGCGCCGTTGCCGTTGAAGAACAGGTCGGCCAAGGCGGTGAAGGCGTTGCTGAAGACGTAGTAGCTTTCGTCGACCTTGTACTCGAGATAGTTCGCGCCGAGGCTGAAATTGAAGGCGCCGTCGAACGAAGACTGCAGGCGGAATTCCTGCGACCACTGGCGGCTGTCGGAGTCGACCAGGTCGGCGATCAGCAACCGGTCCGAACAACCCAACTGCGGATCGCAGTAGGTGCCGTTGGGCAGCGAGTTGAACGCCGGTTCCACCCCGTCGGGCCCGAACTGCGACACCCCGGTGGAGGTGTTGGTGAAGATCGGTTGCGACTGGAAGCGGCCGTAGTCCTGGGTCGAGTAGTACTGATCGCGGGTGTAGGTCGACTGCGAGATCAGCCGCAGGTGATCGCTGAGATCGGCTTCCAGGTTGAACTGGAAGATGTCGTTCTTGGCGTTGAACTTCGGATCGTAGGTGGTCGCGATCTTGCGCAGGTCGTGCGACTGGGTCACGCCGGCATACGGGTCCAGGCCGCGCGGAATCAAGGTGGCGACGTCGAGGAAATTGCCGTCGGGATCGAGCAGGTAACCCACGCCGGTGGTCTGCGCGCCGAGCACGAACGGAATGCTGGCGCCGTTGGGAACGCCGAACGCGCCGTTGTCGTACAGCGAGCCGTCCGAGCAGCCCTGGCTCATGTAGTTGCGGTCGATCGCCGAGACCGGCGTCGCGCCGACCTGGGTCGGGCCCGGATCGTTGTGGCACAGCTGCTTGCCGGTGCGCGCGCGGCGGTCGTCTTCCTGGAAGTGCTCCCACACCAGGCTGGCGTTGAAGCGCTCGCTGGGCTTGAACGCCAGCGAGGTGCGCACCGACAGCAGGTCGCGGTCGTTGACGTCGCGGTTGGTCACGGTGTTTTCGTCGTAACCGTCGCGCTTGGTGTATTGCGAGGCGACGCGAAAGGCGAACGTATCGCTGAGCGGCACGTTGACCATGCCGGTGACCCGGCGGGTGTCGAAGTTGCCCACCTCGCCCTTGACCTCGGCTTCGAACGCTTCGGGGTTGGCGAGATTGGGAATCATGTTGACCACGCCGGCGGTCGCGTTGCGGCCGTACAGCGTGCCCTGCGGGCCGCGCAGCACCTCGACCCGTTCCACGTCGAGGTATTCCTGTTCGAACAGGCGGTTGCGGATCATCGGCGTGCTGTTGAAGCTGACCGCAACGGCCGGGTCGGTGGTGACCGACAAGGCCTGGGTGCCGATGCCGCGGATCTGGAAGTTGTAGCTGGCGAAATTGGTCTTGGAGAAGGTGACGTTCGGGGTCGCGGTGACCAGGTCGCCGCCGGTCTCGATCTTGCGGTCGCCCAGGTCCTTGCCGCCGAAGGCGGTGATCGCGATCGGCACCTTCTGGATGTTCTCGACCTTCTTCTGCGCGGTCACCACGATGGTGTCGAGGGTGGTGGCGCTGGAGCGCTTAGCGGGGTTTTCGCTCGTCGTTTCGGCCGCCGATTGGTCTGCCTGGGATTCTGGGGAGGGCGCCGTCGGCTGCGTTTCGGCGACCTCTTGGACGTTTCCCTGCTTCTCCCCGTCGAGCGACTTGCCGCTCGCGCCGCCACCGCGGTTGCTGCCGTCGCTGATCAGGATCGCGCCGGAGGCGCTGGTGGCGTAGTTCAGGCCGGTGCCGGCGAGCAATTCGTCCAGCGCTTGGCGCGCGGTCTTTTCGCCGCGCACCGCTTGTCCGGTCTTCTTGCCGGTGGCGAGTTCGGGCGAGTAGAGCAATTGGGTGCCGCTCTGGCGCGCGTACTCGGACAGCGCGGTGTCGAGCTTCTGCTGCGGGATGTCGAACCTGGCGGTGCCGCCGGCGCCATCGGCCGCGTAAGCGCTCAGGCAGGGCAGCAGCGCGAGAAACAACACGCACGGCCGGGCCGCATGCTTCCACGAACGTTTCGGATCTTGCACTTGCATTCGCTCTCCCCTCCGGTTTCGGGTCGTCTTTGGTTGCGACCTCAGTTAGTACAGACGCGAGCGCATGCAAAACCCGAACCTGCGGATGTGTCGATGTGTATTCGCGTGCGTTGTTGAACCCATGAGTTCACTTTTGCACTGCAGCACCGATGATGCGGGCGCGTGATTGCAGGCGTGTCATTTCGAGCAGCGCGTCGCGAGCACGCGCGGGCGCCTGCGCGCGTTGGCATGCGCAACTAAAGGTCTGCATGGAATGGCGCGGCCGCGCGATGCGAATGACGCATCCGATTCACGACGCGACACGCGCGGCTCAGCCGCGGCTGACGGGGCGCGGCTTGAGGACGATGGTGTCGTCTTGCGCGGTGCTGCGTTCGATCGGGAAATACGCGGTCAGCGCTTCGACGAAGGTACCGGTATCGCCGGTGTTGAACGCGCCGCTGATCTTCAGCGACGCCAAGTGTGTGTCGCTGAGCACGACCTGCCGGCTCGAATAGCGATTCATCTCGGCGATCGCGTCTTCGAGCCGTTCGTTCTCGAACACGATCTGACCATGGCGCCAGCTGACCACGCGCTTGACGTCGGCGGCGCGCACCTGCGGCTGGGTCTTGGCGATGGCGACGAACTGCTGGCCCGGACGCAATTCGGCCAGCGGCGAAGCGGTGTTCGGCTTGGCCGATGCGGCGGCGCGATCGCGGGTGACCGTCACCCGTCCTTCCAGCAAGGTCACTTCGAACGCGCGTTTAGACAGATACACATCGAACTCGGTGCCGAGCGCGGTCACCTGGCGTCCCGCCGCGGTCACCACGAACGGGCGGGTGTGGTCCTTGGCGACCTTGAACAACGCCTGCCCACGTTCGAGCGTGACCGCGCGCAGACCGGCGCGGTAATGCGCCGAAATGCGGCTGTCGGTATTGAGGGTGATCACCGAGCCGTCGTCCAGGGTCACCACCGCACGCTGACCGACGCCGGTCTGGTAGACGTTGCCGGCCGACGCTTCGCGGCTGTCGCCGGCGCGGTTCCAGTTCATCTGCGAACTCAGCGCCATCGCACCGAGCACGGCGGCGACGAACAGCGAGGCGGCGATCGACCAGCCGCGGGTGCGGCGCGAGCGGCGCACGTTGCTGTCGACCATGCGCGCCATCGTCTCGTGGCGCAGCGACTGCATTTCCGGGGTGAACGCGAGCAGCGAGGCCAGCGCGTGCGCGGCCTGGGCGCGATCGAACGCGGCGGCGTGTTCGCGCGACTGCGCGCGCCAGGCCTCGAACGCCTCGCGGGTCATCGCGCTGTCGTCGTCGCGCAATATCTCGCTCCAGCGCGCCGCGACCTCGTACACGCCTTCGGGCGCGAGGTCCGTCGCTTCGTCACCCAATTGCGAGATTTTGCATTTCATCTGCCGTTACCTCTTCGCGGGATCCGCTTGCGTTTTCCAGCGCCGCTCCGACCCGCATGCCGATCCGTGACGGATCGCTCAACCGAACCCAGTGCCGATGCACGGATTCACCTGCCGTCTGCGACGGTTCGCGCCCCGATCAGTCCCGATCCTGTGCCTTGCCCATGATGCCGCCCAATTGCGCCAGCGCCTTGGCCATGTGCTTTTCGGCCGCCCGCACCGATATCGCCATCATGACCGCAATTTCCGCATATTTCTTCTTCTCCAGCACCCGCAGCACGAACACGTCGCGGGTCCGCTCGGGCAGCGCGCGCAGCACGGCGCTGACCAGCTTTATTTCTTCCTTACCCAGTAAGACGCGCTCGGGCGAAATATCCGTAGCGGGTTGGTGGATTTCGGCGTCGAACGACTCGTGGGCCTCCTGGCTGCGGGCCTTCCGGCGCCGGCCCCAGTCGCGCAGGGTGTTGGCGGCGACCTGGAACACGTACTGCTCGACATGCTCGATCGGCCCGCCGCGGGCGCGCCGGATCAGGTGCAGGAACACTTCCTGGGTCAGGTCCTCGACCTCGGCGCTGTCCTTCACCCGCTTGGAGAAAAAGCCCCGCAACGGCACCCGATAACGCAGCGACACGTTGTTCCATTGCTTGACGCAGTCCTCTCCGTAATCGGCTAGCGATGCGGACTCGTGCGGCCATGACGCCGGATCGGTCATTGTCTCTTCCCCGTACCGCATGGAATGGCGCCGGCGCTCAGGTCGGCGAGTGGACGCTAGCGTCCGCCGATGTCGTCGGCTGCGACGGCGCGGGCCGTGGCTGCCGTCGCTCGCGCAAGGGTTTCGCCCGCGACCGGCGGTGGCCGGTCGCGACGCGCGGTCCGGCGTTCCCCAACGCCGCGCCGTATTGGTTCGCCTTCATGTCCCCACCACTTTTTCCGCCCACAACGGCAGGATCCCGCGCGGCTTGCGCGAACCCGACGACGCGCCGTCGGCCTGGACCTTGGACTCGGCTGCCTGCGCGGCGGCCGCGGCCATCTCCATGATCTGTTCCACGCCGCGGATGTGTTCGCGATTGTCGAACGGCACGGTCAGTATCGGCGACACGAACGCGATCAGCCGCGCCAGCATCAGCGAATCGCTGACCGGCTCGCCCATGCACAAGGCCGAAATCAGTTCGTCCATGTCCTCGCTGGCGAGCACGCCGGACAGCGCCTTGAGGGCGAAATGCAGACGCATGCCCAGTTCGTTGCGCGACAGATGCGGCAGCGCGCGGGCGAAGGCTTCGAAGAAGCGTTCGTAGATCGGCTGATAATGTTCGTGCAGGTAATCACGGATGAACTGCGACGGGTCGCTGTAGACGCGTCCGAGCAAGCGCATGAAACCCATGCCGCCGGTGCGGTCGCGGCTGATCCGGACCGCCGGCACGAACAGCACTCCGAACACCGCTGCGGCGTCCATCGCGTTTTCGCCGTAACGCGCCTCGCACAGCGACAACAGCGCCAGGCGTTCCTGATTCAAGCGGTCCAGCCGCGCTGACAGCAGTTCCTGGACCAGCGCTTCCTTGCTGCCGAAGTGGTAGTTCACCGCCGCCAGATTGACCTTGGCGTGGCTGGTGATCTGGCGCAGCGACATGCCTTCGTAGCCGTGCTTGACGAACAGCAGCTCCGCCGCTTCGAGCAGACGCCCCCGGGTGTTGCCTGGGATAGGGCTGTGACTGTTCACGGCGGGTGTCCGCGGAGGGTTTCAGCTCGGGCGGCCGACAGGGCGTTTCAATTCCCGGTCTGAGTGGCTGGATTGAAACGGGCGTTAGACTAATCAGATCAAATCAGCCCATGCACGCTGCAGCGCAATATTTGTGCCTGTGTGTCGGAATCAGCGCGCCTGAAGTCGCGAATCTGGAACCTGCATCGCGCTATCGGGGCGCTCATCACTCGCGCACCGATCGCGGGCCGCTATCTCCTGCAAGTTGATGCATCCAACGAGGCCTGGCATGTGAGTCAAGCCGCTCCGGCAAGCGGCGTCGGCCTGGGTGAATGGCTAGCCGCCGATCCGCCCGGTCAACGCCGCGAACAGGCCCGACCTGAGAAGCCAGGCAGCCGCAATCAAGTTGACGACGACCGTGGCCCAGAAAACCATCTGGAACGATCGTTTCGCCGTCTTGTGGCGGAACTGTTGCTGGGCGATCAGCGCACCCGGCCATCCGCCAAGCAGGTCCGAAAGATGCAGGCTGGCTTCCGGCGTGCGCGATGCTTCGCTCTGCGCGGCGATCTTGTCGGATCTGTACATCAGATACGACAGCGCACTCATGGCGATGTAGATCCCCGCCAAGACCGCCGGCAGAAGCCCGAAAGCGGCGGCCGCAGCACTCGCCAACAGGGTCGCCAGGCCCAGCTTCGCTCTGGGAACCCGGGAAGGCGCGCGCGGGGCTTCTGTTTTTTGCCCGGCATGACGAATCCGCCGAGCATTGGTCCGTCCTCGCGCGTCGACGCCGGGATGATAGGAAATCAGGTCGCCGACGAGCGGTCGGCGCGAGCCGCGCTGAAACTCATTGATATGGACGAAGGCGCGGGCACCGCCGCCGACGGGCATGACGAAGCCAAAGCCTTTGTCGTCGTTCCAGTCGGTGATCCGACCTGCCAGTCGCATGGCGGTTCCCATCAGCGGCTAACGCTTGAATTGAGCCGCGCCGCAAAACCGGTTCGGCTTGAATGAAGTGTCGAGCATGGATCCATGCGGGCTCGAAATTGATGGGCGGTCATTGTCGGCTGCGAACCATGGCTATCCGCGAAGCGTTTGGAAAATTTTCCGTGCCTGTGATTCAAAAGCACGTTGCGCAGCTCCAGAAGAAAAGGCGCGTGTTGATCGCGCGTCTGCGAACAAACCACGGCGATTGAACAATCGCCCGCGGTTTGTCGACACGCGCGCAGTCGCCGCGCCGGCTTCAGTCGGATGCCATCGCTTGCCACTGGAACACCTCGGTCAGCGGCACGCCGAACACCTGCGCGATCCGGAATGCCGCTTCCAGCGACGGCGAGTACTTGCCGGCTTCGATCGCGGCGACCGTCTGCCGGGTCAGGCCGATGCGCTGACCCAGCTGCGCCTGCGACATTTCGCCGTGATGGAAACGCAAGGCGCGGATGTTGTTGGAAATCGATCCTTGCATCAGGCCTGCCTGCGATAGTTCAACACGGCGATGCCGTAGTGAACGACCTGCGAGGCGGTGATCATCGCCAGTGCGGTATTGACCAGCGTCCATCCGCCGGTCGTGAACGGCATGATGCAGCCGACCACGATCATGCCGGCGATGAGCACGTAGTAGGCCCAGGTGGTCGCGCGCTGGCTGATGGCGCGATCGCGTTCGTCCGCGGGCATGCGCGCTTCCTCGGGCGAGGCGCGGCGCAGGTACAGATGTCCGGCGCCCAGGATCAGCAATTGCACGATCGCCACCGTGGCGTACAGGCCGAGCTGGCGCAGATTGGGCAGCGATCCGCCGGGCGGATTGATCGCGACCATGGCGAAGTAGGGGCCGAAGGTGACGGCCAGTGCGATCAGCGACAACCAGGCGGTTTTCTCTCGGTGCGACACGTGGGCGTCCTCGGTTCAAGGTGGGATGAATGTAAAAAATACTTTACATGATGTCAAGTAATTTTTGCATCAATGGGGTGGCACCTGATGTCTGGCCTGGGCAGGGTGGTTCGAGCGCCGCCGCGTGGGCGAGGGCGTGCTCGCCGGTTCGGATTGCCCGCCTACTTATATGTATGTCGGGATTGCGCGACGGACGCCATGGGTTCGAAGCGCGTCCTGCCCGGCGACGTCGCAGGCTTCGGGCAGAGCAACGGCGATCGCATGCGCGCGAACCGGTCCGATCGCGCGTTGGGTCTACAATCGTCGGATGGATCAACAGCTCATCATCAAGTTCTGGCGCAAGTCGCTGGCCGACGAAACATTTCTGGCGACGATCGAGGACGAACTGAAAGCTGTCCTGGGCAAGACGGTCGAACTGGAGGGCTACGACGTCAGCGCGAAGGAGATCAATCTGTTCATGCTGACCGCCGACCCGCGCCACTCGTTCCGCCGCGCCAAGGACGTCCTGGAAGCGAAGGGCATCCACAACGGCATGTCGGCCGCGTTCCGGCTGGTGGGCGGCGCGAAGTTCACCTCGATCTGGCCGCTGCGCTCGACGCGCAAGTTCACGCTGCCCTGATCGATCGCCTGTGCGTCGTGCACGCGATGCACGCGATCGCATGTCGCGGTCGCGGCCCAAGATGAGGCGACGTGCAAGACGCTGAACGCATGCCGTCGCTGGCGCCCATCGCGAACCAGCGGCGCAAGTCGCGATGCATCATTCGATAACCAGGCCGACCGGCAACGCAAGCAGTCGACGCATCCGCATCGACCGCTTCACACGAGCCATGCACGCGTCGATTGGACGATCGACCAGCGCCCCTGCTCGTCGTGGACCTGAGTGGCGATCGGTCCACCGTCGTCGCCGAAGTAATGTTTGACCGACCTCGTCGATGCCGGTCGCTCAGGCGAGTCCGGTCGCATCGGCCAGCCTTCGCTTTCCGCGATCTCAACCGCCAAGGCATAACCACGCGCCGCCGATTGCGCCGGGCGGTCGATGCGATTGAAGTGCGTGCGAATGCGAGAGTGCATGCTGTTCCGGCTGCGCTTGTGGCGACGCGTGAGAACGACGAACCGTGGTCGCGTGAGTACTTGCAGCGATACCACCATAGCAGTCGCCGCGGCCGAGCATGTGACGACCGCGGGCACGAGCGCGCGCGGATCACGGTTAGCTAACACTCGGCGGCGCAGTGTAGGCCGGCGACACGACGCAACGTCGTGGCAGTGACTCAGGCGCGGCGATTGACATTGCCCAACCGCACGAGCCTAGAACTCCCCGCGTTTGTGGGAGATGCGGCTTAGGCCGTTGATTGGTCCGTTTCTGACGGATCGTAGCGAAGGCGAAATCTTGATGAATACCCCAATGGCCCCGGCCGGCGCGATGGCCGATCCTGCTGCCCGTGCCTTGCCCGAGACGGCGCCGAAAAACCTGCTCGAAGTCGCCGCCGCGCAAGGCTCGTTCTCGATCTTCTGCGATGCGGTGGAACGCGCCGGCCTGACCGAGCTGCTCAACGGCAACGGCCCGTTCACCGCGTTCATTCCGATCGATGCCGCATTCGGCAAATTGCCCGAGGGCATGCTCGAGACTTTGTTCCGTCCGGAAAATAAATCACAACTCGCCGACGTGCTGTATGGCCATCTGGTGCCCAAGCGCAAGACGGTGGTCGAGTTCGAACGCTGGGACGCGTTGAAGACCGTCAACGGTCGCAACGTCGCGATCCAGTCGGTCAACAAGCAGGTCAGCTTCGGTACCGGCAAGGTCATGTTGCCGAATATCTATTCGAGCAACGCGGTGATCCACGGTATCGACCGGGTCAACCTGCCGACCAATTAGTTCTTCCGTCGCGCCGCGCGATCAGTCGATGGCTGGTCGAGCGACGCGTGGTTTAGATGTTTTATCTACGGTACTTCCTTGGGTCTGCACGCCAACGTTTTCGGCCCCGACAATCCAATCGTCTGAGTCTGGCTGAACCTGGCGACCGCTAAAGTTTGGATATCGTATGTCCTATGTGTGGCGAATTCTCAGTCATTGGTTGCGCCTGCACCGGCGTTTGTGGCGCTGGGGGCGGATAGCGAAGGGCAGGCCCTGGCTGGCCGAGGAACCGTTGCGATCGCGCCTGCTCAGCGCCGAGCAGATGGAGCAGCACGGCAAGGCGCTCGCGCAAAGTCATCGGGTGCAGGCGGCGGAAGGTTCGGACCTGCTGCTGGCGCGGCTCAAGGACAACGAAGGCGTGCTCGGCGACGCCAGCGCGCTGCTGACCCAGATGGTGCAGGACGAAGTCCGCATCACCCCGGCCGGCGAGTGGTTGCTCGACAACTATTACCTGATCGAAGAACAGATCCGCACCGCGCGTCGGCATCTGCCCAAAGGCTACAGCCGCGAACTGCCGGCGCTTAGCGAAGGCCCGGGTACCGGCATGCCGCGCGTCTACGATCTGGCGATGGAGGCCATCGCCCACGGCGACGGCCGTATCGACGCCGAGACGATGACCCGCTTCGTCGCCGCCTATCAATCGGTCACCCCGCTCAAGCTCGGCGAGCTGTGGGCGATCCCGATCATGCTGCGGCTCGCGCTGATCGAAAACCTGCGGCGCATGGCGGCGCGGGTGATGCGCGATGGCCTGGACCATCGCCGCGCCGCCGAATGGTCGGAGCGGCTCAACGAGACCGCCGACAACAATCCCAAGGACGTGGTCTTGATCGTGGCCGACATGGCGCGTTCGGATCCGCCGATGACCGGCGCCTTCGTCGCCGAACTCGCGCGCGGGCTGCACGGCCGCAGCGCGGCGCTGGCGATGCCGATCAGCTGGATCGACCAATGGCTGACCGATGGCGGCCACAGCGTCGAGGAACTGGTGCGCTCGGAAAGCCAGCAACAGGCATCCGATCAGGTTTCGATCAGCAACAGCATCGGCAGCCTGCGTTTCCTGGTCAACATGGACTGGCGCGAGTTCGTCGAGACCATGAGCCTGGTCGAACACACCCTGCGCCAGGATCCGCACGGCGTGTACGCGCTGATGGATTTCAACACCCGCGACATGTATCGGCACGTGGTGGAAAAACTCGCGCGCCGCAGTGGCACCAGCGAGACCGACGTGGCCGATATCGTGCTGGAACTGGCGCGCGCCGCCAGTGATGCGCAAGGCAGCAAGGCCCATGTCGGCTATTACCTGATCGATGACGGCACCGCGCAGATCAAGGAAGCGCTGGCCGCATCCGGGCGCGCGCGCAAGCCGGTGAGCCTGAGCCGGCGGCGGGTGCCGCTGGGCGCGTACCTGCTGCCGATCGGACTGGTCGCGGCGATATGCACCTACGGCCTGCTGTGGCAGACACGCGATGTATCGATGAACCTGGCGCCGCTGCTGGTGTTGGCGGCACTGGCCTTCATCGCCTTCAGCGATCTGGGCATTCATCTGGTCAATTGGCTGGCGACGGTGTTGATCGCGCCCAAGCCGTTGCCGCGTCTGGATTACTCCAAGGGCTTGCCGGCGCAGGCGCGCAGTCTGGTGGTGGTGCCGGCGATGCTGACCAGCGCGCAGGCGATCGATCGTCTGGTCGAAGGCCTGGAAGTGCGCTTCCTCGCCAATCGCGACACCTACCTGCATTTCGCTCTGCTGACCGATTTCCTCGACGCCGACGAGCAGACCCTGCCCGGCGACGAAGCGTTGGTCGCGCACGCGGCGCAGCACATCGAACGCCTCAACGGCCGCTACGCCGGCGAGCGCGGCGACCTGTTCTTCCTGCTCCATCGGCCGCGCCTGTGGAACGCGCAGGAACGCAAATGGATGGGCCTGGAGCGCAAGCGCGGCAAACTCGCCGCGCTCAACCGACTGCTGCGCGGCGATTCGCGCGAATCGTTCTCGCAAGTCACCGGCAACACCGAGGTGCTGGAGAACGTGCGCTACGTCATCACCCTGGACACCGACACGCGCCTGCCGCGCGATGCCGCGCGTGAATTCATCGCGACCTTGTCGCATCCGCTCAATCAGGCGCGCTTCGACGAGCGCCGCCAGCGCGTCACCCGCGGCTACGGCATCCTGCAGCCGAGCGTCGGCAGCGGCATGAGCGAACGCCGCGGCTCGCGCTATGCGCGCATGTTCGGCAGCGAGGCGGGCATCGATCCGTACACCCGGATCGTCTCGGACGTTTATCAGGACCTGTTCGCTGAAGGCTCGTTCGTCGGCAAGGGCATCTACGACGTCGACGCGTTCGAGTACGCGCTGGCCGATCGCCTGCCCGACAACCGCGTGCTCAGCCACGATCTGCTCGAAGGCTGTTACGCGCGCGCTGGTCTGATCAGCGACGTGCGCCTGTTCGAGGATTATCCCTCGCGCTACGCGGCCGATGTGAAGCGCCGTTACCGCTGGATCCGCGGCGACTGGCAGCTGCTGCCGTGGCTGTTGCCGTGGGTGCCGCGCATGCACGGCGGCTTCGAACGCAACCCGCTGTCGTGGCTGTCGCGCGGCAAGCTGCTCGACAATTTGCGCCGCAGTCTGGTCCCGGCCGCGGCGCTCGCGCTGCTGGTCTGGGGTTGGGCCACCTTGCCGCAGCCATTGGCATGGACCTTGTGGCTGCTCGCGTTGTGGCTGGCGCCGATGCTGGTGCTGGCCGGCTGGGAACTGCTGCGGCGTCCGTCCGACATGGCGCTGGAAACCCATCTGGTCCAGGTCGGCGGTTCGCTTGCGCGGCAATTGCAACGCGCCTTCGTGACCCTGGCCTGCCTGCCGTTCGAAGCGTTCTTCGCGCTCGGCGCGATTGCCCGCACCTTGTGGCGGATGACGATCAGCCATCGCCGCCTGCTGCAATGGAATCCGTCCAGCGAGGTCGAGCGCAGTCTCGGCGATCGCTTCGGCGCGGAACTGCGCGAGATGTGGTCCGCGCCGGTGTTCGCGATCGCGGTCGCGGCGCTGCTGGCGCGGGTGCAGCCGACCTCGCTGTGGATCGCCGCGCCGTGGCTCGCCGCGTGGTTGATCTCGCCGCTGTTGATGGCGTGGCTGGGACGTCCGCCCAAGCAGCGGCGCGCCGGTCTGTCGCATACGCAGGTGCGTTTCCTCGGCCGCCTGGCCCGCCGCACCTGGGCATTCTTCGAGGTGCATATCCGCGCCGAGGATCATTGGCTGCCGCCGGACAATTTCCAGGAACATCCCACGCCGGTGGTGGCGCGGCGCACCTCGCCGACCAATATCGGCCTGTCGCTGCTGGCCAACCTGAGCGCCTACGACCTGGGCTATGTGCAGGCCGGCGCGGTGGTCGAACGCACGCGCCTGGCACTGGCCACGCTGGAAACCTTGCCGCGCCATCGCGGGCATTTCTACAACTGGTACGACACCGAAACCCTGCAGCCGCTGCCGCCGCGCTACATCTCCACGGTCGACAGCGGCAATCTTGCCGCGCATTTGCTGACCTTGCGTCAGGGCCTGCTCGGGTTGATCGACGAACCGGTGCTCAGCGCGGTGGTGTTCCAGGGGCTGGCCGACACCTGCGGCGTGCTCGAGGAAAACCTGCGAAATGCGCAGGGCGCGGCCAAGTCGCCGGCGCAAAGCCAGGCCGCGGCCGCGTTCCGCGAGCGGATCGACGCGATCCTGGCCGAACCGCCGCGGGCGCCGGACGAGATCGAACGCGTTCTATCGGAGTTGTTGTCGCTGGCTCAAGCGATCGAATCGAGCCGCGGCGAACCCGACAGCGCAAGCGACGACGACACCACCTCGCGCTGGCCGCGCGCGTTGATCGACGCGTGTCGCGACGCCTTGCAGGAACTGTCCGACTTCCTGCCCGCGCACGCCGTGCCGGCGCAACCGTCCGCCGACGAGCCCGAATCCACGCTCGGCGCGGCCGCCATTCCCAGCCTGCGCGACCTGCTGCGGCAGTCGGACAACAGCGAGGTGCGCGAACGCGCGCGCCGCCGCATCCGCGAACTCGAGCGCCTGGCGCATATCGCCGGCCAGTTCTCGTTGATGGAATACGAGTTCCTGTACGACCGCGGCCGCCATCTGCTGGCGATCGGCTACAACGTCGACGAACGTCGACTCGATGCGGGCTATTACGACCTGCTGGCGTCGGAAGCGCGCTTGACCAGCTTCGTCGCCATCGCCCAGAGCCAATTGCCGCAGGAGACTTGGTTCTCGCTGGGCCGTCTGCTGACCGAGATCGACAGCGGCGCGACCTTGCTGTCGTGGAGCGGCTCGATGTTCGAGTACCTGATGCCGCAGCTGGTGATGCCGAGTTATCCGGACACCTTGCTCGATCAGACCGCGCAGCACGCGGTGCTGGCGCAGATCCATTACGGCCGCCAGCGCGACGTGCCGTGGGGGATTTCCGAATCGGGCTACAACACCGTCGACACGCGCATGAACTATCAGTACCGCGCGTTCGGCGTACCGGGACTCGGGCTCAAGCGCGGTCTCGGCCAGGACCTGGTGATCGCGCCCTACGCGAGCATCATGGCGCTGATGGTGATGCCCGAGGCGGCTTGCCAGAACCTGCAGCGTCTGACCGATCTCGGCTTCGGCGGCGAATTCGGCCTGTACGAGGCCATCGACTACACCCCGGCGCGAGTGCCGCGTGGCCAGACCCATGCGGTGGTGCGTTCGTTCATGGCCCATCACCAGGGCATGGGCCTGCTCGCGCTCGACTATCTGCTGCGCGACCAACCGATGCAGAAGCGCTTCGTCGCCGACGCCGAATTCCAGGCGACCTTGCTGCTGCTGCAGGAACGCATCCCGCGCACCGGCGTGTTCCATCCGCACGAAGCCGAGGCGAGTGGCGCGCGCGCCGCGCCGCCGGTGACCGAGACCCAGCTACGGGTGTTCCGCAATCCCGCGACCGCGCGGCCGGCCGTGCAGTTGTTGTCGAACGGTCGCTATCACGGTCTGTTGAGCAGCGCCGGCGGCGGTTACAGCCGCCTGGGCGACATGGCGGTCACGCGCTGGCGCGAGGATTCCACCCGCGATCATTGGGGCGCGTTCTGCTATCTGCGCGATGTCGACACCGGCGAATACTGGTCGGCGACCCATCAGCCGACCTGCGTGCCGGTCGAGCATTACGAGGCGATCTTCTCCGACGCCAAGGCCGAGTTCCGCGGGCGCAAGAACCGCTACGAAACCCATCTGGAGATCGCCATCTCCGCCGAGGACGATATCGAGCTGCGCCGGCTGCGGGTGAGCAATCATTCGCGTCGCACCCGCACCATCGAGATCACCACCTACGCCGAAGTGGTGCTGGCGCCGGCGCTGTCCGACGAACTGCATCCGGCCTTCAGCAATCTGTTCGTGCAGTCGCAGATCGACCGCGACAAGCAGGCCTTGCTGTGCACACGCCGGCCGCGCGCGCACGACGAAGTGCCGCCGTGGATGTTCCACCTGATCGCGGTCCACGACGCCGACATCGGCCAGATTTCCTACGAGACCGATCGCGCCCGTTTCATCGGCCGCGGCAACACCCCGCGCACGCCGCAGGCGATGAGCGGCGATGCCGCGTTGTCGGATTCGGTCGGCTCGGTGCTCGATCCGATCGTCGCGATCCGCACCCGCATCGAACTCGCGCCGGACCAGACCGCGATCATCGACATGGTCACCGGCGTCGGCGCCGATCGCGCCGCCTGCACCGCGCTGATCGATCGTTATCGCGACCGGCGCCTGGCCGATCGCGTGTTCGATCTGGCCTGGACGCACAGCCAGGTCGTGCGCCGCCAGATCAACGCCTCGCAGGCCGATGCGCAGTTGTACGAGCGCCTGGCCGGTTCGATGGTGTATGCGCATCCCTACCTGCGCGCCGAACAATCGGTGCTGCTGCAGAACCGCCGCGGTCAGTCGGGTCTGTGGGGGCATTCGATTTCCGGCGATTTCCCGATCGTGCTGTTGCAGATCAGCGAGGCCGACAACATCGAGCTGGTCCGGCAGATGGTGCAGGCGCATGCGTATTGGCGCCTGAAGGGGCTCAATGTCGATCTGGTGATCTGGAACGAAGAACAAAGCGGCTATCGCCAACAGTTGCAGGAACAGATCCTGGGTCTGGTCTCGGCCGGTCCGGAAGGCAGCGTGCTTGACCGGCCCGGCGGTATCTTCGTGCGGCCGATCCAGCAGATGTCGCAGGAAGACCGGATCCTGTTGCAGGCGGTGGCGCGGGTCATCATCAGCGACAAGCGCGGCACCCTTGCCGCGCAGGTTAGCCGGCACGTGCCGCCCGATCGCGGCGCGACCTTGCTGTGGCCCGACGGTGCGCCGGTCGCGACGGATCTGGCAGCGCTGCCCGCTCCGGCTGCAATCGACGAGTCGGGCGTGTTGCTGGGCCTGCCGCCGCCGCACGTCGACAGCGACGACGACAGCCGCTTCGACAGCTGGCCATTCGAACCGGTCAGCGCATCGTTGAATTTCGACAACGGCACCGGCGCGTTCGCGGCCGATGCGCGCGAGTACGTGATCGAGCTGCGCGAAGGCGAGCCCACGCCGGCGCCGTGGTCGAACGTGATGGCCAATGCGCAACTGGGCACGGTGGTCAGCGAAAGCGCGCCGGGTTACACCTGGTTCGAGAACGCGCACGAATTCAGGCTGACGCCGTGGCATAACGACCCGGTCGCCGACACCGGCGGCGAAGCCTTCTATCTGCGCGACGAAGACACCGGCCGGGTGTGGTCGCCGATGCCGCTGCCGTGTCGCGGCCGCGGCGCGTACCGCACCCGCCACGGCTTCGGTTACAGCGTGTACGAGCATGTCGAGGACGGCATCGCCAGCGAGCTGTGGGTGTATGTCGGGCTGGAAGACGCGGTCAAATACTCGGTGCTCAAGCTGCGCAATCGCTCCGATCGCACGCGCCGGGTCACCGCGACCGGTTATGTCGAATGGGTGCTCGGCGACATCCGCGCGCGTTCGCAGATGCACGTGGTCAGCGAAATCGACCCGGCCAGCGGCGCGTTGACCGCGCGCAATCCGTACAACACCGAGTTCGAAGGGCGCATGGCGTTCTTCGACACCGACAGCGACGGCTGCACCTACACCGCCGACCGCACCGAGTTCATCGGCCGCAACGGCGACCTGGGCCGTCCGGCGGCGATGCTCAACGAACGTCTGTCCGGGCGCCTCGGCGTCGGCCTGGATCCGTGCGCGGCGATCCAGGTGCCGGCGTCGCTAGTCCCGGACGAAACCTGCGAGATCGTGTTCCGCCTCGGCGCGGCCGGCGATGCCGCGAGCGCAGCGCAGTTGATTGATCGCTGCAAGGGCGAGTCCGCGGCTTACGACGCGCTCGATGCGGTGCGCATGCATTGGACCCGCACCCTGGGCGCGATCCGGGTCGAAACGCCTGATCCGAGCGTGGACGCGCTGGTTAACGGCTGGCTGCCGTATCAGGCACTGGCCTGCCGTTATGTCGCGCGCAGCGGCTATTACCAGTCCGGCGGCGCGTTCGGTTTCCGCGATCAGCTGCAGGACACCATGGCGACCGTGCATGCGCGGCCGGCGCTGAGTCGCGAGCATCTGCTGCTGAGCGCGGAACATCAGTTCCCGCAGGGCGACGTCATGCACTGGTGGCACCCGCCGCAGAATCGCGGCGTGCGCACGCGCTGCTCCGACGATTTCCTGTGGTTGCCGCTGGCGGCTTGCCGCTATCTGCAGGTCACCGGCGACATGAGCCTGCTCAACGAACAGGTCGGCTTTGTAGAGGGCCGCGCGCTCAACGCCGACGAGGAGTCGTACTACGACCGGCCGTGGACCACCGATCGCCGGCAGCCGTTCTACGACCATTGCGTGCTCGCCTTGCAGCGCGGCATGGAGTTGCTCGGCGAGCGCGGTCTGCCGCTGATCGGCAGTGGCGATTGGAACGACGGCATGAATCTGGTCGGCCTGGCCGGCCGCGGCGAAAGCGTGTGGCTGGGCTTCTTCCTGTTCGATACCTTGAACCGCTTCGAGCCGATCGCGCGCGCGCGCGGCGATGCCGCGTTCGCCGATGCCTGTGTCGAGGCGGCCAAACGCCTGCGCGACAATCTGCAAAAGCATGCTTGGGACGGCGAGTGGTACCGGCGCGCGTGGTTCGACGACGGCACCCCGCTGGGCACGCACGAGGGCGACGAATGCCGGATCGATTCGATCTCGCAAAGCTGGTCGGTGCTGTCGGGCGCGGCCGATCCGCAGCGCGCGCGCCAGGCGATGGATTCGCTCGATCGCCATCTGGTGCGGCGCGACGCCGGCCTGATCCAGTTGCTCGATCCGCCGTTCGACAAGACCGTCAAGGACCCGGGCTACATCCGCGGCTACGTGCCCGGCGTGCGCGAGAACGGCGGCCAGTACACCCATGCCGCGGTGTGGGCGGCGATGGCCTTCGCCGAGTTGGGCGACGGCGCGCGCGCGTGGGAACTCGCGCGCATGATCAACCCGATCCATCACACCGCCGACGCCGCCGCGACCGCGCGCTACAAGGTCGAACCCTACGTGCTCGCCGCCGATGTCTATGGCGTGGCGCCGCACACGGGCCGCGGCGGCTGGACCTGGTACACCGGGTCGGCCGGCTGGATGTATCGCTTGCTGACCGAATCGCTGCTCGGTCTGAATCGACGTGGCGACCGCTTGGAACTGGCGCCGTGCATTCCGCCCGATTGGACGCAGTACAAGATGCATTACCGCTATCGCGAGACGCCGTATCTGATCCAGGTGCGGCAGGTCGAAGCCGGTAGTGATGAGGACGTTGCCGGTGTGAAACTCGATGGCGTCAGTCAAGACGGAATGAGCTTCCCGCTGGTCGATGACGGCGCATTGCATCAGGTCGAAGTGACCTGGCCGCGGGCGGCCTCATGAGCACGCGCTTGCAACTGGATATCGAACTCGACCGGCTGGAGCAGATGCTGCCGCACTGGCGCGAGACGATGCGGCACGAAGCGCAGTTCTGGCCGCAGTTTCGCGCGCTGCTGGAGCCGATCGTCGAGGGCCTGGGGCGCGACGATCGGCAGTACGCCGAAGCGCGGGTCGCGCGCATGTTGACCTTGAACGGCTGCGATCCGGGTAAGCGGCACGGCGAAGGCTGGTAGCGCCGGCCCGCGTCGGCTCGGTGCGAAGGGCATCAAATGCGCTGACCAACGACGCCGGCAATGTGTTGAGCCAGACCCAGCCTGGGTCGCTGGTCGCGGCCACTCGGCGATCAAGCCGCGCAGGCGATGCCTTTGAGCAACCTCGGGCGTTTCATCGCGGCGGTCGAGCGGGTCACGCCGCAGGCCGTGCAGCAGGCGGCGCGGCGATCGTTCGACCCGGATGGCGCGAGCATCGTCGTGGTCGGAGATTCCAAACGTTTCGCCGATGAACTGCGCATGGCGCATCCGCGGGTCGAATCGATCCCGGTGAGCGACGCGCTGCGCTGATATGGACGCACGAGGCTGACGCGTGGTGCATCGGGCGCGCGCGCACCGCGGCGCGATCCGGCGTGGTGCGAATTCGGAGGCTCATGGGACTCAGCCGCGTTCGTGCGGCGGCGTCGCGATGCCAAGCCTTTCGCGGCTCCGCGGCGGACGCTGCAATCCGATCGGTACGACACCCGCGTCGATCGATTGTTCGCCGGATGGGACTGTCTGTAGAGATTTCGACACCCGCGACGCGGCCGGGTCTGCGATATGGTGCGCCCATAACCGCACCGCTTGGCAGGGCGCGTCGACGAGCGACGTGCGGCAACGGCCATGCGCTTCATCATCAGGATATCCAATGACCGACCCTCACCTCGTTGTTCCCAGCGTGCAGGCCGCCAGCGCGGCCGCGCCGTACCGGGTCGAGCTGCGCGACGACCTCGGCCATGCGTGGCAAGCCGACGAACCGGCCGATCTGGGTGGCGGCGATACCGCGCCGTCGCCGGAGCGCTTGCTGCTGTCGAGCCTGGGCGCCTGCACCGCGATCACCGTGCGCATGTACGCGGCGCGCAAGCAGTGGCCGTTGAACGACGTGCAGGTCGAGCTGCAATTCAATCCGAACGGCAAGCCCGAGGCTGGCACCGAGTTGACTCGGGTGATTTCCTTGCACGGCGATCTGTCCGACGAGCAGCGCGAACGCTTGTTGCAGATCGCCAACGCCTGCCCGATCCACAAGGTGCTGACCGGCGAGGTGCGCATCGCGACCTCGTTGCAGGCGGCTGCGGTGTCGAACGAAGCCGCGCCGACCACGGGCGCTTCGCCATGAGCCGTCCCGAAGCGTCCGCCGAACCGGTACGCAGCAGCGACGGCGCGCAATGCGCCGGCCGGCCCGTCCTGGAACGCATCGCCACCCGTAGCCGTGAGATCGCGCCGGGCTTCGAAGTGCATCGCGCGGTGCCGTCGCGGACCCGACGCAAGGTCGGCGCCTGGTGTTTTCTCGATCACGCCGGCCCGATCCGGCACGGCCCCGGCGCCGGGCCCTCGGTCGGCCCGCATCCGCATATCGGTCTGCAGACCTTCACCTGGATGCTCGAAGGCGAAGTGCTGCATCGCGACAGTCTGGGTTCGCAGCAGCTCATCCGTCCGGGCCAGGTCAATCTGATGACCGCCGGCCGCGGCATCGTGCACGCCGAAGAGCCGCCCGACGGCAACGCCGGCCGCGTGCATCTGGCGCAGTTGTGGATCGCGTTGCCGCAAGCGGAGCGTCACCGTGAGCCGTCGTTCCATCACTACCCCGACTTGCCGATCCTCGAACGCGGCGGCTTCCGCATCACCGTACTGGCCGGCGAAGCCCTGGGCGAGCACGCGCCGGCGCAGGTGTTCACGCCGCTGGTCGGCATCGACCTTGCCGCCGACGCCGCGGCCGCCACCGAGCTGCCGCTCACGCCCGGATTCGAACACGCCGTGCTGTGTCTGCAAGGCGAGATCGAAGTCGAAGGCGAACGCATCGAAGCCGACACGCTGCTGTATCTGGGCCTGGGCCGCGACACTCTGCGGCTGCGCTGCGACAACGCGGCGCGGTTGTTGCTGATCGGCGGCGAACCCTTGGAAGAAGACTTGCTGATGTGGTGGAACTTCGTCGCGCGCACGCCCGAGGAAGTGCTGCAGGCCAGCGAAGACTGGAATGCCGGGCGTTACTTCGGCGACGTGCCCGGCACCACGCTGGCGCGCATTCCCGCGCCGGTGCCGGCCAACCTCAATCTCAAGGCGCAACGCTGATGAAAGCCATCTCGACCGCGCGGGTTTGGTCCGACGGCCCGCATTATCGTCATCGCATCCGCACCGGCGAGCACGACCTCATCGCCGACGAGCCGGTCGCCGCGGGCGGCCAGGACGCCGGCCCGGCGCCCTACGATTATCTGCTCGCCGGGCTGGGTGCGTGCACCGCGATCACCTTGCGCATGTACGCCGAAAAGAAAGGCTGGGAACTGGGTGAACTGCGGGTCGAGCTGACCCTGCTGAAGAATCGCGAAGGCGACACCCGGATCGAACGCGTGCTGCATAGCGACGCCGGCTTGAGCGACGAGCAATGGCAGCGTCTGCTCGAAGTGGCGGGCAAGACGCCGGTGACGCGGACCTTGCAGGAGGGCGCGACGATCGAAACGCGCCGTGGCGATGATGCATCGGCGGCTTAGTCGCGAGATCGCGATGGGCTCGTTGCGTCCAACGGCTTGCGCTCAAGCCACGAATAGCTCGTGGCTTTCGATGTCGGTGCGCGGCTGATCGGCGCGGTAATTCCGGATCGCGCGCCGCGCCGTTTATTTTCTGCGCGCTTAATTGATGATGCTGAAACCCGCCGGCGCCCGCGCCGGCCGCGGCGCATCGCAGTGGTACATGTCCAGGTAGACGCGGGTCGTGGTCTCGCCGCAGACCACGTCGTAGCCGTCGACGATGTGATAGTCGGTCTCGCCGGCGCGCAGGGCCTTGTAGCCCATCATGTCCTCGACCAGCCGGTTGCTGGCGTCTTCGCTCAGATCGTCCGGCAGCGGCGTGCGTTCGCCGAAACTGCCGCGGCGGTCGAACGCCGGATGCTCGCTGTTCGGACAGACCAGCCGGGCGAGGTACTCGTGTTCGCCGCGCGGCTTGCAGACCTCCACGGCCTGTTCCTTGGCCAGTCCGTAGCTGTCGGCGACGGCGACGTTGGCCGGTGCTTCGGCGCGGGCCGCGCTGGTCACTAACAGCAGCGTCAATGCAGCGGTACGAAGATTCATCGCGGCGATTCCTTGGTGGTGGGCGCGGGGTGGGTGCTCAGGTCGCGGGGTCGGCCGGTTAAGGCTAAAAGTGACTGCCGCAGATCGCGCACGAGCCGTCCTCGCCGTCCTTGCGCGGTTTGGCCAGGATCGCGCGGATATGCGCCTGCCGGCGTTTCATCAGCTTGTCGTGCGGCGCGCCGTAGGTCACGGCGAGTTCGTACAGCATGTTCGCGTTCTCGATCGAGCCGCCGACCAGATGCAGGGTCGCCCAGTCGCGCAGCACGTTGGCGACGATCGGATCGGTCGGCTTGACGAACTGGGTGCGTTCGAACAGCTGATAGCTCATCGAGCTTTGCAGTACGGCCTGAGTCACCGGCTTGCCGTCGTTGCCGGCCGGCATGGCCGGCATCGGCGGGACCAGCGCGTCGCCGAAATTCACTCCGGCGATCGAGTGCTTGGCGAGGTAGTTCGGGTCCTGCGCCAATGCGATCTTGCTTTCGAGAATCCGCGCATGCAGCCATTCCGACCCCAGGTGGGCGTCGTTGTTGCGGCGCATGCCGATGCGGATCCAACGCAGCGCGACCTGGTCGTGTCCGGCCAGCTCCAGCGCGGTGCCGAGGTTGGCCGCGGTCTGGTAGCGTCCCGGCGAGGAGCGCTCGATCGCCAGGAACTGGCGGATCGCGATCGGGTACTGCCCTTGATAGATAAGCAGCACGCCCAGGTTGTTGAGGTGCTCGAAGCTGGGCGTGGCGCGCGCCTCGGCGATCACCTCCCTGGCCCGCTCCATCTGCCAGCGCCGTCTCACCTGTTCGGTCAGGTGCTCGCTGAGTTCCTCGCCGACGATCCAGTCCGGGGAGAACGCGTGTCCCTGGTGATCGGTGCCGATGTAGTTGATGCACGCCTGCGCGGCGGCGGCCGGCAGCAGCAATGCGGCCAGCAGCAGTGTCCTTGCGATCATCGCCTTCCCCCTGGGCCGCATCCGGCGGCCGCTTGCCGCCACGTTAGCCATTGGCGGGCTCGAAGCCAAGCGCCGCGCGGATGGGTTTTTGGTTGCCTGGGTCAGGAGGTGCGGTCGAGTGGTATCGCGAGTGCCCGCGGTGCCGCGAAATGCGACCGATCGCGGCCGAGTCGGGCGCATGCGGTGGGTATGACGACGAATGCGCCAATGCGCCGCAGCGCCTGGGCCGACAGCGGCCGCTTCGAATCGCCTGTCGCTGGCGCTACCCCTTCATAGCGCAGGTCAGTGAGACGTTATAGAGCGGTGAGCGCCGCATGAGTTCGAGATAAGAACGGCGTAGGCAACCCGTGAGCATTCATGGCGAATCCGCGCTCAACATGACTGAATACGCGAGTATTCATTTCGCGTTTGCATGTGCTGGCCACAATCGGAACCTTCTCAAGCAGGAGCACACCATGAAACCGATCATGCTGGCACTGGTCTTGGCCATCGCCGTTCCGGCCGCCGCCACGGCGCAGGAACCGCAGGCGCAGACGTCGCTGACCGAACATCAGATCCGCACCCGCCTGGCCGAGCAGGGCTATACCAAGGTCAACGATCTCGATTTCGACGACGGCGTGTGGAAGGCCGATGCGCGCAGCGCCGACGGCAATCGCGTGCAGGTGCTGCTGGATCCGCGCACCGGCAAGGTGTACGCCAACGAGCAAGTCACTCAGTTGAGCGAGCGCGACGTGCGCGCCGCGCTGTCGAGCGCCGGTTACACCGACATCCACGATGTCGATTACGACGAGGGCATCTGGAACGCCAAGGCCGAGGACACCGGCGGCCGCGACGTGAAGCTCAAGCTCGACCCGCGCAACGGCAAGATCTTCGGCGCCGAAAAGAACTGATACGGCCCGATCTCACCTGATGATGGCCGCTCGTAATCCGGGCGGCCATCGTCGGCGGTCTGGCATTAGCCGTCCCGGACCAGGCGGGTCGGTGCGAACAGCGGCCTGCGCCGTTGCTACACTGACTGCAGATCCGCTGCCGCGAACCGCGCCATGTTCCAGATCGGCTATATCGAGAGCCGGGGCAATGGCCCCCTGGGCGAAGAGGAGACGCGCGTCGTCGGCGAGCTGCAGCGACGCGGCATCGCCATGAGGTTTTTCACCCGCAAGCAGATCGACCGGCGCAGCCTGCCGCTGGACGAAAGCAGTTTCGTGATGGGTGCGATGCCAGCCATGCTCGGCGCCATCAAGCAACTCGGCATCGAGGTGCCGCCACCCAATGACTATCCGCGGGCGCTGCGCGATCTACTGCACCGCGAGGTCTGGCAATCCACCTTGGGCGAGATCGAACAACGGATCTGGGACGACTGTCAGCAGCCGGTGTTCGTCAAACCGGCCGAGCGGATCAAGACCTTCACCGGCAGGGTCTTCGAAAGCAACGCCGATCTCTATTTCCTCGGTTCCGCGTCGCGCCGGCAGAAGGTGTGGTGCTCGCAGGTAGTGAAGTGGCGCTCGGAGTTCCGCGCCTATGTGATCGGCACCGAGGTGGTCGCGCTGGATCCCTACGATGGCGACGCGCAACTGGTGCCATGCGCCCGGACCATCGACGAAGCGGTGCGCGCCTTTCGCGACAGCGGCGAGGCGCCGGCGGCGTACGCGATCGATTTCGGCGTGCTGGTCGACGGCCGGACCGCCCTGATCGAGGTCAACGACGGCTATGCGCTCGGGGCGTATCGGATCGCCGCCGCGCCGTATACCGATCTGTTGTTGACGCGCTGGGCCGAACTGCTGTCCAGGCGCCGGGTGCCGGCACGTGAAACGGCGCTTCCGGCCGGTTGAGCTGTGGGATCGTGGGGGCGGCCCGAGGATCGCGGCGGCCGGCACCGGAACCGGTGCGAAAATTTTTTGTCGGGCTTGTCGATTCCCGCAACCGTGGCTCGTCGCTAACAGGAGCAGGCAGTAAACGCAGCGTCATCCAGGCCTGCGCCGCCCGCCAATCCATCCTCACCAACCAGGACCCTCGCCATGACCACCCACTCGCAACTGTTCGTCAATCTGTCCGTCAAGAGCCTGCCGCGCGCGGTCGAGTTCTACACCCAGCTCGGCTACAGCTTCAATGCCAAATTCACCGACGAAAACGCGACCTGCATGATCGTCGGCGAGAACATCTTCGTGATGTTGCTGGTCGAGCCGTTCTTCCAGTCCTTCACCAAGAAGACCCTGGTCGACGCGAGCAAGCAGGTGGAAGCGCTGATCGCGGTCAGCCTGCCCGGCCGCGCCGAGGTCGATGCGCTGGCCGAGAAGGCCGCCGCGGCCGGCGCGACGATGCACGAGCCGAAGGACTACGGCTTCATGTACCAGCGCTCCTACGACGATCTGGACGGCCACACCTGGGAAGTGTTCTACATGGACCCGGATGCGGACCCGAGCGCGGCGCAGCAGTAAGCCATCGCGCGATCGCGGCGCGCGCGGCGGCGCGAACGGTTGCGGCCGTTCGTTGCCGCCTCGATCGGGCGGCGCGGCTTGAAGCGCTCCCGCGATCCAAGCGCGGCAATGCAGGAAACGAAAAACCCCGCGCGATGCGGGGTTTTTCATGCGGTCGATATCGGCCGGTTGCGAGGTCGGCGCGATTACGCGCTCGGGCTCTTGAATTCCTGATACAGCCAGTCGTCGATCAGGCGCTTTTCGTAGCGCAACGGATCGCTGTCGGTGCCGGTGCGCGGCCCCATCAGGAAGCTCATGTCGCGCAGGGTGCGCTGGCCTTCCTCGACGATCTGGCCGTTGGCGTCGGTGCGCTTGAAATTCAACACGATCCGCGGCGGGTAGATGTCGCGGATGAAACGGGTGTCGTCGAACTGCGGCCCGTGCCAGGGCTCGTAGTCGCCGGCGCGCTTGATGTCGGTGATGTCGACCTGCAGGGTCTGGCCTTCGGGCAACCGCTTCTGCGCGCGGGTGCGCAGGTGCTGGGCGAGCTGTTCGACCCAGTTGCCGCGGCGCGCGTCGAAGCGGTTGCGGCTTTGGCGGATCTCGGCGAAGTTCGACGGATCTTCCCAGCGCACGCTGACCGGGCCCTGCTCGGGCAGGCTGCGTGGCGCGGCGGGATCGGTGACGGCGCGGGAAGCGGCGCCGACGTCCGCGGCCGCCAGCACGGCGACCGACAGGGCGATGGCGAATGCGGTCCGGAGGTTCATGACGGGCTCCGATGCGGTGGGGACGCGTCGATTGTCCGCCTCGCCACCGGCACTGCATAGCGGCAATGCGTTAAACGCCGCGGCCGTTGCCGCGAATTCACGATCGTCGCGCCGCCGGGCCCCGATTCATTCGCAGCCCTTGCCGTCGCCGTCGCGGTCCAGATGCGGGCCGTAGCCCGGGTCGCCGCGTCGCACCGGAGCCGCGCCGGCAGCGCGCGCCGCGCTGCAATTGCGGTAGTAGGCGGCGCCGGATTCGGCCGTCAACGCCGAGGGTGCGAGGCCTTGCGCCGAGGCTGGCCGACGCGGGCGCTGCGTTGACTCGGGCAGCAGCGACGCCGCAGCGGCGGTGGGGCCGCGATGGCAGTGATAGCCGCCGCGCTTGCGGTCGTGATGGCAGCCTTCGGCATTGAGACCGCCGCCGTGTGCACCGGCCTGCGTCGCGTAACACAGCCCGATCAGCGCGAGCCATCCGATCCGTACCGATGTCATCGTGTCCCCCTGTCCCGATCATCACGAGACAGGGGTTCCAACGCGACCCGGCACGGGCGGCGGCCACGCCTGCGCTCAGGGCGAGACTTTGACGCGCGGCGAAAAGTCGGTCCTGCGCCGCTCGCGGATGCGGTTGCCGTCGTCGCGGCCTTCGACCAGTTCGTAGCCGAGCAGGGCGAACACCCGCTCGCCGATGAAGATCGGCCGCGCATTGCCGTACCAGTCCACGCAGCTGACCTTGCAGCCGTCGTCGACGTTCGGGTCGCTCTTCGAGCTCAGTTGGCCCAGCGCGCTCAGCGTGAGTCGCTGGTTGCGCAGGAACAGCACGCTGGCCTGCTCGCGGTCGCTGTTGTCTTCGCTGAGCACGGGCAGGCCGAGAATGCCGCGCTCCTCGTCCTGGGCGCGATAGAAGAAGCCGTGAGTGCGTTCGTCGCCCTGTCTGGCGTCGCGTTGCACGTAGGTGTCGGCGACGCGCGCGCCGCGGTGGAGGCGGACGCTGCTGAAATACAGATGATCGTCGACGTCGTTGCCGCCAACCAGCACCGCGTCGTCGCCGAGCGCGTCGACGCGTTCGACCTGGTGCTTCAGCGCCAGTGTGGTGACCGGAGCGGTATCGGCATAACGCAGGGCGTAGGCGCGCAACGGCCGGGCTTGGTCGTCCCAGTTTTCGCCGGCGCCGTACACCAGCCAGTCGCCGATGAAGCGCGCATGCATGGCCGCGTCCAGCGCATTGAGTTCGGGCAGCACGCGGTAGGCCTTGCGCGCGGCGACCGCGCGGCCGTCGCCGAAGCTGTCCAGTCTGACCCGCAGCAAGGCCAGTTCGCCGGCGGTGCTGCGCGAGGACCACATGCCTTCGCCGTCGCTTTGCGAGCCGACCAGCACGTTGAGCCAGCCGTCGCGTTGCAGGAACGACATCTGATCCCAGGGCGAACCGCTCGCGCGCAGGCCGGTCGGCGCGGCGCCGTCGAGCGGAATGCGCAGGATCGCGGCATTGGGGCCGCTGGATTTCAGGTTCCAGTTCAAGGTCCAGACATACACCGAATCCTCCGAGACGTAGAAGCTGCGGCTCGCCGGCCCGAGCACCGCGGTGGAGGTGCAGCGCATCGGTTGGGCATCGAGATCGCACGAGGCGACGGTATGCAGAGTGAGAAAGTCGTAGCCGACCGGCGCGGCGCTGCGGTAGATGCGGGTCGCCGGCAGGATGCGCTTGAAGTCGGCCGGGGTGACACCGCGATGCCAGTGGCGCAGCGCCGGCATCGACTGGGCGAGATCGCTGCCCGGGTACAGTTGCAGCGGCGAATAGAAGATCAGGGTGCGGCCGATCAGGCGGCTGGCGTAGTTGCTGGCCGAGTAATAGTCGTTGCTGCGCAGCTGATAAGTGGCGCGGTACTTCAATAGGCCTTGCGCGGTCAGATCGAACACGCCGACCTCGGTGCCGCCGCGGTCGTAGCTGTAGCCGATCACCACAACGGTGTCGCGCGAGACCAGCATTTCGTCGTACCAGGTCTCGTTCGGGTCCGAATTCGGCGCGAAGGCGTCGATCGACGACACCGGTTGCAAGGCGTCGCCGCCGATGCGCACGGTGAACAGGCGGCCGCGACGCAGCACGATCAGGTAATCGCCTTGCTTCTTGACGATGTCGCCTTCGTCGACGCCCTGGGTCTGGACGTTGGTGATCGATTCCGCGGCTGGGGGGCCGATGCGCGAGCCGGTAACCTCGATTCTGTCGAGCGTGGTCGATTCGGCCTTCGCCGACGCGGGCGATGCGGCCTGCATCGGCGCCGGCATCGGCGCGACCGGGGCCGGCGGCGGCGCAGGCGCCTCGCGGACCGGCTGGCTGCGTCGCAGGGTCGCGACGAACGCGCGGAATTCGCGCTCGCTGGCGAACGGGCGCAGCGTCTGGGTCTTGCTGTTGGCGGCGGTCGCGGCAGCAGCCGGATCGGCGCCGAGCGAAGCGGCGAGGGCGAGCAACAGCCAGCAGGCCAGGTGCGGCAGTTTCATGCGGACATCCTTGTAGCGTTCGGGCGGTGGGCGAAGCGCGTTGGCGACCTCGCGATGCAACTGCGAACGCGCCGGGTTGAGGTTCGGGGTCGATGCCTTGTCGCAGCATCGACCTTTCGGCCGGATCGGTCCGTGCAGCGGGTCCGTCCGCTTTGCTTATAACGCCAGCAAGCCGGCATGCGCCGGCTTGCTGGGATGGTGCGCGGTGGTGACGTGGTGCCGGCGACTCAGGCGTCGAACGCGAGCCGCACCTGTTCGAAATCCATCACCGGGCGCACTTCTATCCGGCCGGTGCGGCTCCAGGGGAATTCCTGGGCGACGCGGACCGCTTCGTCCATGTCGGCCGCTTCGATCAGGTTGAAGCCGCCCAGATACTCCTTGGCTTCGGCGTAGGGGCCGTCCATGAAAGTGGTGCGGCCGTTGCGGGTGCGCAGCGAGGTCGCCTTGGCCGGCGCGGCGAGCATCTGCGAATCCAGCAACACGCCGGTCTCGCGCAGGTCGTCGGCGTGAGCGATGCAGCCGCGCATCATGGTTTCGTATTCGCCGGCGGGCAGGGCTTCGATCAGGCTGTCGTCGTTGTAGATCATGACCAGGTATTTCATGGCGTCCTCGTGGCGGGCGGGGGAGGCGGCAGCGCGGGGCCGGGGCGCATGCGCTCGGCGCCGAGGATACCGCCATCGGCATTGGGTGCAGCAGTGACAAAACGCATGCGCTGGCGGGCGTGCCGGTGGGTGAGCGGGTCGAGCGGCGCAGCCTGGGCCGCGCTGGTCTCGCAGGTTGCGATAGGGCTCGAAGTTTTTTGTGGCAGGGCTTCAGTCCCGAGGCTGGTCGCTCAGATCGCCGGGAAGTACGAAGTCGCTGAGCGAACAGCGTCGGAGCTGAAGCCCCTCCCACAAGAGCGCTCGCGGCGGCGACAATGCATGCCGCACCGCAGCGAACCCTTGCCCGATGTCCGACGCATTCAACTGCCGCCCGATCGCCTACCTGCGCTCGCCGTATGCGCAGCGCATCGATGCGCCGCACCAGTCGACGGTGGTGCAGGGCACGCAGAGCGGCGAGGCGATCGAGGCGCGGCTGGAATTCGTCGACGACCTGCCGGCGCTGGCGTATGCCGATCTGCAAGGGTTCGAGCGCATATGGCTGATTTTCGCGTTCCACCGCAGCCAGGGCTGGAAACCTCAGGTCAAGCCACCGCGCGGCGGGCCCAAGCGCGGGGTGCTGGCCACGCGGTCGCCGCACCGGCCCAATCCGCTCGGGCTGTCGGCGGTGGAACTGGTGCGGGTCGAGCCACAGGCGTTGATCGTGCGCGGCGTGGATTTGCTCGACGGCACGCCGATCCTCGATATCAAGCCGTACGTGCCGTACGCCGATGCCTTCGCCGGATCGCGCGCAGGCTGGATCGACGAAATCGATGCGGCCCAGGGCCGGCATTCGGCGCCCGGGCCGAAGCGGCCGCGCAAGGTCGCGCCGGCGGATTGAAGACGGCCGTCACCGGGTCGGCTGCAATCGGGATGAGTGTGGGCCTGACGAACCTGTGTGGTGGAAGCCGACAGCCCCGCTTGGACACGACGTCCGAACGCCGCGACCCGCCGTCTCAGCCTGTGGGACGAAGACGTGGATTCTGTGTGCCGATCGGCTTGACGCTTGCACCTTCGGGTTGTAGTTTCCTGATTGGTTAATTAGCGGGCCGATTCATACGCTGGCGGTTATGCCGGCATTCGGCCGCGGCGCGCGGACCGCGGCTTGGCCGTGGCCGGCGCGGTTATCCATGCTCAGGAGTTCGACATGACGTCCGACGGTTCCGGCACGCTCGTCGTCGCGCCCGCGCGCACCACGCATTGCATCGACGAACGCGGCATCACCGTGCAAGGCCTCATCGACGCGCCGA
This sequence comes from Lysobacter sp. Root690, assembly GCF_001427785.1. GTDB lineage: Bacteria > Pseudomonadota > Gammaproteobacteria > Xanthomonadales > Xanthomonadaceae > Lysobacter. The sequence continues at coordinate 268,019 of NZ_LMHM01000017.1, forward strand.
GCGATGTGGTGTTTCTCGGCTGGACCGACCCGATCCATCTCGCGCGCTGGTGGGGGCCGCGCGGTTTTCGCGGCGTGGTGCGGCAGATGGACGTCGCGGTCGGCGGCCGTTTCCGGATCTGCACGGTCGGCCCGGACGGCAGCGAGTACCCGATCAAGGGCCGCTATGAAGAAGTCGTCGAACCCGAGCGGTTGGTCTACGTCGACAATTGGGACGACGAGCGGCCGTCGCAGCCGTCGCGGGTGAGCGTGCTGTTCGCCGGACACGGCCCGGAGCAGACCCTGCTGAGCGTGCGGATCGAGTTCGCCAGCCAGGCCGAACGCGAGGCGGCGCAGGCGCGCGGGATCGTCGCGGGTTGGGGCGAAAGCTTCGAACGCCTGGACGCGTATCTGGCCGAGCGTTGAGCGCGGTCGGGCCCATGCATGCAACGGTGCATCGCATCGGTATGAATCGCGGCGTCGTCGCATCGCTCTACCCTGCGCCAGCCGTACACTGACCGCCACGCACGCGATCGCGATGCGGTGACGTGCCGCTGTATCGATACACGACCGCATCGCATCACGCTTCCGCTCGACCGTCCGTTTCCGGCGCAGCATCGCCACGTACCCTTCGCCACGGAGAGTCCATGCCGTCCGATTCCACGTCCGTCCGTCCATCCGCCGCCCACGCCGCGGATGCGTCCTCCATCGTCTCCATCCAGGGTCTGACCAAGACCTACGCCGGCGGTTACCGCGCGCTCAAGGGCATCAACCTGGACATCCGCCGCGGCGAAATCTTCGCCCTGCTCGGCCCCAACGGCGCCGGCAAGACCACCTTGATCAGCATCGTCTGCGGCATCGTAAATCCCAGCGAAGGCCGGGTGCTCGCCGACGGTCACGACATCGTGCGCGACTACCGCGCCGCGCGTTCGGCGATCGGGCTGGTGCCGCAGGAATTGCACACCGATGCGTTCGAGACCGTGCACGACACGGTCCGCTTCAGTCGCGGCCTGTACGGCAAGCCGCCCAATCCGGCGTACCTGGAAAAAATCCTGCGCGAGCTGTCGCTGTGGGACAAGCGCGGCGAGAAGATCATGGCGCTGTCGGGCGGCATGAAGCGGCGCGTGTTGATCGCCAAGGCGCTGTCGCACGAGCCCAGCATCCTGTTCCTCGACGAACCCACCGCCGGCGTCGACGTGGAACTGCGGCGCGAGATGTGGGCGATGGTCTCGCGCCTGCGCGACAGCGGCGTCACCATCATCCTGACCACCCATTACATCGACGAGGCCGAGGAAATGGCCGATCGGGTCGGGGTGATCAACCAGGGCGAGATCGTGCTGGTCGAGGACAAACGCGTGCTGATGCGCAAGCTCGGCAAGAAGCAGCTGAGCCTGCAACTGCAGTCGCCGCTGGACGCGGTGCCGCAGGCGTTGGCCAGCGATGCGCTGACCTTGTCGGACGACGGCAACGAACTGGTCTACACCTTCGATGCGCAGGCCGAGGACACCGGCATCGCCGCGCTGCTCAAGCGCCTGGCCGAGCACGGCATCGAGTTCAAGGACCTCAACACCAGCCAAAGCTCGCTGGAGGAAATCTTCGTCAATCTGGTCAAGTCGCCGCAGGCGGACAGGAATCCCGCGGGCAAACCGTCCGCGGCCGATGCGAACGGGGAGGTGCGCGCATGAACCTGTATGCGATCAAGGCGATCTATTTCTTCGAAATGCATCGCACCTTCCGCACCCTGATGCAGTCGATCGCCACGCCGGTGCTGTCGACCTCGTTGTACTTCATCGTGTTCGGTTCGGCGATCGGCTCGCGCATGGTCGAGATCGGCGGGATCAGCTACGCGGCCTTCATCGTGCCCGGCCTGATCATGATGTCGCTGCTGACCGAGAGCATTTCCAATGCGTCGTTCGGCATCTACCTGCCCAAGTGGTCGGGCACGATCTACGAACTGCTGTCGGCGCCGGTGTCGTTCGTCGAGGTGATCTGCGGCTATGTCGGCGCGGCGGCGAGCAAGTCGGTGATCCTGGGCTTGCTGATGCTGATCACCGCGCGCTGCTTCGTCGATTTCGAGATCGTGCATCCGGTCTGGATGGCGGTGTTCCTGGTGTTGACCGCGGTCACCTTCAGCCTGTTCGGCTTCATCATCGGCGTGTGGGCCGACGGCTTCGAGAAGCTGCAGATGATCCCGATGATGATCGTGATGCCGCTGACCTTCCTGGGCGGCAGCTTCTATTCGATCGACATGCTGCCGCCGTTCTGGCGCGGGGTCTCGCTGTTCAATCCGGTGGTGTATCTGGTCAACGGGTTTCGCTGGAGTTTCTACGGCAAGTCGGACGTGGACATCGTCTTGAGCGTGGGCATGACGGCTGGGTTCATGGTGTTGTGCCTGGTGGCGGTGTGGTGGATCTTCAGGACTGGGTACAAGCTCAAGAGCTGAAGTTGTCCCTTCTCCCGCGGGCGGGAGAAGGTGCCCGAAGGGCGGATGAGGGCGGCTCCGCTGCTAGCTGCACTTGCGCGCGCCCTCACCCCAACCCTCTCCCGCAAGCGGGAGAGGGAGTAGATGCGGCGGGAGAGGGAGCACGTGCGGGCAGGCGAGGGAGCAGGCGCAAGAGGCGGCAAATCCGCCGCTCCCGATACACCCGGAGTATGCTTCGCCGATTCCGGACCGGCCGCGTTGAGCGCAGCGCCGCCGTCGCGCCGGAAGCCTGCGGAGAGTCCGGCGGATGCAGACCAATCAACAGCAACTCCAGCGCGGCCTGAGCGAGCGCCACATCCGCCTGATGGCGCTGGGCGCGGCGATCGGCGTGGGCCTGTTCCTGGGCTCGGCCAACGCGATCAAGCTCGCCGGTCCCGGCATCCTGCTGGCCTACCTGCTCGGCGGCGCGGCGATCTTCATCATCATGCGCGCGCTCGGCGAGATGGCGGTGCACAACCCGGTCGCCGGCTCGTTCAGCCGCTACGCGCGCGACTACCTCGGCCCGCTGTCGGGCTATCTGACCGGCTGGAACTACTGGTTCCTGTGGCTGGTGACCTGCGTGGCCGAGATCACCGCGGTCGGCATCTACATGCAGATGTGGTTTCCGGATTCGCCGCAATGGGCGTGGGCGCTGGCCGCGCTGATCGCGATGGGTTCGGTGAACCTGATCACGGTCAAGGCCTACGGCGAGTTCGAATTCTGGTTCGCGATGATCAAGGTCGTGACCATCGTTGTGATGATCCTGGCCGGCCTGGCGATGATCGTGTTCGGCTTCGGCAACAACGGCGTGGCGATCGGCATCAGCAACCTGTGGGCGCATGGCGGTTTCTTCCCCAACGGCGCGCAGGGCGTGCTGATGTCGCTGCAGATGGTGATGTTCGCCTACCTGGGCGTGGAGATGATCGGCCTGACCGCGGGCGAGGCGGCGAACCCGGCCAAGTCGATTCCCGACGCGATCAACTCGGTGTTCTGGCGGATCGTGATCTTCTACGTCGGCGCGCTGTTCGTGATCCTGTCGCTGTACCCGTGGAACGAACTGGGCACCACCGGCAGCCCGTTCGTGATGACCTTCGAGCGCCTGGGCATCCGCGAGGCGGCCGGCATCATCAACTTCGTCGTGCTGACCGCGGCGCTGTCCTCGTGCAACGGCGGCATCTTCAGCACCGGGCGCATGCTCTACAACCTGGCCCAGCAGAAGCAGGCGCCGGCGTTCTTCGCCAACACCTCGGCCGGCGGCGTGCCGCGCGCGGCGGTGCTGGTGTCGGTGGTGGCGTTGCTGGCCGGCGTGGTGCTGAACTACGTCGCGCCCAAGGAAGTGTTCGTGTGGGTGACCTCGATCGCGACCTTCGGCGCGATCTGGACCTGGGGCGTGATCCTGGTGTCGCACATGAAGTTCCGTCAGCGCCTCAGCGCGCAGGACAAGGCGGCGCTGGCGTTCCGCATGCCGATGTACCCGGTCGCCTCGTGGATCGCGCTGGCGTTCCTGGTGCTGGTGATCGGGTTGATGGCGTATTTCCCGGATACGCGCGTGGCGCTGTACGTCGGGCCGGCGTTCCTGATCCTGCTGGTGGTGCTGTACTTCGCGACCGGGATCAACAAGCGCGACGGCGCGGCGGCTTCGGCCTGATCTTCGAGCGTTTAAAAGCCCCTCTCCCGTTTACGGGAGAGGGGTTGGGGTGAGGGAAGCGCGCAGCGCGAGCGCTTTTGCTTTCGAGTACGAGCCAGAGCGGCCCTCACCCTAGCCCTCTCCCGTGAACGGGAGAGGGAATTGACCGAGGGTCTTGAACGTTCTTCGGTACGCCTGGAAAACGCGGGCCCTTACTCGCCCGCGACCGCCGCGCCCTTCACCGGCCCGCTCGCCTGCAAACTGCTCGCGGTCTGCGCCAGTTGCAGGAACTCGCCGCGGTAGCCATTGCGGTCGTCGCCGCGCGCGCCGCGGGCCAGGCCGATCACACCGTTCCAGCCGAAGTCCTGGCCGACATAGGTGCCGCCGCGCAGCAGATCGCCGAACGCGGCGACCGAGGCGGCGAAACGCAGGCGTTCGCTGGGTTCGCCGGCGATGTCCTTGCGCAGCAACGGGGTCTCGATCAGGCGGCTGTCGTTCTCGCCCGGACGCTTGTAGCGCAGCCGTAGCAAGGCCAGTTCGCCGCTCTTCGCATCGCCGGCCGCGGCCTTCGGCGCTTTCGCATCGGCCGCCGCCGCTTCGCTGCCCTTGCCGTAACGCAGCGGATCGACCGACTCGCCGCCGGAACCGACCAAGGTCACCTCGTACAGCGCGGTGACGTCGTGGCCGGCGCCGATCTCGCCGGCATCGACCTTGTCGTTGTTGAAATCCTCGCGCTTGAGCATGCGGTTTTCGTAACCGATCAGGCGGTACTCGGCGACCACGGCCGGGTTGAACTCGACCTGCACCTTGACGTCGCCGGCGATGGTCAGCAGGGTCGAGCCCAACTCCTCGACCAGCACCTTGCGCGCTTCCAATGCGCTGTCGATGTAGGCGTGGTTGCCGTTGCCGACATCGGCCAGTTGCTCGGCCATCGCATCGTTGTAGTTGCCGGTGCCGAAGCCCAGCGTGCTCAGCGCGATGCCGGACTTGCGCTGATCGGCGACCAGGGTTTCCAGCGCCTCCTGATTGGCGGTGCCGACATTGAAGTCGCCGTCGGTCGCCAGCAGCACGCGGTTGATGCCGCCGTCGACGAAGGCCTGGCGCGCGGTAGCGTAGGCGAGCTGGATGCCTTCGCCGCCGTTGGTCGAACCGCCGGCCGCCAGGTTGTCGAGCGCGGCGAGGATTTCGCCGCCGCGGTCGCCCGGGGTCGGCGGCAGCACCAGCCCGGCCGAGCCGGCGTAGGTCACGATCGAGATCCGGTCCTTCGCGCGCAGTTGCGGCACCAGTTGCGCGAACGCCTTCTTCAGCAGCGGCAGCTTGTCGGGTTCGTCCATCGAACCGGAGGTGTCGATCAGCAGCACCAGGTTGGCCGGCGGCAGCTCGGCCTTGTCGACGTCGTAGCCCTGGATGCCGATCTGCATCAGCACGTGCTTGGCGTTCCACGGCGCCGGCGCCAGCTCGGTCGTGACCTGGAACGGGGTGTCCTTGGACGCGGGCTTGGGATAGCCGTAGTCGAAGTAGTTGAGCAGTTCCTCGACCCGCACCGCGTCCTTCGGCGGCAGTTCGCCGGCGGCAAGCATGCGCCGCACATTGGCGTAACTGCCGGTGTCGACGTCGATGGAGAAGGTCGACACGGGTTGTTCGGCGACGCGGTGGATCGGGTTGGCGGCGATCTTCTCGTAGTTTTCGGTGTTGGTCGCGACCGGCGCTTGCTGCAGGAAATAGGTTTCGGTTTCCGAGGCCGACGCGGGCGCCGCCATCGCGACCGATTCGGGTTGATCCATGGCCGGCGCATCGGCGCGGTCGACTTTCTTGCCGCAGCCGGCGACAGCCAGGACGATGGCGATGCCGAGCGCGAGCGCGGCGACAGGGGCGGTACGGGGAGTGGCGCGCAGCAACATGGTGATCCTCCAATGATCGGGTTGTGCGACTTAGGAACGCCGGCCGGGGCCCGACGGGGTTGGACCGTCGGGAATTCCTTGGCGAGGCGAGCGCAACATAAGCAAGCGAGTCTTCGCTTTTCGTTATGACGACCGTCGTTTTTCGTTGGCCCCGGCTGGGGCACAATGCCCGGCCATGAAACGGCCCGCGACGGACAGGCGCGGCAGTCACGCATGATCGACCAGCGGCCCGACACTGCGACCTTGTTGCGCCACGCGCTGGACGCCATCCAGGGCGCGCGCGACGTCGAGGCCGTGCGTCTGCTCAAGACCGTGCTCGAGCGCGAGCCCGACAACCTGCACGCGCAGTACCTGCTGGCGATCCAGCACGCCCAGCTCGGCCTGTTCGAACGCGCCGAGGAGCGCCTGCGCGCATTGTTGACGGTGGTGCCGGAGTTCGTGGTCGCGCGCTTCCAGCTGGCTCAGTTGCTGGTGATGCGCGGCACCGCCAAGGACGCGCGCGAATGGCTGCAGCCGGTGCTGGTCCAGGCCGATCCGCTCGGCGCTTACGCGCGCGGCCTGCTCGCCGCGGCCGAGGGCGACCGCGATGGCGCCTGCGCGACGATCGAGGCGGCCTTGCGCCTGCCGCAGCCGGTGCCGGTGCTGGCCGACGATATGCGCCGCTTGTGCGGGCAATTGCGCGACAGCGCGGTGGCTTGAGGTCGGTGGGGCGAGCCCGGTGAGTCCGGGTGATCTGAGTGGAGAGCGTCGGGGCTGAAGCCCATCCCACAAAAAACTTCGCAGCCACGCGGCTGACTGTGGGATGGACGCGGTTGCGGACGATTGATGCCGATGCTTTTCAGTAAAGCCGCGCGGGTGGCCGACCCACCAACGCAGCGGGCAGTACCGACCCGACAGGCGAAGCAACGAGGTCTCTTGAGGGGCTTCAGCCCCGACGCCTTCCGCTCAGGTCGCCGCGTCGCTTACTTGCTGTCGGCGTCCGGCGCCGGCGACAGATACCAGGCTTCTACCTGGCCCTTGTGCTTCATGGTCATCGCATTGCCGCGACGGTCGAGCGACTTGCCGACCGGCAACCGCACCCAGCCTTCGCTGATGCAGTATTCCTCGACATTGGTGCGCTCCACGCCGTTGAAGCGGATGCCGATGCCGCGTTCGACCACGGACGGATCGAAGAACGGGCTGCGGGGATCGTTGGAGACGCGGTCGGGCGGGGTATCGGTCATGACGGGACTCTTGAGGCGGACGTACGAAAGGGCCGCGGGCGCGACAGCGGCCGGGCGGCGCCTAGGATACGCGCGCCGGGCGGTGCGGCCCAGTGCGGGCGGGCTCGGGCCGACCGCGGACGAGCGTTGAATGCCCGCGATTCGCCGGTGCGCATCGACAGCGGCCCGCGACGGCAGCAGAATCCGGCCATCGCCCGCGCCCGGAGTCGCCGATGAATTACCTGGGCTTGCCCTTGCTCGCGGCCATGCTGTGGCTGTCGCCGCCGGCACGCGCGCAGGGCGTCGACGGCGGCCGTTTCCATGTTGCCGGATTTGGCCGCGTCGCCTATCAGCCGAACCTGTTCGAACTGTCGTTCGCGGTGGTCAGCGATGCCGCCGATGCGAGCGTCGCCCTGCGACAGCATCAACCCGTCGTGGCCGCGGTGCGGCAGGTAGTGCAGGCGCATCGCGGCGAATTGAGCGAACTGTCGGTCGACGCGCCGCGCCTGACCACGCGCAGCGGCGATGAGAGCGGGGCGGGCTATCGCTACTCGACCCGGTTCGTGCTGCGGGTGCGCGGCGACGATGCCCTGGCGCTGTTGCAACAGCAACTCAGCCAGGCCGGGGTCGCCGAATTCGAAAGCCTGCGTCCCTTGTCCGATCGCCTGCCCGAGTACGCCGACAAGGCGCGGCGCCTGGCCTTGCAGGATGCCAAGCGCAAGGCCGCGCTCATCGCCGCGGAACTGGGCTGGACGCTGGACGCGGCCACCGCGGTCAAGTTCGAGGACGATCGGCCGTGGTGGACGCCGCAGACGCCGACCGCGCGGCAGTACGGCGCGCGCGCCTACAACTACGCGGCCGAGGCGCCGGCGCAGACGGGCGAGGTGACCGCGCAGGTCGATGTGGAGTATCGGTATTCGCGCTCGGGCGTCCCGGTGCGTTGATGAGGGCGGTGCTGGCAGTTACGGCCGTCGTCGGAAGCGCGCTGCCCGGCCGGCGTGGTGATCATCGCGATCGGAGAGCAAAGCGTTGGGGCTGAAGCCCCTCCCACAAAAGACTCAATGCCTCTGCGCCGACTTGTTGGGGCAACGGGTTACTGCCGACTTGGCAGGACGACGCCTGACTGGTTGCTGCCGATTCGTTTCGGCCGGGCTGAGCGCACGCGCACAGCCAGTGACCGTGGCGAAATCACCCGCACACCGCACACCAGCGAATCGACGGGGTCTTTTGTGGGAGGGGCTGCAGCCCCGACGCTGTGCGCTCAGATCGCCGCGATCTGGACACCCACGCGCCCCGACCACCGCGCATTTCCGACCCAAGCGGCTTGGCTATTGCCCCCATCTGCTCCAGGATCGACCCTCGCGCCGCCGCGCCGGAGAACCCGATGAACCCGCGATCCATCCTGCTTGCCTGGAGTCTGCTCATGACCTCGATCCTCGCCACGGCCGATGCCGCTCCGCGCACCGCCGAGGGATCGGCCGAACTGCTGGTCGGTTGCTACACCGGCGCGAGCTGCAAGGGCATCGGCCGTTATCGCTTCGATCAGGCGAGCGGACAGATCCAGGCGCAGCCGCTGGAAGTGATCGAAACCGACAATCCGTCCTGGGTGACGTTGTCGGCGGACGCACGCAGGCTGTTCGCGGTCAACGAGAACGGCCCGGCCTCGGCCGATCCGGTCGGACGCGCGAGCAGCTTCGCCCTGGCGCGCGGGCCGGCGTCGTCGCGTCGCCTGTCGCAGGCCAACAGCCTCGGCGACGATCCCGCGCACGCATCGGTCAGTCGCGACGGCCGCTACCTGTTCGTCGCCAATTACTCGGGCGCGCAATCGCCGGGCGGAACCTTGACGGTGTTGCCGATCGACCGCGAAGGCCGCTTGCACAGCGGCGTGCAGGTGCTGAGCCATCGCGCCAGCCAGGCCGATCGCGAGCGTCAGCTCGGGCCGCATGTGCACGCGGTCGTGCCCGCGCCCGACGGCCGCTACGTGCTGGCCGCCGACCTGGGCGCCGACAAGGTGTATGTGTACCGCTACGATCCGGCCCGCAGCGCCGAACGGCCGTTGCTCGCCGCGACGACCGCGTCGGTGGACCTGCCGCCGGGCAGCGGACCGCGTCATCTTCTGTTCGACGCCTCCGGGCGGCATGCGTATCTGACCCTGGAAATGACCGGTGAGTTGGTCGTGTTCGACTACGACGACGGCCGCTTGCAGCCGGTGCAGACCGTGGCGATGGACCCGGGCCGGCGCGACGGCAACGCCGCCGCGGCCCTGCACCTGTCGGGCGACGGTCGTTTTCTGTATGCGAGCAACCGCGGCGATGACAACCACATCGCGGTGTACGAGGTCGACGCCGCCAATGGAACGCTCACCGCCGTGCAGCGCCGCAGCACCGAAGGCCGAGGCCCGCGCGAATTCGCGCTGTCGCCCGATGGCCGGCACGTGGTGGTGGCTAATCAGCACAGCAATACGCTGGTGGTGATCGAGCGCGACCCGCGCAGCGGCCGATTGGGCGACACGGTGCAGACGATGACGGCGGTGTCGCCGTCAGATGTGAAGTTTGTGTCGGTGGAGTAAAGCGTCATCAGATCGTTTGAACCGCAACTGCAACCGCAACCCCCGAGCCCGTCATCCCCGCGAAGGCGGGGATCCAGAGACTTCAGCGTCATCTCTCAAGTTCGTCATTCCCGCGAACGCGGGCTCCGCTTTACTTCGGCGGAGCCGAAAATCCAGCGACTTTCTTCCCAAAGACTTCATGCGTTCTCGCACGAAAGTCCCTGGATTTTCGGCTCCGCCGAAGTAAAGCGGAGCCCGCCTTCGCGGGAATGACGAATCGAAGATGACTCTGAAGGTGCTGGACATTCGGCTCCTCCAAAGTAGAGGGAGCCGCTTCAAGTCGCCATCACGAAGTCTTAAACGCCATCCCACCAGAACGTCATTCCCGCGAAGGCGGGAATCCAGAAACTTCAGCGCAATCCTTCCGGGCCGTCATTCCCGCGAACGCGGGAATCTAGCGACTTTCTGCCCCAAGACTTCAAGCGTTCTCGCACGATAGTCCCTGGATTCCCGCCTTCGCGGGAATGACGACATGCAAGTGCGCAATGACGTGAGCGATACGCATCCAGCGCATTTCGATCCGTCCGACTAAATTTCACCCAACACCCAACACGCTATCCCACAACGCACCATCCCACCCATCCCCTTGAGCCCCCGCACCCATTGGCGTGCAATGCCCGCCTATCCCCCATCAGGAGTGCGGCATGGAACATCGTTTTCTGGGAGCGTCCGGTCTGCGCGTGCCGGTGTTGAGTTTCGGCACGGGCACCTTCGGCGGCGAAGGCGACTTCTTCAAGGCCTGGGGCCAGACCGACGTCGCCGGCGCGCGGCGCCTGCTCGATATCGCGCTGGAGGCCGGGGTCAATCTGTTCGACAGCGCCGACATCTATTCCAAGGGCGCGGCCGAATCCATCCTCGGCGAAGCGATCAAGGGCCGCCCGCGCGACAGCCTGCTGATCTCGACCAAGGCCACCTTCCGCTTCGGCGACGGCGAGAACGAAGTCGGCTCCTCGCGCCATCACCTGATCCGCTCGATCGACGCCTCGCTCAAGCGCTTGGGCACCGACTACATCGACCTGTTCCAGTTGCACGGCTTCGACGCACGAACGCCGATCGAGGAAACCCTGTCGACGCTCGACGATCTGGTCCGCGCCGGCAAGCTGCGTTACTTGGGCGTGTCGAATTTCTCCGGCTGGCATCTGATGAAATCGCTCGCGCTCGCCGAGCGCCACGGCTGGTCGCGCTATGTCGCCCATCAGGCGTACTACTCGCTGATCGGCCGCGACTACGAGTGGGAGCTGATGCCGCTCGGCCTGGATCAGGGCGTCGGCGCGGTGGTGTGGAGCCCGCTCGGGTGGGGCCGTCTGACCGGCAAGATCCGTCGCGGCCAACCGCTGCCGGACAACAGCCGCCTGCACGTCACCGCCGACATGGGCCCGCCGGTGCAGGACGAGTATGTGTACCGCGTGGTCGACGCGCTTGACGAGATCGCCGCGGAAACCGGTAAGACCGTGCCGCAGATCGCCTTGAACTGGCTGTTGCAGCGGCCGACGGTGGCGACCGTGGTGATCGGTGCGCGCAACGAGGAGCAGCTCAAGCAGAACCTCGGCGCGGTCGGCTGGAACCTGACGCCCGAGCAGGTCGCGAAGCTCGATGCGGCCAGCGCGACGGCGAGGGCGTATCCGTATTGGCACCAGGCCGCGTTCGGCGAGCGCAATCCTTCGCCTGTCTGATCGCGGAATGCTTGCTGCGGGAAGGTTCGCTGCGCGAGGGCTGCGTGGCGATCCGAGACGAGCGGGTCGGCGCTGAAGTCCCACCCACCCAAAACAGGCTTCGTCAGCTGCGCCGAGGGTGGTGGGAGCAGGGGGCGGGCCCGATGCGCTCCAGCGAGATCGGCGCGTGCGCGCAAGCGGCTTTGACGCCGTTACCCGCGCGCGTCGACACTGTGCGTCCTTCTGGATCAGGGATGACCCATGCCGCGCCGCCCACACGCGCTGTGTCGACACCACACCGGTTCGTCCGCACGCACGCGCATATGCACCTGACGATTCTCGAACACGACGACGAACTGATCGTCCGCCGCAACCCCTGGCTGGCCACGTTGGGGATCGTCGCGTTGAGTGCGCTGTTGATACTGAGCGCTCCCCTTCTGATCGGGCTGAACGAAGCCTATGGCGCCGGTACCTTCCTGCACCGCGTGCGCAGGCAGGGCGCACTCGATGTGCTGCTGATGCTGTCGATGTATTCGCTGGTATGCGCGTTGGGTGTCGCCATGCTGTTGCAGGCGCGACTGCGGCTGGAACTGCGGTTCGCGCTCCAGGCCGGTCGCTGCGAGTGCGTCGGCTGGGATGTGTTCGGCCGACGCCGGTTGCAGCGCAGCGTGACCTTCGCAACGCCGCGAGCGGTGCAGGTGCGTCATTGGAGCGGCAAGGGACCATTTCGCCGGACCGGCCTGACCCTGATCGATATGGACGGCCGCGAACACGCCATCACCGACGAGGAGTTCGCGTTGCCGCAGTGGACCGGCGAGACGCATCGTCTGCACGAACGTGTGCGACGTTACCTCGGGCTGGACGCGACGGTCGGCAGAACGCGGGCCGGCGCGTCGATCGCGGCGGCGCGCGCGGCCGCCGCCAAAGCCACGAAGACCGCCGCGGTCGCGCCAGAACCCACGCCGGAACCGACCCCAATCCGCGAAAAGAAAGTCCGCCGCAGCGAACGCATCCGTCGCGAGCGTGAGCGCGTTCGCGCCGAGCGCGAGCGCCGACGTGCCGGTGCTGCCAACGGTCATCACGACGACGATCGCGTTGCAACCCCGCCGCGGCCCCGGCCATCGCAACGCCCGCCCGCCGCGCCCGCGCGCGAACCGGAACCTCGCGAACCCGTCCGCGCTGCCGCCGCGCCGCCGAGCGTCGGAACGCGTATCGCCGGCGCTCTGTTTGGCGCGTTCTTCGGTTTGCTCGGCGTGAGCATCGCGCGCGATATGTTCGGCGCGCTGACCACCGGCGCGCTGTACATGGGCCGAACGCGCTTTGGGTCGTCCAGTACGCTTTTGCTGTTTTCCGACGCGCCTTTCTGGTTCTCGTTCGCGGTGTTATGCCGTGGCGTGCTCGTGCTGCTGTGCCTCGGCCTGGTCTGCGGCGGTCTCAAGATGATGTTCGTCGGTCCCGACGATAGGCGCGCGCGCCGACGCTGAATCCTCGCGCGCGCGGCCGACGCAAACGAAAACGCCCGGCCAGGCCGGGCGTTTGCGCAAGCATCGCGAGCAGCGCGATCCTCAGCCGGCATCCTTCATCGTGAAGGTGCCCGGCAGCGCGGTATTGCGTTGGTCGCCCCACATCATCATCGTGACGAAATCCTCGCAGCCGGCCTGGCCGCTGCGCGAGATCGCGGCGAACACGTCGTCGGGGGTCTTGGCGATCGCGATCTGCTCGGTCAGGTCGTTCGGGAACGGGGTGATGCGGCCGGCATCCAGGTCCTTCAGGCGTTCGCCGCCATGTTCGTCGCCGCCCAGGTTGCCCACGCTCTCGCGGGCGCGATCGCGCAGCGACATCAGGTCCTTGTCGGTGAACTCGAACTGCAGGTGCTGCTCGCCGTCGAACTTCTTGTTGAGTTCGCCCGGACGATAGGACGAGTTGAAGTACGAAGCCGCGACATCGCTGGTGTTGGACAGCACCAGGGTCCACTCGGTGGAATCCTTGACCGGCTTGCCATCGGCGCCGACCTGGAACTGCACCTCGGTGGTCTGGTCCGCGCCCTGGTAGCTGTTGGTCTGGTCGATGCTGCCGTCCTGCCAGACGTTGCGGGTGATGGTGAGCTGGCTGCTGTTGCCCACGCCGAGCGAGACCGGGCCGAGGTCGATGCCCAGGCGCGCGGCGTGTTCGGCATTGAAGACTTCGGTCGTGCCCGAGCGCTGCACGCCCGGCGGATTCCAGTCGGGAATCTTGCCGCCGCTCATGAAGGTCTGGTACGCCTGCTGGCCTTCCTCGGTCGACAGATCGATGCGCGCGGTCTGCAGCGAACGGTTCTCCATGCTGGTTTCCACGCTCAGGCCGATCGACGCGGTGCCGACCTTGCCCAGGCCGAACATGGTCGCGTTCTCGACCGTTTCCATCGGACCGGCGTAGACCTCGACCACCGAGCCTTCCATCTTGCGCACGCCGAAACCGGCGCCGTCGAGTTCGGTGTGGGTGCCGCCGATGCCGCCGTACATCTTGTAGTTGATGGCGAAGTCCGAACCGGTGAGGTTCTGCCCGCGCATCAGCACCGAGGTGCCTTCGGGCATCGCCTGCGGATCGAGCGGATTGGGCATCGCGCTCATGTCGCCGGCATCGAGCTTGGCGCCCTGCTGCGGGGTGACCGTGGCTTCGTAGCTCAGACGAGTGCCTTCGAACCCGACCAGATGGCCCGAGACCGGCAGGCCCTTGACCACGTTGCGCAGCAGCGGCGAGCTTTCGACCATCTGCTTGGTCTCGTCGGAGACCTGACGCAGCAGGGTGGCGGCCTTGTACAGGTGATTGAGCGGGGTCTTGCCCACGTCGAGGCCGGCTTCGCCGCGCACTTCCACCGAGGCCTTGAACTGCTGGGTCTCCTTGAAGTCCACGCCGGTCTGCACGTCCGACAATTCGACCTTGCCCTCGACCACCACGTCGGCGCCGACCCGGGCCGGGATGAACGACGGTGTGCTGACGCCGGCGACCGGCGCGGTGTAAGTGACCGCGGTTCCGGGATTGATTGCGTACGACAGCACGTCCTGCGGCAACGCGCCGAGCAGTTCGTAGCCCGAGGCGATCTGCTGCGGGGTCGGATTCTCCGGCAGCTTGACCCCAAGCGTATCGAGCGCGGTGCGCACGCTGTCGAGCTTGAGGTTGGACACCGCGCTCGGATCGGCCTGGGTGCTCTGATTGGTCAGATAGCTCGGCACCTGGGTCGGCTTGTCGGTCGCCTCGGTGACGATGCGCTGCAATTCCTTGACGTAGGGATTGCTGTTGAACGCGTTGCGCGACTCCTGGTACTCCATGTTCGCGGTGGCGCCGTTGAGGCCGCTGTTGCGGAAGTCCTCGAGCTTGGGCTCCATCCGGTCGAGCGCGGCCTGCGCGTCCTCGCGGCGCGCGGTGGTGAACTGCTCCACCCGCGGCTTGTAGATCGAATCGAACACCGGGCCGGGCATGCCGTTCAGATCGTCGCTCTTCGGCAGCGGCTGGGCGTTGATCGAGGCGACCGCGTCCTGCGGGGTCTGCGCATCGGCCGGCTTGGCCGGCGGTGGAGCCGGCGGCGGCGTGGGGTCGGCGGCAGGTTCGGCCTGCACCTGCGGCGGCTTGGCGGCCGCATCGCGGATCGCCTGCTGATCCTCCGGCGGGAGGTTCTTGTAGACCTGCCAGCTGACGCCACCGATTCCGCTCATCTCGTTTCTTCCTCAAGTCGTCGTTTTCGCACGCGCGGTGCGATGTAAGCGCTAGACGATAAGCAAGCCGGGGCCGCCGGGGAACTGGGGCGAACCCGAGTATGAACAGGGTGAACGCGACGATTTTGGCGCAGCGCACCACGCCCACAGGGCCGCGGCGGGCGGTTTGGGTGTCGGTATTGGCCGTGTGGCGCAATCGTGAAGTGATCGCAGTCGCGGATCGGAAATCGCCCTACAAAAACCGGACCTGACAGCACTTGCCGGTCGGACAAATGCAGTACAAGAGCCCCGCGGGAATTATTAATTCTTATGGGGAGATTTGATATGAACGAATATTCCATTGCACGCCGCGGGGTAGGCACCGGCGTGCGTTCGCTGTCGTGGTCGCTGGCCGTCGCCCTGCTGGCGCTCGCCACGCCATGGGCCGCGCAGGCGCAAACTCAGGCCGCGCCCGAAGACCGCGCCCTGGCCCAGCGTCTGCAGATCGAGGAGTCGCTGCAACGCGTCGACCGCGCGCTGTACGCGGACTACTTCCGCCAGGCCTATGCGCGCTACCCGTCGATCCCGGCCGGCACGCTGGAATCGGTCGCCTACGTGATGAGCCGCTGGCAGCAACTGCAACCCGGTTCGGCCGCGGGCTACGGCGAGCAGCACCAGCACATGCCGCGCTCGTACGGCGTCATGGGTCTGTACCACGGCGAAGGCTTCGCCGATCAAGTCAGCGAAGGCGCGCGTCTGATCGGCGTGCCGGCCGCGCGCGTGCAGCGCGATCCGCTCAGCAACATCCTCGCCTCGGCGGCGCTGCTCGATCGCGAACTGCGCGCCGACGGGATCGGCGCCAAATCCGCGGTCGAAGCCACGCGTCCGGCGCTGGAGCGTTACGCCGGTTTCGCCGGCAACTCGGGCAAGAGCGCGATCCAGGATCACGCCCGCTCCAGCTTCGCCTTCGACGTGCTGTTGGCGCAGGACAAGGGCGTCAACGACCGCGGCATCGTCGTGCCGATGCGCGCGGTCGCGTGGGAACGCGCCTTCGACGCGCGCAAGCTGGTGCAACTGCGCGCGCCGTTCGTGCGCCTGGACGTGAGCCGCGATCGGGTCGAGGCCGGTACGCTGAAGGACGACGGCGCGTTCGCGATCGATCCGCTCAGCGAAACCCTGCGCGCGCCGTCGCTAAGCGCGGCCGACGAAAAGAGCACCGACTACGGCCCGGCGCTGTGGGTGGCTTCGCCTTACCACTCCACGCGCACGTCCTACGACTCGGTCACCATCCACACGATGCAGGGCTATTACGCCGGCAGCATCTCGTGGTTCCAGAACAACCCCAACAGCGTCAGCGCGCATTACCTGATCCGCAGCTCCGACGGCCAGATCACCCAGATGGTGCGCGAGAACCGCGCGGCCCATCACGTCGGCGTGCATAACAAGACCACGCTCGGCATCGAACACGAAGGCTTCGTCAACAACGCCAGCTGGTACACCGCGGCGATGTACAACGCCTCGGCGGCGTTGACCCGGCATTTCTGCGCGACCTACAGCGCGATCAGCTGCGCGAGCGCGTTCAAGGGCCCGGCCGGCAGCGGCATCAACGTGTTGCCGGCCAGCGTCAAGGTCAAGGGCCACCAGCACTACAGCAGCCAGACCCACACCGATCCGGGCATCAACTGGGACTGGGCGCGTTACTACAACCTGCTCAATCCGGGCAATCCGCCCGGCGGCGGCAGCGTGATCGACAGTTTCGAAAGCACGGTCGGGCATTTCGATACCAGCCCAGCGTATTCGGGCGGCACCACCGGCATCGCCGCGACCTCGTTGAGCGAACGCAATTGCACCACGCGCAAGAACGGCGAGTGCTCGCTGCGGTTGTTGTTGAAAGACGATGCCGCCAGCGCCGATGGCTGGGCGGTGCGGCTGTTGTCGGGCAGCGGCAATCCGGGCAGCAACGCGGCCCTGACCCGCGCCAACGGCAAGGTCGGTTTCTGGGTGTTCACCGGCGCGACCGGCATGAGCGCGGCGATCGGCGTCGACGACAGCGACGGTACCGAACGTTCGCTCAGCCGCGCGATTCCGGCCAATGCCTGGACCTATCTGGAGTGGAGTCTGACCGACGATGCGCAGTGGGATGCGTGGGTCGGCGGCGCCAACGGCGCAATCACCGCCGCATCGGTGAAGCTCGATGCGGTGTGGTTCTACCGCGATCAGACCTCGTTCGACGTCAACGTGTACGTCGACGACGTGCAGGTGAAGAACTGAGGTCGAGGCGCGCGGTCCGCCGGTGGCGGGTCGCGCGCTGTCCGGATCATAACGAGGGCGGGTGGATGCGCGGTCGTGGCACGGCCGCGCGGGAATCGGGGAAGCGTCGTGATACGCGACATCGGCATTGCGAATGCGATGCCGTTCGTGGGCGCTCGATTCAACGCACGCACGACTTCGCGATCGCCGGGTGACTTCGGTCGCGCTTCGCGCGATCCGAATCGCGGCATGCCCGGGCACCGCCACCACTGCAACATCGCAAGCCGATCATGCGCGACGCGCCGAGCGACCAGCGCCGACCGGCCTCCAGGGGAACGCCGATGCACGACTCCAACCCATCGCCGTCGTCGCAGGATCCGGGCAGCGATCGGCCGCAGCGCGCGCGGCGCATGCCGACCTGGCTGGCTATCCTCGCTCTATTGATCGCCGGCGCGGTATTCGCGCAGTGGCTGCGCGCCGCGGCCGCGCCCGCGACGATCGCCGCCGCCAGTCCGGCCGATGCCGCGCGCGCCGCGCCGGTGAACCAGCGCAGCCTGGACATTCGCGTGCGCGACGCGGTCAGCGGCCGCGCATTGGACTCCAATCTGCTCGTGCACCCGCGCGGCGACACCGCGCGGGTGCACGACCTGCGCGTGACCGGTACGGGCGGCCGCGTCGCGACCCTCGCCGCGGGCGAGTACGAACTGGTCGTGAGCGCAAGCGGGCATGCCGACCTGAGTACGCGCGTGAGCATCGATGCCGCGCAGCCGTTGCCGCTGACGCTGTGGCTACCGCCGTCGCAGCCGTCCGACGCGCTCGATCTGCTTGCGCTCAAAGCCGCATCCTGCGCGCGCTGCGCGGTGTTCAGCGGCCATGTCTACGATCAAGTCAGTGGGCGACCGCTCAACGGCGCACAGGTAAGCAGCAGCCAGGGCACGCGCACCAAGACCGACGATCAAGGCTATTTCGAACTGCCGGCCACCTTGCCGGCCGCGCTCAATCGCGACAGCGAGGCATTGCCGGCGACGATCGAACTCAGCATCGCCGCGGCCAATCACCGCACTACGCGTCTGCTCGGTCTGCCCCTGCTCAACGACAGCCGCCATCTGATCGTCGATCTGATCCCCGGCGCCGGCAGTGCAAGTGAAGACCGCAGTCATGTGCAGGCCCAGGCACGTCAGCGCCAGGATCAACAACGGCCCGTATCGCCCGCCGACGCGGCGCGCAACGCGGCCGACGCCGAACGCAACGACGCCGATGCAGCGCTCGATCCGCGTCGACCGGCCTCGGTCGCGATCGCGAAGCAACTCGCCGCGCAAGCCGCGACGGTGCCAGTGCCGTCCAGCATCCGCGTCGGCACCAACTGCTCCGGCCGCTCGTGCAGCGCGGTCTCGGTATATGCGTTCGAAGACTATGTCGGCCGCGGCCTCGACGAGGAATGGATCCCGTCGTGGGATCCCGATTCGCTCGCCGCCGGCGCGGTCGCCTACCGCAGCTACGCCGCGTACTACGTCGCCCATCCGGTCAACAGCCGCTACGACATCTGCAGCAGCACCTCGTGCCAGGCGTTCAACGCCGACAGCGTGGCGGCGACGGTCGCCGCGGCCGCGGCTACCCGCGGCGTGTTGCTCACCCGCGACGGCCAGACCGCGGCGTTCAGCGAATATTCCTCGGAAAACAACGCCTGGGACGATCCAGGCGACGGCCTGTCCTGCGTCAACAACGACCTGAGCTGCGGCAACGGCCGCAACGGTTCGCCGCGCAACAACTGGCCGTGCATCGCCGACGAGGTCGGGCGCGGGCGCGGCTGTTTCGGTCACGGCCGCGGCATGAGCCAATGGGGCAGCCAGCGCTGGGCCGCCAACAACGGCCGCGACTGGAAGTGGATCGCCAACCATTACTTCAATAACAACAACAGTCCGGCCGGTCTGCGCAACGCCTTTCTCGCCAACGACGGCGGCGGCGCGCCCGGCGGCGATGCGATCGTGTTCGATGCCTTCGAAAGCGGCGTCGGCCGTTTCAACAGCGCGCCGACCCTGTCGGGCAGCACCACCGGCATCTCGACCGCCTCGCTCGCCCAGCAGGACTGCACTACGCGCAAGAACGGCAGCTGTTCGCTGCGGGTGTTGCTCAAGGACGATCCGGCGGTCGCGACCGCCTGGGCGGTGCGCCTGCTGTCCGGCGGCGGCACCCCAGCCAACAATCTGGAATTGATCCGCGCCGGTGGCAAGGTCGGTTTCTGGATCTACACCGGCGGCAGCGGCCTGAGCGCGTCGCTCAGCATCGACGACAGCGACGGCACCGAACGCGCGATCGCGCGGACCATCCCGACCGGCCAATGGACCTACCTGGAATGGGCGCTGGACGATCCGGCGCAGTGGAGCGCCTGGGCCGGCGCGAGCAACGGCCAGATCGACGCCGCCGGCGTTCGCCTCGATGCGGTGTGGCTGCTGCGCGAGCAGACCAGCTTCGACGTCAATGTCTACCTCGACGATGTACAGATCGCGCACTGAGTTGTTGTGTCGTCCCTACCGTCGCGCCGTCGGCAACGGCGCGGCCTCATCCGGAGTGATCCCGCCATGAATCCACGCAATCGCACCGCCGGCGCTGTCGCGCTGTTCGCTTTCGCCGCCTTGTTCGGCACCGCCGCGCAGGCCGCGCCGACCTTCCAGATGCCGTTTCCCTGCGGCCAGGTCTGGTCCGGCCAGACCCGCACCAACCACAGCCCGCAGAACTCGGTCGACTTCAACCGCGCCAACGACGAAGGCGACACCGTGGTCGCGGCCGCGGCCGGCACGGTCAGCGTGGTTCGCAATCTGGGCAGCACCAGTTACGGCAAGTACGTGGTGATCGATCACGGTGGCGGCTGGACCAGCCTGTACGCGCATCTGAATTCGTACTCGGTCTCGGTCGGGCAGAGCGTGGCGATCGGCAAGTCGATCGGTACGGTCGGCACCACCGGCGGTTCGACCGGCCCGCACCTGCATTTCGAAGAACGCCTCAACGGCACCGCGCAGAAGATCAAGTTCAACGGCGCGCAGATCACCTACTTCGGCACGGCCAATTACACCAGCCGCAATTCCTGCGGCGGCGGTGGCGGCGCGAGCGGAACGGTCAACACCAACGGCACGCCGCTCAACGTGCGCTCCGGCCCGGGCACCTCGTACTCGATCGTCGGCAGCCTCGGCGACGGCGCGGGCGTGACGATTCAGTGCCAGACCACCGGCACCTCGGTGACCGGCACCTACGGCACCAGCAACCTGTGGAACCGGATCGGCAGCGGCCGCTTCATTCCCGATGCGTATACGTTCACCGGTTCGGACGGACGGGTCGCGCCGGATTGCTGAGTGACACGACGCAGTTCGATCTCATCCCTCTCCGGTGCGCCGGAGAGGGGATGTTCTGCCGCCGCGCGCCGCCGCATCAGCGGCATTGCGCCGGCCTTTCATTCGTGACGCGCGAGGCGACAGGTATGCTTGAACCGCTTCCCTTGCCGTCGAACCGATGAACTTCAAGCACGCGCTGTCGATCGCCGTTGTTTCGGCCGTGGCCGGCGCCTTCGCCGGCGGCGCCTATGTCGCGCATCGCGCGCCGACGGTGCGGGCGGCGAGCGCGACGAAACCGCCCGCGGCCGACAGCGACGCGAACGCGCATCGCGCAAACGGCGCGCAGCCGCATTCGCCCTATCCCGATTACCTGTCGCTGGGCGGCGCCGCGCCGGTCAGCTTCGAATCGCTGCGCCAGCGCGCCAGTCGGGATCCGGCCTTCCTGCAAAGCCTGTTGCAGCGGTTCCGCAACGAAACCGATCCGGCCGCGCGCGGCGAACTGCTGTCGCTGCTCAACGCCGTGTCCGGTGAGGACGTGCTGCGCTTCGCTTTGTCGCTGAGCGCCAGCACCCGCGCGCAGGACGAACGCGACGGCCTGGCCTTGCTGAGCGCGTACTCGATGGACCGCGCCGAAGTGCGCCAGACCCTGTTGGCCAAGCTTGGGCAGGGCGGCGATCCGCAGCATCGGTCCGAACTGGTGGCGATGCTGACCCCGGCGACCCTGCCGAGCGAAGACGCCGCGCCGGTGGTGGCGCAGCTGGCCGCGCTCGCGCGCGACCCCGACCCGACGCTGCGCGCGCAGGCGGTGCTGCAACTGGCGCAGTGGGACGACAGCGAGCAGACCGAGGACCTGCTGCATCGCGCGATCCTCGACCCGTCCGCGCCGGTGCGGGCCAGCGCGATCGCCGGCGTGCAGGGTTCGCGCCTGCGCAGCGACCGGCTCAAGGAAGCGCTGCTCGACATCGCCGCCGACCCGGCCAGCAGCGCCGCCGACCGCGGCGCGGCGACCTTCGCCCTGCAGGACTTCCGCCTCAACCGCGCCGAGTACGCCATCTGGCGCCGCGCCCAGGCCCAGGCCGACGCCGACAGCGGCGAAGGCGGTTGAGCCGGGCGAACCGCCCGCCCGGGCACCCGGCCCGGGACGCCGAGCAGCGCAGTTCGCGCTGGAACGACCGGTTCGGCGCGGATTTGTCCCAAAACACCCGATCCGGCCATTGTGAATGCTGTTCAGGCACACCCAATCGCCCGCGCCGCGACGGCTTTGCCGAAATCGGTTTTTTGGCCTGCCGCCGCTGAATTAAAGCCATCAAAATCAATCGGCTAGGCTTGCGATCGGCCTTCGGAAGGGGGCGAAAACAGGGCTGCGTCTTAAAGATGGATGTGCCAAACCGTGCGCCAGTTGTCGATTCGGCTGAACATCATTGGCCCTTGCCAATTGATTTTCGGGTCAGACGCTACTACGGTGTGCGAGCTGAGTTAGTCAAGGGTCACCGTAGGCCGTGACCCGATGCCGTAGATCGTCGATTCACAGATCCACTCCATCGTTCCACCTCGCTTCCTCCTTGCTACCAGCCCCAACGCCGTGAAAACGGCATTCCAACACCATGTTTCAAGGAGTTAGCAATATGTCGGACGCTCGCGAAGTCGGTACTGTCAAGTGGTTCAACGATGCCAAGGGCTTTGGCTTCATCTCCCGCGAGAGCGGCGATGACGTGTTCGTGCATTTCCGCGCGATCCAGGGCCAGGGCTTCAAGAGCCTGCAGGAAGGCCAGAAGGTCTCCTTCGTCGTGACTCAGGGCCAGAAGGGCCTTCAGGCCGACCAGGTCCAGGCCATCTGAACCTGACGGTTCTGTGATGACCTCGCGACTCGCGGCGCAAGCCGCGGATCGCTAGAAAAGCCCGGCGCAAGCCGGGCTTTTTCGTTTCCGGTCGCGGCCGCGCCGCCCGCGCAATTCGCCGCTCGCGGTTTGCTCGATCGCGGCGATTGCGCCGCCCGGCTTTTCAAGCCGCGCCCCAGGTCGCACCATGCGCGCACTCCCCTTGCGATGCCGCCGCCATGACCTCACCCGACAACGAATCCGATTACGAAGACGACGGCTTCGACTTCACCGGTGACGAAAACGAGGAGCTCAGCCAGGAGGCTTTGATCTGGCAGCTGTTGCTGCTGATCAATCCCGGCGACGAGGAGACCGCGCTGCAGCAGTTCGCGCGTTACCGCGAAGCGCGCGAAGGCGAGGCGGACGACGATTTCGGCGAGATCGACACGCTTCAGGACGTGATCGACTGGACCTCGGGTTTCCACGTGGACTGGAAGGACACCGAATCCTTCGTCGATTCGATCGCGGAGCTGGCCGCGCGCTTCAACCTGCAGGTGGACTGGGGCGTGGAAGACCCCACCGACGACGAATTCCTCGACGGCACCGACGTGCCCGAGCTGATGGCGCGCGCGCACGATCGCCTGCGCGAGTACGGCTACACCTTGTGGAACCGCTCGACCGGCGGCGACTCCTACGCCGGCTGGATCACCCTGCGCCGCGACGACGAGAACATGCAGGCGGTGGCGGTGGGGCTGGGGATCGATGTGCGGCCGGGCAGCGACGCTTACTGAGGTGGGCAGGCGTGGCTCGCGCATGGGCGCGAGTCACGCCACATCGATTGACTCGCGCCGCGAGTTTCGCTGACCGGAGTGGCTCAATGCCGGCAGAACGCCGCCACCCGCGGATGCCGTTGCTCGAACGTCCCCAGCTTGCCGAACAAGCCGTCGACATAGCCCACCGCGATCGCCACCACCTTGCGCAGCTTGTGCTCTTCGCACACCAGCACGCAGGCCACCTGGTGCAAGGTCAGCAATTCGATCAGCCAATGGATCGACCAGCGATCCGAATTCGAACGCAATGCATGCACCGCGTTGCGCGAGGCGTAGTAGCGCCGCCATGCGACATGGTTGCTGGTCGAGAAAATCCCGCGTTTGACGAACTGGCCGACCTGCTGACGCAGCTCGACCGCGGTGTTGATGTAGACCGGCACGTCGTTGCGGGTCGCGCGCAGGCCGTACTCGATGTCGACGTACTCGATGAAGTAGTCCTCGCGGAACGCACCGATCTTGCGGTACGCGGCCGCCGAGATCGCCGAGCCCGAGGAAATCACGAACAAGGTCGGCACCAGGCCTTCGGGGTGATCCTCGATGCGTTCGGGCTTGGGCATGCGCGCCTGCGGCGAAAACACCGGCAGGTAGCGGCCGAGGTTCACCTCGAACACTTTCGGCCCGACGATGAAGGTATCGCTGCCGACGTTGGCGCAGGCCTGCATCATGCCGTCGAAGAAGTCCGCGCCGAGTTGCGAATCCTGATCGAGCAGGAACAGCACCTCGCAACCGCGCGCGAGCAGGCACTGCGCGCCCTGGTTGTAGGCGCCGGAAATGCCGCCGTGGTTGGCGTTGTGGATCACCTCGATCCCGGCCGCGCGAAGTCGCGCATGCAATCCGGTGTCGGCCTCGGGCGAGTTGTCGACCGCGACCACGTGCCGGCAGATCGCGCGGGTATCGTCGAGATGGATCAGGTGCGATGCGTTAGGCTGCCACAGCACGAAGATCACGCCAAAAGCATCGGGGTCAATGGAAGTCCCAGCATAAGTGAAGCGTCCAACGGAGAGCTCCGGCCCACCCGCGGCACGGTCCGAAGCCACACCAAGATCGCCCAGCCCCTCGCCCGCGGCACCCGGCAAAACCCCATCGCCGCCACTCATCGCGGCCGTATCCACGCCATCGTTACGTTCCTCGTTCATGCCGCTTCCCGCACAAGCACCGCGTCCTGCGCCGGCGCGGCGACGCCGCGTTCGCGCATCAAGCGGGTGGCGAACTCGCGCACGCGCGCGGCCTGCTCGCGGGTCAGCGAGGCTTCGTCGCAGGTGAAGGCGAAATCGAGTTCGCCGGCATACCCAGACATCAGCACCGCGGTGGTCGAACGCCACGGCAGGCGCGCGGTCGGGCTGAACACCGTCTCCACGCGGAAACCCTGGTACTGCTGCTGAATCTCGATCCGGCCGATGTTGGACAAGGTGGTGTCGAATTGGTCCAGGTCGGAACGGCGCTCGGCGATGAACTGTCCGAAGATCGAATGCAGCATTTCCAGCCCGATGAAATATTCATGCACGTTGCGGGTCAGGCGTTCGACCCGCTGATTGAGCCGGGTCTTGAACGCGCGCGCCTGCTCCCAGAAACCGGCGTCGTCGATCTGTTCGGGCGCGGTGCCGGTGTCGAGCGCGACGATCGTGCCCGGCGCGGCCGAGAACAGACCGTCGGGGCGGATCAGCGGCAGGAACTTGCGGATGTCGACCGGCGAGAACACCTTGCCGTTCGCGCTGGCGCCCTTGACGCTGCGGAAGGCCAGCGAGAACGCCACCGCGAGCGCGGCGAACAAGGTCACGCCCTCGGCGCGCGCGCGCGCGGCCAGCGCGGCGGTGTCTTCGCGCGACAACTTCCAGTGCAGCACGTAGAACTCGCCCTGCGGCACCGGCTTGCGCTTGCGGCGCAATGAAAAGAACAAGCGGAACGCGAGCGCCTTCCACGCCGCCTTGCGCCGGATGCGGCGGTCGCCGAGGATTTCCGCCGGAAGAATGTCTTCCAGGCCGTTGAAGCCGCTCAGGCGGCCGATGTCGAGTTCCGGGCGTTCGCACAACGCCAGCGTCTCGCGCAGCAGGGTCATCATCGACATGCCGTCGCAGATCACATGATGGCAGACGATCAGCAGTTCGCCGACCGGCTCGCCGTGCGAGTCGTCGCCGTGGATCCACACCGCGCGCATCAGCGGCGCGCGTTCGCTGGCGAAGCGGGTTTCGCGTTCGATGTGCGATTGGTGCTGCCAGTCCTCGTCGCTCTTGCGTTCGACCAGTCGCAGCGGGATCGGCGCGGGATCGTCCTCGAGCACGACGAACGGCGGGTCGCCGTCCTCGATCGAACACCGCAGCATCGGGTGCTTGAGCTGGATCCGGTCGAGCGCGTGCCGCAGCCGCGCCGGATCCAGGCGGCCGCGGATGCGCGCGGCCTGGACGATGGTGAAGGTGGTGTCGCGATCGACGTACATGACGCGCTCGCAGAGCATCATTTTGCGTTTCATCGTGGACTCTGCAGGAATGGGGGAGTGGTGCCGGCGAGGCGGTAACCCGCCTCGCCGTTGCCGCCGCGTCGCGGCGGATGACGCATGCGCCGCGACGATCAGCAGTCCGGGATCACCGCGCCGTTGTTGTCGCGCGCTTCGTCGTTGCCCCAGCGGCTGAGGTAATACGCCGATACCCAGGCACCGGCCGGGCCGACGTCGAGATCGGTCTTGAGCCAGTAGTGGTTGTAGCTGCTGCCCGAACGCACTTCCTCGCCCCAGGCCTTGCAGTAGACGTAGTTGGTGCCCTGGTACAAGGTGCCGACGGGGGTCAGCGTCGACGGCCACTTGTAACCGGTGGCGTTGGCGAAGGTGTCGACCCAGTACTTGCCCGGCGGGTTAGGCGGCGTGCCGCCGCCGTTGATCAGGCCGTAGTAGTTCGACCACGGGAAGTACTTGCCGGGGTCGTAGCGGTTCTCGTTGCCGGTCAGCATGCCGTGGCCCTTGACCCGCACGCTGTCGGGGACCAGGTGATAGGTGTCGTACCCAGGCCCGCTCCACGCGCTGGCGCAATTCACACCACGCCGCGCGCAGATACTCTTGGTCAGGCGCGCCGAGGCGTTGACCATCGCCGCCGACCAGTTGCCGGCGTCGGCGGCGCGGCCGTCGTGCTCGATGCCGACCGTGTAGTAGTTGTGGTTCTTCGCGTGCCAGGCCTGATGGTACTCACGCACCATCTGGGTGATCTGGCCGTCGGACTTGCGGATCAGGTAATGCGCCGACACTTGCGCGCTGGGGTTCTGGAACCACGAGATCGAGCCCGCGTAGGAGCCTTCCATCGTGTGCAGGATGACCGCGCTCGTCGCATTGGAGGCGGTGCTGTAGTTGCTGGAGCTGGCGGGGTTCCAGATCGCCTCGCCGAAGTCGACCGCCTTGATGCCGACGTCGGTGGACGGCGCGGCCTTGGTCGCGGGCGCGGACAGATCGGTGGCGAGCGCGCGGTTGAGCTGCACGCTGTCGTCGCCGGCGTTCATCAGCAAGGCCGGCGCGCGCAGCTTCTGCAGTTGGCCTGCGTCGAAGGCGCGTTCGAGCTTGAGCGGCTGCGCTTCGATCTTGATGCCTTGCTGGTCGACGCCGTGCTGCAAGGTCTGCAGCACGCCGTAGGCGAAGCTCTGGCGTGCATAGTCGGCGATGCCGCCGTTGCCCGCGCCGTAACCGGCATAGCGCGCGAGCACCGGAGCGAGTTGCTCGGTCTGGGCGAGCGCGCGGCTGCGTTGGTCCGGCGCGGTGGCGGCGAGCGCGCGATCGAGCAGCGCGGCGGCGGCGAGGATGTTGCTTTCCGGCTCGTCGATGACCTGCCGCGCGCTGCGGCCGATCAAGCGAGCGCCGTCGCCGACCTGATCGGCGAAACCGCCGCCGTGGTACAGGCCCATGACGCCGTAGGAACGCGGCATGTGCAGGTCGTGCGGGTTCTGCGCCGGGTCGGGGCGTACATGCACCCAGCTGGTTTCGGCGTAGGCGATGGCTTCCAGCGCGCCGGCGGGCAGGTTCGGGTAACGCGCGTAGGCGCGACGGAAGTACTCGGGATACGACGCGCGTTGCGCTTGCGCGAGCACCAGCGCGTTGGTCTTGTCCAGTTGCAGGCGCAGCGCGTCGAGCCGGGTGCTTTCGCTTGCGTCGGCCACGGCCACGGTCAACAGCAACGAGCAGCCCAGGGCTGCGGCGAGAGAGTGAAGATGCATCGAACGATCTCCTTCGTACGCGGCCGCGATAAAGCCGCGCGGTTACAAGGCAAGCATGGATCCCGTCCGTTCATTGTCGTGAGCGAGGTGGCGCGTTACGTGATCCGTTACCGGAAACCGCGGTGAGATGACAGACCGATTTGTGCCCGCGTTTCCATATCCGAGGTTTGATCGCGGGGTGTGGTGCGATTCACGCGGATGAATGGGTCGAAGCGCTGGAATCGGAAATCGGGAGTAGGGAATCGGAAAGCTTTGGAAACGGGACAACGAAAAAGGCGGCCATTTGGCCGCCTTCGGGAGTCGATTCGATTCACGGTGATTTGTCATCGCATTGCAACGGCGCTTGGCTACATCGTCTGCGATACAGACTGATGTCGTTCGTCGCGCGAACCGATCGCCGACTTGGCGACGCAATGCAATCGCGATCGGACTACCAGCAGTCTTCCAGCATCCGCGGCTTGCACGCCATGCGTCCGCCGATCACCAGAATCACCAGACAAGCGCCGAGCATCGCAAACGGCCACACCCAGCCGTGGCTGAGTTCGTGCAGCCAGCCGAACGCGAGCGGGCCCAGGCAGCTGATGGTGTAACCCAGGCCCTGCATGAAACCCGACAGCGCGGCCGAACCGGCCGGCGAGCGCGTGCGCAGATTGATCAGGGTCAACGCCAGCGGGAAGGTGCTCGGGCCCAGGCCGATCAGGCCGACCCAGACGTAGGTGCCGTGCATCGGCGCCAGCAGCAGGCCGGTGAAGCCGCCGAGGTAAGCCAACACGCACACCAGCACGATCGGAAACGGATTGGCCACCCGCACCGCCAGCGCCGGCATGCACAGCGCGCTGATCATGCCCAGGGTCGAGAACAGCGCGACCATGCTGCCGCCCAGCGCGGGGCTGCCGCCGGCTTCGATCAGCAACTTGGGCAACCAGGTGAACATCGAATAGGTGATCAACGAGGTCATGCCGAACATCAGCGCCATGCCCCAGGCCACCGGCGAGCGCCACACGCGGCCGCGCGGCGCGCTGGCGGCGAGTTCGGGCGCGGCGTCGTCGGCATGCACGGCGCTGTCGTGGGTGCGGGCGAGTTCGCGTGCCGGTTCGGAGCGGCCGCGCGCTTCCATCCACAGCACCGCCAGCCACGGCAGCGCGGCGGCGACCGCGACCAGCGACCACGACCCCAGCGACACGCGCCAGCCCGAGGCCTGCATCAACGGCACCGCGGCCAGCGCGGGCAGGATCGTGCCCAGTTGCAGCACGGTGATGTAGGCGGTGCTGACGGTGCCGACGCGATCGGCGAAATAGCGTTTGACCAGCGGCGGCAGCACCACGTTGCCGATGCCCATGCCGGCCAGGGCGAATGCGTTGGCGAGCAACAACTGCAGTGTGTCGCCGACGAAGGCGCGCGCGAGCAGGCCCAGCGCGGCCATCGCCATCGCCAGCAGCGCCGCGCGCTCCAGGCCGATGCGATGGGCCAGCGCTGGGGTCGCCACGCCGAACAGCGCGAACGCGGCGGTCGGAACCATGCCGAACACGCCGGTCATGGTCGCGCCGAAATGGAATTCCCGGCCCAGCGCATCCAGCAGCGGAGTCAGCGAGGTGACCGCGGTGCGCAAGGTGAACGCCGACAACACGATGCCGGCGAGCACCCAGGCGCGGCCCTGCCAGAGCGGGCGGGCGAGGGACGAGGGGGCGGTGCTGACACTCATGCGGTTACGGATTCACAAGGGGGAGGCGAGATACGCCCGGACCGCGCGAGGCGGGGGCGTCGCGCGCAAGGGGCGGATCGATGGCGCCGCTGCGCGGATCGCGCGGGCTGATGGGGCCTGCACAGTGTGCGCAGAGCGGGCTGAAGGCGCCAGGGGCGACGCGGCAACAGTCAGTTGCGGGAGCAAGAGGGCTATTGCGGCAAAGCCTAGGGTGCGAGGCTGGCAACTTCGCCGCATGCTGCGCTTTGCTCGGCGCGGCTTTCACGCCGTAGTTGCCGCGTGGTGGTCTCCGCTCCGTTTCGGCGCAGCTGAATATCCATGGGCTTCACCGCGGCATGACGCTGAAGTCTCTGGATCCCCGCCTTCGCGGGGATGACGAGCAAAAGCGGGGGCTCATGCCCATCCAATCGCGACACGACCCTCAAGACGTCATTCCCGCGAAGGCGGGCTCCGCTCTATCTTCGGCGGAGCCGAACATCCAGGGCCTTTCGTGCGAGAACGCTTGAAGTCACTGGATTCCCGCTTTCGCGGGAATGACGAGCAAAAGCGGCGACAGAGCATTTTGTCGGGCTCCGTCGCGGGAATGAAAGCACAAAAAAAACGGCTGCCGTCGCGAACGATTGGCAGCCGTTATTTTTTTTGAACTACGAACTACGAACTACGAACTACGAACTACCGAATCCCGAATCCAAAATCCCGGCTCAACCAAAATACGGCCGCTCCACCGTAAATAACAACCGCTTGGCGCCCTCGCGCCACGCCTGCGGACACCGCTCGCCCAGCACGATCGCCGCGGTGCTGTAAGCCAGCCCACGCGAACGCGCGGTGACCGGCCCGAGCGCGCGTTCGGCGTCGGCGCTGCTCGCGCCGCGCTTCACCGCGTCGAAGAACGCGGCGATCTTCGCCGCTTCGCGCGGGTCCGATTGCAGCGCCAGTTCGCGCAGGCGCGGGTTGTCGTCGTGTTCGCGCGTGGCCAGGGCCAGGGCGGTCCAGGCGCTGACGTCGTTCATGCCCTCGTGCGGCGCCAGCTTGAGCGCTTCGGCCACGGCCTCGCGCGGAGCGCCGTCGGACGCGGCGACCAGGCGCAGCATCTGCGCGCGCAACTCCGCATCGCCCTGCGCGATACGCAAGGCCGACTGCAGATCGCCGCGCTTGAGCGAGGTGTAGGCCGAGTACGGCGACTGCGGCGGCAGCTTGCCCTGTTCGACCGTCATCAGCCGTTCGAACTGGGCCGAGCTGACGTTGGCGCCGAGGTCGACCGCCGCCTCGCCGCCGATCGCGCGCTGGGTGCGGGCGATTTCCAGCGCGACCCATTCGCCGACCTGCGGCATCTTCGCCGCCTGCTGCAACAACGGCAGCGCGCTGGTCCATTGCGCATGCTCGGCGCGCGAATAACCCGAGGCCAAGGCGAACCAGCCGTTGTCGGGCCAGCGCGCATGGCCGGCGTGAAAAGCCCGGGTCTGGGCATCGTCATCGGTGTCGCAACGCGCCGCGACATAGTGCAGATCGCCCGATTGCGGCGACTGCTCGGCCAGCGCGCGGTGGCGTTCGCACACCCGGGCATAGTCCGGCGTGCCCCAGGCGGCGTCCTGTTCGGCGCGCAGGGCGACGACCTCGGCCGGCGCGCGACGCAGGCGCTGCGCGATCAGCTCGGCGAAATCCTTGCGCTTGCCGGCGAGCGACAGCCAGGTCGAGAGGTACTGCGAATCGCCGGCATCCCAGCGCGCGTGCGTGGCCGCGATTTCGGCCTGACGTTCCTCGCCATCGACCAGATCCATCTGGTACACCGGCGACAGATCGGCGTAGCCCATCAACACCGTGCGGCTGCCGCCTTCGCCCTTGGTGCTGATCTGCTTCGGCGGCTCTTCGAAGACGTGGTCGGCCGAGGTCGTGGTCCAGCGCGGCGCGCCGAGCTTGCGTTCGGGCACTTCGGCGCGCGATCCGTACACCGCGGTCCATTCCACCAGCGGCGCGGCACCGGCGATGTTGTAGACGAAGTGCGCACTGGTGCCGCCGGCGTCGCTGTCAAACTCTTCGACCGAAGCGCCGTCGGCGGTCGAGGTGACCACGTGGTGGCGACCCTCGCCGGGCAGTTCGAAGGTGAGATGTTGCAACGGCCCGACCTCGACCGTGGTGTCGTCGACCCGCACCTTCATCGCCTGCGCGAGGCCGTTGATCACGGTGATCTTGGCCATGCCCAGCGAGGCGCCGAAGAACAGCACCGTGCCGACGATGCCGCCGGCCGCGCCGACCCGCGCCAGCGCCGGCACGAAGCCGTCGGCGGTCTGGAAGCGATCCCACCAGCCCAGCTTGGTCTGCAGGCGGCGGTTGCCGTTGGGCAGCAGGCGCGCGTAATGCGAGGGCGCGGCGGCGGCCGTGTCGGGACGCGCGACGGGCGTTTCGACGACCGCTTCATCCGACGGCGCATGAGTGAGCGCGGCCTCGCTGGCTCCTGCTTCGCCCATCGTGCCCTCGCCCAGCGTGATCGCAGCCGCCGCGGGCCGATCGAACCGCGAGCGCTCGAACGTGGCCGGCTCAGGCTCGCCGTTCGCCCGTGCATGCAGACGCTGCGCGACGTCGTTCTCGGTTGCCAGCAGGCTTTCCAGCGCCGCGTTGCGCAGCGCCGACAGCGGACCGGTGGTGCCGCGCACCCAGTTGTCGATCGCCTTCAGCCACGGGTCGATGTTTTCCTGGCTCGCCGGCGGCAGGGTGAACGCGCCCATCGCCTCGGCCCAGTCGTCGACGCCGAGTTTCTCGGCGATGCGCCAGTCCAGCTTCACCTGCGCGGCGTGTTCGTGCAGCTCGCGCAACACGCCGTGCAATTCATTGGCCGAGCGTATCAATCGGGTGAGTTCGCTCGACGAGACCTTGCGGTCGGCGGTCACCACCTCGTAGGTGTTGACGAACAACGCGTTGGCATCGAGCACGTTGGCGCAGCTGTGATCGGCGTAATGCAGCACCGCCAGCTGGCCGCGCAGGAACTCTTCCCACGGCCCGCCGAGCGCGCGCGCGGCGGCGAGGTGGACGCTGCGGCAGCGACGGTCGTGTTCGCGCACGTCCTTGCGCAGCGGCGCGAGTTCGGCGTCGAGTTCCTCGATCACCTTCGGCAATTGCTTGGCCGGCAATTCGGCGCCGCGCCAGCGCAGCATGCCGCCGGGCGCGCGCAGGTGACCCTGGCGCATGGCTTCCAGAATGCCGCGTTCGGATTCCAGCTCGCGCAGACGCTCCAGGCTCTGGCCGTGCGATTCCGGATACAGCCCGGCCAGGTGCTCGCCCAGGTCGGTGCCGGCGGCAATGCCGTAGTACAGCTCGCCGGGCTGTTCGCATTCGCGCACGATCGAACGGCCCAGATAGGTGCCGCGGAAGCGGCGGTCCAGGGCAAGGTCGGCGTAATCGCTTTGCAGATGCCGCAGCGATTCTTCGATCGGCACGAACGGCAGCGGATCGGGCGTGTCGATCATCTCGCGCGACATGCGCTGCTTGAGCGCCTGCGGATCGCGCAACAGCGACAGCGCCGGACGCGGGTCGATATCGCAGGCGATGTAGACGCGCTTGATGTTGTGTTCGCGATCGCTGTTGGCCGGATGGGTCGACCACATCTGCGGCGGCTGCGCCATCTCGTTGCGGAATACGCGGTGGCGGTCGCGGTCCTGCGCCGGCAGTTGCGGCGGCTCGCCGTATTCGGCGTCGGCGAACACGCTGCGCAGGTTTTCGATGATCCGGGTCTGGATCGCGAACAGGTCGACGACCGGGCGCTTGTTGGCATATTCGCGGTTGGCGAAGTTCAAGCTGCGGTCCCAGGCATCGTCGGCCGCGCCGAGGCGGTGCAGGGCATGCACCAGCGCGTCGCTGCCGGTCAGCGACGCGGCGACCAGGTCGGCCTGGTATTCCATCTCGCGCGACAGCGCGCGCTGGGCAAGCACCACCACCCGGAACACGATTTCCACCAGCGAGCGGATCGACCACACGATCAGCGACAGCAGCCAGCCGATCCAGGCCACGCGCAGATCGAAGCGCGACAGTCCGCGCAGGAAATCGTCGAACGCATCGCGCTTGGCGATGATGTGCGCGGCGATCTGCTGGGCGATGTAGACCCAGCGTCCGACCGCCATCGTGCGCTGGGCGAAATGGCCGAATTCGTGCGCGAGCACGGCCTTGAGTTCGCCCAGGTTGAGCACGTTGACCAGGGCCAGGCCGATTTCCAGGTTCTTCTTCGACGGCACGATCAGATTGGCCAGCGACAGGTCGTAGAACACCCCGGCGTTGACCCGCGGCGACAGGAACACCCGGTGCGGGCGCGGCGCGCCGGCTTCGTCGGCCAGACGGTGCAGGAACGCGAACAGCTCGGGCTGCTCGGCCGGCTTGAGTTCCATGTCCTGCGCGTCCTTGCCGCCGCGCTTGGTGAAGATCAGCGCCTTGGCCATGAACACGCACAGGAACGCGGCGCAGATGCCGGCGACGGCGGCGAGCACGACGTTGTCGGTGCTGCCGCGCACGATGCCGGCGAGCAGCCGGTACGCGGTCCAGCCGAACCAGCCCAGCAGGGCGAAGTAGATCGACACGAAGGCCAGCAGGCCGGCCATCGCCAGCCAGGCGTGACGCTTGTAGGCGGCACTGGGTGCAGTCAATTGCGCGGGCACGGACGCGGGTCCGGCCGGATACATCGTTTCCATGATTTCCCCTGTGCGAAGGCGCACCCGCTCGCGGGCGGCCCGTTCGATGATCGGCGGTCGCCCCATTGCCGGCCGCCATGGTTATTCTGCGCCGATTTTTGTGATCTAGTCATCACTCTTGGCGGGGTTTTTCGAAGCGCGCCAGCCCAGAGGACGAGACCGTCGCGACGGCCCGGGCCGGTTCGATCCCGCCCGATTCGGCATGATTCGGCCTGATCAGGCGAGCGGCCGGCGCCGCCCTGTATCGTGACGGCTTGACCAAACCACGCCGGCCCGCGGTCGCCCGAAGCGGCCGGCGGCGCACGGCCCGGAGACCACGAACGCGATGGATGCAGCACAGCCCAAGGACGACGACATCGGTGCGACAGCGGAGGCGATGGCAGCGCCGCATGCGCTGGCGCCGTTGCCGTATCACCAGGCCCTGGTCGCGCATTTCAAGCGCGCCGAACCCGAGGTCTGGGCCTGGGCCTCGTCGCTGAGCGTGCAAACCCAGCACGCCCAGGAACTGCGCACCGAACTGCTGCGCAAGACCTATCGGCTGACCCCGGCTTCGCATCCGCAAGTGCATGCGCTGTGCGGCGAGGTGCTCGCGCGCCTGGGCATCGAAGCCAACGTCACCCTGTACCAGGCCGGCGACGGCGCGATGGGCGCGAGCCTGTGGTCCCTGCCCGGTGAGGCGCACGTGGTTCTGGCCGGCGCGGTGCTCGAACGCCTCGACGAGATCGAACTGAGCGCGCTACTCGGTCACGAACTCGCCCACTACAAACTGTGGACTCTCGACGGCGGCGATTACCACACCGCCCAGCGCATCCTCGACCACTGCATGGCCGATCCGCAGGCCGCGAGCAGCCACGCCGAAAGCGCGCGCCGCTATAGCCTGCATACCGAGATTTTCGCCGACCGCGGCGCCGCGGTCGCGGCGCAGGCGGCGCTGCCGGCGGTCGCGATCCTGGTCAAGGTGCATACCGGGCTGGGCAATGTCGATCCGACCGCGTACCTGGGCCAGGCCGAGGAAGTCGAACGCGACGATCCGCGCCACAGCCGCGGCGAAACCCACCCGGAGGCGTATCTGCGCGCACAGGCGGTCGATCGCTGGTGGCGCCGCGCGGCCGATACCGACAGCTGGCTGCGCCGGCGTTTGCAGGGGCCGTTGTCGTTCGATCGGCTCGACTTGCTCGATCAGGTCGAACTGCGCGCACTGACCCGGCGCTTCATCGCGCGCCTGCTGGCGATGCCGGCATTGAATTCCGAAGCCGCGCAACAACAGGCGCGCGGCTACTTTCCCGACTGGAGTGGCGAGGAACCCGCGGCCGATGACGAAGCGCTCGCGCCCGATCGCATCGACGACAGTGTGTACGGCTATCTGCGCAGCGTGATGCTCGACTTCGCGTTAATCGACGCCGATCAACGCGAGGCGACACTGCTGGAAACCGCGCGTCTGGCCGCGCGCATTGGCGGCCGCGCCGAATTCCTGGCTGCGCTCAAGCGCGACGCCGGCCTGGGCAAGCGCGAACTCGACAAGCTGGTGCGTCGGCTCGATCAGGAGAGCGCGGCATGAATGCGCCGGCAGTGACGCCCGACGGCGCGACACCCACCCCGATCGATCCGACCCGCATCGACGGCGACACCCTGCGCGCGGTGATCGCGGCCCAGCGCGGCGCGGGCCTCGCCACCGACGACGTGCTGTTCCTGGCCTTGCCGCTGCTGCGCGCGGTCGCGCAACTGCATGCGCATGGCCGGGTCGCCGCGCTCAACGCCGACGACATCGTGTATGCCGCCGACACCGGACTAGGCCTGCGCGCGTCCGAAGGGCGCCTGCCGACGCTCGACATCGAACGCTTGCGCAAAGTCCAGCCGCCGCCGGGATCGACCCTAAACATCGTCGGCGAACTGCGCGTCACCCAGGACGCCGCCCACGGCAGCAGTCTGGAAAACCTGCATACCCAGCACGATCCGGCGCAGCCGATCGAACGCCCGTTGTACCTGCCGGGTTATCGCTGCTGGGAACTCGCGCTCGGCCATCACGACGAAATCGGCGACATCTTCCAACTCGGGCAAGTGCTTGCCAGCCTCGCCTGCGGTCTGGATTTCGACGACACCGACGATCTGGATCTGTTCGCCGCGCAACGCCAGAACCTGTTCCGGATCAACCCGCGTCTGAATCCGGTGCTGGCCGCGATCATCGTCGAGATGACCGCGTTGAACCGGCACGAGCGCGCGACCGATCTGGCCGAACTGGTGCAACGCCTGCAGACGTACCGCGACCAGCCGATGGGGCTGGATGTCGAACGCGTGCTGTCGGATGCGAAGGGTCACAGCCCGCGCCGTATCGCGGTGCTCTCGCATCTGCGCGATCGTTTGTTCGATCTGTCGCGGCGCAATCGCCTGCTGCAATTCCGCGCGACCCAGGCCAGCGTCAACCTGACGATCGCCAGCGTGCCGATCGTGCTGCAGCTCGGCAGCATCCGGCCCGAGCAGCTATGCACCTGGAGCGGCGAGTTCGCCGACGAGGTGATCGCCGGCAAACCGGTGAGCCTGCACCGCTGGCTGCGTTTCGACGATCAGCCGTACCTGCCGGCGGCGCTGGATCGTATCGCCCAGGAAACCCGCCGCGACCGCGCCGAGTTCGGTTTCAGCCATCTGCGTCTGGTCGTGGCCTTCCTGCGCTGGCACAACCTCAAGGAAGACCCCGAGCAGCGCTTCGTTTCGCCGTTGCTGTGGCTGCCGGTCGAGCTGGTGCGCAAGAAGGGCGTGCGCGACCAGTACGTGATCCAGTGCGAGGACGGCGAGGCCGAATTCAACCCGGCCCTGCGCCATTACCTGCGCCAGCTCTACGACATCCAGTTGCCCGAAACCGTCGACCTGCAGAAGGTCTCGATCGAGTCGATCCACGCCGACCTCGCCGCGCAGATCCGCGCGTCCGAGCCCGGGGTGGAACTGCGCCTGCAGAGCAAGCCGGCGATCGAACTGATCCGGCGCAAGGCGGTGCAGCGTCTGCAGCAGTATCAGCGCCGCAGCGGCGGGCGGATCAGGCCCGACGCGCAGCGTCCGGATTTCAGTTACGAGCGCGAGGATTACCGCCCACTCGGCCTGGCCCTGTTCCGCCAGCGCGTGCAACCCAGCCCGCTGCCGTTGCGCGCCGCGGTCGGCGCCGCGCCGATTCCGGAGCCGCAGCGCATGAGCGCGAGCAGCGATGAAATCGAGCACACCACCTACGCGCTGCAGGACGACACCGGCCACGCCTACGCCTGGGATTTCGACTTGACCCAGGTCACTCTGGCCAATTTCAACTACAAGAAAATGTCGCTGGTACGCGATTACGCGCAGTTGATCGAGGACGATCCGACCTCGGCCGACGCGGCGCGCGGCGGCTTCGATCGGATCTTCTCGATCGAGCCGCGCGAGGTCGATGTCGCGCCGCCGGCGCCGGTCGCGCCGGACCAGCAATGGAACGTCGTCGCCAGCGACGCGACCCAGAACGCGGCGGTCGCGCTGGCGCGCGGCGGCCGCAGCTTCATCATCCAGGGGCCGCCCGGCACCGGTAAATCGCAGACCATCACCAACCTGATCGCCGATTACGCCGGCCGCGGCCAGCGCGTATTGTTCGTATGCGAGAAGCGCGCCGCGCTCGATGTGGTGTTCCATCGCCTCAAGCAGGCCGGCCTGGACGAACTGTGCTGCCTGATCCACGACTCGCAGACCGACAAGAAAGCCTTCGTCCACGATCTGCGCAATTGCTACGAACGCTGGATCGCCCAGGCGCATCAACACGATTCGCTGACTCAGGCGCGCGCGGCGGTGCACGAGGCGCTGGCCGCGCAGCTCGGCCAGATCGAGCGTTACGAAAACGGCATGGCCGCGATTCCGCAGCGATTAGGCGCCAGCGTGCGCGCACTGCTGCGGCGCGCGGCGGAGTTGCCTGCGCCGGTCGAGTTGGGCGCGCGCGAGCGCGAGCAACTGCCCGACTACGCCTTGTGGGAGCGCGAGCGTGGCGCACGCGAAGGCCTGCAGGCCTTGCTGCGCGAACGCTACGGCAACGACCGGCTGGCCGCACATCCGTTCGCGCGTCTGTCGGCGCGGCTGTTAGGCGGTGAGCGCGCTTACGCCGACACCGAGGCAGTGCTGGCAGATTGCAATGAACAGGTCGATCGGCTCGATGCGGCCTTCGACGACGATCGCAGCCTGCTGACCCAAGAGACCACGCTCGCCGATGCGGCCACCTTGACCTCGATGGCGCGCAAGCTCGACGACGCGCGTCTGGCGGCCCACCCTGACCTGCTCGATTCGGCCTCGGCCGCGAGCACCCAACTGCGCCAGGACAGCGAAGCCTTCGAGCAACTCGAACGCCGCCGCGCCGAAGCCGGCAAGCACACCGTGCATTGGAAGGTGTCGTTCTCCGAGCAGGACACGCAAGCCGCGTTGGCGATCGCGCGCAGCGAAGAGCGCTCGCCGCTGCGTTGGATCAAGCCATCGTGGTGGCGATTGCGCGGGACGATGGCGCGCAGCTACGACTTCAGTCAGCACGCGGTCCGGCCCAGCTTGGTCCAGGTGCTGGAAGCGCAGGCCGCGCATCAACACGCCGCCAACGAGTGCGTCGCGTTCGAAGAACAGATGCGCGCGCGCCTGGATACGCCGGCATTGAGCCCGTTCCTGCAGACGCTACAGCTTTGGCGCAATGCGCTGCCGACCTCGCCGATCCTGCGTCGCCTGCACGAACACCTGCTGGCCATGCTCGATCCGGTGGCCTACGCGCAACGTGAAGCCGGTTTCGCCGGGGCCGCGGCTCGTCTGCAGGAGATCGCCCAGACCTCGCTGGATCTTCCGGACACGCTGAGCCTCGGCGAGTTCGCCGAATGGACCCGCGACCTGCGCGAAAGCCTTGACGACTTGCCCGACGCGCTGCCGCCGCTGCGCGCAATGCACGCCGCCGGCCAGGCCTATGCGCGCGCGCTGCAGCAACTCGACCTCGCGCCAGCGCAACTGGATGGCGTGATCCTCGACGAGTCGCTGGCGCGGCTGCATCGCGAACAACCCGAACTCGCCCGCTTCGATGCGCGCGCCCTGGCCGACGCCGCGCACCGCGCCGCGCGCGCCGAACGCGAGCTGTTGCAGCGCAATGCCGGGGTGGTGCGCGCGACCCTGCATCGCCAATTCCTTGAACGTGTGCGTCAGTCCTCGCTGTCGGCGAGCCAGCTCGACGCCGACGGCAAGCTGTTCAAGAAGCGCTACGCCACCGGCCGGCGCGAACTCGAACACGAATTCGGCAAGAGCATGCGCTATCGCTCGATCCGCGAACTGGCCGGCGGCGACACCGGTCTGGTCGTCAACGACCTCAAGCCGATCTGGCTGATGAGCCCACTGTCGGTGTCCGACACCCTGCCGCTCAGCGCCGACCTGTTCGACGTGGTGATCTTCGACGAAGCCAGCCAGATCCCGACCGAGGAAGCCGTGCCGGCGCTGAGCCGCGCGCCGCAAGTGGTGGTGGTCGGCGACGAAATGCAGTTGCCGCCGACCAGCTTCTTCTCCGCGGCCGGCGATGACGACGACAATGCGATCGTCGCCGAGCAAGACGGCGAACGCATCGCGATCAACCTCGACGCCGACAGCCTGCTCAACCAGGCCGCGCGCAATCTGCCGGCGACCTTGTTGGCCTGGCATTACCGCAGCCGCCACGAAGCGTTGATCAGCTTCTCCAACGCCGCGTTCTACGACGGCCGCCTGATCACCATTCCCGATCGCGGCCTGGACACGCGCGGCGAGCAGTCGCTGGCCTTGCGCGCGGCCGATGAGAAGGCCGCCGCTACCGGCGTCGACGCTTTGCTCGCCAGACCGTTGAGCCATCACCGCATCGAAGACGGCGTTTACGCGAACCGCTGCAATCTAGCCGAAGCGCGCTACATCGCCGGACTGGTGCGCGAACTGCTGCGGCGCGACAGCGGCCTGAGCCTGGGCGTAGTCGCGTTCTCCGAAGCGCAGCAGGGCGAGATCGAATCGGCGCTGGAAGCGCTGGCCGCACAGGATGCCGACTTCGCCGCGCGGCTGGAGCGCGAATACCTGCGCGAAGACGAAGACCAGTTCAACGGCTTGTTCGTCAAGAACCTGGAGAACGTGCAGGGCGACGAACGCGACGTGATCCTGCTGAGCATCTGCTATGCGCCCGGCGCCGACGGACGCATGCTGATGAACTTCGGCCCGATCAATCAGCGCGGCGGCGAGAAGCGGCTCAACGTGATCTTCAGCCGCGCGCGCCATCGCATGGCGGTGGTGACCACGATCCGCGCCGAGCAGATCACCAACACCCACAACGACGGCGCGGCTGCGTTGCGCGCGTTCCTCGCGTTCGCCGAAGCCAGCGCGCGCGGTGAGGCCGAACGTTCGCAGAGCGTTCTGGGCGCCTTGAATCCCGGTGCCGAGCGCGCGTTCTCCAGCGTCGCGCGCGCAGACGCCGCGCGCACGAGTCTGGCCAAGGCGCTGCGCGAACGTGGGCATATCGTCCACGAGCATGTCGGCCGCTCGCAGTTCCGCTGCGACCTGGCGATCGTCGATCCGGCCGGTGAGGGCTATGCGCTCGCGATTCTGCTCGATCCACCCGATGCCGCGGCGGCCGACGTGCGCGAGCGCTACGTGTTCCGTCCTGGCATCCTGCGTGCGTTCGGCTGGCGGGTGATTGATCTGCCGGCCGCGGACTGGCTGCGCAATCCGCATGCGGCGATCGAACGTATCGAAGCAGCTTTGGCCGTCGATGAGGCCGACGAGGATGCGGTGGCCGACGCCACGAAGCCGGCCGAATCGATCGCCGAATCGGCGCCGCAACCCGAACCGATCGCACCCGTTCCCACATCTGCCCCGTCGGCCTTGCGCGAATTCGTGTTGCAGCAGGGTGGTTCGCACAAGTTCTGGCGAATCGGCCGGGTCGACGGCGAAATGACCGTGGTGTTCGGTCGCGTCGGCACGCGCGGACAGACCTTGATCAAGAGTTTCGACACGCCCGAGCGGGCCGAGCGCGAGATCGTCAAGCTGGTCGAGGAAAAGCTGCGCAAGGGCTATGTCGAAAGCGTTGCCTGATCGCTCGGTCGGTTGCAGGGGTGACTGCGTGGAACGCACCGATCCGCTAATGCGCCGCCGTCCGGCTTGATGCCGGCGGCGGCCGGCCGCATCGTGTGGGTTCACATCAACGCCACACGCGGAGCCGATCCATGAGCCAGTCCCCCGATTCGTCCACGCCGCGGATCAAGATCGATTTCGTCTCCGACGTGGTCTGCCCGTGGTGCGCGGTCGGCCTGAATTCGTTGGAGCAGGCTATCGCCCGGGTCGGCGACGCGGTCGAGGTCGAGCTGCATTTCCAGCCGTTCGAACTCAATCCGCAGATGGCACCGGAAGGCGAGAACATCGACGAGCACCTGGCGCACAAATACGGCCTGGGCGCTCAGCAACTGGCGCAGAACCGCGAGGCCTTGCGCGAGCGCGGCGCCGCGGTCGGTTTCCAGTTCAATGCGCGCGATCGCATCTACAACACCTTCGACGCGCATCGCCTGCTGCACTGGGCCGCGGCCGAAGGCGCGGCCCAGGAGCGCACGCTCAAGCACGCGCTGCTCAAGGCTTATTTCACCGATGGCCGCGACATCTCCCAACATGACGTGCTGGCCGCCGTCGCGGGCGAAACCGGCCTCGATGCCGATCGCGCGCGCTCGCTGCTGGCCTCGGACGAATACGCCGACGCCGTGCGCGAGCAGGAGCGGTTCTATCAGAGCCAGGGTATCCGCGCGGTACCGTCGGTCATCATCAACGACCGTCATCTGATCCAGGGCGGCCAACCGGCGGAGCAGTTCGAGGCGGCGATACGGCAGATTGCCGGTTTGGCGCCGGGTGGGTGATTGCCTTGTGGGCAACGGCTGCATGATGGCGATGGGAATCGAGGATTCGGATTCAAACTAAAAACTAAAAACTAAAAACTAAAAACTAAGAACTAAGAACTAAGAACTAAGAACTAAGAACTAAGAACTAAGAACTAAGAACTAAG
>NZ_LMHM01000017.1:309966-324415 GCF_001427785.1 Lysobacter sp. Root690
TTCAGGATTCGGGATTGAAGTAGGGATCGGCATCGGGTTGAGCCTGACCGAATCCGCTTTTGCTCGTCATCCCCGCGAAGGCGGGGATCCAGAGACTTCAGAGTCATGCCTCGGTGGAGCCCCGGATCCCCGCCTTCGCGGGGATGACAAAAAAACCAAGCCTCATCTCGAGCGACATTCCACACGAATCATCGCGTAGCTTCCAGGTTCTTTTGTGGGATGGAGCTTCAGCCACGTCTACTATCGCCGCACAACCCCACTGTGCCGCATCTGCTCGAACGCCCCCATCGCCTTGTTAGCAACATCCGTGCTCCGTAGTATCCGCGGCGCGACAGATGCCGGTCGTACCCCCTCTTTGCCAGCCACGCGCTCAGCCAGCCAGCCTACTTTTTAATCGCGACACTGCCCGGGCAAGTCGGCGCGCCGCGTCCAGCCCGATCGCACCAATGCGTTGGCGACCGAGCCAACCGCGCAATCTGAAACGCTACCACGCCGCATTCGCACGGCCTCACCCTCGTCGCCGGTTTCCATCGGCGCACAGCGTGGCGTCCCAAAGTGACCCCGCTCCCAATCCCGACACCCACCCTCGCGGATCGGCGAATCTGTGCGCCATCGCGCCTTAGCATCAACGCCCCTGCAATACGGTTGCCACGAAGCACTTCGCATCCTTCGATCTTCCGCAACGCAAGGAGTGTTCGATGATCGGGTTCGCAAGTAAA
This sequence comes from Lysobacter sp. Root690, assembly GCF_001427785.1. Lineage (GTDB taxonomy): Bacteria > Pseudomonadota > Gammaproteobacteria > Xanthomonadales > Xanthomonadaceae > Lysobacter. Next base: position 310,686 of record NZ_LMHM01000017.1, read on the forward strand.
TCGCGCATGCCGTGCGCCTGTCTCGCAATCGGCGCCCTCGCCGTCGCCCTGTTCGCCAGCAACGGCTTCGCCGCCGGCTTGTCCGCGCAATCGCCCGCCGATCGCGCAGCGCTCGCCCTGCGCTGGGCCCCGGTGCATTACCAGGATGTCGATCAGACCGGCAGTCACGCATTAGGCGGAGCCGCCGACTACATCACCCGCTACGATTTCGACGGCGATCTCGACGCGCGCAACAACTGGGATCGCGCCGGTCAATCCGCCTATCCGCTCGCCGCGCACGCGTACTACTCGGTCGTGGAAACCAGCACCCACTGGTCCATCACCTACCTGTTCTTCCACCCGCGCGACTGGACCGATACGTTCTTCGACGCCGAACACGAGAACGACGCCGAAGGCGTGCTGTTCGCGATCGCCCGCGACGGCTCGACCTACGGCACCTTGAAAGCCGCGGTCACCGTCGCCCACACCGACTTTTTCTCCTACGTCCCCGCCGGCAGCAACTGGACCGGCAAAGCCGAAAGCGTCGACGGCTCTCTATCGTTCCTGACCTACCAAGACGCCCCGCACCCGGTCACCGCGCAGGAAGCCAAAGGCCACGGCCTCAAAGCCTGGCCGGCCTACAACATCAATGGCGACGGCGTGATCTATAACCCCTCGCTGACCACCGCCGAAGTCCCGTCGAACCCGGACGACCGCGACGTCAAATACAAACTCATCGACATCTTCGAACCCGGCGGCCTGTGGCAACAGCGCAACAACAGCTGGCTGTTCGCCGGCTACGGCAGTTTCGCCGGCGACAACAGCGGCGGTTGCGGCAGCGGCGCGATCGGTTGCAACACCAACTCGGCGAATGCGCCGTGGGGGTGGGACGACAGCAACGATGGGCCGGGGCGGGGGATGTTGGCTACTGATCCGGTGGGGTTGGTGACGAATTACTTCAGAATTCCTGAAGCAGTGAGCGCGGGGTATAGCTATAACCCGTATCGCTAACGTCGCTATGGATTGATGATTCAGGACATTCTTTAAGTCGATATATGAGTTCAGTTATGTGCCGCAGCTCGATAGGCCATTGCTCTATCGGCTCTCGATTTCGCGGCTCTAATTGAAAAAGCTCGCGGCCATCCGGGGATTCTGGGAAGCTAGGCGACATGGGGATGACGCAGCCGAGCGAGTTCGGCTGCGTCATGCTCGCTGTAGTCGCGTTATTAAACGATAGCCGTCAGCCGAGATGGAATAAGTGCCATGCAGAGAGTCACTACTACACCGAAGCTTTGGGCCTCAAAGTACTCCCTGCTCGTCGGGTGGATGCTTTTAAGCGTGGCGACCGCCGCCGAAGCTCAGCTACCTGACACGGTCTATCGGGCGACGCACTACACCACCGCAGAAGAGACGCAGGACTTCGGCACACTCGCCGAGGCTGAGGCCTACATACGGATTGAACCGGCCACGCCGCGCGGGAATGCGTTTCTCGAGAAGAGAAATGACGTAAACATCTCGGGCGATGCCACGATTCATTACTATGCGGTTCCCCGAAAATCGGCGGCTTATGTCGGTGACTTCTATGAGGGACATCCGACCGGAAATGTTACTGATTGCTCGGGGTATAAGTGCAGGTCGGAACAAGAGGCTGTCGCAGCGAGCATGCGGGCGTACCCGCTTCAGAACGCGTACACAGCTACGTTACAAGGCGCCTATCTGACGCCGCCTTACACGAAATGGAATTACTCGTACAGCGATAAAGGCAATCTGGAAATGGTGATGAACGGAGCCGAGCTTGGTGGAGCTCCGGTGCCGAGCCGAAGATTGATTACCGCAACCAGCATGAGCGGCGGGTCGAGTTACGTCTATCCCGTCAAAAGGATGGATTACTATCAGTGTCCCGAACTGTTTTATGTGATGCCGAGCTCTACGGTCGGCACGCAGGTCGATTGGCCTTTGGTGTGTGCGAACGCCGCCACGGCTACCATCCGGAAAATAACTAAACAAAAAGCTCCGGTTTGCGGGATCGACGTCAAGAACGGCAATCCGTGCAACGCCGAGACGGGTAACAAAGAATACAAGGAAACCGATTTTTCCTGGGACGGATATGAGTTTTCGCGCAACTACAACTCTGTAGCCGACTTCTCCTTGTTGTCCGGACTTGGCGACAACTGGGCTAACTCGTTTTCCGAACGTCTGGCTCTCAATGGGGCCACGTTGAAGTATCTGATCAGGAACGATGGTTACATCGAGGATTTTTCCGAGGTGGGGTCGGGCTCGGGTATCTATCGACCTTACGCGAGCAGAAACACGGTTCTGCGTAAGGAGTCCGATCCGGCCGTAATTGCCGCGAAGGGGGCGTGGGAGCTGATCCGACCTGACGGCTCCCATTCCTGGTTCAGCGCCACCGGTCGCTTGCTCCGTCGCGAAAATGGCGCCCGCTCTTTGGTTTTTCAGTACTGCCAGGGCGATGCTCTTGCACTGGGACAGTGCCCATCGACGGACGCTCTAACCAAGGTGGTCAGCGCAAGCGGACGTAGCCTTGTCCTTGAATACGCCGTTATTCCCGTGGCGTCGGGAAATTTGTCAAAACTCCGGCTAATGCGTATCAAATCTGATGGCGATACGCTGATTGAGTACGGTTACGACGCAGAGGCGAGGTTGATCAGCGCTCGCCATGGCGGTGCTAGTGGCGAAGGGCGGCAATACCTTTATGCCGAGGCAGGCTTGCTGTGCCGCGACTGGCAGGGCAATCCGATTGCATCGTGCAACGCGGGCAACTTCCCGAACCACCTCACCGGTGTGATCGGTGAGGATGGAGTGCGGTTCACAACATATACCTATGATGAGAGGGGGCGCGCCACCAGTAGCGAATACGCGGGCGGCAACGGCCGTGTGGCGCTCGAATATGTGTCGGCGACCAGCGTCAAGGTCAAACAACCCAGTGGCGCCATCAAGGCATATACATTCAGCTCTGAGGTGTTCAAGAAGCCGCTGCAGTCCACGCTGACGGATGCAGTTGATACTTCCGTTCAGACCACATCGGCTGGATACACCTCTGGTCGGCTTTCTCATCGCGTTTCGCCGAGTGGCAGCAGAACCAATTACGGTTATGACGGATTGCACGAGATTTCGCGTGCCGAAGGTCTGTCGCCCACAGGCGCTGTGACCGCGTATTCCCGCACGACTCAGACGGACTGGAGTGCGACGGTTTATCTGCCGACAGAACGTCGAATTCTCGACAACACGGGCGCATTGGTAGCGAAGTCGAAGCAGACTTACAACGACCGCGGTCAAATGCTGACCGCCACTCAAGTGGACGTAGCGACTGGCGCTGAGCGAATCAGCGCGAATACCTATTGCGAGACAGCGGATGTAGGTGGCGCCGGTTGTCCGATTCTTGGGTTGCTCAAGAAAGTTGACGGCGCACGTACCGATATCAACGATTTCACGAATTACGCTTACTACGATCAGGACGATGCGGCGTGTTCGTCGGCGCCTTCGCTGTGTGCGTACCGCAAGGGCGATTTCTGGAAAGCCACCAATGCGCTCGGTCAGGCAGCCGAGGTCTTGCGTTACGACGCAGCGGGCCGCCCGCTGATGGTCATGGATGCCAACGGCGTGGTGACTGAGTACGAGTATCACCCTCGAGGATGGCTCATCGCCACGAAGGTGCGTGGTGCCGATGATGGCTCGGAAGCCGATGATGCAATCATTCGCATGGAATACACACCGACCGGCATGATCAAGAAAGTAATTCAGCCCGACGGTGTGTTCATTCGTTACGAATACGATGCGGCTCATCGCTTGGTCGATGTTTACGACAGTGCCGGAAACCGGATTCATTACACCTTGGACAGCGCGGGCAACCGCACTAAGGAAGATGCGCTGGGAAGCAGCGGCGAGATCAAGCGTACTGCGTCGCGCGTGTACAACCAACTCGACCAACTGAAAACCGCCAAGACGGCCTACGACCACCCGACCGGCTTCACCTACGATGCCAGCGGCAATGGCGATGTCACCACCGATGCCCTGGGCCGCAAGGTCGACAACGATTACGATCCGCTCAATCGCCTGGCCAAGACCTTGCAGGACGTCGGCGGCATCAACGCCAAGACCGAGTTCAAGTACGACGCGCTGGATCGTCTGACCAAGGTCACCGATCCGAAGAATCTAGATACCGCGTATGCATACAACGGCTTCGGCGATCAGGTGCAACTGACCAGTCCCGATACCGGCGTGTCGACCTACACCTACGACAGCGCCGGCAATCGCAAGACCGAGACCGACGCGCGCAACATCACGCGCACCTACAGCTACGACGCGCTCAATCGGCCAATCGCGGTCGCGTACCCGACCGCCAGCCTCAACGTGGGTTACGAGTACGACGCCGTGCCCACCGTGTGCGCCGCGGGCGAGACCTTCGCCAAGGGCCGCTTGTCGCTGATCACCGATGCGAGCGGCAGTACCCAGTACTGCTACGACCGCTTCGGCCGCATGGTGCGCAAGGTGCAGACCACCAATGGCAAGGTCTTCACTCTCCGCTATGCGTACACGTTGGCGGGGCAGTTGAGCAGCGTGACCTATCCCGACGGAGCTGTAGTGAGCTATCAGCGCGACGCGCAAGGCCGCGTGAGCCAGATCGATGCCAAACGGGCTGTTGCGGGCGCGAGTTCCGAGGCATTGCTGAGCCAGGCGGCGTATTACCCGTTCGGGCCAGTCGCGGGCTGGACCTACGGCAACGGTCGCACCTTGGCGCGCCCTGTCGATCTGGATTACCGCACCACGGCCGTCACTGATTCGTCGTTGGGTGGTCTGTCGGTGGGCTTCGGCTTCGACGTGGCCGGCAATCTCAACCAACTCACGCCGGCGGGCAGCAACACGCCGCTGCTGAAGTACGACTACGACGGCCTCGACCGCCTGACCCATCTGCGTGACGGCCCCAGCAGCACGTCGATCGAGACCTACAGTTATGACGCCACCGGCAACCGCCTGAGCCTTACGCAGGCTAGCGGTACGCAGACCTACGTGTATCCCGCCACCAGCCATCGGCTGACCCAGGTCGGCAGCGGCAATCTGCGAAGCTACGACGCGAGCGGCAACAGTACCGAGATCGACGCCAACAGTTTCGTCTATAACGATGCCGGCCGCATGAGCCAGCTCAAAAAGAGCGGCGTGTTGAAGATGACGTACCTGTACAACGGCCTGGGCGAGCAGGTCCGCAAATACACCGACACCTACAACCGCTACATGGTCTACGACGAATCGGGCCATTGGCTGGGCGAATACGACAGCAACGGCGCGACGATACAGCAGGCGATCTGGATGGACGATCTGCCGGTGGGTGTATTGGTCGGTGCTGATGTGCAGCAGAAGCTGCATTACGTCGAACCCGATCATCTGGGCACGCCACGCGTGGTCATCGATCCGGTGCGCAATGTCGCGGTGTGGAATTGGGATCTGAAGGGCGAGGCGTTCGGCAACAGCGCACCGAATCAGGATCCGGATCTAGATGGAACCGCGTTCGTGTTCGACATGCGGTTTCCGGGGCAGCGATTCGATTCGTTAAGTGGGTTGAACTACAACTATTTTCGTGACTACGAGGCGGGCACGGGGCGGTATGTACAGAGCGATCCGATCGGTCTGGATGCTGGGCCGACTACTTTCGGCTACGTTGCTGGAAATCCGCTATCTAGCTTCGACCCCTTCGGATTGGAGGGAGTGGGTTCATTCAATAATGGCGGTACGAGAGTTTCATGGGAGAACGGCGCTGCACGTGCTCCCGACTATATCTCAGTCACCGGCGGCATCGGGTTGACGACCCTCCATTACACGTTGACCCGGAATGGCACTTTGTTTTCTGGTGGTGGGCTGGCTGGTAATCCGCGTGCGCCGATTGCGTCCGCAAGATGGGGGCTTTCATTCGTTATCGGGTACTTGGATGATGACTGCGCACATGCGGGGCCCGACGTGGATAATTTTATGGAAGGGCAGGCCTGGAATGTCAGCGGCTTCTATGGGACGGGAATTGGCAGGACGTGGAATTCGTCAGGTGCTGCAACCGAAATTGGTATAGGCACTCCTGGGTTGGGTGTCGGTGGCAACTATTCCTATAAAGCGCCCGATCGCTTGCCTATCAGTTGGTGAAGTGATGCGATCGAAGACGCGCACGGTGTTCAATGCGGCGGCTGCCATAATTACCGCAGCGGCGCTTTTGTATCTGCTTAGTTTTCTTCAATCTGTATATGCAGAAAGAGAAAACGGGCCGATGGTTGAGTCCATGCGTACGCAGTTGCTGGAGCTGCCCGTGGCGCAAGGTGATCAGGGAGATGGGCCGCTCTTGTTTATCAATCACGGTGGCCCTGTCGGCGTAAGTCGTGGCTTCTCAACACTGCGGTCCGCCGATCAGATTATTAATTACTACAGAGCCACGCTTGAACCTTTGGGCTGGAAAATAGCGGAGTTTCATCAGTCGGAGAAACGAAGGCAGCAGCTGACGTTGTGCAAGACGGGTATCGCTTTCGAAGTGGCGACAGCGCCGCTCTATGAAAGAACGACCTATCGCATTTCGCTACTTCACAGGCCCGAGCACGATGCTTCAAATCACTGTGCTTTGTCGCGTTAAGAAGATCTAAGCCCCCAACGCATTGTCCGCTTGGAAATTTCGTCGGCCGGGGGCTTGGAAGTGATGAGGAAAGACGACCGGATATCTCTATACCAAAGTGGCTACTTCGGTGAATGGGTTGCTGGTTGTGCTCTGGTCTTTGTCGAGCAACTGGATCTAGGAGACAGTGCGCGTACTAATTGCCGTCGGGTTCGTGGTGGCGATCAAGCACATCGCGCGTAAGTCGGCGCGCCGACCGCGGAACCCAAGAACTAGGACGCTTGCGAGCTGGGTAGAAGCGTGCGAATCCACTGGGCCGTGAGTCCTTAGGTAGAGGACATCCGAGTGCTTCGCCTGGGGCACGTGGCAGCTACCTCGCAGCTAAGTACCGCGAGGCCGGAGCGGAGCTTTGCCCAATCAGCCCGCTCAATGCTGCCCCGCAACAAAAAAACCAACACAATCAAGCACAAACCCCCAACCCCGCCCAGGCAACCCCTCAGGCCCGCTTGACCTCGCCCATCCAAAAAAAGAGAATGATCGTTCATTCTATGATGTGGCCGCGGTCTGTCCGACCGCAACAACGACCTGAGGCTCCCCCATGCCGTCGCGCAAGTCTATGTCCCGTAACGCTTTTTCCGGCGTGCCCGCTGCTGTCTCCGTGGCTGTCCTGACCCTCGCCCTCGCGGCCTGCGGCAAGGGCGGCGATCAACAAGGCGGGCCGGGCGGCCCCGGCGGTCAGAAGGGCCAGGTCACCGTGGTGACCCTCAAGCCCGAGACCGTCACCCTGACCCGCGAGCTGCCGGGGCGCACCAGCGCGTCGCTGATCGCCGAGGTGCGGCCGCAGGTCAACGGCATCGTCGAGAAGCGATTGTTCACCGAGGGCGGTCTGGTCAAGGCCGGGCAGCCGCTGTATCAGCTCGACGACAAGACCTATGCCGCCGATCTGGAAACCGCCAAGGCGACTCTGGCGCGCGGCGAAGCCTCGTTGAATTCGGCGCGCTTGAACGCGCGGCGTTCCAGCGATCTGGTCAAGATCGACGCGGTCAGCAAGCAGGACGACGAAACCGCGGTCGCCACGCTCAAGCAGAGCCAGGCCGATGTGTCCTCGGGCCGCGCGGCGGTGCAGAGCGCGAGCGTGATTCTCGGCCGCGCGCGAATCACTTCGCCGATCAGCGGTCGTATCGGTAAGTCGGCGGTGACGCAGGGCGCCCTGGTCACGGCCAATCAGGCCGATGCGCTGGCGGTGGTGCAGCAGCTCGATCCGGTGCATGTCGACATCAGCCAGTCCAGCGCCGAACTGCTCGCGCTGCGCAAGCAGATCGCCGCCGGCACCCTGACCGAAGCGGTCACGCCGGTGACGATCCTGCTCGAAGACGGCAGCAAGTACCCGCTGCAAGGCAAGCTCGCGTTCTCCGAAGTCACCGTCGACGAAGGCACCGGCAGCTTCCTGTTGCGCGTGGTGGTGCCGAACCCCGACAACATCCTGATGCCCGGCATGTACGTGCGCGCGCAGGTCGGCACCGGCGTGCGTCAGAACGCGTTGCTGGTTCCGCAGCAGGGCATCTCGCGCGATCCCAAGGGCGCGGCGACCGCGATGGTCGTCAACGCCAAGGGCGAAGTCGAGCCGCGCGAAGTGCAGGTCAGTCAGGCGATCGGCGACAAGTGGCTGGTCGAGGGCGGTTTGAAGGCCGGCGACAAGGTCATCGTCGAGGGCCTGCAGAAGATCGGCCCCGGCATGCCGGTCGACGCGACCGAGAAGGGCGCGGCACCGGCCAAGCCGGCCGCGGCCCCCGCCGCCGCGCCGAAGCAGTAATCGGAGAAATTCATGGCACGGTTCTTTATCGATCGCCCGATCTTTGCCTGGGTCCTGGCGATCATCATCATGCTCGGTGGCGCGATCGCGATCACCCAGCTGCCGATCTCGCAGTACCCCACCATCGCGCCGCCGACCGTATCGGTGAACGCGTCCTACCCCGGCGCTTCCGCGAAAGCCGTCGAAAACTCGGTGACCCAGATCATCGAGCAGAACATGAAGGGCATCGACGGCCTGCTGTACATGTCGGCGACCAGCTCGTCCGACGGCCAGTCCGGCGTCACCCTGACGTTTGAAAGCGGTACCGATCCCGACATCGCCCAGGTTCAGGTGCAGAACAAACTGCAGCTGGCCACCCCACTGCTGCCGCAGATCGTGCAGCAGCAGGGCGTAAGCGTGTCGAAGGCCAACTCGGCGTTCCTGCAGGTCATCGGCTTCGTGTCCGAGGACGGCAGCATGACCGGCGCCGACATCGCCGACTACGTCGCCGCGAATCTGGTCGATCCGCTCGCCCGCGTCGACGGCGTCGGCAGCACCCAGCTGTTCGGCACCAAGTACGCGATGCGGATCTGGCTCGACCCGGACAAGCTCAATACCTACAAGCTGACCCCGACCGACATCATCAACGCCCTGCGCGCGCAGAACGCGCAGGTCGCGGTCGGTCAGCTCGGCGGCACCCCGTCGGTGAAGGGCCAGCAGCTCAACGCGACCATCACCGCGCAGGATCGCCTGCAGACCGCCGACCAGTTCAAGAACATCGTCGTGCGCGCCAATTCCAGCGGCGCGATCCTCAAGCTGTCCGACGTGGCGCGCGTTGAACTGGGCCAGGAGGACTACACCACCATCGCCCGCTTCAACGGCAAGCCCGCGACCGGTATCGCGATCTCGCTGGCGACCGGCGCCAATGCGCTGGCCACCGCGCAGGCGGTGCAGGCCGAACTCGAGCAGCTCAAGCCGTCGTTCCCGAAGGGCCTCAAGGCGGTGACGCCGTTCGACACCACGCCGTTCGTGCGCGTGGCGATCGAGGAAGTGATCAAGACCCTGCTCGAAGCGATCGTGCTGGTGTTCCTGGTGATGTACCTGTTCCTGCAGAACTTCCGCGCCACCTTGATCCCGACGATCGCGGTGCCGGTGGTGTTGCTGGGCACGTTCGGCCTGCTCGCGCTGTTCGGTTACTCGGTCAACATGCTGACCATGTTCGCGGTGGTGCTGGCGATCGGCCTGCTGGTCGACGACGCCATCGTCGTGGTCGAGAACGTCGAACGCGTGATGAGCGAAGAAGGGCTGTCGCCGGTCGAGGCCACGCGCAAGTCGATGGATCAGATCACCGGCGCGCTGGTTGGTATCGGCCTGGTGCTGTCGGCGGTGTTCGTGCCGATGGCCTTCCTCGGCGGCGCGACCGGCGTGATCTATCGCCAGTTCTCGGTCACCATCGTCTCGGCCATGGCCTTGTCGGTGCTGGTCGCGATCGTGCTGACCCCGGCGCTTTGCGCGACCATGCTCAAGCCGATCGAGAAGGGCCATCACGCGTCCGACAAGGGCTTCTTCGGCTGGTTCAACGACAAGTTCGACCGCGGCAACACCAAGTACCAGGGCGTGGTGCGCGGCATCGTCACCCGCGCCGGTCGCTTCATGATCGTGTTCGCGGCGATGGCGGCGTTGATGGCGGTGTTGTTCCTGCGCCTGCCGTCCTCGTTCCTGCCGCAGGAAGATCAAGGCTTCCTGTTCACCATCGTGCAGGCTCCGGTCGGCGCGACTCAGGAACGTACCGGCGAAGTGCTCAAGAAGGTCGAAGACCAGTTCCTCTCCGACAAGGCGGTGGATTCGCTGTTCACCGTGCAGGGCTTCAGCTTCGCCGGTAACGGTCAGAACGCGGGCATGGCGTTCTCGCAGCTCAAGCCGTGGGAAGAGCGCGCCACCACCTGGGGCGATCGCTGGCGCTGGATCACCAGCTTCGGCAAGACGCCGATGCCGGACAACAGCGTCAACGGCGTCGTCGGCCGCGCGATGGGCAGCTTCATGCAGATCAAGGACGCGTTCGTGTTCGCGCTGGCGCCGCCGGCGGTGTTCGAACTGGGCAACTCCAACGGCTTCGTGTTCTACCTCAAGGACAACGCCGGGCTCGGTCACGATGCCCTGGTCGCCGCGCGCAATCAGTTCCTCGGCATGGCCGGCAAGAACGAGTCGATGCAGAACGTTCGTCCCAACGGCATGGAAGACACGCCGCAGTTCCGCGTCGACGTCGACAATCAGAAGGCATCGGCACTGGGCCTGAGCATCGCCGACATCAACTCGACCCTGCAGGCGGCCTGGGGTGGCCAGTACATCGACGACTTCGTCGATCGCGGCCGGGTCAAGCGCGTCTACATCCAGGCCGATGCGCCGTTCCGCATGGCGCCGACCGACTTCAACCGTTGGTACGTGCGCAACGACAAGGGCGAGATGGTGCCGTTCTCGGCGTTCGCCACCACCCGTTGGGAATTCGGTTCGCCGCGTCTTGAGCGTTACAACGGCGTCTCGGCGCTGGAAATCAACGGCGAAGCCAAGCCGGGCGTGAGCTCGGGCCAGGCCATGGCCGAAGTCGAGAAGCTGGTGGCGCAGTTGCCGCCGGGCATCGGTCTGGAATGGACGGGTCTTTCGTATCAGGAACGTCAGGCCGGCGCGCAGACGCCGCTGCTGTACACGCTGTCGCTGCTGATCGTGTTCCTGTGTCTGGCGGCGATGTACGAAAGCTGGGCGATCCCGACCTCGGTGCTGTTGATCGCGCCGATGGGCATCCTCGGCACGGTGCTGGCGACGTGGATGCGCGGCATGGAGCGCGACGTCTACTTCCAGGTGGCGATGCTCACGACCGTGGGTCTATCGAGTAAAAACGCGATCCTGATCGTCGAGTTCGCCAAGGAGAACCTGGAAAAGGGCATGAACCTGATCGAGGGCACGCTGGCCGCGGTTCGCGACCGCCTGCGCCCGATCATCATGACCTCGCTGGCCTTCGGCCTGGGCGTGTTGCCGCTGGCGCTGGCGAGCGGCGCGGGTTCCGGCGCGCAGCGCGCGATCGGTACCGGCGTGCTCGGCGGCATGGTGGTGGGTACGTTCCTGGGTATCTTCTTCGTCCCGCTGTTCTTCGTGGTCGTGGAGAAAGTGTTCGTCAGGAAAAAGCACGCGCCCTCGCAGCAGGGTTCGGCAGGAGCGCAGAGCCATGAGTAAGTTTTCGATTCACGCCCTGGCGCTGGCGATCACGCTGGCGACCACCGGTTGCCTGAGCATGGCGCCGAAGGTGCCGGCCGCGGATGCGGCGATTCCGGGCGAATGGCCGTTGCCGCCGACCACCCAGGCGTTCACCGGCGCCATGCCGGCGGCGGACGGCTCGCAGCCGGCCGCGGCCGGCACGGTGGCCGATATCGGCTGGCGCGATTTCTTCGCCGACCAGAACCTGGAAACGCTGATCGGTCGCGCGCTGGAGAACAACCGCGATCTGCGCGTGGCCGTGCTCAACGTCGAGAAGGCGCGCGCGCAGTACCGCATCCAGCGCGCGGACCGCGTTCCGGGTGTGAGCGCGATCGGTCAGTTGCAGCGCAGCGGCGGCGACAATCAGCCGGTCACCGATGCCTACACCGCCGGTCTGGGCATCACCAACTTCGAACTGGATCTGTTCGGCCGCGTGCGCAGCCTGAGCCAGTCGGCGTTGCAGCGTTACTTCGCCGAAGAGGAAGCGCGTCGCAGCGCTCAGCTGAGCCTGATCGGCGAGGTCGCCAACGCGTACCTCACCCTGGCCGCCGATCGCGAACTGCTGTCGGTGTCGGAAGCGACCTTGAAGAATCAGCAGTCGGCCTTCGACCTGACCGAAAAGCGTCGCGAACTCGGCGCGGTCTCGGGCCTGGAAGTGAGTCAGGCGCGGACCCAGGTCGAACAGGCGCGCGCCGATGCGGCACGTTATGCCGGGCAGGTCGCGCAGGACATCAACGCGCTCAATCTGCTGGTCGGCGAACCGGTCGATTCGGCGCTGCTGCCGCAGCGTCTGACCGATGAAGTCAGCGGCGTCGGCGCATTGCCGTCCGGCCTGCCGTCGGAAGTGCTGTTGCGCCGTCCCGACGTGTTGCAGGCCGAGCACCTGCTGCTCGCGGCCAACGCCAACATCGGCGCCGCGCGCGCCGCGTTCTTCCCGTCGATCAGCCTGACCGGTCTGTTCGGCAGCGCCAGCACCGAACTGTCGGGCCTGTTCGAGTCGAACACGCGCGCCTGGTCGGTCAACCCGGTGATCAATATTCCGATCTTCCAGGGCGGCAAGCTGCGCGCGGGTCTGGCCTCGGCGAAGGCCGACCAGCAGATCGCGTTGGCGCAGTACGAGAAGGCGATCCAGTCGGGTTTCCGCGATGTCGCCGATGCCTTGGCGCTGACCAAGACCCTGGCCGAACAGCGGCAGGCGCAGGAAGCGCTGGTCGAAGCGGCCTCGCGCGCCGATCAGCTTTCGACCGCGCGCTACAAGGCCGGCCGCGACAGCTACCTCAACCAGCTCGATGCGCAGCGCACGCTGTACGGCGCGCAGCAGGGCCTGGTGACCACGCGCCTGAGCGAGCAGGTCAATCGGGTCACGCTCTACAAAGTCCTTGGAGGTGGCTGGAACGAGCGCAGCCAATGAACACCGCGGGCAAGCCCACCGCCAAGGCCGAGGCGCGCGCGCAGGCTCAGCGCGAGCGCATCCTGGTCGCGGCGCAGAAATGCTTCGTCGTGCATGGCTTCCATGCCGCGAGCATGGCCAACATCGCCGATACGGCCGGCATGAGCGCCGGCCTGATCTACCGCTATTTCAAGGGTAAGAACGACATCATCCTGGCCATCATCGAGCGCCAGCTCGAAGAGGCCAGGGCCGATGTGGCCAAGCTGCACGCGACCAGCGATCTGGTCGCGGGCATCGCCGAAGTGTTTCAGCAATGGCAGGCGAACGATCCCAACATCACCAGCGCGGCGCTGTTCCTGGAACTGACCGCCGAGGCCACGCGCGACCCCGAAATCGCCGCGGCCACGCACGCGTCCGACAAGGTGTTCCGCGCCGATCTGGCGGCCTGGTTCGAACGCAGTTCCAAGGACGGTGGCCTGGGCGTGCCGAAGCAGGAAGTCGACACCCGCGTGCTGATGCTGCAATGCCTGATCGAAGGCCTGGCGATGCGCGCGATCTCGCAGCCGGACTTGAGCGTGGCGCAGGTGAAGACGGCGCTGGAGCGGTTTCTGCCGAGTCTGTTGTCGGCCTAGGTTTGAGGCTCGGGAATCGGGATCGGGAATCGGGAATCGGGAATCGGGAATCGGGAATCGGGAATCGGGAATCGGGAATCGGGA
>NZ_LMHM01000017.1:324424-345561 GCF_001427785.1 Lysobacter sp. Root690
TTTTGGATTCGCTGTGAGATAAAAGTTCACGAAAAAGGCCGCCTTGCGCGGCCTTTTTGCTGCGTGCGACTTCGCTCCAATCGTCGCGGCCTTTGCTGTTGCCCCCTTTGACAAAGTGGGCGAACGGCCGCGAAGCGGACGTGGGGGATTTGCTTTTGCTCTCGTCATCCCGCGATGGCGGGAGCTTCGCGACTCATATCCGAAGTGACGACCGAGCCGTCGAATCGCGCCGCTACCATCGCTATTAACTCTGCAACCGCTTGGCTACCTCACCCACCGTGCGCAGCGCCGACTCGATCGTCTTGTCCCACACATGCCCGCACCCAAGCCGCACATGGTGGGTGTAATCGCCGCGGTTAGAGAACAGATGCCCCGGCAGAATGCCGACGCCCTTGGCCAGCGCGGCTTCGAACAAGGCCTGCCCATCGACTTCGGGCGGCAGTTCAACCCACAAGGTCATGCCGCCGGCCGGTTCCGATACGCAACTGCCCTCGGGCCAATGGTCGAGCACCGCCTGCCGATACGCCTGCGCGTTGCCGGCCAGCGCACGACGCAGCCGGCGCAACCCGCGCTCGATGTCGTGGCGGGCGAGGAAATCGATCAAGGCCATCTGCGGCAGAGTCGCCGTGGCCACGGTCGAAAAACTCTTGGTGCGAAGCAATTCCGAACGTCGTCGTCCGCCGAGCATCCAACCCACCCGCAGGCCGGGCGCCAGCGTCTTGGAATAGGAACTGCAGGTGACCACGTGCTCGCCGTCGTCGTAACGGCGCAGCGGCGGCGGACGCTCGCCCGAATACGCCAGTTCGCCGTACAGATCGTCTTCGATCACCACGGTGCCGTGCGCGGCGCAGGCCGCGACGATCTCGCGCTTGGCCTCGTCGCCGGTCAGGCTGCCGAGTGGATTGTTGAAACTCGGTACCAGCAAGGCCGCGCGCACCGCATGGCGTTCGAGCAATTCGCGCAGTTGCGTTGGGTCGATGCCGCGGCCCGGGTGGTTCGGCAGTTCCAGCACGCGCAGGCCGTGCGCGGCTACGGCTTGCAGCAGGCCGTGGTAGGTCGGCGTTTCCAGGATCACGATGTCGCCGGGGCGGGTCACGGTGCGCAGGGTCAGGCTGATCGCTTCCATCGCGCCGGCGGTGATGATGACTTCGTCCGGATCGATCTCGGCGCCGCACTGCGCGTAGCGTTCGGCGATGCGTTCGCGCAGTTGCGGCAATCCCTGCGGAACGGTGTAGCTGAGCGCGGTTTCGGGATCGCGGCGCATCGCGCGCGCGACCGAGGCGGCCAGTGCGGCGGTCGGCAGCAGCGACGAGGCCGGAGTCGCGGTATGCAGCGGGACCAGATCGCGTCGCGACTGCACGTCGAGCACGCCGAGCAAAGCCGGATTGCGTACCGGCATCGGCGTGCGCGACAGATGGCGCGCGCGCGATCCACGCGGCGGCGCGGTTGCCGCGGCGCGCACGTAATAACCCGAACGCGGCCGCGCCTCGATCAGGCCCTCGCGTTCGAGTTGCTGATAGGCCTCGACCGCGGTCGCCAGACTGATGCGTTGATCGCGCCCGAGCCGGCGCAGCGAGGGCAGGCGTTCGCCCGCGCGCAGCACGCCGCGCTGGATCTGGCGGCGCATGCGGTCGGCGAGGCGTTCGTAGAGCAGGTCGTGGGTCATGGGGTGGTCCGGTGTTACTGAAGCGATGGAAAGCCAGCTGCAAACGAGCCCCTCTCCCGCGTGCGGCGACCGAAGGAAGTGCAGAGCTGAGAGGGGTTGGGGTGAGGGGCCGGCGCAGCGGTGCAACTGCGATCCGAGCACGTACCAAACAAATCCGATACGGTTATCGACCTGATTTTCCTGCCCTCACCCTAACCCTCTCCCGCAAGCGGGAGAGGGAACTGCCGGTGTCCAGGTACGACCAAACTGTACCGGTCAAAATCCATCCTAACTGAATCTGTATCGGTCCGCGGCCCGGCCCTAACCTGAGCTTCCCCCTCCCACGAAGCCTCCCGCGCTTCGACCGCCATGAGCCCCAGCGCCACCCCCGCCGAATCGCGAACCGCCCTGATCCAGTTGCTGATCGCCGAACTGCTGATCGGCTCGGTCGGCGTGTTCGTCCACGAGAGCGGACAGAACGCGATCACCGCGGTGCTGTTCCGCTGCATCTTCGGCTGCGCGTTCCTGATCGTGTGGGGCTCGGCGCGCGGCCTGTTCCGCGGTCTGCTCGGCGAACGCGCGCTGATCCGTTCGGCGATCGTCAGCGGCGTGTTGCTGGTGCTGAACTGGGTCGCGCTGTTCGCCGGCATGGCGCGTTCGTCGATCGGCGTGGCGACGATGGTCTACCACTTCTTTCCGTTCGTGATCCTGGGCATGGCGGCGATGTTCTACGGCGAGCGCACCCGCGCCGCCGATCTGGGCTGGACCGCGATCGCCTTCGTCGGCGTGCTGTGTTCGGCCGATCCGTTCAAGCTGTGGAACAGCGCCGGCAGTGGCTATCTGATCGGGGTCGGCCTTACCTTCGTCGCGGCGATCCTGTGCGGCGCGTCGTTGCTGTTGTCGCGCCGGATCAGCCGCGAGCGGCCGTTCGCGGTCGTGCTGATCCAATGCCTGGTCGGCGTGGCGATGCTTGCGCCGTTCGCCGATTACG
This sequence comes from Lysobacter sp. Root690, assembly GCF_001427785.1. Lineage (GTDB taxonomy): Bacteria > Pseudomonadota > Gammaproteobacteria > Xanthomonadales > Xanthomonadaceae > Lysobacter. Next base: position 327,061 of record NZ_LMHM01000017.1, read on the forward strand.
CGGCGGTGTGGACGCCGGGCATTCACTGGTTCTGGCTGGCCGGCCTCGGCTTGATCCACAGCGGCGTGTGCTACGTGCTGTTCTATTCGTCCTACCCGCGGCTGCAGGTCGCGACCATCGCGGTGCTGGCCTTCATTTACCCGGTGATCGCATTGCTGCTCGACTACCTCGTCTACGGACGCACGCTGGCGCCGGTGCAGAGCGTGGGCGTGGCGTTGATCGTGCTCGGCACGCTCGGGGTCAACCTTAAATGGCAGTGGCGGCGTCGCCCGGTGGCGGTCAGCGCCTGATCGCTCCGCTGGCTGTCGCGATGCCCACTCTCGCGATGCACGACTTACTCGACCCGATTCGCGCAGTCGCGCGGATCAGCAGACGTTTGTTCTGCTCGTTCGGTGCAGGGACGCGCCGGCGGGGAATTTAAGGCATCGCCACAGCGGCGCCGCACGACGCTCAGTCAGCCAACACCAAGCGCCATGCACCTTCGACATCGCCTTCGACGTTCTGCCACGGCACCCGGTCGTTGCCGCGCAGCCGATCCCAGCCGCGCGCGAGTTCTTCGCGGATATCGTCCCAGTGCCGTTCGCCGTGATGCAGGCGCGCGCCGATGCCGTAGGTGATCGCCAGTTCGCGGGTGCGATGCGAGATCGCGGCCGCCGCGGCAGCGGCCGACAGGCAGGGTTCGCACTCTTGATCGGCGCGCTCAGAAGACATCCTGTCGAAATGGCGATAGCTCATGAGCGAAGTCCGTTGGCATTGCTCTTGCATTAGGACGATATCGGTTTTGCGTTCCAAAGGGGTTACGAAAAGTCGCCAGCGCACAGACAAAGCGCGAGCGATGTCGCAAACGCGCGTTCGAAATTCACCGCATCTCGACGTCTCCGCCAAAAGGCGGAGAGGCCCGACCCATCGCCGCCAAAAAAAACGCCGCCCGAAGGCGGCGTCGCAAGCGCGACGAAGCGCGCTTCAACCCTTGATGCAGACCACCTGGCGCAGGGTGTGGACCACCTCGACCAGATCGGCCTGCGCGGCCATCACCGCTTCGATCGGCTTGTACGCCGCCGGCGATTCGTCGATGACCGCCGCGTCCTTGCGGCATTCCACGTGGGCAGTCGCCTCGCGGTGTTGCTTGAGGGTGATCTGCTGCCGCGCCTGGGTGCGGCTGAGCACCCGGCCGGCGCCGTGGCTGCAGCTGTGGAAGCTGTCCGCGTTGCCCTTGCCGCGCACGATGTAGCTGCGCGCGCCCATGCTGCCGGGGATGATGCCGAGCTCGCCCGCGCGAGCGCTGACCGCGCCCTTGCGGGTGACCCACAACGATTCGCCGAAATGCTCCTCGCGCTGCACGTAGTTGTGGTGACAGTTGACCGCGGTCTTCTCCAACTGGAACTTGGGCAACTGCGCGCGCATCGCGTGCAGCACCCGCTCCATCATCGCCTCGCGGTTGTGGCGGGCGTAGTCCTGCGCCCACGACACCGCTTCGACGTAGTCGTCGAACAGCGGCTCGCCTTCGAGGAAGAAGGCCAGGTCGCGGTCCGGGACATGAAAGCCGAGCACGCGCTTTTCCAGTTCGCGCCGGGCCAGTTCGATGAAGTAGCTGCCGATCAGGTTGCCGGTGCCGCGCGAACCCGAGTGCAGCATCACCCAGACGAAGCCGGCTTCATCCAGACACACTTCGATGAAGTGGTTGCCGCCGCCGAGCGTGCCCATCTGCTTGTCGAACTTGTCGGTGCGCAGCTTGCGGTGTTTGTCGTGGATGCGGTCCAGTTGCCCGGCCAGCCCGGAGTGGGCCAGGCGGGTTTCGATGCGGTCGGGACGCTTGCGATGCTCGCCGCCGCGGCCGTTGCCGACCGGGACCACGCGCTCGATCGCCGAACGCAACGCGGCCAGGCTGTCGGGCAATTGCTCCGCCCGCAGCGTGGTCCGCACCGCGGCCATGCCGCAGCCGAGGTCGACGCCGACCGCTGCCGGGATGATCGCGCCGCGGGTCGGCACGACCGAACCGACGGTCGCGCCTTTGCCCAGGTGGACGTCGGGCATCACCGCGACCCAGGGGCCGACGTGCGGCAGGGCGGCGATGTTGCGCAGTTGCCGCCGCGCGCCCTCGTCCACGGGCACGCCGCGGACCCAGGCCTTGACCGGTACCGAGCCTTCTTCGGCGTGCAGCAGTTCGTAACTTGAGGTGTTCATGATGTTAGTCCTTGGGACGCGCGCCGCTTCGTATCGGCGCGCGGTGTTTGCGCGAACGCCGGTGCCGGGTGTCGCGACCGGAGGTCTCGACGTACGAATCGGCGCTGGTGTCGTTGTTCAATCGATGTTCGTTCAACTCGGCCTGGCTGAGCTGCAGCTTTCGGTGCGCGTAGACCGAACTGTTGCCGTACATGCGCCAGCGCGCGCTGGCGCAGTTCTTGGCCAGACAATGCATCACCGCGTCGTAGACGTCGGTCCTGGGCAGCGTGCGTGGCCGGCGTTCCGGGCCGGGCGCGAGCGGTGGCGCAGGCATCGGCTTCAATTCGATCCGATACCAGATGCCGTCGATCCGGCGCAGTTGGGTCATATCGTCCAGCTTGCGCACACCCGGCTCCCATTCGGCCTGACGCGCATGCACCGCCAGGCGATGCTCGCGATGGCGTTCGATCCTCAGACGGATCGCCGCTTCGTTGCGCATCAGGCAGCCATTGTCCGGGTCCACGTACAGTTCGTGCCGGACTTCGGCCAGCGGTTGCATGCCGCGCCAGTTCTGCATCACATACCTCGTTCCTTTGATATCGAACACCTGCATCGCGACGAAATCCTCGAGATGCTGGTGGATGTGCTGTTGCACGGTATTGCGCCGATCCACGCGCGCGCACAGTTCCGAGTAGACGAAATCCCAGCGCCGCCCGACCTGACGTTCCAGGTAGCGTTGCAGCGGGCGCAGGTTTTCGTTGAGCCATTTGCGACTGATATAGCGATACTTCATCGCTTCGTGGCTCGGTTGATCGTCCGGATCGCGTGGGGGACGCGCGCGTGGCGTATTGCTGCCGCCGCGCCGCGGCCGTTCGACGATCACTTTGTACATATCGTTACGCATACAAATTTGTTCCGACAGATAGCGTCACGCCGGCTATCCGGCGCGACATATCGGCCGCTCCACCGGAGCGGCCTTCGCGTTTTCGCATACGGCCGACGCGCTATCGGAATCCGGACGGCGATGCCGTCCGGCCCTGCGTTCAGCCGTTGCCCTTCAGGCTGACCAATTGCTTCATGACTCCCTCCAGACCGCCGAACACGGTCAACTTGTCGATTTTCTCGGTGATCTTTTCCAAAGCCTCGAGTTCCTTCAGGCGCATCAGCACCGGACTGTCCTCGATCAGCTTGGCGGTGTTGAGCAGGCTGCGGGTGGCGTTCGCCTCTTCGCGACGGCGGATCACGTTGGCTTGCGCCGTCTTCTCCGCCTGCACCACGCCGTTGAGGATCTCCTTCATCTCGCCCGGCAGGATCACGTCCTTGACCCCGACGCCCAGCACCTCGACGCCGACCTGCGATGCCTGACCGCGCACGTAGCCGAAGATGTCGGCATCGAGCGAGGCCTTGTCGCCGAGCAGTTCGTCCAGTGTCTTGGCCGAAACTGCCTTGCGCAGGCCGTACTGCAACTCGCGATAGACGTGATCGAGGTACTTGGCGACCTGGGTGCGCGCGGCGACCGGGTCGGACACGCGCAGGCTGGCGGCCAGATTCACGCGCAACGACACCTTGTCGCGAGTCAATAATTCCTGGCCCGAGACCTCCATCGATTGCACGCGCAACTCGATCACTTCGACCGCGACGTTCTTGCGCACGTTCCAGAACGCGTAGGCGCCCGGCTCGAGACGGCGCACGAACGTGCCGTCGACGAACAACAGGCCGGCCGATTGGGTCGGCACCACGCCGGCGACCGCGACCTTGTCGAGGTAGCTGAGCTGACGCAGCGCGTTGGCTACGTCGCGCTCGACTTCCAGACCGTCGCTCAGCGCGACCGTGTGGATGCCGATCTCGGCCAGGCCTTTCCAGTACAGACGGCGGGTGCCGGGCGGCAGCACATCGGCGACGCGGCCGTTACGCAGCATCAAACCGATCTCCTGCATGCCCAGGTCGGCCAGCACGAAGTGGTTCTGCAAACGCGGGCCGAGACCGGCGATCAACGCCTCGGCGTCGCGGCCGGCGTATTCGGCGTTGACGATCGAGTGCGGCGACAGCTCGAGCTCGCGCTTGAAGTCGCCGATGCGATGGACACCGGGGCAGAGCACGCGCTCGATGCGGCGGTTGCGGTACACCAGGACGCGCTCGGCATCGCCGACCACGACCTTCTTGATCCAGAACATGACGATCTCCTTGAGGTTCTGGTGATCCGATCCGTGGTGATGGCCGTCGCGACCGAATCGGTTGTCGCGGCGGCGCGGGTGGCGTTGCGCCAAGGCGCAGCGGTACGTCGTCGCGTACGCGATGCGCACGCAACCTGGAAAGGGATTCGTCGCAAAGCGCGGCGAACTGAATAAGTTGGAAACGCCCCTGACGCCGACATCGCGAAACCCGCGCGTGCTGAACGCGGAGCCGGTGCGGCCGGGCATCGTGACGATCCTTGTCGCGATGCGTTCGCCGCGCCGTTCCCGCGCCTCGCGGGCGTGGGTCCGGCGATGCCGTCGCTGCGGTGTCCGTTGCGCGTCCTGTATCAGCGACGCTTGGCGAAACACCGCACGGGGCGTTTCCTGGGTTGGAACTTTCGTTCCGTACAAACTGCTGGAAGGCAGTTGGGATAACGGGAATCGAACCCGCGACAACAGCATGAATGCCGCGCTCTACCGACTGAGCTATATCCAATAGAAAGGGTCGGATTCGAACCGACGACCCGCGCACTAGTCGCTGCTCTACCTGGCTGAGCTACCTTCCTGAGGCGCAACACCCATCCACGCACTTCGGCATACGCCACGGCAACGCCGCGCGCACCGGACGGGCTGCGAACCCGTACCGCTGTAGTGCGTTTCATCGGATGCTGCGTATTGCCGTGTGTCGCCACACGGCAATGGGTTGGGGCGCATGCGCCCGTTCGTTGTCACACGCACGCACCGCCCGTACCGAAGCACCGGGGTACAGCGCTACAAGCGCCTCGACGGCTTAACCCCTGCGAATGCGATGCTTCGGGGCCTTGTGCGTATGCCTTGTTTTAAGGGGTTACGGCAGTTCCTTTGCGAGCGCTGAAACGAAAACGCCCCCGGTGGTGAACCGAGGGCGTTCGCGTTCCTCGGGAGATCGGGGCGACCGATCTCCCGTGGCAAAGGGAGTCAGTCCGGCGTGTGCAGAAAGTCGATGCGACCGCGCTGCGACCGCGCGCAGTCGCGCATGCCCAGGCACGCGGGCCCGGTGGCGTTCTGCTTGGCGATGTAGGCGCTGAAATGCATGGGTGGCGGTCGGTTCGCTGAAGTGGGTGGACGATGGGCGCGAACAATACGCGCGGGAAAATCGATATGCAAGACCGTTCGTCGTGTTATGAGTGGTTTTGTTTGGGCGGATGCGTTGATGTGTCGTGCATGGGAAGTCGGAGAATTGTTCGACTTTGATTTTAGCTTTGGCTTTTACTTTGACACTAAGCGCTCGGCGCTAAGCTTCGGCGCTCGGAATGCACCCGCCGACTGGATGCCGATGCCGTATCGGCGAAGGTGCCGATGCCGACATAACTTTCCAGGCCGTCATTCCCGCGAATGCGGGAATCCAGCGACTTTCGTGCAGTCACGACAAAGACACTGGATTCCCGCGTTCGCGGGAATGACGAGCTGGAGGGGTTTTGCTTCGGCTTGTTGCCCTCACCCCGGCCCTCTCCCGCAAGCGGGAGAGGGAGACAAGCGCGCAAGCGCATCGAGGTTTTCGGGCGGCGTTGATGCGACGCTGTCGTCGATCGTGATGATCACCACAGCGCCGTCAGGCCTCGATCATCGCGGCATCGCCATCAGACTCCGATCATCGCGACGATGTCATCGACATTCATCACTTCGGCGAACTCCGCCCGCAACGTAGCAAGATGCGCGCGGCTCACCGCGTCGGCGGGGATCACCGAACCATCGGTATCGACCAGATCGAAACAGAAACACGCATCGGCGATCACCACGGTGCGATAGCCGAGGTTGCTGGCGACGCGCGCGGTGGTCGACACGCACATGTCGGTGCTGATGCCGAACAGCACGACCGTGTCGATGCCAAGGCGACGCAGGCGCAGATCCAGGTCGGTGCCGATGAAGGCGGCGTTGACCGATTTGCCGACCACGGCCTCGCCGGCGAGCGGTTCGAAGCCGGGACGAAACGCATTGCCTGGATGCGAGGGGTGCAGGGTCGATGCGTCGATGATCGAGTCGTGGCGAACGTGGATCAGCGGCAGGCTCTTCGCGCGCCAGGCTTGCAACAAGCGCTGGCCGTTTGCTTCCATCTGTGGATTGTTGCGTGGACCCCACGGCGGATAGTCGAAGCCGCGCTGTACGTCGATGGGAATCAGCGCGGTGCGTTGCGGATCGATCATGGTTCGGTGCCTGCTTCGTTGAGATGGATGAGGTTGTGTGTCGCGCTGATCCGGGAGGTCGCGGCGAAGGTCCGATGCGCAACGCGTCGACTTGCCTTTCATTCGTCCAGGTCGGTTCGCGCACTTCGCGGCCCGCCATAGGCGCGTTGCACGATCGCCACGCGCTGCTCGAAACGCTGGTACCAGAGCCGATGGCCCAGATCGCGCGCGACCGTGTGTTCGGCGTGCTCGCGCCAGGCACGGATGGCGGCTTCGCTGTCGAAGTAGGCGACGGTGATGCCGAAGCCGTCGGCGCCGCGGGTCGATTCGAAACCCAGGAACCCGGGTTGCTGGCGCACCAGTTCGACCATGCGCGTCGCGGCGCGGTCATATCCGGCCTCGTCGTGCGCGCTGCGTTGCGAGGAGAAGATCACCGCGTAATACGGCGGGGCGGGCAGGTCGGCGAAGGCGGAGGCGGACATCGGCGGGCCGGATCGGGAAACCACGGTCACTGTGCGTGTTCGCCCGCGCCGGTCTCAACCCGGCACAATGCCGGTCTCGCCCGGCGCCGCCGGGCATCCGCACGCGCCGCGCAACCGGAGCCGCCGCCGATGAAGACCCTGGACGATGTGGACCGCAAGCTGATCGCGCTGCTGCAGGACAACGCGCGGCTGTCGACGGTGGCGCTGGCCAAGGCGGTGGCGCTGTCGCGCAGCAGCGTGCAGGAGCGGCTGCAACGGCTGGAAGCCGGCGGCGTGATCGCGCAGTACACGGTGCGGCTCGGCAGCGGCGGCGATCCGCTGCGGGCCTGGTTGCTGCTGCGTTACGGCGAGGGCTTCAGCTGCGACGATGTGGTGCCGTTGCTGGTCGAGCTGACCCAGGTGCGGCTGGTCCACAGCGTGGCCGGCGAGACCGACCTGATGGTGCTGGTGGAAACGCGCACGCCCGGCGAGCTGGCCGACCTGCGCGAAAAGGTCGCGGCGATGAAGGGCGTGGACGACGTGACCACGATTCCGGTGCTGCGCACGGCGCTGGATCGCTTGTAACCGCCGCTGGCCCGCGTCGCCACGATGCGGGACGCGGTTATTCCGATTCCAGATCGGCCAGCGTCATCACCCACGCCGGCACTTCGGGTTCATCGCCGAAGAAACTCGCCGGCTTCTTCTCGCCGATCGCCCAGCGGTGAATCCAGCTCGGTCCGGCCGGGCCGGTGTAGGCGTCGGCGCGTTGGTAGGCCGGGTCGCGCATGGCTTCGGCGAGACCGATGAAGCGATAGCCGCGCTTTTGCACCATCTTGACCAGGTCGCCGTAGGTGTCGGCGTTGAGCAGATTGGCGTGGATCAGCCAGGTCTGCGGCAGGTTGTAGCCGAGCAGGGCGATCGACTGCTGTTCGTAGTAATCGATTTTCGCGCCCATGTAGGCGACGTATTCGCGCCGCAGCCGGGCCTTGAGCTTGGCGGCGTCCTTGGCGTCGGCGGCATGCAGGTACGCGCCCGCCCAGATCCAGTCGGAGTTGTCGACCGTGACCGGCGCGATGCGGTAATCGTGTTCGCTCAGGAAGCGCTCCAGCCCGGCCTTGTCCTGCGCGCTGCGTCCGGCGCGCAGATAGGGATGGCGGAACCAGTGCGGTTGTTGGCCGCGCGCCTGCAACAGCGGGCGCAGTTGCCGTTCGCCGCGCAGGATGTCGTCCTGATACGCCGGCAGGCCGACCGCGTGCAGGTCGGCGTGGGCGTAGGTGTGATTGCCCAGGGTGGCGCCGGCGTCGAGCCAGTCGCTCAGCATCGCCACGCGTTCGGGCTGCAGCTTGCCGTCGTGTTCGAGTTTGCCTTCGTTGACGAAGCCGATCGCGGGAATGCCGGCGCGTTTGATCGCCGCGACCAGGCGGCGATGGCCGGGCAGGGCCTGCGCGGTGCTGATGCCGGGCAACTGCACCCAGGGCAGATCGTCAATGGTCATGACGATGCGGCGATCGGGCGTGGTCTTGTCACGCTCGGCGTTCGCGCCGGTTTTCGGATCGGAGCCGGAGCCGGAGCCGGAATTGGAATTGGAATTGGAATTGGAGCTGGCGATCGCGGCGCCCAACGGCTGCGCGGCGAGCAACACGGAGGCCAGCAGCGGCGCCAGCAGGCGGCCGGGCAGGCGAGGGAGCGGGGCGGGCGGGCGCATGCGCGGTTCCGGGACGGGAAGCGGCGATCATCGCCGCCTCCGCGCCGCCTGCAAACCGCCTTGCGGCCCGGATCGGGCGCGCAAGGCGTGGAGTTGCGACGTCAGTCCAACTTGCGCGAGATGAAGTAGTAGGCCAGATTGCCGAGCCCGACCGCGCCGAGCAGCACCGCGATCGTGCCGGGTGTCGCGTCGTTCCAGCCGGCGCCTTCGATGATGCCGAAGCCGACCGCGAGCAGGACCATGACGATGCCCCAGCGCAAGGCGCCGTGGCGGCGGCGGATGTCTTCGTCGTGGGCCATCGAGCGCAACAGCTCTTCGGCGCCGCCGGTGGACAGCAGTTTGCTGCGGAAACGCGCCTCGACGACGATCTTGATCGCGAAGACGATGCAGACGAACAGGGTGATGGGGACAAGGATTCCAGGCATGGCGGCAGTCTCGGTGGGTTCGGGTCTCGGTGCAATGGATACGGGGCCGCGGCGATCGGTTGCAGTCCGGTCCCCGGTCCACCCGGTCCATGGGCCGGCGCGTTGCCGGCCTGCCGCGATCCCGGCCGCTAGCCGTCGGGGGCCGGGAAGGGGTGACAGGTATCATTCGCACATCGGTGCGACCGCCACTGCAACCGGCGGCGCCCCCGCCGCATCCTCAGTGCGATGACCGGTCCTACACCATGAACGACGACCGCAGCCTGGTCGCTGCCGTGCTCGCCCAGACGCCGGGCGCTTTCGAGCGCCTGGTCCGCGAGTACCAAGGGCTGTGCTGGCACATCATCCAGCGCATGGTCCGCCACCCCGACGACACCCGCGAGCTGTGTCAGGAAGCGTTTCTGCGCGTCCACCAGTGCCTGCATCAGTACCGCCACGAAAGCGCGCTCAAGTCCTGGATCGGCCAGGTCGCCTACTCGGTGGCCAAGCGCCATCTGGAACGCAAGCGCATCCCGATCGTGGAAGTGGCCGACGACGAGGACGCGCTGTCGCCGCTGGATATGGTCAGCGACGGCTTCGACCTGGAAGCGGCCTGCGCCGACGAGGAAGTCGCCGCCGGCCTGCACGCCGAGATCGAGGCTCTGCCGCCGTTGCAGCGAACACTGCTGACCCTGTATCACCTGGAAGAAGTACCCATCGGCGAGATCGCCGCCATGACCGGCCTGGCCGAGGGTACGATCAAGAGCCACCTGTTCCGAACCCGCGCGCGACTGCGTCAGCGCCTGGAAGCCCGGTTGGGAGAATTCGCATGAACCGCAAGACCTTCGACGATAAAACCGCCAGCGACCGCGCCGCCGCGCCGGGGTTCGACGACCCGCGCATGGAACGCGAATGGCAGTTGCAGGAACGCGCCCAGCGCGAGGAACGCGCCGGTGCGCCGATGGCCGGCGACGATCCGCGCCTGGCCCAGTACCGCCTGCTCACCCGCGCGCTGCGCGCGCCGGTGATGGAGCCGATTCCGTTCGGTTTCGCCGAACAGGTCGCGCGCCGCGCCCAGGCCGTCGCCACCGGCAACGACCGGGTCGAACGCTATCTGCAGCAGTTGCTGCTCGGCGCTCTGGTGCTGGCGGGCGTCTGGTTCGCCTGGTCGAGCAGCGCCGGCTGGCTGCCGGCGATGCTGCAAGGCGTGTCGCAGGGTTTGCCGCAGGGCGCGTTGTCGTGGGGGCCGGTGGTGGTCGCCTGCTGCGCCTTGACCTGGGGCTGGGACGGCGTCGCGCGCGTCGTCGGCCTGGACCGCGGCCGTGGCGGACACGCGGCCTGAGGCCCACGATCCGCTGGCTGCATCGCCTTGAGTGATCGCTGAGGGGCCGCGGGCCCTCGTCCTCGATACGGCCGGATGTTCCGGCCATCCCATCCAGACGCCTCGCGCGCGGTTCGATCGTCGCGATCGCCGCGCGCGACGGTGGTCGCGTGTCCGCCGCGGCGCATGCGGCTCGCTGCCGTCCGATCCGCCGCGCAAGCCCCTGACACCCGAACGCGGCGAGCGCCGCGCGAACGACCGCGCGAACGACCGCGCGCTTCGCACACGCGCGCGCAACGCGATAAGGCGCTCGCACAGGACGCGCGCGCGTTCGCGAACTCGCGCGCGGCGGCGAAAAACCACTTGTATTTCGGTATAGCGACGGGGTGCGCAGTTCGCCGCGCTTAGCCGTCGGCGCGTGTCACCCAAGTAACAGCCATCGTCGGACCCCCTCACCAGACTCGCCTGCACATGCTTCAAAACAGGAGAGTCGACAGATGGAACGTCCCAAGATGGATCGCGGCCAGTTCAAGGCCGCCGATGAAATGTTCGCCAACGCATGGCGGGCGAGCCTGCCGGAACTGGAAGCGCGCGCGCGCCGTTTCGCCGAGGGCCAGCGCGATCGCGCCGAGGAATTGCTGGCCAATACCGCGATCAAGGCCTTGCTGTTCATGCGTCGCTCGCCGCAGACCATCACCGACCCGTGCGGGTTCTTGTTCGTGGTGCTGCGGCATGTGTTTCTCGACAGCGTGCGCCGGCGCGGACGCGACCGCGAAGTGTTCGACCGCCATCGCGATATCGACAGCGACAGCAACGGTTTCGCCCACGACGGCCTGTCGGCCTTGCAGAAGCTGGAACTCGATCAGCAGCTCGGTCGCGTGGTCAACGCGGTCGCGCGCCTGAGCCGCGATCAGCGCCGCCTGTTCGCCTACCGCTTCATCGACGATCTGCCGTATCCGGTGATCGCCGAGAAACTGCACATCAACCAGCCGCTCGCGCGCAAGCGCGTGGAGCTGCTGCGCAACCGGATCAAGTCGGCGATGACGCGCGACTGACGCGGCATCGCGCCGATCGGTTCGCCTCGTATCGCGTCGTCGCGGCGTGGCCGTGGTCGCCAAATCGCGATTCACAACGCCGACAGGACCGCGTTCCACCGTTTACATCGATAAAGAAAGCCGCACCGATCAGCGCCACAGGGCGCCGGTGGTGCCGATTCCCTCACCACCGCTTCTTCAAGGACAGGCTCATGGCCGACACACCCGTCAACTCGCAGATCACCGACGCCGTCACACAGACCAACGTCAAGGTGGTCGCCGAAGCGCCCGCGCAGGCCATCGCCTCGCTGTACCAGGTATCGAGCCACTCCACCGGACTGGCCCTGCAGAACGCGGTCCACAGTCAGCAGGTGCTCAACCAGATCTCGAGCGCGGTGGTGTCCAAGGCGGTGCAGATGATCATGGCGGTCGGTGACAAGCCATGAGCCCCATGGCGGTGACGCGCGAGCGAACGGGCAGTGAGCCGATGCGTCCGCACGAACGCGCAGGAGCGACGCGATGAGACGGTTCGGCAGAAGCAATAATCCCACCACGACGTCCGCCGCCAATGCGACCGGCGCGTCTGCGGCCGCGGCGCCGGCCGCGTCTGCGGCCACGGCGCCCGCGCCGACACCCGCGGCCGCGGCGCCGAGTACGCCGGCGGCGACCACGACCGCATCCGCGGCAGCAAGCGATGCGGATGTAGCCAACACCGCGTCGGCGGCCACCATTCCCAACGACGTCGCCGCCGCGGTGCCAGCAACTGCGACCACCGATGCGGCGAGTGCCGCGTCGGCCGGAGCGTCGGCATCCACGCCGGTCGCCGCCGCGCCAGGCGCAAGCTCCGCCGCCGCCGCGCCCGCGTCACCGGCGGCCGCGTCGACCGCATCCGATCCTTCGCCGTCGTCGTCGTCATCGCCCGCATCGGCAACGTCCGCATCGGCAACGTCCGCATCGGCATCGCCCGCCACAGCCGCGTCATCGCTACCGCCGCCCTCGCCCTTGTCCGCGTCGCGCAGTCTCGCGATGGCCCAGGCCGGTGGCGGCAACGGCGCGCCGACTGATGCCTTGAACAAGCAGATCGTGCAGGCGGTGGTGTTCACCAACGCCGAAACCGCGTCGTACGCGCCGTCTCAGATCGCGACCGGACCGGACATGATGATCAGTCAGGCCGCCGGCCTGGTCGCGCAATCGGCGGCGGCGTACTTCGACGGCGTCACCAAGATCGCTTTGGCCAGCCAAGGCGTGTTGATGAAGCAGATGACCCAGGACCTAATCGAAGGCAACGTCGAGCAAGCCGCCGAAGATGCGCTGGGCGTGCTCGCCACCGACGTCTTCATGGGCGCGGCCGCGGCCGTCGCCGCGGCGGCCGGCGCGATGGAAGCCGCATCGGCGGGCTTCGCGATCGACCGCATCGACCAGAGCATCGCCAAGTACTCGACGCTGTTGCAGAACCGCAAGAGCTCCTGACCGACTTCGTTCACCCACACAACTCGCCGCAGCGCACGCGCGGGCCGCACCGGCCCGCGCCATGGCCCGGTGTTGCCGCGATAACCGCAAAGGATCCCGATCATGGCTTACTTCTCGCTGCCCGCGCTGACCCTGCCGAGCTATCGCTTCGACTACCACAGCCACTTCGGCGGCATCCTGCCGGTCGAGAACGAGGCCGCGGTCGCGACCGACGCCTTCCCGCTCGACATCACCTACCAGGTGCAGGACCAGGGCGTCACGGTCGATACCAAGGTCACCGTCACCGTGATCAAGGGCCAGCAGCTGACCCTGGCCGGGCTGTTCGGCGGCACGCTCGACGAGCAGCAGCCCGAACGCGGCGCACTGTCGCTGTTCCTCAAGGCCTTGATGCTGATGGAGGAGAGCAATCCGCTGGCCGCCCTGGCCGCCAGCCGCAACCGTTCGCGTTACGAGCGGGGTGAGTGCATCGCCGAAGACATCTATATCGCCTGCGTCTGCCTGGCGAACCAGCTCAAGCTCGACGCCGTGCGCGATGCCGCCGCCACCGATCCGGTGCTGTACAAGACCGTGCGCAGCGCGCTGGAACGGCTGGCCGTGGCGCCGCCGCCGGGCCAGCCGCGACCGATCGAAGCGCTGATGCCGCTGTTGCGCTACTTCAACGACAAGATCTACAGCGCCAGCAAGTACACGCCGTTCGACGACGCGTACCGCATGCGCTCGTTCGCGATGAAGAAGTTGCGCGCCGAAGTAGGTGGCGAAGAGCGCTACCTGCAATGGATAGCGATGAGCCTGCGTTATCTCGAGCAGGAGGGCATCGCGCATGCGCAGCTGGCGATGGGCGAAGACGAAGTGCGCGTCGCCAACGCGGTGCTCAGCGCCTACAACAAGGCGCGCAAGACCTGTTACAAGCTGCTCGCGCACACCGCGACGGTGTACGCCGGCGACAAGGCGCTCGAGTACGAGCTCAACACCAAGATCCTGCCGCTGTTCCAGGACCCGAGCTTGAACGAGCTGATCGGCATCGACCTGCTGGGCAGCGAGAACAAGGTCGGCAACTACACCGAGCTGTTCTCCTTCCTCGTTGCGCAAAATAGCGCCCAGGCCGATCAGCTGACCCAGTTCTTCGGCAACGTCGACCAGTCGCGCGCGTTGCAACTGGTCAGTCACATCCATTGCGGCGAGGGCATGGGCGTTGCGGCCGACAACCGCTCGGCGATCGGCTATGCGATGGCCTATTCGCGGCATCTGCCGGGCCCGGAGTTCTACCGCGCCTACGCGCAGTACGTGTTGGCTTGCCAGATCGCCGCGCAGGGCCGGCGCGCCGACAACGCCCGTGGCACCGCCGGCACCCATGCGCACAAGGACAATGGCGTGTCGGGCCTGTTCGACGAAATGTTCCGCAACGATTCGCTGACCGTCGAAGGCCTGACCCTGCGCCGCTACGACGGCAACAGCGTGCGTACCCAGGAACTGGTCGCCTACGCCGGCAAGCGCAACATGATGGCGCTGTGCGAATCGTTGGATCAGTCTCCGCCGGCGCCGGCGCAAGCCCCCGCGGCCCCGGCGCAACCGCCCGCGGCGCAGGCCCAGAGTTACTACCAACTGCTGACCGCCTCGGGCACCTTGCTCGGTTTCCGCCTCGGTCACGCCTACTACTACCGCAGCTTCGTCGCCGCGCGCTATCCGTTGATCGCCTTCGACACCAACCTGGGCAGCAACTCGATCACCGGCGCGTCCGGCCTGTTCGCCTCGGTCGAGGGCTACCGGCTCAATCGCGGCTTCCGCCACCTCGACGGCTATGTCGACACCGATCTGCTCAGGACGGTGACCGACAAGGTGATGTTCACGGGCCTGCAGGCGCTCAACGAGACCCAGGTCAGCGAGTTGATGACCCTGGCGCGCTCCTCCAAGACCCTCGCCGACCTGCTGCAGCAGGGCCAGGCGAAAATTTCGGCGCTGTTGAACGCGGCGCTGGGGCCGGTCGCGCAGGCGATGAACGCCGACACCAGCTACGCCAGTTTCTCGGCACTGGTCACCGCGATGGTCGGCGCCAACACCTCGCCCAGCGTGTGGTTCGCGGCGCTGGCGCGGGTGCTCAACCTGTTCATCAACTGGCGTTCGTACCTGCTGGGCTCCGATGCGCAGGGCGTCGAGCACACCAACGTGCAGGACGAATTTCTGCGCTGCGTGCTGTTGCTGGCCTACAACATCGCGCCGTTCGATACGTCCGCGCAAGGCGCGGCCGAGGTCGGCAAGCAGTTGCAGGCGCTGGTGACCACCATCTCCGCCGCCTACTGGCAGACCACGGTCGGGCCGCTGGCGGGCAACGACAGCGGGCCTCAGACCGCCGCCGCCATCGCCGGCTACAAGGCGCCAGCGTCGGTCGTCACCGTCACCCGCGCGGTCCTCGCGCAGGGCGCTTCGGCCTGATCGGCGGCCGCATTGCGTATCGCATCCCTTGTAAGACCGGAGTTCGCAATGGACGAGAGCCTGCACTATCTGCTGCATGAAGAACTGGAAGGTCTGTTCGATCGGCCGGCCGCCGAGGCCGTGCAGGTCGCGCCGGTAGCGGTAGCGGCGACGGCCGCCGCCTCGGCATCGCCGGCCGGCGCCGAGCCCGCGGCGACGCCGGCCGCGGCGACCGCGCCGGTCTCGGACCGCACCTTCGACGAGTTGATCGCGCGCCTGGCCGATCCGAAGGTGTTGCAGGCGCTGGCGCGTCTGCTGGGGGGGCGCTGAATGTCAGTTACCGCATCCACGCCTGAGTCATCGGCCGCATCAGCATCCGCGGCAACCGCAACCGCAACCGCGCCCGGCGCCGAACCGGCCGCCACCGCGCTGGACATCCAGTTCGCCGAGTTCGCGCGCGACTGGCTCGGGATCGAGCTCGGCGCCGAGGAGCGCGCCCGCGTGCGCGGCGCGATCGCCATGCTGGAGGCGCAGCAGCGCATGCAGGCCAGCCAGGCGACCCAGGCGACCCAGGCGTCCGCCGGCGCGGCGCGGCGCCCGGCCGGCCGCGCGATCGACCTGGACCGACAACGCATCCAGAACCTGATCGATCAGCACCTCAGCCGCACCCAGGTCACCGTGCTGGGCAATGCGAGCGCCGAGCGCGCCGCCGAATCGGCGGTACTCGGCGCGGTCGAGCGCGCGCAATCGCTCGATGATCTGCGGCCGCCCAAACCCGCGGCCGGCGCCGGCGCCAACGCCAACCAGGCGCCGCGCACCGATCCGCTGATCGCGCAGATCGCCGATCAGCTCACCGGCCTGATCAAGCGCGAAGTCGATGCCTGCTTCCAGCAACAGTTCGGCCCGCTCGCGAGCCAGTTGCAGGCGGTGATCGACGCCGCGCAGGACAGCGGCCTGCTGGCCAGAAAATCCGATTCCGCGTCCTTGGACGAGTCGCGCGGCACTGCGGAAAACAGCGGAAAAACCGCTGAAAAACCCGAGCAGAACAACAACGACAACAATGCCGCCAAGGCGCCTGCATCGGCTTCACAACGCGATTGATGACTCGTTCTTCAGCTACGTACGGCATCGGCCGTACCCCACTACCCCAAGGAGCTTCACATGGCATTCCCTACCGCTGTCAATGACCAGATCACCGATGCCGTCACCCAGTCCAACGTCAAGGTCATCGGCGAAGCGCCGGCCTTCGCGATGGGTTCGATCTACCAGTCGATGGCCCACTCCACCGGCATCCTGTTCGAGAACGCCGTGTCCGCGCAGCAGCAGCAGAACACGCTGGCGCTGGCCGCGGCCAACCAGGGCGTGATGCAGATCTACAGCGTCGACACCACCGCCGCGGCCGGCGCCACCGAGAAGGTCGCCCAGACCGGCGTGTCCGACAACCTCACCAGCCTGCTGACCGTGCTGCAGGCATTCAAGCCCTGAGCCGCGCGCGGCGGCGGTCTGACCGCATCGGTCGGATCGAAGATGCCGGCTCGCTCATGATCTGAGTCGAGCCTGCATCTCCGCCTGCAGGTTTCCCGACTACCGCAAACGAGGATTCACCCATGGCATATCCCACCGCCGTCAACAATCAGATCACCGACGCCGTCACCCAGTCCAACGTCAAGGTCATCGCCGAAGGTCCCGCCTTCGCGATGGGCTCGATGTTCCAGGCCTCGGCGCATTCGACCGGCATCCTGTTCGAGAACGCGATCGCCGCTCAGCAGCAGCAGAACACGCTGGCGCAGGCCGCGGCCAACCAGGGCGTGATGCAGATCTACACCGTCGACACCACCGCCGCGGCCGGTGCCACCGAGAAGATCGCCCAGACCGGCGTGTCCGACAATCTGAGCAGCCTGATGACCGTGCTGAAGTCGTTCAAGTCCAGTCCCAATCCGTACGGCCCGTAAGTCGCGCAACACCCGATGCCGGGCCGCCGCGAGGCGCCGGCATCGTACCGGCTCCGCCGAGACGCGCATCGTGGCAATGCCGCCACAACTGCAGACGAACGCTCCGCTTGCCGGACGTCGCACTCGCCGCAGATCCCGAACGCAAACGTCCACAGGGGGCGTTATGGAACGTGCCACCGGCCGCGGGCGCGGCCGTTATGATCGCCGCGACCGCATCGGTCGCTCTCATTTCACCGCCTGCCGCGGCACGTGGCCGCCGCTATGTGCCTGACATCCGACGACAGCATCGCGGTACGCCGGCGTCGCTGGGGCCTGGACCGCTGCGGCCTGTTGCGCGGCCTGCCGTCCGCGCTGCTCGATCACGTCGCCCGCCACTGCACCGAATTGAATCTGGAAGAAGGCGACGCGCTGTTCTTCAAGAACGATTCCAGCGATTTCCTCGCCTTCGTCGTGCATGGCCGCATCTACAAGCTGCTATACGGCCCCGACGGCCAGGAACTGATCGTCGACACCATCGAAAGCGGCGAGACGGTCGACGAAATGCCGTTGCTCGACACGCACGCGCACACCTTCACCGCGGTGGCGTACAGCCCGACCCGGGTGCTGCTGTTGTCGCGCCGGCATTTCGCCAGCCTGATCGCCGACCCGGTGGTGATCGAACGCGCGCACACCTCGCTGTGCGTGCGCTTGCGCCAGGCGGTGGAGAGTCTGGAGACGATGTGCCTGCATCGTCTGGAATCGCGCCTGGCGCGTTATCTGCTGTCGCTGATGCGTTCGCAATCGCGTCAGCGCGGCGACGATTTCGAAGTCGCGTTGCCGCCGACCCAAAGCATCCTCGCGGCGATGGTCAACGCCAGCCGGCCGAAGTTGAACGCGCAGTTGCAGACCTGGCATCGCAGCGGACTGGTCAGCCGAAAGCGCAACATCCTGCGCATCAACGACATGGATCAGTTCCGTTGCAAGGCGTACTTGGGGCGCGATGCGCAGCGACCGAACCTGCGCGCGCGCACGGCGGTGGCTCGGCACAATGCTTGAGTGGTTTGGGCCGAGGGTCATGGGGCGCTGGCGTTGAGGTCGCCGCATTCAGGTCGAATGATTGTGCATGCGCCGATCATGCAAATTTCGACTCCCGAGCCAGCGCCAGCTCCAGCTCCAGCGCATCCGCCTTTGCTGTTCCCCCCTTTGCAAAAGGGGGGCAGGGGGGATTCGCTTTTGCTCCTGAAAAAGCAACAGCAAAAGCAAATCCCCC
>NZ_LMHM01000017.1:345594-345710 GCF_001427785.1 Lysobacter sp. Root690
AGGCGCGCAGCTCGCAGCGCCATCGCATTCGCCTTTGCTGTTCCCCCCTTTGTAAAAGGGGGGCAGGGGGGATTCGCTTTTGCTCCTGAAAAAGCAACAGCAAAAGCAAATCCCCC
>NZ_LMHM01000017.1:345726-473251 GCF_001427785.1 Lysobacter sp. Root690
CGGCGCGCAGCTCGCAGCGCCATCGCATTCGCCTTTGCTGTTCCCCCCTTTGTAAAAGGGGGGCAGGGGGGATTCGCTTTTGCTCTCAATGAAGCAACAGCAAAAGCAAATCCCCCACGTCCGCTTCGCGGCCGTTCGCCCCCTTTGTCAAAAGGGGCAACAGCAACGGCGGCAGCTCGTGCAGTTGCACCGTCCGCGCTGAGCGCGGCGCTCGCTCACCAACCCGCGACTCACCCCGGCAACCGATCCAGCCTCACTTCAACATCGGCCCAAGCTTCGTCCAGACGTGATCGCGCAACTTCGGCTGCGCACTCGCGATCGGATGCAGGTTGTCGGCCTGGAACGCGGCACGGTCCATCGCCACCGGTTCGAGCAGGAACGGCAGCAGTTCAGTCGCGTATTTCTGCGACAGCTCGCGGTAGTTGCGTTCGAAGCCCTGGGTGTACTCCTTGCCCAGGTTGGGCGGCATGCGCATGCCGACCAGCAGCACCTGCGCCTTCGCCGCCTGCGCGGCCTGGATCATGCGTTCCAGGTTGGCCCGGCTCTGCGCCAGCTGCAGACCGCGCAGGCCGTCGTTGGCGCCCAGTTCGATCACCACCACCGCGGGCCGGTTGCGCTGCAGTTCGCCGGCGATGCGCGTGGCGCCGCCGGCGGTGGTTTCGCCGCTGATGCTGGCATTGACCACGCGCCAGCCCGGCTTGGTCTTGGCGATGCGCTGCGCGGTCAGCGAGACCCAGCCCTCGGATGCGGCCAGGCCGTAACCGGCCGAAAGCGAATCGCCCATGAACAACACCGTGCGCGCGGCCTTGGTCGCCGGCGCGGCAGCGGGCTGGGCGACGGCCTTCGAAGCCGCGGCGGGCTGCGCCTGCAACGGTGCCCAGGCGCTCAATAGCAGGGCCGAAGCGAGCATCGCCACGCGCAAGCCAGGACCGATGGCCCATTGAACCGGGCCGCGCGATGCCGCATATCCTTGCTTCGTGGCCAAGATTTCGCGGCCGCGGGCATGAGCAGGCGAACCTGCGTGGAGCGCCAATGCGGATGCCTGGCCTGCGCCGGCGCGCTGCGCGGCGGCGCCATCGCGACGTTCGCTGCCGTGGCAGGCGGCGTCCGGATCCGCAGAATTCCAGCGCTTAAAATTCCAGTTCTTAAAATTCATTTAATAACGTCTCCCGACACTACGGCGAGGCAAGCAGAAGGACGATCATGGCAGCTTCCAACCTGGCTGATTCGATCATGGCCGACGGCATCGTGAAAGACCACGATGAACCGCAGGCTGAAGCGCTGCGCACGAAATCGCGCGCGGCGATGCTCGAAGTCGAGGGCCTGGGCAAGCACGTGCCCCTGCCATCGGGCGAACTCGTCATTCTCGATGGGGTCGGTTTCTCGATCGCCAAGGGCGACACCGTCGCCATCGTCGGCGCCTCGGGCTCGGGCAAAAGCACCCTGCTGTCGCTGATGGCGGGCCTGGATTCGCCGAGCACCGGCACGGTCAAGCTCGACGGCGACACCATCTCCGCGCTCGACGAAGACGGCCGCGCGCGCGTGCGCAGCGAGAAAGTCGGCTTCGTGTTCCAGAGCTTTCAACTGCTGCCTTCGCTGACCGCGCTGGAAAACGTGATGCTGCCGCTGGAACTGCGCGGCGACCGCGACGCGCAGGCGCCGGCGAAAGCGATCCTGGGCAAGGTCGGCCTGGGCCAACGATTGGATCACTACCCGCGTCAGCTGTCGGGCGGCGAACAACAACGCGTCGCGCTGGCGCGCGCGTTCGTGACCCGACCGTCGCTGCTGTTCGCCGACGAGCCCACCGGCAACCTCGACACCCACACCGGTCAGGCGATCATCGAATTGCTGTTCGAACTCAACGCCGACGCCGGCACGACGCTGGTGCTGGTGACCCACGACGAACACCTCGCCGAACGTTGCCACCGCCGCATCCGCCTCGACAGCGGCCGCCTGGTGCAGGGCTGAGGCATGGGCCGCACTCTCTCGATGGCATGGCGGCAATTGCGCCGCGATCTCAAGGCCGGCGACGTCCGCATCCTGCTCGCCGCGCTGATCCTGGCGGTGCTCGCGGTGACCGCGGTCGGTTTCGTCACCGATCGCGCCGAGCGCGCGCTGGCGATCGAAGCCAACCGTCTGCTCGGCGGCGATGCGGTGATCCGCGCCGATCAACCGATCCAGGGCAAGCTGCGCGCGGCCGCGTCGGTGCCGCAACTGCGCCACGCCGAAGCGACCGAACTGCAGACCATGATCCGGGTCGGCGAGCGTTTGCAGCTCGGCGATCTGCGCGCGCTTGGCGCGGGGTTTCCGCTGCGCGGCAGCTTCCGCATCATCGATCGCGCAGGCGCGACCGAGCGCGATGCGCCCGGCGTGCCCGCACCGGGCACGGTGTGGATGAGCCAGGCCGGCGCCGACACGCTCGGCGCGCAGGCCGGGCAGGAGATCGCGCTCGGCGATGCGCGCCTGCGCCTGGCCGCGCTGGTGACCCAGGAACCTGATGCGTCGCTGGATTACTTCAACATCGCGCCGAAGGTATTCCTCAATCTGTCGGATCTGCCGGCGACCGGTTTGATCCAGCCCGGTAGCCGTATTCGCTATCGCATGGTCGTCGCCGGCCCGGCCAACGCGGTCGAACGTTTCGTCGCCGACGCCAAGCCCGCGCTCGGCCGCGGTCAGCGCTTGGAAACCATCTCCGACGCGCGCCCGGAAGTGCGCTCGGCGCTCGATCGCGCCGGCCGTTTCCTCGGTCTGGCCGCGCTGGTGTCGGTGGTGCTCGCCGCGGTCGCGGTGGCGATGGCCGCGCGCCGTCACAGCGAGCGGCATCTATCCGGCACCGCGGTCATGCGTTGCCTCGGCGCGAGCCAGCGCACCCTGGTCGGCATCCATGTCGGTGAACTGGTATTGCTCGGACTGATCGCCAGCGCGATCGGCGTCGCGCTCGCGTTCGGCCTGCAATGGGCGATCGGCGGCTGGCTGGAACAATCTCTGAAGATGTCGATTCCGGCCGCGGGTTTCATGCCGGCGGTGCAGGGCTTCGGCGTCGGTCTGGTCGTGCTGCTCGCGTTCGGCGCGCCGCCGGTGCTCGCATTGCGACGGGTGCCGGCGCTGCGCGTATTGCGTCGCGACCTCGATCCGACCGAACCGAGCGCGTGGCTTGTCGCGGTGGCTGGATTGGTCGGCCTGGGCGCGTTGCTGTGGTGGAAGGCCGGCTCGGTCACGCTTGGCCTGACCATGCTGGCCGGCATCACTGCGACCTTGGCCGTGCTCGCATTGCTGGCCTTGCTGATGATCGTGCTGGTGCGGCGCCTGCGTTCGCGCCTGCGCGGCAGCCTGCGTTACGGCCTGGCCAACGTCAGCCGTCGCGCCGGCACCAGCATCGCCCAGGTCTCGGCACTGGGCCTGGGTTTGATGGCGTTGTTGCTGTTGACCTTCGTGCGCACCGATCTGCTCGATCGCTGGCAATTGGCGCTGGCCGCCGATGCGCCGAACCGTTTCATCATCAACGTGCAGCCCGACCAGCTCAAGGACGTGCGTGGTTTCATCGCCGAGCAGAAGCTGCCCGCGCCGACCTTGTTCCCGATGATCCGCGCGCGCCTGGTGTCGTACAACGGCAAGCCGGTGACCGGCGACAGCTATATCGAACGCGGCGATCGCGCCAAGCAACTGGCCGAGCGCGAGTTCAATCTGTCGGTGGCCGACACGCTGCGTTCGGACAACAAGCTGGTCGACGGAAAATTCTGGGCGTCGCGAAAACTTGCTCAGCCGGAAGTCTCGGTCGAGGAAGGATTCGCCGAGACGCTCGGCTGGAAGCTCGGCGACACCATCGGTTTCGATATCGCCGGACAAAGTTTCAAGGCCAGGATCACCAGCCTGCGCAAGGTCGATTGGGAAAGCTTCAAGCCCAATTTCTTCGTGATCGCTTCCCCCGGGTCGATGGACGGCTATCCGGCCAGTTACATCACCGCGATCAGCGTGCCGCCGCAGCAGACCCGCTTCACCTCACAACTGGTCGAGCGTTTCCCGAATCTGTCGGTGATCGATGTCGAAGCGGTGCTCAAGCAGGTGCGCAGCACCGCCGATCAGGTCTCGACCGTGGTCGAGGTGGTGTTCTATTTCTCGCTGGTGGCCGGCGTTCTGGTGTTGATGGCGGCGGTGAGCGCGAGCCAGGACGAACGGCTGCTCGAAGGCGGAGTGATGCGCGTGCTCGGCGGCAGCCGTCGACAGTTGCGTCTGGCACAGGCGTCGGAATTCGCCGCGATCGGTTTGTTGTCCGGACTCACCGCGGCGATCGCCGCGTCGGTGTTGGCCGGCGTGGTCGCGGTGCAGGTGTTCGACTTGCCGTGGGAGTTCGACTGGCGCATGGCCGCGGCCGGCGGTGGCGCGGGTGTGCTGGCGGCATTGGCGGCGGGCATGTTCGCCACGCGCAAGGTTTTGGATGCGCCGCCTTCGGTGACGTTGCGTGAGTTGCAGGGATGAGTGGGTTGCGGATGTTGCGCTGAAGTCCGCGGCCCTCATCCGGCCCTGCGGGCCACCTTCTCCCGCTCTGCGGGAGAAGGGAATAAGACGCCGATTACTTCGAAATTTCGCTACTTAAAGCCCCTCTCCCGCGTGCGGGAGAGGGGTTGGGGTGAGGGCCGCGCCCCGACTGACGATCAAACCCCCAACTGCGGCTCAGCCTGAAACCTGCGCGCATACCCGCGCTCCTCGGCCACCCGTTCGACCTCGCCGTCGGCCAGTTCCGGCGCGGCATACACCGCATACGCCGTAGCACCGTCGCGCAGACCGACATGATGCAGGCGATAACGCGGCTGACCGCTGCCGGTGTTGGGCGGGTAATGGCGCGGCGGCTCGCCGCCTTCGAGATCGAGTTCGCTGTTGTCGACGGTGCCGCCGATGAAAAGGGCTCGCATCGTGATTCGCTCCTTGGGCTGGACCAGACTCGATCGTCGCCGTTACGACGTTGCGTGGCGATGAAGTCGATGTTCGTGGAGCGGCAAGCGGCCTCGATCGTCTGCGTACGTATGGACATCGCGGATGAAACCGCGCATGCCATCACTCACCCGGCGACAGATGCCCGGAAAACACCCGATGACGCGGATGCAGCCGCAACCACAAGGTCTGCACCAGCACCAACGCGGCGATCGCTACAGCGCACCAGGCCGCGACCTGCGCGCCGTTCAAAGCCGATTCGGATTGCTTGAGATACACCCCGATCAATCCCCACAGCGCGGCCGCTGCATAACCCAGGTTGCCGCGCATGCGTCCGTTCAACAGCAACACCAGCAACGCCGCAGCGGCGAACAGCGCCAGGCTCCAGCCGAGCATGTCGTCGACCGGCAGCAATCGATACGCGACCACGACTTGCGCGGTGTTCAAGAACGCCGCCAACGACAGCCAGCCGGCATGCAGCGAAATCGCGAACTTGGCCCACAACGCTTGACCGGGGGCCGGGGTCGGATCGCGCGACAGCAGCACCGCGCTCCAGGCCATGCAGGCCAGGGCCAGCCAGATCACCGCCAGCGCCAGCCAGAACCATTGCTGGGAGAAGATCGGCATCCACAGCGCGGTCAGGGTGAAACCGGCCGCCGCGGCCGGCCGCAACCGCTGCAGAGTGTCGTCCTCGCGCAATCGCGCGCGCAGCTGCCACAGCGCGAACGCCAGATCGAGCAGGAAGATCACGCCCCAGATCGCGAACGCATAGCCGGCCGCGACCAGCAAGGTGGGATAACGATCGGAAATCGCGCCGTTGTCGGGGCCGAAGTAGCCCTGTTGGGAAAACCAGGCCACCACCGGCATCAACACGGCGGCGAACAGCACGGACAGGCGCACGATGAACACTCCCGGCATTGCGATGCCCACACCCTAACGCGCAGCCGCGTAAAATCGGCGCGATGATCTCCTTCGAGCCCTTCCGCCATGCCCTCTCCCATGCGCGTTGACGCCTCCGACGACGCGCTCGACACCCTGTTCCAACCCTTCGCCGACGGCGTGCTGTCGTGGCCCGACGAAGGCGGCGCGCTGTTCCTGCGCGCGCGCGACGGCGTCGGCCTGCGCCAGCGCCCGCGCCCGGGGCTGGTCTGCGAGCAGGACTACAAGCCGGCGATCGATGCGCTGCATCGCGGCGGCCTGGACACCGTCGATCTCGACTCGATGCCGGCCGACCGGCGCTATCCGCTGGTGCTGGTGCTGCCGCCGCGCCAGCGCGACGAAGCGCGCGCGCTGTACGCGCAGGCGCTGGCCCGCACCGCGCCGGGCGGGCGCGTGGTCGCCTGCCTGAGCAACGACGAAGGCGCGCGTTCGGGCGAGGACGACCTGGGCCGGATCGCCGGCAAGGTCGGCAGCCTGTCCAAGCGCAAATGCCGGGTGTTCTGGACCGCGCCGCTGGATGGCCCGGCCGACCCGGCCCTGGCCGCCGCCTGGGCCGGCGGCGACCGGCCGCGCGAGATTCTCGGCGGGCGTTTCCTGAGCCGGCCCGGCGTGTTCGCCTGGGACCGGGTCGATCCGGCCTCGGCGCTGCTGGCCGAGCATCTGCCGGCCGATCTGGCCGGCCGCGCCGCCGACCTCGGCGCGGGTTACGGCTATCTGTCGGCCGAACTGCTGGCGCGCTGCCCGCGCATCACCGCGCTGGACGTGTACGAAGCGCAGGCGCGCGCGCTGCAACTGGCGCGGACCAATCTGCAACGCGTGCCGACCTCGGTGCCGATGGAGTTTTTCTGGCACGACGTCACCGCCGGCCTGGACGATCGCGGCTACGACGTGATCGTCAGCAACCCGCCGTTCCACGCGCAAGGTCGCGAGGAACGCCCCGATATCGGCCGGCGTTTCATCGCCGTGGCCGCGCAGGCGCTCAATCCCGGCGGCCGCCTGTGGCTGGTCGCCAATCGCCACCTGCCGTACGAAGTGGTGCTCGACGAACGTTTCGGCGAAGTCCGCACCGTGGCCCAGCAGGGCGGCTTCAAGGTGGTCGAGGCGATCAAGGCCAAGGCCGCGGGTAAATCCGCCGGCGTGGCGACCGGCAAACCCGCCGGCAAGTTCACCGGCAAGCCGGGCGGCAAGGGCGGAGCGCGCGCATGAAGCTGGTCAAGCTGATCGGTAACCTGGGCTACGGCAGCCGCAAGGAAGTCAGCGCGATGTTCCGCGAAGGCCGCATCACCGATCCCGACGGCGAGGTGCTGTACGCCGACGACAAGGTCGAGCACGCCGCGATCCGCATCGACGGCGAGCCGCTCGATCCGCCGGCCGGCTTGGTGCTGATGCTGCACAAGCCGACCGGTTACACCTGCTCGACCAAGGACCCCGGTCGCATCGTCTACGACCTGCTGCCGCCGCGGTTCCGCCTGCGTTCGCCGCTTCTGTCGACGGTCGGGCGGCTGGATCGCGACACCAGCGGCCTGTTGCTGTTGACCGACGACGGCGGGCTGCTGCATCGGATCGTGTCGCCGAAGGCCAATCTGGCCAAGGTCTACGAGGCGCAGTTGGCCGAGGACCTGCGCGGCGACGAAGCGGCGATCTTCGCCAGCGGCGAGCTGGAACTGGAATCCGAGCAGACCCCGCTGGCGCCGGCGATCCTGGAATCGATCGCGCCGCGTCAGGCGCGGCTGATCCTGACCGAAGGTCGCTATCACCAAGTGCGGCGCATGTTCGCCGCGGTCGGCAATCATGTGCAGGCGTTGCATCGCAGCCGCATCGGCGGTTTATCGCTGCAGGATCTTCCGGCGGGGCAGTGGCGGACCTTGGATGCGGCCGATCTTGAGACCTTGTTCCGTGGTTGATCCGGTCGATTCGCGTGATCTGATTCCGATCGATTTCATTCCCGCCGCGGTGCTGTTCGACATGGACGGGCTGATGCTCGACAGCGAGCGGGCCATGCTCGGTGCCTGGCGCGCGGCGGCGCTGGCCGAATCGATCCAGGCCGACGACGCGCTGTGGCTGTCGATGGTCGGCGTCCACGACCGCGCCAGTTTCGCGATCCTGTCCGAGCGCCTGGGTGAAGATGCGGCGACCCGCCTGCGCGCCGCCGGCGATCGTCTGTACGACGCGCAGGTCGCGGCGGGCCTGCCGCACAAGAACGGCTTGATCGAATTGCTGGATCTGCTCGACGCGCACGGCATCGCCAAGGCAGTGGCGACCTCGACCCGGCGCAAGCGCGCGCTGGCCAAGCTTGAGGCGAGCGGCTTGATCGATCGCTTCGCGGTGATCGTGACCGGCAGCGATGTCGAGCATCCCAAGCCGGCGCCGGACATCTATCTGTTGGCGGCGCGGCAGCTCGGGGTCGATCCGCGCGATTGCCTGGTGCTGGAGGATTCCGAGCCGGGCGTGCGCGCCGCATTGGCGGCCGGGGCGACGCCGATCCAGGTGCCCGATCTGGTCGCGCCCAGCGTGGAGCTGCGCGGGTTCGGGCATCGGATCGCGGGGTCGTTGGTGCAGGTGCGGGGGATGTTGCAGGCGGTGTTGGTTGGGCGCGGCCGGGTTGGGGTTGCGTTCGGCGCTTGAAGTAAAAGCGAATCCCCCTGGCCCCCTTTTGCAAAGGGGGAAGCCCTTCGGGAGAGTGGTGCAGGGCTGGGCGATCTCCGCGTCGGTTACCGAGCTACGCATCCCACCTACCTGCTTCCCCCTTTGGAAAAGGGGGATTGAGGGGGATTCGCTTTTGCTCTGTTTCTGCCTTGCTCTGCCTCTACGCGCAACCTAAGCGGCACCCACTCACTTAGCCAACAACGCCCGCCACCCCTCGAACCCCAACTTCTGCAGCGTCTCCAGATTCCGCTCCACGATCACATCCGGATCCGGAAACGCCGCCACCGCGCGCTCGACGCTCGCTTCGCGCAACAGGTGCAAGGTCGGGTACGGCGAACGGTTGGTGCAGTTGCCGACTTCATCGAACCCGGTACCGGCGAACTGATAGTCGGGATGGAAACTGGCGACCTGGATCTCGCCCTCCAGGTCCAATGCCGCGACCGCGCCGTCGGCGAGGTCGAGGAAATCGTTGAAGTCGAAGAAGCCCTGCAGCACCTGCGGGTGGATCAGCAAGGTGGTGTCGATGCGCTCGGGGTCGCTCTGTTCCAGCAGCACCAATTCCGAGGCGAGTTCTTCCAGCAGCGCCTGAGGCGTCTGCGCATCGCTCAGCACGAAGCGCACCTGGCCCTTGGCCAGCACCGCCTTGGCGAACGGACACAGGTTCAGGCCGATTACCGCGCGTTCCAGCCAGCGGCGGGTCGCGGCGATGGGTTCGGCCTCGTCCGATGAGGGGTCGTGGGGCGAAGCATGGCTCGACAGGGTATCGCTCATGGTCGCTGGCTCGCTGCGCAACGGAGGGTCGCGCTGATCAATCGCGGAGTTCAATCGCTGAGTTCAATCGCGGAAATTGTCGAACTGCAAGGGACGCTCGAATTCCATGCCCTTGAGCAGGGCGATCGCGGTCTGCAGGTCGTCGCGCTTCTTGCCGTTGACGCGCAGTTTGTCGCCGTTGATCTGGGTGTCGACCTTGAGCTTGGCGTCCTTGATCGCCGCGGCGATCTTCTTGGCCAGCTTCTGTTCGATGCCCTGCTGCACGGTGATCTTCTGCCGCGCGCCGGCCAGGTTGGTGTCCACGTCGCCGAATTCCAGGCAGCGCGCGTCGATGCCGCGGGCGGCCAGGCGGGCGCGCAGGATCTGGGTCATCTGCTCGAGCTGGAATTCGCTCGGCGCGGACTGGCTGATCGCCTTGTCGTCGAGCTCAAACTTGGCCTCGACGTTCTTGAAATCGAAGCGGGTGGTCAACTCGCGGTTGGCCTGGTCGACCGCGTTGGTGAGTTCGTGGGTGTCGACTTCGGACACGACGTCGAAGGAAGGCATGGCGCACTCGCAGTGAAGGGGGAACGGCGCAAAGGGTAGCGCAAGCGCCGTGGCGATACGCAGCGTTGCAGCGACGCGGGCTCGAAAAGCCCGCCAATTGACGGCGGCGGAACGTCGCCTCGCTAGAATCGAGCGCTTCCACGCCACCTGGACCCGCCCCATGCTCAAGACCGCCGCCTACGCCGCCCAAGACGCGCGTTCGCCCCTGGCCCCGTTTTCGATCGAACGCCGCGAACCCGGCCCGGACGATGTGCTGATCGACATTCTCTACTGCGGGGTCTGCCATTCCGACATCCATCAGGCCCGCGACGAGTGGGGCGGCTCCCGCTTCCCGATGGTGCCGGGCCACGAGATCGTCGGCCGGGTCGCCCAGGTCGGCGCCAACGTGCTCGGGTTCCAGGTCGGTGACGCGGTCGGGGTCGGCTGCTTCGTCGATTCCTGCCGCGAATGCCCGCAATGCCATGCCGGCGAGGAGCAGTACTGCGACCAGGGCATGACCGGCACCTACAACTCGCGTGAACGCGGCACCGGCATCGCGACCCAGGGCGGCTATTCGACCCGGATCACCGTCGATCAGGCCTATGTGCTGCGCATCCCGGCGTCGATTCCGCTCGACCGCGCCGCGCCGCTGCTGTGCGCGGGCATCACCACGTATTCGCCGTTGAAGCATTACGGGGTCAAGGCCGGCGACGAAGTCGCGGTGGTCGGCCTCGGCGGCCTGGGCCACATGGCGGTCAAGTTGGCGGTGGCGATGGGCGCGCGGGTGACGGTGCTGAGCACTTCCGAATCCAAGCGCGACGCCGCGCTGGCGCTGGGCGCGCATGCGTTCGCGGCGACCCGCGACGAGACCACTTTCAAGACCCTGGCGCGTTCGTTCGATTTCATCATCGACTCGGTGTCAGGCGATCACGACTACAACGCTTACCTGGGCCTGTTGAAGTTCGACGGCACCATGGTCCTGCTCGGCATTCCGGAAACCCCGTCGACGGTCGCGGCCGGCGCGCTGATCATGCAGCGGCGCAAGCTTGGCGGCTCGTTGATCGGCGGCATCCGCGAAACCCAGGAAATGCTGGATTTCTGCGCCGAACACGGCGTGGCCTCGGATATCGAACTGATCAACATCGCGCAGATCAACGAGGCTTACGAGCGCATGATCAAGGGCGATGTGCGCTATCGCTTCGTGATCGATATCGCGAGTTTGAAAGAGGCGGCTTGATGCCTAGCGGCGTCTGGTCATCGTGATGCTCGGTGGGCCGCTGCGGGATTCGCGGCGGCCTGCGCGTCGTTGTGGCGGCTTGCCGTAACGCGCGTGTCGCGCATCTTATTTTCGCGTCGCTGGCTCAAGGTCGTCATTCCCGCGCAGGCGGGAATCCAGAGACTTCATAGTCATGTCGCGGTCAGGGCGTGGATCGCCGGCTTCGTGTGGATGACTGGTTTTGCGTCGTTGTTTCAGATCATCCTTCCCGCGAAGGCGGGCTCCGCTCCATTTTTTCGCGTCGCTGGCTCAAGGTCGTCATTCCCGCGCAGGCGGGAATCCAGAGACTTCAGAGTTCTATCGCGATCAAGGCGTGGATCTCCGGCTTCGTGTGGATGACTGGTTTTGCGTTGTTGTCTCAGATCGTCCTTCCCGCGAAGGCAGGCTCCGCCCATTTCGGCGGAGCCGAACATCCAAGGCTTCATCCAGGCATGACTCTGAAGTCTCTGGATCCCCGCCTTCGCGGGGATGACGGGCAAAAGCAGGAGCACACAGAGGCGTCGGCCTCGCAGTTCCCAGCAACCCGGCGCTCTTGCCACCACCATCGCACGCACTCGCTAAGCTGCGTCCATGCCCCTGCTACTCATCATCCCGCTTGCCCTGCTGGCCCTGGTCCTGCTGTGGGCCCTGTTGCTGCCGATCGGCCTGATCCAGCGCTATCGCTATGGCAAGGCGCGACGTCGCGCCGTGCCGTGGGTGGTGCATCTGGCCGCGGCGTTGTCGCTGCTGTCGCTGCTGATCTTCTTCTTCAGCGCCTGGCTGGTCGGCCACTGGATCGACGACGCGCCCCTGTACGCCGGCGGCGGTCTGCTCGCGGGCCTGTTGCTCGGCGCGCTCGGCCTGGCCCTGACCCGCTTCGAACACGAACCCAAGGACTTGTACTACACCCCCAACCGCTGGTTGATCCTCGGCCTGACCCTGATCGTCGCCGCGCGCATCGTCTACGGCCTGTGGCAAGGCGCGCAGGGCTGGAGCGGGCACGGCGCGTGGTTGCCGCGCCAAGGCAGCCTGTTCGCGGTCGGCGGCTTGTTGCTCGGTTACTACCAGCTCTACACCCTGGGCCTGCGCCGCCGCTTGCGCCGGGTCGCGCTCACCGCGAACGGATGACGCAGCGCAGATGACGCGCCCGGCGCGGCGCGGCATGATGAACGGTCCAGTCCGCAGCGCCGCCATGACATTTCCGCGCCACTCCCGCCCAATCATCTTGCGTAACCACGCCGCCGGCGCGATTCGCATCGCCGCGCGCGCGCCATGACCGCGGCCCACCCGCACCGCGGCCGCGCCATCGTCACCATGCTGGTCGCGGTGCTGATGTTCTCGTTGATGGACGCGGTGCTGAAGCTGTTGTCGGATCACTATCCGCCGTTCCAGGTCGCGACCCTGCGCGGCCTGTCGTCGTTGCCGTTCGTGCTGACCTGGGCGCTGGCCAGCGCCGGTTGGCGGCCGCTGCTGCGGGTGCGCTGGCCGTTGCATCTGCTGCGCGGGGTGCTCGGCATCGGCATGATGGCCAGCTTCGTCTACGGCGTGAATCGCCTGCCGTTGTCGACGACGTATTCGATCTTCTTCATCGCGCCGCTGCTGATCACCGCGCTGTCGGTGCCGATTCTTGGCGAGCGGGTCGGGCCGCGGCGCTGGATCGCGATCGGTATCGGTATGCTCGGCGTGCTGGTGCTGCTGCGCCCGAGCGGCCAGGGCATGCTCAGCATGGCGGCCTTGGCCGTGCTCGCCGCGGCGTTCGGCTACGCGGTCAGCGCGATCACCGTGCGCCTGCTCGCGCGCACCGACAGCACCCAGGCGATGATGGTGTGGCTGATGGTGATGATCACCGTCGGCGCCGGCGCGCTGGCCTGGTCGGGCTGGGTGCCGCTGCGCAGCGAGGACCTGTGGCTGATCCTCGGCCTGGGCATCGCCGGCACCATCGGTCAGTACGCGGTCACCGAAGCCTTTCGTCTGGGCGAAGCCTCGCTGATCGCGCCGCTGGAATACACCGCGCTGATCTGGGGCGTGATGCTCGACCTGAGCCTGTGGGGCGTGCTGCCCGACTCGGTGACCTGGATCGGCGCGGCGATCATCGTCGCCAGCGGCCTGTATCTGATGCGCCGCGAAAGCGTTCACGCCGAAGCTGAACATCCATAGCGGAAGCAGGTGCTGGCGACAGTAACCCCCTGCCACGACGGATACTGGCGAGTGCAGACCCTGGCGAAAGCAGGCCTCAGCCAGCGTGCCCATCGACGCGACAAACTCGGCACACCTCTCCCGCGCGCGGGAGAGGTCGGCGCGCGCAGCGCGCCGGGTGAGGGCGCGCCGGCGTCATGGACACGACTCCCGGCGCCACCGCATTCATTGGATTCAAGCTTTCGCCGCAGCGCGCCATGACGATCGGGTTGCCTGCGCGTAGTGTCGAGGCGTAGTCCGCAGTTCAGGGGGAAACGCCACATGACCGCACTCGTCCATGCGCCCGGCGCGCCGTGCTGGTTCGAGCTGGCGACCGACGATCAGCCCGCGGCCGACGCTTTCTACAGCGCCTTGTTCGGTTGGACCATCGAACGCACGCCGATGCCGGCTGGCAGCGCCTACACCACCTTCAAGCTGGCCGGCCGCGATGTCGCCGGCAGCTACCCGCTGGTGCCCGGCGCCGCGCCCGGTCCCGACGGCAACAGCACCTCGCACTGGGGCGTGTACTTCCGCGTCGCCGACTGCAACGCGATGACCGCGCGCGCGGTCGCGCTGGGCGGGCGCATGCTCGCCGCGCCGTTCGAACTGATGGAACACGTGCGCATGGCGGTATGCGCCGATCCCGAAGGCGTGGTGTTCTCGCTCGCCCAGCAACGCGCGCATCCCGGCGTGGACGCGATCGGGGTCGACAACGCGGTGTGCTGGGCGGAACTGGCCACTCGCGATATCGGCCGTGCCGAAGCCTATTACCAGCGCTTGTTCGGCTGGCGCATGCAGGCGCATCCGGCGGCGCCAGCCGGGTACCGCGTATTCGTCGATCAGCAGCGCATGCTCGGCGGTCTGTTGCAGATGACGCCGGACTGGGGCGAGATCGCGCCGCATTGGTCGATCTACCTGCAGGTCGCCGATGTCGACGCCTGCGCCGCGCGCGCGCTCAGGCTGGGAGGCAGCATCGCGTTTCCGCCGTTCGATGCGCCGGGCGTGGGACGGATCGCGCGGGTCTGCGATCCCGGCGGCGCGGCGTTTTATCTGATCAAGTTCCTCTGATCGGATCGTTGCCGGTCGCGTAAAAAAACGGGCCCCGCGAGGGGCCCGTCGGTGTTGCATGGATCGTACCGCGTGACAGCGTGCGACTTAGAAGCGCGCGCCCAGACCGATACCGATGGTCACCGGGTTCAGCTCGGCTTCGCCGACCTTGACGCCGTCGAGCTTCACATCCGGCTTGCCCTGCATGTAGCGCACGTCAGCGCGGGCGAACCAGGTCGGGTTGATGTTGAGATCGACGCCGGCGGTGGCCATCGCGCCCTTGGCGTTCTCGATGCCCAAGCGGTTGCCGCTGCTCAGCGTTTCGTTGCTGTAGTTGGCTTCGTAGTAGCCCAGGCCCACGAACGGACGCACGATCGTGTCGGCGCCGCGGAAGTGGTACTGGCCGCTCAGCGCGACCGGCTGCGAATCGACGCTGCCGATCTTGCCGCCGCCGGTGTTGACGCGCTGACCGAGCTTGTCGGCCGCGCCCCACGCTTCGATGGCGATGTTGTCGTTGATGTACCAGCTGGCGCTGAGGGTCGGGGCACCGCCGCCGTCCACGTTGGTGCGCACGCCGCCGATCTGCGGATTCTTGGTCGGTTCGCTGAGCGAGTAACCGCCGACGACGGCGAAGCGCTTACCGCTGGCGCTGTCGGTGGAAGCATCCTGAGCGAAGGCGGCCGGGGCGAAGGCCATGGTGCCCAGCAGGGCGAGGGTCAAATGAGAAATGCGGATCATGGAGTGGACTCCTGTTGTTGTGGTGTTGCACGACGCCTTGGGGGAGGCGGAGCGCAAGGTAACAACGCATGCATGAACCGAACTTGCCGCGCGAATGTGTGTGAAGGAACTTTTCACGGACGACACGTGCTAGACCCGTGTTTTCAAGGGGAAAATGAACGAAATGAACAAATATTGAAACGAGCGAATTGAACGAAATTCGTTCACGCGGCGATGGTTTATGAACGAGATAAAGGCGCTGGTTTTAAGCAGGAATAGCGAAAAAACTCGGTAAAACAAGCACTATCGGACCATCGCGAAAAATTCGACCGGAACGCGCGCCGAGTCGATCGAGGTATGCGAATCATCGAATCATCCGCGCGATGCGCGAAGTAGATTCGCTTGAAGCCAATCGAAATCGCGAGAAAAACCCCGTTTGCATCGATTGCGTCATCGATGTGTTCCACTGCGGAAACGTCGTTCATCGCGCTTACGGCGCGTTCGAGTCACCGTTGCGCGAACAAAGCGGGCATCGCGAATCGATCGCGACGGTCGATCGCCCGCCAGCCGCCCGATTGCGCACGGTCAACCGCCATGACAAAGGTCACGCCACCCATCGGCACACGAAATCTGGACGCCGCGACCGCACTGTGGTCGCCATTGAACCGTCCAGGAACCGACGATGCGCCTGTCCCGCTCCGTACTGATCGCCGCCATGGCCACCACCACGCTGGCCAGTGGCCCGGTCTTCGCCGCCAACGTCCATGTCGACGCGAGCTGCGAGATCGACAGCGCCTTCGACCTGACCCTCAACGAGCGCAGCCTGATCCTGACCCGCGAGGACGGCGTGCCCAAGGCGATCGTGATGCGCCAGGGCCGGCTGTTCGTCGACGACCGCTGGGTCGAACTGAGCCGCGACGACGCGCGCCGCATCGCCGAGTTCGAGAAAGGCGCGCGCGCGGCGATGCCCGAGGCCCAGTACATCGGCCGCGAGGCCGCCGACATCGCCTTCACCGCGCTGGGCGAGGTGGCCGCGGTGCTGGGCAACCATCCCGACCGTACCCGCGGCCGCATTGATCAGATGCGCAAGGATCTCGATAAGCGCCTGAGCAACGTGGTCACCCCGACCCACTTCAGCGGCAAGGTGCTCGGCGACGGCATCGCCGACGCGCTTGGCGAGAACGTGCCGATCCTGGTCGGCGAACTGGTCGGCGGCGCGGTCACCGCCGCGCTCAGCGGCGACGCCGAGCGGCTCAAGCGCCTGGACAGCCTCGACGCCAAGATCGAAGCCGCGGTGCAGCCGCGCGCCGACGCCCTGGGCCGCCGCGCCGACAAGCTGTGCCGGCAGATGGTCGAACTGGACGCGATCGACAATGCGCTGAGCTACCGCTACGACGGCCGACCGCTGGAGTTGCTGCGGGTCCAGATCAAGGACAACAAGTCGAGCGGCGCCGACAAGCATTGAGTCGCCGCGCCTGGAGCAACACGCGTCGGGGCGAATCCGCTGGCCGCGCGCTGATCGGCGGCCCGCGCCCGCGTCCCGCCGGCGTGGGCCGCGACGTCCATCCCAATACCTGGGCGTACGTAGAGCCCCGTCAGGCCGCCGGCATTGCCGCTTAGGTCTTTAGTACTGCATGGGCCGCTGTGCGGTTGGCGTGACCGGCCGCAACCGCCACAATAGGGTTTTCGCGCATTGCGGAGCCCCACGAACATGGCTGATCTGAAGGAAGCACGCGTCCCCGACATCGGCGACTACGACGGCGTACCCGTCATCGAACTGCTGGTCGCGGTCGGCGACACGGTGACCCAGGACCAGGGCCTGGTCACGCTGGAATCCGACAAGGCCACCATGGAAGTGCCCGCGCCGTTCGCGGGCGTGATTCGCGAACTCAAGGTCAAGATCGGCGATCAGCTGGCCGAAGGCAGCGTGGTGGCGTTGATCGAACCCCTCGAAGGGGAAGAAAAAGCAACGCCCGCGAAAGCCGAAGAGCCCGCCAAACCCGCCGCGCCCGCCGCTGCGACCAAGGCCGAAGCCCCCGCGCCCGCGAAGCAGGAAGCTGCCAAGCCCGAAGCGCCGGCCAAGTCCGAAGCCGCTCCGGCGCCCGCCCCGATCGCCGCCGCCAACGCCGGCACCGACCCCGAAGCGCTGCCGCCGCGCACCCCGCCGGTCGCCTTCACCGCCGAAGAGCTGATGCCCGACAAGGTGCCGTACGCCAGCCCAGCGGTGCGCCTGTTCGCGCGCGAGCTCGGCGTCGACCTGAGCCGCGTCACCGGCAGCGAGCGCGGTGGCCGCATCAGCAAGGAAAACGTGCAGGCCTTCGTCAAGGGCGTCATGCAGGGCGGCGGCGGCGGTGGCGCGGCCAGCGCCGGCGCGGCGCCGAGCCTGGGCGGCGGCCTCAACCTGCTGCCGTGGCCGAAGGTCGACTTCAGCAAGTTCGGCGAGACCGAGGTCAAGCCGCTCACCCGCATCCAGAAGCTGTCCGGCGCCAACCTCGCGCGCAACTGGGCGATGATCCCGCACGTCACCCAGCACGACGATGCCGACATCACCGACCTGGAAGCGCTGCGCGTGGCGCTCAACAAGGAAAACGAAAAGGCCGGCCTCAAGCTGACCATGCTCGCGTTCCTGATGAAGGCCTCGGTGTCGGCGCTGCAGAAATTCCCGAACTTCAACGCCTCGCTCGACGCCAGCGGCGAAAATCTGACGCTGAAGAAGTACTTCCACATCGGCTTCGCCGCCGACACCCCGAACGGCCTGGTCGTGCCGGTGGTGCGCGACTGCGACAAGAAGGGCGTGCTGCAGATCGCCAAGGAAACCGGCGAACTCGCGGCCAAGGCGCGCGACGGCAAGCTCGGCCCGGCCGACATGAGCGGCGGTTGTTTCTCGATCAGCTCGCTCGGCGGCATCGGCGGCACCGCGTTCACCCCGATCGTCAACGCGCCGGAAGTGGCGATCCTCGGCGTGTCCAAGTCGGCGACCAAGCCGGTCTGGGACGGCAAGCAGTTCGCGCCGCGCCTGATCCTGCCGCTGTCGCTGTCCTACGATCACCGCGTCATCGACGGCGCCGCCGCCGCGCGTTTCACCGCGCATCTGGCGCAGTTGCTGGCCGACATGCGGCGGGTGTTGCTGTAAGCGCGGTTCGCGGTCGTCGCGTGGCCGGTTCGCCGCCGCGATGACCCGCGCATTGCCGCCCGTGTCGGCGGTGATGCGCGCAACGCCACGATCGCCACGCCTCGCCATTGCCTTGCCAGTACGTTCCTCGCCAGTACGCCCCCGACGCCAGCCGCCCACACAGGATCGCCCGTTGCAATGAGCCGCATGCCCTTCGCACGTTCTGGTTCCGCTTCGCGCCGATGCGCATGGTTCGGTCTGGCCTTGATCCTGGCCGCGCCGCTCGCGCAGGCCGCCGACGGCTGCACGTTCGCGCTCGGTCGCGGCTGGCCGCCGGCCACCGAAAACCACGGTTCGGCGGTGGAACAGTTGCTCGCGGCCAAGGCCGCGCCACGGCTGAGCCTGACCTATCTGCCGCAGCGCGGCGTGGAAAGCGGCCTGATGCTGATCGCCGGCGAAGGCGAGGCCGACTGGACGGTGCGTCACGCCGTGCCCAACGAGCGCGTGCAGAGCTGGAGTTCCTCGCGCAGCGGCGGCGCCCTGCAACTGCGCGTGGAGCAGGAAGTCGACAAGGAAGAAGCGCCGATCCCGCAGGCACTGGCCGCACGTGTGGTCAGCGCCTGGAAGCGCGCGCTGACCACGATGGCGCCGGACGACAAGCCGGCCGAGTTCCACGACAAGGATCAGCTGCTGTTCCTGGTCGATGGCATCCGCGTCAGCGGATTGCGTCCTGACTGCGGCGTCGGCGAAACCTTGATGGAGCAGGCCGGGCTGATGACCGAGGCCGCCAACGAAAGCATTTCCAAGCGCGAGCGCCGCTGGCGCGCGCTGGGCGAATCGCTGGACCAGCTCGACGCCCAGCTGGCCCAGGCCGGCAGCGCCGCGGCCGGCGAATGATCGTCCCGGCCGCCGCGCGCCTGCCCGCACGCGACGGCTTCGCATCGAGCGCGCGCGCTGTCACGGCGCACGCGCACCGCGCGGCTCCGCCGCGCGACCCCACGACGGATGCGCGCGGCGCGTTCGCCAGAAACAGATCAGAACCGGAGGACACGGCGTCATGGCCAACAGCATCGAAGTAAAGGTTCCCGATATCGGCGATTACGACGGCGTCCCCGTCATCGAGCTGCTGGTCGCGGTCGGCGATACGGTCAAGAAGGACCAGGGCCTGGTCACGCTGGAATCGGACAAGGCGACGATGGAAGTCCCGTCCTCGGCCGACGGCGTGGTCAAGTCGATCAGCGTCAAGATCGGCGACAAGGTGGCCGAGGGCGCGGTGATCGCGATCCTGGAAGCCGCGGGCGATGCCGCCGCCAGCGAAACCAAAGCACCTCTCCCGCCTGCGGGAGAGGTCGCCGCGCCCAGCGCGGCGGGTGAGGGCAAGCCGGTCGCCGCGCCTCCATCCCAGCCTTCCCCCGCGAGCGGTGGAAAGAACGAAGCGCCTGCGAGCGCGCCGACGAATGCTCCGAGCACGCCTGCGCCCATCGCGGCCGCCGCAAGCGGCCGCAAGGCCGACGTCGAATGCCGCATGCTCGTGCTCGGCTCCGGCCCCGGCGGCTACACCGCCGCGTTCCGCGCCGCCGACCTCGGCCTGGACACGGTGCTGGTCGAACGTTACGCCAGCCTCGGCGGCGTCTGCCTCAACGTCGGCTGCATTCCGTCCAAGGCGCTGCTGCACGCGGCCGCGGTCATCGACGAAGCCCAACACGCCAGCGACTACGGCGTCAGCTTCGGCAAGCCGACGATCGATCTGGACGTGCTGCGCAAGTACAAGGAAAAAGTCGTCGGCCAGCTGACCAAGGGCCTGGCCGGCATGGCCAAGCAGCGCAAGGTGCGCGTGGTCGCCGGCACCGGCACCTTCATTTCGCCGAACGAACTGGAAGTGACCGGCGAGGGCGGCACCCAGCTGATCCGCTTCGAGCAATGCATCATCGCCGCGGGTTCCCAGGCGGTGAAGCTGCCGAACTTCCCGTGGGACGACAAGCGGGTGATGGACTCGACCGACGCGCTGGAACTGGCCGACATCCCGAAGAAATTGCTGGTCGTCGGCGGCGGCATCATCGGCCTGGAAATGGCCACCGTGTACCGCGCGCTGGGCAGCGAAGTCACCGTGGTCGAGTTCCTCGACCAGCTGATGCCGGGCGCCGATCCGGATCTGGTCAAGCCGCTCGCCGATCGCCTGAAGAAGCAGGGCGTCGCGGTGCATCTCAAGACCAAGGCCGCCGGCACCGAAGTGGTCAAGGACGGGATCAAGGTGTCGTTCGAAGGCGACAAGGCGCCCGAGGCGCAGGTCTTTGATCGCGTGCTGGTCGCGGTGGGTCGTTCGCCCAACGGCGGCAAGATCGGCGCCGACAAGGCCGGCGTCGGCGTGACTGATCGCGGCTTCATTCCGGTCGATCGGCAGATGCGCACCAACGTGCCGCACATCTTCGCCATCGGCGATCTGGTCGGTAACCCGATGCTCGCGCACAAGGCCACCCACGAGGGCAAGCTCGCCGCCGAAGTGGCCGCGGGCGAGAAGAAGGAATGGGTCGCGCGGGTGATCCCGTCGGTGGCCTACACCGATCCGGAAATCGCCTGGGTCGGCGTCACCGAGACCGAAGCCAAGGCCAAGGGCCTGAAGGTCGGCGTCGGCAAGTTCCCGTGGGCCGCCAGCGGCCGCGCGATCGGCATCGGCCGCACCGAGGGCTTCACCAAACTGATCTTCGACGAAGCCACCCACCGCATCGTCGGCGGCGGCATCGTCGGCGTGCATGCGGGCGATCTGATCTCCGAAGTCGGCCTGGCGATCGAAATGGGTTGCGAAGTCGCCGACATCGGCCACACCATCCATCCACACCCGACTCTGAGCGAGTCGGTCGGCATGGCGGCGGAGGTGTTCGATGGAACGATCACGGATTTGTATATTCCCAAGAAGAAGGGCTGAGTTCGGCGCGCTGGCGCTGGCCTTGATCGTCGGCTGTTATGCGACGCAGGCGCTGGCCCTGTCGGTGAGGCCGCCGGTGCTGCCCAAAGACGAGGACTACCGCGCCTGCCCTCGGGGGCAGGCCTGGAAGGACAGCGGCGGCGCGCGCATGCAGCGAGCGCGCCTGCGCCAGCCGACGGCGCCGCCGCGCGATCCGGCCTTGCGCGACAACGTGCGGCGCCTGAGGTTGATCGCGTTGCACGGCGGCTACGACTACCAACCCCGCAGCGCCGCGGTCGCGGCTCCTAAAGTCGCTGCTGAAGCGGCAGCAGATGCGGCCGCAACTGCTGCCGATGCCGCCGCCGATGCGGCCGATGTCGCCGCCGGCGCAAAGCCGGCCCGGCAGCAGGCTTCGCGCCCGCCCGAGCCGCGGGTGACGCCGGCGCAGGCGCGCGCGGCCGTGCAGCACCTGCGCGAGATTCTGCAGCGTCGACCGATGCCCGGCGTCGATGAGATTGGCGTGGATGGCGTGGAAGCTTTGTGGCTCGCGATCTACCGCGACCGCGACGATCGCGCGCAGCAACTACGGTGGGCCGAGTCGTTCCTGGAGACGCAACGACGCGTGCCCGGCGCCGACGGGCATCTGATTCGCGATGCGATGGAGAAGGTCGACGATCTGCTGCTGATTGAAGGCCGGCCACAGCGCTATGGCACGCAGTTCGATCTCGTCGACGGCAAGATCGCGTTGAAGCCCATCGACAGCATGCAGGCCGCCGAGGCCTATCGCAGCGAATTCGAGCGAATGCCGCTGGCGTTGGAAATTTGCTTGCGTGAGCGCTTGAGCACGTTGCGCGCACACGTGCCGGATCTGTAACCGGCAGCGGACGGCATCATCGGGAGACGGTCTTGGGGTCGTACGCGTGGCTCCGATCGGACGCTATCGTCCGATCGGAGCACGGGGCATCGGAGCCGAAGGCTCCGCGACCTTAGAACGAGAACGTCACGCCCGCCATCGGGCCCTTGAAGCGCTGATCCAACCCGACCGACGCATCGCCGCCGTTGCGCTTGGCGTCGATCTTGAACCAGTCGTAGCCGACGAACGCGCCGACCGCCGGAGTGAAGCGGTATTCGACCAAGGCATTGGCGCGGCTGATATCGCCTTCGTAGTCGCCGAAGTCGCCCCAGTCCGCGTCCAGGTACTGGCCCTGCACGATGAAGCGCCACTTCTCGCCCGGCGAGAACTGCAGGCGCGTGCCGACCACCGGCGCGAAGCCGTCTTCGCTCTGCTTGTCGCTGTAGTTCGCGGTGCCGGCCTGGGCGCGCAGCTTGCCTTCGATCTTGGCGTACTCCACGCCGATCTGCAGGCCCCAGCTGACCGTGTCGGTCTCGACCACGGCGTAGTCGTACATCACGCTGGCCAGTTCGAACTTGGCCTTGGCGCGGGCGAAGCTGCCGGCCGGAATCGTGGTGTCGTCGAACGAGATGTCCTCGCTCAGCGTGGCGGTCTTGCTCTTGTCGTAGCCGAAATAGTTGAACAGCAGGCGATGGCGTTCGCCGAAGTGGAACTGGCCTTCGATGCGCGGCACGGTTTCCTTGCTGCCGAAATCGAAGTCCTGGCTGAACTCGTAGGGGCGGCCCTGGAAGGTGGTGCCGGCGGTCAGTTCGCCGCTGGTGTCGACGGACATCGCGCCCAGTCGTACCGTGAATCGATCGTCTTCTGCGTGCGCGGGCAGGGCATAGGCGGCGCTCGCGGCGGCCAGCGCTAGCGTCAAGGGAAGCAGTCTGGAAATCACAGGTGTACTCCGTAAAGGAAAGGCGGGGGAATGCAGCACATTCGTGTACTGGTGCGTACATGAATGCCGTCTTCGCGGTGGAGTATTTGTGAAAAAATTGGGAGCGACCGATTCGGCAAAGTGCCAAGCCGGAAATCGGTGATGCGCGTCACGAAAAGGCGAAGCCCCGGCGGGTCATGCCGGGGCTTCGGGGTGCCCACCGCAGCTTTGCCATTGACGAGGAGAGAGTGGCGGCGGGCGTTCCCAGATACTGACCGGTGCTTTCGCGAAAGGTTCCGCCGTGCGTCAAAGATTTTCGATCAGGTCGTCAAAGCCGCGCCGGCGGCGGCCTGGGCGGCGCGACGGGTCTCGATGCGCTTCCAGAATTTCTCGTGCAGGTGGAAGGCCACGGTGTTGCAGGCCGGCTCGACCAGGGCCAGCGCCCCGCCGACCCAGACGCTGCCGGTCATCAGGTAACCGACCAGGAAGGCGACCGAGAAATGCACGCAGGCGAAACTGAGGGTCTTGCTCATGGCGGTGACCTGGATGAGAATTATTCTCAACAATACGCTTCGCTGATGCGGAATCAAATCGAATGATCCGACGGTTCCGATAGCTCACAGCTATCGACGGCCGTATCGATGCGGCGTCCGTTACGTGCCAGGTAATTCAGCGCAAGCGCGCCGCGCCGCATAGTTGCGGCCATGAAGTCGCCTGTCGCCGCCCCGGTTGCCCGCTTCCGATCGCCCCATGGCAGGTCCGTGACTGCCGCCGGTTGCCGCAAAGTCGCCCGCACTCTATACTTTTGCGGCTCTACCGGGCGCTTTGCGCCAACCCCAGACCGACGAGACCCGCGTGCACGATCCATTGTCCGCAGGCCGCCGGCTGGCGTCGCGCGCGATTGCCTGGCAAGCCG
Organism: Lysobacter sp. Root690; assembly: GCF_001427785.1. Lineage (GTDB taxonomy): Bacteria > Pseudomonadota > Gammaproteobacteria > Xanthomonadales > Xanthomonadaceae > Lysobacter. The sequence goes on from NZ_LMHM01000017.1 coordinate 369,433, forward strand.
GCGCGACGGCGCTGGTCGCGCTGGCCTTCTACTCCAAGGGCGCGTCCTTCGCGCTCGCGGCTGCGGTCGGCGGCGGCGCGGCGGTAGCTGGCAGCCTCGTGGCGGCCAGGATGGCACTCGGGGGGGGCGTGCAACCGGCCGGGATGGCTGTAGGACGGTTGCTGGCCGGCGTCATATTCAAGTGGGTGGCGGTATTGACGGTATTCGGGCTGGGACTGGCCTGGTGGCGTCTGCCTCCACTCCCCATGCTGGTGGGATTGCTCGCGGCGACGCTGGCTTTCGTACTGGCTAATCTTTTGAAACAACGATGAAGGTGTCTTTCGTGAGTGAACAGACCGGTTCGGGCGGCCTGAACGAATACATCAAGCACCATTTGACCCACAACACCAGTGAGGTCTTTGGCAGCGACGCGTTGTCGAAGTTCAACTTCGACTCGTGGATCGTCGCCCTGGTGCTCGGTTTGCTGTTCATCCTGTGGTTCGGCCTGGCCGCGCGTAAAGCGACGGCGGGCGTTCCCAGCAAGGGCCAGGCGTTCGTCGAGATCATCCTCGAGTTCATCGACGGCCAGGTCAAGGACACCTTCCACGGCGATCGCCGCACGGTGACCCCGCTGGCGTTGACCATCTTCATGTGGGTCGTGTTCATGAACACGATGGACCTGCTGCCGCTCGACCTGTTCGGTTGGCTGGTGCACGTCACCGCCGGTCCGGAAGCGGCGCACCACACGTATTTCCGCGCGGTTCCGACCGCCGATCTCAACACCACCTTCGCGATCTCGGCCTCGGTGTTCTTCATCCTGATCGGTCACGCGATCTCGGCCAAGGGCGCCGGCGGTTTCGGCAAGGAACTGGTCACCGCGCCGTTCCACGCGCATGGCGTGATGAAGATCGTGCTGGTGCCGGTCAACCTGGTCATGAACATCATCGAGTGGCTGGTCAAGCCGGTTTCGCTCGCGATGCGACTGTTCGGCAACATGTACGGCGGCGAGCTGGTGTTCATGCTCATCGCCGGTCTGATGGGAAGCATCTACACCTTCGTGCCTGGCGTTCTCGCCAACGCCGCCTGGGCGATCTTCCACATCCTGATCATCCTGTTGCAGGCCTTCATCTTCATGATCCTCACGGTCGTCTACATCGCAGGCGCCCGCGAAAGCCATTGATTCAAGCCGCGTCACCCGCTGCATCCAGATTTCTAATTCGTTTTCCCTTCACCGCTTAGCACTACCTCTACCAGGAGAAGCACCATGGAGTACATCGCCAACGTTCAGGGTCTGACCGCGATCGCGATCGGCATCATCATCGGTCTCGGCGCGCTGGGCGCTTGCCTGGGCATCGCGCTCATGGGCTCGAAGTTCCTCGAATCCGCCGCGCGTCAGCCGGAGCTGGTGCCGATGCTGCAGGGCCGTATGTTCCTGCTCGCCGGCCTGATCGACGCCGCGTTCATCATCGGCCTCGCCGTTGCTCTGTTCTTCGCGTTCGCCAACCCGCTGATCAGCGTCCTGCAGACCGCTGGCTGATCCGCGTCGGCCCGCGCCTCAGGCGCGGGCCAGGCAATCCGGGCCGGTTCCGGCCGGCCCAACGTAAGTAACGTCGAGGACCCGTCATGAATCCCAACATGACTTTCTTCGGTCAGATGCTCTCCTTCGCGATCCTTGTATGGTTCACGATGAAGTTCATTTGGCCGCCGCTGAACGCAGCGATCGAAGCGCGCCAGAAGAAGATCGCCGAAGGTCTGGCGAACGCCGAAGGCGCCGAAGTTCTCATCCAGCAGGCGCAAGCGCAGGCGGACGAGGTCGTGCGCGAAGCTCGTACCAAGGCCAATGAGGTCATCGACCAGGCCCATCAGCGCGCCAACCAGATCGTCGATCAGGCCAAGACCGATGCAATGGTCGAAGGCACGCGCCTGAAGGCGCTGGCCGATGCCGAGATCGCCGCCGCCGCCGATCGCGCTCGCGAGGAACTGCGCAAGCAGGTGTCCGCGCTGGCCGTGAGCGGCGCCGAAAAACTGCTCAAGCGCGAAATCGACGCCAACGCCCACAAGGCGCTGCTCGACGAGCTTGCCGCAGAAATCTGATCGGATAGCCCAACGCGATGAGCCAGAACCTCACCCTCGCCCGACCGTATGCACGCGCCGCGTTTTCGCTGGCGCGCGATGCCGGCCGTTCCGCGCAATGGTCCGACGCGCTTGCCTTCTCGGCGCGCGTCGCCGCCGATCCGCGGGTGTCCGCGTTGCTCGGTCACCCGCAGCTGAGCGCCGCCGATGCGATCGCATTGATCGCGATCGACGGCGCGGACGAGTCGGTGCAGCGCTTCCTCGCGCTGCTGGCCGACAACCGCCGCCTCGCGCTGCTGCCGGAAATCTCCGGGCTGTTCGAACAGCTGCGGGCCGAGGCCGACCGCGTGGTCAAGGCCAAGGTCACCTCGGCCAACGATCTGCCGGCGGCCGAACTCGATGCGATCAAGGCCGCGCTGACCAAGCGCTTCGGCCGTCAGGTCGACATCGAAACGGCGGTCGACGCATCGCTGATCGGCGGCGCGGTGATCGACGCGGGCGACGTGGTGATCGACGGCTCGCTCAAGGGCAAGCTCGCGCGCCTGCAGACGGCACTGGCCGGCTGAAGCCGGGAATAGGGAATCGAGAATAGGGAATCGTCGAAGGCCCGCTCTTCCGATTCCCGACTCCCGATTCCCGACTCCCGAACCAAAAGAAAGCACCCGCGCGTCGCCCCATCGCGATGCAGGACCAAGGAAACGACAATGGCAAGCACCCAGCTCAACCCGTCCGAAATCAGTGAACTGATCAAGACCCGCATCGAGAAGGTCAAGCTGGCCGCCGAAGCGCGCAACGAAGGCACCGTCACCTCGGTGTCCGACGGTATCGTGCGCATCCACGGCCTGGCTGACGTGATGCAGGGCGAAATGATCGAACTGCCGAACAACACCTTCGCGCTCGCGCTGAACCTGGAGCGCGACTCGGTCGGCGCCGTGGTTCTGGGCGATTACGAGCACCTGCGCGAAGGCGACATCGCCAAGACCACCGCACGCATCCTGGAAGTGCCGGTCGGTCGCGAACTGCTCGGCCGCGTGGTCAACGCGCTTGGCGAGCCGATCGACGGCAAGGGTCCGATCGGCGCGGCGATGACCGCTCCGGTGGAGCGCGTCGCCCCGGGCGTGATCTGGCGCAAGTCGGTCGACCAGCCGGTGCAGACCGGTTACAAGACCGTCGACGCGATGATCCCGATCGGCCGTGGCCAGCGCGAGCTGATCATCGGCGACCGTCAGACCGGCAAGACCGCGCTGGCGATCGACGCGATCATCAACCAGAAGGGCACCGGCATTAAGTGCGTGTACGTCGCGATCGGCCAGAAGGCCAGCTCGGTCGCCAACGTCGTGCGCAAGCTGGAAGAAAACGGCGCGCTCGCCCACACCATCGTGGTCGCCGCGACCGCGTCGGAATCGGCCGCGATGCAGTACATCAGCGCCTACTCGGGCTGCACCATGGGCGAGTACTTCCTCGACCGCGGCGAAGACGCGCTGATCGTGTACGACGATCTGTCCAAGCAGGCCGTGGCCTACCGCCAGATCTCGCTGCTGCTCAAGCGCCCGCCGGGTCGCGAAGCCTACCCGGGCGACGTCTTCTATCTGCACAGCCGCCTGCTCGAGCGCGCCGCGCGCGTGTCGACCGAGTACGTCGAGAAGTTCACCAACGGCGAAGTGAAGGGCAAGACCGGTTCGCTGACCGCGCTGCCGATCATCGAAACCCAGGCCGGCGACGTCTCGGCGTTCGTGCCGACCAACGTGATCTCGATCACCGACGGCCAGATCTTCCTGGAAACCGACCTGTTCAACGCCGGCATCCGCCCGGCCGTGAACGCCGGTATCTCGGTGTCGCGCGTCGGTGGCGCGGCCCAGACCAAGATCGTCAAGAAGCTGTCCGGCGGCATCCGTATCGCCCTGGCCCAGTACCGCGAGCTGGCTGCGTTCGCGCAGTTCGCCTCCGACCTCGACGAAGCCACCCGCAAGCAGCTCGAGCGCGGTCAGCGCGTCACTGAGCTTATGAAGCAGAAGCAGTACGCGCCGATGTCGATCGCCCTGCAGTCGCTGTCGATCTACGCGGTCGACAAGGGCTTCATGGACGACGTGCCGGTGAACAAGATCGGTGCGTTCGAAGAAGCGCTGCACGCGCACTTCACCAATACCGCCGGCGAGCTGGTCGACCAGATCAACGCCACCGGCAATTGGAACGACGACATCGAAGGCGCCTTCAAGAAGGGCATCGAAGAGTTCAAGCAGACCGGGACCTGGTGATCAAGGCCGGGATTCGCGATTAGGAATTCGGGATTCGGCCAAGCCGATCCCGATCCCCGCGTCAGCGAATCCCGAATCCCGAATCCCCAATCCCACGAGCGGAGCGAGCAATGGCCGGCGGCAGAGAAATCAAAACCAAGATCAAGAGCGTGCAGAACACCCGCAAGGTGACGCGCGCGCTCGAAATGGTCTCGGCTTCCAAGATCCGCAAGGCGCAGGATCGGATGAAGACCTCGCGCCCGTACGCGCGGGTCATCAAGCAGGTGATCGGTCATCTGGCCCAGGCCAATTCCGATTACCAGCATCCGTACATGGTCGAGCGCAAGGATCCCAAGCGCGTCGGTTATGTGATCGTGTCGTCCGACCGCGGTCTGGCCGGCGGCCTCAACAACAACCTGTTCCGCAAGCTGCTGGGCGAAATGCGCAAGTGGCAGGAGCAGGGCGTCGAGGTCGACGTGGTCACCATCGGCCAGAAGGCCTCGGTGTACTTCCGCCGGGTCAAGGTCAACATGCTGGCCTCGGTCACCCACCTGGGCGACAAGCCGCACCTGGAGCAACTGGTCGGCGTGATCAAGGTGATGCTCGACGCGTACAGCGGCGGCAACATCGATCGCGTGTTCCTTTGCTACAACGACTTCGTCAACACCATGACTCAGCGCGCGGCGTTCGATCAGCTGCTGCCGCTGCCGGAGCCGGAAACCCAGGTCGCCAAGCACGATTGGGACTACATCTACGAACCCGATGCGGAGACCGTGCTCAACCACGTGTTGACCCGTTACATCGAGTCGCTGGTGTACCAGGCGGTGCTGGAGAACGTGGCCTCCGAGCATGCCGCGCGCATGGTCGCGATGAAGTCGGCGAGCGACAACGCCAGCAAGCTGATCGGCACTCTGAACCTGGTCTACAACAAGGCCCGTCAGGCCGCGATCACCCAGGAAATCTCCGAAATCGTCGGCGGCGCCGCGGCGGTCTAATCCATCCGGTGGGCGCGGCCTTCGGCCTGCGACCACCAGCAGCATTTGAAAGTTACTGAGGAATCAAAGATGAGCAGCCAGGGCAAGATCGTTCAGATCATCGGTGCGGTCGTCGACGTCGAGTTCGCACGCGAGTCGGTTCCGCGCGTGTACGACGCGTTGAAGGTCGAGAACACCGCCATCACCCTCGAAGTGCAGCAGCAGCTGGGCGACGGCATCGTGCGCGCGATCGCGCTCGGTTCCACCGACGGCCTCAAGCGCAACCTGGTGGCGATCAACACCGGCAAGGGCGTGTCGGTGCCGGTCGGCGCGGGTACCCTGGGCCGCATCATGAACGTGCTCGGCGAGCCGATCGACGAAGCCGGTCCGGTCGAAGCCACCGAGCATTGGGAAATCCACCGCGCGGCGCCCGATTACGCCGACCAGTCCTCGGGCAACGAGCTGCTGGAAACCGGCATCAAGGTCATCGACCTGATGTGCCCGTTCGCCAAGGGCGGCAAGGTCGGCCTGTTCGGCGGCGCCGGCGTGGGCAAGACGGTCAACATGCTCGAGCTGATCAACAACATCGCCACCGAGCACGCCGGTCTGTCGGTGTTCGCCGGCGTCGGCGAGCGCACCCGCGAAGGCAACGACTTCTACCACGAGATGGCCGAAGCCGGCGTCATCCAGCTCGAGAGCCTGAAGGACTCGAAGGTCGCGATGGTGTACGGCCAGATGAACGAGCCGCCGGGCAACCGTCTGCGCGTCGCGCTGACCGGCCTGACCATGGCCGAGTACTTCCGCGACGAAAAGGACGCCGACGGCAAGGGCCGCGACGTGCTGTTCTTCGTCGACAACATCTACCGCTACACCCTGGCCGGCACCGAAGTGTCGGCGCTGCTCGGCCGCATGCCGTCGGCGGTGGGTTACCAGCCGACCCTGGCCGAGGAAATGGGCGTTCTGCAGGAACGCATCACCTCGACCAAGACCGGCTCGATCACCTCGATCCAGGCCGTGTACGTGCCCGCCGACGACTTGACCGACCCGTCGCCCGCGACCACCTTCGCCCACCTCGACGCCACCGTCGTGTTGAGCCGTAACATCGCATCCTTGGGTATCTACCCGGCGGTCGATCCGCTCGACTCCACCTCGCGTCAGCTCGACCCGAACGTGATCGGCGCCGAGCACTACGACACCGCGCGCCGCGTCCAGGCCACCTTGCAGAAGTACAAGGAGCTCAAGGACATCATCGCGATCCTCGGCATGGACGAGCTGTCGGAAGAAGACAAGCAGGCCGTGTCGCGCGCGCGCAAGATCGAGCGTTTCTTCTCGCAGCCGTTCCACGTCGCCGAAGTGTTCACCGGCGCCCCGGGCAAGTACGTGTCGCTGAAGGACACGATCCGCGGCTTCAAGGGCATCTGCGACGGCGAATACGACCACCTGCCGGAGCAGGCGTTCTACATGGTCGGCGGCATCGAGGAAGCGGTCGAGAAGGCCAAGAAGATGGGCGTGGGCTAAACCCCACGGTTCCCTCTCCCGCATCGCGGGAGAGGGTTAGGGTTAGGGTGAGGGCGCTTGAGTTGTTGTTCGTTTGATTGCAACGACGTTCGCGCTTCAACCCCGTGTGCCCTCACCCCTGCCCTCTCCCGCGACGCGGGAGAGGGGGACAATGAATAGAGGCGTTTTTTTATGGCCACCACGTTCCGTTGCGACATCGTCAGCGCCGAGGAAGAAATCTTCCACGGCGAGGCGACGCTGCTCGTCGCCACCGGCGAGATCGGCGAACTCGGCATCGCGCCGCGCCATGCACCGCTGATCACGCGCCTGAAGCCGGGCAAGGTCGTGGTGACCCTGCCCAACGGCGAGCATCTGGATTTCGCCGTGTCCGGCGGCATTCTCGAGGTGCAGCCGCAGGTCGTCACCGTGCTGGCCGACACCGCGATCCGCGCTCAGGACATCGACGAGGCCGCCGTGCGCGCCGCCAAGGAAGAAGCCGAGCGGGCGTTGGCCAACCGCGGTCCGCAGATGGACATCGCCGAAGCCCAGAGCAAGCTGGCCGAAGCGATGGCGCAGCTGCAGGCGCTGGAGCGTCTGCGCAAGAACATGAAGCACTAAGCCGGCGGTTGCATGCCGCTTACGAAAACGCCGGCCTTGCGCCGGCGTTTTTCGTTTTGGGATTTGCGTTAATGCGACAGGTGGCGGTACGCCCATGCTGTTCCCCCCTTTGAAAAGGGGGGGCAGGGGGGATTTGCTTTTGCCGCCAATCGCGACGATTCATCACAAGCAAAAGCAAATCCCCCGGCGCATTCGTGATCAACCACGCAAGCGACAACCCAGGCGCCAGCCCCCTTTTTTAAAGTGGGCGAATTCTCTGCGTTTCCATGAAGATTCGAATTCGCGCTCGGCCCCGCACGCGAACCTTTGTGCGACCAAGCCGGCGCAAAAACCCAGCCGAGCTCTCAGCGCCGATACACCCAATACCGCGACATCACGAACCCGACTCCGCCGAGTATCACCTCGATCACCGGCTTGGCCGCCCAGGTCCATTGCAGGCCGGCATAGGAATCGACCGTGCTGATCGCCCAGGTGCTGAGAATCGTCGTGCCGATCCACATGGTCACGAAGCGCGCGAACTGCCGGCGCCCGACCCGGGTGTCGTCGCCGGCGAAGGTGAAGCGGCCGTTGAGCCAGAACCCGAGCAGCGCGCCGCAGACGCGGCCGGTCAGGTTGGCCGCTTCCACCGGCATGCCCAGGTGGCTGAGGCCGACCATCACGCCCCAGTCCAGGAAATACTGCAGCGCGCCGAACAACAGATAGTTGCGGCCTTGCCGGCCCAGGCTCACGCGCGGGTTCCCAGGCGAACGAAGCGGAAGCGATGCGGCCGGACAGGGGGGAGTGCGGTCATCCGCGCATTCTAGCCAAGCCAGGCTGTACCATCGCGGCCATCACTCACCGGCACGACGGAGCGGCGGTTTGCGCAGCGCGGTTCTGATCCCCTGTTACAACGAAGCCCGGACGGTGGCCAAGGTGGTCGCCGACTTCCGCCGCGTCCTGCCCGACGCCCAGATCTGGGTGTTCGACAACGCCAGCACCGACGACACCGCCGCGATCGCGCGCGCCGCCGGCGCGCGGGTGCATCGGGTGCCGGCCAAGGGCAAGGGCAACGTGGTGCGGACGATGTTCCGCGAGGTCGACGCCGACGTGTACCTGATGGTCGACGGCGACGACACCTACCCGGCCGAGCACGCGCCGCAGTTGCTCGAGGACATCGTCAACGGCCACGCCGACATGGTCGTCGGCACGCGCCTGGAATCGCACGATTCGGGTTCGTTCCGACGCTTTCACGGCTTCGGCAACCGCCTGGTGCGCTGGAGCATCGGCAGCCTGTTCGGCCAGCCGGTGCGCGACGTGCTGTCGGGCTATCGCGCGTTCTCGCGCCGCTTCGTCAAATCGATGCCGGTGCTGTCGCGCGGCTTCGAGATCGAAACCGAGATGACCGTGTTCGCGATGGCCAACGCCTTCGTGCTGAGCGAACGCACCGTGCCTTACGGCGTGCGTCCGGAAGGCAGCGTGTCCAAGCTCAACACCTTCCGCGACGGCTTCCGCGTGTTGCGCACGATCGGGTTCCTGTTCAAGGATCTGCGCCCGTTGCGCTTCTTCGGCGTCGCCGCGTTGATCGCTGCATTGGCCAGCCTCGGCTTCGGCGCGTTCGTGGTCCACGAATTCAGCCTGACCGGCGCAGTGACCCATCCGTCGACCGCGGTGCTGGCCGCCGCGCTCGCGCTGACCTCCTTCATCCTGCTCGCGACCGGCCTGATCCTCGACACGGTGAACCGGCGCAGCAACGAAATCCTGCGGCTGATCACCGACCACGTGGTGCGGCACACGCCGGAGTGAGCGATGCGTCCGGCCGGGCGCATGGCTGCGGCCATCGCGTGATCGATCCGGAGTTTGGTGCGACCCATCAGGGTCGCGTCCACGTTCATGGCGCCGCCTTCACGCAGATCGGCGCGAACGGCGCGCGCGTCAGCGGACACAGTTCGAGCTTCGCCAGCGTGTTGCGCAGCGGCCGGCAAGCGCCGCTGACCGTCAGTCCGTACAACGCCATGCGTTCGGCGGCCGGCGGGTCCACGCGCACTGGGCGCAGCAGCCACAGCGGACCGGAATTGGTGGCGACGGTGCGTTCGACGCGCTCCTGCAGCCGCGTGCAGCGCTGCGGGTCCATGAAGTTGTTGTGGATCGCCATCGCCGGCACGTCGCTCGGCAGGAACGCGAGTGCGTGCCCGATCGGGTGATTGGTGCTGGTCAGGACCACGCTGTGCTTCGGCAGCGCCGGGTAGCTCACTTCGATCATCGGCGAACGGAACGGGTCGCGGCCCCAGCTCGGATGCTTGGTCGGCGCGACCACCAGTACCATCGCGACGAGCATGGCGGTGCGGGTCCGGCGCTTGGCGAACAGGACAGAGACCACGCCGACGATCAACATCGAGAACAACAGTTCCAGCGGCAGCAGATAGCGGTAGATGCTGTACATCGCCAGCCAGCCGACATAGCTGACCAGCACGAACGCCAGCAACGGCCAGCGCAGCGCGAGGCGGATCGAAGCCTCGTCGTTCGCATCGTTCGTATCGCCCGCGATGGGCGCGGATGGCGGCGCGATCGCATCGCCGCGCACCCGGCCCCGCCACACCCAGATCGCGAGCGCGATCATGCCCAGCAGGACCCGTGGATCGGCAAGCACCACTTCGGAGAAATCGCGGCTGCGGCGCAGCATGCGCAACGGCGCGTTCAAGTACTGCAGTGCGCCGTCGGGCAGGTAGCGCAGGTCGCGCATGGATTCGGGCAGGGCATCGGGCGATTGGAACCACTGGTTGAAATAAGGGAACAACGGGTTGCCGTGGTGCTGCCACAGGTACCAGCCCCACGGCCCCCAGCACAGCAGCGCGGCGACGCCGCCGCCGAGCGCCAGCGCGCCGATGCGCGCGGGCAGCTGCCGCGCGGGGCCGGCGACCAGCGCCGCGGCGATGAAGCCCAGGCAGTAGGTCGCGGCGGTGAGCTTGAAGCCGGCCGCCGCGCCGGCCAGCAGGCCGATCGGCAGCCAGGTCGCGAACGGTCCGCGCCGCTGTGGCGAGGTCGCCAGCCAGTACAGCGCGGCCAGCATCAGCGCACCGACGATGTGGTCGTTGAAGATCGCCGCGGTGCTCGGGTACACCGCCGCGCCGGTGATGGCCACGAACCCGGCGATCCAGGTGCGGGCGCGGCTGCGCTGCGCCGGCAGCAGCGTGTCGAGCAGGCGCAAGGCGAAGAACAGCGCCAGCACGCTCGGAATGGCCAGCCAGGCGGTGATCGGCACCCCGCCGACCCCGGCGCGAACCATCAGCGCGAAAGGCAGGTCGACGATCGGGTTGTGCCAGGTCTGCAGCTGCGCCACCGCGATATCGCTGTCCAGCCGCCCCTCCATCCAGGCCAGCGGCGTATACAGGTGGTAGTTGCGCAGGTCCCAGTTCGCGTCCTGACGCAGTCCCACGATCGCGATCGTGGTAAAGAACAGGGCCACCAGTGCGGCGGTTCGCCGAGCAGCGCGGTCGATGGGCATACAGGGTCCTTCAACGGTGAATTGCTAAGATTCGTCCTCGACGGGGGGCCCACGTCAAGCAACCGAATGTAAGGAAGATTTCATACATGGCTCATGAGTCGATGAACCAGCTGCACATCGTGATTCTCGCCGCCGGCGAGGGCAAGCGCATGAAGTCGGCGACGGCCAAGGTACTGCAGAAGATCGCCGGCCGGCCGATGCTGGCGCACGCGATCGAAACCGCGCGGGCGTTGAGCCCGGCCGGCATCCATGTGGTCTACGGCCACGGCGGCGAGCAGGTCCGCGCCGCGTTCGACGGCCAGGGCGATCTGCACTGGGCCGAGCAGGAACAGCGCCTGGGCACCGGCCACGCCGTGCAACAGGCGATGCCGGGTGTGCCACAGGACGCACGCGTGCTGGTGTTGTACGGCGATGTGCCGTTGATCACGGCGGACACGTTGCGGCGGCTGCTGGCCGCGCCGGGCCGATTGGCGGTGCTGGTGGCCGACATGGACGACCCGACCGGTTACGGCCGCATCGTCCGCGATCCCGAGGGCCGGGTCGGCCGCATTGTCGAGCACAAGGACGCCGACGAAGAACAGCGCGAGATCCGCACCGTCAACACCGGCATCCTGGTCGCCGACGGCGAACCGCTGCGCCGCTGGCTCGATCGCCTCGGCAACGACAACGCGCAGGGCGAGTATTACCTGACCGACGTGTTCGCCGCGGCCGCGGCCGAGTACAGCCCGGCCGAGATGGTGCATGTCGCCGATCCGGTCGAAGTCGAAGGCGCCAACGACCCGTGGCAACTGGCCCAGCTCGAACGCGCATATCAATTGCGCGCCGCGCGTGCCGTCTGCGTGCAGGGCGCGCGCCTGGCCGATCCTTCGCGCTTCGATCTGCGTGGCACGGTCAGTGTCGGCCAGGACGTGGAGATCGATGTCGACGTGGTGCTCGAAGGCCGGGTCGAACTCGGCGACGGCGTGCAGATCGGTCCGTTCTGCCGGCTGCGCGACGTCAAGCTGGCCGCCGGCACGGTGGTGCGCGCGCATTGCGATCTCGACGGCGTGGTGGTCGAGGGCGCGGCGGTGATCGGTCCGTACTCGCGCCTGCGTCCGGGCACGGTGCTCGCCGACGGCGCGCATGTGGGCAATTTCGTCGAGACCAAGAACGCGCGCATCGGCGTGGGCAGCAAGGCCAATCATCTGACCTACCTGGGCGATGCGGTGATCGGCAGCGGCGTCAACGTCGGCGCGGGCACCATCACCTGCAACTACGACGGCGTGAACAAGTCGACCACCACGATCGAGGACGGCGCGTTCATCGGTTCGAACTCCTCGCTGGTCGCGCCGGTCACGATCGGCAAGGACGCGACCATCGCCGCCGGTTCGGTGATTACCCGGCCGGCGCCGGCCGGCGAGCTGAGCATCGGTCGCGCGCGTCAGTCGACGGTGGAAGGCTGGAAGCGGCCGGTGAAGAGAAAGCCGCAAGAGTGATCGGCGGCGCGGTGCGTCGTTGCGTTGGGCGCCGCTCGCCGCGGAGAGTTTGGGAAGCCGGTTGGCTTCCCAAACTCGGGTAAAACCCCGCCGACTCACGGCGGGCAAGGCATCGGATTGCTGCGAACCGGGGCGGTTACGTCTACGCGTACACCGTGCGCGTTCGCTGCCACGATCGCATCACGGAACGTATTCCACCGATGCGGTACTGCCGGCCTGCGCCTTGATGATCTGGGTGTAGTAACTGGCCGCAGCGCTGTTGCTGAGGAAGGCGTTGGGCGCCCAGATCATCACGCCCTGATAGCCGCCGCTGGCGACGTTCGCCGCGATCGTCCGCGCCTGCGTGGCCGAACTGAATTCCGGCGAGATGCCGAGGAACAGGTTGCTCTTGAGCATGCCGTAACCGACATACGGGGTGAGATAGCTGACGCTGCCGCCATAGGTCATCTCATAGCCTTCGGTCAGCTTGGTCGCGGCGTTGTAGGGCGCGGAAAAATACTGCGAGTCCGACCACAGCGCCTTGCTCAGGGTCTTGCCGGAAAAACCCGAATTGCTCCTGATCGCGCTGAGCACGGAATAGAACGCGCTCGCGTTACCCGAGCAGGTGGAGTACTCGTCGTCGACGTTGATGCCGTTGAGGCCGTACCTCACCACCTCCGCCACCATCGCATTGCCGAGCTGGGCCGCGGCGCTGGCACTCATGTTGCACGACCAACCCGCGTTCTGATGATTGCCCAGGTATGAGATCTGCACCTTGATACCCTTCTGCTGCAACTGCCTGACGATGGCGATGTTGTTGTTCAGGATCGTGCTCATCTGCGAGTTGTAGAACAGTACCGGCGTATTCGGGGTGCTGCCGTTGATGTTGGCGGCGAACAGCACGAGATCGGAAAAGAACGGCTTGCCGGTGCCTTTGACGATGAAGCGTCCGACATCGCTTACGTTTTGCGGCGAGGGATTATTCAGGAATACGACGTTGCGCGCGTCAGCGGCGGAACTCGCAAGAAATGCCATTAAACCGGCGGAAAAAAGCGTAGATTTGCTAAGCATTGGCGAATCTCCTCTTCCATTGTTTGGAAAACACATTCGATTTGACGGACGCGCGCGCGCCGTGCCGATTGAGGTTCGCGGTCGTCGTTTCTAGAAACGAATGCGAGGGCCACTCCCCTACCGTCGCTAAGCATCGTCGTCACGCTTGCGTCTAGATGTGATCGTGCGAGCAACTTCGACGAGACATCGACAACGCCGCGATTGGCGCAGGCAGCAAGGTCCATCACCGGGTTGGTGTCGTCGATGTGGTGATCGGTGTCGATGCCGGCGAGGTCGCATCGTCTGAAACGCGACGGCGTTGACGTTCGCTCGCCACGGTATCGCGCGGTGCTTGATCGGTTGCGACATCTCGCGGTCGGCGCCGATGACGATTGGCGAGGGACGCAAACATCGCGGCCGGCCGCTGATCGCCAGGGAGACACCGCCGAGCGAGCGATTGGACGCGCGCGGCAATCGACGGTAGAAAGCGGGAAGCGATCGGCTCAGAAAAAGTCGTTCGCGTTTTTGGTCGCGGCATGAAGGAGCCGGCACGCATGAATCTCAGCATCGACGAAGCGCGGGTGGACCTCGGCTTCACCAATCCGCTCATCGAGCATCGGCCTTCGGTCCTGATAGGCCGTATGGCCTTGAGCGTCGAGGACATGCGTCGGCTCGGCGGCGAAGCGGCGCGGGAATTGTTCGTATTCGGAGCCAAGGTGCCGATGCCGCCGGACCCGCGGTTCGGCGAGAGTTGGCGCAACGAGTTCTCGGTGATCGAAGCGCTGCCCGGCGAGGCCGCGCGCGAGCATCGGCTCGCGCAGCGCGGCACGATCATGTTCCTGGCGCAAGGCGAGGCCGACCGCTACGAGATGGTCGACATGCTCGCGCCGGGCGACATCCGTTTTCTCCATCGCAGGCCGGGTTGGAAAGCCTCCGAAGCCAGCATTCCGCTCGGCGAAAACGGCCTGTATCACTTCGTCCGCCAGTTCTACGTCGGCGAAACCGCCAGCGCGATCGAATACTTCGGCGCCGGCAGTTCGATCTACGTATTTTTGGAGGCGCGGCCGGACGACCGGCTATCGGTGCAGCTGTTCGTCCAGGACATGTCCGAACAGACCGCCGAGGACCACTACCGGCTCGAAGCGATGATGGCGCAGTTCGATCGCCATCGCGGCGACAGCGAAAAGGTGCACAAGCTGATTCGCGAAGGCGACCGGCATTTCCATGCCTATGTGATGGACGCCGCGAATGTCCAACGCGAAACGCTGGAATACCTGCTCAAGCACGTTCGCAGCAAGCGCGAGCAGGGGCAGGTGCTCAAGCTGCTGAAAGCGCGGGCCTGACGGCCACGGCAAAGATGGAGCTGACACATCCGTGATCGCGCTCGTGCGCCACGCCGCGGCCGAAACCGCGGCGTGGCGCACGATGGCGCGAACGCCCGCGATCGCAGGCGTGAACCCAAACTCAGCGCGTACCGCCGCCGGCCAGCAACTGTTCGCCGGTCAGCCAGTACGAATCGTCCGAGGCCAGGAACACGGCGATCGAGGCGATGTCGTCGGGCTGACCGATGCGGCCCAGCGGCGTCTGCGAGACCGCCCAGTTCTGGAAGTCCGAACCGATGAAGCCGGCCGAATGGGTGCCTTCGGTTTCGATCATGCCCGGGTTGAGCGAATTGACCCGGATCTTGCGCGGGCCGAGTTCGCGCGACAGCACGCCGGTGATCGCGTCGACCGCGCCCTTGGTGCCGGTGTAGACCGCGCTGTCGGGCGGGGTGATGCGGCTGACCACTGAGCCGATGTTGATGATGCTGGCGCCTTCGCCCAGGTGCTTGGACGCGGCCTGGGTGGTCAGCAGCAGCCCGAGCACGTTGACGTTGAACTGTTGGTGGAAGTGTTCTTCGGTGATCTCGGCCAGCGGCCCGAACGCGTACACGCCGGAGTTGTTGACCAGCACGTCGAGGCGGCCGAACTGCTTGACCGTGGCGTCGACGATGGCCTGGGCGTCGGCGGTCTTGGACACGTCGCCCTGCACCGCGATGGCCTTGCCGCCGGCCGCTTCGATGGCCGCGACCACGGCGTCGGCGCCGGCCTTGCTGCTGGCGTAGTTCACCGCGACCGACGCGCCCTGCGCGGCGAGCGCCTTGGCGATGCCCGCGCCGATGCCCTTGGATGCGCCGGTGACCAGCGCGACTTTGCCTGCGAGTTTGTTGCTCATGATCGATGTAGTCCTGTTTGGGGGATGAAGCGGGGGTTAATTCCAATAGTTCAGAACATATGAACTATGGAACTTGAAGTCAAGGGCCTTTAAGATGGGCGCATGAAACCCCTGGTGCATCCCGCGATCGAGGACATCACCGTGGAGGGCATCCTCCACGCCCTGTCGGACCCCGTGCGCGCGGCGATCTACGCGCAGATGGCCGGCGCGGCCTGCGCGATGAACTGTTCCAATTTCCTCCAGGTCAGCGACCGCAGCATTCCCAAGTCGACCCTGTCGCTGCATTTCCGCGCGCTGCGCGAAGCCGGGCTGATCCGCAGCGAGCGGCGCGGGGTGGAAATGCACAACACCACGCGCTGCGCGGATGTCGAGCAGCGCTTCCCGGGTTTGATCGGCGCGATCCTGGCAGCGCATGGCGCGCAGGCGGTCGAGCGCGCGAAGGTTGCCAAGCGCAAAGCCGCCGCGGCCAGATCCAAAGCGGTTTAGGGTTGGCTGCCCGCGGCGTCGCGCTTGAACGCGGCGCGCTTTTAAAAGCGCTTGAGTTGTTCCCGATGAGTGCCTGAGCGCGATGATCCGCGCCATCCATGGCAGCGTCTATCCGGATCGTGCGCGTGATCGGTCACACGGCGCGGGCAGCCCGGCTCAGTCCGGCAACACCATCGACACGCACAGACCGCCGCCTTCGCGATTCAACAACGCGATGCGGCCGCCGTGCGCCTCGGCGATCTCGCGCGCGAGCGCCAGGCCCAGGCCGGTGCCGTTGCGCTTGGTCGAATAGAACGGCAGTAGCGCGTTGGACAGCACCGAGTCGTTCATGCCGGTGCCGCGGTCGAGGATGTCGATGCGCCATGCGTCCTGCACCCGGCGCAACTGCAGGCGCACTTCCTCGGGCGCCGAGCCGGATTCGTGCGCGTTCTTGAGCAGGTTGATCAGGCATTGCTCGAGCTGAGCCACGTCCACGCGCGCGATCGCGTCGCCCTGAATGCCGTCGAAGGCGAAGTCGACCTGGCTGCGCAGTTGCTCGACGAAGCGCGACCATTCGATCGGCTCCAGCCGCGGCGCCGGCAGTTTGGCGAAACGTGCGTAATCGCGGATGAACCCTTCCAGATGGCGCGCGCGGTCTTCGATCGTGGCCAGCGCGGTCGGCAGGCGATCGTACTGGCCGCGGCGCAACAGCTCGGCGCCCGAATGCGCGAGTGAGGCGATCGGCGCCAGCGAGTTGTTGAGTTCGTGGCTGATGACCCGGATCACTTTCTTCCAGGTCTGCACTTCCTGGCGGCGCAGTTCGGCGGTGAGCTGGCGCAGCAGCACCAGTTCGTGGGCGCGGCCGTTGAGGCGGAACACGCGGCGCGAGAGGTGGTAGATCTCTTCGTTCTCGATATCGCCGACGGTGAACATGCCGTCGCCGCCGCGATCGAAGGCTTCCTGCATCGGCACCGGCGCGCGCGCGAGCAATTCGGAGAAATCCTGGCCTTCCAGGCGCCTGCCTTCGCCCAGGGCTTTGCGCGCGGCGAGGTTGCCGTGAATGATCCGGCGCGAGGGATCGACCAAGAGCATCGCCACCGGCGTGTTCTGGACCATGGTGTCGAGCAGCAGTTCGCGCTGGACCAGGCTCAGACGCTGTTCGCGCAAGGTGTCGCCCAAGCGGTTGTGGCTGGCGACCAGTTCGCCCAGATCGCCCTTGCCATCCCAGTGGAAGCTGATCGAGTAATCGCCGTCGCGATAACTGGCGACCGAGCCGGCCAGGGCGCGGAACAGCGAATTCATCGGCGCGAACGCGCGTCGTACGTGATAGACCAGCAACGGCGCCAGCACCGCGAGCACGATTGCCAGCACCAGCCAGCGGTTGCCGATCCATTGCGACAGCCATAGCGTGGCCGCGGCGCCGACCGCGAGGTAGGCCATCGCGATCGCACTGAATACCAGACTCAATGGGGGGCGGCGCATGCTCATGTCCTCAGTCGCGCTTGATGCCGAGTCTTTCAAGACGTCGGTACAGCGCCTGACGTGACAGGCCCAGTTCGCTCGCGGCCTGGGCCAGGACGCCGCCGGCGCGCTCCAGCGCGGCTTCGATGGTGGCGCGGTCGAGTTCGTCGCCGCCGATCGCGATCGCCGGCTGCGCGGCGGCCGCGGGCAGGCCGAGGTCGGCCACGCCGATGCTGTCGCCGCGCGCCAGCAGGGCCGCGCGCTGCAGGGTGTTGCGCAGTTCGCGCACGTTGCCGGGCCAGGCGTGATGCAACAGCGCGCGCTCGGCGTCCTCGCTCAGGCGCTTGCCGGCGGCGAGCGGATTGTCCTGGAGGAAATGCCGAGCCAGCGGCAGCACGTCGTCGCGGCGTTCGGCCAGCGGCGGAATGTCGATCTGGATGGTGTTGAGCCGGTAGTACAAATCCTCGCGGAAACGGCCATCACGGATCATCGCGGGCAGATCGGCGTTGGTCGCGCTGATCACCCGCACCTTGACCTGGCGTTCGCGGTTGGAGCCCAGGCGTTCGAAGCGCCCGGTTTCCAGCACCCGCAGCAGCTTCATCTGCCCGGTCGGCGGCAGGTTGCCGATTTCGTCGAGAAACAAGGTGCCGCCGTCGGCGGCTTCGAACTTGCCTTCGCGCATCTTGTTGGCGCCGGTGTAGGCGCCGGCATCGGCGCCGAACAACTCGGCCTCGATCAGCTCGGTCGGCAGCGCGCCGCAGTTCAAGGTCACGAACGGGCCGGACTTGACCGAGGAATTGGCCTGCACGATCTCGGCGATCTTTTCCTTGCCGGCGCCGTTGGGGCCGGTGATCAGCACCGGCACGTCGGCGCGGGCGACGTGTCCGGCCAGCTCGACCACGCGCGCGAGTTGTTCGGAACCGAACACCAGCCCGCGCAGGTCGTAACGCGCTTCCAGGTCGCGATGCAGCTTGCGGCGTTGCTCGTGCAGACGCGAGATTTCGCGCGTGCTCGCGCCGAGTTCCAGCAGGTTCTCGACGCTGGCGAGCAGTTTCTGATCGTCCCAGGGCTTGGCCAGGTAATCGGCGGCGCCGGCCTTGGCCAGGTCGACGGCGATGTCCAGATGGGTCCACGCGGTCAGCAGGATGATCGGCAGGTCCGGGTGGCGCGCGCGGATCGCGCGGAACAGCGCCACGCCTTCTTCGCCGGAGGTGGTGTCGGCGGTGAAGTTCATATCCTGCAGGACCAGGCCGATGTCTTCGCGCGCCAGCGTCTCCAGCCCTTCTTCGGGCGACTGCACGGCGATCACCTGGATCTCGCGCAAGCCGAACAGCAGGTCCAGCGCGGTGCCGACCGCCGGGTTGTCGTCGATGACCAGGACCGTGCGCATCTGGGTTCCGTGTGGAGTGGGCCGCGGTGACGGCGGCCGAGTGCGGTGAGTATGCCAGTGGGGGCATGGGGCGGCGACCACGCGTGGATCGTGTGCTGCGTGGTGTGTGGCGCGTTCGATGGGCGGCGCGGCCCTCACCCCGGCCCTCTCCCGCGTGGCGGGAGAGGGAGAGGAGCGCCGCGATTATTTTCTGCTGTCGGCCTGCGCCGGCACCGAGGCGATCCAGCGATCGATGCGCAGTTCCAGTTCCTTCAAGGGCAATGCGCCGCCGCCGAGGATCTGGTCGTGGAACGCGCGGATGTCGAACTGTTTGCCGAGTCTGGCTTCGGCGCGCGCGCGCAGTTCGCGGATCTTCAACTGTCCCATCTTGTAGGCCAGCGCCTGTCCGGGCCAGGCGATGTAGCGATCGGCTTCGGACTGGATGGTGGGTTCCTCCATGTCGGAGTGATCGCGCATCCACTGCACCATCTGCTCGCGGGTCCAGCGCTTGTGATGCACGCCGGTGTCGAGCACCAGGCGGTTGGCGCGGATCAGCTCCTCGGACAGACGGCCGAAATCGCTGTACGGATCCTGGTAGAAACCGATCTCCTTGCCGAGTTCTTCCGAGTACAGGCCCCAGCCCTCCATGAACGCGGTTTGCCCGGTCAAGGTGCGGAATTTCGGCAGCGCCGGCAGATCGCGCGCGATCGACAGTTGCAGATGATGGCCGGGCACGCCCTCGTGATAAGCGACCGCTTCGATCCGGGTCAGCAGGCGCTTTTCCGGTTCGCCGGTGTTGACCGTGATCAGGCCCGGGCGCTTGCCGTCCGGCGTGCCGGGCATGTACTGCGCGGCCGAGGCTTCCTTCTCGCGCCAGGCCTCGACCGACTGCACCTGCACCTTGGTGGTCGGCAGCTTGCCGAACAGCTCGGGCAGACGCTTGTCCATCCGCGCCAGATAGTCGCGATACAACTGCAGGATCTGCTCGCGCGAGCTGGCGTGGCGCTTGGGATCGGCGGCTACCGCGTTGCGCATGCTCTTGAGGTCGGCGTAACCCAGGCGCTTGGCGATTTCGGTCTGGGCCTTTTCGATCCGGGCCACTTCGCTCAGGCCGAGCTGGTGGATCTGCTCGGGCGCCACGTCCAGCGAGGTGAACTGTTCGATCGAAAAACGGTACAGCGCCTCGCCGTTGGGCACCGACCACACGCCGTATTCCTTGCGACCCTTCGGCGCGTATTCCTTGCTGACGAACTCGGCCAGTTGGCGATAGGCCGGGCGCACTTCGTCGTTGACCGCGGCGAGGATCTGCTTGCGCAAGCGTTCGCGCTCGGCCGCCGGCACGCTGTCGGGGAATTTCTTCAGCGAGGCGGCGAACACATTGTCCTCGCCGGCGCTGTCGGCGATGCCGTTGCACTGCGCGGCGACCTTTTCCAGCAGGTACGACGGCTGCATCAGCCCGTCCTTGGCGCCCTGGCGGGCCACTTCGGTGACTTGCTGCAGGATGCGCGGGATCTCGTGCAGGCGCTTGAGGTAGTCGTCGTACTGCTGAGTGTCGTTGAACGGAAACGACTTGACCATGATGGTCAGGAACAGATGGGTGCCGTTGAACTGGTCCAGCGGCATTTCATGGAACTTGAGCGCATAGCCGCGCAGGTCGTCCTCGAGCCACAGCAGCATCAGCCGGTGATTGAGTAGATCGCTTTCGGCGAAACCGGTGGTGTCGACGGCCTTGAAGCGGGCGAGCAATTCCTTCGTATCGCGATTGTGCTTGGCCGCGCCGGCCAGCGAGAAATCGCCCCAGGCGGCGTTGTAGCGGTAGTCGCCGAAGAAGCTGGCCTGTTCGGGCTGCTCGCGCATCAGGCTTTCCCACTGCTCGTCGATGAGCGCGTTGAAGGCCTGCAGGCGCGCGGCGACATCGCTGGCCTGCGCGGCGTCGGCGATGGCGGCGTCCGCGTCGGCGGTCGCGGCGGTTGGCGCGGCCTGCGCGACCGGCAGCAGCATGGCGCCGAACAGCGCGGCCGACAGGACGGTCGACAGCGCGGTACGCGACAGCGAGCGACGCGGAATGCGATGTGAGGACGAAGGGCTCATGTGGGGACTCCGTGTGGTGTTGGGGCGAAACGCGGGCGCATCGTCCCGATCCCGTCCGGCGCGAGGCCGGACGGAGCGTGAGGTCATGCGGCGTGACGTCATGGGGCGAGCGCGGCATCGGTGCCGCAGCTTGCCTGAGTCACCCCTCGCGGGCAGCTGACATTTGCGAGCGGCGAGGGGTGACGTTCGTAACGCGCGGCGGTCAGGCCGATCGCGTCGCCAGCGCCGGCGGCACCATCGCCGCGCGCTTGGCCGGGCCGTATACCGCCACTTGGCCCAGCGCCCACAGGCACAGCGCGCCCAGCGGCAGGTACAGCGCGGGCAGGCGCGGCAACTCGTAGTACTTCATCAAGGCCAGGTTGATCGCGAACGCCATCGCCATGCCGAGCACGATGCCGATGCTGGTCAGCAGGAAGTTCTCGGTCTGGAAATAACGCAGGATCTGGCCGCGGGTCGCGCCCAATGCGCGGCGCACGCCGATCTGGCGGGTGCGCTGCTGCACCCAGAAACTGGCCAGGCCGATGATGCCGAGCGCGGTGACGATCAACAGGGCGATGCACACCGCGCTGAGAAGCCAGATCATCGAGGTGTCGGTTTGATAGAACTTCTTGCTCATGGCTTCGAGCGTGTCGTTGCTCTCGCTCAATATCCGAGCCGGTCCATTCTTGGTCAACGCCTCGCCGGCGGCCTTGATGACTTCATCGCGCCGCTCCGGAGCGGTGCGAATGACGTAGACGCCGAAGTTGTAGTCCACCTCCAGCGGAACGATGACCGAGTAGTCGGAAGCGCCCGCTCCGAAGAGCAAGTCGTTAGGACGCAACAGGTGCTCGACCACTCCCACGACGCGGGTCGGTTTATCCCCCCACATATAAAAGGTCTTTCCGACCGCCTGTTGTCCCGGAAACAATTTTTCGCCAAGCGCGCGGGTGATGATCGCCGAGGGCAGGCTCGCTTCGTAGCCAGGCGCGTTCACCACGGCCCACGAAAGTATTTCGTCATCGGTGAATTCGCGGCCCGCGACCAGTTTCAATCCCAGTGATTTCATGAATTGGGAGGTCGCGTAGTAGTTGCTGGTGCTCGCGGTGGGAATTCTCTGGTCGGGATCGAGCCGCACCGAGGAGTTCCAGGCCGAGTCGCCATAGGGAATCTGATTGGTGATGGTGGCCGATATCACGCCCGGAATCGCCCGCAAGGTGGCCAGGTCCGATCGGGTCAGCGCCTGCGCGTCGCCGCTCTTGTTGATGCTGCGGATGGCGATGCGGACGATTTCCTGCTCCGCCAGTCCGCTGGGACGCTGCAGGCGGTCGATGCGGTTGCTGATCAGGAACACGGCGTTGCAGATGATCGCGCAGGTCAGCGCGACTTCGAACACGATCAGGGCGGCGGCGGTCTTGTGCCGGCGCAACGTGGTGAGGATGGGGCGGATGTCCATGCGTGGCCTCACTGGCTCTTGAGCTGGATGGCGGGCGTGACCTGACAGGCACGCCAGGCGGGCAACAGCCCGGCCAGTACGCTGGCGACGACGGCCAGGGCGAAGGTGGTGAACAGCATGGTCGGGTCCAGATGGGCCAGCGCGGCGTAACTCACCGGTTGCTGGCGTACCGCCCACAGGCCGAGTTGGGCAAGCACCAGGCCTAGCAGACCGCCGGCCAGACCGATCGTGCCGGCCTCGACCAGGCACTGGGCGAAGATCGCGCGGCGGGTCGCGCCGAGCGCGCGGCGCACGCCGATTTCGCCCGAGCGCCTCAGGAACTTGGCCAACAGCAGGCCGACCGTGTTGAGCAGGCACACCAGCAGGAAGCCGAACGCCAGCCACACTTGCAGGCGTACGTCGCCGGGCACCGCGCGCTTGAAGTCCAGCCACTGCATCACGTTGTCGAGCTTGGGCGCGGTCGGGCGTTCGAAGCGGCCGGCGGCGCGCTGTTGGGCGCTGTAGTTCTCCAGATATTGCTTGTACGCGGCGACTTTTTCCGGCGTGCCCAGTTCGACCCAGTACTGCAGCCAGGCGCACTTGGCGTTGACGCTGCGGTTGCCTTCGTCGTCGACGTTGTTATCGCCCCAGCAGTCGATGCTGCCCTGCGGATTCATGCGGACATCGCGCGAGGTGGTGAACGGAACGAATAATTCCTCCGGTCCGCCGAAGCCGCGGTCGCCGCTGCTGAGGTCGTAGAAATTCGGCTGCGGGTGCCAGTCCTCGATCACGCCGACGACGCGGAACTCGGCCTGATCCAGCCAGATCGATTTACCCACGCTGTTGCCGCCGCCGAACAAGCGATCGTTGAGCTTGGTGCCGATCACCGCCACCCGCGCGCGGCGCGCGTCGTCCTCGCGGCTCCAGGCCGAGCCGTGCTTGAACGGCACCTGGAACATCGGGAAGAAGTCGGCCGAGGTCAGGCGCGAGTCCTGACGGAACGCCGGCAGATTATCGCGGCGCGGTTCGATCGCGATATTGCCCGACGACATCATCGCCTGGCGGTCGCCGCGCGCTTCGCGCAACAGCGTTTCGGCATCGAGGCGGCTCATGTCGTCCTGCGGTTCGTCGCCGGGGGAGTAACCGTTCATCGCGCGCGGATCCAGGCGCGGATGGAACACCTGGTGGCTCTTGCCCGGCAGCGGATCGCCGGAGAGCACGTAGAACACGGTGAGGGTGGTCATCGCCGCGCCGATGCCGAGCGCGATGGCGAGCACCATCAGCGCGGTCAGCACGATGTTGCGCTTGAAGCTGCGCAAGGCGAGCTGAAAGTAATAAGCAAACTGGCTGTTGCCGGACATGGCCGCGACCTCAGGCGTGGGTGGTGTCGACGGCGCCTGCGGGCGCCGCATCGTCGGTCGCGTGGTCCATCGTGCTGCTCATCGGCGTGGGCGCGCGGACCAGGCTGGGCTCGGCGGTCAGGTCGGTGGCCATGCCGTCGACGATATGCACGTTGCGCTGCGCGCGCGCGGCCAGTTCCGGGTCGTGGGTGACCATGATGATGGTGGTGCCGGCGGCGTTGATCTCCTCCAGCAGTTCCATCACCCCGCGCGCCATCTGCGAGTCGAGGTTGCCGGTCGGTTCGTCGGCGAGCAGCAGGCGCGGGGTGCCCGCCAGAGCGCGCGCGATCGCCGCGCGCTGCTGCTGGCCGCCGGACAGTTCGGCCGGGTAGTGCTTCATGCGCGAGCCCAGGCCGACCTGGGTCAGCGCCTGCTCGATGCGCTGCTTGCGCTCGGCCGCCGGCATGCGCCGGTAGCGCAGCGGAACGTCGCAGTTGTCGAACAGGTTGAGGTCGGGGATCAGATTGAAGCTTTGGAAGATGAAGCCGATCTTCTGGTTGCGCAGGCGCGAGCGCGCATCGTCGGACAGGCCGCGCACGTCCTCGCCGTCGAGCTTGTACTCGCCGCCGGTGAAGGTTTCCAGCAGGCCGGCGATATTGAGGAAGGTGGTCTTGCCCGAACCCGAAGGCCCGGTCACCGCGACGAATTCGCCGTCGCGCACATGCAGGTCGAGCGAGCGCAGCGCGTGGGTTTCGACGAGTTCGGTGCGGTAGACCTTGGTGACCTGGCGCATGTCGAGCATGAGGGTGGGTTCCTTGAACTTGTAGTGATGCGGGTAGTTGATGTTTCGGATTCGTTCGCGCGCTTTGCTTTTCGCTCGTCATTCCCGCGAAAGCGGGAATCCAGTGAATTTCGTGCGGGATTCGTAAAAGTCTCTGGATGTTCGGCTACGCCGAAGTAAAGCGGAGCCCGCCTTCGCGGGAATGACGAGCTAAAGCAGAAGCGGAGAGCGCATGCTGCGGGTCACCCCTCAACGCACCACGAACATCGGCAGCGCACACGCCGCCAGATAACGTTGGATCCGCGGCGCGCGGCGCGCGACGGTTTCGGCATTGGCGCTGCGCGCATCGCCGGCGTCGCGGACCTGATCGAAATCGATCAGCTGGTGCAGGCGCAGCGGCACCGCGTCGGCCAGTTCCTGCGAGCTCCACTGCGGGTTGAAAGCGTCGTTGCGGTCGGTGCGGGTGTCGGTGCTGTGGTTGGCTGCGTTCATGATCATTCTCCAGAGATACGGACGGTTTCGGCGTTGGCGAACTGGTCGCTGCCGGAGACGACGATGCGGTCTCCCGGCTGCAGACCCTCGAGGATTTCCACGTTGCTCAGGCTGCTCACCCCGGTGCGGATCGCGCGCCGGGTGGCGATGCCGTTGACGACGACATAGGCGCTGGTGCCGCCGGACTGTTCCAGGAACGGGCCGCGCTCGACCATCAGCGCGTTGCGGCGGGTGTCGAGCACGATGCGCGCGCTCAGACGCTGGCTCTGGCGCAGGCCCGGCGGCTGCTTGTCCTTGAAGCGCAGGCGGCTGACCACTTCACCGTTGACCACTTCCGGCGACACCGCAGAAATCTGCGCCGCGAACGGCTGGCCATTGCCGCTGGTGATCTGCGCCGGGATGCCGATGGCCAGATCGCGGGCGAAACTTTCGGGCACCTTGATCTCGACTTCGAACACGCCCAGGTCGACCACGCTGAGCACCGGATCGTTGATCGCCACGTTGGCGCGCTGGGCGACCTGGACCTGGCCGACCTGGCCGTCGAACGGCGCGCGCAAGGTCAGCGCTTCGACCTGACGCTGCGCTTCGGTCGCGATCGCGCGCTGGCGATCGGCGAGCAGGCGCTTGTTGCGGGTGTCCAGGTTGGCGCTGCGATCCTGACGATCGATGTCGCCGCGCGCCTGGTTCAGGCCGATGTCGGCCTTCTTCAATTCGTCCTGCGCCTTGGCCACATCGACCTGGGCCATCGCGCCGCCCTCGAATGCGCGCTGATAGCGTTCCAGGTCGCGCTGCGCGGCGACGCGTTCGATCTGCGCCTGGTCGAGCTCCTTGCGCGCGGTGGAGCGCGCCAGTTCGCCGTCGAGTTCGGCGCGGCTGGCCTCGGCTTCCAGGCTGGCCAGGGTGGCCTGTTCCTGGGCGAGCTTGCTGCGCAGCTCGGGGCTGTCGATCTCGGCCAGCACCTGGCCCTTCTTGACCACGTCGCCGGCGACGACCTTCAGATCCACCGAACCGCCGGCGATGGCGTACAGGATCGGGCTGTTGGCGGCGATGACGCGGCCGTCGGCGGCGATGTCGCGGACCAGATCGCCGCGGGTGACCGCGGCGATGCGCAGACGGTCGGCGCCGATCGACTGGCTGCCGGCGCTCCAGCCCGACAGCAGCCACGCGCCCGCGCCCAAGGCGATCACGCCGGCGCCGGCGCCGAGCACCCAGCGCCGCCGATTACGGCCCTGCACGGTGGCGTCGGCGACGCGGTGGTCTTGGGCGGCGGTGTCGCGGATGCTCATGGCGGGTCGGCTCGGCGGTAGGTGCTTGCCTATACCCAAGCACAACCCGTGCCAACTTTAACTTATTGATTTATATGGACGGACACCGCCGTCCGGGTGTCCGTCCGGACGGACAGAGTGTCCGCCGGACGTGCCGGTAACCGTGCCCGGATAGAATTGGGGTTCCCCCCTGTAGGAGCAGCCCCAGCATGTGCGGAATCGTCGGAGCGATCGCGGATCGCGATGTGGTACCGGTCCTGATCGATGGCCTCAAGCGCCTGGAATATCGCGGCTACGACTCGGCCGGCATTGCCGTGTTCGACGGCGCGCAACTGCGCCGCGTGCGCCGCACCGGACGGGTCAGCGAAATGGAGGGCGCCGCGCAGGCCGAAGGCTTCCGCGCACAGGTGGGCATCGGTCACACCCGCTGGGCCACCCACGGCGGCGTCACCGAGGCCAATGCGCATCCGCACATCAGCTTCGGCGAACTGGCGGTGGTCCATAACGGCATCATCGAAAATCACGAAGAGCAGCGCGAACGCCTGCTCGCGGCCGGCTACGCGTTCGAATCGCAGACCGATACCGAAGTCATCGCCCACCTGATCCATCACCATCAAAAGCAGGGCCTGGATCTGCTGGCCGCGGTGCAGGCCGCGGTGCATGAACTGGTCGGCGCGTATGCGATCGCCGTGGTCAGCCGCAACGAACCCAATCGCCTGATCGCCGCGCGCATGGGCTGTCCGCTGTTGGTCGGCCTGGGCGAGGGCGAGAACTTCGTCGCCAGCGACGTGTCGGCGATCCTGCAGGCCACCCGCCGGGTGATCTTCCTGGAAGAAGGCGACACCGCCGAGGTCACCCGCGAGCAAGTGCGCGTGTTCGATCAGCACGGCAAGCCGATCAGCCGCGAGGTCCACGTCTCGGACGTGTCGCTGGCGTCGCTGGAGCTCGGCCCGTACCGCCACTTCATGCAGAAGGAAATCCACGAACAGCCGCGCGCGATCGCCGACACCATCGAAGCGGTGATGGACAACGGCGCGTTCTCGGCGTCGCTGTTCGGCGATCAGGCCGAATCGGTGTTCGCCGGGATCGAGGGCGTGCAGATCCTGGCCTGCGGCACCAGCTATTACGCCGGCCTGACCGCGCGTTACTGGATCGAAGCCATCGCCGGCCTGCCGTGCCAGGTCGAGATCGCCAGCGAATACCGCTACCGCGCCGCGGTCGCGAACCCGAAGCAGTTGATCGTGACGATTTCGCAGTCCGGCGAAACCCTCGACACGATGGAGGCGCTGAAGTACGCCAAGTCGCTCGGCCACGACAAGACCCTGTCGATCTGCAACGTGCCCGAGAGCGCGATCCCGCGCGCGAGCCAATTGGTTTACTACACCCGCGCCGGCGCCGAGATCGGCGTGGCCTCGACCAAGGCTTTCACCACCCAGCTGGTGGCGCTGTTCACTCTGACCGCGACCCTGGCCAAGCTGCACGGCAAGCTGTCGCCGGAAAAGGAAGCCGAGTTCATCGACGCGCTGCGCCACCTGCCCGGCAGCGTGCAGCACGCCCTGAACCTGGAACCGCAGATCATCGGCTGGGCCGATCGCTTCGCGCCCAAGCAGCACGCGCTGTTCCTCGGTCGCGGCGTGCACTACCCGATCGCGCTGGAAGGCGCGCTCAAGCTCAAGGAAATTTCCTACATCCACGCCGAGGCCTATCCGGCCGGTGAGCTCAAGCACGGCCCGCTGGCGCTGGTTGACGCGGCCATGCCGGTGGTGGTGATCGCGCCGAAGGACAGCCTGTTGGAGAAGGTGAAGTCGAACATTCAGGAAGTGCGCGCGCGCGGCGGCGAGATGTTCGTGTTCGCCGACCTCGACAGCCACTTCGGCGAATCCGAAGCGGTGCACGTGATCCGCACCCCGCGCCACGTCGGCGTCCTGTCGCCGGTGGTGCATGCGATCCCGGTGCAGTTGCTGGCGTATCACGCCGCGTTGGCGCGCGGCACCGATGTCGACAAGCCGCGCAATCTGGCCAAGGCGGTGACGGTGGAATGAGCCGGTTCCGCCCCGATGTGGAATCGATGTGCGGATTCAAGCAGGCACTTCGTCGTGCATGTGCTTGATTGGCGCGGATCAAGGAAGTTCAGGGACTGGGCGCTTGAATCCGCGTCGCAATGATGCTAACAAAATATCGCGGCGTGCCTTTGCTGGGCCGCCGCGCCTGAAGCCGCGATGGCTCGGGTTGCATAAAACATAAGGAGAGTGATTTATGTCAAAAGTGGAATCCCTCATCAGGGAAAAGCTGGAAGGCAATGACTTGGATCTCGAAGGCGCGCAGGATCTGATCGACGCAAATCTCGATTTGATCTCCGGAGGCGGGCACTCGCAGCATATTTCCACCAGTCAGTGCTTCCCCGGCGGAGACTGTCCCGTTTGATTGCAGTCGACGAACGCACTGCGGCATCCGCCGCGGTGCGTTTTTCGGTTTGAGCAATCCACGTGCACATGTGCTCGCCTCGGTGAAAGCCCGATGGCGGCGGCGACTGTCATTCTTCGGTGCCAGCTATGTCTACAACAGGTGCGGCCGTTGCGCGCAGATTGAATGTGGTCTTCAAGATCACCGAGCGGTGCAATTTGAAGTGCAGCTACTGCTATTTTTTCTTCAGTGGAGACGATAGCTGGAAACGTCATCCGCCCCTCGTCGGCCTGGACGTGGTCAGGCACTTGGCGAGATTCTGCAAGGTCGCGGCGAGGGATTACGGAATCGAGCGCATCGCGCTGATTTTCCACGGCGGCGAACCGCTGCTTATGAAGCGTGCCCGCTTTGCCGAGATATGCGATCTGCTGCGAGCCGAGGAGGATGGTTTCGCATTCGATTTCGGCATGCAGACCAACGGCGCGCTGCTGAATGAGGAATGGGTCGGGTTGTTCGAGCGGTATCGAGTTTCAGTCGGCGTTTCGTTGGACGGGACGCGCGACATCAACGATCTGCATCGACTCGATATGAAGGGCCGCAGCACGTACGAGCAAACGGTATCCGGGCTGCGGCTGTTGCAGGCGGCGGCCCGCGCGGGGCGGATCGCGCCGCCCGGAATTTTATCGGTCATCAATCCCGAAGCGGACGGCGCCGCGACATATCGGCATTTCGTGGACGACCTGTCGGTCAAGAACATCAATTTTCTATCGCCCGATCATCGCTACGATTCCGGCGCATCCGCCGATATCGTGGGCGGCGTGGAAAGGTTCATGCTTTCGGCCTTGCGCGAATGGCTGAAGGACAAGGATCCGAGCGTGCGGGTGCGGATGTACTCGGAAATACTGGCCGGTCTGTCGGACACGCGGGCCGCGCACCAGTTGCACGAATTCATTCACGACTACAGGAATATCGTCGCGGTCTCGTCGAATGGCGACCTGGGCCCGGAGGATACGCTGCATGGGCTGGATCCGCGTTTCGTCGACATGGGAATGAATGTCGCCACGCATGAGCTCAGCGATCTGTTCCAGTCCGGAATATGGTCCGAACAGCAGGTAGCGGCCATGGCCAGGCCGGCCGCCTGCCGGGATTGCGATTGGTGGCGTATATGCAGAGGCGGCAAGCCGGCCAATCGTTACGCGTCGATCAACGGTTTCGACAATCCGTCGCTGTATTGCAACGGGTTGCAGCAGATGTATGCCGAGGTCGGGGCCTTTCTGGTCCGCAACGGAATGCCGATAAAAGACATCGTGGCCAGACTTGCCTGATCGGGTGAAAGCATGGAGCGTTTTGCGAAGGCCTTTTCAAGCCCCTATGGCGGCAGCGCCGCCGCGGTTGTCGAGACGATCGGAAAAGCCAGATTGACGACGACCAGAAAGCGGATCGTCGACGCCTATGCAACCGAATCGATCCCGGCGGGGCTCGCGCGACTTGAGAAGGGCGCTTTTCGTTCCTGGATACCCGAGGTCGGCATCGCGCATGGATTTCTGCGCGATGGCAAGACCGATCTGGCCGCGGCCCAGATAGCGGCCGCTTTTCTGCATACCGGCGGCATCGGCCAGGTGAGGGTGAACATCAATGGACCGGAATGGCTGTATTTCGCCGGCACCTTGGTCGCGGTGGCCGGCGATTGTGAAATAGGCGCCGCTGACGCCGCTGTTTCCATCCGATCGGACATGGGCGATTACCGGTTCGAGCGGTTCGATGAAGCCTGGCGGGTTCAAGACGCCTCGCTCAGTCCCTGGTTGAGCGGGTGCACCGGCTTGGTGGCGCCGGCTTACGTGGTGTGGACAGGCATGTTGAACAATCGGGACGAGGATGTTTTTTGCTGGGTGACCGGCGCTCCCACCGGAAGCTCGTTTACGCATGAGCAAGATCGCGTCGATGGCGCGACCCGAATGCTTGCGGATGCCTTCGAAGTTATTTCCAGCCGGGCCCCGCGTTTTGTCGACTGGGTCGCGAGCGGGCTTTCCGGCGTCATCTTGGTCGATTCGCCGGATCCGACGATTTCCACATCCGGCAGCAGCAGCGACCATCCCGGCCTGATCGCTCTTCAGTCGGCCAATCCCGCGGTGAAGGTCGGCGAGGACCTCGTGCACGAATGCGCGCATCAACATCTTTACGCCTATTCGCTGCTGAACCCCTTGGTCGAGCCCGGGACGGAGGACTATTTCTATTCGCCGGTGAAAAGAGAACCACGGTCCGTGGATCGCGTGCTGCAAGCGGCTCACGCAATAGGAAACATGATTCTTTACTACGAGGATCTGCAGGACGAGGGCGGGTTGAGCGAATTCAGCCGGGAACGGTTGGAGCTGTTGAATTTTTGGTTCTACTCGGACTATTGCGCCGGCCTGGACGGCGCGGCGTCGCTCACGCCGGCGGGGCGCGCGGTCTGGAATGCGTTGAAAGCTTCGGTAAGCGAGCGTCAGGGACGGCGGGGCGAGCCATGACCGACGACGATGGCTCGGCCGAACGCCCGTTGTTCAGGCGCGAAGCTCTGCGCGCGCACGCGATCCGTGAAGCCGGCGCGCCATCGCGGTTGGTCGCTCCGCAGACAGGGGGAGTGCTCGTGGCGTTGACGCTGGTCGTGTTGCTGGCCGCCTGTTTTCTCTACCTCGCGGTCGGCTGATCCTACAATTTCTTGCGGAGGCGTGAGTTGCGATTCAACTGGCGGCGACATGGGCGTCGGAGCCCGATCATATTTCAAGGGGAATCCAACGAGTGCGGATTGGCCTGCCTTGCAATGATCGCCGCCGCGTGGGGGCAGAAGACCGATCTGGCGGTATTGCGAAAACGCCTTTCCCCCACGCCTCGCGGCGTCAATCTGCGGACATTGATTTCGATGGCGAGGAGACTCGGCTTGTCGGCCCGGCCGGTGCGCGTCGGCCTGCATCGATTGAGCGAACTGCGGCTGCCGGCGATCCTGCATTGGAATCTGGATCATTTCGTCGTGCTGGAGCGGTTCGAACGAGGGCTCGCGCATATCGCCGATCCGGCCAAGGGGCGTTCCCGGATCAGCCTTGAGGACATGTCGCCCCATTTCACGGGCGTAGCGGTCGAACTGACGCCTACCGAAATGTTCGACCGGGGCGACGCCAGATTGCCCCGCCGTTTTTGGAAGGCATGGCTTGCCGATTCGAACCTGCGAGCCACCGCCTGGACCGCGCTGTGGCTGACGGTCCTGTTTCAGTTTTCCATTTTGTCGTTGCCGTTCGCATATCGTTCCATCCTCGACGGCGGCCAGGCGAATCGCGGCTGGAGCGATGGCTGGCTCATCGCCGCCGGCATAGCGATGATGTTGCTCGTTCAGCTCAGTTCTGCATGGATAAGGGCGCGGACGATAAGTCAGTTCGGCGCGGCGTTGGTGCATCGAATATCGCTGCAGGTCGTCCACCGTCTGTTTGCCTTGCCGCTGTCGTACTACCGGCAGCGAACGACCGCGGGAATACTCTCGCGGGTTCAGGCGGTGCAAGCGGTACAGCGGTTCATAACCGAACAAGCCTTTCCCTTGGCGATCGATGTTCTGGTCATGATCGTGGCGACCGCGCTGATGGCCTGGTTCAGCCCCGTCCTGTTTGCCGTCGTTCTGCTCGGAGTCGCGCTGGAGGTGGCGATCCGCGTCAGGTTCTGGCGAAAGGAAAGGGAGATGCTGCTGGGCCTGGCCGAGGCGCAGAGCCGCGAGGTCGCGGTTTTGCTCGAATCGATCAGAGGCATGCAGACCATAAAGCTGGCGGGCCGCGAAGCGCAGCGTCTGGCATTGTGGGAAAACAGGTTGATGGACTCGCTGAACGCGGGAGTGGGCCTGAGCATCATGCATGGCCGCATAGCCGCGGCATCGGGCGCGATAAACACGCTGGAATGGGCCGTGCTGCTGATTGCGGCAACCGACGTCTTCGGATTGGGCGTGTCCTACGGCGTGTTGTTCGGCTTCCTGGCCTACCGGGGCATCTTGCGGGATCGGGTAGCGTCGATTCTGGAAAGCGTTCGCGGTCTTCAATCCGCGGACGTCAACTTGCAGCGCATAGACGACGTGATGTTGGCCGATCCGGAACGCGACGAGGGCAAGAGCCTCGATCTCGACGGCGCGGCAAACATCGTGATGGAGAACGTATCGTTTCGTTATGCCGAAACCGACGGGGAAATTTTATCCGATGTCTCGCTCGTCGTGCCCGCGGGATCCTGCGTCGCACTGGTCGGTCCATCCGGCGGTGGCAAATCCACCTTGATAAAAATCCTGCTCGGCATTGAAGACGCGTCGAGCGGAAGAATAACCCTGGGAACCGGCGACATCATGGAGATGACCCGTTCTTCCTGGCGCGATTGCTTCGGGACGGTCATGCAGGACGACACCTTGTTGTCGGGAACGATCGCCGCGAACATCAGTTTTTTCGATCCCGACGTCGATATGGAACAGGTGCATCGTTGCGCCCGGGCCGCTGCAATTCACGACGACATCGTCAGGATGCCCATGCAGTACAGCAGCCTGATAGGCGATATGGGCTCGAATCTGTCTGGCGGGCAGCGGCAGCGCATCCTGATCGCCAGGGCGCTGTACCGTGATCCGAAAATATTGATATTCGACGAGGGCACGGCCAACATCGACTCGGATTCGGAAAGATGCATTTATCAGTCGATCAGCGATCTCAGCTTGACTCGCATCGTGGTCGCCCATCGCTCGGAGTTGGTGTCCTTGGCCGACGCGGTATATGAGGTCCGCGAAGGCGGGTTGAGGCGTGTGCGGTAGCCGGCCGATGCGCGCCACCGCGAGGAAGCTGCGGCGGTCTGGTCAGGCTGCTAGGGCGCGAAATCCCAGCCTGGCGGGCGCGGGTATCGTTTCGATGGCGCGCACCGACAACAGGCCAGGGTTGCGATTGCGGCGCCGCGGCACCGGCGTGGCGTTTCGCGCCGACCGGCGATCCAGCCAAAGCGCTTCTCGTTCAGCGGCGATCAGCCGACGTAATAGCCCGGCTGATCGATATCGGCGAGCAGGCCAGGGCCTTGCGGCGTCCAATCCAGCAGTTCGCGGGTGTAGGCGCTGGATGCCGACATGTCCGCGCCGGCCATCATCGCGAACCAACCGAAGTGCTCGCGGTCGCGCGACTCGGCCGGCAGGCCCAGGCGTTTGCCGATCGTTTCCGCGATCGCCTTGAAGGCGACGGCTTCGTCGGCGACGGCGTGATAGACCGGCGAGGTCGCGCCACTCTCTAGCGCCAGGCGATACACGCGCGCCGCATCGCGGCGATACACGCCAGACCAGCGATTGCCGCCTTCGCCCAGATAAGCCGACACGCCGGTCTGCTTCGCCAGACGGACCAGAATCGGAATGAAGCCGTGATCGCCGAGGCCATGCACCGATGGGGCGAGGCGTACCGTCGCGGCGCGCACGCCTTGTTCGGCCAGTGCGCGCGCGGCGCTCTCCGATTTTCTCGGCGAGCCCGAGTTCGGAAGATCGGTCTCGTGCGCGCCAGGGGCGAGTCCCAGCAAGCCCGAAGTCACCAGCAACGGTCGCGCGGAGCCTTGCAGCGAGGCGCCCAAGGCTTCGATCACGCGCCGGTCCTGTTCGCAGTTTTCCGCGAAGCGGGAGAAGTCGTGCTCGAACGCGGTATGGACGACGGCGTCCGCCGTAGCCGCGGCGCGTTGCAGAACATCGAGCTCGGCGAGGGTGCCGCGAACGATACGAACGCCGTTCGCCGCGAGAGCCGCGGCCTTGTCTTCGCTGCGGACCAGGCCGGTGACTTGATGACCGGCGCCGATCAGTTCATCGACCACCGCCGAGCCGACCCAGCCGGTGGCTCCGGTTATGAATACGTGCATGTGCAATCTCCGAACAGGAATGGATCAGCCCAGGCGCATCGACAGTTCGACGTCGTCGGCGAACGGAACCGACAGATAACCGCTGCCCGGCGCGCGCACGCGCTGCAGGTAGTCCGGGCAATAGTCGGCGTTGTCGGCGACGATCATCGCGCCCGGCGCGAGATGCGGTTCGAGCAGGTCGAGGATGTCCAAGTACAGGGACTTGGCGCCATCGAGCAACAACAGATCGATCGAAGGCGGCAGATCGACGCTTAGCGTCTGCAACGCGTCGCCCGCGCGAATTTCGATCAGGTCGCCCAGTCCGCTGGCGTCGAAATGTTCGCGCGCCTTGGCGACCTTGGACGACTCGAATTCGGTGGTAATCACGCGCCCGCCGCCGTTGTCGCGCAGCGCCGCGGCGAGGTGCAAGGTCGAGATGCCGAACGAGGTGCCGAACTCGACGACGGTCTTTGCGCGCGAGCTGCGCGCGAGCATGTAAAGCAAGGCGCCGGTTTCGCGCGAGACCGGAAGCCACAGGTCCTTCAGGCGTCCGTACAGGTCCAGGTATTCGGTCTTGCTGCGCATCAGTCTTTCGCGTTCGTCGCGCGAAATGCCGCTGAAGGCCGGACTCGTCACGGCGTCGGCCTGGTCGAACAAACGCTCCAGCAACGGCGCCAAAGGAGAAGTGGTCAATGTGGTCATGGGGGTTCTCGGATCGTGGCTGAGCGCCTTGCGGCGCGCGTTGAAAAATGCGACTAATTCGTCGTGTTGATAGAATACGATTGATCCCTCGCATTCACTATTCGCATTTCCTCACGACCATTCGAGCGCCATGACCGACCGACCAAGCCCCAGGATTTCCTCGAGAAAACAGCCGAAACAGACCCGCTCGGCCGGGCTGGTGGCGGCGGTGCTCGAAGCGGCCACTCGCGTTTTGGCCGAGGAGGGTGCCGCCCGTTTCACCACCGCGCGGGTCGCCGAGCGGGCCGGCGTGAGCATCGGCTCGCTGTATCAATACTTCCCCAATAAGGCCGCGATCCTGTTCCGCCTGCAATCGGACGAGTGGAAGCAGACCGGCGACCTGCTGCGGGTGATTCTCGAGGACGCCGAACACGCGCCGCTGCTGCGATTGCGCATGCTGGTGCATGCCTTCATCCGATCGGAATGCGATGAAGCGCAGATGCGCGGCGCGCTCAACGATGCCGCGCCGCTGTACCGCGACGCGCCGGAAACGCATGCGGCGCGCGCATCCGGCAAAAAGACCTTTCAGAAATTCATGCGCGAGGCCTTGCCCGATGCGTCGGCGGTGAAGCGCAAGCTCGCCGGCGATCTGATCGCCACGACGCTGAGTACGGTCGGCAAGCAATTCTCGACCACCGCGCCGACGGCCGCGCAAATCAAGGTCTATTCGGACGCGATGGGGGACATGTTCTGTGCGTACCTCCAGAAGATTGCGCGCGACTGAGGTTTCGCCCACCGATCCGATGGCCGGCGGATGATCGTTGGCCTGCGTTGGTCGCATGCGATCGGCGTATGACAGATGGCGATGGCAGCCATTCAGTCGGCGATTCGCGCCGCAACCCGCCGCATAGGTGACGCCCATCGCGGATTGCGTTCGCTGTGGCGGGCACGGCGGCTTTTGCCGGGCCGTTTCTGCAAAAATCCGCAAGCGATGCATGCATGGTGATCGCGCCGCGATCGCGGCGTCGGCGACTGCCCGGCGTGATCGCTCACCGTCTCGAATGTCGGCGTGTTCGATCGGGCCAGCCGAAACTGCATCGTCCGTCATCGCCGCCGAGCGCCTTCGCGTCGCCCGATCCATCGCCTGCTTGTTCGAGTCACCAAGGAAGGAGTACGAAATGGAATTTGAATCGACCCTGCTGCGATCGCGCACCTACACCGGCGTGCTCGCCGCGTTGCAGGAACACGGGATCGACCGACGCAGCCTGGCGACCCTGGAGCAGTCCGGCGCGCGCGATACCGGGCGCGTTCTCAGCCTGTTGCGTGATTTCCCCGGACTGGCGGCGAATGGTCTGGTCGATGCGCCGCGGGTCAGCTTCGCCCTCAGTCGTTCGTTTGGCGGCGCGTATACGCGCATGAACGCCGCACTGGCGGCGATCGAACTGGAGCCACGGCGCGACGACAGCCGGTTCCTGCGCGGCGCGCGGCCGCCGGCGAATTCGCCGTGGCAGATCGGCCACGCAGTGCCGCTCGACAGCGACGCCACCGCGACGCCGGGCGCCGTGTATCCGCGGGTCAGTCAGACCACGTCGCTGGATGTGCGCGCCGGTCTGCCGTGGCCGGTGCGTTATCAGGGCAATCGCGGTACCTGCGTTGCGTTCGCGGTCGCGGCCCTGGTTGAGCTGGAACGCTGCCGGCGCGGCGAGCGCATCGATCTGTCCGAGCAGTTCCTGTACTGGGCGATCAAGACCCACGGCGACGACGGCTTGCCGGACCAGGACGGCACCTGGCTGCAATTCGCGCTGGCGGTGCTGGCCTCGCACGGCATCGCCGAGGAAGCGCTGTGGGAATACGAGCAGCAGCTCGACCCGGACAACATCAGCCACGGCGGTCCCGACCGGCCGTCCGCGGCGGTGCTGCAGGATGCGCTGGCCCGCGCGGTCGATGCCGGCGTGCATGTCGATGCGCCGGTCGCCGCGGCTGTTCCGGTCCTCGAGCTGTTGCGACAGGGGCGCGCGGTGGCGGTCAGCCTGCCGGTGTTCGTCGATCCGATGGGCCGCGGCCGCAGCAACTGGGATGCCGCGATCGCGGTCAACCTGGGGCAGGTGCTGGACCCGCCGCCGACCGCGGTCATGGACGGCGCGCACGCGGTCTGCCTGACCGGGTTCGCGGCCGATCCGGACGAACCGGCCGGCGGCTATTTCATCCTGCGCAACAGCTGGTCCGAGCGCTGGGGCGCCAACCTGCCCGCGCCTGGGGTCCACGGACCGCAGCCGGGTTACGGTCAGGTCTCGGCGAGCTATGTCGACCGCTATCTGTTGGAGTACGCTGCGCTCTAGAAGCTGGTTTAGCTTGTCATCCGCCTCGGAGGTAGGATAGGCCGCATGAAAATCGTCAGCGACAGCCTGCTGCACACCACCTGCGACGACCTTGGCGTCAAGGTCGTCGACGAGGTGTTGCATGCGCCGCCGGAGCTGGTCCGGCTGTTGAACCGCATCGGCATTAAGGACGCGGCCTATCTGCCCTCGGTGGTCGAAGACATGCCGAGTCTGTTCGTGCAGGAACTCGGCATCAGCCGCGGCAGCCTGCGTTCGATCCAGGAAGCCTTGTCGGATCAACTCGAACAACTCACCGGCCCGATCCGCAACGACTTCGTGATGCCGCCGCTCGGGGCGATGATTCACCGGGCGAAGAAAGTCTAGGCGCGACACCTTCAGATAACGTGTCCGGATTGCACGTTCGCATAACCGTTCCGGGTGGAGCGATCGCCCGGTTCGAATGAACTTCACCGCTATCGTCGCTCCCGCACGATGCGACGCATCGATCGCGCATGCAGCCGAGTAATCGCTGCACAACCCTACATTCCCTTCACGCGAGTATTGCCCGACGCTTACGCGCGCCTGGTTAGGCTGCGCCATCACCCGTGATGGAGAGCCACGATGCACATCATCCTCGGCGGCACCGGACATGTCGGCTCGGCCTTGGCCGAGACGCTGCTCGAACGCGGCGAAGCGGTCACGGTGGTGTCGCGCAACACGTCGGCGCGCGAGGCCTGGGAGCGCAGGGGCGCGCGGTTCGCGGTCGTCGACGTGCAAGACGTCGACGCACTGCGTCGATTGCTGCAGCGCGGCCGCCGCCTGTTCCTGCTCAATCCGCCCGCCGCCCCGGCCACCGACACCGACGCGGTCGAGAAAGCCAACCTGCGCGCGATCCTCGCCGCGATCGAAGGCTCGGACCTGGAGAAGATCGTCGCCGAATCCACCTACGGCGCGCAGGACCGCGACCGTAGCGGCGACCTCGGCATCCTGTACGACATGGAGCAGGCCCTGCGCGCGCAGCCAACTCCTTTCAGCGTCATTCGCGCCGCGTACTACATGAGCAATTGGGACGCCTCGCTGCACAGCGCGCGCGAACACGGCAAGGTGCTCAGCTTCTATCCGGCCGACTTCAGCCTGCCGATGGTGGCGCCGCGCGATTTGGGCCGCGTCGCGGCCGATCTGATCACCGAGCCGGTCGCGAACACCGGCATGCATCACGTCGAAGGCCCGCGGGCGTATTCGCCCGCCGACGTGGCCGACGCGTTCGCGCAAGCGCTGGGTCGCGAGGTCGAAGTCGAGGTGGTGCCGCGCGCGCAATGGGTGGCCGCCTATCAAAAGCTCGGATTTTCCGAGGCGGCGGCGAAGTCGTATGCCGATATGACCGCGGTTACGCTGGATAAAAGTTACCGGCCCGCGCACGACCCAGTACGCGGACAGGTCAGTTTGCAGGCCTATGTCCAGGGATTGGTCGATCGCTTCTGATAGAGGCCGTCGCTCGGGCGATGGTTTGAGGCATCGTCCACGCGCGCTTTTGTCGTTGCCCGATCGATTAGGCAGAGCATCGTCGACCCGTCGGATGAAGCCTTGGGCGTACGCGCAATCGGCTCTATTTCCGCAGATCGTCGCGATACCCCGGCGCCAGCAGGCTTACCGATTCCAGTCGATTGTCCAGGGTGTCGAAATTGATCCAGAGCAGTTGATCCGGCGAATACCAGCGGGCCACGCCCCAGGTGTGGCTTTCTTGCCACTGATCGGCCTTGCGTCCGATCTTCTCCTGCAACACCGCGGGCGAATCGTCGAAACCCAGGCCTGACGGCAACCCGCCCAGCCATGGGCGTGAGTCGCCGAGACGATCGCGCACCATGTCCAGACCGACGAATGCAGGGGTGCCGTCGTCGGCGCGGTGGCGCGGGTCGAAGTACAACTCGAAGCCGAATTCGCATTTACGGTTCACCGCCTCGTGCTCGACCGCGGCGACGAGGCCGTCGGGATCGAAGTCGCGGAAGGCGCGGCGAAACTCTTCGCTGTGCGCCGACCGTCCGAACAAGTCGCGGATCTGCTCGGGCGAGGGATAATCCGCCGCGACGAAAGGCGCATCGCTGGCCGGCATCGCGATGCCAAGACTGATGTCGTAGAGACCAGCTTGCTCGGCTTGACCGAGGTCGCCGGGCTGATAAGTGACGCGTAATCGATAGTCGGCCAACCACCACGCATCGCGCTTGTAGGCGTGCAGCACATCGCCATGACCCTGCGCGACCAGCCTGTCCCGTGCCTGCGCCCGCGTATCGTTCCAGTCCAAGCCGAACGGCATTTCGCCGTCGTAGGGCTTGATCCGCCCCGGAATGCCCGAGGTGACCGAGATATTGGTGAACACCAGTTCGTCGCTTTTGCCGTGCAGGTTCTCCGGCAGGTTTTCCCAGTAATTACGCTCGGTGAACGACAGCAGCATCCCCAGCGATTTGATCTGCAGCACGGCTTCGTACGGACTGCGAGGCGGATCGCCGAGCATCGGACGTCGCTTGACGCCCAGTTCGCGCAGCATGGCTTCCACGCCGTCGTCGGTGGCGAGCGAACCGAAGTGCTCGGCATAACGCTGAATTCGCAACATGGTGAGGCGGTCCGTCCTGGAAAGTCGGCGGTGTTACATCACGGGCGCTTGCAGACCGACCGATTTGATCGCACCGCTCTTGGGCTCGTAGTTGACGAGCACGCGGTGCCCGTCTTTCTGCCACGTCTCCACGTATGGATCGCTGGAGTCCGGCGCGCCGAGCAATTGCGCCAGCTGTTGTTTGCTCATGTCGAAGTGCAGGCCGTAGGGCAGCGGCCCCGGATAGGCCTCGGCACCGGCGACAGCCGAGCGCAGGAACACCTGCACCAGCACCCAGGGGCCTTCGCCGATGTCGTGATAGGCGATCTCGCGCCGCCTGCCTTCGTCTTGGTACTCGAGCTGCAGCGCACGGCTCTTGTCTTCGTAGACCCGGCCGCCGACCTCGTCGAGCGGATCGGGTTGCAGGTCCGCCTCGGCAAGGCCGAGCGTTTCCAGCAAACGCGCGCCTTCGGCGCTGGTGTGGGGTTTGTCCAGCGCGGCGATGAACTCGGTCGGAGCGGGGGTGGCCATGCAATTGCCCTCGGGTGTCAAAGAATCCCTTTCCAGGGATTGGTGGTGTTCTTTCCTTTCTTGAAATCGTCCAGCACCTTGCTCAGGAATTTATCGTACTGCGCATTGGTGATTTTTCCGATTTCGCCGGTCGCCTTCTGCAGGGCGGCGAGGCATTTGTGATGTTTATCGCTGCGGCGCATGGTCTCGCGGTGCTGGCGTCCTTCCTCGCGTGCCATTTTCTGCAGATCGCTCGCGCCGTGCTTGTTGTTGGGATTGCTGTTGGTCAGTCCGTCGCCGTGAATTTCCTTGGGAACGCTGACGGTGAACGCGTGGCGTCCTATCCGCTCCCCGAGCGCCTTCTTCTGCTCCACGCCCAGATCGATACCTTGCCGGCGCGCCAGCCGCATTGCCTGCTCGAGCAGAGCGGCCTGGGGCGGGATGTGGTCGCGCTCCATGCCCACGCTTTCGGCGTCGAACTTTTGCAGCTTGCCGTAGGAGCCCTTCTGCCCACATTTGAGCGCTTTCTTGCCTGCGATCTTGCCGCCGGTGGTGGCGGGCGGGGGATCGTCGGGAGTCTTCGGTGGGCCGTCGGGCGCATGCGCGGTGGGTGCATCGTCGAGGTGCTTGGCCGCGGCGTGCTCGAGGGCTTCGCCGCCTTCGCGCGCCATCTTCTTCGCGCCGCCGCCGAGCAGTCGCTTTGGGTTGAGATTGGCCAGCAACGCGCCGCCGCGCTCGGCGGCGGAATTCATCGTGAACGGCGAGGACACCGACATCGATGCCGCATTTACTGCGACGTTGTTGCGCGCCTGCTCGGCCAGTTGGCTGGCGGCCTGCTGGTCGGCCGGATTGCTCGCCCACATCGCCGCTTCGTCCATCTGCGTCGACAGGCCCGCGGCGGTAGAGGCCGCCAGCAGATTCCAGCCGTCGGTGGGCGTGTTGCCGATGTCCTTGGCCGCACCGATCACGCCGCCGACGGGATCGTTCAACGCGGCCTTGGAATCCTGGCCTTGCTGGCTCAACCAGTCGCCGAGCTTGCCCCAGAATCCCTTTTCCTGCGCAACCTCGGGTTGTACCGGCGGATTGGCCTGCAAGGCCGGCTTGTTGGTCCGGCCGACCTGGCCGACCGCCTTGCCTAGGGTATTACCGGTCATCGCCGTTCTCCTCGACCGGCAACAGCCGGTCGAGCGGGCGCGAACGATTGCGACCTGCGATGCGTGGCTCGACGCTCATCCAACTCTCCTTGTATGGCTCGCGTGGCGCATCCTGATATCAGCGTTGTGGTGCGGCCTGCACGCGTTCGTCGGCGACGGAATGCACTTTCCAGCTTTCGTCGACCTTGGCGAAGGTGATCACGACCATGCGCATGACCGCGGTGCGTGGCGGATGACGCACCAGCGCGACCGAATCGTGGCGCAGTTCGAAGATCCATTGCCCGAATCGGCTCGCCTCGCCGAAGCGCCACAGGTTGGATTGGCGTAACTCGGCGGCGAAGGATTGATGCGTCTGGTCGAGTTCCAGCGCCGATACCGCCAGGCTGCGCAGCAGTTCGAGCTCGGACTCGTCCAGCACCAAGCGTTTGCCGGCGATGTCGAAGGTCGCGGATTTATCGTCGTTCATCTGAGCGGGAACCTGTGTCGATGACGGGGTGGGGCCTGCGGCAATCGGCGTACCGCAGGCCAACAGCGTGGCGCAGCACACCAGCATGGCCCCGATAGCGTCGGGTCTGTGCCTGCGAGGCAGCGGGCCGAGAGCTTTGACGGCGATGAGGTCGGACGTGTCCATCATGGGCATTTCCAGTCGGAGGTTTTCACGGTTCGCTGGCCTTTGACGTCTGGCGGTCCCGGCACGACGTCACCTTTTTGCGGCGCCCGGATCGTGCCGTCGGTCAACTTGACCTTGCCCGCGTCGGCGCCGCTGGCGATGATTTCTTCAATGCCCAGGGGATACTCGGCGGTGACGAAATCCGAGATCGCCTTGGTGTTCGGGATCGTCTTGCCGCTGGCATCGGTGGTGCGCAGTTTGGGTCTGCCCTGGAAACCCTTGTCGATCGCCCATTGCTCTGTACGGGTATAAGCGTCGATTTCCGCGTCGTTCCACGACATGCCGCGTTGCTGTTGGTGGGTGAGCTCGTGGTAGAAGGTCTGCGCAGCTCCTTCGCAACTGTCGCCGTCGAGCACGCCGATTTCCTTGGCCGCGCTGCTGGAGCTGCCGCCGGCATGGAAGGGCTTGCTGCGCCACGCTTTTCCGTCGAACTCCTGGTCCATGAAGGTGATCGATTTCGACGACTTCAATGTGGTCTTGGCCAGCAGATCGATCTTGTCTTTGTCCTGCGGGCAGAAGATCCGGATGATGCATTCCTTGGTCCAGGGGCCCTTGCTCGACGGACTGCCCTTGTGCCGGCCGTTCATCCAGAAGACGTCGTCGTGGCGAATGATCCTCCGGCCTTCGAAGCGGACCGTGGAACTGCGGGTCTTGGGCCAGCAATCGGCTTCCACCGTGCCGCTCTTGATGCCGTTGGCGCGACCGGGCGCGTCGCCGATGGTCTTGGGGGTCTTGCTGGCGTCGAACAGGACCACGTAGTGCGAATTCACCCGCACGGTGCTGGTCGGCTGCACGGTCTGCTGCAGTTTGGCGATCACCGGATACGGCACTGGCGGCACCGAGCTGCCCATCGGCGTCTTGCACACGTCAGGCGCCAGGCTGACTACTTTCCAGCCCGATTGCTTGCGCGCGGTGTAATCCTTGGCCATGGTCGGTTCTCCTAGCTCGATTCCGCGACCGGCGCGCCGACTTCGGGGCCTGCCCGCAACAGCGGCGCGGCCGGGTCGGTTTCGAAACGCGCCTCGGCGACGCGGATCTGCGCATCGCGCGGCAGGGTCAGGCGGTGGGTCAACTGCAGTGTCATCTCGTCGGTGTCGACGATCAGCGTGTCGGTCTTGAGCATCAGGGGCAGTAACGCGCCGCTGACCAGGCGCAGCAACACGAAGGCCCGGTGCCCTGGCAGATCGACCGTCAGGCCGCCGCGCGGGGTCAGCTCGGCCGGCGTCAGTTGCCACAGCTCGATCCGTGAGTCGGCCGGCAGGAACGCGATCTGCTGATCCGGCGGCGCGCAATTCCAGTAACCGTAATCGATGTCGAGCGGAACCCCGGGCCAGCGTGTTTCGAGCCAATGGTCGTCGTAGGTGCCGGCCAGCGCCAGACGCGGCGCCCAGGCGCGGCCCACGACGCCGAAACCGGCCGGCGCGCTGCCGCATTCCCGGGCGACCTTCGCCATCGCTGGCGCGGGCAGGTCGCCCTTGGGCAACTTGACCGAGATCAGTTGCCGCGTCGGCGCGTCGAGCGTTTCGATCTGCGGCGCCGGCATGCGCTTGATCTTGCCGTCTCCCGCGGCCAACGCGGCCTGGAGGTAGCGGCCGTCCATCCAGCCCTTGCCCAACGGATTGCTGAAGCAGACCTCATTGAGTGCGTGGCGCGGCGCGGTCGAACCCTCCACGTACTTGGGATTGCGCACCACGCTGCGCCCGCCGAATGCGTACTCCCAACGCAGTGGAACGCGATCGACCGGCGTGGGCGGGGTGAGCCGCCAGCCGGTAAACAGCCCGCGGCGGCGGAATTCGCGGGGGCCGGTCACGCGCAGCGTCTTATCGAGCAGGACGTGTTGGGTCGGCGCGTCCGCCCGTTGCTGTTCTGCCAGTTCGAGTGCCTGTCGCCACTGCGCCTGCT
The DNA here is from genome assembly GCF_001427785.1 of Lysobacter sp. Root690. GTDB lineage: Bacteria > Pseudomonadota > Gammaproteobacteria > Xanthomonadales > Xanthomonadaceae > Lysobacter. The sequence continues at coordinate 413,757 of NZ_LMHM01000017.1, forward strand.
GCTGCGCGGTCAATGCCATGCCCGGACTCAGCGGACGCGGCCGCTCGACCGCGATGTCCAGCGGCGGCAGCGGCGCGCTTACCCGGATGCGCGCATCCCAGTGGCGCGCGAACAGCCCGCCGGGCGCGTGCGCATGGCCGTTGACGATCACGTCGCAGCGCGGTTTGTACGGAGCCAGATCACTTTCCTGGCGCGTGCTGGATTCGCCGGGTTCGCCATAGAACGTATCGGCGGTGACGAGTTCAAGGGCATCGCGATCCATGACTTGCGCGTTGAAACGTCCCGGCTCGCCGTCCACCGGCAGTAAACGATAGCCGACCTTCATCGCGACGACGCGGTTCTCATGGTCGTCGGGCGCCAGTGCGCCATAGCAAAGCACATCGAATGGAGTCAGATTGCGCAACAGCATCAGTGGGATCTCAGTTTATGTCGACGTCCTTGCCGTTGATTTCCACCGGCCCGGATGCGGAGAAATTGAACTTCGTTCCGTTCAAGGTGACCGTGCCGTCGGATTTCATGACCAGCACCGACTTGCCGACCCGGACGGTCAGGCTGTCGCCGACGGTGATGCTGTAGTTCTTGCCGATGCGGTCAGTGCGACTCAGGCCGACCAGTGACACCAACGCCGCACCGACGTTGCGGTTGTAGGCTAGGCCGACGTTGGTCATCTTGGCCAGGCCGACGTTCTGCATGTTGGTCATGGCGATGGTTTCGCGCTTGTGGCCGCCGATATTGAGGGTTTCGTTGTCGCCGACGTCCTCTTCGCGGCTCTGGCCGATGCTGATCTTCTCGTTCTGGTCGACGCGCTCGCTGCGGTTCTGGTGGATGGTGATGGTTTCGTTCTTGTCGACCGTTTCGGTGCGCTGGCCATGCACGGTGATGGTTTCATTGCGATCCACCGTTTCGGTGCGGTCTTGTTTGACCTGCACCGTCTCGTCGCGATCGATGGTTTTCTTGCGGTCGCGGCCGACCCAGTGAGTCTCGTCGTTCTCGACTTCGATGTCCTGGTTCTTCTCGGCGTGGATCCATAGTTGCTCCTCGCCTTTCTTGTCCTCGAAGCGCACCGCGTTGGCGTTGTCGTAGCCGCCGCCGCCGCTGGAGCGGGTTAGGATGCCGGTCTGGGTCTTGTTGGCCGGCAGGTCCCAGGGCGGCATGTTGTCCTGGTTGAACACTCGGCCGGTCAGGATCGGCATGTCGGGATTGCCGCCCAGGAATTGCACCAGTACTTCCTGGCCGATGCGGGGGACGGCCATGAAACCGAAGCGCTCGCCGGCCCAGGTAGAGGCCACCCGGACCCAGCACGAGCTTTTTTCGTCATATCGGCCTTCGCGGTCGAAATGGAATTGCACGCGCACGCGGCCGAACTCGTCGCAATGGATTTCGTCGCCTTCCGGGCCGACTACCAGCGCGCTGAGAACGCCGTAGATACGAGGCTCTTCGCTGTTGAGGTTGCGTCCGGGGCGCCACGGGATCTTCTTGCGCACCGCGGTGAGCTGGTTGGCGTAGTAGGCCGGTACGCCGCTGCTCAGATAGTTGTTGGAAGCGATGTGGTGGGTTTCGACCACGAGGAACTGACGGTCCTCTTCGGTACCGTGGTCGTGATCGTAGTGATCGCGCAACTCGAACCAGCGGCCGGGCTGCATGCGCTTGCAATTGCCCGCGGCATCGAAGCGTCTGGCCTGCGCCTCGATTTCCTCCATCCGTCGCTTGGCCAGGCTTTCGCCTTCGCCGGCGCTCTTGAACCCGTAAGCACCGGTGTGTTCGTACACCTCCAGAGCCGGCACGTCTCCCTGCTGGTTGACGGTGTTGGTGCTGGCGGCGATCGGCTTGGGATTCTTGAAATCGAAACTGGTGACCGCGTACTGGGTCGGGGTGATCTGCCGCACGGGCGACCATTCCGCCACCGCGTCCTCGTCCTGCGAACCGCCGGAGTCGTGGAAGCGGACTCGCTGTTCGCCGTCGATCGGCTTGGCGCGGGCGGAATCGTCGCCGAGCACCAGGCTGTGGCCATCTAGACGGTGTTCGTACCAGTAGTACCAGCCGCGCGATTCCCAGCGTCGGTGCAGGTAGTTGTAATCCGACTCCTCCCATTGCATGGCCTGGGTGATCGGCGGGTCGCCGCCGCCGAGCTGGAATTTGTAATCGCGCACGGCATAGTCGTCGAAGATTTCAACGGTGCTTTCGTAGACGGACTTGTCGTGGAACAAGAAGCAGTCCTTGCGCAGCCTGGAGAATGCCAGCCACGGCCCCAGCACCATTTCGTAACGCGCCCAGCCGCCGTCGGCGCGTACTTTGCGGAACTCGAAGACGTAGCCGTTGAAGTAGCGCGGGCTGCCGTCGTCGCGCGCCAGTTCGACCGTGGCCATCTTGCCGATCAAGTCCTTGGTCGGGATGCGCGCATCGTGCGATAGCAATTGGACGACGAAGCGGAAGTCCTGCGACAAGCCCTCGGTCGCATCGAGCTGGTCGACCAGCAACTGCGAAGAAGGTCCATCGCTGTTAGGAAACCGCAGGTACATGATGCGATTGGCTTGAGGGTCGAGCAGGGACCCGATGGTCCCCAGATTCGTATCAGCCATTGCCGTTCTCCCGGGGCTGGTTTGCGGCCCGCAGTACGCGGGCGACGTCCGTGTGGTGATTCGCGACGGCGATGGCCAATGCGCTGAGGCCTTCGCAATTGAGTCGTTTGCGATCGGCGCCGCGGACGAGCAGAAATTCGACCACTTCGGCGGATGAGCCCTTGGCAGCTTGCATCAACGCGGTGTAGCCACGATCGTCCTGATGGTCGATGCGGGCATGCCGGTCCAGCAGCGTCTGCAGCAGGGCGATCGCATGCGCGGGCGTGTGGAACGACGCCGTCGCGCGCAGCAGCGGCGTGTTTCCGCCTGCGTCGGCCAAGTTCGGATCGGCGCCGGCCGCGAGCAATGCGGCCACGATCGCCAGACGTGCGCGTTGTCGTTTTTGCAATAGCGCGACGCGGTCGTGCTCGGGCAGGAGCGGCTGTCCCGGTTCGGCCATGGACGAACTGACTGCGAGCAGCAACAGGGTTTCGCCGTGGTTGTTGCGCTCGTCGATGTCCGTCACCTTGGTCAGCAGCGTGAGCACGGTGTCCGGGTCGGATCGGAAGATGGCCGCGGCCGCTTCGCCGAACCATGGGCTGGAGGTGGTTCCGGTAGATGCCTGAGCATGCGTTAGCGCCCGGCAGACCGGTGTCGACGCGGCCGCGGGTCCGGCCGTTGATCGAGGCGTGGTCGAAGCGATCGATACGGCCGACTTGAGCGGCGCACTTCGCGGGGAGCATGCGATCAGCGCGATCAGCGCGATCAGCGCGGCGAATAAGCCAACGCGGCGGCGCGGCGAGTTAGCGCGGATGATGGACGGCATACGCGCCCCCCTTGCCCGGGTTCAGCCGCATGACGTCGCGTTCCTGCACGTAACGCAGTTTGCCGCGGATATTGATCAGGCCTTTGGGCGTGGCGGTGACCCACTTGCCACCGAGCCTGACCTGGGTGCTCGACCCGCTGGTCGCACCGTAGGTGTCGAGTTGGAAGTAATCGGCGAACGCCTGGGCGATGCTGGGTTTGACCGGATTGGATTCGTGCAGCGCGCGCCAGTAATAGGGGGCGTCGGCAGTGGATCTCAAATCGGTGATCCGGACACCGTTGCGATCGGTGTCGCTGTAGATCCAGTTCGGCACGGCGGCGTTGCAACCCCATATCTTGACGATCGCGCCGGGCGCGAACAGGCTGCGGATGCGCTCGCGGTAGTGCGTATACGGGCTACGGATGAGGTCGTCGGTGAAGATCATGCCGGCCTCGGTCTGCAGGGTGGTCAGGTACGACGAGCGGCCGCGCATGGCGACGCGCAGTCGATCCTGATACAGCGCCGGATCCGAGTAGCCCAGTGCCAGTCCGGAGCCAAAGGCGTGCGAATAGATATGCAGCGCCTTGAGTTTGTAGCCCAGGCGAGAACCGAACAGCAGGGCGAAGAACGCGTCCCGGCGTTCGGCCGAATGCAGGGAAATGCGCTTGGGGTCGATCGCCGACAGCTCGGTGCTGGCCAGATCGTCGGCGAAAGCACGGAAACTACCGAGGTCGCCCCCGCGGCCGTACACCACCATGGCACCTTCAGCGGACATGCGCGTCTCCGCCATCGAGCATCGTCGTATCGGGACGATGGGCGCATATCGGACAGGCTTCCAACGCGGCTGTTGGCGTGCAGTCCTTATGCGGCCGTTGCGGGCCGCGAGATAATCCCTTTGTCATTAATCGCATCCATACGACATTAATAAGGAACTGCAGGCGGACGCTGCGAGTACCGAGCGGGCCGTAAACCGTTTATAGCAGAAACATATTGGGGTTCAGCGCTTCAATGTGCCAATTGATGCGCTGCGTGTCACAAGCCTAGAGTGCTGTGGAGATTCCGTTCAGCTGAAAATACTGAATGGGCCGGTCTTTGAATGTCCACTTGCGGTCTGGTTGCGACGAGATTCGAATTTAAAGGGCGACAGGATCGGACAAAGTCCTCGCGCCGCCTGAGATTCCACGGCACTTTGCGATGAAAACAGCGGCTGCGTCCCAACGAGACAGCCGCCGATGGGAGAAGTCAATCTAATCGCGGTGGACGATCGGTGCTGTAAGAAAAGTCCGAGTTTCCTGAAGGTCGTTTTCGCGTCGACCATCGTGGATGGCGGTCGATATGCGATCCGCTCGACAGGGAGCGGCCGCGCCCGTGCGCGTTCGTTCGGCCAACCCAGCGACGGACGCTCGACTTCCAACGAAGCCATCGCATTGCCCGATGGCGGCACCCTGCTGCTGAGTACGGCGGTGTTCGCCGATCGCGACGCATCCGATCCGGTGCTCGCGGCAGCGCAGGCATGGCTGGTCGAAGGCAAGTCGCAAGCGCGCTGATTCGGTATTGATCCTGCCTTGATCCCGCACTGATCCGCGGCCGAACCCGCCGTCCAAGGCGGGGCGATCGGCGCTGAAAGCGAATCGGCCCTTGCGCCGAACACTCGTGCCCGTGGCTCCGCCCCGGCGCTCGCCGCGGCCCGGCGAGCAAAAACGTTTCATTCCTGAAATGTCCTGCCCGGCGTTGCACGCTCGTTTACTCGGGGGTGATCGGCGCGGACAGCGCATCGATCCACATCAAGGACCGGACCGGGCGCTGCTGCGTTCGGCCGAACAGCGCGCCGCGCTGAACTTTCAAGGAGAAACGCATGCCGCTGGGTCGACTGCTCAATATCAACCAGGTCCTCGCCGGCATCCGTCCGGCGCCGGCCGCGCAGCCGATCAAGCTGCCCGGCGGGATCGTGGTGCCGGCGCCGGTCGCGCCGGCCGTGGTGGTCGCCCCGCCGGCCGCCCCGCCGCCCGCCGCTGCGCCGCCTGTCGCCGCGCCCGCGCCGGCCGTGCGCGTGGCGCCGCCGTTCATTCCCGGCGCGGTGCGGGTCAATCCGGCGATCCTGCGCGCGCAGCCGGCGATCGTCGCGCAACTGGAAGGCCGCACCCTGCGCCCGCGCTTGAACGACCTGCGCCCGGACCTGTTTCCGATCAAGAGCGGCGGCGGCTTCGGTCGCGGTGAATCGCAGCACCCGATCAGCCCCACCCAGACTCCGGACGATCGTTGCCTGTATGAAAGTCCGAACAACCCGCAGCAACGTTATTGGCTGCCGCGCTATCGCCTGCGCAACGCCAACGGCCGCTACGAAGTCACCGTCGCCGAAGGCCAGAACGGCCTGTGGGCGGTGAGCCTGGGCCTGGAAACCTATCCCGCGCCGGAGATCGCCGATGCCGCGCGCACCGCGCAGATGCTCGAAGTCACGCGCGGCGCATCGGTGACCTACCGCGTGCCCGGCACCGCGATCGAACAACGCCTGCCGGCCGGCGAAGTGCAGAAGGACGCGACCGGTTGCGTGGTGATGCTGCAGCTGAGCCTGGCCGATCGCGACGGCCTGCTGCGCGCGTTCATGAGCAACGACGCGCAATGCAAGCTGGTGCTGTCGCGCGGCTTCACCGTCGCGGTGCCGTTGCCGGCGGGCACCGCGCCCGACGTGCCCAAGCGTCAGCTGATGATGGTCAAGGGTCAGATGCAGCTGGCGCGCGCGCCGCTGGAAAGCGCGCAGTTGATGTCGCGCGCGGCGGTGGTCGATGCGAGCATGGTGGCGAAGCCGGCGGTGACGCTCGATCCAGGCATCACCGCCAAGATGTCGGCCTCGCTTGAGCCGATGCGCATCGCACCGATGCGCGCGGTCGGGGTCAAGCCACCGGTGTCGCGCATTCCGATCTCGACGATCAAGGCGCGCCGTTTCGACGGCACCCCGATCATCGTCCAGCCCGAGCCGATGCCCGACGACGTGCCGCCGCCGCCCGCGCCGGAAACGCGTTACGAAATCTCCAACCAGGTGCAGGACTGGGCGGTCGCGTTGTTCTTCGAACCGCAGCTGCATCCGTATCTGTACCCGGCCGGCAGCGCCAACGGGCCGCAGGCCAGCCGCTGGGTCGTGCATGCGCTGCGCTATCCGGCCGGCAGCGGTCGCAGCCATGCGTATTTCCAGGACTTGAACGATCCGGCGCGGATCTTTTACCTGCCCGACGCGTTCAAGCTGGCGCGTCGCAGCGAAGCGCCGCATGCACCCTCGCTGGTGTTCCAGGTCGATCAGGGCGACAACGCCGAGCAGGTGATGGTCGACCTGACCTGCGAAGTGCGTCCGGTCACCGACGGCGAGCGCCTGCTCGCCGCGCGCCGCGACCTCGCCGACAAAGTGCCGGCGAGCGCGGCCAATCCCAATCGCGAATTCGAACTGCGCCTGCTGCGCGCCAAGTCGAGCCTGCAGATGGCGGTGCTGCGCAACGGCGCGGTGCGTTCGGAAACCGTGGCCGCGACGATCGACTGGGACAACGGCTTCACCGTCAACGAGCGCTTCGAGTTCAAGGATTTCCAGGACGTGTTCGGCGTGTTGATGGCCGCGTCCAATTCCAACCTGCTGCAGGGCAGCGTGGTGGTGACCACCGGCATCAACGAGAACGTGATGGTGCCGGTCAAGCTCAACTTCGCCGACATGGAGGGCGAGTTGTTCCAGTCGATCGAAACGCCCGATCCTCAGACCGGCGCGGTCGCGGTCAAGCTGCTCAACGCGACCGAGAGCAAGCTGCGCATCACCCAGCTGCCGACCTGGATCACCCGCGGCGAAGGATTGGTGGTCGGCCGAATCGAAGGCCTGGACCTGAGCCAGCCGGTCGAGGTCGAACCCGAACAAAGCCTGCAATTCACCGTGCAGCCCACCGATATCTTGAGCGGCAGCGCGCCGGCCGATGCGATCTTCAACACCGCTTCGGTGCGCAGCGTCCCCGACGGCGAGGCGATCCTCAAATACACCCTGGACGACACGATCGATCAGGAAACCTTCCGCGCCGTCACCGTAATGACCGCGCCGGAAGTGCTGGAGAACATCGCCACTGGTTCGTCCGGCGGTCCGATCCTCAACATCATCGTCGAGTTCCGCGGCAACCGCCGGGTGGTGCTGGGCGAGAACAACCAGAGCGTCGATATCGAAGTGCCGGTGCCGCTGATGGACATCCTGTTGCGCAAGGACAGCGAAGGCTTCTACGAATACCGCCAGACGGTGGTGTACAAGTCCGGCCAGAAAGCGCCGACGACGCCGTGGCGCCGCGACGATGCGGGCGTGTTGTTCGTGACCGCGGTCTGAGCCATGTCCTTTTCCGGTCATCCCGATTGGCGCGCGCCGATGCAGATCGGCGAACGTATCGCCTACGCCGCTTACGATCGGCCCGGCGCGTTCGCGCTGCCGCCGACCCAGTTGTCGGCGCAGACGCTCGACGAAACCCCACCGCTGCGCCTGGACATCTTCCAGCAGGACCGCGGCAGCGCCGGACTGGAGCGTTATTCGATTCTGTCGTTGGCGTTCGCCGCGCAGTTCGGCCTCGACGCCGCGCGTCAGGCCGCGTTCGACGCCGCGCAGAACGTGCGCCTGTCGCCGCTGCCGGTCGAAGGCGGCTGGCTGCGTTTGAACGCGGTGCAGGCGCTGGACTTGCCGGCATCGCTCGGCGAATTGCTGCCGCTGGACGCGGCGAGCCTGGGCTCGATGGGCCTGGCGCTGCGCATGGACAGCGCGGCGACCGATCTGTTCGTCGCCGCCCTTCAACGAGGCTTGCTCGCGGTCAGCGCGCAAGCCTGGCTGCGGGTGCGCGGCGTCGCCGATCGCCTGCCGCTGACGATGAGCTTCGATCCGGCCGCGCTGTTGGTGGCGATCAAGTCGCTCGGCAGCGGCGCGACCACGATCGATCACGCGTTGCTGCGGCAACGGCTGATCGACGCGCCGCAGACCCTGGGCCTCGGCCTGGCGGCGAGCTCCGGCGACATCCTCAAGCAACCGCTGGCCGACGCGGTGCTCGATCGCATCGTCGCGCGCTTCGCCACGCCGCAGCCGTCCGCGGCCGATGCGCCGACCGGTGTGCGCCTGGTGTTCGACGAAGCGTCGATGCGCGGCGGCACGGTGCAATGGAATCTCGTCGAGCCGCTGCTGACGCCGCGTTTGTTCGTGATCGAGGCCGATCCGCTCGGTCCGCTGCGCAGCCTGCCCGGCGGCGAACTGCACGACAGCGTGGTGCGCCGTCACGACGTGCGCGCGCTGGCCAGCGGCTGGCGCACGGTGACGGTGCGGCCGAACCTGCCGCAGCGGCGCATCGGCGTGGTCTCGACCCAGGTCGAACTGCAACTGCCGGCCAAGCCGCCGGCGCGAATGTTCACGATCAAGACCAGCACGCCGTTGGCCGCGTCGGATCGTCCGATCACGGTCGATCTGCGCCTGAGCCCCAAGGAAGCGCTGAGCTATCAATGGCAGACCACCGCGGTCGTGCTCAGCGACGGCCGCGCCGAATCGATCAAGGGCCCGGTACGTAAATCCGAGCGCGAGCATCTGCTGATCGACGCCGAGGATTTCGGCCTGCGTTTCGTGCCGATCGAAGCCGAGCCGGCGTTTCTGGCCCAGGCCGACGTCGAGGTCGAATGTGTGGGCACGCGCAAGGGCCGGGCGTGGTCGGTGCGCGGCATGCTCGACGACGTGTCGCCGAGCCTGGCGTTCGCGATCCCGGCCGATGTCCAGGATGCGCAACTGCGCGCCAGCGCGCGTTCGCGCCAGGACGGCCGCAGCTGCGCGATGGCGCCGATCGACGCCGACAGCCTGCGCCTGGACGCTTTCAGTTTCGAAGGCGCCGGTTCGCGCGAACTCGAAGCGGTCTGCGAATTCGACGACGCCGCAACGCAGGTTCTGATCGAAATCGCGCCGGAAGACGGCACCGAGCAGCCGGCACGACGCCGTCTGCTGAAATTCACCCGCAACACCCCACGCGCGCATTGGACCTGGCTTGCGCTGTCGCCGTTCCGCTCCGGCTATCGCTGGCGCTGGACCGCGCAGTCGCCCTGGTCGGACGTGCTGCAACCCGATACGCCGCTGCGACTGCACAGCAGCGACGCCTCAAGGACGAACAACGGAGCAGGGACATGAGCTCGAGCGAAAACACCACCGCCGACAGCGGCGACAGCTACGAAAACCTGCGCGGCGTGCTGGTCGCGCCGGGCGACCAGGCGACGACCTGGTATTACCGCGCCGCCGCGCCGGCGCTGGCGACCGACGCCAACGGCCGCGTCCAGTTCAACATGATCAATGCCGGGCCGATGACGATGTTCGCCTGCACCGGCATGTGGGGCGTGGCGACCGCGACCTTGGACGCGGTGCGCGCCGATCTGGCCGCGCGCGCCGGCGTGGCGGTGGCGCAGTTGAATCTGTTGCCGGCGCCGGTCGAAGTCGGCGAAGTCAGCCTGATGCTCGGCGACGGCCAGGGCGCGTATGTGCAACTGGGCAAGACCCGTTCGTCGGGCGCGCCGCCGTACCACGCCGCGTTCAACATCATGCTCGACGCCGATCAGGCCGGGCGCGTGCGCAAGGCCTTGAGCGGTGAGCGCGGCTGGCTGGAGTTGCGTTACGCGATCACCGCCGCCGCGCCGACCCGGCATACCGCGAGTACGACGACAACCGACGCGATCGATGTCGACGTGTCCTTGCGCGCCGACGGCGAGCAGGCCGATGCGGGCTTGAGTCTGCGCAGCCAGGTCAGCAGCTATGCCGAACGCGGCCAGCAGCAACAGCAAACACAACACGTATCGGCGGATGCCGCGGACTGGGGATTGCCCAAGCCATGAACATCCGATCTTGATCGTGTCGCGACCGGTTGTGAGCTGAGCGAACGCCGCCACCGGCCGCGCTGCGAATCGTAAAGGCGCGATCTTGCGCCAGCGGCGTTTGCCGCGCGATGCAACGCAAACGCCCGCGACCGGTGAATCGGTCGCGACGCTAGCCGTCTCTTCGGCAACGACGATGTGGGTCTCTACCAGGCCCGCAGCGGGCGAGTATTGCCTTGTGGTTTTGTTGGAAAACAGCTGAAAAATAGCACTTTTAACGTGTCCGGTACGAAGCGGTGGTGGCGTTCTAAAGATTCGAACCGCACAACGTTCGCCCGCGGAACATCGTCGCTGTAAGCGCGCAAGCCAAGGCGCGACGGAATCAAACGAACTCAGGATTTATCAGGATAAGGAGCAAGTCCATGCTTAAGATCGACAACGTTGACACCATCCTCGACCACGTGGTTTACGGCGACGATGCCAACGACTTCACCTACTACATCATGCCGAACACGCCGAATTTCGCGCGCATGGCCAGCGGCGGCCTGGCGCTGCGCTTCGTCGAGTACGGCCAGATCCGCGAGGATGGCGGCAAGAAGTTCGGCGGCTTCATCGCCTTCGACACCGAACTGGCCGTCGCCGCCGACGTGCAGACCAAGATCACCGCCGAACTGCAGAAGAAGCTGGCCGAGAAGTACAAAGGCAAGAACGCGCCCAAGGTCGCGATCGCGCCGGTGACCTGGACCGACGGCACCGTCGAGCTGCTGCTGACCGAGGGCGGCGCGCTGGTCGAGAAGATCCGCGGCGCCGGCAAGCCGTCGATCTACGGCAAGAACGTCGCCTCGTTCATGGTCGAGCTGACCGAACTGGGCACGGCGATCTTCAAGGAAACCCTGAGCACCGGTTCGGCCTCGGCGGTGCAGGTCGTCTACAAGATGAACTGCTACATGCGTCTGCCGGAAATGAAGGCCTGGGGTACCTGGAACGCCTCGGAGTTCTACAGCTTCTTCCAGGACATCAACACCGAAGACAACGTCTGGCGCGAAGACAGCTACACCGAGGTCATCAGCTCCAGCCGCTGGAAGAACGACATCACCAAGACCCACTTCGAGTTCGTGCAGGCGCCCAACCTCAGCGCCGAGGACAACGCCAAGCTCGAGGCCGACATCCGCGCGATCATCAACAAGCAGCTCGAAGCGGCGGTGCAGCGCAACTTGCTCAAGGAAATCGCCGACGTCGATCCGAACACCAAGGATCTGCGCGAAGAGCAGGATATCGAGGACATCCGCCGCACCATCAACAAGAGCCAGATCGCCAACGTGCGGGTGGAGTGGAGCGAGGCCAAGGCGGTCATCGTCAACCGCAACCCGCAGGGCATGCTGCCGACGATCACTTCGCTGACCGACGACAAGAAGAAGCCGCTGAAGTGGGAGGACTACTACTCCAAGATCAACCTGGACGAGTTCCTCAAGACCGTGCAGGTGGTGATGCGGGTCAACGCCGACTTCGCCAACCTGCCGATCCACAGCGTCGAGGTCAAGATCCGCTATCCGTACGGGCCGAACAAGAAGGTCCAGGAGTTCGTCTTCACCAAGCCCGACGACGTGGCCAAGTTCGAAGCCTTCGTGTTCGAGGGCAAGCGCGACTTCACCTATCAGGTCACGGTCAATTACAAGGGCGCGACGTTCAAGCAGGTGTCGGAGGAGATCAAGACCGACGACACCAACCTGACGATCAATGTCGACGATCTCGGCGTACTGGCGCTGGACATCGGCCCGGGCGACATCGATTTCGCCCAGGTGCCGCGCACCCAGATCACCGTGCGCTACAAGCACGGCAAGCAGCCGGTCGAAGCCAAGTTCAACATGACCGCGGCCACGCCGAACTTCGCCCTGCGCAAGATCATCGGCACGCCGCGCACCGAAGACATCGACCTGGAGTTCCTGTACACGCTGGCCGACGGCCGCCAGGTCAAGAAGCTGGCCAAGCAGCAGGCCAAGGAACTGTACGTCGACGATCCGTTCTCGGCGTCCAAGACGGTCAGCTTCCGCGCCGCCGGCGATCTGTCCGCCGAGATCGCGTCGATCACGGTCGAGGCGAGCTACACCGACACCGCCAACAAGTACAACCAGAAGACCATCGTGACGCTGTCCAGCGACATGACCTCGTTCGACTGGACCTTCCCGGTGGTCGACGAAACCCTGGGCGAGGTGAAGTACGCGGTCACCACCTTGTTCGCCGACGGCACCAGCAAGGAAGAGAACGAGAAGGTCGCGACCCGCTCGACCATCATGGTCGGCAAGAAGCTCGACGCGCTGGAAGTGGCGGTGGTGCCGGACCTGCTGAACTGGGACGAGCTGAAGATGGTCAGCGTGGCGCTGTCGCACGGCACCAAGCGCATCGATCTGCGCTTCAAGCCCGGCGACGAGGAAAAGAGCTGGAAGCTGCCGCTCACCGACGGCGAAGAGCCCGAGTACAAGGCCACCATCACCTACTTCCTCACCGACGGCAAGCGCAAGGTCGTGGGCCCGGAAACCAAGACGGATCTGTCGCTGTTCCTGGAACTTCCGGCTTGATTCTGCCGACCTGATTCAAGCAGCACGACCTCAGCCGCAAGCGCGGCGGGCCCGGTCATCGGGCCCGCCGTCGCCAACACTTATCACGCTTGACTCGGAAGGAGTCCGATCATGCTTCTCCTCGACAGCCGCACTCGCGAGATCAACGGCATCTCGGTCTTCCCCGACCATGCCGATCCCGAGCAGTGGTATTACATGCCGCTCAATCCGCACCTGACCACGGTGCGCGACAAGACCCTCGGCGTGGATGTGCCCCAGTTCCTGCTGATCGGTTTCCGCGGCGACGCGGGCACCGGCGGCTTTCTTAATTTCGACTGCAACCTCGGCGCCACGCAGAGCCAGATCGACGATCTGGCCCGCGAGATCGCCAACTCCGAAAACCTGCGCAACAAGCCGCGGATCGCGCCGGTGCCGCTGGAAGACGGCGGCGTCAAGCTGATGATGCTCGGCAAGGCCACCGGCGATGTCGCTCCGACCGCCGGCCCGGGCCCGCAGTTCGTGCTCAAGATCGACCAGTCGGCCAAGCCGGCGCTTTACGGCGCCAACCAGGCTTCGTTCTCGGTGCGTCTGGATCAGGACGGCTACACCGTGATGGAGCAGTGCCTGGAAGGCGAGATCCTGCCGGTGGCGGTGATCTATTCGCTGGATTTCCTCGGCCTGCGCCCGGCCTACAACATCAGTCTGAAGATCGATTGGGACCGTGTGCAAAAGCACATGGACGAAAGTTTCTCCGGCGGCAACATGTTCTTCTCCACCGAGATCGGCAGGGCGGTCGACGAGCTGGTCGAAAGCCGCGCGATCGTGCTGGAGGCCGACACCTTCGTCGCCGAAAGCGAGGACACCAAGGGCATTATCGACCGCCGCGACGCCGCCCTGGCGCAGGTGCGCAACATGATCACCGATGCGTTCTTCCAGGCCAGCCTGCCGCCGTGGACGCCGGAGAAGAAGTCCGATTTCGAACGCGGCCTGGATGCGCTGGGCAAGTTCGCCAGCCAGTCCTCGGCGATGGCCGCCGGCGGTCCGATCGGCGCGCTGATGCCGAGCTTCAGCTACAAGCGCATGGACTACACGCGCATCGACAAGAAGAAGCTCAACGTCAATTTCTCCGAGCGCGTCGCGGTCAAGCGTTCGATCTATCCGCAGGGCCACCTGGCGGCGCTGTTCAAGACCATCCGCGAAGGCAACGTGCCGCGCGACCGCCTGGTCAAGCAGATCAGCCTGGACAACGATTTCTTCAAGAAGCGCCGGGTCAAGGTGATTTCGCGCGCCGACCTGGCCGCCGACGACATCGGCAGCCTCAACGTGCGGGTGCGCTACGGCGACAAGGCGCAGAACGCGCTGCTCGGCGCCAGTCAGGGCGATGCGAGTTTCGAATGGCTGAGCCAGCTCGACCGCGGCCAGATGAAGCGCGAGGTGCAGGTCGAGTACGAGGTCAACTTCAAGGGCGTGGACGCGGCCGAGCGGCCGACCAAGCTTAAGTCGAAGGTGCAGACCTACGACGTGGAAAACGTCGAGATCATCCCGCGCGACCTGTACACGATCAACACCGTGCCGGTGTTCGCCGAGAACTTCCCGTGGGAACGCTACAGCTCGGTCGATGTGTTCCTGCGTTATCGCGACCCGGCCAACAAGATCAATCAGAACGATCTGGTGCGGCTGACCAAGGAGTCGCAGTCGGGCGCATGGAAGATGTTCATGCTCGACCAGAGCAAGACCGCCTATGAAGTGCGCATCGTCTTCCATGGCATCAGCGGTGGCGACACGGTGCGCGACTGGACCACGCTGGACGAGCCGCAGGTGTCGATCCGCAACCCGTTCCAGACCCGACGGGTGGTGCAGGTGGTGCCGAACTTCAACTGGAACGAGGTGCAGGAAGCCTTCGTCGATCTGCGCTACGTCGACAAGACCAACGGCGTGCAGGAAGAAATGCAGATGTCGTTCCAGGAAGGCGCGGCCGCTCAGACCTTCGCCGTGGACATGCGCAATCCCGAGATCAAGGGCGTGTTCTACAGCGTCAGCATCCTGTACAAGGACGGGCGCGACATCGAGGAGATTCCCGAGTCGGTGACGAACGGCAATCGCATCATGTTGAAGGCCGGCATGAAGGGACGGCGCATCGTCACGGTCAAGCCGCCCGCGGATTTCGCCAAGCGCAAGATGCGCAAGGCCAAGGTCTCGCTGCGCTTCGAGGACTTCGCCGGCGGCCTGTCGTTCGCCGAGGATTTCGAGTTCACCGACGGCCAGGCCTCGGGCGAGTTCGAATACGACTACCTCGACCCGGCGCGCATGCGCTACGAGTACAAGGCCAGCTATCTGCTCGAGAACGGCACCAACAAGGCCGGTAATTGGGTGGCCAGCGATGCGACCGATCTGGTGTTGAAGATGGCCTGACGCGCGCTGCAACAGCCGGTCTGGCGACGCTCTCGGTCCGTCATCCCCGCGAAGGCGGGGATCCAGAGACTTCAGAGTCATGTCGCGATGGAGCCCTGGATCCCCGCCTTCGCGGGGATGACGGGACGGAAAGGACGGCAGCGGCGGCGTTACGCATACAAGGAAATGTTTCCCTCGCGCGGTGCTCTGCACGTCGGGAGTTCACGATCTACAGGAGTTCGTCATGCTCAGTCTCGAAAAGCCGCTTTCCATCGACGGCATCACCGTGTTCCGCGACCACGCCGACAAGGGCCAGTTCTGGTACCTGCCCGGCCCGGTCACGCTGGCCACGCGTCAGCCCGATGGGCGCAAGGAATTCAGTTTCCTCAAGTACCGCGTCGCCGATGCCACCGCAGCCGACAAGGGCGGCGGCTTCGTGATGTTCGTGACCACCTTGCAGCTGTCGTCGTCGATGGAGTCGAAGATCATCGGCCGGCTCAACGCCGAACCGGGCGTGCAGTTGCCGGTGCGGCTGACCTGCGCCACGTTCGAGGAAGGTTCGGTGCAGTGCATCGCCTTGAACGCGCAGGGCGGTGGCGGCACCTCGGCGCAACCGGCCGCGCCGGGCACGTTCAACGCGGTCGAACACATTCTCGGCGCGACCGTGCCGTCGATGGACGCGGCCAATCGCGCCGCTTTCAGCCTGAGCCTGTCGTCGGAAGGCGCGACGATTCTCGAATCCGCGCTCAGCGACGGCATGACCCCGATCGGGGTGATCTACAACTTCAAGTACCTGGCGATGCGGCCGGCGTTGAAGGTCACCATCACCGCCGACTTCGAACGCATCTACAACCATTTCAGCGTCAGCCTGGAAGGGCAGTACGCGTGGTTCAAGGCCGGCATCGACGCGGCGTTCGAATCGCTGGTGCAGAACGGCGTGATCGATATTCAGGTCGAGGCGTTCACCGACGGCGACGACAAGCGCGACCAGGAAAAGTGGGCGCTGGATTTCTTCAAGAACGATCTGCTGACCAAGTGGTTCGAACCGACCCTGGTGCCGGGAAAGCTGGCGACCGATGCGGCCCATGCCGGAACCGGTACGGGCACAGGCACCGGAACCAATCCGGGCGGCACGGGCGGTACCGGTGGCGGCACGGGCGGCGGCACTGGTGGAACCGGTGGCGGCACGGGCGGTACGGGTGGCACGGGTGGAACCGGTGGAACCGGTGGCGGCACGGGCGGCACGGGTGGTGGCACCGGCGGAACCGGTGGCGGTACAGGTGGTACGGGTGGCGGCACCGGTGGAACCGGTGGCAGTACGGGCGGTACGGGCGGCAGCACCGGTGGAACCGGCGGTAGCACGGGCGGCACGGGCGGAAGCACCGGCGGAACCGGTGGCGGCACGGGCGGCACGGGCGGAAGCACCGGTGGAACCGGCGGCAGCACGGGCGGCACGGGTGGAAGCACCGGCGGAACCGCGCCCGGCGGCTTCAGCGGTACCAGCGGCGCCAGCGGCGGCGGCGCGACTGGTGGCAGCAGCACCGGCACGGGCGGCACCACCGGCGGCACCGGCACCACCACGCCGCCAGCCCCGCAGATCCAACCGGCCGCGCTGACGGTCGAATCGCAATCGCCGACGCCGCTGCCCGCGGGTCAGGCGGTCACGCATACGCCGGCCGCGAACGGCCTGGCCGAAACCATCACCGTGACCGGTGCCGGCGCGGTGGTGAAGGTCGACGGACAGACCGTCGCCGCCGACGCGCAGGGCCGGGTCAACCTCACCGTCAATCCGGCTTCGGAAAAACTCATCGAAGTCGAATGGCCGGCGGCGACCCAGGAACAGACCTTCGGCCTGTTCTTCGATTTCGACAAACCCGCCGCGAGCGGCTGGATGATCAATCCGCCGTCGACGCAATACCGCGCCTATGTCGAGAACACCACCACCGATCCGCGCTATCGCGACGCCTCGGGCACCTTGCGCATCGAAGGCGACGGCAACTGGACCGGCACCGAACGTGGCGCCGATCGTCTGGCCGCGTGGGTGCGCAGCCTGCCGGCGCCGCGCAACGTGCGGCTGGAAGCGTACGCGAGCCACGAGCATGCCAACAACGCCACCGAAGCGCAGCGCGTGACTTACAACCGCGCGCTGTCGCAGCGTCGTCTCGACGTCGCCGCGGCGGTGGTGCGCCGCGCCGGCGGCAACTTCACCGTCACCCCGGCCAACGCGCACGGCGACGTTCCGGCGAGCAGCCGGCCCGGCACGCATTCGACCATGGGCGGCGATCCCGACAATCGCGTCGTCCACGTGATCGGCCAAGTCGCCGGCGCCACGCCGAGTCGTTGGCGCGGCCGTCTGCGTCGTCCCGCGTCGGTCACGCCGACTCCGACTCCGACGCCTACGCCTACACCCACGCCGACGCCTACACCGACTCCCACTCCGACCCCGACGCCCACACCAACTCCGACTCCGACTCTGCCCACACCGCCGACCGCGGTCAGCCTGTCGCTCAAGCTCAAGTTCGTGCATCAGGAAGAGCGCAAGAAATTGACCCTGCGCTACAACCGCGCCGAGGCCACGCGCCGCACTTACGCGCCGCAGGGTTTCTTCGGCCTGATGCTCGGCGATCTGCGCGACAAGTCGAAGTACTTCAAGGAAATCGATCTCGACGATCCGTTCTTCCGTCAGTTCGCGGTCGAGGCGAGCATGCCGATCGCGTTCGAACCGATCGATCTGAAGTCGGCGCAGGTCGCGCTGGACTACGGCGACAAGAAGAAGCCGCGCGATCACAAGCACGCCGACTTCGTGTTCACGCCCGGCGAAACCGGAGTCAAGCGCTTCGAAGCGTTCATGAACGAGACCCGCGACATCGGTTACGACGCCGCGTTCCAATACCACTTCGATCCGCAGTCCGACTGGGCCGCCGACCGCAGCTCGTACACGATCCCGGCGGCCAAGACCGAAGACCGCACCTTGTTCGTCAACCCCTACGAGCACGTCGAGTTCCGTCAGATCACCGCGACCCCGGGCGACATCGATTGGGAAGTGGTCGAATCGATCGACGTGAAGTTGCAGGCGCGTGGCTACACCACGCCCGAGCCCAAGACCACGTTGACCCTGACCAAGACCTCCGGCCCGAAGACCTGGCGTCTGCGCGGCGCCAAGCCGGCTCCGGCCGATCGCGGCGTGACCTATCAGGTCATTCAACGGCGCAAGGGCGTGAGCCAGGCCGATCCGGCGTCGCCGCCGGTGGAAGTCGATGTGCCCGAGTTGATCGTGCACGACAGCTTCGAGGATGCGCTGCAGCTCGAGTTCATCCCGGTGTTCGATCCGGCCATGGTCAAGCGCGTCTACATCGACGTGAAGTACGAAGACGGCGCCTATAAGCGCAACGAACGCATCGAGATGGCCGGCAGCCAGGCCGACCCGGTCAAGCTGCGCATCGCTTTGAAGAACGCGGACAAGCGCAAGTTCCGTCGCCGCTTCACCTTCGTCGGCATGCAGGGCCAGTTCGATCAGCGCGCCTGGGTCGACGAAACCGAAGAACTGATCGCGGTGCAGTGACATGAAGAACGCCGCTTACGTGATGCCGTTCGAAGTCACCGGGGCGTTGCCCGCGCCGGTCGCCGCGACCTTGCGGCGGCTGCGCGCGGTGCTGCCGGCGCAGGCCGATGCGGCGCAGGCGATGTTGGAACGCGTGCTCGCGCCGTTGGCCAAGTCGATCTGGCCGGAAATGGCCTGGCGTTTCAGCAGCCTGACCAACACCGGCGTGCCGGTGGAGTTCGCCTGGACCACGCGCGAAGCCGCGGTGCGCTGGACCGCCGAAGTCGCCGCGCCGGAAACCGACGACGGCGAACGATTGGCGATCGCCGCGCGCGCATTGGACTGGCCGCTCGATTCGTCGCCGGCCGATCTGGCGATGTGGTTCGCGCATCAGCGCGATTGCCGCTTGAAATTCGGCGCCTGGGCGTCGGCGCGTCACGGCGACGGCACCGCGACCAAGTTGTACGCGGATCTGCCGTCGGGCCGCCTGCCGGCGGCGTGGCAAGGCCGTCACCCGGTGCTCAATTCGACCTTGTTGTTCTGGCGCATGGCCGGGGTCAATCCCGATGGCAGTGTCGAGTTCTATGCGCGCGCTCACGACCTCGATCTGAGTGGGCTGGCGTCGCTGGCACAGACGGTGCTCGGCGATGCGACGCCGATGATGAGCCAGTTGGCGGCGTTGATGCCGGGCAGCGATCTGCCGCGGCCGTCGGGCCTGAGTCTGGCCCTGTCGGCGAACGGCGAACCGCGGGCGCTGACCTGGTTCACCTTCGCCAAGGCGATCTACCGCGACGATGCGCAGGTCGCCTCGGTATTGCGCGGCTTAGGCAGCGACGTGTCGGCGCGGGTGTACGAAGCGTTGTCGTCCGGTCCGGACGACGGCCGCTGGCGTCACGGCATGATCGGCGTGGGCGGCGATATCGCCGGCAAGGCCTGGGTGCAGTGCGGGGTGCGGCCGACTTGAGTTTGCGAGGCGATGCGATGCGCCCGGCGGGCATCGCGATGTGGTATCGATGAAAGCGCAAAAGTCCGGCGAAACCTGCAAACGACCATAAAGACGAAAGGCCCGGCGCAATGCCGGGCCTTTGTCGTCGCAACGTTACAGCGATGTAGAACATCGCATCGATCGGTACGAAACCGACCGATGCGACGCCTCAGTTCTTCGGCGCGTAACGCAGGGTCACGAACCACTCGCGGCCGGGCTGGTTGTAGTACGACACGGTCTCGTATTCGCGATCGAACACATTGGCCACGCGTGCCTGCAGGCTCAGCGCATCGCTGATCGCGTACTCGGCGCGCAGGTCGAAGGTGCCGTAACCACCGACGCGGGCGCTGTTGCCGACATCGTCGTAACGCGAGCCGTAACCGACCGCGGTCGCGCCGATGCGGAACTTGCCGAACGCGCGATCCAGGTCGATGCGGCCGCTGCGCTTGGCGCGGCGCGGCAGGTCGTTGCCGCGGTAGAAGCCGACCCGGTTCTCGGTGTCGAGGAAGCTCGCGCTCGCCGCCAGGGTCCATTCGGCGAAGGTGGTGTCGATGCCGATCTCGGCGCCGCGCATGCGCGCGCGTTCGATGTTGTTGGGCAGGTTGATCGCCGAGTCGAAGGTGATCAGCTGATCGACGCGGGTATCGAAGCCATCGATGCGCGCGTTGAAGTTGTCGCCGCGGTAGGCCAGGCCCAGCTCCCAGGTCTTGGATTCTTCCGGCTTGAGATTGGCGTTGCCGAAGAACGGGTAGTACAGCTCGTTGAAGGTCGGCGCCTTGAACGCGGTGCCGTAGCCCACGGTCACGCGCCAGCGCTCGGCGAAGCTCAGGCCCCACGCGGCGCCGCCGGTGGTGTGGCCGCCGAACTGCTCGTTGTCGTCGCGGCGCACGCTGGCTTCGAACGACTGGTTGCCGAAGCGGCCCTGGTACTGGACGAAACCGGCCTTGTTGTCGCGTTCGAGTTCGTCGTACACGGTGTTGCTGTCGACCCGGTCGCGCAGCCAATCGAAGCCCGCGGTCAGCGTATTGCCTTCGAAGAGATTGAAATCGGCCTGCAAGGTCGCGCTGTCGCGATCGGTGTTGAAGAAGCCGATGCGCTGACTCGGAGAAACGCTGTTGGGAAAGGCGTGGGGGCCTTTGAGATCGTAATTCTGCGAGCCGTCGACATTGCGGCCCGCGCTGAGCTGCACATGCACCGTATCCGACGGACGCCAGTCGAGCTTGCCGCCGATCACCTGCTGCACGGTCTCGGAATAATTGCCGAAGTCGCCGTCGTAGGCGTTCTCGCCTTCCGCGCGCAGCGCCTGGCCTTCGATGCTCCACTGATCGCTGATCTCGATGCCGCCGCGCAGCGACAGCGAATGGCTCTCGTAGCCGTCGCGGTCGGGTTCGTCGGTGAAGCAGCCGGCGAACACCGGGAAGCCGGCGCCGCGGCAGGCGTTGATGCCCTGGGTCTTGCGGAAGCTGTAGTCGGCGCCGAACCAGCCGCGGCCGCTGCGTCCGCCGAAGCCGGTGCCGAATTCGATGGTGCCGTTGCTGCCGCCGCCGACGTGCATGCGCGGGGCGAAGCCCTGCTGCTCGCGGCGGGTGAACACCTGGATCACGCCGCCGATGGCGTCGGCGCCGTACAGGCTCGAACGCGGGCCGCGCACGATTTCGATCCGGTCGATCAGTTCCAGCGGCAGGTCCTGCAGCGAGGCCAGGCCCGAGGTCGGCGAACCGATGCGGATGCCGTCGACCAGCACCAGCACGTGGTCGGACTCGCTGCCGCGCAGGAACAGCGTGGTCAGCTTGCCGGCGCCGCCCTGGTTGGCGAGGGTGATGCCGGCGCGGCCGCGCAGCAGATCGTTCAGATCGCGCGCCTGGCTACGCTGGATGTCGGTGCGATCGAGCACTTCGACCGGGGTCAGCAGGTCGTTGACGCTGACCGCGGTGCGGTTGGCGGTGACGACGACTTCGTCCAGATCGGTGGCCTCGCCGGCGGGCGCCGCGGCCGCGACGGTCGGCAGCGCCAGGGCGATGGCGAAGGAAAGATTCAGGGCACGCAGACTTGCAACCGGCATGGGGGAGCTCCAGCGCGCGCGCCGTGGCGCACGCGATTACGACAACGGAATGGGCGGTTGCGCGGGAAGGCGAGCGGGCAGCGGAAGGCGCACGAAGTGCAACAGCCGCCGCGATGCCCTCCGCATCGCAACCTGTAGCACCCCAAGGCCGGTCTCCGGACTCGCCAGCGGGCCGACGCGGGGTCGGTTCCGGTCGCGGCGCCTTCCCGTGCCTTGCACAGTGGCGGATGCCGCGATCTGACTGGCTTACCGTTGCGGGGGCAGTGCCGGAATGGCGCCGGCTCGTCCGATCGGAGGAGGGCGTGTCACCGGCTTCCCGTTTCAACCCCGGCGGCGCAAGCCGTGGGGTCACCTTGAAGCGGTGCGCAGTCTACGCGATGCGGGGGGCAAAGTCCGGGCGGGCCCTCACCCCAACCCCTCTCCCGCAGGCGGGAGAGGGGCTTAAGGCGGCGTGGGGATTGAAAGTGCTCTCTGCCGAGCAGTCCGAAGCTGCCTGGCCGCGAGCCGGGCCAACCGCAAGCTCAATGATGTTCCCTTCTCCCGCCTTGCGGGAGAAGGTGCCCGAAGGGCGGATGAGGGCGCTTGCGCTGGCGATTACGACGACGGTCGCTGACCGACGCCTCACACCTCAAGCCAACCGAACCGGCCGACCTCAGTCGTGGCGTTCTTCGCCGTCCTGATCGCCCTGCCGCTCATTGCCGTCGGACGCGTCGTCGTCGTCATGCGCCGCCGGACCGCCATCGTAAGCCGAAGCTTCCTCGTGCCGTTCCTCGGCATGCATGGTCGTGTGCACCGGCGCGGCGGCCGGCTTGTTGCGCGGCGCCGGCAGCAGCGCGGTCGCCGCTTCGGCGGCCAGGATCAGCTCCTGGCGGCGTTCGTCGCTGATCTCCTGCCAATGGCAGTCGAGCAGCGCGCCTTCGATCGCGTAAAGCAGGTTCAAGGTCGGCTTGAAGCCGGCGCGCTTGACCCGCATGAACGCCTCGACCGTGCCGATCGCAGCAATATCTTCATGCGTGCGCAGACCCACTTGGCGCAGCCAAGCTGCACTTTTGGGCCCGATATTGCGCATCTTGGGTGCCGCGGTCATGCCACAGACTCCAGGTAGACCTGCGCCAGGGCTTCCAGGCCCGCCTGGTCGTCGGCATCGAAGCGGTTCGGCACCGGGCTGTCGAGATCGAACACGCCGATCAGCCGCTCACCCTTGAACAACGGCACCACCACCTCCGAACGCGAGGCCGCGTCGCAGGCGATATGGCCGGGGAAGTCGTGGACGTCGGCGACGCGCTGGGTCTGGCGGCTCGACGCGGCCGCGCCGCACACGCCCTTGTCGAGCGGAATACGCACGCAGGCCGGCAGGCCCTGGAACGGTCCGACCACCAATTCGGTGCCATCGTAGAAATAGAAGCCGACCCAATTGAGCTGCGGTAGCGCCTGATTGACCAGCGCCGACAGGTTGGCGGCATTGGCGACCCGGTCGCGCTCGCCGTCGAGCAGGCCGCGTGCCTGATCGAGCAACTGGGCGTACTGCTCGGGCTTTCCGCCCGAAAGTGTGGAGGCTGTAAACATTCAGGGAGTGTAACAGCGGGGCCTGCCGCGACTACCATGGCCGGCTGGCATCGCCGGAAAGCGCGAGATGAGTCACATCCATGGTGACTTGAGCGCCCACGCCGCCTGCGTCTTGTCCGCCTTGCCGCATCGCTTTATCCAGCCTCCAGGACCCCGCGCCTCCCCGCATGACCGAATCTCTCAGCCTTCCGCGCGGCCCGATTCCCAAGGGCGTGTTCGTCACCGGCACCGACACCGGCATCGGCAAGTCGCTGGCCAGTGCCACGCTGCTGCACTGCCTGCGCTCGCTCGGGGCGCGCGCGGTCGGCATGAAACCGGTCGCCAGCGGCTGCGACGCCACCGCGGACGGCTGGCGCAACGAGGACGCCCTGTTGCTGCAGGCGGCCAGTGCGCCGACCCCGCGCTACGACGACGTCAATCCCTATGCGCTGCCGCAACCGCTGGCCCCGGAGATCGCCGCCGCGCAGGCCGGTGTCGAGATCGCGCTCGCGCCGATCCAGCAGGCCTACGCGCGACTGTCGGCGCAGGCCGATACGGTCGTGGTCGAAGGCGTCGGCGGCTGGGCCGCGCCGATCAGCGCCGAGCTCGATCAGATCGACCTGGTGCGCGCGCTGGATCTGCCGGTGGTGCTGGTGGTCGGCGTGCGACTGGGGGCGATCAACCACGCCCGCTTGAGCGCGTGCGCGATCCAGGCCGACGGCGCGCGGCTGGTCGGCTGGATCGCCAACGGCATCGACCCGCACATGGCGAGCGCCGAGGAAAACTTCCAGATCCTGTGCCGTCGCCTGCCGGTGCCGTGCTGGGGCCGGCTGCCGTATTCGCCGTCGCCCGATCCGGCCGCGATGGCGGGGCTGTTGACGCCGGTGTTCTGAAAACGCGGTATCCGCGATGCGGGCGGAGCGAGATTGCGTGCTGCGACGATGGGCTGTGGTGGCGTGCGGTCCGTTCGAAAACTACTTGGTTCGCGCTTCGACCCGGGATCTTTCGGCGATAGCCGCGCCGCGGTTTCCATGCGTCGGCGAAGCACGGCAGCGAAGCGGTCAAGCTGAGCGACCGCGATCAGGCAATCGCCATCGCCCCAACCGCAAGACCACTTTCGCGCACACAACAAAAAACCCGACAGCCTGCGCTGCCGGGTTCTTGTATCCGCATTACCAGCCGGAGAGAGAGACGGTTGCGATTACTTCGCAGCGGTCGCCTTGGTCGCGGCCTTGGTGGCCTTCTCGACGTTGGCCTGGGTGGCCTTGGCGGCGGTTTCGATCTGCGACTTGGCCAGCTCGGCGATGGCTTCGTTGGCCTTGATGGTGCGGCCGAACGCTTCCTGACCGGTGCTGACAGCGCGCTCGACGTTTTCGCGAGCGATCTGCACGCCCTTCGGCCACAGGGTCTTGAAGGCTTCCGGATCGCGCGCTTCGGCGGCTTCACCGAAGAACGCAAAGGTCGCGTTGACGCGCTCTTCGATCGCGGCGATCTGCAGACCGAACACGGCGCCGGCGTTGTCGAGGGCCAGGCGGTTGACCTGAGCGGCCGTGTCCGCGAACTGGCGCGTAGCGGCGGCGAACTGTTCGTTGAATTGCTGGTACATGGCTGAGCTCCTGAGTAAGGGTCCAGACGAAGAACGACTGGATTGTGCGGTGCAGCATAGATCCGGCTTTGTTGCGATGCAACATCGGCCCGACGAGCGGTCGCCAACCGTTCAGAAAGTCCGCCTATTCAGCTAGTTAGCGGCGAGGCAGCTGTTCAGGCAAAGCGGCGCGCAACGGTGAAATCGGGGCCGGATGCGCCGGTTGGGCGCGCGTCGGTCGGCGCTCTCGGGTTCGATCGGCCGACCGCGGCACCGTGCATGGGCCGGGTTACAGCCGGACTATTCGCGGCGCTGCTCATGGCTGCCGAAACGCGGAATTGCGCGCGCGGTCCAGGAACGCGTCGTTGCGTTCCGGCGCAGCAGTCGCGGGTGGGCGAGGTTGGATTGGCGCGGGGCGAGCGGTTGCCGTCAGGTCAGAGCCGACGCGCAGACGAAACAGCGATACGTTCGCGACCGCGCTGATCGGCGCGTCGTCGAACCAATCAGCTCGGGACCCGGGCCGCAGCCTCAGCCGCGGTAACGACAACCCGCGGTGCAGGTCTCGTGCACGACGATTTCGCTCAGCAGCGGCAGCACCGGCTTGAGCTGATCCCAGACCCACACCGCCAGACGCTCGCTGGTCGGGTTTTCCAGGCCTTCGATGTCGTTGAGGTAATGATGATCGAGACGGTCGTAGATCGGCTGGAACGCCTTTTTGACGTCGGCGTAGTCCATCACCCAGCCGGTGTGCTCGCCCAGTTCACCGCGCAGATGCACCTCGATCCGGAACGAGTGGCCGTGCAGGCGCGCGCACTTGTGGCCTTCGGGAACGTTCGGCAGCCGGTGCGCGGCTTCGAGGGTGAAGACCTTGAAGATGTCGACGGCAGTCATGGCGGTAACCGGTGGCGGTGCGGACGCGGCGCGGCGTCGGTGAGTGGGGCGGCAGGCGCGTCCGGCGCCGGAAACGAAAAGGCCCGCAGCGCGGGCGGGCCTGGGTCTTGCTGCGCGGGTATCCATGGTGGCTATGGGTGGACTCGAACCACCGACCCCAGCATTATGAGTGCTGTGCTCTAACCGGCTGAGCTACATAGCCATGGGGAACCGCGAATTCTTCATGCCGGACGCGCGCTTGTCAATCGTCTGAGCGCGGCTTTGCCCGACTTGTCGTCTGCGCCACCCCGTGGCAGAGTCGGTCTCAGTGAATTTGGAGTCCGCATCGTGATCGATCCGGACGGCTATAGGCCTAATGTCGGCATCGTGCTCATGCACTCGGACGGCCGCTTGTTTTGGGCCCGGCGAGTGCATCGCGATGGCTGGCAGTTCCCGCAAGGCGGGATGAACACCGACGAGACGCCGCTCGAGGCGATGTACCGCGAGCTGCACGAGGAAACCGGCCTGCTCCCGCAGCACGTCGAAGTCCTCGGCTCGACCCCGGGTTGGCTGCGTTATCGCCTGCCGCGGCGGGCGGTGCGCCGCAACGACCGGCTCGTCTGCATCGGCCAGAAACAGGTCTGGTTCCTGCTGCGCCTGACCGGCGAGGAGTCCGACTTGCGCCTGGACCTGACCGACAAGCCCGAGTTCGATCACTGGCGCTGGGTCGACTTCTGGTATCCGGTGGAGCACGTGGTCATGTTCAAGCGCGGCGTCTATGCCAGCGCCTTGCGCCACCTGGCGCCGTTCGCGCGCCAGCTCGCCGGTCCCCAGGCGGTCCCCGTGCCCAGCCCGGAAGCGCGCCTGCGCGAGGCGCAGATGGGCGGCTGCGGTCATCCGCCGCGCGCGCGTGCGTTCGGTGGCGGCAATCCGGCTCGTGGCAGCGGGTCCGATTCCGGCGGCTGAGCCGGTCGGGCCAGTCCGGGCGGGTGATTGTGGGCTTGTTGGTCGCGGTTAATTGACAATCATTCGCATCCGTGGCGGAATGGCGCTGCAGCCAGTTGGCTGCATGACCGAAGACCTGCGCCGTGTACGTCTGCATCTGCAACGGAGTCACCGACCGCGATATTCGCCAGGCCGCCGAAGCCGGTTGCCGCAGCGTGCCCGAGCTGACCATGCGCACCGGTGCCGGCGCCAATTGCGGCAGCTGCCTGGAACTGGCCAGCTCGCTGCTGGAGCAGGCGCGCAACGTGCGCGAGCTGCCGTTGAACGTGCTGCAACAGGCCGCCTGAGCCGTCGCAGCGTTGTGTGATTCGGGCTGGGCCCGACTTCGAATGTCCCTCTGATCTTCGCCGCGGCGGTCACGCTGCGGCTTGGCCTTGTCCGTGCGGGTCGACTCGACGCGCGACCGCGTCATCGATGCCGCTTACACAACGCCGCGCGCCGGTTGCGAGCGGCGCCATGGCGGCCCGAACGACACTGATTCTCGGCTCCCGTTGCGCACGATTCGCGTTTCGTCATGGCTCGGGCGAAACCGTTAGAGTGCCGCCCATTGCAACGTCGGAGCACGGCCATGAAAGGCGACCCCAAGGTCATCGAATTCCTCAACAAGGCGCTCTTCAATGAGCTGACCGCGATCAACCAGTACTTCCTGCACGCCAAGATGCTGAAGAACTGGGGCCTGAAGGAACTGGCCGAGCACGAGTACCACGAGTCGATCGACGAGATGAAGCACGCCGACAAGTTGTCGGACCGCATCTTGTTCCTCGACGGCCTGCCGAACTTCCAGGCACTGGGCAAGCTGCGCATCGGCGAAAACCCGCGTGAGCTGCTGGCCTGCGACCTGGCGCTGGAGCTCGAGGCGATCCCGCTGCTGCGCGAAGCGATCAAGTACTGCGAAACCGTCAGCGATTACGTCAGCCGCAAGCTGTTCGCCGACATCCTCGATTCCGAAGAAGAGCATGTCGACTGGATCGAAACCCAGTTGGCGTTGATCGAGCGTCTGGGCGAGCAGAACTATCTGCTGACCAAGATCGAGGAGTGAGTTTGGAGGAGTGAGGAACGCGTTGGGCTTGAGGGTTCCACTGCTTCCGGGGATTTCGGTTCTAGCCAGCCAGCGACGTAGATGACGTAGCCAGCCAGCCAAGATCGTGATTTGCCGAGCGCGAGTCAGGTCTCGTTTTTTGCTTCCGCACTTGCTGTCAAAAAACATCAAAAAAGCCGCAGGCGATGAGCTTGCGGCTTTTTTTGTTGCTGCGATAAGCGTGGGTGCTTGAGGATTCGTCGATGATCTGAGCGAACAGCGTGGGGGCTGAAGCCTTTCCCACAAAAGACCTCGCCGCAACGAAGAACCTTTGTCGCAACGAAGATTAGTGCTTGAAGTCTTTCGTGGGAGGAGGCTTCAGCCCCGACGCGTTCCTTTCAGCTCGCAGCGCGACAGCGTCCGGCCGCCGCGATCAGCCAACGAGTCGCCGCTTCTCGCTCCTACTCACGTCTCACTCCTGCGCACTCACTTCCCACTCTCACCCCGAAGCCGCGGCCCCCACCTTCGGCCTGCGCCGGAACAACTTGCGCCACAGCCACCACAGCGCCGTCGCGATCACCACGCTGATCAGCACCGCGACGCCGAGCACCACCCACGGGTAAGCGAACACCAGCGACAGGCCGCCGAGCACGGCGACGTCTTCGGTTACCGAGGCGGTCCAGTTGCTGACCGGTTCGGGCGAGGTGTTGAGCACGGCGCGCGAGCCGGACTTCAGCAGGTGACTCGTAAGCGCCACGCCGGCGCCGGTGGCGAGCGCGCCGGCACCGAGTTGGCCGTCGGGCGACATCGCCGCGGCCGCGAGAAAGGCACCCACCGGCACCCGCAACAACGTATGCAGAAGATCCCAGCCCGAGTCCACGCCGGGGATCTTGTCGGCGAAGAATTCGCCCACGGTCAGCAGGCCGCACACGCCGAGTACCCACGGCGACTGGGTCGCCTGCAGCGCGGTCGGCAGTTCCAGCCAGCCCAGCGCGCCGGCGATGCCGACCCCGAACACGGTCAGATAGACCCGGACCCCCGACAGCCAGGCGAGAACTACGCCAACTGCGAACAGGTGCGCATCGGACATCGTGGCTTTCCCGTTAAGATTTAGGGTTGAGTATAGGTAAAGCCGGCGGTGTGAGCCGTCGCTGTCGAGTATGGCCAAAACCCCGCCGCCGCGTTTCGTCATCGTCCAGCAGCAGCCGGACAAGCGCCCTTATATCTGGACCGCCGTCGGCGTGGCGTGGGCGTTGTCGTTGATCGTGGCGTGGCTGTGGTCGCAGTCGCTGGCCGCGCCCAGGCTGCCCACGTTGACCGCCGAACTGGAAACCACCAAGCGCGAGTTGCGCGACCGCCAGAATCAGCTCGACCGGCTGGCCCAGCGCGAAGCCACCTTGCAGCGCTCCGACCAGATCAGCCGCGCCGCCAACAAGCAGGTGCAGGGCTCGCTGGCCCAGCGCGAGGAGGAAATCTCCGACCTGCGCGCCGATGTCGCCTTCTACGAACGCCTGGTCGGCGCGACCGCGCCGGCCAAGGGGCTCAACGTGCACTCGGTCGAGTTCAAGCCCGAAACCGGCGGCACCTGGCATTACCAGATCGTCCTGACCCAGAATCTCAACCGCGGAGCGGTCAGCAGCGGGGGGCTGCAGTTCCAGGTCGAAGGCGTGCGCGGCGGCAAGCTGGCCGCGATCGGCTGGGACGAGTTGCACCAGAAGTCCAAGGCGCCCGCCCAGGACTATTCCTTCCGCTACTTCCAGCAGGTCGACGGCAGCGTGATGCTGCCGGCCGGGTTCACTCCGCAACGCGTACGCATCTCGCTGCGCGGGGAGAACGCCTCGATCGATCAGCACTTCGCCTGGAAGAGCGGCGTCACCGTAAACGGGGAAACTTAAAGACCATGTTCAAGACCAACAGCAAACCGACCCAACTGCGCGAAGGCCAGGTCGACACCATGATCGGCCCGCAGGTGGTGATCCGCGGCGACCTGCACTTCAGCGGCGGGCTGTATATCGAAGGCCGCATCGTCGGCAAGCTGCTGGCCCTGGACGGTCAACCGGCCAGCCTGACCCTGGCCGAGAACGGCAGCATCGAGGGCGAGGTGCGCGCGCCGGTGGTGATCATCAACGGCGAACTGACCGGTGATGTGTATTCCAGCGAGCGGGTGGAACTCGCGGCCAAGGCGCGGGTCCAGGGTAATGTGCATTACCGGGTGGTCGAGATGACGGCCGGTTCCCAGCTCACAGGCCGTCTGATTCATGCAGAGTCCGCCGCTGCGTTGCCGGCGCCTGAAGCCCTGATTACCGCCGACGCCCTGATGGATTGAGGGCGAACGCCCCAGCCCCCAGACGGTGCGGATGAGCGAAGAATCTTCCCAATCCGCGCCGACTTCCGCCGCACCGGTGACCTCCGGCCCGGCGGCGCCCTCGGAACAGCCCGCATCGGCCGGCGATGGCCGCCACCCGTGGCGGGTTCCGGCCGCCGTGCTGCTGACGGCGGCCCTGACCTTCGGCGCCTGGGGCCTGTGGCGCGGCCTCACCCAGCCCGAACAAGCCCCGCCGCCGCCGATCGCGGACGGCGCCGCGCTGAGCCCGCGGCAGTTGCAGGCCGAACTCGAGCAACTGCGCCAGCGGGTGACCACCCTGGGCCGCTCCGACGCGATCAGCCGCCAGGCCAACCGCGACCTGCAAAGCGCGCTGGCCGAACGCGACGAGGAAATCGCCGGCCTGCGCGCCGACGTGGCCTTCTACGAGCGCCTGGTCGGCGCCACCGGCCAGCGTCGCGGCCTGACCGTCCACGCGTTGAAGATGCAGCCGCAGGACGGCGCGCCCTCGGCCTGGCACTTCACCACCACCCTGACCCAGAACCTCAACCGCGGCGCGGTCAGCGCCGGCCGGCTGACCCTGGCCCTGGAAGGCACCCGCGCCGGCAAACTCGAAAAACTGGCCTGGGCCGACCTGCGCCAGCAGCCGGCCGCGCCCGGCACGGCGTATTCGTTCAAGTACTTCGAGCAGATCGAAGGCGACGTGTTCGTGCCGCAGGGCCTGACCCCGGTGCGGGTCACGGTGCGGCTGACCCCGCAATCCGGGCCGGCGGTCGAGCAATCCTTCAGCTGGGCCGACGCGACCCGCGACACCGCGGCCGCCGCCACGGGCGCCGGCAACCCCGGCAGCTGATCGCTGTGTTCGCCTGGCGCGCTTGAATGCGAGGGCCGCGGCCCTCATCCTTTCGGCATGGAAATCACCACTCTCACCGCGGCGCCTGGCTACCAGTCGCTGGATCGGCCGTTGCAGTTCAGTTCCTCGGCCGCCGGCAAGGTGCGCGAGTTGATCGCCGAAGAGGGCAACGACGCGCTCAAGCTGCGGGTCTATATCCAGGGCGGCGGCTGCTCGGGCTTCCAGTACGGGTTCGAATTCGACGAACAGCAGGGCGAGGACGATCTGGCCGTGCAGACCGACGGGGTGACCTTGCTGGTCGATCCGCTCAGCCTGCAGTACCTGATGGGCGCGGAAGTCGACTACACCGAGAGCCTGCACGGTTCGCAATTCGTGATCCGCAATCCGAACGCGAAGACCACCTGCGGCTGCGGCTCCTCGTTCGGCGTGTGAGTACGGCCCCAGCCTTCGCCTTCGTCGAAGCCGATTCGGCCTGGCGCGCGGCGCTGGACCGCGCCGATCATCTGCGCGATCAACCCGAGGCCTTGGCGGCGTTGTGGCCGCGGGCGCGGGTGATCGTGCTCGATGGCTCCGGTCAGGCTTATGCCGACGACGACGACAACTTGCTCGCACCCTTGGGCCATGAGCTGACCGATGGCCCGGGCGGTACCGGCGCCTCGATTTTTCTGGGACTGGCGGCGGACGGGCAGGCGTGGTTCGCGATCGAATCGGATCTGGTCGCGTTCCAGGCGCCGCGGCGGGTCGATCTGCGCCGCGCCGCCGCGCATTGGCCGTTGCTCGACGCCAGCGTGTTCGCCCAGGCCCGCGCCCTGCAGCACTGGCGCAGCCGGCATCGCTACTGCGGTGTGTGCGGCGGCGAAATCGCCTTCGCCCGCGCCGGCTGGACCGGCCGTTGCGGCCAATGCGGCACCGAACATTACCCGCGTACCGACCCGGCGGTGATCGTCGCGGTCAGCGACGGCGAGCGTCTGTTGCTCGGTCGCCAGGCCGGTTGGCCGGCGCAGCGTTATTCGGTGATCGCCGGCTTCGTCGAGCCCGGCGAATCGCTGGAGCAGACCGTGGCCCGCGAGGTGCTGGAAGAAACCGGCGTGCGCGTGCGCAGTTGCCAATACCTGGGCTCGCAGCCGTGGCCGTTCCCGAGCGCATTGATGCTCGGTTTCGCCGCCCTGGCCGAACCCGATGCGCCGCAGGTCAGCGACGAACTGGAAGAAGCGCGCTGGTTCACGCTCGAAGAGATCCGCGCCGCCGCGGCACGTGGCGAACGCAAGGCGGCCGCGCCGTCGGCCGAGGCCGCTGCTGCCGCGGGCGACGACGACGGCCCGCTGCTGTCGCCCAGCATCTCGATTTCGCGCTGGCTGATCGAGCATTGGCGCGTGGCCGCCGAGGCGCGCGCGGGGCGTTGAAGTACGCGAGGGTGGCGAGGACGACGAGATCGAGTCCGATGCTGCTGCGTACGGTGCTGAGCTCGTTGTGTTTCGTGATCGGTCGATCTGGTTAATTCCAACCTTTCCGATTCCAGGCTTTCTGCGTTAGCCCGGGATCTTTTGTGGGCGGGGCTTCAGCCCCGACGCTGTTCGATCCGGTGTCGGTGTTCGCTGCGGATGGGTTTGTCGCGGTCTGAGCGGAAAGCGTCGGGGCTGGAGCCCGTCCCACAAAAGACCTCGTAACAACGTGGGCAAACCTCAAAAGCAGGGCCGCCACAGGCCAGGCCTCGCGTGGGGCTTCGCAGCAAGCCGAACTCACAGCAAGCGGGCTCCACCGCAAGTCGTACCGCACCGCAACGCCGCGGCTTGGTTTCTCGTCGAGTCGCCATGGGCCCGCGACCGCGCCTGCACGCGGTCGCGCTAGAATCGCGAGAGTTTGATGCTTGCCTTCTTCGCCTCGCCAGGAGCGTCGCCCCGATGTCCGTCACGCTGATCGCCGCCGTCGTCGCACTCGTGCTCGGCCATCTCGCGCAGTCGCTGGCCGCGTCGGTGCGTCACTACGGCTGGTACAGCGACTGGCTGCGCTGGATCGACAGCCGCTTTCCCGAAGGCAGCTTCTGGCGCGGCCGCTGGGGCCTGCTGATCGCGCTGGTGCCGCCGCTGCTCGCGGTCGGCTTGTTCCAGCTGGCGCTGGACGAACCCCTGATCGGGCTCGGCGGACTGGTGTTCGGCATCTTCATCCTGTTCTACGCCTGGGGTCCGCGCGACCTGGATCTCGATGTCGAGGCGCTAGCCTCGGCGCGCGATCCCGCCTCGCGGCGTGAGGCCGCGACCAAGCTGTGGCCCGAAGGCGCCACGCCGCTGCTCGACGGCGGCTCGCTGGTCGAAGCCGTGTTCCGCAGTGCGCTGCGGCGCTGGTTCGGTGTGCTGTTCTGGTTTCTGCTGCTCGGGCCGATCGGCGCGCTCGGCTATCGCCTGGTCGCGCTGGCCGCCGAAGGCGAGGCCTCGCGCCACCTGCCCGGCGAGACCCGGGCCGGCGCGCACACGCTGCTGGCCCTGCTGGACTGGCCGGTCGCGCAGCTGCTGACCCTGGCGCTGGCCCTGGTCGGCAATTTCGACACCGTGCTCGGCGCCTGGCGCGAGGCCGGCGGCACCCGCTTCAACCTCGACAACCGCTTCCTCGGCGCGGTCGGGCGCGCCAGCGTCAAGTGCGAGCTGGCCGAAGAAGCCGCCGACTACAACGACGAATCCGGGGTCGCCGCGCCGGCCCTGTCCGGCCCGGGCACTACCCTGGTCGCGGCCGAAGTGCCGGAACTGCGCGATGCGATGAGCCTGGTCTGGCGCAGCCTGCTGGTGTGGCTGGCGGTGCTGGCGTTGTTCGTGATCGCCGGCTTCGTCGCCTGACCCGCCGCGGCGCCCGCGCCGTGTTCGCGACCCCGTTCGCGACCCCGAACTGAGACCGCCTGAGCGGAAACCCAACGCCGCCGCATGGATGGGGTAGGGAGGCGGCGCGCGACCTGCGTTTGTAGGGACAGGTTTCGCGCAATCCGCGAGCCGCGCGACTCCGTCCGTCCCCGGCCACCCCGGCGTCGAACGGTTGTCCTGTCGCAGGGGGTTGGACAGGGCCCGCGCGCCGCGGATATGCCGGAACCGGTTCGCACGCTCGCGCGTGCGTTCGCGTCACAGCAGCCAGAAAGCGGCAATCGCGACGAAGAAGCGCCGGTTACGCATGCACGGGAGTCCAGCGGTCAAGAACTGAGCCCCGTGCATCGCGTAAGCGGTCGCCTCGCGTCCATGCGCCATCACGCTTGCGGAGGATTCGATTTGGGCAATCGCTTCACGTCTGTGATCCATGCCAGTTTTGCGCCGGCAATCGCCGCGCATGACGGCCTTGGCTTCGTTCAATCCCCGGCGCCGGCTGGGCTAGTATCGAAGCAGGTAACCGCAACGTGGGCGAAAGTGGACGTAGGCCAGGAAACTTCAGCGGCGAATCAGCCCGCGGCGACGCGCGAGGGCGACGATCATTTCGTCGTGTTCCTGCGCGATCACCGCGAGCCGTTGATCGCGTTTCTGCGCAAGTCCGCGGCCTCGCACGAGGACGCGCAGGACATCGCGCAGGAAACGATGATGCGCATGCTGCGTTATCGCGATCAGCCGGCCGATGCCCTGAAGATCCTGATGTACCGCATCGCGATCAACGCGCTCAACGATCGCGGCCGGCGCCAGAAGACCCGCCACGCGCCCGAACACGTGAGTCTGGATGAGGACTATCACGCGTTGCCGTCGCACGAACCGGCGCACGATCAACGCGTGGCCACCGAGCAGGAATTGGCGCTGGTGCGCGCGGCGATCATGCAATTGCCCACGCGCAGCCGACAGATTTATTTGCTCAATCGCATCAATGGAATGAGTTACACGCAAATCGCTCGCCACTGCGGTATTTCTGTAAAGGCAGTGGAGAAGAATATCGGCCGGGCGCTCGCGCTGTTGCGCGTGCGTATGAAGGAAAGCGGCTACGAGAGCTTGCAAGAACCATGAAGACCACACTGCTCACATCCACGGCCGATCATTCCGCCGACTCCGACGACGACCGCGCGAGCGCGTGGGTCGCGCTGCTGGATTCGCCCGAATGCACGTCGCACGATCGCGCCGAGTTCGATCGCTGGCTCGACGAATCGCCGCAGCACGTCCTCGCCTATGTCGAGGCCGAGCGCGCGCATCAGGCGGCCGCGCAACTGAAGAACGACGAACTGCTGCAGGCGGCCGCGCGCATCGCTTGGCGCGCGACCGGTCGCGACAACTCACGCTCGCGCTGGTGGGTGCCGACCACGCTGGTCGCCTCGCTGCTGGTCGCGACCGTGGTCGGGGTCAACTGGCTGCGCGCGCCGGGCGAACCCACCGTCCAGCACTACGCCACCGCGATCGGCGAGCAGCGTTCGCTGCGTCTGGCCGATGGCACCCAGGTCATGCTCGATACCGACTCGGCGATCGTCGCGCGCTTCGGCGACGACCGTCGCGAGATCGAACTCGATCGCGGCCGGGTCCAGTTCCAGGTCGCCGCCGACGCGGCGCGTCCGTTCTCGGTCAAGGCCGGCGACGGCGTGATCCGCGACATCGGCACCACCTTCCAGGTCAGCAAGCACGCCGACTCGATCAACGTCGGCCTGATCGAAGGTTCGGTGATCGTGTCCAGCGGCGTGGCCCAGGTCGGCAGCACGCTCAACCCCGGCCAGCAGATCAGCTACGACCGCAGCGGGCGCATGACCCCGGCCGAGCCGCTCGATCTCAACGTCGCCCAGGCCTGGCCGACCGGCGACTTGGTGTTCAAGAACAGCCGCCTGGACACCCTGCTCACCGAGATGAACCGTTACTCGTCGACCAAGCTGTTGCTGGCCGAACCGGCGCTGGGCGAGATCACCATCAGCGGCGTGTTTCACATCGGCGATCAGGCGTCCTTGCTCAAGGCGCTCGAACAGGGTTGGTCGTTGCGCGCCGAGCAGGGCCAGGGCGGCGAAATCGTGCTCCATCGCAAGTCGGGCTGAGTCCCCTGGCCGCCACGGCGATGCTATGGTTGGATCGCGCCTGCACACAGGGGGCGTATGGGTTCAGCAGTAGCCTGATCGATGCGGTTGGTGGATGGCCAAGATTTCCTATGCGTTCATCGTTTCCGTCGCGCTGACGTTCGCGTCCGAAGCCGGGGCCTTCCCGGCCGCTGCGGACGATTTTCCAGCCGATGGCTACAACATTCCGGCCGGCGCGCTCGATGACGCGCTGAACGAATTCGCGCGTCGGCATCACCTGCAGATCTCCTATTCCCCGGCCCTGGTGGCGCGTCGGCGCAGCCGCGGCCTGCGCGGCGCCGGCTCGGTCCGCGAGGGCCTGGCCCGCCTGCTGGAGGGCACCGGCCTCACCGCGGTAGCCGTAAAGCCCAATGTTTACTTGCTACAGGCGTCGCCGCGCCCGGCCCGGCCGGTGCCCGCGCCGGTGCCGGCGGCCAAGCCGATGGCCACCGCCAAGCCGCCGGTACCGACCGAATTGGACACGGTTCATGTGACCGGAACGCGCATCGGCCGCGCCGATTTCGAAAGCTCGCTGCCGCTGACCCTGATCACCAACGAACAGATTCGCGCCAGCGGTCACCAGACCCTGTTCGACCTGCTGCGGCTGATGCCGGGCATGACCGGCCACCATCCGCGCAACGTCGCCACCGAGGGCGGCGCGACCCAGGTGCCGTCCGCGGCCGCGGCCTCGGCCAGTCTGTATTCGCTGGGACCGCGCGCGACCTTGTTCCTGGTCGACGGCCGGCGCATGGCCAACTACGGCCTGGTTTCCACCGACATGGGCGCGCTGACCGATCTCAACGGCATTCCGCTGAGCATGGTCGACCATATCGAAATCGCCCACGGCGGCGCCTCGGCGATCTACGGCGCCGACGCCATGGCCGGCGTGGTCAACATCATCCTCAAGAAGGATTACCGCGGCGCCGAAGTCGGCGGCAGCTTCGGCGTGTCGCAGCGCGGCGACGCCGAGCAGACGCGCGCCTACGCCAGCTTCGGCGAACGCACGCCCGGCGACGGCAGCATCTTCGTCAGCGTCGATCACTACACCCGCAACCCGCTGCTCGGCAGCCAGCGCCGTTGGAGCACGCTCGACCAGCGCTTCGACGGCCAGCGCGACCTGCGCGTGCCGTCGGGCTTCACCTTCGGCAACTTCGTCGTGGCGCCGGCGCCCGGTTGCGAGGGCGACGAAGCGGTCGCGGACAGCGCCGCCTGCACCCTCGACATTCCGCGTTACGTGAGCCTGCAGCCGGGCATCACCAGCAACGCGTTCTACACCCACTTCCGCCAGCCGCTCGGCGACAACGCCGAGTTCTACGCCGACCTGCGCGCGACCCGGGTCAGCCTGGAGATGCAGAACGCGCCGTTTTACGCCTCGGTGCAGCTGCCCGAAGGGCATCCGGATTCGTTCAAGCCGTTTCCGGCGCTGCGCCTGAATTACTGGTTTTCCGAATTGGGCCCGGTGCGCAACCGCAGCGTCACCACCACCCGCGACTACACCGCCGGCATCAAGGGCTATCGCGGCAAGTGGGAGTGGGACGTCAGCCTGTCGCGCCGGCGCAACAAGGTGGTCAACCGCATCGACGGATTGATCGACGAGTCGGCGCTGTTCGGCACCCAGGGCGATGCCGAGGTCACCACCTTCCGTTTCAGCAAGGCCGAGGAAAACCCGACCGAGGTGCTCGAGGCGATCTCGCCGCGCACCACCATGGGCGGCGAAGTGGTGCTCGACACCGTCTCGGGCAGCATCGAGGGGCCGCTGTTCGCGTTGCCCGCGGGCGACGTCAAGGTCGCCGCCGGCTTCGAGGCGCGGCACGAACGCGTGCGCAACCGGCCCGACGACGCCTTCATCAAGGGCAAGATCGCATTGGCCCAGGAAGCCGACTCGCGCGACGCCAGCCGCAACACCTCGGCGATCTACGCCGAGTTCAACGCGCCGCTGCACGAGAAGCTGTGGGTCAACGCGGCCTGGCGCGTGGACCGCGATGCCGGTTACGGCAATCAGATCTCGCCGATGTTCGGCGTGCGCTGGCAGCCGTTGCGTTCGCTGGCCTTGCGCGGTTCCTTCGGCGAGGGCTACCGCGCGCCGACCCTGGCCGAGCTGCGCCGTCCGCTGGTGGTCGACAACCAGGCGTTCGTGCGCTCCGACGCCACCACCCAGCCCTGCCTCAACGATTACGGCGATTACTGTCAGGTCGTGCAGCGCGCGGTGATCAATCCCGACTTGCGTCCGGAAACCTCGACCAGTCGCAGTCTGGGCCTGATCTGGACGCCGAACGAAGACTTCACCGCCACCGTCAATCGCTACCGCATCCGCCGCAACAACGAGATCCTGGCGATCGACGCCGCGTCGCGGCCCGACCTGTTTCCGAAGGCCTTGATCCGCGACGCCGACGGCTATCTGGACACGGTCGAGACCTACCTCGACAACGTCGGCAGCACCGAAGTGCGCGGCTGGGAAATCGATGCCGAGTACCGTCACCAGACCCAGCGCTGGGGCAACCTGTCGTTCCGCATCAACGGCCACTACATGGATCACCTGCTGCGCCGGTTGCATCCGAAGGAACGCGAGTACGACTTCTCCGGCTACGG
This sequence comes from Lysobacter sp. Root690, assembly GCF_001427785.1. GTDB lineage: Bacteria > Pseudomonadota > Gammaproteobacteria > Xanthomonadales > Xanthomonadaceae > Lysobacter. Next base: position 452,260 of record NZ_LMHM01000017.1, read on the forward strand.
CACGCCCAACAACACCGTGCTGGGCAGCGTGCGCTGGAGCTATCGCGACTGGATCGCCACGCTCAACCTTCGCTACATGGGTCACGCCACGGTCGGCATCCAGCCGGGCCAGGACTGCGTGCTGCTGGACGAGCCCGCGCGCTGCCGCACGCCGAGCGCGACCCTGGTCGGGTTCGATGTCGCCTACGGCGGTTTCGACAAGTGGCTGATCGGTTTGAACGTCAGCAATCTCAACGATCGCCGGCCGGTCAATTACGATTACAGCTTCGGCGGCTACAGCATCGTCGACGACGATCCGGTCGGCCGCTATTACCTGGTCAGCGCGGTGTACCGCTTCTGAGATCAGGGAGTGGCCGCAATCGGCCTGCAATGGGCCGACGGCAGCCGTCAGGCGCTCAGCCCGGCGCGAGCCACGAGAACGGCGGCCACGGCAGATTGCGCAGCACCCAGAACGCGCCGAGCGCGATCAGCCACAGCTTGCCGTCGACCATCGTGGCGACCGCGCGTCGCGGCAGCGGCAGCCGATAGCCCAGGCCGTGCAGCACGATCAGCGGCAAGGTCAGCATCGCTACCGGCAGCAATGCATTCATCGCCAGCATCTGGGCGAGATCGCCATGCACCAGCGCGTGCAGCGCGCGGGTCATGCCGCAACCCGGGCAGTACAGCCCGGTGAAGCTGTGGAACACGCACGCCGGCAGCGGACTGCCGGCGGCGTTGGGATCGAAACGGCGCAGCACCCACACGCCGGCCGCCGTCGCCGCGAGCGCGGCGGTTGCGGTCGCCGCGAGGGCGAGATGGCGCGGGTGGGCGCTGTGCTGCACGTTGCGGGTCCCGATGCGGGCGCTTAGCGCGACTGCGCCTGCTGCAACTGCTGCAGGAAGTCTTCCGACATGAAGGACATGCCGTTGACGAAGAACGACGCGATGTTCAGCAGCAGGCTGACCGCGACCAGGGCGGTGCCGACCCAGCACCAGATCTTCGCGTTCTCCGAAGCCTTGCGCGCGCCGGCATCGTCGCCGGCATTGAACTTGGTGTTGACCTGATTGCCGAACACGATCGCGACGATACCCGGCGCGGCGCCGATCAGGCAGCAGAAACAGGCGCCCAGCACGGTGATGGTGATCGACCAGGCCAGGTAGGTGGGATACGGCGCGGCCGCGGTGGTGACGGGCTGATTCATGGTGTCCTTCCCCAAGACAAACGTCGGTCGCCGACGCGGCGACCGTTCGCGGGCATCCTAGCAGCGCGTCGCGACAACGGCACGTCGCCGCGACGGCCCAGGGCATGCCGATCGCGGCCGATTACGCCCGGCCGCGCCGATTGTGGGGACCCGCGGCGATCGGCGACGGTTCGCGGCGTCGCCGGCACGGCGCCTCGCGCGGCGATCAGGCCCGATCGCCGCGCAGCGCGCGGACCTGCGCTTCCAGCGATTGCGCGGTGATGCCGGCGGCGTCCTGCGGCGGATCGGCGACGACCTCGATCGCGGCGCGGAACCGGCGCGGCACCCGCATGCGATCCAGCCAGCCACCCTCGGCGCGATTGCTGCGGCGGCTCCACATGCTGGCCCACATGCCGCGCAGCGCCATCGGGATCACCGGCACCGGATTTTTCTCCAGCACCCGCTCGACCCCGGACTTGAACGGCGCGATCTCGCCGTTCTTGGTCAATGCGCCCTCGGGGAAGATGCCGACCAACTGGCCGTCGGCGAGCGCGGCCTCGATTTCCTCGAACGCGCGCCGCATTACCTCGGGGTCCTCCTTGGCCCCGGCGATCGGGATCGCCTTGGCGGTGCGGAAGATCCAGCTCATCACCGGGATGTTGAAGATCTTGTAATACATCACGAAGCGCACCGGCCGCGGGATGCTCGCGCTTAGGATCAGCGCGTCCATGTAGCTGACGTGATTGCACACCACCAGCGCCGCGCCTTCGTCGGGGATCTTCTCGACCCCGGCCACGCGCAACCGGTACAGGGTGCGCACCAGCACCCAGCTCAGGAAGCGCATCAGGAACTCGGGCACGATCGTGAAGATGTAGATCGCGACCAGCGCGTTGGCGATCGCCAATGCCAGGAACACCTGCGGGATGGTCCAGTGCAGGAAGCGCTGCACGACCACGCCGAGCACCGCCGCCGACACGATGAACGCCGCGTTCTGGATGTTCATGCCGGCAATCACGCGGGACAGCTCGTTCTTCGGCGAGCGGTTCTGGATCAGCGCGAACAGCGGCACCACGAAGAAACCGGCGAACAGGCCGATCCCGACCAGATCGATCATGATCCGCCACGAACCGGCGCCGCGCACGAACGCGGCCACGTCCAGCCCGGTCGCGGTGGCCGCGCCGGTGCGGGCGAAATACAGGTCGATCATGAAGGCGCTGATGCCGAACGCGCCCAGCGGCACCAGACCGATTTCGACCGTGCGCGCCGACAGGCGTTCGCACAGCATCGAGCCCACGCCGGTGCCGATCGAGAACAAGGCCAGAGCGAAGATGTAGAGGGTCGGATCGCCGCCGAGATTAGTCAGCGCATAACCCGGCAACTGCGAGGTCAGCACCGTGCCGACAAACCAGAACCACGACACGCCCAGCACCGAATTGCGCACCGCCGGCTGACGGCGGGTCATGCGCATGATCTTCACCGACTCGGGAATCGGGTTCCACTGGATCTTCAGGTCCGGCTCGCCGGCGTCGGCGCGAGGGATCATCCGGCTGACCAGATTGCCGGTCACCGCCAACACGATGATCGCGGTCGCCGCGACCACCGGCCCGTGAGTGCCGGCGAGGGTAAAGATCAGGCCGCCGAAGATCATGCCGGTGAGGATCGCGATCGAGGTGCCCATCTCGACCAGGCCGTTGCCGCCAGTGAGTTCCTCGGGCTTGAGCACCGACGGCAGGATCGAATACTTGACCGGCCCGAACAGGGTCGACTGCAGGCCGGTGCCGAACAGCGCGATCAGCAGGATCGTCATGTTCTGGGTGACGAAGCCGACCGCGGCCAGCGACATGATCGCGATCTCCATCGAGGTCGTGATCCGGATCAGCTTGTGCTTTTCCAGCTTCTCGGCGATCTGCCCGGCGGTGGCCGAGAACAGGAAGTACGGCAGGATGAACAAGGCCGGCGCGAGGTTGGTGTAGAGCGTGCGCTGCGCGTCGTCGACGCCAAGGTAGAACAGCAGGCCGATGATCGCCTGCCGGTAGACGTTGTCGTTGAAGGCGCCGAAGGCCTGGGTCAGGAAAAACGGCAGGAACCGCCGTTGGGTGAGCAACGCGAACTGGTTGTGCGCCATGCCGTCCTGCTTGTGGATTCGTGTCCGCGCGTGGATGCGCGGCTCGGGCGAAGGATTCGCGTGGGGAGCCTAACAAAAGCCGACTGGCCGGGTGTAGCGGCATCAGCGAGGTAGCGCAAAAGTAGCCCCGGCAATGCACGCCCCTAGACCACCCGCTCCCGCCCAGCCCCCGAACCCGTCCACCGCCGCCACCCGCCTTTGCTTTTTTGTCTTTGCCTTTGCTTTTCCCCCCTTTGCAAAAGGGGGGGGGCAGGGGGGATTCGCTTTTGCCCTTAGCCTTTACCGCACCTCACCCGCCATGACGCATCGCCGCCGATGCGCTACGCGCGAGAAGCGCTCTCAAGCCCCTCTCCCGCGAGCGGCGACCGCAGGGAGTGCAAAGCCGAGAGGGGGCGGGATGAGGACACGCTCCCGCGCCAACCCTCAACGCACCGCCGCATCCTTCCAATCCGCCCCATGCGGCCCATCCGCGGCCTTCTCCCGCGCCACCCGGCTCCACTCCGGCTCCTCGCGCCAGCGCCGCGTGCTGCGCTGGAAGAACTGGCTGTTGGGCACCTGCAGCACCGTGTCCTCGCCGCTGGCGTGGCTTTCCTGCAGCGTGGTGAAGATGAAATTGATATCGACCACCCGCCCGCGCAGCCCCGGCTTATCGCCGCCTTCCAGCACCTCGATGTAGTCGTACAGCCGGAACGGCCGCGTGGTCAGAATCAACAACGCGCAGAAGATATTCGACAGCACGCTCCACGCCGCGAAGAACGCCACCGCGCCGACCGCCACGAACCCGGTCAGCGTCGTCCACACCACCGATCCCTCAATCCCCAACCGATTGAGCAACAACAGCAACGCCGCGATATAGATCAGCGTGTTCAACACCCGCCGAACCCCGATCGCGAACGCCGGCGCCAGGTCGTACTGGTTCGACAACCGCCGCAGCAGATGCCGCAGCAGCGTGGTCAGCAGCCATGCCCCGGCCAGAATGGCCAGCGCTTCGCCGAGTTTCGCGGCGATGTAGGCGGCCTGGGCGATGGTGGGGGACATGGTCGGTTCGGCCTCTGGCAGCGGATATGGCCGAGCAGTGTACGAAGGCGGTGGTTAGCGCGCCGTGCCTGACCGGGCGACAGCCTGACGATGCGTCTACACTCGATGCGCGCGTCGTGTCGCCAAGGGGCCGACGGCCGACCCGGCGCTTGAACGCTTAATTGACCCGGCGACCTGGTGGCAGCGTCGTACGGATGGGGGTTCACCGTTTTCCTGAGGTCTGCGGCGTCACGACCCGAGCGGCGCCGGAGGGCTATCGGTCGACGCGTTGATAGGCATCCAGGATCGCGTCTCTGAATTCCGCAGGCAGGGCGTCATAGTCCTGGGCGCGGTCCGCCAGTTTCTGGTCCAGGTCGGTATGCGTATCGAACCCCGAAGCCACCGCGCGCAGCACCAACAAACTGCAGGCGGTGAACTCTCGTTCGTGTCCCGGTATCAATGACTGCGCGCACAACTCGATCACCTCGTAGGGATGCCAATGCTGACCCCGCGTCAGGACGCCGTGTTGTACGTCGATAAGCTGTTTCAACGCGTCGCGATGCCGCTCGACGTCGGTGCCGTAGTCGCTTTCGGCAATGAACGTGAGTTCGGCGTGTTTGAGCGATTTTAAGAGGTCGTCGAGCATGGTTTCGAACGCTTGTGTCTAAGTCCAACCGGTTGGTGGCGCTGCATCGGATCAAAGGAAAACTCAGAGCTGGTTTGCCGTTACGAAGCCATGTTGAGTGAACGCTTCTCGAGTCCGCAGACATTAATCGATGCAACCCTCATTCAAGCCGAGGCGTTTGCGTCGGTTGATGGCGGGCCGGGTACGCAGCGGCGGGCGGATGGTCCGCGTGCCGGCCGCAGCGCGCGGGCCTTTACGACTCATAGCCCGGCACCCGAACGTCCAGGTAGTGCAACAGATCGCCGGCCGCGTCGTCCGCGTGGCCTCGGACATATGCGCTCTCGTCCTGCAGCGCAGCGGCTATCAGGGGAACGACGGTTGCCGCGTCGATGCGGCGGCAAGTACGGGCGAGATGGCCGAATCCCAGGATGGCGTTGCCCCCTGACATTGAAATGCGGATGCGATGCCAATGAGATGCAGATCGCCTGGGACCACTCGAAGTCCGGCGGGTCCATGCTGATCACGATGGGCACGTACAAAAGTTCATCGGGTACACCGCGCGCAATCACGGCCGCGACGTCCTGTTCCGTCCATCCGTCTTGAAAGGGGCCCATTGTTCGATCGCGTCCGAATGCGGGGCCAAGAGGCCGTTTTGTCCCAGGTGATTGCGAGCATTCTGGCATGGGTCGATCCGGCGTTCGACATTGTCGGCGTCGAGTGAAGATTCGGCTTTTATTCCATGCTTTCTGCGCGGCGAATTTCAGGTCCAGCCAGCTTTCCTTCGATACCCTGGGTCCAACCTTGCGAAGTGGAGGTCTTTATGTCCGCCGATACCAAGACGCCGTTGGACCATGTCAACGCGACGCTGAATCAGCTGAAGGAAATGCGACATTACTCCAAGAACTATGTGGAGCAGCTGACCGCGCAGTGGCTGCTGTTCGACGGGGAACTGTCGAAGTTGAAGCAGGCCGAGCGGATCGAGGAATTGATGACGCGGCAGGGCGAGTTGTACGACGCGCTGGAGGCGGAGATCGCGGAGCTGGAGGAAGTCGCGGTTTCGCTGCAGCCGGCGGCCGAGGATGCGGCGGGGACTGTGCATTAGCCCTGTGGCTTGCTCGCCTCAGTGACGAAGCCATTCCTTTAAATCGAGACCACGACGGCCGGACGAGCGCGAGCTTTTCCGGCCGTCTTGATTTGGGCCAGACGGGCGTGTTTCTGTTGAGAGCCGGCTTCTGTGGTCGCCAGTGCGCTCTAACGCATCGGCCAGGACCGCCGCCGCGCAAGCCGCCATGGGCGGCATTCGTAAGGTTTGGAAGTTCGCCCCGATCGAGTGAGCCGCCGATTGCGGCGCTGTACGGCTGGACGGAAGCCTGTTCATCGTGCTGAGCGAACCGAGATGAAAAACATCGGTGTCTGCCCCTACCAACATCTTACTCCCCCGGGGGCTTGCGGCAAGCCCCGGCGCGTGGTGCTCAATCGCCGACCTGACTTGGCCAGTGGATCGGGAGAGTGCGATGAGCAGGTTGTCGTCGAAGGGTGAGGCGCGCGGTTGGGTTGAGGATGCGACGGCGGGGCTTCCGAAGCGGTCGCGGGCGGTCGATGCCGCGGTTTGCGAGGTTCGGGCGGCACACGCCGCGCTGTTGATGGGAGCGTGTCGATGAACGTGCATGCGGTGGTGATCGTGGGCGGTGGTCCGACCGGGTTGATGCTGGCGGGTGAGTTGGCGCTCGCGGGTGTGGACGTCGCGGTGGTCGAGCGGCGCGCCAATCAGGAACTGGCGGGTTCGCGCGCGGGCGGGCTGCATGCGCGCACGCTGGAGATGTTCGATCAGCGCGGCATCGTCGATCGATTCCTGGCGGAAGGGCAAAAGGCGCAGGTCGCGGGGTTCGCCGGGGTCAAGCTGGACATCAGCGCGTTTCCGACCCGGCACAATTACGGGCTCGGGCTGTGGCAGAACCATATCGAACGCATTCTCGCCGGCTGGGTCGGCGAGTTACCGGTGACGTTCTATCGCGAACGCGAGGTGCTGGGGTTCGCGCAAGACGATAGTGGGGTCGACATCGTCATGTCCGACGGCAAGTCGTTGCGTTCGCAGTACATGATCGGCTGCGACGGCGGACGCAGCCGCGTTCGCAAGATCGCCGGTATCGATTTTCCCGGGTGGGATCCGACGATCAGCAGCCTGATCGCCGAAGTCGAGATGACCCGGACGCCGGAGCTGGGCGTGCATCGCACCGACCTGGGCGTGCATGCGTTCGGGCGGACCGAGTACGAGATCCGCGACGGGCAGGTGATCTACAAGGACGAGGGGCCGATCAAGGTGATGGTCACCGAGGCGAGCGTCGCGACGACGAACGATGAGCCCACCTTGGACGATCTCAGCCGGGCGTTGATCGCGGCCTGCGGCACCGACTACGGCGCGCACAGTCCCATCTGGATTTCGCGTTTCACTGATGTGAGCCGGCAGGCGGCGACGTACCGCAATGGGCGCGTGCTGTTGGCCGGCGATGCCGCGCATGTGCATGCGCCCGACGGTGGGCACGGTTTGCAGACCGGCGTGCAGGACGCGATGAATCTAGGCTGGAAGTTGGCCCAGGTGATCAAGGGAATATCGCCGGACAGTCTGCTCGACAGCTACCACGCCGAGCGTCATCCGGTCGCGGCGCGCGTGCTGCGCAATACGATGGCCTCGACCGCGTTGCGCCCGGCCGATGCGCGCACGACGGCGTTGCGCGACACGGTGGCCGAGCTGCTCGGCATGGATGAGCCGTACCAGCGATTCGCCGCGATGATGACGGGGTTGGATATTCGCTACGACTTCGGCGAGGGCCATCCCTTGCTTGGGCGGCGCATGCCGGATCTCGATCTGGTGACCGCCGAGGGGCCGTTGCGCGTCTACCGCTTGCTGCATGGTGCGCGGCCGGTGCTGATCAACTTCGGCGAAGTCGGTGGCTTCGATAGTTCGGCTTGGGCCGATCGGGTGCAGGCGATCGATGCCGGGTACGCGGGGGGGTGGGAGTTGCCCGCGCTTGGCGTGGTCGCGGCGCCTGTGGCTGTGTTGATTCGGCCGGATGGGTATGTGGCCTGGGTGGGTGAGGGAAGTTGGCAGGGGTTGGCGGATGCGTTGACTGTCTGGTTCGGGTCGCCCGCGGCGGTGTAAGGCGGCGAGTCGTCGCGGATGACGATACCGACTGTAGGAGCGGCGTCCGGCTGGATTTCCTTCGGTCACGAGCCGCGACCACGACACCACAGATACGACGTAGGCACGATGTCGCGGTCGCGGCTTGCGCCGCTCCTACAGGGGGAAACGAAACGGCCGGGAGAGCGGGTGCTCTTCCGGCCGTTTTTTGTCGCGATGGATGGAACTCAGGACTTCGCGGCTTGTTGCTCGCGTTCGATCGCGCGCCAGCCGATGTCGTTGCGATGGAATTCGCCGTCCCAGCCGATCTTCGCCAATGCGGCGTAGGCTCCGCGCTGCGCCTGGGCGACGTCGTCGCCGAGCGCGCACACGCACAGCACGCGACCGCCGGCGGTCAGCACTTCGCCGTTCGCGCCGAGCTTGGTGCCGGCCTGGAAGACTTTCGCGTGCGCGGGCTGCGCCGCGTCCAGGCCGTGGATGACGTCGCCGGCCTTCGGCGTGTCCGGATAGTTCGCCGCGGCCATCACCACGCCGAGCGAGGGACGCGGGTTCCACTGCGCTTGGGTCGTGTCGAGCTTGCCGTCGAGCGCGGCTTCGACCAGATCGAGCAGGTCCGAATCCAGACGCAGCATCACCGGCTGGGTTTCCGGGTCGCCGAAGCGCACGTTGAATTCGATGACTTTCGGCGCGCCGTGCGCGTCGATCATCAGGCCGGCGTAGAGGAAGCCGGTGAACGGGACGCCGTCGGCGATCATGCCGTCGACGGTCGGCATCACCACTTCGCGCATCACGCGCGCATGCACGTCGGGCGTCACCACCGGCGCGGGCGAGTACGCGCCCATGCCGCCGGTATTGGGACCGGTGTCGCCGTCGAACACGCGCTTGTGGTCCTGCGAGGTCGCCATCGGCAGCGCGTGCTTGCCGTCGACCATCGAGATGAAGCTGGCTTCTTCGCCGTCGAGGAATTCCTCGATCACCACGCGCGCGCCGGCGGCGCCGAAGGCGTTGCCCGAAAGCATGTCGGTGACCGCGGCTTCGGCTTCTTCCAGGGTCATCGCCACGATCACGCCCTTGCCGGCGGCGAGGCCATCGGCCTTGACCACGATCGGCGCGCCTTTCTCACGAACGTAAGCCAGTGCGGCGTCGACGTCGGTGTGCACGGCGTAGTACGCGGTTGGGATGCCATGGCGGGCGAGAAAATCCTTGGCGTAGGCCTTGCTGCCTTCGAGCTGGGCGGCGGCGGCGGTCGGTCCGAAGATTCGTAGGCCGGCGGCGCGGAAGCGGTCGACCACGCCGGCCACGAGCGGCGCTTCGGGGCCGACGACGGTCAGCGCGACGTTTTCGTCGGCGACCAGTTTGAGCAGGCCGTCGATGTCGGTGGCGGCCACGGCGACATTGCGGCAGCGTCCTTCGTGCGCGGTGCCGGCGTTGCCGGGCGCGACCAGCACTTCGTCGATGCGCGGCGACTGGGCGAGCTTCCAGGCCAGCGCGTGTTCGCGTCCGCCGGAACCGATGACGAGGACTTTCATGGATGCTCCTGGCCACGACGGGCCGCGATGGCGTGGGGTACGCGGATTCGGGATTTTACGCGAGTGAGGGGCGGGGTTGAGCGTTGCCGGGTGATTCGTTGCCGGTGAATGTCGGATGTGGATTGCGAGCGAGGTCTCGGGGATGCGACGTGGGTGAGGTGTCGTGGGTCGCCGCTTGCGCCGCTCCTACAGTCGGACCTCGCGATCAACATCGCTATCGTTTAGAGCGCATCGTCGTGGCCGGAGCCCCTGTATGAGCGGCGCAAGCCGCGACCGCGACACTTCGCGCGCGACGCGACCACGATGCCTCGACCACCACCCGGATTACTGGATCGCAGACCCCGACGCAATCACTCCATCCTTGCGCATCCGCGCGATCGCCAGATCCGCCAGGCTGTCCCACAACGGCGGCGGCAGCCGGTTCTTGCGCAGGTGCCACAGCAAGGCGATGGATTGCGAGCGGCCTTCGCGCCAGGTGAGCGTCGCGCGCCACGAGGGTTGCAGGGTTTTCGGGTCCAGCAGTTCGACCCGGTAATGCTGCTCGCTGACGGTGCGGCCGTCGTACTGCAGGTCCTGCAACGCGACCCGCAGCACCGGCGCGTTGAATTCGCGCAGGCGGTGCATGGTTTGCGTCTGGTACTGCGCGGCGGCGTTGCGGTCGGCGGCGCGGGTGGTCTGGCCGAAGCGTTCTTCGTCGCTGCGCGCGGCGTATTCGCGGGTGTTGTAGCCCAGTTGGTCGAAGCGCTTGGCCAGCGCGCGCGCGACCTGCACGGTGTAGTCGCGGCGCAGGCCCGCGCCGATTTCCAGCGACACGTCGGGTTCGACCAGCAGCACCGCGAGCGACGAGCCGTCGATGCGGTAGTCGCCGAGCGTTTCGCTGTCGACCGCCTGCCGGCGCGTGTACTGCCACGCGCCCCAGATCGCCATCACCACCAGCAACACCGCGAGCACGGTGAGCTTGCGCGCGATCGAACGGCCGAGATGGCGGCCCAACGACGGCCGGCCGCTCAGGCCTGTCGCCACATCAAGCTCGGCCTTGGGCCCGGAGGTACTTGGCTTGGACGCGCCGGGCTTGGACGAGTCGGAATCAGAAGGATCGGACATAAGCGATCAAGCGCCACCGCGAGCGCCGAAGCGATCGCGGCCACGCAAACCCTCGACGTCAATGACGGAAATGACGCACGCCGGTGAACACCATCGCCAGCCCGTGTTCGTCGGCGGCGGCGATGACTTCGTTGTCGCGCATCGAGCCGCCCGGCTGGATCACCGCCTTGATGCCGGCCGCGGCCGCGGCGTCGATGCCGTCGCGGAACGGGAAGAACGCATCCGAGGCCATCACCGAACCGGGCACGACCAGACCGGCTTCCTCGGCCTTGAGCGCGGCGATCTTGGCGCTGACCACGCGGCTCATCTGGCCGGCGCCGATGCCGATGCTGCGGTGATCGCGCGCATAGACGATGGCGTTGGACTTGACGAACTTGGCGATGCGCCAGGCGAACAGCAGATCGCTGAGCTGCGCGTCGGTCGGGGCGAGCTTGCTGACCACTTTCAACTCATCGCGGCCGACTTCGCGCAGATCCGCGCTCTGCACCAGCAGGCCCGAGCCGATGCGCTTGATGTCCTGCGCATTGCGGCCCTCGCCGTGCGCGATGCGCAGCACGCGCACGTTGGCCTTCTTCTTGGCGTAGTCGATCGCCGCGTCGTCGTAATCCGGCGCGATCAGCACTTCGACGAACTGACGGTCGAGGATGACCTTGGCGGTGGCCGCGTCGAGCCTGGTGTTGAAGGCGATGATGCCGCCGAACGCCGAGGTCGGGTCGGTCGCATACGCCAACTCGTAGGCGTCGCCGCAGGCCACGCCTTGCGCCACGCCGCAGGGGTTGGCGTGCTTGACGATCACGCAGGCGGGGTTTTCGAACTGGCGCACGCATTCCCAAGCCGCGTCGGCATCGGCGAGGTTGTTGTAGCTCAGCTCCTTGCCCTGCAACTGGGTGAAGGTGGACAGGGTGCCGGGCAGCGGGTTGACGTCGCGGTAGAACGCGCCGAGCTGGTGCGGGTTTTCGCCGTAGCGCAGATCCATGACCTTGACGAAGCTGGCGTTGTGCTGGGCCGGGAACGCCTGCGCACTGCCGTCCTCGGCGATCGCCGAGAGGTGATTGCTGATCGCCGCGTCGTACTGGGCGACGCGGTTGAACGCGGCCACCGACAGGGCGAAGCGAGTCTTACCGCTGAGCGCGCCGTCGTTGCCGTTCAATTCCTCGATCAAGCCGGCGTACTGGGCCGGATCGGTCGCGACCGCGACCCGGGCGAAGTTCTTCGCCGCCGAGCGCAGCATCGCCGGGCCGCCGATGTCGATGTTCTCGATGATGTCGTCGAAGCTGCTGGCCGGATCGGCCGCGACTTTCTCGAACGGGTACAGGTTCAGCACCAGCAGGTCGATCGCGGCGATGCCGTGCTGGGCCATGACCGCGTCGTCGGTGCCGGCGCGGCCGAGCAGGCCGCCGTGGACCAGCGGATGCAGGGTCTTGACCCGGCCGTCCATCATTTCCGGGAAGCCGGTGACCTCGGACACGTCGCGCACGGCCAGGCCGGCGTCGCGGATGGCCTTGGCGGTGCCGCCGGTGGACAGCAGTTCGACCCCGCGCGCGGCCAGGGCCTGGGCGAGTTCGATGAGGCCGGTCTTGTCGGACACGGACAGCAGGGCGCGGCGGATGTGAACCGGCGTGCCGGTCGAGCGATCGGAGGTCATTCGGGGATGGGGGGCAGCGGAAGGGCGCGGGAATTATAGCGGGGGTGGGCCGCCGGGCCGGCCCGTTCAGGCCGCGATTGCGCATCTGCGGCCACTCCGGCCCGCGCCGCGCGACGCCGCCACCGCCGCGCGGCCGGTATCGGCACCGCCACGCTGATCCGGCGGGCCAGTATTTCGATACCGCGTGCATCCGCGGGCATGGGGACCGCGATCTTTGTCCGCAGCCGCTAAGCTGATCGGCGATCGCCCGCGAGGGTTTCAGGAACGCACAGGGAATGGCTTCGATCTACGCTTTGAAAGGACGCTTCCAGGCGCTGCTGCGGCCGCTGGTGCAGCGTTTGTACGCGCTGGGCGTCACCGCCAATCAAGTCACCACCGCGGCGGCGGCGGTCTCGCTCGGCGTGGCCGCGCTGGTGTACTGGGGCGCGCCGGCCCGGCCGTGGCTGTTCGCGCTGCTTCCGCTGTGGATGTTCGCGCGCATGGCGATGAACGCGGTCGACGGCATGCTGGCGCGCGAGTTCGGCCAGCAATCGCGGCTGGGCGCCTACCTCAACGAATTGTGCGATGTGGTGTCCGACAGCGCCTTGTACCTGGCCTTGTTCGCGGTCGCCGGCCTGCATCCGGCGCCGTTGCTGGCGTTCGTGCTGTTGGCGGTGTTGACCGAGTATGCCGGGGTGCTCGGGCCGATGATCGGCGCGCCGCGCCGCTACGACGGGCCGATGGGCAAGAGCGACCGCGCGTTCGTGGTCGGTTTGCTGGGGACGTTGCTCGCGCTGGGCTGGATCGGCGCGCGCGCCACGGAACTGATGTTGATCGTCGCCGGTCTGCTTTGCGTGTTGACCGTGGTGCGCCGCGTGCGCGCCGGTTTGCGGCATGATGCCGCGCAGGACGCCGCAGTACCGCAACAAGGAGAAGGTTGATGAGGGAAGTACAGGAACGCCAGTTCGCCAGTTTCGACGGCACCTCGCTGTTCTATCGTTATTGGCCCGCGAGCGCGCCGGTCGCCGGCCAGCCGCGCCGCGCGATCGTGCTGCTGCATCGTGGCCACGAGCATTCCGGCCGGGTCCAGCATCTGGTCGCCGAGCTGGGCATGGAGGATGCCGACTTCTTCGCCTGGGACGCGCGCGGCAACGGCCGCTCGCCCGGCGATCGCGGCGATGCGCCCGGTTTCGATGCGCTGGTGCGTGATCTGGACCGTTTCGTCGCTCACATCGGCGCCAGCCACGGCATCAGCGTCGAAGACACCGCGCTGATCGCGCAAAGTGTCGGCGCGGTGGTCGCCGCGACCTGGGTCCACGACTACGCGCCGCGCCTGCGCGCGCTGGTGCTCGCCTCGCCGGCGTTCAAGGTCAAGCTGTACGTGCCGCTGGCGGTGCCGGGCCTGAAGCTGATGCAGAAGTTGCGCGGCAATTTCTTCGTCAACAGCTATGTCAAGCCGCAGTGGCTGACGCACGATCCCGAACGGGTGGAAAGCTATCGCACCGATCCGTTGATCACCCGGCCGATTTCGGTGCGGGTGTTGTTGGGGTTGTATGAGGCGGCCGAACGCATCGTCGCCGACGCGCAGGCGATCACGGTGCCGACGCAGCTCTTGGTCTCGGGTTCGGATTTTGTCGTGCATCGCGGCCCGCAGGACCGGTTCTACGAGCGCCTGGGATCGAGCATCAAGGAACGCCATCTGCTGCAGGGCTTCTATCACGACACTCTGGGCGAGAAGGGCCGGATCGCCGCGATCAACCGCATCCGCGCGTTCGTGCAGGCGCGTTTCGCCGAACCGCTGCGCCGCGCAGATCTGCTCGACGCGCATCGTCACGGCGCGAGCTTCGAGGAATCGGAAAAACTCTCGTGGCCTCCGGAACGCTGGTCGCTGGCCGACCTGCGCTGGCGTTTCACCCGCGCCGGGCTGCGCTTCGGCGGCAACTTCTCCGAAGGCATCAAGCTCGGCCTGGACACCGGTTTCGATTCGGGCAGCAGCCTGGATTATGTCTACCGCGACGAGGCGCGCGGCAAAGGGCCGCTGGGGCGCATGATCGATCGCAACTACCTCGATGCGATCGGCTGGCGCGGCATCCGCGTGCGCCGCACCCATATGCACGAGATGCTGCGCGAAGCGATGCGGCGCCTGCGCGCGGCTTCGATGCCGGTGCATGCGGTCGATATCGCCGCCGGTCATGGCCGCTATGCGCTCGAGGCGCTGGCCGGCGGCAACGAGCGCGCCGATTCGATTCGTTTGCGCGACTACAGCGAGCTCAATGTCGACAAGGGCCGCGCCTTGATCGAAACCCTCGGTGCTGGCGCGCTCGCGCGCTTCGACCAGGGCGACGCGTTCGACCGCAACGCCCTGGCCGCGCTCGACCCGCGGCCGACCCTGGCGGTGGTCTCGGGCCTGTACGAGTTGTTTCCCGACAACGCGCTGGTGCGGCGTTCGCTCGATGGCCTGGCCGCGGCGGTGCCGCCGGGCGGTTTCATCGTCTACACCGGCCAGCCCTGGCATCCGCAACTGGAGTTCATCGCCCGCGCGCTGACCAGCCATCGCGGCGGCGAGGCTTGGGTGATGCGCCGGCGCAGCCAGCAGGAGATGGACGATCTGGTGCGCGCGGCGGGTTTCGTCAAGATCGATCAGCGCATCGACGCCTGGGGCATCTTCACCGTATCGCTGGCGCAGCGGGTCGACGCATGACCGCTGCGTCCGCGCGGCGTCCGTGGGGGCGGGCGCTGCTGTGGCTGCTGTTCCTAGGGCCGCTGTTCTTTCTGAGCTACGGCTACGCCAATTCGGTCGCGGCCGCGCGCGCGGACGTTCCCAGCATCGTGTTCGACTGGGAACGGGCGATGCCGTTCTGGGCCTGGACGATCGTGCCGTACTGGTCGATCGACGTGTTCTACGGGATCTCGCTGTTCGTCTGCCGCGACCGGCGCGAACTCGATACCCAGGCCTTGCGGTTGTTGAGCGCGCAGGTCGTCGCGATCTCGTGTTTCCTGCTGTTCCCGCTGCATTTCAGCTTCACCCGGCCCGAGACCGGCGGCGTGTTCGGCTGGTTGTTCGACGTGCTGCTGGGCTTCGACAAGCCGTTCAACCAGGCGCCGTCGTTGCACATCGTGCTGCTGATCGTGCTGTGGGTGCGTTTCGCCCAGCACCTGGGCGGCGCTTGGCGCTGGATGCTTCACGTTTGGTTCGCGCTGATCGGCGTGTCGGTGTTGACGACGTATCAGCATCACTTCATCGACCTGCCGACGGGCGTGCTGGCCGGTTGGCTGTGCGTGTGGCTGTGGCCCGAACGTGTCGCCGCGCCGTGGCGGCATGCGGCGCTCGCGCGCGATCCGCAGCGTTGGAGGTTGGCGCTGATCTATCTGGCCGGCGCCGGTGCGTGTGCGTATGCCGCGATCGCGCTGGGTGGCGTGGGGCTGTGGCTGCTGTGGCCGGCGCTGTCGTTGCTGCTGGTGGCGCTGAACTACGCGTTGCTCGGCGCCGCCGGCTTCCAGAAACGCGACGACGGCCGTCTGAGCATGGCCGCGCTCTGGTTGTATACGCCGTACCTGCTCGGCGCGTGGCTCAATTCGCGCTGGTGGACGCGCAACGCGCCGCAGCCGGTGTGGGTGATCGACGAAGTCTGGTTGGGCCGGGTGCCCGGCCGCGGCGAACGCGACGGCTATGCGCGGGTGATCGATGTCAGCGCGGAGTTGCCGTTGCGGTCGTGGCGATCGGGCGACGTTGTCCGGCCGATGTTGGATCTGGTCGCGCCGAGCGCCGAGCAGTTGCGCGCGGCCGCCATCGATATCGAATCGATGCGCGGCCACGGCGAGATCTTGGTCTGCTGCGCCCTGGGCTATTCGCGCAGCGCCGCCGCGGTCGCGGCCTGGCTGCTGCACAGCGGCCGCGTGGCCACGGTGGACGAGGCGATCGCGATCCTGCGCAAGGCGCGGCCGGCGATCGTGCTGCGCGACCGGCATCGGCGCGCGCTGGGGTTGATGACGCGCGAAGCGGCGATGGCACGCACGCAGGTTCCGGACGGACACGCCGCATGAGCGACCCGCAAACGCCGCCGCCGAGCGACAACTCCGCTGCGACCACGGCGTTCGACCTGCGCGCGATGGCCGCGCTGCTGGCGCAGGGGCGGCATCTGCGCAATGGCTCGCTGATCGTGCTGGCGGCGACGCTGCTGGGTCTGGTGTGGCCGGGTGTGGATGCCATCCCGGCGTGGCTGCTACTCAGTCTCGGCGCCGGGCTGGCGCAGTTGTATTACGCGGTGCGGGTGGATTTCGACGCGAAGTTGCTGGCCGCGCTGGCCGATCACGGCGATGGCAGCGAGGCCGGCATGCACGCTGCGCGACGTCTGGACGCGAGTCTGATCGCACTGGAACTTTTGCCGCGCGATCGCGCCGGTCGCGATTGGCCAGCGCGCTGGCGCGGCGCGCGCGGCTTGCTGCGCAATCAGGCGTTGTGCCTTTTGGCCCAATTGGCGATGCTGGTCGCGGCCTATGGGCGAGTGTGGCTATGAGT
This sequence comes from Lysobacter sp. Root690, assembly GCF_001427785.1. Classification (GTDB taxonomy): domain Bacteria; phylum Pseudomonadota; class Gammaproteobacteria; order Xanthomonadales; family Xanthomonadaceae; genus Lysobacter. Next base: position 469,101 of record NZ_LMHM01000017.1, read on the forward strand.
GAAGCGGGGATGGACGAGAATGTATGGACCGCGCCGCGGCGCGCGCTGTGGCAACGCCTGCACCAATACGAATTCGGCGGCGAACACCACGAAGCCTTTCTGACCCGCGTCGCCCACGCCTGCCAGACCACCCGCGAGGGCGCGCAGGCGGCGCTGGAGGAATACCGGCGGTTCTGTTTCCTGGCAATTTCCGCCGGCCATCCGGTCACGCCGAGCGAGCTGATCGATCAGGTCTGGCACGCGCACATGACCGACACCCGCGACTACTGGCAGCGCTTCTGTCCGCAGGTGCTCGAACAATCGCTGCACCACGCGCCCTCGCTCGGCGGCACGCAGGAGCAGGAGCGGCACCAGCAGCAATACCGCGAAACCTACATCAGCTACGAACGCTTCTTCGGCGATCCGCCGGCGGCGCAGTGGCCGTATCCGGCGTTGTCGCGCGCGGCGCAGGCCGCACCCGCGGAGCCGCAATCGGGCCGGCGCACGCCGTTGCGGTTCGTCACGCCCTGGACCGCGCCGCCGCGTGGGGTCGGCAGTTGGGTGTGGATCTGGAGCGTTGCCTGTGCCGCGGTGTATGCATGGGCGGCCTCGGCATCGACACAATTCAATCCGCTGCAATGGCGCGGTTATGAATTTCTCGCGTTCTACATCGCCGCGATCGGCTGCGTGTTCACGCTCGGCGGCGCATTGGAGCGGCGCGTGCGCGGCGCCAACCGGCGCGGCAGCATCAAGGGCGACGATCCCGTCGAACTGGGCTTCCTCGCCGCGGGCGCCGAACGCGCCGCCGATGTGGCGATCGTCGAACTGCTCGATCGCGATGCCCTGCGTCTGGATTTCGCCGGTCACGCCCGCGATGCGGCGCGCACCGGCGCGTGGCTGCGCGCGAACCTGGACGGCGGCAAGCAGGCCCTTCCCGAATCCCTGCGCGAGGCGCTGTGGATCGTGCAGCGCCGACAGAATCTCGACGACGCGCTCGGCGCGCTCAAGCAGCACTACGCCGAATTGGGCGAACAGCTGCAGCGCAAGGGCTGGTGGATGAATCCGGCGCAGGCCTTGCGTGCGCGTCTGCTCGGCACGTTGCCGATCGTCGCCCTGGTCGGACTCGGCCTGAGCAAGATTTTCATCGGCGTGGAGCGCGGCAAGCCGGTCGGTTTCCTGGTGGTGCTGACCGCGCTCGCGAGCGTGCTGGCGCTGGTCCGCTGGGCGTACGCCAAGCGGCGTTCGCGCGCCGGCGACTGGGTGCTGCACGATGCCGATCGCGACTTGTCCAAGCGTCGCGAAGCAAGCGACACCGAAGCTGGCGACACCGAAGCCGGCGCGCGGGTTGCGTTGATGGGCACGGCGGGCCTGATCGACAGCGCCCTGATCGATTACCACACCCTGCGCACGCCGGTGTCGAGCAGCAGCGATGGCAGCGGCGGCAGCAGCAGTTGCGGCAGCAGTAGCAATAGCGGCGGTAGCAGCGACAGTGGCGGCAGCAGTTGCGGATCCAGCGGCTGCGGCGGTTGCGGCGGGGGTGGCGATTGAACGGAGCGACAGCATGAGCGATCCCCACGATCCCCGGCCGTCCGACGAGGTCGCGCCGTTGCCGACCGCAGCGGACGAACCGACGCGGCCCGACTGGCGCATACGCCTGGCCGCGAGGCTGCGTTCGCGCGGCGCCACGCCCAACGGCATTTCCCTGTTCGCGATCGGCCTGGCCGCATTGGCCGGGCTGTCGTTCTTCTTCGCCTTGCGCGATCCGCCGCTGGCCGGGGTGATGCTGCTGTTATTCGCGGCGGTTTGCCTGCAAGGGCGGATGCTGTGCAATCGCCTCGACGGCCTGCTCGCGCGTCGCGGCGGCATGGTCGGCAAGGCCGGCGAGGTCTACAGCGATGCGCCCGACCGGCTCGCCGACACGTTGATTTTTCTCGGCGTCGGTTACGGCCTGGCGCCATGGCTGAGTTGGGCCAGCGACCTGGGCTGGGCCGCATCGCTGCTGTCGGTCGGTACCGCTTACGTGCGCGTGCTCGGCCTGGCCTGCGGTTTGCGCGAACATGCCGAAGGACCGATGTCGCGGCGCATGCGCATGATCGCGATGAGTCTGGCTGCGCTGCTGTCGGCGATCGGTCTGGCCTTGGGATGGACCCAGTGGGTCGAGGCCTTGCTCGCCGCCGCCCTGGCCGCGGTCGCGCTCGGCGCGGCCGTGACCATCGGCTTGCGCCTGCGTTCGATCGTGCGCGAATTGGAGGCCAGATGATTTCGAACTTGCTCGCCAGCAGCTTCAGCGGCGCGATCCGCGCGCTGACCGGCGCGCGCGCGCTGTGGCGCTGCTCGCCGTCGTCGGATCACCGCGTGTACTACGGCAACCACGTCAGTCACGGCGATTTCGTGATGATCTGGTCGGCCTTGCCGCCGGCGTTGCGGCGCCAGGTGCGGCCGGTGGCCGGCGCCGATTACTGGCAGCGCGACGCGCTGCGTCGCTATCTCATCCGCGAAGTGTTCAACGGCGTGTTGATCGAACGCGACCCGGCCCAGCGCAAGCAGGATGCGATCGACACCTTGTGCGACGCGGTCGATGGCGGCAGTTCGCTGATCCTGTTTCCCGAGGGCACGCGCAACCAGGGCGACGAGCCGTTGCTGCCGTTCAAGAGCGGGCTGTATCACCTCGCGCATTGCCGGCCGGAGCTCGAATTCGTGCCGGTGTGGATCGACAACCTCGCCCGGGTCATGCCGAAGGGAAAAGTGTTGCCGCTGCCGCTGCTGTGCACCGCGACTTTCGGCGAGACCCTGCGCCTGCATGCCGACGAAGACAAACAGGCGTTCCTCGACCGCGCGCGCAACGCCTTGCTGGCCTTGTCCGAGCACGGCTTGGGCCATGCCGCGGGCAGCGCCACGACGAGCGGCGCGAACCCCGGCCACGGAGCGGCGGAATGAACGACCTGATCGGTTTCGTGCGCGAATGGCCGCACTCGGTGCTGCTGTTCGCCGGCGTGGCCTGCGTGTTGCTGATCGCGACCATCATCGCCGAATGGCTGCGCTGGAAGACCCGCGATGCGCCCAGCCAGGTGGTGGCCAACCTGGTCGCGCGCATTCGCGCCTGGTGGGTTATGGCGATCGTGGTCGGGCTCGCGTTCGCGATCGGCCGGGTCGGCATGATCGTGTTGTTCGCGATCGTCTCGCTGTTCGCGTTGCGCGAGTTCATTACCCTGACGCCGACCCGGCGCAGCGACTACTACGCCTTGCTGGCGGCGTTCTACGTGGCGCTGCCGTTGCAGTACTGGCTGGTCTATATCGACTGGTACGGGCTGTACACGTTGCTGATCCCGGTCTATGCGTTCTTGCTGCTGCCGATCCTGTCGACCATCGGCGGCGACACCACGCGTTATCTGGAACGCACGGCCAAGGTGCAGTGGGGGCTGATGATCTGCGTGTTCAGCATTTCCCATGTGCCGGCGCTGATCAATCTGCATATTCCCGGCTACGAGGGACGCAATCTGCTGCTGATCGCGTTCCTGGTGATCGTGGTGCAGTCCTCGGACGTGCTGCAGTACGTGTGGGGCAAGTTGTGCGGCAAGCGCCTGATCGCGCCGAAGCTGTCGCCGTCGAAAACCGTCGAAGGTTTCGTAGGCGGCGTCGCCTCGGCGACCGCGCTGGGCGCGGCATTGTGGTGGATCACGCCGTTCACGCCGTTGCAGGCCGCGGCGCTGGCGCTGGTCATCAACCTGATGGGCTTCTACGGCGGCCTGGTGATGTCGGCGATCAAGCGCGATCGCGGGATCAAGGATTGGGGCCACATGATCGAAGGCCATGGCGGCGTGCTCGACCGTCTGGACTCGGTGTGTTTCGCCGCCCCGGTCTTCTTCCATTTGATTCGGTATTGGTGGGTGTAGCCGACGCGCTTGCGAGCCATTGGCTCGCGCGTCGGCTACACGACCGGCCAAGGATGGCCGGGCCGGACGATCCGAAGCCCGCGCCAGTTGCGCCATGGATGGCGGCGAGAAGTTGAAAGAAGCGCCGTACGCGCGCATGCGCGCAGGTCCGGCTAGACGACCGNNNNTGGATGGCCGGGCCGGGCGATCCGAGCCGTCCCCAGTTGCGCCATGGACGGCGGCGAGAAGTTGAAAGAAGCGCCGTACGCGCGCATGCGCGCAGGTCCGGCTAGACGACCG
>NZ_LMHM01000017.1:473264-497781 GCF_001427785.1 Lysobacter sp. Root690
AGGATGGCCGGGCCGGGCGATCCGAAGCCGCCGCCAGTTGCGCCATGGATGGCGGCGCGAAGTTGAAAGAAGCGCCGTACGCGCGCACTGCGCGCAGGTCCGGCTACACGACCGGCGATAGCCCGGCCAGTCAATTTTGAACCCTCGCACCTCGAGCCAACCACAGCAACGCGATAATCGCATCCGTGTCGTAGGCTGCCCGCCCGAGCACGAAACCCGAACCCCGCGCCACAACCACCCAGCAGCAACCCGCAGAGCCATCCATGACCCCACCCTCGCTGCAAATGGACGACGCCGTCTACGAACGCCTAAACAAGCTGTGCGAGGCAGGGAATCAGGCGGTCGCCGAGAAGCGTTTCGACGCCGCGGTGACCTGCTTCAACGACGCCTGGGAATGGGTGCCCGAACCGAAGAAGGACTGGGAAGCGTCGACCTGGATCCTCACCGCGATCGGCGATTGCTACTTCCGTCTGCGCGACCTCAAGTCCGCGCGTCCGGTGCTGGAATACGCGTTGCGCTGCCCGGGCGGTCCGGGCAATGCCTTCGTCCATCTGCGCCTGGGCCAGGTGCTGCTGGACCTCGGCGAGCGAGATGCGGCCGCCGACGAACTGATGCATGCGTACAAGGGCGGCGGCGCGGAACTGTTCGCCGAAGACGATCCCAAGTATCTGGCGTTTCTGGCGACCCGCGCGCAGCTGTGATTGCCGGCGGGGCCGCGGACGGCGCCGCTTATTCCATCCAGCCTGCACCCGCGCAGCTTCTTGCGCAAAATCGTGTGATGAATGCACCAGCATCGCCGCGACGCGGCGCTGGTTGCGGTCGCAACGCCGCAACACTTCGGCGAACGATGGGATTTTCAGTTCGTGCAGCGCGATCGAAAATCGCCAGCAAGATCGAACGCCGCAGCGCGCAACCTCAACTCCAATCGAACGTCAACAACGCCAACTGTTCAACCGGTTCGTAGAACAGCACGATCAAGTCCGCGCCGCTATGTCGGTAGTGCCAACCGGGCACCGAGGCCACATGTTCGAAACGACGGCCGCTCGGGCTCAGCGGCCACACCACGTCCTCGCCGTTGTCGCCCGCGCCGATGCCGTGCTCAAGCGGGAACTCCACCGTCTCTTCCCAGTTGTAGCCCGATTCGGCCACGCCGCCGAACTGGGTCAGCAGTTCCTGCGGCATCGCGTCTTTGGACGGGCCGTTGCCGAACCGGTTGAGCCGCACCAGATGACCGTGCTCGCGGTAGTAGTCGCGCGATGCCCGATAGGCGCGCTCTTCGATTTCGTAATGCCGTTCCATCTCGGCGCGTTCGGCGTGCAACTCCGCGGGCGTGTGTTCGAGGCTGCGTTCGAGCAGGAAATAGCGCGGATCGCCGAGCAGACGATAACGACCGTCCTCGACCGCGAAACCGATCCAGTTGCTGCGCAGCAGCGGCGCGTGAAATTCGTCTTCGGTGTACTGACCGACCAGGCCATCGCACGGCTCCAGCGGACTGAGCAGATGCAGCCAGCCCGACCATTGCGGCCGCACCGCGGACAGGTCGATCGATACCAGTGGATGCAGATGCCGGGCCAGGCTTTCCTGGCCGGGCGCGAATACATCCTCGGCCGCGGGAAATGGGCGCAGGACAGCGCCGGGCTGGGTCAGATCGTGCATTGGCCTGTATTCCACGGGATCAAAGTCGTGGCGATGATCGCATGCCGCCGATGACCTCAATCGCATTGCGCGGCCGTCGAGAAAACCAGGCGGGTTCGGCAAAGCGAACGCCGCGTCGCGGCGTTTGTTTCGATGGAAACGATGCGGACTTCGATGCTGGCGTCGAAGCCGGTCGGGCGCTTATTCCAGCCCGTACTCGCGCAGCTTCTTGCGCAGGGTCGCGCGATGAATGCCGAGCATCGCCGCGGCGCGGCTCTGGTTGCCGTCGCAATGCTGCAGCACTTCGGCGAACAGCGGGATTTCCAGTTCACGCAGCGCGATTTCGTACAGGTTTTCGGTGCCGCTGCCGTTGAGGTCGCCCAAGTAACGACGGATCGAAGTCGCGACGTGATCGCGCAGCGGCACCCGGGGTCCGGTGCGGGCGGCTTCGTTGCGGTCGTTGAGTGCGTTCAAGTGCTTCCCCGTAGCAGGTTTCCGTCGGCCGGGATGTGCCAGTTGCGCACTGCGCGCAGTGACGACGGGAGGGGGAGTCTAGCGCGCCGGGGTCGCGGCAGACAACGCGACGGCGGTAGATTTCAACGGAAATCGAAGGTGAACGCGACCACGTGCGGGGCCGGTTCGAGCACGTCGAATTGCACCGCGGCGCTTTGCCCCGGCGCGATCCGTTCGTCCGCCCGATACCCCTTGCGGTAGTCCTGTGGAGAGAACGCGCGTTGACCGACCCGGCGGCCATCGACGTCCTCCAGGCTCAGCACCAGGGTCGGCCACGGCTGCGCCCAGCGCGCGTCGTTGCGGAAGCTGGCATTGACGCGCAATACGCCGGCGCGGTCTGCGACCGGCAGCACGTTGCGGTTGAGCATGGTCAGCGCGGCCGGTTCGTGCCACGGCGGAATCTCGCACGCGAGCACGCCGCACAGGCTCGCGAGCAGCGGCCGCCAGCGCGCGTCGGCGGCGAGTTCGTCGCGTTGCGCGAGCAGCAATTGCAGGGCCAGCGCGATGGTCAATACGCCGATCAGCAGCGGGCCGCTCCAATGCAGCCGCGTCGGCGCCGCGTTGGCGCGCGCGTGCTGACGGGCGAAGCTCGGCGCGCGTCGGGCCGAGGTCACCGCGGTTTCGGATTTGCCGGCGCGCTTGGCCGGGCGTTTGCGCGCGATCGGCACCGCGGCGCTGAGCGGGGTCAGTGCGGCATCGGCGGATTGCGATGCGGCAGCCGGCGTTGCCGGTTGCGCGGGCGGAATGTCGTCCGCGGCGATGTCGGTATTCGGTGCTGCGTCGCTCGCATCGGCAACGGAATCGGCGGCTTGATTAACCACCTCGACCGTCGCCGCAACATCGACCGCGCTCGTCGATTCCGCAGGCGATGCAGGAATCTCGGTGGGACCCTTGTGCGGCTTCTTGCGCAACACGCTGGCTATGTCGTCGATGTCTGCGGCGGCGACATTTGTCGCTGCGACCGGTTTGCTTTCCGGCGCAACCGCATTAGCGTCTTCGTTCGGCGCTTGTTCGTTCGGCGCCTGCACCGCGCTCGCCGCGGTGTCGCCGCTGTTCGCCACGCCCTGCGATTGCAGCGCGCCGGCGCAGCGCGGACAGGTCCGGGTCGGACCGTCCTGAGCCACGACCAGCGCAACCAGATAACCGCAGTGAGGGCAGGCGACGAACATTGGCCTTATTCCATCATGCCGTCGCGCTCAGCGCCGACGGATGCCTGTGACGCGCATCCAGTCTTCGAGACGGTCGGCGCACAATTGTTCGAAGTCGGCGGCGTAGCGCGCGAGCACGTCGTCTTCCTGGCCGGCGAGGATGCCCGACAACGCGATGCGTCCACCCGGCGCGACCCGCGCGGCCAGGGTATCGGCCAGCGCGATCAAGGCCGAGGCGAGGATGTTGGCGACCACCACCGGGTACTGCGCGAGCGGTTCGTCCTGCGGCAGATGCACCTCGATGCGTTCGGCCACGCCGTTGCGCTGGGCGTTGTCGTCGGTGGCGAGCAGGGCCTGCGGGTCGTTGTCGACGCCGACCGCATGCGCGGCGCCGAGCTTGAGCGCGGCCAGGGCGAGGATGCCGGAGCCGCACCCGAAATCGAGCACGCGCCGGCCTTTGAGTTCGCCCTCGTCGGCGAGGCCGTCGAGCCAGCCCAGGCACAGCGCGGTGGTCGGATGGGTGCCCGAACCGAACGCCAGGCCCGGGTCCAGCCGCACCACGGCGGCGTCGGCCGCATCGGCGCCGTCGGGCAGGTCGTGATTCCACGGCACGATCCAGGTGCGGCGGCCGAACTGCAGCGGCACGTACTGGTCCATCCATGCGCGCTCCCAGTCCTGGTCCTCGACCTGGCGGAAACGCACCTGGGTCCACTCCAGGCCCGGATCGAAGGATTCCAGCGCGGCCAGCAGCACCAGCGCGTCGGCGTCGTGCGGGAACAGCGCGCTGAGCACCATCGACTGCCACAACGGGATCTCGCCGACGCCCGGTTCGAGGATGGCGTGCTCGTTGCTGGTGTCGGCATCGGCGTCGAGCATGGTCACCGCGAGCGCGCCGACGTCGTCCAGCGCGGCTTCGTAGCGCGGTTGTTCGGCTTCGCTGCAGCGCAGGGTCAGTTCAAGAAAGGGCATTGAGCGGGCGGCGGATGAAAGCGGCGGCCATTATTGACCCGTTTCGCGGCGATCAGATAGCGTGCGCGCACATTCAAGGAGCACCGCGCAATGGAATCCACGCCGATCCGCCGTTCGTTCGCCGCCGCCGGGCGCGCCGTGCCGTCGCCACGGCCGCTGGCCTGGGCCGTGGCCGCGCTGATCGCGCTGGGCGCGTCGGCCTGCAATCGCGAAGGCACCGCGACCCCGGCGACGCCCGCCGCGCCCGCGGCGGCGACGCCAGCATCCGCGGCGACACCCGCCGCCGCGACGCCGGCCGCCACGGGCCTGACGGTCAAGGGCGAGGTCGGCAGCCTGCGCCTGCGCCTGATCGACGCGCTGCCGCCGTTGCCCAAGGCCAGCGCCGACAGCGGGGAGGCGTCGGGCGATTGCGGGCAAGCGCCGGCCTCGGCCGAGGCGCGTGCCGCCGCCGCGGCCGGCTGGACGGTGTTCGGCGAACGCGATTGGGCCGGTTACCGCGCCGTCGGCGTGGCCCGGGTCGGTACCCATCTCGCCGGCATGGGCTGCGTGTTCCCGGACGGGCAGGTGCTGCTGTTCCGCGACGGCCGGCCGGTCGCGCAGGTGATCGATAGCCAGGCGGGCAAGGAGGATTCCGACGCCGGCCTGCAGTCGCTGGAGGACGGCATGCCCGGTCCTTCGGCCGAATCGAGCCAGCCTGCGCGACGCGCGGGCGCCGATGCCGAATTGCGGGTCGGCGACTGGAACGGCAGCCAGCTCGCGCGACTCGTGGTCGGCGCGGACGGCGGCCTGGAACTGGCCGCGCTGCCAGCGATCGACAGCTACTGCGGTCAGCGCGCGAAGCTGCCGCGGCTTGAAGCGGTGGCGCTGCCGGCCGCGCGCGAGCGCCTGCTCACTCAAGGCTGGCAGGCCCGTCAGTCCGACCCCGACGCCGACGAAGGCGAGGACGGCATGCGCGACGCCCTGCGCAAGCTCGGCTACCCGGAGATCGAAGGCTGCTCCGGCACCGGCATGGGCTACTGCAACTACCACTATCGCAACGCCGCCGGCGACGCGCTGCAGCTGACCACCGCGGGCGAGTACGTCCCGCCCGGCGTCGACCAGGCCGAAGCCAACTGGCCCCGGGTGGCCGGTTACAGCGTGCTCTGCGCCGCGCCGAAGGGCGGCTGAGCCCTGTTCAGGTGGCCGGGCATCCGTCCTGGCCCGTGTCTGGGCGTCTCGGGTACCGCTCATCGCGAATGGTGACTTAAGTCACAATATAAGTGGCCACGGGCATCTGCGCGGCGCTTGACTTATCATCGACGGCTTGACGATGCGCCGCCGGCGCCGGACGGGTCCATGCGACCGGTCCGACGCGGCGGGCATCGCGTCCGCGGCGCGGACGATCGGCTCCGCGCCGGTCGCTCGCGCCACGGTTACGCCAACCCGGGTCGCGAGTCACGCACTTGATGTCCGATACCTACACGTCCGGCTACAAGCAAGATCCGCGCGGGCCGCGCGCGGTCTGGCGCGTGGGCGGGCGTTCGCTGGTCGCGATCGTCGCCCTGGCCTTGCTGGCCGGCGCGTTCGTCTACGCCAGCCGGCGCGGTCACGACGATGGCGCGGGCGCCGAGCCCGCGGCCGATGCGCGCGCTTACGCCGCGCCGACGCCCTCGTCGGGGCGCGGCAGCGATATCGGCCGCGACGATTCGATTCCGGTCGCCGGCCCGCGCCGCACGCCGGGAGGCATCGCCCAGTCGCCGCTGCGCCAGCAGTTCGAACAGGCGCGCGATCTGTATTCGTTCGCGCAATCGCTGCGTTCGCGCGCCGATGCCGGCGAGCCCGAAGCGATCTGGCTGCTGACCCGGGTCTACGACTACTGCGCGAATTACGCCAACGCGCCGGTCGATTACGGCAACGACACCCGCGCGATCGAGTCGATGAAATTGCGCACCTCCGCGGCGATGGTCGCCGCGCGCAGCCGGGTGAGTTCGCGCTGCGCGCGTTTCGTGCCCGAGGATGATCTGAGTTTCTCGATGATCCTGGTCAAGCGCGTGGAGGCGGCCAAGAGCGGCAGCCTGCCCGCCGAAGCTTCGCTGCTCGCGGCCGGCAAGCCGCTGGAGAAGACCGAGGAATACCGCAACGACCTGGTCGAACGGGTTGTGCGTTCGAAAGACCCGGAAGCCTATTCGGCGCTGTCGCCGGGCATGGGCATCGCGTCCAGCGGCCGCAGCTCGGGTTTCACCCGCGCGGCCGGTACCCAGTTCGCCGAACTGGCGTGGCAATTGGCCGCGTGCAAGCTCGGCCAGGATTGCAGCGCGAAGGGGTCGTTGATGACCTCCTATTGCGCCAACGGCGGCATTTGTTCGCAGGACCCCGAGCAGGATTTCGCCGGGTTCGTATACGACGCGGCGATCCCGCGTCAGGGGGCACAAGTGGTTGAAGAAATGGTCGATTCGCTGACTGGCGAAAAGAGGATGGTGCAATGAAACGCGAGCACTTCATGAAAACGGCGAAGATCGGCTTCTGGGCGCTGTTGTTGAGCGCCTACTCGGTCGGCGCGGCCGGAGTGATGATCGACGTGTTCGGCGAGGAGTACCGCGACCTGTCGCAGGTGGCGGTGACCTCGGTGGACTCCAAGGCCGAACAGCGCTCGTTGAGCGCGGCGCAGATCGCGGCGGTCTATCGAGCGCGCAGCGGCGCGCCGTTCTCGACCTTGCCGCCGGGCAGCACCTTCAAGGTGATGTGGCCGGACGGTTCCAGCGAGTACGTGATGGTCGTCAGCGCCTCGTCCACCGGCGGCATCCAGCCGATTCCGGGCACTCAGGTGCCGGCGCCGGGCAAGGCCAAGGGCAAGACGGCCACGACCGCGACCGCGCACCGCAACGTGCCGGGCGCGGCCGAGCTGACCGAAGCCGACGTGCTGGAGATGGCGGCGTGGGTCGAGCCCACGTTGCGCTGAGGCGGGGCGTGCGGGCATCGTGCTTGCGTCGATGGGCGCGGCGCGATGGTAGTGCGCGCGTGGATCGCGGGTAGCGCGGGCGTCGCATGGAAGGTCGCTGCGCGCGGCCTAGCGGTTGAATCAATCAAAACCTGCGTGGCCGACGCGGGTTTTTTTGTGGTTGTGGTTGGCGACAGGTTGCGGCGCGGCGCTGTGGCGGATCGATAGCGGTCGTGGGACGGGTGATGCGGGCCCGGAGGTTTTTTCCTGGGGCGGCTGCATCAGCAACAGGCCGACCAGCACGATCGCCGCGCCGCTCGGCTTGAGCATCGCGCCCCAGGTCGCCGAGATGTCTTCGTTGGCTGCGGCCTCGCGCATTCGCCGGGGCGCGTGGTTCGCGGTCGCGGCTCGCGCCGCTCCTACATGAAGCGGCATTCGTAGGTTTCGTGAAACGACGAAGGCCCGCATCGACGACGCGGGCCTTCGTGTTTTTCGGCTGAAAAGCAATCAGACGATCGAAATCGTCTTCTCCTTCTGCTCCTTGAGCCGCTTTTCGAGGTAGTGGATGTTCATGCCGCCCTGCTGGAAGCCGGCATCGGACAGGATGCGCTGCTGCAGCGGGATGTTGGTCTTGATGCCGTCGACGACCATTTCGCTCAAGGCCACGCGCATGCGCGCGATCGCGGTGTCGCGGTCGGGGCCGTGCACGATCAGCTTGCCGATCATCGAGTCGTAGTTCGGCGGTACCCGATAGCCTTCGTAGATATGGCTGTCGACGCGCACGCCGGGGCCGCCCGGGGCGTGGAAGTGCTGGATCAGGCCCGGGCAGGGCATGAAGGTTTCCGGGTCTTCGGCGTTGATGCGGCACTCGATCGCGTGGCCGTCGAGCACGATGTCGCTTTGCTTGATCGACAGCTTGCGCCCGGCGGCGATCATCAACTGCTCGCGCACCAGATCGATGCCGGTGACCAACTCGGTGACCGGATGTTCGACCTGGATGCGGGTATTCATTTCGATGAAATAGAACCTACCGTTCTCGTACAGGAACTCGAACGTGCCCGCGCCGCGATAACCGATGCGGATGCAGGCCTCGACGCAGACCTTGCCGATTTCCGCGCGCTGCTCGACGGTGATACCCGGCGCCGGCGCTTCCTCGACCACCTTCTGGTGGCGGCGCTGCATCGAGCAGTCGCGTTCGCCCAGATGGATCGCGTTGCCCTGGCCGTCGGCGAGCACCTGGATCTCCACGTGGCGTGGGTTTTCCAGGAATTTCTCCATGTACACCATGTCGTTGCCGAACGCGGCCTTGGCTTCGGACTTGGTGGTCTGGATCGCGGCGTTGAGATGCGCTTCGGTGTGCACCACGCGCATGCCGCGACCGCCGCCGCCGCCGGCGGCCTTGACGATGATCGGGTAGCCGATCTCGCGCGCGATCTTGATGTTGGCGGCGTTGTCGTCGCCGAGCGGACCGCCGCTGCCGGGCACGCAGGGCACGCCGGCTTCCTTCATCGCGCGGATCGCCTCGACCTTGTCGCCCATCAGGCGGATGGTCTCGGCGCGCGGGCCGATGAAGATGAAGCCCGATTGCTCGACGCGCTCGGCGAAGTCGGCGTTCTCGCTGAGAAAGCCGTAGCCCGGATGGATCGCCTGGGCGTCGGTGACTTCGGCCGCGGCGATGATCGAGGCCATGTTGAGGTAGCTGTCGGACGACGGCGCCGGCCCGATGCAGACCGATTCGTCGGCCATGGCCACGTGCTTGAGGTTGCGGTCGACGGTGGAATGCACCGCGACCGTGCGGATGCCGAGCGCGTGACACGCGCGCAGGATGCGCAGCGCGATTTCGCCGCGGTTGGCGATTACGACTTTATCAAGCATGGGATTGGGGATTCGAGATTTGGGATTCGTGAAGCGCGGGCGTCTCGCTGACGACGCGCGGCGATGAACCGAGCGAGCGGATCAGAGCGTTCAGACGGGCGAAGGTTCGGTCCAGCAAGTCCGTGTCCATGGCGTTGTCGGTTAGATATCCGAGGCGGCGGGCGATCTCATACTGCGTGCTGATTTCGGCGAGCGAGCCGCGCGCTATCGCCAGGAACCGCAAGTACTCCGGTCTCGATCGCCGTGCCGAGCCTTCGGCGATGTTCGATGGAACGCTCACGGCCGCTCTGCGCAATTGCATGGACAGGCTCAGCCGCTCGGTTTCGGGAAAAGACGCGGTGATGCGATAGATCGATTCGACCAACGCCATCGCATCGCGCCAAACCTCCAGGCGCTCATGCGGCCGCTGCTTGCCCGAATCCCGAATCACGATTCCCTAATCCCGTCGTAATCGGCGATCAGCCGATTACGAACAAAGGCTGATCGAATTCGATCGGCTGGCCGCTCTCGGCCATGATCTTGAGCACGGTGCCGGACACGTCGGCTTCGATCGGGTTGAACATTTTCATCGCCTCGATCACCGCGAGGGTGTCGCCGGCCTTGACCGACTGGCCGACCGCGACGAACGGCGGCTTGTCCGGCGCGGGCGAGGAGTAGAAGGTGCCGACCATCGGCGCGCGCACGACGTGGCCGTCGGGCAGGTCGCTGGCGGGCTTGGCGCTGCCGCCGGTGGCCGCTTCGGTCGGCGAGCTCATCGGCATGGCCTGGGCCGGGCGCTGCTGTTCCGGCGCCGGCGCGTACATCGGCTGCGGCTGCGGCATCGCGTAGCCGCCCTTGGGCGTGCGGGCCAGGCGTACCGATTCTTCGCCTTCCTTGATCTCGATCTCGGCGAGGTTGGATTCCTCGAGCAGGTCGATCAGTTTCTTGATTTTGCGCAGGTCCATGGAGCGGGCCTCTGATGTGGAGCTTGGTATGCAGGTCGCGCGGACGCGGCCCGGACGGATACGGGGGCGATGGCGCTCGCTAGAGTGCCAATCGCTTGATTGCGGCTTCGAGTGCGTAGCGGTAACTGTCGGCGCCGAAGCCGCAGACCACGCCGAGGGCCAGGTCGCTGAAATAGCTGTGGCGGCGGAAGTCTTCGCGGGTGTGCGGGTTGGACAGGTGGATCTCGATGAAGGGAATCGCCACGGCGGCCAAGGCGTCGCGGATCGCCACGCTGGTGTGGGTGAAGGCGGCCGGGTTGATCAGGATCAGCGCGGTGCCGTCGCCGCGCGCGGCCTGGATGCGGTCGACCAGCACGTGCTCGGCGTTGGACTGCAGGCTTTCCAGAGCATGGCCGGCCGCCTGAGCGCGCTCGCCCAGGTCGGCGTCGATCTGCGCCAGGGTGGTGCGGCCGTAGACCTCCGGCTCGCGGGTGCCGAGCAGGTTGAGGTTGGGGCCGTGCAGGACCAGGAGCTTGGCCATCGGGACCGCGCGGTTGCCTTCAAAGGGCGGCAGTTTGCGCGATGGCTGCTCAGCTGTCCAGAAGTTGGCCGCCAAATCGGCGAAGTTGTCGCGATTTAAGCAGTTGTTTGAGTGGCGACTCTAGAAATGCGGCCGCAGGGCGGTCTTGTCGCGCTTTTAGCCGCAGCTCGGCGCCTGTAGGCGGACGATAGCAACTTCGCGTTGCATCGCTCGGGGCTGACGGTGGCCGGGTCCCAGGTGCGGGGATGAACCAGACCCGACAGCCTTGTGGGACTTTCGGGTGCGTGGCCGTCGATCCGGCGTGGCTTCGTGTCCGTCGATCCTCGCCTGTCGAGGTCACCGTGGAAAGCCGGTGCCGTCACGCATCCGCCGTGCTTCGGCCCGCCGGTCCGACGGATCGTCGGGCTTGTGATGATGGGCTGGGTGACTGGCTGAACGCCGTCGCGGCTTGGAATTGTGCGCGGGTTCGCAGGCGGCGGTCGAATGACTGCTTCCGTCGAAGCAAGGCACCTCATCGCGCCGCGCTCAGTCCACCCAGCCGTCGAGTTCGCCGGCCTCGAACGGCCCGATCCGTTGCTTGAGCAGTTTGCCGTCGGCGCCGATCAGCACGGTGTAGGGCAGCACGCCCTTGGGGTTGCCGAGCTGGATGCCGGCGTCGCGCGGGCCGGGTTTGTCGAGCAGGATCGGGTAGCCGACCGGCACGCGCTGCAGGAACGCGGTGACGTCTTCGGCGTTGTCGAGGGCGATGCCGACCACCTGGGTGCCGGTCGCGCCCTGCGACTGGGCGTAACGGTTGAGTTCGGGCATTTCCTTGATGCATGGACCGCACCAACTCGCCCACAGATTGATCAGGATCGGCCGGCCGGCGAACGCCTGCGGCAGTTGCATCGGCTTGCCGTCCAGGGCCTGCAGCTGCAGCGGCGGCATCGCCGCGCCGCGGCTGGCGACGGCCAGGTCGGCCGGCGGCTTGGGCGCTTCGCGCGCCATCTGGTCCTGCAGCACGTGCTGGCCCAGTTCGGTGCGCATCAGCCAGCCGCCGCCGCCGACCAGTTGCCCGGCGAGCACGCCGAGGGTGCCGGCGGCCACCGCGATCAATACGATTTTGAGCGTAGACGACCAGGCCATGGGTGCTGTCCTTAGCGGTGAGCGGCGCGCGCGCGATCGATGCGGGCGGCGAACGCGGGGGCTTTTTCGAAACCGAACAGACGCAGTTCGCGGCGCTCGGCGCCGTCGCTGTAATACAGCGTCGCCGGCGGGCCGATGATGCCCAGCCGTTTCATCAGCGCCTGATCGAGTTCGTCGTTGGCGGTGACGTCGGCCTTGAGCAGGACGAACCCGTCGAGCGCGTGCTGCACCTGCGGTTCGGGGAAGGTGTACTTCTCCATTTCCTTGCAGGCCACGCACCAGTCGGCATAGAAATCGAGCATCAGCGGCTTGCCGGCGGCCTGGGCCGCGGCGAGTTCGCGATCGAGGTCGGCGCTGGACTTGATCGTGCGGAACGGCAGTTCCGCCGGATGCGCCGCCGCGCCGCCGCGCAGGCTGGCGAGCGGGCGCAGCGGGTCGCTGCTGCCGGCCAGCGCGCCGAACAACTGGGCTGCGCCGAGCACGCCGAACAGCAACGCGCACAACCAGCCGATCGCGCGCGCGCCGTCGCCGCGCGCCGAGCGCAGCGACAGCACGATCATCACCGCCGTGCCGAGCGCCAGCGCGCCCCACAGGGCGAGGGTGAGCGGGCCGGGCAGGATCCGCGACAGCATCCAGATCGCCATGCCGATGAAGACCAGGCCGAACACGCGTTGCACCGCGACCATCCACGGTCCGCTGGTCGGCAGGCCCTTGCCGGCGGCGACGCCGAACACCAGCAGCGGCACGCCCATGCCCAGGGCGAGGGTGAACAGCACCAGCCCGCCGAACAGAGGATCGCCGGTCTGGCTGATGTAGAGCACCGCGCCGGCCAACGGCGGCGCGACGCAGGGGCCGACGATCAGCGAGGACAACGCGCCCATCGCCGCGACGCCGAGCCACGAGCCGCTGCGCTGGCGGTTGCTGACTTCGCTGAGCCAGTTGCGCAGGCCCGAGGGCAACTGCAGTTCGTACAGGCCGAAACTCGACAGCGCCAGGGCGACGAACACCAGCGCGAACACGCTGATCACCCACGGCGTCTGGAACAGGATCTGCACGTTCGAACCGGCGCCGAGCAGGCCGACGATCACCCCGGCGATGGTGAACACCGCGGCGTTGGCGAGCACGTAGATCAGCGACAGGGTGAAGGCGCGGCGCGCGCTCAGGCCCGGGCCCTGGCCGACGATCAGGCCCGACAGGATCGGGATCATCGGCAGCACGCACGGCGTGAACGCGAGCAGTAGGCCCAGGCCGAAGAAGGTCAGCAGGGCGAGGTAGCGGTTGGGGCCGGCCAGCGAGGCGGCGAGCAGGCTGTCTTCGGCTTGCGGTACCGCGGTGTTGGCCGCTTGGTTGGCCGTGTCGGGCGACCCGGCGAGGCTTGCGCCGGCCTGAGTGGTGCCTGGGTCGGCGTTTGCGGCGCCGATGGCTGGATCGGTAGCGGCAGTGGCGGGGTCGCTGGACGAAGCCGGAGTGCCGGCGCCGTTATCAGCGTTGCTGGCGTCGGCCGTTGCAGCAGCGGCGTTCGCTGCACCCGCCGCTGTTACCGCGGCGGGGTCGGTCTTGGAGGCATCAACGGCGGCGGTCACCGTGCCGCGCGCCAGATCGACCGTCACTTTGCGGGTCATCGGCGGATAGCAGATGCCGTCGGTCTGGCAGCCCTGGAACCCGGCGGTCAGGGTGATCTTGGCGGCGTCGGCGGTCTTGCGGATCAGCGGCAGCGGCACGTCGATCTGGTCGAAGAACACCGTGACCTGGCCGAAGTGTTCGTCGCGATGCGCGGTGCCGCGCGGCCACTGCGGCTTGCCGGCGGCGATCGCCGCGTTGTCGGTCTTGAGCGAGGTCTTGTCGCGATACAGGTAATAGCCGCGTGCCGGGGTGAAGCGCAGCAGCAGGCTGTCGCCGTCGCGGGCGATGGCTTCGAAACCGAAGGCCTGTTCCGGCGGCAGCGGCAGCGCGTCGGTGGCGCCGGCGCTGGCGGCGCCCGGCGCGCTCAGCGGCGAACCGCCGCCGAGCAGCGGATTGCTGGCGCCGCCGCGCGGTCCGAACTGCACCAGCGGCGCGCTAGCGGGCGCCGGATCCATGGCCGGCCCGGTTGCGGCCGCGACGGTCGCGGCGGCCGGCAGGGCGACGTTGAGGGTGCGGGTCTGCGGTGGGTAGCAGATGCCGGCGTCGGCGCAGCCCTGGTATTTGACGGTCAGCTTGACGCTGGCGCCTTGCGCGGTGCCCGGCAGGCTGGCGCTGAGGCGGTCGCGGTAGGTTTCCACGTCGCCGAAGAATTCGTCCTTGTGCGCCTCGCCCTTGGGCAGTTGCAGCGGCCGCGCGGCATAGCCGGCGTCGGTCTTGACCGAAATGCGGTGCTTGTAGAGGTAATAGCCCTTGGCGATCTTCCAGTCGATCGCGATGCGCTCGGCGCTCGGCGCGCTGGCGCTTACCGCGAACGCCTCGTCGACCGGCAGCAGGTCTTTTTCGTCGACCGCGAGCGCGGGCGTGGCGAACGCGGCGGCAAGGCCGGCGGCGGCCAGGGCGAGGGCGAAGGCACGGCCGGCGCGTCGGCGCCGGCCTGGAAGCAGGTCGTCAGTCATCGTTCTCGGGTCTGTTCGGCGATCCAGTGCAGATACGGATCGAGGCCGTCGCGGACTTCGACCACCAAGGCTTCCGGCAGTTCATACGGATGCAGTGCCTGGATCCGTTCGAGCACCGCGCGCACCCGATCGGGCTGGGTCTTGATCATCAGCTGGACTTCGGTGGCGTGTTCGACCCGGCCCTGCCAGCGGTAGGTCGAACGCACCCCGGGCCAGCGGCTGACGCAGGCCGCCAGGCCTTCTTCGACCAGCGCCAGCGCGATCGCGTCGGCCGTGGCCTCGTCGGGGCAGGTGCTGAAGATCAGCCGGGGCAGGAGCGCGGAGTCGGTCGGGGGCATCGCCGCAAGTGTAATGCGCGCTCATGGCCCGCGACCCGGCCGGGTCGGGCCGGAACGTGCCGAATTGGGGGATGCAGTGTTGCGGCGGTCGCGGAACGAGGGATGTGTCGCCGAAGCGGGTGGCATCGCGGCGACGGTATTGGCTGCGGCAACTGTGGATGCGGCTTCGGCGTTCTGGGGGAGCGGAAGCGGCGATCGGGACGGAAGACCGTTCGAATAAAGGCGGTCGGCGGCGCGACCGCCTCAGTGACTGATCGGCTCAGGCGGTCGTTGGCCGCGTCGGCGATTGCGCTTGCTCGCGCAAGAAATCGACGAACGCGCGCAGCGGCCCGGGCAACTGGCGTCGGCTCGGGTAATACAGATAGAACCCGGGGAAGGCCGGGGTCCACTGCGGCATCAGCTGCTGCAAGCGGCCGGCGGCGAGGTGTTCGCGCACGTGAGAGTCGAACAGATACGCGATGCCGACCCCGTCGAGCGCCGCGCGCACCGCGACCTCCGGCTCGGTCACGATCAGCGGCCCGTCGACCGCCGCTTCGAGCTTGTCCGCGCCGCGTTCGAATTCCCAGTGGTACAGGCTGCCGTCGGTGGGCCAGCGGAAGTTGATGCAGCGGTGCTCACGCAGTGCGCGCGGGTCGGCCGGATGGCCGTGGCGCTGCAGGTAGTCGGGCGAGGCGACCACCCGCATCTCGATCTCGCCGCCCAGGCGCAGGCTGACCATGTCCTTGTCGAGCATCTCGCCCAGGCGCACGCCGGCATCGAAGCGGCCGGCGACGATATCGACCAGGCGGTCGTCGACCACCAGGTCCACGGTCACCTCGGGGTAGCGTTGGTGGAACGGGCCGATCAGCGGCGCCAAGTGCTGGATCGCGGCGATCCGCGAGCTGTTGATGCGCAGCAGGCCGGACGGCGTATCGCGCAGGCTGCGCACGTCGGCGACCGCGGCGTCGAGGTCGGCCAGCGCCGGTTGCAGCCGCGCCAGCAGGCGCGCGCCGGCCTCGCTGGGCGCGACGCTGCGGGTAGTGCGGTTGAGCAGGCGCAGGCCCAGGCGCTCTTCGAGGCTGCGGATGGTCTGGCTTAGCGCTGACGGTGACAGGCCCAGGTGGGCGGCCGCGCGCACGAAGCTGCCGTGCTCGGCGATCGCCGCGAAGGCGCGCAATTCGGCGTAGTCGTTGCCGCGCATTGTGTATCCGTTGCTTAATGGCTCATGCGGATAATGCCGGATTAACCCAGCAGTCGTGCCGTCCTAAGGTGCGGTTCCCCGTTTGGAACCGCCGCCATGACCACCGCATCGACCCTGGACACCTACCGCCTGCTCGGCCGCTCCGGCCTGCGCGTCTCGCCGCTGTCGCTGGGGGCGATGACCTTCGGCACCGACTGGGGCTGGGGCGCCGACGAAGCCGAGGCCCGGCGCATCTTCGATACCTATCTGGAGCGCGGCGGCAATTTCGTCGACACCGCCAATCAGTACACCTCCGGCACCTCCGAGCGCCTGGTCGGCCAGTTCGCCCGCGGCCGCCGCGAGGAGATCGTGATCGCCACCAAGTACACCCTGACCGCGCGGCCGAAGGACCCGAACTCCGGCGGCAACCATCGCCGCAGCATGGTCCGCTCGGTCGAAGAGAGCCTGTGGCGGCTGGACACCGACTACATCGACCTGCTGTACCTGCACGCCTGGGACTTCACCACCCCGGTCGAGGAAATCCTGCGCGCAATGGACGATCTGGTCCGCGCCGGCAAGGTGGTCTACGTCGGCATCTCCGACACCCCGGCCTGGCAGGTCGCGCGCATGCAGGCGATCGCCGACCTGCGCGGCTGGTCGCCGCTGATCGCGTTGCAGATCGAATACAGCCTGCTCGAGCGCACGGTCGAGCGCGAATTGATGCCGATGGCGCGCGAGCTGGGCCTGGGCGTGATCCCGTGGTCGCCGCTCGGCATGGGCGTGCTGACCGGCAAGTACAGTCGCGCCGATCTCGACCTCGGTGCCGGCGTGCCCGACGCGATCGGCACGCGCAAGAACGTCGCCGCCGGCAACGGTTCGTTGAGCGAGCGCGGGCTGGCGATCGCCGACGTGGTCAAGGACGTCGCCGCGCAGATCGGCAAGACCCCGGCCCAGGTCGCGCTGGCCTGGACCTTGCTCAACCCGGCGGTGACCTCGCCGATCATGGGCGTGAAAACGCTCACGCAGCTCGACGACAACCTCGGCGCTTTGGATGTGGTGTTCGACGATGCGCAGCGCGCGCGGTTGGACGCGGCCAGTGCGATCGAGCAGGGGTTTCCGCATGAGTTCCTGCAGCGGCCGTTGACGCGCAGCGTGATGTTTGGCGAAGCGAAGGTGCCGGTGCGTGGGTAAGTCGCTGTTGGCGCGGCATGCGATGCGACAAGCGGGTGCCATGGTTGGACGGATGGCGTGAGGCCGACGGTGTGAGGCCGGCGATGTGAGGCAGATATCGTGAGGCCGACGGTGTCAGACCTCGGGCCGAGGTCGCGATGAAGCCCTGGATCCCCGCCTTCGCGGGGATGACGGCAGGAAAGAATCGCGATCGAAAGAGGGCAGCAGGAAAGATTCGCAACATCGGGGATGGCGGCAGGAGGATTCGCAATCATCTGGTAGGTCGATAACTCGCGTCGGCCGATAAACCGCGCGTCTCGCTCTTGCTCGTCATCCCCGCGCAGGCGGGGATCCAGAGACTTCAGCGTCATGTCTGGATGAGTTCGCGCATCGGCGGCGCCGCGTGGGAATAACGAGAAAACAGCCCAGGCCGTTGCCCCTGCCACTTCAAGCATTCCCTCCCGAAGTTCCCCCCTTTGAAGAAGGGGGGCAGGGGATTTGCTTTTTGCTTTCACCTGTCCACCGACAACAACGCACCCGACGCATTCTCTGCACGCCGACCCAGGTATAAGGTGGCGCATCGAGGAGACCTTATGCGCGTTTCGATTCTGGCGGGTGCGGTGGTTGCGGGCTGCCTGTGGGCCGCGTGCGGGCCGGTGTTCGCGACTTCGGCGGCGGGCGCTTCCGATACGTCGCTTCGGCTGGCCAGCGAAATCTCCCACGGCCGCTTTCAACACACCCCGGTGCGTCTGCCACAAGGCGAGGTGAAGCGCTTCGTGCTGTGGTTCGCCGACGGTCTCGACGCCGCGCAGCGCAAGGCGCGCGTGGATGCGCTGGTCGCCGACGGCGCGATGGTCGCCACGGTCGATGTGCCGGCGCTGCAAGCGCTGCTGCGCAAGGACGGCGGCGCATGCAATTTCTCCTCCGGCGACGTCGAGAATTTCTCGCGTTACGTGCAGGCCTACTACCGCCTGCCGACCTACCACTTGCCGCTGCTGCTCGGCGACGGCGAAGGCGCGGCGCTGGCCTATGCGATCGCCGCGCAGGGCGATGCGAGCCTGTTCGCCGGTGCGGTGTCGAACCGGTTCTGCCCCACACTCGAATTGCCGCGTCAGCTGTGCGCGTCGGCTTCGCTGAAACTCAAGGTCGACGGCAAGCTCGCCCGCCTGCAACCGGCGCCGTTGAACGTGCCGTGGTTGGTGGCCGCGCCGCAGGCCGATGAGCGACGCTGCGACGTATCGGCGGTGCAGGACTTCGTCAAGGCGATTCCGCAGGCGCGTGGTTTCGCCCGCAATGCCAGCGGAGACGCGACCCCCGGCCTGCGCGCGGCCTTGAACGTGCTCGGCGCGCAACGGCATGCGAGCCTGCCGCCGCCGCCGTCGGACCTGCAGGGCCTGCCGATCACCGAAGTCGCTGCGACGCCCGGCGGCAACGCCGACACCTTCGCGATCTTCGTCTCCGGCGACGGCGGCTGGGCCGACTTCGACAAGAACGTCGCCGCGCGCCTGGCCAAGGCCGGCGTGCCGGTGGCCGGAGTGGATTCGCTGCGTTACTTCTGGACGCCGCGCACCCCGCAGAGCTTCGCCGGCGACCTCGACCGCATGGTGCGTTACTACCGCGCCCACTGGCATCGCGACAACGTGGTGCTGATCGGTTTCTCGCAGGGCGCCGACGTGTTGCCGGGCGCGTACAACCGTTTGCCGCCGGCCACCCGCGGCACGGTGCGGCTGACCGCGCTGATCTCGGCCGGGCAGAAGGCCGAGTACGAATTCCATCTGTCGAACTGGATCGGAAGCAGCGGCCGTGGCCTGCCGATCGCGCCGGAAGTGCTGCGCATGCCGCCGGCGCGCACGCTGTGCCTGTACGGCAACGACGACGGCGATGCGCTATGCCCGCACTTGCCGGCGAAAGCCGCCGCCATCGACAAGATGCCCGGCGACCACCACGTCGGAGGCGATTACGACGGCGTCGCGGCGCGGGTGTTGTCGGCGGCGGGAATCGCTTCTGCGGGTATCGCGTCGCGCCCCTGAGTTGCCGACAACACCGGCGTCGGCGGCGCCGACACCGGAAACTTGGCGACGTGACGTTCGCCCTCGCCTTCGTCGTTGCGATGCGGGTCGAGCGAGATCAACCGGGTCACGTCGATCAACGCGCTCGGCAGATGCATGCCGCCGGGCGCGGCCAGATAACGGGTGCGCCAGACCGGGTCGTACTTGGCCTTGAACCGGCGCAGGCCGACGAAGCCGTAGAAGCGTTCGCCGTGGCGCGCGATCAGATTGGCGAAGCGGTTCCAGCGCCCGGCCAGACGATGCTGCGACATGCCCGACAGCGGCGCCATGCCCAGCGAGAAGCGTTCGAAGCCGTTGGCGCGGCCCCACAGCATCAACTCGGCGAACAGGAAATCCATCGTGCCCTTGGGCGCGTCGCCGCGATGACGCATCAGGTCGACCGACAACTCGCGGCCGTTGGTCGCGTTCCACAGGTTGGCGAACGCGACGATGCGGCCTTCGTGCTCGATCAGCGCCACCGGCAGGCGGCGCAGGTAATCGGGATCGAAATTGCCCAGCGAGAAGCTCTTTTCCTCGCCGGCCTTGTGTTCGAGCCAGTCGTCGGAGATCGCTTCCAATTCGGGCAGCAACGCATCGATGTCCTCGCTCGGCGCGATGCGGAAACTCAGGCCCGAGCGCTTGCCGCGGTTCCAGGCCTGACGCAGGTCGGCGCGGGTCGGGCCTTGCAGACTGAAATCGGTCAGCGGCACCAGCGCTTCCTCGCCGAGCTTGACCAGGGTCAGGCCCATGTCGAGGTAGGTCTGCCAGTACTGCTCGCCGACCTGATAGAACACCGGGCGCATGCCGAGGCGATCGGCTTCTTCGCGGAACCGCCAGATCAGCGCGCGCGCGACCTCGGGCGGACCGACCGGATCGCCCATCGCGATCAGCGAGCCGCCGTAGCGCTGCATCATCGCGAAGCCGCGCTGTTCGCTGTCGAGCAGCAGCGCCTTGTCGCCGGTCAGGGCCAGATGCGCCTGACTGTCGTCGGCGCCGGCGAGGATCGGCCGGATCGCCGCCAGTTGCGCTTCGTCGGCCGCCGGCAGCGGCGCGCGCGCGGCGTGCAGCAAGCGCGCCAGGCCGAACGCGATCACGGTGACGCTGACCAGCAGCATCGCCCGCAGCGCGCGCGGCGCGTTGCCCGAGACCAGGAATTCCCACCACAGCTCGTTGCGATATTCGACGTGGCTGTAGGCGAAGAACATCAGCCAGATCGCCGCGATCAATACCAGGCCGAGATTGCGCAGCCAGCGCCACGACCAGGCTTCGTCGAGCAGCGCGCCTTCGCGGTAGAACTCGCGCCGCGCCGCCCACAGCGCGACCGCGACCAGCGGCGGCATCAGCGACAACACCCAATGCCCGCCGCGCAGCCAGGCCGGCAGCGGCAGCAGCAGACACACCCCCAACGCCAGCGCCCAGGCCGCGTGGCTACGCCGCTGCAGACCCTGGCCGATCAACAACAGGCCGACGCCGCCGAGGCTGGCGAGCAGTTGCGAGGTTTCGATCAACGGCAACGGCGCGCCGACCAGCCGATGCTTCGGCTTGGGCAAGGTGCCGTCGAGAATCAGCGCGGCGCCGAGCACGAACGCGGCCAGCGCGATCACATGCGGCAACCACGGCCGGATCGCCAGCCACGCGGTGCGCAGCGCGCCCGCGCGTCGCGCCACCGGCCCGCGCACCGCGCCGAACAGGCCCAGCACCGTCGCCAGCACCAGCGGCAGCGCGTAGTAGGTGATGCGATAGGCGACCGCGGCCGCGAGCAGGCTGGCCGGCGCGACGCCCGGCAACAGTTTGAGCAGGCTCCATTCGAACACGCCGATGCCGGCCGGCACGCTCGACACCAGGCCCGCCAGCACCGCCACCAGATACAAACCGACGAAGCCGATGAAACCGGTGCCCGACTCCGGCGGAATGGACGGCGCCAGCAACACGTACAGGGCGCCGCCGGCGAGGGCCAGTTCGACCACGCTCAACGCGGTCACGCTGAGCACGGTGCGGCGATCGGGCAGCCACAGCGCATGACCGCGCAGACGCAGGGTGCGGCCGTCGCGGCCGACCGCGAACAGCAGGCCGAAGAACGCGATCGCGATCGCCGCGCCGATCGCGCGGATCGCCGTTGCGTCCAACGGCAGCAACAAGGTCGCCGGCGCGGGTTCGAACATCAACGCGCAGGCCAGCAACACCCACGCGCCGAACACGAAGCCCAGCGTGCTCATCAGCACGACTTGGCCGATGTCGGCCAGCGACAGCCCGGCCGCGCCGTAACCACGCAACCGCACCGCGCCGCCGGTCAGCGCGGCGAAGCCCAGGGTGTGGCCGACCGCGTTGGCGAGGAAGGCGGTGACGATCAGCCGCAGCGGCTTGACCTTGCTCGCGTTGCGGCGCAGGCCGATGGCGTCGAAGCCAACCAGGCAGGCATAGCTCGCGAGGGCCAGCACAAACGCCAAGGCGATACGAACAGAGTCGATCTGCGCGAAGGCATGCTTGATCGACCGATACCCCTGCTCGCTGAACTCCCCGGCGAGCGCATGCAGCGCCAGCGCGAGGATCGCCAGGCTGGCGAGCATCGACAAGGCGCGGCGCCAGGACGGCGACGAGCGCTCGGCGGACGATGGGGTGGACGTCGGGGTGGTCATGCGGCGCTGCGTGTGGGGGACGGGGAAGCTTTCAGCAAGCGATGCGAAAGCGGAATGAGGGTGGGCGGCGGCATTTTAGGCGACGGGTGCTGGTGGAGGCGTCGGGGGTGAGGGTAAGAGCAAATCCCCCTGGCCCCCCTTTTTCAAAGGGGGGAAGTCTTCGGGTTGATGGAACGAAAGTTTGGGGGGCGCGATGGTTTGGATTGGGCAGCGGGTGCTTTTCGGCGCGCGAGCACGAGTTGGGCTTGCGGAAACGACGCTTCTGGAAAACGAAGTCTCTGCAAGCCAATGCAAATGGCATGCATGGTAGTGCCTGGTGCTCAACGGCATTGATCGGACTTCCAGCGTCACCAACCCGACCCGGTTAAACCGATCGAACCCCATGCCCACTTTGAAGAGGGGGCGAGCGCCCGGCGCAACCCCGAAGCATGTACATCCCACCGCGCGGGGGATTCGCTTTTGCGTTCAATTCACTGCGAACCCTTCATCCCACCCCGGCCCCGATCATCCGATCCCACACCGCCGGCTGCCCGATCGTCTCCTCGACGAAATCGATGAAGGCCTCGACCTTGCGCGGCCGGTACTCGCGTCCCGGGTAAACCGCGTAGATCCCGATCGGCACCAGGCTCCAGTCCGGCAGCACTTCCACCAGTTGCCCCGACGCCAGTTCCTGCGCCACCGCGAAGGTCGCGCTCTGCACGATGCCGCCGCCGGCCACCGCCGCTTCGACCAGCGGCACGCCGTAATTCGCCTTCAAGCGGCCGCGCACCGGCACCCGCAGCGGCTCGCGCTCGCGCTGGAACTCCCAGGTCGGGGTGTCGCGGAACAAGGTGTAGTGCAGGCAGTTGTGTTCGATCAGTTCCGCCGGCGTGGACGGCGCGCCGCGGCGGGCGAGGTAGTCGGGCGAAGCGACCAGGATGCGTCGGGTCTGGGCGATGCGCCGCGCCACCAGCCGCGAATCGGTCAGCGCGCCGATCCGGATCGCGGCGTCGAAACCGTCGCCGATCAGGTCGACGAAGCGATCGTCGAACTGCAGGTCCAGGTCGATGCCGGGGTGGCGTTCGAGAAACGCCGACACCCGCGGGATCACGTACAGGCGGCCGAAATTCATCGGCAGCGACACTCGCAGTTCGCCGCGCGGCTGCAGCGACAGGTCGTGGACCCGCTCGCCCGCGGCCAGGATCTGCGCCAGTGCCGGCGCGACCTCGGCGTAGTAGTGGCGGCCGGGTTCGGTCAGGCTCAGGCGCCGGGTCGAGCGGTTCAGCAGCTTGGCCCCGAGCCGCGCCTCCAGGGTGTTCAGCCGGCGCGTGATCGCCCCCGGCGTGACCTGCAGCTGCCGCGCCGCGGCGGTGAAACTGCCGTGCTGCAGGATGGCCTCGAAGGCTTCGAGTTCGGAATACAGTCCACCGATCATTATTGAGTCATCCTCAATGATGAGTTGTCGGTCCGATCCTATATCAATGTATGGCGCAACAATAGTCTGGGCTCCCCGAACCAGCCGGTCCGCGCCGCGGACCCGAGGAACTCCGATGGACGCCTTCCAATTGCAGGGCCACGACCTGGACAGCCTGCGCCGGGTCGAATTGCCCGAACCCCGCCCCGGTCCCGGCGAGGTGCGCATCCGCGTCGCCGCCGCCTCGGTCAACTACCGCGACTACGCCCTGGCCACCGGCCGCTATCAGCCCGAGCTGCCGCGCCCGTTCGTGCCGTTGTCCGACGGCGTCGGTCGCATCGACGCGCTCGGCGAGGGCGTCGACAACTTCGCACTCGGCGAACGGGTGATCGGGCACTACACGACGAAGTGGATCGACGGCCCGTTCCGGTCGGCCAACCATGCGAGCAAGCTCGGCGGCCCGCTCGACGGCTGGCTGGCGCGGCAGATCGTGTTGCCGGCCAGCGCGATCGCGCGCGCGCCTGAATTTCTCGACGATGCCGCCGCCTCGACCTTGCCGGTATCCGGCCTGACCGCCTGGGCGGCGTTGCAACGCATGGCCCTGCCGACCGGCGCGAGCGTGCTGGTGCAGGGGACCGGCAGCGTGTCTTTGATGGCCTTGCAACTGGCGGTCGCGCGCGGCCTGGACGTGATCGCGACCACCGGTGATGCCGGCAAGGCCGAATGGCTGCGCAGCCTGGGTGCGCGCGCCGTCATCGATTACAAACAGCGGCCCGACTTGTCGGCCGCGGTGCGCGAACTGACCGATGGCCGCGGCGTGGACGGCATCGTCGATGTGGTTGGCGGCCCGCAGTTCCTCGACCTGCTCAACGCCGCGGCCGACAACGCACATATCGCGGTGATCGGCTTCCTGCACAGCATGCAGGTCGACGGCAATCTGATCGGCCCGATCATGGCGCGCCAACTCAACATCCACGGCGCCAGCGTCGGCAGCCTGCGTGATCTGCATGCGTTCCTGGCCGAAGTGGAAAGGCGGCGCATCGTGCCGATCGTGGGCGCGCGGTTTTCGTTCGAACGCGGTGCGCGGGCGATTGCGTCGATCGCGCAGCAGCGGCAGGTGGGCAAGCCGGTGGTGGTGTTCGATTAGATTCGGCAGGTGGATAAGTTTGTGGCGATGGCGATGGCGATGGCGATGGCGACGGTCGGTGGACAGGTCGTTGGCGATGTCTGGCTGACAACTGCGGATCCGCGATGGTGATGCGAGCGGCAGTCGCTGTACATCGTCGCAAGTGCAGCGCAAGCCGCGAAAAATCCAGCGCGCGGGGAACAGTTCAAAGCGCTGTGAACCGTCAGTACACCGTGCACTTTCAGAGCGTCATCCCCGCGAAGGCGGAGATCCAGAGACTTCAGAGTCATGCTTCGGTGGAGCCCTGGATCCCCGCCTTCGCGGGGATGACGGCAGGAGGATGGCGCGGATGTGTGTGAGGTCTCGTGCTGATTGAAAGTCTTTCGCTCAAAGTCGCTGGATTCCCGCGTTCGCGGGAATGA
>NZ_LMHM01000017.1:497864-607697 GCF_001427785.1 Lysobacter sp. Root690
TCAGAGACTTCAGCGTTATGCCTCGGTGGAGCCCTGGATCCCCGCCTTCGCGGGGATGACGGCAGGACGATGGCGCGGACGTGTGTGAGGTCCGTGCTGATTGAAAGTCTTTCGCTCAAAGTCGCTGGATTCCCGCGTTCGCGGGGATGACGGTAGGAGGGTTCGTAAGGATGGGGTGGCCCGTGACGGCATAAGCATTCGTGCCGATTCGCTCCGCCCGAAAGCTGCGCGTCGTGCTTTTGCTCGTCATTCCCGCGAACGCGGGAATCCAGCGACTTTCGTCCAGATCGCCTGAATCTTCATTTCAGCCGAATGCAGGCCATGTCGCCAAACACCTCGCATTGAATCGCAGGCGCACCGTAGCCCGCCGCGCCACAGCGAATCGCAGACACACCACAGCCACCTTAGCGAGTCGAACCGAATCGAATCGCAGCCATCGCAGCGCCTCACACCGCGCTCCGACAGCACCGAATCGCGGTCACCCGCAGCCAACGCACCACACCACATCGCGCCTCTCAAATCACCATCGCCACACATCGAAAAAACAAAGGCCCGCATCCGCGGGCCTTCGTCTCGAAACAATAAAACCCAATCAACCAGCGCTTACGGAATCAACTGGCAACTAGCCGGCTTGGCCGAATTGAACAACGAAGCCGTCGCCCATTCCGGATGATCGATGAACGGGTTGCGGTTGCCCTGGAAGCTGTAGATCACTTCGTTGCGCGCCTTCTCGGCCGCATCCGGCGGATCAGCCTGGTGCCACGACAACAGCGTGGTCAGCAGACCCATGTAGGCCGGCGAGGACGAGGTGATGACGATCTTGCTGCGATCGTCGGTCAGTTCCAGATCCGGTTCGCTCTGTCCGTTGTTCGGATCGGTGCCGCCCTCGTAGCGGATCGCCATGTACAGCACCGCGCGCGCCATGTCGCCCTTGCGCTTGCCCCAGACCTGGAACGAACCGGCGTTGCCGTCGGGCGTCTTGAACCAGTTCGAATTGCCCGGGTACACGCCGCTGCCGCCGCCCTGGCCGTTGTTGACCTCGGTGACGCGCTCGCCGCAACCGCTCGACAGCGAACAGTCGGCGAACGGCTTGTTGCCGCGATCAGCGTTGTAGCCCGCGTCGGTGAGATACAGCATGTGCGTATCGGTGTACGGCGCGTACGGCAGGCCGAGGTTGCCGGTCGCGCTGCCGAAGCCCAGCGAATTCGGCCAGGTGTGCTCGCGGTTGTACTTCACGCCGCTGCCGCTGCCGGCGCGGTCGGTGACCTTGAGGTAGCTGCGGTTCTTGTACGCATCGAGGATGCGGCCGGAATTGTTCGGATCCTCGTCGGCGATTTCCAGAATCGTCCAGGTGTTGGTGGTGCCGCCGCTGTACGGGTAC
Organism: Lysobacter sp. Root690; assembly: GCF_001427785.1. Classification (GTDB taxonomy): domain Bacteria; phylum Pseudomonadota; class Gammaproteobacteria; order Xanthomonadales; family Xanthomonadaceae; genus Lysobacter. The sequence continues at coordinate 499,246 of NZ_LMHM01000017.1, forward strand.
GCGGTGTGGCCCTTGATCGTGGAATGCAGCGAGCAACGCAACTGGCTGGCGCTGCTGGTGTTGACGTGCGAGTAGTAACCCGTCGGCGTGCCGCCGCCGCTGGCGACGTTGAAATTGACCACGGTGTTCGCGGCCGGGGTCGCGCCGCCAGCGTCGGTGACCTTGCTGGCGACGACGGTGAAGGTGCAGCTTTCGCCGGCGTGCAGCGCGGTGCCGGTGGATGCGGTGATGGCGGTGCCGCTGGACGGGTAGCTCAGCGCGACCGTGCCCGAGGTGGCGCACTGCAGGGTCAGCGCGCCGCTGGCCAGGGTGACTGCTTCGCTGAAGTTCGCGACCAGATCGCCCGCGGCCGGGAACGTGCTGGAACCGTTGGCCGGGGTGGTCGAACTCACGCTCGGCGGGGTGTTCGGCGAGGCGCCGGTGAAGGTCTGGCCGTTGTTGCAGGCGCCGAAGGTCTGGGTCGCCGAGTTCTGCCAGGTGAACTGCGAATACGCGCTGCCGCTGCCCGACAGCTGCAGCGAGGTGCCGGCCGCGGTCGAACCCGATTCGGACACCGGCAGGTTGATGCTGGTCTTGCCCGCGGCCGGGCCGCCGCTGGCGGTGATCTGGCCTTCGTAGCTCAAGAACTGGACCACCGTGCCGCTGCCGTCGACCAGGGCGAAGCCGTCGTTGGAGCCGTTCTGGATGCCGTTGGTGGGATAGCTCAGGGTAGCGATGCGCGCGCTGCCGCTGCCGCAAGTCACCACGCTGCCGGCCGGGACCAGGTCGTTGTCGTAGCTCACCGCCGACGACGGCGAGCTGCCGTTGTACAGATAGATGCGGTAGTTGCTCAGTGTTTCGCCGGCGGTGGCGACGACTTCGATCCGCTCGCCGGTGTCGCCGGCCGAGGTGGCGTCGTCGTAATGGAATTCGTTGATGAACACCGCGGCCGAGGCCATCGACGGCAACAGCGCGGCGATGGCGAGCGAGAGAACGGCGGCGCGGCGCACGCGGGGCGTGCTTGCGAACAGCATGGCGGAACAGTCAGTGACTGACTTGCGCATCGAAACGACTCCTTGTGAGTGGCGTGGCGTCCGGCCGCATGAAAGCGCGAGGCCGGCGCAGCTCAGGCGCCCTCCCCGGGCGCACCGGTCGAGTCTAGACGCGGTTTGTGACCACGCCGGGCATGCGCCGGCGAATGGAACGGCTAAATAGAGACGTTGGTCGCGGTTATGCGGGTTATCGCCGGAGATCGGCTGCGTTGGGGTCGCGACGGCTACGGCGGGTAGGCGGTCGCGGGAGCGATCGGCTTGTGAGAGGAGGCTTCAGTGAGGCGGGTTCCACCAGCGACTTCAGCCCCGATGCGTTCCGCTCAAGCTCGTCTCGAAGCCGAGGCCTGATTCGGCGCTCAGCCCTTGCTGCTACCGCGCGTTTTGCCGGTACGCAGCTCCGCCAGTTGCTCGGCGACTTCCACCAGCGGCGCCTTGGAGCGGGTCGGCGCTTCGCGGAACGCGGCGATCAGGCGCAGCTCCAGCGGGTCGTCGATCAGCAGCGCATCGGCGGCGGCGACCGAGTCCATCGCCGTGTCCAGCGACAGGCCCATCTTGCCGCGCCCGGTCGCCAGCCATTCGAATTGCACCCCGGTGACCAGGGCCAGTTCGCGCAGGTGGGCCATGCTCGGGAACTTGCCCTGGGCCGCTTCCCAGTGCCCGACCGCGCTGCGTTGTACGCCGACCGCCGCGCCGAGGGCGGCCTGGGACAGGCCGGCGTGGCGGCGTGCGAGTCGAATGCGCTGTTGGGGCGTCATGAGATTGATTTGGCACTTTTATAGGGGAGAAATCAGCAAATGCTACCTATAGTCACCTAGTGAACGATAGACGCCGTACCTAGTGCGCTTTAGCTAGCCATGTGCGTTTTCGCTTCCAACCAATACAGCAAGTTAGGTGGGTGGACAAGTCCTGTTGATACCGAAAGTGGCGGCGTCTGGCCGGCCGACGTGTGGCAACCGTCGCAAGGACTTCGCAAGATGCTCACACGCTGATATGGACTTCGGCTGGACACGAGGTCGGTTCGGGGGACGGGCGCTGGATTGCGCCATGCGTAGGACGGCCATCTCCGTACCAAAGAGCGCGTTCCACGGGACGCGCTCTTTCTTTTTGTGCGCCGCGCGGGCCGTCGAGTCCGATCCGCACGATGGCCGACCGGCCGCGCGCTCAGGCCAGCGGCCGCAACTGCTCGTCGAGCGAGCGGGTCTTGTCGGTGACCACATCCCCGGTGTGCCGGGTGGTTTTGCGTTCGATCAGCAGGATGTGGCATTCCTCGCTGGCGACCGGGTTGTGGCGTACGCCCTTGGGCACCACGAACAACTCGCCCGCGCCCAGTTCGACGGTGCGGTCTTCCATCTCGATCGCCAGCCTGCCCTTGAGCACCATGAACAATTCGTCCTCGTCGGCATGGCTGTGCCAGGCCAGCGTGCCGTGCACGCGCGCGACCTTGATATAGGCGTCGTCGACTTCGGCGATCACCCGCGGCGACCACAGTTCGGTGAGCGTTGCGGCGATCTGCGCGGGTGAGGTCACGGACGACATGCGAAATCCTGGCGAAGGCTGGGAATCGCAGTCTAGTACGCCGCCTGGCACGCCGCCTGATGCGCCGTGTCCGACCATGCAGATGCCGCATGCGCGCCATGGCGCCGCGCGCGTCAATTCTGCGATTCGACCCACGCGCGCAGCCTGGCGTCGCGAATCTCCAGCACCTCGAACAAACCCACCGCGCGCAAGGCGGGCAGCGCTTCGCGGATGTGCTGTTCGGCTTCTGCGCGCGCGGCGTCGGCGGTTTGCGGGTCGTTCAAGGCGCGGGCATTGGCCAGGAACGCGGCGACCGAGCCTTTGCGTACGGCCACGCCGTCGATCCGGGCTTCATCGAGGTGGTCGGGCAGGATGTCGTGAGCGCGCATCGGAAACTCCATGGTGACGGTCGGAAAGGTAGGTCCATGCTGGGTGGGCCGGGCCGGCTCTGCTACGTTGCCCCGGCCATCCCATAGCGCGTTCCGGCCATGTCCGATCCTCTGCTTGCCCCGGCCCGCGCCGATTCGGATGCGGGGCCGTTCGTGATCGCGGTGAGTCTCGAGGCCCATGGCGTGCGCGACACCGCGCCGCACCAGCACGCGCGCGGGCAATTGTTGGGCGCGCATCGCGGCCTGCTGTCTGTCGGCACCGGGCAGGGACGCTGGCTGGTGCCGGCGACCGATGCGGTGTGGCTGCCGCCGCACGCGCCGCATTCGCTGCGCTCGCACGGCGAGGCGTTTTCCGGCTGGAGCGTGTATGTCGCCCGGGCCGATTGCGCGGCGTTACCGACGCGGCCGTGTGCGATCCGCGTGTCGGCGCTGCTGCGTGCAGCGATCGCCCGAGCCGCGACCTGGCCGGCTTCGTTGCCGTTGGACGAGGCCCGGGAGCGGCTGGCCCGGGTGCTGCTGGACGAGATCGTCGATTGCCATGCTCACAGCCGGGCCGGCGAACGCATCGGCCTGCCGATGCCGGGCGACGCGCGCGCGTTGCGCGTGGCCCAGGCCCTGATCGACGACCCGGCCGATCCGCGCGGTCTGGCCGAATGGGCGGTCTACGCGCATTTGTCCCAGCGCAGCCTGAGCCGCCACTTCAGCGCCGAAACCGGCTACAGCCTGCTGCAATGGCGGCAACGCGCGCGGCTGATGCGCGCGCTGGAACGGCTGGCGGCCGGCGAGCCGGTGACCACGGTCGCGCTGGAGATGGGTTACGACAGCGTCAGCGCGTTCACCGCCATGTTCCGGCGCCACCTCGGCGCCGCGCCGACCCAGTACCTCAAGCCCTCGCGGGGTTGAGCGGCCCGGACGTGGCCTGACGGTTCGGCCATGCGCAGCGCCAACCCGCTTAGGCCCAGGCAGCGCTGTCCTTCAGTGAGCTTTGTCCCGTGCGTGGGCATCGGCGCCGGGAGTCCGCGCCCGCCGGCATCCGGACGGCCGAGAATTTCTTCGCCCCGCCCCTTGAAAGGCGGTTGCGCCACGCCAGCGTGCCGTGCGCGCGCGACCTAGATGTAGGCGTCGTCGACTTCGGCGATCACCCGCGGCGACCATGGTTCGGTGAGCGTCGCGGCGATCTCGGCGGGCGAGGTCGCGGACGACATAGGCAGTTCCTGGCGCGTGCGGGGTATCCCTGTCTAATCCGCCCGGACGCGCGCGCTCGAACGTTCGCCATCGGGCAGGGCATCGCGCCCATCGCCGGTCAGCGCTGCTGGACCACCGCGTACTGCCCCTTGTCGCCGTAGCCTTGAGCCTTGCGCTCGATATTCGCGCACAGGCGGCCCCCGCACAGGATCACATCGGCGCTATTGATCGCCCTGAGCTTGTCGGCCGCGACCTGGTTATCGCGGATCACCCCGCTGTAATGCATCGACAGCCAGATGCCGCCCAGCAACAACAACGTCATGCAGCCGACGAGCGCGGCCGATGTCTTCCAGATCAGACTCTTGTGCAGGCGTTCCATGTGCTGGAGCTGCTGCGCAAGCGCTTTCGACCCTTCGCCCAGCAGTGCGCCGGCCTGGCCCAGGCGTTTTTGATATTCGTCGACCGGCTGCTCAAGGCCGCTTTGCAGCTTGCCCATCAGGGCGCCGGGCAAATGGCTCAGTGTGGCGTCGGCCGATTGCCGCACCGTCGCCGGCAGTTGTTGCGACAAACCCTGCAATTGCTGCGACAACGCGCGTTGCTGTTGCTCGATCTGCGCGCAATTGCGTTGGAACTGCTCCATCAGCTCGGCGGTGGTGCTGATCAGTGCGACGACTTCGTGCTGGTCCATGCGGGAATGGGTCCTGTGTCGAACTACTGCGACTGCGACTGCGACTGCGACTGCAATTGCGACTGGGGCGGGCGACTCAGCGAGAGCGGCCGCCGTGACTGTGCTGGTGGGTTTCCTGTTGCTGTTGGTCGCTCTGCTGCTGCGCGGCACGTTCGTTGGCCTGTTGGTGTTCATGCCGATCGACCGCGGCGCCCGCGTCGTGCCGCAGTTGCTGTCCGGCACCGTGATGGGCTGCGGATTGGGTCATCGCGCGGAACGTGTCGTGATCGCCGGAGGCATGCGCCTGGGTCATTTTCTTGACGAATGCCAACGGGTCCGTGCTCAACAGCGCGGTGCCAGCGGCGCCGACCGAAGCGGCCCTGGATTGCAGGAAATCGCCGATGGCCTCGCCGGCCTCGTGCATTTTCTTGCCGGCCCGCTGGCCGACTTCGGCGGCCTTCTTGCCGACGTGTTCGCCGAATTCCACGGCCTTCTCACCGGTTTCGACCGCCTTCTTTCCGGCTTGCACGCCCAGGTCCATCGCCTTTCTGCCGGCCCGCTCGCCAAGCTCGACCGCCTTCTCGCCCGTGTGGATCGCCGCTTTGCCGGCCTGCACGCCGAGTTCGACCGCTTTCTTGCTGGTCTGCACCTGCAGATCGACCACTTTCTCGCCGGTGGCGATGGCGAACTTGCCGGTTTGCACGCCCGTGTCGAACGCGCGCTTATTGACCTTGTCATGCAGCTCGATCACCTTTTCGCCCACCGCGACCGATGTGGTGATACCGCCGCGCAGATGCCGCACATCGTCGCGGTATTTGTCGATCATCGGATCGTATTGCTTGGCCAAGGCCTGGGTCTTGGGATCGTTGATGACCGATACGTCCTTGCGACCATCGGCGTCGACATTTAGGAAGTTGTCCATGTTGTGCGACGTGCCCTTGGTTCCGGACATCACCGCCGCGACGATCGGCGCGCGATGGAGGATGTCGGTCGAAAGGTGATCGCGGTTGTTGTAGCCGGCGGCCGTCAGGCTCTGGATTTCCTGCGGCTTGGCGTAGACGCGAACCTGCCCGTAATGCGGGCTGGCCGCGCTGACCGCGTCGCCGGCCATGACGTGGTTGACGAAACGGTTGCCGCCTTCGGGCACGCCATAGTCGAGGCTGGCCGCGCCGTAAGGATTGAAGGCTTCGCCGCGCAGGCCGTATTTGTAAGCGGTGAGCTGGGCGAGGCCGCCGCCTAGGGAGTGGCCGGTGGTGGTGACTTCGGGGACGTGGCCGCCATATTTGGAAGCGCTGCTTTTGGCGAGCGTAAGCGCGTGCTTGGTCAGTTCCATGGCGTCATCGACTTGAGCGTTGAGGCCCCTTGTCACCATGCCGCCGTCCGCTATAAGGCCATCCTTCTTGGCTTCGCGATCGAATTCGGTACCGCGATGTGCCACCACGATCTCGCCGGTATCAACCCGCTGATAGATCGCGCCCTGATAGCCGGAAGGACGGTCCATGTACTCCAAGACTTTGTATTTAACGCCTTCCCGTTCAATTTGCTGGCCGACCAGATGCTGCATCTGGCCCTTCAGTCCATTGTGTTCTTCACCATAAGAGTGCGATGCCAGATTGGCGTATTGCTGGGTGCCGATGGTCATGGCGTAGCCGCCTTAGAAGTCAGGGTCACAGTGAAGAGGTCGTCGTCCTTGAGGCTTGGCGCCATTTTTGACCGATCGGCCTGTCCGAATTCGGGGTAATTCTCGATGTCTGGATTTCGTGGATAGAACTCTTTCAAGAAATATGTGGTCTGAGCTTGTTGCGCCAGCAACTTGTCCGGCTCGATGTTGGGCATGAATCGAGTTTCACCATTGGCTCCCGTCGCTTTCAAATCGGCGCGGGCCTGAATTAATTTCCAGTGACACATGCCTTTGCCGTAGTAGTCCTCGTCGAGCATGCCGTCGATGTAAACAAGTCCGGTGTACTCGGTGTCGCTTATCCGAGTCCACGTAATCGGAAAGTTGTGAGTCGGTACCGACCAAGGCATGCCGCCGTTTTCCTTCGGAGGAGGCAAGCACTCTGGTGTTACTACATCGAACTGCATCACCCCTTCGACAGAGGCGAGCGAGCCCGGAGCATTGGCGATAGTCAGTGTGAGCTGATAAATCTGCTTGGGCCGCGGGTTCTGCTTGAAATCGGGCATGGTCTTCTCGGAAGCGGGAAAGCTGCAGGCGGACAAGGGTAGTAGCAAGCTCAGGCCTAACCATGAAAGGTGTTGTCGCATATCCAGTCCTTGAGGCGGCTCAGGCGGCTAGCCTGCGGAGAGCAAGCTGTAAGGAGGGTATTCGGAATGTCTGTTGATTAGTACGGTACTGCGTGTTTGGGATTTCGGGTCGTAGCAAGCACAGCCAATGAAGACTATCGTGTGATTGCCTTGGGTGTGAGAGTGACAGTGAATAGGTCTTGGTCTTGGCGGTCAGACATTTTCGAACGATCGATCTGCCCGTCGCTCACTGGATCTTCCGACTCAGCCTCTGGATGACGAGGATAGTTTTCGCTTAAGAAATAGGTGGTTTCCGCTTGCTGGACGATCAGTTTTTCCGGGTAGATGTTCGGCACGAACCTTGTTTCGCGATTCGCCCCGGTGGCCTTCAAGGCCGCACGCGCTTGCATCAATTTCCAGCGACATACGCCACGACCGTAGTAGTCCTCGTCGATCATGCCATCGATGTAAACAACGCCTGTGTACTCAGTGTCGCTGACACGGGTCCACACGAAGGGGATGTCTTCCGTTGGTGTCGGCCAGAGGTGACCGCCGTTTTCTTTCGGAGGCGGCAGGCATTCCGGTGTCGCCACGTCGAACTGCATGAACCCTTCGACCGACTTGAACGGCCCGGGCGCGTTGGCGATGGTCAGCATGAGTTGATAACGCTGCTTGGGCTGCGGGTTCTGTTTGAACTGCGGATTCATCTTGTCGTAAGGCGAAGCGCAGCCGTCAGCGATGAAACCCAGCAGCAGGCCCGATGCCATCATGAGCGGTGTCGGCGCATATCCGATCCTTGAAGCGGCTGGGTTCGAGGCTACGGCGCGACGGCAAAAACATTCAAGGTTGAATGGATGTGCCCGCCGGTGGGGGCCTGGGGCCGGTCGCGACTTCGAGGCGGTGGGCGACCCGAGCCGTACGCGTCGGGGCTGAAGCGCCCTCGCAGCAAAGATGCCGGGTGCGGGCCCCACCCCAAGACTCCGGGCCAAGGGCCGTCTCTTGGGGCCTCGAAGCGAAGGTCATCAACCGGAACCTGCCCCAGTGGTCCGCGGGCTTGAACGGCCAGCGGCAACCCACCCCAACCGGTCCCCCGATCAACCGGCTTGCCTCATTCGGCCACCACCCGTCGCACGATTTCGCACGGGGCCCTTGAAAGGCCGCCAGGACGCCTCATGTTCCGTGCAGTCCCGGTTCGCCCGGGCGCTTTTGTCCCCGATGCTGGCACTCGACCGGGGCGACTGCTAAAATTCCCGTTCTTTCTCCACCCATTCAATCACTTACAGAGGGTCGCCATGAATCTCAAGCCGCTTTACGACCGCGTTGTGGTCAAGCCGATCGAAGCCGACGAAATCTCCGCCGGCGGCATCATCATCCCCGACGCCGCCAAGGAAAAGTCGACCAAGGGCGAAGTCGTCGCCGTCGGCGAAGGCAAGGCCCTGGACAACGGCAGCCTGCGCGCGCCGAAGCTCAAGGTCGGTGACAAGGTCATCTACGGCCAGTACTCGGGCAGCTCCTACAAGCAGGACGGCGTCGAATACAAGATTTTGAAAGAAGACGACGTCCTCGCGATCGTCGGTTAAGAGCCGCGATTCGGGATTGGGCATTCGGGATTCGCAAAGCGCTTGCGCTGCGATCCCTGTCCACCCGACGACCCGCTAGCTCTTGCCAATCCCAAATCCCCAATCTCAAATCCCGGAGTTTCAAATGGCTGCCAAAGAAATTCGTTTCGGTGAGGACGCACGCGCCAAGATGGTGCGCGGCGTCAACATTCTCGCCAATGCCGTAAAGGCCACCCTCGGTCCGAAGGGCCGCAACGTCGTGCTCGAGAAGAGCTTCGGCGCGCCGACGATCACCAAGGACGGCGTGTCCGTCGCCAAGGAAATCGAGCTGGCCGACAAGTTCGAGAACATGGGCGCGCAGATGGTCAAGGAAGTCGCTTCCAAGACCTCCGACAACGCCGGCGACGGCACCACCACCGCGACCGTGCTGGCGCAGGCGCTGATCCGCGAGGGCATGAAGGCGGTCGCCGCCGGCATGAACCCGATGGACCTCAAGCGCGGCATCGACAAGGCCGTGGTTGAAGCCGTCAGCGAACTCAAGAAGCTGTCCAAGCCGTCCTCGACCAGCAAGGAAATCGCCCAGGTCGGCGCGATCTCGGCCAACTCCGACGCCGACATCGGCGACCTCATCGCTCAGGCGATGGACAAGGTCGGCAAGGAAGGCGTGATCACCGTTGAAGACGGTTCGGGCCTGGAGAACGAGCTCGACGTGGTCGAGGGCATGCAGTTCGATCGCGGCTACCTGTCGCCGTACTTCATCAACAACCAGCAGTCGATGTCGGCCGAACTGGACGACCCGTACGTGCTGCTGTACGACAAGAAGATCTCCAACGTGCGCGACCTGCTGCCCGTGCTGGAAGGCGTGGCCAAGTCCGGCAAGCCGCTGCTGATCGTCGCCGAGGAAGTCGAAGGCGAAGCGCTGGCGACCCTGGTGGTCAACACCATCCGCGGCATCGTCAAGGTCTGCGCCGTGAAGGCGCCGGGCTTCGGCGACCGTCGCAAGGCGATGCTCGAAGACATGGCCGTGCTGACCGGCGGCACCGTGATCTCCGAGGAAGTCGGCCTGCAGCTCGAGAAGGCCACGATCAAGGATCTGGGCCGCGCGAAGAAGGTGCAGGTCTCCAAGGAGAACACCACCATCATCGACGGCGCCGGCGACGGCGAGACGATCCAGTCGCGCATCAAGCAGATCAAGGCGCAGATCGAAGAGACCTCGTCGGACTACGATCGCGAGAAGCTGCAAGAGCGCGTGGCCAAGCTGGCCGGCGGCGTTGCGGTGATCAAGGTCGGCGCGTCGACCGAAATCGAGATGAAGGAAAAGAAGGCTCGCGTTGAAGACGCGCTGCACGCCACCCGCGCTGCCGTGGAAGAAGGCATCGTCCCGGGCGGCGGCGTCGCGCTGCTGCGCGCCAAGGCCGCGATCAGCGGTCTGAAGGGCGCCAACGAAGACCAGAACCACGGCATCCAGATCGCGCTGCGCGCGATGGAAGCGCCGCTGCGCGAGATCGTCACCAACGCCGGCGAAGAGCCGTCGGTCATCCTGAACAAGGTCCAGGAAGGCACCGGCGCGTTCGGTTACAACGCCGCCAACGGCGAATACGGCGACATGCTCGAGTTCGGCATCCTGGACCCGACCAAGGTCACCCGCACCGCGCTGCAGAACGCGGCGTCGATCGCCGGTCTGATGATCACGACCGAAGCGATGGTCGCCGAGCTGCCGAAGAAGGACGAGCCGGCGATGCCGGGCGGCGGTGGCATGGGCGGCATGGGCGGCATGGATTTCTGATCCCCCGATCGCCGTAAGCACTACGAAAACCCCGCCGAAAGGCGGGGTTTTTTTATGTCGATCCGGTTCGCGGTTCGCGACGCGGGCTATAGAATCGCGCCGAGAAAATCGCGATTGAGCGGCATCACGTAAGCGGCCATGTCCAGCACGGTGTAGCGCGCGCTGGCGCCGGAGCGGGCGAACTGATCGATCACGCTGACGCAGCGGTCGCGTTGCCGGGGCGGCAGGAAGCGCAGGATCGGCACCAGCCGGCGATGGCCGATGGTGGCCCACAGCTCCACCGCGTCCAGGCCGGCCGTCCATTTCAGCGCCAGTTCGTCCGACAGGCCCTGCGCCGGATGCCCGCCGACGGTGCGGATGCTCTGCTGGCGCAATTGGCGGATGTGGCGATGCTTGGACAGTCGGCTGTCGGCGCGCGCGTAGCCGATGTCGCCGCTGGCCGGGCCGAAGCGGGTCGGCGCGTCCTTCGCGGCGGCGCCGAAACCGAAGCCCGACAGCAACTGCTCCTGCTCTTGCAGGTCTTCGCTGATCGTACTGAGCGTGCGCATGCGAGTGCCGCCGAGCAGCGCCTCGCACGGGAAGAAATAGCCGAAGGCGGCGAACACGCGTTCGTGCAGCGCCTCGTATTGTCCGGCCCGGCTGGGTATCGCCAATGCGCGGTCGACCGCTTCGACCAATTCGGGCGCGACGCCCAGGTCGGTGTCGGGATCCAGCATCAGCACGACCTTGGGCACGATCATCTCGTCGACCAGATGGATCGCGGTGACCTCATTGCGCTGCAGGCGTTCGAGGTCGTGACGGAAATCCGCGGCCAGACCGAAGCCGTTGACGCCGCCGCCGGCGTTGGCGTTGTGGATGCTGCGCGTGTGCAACGCGTGCAGCACCCGGCTGGCGGTAGCGCTGATGGTCCAGCTCGAGGTGAACGAGACCCCGCCCGAATGCGGCGGCCGCTGCGGATGCCGGTACACCACCGGCGAACGCGGCGCGCGCGCGCCGAACAAGACGTCGTTCGGATCGGGGCCGAAACGCAGGCCGCGATCGAGCCGGCGCGCGGCGAACAGCGCCTGCACCGTCGCCAGCGGCAGGGCGGTGAAATCGTCCGGCGTGCGCACGCTGAAACCGGCCAGCTGAGCTTGCAAATGCGCCAGCAGGTCCGGCGTCTCGTCTTCGCCGCGCAGTCCCCAACTGGCTTCGGCGGGCCGCGCGGTGGGCGCGGTCGGGCGCAGCGCCGGGCGCGCGGGCGGCTCGGGTTCGGGTTCCGGCTCCGGCTCCGGCTCAGGTTCTGGCGCGCGCGGCGCGGGACGCACGGTGAGCACGCCGTCCTCGCTGATCACTTCCTTGAGTTTAGTGTCGGCCTCGATCGACGGGTCCACGCGCGCATTGCCGAACTGGAAGCGATCCCCCGGCGCCATCGCGTCCAGGGCCGCGAGTTGTTCGCGAATCTGGCGCAAGGACGTGTCCTGTTCCAGGCGCAGGACCAGGTTGCGGTCGGGTTCGCCGGCGAATGCGATGGTGACGAGCATGCTCAGCCCTCGGTTGCGCGATGCGGCGGGCGCGGCGCGCGGCCGCTCAATCCGGATCGACGACGAAAAAATGCACGCGCAGCCGGCCGGAGAACTCCCGATCCGGATCGGCCTCGGCCTGCACCTGGATGCGCTCGAAGATTTGCTCGGCGCTGCCGTCGGCCCAGATCACCCCGGCGTTGACCTGCAGCGCACCGCCGCCGACCGCCTCCCGCGCGCTGCCGCGTCGGGTGTCCACCGGCCCAGCCGGTGGCGTCGGCGGGAAGCGCGGGTTGTTGCGGGTATAGACGCGCGCGGTGATCGGGTCGAGAAACTGATGCACGTCCCAGGTGGTGATGTCGCAGGTCCACAGTTGTTGCAACGCGTCGAGGCGGTGCGAATGGCTGAGACGCGCGCGCATCAGATCCACGGTGATCAGGCTCGCTTCGTGCTGGAACCGGCGCACGGTGACGCTGCGATAGCCCAACGAGTCGGCGCGGTGAACCGCGTAGAGGCGATCCACCACGGGCTCGGCGCCGGTGGCGATGCGGAAACCGAAGCCCAACGGCCCGCGCGATCGCGCGCGGATCTGGATCGACAGCGCCGCGCCGCGGCTTACCGCGACCAGATTCGGAAACACGCGATCGGGCGCCACCCGCGGCAAGCGCGCGTCGGTGAACATATGCACCTGCGCGCCTCGGTTGCGATGGCGGGCGTCGTCGTCGTCATCGTTGAGACCGAAGCGAACCAACAGATTTTCGCTGTCGCGCAGCCAATCGGTGGCTTGACCTTCCAGCGCGTGGGACGCGGCCATGGGCGGATGCCTCAGATGCGGTTGATCGAGAAGCTCAAGGTGGTGCCGCGCACGCTGAAGGTCGCGGTATGGCCGTTGGGCGCATAGGCCACCGATGGACCGTCGCGGCGCGTCCCGCCCATCGCGCGCGCGCGGATGCGCACGCGGTCGCCCACGTTCAGCGCTTGCTGGTGGAAGCGCAGCGCGGACAGATCGACGCTGCGGGTCTGCCCGGCCGCGAATGCGCCGCCCGTCGGGGTCTGGCTGATCACCTGGTCGCCGTCCAGACGCTGGATGATGAAACGCAGCGCGAACGCGGCATTGTTGGCGCAGGCGATGTGCTGGACGTGCAGTTCGGGCTGGCCTGACTCTGCGGGATTTCCGATCGGGTGCATGGCGGGGCGCCTCGTGCGCGCAAGACAGAAAGCGGAAGGGTCGATTCGGAAAACGCCCTGGCGAGCCGGGCGTGAAGGCGCGCCGGTGTCTACGCAGGAGCGGGCGCGCTCGACAATGCAAACGACCTCCGCCCGGTGGACAGGACACGCATGGTGTAGTCGGCTTGTTGGCTGGGCCGATGTTGCACAGGGGCAACATCGGCGTGGCGGTCGAAGCCGCGCGCGATGCCTGCGCCTATCTGTTCCTCACGGCGAGTGCGCTCGGGCAGCGTGTGTTCGAAGCGAGTCCGCAACGCGCGCGGTGACATCGACAGCATGAATTTTTGATCGACCGATCGTCGAGACGGATTGCGAGGAGCTCCGTCGAGAGGCGGGTTTCCTTTTTATTTTTTTTGCGGTGCCGACCGCGTTGCGTCGTGCATCCGCCATTGCGGCCAATTCGAAGTATTGCGGGGCTGCGGCCCAAGGCCTTCCGCTCAAGTTTCGATGCAGTTTCCGGCGATCGCGGACCGGAATGTCGCGGCTGCAGCCCTCCCATAAAAGACACGGACTGGCGCCAAGCTCGCCTGCCGATCGACCGCATCCGACACAACTGCGTTCACACCTGCGCAACGATCGCCTTCGTACCGTCGAAGCCTGATCCATCACGTCTAGGTCGCCGCGCGGCCGGCGCTGGTTGCCGCATCGCGTCGTAGCCATCGGACGCGTCGATGCACGGGGGAAGCCGGTCGGCCGGATGCGTTGCGGCGCCGGAGAACCCCGATGAAAAAATCCGTCACTGCCTCCCGTCCGCGCCGAGATCGCGTGCCGGGCCGGCGTGAACCCGAGCGTCCGATCCGCGTGATCGGCGCGCGCGAGCACAACCTCAAGAACGTCAGCATCGAGATTCCCAAGCGGCTCATCGTCGTGTTCACCGGTGTATCGGGTTCAGGCAAATCCTCGCTGGTGTTCGACACCATCGCCGCCGAATCTCAGCGTCAGCTCAACGAAACCTTCAGCAGCTTCGCCCGTCATCGCCTGCCGCATTACGGCCAGCCCGATGCCGATGCGATCGAAAACCTGTCCGCGGCGATCGTGGTCGACCAGAAGCGCCTGGGTGGTACCGCGCGTTCCACCGTCGGCACGGTCACCGATATCTATGCCTTGCTGCGGTTGTTGTATTCGCGCATCGGCAAGCCTTTCGTCGGCGAATCCACGGTGTTTTCGTTCAATCATCCCGAGGGGATGTGCCCACAGTGCGACGGGCTGGGCACGACCGAACGGGTCGATGTCGACAAACTCATCGACCGCGGCAAGTCGCTCAATCAAGGCGCGATCCGCTTTCCCGCGCTGGCGGTCGGCAGCGCGCGCTGGAAGCGTTATGCCTTGTCGGGCCTGTTCGACAACGACAAGCCCATCGGCGAGTACACGCAGAGCGAATGGGACCTGCTGTTGAACGCCGAACCGTTCAAGCCCAAACATCCCAAACCGGGCTGGTGGGCCAGCAGTCAGTACGAGGGCCTGTTGTATCGCTTCAATCGCAGTTTCCTGCATCAGTCCGGCGACAAGGTCAAAGGCGCCAGCCGCGAGGCCTTGAACCGGGTCGTATCGCGCCAGACCTGCACCCAATGCAAGGGCGCGCGACTGAACCCGCAGGTGCTGGCGTGCAAAATCGCCGGCAAGCACATCGCCGACTGCGCGGCGATGCAGGTCGATGAATTGATCGACTTCATCGTTGCGATAAAAAGCGCGCCGGCCGCCACCGTCACCGCCGCGATCGTAGAGCGGCTGCAGCATCTGATCGGCATCGGCCTGGGCTATCTGAGCCTGGATCGGCAGACCTCCAGCCTGTCCGGCGGCGAATCGCAGCGGGTCAAGATGGTCAAGCACCTGGGCAGCAGCCTGACCGACATGAGTTACATCTTCGACGAACCCAGCGTCGGCCTGCATGCGCGCGACGTGCATCAGGTCAATGCGTTGCTGCGGCAGCTGCGCGACAAGGGCAATACCGTGCTGGTGGTCGAACACGATCCCGACGTGATCGAGATCGCCGATCACATCGTCGACATGGGGCCGGGCGCTGGCCGCGACGGCGGGCAGGTGGTCTATCAGGGCGACCTGGCCGGATTGGCAACATGCGGCAGCCTGACCGGACGCCATATCGCGCGGCGCCCGCAGTTGAAGGCGCAACTGCGCGAACCCAAGGGCTGGCTGCCGCTGCGCAAGGCGAGCCTGCACAACCTGCGCAAGGTCGATGTGGATCTGCCGGTCGGAGTCATGACCGTGGTCACCGGCGTCGCCGGTTCCGGCAAGAGTTCGCTGATCAACGGGGTGTTCTCGCGCGAATACCCCGACACGGTCTGCATCGATCAGGGCGCGCTGACCGCGTCGCGACGTTCCAACACCGCGACCTATACCGGCCTGCTCGATCCGATCCGGCGCCTGTTCGCCGAGGAGAACGGCGTCGATGCCGGTTTGTTCAGCGCCAACTCGACCGGCGCCTGCCCGGTGTGCAAGGGCCTGGGCATCACCCAGGTGGATCTGGCCTTCATGGACCCGATCGAAAGCGTCTGCGAGGCCTGTCAGGGCCGTCGCTTCACCGACGAAGTACTGGCTTACACCTGGCGCGGCCTGAGCATCGATGAAGTGCTGCGCCTGAGCGTGAGCGAGGCGCGCGGCGTGTTCGACGCGCCGCCGTTGCAGGCGATCCTCGCGCATGTCGAAGAAGTCGGCCTGGGCTATATGTCCCTGGGCCAGCCGCTCAGCACGCTGTCGGGCGGCGAGCGTCAGCGCATCAAGCTGGCTACCGAACTGGAAAAACGCGGCGAGACCTATGTACTGGACGAACCCACCACCGGCCTGCACATGTCCGACATCGAGCGTCTGTTGCGGTTGATGGAGCGCCTGCTCGACAACGGCAGCACCTTGATCGTGATCGAGCACAACCTGGAAGTGATCGCGCAGGCCGACTGGATCGTCGACATGGGGCCGGGCGCGGGGCGCGACGGCGGGCGGGTGGTGTTCCAGGGGACGCCGGCCGAACTGGTCAAGGCCCCCGGATCGGTCACCGGCGAGCATCTGGCCCGTTATCTGCGCCCGCGACGGCGTTCGCGGTGATGCCGGCGCGGGCGGTCCCGGGCCCGGCGGCGCCGGGGCGGGGCGTTCGCCCTGCATCGACCTCGCATCGATACGGCCGAACTCCTGGATGCGGGCGGTCTTATGAATCCCTAATCTGTGGACGCTAACCTCGTCCTCTCAATGCTCCAATCGCCCCTTAAATCGATTAACTCGACCCACCGCGTCCTCGATAATGCCCTCCAAACTTTTCCCCGGACCCAGCATGCCCCTGCGCTCGATCGCCCTCGTCCTGACGAGCCTCCTCATGCTGCTGGGCAGCGGCTGCGCGGTGGTCAAGGTCAAGGAACGCGCGTTCGGCGATATCGCCGCCGAGCGCAATCTCGATGCGCTCAACGGCGGCAAACTGAGCACCGCGTCGGCGACCGCGCTGGGTTCGGCCGGCCTCGACCCTGAGCTGTGCGCGCGCGATCCCGCACCGTGCATCGACCAGTTGCGGCCGCTCGCATCCAGCGAATCGTGGCTGGCGACGGCGTCGGAGCTGCAACTGCTGCGCATGAATGCCGCGCCGGCGACGGTCAGCAAGGCCGCCGAGAGCGCGGGTCTGTCGCGGCGCAAGGCCACGGCGATCGAAGCGGGCGACGCGGCGGCGGTCGACGCCAGCGCGGCGGTCGCGGGCCAGGTCGCCACCGACGAGCGCACCCGCGCCGCGGTCGAGACCGCGCGCTATGCCTACGCCTATCTGTTCCTGACCGCGCGCACGCCCGAGCAGCGCGTGTTCGAAGCGCGCCAGCAACGCGTGCTGCAGTACTACAACCGCGCGGTCGATGTGGTCGCCCAGGCCGCGTTCGAAGCCAGCCGCGGTCGCGTCGGCAGCTCGCCGTTGCAGGTCGGCGGTCTGAATCTCGGCGTCGGCCTGCACGGTTACGAAGCCTCGGAAATCAGCCTGCAACCCGAAGCCTTGCTTGCCTCCGACACACTCGGCTTCGACAACCTGCGCGCGGTGTATCGCCGCGACGGTTTCGGCACCGGCCTGGTCGCGGTGTTTCCGCGGCGCGCGCCATCGCCGGCGCCGGTCACGCCGGCCGATGAAGCCAGCGCGGACGACACGCCGTATCGCGACACCCGTTATCTGCCGGTGACCGCGACCCTGCGCTTCAACGGCGACAGCCTGGACGCGGTGCTGGCGAGCGATCAGGCCAGCATGGACGTGTACAACCCGTATCGCATCGACAGCGAAACCATCGGCGGGCGCAAGGTGCCGCTCGCGGCGAACTATTCGGCGGCCTACGGCGTGTGGCTGGCGCGTTCGGAGCTGGCGCGGCTGAGCCTGTCGAGTCTGCTGCGGCCCAAGCAGGCGCGCGCGTTCAAGCCGCGCATCTACCTCAATCAGCCTTACGATCCGAACAAGCGGGTGATCGTGCTGGTGCATGGCCTGGCCAGCAGCCCGGAGGCGTGGGTCAATCTGGCTAACGAGATCCTCGGCGACGAAGCGCTGCGCAAGCATTATCAGCTGTGGCAGGTGTTCTATCCGACCAACATCGGCATCCTGTCCAATCGCGCGGCGATCGCTTCGGCGCTCGACAAGACTTTCAAGCACTACGATCCCGAAGGCGACGATGTCGCCAGTCGCGATGCGGTGTTGGTGGGTCACAGCATGGGCGGGGTGATTTCGCGGCTCTTGGTCAGTGACAGCGGCGAGCGGGTGCTCGACGAAACGCTCAAGGCCTTCGATCCGGCCACCGCGCAGCGTCTGCGTAACGAACCGCTGGTGCGCGTGCTGACCGTGTTCCAGCCGATGCCGCAATTCGGCCGGGTGGTGTTCCTGGCCTCGCCGCATCGCGGCGCGGTGGTCACCGACGGTTGGCCGCTGCGGATGGTGCGCAAGCTGATCCGTCTGCCGTTCGATGTTCTGCGCGAGACCGCCGAACTGGCGCAGCGCACCAAGGTCGATCAGGACGAGTTGCAGAAGGTCGGCTTCCGCAAGGGCCGTCCGCCGACCGGGCCGGACGATCTGAGTCCGAATTCGTTGTTCATGCGCAGCACCGAGAACCTGCCGATCGAAGCGGGCATGCCGTACCACACCATTGTCGGCCAGCGCGATCCCAAGATCGCGCTGCTGCAATCCAGCGACGGCGCGGTGCCGTACCGCAGCGCGCATCTGGATGGCGCGTTGTCGGAGAAGGTGATCGTGTCCGGCCACAGCGTGCAGGAGACGCCGCAGGCGATCCTGGAGTTGCGGCGGATTCTGCGCGTGGACATGGCGCAGTACGAGAAGAGCACGAAGCGGTGACGGCGCGGTAGGCGCAGTTGCGCGATCGCGGCTTGTGACCGACGCAAATCCCTGTGGGACGCCGCTCCTACAGGGCGCTTCGTGTTATCGCCGTGGCTGGGCGTTGTCGCGTTTGCGACTGTAGGAGCGGCGCAAGCCGCGACCGCCATGCCCGGTCAAGCCGCGCAGCCGCGGCTCGGACGTGATTCCCGCATGCGGCCCGCCGCTTTCACGGCGAACCGCATCGTCAGCCTTAGTGGTGGCTCGTGGCCGAAATCCCGCCGCCCTTGCCGTCGGGCACCAGCACGCGCACGTTCTGCATCATTCCTTGGTCCTCGTGATCGAGGATGTGGCAATGCAGGACGTATTCGCCGATATAGCGCTCATAACGGGTACGCACGTACAGGTTGTAGCCCTTCTTGACGAACAGGGTGTCCTTCCAGGTGCCTTGCAGGTTCGCGTACTGCGGATCGATGACCTTGCCGTCCTTGTCGAGGTCGCCGGTGACGCTGACTTCCTTGCCGTTCGCGTCGAGGATGCTGACGATCTGGAACGGATTGACGTGGATGTGGAAGGGATGGCCGCCGACCAGCGAGGTCAGGTGCCACTCTTCGGTCTGGCCGAGGATCAGATCGCGCGCGGCGCTCGGATCGTAAGGCTTGCCGTCGACCAGGTAGATGTCGCCGACCTTCTTGCCGTCGACGATCTTGTCCTTGATGTCGAACACCACCGCCTGGCCTTTGCCGTTCACCTCGCCCTTGCTGATGGACTTGTGTGGTGTGAACGCATCCAGGCGCAGATGATCGCGCAAGCCGGCGACGATCGATTCGCGCACGCCCTCGGGCATGCGCTTCTGCGCCGAGGCGACCAGCGCGTCGGTCACATAGGCTTCGACGTCGGCGACCTTCGCATCGCCGATGACGTCGGCGACACCGAGCAGCTGACGGTCCTCGGCGGCGTTGGTGATGCTGGCGCTGGCCGGCGCGGCGGCGTCGAGCACGCAGTACCTGCCGGTCTTCGGAAACACCACCAGCGCATCGCTGCGGTAACCGGGCTGCAGCACGTTCTCGGTCTTGACGATGGTCTTGGCGTGGGTGAGGCCGTCGCTGGCGACTTCGAACTGCTTCAACGGCGCGCCGGTGCAGTTGGCGGTCACCCAATTTTCCAGGGCCGCGCCGGACAGGCCTTCGATACTGGCCGAGGCCGTCTTCATTTCGCGGAATTGCAGGTTGACGGTGTCGCGCACGCCGGCATGCAGCAGGCGAAAGCGTTCGATGCGGCCGGCGACCAGATCGTCGAAGGTCGGCAGCACGGTGCCGTTGATGCTGGTGTGGCGACCGGATTTCTGCCACACGCCGAAGCCGAACTGGTCGTCGTATTTCTCGATCTCGCCGACGTCCTTCTCGCCGCAGGTCCAGAAGCCAGTTTTTGCATCGGTCTTGATCTTGCCGTCGCCGTCGCGGCAGGCATAGGCGACCTGCTGGAAGATCAGCAGGCGTTCGGGCATCGCCGCGCCGGCCGGATCGCGCAGCAAGGTGTCGATGTCGCCGGTGCGGTTGCTGGACGGCAGGCGCTCGCCGCGCACCAGCAGCGCGCCGGCCATGCCGCTGGACACCTGCAGCGCGGTCGAGCCGTGCAGATGCGGGTGATACCAGAAGGTGCCGGCCGGATGGTCGGCGGGCAGGTTGTACTCGTATTCGAACTTCACTCCGGGACGCAAGGTCAGCAGCACGTTGTCGCTGTTGCCGGTCGGGCTGACCCACAGGCCGTGCGAATGCAGGTTGGTCGAGTTGAAGCAATGCGGCACGTTGATGTCGGCCGGATGGCAGTCGGGCTGCGGCGGCAATTGATTGTCGAGCGCGACGCGCACGGTTTCGCCGGGCGAGGTGACGATGGTCGGCGCGAGGAACGGCACCTCGGGATTGGTGCCCGGGCTCTGGTAGGAGCGCAGCTTGACCGTGTCGAACTTCTGGCTGTTCGGATCCCAGATTTTCGAGGTGGTGAAGGCGATGCGCAGGTCGAGCCTGGCTTCGCGCGTGTCCAGCGGCTTGGCGCCGGCCTCGGTCAGGCTCAGCAAGGGCTTGGCGTCGTCGCTGGAGCGCAGCATGCGCGCGAACACCGGCTGTTCGAGGTCGCGTGGCGCGGGTTTTTCCTGCGCCGGCAGGGTCATGGGCGCGGCGATGAGCACGCACAGCGCGAGCGCGAGCGGACTGCGCGATCGCGATTGAACGGCGGAAATCGAAGAAAGGCGTTCCATGCTGGGCTCCTGATGGAATGAGAGGAATGCGGTGACGGCGCCGGCGATGGCAGCGCGCGATGACGAGTGCGATCGACACATACGATCGACACGCGCGTGCGCACGCGCCGCGCCGTCGCGTGCGGCTGCGTTGTTGCGGTTCGGTCATGGCCCCTGTTGCCCGTCGTCCACGGCTGCCCGATCGCGGAAAACCGCGCGGCGACCGCTTCGACGGTGCTGCTGATGATTCGCTCCGTTCGCACGGCGGCGGGATCGCTGGAACTGAGAACGCGATCGCGCTGCGCCGTGCTGCCGGATCGGCATTGAGAACGGCGTCTCCTTCGGCGGAGTCGGCGCGCTCGCTTGATCAACGGCGAAAGCCCGCGCGGCAGGCCAGCGCGGCGCAAGGCACGGCGCCCGCATCGCCGCGGGGGCCGGGTGAACTCAACGGAAAACCCGATGCAGGGTTAGTGCTGCACCGTCTTCGCGGCTTGCGGCGTGGCCTGCGCCGGACCGGCCGGGCCGATCGCGTCGAGCTGACGCAACGACTCCTCGGTGGCCGGCGCCTGTTGCGGCGAAGCGCTGACCCGGGTGTGCGAGGGGCTGTCGAGTTCGCCCTTGACCAGGAACACGGTCTTGCCGACTTCCTTGGTCGCCGGGTCGACGCTCAACACCACGTGATCGCCGCTGCCGATGCCGGCGGTCTTGCCTTGCACCGCCAGGGCCGCGGCGACGCGCTCGGCGTCGGGTTCGGACAGGGGGCTGCCGTGACGCGCGAATTCGGCCTGGACCTTGTCGCGGATGTCGCCGATCAGGGATTGATCGCGATGCCCCGCGCTCGCCGTCGCGGCGTGCTTGGTTGTGCTTTGCGCAGCCGCATCGACGCCCGGCGCGATCGGATCGCGCACCGGCAAGTGAGTGTCGATGGTGTGGTGGAACCTGGCCTGGGTCGGCGGCGCGGTGCTGGTGTCGTAGTAGGGCTGCACGGTCGCGGCCGCGCCGAGGTTGAGGCCGTTGGTCTCCATGATTTCGCGATCCAGATGCAGCGCTTTCATGTCGATATGAACTTGCGGCTTGCCGCCTTCGGCGGTGCGGCCGTGGGCCTGCTCCCATTGGCTGATCATCGGCACGTAGATCGAGCCGTGGTAGTTGGGGTAGTCGGAATTGCCGCCATGGCCCAGGCGGGTCTGCGCCGGCGGCAAATCGTAGAAATGCTTGGCCATGCCGGCGGTGTTGGCCGGAGTGACCGCGATGGTCAGGTCCGCGCTCAAGGTCAGGCCGTCGCGCGCGGCGTAGGCGTAGTTGGGCGCGGCGCCGGTGCGGGCGATGAAGTCCGAGGCGCGTCCGGGCTGCATGTTGTAGACGTCGCCGAGGGTGGCGGCGGGTTTGGCTTCCTTGGCCGCGCTGACCAGCGCGTTCCAGCCGGCGATGTTGGCGGTGGATTCGTTGACCCGATCGCCTTCGATCACCTTGTTCAACAGCGGGGTGTAGTCGTGGACCGCGGCCGGGTTCTTGGCCAGCGCTTCGGCTTCGGCGTAGAAGGTCGAGCGCACCGCGTCGCGCGCGCCGCGGTTGTAGCCGTGCTGCACTTCGTGGCCGAGCACGAAGGTGATTTCGCCCTTGTTGAAGTTCGCGTCCAGCCCGGCGACCGGCAACGACATGGCCTGGGTGCCGCCGTTGTACGAGCCGCCCATGTTCGGGTCGGTCAGGGCCTTGAACGATTTGAGATGGCCCGCGGCGACCGCGCCGTTCAACTGGTCGGTCAACACCGGCGACCCCTTGATGGTGTCGCTGAGGTTCTTCACCGCGTTGGCGCTGACGCCGGGCTGCTTGCCGAAATCGTCGATCAGTTTCTGCAGATCGGCGCTGATGGGTTTGGGCGACATGGCGGCCTCCTGGCCTGCGGAGCGCTGGTCTTATTCGACGGTGATGGTTTTGACGCAGCGGTGGCCGATCGCTTCGGGCGAATCGTTGGACTCGCCTTCGACGAACACGCGCAAGGTGACTGGGCCGCGGAAGTTCCAGTAACTCAGGCGGCCGTGCTCGGCGTAGGTCGGGCTGTCCTGGAAACCCATGTCCTTGAGCGCGCGCGCGTAAGCGTCGAAATCCAGCGCGCACACCGGGGTCATCGGCGCGGCCGGGTCGCCAGTGCGGGCGAAATCGAAGGTCAGTTGCTGGCGCGGTTCGCCCAGCTTGGGGCTGACGAGCAGGTTGTACGACCAGTTGGCGTCGATCGCCGCGCCGGCGCCGAACGAGCCGTCGCCGCTGTCGGCGCGCTGCATGCGCAGGCCGGTGTGCCGCTCCAGGTGTTCGGCGGTCAGGTCGGCGTTGGATTTCAGGCTGCCGATCAGCTTCAACACGCGCCGGCTGACGTCTTCGCCGGACAGCGGGGTCGATGGAGAGGCGGTGGTGGTCATGGGGAACTCCTGGGTGGATCGGGTGTTGGCGTCGGTAGTGGCGTCGGACGGAGCCGGCAGGCTGGCGCAGGCGCTCAGCAGGCCGCCGCACAACGGCAGCCACCACGCGCGGCGGAGGAGGGAATGCGACGGACGGGGCATGCGTCTCCTCCTTGGAACGCTGGGCGGCCGCGGGGGCGGCTCGTTGGGTTGGTGGCTCGCTTGTGTGGCGGCTAGCGGGTTAACGCAGCCAGCATGCCGCTCAGGCCATCGCGGCCACAAGCGCGGGCCGGTGGCGAGCGCATCGCCGGCGTCGTTCGGCGCAAACCGGGGTCGGCTTCGCCTGTTCAGTTTTGTCGGGGCCAACCCGACGAGCCGGTGGCGCGTCACAGCGGCGAATTCGATGTCATCGGTAACAGCCCTGTCGTTATTAGCTTTCGGCATAAGCGCTCGGGATCGGGTCCGGGCGTTTCAAATGAACCGGTTAGTTCTGTTTTGCAGTGCAGCGTGCAAAGGGGATAACGCTTCCTTCACGATCGCCCCGCATCCCGACGTGGGGGAGGGAGCAAAGCCCGCTACCGGTTCTACCGGAAGCGGGCTTTTTTATTGGCTGGGGTTTTGGGGTGGGTTTTGGCTGGTCGCCGATGTCGCGTGGCGTGTCGTCGGCCGAGTCGAGGGGTTTCGTTGTGATCGCGGTGACGCGGTCGCGGCTTGCGCGGCTCCTACAGCGGGCGATCGCGACATCACCGCGACGAAACACCATCGCGCTCGCGCACGCATCAGCCACCGTCATCGCCATGCGATCATCCCTGCACGCCCGCATTCGCAGCTTTGATGGCTTCTTCCGATCGCACCATTTTCGAATCCGCTCAGGTCGAACGCGCCATTGCGCGTTTGCGCGCCGCTTCGCCGCAGCTGTCGGCCGCGGTCGATGAGCCGTCGCTGCTCGCGCGACTCGCGCGCGTGGCCGTGGTCAGCGATTTCGCCATCGACACGCTGGTGCGCCAACCCGACTTGCTACTGGCGCTAGCGGCCGACGACGGTGCCGCGCCGCTGCCGCCGCCGCAACTCGATACCGAGCATCGCGCCGACTGGGGCACGCGCCTGCGCCGTTACCGCAGCGCCGGTTCGACCCGGCTGATCTGGCGCGACGCGCTCGGCCTGGACAGCGTCGAGGACACGCTCGAGGGCAGCACCCATCTGGCCGAGGTTTGCCTGCAGATCGCACTGCGAGCATTGGAGGACGAATTCGCCCAGCGTCACGGCGTGATCCGCACGCCCGATGGGCAGCGGGTGGGGCTGGTCGTGTTCGGCCTGGGCAAGCTCGGCGGCGGCGAACTCAATTTCAGTTCCGATGTCGATCTGGTCTACGCCTACGAACACGACGGCAGCACCCAGTTCGATGGTCGCGATGCGGCGCGCGCGCTCGATGCGGAAACCTATTTCGCCAAGCTCGGCCAGCAGCTCGCGCGCTTGCTCGACGAACTCACCGCCGAAGGTTTCTGCCATCGCGTCGACCTGCGCCTGCGCCCGTACGGCAACGCCGGCCGCGTGGCCTGGTCGTTCGCGGCGATGGAGCAGTACTTCCAGCGCGAAGGCCGCGATTGGGAACGTTATGCCTGGCAGAAGGCGCGTCCGGTCGCCGGCGATGCGCAGGCTGGCGAGCGCTTTCTCGATAGCCTGCGTCCGTTCGTGTACCGGCGCTATCTGGATTTCGGCGCGCTCGACGGCCTGCGCGCGATGAAGGCCGCGATCAGCGCCGAGGTCGCGCGCAAGGAACTCGCCGACGACATCAAACGCGGGCCCGGAGGCATTCGCGAAATCGAATTCCTGGTCCAGGCCCTGCAGTTGATCCGCGGCGGGCGCGAGGCCGAACTGCGCGGCCGCCGTCTGTTGCCGGCGCTGCGCGAATTGATCGCGCAGCGGCAGATCAGCGACGAGGCCGGCGCGGCGCTGGGCGAGGACTACCGTTTCCTGCGCCGCCTGGAAAACCGCCTGCAGATGTTGCGCGATGCGCAGACCCACGCCTTGCCGAGCCTTCAGGCCGATCGCGAACGCATCGCCGCCGGCCTGAACTATGCCGACTGGGCCGCGTTGCTGAGCGATCTGGAACGTCGCCGCGAACGCATCACCGCCGAATTCGATGCCTTGCTCGCGCCGCGCCGCCGCCGCGCCGCGCCCGATGCATTGACCGCGTACTGGAACGCGCTGCCCGATGCCGGCGACGCGACCATCCTGGCCGATGCCGGGTTCGATGCGGCCGCCGATGCCGATGCGGTGTTGCGCGACTTCGCCCGCAGTCCCGGCGTGCGCGGCCTGTCGGATGCGGCGCGCACGCGCCTGGACCGGGTATTGCCGGCCTTGCTGCAAGGCACCGCGTCGTCGTCGCAGCCGATGCTCGCGCTCAAGCGGCTGCTCGCGTTGCTGCACAACGTATTGCGCCGCAGCGCTTATCTGGCCTTGCTCGACGAACAGCCGGCGGCGTTGTCGCGCTTGATCGAAGTGGTCTCGCGCAGCGCCTTGCTGGCCGAGCGGCTGGCTTCGCATCCCTTGTTGCTGGACGAATTGCTCGACGCGCGCGTGGTCGGTCCGTTGCCGGGACGCGAGGAACTGCTCGCGGCCTGCGCCGAGGTCGATGGCGGCGACGACACCGAACTGACCTTGCAGGCGCTCAACGAAGTGCGCCAGTCGCTGAGTTTCCGCATCGCGATGGCGCTGCGCGACGGTCGCCAGTCGGCGCAGGACAGCGCGCGTCAGTTGGCCTGGCTCGCCGATGGCGTGGCCGCGCGGGTGTTGCGCCTGGCCGAACAGGAAGTCGCCGCCGCGCACGGCCGGGTGCCGGGCGCGCGTTTCGCCGTGCTCGGCTACGGCAGCCTCGGCGGCGAGGAGCTGGGCTTCGGTTCGGATCTGGATCTGGTGTTTTTGTACGACTTGCCGGCGGCCGAAGCAGGCGAGGAAGCCGCCAGCGCCGAGCCGGCAAGCTCCGACGGCGCGCGCCCGCTCGACGCGCCGCGTTGGTTCGCGCGGCTGGCGCAGAAAATCGTCGCCCTGCTCGGCGCGGTGACCGCGGGCGGGCGCTTGTTCGACATCGACGTGCGGTTGCGACCCGATGGCGCCAAGGGTCTGCTGGTGTCGTCATTGGCGAGCTTCGCCGACTACCAGCGCGAGCGCGCCTGGACCTGGGAGCATCAGGCCCTGGTGCGCGCGCGCTTCGTCGCCGGCGATGCCGCATTGGGCAAACGCTTCGAAGCGGTGCGCGCGCAGACCCTGGCGAGTGAGCGCGATCCGGCCAAGGTCTACGAAGACGTCGGCGCGATGCGCCGGCGCATGCGCGCCGAACTCGATCGCAGCGATGCGGCGGCGTTCGACTTGAAACAGGGCGAAGGTGGATTGGTCGATCTGGAGTTCCTGTTGCAGGCGCTGGTGCTGCGCGATGCGCGGCGGCACGCCTCGCTGCTGGCGCCGCGCGACACCGCCGGCTTGATCGACACCGCGCATGGGATCGGCGCGTTCGACGATGCGACCGCGGCGTCGCTGCTGGCCGCGCATGCGACCTTGCTGTCGCGTGGCCTGGATTGCACCTTGGATCGGCGTGCGCGACGGATCGCGCCGGATGCGGCGGTGGAAACGGCGCGCGCGGCGATTCGCGCGGCGGTGGCCGGGCAGGGGCTCGTGTTCGAACAGGCATAGGCTTTGAATCGGCGTCGGAGCTTCCGCTCCCGACGTCTCGCGCCCGGATCGCGATCGACCTGTAGCGATGCTAAGGTCACGCCGCCCGAGCCCCAGCCCGAGTCCCAGGACCCCGCCCATGATCGACGACACCACCCGCGGCGTGATTTCGGTCTGGATGGGAACATCCACGCAGTCGCTCGAGGCCTTCAATCGCTACACCGACGGCATGGAGTCGCGCGGTTCCGGTTGCCCCGCGCACCGCGATCTGGGTTGCGACTTCATCGATTCGGATTTCTTCGCCGCGTGGCGCACCGCCGGCAACAAAGTGATTCCGGTCGAACAACTGGTCAAGGAAGTGGGCGTCAACGCGATCGAGACCGAGCAGGCGATCCTCGCGCGCTGCCATGCGCTCGGCGTGATCGAAGGCAACGCGCTGTACTACTACGATCACTGCAGTTTTCGCGAAGACACGCCGGGCCGGCTGTACAACGAGCTGCGCTTCATCGGCAGCTTCGCCGACCCGCGCCGCCGGATCGGCTGAGGTGACGTTGGTCCCCGATTGAGTAATGACGGATGCTCCCTGTAGGAGCGGCGTGAGCCGCGACCGCGAAACCACGCATTCGATGCAAGCGTGTTTCGCGGTCGCGGCTTACGCCGCTCCTACAGGGGGACCTCGTAACCTCGTCGATTATTCGAGGGGCATTTCGATCGACAAGCCGCGCGATCAATCCTGCAGCGCAAGCCGTTGCCGCACTTCCTGCGCCACCCGCATGGTCTCGCGCAACGGCACCACCGGATACGCCAGCAGCGATTGATCGAACATGCGCACCCGGCCCAGGCTCAGCAGGCTGTCGATGAAACGCCGCGGCCGGCCGTCGACGCGCTCCACGCCGAACGCGAACACCGGCACGCAGGTGGCCGCGGCCTCCGACAGCATGTTGACCGAGTCGGCGGTGCAGACGATGCGGTCGGCCCAGCCGAGCAGGCCGGGATAGGGATTGGTGCCTTCGCCGGGCTCGTACCACGACACCCGCGGCAGACGCGCCAGACGTTCGCGCAGGCGCGCGCGGATCTCGACCGGGGTGCGCCGCGAGGTCGTCGCCAGCAGGCTGCCGCCTTCGCGTTCGAGCAAGGCCTGCAACTGCACGGCCAGGGTGTCGAACGCGGCCTGGTCGAACGCGGCATGCGCGCTCGGGCCACCGAGCAACAAGGCGGTGCGCGGACCGGGCAAGGCGCCGAACGCCGGAAACGCCTTGCGCGCGCCGGCCAGCCACAGGTCGTCGACCGGGTTGAGGCTGCCGAGCAGGGTGATGACGTTGCCTCCGCGCAGGCCGTCGTGTTCGGGCGCGATCACCAGGTCCCAATGCGCGGGGTCGATGCGTGGGTCGAGGATCTGCACCGCCGCGCAGCCCGGGCCGCGCAGCAGTCGGGTGGCCAGCGCGGCCTGGCGGCCGCAGCCGATCGCCAGGCGCGGGCGCGCGCTCAGGGCGTGGACGAAGTCGGGGCCGAAGGCGCGTTCGGCGCCGGACAGCCGTCGCGGCGCCAGCCAGCGCCAGGGCGCGCGCGGGTGCAAGGTCCAGTCGGTGGCCGCCCGCCCCAGCGCCTGGGACAGGGCGCTGGCCTGGCGCTGATTGCCGGCGTGCCCGTCGGTCAGGATCCAGGTTGCAGAAATGTGGTCAGTCTTCGCAGAAAAGCCGTTTCGTTGCACAGATGCAGTCAATCCGTTCCGGGAGTGGCGGTCTAGCGGTCCGATCGAGACTCTACACTTCCGTCTCCCGACCACTTTGCCAAGCATGGCAGCCCCACGGAGAAGACGATGTCCAAGGCTCTTGACGACCAGACGCTCGATCAGCTGTTCCGCACCGCGCGCACCCACAACGTGCTCGGCGGGCAGGTCAGCGACGAGACGCTGCGCCAGCTCTACGATCTGGTGAAGTGGGGCCCGACCAGCGCCAACGGCTCGCCGGCGCGCTTCGTGTTCGTCAAATCCCAGGAAGCCAAGGAGAAGCTGGCGCCGGCGCTGTCGCCCGGCAACCTGGCCAAGACCCTGGCCGCGCCGGTCACGGTGATCGTGGCTCACGATCTGGAGTTCTACGAAAAGCTGCCGTACCTGTTTCCGCACGACGACGCGCGCAGCTGGTTCGCCGGCAACGACGCGGCGATCAACACCACCGCGTTCCGCAACGGCAGCCTGCAGGGCGCCTACCTGATCCTGGCCGCGCGCGCGCTGGGCCTGGACACCGGCGCGATGTCGGGCTTCGACAACGCCAAGGTCGACGAAGCCTTCTTCGCCGGCACCAAGATCAAGTCCAACTTCCTGATCAACCTCGGCGCCGGCGATCACGCCCAGCTGTTCCCGCGTTCGCCGCGCCTGCCGTTCGACGAAGCCGCGCGCATCGACTGAGGCGTGCCGCCGGCCACGGTTTCGCGGCGCGGATACATCCGGTTAGCGCCACCTGCGCGATAGTGCCCCGACGAATATTCACCCGATTGTTTTTGTTGGTTTCAGCGAAACACCCCGAGCAAGTCCCTTCCCAAACCCAGATCCAGGAGTTCCCTCATGAAGCGTATCCTGCTCGCCGCCGCCCTCGGCCTGGCGTTCGCCGGCACCGCCAGCGCCGCCGCCCTGACCTACAAGATCGATCCGAACCACACCGACGTGGTCGCCAGCTGGAGCCACTTCGGCTTCTCCAACCCGGTCGCGCATTTCGGCAAGGTCGACGGCAGCATCACCTACGATCCGGCCAAGCCGGCCGCGTCCAAGGTCGAGGTGACCATTCCGCTGTCGGGCCTGGATTCGCACGTCGCCGATTTCGACGAACACCTCAAAAGCGCGGATTTCTTCGACGCCGCCAAGTACCCGACCATCACCTTCAAGAGCACCAAGGTCGAAGCGGCCGGCGCCAAGAAGCTCAAGGTCACCGGCGATCTGACCGTGCACGGCGTGACCAAGCCGGCGGTGCTCGACGTGACCATCAACAAGGTCGGCGAGCAGCCGATGGCCAAGCGCGCGGCGGCCGGTTTCGACGCCACCACCACGCTCAAGCGCAGCGATTTCGGCATCGCCAAGTACGTGCCGAACGTCAGCGACGAGATCAAGATCCGCATCACCACCGAAGCGATCGTGCCCAAGCCCTGAGCCGTCGCAAGGCCGAACCGATAAACTGTTCGGCATGATCATCGAACGTCTCTCCAGCGCCCGCGGCCGCGTCCAGGCCGGCTGGCTCGACAGCCGCCACACGTTTTCGTTTGGCGGTTACTACGATCCGGCCTGGATGGGCTTCGGCTGTCTGCGGGTGATCAACGAAGACCGCGTCGATCCCGGCGCGGGCTTCGCCCCGCACCGCCACGCCAACATGGAAATCCTCAGCTACGTGCTGAGCGGCGCGCTGGCGCATCACGACAGCAGCGGCGGGGGCGGCGTGATCGGCCCTCGCACCTTGCAATGGATGAGCGCCGGTCACGGCGTGGAGCACAGCGAGTACAACGCCTCGCAGACCGAGCCCGTGCATTTTCTGCAGATATGGGTTCAATCCGATCGTTTGAATGCGCAGCCGGCGTATGCGCATAGCGATGCGTCGCTGGATAGCGACGGCGAGTTCGTGCTGCGCGCTTCGCGCGATGGCGCACGCGGCGGTTTGCCGATTCGTCAGGATTTGTTGCTGTATTCGTTGACCTTGGGCGCTGGGGTCAGCGCGCGGCGCATGCTCGACGGCGGGCGTTGGTATTGGCTGCAGGTGGCGCAAGGGCGGATCGAGGTCGACGGGCGCGTGCTCGAGGCCGGCGATGCGTTGGGGTTCCGCGAGGAATCCGGCGAGCGGGTGTTGACCGGGCTGGGCGATGCGCCGGCGGATGTGCTTTGGTTTGATTTGCCTGCGGGTTGAGCGGTCGAAGCAAAAGCAACAAAGCAAAAACTGCAAAGCAAAAGCTGCAAAGCAAAAGCTGCAAAGCAAAAGCGAATCCCCCCTGGCCCCCCTTTTGCAAAGGGGGGAACCCGGTAGGTGGGGTCATCGCAGCTGAGAGTTAGCTAGGATCCGCAACCACCTCATTGGCAAGCATCTCATCGAGATGGCGGCCATCGACCCGCAACACGGTCCGTCGACACCGTCCCGACCGCTTCTGCTGTTGCTGTTCCCCCCTTTGGAAAAGGGGGGGCAGGGGGGATTCGCTTTTGCCTCACCCCCCAAGCCAACAAACACCCCGCGCCCCCGGCCCAGCCCCCCAACACTGCTAAACTGCCCGCCCGCGTCGCCATCCGTAGTCCCCCATGACCACCGCAGCCAACGCCCATCCCACCCAGGCCAGCGCCGACCTGCGCTACACCGTCACCCGCGCCGATCTGCCGCTGAGCTGTCCGCTGCCGTCAATGGCGCTGTGGAACTCGCATCCGCGCGTGTACCTGCCGATCGAAGCCGAGCGCGAGTGCCTGTGCCCGTACTGCGGCTCGCATTTCACCCTGGTCGACGACTGACCCAGCGGCCATGACGCCCGTGCAGCCGACCCACGCGCGCCGGCTGACGGTGATGCAGTTGCTGCCGGCGCTGGAATCCGGCGGGGTCGAACGCTCCACCCTGGAAATAGCCGACGCGCTGGTGCGCGCCGGCCATCGCGCCATCGTCGTGTCCGCCGGCGGCCGACTGGTGCCGCGGCTGCTCGCGTCCGGCGCCGAACACATCGAACTGACGATCGGACGCAAGTCGCCGTCGACCTTGCTGCACGTGTTCGCGCTGCGCCGGTTGTGGGCGCAGCTCGGCGTCGACCTGGTGCATGCGCGCTCGCGCCTGCCGGCCTGGGTCGGCCTGATGGCCTGGCGCGGCCTGCCCGAATCGGCGCGGCCGCATTGGGTCACCACCGTCCACGGCTTGAATTCGCCGTCGCGCTACAGCGCGGTGATGACCCGCGGCGAGCGGGTGATCTGCGTATCGAACACGGTCCGCGACTATGTGCTGCAGCATTACCCCGACACCGATGCCGACATCCTGCGGGTGATTCCGCGCGGCATCGATCCGGCCGCGTTCGCGCGCGCGCCGTCGCCCGATCCGCAAGCGCGCGCATGGGCCGCATCGCTGCATCCGGCCCTGGCCGGCGACGGCCCGCTGCTGCTGTTGCCCGGCCGCGGCACCCGCCTGAAAGGCCATGCCGATGCGCTGACCCTGCTGGCCGCGTTGCGCGCCGACGGACGCGACGCGCGCCTGTGGCTGCCCGGCGCGCGCGCCGACGGGCGTGAGGCCTATATCGCCGAACTCGAAGCGCAGGCGCAGGCCTTGGGCATCGATGCGGCGATCGCGCTGACCCCGCCAACCGATGCGATCGCGCGCGCCTACGCCGCCAGCGATCTGGTGTTGCAGCTCTCGCGCAAACCCGAAGCCTTCGGCCGTACCGTGATCGAAGCCTTGTCGGTCGGTCGACCGGTGCTGGGCTGGGACCACGGCGGCGTCGGCGAACTGCTCGCGCGCCTGCAGCCGCGCGGCGCGGTGGCCGCGTTCGATGAGCGCGCCTTGTACGACGCGGCTTGCGAATTGCTAACGCAAGCGCCGGCGGCAGTGGATACGATGGCGTTTTCCCTGCGGGCGATGCAGGAGGCCACGCTTGCCGTCTATGCCGAACTCGTCGACACCCCCTGACGCGGCCGTCGCGGCCGCGATCGGCGAAGGCGTGGCCGATCCCTTGCACTGGGCCGGCGCGCGTCCGCCCGAGCCGCCGCCGGCGATCGTCGGTTGGCGTTGGGCGCCGGTGTGGATCCTGGCTTATGTCGCCTTGTTGTTCGCGCCCGGCATCGCCGAGACGGTGCTGAGCCTGGGCGCGATCACCATGCTGGTGAAGCTGGTGATGGCGCGCTTCAACACCGGCGCGCGCTTGCTCAGCGATCCGGCCTGGGCCTTGACCAGCGTGTTGTTCGCGGCCTATTGGCTGCCAGAACTGATCTCGGCGATCGACGCGGTCGATCCCGGCCGCGCGCTGCGCGAAGCGGCGGTGGACCTGCGCTATCTGCCGTTCCTGTGGCTGGTCGCGGCCGCGGTCGCATCCGAGCAGGGGCGACGCACGACGTTCGGCGGCCTGGCGATCATCGTCGGTGTCTGGACCGTGGATGCGCTGCTGCAGGCGATCAGCGGCACCAGCCCGTTGTTCTTCGCGATCGACTCGCTCAAGGTCGCGATCAGCGGCCATGGCACCTGCAGCGCCGAGGAAATCGCCGCGGTCGATCGGCTCGGCGGCATTCTCGGGCCGTGCAATCTCAAGCTCGGCCAGGTGATCGCGAGTTTCTCGCCGTTCGTGCTGTACGCGGTCGGGCGGCGTTTCGGTCGCGGCGGTTGGCTGGCGGCGACCGCGGCGGTCGGCATCGTGGTGGTGCTGGCCGGCTCGCGCGCGTCGTGGATCACCTTCGCCCTGGTGCTGTTGCTGTCGGGCTGGCGCATGCTCGGCTGGAAGCGTTTGCTCGGGCTGTTCGCCGCCGGGCTGCTGGCGCTGGTGATCTTGAATCAGACCTCGACCCAGGTGCATCAACGCCTGGAGCGCACCGCGCAGATCGTCGGCGCCGATCTGGCCGGTGTCGATACCGCCTTGTCGGGACGCACCCGGATCTGGCGCGCGGCGCTGTGCATGGTCGCCGCCCATCCGGTCAACGGCGTCGGCGCGCGCGGTTTCCGCGAAGCGTTCCCGGCCTGCGATCCGCAACCCGGCGTGACCACGTCCTGGGGTTACGGCCCGGCGCTGCACGCGCATCAACTGCTGCTGGAAGTGCTAAGCGAGACCGGCGCGTTCGGCCTGCTGATGTGGCTGGCCGGCGCGGCGCTGGCCTGGCGCGCGTGGACCTTCGCCGACGGCGCCGCGCGCGAACGCGCCCGGCCGGCGATGGTGGCGTTGTTGGTGACGGTGTTTCCGTTCAACACCCACCTGGCGTTCTATTCGACCTTCTGGGGCGGGCTGACGTTGCTGTTGGCGGCGTTGTATACCGGTAGCCTGCTCGCGCAACCGCCGCGAAGCGAGTAACGAGTGCAGAGGAGTGAGGAGTGAGTAGCAGAGCTCCTGCTCCTACTCGCTTCTCACTCCTCTACACTCACTGCTCGACCTTATCTCGATTTTCTGGGGCGGGCTGACGTTGTTGCTGGCGGCGCTGTCTACCGGCAGCCTGCTGGCGCAGCCGCCGCGAAGCAAGTAACGAGTGCAGAGGAGTGAGGAGTGAGTAGCAGAGCTCCTGCTCCTACTCACCACTCACTCCTCTGCACTCACTGCTCGCTTTTATAGGGCGAGACCATCCCCGGCGGCCGCCGCTTGAAACGGCGATGAATCCACAGGTATTGCGTCGGCGCCTGTCGCACCATCGCTTCGATCTGCGCGTTGACCCGCGCGCTGTCGTCGGTCGCATCGCTGGACGGAAACTCGGGCAGCGGCGCGCCGACCCGCAGGATGTAATCGGCACCTTCGCGACGATGGAAGAACGGCACCACCGCGCAGCCGCTCAGGCGCGCGAACTGATGGGTCGCGGTGATCGTCGCCGCCGGCACGCCGAAGAACGGCGCGAACACGGTGTCCTTGCCGCGCATGTCCTGATCCGGCGCGTACCACAGGAAACCGCCTTGCTTGAGGTGGCGCATCGCCGGACGGATTTCCTCGTTGGTGAACATCGCCGCGGCATAGCGCAGGCGTCCGCGCTTGACCGCCCATTCCATCACCGGATTGCGGTGCTTGCGGTACATGCCGGCCAGCGGCAGGTGATCGCACATCAGCCGGCCGCACATCTCCAGGGTCATGAAATGGCCGGAGATCATCAGCACGCCACGTCCGGACGCGCGCACCTCGTCGAGCAGTTCCAGCCCTTCGATCTTCACCGTGCGCCGCATCGGCTCGACCTCGCCCCACCACGCGCGGGCGAATTCGAAGAAGCCCACGCCCAGGTCGCGGAAGCTTTCGCGCAGCAGGACCTCGCGCTCGGCCTCGCTTTTCTCCGGGAAGCACAGCTTCAGGTTGATCCGCGCCGCGCGCCGGCGTTCGCCCGCCGCGCGCAGCGCGAACGCGCCGATCAGCGCGCCCAAAGCGCGTTGCAGGCCCCAGGGCAGGCGCGCGCCCGCGCACATCGCGGCCAGCGCGAGCCACATGGGCCACAGGCGCGGCGAGAGCAGGGACGGACGTGGGGGCAGGGTCGATTCGGCCATGCCGGTAGTTTATGCGGTGAGGCGATGAATGCCGCGCAATCGGCCGAAGCTGCGCGCCGGAGGGATTCGGACCGGGGCCGATTCGCGCGCGGTGGAGTGGGGCGTGGATCGCCTTCTCGCCGTCGTGGCCACCGCATCGCCGCCGCAGCCTTTATCCTTACGCCCATGCGGAAGGATTTGATCGAGCGCCTGTTGCGCGGCCTGTATTCGGTCGCGCTGTACCTGTTGGCCCCGGTCACGGTGTATCACCTGATCTGGCGCGGTTTTCGCCAGCCGGCCTATTTCCAGCGCTGGCTGGAGCGCTACGCGATCTACCGCGGCCCGGCCCAGACCCGCACCTTGTGGCTGCACGCGGTTTCGGTCGGCGAGGTCAACGCGGCGATTCCGTTGGTGAACGCCTTGCGCCGTGGTCGTCCGGATCTGCGCCTGCTGGTCAGCACGATCACCCCGACCGGTTCGGACCGCGCGCGCGCGGCCTGGGGCGATTCGGTCGAACACGTGTATCTGCCCTATGACCTGCCCGGCGCGGTCGGGCGTTTCCTGCGCCATCACAAGCCATGCGCGGCGCTGATCATGGAAACCGAGTTGTGGCCGAACCTGTTGTTCGGCTGTCGCGATCGCGGAATTCCGGCCTATATCCTCAATGCGCGCCTGTCGGAACGTTCGCTGCGCGGCTATCGCGTGCTCGCGCCGCTGGTGAGCCGCGCGTTGCGTACGGTGCGCACGGTCGCGGCGCAGTCGCGCGCCGACGGCGAGCGTTTCATCCAACTCGGCGCGCGGCCCGAGCAGGTCATCGAGACCGGCAATCTGAAGTTCGACGTCAACGTGCCCGATGCGCTGGAGGAATTCGCGCTGGAATGCCATCGCCACACCGGCGAGCGGCCGGTGTGGATCGCGGCGAGCACGCACGAGGACGAGGAAGCCGCGACGGTCGGCATGCACCGGCGCCTGCGCGAACGCTTTCCGGGCCTGCTGCTGCTGTGGGCGCCGCGTCATCCCGAACGCTTCCGGGTGGTCGCCGAGACCGCGCGCAGCGCCGGCTGGCAAGTGTCGACGCGTTCGCGCGCGCGCTGGCCGCAACCGGGCGACGACGTGTTCGTGATCGACACGCTCGGCGAATTGATGAGTTTCTACGCCTGCGCCGACGTGGCCTTCGTCGGCGGCAGCCTGCAGGCGATCGGCGGGCACAACCTGCTCGAACCGGCCGCGACCGGCACGCCGATCGTCACCGGTCCGCATCTGCACAACTTCGTCGAGATCGCGCAGCGGCTGGAGGATGCCGGCGCCTTGCGCATCGGCCCGGACGCGGACGCGGTAGAGGCGGCGGTCGAGCGCTTGCTCGACGATCCGATCGAACGCGCGCAGATGATCGATGCGGGGCGCGCGCTGGTCGAGCTGGGGCGTGGGGCGTTGGCGAGGACGATGGCATTGCTGCAGCCGGCGTTACCGCCGTTGGGGAAGTAGCGCTGGGTTTCGGCCAGTTCGTCGGCGTTTTTGCTGTTGTTCTTGCCCGCGCTGTTGCTGTTGCTGTTCCCCCCTTTGGAAAAGGGGGGTAGGGGGGATTCGCTTTTGCTTTTGTTTTTGCAATTGTCCCCTGACAGCGCAATAGCGCAGAGCAAAAGCGAATCCCCCCCTGCCCCCCTTTTCCAAAGGGGGGAACAGCAAAGGCAACGGCGCCTGGAATTCGAGTAGCGATTAGGGTTCGAGCGGCAACGAAATTCGAGTTTCATCAAATGCCGACGAGAAAATCGCGCTAGCAAAGCCGACCCACCAAAACCGACCCAACAAAAAACCGCCGGACATGCCGGCGGTTTTTTGATCTATCGCGAATCCGCTAAGAACGCTGATCCTTCGCGGACGATTCCGTTAGCTACCCGATCACTGCATCCCCGGCGGCGGCGCGAGGTTGGTCGCGGCCTCGGCGGTCAGCAGGCGGTTGATGTCCTGCACGTCGGCGACGTCGAGCGAGCCGGCCGACTGCTCCAGCAGCA
This sequence comes from Lysobacter sp. Root690, assembly GCF_001427785.1. Classification (GTDB taxonomy): domain Bacteria; phylum Pseudomonadota; class Gammaproteobacteria; order Xanthomonadales; family Xanthomonadaceae; genus Lysobacter. Next base: position 536,086 of record NZ_LMHM01000017.1, read on the forward strand.
GACGGTTCTGCAGGAAGTTGTACTTGGACTGGGCGTAGGCCTGCTGCGCCTGCAGCAAGGTGCGCTGGTTGTTCAACACGTCCAGCACGGTGCGGGTGCCGACTTCCAGGCCGACCTGCGAAGCGTCGTACGCGGCCTGCGCCGAAACCACCGCCAGGCGGCGCGCTTCGACTTCGCTGATGCCGGCGACCAGGGTCTGGTAGGCGTTGCGGGTGTTGCGCACCAGCAGGCGCTTCTGGCGCTCGAGTTCGTCCTGCGCGGCGTCGCGACGGGCCAGCGCCTGACGCACGCCCGATTGGACTGAACCGCCGCTGTACAGCGGCACCGACAGAGTCAGGCCGATGCTCGGGCCGTGGCTGGCGCTGCCGCTGAGCGCCTGGGTCTGGCCGGCGAAGGTGCGGTCGCCCCAGCTGGCGTTGTCGCCGTAGCTGCCGCTCAGGGTCAGCGTCGGCCAGTGGCCGGCGCGCGCGGTTTCCACGCTGATGTCGGCGGCGCGCACCGCCAGTTCCTGCGCGCGCAGCGAGGGATTGCCCTGCACCGCGTTGTTGACCCAGGTCTCGACCTGCTGCGCTTCGGGCAGCACCGGCTTGAAGTCGGCCGGCAGCGCCTTGAGCGTGCGCACCGGCTGGCCGGTGATTTCGCTCAGCGCCTGATATGAGTCTTCGACGGTGTTGCGGGTGGTGATGGTGCGTGCGCGCGCGTCGTCGTACTGGGCGCGCGCTTCGTGCACGTCGGTGATCGGCGCCAGGCCGACTTCCAGGCGCTTGGAGGCGTAGTCGAACTGCTTCTGCAGCGCGGCTTCTGCCGCTTCGGCCGCGGCCAGGTTTTCCAGCGCGACCAGCACGTTGAAATACGCCTGCGAGGTGCGGGTGATCAGCGCCTGACTGGTCGATTCCAGAGTGAAGTCGCTGGCTTCGCTCAGCGCGTTCTGGCTTTGCAGGTTCTTGATGCTGGCGCGGTTGTAGATCGGCTGGCTGGCGCTGATCGAATAATTGCGCGAGGTGGTATCCGATCGCACGTTGGTGCCCGGCGCGATGCCGGAAGTGGGATCGGTCGGATCGACGAGGCCGTTGGCTTCGCTGTCGTTGCGGCTGCGGCTCAGGCGCGCTTCGCCCGCCAGCGACGGCAGCAGCCGGGCGCGGGCCTGGATGCGGTCCTCCTGGGTCACCAGCCGGTTGGACTCGGCGGCCGACAGCACCGGGTCGCCCTGGCGCGCGAGCTCATAGGTCTGCAACAGATCTTCCGCCGACGCGGCGGCCGGCAGCAGGACGAGAGCCAGGGCAAGAGCGAGCGGACGGCGGATCATGCGGCTTCCTTGGACTTGCTGGTATTTGAGAACCCGCATGCTGGCACGCGGGTTCTTACGAGGGACTGACGGTTGACTGACAGGATCGTCAGAACTCGAAGGCCGGCGCGGGCGCCGCGCCTTCGAGGTAAGGCAGATCGGTTTCGAACAACGATTGGATGCGCGAAGCGTTGACTTCGTTGCGCTCGGCCGAGGCGGTGACCACGATGCCTTCCATCGCCGGCGAGCGGCCGCGCATCACGAACAGGCGTCCGCCGGGCTGCAGCCACTGCAGCCACTGCTGCGGAATCTGGTAGACCGCGCCGGTCACGCAGATCGCGTTGAAGCGGCGGTCGGTGCTGTAGTTCAGCGCGTCGGCCTGAATCACCTGGGCGTTGAGCACGTTCTGCGCGGCCAAGCGCGCGCGCGCGGTCGCGGCCAGATCGGCATGGATTTCCAGGCTGACCACTTCGCGCGCCAGCCGGCCGAGGCAGGCGGTGAGGTAGCCGCTGCCGGTGCCGATCTCGAGCACGTCGTCGGTCGGGTCCACCGCCAGCGACTGCAGGGTGCGGCCTTCGAGCACCGGCTTCATCATGAACTGACCATGCGCCAGCGGCAGCGAGATGTCGGTGTAGGCGAGGTTGCGATGCGCGTCGGCGACGAACGCCTCGCGCGGCACGGTCGCCAGCACATCGAGCACGCGCGGGTCGAGCACGTCCCACGGCCGAACCTGTTGTTCGACCATCGTTTCGCGGGCCTTGGCGTAATCGATCGTAATCATGAGCAGTCTTCTGAATCGTGCGCGGGAATTGCGAATTCTACCGGGACCGCACGGCCCCCGGCGGAAAAAGAATCAACCACGGCGGGGGCCGGGCTTAGTGCCGAAAGTCACCGGAACTCCCGGCACCGTGCCGTTTGGCGGCGCGTTCGCCGCATCGGCGCGGGCGGCCAGACCCGGCACAGTCACCGCTCGCGCCGGGCATAAGCGCGCAGGAACATCGCTACCGAGGCCTCGATGTGGACGGTCAGCTCGGCCGGCGCGGTGACGCCGCAGCCGAACATCAGCATGGCGTGCGGTTCGCCCTTGATCAGGGCGAAGAACTGAGTCGCGGCGCGGGCCGGGTCCTCGATCTCCAGTTCGCCAGCCTCGACCCGCCGCTGCAGCAGCGCGGCGAATTCGTCGTGCAGGCGTTGCGGACCGGCATCCCAGAACATCTTCGACAACGGCGATTCGGCCAACTGCGGCGAGCACAGCAGGCGGTGGATCTGGATCGCCTCGGGGGTGCTGATCATCTCGTAGAAGGCGGTGGCGATCTCGATCAGGCGCTCGCGCAGCGCGGTCGCCGGGGCCGGTTCGAACAGCGGCGGCGGCAGATGCTGCTCGCAATAGGCCTGCACCGCCGCGCTGAACAAGGTCTCCTTGTCGCCGAAATGGCTGTAGACGGTGAGTTTCGAGACCCCGGCGCCGGCCGCGATCTGGTCCATGCTCACGCCGTCGTAGCCGTCGCTCAGGAACAGGCGCTTGGCGGCTTCGAGGATGGCGTTGCGCTTGCTCAGGTCCTTGGGGCGGCCAGGACCGGCGGGCTTGGTCGAGGCGGCCGGAGGCGCGGAGGCGGCCGGCTTGTCCGCGGAGGTGTTCGCGGTGGGCTTCGGCGGGTCCTGTGCTGGTGCGGATGGGGGCACGGTGGGCTTTGGCTTTGGCTGGGCTGCTGCGGACGGGATGGGCTTCGGTGCCTGCGCTGATGTGGATGGCGGCGCGGTCGGCTTCGGCTGGTCCGCGGTGGCGGGTGGGAGCGCGGTGGACGTGGTGGGGGGCGTCGGCATGGACACAATACTGGACTACGTGGTTCGATATTTATACAGTACCGCCAAGTACATTAATTCCCTATGAGGCCATCCGCAATGCGTAGCCGGATTTTTTCCGCCACCACCCCGGTACCGCTCGGCGCGGGCGCCGCCGGTGCGGCCCGATCGGCGGCCCAAGCAGCGGCATGGACACGGCCGGTAGCGGCGCTGCTGGTCACGGCGCTGGCGTTGAGCCTGGCCGCCTGCGGCGATGGCAAGCCGGTGGTCGAGGCGCCGCGGCCGGTGCTGGTCGCCCAGCCCAGCGGCGCGATCAATGCGGTGTCGGCCTATGCCGGCGAGGTGCGGGCGCGCGAAGAGAGCCCGCTGTCGTTCCGGGTCGCCGGCAAGCTGATCGAGCGCAAGGTCGATGTCGGCGCGCACGTCGCCGCCGGCCAGGTGCTGGCGGTGCTCGACCCGGGCGATCTCGACGCCCAGGCGCGCGCGGCCCAGGCCCAGTACGCGGCGGCCGAGGCCGAATACGCGCGGGCCCGCGCCGATCAGGTCCGTTTCGCTCAGCTGAGCAAGGACCAATTGGTCAGCCGCTCGGCCCAGGACGCGCAGGACGCCGCGGCCAAGGCCGCGCAGGGTCAGCTCAATTCGGCCCGCGCCAATCTGGAAGTGGCGAAGAACCAGTCGGCCTACACCCAGTTGCGCGCGCCCAGCGCCGGGGTGATCGCTTCGCGCAACGCCGAAGCCGGGCAGGTCGTCGCCGCCGGCCAGCAGGTGTTCGCGCTGGCCGCCGACGGCGCGCGCGAAATCGCCTTCGCCGTGCCCGAAGGCGCGATCGCGACCTTCAAGCCCGGCCAGGAGGTGTTGATCGAACTGTGGTCGCAGGCCGGCAAGCGCTGGCCGGGCCGGGTCCGCGAAGTGTCGCCCGCGGCCGATCCGGCCTCGCGCACCTACGCGGCGCGGGTCACCGTCGATGCACCGGACGGGACGCTGGAGCTGGGTCAGAGCGCGCGCATCTACCAAGCCGATACCGCCGCCTCCGGGCTCAGCGTGCCGCTCGCGGCGGTGCAGCGCACCGGCAACGGCACGGCGGTGTTCGTCGCCGATATCGGCAGCGGGATCGTGAAGTTGAAACCCATCGTCGTCGGACCTTACGGCCAGGAGCGCGTACCGGTCATCAAGGGACTGGGCGCCAACGACTGGGTCGTCACCGCCGGCGGCCATCTGTTGCGCGACGGACAAAAGGTGGTCGCGGTCGATCGCGAAAACCATCCGGTTGGGAAGTGATCGCGATGCGTGAGCCTGACGGCCCGCGCATCACTGAATTCTAGTTTGCCGGCGCTTGCGCCCTCACCCCTGCCCTCTCCCGTAAACGGGAGAGGGGGATATCGAAGTGGGTTTATCTATGCGCTTCAACCTTTCCGAATGGGCCCTGCGCCATCGCAGCCTGATCGTCTACGCGATGCTGGTGCTGGCGATCGCCGGCGCGATGTCGTACCTGCGCCTGGGCCGCAGCGAAGACCCTGCGTTCACCTTCAAGGTCATGGTCGTGCGCACCTTGTGGCCCGGCGCGACCGCCGAGGAAGTCTCGCGCCAGGTCACCGAGCGGATCGAGAAAAAGCTCATGGAAACCGGCGAATACGAGTTCATCCGCTCGTACTCGCGGCCGGGCGAATCGCAGGTGATCTTCGCCGCGCGCGACTCGATGCATTCGGGCGACATCCAGCCGCTGTGGTATCAGGTGCGCAAGAAGATCAGCGACATCCGCCCGACCTTGCCCGGCGATGTGGTCGGCCCGTTCTTCAACGACGAATTCGGCGACACCTTCGGCAACATCTACGCGTTGACCGGCGAAGGTTTCGACTACGCCGTGCTCAAGGATTACGCCGAACGCGTCCAGTTGGCCCTGCAAAGTCAGACCGACGTCGGCAAGATCGAACTGATCGGCGTGCAGGACGAAAAGATCTGGGTCGAGCTGTCGAACGTGAAGCTTTCGACCCTCGGCGTGCCCGCGCAGGCGGTGCAGGACGCGCTCAACCAGCAGAATGCGCTGGCGCCGGCCGGTTTCTTCGAAACCGCGTCGAGCCGCGTGCCGCTGCGGGTCGGCGGCCAGTTCACCTCGGTCGAACAGATCAAGCAGTTCCCGATCCGGGTCGGCGACCGCACCTTCCGCCTGGGCGATGTCGCCGACGTGCGTCGCGGGTTCTCCGATCCGCCGCAGCCGCGCATGCGTTTCATGGGCCAGGATGCGATCGGCATCGGCGTGTCGATGAAGCAGGGCGGCGACATCCTCAAGCTCGGCAAGACGCTTGAAACCGAATTCGCCGCGCTGCAGAAGACCCTGCCGGCCGGCATGCAGCTGCGCAAGGTCGCCGATCAACCCGCCGCGGTCGAGGAATCGGTCGGCGAGTTCGTGCGCGTGCTGGCTGAAGCTGTGGCGATCGTGTTGCTGGTGAGTTTCTTCTCGCTCGGCCTGCGCACCGGTCTGGTGGTGGCGCTGTCGATTCCGCTGGTGCTGGCGATGACCTTCGCGGTGATGGATTTCTTCGGCGTCGGCCTGCACAAGATATCGCTCGGCGCGCTGGTGCTGGCGCTGGGGCTGTTGGTCGACGACGCGATCATCGCGGTCGAGATGATGGCGATCAAGATGGAGCAGGGCTTCGATCGCCTGCGCGCGGCCGCGTTCGCCTGGGACAGCACCGCCTTCCCGATGCTGACCGGCACCTTGATCACCGCGGCGGGCTTCCTGCCGATCGCGACCGCCGCATCGAGCACCGGCGAATACACCCGCTCGCTGTTCCAGGTGGTGACGATCGCGCTGTGCGTGTCGTGGATCGCCGCGGTCGCGTTCATCCCGTTCCTCGGCGACAAACTGTTGCCCGATCACGGCGCCGCGGCCGCGTTGCCCAAGCCCGGTTCGCTCGCCGCGCGCTGGCGCGATGCGCGCAGCCGCATGGCCAAGCGCGTGCCGATGTTCGAAAGCGTGCTCGCGCCGAAGGAGCCGGTGGGTCATGCGCACGATCCGTACGAAACCAAGTTCTATGTGCGTTTCCGCGGCTGGGTGACCTGGTGCGTGCGCCGGCGCTGGCTGGTGATCGGCATCACCATCGCCGCGTTCATCGGTTCGATCTTCCTGTTCCGTTTCGTGCCGCAGCAGTTCTTCCCCGACTCGGTGCGTCCGGAGCTGATGGTCGACATGGAGCTGGCCGAAGGCAGCTCGCTGCGCCAGACCACCGAACAGGCCAAGCGCCTGGAAGCGATGCTCAAGCAGCGCAAGGACCTGGGCAACTACGTCGCCTATGTCGGTACCGGTTCGCCGCGTTTCTACCTGCCGCTGGATCAACAGCTGCCGGCGGCGAACTTCGCCCAGTTCGTGCTGATGCCCAAGACCCTGGCCGATCGCGAAATCCTGCGCACCTGGATCATCAAGGACGTGGTACCGCACTTCCCCGAGCTGCAGTTGCGGGTGACGCGCCTGGAGAACGGCCCGCCGGTCGGTTACCCGGTGCAGTTCCGCGTGTCCGGCGAACACATCGACGTGGTGCGCAAGATCGCCTACCAGGCGCGCGAAAAGATCCGCGCCAACGCGCACGTGGCCAACGTCAATCTGGATTGGGACGAACCCAGCAAGGTGGTGCGCCTGCAGGTCGATCAGGAACGCGCTCGCGCGTTGGGCATCACCTCGGCGCAGTTGTCGCAGTTCCTGTCCAGTTCGTTGTCGGGCTCGCACATCAGCACCTATCGCGAGAGCAACGAACTGATCGAGATGCTGCTGCGCGGGCCGGATCAGGAACGTCTGCAACTGGACATGCTCGGCAGCCTGATGGTCCCGACCAGCAACAACCGCAGCGTGCCGCTGACCCAGATCGCCACGCTCGAATACGGCTTCGAGGAAGGCATCATCTGGCATCGCGATCGCCTGCCGACCATGACCGTGCGCGCCGACATCTACGACGGCACCCAGCCGGCCTCGGTGATGGCGCAGATCTCGCCGACCCTGGACGGACTGCGCGCGCAGCTACCCTATGGTTACTCGATCGAGGTCGGCGGCAGCGTCGAGGACTCCGCACGCGGACAGAAATCGATCAACGCCGGCATGCCGCTGTTCCTGTTCGCGGTGTTCACGCTGCTGATGTTGCAACTGCGTAGCTTCTCGCGCGCGTTCATGGTGCTGTTGACCGCGCCGCTGGGTTTGATCGGCGTGACCTTGTTCCTGCTGATCTTCCGGGTGCCGTTCGGCTTCGTCGCGATGCTCGGCACGATCGCGCTGGCCGGCATGATCATGCGCAACTCGGTGATCCTGGTCGATCAGATCGAACAGGATCGCGGCGAAGGGCATGAGCCGTGGAAGGCCATCGTCGATGCGACGGTGCGACGATTCCGCCCGATCGTGCTGACCGCGCTGGCCGCGATCCTGGCGATGATCCCGCTGTCGCGCAGCGCCTTCTTCGGGCCGATGGCGGTGGCGATCATGGGCGGGTTGATGGTGGCGACGCTGCTGACCTTGTTGTTCCTGCCGGCGTTGTATGCGGCTTGGTTCAAGGTGAAGGTGCCGGAAGACACCTGAGTTGAACTTGTCTCCCTCTCCCGCCCATTTGCTTGTCTCCCTCTCCCGCATAGCGGGAGAGGGGCGGGGTGAGGGCAAGTGCTATCGCAGAGGCGACGCCATCTTGAAGCCGCGCGCGCCCTCACCCCAACCCTCTCCCGCTTTGCGGGAGAGGGAGACAAGCGGGGCTTTGTTCAGGCGTGTTCGACGCTGAAAGCCAAGGTCGCCTCGATCGCGCGCTTCCATCCCGCATACAACTTCTCACGCTCATCCGCGAGCATTTGCGGCTCGAAGCTGCGCTCGACCTGCCACTGCTGCGCGATCTGCTCGCGGCTTTCCCAAAACCCGACCGCCAGCCCGGCCAGATACGCCGCGCCCAGCGCGGTGGTCTCGTTGACCCGTGGACGATTCAGCGGCACGTTGAGAATGTCGGCCTGGAACTGCGCGGTGAAATCGTTGGCGATCGCGCCGCCGTCGGCGCGCAATGCCTTGAGTTCGATCCCGGAATCGGCCTGCATCGCGCTGAGCACGTCGCGGGTCTGGTAGGCCAGGGATTCGAGCACCGCACGAATGAAATGCTCCTTGCTGGTGCCGCGGGTCAGGCCGAACATCGCGCCGCGCACATCGCTGCGCCAGTACGGCGCGCCCAGGCCGACGAAGGCCGGGACGAAGTACACGCCCTCGGTCGAACGCGCGCGTTCGGCGTAGGCCTGCGAGTCCCCGGCCTTGCCGAGCATGCGCAGCCCGTCGCGCAGCCACTGCACCGCCGAGCCGGCGACGAAGATGCTGCCTTCCAGCGCGTACTCGACTTTTCCATCGATGCCCCAGGCGATCGTGGTCAACAGGCCGTTGTCCGAACGCACCGCTTTCTCGCCGGTGTTCATCAGCAGGAAACAGCCGGTGCCGTAGGTGTTCTTGGCCATGCCGGCCTCGAAGCAGGCTTGGCCGAACAGCGCCGCCTGCTGGTCGCCGGCGACGCCGCAGATCGGCACCGAGTTGTTGAAGAAATGACGCGCGCCGGTGTGCGCGTAGACCTCGCTGCTGGAGCGGACCTCCGGCAGCATCGACGCCGGCACCCCCAGCATCTCCAGCAATTCCGGACACCACTGGCGCTTGTGGATGTCGTACATCAAGGTGCGCGAAGCGTTGCTGTAGTCGGTGACGTGGGCCTTGTTTTCCGACAGGTTCCAGATCAGCCAGGTGTCGATGGTGCCGAACAGCAGATCGCCGCGCTCGGCCTTTTCGCGCGCGCCCTCGACGTTGTCGAGAATCCACTTGACCTTGGTCCCGGAGAAATACGCATCGATCAGCAGACCGGTGCGTTCGCGCACCATCTGCGAGTAACCGTCGGCCTTGAGTTGATCGCAGATCGCCGCGGTCTGCCGCGATTGCCACACGATCGCGTTATGCACCGCCTGGCCGGTGTGGCGATCCCACACCACCGTGGTTTCGCGCTGGTTGGTGATGCCGATCCCGGCGATCTGCGAGGCGCTGATCTGCGCCTTGGTCATCACCTCGATCGCGGTGGTCTGCACGCTGGCGAGGATCTCGCGCGGATCGTGTTCGACCCAGCCCGGCCGCGGAAAGATCTGTTCGAACTCGCGCTGCGCCACGCCGACCACCGCGCCGTTGCGATCGAACAGCATCGCGCGCGAGCTGGTGGTGCCTTGGTCGATGGCGAGGATGTAGGTGTCGGTCATGGGTTTGAGCCGAAGAAGAGTGAGTGGAGAGGAGTGAGGAGTGAGTAAGAGCGAGGTGAGCGTTTTGCGAGAGCGTAGCAGTTGCGGGATTCACCGCTTCTACTCGCTCCTCACTGGGAGGAGTGAGTGGAGAGGAGTGAATAGTGAGTAAGAGCACAGGCAGACAATGTCGAGCGGGAGAGTGGCAGTTGCGAGACTCCCGCTTCTACTCATTCCTCACTCCTCTGAACTCACTTCTTAGCGGCCGTAAACGGCCACGAACGCGAACGCCCCGATCAGCGCGCCAACGATCGGCGCGACGACGGGCACCCATGCATAGCCCCAATCCGAGCCGCCCTTGCCGGCGATCGGCAGCAGGGCGTGGGCGATGCGCGGGCCGAGGTCGCGCGCGGGGTTGATCGCGTAACCGGTCGGGCCGCCGAGCGACATGCCGACGACGACGACCAGCAGACCGACACCGAGCGGCCCCATCCCGGGCGCGAGGGTGTTGGCGCCGACCGCGAGCGCGCCGAAGGTCAGGGCGAAGGTGCCGATGATTTCGGTCAGCACATTGGCCTTGGTGTCGCGGATCGCCGGCGCGGTGCAGAAGATCGCGAGCTTGGCGGCGGGATCGTCGCTGACTTTCCAATGCGCGAGGTAGGCGAGCCAGACCAGGGTCGCGCCAACGAAGGCGCCGGCGATCTGGGCGGCGACGAAGCCGGGCACCACCGCCCACGACAGTTTTCCGATCGCGGCCAGGGCGATGGTGAGCGCGGGATTCATGATCGCGCCGCTGGTCGGGCCGGCGATGAAAATGCCGATCAGCACCGCCAGGCCCCAAGCCGAGGTGATCACGCCCCAGCCGGCGCCCTGCGCCTTGGATTTGTTCAACAGCGCGCCGGCGACCACGCCGTTGCCGAGCAGGATCAGCATGCCGGTGGCGATGAATTCGCTGAGGTATTGCGACATCGGTGTGGCCATTGCGGTGGGTCTCCCTGGTGCTGGTGGTGCTTTTATTGTTTTGGGTGGTGCTGGGTAGCGCTGAGTACTGCGAATGCTGATGAGTTGTTTATTTTGCTTATCGCTTATCGCTTATCGCTTATCGCTTATCGCTTATCGCTTATCGCTTATCGCCAATTCGCATCGCACCCCGATATGTGCGAATCCTCCAGTCCGTCATTCCCGCGAAGGCGGGAATCCAGTGCCTTTCGTGCGAGAACGTTTGAAGTCTCTGGATTCCCGCCTTCGCGGGAATGACGGACTGGTGGCATGGCGCTGAAGCCTGCGGATTTTCGACCAGCCGATAGCGCAATGCCGGGGCCTAACGACAGGTTCGTATCGACCTGTAGGAGCGGCGCAAGCCGCGACCACGCCACCCCAGTTGCGGCGCAAGCGCGATGTCGCGGTCGCGGCTTGCGCCGCTCCTACAGGGGGCTGTCGTGGCCGGCGCGGTTTCATGCGTCGACGGCGCGTCGCGATACGTATCGCTGCAAGGCTTCGCCCTGCGCCGGACTGAAGCGCAAACCAAGCTTCGACCGCCGCCACAAAATATCCTCAGCGGTCCGAGCCCATTCGAAGTCGATCAGATAATCCACCTCGGCCCGATACAAATCCGCGCCGAAGCATTCGCCCAGTTCCTCCAGACGCACGCAACTCTCGACGATCCGCAGCGCGCGGCTGCCGTAGTTGCGGCACAGCCGCAAGGCCAGCGCATCGGGCAGCCACGGGCGGCGCAGGCTGAAATCCTCGTGGAAGGCTTCGAAATCCGCATCGGGCAGATCGCCGCCCGGCAGCGGCGCATCGCCGGTCCAGGCCGCGCGCGGCGCGCCGAACAGCGGCGACAAGGTGTCGCAGGCTTCTTCGGCGAGTTTGCGCGAGGTGGTCAGCTTGCCGCCGAAGATGTTGAGCAAGGGCGCGCCGTCGCGGTCGAGCAGCAGCAGGTAGTCGCGGGTGATTTCCGAGGCCTTGTCGCTGTCGTCGTCGAGCAGCGGACGCACACCGCTGTAGGTCCAGACCACATCGCTCGGTCGGATCGGCTGTTTGAAATAGCGCGAGGCCGCATCGCACAGGTACACGGTTTCGCTGTCGTCGATGCGCGGCGCGGACGGGTCGGCCTGGTAATCGACATCGGTGGTGCCGATCAGGGTGTAGTCGTGTTCGTACGGAATCGCGAACACGATGCGCCGATCGGGCTGCTGGAAAATGTAGGCGTGGTCGTGATCGAACAGCCTGGGTACGACGATATGGCTGCCCTTGATCAGGCGCAGATTGTGCGAATGGATGACGTGCGCGACCTGGTCGAGGAAGCTCACCGCCCACGGGCCGGTGGCGTTGACCAGGGCGCGCGCTCGCACGCGGCGGATCGTGCCGTCGGCGCCGCGCAACTGCACGTCCCAATGGTCGGCGCCGCGTTGCGCGTGCACGCAGGCGGTGCGGGTCAGCACGCGCGCGCCGCGCTCGCTGGCGTCCATCGCATTGAGCACGGCCAGGCGCGCGTCCTGCACCCAGGCATCGGAATAGACGAAGCCGCGAAAGAATTCGTCGCGCAGCGGTCGTCCGGCGATGTGCTTGCGCAGGTTGACCGAACGCGAACCCGGCAGGTCGCGTCCGCGCCGGCCGCCGAGGCGGTCGTACAGGAACAGGCCGATGCGGATCATCCACGCCGGGCGCAGATGCGGCTGATGCGGCAGCACGAAGCGCAGCGGCCAGATGATGTGCGGCGCCATCCGCAGCAGCCGCTTGCGTTCAGCCAGGGCCTTGCCGACCAGGGCGAACTCGAACTGTTCCAGATAGCGCAGACCGCCATGGATGAGCTTGGTGCTGGCGCTGGAGGTGTGCGAGGCGATGTCGTCGCGTTCGCACAGCAGCACCGACAGGCCGCGACCGGCGGCGTCGCGCGCGATCGCCACGCCGTTGATGCCGCCGCCGACGATCAATACATCGACCTCGGGCAGAACCGTGGCAGACGGGTCGACAACGGGCTCGACGACGCCAGGCTGGTCAACAGCGGGCGGGTCGACGCCGGATACTTCGTGCTCGGTCATGCGCTCCCGCGACTGGCTGCGGGTCGCGCGTCGCCGACCCAGGACACGTCAGGATGATGGCATACGGTTACCGCGCGATTGTTGCCTGGGTTCACATCAATGGCGGGTGAGGGGAATGTGTCGGATGCGCGCGATGCGCGGCGCGTGGGCCAGGCAAAAAAATCCCGGTGCCTCTCGGCACCGGGAAGGGGTATACCACTGCATGGATCGCTTTTATGACGTGCTTGGTTTACAGCGGGACACTCACGGGGTTTGCTTTTCGATAATGGCGCGGCCGCATGGTTCGACCGCGCCGGCTCAGTCGCGCAACTCGGCGATCTGGCACGGCAATTCCAGCTGGGCCAGCACTGCCGCGGTGACGTCGGCGGTGGTCGCGGCCTGCCCGGCCGGCGCCAGGTCGGCGGTGAGCATGCCGGCGTCCAGCACCGCCGCGACCGCCTGTTCGATGCATTCGGCTTCGGCGTGCAGGCCCAGCGAATGGCGCAACAGCATCGCCGCGCTGAGAATGGTGCCGCAGGGGTTGGCGATGCCGCGGCCGGCGATGTCCGGGGCCGAACCGTGGATCGGTTCGTACAGCCCGACCTTGCCTTCGCCGAGCGACGCCGACGGCAGCAGGCCCAGCGAGCCGGCGAGCATCGAGGCCTCATCGGTGAGGATGTCGCCGAACATGTTCTCGGTGACGATCACGTCGAACGCGCGGGGCTTGGCGATCAGGTGCATGGCCATCGAGTCGACCAGCTGATGTTCGAGGGTCACGTCGGGGAATTCATCGCGCGCGACCCGCGTGGCGACTTCGCGCCACAGGCGCGAGGTTTCCAGCACGTTGGCCTTGTCGACGCTGACCACGTGGTTGCGGCGTCCGCGCGCGAGTTCGCAGGCGCGGCGCACCACGCGTTCGATTTCCGCGACGCTGTATTCGCACAGATCGCTGGCGGTGGTTTCGGTGCGCTGCTTCTGGCCGAAATAGATGCCGCCGGTGAGTTCGCGCACGACGATCAGGTCAACCCCGGCCAGCAGATGCGGCTTGATCGGCGACGCGCCGAGCGTGGCCGCGTGCGGTTGCACCGGACGCAGGTTGGCGTACAGGCCCAGTCCTTTGCGCAGCGCCAGCAGGCCCTGCTCGGGACGCACCTTGGCCTTGGGATCGGACCACTTCGGCCCGCCGACCGCGCCGAGCAGCACCGCGTCGGCGCGGCGGCAGGCATCGAGGGTAGCGGCCGGCAGCGGCTCGCCGCTGGCGTCGATCGCGGCGCCGCCGATCGCGTGTTCGTGCAGGTTGAACTGGTGGCCGTAACGGATCGCGACCGCGCGCAGCACTTCGACCGCGGCGGCGGTGACTTCCGGACCGATGCCGTCGCCCGGCAGAACGACGATGTCAGCGCGCATGGGGTTGCTCCTGTGTAGTGTTCCGCGCCGCCTCGCGGCGCTGTTCGAAATGGTGGATGGCGTCGATCTGGCGCAGCAGATAGCCCAACTGGTCGACGCCTTCGATCAAGCAGGTCTGGGCGAAAGCGTCGAGCGGAAACTCGACCGCGCGGCCGTCGGGCAAATGCAGGGTGCGAGTACGCACGTCGATGCGCAGTTCGATACCGGGCCGGTCGAGCAGTTCGTCGAGCAGGTCCTGCGCGACCACGATCGGCAGCAGGCCGTTCTTGAGCGAATTGCTGCGGAAGATGTCGGCGATCTCGCTGCTGATGACCGCGCGCAGGCCCAGGTCGGTCAAGGCCCACGGCGCGTGTTCGCGCGAGGAGCCGCAACCGAAGTTGCGTCCGGCGACCAGGATCGCCGCGCCGGCGTTGTGCGGCTTGTTGAGTTCGAACTCCGGGTTGGGCGAACCGTCGGCGAGGTAACGCCAGTCGTTGAAGGCGAACCGGCCCAGGCCCTTGCGCTCGGTGGTGGTCAGGAAACGTGCGGGAATGATCTGGTCGGTGTCGATATTGCGTTCGCGCAGCACCGCGGTGCGCGAGATCAGTTCGACGAAGCCGGCGTCGGCGGACGCGGCGTGGACGGATGCGGACATTACGCGACCTCCTTGATCGACGGGTTGAATGCGGGGTCGAGGTAAGCGCGCGGATCGACCACATGCCCTGCGACCGCGCATGCGGCGGCGGTCAGCGGCGAAGCGAGCAAGGTGCGCGCGCCCTTGCCCTGACGGCCTTCGAAATTGCGATTGCTGGTGGACACCGCCAACTGGCCGGCACCGACCAGATCGCCGTTCATGGCGATGCACATCGAGCAGCCCGGCTCGCGCCATTCGGCGCCGGCCGCGCGCACGATCGCGTCGATGCCTTCGGCCTCGGCGTCGCGCTTGACCTGTTCGGAACCGGGCACCACCAGCATGCGCACGCGCGGATGCACGTGACGGCCGCGCAACACCTCGGCGGCCTGACGCAGATCGGACAGACGCGAATTGGTGCAACTGCCGACGAACACCACATCGACCGGACGCCCGGCCATCGCCGCGCCACCGTCGAAACCCATATAGGCCAGCGCCTTGGCTTCGTCGGCGTCGCGTCCCTGCGGCAGATGCGCGTCGATCGCCGCGACCTGGCCCGGATGTGTGCCCCAGGTCAGGGTCGGCTTGATCGCGCTCGCGTCGATATGTACTTCGCGATCGAAGGTGGCGCCGTCGTCGGTCTTGAATTGGCTCCAACGCGCGACCGCTTGATCCCAATCGGCGCCGCGCGGCGCGCGCGGGGTCTTGGCGAGGTAGTCGTAGGTGACTTGATCTGGCGCGATCAAACCGGCGCGGGCGCCGGCTTCGATCGACATGTTGCAGACCGTCATGCGTTCGTCCATCGAGAGCGCGCGGATGGTCGAGCCGCGGTATTCGATGACGTGGCCGGTGCCGCCGTTGACGCCGATCTCGCCGATCACGTGCAGGATCAGGTCCTTGGCGCCAACGCCGGGCGCGAGTTCGCCTTCGACGTTGATCGCCAGGGTCTTGGCGCGGCGTTGCAGCAGGCATTGGGTCGCGAGCACGTGGCCGACTTCGCTGGTGCCGATGCCGAACGCCAATGCGCCGAACGCACCGTGTGTGGCGGTGTGGCTGTCGCCGCAGACGATGGTCTGACCGGGCTGGGTCAAGCCCAGCTCGGGGCCGATTACGTGGACGATGCCGCGGTAATCGCTATCGAAATCGAACAGCTCCACACCATGGCGTTCGCAGTTGCGGCGCAGGGTGTCGACCTGATGCTCGGCCTCGGCGGTGTAGTAGGGCAGACGGCCGTCGTTGCCGGCGGGCAGGGTTGGGGTGGAGTGATCGAGGGTGCCCTTGGTCAGATCGGGCCGGCGCGGCGACAGGCCGCGCGCTTCGAGTTCGGCGAAGGCCTGCGGCGAGGTGACCTCGTGGATCAGGTGCAGATCGATGTAGAGCACGGCGGGCGCGGTGTCGCTTTCGGGCGCGACCAGGTGGGCGTTCCACAGTTTTTCGAACAGGGTGGTGGGATGGGGCGTGGTGGTTGTCATGGAGTCGGGTGTTCTGCTTTGGCTGCTTTGGCTGGAGCTGTTGATTTGGGACGGATTGGGTGGTGCTGTTCAATCGTGCTAGGCACTCACCGCTCGTCATTCCCGCGAACGCGGGAATCCAGTGTCTTGCCGTGATCTGACCGAAAGTCGCTGGATTCCCGCGTTCGCGGGAATGACGGCCTTGTGAGAGCGCGGGTACTGGGGGATGCGGGGAGATTTAGCGGTCATGCCGTTGCCACCAACCGCTGCGGCACCTGCTTCGTCCGATGCATCCGATTCGCCAACTCCAGCCAAGCCAGCGCGCTGGCCTCGATGATGTCGGTGCTAGTGCCCGAACCGGTCAGCTCCACCCCGTCCACGCGCGCGGTCACGCTGGCCTGGCCCTGAGCATCGTCGCCGGTGGTCACGCTGGACACGTTGTAACTGTCGATGCGCAGCGCCACGCCGGTCGCGCGCGCCAGCGCGGCGAACAGCGCGTGCACCGGGCCGTCGCCGACCGCGGCTTCGCTGACCGTCGCGCCTTCGGGGTCGACCAGTTGCACGCTCGCGGTCGGCAGGCTGCCGTCGGACACGCCGGTGCTGACGTGGGCACGCATCAGGCGATAGCCGCGCGCGGCCTTGGCGTCGGCGCCGAGCACCAGTGCTTCCAGGTCGGCGTCGAACACTTCGCGCTTCTTCTCGGCCAAGGCCTTGAATGCGGCGAAAACGGAGTTCAGGCGCGCTTCGTCGAGCGTGAAGCCCAGAGTCTGCAGACGATCGCTCAACGCCGCGCGGCCGCTGTGGCGGCCCATCACCATCTGCGACTGCGCCCAGCCGACGGTTTCCGGATGCATGATTTCGTAGGTGCCGCGATGCTTGAGCATGCCGTGCTGATGAATACCCGACTCGTGCGCGAACGCGTTCTGGCCGACGATCGCCTTATTGCGCTGGACCACCATGCCGGTGATGCGCGACAGCAGGCGCGAGGTCGGCACCAGCCGGCGTGTGTCGATGCGGGTGCCGACGCCGTAGTAAGCGTTGCGTACGCGCAGCGCCATCACCAGTTCTTCCAGCGCGCAATTGCCGGCGCGCTCGCCGATGCCGTTGACGGTGCATTCGACCTGGCGCGCCCCGCCTTCGATCGCGGCCAGGCTGTTGGCCACCGCCAGGCCCAGGTCGTTGTGGCAGTGCGCGCTGAACACGGCCTGGTCGGCATCGCGAACGTTGGCGCGCAGGTATTCGAACAGCGCGCGGATCTCGCTCGGGGTGGTGTAGCCGACCGTGTCGGGAATGTTCAAGGTGCGCGCGCCGGCGGCGACCGCGGCGCTGCAGATCTCGGCCAAGTAATCGTGTTCGGTGCGCAGCGCGTCTTCGGCCGAGAACTCGACGTCGTCGACGTACTTGCGCGCCTGTTCGACCGCCGCGACCGCGCGCTCCAGCACCTGCTGCTTGTCCAGGTTCAACTTGTGTTGGCGGTGCAGCGGGCTGGTCGAAATGAATACGTGGATGCGCGGCTTGGCAGCGCCTTCGAGCGCGCGCGCGCAGGCTTCGATGTCGCCCGGATGGCAGCGCGCCAGGGTGGCGAGGGTGGAGCCGCGCACTTCGCGCACGATCGCGCGGGTGCCTTCGAGGTCGGCTTCGGAACTGGCGGGGAATCCGGCTTCGATCACGTCCACGCCGAGTTCGCTGAGGGCGTGCGCAAAGCGGAGCTTCTGCGTGGCGCTCATGCTGCAGCCGGGCGACTGTTCGCCGTCGCGCAGGCTGGTGTCGAAGATCGTGACGTGGGGCTGGGCGTCGGTAATGGGGGTTACCGGGCCGGACGGATCGTTCATGCGGGCAGTTCCTCTGTTGCGTCTGAATGCTGCGGGGAAGGGCTTGCTGCGTGGGTTCGCGCCGGCTGGGCCGCGGACGCGAAGGAAAGATTGGCGAGCTGGTAAATGTCCGCCTCGACGGCGGTGTCGCGGCCGAGCGCTTCGCGGCTGCGGCGGCGCGGACGGCGCGGCGCGCGCGGGCGCACTTCCGACAGCAGCCGCGCGAGCACGCCGGCATCGAGGTTGCCGCCGGAGACCACCGCGCATTTGCGCTTGCCGGCGATGCGCCGGCCGGCGGCCAGCGCCAGCGCGCCGGCGCCTTCGGCGATGATGTGTTCTTCCAGAGCCAGGCGAACCAGGGTTTCGCGCAGCTCGGCTTCGCGCACGATCACCACGTCGTCCAGCAAGGTGCTCAGCACGCGCTCGGTCAGGCGGCCGGGGTCTTTCACCCGCACGCCGTCGGCCAGGGTCGCGGCCGGTTCGATCAGGCGGCGATCGCCGCGCAGCGCGCGCGCCATCGAGTCCACGCCTTCGACCTGCGCGCCGATCACCCGCACGCGCCTGGCCGCGGCCGAACCCGACAGCAGTTCCGACTTCAGTGCGATCGCCACGCCGGCGGCCAGACCGCCGCCGCCGATCGGCACCAGCATCACGTCGGGCGCGAACGCTGCCAGTTCCAGCGCGACCGTGCCTTGTCCCGCGATCACATCGGGATCGTCGAACGCCGACAGCAATCGGTAATCGTGTTGGTCGGCCAGTTCGATCGCGAAGGCCTTGGCTTCATCGTAGGTGTCGCCGTGCAGGCGCACGGTCGCGCCCCAGTGGGCGACACCGGCGATCTTGGTCTGCGGCGCGCAGCGCGGCATCACTGTGATCGCGTTGACGCCCAGGCGATACGCCGCCCAGGCCAGTCCTTGCGCGTGATTGCCGGCCGAGGCGGCGATCACCGTGCGGTGATCGCCGCGTTCGCGTCCGGCCAGCAGCGCGTTGAGCGCGCCGCGTACCTTGTACGAACCGGTGCGCTGCAGGTTCTCGAGCTTGAGCCAGCAACCGAACCGCTCGGCGTGGTGCAGCGGCGTGGGGTCCAGGTAGCGGCGCAGCCGCGCCTGCGCCGCCAACAAGTCGGCGGCGCTGATCTGGGCCAAGCTGGCTACGTCGCAGTCCATCAGACCGGGGTCAGCCAGGAGGCGTAGCGGCTTTCGTGTCCACGCACGACGCGCGCATACAGCGCGGCCAGTTCGCGGGTGACCGGGTTGTCGCCGAACTCGCGGCGGTCCAGCACCGCGATCGCGGTGGCTTCGGCGGCGGTGCCGCAGACGAACACTTCGTCCGCATCCAGCAGTTCGTGCAAGGTCACTTCGCGCGACTCCGCGCCGGACAGTTCGATCATGGTGTCGCGGGTGATGCCGGGCAATGCGTCGCGATGATCGACCGAGGTGATCACCGAGTTCTTGACCATGAACACGTTGGCGCCGGTGCATTCGACGACATAACCCTTGTCGTCGGTGAACAGCGCTTCGTCGAAGCCGCGTTGCTTGGCCTCGCGCTTGGCGAGGATCGAATTGACGTAGGCGCCGCTGAGCTTGAGCGGCGGCATCGAGGTGGCCGGGTTGCGCTTCCACGGCGACACGGTCAGGCGGGTGCGCGCGCCGCCCAGGTGCACGACCTTGGCCAGGGTCGCGATCATCAGGTGTTGGGTCAGCGGATCGACGTCCAGGCCGATGGTGCCGGTGCCCATCCAGGTCAGCGGACGGATGTAGGCGTCGCGATGGCCGTTGGCGCGCAAGGTGGCGAGGGTGGCCTGGGTCGCGCGTTCGATGTCGAAGTCGATGCCGAACATGTCCGCGCCCTTGCGCATGCGCTGCATGTGTTCGGGCAGGCGGAACACCGCCGCGCCGCCGTCGGCGGTGGCGTAGCTGCGGATGCCTTCGAACACCGCGGTGCCGTAGTGCATGGCGTGGGTGGTCAGCGGGGCTTCGGGCGCGTCGCCGGCGATGAAGTTTCCGTCGAACCACACCAGTGGTTGATCAACCGCAATCGGGACTTCACCACGATCGTAGGACTTAGAACGCCCAGATGCGGTCGAATCGTGATTCTCGGATGTTTCACCGCGATCGCTACGCGCCGGCGCATAACTGCGCTCGCGCACCGCCGCAGCCGCCAACCCGGCATGCTGAGTCGGCGTCGCCGCCGGTTGTTCGAGAATTTCAGTGCTCAGGTGCATGGAGAAACCTCAACGGCAAGACAGTCGTAAAGCTTGGCGAGCTGACTCTGCAGCGCGGTGTCGGCGCGATCGCCTTCCACCGTCATGCGCAGATGCCAGCGATCGCCGTCGGGTTGCGCTTCGCCATCCACCGACAGGGGACGGAAACCGCGGCGTTCGGCGGCGCCCAGTACGCGAGCCAGCGCGCCTTCGGCCTGGCGCAGGGTCAATTCAAGCTGGTATCGCATGGGCGTCCTCCTTTTCGGCGGTGGTGGGCGGGGTGAGACTGGTGATCGCATCGGCATCGCCCGCTTCCGGGTCGAGCATCTGCGCGTTGTTGTGATTCGGCGGAACCAGCGGCCAGACGTTGGCGGCCTGATCGATGGCGACGTGCAGCAGCACCGGACCGGGCGTCTGCAACATGTAGTGCAGCGCTTCCTCGACCGAATCGGCGCGGTCGACGTACATCGCCTTGACTCCGAACGCGGCGGCCAATGCGCAGAAGTCCGGGTTGTCGGACAGGTCGACTTCGGAATAGCGGCGTTCGAAGAACAGTTCCTGCCACTGCCGGACCATGCCCAGGGCCTGGTTGTCGAGCAGCACGATCTTCACCGGCAGGCGATAGCGCGCGATGGTCGCCAGCTCTTGCACATTCATCAGGAACGAGCCGTCGCCGCTGACGCAGATGACCTGCGCCTCGGGGCTCTCCGGCTTTTGCAAAGCGAGCTGCGCACCCAGCGCGGCGGGAACGCCGAAGCCCATCGCGCCCAGCGCGCCGCTGGTCAGATGCTTGCGCGGGTTGTTGAATTGCCAGTGCTGCGCGACCCACATCTGATGCTGGCCGACATCGCACGAGACGATGGCGTCCGGCGTCAGTTCCGACAGCCGACGCAACAGCGCCGGCGCGTACACGGTTTCGCCGGGCGCGTCGTAACGCGGCGCGCAGTCGCGCTTGCGTTGCAGGCAGGTGTCGCGCCAGGCGCGGCGCGCGCCGCCGTTGCGGGCCTGCAGTTGCGCGGTGACCGGCGGAGTCAGCGCATCCAGCGAACGGCGCAGGTCGCCCTGCACCGCGGCATCGGCATAACGCAGCTTGCCGATCTCGCAGGCGTCCAGGTCCATGTGGACCACGCGCGCGTTCGGCGCGAACTCGGCCAGCTTGCCGGTGGCGCGATCGTCGAAACGCGCGCCGACCACGATCAGCAGATCGCATTCCTGCACCGACAGGTTCGCCGCGCGATTGCCGTGCATGCCGAGCATGCCCAGGTTCAAGGCGTGCTCGGCCGGCAGCGCGCCCAGTCCCTTCAAGGTCAGCACCGAAGGGATCTGGCTGCCTTCGACGAACGCGCGGAACGATTCGACCGCATCGCCCAGCGAAATACCGCCGCCGCCGTAGATCAGCGGCTTCTTCGCATGCGCGATCAAGGCCGCGGCTTCGTGATAGGCCGCGTCCGGTGCGGTCGGCACCGGATCGATCGGCAGCGGCACGTGCGCGGCCAGATGCGAGGCATCCTGGTTCTGCACGTCTTTCGGCAGATCGATAAGCACCGGACCGGGCCGGCCCGAACGCGCCAGACGAAACGCTTCGGCGACGATGCGCGGCAGCTCATCGACGCTGCGCGCCAGGAAGCTGTGCTTGACGATCGGCATGGTCATGCCGAACACGTCGAGTTCCTGAAACGCGTCAGTGCCCATCAGCGAGGTCGCGACTTGACCAGTGATCGCCACCATCGGCACCGAGTCCAGCATGGCATCGGCGATGCCGGTGACCAGGTTGGACGCGCCGGGGCCGGAAGTGGCTACGCACACGCCGACTCGCCCGCTGGCACGGGCGTAGCCGTTCGCCGCGAAAGCCGCGCCTTGCTCGTGACGGACCAGGATGTGTTTCAGGTCCGACCCGTGCAGGGCATCGTAGAAAGGCATGATCGTGCCGCCCGGATAACCGAACAGCACGTCCACCCCTTCTGCGGCCAGTGCTTGCACCAGCCAGCGGGCACCGTTCATCAGGCGGCCTCTTCCTGTCGTTCGCCCTGGGTCGCGGCGGGAGCGGCCTGCGCGGCCGCCGGTGTTTTCGGCGCGTTGTCCAGCCACTTCATGTTGGCGCGCAGCTTCTTGCCGACCGCTTCGATCGGATGCTCCAGGTCGCCCTGCTTGAGCGCCTTGTAGTTGGTGTTGCCGGCGGCGTATTCGGCGATCCACTGCTTGGCGAAGGTGCCGTCCTGGATTTCGGTCAGCACTTTGCGCATCTGCGCCTTGGTGTGATCGTCGACGATGTAGGTGCCGCGGGTCAGCGCGCCGTACTGCGCGGTCTCGCTGATGAACTCGTGCATGCGGGTCACGCCGCCCTCATAGAACAGATCGACGATCAGCTTCAGTTCGTGCAGGCATTCGTAATAGGCGACTTCAGGCTGATACCCGGCTTCGACCAGGGTTTCCCAACCGGCCTGGACCAGCTTGGTCGCGCCGCCGCACAGCACCGCCTGTTCGCCGAACAGATCGGTTTCGGTTTCTTCCTTGAAGGTGGTCTTGATCGCGTTCTGGCGCGCGCCGCCGATGCCGCCGCAATAGGTCAGGGCGAACTCTTCCGCGCGGCCGGTCTTGTCCTGATGCACGGCGTAGACGCTCGGCACGCCGCGGCCGATTTCGTATTCGCGACGCACCAGCGCGCCCGGGCCCTTCGGTGCGACCAGTACGACGTCGAGATCGGCGCGCGGGGTGATCTGGCCGTAATGCACGTTGAAGCCGTGCGCGAACAGCAGGCAGGCGCCTTGCTTGATGTTGGGTTCGATGACATCGCGGTACAGCTGCGGCTGGACCATGTCCGGAGTCAGCACCGCGACCAGTTCGGCTTCGGCGACGGCTTCGGCCGGGGTCTTGACGGTGAAGCCGTCGGCCTTGGCCTTGATCTCGGTCGGGCCGCCCGGCCGCAGGCCGACGGTGACGTCGAAACCGGAATCGCGAAGGTTGAGCGCGTGCGCGCGGCCCTGGCTGCCGTAGCCGACGACGGCGATCTTGGGGCGGTGGGTGGTTGCGGTCATGTCTGTGATCTCGGAGGGGAGGAGTTAGCGGAGAGGAGTGAGTGGAGAGGAGTGAGGAGTGAGTGGGGGTCAGGCGGGTTCAGGAGTGGGGTGTTCGATCAAGGTGGCTTCGATCTTTTTCGTCGGCGGCGATTGCAGTGGGCCGGGCGCGGTGACCGCGCCTTGTGAGGCCGAGCCGACCAGGCGTGCGTACTTCGCCAGCACGCCGGTGGTGACGCGCGGCGCGATGCGCGCGGGCTCGCGCGAGGACAAATCGGCAGCGACGTTCAAGGTGCGCGTGGCGACGTCGATGCTGACGCGGTCGCCTTCGCGCAGACGCGCGATCGGGCCGCCGTGCGCGGCTTCGGGCGAGATGTGGCCGACCATGAAACCGTGGGTGGCGCCGCTGAAGCGGCCGTCGGTGATCAAGGCCACGTCGTTGCTCAGACCTTGCCCGACCAATGCGGCGGTCACCGCCAACATCTCGCGCATGCCGGGCCCGCCGGTCGGGCCTTCGAAGCGGATCACCACGATGTCGCCGGCCTGGATCTGTCGCGCCTGCACCGCGGCGAACGCGGCTTCCTCCGAATCGAACACCCGCGCCGGGCCTTCGAAATGTTCGCGGCCGTGACCGGCCAGCTTGAGGATGCAGCCTTCCGGCGCGAGGTTGCCGTAGATGATCGAATAGCCGCCGCGCGGTTTGATCGGATCGTTGACCGGACGCACCACGTCCTGCTCGTCGGCCATCACCGCTTCGGACAGCTCGGCGAAAAAGGAACGGCCGGTGACCGTCGGAATATCCTCGATCAGACCGGCCGTCTTAAGCTCGCGCGCCACCAGCGCCGCGCCGCCGAATTCGAACATTTCCGCGGCGGTGTAGCGTCCGCCGGGTTTCAGATCGGCGATCACCGGCGTATGCGCGGCGGCTTCGAATTCTTCCAGGTCGAAGGCGACCCCGGCTTCGTGCGCGATCGCCAGCAGATGCAGCGCGGCGTTGGTCGAACCGGCGGTGGCCGAGACCGCGCGCGCGGCGTTGCGCAGCGCGTGCGGGGTCAGCAGCGTGCGCGGCGTGGGGCCGCCGTTGCGCAGTTGCTGCATCACCAATTCGCCGCACAGGCGCGCGGCTTCGGGCTTGTCGTCGTGGATCGCGGGGATGTCGTTGTACCCCAGCGGCGACAGGCCCAGGAAGGTCAGCACCATCGCCATGGTGTTGGCCGTGAACTGGCCGCCGCAGGCGCCGGCGCCGGGGCAGGCATGCGATTCGATGCGGTGCAGTTCGCGGTCGTCGATGCGTCCGGCCGAATGCGCGCCGACCGCTTCGAACACGTCCTGCACGGTCAGCGGCTTGTCGTCGCTGGCGCCTTTCTTCGACGGGCAATGGCCCGGCATGATCGTGCCGCCGTAGAGGATCACGGTCGGGATATCCAGGCGCGCCGCCGCCATCGCCGCGGCCGGGATGGTCTTGTCGCAGCCGACCAGCAGCACCATCGCGTCCAGGCAGTGGCCGGACACGGCCAGTTCGATCGAATCGGCGATGGTTTCGCGCGAGGCCAGCGACGCGCGCATGCCGTCGGTGCCCATCGCGATGCCGTCGGTGACGGCGATGGTGTTGAACTCGATCGGCGTGCCGCCGCCGTCGACGACGCCGCGACGCACGTGCTGGGCCAGGTCGCGCAGGGTGATGTTGCACGGCGACACGTCGGTCCAGGTGTGGACGACGGCGACCAGCGGTCTGGCGATGGCCGCGTCGTCGAGACCGGTGGCGCGCAGCATCGCGCGCGCGGGGGCTCGGGCCGGGCCTTGCTTGATGGCGTTGCTTCTCACGAACGGCGATTCCTTTGCTGCGAATCCTTCGCAGTGCCCGCACGTCCGCGTGCGGTGTTTTCAGGAACCCAGGGCCGTAAAACGAAAAACCCCGCGCCTTTTGGGCGCGGGGTTCAGGTTCTTTCGACCTTGGGTTGTGTGGTTTTCTACACGAACCCGACTCCCGCGCTGGTAAGCCCGGTAATAAGTACGAGGACGAGAATAATCGTGGCGATCAAGGGCGCGGAGCGAAGCGCGACGCGCGCGGCGTCGTTCGAGGCCGGAGCCTGGAGCGAAGTCGTCTGCGGGTGGTTGTTGCGCTGCGTCATGGGGTCGAGAAGAGCATGCCCGTTTACGGCTTGTCAACAGTTTCTGGAAAAACCATCGCGAACTGTGGCTTGCTCCTCCACTTGGGCGCGGATCGAAGGCGCGCGTATGCGGCGTGGCTCCGGGCGGCAGCGCTGCCGCCGGCCGGGTTCGATCGGATGGAATCGTCCTGAATTGAAATATTTCTCCAATGTGAGATCGTGTCCTCCTTTTAACCGGGGCAACCGGATCGCACAGGGACGCGGTATTCGATTCGGGAACGAAGCAGCGGGATCGAGCCCCCCGTTGTCGCGCTTCGACCTGGATGCCCGCACCCGCCGGATGCGCCATCAGGGGGAACGCAGATGCACGGCTCTTCGAACGGGCGTTTTGATGCGCCGTCGCCGCGACGGTCGAGGTTGCGATTGGCGATTCGCCGTCATGCCTGGGTGTTGCTCGGCTGGGCGGTGCTGGCCGGGTTCTGCCCGAGCGTGTTCGCCCAGGCAGGCTCGCGCGTGATCGTCAACGGCGACCTGGAGTTCGGTGTGGCGAACGGCTCGGGGGCGATGATAGACACCGATTTCGGTATCGGCGCCACGTTCGACGGCGGCGCGAGCGCATCCAATCCCTGGTTCACTTCGCACCCGACCCAGGCGGGGCAGTGCAGCGCGGCCTTCGGGGTCGTCGGAGCCTGCCATCCGGTCGAAACCTGGGTGTCCAACAACAATCCGGACCTGACCGGTCCGGTCGCGGCCAATACCGGGACCAACTTCGTCGAACTGAACGCGTTCGTCGGCTCGATGATTTACCAGAATGTCTGCCTGGTCGCCGGCGATACCTTGAGCTATCGCTTCGCCCACCGACGCCGCGTGCTCGCGGGCAGCGGCAACAATCCCGACAGCGCGGCGTTCCGGATCAAGGATCAGGCCAACGGTCTGGTCCAGACCATCACCACCTCCAGCGTCACCGGCAGCAGCTGGGCGATCCGCACCGGCAGCGCGACGATCGGCGCGGGCGTCTCGGGCATCCTGCGCCTGGGCTTCGAGGCCATCGCGACATCGTCGGGCAACCTCAGCGCCGGCAATTTGCTCGACAGCATCAGCATCGGCCTGCGTCCGCTGGTCGATCTCGGCGGCACGACGTCGTCCGGCGCGCAACCGGAAGGACAAGACCTCGGCGATATCTTCATTCGCCTCAACGGCACCTCGCAGGCCGGCGGCACGGTGATCGCGCTGCAGCGCGTCGCTCCGCTCAACGGCGACGCGGCGGCGCTGGACGGCGACTTCATCCTCACCGTCGGCGCGGGCGCCACCATGAGCCATGCCGCCGGCAGCGACATCTGGTTGATCACGATTCCGGCGGGCGCGGAATTCGACGGCGGGGTCGCGCCGGGCGCCGCCGGCGCGAGCAATCCGCCCGATGGCATCAGCATCGATGTCGATGCCGTTACCGATGCGCTGATGGAGCCGCGCGAATCGTTCCGCCTCCAGATCGTCAATCCCGGCGTCTCGGGTTCGAGCAACAATTGGCTCAGCAGCGCGCCGACCTGCAGCACCCAGACCACCGCGACCCCGGATTTCGTCATCACCGGGCAATCGCAGGTGCGGTTGGCGAAGATCAGCGACGGCGCCATCGGCAGCTTCAACTTCGCCTTCGGCAATGCCGATACCGATCTGCTCGCCGCCGGCACCCAGGCCGCCGCTACCATCGCCACCAGTGCCAGCGGAACCGCGGCCTTGCACGACGCCGATGCCGGCGCCGCGGGCGCGCAAGGCAGCGCCGTGGTCGCGCCGGGCGCGGCCGTCACGATCGTCGAAACGATCCCGCCGGGCTGGGTGCTGAATTCGGCGGCGTGCGTGGATGCCGCCAATGCGCCGGTGGCCGGCACCAGTCTCGCCGGCGGCACCCTGACCATTCCGGGCGCGGCCACAGCGGCCGGCGCTTCGCTGACCTGCACCTTCCGCAATGGCCGCTCGCCGATCGTGCGCCTGGGTAAGCGCCTGCCGAACGGACGTTTCGTCGCCGCCGACCAGTTCGTCCTGAGCATCGCGCCGCCGGGCACGGGGGCGGCGACGTTCACCACCACCGGCAGTGGCGACGTCGCGGCGGGCCAGGCGGTGGTCGATCCGGCCGTCGCCGGCACCAGTTACATGCTGTCGGAAACGGCGACGGCGGGCGCCGATCTCGGCAACTATGCGATCGCCTACGCGTGCACCAACGCCAACGCGGCCGGCAGCGCGGGGCCGTCCGGCGCCGCCTCCGCGTTCGACCTGGTGCCGGCGGCCGGCGACGACTTCACCTGCACCTTCGCCAATACCCGCAACCCATTGTCCGATCTATCCATCACCAAGACCAACACGCCGGCCGCGGGCGCGACGGATCAGGCGGGCGACGTGGTGATGCGCGAAACCGCCATGGTCTATCGAATCGTCGTGACCAATCACGGTCCCGACGCGGTGACCGGCGCGCTCGTGCGCGATCCGGCCTCGCCCGGCCTGGATTGCACCGCGGCGACGTGCGCGGGCACGGCGTGCCCGGGATCGTTGAGCGTGGCGGCGCTGCAGGGCGCCGGTGTCGCGCTCGGCGCGTTGGCCAACGGTGAGTCGGTGAACTTCGACCTGACCTGCATGACGCAGTGACGAAAACCGGAGCCGCGATCGGATCGCGATGACGGCTCCGGGCATCGGCTCCGGGCCGGTCGCTTCAGGACCGGCCGGCAACAGCTCAGGCCAGCAACCGTTCGCGCAAGGCCGCATAGTCCGCCGCCATCGGTTCGGCCGATGCCGGCCGCGCCAAGGATTCGGCCAACGCCGGCGGCGGTTCGACCGCATGCCCGATCAGCGGCTCGACGATGCTGTCGAACTTGGCCGGATGCGCGGTGGCGACCACCGCCCACGGGCGTTCATCGCCCTGTGCGCGCAGCGTTTCCAGCACGTGCAGGCCGGTCGCGGTGTGCGGGCAGGGCACGATGCCGTGGCGTTGCGGCGCGGCGCGGATGGTGTCGACGATGGTGGCGTCGTCGACGCCGTCGGCCTGGATCGCCGCGCGTAGTTGCGCGTCGTCGCGATGCCAGTGGCGCAGGCGTTCGAAGTTGCTCGGCGCGCCGACGTCCATCGCGTTGGCGAGGGTGGCGCGGGTCGGCTGGGCGGCGTAGTCGGCGCCGCCGAAATAGCGCGGCAAGGTGTCGTTGGCGTTGGTCGCCAGGCGGATCTCGCCGATCGGCAGGCCCATGCGCTTGGCCACGAACGCGGCGCAGGCGTTGCCGAGGTTGCCGGTCGGCACGATGAAGTTGAGCGGTTCGCCGCGTTGCGCGTAATGACGCGATGCCGCGTGCGCGTAGTAGGCCGCCTGCGGCAGCAGACGGCCCAGGCTGATGCTGTTGGCCGAACTCAGCGGTCGTTGCGCGCGCAGTTCTTCGTCCGACAAGGCCTGCTTGGCGAGGCGTTGGCAGGCGTCGAAATCGCCGTCGACGCGCAGCGCCTGGACGTTGTCGCCCCAGCAGCCCAGGCCATGCGCTTGGCGCGGCGAAACCCGGCCGTCGGGATAGAGGATGACCACGTTGAAGCCGGGACGGCGATGGAACGCGGCGGCGACCGCGGCGCCGGTGTCGCCGGAAGTGGCGACCAAAATGGTGGTGGGTGCTTCGGAGGGTGCTTTCAGTCCGGCCAGCGCTTCGGCCAGAAAGCGCGCGGCATAGTCCTTGAACGCGGCGGTGGGGCCGTGGAACAGCTCCAGCAACCAATCATCGGCGCGCGCGAGCGGGCGCAGCGGTGCGTCGAACGAATACGCGCGCGCGCAGATTTCGGCGAGGTTCGGTTTGAGCGCGGAGTGTTCGAAGTAGGGCGCGAGCACGGCGTGCGCGGTGTCGGCGAGGGTGTCGGTGTCGAGCGGCTGCGCCAATGTCGCGAATCGCTCGGGGACGTACAGGCCGCCGTCCGGCGCGAGGCCGGCCGACAGCGCCGCGTCGATGGCGGTGGGCGGCGTTCGTCCGCGGGTGCTGAGGAAGTTCATGGTGGGTCTCTGGGGGAGGCGGCGGCGTTGGGTGGGGTTGGAGGCGAATGAGGAAAGAGGAGTGAGGAGTGAGTAGTGAGCTAAAGCCCAAGTCCACCTGGCCGCTGTTTTTCGAAGAGGCACTCGATATGTGAGGATGTGGCGAGGCGGTCGCGCGCAAAAGCGCTTGTGGCATGGATTGCTGCGTCAGAAAGCTGAGCAACTCCAGATGCGCGCAGAACCATTCCCCCCTTTAAAAAAGGGGGGCTAGGGGGGATTTGCTTTTCCCCCAAGCCACCGCGCGCCACCCCGATCAACCCATCACATCCGCGCGCGGCCCGCTCACCGCCGTGACATAGGCGCGCGAATCGAAACCCGCATCGGCGAACGCAGCGCGCATCGCCGGCGCGGCGACGCTGGCCTGCGCCTTCGATGCGAACCAGGCGAAGCAACTCGGGCCGGCGCCGGAGATGCTCGCGCCGAGCGCGGCGTGATCGAGCGCGGCGGCCTTGACCGCGGCGAATCCCGGAATCAACGGCGCGCGGCGCGGTTCGACCAGCAGATCGACCAGGCCTTCGCGTAGCAACTGGGTATCGCCGCGTTGCAAGCCGGTCAGGAACAAAGCCAGGTGCGCGCTTTGCTTGACCACCAGCGACAGCGGATACGGGTCGCTGAGCACAGCGCGCGCGCGCCGCGTTTCCAGGACCTGATCGGGATGCACCACCACCGCGTACAGCCAATCGGGCACCGATAACGGAATCATCCGCGTCGAAGTCGCCATCACCACGCCGCCGAGCAGCATGGGTGCGACGTTGTCGCCGTGGCGGCTGCCGCTGGACACCGATTCGCCGTCGAGCGCGAATTCGTACAAGGCATCGCGCGACAGCGGTTTGGCGAGCAAGGCATTCGCCGCGACCAGCGCGGCGACGCAGGACGCCGCCGAACCGCCGAGCCCCGAACCCAGCGGAATGCCCTTGTCGAGTTCCAGTTCGAACCCATGCGCAAGCCCGAGCTTGGCGCGCAGGCTAATCAAGGCCTGGCCGGCGGTGTTGCGTTCGGCCTCCAGCGGCAGCGAATCCGCGCCGGGCACGTCGCCACGGATCGCGCGGATGCGCACCACCGGTTCGTCGATGCGCCGGACCGTGGCGACATCGCGCGGCCCGTCGATCGAATGACCGAGCACATCGAAGCCGACCCCGATATTGCCGACGCTGCCGGGCGCGAACGCACGCGCCTGTTGCGCGCCGTCGGCCGCGGCATCGGAACGGGCGGGAGAAGCGGGCGACGCAGCGCTCATGCACGGGCTCCGAGGGTTTGCGCGATCGTCAACAGGTCGCCGAACACGCCGGCGGCGGTGACATCCGGGCCCGCGCCGGGGCCCTGCACCACCAGCGGATTATCCGCGTAACGGCGGGTGCGGAACTGGATCAGGTTGTCGGTCAGCGCGCCGTGCAAAGAGGCGTGCCCCGGCGGCGGCGAGACCACGCCGACGCTGGCGCGACCGTCGCGATCGAGGCGGGCGAGATACCGCAGGCTCAGCCCGGCCGCGCGCGCGGCGTCGAAGCGTTGCTGCAACGGCGCGTCGAGTTCGTGCAGGCGCTCGAAGAATTCCTCCTTAGACACGTCGCGCAGCGATGCGGGCACCAGGCTTTCGACCTCGATCTGATCCAGCGACAGCGAACGCCCGGCCTCGCGCGCCAGGATCACCAGCTTGCGCGCGACGTCGGTGCCGGACAGGTCGTCGCGCGGATCGGGTTCGGTGTAGCCCAGCGCATGCGCCTCGCGCACCAGTTCGGAAAACGCGGTCTGGCCGTCGTAGCGGTTGAACAACCACGCCAGGGTGCCGGACAGGATGCCTTCGACCTCGGTCAACTCGTCGCCGGTGTCGAGCAGCGAACGCAGGGTCTGGATGATCGGCAGGCCGGCGCCGACCGTGGCTTCGTAGCGGAACTGGCCGCCGTTGCGCGAGGCTTCGCGGATCGCTTCGTAGCGTTCCAGCGGGCCGGCGCCGGCGTGTTTGCTCGGAGTGACGATGTGGATGCCGGCGGCGATCCACTGCGGGTAATACGCGGCGACCGCGTCGCTGCCGCTGCAATCGACGATCAACGCATGCGGGATGTGCTCGGCGCGGACGTGTTCGGCGAAGCGTTGCAGGTCCAGCGTTTCGGCGTCGGCGGCGAAATGCTCGCCGGCTTCGTCGAACGGCATCGCGCGCGGCGCCAGATGCATCCGCCGACTGTCGGCGAGCGCGCGCAGACGCAGGTCGAGACGCGAATCGCGCTGGAAACGAGGCTGCGCCGCGGCCAGTTGCGCGAGCAAAGCGCGCCCGACCTTGCCCGGCCCGATCAGGCCGAGCGAAATGCACTGCGGCGACAGCCAGAACGCCGAGTGCGCGGCGCGCAGCGCGCGGGTCGCGTCGCGCGCGCCGATCGCCACCGATATATTGCGTTCGCCCGCGCCCTGGGCGATCGCGCGCAGGTTGATGCGCGCCTTGGCCAGGCCGTCGAACAACTGCGCTGCGACGCCGGGCAGACCGACCATGCCGTCGCCGACCGCGGCGAGCACGCAGATGTCGGGGGTGATGGTGACGTCCTGCGCCTGCCCGTCGGCCATCGCGTCGGCGAACGCGGCCAGGATCGCGGCGCGTCCGCGTTCGGCCTGATCGGCGCGTACCGCGCAGCAGATCGAATGTTCGGAGGAACCTTGCGAGATCATCGTCACCGACACGCCGGCGCCGCGCAGCGCGCCGAACAGGCGCTCGGCGGTGCCGGGCACGCCGACCATGCCGTTGCCGACCAACTCAAGCACCGCGAGGTCGTGAACCAGACTCAGGCCCTTGACCGGTGCGCCGTCGGCCTGCGAGTGCAGGCTGATCAGCGTGCCCGGCGAATGCGGGTTGCGGGTGTTGCGGATGCGCAGCGGAATGCCGCGCTGCTGCACCGGCGCGAGCGTCTGCGGATGCAGCACCTTGGCGCCGAAATACGCCAGTTCGCAGGCTTCGGCGTACGACATCGACGGCAGGCAGACCGCGTCGGGCACCAGTCGCGGATCGGCCGACAGCACACCATCGACATCGGTCCAGATGGTCAGCGCGTCGGCGTCGAACAGGTTGGCGAAAATCGCCGCGGAATAGTCGCTGCCGTTGCGGCCCAGAGTGGTGTCGCGGCCGTGGCTGTCGCGGGCGACGAAGCCGGTGATCACCACGTTGCGGCCGGCGTGTTGTTTTCGCCACGCATCCAGGCGCTCGCGGCTCAGCGCCCAGTCGACGCCGACACCCATTTCGCCGGGATGCACGACCAATACCTCGCGTGCGTCGAGCCGGGTCCAGCCGGCCGCTTCGCCGCCGACCGCGGCCAGCATCAGATGCGAGGACAGCACTTCGCCCAGGCCGGGCAGGGCGGCGGCGAACTGGTCATCGGCTTGCGCCGCGACCCGTTCCAGCGCGCCGCGCAAGGCGTCGAATTCGGTTTCCAGCACGGCGCGGGTGGCGTGGCGGCGATGCGGGTCGAGCGAATCGGCAGTGTCCAGATGACGACGGCGCAACGCGGCCCAGGCCGGTGCCCAGTCCTGGCCGTCGCGCGCGGCCGCGACCAGGGCGACCAGGGCGTCGGTCACGCCCTGCATCGCCGAGACCACGGCGATGCGATGCGGCGAGCCGTCGTCGAGCAGGCCGACCGCGACCCGATAGCGATCCGCGTCGGCCAGGCTGCTGCCGCCGAACTTGTGGGTGTGGCGCGCCGGCGCCAACGCGGCGGAGGAGGCGAACGGAGCGACGGCCGCGGCGGCGGGCGTCAGGGCGGCGGAAAGTTCTGGCTGGGCTTCGGACGGTTCTGCCTCGACCACGTCGGGCTGGGCATCGAAAGCGGCTTGGTGCGGTGCGGACGACATGGAAAGCTCCTGGTGGAGCTCCGCGTCTCGACTCGGGTGAGGCCAGCGGCCCGCACCCTGATCGGGTGCGGAGCGGCGTGGTCTGTTAGCTGGACACGCCCGTCCGCACCCCTGTGGGAGTGGTACCGGTACCGGTGGTGGTAATCGACATCGACGCTACGCGCGAACCCCAGCCGATGGGCTGGGTCGAGGCGTTGCGGTCAATGGCGAAGGCGGGGTGCATGGGCTAGCAATAACCCGCCGTTGTGCGGCGCGTCAAGGGGCAATCGAGAGGAATGTGGCGGGCGGCGGGTTCGGTGGGCGGTCGGTGGCTCGCACGGTGATGGGAGCCAAGCGGCGCGATGTGGTTGTTGCATCTGCAACCGGTGCGATGCGCGGTGGTCGCGGTGTCGTGGTCGCTCCTACAGGGAGCGACTGTAGGAGCGGCGCAAGCCGCGACCGCGATATTTCACTGACGACGAATCAACCAATCCAATCCCGCACACACGACCGCTTCGCTCGCGCAGCCTCACCGCCCGTTTCCTCAACGACTGTAAGTCGCCGTGATCTTCGCCTGCCCCAGCGCATCGCCCTTGATCATGAAAGCGGCCAGCGCGGCATTGGCCTTTGCGTCGATCTTGAGTTTGGCGCTCTTGAGCGCCCACACCGAGAATTCATAGCGATGGGTCTTGCCCGGCAGCGAGCACGGGCCGCCGTAACCGGGACGGCCGTAGTCGTTGAAGGTCTGCACCGCGCCGGGTGGCAGACCGGCGGCGCCTTCCTTGAGCTCGGTGGTTCCGGCCGGAAGATTGACCACGATCCAGTTCCACGCGCCGTTGCTGCCGGGCGCGTCGAGGTCCTGCACGGTGACCGCGAAACTGCGCGTGCCGGCCGGCGGATTTCGCCACATCAGCATCGGCGCCAGGTTGCCGCCCTTGCAGCCCAGCTCGGGATACGCATGGCGAATGCTGATGCGGTCGCCTTCGTGGATGTCGATGCTTTCCAGCACGAAATCGGCGGCGTGTGCGAGCGGAGACAGCAACAGCAGCGACAGGGGAAGGGCGAGGCGAGACAGCGATTTCATGGCGATCCGATCCGTTGGAGTGCAGGGGAATACCGCACGGGCAGCGCGCGAGCGGCGGATTATGCCGGGCGAACCCGCGGTTGTGAGCGATGACGGCGACGCGGCGCGGATCCGCTGCGATCCGCGCAACCGCCGAAAACCGGCGCAGCGAATACGCAAACAGTGAATTTCATACTGAATTTATGTGGATTATCAATTCAGTTCAGCGTGCACCGCTGCCATCGCCCATTCCATCCCGCGGCGAATGTTGCAGCGGGATGTCAGAACTGGAGAAACAGTCTCACTTGAAACCATGGGAACGGACCTGCGTCGCGCGACACGGCATGCCCCGGCGCCCAGAGTTTTCGCTGCTCGCATCACCACAGAGCGACGGATGCGAACGATCGACCCAACACGCGACACCGGCCCGACGACGATTCGGAGCGGCGCGCGACGCTCGCTCATTCAATCATCGGGAGCAAGGCAATGAAGGCGATTTGCGGAGCAAGAATCACGCTGTTGGCGGGTTGCGTGTTGATCGCGATCTGCGGCGGGGCGGCAGCGGCGGAACGCGGCGGGTTGTCGGGCGAGGATCTGGTCTATTCCTACGACGAGATGTTCGACTTCGACACCGACACCTATCTGGCCAAGCATGCGCCGCATCTGCGCAAGCATGCGGAAGAGATTTCGCATTGGGCCGGCTACAGCGGGATCAGCCCGAAAGTGCTGATCGCGTTGATGGAGCAGCAAAGCGGCGCGATCAGCGCCAAGCGCGCGACGAACCGTCCGTTCGGCAAGCTGGCCCGCGCCGACGGCTTCGGCGCGCAGACCCGCGAAGTCGCGCTGGCGCTGCGCGAGTCGTTGTACGAGCGCGATCCCGACGGCGCCAAGGGGCCGGTGACGCTGGCCCGCGCCAACCCGCTGCAGGCGCTGTTCGAACGCTCCGGCGATAACGAACCGGCGGCCGCGCTGCGCGGCGACGGCGAATTCCAGCTGGTGTACGGGCGTTTGTTCAACGAGCCGCGCCGCGCCCAGGCGACCTCCGACCGTTTCGCCAAGGCCGGTCCGGACGTGCAGCCGCTGTCGCCCAACGGCCTGCTGCAGTTCCCGTTCCCGCGCGGCGCGCGCTGGCACGTCGGCGGCGCGCATACCAACACCGGCTCGGGCAATTACCCGATGTCCTCGCTCGACATGTCGCTGGGCGGCGGCTGGGGCAGCAACCAGAGCGGCACCTGGGTGTCGGCGTCGGCGGCGGGTTCGTTCAAGCGCCACTCTTCGTGCTTCGCCGAAGTCGTGCACAGCGGCGGCTGGTCGACGACCTACTACCACCTGATGAACATCCAGTACAACACCGGCGCCAACGTGTCGATGAATACCGCCATCGCCAACCCGGCCAACACCCAGGCGCAGGCGCTGTGCAACGGCGGCAGCTCGACCGGTCCGCACGAGCATTGGTCGCTGAAGCAGAACGGCAGCTTCTACCACCTCAACGGCACCTACCTGTCGGGCTATCGCATCACCGCGACCGGCAGCAGCTACGACACCAACTGCAGCCGGTTCTACCTGACCAAGAACGGTCAGAACTACTGCTACGGCTACTACACCAACCCCGGCCCGAACTGAGGTCGGCGCGTATCGCCCGCGTCCTCAGTCGCCCCACGGCGGCGGGGGCGCGGGCACCGGCCGGGTCAGGTCGAATTCGACCCGGAACAGCCGGCCGGGACGCGCGAGTTCGTACACGAAACGCTGATCGTCGAGCTCGATCGCCCATACGTTCGTCGTCGAGACCTCGCGGCCAAGATTGCGAAACATGGTCTTGCTGTAATCGTCGCCGGGAAATTCGTATCGGCCGGCCTGCTCGCTCAGCGTCAGATCGCCGCCGTACATCGTCATCGCATCGGAGCTGCCGTCGCGGTGGCGATGATCGTGCTTGAGGCGCGCGCCGCCGGAGAGGCGTTGAAACACCCAGGTGCGCGAGTGGTTGTCGCCTACGTGGAACGGAACGCGAATGATGTCGGGTTGGGTGCAGTCGCGGACATGCATGACCAACTCGCGACCCTGGAAGGTGTCGTCGGTATTCGTCGGCGTATCGGCGACGATACGGCCGGCGAAGGCTTTGCCGCATAAAGGCCTTAAACGTCCGAGCAGTTCCGCGCCCTGAGCGGCGGTGGCCTCGGTGCCCGGCGCGGGCGGGTCGAGCGGTGGATGACTCATGCTGGCGCAGCTCCCGAGGGTGAAGGTAATGGCGATGGCGAATGCGGCGAACGCAAATGTCGGACGACGGTTGGTCATGCCGGCACGCTAGCCGTTCAACGTGTGACCGGCAATGGCGGCCGACGGGGCGATTCTGTTTAGTGCGACGGGGTTCGCTAAGCGCTGCGCGCCAGCGGGCGCGACCGCGCCGGGTAAATCCGCGACGCCGCGGAGTTTGTGTGGAAACGGCTGCGGTCCGGTCGGTTCACGGCGATCTGAACGAAAGGCGTCGGGGGCTGAGCGGCGTTCTCAAAGGTTTCGCGACTCCGCCGCCGCCCGCCGCCGCGATCCCCGCCGGAATTGGCGCCCACGCCCGTTTCCATGTCTAATGTGCGTTGAAGCGGGGGTACCGCGGCCCAGGGCCGGCGGTTGAGACAGTCCCTTCGAACCTGATGCGGTTGACACCGCCGTAGGGAAGCTTCGCCGGACACGGCCCTGCCGTGGCCGTGCGCCGCCCGCTTCGTCCCTGCTCGCCAGAGCGCGCTCATGAGCCCACGCCATGAGTTTTTACCAGGACGAATGCCAATGAATGCGGTGCCCTCGAGCAAGCAAGACCTGATCCAGCAAGCCGAGAAGCTGTCGGCCGACGTGACCCGTCCGATTCCCGGGTCGCGCAAGATCCACGTGCAAGGTTCGCGCCCGGATCTGCAGGTGCCGATGCGCGAGATCGAACTGGCGCGCACGCCGACCATCTTCGGCGGCGAAGACAACGTGCCGCTGGCGGTGTACGACACCTCGGGCATCTACACCCAGACCGGCGCGAACATCGATCTGGTCGCCGGGCTGGCGCCGCTGCGCGCGGCCTGGATCGCCGAGCGCGGCGACACCGAAGCGCTGAGCGGGCTGTCGTCGGAATTCGGCCGCAAGCGCGAGCACGATCCCAAGCTGGCGCATGTGCGTTTCGGCAACCGGCCGCTGCCGCGCCGCGCGATCGGCGGCGCCAACGTCACCCAGATGCATTACGCGCGCCGCGGCATCGTCACTCCGGAAATGGAATACATCGCGATCCGCGAGAACCAGCGGCTTGAGTCGATCCGCGAAGCGCATCTGCTCACCCAGCATCCGGGCCAAAGCTTCGGCGCCAACATCCAGAAGATCATCACGCCCGAATTCGTCCGCGACGAAGTCGCGCGCGGCCGCGCGATCATCCCGAACAACATCAACCATCCCGAAAGCGAGCCGATGATCATCGGCCGCAACTTCCTGACCAAGGTCAACGCGAACATCGGCAATTCGGCGGTGTCCTCGGGCATCGCCGAGGAAGTCGAGAAGCTGGTGTGGTCGATCCGCTGGGGCGCGGACACGGTGATGGACCTGTCGACCGGCAAGCACATCCACGAAACCCGCGAATGGATCCTGCGCAATTCGCCGGTGCCGATCGGCACGGTGCCGATCTATCAGGCGCTGGAAAAAGTCGACGGCCGCGCCGAGGAACTGACCTGGGAAATCTTCCGCGACACCTTGATCGAGCAGGCCGAGCAGGGCGTGGATTACTTCACCATCCATGCCGGCGTGCTGTTGCGCTACGTGCCGCTGACCGCCAAGCGCGTGACCGGCATCGTCTCGCGCGGCGGTTCGATCCTGGCCAAGTGGTGCCTGGCGCATCACAAGGAAAATTTCCTCTACACCCACTTCGAAGACATCTGCGAAATCATGAAGGCCTACGACGTGGCCTTCTCGCTCGGCGACGGTCTGCGTCCGGGTTCGATCGCGGACGCCAACGACGCGGCGCAGTTCGGTGAACTGGAAACCCTCGGCGAGCTGACCAAGATCGCCTGGAAGCACGACGTACAGACCATGATCGAAGGCCCCGGCCACGTGCCGATGCAGTTGATCAAGGAGAACATGGACAAGCAACTCGAGGTCTGCGGCGAAGCGCCGTTCTACACCCTCGGGCCGCTGACCACCGACATCGCGCCGGGCTACGACCACATCACCAGCGCGATCGGCGCGGCGATGATCGGCTGGTTCGGTACCGCGATGCTGTGCTACGTGACGCCGAAGGAGCATCTCGGTCTGCCGAACAAGGAAGATGTGCGCGAAGGTTTGATGGCGTACAAGATCGCCGCGCACGCGGCCGACCTGGCCAAGGGCCATCCCGGCGCGCAGGCGCGCGACAACGCGATGAGCAAGGCGCGTTTCGAATTCCGCTGGGAAGATCAGTTCAACCTGGGCCTGGACCCGGAACGCGCTCGCGAATACCACGACGAAACCCTGCCGAAGGACGCGCACAAGGTCGCCCACTTCTGCTCGATGTGCGGCCCGCACTTCTGCTCGATGAAGATCACTCAGGACGTGCGCGATTACGCCAAGGAACACGGCGTGGAAGAGGTCGCGGCGTTGAGCGAAGGCATGGCGGAGAAGTCGGCGGAGTTCTTGGCGCAGGGCGCCGAGGTTTATCGGCGGGCTTGAGTCGGTGAGGACAGGGCGCTGCCTTTGAGGTGGCGCCCCATTGGTTTGCGCTGTGATTGTTGTTTGCGTCGGGTGGTGTGGCTAAAAGCGAATCCCCCTCAATCCCCCTTTTACAAAGGGGGAAGCGCTTCGGGTTGCGGCGCGGGGAGCGGGCAGCGGCGATGCGTCAGTCGGTGGCATCGTGACGGCTCTCGCGCTGAACATGTAGCTCGCTGCCATTGTTATTGCCATTGCCGCGGCCTTAGAAGCGACAACTCACGAGCGTTGAGCCGATGACCCCGTGAAACCGCTTGTCTTCCCCCTTTGTAAAAGGGGGATTGAGGGGGATTCGCTTTTCGAGACGAGACGACTCCAGCCCCTGCCGTCACCAGGCACGCCGAGGCAATCGGAGAAGGGCAAGGAGGCGATTGAAGAAAACCGAAGAGTGAGAAATGCCCCAAACCAAGGCATGCTTGCCCCGCCCCTACTCACTCCTCACTCCTCTCCACTCACTCCCAGCCTCACCCCATGCCCCAATACGCCACCCTAAAATGGCGCGTGATCGCGCGCAGGCATCCGTCCGCGTTCCTGCTCGCGGCGCAGTTGCTGAGCATGCTGGCGTATCCGCTGTTCGATCCGGTCGGCGGCGGGCGCGTGGTGTTCGGCGCGTTCGGCGTGCTGGTGCTCGCGCTGGCGGTGTGGGTGGTCAATCGCAGTCCGGCGATCAAGTGGATCGCGTGGCTGATCGCGGTGCCGGCGTTCGCGCTGTCGATCCTGTCGGTGGTCTACGCCAGTCCCGGCCTGCTGATCCTGTCGTCGGCGCTGGAGGCGGCACTGTACTTCTATGCGGCCATCGCCCTGATCGGCTACATGATGAGCGACCACAAGGTCACCGCCGACGAGCTGTTCGCGGCCGGGGCCACCTTCACGCTGTTGGCCTGGGGCTTCGCCTATGCATTCCTGGTGTGCCAGGCGTGGTATCCGGGCAGCTTCGTCGGCGCCGAACGGCCGGGCGAGCCGCGC
Organism: Lysobacter sp. Root690; assembly: GCF_001427785.1. GTDB lineage: Bacteria > Pseudomonadota > Gammaproteobacteria > Xanthomonadales > Xanthomonadaceae > Lysobacter. Next base: position 575,605 of record NZ_LMHM01000017.1, read on the forward strand.
ACCTGGATCGAGCTGCTGTTCCTGAGTTTCACCAACCTGTCGGCGGTCGGCCTGGGCGACATCCTGCCGATGAGCCCGGCGGCGCGGGTGCTGACCATGTTCGAGCAGTTCGCCGGAGTCGGCTATATCGCCGCGGTGGTGTCGCGGCTGATCGGCCTGACGATTCTTCGGCATGAACGGCGCTGAAACGGTGCACGGGTTTGTTACAGATAAACACGCCTGTGGCACAGTCTTTTGGAACGATACGTTTCGGCGTTTTGGCGCCTGAAACGGCCCCCGCGACGTTCCGACAGGTCCGACCCCGGCCGGCGGGCGTTAGAATGGGCGGCTAAAACACCCAGCCGCGGCGCGCTTTTCCGATCGCGCCACCGCGCCGTGCCGGATTTGTCGGTTAATCATTTATGTGCCCCATGCGTTCAGGCACATGACCGGCATCGCGCCATTGCGCACCATCCACAGGATTCATGCCCCGCATCCACGACCCAGCGACCTCGCCTCTGCCCGCCGAACATCTGCGGGTAGGCGATTGCGTGGTCGATATCCCGTTGCGCGAGATTCGCGCGCCGGGCGCGCGGCGGCCGCGCCGGATCACGCCCAAGACCATGGGCGTGCTGCTGGTGCTGGTCGACCACGCCGACCGGGTGGTCAGTCGCGATGCGTTGCTGGCCGAGGTCTGGCCGGACACCTTGCCGACCGACGACGTGGTGACCCAGGCCATCACCCAGCTGCGCAAGGCCTTCGACGAAGACCGCGGCAACCCGCGTTATATCGAGACCATCGCCAAGAACGGTTATCGGCTGCTGGCTCAGGTCGAGTGGCTGGTCCGCGATAACGCGCCGCGCGAGAGCGAGGCCGCCTCGGCCGCCGACAGCGACGCGCTCGCGGTCGCGGTTGTGGCGACCCCGACGCCCGCGCCGCTCGCGCCGGTGCCGCTGCCGTTGCAGCCGCAGTCTCGCGGCACCCTGGGTTCGATGATCGGGGTGATCGCGGCGGTGATCGTGCTGGTCGGCGGTCTGGTCTGGTGGTCGCTGGCGCGTCCGCCGCGCGCGTCCGATGCCGCCGCGCCAGCGGTCGACCCGACCCGGGTCGCCAGCACCGCCCGTCCGTACCGCCTGATCACCTCGATGCCGGGCTTCGAACTGGCGCCGACCTTGTCGCCCGACGCGGCCATGGTCGCCTACGTGGCCGTACCCGACGGCCAGCGCGGCACCGCGATCCTGGTCCAGACCACCGACCAGACCCCGCCGCGCCAACTCACCCGTCCGACCGGCCTGGCCGAGGACAGCGCGCCAGCGTGGTCGCCGGATGGTCGCTCGATAGCGTTCCTGCGGGTCGAGCCCGGGGTGGATTGCCAGGTGCTGATGATCGCGGCCAACGGCGGCGCCGAACGCGAGATCGGCCAATGCGACCCGCGCAGCCCGCCGACCTTCGAATGGACCCCGGACGGGCGCGGCCTGATCTTCGGCAGCATGCTGACCGCGCAGGGCATGGTCGGCATGCGCGTGCTCGACCTCGCCAGCGGCGAATGGCGCGCGGTGCCGTATCGGTCCGGCACCGGCAACCTCGACCTGTCGCCGCGGTTCTCGCCCGACGGACGCTGGATCGTGTTCTTGCGCAACAACCCGCAAGGCGATTTCTGGCGTTTGCCGGCCGAGGGCGGCACCGCCGAGCGGATGAGTCAGCTGAGCGCCGACGTGCGCGGCTGGGACTGGCTGCCGGACAATCGCAGCATCCTGTTTGGCCGCATGATCGACGGCGATACCCGCATGTTCCGCCTCGACCTGGAAACCGGCCAGGCCCGCGACCTGGGCATCGAGTCGGCCCAGGCGCCGGCGGTCGCGGCGTCGCGGCCGGCCGCGGCCTTCGTCCAGCGCAAGCCGTACTTCGGCCTGTTCCGGGTGGTGCTGGGTGATACCTCCAAGGGCGCGGTCCACGTGGTCGACCCGCTGTTTCCGTCCTCGGCGCGCGACATGCTGCCGATGGTCGCGCCGGACGGCCGCCAGATCGTGTTTTTCTCCGATCGCTCGGGCAGCAACCATCTGTGGTGGGCCGACCTGGACCAGCCCGACTCGCTGCGCATGCTGCCGGGCGTGCAGCCGGGCACGCGCTATGCCTCGTCGTGGTCGGCCGACAGTACCCGGGTCACCGTGGTCGGGCCCGATAGCGACGGCCGCAACGTCATTCACGAAATCGTCCCGGCCAGTGGTCGGGTGACCCGCCTGGCGGTGCCGGCGACCGAGCCGATCCAGGCGGTGCAGCTGCCCGACCCGGACCGGCTGCTGGTCCTGGCCAGCGTCGGCGACGGCCGCCTGCGGCTGAACCTGTTCGACCGTCGGCGCTCGCCATGGAAGCTGCTCGGCGCGATCGAGGACGTGTCCGAGGTCCGGGTCGACGGCGCCCGCAATCGGCTGCTGTTCGCCCGCCAGACCCAGACAGGCCTGTGGCAGTCCGACCTGGCCCTGACCCCGGCCAGCGTGCGCCGCATCGACGACCGCGAACCGGTGGCCGAGCAGCGCTACCGGCTATGGGACGTGGCCACCCAGACCGGCGAATTGCGCTACCTCGACCAGCAGCCGACCTGCCTGGCGCTGCTGCGCCGGATCGCCAGCCCGGAGTTGCCGCCGTCGGTGCTGTGCCTGGACCAGAGCCGGCGTTCGGCGATCAACGGATTCAGCCTGAGCCCGCGCGGCGACACCGTGTATCTGTCGCTGGCCAAGTGGGACGGCGCTGATATCGGTTACATGGACCTGCCCGAAGAGCCGAAGACCTTCGTGCCGGGCTGGCTCAACTGATTGAATAAGAACGAAAAACCTCTTTCGGAAAAGCTTCGGTTGTGACGTCGTTCCGATTTCGGGTAACTCTCCGTCAAATTTCCGGCGCCGGCAGTCGTTGCGTAGGCAAATAAAAACCTCATTACCTGCAAATGAGGTGGACCAATGGAGCAAGCATTGTGGGCGGATCGTGGACAGCTGGTGCAGCTGGACGCGCAGGACCCCGCCATCCAAGCCAGTTGCGTCGGCGTCTCGCGGCTGGGCAGCGCGCAGCTGTCCGGCAGTCACTTCTCAATCTGGGTTCAGCTGCGCGGCAGCTCCTGGGTCGAAGCCAAGGAAGGTAAGTTCCGCCTGAAGCGCGGCGACTGGATCGCGTTCGAACGCGACTCCAAGCCGGTCCTCCAGGCCGACCGTTACGGCGTGTGCATCGGCCTGAACCTGACCGCCGACGCGATCAAGGCCATGGCCCGTCTGGCCGACGCCAGCCTGTATGCCGGCCGCGGCCGCATGAGCCGTCACGACGCCCGTATCGCCCTGCGTCTGTGGCGCCAGGCCCATACTCGCAACGGCGAGGCCGACCTGGGCTTCGATTTCAACGCCCTGCGTCCGATCCTGCTGCACCTGGCCGGCGTCCAGCGCGAGCTGACCGCGCGCATCCAGCGTTGCCCGGGCCGCTCGCGCAGCCGCAAGCGCCAGGTGTTCGGCCGTCTGCAGCGCGCCCGCCTGTACCTGGAAGGCAACTGCGACCGGGTCGTGCGGATCAGCGAGCTGGCCGAGCTGACTAGCTTCTCCAGCTGGTACTTCTCCAAGACCTTCCACAGCCTGTACGAAGAAAGCCCGCAGGCCGCTTCGGCGCGGATGCGTCTGGAGCACGCGGCCGACCTGTTGAAGAGCACCTCGATGATGGTCGGCGAAGTCGCCGCCGCCAGCGGCTTCGACAACTGCTGCAGCTTCGCCCGCGCGTTCCGCGCCCGCTTCGGTACCTCGGCGACCCGTTACCGCAGCGCGGCGGCGAACGCCAAGCTCGAAGCGGTGCGCGCGGCGGCTCCGTTGCACAAGCTGGCGGCTTGATTGCGGGTGGTTTGATTCATCGCCGCCGGGCGCCGGGGTCATCGGACTTTCGGGTTCGCGCAGTCGGTGACGACTTGAAGTCGCGAGCGTTGCGGTCGTCGATGTTTGTAAGTCCAGGCGCCGCGAGCTGGATGTTTCAGATCGCACGCTGGTAGGACGAAACGTTTTATAGCGATACGTCGTAGATCCACCGCGGCCAATGCCGCGGGCTACATCGCAATACCGGCGCCGTTCGACGGAACCGCTTCGCAGTCGCGAGGTTCCGCCGGCGCCAGGCAGGCAGTTGCAGTAGGCCCACGCGAGCGCGGTTGCGGCGGCACCCTAGAACAACCCGCCCTCTCCCACGTAGGCAAGGTTCCGGCTTCATCCCACACGGCAACCCGCGTCGCGTATGACACGCCGAGGTTTCGCAAGCGCTACTGGCGCTGTGAACCTCGGCGTTGTCGTTTGTGGGATGGGATCGCGGTGGCTGGGTCTGGTTGGTGATTCGTGTTTGCCGTGCGACTGCCGGTTTTTGCCATGTGACTGGCGACCATTACCCATGGCCAGGCGATCGCGCCTCTCTCCCATGCCTGTCATTCCCGCGAACTCCCACAACCGTCATTCCCGCGAACGCGGGAATCCAGCGACTTTCGGTCCGGTAGAGGCAGCTCCCGCCCGCAGACACTCCCCCTGAAGATCAAAGCCACTGGATTCCCGCGTTCGCGGGAATGACGGGCTGGTGGATGCGTGGATGTGTTTAAGCAGGGGCAAAAGTTGAAGGGACGCGGAGAGAAGCAGAAATAGCCGCGCGCGTGATAGCGCGGTCGACATTGCCGGCCACTATTCGAATGCTGCTGCTCGTAGCTGCTCGTGGCTCCACGCGTGGAGCCACGAGCCCGGACACACCGCGACCGCCGCGCGCACATGGCCGCTCCCGCCGCGCTCACAAAAATCAGCGCTCGCGCAACTTCACGGCCTCATCAACCCCGCATCCATCGCATCGCGTTGCAGCGCGCGTGCGAATCCGTCTAATACTGCGCCGGAATGAACGACCGCCTAACGCAACTTGCGGGTTATCGCAAAAATTATCGCCTCGTTTAATCGCTATTTACGCTAGCGAGCGAACGCGAGCACGCGCGATGAACGCACTAGCGCGCCATCGCAAACGATCAAGTCAGATTCGGCAAAGCGCACGACGAATTCGTCGATCGCCGCGCACACGCGTATCGCAAAAACAAAAATTATTTGCAAGTCGCAACGCGCGAATGCAACGCGATGCGTATCGACATTTCATGGCGCGTATGCAGTCCATTGCTAGGGCCGATTCGGCAAATTTTCCCGGCCCTCGCCGCAAAGCAGCATCGACACTTCGAACGTAATTTTGCTGAGCGTTTTAACACGCTCATAACGAGATCACTGGAGAGAGATAGATGAACCATCGCAGTCTGCGCCCGACGGCGCGGTACGGCTTGCTGCCGTCCGCTATCGCTGCGGCGTTAGTGTCGGCCTTCGTCCCCGCCATCGCGGGCGCACAGGAAGCCGACGCCTCCAATCAGGCGACCACCACGCTCGATCGCATTGAAGTCACCGGTTCGCGCATTCGCCAGGCCAGCCTGGAAACCGCGCAGCCGGTCGTCACCATGTCGCGCGCCGAAATCCAGAAGCAGGGTTTCACCAGCGTCGCCGACATCGTCCAGAACATCACCGCCAGCGGCTCGCCGGCGATCTCGCGCGCCGATGCGCTGTCGTCGGGCGAAGAAGTCGGCGGCCAGTACGTCGACCTGCGCAACCTCGGCGCGCAGCGCACCCTGGTGCTGATCGACGGCAAGCGCATGGGCATCAGCTCGGCCGGTTTCTCCGACCTGGCCTCGATCCCCAGCTCGATCGTCGAGCGCATCGAAGTGCTGACCGACGGCGCGTCCGCGCTGTACGGCTCCGACGCCATCGCCGGCGTGGTCAACATCATCACCCGCAAGCGTTTCGACGGCCTGGAAGCCAGCGCCTACCTCGGCCAGTACGGCCAGGGCGACGGCAACAAGGAAATCTACAACTTCGTCATCGGCCAGACCGGCGAGCGCGGTTCGATCACCTTGGGCGCGGAATACAGCAAGGAAGATCCGGTCCTGGCCAAGGACCGTTCGTTCACCCGTTACCCGAATGGCCCGCGCCATCCGTTCCCGACCGCCGACGACACCAACGGTTGGAGCCCGATCAACCAGTGGGGCACGCTGTTCGACGCCGCCGGTAATCCGCTGACCGCCAACCGCGGCACGACCGACACCAAGAACCCGAACAACTTCCACCCGACCGACGGCATCCTCGACCAGGCCAACGCCAACGAGCAGATGTACCTGTCGACCGGTCTGGAGCGTCGTTCGGTGTTCGCGAACGCCGAGTTCGACATCACCGACAACGTGCGCGCCAAGGCCGACGTGCTGTACACGGATCGCGAAGCGACCCAGCAGATCGCCGGCTATCCGTTCCGCTCCAACGGCTTCACCAGCCGCTACGCGGGCGACCTGCGCCTGGACGGCAACAGCGCGTTCAACCCGCTGGGCTACGACGCCGACTTCTATCGCCGTGGCTGGGAAGTGCCGCGTCAGACCAAGTCCGAGCTGACCACCTACCGCTTCAGCGGCGGCCTGGAAGGCACGTTCGAATTCGCGGGCAAGCCGTGGGATTGGGACATCGGCTACGTCTACAACCAGAACAAGGGCGTCAAGACCCAGACCGGCAACCTGTTCCTGCCGAACGCCGAGAAGGCGCTGGGCCCGTCGTTCATCGACGCCAGCGGCGTCGCGCGCTGCGGCACCGCGGCGGCTCCGATCGCCGGCTGCCTGGCCTGGAACCCGCTGCTGGGTCCGGACGTCAACGCGCCGGGTTCGATGAACAACAAGGAACTGCAGAAGTACCTGTTCCTGCCGACCCACGACACCTCGACCACCGAAACCCAGGTCTACAGCCTCAACCTCAGCGGCGTGCTCGCCACGCTGCCGGCGGGCGACCTCGGCATCGCGGCCGGTTATGAACACCGCAAGGAATCGGCGCATTACTCGCCCGACGCGCTGCTGCAGTCCGGCCTGAGCACCAGCCTGGCCGGCAGCGAAACCCAGGGCGGCTACTCGCTCGACGAGTTCTACGTCGAACTGGCCGTGCCGTTGCTGTCGGACGTGGCCTTCGCGAAGGAACTGTCGTTCAACATCGCCGGCCGTTACTCCGACTACAACACCTTCGGCGACACCACCAACGGCAAGTTCAGCCTGAAGTGGAAGCCGATCGACGACCTGCTGATCCGCGGCACCTATGCGACGGGCTTCCGCGCCCCGACCGTGGCCGACCTGTACGGCGGCGTGGGCGAGAGCTTCGACAACTACACCGATCCGTGCGACACCGTGTTCGGCGCGGTCCGTGGCAACGCGCGTTGCGCCGCCGCGGTGCCGGTGAACTTCCGTCAGGCCGCGTCCGGCGGTTCGCCGGCGACCGGTCCGAACGCGCAGTCCAACACCGCGTTCCTGTCGGGTTCCAACCCGAACCTGATCCCGGAAACCTCCAAGTCGACCACGATCGGTTTCGTCTACAGCCCGAGCTGGGTCAGCGGCCTCGACGTCAGCCTGGACTGGTGGAAGATCAAGATCGACGACGTGATCGCGGCCGAGACCGTGACCTCGCTGTTGAACAACTGCTACGTGCTCGGCATCGACGAAGCCTGCAGCCGCTTCGTGCGTAGCACCAACCCGCGCAGCCTGGGCCAGGTCGTGGGCGTGACCCGCACCCTGATCAACGGCGGCTACCAGGAAACCGCGGGTTACGACCTGGGCATTTCCTACCGTCTGCCCGAGACCCGTTTCGGCAACTTCGCGTTCAACTGGAAGACGACCTACGTCGACTACCTGGAATACAAGCGCGACAGCGAGTCGACCACCCCGGTCGAGCAGCGCACCAGTTGGGTTGCTAACGACAGCGCCAACTTCCGCGTGCGTTCGAACTTCAACGCCGACTGGAGCATGGGCGATTTCGGCGCGAGCTGGAACGTGCGTTACTACTCCGGTCTGAAGGAAGAGTGCGCGTACGATCTGGACGGCGGCCCGGAATGCGACATCCCGGATTACCGTTCGGCGTACAAGGGTCAGGTGGGCGTGCGTGAAGTGGGTTCGAACACCTTCCACGACATGCAGGTCCGCTACAACACCCCGTGGAATGCCACCGTTGCCGTCGGCGCGAACAACGTGTTCGACCACATCGGCCAGACCATGTACAGCCAGCCGAACAGCAGCTTCAGCTACAACGGCAGCTTCGACATCGGCCGCTTCGTGTACATGAAGTACACCCAGCGTTTCTGATAAGAAGTCAGGCGGTACCGCGATACGACTACGGCCCCGAAAGGGGCCGTAGTTTTTTGTTGTTCGGGATTTGAGTTTGGGGAACCAGAACTCGAATCGTTAGTTGCGGCGTTGCATCGACGCGCACGAATCGCATCGCGGCATCGTGCGATCGACACCCGAAGTGTCGGGCGTTTGTCTCCCTCTCCCGCTTGCGGGAGAGGGCCGGGGTGAGGGAAGAGCGCCGCAGGCGCGAATGCTCTTGCGGCGCGGTGCGAGTACCNCCCTCTCCCGCAAGCGGGAGAGGGGCTCCAGGTTCTGTCGCGATCGGTTCAATTACGCGCGCTCAACGCCGCGATGCTGCAAATCCACAAATCCGCAAATCCGCAAATGCAAAAGGCCGCCCTGAGGCGGCCTTTCGCGAATCGCGATACCCAGGCGGCGATCAGAAATTCGGCTTCTCGACCTCAGCGGCATACCGCTCGATCGACTCGACCAGAATCTTCTTGGCCTCTTCGGCATTGCCCCAACCGTCGAGCTTGACCCACTTGCCCTTCTCCAGGTCCTTGTAGTGCTCGAAGAAGTGGCCGATGCGCTCGAGCCAGTGCGGGCTGACCTGGTCGATGTCGTGGATGTGGCTGTAACCGGCGAACACCTTGTCGACCGGCACGGCCAGGATCTTCTCGTCGCCGCCGGCCTCGTCGACCATGCGCAGCACGCCGACCGGACGGCAGCGGATCACCGAGCCGGGGATCAGCGGCAGCGGCAGCACCACCAGCACGTCGGCCGGGTCGCCATCGCCGCAGACAGTGTGCGGGACGTAGCCGTAGTTGCACGGATAGCGCATCGGGGTCGAGAGGATGCGATCGACGAAGATCGCGCCGGAGGCTTTGTCGACCTCGTACTTGACCGGCTCGGCGTCCTTCGGGATTTCGATGATGACGTTGAGCTCGTGCGGCGGATTATTGCCGGTGGGAACGAGGTCCAGACCCATGTGTGCTCCGACTGCTGAGGCCCGCGCAGGTGCGGGCCGTGAAAGAAAGGGGTGGGGCATTCTACGCGGCTGGGTGTTGCATTGCAGCACACGCGGCCGGCGCCGGCCGGCCGGGCCGGGGCGATGCGTAAATGTCCAATCGTCGGTAAAGCCGCGCCTTCGTGCGCCGATCGGCGCCGAACCACGGGCCAGCGGCGGGGCGGCGCCGGCCCGGTCAAGGTGCGTCCAAAAAACGCCAAGGCACCGTCCAATGCCCGTCCGGCCCGGTTGGCGCGCGCGGCTTGCCGCTGCCATCCGACGGTGTTAATCCTGCATTTAGATCGATACAAACGCAGGGGCCGCGATGCAGTGGTGGCAGCACGTACAACACGAAGTGATCGGTTTCTTCGGCCTGGGGGCCTTGCTGAAGTTGCTGGCCGAGCAGGGCTACCGGGCGCTGCTCAGCGCCGACGGGGCCGCGGCGCTGTTGTATCCGGTGATCCCGCTGCTGCTGGTGTACGAGCTGCTGCGCACCGTGGCCGCGCGCCGGTTCAAGCTGGAGGACTACAAGCTCCCGTTCCTGACCATGCTGGCCAACCGGCTGATCTCCGCGTTCCTGACTTTCGGCGTGGTGACCTTGTGCATCGGCCTGTTCCAGCCGTATGCGCCGTTCCAGGTCGGCATCGGCGTGGTCGGGCTGATCTACGGCTATCTGGTGTGGGAGTTCGCCCACTTCGTCTATCACTTCCTCGCCCACAAGGTGCGGCTGCTGTGGTGCCTGCACTCGACTCACCACGCGCCGACCGCGATGAACCTGTCGGTCAACTACGCGCATCTGTTCCTGGAGGCGCCCTACGCCGACCTGGTGCGGACCACGATCTGCATCCTGGCCGGGGTCGAACCGCCGCTGTTGCTGCTGATCATGTTCATCGACGGCCTGTGGGGACAGTTCATCCATCTGGGCGAACACGCGCTCAAGGACGGACGCCTGGGCGCGCTGCACCGGATGATCCTGACCCCGGCGCATCACCGCGTGCATCACGCGCGCAACGTGCTCTACATGGACACCAATTTCTGCAACCTGCTCAATGTCTGGGACCGCGTGTTCGGCACCTATCAGCCGCAGCGCGACGACATCCGGATCGAGTACGGCATCACCCGGCCGATGAAGCCCGGCAGCTTCCTCGATGCCTATCTCGGCGAGTTCCATGCGCTGGGGCGCGACATCGCCAAGGCGCCCGGGTTACGCAACAAACTGCTGTACCTGCTGATGCCGCCGGGCTGGAGTCACGACGGCGAACACAAGACCGCGCAAGCCAGCAAACGCGCCTGGCTGGCGCAGCAGGGGGCGTCATGAAGTTGCGAATCACGTTCGTCGCGATGGTGCTGTGCGTCGCGTCGCTGCCGGTCGCGACGGCCACGGCCGCGGACGCGGCGCCGGTCAATTTCGCCTTGAATCGCCCGACCACCGGTTCGGCGATCTGCAAGCCCGGCGAGGAAGCCGAAAAAGCCGTCAACGGCCTGCTCGCCAGCAAGACCCACGACAAGTTCTGTTCGCTGGTGCGCCCGGCCTGGCTGCGCGTCGATCTGCAATCCGAACGCAAGCTGCGCGGTTTCACCGTGAAGCACGCGCAGGCGGGCGATGAGCCGGCCTCGATGAACACCCGCGCGTTCGCGCTGTCGGTGTCGCGCGACGGGGTGAACTGGCAGCGGGTGGTGAACGTCGACGCCAACGTCGAAGGCGTCAGCATGCATCGCATCGCGCCAGTGCGCGCGCGTTACGTGCGTCTGGACATCCGCCAGCCCGCGCAGGACCCGGCCGATCCGGCCACGCGGATCTACGAGTTGGAAGCGTGGTGAGGCCGCGCGGCTGGCCTCGCAAACAGCGCACGAAGGCCGCGCGAGGGGCCTGGGGACGACCCTAGCGTGGGGTACGCCCTAGCTTGGACGGGCTACATACCGTGGCGTATCTAAAGCCACTCGATCCCGTCAACGCAGGTCCGCCATGTCCGCTTCGCTCGACGCCGCCCGCTCCGCGACTTCCAACCCGACCGAGCAGTACTGGGACAACCCGGCTTCGACCGATCCCAACCGCACGGCCGATCCGGCGTCGCCCGCCGCTCCGTTGCGGGCCATGGGCGAGCCGCAGCGCGAGGCGATCGACGACGCGGTCGCGATCAACGGCGGCGATACCAATCCGCAGCAGCGCACCCAGGGCAAGACCCCCGACGGCAAGACCATCCAGATCGACCCGCTGCACCAGGGCGCGGAAGTAACCATCGCCCGCGAGCAGACCCTGGCCGATGCCGGCCTGGGTCGCACCTATGTCAGCACCGATCAGGTCGTGCTGACCACCGGCGCCAAGAACGACGACGTGCAGATCAGCCAGCGCGACGACGGCACCCTGGATGTCGGCATCAACGGCGAGAAGTACGAGGTACGCCTGGGCGAGAACCAGGAACTCACCATCCGCAGCGGCGCCGGCAACGACACCATCAACGTCGCTTCCAATGTGACCGTCAACATCGTCGTCGACGGCGGCGCGGGCGACGACAAGATCGCCACCGGCGCGGGCAACGACCGCATCGACGGCGGCCTGGGCAACGACGAGATCAACAGCGGCGCCGGTCGCGACGACGTGTTCGGCAACAGCGGCGACGATCGCCTCGATGCCGGCGCCGGCGACGATGTGGTTTACGGCGGCGATGGTGCCGACCGTCTGGCCGGCGGCGAAGGCGTGGACTTCCTCGAAGGCGGGCAGGGCAACGACACGCTCGAAGGCGGCGCCGGCAAGGACATGCTGTCGGGCGGCGTCGGCGACGACACCCTGCGCGGCGGCGAAGGCGACGACGCGGTCTACACCGGCGCCGGCAAGGACACCATCGACAACCAGTCCGGCAACGACAGCGTGTACGCGCAGACCGCGAGCGACGTCATCAACGCCGCGACCGGCGCCAAGAACACCGTGATCAACGTCGAGATCAGTTCCAGCAAGGGCGTGACCATCGAAGGGTCGGATGCGTTCAAGCAGCGCGTCGGCGCCGAGATCGATTTCCTGCGCAGCTCGCCCAACGGCCAGCAGATGCTGACCCAGTTCGATCAGGCGGCCGCGCGCGGCAACAGCGTGACGATCAAGGAACTGGCCAACGAGCAGAACGGCTACGCCCAGACCTTCAGCAACGACGCCGATATCGTGGGCGGCAAGCCCGGCGCCGGCGGCGACGTGCAGATCAGCTACAACCCCTCGTTCCACATGGACGCATTCCCGGCTCCGGTGGTGGTCCTGTACCACGAGATGTCGCATGCCTATAACGGCGTGACCGGCACCTTCCAGCCGGGCACCTACAACGGCACCGGCAAGGACAACGGCCGTGTCCCGAACGCCGAGCGTCAGGCGGTGGGCCTGGAAACCAGCGCGCCGGCCTACGACTTCGACGGCGACCCGAGCACGCCCAAGACCACGGCCAATCCCGATCATCTGACCGAGAACGGCTTGCGCGGCGAGTTGGGGCTGCCGGATCGGCCGAGCTATACGTTGTAAGGCGGGGATTGGGGAGTCGGGACTCGCCAGGCACGGGGCGGAGGGGAGCTTTTTTGTGGGAGGGGCTTCAGCCCCGACGCTTTCCGGTCCGGTCCGGTCCGGTCCCGCGCCTGTCTGGGCAAACAGGCCCCGCCAGCGGGGCCGACCCCATTCGGGCCTGCCGCCGGGGCTCCGGTTCTGCCCTCACCCCCGACATGCTAATTTCTAGTCGCCGTTCCCCGGCACCCGCGTTCACACATGGAGAGTGACGGTGGCAGACGAAACCCAACGCCCCATTCCGATCGACGGCACGCATACGCCGCGATCCGGCCCGCCCGTGGTAGGCCGCACCACCGCGGACGGCAAGCCGATCCACTACGACGAGCTGTTTCGTCAAGGCGATGTCGCGATCACCCGCGAAACCACGATGGAGACCCGCCGCGACGCCAGCGGGCGCAGCGTGCTGTACCCGGGGCTCGATCAACTCGTGCTGAGCACCGGCGCGGCCAACGACAATATCCAGGTGGCCCGCGGCATCGGCGGCCGGCTCGATGTCAGCATCAACGGCACCCGCTACGACGTCGCGCTCGCGCCCGGTCAGGAACTCGCCGTGCGCAGCGGCGCCGGCAACGACATCATCCATGCCCGGCCGGACGTCAACGTCACCATGGACGTCAACGGCGGCGCCGGTAACGACCGCATCACCACCGGCGCCGGCAACGACCGCGTCGACGGCGGCCTCGGCGACGACCGCATCTACACCGCTGGCGGCAACGACTACATCTTCGGCAACCGCGGCAACGACCGCCTCAACGGCGGCGCCGGCAACGACGTGATCTACGGCGGCGACGGCAACGATCACCTGATCGGCAATCAGGGACGCGACTTCCTCGACGGCGGCAAGGGCAACGACCTGATCCAGGGCGGCGCCGGGCGCGACATTCTCGCCGGCGGCCGCGGCAACGATCGCTTGAACGGCGGCGAAGGCGGCGACCGGCTCTACCCGGGCGCGGACCGCAACCAGATCGAAGGTCGGCAGTCGGTGGATCTGCTGCGCGACGGCCGCTCCGACCCCACCTTGGGCACCTCGATCCGGGTCGAAGGTTCCGACGCATTCCGCCAACGGGTCGAGGCGGACATCGAATTCCTGCGCGGCTCGCCGAACGGCCGCCAGATGCTGACCCAGTTGGATGAGGCATCGCGCACCCGCGGCAATCAGGTGACGATCCGCGAACTGGAAAACGAGCAGAACGGCTTCGCCCGCACCACCCCGTCGGGCGATGCGTCGATTCGTCCGGACGGACGCCCGGGCGCGGGTGGCGATGTGGAGGTGCGTTACAACCCCAGTTTCTTCGCCGAGCGGTTCCCGACTCCGGGCGTGGTCCTGTATCACGAGTTGTCGCACGCTTATAACGGCGTGACCGGAACCTTCCAGCCCGGCACCTACACCGGCGCCGGACCGGACGGCCCGCGCACGGTCGGCACGACCACCTATCCCGGCGTCAACAATCGCGAGCGTCAGGCCGTGGGCTTGAGCAATACCGGCACCGCCTACGATTTCGATCACAACCCCCGAACCCCGGCGACCACCGCCAACCCGTTGCCGTTGACCGAAAACGGCATGCGTCGGGAGCTGGGATTCAACGATCGCCCCAGCTACCGCGCGCCGGCGACTTCGGGCCCGGCCGCGCGCACCTCGCTGCAGGACGATCCGCACGATTTCGTCGATCGCATGCTGAGCGCGTCGCAGTCCGGCAATCGCGAAGACTTCCGCAAGTTGACCCAGGCCGCCGCCAACGCCGAACCCGGCCAGGCCTTGCGCAACGAAGCGGTGGCCGGCGCCGATCGCCAGGACCAATTCGCCGCGCAGCAGCGCGAACAGCAACAGCAGGCGCAGCAACCGGACAATCCGGTGCGCGCCGGGCCGAGCCGATGACGCGCCGGTCGTTTCACGTCAGCGGCGATTCGCGGTCGGCGCCGCTTGCGCGCGTCGCGCCGTCGCGCCGTTCTCCTCTGATGACGCTCGCCCTCGCCGCGCTCGTCGTATCGGGCTGCACTCAGGCCCGCACCCCTTCTCCCGCGGAGCAAACGATGACCACTGCGGCTCCCTCAGCGCCGGATGCAGCACGCACCAAGATCACCGTCCCAGGCGCCAACGGCGTCAAGCTGGACGTCGAGTTCCGCTATCAAGCGCAGGCGCGTTCGGTCGAGGTGAACTACCAACTGCATAACCCCGATGCGGCGCCGCCGTTGGCGGTGTTCGATCGCGGCGACCTGCACACGGTGCAGATCGGCCGGCAGAAACTCGGCGCGATCGGCCAGCCCGGTTTCGTCACCGAAGGCACCGACGTGGAGATGCTGCACGCCGCGTTGCCGTTGCCCGACCCGGCGCCGACTTCGCCGCCGACGCCGCTCGCGATCCGGGTCGCGCCTGGTTCGACCCTGTCGGGCCAGTTCAAATCGGAGATCTGGAGCACCACCGTGCCCAAGCGCCTGCGCTGGTGCGTCGGGGTGATGCCGTTCGACGAGAAGTTCTTCGATGCGCCCGCCAAAAGCGCGGACGGGCAAGTGTGGAGCGCGCCGTTCACCGCCGCCGAGGCTCAGCAGATGCTGTGCACGCCGTGGTTCGATATCGCCAAGGGCGGGTTCGAATCCTGAGCGCGGGTCGCGATGCAAGATGACGTGGCGATCCGGAGCCATCGTGCATGGCCGATGCTCCGGGACTCAATTCTTCTGAAAGCCTCGCGGCAAGACCCGAGGCTTACTTCAGCAAGCCATCGAGCTCCGCGTCGCTGAACCCGATCGCGGTCTGCGCGCCGGTATCGGCCAGGATCTTCTTCGCGATCAACTCCGTGGTCGGCGCCAGCACGCTGAAGTGATCCGCGCGCGGCACTACGAAGAACTGTGCTTTCGGGTTCTTGCTGCTCTCGCGCAGCAGTTCGACCTGATCGGTGTTGGCATCGTGATCGCCTTCGAACACGAACAACGGGCTGCGGATCGAAGCCAGCCAGTAACCCGGTGAGCGCAGGCGGATTTCGCGTTCGTCGCTCAGCGACACCGGCAGCATGTCCTGGCCGTAGCCCGACACATCGGCGACCGGTCCGAACGAGAACACGTCGCGGAAACGCGGGTCGATTTGCGCCACCAGCAGCACCAACGTACCGCCGGTGCTGTGACCGCCCAGATAGATGCGTTGTGGGTCGACGTAATCGAGTTTGGCCAGGTGATCGGCGGCGGCGAGGATGTCCTGTACTTCGCCGTAGAAGCCTTCGCGCTCGCCCGGGTTGTCGTTGCCGCCGCGCAGCGAGGGATACATGGTGACGATGCCGGCGGCGCGGAACGCGGCCGCGCTTTGATCGTTCTCGCGCGGTTGCGGCGACCAGAAATCACCGATGGTGTTGGAGTCGCCGCCGCTGATCCAGATGATCGCCGGATGCTTGCCCGGCGCGGCCGGACGCGGCGTCAGGTAAGCGGCGAGCTTGCCGGCGGGCGCGTCGTAACGAATCAGGTCGAGCACGCCGGCTGGCGGCGCCGGTGGCGCTTCGCCGCCGCGGCTGTGGGTAATCAGCTTGGTTGCGACGCCGTTGCGGGCTTCGGCCAGGGTCTTGCCGGCCGCATCCGCGCTCGCGGCGGCTTGGGCGGCGTCGGCGGCGGGTCTTGAGCAGGCCGCGCAGGCCAGGGCGAGCGTCAAGAGTGCGACGTGTCTGCAACGGATCATTGTGAGGTCTTCCTTGAGCGGGCTGCGATGACGCTCAGGTTACCCGCTTGGCTTGCGCGGTGCGCGCAAGGGCTTGGCGCGGTGCTATGTCGAACATGATTCCCGCGAACGCGAACACGGGCTCGGCCTCGCTTCGGCGCATCCCAGTTTCAGCGGCGTCCATGTGTTGCGTCGTCGCGGCTCAGGGGCGCGCGCATGCGATTTGAATTCTTTTCGCCGAGGCTAGGCGTTCGCGCCCAAGAAAACAGCGACGCGAGAAAACGAAGGCGAAAAAAAACGGCAGCCGAAGCCGCCGTTTTTTCATTCTGCCGATCGTGTTCGACCGCAGCGGCGACAGAGCCGCCGCCGGCTCGCTTACTCGACCGACACTTCCACCCGGCGCGCTTCCTCGGGCTTGCCGCCGCCCTCGGTCACCGCCGGCTTGTCGAGCACGATGCGGTCGGCCGCGATGCCCTGCGACTCGAACCACGCTTGCACCGCTTGCGCGCGCTGCTTGGCCAGTTCGGCGTTGGTCGCGGCGCCGCCGGTTTCGTCGTGGAAACCGGAGATGCGCGCCTTGGCGTTGGCATCGTCCTTGAGCGCCGCGACCACGCCGGCCAGATCGGCCGATGCGTTGGCCGGCGGCGTCGACGAGCCGACCTCGAAGTAGAGCTTGGCGTTGCGCTGCGCCGCGGCCGGCGCACCGCCGCCGCCTTCGCTGCCATCGGCCATGGCTCCGGTCGTGCTCGCACCGGCATGGGTGTTCGCGGGCTGGTCCGACATCGAGGCCGACCCGGTGTCGGCATTCGCCGGCGCGGTCATGGCCATGCTCGTGTCGTTCGCGCCGTGCGCCGCGGCCGCCGCGGTTTCGCTGGTCGCCGACACCGGCAACAACGGCACCAGCAACAAGGCGACGATGTTGATGATCTTGATCAAGGGATTGATCGCCGGGCCCGCGGTGTCCTTGTACGGATCGCCGACGGTGTCGCCGGTGACCGCGGCCTTGTGCGCTTCGGAACCCTTGCCGCCGTGGTGACCGTCCTCGATGTACTTCTTGGCGTTGTCCCAGGCGCCGCCGCCGGTGGTCATCGAGATCGCGACGAAGATGCCGGTGACGATGGTGCCGATCAACAGACCGCCGAGCGCCTTCGGCCCGAGCAGCAGGCCGACGACCACGGGCACCGCGACCGGCAATAGCGACGGCACGATCATTTCCTTGATCGCCGACTTGGTCAGCATGTCCACGGCTTTGTCGTACTGCGGCTTGCCGGTGCCGTCCATGATCCCGGGAATGTCGCGGAACTGACGGCGCACTTCCTCGACCACCGCGCCGGCGGCGCGGCCGACCGCTTCCATCGCCATCGCGCCGAACAGATACGGAATCAAACCGCCGATCAACAGGCCGATGATGACCATGTGGTCGGACAGATCGAAGTTGAACACCACGCCCGGATGCGCGGCCTGCAGGTTATGCGTGTAGTCGGCGAACAGCACCAGCGCGGCCAATGCGGCCGAACCGATCGCGTAGCCCTTGGTCACCGCCTTGGTGGTGTTGCCGACCGCGTCGAGCGGATCGGTGATCGCGCGGATTTCCGGCGGCAGCTCGGCCATCTCGGCGATGCCGCCGGCGTTGTCGGTGATCGGGCCGTAGGCGTCCAGCGCCACGATCATGCCGGCCATCGACAGCATCGAGGTCGCGGCGATCGCGATGCCGTACAGGCCGGCAAGATAATGCGAACCCCAGATCGCGATGCACACCGCGATCACCGGCAGCGCGGTCGACTTCATCGACACGCCCAGGCCGGCGATGATGTTGGTGCCGTGACCGGTGGTCGAGGCCTGCGCCACGTGCTTGACCGGCGCGTATTGGGTGCCGGTGTAGTACTCGGTGATCCACACGATCGCGCCGGTCAGGATCAGGCCGATCAGCGCGCAGCCGTACACGTTCAAGGCACCGTAGCTGGCGTCGCGCATCAACTCGGTGGTGATCGGATAGAACGCGATCGCGGCGAGCACAGCCGAGACGATCACGCCCTTGTACAGCGCGCCCATGATCGAGCCGCCTGCCTTCACCTTGACGAAGAACGCGCCGATGATCGACGCGATGATCGACACGCCGCCGAGCACCAGCGGATACAGCACGCCGTTGCCGCCGACCTGGCTGGCCATCAGCGAACCGAGCAGCATGGTCGCGATCACCGTCACCGCATAGGTTTCGAACAAGTCCGCGGCCATGCCGGCGCAGTCGCCGACGTTGTCGCCGACGTTATCGGCGATCACCGCCGGATTGCGCGGATCATCTTCGGGAATGCCGGCTTCGACCTTGCCGACCAGGTCGGCGCCGACGTCGGCGCCCTTGGTGAAGATGCCGCCGCCCAGACGCGCGAAGATCGAGATCAGCGACGAGCCGAACGCCAGACCCACCAACGCGTGCAGCGCTTTCTCGGTGCTGACTCCGAGTTTCGCCAGCACCAGCCAGTAACCGGCCACGCCGAGCAGGCCCAGGCCAACCACCAGCATGCCGGTGATCGCGCCGCCGCGGAACGCGACGTCCATCGCCGCGCCGATGCCCTTGCGCGCGGCTTCGGCGGTGCGCACGTTGGCGCGCACCGATACGTTCATGCCGATGTAACCGGCCGCGCCCGACAGCACCGCGCCGATCAGAAAGCCGATCGCGGTATGCCAGTTGAGGAAGATGCCGATCAGTACGAACAACACCGCGCCGGCGATGGCGATGGTGGTGTATTGACGATTGAGATAGGCGCGTGCGCCTTCCTGGATCGCGCCGGCGATCTCCTGCATGCGTGCGTTGCCGGCGGGTTGAGCGCTGATCCAGCGCGCGGACACGATGCCATACAGGATCGCGATGACGGCGCAGCCAAGCGCCATGATCAAACCGTACTTCTCCAGCATGAACCCCTCCCCAAGGTAGAAAGTGGACATCACGGGACAACGGATCGAGTTGTAAGTCGCGAGTCGCTCGTTGGCCGATGTGCCGCGGAATCGCATCTGCGCGCTGCGTTGTGTTGCATTGCAGCGACGCCGTGGTGCGAGCACGGCGTGCGGCGACTATGGCATAGGCGCCGGGCCGGCGTCAGCGGGCGAGGCCGTGCTGCGACGCGCGTCCGCGTGCCGCGGCCGGGCTTGCGACCCCAGTCACGGATCGTGTGCGGCGGGTTTCAGGATCGATACGTTCTTGAGCCGGGCGAGTGGGGCGATGCCGCACGCGCTGCGCGTGGCTGAATACGCGTCTCGCGCTGACGATGCGTTCGCGCGGAGTGAGCGAGTGAACCCGAGCAATCGAATTCGACCGAGCAGGCTCGACCAAGCAAGCTCGACCAGGCGAGATCGAGCAAGCGGGGCTTGAGCAAGCCACCGGCGATGGTGTGCCGGCGTCATGGCCGACACGCCGCAACGGCAGCGCACGGGGTGAAGTGATGGTTCAGCCGATGCGTGCCAGTCTGCCCCGGCCTTGTAGTCAGGAGCCGACGATGCGAACCGTCCCCGTCTTGGCCTGCGCCTTGTTCGCGCTGGCCCCCATGCTGGCCTCGGCGGCCGCCGATCCGGTTCCGGAGATCAAGCGCGATGCCGCGATCGCCGCCCAGCCGGTCGGCAGCGTGCATACGCTGCGGCAGATTCCCGAAGCCTGCGCGCGTATCGAAGGCCAGTTCACCGGCCAGGCCGAACCGGCGTACAAATTCGCGGTCGTGCGCACCAGTCCGAACTGCCAGCCGCGCGCGCGCTTCGTCGATGCGGCCAAGGCCAAGCCGTCCGAGGCGGGCGGCTGGAAATTCAACGACCTGATCCGGGTGCCCAGCGCGGCCTGTCCGCAACAGCAGGCAGTGGTGCGGATCTGGCGCAAGCCGGCCGCGGCCGCGGTGCCGCCGAGCCTGGATGCGCAGGGCAAGTCGCGGTTGTACCTGCAGGACGAAAAGGAAAAGGCCGCGGCCAACAAGCTGGCGGCGATCCCGATGTTCGCCGCGGCGATGTCGGTCGAGGGCAAGCCCTGCGGAGGTTGAGCCGCAGGGGGTGATCGATCCGCATCCGTGTTGGATGACGAACATGCCGGATGACAAATCGGCCGGATAACGAAAAAGGGCCGCGATGCGGCCCTTTTTCTTGTCTCGCCGACCGCGACCCGCGCGGCGATTACTTGGCCGCGCGGCAATCCTTGAGGATCACCAGGCGCTCGGCGTCTTCGTAGTAATCGAAGGTGCCGGTGAGGTTGATGCGGTCGTTGGTGCGCAGCGACAGCGCATAGCCCTTCTGGTCGGAGGCCAGCTTGCACATCACCCGGGTCTGATAGAGCAGGGTGCGGCTCTGGGTCAGGCCGGGGATCAGCGACGGGTTCATGTCGTAGAACACGCGCAGGATGCCGCCGTCGGTGGTCACGCCCTTGTTCACGCCCTTGAGCGTGTAGACGCGGCCCTTGTAGCGGGTGTCGACAACGGCGACGTTTTCCTTGGCCTGCTGCTCGACCTCGGTGGCCAGCGCGGTGGCCGACATCGCGATCGGCTTGGCCGCCGCGGCCGCGGCGCGCGCCGGCGCGGTCTTGCCCGGCTTGAGCTGGGTCAGCATGCCGCACATGGCCTTCTTGATCTCGCCGGCGTTGCCGAACGAGCCCTTGCGGGTCTTCAGCACCATGCTGACTTCGCCGTCGGCGGTCGCGCTGATGCTGATCGGCAGCGGACGATGCACGGCGCTGGCCGGTTCCTCGACCAGCAGCGAGCCGCCCTGGATGTCTTCGTCGAGGATCTGCATGCTGTTGCCGATCGCGATGTTGCGCATCTGGCCGATCGCGCTGGCGGTGCTCAGGCCGGCGACCTTCACCGAGGTGGAATACTCGCCGCCGGTGATGGGGTTGCCCTTCTTGGTGAAGTTGTCGTCGCATTGGTCGGCGAAAGCCGACAGCGACGGAACGAGCAGCAGCAGCGGTAAGAACTTGCCTTTCATCGAGCACTCCCTGAGTGATGAAACTGTGCGTCCGTGCGCCCCTGTGTCGCATGAACGCTTGCGGCGGCAGATTGCCGCAATCTCAGTGGCTATTCAATGTGTAAGCGATGACCGCACGCGCGCAGCGGACTGATTACCGGACGCAGCGCACAGTGTGACGGGGTGCTCGGCCCGGGCGGACAAGCGCGGATTTGCTCGCGGCGGGCGCGAGGTGTCGCGCGCCGGCCGCGGCGCTTGGTCCGCGGCTTGACGGATTCGGTCTGTTCGTTCCGCCGCGCGGGGCTCGACTCAGCAATCGGGATCTTGATCGTAACGGCGCTGCATTTCGTCCGGTTCGATCTTTTCGATGCTGTGGCCGATGTTCCAGCGGTGGCCGAACGGGTCGATCACCGTGCCCGAGCGTTCGCCGTAGAAATGATCGCGCGGCGCCATCGCCAGCTGCGCACCGGCCGCGACCGCGCGCGCGACCACGTCGTCGGCGTCGTCGACATGCAGATGCAGGGTGTGGCTGTGGCCGCGCGCGGGCTCGGGGCGGCGGATGTCGACCTCGGGGAATTCCTCGCACAGCATCAAGGTGGTGCCGCCCAGATCGAGTTCGACGTGGCCGATGCGGCCGCCGGGTTCGACCAGACGGAATTTTTCGCTGGCGTCGAACACCTTGCAGTAGAACTCGACCGCGGCCTGGGCATCGGCGACGCACAGGTAAGAGAACAGTTCGTGGACGGCCATGGCGGGGGCTCGGTTGGAGTGTGGTGGGGAGTCTGCATCGGCGACCCAATGCCGGATTGGACGGAATTTACCTGTGCTGCATCGGGCGCGCCGACGCCGTCAGGCCGGGCTCGTCACGATGCGCGGTTCAAGCCACCGGCAAATGATGCGCACTCGCCGCGGCGGCGGCCAGGTACTCGCGCGGGCTCACTCCGCTGAACTCGCGGAATTCGCGGATCAGATGCGATTGATCGAAATACCCGGCATCCAACGCGAGTTGGGCCCAGCCCGGCCGCGGCGTCGCCGACAACGCCTTCAGCAGGCGCTTGAAACGCAGCACCCGCGCATAGCGCTTGGGCGCCAGACCGGCGGCCTCGCGAAAGCGGGCGATGAAATGGCGGTGACTGCGGCCGCTGCCATGCGCGAGCGCGGCGATGCGATCGGCGCCGATCGGTTCGTGTTGCAGTCGGTGCAAGGCGTCGGCGATCTGCGGATCGAGCCCATGCAACGGCCGCAGGCGCGCGCGCAGGAAGCGTTCGAACACGGCGCGGCGGCGGATCGGATCGGCGGTCGCGGCCAGACGTTCGTACAAACCATCGGCCTGCGCGCCACACAGATCGCGCAGATCGGTATGCGCGCCTTCCAGTTCGGCCGCGGAAACGCCGAACAAGGCCAGCGCGGCGCCCGGCCGCAGCACCGCGCCAACCGAAGCGGCCGGCAATGACGTGTCCTTGATGCAATACGAAGCCCGCACCCCACCCACCACCGCGGGCGAATACACCCGCCCGACCCGATCGGCCGCATCCGCATACAAGCGCAGCGGCGGCCCATCGAGGCGGATCGCCAGATGCATCGCGCCGCTGGGCAGCGAATGCTCGCGTGCATGCGCGGGCGCCGCGGCCGGACGCGCGCTGACCCAGACCTGTTCGATCCAGGGCCGTAGTTCCGGCAGCAGCGGCGCGTCGGCGGACATGGCCCGGGCTCAGCCCTCGAACGGCGGCAGCTTGGGCTTGACCGCGACGTTCTTGAGCGTGACGTACTTCGGCAGACCATCGCGCCCGTACGGCGGCGGCGCCTCGCCGCGGATCAGCGGTTCCAGATAGCGTCGCGCGGCCGCGGTGATGCCGTAGCCGTCCTTGCGCAGAAACCCGGCCGGCATCTTCTTTTCGTGATTGGCGACCTTGTCCAGCGGCGCGGCCTCGATCTTCCAGCGATACGGCGCGTCGGAGGTGCGCACGATCACCGGCATCACCGAGTTCATGCCCTTGAGCGCGTACTCGACCGCGGCCTTGCCGACCGCGCGCGCCTGTTCGACGTCGGTCTTGGAGGCGACATGCCGGGCCGAGCGCTGCAGATAATCCGGCAGCGCCCAATGCACCTTGTAGCCCAGCGCGTCCTTGACCCGTCCGGCCAGATGCGAGGCGACCCCGCCGAGCTGGGTGTGGCCGAACGAATCCTTGCCGCCGCCGGCATCGGCGACGAAGCGGCCGTCGGCGGTCTGGATGCCCTCGCTGGCGACCACCACGCAGTAACCCACGCGTTCGACCGTGGCTTTGACCTTGGCGAAGAAATCGGCTTCGTTGTAGGGGCGCTCGGGAAACAGGATCAGGTGCGGCGCGGCGTCCGCGCCGTCGCCGGCCAGGCCGGCCGCGGCCGCGAGCCAGCCGGCATGGCGGCCCATCGCCTCGTACACGAACACCTTGGTCGAGGTCTCGGCCATCGCCGCCACGTCCAGCGCGGCCTCGCGCACCGACACCGCGGTGTACTTGGCGGCCGAGCCGAAGCCCGGGCAGCAGTCGGTCACCGCCAGGTCGTTGTCGACCGTCTTGGGCACGCCGATGCAGGTCAGCGGGTAGCCGAATTCGGCCGCCAGGCGCGAGACCTTGAGCGCGGTGTCGGCGGAATCGTTGCCGCCGTTGTAGAGGAACCAGCGAACATCGTGGGCCTTGAGCACGGCCAGCAGGCGTTCGTAGCGGGCGCGGTCGGCGTCCAGCGACTTCAGCTTGACCCGGCACGAGCCGAACGCGCCGCCGGGGGTGTGGCCCAAGGCCGCGATCGCCGCGGCCGACTCCTTGGAGGTATCGATCAGCTCCTCGCGCAGCGCGCCGAGGATGCCGTTGCGGGCCGCCAATACCTTGATTCCGCGCGCCCGCGCGGTCTCGATCACCGCCGAGGCGGTGGCGTTGATGACGGCGGTCACACCGCCCGATTGCGCGTACAGCAGGTTTCCAGCGGGTTTTGCGGAGGACTTCGCGGTCGGCATGGGGATTCCAGGATTTGCGCCGGTTTGCGGTAAGCTGACCGCAATATTCCCCGGCGGGTGAATGGCGGCTGTGAGTGTAGCGCCGCCCCGCGGACGGGCCAGCGACGAGGTCGGCGATCGCCGATCTGGGGCGCGGCCCGACGGGCCGCCCCGGCGCAGTGCGCGCGGGCGCGACGGTTTCATGTTGTCTCAGGAGCGATGTTGATGCGATTGGTATTACTGGGCGCGCCCGGTTCCGGCAAGGGCACGCAAGCCACGCGGCTCAAGGAGCATCTGCAGGTGCCGCATATTTCCACCGGCGATCTGTTGCGGGCCGAAGTGGCCGCCGGCAGCAAGCTGGGCCTGGAAGCCAAGGCGGTGATGGACGCCGGCAATCTGGTCAGCGACGAAATCCTGCTGGGCATGCTCGAGGACCGCTTCTCGCGTCCCGACACCGCCGGCGGTTTCATCCTCGACGGCTACCCGCGCAATCTGGCCCAGGCCGATGCGATGGACGCGCTGCTCAAGAAGATCGGCCAGCCGATGGACTTCGCCGTGCAGCTGGAAGTGCCGATCGAGCTGCTGGTCGAGCGCATCGCCGGCCGCGCCGCCGAGCAGGGCCGCAAGGACGACAGTCCCGATGCGGTTCGCACCCGTCTGAAGGTGTACGACGACGTCACCGCGCCGGTCATCGAGTACTACCGCCAGCACGGCCGCCTGACCGTGGTCGACGGCGTGGGTTCGCTGGACGAAGTGTTCACCCGCATCATCGAGGCGCTGGAGCCGGCGCCGACGGTGGGTTGAGTTTTTCGCAGTGGCTTTGCTCCCTCTCCCGCCCGCGGGAGAGGGCCGGGGTGAGGGCATACGCGCCCGCACTCCTGTCGTGAGCGGGGAATCCGAGGCCGTCGAGCAGGGCTTGCGCGCGATAGCAACCGCCGTCGTTGACCGATCCTCGCGTGCCCTCACCCCAGCCCTCTCCCGCAAGCGGAAGAGGGGGCGCTGGTGCCAGCGGGAGCCGCTTTGTTGAACACCCGCATCCTCTTTCGGAATTTCGGATCTTGAAGCTCCATATCTTGGGCATCGCCGGCACCTTCATGGGCGGCGTCGCCGCGCTCGCGCGCGAACTCGGGCATGCGGTCGAAGGCAGCGACCAGGCGGTGTATCCGCCGATGTCGACCCAGCTTGAACAGCTCGGCATCGCGCTGCAGCAGGGCTACAAGCCCGAACACATTTCCGCCGATTGCGACGAGATCGTGGTCGGCAACGCGCTGTCGCGCGGCAACGCCGCGGTCGAACAGGTGCTCGACGACGGACGCAAATACACCTCCGGCGCGCAGTGGTTGTCCGAACAGGTGTTGCCCGGACGCGACACGCTCGCGGTCGCCGGCACCCACGGCAAGACCACGACCACCTCGATCCTGACCTGGCTGCTGCAAGCGGCCGGCCGCGAGCCCGGCTTCCTGATCGGCGGGGTGGCCGAGGATTTCGGCGTGTCCGCGCGCATCGGTGGTGGTCGCGAATTCGTGGTCGAGGCCGACGAATACGACACCGCGTTCTTCGACAAGCGCAGCAAGTTCGTCCACTACCGCCCGCTGGTGGCGATTCTCAATAATCTTGAATACGACCACGCCGATATCTTCCCCGACGTGGCCGCGATCCAGCGCCAGTTCCACCATCTGGTGCGGACCGTGCCGCGCCGCGGCCGCCTGATCGTCAACGGCGAAGACGAGCGTCTGAGCGAAGTGTTGGCGATGGGCTGCTGGACGCCGGTCGAACGCTTCGGTCTGGAAGGCAAGGCCGGTTACGAATGGACCGCGCGGCTGCTGGCCGAAGACGGCAGCGCGTTCGTGGTGATCCATCGCGGCCGCGACATCGGCGAAGTGCGCTGGCCCTTGCTCGGTCGCCACAACGTCATGAACGCATTGGCCGCGCTCGCCGCGGCCAACGCGGTCGGGGTCGAGGTCGCTTCGGTGCTGCCGGCGCTGGCCGGGTTCCGCAGCGTCAAGCGCCGGCTCGAAGTGATCGGCGAGACCGGCGGGATCACCGTGTACGACGACTTCGCCCATCATCCGACCGCGATCGCGACCACGCTCGCCGGCTTGCGCGCGCGCGTGGGCACGGCGCGGATCGTGGTGGCGATGGAACCGCGCAGCAATTCGATGCGGCTGGGCGCGCATTCCGACGCGCTCGCGCCGTCGCTCGACGGCGCCGATGTCGTCGTGTTCCTGCATCGGCCCGAATTGGCGTGGGACGCGGGCAAGGTGCTCGCCGGCCTGCGCGGCGAAGGCGTGACCGTGGCCGACGCCGACGGCTTGATCGCCGCGTTGCGCGAACGCGTGCGTGCAGGCGACCATGTGGTGTTCATGTCCAACGGCGGTTTCGATGGGGCGCCGCGGCGGTTTTTTGCGGCCGGGATTGGGGATTCGTGATTTGGGATTGGCAAAGGCGGGATTGGTAAAAGCGGGATTCGCTTCGCTCTGCGCGATGCGTTGAAGTCTTGGTCGATGCCTCGATAGCCATGATGCGATCGCGGTTTTGTTTTACGGGCAGCAGACGCCGACGCGTCGCGCCGTGATGCCACTGGCGCTAGCCGCTACGCGTTTCCATAGTGCCGATAAAGCGCTCGAAACACCGGCCAGGGGCCGGGTACACTGCGGCCATGCCGTCCGAGCCCGCCGTCGCCGAATCGCTGGGATTGTTCCCGCTGCATACCGTGCTGCTGCCGGGCGGCTCGCTGAGCCTGCGCGTATTCGAACGCCGTTATCTCGATCTGGTGCGCGAATGCGGCCGGGTCGGTCGCGGCTTCGGTGTCTGCCTGATCATCGATGGCGAAGAAGTCGGCGCGCCGGCCGCCGCGGCGGCGTTCGGCACCGAAGCGGTGATCGAGGATTTCGGCACTGGCGACGACGGCCTGTTGACCTTGCGGGTGCGCGGCGCGCGGCGCTTCCACGCCGACCGCGTGCGGGTGCGCGACAACGGTTTGCAGGTCGCGGACGTGCGCTGGTGCGAGCCCGATCCCGACGAGGTCGTGCGGCCCGAGCATTCGCTGCTGGTGACCTTGCTGGAACGTTTGTTCGAACAGGCCGGCGGCGAGCACAGCAAGGCCGCGCATTCGCGTTTCGACGACGCGGCCTGGGTCGGCTGGCGCCTGGCCGAACTGTTGCCGTTGACGCTGTCGCAGCGGCAGATGCTGTTGCAGCTGGACGATCCGCATGCGCGGCTGGATCAGGTGTTGGCGTTGTTGCCTTGAGTGGGTTGGTTCATAGCCGCAGCCGCATCAAAAGCAAAGCAAAAGCGAATCCCCCCTGGCCCCCCTTTTGCAAAGGGGGGAACCCGTCTCGTGGCTTTGGGAAGGCGGATACGGCGAAGCTTCGAATACAGCAATCGAATGGCGTAAGCCGTCATGGTACTTACTCATGCCGGATCGATCGCTACTAACTCAATAGCCTCAATTGCCTGCCAATTGAACGGACTGATCCGTCTGAGCGAAACGAACCAATCCGACGCGGTGACCCCGCCCAAAGCTTTTCCCCCCTTTGGAAAAGGGGGGCAGGGGGGATTCGCTTTTACTCCATCCCCCAACGAATCCCGCACCCCACTCAAAGCCCCGGCACAGCCCCCGGCACCCGATACTGCGACTGCATCCGCAGCACCTCCACCCCGTTCTTCGGATGCGCTTGCTGGATCATGGTGAAACCAGTCAGCGCCCGGCGCACCTGCGCATGCGCGTTGCCGTCGTCGGGCTGCGGCAGCCACAGCGCGGCCGAGTCGAACGGCTTGTTGAGCTTCAAGGTCTGAGTGGTGCCGATCCACAGCGGCGTCCCGTCGGACAGCACCGCCGGCGCCGGCCACAGGCGCAGCGCGTACTGGATATCCGGGGTCGGCCCGTCGCGCAGCATCAACAGGGTTTCGGCCTGCGCGTCGAGCGTCGCCGGCAGCACGACTTGATCGCGCGGCGCGGTGTCGTCGTCGAGCAAGGCGATCGTCGCCAACCAATCGGCCTGCGGTTGCACCCGCCAGCCATTGGCTTCCAGGGTCGCGCGCAACGGCGGCAGGGGGCCGGCGATCTGCAGGTCCAGCGGCCAGCGCCTGCGCGCATCACTTTCGTTGCGTTGTGCGGGCAAGGTGGTCCAATCGTGCTTCCACCACGCATCGGCGTTCAACACCGTGCTCGGCGTGGCCGAGGCGAACTTGGCCAACAGCGCATCGGCCGAGCGCGGCGCATGCCACAGCGCGGCGGCGACGAACACGCTGTAGAACAGCCACGCCAGCGGCCGCATCCAGAACGAACGCGCGACGTGGCGGCGATAGGCGATGCCGAGCACCAGCAACCAGACGATGCCGAACAAGGTGCCGCCGACCAGATCGCTGGGCCAATGCGCGCCCAGGTACAGCCGCGAAAATCCGACTAGCGTTGTGACCACGCCGGCCAGCAAGTAAGGCCACACCCGTTGCCGCCCGGGCAATTCGCGTGCGATCAAAACCGCGAAGAAACCGAACACGATCGTGGTCATGGTGACCGCGACCGACGGGAAACCGAAACCGGCCGGCGCGGTCGGCGGACGCGGCATGTCGATCGCCGCTTCCAGCAACGAGGTGAGCGCCAGCCCGAACACGATCGCGCCGACCCAGTGCGCCGCGGCCATCCAGCGCCGTCGCCAGGCCAGATACGCCAGCACCGCCAGCGAGGCAGGGGCCAGCACCTGGGCGTCGCCGAGGCAGGCCAGCGCGGCCATCAATCGGTCGGCGAGCGGATTGCGCAAAGTCCACATGAACTCGTGGATGGTGTGATCGATCTGCAGCGGCCCGCCGCTGGCGAGCAAGGTCGCCAGCAAGGTGAACCAGATCCAGCTGATCGCGAGCAGACACACTGCCAGCATCACCAGCGATGCCGATTCGGGGCGATTGGGATCGATCAGCGCGCCGGCGTAGCGGCCCAGGTGCGGGTGCGCGCGGGTCCACAGCAGCGCGCGCGCGAGCAGGTTGTTGGCGTGCGAGGCGAACCAGCGCCAGGTGTAGAGCACCGTCGCCCACACCAGCGCCACCGCGATCAGCAGCGCGCCGAGCACGATCGCGAGCCGGTCGGCGACCGCGGCGACCGCGTCGTAGGACGCGCCCAGCACCCAACCCGGGGCGAGGAACAGCGCCGACCAGCCCACGCAGGCGACGAAGCTGGGCAAGGCGTAGCGGCGCATCGGCATGCGCAGCATGCCGGCGATGGCCGGCACGAACGGCCGGATCGCGCCGACGAAGCGGGCGATCAGGATGCTCTTGCTGCCGTGGCGGTGGAAAATGGTTTCGCCGCGGTCGAGCCATTGCGGGTAACGCGAGAACGGCCAGCGCTGACGCAACTGCGGCCCCCAGCGGCGACCGATCCAATAGCTCAGGCCGTCGCCGGCGAACGCGCCGAGGGTTGAGCAGGCCAACGCGTACGGGCCGTTGATATGGCCCAGGCCGACCAGGGTGCCGACCGCGAACAGCAGCGGCAGCGCCGGCACCACGATGCCGAGAATGATGAGCGCGTCGCAGAAGGCGATCAGGAAGATCACCACGCCCGCGGCGATGGGGTGGGCCGCGATCCATGCGGTCGCGCTTTCAAGCCAGGCTGAGTCCATCGGACGATTATAGGCAGCGCTCTCTGTGGCGCGGGTGACTGGTTTTGGTGCCGGGATTCGGGACTGGGGATTCGGGATTTGTAAAGGCCTGGCGCATCCGACCGGTGAATGGCGCTATCCCCAATCTCGAATCCCCAATCCCGGCTCCGAAGTACACTTCCCCCAATGTCCCCCGAAGTTACCGAAGTGGCCGCGCTCAAGGCCGACAGTTTTGGCCGGATCGCGTTGATGCGCGACGACGATGGCCTGTTCGTGCGCCGCGACCTGGCCCATGTGCCGTGGTGGCTGCGCCTGCCGGCGTGGTGGCTGGCGCGGCGCGAGGCGCGCGCGCTGCAACGCGTCGACGGGCTGGAGGCGACGCCGCAGCTGTTGCGCTGGGACGGTCGCCGGCTCGATCGCAGTTATCTCGACGGCGCGGCCATGTACCAGCGCCCGCCGCGCGGCGATCTGGCCTATTTCCGGCAAGCACGGCGCCTGCTGCAACGCCTGCATCGGCGCGGTCTGGCGCATAACGATCTGGCCAAGGAGGCCAACTGGCTGGTGCTGATCGACGGCACCCCGGCGATCATCGATTTCCAGCTCGCCACCCGCGGCGACCCGCGCTCGCGCTGGATGCGCCTGCTCGCGCGCGAAGATCTGCGCCACTTGCTCAAGCACAAGCGCACCTATTGCCCGCAGGCGCTGACCCCGGTCGAACGGCGCGTGCTCAAGCGTCATTCCTGGCTGCGCGAGGTCTGGTTCGCGACCGGCAAGCCGGTCTACCGCTTCGTGACCCGGCGCATCCTGCATTGGGAAGACAACGAGGGGCAGGGGCCGAAGCCTTGAGGGCCGGGATTGGGGATTCGGGATTAGGATGGAGCTGTTGTTTTTTGCGAATCTCTAATCCCGAATCCCCAATCACGGCCCCACCATGACCAGCCTTTCAGGCAAGACCCTCTTCATCACCGGCGCCTCGCGCGGTATCGGCCGCGAGATCGCGCTGCGCGCCGCGCGCGACGGCGCCAACATCGCGATCGCGGCCAAGTCCTCGGTCGCCAATCCCAAGCTGCCGGGCACCATTCACAGTGTCGCCGCCGAAGTCGAAGCCGCCGGCGGCCGCGCGCTGGCGCTCAAGTGCGATATCCGCGAAGAAGACGAAGTCAACGCCGCGGTCGCCGCGACCGTCGATGCGTTCGGCGGTCTCGACATCCTGGTCAACAACGCCAGCGCAATCTGGTTGCGCGGCGCGCTGGACACGCCGATGAAGCGTTTCGACCTGATGCAACAGGTCAACGCGCGCGGCAGCTTCCTGTGCGCGCAGGCCTGCTTGCCGTATCTGCAGCAGGCCGCCAACCCGCACATCCTGACCCTGGCGCCGCCGCCGAGCCTGGACGTGAAGTGGTGGGCGCCGCATACCGGTTACACCTTGGCGAAGATGGGCATGAGCTTCGTGACCCTGGGCCTGGCCGGTGAGTTCGGTCCGCGCGGGATCGCTGTCAACGCGTTGTGGCCGAAGACCATCATCGCCACCGATGCCTTGAACCTGATTCCGGGGGTTGCGCTGGATCGCTGCCGCAAGCCGGAGATCGTGGCCGATGCGGTGCATGCGGTGTTGGTGCGCCCGGCGCAGGATTTTTATGGGCGCTTCCTGATCGACGAGGAGGTGTTGACCGAGGCGGGCGTGACCGATTTCAGCAAGTACGCGGTCGATCCGAGCAAGTCGTTGTTGCCGGATTTGTTTCTGGGTTGAGTGGTCGGTCGAGGTCGATTCGTAAAGCGCATGGGCACACGTTCCTTATGACGTGTACCCCGCATAAGCCAGCCTTGGTGGCGGCAGTCCCTGCAGGAGCGGCGCAAGCCGTGACCGCGGGGATGCAGTTACGACGAACGTTGCGCGGTTGCCGTGATAGCGCGGTCGCGGCTTGCGCCGCTCCTACAGCTAGGCGATGCAGCTTTTGCTTGCGCTTGAAGCCGCGCAGTTCATCCAGCGCTGCGAAGTCGCTAATTCGCGAGAACAAAAGCACACCCGAAGGGCGGCGCACATGGATGTGCGCCGTGCGCCACCGAGANGCTTGCGGGCACTTGATTCACAAAAAAGCATTTTTCTTTGGTTACCTTTCTGTTGTTGCTTTAGACAAAAGAAAGTAACTCGGCCGCTTGCGGACGAAAGCTGTTGATATTGTCTTTGCTTCAAAGGTTCTAAAGCTTCAAAGCTTTAGAAGCTGCAAGCAGGATCAAAAGCTTCCGCCACTAAAGCGGCGGG
>NZ_LMHM01000017.1:607802-607873 GCF_001427785.1 Lysobacter sp. Root690
TAGATCGGTGCATACGCGGGGGTAGGCCACACAGGACATCCATGTCCTGGGTGGCCTACGGCACGCATCCA
>NZ_LMHM01000017.1:607891-616887 GCF_001427785.1 Lysobacter sp. Root690
GGCTGCGCCGGACCAAAGCCAAAGCCAAAGCAAAATTCAACAGCAACAGCAACAGCAACAGCAACAGCAACAGCAATGGCAAGACAAGTCAATCCGACGAGCCCCAGCGCAAATCCGACCACTTTTGTGGAGGGACCTCAGCACCGACCGCGAAAATCGATCAATCGCGAAAACCCAATCGACCCGATCACTTCCCCGGCTGCTTCAACGCATCCGCCAACGAATACAACAGATCCACATAGAACCGCTCACCTTCCTCCAAGCCCGCCACCTTCGACCCCTTCAGCGGCTCCACCACCATGTACTCGTTAGGCGCATGCGCCCCGTTGCCATGCCCCAGACCGCCGGCGATCATCGGCAGCCCAAGGGTCTGGGTGAACACGTAATACGGCGCGCTGCCGCCGATGCGCGGCGCGACCGGCGGGGTCTGTCCGTACTTGCGATACACGCCCAACGCCGCGCGCGTCAGCGGCGCGTCCACCGAGGTCTGCGCCGGCGGATAACCCGACAGTTTGCGTATTTCGATGTCGTCGAAACCCTTCGCATCGAGTTGCTTGCGGATCAGCGCCAGCGCCTGATCCGGGGTCTGGTCCGGCACCAAGCGCGAATCGACCTTGGCCACCGCGCGATGCGGCAGGATGGTCTTGACCCCTTCGCCGGTGTAACCCGCCGCCAGCCCATCGATATTGAGCGTGGTGTCGAACAACTCCGCCGCGGCCGCGTCGCGGAAGCCGCGGCCGTTCTTCCAGCGCGCCGCGCCCAGCGATTCGAGCTGCTTGGCCTGCTCGCTTTCGCGGCCGCGCACGATGCCGTTGAACAGACGCTGCTCTTCCGTGTTCGGCGCGCGGATCGCATCGCGATAGCCGGGCACCGCGATCTCGCCGTCGGGCGTGGTCAAGGTCGCCAGCGCCTGCACCAGGCGCCAACTCGGCGAATCGAGCTTGGCGGCGAGCGAGCCATGCACTTCGGCGCGCTGCGGGCCGCCGCTGCTTGCGTTGCCCTTGGCTTCCAGTTCCATGTAGAGAATGCCCTTCACTCCGAGAAACATCGACGCCTGTCCGTCGCGATCCTGGGTGTTCATCGGGAAGAACACGCCGTCGGCCTTGCGCAGTTGAGCTTCGTACTTGGCGACCACTTCCGGGTAGTGCGGCGAGCCGAGTTCTTCCTCGCCTTCGGCCAGGACGATCAGGTTTACCGGCGGTTTGCCGCGCACCTTGATGATCGCGTCGAGCGCATTGAGGAACGCGCGCTGCGGTCCTTTCTGGTTGGTCGCGCCGCGCGCCATCAACACTTTGCCGAGCGCGGGATCGTCGACCAAGGTGCCGGCGAAAGCGTCGACTTTCCAGCCGGTCGGTTCGATCGGCTGCACGTCGTACATCATGTAGACCACCAGCGTGTGCTCGGCGCCGGCATCGTAATAACCGTACACGCCCGGATGACCCGAGGTCGGCACCAGCGCGGTGTCGCGAAAGCCCAGGGTCTGCAGATCCTTGCGCAGCAACTCGGCCATCTGCGCGATGCCCTGGTTCTGCGCGCTGATCGACGGTTGCCGCACCCAGCGTTGCAACTGGGCGAGATCGGCGTCGCGATGCTGATGCAGGTACGCGTAGACGTCGGCGTAGTCGCCGGCGAAGGGCGTCACGCTGGAGGCGTCGAAGGCGGCGGTTTCGGTGATTTCGATCCTGGGCGGCGTGGCCGCCGCCGATGCGATCGGCAACAAGGCCAGTGCGAGTGCGGCGGACAACAGCGAAGCGGTACGGCGACTGCGTGAACTCATGGCGTTTCCCTCGTCGTAGGCAAGCTTGAAGCGGGCAAGGCGCGGAGCGCCGACGCGGCAGGTCGGGCGGGTTCGTGGCAAGCGGGGCCCCGGCCATCGGCGTGGACCGATCATGACTGCAACCGCGCCGGCGCGGTGCGTCGCAGCGCCCGCATCGCGCAGCGGCTGCCATGAGCACTGCAAGCGCCTCGGCGATCGGCGACAATGGCTGCTTCACCCCCAACGCCGCCGCCCCCATGGACACCGCCTCGCTGTACGCGCTTTCCGAGCGCTATTACCTGCCCGTCTACCGCCCGCGCCGGATCGTGCTCGACCACGGCAAAGGCTCGCGGATCTGGGATCTGGACGGCCGCGAGTACGTGGACTTCGGCGCCGGCATCGCGGTCAACGCGCTCGGCCACGCGCATCCGGCGCTGATCGCGGCGCTGACCGAACAGGCCGGCAAGCTGTGGCATACCAGCAACGTGTTCATCAGCGAACCGCCGCTGCGTCTGGCCGAACAACTGGTGTCGGCCTCGGGTTTCGCCGAGCGTGTGTTCCTGTGCAACTCCGGCGCGGAAGCCAACGAGGCGGCGATCAAGCTGGCGCGCAAATGGGCCACCGCGCAGGGCCGCGAACCCGAGCGCCGCGCGATCCTGAGTTTCCGCGGCAGTTTTCACGGCCGCACATTGGCCGCAGTCACCGCCACCGCGCAGCCCAAGTACCACGAAGGTTTCGAACCGCTGCCGCCGGGCTTTCGCTACAGCGATTTCAACGACCTGACCGCCGCTGAAGCGGCGATGGCCGACGGCGCGGTCTGCGCGGTCCTGGTCGAGCCGGTGCAGGGCGAGGGCGGTGTGACGCCGGCCAGCGACGCGTTCCTGCGTGGCCTGCGCGAGTTGTGCGATCGCCACGGCGCGCTGTTGATCCTCGACGAAATCCAGTGCGGCATGGGCCGTACCGGCGAGTTGTTCGCCTGCCATGCCTACGATGTGACGCCCGATGTGGTGACCTTGGCCAAGGCGCTGGGCAGCGGCTTCCCGATCGGCGCGATGCTGGTCGGCCCCAAGGCATCGCAGTCGATGCAGTTCGGCGCGCACGGCACCACCTTCGGCGGCAATCCGTTGGCGGCGGCGGTCGCGGGCGCGGCCTTGCGCGAATTGCGCTCGGCCGAATTGATGGCCAATGTCGAGCGTCAGGCGCAGGCGATCCGCGCCGGCCTGGCCGCACTGGACGCCGAGTTGAATCTGTTCGTGGAAGTGCGCGGTCGCGGCCTGATGATCGGCGCGCAGTTGCGCGAAGAACACGCGGGCAAGGCCGGCGAAATTCTCGATCGCTGCGTCGAACACGGCTTGCTGACCTTGCAGGCCGGTCCGGACGTGCTGCGTTTCGTGCCCGCGCTCAACATCGGCGACGCCGACGTGGCCGAGGGGCTGGCGCGTCTGCGCGCGGCGCTGCTGCAGTTTCTCGGCCGCTGAGCGCGGCCCATGCGACGGCATTGGCGATGAGCGAATGCGTGTTCTGCGACATCATCGCCGGCCGGGTGCCGGCGAGTTTCGTGTATCGCGACGATCGCGTCGTCGCGTTCATGGATCTGCGTCAGGCCGTGCCCGGCCACGTACTGGTCGTGCCGCGGCGGCATATTCCCGATCTGTACGCCATCAGTGAGGCGACGGCCGGGCATCTGATGTCGATCGCGGTGCGTGTCGCCAAAGCCTTGGCTGCCGATCAGCGGCCGGCCGGGCTGAACCTGTGGCAGTCCAATGGCGAGGCGGGCGGCCAGGAAGTCCCGCACGTGCATCTGCATGTGCAGCCGCGTCGCGCGGACGACGGCATCCTGCATCTGTATCGCCACGGCTTGCCGGCGCCCAGCGATCGCCCGAGCCTGGACGCGCTCGCCGAGCGCATCTCTGCCCGGCTTTGATCCTTGGCGCTTGAGGTCAGACGCTTGAGACCAGCGGCGCTCGAGCCAAGCGACGCCTGAGTCGAGCCGATTTCGCGGCAGTTGGCAGGCCAGCAAGCCAGCTTCCGTGCGGCCCCTGTGCGCCGCCGCGCCACCCCTTCCGATGCCATTCAAGTGGTTCCACGGTGCCGTGGATCGTCAACAGGGGCTTTACGCGGGCTTTTGGATCAAACGATAATAATTCTCGTTTGCTTCAACTTCGGAGTCCCCCCGCATGTCCCGCAGCCGCCATCTTCCGGCGCCCTTGGCCCTGGCCATCGCTTTTTCCCTGAGCGCGCCCGCGTGGGCGGCCGACCCCGCCGCCGCCGAGGCCGACGCCCCCGACAAGCGGGCCACCACCCTCGATCACATCGTCGTCCAGGGCCAATCGAGCGGTTACAAGGCGGCCAACGCCACCAGCGCGACCAAGACCGACACGCCGATTTCCGAAACCCCGCAGGCGATCACCGTGGTCACCGGCGAGCAGATGCGCGACCAGGGCGCGCAGAACGTCCAGGACGCGCTCAACTACGCCGCCGGCGTGCGCTCGGAGGCCTACGGCCTGGACTCGCGCGGCGACTGGACCCTGATCCGTGGCAGCGACCCCACCGAATACCTCGATGGCCTGCGCAGCGCGTTCAACTACTACACCAGCACCACCCGCACCGACCCGTACATGCTCGAGCGCATTGAAGTGCTGCGCGGCCCGGCCTCGATGCTGTTTGGACAAGGCAGCACCGCCGGCGTCATCAACCTGGTCAGCAAGCGCCCGCAGACCCAGGCGCGGCGCGAGATCGGCGTGCAGCTCGGCAGCTTCGACCGTCGCCAGGTCAACGCCGACCTCACCGGTCCGCTGACCGCCGACGGCACCTGGCTGTACCGCCTCGTCGGCCTGGTCCGTGAAAGCGACACCCAGGTCGATCACGTCAACGACGATCGCCGCCTGTTCGCGCCGTCGCTGACCTGGCGCCCGAGCGAGGACACCTCGCTGACCTTCCAGTTTCGGTGGCAGCAGGATCGCACC
Organism: Lysobacter sp. Root690; assembly: GCF_001427785.1. Classification (GTDB taxonomy): domain Bacteria; phylum Pseudomonadota; class Gammaproteobacteria; order Xanthomonadales; family Xanthomonadaceae; genus Lysobacter. The sequence goes on from NZ_LMHM01000017.1 coordinate 612,614, forward strand.
GGCTCGACCTCGCAGTTCTTCCAGTGGAGCGGCCTGATCGCGCCGAACCCGAACGGCCGCATTCCGGCCAGCCGTTTCATCGGCAACCCCGGCGATCACTACGACACCGACCACACCAGCGCGGGCTGGCAGTTCGAGCATCGCTTCAACGAAAACTGGTCGTTTCAGCAGTCGTTCCGCGCCTCGCGCAACGAGGTCGACTACGTCACCGTCTACGCCGATCCCTTCAGCAATCCGCTCAATCCCTTCATCGATCCGCAGCAGCGCGTGATCAACCGCGAAGGCTGGTTCGCCAACAACAAGGCGCGGATGCAGAACATCGACCAGCACGTCGAGGGCCGCTTCAAGACCGGCGCGGTCGAGCATCAGATGCTGCTCGGCCTGGATGCGATCCGCTTCAAACAGGACGAAGCGCAGAGCTTCGACGGCGCGCCTGAGCGCGGCGGCACCTTGCCGCCGATCGATGTATTCAACCCGGTCCCCCCGCCGTACACGCCGCCGCCGCTCGGTCCGGACATCAAGACCAGCCAGCGTCAGATTGGCCTGTATCTGCAGGATCAGATGCGTATCGGCGAGCACTGGATCGTCGTCGCCGGATTGCGCCACGATCGCGCCAAGAGCGGACTGGTCGGCGCGGCCGACGAAAAGTCCAGCGCCACCACCAAGCGCCTGGGCGTGATGTTCCACGACTGGGCCGGCTGGTCGCCGTACGTGAGCTACAGCGAGTCATTCACCCCGGTCGGCGGCACCAATGCCCTCACCGGTTCGCGCTACAGGCCGCAGAAGGGCGAGCAGGTCGAGGCCGGCGTCAAGTTCGAACCGGCCGGGCGCGATCTGAGTTTCACCGCCGCGACCTACGAACTGCGCGAAGAAAATCGCCTGGTGCCCGATCCGTCCAATCCCAACGTCAACACCCAGGCCGGCAAGACCAAGACCAGCGGTCTTGAACTCGAACTGTCGGGCAAGATCACCTCGAGCTTCGACATCACCGCGCACTACAACTATCTCGACAACGACAAGCAGCTCACGCCGGCCCCGCGCCATCAGGCCGCGGTCTGGGGCAAGCAGCGTTTCAGCGTCGGCGGGCGCGAGGGTTTCGCCGCCGGCCTGGGCGTGCGCTACTTCAGCGATTTCGTCGAACCGCCCAGCCCGACCACCCCGTCGGTCGTGCTCGGCGACGCGATGCTGTCCTACGACACCGGCGCCTGGCGCTGGGCGTTCAACGTCACCAACCTCACCGACAAGCGCTATTTCAGCTATTGCGGTGGCCGCGGCGACTGCTGGTTCGGCGCGCGACGCACCATCGGTCTGAGTGCAAGCTTCACGTTCTGATCCTGTCCGCAAAAAAAACGGGCCGGCGAATTCGCCGGCCCGTTGCGTTTGCGCGATCGCGACGATGCGATCGTTCGATTCACAGCGTAGCGAACGTCGCCCGCGCCGCTTCGATGGTCTGCGCAATTTCCGCCTCGCCATGCGCGCTCGACATGAACCCGGCCTCGAACGCCGACGGCGCCAGATACACGCCGCGCTCGAGCATGCCGTGGAAGAAACGATTGAAGCGCTGGGTATCCGAGCCCATCGCATCGGCGAAACTCTGCACCGGCCCTTCGCGGAAATACAGCCCGAACATGCCAGGCGCGCGCGTGGTGTGGAAGGCGATGCCGGCCTCGCGCGCGGCCGTTTCCAGGCCATCGCACAAGGCGTGCGTGCTGCGTTCCAACGCGTCGTGGAAACCGGGTTGCTGGATCAGCTCCAAGGTCGCCAGCCCCGCGGCCATCGCCACCGGATTGCCGCTGAGCGTGCCGGCCTGATAGATCGGCCCGCTCGGCGCGACCTGACTCATCAGATCGCGCCGGCCGCCGTAAGCGCCGACCGGCATGCCGCCGCCGATGATCTTGCCGAACGTGCTTAGATCCGGGGTGATGCCGTAACGCTGCTGCGCGCCGCCGAGCGCGACCCGGAAACCGGTCATCACTTCGTCGAAGATCAGCAGCACGCCGTGCTTGGTACACAGTGCGCGCAGGTGCTGCAGATAGCCGTCCTTCGGCAGGATGCAGTTGGCGTTGCCGACGATCGGTTCGATGATCAGGCCGGCGATCTCGCTGCCGGCTTCGTCGAATAGCTGCGTAGCCGCATCGAAATCGTTGTAGGGCAGGGTCAGGGTCAGATCGGCCAGCGCCGCCGGCACGCCGGGCGAATTCGGCAGGCCCAATGTCAACGCGCCGCTGCCTGCCTTGACCAGAAAGCTGTCGCCGTGGCCGTGGTAGCAGCCTTCGAATTTGACGATGCGGGTACGCCCGGTCGCGCCGCGCGCCACCCGGATCGCCGACAAGGTCGCCTCGGTGCCCGAATTGACCATGCGCACCATCTCGCAGCTCGGCACGATCCGGGTGATCGCTTCGGCCATCGTCACTTCCAGCGCGTTGGGCACGCCGAAGCTCAGGCCGTGGCGCATGGTTTTTTCGACCGCGGCCAGCACTTGCGGATGCGCATGGCCGGCGATCATCGGGCCCCACGAGCCGACGTAATCGATATAGCGATTGCCGTCGACGTCGTACAGATAAGCGCCTTGCGCGCGCTCGGCGAAGAACGGCTCGCCGCCGACCGACTTGAACGCGCGCACCGGCGAATTGACGCCGCCGGGCAACAGTTCGCTGGCGCGGGTGAAGAGTTCGTGGGAGCGGGGGTTATTCATTAGGCAATTCTTCGGATCGGGCTTCATCGAAGCAGGAAAGGTAGGCGCGCACCGCGGCGGACGGATCGGGCGCGTCGAACACGCCGCTGATGACGGCCAGCAGATCGGCGCCAGCGTCGACCAACGAGCGCGCATTGTCCGGGGTGATTCCGCCGATCGCCACCCGCGGCAGGCGCAGGATCGCCGATTGCTTCAGCAATTCCGGCGCGGCGCGGCGCGCATTGGGTTTGGTCGGCGAAGCGAAGAACGCGCCGAAGGCGACATAACTGGCGCCGGTCGCGGCCGCCGCGCGAGCCAGATCGAAGCGGTCGTAGCACGATGCGCCGATCAGGGCGCGATCGCCCATCGTCGCGCGCGCCGCGGCCAGCTCGCCGTCGTCTTCGCCCAGATGCGCGCCGTCGGCGCCGATCTGCGCGGCCAGGCGCCAATCATCGTTGACGATCAGCGGCACGCCATGGCGGCGGCAGACCGGCAGCAGGGCCAGCGCTTGTTCGCGTCGCAGTTGCGGATCGGCCGCCTTGTTGCGGTATTGCAGCCAGTGCGCGCCGGCGACCAGCACGGTTTCGACTCGCGCCACCAGGCGCAGAGTGTCGGCATCGTCGGGGGTTATCGCGTACAGGCCGCGCTGCGGCCATGGTGAATTCATGCGTCTGCTTCCGTCGGAGAGGGCGGGGTGGGACAATGCCGTCCCGCAAAACCATTATCCGCCCATGTCCGAGATTGCCGCGACCACCGCTTACCGCACCTGGATGTGCGTCGTGTGCGGCTTTATTTACGACGAAGCCCTGGGGCTGCCGGAAGAGGGCCTGGCCCCGGGCACCCGCTGGGCGGACGTTCCGGACACCTGGACCTGCCCGGACTGCGGCGTGACCAAGGACGACTTCGAGATGATGGAAGTCTGAAGCGGCTGAAGGTCGCCGTGGACCACGTGTCCGCGGCGACCTGCGTAGAACCACGGACCGGCGTTGCCCGTCCGTTTACTCGATTCCGGGCCCGAACCTCAGTTCCGCCCCATCCTTGAGCTTCAACTTGGCCGCCTGGCCGGCGTTGAGCTCCAGCACGTACTTCGCCGGCGCATCGCTGGGATAGGGCGGACAGCTGTTGCCGCCCGAGCAGGGTGGGACGTCGCGCTGCTGCGAGACCAGCCGACGCTTGCCGTCGAAGTAGAGGATATCCAGCGGGATATGGGTGTTCTTCATCCAATAGGCCTGCGGCTCCTCGCGCTCATGCACGAACACCATGCCGCGGTCGGCCGCCATTTCGTCGCGAAACATCAGCCCGCGCGCCCGCGATTCGTCGTCCTTGGCCACTTCCACCGTATAGCGCTGGCCGCCGATCTCGACCCAGGCACCGTTGCCGGACCCGCAACCCGACAGGGCCAGGCCACAACATACGACCAGCGCGTGCAGCTTCGACATGGAGCGGTTCCTTAGAGTGCGGGACAGGACGTCGCGAACATCCGACAGCGCCCCTCAATCGTCAAGACGGCGGCGGGCGAAATTATTTTCGATCAGCCCTTCCCAAGCCCCATTCAGATCTGCATAATGCGCGGCCCCGCTGACCGGTTGATTGGTTGCGG
>NZ_LMHM01000018.1:0-64535 GCF_001427785.1 Lysobacter sp. Root690
CGGTGGCGCGCGGCGCACATCCATGTGCGCCGCCCTTCGGGTGTCCTGTTGCTAACGCGAGTTGCAAGCCTCGCAGCGCTGGATGAACTGCGCGGCTGCGGACTCAAGCAAAGGCCATATGAGCTACCTGTAGGAGCGGCGCAAGCCGCGACCGCGAAATCCCGACTACGGCGCAGATCTCGACACCGCTTCGCGAGCCGGATACGTCGCCGGGGCAGAACAACAGAGGTGCAAAGGGCAAAAAAAGCAAATCCCCCGCGCACGGGGGATTTGTTTACCGCATCGTTGTAACGCCGGGCGTCCGCCCCCCCTTTTGCAAAGGGGGCATGCGGTTCACCGAGAAAAGCCCGATCTCGGCCGCCTATCTACACCAACCCAATCACAACTTCTTGCGATTATCCGCCGGCACCCGATCAATCAACTTGTTGTACGGATCGAACCCGACCTCGTACGGCGCCTGATCGACCACCACCGTCACCGTCTGATCGTTCTTGGTGATGCGACGACGCTCCAGCGACAACACCTTCTCGTCGCCCTCCTTGCCCGACGGCCCGCGCGCGAACACGCCGATCTCGATCCAGTCGTCCAGCGGCGCGGCGGTCTCCTTGCCCTTGCCGTCGGCGTACAGCTTGGCCGCGTGCAAATTCAAAGTGACCTCGTACTTGCCGTCGGGGCGCTTCTTCGAACTCGCCTCGACCACGCGGTTGTCGTAGAAGCTGATCTTCTCGAACAGGTCGGTGATCAGCTGCTGCTGCTCGGGCTTGGCTTCCGCGCGCAGGTACTCCAGCAACTCGGCCGAAGTGGTGTACGGCGGGTTCTGGTAGCCCTTGTCCTCCAGGAAGCGCTTGAGCGCGCGATTGACCGTCGCTTCGCCCAGTTCCTCGCGCAGGCGATAGAACACCAGCGAGCCCTTGCGGTAGTGGATGTACTGCTGGTTCTCGACCCGGTACAGCGGCAATTCCTCCAGACGCTCGCCGCCGCGCTCGGACAGGTAACGGTCCAGTTCGTACTTGAGGAAGCGGCGCATCTTGGCCCGGCCGTATTCCTTCTCCATCACCATCAGCGCCGAATACTGCGACAGCGACTCCGACAGCATGGTCGAACCCTGCACGTTGGCGCCGATCACCTGATGCGCCCACCACTGGTGCGCGACCTCGTGCGCGGTCACGTAGAACACGTAGTCGACCGCCTCGGGATCGCGCAGGTCGGCGACGAAGCCGATCGATTCGGAGAACGGGATGGTGTTGGCGAAGCTCTGGGCGAAACGCGAGTAGCCCGGGAACTCAAGGATGCGTACCTGCCGATGCTGATACGGGGTGAAGTTGGCCTGGAAATAATCCAGCGACTTCTTGACCCCGTCGATCATGCGATCGACGTTGTAGGCGTGCTTGGGATCGTAGTACACCTCGATCGGAATGCCGGCGTGCTCGGCGCGGCGCACGTCCCAGCGCGCCGACAGGTACGAGTAGAACGGCAGCATCGGCCGGTCCATCGCATACTCGAAGCAACGGCGGCCCTCGCGACGGAACTCGCGCTTGAGATAGCCCGGCGACAACGCGATCTGGTCCGGCGCGGTGCACACCGTGGTCTTGAAGTCGATCCAGTCGGCATCGGCGGCGATGTAGTGGTTCGCGCGCGCGGCCTGATCCTCCAGCTTGGGCATGCGCGGCGCTTCGCCGAGGCCGCGCTTACGGCGTTCGTTGCGGTCGCTGAGCTGGCGGCCTTCGCTGTAGCCGAAGCTCGGAAACACCGCCGAGTTGAAGAAGCTGCCGTTCGCGACGATCTGGGTATTGCCCGGTTCGTTGGAGAAGCCGCGCTGGGCATAGGACTGGACGAAGTTCAGCTGACGGTGTTCGCCCGGCTGCATCGGTTTGTCGAGGCGGTAGATGCGATAGCCCACGCGTGCATCGTCATGGATCAGCTTGGCGCCGCCGAATTCGAGCTTCTCGACCGTCGCCTCGGGATCGACCGCGATATGGAACTCGGCGATCGGCGCGGCGTGCTGGTTGACGATCTCGTAATGACCGCGGGTGCGCACGCTGAGAGTTTCCGGACGCAAGTCGACTTCGTTCTCGACCGCGACGATCCGCGGCTGCGGCAGGTTGTGGTACTTGCGGTAGTCCTTCTCGTAACGCGCCTGCTCGTCCATCGCCACGTCCGACGGCACGTAGCGGTTGAGCACGTTGGTGTTCCAGAAGATCCAGCCGCCGGCCGCAACCCAGGCCAGCACCGCGACCGCGAGGGTAACGCCGCGGCCGCCGCGCAGGCGCGAACGCGCCAGCTTGATGCGTTCGCGCAGGCTCGGCGCCACGCCGCGCACCCAGAACGCCGCGGCCAGCAGCATCAAGGCGAGCAGCAGCAGGCCCCAATAGGTCTGGAACCACAGCCGCGCGCCGAGGAACTGGCCGTAGCCGTTCATGTCGGAATACGGCGCGGCCGGTGCGTTGGCGTAGTTGTAGAGGTTGTGTTCGAAGTGCATCAGGCCGAGCGTGGCCTGCAGGATCACCACCACGATCAACAGGCCGTAGCCGATGAACTTGTTGTTGGTCAGCACCTGCAGCACCAGCGCCAGCCCGCCCATCAGCACGAACGGAATCGCGTCGAGCAGCAACTGCTTGACGTAGAGCAGCGGCTCCAGGGTGCTGTAGCCCTTGAACAACTGCATGACCATCGAGGCCACGCCGCCGATCGCCTGGAACACCAGCACCACCGCGATCAAGGCGATGAACTTGCTCAGCAACGGCAGCCAGTTGGGCACCGGCATGGCGTCGCTGACTTCGGCCAGCTTGACTCCGCGTTCCTTGAACACCAGTTCGCCGGCGTAGAACATCACCACGAAGATCAGCATGAAGCTGTAGCTGCCTTGCAGCGCGGTGAGCATCAGCGAGGTGGTCGGATAGGTCTTGGTGCCGAAGATGCTCTGGACCGAGCCGGCGCTGGCCAGGAAGCTGGTCACGGCGAAGGCGAGCATGATCAGGAACGGCACGCTCTTGAGCACGCCGACGGTATCGAAGCGCAGCGCATGCAGGAACTGGGTGCGCACGGTCGCGGCCGCGAACGTCGGCTGCACTTTCGGCGCCGGCTTACCGGCGCTTTGCGTGTCGACCGCCACGGCCTTGCGCTTGCGCCGGAACCAGGCCTTGCCGGTACCGGTGCGCTGCGGTTTGAACAGGGCGAACGCGGCGGCGATCATCGCCACGCCGACGCCGAGCCACAGCGCGCGATTGACCAGCAGATAACCGGCGATCGCAGGCAGGCGGGTGTTGAGTTCGGGCGCGGACCAATAGCGGACCGTGCGCCGGAACGCGGTCAGGCCGAACGGGTCCATCATCGTCGCCAGCCACTCGTTGTCGAGATCGGCGAGCAGGCTGTTGGCCACGCCGCGCAACACGAAGAAGCCGATCACGCCCAAATACACGATCAACAGGCTGCGCCCGGTGACCGCCAGCAGCGCCAGCAAGGCGCCGATGAATATCAGGTTGGGCAGCACGAACACCGCGAAACTCCACAGGTACGGCTGCAGCGAGAACGCGCCGACCCGCTCGGGATCGACCCAGGGCATGTACGGCGCGATCAGCAGGCCGACGGTGATCATCAAGAACACCAGCAGGCTCGCCGCCAGCGCGCCGGCGAAGCGGCCGATCAGGAAGTCGCGCTTGCGCATCGGGCTGGAGAAGAACAGGTCGGCGGTGCCCAGTTCGAAATCGCGCAACAAGGCGCCGGACACGAACACCGCGATCACCAGCAGCCCGAGCAGGCTGAACATGCCGTAGAAAGTGGCGATGGTGGTCGGCGCATTGCGGTTGACGTTGCCGACGCCGCCGCCGATCTGGATCGCGTCGCTGGAGGCGGCGCCGAAGGCCATCAGGCCGAACAGCAGCGCGAACAGCCATAGCAACGGCGAGCGCAGCTGCTGGCGCAGCTCGAAGCGGAAAAATTCAAGGATCATCGGGATGCTCCGCTCAGGCCGCGACGCGCGCGTGCTGGCGCAGGCGCTGGAAGTACACGTCTTCCAGATCGGGCGCGACGCGTTCGAAGCCCTCCTCGGGCGAGTCCGGACTGAACACGTGGATCACTGGCTGGCCGCCGACCAGTCGGGTCGACAGCACGGTGAAACGGGTTTCGTAGCTCGACAAGGTGGTCTTGCTGACCTGCTTGCGCCAGACCTGATCGCTGAGCGCGGCGATCGCCGCGTTCGGCTCGCCGCTGAGCAGCACCTTGCCCTTGTTGATGATGGCCATGCTCGGGCACAGGTCGGTGACGTCCTCGACGATGTGGGTCGACAGGATCACCGCGACGTTCTCGCCGATCTCCGCCAGCAGGTTGAGGAAGCGGTTGCGTTCTTCCGGATCGAGGCCGGCGGTGGGTTCGTCGACGATCACCAGGCGCGGATCGCCGAGCAGCGCCTGGGCGATGCCGAAGCGCTGGCGCATGCCGCCGGAGAAGCCGCCGAGTTTCTGCTTGCGCACGTTCCACAGGTTGACCTGGTGCAGCAGGCCGTCGACCACTTCGCGGCGCTGCTTGCGCTGGGTCAGGCCCTTGAGCACGGCGAAGTGTTCGAGCAGGTCGAGTGCGCTGACCTTCGGGTACACGCCGAAATCCTGCGGCAGGTAGCCCAGTTGCCGGCGCACCGCGTCCTTGTCGCGCAGCACGTCGATGGCCGGGCCGTCGCCGTTGTCGAGGATCGCGCTGCCGGCGTCGGCCTCCTGCAAGGTCGCCAGGGTCCGCATCAGCGAGGACTTGCCGGCGCCGTTGGGACCGAGCAAGCCGAACATGCCGCGCGGAATGTCCAGCGAAATGCCGTCGAGCGCGCGCACGCCGTTGGCATAGGTCTTGGTGAGGTCGCGAATGGTCAGCATGCGGCGGGCTCCAGGGAAAAGGACTCGGCCGCGGCGGTGGCGCGGCCCGTGCAGATTGAGACGATGCTAGTAAGACGATCCTAGCCAGAAAACGTGACCCGGCCATGGGCGCTTGGTCGGCATGACCGATGGCAGGGCCGGGTCGCGCGCGCGGCGGACGCGATCGTCGACGCCATCATGCTGGAGCGCGGGCGCGCCCGCGCCATGTCCGAATGGTCAGCGTGACCGACGACAGGGATCGCCGCGCATGGGTAGGGAGTGGCGGCCGATCTGCGTTGGCGACCAAGGTCGCGGCGCTCACGGACCGGCGCGCGTGTCCGCGCTCAGCCGCGCTGGCGGTACTCGCTCGGGGTGATGCCGTACTGCCGCTTGAACACCGCCGACAGATGACTGTGGCTGGAGAAACCGCTGCCGATCGCGATCGTGGTGATGTCGTCGTCGCCGCGGCGCAGGCGCGTGCAAACGCGTTGCAGGCGCTGCCCGAGCACGTACTGGATCGGCGTGGCGCCGAAACTGGCGCGAAACGCGATCAGCAAGCGATGAGTGCTCAGGCCGGTCAGCGCGGCCAACGCGGCCAGACGGATCGGCTGGTCCAGATGCGACTGGATATAGTCCTCGACCCGTTGCCGCTGCGGCTCGCTCAAGCGCGGCGCCAGTTCGCGCAACGGTCGCGGCGGCGCGGCGCCGCCGTGTTCGCGCAGCAGATGCAGGCACAGGCTCTGGCTCAACGCCTCGCACAGCATCGCCGCGAGGTCGTCGGATTCACCGCTCAGTTGGGCGAGCCGAGCAGCCAGCGCATGCACCAGCGGGTCGTGGTATTTCATGCGCGCGGCCAGGCCGGGGTAGCGGGCCGGGTCGATGGTCAGTTCGGCGTAGGCGATCTCGCCGCCGCGGGCCTCGCCCTGGTAACGCCGGCCCGCCGGAATCAGCCACAGGTCGCCCACCGCGGCCGGCGCGCGCAGGCGGCCGACGCCGTCGATGCGGGTTTCGAGCCGGCGCATCGCGCCGTCGAGATGCACGATCAAGGTGTGGCGGTCGTGATGCACGCTCCACTGGGTCGGCTGAGCGATGCGTTCGGTGGCGAAGGCGAACTGCACCCCGTCGCCCAGCGTCAGCTCGCGGCGCATCACCTCGCGCTGGCCCGGCCCATGGCCGGGCACAACCGGGATCGCCGGCGGCGGCGGAGAAACTGACAGCGCGTCGGACATCGTGAAAGCACCGGGGACCCAGGCCGATGTAAACACGACTTCGGTCACATGCGCGTCAACGCGGCGGGTGGCCAGCGCCCTCACTCACTCCCCTGTTTACCGGAGCAAGCACCCCATGCCCAACCGTTCCCTCACCGGCAAGGCCGTCGTCATCGGCGGCGGCGCCAAGAACCTCGGCGGCCTGATTTCGCGCGAACTCGCCGCCGGCGGCGCCGGCGCGATCGCCGTGCATTACAACAGCGACGCCACCCGCGCCGCGGCCGAAGACACCGTCGCCGCGGTGCGCGCGGCCGGCGCCTACGCCTTCGCCCACCAGGGCGACCTGACCCGACCCAGCGAGGTCGCCGCCCTGTTCGACGCGGCCAAGACGCGGTTCGGCAAGCTCGACATCGCCATCAACACCACCGGCATGGTCATCAAGAAGCCGCTGATCGAAGTGACCGAGGACGAATACGACCGGATGTTCGCGGTCAATTCCAAGGCCGCGTTCTTCTTCATCCAGGAAGCCGGCAAGCAGCTCGCCGACGACGGCAACATCTGCACCATCGTCAGCTCGCTGCTGGCCGCGTACACGCCGCTCTATGCGGTCTACCCCGGCAGCAAGGCGCCTATCGAGCACTTCACCCGCGCCGCGTCCAAGGAGTTCGGCGAACGCGGCATCTCGGTCAACGCGGTCGGCCCGGGGCCGATGGACACGCCGTTCTTCTATCCGGCCGAGTCGAAGGAATCGGCCGCCTACCACGCCACCGCCGCGGCGCTGAGCAGCCGCACCAAGAGCGGGCTGACCGAGATCGCCGACATCGCGCCGCTGATCAAGTTCCTGGTCAGCGACGGCTGGTGGATCACCGGCCAGACCATTTTCGCCAATGGCGGTTACACCACGCGTTGAGGCGGCAAGACCGTCGGCGCGTGCGTGCGCGCCGCATGCACGCGCCGCGGCCAACCATGAGCGCGGTAAATGGTTGGCTGCGCACGATATGCCGACAACCGCGCTAAGGTGACCACGACAGAGCGCCATCGACCCAGGGGATCGGCATGCACACGGTACTGGTGATACTCGGCGGTTTCGCCCTGCTGGCGCTGTGCCTGCTGGCCGCGCGCGTGCTCGTCGGCCCCGGCACGGCCCCGTTGCGCAGCGCGATCAGGATCTTCCTGCCGCTGTGGTTGATCGGCGCGGGCATCAACATGGCGGTCGGCGTGATCCACGCCGGTTACAGCGTGGCCGAGGAACTGCCGATCTTCCTGCTGATCTTCGCCGTGCCGGCCGCGGTCGCGCTCCTACTTGGGTGGATACTGTCGCGAACCCGATCCACGCCCTAGCCCAAGGCCGCGCCATGACCGACCAACGCCCCACCCTGCTGCGCAGCCGCGAAGGCCACGCCAAGGTCGGCTATGCCGAACTGTTCTTCGACCTGGTGTTCGTGTTCGCGGTGACCCAGCTGTCGCACACCCTGCTCGAACACCTCAACCCGGTCGGCGCCCTGCGCACCGGCCTGTTGTTCCTCGGCGTGTGGTGGCTGTGGATCTACACCTCCTGGGTCACCAACTGGCTCGACCCGGAGAAAGTGCCGGTCCGGATCATGATCTTCGGGCTGATGCTCGGCGGCCTGCTGCTGTCGTCGTCGCTGCCCGATGCGTTCGGCGAACGCGGGCTGATCTATGGCGCGGTGTTCGCCAGCATGCAGGTCGGCCGCAGCACCTTCATGCTGTGGGCGTTGCGCGGCGGGCGCAGCCCCGGCAATTTCCGCAACTTCATCCGCATCACGTTATGGCTGCTGGTATCGGCGGCGTTCTGGATCGGCGGCGGCCTGGCCGAACCCGAGGCGCGGGTCGGCTGGTGGCTGATCGCGGTGGCGATCGAATACCTCGGGCCGATCGCATTCTTCCGCGTGCCCGGCCTGGGCCGCTCGACCCTGTCGGACTGGGACGTGGAAGGCGGCCATCTGTCGGAACGCTGCGGCTTGTTCATCATCATCGCGCTCGGCGAATCGATCCTGATCACCGGCGCGACCTTCGCCAAGCTCGACTGGAACCCGACCACCGTCGCCGCGTTCTGCATCGCCTTCCTCGGCAGCGTGGCGATGTGGTGGATCTATTTCGACAGCGGCGCGGCGCGCGGCGAACACCGCATCGCCCACGGCGACGACGTCGTCCATCGCGCGCGCCTGGCGCGTTTGGCCTACACCTACATGCATCTGCTGATCGTCGGCGGCATCATCGTGTGCGCGGTCGCCGACGAACTGGTGCTGGTCCATCCCGATCACGCCGACGCCGCCGGCATCGCCGCGATCGTCGGCGGCCCGGCGCTGTACCTGCTGGGTTGCGGCTTGTTCAAATGGGTGACCAATACCCGCCGGTTCCCGCCGATTTCGCACTGCGCCGGGTTGCTGATGCTGGCGGCGCTGTGGTTCGCCAGCGCGCCGCTGCACTTGTCGGCGTTGATGCTCGGCGCGGGCACGACGCTGGTGTTCGTGATCGTGGCGGGGTGGGAGACCGCGGCGTTGCGGCGGATGCCGGCGAGCGCGACCCACTGAGTCCATGCTTCTTGGTCAGGCGCTCGCTGTCGACGACGCGACGGTCACGCCACTCAACAACGCCGAAGACGACAACACACTATGAGCCTGTGGAAAAAACCGCTGATGGGCCTGCTATGCGCAGGCACGATGGCATTGGCGGCCTGCGAAGATCCGATGACGATCGCATCGATCACCGGCTACAACCACAACACCGAAGCATTGGGGCTGCACGTCCAGGGATTCTCGGTCGATGACGCGAGCGGCTCGAACGCCGAGCCCGAGGGCGGGGCCGGCGCCACTTGCTGCGTCCAGATACCCAAGCGCTGGCACCCTGGGTTACAGGCCAAGGTGAAATGGAGCTACAGCCGTCTGGCGAACGACAAGCGCCCGATTCCTCCTCCGCGCGAAGCCACGGTGGGTATTCCCGATTACAACGCGAGAGGGCCGGGCTCGCTGCAGGTTCACTTCTACCCCGACGACAAGATCAAGATCGTGATCAGCAGCCTCGGCATCGAGCATCCGTACTATCCGATGAGCGAAACGGACAAGCGTCCTTGGCAAACCAGCAAGGAGCGCCTCGAATACCTGCGCGCCAACCCGGAACAGAAAGACTGAGGCACATCCCCAGAAAGAGCGATATCGGGGGACAGATGCGAGTCGCGCCACCCGGATTTTTCCCGCGCACCGCACTATCGCGACAGCGTGAAGGCCGAAAAACTCACGTCTGTTAAAATCGCCCCGCTCCGCGCACCGCACCGGACTTGCACGTCCGCTTGCGCCGTCACCGCTACGGCCATGGCTCGCAGCGCGGATCGCCCTCAACAGCCTTGCTGTCGACTCACCCGCCCGCTGATCGCGGCGGTGATCGCGCGTGCGTGATGCGCGCGTCGACGCGGCTGTGCCTCATGCCTGTCAACGCGCCGCGCGCGTCCGGCACGCCTCACGCGCGCGATGCGTCGCGCGCCTGTCTGGAGTGGATTTTGGTTTTCCGACTTTCGATCGTTCTGCTCGCCGCGCTGGTGGCCGCCGGCGTGCTCGCCCCGCAATCGTTCAACGAAACGATCCAGCACGCGCTGTCGCTCACGGTGGCGCGGGCCGGCTGGTTGTACCTGTTGATCGTGTTCGCCTCGCTGCTGTTCCTGCTGTATCTCTCGCTCGGCCGCTTCGCCGATCTGCGCATCGGCGGCGACGACGCCGAGCCGGAATTCTCGCGCCTGAGCTGGCTGTCGATGCTGTTCGCCGCCGGCATGGGCATCGGCCTGGTGTTCTGGGGCGCGGCCGAACCGGTGTCGCATTACCTGCATCCGCCCGAAGGGCTGACGGCGCAGAGCATGCCGGCCGCGCGCGCATCGATGCGCTACGTGTTCTTCCATTGGGGCCTGCATCCGTGGGCGGTGTACGCGCTGGTCGGGCTGGCGATGGCGTGGTTCCAGTTCAACCGCGACGGCCGCGGCCAGATCAGCGATTTGCTGCAACCGGTGATCGGCCGCTGGCACCAACGCTGGCCGGGCCAGTTGATCGATGTCGCGGCGGTCGTCGCCACCGCGATCGGCGTGGCGACCACGCTGGGCTTCGGCACCGTGCAGATCAGCGCCGGGCTGGCGCGGGTGTTCGGCCTGAGCGTGACCCCGGCGCTGCAACTGTGCGTGGTCGCGGTGGCGTTCGCGCTGTACATGGCGTCGAGCCTCACCGGCCTGCACCGCGGGATCAAATGGCTGAGCAATCTCAACCTCGCCCTGGCCGCGCTGTTGCTGGCGTTCGTGCTGGTGGCCGGGCCGACCAGTTTCATCTTCGAGACCTTCACCACCACCCTGGGCAGCTACATCAACCAGTTGCCGAACATGAGCCTGCGCATGGCGCCGTTCTCGCGCGATCCCTGGGTCGGCGAGTGGACGATTTTCTACTGGGCGTGGTGGATCGCCTGGGCGCCGTTCGTGGGCAGCTTCATCGCCCGCATCTCGCGCGGCCGGCGCGTGCGCGAGTTCGTGTTCGGCGTGGTGCTGGTGCCTTCGCTGATGAGCTTCGTGTGGTTCGCCGCGTTCGGCGGCAGCGCGCTGTGGGCGCAGATGTTCGGCGGCGGCGACCTGGCCGGCGCCTTGAGTCAGGGTTACGAGCAGGTGCTGTTCGCCTTGCTCGAAAGTCTGCCGTGGGCGCCGCTGTTGATGGCCGCGGCGATCGCGCTGTTGATGCTGTTCTTCGTGACTTCGGCCGACTCGGCGACCCTGGTGTTGGCCAGCATGTCCAGCGAGGACCGCGCCGATCCACCGCTGTCGCGACGCGCGACCTGGGGCGTGATCCAGGCGCTGATCGCGGTCGCGCTGTTGCTGGCCGGTGGCCTGGACGCGTTGCAGGGCGTGATCATCATCGCCGCGTTGCCGTTCGCGCTGCTGCTGGTGCTGATCATGTGGTCGCTGTATCGGGTGCTGGATCAGGACTATCTGCACAAACAGCGCGAGGCCGCGCGCTTCCGGCATGCGATGCAGCGCTGGATCGCGCGCGAGAACGATGGCGCGGCGCCGCCCTAACGACGCGCACGCCGCTCAGCGTGCAGAAAGCTCAACTTGCGAGCGACGCAGCGCGCAAGTTATTCAGCGCGAAAGCCGACGCAACGCGATGCCGAGCGCGATGCGATAACTCATCGCCAGATCGCCGTTGATCACGATCGTCGCCAGCGGCGGCGCGTGCGCATGCAGGCGTTCGTCCAGCGTGGTAGCGCTGGCGTCGTGAACTTCGATGTAAGCGCTGGGCAATTCGTCCAGCGCCTGACGCAGGGCGTCGGGTTCGGCCAAGGCTTGCGGCGCGAGCTCGCCCGGGTCGAGCAGCACGAATTCGCTGCGGCGACGGCGCGCGGCGCGCAGGCTGCCGACCAGCTCGCGCAGGCTGGCGCAGGGGCGCAGCTCGAGGTTGCGGCCGACCGCCGCGGCGAGGCCGCGCAGTTCGAGCAGGAATTGCGATTGCAGCGGTTGCGAAGACAGATGACGGCCTTGCAGAATCAGGATGCTCACGGGAAGTGTTGACGGGGAAGACGCCGACAGCTTGCGCGCGGGTCCGGTAAAGCTTCCATGCCTTCGCCGCGCCGGCCGCATAAATTCTGCGCAAATCGTTGCGGTCATTGTTCGCCGCGGCCTCAACCTGCACGATGGGCCGGCATCTGCGAGGTCAGCGCGCGTGCGCGCAATCGCCGCCGCGCGGTAAAAGCCCGCGCCCGCTGGTTGCTGGCCGCATCGCGCCGGCCGCGATCGGGCGCGGCGCACTCGCCTACACCTCCAGCGTCATCCCCGGCCGCGCCAACGCCACCTTGGTGCCGAAGCGTTCGCCGATTTCCCCGGCCAGCGCCTCGCGCGCCTTGTCTTCGCCATGCACCAGCACCAGCGGCGGATGGCCTTCGATATTCCCGTACCACTCGATCAAACCGTTCTGATCGGTATGCGCAGACAAGCCGCCGATGGTGTGGCGCTGCGCCTCGGCGCGGGTGTCGCGACCGTGGATGCGCACCCACTTGGCGCCCTCGACCAGCCGTCGGCCGATCGTGCCCTCGGCCTGATAGCCGACGAACACCACATGGGTCTGCGGCTTGCCGAGGTTGTGTTTGAAGTGGTGCAGGATGCGGCCGGCGTTGGCCATGCCCGAGCCGGCGATGACGATCGCGCCGCGTTCGATCTGGTTGATCGCCATCGAGTCCTGCGCCGATTCGGTCAGCTGCAGGTTCGGCAGATGGAACGGATCGGGCTTGTGCTTCCACACCCGCAGCGCGTCTTCATCGAACAGTTCGACATGGCGGTCGTAGACGCCGACCACCTTGCTCGCCATCGGGCTGTCGAGAAAAATCTTGAAGCGGCCGACGTTCCACTCGTCCCAGTATTTGGCGAACCAGTACAGCAACTCCTGGCTGCGGCCGACCGCGAACGCCGGGATCAGCACGTTGCCGCCGTCGTTCCAGGCCGCCTCCAGAATGCGGCCGAGTTCGAGGATGGTCTCGGCGCGGTCCTTATGCAGGCGATCGCCGTAGGTCGATTCCATCAACACCAAGTCGGCTGTGTCGATCGGCGCGGGGTCGCGCAGGATCGGCGTGCCCTTCGGCCCCAGATCACCGGAGAACACCAGCTTGCGACCATCGGCGAACAGCTCGACCACCGACGAACCCAGGATGTGCCCGGCCTCGCGGAACTGCACCGTCACGCCCGTCAGGATTTCGCGGCGCGTGTCGTAGGGCAGCGGCTGCACCCGTTGCATGGTCGCTTCGACGTCTTCGCGGGTGTACAGCGGCAGCAGTTCGGGTTCGCCGTGCGCGCGCCTGCGATTGCCGCGCTCGGCCTCGCTTTCGGCGATCGAGGCTGAGTCCAGCAGCATGATCCGCATCAGGTCGGCGGTCGCAGCCTGGGCGAAGATCGGCCCGCGGAACCCACGCTTGACCAGCAGCGGCACGCGGCCGATGTGATCGATATGAGCGTGGCTGATCACCAGCGCGTCGAGCGTCGCCGCATCGAACGCGAACGGATCGAGATTGCGCAGTTCGGCCTCGGGGCTGCCCTGGATCATGCCGCAGTCGAGCAGGATGCGATGACCGGCGGCCTCGACTTCGTGCAGGGAGCCGGTGACCTCGCCGGCGGCGCCGTGAAAGTGGACGCGCATTGCTATCGACTCCTTCGCTGAGTGCGGCGGCCGGGCGCGGCCGCAGTGTGGGTCTGGAACTTAGCATGCAGGCGATGCGGGCGAGGTCGCGCCCTCGATCCGAGGCGAACCCGCCGATCCCGCGCACCCCACATGACTGACGACACCCTTCCGCGCGCGCGAACGGGTTTATCGTCGGCCGATCACGTTGAGGGCCGACGACGACGGGCCGCATCGAGAGCCATCGCCAGTCACGCAGGCGTCGCAGCCGTGGGCGTTCGCGCCATCGCCGCTGCATCGTGGCCGCCGCCACGCCGCCGTTTCGTTCACAACCCCGATCTGCGCCACGTCAGATCCTTCCCATGCCCGTCGGCCCGGAGTCTCACTGATGCCCATGAAATCGTCCCCCCTGCTGCTGTCGCTGGCGATCGCCGCCGCGCTCGCGGCCTGCAGCAAGCCCGAAACCCCGGCTCCGGCCGCGAGCGCGCCCGCGGCCAAGCCCGCCGAAGCCACCGCGCTCACGATCGACGAAAGCCAGCTGCCGCAGCCGGTGCGCTTCGCCGTCGGCGATCTCGATCCGGCCAAGAACGCCTGCGACAACCTCGGCGAGTACGTCAACGGCCGCTGGTTCGCCGCCAATCCGATCCCCGGCGATCGTTCGTCCTGGGGCGTGTCCGACGTACTGGCCGAACGCTCGCTGGCGGTGCAGCACCAACTCGCGCAGCAGGCCGCCGCCGATCCCAAGGCCAGCGGCATTGAAAAGCTGATCGGCGACCTGTGGTCGACCGGCATGGACGAAGCCAAGATCAACGCCCAAGGCCTCACGCCCGTGCAGGCCGACCTGGCCGCGATCGCCGCGCTCGACAGCCCGGACAAGATCGCCGCCTACCTGCGCAGCAGCGCCGCGCAAGGCCATAACGTGGTGTTCGATTTCGGCGCCGAGGCCGACTTCAAGAATTCCTCGATGAACATCGCCTTCGCCACGCAAGGCGGCCTGGGCCTGCCCGACAAAGGCTACTACTTCGACAAGGACAAGCACGACAAGCTCGCCGCGTACCAGCAGCACATCGCCAAGGTGCTGGAGCTGTCGGGCGTCGCCGCGGCCGATGCCGCGCAGCAGGCCAAGGCCGTAGTCGATTTCGAAACGCGGCTGGCGCGCGCGTCGCTGTCGAGCGAACAACTGCAGCGCGACGTCGCCCTGTACTACCAGCCGATCAGCGTCGCCGCCGCCAACGAACTCACGCCGAATTTCTCGTGGACCAAGTTCTTCGAATCGCAGGGCGTGGCCACGCCGGCGCAGTTCTCGCTGGCGATGCCCGACTTCCACAAGGAAGTCAGCAAGATGATCGCCGACACGCCGGCGGCGACCTGGCAGGCGTATCTGCGCTATCACACCGTCGACGACGCTTCGCCGTACCTGGCCGACAACTTCGTCGCCGAGCACTACGAGTTCCACAACAAGACCATGCGCGGGCAGAAAGAACCCAAGGCGCGCTGGAAGCGCGTGCTCGGCGACATCGACGATCAGGCCGGCGAAGCGATGGGCCAGTTGTACGTCAAGGTCGCGTTCCCGCAGCAGTCCAAGGCGCAGATGGAAACGCTGGTGCAGGGCCTGCGCACCGCGCTCAAGACACGGATCGAGAATCTGAGCTGGATGAGCGATGAAACCAAGAAGAAAGCGCTGGAGAAATGGGCCAGCTTCACGCCCAAGATCGGCTATCCGGACAAGTGGCGCGACTGGTCGGGGCTGAAGACCGATCGCGACAGTTATTACGCCAACGCCCAGGCAGCCAATCGTTTCAATTACCAGTGGAACCTGAGCAAGATCGGCAAGCCGGTCGACAAGACCGAATGGGGCATGTCGCCGCAGACGGTCAACGCGTACTACAACCCGCTGCAGAACGAGATCGTGTTCCCGGCGGCGATTCTGCAACCGCCGTTCTTCGATCCCAAGGCCGACGAGGCCACCAACTACGGCGGCATCGGCGCGGTGATCGGCCACGAGATGACCCACGGTTACGACGACCAGGGTTCGCGTTTCGGCCCCGACGGCAATTTCAACAACTGGTGGACGCCGGCCGACGCCAAAGGTTTCGCCGAGCGCAGCGCCAAGCTGGTGCAGCAGTTCGATGGCTACCAGGCCGCGCCCGGGTTGAAGGTCAACGGCAAGCTGACCCTCGGCGAGAACATCGCCGACCTCGGCGGCATCGCCACTGCGTACGATGCGATGCGGCTCGCGGTCGGCGACACGCCCGATCCCAAGACCGACGGCCTCAGCCGCGACCAACGCTTCTTCTACAGCTTCGCCACCAGCTGGCGCGATCGCTACACGCCGGACATGCTCAAGGTACTGGTCAATTCCGACCCGCACGCGCCGAGCGATTTCCGCGCGATCGGCGCGCCGTCGAACCTGCCGGCGTTCGCCGCGGCGTTCTCGTGCAAGGCCGGCCAGCCGATGGTGCGCGGGGCTGGTGAGCAGGTCGTGATCTGGTGAGATGTTGAAAAAACAGTGGAGAGGAGTGAGGAGTGAGTCAGAGCGGCTTTGCTCGTTTCTCACTCCTCTTTCTCGTTTTCCTCGCCGCAGCGTGAGTAAGCGACGAGCGGCCTTTACTCACTCCTCACTCCTCTCAACTCGTTCCTCGCTTCCCGCCTCGCTTCCCGCCAGACGGGGCAAAACTGAACGGCCCCCGCCCCACCCCACATGACCTTCGACACCCTTCTCACGAGCGGAACGGGACTATCGTCCGCCCGTGTCCTGGCTGCGACCTCACCTCGTGGTCGGAAATCCGCGACAATTCCCGATTCGTTTCTCGCCTATGCCTTCCCGGCTGGAGCCCGCTGTGACCTTCAAGAAACCGCAAGTCCTGCTGTTGTCCCTCGCCATCGCCACGGTCGTGGCCGCCTGCGGCAAGACCGAAGCCCCCGCGCCGACCGCGCCGGCCGACACCACCGCCGCCGCGCCCGCCGAGGCCACCCTCAAGCTCGACGAAAGCAAGCTGCCGCCGGTCAACCGCTTCCTGGCGACCGACCTGGACACCACCAAGGACGCCTGCACCGATTTCGGCGGCTACGTCAACGGCAAGTGGCTCGCCGCCAACACCATCCCGAACGACCGCACCTCGTGGGGCGCGTTCGAAATGCTCGATGAGCGTTCCAACGCCGTGCAGCGCCAGCTCGCCGAGCAGGCCGCCGCCGACACCAAGGCCACCGGCGTGGAGAAGATCGTCGGCGACCTGTGGGCCACCGGCATGGACGTGGCCAAGGTCAACGCCCAGGGCCTGGAGCCGCTGAAGGCCGACCTGGCCAAGATCGACGCGGTCGACAGCCCGGAAAAGATCGCCGCCTACCTGCGCGATGCCGCCGCGACCGGCGACAACAACCTGTTCGGCTTCGGCGCCGAAGCCGACTTCAAGGATTCGGCCAACAACATCGCCTACGCCTCGCAGGGCGGCCTGGGCCTGCCGGACACCACCTACTACACCGACGCCAAGCACAAGGACAAGCTCGCCGCGTACGAAGTCCACGTCGCCAAGGTGCTGGAACTGGGCGGCGCGAAGCCCGAAGACGCCGCCAAGCAGGCCAAGGACGTGATCGCGTTCGAAACCCGCCTGGCCAAGGCCTCGAAGTCGCGCGAAGAACTCTCGCGCGATGTCTCGCTGTACTACAACCCGGTCAGCCCGGCGCAGGCCGACGAACTGACCCCGAACTTCTCCTGGACCAAGTTCTTCGAATCGCAGAAGGTCGCCGTGCCGGCGAAGTTCTCGCTCGCGGTGCCGGCGTTCCACCAGGAAGTCAGCAAGATGATCGGCGAACTGCCGGCCGCGCAGTGGCAGGCCTACCTGCGCTTCCACGCGATCGACGGCGCCTCGCCGTACCTGTCGGAAGCGTTCGTCAACGAAAGCTTCAACTTCTACAACAAGACCCTGCGCGGCCAGAAGGAACTCAAGGAGCGCGGCAAGCGCGTGCTCGACACCATCGAAGGCCAGACCGGCGAAGCGATGGGTCAGCTGTACGTCAAGGTCGCTTTCACGCCTGAGTCCAAGGAGCGCATGCAGAGCCTGGTCAAGAACCTCAGCGAGGCCCTCAAGGCGCGCATCGAGAACCTGTCCTGGATGAGCGCGGACACCAAGAAGAAGGCGCTGGAGAAGTGGGCGAGCTTCACCCCGAAGATCGGCTACCCGGACAAGTGGCGCGACTGGAGCGGCCTGAGCACCGGCCGCGACAGCTACTACGCCAACGTCAAGGCGGCCAACGAGTTCAACTACAAGTGGAACCTGAGCAAGATCGGCAAGCCGGTCGACAAGACCGAATGGGGCATGCCGCCGCAGATGGTCAACGCCTACTACAACCCGTTGCAGAACGAGATCGTGTTCCCGGCCGCGATCCTGCAGCCTCCGTTCTTCGATCCGAAGGCCGACGACTCCGCCAACTACGGCGGCATCGGCGCGGTGATCGGCCACGAAATGACCCACGGTTACGACGACCAGGGCTCGCGTTTCGGACCGACCGGCAACATGGAAGTGTGGTGGGCGCCGTCGGACGCGAAGGCGTTCTCGGGCCTGACCGACAAGCTGATCAAGCAGTTCGACGGCTATGAAGCCGCGCCGGGCGCACACGTCAGCGGCAAGCACACCCTGGGCGAGAACATCGCCGACCTGGGCGGCCTGGCCACCGCGTACGACGCGATGAAGAAGGCCGCCGGCGACACGCCGGACCCGAAGACCGACGGCTTCACCCGCGAGCAGCGCTTCTTCCTCAACTGGGGCACCGTGTGGCGCCGCAACTTCACCCCGGAAGAGCTGAAGGTGCGTCTGCAGACCGACGAGCACGCGCCGGCCAACTTCCGCGCGATCGGCGCGCCGTCGAACCTGCCGGCGTTCGCCGCGGCGTTCTCGTGCAAGCCTGGCCAGCCGATGGTGCGCGAAGGCGACAAGCAGGTGGTGATCTGGTGAGGAACGCGGCGCGGGGATAGTCCCGCACCAACGCGAATCGCCTGACGAAGGCCCGGGGATTCCCGGGCCTTTGTTTTTTGGGCGTTTTGTGGCTTCGAGAGGCGGCTCGTCTACGCCGGCAGGCCATCGGCGCGGTGTGTCCGCGCGCGATCGCTCACGCCTCGCTCCAGCTCAGGTACTCGCCGTGCGCGGCGGTGAAAAACCGCATCCGCGCCGCGACGATGTGGGCGAACCACGGGCGATGGACGCCTTCGACCGCGAAACGGAAGACCTCGCCACCGTTGCCGTCGAAGAAGCGCTCGCGCATCTCGTCCGGCAACGTGGCTGGATCGATGTTCGAGAACACATGCGCGTCGGTGGCGGTGCGCCAGGTCATCGGGCAATCGAGATAGCCCACATCGCCGAACTCGATCTGCAGCTGGTAGCCGCAGCTCACGTCCAGGGTGCCGCGGACGATCAGGCTGACCTCGTCGTAAGCGACCAGATGAAAATCCATCCACGGGTAGGCCCGGATGGCCGCGTCGAGCGCCTGCTCGCCGGTTTTGTAGTCTGGGGTCATGGGTATCCGGATGTACGCAACGCGTCGCCGAGTCTACTTCGATCGACTGCCCGTCCTGTCCAAACACCCTCTTCAAGCTCCCTCTCCCGCTTGCGGGAGAGGGTTGGGGTGAGGGCCCGCCTCAAGCAGCGACAGTTCACATCCCGCGCACCCTCATCCGCCCTTCGGGCACCTTCTCCCGCGTTGCGGGAGAAGGACCGCATGCACCGTCCCAGCACAACCGCACCGCCCGCCACAACCGCCAAACCCGTTCATCGCCTCACCCGCCCCAGTTGTTAAACTCCCGCATCCCCAGGATGGAATACGCGATGTCGACCCTACGCCCGCTTGCCTGTGCCCTCGCCCTGAGCCTGATCGCCGGCCTGGCCTCGCCCGCCGCCGATGCCGCCAAGAAGAAGGCCGCCGCCAAGCCGAAGGCGCCGGCCGCCGCCAACGCCTGCGGCGATTTCTACGCCAGCGCCAACGCCGATTGGCTGCGCGCCAACCCGCTATCGGGCGCCGCATCGGTGTCCTCGCTGGAAACCCTGGCCGCCAACGCCCGCCGCCAGCAGCTGGAACTGCTCAACAGCGCGATGACCGCGCCGCAGGGCAACGTGCAGAAGCTGCTCGGCGACTTCTGGGCCAGCGGCCTGGACGAAGCGGCGGTCGAACGCGACGGCTCGCAGCCGATCGCACCGCTGCTCGGCCGCATCAACGCGATCAAGAAGGCCAAGGAAATCCCGGCCTCGATCGCCGCGCTGCATCAGGTCGGCATCCCGGTGCTGTTCAACTTCGGCGCCGACATCGACCTGCAGGACCTCGACCGCCACATCGGCTACTTCAGCCAGGGCGGCCTCGGCCTGCCCGACCCGGCCTATTACACCCGCAGCGACGCCGACACCCGCCAGCTGCTCGGCCACTACAACAACTACGTGCAGAAGATCCTGACCCTGACCGGCACGCCGAAGGAAAAACTCGCGGCCGAGTCGCAGCAGGTGATCGACCTGGAAACCCGCATCGCGCGCGCGTCCAAGGCGCTGCCGGACCTGCGCGATCCGCGCGCCAACTACGCGCCGGTGCAGGTCGCCACCCTGGCCAAGACCTACAAGGGCCTGCAGCTGGCCGACTTCCTCAAGGCCCAGGGCGTCAGCGACGACAGCGTCTCGCTGGCCAACCCGCAGCTGTTCGCCGAACTCGACAAGCTGCTGGGCAGCCTCAAGCCCGACCAGTGGAAGACCTACCTGCGCTGGCGGGTCGGCGATTCGATGGCGCCGTACCTGGCCAAGCCGTTCCGCGACGCCGAATTCGATTTCCGCGGCAAGGTCCTGCGCGGCCAGCGCGAACAGCCCGCGCGCCAGCAGGCCGTGCTCGACGCGATCACCCTCGCCGCCGGCCCGATGGTCGGCCACGAATACGCCGCGCGTTATCTGCCCGCCGCCACCGACGCGCGCGCCGAGCAGATCGCCTCGCAGGTGCGCGAAGCGCTGGGCAAGGACGTCGACGCCGACACCCGCTTCAGCGAGGCGGTCAAGAACGAAGCCAAGGCCAAGCTGGCCAAGCTCAAGATCGAAGTCGGCACGCCCAAGCGCGACCTGGATTACACCGTGCAGCCGATGGGCCGCGGCAGCTTCGGCAGCAACATGCTGATCGCCTCGACCTGGCGCCATCGCGAGGAAATGAAGCGCATCGGCCGCGGCAACGCCGACCGCCGCTGGGACGTGCTGCCGCAGGAGCCGTCGCTGGCCTACGACATCGCCCAGAACCGCCTGATCGTCACCGCCGCGATGCTGCAGGCGCCGGTGCTCGACATGAGCAAGCCCGAAGCCGCGCAGTACGGTTCCTACGGCGCGCTGGTCGGCGCCGAACTGACCCACGGCATCGACGGCCGCGGCCGCTACGTCAACGCCAAGCAGGAAGTGCGCGACTGGTGGACGCCGACCGAAGTCGCCGCCTGGGAAGCGCTCGGCAGCCGCGTCGCCGCGCAGTACAGCGCCGAATCGTATCCGGGCCTGACCGCGACCAAGATCAACGGCGGACAGGTGCGCGAAGTCGCGATCGCCGATCAGGCCGGCGTCGAACTCGCCTGGTCGGCCCTGCATGCCGCTCAGCCTTCGGCCAGCAAGGACGCCAATCAGGCGTTCTTCCGCGCCTGGGCCGGCCTGTGGGCGCAGCAGCTGAGCCCGGAAGTCGCCGCCCAGCGCGCCGCCACCGGCATCCACGCGCCGGGCCCGGCGCGCACCAACGTGCCGCTGTCCAACCTGCCCGCGTTCGGCGAAGCCTTCGGCTGCAAGGCCGGCACCGCGATGCAGCGCAAGGCCGATCAGCAGATCAAGATTTTCTGATTGGTTTCGCCGCGGCATTGCGCCGCAAATGCGATAACGCGAAAAGCCCGGCGCACGCCGGGCTTTTTGTTGGGCGATGATGATTCGTCGTAGTCGGGGTGTCGCGGTCGCGGCTTGTGACCGAAGGAAATCCAGTAGGACGCCGCTCCTACAGGGGGATACGCAAGCCACGTTTCAAACTGTAGGAGCGGCGCGAGCCGCGACCGCGAACCATCGACTTCCGCGCAACGTCATCGCGGCGACGCAACCACACACCCGACGCCAGGCAAGGCGCACGAATCACAGCAACGTAAACGTCCGCACCTTCGAGGTATCACTGGCGATATCCATCACCCGCCCCTGGTGATCGAACAGCAACACCCCGCCCTCGTACTCGCGCGTGCGCAACGCCGCCGACGGCCAATCGATGCTCGCCGCCACATCCGCATGCAACGGCCGCACCAGATGCAATCGCATCGCACGGTCGCCGCGCAACCACACCAGGCAACCCTGGGTCAGCGGGATCACGCCGTGCCCGCTGAGCTCGCCGGACGGCGGCGACAGCCGTATCTGGAAATCGCGCGTGCCCCAGGTGTAAGCGAAGCGGACGGCGCCATCGTCGTCCTGGGTCAGTTGCAGCGGCAACACGCCCATCGCCGGATGCAATTGACGGAAACGTCCGTCCTCGACAATCGGATCGCGCGACAGCAAGCGCCGCTGCGGCGCATTGCGATAACGCCACAGCACCTGCTCGCGATCGCCGCGCACCAGAAACGATTCCTCGATCGGGAAGAATTCCGCCGCGATCACCGGGCCGCCCAGATCGCCCACGCTCCACAGCACGTCCAGCGACGCGCGCGCCGCATCCACCACCATGATCCGCTCGCCCGACACCACCGACCAGGCGATGCCGTCGAAGCGATCGGCGAAGAACTGCAGCGGCATCGCGCCCAGATCGGTGATGTCGTGATGGGGCAGATCCAGCCGCGCGATCCGCGACACCGAATCGCGCCGCGCGATCGCCAGCGCGATCTGGCCGCTGTGGCTCATCACGAACCGGTACGCGGGCACCGCATAGCTGCGCACGCGTCGGCCGCCGCGATCGACCACCGCGGCGCCGGCCTCGCCCAACGCCACCAGATAGCGGCCGTCGCCGAGCGCGGCCACGTCGTGCAGCGATTGCAGGCCCGGCGCATCCGGCGCGCTCGCGTTCAACGCGCCCGTCGTTTCCCACAAACGGCGCCGGCCCGGCGGCGTTGGCAGCGACCATCCGGGCAGATCGGCGTTGAGCCACGGATCGTCGGCCAACTTGCGCAGGCGTTCGAACTGCACGCGCTCGATATCGTTCGCGCACGCGGCGCGATCGGCGGCCAGCGCCGGCAACACCTGGGCCGCGAGCGCGCGCAGCGCCGGGTTTGTTTGCTTGACCTCGGCCAGATCGCGGCCCAAGGCCTCGCGTGGCGCGGCCGGCGAAGCCGGATCGGCCAGGCGCGCGATGCGTTCGGCGTAGTGGTGCACGGTATCGGGCAACAGACTCGCGCGTTGCACCAGCGCGCGCGCGGACAATTCGGCGCCGGCCGCTTCGGCCGCCAACAGCCAGCGCCCGGCTTGCTCGCGCGCCTGCGGATCGGGCCACACCGCGTCGACCGCGGCCAGCCACAGGCCCTGCTCGGCCAGCGCCTGTCCCCACTCGCCGCGCAATTGCCGCGCCTGCTGCGGATGGCCGTTTTCCAGCAGCGCGACCGCCGCGGCGAAGGCATTGTCGCGACGCGCGACCAGCACCGCGCGTTCGCGGTCGCCGGCCAACATCAGCAAACGGATGATCAGATCCGGCGCCATGTCCCAGCTCAGCGCCAGTTCGGCGGCCTGGGCGAAACGCTCGTGCTTGACCAGATAGTCCAGCGCTTCGTTGCGCGCGCTCAGCAATTCGGCGAGCACGAACACTGCTTCGTCGATCTTGCCCTGGCGATCGAGTTGTTCGAACGCGTTGCGGTACAACTTGCGCAAGCGATCGCGCGCGCTGTCGCCGAAATCGATCGAAGGCGCCGCGCCGTTGCCCTGGCTCAGGCGCAGACTGTCGCGCCGACCCGGCGCACTGAACGCCTGCCCCAGCGAATCGCCGCTGCCGTCGATCGGCAAGGCATTGCGCAAGGCTTCGTTGAGATCGCCGCGATCGAACTGCTCCATCAGCCGGCGCAGGTACGCGCCGTGACGCATGCCGATCAGCCGCGACGCGCGGCTGGCGATGGCGAAACGCACCAGCATGTCGCGCCAGCGTTGCGGCACGATCGAGGGATTACGCGGCCGCACGCTGCCGCCGCCGGTGCCCACGCCCCGGCCGCTGTTCGCCGCGCCGCCACCGCCACCGGCTGGCGCACCGCCGCCCGACAAACCGGGGAAACGCTGCAACAACCAGTCGGCCATGCGATCGCGCGTGCCGACCGCGCGTTCGCGCAAACTCGGCTTTGCGCTGGAGAATCCCTCGCCGACGGATTTTCCGCTGGCGTCCCTGCCCGCGCCGCGCGCCGCCGCATCGCGCAGGAACGCTTCGCGCTCCTGGCTCGGCGGCGGAATCTTGTCGCCCAATACGTCGCGCAAGGGTTTGCCGGTCAAGCGGCCGGCCTTGGGCAAGGCCAGGCTGCGGCGGCCGTCGTAAGTGTCGTGCAAGGCGTAGTCGTCGATGTCGATCACCAGCGACGGATCGAGCGCCTGCGCCTTGGCGAACTGCAGCGCCTGCAACTGTCCGCCGATCACCAGATGTACGTCGCCCGCTTCGAGCGTGGCGCGTTCCTCGGCGGTCAGCGGGCCGGCGTACAGACCCTGCGCGCCGACCTGGCGCAGCGGCGTGCCGCCAGCGAATTCGCATTGCAGCATGCGCGGCGCTTCGAAACACAGCACATCGCCGTGCTCGAATCGCCATGCGCGGCAGCCGGGCATCCATTCGTGCAGGATGCGTTCGCTGCGCTGCTCCGGCGACAGCCAGTCGGCGGCCAGCCACAGCCCGTCGACCGTCTGCCGGCCGCGCCAGATCGGGTAGCGCACGTTCGCGCGAGCGGTCGGCTCAGTCATCGCCGCCTCCGGCATACACCAGCACGCTCTTGGCGCGATCGCGCAACACCACCAACCGGCCTTGCAGATCGATCAGTGCGATCGCGTCGCAATCGGTGGCGACGCTGATGGCCGAGATCTGATAGGGCGATTCGTACAACGTCGCGCGGCCTTGCGCACCGATGCTGACCACCGCTCTGCGATCGGGCCGCAGCGCGATCAGGTCGAGTTCGTCGGCGTCGTTCATGCTCAAGCCCACGACCTTCCAGTCCGCCGGCAGCACGATCTCGTGATCGGCGGACTTGGCCCGATGCTTACTGCGCAGGAACACGCGCCAGATGCTGGAGCGCTCGCCGCCATGACCACCCACCGGCTGTTCCACGCAACAGCCGCCGTGCCAACCGGGCCAACCTGTGCCGACCCAACGCCCACACAGGAAACCGGTACGGGCTTCGCCCGACAACGCGATCTTTTCCAGGAGTCGACCGGTTTGTACACCCAGCAGCTCGCAACGCAGCTCATTGCCCAACTGGCGCAAATGCAAGGCATGATCGTTGCCGGCATGGGCGATCGCCAGAGTGCGGCCGGCGAAAATCTCGTACTCCGCGCGCGGCGCGCCGAAGTTGGTCTGGGTCCACGACAACAGCCGCCCCTGGCCGGACAGCAACAGCAAGCGTGCGTGCGGGCGGGCATTCGAAGTTCCCCTGAGCGCGGCGCAGGGCAACCACCGCGCCCGGCTGGCCGCTGGATCGAACTCCTCCACCGGCGGCAAATCGACGCCGCGCAGCGGCGCGAGTTGCCAGAATTCGAGTCGCTCCGAATGCGCCACCACCCCGCCAAAATGCCGACCGACCAAGGTCGCCGCCAGCAGCGTTTTCTCCCTGGCCCAGCGCGTGATCTTCGGCGGCGACTGCGGTCGCATCGTCGCGCGCGGCAGCCGGTAGACGTTGGCGGCGTTTTCCCCGAGCAGCGGCACGGCGACGCTGTGGCCGTCGAACGAAATCAATGGCGGTTGCTTCAGCGACAACCTGCCGGTGCCGGACAGCACCGACTCATCGCGTAAGACCGACGCGAACTGCCCGCGCAACAGGCGTGAGGACAATTTCGGATCCGGCAGATTCAGCCGCCCCTCGCGCCGCGCCTGCCGCGCGGCGATCACGATCGCCAACTCGCTTTCGCTCGCGCGCTGCACGTCGACGCGATGACCCAGGCCATAACCGTGCGCATGCGAGCCGATCGACCAGCGTTCGCCCGGGCTGGGTTGCGCCGCATCCAGCCATTGCTGCCATTCGCGTTCATGATCCTCGCGCGGCGGCGGCAGTCCGGCCTGCGCCGCGCGTTGCCACGCGGCTTCGCCGCCCGGGGTGAAGCTGCGTTCGTTCAACAGCCGCTTGAGCGCATCGGCGTTGTCGGCGTCGAACAACTCGCCCGGCTTGCCGAGCACGCCCCAGGCGAAGCGCGCCTTGGCCGCCTGCGCGCGCTGCGCCAGCAGGATCCACATCGCCACATGCACCAGCCGCGGCGCGCCCAGTTGCGAGGGGCCGGTGTCGAACACCGCCACGGTCAGCGCATCGACTTCGCGCGCGACCAGTTTCGGCGACAGGAACAGATGCTCGCCGGCGGCGGCGCGGCGATCGAATTCTTCCGGCACCACGTCGGCCATCGCCCATTCGCTCAGCAACAGGCGTTCGTAACTGCCGCGCCGGCGCAGGTCGTCGATGCCCTCAGGCTCGACCGCCCCGCGCAACGCGCGCATGCGGAACGCACCGAGCATCGGATGCAGGCGCAGCATCAACTCGCCGAGCACGCCGGCCAGTTCCGGGTCGAACCACCCCAGCCAGGCATGCCACGGTTTGAGCGTATCGGGCAGGCGCATCGCTCAACCCCGCCAATGGCTGCGGATCTGCGCGATCAGCGCCGCCGTCGCCGGCAAGGCGCGATGCAGCGGCACGATTTGCGCCGGTTCGCGCAGCAGCAACAACGGCGACTGCGGATGCCGGCGCGCGATCGCGCGATGCAGCAGGTCCAGCGGCAAGTCGGGACGTTCCACCGTCGACAGCCACAGCGCCGGCGCATCGGCGCGCGGCGCGACATAGGCCACGCCCTCGCTCCACGGCAGCGATTGCGCCGCGCCGGTCACGATCACCACATCGTCGTTGGCGGTCAGCATCAGGCGCTCGCGCAAGGCCTCGTCCAGACGCTCAATCGCGTCCAGCAGCCCCCGCGCCGCCGCGCCGACCCCGACCGCGCCCTGCGGCGGCGGCGGATCGGCTTCGCTCCGCCAACCCCACTTCATGTCGGCGTCGCGACCCGTTCGATCAGCCGCGCGCGCTCGGCGGCGAGTTCGGGCGGCAGCGATTTCGCGTCGAAGTTCGCATCGATTTCGCGCAGCAGCGCTTCGGCGATGGTCGCTGTGCCCGGTGCGTCGGCGCCGGCCTGCAGGCAGCTGCGCGCGGCTTCGACCAGGCGCGCGGCGCGCGACACCGGCTGCAGCACCGCGTGTTCGACCGCGGCGCGCAGGGTCGGATTGGCCGCGGCCGACATCGAATCGCGCAGCACGTCCTGGGCGCTGGCCTGCGCCTCGCGGGTCGGCATGACGTAGAACAGCGGCCACAGATCGGCATCGGTCGCGGTGTCGCGGCCGGCCAGCACCGTGGCCGCGGCGATCAGGCGCTGGACCTTGACGATGCGGCGGTCCGACAGGCTCAGGCCGGCGCCGCGCAATTTACGGATCGCATCGGCGAGTAAGCCGCGCGCGTGGGTCAGATCGACCAGCGGCACGCGCCGGCTGAGTTCGTCGATGTCGGACAATTCGGTGCGATGCGCCAGCGGCGCGCGCTCGGACTGCCAGCCGCCTTCGAGCAAGGCTTCGAGCTGATGATCCGGCACCGGCTCGACGAACAGATGCAGCAGGAAACGATCGGCGAACGCGGCCAGCGATTCGTCGTCTGGCAAGGCATTGGCCGCGCCGACGCAGACCCGCAGCGGGCATTCGATCTGGGTGTGGCCGCGACGGAAACGGCGCTCGTTGAGCACGCCGAGCAAGGTGTTGAGGATCGCGGTCGAACCCAGGAACACTTCGTCGAGGAACGCGACCTCGGCCTCCGGCAGCATGCCGCTGACATCGGTCTCGACCACGCCCTCGCGCAGCCGGCGCAGGTCGACCGGGCCGAACAATTCCGACGGCTCGGTGAAACGGCCCAGCAGGTATTCGAAATAACGCCCGCCCAATGCGCTGGCGACGCGGCGCACGACCGCGCTCTTGGCGGTGCCGGGCGGGCCGAGGATCAGCAGATGCTCTTGCGCGACCGCGGCCAGCACGATCAGCTCGGCGAGTTGCTCGCGTTCGATCAGGCCGACGGTGGCCGAATGCACGGCATCGCGGACGCGGGCCGCGGCCTGCTGCGCGGCGGTGGGTTCGATCGGAAGAGTCATGGAGTGGACGGCCTGGATCCTTGGCGGCCCGCGCGAGGCGGACAACGGCGACGTGCGGACGGGACGCGGCGCGCGTTCGGCTTGCGACCGGCGCCACATTGCGCACTGTAGGCGCGCGCCCGCGCGTCCCGCAACCACGGCATGCGAGGATCGCGCGCGGCGCCGTCGCGACCGGCTCGGCGTTGACACATGAACGGCCTGTGCCGGCCGATTTTTCATTACCCTATCGGCTCGCGACACCGGCCAGGATCCCGCTCACGCCATGCCCGACACCTCTCTCGACGACCTGCTCGCCGCGCTCGCGGCCAGTCCGCAGAACCCGGCCCTGCGGATGCTGGTGGTCAACGCCTGCCTGGCCGAGGCCGATGCCGAGGCGCTGAGCCGCGCGATCGAACTGGCCGGCGACGATCTGCTCAGCGATCCGACCCAGCGCGACGCCGCCGTGCGCGTGCTGCTGCAATACGGTCGCGACGAACTGGTCGCCCGGATCGCCCCGGACGATTCCGCCGCCGCGCTGTTCGCGCTCGCCCGCCTGCGCCTGGCCGAAGGCGATCGCGACAGCGCGCGCGGGTTGTACCAGCAGGCGGTCGCGCTCAATCCGGCGTTGGAAGACGCCGCGCTCGCGAACGAACTGGCCGGCAAGGTGATTTCCTTCGCCAACGCCAAGCGTCAGCAGTCCGAAGGCCTGCGCCCCGGCGCGCAGGCCAGCCTGGCCAACGACGACACCGACGCCGACGACGTGACCCGGCTGTTGCAGCCGCCGCAGGCACGGATCGCGTTCGGCGACGTCGGCGGGCTCGACGAGGTCAAGCACCAGATCCGCCGCCGCATCATCACCCCGTTCCTCAAGCCCTCGCTGTTCGAGCGCTTCAAGCGCCGCTCCGGGGGCGGCATCTTGCTGTATGGCCCGCCCGGCTGCGGCAAGACCCTGCTCGCGCGCGCTACCGCCGGCGAATGCGGGGCGAAGTTCTACAACGTGGCGATCACCGACGTGCTCGACATGTATATCGGCGAATCCGAGCGCAAGCTGCACGCGATCTTCGAAACCGCGCGGCGCACCGCGCCGGCGGTGGTGTTCTTCGACGAAGTCGAGGCGATCGGCGGCAAGCGCCAGTATTCGCGCGAGGCGACGTCGGCCAAATTGGTCAGCCAGTTCTTGACCGAACTCGACGGCTTCGCCCAGAACAACCACGGCGTGCTGATCCTGGGCGCGACCAACGTGCCGTGGGCGGTCGACGCCGCGTTCCGCCGTCCCGGCCGCTTCGACCGCGTGCTGTTCGTGCCGCCGCCGGACGAAACCGCGCGGCGCTCGATCGTCGATCTGCTGCTGCGCGATCGCCCGCTCGGCGAGGGCATCGATGCGGGCGAACTGGCGCGGCTGACCTCGGGGTTTTCCGGCGCCGACCTGCGCAACCTGGTCGAGACCGCGATCGACGAAGCGATCGAGGATTCGATCGAACAGGGCCGCGAAACCCCGTTGACCATGACCCACCTGCGCGCCGCGCTCAAGGACACGCGCTCGACCACGCTGGAATGGCTGACCACCGCGCGCAATCACGCGCGCTATGCCAACCAGGGCGGCCAGTACGACGAGGTGCTGGATTTCCTCAAGCGCCACGGAGGCGGCTGATGGCGGCCCTGCCCTATCGCCTGCCGGACGAACCGCGGCCGTCCGGGCTGTCGCGTTACGCGGTCGATCCCTTATGGCCGTTGCTGACGCTGATGCTTGCCGGCGGCGGCTTCGGCCTGGCCTGGTTCGCGTTCAACAGCGCCGCGCTCGGCAGTCCGACCCGCGGCCGCGAATGGGCCTGCGTCGCGCTGAGCGTGTTCGGCACCGTCGCGCTGGTGTTCACGATCGGCGTGCTGCTGGGCAGCGGTTGGCTGCGGCCCGAGCATCAGGCCTACGCGTTCTTGTCGTTGTTGCTGCTCAAGGTCGGCGTGGCCTATGCGCTGTATCTGATGCAGCAACGCTGTTTCGAAATCTTCGAGCACTACGGCGGCGAGCCGCGCAACGGCATGCCGCTGATGATCCTGCTCGCCGTGGTCGGCCGCGGCGCGCTCGACATGACCGGCTGGCCGCTGATGCTGCGGTTGGTGCTGCAATGAGCCGCCACGATCATTTTTACCGCATGGCCGAGCGTTATTACGCCAACGGCCAGATCGACGACGCCATCGGCATGCTGCTGCAGGCGCTCGGCGAAGACCCGGACCAATCCGATGCGCATGCGTTCCTGTCGCTGTGCCTGATCAAGCGCCAGCGCCTGCACGCGGCCGAACTGGAAGCCGCGCGCGCGCTCGAACTCGAACCCGAATCGCCGTTCGCCCACCTCGCCGCCGCGATCGCGGCGATCGCGCGGCGCAATCTGAAACAGGCGCAGGCGCATCTGGACTCGGCGCGCGAACTGCAACCCGACTCGGCCGCGATCGCCGACGCCTACGCCCGCCTGTACCTGGCCTGGGGCCGCGACGCGCAGGCGCTGGAGGAAGCGCGACGCGCCTGCGAACTCGACCCGGACGATCCCGATTACCCGGCCCTGCTCGCCTCGCTGGAGCTGCGTCGCGGCGATCGCGCGCGCGCCGAAGCTTTGGCGCGCGACGTGCTGCGCGGCCATCCCGAACACGTCGAGGCCTTGTGCGTGCTAGGTCACTGCGAACTCGCCGCCGGCCGCACCGACAGCGCGCGCGATCACGCCGCCTGGGCCTTGCAGATCGATCCGATGGACGGCGAAGCGCTGACCCTGATGGCCGCGGTCAAGGCGCGGCGCAGCTGGCTGCTGGGCCTGTGGTGGCGTTTCCAGAGTTTCGTCAGCGCCGGCTCGCGCACCCGCGCGGTGGTGCTGCTGATCGGCATGTTCCTGATCTACCGCATCGCCCTGATCGCGCTTCCGCAGAACGGCCTGCCGCAGTGGACCGGTCCGCTTTCGTATGCGTGGCTGCTGTTCTGCGCCTATACCTGGATCGCGCCGAGTCTGTTCTGGCGGTCGGTCAAGAAGGAACTGGAACAGGTGAAGCTGCGGCCGGGTTTTTAAGTCCGCGAGCTCAGACTCGGCGCATCACACTGGCGCGAACAGTCGGATCGAATCGGAGCTCGTCCACGGCGATGACGTCGGCGGCAGCAACATCGCCGATCGTGCCCGTATCGAAAACGGCCCGTGCGGCCTCAAGTTCGTTGCCAACGAACTTGACCCGGAAGAACGGCGGATATTCGTCGGCGTCATCGTCGAACTGCGAATCCAGCAGCCAAAAACCATCATCGTTGTTGCCCGCGAGCGCCCATCGCGGGACATCGCAGAAATCAGCGTAAACAACGATAGACAACCACGTCGTAACGGGCATCTTCACTGAAGTCGCTCCAACATGAGACCGTTGCGGCCGGGCAAAGGCCTTACTTCACCACCCGCAGCTTGGACGCCTTTCTGCGCTCGCGCAGTTCCCGCATCCGCGCATCGCGGCGGGCGGCGTCGCTGTTACCGCCACCGCCGTTCTTCGGCGGGTACTTGCGCCAATAGCGGATCACCATCCAGCCCACGATCATCCCGCCCAGATGGGCGAAATGGGCCACGCCGGTGCCGGTGGTGAACACGCCGTAGAACACCGACGCCAGCGCGTAGATGATCACCAGGGTGCGCGCCTTGAGCACGATCGGGAACGGCAGCAAGGTCACGCGGCGATTGGGAAACAACACGCCGTACGCAAGCAGCAAGCCATAGATCGCGCCGGATGCGCCCAGGGTCAGATACAGCTGGCCCTCGTAGATCGCGATCGAGGCGAACAGCAACTGCAGCAACGCCGAACCGATCAGGCAGACGAAGTAATAGATCGCGTAACGGCGCGCGCCCCAGTGATATTCCAGCGACGCGCCGAACATCACCAGCGCGAGCATGTTGAACACCAGGTGGCCGATGCCGCCGTGCATGAAACCCGAGGTCAGCAACTGCCACGGCATGAAGCCCGGGCCGTCGACTTCGAACTGCGACGGCACCCACGGCCACAGCTCGAACCACAACGGCCAGGCGCGGGTGGACTCGCTCAGGCCCAGCAGCGATTGCAGGACGAATACGACGACATTGGCGATCAACAGTCGGCGGGTGATCGACGGGATACTGGAAAACATCGCGACTCCTCGGGGCGGGCGCTATGGTAGCCGCGAGCGCGCCGCGAGGACGTGAGCGCCGCGTGCAAGCCGCGCGCCCGCGCAGGAGGCGTTCAGTCCTCCGGCGGACCCCAGATCTGCGCGTCGATGGTCGGCGCCGCGCGCTGGCCGCGGACCCGGCCGTTTTCGACCGTCACCCCTTCCGCGCGCAGCCGTTGGCATTGCTCGCGATAGCCCTTGGAGCCTTCCGGCAGCGCGATCCGGCCGTCCGAGCGCAATACCCGGTGCCAGGGCAGCTTGGGGTCGTCGTTTTCGCTGAGCAGGCGCGCGACCAGGCGCGCGCGGCCGGGCAGTCCGGCGCGGCGCGCGACCTCGCCGTAACCGGCGACCTCGCCCTTGGGAATGGCGCGGATCGCGGCGCGGATGCGTTTGGCGGCAGTTTCGCTGTCCATCGCGGTAGCATATGCGCTGCAACGCGCAGGAGTCGCCCCCATGCAATTCGAACAAATCCGCCATCAACTGACCCGGGCCGGGTTCCACCTCACCGTTCACGACGAGAGCGTGATCTGCATCGAGCTGTCGCTCGAACAGGGCACCCGCCATCAGGCCTTGTTCCTGTCCGAGATCGAGGACGACGACGGCCGTGCGTTCCTGCGCGTAAGCACCGCGGTCGCCCCGACCACCGGCCTGGACGCGCGCCGCGCGCTGGCCTTCAACTGGGAAAGCCACGTCGGTTATCTGGCGATCGGCGACCTCGACGGCGTGCCGTACCTGCAACTGTGCGAGAACCGTCCGCTGGAAACCCTGGACGCGGCCGAGGTGCAGCGCCTGGTGATGGAGATCGGCGGCGTGGGCGATCGGATGGAGCGGGTGCTGTCGGCTAATGGGGATCTGTTGTAAGCGGATCGGAATCTGCTTTAAGCGGATGTGCTGAGTCTTGGGTTTGCGGGGCTTGGTTATGTCCGGGACGGTTTTGGTCCTAGGGATTAGTGCAAGTCGCATCGACGACATGCGACATCAATCCAGGCGCATCTAAGCAACAACCGCGCCCCCTCCCGACCGTCATTCCCGCGAAGGCGGGAATGACGATCTGAAAGATGGCGCTGAAGTCTCTGGATCCCCGCCTTCGCGGGGATGACGACCTGAAAGATCGCGCTGAAGTCTGTGGATGTTCGGCTTCGCTGAAGTAAAGCGGAGCCCGCCTACGCGGCAATGACGACTCGGAAGGCCGCGCCTGCCATGACACCCAAACAAAAGGCCCGCATGCGCGGGCCTTTTGCGTACCGTTAACGACCTGCGGCCAACACCGCCGCGATCAAATCCACCCCAAAAACCGCATCAATTCAAACAACCCATAAGCGATACCACCCGCGGCCGGAATCGTCAGGATCCACGCCCAGATCATCTTCTCGACCACGGTCCACTTGATCGAGTTGAAACGCTTGGCCGTGCCCACGCCCATGATCGCGGCGGAGATGTTGTGGGTGGTCGAAACCGGGATACCCAACGAGGAGGCGAACATGATCACCGTCGCGGCGCTGGTCTCGGCGGCGAAGCCGTGGATCGGGTGCAGCTTGACCAGCTTGTGACCCAGAGTCTTGATGATGCGCCAGCCGCCCGCGGCGGTGCCGGCGGCCATGACCACCGCGCAGGTCAGCTTGATCCAGGTGTCGATGTCGTTGTTGGCGATCGCTTCGGGCGAAGGATGCAGGAACGCCAGCCACGCCGGCAGGTTGTCCAGGGTGCCGGCGGCCTGCGCGCTGATCAGGGCCAGGGCGATGATGCCCATGGTCTTCTGCGCATCGTTCATGCCGTGGGCGAAGCCCATGCCGGCGGCGCTGAGCAGCTGCGCCTTGCCGAAGAAACCGTTGACCCAGCGCGGCCGCGCCAGCCGGCGCAGCACGCCGCCGCTGCGCGCCATGAATGAGATCAGCGCGAACAACACGCCCATCACCAGGAAACCGGCGGCGAAGCCGAGCACCGGGGATGTGAACATCGGCACGATCACCTTCCACAGCACGCCGGCGCTCTTCCAGATCGGCTCGGCCGGATGCGACCAGACCACCGCGTGCCAGTTGTTCGACGAGGCCGCGACCGCCGCGCCGCACAGGCCGCCGATCAGGGCGTGCGAGGACGAGGACGGCAGGCCCAGCCACCAGGTGATCAGGTTCCAGATGATGCCGCCGAGCAGCGCGCACAGCAGCAGCTGCGAACCGACCTCGACCACGCCGGCGTCGATCAGGCCCGAGGCGATGGTCTTGGCCACCGCGGTGCCCCACAGCGCGCCGATCAGGTTGGTCGAGGCGGCCAGGATCACCGCCTGCATCGGCGACAGCACCTTGGTCGCGACCACGGTGGCGATCGAATTGGCGGTGTCGTGGAAGCCGTTGACGTATTCGAAGATCAGCGCGGCCAGCACTACCACGATGACGAGCGTAAGCATCGCGCGCGCCTCAGGAGTTTTTCAGGACGATCTGGTAGGCGACCACGCCGGCCTCGCGGCAGCGGTCGATCGCCTTTTCCAGGATCTCGAAGAACTCCTTCAGCAAGAACATCTGCAGGTTGTCGAGTTGGCCGGAATAGATGTCGCGGTACAGCTCCAGCATGAGGCGGTCGGCCTCGTTCTCCAGCGCGCGCAGCTGGTCGTTGAGCGCCTTCATCGGTTCCAGCTTGAGATGGCGCAGCTGGTGGACCATCTTGACCACGACCTCGGCGGCCTGCTCCAGCATCGCCGCGCGCGGCGCGAAGTCGATGTGTTCCAGGTGGCGGGTGGCCAGCGAATAGCGGTCGGCGAACTTCTCGACCTGCTTGGGGATCTTGTACAGCGCGGTGCTCAGCGACTCGATGTCCTCGCGCTCGATCGGGGTGATGAAGCTGTCGACCAGCTCCTGGCTGATCTTGTCGGACGCCTCGCGCTCGCGCTGGCGGGCGAGCTTGAACGCGTCCAGCGCGGGCTGGCGGTCGGCGGCCTTGAGCATGGCGTGCAGGGCCTTGGTGCTGTCGTGGGCGGCGACGGCGGCCTCCTCGAGCAGGGTATAGAACTGGTTGCCTTGGCCGAAAATGGTCTGCAGGGAAAACATGCTGGAAAGCCTCTGGGCCGTAAGCCGCTGATTTGCCGGCCGCGCCGGTGGGTGTTCTGGCGCCGGCTGGGCCGGCACGGGTTTGCGGGCGCGATTATGACCGTTTGACGACGCCGCGCCCACCTTGGCCTGTCCGGACGGCCGGCGCGCTTCGCAAAAACGCCGTCGCGGGCCGATCCGCGCGCCACCGGCGCCCGGTCCGGTCCGGCCGCTTTCACGAAGAGGCGTCGTGAATGCCTGCTAAGATCGGCCCCGGTCCGGCTCCGGCCATGCCGCCTTTCCCTACCGTTTCCCCCGCAACCCATGGACGACGACCCAAAACCGCGACCCAGCCGGCACTTCC
The DNA here is from genome assembly GCF_001427785.1 of Lysobacter sp. Root690. GTDB lineage: Bacteria > Pseudomonadota > Gammaproteobacteria > Xanthomonadales > Xanthomonadaceae > Lysobacter. Next base: position 35,005 of record NZ_LMHM01000018.1, read on the forward strand.
CGGCCCGTTCCGCCCGCAATGCGCGCTCCTTCCGTGAACCCACCGGCCACAGGAGGCATTGCCGATGCTGGAACTACTGATCGTCATGGCCCTGATCGTCCTCAACGCTTTCTTCGCGATGTCGGAGATGGCGCTGATGACCTCGCGCAAGCTGCGCCTGAAGCAGATGGCCGAGAACCCGACCCACCCCAGCCGCGGCGCCCGCATGGCCCTGCAACTGGCCGAACACCCCGACAACCTGCTGTCGACCGTGCAGGTCGGCATCACCGCGATCGGCGTGCTGACCGGCACCTTCGGCGGCGAGTCGATCGGCCTGGCGATCGCCGGCTGGATCGGCGGCATCTTCCCGGGGGCGGCCGAGTACGCGCGCACCATCGGCATCGGCACCGCGGTCACCCTGATCACCGCCGCCAGCGTGATCTTCGGCGAGCTGATCCCCAAGCGGCTGGCCCTGACCAACCCGGAAAAGATCGCCAGTTCGGTGGCGATCGTGCTGGCCGGCCTCGCCCGCTTCGCCAAGCCGGTGGTCGCCACACTGGGCGCGATCAATCGCTTGGTGCTGCGGCTGCTCGGGATCAAGGACGATGCGCGTAGCGAGATCAGCGAAGAAGAGATCCGTCTGTTGGTGAGCGAAAGCCACGAGCAGGGCGTGATCGACGCCGACGAACGCAAGATGATGAACCGCGTGCTGAGTTTGGGCGACCGCACCACCGACAGTCTGATGACGCCGCGCACCCGCATCACCTGGCTCGACGCCAGCGCTTCGATCGAGGACAACCTCGCGGCGATGCGCGAATCGCCGTTCTCGCGCTTCCCGGTCTACCGCGGCAGCGATCAGGACGTGCTCGGCGTGCTCGAGGCCAAGTCGCTGCTGCGCAACCTGGGCGTGGGCAATCTGCCGGACCTGTTCGGCCAGTTGACCGAAGCCTTGTTCGTGTCCGAATCCACCCACGCGCTCAAGCTGCTGGAAATCTTCCGCGAGGAACAGCAGTCGCTGGCGCTGGTGGTCGACGAATACGGCGACGTGACCGGTTTGATCACCGTCAACGACCTGATGGGCGCGGTGATAGGCCGGGTCCAGACCGCCGAGTCCGACGACCAGGCCGGGCCGGTGGTGCAGCGCGAAGACGGCTCGTATCTGATCGACGGCGCGCTGCCGGTGGAAGAACTGCGCGAAGTGATCGGCGGCGGACGCCTGCCGAACGAGGACGAGCACGACTTCCATACCGTGGCCGGCATGGTGATCGCCCACTTCGGCCGGATTCCGCATGTGGGCGAATACTTCGCCTGGCATGGCTGGCGGATCGAGGTGATCGATCTGGACGGCCCGCGCATCGACAAGCTGCTGCTGCAGCGGCACCTGCCCAAGCCCGCCGAGTCCACCGACGATGACGGCAGCGGCTGACCGCGGGCCGGACGGCGGCAAGCGTGGCGGCGATCGCGACGGCGCGCGTCGCCGCGACGTCCACGAGGCCGGTACCCGCGCCTTGCTCGACGCCATCGTCGCCGGCGATCCGGACGAGGTGGTCAAGTTCGGGGATGTGTTCAACGGCCTGGGCAACCGCTCGTTCGGCATGCTGCTGTTCGTCTCCACCCTGCCCGCCTTCATCCCGATCCCGGGCGTCGGCGGCGCGATCAGCGGCCCGCTGGTGGTGCTGGTCGGTCTGCAACTGCTGATCGGCCTGCGCCGGCCGTGGCTGCCGGGCTTCATCGCCCGGCGCGGCCCGCATCGCAGCGCGATGGCCAGGTTCCGCAATCTGCTGGCGCCATGGCTGACCCGGCTGGAGCGTTTCGTCAGCCCGCGCGCGACCGCGCTGCTCGATCATCGCGCCGCCAATGCCTTTACCGGTTTGTTGCTGGTGCTGCTCGGCATCCTGTTGTCGCTGCCGATCCCGTTCACCAATTTCCTGTTCGGCGCGCTGCTGCTGTTGTTCGCGTTCGCGCTGCTGGAACGCGACGGCAAGCTGATGGGCATCGCCTGGGTCGCCGGGGTGATCGCGGTGGCGGTGTTCGGGGTGCTGTCGGGCAGCCTGGCGCAGGCGGCGGCGGAGTGGATTGCGTTGTTGCGGGCTAAGTTGGGCTGACTCGCGGGCGCCTTACGCCGCGTCTTCGCTTTTGCTCGTCATTCCCGCGAAGGCGGGAATCCAGGGCTTCACCGCGACATGACTCTGAAGTCTCTGGATTCCCGCCTTCGCGGGAATGACGAGCAAAAGCAAAAAGCGCTGGTGCGGGACGCAAGCGGAACCGAACGCCATCGATCAACACAGTGATGAGTAGAGAACAGTGAGGAGTGAGTAAAAGCCCAGAACCCTTACTCACTCCTCACTCTTCTGCACTCACTTTCTCGCTTCAAGCCAGCAGCAGCAAAAACTCCTGCGCATTCACCGGATGCCCAAGCCAGTACCCCTGCGCCAGATCGCAGCCGCGCTCGCGCAGCACCGCGTACTGGCCTTCCTTCTCCACGCCCTCGGCGACGACGATGATGCCCAGCGAATGCGCCATCGCGATGATCGCGGTGGTCAGCGCCAGATCGTCGGGATCGCGCAGCACGTCGGCGATGAAACTGCGGTCGATCTTGACCCCGTCCACCGGCACCCGGCGCAGATGGCTCAGGCCGGAGAAGCCGGTGCCGAAGTCGTCCAGCCACACCTTCACCCCGCTCGCGCGCAACCGCGACAGCAGGCTGCTTGCGTGGACCTCGTCGCCGATGACCGCGGTCTCGGTGAGCTCCAGATGCAGTTGCTGCGCGGGCAGTCCGGTTTCGTGCAGACAGGCCGCGACCACGTTGGGCAGGTCGCCGCTGCGCAACTGGCGCGGCGAAACATTGACCGATACGAACAGCGACTCCGCGCCAATACGCGTATTGCGCCACGACACCGCGTCCTCGCAAGCCGCGCGCAACACCTGCGGACCGAGGGTTTCGATCAGGCCGCTCTGCTCGGCGACATCGATGAACACCGACGGCGCGATCAGGCCCTGCTCGGGATGCTTCCAGCGCAACAGCGCCTCGGCGCCGACCATCTTGCCGTCGGCGAGGCGGAACACCGGTTGATACACCAGACTCAGTTCGCCGCGATCCCAGGCGCCGCGCAATTCGTGCTCCAGGTGAACCCGGCGCTCCACCGCCTGATCCATCGCCCGGCTGTAGAAGCGATAGCAATTCTTGCCGGCGACCTTGGCCTGGTACATGGCGATGTCGCCGTTCTTCATCAGCGCTGTCGCGCCGGACGCGTCTTCGGGATACAGGGTCACGCCGATCGAAGTGCCGAGAAACACCTGACGATCGTGCACCACGATCGGCTGGCCGAGTTCGGCCACCAGCACTTCGGCCAGATGCGTGGCGACGGTGCGCGCCTCGCCGTTGCGCTCGCGGCTGCCCTCGACCAGGATCACGAATTCGTCGCCGCCGAAGCGCGCCAACAGCGCGCGTTCGCCGCCGATCCGGCGCACCGTGTCCTGGATGCGCTGGGCGAACTGCAGCAGCACATCGTCGCCGGCATCGTGGCCGAGGGTGTCGTTGACGCGCTTGAAATCGTCGATATCGGCGAATAGCAGGCCGAGCTGGCCGCCGTCGCCGCGCAGATGCAGCAGCCGCTGGTCCAGCCACTCGCGAAACGCGAGCCGGTTGGCCAGCCCGGTCAGCGCGTCGGTGTAGGCCATGCGGCGGATGTCGCGATCGTGCCGCGCGAGGCTGTGGCTCATGCGGCTGAACGCATGCATCAGGTCGCCGACTTCGTCGTTGGGATGCCCGGCCGGAGGCGCGCTGTCGAACTGTCCGTTCTCGATCGCCTGGGCCGCGTCGGCGAGTTCGCGGATCGGCTTGACCAGCCAACGCTGGATCAGCCACACCATCAGCACGCCGAGCGCGAGCAGGCCCACGCTGAGCAGCCCGACCCACAGCAACTGGCGCCGGCCCAGTTCCTCCAGCCGTTGCCGCAGTTGATCGAGGGCGCTGTCCTGATACGTGCGCATCGCCTTGAGGTCGTAGCCTACGCGCACGCCGCCGAGCCGCTGTTGGCCGATCTTGATTGGCATCGACACGTCGAAGGTGTGCTCGCCCCATTGAGTGTGCAGCGCGCGCGCGGCGACCACCTGCCTGGCCATCGCATCGTCCATGCGCTTGCCGTAGCTGGGAATCTCCTCGCTGCCGTCGTGGACGATGTTGCCGTCGCTGTCGTAGACGATCACGTAGCGCACGCCCGGATTGGCCAGCGCCGCGCGGCTGAGTTCGCCGATCGCGTCCAGGTCGAAGTAGTACAGCGGGTTGGTCAGCGAGCCGGCGAGCTGCGCCACCTCGCCTTCGCCGTGACGGCGCAGGCTTTCGACGAAGCTGTCGCGCATCGCATCGCGGCTGACCCCGACCACTTCGGCCTGAATGCGCTCCTGCCGATACAGCAACAGCGCGATCAGCGTGACCACGACCAGAAACGCCACTCCCATGATCGACAGGAACTTGGCCTGCAGGCCGGCGCGCAGTCTCATTCGACCTCCGCGCGCACCCGCGCCACGCCCGAACCGATATGGTCCAGCGCGCGCTGCGATTCGGCGTCGATCGGCATGAAGCGGGTGGTCTTGAAGAAACGCAGCAGCGCTTCGCCGGCCTCGGGATCGCCGGCCGCGTCCATCAGCACCTCGCGCAGGCGCGCGGCGACTTTCGGATCGAGATCGCCGCGCACGACTTCCAGCGCGCGCGGATAGTCCTCGCTGCGGCCGATCTCGATCAGGTCGCGGCGGAACGCTTCGGGCATGCGCCGCGGGTTGTTCCAGTCCAGGTTGCTCATCACCCCGGCGTCGACCAGGCGCTTGTGCACCCAGGTCGAGACGTTGAGCTCGGAGCGCGCGAACAGATAACCGACCCCGCCGCGGTTGATGCGGTCGGTCGGCGACAACAGGATTTCCAGGGTCAGGCCGCGTTCGAGCAAGGTCGCGGCCGGGACGAAATAGGCGCTGGTCGAGGTCGGCCGTTGAAACGCGACGTTGTGGCCGCTGAGGTCTTCGAGCGAGCGCAGCCCGCTGTCGCGACGGGCGAAGAACACGCTGTGGTAGTGGCTGACCCCGTCGCGCTCGGTCAGCAGCAACGGCCGCGCGTCGGCGCGCTGCCGCAGCAGCATCGCGGTGCCGGCGGTCTCGCTGACCCAGTCGACCCGGCCGCGGCGCAGATAGCTGCCCATCTGCTGCACATCCTTGGCCATCAGGATGCGGCCCTCGCGGATGCCGACCTCGGCCATGCGCGGGACCACGTAATCCAGCAGCGGCTTGAGCTGTTCGTAATGGGCCTTGGGATCGTCGCTGATCCGGCCCAGCACCAGCACATGCGCATCGGTGTCTTCCGGGTGGCCGCCGCGCCCGTCGTGCATATCGGGCGACGCCGCGACGCAGGCCGACGCCCCGGCCAGGACGAGCCCCCACAGCACTCTCAGAATCCGCGCGCTAGCGATCAACTCAAGTCACCCGGTCGGATTGCCACCGCAGCGTAATCGAACCGCCGCCGCGCCGATACGCCCGCGTTGTGCCCCCGCAACGGCCCGGCGGCGCGCGCGCAAGGCGGGTGACGGCCCGCCCATGCCCACCGGCTCAGCGACGCTGGCCGGCCAGCATCGCCATGCGCTCGACGTCGGCGAGCACCCCGCGCAGCAGGCGCACTTCGCGCTCGTCCAGGTCGGCGCGCAGGAACAGCCGGCGCAGCTTGCGCATCGCCGATTCGGGCGCGCGGCCCTTGTGGAAGTCGATCGCGTCCAGCGCCTCGCCGAGCTGGCCGAAGAAGCCTTCCAGTTGCGCGTGCGAGGCCGGCGGGTCGCGGTGATCGCCGGCCGGATCGGCGGCGGCCGCGGCCAGCGCCGCGATGCGCAGCTCGTAACTGAGCACCTGCACCGCCGCGCCGAGGTTGAGCGAGCTGTAATCGGGATTGGCCGGGATATGGACCGCGGCATGGCACAGTTGCAATTCGTCGTTGTTCAGACCGGTGCGCTCGCGCCCGAACACCAGCGCGACCTGCGCGCCTTCGCGGGCGCGGGCGTCAACGCGCTCGGCGGCGAAGCGCGGCGCCAGTTCCTCCAGCGCGATCCGGCGGCTGCGCGCGGTGCAGCCCAGGACCCAGTGGCAATCGGCGATCGCCGTGGCCAGGTCGGGCAGGATCGGCGCGGCCTCCAGCACGTCGTCGGCGCCGGCGGCCATCGCGTAGGCATCGCGGTCGAGCGGTTTCTCGGGCGCGACCAGGATCAACCGCGACAGGCCCATGGTCTTCATGGCCCGGGCCGCCGAGCCGATATTGCCCGGGTGCTGGGTGCCGACCAGGACGATGCGGATGCGGGCGGCGGCCGGGTCCGGTTCGGCGGCGGGTTGGGCCGCGCCGGGCGCGGCGGCGGGGTCGCCCTGGGCCGCGGCGGAGTTGGCACTTTCGGGCCGCTCGGGCGGCGGCGTGGTTTCGCGAGGATCGGAGTTCATGCGCAAATGGTAAACTCCCCGCCCCGGCCATACGCGCCGGCCCGCTCTTTATCCCCGTCAGTCCTGCCCCACCTCACCCGTTCGAGGCCGTAAACCATGCAGAAACCCGCCGTCACCCTCATGGTCAAGGCCGCTCGCTCCGCCGGCAACGTGCTGCTGCGCCACATGCACCGCCTGGATGCGCTGAACATCGTCGAGAAGGACCGCATGGACTACGCCAGCGAAGTCGACAGCCTGGCCGAAGCGGAGATCATCAAGGAATTCCGCCGCGCCACCCCCGACTACGCCATCCTCGGCGAGGAAAGCGGCCCGATCGGCCAGGCCCGTTTCACCTGGGTCATCGATCCGCTCGACGGCACCAGCAACTACCTGCACGGCATCCCGCATTTCTGCGTGTCGATCGCGCTGTGCGAAAACGGCGAACCGATCCACGGCGTGATCTTCGATCCGCTGCGCAACGACCTGTTCACCACCAGCCGCGGCAGCGGCACCCAGCTCAACGAAAAGCGCGTGCGCATCGCCGAGCGCAAGGACCTGACCGGCGCGATGCTGATCACCGGCTTCCCGCCGCGCGAACGCGCCCGCGCCAGCGCCCACCTCAAGTGTCTGGACAATCTGCTGGTCGACGCAGAGGACGTGCGCCGCACCGGCTCGGCCGCGCTCGACCTGGCCTACGTCGCCTGCGGCCGCGCCGACGCTTATTTCGAAGCCGGCCTGAAGCCGTGGGACATCGCCGCCGGCGCCCTGATGGTGCGCGAGGCCGGCGGCAAGGTCTGCGACTTCAAGGGCCGTTCGACTGGGCCGATGGACAATCGCGGCTTGCCGCCGCGGCAGTTGGTCGCTGGTAATTTGAAGATCGCCGATGCGTTGCAGAATCGGATCGTCAATACGGGGTATGCGGCGGCGTTTGATTGACGCGCATGCCGTAGCATTGACTGGGCATAAATGAAAAACGCCGCGATTTTCGCGGCGTTTCTCGTATTGCGTCCGATCCAACGTTGCAGACCGTTTGCTCCGGCGCCTAAGTGAGGCTAATGAACTCCTTGCGCAAAGGGTCGAAAACAAAGGCGCCCTCGATGCCACACAAGTACTCCATCATCCAGATCACGTGATTGGTGTATACCCTGTCATCGTCCGAGCCAAACACCACGCGTACTCGACGCCCGATACCGGAAAGGTCCGGGATATCAGGCGTTCCCGCGATGCGCTGTATTTCCCGCGAGTCGGCGAGAACCGACGGCCCATCCTCGTAAAACACCAAGATTGCCCAGTTCGGCCAACGCAGCCTCAACGAACGCTCGGTCGTGAACGGCAGCACTTCGAATTGCGCGACCAGATCGGTTTCCAGGGCGAAACACCGGCCCAGTTCAGTATCGATCCGTTCGATCGACGTCAGCGGCGAATCCTCGCCGAGCAATGCGTACAAGACGAAGCTCATGATATGTCTGCGCGCTTGTTGATCGCGGTCACCACCCAAGTCGCTCCGTTCACCGCGATGCCCTCATCGGTGGCGATCGCCTCCAAGGCCTCTTCGATGGCCTGCGCCGCCCGCGCACGAACATCTTCGCTCTGCGCCGCCAACAGCCGCTGGATTGGCCCGACCCGGAACACCTGCTGCAACGCATCCTCGGCCATGGCCTCGCGAGTGTCGCCGCGGCCGTGGTAGAACGGCGCCTCGAAGGCGCGCAGTTCGATCTGGGCGAATCCGGCCTCGGTCAGAATCCGCTCGACCCGCTGCGGGTCGCTGAAGGCGAACGGGCCGGGCGCGCTCGTGTCGACGCTCGGCTGTTCGACGATCCCGGCGATCGCGTTCAACGGCAGCACGTACCAGTCGTTCTTCGCCGGTTCCTGCCAGCACGCGAAGGCGATCCGGCCGCCGGGCTTGAGGGTTTCGCGCAGTTCGGTGAACGCGGCGACCGGGTCGTCGAAGAACATCACGCCGAAGCGCGAGAACAGTAGATCGAAGCTGTGCGGCGCGAACAAGGGCGCGCTGGCGTCGGCGAGGTGGAACTCGACCGGCAGCCCGGACGCCTGCGCGCGTTCGCGCGCGCGACCGATCAGCGGTTCGGACACGTCCACGCCGATCACGTTGCCATCCGCTCCGACCGCGCGTGCCAGCGCTAGCGAGGTCGCGCCCGCGCCGCAACCGATGTCGAGCACTGATTCGCCGGGTCGCGGCGCGGCAGCGGCGAACGCCACCTCGCCGTAGGCGGCGGTGCGCTCATCGAGCCAATCGTTGTAGGTCAGCCAGCGATCGCCGACCGGGCCGTTCCAGTCGTTGATCTGTTGTTGGTTGCGTGCGGACATGTTCGCTCCAGGGAATCAGGTCTGGCCTTCGCCTTTCGATAAGGATATCGCCATGGCCGGCGAAGCCGATCTGCCACCGCATCATCGAACGACGACACGAAAATATCGACTACGCCCCGCCTCGCCAGCGCCATCAGCCGGGCGGCACCGCCCAAGAAAAAGGCCGCGCAATGCGCGGCCTTTTTCGTCCAACCAACCCGCCGTCGGTTACGGACGACGCGCTAGCGCCGCGTCGTCCTTGGCCTTGGGCAGCAAGTCCTGCTTGGTGACCTTGAGGAAGCCCAGGGTCAGCAACGGACAGGCGACGAAGATCGAGGACACGGTGCCGATGATGATGCCGAGCATCTGCGATTCGGCCATGCCGCGCAGCGAACCGCCGCCGTAGATGTACAGCGCGACCACGGTCAGGAATGCCACGAACGAAGTGATCACCGTGCGCGACAGGGTCTGGTTAATCGACTTGTTGAGGATGACCTCCGGATCGGCACGCATCGAACGGAAGTTCTCGCGCACGCGGTCGAACACCACGATGGTGTCGTTGATCGAGTAGCCCATCACCGACAGGATGCCGGCCAGCACGGTCAGGTCGAATTCGTGGCCGCTGAGCGCGAACCAGCCGGCGACCACAATCACGTCGTGCAAGGTGGTGATGATCGCCGCCACCGCGAACTTCCATTCGAAGCGGAAGGCGATGTAGATCAGGAAGCCGACGACCACGAAGATCAGCGCTTTCAGGCCGTTGAGGGCCAGTTCCTTGCCGATCTGGGGACCGACGAATTCGTTGCGCAGGATCTTGCCGGTGTTGCCGCTGGCGGTGACCGCCTTCATCACCGCCTGGGCGGCGTGCGCGGTGGCGGCGGAGGAATCGTCGCCCTCGCGCGGCTGCAGACGCACCAGCAGTTCGTTGCCCGAGCCGTAGGTCTGGACCTGGGCGCTGTCGTAACCGTCGGCGGCGAGCTTGTCGCGGATGGCGTCGAGCGAGGCGGCCTTGTCCAGGTGCACTTCGACCAGGTTGCCGCCGGTGAAGTCGAGGGCGAAGTTGAAGCCGCGGGTGGCCATCGCCCCGATCGCGACGAACATGATGATGGCGGCGATGGCGATCGACAGCCACCGCATCTTCATGAAGTTGATGTTGGCGTCGTTCGGCAGCAGGGTCAGCGGGAAAATTTTCATGTCTGGAGTATTCCCGTCAGATCGCGATGGACTTGAGCTTGCGGCGGTTGCCACCGTAGATCAGCGTGGCGATGCCGCGCGACACGGTGACGGCGGTGAACACCGAGGTCAGGATGCCGACGATCATGGTGATCGCGAAGCCCTGCAGCGGACCGGTACCGAAGGCGTACAGGGCCACGCCGGCCAGCAGCGCGGTCATGTTGGAGTCGAAGATGGTGCCCGAGGCCTTGTCGTAACCGGTCGCGATCGCGGTCTGCGGCGGTATCCCGGCGCGCAACTCTTCTCTTATTCGTTCGTTGATCAGCACGTTGGCGTCGACCGACATGCCCACCGACAAGGCCAGGCCGGCGAAGCCGGGCAGGCTCATGGTCGCGCCGACGATCGACATCAGCGCCACCACCATCAGCAGGTTGAGCACCAGCGCCATGCAGGTGATCAGGCCGAACATTCGGTAATAGATCAGGAAGAAGCTCAGCGCGAAGATGAAGGAGTACGCCACCGCCATGGTGCCACGCTTGACGTTCTCGGCGCCCAGGCTCGGGCCTACCACGCGCTCTTCGACGAAGATCATCGGCGCGGCCAATGCGCCGGACTTGAGCTGGCTGGCCAGGGCCTTGGACTCTTCCGCGCTCAGGCCGGTGGTCTGGAAGCTCTTGCCGAACACGCCCTGGATGGTGGCCGAGTTGATCACGCGCTCGTCGGTGCGGATGGTCTGCACTTCCTTGCCGTCGACGATCGAGGTGATCGGGGTCTGCTCGACATACACGATGCCCAGGCGCTTGCCGACGTTTTCCAAGGTGTGGTCGAGCATGCGCTGGCCGCCGACGCTGTTGAGCGTGATCTGCACGCCCTGGCGGCCGTCCTGCGGATCGGTCATCGGCTGAGCGTTGACCAGTTGCTCGCCCGACACCAGCAGGCGCTTGGACAGCAGCAGCGGCTGCTTGGTCTCGGTGTAGTACACGCGCGCATCCGGCGGGACGCTGCGGTCGCGCACCGCCGCGTCGGCGGTGGCTTCGTTGCCGATCACCGCGCGGAACTCCAAGGTCGCGGTCGCGCCGATCTGGCGCTTGGCCTCGACCGTGTCCTGCAGACCCGGCAACTGAATCACGATGCGGTCGGTGCCCTGGCGCTGGATCACCGGCTCGGCCACGCCGAAGGCGTTGATGCGGTTGCGCAGGGTGTTGAGGTTCTGTTCGATGGCTTCCAGCGAGATGCGCTGCAGTTCAGCCTGCGGCACTTCCAGAGTCAGGGTCTGGTCCTGGAGATTCTGGGTCAGGGTCGGGAACGCGGTGCGCAACTGGGTCTGCGCCTTGGCGGTATCGGCGCCGGTGCCGAGCGTGGCGACCAGCGCCTCGTTGCCGCGGCGGACCACCGAGGTGTACGGCACGCGGTTGTCGCGCAGGGTCGAGCGGACGTCTTCGACATAGGCGTCCAGACGCTTGTCGATCGCGCTGGCCTGGTCGACCTGCATCACGAAGTGCACGCCGCCCTGAAGGTCGAGGCCGCGCGGCATCGGCTTGGCGCGCAGGAATTCCAGCCAGGCCGGAGCGGTCGGCGCCAGGCTCAGCGCGACCACGTAGTCGTTGCCCAGTTGCGGACGCAGCAGGTCGGCGGCGCGGGTCTGCTGGTCGGTGTCTTCCAGCCGCACCAGCAGGTTGCCCTGGTCCTCGATCTTGATCGACTTGGACGGGATCTTGGCCTGACTCAGCAGGCTTTCGACCTTCTTGGCCAGGCTCGCGTTGACCTGGATGCCGTCACTCCGCGACGCGGAAATCTGTACCGATGGGTCCTGCGGGTAGGCATTGGGCAGCGCGTAGATCACGCTGACCGCAAGGACTAGCAGGATGACGAAGTATTTCCAGCGCGCGAAGGTCAGCATCGAGAACCCCTGCGGCGACCTCCCCGGTCGCCGCTTGTAAAAATGGCGTGGCGTCGGCTCAGGCCGACTTCAAGGTGCCCTTGGGCAAAACGTTGGCGATCGCGCCCTTCTGCACGCGGATGCGCACGTTGTCGGCGATTTCCACGGTGATGAAGTTCTCGCCGATATCGGTGACGGTGCCGGCGATGCCTCCGTTGGTCAGCACTTCGTCGCCCTTGGACAGCTTCTCGAGCATGCCGCGGTGTTCCTTGGCGCGCTTGGCCTGCGGGCGGAAGATCAGGAAGTACATCACCGCGATCAGCACCAACGGCAGGATCAGGCCGCCGAGGCCGCCGCCGAACAATCCGCCCTGCGCCGCGGCTGGAGCGGCTTGGGCATGGGCGGGAGCGATCAGGAGGTCGAGCAGATTCATCGGAAAGTCCTGGAGCGAAAAATAGCCGGGGATTATGCCACGGCTGGGTGGGGGCTACGGCCGGGGCCCAAATGGGCGCCAGCGCACGGTTTTATGGGCTTTCGCCGGTCTGGGTTGGGGCCCGGAGCCGGCGGTGGCGGCCTTGGCGACTTGGCCGCCTTCCGGGATTCCGGTTGGGGGATGGGTCGAGGCCGGCAGGTGAGCCCTCAGCCCTGCCCTCTCCCGTGGACGGGAGAGGGGGACAGGGAGTTCGTCCGCTCGCGGACGAACGGCTTCTTATTGGCGTGCGGCGTAGAAAGACTCGCGGAAGGCCGCAAAGGTTCCCTGCTCGATCGCCGAGCGCATCTGCGCCATCAGCCGCTGGTAGTAGCGCAGGTTGTGCAAGGTGCCCAGCATCGGCCCGAGCATCTCGTTGCAACGGTCCAGATGGCGCAGGTAGGCGCGGCTGAAACCGTTGCGGCAGGCGTAGCAGTCGCAGCCTTCCTCGATCGGGCGCAGGTCGCGTTCGTACTTGGCGTTGCGCACCCGCACCGTGCCGTGGGCGGTGAAGTAGTGGCCGTTGCGCGCGTTGCGGGTCGGCATCACGCAGTCGAACATGTCCACGCCGCGCGCGACCGATTCAACCAGGTCCTCGGGCCGGCCCACCCCCATCAGATAGCGCGGACGGTCTTCGGGCAGCTGCGGGCAGGTGTGTTCGAGCATGGCGTTGCGCTCCTCCTCGGGCTCGCCGACGGCCAGGCCGCCGACCGCGTAACCGTCGAAGCCGATCGCCTTCAGGCCGTCGGCCGAACGCGTGCGCAGGTCGTGGTGCACGCCGCCCTGGACGATGCCGAACAGCGCCGCGTCGTTGCCCTCGTGCGCCTTCTTCGAGCGCTCGGCCCAACGCAGGCTCAGTTCCATCGACTTGCGCGCGACCTCCTCGGTCGCCGGATACGGCGTGCATTCGTCGAAGATCATCACGATGTCCGAATCGAGCACGCGCTGGATGTTCATGCTCTCCTCGGGACCGAGGAACACCTTGCTGCCGTCGACCGGCGAGGCGAAGGTCACACCCTGCTCGGTGATCTTGCGCCGGTGCGCGAGCGAGAACACCTGGAAACCGCCCGAGTCGGTCAGGATCGGCCCGTTCCAGCGCGCGAACCCGTGCAGGCCGCCGTGATCGCTGATCACGTCCAGGCCCGGACGCAAATACAGATGGAAGGTGTTGCCCAGAATGATCTGCGCGCCGAGTTCGGCGACGTGCTCGGGCATGATCCCCTTGACCGAGCCGTAGGTGCCCACCGGCATGAACGCCGGGGTTTCGACCGTGCCGCGCGGAAAGGTCAGCCGGCCGCGGCGCGCGGCGCCGTCGTTGCCGAGCAATTCGAAGGACATGCGGCTCATGCGCGGGTTCCTTTATATGGTGAGGCGCATGTGGTGTCGCGCGGGTGGGAGCGGTCGGAATTCATTGGCTTGGGTTGCGAGGGCGCCCGGTTGCCGTCGGTTGCGGGTGATTCCACCAGGACGGCTTACGGTTTTTCGCTTCTTGAGAGGACGGCGGGGCTAAGTAGCTTCGAGTGGCCACAGCAGCATCGCGTCGCCATAGGAAAAGAAACGGTAGCGCTGCGCGATCGCGTGTTCGTACGCGGCGAATACCTGCTCCTTGCCGGAGAACGCCGAGACCAGCATCAGCAGCGTGCTTTCGGGCAGATGGAAATTGGTGATCAGGCCGTCGACCGAGGTGATCCGATAGCCCGGCAGGATGAACAAGCGGGTTTCGCCCGCGAACGGCAGCAGCTCGCCGTCTTCGGCCGGGTTCAGCCGGATCGCGCTTTCCAGCGCGCGCACCACGGTCGTGCCGACCGCGATCACCCGCCCGCCGCGCGCCCGGCAGCGACGGATCTGTTCGATCAGGCCGGCGCCGACGTTGAGCCACTCGCTGTGCATCACGTGCTGGTCGAGGCTGTCGGCGCGCACCGGCTGGAAGGTGCCGGCGCCGACGTGCAGGGTCACGTGGCCGAATTCGATCCCGCGCTCGCGCAACCGCGCCAGCAGGGTTTCGTCGAAATGCAGGCCCGCGGTCGGCGCGGCGACCGCGCCGATCTCGCGCGCGAACACGGTCTGGTAACGCTCGTCGTCGTCCTGCCCAGGCTCACGCTGGATGTACGGCGGCAGCGGCAGGCGGCCGGCGTGCAGCAGCCATTGCTCCAACGATTCGGGCACGTGGAAGCGCAGGCGGTAGAACTCGCCGTCGCGGCCGAGCACCTCGGCCTCGCCGCCAGCGTCCAGGGCGATGCGCGCGCCTTGCTTCGGCGATTTGCTCACCCCGAGCTGGGCCCGCGCTTCGCTGCCGCCGAGCAAGCGCTCGATCAATATCTCGACCCGCCCGCCGGTGCTTTTCTGCCCGAACAGCCGCGCCGGGATCACCCGGGTGTCGTTGAACACCAGCAGGTCGCCGGGCTGCAGCAGTTGCGGCAGATCGCTGAACACCCGGTCCTCGCGCGGCGCGGGAGCGGGCGGGACCACCAGCAGGCGGCTGGCCGAACGCTCGGCCAGGGGCGCCTGGGCGATCAGCTCGGGCGGAAGTTCGTAGTTGAAATCGGACTTTTTCAAGAAACCGGATCGTTGGACGCGATGCGCCGCGGGCGTCGGGACCGGTGCAAACCGGCTCGGACGGGCGGACGCGGGCGATGCCGGACGGCGGCTAATGCCGGGGCCGGGATCGGGGAGGCGGTCATTATCCGGGGTGTTGGGTGGATCGGCAAAAGTGAGGGGCTTGGGGCGGGTGGGGCAAAAGCGAATCCCCCCTGCCCCCCTTTTGCAAAGGGGGGAAAAGCAACGGCGTCGGATCGGGATTGAGATCGGACCGGATCGGATCGGATCTGCGCGAAAGAGCTTGCCGCGCCCTCAAAAGCTAGCGACTCATCCGCCCGCCGCGCCAGTACGAGACGGGTTCCCCCCTTTGCAAAAGGGGGGCCAGGGGGGATTCGCTTTTGCTTTGCTCCGCCTTTGCTTTGCTTCGCTTTAGCGCTGCCAAGCCCTTGTCGCCCGCCCCCTCACAACCACCCGTTCTGCCTCGCCCGCCGATACGCCTCAATCCGGTTGCTGCTGTCGAGCTTGCCGATCGCCTCGGACAAATAATTGCGCACGGTCCCCTGGCTCAAATGCAGCCGCTCGCCGATCTCGGCGGTCGACAGGCCCTCGCCCGCCAGCCGCAGCACCTGCCGCTCGCGTTCGGTCAGCGGGTCTTCGTCGCTCCACGCGGCGACCGCGAGCTGCGGGTCAATCGCGCGGCCGCCGCGATGCACCTGACGCAGCGCTTCGGCCAATTGCCCGGCCGGCGCGTCCTTGAGCAGGTAACCGCGCACGCCGGCGTCCATCGCCCGGCGCAGATAACCGGCGCGGCCGAACGTGGTGACGATCACCACTCGGGTCGGCATGCCCGAGTCGCGCACCCGCATCGCCAGGTCGATACCGGTCATGCCGGGCATCTCGATATCGGTCACCACCATGTCGGGCTGGACGCGTTTGACCGCTTCCCAGGCGGTGGCGCCGTCGCCGGCTTCGGCGACGACTTCGATGTCGGGTTCCAGGTTCAGCAGCGCGGCGAGCGCGCCGCGTACCAGGGCCTGATCTTCAGCGAGCAACAAACGGATCATGCGGTACCTCGTTCTAGCAGGACCGGCTCGCGCGCGGTCCCGGATGTGGCGGCGGGCGCCGGCAGCCGGCGCGCGGCGGCGAGCGCCTCGCGCGACACCAGCAGACTCAGGCGCGTGCCGGCGCCGTTCGGACTTTCGATTTCGACCACGCCGCCGACCGAGTGCAGGCGTTCGCGCATGCCGGTCAGGCCGTGGCCCTCGCCGCTCACGCCGCCGCGGCCGTCGTCGGCGATGCGCAGCACGATGCCGCCGCGCGCGTCCTGGGTCAGTTCGACATCGACCCGGCGCGCGCGCGCATGCCGCAGCACGTTGGTGACGGACTCGCGTAAGGCCAGCGCCAGCGCGGCCTCGACGTTGAGCGGAATATCCACCGGCGCGAGCTTGTGATCCAGGCTGATCTCGCCGCCAAGCAAGGCCAGTCGCGCCGCCGCGAGTTCGGCCTGCAGGCCGTTGGCGCGGATGCCGGCGACTGCTTCGCGCACCTGGGTCAGCGCTTCGCGCGCGACCCGCTCGACTTCGCAGATCTGATCCTGCGCGGCCTTCTTATCGTGTTCAAGCAGGCGCGCGGCAAGCTGCGACTTGAGCACCACCACCGACAAGGTGTGGCCGAGCAGATCGTGCAGATCGCGGCCGATGCGTTCGCGCTCGGCCAGGCTGGCCAGGCGCCGCACTTCCTCTTGCGTCAGGCGCAGCTCAGCGTTGCGCAGTTCGCGCGAACGCGCGGCCAGCACGCCGGCGTAGACGATCGCGCCGACCAGGGTCTGTATCAGCACGCTCGACACCGGCGAGAACTCCGGCGGCAGGATCATCAGCGCCTCGACGCTGAAGATCGCGAACAGCGCCACCGCCAGCGCCATCCCGTGCCAGCGCGGCAGGAAGCTGGCGATCATGCCGGCGGCGAAAATCAGATAGGTGCCGCCGCCGATGCCGTACGGCAACACCCCGTAACCGATGCCCGCGACCGCCAGCACCAGCCACAACCGCAGCTTGGAACCGCCGCGATAGAACGCCCAGTACATCGGCAGGAACGCGACCACCGAGGCGATCGCCATGGCGATGATCCACCACGGCGGTTGCCAGAAAAACAGCGGGATGAACACGAAACTCAGATACAGCAACGACGCCAGGTGCCAACCCAGCAGGTTGTCTTGGGTGTCGATCGGCGGAGTGTGCAGACGCATGTTCGAAGGTCCTACGGTGCGATCGGCACCCGCGCCGGGCGGGTGCGTGCAGCTCGACGGCGAGTGATCGGAGCGCAACGATGCAAACGGGTCGATCTGAACAATTCAGGCCGACCGCGGGTCACGGTCGTTGCGGACTTTAACGGAGTTCGACGGCTTCGATCCCGAATGCGTAGATCGCCGGCATCACAGCCATGCCTCGCGCGGCATGAGCAACACTGCGCGACCGCGTCGATGCGCGAGCGGATGCCGGCGCAATCGTCCGCATCCGCGGCATGGCGGGCGCGCGGCGGCGACCTCAAGAGATTCGCACCGGGCCAGTGGTGCTCCGGTGCTCGACGCCGGCGAGATTCGCGATCGGCGTGGCGCTCGCGGTGCCGCAGCGGTAACGCAGCCACGGCGCCAGCACGGCGGGCACGGGCGCTACCACGGCCGCTGCGCCAGCGGCGCGCACGGTGGCGGCGACGACACGGTGGAACGGATGGATCGCGGTCATGAGCGGCTCCACGCGACTGGCCGGAAGGTGACTTCACTGTCGGCGCCACGCCGCGGCCGCGGCAGTGGGCGAAAGCATCCATCGCCGGTGACAAGCGTCACCAGCGGCGGAAACAGCGGCTCGGCGCGGCCCGTGAACCGCCCGTAGCCAGGGGGTTATCGGCGCTCGGGGGACGTGATAGACTCCCATAAATCATTGAAATGAAACGAAAAAACGTCGAAAGGCGATAGCGCCACGCAAAATTCTTGCGCGACGTTCCGGCATTTCAAGGAGTTAGCGAAGCGACCGTTTCCGGGCCGCTTCGGTTTGTGAGAGATGGCGCTTGGCAGCCGGGGGCTGCTGCAACTGCGAGCGTCCAGCCATGAAGGCGGACGGTCTCCCACGCAGTCAACCCGGCCGGACGCCGGACACCTTTTGGAGATCGAGATGACCAACCTGCTCAACCAACTCGCGCCGCTGCGCGCCCATGCCGGCAAGCGCCGCACCCTCGGCCTGGACGACGACACCGTCGTGCGTTTCGCGGTCAATCATCCCGACCTGACCGAAGCCATCGCCGCCGCCGCCGCCGAATACGCGCTGATCCGCGACCTGCACGCCGACCTGCTCGACCTGGACGAAGACGCGCAGATCCACGCGGTCCAGGACGGCTACGTCAATTTCTACCCCGACGACGCCGTCAACCCGTACATCGCCCTGTCCGCGCGCGGCCCCTGGGTGGTCACCCTAAAGGGCGCGGTGCTGCACGACTCCGGCGGCTACGGCATGCTCGGTTTCGGCCATACCCCGTCGGCGGTGATCGCGGCGATGGCCAAGCCGCAGGTGATGGCCAACATCATGACCCCGTCGCTGTCGCAGCTGCGCTTCGAGCGCGCCCTGCGCGCGGCCATCGGCGTGGAACGCGGCGGTTGCCCGTACGAGCGTTTCTTCTGTTTGAACTCGGGTTCCGAATCGGTCTCGCTGGCCGCGCGCATCGCCGACGTCAACAGCAAGCTGATGACCGACCCGGGCGCCAAGTACGCCGGCCGCGCGATCAAGCGCATCGTGGTCAAGGGCAGCTTCCACGGCCGCACCGAGCGCCCGGCGCTGTATTCGGATTCCTCGCGCAAGGCCTACGTGCAGCACCTGGCCAGCTTCCGCCACGAGGACTCGGTGATCACCATCGAGCCCTACGACATCGACGCGCTGAACAAGGCCTTCGCCGACGCCGACAGCAACGGCTGGTTCGTCGAGGCGATGTTCCTGGAACCGGTGATGGGCGAAGGCGACCCGGGCCGCGGCGTGCCGCCGGCGTTCTATGCCGCCGCGCGCGAACTCACCCGCAACCAAGGCTCGATGCTGCTGGTCGATTCGATCCAGGCCGGCCTGCGCGCGCACGGCGTGCTGTCGATCATCGACTACCCCGGCTTCGAAGGCCTGGACGCGCCGGACATGGAGACCTACTCCAAGGCGCTCAACGCCGGCCAGTACCCGCTGTCGGTGCTCGCGGTCGGCGAACGCGCCGCCTCGCTCTATCGCAAGGGCCTGTACGGCAACACCATGACCAGCAACCCGCGCGCGCTCGACGTCGCCGTCGCCGTGCTGCAGCAGGTCACCCCGCAGCTGCGCGCCAACATCCGCGCGCGCGGCATCGAGGCGATTGAAAAGCTGGAGAAGCTCAAGAGCGAACTCGGCGGCCTGATCACCAAGGTCCAGGGCACCGGCCTGTTGTTCTCGTGCGAACTCGCCCCGCAGTTCAAGTGCTTCGGCACCGGCTCCACCGAGGAATGGCTGCGCGAGCGCGGCATCGGCGTGATCCACGGTGGCGTCAATTCGCTGCGCTTCACCCCGAACTTCACCATCGCCAGCGACGAGCTGGAACTGCTGGTGTCGATGGTGGGTCGCGCCCTGCGCGAAGGGCCGCATGCGCAGCAGGCGGTCGCGGCCTGAGACCTAAGAGTGAGTTAAGAGGAGTGAGGAGTGAGTGGGCGGCTTGTCGCTTATACTCATTTCTCACTTTTCTCCACTCACTTCTGCTTCAAGGGGCCCAGGAATGATTCGTTTGTCGAACAAGGAAACCGGCGCCGACATCGGCGAGATCAGCGAAGAGGAACTGCAGATCCTGGTTGCCGCGCTGGAAGAAGAAGACAGCAAAGATCAGGACTACTGGATCGATCACGCGGTGGTCGACATGATCGAGATCGATCATCTCAACGCCGGCTCGCTGATCACCGTGCTGCGCGCGGCGATCGGCGGCAGCGACGGGATCGAGATCAAGTACGTGCGTACCGCCTGAGCCGGGTCGGTAATCGAGCACGACACCGCCACGGTGTTTCCCCGTATCGTCGCCACCGAGTCGTTCGAACTGCCGGTGGCGAACGGCGTGCGGCTCAAGGACGGGCGTTGGTTCGCTCTACACGGAAGTCCCTTCGACCAGCTGCAATTGGCCGATCAGGATTCGCTTCCACCGCCTTGCGACGATGCCGGCATGGCGACGCTCTATCCCGGGTTCGAAGCTCGGGCCGCGGACGGGCGCATCGCCATCGGCGGCGGCGGGGCCTTCGAAGCGGAAGGCTTTCTCGCTTTATTCGATGCCGGCATGCAAACGCCGCGCTGGCTGCTGTATTGCGATTGCGCCGAAATCTTCGTTTCGGTGATATTCGAAGCGCGCGGCATCGTCGCGATTTCCGAAGACCCGCCTTACCGTTATCGCTGGACCTTCGACGACGCCATGCCGCCAAGCTTGCGGGTGGAACGCATCGCGCCGTGAAACCGCGCCGCGTGCCCGAATCGGATGACAAGCCGCGGCTTCCGATTCGGTCGACGCCCAAGCCGCGCTTGCGCGTCGACCCGTAACCATCAATCCTTGCGGCAACCGCCGCCCGCATCCCCAGGCCCCTCATGAAAATCGTAGAAGTCCGCCACCCCCTGGTGCAGCACAAACTCGGCCTGATGCGCCGCGCCGACAACAGCACCAAGTCGTTCCGCGAACTGGCCTCGGAAGTGGCGACCCTGCTGACCTACGAGGCCACCGCCGATCTGGAAACCGAAGAGGCCGTGGTCGAAGGCTGGGCCGGGCCGGTGGTCACCCGCCGGATCAAGGGCGCGAAAGTCACCCTGGTGCCGATCCTGCGCGCGGGCCTGGGCATGCTGCCCGGCGTGCTGGAACTGATTCCGGCGGCGAAGGTCGGCGTGGTCGGTTTGCAGCGCGACGAACAAACCCTGCAGCCGGTCGGCTACTACGAAAAACTCACCGGCCGCATGGACGAGCGCACCGCGCTGATCCTCGATCCGATGCTCGCCACCGGCGGCAGCCTGATCGCCACCGTCGACCTGCTCAAGAACGCCGGCTGCAAGCGCATCAAAGGCTTGTTCCTGGTCGCCGCGCCGGAAGGCCTCAAGGCGCTGGAAGCCCGGCATCCGGACGTGGAAGTGTTCACCGCTTCGGTCGACGAACGCCTCAACGAAGTGGGTTACATCCTGCCGGGGTTGGGCGATGCGGGCGACAAGATTTTCGGGACCAAGCATTACGCTTGATGGTTTACGCGGTTTGCGCGGCTTAGAGGTTTAGAGGCTTACGCGTAGTCGAATCGGCCCGCGCTTCACAGGAAGCGTCGATCCCACCCGCCGTCATTCCCGCGAACGCGGGAATCCAGCGACTTTCGTGCCGATAAGGTCAGACTGTCGATGCATCGACGGACAAGTAGCAAGATCAAAGTCGCTGGATTCCCGCGTTCGCGGGAATGACGAGCTATAAGGGCGAAACGCGTCGCCTCGAATCAAAGTCGATGCGGCGCGATTCACGGCCAGCTCGACGCGATGCGAATGCGCTCCGAAGCCATGCGACCCAAAGCGACGCACCCCGAAGCAAAAACGCGCGCCTACGACTTCGCCGCCGCCTTCGCCCGCCGCCTCCTGCGCAAGCGATACAGCAACCCGAGCGCGAACACGACCGCCAGCGCGAACCACCCCGGCGACCAGCGCTTGTCCTCCGGCTCCGGCCCCGCCACGATCGCGCGCTCACGCGCCGCCGCCGGATTCAAGGCCGCGGCGATCGCCTCCGGCCGCAGACGCCACACGCCGTCGCGCAGTTCCAACTTGCCTTCCAGCGACGGCAGGCGCAGTTCGCGCCAGGTCACGCGCAAGTCGCCGATCTGCGGGTCGAGCGGATTTTCCGAACTGCCCAGACCATCGCCTTCGGGCTGAAACGTCGCCGCCAGATTCGCCGGCAAGCGGCTGAAATTCGGCCGGAACACCCGCCACTCGCCGACCGCGCGCAACACCTCGCTGCCGAGCGGCTTGCCGTCGAGCGTCGCCGACTCCGACCACCAGCGCTTGTTTTCCAGCGGCATCTTCGGCGGATTGACGTAGCCCGAGGTGAAACCGGCCGAATCGATCGGCGCCGCGTTCCAGACCCGCTCGTAGCCGTCGCCCTGGGTGGCGATGCCGAATTCGCGCCGCCACTGATACATCTCGACCCGGCGATCGAGCCCGAACTGGCGCGTGGTCACGCCGAAATCGCGATCCGACAAGGCCTTGCCGGCCTGCGGGTCGCCGAGCGGCTCGCCGTCCGCGGTTTCCTGCGCCGACAGCGGGCCGGCGCAGATCAGCAGCACCGCGGCGAGCGCGAGATCGCGCCAACGCCGCGTCGCGCGGCGCAAGTTCATGCAGCCAGCGCCCGCGCCTGCAATTCGGCGACTTCGTGGGTGGTGCCGAACTTGCCCTTGTCGTCGCGCACCACCTGGGCCAGCGCGCACTCGGGGTCGTGGGTGAAAAACAGATGCACGTTGCGTTCGAGCTTGTCGCTGAGGAAGGCTTTCTTCTCGTCGATCAACAGCTCGGCGTTGCGGTCGTAACCCATCGTGATCGGCACATGCACCCACGGCCGGCCGGGAATCAGGTCGGCGCAGAACACCACGCCGCCATGCGGCTGGCCGTCCTCGCGCTCGGGACCGACGATCTCGGCCAGCATCAACCCGGGCGTGTGGCCGTCGCTGTAGTGGAAGCGCACGCTGTCGCCGAGCAGTTTCGAATGCGCGCCTTCGACCAGTTCCAGCCGGCCGGTGGCTTCCAGCAACTGCGGCAGTTCGGCGATGAAACTCGCGCGGTCGCGCGCATGCGGATGGCGCGCGCGCTCGTAGTGTTCGCGGCCGACCAGATAGGACGCATTCGGGAACAACAGCCGCGACGCCTGCCCTTCCGACCACGGCGCGAGCAGGCCGCCGGCGTGATCGAAATGCAGATGCGACAGCACCACCACGTCGATGTCCTGCGGCGCGAAACCGGCCTTGGCCAGCGACTCGATCAGCACATGGCGATCTTCGACCACGCCGTAGCGCTCGCGCAGCTTGGGTTCGAAGAACGCGCCGATGCCGGCCTCGAACAACACCGTCTTGCCGGCCAACGGGCTGGCGAGCAGCGCGCGGCAGGCCAGCGCGATACGGTTGTGTTCATCGGGCGGCGACCATTTGGCCCACATCGCGCGCGGCGCGTTGCCGAACATCGCGCCGCCGTCGAGCTTCTGCGAGTTGCCCAGGATCGACCAGAGTTTCATGGCGGTTCTACCGGGTTGGCGGGGGAAGGTCGATTTTAGCCGGTCAGGGCCGGGAATCGGGAATGGAGAATCGGGAATCGTAAAAGCAGGCCGCGCCGGCTTTTGTCGGTTCCACTCCCTACTCGCGATTCACCATTTCCGGCGTCACTGCCGGTCTAAGCCGGGAATCGGGAATCGAAACATCACGATCGCAGCGGGCCGCTTTTACGATTCCCTATTCCCCATTCCCGATTCCCGGCCCCACAGGCTCACTGCGCCGTAGCCACCGCAGCGAAATGAAACACGAACTCGCCATCGCGCGGATCGGCCGCGACCACCCGTACCGGCGCGAGCGCGCGCTCGGCGACCAGGGTCGCGGTGCCGCTGGCCGAGGTCTTGCTGATCAATCCGGAGGAGCGGCCGCTGATCTTGATCAGCATTTCCTGGCCCGGCACCAGGACCACCCGGCCCATCGACGGGTCGCTGGTGCGCGGGGTGACGTTGCGGCTTTCCTCGGTATCGAGATAATCGCGCGCCGGCAGTTCGAACAGGTCCTGACCGCCGGCGCTGACGTCGAACGACCACGAGGTGCTGCCGCTGGTGCCGTCGTTGATCACTTCGATCTTTTCCAGGGTCAGCAGCACCGAATAGCGCGACGGCGCCTTGGGCGCCTCGGGCTTGACCAGCGGCGCGGCCGGCGTGGCGGCGGCCGGCGCCGGCGGGGTCTTGTCCTTGAGCCCGCCGATCTCGCGCACGTTGTTGATCAGCGTGGTCAGGGCGACGAGAAACGCGACCAGCGCGATCGAGATCGCGGGCACGCGGGTGTACCAACGCTTGTCGTCGTCACTCATTGCCGATTCCCCTGTGCTGAAACGCCGTGCGTGCTGTCCATGCGGCGCAATCTACTGCACGGCGTGGCGGGTGCGCCATCGTTTGACATGCGGCGGGAATGGGGAATCGGGAATTGGGAATCGGAACTGCAAAAACCGATGCAGCCGTTCTTACGATGCCAGACTCTCAACTCCCGGCCCGTCAGGGCCTCAACAATACTTACGCCTGCTGCCCTGACGCGCAGGAGCAGTCAGGAATCGAAACAGCCAAAGCCGACGCAGCCGCTTTTACGATTCCCGACTCCCAATTCCCGATTCCCGGTCTCTCAGGGCTTCAACACCACCTCAGCCAACCCCACCGGATTGCGCGGATCGGTGCCGCCCGACAAGGTGTTGGCGCGCTTGTCCCACATCACCGTCTGCAGGTTGCCCCAGCTCGATTCGCCGGCGTTGACCTTGTGGCCCATGGCCTGCAGCTTCTTGACCGTATCGGCGTCGAGCGCGCCCTGTTCGGCCGAGATCACGTCCGGCATCCACTGGTGGTGGATGCGCGGCAGCGCGGCGACCGCCTGCGGTTGCAGGCCGGCGTCGTAGGCCAGGATCGCCAGCAGCACCTGGGTGATGATGCGGCTGCCGCCCGGGGCGCCGACCGCGACCACCTTGTCCTGCGATTCCAGGAAGCTCGGGGTCATCGAGCTGAGCATGCGCTTGCCGGGTTCCGGCGCGTTGGCGCCGAAGCCCATCACACCGAAGGCGTTGGGCGTGCCCGGGCGCAGGGCGAAGTCGTCCATCTCGTTGTTGAGCAGCACGCCGGTGCCCGGCGCGACCATGCCCGAGCCGTACAGCAGGTTGACCGTCTGGGTCGCCGAGACCCGGTTGCCGTCGCGGTCGATGATTGAGAAATGGGTGGTCTCGTCGTCTTCCAGCGGCGCCGGCTGGCCCGACAGCAGATCGCTCGGGGTGGCCTTGTCCGGATGGATCGTCGCGCGCAGGCCGGCGGCGTAATCCGGGCTGGTCAGGCGCTTGAGCGGCATCTTCACGAAGTCCGGATCGCCCAGGTAGATGGTGCGGTCGCGGTAGGCGCGGCGCATCGCCTCGGCGAGGATGTGGGTGCGGTGCGCGGGATCGAGCTTGCTCAGGTCCCAGCCTTCGATCACCTGCAGGATTTCGGCCATCGCCACGCCGCCCGAGGACGGCGGCGGCGCGGTGACGATGTCCCAGCCGCGGTACTTCAGCCGCAGCGGTTCGCGTTCGCGGATCTTGTAACCGGCCAGTTCGCTGGCCTGCCATTGGCCGCCCTCTTCCTTGACCGCGGCGAGCAGCTTGTCGGCGACGTCGCCGCGATAGAACCCGTCGAAGCCCTTGGCCGCGAGCAGTTCCAGCGTGCGCGCCAGATCGGGTTGCTTGAGGATCTCGCCGGTCTTGGGCGCATGGCCGGCGGCGAGGAATACTTCGCGGGTGCCGCGGTAGCGCTCCATCACCTCGCGGCGGCTGCCGTAGCCTTTTTCCAGGCGCGCGTAGATCGGGAAGCCTTCGCGCGCGATCCGGATCGCCGGCGCCAGCGAGGTCTTGAGCGGCAACTTGCCGTACTTCTGCGCCAGGTGCACCAGCGCGGCGGGCAGTCCCGGAATGCCGGCCGACCACGGGCCGTTGGTGGCGCGGTCGCGGTTGAGTTCGCCCTTGTCGTCGAGGTACGCGGCCGGGGTGGACGCGGCCGGCGCGGTCTCGCGCGCGTCGACGAACACGTCGCGGCCGCTCTTCGCATCGTGCAGCAGGAAGAAGCCGCCGCCGCCGATGCCCGAGCTGATCGGTTCGACCACCGACAAGGTCGAGGACACCGCGATCGCGGCGTCGAAGGCGTTGCCGCCCTTGCCGATGATTTCCAGGCCGGCCTGGGTCGAGAGCGAATGCGCGCTGGCGATCGCGGCGCCGGGCGGATGCGCGGCGGTCGTGCCGGCCTGCGCGCGCGCCGCGGTTTTCTGCGCCGGCGCTTCGCAGTAGGCGGGCGCGGCGATCAGCAACAGCGAGGCCAGCAGCCACGGGGACAACGCACCGGCTCGCGGCCACGGCATCTTGCGCATCGGGTTCACTCCAGTTGTAGACGCCGCAGTTTTTCCAGCAGCTGCGGCTCGGATTCGGGGTGGGCGGGGTCCTTGTCGATGCACTCGACCGGGCACACGACCACGCATTGCGGTTCGTCGTAGTGACCGACGCATTCGGTGCAGCGCGCCGGATCGATCACATAGATCGTCTCGCCCTGGGCGATGGCCTGATTGGGACAGGCCGGTTCGCAGACGTCGCAGTTGACGCACAGTTCGTTGATCTTCAGCGACATGGGCAGGCAGCGCCGTGGGGGCAGCGGAATTCGCTATGGCAGCGCATGCGCGCAGTTTAGGGCGCGCGGGGCCTGGGGCATAGCCATGGGCCGGAATGCTGCGTCGCGTGGGCGGGGGGCCGCGGGCTGACGGTGTTGTTCAGGTGGATCGACGTTGCGGGGATTGTCTTTTTCTTTCTCTTCTCTACGAGTGGAGCAAAGCCAAAGCGAATCCCCCGCGCTGCAGAGTTTTCCGACCTCGCGGTTGCGCCGGGCGCCGCCCCCTTTTGCAAAGTGGGCTGGGTCACGCGCTTAGCCGGGTGTGCTTGAGCCGCGTTCGGGCTTGAGCACGCCATCTCGAACCGATCCGCTACTGCTGTTTCCCCTTTGGAAAAGGGGGGCTGGGGGATTCGCTTTTGCTCTGCTCCGCCTGTGAGGCAAAAGCCAAAGCGAATCCCCCGCGCTGCAGAGTTTTCCGACCTCGCGGTTGCGCCGGGCGCCGCCCCCTTTTGCAAAGTGGGCTGGGTCACGCGCCTGGCCGGGAGTACAGGACTCGTGCTTAGCGAATTGCTTCAGACATGTGCTTGAGCAGTGTGCTTGAGCTTGAGCAAGACATTCCGAACCGGTTCGCCACCGCTGTTCCCCCCTTTGGAAAAGGGGGGCTGGGGGGATTCGCTTTTGCTCTACCCCGCGAGCGGATCGACAGCAAAAGCGAATTCCCCGCGCTAAAAAAATCGAGCCGCATAAGCGGCTCGATTCGATATTGCCAGCGCTGCAATGCCGCGGTGCCATACCGGGCGCTAACGCGACCGACATGTGCCGACCCGTCGGCGACACGGTGAACGCTCCGCGCCGCCAGCCTGATCGGACCGGCTTGCCTGAGCCGATTACTTGACCTGCACGAACACGTAGTTCACGCCGGCCGGCGCGGAGGCGGCCTTGACGCGTTCGCTGTCGGCGGCGTCGCCGATGAAGATGAACTTGACGCCCTTCATCGTGCTCGGCTCGGCCTTCGACAGCGCGGCCACGGCGAGGTCGGCGCTCTTGGCCGAATTCGGCGAGCCGAACGCGACCAGGTTGCCTTCGAGGATGCCGCGCGACAGGTCGGTCTGCGCCTTCTCGACCATGCGCTCGTATTCGCCGGCGAAGGTCGGCGCTTCCGGCGCCGGCAGGACGTACACGTAGGTGCTGCCGGTGACGTTGTCGAGATTGCGCTTGACCACGTCGGTCAGATACGCGTTCCAGGCGTTTTCGTCGCTGGTCTTGGGCGCCGACAGCGGCGCGGCTTCGACGACCTCCTTCTTCTCCTCTTTCTGGCAGGCGGCCACGAACGGCAGCGTCAGGCAGGCGATCAGCAGCAAGCGGGAGGAAGTTTTCATCGTAAGCCCCTTAAGGATTGGTCGTGTGTCGTGTGGATGATCAGTGTTGCTTGCTGCGCCGCCATTCGGCCTGCAGCGCCGCGGCCACGGCCGGCGGCACGAAGCCCGAGACGTCGCCGCCCAGGCGCGCGATCTCGCGCACCAGCGAGGAGGAAATGAAGCCGTACTGCTCGGCCGGGGTCAGGAACAGGGTCTCGACCTCGGGGATCAGATGCCGGTTCATGCTCGCGAGCTGGAATTCGTATTCGAAGTCGGACACCGCGCGCAGTCCGCGCAGCAGCACCCCGCCGCCGACTTCGGCGACGAAATGGGCCAGCAGCGAATTGAAGCCGCGCACTTCGACATGCGGGTGATGGGCGACCGCTTCGCGGGCGAGGTCGACCCGCACTTCCAACGGCAACGCCGGACCTTTGCTCGGGCTTTCGGCCACGCCGATGATCAGCCGTTCGAACAAGGGAGCGGCGCGGTCGACCAGGTCGATGTGGCCGTTGGTGATGGGGTCGAACGTGCCGGGATAGACGGCGATTCGGTTGCGGGCCGAGCTCATTCGATGGTCGTTCGCTGATGGAATGACAGGGAGCGGGTGGGCCGCCCCCGCCGGATGCGGCGCAGTGTAGCAGTCGTCCGCGCGCGCCGGTCAGCACCCTGATTGGCCGTCGCGCCGGGGGCGCGGCCAGGTCGCTCAGGCCGGCCGGCGGCGGTACAGCGCGTAACGCACCTCGCGGGTGGCGCCTTCGCGATGGCGGTCCCACTGCGCGGGCAGGTCGATCGCGGCCTCGCCGGGGGCTTCGACGTACAGCCAGGCCGCAGGCGCCAGTGTCGGCAACAACAGCGGCCAGACCGCGTCCCACAGCCCGGCCGCGAACGGCGGATCGACGAAGGCCAGATCGAAACCCGCCGCACTGCCCTCGCCGGCCGGCGGCTGTTGCGCCAGCCACGCCAGCGCGTCGGCCTGGACCACCTGGGCCGCCTCGCCGCCCTGCAGGCGACCGGCCAGCGCGCGCAGTTCCGCGGCCAGGGCCGGGTCGCGTTCGACCAGCACCGCCGACGCCGCGCCGCGCGACAGCGCCTCCATGCCGAGCGCGCCGCTGCCGGCGAACAGGTCGAGCACGCGCGCGCCGGGCAAGGCCGGGATCAGCCAATTGAACAGGGTTTCGCGCACCCGGTCGGAGGTCGGCCGCAGCCCGGGGGCGTCGCCTACGTTCAGACGGGTGCCGCGCCAATGCCCGCCGATGATCCGCACCTTGCCGGCCTGCGCGTTGTGACCGCCGCCGGCGCTTGGCTTGGCGGGGTTGCGCGGGGACCGTGGCGGGCCGGCGTCGGCGCCGCCACGCGGGCCACGTCGAAAAGTGTTCATCGGGGGACTCTGGGGGCCGGTGCTAGCATGTGGTGATTCTCGCGCATGGCCCCATCTCCCGTCTCATGCTCAGCTTTTTCCGCCGCAAGAAAGACCAAACCGCCGCCGAAAAATCGGCCGAGCGCGGCTTCAGCACCGAAGAATTGGCCGCCGCGTTCCCTAGCGCGCAGCCAACCGAAGCCGGCGCGCCTCCACCGCCCGCCGCCCCACATCAGCCAGCAGACCCAGCGCGCACCACCGAACCGCCGGTGCCGCCCGAAGTCGTAGCCGCGCTGCACGAGATCGAACCGCCGCTGGCGACGCCCGAACCGGCCGAGCCGGCGACGCGGCCGGCCGAGCCTGCGCAGGTGGCGCCGGTTGCTTCGGCGCCTGTTGCTGCTGCGCCCGCCGTCACGGCGCAAGCGCCCGCGGTGCAAGCTCCCGCCGCGCCGACGCCGGCCGCTGTTGCGCCCGCGCCGGCCCCGTCGATGCCGTCGCCGATCGCGCCCGCGACGACGCCCATCGCACCGCCATCGGTCCAGACCATCTCGGCCGAAACCGAACCGGTCGAGCCGACCGACTACATCGACAAACCCGCCGCGCCCGCCGGCAAGCTCGGCTGGCGCGAACGCC
>NZ_LMHM01000018.1:64540-143539 GCF_001427785.1 Lysobacter sp. Root690
GCAGCGCGTTCGCGCGCAGCTTCGGCGGCCTGTTCTCGCGCAATCCGCGCCTGGACGACGACCTGCTCGACGAAATCGAGACCGCGCTGATCACCGCCGACGTCGGCGTCGGCGCGACCACCGCGCTGATCGAGAACCTGCGCAAGCGCATGAAGTCGCGCGAGTTCGCCGATGCCAACGCGTTGCTGGCGGCGTTGCGCACCGACCTGATCGCGATGCTGCAACCGGTGGCCAAGCCGCTGGTGATCGACGTCAACGCCAAACCCTTCGTGCTGCTGACCGTCGGCGTCAACGGTGTCGGCAAGACCACCACGATCGGCAAGTTGGCCAAACGCTTTCGCGACGAAGGCCGTCCGCTGATGCTCGCCGCCGGCGACACCTTCCGCGCCGCCGCGGTCGCGCAGTTGCAGGCCTGGGGCGAACGCAACGGCGTGCCGGTGATCGCCCAGGGCCAGAACGCCGACGCCGCATCGGTTGCGTTCGACGCGCTGCAGGCGGCCAAGGCGCGCGGCACCCAGGTGCTGATCGCCGACACCGCCGGCCGCCTGCATACACAGACCGGACTGATGGCCGAACTGGGCAAGATCCGCCGCGTGCTCGGCAAGGTCGACCCGACCGCGCCGCACGAAGTGTTGATGGTGATCGACGGCACCACCGGGCAAAACGCCTTGTCGCAACTGCGCCAGTTCCATGCCGCGGTCGGCGTGACCGGGTTGGTGGTGACCAAGCTCGACGGCACCGCCAAGGGCGGCGTGGTGTTCGCGCTGGCGCGCGAGTTCGGCATTCCGATCCGCTTCGCCGGCATCGGCGAACGTCCGGAAGACCTGCGCGTGTTCGACGCCGAAGCCTTCGTCGACGCACTGTTGCCCGAAGCGCTCGGCGGCTGAGGCGCGATGCCCGCGGACACGACGGCGCCGCCCGCGCCTCGCCCGCCGCGGCCGCGACGCTGGCGCAGGAAACTGCTGATCGTCGCGGCGCTGCTGTTGCTCGCGCTGATCGCGCTGCGCTGGGTGTCGCGACCCAGCCAGGTCAGCTGGATCGTGCTCGGTCAGGCCGGCAAGGCGCTCGGACTGGAGATCACCGCCAGCGGCGCCAGCGAATACCGCCTGCGCGGCACGCCGATGCTGGAAGTGCGCGATCTGGTCGCGCGCGAACCCGGCGCGGCCACACCGCTGCTGCGCGCCGAACGCGTGTACCTGTCGCTGCCGTGGAGCACGATCCGCGCCGCCGGCGCGGCGCTGGACGTGGAACGCGTCGAACTCGATGCGCCGCAACTCGATATCGCAGCGCTGCAACGCTGGCTGGCGACGCGTCCGCCGTCGAGCGAGCCGCTGCGCCTGCCGTCGTTGAGCGATGGCTTGCGGGTGACGCGCGGCCGGGTCGCCGGCGCGGGCTGGTCGATCGACGACATCGCGATCGACGTCGCCGAACTGCATCCCGACCGGCCCTTGCGCGGACGTCTGCAAGGCCGCGTGCAAAGCAGCGGCGTGCAGGTGCCGTTCGATCTGGCCGCGACCTTGCAACGTCCCGCCGCCGCGCGCGGCCTCGGCCTCGCCGGCCGGGTCGCGGTCGACGCCAAGGACTGGAACCTGCCGATGCGCATCCGCCTGGGCGCGTTGCTGCATGCCGGCGACGACGGCCTCGGCCTGGACCGCATGCGTCTGGCCGCGCAGGCACGCTACCTCGCAGGCGACACCGACTTGCCGTTTGCATTCGGACTATTCGCTCCGCTGCGCTATCGCGACGGCGAAGTAAGTCTGGCGCCACTGGGCGCAGCCGTGCGCGGCGCCGGGGTGATACCTAACTTCGATGCAGCCGGGCGCTTCGCGTTCGGCGACACGATGCAACTACACCTCGACGGCCGCTTGGCCGCATGGCCGGAAGCATGGCCGGCGCTGCCGCCGCCGCTCGGCCAATCGCAATCGCCGCTACCGTTCGTACTCGATTACCGCGGCGCGGCCGATTTCTCCGGCGACACCGCGCTGCGACTGAGCCGCGACCAGACCCGTTTCGACGGCCGCTTCCGTCTGCCGCAGATGCTGCAATGGGTCGACGCGGGCGCGCAGGGCGCGCTGCTGCCCCCGCTGAGCGGAACCCTGAGCACGCCGAAGATCGAAGTCTCCGGCGCCAGTCTGGAAGGCGTCGAGATTCAGATCGAACAAGACGACCCGCCACCGGCGCCGAGCCCGACGCCTTAGCCGTTCACCACATCCGATTCAATGAAAGCCCCCAGCCATAGCGCCAAAAGCAACACCGACGACACCGACGCCTTCGCCGGCAAACTGCTGGCGTGGTTCGAGGTCAGCGGCCGCCACGACCTGCCGTGGCAACACCCGCGCTCGCCGTATCGGGTGTGGCTGTCGGAAATCATGCTGCAGCAGACCCAGGTCAAGACCGCCGCGCCCTACTTCGAACGCTTCGTCGCCGCATTGCCGACCCTGCCCGCACTCGCCGCCGCGCCGATGGATACCGTGCTCGGGCTGTGGTCGGGACTGGGTTACTACGCTCGCGCGCGCAATCTGCACGCCGCGGCCAAGCTGTGCGTCGAACACCACGGCGGCGACCTGCCGCGCGATCTCGATGCGCTGACCGCGCTGCCCGGCATCGGCCGCAGCACCGCCGCGGCGATCGCCTCGCAGGCCTGGGGCGATCGTCACGCCATCCTCGACGGCAACGTCAAGCGCGTGCTCAGTCGCTATCACGGCATCGCCGGTTATCCCGGCGTGCCGGCGATCGAGCGGCAATTGTGGGCGTTGGCCGAATCGCATCTGCCGCACGCGCGCATGGTCGATTACACCCAGGCGCAGATGGATCTGGGCGCGACCTTGTGCACGCGCACCGATCCCGCGTGCATCCTGTGCCCGCTGCAACACGAGTGCGTCGCGCGCATCGAAGGCCGCGTCGCCGAATTGCCGACACCCAAGCCCGGCAAGGTCGCGCCGCAACGGTATGCGCAAGTGCTGTGGCTGCTCGACGCGGACGATCGCGTGCTGCTGCAGCGGCGTCCGCCGGTCGGCATCTGGGCCTCGTTGTGGACCCTACCGCAGGCCGACGACGAAGCGCAGGCCGCGCACTGGTTCGCTGCCCACACGGCCGGCAGCGAGTTCGACGCCGGCGAAACCTTGCCGCCGATCGCGCATGCGTTCAGTCACTACAAACTGGAATTGCAGCCGCGACGCTGGCGTCGGGTCGCCTTGCGCGGCGCGGTCGGCGACAATGACGACCTGCGCTGGTACACCCGCGCCGAACTCGCCGCGCTCGGCATCCCCGCGCCGATCCGCAAACTGATCGAAGCGGCGAATTGATTTCCACTCGCAAACCTTGCCGCCCTCGCCGCGCGAGCGGCTCTCTTTCTCCAACCAGGACCATCCCATGAGCCGCAGCGTTTTCTGCCAGTACGAACAACGCGAGACCGAGGGCCTGGATTTCGTGCCCTGGCCCGGCGAACTGGGCAAGCGCGTATTCGCCGAGATCGGCAAACCCGCCTGGGCCAAATGGCTGGCGCACCAGACCATGTTGATCAACGAAAACCGTCTGTCGCCGCTGGACCCCAAGCACCGCGCCTTCCTGCAGGAAGAAATGGAAAAATTCCTGTTCGGCGGCGGCGCCGACAAGCCTGCCGGCTACGTGCCCGAAGCCTGATCGCCTCGCTCCGACCGCGGTCACGCTTCGCGATCGGAAATCTGCGACCCAGGCCCGCGGCGATCCTCGCGATTGGTGTATCACCGGTACTCCGGAGAAGTCCGGAATTCCCGGCAACGCCACGAAGGAGGGTCACATGTTGAATCGGATGTTCAAGACGCCCACATCGCTCAGGACCAAGCTGTCGCTGCTCGCCGCGGGCCTGGTCGTTTCGCTGACCGCCGCGGCGATTCCGCCCGCGGGTCCGGGTCAGAGTCAGACCTACACGTATTACTCCGACGCCGAGCACTCCGAAGTAGTGGGCGGCTGGTCGTACGGCTCCTGCGGCGAACCGTTCGACTGGGGCACGCACACCCGCTACTTCACCATCCGCACGGTCAACTGCGGAACCAATCCGCAGCCCTGAGCCGTCGGCTTGCTTGTATCGAACATGCATGCAGAAAAAAGCCCGGCGTATCGCCGGGCTTTGTGTTTCCGCATCGGCTCAATGACCGTCTACGATCCCGAACGCCTCGGGATACACGACCGTCCCCGCCTGGCCTTGCAGCGCGCCGTCGACCAGTTCGATCGCCATGAACGCATCGCCCGAGAACGGCGCGACCAGTTTTTCAGCGAGCTTCGGGCTGAAACCGAAACGCGGGTAATAGGCCGGATGCCCGAGCACGACCACCGCTTCGAAACCGGCCTGCGTCGACTGCCGCAGGCCTTCGCGGATCAACATCGAACCCACGCCGGAGTTCTGGTAATCCGGCCGCACCGACACCGGCGCCAGACACAGCGCGCGTAACGCACGTGCGTCGACCGTCACCGCCAAATCGGTGAACAGCACGTGGCCGACGACCTCGCCGTCTTCGACCGCGACCAGCGACAGCCGCACCAGACCGTCCGCGCGCAGGCGCTCGACCAAGTGCGCCTCGTCGTCGCCGGCGAACGCAGCGCGCGTGACCTCGAAGACTTGAGCGTGATGCCGTGGTTGTTCGATCGCGATCTGCATAAGCTCCTCCATGGCGCATGGTTTTGAGAGACAAGGCGTTCGGGCAAACATCAACAGGCTCAGCATGACTTCACCTCGCCATGACGATGAGCGGGAGGATGAGAACGCACCGGCTTCGGTTTGAGGTCGGGCGGAAACAGACGACGGTTGATCATCGGGATGTCGCTGCGCGGCCGGCTGTCTTCGGATCGGCAGAAACGTCCGCGGCAATGCCTGCGTGCCGCCGGCGAGCGCTGCGCCGCACCTGCTGGAACGCGGCAACCCGCCACGTCGACGGCTTGCTGGATCGTATCGGCGGCCAGGCGCCGGGTTTCGTTGGTTCGATGGAGCGACGCTCCACCCATGGCTCGCGCGCGCAATGTGCGCGGCTGTCGCTGGGAAATTTTCATATCGCATGTCGGTTGTAGCCGAAACGAACGCGACGACGCCCATTCGCATGGCGCGAACGGCGTAAGACTCGACGCGTTACCCACCTTCGCGCAGCGAAGGATTAGCGGGTGGCTACACTCTCAGACATGGTATCCCTCTGGGCCCGCCAATCAGCGGTGATGGGGACTGGGAACGTAATGTCCGTGTCCGGGGCTGTCAAGCCTGATGCGGGCGGGTCGTGGCTTAACTCCGCGGGCGGGGATTGGATGGATTACGGCAGCGCGCGGGAGTCGTCCCGCATCGGCCCCAGGCATTTGCCATCGATACGCGCGATACCGATCAAAAACGATTCCGGGACACGGGCGCGACACTTTGCCTGTTCGGTCGATCCAGCATGCGCGATATGCAAGCGGGGTTGCGCAGTCCGCAACGATGCGGATCGACGTTGCCCGCAGAGCCGTCGGCTGACGGATGACGGATGACGGATGACGCGACGAAGGAATCGCGCGATCCGATTCGGGCACGAGTCGGCCCGAAGCAAAAACAAAGGGCCTGGCATCGCTGCCAAGCCCTTGTTTCAAAAATGGTGGCCGGGGAGGGAATTGAACCCCCGACACGGGGATTTTCAATCCCCTGCTCTACCAACTGAGCTACCCGGCCATTTCACGGCAACCCGTGAGAGAGGCGGCATGATACGGACGGCAGGCGGGGATGGCAAGCCTCATGCGCGCTGAACGATCCTCGGCCGCATCGACGCCGCCTTTCGCGGGCGGGCGCATCATGCCGGAGAACGCCCGCAACGGCGGCCGCGCCGCCCGGAGATCGATCATGAAACGGCTTATTTCGCTGACTCCCGCGCTGCTTTCGGCCGTGCTCGCCGCGCTCGCGCTGGCCGGCTGCGCGACCGGCCCCAAGATGGACGACGACCAGCGGCTGGCGCTGTACCGCGCGCACGCCGGCGCGCCGGTCGACAGCTTCCAGTACTTCGGAAGCATCAACGGCTGGACGCCGCTGGGCGACAGCGCGCTCGCGCTGTGGACCAAGCCCAACCAGGCCTATCTGCTCGAACTCAACGGCGGCTGCCCGGACCTGGACTTCGCCCAGGCGATCACGGTCAGCAATCAGATGGGACGCGTGCATCAGCGCTTCGACAAGGTCCTGGTGCTCGGCCGGCAGTCGATCAAGATGCCGTGCTTCATCAGCCGGATCCTTCCGCTCGACGTCAAGGCGATCAAGCAGGCGCAGCAGGACATGCGCGCGGCCGGGACGATGCCGGAAGACGCGAAGCCCTGAGGGTCGGGTTTCGCGGTTCGCAGCGATCCGGGCATCGCGCTGCCCGAGTGCGCCGAGTACAGGCCCGGCGCATTCCGCAACGATCCCGATTAACGCCGCCACGCCGCGACGCGGTTGCAGCGCCGCGCGCCGCGCCAGGGCGCATCGACTGGTCGGATTGTTTAGCCGCACCCACGCCCATGACCGGGGTCAGAAAATTCCTACACCCCGCCGCGCCGTCGGCCTACTGCTTTCGCAGGGCGCGCGGCTCAATCTATGCGGGCCCCGGCAGCACGGTCGATGCGATGACACGGATGCCGCTCAGCAATGGAGAACAGGCCGTCACCCTTGAGCAGGTGAGCCAGCGGAGCCGGGGTTACTGATTGCAGAGGTTGGAGTAGCGGTATGCACGGCAAAAAGGAACTTGCGCCGACGGCCAGGATGGCCGGTCGGTTTGTCTCGCTGGGACGATGCGGGGCGCGTGCATGAAGGCAGCGATCTGGGTCCAGGATTCGGTCCGCGCGCTGCCCCGCTACCTCCTCGTACTGGCCGCTGTCTCGGCGCTGGCGCTGTTGGCCCGAGCAGCGGCTCCTTCTGCTTCACATCCTTCTGTTTTTCCCCTTTCTGATTCGCACCTGGCTGATTCGCACCTGCCTGATTCGCACGTGCTCGCTTCGCCAGTGTTCGCTTCGCCCGTTTTTGCTTCGGGCGTCTCCGCCGTGCCCGCGTCCGTTTCGGGTGCTGTCGTTCCTGCGCCGCACGCGGCTTTTACATCTGCGGGCTCCGCCACCGCTCATGGCCTCGCCGCTCGCACTCCGACCGCTTCGCGCACAGCTGCGCACCCGCACGAGCATGACGCGCTGATCGCGGCGCTGTCGCAGCGCGCGTCATCGATACCGGGCAATTCGGGCGCTTTGCGTCGCGACGAGGTATCGCCGTCAGCGGCGGCGCGGTTCAACATCGGAACAGGCGATCCTCGCGCTGGCGCAATCACGCGCTGAGCGATTCCAGGCGCGGGGCTTGCCAGCCGCACGCACCGTACAACTTCGGCCAGGGTTGAACGCCCGGCCACGGCCACGGCCACGGCCATGGCCATGGCCATGGTGAAAGCGTTCGCCGACCGATCGCTGCGCTAAACATCGGCTGGGTCGGCTTATCGACTTGGCGGCGGATCATCCCCCCTTCCCGACCACTCCTGTTGGTTTCGCGCAGCCACCTGATCGCCGGGCCATACGGCTTCGCCGTCGCGGCGCGCGCATCGACGCGAACGCCTCCGGCGGGGTCCGTATCTGCCCCGATAACCGATTGGCCCGTCGGGCGATACCGACATTCGCGTTTACCGTTGTCGACTGTCGACGCTTTGCACGCACCTGCGCGTGCACGTCCGCAAACCTGCACGCGCCGATGCAATCCGCCGCCGCAATCGCGATCCGGCATTCGCACTCGCCGCCATCGCCGGAATGCAGCTCCCGTTGCTCACTAGCGACCTCGCACGCCCGTCGCCGCGTTGCCTCGCTCCGCGTCGTGCTCCTGCGTCGCGACGCCACGTCTCCCACACAGCGCTGATCCGACCGACAAAGCCAAGCGACCGCGGCCATTCGCGACGAAATCAACGCGGCATCGCGCGACTCAGCCCCACTTCGCAAGCAAAAAAAACGGGTATCCGCACCCACCCGGATACCCGTTCATGACAACAGTTGCCGCGTTCGGAGAGAGACGCCCGCGGCATCGGGCACGCGAAGCCGCGGACGGGTGCGGACCGGCACGACGAGAGCGGCCGATCCGAACTCGGATGGATCAGTAGGCGTTCGCCACCCCGACCGCCTCGTAGGCGTCAACGTGGCCGCTGCCGACTTCGAAACGCTGCCGGCCCGCCATCGGATTGGCGGTCTGGCTGAGGATCTGCTTGACCTCCAGCGGCTTGAGCGAAGGCTTGGCCTCTAACAGCAGCGCGACGATGCCGGCCACGTGCGGGGTCGCCATCGAGGTGCCGCTCATGTGGGTGTAGAACGGCAGCCGCGCGCCGAGCGAGGCGTCCTGCTGGATCGCCAGCAGCGGCAGGGCGCCGGTCAGGGCGCGGGTCGAAACGATGTCGACGCCGGTCGCGACCAGGGTCGGTTCGTTGACGTAGGTCCAGCGCTGGCCGTCGGGCATGGTGAAGCTGCCGGTCTCGCCCGGATTGCCGCGCGAGGAGAAGTCGGCCAGGGTGCCGTCCTTGTTGCCGGCGCCGACCGAGATCACCCACGGCGCCTGCGCATAAGGATTGTGAGTATTGGCGCCGGGGCCGTCGTTGCCGGCGGCGAACACGCTGACGATGCCGTTCTTGTAGGCCTCGTACGTCGCCAGGCTGACCGGATCGGTCGGATCGAAGGTGCCAGAGGAACCCCAGGAATTGGAGATCACCTTGATCGGCGAGGCGAAGCTGTTCTTGTGCGAAATCGCGTAGTCGAAACCGCCGACCGCGTCGAGGATCGAGATCACCGCGCCCGAGCCGTAACCGACCAGATCCGCGCCGGTGGCGACGCCGCGGTACAGCCCGGCGGACTGCGCGCCGCTGCCGCCGACGGTGCCGGCGCAGTGGGTGCCGTGACCGGAGCTGATATCAGTATTGAGCTGGTTTTCCAGCACCGTCACCGGCAGGAAGTCGACGACCGAATGCAGATTGGTCAGCGCCTGCACGTTCTGGACCACGCGCTGGCCGTACTTGAGATCGGCGTGGGTGGCGTCGATGCCCGAGTCGTTGATCATCACCGCCACGCCCTTGCCGGTGAACGGCGTGGTGCGGCCGAAGTCGCCCGGATTGGCCTGGACGCGGTTGACGCCCGACAGCTCGCGCGCTTCCTGGTTGTAATAGGTCAGCGGCTTGTTGAGATGGATCGACAGCACGTCGCCGCGCTGGGCCAGGGCGCGGATCTGCGCCGGGGTGGCCAGGGCGCCGGCGATCGGCAGCGCGCGCATGCTCACGCCGGTGCCGATGCCGAGCAGCTTGAGCGCCTGCAGCTGGCTCGCGCGCAGCGGGCCGTTCTGGTTGTAGGAGACGATCACTTCCAGCGGCTTGGCGGCCTGGGCGGTGCTCAGCGCGGTTTCCAGCGCGGCGCCGAGGCGGGCTTCGGCAAAGCTCATGCCGCTGGCCATCATGCCGACGGCCAGAGCGGAGAATTTGATGAGGGTGCGGCGGCTGAGTTGCATGTTCGGCGAAACTCCCTGGTAGGCCCCCACGGCTGGGGTGGCTCACCTTGGCGCGCATGGCGGTTGCGGCGACATCCGGAAGACCGCTCAGCCGGCATAGGGAAAAACCCCTACAGACCGGCCGGGAAACCCGCAGTAGGCTGTGCAAACCCGGACCGGTACCGCAACATCGCTGCGACGGGGAACCCGGAATCCGACAAACACCGGGCTTGGCAGTCACACCGGCGCGGAAACCTGATACGCATCCGGTACGCAACAGGGGGTAAGGACCATGAGACACACGTTCGCGCTGTCGCCGGCCCCGCGCCGGGGCGCCGCCTGGCTCGCCTGGACACTCACCGCCCTGTGGCTGTTCGCCGCCAGCGCGCAGGCGCAGACCCTGCCGATCAGCGTCAGCGTCAGCGGCAACCACGCCGAGGCGAGCATCACCCTGCCCGGCCTGCCGGGTTCTCCCTTGGCCGAGGTCCTGCTGGATTTCGAGGACGCCAGCGGGCTGAGCGCCTACAGCCTGGGGATCAGCGCGCGCGCGGTCAGCCTCAGCGACGCCGACCTGCTCGCGCGCCTGCCCGACTTCGACCTGACCACCCTGCAGTCGTCGCTGCCGGTGATGGTCACGATCGAACCGCCGCGCTACGGCGGCCTGCGCTTCAACGGCACCGGCCGGGTCGAAGTGCACACCCACCTGCTGCCCTACACCGCCGGCAGCCGGCTGCGCCTGTTCAAGGCGCCGGTCGGCGGCGCGTTCCGCGACATCACCGACGAAATCGCCGCCGGCAGCGTGCGCGCGCGCGGCACTTACGGCGGGTTCTCGCAGTTCCTGATCCTGGCCGACCTGCGTCCGACCGGCACGGTCATCGCCAACAAGATCGCGCGCCTGCGCAACCGGGTCGACCTGCTGCCGCTGGCCGAGCGCGCCGGCTTCGACGACCTGCTCGACGATGTCGAAAGCGCCTTGGCGGTGGCCGACTACGCCGCCGCCCTGGCCGCGACCGACGACGTCCGCGGCCGCGCGCAGACCCGCGCCGGCAGCTACATCGCCGACACCTGGCGCGCGACCCGCACCCACCACAACCACGCCGGCGAACTCGCCGCCGGTGCCGCGACCCTACGCTTCAGCATCGCCTTCCTGCGCGACTACGGCCCGTAACGCCGGCGTTGCCGCGGCTGTCCGAAACACGACGGTGATCCGACGCGGGACGTCATGGCCGCGCGCTAAGATGCGGCCATGCCGGCTCGCCTGATCGCTTACCCGCCCGAAGCCGCCGCCATCAGCCGATGGATCGCCGACGGCTCGCGCGTGCAGATCGGCCGCGACAGCGACTGCGGGCTGCGCATCGATCACCCGACCGTGTCGCGCAGCCACGCCGAATTGCTGCACGACGAAAACGGCTGGCAGTTGCTCGACCTGGGCAGCAAGAACGGTTCGCACGTCGACGGCCTGGAGATCAGCCGCGCCCGCCTCGACCAGGGCGAATGCTGGCTGCGCTTCGGCGATGTGCTGTGCGAATTCTCGGCGGTCGACGAAGTGTCCGCGCACGATCAACAACAACGCCAGCGCGCGCAGCGCGACCTGTCGGCGGCGTGGACGCGCCGGATCGAGGTCGAGCGGCTCGGCATCGGCGCGACCGCGATCGCGGCGGCCGAACCGCGTGCCGCCCCTACCGTTGCGCCCACGTCCGGCGATGCCCTACCCGCAAACGCCGAACCCGAGCGCCGCGATCCCGGCGCCAGCCTCGCCGACGACATCCTGCGTGGGGTGGTCGAACTGGCCGGCTGCAGCCGCGGTTTCCTGCTGCTGGCGCAGGACGGCGACTTCATCGTGCGCGCCAGCCTGATGCTCGATCGCGACGCGCTGCAGCAGCGCGCGTTTTCCGGCAGCGTCGGCGCGGTCCAGCGCTGCCTGGCCGAACGCCGGCCGATCGTGGTCAATTGGATCGCCGACGAACTGTGGCTGGCGCGACGCGCCTCGGTCCTCGCCGGCGGCCTCAAGAGTCTGGTCTGCCTGCCGCTGCTGCACGCCGGCCGCGTGCTCGGCGCGGTCTACGCCGATCGCCGCGGCGCCGGCGAGGCGATCAGCGAATTCGACCTGGAACTGCTGTGCGCCTTCGCCGACAGCGCCGCGCTGTGGCTGCTCGCGCAGCGCGCGTTCGATGCGCTGGCGCCGGACCCGGCCGGGTCGGCGCAACGCTGGGGCCGGATCGTCGACGCGCAGGTCACCACGCCGTGAGCGAACCGACCGCGACCGGCATCTACACCCAGCACAGCCTCAAGCCGGGCGCGATGCTGGCCGGCCGCTTCCGCATCGAAGCGCTGCTCGGCGTCGGCGGCATGGGCGTGGTCTACCGCGCCCGCGACACCGCGCTCGATGTCGAGGTGGCGTTGAAACTGCTGCGGCCGGAACTGGCCGCGCGCGGCGACGCGTTCGAACGCTTCCGTCAGGAACTGCTGACCGCGCGCCAAGTGTCGAGCCCGCGGGTGGTGCGCATCCACGACTTGATCCGGCACGAACAGCAATGGCTGATCGGCATGGACCTGATCGACGGTGAGGCGCTGGACAAGCGCCTGGATCGCGACGGCGCCTTGCCGATCGACGATGCGATCGCGATCGCGCGGCAGATCGCCGAAGGCCTGGCCGCGGCGCATGCGCGCGGCGTGATCCATCGCGATCTCAAACCCGCGAACATATTGATCGACCGCGCCGGCGACGCCTACATCAGCGATTTCGGCGTGGCCCGTTCGCTCGCCGGCAGCGGCCTGACCCAGACCGGCACGATCGTCGGCACGCCCGATTACCTCTCGCCCGAACAGGCGCGCGGCGAACCGAGCGACGGGCGCAGCGACTTGTACGCGCTCGGCCTGATCCTGCACGAAATGCTGACCGGCAAGACGCCGTTCGACGGCGGCACGATCAGCGAAATCCTGGCCCAGCGCATGCTGCGCACGCCGCCGCCGGTCAGCCGCCTGCGCGCCGACACGCCGGTGTGGCTGGTGCGACTAGTCGACCGCCTGCTGCGTTCGCAACCCGCGCATCGCTTG
The DNA here is from genome assembly GCF_001427785.1 of Lysobacter sp. Root690. Lineage (GTDB taxonomy): Bacteria > Pseudomonadota > Gammaproteobacteria > Xanthomonadales > Xanthomonadaceae > Lysobacter. Next base: position 77,043 of record NZ_LMHM01000018.1, read on the forward strand.
CAAAGCGCGCAGGCGGTGATGCAGGCGATCGATACCCGCCACGTGGCGCGCGATTGGCGGCCAGGCAAGACGTTCTGGATCGGCGCGGTGAGCGCTGCGTTGCTTGCCGCGTTAAGCGTGGGCGCGTGGCTGTGGCGCTCGCCAGCGCCATCGCCCGCAGCGCCGGCGTCGGTCTCCGCCGCGCCAGTGGCGGCGGCGTTGCATCGGATCGTGGTGTCGCCGTTGCAGGCGCCGGCCGGCGCGATCGGCGCCGAAGAGTCGCGCGCGTTCACCGCCCTGCTGCGCGAAGCGCTCGCCACCCTGCCCGGCCTGGCCGTGGTCGACGACGAGCGCAGCCAGCAGGCGATCCGCCAGCTCGATCCCAGCGGCGCCGCGCCGCCGAGCGCCGCCGATCTGGCCCGGATCGCGCGCGCCGACCGCATCGTCTCGCTGCAACTGAGCCGGCACGAGGATAAGTGGCGAATGCAGGCACGGTTGCACGAGGGCGCCGCCGCGCCGCGCATCGTCGCGACCGGTGATGGCACGAGCGCGTTGCGCGCTTTCAATGAACTGATCGCCTCGCAGCGCCTGACCGATCTGCCCGGCGTGCAAGCCTCTCCGCCGCCGTTACCGCTGCCTTCGTCCGATGCGGCCTTGCGGGCGTACGGCGCGGGTTTGCTCGCTCGCCAGAACAGCGATATCGCTGCGGCCGTCGCCGGTTTCACCGAAGCCACCGCGCAAGCACCGAACTTCGTTTCGGCCTGGCTGGCCCTGGCCGATGCGAATCAGGCCGCCGGCGATCTCGACGCCGCCTATGCCGCGCTGGAAAACAGCGACCGCCCGGGCCAGGGCAACGAACCGATGCGCGCCTACGTATCGGCGCAACGCGCGCAACTCGACGGCGACGCCGAAGCGGCGACGAACTACTGGCGCCAGCGTCTGCGCACGACGCCCGACGACACCTACGCCGCGCTCGGCCTGACCCGCGCGCTCGGCGCCGGCGGCGATCCGCCCGCGGCGATCGCGCAGGCGCGCACGCTCAGCGAGCGCGATCCCGACGACCCGCGCGCGTGGTTCGAACGGGGTAAGTTCTCGATCCTGCACGGCCAGGCGCAGCAGGCGGTCGACGACTATCTGGTGCGCGCGCTGGTGCTGTACAAGCGCAGCGGCAATCGCTACGGCGAAGGCGAAACCGTCAACGCGCTCGGCATCGGCTACGCGCGACTGGGCCAGAACGATCACGCCCAGGCGCAGTACCGGCAGGCGGTGGAACTGCGTCGCGCGGTCGGCAATCGGCGCGGGCTCGCGACCAGCCTGCGCAATCTCGGCAACGTGCTGGTGCTGACCGGCCAGTTCGACGAAGCCCAACGCAGCCTGCAGCAAGCGCGCGAACTGCACGCCGCGCTCGACGATCGCCACGGTCTGGCCGCGGTCGAGAACGAACTCGGCCTGCTCGCCGAAGAACGCGGCGACTACCCCGGCGCATTGGCCGCGTTCCGTCGCGCGCTGTCGGCCTGGCAGCAGGCAGGCGATGCCGGCGGCACCGCGCAGGCGCTCAACGACATCGGCTTCGCCCATTACCAGCTCGGCGCCTACGACGACGCCGAAGCCTATCTGCAGCAATCGCAGGCCGCCTACGCCAAGCTCGACGACGAGACCGGGCGTATTCGCACGTCGCAAAATCTCGGCCAGCTCGCCGCCGCGCGCGGGCAATGGCCGCTGGCGCGCGAACGCCTGCAGACCTCGCTGCGCGACGCGTTGGCTAAGCAGATGATGGAAGAGGCCGCGGTAAGCCGGCGCAATCTGGCCGAATTGGAATTGATGCAGGGCCATCTCGGCGCGGCGCTGGAGCAGGCCGCGCAGGCCGATGCCTTGTTCCGCCAGCGCAGCGATGCGCGCGGCCAGGTCGATGTCGGCCTGCTGCGCACGCAGGCGCTGTCGCGCGCCGACGCAGACGATCAGGCGCGCAAGAGTCTGGCCGAACTGACCGCGCAGATCGCCGCGGCCTCGTCTGAGCAACGCGGCATCGCCGCCTTGTTGCAGGCCGAACTGGCGCGGCGCGCGAACGATCGCGACGGCGCGCGGCGCGCGTTGGCCGAAGCGCAGCGCGACGCGCAGGCCTCGGGCGTGCGTCTGCTGCAATTGCAGGTGGCGTTGCAGTCGGTCGGCGATGGTCGCTTGCCCGCCGCCGTGGACGCGCAGATCGCCGCGCTCGGCCATGCCGGCCTGCGCCTGCAATGGACCCAGGCGCGCATGCGCGAAGCGCTCGCTCGGAATGATTCGAGCGCCGCGCTGCGCCTGTATCGCGAGGTCCAACCCGCGCTGCGCCGCGGCGACAATCTCGAAGCGTTCGCGCTGCACACGCTGGCCGCCAGCGCCGCGCGCGCGGCCGGCGACACCACGCTAGCGGCCACGGCCGAGAGCGATGCATCGACCGCGCGGCAACGCCTGCGCGACCAATTGCCGCCGGCCTTGCGCGCCGGCGCGGATCGCGCGGCATTGGCGCAAACCCCGACCCACGCATCGCCGCAAGCCGCACCCGCCGCGACACCGCGCCCATGAACGACGCCGCCGAACTGCGCGAGCTGTACCAGCAACTGCTCGAGCGGCTGGAACGCAACGAGCGGGAGTTCCGCCGGCTCGGTCGCGCGGTGTGGAAAGTGCAAGAAGACGAACGTCGCCGGATCGCGCGCGAGCTGCACGACGGGGTCGGTCAGAACCTCACCGTGCTCAAGCATCGCCTGCACGAACTCGACGCGGCCTTGCCCGCGCAGCCGGCCGGCTTGCGCGACACCGTCGCCGCCGCGCTGGCGCTGTGCGGCGACACCCTGGAGGACACGCGCGAACTGTCGCGTCTGCTGCGGCCGCCGATCCTCGACGACCTCGGCCTGGAAGCCGCATTGCGCTGGCTGGTGCGCAGCCAGGGCCAGGCCAGCGGCGCGCGGGTCGATCTGCAGATCGACGCCCTGCCCGAACTCGACGGCGAACTGCAGACCCTGCTGTTCCGGGTCACTCAGGAAGCGCTGACGAACGCCGCCAAGCACGCCGCCGCGAGCCACGTGCAGGTGCGTCTGCAACGCCAGGGCGCGGCGCTGTCGCTGGAAATCGAAGACGACGGCCGCGGTTGCGATCCGACGCTCGCGCTCGGCAGCGGCGGCACCGGCCTGGGCGGCATGCGCGAACGCCTGCGCCTGTACGGCGGTCGCCTGCATTTGCTCGGCGCGCCCGGCGCGGGCCTGCGGGTGAGTGCGCAGGTGCCGCTGGATTACACATGAAATGCACTTGATCGACACATCGCCGATCTCCGCGCCGACGCTCGCGCTTGACGCCCGCCGCGCCCCTGCCCACCCTGCGACGATGCAGTCTCCGCCCGTACGCGTTCTGATCGCCGACGACCACACCATGGTCCGCGAAAGCCTGGTCCAGTTGCTGCGCGGCGGCGGCATCGACGTCGTCGCCCAGGCCGCCGACGGCCTGGACACGCTCAGGCAGGCCGAGGCCACGCGTCCGGACGTGGTCGTCACCGACCTGTCGATGCCGCGCTTGAGCGGGCTGGAAGTGATCCGCCGTCTGTACGAAACCCTGCCCGACACGCGCGTGCTGGTGCTGACCATGCACCAGGAGGACGAGTACATCCTGCAGGCGGTGCGGGCCGGCGCGACCGGCTACATGGTCAAGGACAGCCCGGCCGCCGAACTGCTCGCCGCGGTCCACAGCGTGCATGCCGGCAAGGGCTATTTCGGCCCGCAGGCGGCGCGTGCGCTGGCCGAGCAACTGCGTCATCCCGAACGCGACCTGGGCGATCCCTACGGCCGCCTGACCGCGCGCGAACGCGAGGTGTTCCATCTGATCGCCGAGGGGCTGACCACCAAGGAAATCGCGCGTCAGCTCAGCATCAGCGTGAAGACCGCGGAGAACCATCGGGCGCGGGTGCTGGACAAGCTGGGGGTGCGCAATACCGTGGAGTTGGTGCGATATGCGTTGCGCAAGCGGTTGTTGGATTGAGTCGGGTTGGCGAGTTGCGGGGTGAAGCGAATCCCCCGCGCTGTGCGATGACCTGATAGCCGTTTGCGCCGGGCGCTTGCCCCCCTTTTCCAAAGTGGGCACCGGTTAACGCGCGGCACCCCAGATCGCTGCGAATCAAACCGAAGACTTCCCCCCTTTAAAAAAAGGGGGGCCAGGGGGGATTTGCTTCACCCGCCGCAAACCGCCGATCCCGGCCCTGCCGGCCCCACCATGCGCCGTAGTATCCTCGCCTGCCAATCTGGCGATAGCGACGGAGCAGCGGCATGAAAGCAGGGGCCTGGGTGCGGTTAGTCGGTCTGACGATGATGGTGGCGTTGCTGGCCAGTTGCGGCACCGGGCCGGTGCGCCGCGTCTCCGAGCCGGCCGCGCGCATTCAGCAGCTGACCGTGCGCGCCAACGGCAGTTGGGCGGTGGAAGTGCGGATCGAGAACTTCAGCAGCATCCCGATGCGCTTCGACCGCTTCGATCTGCAGCTCAAGCTCGGCGAGGACGCCGCCGGCCAGTTGCAGGCCCAGCCGGGCCTGTCGATCGGCCCGGAATCGGCCGACGTGATCAAGGTCGAACTGACCCCGAGCGGCGCGGCCAAGCTCGCCATCGCCGACGCCCTGTCCGGCGGCCGCAGCCTCAACTACAGCCTCAAGGGCGACATCTTCGCCACCCCCGACGAAGGCAAGCAGCGCACCTTCACGATCGAGCGCAGCAGCGCGCTGAGCCCGGCGCCCGGGTTGCCCGGGGTGATGAGGTAATGCCGGGAATCGGGAATGGGGAGTCGGGAATCGGAAAAGCAAAAGCCGACGTCCCATCTCCCCTCTTCCACCCTCGACCGCCGGCTTTCGCTTTTCCGATTCCCAATTCCCTATTCCCCATTCCCGAGCCCTCATGAGCACCTACAAAGCCCCCCTAACCGACATGCGTTTCGTGCTGTTCGACCTGCTCGGCGCCGAAGCGCAGTTCGAGCGCCTGGGTTACGCCGACGCGACCCGCGACACGCTCGATGCCGTGCTCGAAGAAGGCGCGCGCTTCAACGAAACCGTGCTCGCCCCGCTCAACAGCATCGGCGACCAGATCGGTTGCAGCCACGACAAGGCCACCGGCGCGGTCACCACGCCGCCGGGCTTCAAGCAGGCCTACACCCAGTTCGTCGAAGGCGGCTGGTCGGGTCTCACCGCCGAAGTGAAGTTCGGCGGCCAGGGCCTGCCGCACGCGGCCGGCGTGCCGCTCAAGGAAATGATCGACGCGGCCAACCTGGCCTGGGGCAACTTCCCGCTGCTGTCGCACGGCGCGACCGAAGCGCTGCTGCACCACGGCGAGGAATGGCAGCAGGACGTGTTCCTCAAGCCGCTGGTCGAAGGCCGCTGGACCGGCACCATGTGCCTCACCGAACCGCATTGCGGCACCGACCTGGGCCTGCTCAAGACCAAGGCCGAACCGCAGGCCGACGGTTCCTATTCGATCACCGGCACCAAGATCTTCATCACCGCCGGCGAGCACGACCTCACCGACAACATCATCCACCTGGTGCTCGCGCGCCTGCCCGACGCACCGACCGGCAGCAAGGGCATTTCCTTGTTCATCGTGCCGAAGATCAAGGTCGCGCGCGACGGCAGCGTCGGCGAGGCCAACGCGGTGCGTTGCGGCAGTCTCGAACACAAGATGGGCATCCACGGCTCGGCCACCTGCGTGATGAATTTCGACGGCGCGCAGGGCTATCTGATCGGCCAGCCGAACAAGGGCCTGATGGCCATGTTTACGATGATGAATACCGCGCGTCTCGCGGTCGGTCTGCAGGGCCTCGGCCTGTCCGACCGCGCGTTGCAGAACGCGCTGCGCTATTCGCGCGACCGTCTGCAGATGCGTTCGCTGTCGGGCACCAAGTTCCCGGAACTGCCGGCCGATCCGATCATCGTCCACCCCGACGTGCGCCGCATGCTGCTGACCTGCAAGGCGCTGGTCGAAGGCGGTCGCGCGATGGGTTACGACGCCGCGCTGCAGGTCGACATCGCCCACGCCGCGCCGGACGAAAAGGAACGCGCCGAGGCCGATGCGCTGATCGGTTTCATGACCCCGATCGTCAAGGCCTGCCTCACCGAGTGGGGCGTGGAATGCACCTATCACGCGCTGCAATGCTTCGGCGGCCACGGCTACATCGCCGAGCACGGCATCGAGCAGCTCGCCCGCGACGCGCGCATCACCACCTTGTATGAAGGCACCACCGGCATCCAGGCGCTCGACCTGCTCGGCCGCAAGGTCATGCAGCTGCAGGGCGCGGGCCTGCAGGTGATGCTGGCGAAGATCGAAGCGTTCTGCGCCGAAAACGAAGGCAACGCCGCGGTCGCCGAATTCGTCGCGCCGCTGCGCAAGATCGCGGCCGAATGGATGCAGCTGACCATGAGCATCGGCAAGCGCGCCGCGGCCAATGCCGACGAAGTCGGCGCGGCGGCGTACGACTACCTGTTCTACTCGGGCTACGTGTCGCTGGCCTACTGGTGGGCGCGCAGCGTCGCCGCGGCCGAAGCCTCCAAGCAGTCGCAGGGCTTCAAGGACAGCAAGCGCGAGACCGCGCGTTTCTACTTCAGCCGCATCCTGCCGCGCACCCAGGCGCACAAGGCCGCGATCGACAGCGGCACCGCGCCGTTGATGAACCTGTCGGCCGAAGGCTTCGGCGACTGAGTTCGCCCGGCGCGGAAGCGTCGACGCCTGAGGTCTCGTGCAGAGGCTCTCAGGCTCGACGCTGCTGCATCTCGCCCAGATCACCGCGACAGCCGCACCTCCCGCTGTAGGAACTGCGCAAGCTGCGACCGCGAACCCGCAAGCCCCGGCGCAAGCTTCGATCAGGCGACCACCGACAAGCACAGCTCATCGTCCAGAGTGAGCAAGCACGATCGCCCACCGAGCCCGCCCGTGTGCCGCCGGTCGGTCGACAACAGGTCGCCCCGTCTACACAAAATGTAATCGAGAGGGTATAAGCTGGGTCCCCGATGGAGACCGATAGAGCGAAGATCCGCCTGGTCCGAACCGGAACCCACGCTGAAATGCTTCAGCGTGAGCCGGATGCCTCGGGTGTCCCCGATCCTTATTCGCCCTGGCTCGGTCCGCGCGCGGTACCGCGCAACGCCCTGGAACGACTCAACTCGGTGCGACTGCTGTCGCTCGACGCGCATGGGCGGGTGCTGGACTGGATGAACTGGCAGGAAGCCAGCTGCCTGTACGCACGCGGCGCGGTCGCCTGGACCCTCGGCGAACCCTGCCTGGAAGTGCATGGCGGCATCAACCGATTCACCGGCGAGCGCAGCGTGCTCGAACTGCATCCCATCGTCGCCGCGCGCGGCCATGCGCGTCCCGGCGCGCTCGATCCCACGCCGACCCTGACCAACGCCGCGCTGTTCGCGCGCGACGGCCATCTGTGCATGTACTGCGGTCACGACTTCCACCGCCCGCACCTGACCCGCGACCACGTCGTGCCGGTGTCCAAGGGCGGCCGCGACCTGTGGGAGAACGTGGTCGCCGCCTGCTTCGCCTGCAATTCGCGCAAGGGCAACCGCACTCCGCAGCAGGCGAGCATGCCGCTGCTGGCGGTGCCGTACCGGCCCAGTTGGGTCGAGCATCTGATCCTGTCGAACAGGAACATCCTGGCCGATCAGATGGCGTTCTTGAAAAACCAGCTGCCGAAGAAAGCCCGCCTCAACGGCTGAAGTCGTGAAGCGCGTCGCAGTATTCACAAAATAGCCGCACCGAATGTGCCAATCAGTGCGCATATGCGACGTCAAGCGCGCGTTGACGACAATCCAGTCGTCCCGGACACTCGTCGCCATCGACTTACGGATGTAATCAAGATGCCTTTGACCCTCGGTCTGACCGGCATGGACCCGGCGACGGAGTCTGCTTTGCAGACGGCCTTCAAGGTCGCCAACGCACAACTCGGCGGTCACTGGAATCTCGTGCCCGAGCAACAGGCCGATTTCGTCGTGGTCGACATGGACAGCATGTACGGCCCGATGAGCTGGCTGCGCCTGCACGCATCGGGCAAGTCGGTGATCGCGCTGACCGCCGCGCAGCGCACCCAGGCCGACTATCTGTTGGCGCATCCGTTCAGTGCCGACTCGATGTCGACCCTGCTCGGCGAGATCGCGACCCTCAGCGGCCACGCGATCGCCAAGCCCGCGCCCGCCGCGGCGCCGACCGCGGTCGAGATTCCCAAGCAGCCGCGCACCGATCCGACCGCGGCGCTGCCCGACGTGGTGGTGGACCTGCTCGAAACCGACCTGGCCCAGGCCAAGGCGGCCGCACAGCAAGCCGCGCCGGCGCCGGTGGCCGCACCGCCTCCCGCGGCGGTCGTTCCGGCTCCCGCCGCACCCACGCCTGCTGCGCCTGCACCGGTTGCGCCCGCTCCAGTCGCCGCGGCGCCTGCCGCACCCGCGCCGACGCCGATCACCCCCGCTGCCGCGCCCGTGGCCGCGGCGCCCGCCGCCGCCAACCCGGCCGTCCCCAGCATCACCGCGCGCGGCGATGGCCTGCTCGACTGGTTGGTCGCCGGCCGCCTGCGCGGCCTGCTGCGCGTGGGCAGCGGCGAAGAACGCCTGCTGATCGATGCCGATCAGCGCAAATACCACGGCCCGGCCGCGCTCAAGCCGCTGGCCGGCTTGTTCGACCGCGGCTTCGCCCCGTCCGAATTCGAACTGCTGCCGGCCGCGCAGTGGGACGCCGCCGCCGTCCAGCTCGGCGCGGCGATGCCGCTGACCCGGCTTGTGTGGTTCGGCAACCTGCTGGCCGGCCACGGCCGCCTCGCCCCGGGCTACGACCCGCAGCGCCGCTACCGCATGACCAAGTGGCCGCAGACCGAACGCGAATACCCCAAGCACTTCCGCATCGCCACGGTGATGATGAAAGCGCCGGCGACGGTGACCGAGATCGCCGAGGCCAGCGGCGTGACCGAGGCCGAAGTCGCCGATTTCATCAACGCCAACCTCGCCACCGGCTTCGCCGAGGCCGAGGGCGATCCGACCCCGGCCGAACCGGCCAAGTCCGGCGGCCTGTTCGGACGCCTGCGCGGTCGCTGAGGCGGCTGCGACGAACCGTCGCGGCCCCTCGCAGGCGCGGTCCGGACAACGTCCGGCAACGCCGCGATATATCCACGAACGCCGCTGAATCGAGCGGCTTGTCGGTCCGGACTGCGGTGCCAGTCGACGCAGACCGACTCTGGCGGCTTCGATTGGGCCTGAACATCAAACCGTCACACTTCTTGCTCGCCTCACGCGGGGGCGGGACAATGCCCGACTAGCAGAAAGCCAGATGGTCGGAATGATCGATTCGCAGCGCTACCCGCGTCTTTCCCGCATCCAGGTCCCCGCCGATCTGCGCCGCTTTCCTGAAGAGGAACTGCCGGCCATCGCCGAGGAGCTGCGTGCCTATTTGATCGAACAGGTCGCGCTGGTCGGCGGCCACTTCGGCGCCGGCCTGGGCGTGATCGAACTCACCGTCGCCCTGCACTGGCTGTACGAGACTCCGGTCGATCGTCTGGTCTGGGACGTCGGCCACCAGTGCTACCCGCACAAGATCCTGACCGGCCGCCGCGACGAGATCCACACCGTCAAGCAACAAGGCGGCGTCGCGCCGTTTCCGAAGCGCGACGAATCGCAATACGACACCTTCGGCGTCGGCCACAGCTCGACCTCGATCTCGGCCGCGCTCGGCATGGCGATCGCCGCGCAGCGCAAGAACGACGAGCGCAAGATCGTGGCGGTGATCGGCGACGGCGCGATGACCGCCGGCATGGCGTTCGAAGCGCTCGCCCACGCCGGCGGCATGACCGATCCGGAACCGAACCTGCTGGTGATCCTCAACGACAACCAGATGTCGATCTCCGAAAACGTCGGCGGCGTCACCAAGATGCTCGGCCGCCTCACCGGCAGCCGCACGCTCAACGCGATCCGCGAAGGCGGCAAGAAACTGCTCGGCGACAAGCGCAAGCCAGCGGCCAAGTTCGTGCGCCGCTGGGAAGAACACTGGAAGGGCATGTTCGTGCCGTCCACGTTCTTCGAGGAAGTCGGCTTCCATTACACCGGCCCGATCGACGGCCACGACCTGCCCGCTCTGCTTGGCGCGATGAAGACGCTCAAGGGCCTCAAGGGCCCGCAGCTGCTGCACATCATCACCACCAAGGGCAAAGGCTACGAACTCGCCGAGGGCGACCAGATCGGCTATCACGCGGTCGGCCCGTTCGATCCCGAAAAGGGCCTGATCAGCAAGCCCGGCGCGAAGAAGCCGAGTTACACCGACATCTTCAGCGAGTGGCTTTGCGACATGGCCGCCGCCGACGAGCGCCTGATGGGCATCACGCCTGCGATGCGCGAAGGCTCGGGCCTGGTGCGTTTCAGCAAGGAATACCCGCAACGCTATTTCGACGTCGCCATCGCCGAGCAGCACGCGGTGACGCTCGCGGCCGGCATGGCCTGCGAAGGCGCCAAACCCGTCGTTGCGATCTACTCGACCTTCCTGCAACGCGGCTACGACCAACTCGTGCACGACGTCGCGATCCAGAACCTCGACGTGCTGTTCGCGATCGATCGCGGCGGCGTGGTCGGCCCGGACGGCGCGACCCATGCCGGCAATCTCGATCTGTCCTACCTGCGCTGCGTGCCGAACATGGTGGTGATGGCGCCGGCCGACGAAGACGAATGCCGCAAGATGCTCAGCACCGGCCATCGTTACGAAGGCCCGGCCGCGGTGCGTTATCCACGCGGCACCGGCCCCGGCACCGCGATCCAGCCCGGCCTGGACACCTTGCCGATCGGCAAGGCCGAACTGCGCCGCCAAGGCTCGCGCATCGCCCTGCTCGCGTTCGGCGCGATCGTGCCCGCGGCCGAAGCCGTCGCCGCCGAACTCGGGCTGACCGTCGTCAACATGCGCTTCGTCAAACCGTTGGATCGTTCGCTGATTCTCGAGTTGGCCAAGAGCCACGAAGGCTTCGTCACCCTCGAAGACAACGTCGTCGCCGGCGGCGCCGGCAGCGGCGTGGCCGAATTGCTGGCCGCCGAAGGCATCGTGCTGCCGGTGTTGCACCTGGGCCTACCCGACGAATTCCAGCACCACGCCAGCCGCGAACAGCTGCTGGCCGAAGCGGGACTGGACGCGGCGTCGATTCGCGCGTCGGTGCTCAAGCGCTGGCCGCAATTGCTGGCGGTGCCGGCGCAGACCGCGATCAGGTGAGCGACGCGACCGGATGAGCGAACCGGCCGCATCGTCGATGGCGATGAAGCGGCTGCTCGCCCTGCTCGGATCGATCGCCGCCTACAACGACAAAGGCTGGCAGTGGTCCGGCCACGACGCCGCGCACAGCGAAGCCTTGCGCGCCGGCTGGTCGTTGGAGATACGCGGCTTGCTCGACAGCATCGAGGCCGATTCGCTGCCGGCGCAGCTCAGACAGGAACTGCTGACTCGCGCGCCGGTTCAAGACGACGACGGTGTCTATGTCGAGAAATTGAAGCGCTGGATCGCTTGAGGCGCGGACGACGGTCGCGTCGGCGCTGCGGTCAGCGTTTCAACCGGCCCAGAACGGAATCAGTACCACGGCGCTGAGCAGCGCGATCGCTGCGATCTTCGTGCTCGCACGCGGCAACATCGTCATCAGCAGACTCCACGCCAACGCCGAAATAATCAGCGCGGCGGTCCAGAAGATCGGCCCCTGCGCCCAGCCCCAGCCGTACACGAACAAGCCGAAATCCACCGCCAACAGCAGCCATCCGGCGGCGCGCAACACGCGCGCGCGCGAGGCGTCGAAGGCGTTGGCGAACACCTGCCGATGGTGCTTTTCCAGCCCCAGGCTCAACAGGCACCACGCGGCGATTCCCAGGCTCAGACCCAACCAAAGCATGCGCGTGTTCCTCAGCGATCCGCGAGCGCGGGCTGGTTGCCCGGCTCGTTGCCGCGCTCGGCGCGACGCGGTTTGCGCTCTGCGATCGGCTGACGCGCCTTGACGAAACTATTGCGCGCCAGCAGCGCGAACCCGGCGCCCAGCGCGAACGCGGTCAGGTCGACCGCGGCCAGCGCCCAGTCGCCGCGCGCGATGGTCGCGAGCAGATGACTGTTCGGCGCGGTCGCAAGATTCACCAGCGGAATCAGCGCGAACGCGGCCGCATTGATCGCGAAGAACTGGCCCCAGCCGCGCTTGTGCACCGCCGGGATCGCCGCGTACAGCGTGGCCACGATCCAGACTGCGCAGAACACGGTGATCTCGGCGTTGGCGCGCTGAGCGATCTCGGCCGGGATCAGGCGATTGGCGATCACCATCGCCGCGCTCGCCAACGGCAAACCGCCAACGACGCCGAGGTTGAGCGCCTGCACCAGACCGTAGCCCGATGCGCTGCCGGCCTCGGCGATCTTCTTCGCGCGTTTGCTCACCCACACCTGCATGCCGCTGGCGATCATCACGCAGCCGGCCAGGCCCATCACGAAATACAGCCAGCGCAGCGCGCTGCCGCCCCACTGCGCCATGTGCATGCCGCCGAGGAAGGTGTAGGTCTTGTAGCCGGCCTGCGGCACGCCCGACTGGTGCAGGAACTTGCCGTCGTTGGCGTCGTAGAACACCGAATCGAAATTCCAGGCCACATTGCGGCTGTGATCGCCGCCGAAGGAAATCGTCGCGCTGGTGTCGTCGGGGTGATGCACGCTGACCCAGGTGATCGGCTGGCCCAGACGCTGACGCGCGTCGGCGACCAGTTTGTCGACCGGATAAATCGTCTTCAATTCCTTGCCGGTTTCCGGACGCTCGTAACTGTCCGCGGCCTCGACGAAGAATTTCTCGACGTCGCCGTTGTACGCCGCGTTCAACCCGGCCGGCATGTAGTTGGCGACGAAGATCGCCACGCCGGTGTAGGCGATCATCAGATGGAACGGCAGACCGAGCACGCCGGTCAGATTGTGTCCATCCAGCCACGCGCGTTGGCCGCCGGTCTTCGGGCGGAAGGTGAAGAAGTCCTTGAAGATGCGCTTGTGGATCACGATGCCGGTGAGGATCGCGATCAACATGAACATGCCGGCGATGCCGACGATGTACATGCCCCACAGCGGCGAATGCAGGTTGTAGTGCAGGGTGAAGAAGAATTCGCCGCCAGCGGTTTCGGGAATTTTCTTGCCGGTCGCCGGATCGAGGTTGAGCAGGTCCGGATCGCCCGCATCGTAGTAAACGCCGCCTTCCAGCGACTTGCTGCGTTCGCTCGGCAAGGTCACGTAGTACGCATGCGGGTGCGGCTTGGATACTTGCTGCAACTGGACGATGGCCTGGTCCAGATCGATGCTTTCGCCGCTGCGTTCATGGCCGTGCAGCGCCGGCTGCATCCAGTGGGTGAGCTCCTTGTCGAAGCAGGCGATGGTGCCGCCGACGAAGATCACGAACAGCAGCCAGCCGATCACCAGCCCGGCCCAGGTATGCAGCCAGGCCATCGCCTGGGAGAAGGAATTCTTCATGCGTGCGCCCTCACGGTGCTCATGGCCGCGCCGCGGCTTCGGGAAACAGCAACGCCACCGCGTACATCGCGCCCGCCCACAGCGCCAGCACCCAGCACGCGCGCCAGGCGCTGCGCGCGGCGAAGGCGTACATCGCCGCCGCGCACCAAACGAAGAAGCAGAGCAGACTTGCCGCAACCACCCTATCGTTGCGATCAAACGGCAAAACCACGGTGCCGAACGCGGTGAACCCATACGCAACCAGGTAACCGATCACGATCGCGGCAAACGAGCGCAACGCGACACCACCGCGATACCCCCACGACAGGGCAGGACGCGGCTTGCGCGGAACAGCGGAGGCGGAGGCCGTGGGGGCGAGCGTGTCGGTCATGCGGTTTCGTAGGCGGACGAGGGCCGGGCCGGCTTCCTGCCGCGCGGTCGGACGCCCGCAGCGGCGGGCCAGCGCCCAGTCTAGTTGCCAATGGTTCTCATTTGCAAACCATTCGCGGTCGCGATTCGGATCGAACCGACGGCGCAAACCCGCCTTGCCGGAGCGGTCCGGTTACAGATGAGTACACAGCGGCGACCGGGGAACGGCTACGATCCGGCTTCCGCCGAGCCCTCATCCCCCGCTCAGGAGCGTTACGGATGCGTCGTGCCCTCATCGTCCTCGCCTTGCTGGCGCTGCTGCCCGGCGCCGCCGCCGCGCAGACCGCGCCGACTCAGCCCGCCGCCGCCCCGCCGAGCGGCGATATCCGCGACTTCGACACCCTGGTGGTCACCGGCGAACAGCCCGGGCCCGGACTGTGGAAGGTCATGCGCGGCGGCCACGTGCTGTGGATCCTCGGCACCCTGAGCCCGCTGCCCAAGGACATGACCTGGCTGTCGCGACAGGTCGAGGCGACCATCGCCGAATCGCAGGAAGTCATCGCTCCGCCCTCGGTCAGCTTCGGTACCGAACTGGGCGTGGTGCGCACCATGATGCTGATCCCCACCGCGCTCAAGGCGCGCAAGAACCCGGATGGCAAAACCTTGCAGGAAGTCGTGCCGGCCGACCTCTACGCGCGCTGGACCACGCTCAAGGCGCGCTACATCGGCCGCGACGGCGGAGTCGAGAAATGGCGTCCGATCTTCGCCGCGCAGGAGTTGTACGAAGCGGCGATCAAGCAGTCCGGGATGTCGCTCAAGGGCGTGGTCCAGCCGGTGGTCGACAAGGCCGCCAAACAGCACGACGTGCCGATCACCGAAGCGCGCGTGACCCTGAAGATCGACGATCCCAAGGCCACCTTGAAAGAGTTTTCGGCCAGCGCGCTCGACGACCGCGAATGCTTCGCCAAGACCTTGTCGCGGATCGAAAGCGATCTCGAATCGATGCGCGCGCGCGGCAACGCCTGGGCGATCGGCGACATCGCCACCCTGCGCACCCTGCCGCAGGGCGACCAATACCGCACCTGCCTGGAAGCGCTCGCCGCGACCGGCGTGGCCAAGCGCCTCAATCTCGGCGACCTGCGCCAGCGCGTCACCGCGCAATGGCTGGAACGCGCCGAGGACGCGATCGCGAAGAACAACAGCACCTTCGCGACCTTGCCGGTGGCCGACCTGCTGGAAACCGGCGGGCTGCTGGATAAGCTGCGCGCGGCTGGGTATACGGTCGAGGATCCGTAGGTCGGGATTCGGGATTCGGAATTTTCGAACCAGCGTCAGTTCGCAGCGCGGGCTACGCAATATTTGTGAACGGCCTTCAGCTCGCACGCTTTTCGATCCGATGCGCTAGATTTTCCGGCGCTCAGCCAAACGAATCGGACCTAAATACCGCTCACAAAACACCGCCTGCGTTATGACAGGCAACCACCAAGCGAACAGCGACCGGGCCAAAACGATCGCCCGATCGCCATTCGATCTTCAACTCAGTTGCGCGAGCGCGCGACCTCCCACCAAGTCGCGCCGTCGCAACGCAGAGTCAAGGTCGCGCCGGCGGCCGCCACGAAATGTCCGGCCAGCACCAGGTTCTGGCTCGCATCGATCACCGTCGGCGCCGCATCGAACTTCAGCGTGACCAGATGTCCCGAATAGGTCGCGTGGATACCGGCGATATTGCTGCCGCCGCTGATATCGACGAACTCGTGCCAGGGCGAAATCCGGATCGTCGTGGCGGATGCGACCACGTCCGAACTGCCGTCGTAACCGCTGGCCTTGGCCAAGGTGCCGGCGGGAACATCGGCGCCGTTGTCCAGGTCGACGTCCAACACGCGCACTTGACGCGCCAGTTCGCTCAGGCTCAGCCCCTTCGGGCCGTTGGCGACAAACGAACATGCCGACAGCAATGGGCCGGGCGCCGCTACGGCGGGGATGTACGAGAAGCCATGGCGCGGCGCGCCACCGCCGTTGGATTCAAACACACAGGTCTTGAATGCGATGCTGCCCGGATACTCCAAACGCGCACCGCTGCCGCTGTTGTTGAAAAACCGGCAACCGTTGAACTCCAGCCCCGCATAGGCGCCGACATTGCGTATCGCCACGCCGCAGGCTTCCACGTTGCCCTGCGCCAGCTTGCCGGCCGAGGCGAACCAGCAGTTGCTGAAACTGAATTGCCGTTTGACGCCGTCGCCCTCGATCAGCACACAGTGATTGGATCGGGTGGCGTCGAAGAAACACGAAGTGAGATAGAAATTCGCCGCCCGCGTGTTCGGCGCGATACGCATGTCACCCTGCACGAATCCACCGATGTCGCTGTCGATCATGTACAGCGCGTCGACATCGAACGCCTGCACGCCCCATAGCCCAGTCGGCGCGTTCTGAGAGATATCGTCGTTGCCGCGCAGGAAACAACCGATCACATGCAGGTTCGCGCCCTGCCCGCCGGCGCCTGGCGCGCCCAGCAGCAAAGCGGTGCCCGCACCTGAGGGGTTGACGATCTTGCAACGGGAAATCTCGCATTCCTCGAAGCCGCGCAGGCGAAATGCGTTGAACCAGCCGCTGAGCTTGAGATCCTGAAATATCGAACGTCGCTCGGCCAACAGATCGAAATGGGCGCCGTCGGTCTTGGCCACGGTGCTGCCCAGGGTGAAATTGCTGAACTTGCGATACTTGCGGTCGGCGCCGCAAAAGAAGATCGACGCCGTCGCCGAGGTCGTGCGGATGGTCGTGTTGTCCTGGCCACAGCCATCGATCCACAGGTGATCGATCGCGGACAGGTCGATCGCCGCGCCGACGTTGTAGGTGCCCGCCGGCAGGAACAAACGGCCACCGCCGAGTGACTGCAGTTGATCGATCGCGGCCTGGATCGCCGCGCGATCGTCGGCGACGCCATCGCCGACCGCGCCGAAATCCTTGACGCTGACCTGCTCGCGCAACTTGTCGCGCACGGTGCGCTCGACCGCGACCGCTCCCAGCGGCTGGTAACTGACCTGATCGGAGGAAAGCGCGGCGGCAGCCCGGCTCTGTCCTGGCGCGAGCGTCATGCAGGCCGCGGCGGCCCCCACAGTGCCGCCAATAAATAGTTTGCGTCGTTCGTTGTCCATACTCATCTCCAGGAAAACATCGGGTGTCCTTGCTATCGCGATGACGCATCGGCCGCGCCGCCGTCAGCCCAGTACGAAATCACGCGACCTCTGGAAACAAGCGCATGGGCATCACCGCCCATTTTCCGCACGCCGCTCGCAGCGGCCGCGACTGGATCGAACCGCCGAATTCATGCAGCCGATTTATCGATCAAGGCGATCACGACGCGAACGGGATGCGCACAACAAATCTAGCCACGCATAGGACGAGCACCAAGCAGTGGCGCTGCGCCGTCTCGCATCCTGTTTCGCCACGGCGCGCATGGCTATCGTCACTCGCGAGCCAGGCCGAGCACTGCACAGGAACACGCAGCCCCCGCATTCGCCGGGGCTGTGTTTACGCCTCGATCGGCGACCAGGACGACCGAACTTGAAAAATATTGATATAAAATAGCGACACCTGGACGAATCAATAAATCCGTTCAACCTCTTCAGTCGCTTATTTTCCGCACCCACACTTGCTGGGCCACGTCCAACACCTCCAGCTTGTGTGAATACATCTGCAAGAAGGCGTCGACAGCTGGCTTGGGGCAACCATGCTGGTTGTATTTAGGATCGTCCCAAAGATAATCATCGAAAGCGATGATGCCACCAACCTTCACGCGGCGAAACCCGAGCACGGCATCTTCCAGCACGTCGCAGGACCAATGACTGCCGTCAACGTAGACGAAGTCGTAGATTTCGACGGGAAGCGAAGCCAAGCCCCGGTGAGAATACCCCAATATCATTTCGACCTTGGCCCGCGCCCCGGTCTGCTCGACATTGGGCCAGAACTTTTCCTGCAGATGATAATCAATGCAAATCAAGCGCGCATCGTGATGCGTAAGGACGTTATCCAGCAGCCATGTGGTCGACCGTCCTTCGTGACTGCCTATTTCCACGACATTGATCGGCGTGTCTCGCAACGGCCCTAAGTGCTTCTCGAAAAGCGGAATATTCCAGCTAAACCAGTCATAAGTAAAATCGTAACCCATGCGCCTTCCCCGACCTGAAGCGATAAACGCCTCGAGCGTACTTGTTTTCATTGCATGTATTCAAGCCCGATCCGAATCGATTAACGGCATGTAGGTCGCATAACTGAGGCCATGAAATGCCTCGAGCGTGCATCCGTCAACTTGTTTACTGCACATAATTTACATGCTCGGCATGCAAAAAATCTTACGCGCACGAAGAAGTAGCTCCGGCGGCGGAGGAACCGAGCCAGATCAAAATATCTTCGAACAACATCGTTATCAGCAGCCCAGTAGTGGCGCCCTTTGCGGACACCAGTTCGGCGGCGACAAGCTGCGTCCGGACCTCGGATGTCCTGGCGCACATTTAACGCGCTAGATTCCGCTGAATGATTGACCAAGCGCAACTTATTTTTGTGCCCTCGCGATCAGCGACGTAGCAGGCGTTTTACCGGCAAGGCAGCGCATTCGGAATGATTGATTTAGGACGCGATCCAAGGATCAAGGCGCGACTCGCGACGACGCGATCGTGTTCGCATCGTGGACGAAGACGTGAGAGACGCGCCGCAACAGCATTGATATGTCTTGAAGAGTTATGGCGCGAACCGAATCCTTCGAAGCCCCCATACCGGCACAAGCCACCACCGATACACTAGTCTTCGTCGCTTCATCCGAAACCCGGACCAATGATCGCCTGCAGCGTCGTGCACCTTACCGCGCCGGCTCTAGCATGCGTCTGCGAGCCTCCAGCCCCTCGCCGACAATGATCTGACGCACGTTACCTAGAATAAAAACGAAACCCCGGCTTTCGCCGGGGCTTCGTTTACGACTCAAGTAGTGGGAATGTCCGGATTCGAACCGACATCGCACTACTTCAGGCCGGATCAAAACGTCGGGCAGCGATTGCGCAGAGGGCTTTGCGGACACGAATGAAAAACACGGTCAGTCGCGCCTTGTAAGAACCTTCTGCGTTCCGCGGACACTAGAAAACTTCGCTGATCTCCACCACGTGCCCATCACGAACCGTGATCAGCACCGTCTTATTGCCTACGTAGCACTCGAAGCGTTCGCCATTGTTGGCGCCGAACTTGTTCTGCAACTGCACGACGCGGTCGGGTTTGCCCGCGACTTGATAGACCTTGCCGGTGCTGTCGCCGACGGTGACCAGCTTGCTGCCGAAGGCGACCGACTGCGCCCAAGCGGGCACTGCCAGCAGCAGCGAAAGGACGATTGCGACCAGATAGCGCATTGGAACTCCTTTCCACATTGGGGGAGCGCCGAGCATACCCTCGCGGCTTCCGGGCTGTCGTCGACCAATAGTCGGAATCGATAAGGCCGGGAAGCGCCATCGGTACGCGATTCGGCGCCGACGCGCGGCGGGCGTTCGCGCACGGAAGGGCTCGCGCGGAAGGTCCTCGTATGCCCCCATATCTCCGCACCGGCATCATCGCGCGGCCGGCTCGCCGATCCCCAGAAACACGAAACCCCGGCTTTCGCCAGGGCTGCGTTTACGGCTTGATCAGTGGTCGGGACGGCCGGATTTGAACCGACGACCCTCTGCCCCCCAGGCAGATGCGCTACCAGGCTGCGCTACGCCCCGACATGGTGCTGATCCGCTCTTGCGAACGGGCCGCAAGTATAGCCGTAACTGCGGAGATTCGGGATACGGGATTAGGGATTCGTAGCAATTCGGCCCAAGCCGCCACCAATCCCGAATCCCCAATCACGAATCCCGTGTTGCGGCAGCTTCACCGCCGCAACAGCTGCAGCACTTCTTCCAGCTCCATACGCACCTGCTTGACGATCTGCGAGCTCAGCGCCGATTCGTCCTTGGCCGACTCGCCTTCCAGGCGCAGGCGCGCGCCGCCGATGGTGTAGCCCTGTTCGTACAGCAGGCCGCGGATCTGCCGCACCATCAGCACTTCGTGGCGCTGGTAGTAGCGGCGGTTGCCGCGACGCTTGACCGGATTGAGGGTCGGAAATTCGGTTTCCCAGTAACGCAGCACGTGCGGCTTGACGTCGCACAGCTCGCTGACCTCGCCGATGGTGAAGTAGCGCTTCGCCGGGATCGGCGGAAGTTCGCGGTTACTGCCCGGATCCAGCATGCTCGCCTCCGCTGTAAGCCTCGACGCGTTCCTTCAGCTTCTGGCCCGGACGGAAGGTGACCACCGTGCGCGCCGAGATCGGAATTTCTTCGCCGGTCTTGGGATTGCGGCCGGGTCGCTGGTTCTTGCGGCGCAGGTCGAAGTTGCCGAAGCCCGACAGCTTGACCTGACGGCCCTGCTCCAATGCTTCGCGCAGCGCATCGAAGAACGCGTCGACGAACTCCTTGGCCTCGCGCTTGTTCAGCCCGACTTCGTCGAACAACCGCTCCGCCATTTCCGCTTTCGTTAGTGCCATGTTGTCCTCTGCGCGACGTCCGGGCTGGGACATCCATGCCAGTGATGCCGGATCGGGTCAGGCGCGCAGTTTCGCGCCGTGTTCCCGCTCCACCGCGGCCGTCACTTCAGCCACGACCGCATCCACATCCCGGTCAGTCAGGGTGCGCGATTCATCCTGCACAATCAAGCCCATAGCGAGACTCTTGAATCCGGTTTCCACCCCCTTGCCCTGGTAGCGGTCGAACAGCACCAGCTCGCGCAGGATCGGGCCGGCGGCCGCCTTCACGGTGGCCTGAATGGCCGCCCAGGGGACCGAATCGGCGACGATGAACGCGCGATCGCGGCGCACCGACGGGTACTTGGACTGTGCCCCGGCCTTCGGGATGGCGCGCTCGACCAGCGGCGCGAGATCCAGCTCGAACGCGAGCACGTCCTGATCCAGGTCCAGCGCGCGCTGCAGGCGCGGATGCAGCTGGCCGATCCAGCCCAGCCGCTGCTCGCGGCCGCCGTCGATCCGGTACACATCGGCGGAACGGCCCGGATGCGCCCAGGCCGGCTGCGACGGCCGGTACTCGAGCTGCGCGCCGGCGCTGACCGCCAGACTGTCCAGATCGCCGCGCAGGTCATGGAACCCGACCGGCGCCGAAGCGACCGCCCACTGCTCCGCCCGCGCCGCCCCGCACACCGCCGCGGCCACCCGCTGCGTCTCGACCGGCGCCAGGCTTTGCTGTTCCGAATCCCGACTGCCGACTCCCGAATCCCGGCTCAAAAACACATTGCCCAACTCGAACAATCGCACCCGATCCTGCTGGCGCGAGGCATTGCGGCCCAGTGCCGCGACCAGACCCGGCAGCAGCATCGTGCGCATGACGCCAAGTTCGGCGCTGAGCGGATTGGCCAGCGGCACCGCGCCGGCCTCGGCTTGCCACAACTGCAGCCAGGCGGCGTCGACGAAGGCGTAGTTGATCGCCTCCAGATAGTCGCGCGCGGCCAGCTGGCGGCGCACGGTGGCGCTGTCGACCCGGGTCTCGGTCGGCGCGATCAAGCGCGCGGCGCCGCCGGGCAAGGTGGTCGGGATGGCGTCGTAACCGTGGATGCGGGCGATTTCCTCGATCAGGTCTTCCTCGATCGCGATATCGAAGCGGCGGCTCGGCGGGGTCACCCGCCAGCCTTCGTCGCTGCGCTCGACCGCCAGGCCCAGCGCTTGCAGGATGCGTTCGACGTCGGCGTCGGCGACATTCAGGCCGAGCACCCGCGCCAGGCGCGCGCGACGCAGCACAACCGGAAGCGGATGCGGCAAGTGATCGGGCAGCGCCGATTCGACCACCGGGCCGGGGGTGCCGCCGGCGATGTCGAGGATCAGGCGGGTCGCGTATTCGATCGCGGTGCGCGGCAGTTCCGGATCGACGCCGCGCTCGAAGCGGTGGCCGGCGTCGGTGTGCAGGCCGAGCTTGCGGCCGCGGCCGATGATCGCGGCCGGCGCGAAGTGCGCCGCTTCCAGGAACACGTTGCGGGTCGCGTCGGTCACCCGGCTGTCGAAGCCGCCCATGATTCCGCCGAGCGCGATCACCCGCTGCGCGGCGCCTTCGCCGTCGGTGATCGCGATGAACTGTTCGTCCAGGCTCGCGTCCTGGCCGTTGAGCAGCTTGGTGACCTCGCCCGCGCGCGCATGGCGCACGCCGACCGGGCCGCTCAGGGTGTCGCGGTCGAAGGCATGCATGGGCTGGCCGAGATCGAGCATCACGTACTGGGTGACGTCGACCAGCAGCGACACCGGACGCACGCCGCTGCGGCGCAGGCGCTCGGCCATCCACACCGGGGTCGGCGCGGTCGCGTCGACGCCTTCGATCACCCGTCCGCAGTAGCGCGGCACGTCCGCGCCGGCGCTGAGTTCGACATGCAGCGCCGAGTCGGTTACCGCCGGCACCGGCGCGATGTCGAGCGCGGCCACGGTGCTGCCGGTCGCCGCGGCGACGTCGAAGGCGATGCCGCGCACGCTGAAGCAGTCGGCGCGATTGGGCGTGAGCTTGATCTCGATGCTGGCGTCGGGCAGGCCGAGGTACTGCGCCAGCGCGGTGCCGGGCGCGGCATCGGCCGGCAATTCCAGCAGGCCCGAGGCATCGGCGTCGATGCCGAGTTCCTTGGCCGAGCACAGCATGCCGAACGACTCCACGCCGCGCAGCTTGGCCGCCTTGATCGCGATGCCGCCGGGCAGCGTGGCGCCGACCGTAGCCAGCGGCGCGACCAGACCGGCGCGCGCATTCGGCGCGCCGCAGACGATCTGGACCATGCCGTTGCCGGTATCGACCTGACACACCTGCAGGCGATCGGCTTCGGGATGTTTTTCCGCGCTGACGATGCGCGCGACCACCACGCCTTCCAGCGCCGCGCCGAGCGCGGTGACTTCTTCGACTTCCAATCCGATCGCGGTCAGGGTCGCGGCGAGCTGCTCGCGCGTGGCGGCGGTCGGGACGTGCTGGCGGAGCCAGTTTTCGCTGAATTTCATGGGAGTGGGGCCGGGAATCGGGAATCGGGAATGGGGAATCGGAGAGCGCTACGCAGGAGGTCGGGAGGGAATCGGAAACGCAGCGCCGTAGCTCTTACGATTCCCGATTCCCCATTCCCGATTCCCGGTTTCTCAGGCGAACTGCCTGAGAAACCGCACATCGTTCTCGAAGAAACTGCGCAGATCGTCGACGCCGTAGCGCAGCATGGTCAAACGCTCCACGCCCATGCCGAAGGCATAGCCGGTGTAGCGCTCCGGGTCGATGCCGACGTTGCGCAGCACGTTCGGGTGAACCATGCCGCAGCCCAACACTTCCAGCCAGCGGGTGCTGCCATCGGGCTGCTGCCAGGCGATGTCGACTTCGGCCGAGGGTTCGGTGAAGGGGAAATAGCTCGGCCGGAAGCGCATTTCGAAATCGCGCTCGAAGAACGCGCGCACGAATTCGGCCAGGGTGCCCTTGAGGTCGGCGAAGCTGGAATGCTCGTCGATCAGCAGGCCTTCGCACTGGTGGAACATCGGCGTGTGGGTCTGGTCGCTGTCGCTGCGATACACCTTACCCAGCGCGATCATGCGCAGCGGCGGCTTGTGCTCGAGCATGTAGCGCACCTGCATGCCCGAGGTGTGGGTGCGCAGCAGGCGGGCTTCGCCGGCGCTGTCGGGCGCGAAGTAGAAGGTGTCGTGCATCGCCCGCGCCGGATGGTGCGGCGGGAAGTTCAGCGCTTCGAAGTTATGCCAGTCGTCTTCGATCTCGGGGCCGTCGGCGAGTTCGAAACCCAGACGGCCGAAGATGTCGGCCATGCGCTCCATGGTCCGGCTCACCGGATGCAAACCGCCGCGCACCGCATCGACGCCGGGCAAGGTTACATCGATGGTTTCCGACGTCAGGCGCGCGTCGAGCGCGGCATCGTCGAGCGCGCTCTTGCGTTCGGCCAGCGCGGCGGTCAGCGCGTCGCGCGTCTTGTTGATCGCCTCGCCCGTGGCCTTGCGCGCGTCGGCGGGCAAGGCGCCGAGCTGCTTGAGCTGGGCGGTGACGCTGCCGGACTTGCCGAGCAGCGAAACGCGCAGCGCTTCGATGGCGTCGGGAGAGTCGGCCGCGGCGATGTCGGCCAGCGCGCGCTGCGTCAGTTGCTCGATCTCAGCCATGTGCTGTGGTTTCCTTCACTGTGCTCTGCGTTGTGTGTCCCGCGATCGAACCGGGCGGATCTCGCTCGCCCAATCCCTCGCCTGTTCGCTGGCCGCCTCGACGGCCTGCCTGGTCGCTTCGTCGCAGTCCGCGGCATGCTCCGGCGCAGCGGTCGCGACCGAGGCGTTGATGACCACCCCGAGCAGTTTCTCACCCGAGACCTGGCGCTCCAGCTTCCTGGTGATCGTGGCCACGTCGTCCGAATATTGCTTGCTGCGCGCCTCGTCCAGCACCTTGCACTGTTCGTTGCGCGCCATTCCACCCATCACGTCACCGAACCGCTTGAGCGCATCGGCTTCGCGCTGTTGGCGCGCGCTCAAGTCCTGCGCCGATACCGACATCGACAGCAGCGCCAGGCCCAGCAGCGCCGACAATCGGTGGTTCAAGATTCCTTTCATCGCATATGTCCTGGAGTTGATGCCGCGCCGGGCAGCCTGTTTGCCGGGTCCAGAAACGACAATGGGGAAGGACTTGCGCCCTTCCCCATGCCTAAGCTCCTCGCTGAAAGCCCGCACACGAGGGTGCGGGCTCTCGCGGAGGGATCCGCATTAAGCCGCGAGCGCGCTCTTCGCCTTTTCGGCCAGCGCCGCAAAACCCACCGCGTCGTGCACGGCGATGTCCGCCAGCACCTTGCGGTCGAGGGTGATGCCGGACTTCAGCAGGCCGTTCATGAAACGGCTGTAGCTCAGACCGTTGATGCGGGCCGCCGCGTTGATACGCGTGATCCACAGCGAACGGAAATTGCGCTTCTTCTGCTTGCGGCCGATGTAGGCGTACTGCAGCGCCTTCGTGACCGCCTGCTTGGCGACGCGGAAGACCTTGCGACGGGCGTGATAGTAGCCCTTGGCCTGCTTCAGGATTTTCTTGTGGCGGCGACGCGCCGTAACACCACGTTTAACTCGTGCCATTGTTCAGTCTCCTCACAAATACGGAAGCATGCGGTCCAGACGGCCAGCGTCCTCGGCACGAACATGGTTCGTCTGCCGCAGGTTGCGCTTCCGCTTGGTCGCTTTCTTGGTGAGGATGTGGCTCTTGTTGGCGTGGCCGCACTTGTACTTGCCGGAAGCGGTCTTCCGGAAGCGTTTGGCTGCCGCCCGATTGGTCTTGATCTTGGGCATTGCGATGTCCTTTCGGAGGTTTATGTCACTGGCCTGGGCGGTGGCACGATGCGCGGTGAAGCGCGGCCACTCTTTCCGTCCTGCCCTTGCCGGCTTGTAAGTCGTTGATTCAAAAGGAATCCACAACAGGTCCGTGATGCAGCAAACAACAAACCCGGAGAACCGGGCCGCACATTATGCCTACCGGGCTATCCCCTTGCAAATCAGGGGCTTGATGCGGGGACGAATCGCCGGAAGCGGCCGGGGCGGCGCGCTGCGCTGAACCGCGCTGGCTGGCCGCAGCGATAGTGCGCGGGACCTTTAGAGTGCGCAGCACCTCGAAAGTGCGCGGGACCTCGAGCGTGGGCGGCGCCCGCCGCGGCGTTTTGCGCGGCACCGGCGATCGCCGGCGCGTCGGGTTGGTGCGCCGACAGGACCGCGTCGCACCCACGGCCATGCATCCATCGCCCACAACGAAACAGCCCCCGGGGTTGCCGGGGGCTGCTGCATTCGAACTTCAGATCTTCTTCTTCGGCGCGATCATCATGACCATCTGCCGCCCTTCCAGGCGCGGACGCGATTCGACCACGATGTCCTCGCCGAGGTCGGCCTCGATCCGGGCCGCCATCTCGCGACCGAGTTCCTGGTGGCTCATTTCGCGACCACGGAAACGGATGTTGACCTTGACCTTGTCGCCTTCTTCCAGGAAGCGGCGCATGTTGCGCAGCTTGATCTGGTAGTCGCCCTCGTCGGTGACCGGACGGAACTTGAGTTCCTTGATCTCGACCTGTTTCTGCTTCTTTTTGGCCTCGTTGGCCTTCTTCTGCTGCTCGAAGCGGAACTTGCCGAAGTCCATGATCTTGCAGACCGGCGGATCGGCGTTGGGCTGAATTTCGACCAGATCCAGTTCTTCCTCTTCGGCCATGCGCAGCGCTTCGTCGCGCGTGAGCACGCCGATCATTTCGCCATCGCTGCCGATCACGCGCACGCGCGGTACACGGATTTCCTGGTTCTTACGATTCGGCTTCTCGGGGGTACTGATTGTTGAATCTCCAAAGTGGTTCACGCCGTCCCGGACTGCCGCCGGGACGGGATCTTTTGCACGCTGTGCGCGGTTAGAAGGCTGACTCAGCGTTCAAACGCGAGGCGAACTCGGCGACGGTCATCGTCCCCAGGTCTTCCCCTGCCCGCGTACGCACTGCAATCATGCCATTGTCCTTCTCGCGGTCGCCGGCCACAAGCAGGTACGGCACGCGATCGAGCGTGTGCTCGCGGATCTTACGGCCGATCTTTTCGTTGCGCAAATCGGCCTCGACCCGGAACCCTTGATTTGCAAGGATTTTCCGGACATCCGCCACATAATCGGCCTGAGCGTCGGTGATATTCATGACCGTGGCCTGGATCGGAGCCAGCCAGGCCGGGAACTGGCCGGCGTGGTGTTCGATCAGGATGCCGATAAAGCGCTCCATCGAGCCGACGATGGCCCGGTGCAGCATGACCGGGGTCTGGCGCTGGCTGTTTTCGTCGACGTATTCGGCGCCCAGGCGGCCGGGCATCATGAAATCGACCTGCATCGTGCCCAACTGCCAGGTGCGGCCGATCGCGTCCTTGAGGTGGTATTCGATCTTCGGGCCGTAGAACGCGCCCTCGCCCGGCAGCTCCTGCCACTCCACGCCGCAGGCCGACAGCGCGCTGCGCAGGGCGCCTTCGGCCTTGTCCCAGGTCGCGTCGTCGCCCAGGCGCGAGTCCGGGCGCAGCGCGATCTTGATCTGGATCTCGTCGAAGCCGAAGTGCTGGTACACCGCCAGCGCCTGCTGGTGGAACGCGGTCACTTCCGCCTCGATCTGGTTTTCCAGGCAGAAGATGTGGCCGTCGTCCTGGGTGAAGCCGCGCACGCGCAGGATGCCGTGCAGCGCGCCGGACGGCTCGTTGCGATGGCACGAGCCGAACTCGCCGTAGCGGATCGGCAGGTCGCGGTAGCTGTGCAGGCCCTGGTTGAACACCTGGATGTGGCCCGGGCAGTTCATCGGCTTGAGCGCGTAGGTGCGCTTCTCCGACTCGGTGAAGAACATGTTCTCCTTGTAGTTGTCCCAGTGGCCGGATTTCTGCCACAGCGACACGTCGAGGATCTGCGGGCAACGCACTTCGCCGTAGCCGCTGTCGCGGTAGACCTTGCGCATGTACTGCTCGACCACCTGCCACACCGACCAGCCCTTCGGATGCCAGAAGATCAGGCCCGGGGCTTCTTCCTGCAGATGGAACAGGTCCTGCTGCTTGGCGATCTTGCGGTGGTCGCGCTTCTCGGCTTCCTCGACCCGCTCGATGTAGGCGGCGAGCTGCTTCTTGTCGGCCCAGGCGGTGCCGTAGATGCGCTGCAGCTGTTCGTTCTTGGAATCGCCGCGCCAGTACGCGCCGGAAATGCGGGTCAGCTTGAACGCCTTGAGAAAGCGCGTATTCGGCACGTGCGGGCCGCGGCACATGTCGACGTATTCCTCGTGGTAGTACAGGCCCATCGACTTTTCGTCGGGCATGTCCTCGACCAGGCGCAGCTTGTAATCCTCGCCGCGCGAGGCGAACACTTCGATCACTTCGGCGCGTGGCGTGACCTTCTTGATCACGTCGTAGTCCTTGTCGATCAGCTGGACCATGCGCGCTTCGATCGCGGCCATGTCCTCGGGCGTGAACGGGCGCTCGAACCAGATGTCGTAATAGAAGCCTTCCTCGATGACCGGGCCGATCACCATCTTCGCGCTCGGGTACAGCTGCTTGACCGCGTGGCCGACCAGATGGGCGCAGGAGTGGCGGATGATCTCGACGCCTTCCGGGTCCTTGGGCGTGATGATGCGCAGCTTGGCGTCGTGGTCGATGCGGTCGCTGGCGTCGACCAGCTTGCCGTCGACTTCGCCGGCGACGGTGGCCTTGGCCAGACCGGCGCCGATCGAGGCGGCGACGTCCATCACGGACACGGGGTTTTCGAATTCGCGGCGGCTGCCGTCGGGAAGGGTAATGGCGATCATGGCGTTGAGGTCTTGATTGGGCAGGCGTGGCGATGAGGTGGCCGCATCGGCTGGCGCCGACCCGGGGTCGGCTGCGCGGCGGGTGCGACGACCCGGGATCGGGCAATCGAAGCGGTGATACGGCAGAGCAGGTCGTTTACCGACCGGCCGGCGCGTGGGGTCGAGCGAATCGGCGGACAAGAAAAAAGCGCCGCGAGGGCGCCTGCGCTTGCGGGAGCCTGCGGCGGTTCAGCGATGGGCGCGGGTAGTGTCCATGTCGCACGCTCGGCCGGCGATCGGTCGCGGGCCACCTCGATTCGGGACACGGCCGGATGCCATGTCGCAGACGTCAATAGTTGGGGACACCGCCGGGCAAGTCAACCGTCGGCGCAATCGCCGGCACTGTGATGCCCGTACACGATCGGCCTGACGCCGACATGTGCCGCCGATATGCAATAACCCAGCCTTCCGGTACCGTAAACCGCACAGGGAAGCCATCTGCTTGGGGCGTGATGGGACATAACAAAGCCAGCCGCGACGGACGCGGCCGTTGCCACGACACGCGCGCGAAGCCCACTCAGCCGGGCCAGGGATGAGCGCGGACGCACCTCTTCCAACCTCAGCGCCGGACGACACCGCAGCGCCCTCCCCGCCTGCGTCCCGCGGCGGCGCCGGCGCGATGACGCTCATTCGCCGACTGTGGCCGACGATCTGGTATTACCGCGGCCGGGTCGTGCTGGGCGTAAGCCTGGTGCTGGCGACCAAGCTGGCGACCACCGGCGTGCCGCTGCTGCTCAAGCAGTTGATCGATGCGCTGGATCAAAAACCCACCCCGCTGACCGTGCCGGTGCTGCTGCTGTGCACCTATGGCGCATTGCGGCTGGCGTCGTCGGTGTTCCAGGAACTGCGCGGCATCGTGTTCGCGCGGGTGCTCGCGCGCACCTCGCGCGAGGTCGCGCTGCGGGTGTTCGCGCACGTCCACATGCTGAGCCTGCGCTTCCATATGGACCGGCGCACCGGCGCGGTCATCCGCGATCTCGAACGCGGCATGTCGTCGGTTTCGGAACTGCTCGACACCGCGCTGTACACCGTGGTGCCGACGGTGATCGAGATCGTGCTGGTCACCGCGATCCTGGTCGGCCGCTACGACATGAGCTTCGCCGCGATCACCCTGGGCACGCTGGCGGCCTATCTGCTGTTCACCGTGCGCATGACCGAGTGGCGCCAGCGCTACTACAAGGCCATGAACGAGGCCGACACCGAGGCCAACGCCAGCGCGGTGGATTCGCTGCTGAACTACGAAACGGTCAAGTACTTCAACAACGAAGGCTTCGAAGCCCGTCGTTTCGACCAGCGCCTGCGCAGCCTGGAGGACACCGGAGTCAAGAGCCTCAAGGCCGCGTCGCTGCTTGGCATCGGCCAGGCCGCGATCATCGCCACCGGCCTGAGCTTGCTGCTGTGGCGCGCGACCGACGGCGTGGTCGCCGGACGCATGAGCCTGGGCGATCTGGTGCTGGTCAACGCGTTCTTGCTGCAACTGGCCGCGCCGTTGAGTTACCTCGGCATGATCTACCGCGAGACCAAGCAGACCCTGGCCAACCTGGAGCGCATGTTCGCGTTGCTCGACGAACCGGTCGAGGTGCGCGATCGCGACGGCGCGCCGGAACTGGCCGTGTCCGGCGGCGAAGTGCGCTTCGAGCAGGTCTCGTTCAACTACGGCGAACGCGAAGTGCTGGCGGCGATCGACTTCGTGATTCCGGCCGGCCGCACCGTGGCCGTGGTCGGCAGCACCGGCGCCGGCAAATCGACCCTGGCACGCCTGCTGTACCGCTCCTACGACGTCGCCGGCGGACGCATCACGGTCGACGGCCAGGACCTGCGCGAAGTCACCCAGGATTCGCTGCGCCGACAGATCGGCGTGGTCCCGCAGGACACCGTGCTGTTCAACGATTCGCTGTACTACAACATCGCCTACGGCCGCCCCGACGCCAGCCGCGAGGAAGTGTTCGACGCCGCCCGCGCCGCGCACATCCACGAGTTCATCCAGACCCTGCCGCAAGGCTACGACACCAACGTCGGCGAGCGCGGGCTGAAATTGTCGGGCGGCGAGAAACAGCGCATCGCGATCGCGCGCACCTTGCTCAAGCGGCCGGCGATCCTGATCTTCGACGAAGCGACCTCGGCGCTGGACACGCATACCGAACACGGCATCCAGCGCGAACTCGATCAGGCCGCGCAAGGCCGCACCACCCTGGTGATCGCGCACCGCCTGTCGACCGTGGTCGGCGCCGACGAAATCCTGGTGCTAGAACGCGGCCGCATCGTCGAGCGCGGCAGCCACGCGTCGCTGCTGGCCGCGTCCGGCCGCTACGCCGCGCTATGGGCGATGCAGCAACGCGGGCACGACACCGGCGAATCCGAACCAAACACCCCACCCTCCTCCACCGTTACGACACAGGACCTGTCATGACGACATTGATAGTCAGCGATCCCTGGGACATCCACGCGCGCGCCGTGGCCTGGGCGCTGGAACACGAAGGCGAGACCGTCCACGTCTGGTACACCCACGATTTCCCGCAGAAACACGGGGTCAGCCTGCGCGTGGACGGCGCCGGCGCGAACGCCGATCCGGCACAGGTGACGCTGCATTGCGCGCGCCATCATCGCGACTTCGGCTCGCACGACATCGACACCGTGTGGCTGCGGCGCTGGTATCTGCCGCAGGCATCGCCCGACCTGCATCCGGCCGACACGCGCTTCGCCCAGACCGAGGCCAACGAGTTCATCCGCGCGACCGTCGGCCTGCTCGACGAAAGCCCGCGTTTCTGGATCAACCCGGTCGCGGCCAAGGCGCGCGCCGACCGCAAGGCGGCGCAGCTGAAAGTCGCGGCCGATGTCGGCCTGCCGGTACCGAGCACCTTGATCTCGAACGACCCGGCCGCGATCCGCGCGTTCTTTCACGAGCACGGCGGCAAGCTGATCTACAAGCCGATGACCGGGGCGTCGTGGGTCTCGGACGAAAAGGCGATGGCCACCTACACCGCGGCGATCAGCGAGGAACTGCTCGGCAACGACGCCTCGCTGTCCAATGCGCCGGGCATCTACCAGCCCTTGCTCGACAAGAGCTACGAACTGCGGGTCACGGTCATCGGCCGCACGGTGATCGCCGCGCAGATCAAATCGCAGAATTCCGGCGGTTATCTGGTCGACTGGCGCGCGAACGATTTCAGCGAATCCATGGGCTACGAGCGCTACGCGCTGCCCGAGGCGATCGAACAACGCTGCCTGGCGCTGATGGCGCGGATGGGCCTGGTGTTCGGCTGCATCGACTTCGTGGTCACGACCCAGGGCGAGTACATGTTCCTGGAAGTCAACGAGATGGGCCAGTTCCTGTGGCTGGAAGGGGTCAACCCCGAACTGCAGCTGCTCGATTGCTTCGTGCAGTTCAGCCAGAGCCGCGATCCGAACTTCGTCTACGACTGGCGCCGGCCGCTGTACCGCTATCGCGATTACTGGGATTCGATGGAGCAGCGCGGCGATGTCGATCCGGCCGAGCACCTGCACCTCGCGCTGCCGCGTTCGTTCGAAATGCGCGAGTGAGCGCGCGGCGGGCGGCGGCGTTCCGCGTCGCCCGCTTCCGTCGGGGCCGAAACGTTCGGCGCGAGCGGTGGCGGCGGCTTGCGCGGCACCTGGCCACGGGTAATCCGCAAGCCGGCCGATGCCGCATGCAAATAGAGCCGGGAGGCATGCCTCCCGGCTCTATCGTCTTGATAATCCGGAGTGCGCGGATTACGGAATCTGATCACCGTTGTCGGCGCGATCGATCTCGTTGAACGGCTTGGTGCGGACAAACGTCGACGCGGCGGCGAAAGAGACTTCGTTACCAGCGTCTTCGGACATCGAAACCTCGATGGCGACCATGCGGCCGATCAAGCGGGTCTGTTCGTTCTGCGACATTGCCTACTCCTTAGCTATGCGCGGCGGGATGGCCGCAGCTTGAGCATAGGAAGCAACGCAGAGGCTTAACAAGACATCGCGTGCCGTTTCGACACCTGATCTATGTGATGCAACTCAAGAAACTCACAAACAATCCGTGTCTTAGCTGATCTTTGACCACAATTTGCGCACATCGAATTCGGCATACGAGGCTAGTTTGACCATGCGATCGCGCGTCGGCGGCGGGTCGCCGGAGCGTCTCGACGAGCAGTTTCGACGAATGGATGCGAGCTTAGGTCCGGCGGCGGTGCTTGCGTCTCAATTGTCTGGAATATGGGGAAAATCGCGCACGCATCCGCCGTGCTCGCATCGCAACCCGGGCGAGATGCGACGACGCGTTGAAGCAATCGCTCTCGGCGGCTTCGCCCGTCGCGCGAACCGCGACCACCTCCGGCACGGAGCGCCCGGCGCGCGAAGAAGCTGACCACTGCCGCGCGATTCACCGGCGTGTCCGAAGCCGGAGTGACGTCTGCCGGCTCGCAACGGTTACTCGGCGGCATCGCGGCTTCCTTCGCGTGTGTGTCGTCGATGGAACCGGGCGTCGCCGCCCTGCCGTGGCGATGCCGTCTCGCCGCAAGCGACGCGGATACCGATCGATGCGAAGCGTTTGGTGGCAACGCGGCAATCCGCGCGTCGCCGATTGCCGGCGTTCGATGCCCAGCGCTCGCTGCGCGGGTTCGCATCCGCGCAACGCCATGGCCGCCGAAGCGAAACGATGACGGAGATCGGCGAGATCGCCTTCGCAAGCGCGGCGGATCGGTTCGCCCTCGCGGGTCGGACACGGTTTGAGTCGGCTTAAGGAATGTCACGGGAAATCAGTCGCGGCACATGCGCAGCCTCAAGCCCGGGGCGAGCAATGATTGAGTTGCGTGGCCATGCCGGCATCGGCGTGTGCGCGGCGCGCGTGGGCGCGCAGAGGCGCCGGACGGTTCAAGCGACGGCCAAAACGAAAAACCGCCGCTTCGGGGCGACGGTTTTCTGGATACTTTGTTTTGTTCCAACCTCATCCGGCGCGAACAGCCCGGAGATCGGTTGGTGGGCGGTACAGGGTTCGAACCTGTGACCCCTACCATGTCAAGGTAGTGCTCTACCGCTGAGCTAACCGCCCGCATCGCCGCATTGCTGCAATTCCCCGGCGAAGGGGGCGCAGTTTAGCCCAGCGCGCGGCGAGCGACAAGCCTTTTTGTCGTCGCCCTGCGGGCCGGGCCGGCCGGCTCAGGCGCCGAGTCCGGCGTCCTTGAGTTTGCGCAGTTGATCGCGCACCGCCGCGGCCTGTTCGAACTCCAGATCGCGGGCGTGCTGGTACATCTGCTGCTCCAGCGCCTTGATCCTGGCCGCGAACTGGGCCGGGCTGAGGCTCGCGACGTCGGCGGCGTCCTCGGCCACCCGACGGCCCTTGCCGCGCGCCTTGAGCGCTTCGGGATCGACCCGGGCGCCTTCCATGATGTCGACCACCGCCTTGTCCACCGACTTGGGGGTGATGCCATGGGCTTCGTTGTACTCGACCTGCTTCTGCCGGCGGCGATCGGTTTCCTCGATCGCGCGCTGCATCGAGTTGGTGATGCGGTCGGCGTAGAGAATCGCCTTGCCGCGCAGGTTGCGCGCGGCGCGGCCGATGGTCTGGATCAGCGAACCGGTCGAACGCAGGAAGCCTTCCTTGTCGGCATCGAGGATCGCGACCAGCGACACCTCCGGCATGTCCAGGCCCTCGCGCAGCAGGTTGATGCCGACCAGCACGTCGAACTTGCCCAGGCGCAGGTCGCGGATGATTTCCACCCGCTCCACGGTCTCGATGTCCGAATGCAGGTAGCGCACCTTGACCCCGTGTTCGCCGAGGTATTCGGTGAGGTTTTCCGACATGCGCTTGGTCAGAGTGGTGATCAGCACACGGTCGCCCATCGCCACGCGTTCGCGGATCTCGCCGAGCACATCGTCGACCTGGGTCGCGACCGGGCGGATCTCGACCACCGGGTCGATCAACCCGGTCGGGCGCACCACCAGCTCGGTGATCTGCCCTTCGGATTTCTTCAGCTCGTACGGACCCGGCGTGGCCGAAACGTAGATCGCGCGCGGCGACCGCCCTTCCCACTCCTCGAACCGCAGCGGCCGGTTGTCCAGCGCCGAGGGCATGCGGAAGCCGAATTCGACCAGGGTTTCCTTGCGCGAACGGTCGCCTTTGTACATCGCGCCGATCTGCGGAATGGTCACGTGCGATTCGTCGACCACCAGCAGCGCGTCGGGCGGCAGGTAGTCGAACAGGCACGGCGGCGGTTCGCCGGGCATATGCCCGCTCAGATGCCGCGAGTAGTTTTCGATACCGTTGCAGTAGCCGACCTCAGCCAGCATCTCCAGGTCGAACTGGGTGCGCTGGGCCAGGCGCTGCGCCTCGACCAGCTTGTTGTTGGCGTACAGATATTCAAGACGCTCCCGCAGTTCTTCCTTGATCGTCTCGATCGCGTCGAGCACGGTGCGGCGGGTGGTGACGTAGTGCGAACCGGGATAGATGGTGAAGCGCGGTACCCGCTCCAAGGTTTCGCCGGTCAGCGGGTCGAACAGGGTCAGGTTCTCGATCTCGCCGTCGAACAGCTCCACGCGCAGCGCCTGCGAATCGCTTTCGGCCGGATGCACATCGATGACTTCGCCGCGCACGCGATAGGTCGCGCGGCGCAGTTCGGTGTCGTTGCGGGTGTATTGCATCTCGGTCAGGCGGCGGATCAGCTCGCGCTGGTCGATGCGCTCGCCGCGGACCATGTGCAGGACCATGCGGAAGTATTCGTTCGGATCGCCCAGGCCGTAGATCGCCGATACCGTGCACACGATCAGCGCGTCGCGACGCTCGAGCAGGGCCTTGGTCGCCGACAGCCGCATCTGTTCGATGTGCTCGTTGACCGAGCTGTCCTTCTCGATGAAGGTGTCGCTCGACGGCACGTAGGCCTCGGGCTGGTAGTAGTCGTAGTAGCTGACGAAGTACTCGACCGCGTTGTGCGGGAAGAACGCCTTGAACTCGCCGTACAACTGCGCGGCCAGGGTCTTGTTCGGCGCCATCACCAGGGTCGGCTTCTGCACCGCCTGGACCACGTTGGCGATGGTGTAGGTCTTGCCCGAGCCGGTCACGCCGAGCAGGGTCTGCTGCGCGAGGCCGCCCTCGAAACCGGCGACCAGCTTGTCGATCGCCTGCGGCTGATCGCCGGCCGGCGAATACGGCGAAACCAGCTGGAAACCGGCGGACTGCTGACTGTCGTCCATCGTGCTACCCGAGCGATGCGAATCGGGCAGTTTATCCAACTCGGTCTCAGCGGGTGAGAATGGCGGCTGTCTGATGGGGCATGCGGCGCGCTGGCCGGAGTTCGCAAAATGCAAACGGCCCGCTCCGGTGAAGGAGCGGGCCGTTGCAAGCTGAACTGGTCAGGTTATTGCAGGTTCCAGCATTCGGGCATGGTCTGCGCATCCGGCGTTTTCGCGCCGGTATTGCTCAGGGTCAAGGTGCCGCATTTGTCGCCCACCTGCCCGCCCACCGGCTGCGCGCTGAGGGTGAACGTGCTGTCGGTCGGGTTTCCTACGAATGAAATCCGGTAGCGCGCTTCTCCGTCCTTCGGCGACTGATTCATCCGCATCGCCGCCAGATCCGCGCCGGTATATCGGTTCTCTACCGTGTAACGCCGCTCCATCGCCTGCGCGACCTCGGCCAGATCGGCCTTGGCTTGGCCACGACGGCTCTTGCGCACGCTGTCCTGGTAGGTCGGCACCGCGATGCCGACCAAGATGCCGATGATGGCCACCACCACCATGAGTTCGATCAAGGTGAAACCCCGGATCGATCGCGCGCCCCTGTAGTGAAACTGCTTCATGTCGCTTCCTCGTTATCGAATCTGGCGCCAGGACTGGCGACCGCAGGGACGTGGCAGGTAAAGCGGTTGCGAACCGGAGGTCTGCACCATGATCGAGCACTTCGACGCCACCGCCTGAGCGATCTGCTCCTGGGTCGCGGTCGCCGGCAGGATGTCGCTCTTGGGCGTCGCCACCACCACCACGTCCTTGACCGGCGCCGAACCGCCGTTGAGCTTGGCCGCGCCGACCCCGGCGCCGAGATTGTTGCCGAGCGCCGAATTGACCTTGGCATTGGCCAGCGCCGAACCGCCGCTGAGCGCATCCAGGCCGTACAGCCAGTTGTTGCCGTCGGTCGAACAGCCGTCGGTGCTGGTCGGGTCGTAGGTCGGGAAGAACAGGATGCCGTTCTGCAGTCGCAGGTTGCCGACCGAGCGCTCGCCGGTGCCGACCGGGTTGCCGGTACGTCCGGGATCCACGCCCAGGTCGAGGTACCAGCCCTTCTTGGTCGCGTCCAGGCGCTCGCCGGTGATCATGCGCACCTGCAATCCCTGCGAGGTGGTCTGCTCGAGGATGTACTGGCGCTGCAGTTCGCTGCGACCGACCACCTGCGAACCGCGGTCCATCACGCCGTAAATCGTCTGCATGGTGCGATCGCTGGGATCGCCGGTGAACGAGAACGCACCGGTGCCGAAGAACACCATCACGTTGTCGCCGGCCATGGTCGCTTCCAGGCCGCCGACGATCGGCTGACGTTCGTTGAAGTTGTCCTTGTTTCGGGCGATGAACAAGGGCTTGTTGGCGTTGGCCACGGTGTTGTTGCGCAGGTCGAACTTCCACACCGCGCCGTTGAGATCGGCCGCGTACGCCGTGTCGGCGTAACCGTCGCGGCCGACCGTCGCGCCGGTGCCGTCGAAGCGATCGATCACCACCAGGTTGCCCAGGCCGTTCTTGGTCCGGGTCGGCAGCGGCGCATCGGTTTCCTGCGCCTGGATCCGCTCCACGGCGCCGGTGGCGATATCGACCAGGAACAGCACGGCCTTACCGTTCACGCTTTCGTAGCCGTTGCCGAACACCGCCTTCCACTTCACCACGCCGCTGCTGAGCTTGACCGGCACGATCGCGATCTTGCCGAGCACGCTACCGATGTCCTTACCGCCATTGGCGTCGGACACCTTGTCGTTGATTTCCCACAGCACCCGCAAGCTGTTCTGGTCGGTCACGTCGAGCGCGAACACGCCGCGGCCGCCGGCGCCGACGCTGGCCGCGACCACGGTCTTCCAGGCACTGCCATCGTGCGCATCGGACACAGTGGCCAGGCCATCGACGTAGTAACGGTGCTGGAACACCTGATCGTTACGGTCCTCGGCGCGATACGGGAACAACAGATTGCCCATGTGGCCGACCGAAGTGGCCGGGATGTAGGCGAACACTTCGCGGCCGGTGTCGCCGTTGAAGGCATGGAACATGCCGTCGTTGGCGCCGACATAGACGAACGCGCTGCGGGTGTTCTGCTTGGTCCGCAGGTAATTGGCGTAATTGAGCGCGTCGGCGGCGCCCGCGCTGGTGCGCAGGCCGCGATAACCGTAGTCGTCGCCCTTGGCCGAAACCAGCGGCGTCGAATTGACGATGTCGCCCAGCAGCGTGGTGCGCTTGCGCAGCTTGCCGCCGTTGTTGCCGTCGTTGGCGCGCGAACCGCGCAGGTAGGCGACCGCTTCGGCTCCGGTAACGCCGCCGACGATGCGGTTGAACTTGCCGGCGCAGTTCTGCAAGGCATCGCTGCACAGCGCGGCGAGCACGGCGGTATCGCTGCTGCCGAGCGCGGCGACGGTGAAGTCGCTGACCAGCGGCAGCACGTTGCCCGACAGGGTCTTGCCGAAGTTGATCGTGCGACCGCCCGTTTCCAGGCCCGAAGCCGCTTCCCACAGATTGGTGAAGGTGATCGTGCCGGTCACCGCGTCGTGACTGGCCTTGGACGCGTTCAAGCGGCTGAACCAGTCGGTGCCGTTGTTGGCCGACTGATAGGTCGGCTCGACCGACAAGGTGTTGCTGCCGATGCGCGAACCGGTCAGGCCGATCGTGCCCGACGGCGTGTTCGCCGCGCCCACCGAGGCCAGGATCTCGCGCATCGCCGAGGTGATGTCGGCCGGCGTGGTGGCGTTGATGAACTTGCCGCGCGCGTTCATGGTCGCGTGCCAGATTTCATCGACCGTGCTCGGCGCATCGTTCTGATACGCGCGCCACGCCGGTGCGTTACCGGCGGTGTAGGGATCGGGCGTGTTGGTGAACGGATCGTAGGTGCGGCCGTAGATCTCGCCCTTGGCGCCGAGGGTCACGCCATAGAAATTCATGTGCGGGTCGGCGCGGCAATCGAGCTTGGGATCGTTCGGCGTGGTCTTGCACTGCTCCGGCACCGGCACCTTGCCCAGGCCCAGGTCGGTGCGCAGCGTGTCCTTGTAATAGAACGCGGCGGTGTCGGCCAGGGTGTTCGGGAACGCATCGGCCAACGGCGCGGGCATGTCGGCGTCCTGCGAGCCGACCGTCGGGCCGTCGGTATTGCTGTAGCCGTCGGTGAACAGCATGCCCGCGTTGATCTGGCAGGCGAACTTGACCGGCGCGCCGGCGTCGGTGCGCTTGAACTGGCGGCCGATGTGCTGCACCGCCCAACGGTTGGGCGTGCCGCCGCTGGCGCCGATCCTGAGCAGCTGATCGTTGTACAGCGAGGCCTTGTCGGTCGCGACCGACATGTCGCGCATCGTCACGTTGGCGTAGTTGTAGCTGCCGCCGCCGCTGTTGATGGTGAACATGCCGACGCGCATCTTCTCGGTCTTTTCCAGCGACAGCGTCAGCGCGGCGCGCATCGCGCGCACGCGGTTGCCGTAGAAGCTGAACCAGTTGGCGAAATTCTGGATCGCCTTGTTGTACTGGGCCGCGCTGCCGAAATTGCCGGGACGGATTTCGTAGCGATACAGATTGCAGCCGTCGCCGCAGGCGTTGGTGGCGGTGACAGGCGTGGCGGAATAACCGAACAGATCGGCGGCCGGCGTGCCGGCCGGCTGCACCACGGTCGCGGTCTTCAGATAGAACGATGCCGGGTAATAGCGGATGGCGACATTGCAGTTCGCGTTCAAGGTCACCGCGTTGGTCAGCGTGCGCCAGTTGTTCGAGCCGCTGAGGCCGCCGCAGGCCTGATCGATCCAATACACGGTGTTGCGCGGCAAGGTCGCGCCGTTGGGCACGTAGAAACGCTCATCGCCGTTGTTGGCCGACCAGTCCGAGGCCAGGCCGATGGTGGGCGTGGCCGAATCGGGATTGACCCGGGTCGCGCCGACATCGGCTTGCGGATAATCGACGATCTCGTTCGCCGCGTTCGGCCGCTTCCACGGCGAATACGTCACCAGCGGACTAAAATACGCTGGGTTGTAGTCGGGCGAGCGGGCGAAGCCGAAATTGTCGATCGGCGCGATCGCCACGCGCGAGGTGTCGATGCGATAGCCGACCGACGGGATGGTGTGGTGATAGCCGCGCGAATCGAAGCCATCGGCCTGGGTGCGCAGGCGCGCGTTGGCGCCGCTGCCGGTGAAGTAGCCGTTGGTCGCGCGCGAGTCGTACTCCCAGAACGCGGCGCCGTCGGCGCCCGGGAACAGGGTCTGGAAGGTCATCGAGCCCGAGTCGTCGACCGCCATGACGAACGCCGGCGGAATAGTGACGCTCGAATTCAACGGCGCCTGCGCCAACGTGCCGTCGGCTTGCAGGGCGTTGGCGTTGTACAGCCAGTACCCGGCGCCGGCGGCGGCCAGCATCAGCGGGATCGCGAGATAAACGCGGGGGGATGCCATGGCGGAACCCTCAGGGTACGAAGATGGTGTCGATGACGGCGTCCGAACCGGGGTTCGTGCCGCGGTCCACGGCATAGGCCGTGACCTGGAAGATCAGGTTGGTGTTCTCGCTGATCGGAACGGTGCCCATGCCGATGCCGGTGCCGCCGGAAACGCATTCGTCGATGCGGCGGGTATGGCTGAGCTTCGCCGGCAACGGATCGGAGTACTTCATCGTGCGCGCCCAACCGCTGGGATCGAAGCCGGCCACGCAGAACGGTTCGTCGATGGCGATCACCTCGGCGCCGCCGCTCTGCACCTGACGCTGCAGATCGGCCTCGTTGCTGCGCGCGCGGCCCTCGGCATTCTGGAAGGCGTTGTTGGTCGAGCGGTAGCTCGAGGTCATGCGCTCCTGCAGGCCGGTCACCTGCAACGCGGTGATGCCGATCAGCGCCAGCAGCACGAGCATCATCAAGGCGACATACAGTACGGCGCCGCGCTGCCTGCGCAGCGGGCTGGTGGAGACGGAACGACGGCTACGGACGATAGTCATGGCGGGCCTCAATTTCCGTACAACCGGTTGCGCAGGGCGATATTGGTTTCGTAGACGCTGCGGTAGCGTCCATCCGCGGGCAGTTGCAGACGGGTTCCCAGCGAGCGGGTCGGCGCGGTCTTCTGCGCGGCCGCGGCGCGATCGTTGCCGCGCACCAGCAAGCCCACCTGGACGCCGCCGACGCGCTGCCAGCCGGCCTGGCTTTCGCTGTCGGGCAACATGCCGGCCGCGGTACGGATGCCGTTGATCACACCGGTGGGCGCCTGCGCCGGATCGGTGACGATGTCCTGAGCGAACAGCAGTTGCATGTTCTCCACGCCTTCGACCACTTCCTCAGCCAACCCGGTGTCGAGTTCCACCGCGCCCGCGCCGGGCGGCACGTTGAGGCGCGCACGGAACAGCGAGGGCTCGCCGGCCGCATTGAGACCGATGTAGTAGACGAAGCTTTCGGCGCGGTACAGGCGCGCTTGGCCCGAGGCGAAGGTGTCGGAACCGTCGAACCCGATCTGGTTCACGCCGGTGTTGCGCACGGTGATCTGCACCGTGCCCGCGCCGGTGGCGATCGCGCTGGCCTGGAACATCACCGCCGAACGGCAGTCGGCGATGCCGAATATGCCCGGCGTGGGCATGGCGGCGGTCAGTACCGGCCATTGCGCGCCGTTGACCAGGATCGTGGCGGGATTGCCGGTGGTGAAACCGGTGACCTCGGCGCTTTCCGGCGACAGGAACCGCAGCATCAGGATGTCGCTGCCGCGGATCGGAGCGGGTTGCAGACGCTGGGTACCGGTCAGGAACGCGTTCGGCAATGCCGGCGACCAATCGGCCGACGCGCCCGCGGTCGGCGTGGCGCTGATCGCGACGCTGTCGTTCGGCGCGCTGGCGAGCGCTTCGTAGCCGCGGATCGAGTAATCGAAACGCAGGGCCTCGCGCACGGCCGGGATGGTGTTGAAGTCGGCGCGGTTGGACAGGAACAGCTCGCCGAATTTGCCGTTGCCGGCGTAGAAATGCGCCTGGTCGGACACGCAACCGAAGTGACCGCTCATGCGCACGTCGCGCTGCAGCGAATCGATCGCGAAACGCGAGCTTTCCTGCGCGCGCGACAGCCCCTGCGCCATCAGGTACGAGGCGCGCGAGGCCGAGAAGATTTCGATCAATCCCAGCACCAGCACGGTGCTCAGCAGCAACGCCACCATGAGTTCGATCAAGGACAAGCCTGCTTGCAGACGACGGTTCATAGCGCGCTGTCCATTTCGAATTCGGTGACTGGCTTGGTCGGATCCCAGCGTTGGGCATCGCCCCATCGGATTCTGATGTTGACGGTCTTGTCGGTGCGCACGTCCACTATCGCCACCCCGGTTTCGCCCAATGCCTCACGCATGCGGCAAGTGAACGCGGTCTTGCGCTGATCCGGGGTGACCGTGTTCAGCACCGCGCACGAGGTATTCGCAGCGACCGACGACGCGTTGTACGTGCCGGTGTACTGCGCCGCGAGCAAGCGGTTGGAACGGATGTCGTCGAGCAGATCGCTCGACAGATTGGTCGCGATCGTGCGCTGGTTCGCGCTCTGCGCCAGACGCAGGTTGGTCGCCTGCAGCATCGCCAAACCAAGCAGGCCCAGGCCGAGCACGAGCACGGCCACCAACACTTCGATCAGGCTCAGGCCGCGACTCCGGCCAGAGGTTCGCGGCGCGCGCCGCCGCACGGCCCAGGCATTCACTGGCAGGTCTCCTTGGTCACCGCGACCCGGCCGATCCGGTTGATCGCGAACGAGCGCCGGTTGTAGACGCCGGGCTTGCATTCGTGCGCTTGCAGCGCGAAGGAATAGGTGGCCCGGTCCAAGGTGCGGCCACGCTCGTCGAAGCTGATCTGGGTCACTCCGGTCGGCGGGGTGAAATCGATGCTGCTTTGCGGATCGACCACCCGCTTGATCTCGTTCGCGGTCAGCGCGCCGTCGCCGTTCTCGTCGGTCCAGATCAACAGGCCGGTGTTCCAGTCGCTGCCGCAGCCGGTTCCGTTGTTGTTCGGGCAGATCCGCGCGCTGCTCTTGCTGCGCACCGCTTCGGAGCGAGCGAAGTTGAGCGTCGCCAGCATCTGGTTGGTCGCGGTGGAAACGCGGTTGGCGCGTATGGATTCGGTGAAGGTAGGAAGTGCCAGGGCGAGCAGAATCGCGGCGATCGCGATCGTCACCAACAGTTCGATCAATGTGAAGCCGGCGGACCGACGCAGAGCCATAGCGCTTCTCTTCCCCAGAGGACGCCTGGATGCTAACAGTCGGAATTACCTAGAAAAGGTGCCACACCGACGAGCGGTCGGGCGGAGTTGGTCAAAGGTTTTGTGCCTAGGAATACTCCGACACCGGTCACGCCTGGGCCCCTACCCGCGAACGCGGCGCCACCTGCTTCCGATCACATTCCGCGCCGGCGACTCTGTCCACCCCGCGACCGCCAAGGAATGGCCATGCGAATCAAAGGCTTCGCTCTGCTTGAGTTCCTCTTCGCAATCGTCTGCACCGGCGTGCTGACCTTGATCGCCAGCTCGATCTTCGGCGCCCTCGCCGGCACCTCCCGCGTTGCCGCGGTGCGCAGCGGCCTGGCCGACAGCGTCGAGCAGGCCCACCAGTATGCCGCCGAGCACGCCAGCACCGTCTGGCTATGCCCTTCCCGCGAGGGCTTCGCCTGCGCGGACGACTCCGACTGGAGCCACGGCTGGCTGGGCTTCGCCGATCGCAACGGCAACGCCCG
This sequence comes from Lysobacter sp. Root690, assembly GCF_001427785.1. GTDB lineage: Bacteria > Pseudomonadota > Gammaproteobacteria > Xanthomonadales > Xanthomonadaceae > Lysobacter. Next base: position 120,095 of record NZ_LMHM01000018.1, read on the forward strand.
CTTCGACGAGGGCGACGAACTGCTGCACAAGACCCCGCCCCTGCTCGACGGCCTGCGCCTGTGCAGCGCCCGCCGCCAGACCCGGATCCGGTTCCGGCCCCGGGACGGCCGCCCGGACTCGGCGATCGGCTTCACCTTGTGCGACCTGCGCTGCCCGCAGGAGGCGGTCGCCCTCGCTCTGACCGTAGAGGGCCGGATCAGCGAGCGTCCCGCGAGCCTGCGCGCGGCGCAGGAGTGCCAACTGGAATGACCGCGCGCGGCGGTGCGCGGGCGGGCCCGGCACCGTCGACAGACAGGCAAGCGCTAATGACCCATGAGCGGAGTCGGATTTGGCGAGTTCGGCCGCGCCGCGCTCCATCGACTCGATGCGTCGTCGCTGCGACAACCACCGCGACGAAAATCCAGGCAATCGGCGCGCGGCACGATCGGCGCAAGCCGTCGCAGATGAAAAACCGCGGCCAATGAAAAAGGCCGCGATTGCTCGCGGCCTTTCTCGTATTTGGCGCCCTAAGTTGGACCTCGAACCAACGCCACCTGATTACGGCCAGCTGACTAAGTAACGCCAAGTGGCTAATACATGTAAGAAACCAATAGCAAGTCGCTTAAAAAGCGGCGCCCAGGGTTGAAGCTCCGTAATATTCAGAGGATTTAACTCTGATTTTGGACGTTTGGCTGTTCCGGTACGCGCCGGCTAGCGGCCATGGCTTCATCGACTATGAGTTGACCCAGCGCCATGCCGATACGAAGCGCGAACATTTAGTGCGTCGTAACCACTCAGCGATCGATAGATTTCCATCAGGCGATCAAAGCGCTTAAGCACCAGTGCCCCAATCGTAGATCCCATAAGTCTCTGGCGTTACGTAAAACACGTCGACTGAATTCCACTTCGATGATAAAAACAGGCCGCAAAGCACGGGCGAGCCCGGCATCTCTTCTATTCGACTAAGGCCGGCCTTTTGCCCATTGATGTGCAATTCGCTTGCCCATGCATGGTTTGCCCTTTCCAACGCGCACTCGCGCACGGATTCAAGGGACCCATTGATCAGATCCCGAGCCTTGGCTCCGGATACCGCCACCAGTTCGCTTTCACGAAACAATGGAGTGAGCCACAGATCGGCAAACCCCTCAAAGTCCTCCACCCGGGTTTCTGTGATTTCCCATTCCTCCAGCCAATACAGACGCCGGGTAACCAGCATCACCAAGGCTTCGAGCTCGGAATCGGCCGATGTCCTGGGTATTTCCATGATGTGGGCGGTACACCACATTTCGTCCCGCGTGGATATCTGCAAAGTCGTCACCGATTGCGAGAGCGACTTGAGCATCATCGACTCCAACGCAATCGTTCCGGCCCGTAGCGACTCCAGTGGCAACTTCGGCAGGGTGATTTCATGGCCGACTTGTGCGCGCTCACGATCGCTCTTCTTGCCGAGTTCCAGCCGTGAGAACAGTCCCGTTAATTTTCCCAGCATGCTATATCCCTAGTTCACCCGTTAACGGCACTACCGCGCCACGGTGGGCACCATCTGGAAAAGCGTACACCGGCATGGACCGACGTTTCGCCAAAACTGCGTCGTGGCGAAATATGGAGTTTGAGGCCGAGCCATCTTCTGGCTTATGCGCCTACCCGAGTACGGACGCCAGATCCTGTAGGAAGTAGCCGCTAACAAATGCCCCGCACTTTCGAGCCGCATCATGCGATGGAGCAGACGAAGCGCCGGAATCGACTCAATTGCCTCGATCGTGCCGCAATAGGCCGCACGCGACATCGACCAAGTGCCAGGGCCGCGCGCCGCTTCGCCACGGTCACACTGTAGCGGCCGCCGGAGCCGCGCCCCAGGCCGGCAGCAACAAGGAGATCGGCGCCGAAGCGACCGGCTTCTTGTGGGTCGCCAGGATCTGAAATCATCAAGCGCCATGTCCGCGCGAAGCCGAAAACCACGAAGCCGGCCCGACAATTTGGGAGAAGTGGCGGAATTTGGGAGAAATAAAAAGGGCTGCGATTGCTCGCAGCCCTTGGTAATACTGGCGCCCGAAGTTGGACTCGAACCAACGACCCCCTGATTAACAGTCAAGTGCTCTAACCGGCTGAGCTATTCGGGCGGGGCTGCATATGATGCTTACTGAGTCGACCGGCGTCAACACTCTTGTGCAAAAAAGTGAAAAACCCCGGTTTTTCAGCGGCCTCGGCTCAGGTCACCACGCGGTAGCACGGGCGGTATTCGCCGGCGATCTTCATCCGGCGCTGCTCGACGAAGGCGCGCAGCAGTTCGTCCAGCGACTGCATCATGTCCGGGTCGCCGTGGATCTCGAACGGGCCGAATTCCTCGATCCGGCGCATGCCGTCCTCCTTGACGTTGCCGGCGACGATGCCCGAGAACGCTCGGCGCAGATCGGCCGCCAGTTCGTGCGGCTTGCGGCCGTGGTGCAGGTCCAGCGCGGCCATCGCCTCGTGGGTCGGCACGAACGGGCGCTGGAAGGTCAGCGGGATGTCGATCGACCAGTTGAAGAAGAACGAATCCTTCTGCTCGATGCGGTATTCGCGCACCTTGCGGATGCCGTGGCTCATGCGCTTGGCGACCTGCTCGGGGTCGCCGACGATGATCTCGTAGCGCGAGGTCGCCGCGTCGCCCAGGGTCAGGCGGATGAACTTGTCGATCTGCTCGAAATACGGCGCCGACGCGGTCGGGCCGGTCAGGATCAGCGGGAACGGCAGGCCGGCGTTCTCTTCGCGCAGCAGGATGCCGAGCAGGTACAGGATCTCCTCGGCGGTGCCGACGCCGCCCGGGAACACGATGATGCCGTGGCCCATGCGGACGAAGGCCTCAAGGCGCTTCTCGATGTCCGGCATGATCACCAGGTGGTTGACGATCGGGTTCGGCGATTCGGCGGCGATGATGCCCGGCTCGGTGATGCCGATGTAGCGCATGTTGCGCTTGCGCTGCTTGGCGTGGGCGATGGTCGCGCCCTTCATCGGGCCCTTCATCGCGCCCGGGCCGCAGCCGGTGCAGATGTCCAGCCCGCGCAGGCCCAGCTCGTAGCCGACCTGCTTGGTGTAGATGTATTCGTCGCGCGAGATCGAGTGGCCGCCCCAGCACACCACCAGGTTCGGATCGGCCGGATGCAGGATGCGCGCGTTGCGCAGCAGCCCGAACACCGAGTCGGTCAGGCCGTCGCTGCTGTCGAGATCGCGACCGCCGCCCTTGCCCAGTTCGATCGCGGTGTAGGCCAGGTCGCGGACCACCGCGAACAGCAGTTCGGCGACGCCGCGGATGATGTCGCCGTCGACGAAGGCCATCGCCGGCGCCTTGACCAGGTCGATGCGCATGCCGCGGTCTTGCTGATGCACTTCGATATCGAAATCGGGATACAGCTCACGCGCCGCGCGCGGGTCGTCGGACGCGCTGCCGCTGGTCAGCACCGCCAGGGCGCAGCGACGCAGCAGGTCGTGCATGCCGGTGGACGCGTCGCGCAGGCGCGCGACCTCGTCGCGGGACAGAACGTCGAGCCCGCCCTTGGGATAGATGCGGGCGTTGACCGTCGGCAGGACGGCCGGAATGGAAGGTGCGGTCATTGCGTTTTTCTCTGTTTTCTTCATCGATTAGTGGGGAGGACTCTAGCAGTTTGCCGTCCGACTGCGGCGGCCGTGGCGCCCACCGGACCGGTCCGCGGCCGTGCCGCCCCACCCTGTCCGGCCGCGAAACCCACGGCCCCATAAAAAGAAAAACGGCCGGGGAAGCCCCGGCCGTTTCTCGTTTTCAACGATAGCGCAAAATCAGAAGCGGTAGTGGAAGCTCAGCTGAGCCGCCCAGCGCGAAATACCCTTTTCGTCGTAGATCTGCTCGGCATCCGGGGTGTTGAAGCGATAGATGTACTTGCCGGTGCCCGGATCGATACCGCCGTATTCCACCACGCCGCGCATGCCCGGGAACGGGGTTTCTTCGATCTGTCCCCAGTCCTTGTTGATCATGTTGCCGATGTTGAGGATGTCCAGCGACAGCTCAGCCTTGTGACCTTCCATGAAGCCCGGCAGTTCCTGCGAGATATGCACGTCGAACTGGTTGACCCACTTACCGCGCACGGCGTTGCGCTGGGCGACTTGGCCGGCATGGCTCTGCAGGTAGGCGTTGCCGTTGAAGTAAGCCCAGAACGCCGCTTCTTCGGCGGCGCTGCCGAACTTGACGTCGCCCGGGCCCTTCGGGATGTACAGCAGGTCGTTCAGGCGGCCGTCGCCATTGGCGTCGTTGTCGAACGCGTAGCTGTACGGACGGCCCGAGCGGCCTTCGTAGAACAACGACACGCTGGTGTTGTTGTCACCGAAGAAGGCGTGCTTCCAGTTCACCGCGGCGGTGAAACGGTCGCGGATCTCATAGCTGGAGCGCGCGCTGACTTCTTCGTTGGCCTGGAACACGCCGACGTTGCCGAGGTTCGAGCTCGAGGTCGAGCTGGTCAGCGGGCTGACTTCGGTGGCGTGGGTGTAGGTGTAGGCCACATTCCACGACCAGTCGCTGTTGTTGAACGGCTTGCTCAACGACAGGGTCATCTGCTCGCTGCCGCCCTTGCTGGTGCTACGCGCGATGATGGCGTCGTTGTAGCGGCCGTCGCGACGGAAGCGCGCGTCGTTGGTACCGCTCAGCGTGCCCTGCTGATTCCACGCGGAACCGCGCTGGCCGTTGGGACCCCAGTAAATGGAGCGACCATCCTGACCGACCTTCTGCACCGCGCCGAGGTTGAGCTGCTGGTAGTAAATCGCGTCGTTGACCTGGGTGACCACGCCCTCGACCGCGGCGACCATGCCGTACCACGGCAACTCGGTATCGAACGCGAGGTTGGCCTTCCACACCGACGGAAGCTGCAGGTCCTTCTCGATGAAATCGATCGACTGGGTCGCGCCGGTACCCGGGGTGAACTGGGCGAGCTGGTTGTCCGGATTCGGGCTGAAACGGGTGATGCCGCTGTTGAACACGTAGTCGGTGTAGGACGTGCCATTGTTCGAGTACGGGTTAGCCAGCCACACCGTCGGGCTGCTGCCGCGGAACAGGCCCACGCCGCCGCGCAGCTGAGTCGGACGCTCGCTGTCGAAGGTGTAGTTGAAGCCGAAGCGCGGCGCCAGCAGGTCGGTGCCGTCGATGGTGTTGTCGTTGCGGACGCCGAACGCGTTGGACGCGGTCGGGTTATAAACCGGGTCCTCATCGACGATGGCGCGGTCGTAGCGCAGACCGAAGGTCAGGCTCAACTTGTCGTTGACCGCCCAGGTGTCCTGCAGGAACACGCCCACGTTCTTCTGGGTGAAGCCCGCCGCCATGTTGTCCAGGTCGCCGCCGGCCGGATAGAACAGCTGGTAGCGGCTGGAACGGCCGGCGCGGTAATCGGCGATCGAGTTGAAGGTGTAGACACCGTTGATACGACGGCCGAACAGGTTGTAGACCTCGTTGGACTCGTAATCGGCACCGAACTTGACGGTGTGATCGCCCAGGAACAGGTTGCCGGCGAAGAAGCCGTTCCAGGTCTTGGTCTCGAGGATGTTGGCCTGGGTGTTCTCTTCGGTACCGAAGTTCAGGGTGTTGTTGCCCACGCGCACGCCGATCGCCGGCAGGTCGAACTGCGGGTTACGGACGGCCGAGTAATCGCGGTACGAGACCTTGGCTTCGGTGGAGAAGTTGTCGGTCCAGTCGCTGAACAGCTGACCGGTGTAGGTCTTGAACTCGAAGTCCTGGACGTAGTGGTACGAGCTCAGCGCCAGCGAACTGGTGCCGAAGCCCTGCAGGAACGCGGTGCTCTGCTTGCTTTGCGCGTAGCGGAAGTTGGCGCGGTGCTGGTCGTTGATGTTCCAGTCCAGCTTGATGCCGTATTCCTCGCTCTTGGTGTCGAGCGACGGCAGCGCCAGCGTGCCCGGATCGAAGCCCCAAACGTTCTTGGAGATGTCGATGATCTGGTTGATGTCGTTCTGGCTGATGTTGACGATGTTGTTGGCGCCAGAGCCCGGAGGACCGAAGCTGGAGTTGCCGGTGAACACTTCCTTGCCGGTGTACTTCTCGTAGTTCACGAAGAAGAACAGCTTGTCCTTGACCAGCGGGCCGCCGAAGGTGGCGCCGTAGGTGCTCTCGCTGTCGAACAGCTGCGGACGCACGTCGGCGGAGTTCTTGCCCGACCAGTCGTTGTCGCGGTACACGCCGTACAGCGAACCGTGGAAATCGTTGGTGCCCGACTTGGTGACCGCGTTGATCACGCCGCCGGTGCCGCCGGAGATGGTGACGTCGTAGTTGGCGACGTCGATCGAGACTTCGTCGATCACGTCCATCGAGAACGGCTGCTTCGGGGTCGGCAGGCCGTTGCCGCCCAGGCCGAAGGAGTCGTTGGTGCTGATGCCGTCGACGCGGATCACGTTGTAACGCGGGTTCTGACCGCCGACCGAAATCTCGTTGCGGGCCTTGTCGGTCTGTACCACGCGCGGATCGAGGCGGACGAAGTCCTGCAGGTTGCGATTGATGGTCGGCATCGACTCCAACTGCTCGCGGGTCACGATCGAGCCGGCGCCCATCTTGTTGGACGAGAACACTTCCGAGCCGACCGACGCGACCGCCTGCACCGCGCCCAGGGTGGTGACCTGGTTGTTGAGCGAAACGTCGACTTCATTGACCTTGTCCAGGTTCAGGTACACGCCGTCCTGACTCGCGGTGCCGGCGCCTTCCTTATTGATCACGACGGTGTACGGACCACCGACGCGCAGACCGCGCGCGTTGTAGCGGCCGTCGGCACCGGTGCTGGCGCGGCTGACCGTGCCCGACTCGGTGTGGGTGATCGTCACTTCGGCGTTCGCGACCGGCTGGCCATCTGCGCCGACGACGCGGCCGGCGATACCGGCGGAGGTGGACTGCGCGAAGACAGGAGCGGTGGCGAGTACGGCGAGCAGACCAAGCGTGAGCTTGGACATGCGGACGCGGTTCGGATGGGTCATTACGGTGGCCTCAGGACGTGAAATGCGTGGCGGATTATCGGCAGGCGCAGCTTTGCGCCGCAGCCTTGCACGAGATTTGGATTTGGCTAGCCCCTACCCGCGCGACCAGTGGCCCGCCGGGTTAACAGCAGTTTAACAGGCTAGGGACGCTGTGTGACAGAGACGTGACCGGCATCAAGCCTTGTCACACGGTGATGGCGGCCACAACTGAACCGGCACGCACGGCAAAGTTGTATAAGCGGGCGCCCTTGGGGTGCCTGGTTGCGTGCTGGGGCGTATGGGGCGCCCGCTCGGGATTGGGGATTCGGGATTAGGGATTAGGGATTCGGTGGGAAGCCCGGAGCATCGTTCTGGCACGTGAAAGGCCCACCTCACGGCGGGCCTTTCAGTTGTTGCTACTGCTCTTACCTAATCCCGAATCCCCAATCCCGAATCCCGGCTCAAGGCGGCCCCGGCAAAAACGCCGCGAACCCGTCGAGGATCATCTGCACCGAAATCGCCACCAGCAGCATGCCCATCAGGCGCTCGATCGCGATCAGGGCGCGGCGGCCGAGCAACTTGTACAACAAGGTCGCCGAGAACAGGATCGCCGCGGTCGCGCCCCAGGCGATCATCAGCGCCAGGCTCCAGTCGCCCAGACGCGCGGGGTCGTTGCTGCCCATCAGCATCACCGCGGCCATGCCCGAGGGGCCGGCGACCAGCGGGATCGCCATCGGCACGATGAAGGGCTCGCCGTCGGGGATCTCGCCCATCAGGCCTTCCGGCGGCGGGAAGATCATGCGGATGCCGATCAGGAACAGCACGATGCCGCCGGCGATCGAGACCGATTCCTGACGCAGGTGCATGAGCTCCAGGGCGTACTTGCCGCCCCACAGGAACAGCATCAGCACGCCCAGCGCTATCAATAGTTCGCGCGCGAGCACGATCCGCTGGCGCTTGGGTGGCAGCCCGCGCAGCAGGCTCAGGAACACCGGAATGTTCCCGAGCGGGTCGAGAATGATGAACAGCAGCAGCGCCGCCGAAGCGATGGTCATGGCGGCGCAGCCGTTGTCAGCGTTGCAGTCACGGAACCGGCGACCAGACCTGGCCGCGATGCACCGCGCCGTCGGCCGACAACAGGCTCACGCAAGCCTGCGCGTACGCGGACGGATCGCGCGCGGCGCGGTCGCTGTCTTCCACATAGGCGCGTGCGCGCAGCGGGGTGCGCATCGGGCCCGGCCGCAGTCCGGCCACGCGGATGCTGGAATTGAGCAGTTCGGCATGCAGCATGCCGACCAGCGCCGCGAGCGCATGCTGAGCGGCGCCATAGCCGCCCCAATAGGCCTGGCCGACCCGTTGCGGATCATCCAGCGCGAACACCAGCGCCGCATCGGGCGCCTTGGCCAGCAGCGGCAGACAGGCCTGCGACAGCCACCACGGCGCGGTCAGATTGACGTGGACGGCGCGCGCGAACGCGGCCGGGTCGGTCTGCGCCAGCGGGGTCAGGCCGGGGAAATCGGCGGCGCAGTGCAGCACGCCGTCGAGCCGGCCCAGCTCGCTGTCGATGCGCGCGACCATTTCGGCGTAGTCATCGGGCTGCGCGCCTTCCAGGTCCAGCGGGTACAGCAACGGCTCCGGGCCGCGCTTGGCCACCGCGTCGTAGACCTTGTTCAACTTGGGCAGCTTGCGTCCGAGCAGCACCACCGTCGCCCCCGCGTCCGCGCAGGCACCGGCCGCGGCCGAGCCCAGCCCGCCGTTGGCGCCGGTGACGAGCACCACCCGCCCGGCCAGGGCTTGCGGCGCGTGGGCATCGCCCGTGGCGTTGGCGGCGGTCGAACTCACTGCGTCTGGGTCTCGCTGATCATGCGCGCCAGTTCGCCGGACTCGAACAGTTCGAGGGTGATGTCGCACCCGCCGATCAGCTCGCCGTGGATGAACAACTGCGGGAAGGTCGGCCAATTCGAATAACGCGGCAGATTGGCCCGCACTTCGGCGTCTTCGAGCACGTTGACGGTATGCAGCTTGGTCGCGCCGGCGGACTTGAGCGCCTGCACCGCGCGGCTGGAGAAGCCGCACATCGGGAACTGCGCGGTGCCCTTCATGAAAAGGACGATCGGATGGGCTTCGACTTCGGCCTGGATCCGTTCCATAACGGACATGGGTACTGCTCCTGACGAGGTTTGTTGCCGACCTTGACGGTTAGGCAACGAAACGTGGGGATAGAATATGAATTGTAAGCCTTCATGGCGTCGCCGACGCGTCGGCCCCGGAACTCCATCGTCCCGGCGGCGGAACAGCGGCCGCGGCGCCCCTCCGCTAGCCAGCCCCCTCTCGAATCCCAGCCCCACTCGAATCTAGGAGCCCGCCAATGGCCATCGAATTGCCTGCCCTGCCCTACGACCGCACTGCGCTCGAACCCACCATCTCCGGCGAGACCATCGACTACCACTACGGCAAGCACCACAAGGCCTACGTCGACAATCTCAACAAGATGATCGAAGGCACCGAGTTCGCCTCGCTGTCGCTGGAAGAGATCATCAAGAAGTCCCAGGGCGGCATGTTCAACAACGCCGCGCAGATCTGGAACCACACTTTCTATTGGAACTGCCTGTCGCCCAAGGGCGGCGGCGAGCCGACCGGCAAGCTGGCCGAGCTGATCAACAAGGCCTTCGGCGACTTCGCCAAGTTCAAGGAAGAGTTCACCAAGACCGCCGTCGGCACCTTCGGCTCGGGCTGGGGCTGGCTGGTGCAGCGCCCGGACGGCTCGCTGGCCCTGGTCAGCACCCCGAACGCGGCCACCCCGCTGACCGGCGAAGACACCGCGCTGCTGACCTGCGACGTGTGGGAACACGCCTACTACATCGACTACCGCAACGCGCGTCCGAAGTACGTCGAGGCGTTCTGGAATCTGGTCAACTGGGACTTCGTGGCTGCGAACCTGAAGTAAGCCAACGGCGTCATCGCGATACCCAAACGGCCGGGGAAACCCGGCCGTTTTTGTTTTTGGCTTCCCGATTCGGGTCGCATGGCCTACCTGTAGGAGCGGCGCGAGCCGCGACCGCGAACCCTCGATAACGACGACTGCCTCCTGCCTGCGCCGCAACCGGCACCCCGCGGTCGCTGCGAACCTGGAGTAAGCGAGCGGTTTCATCCCGATACCGACACACTGGGCAGCCCGGCCGTTTTGTTTTGGCGTCCAGATGCGGGGCTGCAGCGCCTACCTGTAAAAGCGGCGCAGGCCGCGACCGCGAACTTCCGATAACGACGCCCGCCACCGCCCGCGACGCAACCGGCAACCCCGCGGTCGCGGCTTGCGCCGCTCCTACAGGGGGCGATCGAAGGGGCGTTAACACTCGGGTCGCATCCATCGAAGATGCGTGCGCGATCCGGCCGCAGGGCGGCGCAGGAACGCACTTGCGGCCTTGGCCGGGCGCGATCAAGCTCGCCGTCGCGCTCCCGCAGATCCAACCTCGCTCATGGCCTCGGCATTCGCTTCCACCGCTCCTTACTGGGTCCCGGCGCTGTCGGCGCTGATGGTTTACCGCCGCATCCGCCGCACGTTCGGCGTGCAGCCGTGGCGGCCGGTGCGCAGCGGCATCCGGCTCGGGATTCTGATCTTGGTCGCGTGCATGCTGATCGTCCTGGCGGTGGTGCAATCGCAACTCGCGCTGGCGATGGGCATCGGCGCGTTGATCGGTGTCGGCGTCGGCTTGCTCGCGCTCAAACACACCCATGTCGCCGTGCGCGACGGCCGCCGCGTCTACACGCCCAATCCCTGGATCGGCGGCGCGCTGACGGTGCTGCTGGTCGGTCGATTGGCCTGGCGCTGGACCCACGAGGGGCTGGCGGCGACGCAAGCCGCGCCGAGTCCGCTCACCCTCGGCCTGGCCGCGGTGCTGATCGTGTATTCGTTGGTGTATCTGATCGGTTTGATGGTGCAGATGCGCAAGCTCGCCTCAGCGCAGGCTTCCGAACCGCAAGCGGCGGCGGATCAGACCCGCCTTTGAGGCTCGGCCACGCAAGCGTAGCGACCCGCCGCTCCCGCCCCGCGTGTAGGCCGGACGCTCACGAGTCCACCCGTGCGCAGGCCGGGCCGGAATCGGCACGGCGCCAGCGAAATGGGATCCGCAACACGCCGATGCGGTAGCGGCATTGCATGGTCTGACCGATGCGGGCGCGTTCGTAATCCGCCGGCGCCAGCGCGATCGATAGCTCACCGCGTCCGCCGGTATCGCGAATCGTCACGACCGATGCGCGCGAACGAACGCCGGCGATGTATTTATCGATCACCGGCCCGCGATAAACCGCCCAGTCGTGATCGGCGAACGAATTGATCAGCAACAGATACGGCGCCGATGCCAGCATCAACATCGGCCACATGACGACGGCCAGCAGCGGTCCTCTCCAACCTGGCCGGCCCGAGCGCAACCATGGCCAGTAGCGGGCGGTGAACGCCGCCACGACAAGCAGCCACGGCGCCCATAGCCAAGCGAAAGCCTCGTGATAACCGGCGTTCATCGGCGTGTCGTACACGAACAACACGCCGAGGCCGCCGATCAGCAGCGTCGCGAACAACGCCGTCCCGTATTTCGCCAGCCACCACGGCCTGCGCGGCGGGCGATGAAACCAACCCGCGGCCGTCATCCCAGCCGTGCGATGACCGGCGCGACCTGTTCCTGGCGGTCGAGCGAATCGCCGACACGTCGCAACGCGTCGGCGAGTTCCCGCGTCGAATCCGCGCGCAAGGTCGCATGCCCCACCTTGCGCCCTTCGCGCGAGGACTTGCCGTAATCGTGCCAATGCCCGCCGGCCTCGCTCAGCACCGCGCTCGCATCGGGCATGGCGCCGATCCAGTTGAGCATGCAGGCGTGGCCGAGCACGCGGGTGTCGCCCAGCGGCAGGCCGAGCACGGCGCGCAGGTGGTTCTGGAACTGCGAGGTCTCGCTGCCTTCGATCGTCCAATGGCCGGAGTTGTGCACGCGCGGCGCGAGTTCGTTGGCCAGCAGCACGCCGTCGCGGCAGAACAGTTCCAGCGCGACCACGCCGACGTAGTCCAGCGCTTCGGCGAGTTTGCGCGCGTAGCCGATCGCGGTCGCGCTGAGCGCGTCGTCGACCCTCGCCGGCGCCAGGCTTGCCGACAGCACACCGTCGACATGCCAGTTCTCGGTGATCGGCCAGGCGCGGAATTCGCCGTCGCGGCCGCGCACGGCGACCACCGACAGCTCGCGTTCGAACGCGACGAAACCTTCGAGTATCAAACCGACCTTGTCGGCCTGCGGACCCAGCGCGGCCCAGGCCGCGTCGGCGTCGGCCGGGGTCTTGATCCGGAACTGGCCCTTGCCGTCGTAACCCAGGCGGCGGGTCTTGAGGATGCACGGCGTACCGATCTTGAGCAGCGCGGCGTCGAGCGATTCGCGCGTGCCGATCGCGGCGAAATCCGGCACCGGGATGCCGAGATCGAGAAACAAGGTTTTTTCGGCCAGACGATCCTGCGCCACAGCCAGCGCGCGCGGACTGGGGAACACCGGCCGGCGTTCGGCCAGCCAGTGCGCGGACTCGGCCGGCACGTTTTCGAAATCGAAGGTCGCCACGTCGATGTTCGAGGCGAACTGATCGAGCGCGGCCTGATCGGTGTAATCGCCGACCACCATCGGCGCGAATTGCCCGGCGCAGGCGTCTTCGGCGCTGTCGAGCACCAGGAAACGCAGGCCCAGCGGCGCGCCGGAAAGCGCGAGCATGCGGGCCAGCTGCCCGCCTCCGAGAATGCCGACGGTGGTCATTGGCGCGGGTCGTCGTGGGCGAGCACGTCGTCGGTCTGCCGCGCGCGGAACGCGCTCAGCGCCGCGCCGATCGCGGGGTGTTCCGAGGCCAGCAACGCCGCGGCGAACAGCGCCGCGTTGGCCGCGCCGGCGTTGCCGATGGCGAAGGTCGCGACCGGGATGCCGGCCGGCATCTGCACGATCGACAGCAGCGAATCCATGCCATTGAGCGCCTTGGACTGCACCGGCACGCCGAGCACCGGCACCGCGGTCTTCGCCGCGAGCATGCCCGGCAGATGCGCCGCGCCGCCGGCGCCGGCGATGATCGCGCGCAGCCCGCGCGCGGCCGCCGTGTCGGCGTATTCGAACAACACGTCCGGCGTGCGATGCGCCGAGACCACCCGCACTTCGTGCGGCACGCCCAGCGCCTCGAGCTTGGCCGCGGCGTGCTGCATGGTCTCCCAGTCCGAGCGCGAGCCCATGACGATGCCGACCAGCGGCGGCGGTGCATTCGACGGGGAGCCGGACGAAGAAGCGGAAGACTGGGCTGGGGACATGGGGCGTGCCTTGGCGCAAAGACGTATTCTAACGCCCTGTCCCGTCGTACCGGCACCGCACCGTATGGATCGCAAACTGCTCGACCTGCTCGTCTGCCCCACCACCCGCCAACCGCTGTTCCCGCTGGAAAGCCGCGGTCTGCAGGCGCTCAATGCCGCGATCGCGGCCGGCGGCCTGGTCCGCGGCGGCGGCGAGGCCCAATCCGAGGCGCTGCGCGAAGCGCTGATCACCCGCGACCGCAAGATCGTCTACATCGTCGACGACGGCATTCCGCTGCTGGATTCGGAAAACGCCATCGCCACCGCGCAAGTCAGCGACTTCCCGAGCGCATGAGCGCGCCCGTCCGCGACCTGACCCCGCCGCCCTCGGCCGAAATCGAGGCCGACGTGGCCGACGCGCTGGCCGAAGACCTCGGCGGCGGCGACGTCACCGCCGACCTGCTGCCGGATTCGGCCGACATCGCCTACCTGCTGTGCAAGGAAGACGCTGTGGTGTGCGGACGGCCGTGGTTCGACGCCTGCCATCGCGCGCTCGATCCGAACGTCCGGATCGACTGGCGGGTCGAGGAAGGCGACCGGGTCGCCAAGGGCACGGTGCTGGCGACCTTGCAGGGGCGCTCGCGCGCCTTGGTCAGCGCCGAACGCGCCTCGCTGAATTTCCTGCAGACCCTGTCGGGCACCGCCACGACCACCGCGGCCCATGTCGCGGCGGTCGAAGGTACCGGCACCCGCATCCTCGACACCCGCAAGACCCTGCCCGGCCTGCGCCTGGCGCAGAAGTACGCGGTCCGGGTCGGCGGCGGGGTCAACCATCGCATCGGTTTGTATGACGCGGTGATGCTCAAGGAAAACCACGTCCGCGCGGCCGGGTCGCTGACCGCGGCGATCCGCGGCGCACGGGCGAAGCATCCGCAGCTGCCGCTGATCGTCGAGGTCGAATCGCTGGAGCAGTTGCGCGAAGCGTTGAGCGAGGGCTGCGATCGCATCCTGATCGACGATTTCGATGCGCCGACCCGGCGCGACGCGGTGCGGATCGCGCGCGCCGCGCCGTTCGACGGGCGCATTCCGCTGGAAGTCTCTGGCGGTGTGGATCTGGCCGGGCTGCGCGCCATCGCCGAGGACGGGGTCGACTGCATTTCGATCGGCGGCCTGACCAAACATGTGCGGGCGATCGATCTTTCGTTGAAACTCGGTCCGCCGCCGGGCTGAAGCCCCTTGGCTTTGCCCCTCGCCGCCGCCAGACATTCGCCATGCCCAGCCTGATCTTCCTGATGATATTCGGCGCCGCCGCGTTCTCGTTCTGGAGCGCGGGCCGCGCCGCCGCCGAACGCGCCGAAGCGGTCGGCCGCGACGCCTGCCGCGCGGCCGGGGTGCAATGGCTCGATCAGAGCGTGCATGCGATCGGGCTGAAGGTGATCCGGCGCGAGAGCGGTTGGCTTGGGTTCGAGCGCACGTTCCGCTTCGATTATTCGATCGACGGCGAAGACCGGCATGTCGGCCGGCTGGTGCTGCGCGGGGAGCGGCTGATCGCGTTCAGCGGGCCGATTGCGCGCGAGCCGTCGCAGTTGCACTAAGCGCTTCGCGCCGCGCCCTCATCCGCCCTTCGGGCACCTTCTCCCGCAAGCGGGAGAAGGAAGAGTCAGAAACGACTCACTTGTACATCGGCCTTTCTCTCCCTCTCCCGCTTGCGGGAGAGGGCCGGGGTGAGGGTACTCGGCACCGATCATGCGAAATAGATCAGTTCGCACTGCCACTCCCGCTTCGCCAACGCCGGACGGGAGCGCCTTCTCAGTTCCGCGCTTCCTTCACCAGCCGCAAGGCGAATAAGGAACCGCGAAACTTACTTGACGATCCGCAAATGCCCGCCGCGACGCGGCGACGGTGAAGGCGGCTGCGGGCCGTCGTCGTCGCCCTCGGGCGCCGGATCGTTCGGCACCGCGCTCAATACCGGCGGCGAACCCGACTCGGTTTCGTCCTGCCCTTCGTCCAAGGCCGACTCTTCCATGCTGCTGTCTTCCGGCAAGGCCATGCCCTGCCCGGTTTCGCGCGCGTAGATCGCCAGTACCGCGCCGACCGGCACCGAGACCGCATGGCTGACGCCGCCGAAGCGGGCGCTGAAGCGGATCAGGTCGTTGCCCATTTCCAGGTGCGAGACCGCGCGCGCGGCGACGTTGAGGACGATCTTGCCGTCCTTGACGGCGTGCGCCGGCACCTGCACCGCCGGGCGCGTGGCATCGACCAGCAGGTGCGGGGTCATGCCGTTGTCGGCGATCCATTCGTACAGTGCCCGCAACAGATAGGGGCGGTGGCTGGTCATCGGCGTGCTGCTTTCGGTCATATACGCATTTTAAGCTAAAGCACCGGCCGGCAGGCGGCCAGGAGCGCATTCACGCGGCGCCGCGGTCGGCGACGAACGCCCATTGGCGCCGGATTGCGAGCCGACTGCATTAGTGGCGAGTCCGGCGACAACCAAGCGATGCCTGCCCTGCCCGCGCAACTGATGCTTCATCTATCCGGCGAGGATTTCAGACGGATTGATATTCGGAACAACGACGCGTCGGCGCAATCGGAACTAAAGACATCGAGCCCGAAGCCTCACCCACGATATCTCCGCCGCCGCGAACCCGCTTCTCGCTTTCCCAATCCCGAATCCCGAATCCCCAATCCCGGCCTTTAGCCCGGCAACTCGCGCAGCTTGCGCTCCTGCTCGGTCAGGCTGCGGGTGAAACCGGGGTTGCGGAAGATCCGGTTGCCGTAGTCCTCGATCGCCTTGCCGTCCTTCGGCAGCGGCACGTCCAACGACGGCAGGCGCCAGATAATCGGCGCCATGGCGCAGTCGGCCAGGCTCATTTCCGGGTTCAGGAAGAACTTGCTGGCCTTGAACAGCGGCACTGACGCGGTCAGCAGTTCCTTCAGCCGCTTGCGCGCGGCCTCGGCCTGGGCCTTGTTGCCCATCTGGATGGCCTGCACCTGCGGCACCCAGTCGTGCTCAAGCCGCAGCATCGCCAGGCGCAGACGCGCGCGCGACAGCGGATCGACCGGCATCAGCGGCGGATGCGGATAGCGCTCGTCCAGGTATTCGCACACCACGCTGGCCGCGTACAGCACCAGATCGCGCTCGACCAGGGTCGGCACCGAGTGATAGGGATTGAGGTCGACCAGGTCTTCGGGCGGATTCTGCGGGTCGACCGGGATCAGGTCGTATGTGACGCCCTTGGCCGCCAGTACCAGCCGGACGCGATGACACAGCACGCAATCGGTGGACGAAAACAGAGTCAGTGCATTACGCATACGGGGGCTCGCCGCCATCATCGACCTCTCCAACGACCGGAATCCGCCAGTCGCAAGACGCCCCCCACCCGCTGTGGAAGGTCATCACGGCCTCGAGCCTGCATTGGACTTTGCCAAGGTTGTCGACTCGGTGGAGCCGACACCCTAGCGGAAAACCCACGCTTGTGGCGTGGGTTTTCCAGTCGAACGACGTCAGTGCTCCACGTCGCGCCAGTACTCGGTCTTCAACAGATACGCGATGAAGGTGAACAACGCCAGGAACAGGATCACCCAAACGCCGAGACTCTGGCGCTTCAGGGCGGCCGGTTCGCCGGCGTACTCGAGGAATGTGGTGATGTCGCGCGTGGCCGTCTTGAAGCCTTCGGCGTCGAGCTTGCCGGGCTGGGTCACCTTGAGCGCATGGACCGGGCGTTCGCCCGTGGCCTTGTCGAGCTCGCCGTATTCCGCGTGCTGCAGGCCCTGCAGTTCCCACAGCGGGTTGGGCATCGAGGCGTTCGGGAACAGCTTGTTGTTCCAGCCCAGCGGACGGGTCTCGTCGAGATAGAACTCGTTGAGGTAGGTGTAGATCCAGTCGCTGCCGCGCACGCGCGCGATCACGCTCAGGTCCGGCGGCATCTTGCCGAACCACTGGCTGGCGTGCTCGGCGGTCATGTTGACCTGAACCTGCTCGCCGAACTTGGCGCCGGTGAAGTTGAGGTTGTTCATCACCTCTTCTTCGGTCAGCCCCAGGTCTTCGGCCATGCGCGAATAGCGCAGGTACTTGAGCGAATGGCAGCCCGAGCAGTAGTTCATGTACAGCTGCGCGCCGCGCTGCAGCGAGGCGCGGTTGCTCAGATCGGTCTCCGACTGCATCAGGTTGCCGCCGCCGGAAGCGAAGGCGGTGGCCGACACGAGCAGTCCGGCGACGAAGGTGGCGAGCTTCTTCACGATGCGATTCTTCTGCAGAGGCTGGCTGTTTGGAAAGTCGGCGGCGACCGCCGCGGACTCTTGCAGACGGACCTGGGTACTGGAGTTAGTCATGCATCGTCACCCGTTCCGGCACCGGCTTGGTCTTGTCGAGCTTGGTCCACAGCGGCATGGTGATGAAGAAAGCGAAGTACAGGAAGGTCAGCACGCGGCCGATGATGGTCTCGACCGGGTCGGTACCCGGGCCGGCGCCGATCTTGCCCAGCCAGATGAAGCACACCGCCAGCAGCATCAGCATGAACTTGCTGATCCAGCCGCGGTAACGCACCGACTTGACCTTGCAGCGGTCCAGCCACGGCACCAGGAACAGGATCGCGATCGCCGCGAACATGACCAGCACGCCCGACAGCTTGTGCGGGATCACCCGCAACATCGCGTAGTACGGGGTGTAGTACCACACCGGCTTGATGTGCTCCGGCGTCACCAGGCGGTTGGCCTCGGTGAAGTTGTCGTGCTCCAGGAACCAGCCGCCCATCGCCGGGGCGAAGAAGATGATGAACGCGGCGATGATCAGGAAGAAGCCGACGCCGACCAGGTCCTTGACCGTGTAGTACGGGTGGAACGGAATGCCGTCGAGCGGCTTGTTCGCGTCCCAGCGGTTGCCCTTCGGGCCCTTCTTGATGTCGACGCCGTCGGGGTTGTTGGAACCCACTTCGTGCAGCGCGCCCAGGTGCAGCACCACCAGCAGCAACAGCACCAGCGGCAGCGCGATCACGTGCAGGGCGAAGAAGCGGTTCAGGGTGGCGTCGCCGGGCAGGTAGTCGCCCATGATCCACTCGGTCAGGCCGTTGCCGATCACCGGGATCGCGCCGAACAGCGAGATGATGACCTTGGCGCCCCAGAACGACATCTGGCCCCACGGCAGCACGTAGCCCATGAAGGCTTCGGCCATCAGCACCAGATAGATCAGCATGCCGAGGATCCACACCAGCTCGCGCGGCTTCTGGTACGAGCCGTACAGCAAGCCGCGGAACATGTGCAGGTAGACGACGATGAAGAACAGCGATGCGCCGGTGGAGTGCATGTAGCGGATCAGCCAGCCCCACTCCACGTCGCGCATGATGTATTCGACCGACGAGAACGCATCGGCCGCGGACGGCTTGAAGTGCATCGTCAGGAAGATACCGGTGACGATCTGGTTGACCAGCACCAGCAGCGCCAGCGAACCGAAGTAGTACCATAGGTTGAAGTTCTTCGGCGCGTAGTACTCGGTCATGTGCTTGCGATAGACCGGCATCATGCCGGGCGCGCGAGCGGTGACCCAATCGAAGACGTTGTTGGCGGTTCGGGTAAGGATGTTGGACATGACTTACGCCGCTCCCTTCGGATCAACGCCGATGATGATGGTGTTGTCGTCTGCGTAGTAGTGCGGAGGCACCAGCAGGTTGATCGGCGCGGGCACGCCCTGGAACACCCGGCCGGCCATGTCGAAACGCGACTTGTGGCAGGGGCAGAAGTAGCCGCCCTTCCACTCGGGGTCGAAGGCTTCGGGCCGGATCTCGGCCTTCATTTCCGGCGAACAGCCCAGGTGGGTGCACAGGCCGACCAGCACCGAGATGTTCGGCTTGATCGAGCGCAGCTCCGGATTGGCGGCGCGGACGTAGGCCGGCTGCTGATCCAGGTTCTCGGACTTCGGATCGCGCAGATGCCCGTCCAGGGTCGGCAGCGCCTTGAGGATCGCCTCGGAGCGCTTGACGATCCAGATCGGCTGACCGCGCCATTCCAGGACCAGGCGCTGGCCTTCGGCCAGAGCGCTGATGTCCGCGGTCACCGGCGCGCCGGCGAGCTTGGCGCGCGCGCTGGGGTTCCAGGACTTGATGAAGGGTACCGCCGCAAAACCGGCCCCGACCGCACCGACCACTGCCGTGGTCGCCGTCAGGAACCGACGTCGGCCCGTGTTAATAGGATCGTGGACCCCTTGGTTGGCCATCCGGCACTCCGCGAAAGCTGCAATTCGAAGTTACGCCGCACCGACCGGGCACCATGGGGAACTACTTAACCACTGGCGAAAGGCTGGCGGCACAAAAGACGGGGAAGTGTAGCGGAACCGTTAAGGGCGCGACAATCGGCGGTATTGCAAAACCACGACGCGGTGGCTCGCGGCGGCGGCGATATCCGCCGTCGGGGCCGCAAAAGGCGGCGTATTCGCGCTTAATCGGTCGGCGGCGGGGAACAGCGGCGGGCGAAAGGCGCGGCGCCCTGAAGGGGTTGCATGGGCATCGCGCCGTCGCGCGGTGCGCGATCGGCCGCGGCGCGGGATTTCGGCGTCGACGGCGGCCTTGCACGCGATCGCGAACCCCGGCCGGCGAAACCCGACGGCTCGGGCCGGCCCATCCGAAACCGTATTCAGCGCGCGACCACCGCCGAGCGATAGCGCTGCGCCAGCACCGCCACGCGTTGCACGTAGCGCTGAGTCTCCGCGTACGGCGGCACCCCGCGGTATTTGTCGACCGCGCCCTCGCCGGCGTTGTAGCCGGCCGCGGCCAGGGTCAGGTCGCCGTTGAAGCGCTTGAGCAGCCAAGCCAGGTACTGCACCCCACCCTGGATGTTCTGGCTGGCGTCGAAGGCATTGCCGACCCCGAACCGGCGCGCGGTCGCAGGCATCAGCTGCATCAGGCCCTGCGCGCCGACCCGCGACATCGCATTGGGGTTGTAGGCCGATTCGGCGTGGATGATCGCGCGCACGATCGCTTCCTCGACCCCGTGCTGGCGCGCGGCCGCGGCGATCTCGGCCGAAAACGCCGCCGTGTTCAGGCGCAACGTGCCGAAGTTGACTCCGGGCTGGCTGGCGCAGGCGAAGCAGGTCTCGATGAAGCTGTAGCGGATGGTCCGCACCGCGCTGGCGTTGGCCAGCCCCTGCGGCCGCTTGCTGGTGTAGTGGCGCACGCCGTCCTTGATAAAGGAATAGACCTGGCCCTGGACCAGCCGGGTCGGCGCTTGCTGCGGCTTGGGAATCTGCACCGGCGCGGCGATCGGCGCGATCGCCGCCGCATTGGCGCCGGCATCCCCAGCCGTCGGAGCCGCGGCGCCAGGCCGCAGCCCGGCCGCGGCCATGGTCGCGGCGGCACCGTTGAACGTGGCCGGCGGGTTGTTGTGCGCCGACACCGGCACCCCGCCCGTCCCCGCGCCGGCGGTGACCGCGCCCATCGCCGGCGCCGGCGGCGCGTACGACACCGGGGTCGGGTTGCGCGGCCGGCTGGCGGCATTGCTGTAGGAACTGGCGACCGTGCAGGTCGCGCCCTTGACCTTCTTGCTGACGTAGCTGCGCTCGCCGGCCGCGGTCTCGCAACGCCAAATGGTGCCCGCCCCCGCCGGCGCGAACGCCAACAGGCAGACCAGTCCCAACAGCAGCGAGCTCCCCCTCATTCGGCGGAGTGTCCCCTGCCCGGCCGAGCCTGCCAAGCCCTTGATTCGAAAACGTGACCGGCGGCGCGTCCTGGACCCACCCGCACCGGCTAGCGGCTACACTGACGCCCCGCTGCACCCAGCCACTCCGGCGCGGATTAACCGCCGCCCTTCCCGGACCCGGACCGCCATGACCGACCTGCATCCCCTGCCCACGGCGCCCGCCGCGGGCGCCGCCCGCCCTTCCGTGCCGGGCGCGAAAAAGCTCTTCATCGAGACCCACGGCTGCCAGATGAACGAGTACGACTCGGCCAAGATGGCCGACGTGCTCGCCGCCAGCGACGGCCTGGAGCTCACCACCGACGCCAGCGAAGCCGACGTCATCCTGATCAACACCTGCTCGATCCGCGAGAAGGCCCAGGAAAAGGTATTCAGCCAGCTCGGCCGCTGGAAGCAGCACAAGCAGGGCGATCGCCAAGTCATCATCGGCGTCGGCGGCTGCGTCGCCTCCCAGGAAGGCGCCGCGATCGTCAAGCGCGCGCCTTACGTCGACCTGGTGTTCGGCCCGCAGACCCTGCACCGCCTGCCCGAGCTGATCCGCGCCAAGCGCGACACCGGCCTGCCGCAGGTCGACATCAGCTTTCCCGAGATCGAAAAGTTCGACCGCATGCCCGAGCCGCGCGCCGAAGGCCCGAGCGCGTTCGTCTCGATCATGGAAGGCTGCAGCAAGTACTGCTCGTTCTGCGTGGTGCCCTACACCCGCGGCGAAGAAGTCAGCCGTCCGTTCGAGGACGTGCTGGTCGAAGTCGCGCAACTGGCCGCGCAAGGCGTGCGTGAGGTCAATCTGCTCGGTCAGAACGTCAATGCCTATCGCGGGCCGATGGCCAGCGAAGACGGCGCCGCCGCGGGCGAAGTCGCCGATCTGGGCTTGCTGATCCGCACCATCGCCGAAATCGACGGCATCGACCGCATCCGTTTCACCACCTCGCATCCGCTGGAATTCAGCGACTCGCTGGTCGAGGCCTACCGCGACGTGCCGCAACTGGCGAACTACCTGCATCTGCCGGTCCAGGCCGGCAGCGACCGCATCCTCTCGGCGATGAAGCGCGGCTACACCGCGCTGGAGTTCAAGCAGAAGATCCGCAAGCTGCGCGCGGTGCGTCCGGACATCTCGATCTCCTCGGATTTCATCGTCGGTTTCCCCGGCGAGACCGACGCGGATTTCGAAAAGACCATGAAGCTGATCGAGGACGTCGGGTTCGACCAGTCGTTCTCCTTCATCTACTCGCGCCGCCCCGGCACCCCGGCCGCGGACCTCGAAGACAGCGTGACCGACGCCGAAAAGCACGCGCGCCTGTCGCGTTTGCAGGCGACGATCAACGCCAATTCGTTGCGCATCTCGCAGAGCATGGTCGGCAGCGTCCAGCGCGTGCTGGTCGAAGGCCCGTCGCGCAAGGACCCGAACGAACTCACCGGCAAGACCGAGAACATGCGCTCGGTGAATTTCCCGGCCCCGCCGCGCCTGATCGGCCAGTTCGTCGACGTGCTGATAACGCAGGCGCTGTCGAATTCGCTGCGCGGACGGATTCAGTTGAGCGACGATCAAGCCGAGGCTTGAGTCGCGGGCGTCGGATCGAAGGCATGAAGCACGACTTGGGCATTCGCGATGCGGGCATTCGTGATGTAACCGTTCGCGATGTCGTCATTCGCGAGATCGGCGCGGATGAATTCACGCGGATCTGGCCGATCTTCGGCGAAGTGCTGACGCGCGGCGAGAGCTACAACTACCCTCCCGATCTGTCGATGCAGCGCGCGCAGGCGATGTGGACCTCGCCGCCGTATCGCAGCTTCATCGCCGAATCCGGCGCGGGCGAAGTCCTGGGCTGCTACAAACTCGGCCCCAACCAACTCGGCCGCGGGGACCACGTCGCCAACGCCAGCTACATGGTCGCCGAACGCGCCTGGGGCCGCGGCATCGGCGGCGCGCTATGCGAACACTCGTTGGCCCAGGCCCGCGACGCCGGCTTCCTGGCGATGCAGTTCAACTACGTGGTCAGCAGCAACAGCGCCGCGGTGCATCTGTGGCAAAAGCATGGCTTCGCGATCGTCGGGCGGGTGCCGGGCGCGTTCCGGCATGACACGCTGGGGTTGGTCGATGTGCTGGTGATGCATCGGATGCTTTGAGGGGCGGGTGTGATTGCGATCGCAGCCAAGGCATCGCTGATGGCGATAACCACGCGATCCGATATCGAAATCCGCGTCCAGTCGACGAGCGCAGCGAAACTCCCCTACCGTCATTCCCGCGAAGGCGGGAATCCAGTGGCTTTAGCTCGCACACCCAGCTGCTGAGTCGGCTCATCAAGCGAGCATCCGCAAACCTTCGCGCAAGTACGCTCAAAGTCGCTGGANNNNGTTCGCGGGAATGACGACTTGGAGTGACACCTGACTCCGTAATCGACGACCCTCACGCCGCTTATCGTCATTCCCGCGAACGCGGGAGCCCAGTGACTTCAGCTCGCACACCCAGCTACTGAGTCGGCTCATCAAGCGAGCATCCGCAAACCTTCGCGCAAGTACGCTCAAAGTCGCTGGA
>NZ_LMHM01000018.1:143549-269263 GCF_001427785.1 Lysobacter sp. Root690
CTTCGCGGGAATGACGGCCTGGAGTGCGGCCAGCAGAGGAAACCGACGTGGCATGCCGAGGCAATCAAGCCATCCGGCAACACCTCTCGAAACCTACCTATCGTCATTCCCGCGAAGGCGGGAATCCAGTGACTTCAGCTCGCCCCCCCCAGCTACTGAGTCGGCTCATGAAGCGAGCATCCGTAAACCTTCGCGCAAGTACGCTCAAAGTCGCTGGATTCCCGCGTTCGCGGGAATGACGGTTTGGAGAGTGCCACCTGCAATACGGCTTATGTCACAGAGCCTGAGCACTCAAACCATAGAGTCGAGATGACGTGGCGGTTGCGATCGCATCACGGTCCTATGCCGAACAACTGCAACGAATCGGCAAGTCCTCCTCCGAAACTCTCCCGCCGTCATTCCCGCGAACGCGGGAATCCAGTGACTTTAGCTCGGACACTTATCTACTGAGCCAGCTCACAAAGCGAACATCCGCAAGCCTTCGTGCAAGAACGTTCAAAGTCGCTGGCTTCCCGCCTTCGCGGGAATGACAGCTTGAGGGTGATGCCCGCTTCGTTCTACCAGGCACTCAAGCCATAAACCCAAGATCGCGTACCGCGAAATTTCCCAGGTTCGGGAAAATCAGATCCAGATCGGCATCCGCCACCCCGAACCACTTCGCCAGCGTGCCAGCGTATTGATCGACCGACGTGGTTGGAATGATCCGCCCCTGCCCGGCATCGTCCGCGCCGTCGGGCGTGAGGTCGGGCATGCGCCCGTAGAAGCGCCCGCCGCGAACCGCGCCACCGACGACGAAGTGATGCGAGCCCCAACCGTGATCGGAGCCGTCGCCGTTGGACGACAGGGTGCGGCCGAAATCCGATGCGGTGAACGCGGTCACCCCGTTGGCGACGCCGAGTTCCACGGTCGCGTCATGGAACGCGGTCAGCGCCTGCGACAGCGTGCTCAACAACACCGGATGATCGATCAATTGATCGTCATGGGTATCGAAGCCGCCGAGCGACACGCTGTAGATCTGGCGACGGTGGCCGAGCGCGGTGCGCGCGGCGATCGTGCGCGCGACCATCTGCAGCGCCGCGCCCAGGCCGGTCGCCGGAAACGGCGTGGCCAGCGCCGGCACACCGGCCAGCGCATCGCCGATCAAGCGGCCGTTGTCCCCGGCGCGGCGGTAGGCCCCCGCGTAGCTGCGTTCCATGACGTGTGCCTGGCGGTCCTGCTGGACCAGCGCCTGCATGGCCTGACGCAGGTCGGCATTGCCCGGCTGCAGCATCAGCGGCCCGGTCTGGTGCAGCACGTACTGATCGACGCTGGCCGCGCGCGCCAGGGTCGCCGCGGCGTTGATCGAGATGGTCATCGGCAGCGCCGCGCCACTGTTGACCGGCGTCAGCAAGTCGGCGATGCGGCCGCCCCAGCCGAGCCGGCGGGCGTCGTCGGTACGCGAAATCTGCCAGTACTGCGATTGGTCGATGTGCGAGAACAACTGCGGCGGCAGCCGCGTGCCGAGACGGGCGCGGTACTGATCGCGGGTGATCGGCTGGATCAAGGTGCCGAGGTTGCTCAAGATCGCGGCGGCGCCGTTGTCGAACAGCTTGCCCAGACCGGTCGTGCCGACGGTGTCGATCGCGTCGATCGCCGATTGCAGGCCGTAACGCGCGCCGTCGGATGCACCGCCGCCGGTCAGCGGCGACAGCGGCAGCAAGCCCGACTGCGGCAGCGCCAGCGTTGCGCGCGCCGCGGCGTAACGATCGTAATGCGCCCCCTCCAGCGGCACCACGGTGTTGAAACCATCGTTGCCGCCGCCCAGGAACACCATCACCAGGGCCTTGTAGTCGTTGAAGCTGCCGGGGCCGTAGCTGTTGATGGCCGCGCCCAACAGGTTCAGGCCGGCCGGGCTCGCATAGGCCGCGGCGCCGCCGAGAGCGGCCTTGAGCGACTTGCGCAGGAAATTACGTCGATCCATGGCGGCGGCTCACTTTTGCACGTTGTATTCGGGCGAGTTGAGGATCAGATACAGCGCGCGCTGCACCCGGCTCAATCCGCCATCGTTGTTGCGCACGCCGTTGAGGTGATTCAACAGCACCTGGCGCATCGCGGGCGACATCTGCCCGGACAGGAACAGCAGGTTGTAGCGATCGAGCAATGCGTTCGGATCGGCGGCCAGCGGCAGGTCGCGGCTGAAGTCGAGCAAGATCGCGGTGTCGGACTGGCCGGTGGCGCCGGTATGGAATCCGCGCACCAGGTCCCAGATGAGATTGTTGCCGGCCGGGATCAGCGAATCGTTGGCCAAGGTCAACTCCGGCGCCGCCAGACCGAGCTCGCCCATCTCGCCGATCGGCACGAAATCGGGACGGAAGAAATTGAACACCGACGGCGAGCCCAGCGGAATCTGGCCCAGATTGCGCTGGTAGAAATCCGGGGCGCGCGCGACATAGCGTCCGTTGCGGCTGCGCGCGTTGAAAGCGCGGTACAGATGGGTCAGGCGCAGCATCGGCTCGCGCACCTTGCCGAAATGCGACGGCTGCGCCGACGGCGTGCGCGCCTCCGGATCGAGCAGGATCGCCTTGACCACCGCCTTCATGTCGCCGCGCACGCCCTGGCCGTTGTCGGCGAAGACCGCCGACACGCGCGCCACGTACGCGGGACTGGGATTGCTGGTCACCAGACGCTGGATCAACTGCCGTCCGATGAACGGGCCGACGTTGGGATGCCGGAAAATATTGTCCAAGGCCGCGCCCAGATCGCTCTGCGCCGTGCCGCCGGCCGGCAGCACGCCGTTGGCGAGCGCCACGCCTGGATAACGCAGCAACTGCTTGGACTGGGCGCTGGCATGGAACTGCGGATAGGCCACCATCGGCCGCTCGCGGACCGGGTCGATGCGGCTGGCCTTGCAACCGCGCAAGCTGCGACAGCCTTCGTAGGACCAGCCGGTGAACACATGGGCGAATCCGCCGATGGTGTCCTGATCGTAGGTCGCCACGCTCTGCCCGTCGACCAGCACCGGCGTGCCGTCGGCGTTGAGCCGGACCAGGCCGACACTGAACAACTGCATCACTTCGCGCGCGTAATTCTCGTCGGGGCGGATATTGAGCGCCGGATCGGGCTTCTCATTGCCGAGCATCGACAGGTACACGCCCATCGCAGGATGCAGGGTCACGTCCTCGAGCAGCTTGCGGTAGTTGCCCAGCCCTTCGTTGACCAGCACGTCGTAATAACTGCTGGTGGAATAGCCGGTGCGCTGCTGCACGCCGGTGGCGGAGATCACCAGGATCTCGCTCAACGCGAACGCCACCCGCTGGCGCAACTGGTCGCGATGCGTCAGCCCGGGCGTCAACCCGTCGACGCCGCCGAGCGACATCTGCAACCAGCCCTCGAGACGCTGGTCGTCGGTATTGCCCTGGTCGGGCGGATTCGGCAGCAAGGTATGCAGATACTGCGCATGCGACGAGGCCGGCATCGCGATCTGCTCGTCGATCCAACGCTCGTAGGTGCCCAACTGGCGCAGGTGCGCGATGTCTTCCAGGGTGGGGCCGAACGTCGCCTGGGCCAGGAAACGCGCGGCCGCGGCGTCGGATTCGACCGCCATCGGCGTCGCCGTTGTCGGCGGTGGGCTGGGCGGCGGAGTACCGGGTGGAGTACCGGGCGGCGTGCCCGGTTGCGCCGGTCCGGGCGGTGTCGCCGGCGACGGAAGCGGCCCAGTCGCCGATCGGCCCTTGCCGCCGCCGCAGCCCGCCAATGCGAGCGCAGTCGCCAATGCAAGCAACGCCACGCAGCGGCATGCGCTGATTCGCATACGCGTGATCGACATGGTTTCCCCCTGGTTGATGATGTCGTGCATGGTCGCGATGAGCGCGCGGCGGCCAATGCGCGCACACCATACCTGCATCGATGTCGGCTGCACATGGGACTGCGTAGCAAATTTTCGCCATGCACAAGCGCATGGATTCTCGATTGGTTGGTCGCATTTTTTTCACCAATCGACATGCATCAACATTGAGTCGACAAGCAAGCGCCTGATGGATGTGCCGACGAGACATTCGGATAGTGCTTGCGCAATCCATAACGTGTGCCACTTGGCACAACACTCGAGCGTGCGCCGCGCCAACCACCTGCATGGCAAGCCCATTCACGCGGAGCGCGGAAGCATCGAGTTCGTTGGCACGCCCCCAACAATCCGCCAGTTCGCAATCAGTGCCAGCCGCGCGCGCGGGGCCGAAGCTCGATTGGCGACACGGTGTCATGCCGAAGCCAGGAATCCCGATCGGAAATCACGGAATCCGAACCGGTGAAAATCGTCGTCGCCTGCGCGTGATCGCTACGGCGCGATCACAGCACTTCGCGTTTCGCGCCGGGATAGCGATCGGGCTTGAGCACCACATCGCCGACGCCGAGATAGTCGTTCACCTCGAGCGCTTTGCCGTCGCGGATCACTTCGATCTCGGTCTGCGGCACGCAGTAACGCCAATCGGGAAAGTAGATCGGATGCGGAGTCTTGAAACAGTACAAGCCGCGGTCGCGGCGGTAGAGCAGCCAGTATCCGTAGGAATTACCGACGGCCGGATTGAGCACGCGCTTAAACTCATCGCCGCTGAGTCGGTATTCGCGCACCATCACCCAGGCAATCAGCGCGACCACGGCCGCGAACGCCAGCACCACGGGCAGTGCGCGCTTCGACTCGCGCATCGGGTTCGCATTGAAGCGCGAGCCCGAAACCTTGCGTGAACTCGTTTCCATCGCAGTGTCCTCTCCCTTCGATGCAATCCGTTTTTAGGTCACCGCGTTACGGCGTTCGAGCAGCGTGAACGCTGCCTGTCCGCGCAATTAACTTTAAGTTAACAACTTATTTCGACAGGTCTTGCTGCGCCGGTCGCGGGTGATAGAACACGTCCACCCCACACCCACCGCGGTTTTAAGGAAAAAACGCCATGAGCAAGAACGCACTGCTTTCCATCGGTTTGTTGTTGGCGATCGTCACCGGTCCGGCCTGGGCGAAGGAAGGCACCGTGGTTCACAACCCCGATGGCTCCTGGGGCTGCGTCGGCGAGGACGGCAAGCCGATTCCGCCGGGCACCAACGGCCGCTGGGAAGGCAAGCTGGTGGTGGGATCGCCGTGCAAGCCGGCCACATTGAGAGTCGCCGGCGACATCGGCGTCGATCCCGGCAGCACCTCGGGCGGCGTGCGGCCGACCCGCGCGGTGCAGGCCGGTGCCGCGACCGCGGCGCAGGTTCGCGATGTTCAAGCCGCACCGGCCAGGGCCGCCGACGTCGCCACGGCGTCGTTCGACGCCAAGGGCAGTCTCGAACTCGTCGCCGAACCCGCGGGCAAGAGCATCAGCTCGAAGGGCGTCAGTTCGACCAAGTCGCGCTGAGCGCGGCGGCATGAATCCATCCGGACGCCGCATCCGCGGCGTCCGGATTGAACACGACGCGCATTCGCGGCGATCAATCCAGGCGCTTGCTGAAACGCGTCACCGCCGCGCTCATCATCACCGCGATGAATGCCGACAGATACAACACGTCCTGCCACAGTTCCCACAGGCTCGCGCCGCGCAGCATCACCCCGCGGATCAAGCGCAGGAAATGGGTCATCGGCAACACTTCGGCCAACCATTGCGCGGCCACCGGCATGCCGGCGTAGGGGAACATGAAACCCGACAGCAGGATCGACGGCAGCAGGATGAACACCGTCATCTGCATCGCCTGGAACTGCGATGCGGCCTTGGTCGAAATCATCAAACCCAGCGCCAGATTGGCCAGGATCAACAGCACCGCGGCCAGATACCCATCGAGCACGCTGCCCTTGATCGGCACCGCGAACAACCACGTACCCAGCAATAACACCACGGTCGTCTGGATCAAACCGATCACCGCATACGGCAACACCTTGCCGATCATCAGTTCGGTGCGACTGACCGGGGTGGTGATCAGCAATTCCATATTGCCGCGCTCGCGTTCGCGCACGATCGCCACGGAGGTGAACATCACCATGGTCATGGTCAATATCACCCCGATCAGGCCCGGCACGATGTTGACCGGCGAGCGTCGCTGCGGGTTGTAGAACGCGACCACGCCGATCGGCGCGACCTTGCGTGGCGCGACCACCGAACTGTCGATGGGCAATTGCGCCAGTTGCGCGGCCGCGCTCTGCACCACCGTGTCGCTGCCGTCGACCATGACCTGGGCGACTTCGCGGCCGTCGATGCGGCGACGTTCGAAATCCGGCGGCACATGCACGCCGACGCTGATCCGGCCCTGGCGCAACAGTTCGACCAGTTGCTGCGGGGTCTGCACCTGGGTGACCGGATCGATCACGCCGGTGGCGACCATGTCCATGATCAGCGCGCGCGAGGCGGCGGTGTTGGACTGATCGGCGATCGCGGCATTGAGGCCGCGCGGATTGAGGTTGATCGCGTAGCCGAACAACACCAGTTGCCCGACCGGAATCATTACGATCATCGCCAGGGTGATGCGGTCGCGGCGCAGTTGGCGGATTTCCTTGAGCACGATCGCCCACAGACGGCGCAGTTTCATGGCGTGGCCTTCGCTGCTTGCTGGACCGGCGCTTGCCGTTCGTGGCCGCGGGTGGCCGAGACGAACACGTCTTCGAGATTGGGCTTGGCCTTGTCGACTTCGGCCGGCAGTCCGGCGTCGCGCAGTGCCTGTTCCAGACTTTGCTCGGCGGTGTGCGCATCGGCCAGCAACACGCGCAGGCTGTTGCCGACCTGGGCGACGCTGAGCACGCCGGGCAGTCCGACCAGCACCCGCTGCGCCTTGCGCGGTTACGCGGCGCGCACTTCTATCGCGCGGTCGGCGAGCGCGCCGGTCAATTCGGCCGGGGTGCCGTCGGCGACCAGTTTGCCTTGATCGAGAATCGCCAGGCGATGGCAGCGTTCGGCTTCGTCCATGTAATGCGTCGACACCAGCAAGGTGGTGCCGGCATCGGCGAGTTCGAACAGCTTCTCCCAGAAGTCGCGGCGCGATTCGGGATCGACCGCGCTGGTCGGTTCGTCCAGGAACAACAGCTCGGGACCATGAATCACCGCGCCGGCCAGGGCGAGGCGCTGCTTCTGGCCGCCGCTCATGGTGCCGGCGAGCTGTTTCTGGCGATCGGCGAAATGGTATTGCTCGACCAGTTCGTCGATGCGCTGGCGCGCTTTCGCCTTGGGAATGTCCTGCACCGCGGCGAGGAATTCCAGGTTCTCGCGCACGGTCAGGTCTTCGAACAGCGAGAACTTCTGGGTCATGTAGCCGATGCGCCGGCGCAGCGCTTCGGCCTGTTCGGGAATCTTCAGGCCGAGCACTTCGATCTCGCCCGCGCTCGGCGTCAGCAAGCCGCACAGCATGCGGATGGTGGTCGACTTGCCTGAGCCGTTCGGGCCGAGGAAACCGTAGACGCAGGCGCGCGGTACGGTCAGGTCGACATCGTCGACCGCGCGCAATTCGCCGAACTGCTTGCTCATGCCTCGCGCCTTTATCGCGGGCGATTGATCGGCGGCCTGCGTGGTGTCCGGCGCGGCGAGCGCGGCGTCGCTCATGGTCCGAACTCGACCCGCACCGGCAAGCCGGCCGGCAGATCGGCGGATTTCGCGTCGCTCAGTTCGACCTCGGCCAGATAACTCAGGCGCGCGGCGTCTTCGCCGGTCAGCGCGTAGTACGGGGTGAAACTCGATTCGCTGCGGATCATCCGCACGCGGCCGTTCCAGGCCTGCTCGCGGCCTTCGATATAGACGCGCGCCTGAGTACCAACGCGCACGTCCTGGCGGATCGGCTCGGGCACGTACACCCGCGCATACGGGCGCGCGCCGACCAGCATCACCGCCAGCGGCGAACCAACCGGCGCCTGATCGCCGAGCTTGTACGGCAGGCTGTCGACGACGCCGTCGCGCGGCGCGAGCACATCGAGTTTGCCGAACGTCACCGCCTGCACCTGCGCTTGCGCCTGTGCGGCGGCGAGCGCGGATTGGCCCTGCGCGATTTGTTCGCGGCGGGTGCCGTGTTCGAGTTCGAGCAACGCGGCCTGGGCGACGCCCACCTGCGCCTGCGCATTGCCGGCGGCGGCGCGGGCGCGATCGACTTCGGCCGCGGCGATCAATTGCCGCCGGCCAAGCGGTTGCACCCGCGCGTAGTAGGCGCTGGCGTCGCGCTGCTGCGCCTGCGCGGCGGCGAGATTGGCGCGCGCCTGAGCGATGGTTTCGCTGCGTGGGCCGGCTTCGAGTTCGGCCAGCGCATCGGCCGATTGACGTGCCTGCGCCTGCGCGGCGTTCAATTGCGAACGGGTGCGGTCGAGTTCAAGTTGCAGCACGCGGGTGCCGGCCTTGATCCGCTGGCCTTCGCGCACATCGATCTGCACGATTTTTTCCGCGGCCGGCGCGGGCAAGGTCACCCGATCCCATTCCAGCGTGCCCAGCGCCTGCGGTTCGTGTTTGCCGCAGGCGGCGAGCAGGATCGCGGCGAATGATGCGAGCAGCCAGGCTTTCGTCGTCGCGCCCGGGTGCAGCGTCATTCGCGTCGAACCGATCGGGCCGCCGCATGCGGGACCGGCAACAAGCTTCGTTTTCATGCGATCGCCCTCGCCTGTCATGGCGTCAATCCCCGGTCGAGCAAGGCCAGCGCATGCCGGCGCTGGGCATCCAGATCGAGATCGTCCGCGTCGAACATATGCCGCCAGATCGGCGCGCTCGCGGCCGGAAACAGGGTCAGCCCGATCAGGCTGACCATCAGCAGGCGCGGATCCAGATCGGGGTTGATCCGGCCCTCGGCCTGGGCCTGGGCGAAACGCTTGGCCATCATCCGCGGCAGCACCGGGCCGATCTGCTGGAACAGGATGCTTTCGCGCAGCGCGCCGCCCTCGCACAGCACCTCGCGCACCCACAGCGACGGCAGCCACGGGTGCTGGGCGACGATGCGACCGATCCCGGCGACGAAGCCGCCGATCAGGTCGAACACGTCCTTACCCTCGCCCATCAGNTGTTTATCGCCGAAGTAGTAGTGCAGCAGCGCCGGGTTGACCCCGGCCTCGGTCGCGATCGCGCGCAGCGAGGTCGCGGCGATGCCGTGGCGGACATAGCAGGCGATCGCGGCATCGAGCAGGCGCGCGCGCAAGTCGGGATTGTCGGCTGCGGCCGGACGGCCGGGGGCACGCTTGGGCGCGGCGGTCTTGCGCGGGCGGCCGCGTTTGGTGGGGGTGGGGGCATCCATGCGATATATTTAATTCAATGATTAATTAGTTCGCAAGCGGCAACCGATGAGCGGTCGGGTGGCCCGCCGCCTGATTAGTCGAATGCTGGGAAGCGATGGCCTTGCCGGCCCGCAACTACTTCAGCTGGCCACGGCCTCTTGCGCCGGAGCATCGTCTTCGCCCGCCGCCTCATCCAGCACCGCCGACGGATGCCGCTGCCGCCACGCGGCCAGGGTGTCGGCGCAATGCGAGGGAATCACCCAAGCGCCGGGGTGGCTGTCGCGGAACCGAGCCAGGCGGCGCACGGTGTCGAGGTAAGCCGCCGCATCGTCCATCGCCAGGCGCTGGGTCAGCCACGGCAGCGGTCGATCGCGGTCGAGTTGCTCGCGCCGCCAGAACGCATCGGCGGCCAGCACCACGCGTTCGCCGTCGCCGGTGCGCACCGCCAGGCCGATCTGGCCGCGCGCATGGCCGGGCAAGGCCACCACGTGCAGACTGCCGTCGCCGAATAGATCCCAGCCCTCGCCCAACCCACTCCAGTCCACCGGCAACGGACGCCGGCCGTGTTCGTCGAGCAATTGCAGGCGCTCGGCGAAATCGTCCGGCAGCAGCTCCTTCCAGATCTGCGCATGCAGCAGGCCGAACCAGCTCAGTTCGCGCAGCTGATTCCAGGCGTCGGCATGGGCGACGAAACGCGCGCGGCGGAATTGATCGAGCCCGCCGATATGATCGGGATGAAAATGGCTGATGACGACCATCCGCACTTCCTCGGCGTCGATGCCGCGCTGGCGCAGCAACTGCCCGGCATCGGTATGCGCGGACGAACACGCATGGATCGCGCGTCGATAAATCCAGCGCAAGCCGCCGCGCATCGCGGCGCGCGCGCTCGGGCCGTAGCCGCAGTCGAACAGGATCGCGCCCTGCACCGGATGTTCGATCAGCGCCCAGCCGGCGGGAAACTGCATCGCCGGTCCGGCCTCGAAACCCAGATGACGCGGGTCGGCGCAACTGTGGCCGGACGCGGCCAGCGTCAACGCGACCTCGCCGCTCACCGGCGGGCCTCGGCGCGCGCCAGTTCGCTCAGGGTTTTGTCGAGGGCGTCGTCCATGTTCACGCGCGGACGATACCCCAGCTCGTCACGCGCGCGTGTTATGTCCAACGTCATGTCGACGCTCAACAATTCGATGCCGTAACGCAGCAGCGGCGGTTCGCTGTCGGGCTTGAAGCGGCGATAAAACGCTTCGACCGTGCTCGCCAGCGCCAACGCGACCGGCTTAGGCATGCGCTGGTGCGGACGCGGCAGCGACAGCGCGTCGGCGAGCCGGTCGATCACGTTCCAGATCGCCACCGGTTCGCCGTTGCTGATGTTGTAGACGCGGCCGTTCAAGCGCCACGACGCATCCATCGCCAGCACCACCGCATCGACCACGTTGTCGATGTAGCTCAGGTCGACCGTGCAATCGTCCGCGCCGATCCGGCGCAGGCGGCCACTGCGCAATGCCTGGGCGATGCGCGGCAGGATCGCGCTGTCGCCGGGGCCGAAGATCGCGCGCGGCCGCAGCGCCAGCGCCGATACGCCGCCGCTGGCGCAACGTTCGAACAGGCGGCGCTCGGCGATCAGCTTGGTCGCGGCGTAATCGTTGACCGCGCGCGCCGGCAGCGGATGGTCTTCGCGGATGCCGTGATGCGGCTGGCCGTCGTGGTAGATACCCGGCGTGGAGATATGCACCAAGCGCCGCACTTGCCGCGCGATGCAGGCGGTCACGACGTGATCGGTAGCGTCGATGTTCGCCGCGACGAAAGCCTCGCGCCGGCCCCAGGGGCTCGACAGCGCGGCCGAATGCACCACGGTATCGGCGCCGCGCACGGCGCGATGCACGGCGCCTTCGTCGGTGAGGTCGACGGCGAGAAATTCGATGCCCTGCGCCTGCAGCGCGCGGCCGCGCACGGGGTCGCGGCCGAGGCCGACCACTTGCGTCCACGGCCGCGTGGCAAGCAGATGGCGGGCGAGCGCGCCACCGAGAAAACCGGTCGCGCCGGTGATGACGATGCGTTGGGTGGTCATGCGCGATTACCTGCGCGATCGCCCGCGTCGTCGCGCAACATCCGCGCCTCGGGCATCGACCGCATAGCAACACCGGTCGTCATGGCGTCAGTAGGTCATCGTCAGGCCGACCCCGGACAGGCCGGCGCCGGTGCCTAGCAAGACCCCGGGTTCGCCGCGGCGGATCGTGCCTTCGCGCACGCCCTGCTCCAGCGCCAGCGGAATCGATGCGGCGATGCAGTTGCCGGTATGTTCGAGCGTATTCACCATGCGCGCGTGCTCGAAACCGATCTGCGCGATCACGTCGAGCGCGGCGCGGCTGGCCTGATGCGCGGCGACCCAGCGCAAGGCGTCGCGCGCGGCGCGATCGTCCAGGCCGAGCTGGCGCATCACGTACGGCACCAGGCGGATGCCGCTGCGCAGCGCGGCCTGTCCCTGCATCGAGAACACCGCATCGGCCGGGGTGGTCAGCGGTCCCAACGGCGGACGCCAGCTGCCACCGCCACGCAGGGTGGTGATCTCGACGCCCTCGCCCATCGTGCGCCAGGCGATGCGATGGATGCGGCTGGGGCTGTCGTCGGGCGCGCGTTCGAGCACCGCCGCGGCCGCGCCGTCGCCGAACAGCGTGCAGACCTCGGGGCTGTCGAAGTCCAGGCCGACCGAGGCGATTTCGCTGCTGACGATCAACGCGCGCTCGATCCGGCCGTGATGGATGCGTTCGGCGGCCAGTTCCAGCGCGGCGACGAAACTCAGGCAGGTCGCATGCACCGACAAGGAGGGAATGCCGGAACGGCCGAGGCCGAGTTCGCGTTGCAGCAGCGGCCCGCCGTCGGGAATCGCGCGCTCGGCGGAACCTGAAGCATTAACGATCAGATCGACGTCGCCGACCGCGATGCCGGCCTGTTCGCAAGCGATGCGCGCGGCCTGCGCGCCCATCCAGCTGGCGCGCTCGTGTTCGGGTTCGGCCCAATGGCGGAACGCGACGCCGCTATTTTGCAGCGCCCAGCCCGCGGGCAGGCCGACGCGCTGCTCGATCTCGGCGCTGGCGACGCGGCGCCGCGGCAGATAACGGCCCAGACCGGCGATGCGCACGCGCCAATCCAGGTCGGGGCCCGGGCCGTGCGCTGAGACGTGCCTGCGCCGCGCGCTGTGTTCTTGATCGACGCGCGCGCGCGCCGTGTCCTTAGATTCGGTATCCATGTGCGCCGGCAGTATGAGCCAGTGCGGGGCATTTGCCGATATGGGACGGGAATCCTGAATCAGGTCGGCAGCGGCGGCATGACGCGGCTGACGAAGGCTTGGCGCGGCGAAGCGAGGCTTCGCATGTCCTGGCG
This sequence comes from Lysobacter sp. Root690, assembly GCF_001427785.1. Taxonomy (GTDB): domain Bacteria; phylum Pseudomonadota; class Gammaproteobacteria; order Xanthomonadales; family Xanthomonadaceae; genus Lysobacter. The sequence goes on from NZ_LMHM01000018.1 coordinate 156,103, forward strand.
ACCGAAACATCTATGCCAGAACGCCTTCAGGCACGATGTTTTTGCTCCACTCGCGTGGACTCTTCATCGCTCCTCGACGAAAAATCACGCAAGGCCTTGCCGCTGGCGCAAATGCACCCAGCGCCGCTGCGCGTCCGAATGCATCGTGATAGCGCCGCCGGATGGTCACGTTCGCATCGCTCATTGCGCCAAACCAAAAACCTCATTAGCCGCCGCGTGAAAACCCCCGCGCCTGTGGCCCTCGCACAGGAATCGGGCCGCGCCGACAGCGGGATCGCCGTGCAACGACGCTGCGACACTGGCGTCGCCATGCCCGCATCGACCATGCTGAGCGAATAAATCGCCGCCGGATCAACCACCGCAGATGCTCGCCGCCGATGTACGCACCCGCGCCGCCGCCGGCACCGATACGGTCGCGCTGTCGCGGCGCATCGCCATCGTGATGATCGCGATGGCGATCAACACCGCGCTGTACCTGGGCATCAACGCCTATCCGCTGAGCGAACCTCGGCTGTTGCCGTACACCGCGCTCGACCACGCGCTAGGCCGGCAGGCGTGGACGATCTGGCCGTACTGGCTGTTGCTGCTGGCCGGCCCGGCGCTGGTGCTGGCGATTCGCGAGCGCCGCTATCTGCTGGCGACGCTGTCCGCCTACGTCGTCGCGATCCTGCTCGATGCCGCGATCTGGCTGCTGTGGCCGACCCGGATCGTGCGTCCGCCGTTGCCGCAGGGGCTGGATCCGCTGACCGAGGCCGCCTGGCGTTGTCTGCATGCGCTCGACGGGGTCAACAACTGCTTTCCGTCGGGCCACATCACCATTCCGGTGGTGGCCGCGGCCGGGTTCGCCGCGCAATATCCGCGGCTGCGGCCCTGGGTCTGGTCCGCGCTCGTCGTGCTGACGCCCAGCGTGATCACCACCGGCCAGCACTATGTGTGGGACATCGCTGGTGGACTGGCGACTGCGACGCTCGGCCTCTTGCTCGCGGGCACGCCGCTGTGGCGAACTGGACGTCCCTGAGCTTTATCCGATCCGCGCCTGATCGATTCGCGCCCATGGGTCGCCTGATAGTGGCCCCGACAGTGGCGCCATGCCGCCGCTCACCGAGGAAACCCTCATGCCCGACACCCCCGCCCCCTCGAATCCGCCCGGCCTATTTTCCCGCGGCGCGATCGGTTTCTGGTTTCTCGGCCTGGGCCTGCTCGGCTTGGTGCGCTCGTGGATGCGCGCCACCCGCCACGGCCCGTTCGACGCCGATGCGATCACCCTGCTGTGGCTGATCGGCTCGATCCTGCTGACCCTGATGGGCGCGCTGCGGATCTGGCGCGCCTGGCGCGAAGGCCGCCCGCCTCGCGATTGATGTCGGCGCGTCGCCGGCCTGGCATCGCGCCGGCCGACACGCTTCGCACCGCCCCGGACCGGCCGGGACCACCCGCGCGGCTTTGCGAAAACGTCCCGACAGGCGCAAGCTGTGACGCCCCGGCGCGCAATGCGTGCTCGAATCTGCTTACGCTTTGTCTATGTCTGCCCGAACCGTTTCCGAATTCACCCTCGATCCCGCCGACAGCGAACGTCTGGCCAACCTCAGCGGACCGTTCGACGCGCATCTGCGCATGATCGAACTGCGCCTGGGCGTGGAAATCGCCAATCGCGGCAATATCTTCCGCATCGACGGCCCCGAGCGCGTGGTCGGCGAGGCCGAGAAGCTGCTGCGCCGGCTGTGGAAGGACGCCGCCGAGGAAACCCTCGACGAATCCGCGATCCATCTGGCCCTGACCGAAACCGGCGCCGAGCAATTGGTGGCGCAGGACATCGAACCGCAGGAAGTCGCGATCCGGGTCAAGCGCGGCACCATTCGCGGCCGCGGGGTCAATCAGGCCAAGTACCTCCACGCGATCGCCACCCACGACATCAACTTCGGCATCGGCCCGGCCGGTACCGGCAAGACCTTCCTCGCCGTCGCCAGCGCGGTCGAAGCGCTGAACGAATCGCGCGTGCAGCGCCTGATCCTGGTGCGTCCCGCGGTCGAGGCCGGCGAAAAGCTCGGCTTCCTGCCGGGCGACCTGACCCAGAAAGTCGACCCCTATCTGCGCCCGCTGTATGACGCGCTGTACGAGATGCTCGGGGTCGAGAAGGTGGTCAAGCTGCTGGAACGCAACGTCATCGAGATCGCGCCGCTGGCCTACATGCGCGGGCGCACGCTCAACGATGCCTATGTGATCCTCGACGAAGCGCAGAACACCACCATCGAACAGATGAAGATGTTCCTGACCCGCATCGGCTACGGCAGCACCGCGGTGGTCACCGGCGACATGACCCAGGGCGACCTGCCCAAGCACATCAAGTCGGGATTGAAAGACGCCCTCGAGGTGTTGCGCAACGTCAACGGAATCAGCTTCACCTTCTTCGAAGCCAAGGATGTGGTCCGCCATCCGCTGGTCGCACGCATCGTGAGCGCCTACGACGCGCGCGATGCGAAGGATGCGCAGACCGGCCCGGCTGCTTGATCGGCGCGGGGCCGGCGTTCGTGTCGGTGTTCCGTGCCGGCACTAGCGCCAGTGTTTGCGCTGATGCGGCCCGGACCGTCGTCGGCGCGAGCGCCACGCAGCCGTAACGGGCCGCCGCCTGATCCCGCGATCGGCCAGACCATGCCGTGCACTGCCAATAGACCCTTAGCGTTGCGTCTCTCCCATCAGCCCGCACCGCAGTGAGTACCACGATGACCCAAGGTCCCGTCCGTCTCGATGTCGCCGTCAGCTATGCCCTGCCGCGCAAGGGCCTGCCGGCGGCGAACAGTTTCCGCAAGTGGGTCGCCGCCGCGTTGAAAGGCCGCATCCGCGAAGCCGACCTGGCGATCCGCATCGTCGGCAGCAAGGAAGGCCGTTCGCTCAACCGCCACTACCGCGACCGCGACTACGCCACCAATGTGCTGAGCTTCCCCGCCGATCTGCCCGAAGGCCTGCCGAAGGGAGTCAAGATGCCGCTGCTCGGCGATCTGGTGATCTGCGCGCCGGTGGTCGTACGCGAAGCACGCGAGCAGAAGAAGCCGCTCAACGATCACTACGCGCACCTGACCGTGCACGGCACCTTGCACCTGCTCGGCTGGGATCACGAGGACGAGCGCGAAGCCGAATGCATGGAGCAACTGGAGCGCGAGATCCTGGCTTCGCTGGGGATCGCGGATCCTTATCTGGAAGAGTGATCGTCAGCTGAAAGAGTGATCGTCGGCTGGCGGGCCGATCGGCTTCGCGGGAATGACCGGCGAACGCGGGTCGGGGTTTACTCCGATTCGCGCATGAGGCTTGGAATCACTGGGTCGCCTTGATACGCGAAGCCGATGACGCGGCGATTCATTTCTGGCATCGCCCGAGAGAACTACAGCGACGCCTCTAAGCCCGCGCGGCCGGTGGGTCCGCATCGCAGCTCGGCAACAAGCCCGTCATGCCTTCGATGCTGCCTCGCCACCAAGGCAGCATTCGCCGTCAGCCGCAGCGCGGTCCGCGCGGCCCGCGGGTCCGCATCGCGGCTCGACAGCCAAACCGTCACGGCTTCGATGCTGCCTCGCCAACGAGGCAGCATTCACCATCAGCCGCAGCGACCGACCGGCGCGATCAGAGGCAGTCGATCAGCCCGTCGTAAATCGACACTGTTGTCCCCGGCAAGGTCGCATACAAAGGCCGCTCGCCTGCCAATGCGCCCAGCAAGGCCGAAACCGTGGTCTTGGGCGCCAGCGGCGCGCGACAGCGCCAGACCTTCGGCGTCACCTGGATCTTGCCGGTGGCCGGATCGATCTCCTCGTTGCTCGCCGCGAACACCCACACGCAACGCCCGATCACGCCGCTGGACTGATCAACCGAGCATCTGAACCGCAACGCGTAGATGTTGCTGTAATCGCCTTCGCAGAACGTGTCGCCGCAGATTTCGTCGAAGTTCTCGCGCAGGTGGTAAAGCGCTTCGTACCAGGCATTGATCTCGGATTCCGAGGTCAGATAACTGCCAAGTTCGACATAGCCGGTTTGGGAGGTCGAGGCGAGCGTTCGGGCAGGCGCCGCGGCGGCTGTTGTGTCGTGCGCCATCAGCAACAGGCAGGCGGAAAATACCAGGGCGGCGCAACGCGAGGTGAAATACATGGATTCATCCTTGAAGGTGGTATGGAGTCGATGCGCGCCGAGATGACAAACGATTCAAGAGGCGCCCGGATAGTGTCCCCACGGTCAAACGCAATCGCTGTCCGTGTCGGCCACGCGCAGTGGTCGGAATAGTCCGCAAGCGCATGTCGGTCGCCTCCGCGATTGCGACCGATCGCTCTTGCGGTGGCCGATTGCCGCATGGCTGACAGCGCCAACCCCAGCCGCGCGATCCAGGACCGCGCTATCGGACGGTCATTGCCAGCAGGTTGGATCGTCCGGCAATCGGCTGCCCGCGGAATTGATCGACAACGTGCCGCACGTGTCGCGAGCCTGCGGGCCGATCGGCACGGCGCGAATCGTGAACGTCTGGCTGGTCGGCGCGGACTGGAAGCTCAGGTTGTAACGCGGTTCGCCGGATTGAGGCGAGCGTGCGAACGGCAGGGGCGCGCCGGTGTAGCGCCCCTGCACCGTGTAGTAGCGCTCCATTGCCTGCGCTGCTTCGACCAGATCGGCCTTGGCCTGGCCGCGACGGCTCTTGCGCACGCTGTCCTGATAGGTCGGTACCGCGAAACCAACCAGGATGCCGACGATAGCGACCACGACCATCAGTTCGATGAGCGTGAATCCACGCATGCGGCGTCGCTGGGGCTTGATCTTGTTCATTGCCTCGCTCCGGTCAACGTAATTGCCGCCAGGATTGACGCCCGCAAGGACGAATCCAACGGCCCGTGGGAAGGTCCTGGGCGGCCGCCGTGACATAGCAGCGCTGTTCCTTGTCCGCGCTGGGGCCACCGCCGCCAGGCGATCCCGGCGATCCCGGCGTTCCGCCGCCGCTGTCGTCAGCAGGGAGTATCGAATTGCGGCTGGACAAGGTCAGGGTCAGATTGCGGGTCGGACCGGCGCTGCCCTCGCCTGTCGGCGTCACTGATGTACGCTTGATCGCACCGATCCCACCGACGACCACGCTGCCCGATTCCACGACCGTGGCATTCATGAGCGCTGCGCCACCGGTGACGGCGTCGAGACCATACAACCAGTTGTTGCTCTCGAGACTGCAGCCGTCGCCGACCACCGGGTCGTAGCTGGGGAACAGCAGTTTCCCGTTCCAGATGCGGGGATTGCCGACGAAACGCTCGCCGGTGGCAACGGGGTCGCCGCTGCTGGCCGAATCGATTCCCAGATTCAGGAACCAGCCGCTCTGGGTCACGTCGATCGAGAACTGGGTCGATAGCCGGGCCACTTCGGTACCCTGCCGGACTTCGGTCATGAATTGCTGCCGCAACTCACTGCGTCCGCTGATCTCGCGGCCACGATCGATCAGGCCATAGACGCTTTGCACCCCCTTGTCGGTCTTGTCGGCGTTGAACGAGAAGCTGCCGGTGCCGAAGAAGATCATCATGTTCTCGCCGGCGAGAGTCGCCTCGAAGCCGCCGGTGATCGGTTGGCGCTGCGTGTAGTCATCCTTGTTGCGTGCGATGAACAAAGGCTTTCCGTCAAGAGCGACCACATTCTTGCGAAGGTCGAATTTCCACACCGCGCCGTTGAGATCTCCGCCGTAAACCGTGTCGGCGTATCCGTCCTGCTGCAGGACGTCGCCAGTGCCGGTATAGCGATCGACCACGACGATATTGCCCAAGCCGTTGTTGCTACGCGTGGGTGCGTTGGCGCCGGCTTCCTGGGCACGCACCAGGCTCACCGCACCGGTGGCGATATCGACCACGAACAGGGTCGCCTTGCCATTAACGCTGCCGTAGCCGTTGCCGAATATCGCCTTCCAGGCGACATTGCCTCCCGCATCCTTCACCGGCACGATCGCGGCATCGCCAAGCACGCTGCCGATATCGGCGCCGCCGTTGGCCAGCGAAGCCTTATCGGTGATCTCCCACAACACGTTCAACGTCTGCTGGTCGGTCACATCGAGCGCGAACACGCCGCGGCCGCCCGCGCCCACGCTGCCGACCACAACGGTCTTCCACGAACCGCCTGCATAGGCATCTTGCGCGGTGAACTGGCCGTCGACGTAATAGCGGTGCTTGAACACCTGGTCGAGTTTGTCTTCGGGTTTGTATGGGAACAGCAGGTTACCCATGTGTCCGATCGAGGTGCTCGGGATGAACGCGAAGGCTTCGCGTCCGCTGACACCGTCGAACGCATGGAACATGCCGTCATTGGCGCCGACATAGACGAACGGCTTGCGCTGACTGCTGGCCTTGGCGCTCAGATAGGTGCGATATTTCAGGCGGTCGCCGTCCAGGGCCGTGTAACCGTAATCGTCGGTCGCGCCGGTGACCAGTGGGGTGGAGTTGACGATGTCGCCCAACAGCGTGGTGCGCTTGCGCAGCTTGCCGCTTTCGTGGGTGCGATCGCCGCGCAGGTAGGCGACCGCCTCGGCGGGAGTCACACCACCGGTGATGCGGCCGAATTTGCCCGCGCAATTCTGCAGCGAATCGCTGCACAGCACGGCATCGAGATTGTTTCCGATGTTGTTGGCGCTGAAATCGTGCACCGTCGGCACGACGTTGCCACCATTGGGCACGGCATAGCGGATCGTTCGTCCCGCGCCCAGTCCGGCGCTGGCTTCCCATGCCTCGACGAAGTTACCACTGGCATCGAGGCGGCTGCCACGCAGGCGGCCGTACCAGTCGGTGCTGCTATTAGTGATGCCGTATTCGGGCTCCACCGCGAGCGTGTCACTGCCGACCCGCGAGCCGGACAAGCCACTGCCGCCGGCCGGCGCGGCACCGCCGCCGAACGAGCCGATAATCGATTTCATCGCATCGGTGATGTCGGCCGGAGTGCGTGAATTGATGTAGCGGCCCCGCGCGTTCAAGGTGGCGTGCCACAGTTCGTCGATGGTACGAGGATCGCTGTCGACCTTCGCCTCCCAGGCCGGCGCCGTGACGAACGGATCGGGCGAATTGGTCGCCGGATTGTAGGTGTTGCCGTAGATCTTGCCCTTGGCGCCGAGGGTGAGCGCATAGAAATTCATATGCGGATCGCGGCGGCAATCGATCTTGGGATCGTTGGGATTGGCCGCGCAGGCCTCTTTCGGAACCGGCACGCGTCCCGCCGGAAGATCGGGGCGCAAGTTGGTCAGGTAGTACTTGGCGGCGATGTCCGCCAGGGTATTGGGGTGAGCGTCGCGCAATGGAACCGGCATGGTCGAGTCGCTCAGGCTCGCCGCGACCGTCGGCTCCGCGGTACCCGTCGAATTGTTGCTGTAGCCGTCGGTGAACAGCATGCCCGCATTGATCTGGCAGGCCGAACGAACCGGTGCCGCGGCATCCTTGCGCATGAATTGTTGGCCTAGGTGATCGACCGCGAATCGGTTCGGGGTGCTGCCGCGGTTGGTAAATGTGCGAATTTCGTCGTTGTACAACGCGGCCTTTTCGCTGGGCACATCCATATTGCGCATCGGAACCGTTGCGACTCGGTTGTTGATCGTGAACATCCCGATCGTCATCGAATCAATGCCCTCCAGCGAAATCGTCAACGCAGCCTTCATCGCACGCAGGCGATTTCCGTAATAACTGAACCAGTTGGCGTAGTTGGTGATCGCTTTTTCGTACCCATCGCCGGTGTAATTGCCCGGCTTTATTTCGTATCGATACAGCGTACAGCCCGTCCCGCACGCATTGCTGATCTCGGTCACCGCGGTCGCTTTGTACTGCGATTTCGCGCTCGGCGTCGCACTGGTCGAGTAGTACGTCGCCGGAAAATACTCGATAGCTACCAGGCAGTTGTCGGTAAGCTTGTGCGCGGCCGCCAGCGTCGTCCAAGTCGTGACGTTGGATGCGCGGCCGGTCAGTCCACCGCAACTGGGCTTCGGGTTACCATTGCCGTCGAGATTGGCACTTCGCCCCATATAGTAGACCGTGTTGGCGGGCAAGGTCATGCCGCTGGAGACCATGAAGTACGCCCTGAAATCGGTCGCGGCATTCGGCATGCGGTAGTTATTGGTCATGTCGATCGTGCCGGCGCCGGCCACATCGTCGGGATTGATCGGCACGGCGGTCGGCGGAGCGTTGGGGTAATCGACGAATGCACCATCGGTTCCGCTAGGCTTTCGCCACCGCGGGTAGGTGAAATCCGGATTGAAATACGACGGGTTGTAATCGACCGATCGCGCGAAGCCGAAAACATCCAGCGGCGGTATCGCGTACGAGCCTCCGTTCATTGTCGTCGCCGAGGGCATGACATAAACGTAATTACCGCGATCGAAGGCATCGGCCTGCGTACGCAGACGCCGGGAAGGGCTGGTAATGAAAAAGCCACCGGCATTGCTCCAGAACGCACCGCCCTCCGAGCCGGGGAACAAGGTCTGGAAGGTCATCGAGTTCGAATCGTCGATCGCCATGATGAAGGCCGGCGGCGCGGTGGCGCTCGAGTTCATCGGCGCCTGCGCCAACGCGCCATCGCCCTGGGCGGCGTCGGCGTCGGACTGCTGATACAGGTACAGGCCACCCGCTGCGGCCAACAGCAGCGAACCGGCGAAGATCAGACGTAGCGGCTTCATGGCGGGCCTCACGGAACGAAGATGGTGTCGATGACCGCCTCGGAGCCCGCATCGCGGACTTCATCAACGGCAAAGGCGGTCACCTGAAAAATCAGGTTGGGATCGTCGCTGAGCGGCGCCTTGCCGAGCCCAGCGCTGGACGTGGCGGTGGTGCAGTGGTCGATCCGACGCGTATGGGTAGTGCCTCTGCGCTGGGGATTAGCGGCCCATGAAACCGAATCGAAGCTCGCGTCCAGACACAGCGGCTGATCGATCTCGAGTACTTGCCGGCCGGAGCTGTTGACCTGCGCCAGCAGGTTGCGTTCGACCAAGCGCGCGGCCGCCTCGGCGTTCTGGAAGGCGCGGTTGCTCGCGCGGTAGTTGGCGGTCATGCGCTCCTGCATGCCGGTCACCTGCATCGCGGTGATGCCCAGCAGGGCGAGCAGGATCAGCATGATCAGGGACACGTAGAGCACTGCGCCGCGTTGGCGTCGCGGCGAACGACCGAGCGATCGATGGCGGAAAGGCGACATGGGAGTCCTCAGTTGCCGGTCAGGCGGTTTCGCACGGCGATATTGGTTTCGTAGACGCTGCGGTAGCGGCCGTCGTTCGGAGGAGCGAGCAAGGTGCCCTGCGCACTCATCGCAGCTGTCCGAGTCGGAGTGGACGTCTGATCGTTGCTGCGCACCGCCATTCCGATCTGGACCTTGTTGACGCGCTGCCAGGCCAGTTGCGGCAACCACTTGTCGATTTCCGGCCGGCCGCTGGCGGTGAGGTTCACTCCGGTGGCGGTGGTCACCGTGCCGAGACGTCCCAACGGCGGCCGAGCGGCACGGCGTTCGATGTCCTGGCCATACATGAGTTGCAGGTTTTCCACGCCTTCGACCAGCTCTTCGCTGCGAACGCTGATCGACGGCGCGCCGGGTTGAGCATCGAAGCGCGCGCGGAATAACGCCGGCTGATCGTCGGACTTGAGGCCGACGTAAAAGACGTAACTCTCTGCGCGGTGCAGGCGCGCTTGACCGATGCCGAACACGTCGGCTCCGTCGAAAGCGCTCTGGTTCAGTCCGGTGACCGCGGTGTTGATCAAGGTCGAACCGCTGCCCACGCCGACCGATTCGGCTTGGAAGACCACCGCTGATCGGCAATCGGCGATGCCGAGCAGGCCCGACGCGCCGCCCGCGGCCAACACCGCCCATTGTCCGGAACGCACCGATACGGTGGCTCGGGTCGGATCGGCCGAGGAGACGTCAAAATCCAGGACTTCGGCGCTCTCCGGCGAAAGTACGCGCAACGCCAGAATGTCGCTGCCGCGGACCGGCAGCGGATCCAAACCGGCCAAGGACGCAGGAAGCGCCGGCGACCAGTCTCCCGCCGCGCCGGCCACCGGAATCGTGGACAAGGCAACGGCCTGGTTGGGCGCGCTGCCGTTGGCTTCGTATCCGCGCAACGAGAAATCGAAGCGCAACGCATCGTTGTTGGCGACGTCGGGCACCGTGCCGTAGTCCTGGCGATCCCTCAGGAACAGCTCGCGCACGGCGCGTCCACCGAACTGGAAGTGGGCCTGGTCCGACGAACAACCGAACTGGCCGGCGTGGCGAATATCGCGCTGCAGCGAATCGAAGGCGAAGCGAGCACTCTCCTGTACGCGCGCCGCGCCCTGGGCCAGCGAATAGGAAGCGCGCGAGGCCGAGAATATCTGCACCAATCCGAGCACCAGCAAGCCGCTGAGGAGCAAGGCCACCATCAGTTCGATCAGCGACAGGCCGCGCTGTCTTGAAGGTCTCGCCGTCATGCGTAACCGGTTCGGTTTCATAGTCTGCTCTCCAGAACGAACCGCGTCGCCTCGTTATTGGGATTCCAGCGCTGGGCATCGCCCCACTGGATCGTCACCGAGACCGTTCCGGTATCGGTATTCACGGCGATCTGACTGTTCGCCGTTTCGCCCAGCGATTGCCGCATCGCGCATCTGAAACTGTTGACCTGGGCGATCGGCGTGGTCGCGACAGGATCGACACGGCAGCTATCGGCGACGCCGCTGGCCGCGTAGTCGCCGACGTAGCCCACCGCGATCAGGCGGTTGTTGCGGATGTCGTCGAGCATTTGCGAGGCCAGGTTGGTGGCGACGGTGCGGCTGTTGCTGCTCTGGGTCAGTCGCAGGTTGGTCGCCTGCAGCATCGCCAGGCCCAGCAACCCGAAGCCGAGCACGAGCACGGCGACCAGCACCTCGATCAGGCTCAGGCCGCGGCTGCGCGCGCCCGAAGCGGGTTGCGCGCGGCGACGAACGGCGCGCGACGGGCGAACCGATTGCGAATTCACTGACAGTTCTCCCGTGCGACCGTGGCGCGGCCTATCTGGTTAATCGTGATCGAGCGCTGAAGTTGGGTTCCGGCCGTGCATTCGTCGGGACGCACGGTGAAGGCGGGCGTCCCTCCACCCACTAGCCGGCCGAAATTGTCGAACGACAATTCGTTGCCCGTTCCTGAAGCGCTGAGCCGGATTCCGGTCGATGCCGCGACGACGCGACGTATCTCGCCCGCATCCATCGAACCGCTGCGATTCTCGTCCGTCCATACCATCACGCCGCTGTTCCAGTCGCCGCCGCAGCTGATGCCGTCGCTGCTTGGGCACAGGTGCGCGACGTCCTTGCTGCGCAGCGCCTCGGAGCGGGCGAAATTGATGGTGGACAGGAGGGTATTGGCGGCCGTTGCGACGCGACTGGAACGCATCGCCGCGGAGAAGTTGGGCAAGGCCAACGTGAGCAACACGGCGGCGATGCCTATCGTCACCAGCAACTCGATCAAGGTCACGCCCGATTGCCGCGTCGTTCTCATCACATGGTTTCCATGAAACGAGACCCGAATCTACGGAAGGCGGCCGCGTGGAAGTGAGGGCAGCGAGGACGAACGGCGCTTCCGCGGTACTGGACGGCGATTCATACATTCTTTGAATGCATGTGCAGCACATTTACTCCGTTCAATTCGGCCTGTGCCGCGCAAATGACTTTTATGTGCCGACTACCTGGAGTCGCCTTCGGCCATGATCGCGCGGCGTTTATCGGATGCCGCTCGCGTGAAGCAATCATCGTTCTTCCGCCGTATCGATCGAACAATTCGCGCGTAGCAGTCGCGTTTCGCGACGGGCTGCGCTTGCCCGCGATCGATCAGCAAAAATCCGACGCCGCGATGCGGATAAATCCCGTGTCGGCCCCTGATCGTCGGCGCGACACTGCCGATCCGACGCGAAGGAGCGCATCCATGCAGAGTTCGAAGGGACTGTCTCTGATCGAGACGATCGTTGTATTGGCTATCGCCTCATTGGTGATCGCGATGGCCGTTCCGGCCGCGACCGCCTGGACCGACCGGGTGCGCATTACGCGGCTGCAATCCGATTTGGCGGAAATATTTCTGACCGCCAACCGATTGGCCGTTGCCGGAGGCGCGGCGACGATTCTGTGCCCGTCCCGCGGCGGCGGTTGCGACGACAGCAGCGACTGGAGCCAAGGCTGGCTGGTCTACGCCGATGTCGATGGAGATCGGGCGTTCGGCCGATACGACAACCTGATCCGCAGAACCGCGGCACTCGACGGCGGTCTTCGCCTGCATGGCACGTCGGGACGTCCGAAGATCGTCTTCCATCCGCAGGGCGACATCACCGGCAGCAATGCGACCTTCACGATATGCGCGCCCAACAGTAGACAGGTCGCCAGCGTGGTGATGTCGAATGCGGGTCGATTCCGGCAGTCGCCGGGCCATTTCGACCAGGGCGAACAAACGTACGTCATGGACTGCACAAGCATCTGATTTGAAAGTGGATTTCAGCTCCCGACCCGACCGGGAGGCGGCTCTAACGCTGCCGCGGGGATATCGAACGGGCACGCGCCGGCAGCGCATGGGTGCGGCCGCGGTCTTCCGGGTTAAACTGCCCCCATCACCCCTCCCCCCGAGGGGCGCAGCCAAGAACCGAATGTCCGAGGACGACAGTAGTAGCACCCACCCGCCGGAACACCACGAGAAACGGCGCTCCTGGCTCGACCGCATCAGCTCCGCGCTGTCGGGCGAACCCAGTTCCCGCGAAGATCTGGTCGAGTTGTTGCGCGATGCGCAATCCGACGGGCTGATCGCCGCCGATACCTTGCGCATGATGGAAGGCGCGATCGCCGTGTCCGACCTCACCGTCGGCGATGTGATGATCCCGCGCTCGCAGATGATCGCGCTGCCGGCCGACGCCAAGTTCCTCGACCTGATGAAGATGGTGGTCGAGTCCGGCCATTCGCGCTTCCCGGTGCATGGCGAGGACAAGGACGAGATTCTCGGCATCCTGCTGGCCAAGGACCTGCTGCGCGGCGTGGTCGCCGATAACGGTCCGGGCACCATCCACGAACTGCTGCGCCCGGCAGTGCTGATTCCCGAGTCCAAGCGCCTGGACGTGCTGCTGCGCGAGTTCCGCCAGTCGCGCAATCACATGGCGATCGTGATCGACGAGCACGGCGGCGTCGCCGGCCTGCTCACGATCGAGGACGTGCTCGAGCAGATCGTCGGCGAGATCGACGATGAGCACGACGAAGCCGAGAATCCCGATGCCTTGATCGCGGCGCAGGCCGACGGTCAGTACGTGGTCGATGCATTGACCCCGATCGACGATTTCAACGAACGCTTCGGCGCGAATTTCGACGACGATGAATACGACACGATCGGCGGCCTGGTGACCGCGGCGATCGGGCACTTGCCCGAGGCCGGCGAGGAACTGACCCTGGACCGCTTCGTGTTCCGCGTGGCCAGCGCCGATGCGCGGCGCGTGCATGCGTTTCATGTCGGGGTGTTGGGTAGTTTGTGAGGCGATGCGCTGGCGCGGGTCGCGGTTATCGGGCGCGGTGCGTATGCGGCTGAAGCCGAGGCGTTGACGCCAATGCGTTGAATCCAATGCAGACCTGCATCCTGTTTGCCAGGATCGCTTCACGGCTGATCACATGACGCGCCTCCCTCATCCGGCCCTTCGGGCCACCTTCTCCCGCTTGCGGGAGAAGGGCTTGTCGAATGGTCGCATCTTGAGATTTCGTTCTCGGCGGCCGAACTCCGTTGCGGTCGTGTTCCGTTGTTGTCGGCGCCGCTGAGCCGGCTCGCTGATGCCAACCGCAGGCAGTACAAAACCGAGCTAGCCTGCACGAGTAGCTGGAATGCCGCCGACCATGTCGGCGGGCCGGGTCACCCGTAGGGCGCCTACGTCGCCCAGCAAGTAGAAACGAATCGATGCGATTCGCCGCGCCGGCTCGCTGCATCGGCTCGCTGCAAAAGAGCCGATGACCGCCTACCGGACTGTGTCGCCGGCCTTGCTCGACCTAAGCGCCCTGCTTAGCACCGATCCAAGCAAACGGGCGATATCCAGCCTCCATGGCGCATCTGCCTGGGGGGGCAGAAGATCGCGACAAACGACGGCACCCGAAATCCCCACTCCAGCCACGGCACACCCCGGCCGGCTGTTTACAATGGCCGCCACCCGCCCAGCCGGACCCAGCCCCTCGTGACCTTCCTGCCCCGTTTCGTCCGGCTGTTCGCCTTGGCCTTGTTGCTGTCGCTTTCCACCGCGGTCTTCGCCGCTCCCGCCGACGCACCGCCGGCGGCATCCAACCCCAGCGATTCGAAGCCTGCCGAGCCGAAACCCGCCGCGACCACGACCACCGCCACCGCCCCGACCGGCCCGCAGCCGCCGCGCGTCGGCATGGTCACCATGCAGCCGGGCCAGGAGTTCTGGTCGCGCTTCGGCCACGACGCCCTGGTCGTGCTCGACCCGAACACCGACAAGGCGATCTCCTACAACTTCGGCTACTTCGACCCGAGCGAGCCCGACTTCGTGCCGCGCTTCATCCGCAACGACATGCGCTATCGCCTGCTCGCGCTGCCGTTCGAGGCCGACATCGGCCAGTACGGCGTGGAAGGCCGCGGCGTGTCGGTGCAATGGCTCGACCTCACCCCGGCGCAGGCGCGCGAACTATCCGAAGCGCTGCGGGTCAACGCGCTGCCGGAGAATTCCTACTACCGCTATCAGTACTTCGACGACAACTGCGCCACCCGCGTGCGCGACGCGATCGACACCGCGCTCGGCGGCGGGCTGCGGCGCCAGATCGAAGGCCGCTCGCACGGCAACACCCTGCGCAGCGAAGCGCTGCGCCTGTCCAAGCCCGAGCCGTGGATGTGGCTGGTGCTGGACGTGATGATGGGTCCGGAAGCGGACAAGCCGGTGCCGGTGTGGGCCGAGTCCTACGTGCCCGGCCGCCTCGCCGCGGCCCTGCGCGAGGTCAAGAACAACCAAGGCCGGCCGCTGGTCAGCGAGGAACGCCAGCTGCTGCCGCACCAGATTTCGCCCGACCCCGAGGCCACCCCGCTGCCGTGGTGGCCGTGGGCGCTGACCGGCCTGGTGCTGGGTGCGGCGCTGGCCTGGATCGGCGATCGCAGCCCGCGCGTGCTCGCGGTCGTCGCGCTGCCGCTGTGGGGCGTGCTCGGGCTGATCGGCGCGGTCTTGGTCTATGCCTGGGTCGACACCAACCACAACTACATCTGGGCCAACCGCAACCTGCTGCTGTTCAACCCGCTGTGCCTGCTGCTGTGGTTCGGCGGTTTGCGCGCGCTGCGCGGGCGCGAAACCGGGCCGGTGTTCGTGTGGCTGACCGCGCTGGTTGCGTTGAGCTCGCTGGCGGCGTTGTTCATGTACTGGCTGCCGGTGTACCCGCAGCGCAACGCGCACTGGATCGCCCTGTGGCTGCCG
This sequence comes from Lysobacter sp. Root690, assembly GCF_001427785.1. Lineage (GTDB taxonomy): Bacteria > Pseudomonadota > Gammaproteobacteria > Xanthomonadales > Xanthomonadaceae > Lysobacter. The sequence continues at coordinate 171,488 of NZ_LMHM01000018.1, forward strand.
ATCCACACCGGCCTGTGGCTGGGCTTCCGCAAGGCCGCCCGATTGCGACTGGCCTGACGGCTTGCCGCTGCCGCCGCGCGCGGGCACGATTCGCGGATGAAAGATCCCGCCCTGCCCCAATGCGTCATCAACTGCGCGGCCTATAGCCGCGACGGAACCCGCCGCGACATCAGTCTGGATGCGATCAGCGACGTGCTCGCCGTCGACGACGGCAGCTTCGTCTGGGTCGGCCTGTACGAGCCCGACGAAGGCATCCTTGAGAAACTGCAGGAGGAGTTCTGCCTGCACGACCTCGCGGTCGAGGACGCGCACAACGCGCATCAGCGGCCGAAGATCGAGTCGTACGGCAACTCGCTGTTCGTCGCCATCCACACCGCGCAGAAGATCGACAACCGCATCCGCTTCGGCGAGACGCACATGTTCGTCGGCCCGCGCTATCTGGTCACCGTGCGCCACGGCGCCTCGATCAGCTACAAGGCCGCGCGCGCGCGCATGGAGCGCGAGCCGGACCTGCTCGAACACGGACCGGGCGCGGCGCTGTACGCGGTGTTCGACAGCGTGGTCGACAACTTCATGCCGATCGTCGAGGGCTTCACCCAGGAGCTCAACGAGCTGGAAAAGGACATCTTCGCCGAGGATTTCAGCAAGGAGACCGTGCAGGAGCTGTACGACCTCAAGCGCGAACTGACCCGGCTGCGGATGGCGGTGGCGCCGCTGCAGGACATCCTCGGCCAGCTCGCGCGTTCGCGCGGCGGGCTGATCGACGAAGAGATCCAGCTGTATTTCCGCGACGTGCTCGATCACGCCGTGCGCATCAACGAAACCACCGACACCTTGCGCGAGATGCTGACCGCCGCGGTCAGCGTGAACCTGTCGCTGGTCACCGTGCGCCAGGGCGAGACCGTAAAGCGTCTGGGCGCCTGGGCCGCGCTGCTGGCCGCGCCGACCTTGATCACCAGTTGGTACGGCATGAACTTCAAGTACATGCCTGAGCTTGAGGGCCAATGGAGTTACGGCATTCTGGTCGGGGTGATCGCGCTGACTTGCGTGGTGTTGTATGTGGGGTTCAAGCGGGCTAAGTGGCTTTGAGCCGGGATTTGGGATTCGGGATTCGGGATTGGGAATTGGAAAATCGGGAATCGGAATCGCAATCGGAATCGGGAATCGGGAATCGGGAATCGGGAATCGGATCGAGCTTGAGTTCGTTGTCGCTTTCTGACGTCCCCGCCTGAAGCCGATCGCTGAGTAGATCCCCGCGCGTCAATTAGCCCACTTTGTAAAAGGGGGCTGGCGCCTGCGCCGCTGTGATCGCCGAAAGAAATCCAATGCGCCGGGGGATTCGCTTTTTGATCAGGGCGATGCAGTTGTCGAGCTAAAAAGCGAATCCCCCCTGCCCCCCTTTTCCAAAGGGGGGAACAGCAACGGCAAACGCCCAGCCAATCGCGGCGAGCGAGCCACCTAAGACCAAAGTATCAGCCCAATTAGTGCCGCTTTACCGCACTGCGCATTGACCCGCCCGGACGCAGGGGCGACGCTTCGGTAGTTGAAAAACCGGGAGGGTCGTCATGAAAGGTGGCATCGGCAAGGTGGGCTGGGCGGCCCTGGCAGTTCTCGGGGCGTTCTGCCTCGGCACGATCGCGCTGCGGCGCGGCGAACACATCAACGCGCTGTGGATCGTGGTCGCGGCGGTGTCGATCTATCTGGTCGCGTACCGCTACTACTCCCTGTTCATCGCCAACAAGGTGATGCAGATCGATACGACCCGGGCCACGCCCGCGGTCCTCAACAACGACGGCTTGGACTACGTTCCGACCAACAAGCACGTGCTGTTCGGCCATCACTTCGCCGCGATCGCCGGCGCCGGGCCGCTGGTCGGGCCGGTGCTCGCCGCGCAGATGGGCTATCTGCCCGGGCTGCTGTGGCTGATCGTCGGCGTGGTCCTGGCCGGCGCGGTGCAGGACTTCATGGTCCTGTTCGTCTCCAGCCGCCGCAACGGCCGTTCGCTCGGCGACCTGGTGCGCGAGGAGATGGGCCGGATACCCGGCACCATCGCCCTGTTCGGCGCGTTCCTGATCATGATCATCATCCTCGCGGTGCTGGCGATGATCGTGGTCAAGGCGCTCGCGGAAAGTCCGTGGGGCATGTTCACGGTGATGGCGACCCTTCCGATCGCGGTGATGATGGGCGTGTACATGCGCTACATCCGCCCGGGCAAGATCGGCGAAATCTCGGTGGTCGGCCTGATCCTGCTGCTCGCGGCGATCTGGTACGGCGGGGTGATCGCGGCCGATCCGGTGTGGGGCCCGCGCTTCACCTTCACCGGCACCCAGATCACCTGGATGCTGATCGGTTACGGCTTCGTCGCCGCGGTGTTGCCGGTGTGGCTGGTGCTGGCGCCGCGCGATTACCTGTCCACGTTCTTGAAGATCGGCACCATCATCGCGCTGGCGATCGGCATCGTGATCGTGATGCCCGACCTGCGCATGCCCGCGCTGACCCAGTTCACCGACGGCACCGGCCCGGTGTGGAAAGGCGGGCTGTTCCCGTTCCTGTTCATCACCATCGCCTGCGGCGCGGTCTCGGGTTTCCATGCGCTGATCTCCTCGGGCACCACGCCCAAGCTGCTCGCCAATGAAGGCCACATGCGCTACATCGGCTACGGCGGCATGCTGATGGAATCGTTCGTCGCGATCATGGCGCTGGTCGCCGCTTCGGTGATCGAGCCGGGCGTGTACTTCGCGATGAACAGTCCCGCCGCATTGGTCGGCACCGACGTGCATGCGGTCGCGCAGACGATCAGCGGCTGGGGTTTCAGCGTCACTCCCGAGATGCTCGAGACCACGGCCAAGGACATCGGCGAACACACCATCCTCGCCCGCGCCGGCGGCGCGCCGACGCTCGCGGTCGGCATCGCCCAGATCCTGCACAACGTATTGCCGGGCGAGAACACGATGGCGTTCTGGTATCACTTCGCGATCCTGTTCGAAGCCTTGTTCATCCTGACCGCGGTCGATGCCGGCACCCGCGCTGGCCGCTTCATGCTGCAGGATCTGCTCGGCAGTTTCGTGCCGGCACTGCGCCGCACCGAAGCCTGGGGCCCGAACCTGCTCGCCACCGGCGGCTGCGTCGCGTTGTGGGGCTACTTCCTGTATCAGGGCGTGGTCGATCCGCTCGGCGGCATCAACACCTTGTGGCCGTTGTTCGGCATCGCCAACCAGATGCTCGCCGGCATCGCGTTGATGCTGTGCACGGTGGTGCTGTTCAAGATGAAACGCGATCGCTACGCCTGGGTCACCATGCTGCCGACCGCGTGGCTGCTGATCTGCACCACCGCCGCGGGTTTCATCAAGATCTTCGACAGCAACCCGGCGGTCGGCTTCCTCGCCCAGGCGCACAAGTACCAGGACGCCATCGCCAAGGGCACCGTGGTCGCGCCGGCCAAGAGCATCGAGCAGATGCAGCAGGTCATGGTCAACAGCTACGTCAACACCGGGCTGACCATGCTGTTCCTGTTCGTGGTGTTCTCGGTGCTGGTGTACGCGATCGGCGCGATCCTCAAGGCGCGCGCCAATCCGGAGCGCAGCGACCGCGAATCGCCGTACGTGGCGTTGACGCCCGCGCAGATGGCGGACCACTGACATGGGCACCGCACTCGTACCCGCCAGCCAATACCAGTTGTACAAACGCACCTGGCGCCGCCTGGTGCAGACCGCGCGGCTGTGCTGCGGCGTGCCGGACTACGACAACTATGTCCGGCACCTGATGGAGAAACACCCCGAGCGGCCGATCCCGGATTACGCGACGTTCTTCCGCCAGCGCCAGGAGGCGCGTTATGGCGGCGGGCGGATCGGGTGTTGTTGAACGTCCGATTGCGTGGATGACGAAAGGCCGCCCGAGGGCGGCCTTTCTTTTACGCGTTGTCGTCGGTGCAAGCGAAGGTCGCCGGCATCATGTGCCGATCAATCGCCAACGCTTCGCGCATCAACCCTCATTGCACTGCCAGCGCGGCACCACCGCGAAGCGCTCCTGCGCGAACGGCAGCAGCACGCCGAACGCCGCTTCGGCCGTCGCTTGCGAGATCATGGCGATGTCGCTTTCGTCTTCCGGCAGTTGCGGCGAGATCAACGCATCCAGGGCGTGATTCAAGTTCGCGGGCAGATAAGCGGCGGCGGCGCGCATGTTGGCGAGGACGCACTCACGCGCCTGCGCGGACGAGAAATCGTCCAGCAGGTGCTCGAAATCGGCGGCGCTCTCCACCAGGCTTGTGAACACGAAATGTTCGAAAGAGGCCGTTTCGATCGCGCTGTCGTCGCGATCGTGCCAGACCATCCCGACGCCGGACGTGCCGGCGGCGGTCGTCATCAGGCAATAGGCATCGCCGGCGCCGGAAATCGCGAACGGCAAGAACGCGCGCCCATTCTGAAACCCCGGATTGAGCCAGTCATCGACGATCTCGCCGGCTTGCTCGGCGTCGATCCATTCCAGATCGTAGGCGCAGGAAAGCAGCGGCTGCGCGCGCAGGGTGTAGTCGCTCCAGTTCGCCTTCCAGTCGGCGAGGTTGTCGCCGTAGCGGGTCCTGCCGTCGGCGAGCAGACGGGCGAACGTCGATGGCAGAGGTATGCCGGCGCGCGCGGCTAACGACTCGTAGGTCATGGCTTTCAACCAGTGAATGATGTTGCGAACAAACGACTGCAGGAGCGGTGCGAGCCGCGACCGCGACATCGCACATACGACGCAAGCGAGATGTCGTGGTCGCGGCTCGCGCCGCTCCTACAGTCGGACTTCAGGGCGGCGATGCGCCTGCGAGCGAGCGCAGGGTGATGCCGACGATGTACGCCAATCCCGTCCCGGTCGCGTAACCCAAGGTGCCCAGCAAGGCCCCGACCGGCGCCAGCGAGGGATGGAACGCCGACGCCACCACCGGCGCCGAGGCCGGGCCGCCGATGTTGCTCTGCGAGCCGATCGCGAAATAGAAGAACGGCACCCGCAGCAGCCGGCCCACGCCCCACAGGATCGCGATATGCACGCTGATCCAGATAAGACCCAGCGCGAACAGCCACGGCTTGTCGAGCAACGCCAAAATATCCATCTGCAAACCGATGCACGCGATCAGGAAGTAAAGCAGCAGGCTGCCGATCTTCGACGCGCCCGCGCCTTCGAGTTCGCGCGCGCGGGTGAAGCTCAGCGCCAGGCCGGCGAAGGTCGATATCGCGACCACCCAGAAGAACGGTTCGTGCAGGCTTACCGTGCGCGCCCACGACACGTTCGCGGCGAACCAGCCCGACAGCGGCGTGGCGATCGCATGCGCCAGGCCGACCACGCCGAAGGCGATGCCGACGATCATCGCCAGATCGGTCAGACTGGCGATACGCTGGTGCTGGGCCTGGAAACTTTCGATGCGTTGCTTGAGTTCCTCGATTCCCGAGGTATCGGCGCCGCTGCGCTCATCGATCTGCTTCGCGCGGCTGGCGAGGAAAATCAACACCGCCATCCACACGTAGCCCACGCCGACGTCGACCACCGCGAACTGGCCGAACGTGGTCGCGTCGACCTGGAAGATCTCCTTCATCGCGAGCATGTTGGCACCGCCGCCGATCCAGCTGCCGGCCAGGGCCGCCATGCCGCCCCAGGTGTCGCCGGAGACGGTTTCAGGATGGAACGCACGCATCGCGACGAAGGCGACGATCGCGCCGAGCATCACGCTGAGCGAGGACACCGCGTACATCAGCAATAGCTTGGGGCCGAGCTTGAGCACGCCCTTGAGGTCGATGGTCAGGGTCAGCAGCACCAGCGCCGCGGGCAGCAGCACGCGGCTGGCGACCGGGTTGTAGAGCTTGGTGTTGTTGCCGTCGACCAGGCCGACGGTGTTGTAGATGCCCGGGATGAAATAGCACAGCAGCAGCGCCGGCACGAAGGTGTAGAACTTTTTCCAGAAGCCGGTCTGCTTCGACGAGGTCCAGAACACCAGGCCCAGGGTGGCGGCGATCAGGCCGAGGACGACGATGTCGTTGCTGATGAGCGCCGTGTGGGCGGTATCGGGCATGCCGGGTGTCTCGTGCGTTGGTGTCACCGCTTTTACTTCGGATCGCCCAGGCGGGGCAAGGGCCGGTGGGTTGGTGCCGCGAATTCAGGTGGCCGAGCCACGTTGCCACGACAGCCCTTGTAGGAGCGGCGCAAGCCGCGACCACGACACCGAGGCTACGGCGCAAGCAAGTTTCGCTCGAAGCCACAGCCAGCGCCCACGCAGCTGTCGCCCACCTGTCGTTACCTCATGCAAACCCCTGTGGGAGCGGCGCAAGCCGCGAGCACGACATCGCGCATGCGACGCATATGAAGTTTCGCGGTCGCGGCTCGCGCCGCTCCTACAGTCGGAGACGAAACGACGAAGGCCGCCCGGAGGCGGCCTTCGCAGGAACGGTGGCGCGGATCGCGGGCGCTTACTGCCCGATATGCTGCTTCAGCCAACCGTTGACCGTGTCGTGCCACAGCACGCTGTTCTGCGGCTTGAGCACCCAGTGGTTCTCGTCCGGGAAATACAGGAACTTGGACTCGATACCCTGGCGCTGCAACGCGGTGAACACGCCCAGGCCCTGCTCGACCGGGATGCGGTAATCGAGCTGGCCGTGGATCACCAGCATCGGCACCTTCCAATCCTTGACGTGATTGACCGGGTTGAACTTCTCGTAGTTCTTCGGCACGTCGAACGGCGTGCCGCCCTGCTCCCACTCGGTGAACCACAGCTCTTCGGTTGCGTAACCCATCATGCGCTGGTCGAACACGCCGTCGTGGCTGACCAGACACTTCCACGGCTGCTGCCAGTTGCCGGCGATCCAGTTGACCATGAAGCCGCCGTACGACGCGCCCAGCGCGCAGGCCTTGTCGCCGTTGAGGAAGGCATACTTCTTCTGCGCCGCGGCCCAGCCCTTCTGCAGATCCTCCAGCGGACGGTCGCCCCAATGCTGGCTGATCGCATCGGTGAAGGCCTGGCCATAACCGGTGGAGCCGTGGAAGTCGATCATGACCACCGCATAGCCCTGACCGGCGTAGGTCTGCGGGTTCCAGCGATAGCTCCAGCCGTCGCCGAAACTGCCCTGCGGGCCGCCGTGGATCAGGAACGCGACCGGGTACTTCTGGCCTTCCTGGTAATTCCACGGCTTGACCACGTAGCCGTGCACGCTGTCGCCGTTCCAGCCCTTGAACTCGAACTGTTCGGCCTCGCCGAACTTCACACCCGGCAGCAATTCGCCCGCGCTCGGAGTGATCGCGCGCTGCGGCGCGCCGTCGAGGCCGCCGACGAAGATCTGGTCGCCGCTCTTGAGGCTGTTGCGGGTGAACGCGAAGGTCTTGCCGGCCAACACCGGCGAACCGACGGTGCCATCGGCGATCAACTCGCTCGCCTTGCCGCTGGCGATGTCGACGCCGAACAGCGGCTGCCGGCCCAGGTCCTCGGCGGTGGTGTAGATGGTCTTGCCGTCGTCCGACAACAAAATACCGGTGGCCGAACGATCCCACTGCGGCGCGATCTCGCGCGCCTTGCCGCTGGCGAGATCGAGTGCGAACAGGCCGAAACGGTCGGCTTCGAAACCCGGGCGCTTCATCGCGCGGTAGTACAGGGTCTTGCCGTCCTTGCCGAACACCGCGCCGGTGTCCCAGGCCGGGTTCGACGCGGTCAGGTTCTTGGCCGCGCCGCCGTCGGCGCCGACCAGGTAGAGGTCGAAATTGGTCGACCACGGTTCCTTCGCATCGGCCGCGCGCGCGCTGAACACCAGCGACTGGCTGTCGGGCGACCAGGTGTATTCGCTGCTGTCGCCGAACGGACGCGAGGGCACGTCGCCGATCACTTCACCGCTGACGAGCTTGGCGCTGTTGACAGTCTTGCCGGCGGCCGGCAGATCGGTCACGAACAGGCGGTTCAAACGGCCGTCGTTCCACGTATCCCAGTGGCGCACGAACATGCGGTCGAACACCTTGCCGCTGACCTTGCTCTTCTCGGCCGCGTCGAGCTTCTTCTTGCTGCAGGCCAGGTCGGCCGCGCAATCGGCATACGCCTCGGCGTTGAACGCGATGCGCTTGCCGTCGGGCGACAACTGGAAACCGCCGACGTCGCCGTCGAACGCGGTGACCTGCTTCGGCGTGCCGCCGCTCAACGGCAGCGAATACAACTGCGAGCTGCCGCCCTTGCTGCTGAGGAAGTACACGGTCTTGCCGTCGGCGGAAAACGCCGGCGAATTGACGTTCCAGCCGTCCGGGGTCAGGCGCTTGGGCGGCGCGGCATCGCGCGCGAACAGGTCCTCGATCCACAGCGAGGTCGAGGACTTGTTGGCGCCGAAATCGACCACGCGCTTGGCGAACACCAGTTGCCGGCCGTCGGGCGACAGGGTCGGCGAGGAGAACCGGTCCATCGCGGCCAGGTCGCGCACTTCCAGGCCGCGCGCGAGCGGCGGCGTGAGGGACAAAGCCGGCGCGGATGCGCAGGCCAACAGCAGGGCCATCGGCAGGAGGGCGTGGCGTGGCGTCATGGCGAAACCTCTAGCGTTATCGAAGGCGTGCGTAAACACGCGACAGAAACAGAAACGGCCCGGCATCGCGCCGGGCCGTCGCAGGGATCAGGCGCTCGGCGCGGGCACCGGCGCGTTGCGGCTGCTGCGGTAGAACAGCCACACCACCGCGGCCAGCACCAGCAGGCCGATGCCGGCGCCGAAGTGGAACTGCTCGGGCAGCGCCAGCACGTCGGCGCGGGTCGAGATCACGATCGGGAACGCGATCGCGATGCCCATCAGCGCTTCGCCGGTGATCAGGCCCGCGGCGAACAAGGTACCCGGACGATGCACGCGATCGACTTCCGCTTCGTCGCTGTGCTTGGTCAGGCCGCGACGGCGGCCGACGATGTGCGACAGCAGGCCGCCGAGGAAGATCGGCACCATCAGTTCCAGCGGCAGGTAGATGCCGATCGCCGCGGCCAGCACCGGCACGCGGAACTTGAACTTGCGCGACTTGAGCCATTCGTCGAACGCGATGATGACCACGCCGATGCCGGCACCGATGCCGATCATCGTCCACGGCAGTTCGCCGCCGAACATGCCCTTGGCGACCGAGGCCATCAAGGTGGCCTGCGGCGCGGCCAGCGAGTTCGGATGCTCCGGAGTCGGCGCGCCGATGCCGTAGGCGGCGGCGAGCAGGTTGAGGATCGGCGCCATGATCAGCGCGCACGAGAACGTGCCGATGCCGAGCATGAGCTGCTGCTTCCACGGCGTCGCGCCGACGATGTAGCCGGCCTTGAGATCTTGCAGATTGTCGCCGCCGACCGCCGCCGCGCAGCACACCACCGCGCCGATCATGATCGCGGCGACGGCGCCGATCGGCGAGTCGCGGCCGAGCATCAGCACCAGCACCGCCGAGGCGAACAGGATGGTCGAGATGGTGATGCCCGAGACCGGGTTGTTGGACGAACCGATCAGGCCGGCCAGGTACGCCGACACCGACACGAACAGGAAGCCGGCGACGATCATGATGATGGTCATCGGCACGCTGACGAACCAGTTGCCGACGATGGCCTGGTACAGCAGCAGCAGCGGCATCACGAACGCGACCAGCGCGATCAGCATCCACTTCATCGGCAGGTCGCGGTCGGTTTCGGCGACCACGCCGCTGGTGCCCTTGCGCGCCGCGGCCAGGCCGCTCTTCACGCCCGACAGCAACGACTTGCGCAGCGAGAACAAGGTCCACACGCCGCCGATCAGCATCGTGCCCACGCCCAGGTAACGCACCTTGGCCGACCAGATCGCGCGGCCGATCTGCTCGGCGCTGCCGTCGACGATGCGCGCGGCGAGTTCGGGATCGGAATTGAGGAAGAAGGCGTGATAGATCGGAATCGCGAACTGCCACGACAGCACGCTGCCCGACAGCACCACGATGCCGACGTTGAGACCGACGATGTAACCCACGCCGAGCAGCGCCGGCGACAGGTTGGTGCCCATGAAGCCCAGGTACTTGCCGAGCCAGCCCGAGGCGATGGCGTTGTCGGGGATCAGGCGCATGCCGCTTTCGGCGGCGAGCTTGACCAGCGCGCCGACGCCGCCGGCCAGGCCGAGGATCTTCAGGCCCGGGCCGGGGTTTTCGCCGGCCTTGAGCACTTCGGCAGCGGCCTTGCCTTCCGGGAACGGCAGCGGGTCTTCGACGATCATCGAACGGCGCAGCGGCACCGAGAACAGCACGCCGAGCAGACCGCCGAGGCCGGCGATGGCGAGCACCCACGAGTAACGGAAGTCCTGCCAGTAGCCCAGGATGACCAGCGCCGGGATGGTGAAGATCACGCCGGCGGCGATTGAGGAGCCGGCCGAGGCGCCGGTCTGGACGATGTTGTTTTCCAGGATCGTGCCGCCGCCGAGCAGGCGCAGCACGCCCATCGAGATCACCGCGGCGGGGATCGCGGTGGCGATGGTGAGGCCGGCGAACAGGCCCAGGTAGGCATTGGCTGCAGCCAGGATCACCGCCAGGAAGACGGATAGCAGGACGGCTCGGAGGGTCAATTGCGGTTGTGCGGACGAGGCCATCGGCGTCTCCATCGCGGGTGATCGGGCAGTGCGGCGGTGTATGGGCGGACCCGGCCGCCAGGGGCCGGGCGCCACGCAATCCGCCGATGATCGCATCCGCCGCGGGCCGCTGTAAAAGTGCAGTGCGGCAAAAGGCGGGATTGGGCAAATGCGGGGTTTTTCCGGATTTGGCTGGGGAAAGTAACGGTGGAGGGCGGCCCTCACCCCAGCCCTCTCCCGCGAGCGGGAGAGGGAGTGCACTGACGAGTGCGGGGAGCAATCGCGCGAACGCGTGTCGGAAGTCCCCCTTCTCCCGCTCGCGGGAGAAGGTGCCCGAAGGGCGGATGAGGGCCGCCAAGGCCCATAACCCTATACTCCGCGTCCCGGCCCGCTCCCGGACCGAAGGGAATCCACTCGTGCCCGCAGCCAGCACCCTGTCGACCCCGGCGCCCGACGCGCCCCACGGCAACGACTTCCTCGGCCATCCCAAGGGCCTGTACGTGTGCTTCTTCACCGAGATGTGGGAGCGCTTCTCGTTCTACGGAATGAAGGCGCTGCTGCTGCTGTACTTGCTGAAATACCACCTGTTCGGCGACGACGCCGGCTACGACCTGATCGGCGCCTATGGCGGCCTGGTGTACGCGGTGCCGGTGATCGGCGGCGTGCTGGCCGACCGTTACCTGGGCATGCGCAAGGCGGTGGTGCTCGGCGGCGTGCTGCTGGTGCTCGGCCACCTGGGCATGGCCTACGAGGGCCACGCGGCGAAGATGGTCAATGGCGTGGTGGTGCGCGACGAAATCGCAATGCAAGTGTTCTACCTGTCGCTGGCGCTGATCATCGGCGGCGTGGGGTTCCTGAAGCCCAACATCTCGACCATCGTCGGCAAGCTGTACGCGCTCGACGATCCACGCCGCGACTCGGGCTTCACCCTGTTCTACGCCGGCATCAACGTCGGTGCCTTGTTCTCATCGCTGATCTGCGCCTTCCTCGGCGAAACCTACGGCTGGAAATACGGCTTCGGCGCGGCCGGCATCGGCATGATCGCGGGCCTGGCGATGTTCCTGTGGGGCCAGCGCTATCTGCGCGGCCTCGCCGAACCCGCCGAGCCGACCAGGCTGCGCGAGAAGGTCGGCCCGGCCGCTTTCAGGCTGTCGCGCGAAGCATGGATTTATGTGGGCACCGCGCTCGGCGTGCTGGTGCTGTGGGGCACGATCCAGCTCGCTTCGCAGGTCACCCTCGCCATCGGCGAGGTGAGCTTCACCGCGGCGCTGGGCATCATGCTCGCGACCTTGCTGGTGTTCCTGATCTGGTTCTTCGGCTTCATCGCGCGCGGCTGCGACCGGGTCGAACGCGAACGCATGCTCGCGTTGGTGATCCTGATCTTCGCGGTGTTGATCTTCTTCACCCTGTACGAGCAGACCTACGGTTCGTGGGTGACGTTCAACGACCGGCTGATGACCAAGGACATGTTCGGCCTGGCCCTGGGCCAGTACGCGCCGACCTTGCCGTGGTCGTTGTTCTCGATGGCGCTGAGCCCGCCGCTGATGATCGCCGCATTGATAGCGAGCGATCGCGGCCGCGACGGCGTGGCCAAGCTGCTGGTCGGCGTATTGACCCTGAGCTTGGCCCTGGCGACCGCGCACGATGTGGTGCTGGTGCCGCAAACCGCCGGCTCGCTGACTTACCTCGGCCCGTTCTTCATCGTCGTGCTGGCGCCGCTGTTCTCGTGGCTGTGGCCGTGGCTCGGGCGCAAGGGCCATAGCCCGAGCAAGCCGCTGACGATGTCGCTGGGCCTGATCCTGGCTGGCCTGTCGTTCCTGCCGCTGATGGCCGCGGCCAAGGTGTCCGGCGGCGGCGAGATGGCCAGCGTGTGGTATCTGGTCGCGGCGTATTTCATCCTCGAAGTCGGCGAGATGTGTTTGTCGCCGATCGGCCTGTCGGCGGTGACCCAGCTGTCGGTCGCGCGCGTGGTCGGCCTGATGATGGGCGCGTTCTGGCTGGCGACCGCGTTTTCGGAAGTGCTGGCGGCGCAATTGGCGAAGATCGCTTCGGTCGAGATTCCCGAGGGCGGCACGATCGACATGGCCGCGGCCTCGGTCAAATACGGCGAACTGTTCTCGATGCTGATGTGGCTGGGGATCGGGTCGGGCGTGCTGTTCTTGTTGTTGGCGCCGTTGCTCAAACGGTGGATGCACGGGTTGAAGTGATTGAGGCCGCGATTCGAGATTTGGGGATTCGGGATTTGCAGAACGAAAACGGCGCCGGGTGGCGCCGTTTTTTTATTGTCGCAGTCGCGGCTCGCGCCGCTCCTACAGGGAGCCCATGCAGGAGCGGCGCGNNAACGCAACCTCGTTCACCGGCAAGGCGGCCGATCACACCGCCCTGCTCTCGTGGCTCGCGCTATTTCTTGCCCGCCGCCTCGACCTTGACCGGCGCCGCGGTCTTCCCGCCCAACGACCGCGATAAAAACGCCAACAGCCGCGAATAGAACTCGCGCTTATGCGCTTCCTCGTAGAAGCCATGGCCTTCGGTCTTGTAATACAGCGTCTCCACCGGCACGCCGGCCTGGCGCAGCGCCTTCTCCATCTTCTCGCTGTGCGCCTGCGGCGCGCGCTGGTCTTCGCCGCCCGCGGCGAGGAACACCGGCACCTTGATCCGGTCGGCCAGGCGCGTGGGCGATACCTTGTCGAGCGTGTCCGGCGGGCCGAGCCAGCTGCGCAGATAGCTTTCGCCCGAGCCGCGCTTCTGCACGTCGCCGGTGGTGTGCATCATCGGCAGGTCGTACACGCCGACATAGCCGGCCGCGCACTTGTACAGGGTCGGCTCCTTGGCCACGCCCATCAGCGAGGCATAGCCGCCGTAGCTCGCGCCGTACAAGCAGATGCGCGACGGATCGGCGATGCCCTGCTCGATCGCCCAACGCGTCGCGTCGGTCAGATCGTCCTGCATCTTGCCGCCCCACTCGCGCTTGCCCGCGTGCAGGAACGCGCGGCCGTAGCCGCCCGAGCCGCGATAGTTGAGCTGCAGCACCGCGTAACCGGCGGCCGCAAGCAACTGCGGGTCGTCGTCGAAATACCACAGGTCCTGGATGCCGAACGGACCGCCGTGCGGCATCACCACCAGCGGCAGCGATTTGCCGTTGCTGCCGTTGGGCGTGGTCAACAGGCCCGACAGGCTCAGCCCGTCGCGCGCCTTGAGCGTGACCGCGCGCACCGGCGCGGACTTGGCCGGATCGAACCAGGCGCGCCGGCTGACCGCATGCGCGGCATGCTTGCTCTCGTTGTCGAACAGGTACACGTCGCCGGGATTGCGGTCGTTCCAGACCTGCACCAGCGCCAGCTTGCCATCGTCGGTCTGCGAGGTGATGCGCACCGCGTCGCCGGCGAACGCCGCTTCCAGGCTGCGGTATTGGCGTGCTTCCGGCGAGGTCTTGTCGAAGAACGCGGTGCGCGGCTTGCCGTCGTAATAGAACACCCCGACCGGTACGTGGCTGCGCGGCTTGTAGATGATCCGCGCCGGGTCGGCGACCTTGTCGCGCAGCAGTTCCTTGCGGGTCTTGGCCGCCGTGTCATAGGCGACGATCGCGTCGGGCCCTTGCGCCTGTTCGCTGCGGAAATACGCGGTGACGTTGTCAGCGGAAAAGCCGATCGGGATGTCCATGCCCTCGTCGTCATCGTCCGAACGCAGCAGTTCCCACTCGACCTTGTCGTTGCCGCGGTAGAACAGCTTGCGCACGTAGTCGGTGCCGTAGCCGAGCGCGAAGCGGACCACGCCGGCGTTGTCGGTGTAGTAGTCGGCGTTGCGCACCGGCGCGATGGTGATGGCGTTGCGGCGGCCGCTGAACACGTCCAGGTGTTCGGCGCGGGTGTAGGCGTCGGCGCTGAACTGCTGCACCGAGATCACCACGCGCTTGTCGTCGCCCGGCAGGTCGTCGACCAGGTAGGCGGCCACCGCTTCGACCTTCTTCGGCTGGATGCGGGTGCCGGTGTTGTTCACCTGCAGGCGGTAGCCGACCAGCACGTCGACGCCGGTGCCGTTGGCGTTGATCGCGTAGATCTCGCCGGTCGGGATCGGCTCGTCGCGCGAACCGAGTTTCTGCGCCATGCTGATCAGCAGCCGGGTCGGGCTGACCCAATCGAAATCGGCGACGTGGTTGTTCTTGCCGAGCCGGAACGAGCCGGCCATCTTCATGTCGGTGCGGGTGAAGATCACCAGGCCGGTTTCATCGCCCATCGGCACCGAGGCGGCGTAGAACTCGCCGGTCGGCGACAGCTTGATGTCGCTGAAGGTGTCGGCCTTGACGAAGGCGTCGACATCGACGGTGGCGGCGCTGGCCGATTCGGTCGCCGCAAGCGCCGAGGTCATGGCGGCGGCCGTGAGCAGGCCCGCAAGCAGCAGCGCGCATCGCAGATGATTCATGGTGGTCCCCTGTGACCGTATCGATTCGATCGCAACCGTCAGGCGGCGAAGTCCCTGTTCGTCCGCCGTGCGCAATGGCGCGCGGCGAACCCCGACCGCCGCGTCCTCCCCGGACCCGCGACGGCCGTCGCATCCGCGACGCGGCGATCATAGGCACGAGGGCGGGGCCGGCACAATCGGCCGGGTGCGGTTGTATGAGCTTCCTGCAGGAGCGGCGCGATCCGCGACCACGAGGTCGCCGGATCGCTTCGTCGCTGTCGATACCAGCAGCGGCAACGGCAACACCGCACTATTCCCGGTGTATGCGTCGAACAACGGCACGGGCGATTGTGGTTACGACGCGGTTGTCGATTCGCGGTCGCGGCTTGCGCCGCTCCTACACGGAGCCGGCGCGGGGGTTATGCGCCGGGCTTGTCGCGATCCAGGGTCGTGCGCAAGGCGTCGCGCCATTGCGGAATCGTCAGGCCGTACTCGTCCTGCAGGTGGCGGCTGTCGAGCACCGAATAGGCCGGACGGCGGGCCGGGGTCGGGTATTCGGCGGTGGTAATCGGCAGCACCCGCGGCTTGCGTTCGATCAGGCCGCGCGCATGGGCTTCGTCGAAGATCGCCTCGGCGAACCCGTGCCAGCTGGTCTGGCCGGCGGCGACCAGATGGCGCACGCCCGATTCGGCGATGCCCTGGCCCAACACCTGCGCGGCCGCGTCGGCCAGCAGCCAGGCCGGAGTCGGCGAACCGTGCTGGTCGGCGACCACGCGCAGTTCCTCGCGCTCGGCGCCCATGCGCAGCATGGTGCGCAGGAAGTTGCCGCCGCGGGTCGCGTAGACCCAGGCGGTGCGCAGGATCAGATGACGCGCGCCGCTGGCGGCGATCGCCTGTTCGCCGGCGAGTTTGCTCTCGCCGTACGCGCCGAGCGGGCCGGTCGGATCGGTGTCGAGGTACGGGCGGGTGCCGCTGCCGTCGAACACGTAATCGGTCGAATAATGCAGCAGGCCGATGCCGTCGGCCGCGCACAGCTCGGCCAGCCGGCCCGGCGCCTGCGCGTTGACGGTGAAGGCGAGCTCGCGTTCGGTTTCGGCGCGATCCACCGCGGTGTAGGCGGTGGCATTGACCACATGGTCGGGGCGCACCCGCCGCAGCAGCGGTTCGATCGTATCGACCTGGGCCAGATCCAGGGCTTCGCAGGCGCCGCCGTCGGCGAGCGTCCCGCCGCGGGTGGTGACGACGACCTCGCCCAGCGGCGCCAGCGCACGGCGCAGTTCGAAACCGACCTGACCGTCGCCGCCGAGCAGCAACAGCTTCATGGCCGGCCCTGTCATGGCCGGCCCTGTCATGGCCGGCTCTGTCATGGCATGTACACCGGCAACCGGTCTTCGGCGATGTCCTTGAGCAACGGCGCGGTGGTGTCCTTGGCCGACAGCAGCGGTTCGCTGACCGGCCAATCGATGGCCAGCTCGGGGTCGTCCCAGCGCACGCCGGCATCGGCCTTGGGGTCGTAGGTGGCGGTGCACAGATAACTGAAGACCGCGCGTTCGCTGAGCACGGCGAAGCCGTGGGCGAAGCCTTCGGGGATCCAGAACTGGCGCTTGTTCTCGGCGCTGAGCAACACCGCGGTCCAGCGTCCGTAATGCGGCGAACCCCGGCGGATGTCGACCGCGACATCCCACACCTCGCCTTCGATCACCGACATGAACTTGCCCTGCGGATTGGGCCACTGGTAATGCACGCCCCGCAGCACGCCGCGCGCCGAGGACGACACGTTGCCCTGGACGAAGTTCGGCTTCAGCCCGACCGCCGCCAGTTTGTCGTGATTGAACGATTCGTAGAAATACCCACGCGCATCGCCGAACACCTGCGGTTCGACGATCAGACAGCCCGGCAGATCGGTTTCGATGATCTTCAAAACGGTTTCCTCAGGGCACGAAGCCACGCTCGGCTAGGCCGAGCAGGTATTGGCCGTAGCCGTTCTTGGCCAGCGGCCGGGCCAGTTCGCTCAGTTGCGCGTTGTCGATCCAGCCGTTGTTCCAGGCGATCTCTTCCGGACAGCAGATGCGCAGGCCCTGGCGCGCTTCGATGGTTTCGATGAAGTTGGACGCTTCCAGCAACGACTGATGCGTGCCGGTGTCGAGCCAGGCGTAACCGCGGCCGAGCTGTTCCAGATGCAGCGAGCCTTCGTCCAGGTACAGACGGTTGAGATCGGTGATCTCCAGTTCGCCGCGCGCCGAGGGTTTCAAGGTCGCGGCGAAGTCGCTGGCGCGGCCGTCGTAGAAATACAGTCCGGTGACGGCGTAGTTCGAACGCGGCTTGAGCGGTTTTTCCTCCAGCCCGATGACCTTGCGGTCGGCATCGAACTCGGCCACGCCGTAACGCTCCGGATCGCGCACCCAATAGCCGAACACGGTCGCGCCGTGCTCGCGCTGATCGGCGCGCTTGAGCATCGCGGTCAGGCCCGGGCCGTGGAAGATGTTGTCGCCTAGCACCAGACAGCTGGGCTGGCCGGCGACGAACTCGCGGCCGATCAGATACGCCTGCGCCAGTCCGTCCGGGCTGGGCTGCTGCGCGTATTCGATCTTCATGCCCCAGCGCGAACCGTCGCCGAGCAAGGTCTTGAACAGCGCCTGCTCATGCGGGGTGTTGATGATCAGCACCTCGCGGATGCCCGCCAGCATCAGCACGCTGAGCGGGTAATAGATCATCGGCTTGTCGTACACCGGCAACAGCTGTTTGCTGATGCTCTGGGTCAGCGGATACAGCCGCGTGCCGGAGCCGCCGGCGAGGATGATGCCCTTGCGGTTCATGCCTAACTCCTCAGTGTGCCGGGCTCAGGCCTGGCCGATGCGTTCGAGCCGGTAGCTGCCGTCGAGCACGCGCTGCACCCACGGCTGGTTGTCCAGGTACCAGTCGACGGTGCGGGCGATGCCTTGTTCGAAGGTCAACGTCGGGGTCCAGCCCAGTTCGTTCTTGAGCTTGGATGCGTCGATCGCATAGCGGCGATCGTGGCCCGGGCGGTCCTTGACGTAGGTGATCAGCGACTCGCGCGCGCGGCCGTCGGCGAGCGGGCGGCGCTGATCGAGCAGTGCGCAGATGGTCTGGACCACGACGATGTTGGGACGCTCGGCATCGCCGCCGACGTTGTAGGTCTCGCCGACGCGGCCGGCTTCGAGCACGCGCGCGATCGCCGAGCAATGATCGCCGACGAACAGCCAGTCGCGCACGTTGAGGCCGTCGCCATAGACCGGCAGCGGCTCGCCGGCCAGGGCCTTGGCGATGATCAACGGAATGAGTTTTTCCGGGAACTGGAACGGCCCGTAGTTGTTCGAGCAGTTGGTGGTCAGCACCGGCAGGCCGTAGGTGTGATGGAACGCGCGGACCAGATGATCCGACGCCGCCTTCGACGCCGAGTACGGCGAGTTCGGCGCGTACGGCGTGGTCTCGCTGAACTTGCCGCTGTCGCCGAGCGAGCCGTAGACCTCGTCGGTCGATACATGCAGGAAGCGGAACGCGTCGCGCGCCGGCGCATCGAGCGCCTTCCAGTAGTCGCGCACCTGCTCGAGCAGGCTCAGGGTGCCGACCACGTTGGTCTGCACGAACGCGGCCGGACCGTCGATGGAGCGGTCGACATGGCTCTCGGCGGCGAAATTGATCACCGCGTCGGGCCGGTGCTCGGCCAGCAGGCGCTTGAGCAGGTCCGCATCGCCAATGTCGCCCTGGACGAAGACGTGACGCGCATCGCCATCGAGAACGCTCAGGGTGTCGAGGTTGCCGGCGTAGGTCAGGACATCGAGGTTGACGACCTTGATGCCGCGCTGGACCGCATCGAGGACGAAATTACCGCCAATGAAGCCGGCGCCGCCGGTTACAAGCCAAGTAGGCACTCAGGACACTCCTTACAAATGATCGACGGGCGAAGTTCGATTGATCCGGCCCGGGCCTCGTGTCGCGCGGCTCGGGACCGCCACCGGTTCACCTTGACGGGGCCGGCCCGAACAATCGCGGGATTGTAAAGCCTATCGCCCCGCGGCCGGCGTCGACACGGTCGCATCGATAAGTTGCGCTACAGCTTCCATGCGGAAATCAGCTAAAAAAACGGCATTTCGCCACGCAACCCAGCCCAGGGATGCACAGTTGAAATCATCGAATCGGCCACAGATTTACGTCTTGCGATCACATCGCAACGCGGCGCGCGCTTTGCCGATCCGGCCATCCGCGGCGATCGGGCCCGGCGGGATCCTGCCCCCGCAGCGACGGCTCGCGGCCTGCGCTCACGACCCGGCCGCGCCCACCTCGAAATCGCGCTGCGCATCCTTGAGCCGGTCCAGGCCATCGCCCGGCGTCCACACCTCGAAGCGCGCGCGGGTCATGGCCAGGTAGGCGGCGCGGACCGGGCTGTGCGGTTCGCCGTCGCGGTTCACCAGGTAGCAGCACGGGCTCAGCACCACCGCGTCGGCCTCCATGTTCTTGCAGTGCTGGACCAGGCTGAGGGTGACCTGTTCGGTGCCCGGCTCGGCCTGCGCGGCCATCAGCGCATCGATATCGTCGCTGCCGAAGCCGCGTTCGATCATCCGCGCCACCGACCCCAGCCCGGTGTCGGCCAGGTGCTGCGAAAACGCCGACCACGAACGGAAATCGCCGAGACTGCGGCGCCCGTAGGTGTCGCCGCTCAGGTGCAGGGAAATCGCCGCCCGCGCCAGCCGGGCGACTTCGTCGGCCGAAGCCGGCACCAGGCGGAAGCGGCCGCCGGCGGCCTTGATCCGCAGCGCCTCTTCCAGCAAGGCCCAGGCGCCGCCGAAGACGCGCAGCGCGCGGCCCGGCAACTCGTCGCGGTTGCGGTAGATCCGGTGGCGGGTCAGGCGATCGGGCGCGCCGATCAGCGGAAACTCGATCAGGCGCTCCTGCGCCACCGCCAGGGTCTGGTCGATCAACGGCGCGGCCTGCACGCCCATGCGCAGCGACTGGCTCATCACGATGGTCTTGGCCTGGGTGGCCCTGGGCACATGACCGAACAAACGCTGATACGGGTCGCCCATCAGCACGCAGCCGTGGGGATACGCCTGCAGCAAGGCCCGCCACGGCGCGGACAGGTCGTGGGCCTCGTCGACCAGCAAGGTGCCGTAGCCGTCGGGAACGACCGCGCCGCGCACCGACAGCCACTTGACCAGATGCACGGTGTTGATATCGAAGGCCGCGCCGGCGTCGTTGCTGCCGAGCCCGGCGAACATGCACTCCCACACCCGCTGGCCGATCTCGATCCAGCGCTTGGCCTCGATCGCCGCATACGGCACATGGCGCGCGAAATGGAACTGGCCCAGCGCCGGCGCCGCGCTGTAGCACCATGCCCGCAGCGCCTTGTGCACGATCGCCAGGACCGCTTCGGGCGGACGTCCGTCGATGCTGGGGACGCCGGCGATCTTGGTCTGCGCGGTCAGGCTCTGGGTGGTCTTGATCACCCGCGGCGCCCAGCGCAGGCGCGCGGCGCGGGCGTGGGCCGCGGCGGTCGCATTGGCCAGCACGGTCTGGGTCACGGTCTGGATGCCCGCCGCGGCGCCGCCGGCGCGGATCTTGAAACCGTGGATATGCGCGACGGTGGGCGCCAGATAGGTCATGCCGCCGGCCAGACCGCCGGCCATCGCCAGCAACAAGTGGGTCTTGCCGGTGCCGGCGTAGGCGTCGAGGTTGACCAGTTCGTCCGGCGCCGCCGCGATCACCTGGGCGGCGACGGCTTGATCGCGGGTGCCCTCCATGACCAGACGGGTCCTACGCGGCGCGGCCTGGGTATCGGCGGCTTGCGTGTCGTAAGGAATATCCGCGTCGGTGGCCGGCTCGTCGATCTGGTCGGCGCGATCGAAACCGATCTCGAAGCGGTCCATCGGCTGACGATAGCGCTCCTGGAACGCGTGCGCGTAGCGGCCGTCGTCGTCGCGCCAGGCCTCGTGCTGCATGTCCTCGGGGTCGGCGAAATTCACGCCCTTGTCGGCCAGCCGGTCCAGCATGTCGGCGCGCTGCGCTTGCGCGATGGCGCGTCGGCCCGTGTCCAGATGCGCCGCGGCCACCTCGGGCGAACTCGCCGTCATCAAGCCGTGGGTCTCGAAGATCAGGCGGCTGATCGCGGCGTTGGAATACTCCTGGGTCAGCACCACCAGCATCACCGACAGCGCCGCGCGCTCGATCGACGACGCGGGCAGCGTCCCGTCGTCGACGAAGGCCTGCGCGACCTCGCGGGTCACCGGCAGGTAGTACGGAGTGGTGTTGGGGATCACGTGGCGATGCTCGGCGCGGTTGGCGTCATTGTCCATGACGAAGGGATTTTCGAGCGCCCGTCGCGCGTGAAGCGCCTGGAAACGAAAACTCCCTCGAAGTATCGCGGATCAGACCGTGCCCGGCCCGGACCGCGCTTGACCCTGGCGGCCGGCAACCTTAGCCTTGCGCCCGCAGTCGCCTCAACGGCGCTGTCGTAGGCGTTACCGTCATCCAACGCACCCTTCGTCGAGCGGGCCCCAGCAGGGGATCTCGATGCAACAGGTGCCACGGTACGCCATCACGTCCCTGCTCCGCGGGCCTTCGCCCGATCGAGCCCCGCCCGAACAGGGTTCCTCGTGATGCTGACTGTCTTGCCGGAACGACGCCGCGGCGCGTTCCGGAGCTTGCCGTGGCCTTTCCCTTATCTGGCCCGAAACCCGGGCCCGACCACGAGGCAAGCATGAAGACGACCGGCAACACCCTGCTTATCACCGGCGGCACCAGCGGCATCGGCCGCGCACTCGCCGAAGCCTTCCACGATCGCGGCAACCGCGTCATCGTCGCCGGCAGGCGACGCGCGCTGCTCGACCGGATGACCGCGGCGCGCCCCGGCATGGTCGGCCTGTGCGTCGATCTCGACGATCCAGTGTCGCTGTCCTCGTTCGCGAGCGAGGTCCGCGCGCGCTTCCCCGAACTCAATGCGCTCATCGCCAACGCCGGCATTTCGCGCAGCGAGAACCTGGCCGCGGACGATTGGAACGCCGACGACGCGCAGGCGATCGTGCAGACCAACATCCTCGGCGTGTTGCGGGTCACCGCGGCATTTCTGCCCATGCTGAAACGGCAAGCGAACGCGACGATCATGGCGACCAGTTCCAACCTCGCCTTCGTACCGCGCGCCGACTTTCCGACCTACTGCGCCAGCAAGGCGTTTGTGCATTCGTGGCTGCAATCGTTGCGTCATCAGCTGCGCAAGATTCCGGTCGAAGTGCTGGAACTCGCCCCGCCCTACGTGCGGACGCAACTCACCGGCCCGCAACAGGCCGAGGATCCGCGCGCCACCCCGGTCGAGGAATACGTCGCGGAGGTGATGCAGTTGCTCGAGCGCGCAGATCATCCGCGCGGCGAAGTGCTGGTCGAACGCGACCGCGCGCGGCGATGGGCGGAACGCGACGGACGCTACGAAGAGACCTTCGCGGCCATGAATCCGGATTGAGCGCGGCGTCGGCGAGTTACCCGGCCCGGGAGCGAGCGCCTCGCTCCCGGTTCGGTCAGCGAACTGGCGCGTAGATCGGCGCCGAATCGAAGCAATCGCCGCGCGCGAGTGAGCACGAGCCAACCCAATGACTTGAACCGATCGCGGCGAGACGACACAAGACATTCCGCCTGTCGCTTCGAAAGTCCTCGCGACTGTCCCGCCGTCGCGGCCACGACAGCGCAACTACTCGCTCGAACTTCCGCGCGGCAATCGACATTGGCGTGGATCTATCGCCCTCACGCATCGAACGGGCCTGCGTCACGCATCCGCGCGAAAGCGAAAAAGCTGTGGCGCAGCGCCCTGCGCGGGCGCATGCGCTCGCATAGGATCGAGCGCATCCGCGACCGTACTGAAGAGTTCGCGTTCGCCGGAGGACGGAACGGATTCGCGCCGTCGCTGCATGCGGATTGTTTTCGCGGGTGTCGCTTACGCGCGGCGGCTTCGCGCCGCCTGGCGGCGTGATCCGGCACTCATGTTTCCCCACGAGGAGAAGACAGCATGAAACTGTTGATGAAAGGCATGGTGTTCCTCGTCGTTTCCCTGTTCGCCGGCGGCGCCTGGGCGCAGAACTGGCAACTGGTATGGAGCGACGAGTTCAACGGATCGATCGGACCGGACTGGGTGTTCGAAACCGGCAACGGCAGCAGCGGCTGGGGCAACAACGAGCTGGAGTACTACCGGCGCGAGAACGCCGGCATCGAGAACAACGCCCTGGCCATCACCGCCCGGCGCGAGGATTTCGGCGGTTTCCGTTACACCTCCGCGCGCATGAAGACCCAGGGCATCCGCAACTTCAAGTACGGCAAGATCGAAGCGCGGATGAAGCTGCCCTCGTTCATGGGCGCGTGGCCGGCGTTCTGGGCGCTGGGCGCCAATCTGCCCCAGGTCGGTTGGCCCGACTCGGGCGAGATCGACATCATGGAACACGTCAACAACGAGGACCGCACCTACGGCACCATCCACTGGCGCGACCACAACGGCAACTACGCTCAGTACGGCGGTAATACCCTGCTCAGCGTCACCGACTGGCATGTGTACTCGGTGGAGTGGGACGCGAATGCGATCCGCTGGTACGTCGATGGCAACAAGTTCCACGAAGCCAGCATCCAGAACAGCGTCAACGGCACCGAGGAGTTCCATCGCGACTTCTTTCTGCTGCTGAACTTCGCCATCGGCGGCAACTGGCCGGGCTTCAACGTCGACGAAAGCAAGTTGCCGGCGAAGATGCTCGTCGACTACGTTCGCGTGTATAACGCCGGCGGCAGCAGCCCGTGGTCGCGCACGCTGGAGGCCGAAAGTTTCGCCGCGCAGAGCGGCGTGCAAGTGGAAGCCTGCTCGGAAGGCGGCTCCAACGTCGGCTGGATCGACAGCGGCGACTGGCTGTCGTACAGCAACGTCAACTTCCCCAGCAGCGGCAGCTATCGGGTGGAGTACCGCGTGTCGAGCCCCGGCGGCGGCGCGTTGTCGCTCGACCTCAACGCAGGCGGCACGGTGCTGGGCCAGGTGCAGGTGCCGGCGACCGGCGGCTGGCAGAACTGGCAGACCGTCGCGCATACGGTCAACGTCAACGCGGGCACGTACAACCTCGGCGTATACGCGCAGCAAGGTGGATGGAACATCAACTGGATTCGTATCACCCGGTTGTGAGTGTGGCCAGTGATGATTTTGGCTGGCTCGGTGGGCGCTGCCACGAAGCGGCGCCCACCGCGATCATCGCCAACGGGTGTTCTCCCGGCACTCTTCAAACCGACGAACACCCGAGGCCCGCATGAAAAACCAAGGACGCCGAAGCGTCCTTGCTTTGTTTCGATATACCACTCGCGCCAGTTACATTTTGAAGTACCGGTTCTTCGACGCGACACGCATGCGACGTTGATCGCAGCGCCGGGATCGTGACCGCTTGAACGCCTTGATCATGAAGAACCGCATAGAATCGCGGTCGATGTCGATGCGCGTCCGGATCTGACGATCGCCGCGATGACGCCACGGCGTTGCGGACATTCGTCACCGATCGATCGTGCTGTGGGTCCGTCGCGAATGCGCGACGGCGCGGCGCGCATCTGCATCGCCCCACTCCACTGCGCGCGCCATCATGAAACCTTCGCCCTGGCTGGTCCGATCCGGCAATTCCGAACACGCGCTCCTGCGCTTGGTCGCATTTCCTTTTTCCGGGGGCAGCGCGAGTTCGTACGCGTCCTGGCGCAAATGGCTGAGCCCGCAGGTCGAGCTGTTGTGCGTGCAACCGCCCGGACGCGGCATGCGCATGGCCGAGCCGCTGATCCGCGACATAGACGACCTGCTGACGCAGTTGTTGCCCGACCTGCTGCCGCTGCTCGACCGGCCTTATCTGCTGTACGGCCACAGCAACGGCGCGCTGATGGCCTTTTCCGCCGCCAACCGCCTGCTGCAACTCGGCGCGCCGCCGCCACGCGCGATCGCATTGTCGGCCAAGTGTTCGCCTACCGTGGACCGCCCGCGCGAGCGGGTCAGCGAACTTCCGGACGATCGTTTTCTGGCCAAGCTGCGCAGCCTCAACGGCACGCCGCGCGAACTGCTCAACGACCCGGAGGTCATGCAACTGTTCTTCCCCGCGCTGCGCGCCGATTTCGCCCTCGGCGAGAACTTCCGCCTGCCGCCGCTGCATCCGGATCTGGCGCGGATCCCGGCGTTGATCCTGGCCGGGGAACAGGACGAAACCCGGGTCGAGGACGTGTTCGCCTGGGCCGATCTGTTCGCGGATGCGCAACAGGCGGCGATGACCGGCGGTCATTTTTTCATCAACACCAATCCGGGCTTCGCCCGCAGGCTGGACGCATTCGTGCGCGTGCACTGCCCGCCCGAAACCGAGCCGGTCGCGGGCTGAATGCATGGGCCGCGGCGCGGTCGGGCTATCGCACTCAAGCCGCGGGCTGCCGCGGCGGCCATCCGATGCGCGCGGCGTGGCGCAGGCAGGAACGCAGGATCAGCCGGTGAAACGGCGCGATCACCGCGATATACGCGCGGCCCAGGCGGTTGTGGCAATGCACCGCGGTCGAGACGATCAATCGCCTCCGCGCGACGGCCACGTCGGGCGGCTGGCACAGCACCGACAGCTTGAAATCCAGATGCTTGTCGTCTTCGCCCATCACGATCTCACAGGGCAGTCGTTCGTAGATGCGGAACATGCCGACGCGCTCGCCGCCATCCGCGCCGAGCCGGTGCAGTCGCCGCGCGGTCTTCAGCCCGAGACCCGCCACCAGCGCATCGCGCACGCGCATCAGCCCGCCGATCCAGGCCGGACTGCGCGCGAACACGAATCTCGCCAAGGTTTCCGGATCGCCGCAAGCCTCGTCCGGCAGCTCGATCGAATAGGCGTCGTACAAATCCATCGACGGGTACACGCCCGCCACCCGCGAATGCGGCGGCGGCACGACGTCGGTCACTCGATGCAGCGCAATCGACATGCTCCGGACTCCCTGGTTTCGGCCCGGTCCGCGGCCGCGCACCGTCGCCGACGTCAGTATCGTCCCATCGCCGCCGACATGCCTGCGACGCAGGGTCGCAGGCGCGACGCTGCACGCGCGCGCTCGACGCCTCATGCGTATGAGCGCGTCCAGACCCGATGGCGGCGCTGTGGCGGTATGCGCCGCCGCGATGCCCGCCATCGCCTCATCCATGATTCGTATTCGAATGCGAACCAGTGCTCGGCCTGCGAACCTTCGCCGCCGTGGTCGACGTCACGAGTCTTTCGCGGACAGGGCCGCATCGCCCCGATCCGTCTTCGCCCGCGCTGACCGGGCGGGAGGTCGCAACCGCCGATATCGCGCCGCGGCTCGCGCGCAACAAAAAGCCGCGTCCCAGGACGCGGCTTCACGGCATTCACCGGCAAGTTACTTGTCGCACCGCATACCCATCGGCCGCAAGCGACGAACCCAGCCGAAGATCGCGCCGGCGACATCGCCGGCGCGATCCAACCCTCAGAACTTGTAGCCGACCGTGAAGCTGTAGCTGCGGCCGAAGATGCTGGCGTAGTCGCTGGAATCGCCAAGGAAGCTGTTGGGATCGTAGAACGGCGTGCGATCGAACAGGTTCTTGACGGTGACGCCGACGTTGAGCTTCTCGGTCGGACGCCAGGTCAGGCTCAGGTTGGCCGTCCACCACGCCGGCACGCCGTCGCAATGAGACTTGGCCACCGGCAGGTAACCGGCGGTGCAGGTCTGCGGGTTGTTGTCCTCCGCGTCGATGCGTTCCCAGGCCCACTTGGTGGTGCCGACGTAGTTCACGAAGAAGCTGGTGCTCACCTGGCGGTAGTTCCAGTCGGCGTTGATCGTCGCGCGCAGACGCGGATTGCCGTAATAGCCGACGGTGTTGCCGTAGTACCAGCCGTTTTCGTCGTCCAGATACGCCTGGTTGCGGCGCGCGATGGTCGCGGCCAGACCGATGTTGAGGCTGCCCCACTCGCCCAGCGAGAAGCGGCTGCGCGCGTCGACGTCGAAGCCGTCGATCAGGGTGCGGCCCTTGTTCTTGTACTGGCCGACGACGCTGGCGACATTGCCGACGCTGTAGCCCGGCAGCGCGCCCGGACAGCTCACGCCGCTGGCCGGATCAGCGCACATCGCCGCCAGCGCGGCCACCGCGGCGCGGTCGGACTCGGTGATCGGCGAACGGGTCGACGACAGAATGTCTTCGTCCTTGCTGTAGTCCGGCGCGGCGATTTCGTTGCGGCGATAGATGAACCAATAATCGGCCGACACCGACAACCAGTCGAGCGGCTCGAACACGAAGCCCAGGGTGCCGATCTTGGCCTTCTCCGGCTTGAGATCCTGGTTGGGCTGGGTCATGCGCGCCACGGTGCGGCTGCAGTCGGCGTTGAGCAGCGAATTGCCCAGGTCGACGTCGCCACTGCGGCGCGATTGACGCAGCAGGTTGGCGATGGCGTTGGTTTCATCGCAGCGGACTTCGTCGCGGTAGCCGCCGAGCTGGGCGAACACGCCGCCGGTGCCGGACTCAGCCAGGCTCGGCGCGCGGAAGCCTTCCGAGTAGGTGCCGCGCAACAGCAGTTGCGGCAGCACCTGGTACTTCAGGCCGATCTTCGGCGCGACGTTGGCGCTGAAGTTCGGGTACTTGTCCACGCGCAGCGCGGCGTCGAGTTCGAGCTTGTCGGTCAGCGGCGCGACCGCCTCGGCGAACACGGCATAGGTGTTGCGCTTGCCGTCGAACCACGAGCCGCCCTGCTGGGTGATCAGGCCGTTGGCGGCGTCCGCGTTGCCCGGGGTGTAGAAGGTCTCGCGGCTGACGTTGAAGCCGAACGCGGCGCGCACTTCACCGGCCGGCAGCTTGAACAGCGGGCCTTCGATCTTGCCGTCGAGGGTGTGCAGGCGGGTCCACGACTGGATGTCGAAGGTCGGGAACGCGGCGCGGATCAGCGCCGCGTTGGCCTCGTTGATCTGACCGAACTTGTACGCTGGGTGGTCGGAGATGATCACCCGGCCCGTGCCCGGGTCGGTGGTATATGGGCCGAACGCTTTCTCGAAGCCTTCCAGATTGACGTTGATGGTCTGGTAGGTGGTCGAGTGGGTGCCTGCGGTGGCGAACGCGGTTTCCCAGTTCCAGTCGCCGATGGCGCCGCGCAGGCCGCCGAGCGCGCGATAACTCTTGTCGGTGTTGCGCTGACCGAAGTAGTTCGCGCCCGCGTCCTGCAACAGGTACTGCAGGCCCACTACCCCGCCCATCATCGCCTTGAGCTGCGGGCTGGCGTGGTTGTACTCATTGTTCGGGCCGAGGAAGGGATACAGGAACTGATTGACCGAGGTGCCGGTGTTGCGCGAGAACCAACTGGTCGGATTGCCGGTGGTGGTGCCGTAGGCGCGCGGCGTGCCGCCGTTGGCGCGCAGGTCGATGTCGGTGTAGGTCGCTTCGGCGAAGGCCTCGGTGCTGTCGCCGATCAGGAAGTGCGCGTTGACGTAGGCGGTGTTGCGTTCGGACTTGGCGCCGGCGTCGATCTCGTTGTTCATCCAGGTCTGCCAGATGCAACGCGGGCCCGCGGCTTCGGTGGTGAGCACGTTGTTGCAGCCCGGCGCGGGCTCCTGCACGCGCCGGCCGGTGACCGGATCGAAGGCGAAGTAGCTGCCGGGATTGAACACGCCCGGCTTGCTGCCGGTGCCCAGGCGCAGGTTGGTGAGGTAGTTCGGGTTGTTGAGGTAGTACTGGTTCGGACGCTTGTCGTAGAAATCGCTCAACGGGATCGCGTCGCGGCGGTACAGATTGACCGCGGCGTAGACGTTGTAGCGGTCTTCGTCGAGGTCGCCGAAACCGGCGGTGATGCTGGCCTGGTGCTCGCCGTAGGAATCGATGCGCGAGGACATGTCGGTGGTCAGGTTGACCTCCGCACCCTGGTAATTGCGCTTGGTGATCACGTTGATCACGCCGGCCACCGCGTCGGTGCCGTACACCGCCGAGGCGCCGTCGGTCAGCACCTCCATGCGTTCGATCGCTGCGGCCGGAATGGCGTCGATGTTGACGAACTGGGTCTGGAACCCGGCCGGCGCGCCGTAATACGACAGACGCCGACCGTTCAACAGCACCAGCGTGCCCTGCGCGCCGAGGCCGCGCAGATTGGCCTGCGAGGCGCCGTCGGAACCGGTGAACAGCGAGCGCGAATCCTGCTGCGCTGGCCGCGCCGCAGGCAGGTTGTCGAGCACCTGCAACAGGGTGCGCGCGCCCATGTTCTCGATGTCCTGCTTGCTGACGATCTGCACCGGCGATGCGGTTTCCACGTCGGTGCGGCGGATGTTGGAACCGGTGACTTCGACCCGCGACAGCTCGGTGGTCTTGTCCTTGCTGTCCGTGCCGGCCGCGCCATCCTGTGCGGCAGCGAGGGACATGTGACCCAGCAGCGCGACGGCCAGGGCCAGCGACAACGGGGTGGCGGGGATGCGGTTGGCGCGTTGACGGCGCGTACGGCGGCTTGCGGGCAACATCGGAACTCTCCTGGCAGGACTGCGGCGCGGATGGCGAACGAAGGGCAACAGCGATCCCGGGCCGCGGCCGGATGGCCGCAGTCGGTTTGGGCGGGGGAGGAGCGG
Organism: Lysobacter sp. Root690; assembly: GCF_001427785.1. Lineage (GTDB taxonomy): Bacteria > Pseudomonadota > Gammaproteobacteria > Xanthomonadales > Xanthomonadaceae > Lysobacter. The sequence goes on from NZ_LMHM01000018.1 coordinate 200,995, forward strand.
TGTTACGGGTTCGGTTAGTGGTTCGGTGTTAGGGATTCGATGTGGGTGGTTCGGTGTCGCGTGTTGCGGTTATGGATTCGGATGGTTCATGGCGCGACGATGCTGGCGCTGTCGCCCTCCTGGCCGATCAGCACGGCGTTGGCCCAGTTCGCGCAGACCTGCGCGGGTTGGTTGCCCTGTGCGCCTAAGGTGCGCAGGCTCAAGGACGACAGACCGCGGATGTCGAGTTCCGGCTTGACCACGCCGGGCGCCTTCACCAAGCCACTGTCGTAAAGCAGGCGCTCGTCGCCCCAGACCTGGAACTGCAGACCGCCGGCGGCGCGACAGGCATCGTCGATGCCGAGATCGGCGCGCAATACACGCCACTGACCTTGCAGGCGCAGATCGATACGGCTGGCCGGGCCGACGCCCAGGCCGCGGCGGAACAGCAGACCGTTCATGCGCAGCGCATCGTCGCCGCGAAACGCACGATCGGCATGCACCTGGCTCTTCAACGTGGCCGGTAACGGCAACTCGGACAGGTAACGCTGCTGCGCCGGACGCTCGGGCTCCTGGTGTTCGAGGATATGGAAACTCGACAATGCGATCGGGCCGACATCGCGCGGCTGCAGCGCATCGACCGCGCGCGCCGCATTGGCTTGCGCCGCGGTGACCATCGGATCGGTCGCCGACGCGCCATCACCCTCGGGGTTCTGCACGCTGAGCACGCGGAAGCGCAACAACCGGCCGGCGCGCGCGGGGAACTCGATTCGCTGCGGTTCCTGCTTGAGCTGCAGATGACCACGCGCGATCGGTTCGCCCCATTCGCCGTTGCTGTCGCCCAGGTACACCTCGTAGTCGCGGACCTGACCGTGCTTCCAGTTCTTGTCGTTGCGCGGCGCGATTTCGATGCCGTCGATCAACTTGCGTTCGCCGAATCCGATCGACCATTCGTGCGCGCCGGTACGCACGGCCTGATTACGCACGCTGCGGAACCACGTCGCGGGATCGTCGTCGAACGCATTTTCCAGCGCATGCCCGGGTTCTTCGGCCGGACGATTGACCACCAGCAGACTGTCCGCCGGCAACGCGCGGCCGAGCGCCGGCGCGGCCGGGAACGCATCGTCGCCGGGCGCCGCGGCGATGGCGATATCGAGCGCGAACTGCAGCGGCTTGCGAATATCGACCGCGGCGGTACGCACATGCACGCTGCCCTTGCGTTCGGCTGGATCGAAATACCAACCTTCGCTCGCCGCCTGCAACGCGGCGGCATCAGCCAGCTTCGGCAGCGCGCGGCCGTCGACCGACACCGCGCGCGGCGCCTGCCGGCTGAGCACGCGCAAGCCGTAGCGACGTTGCGGCAGCTGGCCCTGGTACTGACCCTGCACCGCGTCGATCCGCACACTGACCGGGCCACTGCCCTGCGCCGGCGCGTTCATGCGCACTTGCTGAGTGCTTGACTCGCCCTGCTCGTAACGACGCGTGTTGCCATCGTCTTCGTACATCGTGTACTGCGAATCGCCCTGCGGGTATAGGTCGAAAGTGATTTCGTCGAGCGGCTTTTCGCCGTCGAACAGCATCGCCGGATGCATCGGCACGATCGCGCCGGCGCGGACGAACAACGGCAGCGTGGCGAGGTCAACCTGGCGGTCGAGTTCGCGACCGGCGGCGCCGGCCTGCACGCTGCGCCCGTCCCAGTAATCGATCCAGCGGCCGGCCGGCAGATGGATACCGCGCCGCCAGCCACGGCTCGCGGCCTGACTGCGGTACACCGGCGCCACCAGCAGATCGCGACCGAGCAGGAACTGATACTTGTAGGCCTCGTCGCGCGCATGCGGATCTTGCGGGTAATCCCACATCAACCCGCGCACCGGCGGCGCGCCGGTCTGCGCGGCGTCGTGGGTGAGGCCGTACATGTACGGCGTCAGCCGCATCTTCAATTTCAGATAATCGCGATTGATGCTGCGGTACGGCTCGTCGAACCACCACGGATGCTTGCGCGCGTTCGACGACCAACCCGACATGCCCATGAGTACCGGCGTGAACGCCTTCCACTGCAGATCGCGGGTATAGGTTTCGGCGCTGCCACCGAAGATCGCATCGACGTCGCCGGTGGCGTAAGCCATGCCCGACAGGCCCGAACCGATCAGGGTCGGCACATGCCAGCGGATATAATCCCAGCTCGCGCTCTGATCGCCGGTCCAGGCCACTGCATACCGCTGGATGCCGGCCCAGCCCATCACTGTCCACAGGAACGGGCGCGAATCGGAGTTGTGCAGGATGCCGTTGAACGCCGATTGATTGGCGTCCATTGCGAACTGGTAGCCCTTGCCGGTCCAGGCCACGTCGAGCTTCTGCACCCGGCTGCCGGCGGTGCCGACTTCCCAGGCGATCTTGTCGACGCCGTTCTCGGTCCACAGGCCAGTGCGGAAGCCGTATTTCGCCAGCCCCTTCACCGTCTCGGGCAATTGTTTGTAACCGCAGCCGTAACCGTCGTTGGGCAGGATCCAGCCGCCGGGCATGTCGTGTTCGCGGTACTGGCGCGCGACGCTCTCGACTACATCGATCGTGGTGCCGGTCGGACCGTCGCGCCAGCCTTCGGGCACGGTGCCGGGTTTCTTGCCGTTGTCGCCGTCGTTGTAGCAATCGGCGTCGCCGTACGACAGCGCCCAGCGCGGCAACAGGCCGGGACGGCCAGTCAGTTGTGTGTAACGTTCGAGCAGGCGCGGCAGTTCGCCGACGAAGTAATAGGCGTCGAAGCGATCTTCGCGATGCAACAACGTGGATTGATCGGGCTGGCGCAGATCGTAACTGCCGTCGCTCCAGGTGTTGCGCAACATGCCCCAGCCGCGCGAGCTCAGCAGCATCGGCGCCGGGCTCGGGCGATCGCCTTCTTCCCAACCGCCGGAATACGACACGTCCAGTTCGCGGCCTTTGAATTGGTAACGGCCGTTCTGCTGGCCTCCGCCGTAGAACGCTTCGTCGGCCTGCGACGACAGCACTTGCACGCTCTGGGTCGCATCGAGATCCAGCGGTTGCAGTTCCTGCCACAGCGAGGTGCGGCGCTCGCCGTCGATACGTTCCAGCCGCAGCTTCAACGGTTGCCGCTGCACGTGCAGCACCAGCGCGCCGGTGCGCACGCGCACTTCGGCGGCGTCTTCCTCGAGCGTGGCGTCAACCTTGGCCGCCGTTTGCGGCAGCGGCAGCACGATCGGCGCGGCCTTGTCGCCGGCCGGGGTCAACTTGCCGCTACGTCCGGCCTGCACCCGCACGATGTCGTCGGCCAGCACCTCGATGCGCAGCACGCTGCCGGTGTCGGTGCTCAGTTCCCAGCCCGGCGTCGCGCCGGCATCGGCGCGGACCGCGTGCAGATTGCCGACCGGCTCGGCCGCAACCGGCAGCGCCGACAGCAACAGCGCGGCCGGGATCGTGATCGAGAGCATCGTTCTCGACAAACTCGCGATCGGCGGACACGGACGACGCATGCGGAATTTCACCTTGCCCCCAAGGAGCCCGCTCGGCGGGCATACGAAACCTGTTGCGGCCGACTCTAGGGCAGTGATTCGAAAGCTGTCAATGAATTGAAAGAAAAAAGGAAGAATTTATCGGGCAAAACGAAAGATTGTGCAATGCAATACTTTCTAAACATGGCAAAAATCCCTGTTAAGCACGCAACGAAAGCTTATCCAAGTCGATCTTTCGTTTTTTCCGAGCCGGTGCTGAGAATAAGCTCGTTCGGCCAATTTCTTTTGTTTTACTTTCGATAATTGACATTCCGAAAGAAAACGCAGATCGTCACCGCGCTCAACAGGGATTCTCCATGGACCTCACCCCGCTCCCCGACTCGACCGCCTGGCAGCGCCTGGGCGGAGCCGATACCGCCGCCGAAATCGCCCAGCAACCGGCTTTATGGGACGAAATGGCCGGCGATCTGGCGCAGGTGCAAGAACGCGTGCAAGCCTTTCTCGGCGACTGCCTCGACGACCCGCGCCAGCGCGTGCTGTTCACCGGCGCCGGCAGTTCGGGCTTCATCGCCGATCTCGTCGCCGACAGCATCAACGCGCAATGGCCGGCCGAAGTGCGCGCGCTGCACACCACCAACCTGCTGACCCATCCGGCGCTGTACCTGCAGCGCGACCGCCCGACCCTGCTGGTGTCGTTCGGCCGCAGCGGCTCCAGCCCGGAAAGCGTGGCCGCGGTCGAACTGGTGCGCGCGCAGGTCGAGCACGCGCGCTTTCTCGACATCACCTGCAATCCCGACGGCGAACTCGCGCGCCGCGGCGCCGGCCGCGACGACACCTGCACCGTGCTGATGCCGGCGGCGAGTTGCGACCGCGCCTTCGCCATGACCAGCAGCCTGAGCTGCATGCTGTTGACCGCGCTCAGCGTGTTCGACCGCGCGCCGTGGCCGCGGCGGATCGAACGCCTGCAACAACTGGCCGCGCTCGCGCGCGAAGGCCTCGCGCAGTGGGACGCACCGGTCGCGGCCTTGGCCCAGCGGCCGTTCAACCGTGTGATCTATCTGGCCAGCGGCCCACTGGAAGCCTTGGCGCGCGAAGCCGCGCTGAAGGTGCTCGAACTCACCGCCGGCCGCGTTCTGGCGTTGGCCAATACGCCGCTGGGGTTTCGTCACGGGCCCAAGTCCACGCTCGACGATCAAACCTTGGTGGTGGTGATGCGCAGCAACCACGCGCTCGCACGCCGTTACGAACACGATCTGCTCGACGAGCTGCGCCGCGACGGCGTGGCCGGACAGGTGCTGTCGATCGGCCCGCACGCCGATATCGGTGGCGACGACGACCACAGCCTGCACGTGCCAGCGCTGGAGGACACGTGGCTGGCGCCGGTGTGGCTGACCTTCGCGCAGATGTACGCGCTGCAACGTTCGGCCGCGCTCGGCCTGACTCCCGACAATCCCTTCCCGGACGGCACCGTCAACCGGGTGGTCAAGGGCGTCACCATCCACCATGGCTGACGCCGCCGCTCCCGCGATCCGCTACGGCATCGACATCGGCGGCACCAAGATCGAATTGGTCGCCTGCGATGCCGCGCTGGAAGTGCGCCATCGTCGGCGCATCGCCACGCCGCAGGGCAAATACCCGGCGTTCCTGACAGCGCTCGAAGCGCTGGTCGCCGCGGCCGACGCCGAACTCGGACTCGCCGATACCGCGATCGGCATCGCCCTGCCCGGCGTGCGCGACCCGCGCAGCGGCCGTCAGCTCAGCGCCAACGTGCCGGCCTTGACCGGCCGCACCGTCGCCGCCGACTTGCAGTCGCGACTGCAACGACCGCTGCACTTCGGCAACGATCTGCAATGCTTCGCGCTGTCCGAAGCGCATGGCGGCGCTGCCGAAGGGTATCCGAGCATGTTCGGCGCGATCCTCGGCACCGGCGCGGGCGGCGGTTATTGCCTGCACGGTCGATTGGTGACCGGCTTCAACGGCCTGGCCGGCGAATGGGGCCACTGGAGCGTGCCGGGGCAACTGCTGCAACGCTATGCGCTGCCGGTGCTGGACTGCGCCTGCGGTTTGCGCGGCTGCGTCGAGCGCTATGTCTCGGGCAGCGGCCTGGTCGCGCTGCACCGTCATTTCGGCGGCGAAGCGGACGACGCCGCCGCCGTGCTCGCCCTGGCCGACGCGGGCGATGTGCGCGCGCGCGAGGTGATGGCGATCCATCTGGATCTGCTCGGCCACAGTCTGGCCAAGCTGGTGCTGGTGCTGGATCCGCACGTGATCGTGCTCGGCGGCGGTCTGTCGCAACACGCACCGCTGTACGGCGTGTTGCCGGCGGCGGTCGCCGCGCATCTGTTCGATGGCGTGCAGGTACCGCCGATCGTGCCGCCGCGCTTCGGCGGCGCCGGCGGCGCGCGCGGCGCCGCGTTGCTGGCGTGGGCGCCGGCCTTGTCCTGAGTTTCCCGGCTCGTACCGAGTCGTCCTGAATCGCGTTGGAGTTTCGCCATGTCGTCCGTGCAATCGCTGATCGCCTCCCACCGCCAGGGCCGCAACGTCGGCCTGTACAGCGTGTGCTGCAGCAACGAACTGGTGCTGCGCGCCGCGATGGAGGTGGCCCGCCGTCATGACACTTTGCTGCTGATCGAAGCGACCTCCAACCAGGTCGACCAGTTCGGCGGCTACACCGGCATGACCCCGCCGCAGTACCGCGACTACGTGCTGACCTTGGCGCGCGAAGAAAACTTCCCGGCCGATCGGCTGGTGCTCGGCGGCGATCACCTCGGCCCCAACGCCTGGCAGAAGCAGCCGGCCGAAGAAGCCATGGCGCATGCGCGGGTGCTGATCGAAGCTTATGTGGCCGCCGGTTTCCACAAGATCCATCTGGATTGCAGCATGTCCTGCGCCGACGATCCCACCCCGCTGCCCGACGCGACCGTCGCCGCGCGTTCGGCCGAACTGGCGCGCATCGCCGAACGCACCGCCGCCGCGCACGGCCTGCCGCCGCCGGTGTACGTGATCGGCACCGAAGTGCCGATCCCCGGCGGCGAAGCCTCGCTGGCCGGCGGCCTCGCGGTGACCACGCCGCAAGCCGCCGAACAGACCCTGACGATCCACCGCGACGCCTTCGCCGCGCCCGACCTGGCGTCGGCGTGGGAACGCGTGATCGCGATGGTGGTGCAGCCGGGCGTCGACTTCGACCACAGCAGCGTGCACGACTACGATCCGCTCGCGGCGCGGGCCCTGGCCGATTTTCTCGAACGCCAGCCGCGCATCGTGTTCGAAGCGCACTCCACCGATTACCAGCGCGAGGACGGCCTGCACGCGCTGGTGCGCGATCACTTCGCCATCCTCAAGGTCGGCCCGGCCGCGACCTTCGCCTATCGCGAGGCGCTGTTCGCGCTGGCCGCGATCGAAGCCGAACTGCTGCCGCCGGAGCAACGCTCGAACCTGCCGCGGGTGCTCGAACAATGCATGCTCGACAACCCGCGCCACTGGCAGCAGCACTACCACGGCGACGAGCACGAACTGCATCTGCTGCGCCTGTACGCGCTCAGCGACCGCTGCCGCTACTACTGGGGCGAACCGGCCCTGGTCGCCGCGGTGCAGCGCCTGTTCGACAATCTGCGCGCGCATGCGCCGCCGCTGTTCCTGCTGAGCCAGCACCTGCCCGAGCAATACCGCGCGGTGCGCGCCGGCACCCTGGCCAACACACCCGAGGCGCTGGTGCGTCATCGCATCGGCCTGTGCCTGGACGAATACGCCCGCGCCTGCTCGGCGAACACGGCCGGTGAGCGCGGTGCCGGTGAACGCGCCGCCGCCGCGGCGAACGGCTAATCTTCGACCTTCAGCGCTTCGACTTTCATGGCGGACCCACCGATGGCCATTCGCAACACCCGCGCCCGCCGGCAACAGATCCTGCAATGCCTGATCGAACTCGGCTCGGTGCAGGTGGCCGAGCTGGTCGAGCGCTTCGGCGTGTCGGCGGTGACCATCCGCGCCGACCTGAGCCATATCGAATCGCAGGGCCTGGCCACCCGCACCCACGGCGGCGCCGCGCTGGTGCGCACGCCGCCGCAGGAACAGGACATCCACGAGAAGGACGCGCTGAACCTGCCGCTGAAAGAGCGCATCGGCGCGCGCGCCGCGCAACTGGTGCAGGCCGGCGACAACATCATCATCGACTCGGGTTCCACCACCATGACCCTGGCACGCCATCTGCGCGGCCATCGCGACGTCACGGTGATGACCAACGGCCTCAACATCGCCTGGGAACTCGCCAACGCGCCCGGCGTCGACGTGCTGCTCAGCGGCGGCGTGCTGCGCAAGCAATCGCTGTCGCTGCAGGGCAGCCAGGCCGAGGCCAGCCTCAATGCCTACAGCTTCGACACCTTGTTTCTCGGCGTGGACGGCCTGGACCTGCAGTTCGGCCTGACCACCCACGACGAGGCCGAGGCGCGCCTCAACCATCGCATGGTCGAACACGCGCGCCGAATCGTGGTGCTGACCGACGCATCGAAATTCGGCCGGGTCAGCCTGCACCGCATCGCCCGCCTCGATCAGATCCACGCCATCATCACCGACGCCGGCATCGACGAGCGCTATCGCGAAGGCCTGCAGCAACTGGGCATCGAAGTGATCATCGCCGAGGCGACGCCGTGACCGAATTGCATCACCTGCAAGGCCGGATCCTGACGTCAGAGGGTTGGCGCGTCGGCCGCATCGGCTTCGACCGCCAGATCCGCACCATCGAAGAGCGCGCGCTCGAAGCGCGCGCGTTCGAAAGCGGCGGCGACGAATTCATCATCCTGCCCGGCTTCATCGACCTGCACGTACACGGCGCCGCCGGCGTCGACCTGATGCAGGGCGGCGACGCCGCGCGCACCGTCGCGCGCGCGCACGTGCGTTACGGCACCACCGCCCTGCTCGGCACCACCATGACCGCGGCGGAACCCGATATCGTGCACGCGCTGCGCGGCCTCGCCACCGCCATCGCCGAACCCGATCCAAATGCCGCGCGCGTGCTCGGCGTGCATCTGGAAGGACCGTTCATCAGCCCGCAGCGTCTCGGCGCGCAACCGCCGCTGACGGTGGAAGCCACCCTGGAATCGGTGCAACGCCTGCATGCGATGGCGCCGATCAAGGTGTTGACCTTGGCGCCGGAGATCGGCTCGCACACCGAGTTGATTCCGCAATTGAGCGCTATGGGCATCCGCGTCCAGATCGGCCACAGCGCCGGCAGTTACGAAGACGGCGTCGCCGCGCTGCGCGCCGGCGCGGTCGGCTTCACCCATCTGTTCAACGGCATGACCGGCGTCGACCACTACAAACCCGGCATCGCCGCGGCCGCGCTGGCCCATGCCGAATACGCCGAGCTGATTCCCGATCTGCAGCATGTGCATCCCGGCGCGATCCGCCTTGCCGTGCGCGCCATTCCGCGCCTGTACGCGGTCACCGACGCGACCGCCGCGACCGGCATGCCCGACGGCGAATACGCGCTGGGTTCGCAGCGCGTGCACAAATGCCTCGGCTGCGTGCGCCTGGCCAGCGGTTCGCTGGCCGGCAGCGCGCTGACCATGGATCAGGCGCTGCGCAATCTGGTCGAGGTCGGCCTGGATCTCGCCGACGCCGCGCATCGCGTCTCCACCTTCCCGGCCGATTACCTGGGCCTGTCCGACCGCGGCCGCATCGCGCCCGGCGCCTGCGCCGATTTCGTGGTGTTGGACGCGCAGTTGCGCATCGTCGAGGTATATGTCGCCGGGCGCGCGATCGCATTGTCCTGATATCCGCCGCGGGCGCGCCGGCAGACGCGCCAGACACGCCAAGCGATCCACAGAACAGCGACAGTTTCCGTGCCTTTGCGGTGCAAGTTCGCGCCGACAAAGCCACTTGGCACATGCCACTCGCCCGCGTTCGAGTTCTAGTTCGAGTTCGAGTGATTCGGGCCCGGAACGTGTCGCCGCGCGCACACGACCTCGCGCCGCGCAGGTTTCGCAGACTTGATCGCAGTAAAATCGGGCACAAGCCGCTAAAATTTTCCGCTTTCGCAATAACCGGGGAAAATCTAATGACCGTCTTCTCGAGATCCGCGCTCGTCGCGGCCCTGTGCCTGGCGTCCGCTCAGGCGATGGCGCAGCAACCGCGCAGCCATACGTATCTGGAAGCCGGCTACGTCGCCCAGAAGATCGAATCCGGCGGCTCGGATCCCCAGCTCAAGCTCGACGACATCGATGTGGACGGCGCGTATGCCGCCGGCTCGGTCGAACTGGGCAGCCGATTCTTTCTGAGCGGCGGCCTGCACAAGGGCAATGGCGATATCGACCTGCGCTTCGACGGCGCCAGCCTGGCGAACCTCGATGTCGACGCGCAGCAGGTCGTCGTAGGCATCGGTTATTTCCAGCCGATCAACGAGCGGCTGGAATGGACCGCCGAGCTGGCCTATCAGAACACCCGGCTCGAATTCGAGAACGACAACCTGGCGTTTCGGGAAAAGATCGATGGCGACGACTACCGGCTCTCGCTCGGCCTTCGCGGCGATCTCAGCGAAAACCTGGAGGGCTGGGTCAAAGGCAGCTACACCGACGGCGACGTCTACGAGCAGGAGTTCAGCGGCACGGTCGGTGTCTTGCTGAAGATCAACCCGATCTGGGGCCTGGTCGCCGAAGGCAACGCGGGCGCCGGCAATCATCGCTATACGATCGGCTTCCGCGCGAGCTTCTGAGCGACCTTGGTTTTGTCTCCAACGCGCTACACAAGCAGGCGGCAGCAACTGTAATCAGCGCAAAAAAGACGGAAGGCACTGGCCTTCCGTCTTTTTGGTAAATGCATCACTGAACTGGACAACGACCAGGGACGCGACGTCGTCATCGGCGAAGTCGTCGCCGAATCTGAAAGGACCGTTCATCGCCCGCTGCACCAGCACCGACCTGGCGATGCCGGACGCGCATTTGCGCATCGTCCAGATGCATGTCGCCAGGCGGGCTGCCGCCTTGTCATGGCGTCCGCCCCGGCGCCATGCGCGCGCGAATCACAAGCCGATAAACCAACGCCGCAACAAGCGCAAGCCAGGGCGTCGAGCCGCGCATGATCGCGGACGGCCTAATTAACCACCCGCATCCATTGCTGCGCCGTCATGCTTATCTTTCCGGCGCCCATTGACGCGCGCAAGGCGCCGAGCTCATCGACCTGATGCAGCGTCATCGGATACGCAGGCACGCCATTGCGCCAGACGAACGGAACCTGCGCCGCCTGAGCCGGACCGAGCGTGCTTCCGGCCGCGCCGCTGTCTCCTTCCCAACGGGCCCACACGACGCCGCGATCGAGGAAGGTCGCCTGCTGCGACGACACCGGCATGTACTGGGTATCGCTCGCAAACAGCACATGGCGAACGCCGAAGGCCCGGATCGCGCCGGTGTAACGCGAATCGTCGGGATCGGTCTGATTGTTCCGCAGCGGGGTGAACACACCCCAGAACAGGCTGCGCTCGACCTGGACCGCGCCGCCTTCGGTCGACACCGAGCCATTCAACACCACATCGAACTTGTAGGTCGGCGAGCTGCCCTCGAGTTTGGAACGCAGCGCCGGATTGGCCTGAACGACAGCGTCGCGGGTGGCCTTCATGATCCGCGCATTGGAGCTGTCGACGTACAGGTTGTACGCATGCACGTCTCCGCCGCGCAAACGCGGCATGCGGTCTTGCAGGTCGCGATAGTGGTTGTGATGCAGGGTCACCGTATACGACGAAATCCCTTCGAGATCGTTGGAGCCGATCAGGTGCCCCTTCTTCTGCGGCAGCGAGATGTCGATGATCTGCTGTTTGGTGAAGAAACCGCGCAGGAAGTCGTACATCGCATTGGCCGATCGATTGGCTTCGAGGTAATCGAACTGGCGTGCTACAAAGCTGCCCGGCCCACTGGCCGGAGGAACGGTTTCGATCCACGACACGGTGATGTTGTTCGCGCCCTTCTTGATGTCGAGCACACCGTCGTAGGCTTTAGTGAAACTGCAATGGTCGATCCAGATGCCCGAGGTCACGCCGCCGCCGTCGCCGAGGGTGACGAAATCCCAATCGTTGCTGTCGTAATCGCCGCGCGTCCCCTCGTCCCATTCCCACAACTCGTCGAAGCGCAGATTGCGCAACACCAGATTGGTTCCGCTTTTGATGTTCAGCTCGACATGCCGCAGGGTCGATCCGTTCTTGGAATAGATCGTCAATCCGTTGAAGTTCGTCACATCGAGCAGGGACACGCCGCTGGCGATCAACGAGGGATGCTTCTTGGGTGCCTTGTTCTGGCGCAGCAGCCCATCGGCGCGGGCCGCGTCGTCGACTTCGTTCCAGCCCATGTCGAGATCGTTGGCGATCTCGATGACCTTGACCGGCGTGGCGCTCGACGTGCGCGCGGCGCGCAGCGCGGCGATGAAACCCGCCGGCGTGGTCACGCGCCGGTACTTGGCGTCGGTTTCGGCGATATAGCCGCCGCCGGTGACGCTGGCCGCCGCATAGCCTTCGATGTTGTACATCGAAATACCCGCCGCCGCGGCCGGCATGAGGCTTGCGACAACGAATATCAGCGACGCAATCAAGCATCGGCCACTGATGAAGCCGCGGCCGCGCCGTTGCCTGGCACGGTGGCGCAAGCGTGACGAGGATGCTGGAACGACTGCGCGCGCGATCTGCAGCACACGACGACTGGCGACGGTTTGCATGTGGACTCCAGTGACCGCGCGCGGCACGCGTGGTCGGATGGTTGATCTATGGATCGGGACAGCGGGCCGGCATGCCGTCGCGCTGTCCGGCGATGGCCTCCGAAAACGCCCGCGATGCCCGCGAGTCGGCGGCTGCGGACGACGGCATCGGCGCGGCGTTCGCGACGCGGCCTTACCTGATCGTGCAGGCCCCTGGAACCGGCGATATTTCACCGGGTTCGCCGCTGGTCAGCCCGAGATACTCGACGCATTTGCGCCCGGAGGTCGAAACGCTGGTAAGCACGGCCTTGTCGCCGGCCACGCCGTTGGCGTAGCGCGAGTTGATGCCGGCGATCGCGCCGGTCTCGGTGGCGACCACATTGCTGACCTGCACGGTGCGGCTGTACTGGGTCGAGCAATTGCCGCATGAGCGGTACAACTTTCCGGCTTTCTCGATCTCGAAGTATTCGATCTTCATCGTGCCCGGGCCGTTGTGCTGGAAGACCTTGTCCTTCGCCAGCCGCGCCCCGCCGCCCTGGATGAGAAACACGTCGGATGCCTTGTTGTTCTTGAAGGTCGCCGCGTCTTCGCCGACATCGTCCCAATAGACCTCCGACAGCGTGCAGGTGCCGTAGCAATGGATACCATCGCCGCCGCGGCCGCGATAATCGCGGTTGGTTCCGGATTTAGAACCGTCGCCGATCACCACGTTCCTGAGCACCGCGTTGTTCCTCAGGATGAAGGTCGGCTTCTGCTTTTCGGTCTGGTCGCCGGGATCGCCGACATAACGCACCGCGGTGCCGGCGGCGCAGTTGTTGCGCTGGGCCGCATCGTAGGTCTCGCCATCGACGGTGATGGTCTTGATAGCGCTGCCGCTGCCTATGTCGATGGTCTTGCACACGTTCGGAAGATCCAGCGCGAAGCAGGAAGGAGACACCAACAGCAGCGCCAGATAGATGCAGTGCCGGAAGCTTTGTACTTGGTTCATGATCGAACTCTCCTTCAGCAGGTTGATTGGAATGTCATCCGTGCTGCATCGACGTCGTCGCATGGCTGCAGCGGGCGTCAGTTATAGGAAGCTCATACGGCGCAGCATGATGATGCGAGTCACAACGCCCGCATCGGATCGCTGTCCCGGCGATGTCCCCGGACAAGCGCGTTGTCCGGGGACAAGCGTTCAATGCCGCGTTGCGGGTCGTTGCGCGCAACCGCGCGGCCAGTCGATTCGATGGTTTTTTCCTGGCGCACACGATCGTTGCGTCCACGATGTCGGTCGCAACGGAACAGACGAATTCGACGGTTCGATTCGACGATCGGATCGCGACTGTTGACGCAGCGCACGAAAGCGCCGGTGCGGCGTATGACGCCGGTTCCAGATCAGCCCCGTCTTAGGCTAATTCAGCGATATTCCCGCATCGCAGCATGCGCCGCGTAAGGGCCTCTGCTAGCGTATGACTACCGGTGTCATATTCTGGCGATCAGGATGATGCAAGACGACATGTCCAGGGCGAAACGCGCGCGTGGGCTTCGTGGCGGGACATCGAGCGGATCGACGCTCGCGAACCGCATGGCGCTGGCCGGGGCGTCGACCGTCGACGACATCGCGCGGCTGGCGAATGTCTCGACCAAGACGGTTTCGCGGGTGATCAACAAGTCGCCCTTGGTCAATGCCGAGACCCGCAACCGCATCCTGGCGTTGATGAGCGGCCTGCATTATCCCAGCGGCAGTCAAATGCCGGTCGTAGCGGCCTCGCGACCGAAGTTGATCGGACTGGTCTACGACAACCCCACCGCGCACTACGTCATCGACATTCAGCGCAGCGTGCTCGACGCCTTGAAGGACACCGGCTTCGAACTGGTCGTACATCCCTGCGACAGCAATCGCTCCGATTACGTCGACGGCGTACGCCGTTTCGCCCTGCAGCACAAATTGCACGGGTTGATCCTGATTCCGCGCGTTTCGGAGGATGAACTGCTGGCGACGGCGCTGCGCGAAACCGGCTGCCGCTATGTCCGCGTCGCCTCGATTCCATTGGACGACCCGATGCGCACCGTGCTGACGCGCGATCGCCAGGCCGGTATCGAAGCCGCCCAACACCTGCTTTCGCTGGGACATCGGCAACTGGGCGTGATTACCGGGCCACGGCGCTATCGCTCATCGATCGAACGCGCGGAAGGTTTCGCCCAGCATCTGGCCGAAAGCGACGTCGGGCTGCCGTCGAAGTGCGTGTATCTGGGCGGCTATACCTTCGAGTCCGGCGTGGCCGGCGCGGAGTATCTATTGGCGCAGACGCCGCGCCCGACCGCGATCTTCGCCTGCAACGACGAGATGGCGGCGGGCATCTACAAAGCGGCCATGCGTCTGGGGCTGTCGATCCCGGACGACCTGTCGGTGGTCGGTTACGACGACAGCCCGCTGGCGTCGCAGCTATGGCCCAGCCTGACCACCATCCACTTGCCGGTGTCCGATGTCGGACGCCTGGCTGTGCAATCGTTGCTGGGTCGCCCGGCAGCGGACAAAGCCGCGGCCGCGATCGTCGGTTGGCAGGCGGCGGTGACGCCTCGCCTCACCATTCGCGACTCCACCGGGGTACCGATCGGGCATCCAGCGGATGCGTACTGAATTCGCCGCAAACCCGCCGTTGCCTCGAACCGTCAGCGTTTGCGCCTGTAGACGACGATGATGCTCAGGTCTTGCGCACCGATCTGGCGAAGGCCATGGCGGCTGCCGTTTCGGGTCAGCACCGCATCGCCGGCAACGACCTTGCTTCGTTTTCCATCCAGCATCAGCTCTCCCTGCCCCGACACGATGTAATAAATCTCGTCCTTGTCGTTGGTGTGTTCGCCGATCGACGCGCCGGGATGCAGCGCGCGTCGGCGAAACACGATGTCGAAATCGCTGGCCTGTTCGAAGAACGGATACGCGGTCGTCGTGCCCTCGCCTTCGTGCGGCCCAGGCTGCTGCACCGCGATGTCGGCGGCCCGCTCGACATACGAATCCGAGCGCAATGACTGATCGCGATCGGCGGCCAGGGCCGTGGGTGCCGCGATCGCCGACGCAATGACGACGGCATGTTTGAAGACCTGGAGATTCACGATGAAAGCTCCCTATGGAGGTCAGCGAGCCAGCCAGCCTCCGTCGACCGGCAGGATCGCGCCGTTGACGTAATCCGAAGCGCGGCTGGCCAGAAACACCGCCGCGCCGCCGAGATCGGAGGGCTCGCCCCAGCGCCCGGCCGGAATCCGCGCGAGGATGTCGCGGTTGCGCGACTCGTCGGCACGCAGTTGCGCGGTGTTGTCGGTGCTCATATAGCCCGGCGCGATCGCGTTGACGTTCAGCCCCTTGCCGGCCCATTCGTTGGCGAGCAGACGAGTGATTCCGGCCAGGCCGGATTTGCTGGCGGTGTAGGAAGGAACGCGGATCCCGCCCTGGAACGACAGCATCGAGGCGATGTTGATGATCTTGCCGCGCCCGCCGGCAATCATGTGCTTGCCGGCGGCCTGGGCGAGAAAGAACGCGCTCTTGAGATTGACGTTCATCACCGCATCCCAATCGGCCTCGCTGAAATCGATCGCGTCCATGCGCCGGATCAGGCCGGCGTTGTTGACCAGGATGTCGATGCCGCCCAGCGTCCGCACCGTGTCGTCAACGATGCGCGCGATCGGTTCCAGGCTCGACAGGTCGGCCTGGATCGCATGCGCGCGCCGGCCCAGGCCGCGCACCTGCTCGACGGTGTCCTGCGAGGAGCCGCTGGCGACGCAGGCGATGTCGGCGCCGGCCTGCGCGAGCGCGAGCGCGATGCCCTGACCCAGTCCGCGATTGGCGCCGGTGACCAGGGCGACTTTGCCGCTCAGGCTGAAAGGGTTGTCGTGACTCACGCGCGCATCCTCACTTGAGCTGGCAGATGTCGAGTTGATGCATGTCGGTGTAGTCGAGGTTCTCTCCGCCCA
This sequence comes from Lysobacter sp. Root690, assembly GCF_001427785.1. Lineage (GTDB taxonomy): Bacteria > Pseudomonadota > Gammaproteobacteria > Xanthomonadales > Xanthomonadaceae > Lysobacter. Next base: position 217,059 of record NZ_LMHM01000018.1, read on the forward strand.
TCGCCCAGATGAAGCAGTAGTTCTTGGTGCCCGAGCCCATGTGGATCGACCACGGCGGCGAGACCACGGCCTCGTCGTTGCCGATCACCAGATGGCGCATGTCGGCCGGTTCGCCCATGAAATGCATGACCCGCTGATCGCCCAGATCGAAGTAGAAATACACCTCCGAACGACGATCGTGCAGATGCGGCGGCATGGTATTCCACACGCTGCCCGGCTTGAGCACGGTCAATCCCAGCAGCAACTGGCACGAGCGGCAGGTGGCCGGAACGATGTACTGATAGATCGTGCGTTCGTTCGAGGTTTCCAGTGCGCCGCGCTGCAGCGGCACGGCCTGGTCGATCGAGATATGCACGGTCTCGAAGCGCGCGTGCGCCGGCGTCGACGCGAGATAGAACTTGGCCGGCTGCGCGGCATCGGCCGAGGCGAACGTCACTTCGGCGCTTCCCATCGGCACGTACAAGCCGTCTCTGGGTTGCAGCAAATAGCTTTGCCCATCGACCAGGACCGTACCGGCGCCGCTGCCGACGTTGACGATGCCCAGCTCGCGACGCTCGAGAAACGGCTTGCCCGCGGCCGAGGCCGGTTCGCTATGGACCGGCAGACTGACCGGCGCGTGCGTGGGCGCCGCGCCGCCGATCACGAAACGTTCGTTGTGCGAATAGTTCAGGCGTACCTCGCCCTCGGCGAACAGATCGCCGATCAGATAGCGATCGCGCAGTTGCTGGTTGCTGGCGCCGGCCATCATGTCCGGGTGGGTCGCGTGATACGTCTTTTGGAACATCGGGGAACTCCCTGGAAGCGGGTGCGCACGGCGCGGCATCGGTTTCGAGCGATTCTAGTCCCGAAAGGTAACCGGTGTCATTAGTCTGGACAAGGGCTGCCCGAAGGGTGTTGGCGGTCGGAATTCATGGCCGCGGACCTGCCTGGCCGGCAACCCGACGGGCGAGGCATCGCGGTTCGGCATGCGTAGCGTTGTGATCGCGTTCGCTACGCCGCATTCGCCACGGGATTGGTCTGCGACGCGACGCCAATCGGTGGCCGGCGTTCTATTGCGCAGCCGCTCGCGAGCGACGCGCAGTCACAGGCTCAGGAGGGTGCGTGTTTAGCGCCATCGCTGTCGACGCGGCCGTACTTGCGCTCGCTCAGTACGCCGGCGGCTGACAGGAATCGCGCACGATCAGATGCGGCCGCACGCTGGCCGACGCCACCACCGCGGCGGCGCCGGACTCGGGCTGCAGCAGCATCGAGGCGGCGATCCGGCCCATGTCGCGCACCGGCAGACGCACCGAACTGAGCGCCGGCCACAGCCGCGATGCCAGCGGGCTGTCGTCGAAACCGATCACCGACAATTGCTGCGGAATGCTGATGCCCGAGCGCAGCGCGACCTTGTACACACCCGCGGCCATTTCGTCGTTGCCGGTGAAGATCGCGCTGGGCCGCTGACTGCCGGAGAGCAGCAGTTCCGCCGCCGCGACGCCCGATTCGAAGGTGTAACCGGCCTCGACGATGCGCGTGGACGGCAGTTCTATGCCGCGCTTGGCCAGCGCATCGACGAAACCGGCGGTGCGCTCGTGGGCCGAGCGGTAGCTGGACGGACCGGTGATCAGGGCGATGTCGCGATGACCCAGCGATTGCAGGTAATCGGCCGCTTCGGCGGCGCCGTCGCGGTCGTGGGTGATGACCATGCGCGAGGCTTCGTCCAGCGACACCGAGGCGATGCGCGAGTAGCGACAGCCGATGTCGGCAAGCATGTCAGCCAGCGCCTGATCTTCCGACACGCGCGGCACCAGCATCACCCCGTGCAGCTTCTGCTGCTGGACGAAGCGGCGCACGCCGTCGATATAGCCCGGGCTGCGGCTGTCGCAAGGATGCACGACCAGCTCGAAGCCCGAATCGCGGATCGCGTCGAGCGCGCCGTACTGCATGTTGACGATGTATTGCGCGGTCGGATTGTCGTAGACCATGCCGATCAGGAACGAGCGGCGGAACGCCAGCCCGCGCGCGAACGGATCGGGCGTGTAGTTGAACTCGCGCATCACCGCTTCGACCCGCTCGCGGGTCTCTTGATGCACCAGCGGCGATTGGTTGAGCACCCGCGACACGGTCTTCTTCGATACGTCGGCCAGGCGCGCGATGTCGTTGATCGTCTTGGCCCGATCCGGGACCGTCCGCGCCTGGGCCGGAACAGGTGCTTCAGTTTTCTTGCGCGGCATGGGCGACGGAACCGGAGGAGCGTTGCGGGGATTCTAGCCCGCATCGCCGGTTCGGGGCGCCCGGCCCTGCCCTCGCGTGTCCGCGTCCCGGCGATTGCCCGTGCCTGGATGAACCCGGCGCGGACGCGGGCGCCTCAGTGTTTGAGCAAGGACGGCAGCCACAACGACAACTGCGGGACGAAGGTCACCACCAGCAATACCGCCAGCGCCGACAGCCAGAACGGCCAGATCGTGCGCAGGGATTCGCCAATGGTGATCTTGCCGATCGCGGTACCGACGAACAGCACCGAGCCCAGCGGCGGCGAGATCAGGCTGATGCCGCCCTTGAGGATCAGGATGATGCCGAAATGCACCGGGTCCACCCCGATGGCCTTGGCCAGCGGCAGGAAGATCGGGGTGCAGATGATGATCATCGGCGCCAGATCCATGAACGTGCCCAGCACCAGCAGGATCAGGATCATCAGCAGCAACAGCAGGTTCTTGTCGGTGGTCACGCTGGTCAACGCGTCTACCGCGGCGGTCGGCACCTGCAGGTAGGCCAACAGCCAGCCGAACGATGCGGCCGACGCGATCACGAACAAGATCATGCCGGTGGTGCGCGCCGCGCTGGCCACGGTTTCGAGAAAATCGCCCCAGCGCAGGTTGCGGTATACCAGTGCTGTGACCAGCAGCGCATACACCACCGCGATCGCCGCGCTCTCCACCGCGGTGAAGATGCCGGCGCGGATGCCGACAAAGATCAGCGCGACCAGCAGCAAACCCGGCAGCGCGGCGACGAAGCGGCGCGCGACCATGGCGAAGCCGGGGAACGCTTCGACCGCGTAGCCGCGACGGCGGGCGATGATCCAGGTCGTGGTCATCAATGTCACCGTCATCAGCAGCGCGGGCACGATGCCGGCGGCGAACAGGTCGGCGATGGAAATGCTGCCGCCGGCCGAAGCCGAGTACAGGATCAGATTGTGCGAGGGCGGCACCAGCAGCGCGACCATCGCCGCGGTCATGGTGACATTGACGGCGAAATCGCGATCGAAGCCACGCTTGGCCATCTGCGGAATCATCGCGCCGCCGATCGCGGACACGTCGGCGATGGCCGAGCCGGACACGCCGCCGAAGAACAGCGACGACAGCACGCTGACCTGCCCCAAGCCGCCGCGCAGGTGTCCGACCAAGGCCGATGCGAGACCGATCAGGCGCTCGGAGATGCCACCGCGCAACATGATCTCGCCGGCGAAGATGAACAACGGAATCGCGATCAGCGAGGCCGAGCCCGCGCCCGCGGCGGTCTGCTGCACCACCACGATCGGCGGCAGGCCGATGTAGATCAGGGTCGCCAGCGCCGAAGCCGACAACGAGTACGCCACCGGCACGCCGATGATCAGCAACGCGGCGAAGACGCCGAACAAAATCGCGACTTCCATTATTCGCTCCGGGCCGAGGCGGGGGAAACCAGCACGGCGAACAGCCGTTGCAGCGCGAACAACGCCATCAACGCGCCGCCCATCGCCATCGGCGCGAACACCGCGCTCTGCGGCAGCGGCGCGCCCGCCATCGGGATGTCGATGCCGTCGAGCAGCAATTGCGTCCCCCACACCGCCAATGCGCCGCCGATGATCGCGATCACGCTGTTGGACAACGCCAGCAGCACGCGCTTGATCGGCGGCGATGCGGTATGTACGAGCACGAAGAAACCGAAGTGCGAACCGCGATGCACGCCCGCGGCGGCGCCGAAGCTCATCGCGGTGTTGAGCAGGATCAACGCCACAGGTTCGGTCCAGCCCGGCGAGTCGTTGATCACGTAGCGCGCGAACACCTGCAGCGCCTGCACCACGACCATGCCGAGTAAGGCGGCCCCGGCGACCGCGACCGCGCCGGCGGCGACGCGGTCCAGCAGGCCGAGCGCCACCGGTTGTTCGGCGTGCTCATGCGTATCGAGAGTCTCTTCCACGGTCGATGCCTCAAGCCAGGGAGCGGATGTCGCGGTACAGCGCTTCCAGCGCCGGCACGCGGTGGTAGTCGGACAGCAGCGGCTGCACCGCCTTGCGGAACGCGGGCAGGTCGCATTGGTTCATCTGCACGCCAGCGGCGATCAGGGCGGTGCGCGCCTGCGCTTCGGATTCGTCCCACAGCGTGCGCATCACCGCGACCGAGCGACGCGCGATGTCGAGCAACAAGATTCGATCATCGGCGCGCAGCGAATCGAAGCTGCGCCTGGACATCAGCAGCACGTCGGGCGCGTAGGAGTGCTCGCTCTGCGACCAGTAACGCGCCGCTTCGAAGTGGCGACTGGAATGGAAGCTGCGCAGATTGTTCTCGGCGCCGTCGATCAAATGGGTCTGCAGCGCGGAGAACACCTCGCCGTATGCGAGCGGAGTCGGATTTCCGCCGAGCATGCGGATCATGCGCATGAAGATGTCGGACGACGGCACCCTGAACTTCAACCCGTGCAGATCGGCCGGGCCGACGATCGGCTTGCGCGCGTTGTAGAAGCAGCGCGCGCCGCAGTCGTAGATCGCCAGGCCGACCAGATCGCGCGCGCCGAAGCCGCGCAGCACCTGCGCGCCGACCGGGCCGTCGAGCGCGCGGCGCAGATGCCCCACCGAATCGAACACATACGGCAACGACAGCACCTGGGTCAGCGGAAAGGCATTGTTGAGCGCGCCGCTGTAGACGCGGGTGATGTCGATCGCGCCGAAGCGCGCCATGTCGATGGCTTCGGACTCGCGACCGAGTTGGCCGGAGTGATACATGCGCAGTCGCAGGCGCCCGCCGGTCGCGCGTTCGAGTTCGCGGCCGATCCACTCGATCGCCGCGACGGTCGGGTAATCCTTGACGTGCACATCGGTCGCGGTCAGCAGCCGCTGGCCGTCGGTCGCCCGCAGCGCGGCCGGTACCGCGGTCGCTACGCCGGCGGCGCCCAGGCCCAACAGGAAGTCGCGTCGCGTCGTCATGTCATGCGTTCCTCGGATCGGTGGCCGCCATCGTTTCGCACAACACACTGCCCCAGCGGCCGAAATCGACCCGCGAGCGCTGACCGGCGACGATATCGTGAATGCCGGTGGTCGCGCCGGTGGCGATGTGCATGCCGGCCTTGAGCGGATAGCCGCGACGCGCGCAACGCGCAAGCGCGAACCGCAATGCCGCCAGCAGGCCGCCGGGAATGGAGGCGCTGCCGCCTCGACCCACCGAACGATCGTCGATGAAGGTTTCGCAGACCAGTTCGGCGCCGTCGATGTGTTGCCAGTCCTCGATCCGCGGCCCGAGGATCAGGCCGGAGTTGTTGCCGAAGTCGGAGACCACCACCGCCGGGCCGAGAATATTGATCAAGGGCAGCGGACTGCCGGCCAATTCGACGCCGACCGAGAGCGAATCCACCAACGCCGCCGCTTCGGCCGCGCTGTACTCGATCTTGTCCGCGGGCGCGTCGTCGCGCAGGGTGAACACGTACTCGGCCTCGACCGCGGCGAAGCCGTCGCGAATGATCGGAAAGCGGCCGCTCTGTCCGGCCGCGACGCGCTGCACCGCGTCGGCGAAAATCGGGCCGACCAGGCGTTCCTCGCCGAGTACGCGCTGCCATTGCTCGGGAATGCGCCCGACCTTCCAGCCGGCCAGCGGCCGATCCCACAGCGCGATCGCGCGATCCTGCACGCGGTAGCCCTCATCCAGGCTCTGCGGCTGCGGCCCCGGGTAAAGCGCGAGTGCCTGGGCGCCCAGGCGGGCGTCGACCAACCGGGTCGCGAGAGCGGACTCGTCGATAGGGTCGTGGAAAGGTTGGTTCGCCATGCTTGAGCCGATCCCGGGGCAAATCCTGTCTGCGGCTGTTGTATAGGAAACCGGTGTCATTGACAATCCGGTCGTATGCTTGGCTCACAACCTGGGAGGGTGGGATGGGGATTGGACACGTGCTGCGGGACTTCGGCGGCATCGCCGCGCAAGCGAGCCTGATGGCTTACGGCAAGGCCACGGCGCGAGGATTTCTGCTCGCCTCGCTGACCGCCGCGTCGCTTGGCGCCATGGCCAAAGAACGCATTTCAGCAGGGGAAAACGCAGCCCTGGCGTTTCCGGGCGCGCAGGGCTGGGCCGCGCACACGCCCGCCGGACGGGGTGGAAAACTGTTGCGGGTGACCACGCTGGCGTCGAGCGGTCCAGGCTCTTTCGCCGAGGCGGTCGCCACGCCCGGGCCGCGCATCGTGGTGTTCGAGGTCGGCGGCGTGATCGATCTGGAGCGCAAGGAGCTGAGGATCAGCGAACCGTATTTGACCATCGCTGGACAAACCGCCCCGCAGCCCGGAATCACCTTCATCCGCGGGGGCCTGACGATCGCGACCCACGACGTCGTTGTCCGCCATATCCGGGTACGCCCCGGCGAGGCGGGCCTGGCCAAGCGCGCCGGTGTCGACTTCGACGCGATCAACACGGTGCGCGGCGCGGCCGACGTGATCGTCGACCACTGCTCGCTGACCTGGGCCACCGATGAGAACCTGTCGGCCTCGAGCACGCGCTTCTTCGGCGAAAGCGAAACCGACTGGATGCGCGCCGCCTCCAGGCGGATCACCTTCAGCAACAACCTGATCGCCGAAGGCCTGGCCAACGCCACCCACGGCAAGGGCGAGCATTCAAAGGGCTCGTTGATTCACGACCACGTCAACGACATCCTGATCGTCGGCAATCTGTACGCGCACAACTACGAGCGCAACCCGCTATTCAAGGGCGGCGCGCGCGGCCAGGTGATCAACAACCTGATCTACAACCCCGGCCAACGCGCCGTGCATTACAACCTGATCGCCGAGGAGTGGCTGGGCCATCCGTACTCGACCGGGCAGATGGCGGTACGCGGCAACGTGATGCGCGCCGGCCCTTCGACCCAGACGCTGGCGTTCTTCAGCATCGGCGGATCCGGCGACCTGGACTATTACGCCGACGACAACCTGGTCGTCGATCGCATCGGCCAGCCGCTGCCGCAGAGCGGGCGTTACACCACCGCGCCGGTGAAGTTGAACGAACTCGCACAGGCGCCGCAGCTTCCGTTCGGGGTGAAGCTGTTGCCGTCGGCGCAGGTGCAGGACGCGGTGATCGCCACCGTCGGCGCGCGGCCGTGGGACCGCGACGACATCGATCGCCGCATCCTGGCCGACACCATCGAAGGCCGCGGCAAGATCATCGACGGCGAAAGCGAGGTCGGCGGCTATCCGAAGTTCGACGAAACCCGGCAGGCCTTCGTACCCGCCGATTGGGATCTGGCGACGATGGAGCCGTTGAAACCGTTGCCCCGACGCGCGCCATTGCGCTGAGACGGACATGCGACGTCGTGATGTGCTCAAGGCGATAGCCGGCGGCGCTGCCATGGCGATGCCACACGCCGCCCAGGCCGCCCTCGCCCATCGCGGCAACGAGGCGCCGCTGGCGAACACGCGCAGTGGACGCATCCGCGGCTACCGCGACCGCGGTATCCAGGTGTTCAAGGGCGTGCCCTACGGCGCCGACACCGCCTCGCGCCGCTTCATGCCCGCGCTGCGCGAACTGCCGTGGCGGGGCGTGCGCGACAGCGTCGAATGCGGGCCTTCCGCGCCGCAGAAGCGCGCCGACGACCGCATCAGCGAAGACTGCCTGTACTTGAACGTATTCACGCCGGCGCTGCGCGACGGTGCGCGGCGCCCGATCCTGGTTTATCTCCACGGCGGCGGCTACGACAGCGGCTCGGGCAGCAGCCCGTTATACGACGGCGTCAACCTGTGCCGGCGCGGCGATGCGGTGGTGATCACGCTCAATCACCGCCTCAACGCCTTCGGTTATCTGTATCTGGCCCAGTTGGGCGACGACAGCTTCGCCTGGTCCGGCAACGTCGGTCAGTTGGATCTGATCCAGGCGCTGACCTGGGTACGCGAACACGCGGCGCAGTTCGGCGGCGATGCCGGCAACGTCACCGTGTTCGGCCAGTCCGGCGGCGGCGCCAAGATCGCCACTCTGATGGCGATGCCGGCCGCGCGCGGGCTGTTTCATCGCGCGATGACCATGAGCGGGCAGCAAATCACCGCGGCCGGGCCGCGCGCGGCCAGCCAACGCGCGCAACGTTTTCTCGATGAGCTGCGAATCGCGCCGACGGATCTGCAGCGCCTGCGCACGCTGCCGTTCGAACGGCTGATCGAGGCGAGCCGGGTGCGCGACCCATCGCGGATCGAAGACACGTCGCTGTACTTCGGCCCGGTGCTCGACGGGAAGTCCCTGCCCCGGCATCCGTTCTATCCCGATGCGCCCGAGCAATCGGCGCGGATCCCGATGCTGATCGGCACTACCCGCGACGAAACCCGCGCGTTTCTCGGTCACGATCGCGCCAATTTCGACTTGAGCTGGGAGCAGTTGCCGGACAAGTTGCGCGATCATCAATATGTCGATCTGAATCCGCACACGGTGATCGCGGAGTATCGACGCCTGTACCCCGACTACACGCCATCGCAGGTGTTCTTCGCCGCGACCACGGCCGGGCGTTCGTGGCGCGCCGCGATCGTGGAAGCCGAAGCGCGCGCGGGCCAGGGCGCGCCGACCTGGGCTTATCAACTGGATTGGGGCTCGCCGCTGGAAGAAGGTCGCTGGGGTGCGATGCACACGCTGGATATCGCATTGGTGTTCGACAACACCGCGCAGCCCGGCTCGAACACCGGCGACGGCGCGCAGGCACGCGCGATGGCCGCGTTGATGAGCGATGCGTTACTGGCATTGGCGCGCAATGGCGACCCCAGCCACGCCGGGCTGCCCGTGTGGCCCCAGTACTCGCTGCAGCGGCGCGAAACCCTGCTGTTCGATGTCCAGCCGCGGTTGGCCCACGATCCTCGCGGCGGCGAACGCAGGCTGTATGAGCGCGTGCCGTTCGTGCAGCGCGGAACGTTCTAGCGCGGCGTGGGCGCGGGGTCGTTCGCTCGCAGGCATCGCGCCGGCAGCGGCCGCTGCAACATCCGGCTCAACGGCAACCGCAGCGCGCTCAGGCCGTCGGCGACTTCGGCGGCTATGCAGCGCGCGCCCAGCGGCGAGAAATGAGTATCGTCTTGCAGGCCGTCGGGATAGTTGGCGCTGTCGCCAGGCCGCAGCCACAGGAACAGCTGCTTTGAAGCTTCGGCGCCCTGCGAGGCCAACACCGCCTCGCTGCGCCGCTCCAGATCGATCAAGGCCACGCCACGCTCGGACGCGACCGCGCGCACCAGGTCAGGGTATTCGCCGTGGCTATGCAACAGCGTGCCGCTCAGATCGAACCGCCGCCGCGCGACCGGCGTCAACAGGATCGCGGTAGCGCCGCGTTCGCGCGTCTGATCGACGAATCGTTCGAGATTGCGGCGGTAGTCGGCCGGTGGCGTGTAGCGGTCGGGTTTGTTCTGCGATTGGTCGTTGTGGCCGAACTGGATCAACACGTAGTCGCCGGCGACGATGGCATCCAGCAGCGCCTGCCAGCGGCCTTCGTCGACGAAGGTGCGAGTGCTGCGTCCGTTCAAGGCGCGATTGTCGATCTTCACGCCACTGCCGGCGAACGCCTCGCCCAGGGCTTCGCCCCAGCCGGTTTCCGGCCGTTTTTCCGCGCGTTTGATCGCGATCGTCGAATCGCCGGCCAAGCGCAGCGTCGGTGCGTCACCAGCGACAGCGTGCCCGGGTAAAGCCATCAGCCACAAGGCGAGCAACACGATCGTGCGCATGAGTACCGAACCATTAGGAAGTTATCGCTGCACACGCGATGCCTTACCGCCATCGCGCGCTGAAGCCGCTATGACCTTGGGTTGAGCCCACGACGGCATGGCGACCTGCGTCGCCATGCCGTCATGAGTTCCCGGCCTCAGGTCCGCATCACATCTTGTAGCGCAGCCCGAGGAAGTACTGGCGCCCGGTGTGGTGATAGACCGAAACCCGATCGGCGGCCGAATCCACCCACTGATCGTTGTACTCATCGGTGAGGTTGAGCCCTTCCACGGTCAGCTCCAACTGGTCGTTGATCTTCCAGGACGCCGACATGTCGATGGTCGTCGTGCCCTTGGTGCCTTCGACATCGGCATTGTTGCGGCCGGGCACGGTGGTCAGGTAATCGTCGCGGTAGGCGGCCGACACGCGCGCACTGAAGCGATCGCCTTCGTAGTAGAGCGTGGCGTTGTAGGCGTTCTTGGACAGACCCACCAGATCGGTCTTGAGCGACGAAGCACCGGCCGCGGTGACGTACTGGATCTTCGAATCGACGTAGGTGTAATTGAACTGCACGCCGAAGTCGTGCCAGAAGCTCGGCAGGAAGGTGAAGGGCTGCTGGTAGCTCAGCTCCAGGCCGCGCAGCTTTCCGCCCGGCGTGTTGACCGGAATGTTGAACTGGAACTCATCGGTCGGCAGCGCGCCGGTGCCGGCCAGCAGTTCGTCGGGAAGCCCGGAGGTGTTGTACGGCCGGATCTCGCGCGAGGTCTGCACGAAGGTGTCGATGTCCTTGTAGAACAAGCCGAGCCCCAACAGCGCTTCTTCGGCGAAGTACCACTCGAAACCCAGGTCGTAGGTCTTGGCGCGGAACGGGTCGAGCAGCGGATTGCCGCCAGACACCACGCGGTTACCGCCGCTCACGCTCACCGTCACGCCCGGGGTGAGATTGCCCAGGCCCGGACGCGACATCACCTTGGAGGCGCCGAAGCGGATCAGGAAATCCGGAGTGATGTCGGCGACCAGATTCAACGACGGCAAGGTGTCGCTGTAATCGCGGCCAACCGTGGTCAACACTGGCGTGGTTCCGGCCAGGGCGAAACCGGTGGAGGACTGTTTGGTCTTGACATGGCGCACGCCGAAATTGCCGCTCAATGGGATCTGGCCCACTTGGGTGGAGAAATCGGCCTGCAGGTAGTAGCCCAGGTCCTTTTCCTCGACGCTGCGATTGTTGCCGCGCGCGCTGGCGACGTCGGGCGAGACCACGAAAATCCCGCTGTTGCTGTAGATGCCGAACAACCGGTTGAAGGCGTCGATGTCCGGAATCAGCCAACTGGAATCGTTGTTGCCGCCGACGCTGGTTCCCTGCAGTCCGATCCGCTTGGTCAGATCGACCAGGTTGGTGCCGGGTGGCAGCGCCGGCACCACCAGTTCCGATGCGCGTCGGCTTTCGCTGCTTTCGAACTGATATTTCTTGGACTGCACGCCGCCCTTGATCTTGAAGCCCGGCGCCACATTCCAGCGGAAATCCAGCTGACGATTGTCGAAGGTGTTCTCGGAGGCTTGCGGACGCAAACGGATTTCCGACACCCCGTTGGCGAAGCTCCAGGCGTTGGGGTCGTTGACGTCGAAGCCGTTGTCGATCACCGGCAAGCGGCTGTTGCCGCGGTAGTCGTAGCTGTAGCCCTGCACATTGTTGCGATCCAGGGTGACCGTGGTCTGGATCGGGTTGTCGAACTCGGACTTGGCTCGGCCGATCTGGCCGCTGAGCACGAAGTCGTCGCTGAACTTGTGCTCGCCGTAGAAATTGGCCTGGGTGAACTTGGTGGTGAGTTCGTCGTAACGCGCTTCCGAACGCACGTCGACGTTGTTGAAACGGCCGAAGACCAGATTGCCGTGTTCGTCGACCTCGCCGTCCAGCACCACGGTCTGCGGCTTGCCGGTACCGGTGCGGCTGAAGGAAATGCCGTTGAGGAAGTTCTCGGTGCGGGTCGCGTCGAATTTTGCGTACAGCAGGTCCAGCCCCAACTCGGTCTTGTCGCTGACCTTGAACTGCAAGGCGCTGGTGACGCCCAGGCGTTGTTGATCGTGCTCCATCACTCCGTAACGCGGAATGCGCGGGTGAAAGGTGGTCGGAAGGCGCGCGGCGGCAAACGGCGAGCTGGCGGCGAAACCACCGCTGCTCGGCCCGTTGTCCCAACGCACGGTGCTGTGCCCTTCCTCGGTCAGGCGGCGATCGGTGTAGGCCACCGACAGCAACGCGCCGAAACGGCCGTCCATCCAGGTGTTGCTGATCAACGCGGTGGCGCGCGGATCGGTGTCCTTGGACAAATCGTTGAAGCCGAGTTGGCCGCCGGCGACGAAGGTCAGTCCGTCGTAGTCGAAAGGCCGCGCGGTCTGCAGATCCACGGTGGCGCCGAGCGAGCCTTCTTCGACATCGGCCGACGCGGTCTTGCGTACCTTGAGGCTGTTGAACAACTCCGATGCGAACACGTTGAAGTCGAAGCCGCGGCCGCGATTGGCGCCGCCGGAACTGTCGGTGCCGCCGGCGGTGGTCAGCGCCTCCATGCCGTTGATGCGTACCCGGGTGAAATCGGGGCCCAGGCCGCGCACCGAAATCTGCCGGCCTTCGCCGGCATCGCGCGCGATCGACACGCCCGGAATGCGCTGCAGCGATTCGGCCAGGTTGAGGTCGGGAAAATCGGCGATGTCCTCGGCGACGATCGCGTCGACGACGCCGACTTCCTCGCGCTTGATGTCCAGCGCCTGCTGCAGGCTGGCGCGGAAGCCGGTGACGATCACCGCGTCCAGGTTCTTGGCGTCCTGCGTCGATTCCGCGCCCGCCTGCGCGGGCGGTGCCGGATCGGCGGTGGTCTGCGCGTGCCCGGTCACGGGCGCGATCGACAGTGCCAGCGCGATCGCGCCGGCCAGCATGGTAACCGGTGTCTTTCCTATCACTGACTGCACTTGCATTCCGCTCCCCTCCCAAAGGTGTCAGGCCGCTTCTGAGCGGCCTTGACGGGCTTGCTGCGCCTGTTATGGTGTCCCCTGAATGAAAATGACACCGCTGGTCAAAACCCTAACAAAACCTTGAGCGAACAGCATGCTGCGGTGCGCAAATAGTTACGAGAGCTCGGTCACAGGTGACCGTGCCGGCAACCTTGAGGAGGCCGTATGAGCCGGAAAGTGCTGTGTTTCGGCGAGTTGCTGCTCCGCCTTGCGGCGCCGGCCAGCGAGCGCCTGTTGCAGTCGCCACGCCTGGATATCTGCGTGGGCGGGGCCGAGGCGAATGTCGCGGTGTCGTTGGCTCGACTCGGTCACGACGTGGGCATGGTCAGTGTCGTTCCCGACAACGCCCTGGGCCAGGCCGCGGTGGGCGAATTGCGCCGGCACGGCGTGGATACACGGACGATACGCACCGGCGCGGGGCGGATGGGATTGTATTTTCTCGAAGCCGGGGCAATCCAGCGGCCGAGCCGGGTGCTGTACGACCGCGCCGGCTCGGCATTCGCGCGCGCCGATGCCGACAGCTACGACTGGCCGACGCTGCTGGACGGTGCCGCGTGGCTGCATTTGTCCGGCGTTACTCCGGCGCTGGGCCCGTCGGGCGCGGCCGCGGCGATCGCCGCCGCGCGCGCGGCGCGTCAAGCCGGCGTACGCATTTGCTTCGACGGCAACTTCCGCAGTTCGTTGTGGCAGGACTGGGGTGTCGATCCCGCGCCGATCCTGCATGAGTTGATGAGTCACGCCGATGTGCTCGTCGCCGACCATCGCGACATCGCCGTCGCCCTGGCGACGCAGATCGAGCCGCATGCCGCCGACAGCGGCTTGGCCAAGGCGGCCGAGCTCGCATTCGCCGCATTCCCGAACCTGCAACGGCTGGCCTGCACCCAGCGCCAGCAGCGCAATGTCGATCACCATGCCTTGTCGGCGGTGCTGTTCCATCGCGACGGCTCGGTGATCTGGACGCCATCGTACGAGTTGCCATCGATCGTGGATCGCATCGGCACCGGCGATGCGTTCGCCGCGGGACTGCTGCATGGACTGTTGCGCGCAATGAGCGACGAGGACGGGCTGCGTTTCGCGTTGGCCGCGGCCAGCCTGAAACACTCGGTGCCCGGTGATTTCAATCTGGTCGATGCGCAGGAAATAGAAGATCTGCTTGGCGGCAGTGGGTTTCACGTACGACGCTGAAACCTAGCCCCCGTTGCAAGGCGCTTGCCGAGCGGGCGCCGCATGCGCCGTTGCACGCTGCGCTCTCGAATGAAAGCGTCATGCGTTTTACATTATTCCCAGCGGCTCCACACTGCACCGTCGAACGAGAATAAATTCCGTTGACCGACTGACCACAGCACATCTTCCGCGTCGGTCAGCTTGTAACAACTTTCGGGCGCATCGGCTCCGAACTCGACCGGTACCAGTGCGTCGCCATACAGCGCGTACAAGCTGCTCGTGCTTGCGACGTAGACTCGCCCCTTGTACCAGCGCACGTCCCAAAAATCGTCCGTCAGCCCTTCGGTATTCAGCGCCTCCCACTCACGGCCTCGACCGCGCAGCAAAGTCCCGGACTGGCCGCAGGCGTAGACCAGACCATCGCCGCCGCAACAGATACCGGACAACACGATATCGACTCTGGTTTCGCATCGGCTCCAGGCATCGCCCCGCCAATGCCACACCTCGCCGCCCCAGCCCGCGGCATAGAGATCGTTCGCACCGAACCCGTCGATCGCCTCAAAGCCCGCGACCTCGTTATCGGCCTCCACACCCGGCGCGTGCATGGCGGTCCATCGCCGTTCGTGTCCACGCCGGAAAACCGTACGGTTCATCCCGAAGGCATAAGCGTAACCATCGACCGTCGCGCAACCGCGCAGATCGAAAGCACCCGCTATCTTTTCGCTGCCTTCCTGTCCGCCGACATAGGTGAAGACCGTGCCGTCGCCCGCGACGACCACGAGCTTTTCACTCGGCAGCTTCGCCACGCACATTCCGACCGCGTGCCAGGCCAGATCCTTCACATTGGCGATCTCGCCTTCGTCAAGGCTCCCGAGCCGCGTATGCACGGTTCCGTTGCGCTGCAGCTTCTTGTCCTGCAGCGCGAGATAGACCAGATCGTTGAAACGCGCCGCGCCGCGGGAGATGAGATTTTGCTTGGACAAGCCCAGTCGCGCCATTTCGCGTTTCCTTGGATACAGATCGCTTCACCCCGGGCATCTTGCCCGGGTTCGATGCGGCGCCTCACAAGGCGCGCAAGCGCATAGGCTGCCAAGGGCGATCCAGACGGTCAACATCCGCCTCGGGCTTCGACTTGAGCTTCACGCAGCGGATCTGCCGGGTCATGCAATTCGAAGCCGCCAGTGATGCAGCTGATACCGATGCGCCGGTCCGTGACGGGCCATCATCTGACCTCATTACGGTTACCGCCACGAAAACATTTTCGCTCGGCGTGCCGAATGGGCTTGGGTAGTCAGCCGCATCGCGGATCAGCGCGCACCTGCGGATCGGGCTTGTTCGGTGTAGATGGCGATATCTGCCGGCGCTGCGTTTACAAAACGTCCAGGGCCCTTTCGATGCGGCGAGCGCGACTCGCGTCAGGTCATCGACGCGAGCGCCTCATAGTCCAGCAGCGTCGCGCCGGTGTTCGCCAACGCAGCGCCGAGCCGCTCGTGCACCGACGATTCGGCGTCGACCAGCACCAGGATGCGACCGGCGGCGATCTCGTCGTCGAATTTCTGCCGGATGGGATCGGGCAAGGCCGCGCCCATGAGCGCCGACGCCCAGGTGCCGACCAGCGCCCCGACCGCGCCGACCACCGCCGCGCCCGCCAGGGTGATGCCGACCGGAGTGATGACGGTCGCGGCCAGGCCGGCCAGCAACCCGGTCGCGCCGCCTAAGCCGGCGCCGCGGATCGCCGCCGGCATGAAATCCGTGTCGGCTTCCTTGTGCCGGTTGGGAATACTCTGCAGTTCGATATCCGAACGCGCCACCAGCGAAATATCGTCGTCGCTGACTCCCTGGGCGCGCAATGCGTCGACGGCGCGCGTGGCCTGGGCGATGTCGTCGGTTCGGTAAACGCGGCGCTGTTTCATATGAATGACCTGCCGTTGGATGACTCAAACCTGCACGGCCGTTCGTTAGCCGCCCGCGAAGATCGCGAGCCGCCACGCATTCATCCGCTTCGACATTAACCGTACAGCTGCGATCGCATGTCGAGCACATCGCCGTCTATTTCATCGTCTATCGCCGCGGATTTCACGTCGATGAAAGATGCGCTGGCTTAGGTTCGGTGCTGATCGCATCAGCAGGAGGCGTCATGGCCAAGAAGACCGGGAATGGAGAACGCTCGATTCCGTCGCCGGACAGCCCATCGGGTCCATCGGGTTCCGGTTCTGACTCCGGCGCGGGCGCGACCGTTCGCCGCCAAAAGGCCATCCAGCGCCGGGTCGACGCGCTCGATCGAGGCAAGCCCGACAAGCAAGGGAAAACCGCGAAAAAACCCGCGGTCCAGGCCGGCGAGCGCGCGCAACCGGAAAACCCGTTGCCGAAACAACATCAGGTCAAGCCCGGGCACGAGCACATGCTCAATCCGGCGCCGAAGTTCATGGCGCCCGATTACCGCGGCAGCGGAAAGCTACAGGGCAAGGTCGCGCTGATCACCGGCGGCGATTCCGGCATAGGCCGCGCGGTGGCGGTGCTGTTCGCGCGCGAAGGCGCCGACGTCGCGATCGTCTATCTCAACGAGCATCAGGACGCGCAGGACACGCGCATGTTCATCGACCAGGAAGGCCAGCGCAGCCTGGCGATCAGCGGCGACGTGCGCGACCGGGCGTTCTGCGACGACGCGGTCGCGCAAACCATCGCCGCGTTCGGCCGACTCGACATTCTGGTCAACAACGCCGCGTTCCAAGCGCATTGCGATTCGCTTGAAGACCTCGGCGACGAACATCTGCAGGAGACCCTGCAGACCAACATCGCCGGTTATTTTCATATGGCGCGCGCGGCCCTTCCGCACCTGGGCAACGGTTCGGCGATCATCAACACTGGCTCGGAGACCGGTCTTTTCGGCCACAAGACCTTGCTGGACTACTCGGCGACCAAGGGCGCGATCCACGCCTTCACCCTGTCGCTCGCCAGCCAGTTGCTGCCGCGTGGCATCCGCGTGAACGCGGTGGCGCCCGGTCCGGTCTGGACTCCGCTCAATCCCGCCGACAAATCGGCCGAGGACGTGGCGAAATTCGGCGCCGACAGCGACATGGGCCGGCCCGCCCAGCCCGAGGAAATTTCTCCCGCCTACGTATTCCTCGCTTCGCCGGTGACCGCGTCCTATGTCAACGGCGTGGTGCTGCCGGTCATGGGAGGGCCCAGAGGATGACCGAACGCGCTGCATCGTTGCCAGCGCCTGCGTGCCGCGCTGAATCGTTCACGACGCCGCGCGGAACTTCACACCGATCGAATCCCGTGGCTTCTAAGTTTCCTCATCGGCGTCATAAGGCGCTCTGAGGAGAACTTCAATGGCCAAGAACGCACAAGATTCCGCGCAAGTCGAAGAACTGCTGTATCAGGCATTGGAAACCGAACTCGGCGGCATCCAGATATACGAAACCGCGATCCGTTGCGCGGTTAACGACGATCTGCGAAAGGAATGGAACGAGTATCTGGATGAAACCCGCACCCATCGCAAGGTGCTGTTGAACGTGTTCGAGGAACTCGGTCTCGATCCCGATACCCCCACGCCCGGACGCAAAGTGGTCGGCCACATCGGCAAATCACTGGTCAAGGCAATGGAGATGGCGTTGGCGGCGGGCGACCCGGCCGCGGCCGAACTGGTCGCCGGCGAATGCGTGGTACTGGCCGAAACCAAGGATCATCTGAACTGGGAGCTGATCGGCCACGTCGCCAAGCACGGCAAGGGCCCGCAGGTGAAAGTCCTCCAGGCCGCATTCGAAGCGGTCGAACAGGACGAAGACCATCACCTGTATCACACTCAGGGTTGGACCCGAGAGTTGTGGATCCAGTCGCTGGGTTTCCCCGCGGTGCTGCCGCCGCCGGAAGAGATCAAGCAGGTCGAAACCGCGATCGGCGCGTCGCGCGCCGAGCAGGCGCGCGATCAGATGTTGAAGAAGAACTGACCCGCAAGCGACCAGCGACAGATTGCGTGGAAAACCCGACGCCGTGACCGCGCGCACCCTCAAGCTGGCAACCTTCAACATCAACGGAGTGCGCACGCGCCTTCCGCATCTGCTGCAATGGTTGCAACGCGAATCCCCGGACATCGTGTGTCTGCAGGAACTTAAGGCCGAGGACGCTGCGTTTCCGCTGCAAGCGGTGAACGATGCGGGGTATGGCGCGCTGTGGCGCGGACAGCGGGCGTGGAACGGCGTCGCCATTCTCGCCCGCGACGCGGACCCGATCGAGAGCCGCAGGGCGCTTCCAGGCGATCGCAACGACGATCAAGGCCGTTATCTGGAAGCGGCCGTCCATGGCCTGATCGTCGCATGTCTTTATCTGCCCAACGGCAATCCACGGCCGGGACCGAAATTCGACTACAAACTGCGCTGGTTCGACCGATTGATCGCGCACGCGAACGAGTTGGTGCGCAGCGGTCATCCCGTGGTGCTGGCCGGCGACTTCAATGTCGTGCCCACCGACGCGGATATCTACGATCCGCGCTCGTGGCGCAAGGACGCTCTGCTGCAACCCGAAAGCCGCGAGCGTTACGCTCGTTTGCTCGCGCAGGGTTGGACCGACGCGCTGCATGAGCGTCATCCCGATCCACCGCTGTTCACGTTCTGGGACTATTTCCGCCAGCACTGGCAACGCGATGCGGGCCTGCGCATCGACCACATCCTGCTGAGTCCGCAGCTGGCCCCGCGATTGAAAGACGTCGGCGTCGATCGCTGGGTCCGCGGTCTGGTCAAGCCCAGCGATCACGCGCCCGCGTGGGTCACGCTGGGGAGATCCGCATCGCGCGCGAAGCCGCGCGGCCGATCCAAGCGACCGACCGCAGACGCCGGATGATGCGTGGCGGACACATCGGTACGAACGCGACGCGGCATTAACTATTCGAACGCTAGCTTTTGCGAAGCAAGAACCGACGCCGAGGCGTGCGGGCGCGGGCTCCGGGCGACGACTGTTCGCCGGATGAAGCTGGGGATTTTGGTGAGGATCGGTACGGCCCGCGGGCACGGTCACCGGTTGCCTGTCGTCTCCGATTCATTACGCCGAGCACGCGCCGCCTGCCCGCCTACGAACATCCACCCACCTTCGCCGAGCACGTCCAATGGCTCCGCATCGCAATGGCCGCCCCATGCTTGCAACGATTATCCTTACAGCGCTTCTGACCCTGGCGGTGGTGATCGTCGTCGCCAACGTGACCGGACCGGAGAAGAAGGTCCAACGGCTGGTGCAACATCGCTTCGACGTCACCGATCCGCAGTTCCGTCGCGAGATGAGCGTGATGCTTGGGCCGCCGGTGCTGAGCGGAAACCGCGTCCGTCATCTGCGCAACGGCGAAGAAATCTTTCCGGCGATGATCGCGGCCATCGCGGCGGCGCGGCGCTCCATCGTCTTCGAAACCTATATCTACTGGTCCGGGGAGGTGGGCCAACGCTTCAGCGACGCGCTGTCCGAACGCGCGCGCGCCGGCGTCCAGGTGCATGTCACCCTGGACTGGGTCGGCAGCAGCAAAATGGATTCGCGCTTGATCGACGGCATGAAACAGGCCGGGGTGCAGGTCGAGCGCTACCGGCCCTTGCGTTGGTACAACCTCGACCGGATCAATCACCGCACCCATCGCAAGCTGCTGGTGATCGACGGCGAAACCGCGTTTACCGGCGGCGTGGGCATCGCCGACCAATGGCAGGGCCACGCTCAGGACCCCAAGCACTGGCGCGACAGCCATTTCCTGATCGAAGGTCCGGCGGCCGCGCAGATGCAGGCCGCGTTCGGCGACAACTGGGTCAAGATGACCGGCCGCGTGCTGCATGGGCCGTCCTACTACCCGGACTTGTCCCGGCGCGGCGACATGGATGCGCAGGTATTCCTGAGCTCGCCGTCGGGCGGCAGCGAAAGCATGCACCTGATGTACTTGATGTCGATCGCAGCCGCGTCGCAGTCCATCGATCTGGCGGCGGCCTATTTCGTCCCCGACGAACTCACCCAGCGCGCCTTGCTGGAAGCGAGAAAACGCGGGGTGCGCGTGCGCATCCTCGTGCCCGGCGAGCACATCGACTCCGATGCCGTGCGCCTGGCGTCCAGGGCGCAGTGGGGCCCGCTGCTGCAACAAGGCGTCGAGCTGCACGAGTACCGACCCACGATGATGCACGTGAAGCTGTTGATCGTGGATCGCCACCTGGTGTCGGTGGGATCGACCAATTTCGATTCGCGCTCGTTCCAGCTCAACGACGAGGCCAGCTTGAACGTCTACGAATCCGGGTTCGCCGACGAGATGACCAGGGTGTTCGAGGACGATTTGTCTCAGGCCAAGGCGTACACCTACGAGGCCTGGACGAATCGCCCGTGGACGGAGAAAGCCATGGAGCGGTTCGTGCTGCCGATCAAGTCGCAGCTTTGAGCGGCGTGCGCGGTCGGGACTGACGTTCGACATCGATGCTTGGTACCCGACGCGAAGACAAAGCCGGACTCGGGTCATCCACGCCGTAAAAGACTCCCACAGCGTCGAAGGCACCGCCCCGACCGCGCCCGCGTACCCGGAGACCCGCATGTCCCTATCCGCATCGACGTTCTGGCGCCGCAACGGCTTGTCCATCGTCTTGCTCACCTGCCTGCTCGCCGCCTTGTTCGGCCAGATCGCCACCGGCCGCTCGGTTTACAACGCCGAGCGGTTGGAGCATCACCTGTTGGCGCTGACGCTGGGCCAGTATCTGACCAGCGGCCACTTCGTTTCGGCCACGTTCGAGAACTGGGAAAGCGAGTTCCTGCAGATGGGGCTGTACGTGCTGCTGACCGTGAGCTTGCGTCAGCAAGGCTCGGCGGAATCACGACCGCTGGAACCGCGCAGCGAACGCATCGAACCGGGCCCCGCGCCATGGCCGGTCAAGGCCGGCGGACTGTGGCGACGGCTGTACGAAAACTCTTTGTCGATCGCATTCGGCCTGCTGTTCTCGGCTTCGTTCGTGCTGCACCTGTGCGGGAGCTGGCGCGCGCGCAACGCCGAACAGGCGATGAAAGGCGAACCTCAAACCGGACTGGTGTCGTTTCTGGGCGATGCGCAGTTCTGGTTCGAGTCGTTTCAAAACTGGCAGAGCGAATTTCTGGCGGTAGCCGCATTGGTGATCCTCACGATCTGGTTGCGTCAGAAGGACTCGCCGCAATCCAAGCCGGTCGAGGCGCCGCATTCGCAAACGGGTGTGTGATCCGGCGTTTATGTCTTAATGATTCAGCCGCAATGTGCGCAGCGTGTTGTGAATACGAGGCGTCGACCGCCGATGTTAAAAGCGCTTTCGCAACACGACGACATCGCGCATATGCGCCGCGGTGAATTCTGGACTCCTATCCGCGGACGTTTCCGCCGAAGGCAAGGAGCGACAGAATGAGCAACAGCAACGACAAGCGAGACCTCAACCGCGATCCGATCACCGGAACGCCCGGCGCGCATCCGGTGGGCGTCGGCGTGGGCGGCGTAAGCGGCGCGGTGGCCGGCGCATTCGTCGGCGCGTTCGGCGGCCCGATCGGCATGCTGGTTGGCAGCGGCATCGGCGCGATCGCTGGCGCGGCCGCCGGCAAGGGCGTGGCCGAGCGCATCGATCCCACCGGCGAAGCGCAGTACTGGCAGGAAGAACATGCGCGTCGCCCGTACTACAACCCCGAGTACAACTACGCCACCGACTACGCGCCGGCGTATTCGTACGGCGCCGAAGCCAGGTCGCGCCTGGGCGACCGGCCTTGGGACGAGCAGACCGCGGCCGAGCTGGAACGCGATTGGGCCGGCGCGCGCGGCCAATCGAAGCTGGATTGGGAGGCCGCCCGGCCGGCCGTGCAGGATTCATGGACCCGCGCCGATCGCACCTACCGCACCTACGACGCGAGCGATCGTTATCACCAGTCGCAGTTCGAGCAGACTTCGTACCGTGATCCCGATGCGGAGTTTTCCGATTATCGTCCGGCCTATCGGTACGGCACGCATGCGCGCCAGCAGTACCGCGATCGTGACTGGGACGACAAGCTCGAAGCCGAACTGGGACAGCGCTGGGACACGGTGAAGGGCGAATCCAAACTCGGCTGGGAGAAGGCCAAGGCCGCGACCAAGGACGCCTGGCACAACGTCGAGCGCGCGCTGCCTGGCGACGCCGACAAAGACGGCCGATAAAAGACCGCCGATAATCCAATAGACCGTCACGCAAGCGGCGCGAATGCGCCGCTTGCGTCTGTGCGAAGCCCGCGACCGATCACCGCGCAAAGGAATTCCACGATGCAAGCCTCTCATCCACCGGCCACTCCGACCGACTACGCCGCTCGCGGCGCTTTCAACACACCGACCGTCGACGTCGCCAGCCCGATTCCGGCGCTCGATGTCGCCGATCGCGGCAGGCCGGCGGGGATGCTCGATCAGGCCGTCGCGATCGCGCGCCGACACCCTGCCCAGACCTTTCTTATCGCGGTCGTCGCGGGTTGGGCGATCGGTGCGTGGACGCGCCGACGGAATGGGCCGTCCGATCGATAGCAACTTGTGTCGGTGCGTTGCGGATGCGGGGAGCCAGCGAGCTTTCTATTCACGAAGCGGTGCTGTGGCCGTGTCCAGATTCACCTTAGCAGCGGATCGATCACCCATCCTCTTCAAGAAGGCCGTTGCGCTGTTCGTCTACGCGAACTAGAACTAACGCCAATGGGCATGGCGACCTTGGAGAACTGGTGGCGGTTTGCGGCCAGGATGCCTGTTGCGGCGCGTTGTTGGCGAAGCTAATTACGCCGCAGTCCGACGATTTCTACATCCTCAAGCCCAAGCAATCCGCGTTCCATTCGACTCCGCTTGCGGTGTTGCTGGATCACTGCGGCGTCCGGCGCGTGGTGATTACCGGAATTAACCGCGGACCTATGCGTCGCGGCCACCGCGATCAACGCGACCATGCGCGATGCGCTTACCGCGATGCGCTTACGACGCTGGCCGGTTCCATTCACGCCTCTTGCGAGGCGTCGCGGTCGATTCGCCCTTGATCGACGGTGCGCGATTGCGCATACGATGCCGTCGCGGATCGAACGATGCGCACAGGATTAAACAGATCCCATCGCAACGTTTGCCTCGCCGAAACCGAGCGGCCTGTGCCCATGCCGAGATCCGGTCTGAAGTGACTAGCCGAGCGGCTGGCACGACGTCGGACCTTACAGCCAGCAAACGCGATCGATGCTACGTGATCGCGACCGTCGTCCGCGGCAATACCTCAAACCGGAGGATGCCGCGGCGGTTCGACCCAGCCTTGCGTCGCGACCCGATGCGCCCTGCCCTTGACGGCCGCCACCGCTGCACGTTCTCAATACGACAAGGCCGGCCGTAAAAACAAAAGACCCGCGTCAGCGGGCCTTTTGCGGCAGAAGCAAGACGCTGCTCGATGCCGGAATCAGAACGGGATGTCGTCGTCCGCGAAATCGTCGCCGAAATCGTTCGACTTGGCCGGGGGCGCTTCGCGGCGCGGCGGGCCGGCATCGCGATTGCCGCCGTAATTGCCGCCACCACCACCGCCGCCAGCCGCGCGTGCCGGGCGATCGCCACCGCCACCGCCGCCACCACGGAAGTCGCTGCGGCCGCCGCCTTCGCGCGCGCCACCGCCACCGCCGCCTTCACCGCCGCCGCCGAGCATCTGCATCTCGTCGGCGATGATGTCGGTGAAATACTTTTCGACGCCGTCTTGACCGGTGAACTTGTCGTAACGGATCGAGCCTTCGATGTAGACCTGACGGCCTTTCTTCAGGTATTCGCCGGCGATCTCGCCGAGCTTGCCGAACAGCTTGACCCGGTGCCACTCGGTGCGTTCCTGTTGGTTGCCGTCCTTGTCCTTGCGGACGCTGGTGGTCGCCAGGCTGAGGGTGGTCACGGCCATGCCGCCCTGGGTGTATTTGGTCTCCGGATCGTTACCGAGGTTGCCGACCAGGATGACTTTGTTGACGCCGCGTGCCATGGGATTCCTTAACTATTGCCGGGATACGGCTGAGATGATGGATTATAGCCCCCCGCTCCGCCATGGGTCCCCGGCGCGGAGCCGGGTCGGACTAATCTGGTTGAAGCGTAGGTGGGGCGGGCCTTGCCGGGTGGGCTTGGGGCTCGAACGGAGCCGCGGATGGCTCTGTGCCGGCGCCTGTCGAAGCCGGCTTCGGCCCGGCGCGCCGGCCAGGGCAAGCACCGTAGCGCCTGCGACGGAAGGCATCGGGGCTCAAGCCTCTACCACCACAGCACCGGGCCAGCCGGGGTTGCGGCCGGACAGGACGGCATAGTCGTGGTCGGGGCCAGCCCCGCGGTCCTGGGCTCAGTTCGCGCCGCGCTGCCCATGCCTCTCGCCCGGTCGCGGGCTTCGGCGCGATCTACCTCGTCCAGGCACCCGCCGAGCCGCGGCGATCCGACCGCCTCGCGGCCTACTGCATATCCCGCAAACTCTCGCGCAGCTTGGTCAAGGCCGCGTGGTGCAGTTGCGACACCCGGCCCTTGGTCAGGCCGAGGCTCTGGGCGATGTCCTGGAACGGGACGTAGTGGAAATAGTGGGTCTGGATGATCAGCTTCAGCCGCTCGGGCAGGTTGTTCAGCGCCGCGCTCAGGCGATGCTCGGTCTGCTGGCGGTCGACATAGGCCAGCCCGTCGCGAGTGTCGCTGGCGCCGCCGTGACGGCCGGCTTCGTCGAGCAGGAAACCCAGGCCCAGGCCGACCACCGAGTCGACGATGCTTTCCAATGTGTCCTGGCCGCCGTTGTCCTGCAGGCTCTGCAGGCGCTCGCGGATGGTGGCCTCGTCGCGCGGCGGCGGACGGTCGCCGAGGATCGCGCGCAAGCCGTTGAACACCGCGCCGCGCACGCGCGGCTTGGCGTAGACGCGGAAGGTCACGCCGCGCTCGGGGTTGAAGCGACTCATCGCATCGAGCAGCCCGATGGTCGCGTTCTGGATGAAATCCTGACGGTCGACCGGATAGGCGCGAATGCGGCCGTGCACCTGCGAGGCGATCGCCCTGGCCCAGCCGACGTGACGCAGGAACAGCCGGTCGCGCGCGTCGTCGCTGCCGCCGCGGTAGCGCTGCCACAGTTCGGCGTCCTCGCCTTCGGCCGTCGCCGCTTCCATCACGTCCCGGCGTCCCTACGTCCAGTAACTGCTTAACAAGGCCCTGGACACCAGCACCCAGCCGTCGATCAATACGAACAGCAATATCTTCAGCGGCAGGCTGATCGTCGCCGGCGGCACCATGATCATGCCCAAGGCCATCAGCACCGCGCCCACCACCAGGTCGATCAACAGAAACGGCAGGAAAATCACGAAGCCAATCTGGAACGCGGTCTTGAGCTCGCTGAGCAGGAACGCCGGCAGCAGATGACGGAAGCGGATGTCGTCGATGGTCTTCGGCGCCGGCACGCGAGCCATTTCCAGCACCGCGGTCAGGTCCGATTCGCGGGTCTGGCCGACCATGAACTCGCGCATCGGCAGCAAGCCGCGCCGCACCGCTTCGCCGCTGCCGATCTGCTCGGCCATGTATGGCTGCAATGCGTTGTCGTTGACCTTGTCCAGCACCGGCGCCATCGAGAAATAGGTCAGGCAGATCGACAAGGTCACCACCACCGCGTTCGGCGGCGTTTGCGGCAAACCCAGGGCATGGCGCAGCAAGGACAGCACGATCACGATGCGGGTGAACGAGGTCATCGCGATCAGCGCCACCGGCAACAGCGACAACGCGGTCAGCGCGATGAGATTACGGATCGCCGGCGAATAGTCCTGCTTGAGCGCTTCGCCGACCAGGTCGCTCGGCGCGGTCGCGCCCGCGGCCACGGCGGCGCCGGCGAACAGCAATGCGCCGGTCATCGCACCGATCACGATCGGCCAACGGCGGCGGTCAGGCGTGCGGGTCATGGGACGGGGTCGCTTGATCGAGAGGTTGCGCGGGACCGAGCTGGGCGCTGGCGGTCGATTCGAGAATCAGATAACGGTTGCGTTCGTCGGCGACGCGATACAGCACGGTACGCGGGCTCAGTCGCAGCACCTGCTCCACGCGCAGGCGCGAAGCGTCGTCGGCCGCGCCGCTCGGCGCCGGCAGCCAGCGGTTCAACCAGCCCTTGCGCTTGGCGAACAGCAGGCCGCCGAGGCAGGCGCCGAGCAACACCACCAGCACCAGCAGCACGCCGACCGCCGAATCGGCGACCGATTCGTGCTCATCGCGAAAACCGATCGGCGCGGCACTGTGCACCGCGCCGGGCGCGACGACAGGTGCCGTCGCAGGCGCAACGACAGGCGTGGTCGCCGGCGCCGCGGTTTGCTTCGCGGCGGGTTGCGTTGCGTCAGCGCTCACGCCAGTTCCAGGATCCGCACGCCGAAGTGATCGTCCACCGCGAGCAACTCGGCGCGCGCGACCGCGCGACCGTTGAGCATCAAGGTGATCGGCGCTTCCAGCGCTTCGTTCATGTCGATCACGTCGCCGGCCTTGAGGCCGAACAAACGCTCGACCGACAGATTGATCGTGCCGACCTGGGCGGCCAGCGAGACCTGCACATGGCCGATCAGGCCTATGTCCTGGCGCGCGCCCGCGTCGCGCAGGCTGCTGTCGAGGGTGGTCTTGTCGGCCGGGATGACTTCGGCGGCTGCACTGTTCTTCATGAGGTTGCCCCTTGCTGCATGGAAATCGAGGAAATACGAATGGCGCGTTGGCCGTCCTGGGCGATCAGCTGACCGCGCGCGAGCGCCGCGCCGGATGCCGAACGCAAGGTCAATGCGGTGTCGAGCTTGACCGCGGTGCGGATGATTTCGCCCGGGCGCAGATCGAAGGCCTGGCCGATCTCGGCCATGCCCAGATCGAGCACGACCTCCAGGCCGACCTGCGCCTGGGTCATCGCGTCGCCGCGCTTGCTCAGCGCGAGCGCCGCGGCGGGTTTATCGACCGGCACCAGCGCATCGCAGACGCCGGCGTCGAGGTACAAGGCAATGCGCACGCCGGCCACCTGCACCAGCAGACCGACCACGCCATGACGCGCGGTCAGCGCGCGTTCGCTCGGCGCGGCCGCGTCGCTCAATGCATCGGCTTCGGACGCGGCGGCAAACCAGGCGCGCATCAAATCGCTCCAGGCGCGGCGGCCGACGCCTTCGGCCAGACCGAGCGTGTCGGATTCGTTGCTGCCGAGCAGGCGTCGTCCGAGCTGATCGAACGCAGCCGAGGCCATGCACGCATGCACCGTTCCGCCGCTGGCGCGCGTGGCGAACCATTGACCTGCGCCGACGCCGCTGTCGAGCGGTTCCAGATTGAACTCCAGCGCGGCCTTTTCGCTCGACCACTCGCGCAGCCATTCGCCGCCGCGCGCCGACAACAGCGAACGCAGACGCGCCAACCGGCTCGCGCCGTGCCAGCGCACCGGCAACAACACGGCCATCAGCTGCCCCTCGTGCTGTTGTAGAGCTGCTCGATCATCTCGTTGCTCACGGTCATCACCCGCGAGCTGGCCTGATAGCCGCGCTGGATGATGATCATGTCGGCGAACTCGCGGGTCAGGTCGATGTTGGACAGTTCCAGGCTGCGGCCGACGATGCGGCCGTAGCGCGACTCGCCGGGACGGCCGAGTTCCTTGTCCTGCACGCTCGGTCCCGATACCAGTCGGCCGCCGTCGAGCTTGAGCGAGCTTTCGTTGGGCAGCGAGGCCAGCGCCAGACGCGGGCCCTGGCGTTTTTCCTTGGCCGAATACGACAGCTGCAGCACGCCCTTCTCGTCGAAAGCCACGTCGTTGTAGCCGAGGATGGCGTGACCGTCGGCGACCGTCGCGGTGACGTTGACGCTGCCGCCGCTGAACGAATAAATGCCGTCGAAGCCGCCTGGCGTGCCGAAGTTGAAGGTCACCGGCTGCGGCGTGGCGCCGCCGAAGGCGAACTGGGCGGTGAACTCGTTGGTCTCGCGGGTCGGCGTGCCGAGCGTGTCGAACTTCAAGGTATGCGTGGCGATGGTGGCGTCGGTGGAATCCTTGATCACCACGTTGAACTCGGCCGGCATGTTGTTGGCGCTGGTGCGGGTGAACACCGCCGACAAACGCCGCGCGGTGCCGTTGGAATCGAACACGTCGATCGAGGTGATCGTGTACGGCGTGGTCATGCTCGGGGTCAGCGTGCCCTTGAAGTTGACCTTGCTGGTCAGCTCCGGCGGCAAGGTGCGCATCGGGGTGAGATCGATCGCGGCCAGGTTGCCGTCGCCGTCGTAGCCCATCACTTCGTAATCCGACACCGTGTCGACCAGCACGCCCTTTTCGTTGAAACGGAATTGGCCGGCGCGGGTGTAGTGCAACTCGCCGCTGCGATCGCGAAGAATGAAATAGCCGTCGCCGTCGACCGCCATGTCGGTGGCGTTGCCGGTCTGACGAATATCGCCGGGTTCAGTGCGCATGCCCTCGCCGCTGATGCGCGAGCCTAGGCCGCCACGCACGTTCTCGAAGAACGCATCGCTGCCGCGGAACCCGGGCGTGTTCATGTTGGACACGTTGTTGCTGATCGTGTTGAGCCCGCGCGAGAAACTGAAAAGTCCCGACAGGCTGTTGAACAAGGCTTGGAACATGAGCGCGCTCCTGCGACTTAAGACTGCTTGGTGTAGCTGCTGGTTACGACGGTTGACTCGGGCTGCCGCGGCGGTCGGTTACGGCTGCTTGACCAGGGTGACCTGGGACAGGCGGATGCCGGTGGTGACCTGTTTGTTGGCGTCGGTGACGCTCAAGGTCGGGCCGTTTTCGGTGAACTGCACCGCGGTGACCGAACCGGTCAGCGGAATCGCCTGGCCCTGCACGTCGACGCCGCGGCCGATCAGCGCCAGCGCCTGGCTGGTGGCGTTCATCGACAGCAGCTCGTTGGTGTTCTCGCTGGTCTGGCGCGATTGCTCCAGCGAAGTGAACTGCGCCAACTGGGCCAGGAACTCGCGGTTGTCGACCGGTTCCAGCGGGTCCTGGAACTGCAGCTGGGCCAGGAACAGCTTGATGAAATCCTCCTGATCGATGCTTTTCTGCCGGGTCAGGACCTGGTTCTGCGGGTTCGGCGTGCTGCCGATGGCGTCGATGGCCATTAGACGTTCTCCTGTGACGTGTTGCGATCGGCGCGCCAGTATTCGCGGCCGTTGACGACGATGCGTTGCAGTCGGGTGCCGTGTTCTTCGGCGAGCGCGTGCATCAGGCGGCCGAGCCGTTGCGCGGCATCCGGGTCGAGGCGGTAGTCGCGAATCCACAAGGTGGCGTCGCCGCCTTCGCTCTCGATCCAGCGCAGCACACGGCTTGCCCACGGCGCGGCCGCGCCGTCGGACGCGTTGCGCGGCGCGCTCGCCGAAGCAGTGGATTCGCCGGATGTCGTGGCGCTCGATTGCAGCGGATCGGCCAGGTTCGGCATCGGCAACACCTGCGGCGACGCCGCGTCGGCCTGGGCCAGATGGCGAATGCTGTATTCGACCCAGGCATCGGCCAGGCTCGCGTTGGCGCGGGTCGCGGCCTCGCGCGCGGGCGACGAGGCCAGGCCCTGCCCGCCCGGTCGCTGGGTTGCGCTGAGCAATTGCGACAGGCGGCCGTTGGCCGACAACCGCCATGGCATGGCCAGCAATTCCTGCTCGCCGCCGCGGCCGCTTACGTGGAACTCCAGCAGCAGATCGGCTTGATCGGCCTTCGCGATATCGAACGCCAGCGACGGCGCATCGATGTCGCCGGCCGCGCGCGATTCGCGCTGGGTATCGCTTTGGATATCGCGCGCATCCGGGGCCGCGGCGCGGCCCTGGTCGGAGCCGATCCAACGGCTGAAATCGGAGCCGCCTTCGCGCGGCGTCGCGTTGTGGCGCGGCAACAGCGCCGCGGCGGCGATGGAGGTGGGTTTGATCATGCGCGATCGCTCCGGTGACTCGCGTACAGATCGGCCATGCGGTCGAACATCAGTTTTTCCTCTTGATCGCGTTCGCCGGCGCGCAGGCGCTCATGCCGGGTCTGGGCCACGCGGGTGCGGGCACGCGCGGCGACGTGTTCGTCCTGCGCGGCATCCTGTTGGCGGCGCGCGGCGGCGTGTTCGTCGCGGCGAGTGTCGAGCCGGCTCCAGGCCTGCGCTTCGAAACTATCGACCGCCTGCAACAGCACCAGATCGACGCTGTCGGCGGCGAGCAGTTCCTCGCGACGCGCGTTGATCGCTTGCAGCACGCCCTGCGCTTCTTGCATGCGCTCGAGCGCCTGACGGGTTTCGTGGCAACGCTGCAGGAACGCGGTCGAGGCGCGCGCTTCCTCGAATTCGCGCCAGCGCAGCAAGGTCGAGACGGCGGCGGATGGTTTGCGGTTCATGCCGCGCCGCCTTCGTGCTTGATCGCGGCGGCGAGCTGGCGATAGGCCTCGGCGCGCGCGGTCGCTTCCAGCGGGGTCTGCTGCATGATCTTGTCCAGCGCCGGCTTAAGGTCGACCGCGCGATCCAGCGCCGGATTAGCCCCACGCTGATGCGCGCCCAGTTCGATCAGATCGCGCGAGGCGGCATAGGCGGCGATCTGCTTGCGCGCATCGCGGGCGATGGCCTGTTCGGATTCGCTGGCGACCTGACTCATCAGGCGACTGGTGCTTTGCAGCAGGTCGATCGCCGGATGATGGCCGCGCGCGGCGAGGTCGCGGGTCAGCACGATGTGGCCGTCGAGAATCGCGCGCATGTGGTCGGTGACCGGCTCGTTCATGTCGTCGCCTTCGACCAGCACGCTGTAGATGCCGGAGATCGAACCGCCACCGCGCAGGCGCCCGCAGCGTTCGAGCAATTTCGGCAACTGGCTGAACACCGACGGCGTGTAGCCGCGGAAAGTCGGCGGCTCGCCGATCGCCAGTCCGATCTCCCGCTGGGCCATGGCGAAGCGGGTCATCGAATCGACGATCAGCAGCACCGAGCGGCCCTGGTCGCGGAAGTATTCGGCGATCGCGTGCGCGGCGTGGGCGGCATGCGCGCGCAGCAGCGCCGGTTCGTCGGACGTAGCCGCCACGACCACCGAACGCTTGAGCCCTTCGGCGCCGAGCGCATGGGTCAGGAATTCGCCGACTTCGCGGCCGCGTTCGCCGACCAGCGCCAACACGGTCACATCGCTGCGCACCTGGCGCGCGAGCATGCCGAGCAAGGTGCTCTTGCCCACGCCGCTGCCGGCGAACACGCCCACGCGCTGGCCGGCGCCGAGGGTCAGCAAGGTGTCGATCGCGCGCACGCCGGTGTCGAGCGCGCTGTCGATCGGCGCGCGCGCCATCGGATTGATCGGCTCGCGGTACAGCGGGTACGCGTCGGAATACGCGATCGGACCGTGATCGTCGAGCGGATTGCCGAACGCGCCGATGACCCGGCCGAGCATGGCCTCGCCGACCGGCACGGTGACCGGCTGCCCGGTCGCGCGGATGTGGCTTTCGGTGGAGATCGCGCCGACGTGGCCGTACGGCATCAACAGCACGCGCTCGTCGCGGAAGCCGACCACTTCGGCCATCACCCGCGGACCCGGCGCGGCCGATTCGATCTCGCACAATTCGCCCAGGTGCGCTTCCGGCCCGAGCGCTTCGATCACCAGACCGTTGAACGAGACGATGCGGCCCAGCCTGCGTCCCATCGGAGCAAGTTGGATATGGGCCTGGGCGCGCGCCGTCAAAGCGTTCATGCGTCGGCGTCTCCGCCGTCGACGCTGCGCAGCAGCGCCTGCTTCAACGCGTCCAGACGGACTTCCAGGCTGGTGTCGTACAGGCCCTTGTGGGTTTCCAGACGGCACTGTCCGGGGCTCAGGCGCGCATCGGCGATCACCCGCACCTCGGCATCGGACGCGAGTTCGCTGACCGCTTCGACATCGGCCGCGGCCACGCGCACGGTGACCGGACGCTGGCGGTATTCGCTCAAGGCTTGACGACACAAGCGCTTCATCAATTCGCCGTCGGCGCCGATTTCGCCGAGCAGGCGGGTTACGCAGGCGAAGGCGATGTCCAGCGACAAGGTTTCCAGGCGCTGATCGAGTTCGCCCGCGGCCGCCGGCCAGGCCTTCAGCAAGGCGGCGAGTCGTTCGTTGGCGTTATCCAGCTTGCGCGTCTGCGCGGCATGCGCCTGTTCGATCCGCGCCTCGGCTTTCTGCTGGCTGGCGAGGATCTGTTCATCGGCGCGCTGAAGGCCGCGCTTGAGCCCTTCGGCTTCGGCGCGTTCGAAGATCGCCTTGCGTTCGCGTTCGAGTTCGGCGGCCGGATCCGGGCGCGGCTGCGACGGCGCCGCGTTTGGCACCGCGGCCGGCTGCAACAAGGTCGACAAGTCGACGATGCGCCCGTGGCTGGCGGGAATGCGCTCCATCAGACGCGCCCCCTGGCCGGCGTCGCGGCGGGCACGGCCATCGCTTCGGACACCAATTGCAGCGATTCGGCACGCAGCGCGTCGGCCAGCTTCGGCGGCATCCGGCCGATGCGATCGAGTTCCTCGCGCACCGAAGCGGCCACGCGGCTATCGAGCAAGGCCAGGCAGAAATTGCGATCGACGCCGGTCCACACCGACAGCACGCGAGCGAACCAGGCATGCGGCAAGGTGGTCGACAACGCGACCAGTTGATCGACATCGAGCGAAGTGCGCGCGGTCAGGCCGCGCATCTCGTCGCCGAGCAGGGCGTCGGCGAGTTCCGCCGCCGGCAGCTGGCTGCGGCGCAGGTCATGCATCAGCGCGCGGATCGTGCGCGCCGACGCCGCCGGCAGCCGCGCCAGCAACTGGCGCTGGTCGGATGCGCCCAGGCTCAGCAGCAACAGCGCGCTCTTGCGTTCGCCCAGGGTGCTCATGGGGTCTTGCTCGCGACGATGCGATGCTCGACCGGCATCTGCCCTTCCGACAGCCAGCCGCGCAGCTTGGCCAGCACCGCTTCGCGTTCTTCGGCGCTGAGCTTGCGCGGCTTGCGCTGCGCGGCGAAAGCGAAGATCGCGCCGAGCAACAGGCCGACCGCGCCAGCCAGCGCCCACGGCATCCACGGTTGCAGTTGCAGCGAGCGGTTAGCGATCAGGTTGCCGTGCTGCGTAGCCGGTGAAACACGATCGGCCGGTTGCGGCGTGGTCAATGCGGCCACCGCGGGCGGCGTCGCGCGCACCTTGCCGCTCGGCAGGCGCGAGACTTCCAGTCGGTCGCCGCGATTGGTGTCGATGCCGGCGGCGGCCGAGATCAGCGAATGGATACGCGCGACCTCCTGCTCGTCCAGGTGCTGCGGCAGGATCACCGCGACCGACAGACGCTCGACCCGGCCCGGCGCGCGCGAAATCTCTTCGCGCGACATGCCGTGCACGTACTCGGATTCTTCCTGGCTCTGGCTGCGGCCGGCCGCGTCGGGCGCCTGGCTGGAATTCACACGTTTGCGCGCGAGCAGGCCGTTGCCGTCGTCGCCTTGAGCGATCGGACGCTCGCTGACTTCACGCACCGCGTCGAAGTTCAGGCTCGCATCGACCGAGACCTTGAACTCCTCGTTGTTGAGCACCTGACCCAGCAGTTCAACCACGCGCAGGCGGATGCGGTCTTCCAGCCGCGCTTCCTCGTCGGAACGTTCGTCCAGCGCGATCGCGCCGCGTCCGCCATCGGCGCCGCCGGCGAGCAAGGTGCCGTTGGAGTCGAGCACCGACACGTCGGCCACGGCCAATCCTTCCACCGCCGAAGCCACGAGGCTGCGGATGCCCTGCACCTGTGGCCGCGCCAAGGTCTCGCCGGGATTCATCGCCACCGCGACCGAGGCCTTGGAGCTTTCGCGATCGCCGACGAACATGCCGGGACGACGGATCGTCAGATGCACGCGCGCGGTCTGCACGCCCGGCAGCGAAGCCACGGTGCGTTCGATCTCGCCCTGCAGCGCGCGCTGGTAATTGACCCGCTGAGCAAACTCGGTCACGCCGAAATCGGCGTCGTCGAACAGCTCGAAGCCGACATGGCCGCCGCGCGGCACGCCGGCCGAGAGCAGGCGCATGCGGGTTTCGTACACGCTGTCGGCGGCGACGGTGATACCGGTGCCGCCGTCGATGATCTGGTGCGGAATCTTCCACTCGTTGAGCGACTGCACGATCTCGGCGGTGTCGGCTTCGCGCAGCTTGCCGAACAGCAGTTGCTGGCGCGGCGCCATCAGCCACCACAGCATGCCGGCGGTCAGCGCCACGATCGCCAGCACGCCGACGATCAGGCTCACGCGCGCGGCCGGGGACAGGGAAACGAAATAGCTTTTGGGATTCATGGGCGTGGGTCAGGTCACAACTGCATGCGGGTCAGTTCCTGGTAGCTCTCGAGCATCCGGTTACGGACCTCGACGACCAGGGTCAGGTCCATGCGCGCTTGTTCCATCGCGATCATCACCTCGTGGATCGGGATGTCCTGGCCGGCGGCGAGCGCGCGCAACTGGGTGTCGGCGCTGCGCAGGCTCTGGTCGGCGCGGCTCAGGCCGGCGCCCATCACGTTCATGAAATCCGCGCCTTTGATAGCGGTGGCGCCGGTCGGCGCGATCGCGTCGGTGCGGATGGTTTCGGGTTGCGCGAGCGCGCTGAGCGCGATCGCTCCGATGGCTTCGACGCTCATCATTTGGCTCCTATTTCGAGCGCGCGCAGCATCATGCCGCGCAGCAGGTTGAACGAACGCACGTTGGCTTCGTAGCCGCGGCTGGCGGTCATCAGCGTGGTCATTTCGCCGACCATGTCGGTGGCCGGGTAATGGACCATGCCGTCCTTGTCGGCCATCGGATGCGCCGGGTCGTTGACTTCGCGCAGGCCGGTGGGTTGTTCGGACACCGCGGCGGCGAAGTCGCCGGGCGCTCCGGTCAAGCCGGGCGCGCCGACGCTCAGGCGGGTCGCGCCGTGACCGGCGGCGACCGGCACGTTGGCCGCGGCGATGTTGCGGCTGGACGCATCCAGGCGCAGGCGTTCGTACTGCATGCCGGCGCGCGCGGCGTCGAGGATCGATTCGATGGCCATGCTCAGCTCCTTCCGGTGACGGCCAGGCGCATCAGGCCGAAATGCCGGCTCAGCGCTTCGCTCAGGGATTGGTAGTTCAGGCTCGCCGCGACCATGTCGCCGACCTGTTCGTCGAGTTGCACGGTCTGCCCGACTGAGGCGACCGGCACCGATTCGGGGCTGGTCGTCGTCTGATGCAGACGCGCGACGAGTTCGGAATCGCGGCCGCCGGCTTGCGCGGCTTCGTTCAACAGACCTTGCAAGCGGCCGAAGTCGGCGCGCTGCACGCGCGCATCGGCGCGATTGGCGCCGGCGATGTTCGCGCTGGCCAGACGCGCCTGCAGGTCCTGCATGCCCAGCGCGAGCCGGACCGCTTCGGTGGTGATGTCGCTGCTCATTGCCGCTTCCCCTGAAAAATGCCGTAGACCGCCATCGATATGCCGCTGCTCGTAAACCCGTGCATCACTGGATCACCAGCTCGCCGTCCAAGGCACCGGCGGCCTTGATCGACTGAAGTACCGCGATCACGTCGCGCGTGCTGAGCTTGATCGCGCGCAAGGCCGACACCAGTTCGGCCACGCTCGCGCCCTCGCGCACGCTGACCAGCGGCGCCGGACCTTCGTCGGCCTTGATCTCGGTGCGCGGCACCACCACCGAACCGATGCTGCTGCCCGGACGCACGAACACGCCCTCGGGCTGCGACACGGTGTAGTCGGTGCGGATCTCGACCTTAAGATCGCCGTGCGACACAGTCACCTCGCCCAGGCGCACGTCGCCGCCGGCGACCACGGTGCCGGTGCGTTCGTTGACCACCACGCGCGCCTTGCGCTGCGGCTGCACCGACAGGTTTTCCAGGCGCGATATTTCCGATACCAAGTTGGTCGGCGCATTCGCATACGCCACCGTAACCTTGCCTGCATGCTCAGCCCGCACACTGGCCCCCGACACCGACCCGCGAATCGCATCGGCGATGCGCTCGGCATTGGTGAAATCCGGCTCATTGAGCAGGATGCTGAGCGAACGCCCGTCGCCGGCTACGCGCAGCGGCGAGCCCTGCTCGACGCTGGCGCCCTGCGGCACCCAGCCGACCGTCGGATGGTTTTTCTGCAACGAGGCAGTGACGCCTTCGAACTGATAGCCGCCAACCGAGATCGCGCCCTGCGCGATCGCATACACGCGACCGTCCGGGCCCGACAGCGGGGTGAGCATCAAGGTGCCGCCGGTCAGGCTGCGCGCGTCGCCCGAAGACGCCACCTGCACGTCGAGCATCTGCCCCGGCTCGGCGAACGCCGGCAGGCGCGCAGTCACGATCACCGCGGCGACGTTGCGGCTGGCCAGATCGGCCTCGCTGACGTTGACGCCGAAATTGCGCAAGGTGTTGGCGACCGACTGCAAGGTCGCGCGGTTGCGCGCCGAGTCGCCCGAGCCGGACAGGCCGAACACCAAGCCGTAACCGGTCAACGGATTGTCGCGCACGCCGGCGACGCGGGCGAGTTCCTTGACCCGCACGCCGGCCGCGGCCTGCGCGGTCGCCGACGCGCCCAGCAACATGCCGAGCGCGACGCCGGTCAGCAACAGATTCTTGAAAGTCGTCATCGCGATCACATCAACCTCAGCCACTTGAACATGCGATAGATCAGGCTCTGACGCTGCGACGAACTGACCACGCCGACGCCGACCAATTCCAGATCGGCATTGGCGATGCGGTGCGAGAGCACGGTGTTGTCGGGGCCGACGTCTTCGGGACGGACCAGACCGCTGACCTTGATGGTCTGCTTCTCGCCGTTGACCTTGAGCGTCTGCAGACCCTGGATCTGCAGGCTGCCGTCGGGGGTCACCCCGACCACTTGCGCGGAAATCTGCGTGCGCAGTTCGCCCACGCGGGTGGTCTGGGCGCCGGCGCGGTTGCTGCCGCCCAGGCCCAGGCGCGCATCGAAGTCGGTCGACGGCGAAGTCAGGCCGGCGCGCATGTCGAGATCGCTGGACGCGTCGGTGGCGGCCTGCGACTTGGCCCGCGTGGCTTCGATCACGTACACCGTGATCACGTCGCCGATGCGGTGCGCGCGATGGTCCGCGGCCAGGCCGCGGTAGCCGTTTACATCGATCAGGCTTTCGCGCGAGGGCTCGGGTGTCGACATCGTTTCGATCGTCTGCGGCGGCATCGACTGCTGCTGGGCGAACGCCGGGCCGGCGCAGACCGCCGCAACGGCCAACGCGATCGCGATCCGCCTCGGAGCCCGCATCGAAGTCAGCGCATGCCGCGTAGGGGCGTGCTTATTCATCCACTTGCACCTTTTGTTTTCCGGTGACGCGTGAAACCACGGTTCGTTCTCCATCGTCGGCCCGCACCGGGATGCGCTCGCCGACCCGGCCATCGCGCAGGGCGACGCCGGGTACGCTGAGCCGCACCGCGCCGCGGGCGACATCGATACGCACGGGCTGTTGCGCCTGCACGTCGGGAATGACTTCGAAATCGGCGGCCATCGCCGGTTGGCCGGCACGCACCGAACGCTTCAGGCGCAGCGACTGCACGCCATCAATCGATTCCAGCGCGTCGCCCGCGCAGCAATTCATGTCGACCTGCGCCGTGGCCAGGGCGATGCCTTCACCGCCACGGCGCGCCGGGTAATCGGCGCTGTAGGTCGGCACGTCGCGCAGGTCCTGGCTTTCGACCCACACCGTCAAGCTGCGCGCGACCGCGCCGTCGACGCGCAACTGCACCGGCACGCCGACCCGCGCGCGCGGCCAGCGGCCGGCGATGGTGCCGACCACGGTGCTCAACGCGCCCGCGGGCACGGTCTGATCGTCGATGCGTCCGGCCACTTTCACGCTGGCCTGAGTACGTCCAGCCGCTTGCAGACGCGCACGCAACTCGGCCTCGACCGTGCGCGCGATCGCGTCCGCGCTGACCTGCTGCACGGGCGCGGCGGCAGGCGCGGCCGCGCCCGTCGCCGATGGGGCGGCGAGCGTGGACAACAGCAGGACGGCGCAGGCTTTCATTTTCAGCGACGCAGGTTGTTGATGGTTTCGAGAATCTGGTCGGCCGCCTGCAGCACGCGCGCATTGAGCTGATACGCGCGCTGCGCCAGCACCAGCGCCGACATCTCGTCGATCATCTCGACGTTGGCCAGTTCGACATAACCTTGCTGCAACCCGCCGAAACCCGGCTCGTTGGGTTGGCCGTAAGACACCGTTCCCGAAGCTTCGTTGGGCACGTAGCGGTTGTTGCCGATCGAGACCAGCGCGTCGGGCGCGGCGAAGGTCGCCAGCTCGATGTCGCCGAGCACCGAACGCGCTTCGTCGCCGGCCAGCAGCGCGGTGATCTCGCCCTTGGCGTCGATGCGGATGTCCTTGGCGTCAGCCGGAATCTGCACCGAATGAGCCAGGCGCTGGCCGTGGATCGAGGCCAGGAAGCCTTCGTCGTCGAGACGGAACTGGCCGTCGCGGGTGTAGACCGTGCTGCCGTCGGCGGCTTCGAGTTCGAAGAAACCGTTGCCGTCGATCGCCAGGTCCAGCGCGCCCTGGGTCTGGCGCATTTCGCCGGGCGAAAACAGGGTCGACGTCGAGATGACCCGCGCGCCGTTGCCGCGCATCAGCGACTGCGTCGTCAGCTCCGGCTCGCTGGACTGGGCGGCGACCGCCGCGGTCGCGACTTCGGCGAAGTTGACCCGGCTGCGCTTGAAGCCTGGGGTCTGCATATTGGCGACGTTGTTGGAAATCACGTCGATCTGTTTCTGTTCGCCGCGTAAACCGCTGGCGGAAATATAGAGTGCGTCGATCATGGTCGTGCTCCGTTGATTCAGTTGTCGCCGAGACGGTTGATGCCGGTGTCCATGGCTTTGTCGTAGATCGAGATCGCGCGCTGCACCGATTCGGCGTGGCGCGTGGTTTCCATCAGGCGGATGGTTTCGCCGGCCGCGTCGATGTTGGCGGCCTCGAGCGCGCCCTGGATCACTTGGCCGCTCCATTCGCCCTGCTCGCCTTCGTAGCGGTACGCACCGCCGCCCGCCGGACGCAGCGCGCCTGCGTCGGCGACGGTGATCAGTTCGAGTTGCCCCAGGCTTTGGGTGCCGTTCCACAACGCGCCGTCGGCGTCCACACGCAAGGGATCGAGATCGGTTCCGATCGGCGCGTTCGGACCGCGCACGATGTCGCCGTTGGCGGTCACCAGTTGCCCCTGCGCATCAACCCGGAACGCACCCGAACGTACCAGCAGCGGCTCGCCCTCGCGTTCGACCACGAAGAAGCCGGGGCCTTGCAGCGCCAGATCGAGCTTGCGCGCGGTCTGCATCACGCTGCCGTCGGTCTGGTCCAGCGAAGTGCGCAGCAGCGCTTGCTGACTGAACTCCGGCACCGCGCGCACGCCGCGATAGCCCGGGGTGTTCATGTTGGCGACGTTGTGGCTGATCGTGCCCAAGGTCTGCACGTCGGTGCTCAAGGCGCGGGCGATGGCTTGCAAGGTGTCGGTCATGGCGGGATCGCTCAGTTGGCCTGGATGGCGGCGAAGGAACGCACCGAGGTGGTCGCGGGAATCTCGTTGAGACCCAGCACGGCGACGTAAGGCATCGAACGGTGCAGCAAGGCGCGCAGCGAACGCCGCACCGGCGAGGGGCACAGCACGACCGGGCTGAGATTGCGGCCCATCATCGATTCGGCCTGGCGCCCGAGGTTTTTCATGAAACCGTCGAGCTGGCCGACTTCGTTGAACAGTCCGCCCTTGAAATCGCCGGGACGCGCATTAGCCATCAGGCTGCGTTCGAGTTCCGGCGCGAGCGTGAGCACATGCAGGTCGCCCTGCGCGTCGCGCAGGCCCTGGCAGATCATCGGCCCGAGCCGTTCGCGCACGCGTTCGGCCAGGTCATCGGGCGACTTCAAGGTCTTGCCGGCATCGACCAGCACTTCCAGGATCGCCTCGATGTGGCGGATGCTGACCTGCTCGCGCAGCAACAACTGCAACACCTTCTGTACGTCGGAGAAACTGAGCACGTTCGGGATCAGTTCGTCGATCAGCGAACCGTGCTGATCGCGCACGCGCTGCAACAGGCGCTCGGTATCGGCGCGGGTCAGCAGATCGGCGGCCTGGCGCTTGACCAGTTCGCTCAGATGGGTCATCAGCACCGTGTCGGGATCGACCAGGGTGTAGCCGGCGCTGCGCGCGAACTGGCGCGCGTCCTTGGCGATCCACTGCGCCGGCAAACCGTAGGCCGGATCGCGGGTGTCCGGGCCTTCGAGCTTGGCGCGATTGCCGCCGGGATTGATCGCCATCACCCGGTCGACCGACAACTCGCCCTGCCCCACCCGGCAGCCCTGGAAATGAATTTCGTAACGGTTGGCCGCCAGTTCGGTGCGCTGGCTGGTCTGAACCTTGGGCAGGACGAAGCCCAGGTCGAGCGCGAACTGCTTGCGCAGGTTGGCGATGCGCTCGACCAGATCGCTGTTGGCGCCGATCAGCGCGGTCGACAGCTCGCTGCCCAGGCGCACTTCGATCGGTTCGATCTTCATCCACTGCTGCAGTTCGTCGGCCGGCTTGGCCGCGCCGCCGCTGGTGGACGCTTCGACGTTGTCGGGATCGTCTTCGGCCTTGGCCGCGCGCTGCGCGCGCATCGCCACCCAGATCAATGCGCTGAGCACGATCAGCACGAACAGCACCGGCAACTTCGGAAAACCCGGCAGCAGCAGCACCGCGAACAGCGAGATCGCGACGATCAGCAACGCGCGCGGGTTGTTGAGCACCTGCTTGGGAATTTCCGAACCCAGCTGCGCATCGGCCGCGGCGCGGGTGATGATGATGCCGGTGGCGACCGCGATCACCAGCGACGGAATCTGGGTGACGATGCCGTCGCCGATGGTCAGCAGGGTGAAGCGCTGCACCGCCTCGCCCCAGGACAGGCCGAGCTGGGCGATGCCGATCGCCAGGCCGCCGACGATGTTGGTCAGGATGATGATGATGCCGGCGATCGCGTCGCCCTTGACGAACTTGGTCGCGCCGTCCATCGCGCCGTAGAAATTGGCTTCCTTCTCGACCATCGCGCGGCGGTGACGGGCCTCGTGTTCGTCGATCAGGCCCATGTTCATGTCGGCGTCGATGCTCATCTGCTTGCCGGGCATGCTGTCCAGGGTGAAGCGCGCGGCGACCTCGGCCACGCGCTGCGCGCCGCTGGTCACCACCACGTACTGCACCACCACCAGGA
Source organism: Lysobacter sp. Root690 (assembly GCF_001427785.1). Lineage (GTDB taxonomy): Bacteria > Pseudomonadota > Gammaproteobacteria > Xanthomonadales > Xanthomonadaceae > Lysobacter. The sequence goes on from NZ_LMHM01000018.1 coordinate 258,189, forward strand.
TCAGGAACACCACGATGCCGACGATGTAGTTGCCGCCGACCACGAACTCGCCGATCGCGTTGATCACGCGGCCCGCGTCGGCGCCTTCCAGGATCAAACGCGTCGCCGAGACGTTGAGCGCCAGCCGCAACAGGGTCGACAGCAGCAGGATGGTCGGGAAGGTCGAGAACTTCAGCGGGGTTTCGGTGAAGAACGTGATCAGCAGGATCAGCAGCGCGATCGAGATGTTGATCACCAGCAGGAAATCGAGCATCGGCGCCGGCACCGGCACGAACAGCACGGTCAGCACGCCGATCACCATCGCGATCAGGGCCAGGTCGCGCTTGCCGCTCCACAATTGGCCGAACAGGTCTTTCATGGTGCCGCGTCCTTCGCTTCGTTCGGTTGGTCGTGGTTCGGTGCGGCGTGGTTCGACGATGTGTTTTTCGCCGCGGCCTTGTCGGCCCACAGCTGCCGGTAGATCGGCGCCAGTTGCGAGTAGCGGTCTTCAGGCACCGGACCGTCGATTTCGCACTCCTGGTACAGCGCGCGCGCCAGCGGCGGCACCCGCACGATCGGAATGCCGTGACGCGCGGCGAGCGCGCGGATGCGCTGACTGAACATGCCCGCGCCCTTGGCCAGCACCACCGGCGCCAGCATCTGGCCGGGGCGATAGCGCAGCGCCACCGCGACATGGGTCGGGTTGGTCAGGATCACGTCGGCTTCCTGCACCTTGCTCAGCGCGCGCGCCTTCTTGAGCAGATCGCGCAATTGCTGTTTCTGCTTGGACTTGACCGCCGGATCGCCGTCGCGGCGCTTGACCTCGTCGCGCAGTTCGCGCCGGCTCATGCGCATGCGCTTCATGAATTCGCGCCGGCTGAACATCAGGTCGATCAGCGCCGCCAACCCGATCACCAGCAGCACGTAGACCGAGGTCTTGATGAAACCCGACAGCACCAGCGAGCCCAGCCGCTGAGGCAGGGTCATCGCGGTGGCCTCGGCCAGCGCGCGCGCCTTCCACACGAACAAGGCGCAGATGCCGGCCAGCATCAGGCACTTGACCACCAGCTTGCCGAGCTCCCAGATCGTGCGCATCGAGAAGATCCGCTTGACCGTGTTGGCCGGGTTCATGCGCTTGAAATCGGGCTTGAGCGGATGGGTGGTGAACATCGGCCCGGTCTGCAGCACGTTGGCCACCACCGCCGCGATCAACAGCCCCAGCACCAGGGGCGTCAGCGCCTGCCACACCGGCGCATACGAACGCATCACCCAGTCGAAGAACGAACCGTTCAAGGCCGGCGCATTGCCCGACAACTGCAGCATGCGCCGGGTCGCGGTCGCCAGGGCGCTGGCCACGCCGGCACCGGTCACCGCGATCACCGCGGCGAACACGATCATCACCAGCGCGCCGGCGACGTCGGGGCTCTTGGCCACTTCGCCGCGCTTGCGCGCTTCCTCCAGCCGATACGGGGTCGGTTGCTCGGTCTTGTCCTGATCGCCCTGCGACACGGTCAGCCTCCCAGGATCGCCGGCGCGCGAGCGAACGCATCGCGGAACAGCCGCCCCATCAACGCGGGCACGAACGGCAAGGTCGCCACCAACAGCAGCAGCGCGACCACGATCTTCAGCGGCAGCATCAGGAAGTACACATTGGCCTGCGGCATCGAGCGGGTCGCGTAAGCCACGCCGACGTCGACCGCGAACAGCCCCAGCATCACCGGCGCGACGATCATCAGCGCCAGCAGGAAACTGCTGCCGATCAGTCCGAAAAACGCTTCCACGTCCAGATGCAGCCCCGCGCCGCCCACCGGCATCACCGCAGTACTCGCAACCAGCGCGCGATACAGCTCAAGGTGCAGGTCCAGGGTGAAGAACAACACCGTCGCCAGCAGCATCAGCGCGGTGCCAATCATCGACTGCATGTCGCCCTGCCCGCCCGGGTTGAAGATCGCCGCGGCGCTCAGACCGGCCTGCACGTCGACCAGCCAGCCCGACAGATGCAGCGCGGCCTGCGGCATCATCACCACCAGGCCGAACACGAAACCGATGCTCAATTCGACGATGGCCGCCGCGATCCAGCCGCCGGCCTGGGTCGGCATCACGCTCCACGCATCGACCGGCATCGCCAGCACCGTCATCCACGCCAACGCCATCGCCAGGGCGATACGCACCAGCGGCGGCGCCCAGTTCAACGGCGACAACGAGGCCAGCGCGATCGGCGGCAGATAGCGCAGGAAGGCCAGGCCGAGCATGCCGACGAAGCGTTCCAGCCCATCCACGGTGGTGGCGTTCATCGCTACAGTCCCGCCGCCACTTCGAACATGCGCTTGGCCAGTTCGATCGCGACCGACAGCATCCAGCTGCCCAGCCCCAGGCAGACCACGACCACCACGCCCAGCTTGGGCACGAAGGTCAAAGTCATTTCCTGGACCTGGGTGACGACCTGCACGATCGAAATCAGCAGGCCGACGACCAGGGTCGCCAGCAGGATCGGCGCCGACATTTTGACGGCCGCCAACAGCGTGTCCGTCAGCAGACGGATCGCGAAATCGGAATCCATGGCACTGCTCCGGGCGGGGTTAGCGCGGTTGGATTCCGAGGGTGGCTTTCAATCGCTGGGCGAATTCATGCACCGGCAGCGGACTGCCCGGCATCAGCTCGCCCATCAAGGCATCGGCTGCGGCGTTTTCCCCGCGCGCTTCGAGCACCAGGGTCTTGGCGTAGCGCGCGGTGACCGCCTGCGGATCCAGGCGCAACGCCCGCTTGATGCCCTGCTCGGCCGCGTCGTAATCGCCGCGCAAGGCGTCGATCAGCGCGAGCCCGCCGTGGGTGTCGCCGAAATTACGATCGAGCTCGTAGGCCTTGCGGTAACTGGTTTCGGCCGCGTCGCGATCGTTCTGCAACAACTGCGTCCACGCCAGCGCATGCCAGGTGCCGATGTGATCGGGCATCGCCACGACCGCGTGGTGCAAGGTATCGCGCGCGGCCGGCAAGTCGTTGCGCAGCATCTGCAACTGGCCGTAGCCCGACAGCGCGCGGCCCGAATTCGGATGCCGCTGCAGGCCGCGTTCGAACAACGCCTGCGCGCTGTCCAGATCGCTCTGCCACAACGACATGGTGCCGGCGACCAGCAGCGCTTCGTGTTGTTCGGGATAGCGCAGCAGGCAGTCGCGCGCGGCGATCGCGGCTTCTTCGAAACGGCTGGCGTCGAACAAGGCCAGGGCACGCACGCCCTGCGCGGCTTCATCGTCGGGATCGAGCTGCAGCGCGCGATCGAGCGCGGCGACCGCGTCGTCGTAACGCTCGCGCATCAGCTCGATGCGGCCCTTGAGCACGAACAGCGCCGGCGCCGGTTCGAACCGCGCGAGCGCGGCCTCGACCGTGGCCGCGGCATCGTCGACATGACGCTGGCACAGCTGGGCGAACGCCAGATCGTGACGGATCGCGAGGTTGTCGTGACCGTGCTCGACCAGGCCGCGATAACCGGCCTCGGCCTGCGCATGGCGGCCGTGGATCAGATCGATCCTGGCCAGGCGGAACGCCGGCCCGGGCGCGGTCTCGCCATCGGGCAAGCCACGCAGCACGGCTTCGGCCTGCGCGTACTCAGCCTGCGCGCATAACGCGTCGGCCAGGTCGCAGGCGAGATTGATGTTGGTTGGATCTGTTGCAAGAAAGCCACGCAGCTGCGTGACCCGCACGTCCATGCGTTCCATATCCTGACGTCGTCTCCAAACGTCGAACTGCTGATTTTCGATCGACCCTCACCCATCCCCATGGACGATGGCCGACCCCCTGTGCCTCGATACTGCTTCCGCCGTGTTACATAACTGATTCAGCAAATCGGCGGTGGCGAACGCTAACTCGATAAATTCGTGTCTGTCAACACAGATTGCACCGAACCCGTCTCACGGTTTCAGACGCGAAGTTCGGAAAGCAAGCGCGCCATGGCTTGGCGGTGGGAATCGTCGGCCTGAAGGGTTTCGACCAGTGAGTCCAACATCGGCTGCCATTGGCTGTGTTCGCGCAACTCACTGCCAAATTCCCATAGCAATATGGTGCGAATCACACGTGGCCTTGCCGCATCCAGGGCCTCGGCGTCGCCGGCCGGCACGTCCTTGAGCAGTTCGGCCAGATCGCGCCGCAGCGCGGCGAGGTCGCGCTTGCCGCTGCGCACCGGCGGCGGCGTTTGCTCTGAGGCGGGCGTGTTCTTGCCGCCGACGCGTTCGGTCTTGCGGCTCAGTTCCGATCGCAGCGCGGCGATCAGCGAAGCGGTCGTCGATAGACGGTCGATCGACATCGCCGATCAGTGCTCGCGCCCGTAACTGGCCAGGAACATCGGATTGGCGCCGATCGGATTGGTCTCGGCCAGGGCCGCCTCGGTGGCCTGCATCGTGGCGATGTCGGCGCCCTGCACGCTCAGGCGATCGCGCAGACGCTGCATGTCGCCGGCCAGCGCGGGAATTTCCTGCGGAAGGGCCAGGCCCTGATCGAGCTCGCGCACCGCGGTCGGCGCGTCCTCGTTGGCGGCCGCGACCAGCGCGCGCGCATACGCGGCCAAGGCATCGCCGCGATCGGCGAGCGGCGCGAGCATCTGCGTCGCTTCCTCGATAGTGCCCTTCATCACCAGCAACTGGCCGAGCTGGAAACGCGCGATCGCCAGATCCGGCGCGCCCGCGACCGCGGCGCGGAACCCGGCCTCGGCGCGTTCGAACATGCCCAGTTGCGCGTGCTGCGCGGCCAGCAGGTACTGCGCGTAGACGTGCTTGGGATCGCGCTCGAGCAGGGTCTTGAGCATCACCAGCGAGTCCGCGTCGCGACCGTTGTTGATCGCGTCCAGCGCCAGGCGCAGCAGTTCTTCGTTGTCCAGCTTGTCGTAACTCATTGCCTTTACCTGCCTTTACATCGGATGCGCCTTCGCGGCGCGGTCAATGCTTGAGTGTGGCCCGGGGCACCATTGGAGACTAGACGGTGCCGCGATGGATCGGGGATGCGGCATGGCGCCCCGGGCCACAGCTTTGTATCCGCACCATGGGGCAAACGGTTTAGGGCCAATGCGCATGGGTACTGCGGGGCGATTCAGGGGTGGGGTGTGTCGGGCCGGTCCCGCTCAAGCTCAATTATCCCATTTAGAAGCCCAATCCCGCCGAGAAATAAGGACTGAAATAACACTTCATCCGACCTAAACCTTTTCCCCGTCCCATGGATAGGTAGATAGGCCGCTGCAAGAAAGCGGCGAATCATCGAACCATCTTGGGGAAGTCGGCATGTCGGCAGTGATTTCGGGTAACGGTCTGGGCCTGTTCAACGGCTCGGCGAGTCAGATCGGCACCGGTCTGGGCGGTGGCGCGCGGTTGGGTCAGGGCCGCGACAACCAGTACGTCAACATCGCCACCGGCAATCTGCTGCTGCAAAGCCAGGACGACCAAGTCCTGTTCCGCGGCATGCTGGTCGGCTTCAACCGCACCTACAACAGCCGCGGGCAGTTGTCCCAGGTCGGGGCCGATGCCTGGCTGACCGGGTTCGAGCGTCGGGTGGAATTGCTCTCGGGCACGTTCAACACCGCTGGCAGCGTGATGCGTCGGCATACCGGCGACGGTTCGTACCAGGACTTCAAGTTCGTCAGCGCGGGGGTGTACAGCTCCAGTACCGGCGAAGGCGCGCACGACAGTCTGAGCTGGGACGCCGGCAGCTCGACCTGGAGCTACGTCGAAGGCAGCACCCGCCAGGAAGAGCGCTACGCCGACCACGCCAGCGCGACCCTGAAGGGCCGGCTGACCCAGTTGCGCGATCTGCGCACGGACGGGGCGCAGCCGCTGGCTTGGGATGTGAGTTACGACGCCAATGGGCGGGTGTCGCAGGTGGCGGCGCAGCAGGGCAGTTTCGTCTTCGGTTACGACGCGCAGGGGCGCCTTGCTAGCGTCATCAGCAAGGCTTACAACGTCACGTTAGGCCAGACTTGGTACGAGTACGACACAGCCGGCCGGCTCGCCTCGGTTCTCGTCGACCTTACTCCGGGCACGATGGTCGCGGGCGTTCCAACGCCGGATCACGATCAATGGACCCCTGCAGCGGGGTCCAACGACGGCTATCTTTTCAAGACCACCTACAGCTATACCGACGCCACCAGCCTGCTGATTTCGCGGGTCGAACAAAGCGACGGCAGCCTCACCAGCTACAGCTACGACGCACAAGGCCGGATCAAGACTGTCACCCGAGGCGACAGCAACAGCGACGATGCTGACGGTGTCGGCGAAACGCTGACCTTCAGCTACGACAGCGCCACCACTACCAGCGTATCCGATTCGTCCGGCCGGACCTGGACCTATGTCTACGACGCCGCCGGCCAGCTGACCGAAGTTCGCCAACCGGCGGTCGACGGCCTGCGCGAGACCACCGCGTATGCCTACGACACGGCCGGCAATGTCACTCGGGTATCGACCCAGAATGGCGGCCTCGTGCTTGCCCAGACCGACTATGCCTATGACGCCAACGGCAACGTCACCTGGCAATGGGATCGAGTGCAGGCCGGTAGCAATGCAACCGCCCGCGCGGTGCAGCGCACCTACACCGGCAACAACCAGTTGGCCAGCGAGACCGTCTACATCGGGCTCGACAGCGATGGTGCCGCCGACGGCGCGATGCCGAGCGGCGGCCTGACCACGCGCTATCTCTACGATGCCCAGGACCGGCTGCGTTTCGCGGTCGACGCCGCCGGCGCGGTGCGCGAAGTCGAGTACTACACCAGCGGCCTCGGCATCGGCCGGATGTCGAAGTCGCGTCAGTACCTCGGCGACGCGTATTCGGGCGCCTACACCACCGCCGAGCTCGCCACGTGGGCGACCACAGCGCGCAAGGCCAACAGCACGCTCACCGATTACAGCTATTTCAGCGTCGAGGCCCGCGGCGACCGCAGTTACGCCAGCGTCGATGCGAATGGCAACGGCATCGAAAGCGACGCCGATGTGATTGAGGGTTATCGTTACGACGAACGCGGCCGGGTTTTTATCAAGAACCATACCAGTCCTGAAGGCGGCTATCAGACTTGGTATCGTTACGATGGTCTCGGGCGCATGGTGTCTGAGACGGTTTACGAAAAAGGCACGGCGATCCAGGTACGCACCTGGGTCTATCAGGACTCGCTGCGCCTGTCCCACGCGATCATCGAAGGCGGCGTGGTCGGCGACGGCAACACCGGCAACGATCGCATCCGCAGCGAGCAGCGCGNCGCCGCCGGCCGCTTGATCTACGTCAAGGAGAGCGCGCTGTCGGGCACGGCGGGCGGCGTGCGTGAATCGCGCAACTATTACGACAGCACCGGCCGCCTGCGCGCGTCCGAGAACAGCGGCGTCGCGCGCACCTATTTCTTCTACGACGCCGAAGGGCAGTTGTCCGGCCAGGTCGACGAGACCGGCGCGGTTACCGAATATGTACGCGATGCGCTGGGCCGGGTGGTCGCGACCAAGCATTATGCGACGCGAGTAAATCCAGGGTCATGGACGCAGGCTGAAGGCAGCGGCGGTGAAGGTGGCGAGGATGGGCCGGGCAATCCCGGCGGCGGCACCGAGACGATGAGTCTGTTATCTGCGACGCGCTCGGGCATCTTGATCAACGGCATCTTCGTATTCGACCTGATCGAAGACGCGCGCCCGGCCGACTCCACCGACGATCGCAGCACCTCGACCAGCTACGACGCCCTGGGCCGCGTCGTCACCCAGACCGATGCCGAAGGCGCCATCACCACCTACAGCTACGACGGCGCCAACCGTCTGCTGCAGACGCGCACCACCGATGCCGCCGGCACCGCGGCGACCGCGCGGGTCACCCGCTATTTCTACGATGCGCAAGGTCGCGAGACCGGGCGCCTGGATGCCGAGGGCTATCTGGTCGAGCACAGTTACGACCTGGCCGGTCGGCGCATCCGCAGCGTCGCCTATGCCACGGCGACTCCGACCGCGCAGCGGGCCAGCGGCGCGTTGAACGATCTGCGTCCCGCAACCTCTGGCAACGACCAGACCACGCGCTGGTTCTACGACGGCCGCGGCAACCTTGTCGCGACGCTCGACGCCGAAGGCTATCTGACCGAGTTCGTGCACGACGCACGCCGTCTGCAGGTCTCGACCAAGGCCTACGCCCTCAAGCTAGGCGGCCTGAGCGGCAATGAAACCTTGGCCACGCTGCGTGCTTCTGCCACTGCCGGCGCGATGCGCGAGTCGCGTCGCAGCTTCGACAGCCTGGGGCGGGTGATCGCCGAACAAAACCCGGAAGGCACCGTCACCCGCTACAGCTACGACGCTGAGGGCAATCTGATCCGCAGCGAAGTCGCCGCCGATACCACGGACGTGCGCGAAGGCCGCATGCGTTACAACGTGTTCGGCGAACTCATCGGCGAGCTGCACGGCGAAGGCGCCGCGCGAATCCTGCCGGGTATGAGCGAGGCGCAGCTCGATGCGTTGTTCGCCCAGTATGGCGTGCGCCACAGTTACAACAATCTCGGCCAACGCATCGAAAGTATCGACGCGGCCGGCAACAAGACCTGGTATTTCTACGACGCCAGCGGCCGCCCGACCTTCGTGGTCAAGGGCGTCGCCGATGCCAGCAGCGTGGCCAACGCGCAAGGTGAGGTCGTCGAGACCCGCTACAACGCCTTCGGCGAAGCGATCGAGACCACCGCTTACACCGGCCGCATCACCCTGGGCACCGCCGGCAGCCGCGACAGCGTCGCCACCGCCATCACCACCTTGGCCTATGTCGCCGCCAGCGACAGCCGGCGCAGCGTCAGCTACAACCATCGCGGCCAAATCGTCGGCAGCGTCAACGCAGAGAGCGTGCAGACCCGCTACGCGTACAATGCTTTCGGCGAACGCATCCGCGAAACCTCGGCATTCGGGACGGCCGTCGCGTCAGTCAGCGAAACCGACTACGACCGCCGCGGACTGGCCACCGTGCGACGCGACGGCGTCGGCAGCGCCGTCGCGCGCTCGCAAAGCTGGACCTACGACGCCTTCGGTCGAATCACCACGGCGGTCGACGCGCGTGGCATAGCGACCAGCTACAGCTACGATCGTCTCGGCCGCCAGCTCACGGCGCGCCAGACCGTACTCAACCGCGAAGAAGTGGTCAGCACCAGCTACGACGCCTACGGCCGCGTGCTCAGCTTCACCGACGCGATGGGCCGCACCACCACCAGCGCCTACGACACAGCCAACCGCACCACCACGCTCACCACGCCCGAAGGCGTCACGGTGATCACGACCTTCAATCGCCACGGCCAGCAGGTCAACGTCGCCACGCCGTTGCCGGGCGGCACGGTCGCGAATACCAGCTATCTCTACGATCGCGACGGTAACCTCAAGAGCACCACCGATGCGCTCGGTCGCGCCGATTCGAACGAGTACGACGCGCGTGGCCTGCTCAGCGCCACCGTCGATCGCAGCGGCCGCCGGGTCGAACTGCGCTACGACGCGGTCGGCCGATTGCTGCAACGGATCGAAGACCCCGCGGGTCTCGCCCTAACCACGACCTACCGCTATGACGGCCAGGGTCGCCAGAGCGAAGTCACCGACGCCAGCGGTCGCAAGACGGCCTACAGCTACGACCGCGAAGGCCGTCTGACTCAGGTTGCATTGGACCCGGCCGGCCTCAACCTGCGCACTGCCTACACCTACGACGCCCTGGGCCGGCAGATCACGGTCACCGAAGGCGCCGGCACCGCGCAGGCGCGCACGATCCAGTACGACTACGACNTTCTCGGCCGCCGTATCGCCGAACGCCTCGATCCGGCTGGACTGAACCTGATCACGAGTTACGCCTACGACGCCAACGACAACGTCGTGCGTCGCACCGACGCGACCGGCAACGTCACCCGGTTCTATTACGACGAAGCCGATCGGATGATCTATTCGATCGATCCGCTCGGAGTGATGACGCGCAACTGGTTCGATACTACCGGCAGAGTGGTCGCCACGCGCACCTTCATTGTTGCGACCAATGCATCGACCCTGGCCGACACCACCACTATCGCCGAGCTCGATGCGCGTATTACCTGGAACCCGCTCGACCCCGGCACGTTCACGGTTTACGACCGCGATGGTCGCGTGCGCCTGGTGATCAACAACGCCAGCGAGTTGCAGGAGTTCTCTTACGATGCCGGTGGCCGAGTCTCGGTAATCCGCCGCTATGCCGCGCTGTGGCCGAACTTCAACACGCCATTGCTCGAAAAGATGTTCGCCGGAACATCGCAGGTCAGCGACTTCAACCTCGACGCGCTGCGCAACGATTCCGCCACCGACCGTACACGCGACCTGATCACCTATCAGGTCTACACCACCGTCGGAGAACTGCGCACCACGGTCGACAACTCCGGCACGGTCGTCTCTTACGTGTACGACGCCGCCGGCCGCCAGACCGTGCACAAGCGCTACTCACACGCAGCCCAGCTCAATCCGACCATCCGCGCCAAGCTCACCGCCGGCACCGCTTCGCCGCAGGACGTCGTCGACGTCACCCCGGTCGACAACGCCACCGACCTGGTCGGCTACACCACTTACGACAGCGCCGGCCGTACGCATTTCAGCGTCGATGCCTATGGCGCCGTGGTCGAATTGCTGTACGACGCTGCCGGCCGCACGGTCGGCACCCGCGCCTATGCCAGTGCGATCACCATCGACGCGACCCTCAAGGCGCAACTGATCGCCGGCGATCCGGTCGCCGACGCGACCCTGCGATCGCGCGCCGCGGCGATCGCCAGCGACGCGCGCGACCTGCGCAGCTACCAGGTCTACGACAGCGCTGGTCGCATCGCCGCGACCATCGACAGCGCCGGTTACGTCAGCACGCGCAGCTACGATGCCGCCGGCCGCGTCATCGTGGAGCGCCGCCACGCCCAGGCCGCGACGATCAACGCCGCGTTGTGGACCAAACTGGCCGCCGGCACCGCCACGGTTGCCGACATCGCCGCCGTCGCCGCACAGAACGCCAGCACCGACGCGGTCGTGCGCCATATCTACGACGCCGCCGGTCGCGAGCGCTACACGCTGACTCAGAACAGCGCCAGTACCTATCTGGTCAGCGAACGGCGCTATGACGGCGCCAGCCGG
>NZ_LMHM01000018.1:269273-279191 GCF_001427785.1 Lysobacter sp. Root690
GCTCGGCCCGGTGGCGACACCGGCCGACGTCAACACCGCCCTGAACGCGGCCGGTGCCTACGCCAGCGCCGATAAATACCGCTCGACCCAGTACGTGTTCGACGCCGCCGGTCGCGTGCGTTTCACCGTCGACGATCTGGGCGCGGTCAACGAACAACGCTTTGATGGCGCCGGCCGGGTCGTTGAAACCCGCCGCTACGGTGGATACGTTTCCATCGTCACGCCGATGAACGAAGCCGCGGTATCGGCCGCGGTCGCCGGCATCGCCGACGTGCGCAAGACCACGACGGCCTACGACGCGATGGGCCGGGTGGTGCGCGTCACCGACGCGCTCAACCAGTACGAGGAGTACACCTACAACCCGCTGGGCCAGGTCACCGCATTCCGCAACAAGAACGGAAGCGTCTGGAACTACGAATACGACGCCGCCGGCCGCCGCACCGCGCAGATCAGTCCGGACGTGTGGATCGCCAACGTCGACGTCGCGGGCGCCCACAGCTATGGCGTGCGCCGAATCGCCACCCGCACCGAATACGACGCACTGGGCAATGTAATCCGTCGCCTCGAAGATGCCGACGGCGGGCGCCCGCGCATCACCCGTTACGAGTACGACAACCGCGGCAACCAGATCCGCACGATCTTCCCCGACGCCGGCAAGATCGACCCGAACAACGGACAGCTGGTCGCCAGCGGTATCCAGCCGACGATCGAAGTCACCTACGACGCGCTCGGCCGCGCCGTGGTGCAGAAGGACGTGCGCGGCAACTACAGCTACAAGGTCTACGACGCGCTGGGGCAACTGGCCTACGACATCGACCAGGAGAATTACGTCACTCGTAACAGCTACGACGGTTTCGGCCAGAAGACCCAGTTGCGTCGCTACGAAGCCCGTCTCAACACCGCCGCGATGGCGGGATGGTCGGCGGGCCAGCCAATCACGCTGGCGCAGATCGAGAGCGCCGGCGCGGTCGTGGCCGGCACGCAGGACCGCACCATCACCACACGCTACGACCAACGCGGCCTGGCCGTGCAGATCGAACAGGCGCAGGTCACCTACTACACCGCGGCCGGCGTCGCCGCGACCGGCTCGCCGACCGTGCGGGTCGAGTACGACGGCTTCGGCAACAAGGTCAAGGAATCGATCCTGTTGCAAGGCACCGCGGGCCAGGCCGATGCGCGCTGGGCCGACAGCTACACCTATTACGACCTGACCGGCCGGGTGACGATGACGGTCGATGCCGAAGGCTACGTCACCCGCAGCCAGTACAACGCCACCGGCGAAGTCACCGAAACCGTCGAGTTCGCCCGCGCCATATCGACCATCGGCCTGACCACACTGGCGCCGCCCAACACGCCGCCGGCCGGCGACGACATCAGCGGTTACGACCGCGCGATCCGCTACAGCTACGACGCCTTGGGCCGCAAATCGGCCCAGGCGGTCGTGCGCCATTTCCAGGGCAACGACGGCAGCTCCGGCGTGCGCGATGTGTTCACCCAGTTCCGTTACAACGGCGAGAACCGCGTTACCGAGGTGATCGACGATACCGGCGTCACCAAGACCGAGTACGACGCGCTGGGCAATGTCGCCGCGGTAACCGAGCCGGTTCGAGCGGTCATCAATGACACGACCTTCTCATTGCTGGGCAGCGGCACCGACCGGGATTTGACGACGTCGTGGATGTACGAGTACGTCTCCCCGTTTACCAACATGATCTACGACGCGTTCGGCAACATCGTGCTGACCCGTCGGTTCGCCAACGGCAAGAATTCCGCCGGAAACGTAATTGCGGACGACAACAAGGACCAGATCGAGCGAATCCGCTACGACTGGCAGGGCCGCGCGGTCGCTACGATCAACAGCAACGATCAGAGCACCTACAGCGACTACGACGCGGCCGACAATGTCGTCCATCGCTGGACCGTCCTGTCCGGCAGCGAAGCCACCTACGATGTGCGCGTCCACTCGTGGTACAGCTTCGACAAGGCCGGCCGCCAGACCGGCGCCAGCCAGACCCGCGACCTGCTCAACGGTGCCGGCTCCGGCACCGACCAGTCGGAAGCCGTCATCTACAACGCATTCGGCGAAATCGTCCAGAAGACCTACGCCGGCATCGCCGGCAGCCTGAATTACGGCTACGACGGCGCCGGCCGCCTGGTCACATCGAACGAAAGCTTCGTGGTCAAGAATTTCGGCTATAACCTCGCCGGGCATCAGGTGCGCGAGGCGCACCTCGTCGCGACTTCCGATGGGCAGAAAGTCGACGCGATCACCTGGAACACCACCGACCGCCTCGGCCGCACCACCGCCACGCGCCTGCCGTCGCATACCGCGGACCCGAACGCGACATCGAACGTCCAGCAGCGTCTGGACCGCTGGGGCAACGTGCTGGAAGTGATCGACGCGCGCGGCTATCGCACCAACTATCAGTACAACGAATCCAACCAGGTCGTGCGCGACGAACGTCCTATCGTCCAGGTCGTATCCGACACCGGCGCGGTCAGCTGGGTGCGCCCGGTCAACCAGTGGTTCTACGACGCGCTGGGCCGCCTGATCGGAACGCGCGACGCCAACGGCAACACCCGCAGCAATGAGTACGATGCAGCCGGACGCCTGATTGCCTCGCGCGACGCATTGGGCCAGGCCACTTTGTTCGCCTTCGACGCGCTGGGCAACCAACGCATCACCCAGAACCCGCTCGGTTACCTGACTTATCAGGACTACGACCGCCTGAGCCGCGTTATCCAGATCGGCGACTACCTCGCCAACGGTGCCGGCGGGCGCACGCGCTCGGTCCTGCAGCGCTATGTGTTGAACCAGAACGGCGACCGGGTCCAGGTGTTCGATGCCCTCAATAACCTGTCGCGCTATGAATACGACAGCCAACATCGGTTGTTGCTGTCGCGCACCGCGATGGGCGTGGGCACCGGTTACGCCTACGACACGCAAGGCCGCAAGATCTATGAAACCTTCTGGTCGGCCGATGCAGCGACGATCGTCGATGACGATGGCGAAACGGTGCGTCTGCAGCAGCTGTCGTGGAATTACGACATACACGGCCGCCTGACCGACCACAACAACCTCAGCGGCCGCGATTTTGACTACGATTACGACCCGACCACCGGCCAGCAGACCTACGAAGGCCAGGCCGGCGGCGCCGGTCCGGCGTGGCAGGCCGGGCGCGCCACTCTGTATTACGCCAATGGCCTGATCAAATCGATCCACGAGGCCAACGGCCCTCCGACCTACGTTTACGAATACGACGCCGCCGGCAACCGCACCCTGGAGGAAGTCAACACCACCGACGCCGGCGGCAAGGCGGTGCATACCATCACCCGCACCTGGTACGACAGCAACAACCGCATCCAGCGCGTGGTGCAGGACGACCTGTCCAACGGCGCGACCAAGCGCGTATTCGACCTGACCTACAGCTACGACGCTGTCGGCAACCGCCGCAGGGTGCAGGCCTCGGCTGGCTACGGCGCCGACTCGGCGGAAGTACCGGCGATCAACACCGCCCCGCAACTGGTGCAGTCGCCGCCCCCGCGCTCGGTCCACAAAGGCGCGACAACCGAGTTCGCGCTGGTGTTCAACGAGATCTTCCTCGATGCCCAGCAGGACCCGCTGACCCTGCAGATCAGCCTCGCCGACGGCAGCCCGCTGCCCGCGTGGCTGACTGCGCGACGCGACGCGGCCACTGGCCAGATCATCTTCACCGCCCAGCCCGCCGCCAACGCCGCCGACCAGGACCTGTCGATCCGCCTGCTCGCCTCGGAAACAGGCAACCCCGGCAACGCGGCCGCGACCACGTTCACCTTGTACGTGCGCAGCAACGTTGGCCCGCAAGTGTTCAACACCGCGCCGGAAACGATCCCGGTCAAGGTCGGCACCAGCCTCACCAAGACCTTGCGCGCCGGCGACTATTTCTACGATCTCGATATCGGCGACCAACTGCGGTTGAGCATCGACAATCTGAGTTCGCTGCCGTCGTGGCTGCAGATCGACCCGGCCACGATGCTGCTGCGCGCCAACCCGACCGCGGTCGGCGTGTTCGCGGTGATGCTGCGCGCGACCGATCAGAACGGTTGGTCGGTGGTCAAGACCATCCACGTCAACGCCGCGGCCAATAGCGCGCCGACCGGTCCGTCGCCGCTGCCCGCCGTGGTCGCGATGAACTACAGCGACTTCAGCTGGTCGAGCCCGCTTTCGCAGGTATTTACCGACCCCGATGGCGACAGCTTCACCGTTACCGCCAGCGGTCTGCCCGCATGGATGTCGTTCCAGCGTATCGACAACCCAGTGCGCCCGGAATTGCGGCTGATCGGCCGCGTCCCCGGCGACATCCCTGCCGGCACCGTCTACACCGTCAGCTTCACCGCCGCCGACACCAGCGGCGCGGCCAAGACCACGACGTTGGCGATCACCGTTCGCGCCAACAACCGTGCGCCCAACCCGCCGTCGGAATTCACGATGCCTTGGGCGGTGGCGGGGCATTGGTACAGCTACCAACTGCCGGCCTTCACCGATCCCGAAGGCGATGCGATCACCTACCAGCTCACCGGCCTGCCCGCCGGGCTGAGCTTCGACGCGCAAAGCCGCACCATCAGCGGCGTGGCCAGCGGCGCGAGCAACGTGCGTCTCTACTACACCGCGACCGACGCGTTCGGCGCCAGCAAGACCATGGATTTCGGCTTCGGCAGCTACGTCAATCAGCCGCCGGTCGCCTCGTCGATCCCCAACCAGACCGCCGGCGTCGGCACCGGCTTCGCCTATCAGATTCCCGCGTTCACCGATCCGGGCGGCGGCCAGCTGACCACCTACAGCGCGACCGGTCTGCCGCCGGGTCTGAGCATGAGCAGCACCGGCGTCATCAGCGGCACGCCCAACACCGCCGGCAGCTACACCGTTACCGTCACCGGTTCGGATGGCTACGACTCCGCATCGACCAGCTTCGTGATCACGGTCAATGCGGTCGCACCGCCCAACAACCCGCCGATCCGCAACTACGCGCCGACCAACAAGTCGATGGTGATTTCGGAAAGCGCCGGCAGCGGCGACTACGAGATCTGGCCAGCGAATGCCTTCATCGACCCCGACGGCAATCCGCTGACGTATCAGTTGGTCAACTCGCCGGCCTGGGTCGTGTACAGCTACAGCGCTAGCGGCGGCCACTACTTCGACTTGTCCCCGCCCGGCCAGAACGGCGGTTACAACATCACCGTGCGGGCCACCGACAGCTTCGGCGCCTACGTCGACATGAGCTTCCACCTCACCGTCCAGTTCCAGCGCGGCGGAGGGCCACTGTCGCAACCCGGCGGTCCGGCGATGAGCAGCCTGAGCTTCGACATGGCGCCCGAGGCCGAGAGCAGCAGCACCGCAACCACCGCCAGCACCATGTCGAGCACGCCCACACCAATCGACGTGCGTGATTACTGGTTCACCTACGACGCCGAGAACCGCATCGCGATCAACAACGGCCGCATGGTGAACGGCCAGATCGTGCTGACCGAGCAAGGCGGCGACTCGTACCTGTTGGGTTACGACGCCGCAGGCAACGCGGTCACCCGCACCTTCTACCGCTTCAACAACCTCAAAGTGCAGCGCAGCAACTACGACCTGCGCGGCAACCGCACGGTCGAATTCCAGGAACAGCTGGCCGGCAGCAGCTACTTCGGCGGCGTCAACCGCGTCTTCAGCTACGACGCCAACAATCGCCAGCTCGGCAGCCGCACGTACTACCCCGAAGGCACCACCTGGACCCGTTATGGCAACGGCGACATCCACGAGGAATACGAGACCTACGACTACAGCGGCTGGCTGCAAGGCGCCGAAGCCTACGCCTACGACGCCGACGGCCGCCTGATCTACCAGAGCACGACCGGCCGCAACGAAGCAGCCACCAACTGGGTACAGATCGCGTCGCTGGACAACGCCAACGGCCGCCAGAGCACCGACCTGAGCGTGCTCACCGTGGTCAAGAACCGGGTCGAATACCTCGACGCCAACGGCCAGAGCACCTACGACGGCTCCGGCAAGGCCAAGAGCTACCGCACCTTCGCCCCCGGCTACATGCACACCTACACCGTCACCTACGAAGGCTGGGAGAGCTACCAGGAAAAGACCGTCAGCGGCGTCAGCACCGACAACAACTACAAGCCCACCACCAACACCCTGAGCTACGACGCCTACGGCCGCCTGATCGCGCAGGTCGAAAACACCCGCCTGAAGAACGGCACCCTCGACGATCGCGTGCGCTACTACGCCTACAACGGCGACGGCCAGGTGCAGACCCGCCGCGAAGGCACCCTGAGCAACGGCCAGTTCACCCAGACCGGCACGACCAAACCGAACTACCTGTTCGCTTACGCTGGCGGCCAGCAGATGGCGCAAGTGCGCGAAGGCGCACTCGGCATCGTCAGCCTCAACGGCATGGGCATGTACGAAGCCGGCGGCGGCAAGGTCACCGCGCTGGCCGGAGAAACCCTGCGTCAACTGGCGCAGCGGGTCTACGGCAACGAACAGCAGTGGTACGTGCTGGCGCAGGCTAATGGATTGGGCGATCCGGATCAGGAGATCGGTGGCGGTTTGACGCTGGAAGCGCCTAACGTCGATGTCAGTCGCAACGATGCGGGTACGTTCAAGCCCTATAGCCCATCCGAAGCGATTGGGTCGACTACTCCAAGCTTGCCGTATATCCCACCGCCGCCGCATTGCGACACGCTGGGCATGGTCATCATGATCGTCGTGGCCGTGGCCGTAGCAGTCGGTACTTGGGGAGCAATGACCGGTCCCGCTGCCGGAGCTGTCGGGGGAGCCGCTGCTGGCGCAGGCGCAACTACGGGAACTGTCGTTGCGGGCGCGGGAACCAGTGCTGCCATAGGAACCACCGCAGCCGTCGGAGGAACCGCCGCAGCCGTAGGGGGAACGACAGCTGCCGCTTCAATCTCTTTTGGTACCGGCGTGTATGCAGGCGCGGTAGCTGGCGCGGCCAGTAGCTTAGCCAGTCAAGCAGTCGGCAGCATGATGGGCGTCACCAGCTTCAACTGGCGTGGCGTAATTGCCGGTGGCGTAACCGGTGCGATTACGGGCGGGATGTTCGCGCAGTGGAACTCCGTAGGCCAAGCACTTGGAGGTACCTCCCCGAATTAC
Source organism: Lysobacter sp. Root690 (assembly GCF_001427785.1). GTDB lineage: Bacteria > Pseudomonadota > Gammaproteobacteria > Xanthomonadales > Xanthomonadaceae > Lysobacter. The sequence continues at coordinate 276,421 of NZ_LMHM01000018.1, forward strand.
CTGAAGGCAGCCGGATTGGCGCTGGGCGGTGCCGGCGCCAATTACATCGGCCAGAAAGTCGCGGGCATGGATGTCAGTTTCAGCTGGCGGAACATCGCCGCAAACGCGCTGGGCACATTGGTAGCCGCGCAAATCAGCGAATCCATCGGCCTGCCCCCGTCCAAGAACTTCGAGGGCGCGGGCAACTTCGGTGCCGATCTCGCCAATGGCATGATCGGCGGCGTAGTCAGCGTCCATGTCCGTCGTGCGTTTGGGTTCAATGATGAGATCGACTATGGGCGGATTGCGTTGGATGCGTTTGGTAATGCGCTCGGGAATGCCATCGGTCGCGGGATCAATGCACAACGTGCCAATCGCATCGCAGCCGATAGCACGGGTCAGCAAATGCATGACTCGGCATGGGCGGATGGAAATCCGTTCAATAAAGGCTACGAAGTTGACGAGGCCAGTGAACAAATGTTGCCGCTCGCGATGGGATCCATTACGAGCGCAAGCAGCGGAACTGCTCGCGTGACGCTCAATCCAAATGCCGCCATATCCGAGCAAGAGCGATTCAGCAGCTGGGCTATGGCAACGAAAAACGCACCCGCGTGGAACCCCACCGAATGGTCATTCGACGAATACAAGAAAACTTATGAAGATCGAGGTGGCGACGCGTTGGGGCCGCCATCAAATTTGCCAAGAATGGAGGTTACCGCCGACGAATACGCCACTCGATATTTCTTCGCGAGTTACGAATGGGCTGATGAAAACGAACTACCGACGCCTGATTATGCGAATGTGCGATATCTCAATGGCTATAATGCTTATCACAGCCAACGCCTTCAACCCGCCTACAATGAATGGATAAGGAACTCGTACAGCAAGGCACCGCTTACGATCGTAGACGCCATGCGAGCCGCTACGCCGGCCGGAGTGGACGGTGCGCCGAAGACGTATCCGACGTTCGATGAAGATTTGTTGTTGCGTACACCACGAGAAGTACTGGATATGGCATACGACGTTGCCTATGCCAAACAGGCTTTAAGTAAGGCGGAAGTTGATCAAGCCGTATTCGATGTGCGGATATATCGTTATTACATGGGAAGTGAGCTGGATCATATGGAGCAAATACAACTCCGTGATGCAACATTGGACGTTTATCGGCGCGGCGTGACAGGGCGACCAGGCCACCCCGAAGAAAAGTATTACGATGCCCAAATGACAGGTGAATTGCTGGCTGCAGGGGTTGGGGCGATGGGTAGTAGCAATCCGCGGATCAGCAGGCCCGGCCTAAGCTCCGCATCGAATGGCATGCAGAGGAATTCCATTCATCGTGCTGCGCAAATTGGGGAGGTCACTGTTGAGCCAAATCTGTCCTCTGAGCAGATGCCATTGAGAAAAGAAATATTGATTGCGGAGGCATTGGCAAAAAAAATGGGTATAAAAGTACATTTGCGCGGCGCCAACATATCCAACGGAGATGCTCATATTCGATTGGATGACGGAAGAGAATATCGCGCTGAATTCAAAACTATTGACCCACCCCCCTCTCATATCCCGTTTGAACAAATACCAGACAATCGAATCAAGAGAATGTTCGAAAGAAATATTGAAGACGGAGCCCAGCAGGTGATCGGCCACCCAACCGCCGTCGTCATCGACTCAAGAAATTTGCCACTATCATCCAGAGAGGCGGTTTCTTATGTTAGAAGGTCGCTGCACAATGTTGCCCCCAGAAGACCGGATTTACGACAGGTTTTCGTAATCACATCAGACGACTTGATCCGCGTCCCCGCAAATAGGAAATGGTAAATGAGCGCATATTTTTACCTTTGCTGCAAAAATTGCGAAATCTCTTTGTACCTAGGCAAGAAGATCGCCTCAGAGGAGACAAGCCTGACTCTGCAAGGAGTGTACCTGGAGGAAAATAAAGCATGGAATAATGACGCACGAGCGTGGAAGGTCATACAACGCTTCCTTCAAGATCACGAAATGCATGAGCTTTTGTTTGCTAGCGACGAGCACTTTCCCGAGGTACATCTTTACGAGTCCGCAAATACTGATGAGCTACTGTCAAAATAGCGGGGGCTATCTGGGTACGTATTCGCAAAAAAAAGAGGCAGAGTGGACTTTCATGTCCACTCTACGAATCCAGTCGAGCCTTAGACGGACGCCCGATCTTTGCCGGACCTCCGCGCCGCTGCAACTGGGCTTCGATCATGGCTCGAAAGCGGTCAGTACCGAGTGCATGTTGGCGCCGCAGTCGCAGTCGAATAAGCGCCACCTCGTCTGGATTTAGTATCTCTGTAACCAGACGAGCATAAGTGTGTTGACGATATGCGCCGTCCGTGCCCAATGCCAGATTGGTAGGATGCGGAGTGAGCAAGGCATTGGATTGACCTGACGCATTCGCGTGATAGCTGGACCAGCGATAATCGCCTGGTGCGCTCACCATCCCTGCACGCACGGGATTGAGTTCTATATACCGATAGCAGTGCAACAAATAGCTATCTGTGTCGACAGGACACGCCTTGTATCGCCCTTCCCACAAGGTGCCAGTGCGATGATAACGATCATTAACATAGCGGACATACCGCCGACCCAGCGCCTGCATGACCGCACTTACCTGCCCCGCCTGAGATGGCGTGATCAACAGATGCACGTGATTCGTCATCAGCACGTAGGCGTGGATCGCGCAGCCGGCCCGCGTGGCCAGTTCGCGTAGCTCGCTCAAATAGCGAAGGTAATCTACGTCCTGGAAGAAACACGGACGTCGATCGTTACCGCGT
>NZ_LMHM01000018.1:279232-280387 GCF_001427785.1 Lysobacter sp. Root690
AATGTGGGGCAGATCAATTCTAGGCTGTCGAGGCATACTGTGCTTCCTTGCGGGATAACACACAGCCTGCTTCAGTATGGCGCCGACCAACATCGGTTCATTACGGATACGAGGCTAAGAAAAGTGCACTCTGACCCCTGTTTCTGCCCCAACCGTCAGGCCAGTCAAAGGGACGCCTTATGACTAGCAATTCGTACAAAGCAATCGACATGTCCCCAGAGCTAGACAATCAATGGAAGCAAGAATTTACTTCTGCAGGAGTATCAAGTAGAAGTGGCGCGCTCGAAGAATCTCTTATTCACATAAATAACGCATGGAACATCATTCCCGAGCCCAAACTTATGTGTGGCAGAGTTCACATCACACTGCTGCGCATAATAGAAATATATAAATTAATGGAAAAATATGATGAAGGAATCGAACTGGCAGATTGGGTCTTGGAAAAATCACCAATGCAAGAAATTGATTACCCAATATTTTCAGTTCTTAAAGGGACACTCTTGTTCGACTCCGGAAATAAAGTAGAGGCTTACAAATGCTTTGATAACGCATGGGTAAAGGCCAAAAGCTTTGGTTTCAAAGAAAATCAAATCAGCTACCTAAAATTCTACAAAGAAGAAAAATCAAAGGGAATTCATACTTAATATAGACATCAGCGAAACAGGGGTCAGAGTGAGCGAAACAGGGGCCAGAGTGCACTTTCCAATATCTATCGAGCCTTAGACGAACGCCCAATCTTTGCCGGACCTGTGCGCCGCTGTAACTGGGTTTCGATCATGCTCCGAAACCGCTCGGTACCGAGTGCGTGCTGTCGCTGCAGTCGCAGCGCAATCAAAGCAACGTCGTCTGGATTTNAGCGCTTCTGCAACCAAGCTGGCATAAGCCTGATGACGGCGTGTAACGTCCGCATCCAAGGTCAGATAGACCGGGTGGGGAGTGAATAAGGTGCTCGGCTCGCCCGATGTATTTGCGCGATAGCTGGACCAGCGATAATGCCCTGGCGAGGTGACCATCCCCGCGCGCACCGGGTTGAGCTCAATGTAGCGATAGCAACGCAGCAGATAGCTGTCATTGTCCACCGGACACGCCTTGTACCGCCCTTCCCACAAGGTGCCGGTGCGATGGTAGCGATCATTTACATAGCGGACATAACGC
>NZ_LMHM01000018.1:280494-293427 GCF_001427785.1 Lysobacter sp. Root690
ATCCATGACGGATACGGGGCTAAGGAAAGTGTACTCTGACCCCTGTTTCTGTCCGCCCGAGAGTATAGAGATTTAATCAGTGACTCCAAACCCGGAAATTTCCACTGGGAGGCAGTGGACGTAGGTGATCAAGCTGTTTGGCAGTTCCGCCAAGACAAGAAAGGCTAACTATGAATAGTAAATTTTCCGATGAAATTGCGCAGCACATCGCAGATGCCAAGCTGCTAGACCTTTCCACACACGACTTAGTCACATCCATCCTGTTAAGTGCGGGAAAATATTCCGACACGGAAATTGAAAATGCAATTGACTCATTAGACCTCGTTATTCTTAATGAAATCAAAGATTCCGTATTCAATTTTAGAAAGACGGGCGAATACCACATAATCTCCAGCACAGGCACGAGTCGAGACATTTCAAAATTAATGGCGCGCCTCTCCGTAATACTTCAAAACTAGTATTTGCACTGCACCCCACCAAGAATGGAAATAGAAAGAGGCGAAACAGGACTATGTAGAATTTCCGACTCGCTCGCTAGAGGCAGAACAGAGATTAGAGTGTGCGAAAACACGGGCCAGAGTGAACTTTCATATCCACTCTCCGAAACCAGTTGAGCCTTAGACGGACGCCCGATCTTTGCCGGACCTGCGCGCCGCTGCAACTGGGCTTCGATGATGGCTCGAAACCGGTCAGTGCCGAGTGCGTGTTGGCGCTGCAGTCGCAGTCGAATAAGAGTTACTTCGTCTGGGTTTAGTATCTCTGCAACCAAGCTGGCATAAGCCTGATGACGGCTTGTAACGTCCGCATCCAAGTTCAGATAGACCGGGTGGGAAGTGAGCAAGGTGCTCGGCTCGCCCGATGTATTTGCGCGATAGCTGGACCAGCGATAATCCCCTGGCGAGGTGATCATCCCCGCGCGCACCGGGTTGAGCTCGATGTAACGATAGCAATGCAGCAGATAGCTGTCACTATCCACCGGACACGCCTTATACCGCCCTTCCCACAAGGTGCCGGTGCGATGGTAGCGATCATTTACATAGCGGACATAACGCNCGTGAGCAGCAAATGCACGTGATTCGTCATCAGTGCGTAGGCATGAATCGCGCAACCGGTCCGCGCGGCCAGTTCGCGTAGCTCGCTCAAATAGCGAAAGTAATCTACGTCCTGGAAGAAACACGGACGTCGATCGTTACCGCGTTGAACGACATGTTGCGCNGGGCAGGTCAATTCTAGGCTGTCGAGGCATACTGTGCATCCTTGCAGGGACGACACACAGCCTGTTTTAGTTTCGCGCCGACCACCATCGGTTCATTACGGATACGAGGCTAAGAAAAGTGCACTCTGACCCCTGTTTCCCTAAATAGCGCATGCTCAAGTATTCAATAAAATGAGTAAATCAATGGGATTTGATGCCGCCTTTCAAGAAGCCTTTCTAAATCCTGAGCGAAATTTTGGCCGCCTTCTCTACGCCCGAGAAGAACAATTGGTTGAAAGGCTCGCGCGATGGCGGGTTAGAAGGCATTTAGGGGGTCTTTCTCCGCAACAAGAAGCCGCCTCCACTAAGTATATTGATAACTGGAAGCTAGTCGAGTGGACGTTGAAGAATATGGAGCGAGAGGAATGAGCAGCCTACTGCCATTAGTCGGCTTATTTGAGAATCTGAAGCAGGAAATCCCAATTACTAGACGCCGGGAGTATTTAACAAGAGACGATGCTCTCGAACAGCTGAAGCGGCTAACGGGCAAGAATTTCGGTTTCAGCATTGAGGAGTGGAACAGCTATCTTTCAAGCATTGACTTTAATCTTAATAATTTAGAACGATAAAGCTTGTGAGATGGCGAAGGAAACAGGAGCTGAGGGGGGCGGAAAAGTCTGCCCCCCAGTTTTCGCGCGCGAGGCCTACGAAAACGGGGGTCAGAGTGGACTTTAATTATAAAGCACACTCTGCCCCTGCTTTTAATCCTGTCCCCTGCTTTGCCTCGCTCCTCGAAACCACCCCATGACAAACGAAAATAGACACGCTGCACGAGATGCTTTTCTCGTATTGCCGGTAGAATTTTTTATTGAATCCGTTAGCAATGCGCTAGCTAGATTTGGGTTCGGATACAACGACTATATATGCATTTTCGGCCAAGACCCGGAGACAGACCCGGGTGAGGAGTTCGATGGCGTCCGAGTATCGTTGCTGGGCGAAGAGTACACGATGCCGGAGCTGGACTTATTCGAGGGATTAATGGACGCTTGTATTTATATCTTATCGAGACACCCCGGCACTGAGCCAGAGTTAAAAATTAAAATCGCTACCGTTGCCAAGGAAATAAGAAAGCTTCGCGACCTACAAGCAAATAGGGAAGTAGCGCGAGAACAGGGCCAGCATTAATCTTAACTAGAAGCTGTGCCCTGACCCCTGGTCGTCGCTTTCCCACCTGCTTTCTGCGTTCCTAACATCAATCCAAAATAGCTTAAGGCGCAAACAATGAGCAATCAAGAATTTCAATTTTTCTTAAAAGAAGACGTTGATGAACTTATACTAACAGCGGCTCTAAGCGATATTTTGGGCTTTAGTGTTGCGTCGGTTCCATATTACTCATCCAATACCGCCGGGGTCGCACAGATCACCACATTTGACGTCGGATTCAAATGCGGGTGCCTTGTCACATACACCGATAAAGATAAGATAGACGAACAAATCGTGGCTCTCGCCCTAGCAAAAAATCTGCACATCGAACTGATATTCGAAATGGAAAAATCTGATAAATGGCTACATGTTCAACCGAACGGGGAGCATAGAGAAGTGACCGTAATCGATATCGATGTCGGAGTTGACATAGCACCCGAGTGAAATAATGGAAGGTGCAGCGGAATAGGTGCGGAGTGGTATTTTTGAAACAGGAGCGAGAGTGGACTTTTCGTAGAAGCGCACTCGGCCCCTGTTTTCCGATGCTCCTCTGGTCGCTTCGGGACCAGTTGCGTGGGTTTGCTGATTTATCGGCCCGCTTAGTACTGGCCTGGGCCACGCCTCCGCCGAGAACCGTCGTATAGGCGTTGAAGCCGCCCAAAGGATGCGCAAGCGTCGCAGCCCTGCGGCTGAAGCGCCAATTCCCAGTCGCAAGCCTCCGAGGCCTGCGCGCAAGCTCGCCGGCCCGGTCGCAAGGCCCCGAGGCTTGCGATGGCAAGGCAAAAAGTGGCGTGCGCCGGGCTCACGACTCTGCGGGCCCAGTTCGGAACTGCTCGCGCAAGGCTCCCAGCCCGGACTCGAGGCAAAAAGGCTTGCGAGCGCAAGCCTTTGAGCCCTGGGGGCGGAGCTTTTTACTTTGCGATACGAGCGTGGGGCTGCGATCGCAAGGCTCCGAGCCTTGCGATCGCGGTTGCGCGCTCGACGCTTGGCCCTTTGGGGGCTGAGCGCAAGCCTTCAACTGCGGGGCCTTGGGCGATGAAAGGCTCCCGCCGCCGCGGTCGCTACGCGCGGCGCATGATTTCGTCCGAGCCTTGGCCAAAACGACGCACGCGCGGGCGTTGGCACCTCGCGTGCGGTCGGTTGCTCGGTGCGGCCGTCGTCGTGGTCGACGACGGTCGGGGCGCTGCGGTGTTACGCCGACCGGATCGTCTTGAGGCTGCGATCCATTTGCTCGGCCCATAGCCGGAAGACTTTGGCCAGGGCGCGGCGGCGGGATTGTTCGGGTTTGCGAGCCGTTAGGCCCGACGTCGTGGCGGGATCGATAGTTCGCGCGAGACTTACCAACTCCTCGCGGAATGCCTGCAATTCCAAGAATGCATCGATGGGTAATATCACTTCGCCCACGCACGTAATGGGCTGGGTCTTGCGAGACATAAGCAGCGCTCCTATCCGAGACTCGGTGGTCCGCGCTGCGTACAAGCACAGGCGGAAACTCCACTCATTTCGGAGGTGGGACCGCTATGTAAGGAGTTTCTAGGCTCCAAACCAAGACTGCTACCTGGTAATCGACGTGTCAACGGGTCCGGCGCGCATTCGAGCAGGATTGCTGGGCGGTGGATACCGCGCACTGACCGTAGATACTAAGATCCCACCGCGACGAGAAATCGCGTGACTCTCAACCACCTTTGAAACTCAGCAGGACTTGATGATGGACACGAAAGCCAGCTATGTGTGCGGCAGTTGTGGCGGTCCGTCGGAAGCGCGAATTCAGGGCAGCACCCAAGGTGTGTATTGCACCCAATGCGACTGGGCGGTGGTGACCACCTACTTTTCGGAAATCAAGCGAGATAGCGCTCTATACGAAATAATGATCAGCGGAGGCGACCATCGCGATCAGCGTCAAGTTAAAGCTGTTTCGGAGATTTTGGGGGTCAATTTTTTAGCCGCCCGAATGCTGCTTGGACCATCGAGTGGGCCCGTGTTCAAAGGTCGCGCCACCGAGATTTTCGGAGTCCGCAAAGCTCTAGTTGAGGCTAGCATTCCGCACGAAATAGTGCCGCACTTTAAGTACTAGATGATCCCACAACGCAAGATTGTGAAGGCTCCGGGAAGTCGAAATGCCAATCCAGTCCGCGACGCACCGGCGCGGCGTGGGCACTTAGTGAAGCGCAAATATGGATGGCATTGAGATGGTCAGGAATGGCGCAAGCTGCGACTGCGACAGTCGAATGGTGCCGAAGGTTTCGCTGTGGCGGAAGGTTCGCGGTCGCGGCTTGTGACCCAAGGAAATCCAGTAGCAGGTCGCTCGTACGGCGAGCAAACAGGACTGGCTCGGACGCGTGGCCCGTCGCTGACGATCTTGAAGACGTACACTGCGCCCGATTGTTCAGTGGCCGTAACCGGCCCGACCGCTATGAACTTGATTGAAGCGCAGTGGGAAGTCGCGCGGCTGGATGGGTTTCTTTATGGAGCCGCCTTGATGATCGGAAATACGCGCAGATACAGTGCTTGTGCGTATCTCATCGAGGCGAAGGATGGCGTTGGCATCGAACAAGCCCTGAGGGATTTTTACTACTGGCACCCGGGCTGCGTATTCGATGGCGTCGAACGCCTTGAACGTGGGATGCGCGATCTTGAGACTGGGATGCGGCCGTTTATTGCCAGGCAGACGTCTCAAACCAACGATGTCGACCTGTCGAATTTGCAGGCCTATCTGTCGTTCAAGGCGATGGACATGATTTCGCCGATTCTGGACGGAAGAACCGGCCTTGAGGTTTTCCGGCTGAATTCCGTGCCCGAGCCGGCGGCGTCCGACTGTGTGTTTTTCTGCATCAAGGCGGATGCGGCGTGGGTGGTGCTGCAGTTCAATGATGACCTTCCGTACCGTCGGGGTTTGGCCGAGGGACGTACGCCGGGCGGGTCGTTGGAGCAGGTTTGACGTCGGGCAATGCGAGCGGCGCTGTTCGATGCACGGCGCCTGTGTGGCGGTGTTCGCGCGCGATGGAAGGGGCGACGTAGTTGATTGGTCGCGGTCGCGGCTTGCGCCGCTCCTACAGGGGGCTGACGACGCTGTCCGGCGATCGGGGTACAAAAAAGGGCGCCGTTGCGGGCGCCCTTTTGGGGATACGGGTTGGTTGAAGCCGGCGGTCAGTAGTAACCCGCCAGATTCAAGAACCAGCCCTTGTTGTCGTATTCCAGATCGGTCAGGTCGTCGCTGAAGTCGGTGAAGTTGTAGCCCACGCCGACCTTGAAGTTGTCGCCGATCTGGCGGTCCACGCCGATCAGCCAGCCGCGCTTGTCGCCGCCGTCCTTGACCGCCAGCCAGCGGTATTCGGCCAGGGCGTCCCATTTGGCGATCAGGTGGTAGCGCACTTGGCCGGCGAGGAAGTCGGCGCGGCTGTCCAGCCACAGGCCAGTGCCGCGGCCCATGCGGTAGTCGCCCCAACGGCTCGCGGCCTTGCCGCCCAGTTCCCATTTGTCGTCGATGCGGTAGATGCCTTCGAACGACAGCACTTGCGAGCGCTGGTCGTACTGGTTGCCGCCGTCCTGGCCGATGGTGGCCAGGTCGTAGAGGTACACGTACTTGCCGAACGCGGCCCAGCGCGAGCTGTCGTGCGGGCGGTAGGCGAAGCCGAGGTTGCCTTCGACGGTCTTGGCGCCGCGGCTGACGTCGATTTCGTCCTTGATGTCGGAGTACAGGAAACGCGCGGCGATGCGCCAGTCTTCGTTGACCTTGTAGAACAGGCGGTTGCTGGTGACCCAGGCTTCGCGACGCTCGGCGCCGCTGTCCTTGCGGTATTCGATCTTGCTCGACCAGTCGGTGTTGGGATCGACGCGGCCGCCGCTGAGGCTGTAGGCGCGGCGGTCGACGTGACCGGTCGCGGCTTCCAGGTCGCCGTCCATCACCGCGAAGCCCAGGTTCCAGCCTTCGGCCGGATAAAAGTCCATGCCGAAGGTGTGCATGATCCCTTCGCTGGAATCGCGCGGGTCCTTGAGGAACTGGCTTTCGTTGTACAGGTTGGTCTGGTTGTTCAAGCGCCAGCGTTGGCCGATGGTCCAGCCGGTCTGCAAGGCGCTGTCGAACAGCGGATCGCGTTGCGTGCTGTCGGTGCTGAAGGTGTAGGCGCCGTACAAGGTGTGATCGGTGCTGAGGCGGTACTCGGCGTCGACCTTGCCGGCTTCGCCGCGGCTGCCGCTGCTGACTTCGGCGCCGACGCTGGAGCGGTCGCCGAACAGGTAGCGCGCGCCCACGGTCAGCAGGTCGTTGCGGTCGTACTTGCCGCCGTCGTCGTCGAGCGTGTACTGGCCGGTCGCGTACAGCTCGAGGGTCGAGCCGATGCGGTGACGGTAGCTCAGCGCGAACAGCATCGCGTCGATGTCCGGGCTCAGCGAGCTGGCGCTGCGTTCCTCGCGCACGCGGCGCAGTTCGGCGCCGAGCTGGTCGTCGTTGGTGATGCGCCAGTCGGCGGTCAGCTGGCTCTGTTCGAGCGCTTCGTCGCCGCGTTCGCGACGGGTGTGGCGGCCGAACAGGCTGAAGTTCTCGGTGAAGTAACCCAGGAACTCGGCGCCGTATTCCTGCACCGCTTCGCCGTTGTCGTAACGCGAGATCGAGAAGCCTTGATCGATGTCGCGCCACCACGCGCCGACGCTCCAGTCGAGCTGGGTCCAGCCCAGTTCCTTGAAGTTGGCGCGCGCCTCGACCTTGTCGGCGTCGCCGCGGCGGGCGCCGGTGATCGGGTTGATGCGGGTGAAGTCGACGCCGCCGTTGGTCGAGTACCAGATCGGCGCGGCGGTCGATTCGGTGCGGGTCTTTTCCAGTTTCAGGTAGGTGCCGCGGCCGGCCTGCAGGGTCAGGTCGACGCCCTTGAGGCTGTAGTCGTCGCCGCTGCGGTTTTCGTCGACATAGGTGCCGCCGACGGCGAGGTGATCGCCGAACCATTGCTTGCCGCGGAAACCGGCGCTGACGTCGTCGACCTGGAAACCGGCCGGGACGTATTCGTAATCGACCAGCAGGCGCTGGGTATAGCCGTCCAGCGGGGTGTCGCGGGTCAGGGTGCGCACGTTCTCGCGGGTGATCTGCGACAACGGCCGGCTGAGCAGGATGCGGCCCTGCATGTCGTTGATTTCGTAATCGGCGCCGCGCTTCAAATCGACGCGCGATTCGACCCGGCCGGTGCTGACGTCGCGGATTTCGACGGTGACTTTTTCCGAACCCGGCAGGATGTCGGTGTGGCGCAGCATGTACAGGCTGTTGCCGGTGCCGAGGAATTCGGTGTGGCCCAACGCACTCTGCGCTTCGGAGCCGAACAGCTTGAGTTCACTCTTCGGATCGCCGAGCACGGTGGTGTTGCGGCTGCGCCAGTTCAACGCCGCGCCGTACAGCGAGCGGTTGTACTGGGCGTACTCGGTGCCGGTCATGCCGGTGTTGAAGTTGCCCCACAGCGCCTGGTTCTGGTCCCAGTCCACGCGCAGGTACAGCTTGCCCTGGGTGTCGACGTCGCGGTACGTATTCGAATCGTCGCCGTACACCGGGTAGTACAGGTTCGGGTCGAGGCGACGGAAGATGTCCTGCGCCTGGGCGTCGAAGAAGCCGTTGAACAGCCGCTTGATTTCGTTTTCGTGGGTGTCGGCCTGGGCGGTGATCAAATACTTGCCCTGCACCTTCCCCTTTAAATAAAACGCCAATCGGCCTTCGCTGATGAAGCTGTCGTCGTAGCGGCCGTTGTCGCCGGCGGCCAGCGGTTCGATGTTGCCGCTGACGTTGTTCTCCGACAGGGTCACGTCGGCCAGCGCGACCAGGAAGCTGTACTTGCCGGTCACGTTGACGTCGAGGTTCTTCTCCAGCTCGCCGCCGCCGCGGTTCTTGATCTTGACCGCGTAGGTGTGTTGGCCGACCGGTTCGAGGAACTCGGCGGCGAACTTGCGTTCCAGGTCGATCGGGAAGGTCTGGTCGTTGATGGTCAGCTGCGCATCGCGCGGGATGTCGCGGCCGTAGATGCGCACGCGCGAGCCGTACACCGGGATGTTCTGGATGCGGATCGCGTTGGTGCCGTAGATCGAACTGGTGATCTCCACGTCCTGCGCGCCGCGATCGTCGATCGCCTGACCGAGCGTGCGCTGCACTTCCTCGCGCTGGATCTGCACGCCGCGTTCGTATTCCTCCGGCTTGACCAGTTGGATGCGCTGCGGATTGATTTCGTCGAACGCGCCGTCCTTGCCGTAGGCGCGGGCGATGTAGATCAGTTCGTCGCCGGCCAGCAGGTTGATGTTGGACGGCAAGGTGCCGTCCCACTCCTGCTCGGACACGTTGTCGACCGGCAGGTCGATGGTGGCCAGCGGCGTGACCAGGTCGGTGTCGCTGCCGCGGTAGACGGTGACCTGCAACTTGTCGATGAACGACGCGTAGTTGGTGTAACCGTGGAAACGCAGCGGCTTGGTGATGCGGCCGTTCTCGAACGGCGCGATCGAACCGGCCTGGACGTTGAGCACCGGCGGGCCGAGGGTGGGATCTTCGGTGGCCCAGATCACGCCGCCGTTGGGCAGGTCGATCTGGAACTTGCCGGCGATCTTGGCCGCGCCCGGGGTCAGGTTTTCGCGCACCACGTCGACGCGGCGATTGGCCTGCAGCGCGTTGGCGTCGTCGCCTTCGGCCACCGGCTTGTCTTCGCCGCGCGTTCGCACGCGGAACAGCAGGCCTTCGTCGCTGCGGCACTCGCTGCCTTCGCACTTCGCGCGCGGCACCGGTTCCAGCGCTTCAGTCTGCGGCTGCGGTTTATCGAGCGAGCTCAAGTCCACCGGAACCGACGTGGTGCGCCGGCCGGTGTCTCGGGCCGGCGCGTTCTGCGTCGGGTTGTTGGCGCCGGCTTTCTGCGCGTACGCAGGCGTGGCTGCACCGGCCGAGAGCAGGCCAATGAGCGTCATGTCCAGAAGCTTCATCTTCATCTTCATGGTCATGTCCTCAGCGGTTGCCCACGCCGACTGGCGCCTGGGTGTCGTCAGTGATGTCAACTCGCACTTTCTGCCTCACCTCGGGCTTGAGTTCGGCCGAGATCGCTTCGAACACGGCCTTGGCACGGCGTAGACCCAGTTGCACGTTGTAGGCGGCCGCGCCGCGTTTGTCGGCGCGGCCGATCACTCCGACCGCCCCGCTGCCCTGTTGGTTGAGCGCCTTGGCGATTTCGCTGATCAGTGGCTTGTACTGCGGCTTGATCGTGGCCTGGTCGGTGTCGAACAGCACCTCGCCCAGGCGGATCGCCGGATCCAGGCTGACCAGCGCCTGGCTCGCGTCGACACCGGCGACCACGTCGACCTGCACCTTGCGCGCCAGTTCCGGATCGGACTCGAGCTGTCGCATCAGTTCGGTCTGCACGGCGCGGGCGCGGGCGAAGGCGAGCGCCTCCTCCTCGGCCTGCGCGGTGACGGTGACGCTGCCGCCGCCGGCATCGCGCAGCTTGCCGGCGATGTCCTGGAACATCGGCGTGTAGTCGGTCTTGACCTTCGCGCTGCCGGCTTCGAAGAACACCTCGCCCAGTTCGACGTCGGTGTTCGACTTGCTGCTGCCGATTTCGCCCGGCGGCAGCTTGACGCCGAAGTCGAAGCGGGTCGGCACGCCCTGGGTGATGCGGCGCACGCGCGGGTTTTCGGTGGTGAACACCGTGCCCGGCGGCAAGGTGGCCGCGTCGACCTTGAGGATGAAGTTGCGTCCCCGCGCCGAGTTGCCGCCTTCGATGCCTTCCAGGTGGTAACGGCCGTAGGCGTCGGTTTCCATGATCAAGCCTTCGACCGATGCGATGCGCACGCCCGGAATGCCGCGTTCCTCGACCCCGTTGTTGCGGATCGTGTACGACACGACGTAACCGCTCGCGCCCTGGCTGACCTGGCGGCTGACCTGCAGATCCTGCGCGGTCAGGCCCTTGGCGGCGTCGCCGCGGCTGCGCTCGACCGTGGTCTTGCCGGCCGCGTCCATCCGCACCGTGGTGCCTTCGTCGGTGGTCAGCACGAAGTCGTCGGCGAACTCCAGCGCGCTGAGCGTCTGGCGCACGACCACTTGGTGCTGATCGGCCGAGACCGCGTCGGAGCTGCGGCCATCGATCCGGCCCAGCGCGATGCCGTGCAGCAGCGGCGCGCTGGCGTCGGGCTCGGCGACCGGGCCTTGGCCGCGGTCGACCGTGGTCGAACCGGCGACGTAGGCACCCGGAGCGAAGCCGCCCTGCACCTTGATGCCGGTGGCCTTGGCCGGGTCCTGCCAACCGTCGCTGTCGCGGTCGTCGAACACGCTGCCCACGATCAGGCTGTCCTCGAGCAGCGGATCGCCCGCCATCACCACTTCGGCGGTCGCATCGTTACTGATCTTGGTACCGCCGTTGTCGTAACCGGCGACCTGGTTCTTGTGCACGCCCTTGCCGACGCCGGCGCCGACGCGCAGGAAGTAGCTGACCGTGGCCTTGCCGCCGATGCCGACATCGATGCCGGTGATGCGCAGCGGATTGGCGCTGGCGACCACGCCGTTCTTGTTGTCGTCGTCCACCGTCAGCGAGTTGTCGACGAAGGTGAAGCCGGCCGGCGGGATGTCGACCAGGGTCGCGTTGACCGCGGGCGAATCGCCGACGTTCTCGATCTGCACGGTGTAGCGGACCAGATCGCCGATCTTGACCTCGCGGGTCGCCGAGGTCTTGACCAGACGCAGCACCGGAGCATTGGCGAGCACCGTGATCGTCACCGAGGCGGTCGCGCACACCGGGGTCGGCGACGAGGTGTCGCAGACGCGGTAGGTGAACGTGTCGGTGCCAGCGAAGAACTGGTTCGGCGTGTAGGTGCACGAACCGGCCGCGCAGGTGACGGTGCCGTTGGCCGGCGGGTTGGCGATGGTCAGCGAGCCCGGATCCAGCGGCGCGCCGGTCACGCTGTCGTTGCCGATCACGTTGATGGTCACCGGCGTCTGCTGGTTGGTCTGGGCGGTGTCCGGCGTCGCGGTGACCGTGTTCGGCTGCACCGTGACGGTGACCGTGGCGGTCGCGCAGTTGGTCGGATTGAGCTTCTCGCAGATCGTGTAGACGTAGCTGTCGGTGCCGCTGAAGTTGGCGCGCGGCGTGTAGGTGATGGTGCCGTCGGTGTTGACCACCACGGTGCCGTTGCTCGGGTCGGTGCTGACCGTGATCGTGACCAGGGTCGGATCGATCGGCGCGCCGTTGAGCGTGTCGTTGGCGATCACGTTGGTCGTCACCGGGGTGTTCTGCGGGGTGACACCGGTGCCGCCGGCGGGATCGTCGGTGGCGGTGATGGCCGGCGCGCTGACGGTGATGGTCACCGTGGCGGTGTCGCAGTTGCTCGGGTTCAACACCTCGCACAGCTGGTAGGTGACGGTGTAGGTGCCGGCCGGGGTGCCCGGTGCGACATCCACGCCGCCATCGGCCTTGACCGTGAGCGGACCGTTGCTGACCGGGGTGACGGTGACGTCGACCGGATTCACCGCGCTGCCGCCGAGGGTGTCGTTGGCGAGCACGTTGATCACGTTGGTGCCGCCGGTGTTGCCGTTGACCGGGGTCGCGACCACGTCGTCCACCGCATCGATCACGGTGGCATTGACGGTGACGCTGACCGTGGCGGTCGAGCAGTTGCTCGGGTTGAGCAGTTCGCAGATCTGGTAGGTCAGCGTGTAGCTGCCGGCCGGCGTGCCGGGCGCGACATTCACCGCGCCGGTGGCCGGATCCAGGGTGATGCCCGGGTTGCTGGTCGAGACCTGGGTCAGGGCGACGTCGGCCGAAGTGACCGGGTTGCCGTTGAGCGTGTCGTTGACCAGCACGTTGGGCACCGCCACACCGCCGCTGCGACCGTCCACCGGCGCGCCGGTATCGTTGGTCGCCACGATCGGCGCGGCGTTGACCGTCACGGTCACGGTGGCGTCGTCGCAGTTAGTCGGGTTGAGCACTTCGCACAGGCGGTACACCAGGGTGTACGTGCCCGCCGGGGTGTTCGGCGCGACATCGACCGCACCGGTGCCGGTGTTGAGGGTGACGCCCGGATTGGTCGACGAGACCTGGCTCAGGGTGACGTCGGCCGGGGCGACCGGGTTGCCGTTGAGGGTGTCGTTGCCGCGCACGTCCGCCACCGCGGTGCCGCCGGTGCGGCCGTTGACCGGAGCGCCGGTGTCGTCATTGGCCACGATCGGCGCCGCGTTGACGGTGACGGTCACGGTGGCGTCGTCGCAGTTGCTCGGGTTCAGCACTTCGCACAGTCGGTACACCAGGGTGTACGTGCCGGCCGGGGTGCCCGCGGCGACGTTGACCGCGCCGGTGCCGGTGTCGAGGGTGATGCCCGGGTTGGTCGACGAGACTTGGCTCAGGGTGACGTCGGCCGGGGTGACGACCACACCGTTGAGGGTGTCGTTGCCGCGCACGTCGGTCACCGCGATGCCGCCGGTGCTGCCGTTGACCGGCGTACCGGTGTCGTCCGCCGCCACGATCGGCGCGGCGTCGACCGTCACGGTCACGGTGGCGTCGTCGCAGTTGGTCGGGTTGAGCAGTTCGCAGATCTGA
>NZ_LMHM01000018.1:293489-293562 GCF_001427785.1 Lysobacter sp. Root690
CAGCACCACATCGGCCGGGGTGACCGGGTTGCCGTCGAGCGTGTCGTTGACCAGCACGTTCGGCACCGCGGTA
>NZ_LMHM01000018.1:293633-293817 GCF_001427785.1 Lysobacter sp. Root690
CGTCACGGTGGCGTCGTCGCAGTTGGTCGGGTTCAGCACTTCGCACAGGCGGTACACCAGCGTGTACGTGCCCGCCGGGGTGCCGGCAGCAACCGTCACCGCACCGGTGGTCGTGTTGAGCGTGACGCCCGGGTTGGTGGTCGAGACCTGACTCAGGGTGACGTCGGCCGCGACGACCGGGTTG
>NZ_LMHM01000018.1:293840-293978 GCF_001427785.1 Lysobacter sp. Root690
GGTGTCATTAACGCGCACGTCCAGCACCGCCGTGCCGCCGGTGCGACCGTTGACCGGCGTACCGGTGTCGTCCGCGGCCACGATCGGCGCCGCATCGACCGTCACGGTCACGGTGGCGTCGTCGCAGTTGGTCGGGTT
>NZ_LMHM01000018.1:294094-294185 GCF_001427785.1 Lysobacter sp. Root690
TAGCACCACGTCGGCCGGGGTGACCGGGTTGCCGTCAAGCGTGTCGTTGACCAGCACGTTCGGCACCGCGGTACCGCCGGTGCTGCCGTTG
>NZ_LMHM01000018.1:294288-294480 GCF_001427785.1 Lysobacter sp. Root690
AACGACCGGGTTGCCGTTGAGCGTGTCGTTGACGCGCACGTCCGGCACCGCGGTGCCGCCGGTGCGACCGTTGACCGGGGTACCGGTGTCGTCCGCCGCCACGATCGGCGCCGCATCGACCGTCACCGTCACGGTGGCGTCGTCGCAGTTGGTCGGGTTGAGCAGTTCGCAGATCTGGTAGGTCAGCGTGTA
>NZ_LMHM01000018.1:294487-294665 GCF_001427785.1 Lysobacter sp. Root690
GGTGCCGGCCGGAGTGCCCGGAGCGACATTCACCGCGCCGGTGGTCGTGTTGAGAGTGACACCCGGATTGGTGGTCGAGACCTGAGTCAGCACGACGTCAGCCAGGGTGACCGGATTGCCGTCGAGCGTGTCGTTGACCAGCACGTTCGGCACCGCGGTACCGCCGGTGCTGCCGTTG
>NZ_LMHM01000018.1:294727-294860 GCF_001427785.1 Lysobacter sp. Root690
GTACACGAGCGTGTACGTACCCGCCGGAGTGCCGGCAGCAACCGTCACCGCACCGGTGGTCGTGTTGAGGGTGACGCCCGGGTTGGTGGTCGAGACCTGACTCAGGGTGACGTCGGCCGCGACGACCGGGTTG
>NZ_LMHM01000018.1:294875-296410 GCF_001427785.1 Lysobacter sp. Root690
CGTGTCGTTGACCCGCACGTCCGGCACCACGGTACCGCCGGTGCGGCCGTTGACCGGCGTACCGGTGTCGTCGGTGGCCACAATCGGCGCCGCATTAACCGTAACGGTCACGGTGGCGTCGTCGCAGTTGGTCGGGTTGAGCAGTTCGCACAGGCGGTACACCAGCGTGTACGTACCCGCCGGGGTGCCCGGGGCGACCGTCACCGCGCCGGTCGCGGTGTTGAGCGTCACGCCCGGATTGGTGGTCGAGACCTGGGTCAGCACCACATCGGCCGCGACGACCGGAGCGCCGTTGAGCAGATCGTTGGCGCGCACGTCCGGCACCGCGGTGCCGCCGGCGCTGCCGTTGACCGGCGTGCCGGTGTCGTCCACCGCCAGGATCGCGGCGGCGCCCACCTGCACGTCGACGTCGGCTTCGGTGCAATTGGTCGGATCGGCGGTCTCGCAGATGCGGTAACGCAGGGTGTAGTTGCCCGCCGCGGTGCCGGCGGCGACGTTGACCGCGCCGGTGGCCGGATCGATGGTCACGTTCGGATTGCTGGTGGAGACCTGGCTGATCGTCACCGTCGCGGTGGTCGCCGGCTGGCCGTTCAAGGTGTCGTTGACCAGCACGTTGGCCACGGCGGTGCCGCCGCTGGCGCCGCTGGTCACCGCGCCGCTGTCGTCGATCGCGACGATCGGGCGACGGGCGGTCGGGGTGGTGCGGGTCGCCGGCACCGGCGTGGTGACTTCGGTCGAGACCACGCTGGCGTTGTTGACGATCTCGCCGGCGGTGACTTCGGTCAGGGTGACGGTGTGGGTGCCGGTCAGCACGCAGGTGCCGCCGACCGGGACGGTCGCGCAGGTCTGGCTGGCCGGAGTCAGCTGGGCGTCGCTGACCACCACGTTGGTGAGGGTGACGTTGCCGGTGTTGGTCGCGGTGACGGTGTAGGTCAGCACATCGCCCAGGGTCACGCTGCCGCTGCCGTCGTTGTCGGCGTTGGTCGGCGCGGCCTTGACCAGCGACAGGCTCGGGTTGGCGACCGGGGTCGGCGTCGAGGTCGAGGTGTTGTTGCCCGGAGTCGGATCGCCGGTGGTCGAGGTGCCGGTGGCGGTATTGGCGTAGCTGCCGGTCTCAAGCACGACCGCGCTGACGGTCAGGGTCTGGCTGGCGCCGACCGCGAGCGCGCCGACGGTCCACACGCCGGTGCCGGCGTTGTAGGTGCCCGCGCTCGGCGTGGCCGAGACGAAGCTGTAACCGCTGGGCAGCGCGTCGTTGACGACCACGCCGGCCGCGGCCGACGGACCGGCGTTGGCCACGGTGATGGTGAAGGTGATGGTCGAGCCGATCGGCGGATTCGGGTTCGACACGGTCTTGGTCACGGCCAGATCGGCCGAGGCCACCGGCACCGGGGTGCTGGTCGAGGTGTTGTTGCCCGGGGTCGGATCGTTGGTGGTCGAGGTGGCCGTCGCGGTGTTCGCGTACGGACCGTTCGGCAGCACGGTGGCGACGATCTGCAAGGTCGCGTTCGCGCCCGAGGCCAGACCACCGACCG
>NZ_LMHM01000018.1:296427-297109 GCF_001427785.1 Lysobacter sp. Root690
ACCGGCCGGCAGCTGATCGTTGACGTTGACGCCAGCCGCAGCGGACGGACCGTTATTGCTGACAGTCACCGTGAAGGTGACGTTGGTTCCGACGGTCGGGGTCGTGCTCGACGCGGTCTTGTTGACCGCGAGATCGGCCGACGCCACCGGCACCGGGGTGCTGGTCGAAGTGTTGTTGCCCGGGGTCGGATCGTTGGTGGTCGACGTGGCCGTCGCGGTGTTCGCGTACGGACCGGTCGGCAGCACGGTCGCGACGATCTGCAGGGTCGCGTTAGCGCCCGAGGCGAGCGCACCGACCGCCCACACACCGGTGCCGGCGTTGTAGGTGCCGACGCTCGGCGTCGCCGAAACGANNNNTTGGTCGTTGACGTTGACGCCAGCCGCGGCCGACGGACCGTTGTTGCTGACGGTCACGGTGAACGTGATGTTGGTACCGACGATCGGGGTCGCGCTCGACGCGGTCTTGGTCACGGCCAAGTCGGCCGACGCCACCGGCACCGGAGTGCTGGTCGAAGTGTTGTTGCCCGGGGTCGGATCGTTGGTGGTCGAGGTGGCCGTCGCGGTGTTCGCGTACGGGCCGGTCGGCAGCACGATCGCGACGATCTGCAAGGTCGCGTTAGCGCCCGAGGCCAGACCACCGACCGCCCACACACCGGTGCCGGCGTTATAGGTGCCGACGCTC
>NZ_LMHM01000018.1:297214-297327 GCF_001427785.1 Lysobacter sp. Root690
GCCCGCCGGCAGCTGATCGTTGACGTTTACGCCGGCCGCGGCCGACGGACCGTTGTTGCTGACGGTCACGGTGAAGGTGACGTTGGTGCCGACGGTCGGGGTCGCGCTCGACG
>NZ_LMHM01000018.1:297466-297540 GCF_001427785.1 Lysobacter sp. Root690
GTACGGGCCGGTCGGCAGCACGGTGGCGACGATCTGCAAGGTCGCGTTCGCGCCCGAGGCCAGACCACCGACCG
>NZ_LMHM01000018.1:297700-297828 GCF_001427785.1 Lysobacter sp. Root690
ATACGGACCGGTCGGCAGCACCGTCGCGACGATCTGCAAGGTCGCATTCGCGCCCGACGCCAGACCACCGACCGCCCACACACCGGTGCCGGCGTTGTAGGTGCCGACGCTCGGCGTCGCCGAAACGA
>NZ_LMHM01000018.1:297842-298200 GCF_001427785.1 Lysobacter sp. Root690
CTGATCGTTGACGTTCACGCCAGCCGCGGCGGACGGACCGTTATTGCTGACGGTCATGGTGAAGGTGATGTTGGTACCGACGATCGGGGTCGCGCTCGACGCGGTCTTGATCACCGCGAGATCGGCCGAAGCCACCGGCACCGGCGTATTGGTCGCGGTGTTGTTGCCCGGGGTCGGATCGTTGGTGGTCGACGTGGCCGTCGCGGTGTTCGCATACGGACCGGTCGGCAGCACGGTGGCCACAATTTGCAGGGTCGCATTCGCGCCCGAGGCCAGACCGCCCACGGCCCACACGCCGGTGCCGGCGTTGTAGGTGCCGACGCTCGGCGTCGCCGAAACGAAGGTGTAACCGGCCGGC
>NZ_LMHM01000018.1:298218-298405 GCF_001427785.1 Lysobacter sp. Root690
AGCTGGTCGTTGACGTTGACGCCGGCCGCAGCGGACGGACCGTTGTTGCTGACGGTCACGGTGAAGGTGACGTTGGTACCGACGNGTCGGGGTGGCGCTCGACGCAGTCTTGGTGACCGCCAGATCGGCCGACGCCACCGGCACCGGGGTGCTGGTCGAGGTGTTGTTGCCCGGGGTCGGATCGTTG
>NZ_LMHM01000018.1:298431-298684 GCF_001427785.1 Lysobacter sp. Root690
CGTGGCCGTCGCGGTGTTCGCGTACGGACCGGTCGGCAGCACGGTGGCGACGATCTGCAGGGTCGCATTCGCGCCGGATGCGAGCGCACCGACGGCCCACACGCCGGTGCCGGCGTTATAGGTGCCCACGCTCGGCGTGGCCGAAACGAGGGTGTAACCCGCCGGCAGCTGATCGTTGACGTTGACGCCAGCCGCAGCGGACGGACCGTTGTTGCTGACGGTCACGGTGAAGGTGACGTTGGTACCGACGATC
>NZ_LMHM01000018.1:298712-299402 GCF_001427785.1 Lysobacter sp. Root690
CGGATCGTTGGTGGTCGAGGTCGCGGTCGCGGTGTTCGCGTACGGGCCAGTAGCGCGGACGGTCGCGACGATCTGCAGGGTCGCGTTCGCGCCCGACGCCAGGCCGCCCACGGCCCACACGCCCGTGCCGGCGTTGTAGGTGCCGACGCTCGGCGTCGCCGAAACAAAGGTGTAACCGGCCGGCAGCTGATCGTTGACGTTCACGCCGGCCGCAGCGGACGGACCGTTGTTGCTGACGGTCACGGTGAAGGTGATGTTGGTGCCGACGGTCGGGGTCGCGCTCGACGCGGTCTTGGTCACCGCCAGGTCGGCCGAAGCGACCGGCACCGGCGTGTTGGTCGCGGTGTTGTTGCCCGGGGTCGGATCGCTGGTGGTCGAGGTCGCCGTCGCGGTGTTCGCGTACGGGCCGGTCGGCAGCACGGTCGCGACGATCTGCAGGGTCGCGTTCGCGCCGGACGCCAGTGCGCCGACGGCCCACACGCCGGTACCGGCGTTATAGGTACCCACGCTCGGCGTGGCCGAAACAAAGGTGTAACCCGCAGGCAACTGATCGTTGACGTTGACGCCGGCCGCGGCCGACGGGCCGTTGTTGCTGACGGTCACGGTGAAGGTGACGTTGCTGCCGATGATCGGGGTCGCGCTCGACGCGGTCTTGGTCACGGCCAGGTCGGCCGACGCCACCGGCACCGG
>NZ_LMHM01000018.1:299412-356898 GCF_001427785.1 Lysobacter sp. Root690
GGGATCGTTGGTGGTCGAGGTCGCGGTTGCGGTGTTCGCGTACGGGCCAGTAGCGCGGACGGTCGCGACGATCTGCAAGGTCGCATTCGCGCCCGAAGCCAGACCGCCCACCGCCCACACGCCGGTGCCGGCGTTATAGGTGCCCACGCTCGGCGTGGCCGAAACGAAGGTGTAACCGGCCGGCAGTTGATCGTTGACGTTGACGCCGGCCGCGGCCGAGGGACCGTTATTGCTGACGGTCACGGTGAAGGTGATGTTGGTCCCGACGGTCGGGGTCGCGCTCGATGCGGTCTTGGTCACGGCCAGATCGGCCGACGCCACCGGCACCGGGGTGCTGGTCGCGGTGTTGTTGCCCGGGGTCGGGTCGGTCGAACTGGAGGTCGCGGTCGCGGTGTTCGCGTACGGGCCGGTCGGCAGCACAGTCGCGACGATCTGCAAGGTCGCGTTCGCGCCCGAGGCCAGGGTGCCCACGGCCCACACGCCGGTGCCGGCGTTGTAGGTGCCCACGCTCGGCGTGGCCGAGACGAAGGTGTAACCGGCCGGCAGCTGGTCGGTCACGTTGGTGCCGACCGCCGCGGACGGGCCGGCGTTGGCGACGGTCACGGTGAAGGTGACGTTGGTGCCCACCGTCGGCGTCGGGTTCGACACCGTCTTGGTGACGCTCAGGTCCGACACCGCCGCCAGCGTGTTCGAGTCCGTCGCCGAGCAAGCGCCAGTGGTCGCATTAAAGGTGCCGCCGCCGGCGGTACAGGCCGTGTCGACGTTGGTCACGTTCGTCGGCGGCGTGATCGTCGCGGTGTTGCGCAAGGGATTGGCGAACTGCGCCATGGCCGGCAAGGCCGCCAGCGCCATCACGGCGGCAAGCAATACACGCGCCCCGGTTCGAGCGATTCGGGATCCAGCATGGGAGTCGCGACGAGCTGGCGACTGGCTGGCCGGGGTGCGGGTAGTGACGATATTCATGCGGTAGCCCAAACAGGAGTTCGGTAAGCGCCGGGAACGACGGCGACAGTCACCGGTGCGGTGAGGTGTCGTCGGCGCCAAGCGGCTGGTCGACGTGCTTACTGCTGGCAATGCCTTGTATTGCGAGTTCGTGCGGGTACGGCGAGTGCTTGATGCCTGGCTTCCATGCGTTTCGCATACGGCTCGCGACACGCAACAAATCCACACAAAACGAGCGTCCTGGGATGCGGACGCTCGTCTCGGAACCGCCTTCGGCTATCCGTCTGCCACGCGCAAGGGCAGTTCGCCCCATGCGCCAGCGCCGGAATGGCTTGGCGATTCACATCGACTACCAGGTAGGAACTGCTCGCCCCCGGCCACCATTCGACGGCCACGCGACACGCAGACAGAGTCCGCCGATACGGCGGCAGGAACAGCGACATCCCCATGGATACCGAGTCTTAACCCCTGACACGTCATAACGTGCCCCCCTTTTTTCCACCCCTGTTACACGCCCCACTACGACTAAGCGCAGCGTTCAGATGCAACAGATCCTCTGTGGAACCCCTATCGCAATACGCAGTACGCACTGCTTAATAGGACACGGCTGCAAATAGTGTGCCATCCATCACATTGTGATTTCAACACAGTTCACATCAAAAACGAGATTCCGCCTGCAATAACCTGCCCCTGGAGGTCACCAAACTGACAAATCTTGGCAGTTTGTCGACTTGGCGCCGACCGCTGGAGCCTCCCGGCGATGCGGCACATCAATCCAGTTCCGATGGCAAACTTATTTCCACTTTCGATGTCAGACACTAGCGCCAGTTACGCAGATAAAGCGTGAAAATACAGCGAGATGAGCCTCACGTTTAGACGTAAAAAGGCTGCAAATTATGAGTTATTCGACGACGTTCTGAATTCAGCTTCTTCAGTCAAAAGCGCGTGCCGGGTCTCGTTAGCAAGCGCCTGTGTGCGGACTGAGACACAAACCACACAAGCCCTATAATTCCTGTCCCCACGACCCGGCCGCCTCATGTCCTCCAGCGCTACGTCCCTGTCCGTCCCCGATCTGGCGAGCATCCAGGCCCTGGCCCACAACGACATGGCGGCCGTCGACGCCCTGATCCGGCGCCGGCTGGCCTCGGACGTGGTGCTGATCAATCAGGTCGCCGAGTACATCGTCGGCGCCGGCGGCAAGCGCCTGCGGCCGATGCTGCTGCTGTTGGCGGCCGGCGCGCTGAATCACCGCGGGCCGGACGCGCACCAGCTCGCCGCCGTGGTCGAGTTCATCCACACCGCCACCTTGCTGCACGACGACGTGGTCGACGAGTCCGACCTGCGCCGCGGCCGCAAGACCGCCAACGCGGTCTGGGGCAACGCCGCCAGCGTGCTGGTCGGCGACTTTTTGTACTCGCGCAGCTTCCAGTTGATGGTCGAACTCGACCGCCTGGAAGTGATGAAGATCCTCGCCGACACCACCAACGCCATCGCCGAGGGCGAGGTGCTGCAGTTGCTGCACGTGCGCAACCCCGACACCGACGAAGCCGCCTACCTGCGCGTGATCGAGCGCAAGACCGCGGTGCTGTTCGCCGCCGCGACCCGGCTGGGCGCGGTCCTGGCCGGCGCCGACGCGCGCGTGCAGCAGCGCCTGCACGACTACGGCATGGCCCTGGGCTACGCGTTCCAGATCGCCGACGACGTGCTCGACTACGCCTCCGACGCGCAGACCCTGGGCAAGAACCTCGGCGACGACCTCGCCGAAGGCAAGGCCACCCTGCCGTTGATCCATGCCATCGCTCACAGCGACGACGCCACCCGCGCGCGCCTGCGCGCCGCGGTCGAACACGGCGACACCGACGCCATGCCCGAAGTGCTCGCCGCGATCCGCGCCACCGGCGGCCTGGACTACAGCCGCAAGCGCGCCGAAGACTACGCCGACGCGGCCGACGCGGCGCTGGAAGGGCTGGAAGACAACGATTACACCGCCGCGCTACGTGGGTTGGCGCGGTATGCGGTGAGTCGGGATCACTGAGGACGGGCGCGCCGCGGCGCGCTTGTTTTGCCTGAGATCGGGTGCGCTGCCGTGTGCTTGATTCGGTAGCGGCGGCAAGGTACCGCGGTGCGCATCCCTCGATCGTGTTTGCGACGGCGACCCTGAGATCGCCGTTCTTGTTTGTGCCGGGTAATGCCGCGATCAGCTTGCGGTTCGTACGTTGTACGAACTATTGAAACAGCCACCGACGTGCAAAAGCCACTGTTGCCTCAATCCTCAGACAACCTTCAAAACAACAACGGCCCACGACACTCCCAGCCGTCATTCCCGCGAAGGCGGGAATCCAGTGACTTCAAGCGTTCTCGCACGGAGAGCCCTGGATCCCCGCCTTCGCGGGGATGACGTTCTGGAAGTGTCTCGCGCGAAAGTCACTGGATTCCCGCGTTCGCGGGAATGACGACCTTGTAGATTCGCGATCAAATTGGTCAGCCTGAAAGCTCGCTTGAGCGCTGGTAAAACTCGCGCTTTCAACCATCAACTTCGACCATCGACCTTCAACGTTCGACCTCAATGCGAACGCTGCCGTCATTCCAGCGTTCGCGGGAATGACGGCCTGAAAGATCCGTAGCAGATTGGACCGCCCGCAAGTTCGTCGAGCATTTGAAACAAAGCTTTTACGTCTCGAGCTTCGAACCTCGGCCTTCGATCATCGAATCCCGATCAATCCTTTTTGCCAAAGCGCTCAGCAAAGAACCCCCGCATCGCCGCGAACGAACGCTTCGACGCACGCTCGTCGTAACGGCAGTTATCCTCGGGCGGATTGTTGGCGTTCTCGATTTCGGCGAAGCAATGCCGCGCGCCGCTGTAGTTGACCAGTTGCCAATCCGCGCCGGCCTCGTCCATTTCCTTTTCAAACGCGACGATGTCCTCGTTGGGCACCGACTTGTCGGCGGCGCCGTTGAGCACCAGCACCGAGGTGTTGACCTTGACGCCGTTGCTCGGCAGATGCGCCTTGAGTCCGCCATGGAAGCTCACCACGCCAGCCAGGTTGGCGCCGGTGCGCGCCAGTTCCAGCACGGTCGAGCCGCCGAAGCAGAAACCCAGCGCGCCGATTTTCGATGCGTTCAACGGCGCGGTCTTGTCCTGCGCCTGCAACACCGCGACCGCCTCGCTCACCCGCTTGCGCAAGGTCGCGCCGCCGTCGGCGTAGGCCTTGCCGACCGCCGCCTTGGCTTCGTCCTTGTTCTTGGGCCGCACGTTCTTGCCGTAGACGTCGGCGACCAGCACGACGTAATCGTCGCCGGCGATGTCCTTGGCGTGGCGGATCGCGTTGTCGGTGACGCCCATCCAGTTCGGCACCATCACCAGGCCCGGACGCTTGATCGCGTTGACGTCGTCGAACACCAGCACGCCGCTGAACGTCTCCTCGCCGATCTTCCATTCGACCGGTTTGGTCTGCATCGCCGCGAACGCGGGCGAGGTGCACAGCACTAGCGACAGGGCAGCGGCGAGACGGCGCATGGTCGGATTCCGGTGTGGACGATTGGCGGCCAGCCTAACCCGTCCGGGTGACGGATGCGTGGGCGGGAGCGGACCGATTCGACGGCGGCGCGATCGGTCGCCAGGGCACCGGCGCGGGCGGAGAAACGCGGCGCCGTCCGCGCGGCGGCGGCTGCGCGCGCGGCGGAAGGTCAGGCGATGCCCAGGCCGTCGATGGCCACGATCGCGTCGGGATCGAAGCCGGCCAGTTCGGCGAAATGTCGGCCGCGCGCGACGTAATCGCGATACGGGCCGAAACTCGGCGCGCCCGGCGACAACAACACCGTGCCACCGGCCTCGCCCAGGGCCGCGCGCGCCTGCGCCATCGCCTCGGCGAGGTCCTTGGCCGCGCTCAGGTGCAAGTCCGATTGCGCCGCGATCGGCGCGAGCAAGGCGTGGATGCGCGGACCGTTCTCGCCCATGGTCACGATCGCGACCGGCGCGCGCCGACGCATCGCATCGGCGAAGGCCTGCCAGTCGATACCGCGGTCGTGGCCGCCGACCAACAGCGCGATGCGTCGATCCGAATAGCAATCCAGCGCCGCCAAACTCGCATGCGGTGTGGTGCTGATCGAATCGTTGACGTAAGCAATGCCGTCACGCGTGCCGAGCGGCTGCAACCGGTTCGGCAACGGCCTGAAACTCGCGGCATGCGGCGCCAGCGGTATCGCGTCGAGGCCAAGCGCTTCGATCGCGGTCAGCACCGCGCACAGATTGCCGCGATTGTGCCTTCCGGGCAGCGGCAGGGAAGCGGTATCCATGATCTCGCGATCGCCGCGCCACAGCGCGTCACAGCGCAGATGCCAGCCGGCCGCATGGCCGAACCAATGGATCTCGCTGTCGGGCAACTTCAAGCCCGCGAGCAGCGCATCGTTGGCGTTGAGCACCGCGATGCGCGGCTTGCCTTCGGTCAACAGGCGCAGCTTGTCTTCGACATAGCGCGCCTGCGAGCCGTGCCAGTCGAGATGTTCGGGATAGATGTTCAGCGCGACCGCGACTTCCGGCCGCGCGCCGCTCGCACCGACGTCGCCGGTCTGGTAGCTCGACAACTCGATCGCCCAGAATTCCGGCGGCCGCGGCGGGTCCAGCACTTCCAGCAAGGGCAGCCCGATGTTGCCGGCCAACGCGGTGCGATGACCGCCGGCGCGCAGCAGATGCGCCAGCAACGAGGTCGTGGTGCTCTTGCCCTTGGTCCCGGTCACGCAGACCGTGCGCGCGTCGCCATGCTCGCCGAACCACAGCGCGGTGCCGCCGAGAAAACGCGCGCCCTGC
This sequence comes from Lysobacter sp. Root690, assembly GCF_001427785.1. GTDB lineage: Bacteria > Pseudomonadota > Gammaproteobacteria > Xanthomonadales > Xanthomonadaceae > Lysobacter. The sequence continues at coordinate 305,162 of NZ_LMHM01000018.1, forward strand.
TCCACCGCCGCCAAAGCCTCGGCGCGGTACGGACTGATGCCCGGCGATTTGACGATGATCTCGAACGCGCCCAGCCGCTCGGCGGTGGCCGCGGTTTCGATCGCCAGCCGCGCGTCGCCGAGCGCGCGCGCATCGGCGGCTTCCTCGTGCGAACAGAACAGGGTCAGCGCGAGTTCGGGCAGGCGCGAGCGGATCGCGTGATAGGCCGCGCGGCCTTCGCGGCCCCAGCCCCACAGCGCGACCGCGCGGCCGTCAAGCTGCGAGATACGCACGCAACCGCTCCCACAGCCGCGGCGGCAGACGCTGCTCGTCGTCCAGGGTCAGCAGCGGCTCGATGCGCAGATCGTCGTCGCCCAGTTGCGGGCGGATCTCGCGCGCGAAGCGTTCGACCAGGGCGTCTTCGCGCCATTCCGGACGCTCGCTCAGCGCCGCCATCGCCGCGCGCGACTCGCGGCCTTCGCCGACGCATTCGAACGGCTTGTGGTTGCGGTATTCGAGCAGCGCGTCGTAGCCCTCGGTCTGGCCCGGATCGTCGAGCAGGTTGCGGCCGAAAATGCCGACCAAGCGAGGCTTGGTCATGAACGGCGCCAGCGCCAGAAACACGAAGTGGCATTTAGGACACACCCCGCACCAGCGACTCGCCGGACGCTCGCCCAGAATATGGAAATTGCGATTGCAACTGCTGAAATGCGCGTCGTAGCGATCGCTGCGCGCGAACTGCCGCGCCACCGCCAACTCGCTGAGCGGACGCAGCAGCGAGTAGTAATGCAGGTCGGCCGCGACATGCCGTTGCACGTAGTCGCCGAACGCCTGTTCGCAGGCCCAGCCCTTCGACCACTGGTGATTCACCTCGCCGGTGCCTTCGATCAGGCTGCCGTAGCTGGCCGAGCGTTCGTTCGAGAACACGACTTGATCGACGCCGTGCAACAGCGCCGCCAGCACCATGATCGCCGAGTTCACCACCGTGACCGGGATATGCCCGTTGTAGGCGCCCTGGCGATTGAGTTCGAACAGCTGCGGCGCGAGCGCGCGGCCGAGGTTGAGCGTCGGCAGCTCGGTGCGCGCGGCGCAGGCCGCGATCAGCTGCGAACCGCCGATCCAGGTGACCGTCTGTTCGATGCCGAGCGCGCGCAGGGCTTCGATGCTGACCAGCGAATCCTTGCCGCCGCCGATCGCGACCAGGGCGTGTTCGCGCAGGCTGAGCGCGGGGGCGTGGCCCTCACCCCGACCCTCTCCCGCAGGCGGGAGAGGGAGAACATCAAGAGCAGAGGCATGGGCCGGACCATCGAGTGCAGACGCATCCCCACCATCGCTCCCTCTCCCGCCTGCGGGAGAGGGCTGGGGTGAGGGCACCCCCACGGGAAACTTGATCTTCCCATGCAGATTCAACCCATTGCGATACGCGAATTCGCCGAGCCCGTTGACATAGATCAACTCCAGCAACGTCGCCGCATCGGCATCGATCGCATACGCATCGATGCGGATCTCTTCGGGCACGGCCGCCTTGTAATAGCTCACGCCGGCGATCAGGTGCAGCAGACGCAACGCCTGCTGCACCGCGTGTTCGCGCGCGCCGTCGAGCACGAACGGCGCGCCCGGGATGGTGATGGTCTCGATCAGCTCCGGACCGTCGTCGAAGGCATACACCAGTTCGGCGACGCCGGTGGCGGCGTCGAGCTGACAGCGGACGAAACGGAAGGCGCGAACCGCGTCGCGTTGGAATTGGGCACTCACAAGCGTTTTCCCGAAATCAGAACAAGGCGCGCGCAGGGTTTGGATGCGGTCGTGGATGCGGTCGATCTCATTCGATCACCTCCTCGGCCGGCAGCGCGCGCAGGTTGTAGGTATTGGCCATGGCCATGCCATAGGCGCCGGTGTCGGCGACGAGGATGACGTCGCCTTCCTCGGTCGCGATCGGCATCGGTCGGCCGCGGCCGAGGACGTCGCTGCTTTCGCACACCGGGCCGACCACGTCGAACGCGGCGACCGCGCTGTCGTCGAAGCGGCTCAGGTTATGGATGCCGTGGTAGGCCTCGTACATCGCAGGACGCATCAACGCGTTCATGCCGGCATCGCAACCGATCCGGCGCACGCCGTCCTTTTCGATCACCTGGGTCACCGCGAGCAGCAGCACGCCGCTTTCGGCCACGAGGTAACGGCCGGGTTCGATGATCAGCCCATAACGCGGATACGCGGCCTTGATTTCATCCAGACCGGCGCGCCACTGCGCGAGATCGAACAGCGGCGCTTCCGGCGTGTAGGCGATCGGCAAACCGCCGCCGATGTCGATGGTCTCGATCGTGCCGACGCTGTCGGCCAATCCGGCCAGGCTGGCGTAGACGCCGCGCCAGTGCTGCGGATCGTCGATGCCGCTGCCCAGGTGCGCGTGCAGGCCGCTGATGCGGATGTTGAGCTTGCGCGCCTCCTCGATGAAGGCGTCGAAACGCGACAGCGGCAGGCCGAACTTGGCCGCGACGCCGCCGGTGCGGACTTTCTCGTGATGGCCTTCGCCGTGACCGAGGTCCAGGCGCAGCCACAGGGTGCGACCGCGGAACAATTCCGGCCAGCGTTGCAGCGCTTCGATGTTGTCGAGGGTGACGATCACGCCGCGCTTGAACGCGGCTTCGTACTCGCGCCGCGGCGCGAAGCTCGGGGTGAACAACACCCGTTCGGGCGCCATGTGCGGGATCGCGGCGAATACGCGCTCGATCTCGGCCAGCGACACGCACTCCAGGCCGAAACCTTCGCCGACAATGGTCTTGAGCACGGCCGGATGCGAATTGGCCTTCATTGCGTAGAAGCAACGGTCGACCGCCTCGGTGCCGATCAGCGAGCGTGCGCGTTCGCGCACGGTGGCCAGATCGTAGACGTAGCGCGGGGTGCCGGCATCGGCCATCGCCAGCAGCCGTTCGCGCCGGCCCTGCCACCACGCCGGCGCGCGCTGCGGCTTGCCGTGCGCGATCTCGCGCCAGCTCGGGCCGAACACGCTGTCGTCGCGCACCGGCATGGCGCCGCCGCGGATCAGTTCGTGATGCAGATGCGGCAACAGCCCGTCGGCATCGGCTTCGTCGATCACGAAGGTCAGGTTGAGGTCGTTGGATGACTGCGAAATCAGGTGCACGCGCTCGCGCCCGAACGCGGCCCAGATATCGGACAGGCGATGCAGCAGCGAACGCATGCCGCGGCCGACCAGGGTGATCGCCGCGCACGGCGCGATCACCTTGACCCGGCACACCTCGGCCAGGTCGGCCGACAGCGCTTCGAGCACGTTGCTGTTGACCAAATTCTCGCTCGGGTCCAGCGACACCGTTACGTTGGTTTCCGACGAACCGATCAAGTCGATCGACAAGCCATGCCGCTTGAACCGCTCGAACACGTCGGCCAGGAAGCCGACCTGCTGCCACATGCCGATGCTTTCCATCGACACCAGCACGATGCCGTTACGCCGACTGATCGCCTTGACCCCGGGCACGGTCGCCGCGCTGGCGTCGATGCGGGTGCCGGGCAGATCGAAGCGTTCGGTGTCGAGGATCGCCATCGGCACGCCGGCGTCCCGGCACGGCGCGATCGAACGCGGATGCAGCACCTTGGCACCGGTGGTAGCGATTTCCTGGGCTTCGGCGTAATCCAGTCGGGCCAGCAGCCGCGCGTCGGGCACTTCGCGCGGATTGGCGCTGAACATGCCGGGCACGTCGGTCCAGATTTCCACCCGCTGCGCTTTCAGCAGCGCACCGAAGTACGCGGCCGAGGTGTCGGAGCCACCACGTCCGAGAATCGCAGTGCCGCCGTCGCCATGGCGGGCGATGAAGCCCTGGGTGATCAGCATCGCGGTCGGCTGCGCGTCGAAACGTTCGGCGAAACCCGCTTCGGCCTGGTGCCGGCAATTCACCGACAACCGCTGCGCCCATTCGGTCGCGTTCGGCAGCGACACCGCGTCGAGCCAGTCGCGCGCATCGCACCATCCGAAGTCGAGCCCCTGCGAACGCAGGTAGGCCGCGCCCAAGGTGGACGACAGCAACTCGCCCTGCCCCAGCACCTCGGCCTGCCAATCCAATGCGCGGTTCGCCGCGCGCGGATCGGTTTCCAACGCAATCAGTTTCGCCAGGCGTTCGCCGAGCACCGTATCCGGGTCGAGATCGAGTTCGGCGCAGAACGTGCGATGACGCTCGACCAGCCCGGCGAAACGCGCGGCGATGCCGTCGTCCTGGCCGGGCGCGGCATACGCGATCGCCTGCAGTTCGTTGGTCACGCCCGACAACGCCGAGACCACCACCAGCACGCGCCGGCCGTCGTCTTTCAGGCGTTTCGAAGCCAGGCGTCCGATCGTGTCCCAACGGTTGCGGCGGGATACCGAAGTACCACCGAACTTGAGCACCACCCAGCCTGTCGCTTGCGCCACCACGTCTTCCTCGGTTGTCGTTACGGGTTTCAAGCCCCGGCGAAGGCCGGGACAGGTCGATCGGCCCGCGCGCCGCATCGATGCGGGGCCGCGGGGTTGCACACTTGCCGGTCCTGCGCGCCTAGAATCGCGTGCTTGCCATCGCGCGCGCCCGGGGTCCGGGCATGAGGCGACGATTCTAGTCGAAGCGGCCGGGTCCCGAACGGGGTGGCCGGGCTGCTTGTTTCGGCGGCTCGCTTCGGCGGCTTGCCCGGCCGGCCTTTTTCATCCGCTCTATCTGACGTTTCTCACTGCTCTGCTGCTCTTTCCTCTCTCATGGTCACGCCCTTGTACCGCCACCTGCACGGGCCTCTCGGAAGCCCACCCGAATGACGCAACGCCGCTATCTGCAACTGGACGTGTTCGCCGACCGGCCCGGCGCCGGCAATCCGCTGGCCGTGGTCCTCGACGCCGACGGCCTCGACGACGCCGCCATGCAGGCCATCGCCCGCTGGACCCGCCTGCCCGAAACCACCTTCGTGTTTCCGCCGAGCCAGGCCGGCGCCAGTTACCGCATCCGCATGTTCAGCCCGCGCCGCGAGGTGCCGTTCGCCGGCCATCCCAGCGTCGGCACCGCCTGCGTGGTGCTCGAGGCCGGGCTGGCGACGCCGGTCGACGGCGTGCTGGTGCAGGAAGGCGTCGCCGGGCTGCTGCCGCTGTCGGTGACCGGCGAAGGCGAGTCGCGCACGATCGCGGTGCGCACGCCACGCGCGCGGGTGGTCGAAACCGCCAGTGCGACCGATCCGCGCCTCGCCGACACTTTGCGCAATCTGTCCTTGGGCGCATTGCCGCCTGCGCTGATGGACGGCGGCCGCCGCTGGTGGTTGGCCGAACTGCGCGACGAAGCCGCGCTGCGCGCCGCCAGCCCCGACTGGGCCGCGATCGGCGCGCTGGCCGAAAGCACCGAGAGCATGGGCCTGTGCGCGTTCGCGCGCGCCGATGCCGGCCAGGACTACGACCTGGTCGTGCGCGCCTTCGTCGGCGCCCCGGCGCAGTTCGAGGACGCCGCCTCCGGCGCGGCCAACGCCACCCTGGCCGCGTGGCTCAACCACAATGGCGCCCTGCCCGGTCGCGACGGGCGCTATACCGTCAGCCAAGGTCGCGAAGTCGGCTTTGACGCGCGCCTGGAGTTGCGCGTGGATGGCGACGGCGAGGTCTGGTCGGGTGGTCGGGTCAGCAATGTGGTGCGTGGGTCGATCGATTGGCGTTGAGCCTGCGCGGCCCTCACCCCAACCCCTCTCCCGCAAGCGGAAGAGGGGCTTTTGAGCAGGGATTTATCACGATCATGAGCAAGCTGCGGAAAATCCTTCTCCCGCTCGCGGGAGAAGGTGGCCCGAAGGGCCGGATGAGGGCGCACGCAGGCTAAGTACCACTCATCTCAAATCCGCGAGTCTCTGTAACAACCGTCAAACCGCCGCCGCGCGCGCCTGTTCCCGCGCCACCGCGCGCCGCCCCAGCACCACCACCGCGAACGCCGGCAGATACATCAGCAAGCCGTACATCGCCGCCGGCACAGCGACCTGCGGCGAGTTCAACAAGGTCAGCGCGATCACGATCGCCAGGGTGCTGTTCTGCACGCCGACTTCCATCCCGACGGTGATCGAATCGCGCAAGTCCAGCCCGCTGACCCGCGCCAGCGCGAAGCCGCCACCGATCGCCGCGCTGCACATCAGCAACGCCGCCGGGCCCAGTTCGGGGAGAGTACGCAGCAACAGATCGTGCTGGGTGACGCTGATCGCGACGATCAGCAACAACAGCAGCAACAAGGCGAAGCGGCTGACCCATGGCTCGATGCGTTGCGCCAGCGCTGGCGCGAAACGCCGCAAGCCCATGCCGAGCAATACCGGCACCAGCACCAACGCGGCCAGGTGCATCACCGTCTGGCCCACCGGCAAGCGGATCTGGCGGGTTTCGCCGCCGAACCAGTCCAAGGCCAGATTGACCAGCAACGGCACGCTGATGAACGTCACCAGCGCGCTGATCACCGTCAAGGTCACCGCCAGCGCGACGTTGCCGCGGGCGAGAAAAGTCAGTGCATTGGAGCTGCTGCCGCTCGGACAGGCCGCGACCAGCACGAAGCCGACGGCGAATTCCAGCGAATTCGGAAACAGCCACGCCACCGCGAAACCGAGCAGCGGCAGCAGCAGGTAGTGGCCGATCAGGCCGACCATGACCGGCTTGGGATGCTGGCCGATGCGGCGGAAGTCCGCGCCGCTCAGGGTCAGGCCGATGCCGCACATGATGATGGCGATGGCGATCGGCAGACCGATCTTGAGCAACAGGCTGTCCTGCACGAAGGATCTCCTGACCACGGGGTATACGAGCCGGCGCGATGCCGGCGGCTGGAACACTGATGCGCGAAGCTGCCATCGCGCGAAGCTGACTCAGCGATCGTAGCCCGGATTGTGCCGCTGCAATCGCCGCAACAGCGACGGCCACGCCAGCGCGCCGCCGAGCCCGCGCGTAACCTGCGCGGCCTGGGCCTGGATGCCGACGAGGATCGGCGCGGGAATACGCAACAAGTCGCCCCCGCCGGCCATCGCCCGCACCTGGATCGCGCATGCGGCCTCGAAGATGTACATCGCCAGGAACGCATCGGCGACGCTCGCGCCGACCGTCAGCAGGCCATGGTTGCGCAGCATCAGGAAGGTATTGCGTCCCAGATCGCGCACCAGCCGCGGCTTTTCCTCGTCGTTGAGCGCCACGCCTTCGTAATCGTGATAGCCCAACGCGGCCAGCACGAACAGCGACTGCTGCGAGATCGGCAATACCCCGTCGCGCTGCGCCGACACCGCGATGCCGTTGAGCGAATGGGTGTGCATCACGCACAAGGCGTCGTCGCGCGCGGCGTGTACCGCGCTGTGAATCACGAAACCGGCCGGGTTGACCGGGATCGGCTGATCACTGCGCGCTTCATCCACCGGCAGGCCGTCGAGGCCGATCTTGACCAGCGACGACGCGGTGATTTCGTCGAAGCCCATGCCGTAGCGATTGATCAGGAAACGATGCTCGGGCCCGGGAATGCGCGCGGTCAGATGGGTGAATACGAGATCATCCCAACCGAACAGCGCGACCAGCCGGTAGGCCGCGGCCAGGTCGACCCGCAGCGCCCATTCGGCCTCGTCCGTGGCCGCGTGCGCATCGCCGTCGTGATTGCTCGTCTGCATGGTCGTTCCCCTTCGCGGTCCAACGGGCACAATAGCCCCGCGCTCCGGCGCCGACCGTCGGCTTGCCGACAGTCGAACCCCTCGCTGTAATCGAATCATCCGCACAGGCCGCCATGCAGGATCGCCCCGCGCCCGCTCGCCACGCCGACATGACCGACCCCGCGCTGAGCGCCGATCCGTGGCTGCGCGATCTGTCGCCGGAACTGGTCGCCCACCTGCAGGCGATGTCGCTGCGTCGGCGCCTGCGCGACGGCGAACGGCTGTACGCGCGCGGCGATGCTGCCGAGGGCCTGTACGGCGTGGTCCGCGGCCGCATCCGCCTGAGCGTGCCGACTCCGAACGGGCGCGAGGTGTTGTTCGTGCTGTTCGAACCGGGCAGTTGGTTCGGCGAGGTGTCGATGTTCGACGGCGAACCGCGCCCGCAGGATGCGCACGCGATCGGCGACAGCGAAATCCTGCTGCTGCCGCGCCTGCGTTTTCTCGCCCTGCTCGACCAACACCCCGAGCTGTATCGCGGCTTCACCCGCCTGCTGTGCCGCAAGCTGCGCACGGTGCTCGATTACGTCGAGGACGCGTTGACCCTGCCATTGGCGGCGCGACTCGGCAAGCGTCTGCTGCAACTGGCGCAGGTCTACGGTGTCGATGAAGCCGACGGCCGCTTGATCGATCTGGCGCTGCCGCAGGACGATCTGGCGAGCATGCTCGGCGCGACCCGGCAAAGCGTGAGCAAGGAGCTCAAGGCCTGGGAACAGCAGGGTTGGATCAGCCTGCGTTATCGGCATGTGGTGTTGCGCGACGAGGCGGCGCTGACGCGGATGGTGGCGCGTGCGTCGGGTTTGCCCGAGCCCTGAACCGCTGGGCTTGTCTTCATCGTATGCGGCGCACGCGGCGCGTATCGCTCAAACAAGCAACGTGCAATGAAGAACGCTGGGACCTCGTCGTCCCACGAAGCGTCATGACCTCGCGATCACCACGCAAAGCGCAGTGACGCGGTCGCGGCTCGCGCCGCTCCTACAGTGAGAAACGTAGCTGCGACCGCCCATGTAGGAGCGGCGCAAGCCGCGACCGCGACATCACAGTCACGTCGCCAGCAACAACGAAACAGACACCAACCGGATCAACCGTGCTTGGTGTCTACGTTCTACCTGTGTAGCGACGTGCGGACCGCGCCCCGCAGCCCAACCGAATCAATCAATCCGGCCGCACATCCACGCGCACCCGAATACGATCGCCGGGGTTGTGATCGGTGCGGGTGCGATAAGTCTTGCCGGCGTATTCGTACGTCACGTCGTAACCGCTGACAGAGCGCTCGCCGTTGTTGCCGGTCGGGTAATAGTTGCCGTTGTCCTGGACCGGATCGCAGACCCGCACCATGCCGCTGCGCGGCGGCTGCTGGCTGCGCTTGTTCTGTTCGTAGATGCTCTTGCCGGCCATGCCGCCGACCATCGAACCGATCGCCGAGGTGGCGTAGCGCGCGCTGCCGCCGCCGACCTTGCTGCCGAGCACCGCGCCCACGATGCCGCCGACCACGGTCGCGGCCATGCGGCCGCCTTCGGTGCCGGTGCTGCGGCGCTCGCCGCCGTTGGGGTCGTAATAGGAATCGCTGTTGCGGTTGTCGTCGCCGTAATAGCTGTCGCCCTGCACATAGGCCGGACGCTCGTAGCAGCGCGGGCCGGTGCTGGCCGGCTGGGCGCGGTATTCGTCGAACACCGGATCGACCCGGATGACCCGGGCGAAATCGATCTGCGAACTGTAGCCGGCGTTGCCGCTGGCCTGCGGATACGTGTTCTGCGGGTAGTTGTTCTGCGGGTAGCCGTACGACTGCGCCGAAGCGATGCCGGTGGCGGCGGTCAGCGCCAGGCCCAGGACGGTGACGAGCGAGCGATTCATCATGGACTCCAGACGCCGGGATGGCGCGATGCGGATCGTCGGGCCGCGGCGGTCAACCCGGGCTGAATGCGGCCGGCCCGGCCCCGCGCGGGCGCGCGGCGTTTACCTCGCCGACAGCCAGTCGGCGACCGCCACGGCGGTGCCGGCGGCGTCGCGGCCGAGCAGCGGACCGACGTGACTGGCGTGCGGGTACCGCCACAAGGTCGCACCCAGCGCGTGAGCGAACTGTGCGGTGGTTCGCGCAGCGACATCCTGGTCGCGCTCGGACGCGAGGCACAACACCGGTCCGGCCGGCGCGGGCGTCTCGATCCCGGCATAAGCTTGGCGCAGGACCCGGCCGGATTCGTCGCGCCAGCGGCGCAGCGCATACAGGGCCGCGGCTTCGTCGGCGTCGGGCATGGCGCGCCGAGTCGAGGCCAGGCGCGCGTCGCGGCGCCAGGGCACGAGTTCGGGCCATTCGCGCGGCGGCAGCTGCGACGCCCACGGCGCCCGCGGCAAGGGGTTGATCAGCACCAGCGCGTCGGCGCGATCCGCGCACAGCATCGCCAGCAGGCCGCCGAGGCTGGCGCCGATCAGGGCGCACGGGCGCGGCAAGCCGGCCAGCGCCGCGCGGACCTGATCGCGGTAATCGTCCAGCGAGGTCGCGGCCAGACCGCCGGACGCGGGTTGCAGGTCCGGCGCGACGGTGATGAAGCCGCGCGCGTGCAGGACCTCGCGCCACAGGTTCCATTCCCAGCCGCCGGCGCCGGCGCCGTGGATCAGCAGGGCGTGGCGGATCGGAGCGTTGCCGCGCGGGTGGGCGGAAAGATCGTGCACGGCCGGGATTTCGTCGTGAGTGAAGTGGCGCGGTCGCGGCTCGCGCGGCTCCTACAGGGGCAAACCGATATGGCCTACCTGTAGGAGCGGCGCAAGCCGCGACCGCGTGGTTTCAAGTGTCGAGCGCGGCAGTCACGAAAGACCGTACTGCCAACTTGTACCCATCAGGCCAACTTGGCCTCCAGGCTGATCGGCACCGCGCTGAGCGCCTTCGACACCGGGCAATTGGCCTTGGCATCCTCGGCGATCGCCTGGAACTTGGCCGCATCGATCCCGGGCACTTCGGCGGTCACTTTGAGCCGGATCTGCGACAGGGTCGGACCGCCTTCCATCGACAGGTCGACCTCGGCGCGGGTATCGAGCTTGGCCGGCGGATGCCCGGCTTCGCTGAGCTTGGCCGACAAGGCCATGGTGAAACAGCCTGCGTGGGCCGCGGCGATCAGTTCTTCGGGATTGGTGCCCTTCTCATCGCCGAAGCGGCTGTTGAAACCGTAACGGGTGTTGTCGAGCAGACCGCTCTGCGGCGTGCTCAGCTTGCCCTGCCCGCTCTTGAGATCGCCTTCCCAGTGTGCGGTGGCATGACGCGAGATACCCATGGTGTAGCTCCGGCTGATGAGGAGCGCACAGGGTAGCGGGGTGAGCGTTAAGAGCCAGGAACGAGTGCAGAGGAGTGAGGAGTGAGTAAGAGCACGAGCGCCGCCCACTCGTTTCTCACTTCTGCGAACTCACTCCTCGCCAGCCCTACTCGTTTCTCACTCCTGCGAACTCGTTCCTCGCTCCATGCCGCAACGCAACACGCGCAACCGCCAAGCAGTGCGCGCTTCCCGTCACTGGGCTTGACCCACCCTGCCGCCTGCGGGAGTCTGTGATTCCCGGCGACCCGCCGGCCCGCCATGACCGCCCGCCGAGCGCCACGCTCGGGCGCGCAGCGCGGACAGCCATGACGGCCTTCCCCATCCTTGCCTCAGGGAGAAGTCCGCTCATGTCCTACAGCACAGAATCGATTCGCAACGTGGCCCTCGCGGGTCACCCCGGCGCCGGCAAAACCACGCTCTTCGAAGCCCTGCTGCAGGCCGGCGGCGCAGTCCAGACGGCAGGCACCATCGAACGCGGCAGCACGGTGTCGGATTTCGACCCGATCGAGAAGCAACGTGGCCACTCGATCGACGCGGCGATCGCCAGCACCGACCATGCTGGCATCCACCTCAACCTGATCGACACCCCCGGCTATCCCGATTTCCGCGGCCCCACCCTGTCGGCGCTGGCCGCGGTGGAAACCGTGGCGGTGGTGGTCGATGCCGACAGCGGCGTCGCCTACGGCACCCGCCGGATGATGGAACACGCCAAGGCGCGCGGCCTGTGCCGGGCGATCGTGATCAACAAGATCGATCACGAAGGCGCCGACCCGGCGCGCGTGCTCGACGCGATCCGCGAAAGCTTCGGCCCCGAGTGTCTGCCGTTGAACCTGCCTGCCGACAGCGGCCAGCGCGTGATCGACTGCTTTGGCAGCAATCAGGGCGACAGCGATCTCGGCCCGGTCGCCGAATGGCATCAGAAGATCATCGACCAGGTGGTCGAGATCAACGAAACCGTGATGGAGCATTACCTCGATCTCGGCGAAGGCGGGCTGTCGGGCGAGGAACTGCACGACGCCTTCGAACAATGCCTGCGCGAAGGCCATCTGGTGCCGGTGTTGTTCTGTTCGGCGCGCAGCGGGGTCGGCGTGAAGGAACTGCTCGACGTCGCCGAGCACCTGTTCCCGCATCCGGGCGAAGCCAATGCGCCGCCGTTCCTCAAGGGCATCGGCGAGGAGGCCAAACCGATCATGGCCGTGCCCAATGCCAAGGCGCACGTGATCGCCGACGTGTTCAAGATCGTCAACGATCCCTTCGTCGGCAAGCTCGGCGTGTTCCGCGTCTATCAGGGCACCGTGCGCAAGGACACTCAGTTGTTCGTAGACGACGGCAAGAAGCCGTTCAAGGTCGGGCATCTGTTCAAGCTCAAGGGCAAGGACCACGTCGAGATCGAACAGGCGATCCCCGGCGACATCGCCGCGGTGGCCAAGGTCGAGGACCTGCATTTCGACGCGGTGCTGCACGATAGCCACGACGAAGACCACATCCATCTGGCGCCGTTGAATTTTCCGCGGCCGATGTTCGGCCTGGCGGTCGAAGCGGCGAGCAAGGGTCAGGAGCAGAAACTCGCCACCGCGCTGCACAAGCTGGCCGAGGAAGATCCCTGCTTCCATGTCGAACACGAAATCGAGACCAACGAAACCGTGATCCGTGGCCTGTCGGATCTGCATCTGCGCATCAACATCGACCGGCTCAAGGACAAGTACGGGGTGGAGGTCAAGGCGCGGCCGCCGCGCATCGCGTATCGCGAAACCGTCGCCGGCAAGGCCGAAGGCCATCATCGCCACAAGAAACAGACCGGCGGCGCGGGCCAGTTCGGCGAAGTGTTCCTGCGGGTCGAACCGCTGCCGCGCGGCGGCGGTTTCGAATTCGTCGACGAGGTCAAAGGCGGCACCATTCCGGGCCAGTTCCTGCCGGCGGTGGAGAAAGGCGTGCGCCAGGTGCTGCACGACGGCGCGGTCGCCGGTTATCCGCTGCAGGACGTGCGGGTGATCGTGTACGACGGCAAGTACCACAGCGTCGACAGCAAGGAAGTGGCCTTCGTCGCCGCCGGCAAGAAGGCCTTTCTCGACGCGATCGGCAAGGCGCGGCCGCAGGTGCTCGAACCGATCGTCGAACTGGAGGTCAACGCGCCCGAGCAGCACATGGGCGACATCAGCGGCGGCCTGGCCAGCAAGCGCGCGCGCATCAGCGGGACCGACAGCATGCGCGGCGGCGAGATCGTGGTGCGCGCGCAGGTGCCGTTGTCGGAGCTGGAAGGCTATGCGGCCGAGCTCAAGTCGGTCACCGCCGGACGCGGCCGCTACTCGCTGGATTTCAGTCACTACGAACCGGTGCCGGGGCACGTGCAGCAGAAGCTGGTCGAGGCCTACAAGCCGCGGCACGAGGAGGACTGAAGGTCTGGGCTTGGGCCGCGATGCTCCACAGGTCCGATTGCCGCGCAGGGCGGTCGGGCCTGACGGGGCCGCCCGCAAAAGACCGCTTGGCGGCGCGAACACACCTAGTTCGCGCCGTCGTCTTGCGCGCAGGCGCGCGCCACTTCGAACGGTCACGAGATTCCGTCGCCCTCGAACCCGATTCGCGAAATCTGTATCGGCATGACTTCAGCGCGGATGTTCTTTGCCGGGCTCGCCACGACGGCGCGCCGGAATTGAAGGTCCGCGTGCCGATTGATCGACGTGAACCCCGCAGGCTCCCGCTGCGTCAGCGCTCACGATGTGGCCGTCCCGCGTATCCACCGCCGACGCCCACCCACCATCGTCACAATCCAGCCCGAACAATCGCGATGGCGCCCCTCACACGTGGCCGCCCGCCTCGTTACCATCCCAGGACATCGACCCGAAGGACACCGCGATGCCGCTCAACCTGATCAGCCGCAGCCCGACCCGCTCCGCCCCGCGCGATCCGCGCAGCGCCCATCGCCGCGCGATCGCCGGCGCTTGCCTGACGCTCTGGTTCGCGGCGCTGCCTGGGGTGACCTGGGGGAAAACCGCCACAGGGAAGCCCGCTGTCGAAAACCGCTGCGGGTGGTTCATCAATCCCACCCCGGCCAATGCCTGGCTGATCGATCGCGACGGCGAATGGACCATCGGCATCCAGGGCGGCGAGCAGGCCGAGGGCGACTGGCCTTCGCGCATCAGCGAACGCGAATGGGTCAGCTACGGCAATGCCTCTTACGGCCATGGCTGCGCCTGCATGAAGGTCGAAACCGATCGCGAAAACATGCGGATCAAGCGCATCGTCTCGGCGCAGGGCAAGCCGCTGGCGCAATGCCGCCGCGATCGCAAGCTCACCGAACCGGGCGAATGATCCGCGCGCGGACCTGTCACCATCCCCCACCGCTCCGCTCACGCCCCGACCGATGACCGTCAACGCCAAGCCCTCCCTCGAGACCGACCCCGAACTCGCCGAGATCGTGTCCGATGCCCTGGACGTGGTGTCCAATCCGACCGACCTGATCATCACCGTGCTGGTGGTGCTCGGCGCGCTGGCGATCGCGGTGCTGGTCACGCGCAAGATCAAACTCAAGCTGGGCCATCAGCGCCCGATCCTGCTGATCCTGGTCGAATACCTGTGCATGCCGCTGATCATGCTGCTGAGCCTGGGCGCAAGCAGCCTGATCGGCGGCAGCTTCGACAATCCGCTGATCGGCCTGGCCGGGACCTTGGTGTTCCTGTTCGTGATCATCCGCGTGATCGGCGCGGTGGTGGAACTGCTGTTCCGCCCGACCATGCTGCTGCGGGTCATGCTGCGACTGGCCACGGTGGTGTCGTGGCTGGCCGTGGTGTTCGCCGTATTCAAGGACCGAAGCGCGCTGATCGCCAAACTCTATTCGGCCAAGCTCAGCTTCGGCGGCATCAACCTGTCCAGCGAGGGCGTGATCCGGGGGCTGGTGGTCGGCGTGGTGATCGCGATCATCGCCTTGTGGGGCGACAAGACCATCAGCAACCTGCTGCGCCGCAGCCGCACCTTGCAGCCCAACTTCGTGCTGGCGCTGTCGCGGATTTTCAGCGTGGCGGTGTGGATCACCGCGACCGCGGTGATCTTCTCGATCAGCGGCATCAACCTCACCGCCCTGGCCGCGTTCAGCGGCGCGCTCGGCATCGGCCTGGGCCTGGGCCTGCAACGGCTCGCGGCGAGTTACATCAGCGGCCTGATCGTACTGTTCGAACAATCGGTGCGGGTCGGCGACAACATCGCGACCAACAACATCGTCGGCCGGGTCACCCGCATGACCGTGCGCTACACCATGATCCGCACTCGCGACGGCGTCGAGGCCATCGTCCCCAACGACAGCCTGACCAGCAACGTGATCGTCAACCAGTCCTGGTCCGACCGTAACCTGCGCCTGGTCTGCGGGGTGCTGGTCAAGGGCGACGTCGATCTCGAACTGGCGCGCACACTGTTCGTCGAGGCGATGGCCGCGCAATCGCGCGTGCTGCAACAGCCGCCACCGCATATGTACATCACCGGCGTCAACGACAAGGGCATCCAGCTCGACGGCCACTTCTGGATCAACGACCCGGAAAATGGCCAGCACAACGTCATTTCCGACATCTACGACACGGTGCTGGCGGCGTTTCGCAAGCATGCGGTGCAGTTGGTCGCGCAGTGATGCGTGGGCGCGGCCTGCTTGCTTGATCCGCCGCGACCGGGCGACAACGGCGGTCTCCACGTCTGACGCGATGAACACGGCGCACGGCCTGAGACAGGCGAATGATGCAATGGCCTTCGCCGGCTTCAGGCCCGCGGCCGCGAGCGTTGTTTGAGCGCGCCCCGCGCGGTTTCCGCCATCTTGAAAAAACCCGAGCGTGATCAATACCCACTATGGAAAGTGCAAGCCCATGAAAAAATCAGCCGTGTCCGCGCTGTTGTTGTCAGCCAGTCTCCCGTTCCAATCCGCCCAGGCCGCTGAATTCGTCGACGGCAGCTTCGCTTTCATGACCGCCGAGATGTGCTACACGACTCCGGCGGGCAGCGGTTGCTACCGCAACGATCCCGTGCAGGCGCGCAAAGCCGTCAATGCCCTGGCGGATCTGGGCGTGACCAAGTTCCTGCTGCCGCCCACCGACATCCTCGCCGCCGCCCGCCTTATCGCCGCGCCGATCAAGGAACGCGGCCTGAGCTTCTACACCTACGAAGGTTTCGACTGGTACAGCACCCGCGGCCCGGATGGCGCCACCGATTGCACGAGCTACACCCAAAGACGCATCGATCCGCTGCTCGCGCCGCTTCGCGCCGAGTTCGGGGATACCTACGCCGGCCTGCATTTCGCCGACGAACCCGCGCTGGACGACATCGCCCGTCTGCAGAGGCAGACCGACTGCGTCAAGAACGATCCGCGCCTGGGCGGCATGAAGATCTTCGTCAACCTGCTTCCGCTGCACGCCAACAACGCATCGTTCAACGGCACCGGACATGGCGGCGCGCTCGCGCCTCACGAGTACGGCGTGGACTGCGCCGCGGGCACCATCTCCCAACCCGCATTGACCACGGCGATGGTCAACCGCTACTCCAACTACGCCCGCGACGCGGTCGACAAGATCCGGCCGGACTACCTCGCGTTCAATCTTTATCCGTTCGTGCCGTCGCTGCAGAACTGCGCGACCGCGCGCGACCTGCTGATGTCGGAAAACATGTCGATCGTTTCCAACATGGCGCGTAGCCGCGGCCGTACGTCGGTGGCGTACATGCAGAACGTACGCACCGCCGACCCGTCCAATCATCCCGATCCGTTCAATCACGCCGACTTCAACAGCCTGCGCTGGTCGGCGAGCTGGTTCTATGTGTTCGGTGGCGATGGCCTGGCCAATTTCGCCAGCCATACTCACCGCTACAACGGTGGGTTCAACGGTCAGGGCGGCTGGCAGACCAGCATGTTCGATTGGAACAACGACCCCACCGATCTCGCCGGCGACGCGCTGAATCTGCACAGCTACAGCCGTCAGTTCCAGCATGAACTCAGCGCCTACACCTACCGCGGCTTCGTCGACAACGCGCTGGGCGTGAGCACCGGCGATCTGGTCGGCTGGATTTCCTCCAATCAGGTGCTGGCCGGCGAATACGGCAAATCCACCGACACCCGCGCCCTGGTGGTATTCGCCCGCCGCTTCCCGACCGTCTCCGGCACGGCAACGATCGGGCTCAACCGATGGTGGACGCAGATCGAGAAGCTCGACCTATACACCGGCCTGTGGACGACCGTGGGCACCAGCACCAACCGTATCGATGTCTCGCTGAGCACCGACCCGGGCGCGTTGTATCGCCTGACCATGTAAGAGGTCGCGGCATGGGGACGATCATCCATCGCCCCCATGTCGACCCTGTTCGGCGACACCGGGCCTCCCCGGCTCGTCCGGCGGCAAAGCTCCAGCGCCTGCGTGGGCCGCCACCCAGGCGCGACTGGAGTAGCATGCCCGTGTGACCGAAACCACCCACCCGCGGTTCTTCTGGCAGTTTCCGATGAAGCTGGTACGCGAAGCGCGGCTGGACGAATTCCTGCCCGACGACGGCCATCTGCGCATCCTGTTCCTGTGGGGCAAGGACTGTCCGAACTGCGACGTCGCCAAGGGCCAGATGCTGCTCGCGCAGGAGCGCTTCAGCTGGCCCGACGTGGAGTGGCTGCACGACAACGTCTACGAAGATCCGGCCATGGGCACGCGTTTCGGCCTGCATGGCATTCCGGCGTTCCTGGTGTTCCGCGGAAGCAAAAAGCTCGGACGGATCGGTCAATGGCCCGGCACCGAGGCGTTCGTGTCGGCGATCGAGAAGATTCAGAGCCAGTCGCCGACCTCGACTTGATCGGTCGGCCCGACAGTTCGGCCCGATAGTTCGGTCTGATCGTCCGCCCCGATCGCCGGCCTCGCGCGGCGCCATCCCGACAACCACCCGGCATCGCCGCAAACGCGCAACACACCCTCGCGCCGATGCGAGCGCGCGGGACTTGGCGGCCGCCATCGCCGCGGCGCAGACTGCGGTCCTGTCCCTCGCCCGCCGCCGCCATGTTCGACACCGCCACCCTCACCGCCTACCTAATCGCCGCCGCCGTGCTGGTGTTCATTCCCGGCCCCGGCACCGCCTGGATCATCGCCCAGAGCGCCGCCGGCGGGACCGCGCGCGGGGTGCAGGCGGCGTTCGGGCTGGAAACGGCGACCCTGATCCACGCGCTCGCCGCGGGGCTGGGGCTGTCGGCGTTGCTGGCGACCTCGGCGTTGGCCTTCGAAGTGCTCAAGTACGCTGGCGCGGCGTATCTGATCTGGCTCGGGATCAAGGCATGGCGCACCCCGCCGGCGCCGGTCGACGCGACTGCCGAGCCGCTCGCCACGGACGTGCCGGCGGCGCGCATATCGGCCCGCCATGTCTATCTGCGCTCGGTCGTGACCGGCGTGCTCAATCCCAAGGTCGCCTTGTTCTTCCTGGCCTTTCTGCCGCAGTTCGTGCATCCCGAGCGCGGCATGGTGTGGTTGCAGTTCCTGGTGCTCGGCGCGTTGCTGTCGATGATCGGCATGCTCAACAGCCTGATGCTGAGCTTCGCGGTCGGTCGCTTCGGCCGGCGTTTCGCCGCCGGCGGCGGCCGCTGGAAGGAACGCCTGACCGGCAGCGTGTTCATCGCGCTCGGTCTGCGTCTTGCGGTGCAGCAACGCGGCTAAGGGCCGTACCGTGTCGCTCAATTTCGCAGCGCATCGCGGCGAGCCGCATTACGCCAGCTTGAATCCCGGATGTACGTCATCACCGTCACGAGGCGTCGCCGGCCGTGCGCGCCTTGAAGGCCGGCGTCGCGGCCCATAGGTCGTTTGATCACGACCTTGATCAAGACCTCGCTACGGAGCGACCCGCATGAAGACTCATGGCTTTCTCGACCAGTTGTTGAAGACCGCGCAGAACAGTCTCGGCGCGGGCGGCCTGGACGGCCTGCTCGGCGGCGGCAAGCCGCCGGTGCGTTACCAAGGGGACGAGAAGAAAGAGGAAAAGCGCGGCCTGCTCAATGCCGACTTCGGCAAGGGCGCGCTGACCGGCGGCGCCCTCGGCCTGCTGCTGGGCAACAAGAAACTGCGCAAGCACGCCGGCAAGATCGCCCTGTACGGCGGCGTCGCCGCGGTCGGCGTGCTGGCCTACAAGGCCTATGGCGACTACCGTCGTCAGCAGGGCGACAGCGCGGCCGAACCGCAGACCGTCGACCGCCTGCCGCCGCCGCAGGCCGAGCTGCACAGCCAGGCCATTCTCAAGGCGCTGGTCGCCGCGTCCAAGGCCGACGGCCATATCGATGCGCGCGAACGCGAAGTGATCGAGGGCGAATTCACCCGCATCGACGGCGACCCGGAACTGCGCCGCTGGTTGCACGACGAACTGGAAAAGCCGCTGGACCCGGCCGAAGTCGCGCGCGCCGCGACCACCCCGGAGATCGGCGCGGAGATGTACCTGGCCAGCCTGCTCGCGACCGACGATCAGACCTACATGGAGCGCGCGTATCTGGACGAACTGGCGCGCCAGCTCAAGATCGACGACGCCTTGAAGGCCCGTCTGGAACAGCAGTTGCGCGACGCGCAGGCCTGATCGCGCGCAACCGTTCAGACGCGATATCACTGCATGCGCCTGCGTTCCGCGTGGGCGCATGCAATCGCTTCATCCTCCAGGGTTGATGCCACATTCACGACCAAGGCAATCGGACTTGGCGGTCGGCCTTGTCATCGCGTCGATAACCGGCTTTTTGCGACGTCGGGTCCGCTTTATGCCGACTTATACCGTCGCTGCTTCCTCCCCGCCGCCTACAAACGCTAGCATCGCCTGCGGCTGTAATCGTGCAGCCGCGTTGAATGGACCTCGCCGATGCGCCTGCTGATCCCCGCCTTGCTCGCACTGAGCTTCGTCGGCTGCTCCTGCCAACGCCAACCCGACCCGGACGCCGCGGTGACGCCGCCCGCGACGCAAGCGCCCGACGACGCGCAAAGCCGCGCCCAATCGGCCGCCGCGCAACGCGCCCAGGCGCAAAGCCAGCAACGTCTGGAGGCGATGACCGATGCGGTCGACGAACTGCACCAATACCTGCAGAAACTCGGCAGCGGCAAACGCGAGGAAGCCGACAAGCACTGGGCCTACCAGCGCCTGCCGCGCGGCAACGAAGAGGCCGACCTGCGCGCGCTCGACAACCTGCGCGCGATCCGCATCGAAAACGACACGCCCAAGCAGATCGATCAGGAACCCCAGCCCGAGCTGCTGGAAATTCCGGTCGACCTGCGGGTGAGCCTGCAGGACGGCGAAAACCGCCGCTACAAGGGCTGGTATCGGATGAAGCGCAATCCGGTGGATCGGCGCTGGGAATTGATCGGGGTGTCGATCGCGGTGGTGCTGCGCTGAGTTTTGCGCGGGGCGGTGCGTGTAAAAGCGCAGAGCAAAAGCGAATCCCCCCCTGCCCCCCTTTTCCAAAGGGGGGAACAGCAAGAGCGGGCGCTACGGCGATTTTCGGCGGCGAATCGCTCGAGGGAGTCGCACCGGCGAATTGGATCTTGCCGCTAGCATCGACCTAATTCTTTCTGCAGTTGCTTTTCCCCCTTTGGAAAAGGGGGGAAGGGAGGATTCGCTTTTGCTTCGCTGTTGTCTTTACCGGCACCGCGCAAACCCATCCCCAAACCGAAAGAACCGCCTTCGTAGCCCACAGCGCGAAAATAAAGCCGCACACGCCTCCAAGTCAGCCCCCATCCAGCAAGCTGAGCCGCCCCCGCCCAGCAACTTCCGGCACGTCGCCGACATCGCGGTTACGCCTATACACTCGCTCGATCGCGCGCCGGCCTGATCGAAAGACCTGATCGACACCAACCGCGCTCCCAACCGCCTCGGACTCCGCCATGCGCCCGTCTCGCCCGCTGATTGCCCTGATCGCCGTCCTGACCTGTCCGCTGTGGCTGATGACCGGCTGCAAGGACAAAGGCACCGCCGCGGACGGCGGCACCGAAGGCGAGGCCGGCCAATCCCTGCCGACGCCCGAAGGCGCGAACCGCGGCGGCGTGACCGGCATGCCCGATCGGCCCGGCCCCGGCCAGATCGGCCTGCCCGTGGTCGACCCGAACGCGCCGCCGGCGCTGGACGAAAACGGCAACCCGCTGCCACCGGCCGAACCCACCGAACCGGCCGCGCTACCCGTCGACGGCACCCTGCCGATCGCCGCGCCGATCGATCCCACCGCGCCGCCCGCCACGCCCGCCGAACCCAGCGCCGAAGACGCGGTCGCCGTGATCCGCGATTACTACGCCGCGATCAACGGCAAGAATTTCGAACGCGCCTACGCGCTGTGGTCCGACGGCGGCCGCGCCAGCGGCCAGACTCCGCAGCAGTTCGCCGACGGGTTCGGCGAAACCGCCGGAGTTTCGGTCGAAGTGATGCCGCCCGGCCGCGTCGATGCCGGCGCCGGTCAGCGCTATGTCGAAGTGCCGGTCGCGATCGCCTCGACCCAGCGCGACGGCAGCCAGCACAAGTACGTGGGCGCCTACACCCTGCGCCGCGCGGTGGTCGACGGCGCCAGCGACGCGCAACGCGCGTGGCGGATCGGCAGCGCCGACATCCGCGAAGTGAAGCCGTGAACCTCGCCGCATCACGTGCGGCGATCGTGCTGAGCGCGTGCGTGCTGCTGAGCGCCTGCGAGCGCCACGCATCGACGCCGGCACCCGCGCCTGTCGCCAAGCCCACGCCAGCGCCCGCGGTGCCCGCGCCAGCCGCGCCCACGATCACCGCCGAACCCGCGGTCGAGGCGGTGACAGATTACGTCCTGCCCGGCGCGCTCGCACCCGACGTCGGGCCCGAACGTCTGAAGCAATTGTTCGGCGCCGCCAATGTCCGCATCGACGATCATCTGCCCGGCCCGGAAGGCGAAGACTTCCGCGGCGTGATCCTGTTCGCCGACGACCCCACTCGCCGCGCCGAATTGCACTACCAGGACGAGCAGCAACTGCGCGGCCTCGCCTTCGTGAGCGTGCGCGAAGCCGACACCCGCTGGCGTCTCGACAACGGCATCGTCATGGGCATGCGCCTGAGCGAACTGGTACGGCTCAACAGCAAGCCGATCCGCTTCAGCGGCATGGGCTGGGATTACGGCGGCACCATCACCGACTGGAACGGCGGCAAGCTCGCCAGCCGCGACGGCGACCCGGTGATGCGCGGCGCACGCCTGGGTCTCGTACCTGGCGGCCCGTCCACGCAAGCCGACGCGGTGCCGTCCAGCGACGCCGACTACGCCAGCGACGATCCCAAGTTCCCCAAACAGGGCGAATTGCTGCGGGTCGAGGAACTGAGCGTGTCGTTTCCGGGCGAGGACGATCTTTGAGTCGGTCCATGGCCGTTCGCGCATGAGCGCGCAGCCGCCGCGCATCGTCCTGGACAGCAACGTCTGCCTGGACCTGTTCGCGTTCCAGGCGCCGGATCTGGCGCCCTTGCTCGACGCCATGCGCAGCGGCGCGATTGAAGCGGTCACCGACGCCGAATGCCGCGCCGAGTGGCAGCGCGTGCTGACCTACCCGCAATTGAAACTCGACCCGGCCGCGCGCGAACGCAGCCTGCTCGACTACGACCGCTGGCTGCATGTGTTGGAGCACGACCCCGCTGCGCAGACCGTCGCCCTGCCCCGCTGCGCCGATACGGACGATCAGAAATTCCTCGAACTGGCGCTGGCGGCGAACGCGCGCTGGCTGCTCACGCGCGACCACGCGCTGCTGGTGCTCGGCCGCCGCACCGCGCGCGCCGGGATGTTCGAGATCCTGACCGCGCGTGCCTGGGTCGCCCTGCGGAATTTACGCGGCGACGCCGCCACGCCCGCATAAAGCCCGCACGGACGCATGCCATACTCGGCGCATGCAAGGCGTCCCCGCCCAATTCGTCGATGCCTTTGACGCGGCTGAATTCCGCCAGCCGGCGCATCGACGCGGCATCGAGTTGTACCGCGCGCACATCGTCCGCCATGCCTTCGAACCGCACACCCACGAGGCCTACGGCCTGGGCGCGATCGAGTCCGGGGTCGAACGCTTTCGCTACCGCGGCAGCGATCATCTGGCGCCGCCCGATTCCCTGGTACTGATGAACCCCGACGTGCTGCACACCGGCCGCGCTGAAACCGAGGGCGGTTGGCGCTATCGGATGATCTACGTCGATCCCGATGTGGCCGACGAGATCACCGGCGAAGCCGGCTGGTGGTTCGATCAGGCCGTGCAGCACGATCCGCTGCGCGCGCGCCGCATCACCGCGCGCCTGGACGGCTTGTGGCGAGCACGCGAACCGCTGGACTTCGACAGCCAATTGCATGCGCTGCTCGGCGAATTCCGCGATCACGCGCGCATCCCGCAGCGCTTGCGCGACGAACCGACGCATCGCTTCGACCGCGTGGTCGACTACCTGCGCGCGCATCTGGCCGAGCGCATCACCCTGGACGAACTCGCCGCGATCGCCGGCCTGAGCCCGTTCCATTTCCTGCGCCGGTTCCGCGCGCAGTACCACGTCACCCCGCAGCAGATGCTGATGGCGCTGCGTCTGTATCAGGCCAAGCGTCTGCTCGCCGCGGGCGCCGCGCCGGCCGGCATCGCCGCAGACACCGGCCTGAGCGATCAGGCGCATCTGACCCGCGCGTTCGCGCGGCGCTATGGCATCACCCCAGCGCGGTATCAGAAACAGGTTCGCGGCTAACGGTTGACGACGACCTTTTCGAAATGACGCGGTCGCGGCTCGCGCCGCTCCTACAGGCAGCACACGAAGCTTCACGCAAGCCCCTGTAGGAGCGGCGCAAGCCGCGACCACGCCACCTCACACCCGACGCCAAACCACCGAACCCGCGACCCCACCAAAACCGCAATCTGCTACAAGACCCCGCCATCGCCGCCCTCCACACTGCGCGCATGCTGCTAGGAACCCTCTACGCCCTGCTCGCCGGCCTGATCTGGGGCCTGGTCTTCATCGGCCCGCTGCTGCTGCCCGAATACCCGGCCGCTTTGCAATCGGTCGGGCGCTACCTCGCCTTCGGCCTGATCGCCCTGCCCCTGGCCTGGCTGGACCGCGGCGCCTTGCGCCAGCTCACCCGCGCCGACTGGATCGAAGCGCTTAAGTTGTCGGCGATCGGCAACCTGCTCTATTACCTGTGCCTGGCCAGCGCGATCCAGCGCGCCGGCGGCCCGTTGCCGACCATGATCATCGGCACCTTGCCGGTGGTGATCGCGATCAGCGCCAACCTGCGCGACAGCAAACGCGACGGCCGTCTGCCGTGGCGGCGGCTGGCGCCGTCGCTGCTGTTGATCGCGCTG
The DNA here is from genome assembly GCF_001427785.1 of Lysobacter sp. Root690. Taxonomy (GTDB): domain Bacteria; phylum Pseudomonadota; class Gammaproteobacteria; order Xanthomonadales; family Xanthomonadaceae; genus Lysobacter. The sequence continues at coordinate 329,382 of NZ_LMHM01000018.1, forward strand.
GGCATCGCCTGCGTCAATCAGGTCGAACTCGAAGCCTTGCGCGCCGACGCCGACGCCGACCTGGGCCGTTACGCGATCGGCGGGTTGCTCGCGCTCGGCGGCGTCGCCTGCTGGACCTGGTATCCGCTGCGCAACGCCGACTGGCTGCGCGCGCATCCCGGCCGCAACCCGCGCACCTGGGCGACCGCGCAGGGCGTGGCGATCCTGCCGCTGGCCTTGCTCGGCTACATCGCGCTGTGGCTGTACATGAGCGCGAGCGGCGCATCGTTCGCGATGCCGTTCGGGCCGCGTCCGGCGTTCTTCATCGGCCTGATGGCGACGATCGGCCTGTTCGCGTCGTGGGTCGGCACCCTGTGCTGGAATCAGGCGAGCCAGCGCTTACCCACCGCCTTGGCCGGGCAACTGATCGTGTTCGAAACCCTGGCGGCGTTGAGTTACACCTTCATCCTGCGCGGCCAGGCGCCGAAACCGTTGACGCTGGTCGGGGTCGGCTTGTTGATCGCGGGGGTGATCTGGGCGCTGCGGGTCAAGCCGGTGCATGCGCCAGTGGCATCGGTGAACGATGCGGCGTGATTGATCGGAAAGATCGGTGAGGGTTTGCTATTGAAAGGCTTATCGTCGCCGCATTGAGGTCGGCTTCGATTGCGTACGTCGCGCATTGCAATTGCGTGATCGCGGATTGAGCTCGGATTCTGGCCTAAGCAAATCCCTGCGACGCCGCCGCTTCGAGCGAATTACGAGCGTCGTCGCGCATCGAACCGCACGCAGCATCCGCAACCATTGAAAACGTCAAAGCGACGCACCAACGGCCATCGCACGCCGTCACGCACCACTGCGGCGATATGCCGCACTCGTGCGCGAAAAACGCCGCCTAAGCTTGCCGGCTTTCAACCTGCGATCACCCCGTCATGCGCATCGTCACACTTCGTATCGCCGCGCTCGCATTGGCGACCGCCGTCGCCTTCGATGCGGTCGCATTCGACGGCGTCGCGCAGTCCGATGCGGCGCCAACGCCCGACGATGCGTCGGCCAAGACGCTCGGCACGGTCCGCGTCCTCGGCCGCTACGCGCGAGGCCGCGCGGTCGACAGCCCCGAGGCCGCGCGCACGCGTCTGGACCAGCGCGCCGGCGCCACCGCGCTGGTCGACGGCGAGTCGTATCGCGACGGCCGCGTCAGCACCTTGACCGATGCATTGGGCTACGCCCCGGGCGTGTTCGTGCAACCGCGCTTCGGCGCCGAAGAGGCGCGCCTGTCGATCCGCGGCTCGGGCCTGCAACGTACATTTCACGGCCGCGGCCTGGAACTGCTGCAGGACGGCAGCCCGCTCAACCTCGCCGACGGCGGTTTCGATTTTCAGGCGGTCGAACCGCTGGCGACGCGCTACATCGAGGTCTACCGCGGCGCCAACGCGCTGGAGTTCGGCGCGGCGACGCTCGGCGGCGCGATCAACTTCGTTTCGCCGACCGGTTACGACGCCGCGCCCGTGACCGTGCGCGCCGAGGCCGGCGCGTTCGGTTATCGCCGCGGCCAGATCACGCTCGCCGGCGTGCGCGGCGAGGCCGACGGCTATCTGAGCCTGAGCGGTCTGAATCAAACCGGTTATCGCGATCACGCCGAACAGGAAAATTATCGCTTGTTCGCCAATGCCGGCTATCGCTTCAGCGACACGCTCGACGCGCGCGTCTACCTGACCCATGTCGATACGCGCTCGGCCCTGCCGGGCAATCTGACCCTCGACGAATCGCGCCGCGATCCGCGTCTGGCCGCGCCCGGCAATCTCGCCCTGAACCAACGCCGCGATTACCGTCTCGACCGCATCGCCGGCAAGCTGGCCTGGGCCGCGTCCGAACGCAGCACGTTGACCGTGTCGGCCTATTACGCCGACAAATCGCTGCACCACCCGATCTTCCAGGTGTTGCAGCAGGACAGTTCCGATGTCGGCATCGATGTTCGCTGGCGCCACGAATCGCAATGGCTGGGCTTGCGCAATGTATTGATCGCCGGTGCCGCGTTCGCCCAGGGCGACATCGACGACGATCGTTACTTCAACATCGCCGGCCACGCCGGCGCGCGCAGCAACCGTTTCGATCAACGCGCGCGCAATCGCAAACTCTATCTGGAGAACCAGACCTGGCTCGCGCCGCAATGGGTGTTGTCGCTCGGCGCGCAGGCGCTCGACGCCGACCGTCGCTCGCGCGATCGCTTCATCACCGGCGGCCGCGACGAAAGCTTCGCCGCCGACTATTCCGGCATCAGCCCCAAGCTCGGCCTGCGTTATGTGATCGACGAACACGCCCAGCTCTACGCCAACCTCAGCCGCAGCCTGGAACCGCCGAGCTTCGGCGAACTCAGCGGCGGCCCGGGCATCACCCAGGTCGACAAGCAGCGCGCCGGCAGCGGCGAGATCGGCCTGCGCCTCAACGCCGACGCGCTGTCGCTGGACCTGGCCGTGTACCGCGCGCGGGTCCGCGGCGAACTGCTTTCGCTCAGCGACGGCAACGGCAATCCGCTGGGCACGGTCAACGCCGATCGCACCGTGCATCAGGGCATCGAACTCGGCGTGGGCTGGAAACCCGCGGCGCAGTGGACCGTATCGGCCAACTACCTCTACAACGATTTCCGTTTCGACGGCGACCGCGTCTACGGCGACAACGAACTGGCCGGCGTGCCGCCGCAACAACTGCGCGCCGAACTACGCTGGTCGCCGGGCGACTATTTGTACCTCGCGCCGAGCGTGGAATGGACGCCGCAGTCGTACTACATCGACCACACCAACAGCTTCAAGGCGCCGGGTTACACCATCGCCGGCTTGCGCGTCGGCGGCAAGCTCGCCAAGCAATGGTCGTGGTTCGCCGACGCGCGCAACCTCGGCGACCGCAAATGGATCGCCAGCACCAACGTGATCGCCGATGCGCGCGGGTTGGATGGGCGCAATTTCCTGCCGGGCGATGGGCGGGCGGTGTATTTCGGGGTGGAGTGGCGGAAGGATTGATGTCCGTTCGCTTATGGATCGTCGAATTCGTGCCGCCGCTCGGTGCATTGGTCAGCAGCGTCGTCGATGCGGTGTCGCGGTCGCGGCGCAAGCCGCGACCACGACAGCACGNCTTCCGCAAGAAGATTTCTCCACGCCCGACGCAACAAAGCACCGGCCGGCACCCACCTATCAGGGAAGCAGAGCCCGCCTCTCGAACCGATACGTCGATTCACCCAGAACCCGAAACACCCGCCGACCAAACGGGCGGCGGGCACCCGATTCAGTTCCAACAACTACTGGGCTGATCGACCACCGTCACCCAGAAGCGCGTGGTGGCGTCGATGTTGCCGTAAGCCCGCCAACTCCAGCCGCCGTCGCCGTCGTGGTGCGTGGCCAGGCGATAGCCCGGGCCGAACTCGGCGCGGCAGAACGCATCGGCCTGCGCGCGGGTGGCGAACGAATCGCCGCGTACCGCGCGACTCAGCGCGATGTTGCCCTTGGCCCAGCCGTTGTAATAGTCGGTCGGCACCGGCGCGGGCGAACCGTCCTGCTTCAGACACAACATCGGCAGGCGCACCGAGCACTCGGTGTCACCCTGGTAAGCGTCGCACTCGGGACTGAAGCAGCCCACATGGTCGACACCGTTGGCGTTACCGGCCTTGCGCCATGTCACGCCCTTGCCGCCGGCGGCGGCCGCGGAGAATGCCACCATGATCAGGGCCGCGGCGGCGGCGATACGGATTGCGCGAACATCCATTTGCTTGCTCCTTATCGGAAGATTCGAAAAGGCGCGCCTCGCGCAACGTCCGCCGTGCAAGCACGGCCTGCCCACCGCGGCGATGCGCACCGGCACGTCGGGGGATGGCGTGCCGGCGCGATCTCTATCACCTCGAGCGCGCGGGAACCGGTATTCCTAAGCCCTTTGGCCCGCGCGCGCGTACGCTTAGGCAACCGGTCACACGCGGCGCAAGCGTACGCCGCCAAAACGCGGCGACGGCGGCAACTTCGTACTGCAACCCAGTTCGTTGTACGCGCCGGACGGCGATCAAATCTCGAATCGGTACGACAGCTTCACCAGCAACTGCTCGCTATCGCGCAGATCGAACGCATCGCGGAACTGGCGGCCGACGCCGTCGTGCCGCATGCCTTCCTCGAACATCTCGCCGCCGCGCACGTAGGCCACGTACAGGTACGACAGCGGCGCCAGTTCGTAGCGGTAGCGCACCTGGAAACCAAGATTGCGCAGGTTGAAATCCGGAACCTCCTCGGCCACCGCCAGCGCGCGTCCGTCGCTGCCGACCCGATAGGCCTGACGCATGCGCGCATCCACGCCGATGGTTTCCAGCCGCAAGCGCAGTTCCTGCTTGCCGTCGATGAACCACTGCAGGCCGGCGTTGAGCGACAGAAAATCGGCGCGGAAGCTGGCGACACGGTTGTCCTGCCGCCACAGCAGCCAGTCCGGGTTGTGGCTGTACTCAACCCCGGCGAACAGCAGCATGCGATCGCTGAACTGGTAGTTCGGCTCCAGGTACAGGCTCAGTTCGCCCTCGTCCAAGCCGCCCAGTCCCTCCGCGCTGTAGCCGGCCTCGGTGTATAGCGACCACGGGTTGTCGCCCTGGCGCGGACGCAATCTTTCGTAGGTCATGAACAACTTCGCCGGCACCCTCAGCACGCCGTGGCCGCGGGTGATCAGATCGTCGTGGCCGCTGCCCCACAACGCCGCTTCGATAAATTCGCGGCCGCCATTGCGCAGATCGCTGCGGCGGTTGATCGATACCGCATCGGCGATATGCACGCCGTCGTCGGTATAGCGACGCGACACCGCGTAATGCCAGTCGTGGCCTGAGTACGCCGAATCGGCCGGCAGGTCGGTGACGCGCCGGCCCAGGTCGTAGCGCATGTAGTTGAAGTTGTTGCGCTCCAGATAGCCGAAATCGTTGAGCATCAGGTCCTTGCCCAGATGCAGACCGTACAGCTGCTGGCGCCAGCCCTTGCCCATGTCGTAATCGATGCGAACCTGGCCGCCGCTGTCGCGGAAACTGCGCCCGGCCTGCTCAACATCGGAGGCGACTACCGCGCCACGGATCGACCACTGCGGATTCGGCGTCCAGCGCTGATCGAATTCGTAGACGTTGGCCTGGCGATCCAGAAACGGCCGGTCGACCTGGGTCACCATCGCACCAAGCCCGAAGCGGGTGAAATCGCGGGTGACGCGCGCGGCGTAGAAGTCGCGGCCGACCTCGTCGCCTTCGCTGGCGGCGAACAGTCCGTAGTTGAAGCCGGCCGCGCTGCCATTGAGCTTGAGCGCCGCGGTCACGTCGCCCGATCCGTCGCCGTCATCGCGGCCGCCGCCGACGCGGCGAGTGTAGATCAAGCGGCTATTGCTGCTGTACGAACCGAACGGCACGTCGAAGAAGCTCTGGTTCTCGGTGAAGAACGGCCGCTTGTCGCTGAAGAAGGTTTCGGTGGCGCTGAAGTTGACGGTCAGTTCGTCGCTTTCGACCTGGCCGAAATCCGGATTCACGGTCGCGCTGAGCTGGAACTTGCCACTGGGTTTCCAGAACAGGTCCAGGCCGCCATCGAAGTCACCCTGGTGCTTGACCGCATCCTGCACGCCGACCACGTACGGCGTGATCGCCAGCAGGGTCTGGCCGTAGGCCGGCATCTGCACGCGATTGAACGCCGATAGGTAACGCGCCTGGGTGTAATGCACCGCCGGCCACGAGGTGCGTTCGCCGGTCGAGGCGATCACCCGGTCGAGCTGGATGCCGAGCGTGCGGTTGCCGCCGTCGGCCTTGCGCATCGGCGCGATATGCCAGGGGATCAGCATCTCCGCCGACCAACCCTCGTCGTCTTCGCTGGTGGCGTGGCGCCAGTCGCCGTCCCAGTCGTTGTTGAACTGATTTTCGCTGGTGATGGTGGCGTCGGTGATGCTGTTGGCCAGGGTCACGGTGAAGTTGTAGCCCATGCGGCCGTCGCCATCGAAGTCGACATACAGATTGACCCGGTCAACCGTGCCGTCGCCGTCGCGCTCGGTGTGCTGGCGCAGCCGCGGCACGCCGGCCGGTTGCCGGTTGCGGAACGCGATCGCCAGGCCGTCCGGCGTGGCCATCATCCAGGCCTGGGTCGGCTGCGACGCGGCTTCGCGCGACAGCGGCTGGGTCAGGCGGAAATCCTCGATGTGCTGGGCCTGGCTCCACTCCTGCGGATCGATGCGGCCATCGATCTCAACCGCATGCGCGCACGGCGCGGCCAATACGGCGCAGGCGGCCGACAACGAAACGAACAGTGGATTGCGCATGGTGCGACCCCGAGCCGGTGAACCGACCCGCGACGCATCCCCGTCGCGGGTTCGAGTCGCGGCATACGGCACCGCGACGCCGCGCAGACTAACGATGCGACGGCCGTGCGCTAAATGGCGTAAGTCATGGCAACCATTGGTCGTTCATGTGCATCCCAGTGCCATGGGCCATTGGTTCAGGTTGCGGTGTGGCCGCTGCGTGACAAACGTCAGCGGCAGTGACTGACTGCGTGCGCTCGTCCGTGGAATGGAACTGCGCCCGGCTGTATCGAGCCGTTACCTCCCCGAATCAAATCGGCCTGAGCTCAAGGCGCCGTGGCGTCATGCGCGACGAACGCCGACTCGCCGTGCGGCAGTTGCAGCCACTCCGGATGGCTCAACGCACGCGCGATATCGCTCTGCCCCGACAGCCAATGCTCGCGCATCGCCACCCGGCCGAACTGATAGTCCTTGAAATGGCCGATCCGCGCGCGATCGCGGTAGATCAGATGGACCACGCTGTAGCGGCGGTCGCAGGCCAGTTCGGCCGCGTGCTGCGCCCAGGGATTGGTCTTGCGCACGGCCTCGGGGATTTCTTCCAGCAGCTCGCGCAGCAAGCGCCGGTAATGCTGGAACACCCGCTGGGTGTCGGTGATCAGGCGGGTGCGGCTGGAATACTGGATTTCCTTCTGCCGCTCGGCCACGTCGAGCAGGTTTTGCGGCAGATCGCCATGCGCATTCCACAGGTCCACCTGGAACACCAGGGTGTCGCTTCGCGGCGATGCGGTCAGCACCTGCGACAACGGCGTGTTGGACACCAGGCCGCCGTCCCAGTAGAACTCGCCGTCGATCTCGACCGCCGGAAACGCCGGCGGCAGCGCGCCCGAGGCGAGGATATGCCGCGCGTCCAGGCGCATCTGGGTGTTGTCGAAATACTCCAGGTTGCCGGTGCGCACATTGACCGCGCCGACGCTGACCCGGATGCCGCCGTCGTTGAGCCGATCGAAATCCACCATGCGCTCGAGCGTGGCGATCATCGGCGAGGTGTCGTAGAAGCTCGCCGCCGACGGCCCCGGCGGCGCGCCGAACAGCGCCATCGGATCCTGGCCGAGCCAACTGCGCGGTTGGTAGAAGCCATGCTGGCCTTCGACGATCGCGCGCCAGGCTTCCCAGGTATCGAGCCAGGCGCGGCTGTCGGCATCTATGTCGGCGAAGCGTGCTTCCTGGCCGAAGGTGGTCGACGGCAATAGATAGGGTTGCGAGATCGTGTCCCAGAATTCGCGCAACGCCTCCATGCGCCGCTGCGGCGGATTGCCGGCGATGATTGCGGTGTTGAACGCGCCGATCGAAATGCCGGCGATCCAGTTCGGCGCGATGCCGGCTTCGAACAGGCCTTGGTAGACCCCGGCCTGGTACGCGCCGAGTGCGCCGCCGCCTTGCAGGACCAGAGCTATGTTGTCGGGCAGGACGGGGGCGGTGTCGCGGGTGTGAGTCCGGCGGGTGTCGCCGCTGCGACGCGGATCAGCGTTGCCATCGGCGCGACCGTCATCGGCGCGCTTGGCCGCGCGCGACGTCGCCGCCTTGTCGGGTGCGCGCTTTTGCTCGCCCTTTCGATTTCGACCCTGTGCTGCGTTGACGGCTTCGACGGCCGCGGCTGGCGCGTCAGCCGGATCGATGAACGCCGCTCGCTGGCTGGTGCGTTTGCTCCCCGCTTGCTTAACGACGCGGTTGCCCGCCGTTTGCCTGGCGACATGTTTGCGTACCGCAGGCGTGGCCGCCGCCCGGGCTGTATTCGCGGACTTGGGCGGCTCTTTTTGCGCCGGTGCGTTGGCAGGCGGATCTTTTTTCGCCGGCGTGGCCGGCTTGGGGTCGCGCTTGGCCGGATCACGACGCGCCGGTTCGCGCTTGGCCGGCTCAGGCTCGCTGGCGCGCTTTGCGCTACCGGAAGGAGCGGCGTTGCGCCGGGTCGGGATGCGCGTGGTTGCCATGCTGACCGCCTTTTGCTGTGAAGAACTGCGGGGTGCTGCTTTGGAAGTTGCTGCTTGTGAAGTTACTACTTTGGTAGTTGCTGCTTTTGAAGGCGCCGCTTTCAAACTGCGAGTTAGATGCTCCGACGAAAAACAGGACACCTTGTTCCGGCGCCCAATGCCTTGTGCTCGTCATCCCCGCGAAGGCGGGGATCCAGAGACTTCAGCGCAAACTTTCAACACCGTCATTGCCGCGACTCTCTCGCCACCGTCATTCCCGCGAACGCGGGAATCCAGTGACTTTCGCTCCACCAAGTCACGACGATTCCAACTGGCGAAAAAGTCGCTGGATTCCCGCGTTCGCGGGAATGACGAGCAACGGCAGCCTGCATTCCCACATCCAGGGAGTGACGAGCAAAAGCAGGCGCCGCGATCAAATCGCTAGCGCAACCGCGTTACTGCATATACCACCCATGACTCACCACAAAACTCTGCCCCGTCAACGCCGCGCTCGGGAACTCGGCCAGGAAGCGCACCGTCTGCGCAACATCCTCGACCGTGGTGAACACACCGTCGACCGTATTACCGAGCATGACCTTTTTGATCACCTCGTCCTCGCTGATACCCAGTTCCTTCGCCTGCTCGGGAATCTGCTTGTCGACCAGCGGCGTGCGCACGAAGCCCGGGCAGATCACATGGCTGCGCACGTTGTGCTTGGCGCCTTCCTTCGCGAGCACCCGCGACAGCCCCAGCAGGCCGTGCTTGGCAGTGACGTAAGCCGATTTCAGCGGCGAAGCCTCGTGCGAATGCACCGAGCCCATGTAGATCACCGTGCCGCCCTTGTCGCCCTTGTACATATGCGGCAACGCCGCCTTGGTGGTCAGGAACGCGCCGTCGAGGTGGATCGCGAGCATCTTCTTCCAGTCGGCGAAGGCGTAGTTCTCGATCGGGTTGACGATCTGGATGCCGGCGTTGGAAATCAGGATGTCGATGCCACCGAGCTCGGCGACCACCCGCTCGATGCCGGCGTTGACCGCGGCTTCGTCGGTGACGTCCATCGCCACGCCGATGGCGCGGCCGCCGTTGCCGATGATTTCGTCCGCCACCGCCTGGGCTCCGGCCTGGTTGAGGTCGGCGATCGCGATCGCGGCGCCGGCACGGGCCAACTCGTGGGCGATTTCCTTGCCGATGCCGCTGGCGGCTCCGGTGACGACGGCGACTTTGCCTTGGATCGAGCTCATGCGTGGAACTCCTGGGATGCGATGCGGGAAGGACAGACGGGAAGAAAACGTGGCCCATGCGGGCGAACCGGCGGCCATTGTCGCCGCCCGGTGTTATCGCGGCGTGGCGGCGGATGCATCGCAGTGTCCCGTCGCGGGACATGGGTGAGCTATCGGACTTTCGTACGCGGTCAATGATTGACCGACACGCCCCGCTCCGGCTTTTGCTTGCGCTCCCTCTCCCGCCCAGCGGGAGAGGGCTGGGGTGAGGGCCCGAGCGGTTGACGCCACTTCACGCCAGCCTGTCGCCTGCCCTCATCCGGCCCTTCGGGCCACCTTCTCCCGCGCCGCGGGAGAAGGGACGTTCGCGCCCCTCAATCCTTCTTCTTGCCCTTCTTATCCTTCTTCTTTTTCTTGTCCTTCTTCTTATCTTTCTTCTTGGACTTCTTGTCCTTCTTGGGCTGCAGCATCGTGCCGGTACAGTTTTCCGAGCCGCAGCGGCATTCCCAGATCTTCTTGAGTTCCTTGGTGTGCTTCTCGGCCAGGGTGATGCCGTAGTTGTACGACAGCTCCTCGCCCGCGGCGATGTCGCGGATCGCCTCGATGAACACCCGGTCCTTGCGGCGGTCGTCGCCGTCGTCCTCTTCCAGCACCGCTTCGCAGCTCGGCGAGCAGCTGTGGTTGATCCAGCGCGCCGAATTGCCTTCGTAGTTGGCGTCGATCACGAACTCGTCGTTGAGCGTGAACAGGAAGGTGTGGCCCGAATCGGCGTCGCCGGTGTCGCCGGCATCGACCTCTTCGTGGCTGCGGCGGCGGCCCTTGTACTCAATGACGCGTTCGCCCTTGGCGATCGGGGCGACGGCGAATACACCGTTGCCGTGGATGGCGGAACGACGGGCGGCGATCTTGCGCGGCATGGGGATTCCCAACAATGACGAACGCGCATTCTGACCTGCCGCGCCGGTCGCCGCTATCGGCAGCCGTCGCCTTTCTTCCGCGACCTGCTTCGATCGCCCGCCCATCGTCCGGCCACGGTCCGCAACGCGGGGCCGCGCCGCGGCCCGCGCCGGGGGCGCCGAGCCCCCGATGAACACCCCGCTGAATTGCGCAAAACCACCCCGCTAGCCCCGCCCGGCATAAAAACGTACAATTTCGGTACGAATTCATCCCGAGCTTCCCCCACGATGCTCCGCGTCACCAAACTCACCGATTACGCCACGGTCGTCCTGACCGTCCTGGCGGCCGGCCCCGATCGCGTATTGAGCGCGTCGGAACTGGCCGAACGGGCGGGTCTGGAAGCGCCCACGGTCAGCAAGGTGCTCAAGCCGCTGGCCCAGGCCGGGCTGGTCGAAGGCTTCCGCGGCGCCAACGGCGGCTATCGCCTGGCCCGCGCCGCCGACGACATCGGCCTGATCGAGATCGTCGAGGCGATGGAAGGCCCGCTCGGCATGACCGAATGCAGCGTCCACGAAGGCCACTGCGGCCTGGAAAACCAGTGCGGCGTGCGCGCCAACTGGCGCCGCATCAACGACGTGGTCATCGAAGCGCTCAGCAACGTCACTTTGGCTCAAATGCTCGCACCCACCGCACCCCTTCCTCACGACACAGCCGCCAAGCGCATCGATCTGCGCCTGGCCGGCGCTTAGACAGTAGGCAGCCGCCATGGCCACCGACATCAAACCGACTCCCGCGCAGACGGGCGACATCGCCAATAAAGAGATCCACGAGCAGCTGGGTCGCCGCTACGAGGCCGGTTTCATCACCGACATCGAGTCCGACAGCCTGCCGCCGGGACTGGACGAGGACGTCATCCGCGCGCTCTCGGCCAAGAAGGACGAGCCGCAGTGGATGACCGACTGGCGTCTTGAGGCCTATCGCCATTGGCTGACCATGCCGATGCCGCACTGGGCCAAGCTCAACATCGCGCCGATCGATTTCCAGGCGCTGAGCTACTACAGCGCGCCGAAGGCCAAGTACGCCTCGCTCGACGAAGTGCCGCAGGAACTGCTCGACACCTACGACAAGCTCGGCGTGCCGCTGCACGAGCGCGCGCGCCTGGCCGGTGTCGCGGTCGACGCGGTGTTCGACTCGGTCTCGGTCGGCACCACCTTCCGCAAGGAACTGGCCGAGAAGGGCGTGATCTTCTGCTCGATGTCCGAAGCGATCCGCGAGCAGCCCGAGCTGGTCAAGAAGTACCTCGGCAGCGTGGTGCCGACCGGCGACAACTTCTTCGCCGCGCTCAACTCGGCGGTGTTCTCCGACGGCAGCTTCGTGTTCATTCCCAAGGGCGTGCGCTGCCCGATGGAACTGAGCACCTATTTCCGCATCAACGCCGGCCATACCGGTCAGTTCGAACGCACCTTGATCATCTGCGAGGACAAGGCCTACGTCTCGTACCTGGAAGGTTGCACCGCGCCGATGCGCGACGAAAACCAGCTGCACGCGGCGGTGGTCGAGCTGGTCGTGCTGGAAGACGCCGAGATCAAGTACTCGACCGTGCAGAACTGGTACCCGGGCGACGAAAACGGCAAGGGCGGCATCTACAACTTCGTGACCAAGCGCGGCGAATGCCGCGGCGCGCGCAGCAAGATCAGCTGGACCCAGGTCGAGACCGGTTCGGCGATCACCTGGAAATACCCCAGCTGCGTGCTGCTCGGCGACGATTCGACCGGCGAGTTCTACTCGGTCGCGCTGACCCATCACCGTCAGCAGGCCGACACCGGCACCAAGATGATCCACGTCGGCAAGCGCACCAAGTCCAAGATCATCAGCAAGGGCATCAGCGCCGGCCGCGGCCAGAACACCTATCGCGGCCTGGTCAAGATCGAGAAGAACGCCGCCGGCGCGCGCAACCACACCCAGTGCGACAGCCTGTTGATCGGCAAGAAGTGCGGCGCGCACACCTTCCCGTACATCGAGGTCAAGCACCCCGATGCGACGGTCGAGCACGAAGCGACCACCTCGAAGATCAGCGACGACCAGCTGTTTTACTGCCGCTCGCGCGGTATCGGCGAGGAAGACGCGGTGTCGATGATCGTCGACGGCTTCTGCAAGTCGGTGTTCCGCGAGCTACCCATGGAGTTCGCGGTCGAAGCGAAAAAACTGCTGGAAGTCAGCCTGGAAGGGTCGGTCGGATGATGCGCGTACTCGCTGTGTGCTGCCTGGCCGCGTTGACGGCCGCATGCTCCAAGACCCCGGAAACGCCGGCCGCGCAAGCGCCCGCGGCGACCGCCCCGGCGGCCAAACCCGCGCAAGCGGCCGAAGCGCCCGCGCCGGCCACGCCGACGGCGACGGTCGCGACGACCCAGTACGCGTTGCCGTTCACCAGCCAGGCCGAAGAAGGCGCGCCGGACGATCCGCGCATCGTGCGCTGGGGCGAAGGCCCCTGCGGCGCGACGCCGTACGCGCGGGTGACTTCAATCCCGCTCGACGATAAATCGCTGCTGGCCGACTACGTGGTCGAATTCGACAAGACCGGGCGCGAACTGCGCCGCTGGGGCAAACCTTACGAAGCCGACGTGATCGGCCTGGAAGGCGACTGGCTGCGCGTGCGCGCGAAGGACAGCGACGAAAAATCGCACGAGTTCCGCATCGACGTGGCGGGCCGCATCGAAGCCGTCGCCGACAAGGCGCAGCCGCTGGCGGATCGCTCGAAGATGATCGACTGCCCGAAGCTGCCGACCTTCGCCGAATCCGATTACGAACAGTGCTACGACGTCACCGACGCGGCCGGCGCGCAGCGCCGCCTCGCGTACGAAGGCGTCTGCGCCTGAGCGCGCGAACCCGCCGCCGCGCCGCGCGGGTTTCGTCGCATCGACTCATTCCGACTTTCCGATGACCCATTCCATGCTCAAGATCGAAAACCTTCACGTCCAAGTCGCCGGCAAGGACATCCTCAAGGGCCTGTCGCTGGATCTGCGGCCCGGTCAGGTCCACGCCATCATGGGACCCAATGGCGCCGGCAAATCCACTCTGGGCAACGTGCTGTCGGGCCGCGAAGGCTATGAGGTCACTCAGGGCACGGTCGAGTTCGAAGGCCGCGACCTGCTCGCGCTCGAGCCCGAGGAACGCGCCGCCGCCGGCGTGTTCCTGGCGTTCCAGTACCCGGTCGAAATCCCGGGCGTGAACAACACCTATTTCCTGCGCACCGCGCTCAATGCACAGCGCAAGGCGCGCGGCCAGGCCGAGCTCGACTCGATGCAGTTCCTCAAGCTGGTGCGCGAAAAACTCGCCGTGCTGCATCTGAAGGACGAACTGCTGCACCGCGGCGTCAACGAAGGCTTCAGCGGCGGCGAGAAGAAGCGCAACGAGATCTTCCAGCTCGCCCTGCTCGAACCCAAGCTGGCGATCCTCGACGAAACCGATTCGGGCCTGGACATCGATGCGCTCAAGGCGGTCGCCCACGGCGTCAACACGCTGCGCTCGCCCGATCGCGCGTTCCTGGTGATCACCCACTATCAGCGCCTGCTCGACTACATCAAGCCCGACGTGGTGCATGTGCTCGCCGACGGCCGCATCGTCGAGACCGGCGGCCCGGAACTGGCGCTGGAACTGGAAGCGCACGGCTACGAATGGCTCAAGGACCGCGTCGCACCGGAGAACGCGGCGTGATGCGCGGCGACCGGTGGTTGCAGGAGCGCGCCCGATGAGCGCCCTGCTCGACGCATTCGTCTCGGCCTTCGATGCGCTGCCCGTGCGCGAATCGGCCGGTCTGGGCGCGACCCGCCGCGCCGCGCTCGACGCGGCCCTGCGCGACGGCCTGCCCGGCCCGCGCACCGAGGCCTGGAAATACACCCCGCTGCGCTCGCTGGAGCGCCGCGCCTTCGTCGCCGCCGACGCCGCCCCGGCCGCGTTCGACAGCGCCGCGATCGCCGGCATCCCGGCGCCGCGCATCGTCTTCCACAACGGCCGCTACGACGCCGCGCAGTCCGACCTGACCGGCTTGCCGGCCGGCGTGTCGCTGCAGCCGCTGTCGCGGGTGCTGGCGCAAGGCGACGTGCGCGAAGCCAACTTCCTCGCCCGCCGCTACGAGCGCGCCGACGAAGTGTTCGCCCGCCTCAACGCCGCGCTCGCCGACGAAGGCGCGGTGCTGCGGGTGGACGCGGGCGTGCAGGCGCAGGTACCGGTGCATCTGGTGTTCGTCGGCAGCCCGGCCGCGGGCGATCGCGCCTGGCATCTGCGCCACCTGATCGAGCTGCGCGAAGGCGCCAGCCTGACCGTGGTCGAGCATCAGCTCGCCGCCGACAGCCACACCCATCTGAGCAACAGCCTGACCCACGTGCATCTCGCGCCGAACGCGACCTTGTCGCACGCGCGGGTGCAGGACGAAGCGCTCGGCGCGACCGTGATCGCGCGCACCGACGCGGTGCTCGCGGGCAACGCGCGCTATCGCCGCATCGATCTGGAACTGGGCGCGGCGCTGTCGCGTCACGAACTCAACGCCGCGCTGCACGGCGAAGCCGCGCAGGTCCACGCCAACGGCGTGCTGCTGGCAACCGGTCGCCGTCATCTCGACACCCGCTTAGGGATCGATCACGTCGGCCGCGACACCCAGTGCGAACTGATCTGGCGCGGCCTCGGCGCCGGCCGTTCGCGCGCCGCGTTCCACGGCGGCATCCTGATCCGCGAAGGCGCCGACGGCAGCAACGCCATGCTGTCGAACAAGAACCTGCTGCTCAGCGAAGGCGCCGAAATCGACACCCAGCCGGTGCTCGAGATCCACGCCGACGAAGTGCAGGCCGCGCACGGCGCGACCGTCGGCCAGCTCGACGCCAACGCGCTGTTCTACCTGCGCTCGCGCGGCGTGCCGGCCGAACAGGCGCGCGCCCTGCTGACCACCGCGTTCTGCCGCGAGACCTTGTCGCTGTTCGAAGACGACAGCGCGCGGGCGATGCTGGAAGTGCGGTTGAATCTGGCGCTGGAACGATTGATTTAAGAGCGAGGAAAACAGTGCAGAGGAGTGAGGAAAGAGTTCGGCCGCGCGATGACCGTTGAGCCAGACGCACTTACTCGTTTCTCACTTTTCTCCACTCGTTTCTCTCCCCACCAAGGTCTGATCAATGAACGCCGTCCCCAACTCTACCGACTGGGCCGCGGTACGCGCCGACTTCCCGGTGCTGACCCGCGAAGTCCACGGCAAGCCGCTGATCTATTTCGACTCGGCCAACACCGGCCAGAAGCCCGAAGCGGTGATCGCCGCGGTCGACGATTTCTATCGCCGCCATAACGCCAACGTCAGCCGCGCGGTGCATGCGCTGGGCTCGGAAGCGACCGAACTGTACGAAAGCGCGCGCAGCAAGCTCGCCCGTTTCCTCAACGTGCGCGGCGACGAGTTGGTGCTGTGCAGCGGCACGACGTTTGCGATCAATCTGGTCGCGTACTCGTGGGCGCTGCCGCGGCTCAAGGCCGGCGATGCGATCGTGCTCACGCGCATGGAGCACCACGCCAATATCGTGCCGTGGCAACTGGTCGCGCAGCGCACCGGCGCGGTGATCAAGGTCGCCGAGATCGACGAGCGCGGCCAGCTCGACCTGGATCAGCTGTATTCGCTGCTCACGCCCGAAGTGAAACTGCTGGCGCTGACCCACGTCTCCAACGTGCTCGGCACGGTCAACCCGGTGCGCGAGATCTGCCGCGAGGCGCGCAAGCGCGGCATCGTCACCCTGATCGACGGCTCGCAGGCGGCGCCGCACCGGCCGCTCGACATCGCCGCGATCGGCTGCGATTTCTACGCGATCACCGGCCACAAGATGAGCGGCCCGACCGGCACCGGCGCGCTGTGGGCGCGGCGCGAACACCTCGACGCGATGCCGCCGTTCATCGGCGGCGGCGAGATGATCAAGGAAGTGCGGTTCGAAGGCACCGTGTTCGCCGACGGCCCGCGTCGCTTCGAGGCCGGCACGCCGAACATCGCCGGTTTCGCCGGGCTCGGCGCCGCGGTCGACTATCTGTCGGCATTGGGCATGGCCAATATCGAAGCGCGCGAACAGGCTCTGCTGAGCCGCTTCACCGACGCCTTGAAGCAAGTGCCCGGCCTGCGTATTTTCGGCGAGGCCGCCGACAAGGCCGCGGTGGTGAGCTTCCTGATCGAAGGCGCGCATGCGCACGACCTGGCCACCCTGCTCGACCTGGAAGGCGTCGCGATCCGCTCCGGCCATCACTGCGCGCACCCGCTGATGCAACACTTCGGCGTGCCGGCGACCTGCCGCGCATCGCTGGCTTACTACAATACGTTCGAAGAGATCGACGCCTTCGTGACCGCCCTGACCAAGGTACGCAAACTACTCGCATGACCGACGACACCATCAAATTCCGCGCCGCCACGCTCGCCGACACCGACGCGGTGGTCGCGCTGGTCGAATCGGCCTATCGCGGCGATTCCGGCCGCCGCGGCTGGACCACCGAGGCCGACATTCTCGACGGCCGCCGCACCGGCCCGGACGAAATCGAAAGCGTGCTGGGCAAGGCGCAGGGCATGATCCTGATCGCCGAGCGCGCCGACGCATCGGGCGAGCTGCTGGCCTGCGCGCATATCGCGGTCGAGGACGACGGCAGCGGCTACTTCGGCATGTTCTCGGTCAATCCGACCCTGCAGGGCGGCGGCATCGGCAAGCGCGTGCTGGCCGAAGCCGAGCGCGTCGCGCGCGAGCAATGGAACCTGAGCGTGATCCGCATGAGCGTGATCAACGTGCGCGAGGAACTGATCGAGTTCTACGTGCGCCGCGGCTACGAGCGCACCGGCCGATTCGAACCGTTCCCCTACGGCGACGCGCGCTTCGGCCTGCCCAAGCGCGACGACCTGAGTTTCGAAATCCTGGAAAAGAAGCTGTAATACCGGGTTCGGATTCGGGATGGGCGCAAGTCGCGCTGTTGCGAATCCCGAATCCCCAATCTCGAATCGCGTACCAAAGGAAGCCGCCATGGGCGATTGGATTTTCGTCTGCGCCACTTCGCAACTGCTGCCGGGCGAATCCACCGTCGCCTGGGACGGCGACACCGCGATCTTCGTCTGCAATTACGACGGCGATTACTACGCGCTGGAAGACCGCTGCTCGCACGAGGACTTCGAATTGTCCTCGGGCACCTTCGACAGCGAGGAAGCGACGATCGAATGCGTGCTGCACGGCGCGCGTTTCGACGTCCGCGACGGCCGCCCACTGTGCGCGCCGGCCTACGAACCGGTGCCGAAGTTTCCGGTCAAGGTCGAAGACGGCGGGGTGTGGACCCGCGACGATCGCGAGTAGAACGCTCCAGCGCGAACGCCTCGTTCGCCTTCTTCCAGCGTCGCCGCTGCACCGCCCGAAGCCAATCGCTCCCACATGCGCGGCCTTGGCCGCGAAGTTTTATGTGGGCGGGGCTCCAGCTCCGACGTTCTTCTTTCAGATCACCACGTTGCTTCGCCCCGTGAGGCAAGAGGCAGTGCGCAGCGAGCCGAGCCGGAAGCCTCGGGACTGGCCCTTCCCTCGCTGCTGACGCGACGCTGACGTCTGGCGGGATGCGTCGGCGCCGCATTGCGAAAACGAATGGTCAGTTGGGCGAGACCTCATGCAGCGTTGAGCAACACGAGCCATGACATTTCCTTCTCCCGCAAAGCGGAGAAGGTGCCCGAAGGGCGGATGAGGGCAAGCGCGACCGAGTCGCCGAGGGAGATTCGGCTTTCAGGCCCTCGCCCCAACCCCTCTCCCGGGCTTCGAGAGAGGGGCTCGTTAAACCGCGACCCACCGCCCAATCAGCGCCCCGTTTACGCACACTAATGTGACGAAAACGGTTACAGGCCGCCCTTCACATTCATTTTTCGTTGCAAATGAGAATTCATCTCATTAAGATCGCGGCCTGACGCGGCCTTGCGCCGCCCTTCCCTGCCCCTCCCAGAGATTCCCATGTCGACCACGAAGTTCGTCGTGTCGCCGCTTGCCGGCGCGCTCGCTCTTGCCCTCACTCTGCCCGTGTTCGCCGCCCCCGCGCCGGACCCCCAGGCCAAGGACGTCGAAGGCGTCGAAGTCCACGGACAGCGCATTCAGAAGGCCAGCAGCGGCAAGTACACCGCGAACCTGCGCGACACCCCGCAGACGATCACCGTGATCGACCGCAACACCATCGACGGCCAGAACCTGCTGTCGCTGACCGACATCCTCAGCACCCTGCCCGGCATCACCTTCGGCGCCGGCGAAGGCGGCGGCGGTTTCGGCGACAAGATCAACCTGCGCGGCTTCGACGCCAGCAGCGACATCACCGTCGACGGCGTGCGCGACAGCGGTCTGTACAGCCGCACCGATCCGTTCAACCTGGAATCGGTAGAAGTCATCAACGGCGCCAACTCGGTGTACTCCGGCGCGGGCTCGGTCGGCGGCACCATCAACCTGGTGACCAAGAGCGCCGGCCTCAACGAATTCCATAAGGCCTCGATCGCCGCCGGCACCGACAGCTACGCGCGCGTCACCGCCGACAGCAACTTCGTGCTCGGCGAAAGCTCGGCGCTGCGCCTGAACATCATGGGCCACCAGAACGACGTGCCGGGCCGCGATATCGAAACCAATGAGCGCTGGGGCGCGGCCGCCTCGCTGGCGTTCGGCCTGGGCAGCGACACCACCTGGTCCTTGAACTACCTGCACCAGGAAGACGAGAACACCCCGCAGTACGGCCTGCCGTTCTTCAACGGCGACGGCCTGCCGGGCGTGGATCGCGGCAACTACTACGGTTACAGCAATATCGACCGGCAGGACATCGAGCTCGACTCGCTGACCTCGACCATCGAGCATTCGTTCAACGATCGCTTCAAGATCCGCAACCTGACCCGCTGGCAGCAGGTCGACCAGTTCTCGCTGGTCGACGCCGTGCAGGGCACCTGGTGCCTGGCCAACAACCGCACCCCGACCGGCGCCACCTGCGGCGCCACGCGCCCGGGCAACTACAGCCCGAGCGGCCCGCGCGGCTACGGTCGCGATACGCGCAACACCACGATTTACAACCAGACCGATCTGACCACCACCTTCAACACCGGTGCGATCGAACACAACCTGGTCGCGGGCTTCTCGATCCTGCACGAGAAGTTCGACCTCGACGTCACCAGCGATTTCCGCAACCCCAACGGCACCAACCCGTACATCGCCGGCCTGCCGCAGATGAACATCGCCAACCCCGATCACATCTATCGCGGCCCGCTCAATCGCACCCTCACCGGCCAGACCGAAGGCGAACTCGACAACCGCGCGCTGTACGTGTTCGACACGCTCAAGTTCAACGAACACTGGCAGCTGAGCCTGGGCGCGCGCTACGAGCGCAACGAGGGCAAGACCAACAACGCCGTCGTCGTGCAGGCCCCGACCACCGTCGGCGGCGCGCTGCCGGCGCTGCCGATCGGCACCATCACCGGTTATGGCGTGCCGTTCAAGAGCAACGACGATCTGTTTTCCTACCGCGCCGGCCTGGTCTACAAGCCGGTCGAGAACGGCAGCATCTACATCGCCTACGGCAACTCCAAGACCCCGTCGAAGGCCTCGGTCAACGGCTCGTGCACCGCGCAGACCTGCTCGGTCGATCCGGAAACCGCGGTCAACTACGAAATCGGCACCAAGTGGGACTTCGCCGACGGCCGCATCGCGCTGACCGGCTCGGTGTTCCGCAACGACCGCAAGAACTATAAGGTCGCCGACCTCGACAACCCGGCCAACCTGTCCGGCCTGCAGCAGCTCGACGGCCAGGCGCGCGTCGACGGCGTCATGCTCGGCGTGTCCGGCCTGATCACCGACCAGTGGGCGGTCTACGCCAACTACGCCTTCCTTGACAGCGAAGTGCTGCAGGGCGTGTCGAACCGTCAGGCCGGCCTGGGCCTGGACTACACCAAGGGCGACCGCCTGACCAACGTGCCGGAGCACTCCTTCAGCCTGTGGACCACCTACGACCTGAGCCCGAAGTGGCAGATCGGTTATGGCGCGACCTATCAGGGCAAGATCTGGCTGACCCAGCACAGCGCGACCAACGTCAACGGCCCGCTGACCACCTACGGCAGCTACTGGACCCACCGCGCGATGATCAACTACAAGATCAACCGCTCGGCCTCGCTGCAGCTCAACGTCAACAACCTGACCGATGAGGATTACTTCACCCGTATCCGCAACAACGGTTGGGCGACCCCGGGCGACGGCCGCCAGTTCGTGCTGAGCGCCAACTTCGCCTTCTAAGCGGGCGCATCGGTGCGGCGCGCCAGTGGCACGCCGCATCGGGTTCACGTTCTAATCGGACTTCCAACGTCCACGCGCGCCGCCCGGGCCCTCCCGGGCGGCCGCATTGAGGAAAACCATGCTGCTGCACGTTCCCAAGGTCCTCACCGCCGAACAGGTCGCCCATTGCCGGGCCCGCCTGGATCAAGCCGGCTGGGCCGATGGACGCATCACCGCCGGCCATCAGTCGGCCAAGGCCAAGGACAACGCGCAGTTGCCGGAAACCGATCCGGTCGCGCGCGAACTCGGGCCGCTCATTCTCGACGCGCTGGCGAAGAACTCGACCTTCTTCTCCGCCGCGCTGCCGCAGCGGGTCTACCCGCCGCTGTTCAACCGCTACGCCGGCGGCCAGTCGTTCGGTTTCCATGTCGACAACGCGATCCGCTACGACCGCAGCCGCGGCGGCATGGATGCGGTGCGCACCGATCTGTCGGCGACCTTGTTCCTGAGCGCGCCGGAGGAATACGACGGCGGCGAACTGGTCATCGAAGACACCTACGGCACCCATAACGTCAAGCTCGCCGCCGGCGATCTGGTGCTGTACCCGGGCACCAGCCTGCACAAGGTCACCCCGGTCACCCGCGGCGCGCGCATCGCCTCGTTCTTCTGGATCCAGAGCCTGGTCAGCGAAGACGCGCAGCGTCGGTTGATGTTCGAACTCGACATCTCGATCCGCCGCCTCACCGCCGACGTGCCCGATCATCCGGCGCTGGTGCAGTTGACCGGCGTCTATCACAACCTGCTGCGGCGCTGGAGCCAGCCGTGAGCGCGATCGGCGACGAACACGCGCCGCACGCCGCCGCGCGACGCGAGGCCGATCCGAATCGCCGCGCGTACTGGCTGAAGACCCTGCACCGCTGGCACTGGATCAGCGCCGCGCTCAGTCTGGTCGCGCTGCTGCTGTTTTCGGTCACCGGCATCACCTTGAACCATGCCGCGCAGATCGAATCCGAGCCGCATGTGGTCAACGTCAAGGAAACCCTGCCGGCCAGCCTGCTGCGCAGCCTCAAGAAAGAACCGGCGGCCGACGCGCCGTTGCCCGGCGCGGTCAACGACTGGCTCGCTGATGCGTTGGATGTGCGCACCGCCGGGCGCAAGGGCGAGTGGTCCGACAGCGATGTCTATGTGTCGTTGCCGCGTCCCGGCGGCGATGCGTGGATCAGCATCGACCGCGAGAGCGGCGCGATCGAATACGAACGCACCGATCGCGGCTGGATCGCCTGGCTCAACGACCTGCACAAGGGCCGCAACACCGGCGCCGCATGGCGCTGGTTCATCGACCTGTTCGCGGTGGCGTGTCTGTTGTTCGCGTTCACCGGCCTGTGGCTGCTGCAATTGCACGCGCGCCAACGCGGCAAGACCTGGCCGCTGGTCGTGGCCGGTCTGACGATCCCGCTGCTGGTCATCCTTCTTTTCATGCACTGAACATCCGTTTTCAAGCACTGCAGGAGCGATCCATGAAACTGTCGTCGTTCAAGGTCCTGATTCCCGCGTTGGCGCTGCCGCTGCCGGCGTTCGCGGCCGATCTGGAACTCAAGATCGAAATTCCGCGGATCAACGCGGCCGAGTACCACCGTCCCTACGTCGCGGCGTGGATCGAAAAATCCGACAACACCGTCGCCAGCAATCTCGCGGTCTGGTACGACCTGGACATGAAGAACGGCGAAGGCACCAAGTGGCTCAAGGACATGCGCCAGTGGTGGCGCCGCAGCGGCCGCACCCTGAGCATGCCGGTCGACGGCGTCAGCGGCGCGACCCGCCCGGTCGGCAGCCACGCGGTGTCGTTCAAGGGCAACAGCAAGCAACTCGCCGGCCTGAGCCCGGGCAGCTACACCCTGGTGGTCGAAGCCGCGCGCGAAGTCGGCGGCCGCGAAATGCTGACGATTCCGTTCGAATGGCCGGCCAAGGCGCAGACGCTGTCGGCCCAGGGCAAGACGGAACTGGGCAAGGTCGGGCTGGTCGTCAAGCCCTGAAAGGCTGGGAATCGGGAATGGGGAGTCGGGAATCGTTAAAGCCCGCTTCGACCCAGGCCGATCCCGCACTGCTGCTCTTACGATTCCCGATTCTCGACTCCCTATTCCCGGACTCAAATCATGAAGACCAAACTCACTCTCGTCACCGCGCTCGCGCTCGCCACGCTCGGCCTGGCCACCACCGCGCAGGCGCATAAGGCCTGGCTGCAGCCGTCGCAAACGGTGTTCTCCGACAAGGGCTCGTGGATGACGGTCGATGCGGCCGTGTCCAACGACCTGTTCTATTTCAATCACGTGCCGCTGCCGCTGGAACGTCTGCACGTGACCGCGCCGGACGGCAGCAAGGTCGAACCGCAGAACGGTTCGACCGGCAAGCTGCGCAGCGTGTTCGACCTGCAGCTTCAGCAGGAAGGCACCTACAAGATCGCGATGAACAACGAAGGCATGTTCGCCAGCTACAAGCTCGGCGGCGAAGCCAAGCGCTGGCGCGGCAAGGCCAGCGAGTTCGCCACCGGTATTCCGGCCGGCGCGACCGAGGTCGAAGCCTCCGAAAGCCTGGGCCGGGTGGAAACCTTCGCCACCGTCGGCAAGCCGAGCACCACCGTGTTCGCCACCACCGGCAAGGGCATCGAGCTGGTCCCGGTGACTCATCCGAACGATTTGTTCGCCGGCGAGTCGGCGACGTTCCAGTTGCTGGTCGACGGCAAGCCGGCTTCGGGCCTGAAGATCGAAATCGTTCCGGGCGCGACCCGTTACCGCAACGAGCAAAGCGAAATCCACGCCACCACCGGCGCCGACGGCAAGTTCGAAGTGAAGTGGGCGCAGCCGGGCATGTATTGGCTGGAAACCGCGAGCGAAGACAAGAAGACCACGCTGCCGCAGGCCAAGCAGCGTCGTCTGAGCTACGTCGCCGTGTTCGAAGTGCTGCCGCAGTAAGTCGATGTCGCAAGCCGTGCCGCAACCGACGTGGTCGTGGTCGGGCGCCTGGGGCGCTCCGGCCGCGGCTATGCACGAGCTGCGCGGCGTGACGATGGGCACGCGGTGGTCGGTCAAGTTGATCGCCGCCGCGTCGGCCCTGGCCGCGCTTGAACGCGGCATCCAGGCGCGACTGAACGAAGTCGTCGCGCAGATGAGCACCTGGGAAACCGATTCGCATATCAGCCGTTACAACCGCGCGCCGGCCGGCAGCGTGCATGCATTGCCGGTCGAATTCGCCGAGGTGATGGACGCCGCGTTGGCGCTCGCTGCCGATACCGACGGTGCTTACGATCCGAGCCTCGGTGCGTTGGTTGATTTGTGGGGTTTCGGTCCCGCCGGTCCGAGCGCGCATGCGCCCGACGCGGCGTCGCTCGCTCACGCGCGCGAACACGTGGGCTGGCGACGCTTGCGCTGGAATGCGGCCACGCGTGAACTTACCCAACCCGGCGATGCCTGCATCGATCTGTCGTCGATCGCGAAAGGCTACGGCGTCGATCGCGTCGCCAATTGGCTGTTGCAGCAAGGCGTGAGCGATTGTCTGGTCGAAGTCGGCGGCGAGTTGCGCGGGCATGGCCGCAAGCCCGATGGCAGCGCCTGGCGGATCGCGGTCGAACAACCCGGTGGCGACGACAACGAAGCCGCCGCGGTCATCGCCCTGGATGGCCTGTCGATCGCGACCTCCGGCGATTACCGCCGCTACTTCGATGACGACGGCCAACGTTACGCGCACACCCTCGATCCACGCAGCGGCCGGCCGATCGCCAACGAAGTCGCCTCGGTCACCGTGCTGCACGCACAATGCATGCACGCCGACGCGCTGGCGACCGCGCTGAGCGTGCTCGGTCCGCATGCGGGTCTGGCCTACGCCAATCGCAAACATCTTGCCGCCTTGTTCGTGTTACGCGACGGCGATAGCTTCATCACCCGCGCCACACCGGCCTTCGTCGCCTTGCAACGTTCCGTATGACCTCAGCGCCCGCACCGTCCCGCCGACGCATCGATCTGAGCCTGATCGGCAATTCGCTGGTCGTGATCGGATTGATCGCGCTCGCGCTGTGCCTGTCGCAATGGCAGGCCGAACCCTTGCAATGGTCGTCGCCGGGACGCGGGCGGTTGTGGCTCGCCGCCGCGCTGGTCGCGGCCTACGCCGGTTTCGTCGCCGCGGTCGCGTACTCGCGTCGCCGCCGCGCGCGCGCATCCGCGCTGCCGACCATCGTCGAACAACAGCGCGGCGACTGGCTGGTCGCATTCGCCAGCCAGACCGGTTTCGCCGAGCAACTCGCGCGGCGCAGCTGGGAAGCGTTGCGCGACGCCGGCCTGCGCGCTGATCTGGCGGTGCTCGGCAATCTCGACGCCGCGCAACTGTCGCAGTATTCGCGCGTGCTGTTCGTGGTCAGCACCACCGGCGAAGGCGACGCGCCGGATTCCTCGGCGCGCTTCGTGCGCCGGGTCATGGCGCACGGCGCCCATCTCGCCTCGATGCGCTATGGCGTACTCGCCCTGGGCGATCGCGAATACGCCGAATACTGCGCGTTCGGCCATCGCCTCGACCATTGGCTGCGTCATGCCGGCGCGCAGCCGCTGTTCGATCTGGTCGAAGTCGACAACGGCGAAGCCGGCGCGTTGCGGCATTGGCAGCACCACTTGGGTCAACTCGCCGGACGCACCGATCTGCCCGACTGGAGCGCGCCCTCGTATCGCCCCTGGCGATTGAGCGAACGGCGATTGTCCAATCCCGGCAGCGTCGGCGGCGCGGCGTTCCATATCGCGCTGGTTCCGGCTGATGGCGCGGCACTGGAGTGGCAGGCCGGCGATATCGCCGAAATCGGTCCGCGCAACAGCGCCGATGAGGTCGCGCAGTGGTTGCTCGCGGTCGGTCACGACGGCGATGCCTCGGTGCGCATCGACGATGCGAACACAACCTTGTCCGAGTTGCTGACGCGTTCGCGCTTGCCGGATGCCACGTCGTTGGCGGGACGCAGCGCTCAGGCCATCGCCGATGCGCTCAAGGCGTTGCCGCATCGCGAATACTCGATCGCTTCTGTTCCGGCCGATGGTTCGCTGCAGCTCTTGGTCCGGCAGATGCATCGCGACGATGGACGACTGGGCAGCGGCAGCGGCTGGCTGACCGCCCATGCCGCGCTCGATGCGACGATCGATCTGCGCATCCGCGACAACCCGTCCTTCCATGCGCCCGCCGACGCGCGGCCGATGATCCTGATCGGCAACGGCACCGGCCTGGCCGGCCTGCGCGCCTTGCTCAAGACCCGCATCGCCTCCGGCCACCGCCGCAACTGGCTGCTGTTCGGCGAGCGCAACGCCGCCTGCGATCTGCACTACCGCGATGAACTTGAACAGTGGCGTGCGCAGGCCGCGATCGAACGCGTCGACTACGCGTTTTCGCGCGATGGCGCGGCGCGGGTGTACGTGCAGGATCTGCTGCGCGAACGTATCGACTCGCTGCGCGAGTGGGTCGCGCACGGCGCGGCGATCTATGTTTGTGGCAGTCTGGAGGGCATGGCGCCCGGGGTCGAGGCCGTGCTGCACGAAGCGCTCGGCGTGGACCTGCTGGAGACGATGGCAGCCGATGGGCGCTATCGCCGCGATGTGTATTGACGATTGCGCTCCGCCGCGACTGTATCCGACCGAACACGGGCCGACGCCATGAGCCACGACGCACGCGATGCGCAGTATCGGGAAATATGGGTTGAAGGCCCGCAAGGACAGCAGCTGTGCGCGCTGATCAACGGCGAGCTGGGTTGGCTCATGTATCTGCGCGAACCCGGCGACGCCGGCATGAGTTCGCGCAATCCGGACTACGACGGTCCCGAGGCGGCCAGCATCGACTACCTGCTGGAAAACGGCCAGCGCGATGAATACCCGGCGAGTTGGGCGCTGCCGGTCGCGACCTTGCAACGCGCGATCGACGCCTTCCGCGCCGACGGCCTGCCTCCCGCGTTCGTCCTGTGGCATCGGGACGATTGAGCGGCTCGCGGCCTAGACCGGCGCCACCCGCACCAGCAGCACTTCGCCGCCGCCTTCCAGCACATGCCGCAGCCGTTCGCTGCCCGCGGCGAGGATCGCGGTATCGCCGGCCTGCAGCGGCGGCAGGCCCGCGTCGGGGGCGAAGCGCGCCTGTCCGGCCAGCAGATGCACCGCCCAGGTCTGGTGAGGCTCGGCGAAGATCACCATCGGCCCGACCAGCGGCCGGTGCCAGAGCTCGGCGCGAACCCGCTCGCGCTGCCACATCAGATTGAAATCGTGGGTCACCCCGTCGAGCAATTCGCCGCGCACCCCGCGCTCGCCGGCGAAACGCAGTTTGTCGTGCGGCGGCATCAGTTCGTGCGACTCGCCGTCGTCGAAACGCAGGCGCAGGCCGTTGCCGCTGAGCAGGACCAGTTCGCGATCGATCCCCGGAAACGCCGAGAACGGCGCGTCGGCCTCGATCTCGGCGATCGACAGGCGCCAGTCCCAGTCCTCGCCGGTCGCCGGGCGGTCCAGGCCGTCGCCGCGGCGCATGCGCACGATCTCGCGGGTCCAGCCGAACTGGTTGCGCCAGCGTTCGCGGCGGTATTCGTTGGCGGGGATGGTCCAGGACAGGCTGTCGGACATGGCGTGGGTCGGATCGCGGCGGGACGCTGAGTCTAGTGGCTCGGTCGAGCCAGGCCCAGGGGCCGTGCGGGGTGGGAGTGGACGGGCTAAAAGCGAATCCCCCCTGCCCCCCTTTTCCAAAGGGGGGGAACACTTCAGGCAGGGTTGAATGGGCTTGGGAAGATTGCCGCTTCGGAGAGGATTCGAATCGATGCTGGCGCAACTGAGCGCAAAACCGAGCGGCTTCGGAACCCGACTCCCGACTCCCGACTCCCGACTCCCGACTCCCGACTCCCGACTCCCGACTCCCGACT
>NZ_LMHM01000018.1:356905-384951 GCF_001427785.1 Lysobacter sp. Root690
GATTCCCGAATCCCAAATCCCAAATCCCGGCCCCAAAAACAGATGTGCCCCGCCGCAGATCCTTCTGCGGCGGGGCGACGTACTTCCGTGTCCAGGGACCTCCCCCCGAATCCTACCGGGCCTCCTTGCCCGATCAACTGCCAGCTCCGCGTCCTTACGGTGTCCGGCAGACTAGTTTCAACGCTTACTGGCAGAGCGCGGCGCCGCGATGGCTCCGGCTGTGTTGGTCGGACGGCCTTGCGGCGCGCCACCGACCACGATGCGATCCCGGTTCTTTTCCACCGTCTTCAGACCGATCCCCTTGACCAGGGCCAGCTGTTCGACGCTGCGGAAGGCTCCATTGGCCTTGCGATACGCGACGATGGCCTCGGCCTTGGACGCTCCGACGTTGAGCAACACACGATCCAGTGTGGCCGCGTCGGCGCTGTTGATATTGACCTGTTCAGAGGCGAAGGCACTGCCGGCGAGCATCAGCGACAGGACCAGCGACTTGGCGATAAGGGCAAACGATTTCATGATTCAGCTCCTGAGATTTGGATTCCATTCCGAACCGGCGGCCTTACGTCCCTGAGTCCTTGTGTCCGCCGGTGGAGACAGTCTCCATGTCTCGACGGGATCAGGTTATCGCCAAGCCGGCCTCAATGAAGTCGGGCAGAGCCGCAGCGCAGGGTAGGAAAAGTCCTACACGGCCCGGGAGGGGTAAACTGGCGCCTTTCCCCGTTTCCAAGGCCCAGCCCCATGGACGCCAGCAAGGTCGATCGCTACGTAAGCCAGAAGTGGGACGACGAAATCGTCCCGCAGTTGGTCGAATACATCCGCATTCCCAACAAGTCGCCGATGTTCGACGCCGACTGGGTCCAGCACGGCTACATGGACGATGCGGTCAAGCTGATGGAGTCCTGGGCCAAGGCCCAGTCGATTCCGGGCATGCAGGTCGAGGTGGTGCGCCTGGAAGGCCGCACGCCGTTGATCTTCATCGATATTCCGGCCGCTCACGGCGGCAGTGACGAAGACTGCGTGTTGCTGTACGGCCACCTCGACAAGCAGCCGGAGATGACCGGCTGGGACGACGATCTGGGCCCGTGGAAGCCGGTGATCAAGGGCGACAAGCTGTACGGCCGCGGCGGCGCCGACGACGGTTACGCGATCTTCGGCTCGCTGGCGGCGATCCTGGCGCTGCAGGAACAGCAGATCCCGCACTCGCGCTGCGTGATCCTGATCGAGGCTTGCGAGGAATCGGGCAGCTACGACCTGCCGGCCTATGTCGATCATCTGGCCGAACGCATCGGCAAGCCGTCGCTGGTGGTGTGCCTGGACTCGGGCTGCGGCAATTACGACCAACTGTGGTGCACGACCTCGCTGCGCGGCTTGGCCGGCGGCAATTTCACCGTCAAGGTGCTCAGCGAAGGCGTGCATTCAGGCGATGCCTCCGGCGTGGTGCCGTCGAGCTTCCGCCTGCTGCGCCAGTTGCTGTCGCGCCTGGAAGACGAGACCAGCGGCAAGATTCTGATCGAAGGCCTGTACGTCGACGTGCCCGAAGAACGCCTGGAGCAGGCGCGTCAGGCCGCCAAGGTGCTCGGCACCGAGATCTACGACAAATTCCCGTTCCTGCCGGGCATGAAGCCGATGGCCGAGGATCTGTCGGAGCTGGTGCTCAACCGCACCTGGCGTCCGGCGCTGTCGGTGACCGGCGTGGACGGCATGCCGCCGCTGGCTTCGGCCGGCAACGTGCTGCGTCCGCACACCTCGGTGAAGCTGTCGCTGCGTCTGCCGCCGACGCTGGATGGCAAGCGCGCCGGTGAATTGTTGAAGGAAGTGCTGCTGCGCGATCCGCCGAACGGCGCGCAGGTCACTCTGGAACTCGAGAAGTCGTCCAGTGGCTGGAACGCACCGGCGATGTCGTCGTGGTTGTCGAAGGCGATCGATACCTCCAGCCGCGACTTTTTCGGCCAGCCGGCGATGTACATGGGCGAAGGCGGCTCGATTCCGTTCATGGGCATGCTCGGCGAAAAATTCCCGGGAGCGCAGTTCATGATCACCGGAGTGCTGGGTCCGCATTCCAACGCGCACGGCCCGAACGAATTCCTGCACATCCCGATGGGCAAGCGCGTCACCGCCTGCGTTGCGCGCGTGGTCGCCGAGCATCATCAGGCCAGTCAGCGCGGTGAAACCACCGGCGTGGGCGCGGTCGCCGACAGCGGCGATCGTCATGGCGGGCATGGTTGCTGCTGAGTCGTTCGCAGCATTCGTCAGATAAAGAAGGCGAGCCCGATGGCTCGCCTTCTTCGTTTCGAAACGCCGATCGAAGCGATCAGAAGCGATAGGTCGCGGTCAGGCGCAGACTGCCGAATTCGAAATCGCTGTCGCTGCGGCGGAAATCGGTGCCGTTGGCGTTGACCAGCAGGAACGGATTGTTGGCCGGCGCCGTGCCGCGCGATACGCCGACGCGGAAATCGTCGTCGTCGACGCGGCTGTACAGATACTCCAGGCCGAGCGACAGATGATCGAGCACCTTGCGCTCGATGCCGACGCCGGCCTGCCAGCCGTCGACCTCGTCGTCGCCGCGCAAGGCGAACGCGTTGGCGGTGTTGCTGGTGCTGAAGAGGTGATCGATCTTGGCCCGCACCGCGCCGGCGGTGGCGTAGAGCAGATAATCGCCCTGCCCGCCGAAGGTCCAGCCGACCCGGCCGCGCAAGGCAGTGGTGGTGTCGAGATCGCGGGTCATGGTGTAGAACGCCGGCGTGGTGCTGAACGCCGATACGCTGTCGCGCGAATCGCCCTGGGTGTATTCGGCGACCAGGCCGAACACCAGGCGGCCACTCTGCCAATCGTAGCCCGCACGCAAACCGTAGTCGGCGCCGCCCTTGTCGTCGCTGCAACCTGAGGCCGGTGTGCGACCGCCCGCGGCGCCGTCGCAGAATCCAGGCGAGAACGCGTCCGCGCCGGCCGCGGTGCGCACCGTATCGCCGTAGCCGCCGTCGAGGTTGTTGTCGAACGAAATCCGCCCGCCGCTGCCGTTGGGCTCGGACGCACCGAGGTTGCCGCCGAAATAGAAACCGCTCCAGTCCTGCTCAGCCGATTGCGCGTAAGCCGGTGTTGCACTGGCCGCCATCACGGCGACCGCGATCGATGCGAGGTATTCCGCTTTCATGATCACTCTCCATAGGTTGTGGTCTTGCCGCGCGGAACTGGCGCGGATCGCTTGCGAGGGCCGTACGTCGGCGCGAACTACACTCCGATTAACTGCACGGGTTGGTTGGCTGTACGCAGGTCCATGGCGATGGGATGCAGAAAATCGAACTATTTCGTTGGATACACGAACGCGATCGAGGTTTGATCTCGCTTTTCTTTCCCTTGTTGTGTTCAGCCACGCGAGCCATGGCACATCGTTCAGGCGGTTCAGTCTGGCTGCGCATCCGGGTCAAGTGCATCGTCGTATCAACCGCATAGCCGGCCATCGGCCGCCAAGGCGAGCGCTGATGCGTACATGCGGGTTTCTGGATTCCGGCCGTCGTATTGCGCTCGTCTCGGCGGCGACGCTATGGCTGTTGGCCGCGGCTACCGCTTCCGCCGACGAACGCTACGAAGGCGTGGCCTATGCGTCCGACAGTAAGCGCGTGCTTTATCGCGAAACCCATTGGCTCTATGCCAGCGGTGGCGTGCGGCAACGCCTGGTGCTTTATCGCTGTCCCCGCGGCGGCGCGTTCGCGAGAAAAGTAGTCAGCGACTCGCCCAGCGCCACCGCGCCCGACTTCGACTTCGTCGATGCGCGCGACGGCTATGAGGAAGGCGCGTCGACCCGACAGGGACGGCGCTATGTCTACACCCGCAAGAGCGCCGCGGCCGCGCGCAAGGAGACCGCCTTGCCCGAACGTTCCGGCGCGATCATCGATGCCGGTTTCGATGCGATGATCCGCAGCCGCTGGGATGCGCTGTCGGCGAAGAAGCCGATCGCGGCGCCGTTCCTGTTGCCCAGCCGCGCGTCGTTCCTGGATTTCAGGATCGAACCGCTCAAGCAGGCGAACGATGCCGCATCGGAGCGCCGTCTGCGCATGGTGCTGGACACGTGGTACGGCTTCGCGATTCCGCCGATCGAGCTGCGTTATGCGGTCGCCGACCGCCGGCTGCTGGAATTCCGCGGCATCGCCACCATCCGCGATTCCGCCGGCCGTTATCAGAACGTGCGCATCGAATTCGCCCCGCCCACGAAGTCCGACGGCGCCGACCGCCAGGCCGCGCAGACGCAAGCGCTGGCGAGCAGTTGCGCGGGCGCGGCCAGCTGAGCCTCGATCGTCATTAGCCCCGCCGCGAGTGCATCCAACCACGCGCATCCGTCGTAGACCCCGGTAACGCATCGCATCGGAGCACGGCATGTCGCTCGACCCCGGCTATCCCTCGACGCTCGACGGCGCCGTCTTGCCGTCGACGTCCGCGCCGCGCGCGACGCGCTGGCAGCGGGCGACGGCGACCGTGCGCCGCTGGATCGATACCGACACCCAGGCGCCGCTGGACGAGGCCCGCGCCGATCGCATCGACTGGCTGCGCACCTCGCCGTTCATCGCCATGCACCTGGCCTGCATCGCGGTGCTGTGGGTAGGCGTGTCGCCGATCGCGCTGATCGTGGCCGCGGCGATGTACGCGATCCGCATGTTCGCGCTGACCGCGTTCTACCATCGCTATTTCTCGCACAAGACCTTTCGCACCTCGCGCGCGATGCAGTTCGTGTTCGCGCTGATCGGCGCATCCAGCGTGCAGCGCGGCCCGCTGTGGTGGGCGGCGCATCACCGCAATCATCATCGCCATACCGAGACCGCGCTGGATCCGCATTCGCCGACCGTGTACGGCTTCCTGCGCAGCCATGTCGGCTGGTTCCTCACTCCGCGCGCGTTCCGCACCGAGCTCGAACGCGTGCCCGATCTGGCCAAGTTCCCCGAACTTCGCGTGCTCGATCGCTACGATACGCTGGTGCCGGTGCTGCTCGCGGCGGCGCTGTTCGGACTGGGCGCCTTGTTGCAGCGCCTCGCGCCGCAGCTCGGCACCAGCGGTTCTCAAATGTTGGTCTGGGGGTTTTTCGTTTCGACCACGGTGCTATTCCACGCCACGGTCACGATCAATTCGCTGGCCCATCGCTATGGCAAGCGCCGTTTCGACACCAAGGACGACAGCCGCAACAACCTGTGGCTGGCGCTGATCACCTTCGGCGAAGGCTGGCACAACAACCATCATTTCTATCCGGGCACGGTGCGCCAGGGCTTTCGCTGGTGGGAAATCGACCTGACCTATTACGGCCTGCGGCTGATGGCGCTGCTGGGATTGGTGCGCGATCTCAAGCCGATTCCGGCCTGGGTCGCGGCCAGGGCGAGGGCCTGAAATGCGCATCGCCATCGTCGGTTCCGGCATTTCCGGCCTCGCCACGGCGTGGTTGTTGCAGCGCGAGCACGAGGTGACCTTGTTCGAGGCCGCCGACCGCATCGGCGGCCACACCCACACCCACGATATTCGCCTGCACGGCCGCGACTACCGCGTCGACACGGGTTTTATCGTATTCAACCCGACTCACTATCCGCTGCTGTCGCGCCTGTTCGAAGAGCAGGAAGTGCCGTCGCAAGCGACCACCATGAGTTTCTCGGTCCACAGCGAACTCAGCGGCGTGGAATACAACGCCGGCAGCCTCGACGGCCTGTTCTGCCAACGTCGTAATCTGCTGTCGCCGCGCTTCCTCGGCATGGTGCGGGACCTGCTGCGTTTCTACCGCGAATCGCCCGAGTTGCTCGCCAGCGACGGCGTCGGTCCGACGTTGGGCGAATACCTGCACGCGAACCGTTACGGCGACGCGTTCCGCGACGAGCATCTGCTGCCGATGGCCTCGGCATTGTGGTCGACTCCGGCACAGGGCGTGCTGTCGTTCCCGGCGCGGTATCTGGTCCAGTTCATGGCCAATCACCAGATGCTACAGGTCGCCGGGCGGCCGCAGTGGAGGGTGGTGCAAGGCGGTTCGGATCGCTATGTGCAGGCGTTGCGCGCGCGCTGGAACGTGCACGAACGTACCGCCTGCCCGGTGCGCGCGCTGCGCCGCGACGAAGATGGGGTCAGCGTGGTGAGCGATGCCGGCGAAGAACGTTTCGATCAGGTCGTGCTGGCCTGCCACAGCGATCAGGCCCTGCGCCTTCTCGAAGACGCCGACGATAACGAGCGCGAAATTCTCGGCGCGATGCGCTATCAACTTAACGACACCGTGCTGCATACCGACGCGCGGCTGTTGCCGCGGCGGCGCAAGGCCTGGGCAGCGTGGAACGCGCATGTTCCGCGCGAGCCGGCCGCCGCCTGTACGGTCAGCTATTGCATGAATCTGCTGCAAGGGATCGAGTCGCCAGAGCCGTTGGTGGTCACGTTGAACCGCAGCGCGGCGATCGACCCGGACAAGATCCTGCGGCGCATGCGTTACGAACATCCGGTGTACGACCTGCCCTCGGTCGCGGCGCAACGGCGCAAGCATGAGATTCAGGGTCAGCGCCGCACCTGGTTCGCCGGGGCGTACTGGGGCTGGGGCTTTCATGAGGACGGCATGCGCAGCGCGGTCGAAGTCGCCGCCGCACTGGGCGCCGCAGGCAGCGCGCGTTACGGTCAGCCGAATCAGCGGATCGTGCCGGGCCGCGTCGAGCGGAGAGCAGCGTGAGCGCGGCGCCGTTGATCAGCGCGATCTACGAAGGCGTGGTGCGTCATCGCAGGCGTTCGCCGAAGGCTCACGCGTTCCAGTACCGGGTCGCCCAGTTGTACCTGGATCTGGACGAAATCGAACAGGTGTTCCGTCGCCGCTGGCTGTGGTCGACCCGACGCGGCGCGATCGGCCGTTTCCGTCGCGAGGATTATCTCGGCCCAAGCGAACTGCCGCTGGCCGAGGCGGTGCGCGAGCGCGTGTTCCAGCACTGCGGCCGACGCCCGACCGGTCCGATCCGCCTGCTCACCCATCTGCGCTACTTCGGCTACGTGTTCAACCCGGTCAGCTTCTACTACTGCTATGCCGACGACGGCTGCACGCTGAACTACGTCGTCGCCGAAATCACCAACACGCCGTGGGGCGAGCGCCATGCCTATGTGATGGCGGCCGACACGGCGCGGCCGTGCGGACGCGCGCTGGAGTGGTCGTTCGCCAAGGCCTTCCACGTATCGCCGTTCATGCCGATGCAGCGCGACTACGCCTGGCGCTTCACCGCGCCCGGCGACGATCTGCTGGTGCACATGGACGTGATGCGCGAAGACCACAGCGAATTTTCCGCCACCTTGAGCCTGCGCCGCCGGCCCTGCGACGGCGCAGGCCTGGCGCGGGTGCTGTGGCGTTATCCGCTGATGACCGTGCAGGTCATGCTCGCGATCCATTGGCAGGCGCTGCGCCTGTGGCTCAAACGCAATCCCGTCCACGACCATCCGCGCAATGCGCGAGGCTTGCCATGATCCCCGGAGCCGACGAACTCAACGCGACACCCAACGCCGCCTACCCGCTGGCCGAGCGCTGGCTGCGCCAACGCCTGATCGTGCAGATGGCGCGGTTGCGCGGCGGCCGTCTGACCTTGCGCGACGCCTGCGGCGAAGTCGTGCTCGGCGAAGCGGCCGGTATCGATCCGATCGATGTGACGATCCGGGTCCACGACGGCGGTTTCTATCGCGCGATCGCCGCCAACGGCAGCGTCGGCGCGGGCGAGTCGTACATGGATGCGCAATGGGATTGCAGCGATCTGGTCGCGCTGATCCGCCTGCTGGTGCGCAACCGCGATCTGCTCGACGGCATGGAAACCGGCCTGGCGCGCCTGGGCGGCTGGGCGATGCGCGGCTGGAACGCGCTGCGCCGCAACACCCGCGGCGGCAGCCGTCGCAACATCGCCGCGCATTACGACCTGGGCAACGAATTCTTCGCCACGTTTCTGTCGCCGGACCTGATGTATTCCTCGGCGGTGTTCGCCTCGCCGGATGAATCGCTGGAAGACGCATCGTTGCGCAAGCTCGAGCGGATCTGCCGCAAGCTCGCCCTGCAACCCGGCGAACGCGTGATCGAGATCGGCACCGGCTGGGGCGGGTTCGCGCTGCACGCGGCGAGGCATTACGGCTGCCACGTCACCACCACGACCATCTCGCAGGAACAGCATGGGCTGGCCAGCGAACGCGTCGCCGCGGCGGGGCTGGGCGATCGGGTCGAATTAGTGCTGCAGGACTATCGCGACCTGCAGGGCCGTTACGACAAACTGGTCTCGATCGAAATGATCGAGGCGATCGGCGCGCCCTACCTCGACACCTACTTCGGCAAACTCGGCGCCTTGCTCAAGCCCGACGGTTTGGCGCTGGTGCAGGCGATCACCATCGAAGACCACCGTTACGCGCAGGCGCTGCGCAGCGTGGATTTCATCAAGCGCCATGTGTTTCCAGGCAGTTTCATTCCGTCGGTCAACGCCATGCTCGCGGCCAAGACCCGCGCCAGCGATCTGGCCCTGGTCCAGCTCGACGATTTCGGCCCGTCGTATGCGCTGACCCTGCAGGCCTGGCATCGCCGGTTCGAGACCAAGCTCGCCGAGGTGCGCGCACTGGGCTACGACGAACGCTTCATCCGCATGTGGACGTTCTACCTGGCGTATTGCGAAGGCGGCTTCCGCGAGCGCTCGATCGGCGTGGTGCAGATGCTGATGGCCAAGCCCGGCCATCGCCGCGCGGCGCGCCTGCCCGAAGGCGAGCTGTGCGCATGAACGAAGCGCGCATGAAAGGGTTCGCGAATTTCGCCGGTTACCAACTGGTGTGGTTCTGCGCCGTGATCGCGGCCGGGCGCGGGCTGGCTTGGCCGGGCGTTTTGGCCGCGGCGGTGTTCGTGCTGTGGCAACTGGCGCTGTCCGAGCACCGCGGCGCGGACGCGCGCCTGCTCGCGGTGGCATTGCCGGCCGGCGCATTGATCGACGGCGCGCTCGCCGCGAGCGGCGCGGCGGCGTACGCGGCGCCGTGGCCGTCGACCGCGTTCGCGCCGGTGTGGATTCTCGGCCTGTGGTGCGCGTTCGCGATGACCCTGACACACACCCTGCGTTTTCTGCACGGCCGCGTCGCGCTGGCCGCGCTGTTCGGCGCGATCGGCGGGCCGTTGGCCTATCTGGGCGCGTCGCGCGGCTGGAATGCGGTCGAATTCGTCCCACCGCGCTGGGCGGCGCTGGCATGGCTGGCGCTCGGTTGGGGCGTGGCGATGCCGGTGCTCGCGCAGTTAGCGCAGCGCTGGTCGCGCGCTGATCGCATGCCGCTGACCGTCGACGCGCAGGTGCTGCGATGAATGCCTGGGCGATGGTCGCGAGCCTGTGGGCTATCGCCGCGGTGGCGATGAGCCTGGGCTGGTGGTGGCAACGCCGCCACGACAATGCCGGCATCGTCGATGCGATCTGGGCTGGCGGGGTCGGTTTCGGCGCGATGTTCCAGGCCGCGTTCGGTCCCGGCGATGTCGTTGTGCGGATCGTGCTGGCGCTGTGCGGCGGTGTGTGGGGATTGCGGCTGGCGCTGCATTTGTGGCGGCGCGTGCGCGACGAACCCGAGGACGGTCGCTACCGGCATCTGCGTTCGCACTGGAACGGTCATCAGGGCAAGTTCTTCTTGTTCTTTCAGTTCCAGGCCGCGCTGATCGTACTGTTCGCGCTGCCGTTCCTGGCGGTGGCGTTCAACGGCCGCCTCGCGCCGGCGTGGCTGGCCGCAGGCGTGGCGATCTGGCTGCTCAGCGTGGCTGGCGAAAGCCTGGCCGATCGCCAGCTCGCGCGCTTCCGCGCCGATCCGGCGAATCGCGGCCGCACCTGCCGCGAAGGTCTGTGGCGCTATTCGCGGCATCCGAATTATTTCTTCGAGTGGACCCACTGGCTCGCCTACGTCTGCTTCGCGGTCGGCTCGCCGCTGTCCGGCTGGGCCTGGGCCGGGCCGGTGGTGATGTACGTATTCCTGCGCTGGATAAGCGGCATTCCGTACACCGAAGCGCAAGCGCTGCGCAGCCGCGGCGAAGACTACCGCGCCTACCAGCGCAGCACGCCGATGCTGTTTCCGTGGTTCCCCCGCTCGCCGTCCCGAACCGAGACCTCGCCATGAACATCGCCGTGGACCAATCCGATCCGCCCGACCACGCCGCGCCCGGCCTGCTGGGCCTGGCCGAACGCGGCTCGCTGCCCGATGCGCTGGTGCGTCTGGGCATCCGCCGCCTGTGCGCGCAGCGGTTGCGCGACGAGCGCGTCGGCGGCGTGCAGGCGCAGTACGAACGCCATCGCCAGCGCATCGAGGACCTGCGCCACAGCCCGGTCGCGATCCACACCGATGCGGCCAACCGCCAGCATTACGAACTGCCCGCGCAATTCTTTCTCGACTGCCTCGGCGCGCGGCTCAAGTATTCGTGTTGTTACTACCCGCGCGGCGACGAAACCCTGGACCAGGCCGAAGAGGCGATGCTCGCGCTGTACGCGCAGCGCGCCGAGCTGGCCGACGGCCAGTACATTCTCGAACTCGGCTGCGGTTGGGGTTCGCTGACCTTGTGGATGGCCGAGCGCTTCCCGAACGCGCAGATCGTCGCGGTCTCCAATTCGCGGCCGCAACGCGAACATATCCAGGCCCAGTGTTTCCAGCGCGGCCTGCGCAACGTGCTGGTGCTCACCGAGGACGTGAATCGGCTGAACCTCGACCCGATGCGCTTCGATCGCTGCGTCTCGGTCGAAATGTTCGAACACATGCGCAACTACGACACCCTGCTGGGCCGCATCGCCGGCTGGCTGCGGCCGGACGGCAAGCTGTTCGTGCATGTGTTCTGTCACCGCGACCTGCTGTATCCGTTCGAAGTCGACGGCCAGGACGACTGGATGGGCCGGCATTTCTTCACCGGCGGGCTGATGCCCTCGGCCGACACCCTGCTGTGTTTCCAGCGCCACCTGTCGCTGGAACAACGCTGGCTGCTGGACGGACGTCATTACCAACGCACCGCCGATCACTGGCTGGCGCGCCAGGACAGCAACCGCGACGTGGTCATGGATACGTTGGAAGCGGCTTACGGCGAAGCCGCCGCGCCATTGTGGTTCCAACGCTGGCGCATGTTCTGGATGGCCTGCGCCGAGATGTTCGGCTACGACGAGGGCCAGCAATGGGGGGTCGCCCACTACCTGTTTTCGCGCCGCAACCTGGAGAACGGCCATGCCGCTGAAACGTCTGACGCTGCTGCTCGCGCTGCCCTTGCTTAGCTGCACCGGCAACGCGCAACCCATCGCGCCGGTGGCGCAGGTCGACCTGCCGCGCTTCATGGGCGACTGGTATGTAATCGCGCATATTCCCTCGCGTCCCGAGCGCGAGGCGTTCAATGCGATCGAGTCGTACAAGCTCGACCAACGCGGCCGGGTGCGGACCACCTTCCGCTATCGCAAGGGCGGTTTCGACGAGCCGGTCAAGACCATGCATCCGGTCGGCTATGTGCGGCCCGGTACCCATAACGCGATCTGGGGCATGCAGTTCATCTGGCCGATCAAGGCCGAGTACGTAATCGTCTACGTCGACCCGACCTATCAGCAAACCATCGTCGGCCGCAGCAAGCGCGACTATGTGTGGATCATGGCCCGCACGCCGAGCATCCCCCAGGCCGACTACGACGCGCATCTCGAACGTCTGCGCGGCCTGGGCTACACGCTCGACGACTTGCGCAAGGTGCCGCAGCAATGGCCGGAGAAGGCGTCGCCCTGAGCGGCATTACCCTGAGCGGCGGTGTATCGCGCGCGAAACGCTGCCGGCGAGCGTGCCGTCCGGTTCCGTCTGGACCCATGACGCTCATGGCTTAACCGCGAACCAGCGTCCCGCCCCGGCCCTCACGCGGCGGCGACGCCCGCGCTCACATGATCCAGCCGCACCAACACCCCGTCCCTCAGGAGGACAACACCATGCCCGGCGGCATCATCTATACGATCATCATCGGCGCGGTCATCGGCATCCTCGCGCGCTTCTTCAAACCCGGCGCCGACCCGATGGGCTGGATCCTCACGATCCTGCTCGGCATCGCCGGCGCCTACATCGGCAGCCTGTTCTATGCCGGCGGCGGCTTCATGGGGATCATCATCTCGGTGATCTGCGCCATCGTGCTGTTGTTCCTGTACGAGATGATCCGCAGCAAGACGGCGAAGGGTTAGGCTCTTCGCGCGCGGATCGTCCGGGTTCGGACGATGGATAAGCGAACGCCCCGGCTCAGGCCGGGGCGTTTTTGTTTTTGCGTTTACTTCGCGACCCCATGGCCTGGCGCGCAAACTCAATCGCGCAGGTAATCGATCACCCGCTGGGCCAGGGCTTGCGCATCTTCATCCAGCGTCGCCAGCCGAAGTTCCGGCGCCTGCGGCGCTTCGTACGGCGAATCGATGCCGGTGAAGTTCGGGATCTTGCCCGCGCGCGCCTTCGCGTACAGGCCCTTGACGTCGCGGCGCTCGGCTTCGGCCAGCGGCGTGTCGACGTGGACTTCGACGAATTCGCCGTCCTCGAACAATTCGCGCGCGAGCTGACGCTCGGCGCGGAACGGTGAGATGAAGCTCACCAGCACGATCAAGCCGGCGTCGGTCATCAGCTTGGCAACTTCGGCGACGCGGCGGATGTTCTCGACCCGATCGCCATCGGTGAAGCCCAGGTCCTTGTTGAGACCGTGGCGCACGTTGTCGCCGTCGAGTATGAAGCTGTGGTGGCCCAGCGCATGCAATTGCGCGTCGACCAGATTGGCGATGGTCGACTTGCCCGAGCCCGACAGGCCGGTGAACCACACGCAACGCGGCCGCTGCTGTTTGCTGCGCGCGCGCGCGGCCTTGTCGACGTCGACCGCCTGCCAATGGATATTGGCGGCGCGGCGCAAGGCGAAGTCCAAAGTGCCGGCGGCGACGGTGGCGTTGGTCTGGCGGTCGATCAGGATGAAGCTGCCCAGCTCGCGATTGTCGCGATAGGCCTCGAATGCGATCGGTTGATCCAGGCCGAGATTGCAGTACGCGACCTCGTTGAGTTCGAGCTGCTTCGCCGCGAGCTGCGCCTGGGTGTTGACGTCGATCTTGTGCTTGATCTCGGTGATGCTGGCGCTGACCGTGCGCGCGCCGATCTTGAGCCAATAGAAGCGGCCCGGCAGCAGCGGCTTGCTGTCCATCCACAGCAGGTGCGCGGCGAACTGATCGGCCACTTCGGGCGGTTGCGCCGCGGCGGCGATGATGTCGCCGCGGCTGATGTCGAGTTCGTCGTCCAGGGTCAGAGTGATCGCCTGCCCCGCGGTCGCCTGGGCCAGATCGCCGTCGGCGCTGACGACGCGCTGCACCCGCGAGCGACGCCCCGACGGCAGCGCGACGATCTCGTCGCCGGGACGCACCGAACCGGCGGCGATGGTGCCGGCGAAACCACGGAAATCCTGATGCGGACGGTTCACCCACTGCACCGGCAGGCGCAGGCCGAGCGCGGACGCATCGCGCGCTACATCGACCGTTTCGAGGTGTTCGAGCACGCTCGGCCCGAGGTACCACGGCGTCGCCGCAGAGGCGGCGATGAGGTTGTCGCCGTTGAGCGCCGACAACGGGATCGCCTGCACGTGTTCGATGCCGAGCTTTTCGGCGAGTTCGCGGTATTCGCCGACGATACGTTCGAACACACTCTCGTCGAAATCGACCAGGTCCATCTTGTTGACCGCCAGCAGCACATGGCGGATGCCGAGCAGCGACACGATGTAGCTGTGCCGGCGGGTCTGGGTCAGCAGGCCCTTGCGCGCATCGACCAGCACCACCGCGAGGTCCGCGGTCGACGCGCCGGTCGCCATGTTGCGGGTGTACTGCTCGTGGCCCGGGCAATCGGCGACGATGAACTTGCGCTTTTCGGTGCCGAAGAAACGGTAGGCCACGTCGATGGTAATGCCTTGCTCGCGCTCGGCGGCCAGGCCGTCGACCAAGAGCGCGAAATCGACTTCGCCGTTGCGGGTGCCGTGACGGCGGCTGTCGGCGTCGAGCGCGGCGAGCTGATCGGCGAACAACAATTGGGTGTCGTGCAGCAACCGCCCGATCAGCGTGCTCTTGCCGTCGTCGACGCTGCCGCAGGTGATGAAGCGCAACTGGCTCTTGTGTTCGTGCTGCTGCAGGTAGCTGGCGATTGCATCGCCAGCGGGATTGGAGATTCGGGATTCGGGATTCGAAAAAGCCAGAACCCTCGCTTCCGATGCCTTCGAATCAACCGCCACCACGTCCTGCTCCACAGCAAATCCCGAATCCCGAAACCCCAATCCCGGCTTCATCAGAAATACCCTTCCTGCTTCTTGCGTTCCATCGAAGCGCCCGGATCGTGATCGATCACCCGGCCCTGTCGTTCGGAGGTGGTGGCGACCAGCATCTCGGCGATGATCGCCTCCAGCGTGTCGGCCTGCGATTCGATCGCGCCGGTCAGCGGATAGCAGCCCAGGGTGCGGAAGCGGACCTTGCGGGTTTGCGGGGTTTCGCCGTCGCGCAGCGGCAGGCGCTCGTCATCGACCAGGATCAGGCTGCCCTCGCGTTCGACCACCGGACGTTCGGCGGCGAAGTACAGCGACGGCACCGGGATTTTTTCGCGATAGATGTACAGCCACACGTCCAGCTCGGTCCAGTTCGAGATCGGGAACACACGCACGCTCTCGCCGCTGTGGATGCGTGTGTTGTACAGGCTCCACAGTTCCGGCCGCTGGTTTTTCGGATCCCAGCGGTGCTGCGGATTGCGGAACGAGAAGATGCGTTCCTTGGCCCGCGACTTTTCTTCGTCGCGGCGCGCGCCGCCGATCGCGGCGTCGAATTTGTTCCAGTCCAGCGCCTGCTTGAGGCCCTGGGTCTTCATCACGTCGGTGTGCACCGCCGCGCCGTGGCTGACCGGGCCGATGCCCTGGGCCAGGCCGTCGGGATTGATGTGGACGCGCAGATCGACGCCGGTCTCGCGCGCGCGCTGGTCGCGGAACGCGATCATCTCGCCGAACTTCCAGCCGGTGTCGACGTGCAGCAGCGGAATCGGCGGACGCGCCGGGTAGAACGCCTTGAGCAACAGGTGCAACAGCACCGAGCTGTCCTTGCCGACCGAATACAGCATCACCGGGTTGGCGAACTCGGCGGCAACCTCGCGCAGGATGTGGATGCTTTCGGCCTCGAGCCGGTCGAGGTGGCTCAACGCCCGCGCCGACAGAGGCCCCGCGGGCGGCGGCGCATCGGCGGCGGGGTCGAACAGCGGACTCAGTTCGGGTGACGCACTCATCGGGCAACGGACTCGGTGCAGGGCCGCGTATCCAGGGCAGGCTGGACGACGCGGCGGCGTCCAGTCGGAAGCGGTGAACCCGGTCCTTGCAACGCGGCTGGAGCACCGCGCGGACCCTTCTGGAAGGTTCCGCGGACGTCCATCGAACCACATCCGGACCGGCCGTTCGATGGGGCCATTAGAAATCCCCCCGGATTCGGGGAGAAATGAGCGCAGGTCATGAACGCATAACCGAGCATCCTTTCCGCAGTGGCCCTCCCGGCTCGTAGCCTTCAGTCTCCCAAGCCAGACGCCGACCGCCGTGCCCGCCGCCGCCACCACGCTCGCCGCCCCCGCTCTGCTCGCCAGCCCGCTGCCCGCGGACCGGCTCGATTCGCTCGCCCGCCTGACCGACGGCCTCGATAACAACAGTCTGTGGTGGTTGTCGGGCTATGCCGCCGGGCTGGCCCGCTCCGGCGCGGCCCTGGCGCCCGCCACTGCCGCGCCCGCGGCGGAAGTCAAGGCCGGCGAGCGCCTGAGCATCGTCTACGGCAGTCAGACCGGTAACGCCAAGCGTCTGGCCGAACAGCTCGCCGGCCAGGCCGAAGCCGCCGGGCTGTCGGTGCGGCTGGTCCGCGCCGACGCCTACCCGACCCGCGAACTGAAGACCGAGCGACTGCTTTATATCGTCATCAGCACCCAAGGCGACGGCGATCCGCCGGACGACGCGCGCGGTCTGGTCGAGTTCATCGCCGGCAAGCGCGCGCCCGAGCTCAAGGGTTTGAGCTTCGCCGTGCTTGGCCTGGGCGATTCGAGCTATCCGCAGTTCTGCGCGATCGGCGCAAGGCTCGACACCCGTCTGGCCGAACTCGGCGCGACCCGCTTGTTCGCGCGCGGCGAAGCCGACCTGGATTTCGAAACCGTGTCCACGCCGTGGCTGCAGCAGGCGCTGGGCCACGCCCGCGACGCGCTCAAGCCGACCACGGCGCATCTGGCCACGGTCACGCCGTTGCGCCCGCTGCAGGCCGCGCCGGCGTTCCATCGCGACGCGCCGTTCGCGGCCGAGCTGATCGCCAACCGCCGGCTGATCGCGCGCAGTTCCAGCGCCGCCGGCGCGGTCGGCTTCGACAAGGACATCCGCCATATCGAACTGTCGCTGGAAGGCTCGGGCCTGCATTACCAGCCCGGCGACGCGCTCGGGCTGTGGCCGCGCAATCCGCCCGCGCTGGTGCAGGCGGTGCTCGACACCCTGCAACTCGACGGCGAGGCCGAGGTCGGTCACAACGGCCAGCACCTGCCGCTGCGCCAGTGGCTCAGCGAGAAGCGCGAGCTGACCAAGCTGGCGCGGCCGTTCGTCGCCAGCCATGCCGCGCACTCGCGCAGCGAGGAACTCAACCGCCTGCTCGCGCCCGACCAGAATGTGCAACTAGCCGAGCTGCTGTCGCGCACCCAGGTCATCGACCTGCTGCAACGCTTCGATGGCGACTGGTCGGCCGAGGAACTGGTCGCCGCGTTGCGGCCGCTGACCCCGCGGCTGTATTCGATCGCCTCCAGCCAGAAGGCGGTCGGCGACGAGGCCCATCTCACCGTCGCTCACCTGGAGTACGCGACGCAGGACGGCCTGCGCTGGGGCGCGGCCTCGCATCTGCTCGCCGTCGCCGAGGAAGGCGAACGCCTGCCGGTGTTCATCGAACACAACGACCGCTTCCGCCTGCCGAGCGATTCCACTCGCGACATCGTCATGATCGGGCCCGGCACCGGCGTCGCGCCGTTCCGCGGTTTCGTCCAGGACCGCGCCTCCGATGGCGCCGCCGGCCGCAACTGGCTGCTGTTCGGCAATCCGCATTTCCGCAGCGACT
Source organism: Lysobacter sp. Root690 (assembly GCF_001427785.1). GTDB lineage: Bacteria > Pseudomonadota > Gammaproteobacteria > Xanthomonadales > Xanthomonadaceae > Lysobacter. Next base: position 373,990 of record NZ_LMHM01000018.1, read on the forward strand.
TCCTCTATCAAGTGGAATGGCAGGCAGCGTTGAAGGCCGGGCAGCTGCATCGCCTGGACCTCGCGTTCTCACGCGATCAGGCGCAGAAGATCTACGTCCAGCATCGGCTGCGCGAACACGGCCGCGACTTGTACGACTGGCTGCAAGGCGGCGCGCATCTGTACGTGTGCGGCGATGCCACCCGCATGGCCAAGGACGTGCACGCCGCGTTGCTGGCGGTGATCGCCGAACACGGCGGCAAGACTGCCGAAGCCGCCGAAGAGTATCTGAACGAGTTGCAGCAACAGGGCCGCTACGCCCGGGACGTTTACTGATGCACGCGCAAGGCCATCGCAGTTCGCAACGGCTCTTCATCGAGCGGCACTTCATGAAAGCGGGCCGCGCGTCGCAGGTCGCTGCACGCATGTTCGTGTCTACTGATCGCGACGGAACGCCAGTTGCCCCGGCAGTCCGGATGGAACGCGGAAACGACACCGTCTCGACCGCACGCGCCGACAAGAGCGCGGCATCGCCGGCGGGCCGCGCTCTGTTCGGGCTGCATCCGTCACCGCGCGGAGCGCGCGCATGAGCGCGCATTCGGTCGAGGACATCAAGCACAACAGCGCGCGCCTGCGCGGCACGCTGCTGGAAAGCCTGGCCAATCAGGTCACCGGCGCGCTCAACGACGACGATCAGACCCTGATCAAGTACCACGGCAGCTACCAGCAGGACGATCGCGACGTCCGCGAAGAACGCCGCCAGGCGCTGCTGGAACCGGCCTACAGCTTCATGATCCGCACCCGCACGCCGGGCGGGGTGGTGTCGCCGCGGCAATGGCTCAAGCTCGACGCGATCGCGACGACCTATGCCGAACGCGGCCTGCGCATCACCACCCGCCAGGCGTTCCAGTTCCACGGCGTGATCAAGACCGAACTCAAGTCGACCATGCAGGCGATCAATGCCGCGCTGATCGACACCCTGGCCGCGTGCGGCGACGTCAACCGCAACGTCGCGGTCGCCGCCAATCCGCAGATCTCGGCCTCGCACGCGCAGGTGTTCGCCCAGGCCGCGGCGCTGTCGGAGCATTTGCTGCCGAACACCCGCGCCTATTACGAGATCTGGCTGGACGAAGAAAGGATCGACGGCAGCGGCAGCGAGGACGAGCCGATCTACGGCAACGCCTACCTGCCGCGCAAGTTCAAGATCGGCTTCGCGATTCCCCCGTACAACGATGTCGATGTGTTCGCCCAGGACCTGGGTTATATCGCGATCATCGAAGCCGGCGAGCTGCTGGGCTACAACGTCACCATCGGCGGCGGCATGGGCGCGACCCATGGCGATGCGGAAACCTATCCGCGGGTCGCCGACGTGATCGGTTTCGTGACCCCCGAGCAGGTGATCGAGGTCGGCGTGGCGGTGGTGACCGCGCAGCGCGATTTCGGCAATCGCACGGTGCGCAAGCGCGCGCGTCTGAAGTACACCATCGACGACCGTGGGCTTGAGTGGTTCAAGGCGGAAGTCGAACGCCGCGCCGGTTTCTCTCTCCTTCCGGCGCGGCCGTTCGCCTTCCGCCATAACGGCGACCGTTTCGGCTGGGTCGACAGCGACGACAGCGCCGGCGGCGAAAGCGTCGCGCATCTGACCTTGCGTATTCCGGCCGGCCGCATCGTCGACGGCGCGCTCGATGGCCTGGGCGAAGCGGTCACCCATCTGAGCGGTCTGCGCGAGATCGCGCAATTGCTCGACGGCCACGACGGCGCCGAATTCCGCATGACCCCGAACCAGAATCTGGTGATCGCCGGGGTACCGGCGGCGCTGCGCGCGCAGGTCGATGCGCTGGTCGCGCAGCACGGCCTGGACGGGCATGTGCGGGCGAGCGCGGTGCGGCGCAATGCGCTGGCCTGCGTGGCGCTACCGACCTGCGGCCTGGCCATGGCCGAAGCCGAACGCTACCTGCCCGATTTCGTAGGCGAGGTCGAAAAACTGCTGGCCAAGCACGCGATTCCGGATGCCTCGATCAACCTGCGCATCAGCGGTTGCCCGAACGGCTGCTCGCGTCCGTACCTGGGCGAGATCGCCCTGGTCGGCAAGGCGCCGGGCCGCTACAACCTGATGCTCGGCGCCGATCATCGCGGCCAGCGCTTGAACACGCTGTACCGCGAAAACATCGCCGAACCCGAGATCCTGGCCGCGCTCGATCCGCTGTTCGCCGGCTACGCCAGCGAGCGCGACGGCGAGGAAGGTTTCGGCGATTACCTGATCCGCCGCGACGTCGTATCCGTCCCCTATCCCACTCCCACCGGCATTCCGGTGGTCCTGGTTACCGAGGCCCACGCATGAGCGCTCCCACCGATCCCGTCACCGCCGCCGAATCGCCGCGCGCGCTGGCCGAACTCAACGCCTGGCTGGGCACCCAGTCGGCCGAACAGCGCGTCGCCTGGGCGCTGGAAAACACCGCCGGCGAGCACGCGCTGTCGTCGAGTTTCGGCGCGCAATCGGCGGTGTCGCTGCACATGGTCACGGCGCAGGCGCCGCGGATTCCGGTAATCGTGGTCGATACCGGTTATCTGTTTCCCGAGACCTACCGCTTCATCGACGAACTCGGCGACCGACTCAAGCTCAACCTCAAGGTGTATCGCCCGCAGATCGGCATCGCCTGGATGGAAGCGAAATTCGGCCGCCTGTGGGAACAGGGGCTGGAAGGCATCGAGCGCTACAACCGCATGCGCAAGGTCGAGCCGATGCAGCGCGCCTTGAACGAACTGGGCGTGCGCACCTGGATCGCCGGCCTGCGCCGCAGCCAGTCGGGCAGCCGCGCCAACCTGGATTTCCTGCAGATCAAGGACGGCCGCTGGAAACTGCATCCGCTCGCCGACTGGAGCGATCGCGAAGTCTGGCAATACCTGCAGGCGCACGATCTGCCGTATCACCCGTTGTGGCACGACGGCTATGTATCGATCGGCGATATCCACACCACGCGACGCCTGGAACCGGGCATGCGCGAGGAGGACACGCGGTTCTTCGGGCTCAAGCGCGAGTGCGGCTTGCATTTCGATAGTGAGCCGGCGGCGGAAAATCAGGCAGCTTGAAGATTTCGAACGCTTGCAACCCTCGATGCCGAGTCCTTCTCCCGCTTGCGGGAGAAGGTGGCCCGAAGGGCCGGATGAGGGCGTGCGGGCGATCTGATTATCGTGAAGTCTTGTAGTGAATTCGAATCAAGATTTCAGGCGACAACAGCGCTTGTGGATTCGCGCGCCCTCACCCCAGCCCTCTCCCGCAAGCGGGAGAGGGAGTGAAAGCGAGGAGCAGGAGTAACGGTGAGCGCGATCAGGAACTGATCGGCTGCGTCAACTCAACCCAGGTCGGCGCCGTCGGCCACTGCGGTTCCAGATTGCCTTCCAGCACCCGGCGCAGATCGCGCCGGTCGATCTGCGGCGCCAACCCGTGCAGCAACTCCAGCGCGTAATCGCGCAGCACACGCGCACGCGGGATCACCGCCCAGGTGATGCACTCGGGAAACGCGTCCGGCGCGACCAACGCCTTGAGATCTTCATCGCGCGAGGTCACCGCCATCTCGGCCAGCACGCCCACGCCCAATCCGGCGCGCACATAGGTCTTGATCAGATCCGCGTCGCGCGCGGTCATCGCCAACTGCGGCTCGTGACCGCCGGCGGCGAACGCGCGGCGCAACGAGGATTCCGGCCGAGTCGAGGATTCGTAACTGATCAACGGCTGCGATGCGAGATCGGCCAGGGTCGGCGCGCGATCGAGCTTGGCCAGCGTATGCGTGCGCGGCACCAGCACCACCCGGCGCCAACGGAACAACGGCACCGCCAGCCCGCCTTCGGGCGCGGCGCCGGCGGTGCTGATCACCGCAAGATCGGCGTTGCCGTGCGACAGATGCGACAGCACCTCGCCGTCGGCCGCGGCCTGCAGATGCACGCTGACCTGCGGGAAGTCGCGCTTGACCTGGGCGATGATCGGCGGCAACACGTAGCGCGCCTGGGTGTGCGTGGTCGACAGCACCAGACGACCGGCATGCTGGCCGCGCTCGTTGGCGGCGTAGGCGCGGATATTGCCGGCTTCTTCAAGAATGCGGCGCGCGTGTTCGAGCACGCGCTCGCCGGCCGGCGCGATCGCTTCCAGGCTGCGGCCCTTGCGCACGAACAACAGGAAACCCAGTTCGTCCTCCAGCTGCTTGAGCTGCTTGGACAGACCGGGCTGGGTGGCGTGGACGCGCTCGGCGGCCAGGGTGATGTTGAGGCCGGAATCGGCGATGGCGACCAGATAACGCAGCTGAGTCAGGGTCATGGCGAAACTATCCGTAAGAGAGGACCGCGGTGGAGGCGATGGGCAGCGCGCTGACGGCACGGGCGACAACAACCCGCGTCGTTCCGTTTCCGGACGACCGGGGCCGAAGCCGGTGCGCAGGACATTCGCTGACGGGTCGCGTCCACGTATTTATCGCTCTATTCGGATAAAGGGATTTATAGGCTAGCCGGCGTATGGTGGCTTTGTCCAGTATCCGCACCGCAACGCTGCGACTCATTACGTGACGGCATGAGCAAAGGCGGCGGCGTCATTTCCGGTCGCCCGGCGGCGGCCTTAGGGTCGTTCCATCGTCCCCGGATCCAGTCCACGCCGCCATGACCAGCCTCCTGTTCCCGCTGTTTGCCGATCTGCGCGAGCGTCTCGTGCTGGTGGTCGGCGGTGGCGCGGTGGCGCAGCGCAAGGCCGCGGCGCTGCTGGACGCCGGGGCGCGGGTGCGGGTCGGGGCGCCGGAACTGTCGGCCACGCTCGCGGCCTGGGCCGCACAAGGCCGGATCGAACACCTCGCCGGGTCATTCGTCCCCGAATGGCTGGCCGGCGCCTGGCTCGCGATCGCCGCGACCGACGATGCCGCGGTCAACCGCGCCGTCGCCGACGCCGGATTGGCGCGGCGGGTCTGGGTCAACGTGGTCGACGATGTCGAGGCCTCCAGCTTCCACGTCCCGGCGCGGGTCGAACGCGGCCCGGTGCAGATCGCGATCTCCAGCGGCGGCGGCGCGCCGATGCTCGCGCGCCATCTGCGCGAAACCCTGGAAACCCAGTTCGACGAATCGCTCGGCGCGCTCGCCAACCTGCTGACCCGCGAACGCGCGCGCATCCGCAAGCACTACCCCGACATGGGCCTGCGCCGACGTTTCTTCGACCGCGTGCTGTCGGGTCCGATTCCGTCGCTGCTGCGCGAAGGCCGTATCGATGAGGCCCAGCGCGCGTTCGGCGTGGCCTTGATCGACGACAAGCCCGCGGTGCCGCAGGCCGGCACGGTCGCGCTGGTCGGCGCGGGCCCGGGCGATGCGGGGTTGATGACCTTGCGCGGATTGCGCATGCTCAACGAAGCCGACGTGATCCTGCATGATCGGTTGGTCAGCGCCGACGTGCTGCGGCTCGCGCGCCGCGACGCCGAACTGATCGAAGTCGGCAAGCAGGCCGGCAATCACCACACCACCCAGGACCGCATCCACGAGTTGATGCTCGAACACGCCCGCGCCGGCAAGCGCGTGGTGCGGCTCAAGGGCGGCGATCCGTTCGTGTTCGGCCGCGGCGGCGAAGAACTTGAAGTGCTGGCCGATGCTGGCATCGCCTTCGAAGTGGTGCCGGGCATCACCGCCGCGTTGGCGTGTGCCGCCTACGCCGGTATCCCATTGACCCATCGCGAGCATGCGCAATCGCTGCGAGTGGTCACCGCGCATCTGAAAGATTCCGCCGACGCGCTCGACTGGCGGTCGCTGGCTCAGGAAAAACAGACGCTCGCGGTGTACATGGGCGTGTCCGGCCTGGACGTGCTGCGCGACAAGCTGATCGAACACGGCCGCGCCGCGAGCACCCCGTTCGCATTGATCGAAAACGGTTCGCGCCGCGAACAACGCGTGGTCACCGGCACCCTCGCCGATCTGGCCGAGCGCGCGCGCGGACATGACGTGCAGTCGCCGGCCTTGCTGATCGTCGGCGAAGTCGCCGCGCTCGCCACGCGCCTGCACTGGTTCGGCGATGCGCCGTTGACCGATGTACCTGACTTCGAAATTTCCAGCGACACCGCGTTCGCCGCGGCCGCCTGACCTCATCACCCACGCCACGGGAGACCTTCCAATGCCTTTGTACGACAGCATCCTCGACACCATCGGCAACACCCCGATCGTCAAATTGCATCGCATCGCGCCCAAGCACGTATCGCTTTACGCGAAGGTCGAATCGTTCAATCCCGGCGGATCGGTCAAGGACCGTCTCGCCCTGGCGATCGTGCTCGACGCCGAACGTAGCGGCGCGCTCAAGCCCGGCCAGACGATCGTGGAAGCGACCTCGGGCAATACCGGCATCGCGCTGGCCCTGGTCGCCGCCGCGCGCGGCTATCCCTTCGTCGCGGTGATGACCGAAACCTTCTCGATCGAACGGCGCAAGCTGATGCGCGCGTACGGCGCGAAAGTGATCCTGACCCCGGCCGCCGAACGCGGCACCGGCATGGTCCGCAAGGCCGCCGAACTGGCGGAAAAACACGGTTGGTTCCTGGCCCGGCAGTTCGAAAACCCGGCAAACCCCGCTTATCACCGCAGCACCACCGGTCCGGAAATCCTGCTCGATTTCGCCGGCAAGCGGCTGGACTACTTCGTCACCGGCTGGGGCACCGGCGGCACCCTGACCGGCGTCGGCCAGGTGCTCAAGCTCGCGCGTCCGGAGCTGAAGATCATCACGTCCGAACCGGCCGGCGCGTCCCTGCTCAGCGGCGCCAACTGGCAGCCGCACAAGATCCAGGGCTGGACCCCGGACTTCGTGCCCGGCGTGCTTGATCGCGGCGTCGCCGACGAAATCCGTCCGGTCGACGACGTGACCGCGCGCGACACCGCGCGCCGGCTCGCGTCCGAGGAAGGCTTGTTCGTCGGCATCTCCGCCGGCGCGACCGTGGCCGCCGCGCTGCAAGTCGCGCAAAGCGCGCCGGAAGGCTCGGTGCTGCTGGCGATGCTGCCCGACACCGGCGAGCGCTATCTGTCGACGTTCCTGTTCGAAGGCGTATCGGAAGGATCGGACGACGAGTGGCTGGCCTCTCTGGATAAAACCGAGGAGCCGGTCGCGGCCTAGCAACAGGCGGGGCGAGGCCGTGCGCGACGGAACCGCGTACACGTGCCGCTACGCAGGAACCGGCGCCGCGCCGGCCTCGCCCCGCGCTTCCATTGGATCTGATCGGTTTTTTGTGTGGTTCGTTGTTGCTGTAGTTGTTTGCAAAGCGGTCGATGCTGAAAGACGCAGTTGTTCTCCTTGAGTGTTCTCCTTGCGTTGTTCTCCTAAGTTTTTCTCCTTGAGCGGTTTTGATTGATGCAGGTGTACCTGTAGGGCGGGGTTCTCGGCGCAGGAAATCCGAAGGCAGCGGTGGCGACTGCGTTGGAGGAACCTGCGGCGAGGGCTCCGCCCTACTTCTATCCGTGAGACCGGCAGCGCGATGCGAGCGTGTCTGCCCTCACCCCACCCTCTCCCGCGCGCGGGAGAGGGCTCTACGATGCTCAGCACCGGATGCTCATCGCCGAGTGACGCACGCGCCTCGTGGCACTACGAGAGCCCCCCGATCCTTCAGCGACTCCGCCCGTCCCTTCTCCCGCTGGCGGGAGAAGGTGCCCGAAGGGCGGATGAGGGCCTCCCACGCTCCCCGACATTCACCCCTGGCCCACGGACGTTTACCCTGTGCACCTGCGACCGCCCCGGCCGCATGGAGCACGCATGACCCAGCCGCACCCTACCGACCGCGACGACGCCCGCCTGGCCTGGGCGCGCGCGGCGACCGGCGACGACCGCCTCGACCTGACCCGCGCCTCGTTCGACGCCGGTTTCCGCAGCTATTGGCGCGGTCTGGCCGACGCCGGCGGCGCGACCGAGCGCAGCGTGATCGTCATGGATTCCCCGCCCGAGCTCGAAGACGCCCGGCCGTGGCTGCGCATCCGCGAGATGCTGCTGGCCGGCGGCGTGCGCGTCCCGCAGGTGCATGCGCAGGACATGGAACTGGGTTTCCTGCTGCTGGAGGACCTCGGCCAGCAGACCTTCCTGCAGGCCTTCGAGGCCGGCGAAGCCGACGCCGATGCGCTGTTCGACGCCGCCTTCGACCAGTTGCTCAAGATCCAGGCGCTGCCCTGCCCCGACGACCTGCAGCCCTACGACGAGGCCTTTCTGGCGCGCGAACTGCGGTTGTTCGACGAATGGTTCCTCGGCCGTCATCTCGGCCTGACCCTCGACTGCGGCGACCTGGAAAAGCTCGACCTGGCCTATCGCCGCATCCTCGACAACGTGCTCGCCCAGCGCCAGGTGTTCGTGCATCGCGACTACATGCCGCGCAATCTGATGCCGGTCGACGGCGGCGTGGCGGTGATCGATTTCCAGGGCGCGTTGCGCGGGCCGATCGCCTACGACCCGATCAGCCTGTTCCGCGACGCCTTCGTCAGTTGGCCGGAGCCACGCATCGACGGCTGGCTCGCGCGCTACCACGCGCGCGCGACCGCCGCCGGCATCCCGCTGCCCGACTTCACCCGTTTCCGCCGCGATGCCGACTACGCCGGCCTGCAACGCCACATCAAGATCATCGGCCTGTTCGCGCGCCTCAATCACCGCGACGGCAAGCCGAAGTACCTGGCCGACGCGCCGCGTTTCCTCGCCTACCTCGACGTGGTGCTGCCGCGTTACCCCGAACTGGCGCCGCTGGCCGAGATCGTCGAGCGCTACGTGCGCCCGGCGCTGGCCGCCACCACCGCGACCCAGCCGGCATGAAGGCGCTGATCTTCGCCGCCGGCCTGGGCGAGCGCATGCGCCCGCTAACCCTGCACACGCCCAAGCCGCTGCTTGCGGTCGGCGGCAAGCGCCTGATCGAATGGCATCTGGAAAAACTGGCCGCGATCGGCGTGAGCGAGGTGATCGTCAACACCTCGTGGCTCGCGCCGCAGTTCGCCGACACCCTCGGCGACGGCGCGCGCTGGGGCCTGCGCCTGCGCTATTCGTACGAAGGCACCACGCCGCTGGAAACCGGCGGCGGCCTGTTGAATGCCCTGCCGCTGTTGCTCGACGGCGCCGATCCGCGGGCACCGTTCCTCGTAGCCAACGGCGATATCTGGACCGATTACGACTTCGCCGCGTTGCCGCGTGAGTTCGACGGCGATGCGTATCTGGTGTTGGTGGACAATCCAACGCAGCATCCGCGCGGCGATTTCCAACTCGATACCAGCCGGCTCGATCAAAGCCTGCTGCACAACGACGGCCCATCGCGGCTCACCTACTCCGGCATCGGCCTGTACCGCGCAAGCCTGTTCGACGGCTGGCGCGACGTGCTCGGCGACGCGCCCGGTACGCAGTTGCAACCGCCGCGTTTCAGCACTGTGCCGCTGCTACGCGCCGCTGCCGCGCGCGGCCGCCTGAGCGGCGAACACCATCGCGGCCGCTGGACCGATGTCGGCACCCCGGAACGATTGCAACAGCTCGACGCGGCGCTGGCCGCCGCGGCGAACGGCTGAGCATCGCCTTGCTTACTGCGCGCGACGCGACCGGCCATGCCGCCGGATCGCGCCGCCGCCCTTACCGAATTGGAAACCACATGAGCTCCGTCAACCTCACCAAGACCAGCAAATTCCTCAGCCTCGTGCTGCGCCACGAACCCGAAGCAATCGGCCTGACCCTCGATGCCAACGGCTGGGCCGACCTCGACGAACTGATCCGCCTGGCCAACGCCGACGGCAAGCCGGTAACGCGCGAACTGATCGAACAAGTCGTGCGCGACAGCGACAAGCAGCGCTTCGCGATCAGCGAAGACGGCGCGCGCATCCGCGCCAACCAGGGCCATTCGATCGAGGTCGACCTGGAACTGGCGCCGCTGCCGCCGCCGGCCACGCTGTACCACGGCACCGCGACCCGCTTCGCCAAATCGATCCGCAACCTCGGCCTGGTCAAGCAAAGCCGCCAGCACGTGCATCTGTCCTCGGATCAAGCCACCGCGACCAAGGTCGGCAGCCGCCATGGCAAGGCCCTGGTGCTGACCATCCGCGCCAGCGAAATGCATGCGCGCGGATTGAGCTTCTATCAGTCCGCCAACGGCGTGTGGCTGACCGACGCGGTCGCGGCCGAATTCATCGACTGGCCCGAGCCGAACTGACCGTATGCAGTTGCGCGCGATCCAAGGCGACATCACCAAACTGACGATCGACGCGATCGTCAATGCGGCCAATTCCTCGCTGCTCGGCGGCGGCGGCGTGGACGGCGCGATTCATCGCGCGGCCGGGCCGGACCTGGTGTCCGAATGCCGTTTGCTCGGCGGCTGCAAGACCGGCGAGGCCAAGCTGACGCGCGGCTATCGGCTGCCGGCGCAGTACGTGATCCACACCGTCGGCCCGGTCTGGCGCGGCGGCGATCAGGGCGAGCCGGCGTTGTTGGCGTCGTGCTATCGACAGTGTCTGCAGATCGCGGCGAAGCGCGGCCTCAAGCGCATCGCGTTCCCATGCATCAGCACGGGTATTTTCGGTTATCCGTCGCGGGCGGCGGCCGAGGTCGCGGTGGCCACGGCGCGTGATTTCGGCGCGCGCGACGACTCGATCGACGAAGTGGTGTTCTGTTGCTTTTCCGAGGCCGATCTGGCGATTTATCGGGAGTTGTTGGCTTAGCGCGGTTGCGCTTGAGAACGCGCTATCGCGTTCTGGCCGCGTTCGTGGCGTGTCGCAGCGACTTTTTCGAATCCCAATGATTTGGGTCGAGCCCCGTTTTCCGTCTCTTTCAAGCGCGGCCATCGCCCCGGCCTTGGCTCCGACTCCACTCGAACTTTGGCCACAGCCTCAGCCTCAGCTGTGGCTTTGGCTTTGGCTTTGGCTCAATGATTGAAGCCGCGCAGTTCATCCAGCGCTGCGAAGCTTGTAACTCGCGTTAGCAAAAGCACACCCAGAGGGCGGCGTGCAGGATGCACGCCGTGCGCCACCGGGACATGGA
>NZ_LMHM01000018.1:384989-385116 GCF_001427785.1 Lysobacter sp. Root690
CGTTGATCTTGTCTTTGCCTCAAATGCTCGAAAGCCTTCAGAGCTTTAGAAGCTGCAAGCAGGGTCAAAAGCTTCCGCCACTAAAGCGGCGGGTAACTTTCTTTTGTCCAGAGCCACAAAAGAAAGT
>NZ_LMHM01000018.1:385188-385297 GCF_001427785.1 Lysobacter sp. Root690
AACCAAAGAAAAAGGCGTTCCTGTTTCGAATCAAGAGCCCGCGAGCGCGATGCATACGCGGGGGTAGGCCACACAGGACATCCATGTCCTGGGTGGCCTACGGCACGCA
>NZ_LMHM01000018.1:385308-456456 GCF_001427785.1 Lysobacter sp. Root690
TGCGCCGGGCCAAAGCTAAAAATCACAGCAAAGCAAACGGCCAGAGAAAAAAGCCAAAGCAAAGAAGCAAGGCCGAGATTCGGCAGCATAAGAACCGATAAGCATATGGGTACGGTTTGATGCCGTGAACATGGTCACATTGAGCAAGAGGGTCGCGAGTCGATAGCAACGCGAGTCGCTAAGCGATTCCTAATCGGAACGACAAACTCAGATCGACGCGTAAAGGGCGCATCAGCACAGACGAAAAATCGTCACCAGTCCGTCAGCGATCGGCTCAAGCAGGACTCAGGAATCGATCCGATACGGACATACGCCATCGATGCCGACACACCCAACGCGGAATTCACACGCGAAGCGACAACCGTCAGTTATCGAGCTCAAGCGTCTGCCGCAAAAACGGCACCGTGATCCGCCGCTGCGCCGCCAGCGAAGCCCGATCGAGCTTATCGAGCAACGCGGTCAAACCACCGAGATCGCGATCGACCCGCTTCAGCATCCAGTCCAGCGCCGCCTCTTCCAGGGCCAACCCGCGCCGCTGCGCGCGCTGGCGCAGCACCTCGCCGCGACCGGCGTCGTCGAGCGGGGTCAGCACGATGCGCGTGCATTGCGACAAACGCGAACGCAGGTCGGGCAAGACCAGGGACAACTCGTCGGGATTCTCGCGCGCGGCGTAGATGATCGCGATGCCGGCCTGACGCGCGCGGTTGTGGGTGTCGAACAAGGCGACTTCGTCGTCGCGGTCGCCCGCGATCGCTTCGATGCCGTCCAACGCCAGCAGGTCGTTGCCTTCCAGCGCGTGCAGCGCTTCGCGCAAGCGCCCGGCCGCGGCGGCCAGCGGCACATAGGCGGCGCGGCGGCCGGCGGTTTCGGCCGCGGCGCAGGCGCCGAGCAATAGATGAGTCTTGCCGACGCCGGCCGGCCCGGCCAGATACACCCAGTCGGCGCCGGTGGGATCGGCGTAACCGACGGTTTCGTGGGTGTGCGTCGCCAGCGCGCGCAGCTGCGCGATCGCGCCCGCGGGCGCATCCACATACGTGTCCAGGCTCTGATCCGGCGGATAACGCAGGGACAGCGGCAACTGCGGGACGCTCACTGCGGTGCGCGCTCCGTGGACACGTCGGCGGCGGGCGCGGCGCGGCTGTCGTCGCTCGGCGCCGACGCGGCGGCGCGCGGCGACACCGGGTTGGAGGCCGGGTCGAGCAGGATGGTCGGATGATCGCCGGCGTACAGACGGCTGTGGGTGTAGCGCTCCTGCGCATAGCGCAGCAGCACGTTCGCCACCGCCGCCACCGGCAGCGCCAGCAGCATGCCGAGGAAACCGAACAAGGTGCCGCCGGCGAGCACGGCGAAGATCACCGCGACCGGATGCAGGCCGATGCGGTCGCCCACCAGCTTCGGGGTCAGCCAATAGCTTTCGACCACCTGGCCCACGCCGAACACAGCAAGCACGCCGGCCACGTATTTCCAGTCGCCGTACTGCACCAGCGCGGCGATCACGCCGAGGATGATGCCGCTGGCCGGGCCGAGGTAAGGCACGAAGGTCAGCAGGCCGGCGATGATGCCAATCAAAATACCCAGGTCCAGACCGACCGCCCACAGACCGATGCCGTACATCACGCCGAGCGTGATCATCACCAGGAACTGGCCGCGCAGGAACGCGCCGAGCACGTCGCTCGAGGCCTTGGCAAGACGGCTCGCGGTGGCCAGGTGATCGCGCGGGATCAGCGAGGCGACCCGCTCGACCAGCACGTCCCAGTCGCGCAGGAAGAAGAACGTCAGCACCGGCAGCAGCGCGATGTTGGCGATCATCGCCATCACCGCGAAGCCCGAACGCGACAGATAACCCAGCATCGTGGTCGCCACGCCGCCGGCGCGTTCCCAGTTGCTGCGCACCAGTTCGATCAGGTGGTTGAGGTCGAGCCAGGCGCTGATCTCGAAACCGGTGCGCTGCTCCAGCCACGGAATCGCGGTGGCGGTGAACCAGTCGCGGTAACTCGGCAGCGACACGATCAGGGTGGTGATCTGGCGCTCGATCAGCGGCACCAGGATCAGCAGCACCAGCACCACCAGCAGCGCCATCAGCGCGAACACCAGGATCACCGAGGTGTTGCGCGAACGGCCGGTGCGTTCGAGCCGGTCGACCAGCGGGTCGCCGAGCCAGCCGAGCATCGCGGCGATCACGAACGGGGTCAGCACCGGGGCCAGCACCCACAACAGCCAGCACGCGCCGACGCCAAGCGCCGTCCATTGCAGGCGACGCAGGAACAGCGCGATGTCTTCCAGAGGGGTGCGCTCCATGATCAATGCAACTGGAACACGGGCGGCTGACCTTCCAGACCGTCCAGCTGCACCAGGGTGTCGCCGGCGTCGGTCATGCGCTTGAGGCCGGGCAGGCCGGACAGCAGTTCCAGGTCGTACTCCAGGGAATCGGGGGTGGCGCGGATCGGAGTGATCTTGCGGATCACCGCCAGGCCTTGCAGGTAGCCGGCCAGGCGGATGTAGTCGTCGGCGCTGCGCACGCCGCTGAACACCACGCGGTAAGTGCCCGGCGGACCGGCCACGCTGCGCTTGGCGTAGCGCTTCATCAATGCATCGGCCGCGCCGTCGGCGCCGCCGCTCATGACCTTGCGCGCGTCGGGGTCGCTGTTGGACCAGCTGGCCAGCACCTTGCCGCCGTCGACAAAGCTCCAGTCGCCTTTCCAGCCGCCGCTCTTGACCCGGTAGATCTTGCCGATCAGCTGCATCGGCGGGCTGTAGCGCGCCGAGACGCGCGCGACCGCGGCCGCGTCGCCGCGCCAGATCGCGCCGACGCTGGCCTGTTCGGCCGCGTTGCCGGTCGGCAGGCCGAGCTTGTAACCACGTTCGATCGCGCGATTGAGCGCGGCGCGCGCGGCGTTGGCCTGGGCCAGACCGACCAGGCGCGGACCGCTGCCGTCGTCGATCGCCATCCACAGCACCGGCTTGGGCCGCGGCTGCGGCCAGATCGGCAGGCCGAGGGTCGAGGCCAGGCCTTCGACCTTGGCCTGATCGAAATTGACGATCAAGGTGGTCTGGAAGGTCGGCGCGCCGGTGGACTGGGACACGCCCTCGTCCTGGCGGTAGTCGTAACCGGTGACGTAATCCTTGGCCCGGCGCAGTTCCTGGCCGACACCCGGCCGGCCGGCCGCACCGCGGTCGCCGGACAGCTTGCCCAGCACCTGGGCCAGCGCGCGCGCCATGGCGCCGTTGCGCTCGGCCTCGCCCTGCCCGGCCACCGGCACTTCGGCCGAGTAGGCGCCGTCGGCCTGGGCACGATCGCCCTCGACCCGCTGGGCGGCCGCGGCGAAACTCGCCAGCAGCAACGTTGCGACCATCAAAACCCGGATTGCCTTGCCCATCGCCATCCCTAACTGTTGTTGAAAAGCGCGCATCCCGCCCGCGTCCCAGGTCGCGGGTCGGCCACGGCGCGGATCGTCCGCGTGCGTGGCCCACCCGTCACCGGATGCGCGGACCACCGCCAATGCGATCGTCCCCGCCCCGCCGCCGCGTCCTGCGTCGGTCCGGCGATCGCGCATGCGCGACGCCGACGGTGCTCAAGGTTCGAAATGGTGCCGCAGTGGCGTCGGCGCGTCCATTCGCATGCCTGAACGGCCGAATGGGCGGCGTACAAGCGCGGCGATGAGGGCGGGATTGCGCGAAAGTCCGGTCGACCGGGCCGCGCGTTGCTGGGCTCGTCTCTATTCAAACACGTGCGGAGCAATCGCGAATCTTGTGCCCGTGGGGCCCCTGCCGGGCGGGGTTGGAGCGAGCCGGACGGTTCCGGCTTCTGAAACGACCGGGCGGGTGTGACGGCCGGGCTGCGGTTGCCTGCTAAAATCTCTCGTTTCCTTCCGCGACCGCCGGGGCCGCCGTGACCGCATCTTCTTCCGACACCACCCCCAAGCCGCTGACCTACCGCGACGCGGGCGTCGATATCGACGCCGGCAACGAGGTGGTCGAACGCATCAAACCGCTGGTCAAGCGCAGCTTCCGACCCGAGGTGATGGGCGGCCTGGGCGGCTTCGGCGCCCTGTTCGACCTGTCCGGCAAATACCGCGAGCCGGTGCTTGTCTCGGGCACCGACGGCGTCGGCACCAAGCTCAAGCTGGCCCAGCAGCTGGGCCGTCACGACACCATCGGCATCGATCTGGTTGGCATGTGCGTCAACGACGTGCTGGTGCAGGGCGCTGAGCCGCTGTTCTTCCTCGATTACTTCGCCACCGGCAAGCTCGACGTGGACACCACGGTCGCCGTGGTCGGCGGCATAGCGCGCGGCTGCGAACTGGCCGGCTGCGCGCTGATCGGCGGCGAAACCGCCGAGATGCCCGACATGTACCCGCCGGGCGAATACGACTTGGCCGGCTTCACCGTCGGCGCGGTCGAAAAGTCGCAGATCCTCGACGGCTCGCGCGTGAGCAAGGGCGACGTGCTGATCGGCATAGCCTCCAGCGGCCCGCATTCGAACGGTTACTCGCTGATCCGCCGGATCTTCGACCGCGCCGGCCGTCCGGGCGACGTCGCCGTCGGCGGCGTGCGCCTGATCGACGCGCTGATGGAGCCGACCGCGCTGTACGTCAAGCCGATCCTGGAACTGCTGCGCGCCAACGGCGGCGAACACCGCATCCACGCCATGGCCCACATCACCGGCGGCGGCCTGACCGAGAACATCATCCGGGTGATCCCGGCCGGGCTCGGCCTCGACATCCGCACCGCGACCTGGCAACTGCCGCCGGTGTTCGACTGGCTGCAGCGCGAAGGCGCGGTGCCGCGCGAGGAAATGTGGCGCACCTTCAACTGCGGCATCGGCTTCGTGCTGGTGGTGCCCGAGGACGCGGTCGCCGCGACCCAGGCCGATCTGGCCCGCCTGGGCCTGTCGCATTGGCGCATCGGTGAAGTCGTCGCGCACGGCGAAGGCGAGCGCGTCCACATCGGATGACCACCGCCACGCAGGGACGCATGAGTCCGACCAAGAAGGTCGCCCTGGGCATCGTGCTGGCGGTATTCGCCGCCAGCTGGATCGCGCCCAAGAGCCCGTTCGAGCAGGCCATGCACAGCGTGCTGACCGTGATCGGCCTGCTGTGGCTGTGGCGGCACGACCGCCGCTGGCCGCTGCGCGACGGCCATTTCGTCGCGATCTGCGTGTTCATGACCGCGCACTGCATCGCCGCGCGCTGGCTGTATTCGTACGTGCCTTACGATCAGTGGATTCAGTGGCTGACCGGCGGCTGGTCGCTGGACAAGGCGTTCGGTTTCGAACGCAATCACTTCGACCGGCTGATCCATTTCCTCTATGGCGTGTGTTTCGCGCCGGCGGTGCGCGAGTACTTCCGGCAACGCTGGCCGGCGCTGTCGGCGCGTCAGGCCTTCGTGCTCGCGGTCGCCGCGATCATGTGCACCAGCCTGATCTACGAATGGATCGAATGGGCCATCGCGCTGACCATGTCGCCGGAGGACGCGGAGTCCTACAACGGCCAGCAGGGCGATATCTGGGACGCGCACACCGACATGTTCCTGGCCACCCTGGGTTCGCTGGCGGCGTGGCCGCGCGGCCGCCGCTGAACCCGCCGGCCGCGCCGGCCTGACTCGACGCACGCCGCGGCTTGGCGCAGCATGGCCGCGAGTAGCGCGGTCCGGCCCCAGCCCCGGCCGCGCGCCCGCAACGCGCCACACAGGAGATCCACCGCGTCATGGACCACGCCCCTATTCCAGCCGAGCCGCACGCCCTTCCGGCCACGGCATCGGTCGCCGCCGATCCGTCCGCGCAGGACCTCGCCCATCTCGACACGATCGGAATTCTCTATTACGTCCTCGCCGGCATCACCGCTGTGTTCGCACTGTTTCCGGTGATCCATCTGATCGTCGGCATCAGCATGCTCACTCTCCCGGCGCAGCCTGGACAGCCGGCGCACCAGGCCGCGTTCATTGCTTGGTTGTTCATCGGCGTGGCGGTATCGCTGATCGGCTTCGGCATGATCCTGGCGGTGCTGTTCCTGATGGTCGCGCGCAGGCTGCGGCAACGGCGCGGCTATATGTTCTGCGTGGTCGCCAGCGCCGTGAGTTGCCTGTCGATGCCGTTCGGCACGGCGCTGGGCGTGTTCGCCCTGATCGTGCTGACCAAGGCGCCGATCAAGGCTTTGTTCGAATCCGCGCCCGCCGGCGCGAAGTAACGCCCGATTCGCATCCCGATCGGCGGCGCGAACGCCGCCGACACTTCAACCACCGCATCCAACCCAGGGGATCCTGTGATGTCCGACTACCAGCCCGTTTCGTCGCAACCGTATTCGCCGCCGCCCGCCGCCAATCCCGACGATGCCTCGCATCTGCAGATTCTGGCGATCTTCTACTACGTGTTCGCCGGACTGAATGCGTTTTCGGTGGTGTTGATGGCGTTCTACGGCGTGCTGATGGGCGCGGTGTTCAGCGCCGCGCCGGACAGCGGCCCCAATGCCGACATGGATGCCATGCTGCCGATGGTCATCGGCTTTTTCGTCTTCCTTACCGTGCTTTGCCTGCTGTTCGCGGTGCTGCACTTCATGGTCGGCCAGCGCCTGCGCCAGCGCCGTGGCCACAAGTTCTGCCAGATCGTCGCCGCGGTGACCTGCCTGTCGATTCCGTTCGGCACCGCGCTGGGCGTGTTCACCCTGATCGTGCTCAATCGTCCGTCGGTGCGCGCACTGTTCGGCGAGCGAGCCTGATGAGCGACGGCGCGCCCGCCGCCATCGCATTGTCCGACGGGCAGTTGCGCGCCTGGGTGGAGCAGGACAACGCGATTCATATCAAGGCGGTGAGCGGAGCGGGCGATCCGGTCGAGCTGTCGGATCGCGAGGTCGCCGCGCTGATCGATTTCCTGCGGGCGTATCTGCGCGCGGCCGGCTGATGCCGCGCATCGACAACGACTCGCCCCTTCCGATGAACGTTCCGATCCCCGCGAGCCACGAACCGATGACGATGGAAGACCCGCGCGACGCGTCGCAACTGCGGACGCTGAGCATCCTGTATTACGTTTTCTCCGCCTTCAATCTGCTGCCGCTGCTGATCGGCGCGCTGTATGCGTTCATGGGCATCGGCCTGCTCAACGGCACGTTGCCGGCCGATACCGCGACCCAGGACACCGCATCGGGCTGGGTGCTGCTGGGCCTGGCGGTGGCGATGCTGTTCATCGGAATCGTCGGCGGCATCCTGACCTTGATGGCCGCGCGACGCCTGAGCCAGCGGCGCAGCCTGACCCTGTGCATCGTCGTCGCCGCGATGTCGTGCATGCAGATTCCATTCGGCACCGCGCTGGGCGTATTCACCCTGATCGTGTTAAACCGACCGTCGGTGAAAGCGATGTTCGCGGGGCGAACCTGAGCCCGGGACGATCACCGTTTCACCTTCCGCCGAGGGCGGAATGCATTATTCATAGAGAGGATTACACGATGAGCGCTTGGGGTTTCACCACATTCGACAACGACGACGCGGCCGACTGGCTGGACGAACTGAGCGATCACCAGAGCCTGGCGCTGGTGCGCGAAACCATCGCCGCGGTGCTGGAGCTCGAGCCGGATGAGGAAGTGGACGCGCCCCTGGCGTCCGCGGCGCTGGCCGCGAGCGAACTGATCGCCGCCGCGATCGGCCGGCCCTCGGGCGCGGCGCGCAAGCAGGAAGAGCTGATGATCTGGATCTCGAAAATGCGTCCCTCGCCCGATGCGGCGCTGATCGCCGATGCGCTCGGCGCGATCGATCGCATCCTCGGCCCGCATTCGGAACTGCGCGAATTGTGGGAGGAAAGCGACGACTACGCGGCATGGACCGACGATGTGACGCAGCTGCGGGCGCGTTTGGCGTTTTGATGCGACGGGCATCGTCGATGCCCGATGTCGTCGAGGCCATCACGGAACTAGAGGTCTTTAGGTGAGTGGGGCTTTCGCCCCCGACACTTTTCGATGGGACGAAGTTGTTTTGCGGCGGGCGCGAAACCGGCCGCACGGCCATCCTGGCCAGAAAACGGAGCCGTCGATGGACTCAGTGATCCTGTATTTCGGTCAGGCCGATTGCGAACAGATCGAAGACGCGGTCCGAGCCTTCGAATTCAATCGCGATGGCTCCAGCGAAACCATCCGCTCGGGTGAACGATATTGCTATTTCGAGCGCTACTCGGAACAAGAACAGCTTGCCGAGTACGAATCCGCCGAACGCGAAGCGCTGGTGGCCTTGCTCGGCGGCACGCCCCGTAGCGCCTTTTGCCTGTCCGCGCGGCATGGCGAGAATGCGCGCCTGGCGTTGGAAGTCGCGGGCGACTTGATGCAGCGTTTCCAACCCAGCCTGCTCGATGACGATCACGACGGGCTGTGGCTGGCGCCGGTGGTAAGCGCATGCCTGCAGGCCAGCGCCACGTCCGATCTGTATGACTTGCCGCGGTTCGGTGCTATGTCGCGCGGCGAGGGCTGATCCAAGATCGTCCGCCGGCCCGAACCTGGCCGCCCTCGCCCGCTCGCGCCGGCGTCGGCCCCGGGGCCGACGCACTAGACAGGTTCACCCACTTGTCCCCGCGCTGTAATAACCGGGTTGCGCACGCCGCCCATGCTGGACGCCTGTTCCCCAGTGCGTCCCGCCGCGATGACCTTCCGCCTTGCCCTGTTCGATATCGCCGGCACCACCGTGTCGGATCCCGGCTTCGTCGCCCAAGCATTCGTCGGCGCGATGAGCGCCGCCGGCCACCCCATCGATCACGAGGCCTGCCGGCCGCTGATGGGCTATCCCAAGCCGCTGGCGATCGCGCGATTGCTTCTGGCACAAGCCGATGACCCGCGGATCGCGCCGATCCACGCCGACTTCGTCCAGCGCATGCTGGTGTGCTATCGCGAATGGCCCGGCATCGAGCCGCTGCCCGGCGCCGAGTCGGTGTTCGCGGTGCTGCGCGCGAACGGCATCCAGGTCGCGCTCAACACCGGGTTTTCGCGCGACATCGCCGACGCCATCGTCGAGCGTCTGCAGTGGTCGCGGCGCATCGATGCGCTGATCGCCAGCGACGAAGTCACGCAAGGCCGGCCGGCGCCGGACATGATCCACGCGCTGATGCAGCGCCTGCGCATCGACGATCCGGCCCAGGTGGTGAAGATCGGCGATACCGAAGTCGATATCGGCGAAGGCCGCGCGGCCCAGGTCGGCCTGGTGGTCGCGGTCACCACCGGCGCGTTCACCCGCGCCGAACTCGAACCGTACGCGCCCGACCGCATCATCGACGGCTTGTTCGAACTGCCGGCCCTGCTGGGGCTGGACGTGTCGGACTTGGATCAGTCCACCCGCGACACCCGCCACGCCGCGGCATGAACGCGCTGCGCGCTCCGTCCAGCGAACGCGCGCGCCAGTGGCAGGTCACCCTGCTCGCCGGCGGCGCGGCCCTGGTCACCTACGCCTGCATGTACGCGTTCCGCAAACCGTTCGCGGCCGCGTCGTTCGCCGGGCATCCGCTGTTCGGCGTCGACTACAAAGTCTGGCTGGTGGTCGCGCAGATCCTGGGCTACATGTGCAGCAAGTTCGTCGGCATCGGCGTAATCGGCGGGCTGCGCCGCGAACACCGCGCGCGTCTGCTGCTGAGCCTGATTGGCATCGCCTGGCTGGCGCTGCTGGGGTTCGCGCTGACGCCCGCGCCCTGGAACATCCCGTTCCTGTTTCTCAACGGCCTGCCGCTGGGCATGGTCTGGGGACTGGTGTTCAGTTACCTGGAAGGCCGCCGCACCACCGAGGCGATGGGCGCGATCCTCGCCTCGAGTTTCATCATGGCCTCGGGCGTGGTCAAAAGCGTCGGCAAGTGGTTGTTGCTGTCGGGCGTGAATGAATTCTGGATGCCGTTCGTGACCGGCCTGCTGTTTCTGCCGCTGCTGCTGATCGCGGTGCATTTTCTTGAACGCGTGCCCGAGCCCGACGCCGACGACCGGCGCGAACGCAGCGAACGCCAGCCGATGAGCCGCGCCGAACGCCTCGCCTTCGTACGCGCCTTCCTGCCAGGGCTGGTGCTGATGATCGGCTGCTATGTCGCGCTGACCGTGGTGCGCGATTTTCGCGACAACTTCGAAGCCGAGTTGTTCGCCGACCTGGGCTACGGCGGCAATGCCGGCGTGTTCGCCCTGATCGAAACGCCGATCGCGGTGGCGGTGTTGGCGTTGACCGCGGGACTGACCTGGTTCCGCGACAACCTGCGCGGCCTGATGGCCTTGCACGGGCTGATGTTCGCCGGCCTCGCAGTAGCGGGCATCAGCACGCTCGCTTTCCGCGCCGGCACGCTGCCGCCGTTGTGGTGGCTGGCCCTGGTCGGCTTCGGTCTGTATCTGGCCTACGTGCCGTTCAACTGCGTGTTCTACGAGCGCTTGATTGCGACGTTCCGGGTCGCCGGCAACGTCGGGTTCCTGATGTACCTGTCCGATGCCTTCGGCTACCTGGGCAGCGTCGCGGTGCTGTTGACCAAGGAATTTTCCGGCGTGCAGCTGTCGTGGACCCAGTTCTTCGCCCAGATCGTGCTGGCGCTGGCGGTGATCGGCGGCGCATGCCTGATCGCCTCGGCGCTGTATTTCCATCATCGCGTCACCCGCCGCGTCGCCGCGTCGGCGCTCGCGCCCGTCTGAGTCTTTCGAAGCCATCGCATGAACGCTCCTTCCGCTCTCGTCATCGGCGCCGGCATCGTCGGCCTGTCCATCGCCCGCGCGCTCGCCGTGCGCGGCCACCGCGTCACCGTGCTGGAGCGCTACGATCGCGCGGTCGGCGCATCGGTGCGCAACTTCGGCATGATCTGGCCGATCGGCGTGCCCAACGGCGCGGCCTACGAACGCGCGCTGCGTTCGCGCGCGATCTGGCAAGAACTGATCGAACAGGCGCGGCTGTGGCACGACCCCTGCGGCTCGCTGCATCTGGCCTATGCGCAGGACGAATGGGAGGTGCTGGCGCAGTACGCGCAGGCCAATCGCACCCGGCGGCCGTGCAGTCTGCTCGATCGCGATGCGGCCCTGGCGCGTTCGCCGGCCTTGGTGAGCGAAGGTCTGCGCGGCGCGCTGTTCAACCAAGACGAGATGATCGTCGATCCGCGCGAGGCGCTGCGCACGATCCCGGCGTATCTGCACGAACGCCACGGCGTCGAGTTCCATTGGCGCACGCCGGTGACCGCGGTCGAAACCGGCCGCGCGTGGTCGGGCACGCGGCGTTTCGACGCCGATCAAGTGTTCGTGTGCAGCGGTCCGGAGTTCGAACAGTTGTATCCGCAGCTGTATGCCGCCGCGCCGCTGACCCGCTGCAAACTGCAGATGATGCGTCTGGCGCCGCAACCCGACGGCTTCCGCCTCGGCGCCGCGCTGTGCGGCGGCTTGTCGCTGGTGCATTACGCCGGTTTCCAGCAAGCCGCCGACGTGGCCCCGCTGCGCGCGCGTTACGAAGCCGAATTCGGCGACCTGATCGAACTGGGCATCCATGTGATGGCGGCGCAGAACGGCCACGGCGAGATCACCGTCGGCGATTCGCACGCCTACGCCCACACCCACGACCCGTTCGACGAACAGGCGATCAACAGCAAGGTGCTCGACTACCTCGCCCGCTTCGCGCGCCTGCCCGACCCGCGCGTGATCCAGACCTGGCACGGCATCTACCCCAAGCTGACCGACGGCAGCAGCGAGTTCGTCGCGCAAGCCGCGCCCGGCGTGACCATCGTCAACGCGGTCGGCGGCGGCGGGCTGGGGATGACCTTGAGTTTCGGCCTGGCCGAGGAGATCGTCGATGGCCGCTATGCGGCCGGGAATGGGGAGTCGGGAATCGGGAATCGGAAAAGCGGGTCGCCGGCGGCCGGGTGAGGCCGGGAATCGGGAATGGAGAGTCGCGAATCGTAAGAGCGGTTCGCTGGCGGCTAGAAGCAGGCGTCGGAATCCGGACGAATTCGGCTTTGGCTTCGGCTTTAACCGATTCCCGGCTCCCGATTCCCCATTCCCGACTCTATCCAAGCGTAAGAGGCAGTTCGCCGGCGGCCGCAAGGAAATGCAGGAATCCAGACACGTCGGCGCCGGCTCTAACCGATTCCCGACTCCCGATTCCCCATTCCCGGCCCCAACCATCCAAGCGCGGGCTATGGCGTCCTGATCCGCCATAGCCCGCTGCGCCCGGTCCGCTGGCTCCCCCAACCGGACCAGCCGCTTCCCGCCAGCGGCCGCGCATGGCGCGGCGCTACCGACCGCCTCGACGTCCGTGTCGATGCGGGGCGGGCGGCATTTCCCTATGCCTTTACCGGTCCGTCGCACTGGCGCCCGGCCTCCGTCCGTGAGGCCCACAGGGGAGCCACGGAACGCCTGCGCCTGGTCCGACGGACCTGAACCTCGTTGCCGACCTCGGCGACGGCGCGCCGCCGGGTCCGCGGATCCGCCGCACCGCGCCACGACCGGGAGCGTGCCGTTCGTGACGCGATGCGGTGGAAATCTCCGACGGCTAGCGGCCGCCGCCTTGACCTTCGACGATCGCGCCGGGCATGGCCTCGATGGTCTTGATCAGCAGTTCCTGTTCACGGCTGAACTCGTTTATGCGGTAGCGCTCGCGCAGCTCGCGCACGCCGACTTCGTAGTTGCGCACCGCTTCGGTCGACCAGTTGTGCCGGACTCCGGTGCCGAGGCTGCCGGGATTGGCGATGGCATAACCGTGGAAGCCCGTGTGCTCACGGCACAAGCCGACGCCTGGGTTCGGGTTGAACTGCCAACCGTTGGCCATGAAGGCGAAGTACAAGTCCATGCAGCCTTGTTGGGTATAGGCGACGATGAAGTGATAGTCGTCGTAGCCGGCGCCATCCCAGTGCCGCAGGTAAGCGCCGTAACCGTAGAAACCGCCGCCAGGCGAGACGGTCCGCGGGCCGTTATTGTCGACGGTGAGCCCGCCGACCAGGCGCGCCTGAACCGGCGCGGCGGGAATCGCGAACAGCGCGGTGACCAGCGCGGCGGACAGCAACCAGTGGCGGATCATCGGAATGGCGACCTCGTGAGATGGATCGACCGCGTCGGCCGGCGCGGGTACCGAGTCCGGTCCCCGCGCGCCGACGCGCCCCTGTCGACGATGCCCCGTCGCCACATCGGCCGCGGCGGCCGGGAGGGGCCAAGCGCGGCGAACGGTGCAACGGGGACGCATTCCATTTACCGCCCTGGCACGCGGATTTGCGAGGAACGATCCGGGACGGAATCGGGACACGGCGGGAAGATTTCGCCGCGCCGCGGCCCTGTCATCGCGGCCGATCGCCAACCTGATCACAGCTCATTCGGGCCTGCGTCTGATTCGTGCCGAAACGTTCCCGCTTTGTGCCCGTGAATTGCTTGGACCCGGTGGCGCGCGGTTCGTAGGCTGGCCGCTCCTGATGCACTCGCCACAGGGGGCGATCATGCGTACGACACTCAAGAGTTTGGTTCTGGCCGCGGCATTGGTCTGCGGCAGCGCGAGCGCGCACAACACCGACGGCACCTGCGGCGTGGAAGGCGCGCAGATGGTGGTGGTCGGATCGTTCAGATTCACCTCGCGCGACCTGATGGCCTACGCCGAGCAGAGCCAGGCCGGCGGCGGCGTGTGCACGCCCAAGAGCTGCGGCATCGTCGACGATCATTGGTCGGTCGCGACCAAGCGTTCGTTCGATTACTGCGAACAGATCGCGCCGGGCAGCGTGGCGCTGGTGACCTCGCCGGCCAGCTACAACGACCCGCAGTTGCACCACACCGCCTACAGCTTCGGCCCGGGCACGCCCGATCTGCAGGGCGTGTGCATGATCTGCAGGCTCCCGTCGCCCAGCAGTCCGATCAAGTTGCCGGCGCGCAGCCCGTAACCGCGGGTCGATCGACCCCGCGAACACCGAGTAAACCGCGCCGCCACCCGCTGGTGGGTCAACCGCTGTCGGGGCAGGGAACGCTCACACCAGCGCGTGGCGTCGCGTATAGGCCAGCACGGCGTCGACATGGCGCTGCAGTTCGCCGCGCACCGATTCGTCCAGGCTGCATTCGGCCAGCACGTAATAGCCCGAGCGCAGCACGTCGCGCCAACGCGGCTGGCGCGGCAGCTTGGACAGACTCAGGTAGCGCTCCATAGCACGCGCGCGCAGACGGCCATCGTCGACGGTGACCCGCCAGATTCGGCTTTTCTCGGCCAGTTCCAGCCGGCCCTGGCCGGTGCTGCGTTCCCAGGCTTCGACCACCGCCAGCATCAACTCGACCAGCGCGCGCCGGAACGACTGGCGCAGTTCGTCGTCGTCGGCCAGCGCCGGCGGCTCGGTGCTGAGCGGCTCCACGCTCAGCGCTTCGTGTTCGACGCCGTCGGCCCCGGCCGAAGCGACGCCGGTGGCCGAGGCGGCCGGTTTGAGACCGAGCACGATCAGGCCCTCGCCCTGCCCGCTTTCGCTGAGCTGGGCGCTGAGGGCATCGCGGCGGGCGCCGAGGCGAAAATCGAAGCGCTGCGAGGCCGAGGATTCGTCCAGCCGCTCCAGTGCCTGGGCGAAACGGTGCGCGCCCGATTCGTCCAGCAGTTCGCCGAACGCGCGTCCCGACAACGCGCTGGCGCCGGGATGCTGTAGCAATTCGCCGGCGCTGCGATTGGCCGCGAGCACATGCCCGGCGACATCCAGGATCAGCACCGCGTCGTCGCGGCTGTCCAACGCGGCCTGCAGGCGCGCGCGATCGACGCCGAGATCGGCGGCGGCGCGGCGGTAGTACTCGACCTCCTCGGCCAGACGCGCGCGCCGCGCCGCTTCGGCCACCCGCACCCGGTGCTGGCGGCGCAGGAAGAACACGGTCAGCCCGAGCAAGGCCGCCAGCGCCGAGACCACGGTCAGCCACAGCGCCAGGGTGCGCTGCTTCAGGCTCAGCGCGCGGACTTGGTTCTCGGTGGCCAGCGCGGCGATGGTGCGGTCGCGCTCGGCGGTCTCGAAGCGCAGCTGCAGCCACTTCATCTCGCGGTCGTAGCGCGCCTCGCGCAGCGCGCGCGCGGCGGCTTCGGAATCGCGCAACGCAGCCAGCGCGCGCGGCCATTCGCCCTGGGCCTCGAAGTCGTCGGCCAGTTCGGCCAGCAACGCGGGCCGGTCGCTGTCCTGCGGCGCCAACGCGGCCAGCGCGGCCTGCACCCGGACCTGCGCGGCGCGCGCCTGCCCGCGCAGGCGGTCGCCGCGCGCGGCCTGCAATTGCAGCGGCGCCGGCACCGCGGTGCCGGCCTGCGCGGCGATCGCCAGACCGCTGTCGGTCCAGCGCTTGGCCTGGGTCAGGTCGCCGCGGGCGATCGCGGCGCGGCCGAGTTCGGCGTGTACCCGCAGCAGATAGGTACGGTCGCCGGCCTTGTCGAGCTCGCCGCGCGCCTGTTCCAGCAGGGTCTGGCCGCGGCCGATCTGGCCGGCGTCGAGCGCCAGTACGCCCTGGCTGGCGAGCACGTGCGCGGCTTCGGTGGCGTTGCCGGCGCGCAGGAATTCGGCGCGGGCCTGATCGTAATGGCGCACCGCGGCGTCGGTATCGCCGAAGTCGCGGTACAGGTCGGCGATGTTGTTCAAGGCCGGGCCCGAATCGCGTTCGGGCAGGCTGCGCTGCAGTTCCAGGCTCGACATCAGCGCCTGCAGCGCGCCGCGGTAATCGCCGAGCCGGCGCAGGGTCGAGCCGATGTTGTTCCAGATCTTCGACTGGGCCGGGCGGTCTTCACGATGCTGGGCCAGTTGCAATGCCTGCTTGAACTTGGCCAGCGCCTCGACCTGACATTCGTTGCGGTAGTCGATCACCCCGCGGCGCCGCAGCAATTCGTATTCGAGCGCGCCGCCGGCCTGGCCGCCGGCGCTGGCCTGGGCGCAGTCCAGCGCCGCCGAGGCCTGAACAAAGTCGCTGCGATGCTGGAATTCGATGCTGCGCGCGTACAGCGCTTCCAGCATCGAGGCCTCGCCGCGGCCGGGTTCGATACCGAAACGGCGCTGGCATTCGGCCGGCGCAGGCAGTGGCACCGCGGGCGCCGGCAGGCAGCGCGACGAGGAATCGACGGGCGCGGCGGCACCGGCGCCTGGCGCCATGTCCGACCCCGCCGCGGGGCCCATCGCCGCCACCGCCAACGACCAACTTCCCGCCCACACCGCAACCACCCAACGCTTCGCCCTGTGTTCGCCCACGCCCCGCTCCCGGCTGCCGCAGAGCGCAGCTTTGCCGATCCTGGCGCGGAGCGAAAGCGAGGGTTGCGCTGGTTCCGCCTTGGCCGCCGCTCCAGACCGGCCATTCCGCGCAGGCCGTCACAGTCGCGACGGCCTGCGCGGGCGGTGCGGATCGAACCGATCCGCACCGCTACAGCCTCAACGCTCCAGGCTCAGATGCACCCGATCGGCGAACGCGTCGCCGTTCGCATTGGCATGCTCGAAACGGATTTCGACCTCGGCCCATTGCGCGTCCTTCGGCACCGCGCCAGTGAACTCATAGTTGCGCAGCGCGCCGCTGCCGCCGGCCGGCGCGAGTTCGAACGCGCTGCCGGCGTACAGCGCCTGCAGCCCCGGCCAGTTCGACGCGTTGATCGCGGCCGGATAACCGGCGTCGGCGCGATCGAGCACACGGTCGTAACGCAGATACTCGCCCGGCTTGAACAGATACGACTTGCCGCTGGCGAAATTCAGCGCGCCCGACCAGTACGCCGGCCAGTAACCCGTGCCCGGCCAGGTGCTTTCCGACAGATACGCCGGGTAATAGGCATCGGCGCGATCGCTGTCGAGGTTGTAGCGGATGTACTGATCGCCCTTGAACAGATACAGCTTGGTGCGGCTGACGAACATCGCCGCGTCGAGATCGCGCGCGCCGCCGGCGAATTTCTCCAGACCCGGCCAATGACCGGCGATCGGCAGGGGATAACCCGGATCGGCCGTGCCCGCGGCGAGGTCGTAGCGCAGGTATTGCGCGTCCTTGAAGAAATACACCTTGCCGTTGCCGGCCTCGAACACCGCATCGAGATCGCGCGCGCCGCCGGCGAACCGATCCAGGCCCGGCCATTGCGTCGTGATCGGTTGCGGATAACCGCTGGCGACACGATCGGCGGCGATGTCGTACTTGTAGTAATCGCCGCCGCGGAACACATGCCCGGTGCCGCCGGCGCCGAAGCTCGCCATCCCTCGCAGGTCGTAGAAACGCAGCAGCACCCGCGCGCGATGGCCGCTGGCGGCGCCGAGGTCGGCCGACAGCTTGAAGCGCGCTTGGGTCAGATCCAGACCACGCAGATCGACGCGCTGGCTCAGCGTATTGCTCTTGCCGGTATCGCGACCGATAAACAGATTGCGCCCGGCGCCGGCCAGCGGCGCCGGCAACCACGTGTAGCGCGCGTACTCGACGACCTGCCCGCCGCGGCCCTTGCGCCAACCCGGCACGTCACTGTCGTAGCCGCGATCCTGGCGACCGACGGAATATTCCGCGTCACCGTTGGCGAGCAGATTGACCCCGAACGTCGGCGCGGCCTCGCGCGCGGGACGCTGGATCGGCCGGCCGTCCAGACCCGCGGGAATCGCCAATCCCAGATGCGCGAGGATACTCGGCGCGACATCGACCTGGCGCGGCGCCAACCGCAACGGCTCCAGACCGAGTTTCGGCACCGACTCGCCGCTGAAGGCGATCAGCGTCTTGCGGTCTTCCGGCGTGTTGTGGCCGTGATGAATCGAACCGCCGTGGTCGGTGCCGACGATGATCAGCCAATCTTCGTTGGCATAGTTCGGCCGCGCGCGCAGCGCGGTCATCAGCTTGCCGATGGATGCATCGACGCCGCGGATCGCATTGGTGTAACCGCTCGCATCGCGATTGAAATAGCTGCCGGCATGACCGGCGCCGTCGGGTTCGTTGAAGTCGAGCAGCAGCACGTCCGGACCGGCGGCCTGACCGAGCAGTTGCAGCGCCTTGCTCAACACGTTGGCATCGCTGCCAGCGTCGTAAACCGTGTCCACGCCGGTCCACGGCAGCTGCGTCGCCAACGGCGACCACGCCAGCGCGGCGGCGGTGTTCTTGGTCGGCGCGATGCGTTCGATCCGGCTCAGCACGTCCGGCCAGTCGGCGTAGTTCTTGCCGCTGAAACTGTTGT
Source organism: Lysobacter sp. Root690 (assembly GCF_001427785.1). Lineage (GTDB taxonomy): Bacteria > Pseudomonadota > Gammaproteobacteria > Xanthomonadales > Xanthomonadaceae > Lysobacter. The sequence continues at coordinate 403,375 of NZ_LMHM01000018.1, forward strand.
CGTAAACGCCGTGCTTGTCGCGCTCCACGCCGGTGAACAACGACGACCAACCGGTGCCGCTGATCGCGGTGTCGGCAGTGAGTCCTTCGCGACTGAGGTAGCCGTCGGCGACCAATGCATCGAGATTCGGCGTGGCGACCGTGCCGTAGACATCGCCGCGAAAACCGTCGGTGCCGATGAACAACACCTTGGGCGTCTTCGCCAGGGCCGGCGCAGCGAGCGCGCAGGCCAGGGCTAACGTGGTGAAACGCAAACTGCGACGGGACATTGCGAGGCTCCTGCGGTGAAGGGAGCCGCGAGCCTAGGCCACGTCTGCGCGCGCGCATGTGACCCAAACCGCGCAACGCGCGCGGCCGGGCCGCTGTCTGTCACGTTTCGGTCATCACCATCAACTGGACCCAGTCGCCGGCGAACGAAGTCACCCCGAACTGCACCGGCACGCCCTGCGCATCGACATTGAGCGAATGCACGCACAGCACCGGTCGTCGCGTCGATTGCCCGAGCACGCGCGCGACTTCGGCGCCGGGCAAGCGCGCCATCACCGAAGTGTGCTTGCGCAGATAGTCGTGAACGCCGAATTCGGCCAGGGTGCGGGTCACCGACAACTGCTCGGCGAACACCCGGTCCAGGCCCGGAAAACGCGAGGCCGGAAACCACGCCTCGCTGTGATCCACGGTGCGGCCTTCGACTTCGCTGGAATACACCACGCGATGCACGCGTTCGCCCGAGATCAATCCCAGCGAACGCGCGACCTGACGCGGCGGCGTCTGCAATCCGGTTTCGATCAGGCGGTAACGGCTTTCGACGTTGAGATCGTGCATCGCCTTGCCGAACCGCGTACGGCGGCCGATCGGGTAGTGATACGGATGCTCCTGGACGAAACTGCCGCGGCCGGTTTCGGTGCGCAGGAAGCCGCGTTCCTCCAGCGCTTCGATCGCGCGCCGCACGGTGTGGCGGTTGACGCCGAAACGCTTGGCCAGATCGAACGCCGACGGCAGACGGTCGCCTTCGCTGAGCGCGCCGGAGCGGATCTGCTTGAGCAGGGCGGTTTCGATCTGCTGCCACAGCGGTTGCGCGGCATCGCGTTGGGTCAGGTTCTCGCTCGCGCCAGCGGGCGTCGCTTCGACCTCGGGCGGATCGACCGACACCTTCGCGGCATTGCGCCCCTGCTTGAGCCCGGCCTGCTTCAACTCAGTGTGTTTGAACCCAGTGGCTGTCACACAACCTCCATCTGCGCTTGCTTGACTAGACAGGTCGGGTACCGCACCCGTGGCCATGAGAGCGCGTATGCGTTGCACGGCCATGACAAATTCCGCCCTTCCGCTACCGGACGCCCACCGCGATGCCCGACCTGTTGCTCGACAACGCCCGCCTGGTCCTGCCCGACGCGATCGTGCATGGCCATCTGCGCATCGCCGACGGCGCGATCATCGAGATCGGCGAAGGCCGGATCGCGCACGCCGCGGCGATCGACTGCGACGGCGATTACCTGCTGCCCGGCCTGGTCGAGCTGCACACCGACAATCTGGAAAAGCACCTGCTGCCACGCCCGGGCGCGCATTGGCCGGCCGCCGCCGCGCTGCGCGCGCACGACGCGCAACTGCTCGCCGCCGGCATCACCACCGCGCTCAACGCGATCTCGGTCGGCGAAGAGGACGCCGAGGAAGCGGTCGATCCGCTGCAAGTGTTGACCGCGCTCGCCGCTGCGCGCGCCGCCGACACCCTGCGCATCGAACACGCCGTGCATCTGCGCTGCGAATTGCCTTGCCCCGATCTGGCCGAGCGTTTGCAGCCCCTGCTCGCGACGCCCGCGCTGCGTCTGCTGTCGTTGATGGATCACACCCCGGGTCAGCGCCAGTTTCACGATCTCGAGCGTTACCGTGCCTACAGCGCGCGTCACGGCAACGCCCGCGACGACGACCAGTTCGACGCGCGCGTGCGTCATCTGCAGGATTTGCAGCGCCGCCACGCCGACAGCAACCGACGAAGGGTCATCGCCTTGGCGCTCGAACTCGGGTTGCCGCTGGCGAGCCATGACGATTCAGAACTGATCCACATCGCCGAAGCGGTCGAGGCGAACGCCTGCATCGCCGAATTTCCGGTCAACCTCGCCACCGCGGTCGCCGCGCACGCGGCCGGCCTGCAGGTGTTGGCCGGCGCACCGAACCTCGTGCGTGGCGGTTCGCACAGCGGCAACGTCGCCGCGGCCGACCTCGCCCGCGCCGGCGTGCTCGATGCGCTGTCGTCTGACTACGTCCCCGGCAGTTTGTTGTTGGCCGCGTTCCAGCTTGGCGCTTGGGAATCGATCGGTTTAGCGCGCGCGGTAGCGATGGTCACGCGAACGCCGGCGCGCGCGATCGGTTATGACGATCGCGGCGAGATTGCGACGGGGCAGCGCGCGGATTTGCTGCGCGTGCGCGTGGTCGATGGATTGCCGCAGGTCGAGGCGGTTTGGGTGCGGGGTGAGCGGCGGTATTGAGGGCAGCCTTCGCCCGCACCGCTGCGCTTGTCTCCCTCTCCCGCGTGTGGCGACCGAAGGAAGTGCAGAGCTGAGAGGGCTGGGGTGAGGGCACGAAAGCTATCGATGCATCCACCGCAACCCGTACACCCTCACCCTAGCCCTCTCCCGCAAGCGGGAGAGGGAACCGAGCGCGCTCGAAACAACCTGAACCCGCCTCCCCGAACGACCCACTAGACAGGTACGCCACGCGGTCCGTCCCGCGCGCGCAAGCCTTCATCTGCGACCGTTGTAATGCCGCCATCACGCCGCACCGTGGCGCGCAATGCACGAGACCCCGATGAATACCCCGATCCACACGCCCCTGGCGCTGGCCCTGCTCGCCGCGCTGTCGATGACGACGCTCGCGCCGATCGCGCAGGCCGCAACCGCGCCGGCCGCCAACGCCGATGCTGCCGCGCCCCACGCCGACGACACCCACGCCACCGCCAACCTCGCCGCCAGCGGCGCTCCGCTCGACAGCGGCGCCGGCGACCCGGCCACGCTCGACACGATCTCGGTGGTCGGTCATCGCGAAACCCGTCAGGTCCAACGCATCGGCAAGGCCGAACTGCAGGCCGTCGCGCTCGGCACCAACCCGGTCAAGGTGCTGGAGAAACTGCCCGGCGTGCATTTCGTATCGTCCGATCCGTGGGGCAGCTACGAATGGTCGAACCGCATCGCGATCCGCGGTTTCGCCCAGAACCAACTGGGCTACGCGCTCGACGACATCCCGCTCGGCGATAACAGCTACGCCAACAACAACGGCCTGTCGCCCAATCGCGCGATCCTGCCGGAGAACATCGCCGAACTCGAACTCGCCCAGGGCGCCGGCGCGCTGCGGATTCCGTCGACCAGCAATCTCGGCGGCGCGCTGCTGTTGCACTCCTCGGATCCGCAAAGTCAGTTCGGCGCGCGCGCCAACTTCGCCTACGGTGACAACGCGACGATGCGCGCCTTCGTCCGCGTCGACACCGGCGAGTACAACGGCTTCAGCGCTTACGTGTCAGGCATGAACAATCAGGCCGACCGCTGGAAAGGCGCCGGCGTGCAGGAACAACGTCAGTTCAACGGCAAGGCCGTGTATCAATGGGACAGCGGCCGCATCGCGGCATGGCTGTCGACCTCGCGCCGCAACGAAACCGACGACCCGGATCTGTCGCTCGACCTGATCCGTCGCTGCGGGTACGACTGGGACAATTACGCGCCCGACTGGCAGCGCGCCCTGGCCGCCGCCAACGGCAAGTTCAGCGGCTGCGTGACCACCAAGGACGATGCGTACTACCTCGCGCGCGGCCTGCGCAATGACGATCTGGCCAGCATTTCGGGCGAATTCGATCTCAGCGAAAACCTGCGCTTGGACGCGACCGCCTATTACCACCGCAACGAAGGCCAGGGCCACTGGTTCACCCCGTACATCAGTTCGCCCACGATTCCGATGGCGCTGCGCATCACCAGTTACGACATCGAACGCAGCGGCGTGAACGCGCGTGCGACCTATCAGTTGGAGCATCACACCCTCGAAGGCGGGGTGTGGTTCGAAGACAGCGTGCACGGCGCCGGCCGCAGTTTCGTCAACATCGCCGGGCCGATCGACGATGAGCGTTTCTTCGATCAGAGCGAATTCGCCCAGCGCCTGTTCCGTCAGCGCTTCGACACCCGCACCCGGCAGTGGTTCGTGCAGGACACGATGCGCTGGTTCGATGAGCGCCTGACCGTCAGCGCCGGCTTCAAGGGCCAGGACGTGGTCACTGACGGTACCGTGGTGGTCGCCGGCCGCGCCGGCGGACGCTTGCGCACCCGCGACAACTTCCTGCCGCAGCTCGGTGTGTCGTGGAGCTTGAACGACCACAGCGACGTGTTCGCCAACTACGCCGAAAACCAGGCCGCGTTCCGGCCCGGCGTCAACGGCGCCTGGTCGCTGACCCAGGCTTCGTTCGACCTGAGCCGCGCCAGCGCCAAGCCTGAACAGTCGAAGACTCTGGAACTGGGCTGGCGTTACGGCGACGACCACTACCAAGTGTCGACGACCTTGTACGGCGTCAACTTCGACGATCGCCAATTGGTGATCGTGCCCTGCCCGGGCGTGGTCAGCTGTCCGAACCAGTTCGCCAACGTCGGCAAGGCGCGCACGCTCGGCGGCGAGTTCGCCTTCGTGTGGACGCCGACCGCGCAGTTCCGCTGGCTCGCCAGCTACGCCTACAACGATTCGCAGTACCGGTCGAATTATCTGAGCAGCGGCAAGCTGGTCGAGGTGCGCGGCAAGCAGATGGTGGATACGCCGAAGCAGTTGTTCGCGACCGAAGTCAGCTACGGCGTGGGCGAGGTCGAGTTGCGCCTGGGCGGCAAGTACACCGGCCAGCGTTACTACACCTACAGCAACGACGCCGGCACCGACGCGTTCTGGCTGTGGGACGCGGGGGTGAGCTGGCAGCGCAAGGACGTGGGCCAGATTCAATCGCTGCGGGTCGGGCTCAATGTCTACAACCTGCTCGACAAGACCTACATCGCCACGCTCGGCAGCAACGGGTTTCGCGATTACGACCCGAAGGGGACGTTCCAGACTTTGCTGACCGGTGCGCCGCGGCAGTGGTTCGTTTCGGTTGAGGCGAAGTTCTGACGGGGCCCTCACCCCGGCCCTCTCCCGCAAGCGGGAGAGGGAGAAAAGCGTAAAAACCGATCGCCGGCTTTAGCCCCTCTCCCGCTTGCGGGAGAGGGGTTGGGGTGAGGGCCGCCATCCACGCAGCCCAGATCGCCTAAAATACCGGTCCGCTCCCGACCGCAGCCCGCATGCCCCAGCCGCTCCCCCGCATCGCCGTCCTCGCATCGGGCCGCGGCAGCAACCTGCAGGCCGTGCTCGACGCCATCGCCGCCGGCACCCTCGCGGCCGAGGTCGTCGGCGTGTTCTCCGACAAACCCGGCGCGGCCGCCCTGCAACGGGTCGCGCAGCCGCTGCGCTGGTCGGCCAGCCCCAAGACCTACCCCAATCGCGACGCCTTCGACGCCGATCTCGCCAAAGCGGTCGCGACGGTGCGTCCGGACTGGGTCCTCTGCGCCGGCTACCTCCGCATCCTCGGCAGCGCCTTCGTCGAACGCTTCCGCGGCCGCACCATCAACATCCATCCCTCGCTGCTGCCCAAGTTCCGCGGCCTGCACACCCATGCGCGGGCAATCGAGGAAGGCGAACGCGAACACGGCGCAAGCGTGCATTTCGTGATCCCCGAGCTCGATGCCGGTGGCGTGATCGCACACGCCGTGGTCGCGATCGATGCCGGCGATACACCCGAATCCCTGTCGGCGCGCGTACTCGGTGTGGAACATCCGTTGTTGCTAGCGGTGATGAGACTGGCCGTCGATGGCCGTCTGGCTGAACACGGCGCAACCGTGGCCCTCGACGGTCATCCGCTATTTACGCCGCTGCGTTTAGATTTCGCCGGCCGATTGACCCATCCGGCGACCGGCATCGCGGCCTGAACGCCGCGGCCCGCGCGCCGAATACGTCGGGTTCCACCACGCACTCCTAATCCCTGCGCCCTTGCGCGCCCCAGGACTCGCCCGCGTCGTCATGAAGTCCCTCCTGCCCCTGCTTTTGGCCACGCTGACCGGCGCGGCCCTCCCCGGCAGCGCGTTCGCGCTGGAACCGTTCGTGGCCAATTACCAGGTCTTCAACGGCGGCAAGGCGCTCGGCGACGCGACCATGCAGGTCAAGCCCGAGGGCGGCCACTGGCGCATCGACCTCGACATCCGCGCCGAGCACGGCATGATGGGCATGACCGGCGCGGCCGCGCAGCAGAGCACGCTGTTCGATCTGGTCGGCGAGACCTACCGGCCGTTGAGCCAGACCATGGTGCGCAAGGTGTTGTTCTCCAAGCGGATCATCACCGGCACCTACGACTGGACCCAGCATGCCGCGCAATGGACCGGCGACATCAAGGAGCACCGGCGCAAGCCGATCGCCTTGCAGGACGGGGACATGAGCGGCCTGCTGATCAACCTGGCGGTGGTCCGCGACGCCCAGCCCGGCAAGACCCTGAATTACCGGTTCGTGGATTCCGGCCGCCTGCGCCCCCATCAATACCTGGTGAGTCAAGACCTGGAAGGGGTCAAGGTCGACGATATGAGCTTCAACGCGATGCGCGTCAACCGCGTGCAGAGCGGCAACGAGGAAACATCCATTTGGGTGGTCGACGGCGTTCCCACCCCCGTGCGCATCCTGCAGCGCGAAGATGGCCAGGACACTTACGATTTGCGCCTGGTCGAATACAAAGGAGTCAACGGATCATGAGCCACAGCACCGACCGCACCGTAACGGTACGCACCTTCAAGACCGGCCTGGCCGTGCTCGCCGCGGCCCTGGCCGTCGTCAGCGCGCCCGCGCTCGCGGTCAAGCCGTTCAGCGCCGACTACTCGGCCAGCTACATGGGCATGCAGGGCAACGGCCGCATGACCGTCGCCGCCGAGGGCAACCGCTGGAAGTACAGCCTGTCGATCACCAGCCCGCTGGCCGACCTGCAGCAGTCGACCGTGTTCGAGGACAGCAACGGCCAGTTGCGCCCGGTCAGCGGCAGCGATTCGAGCAAGGTGCTGACCAAGAAGAAGTCGATCAACGCCAGCTACGACTGGTCGCGCAGCGTCGCCACCTGGACCGGCGACATCAAGCCCGAGCGCGCCGGTCCGATCAAATTGCAGAGCGGCGACCTCGACGCGCTGCTGGTGAACCTGGCCCTGGTGCGCGACGCCAACGCCGGCAAGCCGATGAGCTACCGCATGGTCGAGGACGGCCGGGTCAAGGAACTGAGCTATACGGTGGTCGGCAAGGAAGCGATCACGGTCGGCGGCAAATCGCAGCAGGCGACCAAGGTCTCGAGCAAGAACGGCGACAAGGAAACCATCGCCTGGGTCGTGCCGGGCATGCCGGTGCCGGCGCGCATTTTGCAGCGCGAGAACGGCAGTGATGCGATCGATCTGCGAGTGCAGGCGGTGCGTTGAGGCACGATTGCTGCGGCGAAAGGCCGATGCACTGGAGAAACAAAAAGCCCCGCAGTCGCGGGGCTTTTTTATTGCCGAAAACGCAGCTCACTCAACCCTGCCAGCGCTCATCCAAGCAAGCGAACCACAGGCTCCCTCTCCCGCTTGCGGCGACCGAAGGAAGTGCAGAGCTGAGAGGATCGGCGTGAGGGAATGAGCGCCGCAGGCGCGAATGCCATTGCTGTTTCTACAAGCAAGAACAAAAGCAGAAGCGCCCTCACCCTAGCCCTCTCAGCTCTGCACTTCCTTCGGTCGCCGCAAGCGGTAGAGGGGATGCTGGGCATTAGGTGCCGTTACCAAGCCGCATCAACCCGCTCTTCACGCCCGACACGCAGCAACCACACGCTGCGCACGATGTCACCCCACGCGGCGAATCTTCGCGCCCAACCCCGACAGCTTCTCCTCGATGTTCTCGTAACCGCGATCAAGGTGATAAATGCGATCGATCGTGGTCTCGCCCTGCGCCACCAGACCCGCCAAGATCAGCGAGGCCGAGGCGCGCAGGTCGGTCGCCATCACCGGCGCGCCGCTGAGCTTGGCGGCGCCGCGGATCACCGCGGTGTGGCCGTCGACGCGGATGTCGGCGCCCAGGCGCAGCAGTTCGTTGACGTGCATGAAGCGGTTTTCGAAGATCGTCTCGTTGATCACGCCCACGCCCTCGGCGATGCAGTTGAGCGCCATGAATTGCGCCTGCATGTCGGTCGGGAACGCCGGGTACGGCGCGGTCACCAGGTCCACGGCGCGCACGCGGCGGCCGCCCATGTCCAGGGTGATGCGGTCGCCGTCGACTTCGATCGTCGCGCCGGCGTCGCGCAGCTTGTCCAACACCGAATCGAGCGTATCGGCGCGGCTGCGGGTGGTGGTGACGCGGCCGCCCGTCATCGCCGCGGCGACCAGGAAGGTGCCGGTTTCGATGCGGTCGGGCAGCACGTCGTGGCTGCCGCCGTGCAATTTTTCCACGCCATGCACGATGATCCGGCCACTGCCGGCGTGCTCGATGTTCGCGCCGAGCGCGTTGAGGCAATCGGCCAGATCGACGACTTCCGGCTCCATCGCCGCGTTCTCGATCACGCTGGTGCCTTCGGCCAGGGCCGCGGCCATGAGCACGTTCTCGGTGCCGGTCACGCTCACCACGTCGAAGACGAAACGCGCGCCCTTCAGACGGCCGTTGCGGTGGGCCTTGATGTAGCCGTTCTCGACCGAGATCTCGGCGCCGAGCGCCTGCAATCCCTTGATGTGCTGGTCGACCGGACGCGAACCGATCGCGCAGCCGCCGGGCAGCGACACTTCGGCCTGACCGTATTTGGCCAGCAGCGGACCGAGCACCAGCACCGAGGCGCGCATGGTCTTGACCAGTTCGTACGGGGCGACATGGCTGTTGACCGTGGTCGGATCGACCGTGATCGTCGCGCCCTCGCTGGTCACGCCGGCGCCCAGCTCGCCCAGCAGCTTGGCGGTGGTCAGCACGTCGTGCAGTCGCGGCACGTTGCGGATCGTCACCGGCGCGTCGGCCAGCAAGGTCGCGCACAGAATCGGCAGGACGGCGTTCTTGGCACCGGAAATCTGGACTTCGCCGTTGAGCGGCTGGCCGCCTTCGACCACGATTTTTTGCATTTTGAGGGCCGGGATTCGAGATTAGGGATTAGAGATTGGACAGAGCAGAGCCGGGCGGACGATTCGAATTCGGCAAGCCGAATCACGAATCACTGATCCGGGCTACTCATGGTACGAGCGAGCCGATCGGATTGAATGAGGTCGCGGTGAAGTCGAGGCAGCGGTCGAACCGCTGTACGAATCCCGAATCACGAATCCCCAATCCCGGCCTCTTCAGGCGTCAACGTCTTCAACGCCAACGCATGAATCTCGCCGCCCATGCGCTCGCCCAGGGTCGCGTAGACCAGGCGGTGGCGGGCCAGCGGCAGCTTGCCGCGGAAGGCTTCGGCCACAACCGTGGCCTCGAAATGGACGCCGTCGTCGCCCTGGACCCGCGCTTGCGCGCCGGGCAGGCCGTTTTCGATCAGGGTGCGGATGGTTTCGGCGTTCACGTATCGGGAGCCTTTGGACTGACGGACCGGCGGGGCCGGACGGTGGGCGGAGCGGCGACCGGGCCGGCCCAGACGCGCTGGACGGGACGGAAGCCTGCTGAATGGGCGATGCCCCGGTCCGGCGCGGATCTGCCGTGGGGCACGGCGCTGGACGGGCGAACCGCTTAGAATTGACGGATTAGCCTAGCGGAAAGCCCTCCGGTCCGAAATGGCGACCTTCGAAACGGCGATTTCTATGACCAGTCCCGCACCGTCCCTGCTCGATCCCAGCGGCGCCACCGAGGCCGGCCTGGCCACCAGCGGCCGGCGCGTGTTCGAGATCGAGGGGCAGGCCCTGGCCGCTGTCGCCGCGCGCATCGATGGCGACTTCACTGCGGCCTGCAAGCTGATTTTGCGTGCCAAAGGCCGCGTGGTCTGCACCGGGATGGGCAAGTCGGGCCACATCGCGCGCAAGATCGCCGCCACCCTGGCCTCGACCGGCACGCCCTCGTTCTACGTCCATCCGGGCGAGGCCGGCCACGGCGACCTGGGCATGATCACCGACACCGACGTGGTCCTGGCCCTGTCCTACTCGGGCGAAAGCGACGAAGTGCTGATGCTGCTGCCGGTGCTCAAGCGCCAGGGCAATGCAGTGATCGGCATGACCGGGCGGCCGCACTCGACCCTGGCCCGCGAATCCGACGTCCACCTCGACGTCAGCGTCCCGGCCGAGGCCTGCCCGCTGGCGCTGGCGCCGACCTCCAGCACCACCGCCTCGCTGGCGATGGGCGACGCGATCGCGGTCGCGCTGCTCGAGGCGCGCGGCTTCACCGCCGACGACTTCGCCCGCTCGCACCCGGCCGGCGCGCTAGGCCGCCGTCTGCTGCTGCACATCACCGACGTCATGCATGCCGGCGACGAAGTGCCCACGGTCGGCGCCGACGCCAGCGTCAGCGAGGCCCTGGTCGAGATGAGCCGCAAGCGCCTGGGCATGACCGCGGTGGTCGACGACGCGCGGCGCCTGATCGGCCTGTACACCGACGGCGACTTGCGCCGCACCCTCGACGACCCCGGCGTGGACCTGCGCACGACCCATATCAAAGAGGTCATGACCCGCTCGCCCAAGACCATCGGTGCCGACGCGCTCGCCGCCGAAGCCGCGCAGATCATGGAAACGCACAAGATCAGCGGCCTGCTGGTCGTGGACACTGAACGCCGCGTGGTCGGTGCCCTGAACATTCACGACTTGTTGCGGGCCAGAGTGGTTTAACGGCCGGGATTGGGGAATCGGGATTCGGGATTCGCAACAGCGGCTCTCTTGGCCCAGCCCGCATCCCTCGATCTGCTTTCGCTCTTTCGAATCCCAAATCCCGAATCCCCAATCCCGTGCCATACAGCCACCTAAACGACTACCCCGCCGCCATCCGCGAACGCGCCGCGCGCATCCGGCTGGCCTGCTTCGACGTCGACGGCACCCTGACCGACGGGCGGCTGACCTTCGACAGCACCGGGCGCGAGTACAAGAGCTTCCATGTCCAGGACGGCCAGGGCTTGGCGCTGCTGCGCAAGGTCGGCATCGCCGTGCATTTCGTGACCGCCCGCGGCGGCGCGATCGCCGCCCACCGCGCCGCCGAACTCGGCGCGACCTCGCACGGCGACGTCAAGGACAAGCTGGTCTGCGTCAAGCTGATCGCCGAAAGCCTGGAGCTCACGCTGGAACAGGTCGCCTTCATGGGCGACGACCTCGCCGATCTGCGGATCCTGCCGCACGTCGGCCTGGCGGTCGCGCCGGCCAACGCGCACCCGTGGGTGCGCGAGCGGGTGCACTGGCGCACGGTCGCGCGCGGCGGCGAAGGCGCGGCGCGCGAACTGTGCGATCTGCTGCTGGCGGCGCAAGGCCACGCCGAAGACGCCCTGGCCGGAGCGCTGGGATGAGCTGGCGCGGCATGCTCACCCTGATCCTGCTCGCCGCCGCCGCGCTCAGCGGCTGGGCGCTGTGGTCGCAACGCGAAAAGCCGGTATCCGGCCCCACCAGCGCGCGTCCGGACTACGTGCTCAACGATTTCGAAGCGGTCGTGCTGGACAAGCAGGGCAAGGAATCGTTCACCCTGCGCGCGCCGAAGCTGACCCGCGATCCCAACGTCAAGACCATGGACATCACCACGCCGGTGTTCCTGATCCCGGCCAAGCCCGGCGCCAACGGCGGGCCGTGGGAAGTGAAGTCGCAGCGCGGCTGGGTCAGCGCCGAGGCCGACGAGGTGCGCCTGCGCGGACAGGTCCATGCCGACAGCACCAACGCCGAAGGCAAGCCGATCAACATCACCACCGAGGAACTGAACGTGTTCCCCGACGCGAACAAGGCCACTTCGGCCGTCCCGGTCAAGATGCTCCAGCCCGGTATTACAATGAACGGCTCGGGATTGCAGGCCGATCTCGAAACCAAGAACGTCATCATTCCCAACGTCAAGGTCCGCTATGAAGCGAAAGCTCGCTAATTTGCTGGCGCTGTGCCTGGTCGCCGTTGCACTGGCGCCGGCGGTAGCGCTTGCGCGCTCTTCGGATCGCAATCAGCCCACCGACATCGACGCCGACAGCAGCAACTGCTCGGTCAGCAACGACACCGCGCCGTGCGTGATGACCGGCAACGTCAAGATCGTCCAGGGCACCTTGGTCATCAACGCCGCCAAGGCTGATCTCAAGCGCAGCAACGGCGAGGTCACCTCCGTGACCATGACCGGCTCGCAGGTCACGATCAAGCAGCAGCTCGACGACGGTTCGCCGTTCGCCGGCCGCGCCAACAAGGTCGACTACGACATGCCGAAGGAAATCATCATCCTGACCGGCAACGCCTTCGTCGACAAAGCCGGCGACACGATCAAGAGCGAACGCATCGTCTACAACTCCAAGACCGGCCAGATCGAGAGCGGCGGCACCGGCAGCCGCGTCAACATGCGCCTGCAGCCCAAGAGCAAGACCGCCGCGCCGGCCAAGGGAGGCGGTTGATGCTGGTCGCCCAAGGCCTGCGCAAGGCTTACCGCCAGCGCGAAGTCGTGCGCGACTTCGGCCTGACCCTCGAAGCCGGTGAAGTGGTCGGCCTGCTCGGCCCCAACGGCGCCGGCAAGACGACGTGCTTCTACATGATCGTCGGCCTGGTGCCGGCCGATGCCGGTTCGATCGTGCTCGACGGCAAGGACATCACCGCCGAGCCGATGTACGCGCGCGCCAAGTACGGCGTGGGCTATCTGCCGCAGGAACCCTCCGTCTTCCGCAAGCTCAGCGTCGCCGACAACCTGCGCCTGGTGCTGGAACTGCGCGACGACCTCGACCGCGCCGGCATCGAACGCGAACTGGGCAGCCTGATGGACGAACTGCAGGTGACCCACGTCGCCGACCAGCTCGGTGCCAGCCTGTCCGGCGGCGAACGCCGTCGTGTGGAAATCGCGCGCGCTTTGGCTGCACGCCCGCGCCTGATGCTGCTGGACGAACCCTTCGCCGGTGTCGACCCCATTTCGGTCGGCGAGATCCAGCGAATCGTGCGCCACCTCAAGAATCGCGGGATCGGTGTCCTCATCACCGACCACAACGTGCGCGAAACCTTGGGCATTTGCGATCGTGCGTATATCCTCAACGACGGCGGCGTGCTCGCGCAGGGGGCTCCGGACGCGCTGCTGGCCAATCCCGATGTCCGTCGCGTCTATTTGGGCGAAACGTTCCGCTTGTAACCTGTTGGTTGCCGGGCGCGTAACGACGCCCGCGACGCGCGACTCGGCCGCCGTCTCTGGTCGCCTATTCAGGTCGCGTCTGCAATCGATGATGAAGCCCCGCCTCCAAGCCTCACTCGGACAACAGCTGGTGATGACGCCGCAATTGCGTCAGGCGATTCGCCTGCTGCAGTTGTCGGCGGTGGAACTGGAGGCCGAGCTCGCGACCGCCGTGGAAAGCAATCCGCTGCTCGACTGGACCGAACCGTCCGCGGCCGAGGACGAGCCGCGCGTGGTCGTGCCCAGCGGCGAGGAAGGCGGCGGCAGCGAGGCCGGCAGCAGCACCGAAGCGCCGGTCGCCGAGCCCGAATGGACCATGGACGACGGCGAGACCTGGTACGAACGGGTCGGCCCCTCCGATCACGACGAAGACTCGCCCGCGGCCGAACAGGTCGCCGATGCCGAGACCCTGCTCGATCACCTGCTGTGGCAATTGCATCTGAGCCCGCTGTCGCAGCGCGACCGCAGCATCGGCGTGGCGCTGATCGAAGCGATCGACGACGACGGCTACCTGCGCGAACCGCTCGATGCGATCGCCGCTTCGCTCGCGCCGGAACTGAGCGTCGGCGAAGACGAGGTGGCCACCGTGCTGCATCAGGTGCAGCGTTTCGATCCGGTCGGCGTGGCCGCGCGTTCGCTCGGCGAATGCCTCAACCTGCAACTGGGCACCTTGCCCGACGACACCCCGGGCAAGGCGCTGGCCGCGCAGATCGCCAGCGGCCCGCTCGAACGCCTGCCGCGCGTCGGCGTGGCCGGGCTGGCCAACGAACTCAAGCTCGACACCGCCCAGGTCGACACCGCGGTGCAGTTGCTGCGCTCGCTCGACCCGCGTCCGGGCGCGCAGATGGGCGCGATTTCCACCGACACCTACGTCACGCCCGACGTGGTGATCTGGCGTCAGCAAGGTCTGTGGCGGGTCGCGTTGTCGGAATCGATGCGTCCGCGCATTTCGATCCATCGCGGCTACGAAGGCATGATCCGCCACGCCAGCGCGTCGGATGCGAGTTACCTGCGCGGCCATCTGCAGGAGGCGCGCTGGCTGCTCAAAAGTCTGGAAGCACGCGGCGATACGTTGCTGAAAGTGGCGCGCTGCCTGCTCAAGCAACAAGCCGCGTTCCTCGAATTCGGCGACAGCGCGCTGCGGCCGCTGACCTTGCGCGAAGTCGCCACCGAAGTCGGCCTGCACGAATCCACGGTCTCGCGCGCGATCGCGCGCAAGTACGCGCGCACGCCGCGCGGCACCATGCCACTGCGCGCGTTCTTCGCCTCGGGCATCGACACCGGTTCCGGCGGCGAAGCGTCCAGCACCGCGATCCAGGCGATGATCCGGCGCCTGATCGAAGCGGAGAATCCGCGCAAGCCGCTGTCGGACGCGCGCCTGGCCGAAACCTTGAAAGCTACCGGCGTGCCGGTCGCGCGCCGCACCGTCGCCAAGTACCGCGAAGCGATGAGCATTCCGTCCTCGCAGGATCGCGTGCGCATGGCCTGAGGCTCAGGCATGCGCGGCCGTTTTCGCACGGCCGTAACTTCGGCTTATCTCGACCAGTCACTGCCCGGCCAAGCGTCGGGCCGCGGCCGCGCGCGCCTCGAAAAACTGCGCAATCTTTATCCGCCAAGGCTTGCAGCGCTCGCTCACCCGATCTCACCGGCCCTGCGCAAACGCCCGACCTTGCCGAGTTGAGCCATTTCAAAACTTTTACATCCCTTGAAAACGCTTGGCCGATCAAGCATTTCCGCCCGGGATAAGACCAAAGGGCTACGCCGGCCTCTTGCGCCGCAGGCTCAGCGTGCGATGCTGGACTCCCTGGTCGGTGGTTCAACGGCCAGGGCGTCACCCGGTTCCGTTTCGGTCCGGCAAGACCGGTCGGAACACGTTTCTGCATTCACCCGCGACGTGAAGGAGGTCCCCGATGCGTATCGAAACCCACGGCCAGCAGATTGAAGTCACCGCTCCGCTGCGTGATTACGTTGAAACCAAGCTGGCCCGTCTGCAACGCCACTACGACCAACCCTTCGACGTGCGAATCCAGCTCAGCCTCGACAAGCCCGATCATCGAGCCGAAGCCACCGTCCTGATCGCCGGACGCACCCTGCACTGCGACGCCGCCACCATCGACATGTACGCCGCGATCGATCTGCTCGCCGACAAACTCGACCGCGCATTGATGAAGCACAAGAGCAAGCAGGTCGATCATCATCGCGGCGAAAGCCTCGCCCGCAGCGGCGAATTCGGCTGACCCTTCCCGTCCTTCCGCGCCCGCTTTCCGCCAGCCACTCAAGCACGCCGCCATGCCGCTTTACGATTTGTTGAGCGCACAGCGCGTTGTCATCCTGGAACGACCCGGCGATCGCAACGCAGTGCTTGATACCGCCGCGCAGCTGCTTTGCGAAGGCCATCCGCAAATGACCGCCGCGCTCAGCAAAGGCCTGCAGGAACGCGAAGCACTGGCCAGTACCGCGATCGGCCATGGCGTGGCCATCCCACACGGCCGCACGCCGCTGTTCGAACACAGCCGTGCGGCCTTTTTGCGACTCGCGCAACCGGTGGATTTCGGCGCGGCCGACGGCCAGCCGGTGGATCTGGTGCTGGCGATGGCCGTGCCCGAGCATCACGTGCAACAGCATCTGCAATTGCTGGCCGAACTGGCCGAACGCTTCGCCGACGAAGCGTTTCGCGAACGATTGCGCGGCGCGCCGAACGAGGCCGAGTTGAGTTATCGGTTGCTGGATTATTGTCGACGTAGCGCGGCTTGAGTTTCAGGCAACTCGACGCACTACAAGATCGCGTTACCCCAACCTACCGATCCCCCCTTTGCAAAAGGGGGGCCAGGGGGGATTCGCTTTTGCTTTTGCTTAGCACCTGACTCAAGAGCAAAAGCGAATCCCCCGCGCTGTGGCATCGACTCGACTTCGAACCCACGCCGGGCGCTCGCCCCCTTTTGCAAAGGGGCATGAGTAACGCGCACGAACGGGCGGATGGGTATCGCGCATCTCAGCGTGAAATCACATGTCTGTCCTCCGCTCCTGGCTGTTCCCCCCCTTTGTAAAAGGGAGGCAGGGGGATTCGCTTTTGCTCTTGCTTGGCGACTCGCCGAAGAGCAAAAGCGAATCCCCCGCGCTGAGGTATCGACTCGACTTCGAACCCACGCCGGGCGCTCGCCCCCTTTTACAAAGTGGGCATCAGTAGCGCGCATGAAGGGGCAACCGGTAGCGAGCACCTGGAGTGAAACAACTTACCTACCTGCCCCGCTCTGGCTGTTCCCCCCTTTGTAAAAGGGGGGTAGGGGGGATTCGCTTTTGCTCTTGCTCAGCACCTCGCCGAAGAGCAAAAAGCCAGTCCCCCGCGCCACGGTATCGACCGATCTTCGAACCCACCCCGCCCGCTCGCCCCCTTCTACAAAGCGGTCATGGGCAACGCGCACTGAGATCTCCCCGATGCGACACCACCGCCCTTTGCTCGTAAACTTGCCCCATGAGCAAAAGCATCCGTGCAGGCGAACTGTTCGAACAGCAGCGCGACCGGCTGGCGCTGCGCTGGCTGGCCGGCCAACGCGGCGACGGGCGGCTGGTCGAGGCGGTCAATACGGTCGCGCGCCGGCCTTCGCTGGCCGGCTATCTCAACGCGATCTACCCGAACAAGGTCCAGATCCTCGGCACCGAGGAACTGACCTGGCTGGACGGGCTGGATTCGCGGCTGCGCTGGGAAACGATCGAGAAGATCATCCAGTTCCGGCCGCTGGCGCTGGTCATCAGCAAGGACCAGCCCTGCCCCGAGGACCTGCGCATCGCCGCGGAGGAAACCGACACCCCGCTGTGGGTGTCGCCGCGGCGCGGCCACGAGCTGCTCAATCATCTGCAATACCACCTGGCCCGCGCGCTGGCGCCGCAGATCACCCTGCACGGCGTGTTCATGGAGATCTACTCGATCGGCGTGTTGATCACCGGCGAATCGGGCTCGGGCAAAAGCGAGTTGGCGCTGGAACTGGTGACGCGCGGCCATCGCCTCGTCGCCGACGACGCGCCCGAGTTCACCCAGATCGCCCCCGACGTGCTCGACGGCACCTGCCCGGACATGCTGCAGGACCTGCTGGAAGTGCGTGGCCTGGGCGTGCTCAATATCCGCCAGATGTTCGGCGACACCGCGGTCAAGAACAACAAGTACCTGCGCCTGATCGTGCATCTGACCAAGCCGATGAGCGAGCCCAAGCCGGCCGGCATCGAGCGTCTGACCGGCGACACCGGCCTGCGCCGGGTGCTGGACCTGGACGTGCCGATGATCACCCTGCCGGTCATGCCCGGCCGCAATCTGGCGGTGCTGACCGAAGCGGCCACGCGCCTGCACAGCCTGCGCATGAAAGGGCTCGACCCGGCCGCGGCCTTCATCGCCCGGCACAGCAACTTCCTGGAGCGCGGCGAATCGTGAGCACGACATCCTCCCAAGGCCCCGGCCCGAACACCGCGCCCGCGCTCGAACCCAGCCTGCTCGAACCCAGTATGTTCACCCTGGTGATCGTCAGCGGCATGTCCGGCTCGGGCAAGTCGGTGGCCTTGAACACTTTCGAGGACCTGGGCTTCTACTGCGTCGACAATCTGCCGGCAGAACTGCTGCCGCAGTTCGTGCAGAACGTGATCAAGGCCGAAGACGGCATGCCGACCAAGCTCGCGGTCGGCATCGACGTGCGCAACCGCCACAGCGATCTGGCCAATATTCCGGAATGGCTGTCGGCGGTCGGCGCGCTCGGCGCCGATCCGAAGCTGGTGTATTTCGAATCCAGCGACGCGGTGCTTCTGAAGCGCTACGCCGACACCCGCCGGCGCCATCCGCTGAGCCAGTTCGGACTGGCCCTGGCCGATGCGATCTCGCTCGAACGCCAAGTGCTCAAGCCGCTGCGCCAGATCGCCGATGCGATCGTCGACACCAGCGAGCTCAACATCCATCAGCTGCGCCGCCACGTCATCACCGAATTCGGCCTCGGCGGCGAAGCGGGCATGTCGCTGTTGTTCGAATCCTTCGCTTATCGTCGCGGCGTGCCGGCCGATGCGGACTTCGTGTTCGATGCGCGCGCATTGCCCAATCCGCACTGGAATCCGGCATTGCGCCCGCTGTCGGGCCGCGACGGCGGCGTGCGCGACTACATGGAAGCGCAGGCCGACGTGAATCTGTACGTCGAACAGATCAGCCAGTTCCTCGACACCTGGCTTCCGCGCCTGCAGGCCGACAGCACCCGCAGCTACGCGACCATCGCCTTCGGCTGCACCGGCGGCCGCCATCGTTCGGTATATCTGGCCGAACGCCTGGCCGAGCACGCGCGCACCCGCGGCTGGAACGAAGTCGCGGTGCATCATCGCGAGCTGGATTGAGGAAAACGCGCGGGTTGCCGCGATCGCGCGGCCCGATAGCTTGAGCGTGCGCACGCGCGTCGCTCGCGCCGCGCTGCGCGCGCTCATGTGCACACGCAACCGCGGGCTGAATCGTCGATAAGCCGTTCGCCCGCCGCGCGCGTCGACTTACGAAATTTTCCCATCGTCATGCCGCGATGCTTGCATGCCGCCACGTAGGGTCGGAATCGCACGGAGACCCGTTCTCCGGCCTTCCCCCGCTACGGAGCCGCGACATGAATCCCATGACCCGCAGCCTCAGCCAGACACTGAGACCGCTGATGAGCGCGTCCCTGCTCGCGCTTGCAAGCCTGAGCCTGAGTTCGACCGCGTTCGCGCAACACAGCCCGACCACCCCGGCCGATGCGTCGATGCAGCGCACCGAGCCGCCGGTCAACGATCAGCGCGGCGACAGTCGCATTCCGCCCGCGCCCGACAACGCGGTCGGCACAGCCACCTTCGCCGAACTCGACGCCAACGGCGACGGCAAGATCAGCCGCGACGAGGCCGCGCTAGACGCGTTGCTGGCGGCCAATTTCTCGGTCCGCGACCTCGACGGCGACGGCGCGCTGTCGCCGAACGAGTACCAGGCCGGGCAGAACAAGCCGGCCGAGCGCGGCAAGGTGGTCGACGAAAAATAACTCCGCGATGCGAGCCCGCGTTGCCCCATCTCCACACAGCGCTGATCCGATCAGCAAAGGATTCCAACTCCGATGAACATTCCCCTGCCCCGTCCGCGTCCGCTCGCCGCGGTGCTGAGCGCGCTGCTCGCCGCCGGCCTGCTGAGCGCCTGCAACAAGCCGGCCGAACCGACCGCCGCCGGCCCCGCCGCGACCGCGCCCAGCGACACCACCGCGCCGGCCACTACGCCGCCCGCCGACACCACGCCTCCGGGCGAGCTGCCGCCGCCGGCCGATACCCCGCCGAACGACATGCCGCCGTCGAATCCGCAACCCAACGATCCGAACGCGCCGCCGCCGGCGGACAGCCAGACGCCGCCCAAGCAGTAACGACGGTTCGATCCACCCCGACGGGCAGCCACATGGCTGCCCGTTTTTTATGCTCGTTCCAAAACCCCGCGGGAAGCCTCTCGGACTGGGCGGCCAGTCCCCATGCATGGACTCGCACATCCAGCCCATATGCATCCGACACGCTGTTCCAGTGGCGCAACAACGCCGCCGACCCGCCCGCCAATCCAGCCATGCCCAGGCGCCACGGCGCATTCACCGGACCGACGCCCGCACGAGAACGCGGCCGGACGCGCAAACACCGCACAGGGAGCTTCCGGCCTGTCACCGTGCTCTGCTAAGTTGGAGCCATGTCCGTCGGCGTCCTGCTCATCACTCATTCCGGAATCGGCAGCGCCCTGCTGTCGGTGGCCAACCGTCTGTTGAATCCGCTGCCGCTGCGCACCGAAGCGCTGGAGGTGCCGTTCGATGCCGATCTGGACAGCCTGCTGCCCGCGGCGAGCGCGGCCCTGCGCCGGGTCGACGACGGCGACGGCGTGCTGGTGCTCACCGATCTGTACGGCGCCTCGCCAAGCAACCTGGCCGCGCGGGTCGCGCGCCTGGGCACGCCGGTACGGCGCGTGTCGGCATTGAATCTGCCGATGCTGCTGCGGGTCATGAACTACGCCGAGCTCGAACTGGATCAATTGCCCGCGGTCGCCGCGGCCGGCGCCCGTAACGGTGTGATACTCGACGATGCCTGAGCGCAAGCCCCCGACCACCACACCGTTGGAAGCCCCCTGTTTGGAAGACCTGAAACCGCATGACGCGACCGCGACAACGCACACCCGCACCGCCACGCACGATGCGTTTGACCATTGCCTGAGGACCCCGACATGATCGAACGCGAACTCACCGTTTCCAACCGACTGGGCCTGCACGCCCGCGCCACCGCCAAGCTGGTGCAGGTGCTGTCGGGTTTCCGCAGCAACGCCACGCTCACCGCCAAGGGCCGCGAGGTCAACGCCAAGAGCATCATGGGCGTGATGCTGCTCGCCGCCGGCCAGGGCACCCACGTCAAACTCCGCGTCGAAGGCGAGGACGAAGCCAACGCCGCCGAGGCGGTGACGGCGCTGTTCGATCGTCGCTTCGACGAAGACAGCTGAGCCGGGGGCGCGCATGCGGCAGCTATTCCAAGGTCACGGCGCATCCAGAGGCAGCGCGCTCGGTCGCGCCCGGGTCCGCCTGCCGCATGCACTGGAAGTCGCCGAGGAGCGCATCGGCGCCGATCAGGTCGAAACCGAACTCGCGCGCCTGCACACCGCGATCGACATCGTGCGCAGCGAGATGCACGCGCTGCGCGATCGCCTGCACGGCGCGCTCGCGCATGAGGTCGGCGAATTCCTCGACCTGCACACGCTGCTGCTCGATGACCCCGAACTGTTGCAGGGCCTGGACGAACTGATCCGCACCGGCCATTACGCCGCCGACTACGCCCTGCGCCTGCAACGCGACCGCATCGCCTCGGTGTTCGAGGCGATGGACGACGCGTATTTCCGCAGCCGCGTGGACGATATCGATCAGGTGATCGGACGCATCCATGCGGCGTTGCATCGCCGCGATCACGACACCTCCGGCGTGGCCGGCGAGATTTTGGTCACCGACAACGTCGCGCCGGCCGAACTGGCGCAGTTGCAGGCGCAAGGGGTCATGGCGATCGTCACCGCCGCCGGCAGCACCCTGTCGCACAGCGCGATCCTGGCGCGCAGCCTGCATCTGCCGCTGATCGTCGGCACCGCGCATGCGCTGCTGAAGATCAACGACGGCGATGCGCTGGTGGTCGACGGCAGCACCGGCACGGTGATCCTCGAACCCAACGCCGAGGACCTGCGCGCGCACCGCGCGCGCACCCGCGAGCTGGCGCGCGAACGCAAGCAGTTGCACCGCCTGCGCCGCGAACCCACCCGCACCCTCGACGGCGTCGACATCAAGCTGTACGCCAACGCCGAATCGCGCGAGGACGTGGCCGAGGCGCACGCGCTCGGCGCGGCCGGCGTGGGCCTGTACCGCACCGAATTCCTGTTCCTGCAGCGCAACGAACTGCCCGACGAGGACGAACAGTTCCGCGTCTACCGCGACGTCGTGCTCGGCATGACCGGCCGCACCGTCACCATCCGCACCCTCGACCTGGGCGCCGACAAGGCCGACAAGACCGGCCTGGCGCTGCGCGACGAACCCAACCCGGCGCTCGGCGTGCGCGGCGTGCGCCTGTCGATGGCGCGCGAAGGCCTGCTCGAAACTCAATTGCGCGCGATCCTGCGCGCCTCGGGCTACGGCCCGGTGCGGATCCTGGTGCCGATGATCAGCTCGACCGAGGAAGTCAGCACGGTCCGCAAGCTGCTCAAGAAAGTCGGCGCCGACCTGCGCAAGCAAGGCCACGAGATCGCCGAGCACACCCCGCTGGGCGCGATGATCGAAGTGCCGGCCGCTGCGATCGCCCTGCCCGGCTTCATCGGCCTGATCGATTTCCTGTCGATCGGCACCAACGATCTGGTCCAGTACCTGCTCGCGGTCGATCGCAACAACGAAGCGCTCAGCGATCTGTACACCCCGCTGCATCCGGCGGTGCTGCGGGTGATCCGCGACGTGATCCGGCTGGCCAAGGCGCGCGGCAAACCGGTCGCGGTGTGCGGCGAAATGGCCGGCGATTCCAACTTCGCGCCGCTGCTGCTGGCGCTGGGGCTGGAAGAATTCAGCCTGCATCCGGCGACCTTGCTGGAACTGCGCCGGGCGATCCGCGGCCTCGATCTGGAATCGCTGCGCAAGCGCGCACCCGCGCTGTTGCGGGCCAAGGACCGCGCCGGCATCGAAGCCTGGCTCAACAAGTCCTGACCTGAGCCCGCCGCGCGATGCGCGCGGCCCTCGCACCGCACGCGACAACCTCCGTGAACGAAAACGGGCCCGAAGGCCCGTTTGCGTTGCATCTCACTGCATCGGCGCTTACTGCCAGGTCACATTGAGATTGCTGAAGTAGATCGAGTAATCGTTGAGGGCCATCGTCGCCGGCACGATGAAATAGCCGGTGTCGCCGCTCGGGAAGGTGTAGTTCTTGCCAGTGAACAGCGCACCGCCGTTGACCACGTCGCTGGCGACCTGGGCGATGATCAAACCGCTCGGGCTGATCGTATGCACGGTGTAACTGATCATGCCGCTGTCGGTGACCGCGATGCGGAAGCGATAGGTCTGGTTGTTGAGCATGTTGCCCTGTCCGTTACAGGGCGACAGGTTGTTGCCGGTGGGCCAGAACGCTTCCACCCGCACATTGAGACCGCACGACGAGGCGCCGATGATGATACCCAGCGCGTGATGGTTGTTGGCCGGGTTGGAAACGTTGTCGATATTGCTCAGATCGATGTTCCAGTGTCCGTGCAGACCGATCGCGATGTGTTCCTGCTGACCGGCGCTGAACAGGTCCGGACTGAACAGATCGAAGCTCATGACCTGGGTGGTCGTGCCGGCCGGCTTGGTGGTCGAGTTGACGAACTTGTAACCGTTGTAGCCGTCACGGAACGATGCGCCGCCCGGGCATTGCGCGCCCGCCGCGCAACGGCGGGTCATGACGTGGCCACCGGTGAAGGTCGGAAATCCGCCGATGAACTGCGCGTTGATCGTCCACTTGGGCACATAGCCTTCGAGGTGATCGAGCGTCCAGCCTTGATTGATCAGTGCGTTCTTGTCGGTCTCGGTAATGACGAACTTGTGCTGCAAATCGTTGTTGGCACCGTTGAACTTGACCAGGCGATACAACGGATGCATCCCGGCGAGCAACTGCGGCGCCAGATTGTCGACCAGCGACTTGGGATAGATGTAACCGGCGATGCCCTGGTAGGTGTAGCCACCGTTGACGACGTTGCTCAGGTCCTGCGGGTACTGGTCGGGGGTGATGTAGACGTGCTCGGTGCTGGGCGCGCCCTTCCAGTAGCGGTGCAGCGGGATCGTATGCGCCTGCGGGGTTTGTTCGATGTAGAACGGGGTGCCCTGGCTGGTGTAGCCGTTGGCCAGCGAGTCGTAGGATTCGGGGTAGTTGGTCGTATAGAAGTAGTCGGTGATGGTCGGGTTGTAGGACAGGTACACGGCGGCGTACGCCGGACGCGGGACATAGGCCGTCGCCGAGGCGAGCAGCGGAGCCCCGAGCAGCAGAGCGGCGGCGATCAACAAAAGCTTGTTCATGACATCGTCCTTAGGCAGTGATTCGAATCGGCGACCGGCCGGTTCGAGATGGATGAGCAGGTGTCTTCAATGACGGTGGGCAACTGGGCGGGTCCCTCCCGGGCAAGGCCTCATCGGCGGCGCGCATCTGGGCTGCCTCACATGACTCGGAAAAGGGGAGCGGACCGGCTCATCGTTCTGGCGAGATTTTTCGCTTGAGGCGCCGACCGGATGAATGCGATCACTCAACGCGTGCCGGCATGGCGATGCGACCGCCGCGAACGTCGGCGTTCTGCGTCGACAGGCAGGCCTGGATCGCGCACGCGGCCCAAGTGCTCGACGCAGCCACCTGCGCGGGGCGCGCAACCGCCCGCGCCCGCGCGTCGTCACCCTGCATAGCGCGCCCGCCTTCTAGACTGGGCTTTGACAGCGCCACAAGAGATAATGGCGGGGTGATCGTTTGACCCCCGCCGGCTTCGTGGCCGCGTCCGTCACCCGCCAGGAAGTACCGCATTGGCCGAAGCCGTCCGCCACGACAAGACCGCACGTCAGCTGCGCCTGCTTTCCGACGCGCTCGACAGCGGTCGGCTGGGTCCGGTGCGGCGGCTGGTCAACACCCTGTCGCCGGCCGAAATCGGCAACCTGCTCGAATCGCTGCCCCCAGGCAAGCGCGTCATCGTCTGGGGCCTGGTCGATCCTGAGGACGACGGCGAGGTCCTGGTCCACGTCGGCGAGGAAGTGCGCGAGAGCCTGCTCGCGGACATGGACACCGACGAAATCGTCGCCGCGGTCGAAGACCTCGACATCGACGACTTGGCCGACCTGGTCGAAGACCTGCCCGACACGGTCATCGACGAAGTGCTCAAGTCGATGGACCGCGAGAACCGCGAGCGGCTCGAGCAGGTTCTGTCGTACCCGGAAGACACCGCCGGCCGCCTGATGAATCCCGACGTGGTGACGGTGCGCGCCGACACCACCATCGACGTGGTGCTGCGCTACCTGCGCCTGCGCGGCGAACTGCCCGAACATACCGATCATCTGTACGTGGTCAGCCGCCGCCATCAATACCTGGGCCGCATCGCCCTGGCCGCGCTGCTCACCCACGAACCCGGCAGCGCGATCAATAAACTGATCGACGACGAACAGCCCGCGATCGACGTCGGCGAAACCGCCAGCGAAGTCGCGCGCCAGTTCTCCGATCACGACTGGATCAGCGCCCCGGTCGTCGACGACAACAACATCTTGCTCGGCCGCATCACCATCGATGACGTGGTCGACATCATCCGCGAAGAGGCCGAACACCAGGCCCTCAGCGCGGCCGGCCTGGACGAGGACGAAGACCTGTTCAGCCCGGTGCGGCGCGCGTTCCGCCGCCGCCTGATCTGGCTGTCGATCAATCTGTGCACCGCGTTCCTGGCCTCCAGCGTGGTCGGCCAGTTCGAAGACTCCATCGCCAAGCTGGTCGCGCTGGCCGCGCTGATGCCGATCGTCGCCGGCATGGGCGGCAACGCCGGCACCCAGGTGCTCGCGCTGATGATCCGCGGCCTCGCCCTGGGCCAGATCGGCGCGTCCAACCTCGGCGTGCTGCTGCGCAAGGAACTCGCGGTCGCGCTGATCAACGGTCTGGTGCTGGGCATCATCCTCGGCGTGGTGGTGCTGATCTGGTTCCGCCAGCCCGGCCTGTCGCTGGTGATCGGCGCCGCGCTGACCATCAACATGCTGACCGCAGCCGCCGGCGGCGTGCTGGTGCCGATCACCCTCAAGCGACTGGGCTTCGATCCCGCGCTGGCCGGCGGCGTCATGCTGACCACGCTGACCGACGTGATGGGCTTCCTGAGCTTCCTGGGGTTGGCGACGCTCATCTTGTTGCATTGAGGCCACCGGCTTCGATCGGCGCGATGTGGTGCAAACGACGACGCGGCCTCGCGAACCGAGCGAATCGCGCTATTGATCGAAACTCCGAACTCATCATTCCGCGCGCGCTCTTCAAAACCGTCATCCCCGCGAAGGCGGGGATCCAGGGCTTCACCGCGACAGCACTCTGAAGTCTCTGGATCCCCGCCTTCGCGGGGATGACGGAAACAAGAACGTTCGAATCATCGCGTCGCGCAATCGTCGCAACCACTCGCACCCGGACCAACGGCATCGCCGCCCGCAAAGCCGCGTACTAAGCTTGCGCGCATGTTTCAATCCGACACTCTCGAACACGCAGTCGACCTGCAGGCGCGCAGCTACGCTCTGCTGCGATGGATGGCCGACGGCATCCAGCGCGGCTTCATCGCATTCGACGCCGCCCACGCCTACGCCGACGATCCCCGCGCCGCCGCCGCATGGATCGAACACCACTACGCCGAATTCCCGCCCGACGCGCGCCCGCGGCGCGAGCATCTGAGCGAATTCTGCAACCTGTTCGCCAGCTATCTGAGCGACGGCCATCGCTTGGTCGCCGAGCCGGGCCTGCGTCGGTATTCGCCGGACGCGCATTGTTTCTGCCAGATGTGCAGCTGGTTCATCCACGCACCGAGCCTGCGCTCGCGCCCGCTAAGCAGCGGCGATCAGCGCCGCGCCGACCGACGCATGCGCGACTGCCTCGATGCCCTGGCTCTCGAACACGAACGCCTGCTCGAAGACGCCGAAGTGAGCGCGTTGATGCGCGACGCCGACCTGCGCGAAGCCCTGGCCCTGTACGCCTACACCGAAACCCTGCTGCGCCGTCTGCAAGGCTGGAGCGTCGAAAACGGCGTACCGCTGGCGCTGTGGCGTCGCTTCGCCTGGACCGCGAACAGCGCGCCGAAGCGCAAGTTCCAACTCAGCGCCGAAGCGATCCTGGCGGCGCAGCGCCTGTTGCATGAACGTCTGGCCGCGCCGGTCTGAATCGGCCGCGCCGTTGCGGATCGCGGCCCATTGCCGCGACTGATCAACGAGAGTCAACCGGCATGCGCTTGAATCGTTGACGCCCCCAACCGATGATGCGGATATCCCGCCCCGGAGGATGCCGATGCGCCGTTGCCGCCCGCTGCGATTCGCCGCCGCGCTGTTGTGCTCCGCTTCGATCGCGCTGATCGCCGCGTGCAGCCATGCGCCGTCGCCGCGAACCCCGCCCCCGGAGCCCACCGCCATGACCGACTCACGCGAACACGGCCGTTTCCTCAGTCGCGAACTGGTGCTCGACCACGGCGTCGTGCATCGCTATCAAGTGTTCGTGCCCTCGCTCAAGGCCGGCGGCGAACGGCCCGCGCTGATCGTGTTCCTGCATGGCTCGGGCGAACGCGGCGACGACAACCGCAAGCAGGTCGAGGTCGGGCTCGGCCCGATCATCCGCGAGCGCATGGACGACTTCCCGGCGATCGTGGTGTTCCCGCAGATGCATACCGACCAGATCGACGCCGACCGTTTCGCCGGCACCGTGCTGAAAATTCTCGACCGCGCCGAGGCTGAGTTCAACGCCGATCCCAAGCGCATCGTGCTGACCGGCCTGTCGATGGGCGGCTATGCGAGCTACGAACTGGCCCTGATGCAACCCGACCGCTTCGCCGCGGTGGTGCCGATCTGCGGCGGCTACGACCCGCCGAAAGCCTACGACGCCGAACGCATCGCCGCGCTGGGCGGCGCCCTGGACCTGGACGCCGCCGCGCGCAAGCTGCGCGGCATCCCGTTCTGGATCTTCCATGGCGCGCAGGACGACGTGGTACCGCCGCGTTACTCGCGCGACATGAGCGCCGCGCTGAAACGCGCCGGCGCCGACGTGCGCTACACCGAATTCCCCGACGCCGACCACAATTCCTGGGACCCGGCGTATTCGACGGCTGAGTTGTGGCCGTGGTTGTTTGCGCAGCGCCGGCCGTGAGTACTTGCTTTGATCGGGTATACGCAGCGCTGTTTCAGCGGGACAAGAAATAATTCATCCGAGCAGACTTGCACATTCGATGCGGTGCCGAGGCAAGCCGAAGACCACTAAAAGGCCGCCTATTGTTTCGCCATGATTCCATCTAACATTTCGTTATCGCCGATCTTTATTCGCTGACGACTAACGCTGGATTGCAGATGAATCGGGGGCATGCAATTAAAGACGCACTGATGATCGGCGGCCAGGTCATGTTGTCCTGCGCATTATCTTCATGCGCCACCACGCAGCCAGCCACGAAGGTTGCAGACGGTGGCCTGTTGCTCGACGCCCTGACCGCCATCACTACCCAGCGCGGCGACGGCTTCGACGACATCGTCAAGGCCTTGCGCAAGAACGGCGAGTTAAAGGCCAGCGAAGGCCCCGTCACGCTGGCGGACGGCACCCGGCTATCGAAGTGGGCAACCCACGAGAAAAACGGCGGCGTCACCAGTCTGACACTGACGGTTGCGCCATCGGACTGTATCGCTCTGAACGAGGTCGTAGCCAAGACCTATGCGAGACTCGCGTTCGCGCACGGCGACGGTTTCGCTTTCGAAGCGATCGGTGTGCGCGGCGGGTTCTCGGCTCACGACCATGACAGGGCTTGCCTGGGGCATCTCACCCTCAACCGCGCTACGCCCGCCGAATCGCAATCCGACGAAGCCGAGCGAGCCACCGGTCGCGTCGCCTTTTCGCGGGTGCTGGATCTGCTTTTATCGAGCGAGCCCGCCGATCTGGAAAAAGCTTCGGCCGAACTGGAACAGTCGCGCAACTCCGGGCTGGAAAGCGCGAACAAAGCCTCCGGCGACGCGCAACTGCTCCGGCTTCGTTCGCATTCCGCGGGCGGCAAAATTTTCGGAATCAGCCTGACCCTGGCGGCGAAGCCGTGCTTCCCGATCGATCAGGCGGCCGCCCGTACCGATGCCCGCGCGTTCCCGAGGCAAGACCAGGCCGTCGTATACGAGGCGCATTCACCGGGAAGCTTTACGACGATCTATCCCCATGCGCTTGATGGCGCTTGCATGGGCAGCTTCGTTCACTATCGCCAGGAGATGAAACGGCGATGAGCTTGCCCGGCGTTGAAAGAGTCCAGCGGAGACGGATGCACACGGTTTACCGGGTGAAGGCGTACCGGCAATCAGCAGCCACCATCACATGCATCTTCGGTGTCACCGCTTGCCTTCGCTTTTATTAAGGGAGCGCGGGGGATTTGCTATCCCCCGCGCCGCTACGCCTTCTTCAAAAACTCAGTCCGCAACACCAGTCCCTTGACCTTGTCGACATTGCACTCGATCTCGTCTTCCTCGTCGGTCAGGCGGATGTTCTTGCACAGAGTGCCGCGCTTGAGCGTCACCGAGGTGCCTTTCACTTTCAGGTCCTTGATCAGCAGCACCGAATCGCCATCGGCGAGCACGGTGCCGTTGCTGTCTTTCACGATCATGTCGATATCCAAGTAAGCCGTCGCATCGCGCCGATGCGACGAAGTCAGCCCTTCAGCAGGGTTTCCAGCACCGCCATCCGCATCGCCACGCCGTTGGCGACCTGAGTCAGGATCAGCGACTGCGGACCATCAGCCACTTCATCGGTGATCTCGACACCGCGGTTCATCGGCCCGGGATGCATCACCACCGCATCGGCGGCGGCGCGGCGCAGGCGCGTCGCGGTCAGGCCGTAATCGCGGTGGTAATCGTCCAGCGACGCGACCAGGCCTTCTTCCATGCGTTCGCGTTGCAGACGCAGCATCATCACCGCGTCCACGCCGTCGAGCGCGGCATCGAAATCCTGGGTGACCACGCAGCCGTCCAGGGTGCCGTCGTCGGGCAGCAGCGAGGCCGGGCCGCACACACGGATCTCGCCGGCGCCCAGCGCGCGCAGCGCCTGCAGGTCCGAACGCGCCACGCGCGAATGCTTGACGTCGCCGATCAGCGCCACGCGCAGCGCGGAAAAATCCACGCCCTTGGCCTGGCGCAGGGTCAGCATGTCGAGCAGGCCCTGGGTCGGGTGCGCGCTGCGTCCGTCGCCGGCATTGATCAGGCAGGTGCCTTCGCGCGCCTGCTCGGCGAGCGCGGCGACCGCGCCGTCCTCGCGATGGCGAATGACGAAACCGCGCACGCC
This sequence comes from Lysobacter sp. Root690, assembly GCF_001427785.1. Taxonomy (GTDB): domain Bacteria; phylum Pseudomonadota; class Gammaproteobacteria; order Xanthomonadales; family Xanthomonadaceae; genus Lysobacter. The sequence continues at coordinate 433,221 of NZ_LMHM01000018.1, forward strand.
CATCGCTTCGATGTTCTTGAGCGTGTCCAGCGCGGTCTCGCCCTTGCTGGTCGAGGAGGTCGACGCGTCGAAATTCAGCACATGCGCGCCGAGTTGCTGCGCGGCCAATTGAAAGCTCAGGCGGGTGCGCGTGGACGGTTCGAAAAACAGCGTACACACCGCGATGCCGGCCAGCGCGCGGCTGTCGTAGTGGCCTTCGGCGAAGGCCTGCGCGCGGATCAACAAGGCGTCGAGCGATGCGCGCGTGCTGTCGCGCAGGCTCAGCAGATGGCGCGAACCGGCGGGGGAAACGGAGGAGTTCATGGGAGCGGACTGATAAGTGCGGGCGGTTGGATCAGGGCGGAAGCAGGTCGATATCGGTGGCGTCGCCGGGCGAAGCCGCCCAGCGCTCGACGATCACCGCCGCGGCCACCGCATCCAGGGCTTCGGCGTCGCGGCGGCGCTTGCGGCCTTCGGCGCGATCGGCGGCGAAACGGTGCGCGGCCTCGACCGAGCTGGAACGCTCGTCGACCATCACCACCGGCAGTTTGTAGCGCTGGCGCAGTTGCCGCGCGAAGCTCAGCGCGCGCAAGCGCGCGGGCTGATCGCCACCTTCCAGCGTCATCGGATCGCCGACGATCAGTCCGTCGGGGCGCCATTCCTTGAGCACGCGATCGATCGCGCCCCAATCCGGGCCGCCGCCGTGTACATCGATCACCGCCAGCGCGCGCGCGCCATAGCCGAACGCGCTGCCCACCGCGACCCCGATCCGGCGCGAACCGACATCGAATCCGAGCACGGTGCCGTCGCTGCGGATGGTCGAATGGCTCGCGTCCGAGCTCATGCGTGCCCGGCGTAATCGGCCAGATGGGCGAGATCGACGCCGATGCGCCCCGCCGCGGCCTGCCAGCGCGCGTCCAGCGGCAATTCGAACAGCAGCTCGGCGTCGGCCGGCGCGGTCAGCCAATCGTTCTCGGTGATTTCGTGTTCGAGCTGGCCCGATCCCCAACCGGCGCAACCCAGCGCGACCACGGCGTTGTCCGGGCCTTCGCCGGCGGCCATGGCCTCGAGGATATCGCGCGAGGTGGTCAGGTACAGGCCGCTGCCGATGACCAAGGTCGAATCCCAGCGGGTGCCGCCGTCGTGCAGGACGAAGCCGCGCTCGGGATGGACCGGGCCACCGGCCAGCACGACCTGCGCGCGCAGCGATTCGTCGCCGCCGTCCACGCCCATCTGTCCGAACACTTCGCCTAGCGTGTATTCGGACGGACGATTGACCACGATGCCCATGGCACCGTCGTCGTCGTGTTGGCAGATCAAGGCGACGCTGCGCGAAAAATTGGTATCGGCCAGCGCGGACAGCGCGATCAGGACCTGATTGGCAAGGGGAGTCGGCATCACGGGCATGACCCCATTCTAACGTGCCGGGCGCGGCTGCGGGCCGTGAAAACGGGTGCTCGCGCGCAGCTTCGGGTTCGGCCGCGGGCCGATGTCCGCCCCGAGCGGGATCTGGCCCGATCCGGTCGAATCCGGCCAGGCCTTGATAGACCGCGCCCGAGCGGCGCGTGAGCCGGCGTGAGCGACCGGCGTTCAGCCGCGCGGCGGTCCGCGGCCCACCGCCGATCCGCGCCGCCACTGGATTCGCCCGCGCGCCGCGCCGACAATCCAGTGCCGCGCCGGTTCGAGCGCGCTCCTTCGAGGCTTTCAATGTCGGGCTACTGCAACATCGCCCCAAACCATCCCGTCCATGGCGAGTACCACGACCGCGAGTACGGTTTCCCGCAACGCGACGAATCGGACCTGTTCGAGCGCCTGATCCTGGAAATCAACCAGGCCGGGCTGAGCTGGGAAACCATCCTGCGCAAGCGCGAGGGCTTCCGCCGCGCCTACGACGGCTTCGCGGTCGACAAGGTCGCCGCGTACGGACAGGCCGAGCGCCTGCGCCTGCTCGAGGACGCCGGGATCATCCGCAACCGGCTCAAGGTCGATGCGGCGATCCACAACGCCCAGGTGATCCAGGGCCTGCGCGCCGGCCACGGCGGCTTTGCCCAATGGCTGGACGCGCATCAACTGCTCGACGGCCGGCCGCGCGAGAAGGCCGACTGGATCAAGCTGTTCAAGAAGACCTTCCGTTTCACCGGCGGCGAGATCACCAACGAATTCCTGATGAGCCTGAGCTACCTGCCCGGCGCGCATCGCGAAAGCTGTCCGGCTTATCAGCGCATCGACAAGCTCAAGCCGTATTGGCGCCGTGCGCGCGAACAAGCCGCGGCACTGAAGCCCGCTTCGAAGTCCGCGGGAACGACTGCGGGAAAAGCCGGCGAGACGAAGGCCGCGCCCACCAAGACCGTCAACAAAACTGTCGCCAAGAAGAACGTCAGCAAGCCGGCACCAGCCAAGAAAGCAGCCGCCAAACCAGCGGCAAGCAAGAAACCCGCCGCAAAGAAAACCGCGAGCGCCAAGCCTGCGGCGAAGAAAACCCGCTGACCGACACGCCCCTCCCATCGTCATGGACGACATCGCGATGCGCGCCGCCCCGGCGCGCGCCGCGCGATGCTTCGCTCACCAAGCTCATCGCAAAGGATTCCGCATGACCCCGCCTCCCGCCCTGTCCTCCGCCACGCGATCGTTCATCGTCCTGATCGCGCTGTTGCAGGGCCTGCTGCTGTATCTGCTGCGGATCGGCCCGTTCGCCGACAGCGGCCTGGAAGTGTGCGGCTACGTCATCGTGCTGTCGGTGCCGACGATGATGATCCTGTCGGTGCAGCGCTTGAACGATGCGCGCTTCTGGCAACACGCGGCCGGCATCGGCGCGATCTATCTGCTGCTGGCGTGGTGGGCCGGCTGGAGCGCGACCGGCGCGCCCGATATCAGCGCCAGCGCGGTGCTGTGGCCGTTCGGCGCGAGTCTGGCGATCGCCTTGTTCATCGCCCTGCCCTATCTGCAATGCCGTCTGGACAGCGGCCGCTGGCGCGCGTCCTACGATCAACTGTTCGAGCACGGCTGGCAGAACGCGCTGACCCTGCTGTTGACCGCGGTGTTCGTCGGCATCTGCTGGGCCGTGCTCGGCCTGTGCGCGGTGCTGTTCAAGCTGATCGGCATCCAGTTCTTCGCCGATCTGTTCACCATGCGCAGCTTCGTCCATCTCGCCAGCGGCATCATGATCGGCCTGGGCGTGCTGGTCGGCCGTACTCAGCAACGGCCGGTGCAGGTCGCGCGGCAGATTCTGTTCGCGATCTTCAAGGGCCTGCTGCCGCTGGTCGCGGTGATCGCGATCCTGTTCGTGATCAGCCTGCCGTTCACCGGCCTGGACGCGTTGTGGCGCACCCGTTCGGCGACCTTGATCCTGATGTGTCTGATCGCGGTGATGGTGTTGTTCGTCAACGCGGTCTATCAGGACGGCAGCGGCGAACCGCCGTACCCGCGCTGGCTGCGGCGGGTGGTCGAAGCGGCGCTGTTGATCCTGCCGATTTACGCGATGCTGGGGTTGTACGCGCTGGCCTTGCGCATCGGCCAGTACGGATGGACCGCCGAACGCCTGTGGGCGGTGCTCGCCTCGGTCGTGCTGAGCGCGTACGCGTTCGGTTACGCCTGGGCCGCGCTTCGACCGCGACTGGGCTGGCTGCACGGGTTGATGCGGGTCAACGTGACCGTCTCGCTGGTGGCGATGGCGTTCGCGGTGGCGGCGAACTCGCTGCTGCTCGACCCGCACCGCCTGACCGTCAACGATCAACTCGCGCGCCTGCGCGAAGGCCGCACCCCGGCGGAAGAATTCGACCTCAGCCACCTGCGTTTCCAGAACGGCCGCCGCGGCTACGAGGCGCTGCAAAGCCTGCGCAGCGATCCGCAATTCGCCGGCGATAAGCAAAGCGCCAAGCTCGAACGCGTGCTCAAGATGAAAAATCCGTGGGAGTACACCATGGACGATCGCGCCCAGGCCCAGGCCGATACCGTCGCGGCCGCGCTGCGGCATATCCAGATCGCGCCAGGCGCCGATCAGCCCGATACGGTGTGGCTGCAGGCCCTGATCGCGCAACGGCTGCCCACGCCGGACTGCCTGAATGCCGATTCGCAATGCGTGCTGATGACGCCGGACCTCGATCGCAACGGCCGCAACGATTACCTGCTGTGCAACACCGTGCAATACGGCGCGACCTGCTTCGTCTACAGCCTAGAAGACGGCCTGTGGGACAAGATCGGCCGCAGCTATCTGGGCGATCGCGCCGAAACCGTGGCCCCGGCCATGCGCGCGGGCCAAGTCAAGGCGGTGCCGCGCCGCTGGTCGGATTTTCAGTTCGGCGACGACGGCAAGCTGGTGCAGTTCGAAATGGATTCGGAAGAGGAACGCGCGAAGACGCTGCTGGCGATGAAGTCGGACAAGACCGCAGCGCCGGTCGCGGCGGACAAGAAGCCAACGACGGACTCGCACTGAACTAAGCCCAGGCACCGGCCTTACAGCAGGATCCGCACCTCGCGGGCTTGCTCCTCGGCCGGTGCCTCGCCGGTCTGCCAGAACGCCTCAACCCAAGGCCGCACCAGATCGAGTTGCGTGGAGGCGCCGCGCGCGCCGGGAAAGCGCCGCATATTGGCCGACTGCATCGCCAGCATGCGCGCGTCCTGATCGTTGACGCGCTTGAGGAACGGCCACACCAGACGACGCACCAGCCATGCGGGCGCCCAGCGGTTTTCCACGTGCAAGGTCGCGAATACCGAAGTGATATCGCGGGTCTGCGGGGTGAAATGCAGGCTGATGCGGACGATTCCGCCGTTGACGTAGCGGTACTCGATCTGCGCACTGCCCGGTGCGTCGAAGATGGCCTGCTCGCTTTCGCGCGGCGATTCGAACAGGCGGTACAACAGACCCGATTGCTGCGGCTGATCGCGATAGATCACCCTGAAGCCGGCATCATCGGATTCGAACCGCGCCGTCATCGGCTGCCGTTCGCCGCTGCGCACCAGGCCGGGATGAATCCAGTGCGTATGCATCGGATCGAGGAAGTTCTCGATCGCGTCGACGACATGCGCCTGCCACTGGGTCTGCCACAGGAAACGCCGCGAACCCTCGGAGTTCTCGTTCAACATGCGCGGCAACGCGCCTTCGTCGCGCCCGTCCAGCCGCAGCCAGATCAGGCCGTCATGCTCGCGCGCCGCGATGTTGCGCACCCGCACCTGTGGCAGCGGACAGTCCCCCGGCATGCCGGGGATTTCGCACAAGCGGCCATCGGCGTCGAAGCGCCAGCCGTGGTACGGACAGGCGATTCCCGACTCAGTAACGGTCCCGGCCGACAATGGCGCGTGCCGATGCGGGCAGCGATCCTCCAACGCGAACAGTCGCCCATCGCGCGCCCGGCCGAGCACGACCGCGCGATCGAGCACGGTCACCGCCACCGGCTTGTGGCCGAGGCGGTCCGCGCACAGCGCGGGAAACCAGCGTGCGTAATGCGAGGCATGCCAGGTCGTCATGCTCCGATTATCCCGCGATTTGCCGTTGCCGCGCAGATTGTCCGTCCAGTCTGCGCAGGCGCGGGTCGACCCACCGCCCTCACAACTCGAACCTGCGCATGATCGGCACCCCGGCTCGCCGCGTCAGCGCCGAGATGATCGTCAGAATACGCCGCGTGTGGCGAGGTAAATGCCGCATGTACACCGCGCTGTACTCGATGCTCGGTACACCACCGCGCAGGCGCTTGAACCCCGCCGCGCCCGCGCTGAAGTTGATGTCGAAGCCGTCGGCGATCGCGTGTTCGAACGTGCAGGCCGTCAGCAATCGATACAGCCCCATGCGCTGCGGCAAGTCAGTGTCGTAACCGACGATCGGCGTGGTCAGGGTGTGGCCCTGACGGAACTGTCCGGCGATGCAGAGCAGGCGACCGGCGTCGTCGCGATAGCCGTCGAATTCCAGCAGACCGGCGCGATGCCACTGGCGCATGAATTGCGCGTTGTAATGCGGGTTGCAACGCGAATACTTGTCCATGTACAGCCGCTCGTACAACTCGGCGATGCGCGGGTAGTCGGCATCGACGATATCGCCATTGCGCGCGCGGCCGGGCTGTTTCGCGGCCAGTTTCAGATCGACCTTCAGATTGTGCCGCTCGCGCGCCAGACGCGCGACGTCGTGGAACAGATACACCTGCCGGCTCGGGATCAGCGCGAACCCCAGCCGTTCGCACTCGGCCAGCCAGTCGCGATGCTCGACATCGTTGAGCGAACGCAGCCAGATCGCGTGCCCGGGCCAGCGCGCCAGCGACTGTTGCAACAGCTTCGCCAGCGGCACGCTCTGCAAGGGCGGATACAGATTGGTCGACAACAGCCAGTTGTTGATCGCAACCGCGCGATCGATCCGCGCCGACTCCAGCCAGGCCTTGCTGCCGCGGCCCAGCAGGTTCAACGCCGGCGACAGCCAACGCGGCGCGTAGCGGATCGCCTCTTCGAGTGCGTAGTTGCCATAGGTCGTATGCGGCGAACAGACCCAGGCATTGTCGGCCTGTGCATCGTTCACCGTGACCGGAAATATCACCTCACCCGCCGTCAGCATTTCGACTTGGGTGTGCAGGTTGGCTGCGAAGGCGGCCGATGGCGCCTTCGCGTGAATCCGCGCGAACGCCTGCGCGCGCGCGTTGAACGATTCGATCCCGCTGGACGCCGAGGGCTTCATAGCTCCGGCAAAGGCTCGCCGTCCCACTCGATATCGCGCGTCGCCGCCTCGCGCAGATTGCAGCCCTGGCGCAAGGCGATCGCCGCGTACGAGCCCATGTCGACCAGACCGCCGAGCGGCGGGCGTCGATCGCCCGGCAACGCCAGCACATCGTCGGCGCGCCGATAATCGCGCCACCATGTCCGCACGTTGCCCTGCGCGATCGCCTGCAGCAAACCCGCGCTGACCATCACCCCGGCCAGCATCTTCGGCTTATGCAGACCGGGCTCGATGCACTCCATGATGTCGCCCATCAGTGCCGCGGGCAGCGCGTCGTCGTCGGCGAACAGGTGCACGCCGCTGGTCGCGCGCGGATTGCATTCCAGCACGGTGGCCAGGCCGTCGTCGCCGACGATCCAATCGAAGGAGATCTGTCCGGTGAAGCCGATCTTGGCCACGAAGCGTTCGACGAAGCCACGAATCGCCGCGTTCGGGCTCGGCTCGAAATAGAAACTGGAACTGCGCCGCAATCGGTAGCTTGGGCGGTACACCGAATGCGCGAGCAAGCGGCCGCGGTCGGCGACGCTGTACGAGCACAGCTCGGTGCCGTGGTAATAGCGCTGCGCCACCCAATCCTGCGCCAATCCCAGCGGCGCCGCATCGGCCGGCATGCCGCGCGGATACAGCCGCACGTGCACGCCGAAACGCGAGTACTCGGGCTTGAGCACCAGCGGCCCACCGGCGGCCCATGCGCGCGCTTCGTCGATGCGGGTGACGATCGCGCTGTCGGGCACGTTGGCGCCGCAGTCGCGCGCCAGCTCGAGGAAGTGGCGCTTGCTGTGCAGCGCGCGCAGGGTTTCGAAATCGTCGGCCAGCACCCGCACGCGATCGGGCAAGGCCGAGCGATAGCGCGAAAGGAAGAACACTTCCTCGCAGGTCGGCACGATCAGATCGATGCTTTCGGCGGCGACGATGCGCGCCAACGCCGCGACGAATTCGCCGGCGCGCGAACGCGGCGGCGGCAGTCGATGCGCGCGCGTCACCGAGCGCGACCACGCGCTCAAGCGACAGGACACGCTGTCGGCGACATGGACGCTCCATCCCGCGCGATCGAATCGACGCGCCAGCTCCAGCGCCGCGGGGGCTCGGGGGCCCAATATGAGTACCTTGGCCATGCGTCGTTCGATCCGGCGATGCGCCGACCTCGTTGCCCTCTCGCGTTGCGGTGTCGTCGTTGCAATCGGGTTATTAGGCATCACCGCCGGAGCAAAGGGAACGTGGCGGGCATCGCGACGGCTTGCCGATCGGGTCGGTCGGTCGCGATCGCTGCATGCATGGTGGCTTGCGGCGCTTCGCGCGGATCGGCGATCGCGCCCGACGCGGGGCGTCAAGCTTGAACCGCGCGAGGCGATCAGCTTGCGCGCGCTGACGCGGGAACGGTTCGAGTAAGTGACTGCGACGCGGGCATGCGTCCGACGATCCGGGGTCGGACGACAGTCGCCGGGCCGCGAACCGGCCTCGCCTCGGCGCCAGCCACCGCCGGCATCGCCAGACGACCCGGTCAAGCCCCGGCTAGGGCAGCCCCCAGGTTTCTGCGCCCCCCGCGGCTTGCTACGGTGCACTGACTGAAACCGTTTTCATCAGGGCTGATTCTCACGGGACCCCATCCCAAGGAGCACTCTCATGGCAGACGCAAGTTCCGGAGTCTCGGGCTCCTCGCAGAATTCTTCGGCCTCCGCTCAACAGAGCCAGGCCGCCAACGAAGCCGCCGAAGCGCAACGCGCCGCCGAAGCCGCCGCGGCCGCAGCAGCGGTCAACGCCACGCCGACGCCCGCGCTGACCACGGTCGAAGCCGCGCCGGTAGACCTGAGCGTGCCGATGAGCGCGCTGTCGCAACTCAACGCAATGCAGGTCAACACCCCCGCGCTCGACTTCTCCTCACTGACGACACTGGGCGGCGTCCCCACCAACGCCACCTACGCCGATGTTGCCCTCTCCGCGCTCGCCACCCCGACGACGACGGTGGAAGAGTTCAACGCCTTCTCGCCGGCCTTCAGCATCGACGGCTTCAACGCCGCCGACATCGCCAATACCGACATCAGCAACGTCGGCATCAACCTCGGCCTGAGCTACACCGGCTCGCTCGACGCGACCATGAACGCCCGCTTCGGCCTGGACCCGGCCAACGTCACCGTGAGCGGCAGCATCGGCTACAGCAACGACCTGAGCAGCTTCAACCTCAGCGCCACCGCCGGCCCGTTCGGCAGCGCGGCCCAACCCAACTACGGCGCGACCGTCAAAGGCAGCCTCGACCTGGGCAACCTCAACGCCTTCGACTTCAGCGGCACCGCGAACTTCAACGCCCAGGGCTTCCAGAACGGCAACGTCAGCCTGGGCCTGACCCGCGACTTCTCCGAAAACCTCAGTGGCTATGCGCGCGGGACGGTGGGCTTTGGTCGCGATGGCGTCAGCAATGTCACTGGCGAGACCGGGCTCAACTACAACCAGGGCGGCACGTCGCTGGGGCTGACGGGGCGCGGGAGCGTGGATACGAATACCGGGGCATTCACCGGGTATGTCGGGGCTCGGGTTGGAATCAGGTTTTGATTGATTACCGCAGCGATTGATATTGCGATATCGCAAAACTCGCCTTGACCTCAGACTCTTACCTACCCTATCCCTATTTAGCTAGTCACATGTTAGGTATAGGGGTCAAAATCGAAAGAAGCACCAATACTCGCAATTTTATTGATCGTGTTTTTTGACAAATGCACAGAAGGACGGATATAGACATCCTCCGCCGACAAGACCAAAGAGATTTGGGGATCATCCCCGAGACCGACTCCCTTTGCCTTCATATCGACTAGGTCACGCACCACAAAATCAATCAACTGAGATATGCAAGTATCGATTTCATCAAGATTGAAATAATCAAATTCTTTAGATGCAATTATCTCATCGAGACCATTGCCGAGCTTCTCACCAATAACTCTTACAAGCACCTTCGTCTTCATTTCCATCTGTAAGGGGTTTCCTCAACTATCGGACCTCTACATCCGTGGGCCTTGACCACAACACGACCATCCTTACAGCCACCAGCCAACAGGGGTCGGAGTGGACTCTTTCGAAAGTCCACTCCGACTCCTATTTTACAAGCGGCGACTCAATCATAGATGCCGAGCACACTCATCGCGCCATCGAAAATAGATATCCGTGGGGAAAAGCTTATCGGTCTTGAACGATTGCTCCACCGGAACATATCCATGGCAACCGCGGTAATCCAGCTCCACCAATACCTGATTCGGCGCACCACTCCGCGCCGAGAGCACTAATGTTTTCGCATCTCTTCGCCAAACACCTCGCACCTCACGCTCTGGGCAAATATCACAATTCTCCTTCGAAACATACGTACCGTCTTTATGCAGCTCGAAGGAACTTGTGACCCCACGGCCTCGCACCCAGACTTCACCACGCTGCTCTTTAATAGAGCATGACGCGACTAAAATAATCATCAACGCAATCAAGAAATTAATGTAACGAAACTTCATGCAGCACCACCTGACAGCTTCCGTAGAGTTCCATTCGCCATGTACGGCATGTTTCTTGCGGTATCACGGATTGCCCAGCAAACAGGGGCAGGAATGGGCTTTTTCGAAAATCCACTCTGCCCCCTATTCCGGCGAGTGGACTTGTCCGAAAGTCCACTCGCCCCCTGAATTCCCGCGCATGGCTGAACAAACCGAGCATACGCTCACGTCCATCGTCAGCAATGACGCTCCATTCTCGTCGCGGCAAAAAGCAGCGGCGGCAGAAGGATGAACTAGTTCTCGCTAAAGCCCATCAATAATTTCCAGGAGCTCCCCCGAGTCGTCATAGCTATAGAATTTTTCATCTCCTATCGCGCCCAAGCATCCTTCGTCGACCAGAGAGACTCGCGTCGCCGCTACCGACCACCCTTTCGGCGTCTTAGCCACTATGTAATCACATCCTTCAGAGGTTCCGGCACAAAACCTCGCTGATTCGGCCATAGCCTTTTTAGCAACGACCAACGCATCGCCCTTTAAGCCCGAAGGAGAGACTCGACCACCGCACGGAATATTTTTCGGTGAGCAGCCTACGACACCCAAAAGCAACAACGTCCAACTTCGGTTTAGCCAAACATTACTCATAGTCACGGAGCCCGCCAGGACACGTACTGTTTCGCCACTGAATCAGTCAAAGCTACAACAGATAGCTGAATGAAGACATCTCACATGATGTTCACCGGGCATGCTTATGGCGAACGGCTAACCAGCAATGTAGCGTTACAGGATTAAAAACCAAGAAAACAAGCAGAAACCACTTATTAATTAAAACAAGCAGCAGCGAAGAATAAGAAACCCCGACCACAAAAGGAAGAGCCCTAAACATTCTTGGCATAAGAACGCACAGGAAAACTTCCAGTACGACCGATATTAGCGAGAACGCCAAGGCGACTAAAGGGGAAAAAATCAAAAACATCATTGGCGACATCTCTGGCCTTAAATCCATCCAGAAATAATAAACAACCCTGATCACCGAAAAAGCGATCGCCGAGGCAGCCGCGCCTAAGGCGACTAACCCATAATACTTCAATCCTGCACCCCTCACTTTCTGCACTCATACATCGAAAACATACCGGCACACTCCAATCGAAAATATGGATCGAAGTAGACTTTTCGAAAGTCCACTCAGACCCTTATCTTGGAAGCGCAAAGTTTCAATCCGACCTACTCTCTAGATGGCTTCACGATCAAGCTGTTTCGGCTTGATCGCTTCCCAGAAGAGCCACGGCTGATCCAAGCAAGCTGGAACGGTTATATCGAATGACACCATTCCATTCGCTGGCGCTCGTCCTCTGTCGGCTAGCTCTTCTTCCTGAAAATAAATTGGATAACGGCGCCCCTTCCACTCCGACGGCGACAGGACATCAAATTGTGTCGAAGAAAAATCGACTCCAAATCCATCGAAATCCATATGCAGAACGTTTTCCTTCGTCTCACTTATAGTGCCGGCCAGAAAAATTTTCTGACCAGAATCCGTTGGTGGCATATCCCGGCAACGGTAAGGAGTAAGAGTGGCGCCACTCGAATGCGCACAGCTTGACAATGAAAATAAAAACAAGCAGAGAAAAATATTATTATTCATACATACTCCGACATTAACCGAAGCCGTGAATGTCATTGTAAGGGATAGCAACGAGATTGACTAGGCATGTCCGGCCCCGGGTCTTTAGGCACGCCCAGTCCAGAAAATAGAGGTCTGAATGGACTTTTTCGAATGTTCACTCCGCCCCCTATTTTGAAACCTAAGCGGCTATGCGCGTGGCACCGTGGGCTTTGGTCGCGATGGCGCCAGCAATGTCACCGGCGAGACCAGCCTCAACTACAACCAGGGCGTGACATCGCTGGGGTTGACGGGGCGTGTAAGTGTGGATACGAATACCGGGGATTACACCGGATACGTTGGAGCGCGGGCTGGGATCAAGTTTTGACTGATCGTCGCGGCGATTGATATAGCGCTGTCGGGAAACTCAATCTGATTCCGACCTTCTTGTTCTCACGACCTTTGCGGCGTGAGATCGACCGTTCGCTTCAGCAAGCGAATAGGGGCAAGAGAGAACTTCTCCGAAAGTCCACTCTGCCTCTCTTTCGCAGACCTTCTTTCGCTATGGATTACCGGCCCACTTGTGTGAGTGCGGACGGATATCAGGCTGTAGATACCTGCGTGCCGCGCTTGATTACACGGCGTGACTGGACAGTCTGAGCTACACCCAGTAGAAGCAAAGAAGCGCGCCACTAAAGCTCACTGGCCTTTATCGATATGAACCACCCGCAATTTAGAATTAAAAACCACCGAATAGCCGAATCCCGGAGGACGAGGCACGTTAACCGGTGTACTGGAAGGAACCGCCGTCCAATATATAATTTCGCCGCAATCAACCCTATCCAGCAGCAGATAACTGCTTAAACCTTTCTTCTCCAGCTCAGCCCTGACCATCTCGGGAACTGATCTTTCCACACCAACACTCGATACGCATTCCTCGGATTGTGCGCATCCGATTGCCGAGATCAAAAGGAAATTTACCAGCCATATGCGTCGCATCTATAGCGCTTCCTCTCCGAGCTTGCCACCCTGAGCTGGCTTTCGATATGGCTCTTACACGGCGGGCATTGTCCTTCACTAGTAGCTTCGAGCTTTTTCAGACAGGATGCACCGATTTTGTATGCCCTGCACTCAGTCTCAGCATTAGCTATAATAAAAGCATCGTAAGCGAAATCTACCGGATATGGCGCAGCACCCTTTGGGCGATTTTTACATACGCTACCGAATTTAGCCTGCAAAAAACGTCTATGTTCGTTTTCGTGTAATTGCGTACACTGCCGCCCACATGTGTTGTCGCAGTTTGAAACGACGAGACCACCCTTGCCATCACAATATGTCAAACCATAGTTACCACCACAATTGGCCGTTGGAAAAACAACCTCCAACCCTAAAGGATCCACCCATAGCACCGGGTTTGAAATGGCATAAGCGTAGGTACTGACACCACCTCTCAATCCGATAGGATCACTCTGGATATAACGACCGCCAGCTGACTCATAGTCACGATAATAGTTGTAACTTAGGCGACTTAACGAATCGTATCGCTGCCCCGGAAGCCGCATATCGAGCACAAGTGCAATGCCGTCCAAATCCGGATCTTGATTCGGCGCACTGTCGCCAAACGCCTCGCCCTTCAAATCCCAGCTCCAGACCGCCACATTCCGAACCGGATCGATCACCATCCGCGGTGTACCCAAGTGATCGGGTTCGATGTAGTGCAGCGCCTGCTGCGCGCCGTTACCGGCCCACAGGCCAACCGGCAGATCATCCATCCAGATCGCCTGCTGGATCACATTGCCATTGTCGTCGTACTCGCCCAACCACTGGCCAAATTCGCTATAGACCACATGGCGATCATTGGCAGCGGTGTACTTACGAACCTGCTCGCCCTTGCCGTTATATACATAGGTTTGAATCAGGGTCGCACCCTGCTTGAGTTCGCTGCTACGGCCAGCGTCGCTGTAAATGAAGCTGTTCACACCGATCTGGATGGAATTGCCGCTGGCGTCATAGGTCCGCGGACTGTCCGGACCGGCCTGTGTCAGGCGGTGGCTGTCGGTCGGGTAGGTATAAGTCTTGCTGCCGCTTGCCGTAGTTATGCTCTGGCGGTTACCGGTGGCGTCATAGGTATACGCCTCGATCGCCGTATTGGTCGGCCCATCGCGCAACGCGGTCAAACGATTTAGTGCGTCGTAGCCGAAGGTCAACCACGTATTGGTCGCGCCAGCGGGCGTGAGCTTGTCGATATTGCCGACCGCATCGAAGCCAAAACCGACCGACAGACCGCCGGCGGACGGATCGACGACGGCCGAGGTGCGGTAATCCAGATCGACCGGCCGCGCGAAAGTACGGCCGTTGCCGTAGGTCCAACCCGCGGTCGGGCCGAACGGGTGATACGTGGCCTGGCTCAGCAGCACTTCGGTCGTCGCGCCCGCAACCGCGCGCTTGGTGTCGATCTGGCTGATGCGACCCTGCGCGTCGCGCTGATAGGTCACGACCGCGCCGTCGGGATAAGTCAGGCTGCTCAACTGCCCCGCCAGCGTGTACGCATAGCGCACCACGAACACTTTGCCGTTGGTGGTCTGCACCTTGCGGACCGTGCGGCCGAAGCGGTCGTAGCAGTACTGGGTGCTGCCGCTCGCATCGGTGATCAGCGACAAGCGGCCCTTGGCGAAGGTCTCGCCCGCGGCGCAAACGGTGGGCACGGCGTCGTACTCGTAACCCACGTTGAGGCTGGTGGTCGGGTACGCGACCGCGATCGGCCGATTGAGCGCGTCGTAGCTGTAGGTGCGCGTGATGTTGCGCGCGTCGGTTTCGGTCTTGCGATTGCCGGCGCTGTCGTAGGTATAGGTCGACACGCCGGTATCGGGACTGGTCAGCTGCACCTGATCGCCGAAGCCGTTGTAGGCATACGTGGTGTCGAGATTCTTCGGATCGGTGACCTTGGTCAGGCGATCCAGCGCGTCGTACTTGAACTCGGTCTTGGCGTTGATGCCGCCGACGTCCTGCAATGTCTTGGCCAGGCGATTGAGCGGATCGTAATCGTTGTCGACCTTGCGGCCCAAGGCGTCGGTGGTGACATCGCCATTGCCGCTGGCGTCGTAGGTGAAGCCGGTCGGGTGATCGTAGGCCGTCTTGGCGGTTTTCAGCTGACCGAGCTGGTTGTAGATCCGCGACAGCGTGCGCTTCAACGCGCCATTGCTGTCGCGGGTGTCTTCCTTGGTCCGCGCGCCGGCGGCGTCGAGCGTGTAGTGGATGCGGTTGCCGACGTTGTCGTAGATATCGGTCAGACGGTGCGCCGCGTCGTACTCGTAGCGGATGAAGGCGCCGTCGGGCTGGATGACTTTCTTGACCTGTCCGATGAGGTCGTACTCATAGCGGATGATCACGTCATCGGTTTCGGAACCGGCGTCGGGGCCGCGCATCTTCGTGCTGGCCAACCAGCCGCGCGGCAGGTACTCCATATCGGTGACGACACCGTTGGCGTCCTTGCTGGAAAGCAGACGGCCGCTGTAGTCGTAGCGCAGGAACTCGGTAACGTGTCCCAGCGAGTTGGTGATCTTCCACAGATCGCCTTTGCGGTAGGCACATGTGGCCGGCGACGTGGCGCAGGTGGCGTCATCGCTGGCGTAATAGGTGTAGCTGGCGATGTCGTTCACATCGGCGCGAGGGCCGTCGACCGATTTGATCGAGCCCACGACCGGGCAGATGCCGGCCGTCACGTCGCTGGGATCGCAGTACGCGGTGGTTACGGTTCGCTCGGCCGCGGTGGCTGGATCGACCTGGGTCGATGTCAGGGCCTGACCGCGACCGTTGTAGGTCCACTTCGACTTGGCTACCAACGCATTGGTGTTGTCCAGAATGCGTCGCTCGCTCGGCAGCGAATAGGACGGAACCCAATCCGTCTGCGTGGTACGGGTAAACGCCGTTACGTTGCCATTTCCAGAAGCCAGCCCGGTCTTACGAGTTAGCTCGTGAAAATGATCGTAGGTGTACTGGGTCCGCATGCCACGTGCGTCCTCGCTCCATTGCCGACGGTTGCCGCTATAGAACGCCGTATCGGTTCCGGCCACGGAGCCGTCGGTGACGGACATCGCGACCTTGGTCGGCTGACGAAAAATCTCCGTGGAGAAGGTATAGGCCTTGGTCGATCCCGTCGGCAGCGTCACCGTGGTTCCACCCGAAGCACCATAAGTTAGCGTGACTTTGCCAGCGCCATCCGCGTGATCGCTGACCACGACACGGCCGAATTCGTCGTAATCGTAGGTCGCGTAGCGCTGCCCGTTCTCGTCGATGACGCCGGTCAGATGATGGCTGAAGTTGACTGGATTGCATCCCGGCACCGTGGTGCCGGCGGCGTTGCGGCATAGATGGCCAACCTCGGCGTAGAGATATTCCCTGCCCTCGCCGGCGCTGTCGCCCGCCTTGCTGGCATGAGTCAGTCGACCCATGCTGTCGTAGACATAATCGGCCAGAGTCACGCCGTCGGCGGTGATGCGCGCAAGTCGAATGCCGTTGTCATCGAGTTGCGGCGCTATCGCGGCCGCGTAGACGAAGTTCAGTGAACGACCCGACGGGCTCCGCACCCTGAGAAGATCGCCAGCAGCCAGACACATTCCAGACTGGACATCGCCGTCGGTGCAGTAATCGAGAAAGAAAGCCCGCCCGGCGCGATTGAAGCTGACCAAGCGCCCGCTGTCGTTGAACCATTGCAAGTCCTGCGAAGCCGCCGAAAGACGCCAGCGGCCGCGCTGTGCGGCGATCTCATCGGACTCTTTGATCAGGACGACGCCGGGCCGGTTGGTGGACGCGTAGGACGAGGTCGTCGAATTGAACTTCAGCGCTTCGAGATAGCCTTCGGGCGTGATCCATATTTGTGGGGCGCCCGCGGACATCATGAGCCGGGTAGAGAACGAATGCGCCCAGCTGTCGGTCAGACCCGACTGCAGAACCAGGTCATTGATCGAGTTGTAGGCGCGCGAGAATGCGCCGCCTTCCCAGTCGAAATCGGGTTCGCGGTATTCCTTATTGCCGGTTGCGGCGACCGCTGGATTACCGTCCTTGCAACAGGAGTCATGCTGGGCCGATTTCCAGTAGATTTCTCCGCGCGAAGTATTGGCGCAGGCGTATGGCCATTTATCAACATTCGGATTTGCCCACGTGCCCTGGAATAACTCCGGACACTTGAACCAGTCGGTACGCCGAACCCTCCAAGACCTGAGGCTGGTAGCGGACAGTCTGACAAGGTACTTGCGCGCGCTCGGATTGCTCGACGGATAGTCGCGTCGCAGATAAACGTATTGCCCACTGTTTCCCCAACCCGGCCCATCCTCTAGATAGTAAGAACCTTCGTAATAGTGATCCAGGACCGGAACGGAATACGAGGCGTTGATGTCAGCCGCCAATTTATCTTCGTCGTCACAGGCAACCTGACCATTCGGCTGAGATACACCGTTCGAGCTGCAACCGAGCCCCTTGCCCCACTCGTCGTCAGCTACGTAATAGTCCCCATAGTACGTAGGAGCCACCGTTTTGACGGCGTAGGTCTCCGAGAAATTCCCGCCGCCCGCTGTCGTCGACTTCAACTCCAACAGCGAGTTACCACTGGGTGTTGCCGGCTCGGTCCGAATGAACTGTTCCGCTTCGGCCTTGGTCTTGAAGCAGGCCGACTCCTGGCTCACGGGCATGTAGCGATTGGCGCAATACCGATCGGCCGCCTTGGACAGATTGGGCATGAGTGTCGCCGCCAAAGCCAAGCAAACCAGCAGCAGAGCGCGGGTAGAAACGCTGAAAACCATGTCATCCATCCGGTGAAGAAAATAGCCGCGAGCAAAGCGGCGGAACATCCGTGATCGCGCGTGCGCTATCGATCGAGCGTATCTGGCAGGCGTGGGGCAGGCCGTACTCTGGAGAAATCCCAGGGCGATGATCACCGTTGCGCACACCAGCTTTCAAGACGCGAAGCTTGCGTAATTCAAACAGTCACATACCACCGTCTCAAAGCTCGCGACGTTGACGGCCGGCACAAAAAAGCCCGGCATCGCCGGGCTTTTTTTGAAAACATCGAAGAGCTTATCTAACCTCAGCCACCTCAACCCCATCCAACCCCTGCGACAAAGTCCGCGCATCGCCGCCCTGCGCCAACTTGATGCGCAAGCGCACCTCATTCTGCGAGTCCGCATAACGCAGCGCGTCTTCGTAGCTGATCTCGCCAGCCTGGTACAGCTCGAACAAGGCCTGGTCGAAGGTCTTCATGCCCAACTGCACGGAGTCCTTCATCAATTCTTTCAGCTTGTGGATTTCGCCGTCGCGGATGTAGTCCTGGGCCAGCGGGGTGCCGAGCAGGATTTCCATGGCGACGCGGCGGCCCTTGCCGTCGGGGGTCGGGATCAGCTGCTGCGCGACCACGCCCTTGAGGTTCAACGACAAGTCCATCAGCAACTGGTTGCGACGGTCTTCCGGGAAGAAGTTGATGATGCGGTCCATCGCCTGGTTGGCGTTGTTGGCGTGCAGCGTGCACAGCACCAGGTGGCCGGTTTCGGCGAAGGCGATGGCGTGGTCCATGCCTTCGCGGGTGCGCACCTCGCCGATCATGATCACGTCCGGCGCCTGGCGCAGGGTGTTCTTGAGCGCGGCTTCCCAACTGTCGGTGTCGATGCCGACTTCGCGCTGGGTGATGATGCAGCCTTCGTGGCGATGCACGAATTCGATCGGGTCTTCGATGGTGATGATGTGGCCGGTCGAGTTCAGATTGCGGTAGCCGATCATCGCCGCGAGCGAGGTCGACTTGCCGGTGCCGGTCGCGCCGACGAACAGGATGATGCCGCGCTTGGTCATCGCCAGCGTCTTGATGATCGGCGGCAGGTTCAGTTCTTCGACGGTCGGAATCTTGGTCTCGATCCGGCGCAGCACCATGCCGACCTGGTTGCGCTGGTAGAAGCAGCTCACGCGGAAGCGGCCGATGCCGGTCACGCCGATGGCGAAGTTGCACTCGTGGGTCTTTTCGAACTCTTCGCGCTGCTGCGGGTTCATCACGTTGAGCACGAGGTCGCGGCTTTGCTGCGGCGTCAACGGGTTCTGGGTGATCGGGCTGATCTTGCCGTGGACCTTCATCGACGGCGGCATGCCCGAGGTGATGAACAAATCCGAGGCGCGCTGGTGCGCCATCAGCTTGAGGAAGGAAGTGAAGTCGATCGCGCCGGAGGCGGTGGTCGGGTTGGTCGGGGCCGGGGTATTCATGGGGCTACCTCCTCGGGAGGTCTGGAGCTAAAGGGGGAATCGTGCCAAGGCCGATTCGTCCGAGGGCTCGAGCCGGCGCGCGCAGCGCGGCGCCGGCGCGCGCGATCAGTCGAACAGGCGCTTGTCCTTCGCGTACTCGCGTGCCTGCGGACGCAGGATCATGCCGCGCTTGACCAGATCCTGCAGATGCTGATCGAGCGTCATCATGCCGTAGCCCTGACCGGTCTGGATCGCCGAATACATCTGCGCGACCTTGTCCTCGCGGATCAGGTTTCGGATCGCCGGGATGCCGACCATGATTTCCCAGGCCGCGGTACGGCCGCCGCCGACCTTCTTGAGCAGCGCCTGCGAAATCACCGCGCGTAGCGATTCCGACAGCATCGAGCGCACCATCGGTTTTTCGCCGGCGGGGAACACGTCGATGATGCGGTCGACGGTCTTGGCCGCCGACGAGGTGTGCAGGGTGCCGAAGACCAAGTGGCCGGTTTCCGCCGCGGTCAGCGCCAGGCGGATGGTTTCCAGGTCGCGCAACTCGCCGACCAGGATGTAGTCGGGGTCTTCGCGCAACGCCGAACGCAAGGCCTCGTTGAAGCCGTGGGTGTCGCGGTGGATTTCGCGCTGGTTGATCAGGCACTTCTGCGAGGTATGCACGAATTCGATCGGGTCTTCCACCGACAGGATGTGCGCGTACTCGTTCTTGTTGATGTGGTCGATCATCGCCGCGAGCGTGGTCGACTTGCCCGAGCCGGTCGGCCCGGTCACCAGGATCAGGCCCTGCGGCTGTTCGATCAGCTGACGGAAGATCGGCGGGCAGCCGAGGTCTTCCAGGGTCAGCACTTCGGAGGGAATGGTACGGAACACGGCGCCGGCGCCGCGGTTCTGGTTGAAGGCGTTGACGCGGAAGCGCGCCAGGCCGGGGATTTCGAAGGAGAAGTCGACCTCGAGGAATTCTTCGAAGTCGCGCCGCTGCTTGTCCGACATGATGTCGTAGACCAGCGCATGGACCTGTTTGTGGTCCAGGGCCGGGATGTTGATCCGGCGCACGTCGCCATCGACCCGGATCATCGGCGGCAGGCCCGCAGACAAATGCAAGTCGGATGCTTTGTTCTTAACCGAGAACGCCAGTAGTTCGGCGATATCCATGCGTGCTCCCCGCACTGCAGGGACCCGTCAGCCGGGTCCGTTAAAGCCAGCCACATTGGGCCCAGCCGCTTTGTGGTCAGATGCAACTCTAAGCTGGAACCAAACCACCCCCAAGAGGCAGTATAGCCCCCGAACGGCATGGCCGATCCAGCCCCTTCATCACAGGATTCCCCACGTGCCCGAGCACGTCTTGCACGATATCTTGCATCAGTTGCAGCGCGCGGCGCATGACGCCGGCAGGCCGGTTCCTCGATTGCTTGCGGTCAGTAAGACCAAAGATGAGACAGCGGTCGCGAATCTGGCGTTAGCAGGGCAAACGGCGTTCGGCGAGAACTACGTCCAGGAGGCCGCGGCCAAGCGCGCGGCCATGGCCGGCACCGGCGCGGCCGGTCTGGCGCTGGAATGGCACCTGATCGGCCATCTGCAGTCGAACAAGGCGGCGCAGGCGGCGGCGCTGTTCGATTGGGTGCAGACCGTCGACCGGGCCAAGCTGGCGACCGCCCTGGCCCGCCACCGCGATCCGCAGGCGGCACCCTTGAACGCGCTGGTCCAGGTCAATATCGACGACGAGGCCAGCAAGCACGGCTGCCGGCCCGAGGACGTGCCGGCGCTGGCGGCGGCGATCGCGGCCGAGCCGCGGCTGCGGCTGCGCGGGCTGATGGTGATCCCGACCCCGCACGACGACCCGGCGCTGCGGCGGCCGGCGTTCGCCAAGGCCAAGGCGCTGTTCGATGCGCTCGCGGCGGAGCACGGCGCGGCGGTGGACACCTTGTCGATGGGCATGAGCGACGACTATGCGATCGCGATCGCCGAGGGCGCGACGATGGTGCGGATCGGCACGGCGTTGTTCGGGGCGCGGGTGCGGGCTACGGGGTGAGTCAAGGTGAGTCGGGGAATCGGGCGATACCGACAGCGGCGCCGCTCAGCGAGCGAACAGCCGGAACGGGGCGCTCAGCAGGCAGCCCAGCCACAACGAGGCGAGTCCGTCTGAGGCTTCATCGTGCCAGCCGCTCTTGTCGTCCCACAGCAACGCCTTGTCGTCGATCTGCACACTCCAGACCGCATCGGCCAATACCTCGCGACGGATCCGGTTGAGGCAATCGACCCAGTGACGCGCGCCCTGGTGGACCGCGAATGCCTTGTTGTCGGGCAGCTTGGTCGCGCCGGCCAGCACCTGGCCGTCGCGCAATCGGTCCGCGCCGTACAGGGTGAAGCTTTCCCAGTTGAGCCCCTTGCCTGAAACGTGATCACGCTCGATCTCGGCGGACTTGTCGAATTCGGCGACGATCGCATCCAGGCGCTGCTGTTCGGCGTCGTTCAACCGAAGCTCCCGTTTCGCGTCGTAGTAGAGGCTGATGCTGATGGCGGCGACCTGAAACGGCTGGGTGGATCGGCGGTGACCGATCGATCGCCAGCAGGTTAGCACCGTGCACGCGGCCGACTTTGGCAGTCGTCGGCGCCCCACTCGTCCGCGTCGGCGCGACGATCGAACAAACCCGACGGACATGCGCGACATGCGCGATCTGTACGGCCTGTGCGACGCCGTACCGGTTCGAACTCCTCTCGGCCGCAGCATTCGCCTACTCACGCACAGCGCAGCGATCATCGGGCCGGCAACCGCAGACAGCCACCGCGGTTGTTATCCTGAGCCGGATTCTTCAACCGCGTGGTCGCTCATGTCCGAACCCTCTTCCTTTCCCATCGGCCCGGTCGCCTTCATCGGCGGCGGCAATATGGCGCGCAGTCTGATCGGCGGCCTGGTCGCGCGCGGCGTGGCGGCGGGCGACATCCGCGTGGTCGAGCCGGTCGCGGCCTTGCGCGAAGCGCTGCAGCGCGATTTCGGCGTGGCCTGTTTCGACAATGCCCAGGCCGCGGCCGAGGGCGCGTCGGTGTGGTTGCTGGCGGTCAAGCCGCAGGTGATGCGCGAAGTCTGCGCGAGCCTGGCCGAACAGGCACGCGCGCAACGGCCGCTGGCGATTTCGATCGCCGCCGGCATCACCGCCAGCCAGCTCGACCGCTGGCTCGGCGGCGAGGTCGCGGTGGTGCGGGCGATGCCGAACACGCCGGCCTTGCTCGGCGTGGGCATCACCGGTCTGTACGCCAATGCCGCCGCAGCGTCGCGGTTCGATCAGGCCGCCGGTCTGCTCGACGCGGTCGGACCGACCGTGCGCATCGACGACGAAGCGCAGATGGACGCGGTCACCGCGGTCTCCGGCAGCGGCCCTGCCTATGTGTTTTTGCTCGCCGAAGCGATGCAGCAGGCCGGCCAGATCCAGGGCCTGTCGAGCGAGGCGGCACGCGCGTTGGTGCGGCAGACCTTGCTTGGCGCGGCGACCATGCTGACCCAGAGCGAGGAACCCGCCGAGGTCCTGCGCACGCGCGTGACCTCGCCCGGCGGCACCACCCAGGCCGCGATCGAGACCTTCGAAGCCGGCGGTTTCCGCGAGTTGGTCGATAGCGCGATCGCCGCGGCGACCCGGCGCGGGCGCGAACTGTCGGCGGCCAACGAATGAACCGCGTCGCCCGATATTTCATCGTTGCGTCCGTGTTGGCCTTGCTCGCGGGCTGCGGGCGCGAACCCTCGGCGCGGCAGCCCGACGGCAACGCCGCGCGCAGCGAGGAAGTGGTGCGCGCGGGCGATGTCAGCATTCGCGCCAGCGCGATCCAGACCGCGCAGTTGTCGCCGGCCATCGCCCAACGTTACGGCGCCGCCCACGACGCGCGCACCGTGTTGGTGGTGGTGTCGCTGCGCAAGGGCGACGACGCGACCTCGGTGTCGTTGCCGGCGAAGGTCGCGATTAGTGTCGGCGATCTGCTCGGCCGCAAGCAGGAGGTGGTCGTGCGCGAAATGCGCGATGGCGAACTGCTCGACTACGTCGGCGTGGCGACGGTGTCACCACCGGATACGTTGCGCTTCGAGGTAACCGTGGTGGGCGAGGATGGCAAGCGGCATGTGTTGAAGTTCAATCGCGATTTCTTTTGAGGTTGGCTCGCGGCGCGGCTTGGATAGGCGTTATTTTCCGAGCCGCCGCTACGACCTGATGGCATCGACGCATGTGTGGTTTCGCGGTCGCGGCTCACGCCGCTCCTACATGGGCTTCCTGTAGGAGCGGCGCG
>NZ_LMHM01000018.1:456461-482773 GCF_001427785.1 Lysobacter sp. Root690
ACGGCGCAAGCATTGTCAGGCGATGCAGGCGCATGATCTGCGTTTCGGCAACGCAAGGCCAAAACAGCATCCGCGAAACCGATCGCGCCACCTCACTGCCCCGGCAACATCCCGTTGCGGGTCAGCGCATCCACGCGCCGACGTTCGTTCGGATCGAATCCCTGCATCAAGCCGGACAAGCGCTGCTGGCGCTGCGCATCGCTGAGATCGACATCGGCCAGCACCCGCTGGCGCTGCGCGGCATAGCTGCGTACTCGATCGTTCCACCGCGCCTTGCGTTGATCGAGTTCGGCCAGGCGTTGCGCGGCCTCGCGGCCATACAGCGATTCGCGCTCGGCGAAGCGCGTGCCTGCATCGGTGCGATTGCGTTCGAACTCGCGGCTCTGCTGCATCGCCACGTCGAGTTGCGCGCTCTGCGCCTGCAGTTCGCGCTGTTGCGGGTCCAGATCGGCATCAAGTTCGGCCAGGCGTCGCTCGCGGGTGGCCGGGTCGAGGCTGCGGTCGGCCCACAGCTTGCGCCGCGCGTCGGCGCGGTCGTAGTCGCGTTCTTCCTGCGCGTACCAGTTGTCCGCGAGCACTTGGCCCAGGCGTTCGCGACGCAGCGAACGCACCCGCGCCATCGCCGCCGCCGGCTCGGTTTCGCGCTGGGCGATGCTGACGCAATCGCGTTCCAGGGCGACATAGGCATCGAACCAGGCCAGCACGGTCGCCAATGCGTCGGGTCGCAATTCCGGCGCTGGCGGTTGACTCTGCAAATAGCCGAGCAAGGCCGAACGGATCGCCTCGGGCGATTGCTCGCCGCTGCGGGCCAGGAAGTAATCGAACAGGCGGCGCAGTTCGCGATCTGGCAAGGGCTGGCCGCGCGCGTCCAGGCGCAGCGCGCCGTCGACGTCGGTATCGCGCAGCGAATCGCCGGACGACGGCGCGCTCGCGGATGCATTCGCGGTGCGTTCGTCCCTCGGCGCAAATTCGCCCGGTTCACTAGGCTCGCCGATCGGACCGGCATCCACTTCGCTGATCAGCGGCTTGGAACCCAACCACGGCGCCGAGCCCCACCACCACGCCGAAAGGACCGCGGCGAGCGCAAGGCCCGCCGCGATCGTGAGCGCCTTGGGCCGCATCGATTACAGACCGGCGTTCTTGAGGCGGTTGAGGTGAGCGCGGTACACGCTGGTCGGGCTGGAACTGAACACCCCGCGCAAACCGGCGATCTGATTGACCTCGTCGAGATGATTCCAGTCGTAGTCGTCGCGCAGCACTTGGCCCCAATGCGAGGAGCAGCGGCCGACCAGACCGTCGTTGGCTTCGCCGCCGAACAACAGGCCGCCGGCGACCATCGCCACGTCCGATCCGTCGAACACGTTGGTCGAACGCGAGGTGCCGCCCATCGAGTAGTAGCCGACGCCGTTGACCTTGGCCGCGCCCGCGCCGCAGGCGGTGCTCGGCTTGCCTTGCGGATAGCGCGCGTTGAAACGCGCCGAGCCGGCGCTGTCGAGCGCCTTCAGCGCGGCCAGCGAGTCCTGCGGCGTGTTGCTGCCCGACACCAGTCCGATCAGATCGGCGAAGGCGTTGATGAACGACGCCACCAGCGGACGCAAGGGCGAGCCTTCGGGCAGCGCCGTGCCGACGAAATCGGCGACCTTACTGCCGGCGTGCGGCGAACCGATCGAGGTCATCGACGCAACCAGATCCGGACGCACCGCCGCGACGTAACGCGCGGTCGGGCCGCCCTGGCTGTGACCGATCAGATTGAACTTGCTGTAGCCATGCAGCGCCTGCAGGGTTTCGAGCTGATCGATCAGTTCCTCGCCGCGCACTTCGTTGGACTGGGCCGCGGTGACCTGGGCGACATGCACCTTGGCGCCGCCGGACGTCAGCGCCTGCGGAATGCCGAACCAATAGCCGTAAACCCCGGCGATCGAATCGAAACCGAACAAGCCATGCACCAGCACCACCGGATAGCGGGTCTTGGTGTAATCGTCGGCCGCGGCCGGAAACGCGCTGGCCAACAACAGGCCGGCCCAAAGCAACGGCGCGCCGAGCAGGCGGCCTAAACGGAGTCGCGACATGATCCCTCCCGATCGTGTGTGGACGTCAGCGGTACTGACGCGCCGACTGTACGAACGGGTATGGTTCTGGCACGCCGCAGCGCACCATACGGGGGTGAATTGTGATGAACGGGCGGGATTGGGGTGAATGCGGCGGGCTTTTCGCTGATTAATTGCTGCAGTGCAGCCAAAGTGCGCGGTTTCGCGGCCGCGCCATGCGCCGCAAACCAGGCCGCGGCCTCGCGCCGAATCCCCCGCTGACCGACAATCGCGCTTCCTTCGTCACCGCAAAGGCCGCATGGGCCCGCAACGCATCGTCTGTCTCACCGAGGAACCCACCGAGACCCTGTACCTGCTCGGCGAGCAGGACCGGATCGTCGGCATCAGCGGCTTCACCGTGCGCCCGGCGATCGCGCGCAAGGAAAAGCCCAAGGTCAGCGCCTTCACCAGCGCCAAGATCGGCGAGATCCTCAAGCTCCGCCCGGATTTCGTGATCGGCTTTTCCGATATCCAGGCGGACATCGCCAGCGCGCTGATCAAGCATGGCATCGAGGTGTGGATCAGCAATCACCGCAGCGTCGAGGGCATCCTCGATTACGTGCATCGGCTCGGCGCGCTGGTCGGAGCGGGCGACCGCGCCGGCGCGCTGGTCGCGCAACTGGAACAGCGCATCGCCCTCGCGCGCGAACGCGCCGCCGCGCTGCCGCGGCGGCCGAAGGTGTATTTCGAGGAATGGGACACGCCGCAGATCACCGGCATCCGCTGGGTCTCGGAACTGGTCGGCATCGCCGGCGGCGACGACGTATTCCCGGAGCATGCGGCGATGTCGCTCGCGCGCGACCGCATCCTGGCCGATCCGCTGGACGTGGTGCGCCGCGCGCCCGAGCTGATCCTGGGCAGTTGGTGCGGCAAGAAATTCCGACCCGAGCAAGTGAGCGCGCGCGAAGGCTGGAGCGAGGTGCCGGCGGTGCGCGACGGCGAACTGCACGAGATCAAGTCGCCGATCATCCTGCAGCCCGGACCGGCGGCGCTGACGGCGGGGTTGGATGCGTTGAGCGAGGTGATTGAGGGCTGGGCGAAGCGAAGGGCTGGCTGAGGGCGGTATCCCGCTTGCCGGAATCGCTGTCGCTTCTGCCACCAGTCCTTCAAAAGCTGAAAGGTCTGCGAAGTCTTTTGTGGAAGGGGCTTCAGCCCCGACGCTTCCGCCTCAGATCGCCGCATCCACTCATGAGTGGTCGGCATCACCGCGGCTGAGCGAAAAGCGTCGGGGCTGAAGCCCCTCCCACAAAAGACCTCGTGGCCTCGGCAGCAAGTTGCATTAGTCGCGGTCGGCTGTGAATCGCGAGCTCCGATCCCGATCCCAAGCCACAAGTTCCGAATATCGGGCTCCGCTTCCCGACTCCCGATTCCCGGCACACGAATGACGAACATCAATTGTGTACCCCCAACCACGATGCGATCTTGCCGCGCATGAGCCCATCGCCCGCCATTGTCTACGCCCGCGAAGCCACGATCGACGTCGCCGATTTCCGCCGCGTGCTGGTCGATTCCGGCCTCGGCGCGATCCGCCCGGTCGACGACACGCCTCGCCTGCAGACCATGCTCGACCACGCCAATCTGATAGTGACCGCGCGCCGCGATCACCCGCACGGCGAACTGATCGGCGTGGCCCGGTGTTTCACCGACTTCTCGTGGTCGTGCTATCTGTCCGAACTCGCCGTGTCGCCCTCGGCGCAGGGCCTGGGCATCGGCAAGGGCCTGCTCGACGAAACCCGCCGCCAACTCGGCCCGACCGTGAGCCTGATCCTGGCCTCGGTGCCCGAGGCGGTGGGGTTCTACGAACGCGCCGGCATGGCGCGCATCGACGAAGCGTTCTGGTACAAGCGCGAGCGCTGAGCGCGCAACGGCGGCCGGTCAGCCGCCGTCGCGCAGACGCTTGCGGAAATACACCACGCGTTCGGTTTCGCGCAGGCCGCACGCCTCGTGCGCGCGATGCGAGTCGAGGTTGTCGAGCAACGCGTCGGAGGCCAGTTCGCTGCAACCGCATTGCACGGTCCAGCGTTCCACCGCCTCGATCAAGGCCCGGCCCACGCCTTCGCGCTGGAATTCGGGCTGCACGTACCAGCCTTCGAGAAAACCGACCGGCGAGCCGTCGGTGCCGTTGACGTAATCGCCGCGCAGCGTCGCTTCGGCGAAACCGCGCGCGATCCCGCCGGCGTCGAGCGCGAGAAACCCCACCGCGTTGTGCGGACGCGACAGCAGCTCGTCAATGTCCTCGGGATGGCGCGAGGCGTCTTCCTGGGGCCACAGCGCTTCGCGCAGCAGCGACCACTCGGCCCGATCCGCCGCTTCGGCGCGACGCACGCGCCAACCGGCTTTCACGGATACAGCATCCGCTTGGACCACTCGCCGGCGCGATCGGATTCGTACAGCCAGCGCTCGTGCAGGCGGAAATCGGCGCCGTACCAGAATTCGATTTTTTCCGGACGCACGCGCAGCCCGGTCCAACGCGGCGGCCGCGGAATCTCGCGGCCTTCGAACTGCTGTTCGACCTGAGCCAGGCGTTGTTCGAAGGTGTCGCGGCCTTCCAGCGTTTCCGATTGCTTCGACGCCCATGCGCCGAGCTGGCTGCCGCGCGCGCGGGTGGCGAAATAGGCATCGGCCTCGGCGTCGCCGACGATTTCCACCGCGCCCTCGATCCGCACCTGCACCGCGTGCCGCACCCGCGGCCAGTGGAACAGCAGCGCCGCGTGCGGATTGGCCTGCAATTCGCGGCCCTTGCGCCCGTCGAGGTGGGTGTAGAAGACGAAACCGCGGGCGTCGTGGGCCTTGAGCAACACGGTGCGCGCGGACGGACGGCCGTCGAGCGACGCGGTCGCGACGGTCATCGCGGTGGGGTCGGGCTCGCCGGCGACGCGGGCTTCTTCGAACAGGGTGTCGAAGGTGGCGAGGGCTTCGTTGTGCAGGTCGTGGGTCGTGGTCATTGCGCTATTGTGATCCCATGTCGCCGCGCCTGCATCTGTCCGCTGAACATCTGTCCGCCATACATCCGTCCGTCGAAAGCAGCCCCACCGCCGCGGGTTTCGATGCCGCGCTGGTCGCCGCGGTGCTGGACGATGCGCTGGCGGCGGATGCGCGAATCTATGCGATCTGCGGCTTGCAGGGCAGCGGCAAATCGACGCTGGCACGGCAGGTGGCGGCGTTGGCGCGGCATCGAGGGCTGTCCACCGCGGTGCTATCGATCGACGATTTCTACCTGGGCCGCGGCGAACGTCAACGCCTGGGCCGCACGGTGCATCCCTTGCTGGCCACGCGCGGGTCGCCGGGCACCCACGATCTGGCCCTGGGCTGCGACGTGCTCGACCGCCTGCGCGCCGGCGAGCCCACGCGCCTGCCGCGTTTCGACAAGTTGCGCGATACGCGCGTGTCGCCGTCGCGCTGGCGCCGCGTCGGCGCGGTCGACCTGACCGTGTTCGAGGGCTGGTTTCTGAAAACGCCGGCGCAGGATGAGGATGCATTGCGCATCCCGATCAATGCGCTGGAACGCGAGCACGATCGCGACGGCGTGTGGCGCGCGTATTGCAATCGTGCTCTGGCTCACAACTATCCGGCGCTGTGGTCGCGCCTTGACCGGCTGCTGTTTCTGCAACCACCGGGGTTCGGCATCGTCGCCGACTGGCGCTGGCAGCAGGAGCAGGCGATGCAGGCGAAACGGCCGCAGCGCCAGGCGATGACGCGGGAGCAGGTCGAACGGTTCGTGAGTTTGTTCGAGCGGGTCAGCCGGCAGGCGTTGGCTGAGTTGCCCGCGATCGCGGATTGGACGGTGAAGTTGGATGAGGGGCGGCGGGTGGTTTGATGGGTGCGTGGGGTTTGATGGAAATAGCGTAAAAAATGCTGGTGTTCAGACTCAATCAGCATTTCTTCCCTGCCCACAATGCTGCCATAACCGCGCCCTCTCCTACCGTCATTCCCGCGAAGGCGGGAATCCAGTGACTTTGGCGCGACAACGGTAACGACGACGCCTGCCTGACCTACGTTCAAGTCGCTGGATTCCCGCGTTTGCGGGAATGACGAGCAAAAAGCGGTTTGACCAGACATCGTGTCTCAGATTCGATAGAGCCCTGGATTCCCGCCTTCGCGGGAATGACGAGCAAAACAAAACCCCGACGCCCCGCACTGCGGGACCCCGGGGTCATGGTTACGACCCGAAGGCCGATCCGCGCGAAGACCGCGCGACAACTCGCGTCACCGCGACTTACTTCACCACGAACGTAACCTTCAGATTGACCCGCCATTCCTGCACGTTGCCGGCGGCGTCGGTAACGACCTTGATGTCGTTGACCCAGGCGCCCTGGATGTCCTTGACCGATTCGGCGCACTTGGCCAGGCCGGTCTTGACCGCGTCCTCGATGCCGAGCGTGGAGGAACTGTTGAGTTCGATGACCTTGGCGACCGACATGGGCTTTCTCCTGAAAACGGTTATGGATGAAACGATTGAGTCGACGCGGCCGCCGCGCGCGCGGGGCGGCGACGGAACGCAGAGCCTAGGCCGACCTGCGTTAAGGCCACGCAAGCGCGGGCCGGGCTGGCCTACAATCGCGGCATGAATCCGGCGAGCAATCTGATCCTGGTCGGCCCCATGGGCGCCGGCAAGACCTGCATCGGCAAGCGCCTGGCCGAGCGCTACGGCCTGCGCCTGGCCGATGCCGACCGCGAAATCGAGCAGCGCACCGGCGCCAGCGTGACCGCGATCTTCGAGCACGAGGGCGAGGCCGGGTTTCGCGCCCGCGAAAGCGCGGTGCTCGCCGAGCTGCTGCAAACCGACGGCCTGCTGCTGGCCACCGGCGGCGGCGCGGTGCTCGCTGCCGACAACCGCCGCCTGCTGCGCGAACGCGGGTTCGTGGTGCAGTTGCAAGTCAGCGTCGAACAGCAGCTCGAACGGCTCGCCGCCGATCGCAGCCGGCCGTTGCTCGCACGCGGCGATCGCGAACAGGTATTGCGCGATCTGGCCCAGGCGCGCGCGCCGTTCTACGCCGAAGTCGCCGACCTGCGTTTCGACACCGCCGCGATGACCGCGGCCGAAGCCGCGACCCAGCTCGCGCTCGCGCTCGATCGTCATTGGCGGCGCGTCGCCGCGCCGCCGTCCCCATCCGTTTCCGAGGTCAATCCATGAGTGCGGTCCGCAAGGTCGAAGTCGCAGGCGACAACAGCTACAGCATCGAGATCGCCCCCGGCCTGCTCGACGACGGCGCGCGCCTGGCCAAACCGCTGCGCGGGCGGCATGCGCTGATCGTCAGCGATCGCAATGTCGCCCCGCTCTATCTCGATCGCGTGCGCCAGGCCCTGAACGCGGCCAGGCCGGAACTGAGCGTGGCGAGCTTCGTGATCCCCTCAGGCGAACACGAAAAAACCCTCGCCCGTTTCGGCGAATGCCTGCACGCGCTGGCCGAGCTGGGCGCGACCCGCGACGCGACCGTGATCGCGCTCGGCGGCGGCGTGGTCGGCGATCTGGCCGGGTTCGCCGCGGCCTGCTGGATGCGCGGCATCGACTGCGTGCAGTTGCCGACCACCTTGCTGGCGATGGTCGATTCCTCGGTCGGCGGCAAGACAGCGGTCGATCTGCCTTCGGGCAAGAATTTGGTCGGTGCGTTCCATCCGCCACGCGCGGTGATCGCCGACACCGCCGCGCTGCGCACCCTGCCCGAGCGCGAACTGCGCGCGGGCCTGGCCGAAGTGGTCAAGTACGGCGCGATCTTCGACGCGAGTTTCCTGGTGTGGCTGGAACAGCAGGCCGACGCGCTGCTGGCGCGCGACGACGAAGCGCTGGCCGAGGCGATCGCGCGCAGTTGCGGCTACAAGGCCGAGGTGGTCGCGCGCGATCCGTTCGAACGCGGCGACCGCGCCATGCTCAATTTCGGCCACACCTTCGGCCATGCGATCGAAACCGAACAAGGCTATGCCGGCACCACCGGCGACGGCTTGAATCACGGCGAAGCGGTCGCGGTCGGCATGGTGCTGGCGGCGCGGCTGTCTACCGCGCTGGGCCGCGCCGGTTCGGCCGATGCCGATCGCCTGCAACGCCTGCTCGAACGCCTGGGCCTGCCGACCGCGATTCCGGCCGGGCTCGATCCGCAGGCGCTGCTTGCGCGCATGCGTCTGGACAAGAAGGCCGACGCCGCCGGTTTGCGCTTCATCCTGTGGGATGCGGCCGGCGCGGCGCGGATCGTGTCGGGCGTGGCCGATGAGGCGGTGTTGGGCGTTTTGGCGCAGAACTGAGAAGCCGTCGCTTCGGCGCCGCTGTCGCCTTCTATCCACAGATAACGATGAAGCCTCGCTTGCGCGAGGCTTCATCGTTTTACTCAACCCATCGAACTATCCACCCAATCAGGCGGCGATCTTGTTGCGCGCGCGAGCCCGCTGATTCGACGCATACGGATTATCGATCTGCAGGCTCGCGCCGCTGCGCACCGCGTCGATCCATTCGTCGGTGCTCGCGACCGCGGCGAAGCGGCTTTGGAACACGACCGAAAACACCCGGTGGATATCCTCGGCGCTGACGAAGCCGGCGCTGTTTTCGTACGACAGCGAACCCGAGGCGTCGTGCAGGAACTCGACGTGATAACCAAGGTGAGCGGCCTCGAACACGGTCGAGGCGTCGCAGTTGTGGGTCATGTAGCCGATCACGCTGATCGTGTCGATGCCGTTGGCCTGCAACCACTCCTGGAAGTCGGTGCCGGCGAACACGCTGGGCAGATTCTTTTCGATGTAGTGATCGCGCGGGCGGCTCGCGACCACGTCGTTGAGCTGCCAACCCGGCAAGGCCTTGTCGAACACCGGCGTTCCGGCCGGCGCGGTGTTCTGCACCACCACCACCGGGACGCCGGCAGCGCGCGCGGCGTCCATCGCCCGGCCGATGTTGGGCAGGGTGCGTTCGACAGGCGGGTATTCGATCGGCAGGCCGTCGGCGAAGTAGTCGTTCTGTACGTCGATGACGACGAGGGCGCGCTTGCGGGTTTCGATGCTCATGGCCGTGCTCCGAAGAAGCAGAGGAAGGAAGTGGCGCTCATTGTTCGCTCGCGCCGCCCGGCCCGATAGTGGCCCGAACGACAATATTCGATAGAATCGGGCCATGAATATCGACATCGCGATGAGCCGCCTGGCCGTGGTCGCCTTCGACCGGATCAGCCCGTTCCACCTGTCCGTGCCTTGCCTGGTGTTCGAGAACCGCGGCGAGGGCGATCTGCCGCGCTTCGACTTGCGCGTGTGCGCGGCCGAACCAGCGCCGCTGCGCACCCACGCCGGTTTCGACATCGCCACCCGGTATGGACTCAAGTCGCTGGACTGGGCCGATACGGTGATCGTGCCGTCGTGGCGCGACGGCGAGGAGCGTCCGCCCGAGACCTTGCTCAAGGCGCTGCGGCGCGCGCACGAGCGCGGCGCGCACATCGTCGGCCTGTGCCTGGGCGCCTATGTGCTGGCCGAGGCCGGCCTGCTCGACGGCCGCCGCGCGACCACTCACTGGGGCTGGAGCGAACACTTCGCCGCGCGCTATCCGCGGGTCGAACTGCAACGCGACGTGCTGTATGTCGACGACGGCCGCATCACCACCTCGGCCGGCACCGCCGCCGCGCTGGACTGTTGCCTGCACCTGTTGCGGCGCCGGCACGGCGCGGAGATCGCCAATCGGGTCGCGCGCCGGCTGGTGGTCGCGCCACATCGCCAGGGTGGGCAGGCGCAGTACATCGAGCAACCGTTGCCGGCCTCGGCCCAGGACGACCGCTTGGCCGCGGTGCTGGCCTGGGCGCTGGCGCATCTGGATCAAGCCCACAGCCTGGATGCGCTGGCGCAACGCGCGTTGATGAGCCGGCGCAGCTTCACCCGGCATTTTCGCGACGCCACCGGCACCACCGTCGGCGAATGGCTGGCCGGGCAGCGCCTGGCGCGCGCGCAACGGATGCTGGAAACCAGCGAGCACGGGCTGGACGCGATCGCCGCGCAGACCGGTTTCGGCACCGCGGCCTCGCTGCGCCAGCATTTCGCCGCGCGGCTGGGGACCTCGCCGTCGGCGTACCGGCGCGGCTTTCGCGGGGTGTGAAGACCGGCGGCGCGGGGCCTAGCACCTCGATCGCGCCATGGCTGCAACGCAGCCACGCGGGGACCGCGACACCCTGCCCACCCGGATGCAACCCCGCAGCCGCTACAATCGCCCGGTGCGCCTACTCCTTCAACAACGGCCCGACGGCCGCGAAGCCCCGCGCTTCGTGCAACTGATGCTTCAGCCCGACTTGCTCGGCGGCTGGACCCTGGTGCGCGAGACCGGCCAGATCGGCGGCCGCAGCACGGTCCGGCGCGAGGTGTTCCTCGACCACGACGGCGCCTTGAAGGCGCTGGAACAGGCGCGCGACCAGCAGCTCAAGCGCGGGTTCCAGTTGATGTTCAGTCAGGGCGCTGAAGCGCCGCGATGATGGGTTTGTGGGGTCGAATCGGTCGGGTGGGAAAAGCGAATCCCCCCTGCCCCCCCTTTTGCAAAGGGGGGAATCCTTCTGGGCGGAGCGCGGTTGTTGCAGTCGCGCCGCTTCGGATTGATTCGTACCGCGCCGCAGTCGCGCCAGTAACGCAGCCGCGCACACCCGCGAAGCCACCCGCACCGCCATACCCACCTACCGGGTTCCCCCCTTTGTAAAACGGGGGCCAGGGGGATTCGCTTTTGCTCTCCAAGCGCCCCCGCACCCACCCACATCCTTACGAACAACCGGCCAGCCCGACCCCACATGACCAGCCAAGCCCCCACCAACGATCGCTTCCTGCGCGCGCTTCGCCGCCAACCCGTCGACCGCACCCCGGTATGGCTGATGCGCCAGGCCGGCCGCTATCTGCCGGAGTACCGCGCCACCCGCGCCCAGGCCGGCAGCTTCCTCAATCTGGCCAAGAACCCGGAGCTGGCCTGCGAAGTCACCCTGCAGCCGCTGCGCCGGTTTCCGCTCGACGCGGCGATCCTGTTCTCCGACATCCTCACCGTGCCCGACGCGATGGGCCTGGGCCTGTACTTCGCCGACGGCGAAGGCCCGAAGTTCGAACGTCCGATCCGCAGCGCCGACGACATCGCCAAGCTCGCCGTGCCGGACATGGAAACCGAACTGCGCTATGTGATGGACGCGGTGCGCACGATCCGCCGCGAACTCAATAACTCGGTGCCGCTGATCGGTTTCTCCGGCAGCCCGTGGACCTTGGCTTGCTACATGATCGAAGGCGGCGGCAGCGACAACTATTCCAAGGTCAAGTCGCTCGCGCTCAACGATCCGGCCGCGATGCACCAGCTGCTGAGCGTGGTCACCGACGCGGTGATCGAATACCTCAAGGCTCAGCACCTCGCCGGCGCGCAGGCGCTGCAGGTGTTCGACACCTGGGGCGGCGTGCTGTCGCCGGCGATGTACCGCGAGTTCTCGCTGCGCTACCTGCAGCGCATCGCCGCCGAACTGCCGCGCGGCGAGGTCGAGGACCGCGCGCCGCTGATCCTGTTCGGCAAGGGCAACGATCCCTACCTGGAAGAACTCGCGACCAGCGGCGCCGAAGCGGTCGGCGTGGACTGGACCATCGGCCTGGGCGAAGCCGCGCGCCGCATCGACGCGCGCGTCGCGCTGCAGGGCAATCTCGATCCGGTCACCTTGTACGCCACGCCCGACGCGATCCGCAACGAAGTGCGCATCGCGCTCGACGATTACCGCGACGGCAATGCCGGCTCGCGCGAAGGCCACGTGTTCAACCTCGGCCACGGCATGTCGCCGGACATGAATCCCGATCATGTCGGCGTGCTGGTGCAGGCGGTGCATGAGTTGAGCGCGCGCTGAGTCCGGCGCGATTGCAACGAAGAAAGCCGGCTTAACGCCGGCTTTTCTTTTGCCTGCTGCCAGCGCGGATTGGTCGCAAGCCGCGCAGCTTCGTCCGCGCCGACACCGCGCTCAACCCAACCGCGGCGCCATCTTCGAGCGCATCGCATCGATCGCCTCGCCGAGCAGCGCGCCGGTCACCGGCTTGCGCAGAAACCGGTCGAAACCGGCCGCGCTGGCCTGCGGTTCGGCGTCGGCATCGGCGCGCGCGGTCACCGCGATCATCGGCTGGACGAAGCCTTGCGCGCGCAGTTGCCGGGCCAGGTCGAGCCCGTTGATGCCGGGCAAGTCCAGATCGAGCAGGGCCATGTCGAAGTTGGCGGTAGCCACCTCGGCCAGCGCGGCCAGGCCGTTGCCGACGTGGGTCACGCGATGGCCCTGCACGCGCAGCAGACCGGCGATGACCTCGGCGACGGTCGGATCGTCTTCGACCAAAAGCAACGCCAAAGGCCCCGCCTGCAAGCCACGCAAAGAAGGCTCCGGCGTTGAACTCCCGACCACCCGCGGCGGATCTACTTCAGCCAACGGCAAATCGAACACGAACCGCGCGCCCTGCCCCGGCTCGCTATGGACGCTGATGTGTCCTTCCATCGCCGCGGCCAGTTCCTGGCAGATCGCCAAGCCCAGTCCGCTGCCGCCGTAACGCGCCGCGGTGCGCGCGCCCTCGGCCTGTTCGAAACGGCGGAACAGCCGCGCTTTCTGTTCTTCGTTCAAACCCGGCCCGGTGTCGGCGACTTCGAAACGCACACCCTGCTGCGCCAACGCCTCGACCCGCAGACTGACCTTGCCTTCCTCGGTGAATTTGATGGCGTTGCCGAGCAGATTCATCAGCACCTGGCAGACCCGGCTGGAATCGCCGCGCAGCCCGCGCGGCGCGTTCGCCGCCACGATGACTTCGAACGCGAGACGGCGCTGCTGCGCGAGCGGCGCCATCAATTTGCTGGCCTCGTCGACCAGCGCGCGCAGATCGAACGGCTCATCGGCCAGTTCCAGCTTGCCCGATTCGATCCGGGCCAGATCCAGCGCGTCGTTGACCAACCGCAAGAGGTGTTCGCCAGCGCTGCGAATCGACTGGGTATAACTACGCTGCTTCTGATCCAGTTGGGTATCGAGCAACAACTCGCTCATCCCCAACACACCCGTCATCGGCGTACGCACCTCATGCCCCAATGTGGCGAGGAACCGCGTCTTGGCCAACGAAGCTTGCTTCGCCACTTCGCGCTCGTGCTCGGCGCGTTGCCAGGACAAACGCCGCTGCAAGCGATTGCGGTGCGCCAGCAACACCCACAGCATCAGCAGCGCGCACAGCGCGAGCACGCCGGCCAGCGCCCACCAGCTCCACCACCACGGCGAATCGACGTGCAGGTCGATCACCTGCGCCGGCGTCCACACGTTGTCGGCGGTCTTGGCCATGATCTCGAGGCGGTAATCGCCGGGCGGCAGCTGCGAGAACAGACGCTCGCCGTTGGCGCCGACATCGACCCAGCCCGGGTCGTAATTGCTCAGACGAAAACGATAGCGGTTGGTCTGCGCGTTGTTGAACGACAGCAGCCGCGCGACGATGCGCAGATCGCGATCGCCATCGGCGATGCGCACCGACGGCACCGACGAACGCCGTCCGGCGGTCGCCGCGGCGATCGCATCGACGGTGGCGCGGCCGGCGCCCGCGCGCTTGCCGGTGTCGGCCTGCGCGTTCGCGGCCACGCCGGCGTTGGTGGCGAACGCGACGCTTTGATTGCCGCGCCGCACTTCGATGGTTTCGATCACCAGCGGCGGCGCATTGCGGGCCGGCCGCACCACCGCCGGATCGAACAAGATCAAGCCTTCCGGGCTGCCGATCAGAATGCGGCCGTCGCCCGGACGCGGCACCGGTTTGCCGGCGAATTCCTGGCTCGGCAGGCCGTCCTTGACCCCGTACACGCGCACCGAACGCGCCTGCGGATCGACCCGCACCAGACCGCGCGTGGTGGTCATCCACAGGCGTCCGGCGCTGTCGACGGTGAGCCCGCGCGCATCGGTCAACGGCAACCCCTGGCGCGCGCCGATACTGAAATCGCGGCGCAGGCGCAGGCCGTCCCAGCGGTACGCGGTCAGTTCGCCGAAGCTCGCGATCCACACCCGCTGCCGGCCTTCCAGCGCGAACGCATCGATCTGCACCTGCGGCGAACCGGCGACGCGTTCGAACCGGCGCGTATTGCCGTTCAAACGCCACAGCCCCTGCGAGCCGTTGATCCACAACTCATCGTCCAGACCGTTGCCGGCCAGCTCCAGGGTCAGGTACTCCGGCAGGCCGCGCTCGCCGAACTTGAACGCATCGACCACGTGGCCGTCGGCGTCGCGCGCCTGCAGCTCGCCGTCGCTGCCGACCACCCACAGCAAGCCTTGGCTCTCGACCAGTTCGCTGGTGCCGCCGGGCGCGGGATCGCGGCTGTCGGTGTCGCTCCAGTTGCGGTGCGCGCCGGTGGCCGGATCGATCCGTGCCAGCCCGCCGTAATAGGTCACCCAGACCATGCCGTGGCGATCCTGCAGCACCCGTTCCAGGCCGAGGTTGCCGCTGAAATCCTTGGCGACGTGGGTGATTTTTCCGCTCTCCGGATCGAGCCGGTCGAGCACGCCGCCGCTGCCGACCAGCCACATGTCGCCGCCGCGCGCCGGCGCGATGCCGCGCACGTGCGCGTTCGACAAGGTGGTCGGATCCTCCAGGCGTCGGGTCAATACCGAGAACTGGCGCCAGTTCGGCGGCAGATACCACAGGCCGTGGCCGTTGCTGGCGAACCACAGGCCGCCTTCGCGATCTTCGTAGGCACCCGACCAGCTCGGCCGCACCAAGCCCTGGCTGGCGGTGCTGAACAACGGCACCACGCCGACTCCGTCGATGGTGCCGATGCCGAGGCCTTGCGGCAGATCGAACCAGTACTGACCGGTGCGATCGCGGCGCAACACATCGAGGACGTTCATGCTCGGCGCGACCTGCGCCCACGGCTTGGCCTCAAAACGCCCGTCGGACCGGCGCACGCCGACGCCGTGCGGGGTGCCGAACCAGGCGGTGCCGTCGGCTTCGAAACTGATCGTGTTGACCAGATCGGAACTCAGCGCGTGCTCGGGCACGCGTTCGAAATCGCGTCCGGTCCAGCGCGCCGCGCCGGCCAGGGTGCTGATCCACAGACTGCCGTCGGGGGCGACGGCGAGATTGGAAATGCCGTCGCTGGGCAGGCTGCGCGGATCGCCTTCGCGCGGCATGTAGCGGGTGACCGAGCCGTCGCTGGCCATGCGATGCAGGCCGCCGTGCTGGGTGCCGAACCACAGCGCGCCGTCGGGCGTGGACGCGATCGACCAGACCGTGTCGTCGCCCATGCCCGGGGTGTTGGCGCGGTTGTAGTAACGGAATGTCTTGCGGTCGGTATCGAGCATCGCCAGACCCGACTGGCCGGTGCCGATCCAGACCCGGTTGTGGGCGTCGACATGCACCGCCCACAGGTAGTTGTCGCGCAGGCCCTGCTCGCGCCGCCAGACTTGATAGGAAATGCCGTCGTAACGCGCCAGCCCTTCGCTGGTGGCGATCCACAGATAGCCGAAGCGGTCCTCGGCGATGCGGCTGATGGTGTTCGACGGCAGGCCGTCGGCGACGGTCAGCTGACGCGGGCGCGGCGTTTCCGGCAGACCGGCGAGCACCGGCGCGGACACCGAGGCGAGCACCGACGCGAGCGCGATCAGCAACAGCCACGCCCAGCGCAGGCCACGCGCGCGCACCGACGCGGGTCGCGTGTTGGGGGCTGTCCTTTGCGGTTCGACGCGTCCATGCGGCATGCAACCCGATGCAATCATTCAATCGCCGTCCGCGCGCGCAAGCACCGTGGTGATCGCCTCGGCCAGCATCGCGCCGGTCACCGGCTTGCGCAGGAATACACCGAAGCCGGCCGCCTGCGCCTGCGGTTCGGCATCGGCGTCGGCGCGCGCGGTCACCGCGATCAGCGGGCGGGTGAAGCCCTGGGCACGGAACTGGCGGGCCAGATCCAGGCCGTTGATGCCGGGCAGGTCCAGATCGAGCAAGGCCAGATCGAAACGCGCGGTCGCGAGCTCGGCCAGCGCGGCCAGGCCGTTGGGCACGTGACTGACCCGATGCCCTTGCGCGCGCAGCAGACCGCCGATGACTTCGGCGACGGTGGCGTCGTCTTCGACCAAAAGCAAAGCCAGCGCGCCTACCTGAAAGCCACGCAAGGAAGGCTCCGGCGTTGAAGGTGAAGCCACCCGCGGCACCTCCACCTCCAACAACGGCAAATCCAAAACAAACCGCGCCCCCTGCCCCGCCTCGCTGACCACCGCGACATGCCCATCCATCGCCGCGGCGAGTTCCTGACAGATCGCCAAACCCAGCCCGCTGCCGCCGTAACGCGCCGCGGTGCGCGCGCCCTCGGCCTGTTCGAAGCGGCGGAACAAACGCGCCTTCTGTTCTTCGTTCAAACCCGGCCCGGTGTCGGCGACTTCGAAGCGCACGCCCTGCGGCGCCAGCGCATCCACGCGCAGGCTTACCGTGCCTTGCTCGGTGAACTTGATCGCGTTGCCGAGCAGGTTCATCAGGATCTGGCGGACCCGACTCGGATCGCCGCGCAGGCCCTGCGGCGCGCTGTCGGCGATGTCGATGCGGAATTCCAGCCCGCGCTGGCGCGCGAGCGGCTTCATCAGCTCGGCGGCTTCCTCGACCATCGCGCGCAGATCGAACGCACGGTCCTCGAGTTGCAGCTTGCCCGATTCGATCCGGGCCAGATCCAGCGCATCGTTGACCAACCGCAACAGGTGTTCGCCAGCGCGTCTGATCGATTGCGTGTAGCTGCGCTGCTTCTCATCCAGTTGGGTATCGAGCAACAACTCGCTCATCCCCAACACACCCGTCATCGGCGTGCGCACCTCATGCCCCAGCGTGGCCAGGAAGCGCGTCTTCGCCTCCGACGCCTGCTCGGCGACTTCGCGCTTGTGCACGGCCAACTGCCAGTCGCTGCGCCGACCCAGCCGACGGCGATAGGCGATCGCGCCGATCGCCAGCAACGCCAGCGCGATCAATGCGAACACGATCTGCGCCCAGGTCGCGCGCCACCACGGCGGCTTGACGTGCAGCGAAAATCCGACCGGTTCGGACCAGATGCCGTCGGCGCCCGCGGCCTTGACCAGCAGGCGGTAGTCGCCCGGTTCCAGGCGCGAAAACACCCGTTCGCCGTTGGCGCGCTGTTCGATCCAGTCCGGGTCGTAACCCTCCAGCTTGAAGCGATACACGTGCGAACGCGGATCCAGGAACGACATCAGCCGCGCGACCACGCGCAGATCGCGATCGTCGGATTCCAGCTGGATGCTGCCGCGATCGACCGGCAGCGACCATTCGTCCTCCTCGCGTCGCGCGCTGAGGCTTTCCAGGGTCAGGCGCGGCGGTCGCGCGGCCGGGAACGGCGTGTCCAGGTCGAACAGCACCAGCCCGTCCAGCGACAGCGCCGCGGCCACGCCGTCGGCGCCGCGATGCGGCGAGGTGCGGGTCAGTTCGACATTGGGAATGCCGTCGCCAAGGCCGAACAGGCGCAGCCGCTTGGCGTCGGGCGACATCATCAGCAGACCGCGCGCGGTGGTCGCCCAGACCGTGCCGTTGCGGCTGACCAGCAGGCCAGAGACATTGGTGTCGGGATAGCCGGCGTTGTTGTCGATGCGCAGTTCCGGCCGCAACCGGCCGTCCTGCCAGCGGTAGGCCTCCAGCGCGCCCTTGCGCGCCAGCCACAGGCGCTGCGGACCGGCGAAGCTCATCACCTGGATATCGTCGATATCGCCGCCGG
The DNA here is from genome assembly GCF_001427785.1 of Lysobacter sp. Root690. GTDB lineage: Bacteria > Pseudomonadota > Gammaproteobacteria > Xanthomonadales > Xanthomonadaceae > Lysobacter. Next base: position 474,210 of record NZ_LMHM01000018.1, read on the forward strand.
CGACGGCGACGAAACGCTGGCCGTCCCAGCGCTTGAGTCCGGTGATGCCGGCGAACCAGGGCTGGCCGTCGGGGCCTTGCACGAAGGTGCCGGCGCCGGTCACGAAACCGCTGCTCGCGAGCACGCGCTCGGCCTCGCCCGGCGGCAGTTCGGTGCCGTCGGCGCGGTAGCGATGCACGGTGCCGTCGGAGAACCACAGCCACAGGCCGCCGTCGGGCAACTCGTGCAGAAACCACACGGTCGCGCCGAGGTCCTGCGACGCGGTCGTCGCCGTGCTCGCCGAGGCGGCGCTCGAAGAAGCCGCGAACGGCCACGCCCGCGCCTGGCGGGTGAGCGGATCGAACAGGCTAAGACCGGTGGAATGGCCGATCCACAGCGTGCCGTCAGGACGCAGGAACAGCGTGTGCATCCACTTCAGTCCGAGGCCGCGGCTGTCGGCGACGGTTTCGAGCACGCCGCTGCCGCGGCGCAATCGATACAGATCGGTCGCGGTCAGCAGCCAGAAGCCGCCGTCGCCGTCGGGCGCGATGTCGCGCGCATCGAGCCGGTCGATCTGACTGCTGCCGACCGAGGTGATCGAAGCGAACCGGTTCCAGTCCGGCGGTAGATACACCAAGCCTTGCGAATAAGTAACGAACCAGATGCCGCCTTCGTTGTCGCGCAGCATCTGCATCAGGCCGCTGCGGCGGTCCCACAGCCCGTCGCCGGCATCGTCCTGCAACAGCCGCACGTTGTTGTCGGCGTCGACCCGGTACAGGCCGGCGGTGGTGCCGATCCAGCGGCCGCCGGTCAGGTCGCCGATCACGATCGCATTGGCCGCTTCCTCGCCCAGCGACCACGGCGCCGGGGTCATGCGGTCGTTGGCGTCGAGCCGGAACAGGCCGCGCTGGCTGCCGACCCAGACCGCGCCGTCCACATCCTGCGACAACTCGCCGATGCGCACGCCGGCGGTTTCGTCGCGGCCGACCGGGCCGAAGCGTCCGTTGTCGAAGCGGGTCAAGCCGTGCAAGGTGCCGACCAGCAGGCGGCCGCGCGCATCGGCGAGCAAGGCGGTGATCGGCCCGTGCGGCAGGCGCGCGCCGGCGCCGACGCCGGGCACGAAGCGCTGCACGCTGCGGCCGTCGGGGGCGATGCGGCACATGTGGCCGGCGTAGGTCGCGGTCCAGATCGCGCCGTCGGGGGTGCCGGTCAGATAGGACACATCGTCGCTGCACGAGGCGTCGGCGCCGCCGAACGCGACGCGGACGAATTCCTTGCGATCGCTGCCGAGCCAGGCCAGGCCGTCGCGGCTGGCGACCCAGATCCGGTCGCGCCCGTCGATGTAGAGGTCTTCGAGCATGTTGTCCGGCAACGAGCCGGACAGGCCGATGGTGTGGCGCCAGGTGCTGAAGGCGACGCCGTCGTAGCGGGCCAGACCGTCCTCGGTGGCGATCCACAGATAGCCCTGTTGGTCGAGCTCCATCGCCAGCACCGACTTGGGCAGCCCCTGTTCCTGGCCGAAGCGGCGGAAGCGCGGAGTTTCCGGAAGGCGGGCCTGCGCCTGCATGGCGAACTGAGCGCCGAACAACAACAGCAGGAGCAGACACAGATTACGTCCCAACACGGACTCCTCCTGGACCGCGAGCGATTCTCTCCCGGTAAGGCCGGTGCGCTATCGTCGCAACGGCCCCGGTCGGGCGCAAGCGCGCGACCGCGCAGGTCCACCGGGCGGGGCGTGGATCCCTATCGAATCGTGGGTAAAGACGCGCGACGTCACGGTTCTGCGCCGAAGCGGCTGCGTTGAGGCAGCGCTTCGTCGTCGTCGGGTCGCCTGCAGCGGCTCGAATTGCGACGTACTCGAAGCGATCGGGCGAAGCGGAACAATCGCGTCGGGCTCATGCCCTACGCGCGCTCGGTCGGCTGCATCGCCCAGCGATCGAATCGTCGCGACGGCCGCTTATTCGCCGGCCGCCGGCTCCGTGGTCGGCTGCAACACCGCGCGCAAGGCATCGGCCAGCATCGCGCCGGTCACCGGTTTGCGCAGGAAGCGGTCGAATCCGGCCGCGCTGGCCTGCGGTTCGGCATCGGCATCGGCGCGCGCGGTCACCGCGATCAGCGGCTGAGCGAAACCTTGCGCGCGGAACTGGCGGGCCAGATCGAGTCCGTTGATGCCGGGCAGGTCCAGATCGAGCAAGGCCAGATCGAAATTCGCGGTCGCCACTTCGGCCAGCGCCGCCAGACCGTTGGCGACATGGGTCACGCGATGGCCCTGCACGCGCAACAGACCAGCGATCACCTCGGCCACGGTCGGATCGTCTTCGACCAAAAGCAAAGCTAAAGGCCCCACCTGCAAGCCACGCAAGGAAGGCTCCGGCGTTGAACCGGCAACCACCCGCGGCGGCTCCGCGATGGGCAACGGCAAATCGAATACAAACCGCGCCCCCTGCCCCGGCTCGCTGTACACCGCGATCTGCCCTTCCATCGCCGCCGCCAGCTCCTGGCAGATCGCCAGCCCCAACCCGCTGCCGCCGTAACGCGCCGCGGTGCGCGCGCCCTCGGCCTGCTCGAAGCGGCGGAACAAACGCGCCTTCTGTTCTTCGTTCAAGCCCGGCCCGGTGTCGGCGACTTCGAAGCGCACGCCCTGTGGCGACAGTGCTTCGACCACCAGCCCGACCCGCCCGACCTCGGTGAACTTGATCGCGTTGCCGATCAGGTTCATCAGCACCTGGCAGACCCGGCTCGGATCGCCGCGCAGGCCCTGCGGCGCGCTCGCGGCGACCTTCACCTCGAAGCTCAAGCCACGCTGCTGCGCCAGCGGCCGCATCAACTCGGCGGCCTGATCGACCAGCGCGCGCAGATCGAAGGCTTCGTCGGCGAGTTCCAGCTTGCCCGACTCGATCCGCGCCAGATCCAGCGCGTCGTTGACTAGCCGCAGCAAGTGTTCGCCAGCACGACGAATGGATTGCGTATAGCCGCGCTGCCTTTCATCCAGTTGCGTGTCGAGCAGCAACTCGCTCATTCCCAACACACCCGTCATCGGCGTGCGCACCTCATGCCCCAAAGTCGCCAAGAACCGCGTCTTCGCCAACGACGCCTGCTTGGCCACTTCGCGTTCGTGCTCGGCGCGTTGCCACGACAAGCGCCGCTTGAGCCGGCGACGCCACGCCGCCGCGCCCGACCACACCGCCAACGCGATCAATCCGATCAACGCCGCCAATGCCGGCGGCGTGCGCCACCACGGCGGGCGCACGTTGAATTCCAGCGTTCGTTCCTCGGCGACGTTGCCGTTGGCGTCGACCGCGCGCGCATGCAGCAGGTAATTGCCCGACGGCAGGCCGGCGAATACGCGCTCGCCGGTTTCGCCGACCGAGACCCAGTCGTTGTCGTAACCGTCCAGGCGGGTGTAATAGCGATTGCCCTGCGGATCGTCGAACGACAGCAGACGCATCTGCACGCGCATCTCGCGATCGTCCGGCGCCAGCGACGGCATCGATTCGTAGCGCGAGGCGCGCTCGGAGCCCGACGCGCGCGCCGGGTTCTGCAGCGGCAGCGGCACCCAGCGCCCATGCCGGCGCACGTCGAGCTGATGCCATTGCAAACGCGGCTGGCGCGGCGGCGGATCGGGCAAGGCGGTGTCGATCAACACCACGCTGCCGTCGGACAACGACGCGGCCAGCACGCCGTCGCGGGTCAGCACCGAGGTGCGGCGCAGGAATTCCTGGCTGCTCATGCCGTCCTGCACGCCGAAGCGGCGCAACTGGCGGCGCAGCGGGTCCCAGCGGAACAGACCGCGCGAGGTCGGCAACCAGATCTTGCCGCCGCGATCGCGAAACAGGCCGGTGCCTTCGACCGCGGGAATGCCGTCCTCGACCCCGGCGCGCGATTCCAGCCGCCAGCGGCCGCCACTGTCGAGCGTGTAATGCTCCAGGCCGTTCAAGCGCTGCAACCACAGGCTGGACGCGCTTTCGAACACGAAGCCGAACACCCGGTCGGCCGGCAGCCCCGGCACCGGACGCATGACGTTACGCGCCGCGTCGCGACGCAGCAGGCCCTGGCCGGAGGCGATCCACAGCACGCCGTCGGGCGCGAACGCCATCGAATCCAGATCGCCGCTGCCGATACCCTGCTGGGTGCCGACCAGGATCGAAGCCAGCACCTGGCCGCTGTCGGTGTCGCGCTGTTGCAGGCCTTCGGTGAGATAGGAAATCCACAAGGTGCCGTCGGGCGCGATCACCATCCGGTCGGGTTCGCCGCCGAGCACCGGTTCGGGCGTGTCGACGGTCCAGTCGCGCCAGATCCCCGACGGATCGATCCGCACCAGATTGTTGCGGCTGGTCGCTATCCATAATCGGCCCTTGCGGTCCTCGACCGCGGCATTCGGAATCCCGCCCTTGCCCATCGCGTCGTGCGGGCCGTCGGTGACCGGCTCGACCACGCCGTCCAGGCCCAGCCGCTCGATCTCGCCGCGCGCGCCGATCAGCCAGAAACCGCCGCGCGAGGACGGCGTCACCGCGGTGTACAGCTCGCTCGACAAGGTGCCGCGTTCGCGCGAGTACTGGGCGATGCGGCGCCAGTCCGAACGCAGGTAACCCACGCCGACGCCGGCCAGTGGGAACCAGAACGAGCCATCGTCCTGACCGACGATCTGCTGCACCGGACGCGCCGGTCGCGACGGTCCGAGCGCCACCGGCAACGGCACCGCGCCCGGCGCCGCGCGCCAGATGCTGCGCTGGGTGCCGAGCCAGAAATTGCCGTCGCGGTCCGGCGCCAGGGTCAGCACCGCGTTGAGATTGCCGAACATCACCGAGTAATCCGGATCGGTCCAGCGGCCGTCGCGCTCGCGCCGGTACAGGCCGGTCTTGGCGCCGACCCACAGCTGATCGCCGACCGGCGTGACCGACATCACCCACGGAGTCGGGTCCGGGCCGGGCACGGCGATGCGTTCGAAATCGTTGCCGGTCCAGCGCGCCAGACCCTTGAAGGTGCCGATCCACAGATCGCCGTGGTCGTCGAAGCTCAGCGACAGCACGGTCGGCGACGGCAGGCTGTGCGGATCGCCGTCCTTGGGCATGTAGCGATGGATGCGGCCGTTGCGGTCGAGCCGGTGCAGGCCGCCGCCGTAAGTGCCGAACCATACCTCGCCGTTACGGCTGGCGACGGCGAAGGTGTCGTCGCTGCCGATCCGCGGCTGCTCGGCGCGGCGGTAATGCACAAAGCCGGCGCGGCGCGCGTCCATCATGCTCAGGCCGCGGCCCTCGGCCGACACCCAGATGCGGTCGCGATCGTCGACCGTGACCAGGGTCAGGTCGTTGCCGGGCAACGAGCCCGGATCGCCGGGCGTGTGCCGCCACACCTTCATGCCGATGCCGTCGTAGCGCGCCAGGCCGTCGGTCGTGGCCAGCCACAGATAGCCGGCGTGGTCGAAGGCCATGCCGTTGACCTTGCTCGACGGCAGCCCGTCGGCCACGCCGATGATGCGCGCGCGCGGCGCTTCGGGCACGGCGGCACCGGCCGCGAAGGCGGCGCACAGGCCCAGGCAGGCGCATAACAGCGATCGCAGCATCCGGCTTCCTTCTCCCCCGACGCGCCGTCCTGGCGGCCGATGACTCTATCCTGACAGTGACCTGACCCCGCACTGACGCCCGCCTGACAGTTTTGCCGGGCGCGCGCAGTCCATGTCCCCAGGCATTAGGCTCGACGATCGGGCCGCGCGAAGCAAATACGTACTTTCGGTGCCGTGCCGGCCGTGGCCGGAGTTCATCCTGAGACGGCCTGTCCGATTGGCCCGCCGATGGTCCGGACGATCGAGCCGTCGAGCGGACGGTCGATCAAGCCTGCACCGGCCGCCCGAAACGGATCGTTGCGCACGACTCGACACGGCCTTACTCGGCTGTGCCTAGAATCCCGGGACCTTGTAGGAGCCGCCATGTCCGCCACCCACCGCCGCGCCATCGCCCTGACCGTGCTCGCGGCCCTGCCGTCGGCGGCGGCCGCCGCGGAGCTGGAGACCTACGGCTTCGACCCGGTGCACACGCGGGTGATGTTCGCGATTTCCCACGCCGGTTTCTCGCAGGCGATCGGCACCGTGTCCGGCAGCGCCGGTACCCTGCGCTTCGATCGCGACGACTGGCGCAGCGCGCAGCTCGACGTGCAGGTGCCGCTGACCCGACTCGACCTGGGCGACGCGAAATGGAACAAGGCCACGCTCGCGGCCAACCTGCTCGACGGCAAGCGTTACCCGCTCGCGCGCTTCGTGTCCGAACGCACCGAACCAGTCGCCGGCGATCCCGACCGCGCCCAGGTCTGCGGCCAACTGACCCTGCACGGCGTTACCAAGCCCTTGTGCCTGGACGTCAAGCTCAACCAGCTCAAGCGCCATCCGCTGCCGCCGTTCCACCGCACCGCCGGCTTCTCCGCGAGCGCGCGTCTGAGCCGCGCGCAATTCGGCATCGACGCCTGGAAGTCGGTGATCGGCGACGACGTCGAACTGCGCATCGAAGCCGAAGCGGTACGCGACAAATACGTCGGCGCTGCACCGGCCGCGGCCGGCGCCGAGCCCGCGGACGACGCCAGCGACACGCGGCCCGCCGAGGCCGACCCCAGCACGCCCCAACCCGCCGACCCCGGCGCAGCCAAGCCCCAACCGGAGCCCAGCCGATGACCTTGAAAAACACCGCCGACCGATGGGGCGCCGTCAGCCAGTTGCTGCATTGGCTGGTCGTGCTGCTGATCGCGACCATCGCCGTGATCGGCCTGGTCATGACCGACATGAGCAACGGGCCGTCGAAGATCAAGATCTACGCCCTGCACAAATCGCTCGGCCTGACCCTGCTGACCCTGGTGGTGCTACGCCTGCTGTGGCGGATCTACGCCGGCGCGCCCAAGCCGGTCGAAGGCACCCCGCACTGGCAGGAACGCATCGCATCGCTCACCCACTGGGCCTTGTATGTCCTGATGTTCGCCCTGCCGATTTCCGGCTGGGTTTTCAATTCGTCCTCGGGTTATCCGCTGCAGTACTTCGGCCTGTTCAACCTGCCCAAGATCGCCCCGCGCGGCGAAGAGCTCGCGCAGCTGAGCCATCAAGTCCACGAATACGGTTTCTGGCTGCTGCTGGCGCTGGTCGTGGCGCATGCCGGCGCCGCGTTCTATCACCACCTGTTCCAGCACGACGACACCCTCAACCGCATGTTGCCGGGCGGTCGACGAACCTTCCGCGCGATCCGCGACGTCACCGTCGTGCAAGTGCTGCCCGAACCGCTTCCTCCCGCTTCCCCCTCTCCGGAGCATCGCAATGCAGATTAAATCCCTCGCCCTGGCCGCGGCCTTGTTCGCCGCCGCCGCGCCCGCGCTCGCCGCCGACTACGTGCAGCAGACCGGCTCGACCCTGACCTTCGCCACCAAGTACCAGGGCGAAGTGTTCGCCGGCACCTTCCCCGGTTTCACCGCGCGATTGAGCTTCGACCCGGCGCGTCTGGACACCTCCAAGCTCGACGTGGTGATCCCGCTGGCCGGCACCAACAGCAAGAACGCCGAACGCGACGACACCCTCAAGGGCGCGGATTTCTTCAACATCGCCAAGTTCGCGCAGGCGCGTTTCACCGCGACCAAGTTCCGCAGCATGGGCGGCAACAACTACGCCGCCGACGGCAGTCTGAACCTGCGCGGCGCGACCAAGCCGGTGACCTTGAACTTCACCTGGACCGCCGGCGACAAGCCGGTGCTGACCGGCAAGGCGACGGTCAAGCGCCTGGACTTCGGCGTGGGCGGCGGCGACTGGGCCGACACGTCGATCATTCCGAACGAAGTGGCGGTAAGCACGAAGGTCGTGTTCGCGCCGGCGAAGTAAGCGAGCGTATCGACGCGGCGCGCCGCAATGGCGCGCCGCACTACCCGCGATGACGTTCCCTCGCCGTCATCCCCGCGAAGGCGGGGATCCAGGGACTTCAGCGCACAATCTCGTCCATGCGTATTTCGACCGTCCGCGCCAATACCCAACCGTTCAAGCCATAGCTGGAATCGATCAGGTACCCGTGCAGGGCCGTGCGTTCCGTATGCTCAATCGCAGCCTCCAGCGTCCCCGCCCAACCGCCGGGCCAGCCGTTGACTCTTGAACGCGATTCGATCTGCGCCCACTCGTCACGCAGCAACTTGGCGCCTGTAATTTTCTCGATATCCGACACGATTGCCGGTAGCAGCGGTGCATCGAAGCGATGCGCGGCCACACCGGAAAATTCGATCCGGAACGGGCCGGGCGCCGAACCATGATGGGGTTGCAGCGACAGTGTCAGCCGTTCGCTGATGCTGTCGACGCTGTAGGCGACCAACAGGCTGTCATGCACTCCTCGAAACATCGTCTGTGATCTCCCTGTCCGATGCGGATTGTCCGTCACTTTGTGGGCCAAGATGGTCCTGACGGGCAATCTCGAGTCAGATATAGCACCGGCTCAGCTCAGCTTGGCTGCCTTGGTTTGGCTTCAGATTCCATCTCCAGCGCTGCGAAGCTTGTAACTCGCGTTAGCAAAAGGACACCCGTAGGGCGGCGCACATGGATGTGCGCCGTGCGCCACCGAGACAGGATGTCTCGT
>NZ_LMHM01000018.1:482791-482934 GCF_001427785.1 Lysobacter sp. Root690
TGCACCGATCGCGCGGGCACTTGATTCAAAGAAAAGCGTTTTTCTTTGGTTACCTTTTGACCGAAGGGAATCCAGACGGACTTTTGTCGCTTTAGACAAAAGAAAGTGACCCGCCGCTTTAGTGGCGGAAGCTTTTGATCCTG
>NZ_LMHM01000018.1:483003-483092 GCF_001427785.1 Lysobacter sp. Root690
GAAGCTTTGAAGCTCTCAGGCCTTTAAAGCCAAAGGCAAGATCAACAGCTTTCGTCCGCAAGCGGCCGAGTTACTTTCTTTTGTCTAAA
>NZ_LMHM01000018.1:483186-510791 GCF_001427785.1 Lysobacter sp. Root690
TGTAGCTTCGCAGCGCTGGATGAACTGCGCGGCTTCAAGCCCAAACAAAAGCGACATGGCCTCCCTGTAGGAGCGGCGCAAGCCGCGACCGTGCCATAGCGACAACAACGCAACCCACGCCGCGCCCGCGCCAACCAATGGCAACCGCAAAACCAGGAATACCGCGTTCAATCCCGCTCGGGCAGACCCAACCAATCGATCACCCGCCCCGCATCGAACGGCCAATCCAGTTCCACCCCACGCCCCTCATCGCGCAACACCGGCACCCGCTCCCCATAGCGCGCCTCCAGCGCCTCATCGTCATCGATGAACACACTGTCGAACTCCGGCGCCCGCGCCTGCGCCAGCACCGCCAGCGCCAGGTCGCACAAATGGCAATCGTCGCGTTGGAACAAAGTCAGCACAGTCCGGCTCGGGCTCATCGTCAATTCGCTGCGGTATGGCGGGAAAACCTGCCGCCGTCGATACCACGCGCGTGAACAGCGCGGCACTCGCCGCGGCAGGGCGCGCGTAGAATACGCCGCTCAACAGCCCGCAGCCTGGCCAATGCGCCGGTCCGCGCGGCACGCCAGCAACGCCCGACCCCCTTCGTTGGAGCAGCAAGCCCGTGGCAGTCAGCAGTTTCGACCTGTTCAAGATCGGCATCGGCCCGAGTTCCTCGCACACCGTCGGCCCGATGCGCGCCGCCGCGCGCTTCATCGAGCGCTGGCTGATCGAAGGCAACGGCAGCGGCGAACCCGGGGCCGACCTCGCCCGCACCGCGCGCGTGCGCGCCGAGGTGTTCGGCTCGCTGGCCCTGACCGGCCGCGGCCACGGCACCGACAAGGCCGTGCTGATGGGTCTGGAAGGCCATTGGCCGAACCAGATCGACCCCGACATCATCCCGGCCGCGCTCGAACGCATCCGCAAGAGCAAGCGGATCAACTTGTTCGGCCGTCACGAGATCGGCTTCGACGAGAAGCACGACCTGATCATGAACAAGCGGCAGAAACTGCCGTTCCACACCAACGGCATGCGCTTTACGGCGTTCGACGCCGACGGCAACGTGATCGCCACCCGCGACTACTACTCGGTCGGCGGCGGCTTCGTGGTCAACCAGGACGAAGCGGCCGAAGACCGCATCGTCGCCGACACCACCGATCAGCCGTATCCGTTCCATTCCGGCGACCAGTTGCTCGCGCAGGCCGCAAGCAGCGGCCTGACCATCGCCGAGATGATGATGGCCAACGAGCGCGTGTGGCGCACCGATGAGCAGATCAACGCCGGTCTGGACGAAATCTGGAACGCGATGCAGGCCTGCGTCGCGCGCGGCATCCGCGAGACCGGCACCCTGCCCGGCGGCCTGCACGTGTCGCGGCGCGCGCCGGCCTTGTTCGCCGAGTTGTCGACCAAACCCGAGGCGGCGATGCGCGATCCGCTGACCGTGCTCGACTGGGTCAATCTGTACGCGCTCGCGGTCAACGAAGAAAACGCCGCCGGCGGCCGCGTGGTCACCGCGCCGACCAACGGCGCGGCCGGCATCATTCCCTCGGTGCTGCATTACTACGATCGCTTCTGCCCCGGCGCCAACCTGCAGGGCGTGCGCAACTTCCTGCTGACCGCGGCCGCGGTCGGCATCTTGTACAAGGAAAACGCCTCGATCAGCGGCGCCGAAGTCGGCTGCCAGGGCGAGGTCGGGGTGGCCTGTTCGATGGCCGCCGCTGGCCTGGTCGCCGCGCTCGGCGGCACTACCAGCCAGATCGAGAACGCCGCCGAAATCGGCATGGAACACAACCTCGGCCTGACCTGCGATCCGATCGGCGGCCTCGTGCAGATCCCCTGCATCGAGCGCAACGCGATGGGCGCGGTCAAGGCGATCAACGCCTACCGCATGGCGATGCGCGGCGACGGCAAGCACAAGGTCAGCCTGGACAAGGTCATCAAGACCATGCGCGACACCGGCCGCGACATGCAGGACAAGTACAAGGAAACCTCGCGCGGCGGTCTGGCGGTCAACGTCATCGAGTGCTGAGCGAACCGTCTGCATGGACGCCGCGCTTCGCCACATCGACGACGGCCACGGACTGTGGCGCTACGCCGACCTGATCGAGGTGCGCTGCCCGCGTTGCGCGCGTCCCGGTCGGGTGCGGGCGCCGTATGAAGACGGCCGCAGACAAATTCGTTTCGCCTGCGCCGGCTGCGGTCTGCATGCGGCCAGCGAGTCGCGTTGCGGAACCCCCGAGGCGCAACACGATTGGTTCGGCCCGGTGCGCTTGCAAGGCCGGCGTCCGTGCGGCTACTGCGGCCACCAATGGCTGATCGTGAACCGCATTTACCAACACATGCCGGCGTCGGCACCGCCGCGACTGGCGGCGCGCTGCCCGATCTGCGCGCGCGACAGCCAGGTGGACACGACCGTGCACCGTCATCGCGGCAACGAACCGCGTGACCCGCACCTGGGCCTGCCGCTGCGCCTGATCGAGCCTACCCGCCACGGCGTGGCCTGGGCTTACAACGCGCAGCATCTGCAGGAGTTGCGTCGCTACGTCGCCGCGACTCAGCGCGAACGCACGCGGCAGGCCGGCAACGGCTCGATGATTTCGCGCCTGCCGGCATGGATGAAGCTGGCGAGGCATCGTACGACCGTGCTCAAGGCGCTGGATCGGCTGGGCGCGCGCCTGCTGCAAGACGACGCCGCCGAGGCGCCGCCTATAACCGCCGAACGCGGCCGCACGGCGCGGCGGCAGCGCTGACCGATGCGCTGCCTGGTCCTGCCCGGCATGGACGGCACTGGCGCCTTGCTGGACGACTTCATCGCGGCGATGGCGCCGCGCTTCGACACCCAGGTCGTCGCCTACCCGCGCGATCGCGCGCTGGGTTACGCAGAACTCGCGGCATTCGTACGGCCGCGATTGCCGACCGACCGGTCCTATCTGTTGCTCGGCGAATCCTTCTCCGGACCGATAGCGATCGCCCTGGCCGCGCAACGGCCGCCGCACCTGGCCGGATTGGTGCTGTGCGCGTCGTTCGCGCGTTCGCCGCGACCGCCGTGGTCGCCCTGGTCCGCCACGATGCTGCCGCGCTGGGCGACGACGCTGCCGTTGTCGCGCGTTCCCGTCCCGCTGATCGCGCAAATGATGCTCGGCCGCTGGTCGGATGCGCGGTGGCGCACGCGCATCGAGGCAACATTGAATACGGTACGGCCGGTGGTGCTCGCACATCGGCTCGATGCGGTCCGCACGGTCGACGCGACCGCCGCGCTGGGTGAGATCGATCTGCCGATGCTGTACCTGCGCGCGACCCGCGACCGGTTGGTCGGACCCGACAGTCTGTCGGCAATCCAGCGAGCGCGACCGCGGGTGCGCAGCGTCGAGATCGACGCGCCGCATTTCATTCTGCAAGCCTGCCCCGAACAGGCCGCGCGCGCGATACGGCAGTGGTGCGACGAAGCCTTGCCGTCGTCGGAACCCGAGCCGCCCGCGAACGCCCGCTGATCTTGTTTGCGCACGGCATCCGGCCCCGGTTTTGCGAACCGGCGCGACCGAATTCAGATGCGCTCGGCACGACACGATGCGGCCAAACCGTCGCCCATAAAACCATCCGGCTCGCTCCTCGCGACCAGCATCGGCACCGCCAGACCACACCGCCTCCGCCAGCCGCGAATTTCACCGTGTTTTCCCAGGCCACATGGGCCTACTATCGGGCAGAGCCAGCCGGAGCCACCCGCCCATGCCAGCCCGCTTGAGCCGTCGCGACTTCCTCAAATGCAGCGTGGTCGCCGGCATTACGGTCTACGTCGCCGCCCCCGGCAGCGCCGCGCTCGCGGCCTTGTTCGAAAAGGAACGCCTGCGGCCGATGCCCTGGGACCCGGCCACCGGCCGCATCCGCTACCGCACCGACGCCACCGCCAAGGTCACCGGCGAAAAACTCTTCAGCTACGACATGCGTTCGCACGACCTGCCCGGCTGGCCGCGCGAACAGGCCCACGCGATGCTGCTGCGGCTGACCCAGGCCGATCGGATCTATCAAGGCTTCGACCTGTCCTCGCTGCCGGCCGACCTGCAACCCGACCGCACCGTCACCGCCGCCGACCTGGCCCGCGACGGGGTCGCGTTTCCGGCCTTCTACGGCGAGGACCTGCTGCTGCCCGAAGGCAAGACCCCGGCCTACCTCGGCCAGGCGGTGGCGCTGCTGATCTGGAACGATTTCGCCCGCTTCCGCGCGGCCAAGAGCCGGCTCAAGTTCCGCGATGAATTGATCCGCTGGGGCGCGCAGACTGGGCCTGTCGAGCGCGACCCATGGGCCACGTTCCGCTATGTACGGGTCGGCGGCGCCAGCGCGTTCGACGACGACGCGTACTCGAGTTACAAGGACACCGTGCTGTTCCCCAGCGGTTACAAGAAGCACAACCCGCAATGGGTGACCGGCGACGCCGGCGGCAAGCTCGACGCGCAGGGCGTGGCGCACGCCGACGCGATGGCGGCCGAACTCGATCGCCCCGGCGACGGCAAGCTGGTGTTCGAACGCGAGTATTTCTCGCAGTCGATCGACACCGCGGCGATGGAGCTGGACAACGGCAACGGCTGGTTCGACGCCGAAACCAGCACCTTGCACCTGGTCAGCGCGACCCAGTCGCCGAACGAGATCGCCGAGGACGGCCCGCGCATGCTCGCGGCCACTACGTTCGGAGTGAAACGACTCGTGCTGCATCCGTGCTACACGGTCGGCTACGGCTCCAAGGATCACAACGCGTTCCCGTTCGTGGTGCTGATGGCGGCGTTGTATGGCGGCGGCCGGCCGGTGCGGTTGGCCAACGACCGTTACGAGCAGTTTCAATCGAGCCTCAAGCGCCACAGCTTCCGCATGCACTATCGGCTCAAGCTCGATCGCGCCAGCGGCCGCTTCGAAGTGTTCCAGGGGCGGATGCTCGGCGACGGCGGCGGACGGATGAATTTCTCGCCGTCGGTGTGTCTGGTCGCGGCGACCGCGGCGCAGTCGATCTATTACTTCCCGCGCAGCGACCTGAGCAGCACCGTGATCGCCTCGCGCGCGCTCGACGCCGGTTCCGCGCGCGGCTACGGCACGTTGCAGAGCATGGGCGCGACCGAGATGCTGATCGATGAGATCGCCGCCGAGCTCAGGCTCGATCCGATAGAACTGCGCCTGCGCAACGTGTTCGCGACCGGGATGAAGAACACTCAGGGCGCGATCCCCGCCGGCCTGCAGCGCGCCGACGAAGTGCTTAAGAAATCGCGCGAGCATCCGCTATGGACGCAACGCGCGAAGCGTAAAGCCGAATACGACGCCGCGCATCCGGGCAAGCGCTACGGCGTGGGCTTCGGTTGCGTGCAGAAGGATTACGGCACCGGCGGCGAGTCGGCCTTCGCCGAAGTCGCGCTCAGCCGCGACGGCCGCATCGCGCTGCGCCACACCGGCATCGAGATGGGCACCGGCATGGCCACCAGCCAAGCCGCGGTGTGCGCGCAATGGCTCGGCCGGCCGGCCGACGAGGTGCTGACCGGCGAAACCCAATGGTCGGAATTGCCGATGTTCGCCACCGACGACCCGTGGCTGATGTCGCAGGCCACCCAGGACGCGCACGTCGGCAACCCGCGCTGGACGCCGAACTACGCCAGCCCGAGCAGCGCCAGTAATTCGGCCTATTTCTTCAGCCACGCCAGTCGCGAAGCCGCGCGGCTGCTGTTCACCCAGGGCCTGTGGCCGGCGGCGCAGGCGCTGTGGAGCCAGGGCTTCGGCGGCGGCCAGCTGGCGCCGTTGGTGGCGCGGCGCGAGGACGCGCGCTGGGTCGAAGGCAAACTCAGCGCGGCCGGATTGCAGCCCTTGAGCCTGCAGCAACTCGCGGCGAAAGCCTACGAACTCGGCCTCGCCACCGGCGCGGTCGTGCATTACTTCAATCGCTGGCAATGGACCGAAGCCGAGTTTCCGCTGCGCGACGATCCGCGCCTGCCGCTCGACGGCCTCGCCCTGCGCTGGGGCGACGGCACCGCCGACGGTCCGGGCACGCCGACCGCGAACGGTTACCGCATCGTCGAACGCACGCGGGTGTTCTATCCGCCGGTGCAACGCAACAACGCCGGTGTCGTCTACTACAGCGCGATCGGCACGATCGCCGAGGTCGCGGTCGACACCGCGACCGGCCACGTCGACCTGCTCAACCATCATTCGATTCTCGAATGCGGCAACCAGATCGTGCCCGAGCTGGTGTCGAGCCAGTTGCAGGGCGGCGTGGCCATGGGCATCGGCCACGCGCTGCACGAATTCCTGCCGCTGTACGAAGGCGGCCCAGGCGACGGCACCTGGAATTTCAATCGCTACACCCTGCCGCGCGCGCGCGATGTCGCGGTGTGGCGGCAGAGCGGCCAAGTGTTGCCGCCGCTGTCGCCAACCGACGCGCCCAAGGGCATGGCCGAAGTGGTGATGATCCCGATCGTGCCAGCGATCGCCAACGCGATCGCGCACGCGACCGGGCTGCGCCTGCGCGAACTGCCGATCACGCCGGACAAGATCCTCGCCGCCTACGCGCAGGCCGAAACGCCGAAGACGCAACCGCCGCAAGCCACCACCGTGACCGAATCCGACCAGGAGGCGCGCGCATGAGCAGCCCGAGCATCCGCACCCTTCCGCTGACCCTGCACATCAACGGCCGCGCGCAAGCCCCGGTCGACGTGCCCGAGGACATGATGCTGGTCGACGTGCTGCACGAATACCTCGGCCTCACCGGCACCCGCTTCGGTTGCGGTCAGGGCGTGTGCCGCGCCTGCACGGTCATCGTCGACGACGAACACGGCCCGCGCGAAGTACGCAGTTGCATCACCGGCGCGCATTACTTCAACGGCAAGCGCATCCGCACCGTCGAAGGCCACGCCAAGCGCGACGACAGCGGCCGGATCGTCGAACTCTCGCCGGTGCAGCAGGCGTTCCTCGATCACTTCAGTTTCCAGTGCGGGTATTGCACGCCGGGGTTCGTCAACGCGACGACGGTGTTGTTGGAACGCCTGGCCAAACGTCCGATCGCGACTGCCGAGGTCGAGGACACGATCACCGAGGCGCTCAATCCGCATTTGTGCCGTTGCACCGGTTACGTGCGCTACTACCAGGCGGTGAAGCAGTTGGTGCTGGAAACGCCGGGGCTGGTCAGTGATCGCGCGACCAAGCGCGGCGATGCGGAGAAGGCGCCATGAGCCGACGCCGCTGGAAACGTTCGATCCTGCGCCTGCTGTTCTGGTTGGCGCTGATCGCGCTGGTGTGGCTGCTGGTGGACTGGCTGGTCGCGCGTTGGTACCACCGCGGCCCGGCCGTGCAAGTGCAAGCCACGCCCGCGCAGATCGAACGCGGCAACTACCTGACCGCCGCGGCCGACTGCGCCGCGTGCCACACCGCTGACGGCGGCGCGCCGTTCGCCGGTGGCGTCCCGTTGGCCTCGCCGTTCGGCGTCATCCACGGCACCAACATCACGCCCGACGCCGAAACCGGCATCGGCCGCTACAGCGCCAACGACTTCTTCCACGCGATCACCCGCGGCGAAGCGCGCGACGGCCATCAGCTGTATCCGGCGATGCCGTACGTGTCGTACAAGACCATTACGCGCGAAGACAGCGACGCGATCTACGCCTACCTGATGACGCGACCGGCGGTGAAACAGGAGAACCGCAAGAACGGCGTCGGCTTCCCGTTCAATATCCGCACCGGCATCCACGCCTGGAACTGGCTGTTCGCCGGGGCCGCAGCCAAGCCCGCATCGCAGGGCCAGTCGGCGGCGTGGAAACGCGGCGAGTACCTCGTCGAAACGCTCGGCCACTGCGGCGAATGCCACAGCCCGCGCGGAATGCTCGGGCAGGTCGATCGCGATCGTCCGCTGGCCGGCAACAACGCGCTCGGCCGCTTCGCCGCGCCCGCGCTGACGCCGCAGGCGCTGGCCGCGCGCGGCTGGGATCGCGCCGGCCTGCGCGCTTATCTGGCGACCGGCATCGGCCCGCATGCGGTGGCGTCGGACGAAATGCTCAAGGTGGTGAATCTGTCGAGCAGCCGGCTGCGCGGCGACGATCTCGATGCGCTGACGGTTTACCTCAGCGGCGACACGCCGCCGGCGGCCGCGGCCGTCCCGAAGCTCGCAGCCGGCGACGACGCCTCGCCGGCGCGGCAACGCTATTACGCGCTGTGCGCCGGTTGCCACGGCCGCGATGGCGCCGGGGTGCCGCATGTGGCGCCGGCCCTGCTCGGCAACAGCGGCCTGCGCGACGCCGATCCGCACAATCTGATCGTCGCGATCCTCGACGGCCTGCCCGAACACGATCTGCCCGGGCTGGAACGCATGCAGGACATGCCCGGTTTCGGCGATCAACTCGACGATACGCAGGTCGCCGAACTGGCGCAGTGGCTGCGCGGTCGTTACGGCGGGCAGACCGGCGCGGTGGATGCGAAACAGGTGCGCGATCTGCGCGAGTCGGGCGGCGAAGCGCACTGAGGTCGATGGGCTGGCCCGGACCGGTTCAGGCCGGTTCGGGCCAGCCGGTTCGAACAGGTCGACTGCAGTGAGCCGATTGGAACCGCTCAATCCGACTGATACGCCTTATCCGACGTGGTCTGCACGATCTTGTCGCTGTCGCGACGCTGCGAGTACTCGCGCGGATCGACCACGACCAGCCGGCACGACGACGGGTCGCCGTCGAGACGGATCGCCGCGCCGCTGAGCCGCACATGCACCGCCTCGGGCGTGCGCTTGCCCGACCGGGTGAAGTAGGTCGCGCGATGCTGCCGCAGCACCACCGCGTTGCCGCCCTGTTGCGCCGCCGCTTCGGCCAGGCGGTCGAAGGCGCGGGCGTAATTCACCGGGGTTGGGTTGGGGTCCATGCTCGCCTCGGTGACCCGATTGCCGGCTTCGATCGTCACCACGCCGAGTTTCTGATGCGCGCACGCGGGCGATTCGTCCAACACCGGCAGGCGTTCGCCGGCGCGGACCGGCGCGACGCTCATACCGAGCATGAAACAAGCCGCGAGCGCACTGCACTTGATCGTCGATTCCATCCTTAAGGCCTCCATGGCGGCGGTGACGGGAACTGCGCGCTGCGACTATAGCGCCGGCATCGCCCAGCGCACACCTGCTTTAGGATGAGCCTTCCCCCCTCTCCGGCCGACGACCATGCGCCTGCCCGCCGCGATCCTGTGTTCCCTGCTGCCGGCGCTGAGCCTCGCCGCCACGCCCGCCGCGAACGAAGCCGCCGCCAGCCCCAGCTACGGCATGGAACTGCAAGGTTTCGACTACCCCTACCCGGTCGCCTACCGCGAATTCCGCTCGCAGGGCGAAGCGGTGCGCATGGCCTATATGGACGTGCGGCCGGCCAAGCCCAACGGCCGCAGCGTGGTCCTGCTGCACGGCAAGAATTTCTGCGCGGCGACCTGGGAATCGGCGATCGCCGCCTTGAGCCAGGCCGGTTACCGGGTGATCGCGCCCGACCAGATCGGTTTCTGCAAATCCAGCAAGCCCGCGCATCATCAATACAGCCTGCACGAACTGGCCGCCGACACCCAGGCCCTGCTCAAATCGCTGGGCATCGAACGCGCCGCGATCGTCGGCCATTCGATGGGCGGCATGCTCGCCGTGCGTTACGCGCTTATGTACCCGCAATCGACGCAGCGCCTGATGCTGGTCAACCCGATCGGCCTGGAAGACTGGAAAGCGCTCGGCGTGCCGTGGCGCAGCGTCGACGAGGCGTATGCGCGCGAACTCAAGACTTCGTTCGCGACGATCAAGCAGTACCAACAGAGCGTGTACTACAGCGGCCAATGGAAACCCGAATACGACCGCTGGGTCGGCATGCTCGCCGGCCTGTACGCCGGCCCCGGTCGCGAGCGCGTGGCCTGGAACCAGGCGCTGACCTCGGACATGGTGTTCACCCAGCCGGTGGTGCACGAGTTCGCGCGGCTGCGCGTGCCGACCACCTTGTTCATCGGCCAGCGCGACCGCACCGCGATCAATCGCGATCTGGCCGACGATGCGCTCAAGGCCAAGCTGGGCCTGTACCCGTCGCTCGGACGCGCCGCCGCCAAGGCGATCGCGGGCGCGAAGCTGGTCGAATTCGAAGACCTCGGCCATTCGCCGCAGGTCGAAGCGCCATCGCGCTTTAATCAGGCCTTGCTGGCGCATGTCGACATGGCGGAGTGAGCCCGACGCGTATTTCGATCGCGCGCCGGCCGGGTTAACGTCGCCGCATGACAAACGCGAACGAAGCCGCGGCCGCCTGGCGCCGCATCATCATCGGCGAACAGAAATCCTGGGTGCTGTTCGCGCACGGCACCTGCGTGATCCTGATGGCGCCGCAGGGCGATCTGGCGACGCAGGCGCGCGACATCCTGCGCGAATACGGCCCCGTCCACGTGGGTTCGCCGGCCGCCGACTTCAGCGTCATCGACCTGGACCCGCTGCCGGGCTGGATCGTCACCTGCCATCACCCGGACGTACTCACCTACGTCGAGGACGACGGCGAGATCGAGGCGAGCGAACTGGTGATCGGTTTGACCGGTCGCGGCCAGCGCGATCTCGATGGCCGGGAACTGAGCGTGGTGCATGTCGAGGACAAACGCGCCTAACGTCTCCGGCCCGATCGAACCGCCCCGATCGAACCGGCGCGCGTCGACCGATGCAGACCGCTCGCCGATCCGCGCCCTCTCGCCGCGTCGCAATGACGAAACGGGACATGCGCCGACGCTGAGAGCCGCCAGCGCACGACCCGCGCGCGCAACGCTTTGGTCCGCGCGCCACCCCGGCTCAAGCCCGGCACGCCTGTGCGCACATTTGTCCTTCGGACATCCGCTTGTCCTTTTTGAGGCAAATCGCCGCGCGCCGGCACGCTGCGGCGCAGCAAAACAGGCCACCCACTACTCACGTTGTCAGGGCCTGCCAGGGCGTTCTGTGAACTGCGGCGCAAAGAACGACGACCTAAGTTGACAACGTTGTCAGGCAACTCCAGCTTGCTTCGCATCGCACTCGGTCGAGCACCGTGAACGAGGCCGCGAGGGAGGCGGAGCGCGGCGGGATCGCGCGGGCTCGCACGACAAGAACCACCACGGAACCAACGGCATCAACGCACGGACCGGTTATCGCCCGGTCGCGCCGCTACCGCGGCAGTGCGCGGCAGGGAATGCATCACCGACGGCGGATCTCCGCCGATCACTCGAGGAGGCCCAAGCCTCCCATGCACGACGGAAGGTTCGAGGGCCTTCCTTCAACACGGGCGGGAACCGCCGCTGGCCGGCCATGGCCGGCAATGTCTTGACTATGCACGGGAGAGAGGAAGCACCATGAGACACACTCGGTCCGCCCACCTGCTGTTGTCGACCATGCTTGCCGCATCGTCGCTATCGACGGCCTACGCCCAAGGCGCGTCCTGCGCCGGCGTCGCCGCCTGGAACGCATCCGCCATCTACGCCGCCGGCGACAAGATGACGTACCAAAATCACCTGTATCAGGCCAATGGCCCGATCTGGAACACGCCGCCCAACTATTGCCCGAGCTGCAATTACTACGCCGACCTGGGCGTATGCGGCACCGGCCCGGGCAACCAGGCACCGACCGTATCGCTGACCTCGCCGACCGCCGGCGCCAGCTACAACGTCGGCGCCAACATCGCGGTCAGCGCCAACGCCGCCGACAGCGACGGCACCGTCGCCAGCGTCGAATTCTTCCGCGGCGCCAGCTCGCTCGGCGTCGACTCCAGCTCGCCGTATGCGGTGACCTGGAACAACGCCACCGCCGGCAGCCACAGCTTCACCGCGGTGGCCAAGGACAACCTCGGCGCGACCAAGACCTCGGCCGCGGTCAGCATCACCGTCGCCTCCGGCCCGGCCGACACCACCCCGCCGAGCGTCCCCGGCGGCCTGAGCTCGCCGTCGCAGACCTCCAACAGCGTCTCGCTGAGCTGGAACGCGTCGACCGACAACAGCGGCGGCAGCGGCGTGGCCGGCTACGACGTCTATCGCAGCGGCAGCATCGTCGGTTCGCCGGCGAGCAACAGCTTCACCGTCAGCGGCCTGGCCGCGAGCACCAGCTACAGCTTTACCGTGCGCGCGCGCGACAACGCCGGCAACGCCTCGGCGCAGAGCGCGTCGGTCAGCGCGACCACCAAGCCGCCGGTCGTCGGCGGCAACAAGAAGGTGATCGGCTACTTCGCTCAGTGGGGCATCTACGGCCGCAACTACCGGGTCAAGAACATCGACACCAGCGGTTCGGCCAGCAAGCTGACCCACATCAACTACGCGTTCGGCAACGTGCGCAACAATCGTTGCGAAGTCGGCGTGACCGTCGCGTCCGATCCGAACACCGGTGCCGGCGGCGATGCGTTCGCCGATTACACCAAGGCTTTCCAGGCCGGCGAAAGCGTCAGCGGCGCGGCCGACACCTGGGACCAGCCTTTGCGCGGCAGCTGGAACCAGCTCAAGCAACTCAAGGCCAAGCACCCGAACATCAAGGTGCTGATCTCGCTCGGCGGCTGGACCTGGTCGCGCAACTTCCCGAGCGCGGCGCGTCCTGAAAACCGTCAGGCTTTCGTCGCGTCCTGCGTCGACGCCTACATCAAGGGCAACCTGCCGGTCACCGACGGCGCCGGCGGCGCGGGCGCGGCGGCCGGTGTGTTCGACGGCATCGACATCGACTGGGAATATCCGGTGGTCTGCGGCATCGAGTGCCCGACGGCGCAGCGTCCGGAAGACAACGCCAACTTCACCGCGTTGCTGGCCGAGTTCCGTCGTCAGCTCGACGCGGTGCGTCCGGGCCTGTTGCTGACCGTCGCGGTCGGCGCCGGCATCGACAAGATTCGCGTGACCAATCCCGGTGCGTACCACCAGTACCTGGATTTCATCAACGTGATGACCTACGACTTCCACGGCGGTTGGGAAGCCAAGACGAATCACCACTCGGCGCTGTTCGCTTCGCCGAACGATCCGTCGACCGGCGACGTCAAGCTGTACAACTCCAACGACGCCATCGAAGCCTTCCTGTCGCGCGGCGTGCCGGCCAGCAAGCTCAACCTCGGCATCGGTTTCTACGGTCGCGGCTGGACCAACGTGCCCAACGTCAACAACGGCCTGTACCAGAGCGGCAGCGCCGCGCCGGGCACCTACGAGGCGGGCATCGAGGACTACAAGGTGCTCAAGAACCTCGCCGGCACGGTCTACACCGACAACAACGCGCAGGCCACCTGGAAGTACAACGGCACCACGTTCTGGAGCTACGACACGCCGCAGCTGATCGGCCAGAAGATGCAATACGTCAAGACGCAGGGTCTGGGCGGCGCGTTCTTCTGGGAATTCAGCGGCGACGACGCCCAGGGCAGTTTGGCCACCGCGATCAACGATGGTCTGAAGTGATCGGCCTGACGTAATGGGCCTGAAGTAAACCCGAAGCAATGAATAGCCCCTCTCCCGCTGGCGGGAGAGGGGTTGGGGTGAGGGCCGCAAGCGCGGCACGCATCCTCACGTTGCTTACGACGCCATCGCGCGTCACGAATTCCCAGTTTTGCAAAGCCGTGGCGAGCGATACGCCACGGTGATCTGCAACGGAGCGCCGATCACCCCCCCGATCGGCGCTCCGATTTCGTTTTCGGCGGCAGGCATTCGCCTTCGCTCACCATGAGATCGTCGGACATCGATTCGTGCAACGACGATTCGCCTATCCGCAACGCGGCGCAACGCGGCGCATCGCGGCCAGGAATGATTCACCGGCGTTTTGCGACAACGCCGAGCGCGCACCGAGTTGGCGTGCGTGCTCCGGCCGTGCGAGGCGATGTAGAACCGTCGCCTTTATGGCCAACGCACTTAGGTCACGTACCGACAATCGGGCCGAGCATTCGTCACCACTCGTCGTGCAGCGATTTAATCGACCGGCCGCCACACCAGCTTGCCGTCGCGACCCGGCACCTGCCACATCGCAGGCGGCATCACATACAACGTGTCGAGCACGAGGTCGGCCGGCAGATGCTCGATCCGGTCGGCCACGTCGTCGTACTGCGGCGGCAGCAGGAAACCGACGCTTTGGGCGCGGTCCAGGTACACGAATTCGTTATGCAGGTGGATCGCCTGCAGCAAGGCGCTGGAGGCACCGGCGATCAGCTCATGCACGCGCATGCCGGCATGGATATAGCCGAACAAACACCCGCGATAGCCACTGCGCGCGACCAGATTGACGACAAGGAAATCACGGTTGCCGACGACGATAGTCATCGCCTCGTCGATGTCGTAGCAGGTGTAGTCCAGGTTCAAGGCCGGCCGAACCACGACTTGGGCGTGCTGTTGCAGGCGCTCGATCAGTTCCAGCGCTTGCTGGCCCAGGACGATGCCGCCGATCGATCGGCCCGGCACGATGTCGGCGTCGAGATTCATCGGCGCAGTGTAATGCGCCTCGCGGTTGCGATCCGGCGCGTCGCCCATGCGGCGACGCGCACCGCTCAGCGCTTGGGTTTGCGCGCGGCCTTGCCCTTGCCGCGCGTCGGCGCGGCCGGCGCCGGCGCCGCGTTCGCACCCTTGCGCATCGCCGCCACCCGCTGCGCGGCATTGGCGCGGATGTCCATGTAGAACAGCTGATAGTCGTTGACGTGCTGATCGCCGCCGAACCAGAACCGGCGCCACTCGCCGTCGGGCAAGGTCACCGACAGCAGGCCGCCCTGGCATTGCGCGGTCATCCGGCCTACCTGCGGCTCAGGCAAGGGACGACGCGGCTCGGCATGCACCGACCCGCGATGCGCCGAGGTCTCGCTGGCGGTTTCGTCGGCGCGCCAAGTCACCGGGTTCACGCACAGCAACGAGGGTTGCTCGACGGTGCGGTAGCCGTCGGGGTACCACGCGCGCACCCGTTCGAACCGCTTGGGCCGCTCTTCGCCCGCCTCGACCGAGTTGTAGAACACCGCGCAACCGGTCTGGCTCGGCGCGTTGCACATTGGCACGCCGGGGATCACCCGCTGCAAACTGTCGCGCGGCACCGGCGCGCCGATCAGGTACGCCGCGACCAGACGCTTGCGCAAGCTCCGATCCGCGGCGAGGTCGGACATCAACTCCGAAACCAGGCGCAGGCCATGGCCGCTGCCCTGGCTGTGCGCGGCGATGATGAAGGGCCTGCCATGGGAGTAATGCTGCAGGTATACGGCGAACGCGGCGCGCACGTCGGCGTAGGCCAGATCCAGCGCCTTGTCGCGATCCGCATCGGACGCCGATACGTAGCCGGCGAGCGACATCTGTCGGTAATACGGCGCGAACACCCGGCCGCTGTCGTTGAAGGCGCTGGCCTGCGCGCGCAGGGTGAAGTCGGTGCCGCGATCGGCGCGTTCGTCGGCGAGCGGCTGGTTCCAGCTGTCGCGCGAGAAGTAAGTGGTCGGATGGATGAAGAACACGTCGACCGGCGCATCGAGCTGACGGTGGCGCATGCCGATCGGGGTGGCGTCGGCATCGTCGCGGCGGGTCGGCAGCGCCGCCCAACTGCGTTCGTCGCGATAATCCGGCGCGCCCGGCACCGGGCTGCGATCGAATTCATCCTTCGGGTCGAACAGCCGCGCGCAGCCCGCGCCGAGGCAGAGCATCGCCAACACCGGGAGCCAACGGATCGTGACCATGCGTGGCGCAGTCGTACGTGGCGAAATCATGCGTGGCGAGGCCTGGTCGGAATGCGCGGGACGCGCGGATCGGCGGGGTCTCCGCCGAAGGGTCCGGGCATTCTAGGGCCGCCATTCGCCGATACGGCGAATGTTATGCACGATGCGTGGCATTGATGTGGACGCGGCGTGAGTTACGCTGAAGATGAGCTTTCGCGGTCGCAAACGAACGCCGATCCCGCACGGCCTACCTGTAGGAGCGGCGCGAGCCGCGGCCGCGCCACCTCGAACACTGGTCACTACGTCAAGAGCAAAAGCGAATCCCCCCTGCCCCCCTTTTCCTAAAGGGGGGAACAGCAGGAGCGGGTGCGGCGGCGAATCACGCCGGTCAGGCGATCAGGCGATCAGGCGCAACACATCATCCAGCAACCCCGCCGCCGTCACCTCGGCGCCCGCACCCGGCCCCTGGATCACCAGCGGTTGCGCGCGATACCGATCCGACCAGATCGCGACCTTGTTGTCGGTGCCCGCGCCACCGGCGAGCGGATGATCGCCCGGCAGCGACTCCAGCCCGACCTTCGCACTGACGCGGCCATCCTCGCCGCGCTCCAGGCGGGCGAGAAAGCGCAGCTTCGCGCCGTCCTTGTAGGCAGCGGCGTAACGCTCGCGCAGTGGGCCGTCGAGCGCGGGCAGGGCCGCGTCGACGCTGTCCTTGGACAGGATCGCCAGTTCCGGCGGCACCAACGAGGCGACCTCGACCTCGCTCGCATCCAGCGCCACCCCGGCCGCGCGCGCCAGGATCAACAATTTGCGCCGCACGTCTTCGCCGGACAGATCGTCGCGCGGATCGGGCTCGGTGTAGCCAGCGTCGCGCGCCTGCCGCACCAATGCCGAGAACGGACGCATGCCGTCGTAGTGATTGAACAACCACGCCAGCGATCCCGACAACACCCCGGCGATGGCGTGGATGCGATCGCCGCCGGCCTGCAACTCGCGCAACGAGCGCAGCAGCGGCAGACCCGCGCCGACCGTGGCGCTGTCGCCATAACCGCTGCCGCCGTAGGCGCAGGCCTCGCGGATCGCGCGCCAGCGCGCGAGCGTGGTGCCCTGGCCGATCTTGCACGCGGTCACCACATGGATGCCCTGCGCGAGCCATTGAGCATGGCGCTCGGCGACCGCTTCGCTCGCGGTCGCATCGATCACCACGCGTGCACCATCGCCGTGCAGCGCCGAGGCGACTTCATCGAGCGAACTGGCGCGGCTCGATTCGGCCAACGCCGCGACTGCTTGCTCCGGCGCGATCTCGTCGGCGACGGCCGCGCGCCGCGAATTAGCCACATGCACCAGCGACACGCGTCCGTCCAGCGCGCCGCCGCGCCAGCCGGCCAGCCGCGCGATCACCGCGCTGCCGACCGTGCCGGTGCCGAGCAGAGCGACCCGCGCGGACGCGTTCGCGGCACGGGTCTGCGATTGCGGCGCGAGCGCTCGCAACGTTTCCGAATGCGCAACGCCGGCCGCGACGTTCATCGTTTGACGCGCGCCGCCGTGGCCACCGCCGCGCTCGCGCGTTCCAGCGCGGCCTGCAGATCGGCGATCAGATCGTCGAGGTGTTCGATGCCGACCGACAGGCGCAGCAAGCCGTCGCCGATACCGGCGGCGGCGCGCGCTTCGGGCGACATCGCCGCGTGGGTCATGGTCGCCGGATGCGCGATCAGGCTTTCGACGCCACCCAGCGATTCGGCCAGGGTGAAGCAGGCCAGGCCGTCGACGAACGCGCGCACGGCTTCGACGCCGCCGTCGATCTCGACGCTGAGCATCGCGCCGAAGCCCTTCTGCTGGCGCGCGGCCAGCGCATGGCCCGGATGCGATTCCAGGCCCGGGTAATGGACCACGCGCACCGCCGGATGGTTGTCGAGCAGTTCGGCGATGGCTTGGGTGTTTTCCTGATGCACGCGCAGACGCGCATCGAGCGTGCGCAGGCCGCGCAGGGTCAGGAAGGCGTCGAACGGCGAACCGGTCAGGCCGAGCGCGTTCGCCCACCACGTCAGTTGCTGCTGGTGCTCGGCGGTTTTTGCCACGACCGCGCCACCGACCACGTCGCTGTGGCCATTGATGTACTTGGTGGTCGAATGCACGACGAGGTCGGCGCCGAACGCGATCGGACGCTGCAACGCCGGCGACAGGAAGGTGTTGTCGACCACCGTCAGCGCGCCTTGCGCCTGCGCGGCTTCGATCACGAAACGCAGATCGGTGATGCGCAGCAGCGGGTTGGACGGGGTTTCGATCCACACCACCGCCGGGTTGGTGGCCAGCGCTTCGGTCAGCGAGCGCGGATCGGTGAGATCGGCGGTGACCAGTTCGAACGCGCCCTTCGCCGCCAGCGCGTTGAACAGGCGCCAGCTGCCGCCGTAGCCGTCGTGCGGCACCACGATGCGGTCGCCGGGCTTGAGGAAGGCGTGCAACACCAGGGTGATGGCGGACATGCCGGTCGAAGTGATGACGCCGCCGGCGCCGCCTTCGAGTTCGGCCAGCGCTTCGGCTAGCAGGTCGCGGGTCGGGTTGCCGCTGCGGGTGTAGTCGTACTGACGCTTCTGGTCGAAGCCGGCGAAGCTGAAATTCGACGACAGCACGATCGGCGGGGTCACCGCGCCATGCGCGGTATCGCGGTCGATGCCGGCGCGCACCGCGGCGGTACAAGCGTTGCGCAGGGGCGTGGAATGCTGCGGGTTATGGGGATTGCTCACGTGGGCCGCTCCGTAGGGGTGAATGCTCATGCGGCCACCGACGTGCAGTCGGCCAACGCTTCGCGAAGAATGGTGTCGATCTGGGCTTGTTCTTTCAGGCAGGCGTCGTGGCCGTAGATCGAACGCAGCACGCGCAGGCGGGTTTCGCCGCGCAGGCGTTCGATCAGGTCGTAGGACTCGCTCAGCGGGATCAGGCGATCCTCGGTGACCGCGACCACGGTGACCGGCGCGCGGATGCTCGACGGATCGACCTGCTGCAGGTCGATCGATTCGGACAGACGCAGGAACGCGGTCGGCGAGGTGCGCGCGACGTACTTGTTGCCGCAATGGTCGAGGTAGTCCTCGGCGGCGACGCGCACGCGGCCGTCGATCACCTGCGCGGCGCCGAAACGCTCGGCGAATTCTTCCGGGGTGCGGTAGCTCAGTACCGCCAGTTCGCGCGCCAGCGCCAGGCCCTGGCTTTCGTCGCATTGCAGCGCGCCCAGCGCGACCGCGCGGCGTTGCAGCGCGCGCCATGCGGCGGCATAGGGATGAGCGCGGTGGGTGCCGCTGATCGAGATCACCTCGCCGACCCGCGCCGGATGACGCGAGGCGAACTGCAGGCCGACCATCGCGCCGTACGAATAACCGACGAAGGCCTGCAGGCGTCCGATGCTCAGCGCATCGAGCAGCGCGGCGATCGCATCGGCCTGATCGGCCGGATCGAGCGCGATGTCGAGCGAACCGTCGGCGCCGAGCCAGTCGAAGGACACCAGGTGATAGCGGGTCGGGTCGAGCGAACGGCCGGCGCCGACCTGGCATTCCCACCAACCTTGCTCGCCGAACTCGCGGCTCGGCGCCAGATGCTTGTGCGCCGAGATGCCTCCGGCAACAAACAGCGCAGGCAGCGAAGCATCGCCCTGGGTTTCATAGCGCAAAGTCAGCGCGCGGCGGCCGGAGTGGCGCAGTTCCAGTTCGACGCTGATCTCGCCGCGAGTCGCGGTGACCCGCGCGGCGGCACGCTCGAACGCGGCGCGCTCGAAACCGATGGGCGCGGCGGCGGCGGAATAGGAGACGAAGCTTTCGGCGCGGTCGGCGGCGGCGGTGCTGGGGGCGAAGCTCATGGCGGTCATCCGAAGTTAACGGGGCCACCGAGTTCGCAAGTCGCAAGCGCGCAGCAAAGCGCGCTTCGCAACCATCTTCCGACCGACGCCGACGCCTCATGGGGCGCGGGCGGGCCGCAGGAATTGGCACCTTCACGCGGCTTGCGCCGCCTTGGGTTGCCCCGGCTTCAAAGGGCCTGTCCCTCTGCCGGTCTCGATGGATGGCCACAGTCTGCCGACGCCCGGCGGGCGTGTCAATCGCTTCATCCGCATATAGCGATTTATTATTTAGCCCCTCGCCACGGCCCCGACCGCCACCCGACCGACATCGCCCGCGCATACACTTAAGCCGATGAATAGCCGCCTCCTCGCCGCCGCCCTGACGACGCTGTTGCTGTCCTCCTGCGCCCTGACCCGTCCCACCCTGGAATCGGAAGCTCGCTTCAACAGCGTGACGCCGGCCGGGCTGCGAATCGTGCCCGAGCGTTTCGTCTCGGCGCAAAGCCCGCAGGACGAGCTCGATTCGCTCGCCACCTGGCCGACGCCGGACGGTTCGACCTGGCTGATCGCCAGCGCCAAATCGACCCACCGCCTGGCCGTCTACGACGCCGACAGCGGCCAGCGCCTGCGCACCTTCGGCGAAAAGGGCGGCGCGGCCGGCCAGTTCAAGCGCCCCAACGGGCTGGCGGTGTTCGGCGATCACCTGTTCGTGGTCGAGCGCGACAACCACCGGGTCCAAGTGCTGCACCTGCCCGACTTCGCCCCGCTCGGCAGCTTCGGCGAGGCCGAACTGCGCAGCCCGTACGGCGTGTGGATCAACGAGACCGCGCCCGGCGAACTCGATGCCTACATCACCGACAGCTTCATGTACGGCGAAAAATTCGATCAGGTGCCGCCGCTGGCCGAACTCGACCAGCGCGTGCGTCGCTACCGGCTGCGTTTCGACGACAACGATGCGATGAGCGCCGAGTACCAGGGCGCGTTCGGCGATACCCACGCCGACACCGCGTTGCGGGTGGTCGAATCGATCGCCGGCGACGCCGCCGGCGACCGTCTGCTGATCGCCGACGAAGACCAGCGTCACCTGTCGACCCTGCGCGAATACACCCTCGCCGGCCGCTACACCGGCCGGCGCGTGCCCGATCGCAGCTTCCAGGCCCAGGCCGAAGGCGTGGCGCTGTGGAGCTGCGGCGCGGGCGACGGTTACTGGATCGCGGTCGACCAGCTGATGCCGCGCACCATCTTCCATGTCTACGACCGCGCCAGCCTGGAACCGCGCGGCAGCTTCAGCGGCGAGGTCACCGCGCACACCGACGGCATCGCCCTGCACGCGGCCGGCACCAGCGCGTTCCCGACCGGCGCGCTGTACGCGGTCCACGACGACCGCTCGGTGAGCGCGTTCGACCTGGGCGACGTGGCCCGCGCCCTGCAGTTGCAATCGAGTTGTCTGAACTGACCCCGCCCCCGCCCGACCCGACTATGCCGCGCCTGCCCACCTCGATCGCCCTGTGCCTGTGCATGCTCCTGCTCGCCGCGCCCGCGGCGCAGGCCGGCAAGCTGTATCGCTGGACCGACAAGAGCGGCATCACCCATTACGGCGATCGCGCGCCGTCCGCGGCGCCGCCGTCGGAGGTCAAGGTCATTCCGTTCCGCGCCGAGCCCGGCGCGATCGCGCGGCTGCGCGTGCAGCAAGACGGCGACCGCTACCTGGCCTGGGCCGACAACAGCCTGTCCGGGCCGGTCGAGGTGCAGCTCGATTTCACCCACAGCAACAACATCGCCGGCAATCCCAGCCTGCCCGCCAACGCCACCGTGGACGCGCGCGGCAGCGCCGTGGTCGCCGTGCTCAGCGCCCAGGACCCGACCCGCGGCGGCGATTTCGAACTGACCATGCGCAGCGTGCCCGGCGACCCGCGCGCCCGCGCGCGCAACGTCGAGTACCTGCTGCCGCTGCAACAGCAGCAGTTCCGCATCGACCAGGGCTACGGCGGCCACTTCAGCCACACCGAGCCCGAACATCGCTACGCGATCGATTTCGCCGCCGACATCGGCACCCCGGTGCTGGCCGCGCGCGACGGCGTGGTGATGCAGGTCGAGTCGGATTTCGACAAGGCCGGGCTCAACCTGGAAAAGTTCGGCGACCGCGCCAACTTCGTGCGCATCCTCCACGACGACGGGACCATGGCCCTGTACGCCCACCTCAAGGCCGACAACGGCGTGATCGTGCGGGTCGGTCAGCGGGTTCGCGCCGGCCAGCAGATCGGCCTGTCGGGCAACACCGGTTTCAGCACCGGACCGCACCTGCATTTCGCGGTGCAGATCAACCGCGGCATGCGGCTGGAGTCGATTCCGGTGCGGATCAACGGGCCGCAGGGGCCGTTGCGGCTCAGCGGCGGGACGCGGTAGGGGTCGGGATTCGGGATTCGGGATTCGGGATTCGGAACAGCCTCGAGGCTCCGAGGTCTTTCGTGGCAGGGCCTTCAGGCCCGCCGCTTTCTCTCAGATCGCGGCGTCGGACCGAACAGCGTCGGGCTTGAAAGGCCTCACACAACAGCCAGCCGGCTGAGGCACCCTCTGGACGGCCTTCGACAAGCCTCCCCAGCCCCGCCGCCGTCCACAGGTATAATCGCCGCCTTCCCCTTACCGGCCGACGCGCCCCCGGCGCGCCGTACTCATGTCCGAAGTCTCCCAACAAGCCCTCCGCCGCCGCACCTTCGCGATCATTTCGCACCCCGACGCCGGCAAGACCACGTTGACCGAAAAGCTGCTGCTGTTCGGCGGCGCGATCCAGATGGCCGGCAGCGTCAAGGGCCGCAAGGCCGCGCGCCATGCGACCTCCGACTGGATGGCGCTGGAAAAGGAGCGCGGCATCTCGGTGACCTCGTCGGTGATGCAGTTCCCCTACGAAGACCACATCGTCAACCTGCTCGACACCCCCGGCCACGCCGACTTCGGCGAGGACACCTACCGCGTGCTGACCGCGGTCGACTCGGCGCTGATGGTCATCGACGTGGCCAAGGGCGTGGAGGAACGCACGATCAAGCTGATGGAAGTCTGCCGGCTGCGCACCACGCCGATCATGACCTTCATCAACAAGCTCGACCGCGAGGGCAAGAGCCCGATCGACCTGCTCGACGAAGTCGAAAGCGTGCTCGGCATACAATGCGCGCCGATCACCTGGCCGATCGGCATGGGCCAGCGCCTCAAGGGCGTGGTCCACCTGATGACCGGCGAGGTGCATCTGTACGAACAGGGCCGCAACTTCACCCGCCAGGATTCGACCATCTTCGCCTCGATCGACGACCCGGCGCTGGAAGCGCGGATCGGCGCGCCGATGCTGGCCGAACTGCGCGACGAACTGGAACTGGTCGAAGGCGCCTCGCATCCGTTCGACAAGGACAAATACCTGGCCGGCGAACAGACCCCGGTGTTCTTCGGTTCGGCGGTCAACAACTTCGGCGTGCAGCTGCTGCTCGACTTCTTCATCGAGCACGCGCCCTCGCCCAAGCCGCGCGAGACCACCGCCCGCGACGTGCAGCCGGGCGAGGAAAAACTCAGCGGCTTCGTGTTCAAGATCCAGGCCAATATGGACCCGCAGCACCGCGACCGGGTCGCGTTCATGCGCATCTGCTCGGGCAAGTTCAACGCCGGCATGAAGGCCTTCCACGCGCGCACCGGCAAGGAAGTCAAACTCGCCAACGCGCTGACCTTCATGGCCTCCGATCGCGAGATCGCCGAGACCGCATTCCCCGGCGACGTCATCGGCATCCACAACCACGGCACGATCTCGATCGGCGACAGCTTCAGCGAAGGCGAGCCGCTGTCGTTCACCGGCATCCCGAACTTCGCCCCGGAACTGTTCCGCCGCGCGCGCCTGCGCGATCCGCTCAAGCTCAAGCAGTTGCAGAAGGGCCTGGCGCAGTTGTCGGAAGAAGGCGCGACCCAGTTCTTCCGCCCGCTGATGAGCAACGACCTGATCCTCGGCGCGGTCGGCGTGCTGCAATTCGACGTGGTCGCCTATCGCCTGAAGGACGAATACGGCGTGGATGCGAGCTTCGAGCAGGTCAGCGTCGCCACCGCGCGCTGGATCCGCTGCAACGACGCCAAGAAGCTCGAGGAATTCCGCGACAAGAACGCGCTGAACCTGTCGCTGGATGCGGCCGGGCAACTGGTCTACCTGGCGCCGACCCGGGTCAACCTGCAACTGGCGCAGGAACGCGCGCCGGGCGTGGAATTCCTGGCCACGCGCGAACACGCGCATGCGGTGGCGCTGGACTGATGTCGCCGCTGCGCCGCTGGTGGACGTATTTGTTGAGCAAGCGCAGCGAAGTCGCCGCGCTCGACTACAAGGACGCCTACATGGGCAAGGTGATCGTGGACATCCACCGTCTGCGCAGCGACAAGGCGCAGGCGATGGTGCCGTTGCGGGCGCTGCATCCGATCCACGGCATCGACCGCGAATCGGCGCTGCAGGCCACCCGCGCGCGGGCGCAGGCGCTGAGCGCGCGCCGCGAGGAATTGCTCGCGCACGGCCGGCTCGATCTGGCCGCATTGAACGCCATCATTCCCTCGGTCTCGCAGATCAAGGTCGTGCAGGACGGGGAGCGCTGGCTGGCGTTCGAAGGCAACGGCCGCCTGTACGCGATGCGCGAGGCGTTCGGCGAGGATTGCGCGCTGCTGGTCGAAGTCGAGCAGTACAGTTTCGCCCGGCCGCACAAGATCCAGCGCCGGCTGCGGCGGATCCGGCGGCTCAACGCGCTTGAGTGAAGGCGGCGCGGCGCGGGCGCGTCCGGATCGTCGAATTGCGTAGCGCGGCTTCGCCACCGCGATGAATGCCCATCGCCATCAGCGCGGCAACGAGCGCGGTGCGCCTGAATCGCGATCCCGCCGCATGGGTATCGCCCGGCGCCCGGCCTGTCGCCCCGCCCCACTGAGTCGGCCCACGACCCAAGCCCGGCCCCGCGTGACCGAAGTCGCGAAACCGAATCCACGCTGTCTTGCCGTTGCGGTCGATTCGCATTCGCGCCGAGCATTGGCCCCAGACCGCGCTAGGATGCTGGAACCATGACCATCGCCCATGCCCCCGCTCACGGCGAGCACTCGATCCGCGAAGAGATCGCCAATGCCCTGACCCACGGTCTGGGCGCCACCGCGGCCCTGGCCGGCGGTGCGGTGATGATCACCCTGGCCGCGCTGTACGGCGACGCCTGGCAGCTCGGCAGCGCGATCGTGTTCGGGATCAGCCTGCTGCTGCTGTACCTCGCCTCGACCCTGTACCACGCGATCCAACATCCGGTCGTCAAGGGCCGGCTGAAAGTCTTCGACCATTGCGCGATCTATCTGCTGATCGCCGGCACCTACACCCCGTTCACCCTGATCGGCCTGCGCGGGCCGTGGGGATGGGGCCTGTTCGCCGCGATCTGGGCCCTGGCCGTGGCCGGGATCGTGTTCAAGCTGTTCTACACCGGCCGTTTCAAGCTGCTGTCGACCATCATCTACATCGCCATGGGCTGGCTGGTGATCGTCGCCGCCAAGCCTTTGCTCAATGCACTCGACGCCTCGACGCTGGGCTGGCTGCTCGCCGGCGGCATCTGCTACACCCTGGGCACGGTGTTCTATCACCGGCCGTCGTTGAAGTATTCGCATGCGATCTGGCATCTGTTCGTCGTCGGCGGCAGTGTCTGCCACTACATCGCGGTGCTGTCGCAGGTGGTGCCGGCTTCACGTCTGATTTCCGGTACCTGACCCGTAGGCGTGAGACTTAGCGCCTGATCCTCGGCGCCCGAACGGCTGAACGCCGCACGCTGCGTCGACGACGCATTCACTCTCGCTTTACCGGCCTGTCGCGATGGTGGGTCCAACCTCACCACAGGTCCCGCCGCGCGGGCCGAGAGGGCGCTGCGCCGTGTTGCGGTCGCATCGCCGGTACGCCCCGGCCTTCGCGCTTACGCGATGAGCACACCCGATCCGAACATTTCCGCTTCCAACAACACCGCTGGCGACAGCGCCGATCAAGCTGCGACCGCGCGCGGATGGTTCGCGCCGGTACGCCGCCATCCCTGGCTCAGCCTGCTGGGCGTGATCGCGCTGGCCATTGGGGTGCTGATCTTGCTGTGGGACTGGAACTGGTTCAAAGGCCCGATCGAACGCCAGGTCGAAGCGCGCACCGGACGCAAGTTCGAGATCGACGGCAACCTCGACGTCGACCTGGGCCGGGTGTCGGTGATCCGCGCCGATGGACTGAGCTTCGCCAATGCGGCGTGGGCCAAGCAGCCGATGATGGCGACCGCGCAACGGCTGGAACTGTCACTGGAAGTCTGGCCCTTGCTCAAGGGCGACATTCGCATTCCCGACATCCGCCTGACCCAGCCGCGGGTCAATCTGCAGACCGATCCGAAGCACGGCGGCAACTGGGTGTTCGAACGCGGCGGCGGCGGCGAACTGCCGAAGTTCCGCAAGATCTGGATCCAGGACGGCCGCATGGAATTCCTCGACCCCGCCGGCAAGACCGACATCCGCCTGAGCGTCAACAGCCGCCAGCCGCGCCGCGAGGATGCCGCGCCGCCGGTCGAGGTCGACGGCGGCGGTCACTGGAAAGCCAACCGTTTCACCCTGCAAGGCCGCGCAGAATCGCCGCTGGAACTGAGCAACAGCGAGAAACCGTATCGATTGAACCTGCGCGCGGTCGCCGGCGCGACCCGCGCGCATGCGCGCGGCGAACTGGTCGACCCATTCCATCTGCGCGACTTCGACCTGCAGTTCGCGCTGGCCGGCAAAAACCTCGCCGACCTGTATCCGCTGATCGGGGTGGCGATTCCGCCCACTCCTCCGTACGCGCTCGACGGCCGTCTGCGCCGCGACGGCGTGCGCTGGAACTACAACGATTTCACCGGCAAGGTCGGCGACAGCGATCTGGCCGGCGACGCCAGCGTCGACACCGGCGGACCGCGGGTGTATCTGCGCGCCGACTTGATCTCGAAGCGCCTGGATTTCGATGACCTCGCCGGCTTCATCGGCGCGCCGCCGCAGACCGGTCGCGGCGAAAGCACCAATCCCGAACTCGCCGCGCAGAACGCGCAACTGGACGCGAAACCCAAGCTGCTACCCGACACGCCGTATCGACTCGACAAACTGCGCTCGATGGATGCGGACGTGAAGCTCAAGGCTGCGCGCATCAACGCGCCGGGCTGGCCGCTGGACGACATGCAGGCGCATCTGCTGCTGGAGAACGGCCTGCTCAAGCTCGATCCGCTGAACTTCGGCGTCGCCGACGGCGACATCCGTTCCAACATCACCATGGACGCGCGCAACGCCACCATCCGCACCCGCGCCGACATCAATGCGCGTGGCCTGACTTTGTCCAAGCTGTTGCCTGAAGTGAAACTGGCGCAGGACGCGGTCGGCAAGGTCGGCGGGCGCATCGCCCTGAGCGGCAGCGGTAATTCGATCGCCAAGATGCTCGGCAGCGGCGACGGCAGCATCGCGGTCGGCATGGGCCAGGGCCAGATCAGCAACCTGCTGATGGAATTCGCCGGCATCGATCTGGCCGAGATCCTCAAGTTCAAGTTGACCAAGGACCGCAAGATCCCGATCCGCTGCGCGTTCGGCGACTTCGCCGTCAACGACGGGGTGATGACCGCGCAGTCGCTGGCCTTCGACACCAGCGACACGGTGCTGGTCGGTGCCGGCACGATCAATCTGCGCGAAGAAAAACTCGACCTCACCATCCGCGCGCGCCCGAAGGACCGCAGTTTCCTGTCGCTGCGCGCGCCGCTGATGGTGACCGGCACGTTCAAGCAACCCAACGCGCGTCCCGACTACAAACGCCTGGGCCTGCGCGGCGCGGCGGCGATCGCGCTGGGCACCATCGCGCCGCCGGCGGCGTTGTTGGCTACGTTGGAGTTGGGACCTGGTAAGGATGCGGGGTGTGCGGGGCATGTGGTGAATTGAGTCGACATTCGCTCAAGCGCCATGGCATTCATCAGCGAATGCGATTCGCCCAACGCGTTGTCGGACATGCGTAGCATCAACACTGCCGCCATCAGCCAATCAACTCAAATTCTGGTTGCAGCCGGACTTGAACTTGAGCTTTTGCTTTTGCTTGAGCCAGAAGCCGCGCAGTTCATCCAGCGCTGCGAAGTATCGAACTCGCGTTAGCAACAGCACACCCGAAGGGCGGCGTGCAGGATGCACGCCGTGCGCCA
>NZ_LMHM01000018.1:510818-510897 GCF_001427785.1 Lysobacter sp. Root690
CGGGCATCGATCGTGCGGCTCTTGATTCGAAACAGGAACGCCTTTTTCTTTGGTGACTTTTGACCGAAGGGAATCCAGG
>NZ_LMHM01000018.1:511055-511130 GCF_001427785.1 Lysobacter sp. Root690
AGAGCCTTTAATGCCAAAGGCAAGATCAACAGCTTTCGTCCGCAAGCGGCCGAGTTACTTTCTTTTGTCTAAAGC
>NZ_LMHM01000018.1:511184-517964 GCF_001427785.1 Lysobacter sp. Root690
GTGTGCTAACGCGAGTTACAAGCGCCGCAGCGCTGGATGAACTGCGCGACTTCAAGCCCAAGCAAAATCTGCATTGCCTACCTGTAGGAGCGGCGCAAGCCGCGACCGCAACATTGCGCATGCGTCGCAACCTACGGTGTAGCCGTAGTGGCGCGGTCGCGGCTCGCGCCGCTCCTACAGGGAGACGATGCGGCTTGGACCTCGTTTCAGCTATTGCCTCCAGTACTGCGAGGCTTTAACTGGCGAGAACAAAAGCCCCCGGACAGCGACACGCATGGATGCGCGTGTCAGGCGCCAACTCAGAAGTTGATCGACTTCGTAAAGTCCGCGGTGTCATAGCTCAGATAGAGCGGACTATCGCTGCCATCGGCGTTGGTGCGCATCAGATCGAAATCGAGCCCGCCATCGGGCCGACGACGTTCGGCCACCACGCGCAAACGCTGCAAGCAAGATGACAAATCGTTGGAGGAACTGATCACGGTCGAGCCGGTGTCGAAAGCGACATGCCGCATGGATACTTCGCGACCGGCACTGCAACGTCCACCGTCTTGCTTGGGATCGCTGGGCGCTTCCAGGCGCAGCACCACGTCGTAGCGATCGCCCTGATGGCCTTGCGCGACGATCACGGCCTTGTCGAATTTCCCTGCTCGCGTGCCGAACACATCGGCCACGCTCAGTTCGATGCTGCGCTCGGAAACGCCGTAAGTCACCGTGCCCGCGTCGGGCGAGATCGTTGCGGTCACCGGCCCCTTCGACAAGTCGGGCGGCACGGCTGCAACAGCGGCTTCAGGCGCCTTGTCGGCTTCGGGCGATTTGGCGCCGCAACCCGCCAGAAACATCATCAGCACCGTCGTCAGGCCGATGGCAGCACGTTGCATCGAGGTCATGCGTTTCCTTCGCTCAAGTGAAAGCGGCTCGCGCCTACGTCAAGCCGCGAGCAAATACCTTGCAACGATCAGCTGGCGATATACCGCTGCAGTTGATCCAGTTCCACCTGCTGATCCTCGATCACCGCCTTGACCAGATCGCCGATCGACACCACGCCGATCACCTCGCCGCCTTCCAGCACCGGCAAGTGGCGGATGCGCCGCTCGGTCACGATCTGCATGCAGCGTTCGGCGCTGTCGCCCAGGCTCACGCTGACCACCTGCGCGGTCATGATGTCGCGTACCGGGGTGTCGGCCGAGGAACGGCCCTGCAGCACGATCTTGCGTGCGTAATCGCGCTCGGACAGGATCCCGGCCAATCGCGATCCCTCCATCACCAGGACCGCGCCGATGCGTTTTTCGGCCATCAGGCGGATCGCGTCGATGACCGGCGCATCGGGGCCGATCGCGAAAACCTCAGCCGCCTTGGCGTCCAACAGCTGTCGTACGGTGCGCATTGCGGTCTCCTTCCACGAGCTGGGGATCGAGCTGGGGATGATCGAGCTGGGAAAACCGGGTCTGCCCCGAGGATACTCCTGCCGCGGGCTGCCAGGTGTCGACGAGGTACAGCGGCCGCTGTTTGGATTCTTCGTACAGCCGGCCCAGGTATTCGCCAATCAGCCCCAGCGCGATCAACTGCACGCCGCCGAGGAACAGGATCACCGCCATCATCGTCGGCCAGCCCTGCACCGGGTCGCCGAACAGCAACGCCTTGATCACCACCTTGAGCGCGTACGCGAACGCCACCAGCGCCGTGGCCAGTCCCAGATACGTGGCCAGCCGCAGCGGCGCGGTCGAGAAACTGGTGATGCCTTCCAGCGCCAGATTCCACAGCCGCCACAGGTTGAACTTGCTGGCGCCGGCCACCCGCGGCTCGCGGTGATACGGCACCGCGATGCGGTTGTAGCCGATCCAGCCGAACAGGCCCTTCATGAATCGATGGCGCTCGCGCAATTGCCGCAGCGCGTCCAGCGCGCGCGGCGATAGCAGACGGAAATCGCCGGTGTCGGCCGGGATCGGCGTGCGCGACAGCCGCCCGATCACCCGGTAGAACGCATGCGCGGTGCCGCGCTTGAGCCAGCCCTCGCCTTCGCGTTCCAGACGCGTGCCGTAGACGTCGTCGTAACCTTCGCGCCACAGCGCGACGAATTGCGCGATCAGTTCCGGCGGGTCCTGGCCGTCGGCGTCGAGGATCAGCGCGGCGCCGTCGTCGACCAGGTCCAGGCCGGCGGTCAACGCGGCCTCCTTGCCGAAGTTGCGCGACAGCCGCAGCAGCGAAACCCGCGGATCGGCCGCGGCGATCGCCTGCAGGATCGGCCAGGTGCGGTCGCGGCTGCCGTCGTCGACGTACAGCACGCGGCCTTCGACGCCGTCGACCTGCAAGGCGTCGAGCGCCGCCGCGATGCGCGGCTGCAGCAGGGGCAGGCTGGCGGCCTCGTCGAAGGCGGCCAGGACGACGGTGACGCGATCGCGGCTCATGCCGCGCATAGTAGCCGCGGGCGCGCCGCGGCGGCTTCACTCGAGTTGCTTGAGGTACTCGCTGCCGCCGATGTAGCGCATCTGGCGCTGGATCGCCCCGGCCCGCCGCTGCACGTACGGCCCGGGTCTGGCGATGCTGTAGCGCTTGGGATTGGGCAGCACCGCCGCCATGCGCGCGGCTTCGGCCGGCGCCAGCCGGCTGGCGTCCTTGCGGTAGAAGGTGCGCGCCGCGGCCTGGGCGCCGTACACGCCGTCGCCGAATTCGGCGATGTTGGCGTAGACCTCGATGATCCGATGCTTGGGCCACATCGTCTCCAGCAGCAGCGTGTACCAGGCTTCGATGCCCTTGCGGATCCAACTGCGGCCGCTCCACAGGAACAGGTTCTTGGCGGTCTGCTGGCTGATCGTGCTGCCGCCGCGGACCTTGCGCCCGCGTTCGTTGTTCTTGCGCGCCTTCTCGATCGCCTTGAGATCGAAGCCGAAATGTTCGGCGAAGTTCTGGTCCTCCGAGGCGACCAGCGCCACCGGCAGGTTCGGCGAAATCTCGTCCAGATCGCGCCAGTCGTGGGCCAGACGGAAGCCGAAATCGCCCGAACCCCAGGCTTCGAACTGGCGGATCATCATGAACGCCGAGAACGGCGGATCGATGAAGCGCAGGCTCGCGACCTGCAGGATCGAGGCCAGCACGAACAGGAACGGCAGCGCGATCAGCCAGCGCAGCCAGCGCCGCAACCGGCGCGGACGCGGCGCGCTCTGGCCCGGGCCGCTCGCGGCTTCGACCGGACCGGGCCCGGGATTGGCGCCGGACATGGCCCGGCTCAAGCCTTGCACCGTGCCGTCGCCGTCCCCACTGTTGCCGCGTGGCGGCAAACCCGCGTTCGTGATCTCCACTCCGATCGCATCGGCATAGCCTTCACCTCCCCCCTCACAGAATCCCGCGCATTATCCGCGATGCCGAGGCCGCTGGCTTCGGAATGCGCGCGATCCGCGCCGCAGCCGCCAGAGTACGACGATGACCGACGCCCATCCCGCCGCAACCACCGCCCCCGGCACCGACACGCCCGGCGAGCGCGACCGCCTGACCCGTTTCATGATCGAAGCGGCCGGCGTGCGCGGCGTGCATGTCCACCTGCACGACACCTGGCGGCAGATCCGCGAACGCGCCGAGTACCCGGCCGCGGCCGCGCAGCTGCTCGGCGAAGCGGTCGCCGCGGCGGCCTTGTTCACCGGCCACGCCAAGGTCGACGGCCGCCTGTCGGTGCAGTTGCGCGGCAACGGCGCCCTGCGCACCTTGTTCGCCGAATGCACCGCAGCCGGTACCT
The DNA here is from genome assembly GCF_001427785.1 of Lysobacter sp. Root690. GTDB lineage: Bacteria > Pseudomonadota > Gammaproteobacteria > Xanthomonadales > Xanthomonadaceae > Lysobacter. The sequence continues at coordinate 514,912 of NZ_LMHM01000018.1, forward strand.
TGCGCGGCATCGTGCAGTTGTCCGAGGACAGCGGCGAAGTCTCGCGCGACCTGCGCGACCTCGGCCCCGACGCGATGCTCGCGATCACCATCGAAAACCCCGGCCTGCACGGCCGCGATCCGGTCCGCTACCAGGGCTTGGTCGGGCTGGAATCCGATTCGCTGGCCGGCGCCTTCGAAGGCTATTTCCGCCAGTCCGAACAATTGCCGACCCGGCTGCTGCTGGTCGCCGACGAACATCAGGCCGCCGGCCTGATGCTGCAGAAGCTGCCAGGCGACGAAGGCGACGACGACGGCTGGGTCCGCGCCGGCGCCCTGTTCGACACCCTGCGCAGCGACGAACTGCTGACCCTGCCGGCCGCGATCGTGCTGAACCGCCTGTTCCACGAGGACGGCGTGCAGTTGCTGGGCGACAAGCCGCTGGGGTTCGCCTGCTCATGCTCGCGCGAACGGGTCGAGGCGATGCTGGTCTCGCTCGGCCGCGAGGAAGCCGACGCCGCGGTCGACGCCGCCGACGGCGAGGCGCACATCCGTTGTGAGTTCTGCGGCCAACGCTATGGTTTCGATCGCAACCAAATTGCCGACCTGTTCGCCGCCGCTGCCGTGCAAATACAGGCTCCGCAGCGAGTACAGTGAGCCTGTCGAGTGCCGATCTGGGACCGTTTTCAGATTGTTAAATAAACATAAACCGGCTATAGTCGACGCCAAGGAAATGGGGAACTCGGCCGGCTTCATCCGGTCTTAACGTCAGTCCGCGCTCAACCACACACTCAAGGTATGCCCAAGCATCTGCGCTCATTGCCGCTTGCCGTGCTGCTCGCCCTAGGCGTGGCAACGGGCGCGCATGCGCAGAGCAAGCGCGATACCACCTACCTGCCGGTGTGGAACCAGAACAACGGCAAGCTCGAATACGTGCTGCAGCTGGAACCGGCCGAAAAGCAGGCCGCCGGCGCGCGCTGGAAGTCCGGCGCCAACACCTTCGATGCGACCCTCGGCCTGGACGGCGGCGATGGCCTCGGCCTGGTCTGCGATCGCAAGACCGGTCTGGCCGGCGCGATCGGCAATCTCGCCAATCACTGTTTGCTCGCCGCTCTCGACGAAGACGACGACCACGCCAACAACCGGCAGTTGTCCGCGGGCGCCAGCCTCAGCCGCCCCGGCGGCAAAGTCGGCGTGGCGATCGGCAGCGGCCGCGACGCCCTGCCCGGCTGGCTCAGCCCGAACAATCGCAACAGCCGCGTCGACCAGAACACCCTGACCGTCTACGGCCAGAAGAACATCGGCCGCGAGGCCATGGTCTCGATCGGCGGCACTTGGGCCCGCGCCAAGCTGATCCCGGCCGGCGAAATGCCCGGCTTGGCCGATCGCTGGAGCAGCAAGAGCATCACCATCGGCGCTGGCATCGGTAATTTCGGCGCCAATATCGTCGGCCGCGTGGTCGACACCCCTGGCCAGCCCGGCCAGTGGGAAGGTCTCGGCGTCGGCCTGACCTGGCGTACGCCTTGGAGCGGCCAGCTCACGGTCGGCGCGGAAAACGTGGTTACCCGCGGCAAGAACCCGTTCGCCCCCGGCAACGGCGAGAAAGACGAGGGCACCGTGCCCTACGTTCGTTACGAACAGGATCTGTGATCCCGGGGCACGCTTCGCGCCCGCCCCTTGTTTCGCATCCGCTCATTGCTCCCCGTCTGATTGTTTGCCGCTTGGTTCATCTGGCGGTTGCAGGCGGGTGATTGCCTGCCTCTACGACGCCAACGCCATCACGCCGCCAATACCTCGACATCGACTATCGATCGCTGGCCGAAACGTTTGAGCGTCCGCACGGCTCCCGTACGGCGGGCTGATTCAAGCGCCTCCAGTCCGGTCGCACGGCGCGTGGCACGGCGGGATTCCCAGCCCAGACCTCAGACTGGTCGAACGAAGGCACCTAGCGGGGGCGCCCGGATGTGGCTTCAATCCGCCCACGACACTCCTCAGCAAGTTCACCCGTACCTGGCACTTTTGACGTGTCTAATGAGCCTTGCGTTGCGCCCGTCCTTCTGCCTTATGCGCGTTTGCCCGGCCATCACCGCTCATTGTGCACTGCAACATAAATAGGGCTCGGCCGCTCACGGTCGACCGCTTCGTTGACTGCCGCTGACTTCTGCCGAGCGCGCCTGATCGGGATCGCCACAAGCCTCTCGGCACCCGCGCGCGCAAGCCGGAACGTCCAGCGCGCGATTCGCCGAAAACCCTGAAAACAAGCGGATTGCCCGGAAAAAACGCTCGCGCCGGCGGCCACGCCATCACGCCTGACATACGCCTGCCCCTGCCCTAGAGCCAAGCAGGGCAATGCTCGTCTGGCACTTCCAGGTCGCCGAATCCCGCCTTGCACAGGCGCCCCTTGCAGCCCGCCTCCCCTCGCCTGCCGTCTCTCAACCTGATCTTAACAACCGGCCCCCACAGGCCCGCCACTCATCCATACGCCAAAGTCAGCAAACGTTTGGACGCCTTCCAAGTGCCCGCTTGTCGTACTTAAGTGAAATTTAATGCTTAACAACACTTTAATTTTTGTGCCTGTGCAGTTACGATCCGGCCAACTTGCTGGATTTGGCGTTTGCATTGACTCCGCCAGTGAGTCCACGGGTACAACACGACAGACTCGGAGAGAGAGAGATGACCTTTAAGACCACCCAGCTCCGCGAAGCGATTTCCTTCGCTCTCGCAGTGGGTACCACCGCCCTGGTCGGCACGGGCATTGCGTCCGCGCAAGACACGGCCGGCAGCAAGGACGCCACCACGCTTGACCGCGTCGAAGTGACCGGTTCGCGCATCCGTCAGGTTGACGTCGAAACCGCCGCACCGGTTCTTCAGATCACCCGCGCCGACATCGAGAAGCAGGGCTTCAAGTCGGTCGCCGACATCCTGCAGAACATCACCGCCGCGGGCTCGCCGGCGATCAGCCGCACCTCGCCGCTGTCCTCGGGCGAATCCGTCGGTGGTTACTACATCGATCTGCGCAACCTCGGCGCCAACCGCACCCTGGTGCTGGTCAACGGCAAGCGTCTGGGCGCGACC
>NZ_LMHM01000018.1:517972-519278 GCF_001427785.1 Lysobacter sp. Root690
CCTCAAGGACGGCGCGTCCACGATCTACGGTTCCGACGCCATCGCCGGCGTGATCAACATCATCACCCGCAAGAACTTCGAAGGCGCCGAAGCCAACGCCTATATCGGCCAGTGGGGCCAGGGCGACGGCACGCGTCAGAACTACGACTTCACCATCGGCTTCACCGGCGACCGCGGCTCGGTCACCATCGGCGCCGAATACGCGAAGGAAGATCCGGTTTGGGCCCGCGACCGCTGGTTCTCGATCGCTCGCTTCCCGACCGGCGAAAAGAGCGAACCGCGTGACTTCGGTTTCTCCGGCACCACCCAGTGGGGCGCGCTGCTGATCCCGACCGGCGCCACCCTGCCGAACGGCACCCCGGCGCTCGGCGCGGCCCGCTTCCTGGCCCGCGAAACCGCTGGCCTGGATCCGCGCAACATCGCCAACTTCCGCGCCCGCAACGGCTCGGACGTCTCGCTGCCGGCCGAACAGTCGACCGTGTACAGCGGCATCGAGCGCAAGTCGCTGTTCGTCAACGCCGGCTACGACATCACCGACTGGCTGCGTTTCGACACCGACATTCAGTACAACGACCGCGACTCCTTCGCGCAGAACGCCGGCTATCCGTTCCAGTCCGCCGTCCTTTCGCCGGGCTTCAACACCCCGATGTCGGTCGACAGCTACTTCAACCCGGTCGGCAACCAGCGCACCGGCGCTCTGCCGGCTGGCGTCGCCGCCCCGACCTTCGTGCATTTCGTGCGTCGTGGCTGGGAAGTGCCGCGTCAGGTCCGCAACAGCCTGACCTCGTACCGCTTCACCGGCACCTTCAGCGGTTCGTTCGAACTGGGCGAAGGCAAGATCTGGGATTGGGACGCCGGCTATCTGTACAACGAGAACAAGGCCACCCAGATCAGCACGGGTAACCTCAACGTCGCCAACACGCGTCTTGCGGTCGGCCCGTCGTTCCTCAATGCGCAGGGTCAGGTCCAGTGCGGCACCGCCGCCAACCCGATCGCCCTGGGCGTCGGCGGCGGTCAATGCACCCCGTGGAACCCGCTGCTGCCGTACGGCTATGCAGGCAGCAATGGCCTGAATGATCCGAACGTGCAGAAGTTCCTGTACCAGAACGGCCAGGCCTTGGGTAAGACCAAGACCACCGACTACTTCGTCAACCTCAGCGGCACCCTGGCGACCCTGCCGGCCGGTGACCTGAGCCTGGCGGTCGGTTACGAGCACCGTAAGGAACAGGGCAACTTCTCGCCCGACGCGATCTCGCAGACCGGTGGTTCCACCGATCTGGCCAGTGGCCCGACCGGCGGTTCGTAC
>NZ_LMHM01000018.1:519329-521089 GCF_001427785.1 Lysobacter sp. Root690
CTACTCCGAGGGCTTCCGCGCTCCGACCATCGCCGACCTGTACGGCGGTCTGGGCCAGTCGTTCTCGTTCTACACCGACGCCTGCGACACCTTGTTCGGCGACGCCGCCGGCAGCGCCCGCTGCCTGCAGAACGTGCCGGCGAACTTCCGCCAGCTCGCCAACACCCCGTCGGGCCTCGCCCCGGGCCCGGGTACGCAGACCAACACGCCGTTCCTGTCGGGTTCGAACGATCAGCTGGTTCCGGAAACCTCGACGTCGAAGACCTTCGGCGTGGTGTGGAGCCCGACCTTCGTCGAAAACCTCAACCTGTCCTTGGACTGGTGGTCGATCAAGATCGAAAACGCGATCCGCGGCGACGATCCGACCCAGGTGCTGGCCGACTGCTACACCCGCGGCATCGAGTCGCGCTGCAACACCGGACAGGATCCGGCCCGTTCGCGCTTCACGCGTGATCCGGTCACCGGCGCCATCACCAGCTTCATCTTCGCGCCGATCAACGTGGGCTACAACGAAGTCGAAGGTTTCGACTTTGACGTGAANTCGTCTCGACACGCAGTGGGGCCGCTTCGGTTTCGCGTGGTTGAACAGCTACACGACCAAGAACGAACTGCAGACCGACGTCCTGGGCGAAGCGACCCCGAGCCAGCAGAACGGCTTCGGCGGCAACTTCCGCCTGCGCTCGAACTTGAACATGAGCTGGGACAAGGGTCCGTGGGGCTTCACCTGGGGTCTGCGTTACTACTCCGGCGTGAAGGAAGAGTGCTACTTCGACGATCGTTGCTCGCTGCCGGACTACACCGCTCCGGAATTCGGCGGCGTCAATTCGCCGAAGAACGAGATCGGCTCGAACACCTTCCACGACATGCAGGTCCGCTTCAACGCGCCGTGGAATGCCACGATCGCGGTCGGCGCGAACAACGTGTTCGAGCACTACGCCGCTCCGCAGTACGATCAGCCGAACTCGGGCTACTCGTACTACGGCGGCTACGACATCGGTCGCTTCATCTACTTCAAGTACCAGCAGCGCTTCTAAGCAACACTGCGGTACCGCTTCACCAGAACGGCCCCTTCGGGGGCCGTTTTTTTTGTGCCAAAAAATCGCTTAAATACATTTAATAACCACAATAATTAGATTTTCTATAAGCCTGATTTCCACGCGATTACATATAGAAAATGCATTTAGTGCGTATTTGATACGACGTATACGCACATGGCGTTTTAACGACACTTTAATTATCGAAATGAGGTGACTAGTATCCGGGCCGCGGTTAGTCGGGACGAGGCTTTTTGATTTGCGCTCTCCGGCCAACCTTGCATATCGAAATCCGCTTATCAGGCCCTTGAAGAGAGAGAGACCGAAATGATCCTGAAGACCAACCAGCTGCGAGACGCGATTACGTTCGCTCTTGCGGTGACTAGCACCGCTCTGGTCGGCACGGGCGCCGCGCTTGCCCAGGAAGCCGGCAGCAAGGAAGCCACCACGCTCGATCGCGTCGAAGTGACCGGTTCGCGCATCCGCCAGGTCGACGTCGAAACCGCCGCGCCGGTTCTTCAGATCAGCCGCGCCGAGATCGAGAAGCAGGGCTACAAGTCGGTCGCCGACATCCTGCAGAACATCACCGCCGCGGGCTCGCCGGCGATCAGCCGCACCTCGCCGCTGTCCTCGGGCGAATCCGTCGGCGGTTACTACATCGACCTGCGCAACCTCGGCGCCAACCGCACCCTGGTGCTGGTCAACGGCAAGCGTCTGGGCGCGACC
>NZ_LMHM01000018.1:521095-522407 GCF_001427785.1 Lysobacter sp. Root690
GCTCAAGGACGGCGCGTCCACCATCTACGGTTCCGACGCCATCGCCGGCGTGATCAACATCATCACCCGCAAGAACTTCGAAGGCGCCGAAGCCAACGCCTACATCGGCCAGTGGGGCCAGGGCGACGGCACGCGTCAGAGCTACGACTTCACCATGGGATTCACCGGCGATCGCGGCTCGGTCACCATCGGCGCCGAATACGCGAAGGAAGATCCGGTTTGGGCGCGTGACCGCTGGTTCGCCATCCGTCGCTTCCCCACCGGTGAGAAATCCCCACCCCGCGCAGGTGGCCTGTCCGGCACGACTCAATGGGGCGCGCTGTTGATCCCGACGGGCGAAGTCCTGGACAACGGCCAGGATGCAATGGGCGCTCCGCGCTTCCTGCGTCGCGAAGTCCCGGGTCTGGACCCGCGCAACATCGCCAACTTCCGCGGTCGCAACGGCGCCGTCGACGTGTCGAATCCAGCTGAGCAGTCAACCGTCTACAGCGGCATCGAGCGCAAGTCGCTGTTCGTCAACGCCGGCTACGACATCGCCGACTGGCTGCGTTTCGACACCGACATCCAGTACAACGACCGCGACTCCTTCGCCCAGAACGCCGGTTATCCGTTCCAGTCCGCCGTCCTTTCGCCGGGCTTCAACACCCCGATGTCGGTCGACAGCTATTACAACCCGGTCGGAACCCAGGCCGACGAAGCTGGCACGCTGCCGGACGGTCAAGAGCCGACCTACGTACATTTCGTGCGCCGCGGCTGGGAAGTGCCGCGTCAGGTCCGCAACAGCCTGACTTCGTACCGCTTCACCGGCACCTTCAGCGGTTCGTTCGAACTGGGCGAAGGCAAGATCTGGGATTGGGACGCCGGTTATCTGTACAACGAGAACAAGGCCACCCAGATCAGCACCGGTAACCTCAACGTCGCCAACGTGCGTCGCGCGGTCGGTCCGTCGTTCCTCAATGCGCAGGGCCAGGTCCAGTGCGGCACCACCGCTAACCCGATCGCCCTGGGCGTCGGCGGCGGCCAGTGCACCCCGTGGAACCCGCTGCTGCCGTTCGGCTACGCCGGAACCAACGGTCTGAACGACCCGAACGTGCAGAAGTACCTGTACCAGAACGGTCAGGCGCTCGGTAAGACCAAGACCACCGACTACTTCGTCAACTTCAGCGGCACCTTGGCGACCCTGCCGGCCGGTGACCTGAGCCTGGCGGTTGGTTACGAGCACCGCAAGGAACAGGGCAACTTCTCGCCTGACGCGATCTCGCAGACCGGTGGTTCCACCGATCTGGCCAGTGGCCCGACCGGCGGTTCGTAC
>NZ_LMHM01000018.1:522463-530846 GCF_001427785.1 Lysobacter sp. Root690
TTACGCCGAGGGCTTCCGCGCTCCGACCATCGCCGACCTGTACGGCGGCCTGAGCCAGTCGTTCTCGTTCTACACCGACGCCTGCGACACCAGCTTCGGCGATGCCGCCGGCAATGCCCGCTGTCTGCAGAACGTGCCTGCCGATTTCCGTCAGCGCGCGAATACCGATGACGGACTCGCGCCGGGTCCGGGCACGCAGACCAATACGCCGTTCCTGTCGGGTTCGAACGACAAGCTGATTCCGGAAACCTCGAAGTCCAAGACCTTGGGCGTCGTGTGGAGCCCGGGCTTCGTCGAGAACCTCAACCTGTCGTTGGACTGGTGGACGATCAAGATCGAAAACGCGATCACCGGCGACGATCCGACCACGGTGCTGGCCGACTGCTACACCCGCGGCATCGAGTCGCGCTGCAACACCGGACAGGATCCGGCCCGTTCGCGCTTCACCCGCGATCCGGCCACCGGCGCGATCACCAACTTCATCTTCGCGCCGATCAACGTGGGCTACAACGAAGTCGAAGGTTTCGACTTTGACGTGAANCCGTCTCGACACGCAGTGGGGCCGCTTCGGTTTCGCGTGGTTGAACAGCTACACGACCAAGAACGAACTGCAGACCGACGTACTGGGTGAGGCGGCCCCAAGTCAGCAGAACGGCTTCAACGGCAACTTCCGCCTGCGCTCGAATTTGAACATGAGCTGGGACAAGGGTCCGTGGGGCTTCACCTGGGGCGTGCGCTACTACTCCGGCGTGAAGGAAGACTGCTTCTTCGGCAACCGCTGTTCGCTGCCGGATTACATGGCGCCGGACACCAACGGTCAGGTTTCGCCGAAGAACGAAATCGGTTCGAACACCTTCCACGACATGCAGGTCCGCTTCAACGCGCCGTGGAACGCCACCATCGCGGTCGGCGCGAACAACGTGTTCGAGCACTATGCCGCTCCGCAGTACGCTCAGCCTAACTCCGGCTACTCGTACTACGGCGGCTACGACATCGGTCGCTTCGTCTACTTCAAGTACCAGCAGCGCTTCTAAGTAAGATCGCAATACCGCGACACCCAACACGGCCCCTCGGGGCCGTGTTTTTTTGTGGCGGGCGGATGTAGTCGCAGACCTTCATGCGACGCTAATTAGTCCTTAACAACACTTTAATTAATCCCCCAAGCCGTCTACTATCGGCCCGGCTTTGCCAATTTAGGCCGTTGCTTATACGCCGTTTGGCAAGCCCCATTCGCTTGGCATTCCCGTTCGTTCAGGACACTTGGAGAGAGAGATGACCCTGAAGACCACCCAGCTGCGCGACGCGATCGTATTCGCGTTGTGCGTCGGTGCGACCAGCTTGGCCGGCACCGGACTGGCCTCCGCCCAGGACGCTTCGGCCCCCGCCGCAGCTCCCGCTGAAGCCGACGCCACCACCCTGGATCGCATCCAGGTCACCGGCAGCCGCATTTCCATCCCGGGCCTGACCACCAACAGCCCGATCATGACCGTGGACCGCGAGGAAATCGCGCGTAACCAGCCGGTCACCGCGGAAGACTTCCTCCGTATCGTGCCGGGCGCCGTGCCCTCGATCGGTCCGGGCACCAACAACGGCGCCAACGGCGGCGCCACCATCAATCTGCGCGGCCTGGGCGACAATCGCACCGTCGTGCTGATGGACGGCCGCCGCGTCGTTCCGTTCAACCTGTTCGGCGTGGTCGACACCAACGTCATTCCGGTCGCGCTGATCGACAGCGTCGACATCGTCACCGGCGGCGGCTCGGCCGTGTACGGCGCCGACGCGGTCGCGGGCGTGGTCAACTTCGTGCTCAAGCGCAACTTCGAAGGCATCGAAGTCAACTCGAGCTACGGCCAGTCGAGCAAGCAGGACGGCGATCGCCGCAACACCACCGTCACCATGGGCATGAACCTGGACGACGGCCGCGGCAACTTCGTGATCAGCCTGGGCAAGACCGACAACGATCCGCTGCTGCAGGGCGCGCGCGACTTCTCCAGGTTCAACCTCGACTCGATCGACGGCAGCCCGGGCGGTTCGGCCGCCTCGATTCCGACCGAAGTCGACGGCCTGGGCCAGATCAATCCGGCCACCGGCAGCTTCGACAACATCGTCACCCGCTTCAACTACAACCCGTACAACTTCAACCAGACTGCGCTGGATCGCTGGCAGGCCACCGCATTGGGCCGCTACGAGATCAACGAGCACGCCGAGGCGTACACCCAGCTGCTCTACACCCGTTCCAACGTGTTCTCGCAGATCGCCCCGGGCGGTCTGTTCGGCGGCGAATTCGATGTGAACATCGGTAACCCGCTGATCCCCGGCCCCGCGCGCGCGCAGATGTGCGCCGAGTTCGGTCTGACCAATTGCACCGTGGGCAGCGCCGAGACCTTCAACGCCGCGCTTCTGCGCCGCACCACCGAGCTGGGCACGCGTTCGACCGACTTCCAGAACAAGGTCTTCCAGGCCACCTTGGGCGTGCGCGGCGCGATCAACGACCGTTGGCGCTACGACGCCTACTGGTCGCACGGCGAAGCCGACCAGTTGACCGTGTCGGCCGGCTTCCTGTCCAAGGCCCGCACCCAGCAGGCGCTGCTGTCGCTCGACGGCGTCAACTGCGTGGACCCGTCCAACGGCTGCGTGCCGCTGAACCTGTGGGGTCCGGAAGGCTCGATCAGCACCGATTCGAAGAAGTTCCTCGAAGTGCTGACCTTCGCCACCCAGCGCGTCGAACAGGAAGTGTGGTCCGGCTCGGTCAACGGCGACCTGGGCGACAACTTCAAGAGCCCGTGGGCCGATTACCCGATCGGTCTGGCCTTCGGTCTGGAAGGCCGCAAGGTCGATGCGCGCAACCAAGCCGACGCCGCGTCGCGCGATCCGAACGAAGTGCAAGGTTCCGGCGGCGCCAATCCCGACGTCCGCGGCGACTTCACCCTGCGTGAGGCCTATGTCGAAACCATCATTCCGCTGATCAGCGGCAAGTCCGGCGCGCAAACGCTGAACTTCGAAGCCGGCTATCGCCACAGCGAGTTCAAGTCCGGCCAGACCGATACCGACTACGGCAGCTACAAGTACGGCCTGGAATGGGCGCCGATCGAAACCCTGCGTTTCCGCGGCATGTTCCAGCGCGCGACCCGCGCTCCCAACGTCAACGAGCTGTTCCAGCCGATCGTCACCGGTCTGGACAACACCGCGATCGATCCTTGCGAAGCTGGCCCCCTGGCCGCCAACGGCGGTATCAACGGTCCGGTCGGACAGCTGTGCGTCGCCACCGGCGTGCCGCAGCAGGTCCTGATCGACGACGGCGGCGTGGCGGGCCCGAACTCCGGCCAGGCGAACGCCTTCACCGGCGGCAACCCGATCCTGGGCCCGGAAAAGGCCGACACCCAGACCCTGGGTCTGGTGTGGCAGCCGGTGGAAGACTTCTCGATCACCCTGGACTACTGGAAGATCGACATCAAGGACGCGATCACCCGTCCGGTGCTCGAGGATGCGCTGTTCGGTTGCTACGACCAGCGCTTCAACCCGACGCTGAGCGTCAACCACCCGATGTGCCAACTGATGCTCGGCGCTCGCGCCACCAACGGTTCGCTCAACGGCGAAGCGCGCGGTCCGTTCCTGGATCGCTCGAACAAGGGCCGCATCACCAGCGACGGTTGGGACCTGGGCGTGCGTTACGGCATCCCGCTGTCCAACAACTGGGGCCGCCTGGACTTCGCGCTGGATCTGACCAAGACCGACTCGTACGACTACCAGGGCGATCCCTCGGTTCCGGTCCACGATTGCGTCGGCGTCTACGGCGTGTCGTGCAACGTCATCGCCGGCATCGTGTACGACTACAAGTCGAACTTCCGCGCGGTGTGGTCGATCAAGGACTTCGAACTGGGCTTCAACTGGCGTCACCTCAGCGCAGTCGACGTCGAGCCGGGTCCGATCACCTTCTTCAAGCCGTACACCTCGATCGACGCGTACGACTACTTCGATCTGACCATGGCCTATGAGCTGCCGTGGAACGCGCGCATCAACCTGACGGTCAACAACATCGCCGACAAGAAGCCGCCGGTCGTGGGCAGCAACATCGGCAGCACCGGCTTCAACAGCGGCAACACCTTCCCGCAGTACTACGACACCCTGGGCCGTTACTACACCGTCGGCGTGACCATGCGCTTCTGATAAGAAACACGATCCGAGTCGAATTCAAGGCGGGCTTCGGCCCGCCTTTTTTTCGTTCGGGATTCGGGATTCGGGATTCGGGATTCGATTCGCTTCGGAAGTCGGAGTGATCCGTACGCCCGTCAGCGCCCGGCCAGAAAATCCCGGTGCGCGCCCATCATCGCGTTGACCATCTCGCGCTCGGCCAGCGACAGCAGCGGATTCCACACATCGAAGATCAGCACCACGCGCAGCTCGTCGCTGTCGTTGTGGGCCTCGTGTTCGATCGAGTCGTCGAAGATCAGCACTTCGCCGACCTTCCATTCGCGCCGCTCGAACCCGACCCGATAGCGGCAGTTGTCCGGAACGATCAACGGCAGGTGCACGACCAGGCGCGCGTTGGTTTCGCCGTGATGCGGCGGGATATGGGTATGCGGCGCCAATGCCGAGAACATCGCGTTCGGGCAGACATCGGCGATCGCGGCCATCTCCACCGCCTCCAGCGCGGCGCGGGTCTGCGGGCAACGCGCCAGATGCTCGTCGACCGGCTTGGAATAACTCCACAGCTTGTAGGTGCTCCAGCGCCGTGAATGATTGAGCTCGCGCCATTGGTTGACCGGGTCCCCGGGCTGGTACTCGATGTACGGGGTGAATTCGGCCTGCTCCTCGCGCAGCACCACCCGCATTTCCTTGACGATGTCGTAGGTGCGGCTTTCCAGTTCCTCGACCCAGGCGAACTGCGAGCGATCGTGGAACGGGATCGCTGGCAAACGCGGCACGCACAATTGATTGCAGTCGGCGTGATACGGCTTGCTGCGGCCGACCATGATCGACGCCGCTTCGTCCCAGCGGCCGAGCGTGCCGGCATCGAGCGCGGCGCGCGGGCCGCCGACGCGGTGGGCCAGGAACTCGGCGAACTCCTCGCGATATGCCTCGACTCGCTGGCTGGCGTGGAGCAACTGGTTCTTGAGCATCTCCGGCCAATGCGGCTGCGGCGGCGCGACGGTCAGCGCATTGCGATACGCATCCGCCGCAGCGCGCTGCTTGCCTTGGCGTTCGAGGAACGAAGCCTTGGCCAACAGTCCGGCCAAAAAGTACGGATCGGCCACCAGCGAAGCGCTGATCGCCTCCCACTCGGCGGCGCCGTCGCCGCGTTCGCGCTGAACCACGCCGATCGACAGCAGGATCATCGGGTCGTTCGGCGCGGCGCGGTGCGCGGCATGCAGCAACTCGATCGCGCCCTGGATGTCGCCCTGCTGAAAGGCGTGGATGCCGAGGCTGTACAGCGCCTGCGGATGCTGCGGCGCGATCGCGCGCACCTGTTGCCAGAGCTTTTCCGCCTCTTGCCAGCGGCCCGCGCGCGAGGCCAGGCCGGCGGCCTGGACCAGTTGATTGACCTGCTCGTTCAAGACCGCGTCCTCGCCGGGCTGGATGTCGCGGCCGCGCCCCTGCCGGCCGTCGCTGCGGTGCTTGCGCAGCGGACGCGGCATGCGCGTCCTGGCGAAGAAAATACACTGCCGGCGCGGCGGCGCACAGGCCGCGCGGCGACGGCCCGCATGCGGTTCGCGATCGCCGCGGCTGGCGCGACCGGCATCGCGCCGGCCGCGCGATCGATCAGTTCAGTTCCAGCGTCGCGTCGCCCGAGAAGGTCTCGAGCTTGATCTTGCCGCTGCCGCTGCCGTAGCGGTGTTCGAAGCTCGAACCCGGGCCGTGCTTGGGCCGCTGGATCTGCGCATCGGGCGCGCGCAGGTCGCCGCTGAAGCTCTGCCCGCGCACGTTCGCCGACAGGCTGCGCGGCAAGGTCAGGCGGATGTCGCCGCTGACGGTTTCCAGCGACACCTCGCCGCCATCGACAAGCGCCGCGGCCACGCGCAGGTCACCGGAGACCGAGTTGCCAGACAGCTTGTTCAAGCTCGATTCGCGCGTGGCGAGGTCGACCTTGCCCGACACGGTCTCGACCGAGACCTCGCCGTTGAGCCGCCCGCGCAGTTCCAAGTCGCCGCTGACGGTCTGGGCCGAGACCTTGCCGCTGTTGAGCGTGAGGCGCAGGTCGCCGCTGACGCTCTCGATCTCGGCCTCGCGCGGCGCACCGGCGACGACGACATCGCCGCTGACGCTGTCGATGCTGAGTTCGCGCGAAGCCACGCCGCTGACGTCGACGTCGGCCGAGACCGCATCGATCTCCAGCTTCACCCGCAGCGGCACGGTCACGCGCAGTTCGGTCGGTTCGCCCTTGTCGCCGCCGGCCAGCAGGCCCATGCCGCTGCCGCGATTGGGGTAGCGCACCTTGATCGACAGATTCTCGCGGTCGCCTTCGATCTCGAGCTTTTCCACGCCTTCGCCGAGCGAGCCTTCGATCTTGACCTCGGGCCGGTCCCAGGCGCGGACCTGGATCAGGCCCTTGACGTTGTCGATCTCGACGCTGCCGAGCGGATCGATCGGGCGGCTTTGATTGATCGGCGTCGCGGCGAACACCGGCAGCGCGGCGGCCAGGCCGAGCGCGAGCAGGCCGAGCTTGGACAGGCCTGGCTTGGACAGGCCGAACGCGGGCAGACGCTGGAGAACGCGAGAGGTGGTGCGGGAGCGTGTGTAGGTCATCGTGGCGTCCTCCTGGATCAGGTGTAGGCGACGCGCTGAGCCAGCGCGAGGCGACGTGCATAGGTGCGGCGCAGTTGTTCGAGCAGCAGGCGCGAATCGGGGTCGTGGGCCATCGCGTCGAGGATCAGCGCGGTGTTGCGGTCGAGTTCGTCGAACGCCGGCTTCAGCGCGACCGCCTGCTGGCTCACCGGTTCGATCTCGCGCATCGCGGCCTGGTATTGGCGGGTCATGCCGTCGGCTTCACGTTGGACCAAGCTAGCCGGCGTCGTCGCGGCGTGAGCGATGCCTGTATCCGTTGTGGCAGAGGAATTCCGATTACCGGCGCGACCATCAGCCGGCGTCTTTCCGGCGTCGGCGATGCGCGTAGCGGTCGAAGTGGAGGAATCTTGAGCACCGACGCGACCATCAGCCGGTTTCGTTCCGACGTCAGCGATATCCGCACCAGTCGCTGCAGAAGCATCTTGACCGCCGGCGTCACTCACAGCGGCCATATCGCCCGCCGCCGCGCCATCCACCGCCGCTCCGCCCTTCCACATCACGCCCAACGCCACCGCCAGCACCGCGACGCTCGCGGCCAACGCCATCGGCGCCAGCCAGCGGGAGCGCGAGGATTCGCGCGAACGCAAGACGATGACCTGCGGTGCCGGCGCCGCTTCGACCGGCGATGCTTCGCCTGGCGCCGCCACGATCGGTGCGAGATGGTCGACCGGCGCAGGCTCGTCCTGCGGCGGTTCCTGTTCGCCCAGACGCGCGGCGATACCGGACCACAGATCGCGCGTCGGCGGCGTATCGCGACGCAGCGCGCGCAACTGCCAGCGCAGCGCGTCGGGCAACTCGCCGTCGGGCGTGTGCAGGGGATCGAGGGGTTTGTCGCTCATGCCTGTTCTCCGAGCCGGGTGCGCAGCAGGCTGCGCGCGCGGTGCAACTGTGCCTTGGAACTGCCGACCGCCATGCCGAGTTCGACCGCGATCTCCTCGTGTTTCCAGCCTTCCACGTCGTACAGCACCAATACGGCGCGCGCGCGCGGCGGCAGGCTGGCGACGGCGCGCTCCAGATCCATCGACAACGCGGTGACGTGGCCGGCGGAATCGGCGCTGCCGATGCCGTCGAACGCGTCCTCGTCGCTATCCTCCAACGGCCGGCTGCGGCGCCCGCGCAGTTCCATCAACGCGGTGTTGACCGCGAGACGATGCAGCCAGGTGCCGAACGCCGATTCGAAGCGGAAGTTCGGCAGCGCCTGCCAGGCGCGGACGAAGGCTTCCTGGGTCAGATCCTCGGCGCGGGCGCCGTGATAACCGACCAGGCGCGCGATCACGCCGTGGACCCGGCTGGCATGGCGGCGGTACAGGGCCTCGAATGCGGCGACCCCGCCCGCGGCCGCCGCGGCGACCAGCGCGCGATCGTCCTCGGCTTCGGGCGAGACGGTGGCGTCGGCTAGAGATTCGTTCACGGCGGTCAGCATACTGAGTCCGATGCGGGGTCGGGGCTCAGGGTTTAAGGGACAGGTGGCGGAGTCGTTGCGGGAGCTGACGCGGGATTCGGCGAGGCGTGGCGGCGCCTAAAGGCACCTGGCACGTCGCTTTGAAGCCCTCTCCCGCTTGCGGGAGAGGGTTTGGGTGAGGGCCGCCAGCGCCGGCGT
>NZ_LMHM01000018.1:530862-554153 GCF_001427785.1 Lysobacter sp. Root690
AGGGTGTAGGTCGATCAAGCCTTCAACGCAGCCGCGATTCGCCGCTGCTCGTCATGCAGCGCCTGCGGCATGCGCGGACCGTACTCGCCCAGGTACTCGCCGATGCTGTCGAACTCCGCGCTCCAGCCGGCATGGTCGAAACCGAACAGCTTGGCGTGGGCTTCCTCGTTCAGCGCGACGCCGTCGAGATTCAAATCGCCCGCCTGCGGCAGATAGCCGATCGGCGTTTGCGTCGCGCCGGCCTCGCCCTTGACCCGGCCGATCATCCACTCGATCACCCGCAGGTTGTCGCCGAAGCCCGGCCACAGGAACTTGCCGTCGTCGCCCTTGCGGAACCAGTTGACGTGGAAGATTTTCGGCAACTTCGCGCCGGCATCGTCGAACGACAGCCAATGGGCGAAATAATCGGCGAAGTTGTAGCCGCAGAACGGTTTCATCGCCATCGGGTCGCGGCGCATCACGCCCACCGCGCCGGTCGCGGCGGCGGTGGTTTCCGAACCCATCGCCGCGCCGATCAGCACGCCGTGAGTCCAGTCGCGCGCTTCGAACACCAGCGGCACCAGCGAGGCGCGGCGGCCACCGAACACGATCGCCGAGATCGGCACGCCGGCCGGGTTTTCGGCTTCGGTCGAATAGCTCGGGCACTGCTTGGCCGACACGGTGAAACGCGAATTCGGATGCGCGGCCGGACCCTTGTTGGCGTCGTAAGCGTTGCCGCGCCAATCGGTGACCGGGGTCTGGCCGTTATCGAGCCCTTCCCACCACGGCTGGTTGTCGGCGGTGACGCCGACATTGGTGAAGATGGTGTTGGTCTGGATCGATGCGAGCGCGTTCGGATTCGACTTGGTCGAGGTGCCCGGCGCGACGCCGAAATACCCGGCTTCGGGATTGATCGCGTACAAACGGCCATCGGCGCCCGGACGCATCCAGCAGATATCGTCGCCGACCGTCCACACCTTCCAGCCGGCCTGGCGATAGCCTTCCGGCGGAATCAGCATGGCCAGGTTGGTCTTGCCGCAGGCCGACGGAAACGCGGCCGCGACGTAATGGGTTTCGCCCTGCGGATTCTCGATGCCGACGATCAGCATGTGCTCGGCCAGCCAGCCCTCGTTGCGGGCCTGGTGCGAAGCGATGCGCAGCGCGTGACACTTCTTGCCGAGCAGCGCATTGCCGCCGTAGCCCGAACCGAACGACTTGATCGCCAGTTCGTCGGGGAAATGCATGATGAAACGACGCTCGGGATCGAGCTCGCCGATCGAATGCAGGCCGCGCACGAAGCTGCCTTCGCGCTCGATCCGCGCCAGCGCCGGCGCGCCCATGCGGGTCATCACCCGCATGTTGGCGACCACGTACGGCGAATCGGTGATTTCCACGCCGCAACGCGCCAGCGGCGAATCGATCGGGCCCATGCAATACGGAATCACGTACATGGTGCGGCCGCGCATGCAGCCTTCGAACAGCGCATCCATCTTGGCGTGCGCTTCGTGCGGCGCCATCCAGTGGTTGTTCGGACCGGCGTCTTCGCGTTCGTTAGTGCACACGAAAGTGAGGTGTTCGACCCGGGCCACGTCATCGGGATGCGAGCGATGCAGATAGCTGCCCGGATGGGTGGCTTCGTTCAAGGTTTCCAGGGTGCCGTCGGCCAGCATCTGCGCGATCAGCGCCTGATGCTCGGCCTCGCTGCCGTCGCACCATTGAATCTTGTCGGGACGGGTCAGCGTGGCGACCTGCGCGACCCATTCGTTGAGGGCGACCAACAGACTGCCCGCGCTCCCCGGCACGGCAGTGGCGGGGGCGGCGTCTTTCGATAGTGCATTCACGGCATTGCTCTCCAGCCGGGGAAACGATAGTAAAAACGGTTCAAGACGAGGGGATCAGCGTCGCCATCATGTGTTCGACATAGGCTTCGAACTCGTCGTGTTGCATGCGGGTCTGGTGCAGTTGCAGATTCAACTGCAGGAAGCCGACATAGGCGGCATAGAGCAGGCGCGCGCGATGCTGGGCATCGGTGCGGCTCAGGCCGGCCTGGCGGAACGACGCGGTCAGATAATCCAGGCGCCGTTCGGACACGCGCCCGATCACCGGCTGCACGGCCGGATGGTCCAGCGCCTTGAGCAGTTCGGAATAGATGACGTGCGATTTGACCTCGTGGGCGACGAGGTGGAACAGCGAGCGCAGGCGTTGGCGCGGATCGGGGATCGGTTCGAGCTGGCCGAACACGGTCTCCTGCTCGACCTTTTCCCACCGTTCCAGCGCGGCCACCAGCAAGGCGTCGCGAGACGGGAAATGCCAGTAGAAGCTGCCCTTGGTCACGCCGAGCCGGCGCGCGAGCGGTTCGACCGCGACCGCGGCCACCCCCTGCTCGGCGATCAGGTCGAGCGCGGCCTGGGCCCAGTCGTCGGCGCTCAACCGGCCGCTGCGTTCGGGCTTGGCCGCCTCGCTGGCTTTATCAGTGGGCTTGCCGTCGGGCCGAAGATCGGCGGACGGAGTGTCGAGCTTCGGCTCGGGCTTGTTCGAGGCGGGCTGGTTCATGGATGACAAGTTTAACCATACGCCATGGTCGGGAACAGTACGTCGGGGTGTGATTCGGGATGGAGATTGCGGATTCGTTGAATCTCGGCAAAAACACGCGGAAAAATGCTGCAACGCAGCAGGAAATTCGAGCAAAAAGCCATGGCGCGACGCCGCGGGCACGCCTGCGCGACCATCGGCCGAGGCTGCGCGAATCCGATCGCTCCTCCGGTTGACAGCACTAAACCGCAATTCCATACTCGGCCGTATGTTAAGCGTTTGATGCCAGCGTTTGAATGCCGGCCGGCCGATCCATCCAACGCGCGTTTCGCGCAAACACGCCGCCCGGTTTTCCGCACTGACATCACGCGCGCCCCACTAGCCTGAGTGCAGCCGCATCCTTCGGAGCGCCGTCATGAGTATCGCGATCCCCTTCCTTGCCTTTCTCTTCATCGGCGCGATCGCCGCGTACCACCGCCTGCGATTGCCGGTCTGGGCCGCGCTGACCGCGACCGCGCTGGTCGCGTGCTGGCTGCTCGGCGCGAACCCGACTGCGGTCATCGTCGCCGCGGTCATCGTCGCGCTGATCGCGGTGCCGCTGATGATCCCGGCGATCCGCCTGCCGTTCATCACCAAACCGCTGCTGGGCTTCTACACCAAGATCCTGCCGCCGCTGTCAGAAACCGAACGCACCGCGCTGGAAGCCGGCACGGTCGGTTTCGAAGGCCAGCTGTTCTCCGGCAAGCCGGACTGGCAGCAGTTGCTGTCGCAGCCCAAGCCCGAGTTGAGCGCCGAGGAGCAAGCCTTCCTCGACGGCCCGACCGAAGAGCTGTGCAAGATGACCAACGACTGGCAGATCACCCACGTCGATGCCGATCTGTCGCCGGACCTGTGGGCCTTCATCAAGAAGAGCAAGTTCTTCGGCCTGAACATTCCGAAGGAATACGGCGGCCTGGGTTTCTCCGCGCTGGCCAACCACAAGGTGATCCAGAAGCTGGCGACCGTGTCGAGCGTGGTCAGCTCCACCGTTGGCGTTCCCAACTCGCTCGGCCCGGCCGAGCTGCTGATGCACTACGGCACCCAGGAACAGAAGGATCACTACCTGCCGCGCCTGGCCGACGGCCGTGAAGTGCCGTGCTTCGGTTTGACTGGCCCGTGGGCGGGTTCGGACGCGACCTCGATCCCCGACTTCGGCATCGTCACCATGGGCGAGTGGAACGGCGCGCGCGTGGTCGGCGTCAAGCTCACCTTCGACAAGCGCTACATCACCTTGGCGCCAGTCGCCACGCTGATCGGCCTGGCGTTCCGCATGTACGACCCCGAAGGCCTGATCGGCGACAAGCGCGACATCGGCATCACCATCGCGCTGCTGCCGCGCGACACCGCCGGGGTCGAAGTCGGCCGTCGTCACTTCCCGCTCAACTGCACCTTCCAGAACGGCCCGATCCACGGCAAGGAAGTGTTCATCCCGCTGAGCCAGTTGATCGGCGGCGAAGCCTACGCCGGCAAGGGTTGGCAGATGCTGGTCGAATGTCTGTCGATCGGCCGCTCGATCACGTTGCCGTCGTCGGGCAGCGGCGGCGCCAAGATGGGCGCGATCGTCACCGGCGCGTATGCGCGTATCCGCAAGCAGTTCGGCCTGTCGGTCGGCCGCTTCGAAGGCGTCGAGGAAGCGCTCGCCCGCATCGCCGGCAACGCGTTCGCGATCAGCGCGCTGTCGCAGGCCACCGCCGCGGCCGTGGCGCGCGGCGAAAACCCGGCCGTGCCCTCGACCATCGCCAAATACCACTGCACCGAGATGGCCCGCGAAGTCGCCAAGGACGTCATGGACATCCACGGCGGCAAGGGCATCATCCTCGGGCCGAAGAACTACGCTGGCCGCAACTGGCAGGCGCTGCCGATCATGATCACGGTGGAAGGCGCGAACATCATGACGCGCTCGCTGATGATCTTCGGCCAGGGCGCGATCCTGTGCCACCCGTGGGTGCTCAAGGAAATGAAGGCAGCGATGCTGCCCGACAAGGCCGAAGCGCTGCGCGAGTTCGACAAGAACCTGTTCGGCCACATTGGCTTCGCGATTTCCAACGCCGTGCGTAGCTGGTGGTTCGGTCTGACCGCCGCGCGCATCGGCGCCGCGCCGGGCGACACCTACACCCGCCGTTATTACCGCAAGCTCAACCGCTACTCGGCGACGCTGGCGTTGATGGCCGACACCTCGATGCTGCTGCTCGGCGGCAAGCTCAAGTTCAAGGAATCGCTGTCGGGCCGTCTCGGCGACGTGCTGAGCCAGTTGTACATCGCCAGCGCCATGCTCAAGCGTTACGAAGACCAGGGCCGTCCGGTCGGCGACCAGCCGCTGCTGGCCTGGGCCTTCCACGACGCCGTGCACAAGATCGAACTGGCCTTGTCGGGCGCGCTGCGCAACTTCCCGATCCGTCCGGTCGGTTACCTGCTGTGGATGCTGATTTTCCCGTGGGGCCGCCGCGCGCAG
Source organism: Lysobacter sp. Root690 (assembly GCF_001427785.1). Lineage (GTDB taxonomy): Bacteria > Pseudomonadota > Gammaproteobacteria > Xanthomonadales > Xanthomonadaceae > Lysobacter. The sequence continues at coordinate 535,865 of NZ_LMHM01000018.1, forward strand.
GCGCCGAGCGATCGCCTGGGCCATCGCGCCGCGTCCTTGCTGATGTCGCCGAACGACGCCCGCGACCGTCTGGCCGAAGGCGTGTTCCTGACCCCGTGCGAGAACAACCCGGCCGGCCGCATCAACAGCTACCTGCAGAAAGTGATCCTGGCCGAGCCGGTCGAGCGCAAGTTTCTCAAGGCCCTGAAGAACAGCGACATCGAAGCGCTGGATTTCCCCGGCCAGCTCGACGAAGGCGTGCGCGAAGGCTGGATTACCGCCGAGGAACGCAAGCAACTGGAAGAGCTGCGCGAGATGACGATCGATGCGATCAGCGTCGACGACTTCGATGCCGCAGAGTTGCGTTCGGCCGGTTACAAGCCGTACGCGCAGGAAGTGAACCACGGCGATAGCGACGCGCGCGCTGCTGCGTAACGACAAACACTACGCACGCGGATCGAAAGATCATGAATCGCGTCGGAGCTTGAACCAAACGGCGGACCTTCGGGTTCGCCGTTTTGGTTTTGGTTTTGGTTTTGGTTTGGGGATGCGGTATGCGGTATGCGGTATGCGGTATGCGGTATGCGGTATGCGGTATGCGGTATGCGGTATGCGGGAACAGCATTCGCCATCTCGCCGAAGATGCGAAGCAAACACGGCCTACCCGCATCCCTCCTACCGTCATTCCCGCGAACGCGGGAATCCAGCGACTTTCGTGCAGTTGCGACAAAGGCACTGGATTCCCGCGTTCGCGGGAATGACGGCAGGAAAGTACACGTGAAAAAACGCACTCATACAAGGCACCCGCCGGACAGATAGACAGGCAAATCGAGACATCACTGCCGTCACCAATAACAGCAGATCAACGGCCGCCATCACCCATCGAATCAGGAATAGATCGCCCATGCCCGCCAACGTCCTCACCCTCTACAAAAAACTGACCCGCTACCCCGCCGGCCACTGGCTGTTCACCCGCGCCGTCTGCTTCAAGGCGCCCTACTTCGCCAGCATCCGCCCGCGCTTCGAATCCCTCGAACCCGGCCGCTGCAGCGCGACCATGCCGCACCGTCGCGCGATCACCAACCACCTGGGCACCGTCCACGCCATCGCCATGTGCAACCTCGCCGAACTCACCGGCGGCGTGATGACCGACGTCAGCATCCCCAACTCGATGCGCTGGATCCCGGTCGGCATGAGCGTCGAATACCTCAAGAAAGCCGTCGGCACCATGCGCGCCATAGCGACCCCGGGCGCCGAGATCGTCGAATCCGACAGCGGCTACGACCTGCCGGTGAATGTCGAAGTCACCAACCCCGCCGGCGAACCCGTCTTCCGCGCGATCATCGCCATGCGCGTCTCGCCGAAACCCAAGCGCGACTGACCCGCATCCAACGCCGCCACGCTTCAAACTGTAGGAGCGGCGCAAGCCGCGACCGCGCCACTGCAACTACGTCGAAGACCTGATCCTTACGCCTCCACCACTCGCTACACGCCAGGCAACATCCTCCGAACCACACCGCATCGTCCCTTCAACGCCGACGGCCCCAACCATGACCGCAACCACATGGATCCACCTCGGCGGCCTGCACAGCTTGACCTTCGCCGTATTCCACATCGCCTTCTGGAAACTGTTCCGCTGGCGCGACACCCTGCGCAGCGCGACCGTCGCCGACCGCGCCATCGTGCAAATCCTCAACCTGCGCTTGATCTACGTCTTCCTCGGCATCGCCGTGCTGTGCTTCGTCTACACCGACGAACTGCAAACCACCGCCCTGGGCCGCGCGCTGCTGCTGGGCATGTCGCTGTTCTGGGTAGGCCGCACGATCGAGCAATTCGTGTTCCTGCGGATCAACCGGCCGATGGTGCATGTGTTGACCGCGCTGTTCGTTCTGGGCGCTGTGATCTTCGCGATGCCTTTGTTGCCGGCTACGTGCGTACACACTGAGTGTGACTGACGATTCCGTAGTTTCAACACGCTTACTATCGTCGCGCATCCGGCAGTTGACACTGCGATTTGGCGGTAGCAATCTTCGCTACGGAGCGTAGAAACTCCTCAAGCAACGGTTCCCACCTCCGAAATACCGGTGGGTTTTTTGTGCCTGTAGTTTGGGCACGTCCTGCGCATGTGCCTTGCGTCGGGAGGGCGGCTAATACAACACCCGCAAGGGGAATACGCCCGCCGTTTGCTTGCGGTTTCTAACCTCCCGACATCCCGCCTGCGAATCCGCGCAGCGCGGGCCACCGGTTCATGGAGGAGTACCGCATATGCCCCGAACATCCCGACCCACATCACAAGCCGACAATGTCGTGCTGCCCGTCGACGCCTACCTGGAACTGCAAGCCTTCCACGCCGAATTGATCGGCATTGCCCACACGATCGACCCCACCGACGCACCGCCGCCCACCATCCGCAAACACGAACAATCGCGACGCCGCGCCCTGGCCAAAGTCTTCCGCCTGTGGGCCGAACAAATAGACCGAAGCCTCAGCGCCATGCGTCCGGCGTGAACCCGTTCGACCTCGGCCGCCGTCCGGCCGGCGGCGGCCGCAGCGACCTTTGCCAGGATTAGATCAATCGGAACCGCAAGCGCCGGTCTAACCACCCGACGCGCGACGCCCGGCGAGCCAGCGCCCGACCATTGCGGCCCACTGATAAGTGTTTTCGGCGCGACGGAAGCCTTTGCGGTCCCGGGGCGCATTGCCATGCACTGAAGCCGGCGATTCACGCTTTGCTAGCAAGGCTCTACGCCCGGACCGCAAGCCTGCGAATTCCGACCGCAATGCTAAAAGGCTTGCGCGCGGCTCTCGACCCTCTGCGATCGCAACCCTCGGAGCTTTGCACGCAAGCCTGAAACCCCGAGCGCCAGCCGATTTGCCTTGCGACCGGCCTCGCGAGCCTCGCGCGCGAAGCCATTAGCCTTGCAATCACAAGTCTCCGAGCCTTGCGCCCGGGCTGAAACCCTTGCGCGCAAAGCTCGACGGCTTGCGCTTGGGCATCGACGCATCGCGCGCTGAACATCGGGCTTGAGAACCACCGACCGACAGTGCATCACACCCCACGCCCACACCCGGCCCTCACTGCATTCAAAAGTCGATCCGTGCCCTGGCGTACAAGCGAGACTGCATTCCCAACAGCGGCTCGATCTCCGCCCAGGTACCCAAGTTTTCGCCTGCCGCGATCAGCCTTCCATCAAGCCCGGTGCGCACTTCGACCGCCGCCCTTCCCTACACAACGCAACCCGTCAACATTGCCATTCAACCGCGCACACTGGAATTACTTGAGCGCGCGCCGTCAAGTTCCATCGCCAGCCAAGCATTAATCCGTCTCATCCGACTTGCCCCAGTCCCCCAACGGGTAGTACTTAGGCGCTCGATCCAATCCATCCCAGAAAACCAGAAGACCATGGCAGTGTGGACAACGGTAGGTAACCCTGCCTCCAGCCATCATCGTTACCTGCATTTTTACATAGCCATCGTCCGCTTCGTTCAAGGCCAACACCATGGCATCCGAGACTTCATCCAGATCGACATCGGCGATTAAATTGAACTGATGTGGACATGGGATCTCGCCGTCGTTGAACGTTTTTCCGCACCCACAAAGCACCACACCCATGGATCAATCTCCCTTTATAAATCGCGCAACTGCCTGCTGATTTTTCATGAATATCACTTCCTGCAGGAACGTATTGCCGCCCAGGCCGTTCACCCGCTTCACCAGGTTCGATAGATCTGCCACCTGCAACGACGTATTGTCCAAAGATATTATCAGTCGATCGGCTTGATCGAGCTTTGATTTAGCCATGCGGACCACGCCACCGGATTTGTCCGTGGTAGGCGCATAAACGTCGTACTTGACACCACCCACGCCGGTCCCGGCTTCTCCGCCGACCCAGAAGTCCGAAGTGCGCCCCTCTCCCCCCCTGATCTCTCCCGCGGGCTTCCTGAAGTGCACATTGAGGCCAGAGTTACTCAGCATCACCGCGGCATCGAGTTCCGCCCGCGTATCTTTATTACTTAAATCCCGTATCTTCGCCCTGATTTCTCCGGCATCGCCGGATATGGCGCTCACCTGCGCATGATGAGCGGAAACTTGCGGCAGGAACGGATTGAACTCGCCGTCCGGGCTGGCAACCATACGATGGTTACCAGAACCTCCGGCCAGTATGTTATCGATCGCTGAATGCCTATGGCCGCCGCCGGGTCCATTGATACGACCCAGTCGAGTGGCCTTGAAAGGAAGAGTCGCTACTTCATTTACCACCAACTGAGCCTTCTCCTCAGTCGGCAAGCTTTGCCATTCGCCCCAGTAGTAGGTCGCCAAATCCTCAGGCTGAGAACCGAGGATGCGCTCGATTCCAACGGCGCTATCGATCAGCCGATCGGTATTCGTCAGTAATCGTGCCGCGTCGATGGTTCCGCGCGCCGCGGTTACAAGTGCACGATCACCTGAGTGACGAATGGCTTCCATTGCGGCCAGCAACGCATGAGGAGACTGATCGACTCGTTGAGCGCTGTAATTCTCGTAAGCCGTCAACGCTGTCTCATCAGCCCAACTCAACACTCGATCGGCCGGTCCCCTGATCCATCGATTTACAAATGTCCTGCCGGGCTGGGCCAGCATGTCGATAGCAAGCCCAAGATTGAGTCTCGCCTTGCCGGATGCGAACAGAGCCTGTTGCGCGTTGTAGGCCTCACGCAAGCTCTCGTTGTTGAAGTAATCGCGGGTATAGACCTGTCTGATCTGCCTTTCGCTCAGATCACTCGGCAGGGCGGCCATTCCTCTGGAGAGCCGGGAATAGTTGTAGGTCGGTCGGAAAATCTCCCATGGCAGGCGATAGGAATCGCCGATAACGTTGCCGTTGGCATCCAGATCGTAGGTCGCCAGCACCCGCCCGAGATCTTTCGGCTCTTCGTCCGCCGGCACGCCGCCCATGTATACATTGCCATCGTATTTTCCGCCCGGACCGAATGGGTTATTGAGCGAAACGTTTTCCCCGGCCTGCATTCGACGCTGCGCCGCGCGCTGGCGCGACATCCCGACACCTAGCACGGTGACATCGCCCGCTACCGCTAGCAGCGACTGTCCCCAATCCCAACTCACTTCGGAGCCATAGACCGCCTTGCGGATGCCGTAGTTCGCGCCTTCGCGCAGCAGCGTGCGGCCGGCTTCCTTGACCACTTCGCCCCAGCGGAAGTGAGAGGCTACCTTCTGTACCACGGGTGCGGTAGTGGCGTTGCCCGCGGAAGTGGTCGCCCCGCCGGAGCCGATGAATCCGATCGCCGCACCTACGCCCGCCGCCGCGATACCCGTGTAGCGGTCACGCAAGCTGTAACTGACGTCCTGACCCAATGTCTTGTCGATGGCATAGCTCAGGTCGTAGCTCACGGCCGCGCGCGTGGTCGCGGTTTTCACAGCACCCCAGAAACCGTCGCCAGCGGGAACGAACCGCGCGGTGAGATAGGCCGACGCGATCGCGCCGAAGCTGTAACCATTGCGCAGCCCGACGTTGTTTTCGTATTTCTGCGCGGCCGCCTCACCCAGGGGCATGACAAATGCGGCCACCACGGGAAACACCGCGGACACCACGCTGGCGACCACGCGAATCAAAGTGGCCGTCAATTTCCGGCAGCTGTTCGGTCCAGCCGGTGGCTCGATATAGGGCAAGTTGGGCTGGGTCGATCCGACCGCGTCTCGCGGGTCGTACGGTCTGAACGTATTCGCGTCATTGCTGCTGACGTTGACGTTCGGCGTATTGATCTGCGTGCCAGCTCCGAGCTCCTGGTCCGGGTCGCTGAGCCCGTTGGCCTGCGCCAGCACGTACCACAACTGGCTGGAGCCATACACGCGCTGCGCGATGGCCTGCAGGGTCTCACCGGCCTGCACGACGGTGGTGCCGCCGCCCGCGGCGTAGCCGCCGGTCGCCAGGCTCTGCAGCTGCGGAGCTGTCAACTCGCCGTACTGGTAACGGACCTGGCCGCCTTCGCGCAGTTCGGCATGCTGCTGGCCGCCAGCATGTACGAACAGATAATTGGCGCGCGAACCGTCGTTGCCCACGACTTGCTGGAATTGGCCGGAACTGTTCAACGTGCCTTCGCGGCGGGTCATTACCCGCCCCTCCAGCGTGTTGGAGTAATAGCGAACGCGGTCGTCGATGGAGCCCGAGCTGAGTTGAGTCTTCTCGCGCTGCATCAGCAGACGCCCGAAGCCGTCGTAGGTCAGCGTGTTTTCGGTCGGCTTGTAATTAGTCGTCTGGCTTTCGCCCCGCACGGTCCACTGCTGATAGCCTTCCCAGCCCACGTACGTCGTCGTGTAGTCATGCACGAACTGGCCTGTCTGGGTAAAACGATAGGCTTTTAGCTGGCCCGCCGCGTCGTAAGCGCTGTTACCCCACGTGTCGATATTCTCGAGCTTGCTCAACTCCTTCAACGCGCCCAGATCGCTGGTCTGATTGGGCGCGGTGCCGGCATTGATCTGGTCTGACAGGGTGCGCCATTTGGCGGGCGTGTCCTGGGCGCGATCGCGGGTGATCTGCGAGGTCAGGCGGCCATCGGCATCGTAGAAGAATTGCTCCGAGCCTTTTATCCAGCCGCTGACGTTTAACTTGCCCCACGGCATGCCTTCGCCGTCGAAGCCCAGGCTGATCTCCTGGCCCAGCCGGTAATAGCTGCGCGTTTCCAGCAAGCGGGTGCCGGTGGCGTCGTAGATAAAGCTCTTTTCGACGCCGCCGTTGACGAAGCTGCGCACCGGATCGGTCATGTCGGTGTACAGCTCGGCGATCTTGTTGCCGCGCAGATCATAGGTGCTGCGATAGACGAACGTGGTGAGGCTCTGATCGTAAGGGCTTTGGGAGACGCGTATCCGGCCGACGTTGCGCCCGGCGGTGTCGTACAGCAATTCATACGAATCGGTGTTCGCGTACTGAAGATCGAGCACGATCTGATCGTTCTTCAGAACGCCTTGATTGATCTTGATGCGGTTCTCGGCATCGTAGGTGTACCAGTAGGTCTTCACCTCCGGCGCCACCGAACTCGCCGTGGCGCCCGACGACTGCGATTGCGCGACGTCTTCTTCGGGAACCGCCGCCGCGCCCATGTCGAAGCTGAAGCTGCTCGATTCCGATTCGACCGGCGGGGTGACCACGTCTGGCTGACCCGGCTTGATGTAGTCGGTGAAGAAGCGGAAGTTCAGATCGGTATAAAGCCCGGTCGAGTCCGTCGCGCGCAAGGTGATGTGGCGGTAACCCGAAAAGCTGTCGTTGGGCATGCCATCGAAACGGTGGCCGGTCACCGGATCGAAGCTGTAGCTCAGGAAAGCGGGATAGCGCGTGCCGGTGTCGGCGGCGAACGGCAATACCTGATAGGTGATGGCGTCGTTGTTCGGATCGCTGAAAGTGCTCGGCGGCAGGACGAACGTCACCCGCTGCCTGTGCTCGAAGAACATGCTGTTGTTGTCGGGCGGGCGCTGGTTGATCACCGGCGCCTGCTGCACCACGGGTGCTTCGAAGATATAGACGTGGAACCCCACCGAGGTGCTGGCGCCCAGAGCGTCGGTCGCGGTGTAAACCAGGTAGTAATCGCCGACGGTGGACGGTGTGCCGCTCACGGTCATGGTCGCCGGGTTGAAGCTCATGCCCGGCGGTACGCTGCTCAAGCTGTAGGTCAGCGCATCGCCTTCAGGATCGGTGGTGGTCGGCAGGCCGAAGCTGAAACCCGAACCGGCCGGGGCCAGCTTGTCGTCGATCTGCGGCGCGGCGGGAACGCCGTTGGGCTGGACGACGAAACTCCAGGTGCTGGTCGCACTGCCGCCGCGGCCGTCGTAGGCGGTGAACACCACGGTGTATGTGCCCGCGGCTTGCGGAGTTCCACTGACGTAGCCGGTGGCCGGGTTCATCGACATGCCCGCCGGCAGGCCGGAGACGGAATAAGTCAGCGCATCGCCGTCGGCATCGGTGAATTGGGGCGTGCCGAAGTTGATGGGCCGCCGCTCTCTCATATAGGTCGTGGCGGTCGGATACTGCGCAATCGGCGCGGTATTCGGCTTGTTGTACAACTTGACGTTCAAGGTCACCGAATAGCTGGCGCCGTTTTCGTCGGTGGCGGTCAATATGATCGGATAGACCTGTCCCGGCACACCGTTGGCCGGCACCAAGCCGGCCACCCGCAACTGCGGCACCGATTGGCTCGACAGCACCTGCAACGACATCCAACTCGGCATGCCGCTGGCGGTAAAGCGCAACGAGTCGCCATCGACGTCCTGGAACAGCGAAGCCACTGAGCGCGTCCAGATGAAATCGCGACCGATGTAGGCCTCTTCCTGCGGCAGGCTGGTCACGCCACCCGGGCTGCTGTTGGCCGCGGCGGTGAGCTGGACCTGCTTGACCACCGAGGCGCCGTTGCGGTCGGTGGCGCGCAACTGGATGGTGACGCTGCCGTCGGCTGGCAGGCCGCTGAACCGAAGCAGGGTCGGATCGGTCAGGTCCACCCGCAACCACGCCGGCAATTGCGCGAGGTTGTCGATGCTCAGGCTGAGCTGGTCGCCGATGTCAGGATCGTAGAAGAAGTCGCCGGGCCGAAGTTCCTGATTCCAGCTCTGACCGGTCTTGGCGCGCAACTGCGCGACGTTGCCGTTCAACAGGACGGGTGCGCTGTTGGTGCGTACCTGCAACACGAACGAAACCTGCGCGCTGGGGCCGCCGGGATCGGCGGTCTGATGCACGCGCAATTTGATTCCGATGGCTTGATCGGGGACCCCGGCATCGGGATTTGCGGTGAACGTGATCCGCCCGGTGGTCGGATCGCGGCTGACGCTCAACCACGACGGCAGCGGGCTGCTGCCTGCATCATCCAGAGTGACTTGCAAGGTCAGCGGGTCCTGTTCGGCATCGCGGAACAGTTCGCTGAACAGCATACTGAATTGAGTGGTCTTGCCCTTTCCGATCGTGCGCGTGCCCGGATCGCCGACCACCACCGGACCGCTGTTGCTGACGGGAACGCCGTCGACATTCGGACCATAGCCCGATGCGGCGCGCACGCTACGGCGGTTGCCGACTGCGTCGTAGCTGTAGGTCAGATCGAATACACGCTTGCTGCCGCCGCCGGACAGGTCGTCCTGCACCACTCGCTGGATGCGGTTGTGGCTGTCGTACCAAGTGCGGGTGACGGTGTGCACGTACTGGCCGCCGCCGTCGACGGTGCTGACTTCCTCCAGCGTGCGATTGCCGGCGGCGTCGTATTCGTAGCGGTAGGTCGGAGCCGCGCCGTTTTCATGCACCGCCTTGATCCGGCCGTCGGCGTAGTACGTGGTGTAACGATAAGCGTACGCCGCCGCACCGCCTGATTGGCTCTCGGCGGTGAGCTGGCCGGTGATCTGATCGTAGTCGTAGTCGTAGTCGCGACCGCTAAGGTTGTTGTGGTCGACCAGGCGGCCATAGATGTCGTAATCCCAGGTCAATTCGTCCTTGTTGACCGTCTCGCCATCGCGATCCTGGAACGGATTGCCGCTCAAGCCGTTGCTCTCACGGATCTTGCGACCCATGACGTCGTAGGCGTAGCTGTTGCTCACGCCCGCCGCGGTCCGGCTGTTGATCAACAGATGCCGGCTGTCGTAATCGTAGAGCGACTGTTGGCCGAGCGCGTTGGCCACCACGATGCGGTCGCCGTTTTGGTTCAACCAGTACCGCTGCAATGCGGTGCGCCCGCGTTGCGAGGTACCCGAAACCGGCAGGTAGTCGCCGATTTCGACCAGACGGCCCAGGTTGTCGTAGTCCTTGTAGGCCAGGTAGCCCAAGGGGTTCTGGGTGATGCGCTGGTTCCCCAATGCGTCGTAGGCTGTTAGCGTCGCCTGACCGAGCGCATCCTTGGACGCGATCATCTGGCCGGCGGCGTTGTACTCATTGGTGCGGGTATTGCCATTTGCGTCTCGGGTGCCGATCAGGCGGCCCAACGCGTCGTAGAACCAGTAGTTGACCGGTCGCAGCCACGTGCTTTGGCCGCTTTCCGACACGACCTCGACCCGCGGCCGCTCGTCGCGGGTGACCTGGTTGGATTCGTTATAGCGGTAGTTGGTCTGATAACCGCGCGCGTCGATCAGCTCCAGTACGTTGCCCCACCGGTCCAGCCGCTGCTGCACATTGAGGGTGGCGTTGGAATCGGTGGTGTTCGACGGCAGGCGGGTGGCGGTCGTGCGGCCCAGGCGATCGGTGGTGTTGAACGTGGTGGCGTCGACGCTTTGACGGCCACCGCCGGTCTGGCCATCGCTGATGAGGACGACGTGCGATTCGCGCACTTGATGGCCGGCGAGGTTGTAGCCGAAGTTTCTGGTGCCGAAGTTTTCGTTGGACGTCACCAGACGGCCGGCGCCGTCGTAGCCGTAGTTCAGGCTGCCCACGATGCCCGCGTAGGTCTTCTGGGTGATTTCACCGAAGGCGTTGTAGACCACCGATTCGGACAGATCGACGCTGGAGCCGCCCCCATTGAGCAGGTCGCGGGTCTGACCCACGCCGGTCTGGCGGCCGGCCTTGTCGTAGCTGTACCACGTATGGACTCGGACATCGCGACTGGACTGGGTGCCGCTCAGGACATACCAGCGATGGGTAACGCTGTCGGCCGCGTCGTAGTCGGTATACGCGGTATCGCCGTTGGATGCCGACGTCGCGACCGCGCGGCCCTGCCAGTCGTAGCGCACACGTTCGATCTGGTCTTTGTTGCCGTCTTCGACCACGTTGCCGGCAGCGTTCTTGCCGCTGGCGAAGCGCCGGGTCAGTACGAGGTTGCCGAAGGCGTCGTAGATCATCCCGGTGTACGGCGATGCGTCCGCGTACACGTTCGGATGATTGAGGTCATAACCGGTGTTCTGCGCCAGAATGCCGAACGTGCCGTCGTTGATGACCTTGCGGGTCGGCTCGGTGATGCTTACGGCGCGGCCCTGCGCGTCGTACACGGTGGTGGTGGTGCCCGCGTCGTTGGTGATCTGGGTGACCCGGTCTTCGCCGTCGTAACCGAACTGGGTGATTACATCGCGCACACCCGAGCTGCCGTCGTTGCGCTGGAAATGACGAACCAGGCTTTCCGAGATCTTACGGCCAAGGGTGTCGTAGCCCAGGCGGGTGATGCGGTCGTAACCGATGATTTCATCGCCCGCCGGCGGCAACGCTGGCGGAGCGCTGGTGCTCAGGCCGCCGGTCCATACCGCCCTTGCATACTCGATGCTTTCGACCACCTCACCGGTGGCGTTGTAGCGCATGCGAGTGACATAGCCTTCTGCGTCGACCGTCATCGTCACCCGGCCGACCAGATCGTAATAGGTATAGGTATCGGCCCAGCGCGAATCGGCCTGGCCCGCGGTGCCTTCGAGCAGGATCGATTCCTTGACCTTGTTGCCGAAGCCGTCGTATTCGATGCGTACGGTCGGCGAGCCGGTCGCGGCATTGCCTGCCGAGGTGTAGTAAGTGATCTGCGTTTGTTCGATCTGCACGGCCAGGCCGCGCTGGTCGTAACGCGTGGTGATGGTGCGGTCGGAAGCCGAAGTCGCGGCGGCGGCTTGCATCTGCACCATCGACAGCGGCTGTCCCTGGGTCCAGCCGGCCAAGGCGCCGACGCTCAACCTCTGGGCGTAGCGGCGCAGGTTGGTCTGCTGTCCGAAGCCGTCGTAAGTATAGGCAGTGACGTAGTTTTCCTGATCGACGTCGTAAGCGAGCCGACCCAGGTTGTCGTAGACCTTGTAGCTGTAGTTGCCGCGCACGTCTTTTTGCACCACGGCGCGACCGAGCGCATCGTAGGTGATTTCGATGGTCGGCTGATTGCCTGAGGCGACGAGTTGACCACTGGCCGGATCGATCTTGCCGGCGTCGGGGAAGATCGTGCGGATCTGATTGCCGCGGTTGTCGTACTCGTAGCGGGTAACGCGCGGACGCGTGCCGTCGGCATCTTCGAGGCGACGGGTGACGTTGCCGAGCGCATCGTATTCGGTGCGGGTGGCGATCCGCCGCACGCCATAGCTCTGGGTGCCCGCGGCGTCGACGTTGGCGATCCACACCTCCGGGCTGATCTCGGCGGTGCGGCGGCCGGCGGCGTCGTATTCGTAATTCCAGATGCTTCCATTTTTGTTGCGGAATGCGGTGACCTGGCCCAGCGGGTTGTGGGTGTATTCCTCGTACTGGTTGAGCGCATCGGTGACGCGGAGCACCCGACCTATCGCGTCGTAGCTGGTCGTGGTCTTGCGCACCTCCGCGATGCCCGCGACTGCGGCGACGAGCGCCGCTTCGTTCATCGGCGTGGAGATCGAGATGGTCGAGCCGTAGCGGCGGGTTTCGACGACTCTGTCGGCGCCGTCGTAACGCTGTTCGTTGACCGCGCCGAGATCGTCGACGGTGAAACGCACGCGGCCGGCGGCGTCGAAGACGTATTGGGTCGAGCGGTACAGGTTGGCGCTGTTGTAGGCGCCGGCCGCGTTGAGCGCGGCGTTGACGTCGGCCGGCGTCGCCACCGGGCCGAGGGCGATCGGCACGGAGTATTGATATTGCGCGGTTACCCGGCTGGCGCCGTCATAGCGCCGTTCGNNNNTGTGTAGCGCTCGCGGCCGGCGGCGTCGTAGATATGGCGCACGACCGCATCGGCGGCGTTGTTGACCGGCGTCACCGCGGCGATGTCAGCGACGCTGGCGGTGCCGGCGATCAGCTTGGCCAGCAGCGGTGCGGCGATGGTCGCGGCTTGGGCGTGACGGCGCTCCTGCACGACGCGGCCGGCGGCATCGTAGCTGCGGGTGCTGACGTAACCGGCGCCGTCGATGGTCGCTGCGATGCGTCCGGCGCTGTCGTAGACCTGGTAGCTACGCAGGTCGCGCGCGTCGCTGGCGATCGCCGCGACACGGTCGCGCACCATGCCCGTCGCCGCCGGATCGCCGGCGATCAACTTGGACTTGAACGCCGCATCGGTGTTGACTGCGATCGCGGTCGCGTAGGCGCGCGTGCCGACCGGACGGCCAGCGCTGTCGTACAGCAGTTCGATCACCGAGCCGTTGCCATCGACGGTGTAGCGCGCGCGACCAGCGCCNNAACACCGCGGTGACGTCGATGACGTCCTGTGGCGATGCGGTACCGGCGACCAGCTTGGCGCGCAGGGTCGGGCTAAGCTGGGCCGCGTGCGCGTAACGCTTATGCACGGTCTGGCGACCGGCGGCGTCGTACACGTACGAGATCACCGTGCCGGCGTTATCGACCGTCGTGCGCAACTCGCCTAGCGCGGTGAACACCTGGTAGGTGACCAGATCGCGCGCGCGTTCGGTGGCGGTGTCGTTGCGCAGCGCATCGAGGTTGAAGTCGCTGACCTGAGCGGTGCCGGTGAACATCTTGTCGAGCAGGCCCGGGACGGCAAGATTGGGAGTCGCCGCGTAATTGCGGATCACCGAGACCCGCCCGCCCGCGTCGTAGGTGAACTCCTGGACCGTACCGATCGTGTTCAGCACCAGCCGCGCGCGGCCATCGCGGTCGTAGACCGTGTAGCTGCCCGGGTCGAGCGGGTTCCAGGCCAGGCGCGCATCGAGCTCGCCGATAGTGGTGGCGTCGGCCAGGGTCGATGCATTAGTCGCGACGATGAAGGTGCGCGTGGCGACGACTTTTCCGGTGACGTCATACCAGTTGCGCGTCATCACTCCGAGCGGATCGACCGAATAAACCATCCGGTCGGCTTCGTCGTAGTAGAACCGGGTGACGTTGCCGGTCGCATCGGTGCGGCGCACGACATTGTCGTTGGCGTCGTAGGCGTAACTGGTGATCAGGTTCAGGCCGGCCGGATCGAGGCGTTCGGCGGTGCGGCGGCCGAGGGTGTCGTAGTCGTACTGGATCGTGCGCGCCTGCGCGGTGCCGGCGCCTTCGGTGACCGTGATCTGNGGGCGTCGTAGGTGTAAGCCGTGCGCAGGTTGAGGCCGCTCGGATCGGCGGCGACCTGGGTTAGGCGGCCTTCGCGGTCATAGCTGTAAGCGGTCGTGCGACCGCTGGCGTCGGTGGCTTCGCTCTGGCGGCCTTGGCCGTCGTAGCGATACGTCGTGGTAATCGCCAGGCCCGCCGGGTCTTCGATCCGCTGCAGCAAGCGGCCGACCGCGTCGTAACGCAGTTCGACCCGGCGCCCAGTGCGGTCAACTGTCGCGCTAAGCAAGCCGCGTGCATCGTACTCGTTGGAGTCGGCGCGACCGAGCGCGTCGGTGGTGCTCTTGAGATTGCCGTCGCGATCGTAGAGATAGCTGGTGTTGGCGACGGTGCCGCCCGGCAACGGCGTGGCGACGTTAACCTGCTGGCCATGACGATTGAAGGTCGTGACCACCGTGACGCCCTCGGGCGTGGTGATCGTGGTGGTGCGGTTGGCGGTGTCGTAGGCGCTGGTGGTGGTCCGGCTCATCGCGTCGGTGACGCTGAGCACGCGGCCGTAGGCGTCGTAGCTGGTGCTGGTCAGCTCCTGGCGGCCCATCACCGTCTGGCTTGCGGTCAGCTGACGGCCGAGGCGGTCGTAGCTGTAGGCGGTTGATACGCCCCGTGCGTCGACGGCCGTGGCGACTCGGCCGAAGGCATCGTAGGTCAAACTTTGCGAACGCGCGACCGCGCTGCCGACGCCCTCGCGGCGTACCTTGGCCAAGCCGCGGCGGTCGTAGTCGGTTTCACTAACCGACGCGATGGCCGTCCCGAATGCCAAGGTTTCGCGGATGCGTTCGCCGAAGGCGTTGTAGGTGTAGCGGGTCTGCGCGCTCTCGGCATTGACGACGCCGACGACCTGGCCGCGATGGTTGTAACTGACGCTACGCCGGCTGTCGCTGGCGGCGACATAGGCCAAGGTGGTGATGGCGGTGGCGACGCTGTCACGGCTGCCCGCGGTGGCCAGGGTGATGCGGCCGGAGTAAGCGGTGGTCTCGATCGCTTCGCCGAAGGCGTTGTAGCGGGTCTCGACGACTTCGCCCTGCGCATTGGCCACGCCGCTGGCATCGGCCACGCCCTTGACCGTGAACGTCGGACGGCCGCTGGCGTCGTAGAAATACCAGGTCTTGTTGCCGGCAGCGTCGATGCTTTCAGTGCGCTGACCGAGATTGTTGTAACTGTGGCGTACACCGTACTGAGCGAACAACGCGTCGAGCTGCGCTTCGCTCATGCCCGGCAACACCCGCGCGGCGCCTTCGCCGTGCAACTCACCGATCAATTCGCCGAACACGTTGTAGCGCAAGCGCCCTTCACGCACTTCCGTGGTGTCAGCGGCGACTTCGCTGCGAATCAGGTTGCCCTGAGCGTCGTAGGTGTAGCGGGTGACGGTGCCTTCCGGGTTTTGTTCGGCGATGACTCGACCGGCGCTGTCGTAACTGAGCCGGGTTTCGCGTACGCCACCGGCCGCGGCCGCGACGCGCAGCGTCGCCAGCGATTCGTTGCCGCTCAAGCCGGTGAGCTTGAGCGCATAGGCCTTGGTCGCCTTCTGAAGCCGCTGGGCGTCGTGGACGAATTCGGTCAGATACCCTTCGGCGCTCAAGGTCGCCACGAGATTGCCGCGACCGTCGTAGAACCAGCGCGTGGTCTGATCGTTGCCCGAAGTCGTCGGACGCAGGTCGTTCAATCCGCCGCTGGCCTGCTGCGCGGCGGGGGTAACGGTGGCGTAAGCGATCGTGCGAATGCGTCGCCCCACCAGATCGTAGCTGTGCTCGACCAGATAGCCTTCGGCATCCAGGCGCCCCGTCTCGCGACCTTGCGCATCGTAGAAATAGCGGGTGACCCGCGCGGTCGCCGCGGTGCCGGCGGCGTCGGTGGTTCGCGTTTGCAGCAGACGGTTGGCGCCGTCGTAGCTGTAGGTGGTAATGGCGCCTTCGGCATCAGTCTGGGTGACGACGCGCCCCAGGGCATCGTAGTTGGTCGAGGTACTGCGATCATCGGCGGAGTCGGCCGGGCGGACGTCTTCGATCAGGTCGAATACGAAGATGCCGTTGATCAACATGCCCGAACGCGTCGCAGACAACAGGCTCATCGTCTCGGTGCCGCCGCCGGGGTTGCCCGGCCCATCCTCGCCACCTTCACCGCCGCTGCTTTCAGCCTGCGTCCATGACCCCGGATTGACCTGCGTCGCGTAGCGCTTGGTTGCGATCACCCGGC
Source organism: Lysobacter sp. Root690 (assembly GCF_001427785.1). Classification (GTDB taxonomy): domain Bacteria; phylum Pseudomonadota; class Gammaproteobacteria; order Xanthomonadales; family Xanthomonadaceae; genus Lysobacter. The sequence continues at coordinate 551,959 of NZ_LMHM01000018.1, forward strand.
CCAGCGCATCGCGTACATATTCGGTAACCGCGCCGGTCTCGTCGACCTGACCGGACAACTGGCCTTCTACGTCATAGAAGAAATAGGTGCGCGCACCACCGCTATCCTCGGACGCGCGCAGGCGACCGGTGCTGTCGTAATAGTTTCGCGACTCGCGCATGCCGCCCGACGTGCCCGATACGGCGCTTTCCTTGACGTAGATCAAGCGGCCGGCGGCATCGCGCTGCTCGGTGCGCAGGCGGTCGTTGCTCTGGTCGTTGTCGCCGATCGTCCCGCCTTCGATGTACGCGTGGGACAGGCGCAAGGAGTCCTGATGGACCCACACCACCGAGCGTACCTTGACGGTGCCTTCCTCGACCCGCTCCGACAGCACCCGGCCCAGACCGTCATAGGTGTAGACCGTGCGGTAGCCGTTGATCGCGCTGGCGTAGTTCTTGGTCATCAGGCGGCCGCGCTCGTCGTAGCGAAAGCCTTCGATGACATCGGCATCGCTGGCGACCCCGTTGCCCGCGGCATCGACGCTGGCGTAGGTGCGCTCTGTGCGCGCCTGGACCGGCAGATAGTTGTAATCGGTCAGCAGACTGTCGGCCTTGCGCGCGGTCGTGGCCCAGGTTTCCAGCGCCGTCACATTGAGCGCGCCGACATAGGCCTCGCCCGAATAGCGGCGCAACTTGGAGACCTGCCCAATCCCCGCTCCGCTGGTGTAGTACTCCTGCTCGCGCACCGCGCCGGCCGCGTCGACGACGAAGCGCAGACGGTTCTGCGCATCGTAGAGATAAGTCGTGGTTACCCCGCCGATCGGCAGGGCCGCACCGGCGCCGTCGGTGTCGAATCCGGTGTAGACGGTCTCGCTGGCGAGCTGGTTACCGGCGGTGTAGGTGCGCTGGACCGCGCGCGCTGTGGCGTTGGTGCTCTGTTGGACGCGATCCCATTGCCAGGTGACATTGCCGTTGGCGTCGTAGGCGTAGTCGGTCTGGGCCAGCGATAGGCCGCCGCTCTTGGTCGATACGCGAGTGACGTTGCCGGCGGCATCGTAGGCGTACGTGGTGGTTTCGCGCAGGCCGTCCACGGCGGGCTGCCTGACTTCGGTCAGCTGGCCGGCCGCATCGTATAGATAAGTCCACGTCCGCCCGCTGGAATCGCTGACGCTGGTGGTGGTCGCGCTGTCGTAGCTGAAGGTCAGCGTTTCACCGACACCGTCAGCGTCGTTGCTGTTGCTGTCGCCCCGGGTGACGGTCTGAATCCGGCCCTGCGCGTCGTAGCTGTAGCTGGTGAGGCTGCCGTCGCTTTGTTCGACCCGCGAAATCAGCAGGCTGGTCGCATCGACATAGCTGTAGGTGGTCTTGAACAGATAACCGTCGTTGGAGCCGGTCGCGGCGGTCCACTGGTCGTGGTCGCCGGTCCCGTTGCCGTCAACGACCACGCCCGGGGTCAGGTCGACCGTGACCGAAGCCAATCGGCCGGCACCGTCGTAGGCGTAGAAGGTCTGGCCGAGCGTGGCCGCGCCCGACATGCTGGTCACTCGGGCCAGCCGGCCGCCGCTGTCGTAGGTGAACACGAAACGGGTCTGGTCGCCCTGCTGCGCCGCCACCTGCGACACCCGCCCATTGGCGTCGTAACTAACATCCCAAGCCAGCGGCTGCGCCCCGTCCGTGCGCAGATCGCGCAACTGCGTCAGCCGGCCCTTCAGGGTCGCGCTGGCGTGGTCGGCGTAGCGCTCTTCCTGGCGCGTGCTGCCTTCGACATAACTCCAGGTCGAACTGCCGGCGTCCCAACTCAGGCTGTCATGCGCGCCCTCGCCGGTGCTCGAGCTGTATACGCCCGCGCTGACGAAGGTGAAGTCCTGGTACGAACCGTCGCCGGTATGCCGACGCATCACGCTGCTAGCGGTGTTGAACGTGCCCGAGAGCAATTCGACCCGACGCTCGAACCCGGTCAGCCAGGCATCGGCCCCGACTTGCGACAACTGCCCGCGGCTGTTGTAGGTGCGATTGAAGCCGACCAGCATGCCGCGGAACAGGACCTGGTCGTCCTGGCTTTGCAGCAACAAGTTGCCGGTGGCGACATTGACGAACTGATTGTCCTGACCCTGACCCAGGCGGGCTCCGCCGCCCAACCCCATTCCGATCTGACTCGCCGAGCTGTTGAACAGCCCCAGACCATTCCCTGAAATTACTGCCGCCATTGCCCGCGCT
>NZ_LMHM01000018.1:554168-597613 GCF_001427785.1 Lysobacter sp. Root690
AGAGATTGTTTAGGGCACAGCGGCTGTGTTTTTCTGAACTGAGTACCCGCGCGGGTTTAGCCGTTCAGGCCGCCTCGGCCTCGGGCGGCTCGCCGGCCGACATCAACACAAACCCCAGCAGCACCGACGCCGCCACGATGCCCGCGGCGACATAACCCACTCCGCCGATACCGATCGCGTCGATCACCCGGCCGCCGACCATCGCGCCCACCCCGATGCCGAGGTTGGCGCCGGAAATGTTCAGCGACGCGGCGAACGCCGGCGCCTGCGGGGCCGATTTCATCACCCGCACATGGCTGACCGGGAACAGCGCCGCCTGGGTGATGCCCCACAGCGCCAGGGTCAGCGCGAACAGCGGCAACGAATGAATCGACGGCACCACCAGCACCAGGCCCAACGCCATCGGCACGCTGAAGATCAGCGAGGCGGCCAGCGGGTTGCGGTCGACGATGCGGCCGCCGAGGGTGTTGCCGATCAGGCCGACCGCGCCGAACGCCATCAGCGCCCAGCCGACCACCGAGCCGTCGAACCCGGCCAGCCGTTCGAACAAGTCGGCCAGGTAGGTGTAAGCGGTGAACATGCCGGTGAACAGCAGGATCGACAGCAGCACGTGACCGCTCACACGCGGATCGCGCAGCACCTGAAACTGCTCGAGCAGCTTCATCTGCGGCTTGTCGGCGCGGCTGTCGGGCAGAAACACGAACAGCAAGGTGGCCTTGAGCAAGGACGCGATCGCCAGCGCGACGAAGGCCGCGCGCCAGCCGAACGCATCGGCGATCAAGGTACCGGTCGGCACGCCGATCACGGTCGCGCAGATCACGCCGAACGAGATCACCGAGATCGCGCGGCCGGCGCGTTCCTGGCCGACCAGATCGACCGCGGTTTCGCTGGCCAGCGCCCAGAACACCGGCACGCCGAGCGCCGGAATCACCCGCGCGAACGCCAGCACGCCCAGGTTCGGCGCGATCGCCGCGATCAGGTTGGACGCGGCGAACAACAGCAGCACCACAATGAACAAGCGCTTGCGTTCGAAGCGGGAAAAATACGCGGTCAGAAACGGGCCGCTGGCGGCGACCGCGAACGCGAACAAGGTCACCAGCAGACCGGCCTGCGACACGCTCACGTTCAGATCGCGCGCAAGCGAGGGCAGCAGGCCCACGAGGATGAATTCGGTCGTCAGCACGGTGAAACCGGCCGCCGACAGCAAGATGATGGGCAACAGCACGGGACACTCCGCAGATGGGATCGCCGCGGCCAGGCGAATGCCGGGCCGGAGCGGGGTTCGGGGGAAGGAAGAACGCAGAAGGTCGAAGGCGCGCCGCGTGCCGGCGCATGGACCCACTTTAGGAAACGGCGGCACGCCGATAAACCGCGCCGCGTTGTTCGCATTGTTCTGGACGAAGGACGATGCGCGCAAGCCTTGGCGATCGTGGGCTTGGCGAATTCATCGCGAATCGGGACTCTAAATCCCGAATGACGGGCTTATCGCCTGCGTCGTCGAGCCAATACAATCGGGAAAAAAATATCGGCCATGCTCATCGCCGCTATGGCTCGGTGATACATGAGCAGATGCCGATCGCCTGAAACCGCACCCACCCGATCGCCGGCGCGAAGAACGCAGCAAGCATCGCAGCCAGGGCATGCACCGCGGCCACTGCAAGAGGATACCCAAGACAAAGATTATCCGTGCATGCGATGAAAAATTGCGTCATAAGCATGTCGGCGGTCATTCGCAACACACAAGGAAGCATGAGCGTGCCCCAGCCAGACGAACCGCGCCCTCGGGTCAAACAGGAGCGCATCCCCTACTTTTTCCTGGCCGCGGTGTCGATGCTGTTTCTGCAAAGAATCGCGAAACTCTGGAACGGCCCGTTCTTCGGTCCGAATCTCTACGACGAATTGGCGATCGCGGGCGCTGTCCTCGCCGTCGTTTCATTGCTTTTGCGCGAGCGGCTGTGGCTCTTGTCGGCCATTATTCTGACGGCCAATCTCTTCATCTTGTCGCTGAAGTTCTGGTAACGCGGTAACGAGCACCGTTCGGGGCACGATCGCGCCATGGCGCTTGAATCGCGCGGCGTCCGGCGGGCCGTTCCCACGAACGACCGCCTCGCTTCCTCGCCTGTCGTCACATCATTTGCAAGCGCGCCGGCCTAGCCTTGGTGGTTGATCCCCAACCCGAGGCGACGATCATGGCGAAGGTCCTGGTGTTGTATTACTCCGCTTACGGTCACTGCGAAAAGATGGCCGAAGCGGTGGCCGAAGGCGCGCGCGGGGCCGGCGCGCAGGCCGATATCAAGCGCGTTCCCGAACTGGTGCCCGAGGACGTCGCGCGCAAGTCGCATTACAAGCTCGACCAGGCCGCGCCGATCGCGCAGATCGCCGACCTGGAGCAGTACGACGCGATCGTGATCGGCACCGGCACGCGCTTTGGTCGCATGAGTTCGCAGATGGCCAATTTCCTCGATCAGGCCGGCGGCCTGTGGGCCAAGGGCGCGCTGCACGGCAAGGTCGGCGCCGCGTTCACCTCGACCGCGACCCAGCACGGCGGCCAGGAAACCACCTTGTTCTCGATCATCACCAACCTGCTCCACTTCGGCATGGTGATCGTCGGGCTCAACTACGGCTATGCCGGGCAGATGCGTCTGGACGAAGTGACCGGCGGCTCGCCCTACGGCACGACCACGATCACCGGCGGCGACGGCTCGCGTCAACCTACGCAGAACGAGCTCGATGCGGCGCGTTACCAAGGCCGCGAGGTCGCCGAGACGGCGAAGAAACTGCACGGCTGAGCTCGGTCGCGAATCGGACGGGGCGATGTTCGCCCCGTTCCTCGCTCAACAGGCTCGCTAAACAGACTCGATCAGCTGGATTGCGTCGACTGACTCGCTTCAACCGAGTCGGTTCGACTCAATCGATTCAATCCCGCTTGGCTAAAATCAATCCACTCAAGCCGGTTCGACCGCATCGCGATACACGCCATCGAGCGCCAGCACCAGCAGCGCCATCCGCTCGGGCAAACGCGCCGGATCGACCGCGCCCGCCGCATCGACGGCATCGCCGAGCAGGCCGGCGATGCGGCGCAGGCCGGCGTGTTCCAGACCGGTCGCTAATGCGCGCATGCGTTCGCGCGCGGCTGCGTTCTGATGACGCAGTCCCTGCCGCAGCCACGCCGCCAATTGCTGACGGGTCTGCTCGACCTGATGCGCGAGCGCACTGCCGGTGTCATCGAGCACCTGCATCGGCAAGGCTTGCGCCGGCGCCGATTCGGCCTGCAGCACCAGCGCGCGTTGCTCGGTGATCAGCGCCAGCGGCAGCAATTGCAGATGCCCGGCCTGCAGGCGCGCGAGGCCGGCGACCGCGCGCGGCGCGCCCCATTCGCCGCTCAAGACGCGCGCCAGCACATCGACCGCGCCGACCGCGGCGGCCGAATGCGGCAAGGCCAATCGCAGGCAATCGGCCGGATCGATTTCGCTCGCGCCCTCTTCGCCGCCGCTGCGCAGATGCGCGCGAAAGGTCTGATCGGCCGCGTCCCAGCCCCAATCGAACACCGCGTCGACCGGCAGCACGTGCAGGTGTTCGATCGCCTGCGGCGGACGTACAAAATCCGGCAAGGCGCGGCGCAGATGCGCGCTCAAGGCGCGCGCGCCGGGTTGGCGCAACGGCGCGCGCAGTTGCTCCCAGGACTGCGGCGCGAGCGGCAGCACATTGGTCTGGCGCGCGCCGGCGGCGATATCGATCACGCCGTTGGCGCGGCGTTTCGCCCCGCGCGTGACCACCTGTCCGCTGGCGAACTGACGCAACGTCTGCCCGGCGATGCGCCGCGCCATCAGCGCGGTCGGCGCCGCGGCCGCACTCGCGTCGGCGCGCGGCCACTGCCGTTCCAGCACGGTCACGCTCTGGGTATCGGGATCGGCGAACAACACCCGCACGCCTTCCGCCTCCTGGTCTTGCCAGCATTGCGCACCCAGCGACACCAGGCGCAGATGATCCAGCGCGACTTCGCCCTTGACCCCGATCCCGAAAATCTGGCTCGCCGGCAGCGGCGCGATGCCGCCGTCGGCGCGCGCGCGTCCAGCCTGACGCGCGGCGTCGACGCGCGCGGTGCATTCGGCGACCGCGTCGAGCAATTGCAAGGGATCGAAGCGGGTCGAACGCGCGTGCTGCGCGATCAGCAGATCCTGTAGGCGCTGCAGCGACGCCAGCACCCAGCTCCAGCCCAGTTGCGCGCAGCGCTGGCGCAGGCTTTCGAACGGCGCCTCCAGCAGCAGCGGCGATTGGCTCGATCCGTCCATCCACAGGCGCAGGCACAGTCTGCCGAGTTCGTCGCGCAGCGCTTGCGCCTGCGCGTCGAAGCCGACGATGTCGCCGCGTTCGCCGTGCTGACGCGGTTGCAGTTCGATGGTCGCCTCGGCGCCCTCGTCCTGGCTCGTCTGCCATTGCCGGAACGCCCACACCGCCAGCACCACGTGTTCGCAACCGCTGCCCTGGCGGCAATCGCAACGCGCATGCAGCAGACTGCTGCGCGAAAAGAACCGCACCGAGCACATCGGCAGGCGCGCGTTCGGCGCGTCGTCGCCGAGCCCGGCCTGCAACGCGATCACCGGCCGCGCGGCGGCGAGGCGCGTGGCGATGTCCACGGTCGCGGCGGGGAAAGCGGCGGCGATGGCGGCATCGTCGAAGTCGGCCGGGGTCCAACGCTGCGGCGTCGCGGCGGCAGCGGGCGCGCTATCGCCCTGCGGATCGCCAACCGCATCGTTCGCGTCGGACACCGGCGCATCGGCCGCATCCGTACTCACCGCATCGCGCACCCAACGCTGATAAGCCAACACCAGCGTCACTCGATGCCGGCACAGTCCGCTGGCCGGACAACTGCACACCGCCTCGCGCAAGGACCGGCCCGCCGCCAAAGTCGCGTGCTGGCCATCGTCGTAATGCGCGCGCACCGCGCCGTCGTCGAGTTCCTCGACCCGCGGCATCCGGCCCTCGTCGAGTTCCTTCAATGCGCGCTTGACGAAACCGGCGTTGGCCAGCGCGATCAGCGCATCGGTGGACAGTTCGAGCAGATCCGGACGACGCGGGCTCATGCGCGCACCTTCTCGGCCAGCCACGCCGCCAGTTCGCCCGGCGTCATCGCGCCGACATGCGCGCCGGCGGCCACCAGGCGCGCGGCCATATCGCGATCGAACGCGGGCCGCGCCTGCGGATCGAGCGCGGCCAGGCCGAGCACCTTGACTCCGGATTCGACCAGCGCCTTGACCCGCCGCACCAGTTCGTACTTGCTGCCGCCTTCGAAGAAATCGCTGACGAGCACCACGATGGAGCGCGCCGGATTGGAAATCCGCGACTGCGCATACGCCACCGCCTTGGCGATATCGGTGCCGCCGCCGAGCTGCACCTTCATCAGCAGCTCGACCGGATCGGCCACGTCCGCGGTCAGATCGACCACGGCGGTGTCGAACGCGACCAAGCGCGTGCTCATGCCCGGCAGATTCCACAAACAGGCGGCCATCACCGCCGAATGAATCACCGAATCGACCATCGAACCGCTCTGGTCGATCAGCAGCACGATCTCCCAGCGTTCGCTGTGGCGACGACTGCGGCTGACGAACGCCGGTTTGTCCAGGAACAGGCGGCGGCGTTGCGGATCCCAGCGATGCAGGTTCTCGCGCACGGTGCGGCGGAAATCGAAATTGCGCGCGATCCGCTGCGAAGAGCGGCGACGGCGATCGCGGGTGCCGGAAAACGATTGCCGCACCTGGGTCTGCAGTTTCTCCATGATCCGCCGCACCACTTCGGCGACCAGCTTGCGCGCCGCCGCCAACACCTGCGGATTCATCAGATGCTTGGTGTGCAGGACCGCGCGCAGCAGCGATTCGGACGGTTCGATGCGTTCGAGCACATCCAGGCTGGTGACGATTTCGTCGATGCCGTAGCGCTCTACCGCGTCGCGCTCGAGGCGTTCGATCACCTCCTGCGGAAACAGCGAATGCACGGTGTTGATCCAGTCCGGCACGCTCAGCGCCGACGGCCCCAGCCCGCCGCGCTCGCCGCGTTCGCTGCGTTCGGGATCGCGGCCGTACAGCCATTCCAATGCGGCGTCGGCGGCGGCGAGTTCGCCTTGCGGCGCGCCCAGGCTCGGATCGGCGGCTTCGCCGAGCAGCAGGCGCCAACGTTGCAGCGGATCGGGCAAGTCCAGGCTCATTGCGCGGCCTCCTCGTCGGCGATCGCGTCCAGGCCCCACTCGCGCAGACGTTGCAGCACCTGCGCTTCGATCCGCGCGGCCGCGGCGACCTGGGCCGGATCGGCGGCGAGCGTGGCGGTCAGCGCGCGCTGCGACAGGTGATCGGCGCCATGCAGGCGCAGCACGCTGTGCGCCAGTTCGCCGCGTTCGCGCGGCGGCAGCCAGGCGAATGCGCCGCGCATCGCCGGCAGCGCCAAAACGAAGTCGGCGTCGTCGAGCGCACCGATCAGGCGGTCGAGCCCGCTGACGAATTCGCGCTCCTGGGTCAGCCGTTCGCGCGCCAGCGACACCAGCCCGGTCAACGCATCGCCGAGCCGTGCTGGCGCGAGCGCGCCGAGCAGATGCAGCGCCTGCGCGATATCGTCGGGTTCCTGCCCGCCGCGGCCGGCATGCAGATCGAACAAGGCGCCCAGCGCGGCGCCGCGTCCGAGCGGATCGGCCTGCGGGTCCAGCGCCTTGCGCCGCAGCACCGCCAGCGCGCGCGCCGGTTCGATCTGCAGCCGCGGTCCGCGCCGCGGCGTATCGGTATCAGTGTCGTTGTCGACATCGGCATCGGCCAGCGCGTCGCGCACGATGTCGCGCAGCACGGCGATGGTGCGCAGGTGCGGGCCGGCGTCGGCCGCGACGATGCTCGCGGCCGGTTCCAGCAACCACAACGCGCGATCGAAGCCGGCTTCGATCGTCGCCGCCAATACCGGCGCGCCGCTGATATCGAGCAGGTCGCCATGCCGCCACAGCGCATGGATCAACTCCAGGGCCGCGCCGATCGCCTCCAGCCGCGGCTCGGCGCCGATCGCCGCGCGCAGATCGCGCAGCAAGCCGTCGCTGACCTCGGCCAAGCCGGCGAATGCGGCCGCATCCAGTGCCTGCGCCAGCGGTTCGACCCGGCCCTGCGCCGCGCGCAGCCGTTCTTCCAGGCGCGCGCGCGCCGCATCGAGCAAGGTCGCGCCGTACGCGCCGGCTTCGATCAAGGCCGCCTGCTGCTCCAACGGCGCGCGCAACTGCCACAGCTCGCGGCGTTCGCCCGACATTGACAGCCGCGGGCCCTGGCGACGCTCGATTCCCGGAATCTGCAACAGCAAAAGACGGTGCAGCACCCGACTGCGCGCCCGATCGGCGCTGTCGAGCAGATCCAACCGACGTTCGCCGTCGAACGTCAGACCGTGCGCGGTCAGTTCAGCCTGCACCGAAGCCAGCAACGGCGGCTGCGGCGTGCCGGGCGCGAGCAAGCCGACCGCGTCGCCGGCGATCACGTCCATGACCTGCATCAGCACCGGATCGGTGCCGGCACGGATCGGCCCGCGATAACTCCACGGCAAGGGCGCGTCGAGCGCGTCCTTGACCAGCGCGCCGGCGATCGCGTCGAGCCAGTCCGAACGCAGCGGATCGGCATGCCCGCGCAGACGCGCCAGCGCCTGCGCGTGGGTATGCACGGCGACGAAATCCGCGGTCGAGGCCGGCAGGTGCTTGCCGCGCAAGCGCGCCAATACGCGTTGCAGCATGCGCAGGCCGGCCTGGGCCATGCCCGATTCCCACACCCATTGATAGAACGCCGGCGACGACATGCCCGACGCATATCCGGTGAACGCATCCAGGCGCTTGAAACCGTAGGGCACCAGGAACGAGCCGTAGCGCAACGGCGGCGCCTGCGCGGACGCGGATTGATCCTGCGCATCGTCAGCGAGATCGAGTTCGGGCACCGGCGTGGCCGGGCAACGCAACCCATCATCGTCGCGACCGAACGTTTCGACGTCGACCTCGCGCCACATCCGCGCCAGGGCCGGCGCGTGATAGCCGCCGCACACCACCAGCACCGGCCCGTCCTCGCGCGCCATCGCCCAGGCGATCCAGCGCGCCATCATCTCTTCGCGCGCGGCGTTGCCGGGCGAACCCGGATCGTCGTGGCGCAGATGTTCGAAGTACGTGTGCAGCCGCTGCGCCAAGGCTTCGTCGGGACCGTCGAGATCGTGCGGCGCATCCTCGAACAGGTGGTCCCACAACGCGTCGCGGCCGTCGATCGACAGCCGTCGCGACAGTTCGTCCTCATACGCCTCGGCGCGATCGTGCGCCTGCGCATCGGCTTCGTCGGCGTAGCGGTTGGGCAGCTCAGCGAAGGCCTCGTGCCAGGCCGGCAGATCAATGAAACGCGCCTGCGCGCCGACTTCGCGGGCGACGCTGAGCGCCTGCCATTCGGGCGAATGCTCGGCGAACGGCGACCACGAGCCGCGATGCAGCGGGCCATGCGACAGATAGCTGTAAATCGCCAGCGGCAGACGATGCGGCAGATGCAGTTCGTCGATGCGCGGGTTGAAGTCGGCCGGGCCTTCGATCAGCACATGACGCGGACGCAAGGCGCGGATGCACGCGGCCACCAGCCGGGCGCAGGCCGGGCTGTGGTGACGCACGCCGATCACCACCGGCGCGCGCGCGGTCGCCATCGCCGACGCGCTCACGGCAGGCGGTGCCGCGCCTCGTAATAGGCGCGCCAATGGCTGCCGCCTTTCTTGGCCACTTTCTGTTCGAAATAACGGCGCAGCTTGGCGCGATCGTCGGCATCGTCCTTGACCACGGTGCCGGCAATGCAGTCGACCAGATCGGCCGGCGAGCCTTCGCGCTGTTCCAGGAACCACGCGCGCACGCCGACTGCGTGGGCGACGTTGACCGCCTCGGCGGTGGACATCACCGCGTTGAGCCGGTCCATCGCGCCGTCGCTGCGGGCCGCGCCGCTGTCCTTGCCGCGCAGGTCGCGGAAGGTTTCCACCAGCAGTTCCAGCACCTGGGTCGGCACCGATTTCGGAATGCCGCTGCGCGCGAGCAACCGCGCCGAGGCCTGTTCGACCAGGGCGAGCTCGCGTTCGAAATCGAGGATCGGAAACACCGTCTCGAAATCGAAACGGCGCTTGAGCGCGGCGCTCATTTCGTTGACGCCGCGGTCGCGGGTGTTGGCGGTGGCGATGATGTTGAAGCCGTCGCGCGCGTACAGCATGCCGTCCTCGCCGGACAGTTCCGGCACCGCCATGACCCGGTCCGACAGCATGCCCAGCAGGCAGTCCTGCACTTCCTGCGGCGCGCGGGTGATTTCCTCGAAACGCACGATGCGGCCCTCGCGCATGCCCTGGTACAACGGCGCCGGCACCAGCGCGCGCGGGCTGGGGCCTTCGTTGATCAGCAAGGCGTAGTTCCACGAGTACTTGATCTGATCCTCGGTGATCGAGGCGCCGCCCTGGATGGTCAGGGTGGACACGCCGCTGATCGCGGTCGCCAGCAGTTCCGACAGCAGCGATTTCGCCGTGCCCGGCTCGCCGACCAGCATCAGCCCGCGGCCGGTGGCGAGCGTCACCAGCATGCGTTCGATCGACGCGACCGGCGCGACGATCTTGCGCTCGATACTCAGGCCGTCGTCGCCGAGCACGAACGCGCGCGCGGCTTTCAGGCTTAGCGCCCAGCCGGGCGGACGCGGGTCGCGGTCGCTCGCGGCCAAGCGCGCGAGTTCGTCGGCGTGCAGCAGTTCGGCCGGCGGGCGTTGCAGATGCGACGGCGTGGATGCGGGAGTAACGGTCGGAGTCTTGGCCATGTGGGCTAGTCGTGTTCCATGAAAGCGGCGAGGTCGATCAGCGCTGACGGGTTAGTTGAAAGCTCAGGCGCGCAGCGCTTCGAGGTCGCGGATCAACTCGCTGGCCGAGATAGGATCGAGCCCGGACAAGCGCTCGGCGGTCTGCATGTTGCCCCAGCTCGACGGTTTGCCGATCTGCACTTCCTGCAGGGTCTGCTCTGGGTACTCGTCGACCAGGCCGACGATGATGCCCGGGTCGAGGGTCAGCTCGATCACCCAGTCGCGGCCGAGCGGCTTGCTGAAGTACCAGATGCCGCCGCCGTCCTGCGCGGTGCCGCGGCGCCAGCCCTTGTTGACCAGGCCGAGCACGCGCCCGGTCGGCACCACCACGCCCTTCCAGCGCAGCAGCTTGTCCTGCTCGCGTTCGGCCGGATCCAGCGCATGCACGTCGCGGCCCATCTGCGCGAACGGCTGCAGCAGTTCGTAATCGGCGAACAGCTGGCCGAACGCTGCCGCGTCGGCGGCCGGCAATTCCAGCGCGTGCGGCAGGCCGATGCGCACGCTGTCGCCGCACGGCAACTCAAAGCCATCATCGCCGGCGGTGGTGTAACTGGCATCTTCGGCGACGCGGAAACAGGCCTGCAGTCGGCCGCCGTAACCGGCGTCGTCGGCATCGGCCTCGTACACGCCCCAGACCAGGCGCTGGACCAGATGGCGCAGCAACGGATGGCCGGCGAGAAATTGCTCGAACACCTCCACCGTCCAGCGGCGCCGGCTGCACATCGCCACTTCCAGCCGCAGCACCTGCTGGCTGGCGATGGTGCGCACGTCCTTCTTGAGCAGCTTGAAGCGCTCGGTGGCCTGTTTCGACAACTCCGCGTCGTCACTCTTCTTCGGCTTGGGCAGATCGGCCAGGCGCGCGCCGTCGCTGTCGCGCACGTACGGCTTGAGCGCCTCGTCGAAACCGACCCGGAACTGACGCGCGCCGAAATCCAGCAGCATCGTGCCGTGTTCGTCCAGGCCCAGGTCGGGCGCCAGCCGGTCCTCCAGTTCTTCCGCGCTCAGGCCGCGCGCCTGCGCGATCTCTTCGATCTTCTCGCGCGCCTTGTCCTGCAGGCCCTTGAACTTGACCTTCTGGGCGATGCCGTTGAGCAACATCAAGGCCACGTCGCTGCCGATCCCGGCGAGCACGTCGAGGCCGGCGACCGCGCGCGCATGCGCGGCCTCGCCGGGCCAGGCGCGGATATACGGCGTGAGCCGGCGCGCGGTGTCGTCGTTGCCGATCAGCGCCAGCACGTTCATCGCCCAGCTGTCCTTGGACGGCGCGCCGGCATAGAGCCAGGCACCGAACGCGTCCCAGCCGAAATCGGCCAGCGATTGGGCGATGCAGGCTTCGCGCAATTGCTCGATCCCCGGATACACGCCTTCGTTGCTCGGAAACGCGAACATCGTGCCGACGTGATCCAGCGCCTGATCCGGCAACGCCTTACCGTTGCGCAGCAGCGGCCGGCGCCAACCGCGCGGCTGCCAGAACGCCGGCAGCGGCGCGCGTTTGCTCGGATAACGGTCGAGCGGATTCTCGATCAGCATCGCCTCCAGCGCCGCGCTTACGTCTTCGCGCTGATAGCGCGCGGCGACCTCGCGCAGCAGCGCGCCGTGGCCTTGCTCGTCGAGCAGGCGCAAGCCGGCGGCGGCGCAATCGCGTGCTTCGCCGGCCTTGCCGATCGCCGGCGCGATCAGGCCGCATGCCGCGTATTCGGGATTGGCCAGCAGCCAACGACGGCCGATATCGCGCACGCTCTTGAGCTTGGCGAACGCGCGCGCCATCAGCGGCGCGAACTCGACCGTGCCCACGTGCAGCGCCACCTGCAGATGCTCGCTCGGGCGCCGCCGCACCGCCGCGCTCACGCCGGGCAATGCCGACAGGCCGAAGCGCGCGAGCATGTACTCCACGCCGTAGTCGCTGTCGCCTTCGCCAGCCAGCGCATTCCACACCGGCACCGCCAGTTCCTCGGGCAGTTGCCCCACTTCGGTGCCGTCGATCGGCATCCAGCTCCAGCCCGTGGTCTTGCGCACGGCCTTGTAGCGCTGCCACGCATCGACCAGGGTCTGACTGTCGCGCGCGCGGATCGCCTTCGCGGCGTCCTCGAGGATCGACTTGTCCTTGACGTCGCGACCGTTCAAACCGAGCAGCGCGGCCATCGCCAATGCGTCGTTGCCGAGCTTGCCGAAACGCTCGCGCTTCCACTGCCCCACATCCTGCGCGGCCTCGCGTTCGGCCGGCGTCCAATGTTCGACCGCGGTCAGCGGCAGCGGCTCCAGACCGGCCACCGTCAACACCTTCGGCCGCGTGCCGAGCCATGGCGGCGCCGCCAGCACCGGGGGCAATTCGCCGGGTTCGGCGGTTTCGGCCGGGCCGCTGAGTTGGGCCAGCAGTTTGTCGATGGTCTGCGCCGCGGCCGGACTCAGCCACGGCCGCAACGCCGGCACCTGATCGGCGCGCGCGCGCAGCAGCGCGGTCAGGCTCGGGCCGAGCAGCACCGCGTCCTTGCCGCCGTTGGCGATGACCCGCGCCAGCCCGACCATCGCCGCGCTCGGCCAACGATTCACCGCGCGGGTCAGACGCGCCAGCGTGTTCTTGCTCAGACTGGCCGCGGCCGCCAGCGCTTCGATCGCGTCGGGCGTGCCGATCGCGACCAGCGCCTCGCCGGCGGCATCGTAGCCGGCACCTGGGGCGAGCCGGTCCAGCGCCTCCACCCCGTGCTCGATCAGCACCGTGGCGATCATGTCCGTGTGGCCGAAGAACGGCGTATAGCCGTCGGCCTTGACCTTGCGCGCGATCGCGATCGCGGCCGGATCGGTCGCGCTGAGCTGCAGCCAATGCAACTGCGCCGGCGCGTTGGCGCCGCCGTAGCGATGGGCCAGCTCGTTGGACAGTTCCGGCCGGTCGGGCAACAGCAGCGCCATGCTGATCTGGCGCGAGGGATGCAATTGCGGCAGCACTTCGACGATCCGCTGCACGCACTCGTCGTACAGCGCCAGAGGCGCGGCGGCCAGATGCTCGCGGAACGCGAGTTCGCCTTCACTGAGCGGGCCGCGCCAGCTCTCGCCGATCGGTCGCTCGGGATCGGCGGTGAGGAAACGTTGATGCGTCTGCGTCGCGCGGTCCCAATCGGTGCCGACGACCAGCGAGCGCTGCACCTCCAACAAATGTTCAACCGCCTTGAGCAAGCCATGACGCGCGACGAGGAAACCCACGAACGGCACGCCGGCGTCGTGATCGCCGTAGTACATGGCCAGCGCGAGCAACGCGGCGGTGGACGCGTCCGAGCCGTCGGGCCGGCGCGATTGCAGGCGTTCGCCGGCCTCGGCCAACGCCGCCTGCCAGGCCGGATCGGTCTTGCTCAGTTCGATCCGGTTGCCGTTGAGCAGGATCTCGCGCGCGGCCAGCCACAGCTTGAGCGGATCGGTGTCGGCGATCGGCTTGGGATGACGCCGGGTGGGCAGGGCCAGTTTGATCAGGTCCGGGCCGATGTCGAGCGGTACGCCATCGTTGAGCCACGGCGGTGTGTCGGATGCGGCGGCGACGGGCGCGGTGGTCGCTTCGGCAACGAGGTTCGTTGCGATGGCGTTCGGCGCGGCGACAGGTGCGGGCTCGGGTGCTGCGACTTGCGCGGCTGCGTTCGTCGATTCGGGCGATGGCGCGGATGTCGCGACCGTCTCGGCCGCCGGTTCGGGCTTAGGTTTATCGGGCTTGGGTTTTTCGGCGGTCTTGCCGATGCTCGCGCCCGCGGCGGCGACGGACTCCACATACCCCTTGCCGGTCTTCTCGTCGATCAACTTGATCAGCGCCGCGGCGGCCTTGTTCGCATCGGCGAAGGCCTTGGTCTGGCTCTGTCCGGCGGTGCCGATGCGGCCCCAGCGGATATTGAGATCGCTACCGTCCTGCTCGGCTTCCCAAAACTTGCTCGAACTGCCTTCCACATACTCGAAACGACGCATCTCCACTCCTTGTCGGCCACGCCCTTGGCGCCGATCGCCCGCGTGGATCGGACCAGTTTAGCCGTTGCGCATGTCGTTTCGTGACGCTGTACGCGAAACAAGATCGAGTGGCGGGATCCGAACAAGAGGATCGGGCGACGGCATCAGCGGTATCTATCGGCGCCGCGGATCACAGCCACCACAACGCCGCAAGCGCGGCCAACGCCGGAACCGCCTGCACATAGAAAATCCGGCGGCTGACCGTGGCCGCGCCGTATGCGCCGGCGACCACCACGCAGGCCAGGAAGAAGGTCGCCACATCGATTCGCGCGCAGACCAAACCCCACACCAGGCCGGCGACCAGGAAGCCGTTGTACAGGCCTTGGTTGGCCGCGAGCACGCGGGTGATTTCGGCTTTTTCCGGCGTGTTGCGGAACACCTTCATGCCCAGCGGCTTGGTCCACAGGAACATTTCCAGGACCAGGAAGTACAGGTGCAGCAACGCGACCAGTGCGATCAGGACAATGGTGAGCCAATGCATCGGTCGGGTTCCTTGCGCGGGTGGATTCGCGCAAGCATACGGCTTTGTATGGCGGTGGTGGCGTGGGGTTTTGGGGTGCTGCCGGGCGATGTGTGAGGTGAGGCCGATATCGGAGCGATGTCGGCCTCTTGGTGGTGGCGCCGGGTTGTGCGGTGGCGTCGTCGCGGCTCATGCCGCTCCTACAGTGGGATACGCGGCTTTCGATCAGGTTTTGGCTTTCAAACTTTCGTGCCACGCCTTCAAGACTTCGGCTTCGCGCGTTGCGGCGATGCCGGCCTTCGGCTTGGCGCGACGTTCTTCGGGCAGGCCGCGCCACCAGTCCAGGGTGGCGCTCACGGTCTCGCGCAACGGACGTTGTTGCAGGCCCGCGGCGCGCGCCTTGGCCACCGAGGTGCGGCCGAATCCGGCGTATTCGCCGCGCGCGGGAATCCACGCCGGCATGTCCTGCCACGCCGATACTTTCTGCGCTTCGAGGAAATCCGCCGGCACCCAGGTCACGCTCGACTTGGCCTTGGCGGCGCGCTGGCATTCGCTCAACAGCGCGCCCAAGGTCAGCGAACCGGGCGCGCCGTCGGCGTTGTAGATGCCGTAGCGGCCGCCCTCGATCGTCGCCAGCAGGAACGCGGCCAGATCGCGCACGTCGATGAACTGGGTCGGGTCGGCGGCGCTGCCGGGGGCGAGGATCTCGCCGCCGCGATCGGCGCGCGCGGGCCAATAAGTGAAACGATCGCTGTTGTCACCGGGGCCGACAATCAGGCCGGGGCGCACCACGGTCGTACGCCCCGGCAATTCGCGTTCGGCCGCCTGTTCGCACAGCGCCTTGAGGCCACCGTAGGTTTCGCCGGTCACTTCGGTGACGTTCGGATCGGCGAGCACCGCCAGCGGCGAGGTCTCATCGTTCGGCGCATCGTTCTTGGCGTAGACCGAGATCGTCGACACGATCAGATACTGCTTGACCCGCGAGGCCAGCAGCTTGGCCGAACGGGTCACGTCCGCGGGCAGGTACGCCGAGGTGTCCAGCACCGCATCCCACTGTCGATCGCCTTCCAGCGCCTTCATGTCGCTCTTGCGATCGCCATGCAGTTGCTCGATGTCGTTGAACTGCTCGCCGGAGAACTTGTCCGGATTGGTCTTGCCGCGATTGAACAAGGTCAGCGTGTGGCCGTGCTTGCGCGCGATCTCGACGAAGTGCGGGCCGAGAAAACCGGTGCCGCCGAGCACCAGCAGCTTGCGCGGCTTGGGTTGCAGGATCGTGCGCGCGGACGACGGCAGCGCGAGCAGGCCCGCGCCGGCGGCGCCGGCGGCGAGGAAGTCGCGGCGACTGATGCTCATGATTCACCTCGTGCAGGTTGTTGTTCGGAAGAAGGGTCGGAAGACGGAAATTCGGAAGACGGCCGCGCGCCCGGCAGCCGGCGCTGCGCGCGCACGATGCTCCACGCGCCCGCGGTCATACCGAGCGCGGCGAGCAGGCCGGCGGCGAATACCGCCTGGGTGCCGAACAGGGCCACGCCCTTGTGCACCCAGGCGAAGGCAAGATCGGTACCGCGGAACACCGCGGTGTCGATCACCGCCTTGCCCTTGTAGCGCGACGGCCGGTCCATGCGCGTGTACAAGGTTTCGCGCGCGGGCTTGGCCAGGGCGAATTCGCTGCCGCGCTGCAGGACCTGCACGATCGCGACCATCACCGGCACCGGCGAGGCCAGCAGCACGCCGAAGCCGAGCAGCAAGGTCAAACCGGGCATCAGCAAGGCCGGCGCGACGCCGTGACGGTTCAACAGCCAGCGCGTGAGCAGCAACTGGGTCACGATCGCCAGCACGTTGACCGCGCTGTCGATGCGGGCGAAGTACGCGGTCGCCGCCACCGCGCTGGGATAGAACTCGCGCGCGATCGCCGCCTGCTGGTTGTAGAGCAAGGTCGCCGCGCCGACGCTGAAGAACAAGGTCACCGCCATCGCGCGCAACACCGGCCGCTGCCATACCAGCTTGAGCCCGGCCCAGACCGAACCGCCCATCGCGGCTTCGCCGCTGGTCAGCCCCTGCCGACGTTCGCGCGCCATCGCCCACGGCCGCAGTTGCACGATGCACAGCACGCATACCGCCAGGAACGCGATCGAGACCAGCAACAGATTCGCAACGCCCAACGGCTGCACCAGCTTCTGGGTGAGCACCGGCCCGATCACCGCGCCGGCGGTGCCGCCCGCGCCGATATAGCCGTATACCCGCCGCGCCTGCGCGTCGTCGAACACGTCGGCCATGTAACTCCAGAACACCGTCACCGCGAACAGATTGAACAGCGCGATCCAGACGAAAAACACCATGCCGCGTCCCGGCACCGCAGCGTCGAAGGCCCAGTGGAAGCCGAACAGGCAGGCGATGAACACGACGTACACCACCGGCAGGAACACCCGCCGCGGAAACCGCGCGACCAGCGCGCCGTACACCGGTTGCAGCAGCAACATGCTGACGAAGGTGGCGGTGAACAGCACCTGCAGCACGAAGTCCTTGAGCTGCCAGCCGTGCGACTGCGCCCAGTCGATCATCGCGTGCGGAAACACCGTCGCGGCATCGTTGGAAGCGCCCATCGCATCGCGGACCGGGCGCAGCACGTAGTAGCCGCACAGCAAGCAGAAGAAGTACAGCAGCGACCACCACAGCGGCGCGCTGGATGCGGGCGCGGCGTCGATATCGCGCGCTGTCTTCGCGCGGCTCATGCGGCGTCCCGGCCGCGTGCGCGCGAGGTTCGCCGCGCATCGCCCGCGACCTCAGTGTCCACCTCCCCGCCCTGCCCGCGTGGCTCGCGCATCATGCCGCTCCCGTTCCCCCGCCCAAACTAGCGCCGTCGCCCGGCGCCGACCTCTGCGGATGGTCATCCCAACCTTCGGCATGGGTGGTGACGGTTGACACGCTTGAGCGATGAGGGGCTGCCGCGACGTACCGCTACTCCTCGGCGTTGCGCCAACGCTCCTCGTTGCGTTTACTCTCACTGTATTCCTGCATACGCCCGGGCCGTTGCGCGATGGGCTCGGCGGGATCAATCCTGATGTACTGCGCTCCCGTCCGTGCCATCGCCCGCTGCACCTGCGGGTGATGCGCGGCGTCGGCGACCACGTAGACGCGCCTGCGATCGAGCCGGCCCGCGGGCACCGAGGCCGCGATTCGCCTCAGGTGCTGCACCAGCACATCCTGCGACGGACTGGCCAGCAGGATGGTGGAGGAATCGGCGTTCTCGTTCGTCAGATAGCCGGCGAGGCGCTCGAGCGTATCGGGCTGATCCGGATCGCCGGGCAGTCGGATCACCAGAGAGCGCGCATCGTAGGGCTTCGCGTGACTGTCCAGGCGCAGCGCCGCCTCACCCAGGTATCGGTACCAATCCGACACATCGTCTCCGCGCGGAGCCAGCAGCGGCGCGCGCAACCACGCTTCATACGCGGCGGCCTCGGCGCGTCGATCGGCTTCGTAGCGCTCCACCGCCTTGAGCGCGCCGGCCCAGGCCCGCGTGTCGCCCGGCAGAGGCTGGCCGGTGCTCAGATCGAACTGACGCTCGACGTAATCAGGTTCGGCCGACATGCGTTGACCGAAGCGCGGCACTACTACCTGTAGCAGCAGACGTCGGCCATCGGCGGAAATGCGGTGGTCACCGCCCCATCGGATCGAGCTGACGCTGCGTTCGAGCGTGGCGATGTACGGCTTGGGCAGGAAGTCCTTGAGCGCCAACGAGCGCAGCGCCTTTCCGCCGGCATCGTAGATCACCACCACGCGTGGGCCGAAGCCCACGCCGTGCCAATCGTCGATCGTGACCGCCTGCCCCGACGGCGACACCAGCGCATCGACCGGCGCCACCTCGTTGAGCAAAGGCCCGTCCCACACCGTGCGCCACTGACCGGCGTGCAGGCGCTGCATGGTCGCCAGCGCGGTTTTCTGCGTTTCGCCCGCGCGGCCGCCGGCGTTGTCGCGGTCGTCGACCTTGTCCTGGAAATAGTCCAGTTGACTCGCGATCGGCCGCGGCCGCACCTCCAGCCGCCAGTTACGGTCGGCGGAAAAATAACTTTTGACCACCGGCATCTCCCACGAATCAGCGCGCGCGGGCGGCGTCCACAACACGCCGATCAGCGCAGACAGCGCAGCGGCGCGCAACAGATTTTCGATCGTGTGCATGCAATCCCCTACATTCGCGCGCGCGTGGTGACCGCAGTGTTCCGTGACCGCCCTGCCCAGGCAAGGCCCAAAAATTCCGTTTTTTGGCGTAGGCCGACACGTTCCGCGGCCGAAGCGGATCGGCCACGCTTGACCGCGTCGGTTCGCGAGACTGGCTGCTTGCGCAACGCAGTCGTCCACCTCATCGGCTCGAGTCAGCCGGTACTCAGGGTTTCTGTACCGGCCGGCCCGCCGCCTTCAACCTCAACCGCGAAATCTCCGGCGGCACCCCGAACCGCACCGGCAGGATGCTGGTGCCGATGCCGGTGGAGACGAACAGGTGCTTGCCGTGTTCGATCAGATAGCCGCCGGCGTAGCGTTGGTCGGCCGGCAGCACCGGCGTGCCGATCCACGGCAGTTTCACCTGGCCGCCGTGGGTGTGGCCGGCGATCGTCAGCGACGCGCGCGCCGGAATGTCCGGGAACAGGTCCGGGTTGTGGGTCAGCGCGATCACCGGTGCGTCGTCGTTGACGCCGGCGAAGGCCTTGCCGATGTCGTGCGGGCTTTCCCACTTGTCGCCGATGCCGACCATCCACACGCGGCAGTTGCCCAGACGGGTCTGCACGGCCTGGTCTTCGAGCACGATCACCCCGGCCGCTTCCAGCGCCGCGCGCACCTTGTGTCCGTCCTTCCACCAATCGTGATTGCCGAGCACCGCATACACCGGCTTGCGCGCGGTCAGCGGGCGCAGGTGCGGCGCCATCTGGTCGGCGGAGATATAGGTACCGCCCAATACGCTCAAAATCACGTAGTCGCCGGCCATCAGCACCGCCTGGGCATCACTCTTGACCAGTCTGGCGACGATCTCGTCGAGCTTGTCCAGGCCGTTGTGCGGCGAACCGGTATGCAGGTCGGCGACCACGTCCACGCGCAGGCCTTCGCATTCGCGCGACCAATGGGGCAAGGCGAATTCGTAGTCGCGCTCGATCAGTTGCCGCGGTTCCCAGAAGAATCCCCAGGCCAGGCACGCGACCGTACACAGCACCAGGGTGACCAGCACCCGTTGCAGCCATTGCTGGCGCGGCCACGGCCGCCAATCGCGCCTCATGCCCGGGTGGTCTCGCAACGCTCCGCCGCATTGTTGCGCTGGACCCAGCGCGCGACCCGCCAGCCGATCACGCCCGCGCCCGCCGCCGCCGCCGCGCTGATGCCGGCCAGCCCGGCCACGCCGACACCGACGCTGCGCAACGCGACCACGGTGGTCGCCACGGTCACGTCGCCGAACCGCCAGAACGCGGTATCGACCGCGTTCTTGCCCTTGTAGCGCAGGGTGCGCGCGGCGCTGGTGAACAGGCTTTCGCGCGCTGGATTGACCATGCCGTAGGCCAGCCCGCGGCTGATCACCAAGGTGATCGCCACCGCCGGCATCGGCGCGATCGTCGCCGCCATCCCGGCCGGCAGCATCGCGATCAAGGCGCCATAGGCGGGAAACAGTTCGGTCAGCGGCGCATGCGCGTCGGCCACGATCGCGGTCAAGGTCAGGAACGCCACCGTCACCACCGACCACACCCCGATCACCGACGCCGCGCCGCGTCGCGACAACAGCCACGGCGTGATCAGCACCTGCATGGTCAGGGCGACGAGGTTGGTCATCAGGTCCAGGTCGGCGGCGAAGCGCGTGCGCGCCACCGCGTCGGTGAAGGTCGCCTTGGAATAATCCACGACCAGGCCGTAATTGACCGTGCCGATCCAGTCGCCGAGCAACAGCAGCAGCGCCATCGAGGCCATGAATGGATTGGAGAAGATCTGCTTGAGCCCGTCGAGCATGCCACCGCCGATCGCCGCCTCGTGCGAGGCCTCGTGCCGGCGCGTGCCGTGGACGCGCGACCACTGCCCAAGCAAGGTCACGAACACCAGCGCCAGGCCGAGCAGCCCCGCCGACACCATCAGCAGCGGCGCCACTCCGATCCGGTCGACCAGCACCCGGGTCAGCACCGGACCGGCGAGCGAACCGACCGTGCCGCCGACCGCGATCACCGGGAACAACCGCCGCGCCTGGCCCTCGCTCCAGATGTCGGTCATGAAGCTCCAGAACACCGACACCACGAACAGGTTGAACACGCTGATCCAGACGAAGAACACCGTGCCCAATGCGCGCGCGCTCAGCGGCCCGTGTTCGCCGAACAAGGGCATGAACGCGAGCAGGCAGACGATGAAGAAGCCGTACACCAGCGGCACCACCACCCGCCGCGGATAGCGCGAGACCAGGCCGGAGAACACCGGCGTCAGCGCCAGGGTGGCGATGAAGGTGGCCAGGTAGAACCACGGCAACTGGGTCGAACCGACCGCGCCGCTGAGTTGGTCGCGCAACGGCCGGATCACGTAGTACGCGGTCAGCACGCAGAAGAAATACCCCACCGAGAACGCGACCGCGCGCCACTCACCGCTATGCACTCGCCCGGAGGGCAGGCTGGCGCCTTGAACTGCCGACATTCCGTCGCTCCGTGAGTACAGCGCCGGCGGGCCGCCGGCTTTGCGGGGGTCGTGCTGTGCGTGTGGTGCTGGGTGGGGCAGGTCGTGCGGGTCGTGCGGTTTGAACGCGGCGCGGCGCGATGCACGGCATGACCGCATCGAACCGCTCGCCGCCCGCGGCGCCAACGTCGCGGCCATGCGGGTTGCCGGCACGGTAGCCCAAGGCGTCGCATATCGCCACCACGGCATCGGGCGGGATTCCTATCGGCCAGGATGTTGGGAGCATTTGCTCTAGTTTTGGCGCTTACGGTCGCCCCGTCAGCGCGACGACACACGCCGCGCGCCTGCGGGAATCGCCAGTGCCCACCGAGTTCGACTACATCATCATCGGCGCCGGTTCGGCCGGCTGCGTGCTCGCCAACCGCCTGAGCGAAGATCCCGACGCGCGCGTGCTGCTGATCGAAGCCGGCCCGCGCGACCTGCACCCGTTCATCCACATGCCCGCCGGCCTGGCCAAGCTGGTCAACAAGAAAGGCGTGAACTGGGACTACGACACCGCGCCGGAACCGCAGCTCGACAACCGCACCCTGTGGTGGCCGCGCGGCCGCGTGCTCGGCGGTTCGAGTTCGATCAATGCGATGTGCTACATCCGCGGCGTGCCCGGCGACTACGACGACTGGGCCGCGGCCGGCGCCAGCGGCTGGGACTGGAACGGCGTGCTGCCCTATTTCCGCCGCAGCGAGCGCAACAGCCGCGGCGACGACGCGTTGCACGGCAGCATGGGCCCGCTGTATGTGTCCGACCTGCGTTATACCAACCCGCTGTCGGGCGTGTTCATCGAGGCCGGGCAACAAGCCGGTTTCGCTCGCAACACCGACTTCAACGGACCGCAGCAACAAGGCTTCGGTTTCTACCAGGTCACCCAGAAGAACGGCGCGCGCTGCTCCAGCGCGGTCGCTTATCTCGACCCGGCGCGCGAGCGGCATAATCTGCACGTGGTCACCGGCGCGCTGGTCACCCGCATCAGCATCGAGAACGGCCGCGCCACCGGCGTGATCTACAGCAGCGGCGGGCGTTCGTATCACCAGCGCGCGGTGCGCGAGGTGCTGCTCAGCGGCGGCGCGCTCAATTCGCCGCAGTTGCTGATGCTGTCGGGCGTCGGCCCGGCCGATGAATTGCGCAAGCACGACATCGAGGTGCTGCACGACGCGCCGCAGGTCGGCCGCAACCTGCAGGATCATCTCGACGTGTGCACCCTGCAGCACTCGACCCAGCGCGTCACCTACGACCGCACCGGCGACCTGCGCGTCGCCTTCGACTACTACCTGCGCGGCCACAGCGGCCCCGGCAGCAGCAATCTCGCCGAGGCCGGCGGCTTCGTGCGTTCGGCGCTCGCGCCGGACGATCGCGCCGACATCCAACTGCATTTCGTGCCGGCGATGCTCGACGACCATGGCCGCCACCGCCTGGCCGGCGACGGCTACACCGCGCATGCCTGCTTCCTGCGTCCGCGCAGCCGCGGCCACCTCGATCTGGCCAGCGCCAGCGCCGGCGACAAGGTGCGCATCCACGCCAACTATCTCAGCGATCCGGAAGGCTTCGATCTGAAGATGATGCTCGAGTGCGCCAAGCTCTCGCGCACGCTGTTCGCGCAGAAAGCCTTCGACCCGTACCGCGGCGCGCCGATCTTCCCGGCCCGCACCGACCTCAGCGACGCCGAGCTGATCGAATTCGTGCGCGCCAAGGCCGAGTCGGTGTATCACCCGGTCGGCACCTGCCGGATGGGCGACGACGAGGCGGCGGTGGTCGACTCGCAACTGCGCGTGCGCGGCATCCAGGGCCTGCGCGTGATCGACGCCTCTGTGATGCCGAGCCTGATCGGCGGCAACACCAATGCGCCGACCATCATGATCGCCGAGCGGGCTTCGGATCTGATTCGCGGGCGGTGAGGCCGGGAATCGGGAATGGGGAGTCGGGAATCGGAAGGGCAAGAGCCGCGGCGTGCGCGTGGCGCTGCTCTTCCGATTCCCGATTCCCGATTCCCCATTCCCGCCCAAGAGCTGAAATGACGCGCCAACGGTGTGGCTTTTACGACTCCCGACTCCCCATTCCCGATTCCCGCCCCACCCATTAATCCCTGCAAAATCAGAATCCTGAATGCGATTGTTGCACAACTCCCTGAGATCGGCGCTAGAATCGGATCGACCCCGGCTAACCAGGCGCTGCGAGCGATGAAACTCACCTCTTCCCGACGCTCACTCAACCCCTGGCGCCTGGGCACGCTCGCGGCCCTGCTGACCATGACCCTGGGCTCGACCGCGCAGACCTCGCTGCGCTGGCGCACGCCGGAACCCTCGCAGCCGGTCGCGCGCGCGCAAGGCTACGACGGCACCGCGCTGCCGGGCCTGAGCGCCGCGCCGCAGGACCTCAATCCGCGCGTGCAGCCGCTGTCGACCGATTTCGACGTGCGTCAGTTCGAAGCCATGGCGCAAGCGCTGGTCGCCGAGCAACGCATTCCGGGCATGGCGATGGCCATCGTCCACAACGGCCAGGTGCTCAGCGCGCGCGGCTACGGCATCACCGACGTACGTAACGCCGAGCCGATCGACGCCCACACCGTGTTCCGCCTGGCCTCGCTGTCGAAGAGCTTCGCCGGCACCCTGACCGGCCTGCTGGTCAACGACGGCACCCTGCGTTGGGACAGCAAGGTCGTCGACTACATGCCCGGCTTCCAGTTGGTCGACCCCACCGCCGCGCGCAGCCTCACCGTCGCCGACGTGCTCAGCCATCGGGTCGGCCTGACCCACAACACCTACGACCGCGACCTGGAAAACTACGCCGACTATCGCGTGCTGACCCAGAAACTCGCGTACGCGCCGATGGCCTGCCAGCCCGGCACCTGCTACGGCTACCAGAACATCGCCTTCAGCCTTATCGGCGACGTGGTGTTCGCCGCCACCGGCGATTTCTACAGCCAAGAGGTGCAGCGCCGTTTGTTCAAGCCGCTCGGCATGAACGATGCGAGCCTGGGACTTGAAGGCATCACCGCCAGCGCGCGCTGGGCCAAGCCGCACGTGCGCGCGCGCGGCGGCTGGGCCTCGGTGACGCCGAAGCCGACCTATTACCAATTGCCGCCGGCCGCCGGCGTCAATGCCAGCGCCAGCGACATGGCGCAGTGGCTGATCGCCCAGACCGGCCATCGCACCGACGTGCTGCCGCTGCCGCTGCTCGCGACCTTGCATCAACCGCTGGTCGATACGCCGACCGAAATCCGCGGCTCGAGCTGGCGCCGCCAGCGTCTGAGCACGGCCGGTTATGCGCTGGGTTGGCGCGTGTTCGATTACGCCGGCCACCGCGTGGTGTTCCATGCCGGCGCGGTGCAGGGCTATCGCGGCATGGTCGCGATGCTGCCCGATCGCGACCTGGGCATCGCGGTGTTGTGGAACAGCGAAAGCGGCCTGCCGACCGGCATGCTGCCGACCCTGCTCGACCGCGCGATCGGCCTGCCGACCGAGCGCTGGCTCGACGTCGACGGCTTCGACGACCCGGGCCTGTACGCCTCCGAAGGCGTGACGCCGAGCCGCGAGGTCAGTGGCAGTAATGCGCAGAAGGCGACTGCGGCACCGCGGTGAAGCCGGGATTCGAGAGTCGGGATTCGAGATTGGCAAAGCAGAAGCAGGCGTCTCGATTCCTGATCTAACAACAAAGGCCCGCTGATCGCGGGCCTTTGCTTTTTTGCGGTTTCGAATCCCGAATCCCCAATCACGAATCCCCGCTCTCAGCCACCTGCTTGAGCTTCGCCAAGCCCTTGTCGTAATCCTTGCCGACCATGCTGTCGAGCAGCAGGCCGAACCAGCGCGAGACAAGGTTGTTGCCGTGCTCGCTGTCCAGCGCCCAGGTCACGCGGGTACCGTCGCCTTCGCCTTTCAGGGTAAAGGTACCGGTGGCCTGAGTGCCGTCGAAGTCGAGCGCGTTGACGATCTTCTGCTGCGGCACCGATTCGGTGATGCGCTGCGCGCCTTTGCCGACCTTGTCGCCCTCCCAGGCCATCGCCGCGCCGACGCCCGACTCCGGACCGCTGTAGCTGTACTTCGCGCTCGGCTCCAGTTCGTACCACGGCGACCACTCGTTGAAGCGCTTGTAGGAACCGAGCAAGGCATGCACCTCGCCCGGCGGCCGCGCGATCGAGATCGACCGCTCGACATGCGTACTCGCCGGCAACAGGAAGCCGCCGACCACGAACACCACCGCGAGCAGCACGACCAGATAAAGCAGTCCCTTGAACAAACCTTTCATGGTGTTCCCCCGATGGCAGGTGCGAGTTGGATGCGATTGGATGATCGGCTGCGGCCAGCTTTGCGCCGATCCTACCGCCGGCCACCGCGACGCGAGCGTGCACGGCCCGACTTGCCGACGAGAGGCATGCGACCGAAGTCACGCGTCGGTGAGTTTGGGTGAACGAGGCGTCGAGCCCGCTCCCCACAACGAAGCGCCGACTCATCAACCACCACGTCCTCTCCCAACCATCATCCCCGCGAACGCGGGGATCCAGCGACTTCGACAACCCGCAATGAAGCGCCGACAAGCCAACCACGAACCCCTCTACCACTCGTCATCCCCGCGAACGCGGGGATCCGGTGACTTTGGGAAACCCGCGACGAAGCGCCGACAAGCCAACCACGAAACCCTCTCCCACCCGTCATCCCCGCGAACGCGGGGATCCAGTGACTTTGGGAAACCCGCGACGAAGCGCCGACACGTCAGCAACGAAGCCTTTCCCATCCCGTCATCCCCGCGCAGGCGGGGATCCAGAGACTTCAGCGTCATCCAACAAGGACTGGCGGCAACAACGAGGCCGCCAACGCGACAGACCCGGCCACCGGACGGAATCCGGCATTACGAAGGCAGCCGACTACGCGGCATCGCCGACACGTGCGGCAGGACTTTGACACTGCGCGCTCAAGACGTGGACGGACGACCCCGGCCCGGCTGGTCGCCCGGACGCTCATCGCGGCGCGAGCCGCCAGCTCGCGAGCGCTAAGGCCCGCCACAAATAAAAAACTCTCCCCCCGCCTGGGCTGCGGGAGGAGAGCTGGATTACGGCAATCGGGTGTTTCTTATTAGATCAGCGGAGCCGGGGTCGCCGGGAGCGCTGCAGCAGCCTTCGGCTTGCGAGCCTTTTTGGCGGCCTTCTTCGGGGCCTTCTTGGCGGCCTTCTTCGCGGTCTTCTTGGCAGTCTTCTTGGCTGCCTTCTTCACGGTCTTCTTGGCAGCCTTCTTGGCGGTCTTCTTAGTCGCCTTCTTGGCAGCCTTCTTGGCGGTCTTCTTGGTCGCCTTCTTAGCAGCCTTCTTGGCGGTCTTCTTGGTCGCCTTCTTAGCAGTCTTCTTGGCGGTCTTCTTGGTCGCCTTCTTCGCGGCCTTCTTGGCGGTCTTGCGGACGGCCTTCTTGGCAGCCTTCTTCACGGTCTTCTTGGCAGCCTTCTTGGTGGCCTTCTTGGCGACCTTCTTAGCGCCGGCCTTCTTGGCGACCTTCTTGGTCGCTTTCTTGGCGGAGGACTTCTTAGCAGCTTTCTTAACGGCCATGTGATGGCTCCTCGTCAGTGATGATCAGGAATGATCAGTGGTAGTGCGGTAAGCCCAGTTCAAAGGAACTCTGTGTTGGCAGAGCCGCGGGAGTCGGACCCGCGTGCAACCGCCGACGCGCTGGGCGCGCCGGAACGGATCGGGGATCGCGTCCGGCCGCAAGCGCGGCGGGACCGATGGCGCATCCGCCGGAAAGGCGGACGGAGCAGGCCGCCCAAAGGGGCGGCCAAACAAAAACCCGGGGCGCCGAACGCGAACCGGGTTGCAAGAAGCAGGTCGTCAGCGATGTCATCAAGGTTTTGGATGTCATCGGCGGAGAGAGCGTGGCCAACATTTCTGCAGAGGAAGCGAACCCAACGTCCACCGTTTTGACTGTCCAGGCGGAGGTCCGTTTTGTGCTGCGTGTTGTCGCGCTTGGTTTTCTCACTCTCGTCTGCAGGAAACGTCTGCTGGGCGAAACCTAATCACGCTTTTTATGACTGTCAACAACCCGGCCTATTTTTTTTTACGGCCGCTCGCCCGGAACGCCGCGCCGATGCCGCGGCGCGCGCGTTCCAAAAACGCGCGCGCGCATCGACGCGTTCGACACGCGTTTCGTTCGACGTCGCTGAAACCCAAGCGTGGCGCGGCTTTCAGCGCACTCGCGTTTTTTCATTCCGGCTTTTCGAACGCATGCGCGTCGCGCGCGAAGCGTGTCGCGAACGATTCCGACGACCTGTACCGGAAGAAAAAATTCCTGTCCGCGATGGGCGCCGATTTCGCGTCGCACAAGCCCGACTGCGCGAAAGTGCGCGAACTTTTTTCGGCCGCGAGCGGCGTTCGCGACCGCCGCGACGGTGGTCGACGCGGGCGAACGCAACGTTCGCGACGCGACCGAGGCGCGCGAACGCGCCGACCGCGACGCGCCGATGCGCGAGCGCTCGCGGCGTTGCCGACACGACCGTTCGTCGGTCTCGAACGCCGACGCATGCCTCCTGTGCACATCGCGTTCGTACTCGGACGGGCGCGCGCTGGAAACGTTTTTACCTGTCGGCGAAAACTCCGGCGAGGGAGGACAAAGGCGACGCGCGTTCGCCGAGCCGGCCGCCGCGAACCGAGCCGCGCGCTCGCGTGGTCGTGCCGAGTCGTCGCGCCGACAGCGTTCGCGTCGCGGCAAGCGCCACGCGAAAGTGGCGCCGCGATAAATCGCGCGGCGGTGCGTCGGCTCGGCACGCCGCGTCGTCCTTCACCAGACCTGCACGCCTGAAGGCGGCGATCGTGCACTGCCGGATCGATGCTCGTCGCGATCGCGCCGTCGGGATCGGCTGGACTGCGTCGGCCGTTCGCGGCATGCGCGACGAGGTCGCGTGCAATGCGGCAGCGATCGTGCGACGACCGCCACAGGCCAAACCATCGCGATGAAAATCACCGGAGTTTTTCGCGATTCGCGCGAGCGCGCATGCATCGTCGAGTGCATGGGCGATGCGTTGTCGATGGGTTGCGCCGACCGGTGTGCGATGAGAACGCCCGACCGGATCCTCGTCGAGACGATCGCAACCGCGCGCCGTCGGCATATCGCGGACGTCGGTTCGACCGCCGCTCGCCGCGCTCATCGGCGGACCGGCGCGGCGCCCGATCGTTCATCGTCGCCGTCGCGTCGGTCCGCGGCGCGCGGCGATGCCACTTCGGATTCGCACTTCGCAATCACGCCTCGTGTCGACCCGCGCGGCGCGATCGAGACCGCCTCAGCGCCGTCGGCAAGCGCATCACCACAAACGAAACGGGGAGCGAGTCCCGGGCGCCGCGATCGCGGGCCGGTCCTGCGCTCCCCGTGGACCGCGGCCGTTGCCGGCCGCGGCGGGTGGATCAGTGGTCGTCTTCTTCGAGCAGCTCGGCGTAGTCGTCGGGCGCGAGCAGTTCGTTGAGCTGGTCGGGTTCGTCGATCTCGACGGTGTAGATCCAGCCTTCGCCGTAGGCGTCTTCGTTGATCGTTTCCGGCTTGTCCGCCAGCGCGGCGTTGACCGCGGTCACGGTGCCGGAGACCGGCGCGTACACGTCGGAGGCGGCCTTGACCGACTCGACCACGGCGCTGGCGTTGCCCGCTTCGACGCGGTCGCCGACGTTGGGCAGTTCGACGTAGACCAGGTCGCCGAGCAAGCCCTGGGCGTGGTCGGAGATGCCGACGGTGACTTTGCCGTCGCCTTCGACGCGGGCCCACTCGTGGGATTTCATGAACTTCAGATCGCCGGGGATTTCACTCATGGCTGGCCTCGAACGTTGCGGGAGCGGCGGGTAATGGCGCGTAGTTTAACGATGCCGGGCCGCTGTGGGAGGGGTAAACGCAAAAGCGGGGATCACAAAGCGCGAATCGGGTTGCGGGATTTGAGGAACGGCCGCAAGTACGCGGCGCAAGACGGCGTCGCGCCGGAACTTTACCTCACGCCGCAACACGTCCGGGAGCGACCAGCGAAACGTTCAACCGGCATCGGCCGTGAACGGTTCGCGGCCGGTGAGCAGCGCCTCGCGCAGCGCTTCGACCCGGTCCTGACCCCAGAACGGTTCGCCGTCGAGCACATAACCGGGCAGGCCCGGCAGGTCGGCGGCGATCGCGGCGCGGGTGTTGCCGCGATAGATCGCGGCGACCTCCTCGCCTTCGGCGGTGGCGAGCGTCGCATCGGCATCGTGACCGGCATCGCGCAACAGGCCGGCGACGGTGTCGCGGTCGGCGAGGTCGCGGTCGTGCGCCCAGATCGCGCGGAACGCGGCGTCCATATAAGCGGACGGATCGCGGCCCTGCCGATCGAGCGCGATCGCGCAGCGGTCGGCCAGGCTCGGGTCGACCGGAAAGAACTTCGGCGCGAGGTTCAACGGCACGCCGCGTTGCTGGCGCGCGCGCTGCAACTCGATCAGGCGATAGCGCTGGCGCGCCGGCGCGCGCTGGCCCAGCGGCAGGCCGCCGTTGGCCTCGAACAGTTCGAAGATCCGCACCGGCTTGTAGACCAGGGTCGCGCCGGCCTCGCGCGCGGCCGCGAGCAGCGGCGCGTGCCCGAGGTAGGCGTACGGCGAGATCAGACTGAAGTAGTAATCGATGCGGGGCATGCGCGCGACCTCAGGCGAGTACGCCGTCCTGCGCCTGGCCGTCGCGCACGAACGGGAACTTGACCACCCGCACCGGCACTTCCTTGCCGCGAATGTCGACCCGCACGTTGCCGGCGGCGCCCAGCGCGATCTCGCCGGCCGGCACGCGCGCGAACGCGATCGACTTGTTCAGCGTCGGCGAGAACGTGCCCGACAGGATCTCGCCTTCGCCGTGCGCGGTCAGCACCTTCTGGCCGTGACGCAGCACGCCCTTGTCGTCCATCACCAGCGCGATCATCTGGCGCGCGGCGCCGGTGGCCTTGAGTTGTTCCAGCGGGCCACGGCCGATGAAGTCGCGCGGCGCACCGTCGGCGCCGCTGTCGAGGGCGATGGTCCAGGCCAACGCGGCTTCGTACGGCGAGACGCTGTCGTCCATGTCCTGGCCGTACAGATTCATGCCCGCTTCCAGGCGCAGGGTGTCGCGCGCGCCCAGCCCGGCCGGCTTGACGCCCGCGGCGAGCAGCGCGTCCCACAGCGCGACCGCGCGGTCTTCGGGCACCACCACTTCGAAACCGTCTTCGCCGGTGTAACCGGTGCGGGCGATGAACAGCGCGATGCCGTCACTGGTCTGCGCGTCGCCGGCGACGAACTTGCCGAGCTTGCCGATCCGCGCGCGATCTTCCTCGCGCAGCAGGCCGACCACCTTGTCGCGCGCGTTCGGGCCCTGCACCGCGATCATCGCCAGCTCCGGACGCTCGGTCACCGACACGTCGAACGCCTTGGCCTGCTCGCCGATCCACGCCAGATCCTTCTCGCGGGTGGCCGCGTTGACCACCAGGCGGAAATAGCTTTCGTCGAGGAAGTACACGATCAGGTCGTCGATCACCCCGCCCTGCGGGTTGAGCATGCAGGTGTACAGTGCCTTGCCCGATTTCTGCAGCTTGTCGACCGAGTTGGCGACCAGACGGCGCAGGAACTCGCGCACGCGCGCGCCGCGCAGGTCGACCACGGTCATGTGGCTGACGTCGAACATGCCGGCGTCGCGGCGCACCTGATGGTGCTCTTCGATCTGCGAGCCGTAGTTGATCGGCATGTCCCAGCCGCCGAAATCCACCATCTTGGCGCCGAGTGCGCGGTGGGCGTCGTTGAGGATGGTCTTCTGGCTCATGGGGCGCTGCCTGCTCGTGGGGGTTTGAGCCGGTGATTATTCCAGAAGCGCGCTGCGTGCGTATTTATGGGGGTTCGGTACGCGGGCGAATGGTGGTTGGCGGCGGAGGCGGCGTGGCTGTGTGGGACGAGGTTGCGTGGCCTGAGTGGAGCGCGGCGACGAGGTCTTTTGTGGGAGAGGCTTCAGCCCCGATGCTTTTCGCTCGGGTCGCGGTGCTGCTTCGGAGGGCGTGCTCTTCTGAAAGAAAAGCGTCGCGGCTAGCGCCACTCTCACAAAGGTCGGCAGGTGCGGCCGGGCTTCGGGCATTCGCGGTCGGCGGTTTGGCGCGGCCGACTCTATTCTTCTTCGGCGCCTTCGTTGTAACAACTTACTTCGGTTGGCTTGACCTCGACGAAACGGCCCTTGCGCCGGTCCAGCCGCACCGCCCAGCGCGAGGCGTCGAAGCGTTCGCGCGCGGCCGCGCCTTCGACCAGGGTGTCGATGATCGCGATCACGCCCGGGTCGCTGATACCGTCGATCATGCAAGTCGAGATCGACACACGCTCGCCGCGCAGCAGCTTGGGGTACGGCACCACGTCGGTGATCTTCCAGCGTGCTTCGTTGCCGATCCGGCCGACCAGCTCGGCGGCGTAGAACTTCAGCGAGCGGTCCTCGTTGTCGTCGATCGTGCCGATGCTGCGCGCGCAGATCTGCTCGGCGCTGCGGCCGGTGCCGACGCAGCCGCCGGTGTTGGATTTGAAACCGTCCGGAAACGGCGGCACGACCTTGCCGATCCAGTCGTCGGCGCGTTGCGGCCCACCGGCCGAAGCCGGCGCGACAGCCAGCACCATGGCGAACGCCATCGCCGATGCGCGCAAGCTCGTTGTCGCGGCGCGCACGGTCGTCATGGGTCAGCCGGCCAGTTCGACCTGCAGGGTCATGCCGTCGGTGCCGATCACCCGCACCGCGGTGCCGGTGGCCAGCTCCGGCCCGCTCACGTCCCAGAACGCATCGGCGATCTGGACCCGGCCGCGGCCCTGCACGATGCCGCGTTCAAGCACCACCACGCGGCCGATCAACTGTTCGGCGCGACGGTTCAACAAGGGCTGGTCGCTCTTGCGCTCGCGGCCGCGGAACCAGGTGCGGTAGACCTGGATCGAGGCGAAGCTCAACACGATGAAGGCCGCGACCTGCGCCAGCACGGTCAGGCCCGGGAACACCATCGCCAGCGCGAACACCGCGGCCGCGGCGAAGCCGAGCCACAGCATGAACGCGCCGGGCGCCAGCGCCTCGGCCGCGAACAGCAGCATCGCGATCGCGGCCCAGCTTACGGTCTGCCAGGTCCAGGCCATGGCTCAGCCTCCGCTGCGCAACGGCGGCGGGCCGCCGGCCGCGCGACTGGGCTGGCGTTCGAGCGCTTCCTTGGCCAGTTCGCCGATGCCGGCGAGCGAGCCGATGATGCCGGCCGATTCCATCGGCATCATCACGAACTTCTGGTTCGGCGCTTCGGCCAGCGACTTGAACGCCTCGATGTATTTCTGCGCGATGAAGTAGTTGATCGCCTGCACGTTGCCGGCCGAGATCGCGTTGGACACCATCTCGGTGGCCTTGGCTTCGGCCTGGGCCAGACGCTCGCGCGCCTCGGCCTGACGGAACGCGGCTTCCTTCTCGCCTTCGGCTTCCAGGATCACCGACTGCTTCTCGCCCTCGGCCTTGAGGATCGCGGCCTGACGGAAACCCTCGGCTTCCAGAATATTCGCGCGCTTCTCGCGCTCGGCCTTCATCTGCCGCGCCATCGAGTCGACCAGATCGCGCGGCGGCTGGATGTCCTTCAATTCGATGCGGTTGACCTTCAGGCCCCATGGATGGGTCGCCTGATCGACCGCGTTGAGCACCTTGGTGTTGATCTCGTCGCGCTTGGACAGCGACTCGTCCAGGTCCATCGAACCGATCGCGGTGCGGATGTTGGTCATGACCAAATTAAGAATCGCGATTTCCAGGGTGGCGACTTCATACGCCGCCTTGGCCGCGTCCTGCACCTGGAAGAACACGATGCCGTCGACCTTGACCACCGCGTTGTCCTTGGTGATCACGTCCTGGCTGGGGACTTCCAGCACCTGCTCCATCATGTTGATCTTGCGGCCGACGCCGTAGATCACCGGCATCAGGAAATGCAGGCCCGGGTCCATGGTGTGGGTGTAGCGGCCGAAGCGCTCGACGGTCCACTGATAACCCTGCGGCACCATGCGCACCGTCTTGAACAGCAGGATCACGCCCGCGAATACCACCACCATCGCCAGAAACGTTCCCATGAACTCCCCCTCCATGCCTCGTCCGAGGCCGCCAGTATAGGCCGTGCGGGTGCCTGCGACCCTTCACGCCCTTGCTGCATCCTTGTATTCGAATGCCAGCCGAACCCACCCCATCGCCCTCGCCCGGCCCGCTGCCCGCCCCCTCATCGGAGCGGCCGCTGTCGAGCTTCGCCATCGACGTCCCGGAGACGTTGCTGACGCGCGCGCGCAACGGCGAGGGCGCGGCGTTCGAGCAGATCTACCGCTGGTTCGAACGACCGGTGTTCACCCTGGCGATGCGGATCGCCGGCGATCGCGACGAGGCCACCGACGTGCTGCAGGAGACCATGTTGAAAGTGCTCACGCGGATCGGCGACTTCCGCGGCCACCTCGACGGCAGCGGCACGCCGTTCTGGGGCTGGTTGCGCCAGATCGCGGTCAACGAGGCGCTGATGCGGCTGCGCAGCCAGCGCCGCCACGAGCACGCGGTCGAACCCAACGACGAACACCTGGCCGACGACCGTCTGCCGCCACCACCGGCCGCCGCCGATGCCGCCGCGCTCGGCCGCGCCCTGGCCCAGTTGCCGGCGCCGACCCGCAGCGTGCTGTGGCTGTACCACGCCGAGGGCTATACCCATGAGGAGATCGCGACGTTGATGCAACGCACGCCGAGCTTCTCCAAATCGCAACTCGCGCGCGGCTCGCGCCGCCTGCGCCTGTTGCTGGAACCGGAGCAGGCCCATGCCTGATCGAAACCTTCCCGACCCGCGCGGCGCCGCGCCGCAGGACTGGCCGACCGCGTTCGCGCAGTTGCCGGCGGAAACGCCGCCGGCCGACGGCTGGGCGCAGGTCGCCGCGCGTCTGGCGTCCGCGGCGAACGCCGCGCCGCCGGCCGGCGACATGGCTTCGTCCGCGTTGCCCGCGACCGGCCGGATGACGGCCACGCGTCGCCATGTACCGCACCGCCGCCGCTGGGCGATGGCGGCGATGCTCGCCGCGGCGCTGCCGCTGGCGTGGTGGCTGAGCCAGCGCGGCGCCGATCCGATCATGCCGGCGACGCAACCGGCGCAGGTCGTGCACACCCAGAATCCGTCGCCCGATCGCGTGATTGCGAACCCGCCGCTGTCACCCTCGACGCAACCGCAGCCCGACCCGGGCAAGTTGGCCGACACCGGCGAGCGCAGCACCGATCACGCGGCCGACCATGCAACCGACCGCGCGACGGATCGTGCGATCGCCACCGCGCCGAACCCATCGAACGACGCCAACAAGCCCGCACCGCGTACCGCCAAACCGCAACGCGACGCATCGCCCGGAACCCGTGAACGCCGAGCGCCGACGCGCCTGGCCGCAAACGAAACCGCGCCGACGCCGCAAGCGCTCGCGAACAACGACAGCGATGCGATCGTCCAACGCATCGGCGAACTGCAGGCGCAGTCGGCGCAGTTGGAAGCGCTGATCGCCGCCAGTCGCGACGACCGCGTCGCCAGCGCCACCGCGGCGGTCATGAGTTCCGAACTCGACCAGCGCCTGGGCCTGATCGACGCCACCCTGATTGCCGCGCCGCTGCCGGCGTCGCAGCGCCTGTCGCTGTGGCAACAGCGCGTCGGCACGCTGCGCGCGCTGGCCGGGGTAGAAAGCACGCAACGCTGGTTCGCCGCGCAAGGCGAACGCTACGACGACGCACTGGTGCGCGTCGACTGATTCCTCTTCACCGCCGTACCGGAGAACGACATGGCCCGCGCCATCACCCACTTGCGCCGTACGCTTCCGCTGCTGCTGGCCGCGGCAATCGGCAGCGCGCTCGCGCACGACAATCCCAAGGACGCCGGCGCCATCGACGCCGCGCCGCCGACCGCCGCCGCCGCCCCGACCCGGGTGCACAGCTACTACTTCGTGAGCCGCGGCGACGCGGCCACCTCGCGCCAGTTCGCCCAGACCCGACAGTTCGCTCAGGCCTATTCGCGCAACCGCACCGAACTGGGCGCGCTGCCCGATCCGGTGACCAAGCCGACCTTGATCCGCGACGACCTGCGTGGCCCGCAACTCGGCGTGATCCTAGCGCCGGACGCGAAAGCCGGTGTGCGCATCGTCGCGGTCACCCCCGACAGCGCCGCGGCCAAGGCCGGATTGCGCAGCGGCGATTCGCTGCTTGGCGTGGGCGACAAGAGCATCGCCGGCGCCGACGGCTCGGCCCGTCTGGCGAATGCCCGCGCGTTGCTCGGGGTGCTCGAACCGGGCAAGCCGGTGCGCATCCGCTATCAGCGCGACGGCAAGCCGGCCAGCCTGACCGCAACGCCGCAGCTTGGCGAGCGGGTGATGGTGTTCGAGAACGACGACGGCTCGCAGTTCGTGACCAACGGCGAACTCGTGGTCCGGCGTTTGCGCAGTGGCGAATCGGAAGTCTCCGCCGACAGCATCGAATACATCGCGGCCGAGCCGATGATGGCGCCGCGCATGCACAGCGAGATCATTCGTCTGAATGCGGATTGCAAGAACAAGCCCTGCCCGCTGCCGTCGATCAGCGAGGCTCTGCGCTGGAACGGGCTCAATCTGGCCTCGGTCGATGCCAAGCTCGGCCGCTACTTCGGCGCCGACCGCGGCGTGCTGGTGCTCAGCGCCGGTCCCGAGCTCAAGGGCCTGGAAGCCGGCGACGTGATCCAGAGCATCGACGGACGCCAGGTCGACAGCCCGCGCGAAGCGATGGCGGCCCTGCGCGGCAAACCCGATGGCGGTCAGGTCGAAGTGGCGTATCTGCGCGACCGTGCCAAGGCCAAGAGCACGATCAAGGTGCCCAAGGCGATCGCCTGGGCCCCACCGCCGCCGCCACCGCCGGCTCCTCCCGCTCCGCCGAGGCCGCCGAGGTCGCCAGTGCCACCCGCGCCGCCCGCGCCGGTGGCTGCGCCTGGCGCGCCGGTTCCGCCGGCTCCACCGCCGCCGCCGCCCCCGCCGCCGCCGGCACCTCCGCACGGCCTGCTGCTGCCCGCGCCGGGCGCGGCACCGGTCGCACCCGCGGCGCCGGTGTGGGCGTCGACCGGACAGGCCGGGGCGACTCGCGTCGATTGAAGCCGACGCTGTCGGAGCGAATGATTGGCGAGCGAATGATTGCCAAACGCGTCGTTAGAGTTGCGTCGTAAGCGGGTGTCGCGGTCGCGGCTTGCGCCGCTCCTACATTCGGCCTGCGGCGCAACTCCGCTCCAGACTGCAGGAGCGGCGCGGGCCGCGACCGCAAATCCGCCCGCGCCGGCGAAACTGGATCGCGCACGTTACCGCACACCACTCGTCTGTAAGAACGCCAACACAATAAACGTCAACGCAATTAAAAGGCCGGGCATCGCTGCCCGGCCTTTTTTATCAGCTCGAATACAACCTCAGGCGCTATGCGTCGACACACGCACAACACCAGAGTCGCAATAGGTCAGCGACGTAATCGCAGCCTCGATCGCTACGCGGACCACGGCAACCACGACGGCTCACTTAGCCGGCGGCGACTGCTCAGGACCGGCGGTATCGGCCGGCGCCTTGACCACCCACTTGGCGAACACCGCGTCGATTTCCTTGTCGGCCACCGGCTTGCCTTCTTCCAGCTTGCCGGCCTGTTCGAACAACGGAATGATCATCGCCATGCCGTCGACCTTGGTCTTGAGCTGCACACCCGGCGCCTGGTCCAGGTACACGTTCCAGTGCGCGCGCACCTTGGCCCAGTAGTCCTTGGTCGCGTCCCAGTACTTGTAGGCCGGCTTGAAGTCGACGTCCTTGGTCTTGACGTAATCGTTGAAGCCGAACTCGCGCGCCAGTTCTTCCTGGGTGCCGTCGGGCTTGCGCAGCACCTTGGTGTTGTATTGCTCGTGGGTCCAACCGTTCGGGGTCAGGGTGTGGCGGTTGATCGCCGCGACTGCGTTGTAGTCGCTGCGCTTGGTGTACTCGCGCCGCGGCAGCGGACGCCAGCTCGGATCACTGGTCCAGGTGGCGACGTTGTTGCGGTAATCCCAGCGGCCGGTGCCGCAGTAGCGCGGCGCGTCGCTGACTTCATACACGCACTGGGTCCAGGCGCCGCGATTGAGCTCGGCCGGGATCGTGCGCACGTGCCAGGTCTGGTCGGCGCTGAATTCGAAACGCTGCGGCGCCTCGAACACCCAGTCCTGACGCCAGTGCTTGGTGACGTGGCCGCTTTTGCCGTCGACCAGGATGTGCTGCAGGACGATCCGGCGCGGGCTGTCCTCGACCACGATCACGGTCTCGTTGCCGCCGCTGCGCATCGCCGGCGCGCGTTCGTAGTTCGGCTTGAGCAGCACGGTTTCGTCGAAAGCGAAATCGACGATGTACTCGCCCTGCATGGCCAGGATCGAAGCGCGGTCGCGCTCGGTCGACACGGCGGCGTTGACGGGAGACAGGGCCAGCGCGATCGGGCTGGCGCACAGACAAACGGCCAGCACGCTGGCGCGGATTACGGGTTGGGTCATGGCTGAACTCGATGCTTCTCGGTTGGCTATATAAAAGGAAAGGATTGGATCGGGGATCAGGCGAATTGCGCCGGTCGCGCTTCGTCGCTCAGGCGCGAGGCCATGCAGCAGCACACGTGGGCCTGGGTCTGCAGGCGCGCGCCTTCGCCGCTGGCGATACGGCGCGCATGCGCTTGTCCCAGCGGCGACAGTTCGGCGGTGTCGGCGACGAGGATGCAATGCCCGGCGTCGTCGCGCAGCACGTGCAGGCGCAGCACTTCGGCCTGCCAGCGCCCGCGCAGGCGACGCAGCCAGCGCCGACGCAATCCGGCCCAGGCGCCGCCGCGGGCATCCGCGCCCTGGACCATCGGCAACTTCGCCGCGGCGTCGTCCCAGGCCAGGAAATCGCTGTCGGGCAGCAGATACAACCGCCAGCACACGCGACCGGCGGCGTTACGGAACACCAGCGCTTCGCACGAGGACTCGCCGTCGAGGCGGGTCATGCGCTCGGCGCTGGCCGCCTGCAGCCAGCCATCGAGCGCGTCGCGATGGCGGCGCGGGTACACGCACAACACCGTCGCGACCGCGGCCAGCCGTTCCGGCGCCGGCAGGCCGGCGCGTTCGGGCAGGTTCGCGATCGACGACGGCGCGCGCATGCTTACCAGCTCACCGACACGCTGGCGCCGACATTGCGGCCCGGCGCGCTGTAGCGGTCGATCACCGTGCTGGTCGCGGCGATGCCCGGCAGGTCGCCGGCGTCCCAATAGGTCTTGTCCCCGAGATTGAATACGCCGACGTTGACCTTGGCACCCGGCGCGAAATTCCAGTGCGCGAGCAGATCGAGCACGCCGTAACCCGGCGCGGCGAAGCGGTTCGGCGCCGGCAGATCGTCCTTGCGCTTGGCGAAGCGGCCGGCCAGTTCCACGCCCCACACGTCGCGGTCGTAGGCCAGGCCCAGGGTCGCGGTCAACGGCGCGATCGATTCCAGCGGACGATCGGCGGCCTTGTCCTCACCCTTGCTGTACGCCGCCGCGCCGCGCAGCGACCAACCGGCCCAGGCCGGCGAGAACTCGCCGAAGTCGACACCGCCGCGCAGTTCCACGCCGCGGATGCGCGCCTTGGCCACGTTCTGCGACTGGAACACGATCAACGGCGTCCGCGGCGGCGCGCTGACCTGACGGTTGGATTCGATGAAGTCCTTATAGTCGTTGTAGTACGCCGACAGCTGCGCATACACGGCCTTGCCGCTGAAGCGCAGGCCCAGTTCGTAGCCGTCGCTGGTCTCGGGCTTAAGGTTCGGGTTCGGAATCGCGGTGTAGCCGAACTGCAGATTGGTGAAGCCCAGATTGACGTCGCTGTAGGGCGGCGCGCGGAAACCGCGCTGGTAGCCGCCGTACACCGACCAGTCCTGCGAGAAGTGCCAGACCGCGCCGAGCTTGGGCGACACGCTGGTCTTGCTCAGGTCGCTGACGACCACGCCGGGATTGTCGGCGGTGAAGATCGCATCGCGTTGCGGACGCAGTTCGTAACGATCCACGCGCACCGCCGGCACCAGCCGGAACGCGCCGTCGGCGAACTGGATTTCGTCCTGCACGAACACGCCGGCGCTCTGGGTCTTGCTGACCGGGAAATCGCGCACCGGGAAGGTATCGGGCGAGATCACGTTGGTGCTCACGCCGGTGGTCAGATTGATCCCGCGGCCGTCGCGCTTCTGGCGGAACTCGGTGTTTTCGTATTCGAAGCCGTAGGTCAGGGTGTGCTCGACCGAACCGGTGGCGAAGCCCTTGTGCGCGGTGGCTTCGGCGCCGTACACGCGCTGGTCGAAGTTGAATTCGCGCAGGCGCAGGGTCGGGCTGATCTCGCGGCCGCCGACCACGCTCACTCGCTGCTCGCGGGTGCGTTGGGTGGTCTCGCTGTCCTGGCGGTAGATCTGCCAGCGCAGCGAATCGGCGAAGGCGCTATCGAGCGAATCGATTTCGTGGGCGAACGCGACCCGCGCGCGGGTCTGGTGATCGTTGCCGGTCTGCGACAACACCCGCACCGCCGGCGCGCCCGGCGCCGACAGCGCAGTGCCGCGCGCAGTGAACACCTCGGTGTCGGTCTGGTCTTCGCTGCCTTCCAAGGTCAGGCGGAAACGCTGGTTGTCGCTGGGCGCGTACACCAGCTTGGTCAGCAGGCTGCGGCCGTCGTTGTCCTGCGGGTTGGGCGTGGTGCGGCTGGCGTCGAGGGTGTTGCGCTTGCCTTGGTTCTCGGTTTCCTGGCCCTGATGGTGATTGACCACGACCAAGCCCGACCAGCGCTCGCCGCCGAACGCCGCGGTGGCGCCGCCGTACAGGCCGTCGTTCTGGCTTTCGACGCCTAGCTTGAGGCCGAAGTACGCGTTGGCGCCGTCCTTGAGGTAGTCCTCCGGGTCCTTGGTCACGAACGAAACCACGCCGCCGAGCGCATCGGAGCCGTGCAGCGCGCTGCTGGGGCCGCGCACGATCTCGACTTCCTTGACCGTGTCCAGATCGACGAAATTGCGTCCGGCGTTGGAGAAGCTGCCGATACTGAAGCTGTCGGAGACCGAGATGCCGTCGACCAGCACGCGCACGCGATTGCCGCCGAGGCCGCGGATGCGGATGTCGCCCAGGCCGAAGCGTTCGCGATTGGAACCCACGACGATGCCGGGTTCGTAGCGGAACAGGTCCTTGATGTTGCGGGTGAGTTCGTTGTCCATGCGCTCGCGGTCGATGGCGCTGACCGTGGCCGGCACGTCCTGCACCGCGCGCTCGGTGCGGGTGGCGCTGACCACCACGCGCTGGAGTTCGTTGACGTCGGCGCCGTCGGGCGCGGGCGCATCGGCGGCGAGCGCGGCGGCCGGCAGCGCGAGCAACAACGCCAGGGCCAGCGCGGAACGCGCGGGGACGACAACGGGGAAAACGCGCGGACGCGCGGCAACACTAAGGACGCGGGACATGCAGTCGGACTCGGTTGTATGGGTTTTGGACCGAGGCGGGCTGGCGTCCGATGCAAAGACTTCGTTGCAGGACAGGGCTGGCAGCCTGGG
Source organism: Lysobacter sp. Root690 (assembly GCF_001427785.1). Classification (GTDB taxonomy): domain Bacteria; phylum Pseudomonadota; class Gammaproteobacteria; order Xanthomonadales; family Xanthomonadaceae; genus Lysobacter. The sequence goes on from NZ_LMHM01000018.1 coordinate 594,659, forward strand.
AGAGAGAGGGTGCTGGCGAGTCGGCGTACCGACGCGCCGCGCCGCGTCGATCCCGGGACGGGAATGAGGACGCGGTGCGGCGGTGACGCGGGCGATGGGGCGGGCTTGCAGCGTTGGGCTCAGCGGGCTCGGGGTCGGGTGGCTGCGTTGTGCTTTGGACGTTTTAGTCCGGGGCCTTTGGCGGTCGGGTCGAACTCGGGCTTGTGGGTTGGATGTTGCTGAGGGGTGCTTGGCTGGGTGCGCGCCGTTCGCGGGGTTACTTGGTCAGGATCAGCTTGTCGTTACGGGTATGGCGCAGGCGATAGACCTCGCCGCCGTGACGGATCAGCACTTCGCGCGCGCCGCGCAGCAGCGCGGTGCTTTCGACCAGGACGCCCTGGGCGGCGGCGACCACGGCCGAGGCCATGGCGGTCGGCGCGGTGGCATCGACGGCGGGGGTCGCGACGGCGGACAGGGGACGATCGGTACGGGGTTTCAGCTGAAGCACCGGGTTGCGCAGAGACATGGCGGTGGCTCGTTCGGGGGTGGGCTCCCGAATGATGATAATGATTCTCATTTGCCAGTCAACACGCAAACACACAAATCTGCGACTGCAGTCATGCAGAAGACGTCCAGGCCCCTGTTCAGGCAAAGGCGTTCTCGACCCGCTGCCAGCCGGCCTCGTCGATTTTCTCGAGCAATTCCAGCGCCTGCAGGTTCTGCAGCAGTTGCTCGCTGCGGCTGGCGCCGAGGATCACGCTCGACACATGCGGGTTACGCAGGCACCAAGCGATCGCCAGCGGCGCCTGCTCGACCCCGAGCTCGCGCGCGACCGCGCCGAACGCGGCCACTCGCTCGATCCGGCGCTGATCGGAACTGCCGACCGCGATCCGGCGCAGCCAGTCCTTGTCGGCATGCTCCAGCCGGCCGCGCTCGGCGCCGTCCTTGCCGTCGCCTTGCTTGCCGTCGCCCTGTTTGTCGTCGGCGTGCGCCGACAGCGCGCCGTACTTGCCGGTCAGCAACCCCGAGGCCAGCGGCGACCAGATCGTGGTGCCCAGTCCCAGCTCGGCGTACAGCGGCGCGTATTCGAGCTCGACCCGATCGCGATGCAGCAGGTTGTATTGCGGCTGCTCCATGCTCGGCGCATGCAGATGATGGGCGCGCGCGATCTTGTGCGCTTCGCGGATCAACCCGGCCGGCCACTCCGAGGTACCCCAGTACAGCACCTTGCCCTGACGGATCAGCGCATCCATCGCCCACACGGTTTCCTCGATCGGCGTGTCCGGATCGGGACGATGGCAGTAGTACAGATCGAGATGCTCGACACGCAGCCGACGCAGCGCATCATGGCAGGCTTCGGTGATGTGCTTGCGCGACAAACCCTTCTGGGTCGGAGCCGGCTCCTCGACCGAGCCGAAGAAGACCTTGCTGGACACGCAATAACCGTCGCGCGGCAGGCGCAGCTCGGCGATGACCTCGCCCATCACCCGCTCGGCCTCGCCGTTGGCATACCCTTCGGCGTTGTCGAAAAAGTTGATGCCGTGATCCCACGCCGCGGCGATCAGTTCGCGCGCGGTGTCGCGGCCGATCTGCGCACCGAAGGTAACCCAGGCGCCGAACGACAGCGCCGACAGTTGGAGGCCGGATGAACCCAGGCGACGGTATTGCATGGACACACTCCCATCGGAACGTTGATTGCACACATGCTACGCCGATGATTACTCAGACCAAGGGCGGAATACGCGGATGCCGGTGAAGACCCGAGGCCTGATCGTGAGCCTGATCGCGATCGCCGTGGCCTTGCTGGGCTGGCAGTTGTGGCGTTCGCGCGCGCCGATCGCGGCCGCGCCCACCGCGGTCGGCCAAAGCGACGCGGCAGCGCAAGAACCACCGGCCGCGCCGGCGAAACCCGCCGACACACCGAGCAAGATAGAACCGATCCGCTCCAACTATCGCAATCCGCAGTTGGCCGAACTCAAGAACCGCGCCGACGCCGGCGACAGCCGCGCCTCGTGCCAACTCGGCATGGAACTGCTGCGCTGCACCGACGTATCCCCGGCCGAGCAGGTGCTGGCCTCGGCCGAAGAGAATTCGCGTCCGGATCTGCCGCCGGAGCAGCGCGCCTACATGACCAAGCTGGAGGACCGCGCGCGTCAGATGATCAACGAATGCCGCAACGCGCCGGCCGATTCGTGGAAACAGGGCAACCACTACCTGCGTCAGGCCGCGCTCGCCGGCGAACCCGAAGCCATGTACCGCTACGCGCGCGGCGATTCGGTCCTGGTCGACTACACCCACCTGAACTCGCCCGAGTTCGACCGCTGGCGCGCCGAGGCCGGCAACATGCTGCAGCTGTCGTTCGAGGCCGGCTATCTGCCGTCGGTGTTCGATCTGATGGTCGGCTACAGCGACAACTCATCGCCGCTGACGGGTTTGATCGCGAACGACCCGACCAAGGCGCGGGCGATGCGTCTATTGATTTCGCGCCTGGCCGGCAAACCAGCGGATCGGCCCGAGTCGCGCTACGCGAGCCTGGAACCGGCCGCGACGGCGTTGGCGTCGCAGTGGCAGCGCGATTATTTTCCGACGGTGAAGCCGCCGTTGCAGAAGATGCCGCGGCTGATGCCGGCGGGGTTCGCTTCGTTGTATGCCGATGAAAACAATGAGCCGGCGTGTACGCAGTGAGTTGAGGTTCGTTTGTGGCGAAGGCTCCGATCGCGTGGCTGGCATAAGCGGCAACGATTGTCGCGGCTATGGCAGAGGTTGCGACGTTGTCGTGGTGGCGCAGTCGCGGCTTGCGCCGCTCCTACAGGGTGGCCATGCGGCCATGGCTTGGCTTTGGCTTTGGCTTTGGCTTTGGCTTTGGCTTTGGATCGAGTCTGAAGCCTTGCAGTTCATCCAGCGCTGCGAAGCCACGCACTCGCGTTAGCAACAGCACACCCGAAGGGCGGCGTGCAGGATGCACGCCGTGCGCCA